>CBDFHN010000002.1:1412500-4885581 GCA_965247735.1 Flavobacteriaceae bacterium | reverse complement strand
TATAGCAATAGAAGATGGAAATCCAGTAACAGTAGATTTAAGTTCGTATTTGGATAATACCGACGATCAAAATTTAACAGGAGCAAGTATAGATGCATCAAACATATTGACAATAACTATTGAAGGCGGAACATCCACTACAGTAGATTTAAGTGCTTATTTGGATAATACAGATGCTCAGACGATAGCTTTAGTATCAAACACGTTGACATTAGGAAACGGAACGGGCTCAGATACAACAGTAGACTTAAGTGCTTATGTAAGTACGGATAATCAGAACTTAACAAGTGCTACTATAGATGGTTCAAATGTCTTAACTATAGCAATAGAAGATGGAAATCCAGTAACAGTAGATTTAAGTTCGTATTTGGATAATACCGACGATCAAAATTTAACAGGAGCAAGTATAGATGCATCAAATATATTGACAATAGCTATTGAAGGCGGAACATCCACTACAGTAGATTTAAGTGCTTATTTGGATAATACAGATGCTCAGACGATAGCTTTAGTATCAAACACGTTGACATTAGGAAACGGAACAGGCTCAGATACAACAGTAGACTTAAGTGCTTATGTAAGTACAGATAATCAGAACTTAACAAGTGCTACTATAGATGGTTCAAATGTCTTAACTATAGCAATAGAAGATGGAAACCCAGTAACAGTAGATTTAAGTTCGTATTTGGATAATACCGACGATCAAAATTTAACAGGAGCAAGTATAGATGCATCAAACATATTGACAATAACTATTGAAGGCGGAACATCCACTACAGTAGATTTAAGTGCTTATTTGGATAATACAGATGCTCAGACGATAGCTTTAGTTTCAAACACGTTGACATTAGGAAACGGAACGGGCTCAGATACAACAGTAGACTTAAGTGCTTATGTAAGTACGGATAATCAGAACTTAACAAGTGCTACTATAGATGGTTCAAATGTCTTAACTATAGCAATAGAAGATGGAAATCCAGTAACAGTAGATTTAAGTTCGTATTTGGATAATACCGACGATCAAAATTTAACAGGAGCAAGTATAGATGCATCAAACATATTGACAATAGCTATTGAAGGCGGAACATCCACTACAGTAGATTTAAGTGCTTATTTGGACAATACAGATGCTCAGACGATAGCTTTAGTATCAAACACGTTGACATTAGGAAACGGAACAGGCTCAGATACAACAGTAGACTTAAGTGGCTATGTAAGTACAGATAATCAGAACTTAACAAGTGCTACTATAGATGGTTCAAATGTCTTAACTCATAGTTAAGACATTTGAACCATCTATAGTAGCACTTGTTAAGTTCTGATTATCCGTACTTACATAAGCACTTAAGTCTACTGTTGTATCTGAGCCCGTTCCGTTTCCTAATGTCAACGTGTTTGAAACTAAAGCTATCGTCTGAGCATCTGTATTATCCAAATAAGCACTTAAATCTACTGTAGTGGATGTTCCGCCTTCAATAGTTATTGTCAATATGTTTGATGCATCTATACTTGCTCCTGTTAAATTTTGATCGTCGGTATTATCCAAATACGAACTTAAATCTACTGTTACTGGGTTTCCATCTTCTATTGCTATAGTTAAGACATTTGAACCATCTATAGTAGCACTTGTTAAGTTCTGATTATCTGTACTTACATAGCCACTTAAGTCTACTGTTGTATCTGAGCCTGTTCCGTTTCCTAATGTCAACGTGTTTGATACTAAAGCTATCGTCTGAGCATCTGTATTGTCCAAATAAGCACTTAAATCTACTGTAGTGGATGTTCCGCCTTCAATAGCTATTGTCAATATGTTTGATGCATCTATACTTGCTCCTGTTAAATTTTGATCGTCGGTATTATCCAAATACGAACTTAAATCTACTGTTACTGGATTTCCATCTTCTATTGCTATAGTTAAGACATTTGAACCATCTATAGTAGCACTTGTTAAGTTCTGATTATCTGTACTTACATAAGCACTTAAGTCTACTGTTGTATCTGAGCCTGTTCCGTTTCCTAATGTCAACGTGTTTGATACTAAAGCTATCGTCTGAGCATCTGTATTTACTGTATGATTTAAATCTGATATTTGACTTTCTGTAATAGTTAAGTTAGCTTCATTCACATCAATATCAATTTCATTGTTAGCAGCATCATTAGTAATACTTATCCTATTAGATCCTGCATTTATATTTTTAAATTCTAAATCTGCTCCTGTTTTTTGTAAAAAGGTTCCTACTCCTGCGGTTCCCTGATTTGATGCCGTATTAGTTTGTCCCGCTACTGCAGCAAAACCATCAATATCAGTTTGTAACTCTACTATTGCTGCTTGTACATCTGCACTTGCAGTATTTCCTGTTGGTGTAAAAACTACCTCTGAAGCATTTTGATTATCTGTATTTACATAAGCACCTAAGTCTACTGTTGTATCTGAGCCTGTTCCGTTTCCTAATGTCAACGTGTTTGATACTAAAGCTATCGTCTGAGCATCTGTATTATCCAAATAAGCACTTAAATCTACTGTAGTGGATGTTCCGCCTTCAATAGCTATTGTCAATATGTTTGATGCATCTATACTTGCTCCTGTTAAATTTTGATCGTCGGTATTATCCAAATACGAACTTAAATCTACTGTTACTGGGTTTCCATCTTCTATTGCTATAGTTAAGACATTTGAACCATCTATAGTAGCACTTGTTAAGTTCTGATTATCTGTACTTACATAAGCACTTAAATCTACTGTTGTATCTGAGCCTGTTCCGTTTCCTAATGTCAACGTGTTTGATACTAAAGCTATCGTCTGAGCATCTGTATTGTCCAAATAAGCACTTAAATCTACTGTAGTGGATGTTCCGCCTTCAATAGCTATTGTCAATATGTTTGATGCATCTATACTTGCTCCTGTTAAATTTTGATCGTCGGTATTATCCAAATACGAACTTAAATCTACTGTTACTGGATTTCCATCTTCTATTGCTATAGTTAAGACATTTGAACCATCTATAGTAGCACTTGTTAAGTTCTGATTATCTGTACTTACATAAGCACTTAAGTCTACTGTTGTATCTGAGCCCGTTCCGTTTCCTAATGTCAACGTGTTTGATACTAAAGCTATCGTCTGAGCATCTGTATTATCCAAATAAGCACTTAAATCTACTGTAGTGGATGTTCCACCTTCAATAGCTATTGTCAATATATTTGATGCATCTATACTTGCTCCTGTTAAATTTTGATCGTCGGTATTATCCAAATACGAACTTAAATCTACTGTTACTGGATTTCCATCTTCTATTGCTATAGTTAAGACATTTGAACCATCTATAGTAGCACTTGTTAAGTTCTGATTATCCGTACTTACATAGCCACTTAAATCTACTGTTGTATCTGAGCCTGTTCCGTTTCCTAATGTCAACGTGTTTGATACTAAAGCTATCGTCTGAGCATCTGTATTATCCAAATAAGCACTTAAATCTACTGTAGTGGATGTTCCGCCTTCAATAGCTATTGTCAATATATTTGATGCATCTATACTTGCTCCTGTTAAATTTTGATCGTCGGTATTATCCAAATACGAACTTAAATCTACTGTTACTGGATTTCCATCTTCTATTGCTATAGTTAAGACATTTGAACCATCTATAGTAGCACTTGTTAAGTTCTGATTATCCGTACTTACATAAGCACTTAAGTCTACTGTTGTATCTGAGCCCGTTCCGTTTCCTAATGTCAACGTGTTTGATACTAAAGCTATCGTCTGAGCATCTGTATTATCCAAATAAGCACTTAAATCTACTGTAGTGGATGTTCCGCCTTCAATAGTTATTGTCAATATGTTTGATGCATCTATACTTGCTCCTGTTAAATTTTGATCGTCGGTATTATCCAAATACGAACTTAAATCTACTGTTACTGGATTTCCATCTTCTATTGCTATAGTTAAGACATTTGAACCATCTATAGTAGCACTTGTTAAGTTCTGATTATCTGTACTTACATAAGCACTTAAGTCTACTGTTGTATCTGAGCCTGTTCCGTTTCCTAATGTCAACGTGTTTGATACTAAAGCTATCGTCTGAGCATCTGTATTATCCAAATAAGCACTTAAATCTACTGTAGTGGATGTTCCGCCTTCAATAGCTATTGTCAATATATTTGATGCATCTATACTTGCTCCTGTTAAATTTTGATCGTCGGTATTATCCAAATACGAACTTAAATCTACTGTTACTGGATTTCCATCTTCTATTGCTATAGTTAAGACATTTGAACCATCTATAGTAGCACTTGTTAAGTTCTGATTATCCGTACTTACATAAGCACTTAAGTCTACTGTTGTATCTGAGCCCGTTCCGTTTCCTAATGTCAACGTGTTTGAAACTAAAGCTATCGTCTGAGCATCTGTATTATCCAAATAAGCACTTAAATCTACTGTAGTGGATGTTCCGCCTTCAATAGTTATTGTCAATATGTTTGATGCATCTATACTTGCTCCTGTTAAATTTTGATCGTCGGTATTATCCAAATACGAACTTAAATCTACTGTTACTGGGTTTCCATCTTCTATTGCTATAGTTAAGACATTTGAACCATCTATAGTAGCACTTGTTAAGTTCTGATTATCTGTACTTACATAGCCACTTAAGTCTACTGTTGTATCTGAGCCTGTTCCGTTTCCTAATGTCAACGTGTTTGATACTAAAGCTATCGTCTGAGCATCTGTATTGTCCAAATAAGCACTTAAATCTACTGTAGTGGATGTTCCGCCTTCAATAGCTATTGTCAATATGTTTGATGCATCTATACTTGCTCCTGTTAAATTTTGATCGTCGGTATTATCCAAATACGAACTTAAATCTACTGTTACTGGATTTCCATCTTCTATTGCTATAGTTAAGACATTTGAACCATCTATAGTAGCACTTGTTAAGTTCTGATTATCTGTACTTACATAAGCACTTAAGTCTACTGTTGTATCTGAGCCTGTTCCGTTTCCTAATGTCAACGTGTTTGATACTAAAGCTATCGTCTGAGCATCTGTATTTACTGTATGATTTAAATCTGATATTTGACTTTCTGTAATAGTTAAGTTAGCTTCATTCACATCAATATCAATTTCATTGTTAGCAGCATCATTAGTAATACTTATCCTATTAGATCCTGCATTTATATTTTTAAATTCTAAATCTGCTCCTGTTTTTTGTAAAAAGGTTCCTACTCCTGCGGTTCCCTGATTTGATGCCGTATTAGTTTGTCCCGCTACTGCAGCAAAACCATCAATATCAGTTTGTAACTCTACTATTGCTGCTTGTACATCTGCACTTGCAGTATTTCCTGTTGGTGTAAAAACTACCTCTGAAGCATTTTGATTATCTGTATTTACATAAGCACCTAAGTCTACTGTTGTATCTGAGCCTGTTCCGTTTCCTAATGTCAACGTGTTTGATACTAAAGCTATCGTCTGAGCATCTGTATTATCCAAATAAGCACTTAAATCTACTGTAGTGGATGTTCCGCCTTCAATAGCTATTGTCAATATGTTTGATGCATCTATACTTGCTCCTGTTAAATTTTGATCGTCGGTATTATCCAAATACGAACTTAAATCTACTGTTACTGGGTTTCCATCTTCTATTGCTATAGTTAAGACATTTGAACCATCTATAGTAGCACTTGTTAAGTTCTGATTATCTGTACTTACATAAGCACTTAAATCTACTGTTGTATCTGAGCCTGTTCCGTTTCCTAATGTCAACGTGTTTGATACTAAAGCTATCGTCTGAGCATCTGTATTGTCCAAATAAGCACTTAAATCTACTGTAGTGGATGTTCCGCCTTCAATAGCTATTGTCAATATGTTTGATGCATCTATACTTGCTCCTGTTAAATTTTGATCGTCGGTATTATCCAAATACGAACTTAAATCTACTGTTACTGGATTTCCATCTTCTATTGCTATAGTTAAGACATTTGAACCATCTATAGTAGCACTTGTTAAGTTCTGATTATCTGTACTTACATAAGCACTTAAGTCTACTGTTGTATCTGAGCCCGTTCCGTTTCCTAATGTCAACGTGTTTGATACTAAAGCTATCGTCTGAGCATCTGTATTATCCAAATAAGCACTTAAATCTACTGTAGTGGATGTTCCACCTTCAATAGCTATTGTCAATATATTTGATGCATCTATACTTGCTCCTGTTAAATTTTGATCGTCGGTATTATCCAAATACGAACTTAAATCTACTGTTACTGGATTTCCATCTTCTATTGCTATAGTTAAGACATTTGAACCATCTATAGTAGCACTTGTTAAGTTCTGATTATCCGTACTTACATAGCCACTTAAATCTACTGTTGTATCTGAGCCTGTTCCGTTTCCTAATGTCAACGTGTTTGATACTAAAGCTATCGTCTGAGCATCTGTATTATCCAAATAAGCACTTAAATCTACTGTAGTGGATGTTCCGCCTTCAATAGCTATTGTCAATATATTTGATGCATCTATACTTGCTCCTGTTAAATTTTGATCGTCGGTATTATCCAAATACGAACTTAAATCTACTGTTACTGGATTTCCATCTTCTATTGCTATAGTTAAGACATTTGAACCATCTATAGTAGCACTTGTTAAGTTCTGATTATCCGTACTTACATAAGCACTTAAGTCTACTGTTGTATCTGAGCCCGTTCCGTTTCCTAATGTCAACGTGTTTGATACTAAAGCTATCGTCTGAGCATCTGTATTATCCAAATAAGCACTTAAATCTACTGTAGTGGATGTTCCGCCTTCAATAGTTATTGTCAATATGTTTGATGCATCTATACTTGCTCCTGTTAAATTTTGATCGTCGGTATTATCCAAATACGAACTTAAATCTACTGTTACTGGATTTCCATCTTCTATTGCTATAGTTAAGACATTTGAACCATCTATAGTAGCACTTGTTAAGTTCTGATTATCTGTACTTACATAAGCACTTAAGTCTACTGTTGTATCTGAGCCTGTTCCGTTTCCTAATGTCAACGTGTTTGATACTAAAGCTATCGTCTGAGCATCTGTATTATCCAAATAAGCACTTAAATCTACTGTAGTGGATGTTCCGCCTTCAATAGCTATTGTCAATATATTTGATGCATCTATACTTGCTCCTGTTAAATTTTGATCGTCGGTATTATCCAAATACGAACTTAAATCTACTGTTACTGGATTTCCATCTTCTATTGCTATAGTTAAGACATTTGAACCATCTATAGTAGCACTTGTTAAGTTCTGATTATCCGTACTTACATAAGCACTTAAGTCTACTGTTGTATCTGAGCCTGTTCCGTTTCCTAATGTCAACGTGTTTGAAACTAAAGCTATCGTCTGAGCATCTGTATTATCCAAATAAGCACTTAAATCTACTGTAGTGGATGTTCCGCCTTCAATAGTTATTGTCAATATGTTTGATGCATCTATACTTGCTCCTGTTAAATTTTGATCGTCGGTATTATCCAAATACGAACTTAAATCTACTGTTACTGGGTTTCCATCTTCTATTGCTATAGTTAAGACATTTGAACCATCTATAGTAGCACTTGTTAAGTTCTGATTATCTGTACTTACATAGCCACTTAAGTCTACTGTTGTATCTGAGCCTGTTCCGTTTCCTAATGTCAACGTGTTTGATACTAAAGCTATCGTCTGAGCATCTGTATTGTCCAAATAAGCACTTAAATCTACTGTAGTGGATGTTCCGCCTTCAATAGCTATTGTCAATATGTTTGATGCATCTATACTTGCTCCTGTTAAATTTTGATCGTCGGTATTATCCAAATACGAACTTAAATCTACTGTTACTGGATTTCCATCTTCTATTGCTATAGTTAAGACATTTGAACCATCTATAGTAGCACTTGTTAAGTTCTGATTATCTGTACTTACATAAGCACTTAAGTCTACTGTTGTATCTGAGCCTGTTCCGTTTCCTAATGTCAACGTGTTTGATACTAAAGCTATCGTCTGAGCATCTGTATTTACTGTATGATTTAAATCTGATATTTGACTTTCTGTAATAGTTAAGTTAGCTTCATTCACATCAATATCAATTTCATTGTTAGCAGCATCATTAGTAATACTTATCCTATTAGATCCTGCATTTATATTTTTAAATTCTAAATCTGCTCCTGTTTTTTGTAAAAAGGTTCCTACTCCTGCGGTTCCCTGATTTGATGCCGTATTAGTTTGTCCCGCTACTGCAGCAAAACCATCAATATCAGTTTGTAACTCTACTATTGCTGCTTGTACATCTGCACTTGCAGTATTTCCTGTTGGTGTAAAAACTACCTCTGAAGCATTTTGATTATCTGTATTTACATAAGCACCTAAGTCTACTGTTGTATCTGAGCCTGTTCCGTTTCCTAATGTCAACGTGTTTGATACTAAAGCTATCGTCTGAGCATCTGTATTATCCAAATAAGCACTTAAATCTACTGTAGTGGATGTTCCGCCTTCAATAGCTATTGTCAATATGTTTGATGCATCTATACTTGCTCCTGTTAAATTTTGATCGTCGGTATTATCCAAATACGAACTTAAATCTACTGTTACTGGATTTCCATCTTCTATTGCTATAGTTAAGACATTTGAACCATCTATAGTAGCACTTGTTAAGTTCTGATTATCCGTACTTACATAAGCACTTAAGTCTACTGTTGTATCTGAGCCTGTTCCGTTTCCTAATGTCAACGTGTTTGATACTAAAGCTATCGTCTGAGCATCTGTATTGTCCAAATAAGCACTTAAATCTACTGTAGTGGATGTTCCGCCTTCAATAGCTATTGTCAATATATTTGATGCATCTATACTTGCTCCTGTTAAATTTTGATCGTCGGTATTATCCAAATACGAACTTAAATCTACTGTTACTGGGTTTCCATCTTCTATTGCTATAGTTAAGACATTTGAACCATCTATAGTAGCACTTGTTAAGTTCTGATTATCTGTACTTACATAAGCACTTAAGTCTACTGTTGTATCTGAGCCTGTTCCGTTTCCTAATGTCAACGTGTTTGATACTAAAGCTATCGTCTGAGCATCTGTATTATCCAAATAAGCACTTAAATCTACTGTAGTGGATGTTCCGCCTTCAATAGTTATTGTCAATATGTTTGATGCATCTATACTTGCTCCTGTTAAATTTTGATCGTCGGTATTATCCAAATACGAACTTAAATCTACTGTTACTGGATTTCCATCTTCTATTGCTATAGTTAAGACATTTGAACCATCTATAGTAGCACTTGTTAAGTTCTGATTATCTGTACTTACATAAGCACTTAAGTCTACTGTTGTATCTGAGCCTGTTCCGTTTCCTAATGTCAACGTGTTTGATACTAAAGCTATCGTCTGAGCATCTGTATTGTCCAAATAAGCACTTAAATCTACTGTAGTGGATGTTCCGCCTTCAATAGCTATTGTCAATATATTTGATGCATCTATACTTGCTCCTGTTAAATTTTGATCGTCGGTATTATCCAAATACGAACTTAAATCTACTGTTACTGGGTTTCCATCTTCTATTGCTATAGTTAAGACATTTGAACCATCTATAGTAGCACTTGTTAAGTTCTGATTATCTGTACTTACATAAGCACTTAAATCTACTGTTGTATCTGAGCCTGTTCCGTTTCCTAATGTCAACGTGTTTGATACTAAAGCTATCGTCTGAGCATCTGTATTGTCCAAATAAGCACTTAAATCTACTGTAGTGGATGTTCCGCCTTCAATAGCTATTGTCAATATATTTGATGCATCTATACTTGCTCCTGTTAAATTTTGATCGTCGGTATTATCCAAATACGAACTTAAATCTACTGTTACTGGATTTCCATCTTCTATTGCTATAGTTAAGACATTTGAACCATCTATAGTAGCACTTGTTAAGTTCTGATTATCCGTACTTACATAAGCACTTAAGTCTACTGTTGTATCTGAGCCTGTTCCGTTTCCTAATGTCAACGTGTTTGATACTAAAGCTATCGTCTGAGCATCTGTATTTACACTTCCCCCACTCAAAGCACTCAAATTAACACTAGTACTTCCTCCATTTTCTAAATTCAAAGTCAACACATTTGTTGCTGCATTAAAAGTAAAAGCCTGCAATTGCTGATTACCTCCAGTCGTCAACTCCCAAGAATCTCCATCCCAGAAATAAATTGTACCTGAGGTAGTGTTTACATACAAGTCGCCAGTATCAACACCTGTAGAAGGTGTTGTTGCGCCAGCAACAGCTACTAAGGTACCACTTAGGACTTCGCAATTACACTGGTCTTGCAGTGTAACAGTAGTCTGTGAGAATACAATACCAGATGTCAAAAAAGCTAATAATAGAATTACTTTTTTCATTGTGCTTTAATTAGAAAGATTGTTAAGAGAATAATTCATAAGCTTTATGTCTGATTGATACAGAAACAATAAAGACTCATTATTTTTTAATAAAATCGGAACATGACTATTAAACACAAGAAAAGGCATTAACTGCATTTTTATAGCAGTAATACCTACATAAAACATTTTTCCTTTAAAAAATGGTACAGCCTCAGTCTTAATAACAGTCATATTTAAGTTAGTTTTAGTGAAAATAGTCAGTTTTCACTACTTGATATCCCCAGTCTAAAAAGAATATCAACTACAAAACTATGTTCAAAGAAAGAAATCCCTAAATAAAAGTTGTGAACCAATTCTTTTTTGTTGTGAATTGCAGCAAAACCCATAATACAATTATTTAAAATCTTTTTTTTTGTGCTAATTTCCTATATTATGTATTAAAAGCAACATTCCTATTTTAACAAATAAAGGTCTTAACTCATTGTATAGATTAGCGCTACCAAAAAAAATGCGATTATTTTCGTTTGCAAAAATACTGCTAAATGAAATCTTGATTTTTAAATTCATGGCACTCACCCAATTACTATAGATGAATAACCAGTTTCATTAGTTGAAATGATATTTACTCAAGACGAAAAACCACTTTAAACAGATAAAAGACTGTACATTTAGTAAAAAATAAGAAACATTCATAAAAACTTAAAACCTAGCTTTTACCCACCCTGTATGTTACCCTTCTATTCGTAATTATTGTAGTTACTTTTACCTTAGCAAAGGTTGAAAATTCAGATGTTGTATTACCTAAAGTTGCAGTGGCGGTAATAAAATTTCCAGGAATTGTACTTGATGAAATCGGTATTTTAACCAAAAATTGATTCGTAAGATCTGTATTTCCATCAATGTCTGCATAGGTGGAGCTTGCTCCAGACAAATCCGAAACACTACCCTCGATAGCCGTTCCTATATAAACTTGTCCCTCTCCATAATCTTTAGTAAGTCCCATCTGATTATCCCCAATTGATGCTGTTCCTTCTGATATATCTGTTAAAAAAAACTCAAGCACAGCTCCAGGCCTCGCCCAGCCTTTTATTATCAGATGAACTCCATTTGTAGTAACAGATGCTATTACGGGGAAATTTATTCCTCCATTTGCCCCTGTATCGCTATCATTTAAATCATTTATAGTTACTCCATCACCAGTTCTATTGCCAGAAGTTCTCATATCTAAGTCAATACCTAATGAAGCAATTGTTACTCCATTATTAAAAATTGAATTTTGACTTATTAAATTGCCAGTTGATACTCCTCCCGTTATCACTACACCTGCACCACCATTATTAGCTATAATATTTCTATAAACTGCAGAGTTACTTCCATGCAATCTAATCCCATTATTTAATACCGATCCACTACAATTACCTCCATTTTGACCAGAATTTGTAATCGTATTTTCTTCGATAAGAGCGCCACCAGAAAAACTAGCCCCATCAATCCCCATACCTGCACTATTTTCAATAAGGTTATTTCTTACTACTATTCCAGATCCATTTTCAATAGCAATTGCGTTTTCACAAGCACTGTTTCCAATAGCGTTAAAATGATTTAAAGAAATCATAGCAACAGTACTACCATTAATTCTAACACCAGCTCTTGCATTCCCTGAAAAATAATTTTCAGTAACAGTTGTTTCCCCGCCTTCTAGCTCTATATCATAATCCATATTTCCAGAAATCACCCCATTAGCATCAACACCAAGCAGGCAAGCATTCAATATATTATTAGTTCCAGAGCTAAAGCGTATACCTGCATTATTATTTGCATAAACAGCAATATTTCTAATCATTGTATTATCCGCCTGAACCTTAATAACATCTCCTGAATTTCTGTGTACTTGTATTTCGGGTAAATTATACACTGGAAGTAATGTTCCTGAAACCCCAATTCCAGTTCCACCTGCTCCTATATTTCCAAAATTAGTATCTCCAGAATAAGCAGTCTGTGTTCTTCCGTCAATATATGTATTTGCTGCTATAATTGCTGGAAGCTGGTTTGAATTGGTTTGTAAAATATCAAAAACTCCTAAGGAAAAATTACCATCTGCCACTCTTCCTAATGGATCTGATGTGCTAGGAATCATAAAAATAGATGTGTCTTCTCCTAAACCAGGATTAAAAATAACATTAGCATCTATATCCAAACTTGCTTCCTCTAGATTATTTGAGTTTTCGATAAATTGCGCCAAAGATCCTTGTCCATCACTATTTGTATTTACTATGGTATTAAAGTTAAACCCAAAATTTAAATCTACTGTACCATTATTCGTTATGGAAACAGTAGTTACCGATTGCGCTCCTACTAACACTCCAGCAGTAGAATCCTCTTGATTTGGATTAACACCTCCTATTTCTGTAAATACATCAGTATAGACTCCACCTGTACTATACCTTCTATATGTTTGAACAGGAATACATGTAGTACAAGACGCTCCTCCAATTCTTGATGATTTTACTGTAGTATTAACAATTCTAACAGAATAGTTTCCATTACTCATTCCTGCAAAGACATATTCTCCAGAAGCATCCGTTATAGTGGTATCTTCTAAAGCTCCAGAAGGGTCGTACAGCTCTACTGTAGCACCAACTATTGGTTGTCCTCCTGGCACAGAAATTGATCTTCCTAGCCCACCTCCATAATTAACATCTTCAAAAACAAAACCAGACATTAAATTAGAAGGAACCTTAAGAATAACAGCATTTAGAATTATATAATCCTGTGCAGATTCTACATTTGCAGTAACTGTATTGTCTCCAGTACTAATGTATGAAGAGATGTCATACGTATCTAAATCAATACCATACGTGTTGGCATTATTTACTATTGGCAAAGATGTATTATCATAAATTGTAGAATTAAAAGGTCTTTCTGATCCAGCACTAGTATTATCGCCATCTCCAAAAAGCACACTTGTTGTTCCTCCTTGATTTGTTACAGATAATCGCTCCAAAGATCCACCACCGCTTCCATAAGTTGTATCTCCTTCCCAGCTTAAAAAAGTTACTTTAGCATCCGTGACATTATTGGCATAAAATCCATTTAATGTGAAATTGTTTTCTTTATATTGTTGCCCATCAAAACCCAAATATAAATTAAGAGATGAGGCTGGAAAACTTGGATCTGAATAAAAAATTAATAAGGACCATCCACCAAGTGTTACACTATTAGAACAAATATTACCAGTATTATCAATTGTTAAATCAGTAAAATCATATACATTAGTAGATGGATTAGCTACTCCATTAACAATTGCAGTAACATCACTAATAAAACCATGGTGTGTATACGATCCTCTTGTAGTGTAATACCCCGAATCTGCAGTAACTGCTGTTCCTTCGAAAGTAACATCAGCATCTGGAGTACTGCCAGAATGCGCCCAAAGCAATATCGCCTTTTTTATCACCGCACCTGCAGATAGTGGTGCCGTTAGCGTATTACTCGACGAACTCGTTATTGCACATGTATTTGAAGCACTTGTACGTAAAGTACCCCCAGTAGAAGTATAATCGGTATACCCATTAAATTTTTCATATAATGCTAATGGTACATCTACTTGTATGTTACCATTAATAGTTCCTTGTCCTTGACTATCCATAATAGTAACCGCAGTATCACTAACATTACTTAAATTCACAAAAAAACTTTCTGGCGAAGCTTCAAAAACACTATCATTTGCAATAGGAACAGTTATTGTTTGCGTTTCTCCTGAAGTTCCTGAAAAGGTAAGAAATCCGCTTGTAGTCGTATAGTCACTTCCGGCTAAAGCTGTGTTATCTACTGTAGTATAATCTACAGTAAATGACCCAGCGGCATTAGCACCAGAATGTGTTACTGTAAACGTTGCTGATCCAGTATTTTCATTTACCGTAACATTATTGATACGCAATTCTGGCCCCAATACATCAAAAGTTACTACTCTTGAATTTCCACCAGATAATGTTTCAGATAAAATTTCAATTCCATCAACAAAAACCTTTACATAAGCACTACTACCATTCCATCCATCACCATAAGAATCTTGTAATCTAATTGAATAATTATTTCCATATGGGACAATATATGGAGCTGATGTAGAAGCATAAGAATTGTTTGCACTACCATTATAACAAAATAAAGGATTACAAATTCTTGGAAGAATATTAGTTCCTGAAGGATTTCTTAGCGTCACCCTATTTTCTGATGACCAATTCGGCCAGTTCACTTCAATAGTAATTGATGCTTGGGCATGAATTTCGTAAATACAAAAACACAATACAAACACTAAAAGTAATGGTACTCTTTTTATTTGTTTCATTTTATTCGTTAGCTTATACAATCACTAAAAAAAAATACTTCATAAAATGTTTGCTATAGTTAGTAGCACAACCAATATCTACAAATAAATGATATAACTAAATATCCCTATTCATTATCTATAAATGGTTGAAAATTGAAGAATATGTTTGTTTTTTACGAAGACAAAATCTTCGCGTGATCATAGTTAATTATACGTTAGTATTTGTGATAATATCACTTATCTTTCTTTTGATACTCTCTAGTTAGAAAGAATACCAAAAGCAAAAATATTTTAAAACCATCAATCTGCTAAATAAAAGTTGTGTAGAAATTAATTTCTGTTGTGAAACTTAACATACTGCTTGAGAAGCAATAAAACAAGTATTAGTTTGGATCTACTCTATAGGTTATATTTCTGTTTGTAATAACTGTTTTTGGCGAAGCTGTAATTAAAAAATTATCAATATATACCGTATCAGAATTATCACTCCAATTTCCTCCATTTTTCCGAAAACGAATAGTAGTAGTCGCTGATATATACGATGAAATATCTTGAGAAAAAACACCAGTTGAGCTACCTGAAAAATCAAACAGAGTTACCCAACCTCCTGTACCTGAAGTAGAAATCTGCATCCTTAGGCGCTCACCACTTTCAAGGCTCTGTGTTTGCCAGTTAAAGCTAAGAACGGCAGAAGTAGTGCCAGATAAATCTGCTCTTCGTTGAATTCTCTCTGTCCATATAAATCTAAATCGCAATCTGTTTCCTGTAATTCTAATATATCCATTAGACGGATTATTATCAGCAGAATAGGGTTCCGTTTCTATCCAATTGGTAGCCCAGTTATGAGAACCATTATTATTGGAATAGGAAATCGTATTGAAATTATCCAAATATGTGTTTTGAGCAAATAGATAACTACCAAATAAATTCAAAAAAGCAATGCAAAAAAACACTTTTTTCATACATTTTTCTTCTTATAACAAGTGTTGCAAAATAAGCACTTATTTATTAAAATACATTTCTCTCCTAAAGATAGTAAGAAAAAAGATCATTAAATATAAGTATTACTATAATTATTGATTTACTCTGTATGTAATATTTCTATTAGTAAGTACTTGCCTTCCTAATAAACTAATTAAAGCAGAGGAAGAATTTGAAGAAATACAAGCACTAGCATAATTACCAATCATAACTCTATACCTATAATTATTTTTATCAATCATAGGATTAATAACCGTTAATACGCTTGTAGCTACTCCACTATAGGATATTCCATTACTAATATTAGTAAAACTCACTCCTCCATTGATACTAACTTGCCATTGATAGACATCTACATTTGTAACTACTACAGAAAGAATTGCATCTACCCCAAGATATCCATTATAATCAACAGGATTCGTATTTATGGTAGCTATCAACATTTCTTGAAAATCATAAATAGAATTTGCATCTAAATCATTGGGTATAGTATACCCATCTGTTCCAGAAGTAACCAATCCATTTACTCCAACCAAAACAGGATTACCACCCAATATACCATCTAAATTGCTATCTGTAAAACCTGCTTCCAAAACATCTGTGCAAGTATCATTATCGGCATCTAACTCGTATGGATCATAAATACCATCAGTATCGCTATCTTTTATAGTATATAACAACACAGGATTAGTTGTTTCTACATCATCTAAAGCATTATGCAATCCATTAGTTCCAAAATTCGGGGAAGTACCATCAATAATTCCATCATTATTAGCATCATTAGCACCACTAACAGCTAATGCCCCGCTTTCTACCAAATCAAATATTCCATCATTATCAGCATCTAAATCAAATCTATTAGAAACACCATCCCCATCTGTATCACAAATATTACTCAGAAACAAAGATCCCACTAAACTTTCAGGTCCCGGACCATTAGGATTTGTTATTACAAAAGAGTTGACACTTAAAGGTACCCATGGAATATCATTTAATGGTAATCCATCAGTTTTTAACAATTCTAAGCTTGTTGATCCCGAAGATCTTGTTCCATATAACAATGCTTCACCATCTTCGCTAATTATTAATCTAACTCTTGGCAATCCATTACTATTCACTACCCATGGTGAGCTTATAATAACATCTCCTACAACTGTTCTTATAAATGTTTCTGTAGCTGGGTTATATACTCCTGTTTCAAACTGTAGAATTTTTGAATGAATTGGATTTCCATTTACCGTAAATTGAAAAGAATTATCCAATTGCATAAAATCAAATTGCAAATATCCAGTATCGGTATGACTAAAAGTTATTGTTCTAGCCACTCCTACATCACTAGAAGGTAAATTTGGAGCTTCAACAGAAGAACAATATTCGTTTACATCTGGAATTCCATCATTATCATCATCTAAATCAATCAAATCTAAAATACCATCACCATCATTATCTTCTTGCGCAATTGTAATTACAATATTATCGACCAACACTCTCTCTCCACTTTCCCAATTTTCATTTAACTTACGAAACCGTATTGTTGTAGTAGCAGAAACATAAGCAGAAATATCATAAGAAACACTAACATAACCTCCAGTAGTACCAGTAATAGATCCCAAAAAATCAAATGCTGTTCCGTCAATTGAAACCTCTATCCGCAGCGCTTCATTAACATCTAACCCTATTGCTCGCCAATCTAATGTTAAGATAGCAGTAGTAGCAGCAGATAAATCGGCTACTCTTCTGATACTTTCGCCATAGATATAATCAAAATACAGTTCATTTCCTTGGTTTCTAATATAGCCAGAAGTATGATCATCATCATCACCCGTTTCTATCCAGTTATTACCAGTTCCCCAATTTGTACCGCCATTATAATTGCCTGAGTTAAAGTTTTCAGTTACATTCTGTGAAATTAAAAAAATAGGCATATGTATTATCACTAGACAAATGAGCCAAATGTTTTTTGGAGAGTGAGGCATAGTAGTAAAATTTAGTTTAGTTGTCTTAATAAAAATATTTTTTTCTACTAAGGCAGCACCAAAATATTAAATTTTACTCATCTAACTAAACAAAAGTGGTGTATCAATAAATTTAACATGTAAATACTTGTTTTATCAATGTGAAGGATATAGAAATATCTTATTTACAAGTTAAGAATTCACTAATCATTATTAACTCTATAGGTAATTCTTCTATTGGTAATTACCTTACATCTAGTAATGGTAACCATGGTTGTTGCAAAAACATTTAATACAGCATCACCAGCCATACCTCCATATTCAACTACATAGCCTTTTGCTTGGTATACTCCTCCTCCTCCTGCATTAGGCAAATCGTTCCATGAACCACTAACTCCAACGGCGCTATCTGTAATATGGGCATAATCCTCTCCACCACTTCCTACATTATTTGGCTCTGAGGTATTCCAAAAAGCAAATTCTCCTGGTACAACACTACCACCTGCCAATCCATTCCAGAAATTGGTACCTGCTTCTGGACCCGTAACCCATCTCCATACACCTTCTGCTACTGCATCATTAGCACCAATCCATCCAGCACCTGATATTTGTGCATTTGCATAATCAGATTCAACTTGGGAAGTAAGTGTAGCCAAATATCCCTGTACACCAAAATAAGATCTACCAGCAGCCTCATCTCTTGCATCAGACCAGCTAATACCTACATCAGGCACAAATTCATAAAAATGATTGGTGACTGGTAACACATTTAAATCACCAACAGTAATCAAAAAACTTCTAGTTCCTGATGGACTTACTCCGCTACTAGAATAATGTACAGCAGCAATTGCAGCTTCATATGCAGCCAATGTGGCAACACCAGTTAATGTTAGTTTACCATCCACAGCGTCCCAAGATGGAGTTATACCTGGGTGACTTCCAGTAAGGACTAATAAATCTTCTCCAGCAATAAAACCATTAGCTATATGTATAAAAGCTGAATTTAATGTAGTATCATCCGCATCTGTAATAGTAATGCTCTCCACTATTGCAACTGTGTTTCCAATACAATATTGTTGATTTCCTGTTGCAGTAATACTCGGTGCAATAGGATTTGCTACTGTTATTACAATATTATCTACCCATACTATCTCTCCACTTTCCCAATCTTGATTCAACTTACTAAACCGGATTGTAGTAGCAGCAGAAATAAAAGCAGAAATATCAAAAGAAACAGTAGTGTAAGCCCCAGTAGTACCTGTAATTGATCCTAATGAAGTAAATATTGTTCCGTCAATTGAGACCTCTACCTGCAATGCCTCATTAAAATCTAATCCTATTGCTTGCCAATCTAGGGATAAAGTAGCCGCAGTAGCCGCTGATAAATCAGCTACTCTTCTAATATTTTCTGTCCAGATATAATTAAAATACAATTGATTTCCTTGATTTCTAATATAGCCCGAAGTATGTGTAGCATCATCGTTAGCTTCTATCCAATTATTACCAGTCCCCCAATTTGTTCCTCCATTATAATTTCCAGAGCTAAAATCTTCAGTTACATTCTGTGAAATTAAAAAAATAGGCATATGTATCATCACTAGACAAATGAGCCAAATGTTTTTTGAAGAGCGAGACATAAAAGTAAAATTTAGTTTAGCTGTCTTAATAAAAATATATTTTTTCCTAAGACAGCACCAAAATATTAAATTTTGCTCATCAAACTAAACAAAAGTGGTGTATCTATAAATTTAACATGTAAATACTTGTTTTATCAATGTGAAGGATACAAAAACATCTTATTTACTAATTAAGAATTCACTAATCATTATTAACTCTATACGTAATTCTTCTATTGGTAATTACGTTACATTTGGAAATAGCAACCGTGGTTGAAGCAAAAACACTTAATACAGCATCATCAACCATACCTCCATATTCAACTACATAGCCTTTTGCTTGGTATACTCCTCCTCCTCCTGCATTAGGTAAATCGTTCCAAGAACCACTAACTCCAACGGCGCTATCTGTGATATGGGCATAATCCTCTCCACCGCTTCCTACATTATTTGGCTCTGAGGTATTCCAAAAAGCAAATTCTCCTGGTACAACACTACCTCCAGCCAATCCATTCCAAAAATTGATTCCTGCTTCTGGACCTGTAGCCCATCTCCATACACCTTCTACTGCTGCATCATTAGCACCGATCCATCCAGCACCTGATATTTGTGCATTTGCATAATCAGATTCGGCCTGAGAAGTAAGCGTAGCTAAGTACCCTTGCACTCCAAAATAGGATCTAGTGGCAGCCTCATCTCTTGCTGCAGTCCAACTAATTCCAATAGCTGGTATAAATTCATAGAAATGATTCGTTACTGGTAATACATTTAAATCACCAACAGTAATCAAAAAACTTCTATTTCCTGATGGACTTATTCCGCTGCTAGAATAATGTACAGCAGCAATCGCAGCTTCATATGCAGCCAATGTGGCAACACCTGTTAATGTTAACTTACCATCCACAGCATCCCAAGATGGGCTTATACCTGGATGACTTCCAGTAAGGACTAATAAATCTTCTCCAGCAATAAAACCATCTGCTATATGTATAAAAGCTGAACTTAATGTAGTATCATCTGCGTCTGTAATAGTAATACTCTCCACTATTGCAACTGTGTTTCCAACACAATATTGTTGATTTCCTGTTGCAGTAATAACTGGAGCAGCTGGATACACTGCCGTTATTATCAAATTATCAATTGTAACCACTTCACTCCCCCCCCAAATACTACTTCCTGTACGCAATCGAATTTTAGAAGCTGGAGAAATTTGATCTGTTGTAAAAGTATGGGTAAATGTACCTGAATCTGCACTAGTAGCTGTAGTTGGTGCATTCCCAGTAAATTGCCAAGAACTTGTAGCATTATTCCATAGTTCAACCCTAATTCTCTCGTTTGTACTACCTAATCTATCAAAATTAAAAGATAATGTAGCTGATACAACATTTGAAAGATCGAAACTTCTTTGGATTCTTCTATTATCCAAATTTCGAAAACGAAGCTTATTAGAAGTAATTAAAATTCTACCAGCACTAGGATTTGTTGTTTCGTTTGACTCTGTCCAAGCACCAAAAAAGTCCTTAGTTCCATTATTATTTGAATAGGACACTGAATTAAAATTATCTCTAAAAGTCTCTTGTGCATTCGCAAATTGAATCGAAATAATACCGAAAAGAAATATTTTTATATAAACTTGAGGTTTCAAAATAGTTGCCTTTTATAAATGATAAAGGCTAAAAATCATAATTAGCCAATACGTCTTTCTGTCTAAAGAAAGGCAAATATAAAGAAAAAAATGTAATCTTTTTCTTAAGCAACAAAACCTAATTTCTTATAGAATTCTTATTCGAATGTTTAGATATTTATTCTACAATAATAAATTCTGATCTTCTATTTTTTTGATGTTCTTTATCACTACAGCTAACACCATTAGCACAGGTATTAAGCAATTGAGATTCTCCATATCCCTTACCTGTAATCCGGGTTCTATCTATTCCTTGGCTTACAATATAATTAACTGTAGATTTTGCCCTTTTTTCTGACAAGTACATGTTGTAATCGTCATTACCAGTACTGTCTGTATGCGAACCAATTTCAATTTTAAGACTTGGATATTTTTCCATAGCTGCAACAATTTTTTCCAATTCTATCTTAGCATCGTTTCTTATTTTATCCGAATCGAAATTAAAATATATGGTTCCAAGTTCTAATACCGATGCCAAATCTGATCCTTTTGCCGCTACTACTTCTACAGGTTCTAAATAGAAATCAAATACTTTAGCATTTTCAAAAGAAGCTTTTACAAATTGTTCTGTAGTATTATATTCTTTATGAGAAACTCTAATAAAATTCCCTTGATCGCATTGTAATTCTGTAACATATTCACCAGAACTAGTACTAAGTGTTGTGGATACCACATCATTATTTTGGTTAACAACAATAATTTCGGCACCTGCAACTGGTGCATTGGTCTCCTTATCCCTAATTACACCTGTTACATCCTGAATACACTCAAAACGCAATGGTTTTGTCTCTACAAAACTATAAATATCATCTTCTCCAACTCCATTTGGCCTGTTAGAAGCAAAATATCCTTTTTTAGTTTCTTCATTAATTATATAGGTAAAATCATCATTAGGACCATTAATTGGTCTTCCAAGGTTTAATACTACTCCTACATCATCCGAATTTAATTTAGCACCATAGACATCTAAACCTCCTAGTCCTGGCCTACCATCAGAAGAAAAATACAAGATACCTTCTGAACTTACAAAAGGAAAAGTCTCTCTTGCTTCGGTATTTAATTTACCTCCAAGGTTTTTAGGTTCAGAAAATATACCATCTCCAATAATATCAACCACAAAAATATCCGATTCCCCATTGGTTCCTGGCATATCTGAAGCAAAATACAACTTCTTTTCATCCTTACTTAAAGCAGGATGTGCAACAGAATAAGAATTACTATTAAAAGGCAATTCTGAAATCTCACCCCATTCCCCATCAACTTTTTTGGCGGTATAGATCTTAAGTTTTGTCACCCCATTTTCATCAACTCCAAAACTTCTTTTTACAAAATTATTTCTTGTGAAATAAATCGTATTTCCGTCTTTGGTTGTTACTGAAGTAGACTCATGAGATTTCTTTATTCTAAAAGCTCCTATTTGTTGTACTACTTCTTCTACTAAACTATCTTTCGAATACTGATATAGGTCTAAAAAAGCTCTATTATTCCACTTATGACGAACTCTAAATAGATTTCCTGTATCTCTATTAGAAGAAAAAATAAGTCCATCTTTATAAAATGAAGGTGCAAAATCTGAATATTTTGAATTGTACTCAAAAAGAGCAACATCATACCTTCCAGAATTAGCAGTAATTACATCCAAATAGTCCGATTGAGAATTGTACAACTTAGATCTAGAATCTGTTGCTGTTAATTCAAAAAACTTCTGCATTAACTCATCTGATTTTTTATACTCTTCTAGTGATTTTAAACACTGCGCATATCTAAAATAAAATTCTGGAGCTACAGTATCTTTTAAAACAAACAACTCTTTATACCACTTGGCTGCATTTTTATAATCTGCATTATAATAATACGAGTTTCCAAGATTTGTAAACAATTCTTTAGATTTAAATCCCTTTTTTGCAACACGTTCGTAAATATCGATAGCTGGATTAAAAGCATATTTCTTATAATTATTTCCACCTTTATTTAGTCCTTTTTCTTGACTATATGTTTGAGATGAAAATAAGAAAAAAGCAAAAAATGTAAATAACAGCGTATTAACCTTCATTGTAGTTAGTTTTAAAAGAATCTTGGAGAAATAACCTTCTCAACAGATTTAATAAGTTCAAATCTAAGAAAAACTTCAAAAGAACCACTATTGTATTCCCGCTGTCCCAAATTAGTTACTTCTTTATCATAGGCCATACCAATCATTAATCCTTCGGTAACCTGAAAACCTAAGAGTGCACTTACAGCAGCATCTAATCTATAGGCTGCTCCTAAACTAAATTTATCATTAAACAACAAATTAGCTGACATATCTACTTGTAAAGGTGCACCATATACTGCCTTAGTTAGTATTGCTGGTTTGAATTTTAAATTAGGATTAAGATCAAAAACATAACCTGCTATTAAATAATAATTGATACGTTCGGTCTCTAAATAACTTACTGTGTTTCCAGAACCGTCTGTATTATTGGAATTTTTGTTTCGATCAAAATGCTCTGTTTCTAACATATTAGGAATAGAAAGTCCAACATAAAACTTTTGATTATGAAAATAAATACCAGCACCAAAATTTGGTGAAAATTTATTATCTATATTCTGTGCTGATATTGGTTCTTCATCAAATCTACGCAGTTTATCATAATCAACATTTAATAAATGTCCACCTACCTTAACACCAAAAGATAATTTATCCTTATCAGAAGTCTTTATTGTATAAGAAATAGTTCCATCAAAGTAAGATTCTGTATTAACACCGTTTCCAATAACATCATTAATTATAGAAAGTCCATATCCTACATTACTATTCTCAATTGGAGAATGCACATTAAAAGTCATCGTTTTAGGAGCTCCTTCTAAACCTACCCATTGTGTTCTATACAAGCCCATAAGACTTAACTGTCCTCTAGAACCAGCATAAGCGGGATTAACAGTAATAGTATTGTACATATATTGTGTAAACTGTGCATCTTGCTGCGCAACACCTATATAAGTACTCATTAATAAACTAAATAGTATAATGCTTTTTTTCATGCGTCTGTACTTATTTTTATTAAATCGGTCGCATGGAACATCGCTATTAGTCATCTTCTTCAACACAGAAGCTTTTATAAATATATGTTTCATTGCTTATTCTTTATTAATACTTGCAAAAAGATTAACGTGTTACGTAAAAGAATCCTGTTAAGTTTTTGGCTTTATTAGTATCAACATAA
Organism: Flavobacteriaceae bacterium; assembly: GCA_965247735.1. GTDB lineage: Bacteria > Bacteroidota > Bacteroidia > Flavobacteriales > Flavobacteriaceae > JAOXRU01. The sequence continues at coordinate 4,861,440 of CBDFHN010000002.1, read as the reverse complement.
TTGATAATATAATAATAGATACCTGCTGGAAGTAGTTTATCCTTACTCAATGTTGCTCTTGCTTGAGATTCTCCATTAAATGCAACTCCTGCTCTATTGATATAATCTCTCCTACTGAAGATTTCTACTCCCCATCTGTTAAAAACCTGTACATCATTATCTGGATATTGTTCTATTCCTCTAATTACCCAAAAATCGTTTTTGTTATCTCCATTTGGCGTAACTAACTGACTAACTTCAATTTTTACTGAAGTAGTATCGTCCGTAGGGTCTAAATAATCCGGGATGCCATCATTATCGGTATCATCGTTAGTTGGATCATCATCACTATCTATATCTTCATCTATAGTATTAATTTTATCACCATCATCGTCCAAATCTCTAAAATCTACATCGCCATCAGTTGTAGCATCACCATCAGTATCTTCTGTATCTAATGCACCATTATCCATTTCGTCATTTACATCAAAACCATCAGCAATATCATCACCTTCAAAAGCATCATCTAATCCGTCTTTGTCCGTGTCTTTATAGTCTAATTCAATATCAGCTTCACCATTTTTATCAGCATCAAAAGCTTCTATAGTATCAGGTACCAAATCGTTATCTGAATCTAAATCGGTATAATCAGGGGTATCTGCTCCATCGGTATTAACAGGAGTTAGCCCCTCATCACCTGTGCCTTCGTAAGATTCATCTAACCCATCATTATCTGTATCTGCACCACTTGGTGGAAAATATTGATTAGTTCCTTGCGCTTCTACATTATCAGGAATACCATCATTATCGGAGTCTATGTCCAATGCATCTATTATTCCATCAAAATCAGTATCAATTGTTCCTTCTACAGTATCTAAAATACCATCATTATCATCGTCTATATCAACAACATCAATAACTCCATCACCATCAGTATCCGTCTTATCTCTATCATCTGTAGGGTCTAAATAATCTGGAATACCATCTGCATCTGTATCATCATTAGTTGGATCAGTATTGCCATCCACATCTTCATCTATAGTATTGATATTATCACCATCGTCATCTATATCTCTGAAATCTACATCGCCATCCGTTGTAGCATCACCATCGGTATCTTCGGTACTTAACGCACCATTATTCATTTCATCATTTACATCAAAACCATCAGTAATATCTGTTCCTTCAAAAGCATCATCTAAACCGTCGTTATCAGTATCTGTTCCACTTAATACAATATCTGCATTACCATCTTTATTAGCATCAAATGCTTCTATAGTATCGGCAACCAAATCGTTATCGGAATCTAAATCTGTATAATCAGGAGTATCAATCCCATCGGTGTTAACAGGGGTTAATCCCTCATCACCTGTACCTTCGTAAGCATCATCTAGTCCATCATTATCAGTATCTGTACCACTTGGTGCAATATATCCGTTTGTAGTTTGTGCTTCTACATTATCTGGAATACCATCGTTATCAGCATCTATATCTAAGGCATCTATAATACCATCCAAGTCAGTATCAATTGTTCCTTCTATAGTATCTAAAATACCATCATTATCATCGTCTATATCTACAGCATCTGGGATGTCATCACCATCTGTATCTTTTCTATCGTCTGTAGGATCTAAATAATCTGGCGTGCCATCATTATCTGTATCATCATTAGTTGGATCGTTATCACCATCAACATCTTCGTCTATAGTATTAATCTTATCACCATCATCATCTAGATCTCTAAAATCAACATCACCATCAGTTATAGCATCACCATCGGTATCTTCTGTATCTAATGCACCATTATTCATTTCATCATTTACATCAAATCCGTCAGTAACATCTGCCCCTTCAAAAGCATCATCTAAACCGTCGTTATCAGTATCTGTTCCACTTAATACAATATCTGCATTACCATCTTTATTAGCATCAAATGCTTCTATAGTATCGACAACCAAATCGTTATCGGAATCTAAATCTGTATAATCAGGGGTATCTATTCCATCGGTATTAACAGGAGTCAATCCTTCATCACCAGTACCTTCATAAGCATCATCTAATCCATCATTATCCGTATCTGTTCCGCTTGGTGCAATGTAGCCACTTGTGGTTTGTGCCTCTACATTATCTGGAATACCATCATTATCAGCATCTATATCTAAGGCATCAATAATACCATCCAAGTCAGTATCAATTGCTCCTTCTATAGTATCTAAAATACCATCATTATCATCATCTATATCTACAGCATCTGGGATGCCATCACCATCTGTATCTTTTCTATCATCTGTAGGATCTAAATAATCTGGAATACCATCATTATCTGTATCATCATTAGTTGGATCGTTATCACCATCAACATCTTCGTCTATAGTATTAATCTTATCACCATCATCATCTAGATCTCTAAAATCAACATCACCATCCGTTGTGGCATCCGTATCTGTATCTTCGGTGTCTATTGCTCCGTTATCTAATTCATCATTTACATCAAAACCATCAGTAACATCTGTTCCTTCAAAAGCATCATCTAATCCGTCGTTGTCAGTATCTGTTCCACTTAATACAATATCTGCATTACCATCTTTATTAGCATCAAATGCTTCTATAGTATCGGCAACCAAATCGTTATCGGAATCTAAATCTGTATAATCAGGGGTATCTATTCCATCGGTATTAACAGGGGTTAATCCTTCATCACCTGTACCTTCATAAGCATCATCCAATCCATCATTATCTGTATCTGTTCCACTTGCTGCAATATATCCGTTTGTGGTTTGTGCCTCTACATTATCTGGAATACCATCGTTATCGGAATCGATGTCTCTAAAATTAGGATTAACATCCGTATCAGAATTTAAAGGGGTTATGCCCTTACCTGATCCAGGTGTGTTTTCATAATGGTCATCCAAACCGTTGCCATCACTATCCATTCCACATGGTGCTATAAAACTTCCTATGGTTTGCGCTTCTACATTATCAAGTATCCCATCATTATCAGAATCAATATCTCTAAAATCTGGTACACCTTCATTATCTGTATCTTCTGGACTAAGACCTTCACCCGTTCCTGGAGTATTTTCATAATGATCATCCAAACCATTACCATCACTATCCATTCCACATGGCGCTATAAAACTTCCTGTTGGCTGTGCTTCTACATTATCAAGTATCCCATCATTATCAGAGTCAATATCTCTAAAATCTGGTACACCTTCATTATCTGTATCTTCTGGAGTAAGTCCTGCACCATCATAACCAGAACTTTCATAATGATCGTCTAAACCATTGCCATCGGTATCCATTCCACATGGTGCTTGAAAACTTCCTGTTGGTTGTGCTTCTACATTATCTAAGATACCATCATCATCAGAATCGATATCTTTATAATCTGGTATCCCATCATTATCTGTATCTTCTGGTGTAAGACCTTCACAAGATCCTGGAGTGTTTTCATAATGATCATCTAAACCATTACCATCACTATCCATTCCACATGGTGCTATAAAACTTCCTGTTGGTTGTGCTTCTACATTATCTAGAATACCATCGTTATCAGAATCAATATCTAAACTATCAATGATTCCATCCCCATCGGTATCAACATTACCCTCAACAACATCTAAAATTCCGTCGTTATCATCATCCATATCTGATGAATTAGGAATTCCATCCCCATCAGTATCCGTAAATACAACGTATCCTCCATTCTTCTCAAGCATGGAAAACACTTCTATATGTGTTGCATTGATTGTTAAAAATGAGAAACAAGTAATTAAACAAACTAGTCTAGCTTGTACAAAGCTGAAAAAATGCTTTTGTTTTTTTGATTTTTTAATATCCATAGTGTTGGTACTTTTTTATTTACCGACTCCATGAACATAATTAGGTTTTGTAAGAATTTGAGGCCAACTTTTACAATAATTATACTTGCTAATATATTTACTTTATTACTAAAGTGCCATTTTTAAAAGCAAATTATGCTAAAGTGCGATAATAAGCGATAAATGGTTTTATCTGATAACAAATACAGCACAAAAAAAGGTTAATTTTTAATGCTAACCTAATTATTAATTCTATTATTACCACTACTTTATTTCATTCCCAATTAATATTTCTTTACCTGTAGTTACTATCTATTTTCAACAGTGATTTACCGTTATTTTAGGCTATAGCATAGTTTTATTTTCTTACAAAATATTTCAAAAAAACATACTAGTAAGAAAAATCACATTATTTACACTTGGTATTGCATTGGTAATTTTCTTGTGTAGAAAATAAATTAAACCTGTTCTCAAAAAAATATCATTTCAAATAGGATTGTATTAAATTCATATGCTAAAACTGATAACATATTATAATATTAAGTGCTCGTTTTAAACAAGTCCCTATAAAAAAATATTACATTTAATATTAAAACAGCTATAGTTTTATTATTCTATTTTCATCTAAAACAGTACTTTTGCTAGCTATATATTTTTTTTGAGTTAACTATTATGAGTTTTATTGAAGAGATTGAAAAAAGAAGAACATTTGGAATTATATCTCACCCAGATGCTGGAAAGACAACCCTAACAGAAAAGTTATTACTTTTTGGAGGCGCCATACAAGAAGCTGGTGCGGTAAAAAGTAATAAGATAAAAAAAGGAGCTACTAGTGACTTTATGGAAATAGAGCGTCAGCGTGGTATTTCTGTTGCCACATCTGTTTTGGCATTTATCTATAAAGACAAAAAAATAAATATATTAGATACTCCTGGGCACAAAGATTTTGCAGAAGATACTTTTAGAACACTTACCGCAGTAGATAGCGTAATTGTTGTTATTGATGTTGCCAAAGGTGTTGAGGAACAAACAGAAAAGCTTGTGTCTGTTTGTAGAATGCGAAAGATTCCTATTCTTGTTTTTATCAATAAACTAGATAGAGAAGGAAAAGATGCTTTTGATTTACTCGATGAAGTAGAACAAAAATTAGGCCTTAGAGTTACACCACTGAGCTTCCCTATCGGAATGGGCTATGACTTTAAAGGTATTTATAATATCTGGGAAAAGAATATTAATCTTTTTAGTGGAGATAGCAAAAAAAACATAGAAGATACAATTGCTATTGATAATCTTGATAGTGAAGAAATAGATACGCTCATTGGAGAAAAGGATGCTGATGAACTCAGAGAAAATATAGAACTTATTCGCGAAGTATATCCTACTTTTAATCAGGAAGAATATATAAAAGGTGATTTACAACCTGTATTTTTTGGTTCGGCATTAAATAACTTTGGTGTTAGAGAACTATTGGACTGTTTTATAAATATTGCTCCCTCTCCTTTACCAAAAAAAGCTGAAGAGCGTTTAATAGACCCAAAAGAGAAAAAGTTTTCTGGTTTTGTTTTTAAAATCCATGCCAATATGGATCCAAAGCACAGAGATAGACTTGCCTTTATAAAAATTGTTTCTGGTACTTTTGAAAGAAACAAACCATACTTACATATGCGACTAAAGAAAAAGCTAAAATTTTCTAGTCCAAATGCTTTTTTTGCTGAAAAGAAAGAAATTGTCGATATCTCCTATGCAGGTGATATTATAGGCTTACATGATACTGGAAACTTCAAAATTGGTGATACCCTTACCGAAGGAGAGCAATTACATTTTAAAGGTATTCCTAGCTTTTCTCCTGAACATTTTAGGTATATCAATAATGCTGACCCGATGAAATCTAAGCAACTAGCAAAAGGTATAGACCAGTTAATGGACGAAGGTGTAGCACAGTTATTTACCTTAGAGTTTAATGGGCGTAAAATTATTGGTACCGTAGGTGCATTACAGTATGAAGTGATTCAATACAGGTTAGAACATGAATATGGTGCTAAATGTAGCTACGAAAACTTCCCTGCCCATAAGGTTTGTTGGATAGAAGCCGAAGACGAAAGTAATGAAGAATATAAAAACTTTAAACGTATCAAAAGTAAGTTCCTTGCCAAAGACAAACATGGACGTCTTGTATTTTTAGCAGATTCTGCCTTTACCATACAAATGACACAGCAAAAGTTCCCTTCCGTAAAACTCCATTTTGTATCTGAGTATAACTAAGCTACATAAAAAGACTTAATTAAGTCGATCAACATATAACGAGTCATAAATTAACAGCAAGAGTAAATTTTTAGGAATTTGCTCTTTTTTGTATTACACTAATTCCTCCACTTTCCTTATTCCCTAAATTCAAGAAAACACAAAGTAGTTCTACCAATTTTTATCTTAAATATTTCTTTATTCTGAACACTTAAGACCAATACCAGGTTGCGCTTACCCTTAATGATTTACTTCGGCCACCCAAACGTGGCATCATCTTTATATTCTTATTAGTAATTAAATATTTTTATAATGAATAAAGGAACAGTAAAATTCTTCAACGAAGCAAAAGGCTTCGGATTTATAACAGAAGAAGGTTCAAACAAAGAACATTTTGTACACATCTCTGGATTGATCGATGAAATTCGTGAAGGTGATGCAGTAGAATTTGAACTGGCTCAACACAAAAAGTTGTGGAGTAACTAAATTAGAGGCAACTTTGCTTTTAAAATTTCTATGTCCTCAGACGCTTTATTTGCAGTTGCTAATTTATTACTTCCCGAAGTACTGGTAAGTCATTTTGATTTAACCAAACACGAGATTAAAGGAGAAGAGATACATTTCTATTTTACAGAATTAAATGAGGTTCCATCTGTACTTAATAATGCTAAACTCCACTCTAAAGGCTTCTTTCCAGAGGCGACCGTTCAAGATTTCCCTATACGAGGTAAGGATGTTTATCTGCATATAACACGGCGTAGATGGCTTAATGAAGTGACTAGTAAAGTAGTTACAAGAGATTGGGATTTAGTAGCAAAAGGAACTAGAATAACTAGTGAATTTGCTGCTTTTTTAAAAGAGGTCTATAAGTAATAACGCTTCAAGTACAACACTTGTAGCTAATTTCTATGGTGTTAATCCCAGAAGTCTACAAAGACAGTACAAGGACTATCTGAGTGATTTTAAAGCGTGGGGTCAAAAACAACACGCAACAGATTGGCTATTATTCGCACAAAACTTAGGCGCAAATTTATCCCTTGATGAGACTGCCTTTTCTAATGGTGATTTATATACCATACTAACCAATAAAAAAGCAAAAGGAAAGAAGGGAGCCTTAGTTGCAATGGTCAAAGGAACCAAAGCCGAAACTGTGATAAAAATACTAGAGAAAATTCCTTTAAAGCAACGCAAGAAAGTTAAAGAGGTAACTTTAGATATGGCAGGTAATATGGGACTTATCGTTAAAAAGTCTTTCCCAAATGCTACCTTAGTAATAGATCGTTTTCACGTGCAAAAACTAGCCTTGGACGCATTACAAGAAATAAGAATAAAACATCGATGGGATGCTTTAGATACTGAAAATGATGCCATAGAATATGCTAGAAATAAATCATTAAAATACACTCCAAAACTACTGCCCAATGGAGATACTTTAAAGCAATTATTAGCAAGAAGCAGATATTTATTATATAAATCAAGTAGTAAATGGACTGACAATCAATCCAAAAGAGCAGAAGTCCTTTTTCAGAGATATCCAGATCTAGAGAAAGCATATAAGTTATGCCAAAACCTATCTTGGATATTTAATAATACCAAAGACAAAACTTCAGCACTTATCAGGCTTGCAAAATGGGATGAAAAAGTAAGACAAGCTAAATTTAAAAGCTTCAACACAATCGCTAGAACAATGTCAATACATTATCAAAATATACTCAACTATTTTGATAATAGAAGTACAAATGCGTCTGCAGAATCTTTCAATGCTAAAATTAAAGCCTTTAGAGCACAATTTAGAGGGGTTAGAAATGTAGACTTTTTCTTATTTAGACTTACTACAATTTTTGCATAATCCTAAAATCCCACAACTTTTGGACTTGATCCTTTGAACTCACAGAAGGAAAAAAAGGGTTAAACGCAGTAAATGTAAAAGTTATCTAGCCACTTTTTAATTAAATAACAAAGCCCCTTAGCAAATTATGCTAAGGGGCTATTTTTTTTGGACTTATCTAAGATTGGATTGTTTTTGACTTTTTAACTTCTTTGCTTTTTAACTAATTCCTTAAGTTTAAAGCAAAAAAAAATCCTCAATTACAATGTAATTGAGGATTCTAAGAAAGGCGACGACATACTCTCCCACCAGTGGCAGTACCATCTGCGCAAATGGGCTTAACTTCTCTGTTCGGAATGGTAAGAGGTGAGCCCCATCGCTATAATCACCTTAAGTCTTTAGTGGTCAGTTTTCGATAATCAGTATTCAGTTCTCACTGTGTACTGCTACTGTTAACTGCCAACTATATATAAGTTAACATACTGAGATAAATGATTTTGATTTTTGATCGAATAGTTTATAAAATAAAAAGAGCGTACAATAAGCTAATGGGTTATTAGTACTACTCGGCTATGACATTACTGCCTTTACACCTATAGCCTATCAACGTTGTAATCTCCAACGACCCTTTAAAGAAATCTCATCTTGTGGTGGGTTTCGCGCTTATATGCTTTCAGCGCTTATCCCTTCCCAACATAGCTACTCAGCAATGCTCCTGGCGGAACAACTGATACACCAGAGGTTAGTCCAACTCGGTCCTCTCGTACTAGAGTCAGAGCCACTCAAATTTCTAACGCCCACAGTAGATAGAGACCGAACTGTCTCACGACGTTCTGAACCCAGCTCGCGTGCCACTTTAATGGGCGAACAGCCCAACCCTTGGGACCTTCTCCAGCCCCAGGATGTGACGAGCCGACATCGAGGTGCCAAACCCCCCCGTCGATGTGAGCTCTTGGGGGAGATCAGCCTGTTATCCCCGGAGTACCTTTTATCCTTTGAGCGATAGCCCTTCCATACGGAACTACCGGATCACTATGCTCTTGTTTCCAACCTGATCGACTTGTTGGTCTCTCAGTCAAGCACCCTTATGCCATTGCACTCTACGCACGATTACCAACCGTACTGAGGGTACCTTTAGAAGCCTCCGTTACTCTTTTGGAGGCGACCACCCCAGTCAAACTACCCACCACGCACTGTTCTCATTGCTGAGTTAGATTTTAGATAAGCAAAGGCTGGTATTTCAACAATGACTCCCCCAATCCTGGCGAATCAGGTTCAAAGTCTCCCAGCTATCCTACACATCACTTATCCAAAACCAATACGAAGCTATAGTAAAGGTTCACGGGGTCTTTTCGTCCCACTGCGGGTAATCGGCATCTTCACCGATACTACAATTTCACCGAGCTCATGGCCGAGACAGTGTCCAGATCGTTGCACCATTCGTGCAGGTCGGAACTTACCCGACAAGGAATTTCGCTACCTTAGGACCGTTATAGTTACGGCCGCCGTTTACTGGGGCTTCAATTCAATGCTTTGCCGAAGCTAACATCTCCTCTTAACCTTCCAGCACCGGGCAGGTGTCAGGCCCTATACTTCATCTTTCAATTTAGCAGAGCCCTGTGTTTTTGATAAACAGTCGCCTGGACCTCTTCACTGCGGCCCTGTATTGCTACAGGGCGACCCTTCTCCCGAAGTTACGGGTCGATTTTGCCTAGTTCCTTAGCCATGAATCTCTCGAGCACCTTAGAATTCTCATCCCAACTACCTGTGTCGGTTTACGGTACGGGCTGCTTCACTTGGTTTTCTTGGAAGTCGATTTGCTAGATTATCACCGCGGCCGTAGCCTTAGTGTACTATCGCGGTGTTACCACTCGCTTCAACGCACAATTCCGTCTGTGCGCACTAACTTTTCGCCTCCGTCACTTTTAGCGTGAGCAGGTACAGGAATATTAACCTGTTGTCCATCCACTACCCCTTTCGGGTTCGCGTTAGGCCCCGACTAACCCTCAGCTGATTAGCATAGCTGAGGAATCCTTAGTCTTTCGGTGTGCGGGTTTCTCGCCCGCATTATCGTTACTTATGCCTACATTTTCTTTTGTAGAAGCTCCAGCAAACCTCAAAGTTCACCTTCTGCGCCGCTACAATGCTCCCCTACCACTTGTATATCTTTCAATACAAATCCATAGCTTCGGTAATATGTTTATGCCCGATTATTATCCATGCAGAACCGCTCGACTAGTGAGCTGTTACGCACTCTTTAAATGAATGGCTGCTTCCAAGCCAACATCCTAGCTGTCTATGCAGTTCCACCGCGTTTTTTCAACTTAACATATATTTGGGGACCTTAGCTGATGGTCTGGGTTCTTTCCCTCTCGGACATGGACCTTAGCACCCATGCCCTCACTGCTGATCCGCATTTTATAGCATTCGGAGTTTGTCAGGAATTGGTAGGCGGTGAAGCCCCCGCATCCAATCAGTAGCTCTACCTCTATAAAACTTGATCAACGCTGCACCTAAATGCATTTCGGGGAGTACGAGCTATTTCCGAGTTTGATTGGCCTTTCACCCCTACCCACAGGTCATCCCAAGACTTTTCAACGTCAACGGGTTCGGTCCTCCACTTTGGGTTAACAAAGCTTCAACCTGCCCATGGGTAGATCACACGGTTTCGCGTCTACTACTACTAACTATGGTCGCCCTATTCAGACTCGCTTTCGCTACGGCTCCGTACCTAAAGTACTTAACCTTGCTAGCAACAGTAACTCGTAGGCTCATTATGCAAAAGGCACGCCGTCACAGCCTTAGCCGCTCCGACCGCTTGTAAGCGTATGGTTTCAGGATCTATTTCACTCCCTTATTTAGGGTTCTTTTCACCTTTCCCTCACGGTACTAGTTCACTATCGGTCTCTCAGGAGTATTTAGTCTTGGCGGATGGTCCCGCCGGTTTCACACAAGGTTTCCCGTGCCCCGCGCTACTCAGGATACCACTATCGATCTTTCGTCTTACCTATACAGGGCTATCACCTATTTCGCTCAGCTTTCCAACTGATTCTAGTTCAACTCAAACCAAATGTCGTGGTCCTACAACCCCAATATTGCCGTAACAATATTGGTTTGGACTAATCCGCGTTCGCTCGCCGCTACTGACGGAATCACTATTGTTTTCTTCTCCTCCGGGTACTTAGATGTTTCAGTTCTCCGGGTTTGCTCATCTTACGATGTGACATGCCTTCAACATGCCGGGTTGCCCCATTCGGAAATCTACGGGTATAATGCTTGTGTGCAGCTTACCGTAGCTTATCGCAGCTTATCACGTCCTTCTTCGCCTCTGAGAGCCTAGGCATTCCCCATACGCCCTTAATTTGCTTATTGTACTATTATTCTCTTATTTATTTTCTACTCGTTCAAATTATTGTCTGATCTCTCTAACAATAATTTTCTCGTATTCTTTTATCTCAATATGTCAATGAACGTTTATTTAGTCCGCAGTGATCAGTGGTCAGTTGGCAGTAAAAAACTGCTTCCCGTATACTGCTACTGCATACTAATTTTGTGGAGAATATCGGAGTCGAACCGATGACCTCCTGCGTGCAAGGCAGGCGCTCTAGCCAGCTGAGCTAATCCCCCGTTTTTAAGTTGGCTGTCCCGTATTCAGTAATCAGTCTATATTTGACGTACTGCGTACTGCAAACTGCGTACTGTAAACTGGTTTCCCAACTTCTAAAATTTCCTTCTATTCTTTTTAATGAACGTGTGATAATAAATTATCAATTCCTTTTTTTTGTAGTCCCAGGCAGACTCGAACTGCCGACCTCTACATTATCAGTGTAGCGCTCTAACCAGCTGAGCTATGGGACTTCATAACTTTAATATTTAATACAGCTTTAAGCAAGTCCATCATCTTTTAAAATGATCTTATTTTTAATTATCTACTCTAGAAAGGAGGTGTTCCAGCCGCACCTTCCGGTACGGCTACCTTGTTACGACTTAGCCCTAGTTATCAGTTTTACCCTAGGCGGCTCCTTGCGGTGACCGACTTCAGGCACTCCCAACTTCCATGGCTTGACGGGCGGTGTGTACAAGGCCCGGGAACGTATTCACCGGATCATGGCTGATATCCGATTACTAGCGATTCCAGCTTCACGCAGTCGAGTTGCAGACTGCGATCCGAACTGTGATAGGTTTTGAAGATTCGCTCCTGGTCGCCCAGTGGCTGCTCTCTGTACCTACCATTGTAGCACGTGTGTAGCCCAAGGCGTAAGGGCCGTGATGATTTGACGTCATCCCCACCTTCCTCACGGTTTGCACCGGCAGTCTTGTTAGAGTCCCCACCATTATGTGCTGGCAACTAACAACAGGGGTTGCGCTCGTTATAGGACTTAACCTGACACCTCACGGCACGAGCTGACGACAACCATGCAGCACCTTGTAAATTGCCCGAAGGAAAAACTATCTCTAGTCCTGTCAATCTACATTTAAGCCTTGGTAAGGTTCCTCGCGTATCATCGAATTAAACCACATGCTCCACCGCTTGTGCGGGCCCCCGTCAATTCCTTTGAGTTTCATTCTTGCGAACGTACTCCCCAGGTGGGATACTTATCACTTTCGCTTAGCCACTCAGACCGAAGTCCGAACAGCGAGTATCCATCGTTTACGGCGTGGACTACCAGGGTATCTAATCCTGTTCGCTCCCCACGCTTTCGTCCATCAGCGTCAATTGATTGTTAGTGATCTGCCTTCGCAATCGGTATTCTATGTAATATCTATGCATTTCACCGCTACACTACATATTCTAACCACTTCACAATAATTCAAGAACAACAGTATCAAAGGCAATTTTACGGTTGAGCCGCAAACTTTCACCTCTGACTTATTGTCCCGCCTACGGACCCTTTAAACCCAATGATTCCGGATAACGCTTGGATCCTCCGTATTACCGCGGCTGCTGGCACGGAGTTAGCCGATCCTTATTCTTACAGTACCGTCATCAGACCTCACGAGATCCTTATTCTTCCTGTATAAAAGCAGTTTACAACCCATAGGGCAGTCTTCCTGCACGCGGCATGGCTGGATCAGAGTTGCCTCCATTGTCCAATATTCCTCACTGCTGCCTCCCGTAGGAGTCTGGTCCGTGTCTCAGTACCAGTGTGGGGGATCCCCCTCTCAGGGCCCCTACCTATCGTCGCCATGGTGTGCCGTTACCACACCATCTAGCTAATAGGACGCATACTCATCTTACACCGTAATCTTTAATTATTAATCCATGCGAATCAATAATACCATGAGGCATTAATCCAAATTTCTCTGGGCTATTCCTCAGTGTAAGGCAGATTGTATACGCGTTACGCACCCGTGCGCCGGTCGTCATCTGTAGCAAGCTACAATGTTACCCCTCGACTTGCATGTGTTAAGCCTGCCGCTAGCGTTCATCCTGAGCCAGGATCAAACTCTTCATTGTTTAATCTTAAATATAATTTAGTATCAACAATTAAAATTTAAACCTTCTCTACTCAATAATGGTCTTACTTAATTTTGTCTCGAAATTATATATCGCTATATAATTTCTGCTGTATCAATATTTCAATGAACTCTTTAAATTAGTATTAAGTCGCTAGTACAATGTACTAAGTTTTTAATACCTTTTTGTGAAATTACTAGACTCGAACTAGTGGGCTTTTTTAACATTAAAACCCTTTCCAAAATTTCGTTTCGCTGTTGCTCTTTCGCTAAGCGGCTGCAAACATACAAACTCTTTTTTAACTGGCAACTTTATTTCTAAAGTTTTTTTTAGTTTGTTTTTGCAAGATTTCTCAATGAACTTTTTCCTTATTACCGGGCTGCAAATGTACTGCTTTTATTTCATATAAAACAAAAATAATTTTAAGTTTTATTTGCAATTTTTTTACCCAATATTAATGAACGTTTGCCTTGTTACTAACTCTCGTTTGTCCCTTAGCGGCTGCAAAGATACACGCCTTTTTAATTCCCACAAGGGTTTTTGAATTCTTTTTTTTGGCTTCTTGGAGAAGAGCTCTTAACCTGCTAGAAACCTTGGCTTTATATTTGATCTTTTTTTTAACAAAAGGCAATGATTGCTTACTCGGGTGGCAAAAGAAGATAAACTACTTATTTCGACTATAAAAGAAAGATGGGAAATAGTGGATGGACCGCTTACTCGAATGACTCTTCTTTGTTAAATAGATATTAATGAGGTCCTACACAGTTCTATTGAATAATATCGTGTGTTCATTTTTTACTCACACTCCTCTTTGCTTGTTAAATAGGAGTTCGTGATGTGCTACGCAGTTCCATTGAATAATTATGTTCATTTTTTCCATTGATGAAAAAACGAACCAAAAAAATCTAGACTGCATTTAAGAAAATAAAATTCCTAATCCTCATCGCTAAATTATAGGAACTCGCTGCGCTCAAACAGCCTTGACACCAATAAAACCTTAAAACAATTGCTAATCTAATATTTTTGAATCCTTTCTTTTCCTAATAAAATAGAACTATAGCTATGGCTATGCTTAGATTTTATTAATCAATTAAGAATCCAAAACCTGATTACCTTAACTTCTTATTTTAAAATTTAATCGGTGTTGATTTTAACGCTCTCTGCGGTTGCAATTTTATATTTTCTTAACTGAGGTCATTGGGATTACCCCAAGGTTGTTTTTTACTTGCTTAGAAGTGGAACTACTTACTCGGATGGCTAGGAGACAAGATACAAGACTGCTTAATCGGATACTGCTTACTCTGCTCGTAAAAGAAGATAGAGAATAGACTGCTTACTCGAAGCCTATAAAAGACGTAAAAATCAAGATACAAGAGGTAAGACTGCTTACTCGGGTGGTACTTACTCGGACTCTATTAAGATAAAAGAAAATAGAGGATAGATTGCTGACTCGAAGCCTATAAAAGATGCAAAAATCAAGATACAAGAGGCTAGACTGCTTACTCACACTCTAAAAAAGAGGAAAGAAGATAGAGAATAGACTGCCTACTCGAAGCCCATAAAAGACGCAAAAATCAAGATACAAGAGGTAAGACTGCTTACTCACACTCTAAAAAAGAGAATAGAGGTTAGAATATAGATGCTTACTCGAATGATAATGTTGTATGCAAGGTCAAATAAGTATTAAGAACTACACATTACAAATTGATGAAATTATGACTCCTATATATAGGACTGTTTTGAGTTTCTTTTTAATGATAGAATTACAGGGCTTGCTTAAAGCTTCTATATTAATGATAACGAAATGTCTGTTCGAGTGGTTTTCATTAGAAAACTGTATCGAGAACTTGTTAACTATTCTATCGTATTATTGATACCTATACTAAGTATTATACTTGAAGTATCCTATTGCAAATACCGTTGCCTTGTTTAATCTACTTTTGGCTATTATTTTTTCCTTATTTTACTTTTTTATTTTTCGCCTTTCGCTTTTGGCTTTTGGCTTTTGGCTAATTAACTTTTTCGCTTTTAACTCTCCCTACTCCACTATGCAATATTTTTGGCCATAACGCAAGCAATTGTGGACATAATGCAAGTAATTGCCACTACACCGTTATGGATTGTACACAAAAAGCTTGTTGTTTTTAAGCAAACGCTATTGATTTTGCCGCAATTGATTTTGCTTTTCCATAAATAGCTGTTACAAACTTATGCAACGCAATAGTTAGGCTTATTTTTTTTGCTTTGTGGTTTTACACATGTTTGTATGGGTTTTGGGTGGTAGTTTTGCTATTGCCATACTAGTATGGTTTTATTCTCTTTTTTACTTATTAACATTTTATCATAACAGAGAGTATAATTAGTTAGATGTTTTATATTTGAAGGGTGCAAATGTTGTATACTAATAAATTTAATATGAATGATTGTTTTTATTCAATTGTTACCTTCAGTCAAAAAAATCGTTCAACTCCAAGCATTATATTAAATGAAATTAAAAAAGATTGAAATTAATAATTTCCGATTACTAGAAAGTATAAATTGTAATCTAGAAGAAGATATCACATTGATTGTGGGAAAGAATAATACAGGTAAAACTTCTTTTTTCGAAGCAATAAAAATAGCTACATCTACTGATGGAAAATTTATTTTTGAAGATTTTTCTCAAAGTACTTATGATACTTTCAAAGCTGTTTACAGCAAATATTTAGATTCTAAGGCAGACGGAATTACAGAAGAAGACCGTGATGAACTTGAAAAACAATTAATAGTTGAAGTTCCAAAAATTATAATCAATTTTGAAATTCAGTACAATAAAGTAGATAATGAATCATTAGTTGAGCTTAGTGAATTTATAACTGATTTAGAAGATGCTAGAAATGATGCTACAATTTGCATTTCTTTTGAGCCAAAAAATACTTTAAAAGTATTTCAATCATTTGAAAACAGAGAAGACAAAACAATAGAATTAATAGAATATCTGCATAAAAATATATTTTTTTTTTACGAAACGGTTTGTTATGCTATTGATAAAGAATCTAATTACCGTAGTAAAATTGAAAACAGTTTTAGAACTAAAATTCAAAAAGTAGTTCTTTTTGAAAGTATCAAAGCTATGCGGATTCTAGATGACACAAAAGGAGATTCTAACAATGCCTTATCACTTGGGTTTTCTAATTATTATAATCAAAGAGATAAAAAGAATAATAAAGACGTAGAAGAACTAGAAAAAGCACTTACAGAAGTTTCTAAAGATTTAAAAGAAAAATACAAGATAGTATTAGGTGGTATAATGTCAAAACTTGGTGATTTTGGAGCAAGAACTCCCATTTCAATTCCTGAAATTGCTATTGATTCAAAATTTGATTCTGAAAAAGTAATAAAAAACAACATTCAATATCTTTATAAACAAGATGAAATAAATTTACCTGAAAGTTATAATGGACTTGGATATAGTAATCTAATTTACATGATTCTTGAGTTAGAAAGTTTTATTGAGAAGTTTAAAAACTCCAAAGAAGAAAAGTTATCAAATTTCCTTGTAGTACTTATAGAAGAACCTGAGGCACATATGCACCCTCAAATGCAACAAGTATTTATTAGCCAAGTTTCAAAAGTAATAAATAATGCTAAGAAAGATAATGATTTAAAAATACAAGTTATTATTACCACACATTCATCACATATTCTTTCAGAATCAGGAATTGATACAGAAAGTGGTTTTAATAGAATTAGATATTTTAATAGATTACCAACTGATACTGGATTCAAAATAACAAATCAAGATTTTAATAATTTAAAGATTAAAGACGATAAGAGAACTTTTAGATTTTTAAGGCAATATCTGACGCTTCATAAATCTGATTTATTTTTTGCAGATAAAGTTATATTGGTCGAAGGAACAACTGAACGTATGCTGTTATCTCAAATGATTAAAAAATCTGCAAATTCATTGTGCACTGAGTATGTTTCTATTTTAGAAGTTGGCGGAGCATATGCACACTCTTTTAAGGAAATGTTAGAGTTTATTAATGTAAGAACCTTAATAATTACAGATATTGACTCAAGTGACGAGAACGGAGTTTGTAAAGTTAGTCCTATTAGTGATAATAAATTCACTACCAATGAAACATTAAAACAATGGTTGCCAAATAAAACAGCCATTAAAGACCTAACGAATTGCACAAATGACGAAAAAACACAAGATAATATAAGAGTATGTTATCAAACTAATGAAGATGGCTTTATTGGTAGAAGTTTTGAAGAATCATTTATTAATGCAAATAAAACACTTTTATTATCTGAGTTTACAAAAGAGGATAAATCAAAAGTTGTTATCAAAAATCATTTCTCATTTTTAAAATCATATTCTTTAGAGAGTGAAATACCTACTCCATCAAGTTCTAAAGTAAAAACAAATTTCACATTCGATATTATGTCATTTAATGAAAAAAAATATGGAGAATGGAAAGTTCCAGAATATATAAATGAAGGTTTAATTTGGTTAGCTAAAAACGATTAGAATGGTAGCTATTGAACAAATAATAAATCATATAGAAGAAAACAAAAGTTATGTTCTTGAAGCTGGTGCAGGTTCAGGAAAAACATATACTTTAATCCAGACGATAAATTACGTTTTAGAAACAAAAGGAGAAAGTATCAAATTAAACAATCAAAAAATTGTTTGTATTACTTATACTAATGTTGCAAAAAATGAAATTATTGAAAGGCTTGAAAATAACCCTTTAGTAATTGTTTCTACCATTCACGAATTTTTATGGAATTGTATTAAAAGATTCAATAAACAATTAATAATTGAATTGGATGTATTAAACGAATTTATGATTGCTAATAGTAACAAACCTGAAAAATATAAAACGGGATTAAAAGATAGGATTAAAACAGAAGTAAAATATGATGACAGTGGTTATAGAGATTTTGAACAAGGAAGTCTACATCATGATGATGTAATAACGTTGTCTTTACAAATGTTTAAAAACTATAGCTCTCTTACTCATATTTTAGGCCAAAAATATCCTTACTTATTTATAGACGAATATCAAGATACAGCAACTGAAACTGTTGATGCTATTGTAAATTATCTACTTGAAAGAAATAAAACAAAACTATTAGTTGGTTTTTATGGAGATTCTTATCAAAAAATCTATGATGAAGGAATTGGTTCACTACAATCTTATATTGATGAGAATAAACTTGAACTTGTAACAAAAGACGATAATTATCGTTCGTCCGAAAGTGTAGTCAATCTATTAAATAACATTCGAAATAATATAACTCAAACCATACCTGAAAATAAAGAAAGTATTAAAGGAAGTATTCAATTTATCAATTGTACAAATGATCCAATACAAACTAAAGAAAAGAAAGCAGACTATAAAGTAAGAATTTCACCTAAAAAAAATACAGATTACGATAATCTAGTTTCAAAATTAGAAACTATAGGTTGGGATTTTTCAGAATCTGGAGATGACAAAATTTTAATAATTGCAAATAGTAAAGTTGCCGAAAGAGCAGGCTTTGGAAATCTCTATAAACTTTTTACTAAAAGATATACTCTAGGTGCTAATGAAGCTTTATTAAAAAGAGAAAATATATTTTCATCTTACTTTATGGGTTCTATTGATAAAAAGACTTCTAAAGAACGTGAAACAGGAATTGAACATCTCGTTTCTTTTTGGAATGTAAAAAATTACAACAGAGTTATAAAATTCTTAAAACAACAAGGTGTTTTTAGCTCATTGACTAAGCATTCTGACAAAGAAGAAATAGAAAGTAAACTAAAAGAATTAACCAATTTAAGAATGTCTGGAACAGTTCAAGATGTTTTTGATTTTTGCCAAGAAAATAAGTTGTCGCTTCCCTCTAGAAAATTACAAAAATTCATAGAAAAGCTAAGTATCAATATTACTACTATTACTGATGAAGATGAAAAGAAAAGAGCTACTAAAAACAAGCTATTCTATGAAGTTTTAATGCTTACTAATTATAATGAAATGATTTGCGCTTTTAAACACATTCAAGAACAAACTTCATATTCAACTAAGCATGGTACAAAAGGAGAAGAATATAGAAATGTTTTGGTTGTAATTGATGATACAAGTTGGCCTGGACAATATGATTTTGAAAAATTCATTGATGATACAGATCATTTAGACCATAGGAAATTACGAACTAAAAACCTGTTTTATGTGTCTTGTTCTAGAGCTAAAGAAAACTTAGTAGTTTTATCTTTGTCACAAATGGAAACTCCAGCAATGAAAAAAATAACTGAATGGTTTGGTAGTGAAAATATACAAACACTATGAAAAAGCATGAAAATCTAAAAAATAAAATAAAAAATATAGAACCTTTCTACTAAACTCAAAATTATGAGCACACTAACAAAGATTGCCAAATATAAAAGTAATAAGCTAAAACACTAGTCCTTATCAACTATTCTATGCCTCTTATTCAAAACTCTTGTAACCATTTAAAAAATGAAGAAAAGTGAATTTAAAAAACATATTGAAAAGACTCTTTCCGAATTAAAACTGTATACAGAACTGCATTCTGGAAAAGAATTACAGAATGACTTTGAATTTGAATGGGAATCTGTCGAAAAACTCAATGCAGTCGGAAAAAATAATGTGGTTGAACTAATTGCTGAAAAAGTATATTTGAGTGAAAAAGAAATTTATCCTTGCGTGGATTTAATTGTGAAAAAAATAACTAGTGGAAATAGGATTTTGATAAGCGGACGAATTGCTGGATACAAACCTAGGGAATTTGGAAAAGGATGGAGCAATCGACCAGGACCATTTATTTATGGGATTGGTAACAACCTAATTAGTGAAAAAGTAAATCATACATCAAAAGAATTTAGAGATATGCTCTTTCAAAAAGGTTTACTTCATTCTAAAACAAAATAAAAAATGGTGTACAACATGGCTCTAATTAATAAAGGTTTTGGAACTTAATCTTAAGTTTAATACTTTTAAGAAAGTCTGTGAAATCTTTTTAATTTTCTTTCTAAATGAAAAGATAAAAATTTAGCTTTGTAATAAACTAAAAATACGTTTCATTCATAAGTATTCAGACATAATACAAGAAACTTTGAGAAATAACATCAAAATATTTTTAATAACATTACTGGCTTTTCAGCTTAGTTGTACTCAAGACAAAGCTCTTAATTTTAAGATTTCAACTAATTATTTGGATGATATCCCAAATCTCATCAAAACAAAAACTATAGAAAACACAAAATCTAAAATAGATGTTTACTTTTTTAAAGAGCATTTTGATCAATTTTACGGACTACCGAATAAATTGATAAATGAAAAGCTTAAAAATCAAGTAATTACTGAATGGAGATTTAAAGACAGAGCTAAAGAGTTATTAGAAAATTGGACCAAGACATATAAATATGATTTGGGCGGAAAATTAATTGAATATAAATATTCGGGTTGTACTATTTGTTCACAACTCCCCTGGGGTTACAAATTAGTTTATAACCATAAAAACGACATCATTGAGCAGCAAATTTACTTTTTGAATCAAAAAGCTTACGTAAAATACGATGGCTTAAAAGTAAAATATGAACTGAATGATGAAATGGAAAGCAAGGTTTTATTAACCTATGATAATAATGGAAACATTATTCGGTTGGAAAAAACTGGAAAAAATGGTCTCGAGGAGTTAATTGAATTCATAGAATAAAAAGCATCAAAATGTATCCAAAAGTAAAAGACATCACAAAAGTTGGAAGTTATCCTGGTTCTGTAAAAGCTGGAGGTGGATATGTTTGGGACGAAGTACTTGAATATAGAGTTTGGTGTCATCCTGAAAGTGGTGCTGAAGATTTAGAAGATGGAGATGATTATTTTTATGCTTTTGATACCCATGAAAATGCTCTAGAATTTTCTGAAGATACAAAAGGAACAGAGTCCCCAATAGCACTAATTTTACAAAAAGAATATATTAATGAACCAGAACCTGGCAACTACATTCATGTTAAAGAACATCGTCTTACAGAATGGCATGTTGAGTTTTTAGCTAGACCAAAAAGGAACAAGAATACAATTCCTGATTTTTTATCCCCTGATGCACCAAGTAATCGGTTAGCAATCTTGAGAGGTATTGAAAAATAACACCCATGAGATTTGTACTCAAAAAACTACAGAACCTCATAATCCAACACAAAGAAAATGGAATACAAGAAAAAACAACTAATATGATCTTTAATAGAACAGGTATCACAAAAAATAATTGTGAGTCCTCAACTCAAAGTCAGAAGACTCTATAACGAGACTTAACTACATTCTATTTTTTTAATTTATATAAACTATATACCCTAACAAGCGTTAAAAAAATGAAATATAAATACACTCTATTATACTTATTGTTATTCTTGACTTCCTGTTTTCAAAAACAAAAAAATATAGTTTTAATTGCTGATAAGATAGATGGTCTTTCTAATACACCAATTATCCAAATTAACAATATCTATTCTGGCATGGTAAATATTACACCAAATGCCTTTTATGATGAAATAATTATTAAAACGGGAAACAATGCATTCCTAAAAATACCAAAAGATTCAAAGTTTGTTATTAGTGATTATAATAGTCTAGAGAACAAATTATTTCTAAGTATCAAGTATGGTACTTCTAAAGACTTTTTAAAAAGTGGAGATACTCTACTATGGGGTGATGGAGCTACAACAAAAGTCCTTGAGCAAAAATTAATGAAAGGATCTTTTAAATTCATTGAAAATGGTATAGAACATCAAGTAGACTAACAAAGACAACCTCAACACTTGTTAACCTCATTTTCTATTGTGCTATTATAAAGAGGGATATGAGAAGAACAGAACATCGCTAAAAAGTAGTCTGAGTCAGGGGCTACTTTTAATTTAATAGTTATGAAAATACTGACTAAAAAAATGAAATTAAGTTTGTAAGTTATCATCACCGGTAAAAGCAACCTAACTTATTAGAAAAAAAGTACCAAAATGTACCCAAAAGTAAAAGACATCACAAAAGTTGGAAGTTATTATAAAGTCCACCAGATTTATAATTTGACGATTTAAGGTAAGAAAATTAAAATGAAAATTGTAAATTTGGTTAAGCCCTAAACTGATAAGTAAATACATTTCCAATCTATAACCATTCTTATACTAAACCTTATAAAACATTAAAAAAACATAGACTACATGGGAACTTGGGGCATAAATATTATGGATAATGATACTACGTTTGATATTTATTCTACCTTTTTTGACAAATATAACATAGGTGGTAGTCAGTCCAATGTATCAAAAGAAATCAAGCAAGAATTTCATGATTATTTTAACGACTACGAAGACAGAAACAATTCTTTCTTAGGACTAGCACTAGCTCAATGGGAAACTAAATCCTTAGAACCAGATATCTATGAAGTAGTAAAGGAAATGATCGAAAACGAAACGGACCTAAAATTATGGAAAGACCTTGAAGCGGATAAAGAAATGCTTAAGCAAAGGAAACTAGTCCTAGATAATTTTCTAAAGCAAATCTCTACAGAAAAACTAAAGGCGAAAAGGCGGGTTAAACCTAAATATAAATTTACAATGAAGGAGCTTGCCAATATTTATCCTCCAGATGGCACTAAAGTATTTAAGATGAATGAAGAATTCAGAAACGGAGAATACATTCATACTAGCGGCATAATGGAATGGAAATCCGGAGGAGGAGGTGGCGTTTTGTATTTTAAAGAAAAAGGGGGTAAAATTACTGCTGAGTGGGTTAATAATAACAAATTGAAAATTGTTCATGATTCAAGTCTAGATTTCATAATGAAAAGAACTGAATCCTCTTATTGCACAGATGACATAGCAATCGAATATTGTGCCGAATGAAAACACTTTATACCAATGATCTATAATAAAACGAGCTTATGTGCATAATGAAAAATCTAGACGCAAAATTAAGTCCGAAAAATTTTCTAATTTGCTTATAAAACAAAAATGAATAGTATAAAATAAAAAGTTATAAATAAGAAGATTATATAAAGTTTGGCACTCTGAACCTCAACACTAACCATATCCTATAATGCTATACTAAATTAGAGAAAAATGATTAACCCCATTCGAAGAAATAGAAACATTGAAACAGCTAAACAAGGTTATGGACAGGATAACAAATTAGTGGTACCATACCCTGCTGTTGAAATGAAATTGTTTTATGAACGATTGGGTGAATACAAAACAGTTGAAAAAATTATTAATGGTCATAAATTCAAGTTTGTTGTCGAAAAAACTAGGAGAAGCTCTTTTCATTCTTGTACTATAGCCGATATTGAACAAATGCTTACCCAAATTCCTAAAGAAGACTATGGTGAATTAGAATTAATTATACTTAGGCAACCAACGAGAAAAGAAGAAAATCTTAAGCCTGTTTGGGGAAGATTGATCTATTCTTTCGAGTTTGAAAATGATTATCTACCAGCTCTAATAATTGAAGCAGTTGACTTAGAAGGATCTTTTAAATGGAGCAAAAAACTTTGTATTGATTCTCAAAAAGAACTAGAACGACTAAAACAAGATGGTCATAAAATTATACTGGGAAAGAGGTTTTATGAAGCTGAATATAAAATTGATGCTATTAGATCAACACAATTGTACAGAACACTTCCTCATAAATTTGGGCATTATGTCCATTATTTAAAAGTTGTTAAACATCCCTTATTAGCCTTAAAAAAAGAAATGGACCTACTAGATAGGCAAATTGGTAACAATGATACTTCGGAAACAAATCCACTATTTGATAAATGGGATTCATTAGATGATAAATATAATAAAGAGGCTGAAAAGCTAGAAAAACAGTACTTTTCAATTCCTTCTAATGAAAAAGAGGTTTTTGCTCACTCCTATGCAGATAAACTCAAAGAGAGTTTACAACACTTTAGAACTATTCCTTTTGAAAGAATATTAAATGAAGAAAAACTAATACACGATGGCTTGAATATATTTGATTTTGTAAAAGAATAACATTAAAAAAGTACAACAGAGATAAACATAATTTTAATGATAAAACACAGGTCTTTTAAAATATCTATAAACATTCTGATTTTTAGTTACTATAGTGATTCTAAAGTATATGAAATAAAAAATAATTTTACTTTGGTGAGGTTGTCGGTTTGGCACACGCTTATTGCTTTATTTCTTGGCTGGTGGGGAACAGGTATATTTTTATTAAGACCTAATGATAGCTTAACAAACACTGCAAAGGCTATACATATAAACCTAAGTGGTGGTGAAGATTATAAACAAGAAATGGAAAGCACCAATTATGACGATAAAACTAATTATATCTGGAATAACTTGCTTCGTGAAACTAGTGTAGAAATTTCCAGAAACATTATCGAGTTGCTTATTGAAATCCAGGATGGATATGAGAAATCTAATTGTGTTTTGTACACAGAAGACAATATAAGTTATATAAATGCTACTTTGTCAAAAATTGAGGCAGATGCTATTCCTCTTGATAGTCTAAATGATGTATTTGATGCCATGAAGTTGTATGAGGATTATATCTCTTTAGAAGTTTTACCTGATGATGAGTACAAGCAATATCGATTTTAGGGTTGGAACTATAAAATATTGACATGATTTAATTCGTTATTCATAAATTAAGAGACATTGTGTAATTAAATGGTTTCAAATCGATAAAGAAAATAAAAGCTAGCAATGAAATTATATAAACCGCTCTTTTCAATTATTGTAATACTAATACAACTGATGCTATCGGTGGAAAGTTGGTTGGCCTTTGTTGCATGGGGAGAAGCTAATCCTGAATATAATGCAATTATAACTCGAGACTTTAATGAAGATAGCTTATTCCTATTTGTTTTGATAATTGGGTTTTATGAAATGCTAACTAAACCGAGTTGGTTTAAAACAGCGATCCGAATATTTATGGTGTGTATCGTTTTAGGAACAAAATTATCAGGGTTTATTCCAATTGACGAATTTTATTATGCAGTTTATAATACCGCTTGGTTTTCGGCAGGAGTTGCTGTTGTTTTGCTTTTATTACGAATATTGAAGTATAGTTTTAGGAAAATAAAGTCAGTCGTTAATAATAGTCATAATTAACAAGATGGTTTGATACTTAATTAAACCTACAAAATCGCGCAACTTAATAGAACCAAAAGGCAACAGTTGATTTTAGCTCAAAGTCAGGAGACTTTGAGAAACTGGCAGTATTGAACCAAAATAGAAGTTATGAATAACACTAATTTTAATGAATTGCTATTCTATACCTTATCTCATCCTGATAAGCAGTATTTTATTCATCAGCTAGTTGTTGATGCATACACAGCACAAACTGCCACCAAAAACACTAAAAAGATTAGTTTGGTTTTTTCATTGGTTGGTCTCTACTTATTAATTGAAAAGAAATATACTGGTAGAAAAATTCAAGAGGCTCATCTATTGCTATCTAAATATAAAGAGCAGCTTCCTGATATAGCACTTCCGAGTAAAAGAGGGGATATTACAATTATAACTGTTTTAGCGACTACCAATAATCGTGATGCAATAATAAAAGAATGGTGTCTATCTGTATGGCAAGCCTATGCAGACCATAGACTTTGTATTAAACACTATTGTGATAGTTATTTGTATAAAATTTAAGGCAATAAAATCTACAATATTCATTGAAAATCATACCATATATCTACATATTAAAAGGAAGTTACCTACTTATTGTATGTTAAAAATTGATACAAATAAAGAATAAATACATCAGTATTGTTATATTTGAAAAAAGATACGTGTGCTAAGGTGTAGGGATATTATACTTTATCATTTTAACAGAAAAAACACTACTATAATTGGAAGTACTACTGCTGGTGCAGATGGTAATGTTTCTACTATATTATTACCTAGTGAACTAAGAACTAGTTTTTCTGGAATAGGTGTTAATTATCCAAATAGTGAAGAAACTCAAAGAATAGGTATTATTCCAGACATAGAAGTAAAACCAACAATAGCTGGTATTAAAGCTGGTAAAGATGAGCTTCTAGAAAAAGCAATGGATATAATTATAAAACAATAGGTTAAGATATAGCAAAACACAAAGCTCCTAAACAGCTAATCAATTATGAAACTAACTTTTACAACACTATTACTAGGTATTATATTAATGTCTTGTACCAATGGCAAAAAAATAGCCCATGATACTGTTATAATTTCTGGAAAGATTATTGATCCTAATTCAGCTATGGTTTATCTAAATAGGGTTAATCATTTTGAATACTACAAAGATGACTATTTGGTAGATTCTACTGCCATTGCTAAAAACGGAACCTTTAGCTTTAAAATCAATAAAAGCTATAGTAACTTATATACCTTATCTACATCAAATTTCTTACCTTTTACCTATCAAGTGTATCGGAAAAACCCAGAACGTTACTATTTTGCTAATTGTGAAAAGTTTTTTACTCAAATCCCTACCCTTTATATTCATAAGGAAGACTCATTAAATATTGTATGGTACAATAAACCTAGTATAGATTCTATTGTAAGTCTTGATAATTCGGCTGATAATCAGGTAAAAATGCGTAGTTTATATTTAGAAACCACCATAGATAAACGTCATACAGATTATAACAATTATTCTATTGATAAAAATACACAGTGGAATAACTTATTAAAAGAACAAAATCGTTTATTAAAACAAATAGACACTACTGCTATTGATGATGAATTGAGTTTTGATAATTATATGTATTCTGAGTATGTGTTGGGAACATTAAATGCCTATCTAAACTGGTATGAAATTGCCTATACGAATAAAGTAGAAGTATTATTAAAAACAGAAAACAAACAAAGCTTGTATCATAGCATATTTATGAAATACGAGCGTCATAATTGGAATCCTAATAGTCTTCAATATTATAAGTTTACAGAACGGTTTGTAAATTATAAAATGAATCTCAATAATAGTTCTTTTAAAAAATACCATCTTCCTTCTGAATTAAAAATAAGTGTTGCAGCAAAAGTGTTATCTGGTAAGAATAAAGATTTGTATTTAAAATTGTTAAGAACTCAACAAGAATAAGAAGTACTGTTTTGTTATTGATCTTAAAATGAAATGCCCGCTCGGTTAATTTTCATTTGAAAACGGTGTCAAGAAGTAACTGAGTACTAAACTAATTCTCTACACTAATTATTCTCTGCATTGCATAACTTTCTAGCATAAAAATAACGCTTACATATAACCTCAACAATAGAAGAATTTGCAAAAAAGAAAGAGTTTGGAATGATAATAGCTATAAAGACAAGTATTGCCTAATTGCTGTTTGTAAAATATAAGCTTATAGGGTAGGTATAAAAACATATAAAATGAATAAACTGAAATTTACAAAAGATGAAGGTTCTGCATTCTATACCGAACTTAATACAAGAATAACGGCGTACTTTGCTGATAAAGGTATTGCAAAGACTGGTAATAAGATAATGCTTTTTAAAATTGTGCTGTATTTTGGTCTTGATATCTTATTTTTTGGATTGATGATTACAAGTTCTTCTACAGTAGGTTTTTATAGTTTTTATCTGCTAATGGGCTTGTCTGTATTATTGACTGCTTTTAATATCTCTCATGATGCGGCACATGGTGTTGCGGTTAAGAGTAAATTTTGGAATAAGGTTTTGTTTTCTATTAGTTTTAACCTTCAGGGGAATAACGCTTATGTTTGGGGGAAAAATCATAACGAGTCTCATCATTTATATACAAATGTAGAAGGCAGCGATATTGATGTGCTTAATAATCCACTGTTTAGGATGACGGAAAGTCAAGCGTTAAAATGGTTTCATCGCTATCAATATATTTATGCTCCATTTTTATATCTTCTTTACTCCATAAATTGGTTCTTTTTTCGAGAAACATTAATGCTGATAAATTATTCTAGTAGGACTATAAAAATAGATATTCCGAAAATAGAGGTGATAAAACTGGTTGTTTATAAACTGCTATATATTGGTTATATGATTGTTTTGCCTATTTATCTTTTGCCTTTTGGTTGGACAACTGTGGTATTGGCCTTTGTTTTGAATCATTTTATGGTTTCTCTACTATTTGTTGGTGTATTGGGGGTATCTCACTTGTCTGACTATGTTGCGCATCCTGTTCCTGACAAAGATAATAAGCTTGATATGAGTTGGCCAAAACTACAGATGTGTACTTCGGTTGATTATAATGCTAGTAATCTATTTTTTAACTGGACCCTTGGTGGTTTTAATGCTCATGCCTTGCATCATTTATTGCCCAATGTTAGTCATGTTCACTATTTGGGGATCCTTCCTATATTTCGTGAGCTAGCAAAAAAACATGGTTTAACGTATATGGAAATGCCATATTACAAATCATTATTCTCGCATTTTAGATTCCTAAAGGCGATGGGTACACAAGAATCTTTTAAATCTGTTCCTTTTGAGAAATAGACATATACATATTCCTAAGGATAGCGAATTGTTAAAATCTATTTATAGACAGGTGGACGAGAATCTTGTTATTGATAGCAAAAGCTATGCTTTAAAAATAGGGTTTAAATTTGTTTTCTATTGTTCGCTTTCTATTATGAGTTACTCCTTATTGTATAGTGTAGCTAATCCGTTTTATTTTATACTAAGCTTTATTATGTATGGTTTTTTA
This sequence comes from Flavobacteriaceae bacterium, assembly GCA_965247735.1. Classification (GTDB taxonomy): domain Bacteria; phylum Bacteroidota; class Bacteroidia; order Flavobacteriales; family Flavobacteriaceae; genus JAOXRU01. The sequence goes on along the minus strand of CBDFHN010000002.1, from coordinate 4,832,418 downwards.
TCGGTGCTATTGGCTTTTAATTTTTCTCATGATTTTTCGCATAATACTATATTTAAAAGCAAGAAGTTAAACAGTCTTGGTTTTATACTTACCTATACTCTTGTTGGTGCTCATGCTGAAGCCTGGAAACAACGACATATTGGTTCTCATCACTATGCTCCTAATGTTAAGGACTATGATTCTGATTTAAAGATAAGCAAACTAATAAGGGTAATTCCGAATAGCACCTATTATTGGTATCATAGGTATCAGCATATTTATGCTTCTTTTGCCTATACTAGCTATTCTCTGTTTTGGGTATTTATTAAAGATTTTATAATTCTGTTTTCGAAAGATAAATACTCCAAAAAGAAAGGCGTAACGTATCATCTTTCATTTTGGGCTCAAAAAATATGCTATCTGACTATAGTTCTTATTTTACCATTGCTTTTTTCTGGTCAAGCTTGGTATATTATTCTGTCAGGTTTTCTATTGATGCATTTGACACAGTCTTTGTTTTTGCTTTTTACCTTTTTTATGACGCATCATGTTGAAAAAACGGAATATCCAACTACTGATAAGAATGGTATGATAACTACATCGTGGTTGATGAACCAAATTAAGAGTTCTAATGATATGCATCCTTTTAGTAAAACTGCGAATTTTATTCTTGGTGGCTTTAACAATCATATTGCACATCATCTATTTCCTCATTTGCATCATATCTATTATCCGAAACTTAATAGCATACTATACGACATTTTATTAAAAAATAATATTGTTCCAAATCAGACCAGCTATTGGGGCGGAATTGTTTCTCATCTGAAACTATTGAAACGTATGAGTTATCCTGATTCTGGAAATGTGTAGTTGTTGTTTGCGAAATATATGTTCTCGATACTGGTTTTCCTTCTTACAATCGTGGAACTGGTTTTTGAACTGATATTATGGTTATCCTTTTATACTCTTTTTTATCTCTTTAGAATTGTTTATAGCAAATTAGATGGATATATTGAGGTAAATAGCTCTTTACGAGGGTTATCTCGATAAAAACAACTAACTTGTTTTGTCAAAAACAATCAAATTATAATTTATGTACAAAAAAAACAGGCTACTATTAGTAATGATTATACTTACAAGTATTAATTCTTACTCACAAATTATATTTGAAAAAGGATATTTTATTAACAACGCTAATGAAAAAATTGATTGCTTAATTAAGAATATTGATTGGAGTTACAATCCCACAGACTTTGAGTATAAGTTATCAGAAAACAGCACCATATTAAAAAATAATATAAAGAATACAAAAGAATTTGGAATATATGATATCTCTAAATACTATAGAGCAATTGTTGATATAGATAGATCTAGTGAAAACCTTAATGATCTAAATACAAATAAAAAACCAGAATTTAAGAAGGAAACTCTTTTTTTAAAAGTATTGATTGAAGGTGACAAAACATTATATACATATACAGAATCAAATTTAAAAAGGTACTTTTATAATAAGGATGATCTAACTATAGATCAGTTAGTTTATAAAAAATATAAGGTTTCAAAAAATTTAACGGCAGAGAATAATTATTTTAAACAACAAATACTTAATAATTTAAAATGTACTTCAATTGATATAAAGAGGATTAAAAGCTTAAGTTATAGCAAAAAAAGCTTAACTAATTTATTTTTAGACTACAATAAATGTGTAAACCCAAACTACACAAGTTATTATAAAAAACAAAAAAAAGATGCTTTTAAGGTTACCATTAGGCCCAGGTTTAATAGCTCATCTCTAAGTTTAGAAAATCCTAAATCAAGCATTCTTAAAAATGTTGATTTTGGGAACAAGTCAGGTTTTGGAATAGGAATTAAATTAGAATATATACTTCTGTTTAATAAAAACAAATGGTCAATATCACTAGAACCAACATACCAAAGCTATGAATCCGAAAAGACAAGTGATGCCAATAATGTTGCAGGGGGTGTTCTTGTTTCCTCTGTAAGTTATAGTTCTATTGAAATACCTTTTACATTAAGGCATTATTTTTTTCTTAATAACGATTCTAAAATTTTTATTAGTGCATCTTACATACTTGATATTAACTCTGGTGATGTTATCGATTTTAAAAGAGGGGATAACTCTGATTTTAATACTGTTAAAATTCATAGTGGAAACAATCTAGCATTTGGTGTTGGTTATAAGTTTTACAATAAATTTAGTTTAGAACTAAGACAACAAACCACAAGAAATGTTTTGAATAATATTAATTCTTGGAAAGCAGACTACAAAACCCTTTCCATAATATTAGGGTATACCATATTTTAAAATTTGATATCTATAAAAAATGAAGTGAAATTAACTCTAACTGAGATTGGAGATTAACTATTGCTAGTTATCAGTATTCTAATAAATAAGTATTCATCAATTTATTTTATTCTTCTTATATCAAAAACTAGTTTAAGGAATTAACTCTCTATATAACTAATAAAAACAAGTAACTTGCCATAACTAAATCTCATTTTAGAACTGAGCATACATTAAATTCATGAAAAAAAGATACAAAACGCTATTCGCTATTCTGCTAGGGATAGTATTGATATTGATACTACCGAATGTTCCCAATTATTATAAGAATACTATGCTAAAGTTTAGCAGTCTTCCTCATGAATTTGCCAACTACCCTACTCTAGATAGTCTTGTATTAGCTAACAAAAGCACAATTACTACTTTTACTAGTGCTTTTCCTGAAAATGCATTACAACTTAATGATAGTACTATTTGTATATCAACATATGCTGAGGATAATGATGAGCAGCTTACTTCTACGTGGACAAAAATAGATGCTAATGGTAAACCTATAGACTCCTTAATGATTGCAAACAATAATGTGTTTGAACAAGAACGGTATTTGGTAAACCGTGAAGAAAGTAACTATTCTACTTGGTTATTGGATGGTGATGCTAGCTTTAAGCCTTTTACTCTTGTAGAAGATGGGCGTATTGTAACTGAAAAAGAATTTAAAACACATACGCTTAATGTTGACTATTCTGACTATGACTATTATGTAGATCCTGAAACAAAGAATAGGTATGTAAAGACTGCGTATTATAAAGAGCGACAATGGTATGAAATACATAGTACTGAAACATATTATATTAAGAAAAACTGTTGTAGTCATAACGATATTCTTCTAAAGGATATAAAAGAAAAGTTGAAGCTTTTACATTTTGAAAAGGAAAGATGGTATGGAGATCCTTTTCCTGATCTAAGATTTCATTTTAATGGGAAAATTCCAGAACGTTGGACTGGTACTGGTTATTTTGAATTACAAACAAAGGGCAAAACCATAAAGCTAAAGATTAAATATCTTTACCAATACCCAGATAATTCTTTAGCACATATTCCTTTAAAATATTATGAGGCTGCCAATAAAAGTTATTTGATACTCTATAGAGAACAACAGCAAGAAGGAAGTACGCAGTTTTTAATTCGGGAATAATTTTTAAAACAAAAAAATGTCTACAATTATACTTCCATTACTTCTCATTCTTTTAATAATTGCAATAGTTATTAGCTATAGAAACGCCAAGTCCAAATTAAGCTTTTTTGCTGGTCTACTTTATGTGCTATCTCTTTTTGTTTTTGCTATTGCTTTACTATTTAATAGTAACGAATATAATGTTGCCATAGATCCTATAGATGGAGAGGGCTACTCTCCTTTTGGTCATGAACATTTCCTTACATTACTTGTGTTTTATATACTATCACTTATTGCTACTTTTCTATTATGGAAAAAGAACGAAAAACTACCTCCGCTTACATGGGTTATTACTAGCGCTATGGTACTTATTGGTATTGTTATAAATATTCTGATACTACTACAAACATCTTCTAATAGTAATTCTCTCAGTCTTAATTATGATCCAATTTTGGATGCCCCTGAAATATTTACGGTATCATTGTTTTTATTCTTTCCGCTTATTACCATCATCATATCTAGCTACCTTATTATTAATAGCGCCAATAAAGTAGCGGATAACTTTGCCTCTTACAGCTATACAAATCCAATTCTCAATTATTTAAATACGCTGCTTAAGAATTCCAAGACGTATCCAGTAGCAATTGTAGTATTGGTTTTTCCTTTGTTTTTTATAATCACCTGTATAGTAATGCTATTTGGACAGGATTATGATGCTATGGTAAAAGTATTTACAGATACTACTACATGGCGATTTTCGCAGCAGATGCATCCTCCGCCATTAGATCATGAAGGACATTATTTATGTACTGTTGCTGCAAAAGGTGATCCCGCAATTGTAAAACCTATACGATTAGGAACTAGAAACGGAAATACATTAATAGTAAATAGACAGTTGCAAATAGCCAATGCTTTTGAAGAAGTTATACAAAAACAGTTTCCTAGTCTTCATAAAACCATACGGTATACCTATGATAGATATGGCTATAATTTATCGACCAAAATAAACTCTGCACAAGGTTCTAACATTACCTATATACTTATGAAGCCCTTAGAATGGGTTTTTCTTTTGTTTTTATATCTCTTTTGTGAAAAACCCGAAGCGTATATTAAAAAACAATATCGTTATAAAACTGATTGAGATGACTATGCTTAAATCACATATAAAAAACACTTGGATTACTGCTTATAATAGTATTGATGCAGCAACACTTAAAGACATCTATGCTTTTTCCTTTTTTGTATATGATATTGATGATGATCCAAGATATCCATCTTTAGTTATTGGTTATAATACACTTAGTAATTACAAAACCGAGATTACCAATGCTTTTGATGCCAAAGAGGCAAAATGGAATTATGCCTTTTGGTTACAAAATGAAATAGGAACTATTGGTGATGAGGAAGATAGTAAAGGTGCTGCAATAATTAATACATGGATAACTGAACTTGAACTTAACTATACTGACGAAGAAGAGGATGAAGATTTTGAAAACTGCATGGATAAAGGCAGTAAAATAACTGCACATTTTGTTGATGCTTTAATTGCTGTTGTAAAAGAATCTCATGATGAGCAACTGACAGACAAACCTATTCTTATTCACGAATTGGAGTATTATGATGCTATCAGCAATCAAAATATTATTGCCAATGGTAAGGAGCGAGTTGCCGAGTTTTGTAGTTGGATTGAGGAAATGGGGATGTGATGAATGAAAACTAAAAAGAAAGCTTATGACTTTTAGTAAATTGATAAAGAAAAAGATGTTCTTTCTAGTATTTCTGTTACAGATAATTACTTCTTATTTTAGTAACTACGAAAATGGAATCAACAAAACAATTGGATGGCTGTGGAACATTACAAATTGGATATTTTATACAAATGCTATTTGCTGGTTTGTATTCCCTATTATCTATGGAATTTTAGCAATACTAAAATACAGCACACACAAACATCTTTCTCTTCTTCATCTATTGATAATAAGTTTAATTTTTATATTCGATTTCTTCCTTGAAGCAAATTCATTGTTGATTTTTGTGTTAACGATTATATCTATTCTGATATTTATTACCAATATTATATGGGCGGTTCAAAATAGAAATAAACAATGACAGTTCTTAATTAACATCATGTTAAATCGAAAAGATCACATATAAATAATCATTTTTCATTTTTTTCATTGATAAAAAAACGAAACAAAAAAATCTAGTCTGACTATATTTTGTTTAAATTTATTGTTCATCACCTAAACTATAGAAACTCGCTGCACTCAGACAGTCTATAGTTTTACGCTGATTTCACTGCAAATTTCAAAACAAAATCTAGATAGGACATCAACAACAGTAATACAAAAACAATCTATTGGTTTTAAAATATACTCCTTTTCCTGATTTATAATACGATTCAATAGATTTATAAAAAACGTTTAGGAAGCTATTGGTTCTATAATAGAAAGGACATCAAAATAGTTCTCAGAAACATTTAGAACAGAATTGATATTAAACACAAAAATTGTAGTTTAGTTGCATTACAATAAATACCATATTGCATATGCAAACTACTATGACAAAATCTTTTTTCTATCTACTTATCTGCACTTTTACCTTTTTATCTTGTGCTGATACAACTACAACAAAAACATCACTTAACAATACTGGAGTACCTTTAGATATGGCCACATATCGTAAAAAACAGGTACAAGATGTGGTCTACAAACTATCGCTTAGTATTCCTGAGAAAAAAGAAACTGCAATAGCTGCTAAACTTACTCTAGAGGCAACTATTACTGATTTAAGCCATCCGTTATATCTAGACTTTAAAGAAGATAGTTCTGCTTTAAAAAATGTAGTGGTCAATACAAAGGTTATCGCTATTACGCATCAGAAAGAACATCTTATTATTCCAAAAGAAGTTTTAAAATTGGGTGCCAATACTATTAGTATTGAATTTACCGCTGGTGAATTGTCCTTAAACAGAAATACAGATTACCTCTATACGCTTCTTGTTCCTGATAGGGCTAGAACTTTTTTCCCTTGTTTTGATCAACCAAATATAAAAGCTAATTATATATTGTCTATTAGCGCTCCTAAAGATTGGCAAGTACTATGTGCTGCTCCAATAGTAACTAAAGAAACTCATGATAATGAAATTACCTATCAGTTTGGAAAATCTGATAAAATGAGTACCTATCTTTTCTCTTTTGTTGCTGGAAAGTTTAGTACAGCCGATGCTAAAAACACTAGCCGTGCAATGCATATGTTGTATAGAGAAACTAATGAAGAGAAAATTGAAGCTAGTATTGCTCCTATTTTTAAACTACATCAATCTTCATTAGACTTTTTAGAAGAATATACGCAATATGATTTTCCTTTTCAGAAGTTAGACTTTGCAGTTATTCCTGGTTTTCAATATGGTGGTATGGAACATACTGGTGCTATACAATATCGAGAAGCTAGTTTGTTTTTGGATAATAGTGCAACACGAACACGAGAATTGTCTAGGGCAAAACTTATAGCACATGAAACGGCACATATGTGGTTTGGTAACCTTGTAACCATGCAATGGTTTAATGATGTATGGATGAAAGAGGTATTTGCTAATTTTATGGCTGATAAGATTGTAAATCCCGTATTTGAAGATATTGATCATGATTTGCAATTTCTGACCTCTCACTATCCTAGTGCTTATGGTGTAGATAGAACACGAGGCACAAATCCTATTCGACAGGAGTTGGATAATCTAAAAAATGCAGGATCTCTTTATGGCAGTATTATCTATAACAAGGCACCTATTATGATGCGTCAATTAGAATTAACTTTGGGTAAAAAAGCATTTAAGGAAGGCATTAGAACCTATATAAAAAAATATGCCAATGACAATGCCGATTGGAATGGATTGGTAAGCATACTTGATGAAAAAACAACGATTGACTTAAAAAAATGGAGCGATGTATGGGTTAATTCCACTGGAAGACCTGTTTTTAATGGAGCTATAGACTATGATAATAAAGGAAAGATTAGCAAGTTTACCGTAGAACAACAAGCAGAAGATGGATCGGACAAGATATGGCCACAGTCTTTTGACATTAGTTTGGTATATGCTAATACTACTAAAACGGTTAACATTAATAGTAATGCAAAAAGTATTAGCGTTTCTGATGCAATTGGTCTAGCCAAACCACAATATATATTGTACAATAGTAATGGTTATGGCTATGGTGTTTTCCCTACCGATGATAGTATTGTAGCAAAAACTCCAATCATAACAGCTAAAGTTGCAAGAGCACAAACTTATCTAAATAACTACGAACAGGTACTTAATGGAAACCTATCTGTAACTGCTGTTCTTGAAAGCTTAAAAAAAGGAGTTGCTACAGAAACCAATGAATTGTTATTGTCCCTAATTTCTAGACAGATATCAAGCCTGTATTGGAATCACCTGACACTAACAGAACGTCAGCAACAGCAGATAGCATTAGAACGTATTACTTACAAAAGGTTACAGCTTCCGAATGCAAAAAACATACAAAAAATACTCTTCAACGTTTATAAATCTATTGCACACTCTGCTACAGGTACTGCTTATCTATATGCCATATGGACAAAAGAAGCACATATTGAAAATCTTATTCTAAACAAAAATAACTATACCAGCTTAGCTCAATTATTGGCATTGTATCAACATGCAAAAGCTGAAGACATTTTAGATACTGCAAAATCCACGCTTAGCAATCCTGATAAAATAGAACGTTTTACATTTTTGCGTCCTGCTTTGTCTAATGATCCTGCAATACGAACCGCGTTTTTTGAATCGTTTAGAAAAGCTGAAAATAGAGAAAAGGAAAGCTGGGTACAAACTGCATGTTCGTATATAAATCATCCGCTAAGACAAGGAGAAGGCATAAAAAATATTGGCCTTAGTTTGGAACTTCTTGAAGAGATTCAGAAAACAGGAGATATCTTTTTTCCAAAACGCTGGTTAGACAATACTATTGGAAGATATACCAGCAAAGAGGCCTATACAATAGTGCAAAATTATATGAAATCTCATCCAGATTTAGATAAAAACCTAAAAAGAAAACTATTGCAAACTACAGATAAGCTGTATAGAATGCATGGTAATATTAAATAAATATGATATTGTATAAAGTCTGATAGTAAATCTTAGGAAAAACTATATCAGCTTTTTGATGGTGTTGACTAATTAGCATCCATACTTCATTATGAATTTCTAAATATTGAAGAATTAAACGCCACTTGTCGAATTAAAAAATCTCCGAAAGAAATATCTTTCGGAGATTTATATCTAAGGGTATAGCATTATTCTTATTCTAAATTAAACCAAAAACGTACCACTAGAATTAGGTGCGGCTGGAGTAACTGGAATAAAGAACTCTTCAGCATATTCATAATTACAATTCGACTTATAATCTATCATGTTTTGTACCGTAACATTATTAAATAATGCTGCTGGTTCAAGAACATCGGATTTATTTCCAGGTTCTATATTATTATTTGTTATTCTCTGGAAATCTGCCCAATATTTATCTATAAATGCATGGTGCATCCAAAATATAGGGTCTCTAGGCGACCTAGCAAAAGACATATCTCCGGTTTGACCTCCAATTAACACATGAATTCTATCATGAATTGGTGTTTCTAAGTCTCTTTGGAAACGTTCCCAACTTGGATTGTCTACATTAATTACCCAATGTTGTTCTACTTCGGATTTATCATTGAATCTTCCAAATAGTCTTCCATCTCCTCCAGGATTTGAATTTCCACCTATATCGCGCAATACATTCCAAGTTGTTAACTCTGCAGGATTAGAAATATCAGTTGGTATATTTTGATCATTATACCAATCCCAATATGGTAAAGGAATTCCTCCTTCAGCAATAAGCTCATCTTCTAACTTACACAAGAAAGCTCTATGCCATGATAAAAAATTACTTAATCCACGATGACCAAGCATTCTCCCATGTGCTCTAAATATTGGTAAATTAGCCGGTTTCATTGCATCCATATGCGTTTGTACAAAATCTTCATACCTGTTATTAGTAAGTGTTACAGGATCTCCATTTTCATTTGCTTTGCTTTTTAGAGCTGTAATAGAGTCTCTAAACTGTGTCCATTCTGCTGGTGATAAATGACGATGGGACTTTCTTAGTTTTAAACCAGTTAGTGATACTTCTGTTCGAAATTGTGTTGCATTTTCAAATAAGCTTTCGTAATCATTTGGAGCTATTAATGGAATAGAAACTCCACCTCCATTTGATGCTAATAAAATTTCTGCACTAGAACCATCAGCATTTGTTGTTTTTGCTTCAAGCGTATCAAAATTACCTGTTCCTATTAGTCCAGAACTTTTTTCCATAATATCATTAACACTCTCGGTACTAGAGCCATCATCTTTAACTATATTACCTAGTATGCCATCAGAAATAGTATCTGCGCTTTTAGGTGTTATTTCACCAGCTTTTTTCATTTCATCAACCTTTTTAAGTTGATTTAAACCTTGAATTACTTTGTTTGCAGAAGAACCATCACTAAATGATTTTATAGCATCTTCTGTTAACACTTTAGCTTTATCTTGGTCAAGCATTTTATTTTCCTTTGCTTTTTTAATAGCATCTAATTGTGCGCCAAGTGCAGCCATATCACCTGCTTTGGTCCCAAAGGCTTGTGCCGTTGATAAAGAGGCTTTTAAAGCTTCTAAGGCATTTTTCTGATTTTGTTCTAAACCTGTAATATCTTTAAAACTTTGCTTACCTAATAATTCTTGAGCTGCAGCAATCCCTGTTGGATCTGGTGCATTTGGTGCATTTTGAATATTTACAATTGGTGTAGGAAAGCTCGTTGGCGTAGTATCTAACGGTGTGCTTCTTCTACTATCTGTGTTTACTGCACTTATTGCTGTTGGAGAATCTGGTACTGGATGATCTTCCCATTTCCAGAAACGATCTTCTTCTTTTATTTCACAACTATTACATTTGCCCATTACAGCTTCTGCAAATACTCCTTTAGTTGGAATACATATATGAATTGGCTCTAAAGGAGTTAATGGTTGATACAGTGATAATAAGTCTACCTCTTTACCTCTTGTATTTGGATCTAATCTAAACCCTGGAGCTACAGGCATTACCAAGTTGTTTCCGACAATACCAATAACACGATTTTCGACTACAGAAGCAACACTACGTACAACTCCTGCTGGATATTTTTCAGATTCGGAATAATCTGTAACTTGAATTCCATCTAGGAACATAAAACGACGCTCATCACTCATGGTCATCCAAATTGCTTTATGATATTGCTCTACATTATCATTTAAATGATCGTGTAATGCATTTGCCAATTCTAAATCTTCATTTCGTGGGTTTCTCAATTCAGATCTATTTAATGGTGTTCCAATTCTTACCCGTTCTGTATCATCATTATATCCATAACCTACTAAATCATCCAAAATTCTAGATTTTCTAAATAAAGTTCCTGAATGATGTGCTGTTCTATATCGTATGCTACCAGAAGTAATCGTAATTTTAGTATTATGTGGTAATACTTCAGATAGTAATTGTCCACCATTTAAGGTAACACTAGCAGCTTTTGAAATATTGATTGCTTTTATGCTTTCTCTGGTTATTCCAGATAATTCTTCATCTTGTCTTAAACTTATATAGTGTTTACCCCCATTACGGAATCTAGTAATAAGAGATGTATCTAAAGGCAGAATTATTGTTGATTCGCTACCATCTGATCCTTCTTGAATAACAGCTTCAAATTTTAAGTTTTCTACAAATGCTGAGGCTATTTCTGGAGCAATAAAATCGTAGAATACTTGATTTCTTTTTTCCGCTTTGGCTTTAAAAATTCTATCAATATGCGCATCAATATTTCCTATAAACCATATACCTGATAGTGCATCGCGTATTGCATTTCTTTCCACCAAAAGTGTAAGATCTGTTGGGCTTGGAATATCAAATTTTATATTAATTCCGCCTTCTATAAAGTTTAAGTTTTCTTCAGCAAAAGTTCCAATCGGCAAATCGCTTCCTTCATAATCATTTTCAATACGTTCTATAGCATCAAAACCTCTTCTAAGTCTTCTATTAAACACATATCTATTTAATGTTTCTCTCCATCTTAATATTTTTTGATTATCAAAAGTCCCCATTATTAATGGAATAAAAAGACATTCTTGAACAGAAGAAAGACGCTGTTGTATTTTTAAATGACGTAAAACTTCAAAATATTGCATTGTCATAGAATGACAGTGGTTATAGTTGGCTACAACTTCTGATTCTACAGAAAAACGTTCTCCTTGTGTTGCCGATTGAATAACTGTACCTCTTTGACTTCTTACAGCGTTTGCAGATTGTAATGTTCTATCCCGTAATTGCTGAAGATCGTTTATTGCTGTTGTTCTTGATGAGCTTTGCCATGCGCTAGAGCTTGCTTTACTAGAGCCACCTGCAACACCCAATAATGCGCCAACAGGTCCAAGAATAGCACCTATACCTATACCGGCGCCAAATGCGCTTGTTCTTGCCGTAGATCCTCCTCGTGTGTTTTCGCTTAACGAACCTCTAACTATTTCGTTAATATCTCTGTCTCTGCTTAAAGAGTTTTGCAAGCTTTCTTGATAATCTAATGCCTCTGTTCTTGAAGCTGATTCTCTACGTTCCCAATCGTATACTACAATTTGTTTTTTTTGTCCTGGCGCTAATGGTAGGCTGTATAATAAATCTCCCATACCGTAACCATCATTAACCCATTCTTGTTTAAAGTGTAACAAATGTCCATGAGATAGGTTAATGGCTTGGTATATTGTTGGTTCTTCATCCCAATCAATCGCATTATCTATATCTAATATATGTCTTCCTACTGCTCTAATTTGCTTTTGGGGCTTTATTTTTGCCCTAAGTTTTTTAGCATTACTCTCATTTAGTGCTTTTTTTAAGGTTGTAAATGTGAGTCCTTTTTTATCATTAACATGCTTTAAAAGAATATTCTTATTTATTTTTTGATGTCTATAAGCTATTGGAATTTTTAATTCTTCGCTCATCGTTTGTGCTTCCATTGGAATAATATCTAGAATATTCTGCACAGTCATATCTCCATCTTCCTCTAATGTATACCCTTTAATATCAGGTTCAGTTGTTCTTACTACTGTAAAAAACGAATGTTCATCTACAACTCGCTTATAGGAATGAAAATCGAGATCACCACAATCATTACAGTCACAATCATCGTCATCATTTTCTTCATCAGAAGTTTCCAAAACTAAAATTATACTTGCTGGGAAAAATAATTTTTCTACAATTTCTACATCGCCATCATCTACAACAACTACCTTATCTCTTACCAACCTAATAGGAACATCTACGGCTTCAGCCTCAGCATGTCCTTTTTTTGGGATACCTACTCTTCCAAAAGCTTCTGTATAATAACCCAAAGGCGTATCTACTATAAAATAGCCTTCGTTTTCTGTTTTAGTAATTAAAATAGGTCTAAAATCGTCCTCGTCAGGATTTTCTTTTGTTGCTGCATAAATAATAACTTGAGCTTCTTCAATTTTTTTATCTCCTTTAGCATCTATAACTCTTCCAGATGTTTTTTTAGGACGCTCTGGTAGTGTTTCTATTCCATCAATACCAGCCAATTCTTTGGGTGGTACTTTTACTTCTACTTCTCCATTAGCATCAATATCGCTTAATGATATAGCTCTTTTTCCGATAACTTCACCACTGGATGCTTTTACTTGAAGTTCCATTTTATCGATTAGCCCATAATAGTCCAAATCAATTTTTGCTTGACCTAAGGCATCAATAAGATATACTTTTTCAATACGCTTTATAAAATCTAATGTATCAGGATCTTTTATATCATAACTAAGTACCAGTTTATGATCTAGATATGGGTTATTAAGTTCTTCTGGATCTATAACAAGTTGAATAGTATAGGCTAACTCATTTGGTTCTGGTAAATCTAAAGCAAATGTTTTTCTACCAGCAACTACCGGTATATCTGACCAATCTTGCGTTTTTTCAATAATTTTAACACCATTTGAAGATAATACTTCTGTTGTTACTTCCATGATTTCCCCAAAACTATCAAACTCGATATCAATTTCACTTCTAGAATTAACGTCAAAATTATCAACTTTTGTTTGTACTCCCGAACTTCCTCTATTAATTTTATGAGAGACTCTAATTTTATAGCCTTCATAATTTACGCCATCACTCTTATCTAACTTTACTGTTATTTCTTGAGCGTCATGAACAGGTAGTCCAATTTCAACACTACCTTCTTCATCTATTTGAAATGTTGAATCATAAATAACACTACCATCTGGTGATAGCATAAGCAAATTAAAATTAGCTTCTAAAAAACTTGCTTTTATAAATGGCTTTGGAATGGCAACATTTATTTCTGAAGAAGCTCCAATACTAAATGTTTTGCTTTTTTCTACATAATTGGTTTTTCCACTTCCTACATAAGTACCGACCTTATATCCAACAATTAATTTATACCCATTTAAACTAGGAAGTGCATTATCGTCTATCCCCCCTAACTTTACCTTAAACGAATATGATTGAAATATTGGTAAAGGCAATGGTTCTAACGGTAATGATGGAAGCTTTGGAAAAATGGCATCTACTATTGAAATATCTGGTACTCTAATAACTCCAGAAATCCTGGGTGTTTCTAGTGCATTACTTCCTTTAGTTTCAAAAGTAACAGATGCCGTTAAATCGTTTTTATAATTACTTCTAACTCCTGCTACTTTTTGTATCTCTTCAACAGAATTGAGTTTTCCACCACTTTCACGAAATTTTACAATTTTATCCACCGCAGCTGCTCCAACTCCTGGGATTTTAAGGAGCTCTGTTCGGCTCGCTGAATTAACATTAATCTTTGTTGTCCTCATAATGAATAGTTTAGACTACAAAGTTCACTCTTATGGTTAAATTTAACACAGGTTAAATCCCCCATACTAGCAAGGGTTATTAACCCTTTTTTAATATAAAAGGATGGTAAAGAAAAAATAATAACAGCTCTACCACTGGTTTACTAGAAAATTATTACACCCAAAATGTCATTTTCGGGTGATTTTCTGATAAGAAATTAGTATCAAGAACACTAAGCATTAATGATTAATACGCATTATTCTCGATACATTTTTATTCAACTCTTGCTATGCTCCATTAAATAAAAGCACTTGAACTGACTTTGGAATTTCTAATTTTGAGTCCACTCTGAAAATAGAGAATTTTGAAAATTGAGTTATTTTTGATTAGATCTATTAGTACCAATTAGCTACCAAGTTTGCAATTCCTGTCTTTGCATTTCCAATAAGGAGATCTATTTTATCTCTATTTTCATCTACACCAAAAGCAGCAATTTGTTCAGATCCAATTCCCATAAAATCAAAATTGGCCTTAATTGTTGATGAAGCATATTCCTTAATACTAGCTAAAGGATTGTTATAATTGAAACCACTCACCATTAATACTACTGCTTTTTTATCGGTACAGAGCCCCATAAATCCTTTTTCAGGATCAAAAGAAAACGTTTTATCACTTACCACAATAGCATCTATCCATGCTTTTACAGTTGCTGGCATTGAAAAATTATAAATAGGAAAAGCCAAAACAATATTATCTGCTTCCAAAAGCTGCACCAATATTTGATGATGATTCTCTAGAATAACTAATTCTGCTGCTGCAAATTCTCTTTTTCCAGAGTTCCATTGCATAATTAAGTTTAAATTTTCTTCCAATAACAAATCTGGTGGTGATGTTACCAAATCTAAATGTGTGATTTCTGTTTTTCCTTTGGATCTGCTTAAAAATTCATCCAATAATACCTTTGTATAAGAACCAACCCTTGGTGTGTAACTTACTACTAATGTTTTTGTCATTCTTTTTTTTGTCAAAGGTATGTGCAAAGCATTAATAATTTTAATTATTTTTGTTAGCACATTAATAACTACAGTTATGATTAATTTGGAATGGTTAAGGACTTTTCGTTCTATTTATGAATGCAACACTATTACTGAGGCATCAAAAATATTGCATATGACTCAGCCAGGAGTTAGCAAACATTTAACAGCTCTTGAGCATCATATTGGTAAAACATTGTTTGAAAGAACAACACGTAAACTAACACCTACCGAGTACGGAAAGTTTTTATACTCTCAAATTACTGCTCCATTACGTGCTTTAGAAAAAGTAGAACGCTATTCAAGTAACAGAGCTAAAAAACAACGCCACGCAATAGCCATTGGCTGTACTATTGATTTCTTCAAAAAAGAATTACAGCATAAAATTTATGGTTTTGACATGTATATTGCTATTACTTTTGGTACCGACGAAGAATTGATTACTGCTTTAGATACCGATAAGATTCAGCTGATAGTAGGTATAAAAAAATATGATAATGCAATGCATCAGTTTTTTTCTTTAAAAGAAGAAGAACTTCTACTAATTGCATCCAAAAACCTTACATTTCCAAAGCATAAAAAAGACTTACAACATTGGTTACAAAAACAGACTTGGTTTGCTTTTGATAATAAACTTCATCACGAAAAACAGTTTTTGAAACACAATTTCAAGAGTACTACACCTATTGTACCTCGCTATATACTGCCTTCCTATTTCGCTATTATTGATGCATTAAAAGACAATAGTGGAGTAGCTTTAGTTCCAAGACAAATGTGCAAAGAAGCTTTAGATAATGATTCTATTGCTGTAATTCCTCTATCAAGTATAAACCAAGAATTATGTCTATCTTATAAACTAAAAAATGAAGGCTTAGAAGAGATTGAAACTTTTAAGGAGCAACTTCTTCAATAATAATCACAAAAAATGCCTGCTGAAAATCAGTAGGCATTTTTTATATAATGTTGTGTTTTTTGATTAAGATAGCAATATTGTCTTCTTACTCACTACAATTACCATCAATAATATTTTGTTTGGTAGGGTTATACTCATTACTCATAACACTAAATACACCTGTATGGGTAGTTAAAAGTGATTGAATAGCACAGTAATTAGTTAGTTTTGTATTACTCCAAATATTCATATCGGGTTTACCTCCAGAAGTTTGTAAGTTTTCAAGTCCGTCTAGATTTAATAAGTTTTCGTTATAAAGAATATTGATATATTCTCTTACCGCAGATAAACCATCCAATCCGATAGTAGTTAATCCTTGATTATAAGATAGGCTAATATATCTACCTATTGCTACAACATTTTTTAATCCCGAAAGATCTGTTAATCCCTTTGTTTTAGAAACCGTCAATACACCTTCTATACTTCTAATAGACTGTAATGCATCCAGACCTGAAAAATGTGTTGGTATTGCAGGTTCTATTATTAAATCACCATTTATTGAAGTATATCCTAAACTTCCAAAGTAATTAACTTCATTCTGATTTTTTAGGTAAACATCACCAGTATATTCTTTATCACCTGTTGTAAAACTAACTTCTTCTCCATATGAGGTTCCAATAGCATTGGTAGCATAGGCTCTAAGATAATATGTAGTTCGCCCTCTGAGGTCAATTACATCACTTATAAAGTTATCGGTTCCAGCACCATTTTCTGATTTGTTATCTGCAATAGTTGGGTTACTAGACAAGCTCCAACATACTCCTTTGGCACTAATAGCACTTCCACCATCTGCACTAATAGTACCACCACTTTTTGCAGTTCCATTAGCTAATTCTGATATTGCTGTTGTAGTTAGGGTTGGTGCAAATAATACTTTTGTTGTCGTAAAACTTACAACATCTCCATAAGCAGTACCTTTTATATTGGTAGCATAGGCTCTTAAGTAATATTTAGTTTCTGATGTTAAACCAGTTATTGAACTTATATAACTACCAGTACCTGCTTCTTCTTCAGTTTTAAAATCAGTAGTTGTTGGCATGTCTATAGTGCTCCAGCAAATACCTCTAGCTGTAATAGCATTAGCCCCATCTGAAGTAACAACTCCACCACTAGTTGCCGTTATATTTGTGATATTAGTTATTACAGCCGTAGCTATTGTAGGGATATCACCAGGAAGATCTTCAGTTGTAAAACTAATAACCTCTCCATAAGAAGTACCTATAACATTCGTGGCATAAGCTCTTAAATGATAGGTTGTATTTGGAAGCAAATCTGTCAATACACTTGAAAATGAACCAGTTCCATCTCCCTCTCTAGTTTTTGCATCATCAATTGTAGGTATAGTTTCAACACTCCAGCATACACCCTTTTCTATGATAATACTTCCGCCATTAGAACTTACAACTCCACCACTTGCTGCTGTTGTATGAGTTATTTCAGATAATTGATTGCTTGTAACTTCAGGTGTTACAAAAACACTTCCCTCTTCAGAGCTACTGCACCCTACTAATAACATTACTGCAAACAATAAACAAAACAATCGTTTTCCAATCTGGAATACACGGTTATGTTTTGCTGTAAATACTCTTTTTTCCTTCTTCATAATACTAATACTGTTTGATTTTTTATTGATGAACCTTATATTTTTTT
The DNA here is from genome assembly GCA_965247735.1 of Flavobacteriaceae bacterium. GTDB lineage: Bacteria > Bacteroidota > Bacteroidia > Flavobacteriales > Flavobacteriaceae > JAOXRU01. The sequence goes on along the minus strand of CBDFHN010000002.1, from coordinate 4,814,417 downwards.
GGAGGGCGAAGGTACAATAGTGATGGTAAACAAAAAGTTAATTTATTGATAAAAAACAGTTAGTATAAACTTTTATATCAGTACCAATTAAACAACGAGTATTAATGTTATAAACAAAAAAAATGCCCGCAAATATGCGGGCATTTTACTATTTAATAATTTGCTATTAATTATCAATCAATTTAGATTCATCAATTACTACTTCCATTTTATTACCTAATACCACTCTAAAATACCCATAAGCATATTCCTCTTCATTAGTTTGATTTATAACATTACCTTTTACCTCTGCTGGTGCAGGATCGAAAATTCCAGAAGAATTAACCTGATTAACTAGAATACTTAAGTACTGGTAATATTGCTTGTCAATTTCAAAGAATTCTACATTAAAAACATCGCCATTTTTAATTTTGTCATCATCATCACCATCGTAACTAATAATTTCATAGGTAGAATTTCCATCTATAAAACGGTCATTAGCAACTTCAAGTTCTTTTCGTTTTGATCTTGAAGTAATATAATCTAACAAATAATAATTTTCTACATCTTTCTTATCTTTATAATGCATATTAAGCACTATTTTGTCCTTATCAAAAACACCACCTTTTACTTGGTCTATTTTATCGATCACTGGAGTATTTGCAATAGTACTTGTTGAAACATAATGCTCCCCGCCATGTGAAACACTTAAGGTATAGGTATTACCAATAAATGGTTTAAAATTTGTGCATTTATATATTCCTGTTGCTCCATCTTCCGTAAATGTAAATATCTCATCAGTATCAGTATTTGTTACTGTTACTACAGCGCCATTGGCAACCTTAACCTCTCTGTCGTAATATCCAGCAGTTTTTGTTAGTACTATTTCTTGATTAGCACCAGAACCCATAGCATTTGAAGGGTAATCTCTATACCAATTTAGAGACGCATCTACTACAAGACGTTCTTTACCTTTTTCCAAATCAACATCTATTACATCTTCACAAGAAGTAAATGTCAATGCTAAAACAAATATGTATATAATTTTCTTTATCATTATTTCTTAGAATTTAAAGTTATAGGTTACAGATGGCACCATTCCGAAAATAGAAAGCCTAGCCGCCTCGTTATAATTGGTATCTTCATTTTGTCTAAAAGTTACCGATGCAGCATTTTTACGGGCATATAAATTGTAAATACCAAAGACCCATTCTGCTTGCCATTTTCTTCCTTTATTTTTTCTAGGTGTTAATGTTGCAGAAACATCCAAATGGTGATATGCAGATAAGTTATCCTGATTTCTATCAGTATATAATGGTACATTTAATCCTTGATACTCATAGTATCCTTTTGGATATGTTGTTGCTCTACCAGTTTGGTAAGCAAAACTACCTCCAAAACTCCATTTATCATTTAACTGATACTGACCAGTCACAGAAATATCATGTAATTTATCATAGGAAGTATTATACCATTCTCCATTATTAATCCCAGGCTCTAAAGCTGTTCTTCCAGGAACACGTTGTTCTGCTTTTGACAAGGTATATGCCAACCAACCAGTAAGTTTACCAGTATTTTTCTTTAACAATAACTCAAATCCATATGCTCTTGATTCTCCTATTAAAACCTCAGTTTCAATAGTATTATTTGCAATTAAATCTGCTCCATCAATATAATCAAGTCTATTGTCAGTAGTTCTATAGAACACTTCAGATTCTAATGTATAGGCATTATCTTTTAAGTTTGTAAAATACCCAAAACTATATTGATCTAACATTTGAGGTTTTAAGTATTTACCAGAAGGAGCCCAAATATCTAATGGTGTAGGCGAATTGGTATTTGATATTAAATGAATATACTGAGACATTCTATTATAGCCCGCCTTAATAGAAGAAATATCATTAAGTCTATATGAAACTCCCAGTCTTGGCTCAAAATTACTAAAAGTACTTATGGTCTCACCGCTCTTATACACATCTTCTCCTATTGAACTTGTTGGTTCATAGACTCCAAGTGCCGCATTATAATGTACAGGTTGATCGTTTTCATATAATTTTACTGATTGCCCTCCCAATCTTCTAAAATTACTATAACGCAATCCGTAACGCATAGTCAATTTATCACTAAAACTATGTTCCAAATCTATATATGCAGCCAATTCCATTGCCTTTTTCTTATCTAACGTAAAGTCATTAACACCAGAATTATCTTTTGTACTTTTTATTTCACCCGGATTAAAATTATAATACAATCCATCAATTCCAAACTGTACTTTTAGCTTTTCCCCAGCAAAATAAGTGAAATCATATTTTAGATTAAAATTCTCAATTCCAGATTTCCAATCAAAACCAACGCTATTGATATTAAGTCCATAATCATAATCGCTATAAATTAAAGATACATTAGAAAACAATTTATCATTAAATAAATGGTTCCATCTTAAATTTAATATTGAATTACCATAGCTATTTCTAAAATTATCAGAGATATCAAATACATCTCTTCCATAATACCCAGAAAGATATAATCTGTTATTTTCATTAAACTCATAACTAATTTTAGTGTTTATATCATAGAAATAAGCACTATTATCATTATCTGCTAATTTTAAAAATAAATGCGCATAAGAACCTCTACCAGCAACTAAAAAAGAACTTTTCTTTTTCTTATCTAAAGGACCTTCTAACATTAACCTACTAGACACAGATCCTATACCACCCGTAGCATGAAATCCCGTTTTATTTCCATCTTTTTGTCTGATATCCAATACAGAGGACACTCTACCTCCATAACGTGATGGTATACCGCCCTTATATAGTTTTATATCTTTAATGGCATCAGCATTAAACACAGAAAAGAAACCAAAGAGGTGAGACGAATTATAAATAATTGCTTCATCCAATAAAATTAAGTTTTGATCAGCAGCTCCTCCTCTTACATTAAATCCTGAAGCTCCTTCTCCTCCACTAGAAACCCCTGGCAACATTTGTATTGATTTTAAAATATCAACTTCTCCTAATATAGCAGGCATCTTTTTTATAGTACTTATTTGTACTTTGTGCACACTCATTTCTGGCGATCTAAGATTTACTATTGCCGCATTTTCAGTTACGATTACTTCATCCAAACTTGTGGCATCTTCTTCTAATAAAAAATCAAATTTCTGATTAGAATTTACAACAATCTCCTTAGTTATTGTTTTAAACCCTATATAACTAACAGACAGTTTATAGGTTCCCTCTGGTAATGTCATGGAATAAAACCCGTATTCATTGGTTATTACTCCTTTTGCCAATTCAGGAATAAAAACATTTACCCCAATTGCTGTTTCTAAAGACGAACTTTCTTTTACCACACCACTAATGGTATGCTTTGTTTGCGCAAAAGAAAATAACATACTAAAGACGCATACTACTACTAAAATTTTTCTCATTGTTTTTGATAAATTGATTTACTAACCTAATGACAGCTGTATTTTTTAAAGGTTGCATTAATTCAATATAAAATTTCACCTCTCTTAACTAGCTAAATATTTTCTATTTAAAATGCAAAAATAAACAGCTTACATTAATGGCATGTTAATTAAACTATAAAAAGAAATTTATTGTTGTATTAGCGTATAAGGAAAGACAAAAAACACTAGTAATTTACTGTAAATCAGATATTTTTACTTTTTAGGTATTCAGAAGGCGTCATGTTCATTTCCATTTTAAAATACTTATTAAATGATGCCTTAGAACCAAAACCACATTCTTCTAATAAGGACTGAATAGAATAATTTTTCTTTATTTTATCATTTGCAAGCAGCTTAAAAGCTTCAATACGATATGAATTAATATACTCATGAAACGTTTTTTGCTTGTCCTCATTAATCAACTGGGATAGATAGTTAGGAGATGTGCCTACTTTTTCTGCCAACGATGATAAAGATAAATTAGAATCTAAATACACTTTGTTTTTATTCATTTCAACTAAAAGAAGTTTTCTCAATTTTATTTTTTCTTCTTCTTTAAGTCCAGATTTCTGATAACGGTTGCCTTCTATACTTTTTTTAACCCCTTCCACAACCACTTCAGTAAAAACACCGCCATGCCTGATTCCAAAGAACCCCATCATAAATATAAATAATGATACAGCTGAATAAATAATAAATGTCATTTGTGACGGCAAATGTGAGGCAAAAACATCTGCTAGTATAACTATTAACCAAATAGCTGAAAAGCCAATTATTAATTTTCTAATCCAAGATAAATCTGCTTTTTCGGATACAGATAACTCCTCTTTAGCCCCAAACTTTTTCATCAGAAAATATGATGCAATTGTATAACTAACTCCTAATACCATTTGCACCAAATTTAACATGTTATAAAACACATTTTTTTGATCCATAATATCTTGTATAAAAGCAATTTTGTAACTCTCCTCCTGAAAATAAAAAGGAGCATTATAAAGGTACAAGAGTAAAATGGGTAATAGATGAATTGCTATTTTCCATTTTTTAGAAGGCATAACCCTAAAAATAGCGCTACTATAAAAATAAAATAACGGTGCATAGAGTAATTGAATTCCCATTAAAAAACCAGCCAAGTTCATAAAGTCAAAAACCAATCCACTAAAACTAATATATGCAAAACATAAGTCTAAAGCAGAAAATACCATCCAAAGTAGCAACAAAACGTCTGCAGTAGTTTTATTCTTTTTACTTAGAAGTATTAACGCCAAAAATAATGATAATGTAGCACCAATTATAAAAACCATATCTGAATCTAAAATTTATAACAGCTAGCAAAGCTACTCAAAAGTTTTAATTAAAGATATAAAAAAAGTGTTTCCAGAAAAGAACATTTTGTAATTAATATTTGACTTATTTAACCGGAGTTTAAAAGAAATTGATGCCTAAATTAGTCTTTTGTCCTCTTTATATGTAAATATAACTCTTCCAATTTCTTTTATTAAGAAAAGAAAACACAAAAAAATAGATGCTTTAACTACCAATATCGACAACCTTTTAATGCAAGACAATATCACAATTCATATTTAGGAATATATTATAAATACCATCTTATTTTCAATAAAAAAATCCAGTGAAACTAACCTCACTGGACTGATTTGCCTTTTAAAAGTATTAATCTAGACAAGATGACTTAGATTGCTAAATTTTCAAAATAAGTAACCTCTGGAGCTTTAGTTAAAAAGGCAACAAGTTGTCCCATAACACCATTATTAGAAATAAAGTCAATATAATTGTTGTGCATCTTTCTACTTTCCCATTTCTCATAAAATACAATATCATTATTTTCATGATTAAAAAGAATATCCACTGATATGCAGCCTTCAAAATTTCGGACATTTGAAAGGTTATCCTTAAGAAAAGTAGTAAACTGCTTTACTTGAGAATTTTTAACTTTTGAGCTTAAAATTACATCACAATTTGTTTCCATATTTTTTGTTTATTTATAACATCAACAAAATTAGTCCCTATAGAAAAGAATATTCTTAATCATGATTAAGAAAAAAGAACATTTTACAAAAAAAAAAAAACCCTTGAATGTTTTAAAAGAAATCTCGTAAAATGAGCTTAAAAACAGATTGGTGTAAAAAACTAAGAAAATATGAAGTAGACCTTTATGTTCAGCCTTTTCTTTTAAAGAGCACTAAAACTTTTATATTGTTAACTTCAATAAATAGATTACTGTAAAATTATAGCTTAAATAAAAAAAGCGCTCCTAAATGGAGCGCTTTGTTATTTATGCTTGACCTGTTGGTCCGAAATTTAACGGAATTGGAGGTTGTTCATAATCTTTAATTTCGCCATGAGCCTGCTCAAACTTAGTTACATTATCTGCTAATGCTTTAAGTAACCTTTTGGCATGTTGCGGAGTAAGTATAATTCTACTCTTTACTTTTGCTTTTGGTATTCCTGGCATAATATTTACAAAATCAACAACAAATTCAGATACAGAATGGTTAATAATTGCTAAGTTGGAATAAGTTCCTTCTGCAATTGCCTCGTCCAGTTCTATATTGATCTGACCTTGTTTGTTTTCGTCCTGTTGACTCATTGTATATTCTTAAAAATTAAATTCTTCTTTTCCTGCCATAATCTCATCATATTCTTCCTTAGAGCCTACGATAATATTTTCGTAATCTCTCATACCAGTACCGGCAGGAATCTTATGACCAACAATAACATTTTCTTTTAATCCTTCAAGGCTATCAACTTTACCAGCTACAGCCGCTTCATTTAACACCTTAGTCGTTTCCTGAAAGGAAGCCGCAGATATAAATGATTTTGTCTGTAACGAAGCTCTAGTAATACCCTGGAGTATTGGTGTTGCTGTTGCAGGAACTGCATCTCTACCCGTAACCAATGTTTTATCATTACGTCTAAGTATAGAGTTTTCATCTCTTAACTCACGTGCAGTAACAATTTGTCCTGCATTTAAGTTAGTAGAGTCTCCAGCTTCTTCAATAACCTTTTTACCAAAGATACCGTCATTCTCTTCAATAAAGTCTCCTTTATGAATCAATTGATTTTCTAAGAAAATAGTATCACCTGGGTCTTGAATTCTAACTTTACGCATCATTTGTCTTACAACAACTTCAAAATGCTTATCGTTAATTTTCACCCCTTGTAAACGGTAAACTTCTTGTACTTCATTAACTAAGTATTGCTGTACAGCAGAAGGCCCTTTAATTTTAAGAATATCTTCAGGAGTAGTAGATCCATCTGAAAGTGGCATACCAGCTCTTACATAATCATTTTCTTGAACAAGAATTTGATTAGATAATTTAACTAAGTATTTCTTAATTTCACCAGTTTTAGGCTCAATAATAATCTCTCTATTACCTCTCTTAATTTTCCCGAAAGAAACTACACCATCAACCTCAGAAACAACAGCTGGGTTAGAAGGGTTACGTGCTTCAAACAGTTCTGTTACTCTTGGTAAACCTCCAGTAATATCCCCTGCTTTTGCAGATTTTCTAGGAATCTTAACCAAAATTTTACCTTCTTCTATCTTATCTCCATCATCTACCATGATGTGAGCTCCAACAGGTAAGTTGTATGAACGTAATGTTTCTCCTTTACCATCTTTAATTAATAAAGTAGGAATCATTTTTTTGTTTCTAGATTCTGAAATTACTTTCTCTTGGAATCCAGTTTGTTCATCTATTTCAACTTGGTAAGTAATACCTTGTTCTATATTTTCATAAGCAATACTACCAGCAAATTCAGATACAATAACACCGTTATATGGATCCCACTGACAAATAACATCACCTTTATTAACTTTAGCTCCTTTATCGATATAAATTGTAGAACCATAAGGAATGTTATTAGTACTTAATACCAATCCTGTTTTTTCATCTGTAATTTTTACTTCTGAAGTTCTAGAAATAACAATATTAATTACCTTACCATCATTATCTTTACCTTTTACAAGTCTAAGATCTTCAATTTCCGCTTTACCTTTAAATCTAGCTTCTAACTTATTATCTTCAGAAATGTTACCAGCAATACCCCCTACGTGGAATGTTCTTAATGTTAACTGTGTACCAGGCTCTCCAATAGATTGCGCGGCAACAACACCAACAGCTTCTCCTCTTTGCACCATTTTACCAGTTGCAAGGTTTCTACCGTAACATTTACCACAAATACCACGTTTAGCTTCACAAGTTAATGCAGAACGTACTTCTACAGCCTCAACACTAGAGTTATTAACTCTTTTTGCCATATCGTCTGTAATCTCATCATTTGCATTGATTAAGACTTCATCACTAACTGGGTCATATACATCATGTAAAGAAATACGTCCAATAATTCTATCTCCAAGAGATTCCACTATTTCATCGTTTTTCTTTAATGCTGTTACTTCTACACCTCTAAGTGTACCACAGTCTTCAGTATTGATAATAACATCTTGAGAAACATCTACCAAACGACGTGTTAAGTATCCTGCATCTGCCGTTTTCAAGGCCGTATCTGCAAGTCCCTTACGTGCACCGTGAGTAGAGATAAAGTATTCTAAGATCGATAGTCCTTCTTTAAAGTTAGAAAGAATCGGGTTTTCGATAATTTCTCCACCACCAGCGGTAGATTTTTTAGGTTTTGCCATTAATCCACGCATACCTGTAAGCTGACGAATCTGTTCTTTAGATCCCCTTGCTCCTGAGTCAAGCATCATAAATACCGAGTTAAACCCTTGGTTATCTTCGCTAATACGATTCATTGCCAAGTCAGTTAACTCTGCGTTGGTAGCTGTCCAAACATCAATTACCTGATTGTAACGTTCGTTGTTTGTAATAAGACCCATATTATAATTGGTCATAATACCTTCAACTTCTCCGTTAGCTTTATCAATCATGCTTTGTTTTTCCGGTGGGATAATAATATCTCCTAATGAGAATGATAATCCACCTTTAAATGCAAAGCTATATCCTAATGTTTTAATTTCGTCAAGGAAATCTGCAGTTGTAGGAACATCAGTAACTTTTAGTACATCACCAATAATGTCTCTTAAAGCCTTTTTAGTTAATACTTGGTTAATGTATCCAGCTGCAGCAGGAACTTTCTCGTTAAATAATACTCTACCAACAGTAGTTTCTATTATTTGCGGAACAAGCTCTCCTTCTTCATTAAAGTCAATTGCTCTAATTTTTATTCCAGCATTAAGGTTTACACGCTTTTCATTAAAAGCAATATTTACCTCTTCAGCAGAATAGAATGTTAATCCTTGGCCAATAATAGTCTCTTCAGGTGTAGATACCCTAAGTTTGGTCATATAATACAGACCCAATACCATATCCTGAGAAGGTACTGTAATTGGTTGACCATTTGCAGGATTCAGAATATTTTGAGAAGCTAACATTAATAACTGTGCTTCTAAAATAGCTTCTGGTCCTAATGGCAAGTGAACTGCCATTTGATCTCCATCAAAATCGGCGTTAAATGCCGTACATGCCAATGGGTGTAATTGTATCGCCTTACCTTCTATAAGTTTTGGCTGAAATGCCTGAATACCTAAACGGTGAAGCGTAGGAGCACGGTTAAGTAATACAGGATGTCCTTTAAGAACACTTTCTAAAATATCCCATACTACTGGCTCTTTTCTATCTATTATTTTCTTTGCAGATTTAACTGTTTTTACAATTCCTCTTTCGATTAATTTACGAATGATGAATGGCTTGTACAATTCAGCAGCCATATCTTTTGGAAGACCACATTCTGACAATTTCAATTCTGGTCCAACAACAATTACAGAACGTGCAGAATAATCAACACGCTTACCAAGTAAGTTTTGACGGAAACGCCCTTGCTTACCTTTTAATGAATCTGATAACGACTTTAATGGTCTGTTAGATTCCGTTTTTACTGCTGACGATTTTCTTGTATTATCAAATAATGAATCTACAGATTCTTGAAGCATACGCTTCTCGTTTCTAAGAATAACCTCAGGAGCTTTTATTTCCATCAATCGCTTTAAACGATTGTTTCTAATAATTACTCTTCTGTATAAATCATTTAAATCAGATGTCGCAAAACGACCACCATCAAGAGGAACTAATGGTCTTAATTCTGGTGGAATAATTGGAACAACCTTCATGATCATCCATTCCGGTTTATTCTCTCTATTTTTTTGAGAATCTCTTAATGCCTCAACAACCTGAAGTCTTTTTAATGCTTCTGTTTTACGTTGTTTAGACGTTTCATTATTAGCCTTATGTCTTAATTCATAAGACAACACATCTAAATCTGTTCTTGCTAATAAATCTATTAGACATTCAGCTCCCATTTTAGCGATAAACTTATTAGGGTCTGTTTCGTCTAAGTATTGATTTTCGATTGGAATAGCTTCCAATATGTTTAAATACTCTTCTTCAGTAAGAAAGTCCATTTTCTGAACAGGCTCTCCTTCTTCATTCTTAGCAATACCTGGTTGAATAACCACATAACGCTCATAATAGATAATCATATCCAATTTCTTAGATGGTAATCCAAGAAGATATCCTATCTTATTAGGTAAAGAACGGAAATACCAAATGTGCGCTACAGGAACTACTAAGTTAATGTGTCCTACTCTATCTCTTCTAACCTTTTTTTCGGTTACTTCAACACCACATCGGTCACAAACAATTCCTTTATAACGTATTCTTTTGTACTTTCCACAAGCACATTCGTAATCCTTAATAGGACCAAAAATACGCTCACAAAAAAGCCCGTCACGCTCTGGTTTGTGCGTACGGTAGTTAATAGTTTCTGGTTTTAAAACTTCTCCTCTTGACTCTGCCAAGATTGCCTCAGGTGATGACAAACCAATTGAGATTTTACTAAATCTCGTAACAGTATTCCTATCTCTTCCTCTAGCCATAATAGTATGGTGATAATGAATTAATTGTAAATATTAGTAAATCAGGAAGTCTTTCAACTTCCTGATTGTTTTATGCTTCTAATCTAATGTCTAATGCCAACCCTTTAAGTTCGTGCATTAATACATTGAATGATTCTGGTAAACCAGGTTCTGGCATAGTCTCTCCTTTAACGATAGACTCATAAGTTTTAGCTCTTCCGACAACATCATCAGATTTTACTGTTAAGATTTCTCTTAACGTACTAGATGCTCCATATGCTTCCAATGCCCAAACTTCCATTTCTCCAAAACGCTGACCTCCAAATTGAGCTTTACCTCCAAGTGGTTGCTGCGTAATTAATGAGTATGGTCCAATAGAACGTGCATGCATCTTATCATCTACCATATGCCCTAGCTTTAACATGTAGATAACACCTACCGTTGCTGCTTGGTCAAAACGTTCTCCAGTACCACCATCATAAAGGTGTGTATGTCCAAATCTTGGAACTCCAGCTTCATCCGTAATTTCATTGATCTGATCCAAGGTTGCACCATCAAAAATTGGAGTCGCATACTTACGTCCCAAGTTTAATCCAGCCCATCCAAGTACAGTTTCATAAATCTGACCGATGTTCATACGAGAAGGTACCCCTAGTGGATTCAATACGATATCTACTGGTGTTCCATCCTCCAAGAATGGCATATCTTCACGACGAACGATACGAGCAACAATACCCTTGTTACCGTGACGTCCCGCCATTTTATCACCTACTTTAAGCTTACGTTTCTTAGCGATGTAAACCTTAGCAAGTTTCATAATTCCTGCTGGTAATTCATCTCCTACAGAAATTGTGAATTTATCTCTTCTTAAAGCTCCTTGTAAATCGTTAAGTTTGATCTTATAGTTGTGTAATAAATCATCAATAAGCTCGTTGGTATGCTTATCTGTAGTCCAACTACCACCAACAAAGTGTGCATAATCATCTACAGAATTTAACATCTTAAGCGTGTACTTCTTTCCTTTTGGAAGAATTTCTTCTCCTAAATCGTTAAGTACTCCTTGCGAAGTTTTACCATTTACTAATGAGAATAGTTTTTCTACTAATACATCCTGAAGTGCAGAAAATTTAGTTTCAAACTCTAATTCTAATTTAGCAACTTGTTCTTTATCTTCTGAACGCTTGCGCTTGTCTTTTACAGATCTAGAAAATAATTTTTTATCAATAACAACACCTCTTAAAGAAGGTGAAGCTTTTAATGAAGCATCTTTAACATCTCCTGCTTTATCTCCAAAGATAGCTCTTAACAGTTTTTCTTCTGGAGTTGGATCTGATTCCCCTTTTGGTGTAATTTTCCCAATAAGAATATCGCCAGGTTTAACCTCGGCACCAATTCTAATCATTCCGTTTTCATCTAAATCTTTAGTAGCTTCTTCAGAAACGTTAGGAATATCATTTGTTAATTCTTCTGCTCCTAGTTTAGTATCTCTAACATCTAAAGAATACTCATCTATATGGATAGAAGTAAATACATCTTCTTTAACTACTTCTTCAGAAATAACAATTGCATCCTCGAAGTTATACCCTTTCCAAGGCATAAAGGCTACCTTAAGGTTTCTACCCAAAGCAAGTTCTCCACTTTGTGTTGCATAACCTTGACAAAGTACTTGTCCTTTTTGAACTCTATCTCCTTTTTGCACAATTGGCTTTAAGTTAATAGATGTACCTTGGTTTGTTTTTCTAAACTTAATTAAATTATAAGTTTTATAGTCATCTCCGAAGCTTACTAATCTTTCTTCATCAGTTCTTTCGTACTTAATCGTAATTTTCTTAGCATCTACATACTCTACAGTACCTTCACGCTCAGCATTGATTAATACTCTTGAATCCGAAGCAACTTGTCTTTCCAAACCAGTACCTACAATTGGAGATTGTGGTTTTAATAATGGAACTGCCTGACGCATCATGTTTGATCCCATCAGGGCACGGTTGGCATCATCATGTTCCAAGAATGGAATTAAAGATGCAGATATAGATGCAATCTGGTTAGCGGCAACATCAGTATATTGTATCTCTGAAGGATCTACAACTGGAAAATCACCCTCTTCCCTAGCAATAACTTTATCTTGTATAATAGTACCGTCATCTTCCAATGGAATGTTTGCTTGCGCAATTTTCATTCCTTCCTCTTCTTCAGCACTTAGGTATGTAAACTCATTAACGTCTACTTTACCATTTTCTACTTTCCTATAAGGAGTTTCTAAGAATCCCATAGAATTCACTTTCGCGAATACCCCTAATGAAGATATCAAACCAATGTTTGGCCCTTCAGGAGTTTCAATAGGACAAAGTCTTCCGTAGTGTGTATAGTGAACATCACGTACCTCAAACCCTGCTCTTTCTCTTGAAAGTCCACCAGGTCCTAATGCCGATAGTCTTCTTTTGTGTGTAATTTCAGCTAGTGGATTGGTTTGATCCATAAACTGAGATAACTGGTTGGTACCAAAGAATGAATTAATCACAGAAGACAATGTCTTTGCATTAATCAAGTCAATAGGCGTAAAAACCTCATTATCACGTACATTCATACGTTCACGAATAGTTCTAGCCATACGTGCTAGACCTACACCAAACTGTTGAGATAATTGTTCCCCTACAGTTTTAACACGACGGTTAGATAAGTGATCAATATCATCAATCTCTGTTTTAGAGTTGATCAATTCAATCAAATACTTAATAATCGTGATTATATCTTCTTTAGTTAAAACTTGCTTATCCATAGCGATATTCAAGCCTAACTTTTTATTCATTCTATAACGTCCTACTTCACCTAAGTTATAACGTTGATCTGAGAAGAATAATTTATCAATAATTCCTCTTGCAGTTTCTTCATCTGGCGGCTCAGCATTACGTAATTGTCTATAGATATGTTCTACTGCTTCTTTTTCAGAATTGGTAGGATCTTTTTGTAATGTATTGTGAATAATTGCATAATCACCTTGATCAGCAGTTTCTTTATGTAAAAGAATAGTTTTCACATCAGCATTAATAATCTCTTCGATGTGCTCTTTTTCAAGTAGTGTATCTCTATCTAGTACAATTTCATTTCTTTCAATAGATACTACTTCACCAGTATCCTCATCCACGAAATCTTCATGCCAAGTATTTAAAACTCTCGCTGCTAATTTTCTACCTAATACTTTTTTAAGTCCGGCTTTAGAAACTTTTATTTCTTCGGAAAGGTCAAATATCTCTAGGATATCTTTATCACTTTCAAACCCAATAGCTCTAAATAAGGTGGTTACCGGTAATTTCTTTTTTCTATCAATATATGCATACATTACATTATTGATATCTGTTGCAAATTCTATCCAAGATCCTTTAAAAGGAATTACTCTTGCAGAATATAATTTAGTACCGTTAGCATGAAAAGATTGACCAAAGAAAACCCCTGGTGATCTATGCAATTGAGAAACTACAACTCTTTCTGCTCCATTGATCACAAAAGTACCACTTGGAGTCATATAAGGCATAGTACCAAGATATACATCTTGTACAATAGTTTCAAAATCCTCATGTTCAGGATCGGTACAGTATAATTTAAGACGTGCTTTAAGCGGAACACTATGTGTAAGTCCTCTTTCTATACACTCTTGTATGGAATATCTAGGTGGATCAATAAAATAATCTAAGAACTCTAATACAAAGTTATTACGAGTATCAGTGATTGGAAAATTCTCCAAGAAGGTGTTGTATAACCCTTCTGTCCCTCTTTCATCAGATTTAGTTTCAAGTTGAAAAAAATCTTGAAATGACTTGATCTGAATGTCCAAGAAATCCGGATATGCCGGAGTATGTTTAGCGGATGCGAAGTTTAATCTTTCAGTCTGATTTTTGAACATCTATGGACAATATTTTGATTAAAAAAATGTAAAAGTTGTATATTTCTTTATATACGCAAAAAGGGTTTAGGTCTTAAGAGTTATTCTTAAGACCTAAACCAGGTTTTATATGTTGCTAAGCTTATTTAAGCTCAACTTCAGCTCCTGCTTCTTCTAATGATTTTTTGATCCCTTCAGCTTCGTCTTTAGTAACACCTTCTTTTACTGCTTTAGGTGCGCTATCTACGATGTCTTTAGCATCTTTTAATCCAAGTCCAGTTAATTCTTTAACTAACTTAACAACTGCTAATTTAGAACCACCAGCTGCTTTAAGGATTACATCAAATTCAGTTTGCTCTTCAGCAGCTTCACCAGCACCAGCACCAGGTCCAGCAACAGCAACAGCTGCAGCAGCAGGCTCAATACCGTACTCATCTTTTAATATTGTAGCTAATTCGTTAACTTCTTTTACTGTAAGGTTAACTAATTGTTCTGCGAAATCTTTTAATTCTGCCATTTTCTTCTATCGTTTAATAAAAATTTTTAAAAATATAATTGTTTAAGTGCGTACTATTTGTCGCCTAAAGTTTTAAGTATACCAGTTAGTGTATTTCCACCAGATTTAAGTGCAGAAATAACGTTCTTGGCTGGAGATTGTAATAATCCAATAATATCTCCAATAACTTCTTCTTTAGATTTAATATTAACTAAAGTATCTAATTGATCGTCCCCAACAAAAACAGCTTGTGCAACATAAGCTCCTTTTAATAATGGTTTTTCAGATTTTTTTCTAAAATCTTTGATCACTTTAGCTGGTGCATTCCCTGTCTCAGACAACATTAAAGAAGTATTCCCCTTTAATACTGATGGAAGATCAGCAAAGTCTTTATCAGAAGCTTCCATTGCTTTAGCTAACAATGTGTTTTTAACAACTGCTAATTGCACATCATTTTTAAAACAAGCTCTTCTTAAATTAGAAGTTGCTTCTGCATCCAATCCAGAAATATCTGCTAAATATACATTTGCGCTATCCGCTAACTGTGCAGTTAAATCTTCAATAACGCTTAATTTTTCTTCTCTTGTCATTATAAAAAATTTTAACTACTAAGCCATTTCCTTCGGATCTATCTGTATACTAGGACTCATAGTACTAGACAGGTAGATACTTTTTACATAAGTACCTTTAGATGCCGTTGGTTTTAACTTCATTAATGTTTGCAATAACTCTTGAGCATTCTCGTTAATTTTATCTGCCGTGAAAGAAACTTTCGCGATACTTGAATGCACAATTCCAGTCTTATCTACTTTAAAATCAATTTTACCAGCTTTAACTTCAGTTACTGCCTTAGCAATATCCATAGTTACAGTACCAGTTTTAGGGTTTGGCATAAGACCTCTTGGACCAAGAACTCTACCTAAAGGACCTAATTTCCCCATTACACTTGGCATGGTTATAATTACGTCAACATCTGTCCAACCACCTTTGATTTTTGCAAGATATTCATCTAAACCAACATAATCAGCTCCAGCTTCTTTAGCTTCTGCTTCTTTATCTGGTGTTACTAATGCTAAAACCTTTACATCTTTTCCAGTACCATGAGGAAGTGTTACTACCCCTCTTACCATTTGATTAGCTTTTCTAGGATCAACCCCTAAACGAACTGCTAAATCTACAGATGCATCAAATTTTACGTTAGTTATTTCTTTTACCAAAGCGGCTGCATCAGATACAGAATACAATTTATTCTTGTCCAATTTAGCAACTGCTTCCTTTTGTTTTTTTGTTAATTTTGCCATTCTAGATTACGTTTAAGAATTAAAAAGGTTTTTTACCTGAAACTTTAAGTCCCATAGATCTAGCTGTACCTGCCATCATAGATGCTGCAGATTCAATAGTAAATGCATTTAAATCTACCATTTTACCTTCTGCAATCACTTTTAACTGATCCCAAGATACACTACCTACCTTTACTCGGTTTGGTTCACCAGAACCTTTTTTAATCTTAGCTGCTTCTAAAAGCTGAACTGCCGCTGGCGGTGTCTTTACAAGAAAGTCAAAAGACTTATCTTTGTATACCGTGATAACAACTGGTAAAATCTTACCTTGTTTGTCCTGTGTACGTGCATTAAACTGCTTACAGAACTCCATGATGTTAACACCGGCAGCACCTAAAGCGGGTCCAACCGGTGGCGACGGATTCGCTGCACCTCCCCTAACTTGTAGCTTAACTACTTTACTTACTTCTTTTGCCATTGTTTAATTTTAATTTCCAAAATGTATCGTGGAAGCAATACATTTCTTATATAACTATTGTAACCGTTCTAAACTTTTTCTACTTGCATATAACTCAGCTCTAGTGGTGTTTTTCTTCCGAAAATCTTCACCATAACCTCAAGCTTACGCTTTTCTTCATTTATTTTTTCTACAGTACCATTAAAACCATTAAAAGGACCATCGATAACTTTTACAGTTTCTCCTAACACAAAAGGAATAGCAACACCAGAATCTGTGTTAACGGTTAATTCGTCAACTTTTCCTAACATTCTATTCACTTCGGCTTTTCTCAAGGGAACAGGTTCACCACCTTTAACCTCACCAAGAAAACCAATTACACCAGTTATTGATCTAATGATATGTATCATTTCCCCTCCAAGATTGGCTTTCACCATAATATATCCAGGAAAGTAAACTTTTTCTTTTTGTATTTTCTTCCCATCCCTTATCTGAATTACTTTTTCAGTAGGAACAAGAACTTCATCTAAATAATCAGAATAATTTATTCTAGCTACTTCGTTTTCAATATATCCTTTAATCTTGTTTTCTTGACCACTTACAGCCCTAACCACATACCACTTTTTCTCTAATGTCTCAGCCATAGCAGTAATTTAGTTTACAACTTTATCGAAATACAATTTAATAGCCTCTGCAAACACAGTATCTACCCCCCAAGTCGCTAACGAAAACAAAATCGTAAAGATAGCAACCACTACCATTAGATTTTGCGCTTCGGACCATGGTGTCCAAGAAACATTATTTCTAAGCTCCTCCATTGATTCTTTAATATACTTTAACATCTATTTAGTTTTAAAGTCAAATTTTGCACGGAAGGAGAGGCTCGAACTCCCGACACCTGGTTTTGGAGACCAGTGCTCTACCAACTGAGCTACTCCCGTAATACATTATATACTGAAAGGCATCCCGATTAAACGGGATACCCTTTGCATATAACTTTTTTTTTAGATTGTATTAATCTAATATCTTTGTAACCTGTCCAGCTCCTACAGTTCTACCACCTTCACGGATAGCAAAACGAAGACCTAAACTTAATGCGATTGCTTGGTGCAACTCAACAGTAATAGTTAAGTTATCTCCAGGCATCACCATCTCAACACCTGTTGGTAAGTTGATAGTTCCTGTAACATCTGTTGTACGTACATAGAACTGAGGACGGTAATTATTATGGAATGGAGTATGACGTCCACCTTCTTCTTTTTTAAGGATATAAACTTCTGCTTCAAACTTAGCATGTGGAGTTACAGAACCTGGCTTACAGATTACCATTCCTCTTTTAATATCTGCCTTATCAATACCTCTTAACAAGATACCTACGTTATCTCCAGCTTCACCTCTATCTAATATCTTACGGAACATCTCTACCCCAGTAACTGTAGACGCTAATTTCTCAGCACCCATACCGATGATATCAACTGAATCACCTGTATTAGCAACACCAGTTTCGATTCTACCAGTTGCAACAGTACCACGACCAGTAATCGTAAACACATCTTCAATTGGCATTAAGAAATCCTTCTCAACATCTCTTTTTGGTAATTCGATCCAAGCATCAACCTGTGTCATTAACTCAATAACAGTATCAACCCATTTTCCTTCACCATTTAAAGCTCCAAGAGCAGAACCACTAACTACAGGTCCATTATCTCCATCGTACTCGTAAAAAGTAAGTAATTCTCTTACTTCCATTTCAACAAGTTCCAAAAGCTCCTCATCATCAACCATGTCAACTTTATTCAAGAAAACAACCATTCTAGGAATACCAACCTGGCGTCCTAATAAGATATGCTCTCTTGTTTGTGGCATAGGACCATCTGTCGCAGCAACCACTAATATAGCACCGTCCATTTGAGCAGCACCTGTAACCATGTTTTTTACGTAATCCGCGTGACCAGGACAGTCAACGTGAGCGTAATGACGGTTTTCAGTAGTATATTCTACGTGAGAAGTGTTAATTGTAATACCTCTTTCTTTTTCTTCAGGAGCATTATCAATTTGGTCAAAATCTCTCACTTCAGAAAGACCTTTATCTGCTAACACCTTTGTAATTGCAGCTGTTAACGTTGTTTTACCGTGATCCACGTGTCCAATAGTACCAATATTTAAGTGTGGTTTGGAACGATCAAAAGTTTCCTTTGCCATTTTTAATGAATTTTAAAATCTAAGTTATATATAATATTAGTGTACAAATTAATGTAGAACACTCAACCTTAACTTACGTTGCAAATTTACAACATAAAAAAAGAGCCAAATCCTCTTATCAACTCTCTAAAAACTAGAGCCAATGACGAGAATTGAACTCGTGACCTCTTCCTTACCAAGGAAACGCTCTACCCCTGAGCTACACCGGCATTAAGAATTTCTTCTCAACAAGAAAAATCCTGAATTTCTTCAGAATTTATTTCTTTTTACGACATAACAGAAAGCTGTTATTTATTTTTGAGCGAGAGACCGGGTTCGAACCGGCGACATTCAGCTTGGAAGGCTGACGCTCTACCAACTGAGCTACTCTCGCATTCTTTTTTTGACTTTATTACTCCAATTAAATCTCGACGATTATTAATTGATTTTGGTAGTCATATTTTTTTAATCTCTGGCAAAGGTAAAACCTTTACTTGAAACTACAAAATTTATTTTGTGGGGAGAGCAGGATTCGAACCTGCGAAGACGTAGTCAGCAGATTTACAGTCTGCCCTCGTTGGCCGCTTGAGTATCTCCCCAAACCATTATTTTAAAGAACTTTCAGAGCCGATGGAGGGACTCGAACCCACGACCTGCTGATTACAAATCAGCTGCTCTAGCCAGCTGAGCTACATCGGCTTTTTACAACTTATCTTGCTGTAAAAACTTGCGTTATTGCTAACGGTGTGCAAATATAGAGCCTTTTTATATTCCTGCAAACTTTTTCTTAAAAAACTTTACCCTTTGCTCTAATTTTTTCTTTTCGCTTTATTAAAATACGTTCTAGTGACTGAGCGGCAACATCTACTCCTTCTTCAAAAGACCTGCATTGCTTTTTTACAATAAATTCATCCCCAGGAACATGCACTTTAACTTCAACAATCTTATTCTCTTTTGCGCTAGTATTTTCAACTTTTAAATAAACATCTGAGCGAATTACCTTGTCATAATAATTTTCTAACTTATCTATTCTTTTTTGAATGAATTCAACAAGATCTCCATCAATATTGAAATTTACAGACTGTGTATTTACCTTCATATTCTTTCTTTTTTAATTAAATAAAATCATTTTACTTATTATTTTTATTCCTAGGATGGCTTTTAGCATATATTTTTTTTAACTCAGCCATACTATTATGAGTATAAACTTGAGTTGAAGCCAAACTTGCATGACCTAAGAGTTCTTTTACAGCATTTAAATCCGCACCTTTATTCAGCAAATGTGTAGCAAACGTGTGCCTTAATATATGTGGACTTCTCTTTACCTTACTTGATGCCCTACTAAAATAATCATTTATTACCCTATACACAAGTGTTTCATATATTTTATTCCCCGATTTTAGTAAAAACAAAAAATCCTCTGACTTACTCGTCAATACCGTAGTCCTTAACAACAAATATCTTTCTAACATTTTTAACACACTAGTTAACAATGGAATAAAGCGTTCTTTATTGCGTTTTCCTAAAACTTTTATCGTTGCTTGTGAAAAATCTATATCCTTTATTTTCAAATTAATAAGCTCTGCTCTACGCATTCCGGTAGCATACAACAACTCTATAATCAACTTGTTTCTTCGTCCCTCAAAATCATCTGTAAAAGGCATTTCTGTTAATACCTTCTTCATTTCTAGCTCCGAAAACGGAATTTCTATTCTTTTAGAAACTTTTAATGCCTTATGCTTTGCTAATGGACTTATTGTTATGGCTTCAATTTTTAATAAAAAATTATAATATGCTTTTAAAGAAGCAATCTTTCTATTGATGCTTTTATTGGAAATCTCTTGCTCCACTAAAAAAATAATCCAATTTCTAATTTCATGATAAGAAACAGCATCGATATTAATATTTTGAAATTCTTTTTCATAAAAAGCAGTAAAAGACAAAACATCGTACTCATAAGCCGTTATGGTATGAGCAGAATATTTTTTTTCCAAAGACAAATAATCTAAAAAAGCATTTAACATTTATACTTTATTTATATTTTAAAAAATTAAGGCATCCATCGCCTATATATAGATTTCAGTAAAAAAAAGACATAGACAAAACAGTTAATTACACTCAAACTTATTACCCCTCTCCACAAGACAAACCTTCTATACCATAAAATAACGAAAAAGAATACAACTCCTTATATATAGCACTACTTATATTTTACATAAACTTCAATACCAAAAGCCGCAATAATACCAAAGTAGTTAGCGCATTTATAAACTCTATATAAAAAATTAGGCATAAAAAAACCGCCATAAATAAAGATTAACTTTATCAATGGCGGTTTTACTTGTTAGAGGTTCTAATTAAATATCCTCTTGATCTCTTAAGTTTTGAATATAAGCTGCTTTTTGAAACATCTGTCTTTTAACAACTGATGGCTTGTTAAACTGCTTACGACCTCTAAGCTGACGCATAGTACCGGTTCTATCAAACTTTCTCTTGTAGCGCTTTAAAGCTCTATCTATATTTTCTCCTTCTTTAATTGGTATAATTAACATAGTCTTAACCTCCTCTCTTTTGTGATTTGGAATGCAAATATAGTTTAATTATTTATCTAGGAAACATTTTTATTAATTATTTTACAAACCAAATTGGATAGCCTAGTTTCTAAAACCGATCTATTAAATCATAAAATATTTTTCTATTAACTCGTTTTAAGGAGAATACCATTATTCAAAACAAAAAAAACACCCAAAATGGATGCTTTTAATCTATAAATTAAACCTCTTATTAAAGCAACGTATACTACGTAGCTGGTTTATATGATTTTTTATCTATAATAATTTTTGCCAATATTTCTTTTAAGATCTCTGATGTTCCACCACCGATTGGCCCTAGTCTACTATCTCTAAACAAACGTGCCAAAGGATAATCTTCCATATACCCATAACCACCTAACATCTGAAGACATTCATAAATTGTTTTATCTGCCATCTTAGTAGACACTAATTTGGACATAGTAGCTTCCTTAACTACGTATTCTCCATTTTTTAGTCGTGATGCTACAGAATAATTAAACTCTTTACACATTTCCATCTCACTTGCCAATTCAACAATAGTGTGTCTTAATGCTTGAAAACGATCAATTTTCCTTCCAAAAGCTTCACGTTCGGACATATATTGCAAGGTATACTCTATTGCA
Organism: Flavobacteriaceae bacterium; assembly: GCA_965247735.1. Classification (GTDB taxonomy): domain Bacteria; phylum Bacteroidota; class Bacteroidia; order Flavobacteriales; family Flavobacteriaceae; genus JAOXRU01. The sequence continues at coordinate 4,792,599 of CBDFHN010000002.1, read as the reverse complement.
TATTCCGCTCTTGCATGAGAATTAATCCCCATAATAAGTCGTTCTAATGAAAAATGCTGCATAATATATGGAAAACCCATATTCTCTTCTCCCATTAAATTTTCAGCAGGAATAACAACATTATCAAAAGCAATTTCTCCAGTATCTGAAGCTCTCCAACCCAGCTTATCTAACTTGGTAGCAGATATTCCCGGTGTTTCCCTATCTATCACAAACATACTTATACCTTTTCCCCCTAACTCAAGATCTGTTTTAGCAGCAACAACAAGATAATCACTTAGAACACCATTTGTAATAAATGTTTTAGAACCATTAATAACGTAGGTATCTCCTTTTTTAACAGCCGTTGTACGCATACCTGCAACATCAGAACCACCAAAAGGTTCCGTTATACACAAGCATCCAATTTTATCACCAGATATACTTGGTGCAAGATATTTTTCTTTAATCTCATGACTTCCCTCCTTATTAAGGTGTGTCATAGCTAAATATTTATGTGCCCATATTGCCGCTGCAAAACCGCCAGAATTAATCTTTTGCAATTCTTCTAACAATATTACTGTATAAAATATATCCAAGCCTAAACCACCATAGGTTTCCGGATACACAAGTCCTAAATAGCCCATATCTCCAAACTTCTTCCAAATAAACCGATCTATTAAACCCGTTTCTTCCCATTTATCAATATGAGGCACCACTTCTTTTTGTAAAAAATCACTAAGACTTTCCCTAAAAAGTTGATGCTCTTCACTAAAATACCTACTATCCATCTTAAATTAATTGCTTCTTTTTATTATAATGACAAATATAACTGAATTCTATCGATTTTTTCAGAATGAAAACCTTCTATTTTTAACAATTCTTCAAAAGCCTTGAATCCTCCATTAAGTGCTCTATACTCAACTATATTTCTTGCAGTTGCATAATTGATATATATTAAACTACTAATTTCCTTTACGGAAGCCGTATTGATATTAATCTTACTTATAACCGGTTTACTAAGCAAAGGGAAATTAGCAATCACCATATCAGCCACCTCTAATGATAGTCCATAAACATCATACAATTGTTCTTTTACCAAAAAACCTCCCAAACGATCTCTGAATTTCACAATACGTGCAGACAGCTTAAGCCCAACACCATTAATCATCTGTAATTCTAGCGCTGTAGCCTTATTGATATCGATACCTGCTGCTATTATTTTTGGCTTATTTTTTATACTTGTTCTATTTTTTGTTTTCCATTTTGGAAACCTAAATAGAGCAGACATACTATTGAGTAGTGAATCTGAAATTTTTGTGACTTGCTGAAACTCTTTATTAGAATTCACATATTTATTTGTTGCTCTAAATTGATGCAACCTATCTATCTCCTGTAAAGACATACCTAAAGTATATCCTTTATAATCTGATATAAAATTTGGGTTGAATTGATAGTTCCTGTTTTTTTCTTGCGCTAAACGAATACAATCCAAAGAATCTATTTGCCGCTGTAACTTCTCATCCTCCTCTACAACAAGCGTATGTTTAGCTTCAAATAGATAAAAATGATACAACAATTGCAACACTACAATAACTAGCAACAAAAAGAAAATCCCACTTCGCTGTTGCTTATTGAACAGGAAGTGGGATTTTAAATTTTTCATTTTTATAAACTTATAGTTTCGCTTCTTTTATAGCTGCAAAATATCTTTTCAATTCTCTTTTCACTACTGGGAATAAGAAATATAATCCTATCATGTTCGGGAATACCATTGCAAAAATCATTGCATCAGAGAAGTCCCAAATCGATTTCATACTAGCAGCAGCTCCAATAACAACAAAGATTAAGAATAAAACTTTATAGGTTAAATCAGCAACCTTTCCTCTACCAAATAAGAATTTCCATGACTGTAATCCGTAATAAGACCATGAAATCATGGTAGAAACAGCAAATAATACTACTGCTATAGTAAGGAACCAGTTAGAGAAAGGAATATACTCAGCAAAAGCTTTAGATGTAATCCCTGCTCCTTCATAAGCAATACCATCAATCATTACTGATCCTTCTCCTCCATATTCAAAAGCACCTCCAAAATTAAAGATAATGATTACCAATGCTGTCATTGTACAAATTACGACCGTATCAATAAATGGCTCTAACAACGCTACTAAACCTTCAGAAGCTGAATATTTTGTTTTTACAGCTGAATGCGCAATAGAAGCAGAACCCGCTCCAGCTTCATTAGAAAATGCTGCTCTTTTAAATCCTACTAACAATACTCCAATAAGACTCCCTACACCGATTGCTGTTGGGTTAAATGCTTCAGTAATAATTAAAGAAACCGCATCATCTATTAAAGAAAAGTTACTTAGAATAATATACAAACATGCTAATAAGTACATCCCCGCCATAAACGGAACAACTTTTTCTGTAACCGAAGCAATTCTCTTGATTCCTCCAATAATAATAACTCCAACTAAAAGAGCCAAAATAACTCCTATCCAAAATCCTGCTCCTGCGCTTTCTAAGCCCATTAGCTCTTTCAATACAATTGTCGCCTGGTTAGATTGTGCAGCATTACCACCACCAAAAGATCCACCTATACAAAATATAGCAAAAAATACAGCTGCTATTTTCCCTAGTGTTGCAAATCCTCTTTCTTTTAATCCTTTTGTAATATAATACATTGGACCTCCATAAATGGTACCATCTTCACCTACATCTCTATATTGTACCCCTAATGTACATTCCACAAATTTTGTTGACATCCCTAACAAACCACAAACAATCATCCAAAATGTTGCACCAGGACCACCTAAAGCAATTGCTAAGGCAACACCAGCTATATTTCCGTTTCCTACTGTTCCTGAAACTGCAGTAGCTAGTGCTTGAAAATGCGTTACTTCACCTTCTTCACTTTCATCTCTTATAGTATCTTTGATATCTCCATCTATAGCTAATTCTGAATCTGGACCACTAAGGTGCTCCACATCATCATATTTACCTCTAACAACATTTATGGCTTTTCCAAAGTATCTAAAGTTTGGAAAACCAAAATAAATAGTAAAAAACAATGCACTTCCTACCAATAAAATAAGAACAATTGGCGCATTAAAAAATGGCTCTGGATAAAAAATTATACTAGATATCGTATCAGAAATTGGCTTAAACGCTTCATCTATCTTTTGATCAATTCCTTTCTCTACAACTTCTTGAGCGAAAGTTAAAACTGGTACTAATAATGCGAATAACGCAAAAAGTCCTTTTTTCATAATATATTATTTGAAATTTGTTAGTTTAAATATGAATTTTGCACAATATCATAAAAAAAAAATCCAAAACAAATTTTATAACCGTTATGTTTTCAATTTGTTTTCACAAAAAAAACTTTGTTTTTACATTGATATGAAAAAAAAATAGCAAACAAAAACGAAAAAAATCTAAATTAATCTCACTAACACCAAGAAATAAAAGGTTTTACGTTAATACATGATTATATATAGTTTTCATCTAGCTTAAACAAGGTGTTTAATTTTTTTATTTGCTCTGGTCTTCCCAAAACTATAAGTTTTGAGTTTGGATCCAAAACTAAATCACCTTCAGGATTAACTACATATGTACCGTCAGGTTTTTTATACCCTATTACGGTACAACCTGTATTTTTTCTTAAGTTTAAATCTATTAATGTGCTACATGGATACTCTTTTGGTATATCTTCAATTGCAACTTCCTCAACATTAATACTATCTTCCCCATCTACCTCTAATTGATCCATAAATTCAATTAAATCTGGTTGCACTACCAATGATGCCATATGGTCTCCACCAATTTTATCTGGCATAATCATATTATCAGCTCCCGCTCTTTTTAACTTTGATAAAGAACTTTCTTCAGATGCTCTACTAATAATTTGCAGTTTTTCATTGATCTGACGTGCAGACAATACCACAAACAAATTGTCTGCGTCATTAGGTAAAGCCGTAATTAAACATTTGGCTTTTTTTATTCCAGCCAACAACAACACTTCATCTTCATTAGCATTCCCTTCCATTATCAATACATCATCCTGAAAGCGCTCTACCAGTTCTTTATTCTTTTCAATAATCACATATGGTTTTTTATATGCAGCCAATTTTGCAGCAGCTTGCTTACCATTTCTACCATAACCACAGATGATAACATGATTTTCTAAATGATTAATTTTTTTCATCATTTTCTTATATTTTATTTTTTGAAAAGTTCCTTTTGTAACAATATATTCGGTAATCACAGAGATTGCAAATGCACTAATAAAAATACTACAAACTATTAACATTACTGTGAATAGTTTTGTTGTAGGCCCCATAGGAAGTACCTCCCCAAAACCAACGGTGGTAATTGTTATAATAGTCATATACAACGCATCTAGCCAGGTATAATCCGCTATAAATCGATAACCAAAGACTCCTGTTGTTAGCAACAAAAACAACAAACCCAATGCAATAAAAAATTTTGATCTAAAAAGTTTAAACATAATTACAAATCAAATACTGAAGTTCTTTTGGAATGCACCAAGTCTTTAATCATTAGTCCAAAAGCTACAAATAAATACAGAAAAAAACCAAATCCTAATACAGCAAATGAAGTGTATATAAAAAACAATCGGATGTTTTTTGTTTTTAGTCCTAATCGTTCTGCTATTCTAGAAGAGACTGCAAAACCATGTTTTTCAAAAAAGTACCTAATCTTATTAATCCTATGCATCGCATAAAGGTACAACTTTATATTAGTCAGTAGTGCTTAAAATAGTGTTTCCTATAGCACATTGCAGACATTTATTTTTTGTACAGAAATACGTATAGTTTTGTAAAAGCGCTTGAGAGTCAAATGCAGAATTTGCTTTTAAGTTATACTTTTGAAAACCAGCAATTATACTATTATTTTCCGCTTTTATTTTACGCATCAAACTTATAAGTTCTTCATGGTTTTGTTCTCCTTTATATTTTGCGTAGCAAAATTTTAAAGGCACTATTGTATTTATTACAAGTAGATTTATAAAATTTAAGGTAGTTTTCTTTTTGCTTATTTTGGAGTCTTTTCCAAAACTAAAATGACTGTCCCAATACTCAGATGCAACTGCACTTAATAATCGATAGAGATCTTCTTTGCTTTTTGCTTCCATTACCTCAGAAAACAAATGTTTATTTTTCGCATACAAATTCGCAAGTTGTGACAATCTTATGGTAGGGAAATTATAAGGGCGTAGCTGAAAGAATTTTGGTTGTACAATTCCCAATTCGTTAATTTTAAACTTTGATTTCAAAAACAAATACTCTTTCCTTAGGTTTAGCACATAACTATCCGCAGCCTCTTCTGCAGGCAACAAACCTGATATTCCATAAAAAAGTGCTTCTAATTGAAACGGATTGTTCCTTAATTTTCTAATTACATTAAAATCTAAAGCTGATGCAATATTATAAAAGGATTGCCCATTAACCTTTAACCCGAAATTCTTAAACAACAATCTAAAAAAAACAGCATCCCAGTCATTTTTTGAAGCAAACAATTCTTCTTGTATCAAACTTGATTTTTGCTGTAAACGCGACAAGAACAGATTTTCTAACCAGTTATCTTTTACAAAATCGTCTACATTAGTAATATCTTTTTCACAATTGATAAACTTCTTTGGACTATCTAATAGTTTTTGATAGGATAATAACAATTCCTTTGAAATGCTATTTTTAAGCTCTAGGGTTACTATTTTACTGTTGTCCTTTCTAAAAATTTCAACATCATGATTCCAAACCACATGCAAAATTACATTTTCATAATTAGCATCATTTTCGTGTCCATGCACATACCAATCTGAAGAATTAATATGAATCTCTACATTTCCTGCCCATAGTTGCTCATCAATACTTAATTGAGCATTAAAAAAATCTGGTCCCGCATCCAAATTATGATCCCCCACTTTATGGACACTAATTTCTTCACCAACGGTCGTAACCAGTCTAGTTTTATAAAACTTTTTGTGTTTCCATATATAATGCAACAATTCCTCCTTCATACAACCAAAATAAAAAGCCTACTTGTAAAATAAAAAAGATCCTGCATAAGCAAGACCTTTTTTATACGAGTACCTATTATGGTACGACAATATGTTGTTTTTAACCGTTAGATAGTTTTCTCTATATAATAAGGAGTAAAAGTAAATTATTCAACTAAATTTCCTTGCCATTGCAAAATTCCTCCCATAAGGTTATATGCTGTTAAGCCTGCTCCTTTCATTAACAAACAAGCTTGCTCACTTCTCTTCCCAGATCTACAGTATACATAATAGGTTTTATCAGCCTTCAATTTTGCGATACCATCTATAAAACCTTGCCCCAAATGAATATCCAAATTTGTAGCATTAGGAATATACCCTTCTTCAAATTCTTCTTCTGTTCTTACATCCAATACAAAAGCAGTTGCATCAGCTTCCATTTTAGATTCCCATTCCTCTTGACTTATATTCATAATTGTTTTATTTTTTCAACAAATATAAAAAGAAATTGCGATATCATTTTAAAGTAATCTATATGAAAACACATAGCTATGTAGTTCTTTAACCTTTGATCTTGCCCTAATTATTTATACTCTAATTTTTTTAACACAACTTTAATAACAAAAAAAATAATAAAAGGAATAAGCGCTCTACATTTGTATCTACAACTGTTGTCATTACAACTATGGGGATTGAAGAGATTTTAAAAAACACAAAACCACTACCATTAGCCACCAAGGTGATGCTAAATCTTGTTTACACGGGTAATAGTGTACAAGAAAAAGTGGCTGTTCTTTTAAAAAATCATGAGCTTTCGATGCAGCAATATAATGTATTACGAATACTAAGAGGACAAAAAGGTAAACCTGCGAACTTGAATACGATTCAAGAACGTATGGTTAACAAAATGAGTAATACTACACGATTAGTAGATAAACTCATTAGTAAAAACTTGGTCACAAGATGTACCTGTCCTAGTAACCGTAGAAAAGTTGAAATTTCAATAACCGCTAATGGTCTTGAATTATTAAAAGAATTAGATCCAATAACAGATCAAGCAAATGTAAAAGTGTTAGAAAATCTTAACACTAAAGAATTAGAACAATTAAATAATTTACTAGATAAATTAAAATGAGTACATATATAGATCATCAAAAATGGCGTTATGCCACCAAAACTTTCGATGCTACTAAAGCAATAACTAGTGAAGACATTGAAATTTTAAAAGATTCAATAGTATTATCATCTTCATCCTACGGCTTACAGCCCTATAAAGTATTGATTATTGAAAACAAGGATTTAAAAGAGAAGTTAAAACCAGCTTCTTTTAACCAATCACAGATAACAGACGCATCACATGTAATGGTTTTCTTAATCAACGGAAATATTAATGATAAAGAGGTAGATATACATATCAGTAATATTGCAGAAACCAGAAACATTCCAGTAGAAAATCTAGATGGATACAGACAATTTATGAAATCGCGAGTAAGCACATTACCAGATGACGTAAAACTAAATTGGACCTCTAAACAGGCCTATATTGCCTTAGCAAATGTAATGTCCGCAGCTGCTGAGCTAAAAATCGATTCCTGTCCTATTGAAGGATTTGACAGCGAACAATACGACAAAATTCTAGAATTAAATGATACCACATATTCCTCTACGGTTGTTGTTGCATTAGGCTACAGGAGCACAGAAGATGATACACAACACATGCCGAAAGTAAGGAAAACTAAAGAAGAACTATTTACACATCTATAAATTATATTAACACAAACAAATATTACAAAAATGAAAAAAAGAGTATTAAGTTTAGCTATCGCAACCATAGTTGCATTTACAACATTTTCTTTTACTAATAAAGAGGAAAAAAAGGAAATTAATGTAGAAAAAAGTACAGTTGCCTGGAAAGGATATAAAGTTACTGGTTCTCATTCTGGTACTATGACATTAGCTTCTGGATCTTTAACTTTTGATGAAGGAAAACTTACAGGTGGAGAATTTGTTATTGACATGAATTCTATAAAAGTTACCGATATGAAAGGTGAAGGTGCTACCAACTTAGAGGGGCATTTAAAAGCAGATGATTTCTTTGGTGTTAAAAACCATGAAACTTCGAAATTAGTTTTTACATCTGTAAAATCTAAAGGTAAAAATTCATACGCTATTAAAGCTGATTTAACAATCAAAGGAATTACCAAGTCGGTAACTTTTAATTTTTCTGTATACGGAAGTAAAGCTTCAGCTGGACTTAAAGTAGATAGAACAAAGTATGGTATCAAGTACAAATCAGAAAGTTTCTTTGATGGACTAGGAGATAAAACTATATACGATGAATTTGATCTTAATGTAGATTTACAATTCTAAGAAAAATCAATTACAACAATTTTTATCAAAAAGCTGTCATTTTTTAATGGCAGCTTTTTTTATACATAAAACAAACAATTGTCATCAAAAAAATTATTTTTTTCAATAAATTTGGTAATATCAAATATCATTTATACTTTTAACCCAATGAAAACATATACAAACATATGGTGGTGTTGTAACTTAACGAAAAAACTCGTGGAGTAGCACTATTGTATGCATAGTATATACAAAAAAAGGCTTGTCATTCACGACAAGCCTTTTTTTTGTTTTTAACCAAAAAGTAAAATAACAAAACACTATAGAAAAATAATAAAAATGAGTTACCAGCTTAAAACAACCTTTAAAAAAATCCTTGCAGATACCATTACACCTGTAAGTGTATATCTTAAAATACGTGATAAATTTCCCAATAGTTTATTACTAGAAAGTAGTGATTATCATGCTAATGACAATAGTTTTTCTTATATCTGTTGCAATCCTATTGCAAGTATTAAAGTAGAAAACGAACAAGTAACCCGCTCTTTTCCTGATGGAACAGCTACGACAACTACAATAGATCAAAACACAAATATCCCAACAGTAATCTCTGATTTTTCAAAAGAATTCGAAACCGAAGAGCTGCCTTTTAAATTTATCAACAATGGTCTTTTTGGCTATATTGCCTATGATGCAGTTCGGTATTTTGAGTCTGTGAAAATCACAAAAAAAGAAGACAGCCTCAACATTCCAGATATATTATATCATGTATATCAAAACGTTATCGCCATCAATCATTTTAACAATGAAGCTTATATTTTTGCACACTGTTATGACAACGAATCTAATATTGACGAAATAGCACAATTATTAAGTGGTCAAAACTTTGCTTCTTACAATTTTTCAAGAGAAGGTGAAGCAACTTCTAACTTAACTGACAACGATTATAAAAAACAAATAGCATTGGCAAAAAAGCACTGTCAACGAGGCAATGTTTTTCAATTGGTACTTTCACGCAGGTTTTCACAAGAATTTAAAGGAGACGAGTTTAATGTTTATCGTGCTTTGCGTTCTGTAAACCCATCACCGTATCTATTTTATTTCGATTATGGCGATTTTAAAATATTTGGTTCTTCCCCAGAAGCACAATTGGTAGTGAAAGATCGTCAGGCAGAAATCCACCCCATTGCAGGTACTTTTAAAAGAACAGGTAATGATCTTCAAGATGCCGAACTTGCCAAAAAGCTAGAAGTAGACAAAAAAGAAAATGCAGAGCATGTAATGCTGGTAGATTTAGCAAGAAACGACCTTAGTAGACATGGAAATCAAGTTAAAGTTGCCAAATATAAAGAGGTTCAGTTCTTTTCTCATGTTATTCATTTGGTATCAAAAGTAACTGGAAAACTGCACAACAATGTAGATACGATGCAAATTGTAGCTGACACATTCCCTGCAGGAACGCTAAGCGGTGCACCAAAACATATGGCGATGCAACTTATAGAAAAGTACGAAACCTGTAATCGCGATTATTATGGTGGTGCTATTGGTTTTATGGATTTTAAAGGAAATTTTAATCATGCCATCATGATCAGAACTTTCCTAAGTAAAAATCATCAATTGCATTATCAGGCAGGCGCAGGACTGGTATCACAATCCGATGCCGATAGCGAATTGCAAGAAACCTATAACAAATTGGGCGCATTAAACAAAGCATTAGAAATAGCAGAAGGTATTTAGGGCGTTCCCAAAAGGTCAGGCTTTCGGCAGTCGCTTTTTTCAAAGAGCTCCAACAAAGCCTCAATCCTTAACGCAAAAAGCATACAGATAAAAAAACTTAAGCAAAAGAATCAAAAACAAAATAAAAAATGAACAAAATATTAGTCATAGATAATTACGATAGTTTTACTTATAATCTAGTACACTACCTAGAAGACCTTAATTCTCAAGTAACTGTTATTAGAAACGATCAACTTACACTGGAAGAAGTAGATAAATTCCAAAAAATACTCCTTTCTCCAGGACCAGGTATTCCAGATGAAGCAGGTTTACTAAAACCAATTATCGAAAAATATGCTGCTACAAAAAGCATTTTTGGTGTCTGTTTAGGACAACAAGCTATTGCTGAAGTTTTTGGAGCTACTATTAGTAATTTAGATCAAGTATACCATGGAGTAGCTACAACAATAAAAGTAACTGCTACGGATGAAGCTTTATACAAAGACTTACCACAAGAATTAGAAGTTGGTAGGTACCACTCTTGGGTAGTAGATACCAATTTACCAGAAACATTAGAAGTTACTGCTGTTGATGAAAACGGACAAATAATGTCGCTTCGCCATAAAACCTATGATGTTTGCGCTGTTCAATACCATCCCGAATCGGTATTAACATCACATGGAAAAAAGATTTTAGAAAACTGGGTTAATAAATAAGGAAGTACCGAGTACTTAGTATTGAGTATTGAGATGCCTTCGGTGATAACAACAGACAATTGAAAACTGGCTAGCGAAAATGGGAAACTAAAAAAAAATAAAAATGAAACGAGCATGTAATGCTGGTAGATTTAGCAAGAAACGACCTTAGTAGACATAGAAATCAAGTTAAAGTTGCAAACTATAAAGAGGTTCAGTTCTTTTCTCATGTTATTCATTTGGTATCAAAAGTAACTGGAAAACTGCACAACAATGTAGATACTATGCAAATTGTAGCTGACACATTCCCTGCAGGAACGCTAAGTGGAGCACCAAAACATATGGCAATGCAGCTTATAGAAAAGTACGAAACCTGTAATCGCGATTATTACGGTGGTGCTATTGGTTTTATGGATTTTAAAGGAAATTTTAATCATGCCATCATGATCAGAACTTTCCTAAGTAAAAATCATCAATTGCATTATCAGGCAGGCGCAGGACTGGTATCACAATCCGATGCCGATAGCGAATTGCAAGAAACCTATAACAAATTGGGCGCATTAAACAAAGCATTAGAAATAGCAGAAGGTATTTAGGGCGTTCCCAAAAGGTCAGGCTTTCAGCAGTCGCTTTTTTCAAAGAGCTCCAACAAAGCCTCAATCCTTAACGCAAAAAGCATACAGATAAAAAAACTTGAGGAAAAGACTCAAAAACAAAATAAAAAATGAACAAAATATTAGTCATAGATAATTACGATAGTTTTACTTATAATCTAGTACATTACCTAGAAGACCTTAATTGTCAAGTAACTGTTATTAGAAACGATCAACTTACACTGGAAGAAGTAGATAAATTCCAAAAAATACTCCTTTCTCCAGGACCAGGTATTCCAGATGAAGCAGGTTTACTAAAACCAATTATCGAAAAATATGCTGCTACAAAAAGCATTTTTGGTGTCTGTTTAGGACAACAAGCTATTGCTGAAGTTTTTGGAGCTACTATTAGTAATTTAGATCAAGTATACCATGGAGTAGCTACAACAATAAAAGTAACTGCTACGGATGAAGTTTTATACAAAGACTTACCACAAGAATTAGAAGTTGGTAGGTACCACTCTTGGGTAGTAGATACCAATTTACCAGAAACATTAGAAGTTACTGCTGTTGATGAAAACGGACAAATAATGTCGCTTCGCCATAAAACCTATGATGTTTGCGCTGTTCAATACCATCCCGAATCGGTATTAACGCCACATGGAAAAAAGATTTTAGAAAACTGGGTTAATAAATAAGGAAGTACCGAGTACTTAGTATTGAGTATTGAGATGCCTTCGGTGATAACAACAGACAATTGAAAACTGGCAAGCGAAAATGGGAAACTAAAAAAAATAAAAATGAAACGAGCGTGCTAAATGTTTTATCACCTAAGGAAATGATTAATAGCGAACAACATGTGACAGTTAAAAAACAATAAATATAAACACATGAAACGAGCATGCTAAAAAGTTTATCACCCAAAAAAAACATAGGTTCATAAACTCCAATAAAAGACAATAAAGATTGTGAGTAAATGACGATAAGCGAACTGGATGTGACCTTTGAGAAACAATAAATATAAACACATGAAACGAGCATGCTAAAAAGTTTATCACCCAAGGAAATGACTAATAGCGAACAACATGTGACAGGTTTAATAAAATAAGTATAGACACATGAAACAAATATTAAATAGGCTAATCAATCACGAGGCCATCTCCAAGAAGGAAGCAAAACAAGTATTGGTTAATATTTCCAATAGCATGTATAACGAAAGTCAGATTGCGGCTTTCTTAACAGTGTATATGATGAGGAGTATCACTATAGAAGAACTTGAAGGCTTTAGAGATGCCTTGCTAGAACTTTGTGTAGCAGTAGATTTATCAGCATATAATCCTATAGATCTTTGTGGTACTGGTGGTGATGGTAAAGATACTTTTAATATCTCTACATTATCTTCCTTTATTACTGCTGGTGCAGGGGTAAAAGTCACTAAACATGGCAACTATGGTGTATCATCTAAATGTGGTAGCAGTAATGTTATGGAACATTTAGGTATTAAATTTAGTAACGATAAAGATTTTTTAGAAAAAGCGATAGATAAAGCTGGTATTTGTGTGCTACACGCTCCCCTATTCCATCCTGCCATGAAAAATGTAGCTCCAATCAGAAAAGCATTAGGTGTAAAAACATTTTTTAATATGTTAGGCCCAATGGTAAACCCTGCTTTCCCAAAAAACCAAATGGTAGGAGTTTTTAATCTAGAATTGGCTCGTATGTATGGATATCTATATCAAAATACGGATAAGAATTTTGCCATTTTACATGCACTAGATGGTTATGATGAAATTTCGCTAACAGGAAACACCAAAATTATCACTAATAATTCTGAACTGATGTTGCGTCCAGAAGATTTAGGAATAGCAGCATTACAACAAAAAGATATTGTAGGCGGTGATACTATTGAAGATTCAGCAAAAATATTTATGGAAGTGCTTAGTGGAAAAGGCACAACAGCACAAAATAATGTGGTATGTGCCAATGCTGGAATGGCAATAGCAACAACAAAAGGATTGACTCCAAAAGAAGGTTTTGAACTCGCTAAAGAATCTTTAGTATCAGGAAAAGGACTCAATGCATTAAATACACTCTTAGATTTAAGTAAGAATTAAAAATATTTTTTAATGTTGTGTTGATAGAAAGAAAAAAGACCGCTGCGTTCATAGAATAAAGAGAAAAGGCAAAAAACAGTTAACCAACAACAGACAACCCATAATCAGCAACAAAAAGCAAAAATGCACATACTAGATAAAATCATAAGGGATAAAAAACAAGAAGTAGCACTTCGTAAAAGTATAATTCCTGTACAACAGTTAGAACAAGCTGCACTATTCCAAAGACCAACTATTTCTTTAGCTAATAATTTAAGAACAAGCAGCACTGGTATTATTGCAGAACACAAAAGACGTTCTCCATCAAAATCGGTAATTAACCAAAATACAAATGTATATGATGTTGCTATTGGTTATGAAAAGGCGGGAGCTTGCGGAATGTCTGTATTAACAGATGGTAAATATTTTGGTGGTTCACTAGACGATCTTATTTTAGCAAGAGCAGTGGTAAACATGCCATTACTTCGTAAAGAATTTATAATTGATGAATACCAATTACTAGAAGCAAAAGCACATGGCGCAGATGTAATTTTGCTTATTGCAGCAGTACTAACCAGAGAAGAGATAAAGAGTTTATCTGAAATGGCAAAAAGTTTAGGCCTAGATGTATTGCTAGAAGTCCATAACGAAGAAGAGTTACACAAATCTATAATGCCAAGTTTAGATATGCTAGGAGTTAACAATAGAAACTTAAAAACATTTGAAGTATCAACAGAAATTAGTAAAACCCTAAGCACACTTATTCCTGATGATTTTGTAAAAGTATCAGAAAGTGGAATTAGTTCGGTTGCTACAATAAAAGAGCTAAAAACCTATGGATATAAAGGTTTCCTTATTGGAGAGAATTTTATGAAAACCGAAGATCCAGCGGCAAGTGCAATAGAATTTCTAGGACAATTGTAAAAAACAGAAGAAAGAGAAAAGATCGCTATGCTCTTAGATGCAAAAAACTAAAAAATCAACATTTTACTCTTAACTCTTTAACTTATATAAAAAATGAAGCTAAAAATATGCGGAATGAAATATCAAGAAAACATGCAGGCAGTAGCAACACTACAACCTGATTATCTTGGATTTATTTTTTATAAAAAATCTGCTCGCTATTTTAACACCCATATTTCTGATGTTCCAAAGCAAATAAAAAGAACAGGTGTTTTTGTTGCAGAAGACATAGCTACAGTTATGGATAAGATTAAAGAACACAATTTGTCTGCAGTACAATTACATGGGCAAGAAAGTCCAGCATATTGCAAACAACTACAACAAGAACTAGCATCAGTATTTAGCAATGGTATTTTACCAGAAATCATAAAAGTCTTTTCTATTAAAGATGAATTTAATTTTGAGGTTTTGACACCTTTTGAAACGGTATGCGATTTCTTTTTGTTTGATACTAAAGGAAAACTCCCAGGCGGTAATGGTTATGTTTTTGATTGGGACTTACTCTCTCAATACCCATCTACCAAACCCTATTTTTTAAGCGGTGGTATCGGAATTGAAGAAATTCCACAACTAAAATCGTTTTTAAAATCTGCAGCATCTAAATACTGTTATGCACTAGATGTAAATAGTAAGTTTGAAATAGAACCTGGACAAAAAAACATAGAAAAACTAGAAACATTTATCAAAAACATACAACTGACAACCAGCAATTAAAAGAAAAAAAATGAAATATAACGTTAACGAAAAAGGATACTACGGTGAATTTGGAGGTGCATATATTCCTGAAATGCTTTATCCAAATGTAGAGGAGCTAAGACAACAGTATTTAACAATAATGAACGAACCAGATTTTAAGCAAGAGTTCGATCAATTGCTAAAAGATTATGTAGGTAGGCCTTCTCCTTTATATTATGCCACACGTTTATCCGAAAAATACAATACTAAAATCTATCTAAAAAGAGAAGATCTTAACCATACTGGAGCACATAAGGTAAACAATACTATTGGTCAGATATTAGTAGCAAAAAAGCTAGGTAAAAAAAGAATTATAGCAGAAACTGGTGCTGGACAGCATGGTGTTGCTACTGCTACAGTA
Source organism: Flavobacteriaceae bacterium (assembly GCA_965247735.1). Classification (GTDB taxonomy): domain Bacteria; phylum Bacteroidota; class Bacteroidia; order Flavobacteriales; family Flavobacteriaceae; genus JAOXRU01. Next base: position 4,777,087 of record CBDFHN010000002.1, on the reverse strand, counting down.
TGCGCACTTATGGGAATGGAATGCATTGTATATATGGGCGAAATAGATATTGCCAGACAAGCCCCCAATGTAGCACGTATGAAAATGTTGGGCGCAGAAGTTCGTCCTGCCCTATCTGGAAGTAGAACGTTAAAAGATGCTACAAATGAAGCCATTAGAGATTGGATCAATAACCCTGTGGACACTTATTATATTATAGGATCAGCTATAGGCCCGCATCCGTATCCTGATATGGTAACTCGTTTTCAATCTGTTATATCTGAAGAGATAAAATGGCAACTAAAAGAAAAAGAAGGCAAGGAAAACCCTGATTATGTAATTGCATGTATTGGTGGTGGGAGTAATGCTGCTGGTACTTTTTACCATTATTTACACGAAGAAGAAGTAGGTATTATAGCTGTAGAAGCTGCTGGTAAAGGTGTTAATTCTGGAAAAAGTGCTGCAACATCTGCATTAGGAAAAGAAGGTGTTATCCATGGATGTAAAACGTTATTGATGCAAACTAATGATGGTCAAATTATAGAACCTTATTCTATCTCTGCCGGATTGGATTACCCTGGCGTTGGCCCTATGCATGCCCATTTGTACAAAAGTGGAAGAGCAGAATTTATTTCTATTACCGATGATGAAGCCATGCAATCGGGATTATTGCTATCTAAACTAGAAGGCATAATACCTGCTATAGAATCGTCGCATGCTTTTGCTGTTTTCGAAAATAAAACTTTTAAACCAGACGATGTAGTCGTTATTACACTATCTGGACGTGGTGATAAAGATTTGGAAACCTATATTAATTATTTCGACCTAGCAACAAAAAATCAATAATCAGCAAGAGTTAAGAAATAAGAGTCAAGAAGCAAGAGAAAAAGAAGCAAGAAGCAAGAGAAAAGAGAAAAGAGCTTACTCGGACGAGTAGCACATCATATTTACTAGAAACTCATAACTGGCAGCTAATAAAACTAATAAAATGAACAGGATACATAAAAAACTACAAGAGGACAAAAAGCTATTGTCTATCTATTTTACCGCAGGTTACCCAAATATAGATGATACTAAAACTGTAATTGAAAACTTAGAAAAAGAAGGCGTAGATTTTATAGAAATAGGGCTTCCATTTAGCGATCCGCTGGCAGATGGTCCTACCATACAAGCAAGTTCTACACAAGCATTGCAAAACGGAATGACTACTACCCTTTTGTTTGAGCAACTTAAAGACATTAGAAATACGGTAAGTATTCCACTCATTATTATGGGCTATTTTAACCCGATATTACAATATGGAGTAGAAGAATTCTGTAAAAAATGTCAAGAAATAGGTATTGATGGATTAATTATCCCCGATCTTCCTGTTGATGTATATCATAATGAGTACCAGACTATTTTTGAAAAATATGGTCTTATAAATGTATTTTTAATAACACCACAAACTTCGGAAGAACGCATTAGATTTATAGATAGTGTCTCTAATGGATTTATCTATATGGTAAGCTCGGCTAGTGTTACTGGAGCAAAAAGCGAATTTGGAAATACTCAAGAGACTTATTTTAAAAGAATAGCGGCTATGGAACTAAATGCACCGCAAATAGTAGGTTTTGGAATTAGCAATGCCACTACTTTTAATGCGGCTACCAAGTATGCTAAAGGAGCTATTATTGGTTCAGCTTTTGTAAAGCACTTAACAAAAAACGGAACTAAAGACTTTGGAGAATTTATAGCTACTATTAGGTAACTATACTTTATATCTTAAAAATGAGAAGTGCTTCCTAAGCCTGCACTTCTCATTCTTAGTTGTATTCTATTTTATGATATTACAAATGTTGATCAAAAAGAATAGGATTACCATCGGGATCGTTAATTATAAAACTTGCAGGCCCTGTAGTGTTTTCATCGGCAGTACTTTCAAAATCAATTCCTTTATCTTGTAATTTTTTTTGAATTTTACGCACATCTTCAAAACCTTCAACTTCTTTAGCATCCTCATCCCAACCAGGATTAAAGGTTAAAATGTTCTTATCGAACATACCCTGAAACAAACCTATAAGTGTAGTATTATTTTTCATGATTAGATAGTTTTTATCTAAGGCTCCACCAAAAACAGAAAAGCCTATATTTTCATAAAATGCTTTAGATATTTTTAAATCTTTTACCGATAAACTTATTGAAAATGCTCCTAGCTTCATAGTTGTTATTTTTATCAAACATTTCTATATTAAAGAAATTCTACTATAAATATAGCATTATTATTTATATCATAAAAACCAAACTCATTGGTATTCCATGGGGTATTTAGCTGAAGCTTAGCCTTAGTAACAATATCTTTTGCTAAAAATTCTAAAAACACAGGCTGAATATCGTCTACCTGTATTCTAACAACAGATCCACCTAGTAATGGATCGTCTATAGTATCTGCATGCCATTGCAAATGAATATAAAGTTGGTCTCTTTGTAAAACAGCATACAACTTGTCTTGATACACTGCGGTAAAACCTACTTTTTCTAAATACCACAGTACATCTCTTTCTATGTTTTGACTAGGAAGTACTGGTATAGTTTTTAAAAATGTAGTTTTCATTTCCTAGTCCTTTTATATATTGGCACAAAAGGTACAATAAAATCTACAGCTATTCTATTGCCAAAAGGTTACTCCTGTGTAAGGGATAGTAGCATTGTTGAAGCTCTTTTGTGGTTGGCGTAGCAAAAACCACAAAAAGCGACTGCGAATAGCCCGACCCGAAGTCTTTTTACGAAGGGATACACCCAACATATTCTAAAGATCCATTAGATGTTTTTTAGCTGTATTTTTCCATTCGGCCTTATATTGGTTTTTCACATAAAAGACTACTATATCTGCCTTGCTTTCTGTACTCACAAAAAAGATGGTTTTATCTGCCTTATATTCCCTATCTACAGTAAACCAGAGGCCATTATTTTCTGAAGCCTTATATGACCTATCCACATTATAGACCAATACATCTGCCTTATACGTCCTATCTACAATAAAAACCTTTGTATCTGCTTTGTATTCCCTATCCACAACATATACCTTTTGGGCAAGGGTTGTAGTGTAGCTTGCAAGCAATAACAATAGTAAATAAAATTTGGAATTCATCTTCTTGTAATTTAGACAGTTATCGTGTAAATACTAAATCGTTCTCTTTTGACAATTCATCACTAAATCCGTAGCCATCATAATTAAATCCTTTAAGGTCATCTATAGTTTTGGCATTGGTATCTAATATATAACGCACCATCATGCCTCTTGCCTTTTTGGCAAAAAAGCTAATCATTTTTAACTGTCCGTTCTTATAATCTTTAAATTGCGGTGTTACAATTGGTGCTTTTAGAGTTTTGGTATCTACGGCTTTAAAATACTCGTTACTTGCTAGATTAACAAAGAGTTCATTTTCTTGCATTTCGTCATTTAAAGACTGTGTTATTTTCTTTTTCCAAAAATCTGGCAAATTTTTCTTAACACCCACAGCAAATTTAGTTCCCATTTCTAATCGATATGCTTGTATTAAATCTAACGGTTTTAAAACTCCATAAAGTCCAGATAATATTCTGAGCGAGCTTTGTAGTTGCGTTATTTTTTCTTCCGGAAGCGTATATACATCCAAACCAGTATATACATCTCCATTAAAAGCATATACGGCAGGACGAGCATTGGTTTCTGTAAATGGTAATTCCCAATCTTGATTGCGTTCGTAATTTAATTGCCCTAGGTTATTAGATATTTTCATTAATTTGGATAAACTAGTCGCAGACTTTTTCTTTAGCAACTTGTTTATTCTTTCTGCATCTGTTAAAAAACTAGCTTCGCTATGCAGTGCTGTTGGCAGTTGCGTTTCAAAATCTAATGACTTAGCTGGTGATATTACAATTTTCATCTGTCTTTTTTGTTTTTATTAAATTGGTCACATGGTTCATCCTTACAGTCCTCTCATTGAATGTAGAATTCTTTATCAATGGATGTTTCATGTGTTCTCTAATTATTGTTTTTTAACGGTTACATGCTGTTCGCTATTAATCATCTCCTTGGGGGATAAAACATTTAGCATGCTCGTTTCATGTCTTTTCCAATTTTTAGCGTATATCTTTATAATATCAAAAATAGTGCAATAGTTCTGCTTCCTAAAATTTTAAATGCCTTTTGCGATTGTTTTTATTTATGGTTCATCTATTTTTACCATTATTCCTATAGCTATTTTTTTGAGCCTTGTTTTCTTTTTCCAAAACCATTGCTTAGTAATATTGATTGTAACAAAAATAATTATAGAAAAAAGTGTTTATGGATAAACTATAAAACTAGATAATATGCAGAAATTACTTATTTTATTTTTTGTACTAATACTTAATCATTCAACTAGCTATAGTCAGCAAGAAAAGTCAAATAGTATAAGTATTTTATTTATTGGTAATAGCCTTACTTATACAAACAATTTACCAAAACTTGTCAAGAAAAATGCAAGTTTACATGGAGTTAAAATCAGCACAAAAATGATAGCATATGCGAACTATGCTATTGAAGACCATTGGAACGATAAAAAAGTTCAGCAATTAATTTCTAGTAAAAAATTTGATTATGTTATTATACAACAAGGCCCATCTTCTCAAGATAATGGTAGAAAAATGCTAATTGAATATGGAGAAAAGTTTAGTAGTTTGTGCAAACTAAACAATATACAACTATGCTACTTTATGGTTTGGCCATCAATATCTTATTATCATACTTTTGATGGTGTTATAAAAAACCATCGTGATGCAGCAATAATCAACAGTGCTATTTTACTTCCGGTAGGTAAAATCTGGAAAGAACATATTGATACCAGCAATAGTTATAATTATTATGGACCCGATATGTTTCATCCTTCTCTAAAAGGAAGTAAGGCCGCTGCAAAAGTAATTGTAGCATACCTGTTTAAAGAATAAAGTTATGTCTAACATTGCCATCTATAAAGACTTCAGCTTCTTTTTTTTGTAAAACACACTAATTTTTCATTTATTTTTCTTCAATACCACACCACTACGTTTTAATTAAACACAGTTAACACAAAAAAGAATCATTAAAAAGCTTCTATTTACTTGATATATCAATTAAATAATATATTTTTGGTTGATATATCAAGTATTATGAATTTAGATACCCCATCATCAACAATATTATACTCTATTGAAGAAGCTATAAAGGCGTATCGAAAATTAAGCTTAAAGAATATAAAAAGTGTTATCTCTGACATTACTGTTGATCAGGCTCTAATACTACTAATTGCAAATGATAAACGACTTACCCAAACAGAAATTGCAGATCTAATATTTAAAGATTATGCCTCAATGACCAGAATAATAAGTTTAATGATAAAAAAAAATTATGTACTAAAAACAACAAACAAAGAAGACAAGCGTATATCCTTGCTAAATATTACAGAAAAAGGTAAAGTAGCGATACAATTACTAACTCCTATTATTAATCAAAATAGGAAGATGGCACTAAATGGTCTATCTGGTACAGAACTGGATAACCTTAAAATTACTTTAAACAAAATCACTCAAAATTGTAAAAAATGAAAAAACTAATATTAGTAGTAGCAGTAGCACTACTATTTTCTTGTAAAGAAAACAAAACAGCAAATTCATCATCATCATCATCATCATCAAACGAGCAATCTAATAACTATTCTTCCAAAATTGATAGCTTATTAGAAATATATGAAGAGAGTAATCAGTTTATGGGCAGCATTGCAGTATCTAAAAATGGAAAAATAGAATACACAAATGCCATCGGTTTTGATGATATATACACCAAAAAGAAATCAACAATAGATACTAAATATCGTATTGGGTCAATATCTAAAACATTTACAGCAGTATTAGTTTTTAAAGCCATAGAGAAAAACATAATTACATTAGAACAGACTATAGAAAGCTTTTTTCCTGAAATACAAAATGCGTCTAAAATTACTATAGCCCAGTTATTACAACATAGAAGCGGAATTTATAATTTTACAAGAGATAAAGCCTTTCGAAAATATCATACGCAGTATAAGCCTACTCAAGAAATGCTTCAAATGATTTCTGATTATCCTAGTGATTTTGAACCTGGCAGTAAAGGAGAATATAGCAATTCTAATTATTTTTTACTTTCTCTTATTCTCGAAAAAGTATATGACAAACCATATGAGACTATTTTAAATACCAAAATATGTACTCCTCTTAACCTAACCAATACCTATAATGGCGCTATTGTAAATATCAATAATAACGAAGCCAATTCTTATACATATACTACAAAATGGACAAAATCTACAGAAACGGATATGTCAATTACACTAGGGGCAGGATCTATAGTTTCTAATCCAACTAATATTGCTCTATTTATGAATGCATTATTTACTGGAAAAATAATAACACCACAAAGTCTAGATAAAATGCTAACAATAAAGGATACTTACGGAATGGGATTAGCTAGATACACTATTGCCGACAAAAAAGGTTTTGGACATAGAGGAACACTGGATGGTTATAAATCTACAGCTATATATTTTCCTGAAGAAAAATTGGGATTAACTATAACATCTAATGGATCTAACGATAATATTAACACCCTATTTATAGAAATCCTAAAATTATATCTTGATGAAACACCTGTTGAGATAACAGAAAATGAGGTGAAAATATATTCAGGTACTTATGTAAATATTGAATCTGATACATATATTTTTAGTCAAGATAAAAATGTATTAATTCATATAATAGGCGATGAATTTAAAGAACCTTTAGTTTACAAAGGAAATAACAGGTTTGTTTTTGAACAAATTTATGCAGAATCTATGTCGTTTACTTTTTCTCCAGATGGAAAACAACTTACAATAGAACAAGGCGATTATAAAGGCACAGCCAAAAAAAAATAATACCGCAGATATTTCGTACCATATATATGGATAAAGATTAGCTATTGAAACTAGATAAAGGTTTCCCTAATTATGGTACTAGCCTTCAAAAAAGGAGAAGACATCAATGCTGCAATTCCAATTGATATTACCGAGGTAGCAAGTAAGACAAAAAATTGCCATCTTGGATTAAAAAAAGGAAGCTATACAATTGTAATTACCAACAGAAAAAAATCATTTCTAATTGAGCAAGAAGTAAAATAGATAAACTCTTCATCATAAAAAGTTAGCAAATTTCATATTTGGTTTATATTTATTAAATTAGATGTTCTATACAACGTTTAAAAAAAAACTATGCACATAAAAAAAAAATACACGGCTTTTGAAATGGCTTTGTGGACCAGATTTGAAACCCTCTTGTTTTTTATAATCATTATTATTTTTGTTTGCGCTCATTATTTTCTTGAACTTAGTTGGCTAAAAATTCCTTGGACACCTCTAGCATTAATCGGTACTGCTGTTGCTTTTGTAATTGGGTTTCAAAACAACTCTTCTTATGACAGAATTTGGGAAGCAAGAAAAATTTGGGGAGGAATTGTAAATACCTCAAGAACTTTTGGAATGTATTTACAAGATATGCTTACCAATGAATATAGTTCTACTACATTTTCAGAAGAACGCCTTAACAAAGAAATTAAAACCCTAACCTATAGACATATCGCTTGGATGACAGCTTTAAGGCATGCAATGAGAGCCTCTAAACCTTGGGAGACATTTTCGACACAAAAATCAAATTCTGAATGGAATCTTAGACCACCTGAGCTAGATTCTACATTAGATGAAGATCTTTTGCCTTATATTTCTGAGTCGGATTTTGAATACCTTAAAAATAAAAGTAATAAACAAACAGCACTACTCTATCTACAATCTCATCATTTAAAAAAATTAAAAGAAGAAGGTATTATTTGGGAGTTTTCTTTTTTAGAACTGGAAAGTTTACTTCAAGAACTTTTTACGCTTCAAGGTAAAAGCGAACGTATCAAAAACTTTCCGTATCCTAGACAGTTTGCAACGCTTAACCATCTTTTTATGTGGATATTTGTATTACTTCTTCCTTTAGCACTGGTTCCTCAATTTGCAGAGATTGGAAATGGATTAAAAGCAGAACATCCTTTACTAAGCGATCTCTTTGTTTGGTTCTCTATCCCTTTTTATGTAATAGTAGCTTGGGTATTTCATACTATGGAAAGAATTGGAAGAACAGGAGAAAACCCATTTGAAGGCACAGCCAATGATGTTCCAATATCAACAATTGCAAGAGGTATTGAAATAGATCTTCGTCAAAACTTAGGAGAATTGGATAGTGAGATACCAGAGCAATTTCCTGTTAAATATGACACTCAATTTTAATCATTTCTTATCATATAACTACAAAATAAATGGATTATAAAAAATTGGACAACCCAGTTTGGCATTCCTTAAATGAAACGCATAAACACTATGCCATAACATTTAATAATACCAAATGTTATGATCCAGACTATTGTCCTTTTTTATCCAGTAGTACCAGTACCAACAATCCAGATGATATAAATAGCTATGCCAAATTGGTTACAAACTTCTTTAGCGTGGGTACTAAACCTACATATAATAATACGGTTTATTTAAACAAAGAACTTGTATGTATACAAATGATTATTGACCATAAAATAGAAATTAACACAAAAGAAACAATCATAAAACTTAATACTCAGCATTACAAAGTCTTATTTGATTTGGTGAATTTAATCCAACCAGGATATTTTAAACCAAAAACAGCAACATTAGGAAACTATTACGGCATTTTTAAAGACAACAAGCTTGTTGCAGTAACTGGTGAACGCATGAAAATGAATGATTTTACAGAAATAAGTGCTGTAATAACTCATCCAGACCATGGTGGTAATGGTTATGCCAAGCAGCTTGTTGCCTATACTTCTAATCAAATTATTGAAGAAAATAAAATCCCTTACCTACATGTAGCTGCTACCAATACTGGAGCTATAGGACTTTATAAAAAATTGGGATTCCGTACAAGAAGAGAAATAAGCTTTTGGAACCTTATTAAACAATAGAAATATTATTTAGCTCACCAATATTTAGTAAATACTAAAGAAAAAACACCCAAAAAGCAAAGGCTGCCTCGAAAGACAGCCTTTTTTTATGTAACTAAATAAGTACTTATTTCTTTACAAACATTTTAGCATTTCCTTTATCTTCTCCGTCTATCTTTAAAATATACATTCCTTTTGCTAATCCAGAAACATCTATAGTTGCGCCTTCTTTTTTTAATCTTCCTGATAAAACAGGAGTCCCTGATTGATTAAATATATTAAAATCAGCATCTTTTTTAATGTTGGTTATATTTAACTGTGCAACCGTAGGGTTTGGAAATATTACAATTTCTGGTACAAGATCAGGAAGTGGATTATCCAGTACTTCTTTTCCTTCAATTTCAATCATATCAAAATACACATTCCCTTTTTTTTCTGCTAAATTGATACGTATTCTAAACTGTCCTTTTTCTTTAGGATTTTTAACTGTTGCATTAATTTCGGTTAAACTTTCGCGTAATTTTTTAGATTTTATAACTTTCCACGTTTTATTTGCAGTAGTTCTATATTCTACATACACTCTGCTATATTTAGGATACTTGACTTTATTCTGCTTTAGCTTAATAGAAATTGTTACATTTTCGAAATCTGAAAAATCTAACCACGCAGACCTCATATTTGATTTTTTCTTAACACGTATGGCATAAGAACCATCTACAGCATGAATTGTTTTTACACGTTTGGCATATTTACCCATTTTCCAGCCTTCTAATCCTTTTTCAAAAGAATAGCCTTTTGTAGGAGAAACAGTTATATTATTAAAAGACGAAGTAAACACCCCTCTACCATAGGTAGATGCAATAATTTTGTGTTCTGTATCATCTCCATTAACTGCCCAATAGTCAAAAGCAGTAACACTTACATCACTCATTCCATTCTGAGATTGTGTCCAAGTAGGATTATCTGAATAAAAATCAGAAGTTGCCCATACTCCCAATTGTGTTGCTAACATTACCTCGTTAACATCTAATGGGTTCTGCAATATATCTCTTACAGGAATATCTGGCAGATCTCCTTCTTTACCAAACCATACACTACCACCATTGTTAGAATACCAAACACTTTCTACTCCATAATTATGAATTGTTACCATTATGTCATTTGATGTTTCTCCTAATCTAACAGATGATACCGACCCTACAAAAGGTGTACTTAATGCTCTAAACACTGCAGTACTGTCTGTAACCTCGGTCAATTCTAAAACACCACCATTTGCCATACCTACATACCAAACATCATCATCAAAAGGAGATGCTCTAAAAGCTGTAGGTTTTGCATCTAAAGCACTGCTCGTAATTGAGCCACTAGCTGTAGTTTCAACATTAATACTTTTAATAGCATAACCAGTATTTGAAGTATTATTGGTTAACAATCTATTTGCTTTACTATCATAATCCATTTGATTCACAAAATCTCCAGTAAAATCGCTTGATAAAATAGTTGCTGCTCCTTCTAACCTCCCTTGACCATCCCAAGGAAGATCAAAACGATAAATTACATTATAAACATAAGTTGATATTAAATATTCACCATCCTTATCCACAAAAGTATAAAATCCATCACCATCACTTAACTCTTCTGAACTATTGATACCGGGAACTGTATTCCTAAACGCCTGCGTACCATTATCTTGAGCTCCGGCTGTAAAAATTCCTTTGGTATCTCCTACTCCATCTGGGCCTATACCAGCTTTTACAAACTGAGTTACATTATAATTATTGTTTCTTACCGAAATTACATCACCTCCATTATCAGTATAAGCGACACCGCCATCATTTCCAAACATCATTTTATTAGAAGAGTTATTAGCAAAACTAATTGCATGTTGATCTGCATGCATATATTGATGGCCAAATCCGCCATACCAATGCGTTAATTGAGACCAATCATCACCTCCATTTACAGTTTTAAACATATCAATACCACCAACATAAAGAATTTCATCATTTGCTGGATCAGCTTCAATAACTAAATCGTAAAATGCTTGTCCACGAGTAAAATCACTAGCTGAAATCCCTGGATCATCATCATTTGGCAAACTAAGTTCATTAATTGTGGTAAATTTATCTGTAGTTTCATAAATATGAACAGGCCCTACACTTACTCCCTGAGTTAATGCATATAACTTTCCGGGAGATGATGCCGAGGGTTCTATCTCTACTCTATTAGAATCGGGAAGTCCCGTTCCAGTCCAAGTTACACCATCAGTAGATTGATATACACGTCCTCCACCTACTCCAAAAGCAGAATTAATTGTTCCCATCCATAGGCTATTATCGGCTCCAACCTCTAAATCATTTGGAATAATATAAAATGTAATACCACTTGCAGCATATGCCATATTTGCAGTCTCAGTTCTATTCCATGTTGTTCCATTATCAATAGATCTATACAAACCTGCAGATTGCAACCCTAACCAATTTCTAGGACCACTAGCATCTCCATAGACATGAGCTCCGACAGCTACATACAACTCCGTAAAAGTTCCATTATCCCAAGCTAAAACATCATTTACATAGTATAACCCTGATAAAAATAAGTTTGTTTCACCAAAATAAAACGGCCCTGGCCCAGCAGGAGGAATTGTCATTGCTGTCCAAGTTGTTCCTCCATTTATTGTTTTGTAAACTCCATTTCCAACAACATCTCCAGCAGTATATTGCTCTCCAGTACCTACATACCATACCTTAGAATCTCTAGGATCTACTGTAATAGAAGTTACGGATAGGTTACCTGGAATATTAATAATTCTTGCCCATGCAGAATTAGGGTTAGAGATATCAGAATTTTTCCACAAACCTCCACTAACACCACCTGCATAAACAGTATTATTAGTTGAGTCATTAGGATCGAAAAATACAACTCGGGTTCTTCCTCCAACATTATTTGGTCCTCTTTCTTCCCAAGCATTACCTTCTTCCCCTGGAATTCTACGTGTTAATCTTCCTTGTAGCAATTGCTGTCTTAGACCTGTAATTTTACCATCATCTAACCTTCCTGTTGCAGGATTAATAGTTAACTCCCACATTTGTTCATAATATTTGTTTGGTGGAAGGCCATGTGCTTTTCTTTTTTTCTTATCCCAAGTAAGGGTTTCTTTATAAGGACTTTTCTTTAAAAAATCTGCATACTGTTCTCGTTGTTCAGCAATAGTCTTTTCCTGAACCTTTTCTTTTGACTGATAAACAATAAAAGCTGTTGCTAAAAGCGCAATGATACATATTAAAACACCACCACGGAAAAGTAATTTTTTTATCATAATAAAAATAGTTTAAAAGATTAATTAGTTATTTAATGGCCGTTTAATAAAAACTATAAATGATCTATTGTTTCCAAAAGCTTAACAAGCGTTTTGGAACAATACAAATAGAGGAGATGAGTAAATTGGTAAAAACGAGTAGGAAATACAATCCATTACAAAAATATACTGTAACAGATAATAGTCCTTTTTGAAGTTATTTTCTTGTGGTGGAGTAAAAAATAGTTAAACTAAACAACCAGAAATTAAGATATGAAAAAAAATGCTTTTCAGAACTATACAATCAAAATATTCCTAAATAAATAATAATTTTCGCTTTTTATTCTATACTTATTCTTCTTAAATAATTGGTATTCAGTTGTTAATTTCTTTTTGCCCAGGTATTGATAAAACAATACCATTCAAAAGCTCCCTATTACCCTTCCATTACCCTTTAGATTTCATGAATTAAAAATAGTTTTCAAAAATGTTTAGGCTAGAATTATTTCCAAATAATTCTTATTTCAAAACCCATAAAACTTCATAACCAAAAGGATTGCAATTTTTTCTAATATTAAGATGTCTTAAAAAAGGGTAACAAAAAACAGGTTTCATGTATATATAACTGTATGCTATTTTACTCAATTGCGCAATAGGTCAATAGCTACAAATGAGTTAGCCGAAAATCAGAAAGAGTAGGCAAAAAAAATAATTTTTTACATTATGAAAAAAGTATTTGTACTAAACAAAGGAATTGAAAAATTTTCTGATCAAGAATTAAAGAATCTAGAAAACATTACTGGAGGACTAATTGGTCAAGGGCAAGGGCAAATAATTTATTACCCTACAAGTGGTGGTGGACGTGTCTGCCCTGAAGGACAAGTATGGTCAGATTCTGCACATGGATGTGTTGAGTTAGATTCGCGTTTAGAGTCATTTAGAAAACTATAACCTTATAGTTAAAGATAGAAGCTGATAACAACAGCTTCTATCTATTCTTTTAATCTTTTTAAAACTTTATTATTATGAATTTTAATGCACTAGTCATAAAAGTAGCAAGTAGGTGTAACCTAAACTGTTCTTATTGTTTTATGTATAATATGGGTGACTCTAGCTATAAAAAGCAACCAAAATTTATTTCGGAAGATTGTGTAGATGCCATTCTGGAAAAAACTGTTGTTTTTTTAAAACAATACCCAAAAAAAACATTCACTTTTCTTTTTCATGGAGGTGAACCCTTATTGATAAAAAAAGAATTTTATTTGTCTTTTGTGGAAAAGGCTAGAAAAATAAATAAGGAAGTTCCTGAAACTATTTTTAAATTTCATGTACAAAGCAACGGAGTTCTATTTGATGAAGAATGGTCTTTACTATTCAGAAAATTAAATATTATACCAAGTATAAGTATTGATGGAACAGAAAAAGCACACGATATGAACCGTGTGGACCACAAAGGCAATGGTAGTTATCAATCTGTACGCAAGGGCGTGAAAATTCTTAAAGAAAAATTTGGTTTCCTTGAAATAGCATGTGTTATAAACACTAAGGAAGACCCAATAGAAACATATAAAATTTTTAAAGAAATGCAAGCTGATTCGGTAAACTTTTTGATGCCAGACTATACCCATGATAACTTTCCTATAGAAATACCGGAGAACACTACAGAAATGGCAGATTGGCTAATTAAATTATTTGACCATTGGATTGCAGATAAAAAAAGATATGGTATTATTTTCTTTAACGGACTCGTTAGTCACCTACTAGGTATTGCTAACACCAAAAATGAAGATAATGAAGCTAAAGTGCTAGTAATAGAAACCAACGGAGAAATAGAAGCTATAGATTCTCTCAAGATTTGTGGAGAAGGATTTACAAAATCAAACATGAACATTAAGACACATCAATTTACAGCTATCTTAGAAACCCCCTTAGGTGAGTTGTATTATGAAAGTAGTACTACACGATTGAGTAGACAATGTTTAAAATGTCCTATTAAGGATATTTGTAAAGGTGGACGTTTGGTACATCGATTTAAAAAAGAAAATGGCTTCAATAACCCTTCAATTTATTGCAAAGATTTAATAAAGGTTATTGCCCATATTCAAAATCGACTGATCACCATATTTCCAGAAACATATAAAGACCAAGGAATTAGTGCTTTAAATGCCAAAGAGATAATTAAAACTGTAGTGGCTGTATAGTCCTGTTTTATCTGATCAATTACAAAAATTTGGACAATTGTATTTATAAACTACGGTGCTAACCTTTCCATAACCCAATTAAATTCGGCATCATATTGGTAACGTAACCTATCATGTAATCTGTTGGGTCTTCCTTGCCAAAACTCAATTGAAGTAGGTTTAATAATATACCCTCCCCAATTATCAGGGCGTATTATTTCTTTATCTTCGTACTTTTTTTCAAGTGATTTTAATGATTGCTCCAAAATTTCACGTGAAGCAATAACACTACTTTGAGGAGAGACCAAAGCTCCTAATTGGCTCCCTTTAGGTCGGGATTCGAAATATCCATCGCTAAGATTGGCAGCAATTTTTTCAGCCTTACCTTTAATTATGACTTGACGTTCCATATTTGGCCAAAAAAAAGAGGCACATACATTGGAATTAGCTGCTATTGCTTTACCTTTTTCGCTATCATAATTGGTATAAAAAATAAAACCTTCGTAGGTATACTTTTTTAAGAGTACAATTCTAGTTTTAGGAAAACCATCTTTACCAATTGTAGCAACACTCATAGCATTGGTTTCTGTAACTCCTCCAAAAGCTTCTACTTCATAAAACCATTTCTGAAACAATTCTAATGGATTATCTGATACGGTTGTTTCCAACAACTCGCTTTTATCATATTGCTGCCTGTAATCGCTTAAATCCTTATCCATAACTAAAGCTAAAATTTAAAATACTACAAAAATACACTATTATAAGTCAAACACTTTGCCATCATCTCCTAAAACAACATTCTCAAAAATAGTAGTTGCTTCTTCTTTAAATATATTTATATCTCCATAACGAGTAGAATAATGTCCTAAAATCAACTTCTTAGCATTAGCTTTCTTAGCAATCATTGCAGCTTGCTTGGCAGTACTATGTTTGGTTTTGGTTGCAAAATTACTGTGCTCCTCTAAAAAAGTAGCTTCATGGTACAAAACATCTACATCTTTTATAAGAGGCACTATACTTTCTAAATATGCTGTATCACTACAAAATGCATAAGATTTTGTTTTTTCAGGGTCAAAAGTAACAGTTTCATTACTTATTAGAACACCATCTTCATTAACAACATCTCCTCCTTGCTTAAGCTTATGATAATAAGCAACATCAATATTTGCTTCATCAACAGCAACTATATTTAGCTTTCGTTCACCTGGCTTTTCTTCAAACAAATAGCCGTTGGTATAAATTCTATGATCTAAAGGAATTGTACTTACTTTTATTGTTTCATCTTCAAAAACTATTACTGATTTTTTTTCAGTAAGTTCATGAAAAACTAATGGATAATTTGTCCATGAATCTCCAACTTTTAAAAATAGGGTAACTGCTTCTTTTATTCCTTTAGGACCATAAATATGTAGTGGAATATCTCTGCCCAATAATCTAAATGTAGCTATCAGTCCTGGTAATCCAAAAAAATGATCTCCATGAAGATGCGATATAAAAATATGTTTTATCCTTGAAAACTTGATTTTGTGTTTGCGTAATTGAACCTGAGTTCCTTCTCCACAATCAATTAAAATCAACTGATTTTTAATCTCTAAAACTTGCGAAGTAGGATTTGTTAATGTACGTGGTGTTGCGGCATAACAGCCTAAAATGGTTAACTTCACAGAATTATTTTTACCTAATTAGCAGGTTATTGTTGCAAACATTGTCAAAACTAGAGTCCTAAATCACGTTCTATTTCTTCCATTTCAATTACATCAAAAGCCTCTTGTACTGTTGGTACCACCATTAATGTTTCTGGAATTTCGTCATAGCTTATCGCTTTCATTACAATTACAAACGATCTATTTGCTCCTTTATGCTGCTTAGATACTTGCAAAAACTCTGCCAATTGCTCTGTTTCTATTTTTTCTAGTGAAAATAAATTGACAATAATATTATCTGCCTTTAGCTTATCGTAAGCTGTGTTAATCTTTTTTAAAAAATCTACAACAGTTCCCTTTTCCTGAGACAGTATAGAAACATTCCCTTTCTTTTCAAGAATCATACTTTAATTTTTAATCTTAGACGCTAATAAATAAATAACCGCCATTCTAACGGCAACACCATTCTCTACCTGATTTAAAATGATAGATTGATTAGAATCTGCAACTTCACTTGTAATTTCTACACCTCTATTTATAGGACCTGGATGCATTATTACAATTTCTTTACCTAAAGATTCTAATAGTTCTTTTGTAACACCATATTGTTGTGAATACTCTCTTGTGGAAGGGAAGTAACTAATATCCATACGTTCGTTTTGTACCCGAAGCATATTGGCAACATCGCACCATTCTAGTGCTTTTTTTAAATTTGTTTCTACAGTAACACCTAACTCTGTAATATATTTTGGCATCAATGTTTTAGGCCCACACAATTTTACATTAGCACCCTGAAGCTTTAATGCAAAAATATTAGATAAGGCTACTCTTGAGTGTAATATATCTCCAACAATCAATACATTCTTACCTCCAACTTCTCCTAGTCTTTCTCGAATAGAAAAAGAATCTAATAAGGCTTGAGTTGGATGTTCATGAGCTCCATCTCCTGCATTTATGATACTTGCCTTTACATGTTTTGATAAAAACACACCAGCCCCTGCATTGGAATGCCGCATAACAACCATATCTACTTTCATAGATAAAATATTATTGACCGTATCAATTAAGGTTTCTCCTTTTTTAACGGAAGATTGCCCTGCTGAAAAGTTAACAACATCAGCAGATAATCTTTTTTCAGCGAGTTCAAAAGATAACTTTGTACGTGTACTATTTTCAAAAAAAATATTGGCAATAGTAATATCTCTAAGTGTAGGTACTTTTTTTATAGAACGATTAATAACCTCTTTAAAATGATCTGCAGTTTCAAATATCAGATCAATATCTTTTTTATTTAAGTATTTAATTCCTAATAAGTGATTTACACTTAGTTCGCTCATCTTAACTAGTTATTTATTAAATAAACTCCATCTTCACCGTCATTTTCTTTCCACATCACTTTTACTTTCTCCCGATTTATGGCATCTACCTGTCTTCCTCTATAATTGGGTTGTATTGGTAAATGTCTGCTAAATCTTCTATCTATTAGGGTCAGTAATTCTACTTCAGCAGGCCTGCCAAAAGATTGTATTGCCGTTAATGCAGATCTAATACTACGCCCTGTAAACAGTACATCATCTATAAAAATAACATTTTTGTCTTCAACAATAAAATCTATGGTGGTCGAATTTGCTTCTAATGTTTTATCTCCCCTTCTAAAATCGTCTCTATAAAAAGTAATATCTAAATGACCATATTTTAAATCGGTAATACCGTAATCTTCCACTAGAATCTTACAAATCCTATCTGCCAAAAATATACCTCTAGGCTGTAGTCCAATAATGACAGTATTTTTAAAATCTAAATGATTTTCAACTAGCTGACAAGACAATCGGTGTAGAATAATGGCAACCTCTTTTTCTGATAGCAGTTTTTTTTGACTCATAATGAAAATCCAAACGTTTTCGGTCTTACAAAAGTACATATTTATTTAGCATTATGTACAAAATAAACTTCAAAACAACTCATTTAATCCCAGCAGTGGATTTAACTCTCCATGGCTTGCCTAGTTAATCAAAATATTATTTCGAAACATATTTCGTGCACCAAGGTAGAGGTTATTGTTTTTTTTCCTTCGGCATTCCATTTAAACTATAAAGCGAACACAATAAAAATATTTTTGGCATAAAAAAACCACGCTAAAAGCGTGGTTTTTAATTTATTGATAAGTGATTGAAAAATTAACTTTTCCCTTCCATTTTATCTTTTAAAGCTTGTAATGCATTGTTAGCATCTCCTAAAGTAGGTTTTGCTGCATCTGCTTGAGCTGCAGATTTTTTAACTGCTGCTTTTACAATCTTTTGTTCTTCTTCTCTGAAAATTGCTGTATGAGAAGCTACTACACGTTTAAATTCTTTATTGAATTCAATAATTCTAAACTCTGCAGAATCTCCTTTACCTAACTTACTACCGTCTTCTTTTTCTAAGTGACGACTAGGAACGAAAGCAACAATATCTTCGTTAAAGTTAATTGTAGCACCTTTGTCAACAATCTCGAAGATTGATGCAGTATGTGTAGAACCTAAAGCAAATTCAGTTTCGTACTTATCCCAAGGATTATCTTTAGTTTGTTTATGACCTAAACTAAGTTTTCTTCCTTCAACATCTAATTCTAAAACTTCGATTTCTAATTTATCATCTACAGAAACAAATTCTGATGGATGCTTAATTTTCTTAGTCCAAGAAAGATCAGAGATATAAATAAGACCGTCAATACCTTCTTCTAGTTCAACAAAAACACCAAAGTTAGTAAAGTTACGTACAATACCTGTGTGTCTTGAAGCTACTGGATATTTAGTAGTAATATCAGTCCATGGATCTGGAGTTAATTGCTTAATACCAAGAGACATTTTGCGCTCTTCTCTATCAAGAGTAAGAACAACAGCATCAACCTCATCACCAACTTTTACGAAATCTTGAGCCGAACGCAAGTGCGTAGACCATGACATTTCAGAAACGTGGATTAATCCTTCAACACCTTCAGCTACTTCGATAAATGCACCGTAATCTGCGATTACAACAACTTTACCTTTAACTTTATCACCAACTTTTAAGTCTTGATTAAGTGCTTCCCAAGGATGCTTCTGTAATTGTTTAAGACCTAATTGTATTCTAGATTTGTTATCATCAAAGTCTAAGATTACAACATTTAATTTTTGATCTAATTCTACAATCTCATTTGGATGATTAATTCTACTCCAAGATAAGTCAGTAATATGAACTAAACCATCAACACCACCAAGATCAATAAACACACCATAAGAAGTAATGTTTTTAACAACACCTTCTAATACTTGTCCTTTTTCTAATTGACCAATGATTTCTTTTTTCTGTAATTCAATATCAGCCTCAATAAGAGCTTTATGAGATACAACAACGTTTTTGAATTCGTGGTTGATTTTCACAACTTTAAATTCCATTGTTTTATTCACGTAAGCATCGTAATCTCTAATTGGCTTCACATCAATTTGAGAACCTGGTAAGAACGCTTCAATACCGAATACGTCTACAATCATACCACCTTTAGTTCTACATTTAACAAAACCGTTAACGATTTCACCTTCTGTATGAGCTGTGTTAACACGCTCCCAAGCTTTGATAGTTCTTGCTTTTCTGTGTGATAATACTAATTGTCCCGTTTTATCTTCACGGATATCAATTAATACTTCTACTTTATCTCCTACTTTTAAATCTGGGTTGTAACGAAATTCGTTTAACGAAATTACACCTTCAGATTTAGAGTTGATATCGATAATAGCTTCTCTTTCTGTTAAGAAAGCAACTGTACCTGTAACAACTTCTTCGTCAGCAGTATCTACGAAGTTTTCAGCTACTAATTTTTCGAATTCCTCTAACTTAGCGTCTTCTACTTTTTCAATACCTTCTTCGTACTTTTCCCAATCGAATTCACTTAAGAATGCTTCTTGTTCTTTAGCTGTTAATTCCTTAACTTCTACTTTTTCTACTACTACGTTTTCAACTTCCGTTGCCGCTGCATCTACAGCTTTGTTTTTGTCTTCAGCCATTTGCTGATTAATATTTGTATTCTATGTCTGTTCCAAGATTAACAATAAAACATAGAAGATGTTTATATACTTAATTTTCTTGTCCCTTTCTTCTTGGATTCTTGTAAAAAGGAGTGCAAAAATACAACTATATTAATAGATATACAAATGATTAAAAGGGAATTAAGCTTTATAATCAATGTCTAGCTAATTAAAGAACCTTTTTTTACAAAGAATGACCAGCAGTAAACCAAAAAACGTTAATACCATGTTTGTTTTAAAAAGCCATAGGCATCAACACTACTCCATTTTAATTGAGAGATTCAAACTCCTTTATCTTTTTTATAAGCTCATCTACATCTTCAAGATTATTGTAAAAATGAACTCCCAATCGCAATCCCCTATTGAAGGAGCAAACAATATTGTTTGCATTCAAGTATTTCACTAATTCTTTTGGAGCATCAACGGACAATATTCCAGACGCTAAATATGGATTTACAGAAGTAATTATTTTATATGGAGTTTCATCTTTTATTTTTTCTCTGAGATACATTTTCACCTCCTTAATTTGTGCTTGTATATTTTCAAAGCCAATTTCTGAATGCCATTTTACCTGAAATTCTAATGTTTTAAATACTAACAAGTCTTGATGACCAGGTTCAAAAAATTCTCCTAAAGTAGGGGATCCTTCTTTACGCGGGTTTTTATACGTATTATACCCCCTAGCTTTTGAATTTAGTTTTTCCTCCAACTGTTCGCTCATAAACATAACACCGTTTCCAAAACCTGCACATAACCATTTGAATGTGCTTGCTGCAAAAAGATCTATTCCACTTTCTCTAAAATTAAAAGCTGCTGTGCCCAAAAATTGAGTGCCGTCTACCAATATAAGTATTTCTGGAAATTGTTTTTTTATTGCTCTGAATGTCTGGGCAGCAATAATTTCGCCATTTGAATATTGTACAGCACTTACCGCCAGTATTTTTATTTGGTGGGCCTTAATATTTTTAATTAATTCTTCTTCTGAATAATCTTCGTTATCAACAGTGATACAATGATAATTTCTACTTCTAAAAGGCCATATTATAGACGGGTAGTCATTTTTTAGATGCATTACTTTTTGTCCGTCTGCCAAAGCTTCTAAAACCAAGTTTATACCATAAGAACAACTAGGAATTAAAGCAGTTCTTTCGGTTTCAGCGCCAAAAGCAGTAGCTATGCTTCTTTTTATCTCTTTTATTGTATTGTATACACCAGCTCTAAAACTGTGAGGGTTTTGCAAATGCTCTTCATCTATCGATCTACGATAAGCAACCACTTGTTTAGAAAACAAACCACATGAAGGTGAGTTGAAATAAGTACGTTTTTCTAGGGCAGGATAATTTTCTCGTATATTTTTCATAAGCGTACTATTTTATACGTATTTAAGCTGTTATTGATACTTATTCTCAAGAAAATGCTACAACCAAGTTTTCAATCATTTGCACACCTTTTTCTAATTGTTCTTTCGTTGCAAACTCATTGGCTCTATGTGCTTGTTCAATAGAATTTGGCCCACATATAATACTCTGAAAACCTGCTTCTTGAAACTGCCCTGCTTCTGAAGCATATGCAACCGTATTCCACGTTTTACTATCGACTAATTTTTGTGTAAATGCAACAATATCACTAGTAGCATCTGTATCCAAAGCCGGCACATAGGGATGCACTAATGTCGTTGTGATATTAAAATCAGGGAATTTTTTTCTTACTTCTTGCTCTCTTTCTTTGCAATGAGCCTTAAAATCATTTAAAATTTCATAAAAATCATCTTTAGGAATAATTCTTGCATCCCATTCAAAGGTAGCGGCATCTGCGACAACATTTGTTGCAATTCCACCATGCAATTGACCAACATGTAATGTGGAGTGCGGAGGGTCAAATCTTTCATCTCGGCTATCTTTTGCTAATTGAGCCATTTTGTTTTCCAACCAAATTATTAGCCTAGCACTTTCATGAATAGCACTAACTTCTCTATGAATAGCACTACTATGGCCTGCAGACCCATTAACTTTTGTACTTACATAGCAGACTCCTTTTTGGCCAATAATAGGCTGTAACATCGAAGGCTCTCCTATAATTGCATATTTTGGAGTTTCTGTGTAATGCGATTTAATATGCTCGGCCAATTCTGGTGCAGATACACATCCTATTTCTTCATCATATGAAAAAGCAAAATAGATTGGCTTTTTTAGATTAGCAGCTACCATTTGTGGTAATACCGATAAAAAACATGCTAAATAACCTTTCATATCTGAAGCACCTCTTGCATAAAGCTTACCATCACCTTTATCTATAAGAGTAAAAGGATCGGTATCCCATTTTTGCCCCTTAACTGGTACAACATCTGTATGACCAGATAAAATAGCGCCACCGTCTACTGGTGGTCCTATTCTACAATGCAAAGACGTTTTGGTTTTTTCTTTATTCGGTACTAAAGTTGTTTCAATACCATAACTTTCAATATACTCTTTTAACCAAGTTATAATTGTTAAGTTACTTTCTCCTCCAAGGATTGAAAAAGAAACTAGTTTTTCTAAAATTGCTGTTGTTTCCAAATTATGTTAGTTATAGTTAATAGCTGTCGCCAAAATTAAAGTTAGCCATGATACCACGATAATAGCCAATACTACTGGAAAGATAAATTTCAACCATTTATCTATCGGAACTCTACACATACTTAACATTGCTATTAGTCCTCCAAGGGTTGGATTTATAAGATTGGTTACTCCATCTCCAATCTGAAAGGCCAAAATAGTTGTCTGCCTTGTAAGCCCCAAAACCTCCCCTAGCGGTATCATTATAGGCAACGTAGCCAATGCCTGACCACTTCCAGAAGGTATAAATAAATTTATAATACATTGGGATATAGACATTCCTATTGCAGATAAATAGTGAGGGAGACCTTGCAATACTTCTGCCATTTGAAATGAAATAGTATCACTAATACTTCCCATTTCTAATAAAACTTTTATAGTAGTTGCAAAACCTACCATAAATGCTCCAGGTGCAGCTTTGGAAACTCCTTCTAAAACTGCTTCACTAAAAAACGAAGGAGACATTTTTGATGCTAATCCGCAAGCAATTGCAATCATTAAAAACACAGCAGATAATTCATTTATATACCACCCTTTAGTAAAAACACCCCAAAGAATAATTGCTAATCCTAAAATGAATATAGACAAGATGACTAAATCTGTTTTACCTAATTTATAATCCTTAATTTTTTGTGAAAGCGAAATACCTTCTTCATTTAAATCCTTACCCAACGATTTATTTGGATTGGCACTTATTTTTTTTAAGTACCTAACATTATAATAAGCCATTACTGCTAAGCCAAAAAAACATAATATTGCCCGTAACCAAGCTCCTGAAAAAAGTTGCAACTCTGCAATTTTATGTCCAACACCCACAGTATATGGGTTAATTGGTGATAGACCAAAACCAATGGTAATAGCACCAACAGAAATTCCAGCTGCCAGAATCAAATCACCACCAATTGCCAGACTTAATACCGCTGCAATTGGTACTAGACCTATATTATGTTCATATCCAACTGCAACACCCAGAAAGCCATAAATAAATGTCATGATTACAACTAGCGTGTATCTCTTTTTTTTTCCTAGCGTATTAACCATTGTCCCAACAGCATTTTCTACAGCCTTAGACTTGTTCATTACATTAAACATAATGCCCCCAGCTAAAACAACAAAGATTATTTCGGCTGCAGCTTTAAAACCTAAAGGAATTGCTTTAAACATATCTAAAAACGATACTGGCGTATTTGCTAGCTGTTTATAAGAATTGGGTACAACTCTATTTTTTCCATCGACCAATATGCGTTCATATTCACCAGCAGGTAAAACATAGGTTAAAATAGCTACAAAAATGATAATTATAAATAGCAAAACTAAAGCATGTGGTACTTTAGTATACCATTTCTTTTTGATTTGGTTATGATTCATGGTTGCAATATAATCAACTCAAGTTGAAGGCTAAAGTTTTTTCAATCACAAAATAACTACTACCAGCAAGTTGTCCTAAAAATCATATTTTTATTTTAGAAAACAGAGGTATATACTCTTGTGCTTTTATACTTCTTAACAATACACATCATTCATTACTTCAGTAGTATTAAATGTAATTCTCTGTTCAATATATAGTGATTACGCTAAAAAGAAGCAAATATGATATAAACTTTGAATAACAGATAAAAACGATGTCTTGTAAAATTCATGAAAACCACAATAACAAAGGTAGTTAAACGAGTATTAGCTCTATTTTACAGAAAAAGGCTACTTATCTATAAAACTTAAACTTTAATTTTTGGCATAATTTATGTAACTTTGAGAGTATATAATAACTTAATAAAATTAATAACATGAGTGCAAAAACAAAATATCAAGCAGTTTTAGATCTAGGAGAACAATTTCAAATGAAAGACGGAAGTGTTTCTGAAGAAGGTGGAATCTTAAAAATTAAAGGTCTAGCTGCAACACCATATGAAAAAAATGTTCTTTGGGATAAAATTAAAGAATTAGGAGGAGATAGCCCAGCAGACATTAAAGCTAACATTAGCGTTGCTGACGAAACTATCTACCATAGACATACTGTTGCTAGTGGAGAGACTTTAGGGAAAATTGCAGCACATTACTACGAAAGTGCTTCTAAATATACTGCTATTTTTGAGGCTAATACTGATCAATTAAAAAATCCTGACATGATTAATGTTGGTCAAGTTTTAGTGATCCCTAATTTATAATATTGAATTACATTTTGTGTAATAAAAAAGGCTTCCAATTTGGAAGCCTTTTTTAGGTTTTAAGAATATTTTATTGCTTCTCTATTATGCGCATTGAAAAACTATGGATTCTTTCAAATTGTTCTTTAAGCCCCATATCACTATTATCAATCTCTATGGCATCATCAGTTTTCAGCAATGGAGAGATCTCTCTATTGGCATCAATATAATCGCGTTCTCTAACATTTATCAAAACTTCTTCATAAGTAACTTCATCACCACGATCTAACAACTCTTTATAACGTCTAGCAGCTCTGGCTTCAGGCGATGCTGTTAAAAACAATTTTAGCTCTGCATCAGGAAAAACGACACTTCCAATATCTCTACCATCCATTACTATTGCTTTCTCTGTACCCATTGCTTGTTGCAACTCTACTAATTTGGTTCTTACCTCAGCAATCATAGCAACCCTACTAACTCTAGTAGATATACGCATTTTCCGAATTTCTCCTTCTACATTAATTCCATTAAGATATACTTCCGCGAAACCTAATACGTCATTATAAACAAACTTAACCTCTATTTGCGGTAACTCTGCTATAAGTTTGGCCGCATCAACTTTTTTTTCTTCAATAAAACCATTATCTAAAGCATATAATGTTACTGCCCTATACATAGCGCCAGTATCTACATATACATACCCTAACGCTTTGGCTAATTGTTTTGCAATGGTACTTTTACCTGTAGATGAAAACCCATCTATTGCTATTGTGATTTTACGCATTTAAAGCTGTTTTATTAGTAAAGGTTGTTACAATTTCTTGGCATTCTTTACTTTCTGTTTTGTGATTGCAATATCAATTACATCACTCATTTCAGAAACATAATGGAATGTTAATCCTTTTAAATAATCTTCTTTTATTTCTTCAATATCTCTTTTGTTTTCTTCACACAAAATAATTTCCTTGATTTTTGCTCTTTTTGCTGCCAAAATCTTTTCTTTTATTCCTCCTACTGGCAACACTTTTCCTCTAAGTGTAATTTCTCCAGTCATTGCTAAGCTCTTTTTAACTTTTCTTTGTGTAAATAATGATATCAAAGAAGTTAGCATCGTTATACCTGCACTAGGCCCATCTTTAGGTGTAGCACCTTCAGGAACGTGAATATGTACATTATACTTATTAAAAACATCAGCATCAACATCTAATAACTCTGCATTAGCTTTTATGTATTCCATAGCTATAGTCGCAGATTCTTTCATTACTTTCCCTAAGTTTCCTGTAATGGTTAAATTACCTTTTCCTTTAGAAATAATAGATTCTATAAATAATATATCACCACCTACTCTAGTCCAAGCCAAACCTGTTACAACCCCAGCTACATCATTATTTTCATATTTATCGCGTTCTAATCTTGCAGGACCAAGTATCTTTTCAACATCATCATTAGACACTTTAACACTATACTCCTCTTCCATTGCAATAGATTTAGCAGCATAACGTATGGTTTTTGCAATTTGCTTTTCTAAAGAACGTACTCCAGATTCTCTTGTATAGCCTTCTACAATTTTTTCCAATTGCGGCTTGGCTATTTTTAAATCCTTTTCGGTAAGACCATGTTCCTTTAATTGCTTTGGCAATAAATGACGTTTTCCAATTTCTACTTTTTCTTCAATAGTATATCCTGAAACATTAATTATTTCCATACGATCTAACAATGCTGGTTGTATCGATGCCAAGCTATTTGCAGTTGCAATAAACATTACTTTAGACAAATCATAACCCATTTCTAAGAAGTTATCATAGAATTCCATGTTTTGCTCTGGATCTAATACCTCTAACATTGCAGAAGACGGATCTCCTTGATGACTATTAGACAATTTATCTATTTCATCTAGTATAAAAACAGGATTAGAAGTACCAGCTTTTTTAACACTTTGTACTATTCTTCCTGGCATTGCACCAATATAGGTTTTTCTATGCCCGCGAATCTCTGCTTCATCTCTTAACCCACCAAGAGAAATTCTAACATATTCTCTTCCTAAAGCCTCAGCTACAGACTTCCCTAATGATGTTTTACCAACTCCAGGAGGGCCATAAAGACATAATATAGGAGATTTCATATCGTTTCTTAGCTTTAATACCGCTAAATATTCAATAATTCTCTTTTTTACATCTTCAAGTCCATAATGGTCTCTATCCAATATTCTTTGTGCTCTTTTAAGATCAAATTTATCTTTAGAAAACTCATCCCATGGCAGGTCCAAATACAGATCTAAGTAATTTCTTTGAATAGAATATTCAGCAACCTGAGGGTTCATACGTTGCATTTTTGATAATTCTTTTTCAAAGTGTTCTTGTACTGTTTTATTCCATTTTTTAGACTTTGCACGTACACGCATTTCATCTAATTCCTCCTCAGAAGAAACACCACCAAGTTCTTCTTGGATAGTTTTCATCTGTTGGTGTAAGAAATACTCGCGTTGTTGCTGATCTAAATCGTTTCTAACTTTAGATTGAATATCATTTTTAAGTTCCAATTTCTGAAACTCAACATTCATCTGTTTTAATGTTGCTAATGCTCTTTCTTTTAGATCATGAATTCCAAGCAACTCTTGCTTCTCCTTAACAGAAATATTCATGTTAGAAGACACAAAATTGATTAAGAACGAATTGCTTTGTATGTTTTCTATAGCAAAAGAAGCTTCACTTGGTATATTTGGATTATCTTTTATAATCTGTAATGCCAGCTCTTTTATAGATTCTATAATTGCCAAAAACTCTTTATTTTCATCTGCAGGTTTCACCTCATCTACTGCACGTACAGTAGCATTCATATAAGGCTCTTCGGTAAGTACTTCTGCAATTTCAAATCTCTTTTTACCTTGAATAATCACTGTGGTATTCCCATCAGGCATCTGTAGCACTCTAAGAATTTTAGCAACAGTTCCCAATGTATTGATATCTTCAATAGATGGATCTTCTACTTCCTCATCCTTTTGAGAAACAACACCAATAACCTTACTTCCAGCATTAGCATCTTTAATAAGTTTTATAGATTTATCTCTTCCGGCAGTTATTGGAATAACTACTCCAGGAAAAAGCACTGTATTTCTTAAAGATAAAATAGGTAAAGTATCAGGCAACTCTTCCCTATTTATTTCTTCTTCATCTTCAGGTGTCATTAAAGGAATCAATTCTGCATCTTCATCTATTCCTTGCAATGACAAACTGTCAATATTCATAATTTTTGATTTTGTCATAATACTATTTAAGTCATTCTGTCATTTAACTACAGAATTATATATTCTTATATGTTTATAATGATTAAAGAAAGCAATCATTTACAATAGCTTAGCTATATCCACTATCATATTTCAGTACAATAATACAATTGTTATGCCACAGCATAATAGTGTCATCACTCATTTTTTCAAAAAAAATAATAAAAAACTGTAACAAACCATTTTTTATTGTATCTCTATAACAAACAACAACTTTTTGAGCCAAAGAAAAGAAAATACTGACCAATTATTACAATTGTGCTTAACCGGAAACCAAAATGCACAACTGGAGATTTACAATCGTTACTATAGTGCGATGTATAATACTGCAGTAAGAATTGTGAAGGATGAAACTGAAGCTGAAGACATAATGCAAGAATCGTTTTTAAGTGCATTTACGAAATTGGATTCTTTCAAAGCAGAAGTATCATTTGGAGCATGGTTAAAAAGAATCGTAATTAACAACAGTATTCATCAGTACAACAAAAGGAAAAAAAATGATATTATTCCGATTGATGATGTAATGTACAAGGTCGAAGATTATGATGGAATTGCTTCCGATCATGAAATGTCTAATACAAAGGCTCAAAAAGTATTGACAACAATGAAACAACTGAAAGATAATTACAGATTGTCTTTGACCTTACATTTAATAGAAGGTTATGACTATGATGAAATAAGTAAAATAATGGGAATTAGTTATGCCAATTGCAGAACTACAATCTCTAGAGCCAAAGAAAGTTTACGTACTAAAATGGCACTAGCCTAATAAAAATATTATAATACGATGGAAAAAGACGAACTGGATAACATATTTAAAGACCTTGAAGGAGGTTTTGATATTGCTACGCCACACCAAGGACATCAACAGCGCTTTTTACAAAAACTAAATGCCGCAAAAGATGGTGTAATAGTTATCGATACAAAAAAGAGAAACTGGTGGATGCCACTATCTATTGCTGCTTCTATAGCTGTAGTTTTCACTATTGGATCTCTAGTTTTTAATACAAATTATACACCGACACTAGCAGATGTTGATCCAGAAATACAACAAACACAATCATATTTTGCTAATGTAATCAACCAACAAATTGAAGTATTAAATAATGAATTGAGCCCAGAAACAAAAAATATAATTACCGATACGCTCTCCGTTTTAAAAGAATTAGAAAACGAAGGCAATAACCTAGAACAAAAATTACTAGAAGGTAACAACAGTAAAATTATTATTAGCGCCATGATACAAAACTTTCAAACTAGGATAAACCTATTGGAAGAGGTGCTAACCAAAATAGAAGAAATTAAAAATCTAAAAAATACCCAATATGGAAACAACATTACTTAAATCGAAATACATATTGCTTTTCTTTTTAATCCCCACACTAATTATTGCAAATACTGGAAAAGGGAAATACACAAAGAAAAAAACAATCAAGAAAGAATATAATGTTAATGCTGATGCACTGTTAAGCATCAATAACAACTACGGAAATCTATACATTACCACTTGGAGTCAAAACAAAACTGTAATTGAAGTTTATATTGAGACTAATGGAAATAATGAAGACAAAGTAATAGAAAAATTAAAACAAATAACTGTTGATTTTGAAGCATCTAATAGTCATGTTTCTGCCAAAACAATTTTTAACAAAAACAAAAGCAAATCCTGGTGGAATAGTTGGTCTAATAGTGGTAAAGTCAATATGAAAATTAACTATACCATAAAATTACCACGAAGCAATAGCGTAGACCTTGACAACGATTATGGAAGTATTAATCTTGATATCTTAGAAGGTAATGCAAGAATAAGTTGTGATTATGGGAAGTTAGATATTGGGGAGTTAAGATCCAATACCAATGAAATCTCTTTTGATTACACCTCCAATTCTTCCTTTGGATATATTAAAGCAGCAAATATAAGAGCCGATTACTCTAGTTTTACCATAGAAAAGGCTGGAAACATAGAATTGAGAGCTGATTATACAAAATCAAAAATTCAAAAAGTGAGGAAAATCAGCTATAATTCAGATTATGGAAGCATATATATTGATAATGCAAAAAACATAGATGGTAAAGGAGATTATATCAGTACACGTCTTGGAAAAATATTTGGTAATGTAAATCTAAAAGGAAGTTATGGTTCTATAAAAATTGCTGAACTAACACCTGAAGCTGGTAATGTAAATATCCAAACCGATTATACAAGTATAAAAATTGGACACAGTACAAACTATCATTTTAATTTTGATATCAACCTTGAATATGCCGGTATTAATGGCGCTGATGATTTTGAATTCGAAGTTAAAAGAGTAAAATCTACTGACAAATACTACAAAGGGTATTACGGAGCCAAAAACACTGGTAACAACGTTGCTATCAACTCTGAATATGGTAGTGTAATATTTTACAAGAAATAATTACAACAACATCAATCATAAAAAACTGAACAATGAGAAAATTAAGCACATTATTAATCGCCTTAGTATTTGTAAGCGCTGCAAACGCACAATGGTTTGGAAACGATAGAATTAAAGGAAATGGAAACATAACTTCCGAAAAAAGAAAAACCGCCACTTATGACAAAGTTGCTGTATCTGGTTTTTTCGATGTAGAGCTCGTTAGCGGTTCTGAAGGAAATTTAACCATTAAAGGAGAATCTAACCTTATCAAATACATCATTACAGAAGTAAAAGATGATGTATTAAAAATTAAGGTAAAAAAAGGATATAATCTTAGAACATCTTTTAATAAGATTATACTTATTACGGTACCATTCAAAAATATCTCAGGAGTATCATTATCAGGTTCTGGAGATGTGATTACAAAAGATGTTATTAACGCAGATCATTTTTCAACTGCCTTATCTGGTTCTGGAGATGTTAATTTAGAGATCTCTGCCAACAGTACTAAAGCTAGAGTTTCTGGTTCTGGAGATGTAAGAATTAGCGGGAAATCTGGTTCTTTTGAATGTGCAGTTTCTGGTTCAGGAGACATCCATGCTTTTAACTTAAAAACAAAACATGCTGACGCAAAAGTATCAGGATCTGGTAATATTAGAGTTAACTGTACCGAATCTATAAAAGGTAGAGTTTCTGGATCTGGAGATATCGAATTCAAAGGAAATCCAGACAAAGAAGACACTAAAGTTGCTGGTTCTGGTGATATCGAAAGAAGTTAATTAGCAATAAAAAACACAAAGACCAAACTCATCACTTGGTTAGTTCATCAATCTTATAAAAGCCTTTCTAGAAATAGAGAGGCTTTTGTATAGAATATATCAAAACAATTCAACTACCTTTGCCCCCTGATACATATATTATGACTTTCCAAGATTTAGGAATTATAGCTCCAATAGTTAAGGCGCTTAAAGACGAAAACTATACTAACCCAACTCCCATTCAAGAGCAAGCAATACCCATTCTTTTAAACAGAAAAGATCTATTAGGATGTGCACAAACTGGAACAGGAAAAACTGCTGCTTTTGGAATCCCAATTTTACAACACCTTAGTAATGAAAACGAAGGAAACGCTGGGAAACGTAAGGTTAAAGCCCTTATTGTTACTCCTACAAGAGAGTTAGCTATACAAATTGGAGAAAGCCTAACCACCTACGGAAAAAACACTACCTTAAAAAATACAGTTATTTTTGGTGGTGTAAAACAGCATGCACAAACCAATGCATTACGCAGAGGTGTAGATATTATTGTTGCAACTCCTGGTAGGTTGTTAGATTTAATATCTCAAGGTTTTATAACCTTAAACCATATTAAGTATTTTGTATTAGATGAAGCCGATCAGATGTTAGAAATGGGCTTTATACATGATATCAAAAAAATAATAGCGAAGTTACCTCAAAAAAGACAATCATTATTCTTCTCCGCTACCATGCCTGCAAAAATTGTAGAGCTATCAGAAAAGATACTTGGTAACCCAGAAAGAGTCACTATTAAGCCAGAACAAGCTACTGCTGAAAAAGTAGAACAAGCTGTATATTTTGTTGATAAACCTAATAAAGGAAAACTACTTATTCATTTAATTGAGACCAAAGAAGCGACTGCTACTTTAGTTTTTTCGAGAACTAAACATGGTGCGGATAAAATTGTAAGAACATTACAGAAAGCAAATATTAAAGCGGCAGCCATACACGGAAATAAATCTCAGAACGCAAGACAGAGGGCATTAGGAGACTTTAAAAATGGCAAGTTAAATGTGCTTATTGCTACTGATATTGCTGCAAGAGGAATTGATGTTTCAGATTTGTCATTAGTTATTAATTATGACCTACCAAACATTCCAGAAACCTATGTGCATAGAATTGGAAGAACAGGCAGAGCAAAAGCCAGTGGTGTTGCCTTATCTTTTTGTGATCTTGGTGAAAAACCATACTTAAAGGATATTCAAAAATTAATAAAACAGCAAATTCCTGTTATTGAAGAGCATCCTTATCCAGATGAAAATACCGTTGTTCCTCCAAAACCAAAGCAGCAACAACGTTCTAGAAACAATAATAAAAACAGAAATAACAAATCAAACAACAACAATAATAAACGTTCTTCTAATTCTAGAAATAGGCGTTAGTTTACAACCTAGGTTTAAAAATCGCCTTCTATTCTAGTTATTTTTATTGTTTTATTATATTTGATTATTATAACTATAATTTAGCAATGGAAAATAGACTTACAATAATTGGTTTAGGTGTTTCTGATTTAAAATCAGCTACAGCTTTTTATGTTGAGAAATTTGGCTGGGAATGTACTAAAAACAGTACAGATGCTATTACTTTTATCAAACTAAACGGAATATTATTATCACTCTATCCTAGAGAAAAACTAGCAGAAGACGCCAATGTATCTTCAATTGGTAATGGTTTTAAAGGAGTTACACTCGCTTACAATACCAGATCAAAAGATGAAGTAGACCAAATATTTGTAGATTTGGAAGCCAAAGGAGTAAAAATTGTAAAAAAACCAGAAGATGTTTTTTGGGGAGGTTATAGCGGATATATCTCCGATTTAGACGATAACCTTTGGGAAATTGCATACAATCCTTTTTTAGACATTGACCAATTATAATTATACAAAATGGACGAGTTAACACATCTTAAATACCCAATTGGACACTTTCAATGCCCAACCAATATTACAACTTATAACATAACAGAATGGACAGCAATACTAGAAATGTTACCAAACAGACTTTCTGCTTTAGTAAGTTCATTAGATGACGACCAACTAAACACAGTATATCGCCCAGGAGGCTGGACTGTAAGACAAGTAATTCATCATATTGCCGATAGCCATCACAATAGCTACACAAGGTTTAAGTGGACATTGACAGAAAACACGCCTATGATTAAAGCTTATGATGAAAAAGAGTGGTCTAAATTATTTGATGCTAATGAAGCCCCCATTCAACTCTCGTTGACTTATATTGCAGCATTGCATGCGAAGCTGGTTTATTTAATAAAAGGCCTTTCCGAAGAACAATTAAGCGCGACATTTATTCATCCTGCAAATAATAAAGAAAAAACCTTAGCTGCAAATATTGGAACATACGCTTGGCACAGCGAACACCATTATGCACATATTGCAAATTTAATCAAAAGAAAAGGTTGGTAATTACTTCCATTTAATACCACAGCCTATGCTTGGTTTTTGCTCTACTAGCATTTCTTTCTTATACAATAATGCATCTATTGCTGATTTTAAATCATCACCCGTTATAGGCTTTTGATTGCCTGGTCTAGAATCATCAAACTGCCCCCTATAGACCAACTCAAGTTTGGTATTAAACAAATAAAAATCAGGAGTACAAGCAGCAGCATAAGCTTCGGCCACTTCTTGAGTCTCATCATAGAGATAGGGGAAAATAAATTCATTCTCTATCACATTTTCTTTCATCAATTGTGGTCCATCTTGAGGATAATTAACAACATCGTTACTAGAAATAGCAATACAGTTAACACCTTTAGAAACATATTCTTTAGCCAAAGTAGAAATTGCTTTATTTAAATGAATTACAAAAGGACAATGATTACAAATAAACATAACAACCGTTCCATAAAACCCTTTTAACTCACCTAAACTTGCATCCATCTCAGATACGGTATCATACAATTTAAAATCTGGTGCTATTGTCCCTAAGGGAAGCATATTACTTAGTGTTTCTGCCATTTTGTTAATTAGTTAGTCTATTAAAATACTCATAATTTCTTAAACTAGCAGTATAAAATCGTTATTAATTAAACAATAACACTATTAAACCTCTAAAAAAAGTGTATTTTGGGAATTATAAATCAAGCTTATAAAACTATGAAAACTTTAGAGCAATGGTTTTCTGCCTATGGAGAAAGTCACCAAAACAGTACCAATAAAAAAATACATTACCTCTGTGTTCCTGCCATTTTCTTTTCAATTGTTGGGCTATTTATGTCCATTCCTAATGGAATTTTAACTAGCATTTTTAACATCAATTTTCCATTGCTAGAAAACTGGGCTGTTCCTATATTAATATTGCTTTTAATTTTTTACATTCGTTTATCGGTTTCTTTAGCCATAAAAATGTTCTTTTTTTCGGCAGTATGTATAATTGGAAATTATTATTTGGGACAATTATTTCCTTTATGGATGGCATCAGTGTTTATATTTGTAATTGCGTGGATTGGACAATTTTATGGACATAAATTAGAAGGCAAAAAACCTTCATTTTTAGAAGACTTACAATTTTTACTAATTGGCCCAGCATGGGTCATACATCAATTAAAATAATGGAAATAAACTGGAATGATTTTTCAAAAGTAAATATGAGAGTAGGTACGGTAGTTGCTATTCATGATTTCCCTGAAGCAAGAAAACCTGCCTATAAACTAGATATTGATTTTGGCTCTGAACTTGGAATTAAAAAAACATCAGCACAAATCACCAATAAGCACAATAAAGAAAATTTGATGGGATTACAGGTTATAGCTGTTGTTAACTTCCCTAAGAAACAAATTGCTAATTTTATGAGTGAGTGCCTAGTCCTTGGAGCTGTATCTGGTGATGACGTTACTTTACTATCTCCTACCATGGAAGTTGCCAATGGATTGAAAATATCTTAAATACACAATCAGTAGCAATTATACTGAGTTGTTTGCTATCAAAAAAAACAGGCTGTAAAATGAAAATCTTAATACTTGGAGCTACAGGTAGAACAGGAAAACTAATTCTAAAAGAAGTCATCAAAAAAGGCTTTGAAGTAAATTGCTTAGTCCGGGAACCTAAAAAAATAAAGGAAAACTCTAATTTACTAACCGTTTACAAAGGCTCTCCAGAAAACATCTCCGACTTAAAAAAAGCTATTAAAGGATGTAATGGATTAATTAGTTCATTGAATATCTCACGTAAATCGGATTTTCCCTGGTCCAAATTAAGAACCCCTCCAAACCTACTATCTTGTACAATGAACAATGTAGTTTCCATTTTAGAACAAAACAATAATTTTAGGATTGTAGTTTGCTCAGCCTGGGGAATTTCTGAAACCAGATTAGATATTCCGTTTTGGTTTAAAACATTAATCGATTATAGCAATATTAGTACTGCCTATATAGATCATGAGAAACAAGAAAACATTTTAAAATCTTCAAATTTAGATTGGACCATTGTTAGACCTAGTGGACTTATCAACTCCAAAAAGGAGAAAAAAGTAAATGAAAGCTACGGAAACAATCCAAAACCAAAAATTACAATCAGCCGAGAAAATGTGGCAAAGTTTATGGTAAACGCTTTAACTAATAAAAAATTAATCGGAAAAACACCTGTAATTTCAACCTAAAAAAACTGTAATGATACACATTAGACATTTTTAAATTTATTGCTTTTTTTTATGATTTTACATTGCCTTACTAAAAAACATCACACTCATCACCAACTTATTAGTTCCACATCAGAATACTCTAAAACTGCTTTATTCTAATTTCTAAATTAAAAAATAAAATGTAAGAAAGAATTCATTAAGCTTGAAACATCAGAATTGATTTACTAAAATTATTGGTTTTGATAACATAAAAGCAACTTGCTGCATAATAGACAAAACGAAAATATTTAAGAAACACCTTATCAATTTTTATCGCTTAATCATACATCAGCTCAAAAGATATAGAAGGTAAAAAAGAACAGCCTTATAGCGCTATCAAGCTATTCATAAAATTTTGCTTCATGAAAAAACAAATTGCAATTATAGGTGGCGGTCCATCAGCTTTTTTACTAGCTGCTTTTTTAGATACTGAAAAATTTACAATTACCATCTATGAAAAAAACAAAACCTCTGGGCGCAAATTTTTAGTTGCTGGCAAGGGCGGTTTCAACTTAACTCATTCAGAACCGATTGATCAACTTATTAAACGTTACACACCAAATTATTTTTTAGACAAAGCACTACTTAACTTCACCAATACTGATTTTAGAAATTGGCTTAATCAAATTAAGATTCCAACGTATATAGGAAGCAGCAAAAGAGTCTATCCAAAAGAAGGAATTAAACCCATTGATGTGTTGAATGCAATTCTAAAATCCCTCAAAGAAAAAGGAGTTATTATTAAATACGCACATACTTTTTCTAGCTGGGACGACACCAGAAACCCAATTATTAATAACAAAGCGATACAAACAAATTACACCGTATTTTCTTTAGGAGGAGCAAGCTGGAAAATTACTGGATCAGATGGGAATTGGCGCGATACTTTTTCCGAAAAAGGAATAAAAACAAAATCATTTCAAGCATCAAACTGCAGTTATCAAATTGATTGGAAACCCAGTTTCATTCAAAAACACGAAGGCAGCCCTTTAAAAAACATTGCCATTTCTTGTAATAACTCTACTCAAAAAGGGGAAGCGGTTATTACTAAATTTGGCCTAGAAGGAAATTCTATATATGGGCTAAGCCCAGAAATCAGAAATCAGTTGGATACAAACTCAAGAGCAACCATTTTTATCGATTTTAAACCTTCCTTAACATTAGAAAACATCCATTCAAAAATAAAACTATCTACATATAGAAATACTACTGAAATTTTAAAAAAGGCACTCAAACTAAGTGCATCTCAAATTGATTTATTAAAAACATACCTCACTAAAGAATCTTATCTAAATATAGAATCGCTAACAAATAACATTAAAAAATTTCCTTTAGAAATAATAAATTCTGCATCTATTGACGAAGCCATTTCTACCGTTGGAGGAATTGATTTGAATGCTATTACGGAAAATTTTGAACTTAAAAACATGTCCAACCAATTTTGTATTGGTGAAATGTTAGATTGGGATACTCCTACTGGTGGATATCTATTGCAAGCTTGCGCAAGTATTGGTGTCTATCTTGCTAAACATTTAAATAAAAATGGTTAAAAACGAGTTTATTAAGATTAAACTTTGACTTTGGGCTTTTACATTCGTTTTAAACCTAATAAAAAAGAATGGAATTAAGTACGTATTATCATCTATAAACTACACTAAACAAAAAAAGTCCAAAACGTTAACCGTTTCGGACCTTTTTTCATTTACTTTATCTTCTTATAATACTACATTGCTTTACTAAAAAAAATTGCATTCATCAACAGTTTATTAGTTCCATACCAGAATGCTCTAAAATTAGTATTATCAGTAAACCCTATTACTCTACCACTACCCATTCTTTGTGTTGTAAAAGGCACTGCATTTTTAATGATTGCTAAATTCTCTTCGGAAATATAGCCGCTCAATAATGGATCGGCAGTATATTGAATAGGATTGTTGTAGCTATCTTTTTTAGGCTTTAAATAAATATTTGTATTTCTAAACAAGGCTAGATTACTATTTTTATAACCAAAATTTATAGGATGCGAACGATCCAATTTAGTTTCAAATATAGCACCACCAGTAACTTGTGCTCCACGGTAGTTTCTACTTTGTTCAAACGTAACATTCTTAGCCGTACGTTCTTCTTTTTCCTTTAATTCTACTTTTAAAAACTCTTTGTTTTTCAACCAATTAACCGTACCTCTATACCCAATTAAAGTACCACCATTTCTAACCCATGTTTTTAACTTTTTTACACCTCTTTCATCTAAAGCACTACCACGTACATTTGGCATTATAAGCGTTGTATATTTGCTTAAGTCCACTCTATTAAAATAGTCTGTATCAATTTTTGTCAATAACATATCATAACGTTGGTCCAATAAATGCCACATTTCCCCCGCATCATAAGAGGTCACCCCATTACCTACTAACATGGCCACTTTTTGTTTTTTTAAGGCTACAAAATCGTTACTTCCTAAATCAATCCCTACAGTACTACCCGTAGACACTGCCGTTATATGCACTTGCGTTTCCTCAGCAAGTACTTTTAAAAACTGATACAATTCATCAGCATTTAGTTTTTGATTTTGAATAGGAATCATAATTGTTCCATAATCATATTTTTTTCCTTCAACAGAAAAAGGCGTTTTCCCAACTTTAGCTCTAATTCCCTTATTTAAAATAGCATTCAATAACTTTGGTGTATAGTACTCGTTCCATTCAAATAAGTATGCATAACTACTCTTTGCAGATACACTCCCCTTATTAGGTACAAAATTTGTTATTTCATTTCCAGCATTTGTTAAAGAGTTTACCTCATTATAATCTACATTAAAAGCTAATGGAAAAGTCCAAGCCGAGATATCATAAAAAATACTATCCGTAAATGTTGTTCTTTTTTCGAACATAGCATTGATCAGTTTATAGTTTTTTTGCCCCATTGGCACCACATAACTATAACCCTTTTTATAATCTTTCCCTTTTATACTTACATCCTTTGCTAGCTCATGAAATTTAATCTTATGCCTATGTAATACTTCTGCCAAATGCCATGTTTTAGCAGCATCTTTATTATCTCCAAAAACAATAGCCTTGGTTTTATCCTTAGCAGCCTGTGTTCTGGCATTCTTATAAAAATCGCGCTGATACGTTAATATTTTTGTGCGCATATTTTTTGCTGCGGACAAGGTAGACAATGCAGCAGTAAATTGGTTTCTTATTGTAAATGGAAAAGTCAACAACCCATTAACCGTTTCTTGGGCATGTCCTCTAGAACTTCCTTGTTCAAACAGAATACCAATACTACCGTTAATATCTGGAAAAGTAGATCCTTTACCATAGTAATAATCATCAAAACTCTCTTCTGAATAATACAGTGATCCAATTTTATCCAAGGCAGCTATATGATGAGTTGCAATTTCTTTTGTTAACTCTTGATTTAATTTTGGTGTTAGCGGATGTGTTCTACTAGCGACACCTGGCTGAAAGAAAAACGATGAATTCGTTCCCATTTCATGATGATCTGTTAAGATATTCGGTTGCCATTTATGAAAAGTTTCAATACGTGCTCTACTTTCTGGTAATTGCACTGGCAACCAGTCTCTATTCATATCAAACCAATAATGATTGGTTCTTCCTGCTGGCCATGCCTCATGATATTCTCTATCATTATTATCAGGGTTAATATTTTTGCTCTTATTCATATTTGCCCAATATGAAAAACGCTGCAATCCATCTGGATTAAAAGATGGATCTAGTAAGATTACCACATTATCTAGTAGAGTATCTATTTCATTTCCTTGAGCGGCAGCTAAGTAATATGCAAAAGCTAATGATGCATTAGAACCACTAGACTCATTACCATGAATAGAAAACCCTTGGTATACAACTATTGGCATATTGGCAACAGAAGCAGAATTCCCTTCTGCTGTAGTTAATGATTGGTGTGCTTTTTGAATAGCATCAATATTATTATGATTTTTTGGAGATGTTACTGTCAACAATAACACTGGCCTTCCTTCAAAGGTGGTACCACGACTTTCTATAGTAATTCTATCAGAGGCTGCTGCTACAGCCTGCATGTAAAACATTAATTTATCGTGGGTCACATGCCATTCTCCAACTTCGTGCCCAATTACTTCTTTTGGGGTTGGTATATTAGCATCATAAGTTATATTCTGTGGTAAGTAATATGACAAATCCAGCTCTTGCTGCGCGAAACCAAAATTAGCAAATACCAAAAGTAGTCCTAGTATAATTTTTTTCATATATAGTTGTATTTAGTTAGTTTATAAAAATAAAAAAACGGCTGCAATTAATGCAGCCGTTAAGTTTTTTTTAAGAAAAATATAGCTATTCTTAGATATCGTCAAAACTTATATCCGTGAAATTATCTGTTTTATCTTCTGCAACAACTTCATTTTGAGTTGCCACTACTTCTTGATCACTTTCGAAAACTTCTTTTTTGAAATCTTTTTGATGACGTTCAGAAATTACTTCAGATCCCTTTTCATCAATAACATAGTCCATCATTTCTCCTAAGATTTCTCTAAACGCAGTAAAATCTTCTTTATAAAGATATATTTTATGTTTTTTATAATGAAAAGATCCATCATCATGAGTGAATTTCTTACTCTCTGTTACTGTAAGATAGTAATCTCCAGCTTTTGTGCTCCTAACATCAAAGAAATATGTTCTTCTTCCTGCCCTTAATACTTTTGAGAAAATTTCATCTTTTTCCAATAGCTCTTTATCACCCATAGTACGAATTCTTATTGTTATGATCTTTTAATTCTATTCAAAAATGACAAAAAAAAGTTAATCAAGCAACTTTTTTAGCTTTCTTTTTTACTAAGTTGATTTAAATAAAGTTCTTTATAGTACCCTTCTTCTTCTAATAAATCTTCATGTTTTCCTTCCTGAACAACAGTTCCATGATCCAAAATGATAATTTTATCAGCGTTTTTTGCAGAAGAAACTCTATGACTTACAATCAATGTTGTTTTATCTTCCGAGGTTTTTTTAAGGTTATCTAGTATTTTTTCTTCTGTTTCTGTATCTACAGCCGACAAGCAATCATCAAACAAATAGATAGCGGGTTCTTTCAGTAATGCTCTTGCAATAGATACACGTTGTTTTTGACCACCACTTAATGTAATACCCCGTTCGCCTAACACGGTGCTATATCCTTCTTTAAAATCAATTATATTTTGATGTACAGCAGCCATTTTTGTTACCGCTATAATTTCATCATCACTAGCATCTTCTTTACCAAATTTGATATTGTTTTTTATAGAATCAGAAAACAATATTGCATCTTGTGGCACTACTCCTATTGCTTTTCTTAATTGATAAAGATTATGTTCTTCTATTTTTAAACCATCAATAAAAACAGCTCCACTTTGGGTATCGTAAAGTCTAGTTATGAGTTCCAAAATTGTAGATTTTCCAGAACCTGTTTTCCCAATAATAGCAACAGTTGTCCCTTTTTCAATCGTAAAAGACACCTTATTTAATGCAGTAATACCAGTATCTTTATAGGTAAAAGTTACCTCTCTAAATTCTATTTTACCACTAATTTTTTCTGATTTAGCTACTAGATTTGTTACTGATGGCACTTCTTTTAAAAACTCATTAATTCGTTTTTGAGAAACTTCTGCCCGTTGCACTATTGAAGTCACCCAACCAACTATAGCTACTGGCCAAGTAAGCATATTTACATATACAATAAACTCTGCAATAATTCCTATACTAGGAATCTCTCCATTAATATACTGCAAGCCACCTACATATATAACTATAAGATTACTAATCCCAATCAGTAGTATCATTAGTGGAAAAAACCAAGCATTAACTCTTGCCAAATCCACATTTTTATTTTTTCCTTCTATAGCTGTATTTTTAAAATTTTCAGCTATTCTACCCTCAATTCCATATGCCTTAATTACCGAAATTCCAGAAAATGACTCTTGAGTAAGCGTTGATAACTTAGATAAATATTCTTGAACCAGCGTGCTCTTTTTATGTATAATCTTACTAATATAATAGATTAAAAAAGACAAAACTGGAAGTGGTATTAAAGCATACATAGCCAAAACTGGAGCTTTTATAAACATAATTGGAATAAGACAGATAAACAAGGTTAATGTATGTATGCTATACATTATTGCTGGACCTGAATACATTCTTACTTGCCCAACATCTTCACTAATACGATTCATTAAGTCTCCTGTTCTATTTCTTTTATAAAAACCCAAACTTAATTTTTGATAATGTCGGTAAATTTCATTTTTTAAATCGAACTCAATATACCTAGAAACATTAATTATAGTTTGGCGCATTAAAAAAGTAAAAAAACCAGAAAGTAAAGCAGCACCAACGATTATCAAGATATAATCTATTAATAATCCTTTTACAACAGTATTATCTGTGGCTTCAGATGCTATAAAATCTTCAACTGCACTTATAGATTTGTTGATATAGGGAGGCAACACCAAAGAAAATACCCTAGCAAT
Source organism: Flavobacteriaceae bacterium (assembly GCA_965247735.1). Lineage (GTDB taxonomy): Bacteria > Bacteroidota > Bacteroidia > Flavobacteriales > Flavobacteriaceae > JAOXRU01. Next base: position 4,734,593 of record CBDFHN010000002.1, on the reverse strand, counting down.
TATTGTAATAACAACTCCTAAAAGAAGTTTTAATCTGTATTTTTTAAAATACTTGTTGATATATTTTAATTCTGTCATCTAAATACTAAACACTTTATAACTTACTATCCATTATAGGACAAATATATGCGTTTAAAAACAATCCTCTCATAAAAAAATGGTAAAGAAAAATAAGAGATTAGTATTGTCTTTCTTAAAATAATATTATTTTTGCAGCCACAAAAGACAATCTTTTGTATCTATTTTTAAACAGTTCTTTATATGCTTACAAGAAGACACATCAGAGTTAAAGTTATGCAGTGTATTTATGCTCTATCTCAATTAAAAGATGATGATCTAAAAAAACAAGAAAAGTTTTTACTACTTAGTATTGATGATATGTACTCTTTATATCTTTTACAGTTAAGTCTATTAATTGAAATTCAAAAAAAGGCAAAAGAACAACTAGAGCTTTCTAAAAAGAAATATTTAGCAACATCGGTTGAAAAAAATCCAGATCAAAAATTCATTAACAACAAACTATTATTGCAATTGGTTAATAACAGTAGTTTGCTTGATGAAATTGAAAACAGAAAACTTAACGATTGGGATTTACACACAGATTATGTAAATATTATTTACAACGAAATCCTTGAAAATGATACGTATCAGAAGTATATGGCTTCTGAAACACCATCTTATGATGATGATAAAGCACTTATAATCGCCTTATACAAAACAGTAATAGCACCAAACGAAAAGCTTTACGAATACCTTGAAGATGTAAAACTTACTTGGCTAGATGATTTACCAATAGTAAACACCTTTATACTTAAACTGTTTAGAAAAGCAAAAACATCTTCTGCAAATCAATTTTTTCTTCCATTACTCTTTAAAGATATAAATGATAAAGAATTTGCTTTAATGTTATTAAAAAAGACCTTGCTTCATAACGAAGCACTTCTTAATGAAATTTCTGGAAAAACCTTAAACTGGGACAAAGACAGAATAGCACACTTAGATTCTATACTAATGCAAATGGGAATTAGTGAAATCACTTACTTTCCAAGTATCCCAACTAAAGTTACGATGAATGAATACCTAGAGATCGCAAAAGAGTATTCTACTCCTAAAAGCAGCATCTTTATTAATGGTATTTTGGACAAACTTGTTAAAGAATATGCTTCAGAAAATAAGTTAAATAAAATCGGAAGAGGACTACTCTAAAAAAATATTCTTATTTTTGATATCTAATAAATACTTAATCATGAAAAAAACACTTTTTATTTTGACAATTGCTATTGCATTTGTGTCTTGTAAAGACAATGCTACAAGCAAAATAAAGACTAGCAATGTTGAAGTTGCTGCACAAAGAGACCAGGCCTCTAAAAATGTTCCTGTAATGACATTCCAAAAAGTTGAGCATGACTTTGGAGTAATTGAGCAAGGTACACCCCAAGAAACCGTATTTACATTTACCAATACTGGTAATGCGCCATTAATTATTACTGATGCAAAAAGTAGTTGTGGATGTACAGTTCCTAAAAAACCAGAAGCACCAGTTGCACCTGGAGAAACAGGAGAATTATTAGTAAAATTTAACGGATCTGGTGCAAACCAAGTTACCAAACAAATTACAGTTACTGCTAATACTGCAAAAGGTACAGAAATTATCAGAATCAAAGCATTTGTAAATCCAAAAGGAGCTGCTGCTGCTTTACCTTTAAAAGCTTCAAAATAAGATGATGGATAGTATAAATTCTTTTGCTCCTTTTATTTTAATGTTTGCTGTAGTGTATTTTTTTATGATACGCCCGCAAATGAAACGTCAAAAAGACGAAAAGAAATTTGGAAAAGAGCTAAAAAAAGGAGATAAAGTAATTACAAAAAGTGGTGTACACGGTAAACTTTTAGAATTAAATGATACTACTTGCGTTGTAGAAACAATGGCTGGTAAAATTAAATTCGAAAGATCTGCTATCTCTATGGAGCTTAGCAAAAAACTAAACGCCCCTGCAGTTGTTGCAAAAAAGTAATCTTTATACATATAATATAAAAAAAGCTCCTAAAAAGGAGCTTTTTTTATGCTTTATCGGTACTTATCATGCAACCCTATACCTTGTAATATCAATACAATACATTTTTCTATTCTTCTTTTTTTAGTAGCTTCTCGTTTTGCTTCACTAATATATTCACAAAATTCTTTTTTCTTATATGCCGTAAAAGCCTCAAAAGCATTATCCAATACATCATCAGCATTTAGTACTTCTTGCAATAGTATAGGAACAGATAAATCTTTTTTTTCTTTGGGTATTAGCATACCATTGTTCTGAACAGCAATAGCTTCATTTATATAACGTAAAATCAATGCTTCATTAATAGCAGTAATAGCAACAAACCTCCATTGTCGCATTGCTTTAGTTTTTCCTTCTTGAGCATTTATTAGCACCTTTTCTTTATCTTCCAAAAAAACACCCTTGTAAAACCTCAGTCCAAAATAAGTTTTAAAAGCCCCAATACCCAGTACATTTTTACCAGAAAAAGTGTATACTGGTGAGTTCCATTTGATGGTTTCTTTTAGTTTCGTTTTTGATATTATTGTGCGTAACAATACTAACTCTTCATTCCAATTGTTATGCTCTTCAATATATTCTTCAACAGAAACTATTTTTTTCATTCTTTAGTTTTTATTAGCACTTAATTATTATTTGGCTTTTTCTGCAGTTAGGCTTACTGTCTTTACAATTACCTCAATAGCTTTTTGCATGCTTTCTACAGGAACATATTCATATTTTCCATGAAAATTATGTCCGCCTGCAAAAATATTAGGACAAGGTAATCCCATAAAGCTCAGTTGCGATCCATCTGTACCACCACGTATAGGTTTTAAAATTGGAGTAATCCCCAAATCCAACATCGCTTCTTTTACCGTTTCTACAATATGAAAAACAGGCTCTACCTTTTCTCTCATATTATAATACTGATCTTTAACACTAATACTTATTGCATTATTATGTTTTTCATTAAGGGTTGCAGTAATAGTACTAATTGTTTCTTTTCTTGCTTCAAAACTAGTCTTATCATGATCTCTAATGATATATTCTAATGTTGCTAGTTCTATTTCTCCATGCATGGTATGCAAATGGTAAAATCCTTCTCTCCCTGTTGTTTGCTCCGGAACATCGTTTTTTGGCAGCATACTCGTAAATTCATTTGCAATACCAATAGCATTAACCATTTTATTTTTTGCATAACCAGGATGCACACTTCTTCCATTTATAGTGACAACAGCTGAAGCAGCATTAAAATTTTCATACTCCAACTCTCCTATTTGACTTCCATCCATTGTATATGCCCAAGCAGCACCAAACTTTTCTACATCAAACTTATGAGCACCTCTACCAATTTCTTCATCAGGAGTAAAACCAACTCTAATTTTACCATGTGCAATATCAGGGTTTGCAATCAGATGTTGCATTGCCATCATAATTTCGGTGATTCCAGCCTTATCATCAGCACCAAGTAAAGTAGTACCATCGGTAGTAATTAAAGTTTGCCCTTTGTACAACAGTAAGTCCTCAAAATAATCAGGTGATAGCACAATTTCCTTTTCAGCATTTAACACAATATCCTTTCCATCATAATTTTCTACAATTTGCGGTTTTACATTTGCACCTGTAAAATCTGGAGTGGTATCAAAATGTGCTATAAATCCAATAGTTGGTACATCGTAAGACACATTACTAGGAAGTGTGGCCATAATATAGGCATTTTCATCTATGGTAACGTCTAGCATCCCCATTTCTTGCAGTTCTTTAAATAGTAAATTTGCCAAATTCCACTGTTTTTCTGAACTAGGAGTAGTATTAGATTTTGGATCGCTTTCTGTATCTATAGTAACATAACTAATAAATCTATCAATTACACTTTTTTTATCCATATTTGAAATCATTTTTTCTCAAATTTAATCTATTTTTGCCATAAACACAGATTACATATGTACAAAGGAATTATCCGTCCATTATTCTTTTTATTCGACCCAGAAAAGATTCATTATTTTACCTTTAGAATGATAAAATTTATGAGTTTTATTCCTGGCATATCAGTTCTTTTCAGAATCTTGTGGGAAGTAAAAGATCCCAGATTAGAACGCGAGGTATTTGGGTTAAAGTTTAAAAACCCTGTAGGACTAGCTGCTGGTTTTGATAAAGATGCAAAACTATTTAATCAACTTTCTAACTTTGGTTTTGGTTTTATAGAAATAGGAACACTTACACCAAAACCTCAAGATGGCAATCCTAAAAAAAGATTATTTAGATTAAAATCTGATAATGCTATTATCAATAGAATGGGTTTTAATAACGGAGGTGTTGAGGCTGCTGTATTGCGATTAAAGAAAAACAAAGGTGTACTTATTGGTGGTAATATTGGAAAAAACAAGGTTACTCCCAATGAAAATGCTACGGACGATTATACTATTTGTTTTAATTCACTTTTCGACTATGTAGATTATTTTGTTGTAAATGTAAGCTCGCCTAACACGCCTAATTTAAGAGCGTTGCAAGAGAAAGAACCACTTGAAGCACTTCTAAACACATTACAGGCTATAAACAACGCTAAGGAAGCTCCAAAACCTATACTATTAAAAATTGCTCCTGATTTAACAAACGAGCAATTATTGGACATTATTGACATTGTTAACAGCACAAAAATAGCAGGCGTTATAGCATCAAATACTACCATTTCTAGAGAAGGGCTAACTTCTGACAACAAAAAAGAAATTGGAGGGCTAAGCGGAAAACCATTAACTAAAAGGGCTACAGCTGTTATTAAGTTCTTAGCTGAAGAGAGTAACAATAGCTTTCCTATTATTGGTGTTGGAGGTATCCATACCGCAGAAGATGCTTTAGAAAAACTAAATGCTGGCGCCTCATTAGTACAATTGTACACAGGTTTTATTTATGAAGGCCCACGATTAATCAAAGAAATTAATAACAAATTACTTAATTTATAATCAATCTATATCTTTGGAGTAAACAATGATTTCTATCATGTTTAAATAAAAAAACTTATATTAGGGTTATACCGACCAACACTATAATATTTGTGATTTTTTACGATAGAAAAGGCATAGCCTCTCAATTTATAAAGAATAGATTTTTCTTGTATGGCTATCTCTTGTTTTTTATTTTCATATCAATATCGATTGAAGCTCAAGATTTAGGTAGGGATCGTTTTCCGCACTCATTAAAACATAGACACCAAAGTAAAGAGGATATTAATCTTCTCCTTAGTCAGCTCTCAACCGAAAGCGCGGTCTCACTAAAAGCAGAAAAGTACTGTAAGATACTTGTCTATTACTATTACAACAATACAGAAAAATACGAGGCTTATGGAGATTCACTCATTAATTTTTCAATAAAAAACAAATATCAAAAAGGAATTGCAAAAGGCTATTCTTTTAAATCATGGGCTCATAATTCTAAGGGAGAATACTTAAAAGGTATTTATTGTCTTGAAAAATCATTAAAAATACACACAGAAGCAAAAGATTTAACTGGTATAAACAGAGTATACTACAGCTTAGGTTCCTTAAATTTTTATCGAGAAAACTACAGACAAGCCATAATAGATTTTGATAAATCTATTAGCCTTAGTAAGCAAACGAGCAACAATAAATTGTTGATTAAATCATATATAGCGCTAAGTAATGTCTATAGAGATTATAAAAAATCTGGCTTAGGAATATTTTATGCAAAAAAAGCCATCAATCTCATAGACAAAAAAGAGAAAACAAAAGAACGCCTTGTACATCATGCAATATTTAGCTTAGCAACATCATATTTTGTCTCAAAAAAATATAAAGACGCTGAAATATTACTCGATAACCTAATTTGCTCAGAAAAAATTTCAAAACAGACATTTACTTTATCAAAAATATACCTAAGTCAAATATTTCTTGTCAGAAAAGAGTTTAAAAAAGCACTATCCTATGTAAAAGATATAGAAAAAAAAGCCTATGCTTCAAAAAAAGTCTTTATCATAAAAAAGATGCTTTCTGCAAAGTATCAAATATTTAAAGAAAGCAAGCAGTACAAAAAAGCACTTTTGTATCATGAGAAACTAGAGGCTTTAAATAAAAAGAACGATGCAATTGATAAAAATTTTTCTTTTGAATTATTCACAAAATTAAAAATAGTAAAAACCGAATCTGAAAAGCTAATTCTAGAAAAAGACAACCAACTAATTAATCTTGCTATTAAAAAACAAAAAACAATTACCATTATTATTGTAACATCTATAATAGTATTAATTTTTTTGTTACTCATCTTATACGATAGTTATCTTGAAAAAAAGACCGTTAACAAAACACTTATTCTAAACGAGCAATCGCTAACTAAAAAGAACCAAGAATTTCAAGAAAGCAATAGGATCAAAAATAAAATGTTCACTGTTATATCTAACGACATAAATCTTCCAATTAAAAACTTGCAAAAAATGATGTTTCTTTTTAATACAGAAGCACTTACCTATTCAAAATCAGAACTAAAAACAAGGACATTATACCTCAATGAAGCTACTAACAAGATAGAGCAAAAATTAAAAAAAGTGATTGACTGGATGAGTCTTAATGCCACTGAAGACAAGGTCGTATTTGATGATACTTTAATATTCAAATTAATTAACAATCTTATAAAAAAAGAATTATCGGCAACTTTAAACAAAAAAAATATTGTCGTTTGTAATAGAATAAACCCAATTCTTAGTTTATTCACCAATAAAGATATTTTAAAAATTGTCCTTCAAAACCTAATCAATAACGCCATTGCTGTTTCGGAAAAAGATACTGATATCGAAGTATCTTTAAAAAAGGCAAACGCGCATCATAAAATAATAATCAATACATACCCTATACAAAACAAAACCCAACATATTAATTCCCCATCTTTTCACGAAGTAAACCCAAAAACCATAGTAACAACAAAACCTCAAGAAGAAAACATGAATATCATCTTAAGCAAAAAACTAATAGAAGATATTGCAGGACAAATAGTTATTAAAAAAAATAGCGACAGTAGCACATCATTTATTATCTTACTGCCTCATATGTGATTTTTATGTTTCTAGAAACAATTTTTTCTTTTTTACTGGCTTCTATTCTACTCACTTTATCTCCTGGTCCAGATATTATTTATGTTTTAGTGCAGAGTATTTCTAATGGTAAAAAATACGGTATCGCAACATCAGCAGGTTTAGTCACTGGTATTATTGCACATACATTATTGGTCGCTTTAGGTGTTTCTACCATCATTACCGGTTCACCAACATTGTTTCAGGCTATAAAAACACTTGGGGCTGCATATTTATTCTATTTAGCCTATAAAGTATTTCGTTCTAAGAAAGAAACAAGCGTTTTGGATGGTGCTATTGCTCCAAAGAAAACACTATCTAAACTATATAGAGAAGGGCTAATAATGAACTTATTAAACCCGAAAGTTACCTTGTTCTTCTTAGCATTTTTCCCAGGATTCCTTTGGGATAAAACAGGAGATACCGTTGTTCAGTTTTTATTTTTAGGAGCAGTATTTATGGCACAAGCTTTCATCATATTTTGCAGCATGTCTGTCTTAGCAGGATCAATTGCCACATATTTAAATAAAAACAAAAGAGCTGCTGACTACCTAAGATGGTTTCAAATAGTAGTTTTTATTGCAATAGGGATTTATATTCTATTTAACTAAAGATTAATGTACCTTTGGACAGATCTTTTTTGTGAAAATAAATGCAAACAAAAGTAAAACTTATAGAATGCCCAAGAGATGCGATGCAAGGTATAAAAACCTTTATTCCTACTCCAAAAAAGGCACAATATATTCAATCGTTGTTACGCTGTGGTTTTGATACTATCGATTTTGGAAGTTTTGTTTCTCCAAAGGCAATACCGCAAATGAAAGATACTGCCCATTTGCTTTCCTTATTAGATTTATCTAAAACAAAAAGTAAACTTCTTGCCATAATTGCAAATCTAAGAGGAGCTACAGATGCTGTTCAGTTTGAAGAAATAGATTATTTAGGCTATCCCTTTTCTATATCTGAAAATTTCCAAATGCGAAATACACACAAGACTATAGCACAATCGGTAGCAACACTAGATGAGATACTAAATATTGCTAGTAAGCATAATAAAAAAGTGGTCACTTATATCTCAATGGGTTTTGGAAATCCTTATGGAGATCCATGGAATGTAGAAATTGTAGCGCAATGGACAGAACGACTTGCTAATATGGGTGTAACCATTCTCTCCCTTTCAGATACGGTAGGCTCTTCAGATGCAAAAACTATTGAGTACTTATTTTCAAATCTTATTCCTCTTTATCCAAACATTGAGTTTGGTGCTCATTTACACACAACACCAAACACTTGGTTTGAAAAGGTAAATGCTGCTTATAAATCTGGATGTCATAGATTTGATGGCGCCATACAAGGTTTTGGTGGGTGTCCAATGGCAAAAGACGAACTTACTGGAAATATGCCAACGGAAAAATTAGTATCCTATTTTACTGCAGAAAAGGCGCACACTAATATTGCTGCCATGAGCTTTGAAAGTGCTTATAACGAAGCAAGCAAAGTCTTTAATTTTTACCATTAACCGAAGTATTATACTCTTGATTCTAAAAATATTACTTTTTTATTTTTCTTATTTTTATTTTAAATAAATCCAGATAAGCTTTGTGTATTTCAATTTAGGTGAATATATTTGCAAAAAAATAATTTATCACAAAATGAAAAAAGCAATATTTTTAGCATCATTAATAGGAGGTTTATTTTTAACTTCTTGTTCTTCAGATGACGACTCTACTACCCTTCCACAAATAACTGCACCAGATACTTATGTATTTGAAAGAAATGGAGAAACTACAGTAAGTTTTGGTGGACAAACGACTAGAATTGAAATGGCATCTGAATTTTCAAGTGCTTTAGTAAATAGCGGATTAATGACAGCAGAATTACAAGCAATGTTTGCTCATGAAAAAGATAACAATGATTTTTCTAATGTCGATCTAAACGGGTCTAGCAAAAACTTAAAAAGCAAAACTGCTGCCTCAAAAGATTTCTTTTCTTCTAATACTACAGATGCTACAGCGATAAAAACAGATTTTACAGATTGGATTACCAAACAATCAACAGATGTTTTTGCTAACTGGACAACAGCTGCCGCACCAGGTACGGCTGGTCAAATAGCTAGAGGATCTAAAACTGCTTATGTTGATGCAAATGGACTAGAACTAAACCAAGTTATTGCAAAAAGTCTTATTGGAGCTTTAATGGCTGACCAAATGCTAAACAGTTACTTAGGTACTACTGTTTTAGATGAAGCTGATAACAGAACAAATAATGATGCTGGAACTGTAGCTACTGATAAGAACTATACTACAATGGAGCACAAATGGGATGAAGCATATGGTTATATCTATGGGAAATCTGACAATACTGCAAATCCAAACTTAACTATAGGAGATGATGATAGTTTCTTAAACAAATATACTGGTAAAGTAGATGGTGATGATGATTTTAAAGGAATTGCTACTACTATTTGGGATGCTTTTAGACTAGGTAGAGCTGCAATTGTTGCTAAAAACTACGAAGTTAGAGATGCGCAAGCTCAAATTATTAGAGAAAACATTTCTAAAGTTATTGCTGTAAGAGCTGTACATTACCTACAAGCTGGTAAAAGTTTATTAAACCCTACTGACATGGGACCTGCTTTCCATGATTTATCTGAAGGATATGGTTTTGTATACAGTTTACAATTTACTAGAAAACCTGGAACTAATGAATCATATTTTACAAAAGCTGATATCGATGAAATTTTGGAGAAATTACTTCAAGATGGAGCTAATGGTCTTTGGGATGTAGAAGCTGGAACTTTAGATGCTATTTCTGAAACAATTGCTGCTAAATTTGGTTTTACAGTTGCACAGGCTGCAAACTAAATCATAAAAATATAATTTACTAAAAAAAAGTGCTTTGTTTAATTAAACAAAGCACTTTTTTTATACTTTTGCATAACTTTATTTAGAATAAATCAATATTATACTTATGTTCAAAAAAATAGTATATAGTTTAACATTAGCACTGGCTATAGCTTGTAGTTCTAGCAGTGATGATTCTGGAGATGACACCAACAAGTCGTATGATAGAAAGGCAATGTTAACTAATATTGCAGAAAACATCATATTGCCTGCTTATGGTGATTACTATTCTGCAACATCAAACCTAAAAGCTGCAACAACTCTTTTTGCAACAACAACAAACGAAGTTAACTTAGAAACGCTACGTGACAAATGGCAAGACGCATATTTGGCATGGCAAACTGTTTCTATGTTTGAAATTGGAAAAGCAGAAGAGTTAAAACTTAGAAATTGGACAAACATCTATCCTACTAACGTAGCAAATATCAATACTAATATCACCGATTTAGGGTATAATTTAGAATTGCCATCAACGAATTCTCAACAAGGCTTTCCTGCCTTAGACTACTTACTATTTGGAACAGGTGCTTCTACTACTGAAATAGTTGCTTATTTTTCAACAACCCCAAATGCTGTAACCTATTTAACGGAACTTACAACCAAACTAGACAACCAAGCAGCAACAGTATTAACAGACTGGACAGTAACATACAAAACTACTTTTATAGAAAATAGCGGTTCCTCCGCCTCTTCTTCCACTGATAAATTGGTAAATGATTATATTTTTTATTACGAAAAGTTTTTACGATCTGGGAAAATTGGTTTCCCTTCTGGAGCTTTATCTGGGACAAAATCAGCTTCTGATGTAGAAGCATTTTACAAAAAAGACATTTCTAAATTACTATTTAACAAAGCACTAGATGCTGCTCAGAACTTTTTTGAAGGCAAGCATCATAGTGGTTCTGGTTCAGGAGAAAGCCTAAAAGCATATTTAGTAGCCTTAGATAGATCAGATATTGCTACAAAAATCGTCCTTCAGTTTGAAGCTATTAGAATACAAGCAAATCTTCTTGATGACAATTTTTCGTTACAGGTAGAGACAGACAATTCAGTAATGCTTAAAACTAGAGATGAACTTCAAAAAAATACTGTTTATTTTAAAACAGATATGTTGTCAGCTTTAAACATAGCTATTGATTATGTAGATAATGATGGCGATTAAGCAATTATAATGATTAAAAACTACATAACTCAATATTTTAACAAAACTACAGAGGCCGCACCATTAGCGGTCTTTCGTATTCTTTTTGGAATAATGATGCTTTGGAGCATTGTTCGGTTTTGGAGTTATGGCTGGATCGAAAAATTATATGTTTCTCCAAAATTCTTTTTTTCTTTTTATGGCTTTGAATGGATAAAGCCGTTAGGAAACTTCACCTATATCCTTTTTGCTATTTGTGGTATTGCTGCTTTTATGGTTGCTATAGGTTTTAAATACAGAATAGCTATTATTAGTTTTTTCTTATCCTTTACTTACATAGAATTGATGGATAAGACTACTTATCTCAATCATTATTACTTTATATCTCTTATCGCATTTGTACTTATTTTTTTACCTGCAAATGTCTATTTTTCCGTTGATGCAAAGAAAAGCAAATCAACAGCTTTTCAAAAAATACCAAAATGGACTATTGATGCTATAAAACTAATGCTATGTACCGTATATTTTTACGCAGGACTTGCAAAATTAAATTCAGATTGGATTATAGATGCAATGCCCTTAAAAATATGGTTGCCTTCAAAATATGATATTCCAATACTAGGAAACTTTTTACAAGAAGAATGGGCACCATACCTATTTAGTTACACTGGAGCGATATATGATTTACTAATCCCATTTTTACTTTTATATAAAAGAACGCGAATACTAGCATTTATAGCTGTAATAATATTTCATATATTAACTAGGATTTTATTCCCAATAGGAATGTTTCCATACATTATGATTGTGTCTTCACTTATCTTTTTTGACAGTTCGGTACATCATCGCATTTTATCAAAAATTAGTGTTCTTTTAAAGATTAATAAATTACAATTTGATACTGGAAAAACTACAATTAAAACAAGAAGAAACATAGTAGTCTCTACATTTATTCTTCCTCTTTTTTTTGCTATACAATTGTTATTGCCATGGCGGTATTTAGCATATCCAGGGGAGCTTTTCTGGTCAGAAGAAGGTTTTCGATTTTCATGGCGTGTAATGCTTGTTGAAAAAGCGGGAATAGCACAATTTAAAATTGTAGATACAAAGACTAACAAGTGGTTTTATGTAGACAATACAGATTTTCTAACACCATTACAAGAAAAGCAAATGGCTACCCAGTCAGATTTCATTTTAGAATACGCGCACTACCTTGGAAAGCACTTTCAAAATCAAGGACACCAAAACCTTGCTGTTTTTACAGATTGCCATGTAACACTTAATGGAAGAAGTAGCAAACGTTTTATAGACCCAAATACTGACTTACTAAAACAAAAAGAATCTTTTCAGCATAAAAACTGGATTATAAATTTTGATGATGAAATTAAAGGACTTTAGCATATTTAGCATTTTACTTATACTTATTTGTAACCTATCTATAGGACAAAGCACAACCGAACGCTATAATATTAGTGGTACAATAATTTCTGGGCAGACCAAGCAAGCAATTACCAATGCAGAAGTGTATAACAAAGCCACTGGTGCTATGGTAAAAACCAATGCAGAAGGATTTTTTAAAATTAAAGCCTTAAAAAAGGGAGTGCATACCATTGTTGTTTTTAATTACGAATACAAACATCTAGAGCAGCAGATTATTCTAAATAAAGACACAAACCTAAATCTTGTTTTACAACCACTTACCGAGCAACTTTCCGAAGTAGTATTAACACAAAGAAGGGAAAAAATATTTGCCATAAAAAATTTGCGAAAAGTAGAAGGAACTGCTATTTATGCTGGTAAAAAAACTGAAGTCGTTCTATTAGATCAACTTACGGTAAACAAAGCATCTAACAATGCTAGGCAAATATATGCACAGGTTGCAGGACTTAATATTTACGAAAATGGAGATGCAGGTCTTCAGCTTAATATTGGTGGTAGAGGTTTAGATCCAAATAGAACAGCAAATTTTAATACCAGACAAAACGGCTATGATATTAGTGCAGATGTACTTGGTTATCCAGAAAGCTATTATACACCACCAGCAGAAGCCATAAGCGAAATACAAGTAGTTAGAGGTGCTGCTTCTTTACAATATGGAACACAATTTGGAGGACTTATCAACTTTAAGTTAAACAAACCCAATCCAAACAAAAAAATAGAGCTTATCAGTAGGCAAACTATAGGTTCTAATAACCTAAAAACTAGTTTTAATAGCCTTAGCGGAACAGCAAACAAGTTTAGCTACTATACTTATTTTAACTATAAACAAGGCGATGGAGTTCGTAACAACTCACAATTTTCTTCTCGGAATTTTTATCTTAATTTGGGTTATAATTTTACCGACAAGACAAAAATTACTTTTGAAACCACTATACTTAACTACCTAGCAAAACAACCAGGAGGCTTAACAGACACACAATTTAATCTAGATCCAAGTTATACCAATAGAACCAGAAACTGGTTTGATGTAGATTGGAAATTATTTTCCTTACGATTAGATCATAAATTTTCTAGCAACACCGATTTTAGCCTTAATATATTTGCCTTAGATGCACATAGAAAAGCATTAGGCTTTAGAGATAACTTTTATGATCTTAACAGCAATCCAATAACAGATTTAGATGAACAAAACTCTGATGGTGACTATATTACTCCTAGAGATTTACTTGTAGGTAATTTTAAAAATTGGGGGGCAGAAGCACGTTTGCTTACCCGATATACACTTGCAGATAAAAATGCAGTATTTCTTATTGGAGCCAAATATTACAATGCCAAAAATACTGGACAGCAAGGACCTGGTAGCACAGGAACAGATGCTAACTTTGATTTTAAAAGTGATCAATATCCGGTATATCCAAACCAGTATAAAGTAGATTTGCCTAATTTAAATGTGGCCATATTTGGAGAAAACATTTATAACTTCAACGACAAATTCTCAATTACGCCTGGCTTTAGATTTGAATATATAAAAACGGGAATTGACGGTACCTACAAAAATCTCACCTTTAAACTAAACAGAGATGTAATACTAAACGAAACAATAGAAGACATCAGAGACATAGAGCGTTCTTTTCTAATACTAGGATTGGGTGCTAGTTATAAAGCCTCTTCCAGTTTAGAATTATATTCCAACATTTCGCAAAATTACCGCTCTGTTACCTTTAGTGATATTAGAACCAAAAGCTCAACCTTTGTAATATCAAACGACATTAAAGATGAAACCGGATATACCGCCGATATAGGAGCTAGAGGTACCTGGAAAAACTACATCAAATACGATGTTAGTATTTATGGACTAATGTATGACGACAGAATAAGCAATGTAACCAATGATAGGGCAATAACCGAAAGAGGTAATATTGGCAAAGCATTTATCTACGGTATTGAAAGTTTTTCTAGCATCAACCTTATGAACACATTGTTTAATGGTAATAGTGATTACAGGTTTACTTATTTTTTAAACTTGGCACTAACTAATTCTGAATATCTAGAATCAAAACAAAATAATGTAGAAGGCAATAAAGTTGAGTTTATACCTGCTGTAAACCTTAAAACTGGAGTAAATTTTGGCTACAAAAATCTAATGACCAGCATACAATATACCTCTATTAGCAAACAATTTACAGAAGCTAGTAATGCCCAAATACCAGACAATACTAGTGTGAAAAACGGTCTAGAAGGAGAAATACCAGCCTATGATATTTTTGATTTTTCTTTAGCATACACATACAAAAAATTCAAACTAGAAACAGGCATAAACAACGTATTAAACAAAAACTACTACACCAGAAGAGCTACTGGATATCCTGGTCCTGGGGTAATACCATCTGAACTTAGAACGTTCTATACCACATTACAGTTTAAATGGTAATGAAATTCTAAAATATTCCAAAGCACAAAATTGTTAAGAATACGCTAAATTAAATTTTTCAACATTCTTATTTATATTAAATCCAAATAAAAATATTATCTTTACTTTATATTGTTTCTGTCACTTTTTGATGGAGTTAATTTAAACGATAATGTGTAGTACCTTAAAACTTATAAACCAATCTAACAACGGTAAAATATATACCTGTAGCAATTGTGAAACAATTTTACTATTGTTTAAGAACCTAAGATTTGATTTCTATCAACAAGAATATGAGCATTTTATAAATTATATTTTTAGTATAAATGAAAAAGAATTAGCTACAAAAAAGGCAAGTAGTATTTATAGCAAAAATATTGTTGTTCCAGTTGGACAAGATTTTTTTTCTATTGTAATAGATACTTCGGAACTAGAAGAGTTAAAACAACTAATTCTAGGAGAAAAAGAAGACGAGCTAGCGTTAATTTCTTTTGAAAAGATAAATTACAACCTGAATTTTAATTAAGAAATAGCAGGTCACAAACATAAATAAAATTTAAAAAACAGAGATGAAAGTAGGATTATTTTACGGTTCAGATACAGGAATTACAGAAGAAGTAACACACGATATCGTAAACATTTGGCAAGGACCAGAACCGACTATTGTAGAAGCATCTAATTTAGATTCTAATAGTTTTGATGAGTATGATATTATACTAATTGGATTATCAACCTGGTATGATGGTGATTTGCAAAGCGATTGGGATGACTTTTTTGAAGAATTTAAAAGTATTGATTTTTCAGGTAAAAAGGTTGCCATTTATGGCCTTGGCGACCAAATAGGCTATCCAGAATACTTTGTTGATGGTATAGGCATTCTAGCAGAGGTAATTATAGAAAATGGTGGAAAAATTGTAGGGCACTGGCCAGTTGATGGTTATGATTTTACAGAATCAAAAGCATTAGTAGCCGACAATGAATCTTTATTTTATGGTCTTGCCCTAGATGAAGACAACCAATCTGACCAGACTACAGTACGTATTGAAGCATGGTTAAAACAAATAAGTCAGGAATTACAAATTACCGAAATGGTAAATGCATAAGGAAAAACCAATTTTCTTAAGTACTTTTGTAAGAAATTATATAAAAAATGATAGCAGCAATAGAGAAATTACTTAATACTCAAATAAAATATGAAGCTTCAGCTTCTATGCAATACTTAGCTATGGCATGCTGGGCAGATCTTAATGGTTTTAACGGAATTGCTACCTTCTTTTATACACAATCTGAAGAAGAACGTTTGCATATGACCAAATTGGTGAAATTTATTAATGAAAGAAATGGAAAAGCCATAATTCCTTCCTTAGAAAAACCAAAAGCTGATTTTAATAATTTACACGAACTTTTTGAAACATTTTTAGAAAGTGAAGAATCGGTAACGTTGCATATCAACACCATTATTTATGAGTGTTTACAAAACAAAGATTATAATGTACATAATTTTATGCAATGGTATGTTGCAGAGCAACTAGAAGAAGAAGCAATGGCCAGAACACTGCTAGATAAACTTAATATTATTGGTGATGATAAATCTGGTCATTATTTGTTTGACAGAGATATTAATGAGATTGCTGCTTCACAAAGTAAGCCAGATCAAGTCTAATAAACCACAGGCATATAATAACAATATACCGCTGATATTCGTAAAGTTATATCAATGCGACTCATATTAATAGTATTTTAAAAAGATTCCTTTTTTGGGAATCTTTTTTTGTACTTTTGCTTTATTAAGATTTAGTATAAATAAATGAAGTCACCCGTTTTACAATTTCCTATTACTCCTTGCACTATAATCATGAGCGACTGCGCTGTTTTAAGTTGTGATCGAAAAACAAAAAAAAAGTGCTGTAAAAAATTTAAGAAAAAAGGAAAAACCAACTGTAAAAGTTGCCCTAAACTTTGATCTGAAAAGTATTGAGTAATGAGTTCAAAGTATTAAGATATAGGTGTTGAATCAATAAATCCTTAATAAACCATAATTCTCATTTGTCATTATATAATCTCGTTACTAATTTGCGCTACATACGGAATACTAAAGACGAAGGTAGAGCCTAATCCTTCCTTAGAAGACACTCGAATTTTTCCATCTAGCATTTCAACATAAGACATAGAAATTGAGAGTCCTAAACCTGAACCTTCAAAAACTCTTGTATCCTCAATATCGGCTTGCTCAAAACGGTTAAAAACAGCTTCTATTCTATCTGCTGGTATGCCAACTCCTGTATCTTTTACATAGAACTCCAATACATCAAAATCATTTTCTTTTTTAATATCGCAACCAAAACTAACAATCCCTTGTTCGGTAAATTTAATTGCGTTTTTTATAAGGTTTGTAAGTATGCCCTGCAACTTATGTTTATCGGTAATTATATTTGCAGCATTATCAGGAAGTGAGGGCTTATAGTTTAAAACAAGTCCTTTTTCTTTAGCTTCGCTGTTAAAAACAACAAAATGTTCCTCAAGTATCTTATTTACCGACACTTTATCTTTTTCTACTCTAACTTGTCCTGCTTCGATTCTCGAAATATCAACAATATCATTAATAGTGTTCAGTAAACGATTACCACTAACTTCAATAATTTTAATGTACTCCTCTTTTTCAGTTCCAGTAAGTTGTGAGTTTTTTAGCAAATAAGTAAACCCTAAAATACCATTCATCGGAGTGCGTATTTCGTGACTTATATTTGATAAGAATGCAGTTTTTAAACGGTCACTTTCTTCTGCTTTTTCTTTAGCCCTAATTAGAGCCATTTCTGCAAGTTTACGCTCCGTTATATCGACTGCAGCACCAAGAATCGCACGTTTTTCGGTTAATATAGTTTCGAAAGGAATTTTAATGGTTTCCAAAAAGCTAATATTTCCTTTTGAATCCGTAATTTGCTCATCAAGATACTTTCTCTTTCCTGAGCGGATAACTTCCTTATCATCTGACATAAATTTCTTTGCTTCTTCTTTATTTGCAACTAAGTCCATAACAGATTTACCGATTACCTCATCCATTGGTATACCATAAAAATCTGCAATAGCCTTATTAGCAATTAAAAACTTACTATCTTCATCTTTAGCAAAAATAAAGTGTGGAACAAGGTCTATTACTTGTCGTAGCATAGTCTCACTCTCTTTAAGTGCCTTTTCTGTTTTTTTAAGTTCGGTTGCGTCAACACTTACTCCCAGTGTGCCACAAAGTATATTGTTTTTATCAAATATAGGATAGAGGGTAAAAAAAATGGGGAATAGCTCACCTGATTTTCTAACCACATCAACTTCACCTGAATATCCATTTTTGTTAGTGCCAACAGTCTTTATCATGTCAGGGTACCTCTTTATATTCTCAGGAGTATGCAAAATAGAAATAGATTTGCCTATGATTTCTTCGCGACTATAGTCAAACATATTTTCAGCTCCTGGGCTAAATTCCACAATCTTTGTTTTCGCTCCATTCAAGTCTGTTCTTATAAAAGCAACGTTTTGGGCTGCATCAAAAACCATTCGAAGATTCTTTTCACTTTCTTTTAAAGCATCTTCAGCTATTTTATGTTTGGTTACATCTATTGAAAACCCACCAATACATTTTTTATTATTGGGTAGTGTAAATGAAAATTTATTTGCTAATAAATGCCTTAGGTCACCATTTTTATAAGGTAGCTCTTCTTCATATCTCATACTACCTTCCCTTAATGCTTTTTTATCACTGCTAATTACTTGTTTCGCAATTTCTGGCGAAAACAGCTCGGACGGATGTTTTCCTTTCCAGTTTTTTATATGAAACTTCTCCGAAAATTTATTAGCATAGATTAAATTAAGATTTTCATCCTTGATATAAACACTCCCTGGAAAATCATCCATAAAGGCAGAAAACTTTCGTTCACTTGCTATTAATTGCAGGTTTTTAGCTTCCATTTGTTGATTTGCAGCTAATAATTGCTGCTCCGTGGCAGTTAATTGCTGAATGGTTGCTCGTAGTTGTTGTTCTGTGGCAGTTAACACTTGATTGCTGTTGATTAACGTATTATATTTATGGTAACTAACCAGCCAAGTGATTATAGTTAAGAAGGAAGTCGCAATCAAAAACCAGAGATAACTATAAACCTGTTTGATTGGCTTTTCAGACTCCAACTTATGATTTTCATTTATTTCCAATAATCCTTTCTTGTAAATAGCTTTCTCTCGTTTGTATGTTTTGCTGGCTAAAAGTTCTTTGGCTTTTCCTAAATCACCTACATTAACGGATTTAAAGACCTGTACTTCAATCTTTTCAAGCTTAATGCTAGCGACATCGATTTTATCAGTAGATTTGCCTGTGAACGATTCTTGATCTATAACAATAAGTTGTTTAAGGATGGTATCACGTTCGCTTGCATATTTATAATATCGCTCTTCCCAAAAGACATCTCCCGTAGTAGAAGCCATATAAGCAGACATTGTTAACACTTCGTCATAATGAAGGATGCTTCCTATAAGCTCAGAAATATGAATGGTTTTCTTTATTTCTTCTTTTACATTTTTATAAGAATCCCAGCTTAAATAAAAAGAAATAGGCAAAATAATTAAGGTAAATACACTCGCAAAAATAATAAGGCGCATCGGGTATTTTACTCTAGATTCTCTTTTACCAAACATCTCATGAAATACGGTAAAAAATTGTCTTATAGCTTTATTAATATTATTCATGTCTATCCTTATTGTTTTTTAACGGTTACATGCTGTTCGCTTATGGTCATTTACCTACAGTTGCCTTCGATGACGAAATCCTTGCCATATTTGTTCATGTGTCAATATTATTTTATTAATTGGTCACAGGCTACATCTCTATTAGTCATCTAATTGGCTGCAGAAGTCTTTATAAATGGCTGTTTCATATACTAACCTTCTTATATTTTTATGGTAGAAAAGTGGTGCAATTCTTTTTCTTTACCATCACCAATAGTAAAGCTTACAATTCCTAAAGCTAAATTTAATGTTGCAGTTTATCTTTCACATCCACCTATCGAGGTTTTTTTTTTAGATTTAGCCTTTTATTATTAACAATTTCAAAAGACACTATTAATAAGATCATCGGCCACCGTGTCATTCTCTTTTCTCAGCACATTTGCCCCGCCAACAAAACAAAATTCAATGTTTGTAATTACAGCACCCTGTTCACTTATCTCAAATAATAGATTTACTATGGCATTTTTAGCATATTTGTTTTCATCTTCTTTATTTACTTTTGGTGATTTACCAGGCAACATTATATGTGCAAGATTTCCAGTTTTTGTTGTTTTATCATAAGCTATAAAAGCAATACAGGAACCCAATGGGATGGAACGTATCAAACCTCTTTTTGAGCCTATAGCAAGACCGCCAGTTAAAACCATCTTTTCTGCTATATTTTCTGTTATTTTTTGACTTTGATGCATCATTCTACACATACATTCAGCTGGAGCTTCTAGAACAACTCTAGTGTATTAATTAGTACTCTACTTCATTGAAAGGCTCCATAATTCAATTAAAAGTACTAAAGAGAAATGAATATATTGTTATTATTTTAAGAATATAACATTAAAAAACAAATAAAAATATCGCTTATTTTACTATAAAAAGCACAAATTAAAACTTATTGCTTAGGTTTATAACTAGATTAATGAGGTAACTGAGCAAACCTTCTAAAACTATAATATATTATTGTTATATTTCCTTCAGAAAGTAATTTTTACTTACTCTTATAAAAGTGAAATTATATTCAGATTGTCCTTCTAAAATACCAAACCGATGTAATAAAACCACTTAATAGTTCTTTAACAATGCTTAACTATATTGTGTCTACAGGTCAATTTTCTTATCACTTTTAAGTTATTCCCGCTTTTCATTTTTTTAACTTATTTCCTCTTCATTTCATAACTTTTTTTTACTTTTTTACTTATTTCTTATTCGCTCTTTAACTTTTTTACTTTAATTTCCGGATGAAGGATTGAGGCATTTGTTGAAGCTCTTTACCTTTTTCAGGTAAAAGCGACTGCCGAAAGCCTGACCCGAATGCAATGGAGGGACAGCCCATAATGATTACAAACTCAATAAAGCATTATAATAAGTACGATAACATTATAAAACTTAACTTTATTCTCTTTCATAATCTTAAATTCTAAGTTCGTTAGTATCAATCAATTTAAATGTTCTATATTTGCATGCAATTAATCCTTAATTGCCATGATAGCTCACACAAACAAAATTTTAGGAGAAGGTCTTACATACGATGACGTATTATTAGTACCTGCATATTCCGAAATACTTCCAAGAGAAGTTAGCATTACAACAAAATTCACCAAAAATATTACGCTAAATGTTCCTATAGTATCTGCCGCAATGGATACTGTTACAGAAAGTAAAATGGCAATTGCTATTGCTAGAGAAGGTGGAATTGGAGTTTTACATAAAAATATGACTGCCGAGCAACAGGCTCAGAAAGTTAGAAAAGTAAAACGTGCAGAAAGCGGTATGATTATAGACCCCGTAACCCTTCCATTATCTGCTACTGTAAAGGATGCTAAAGATAATATGAGGGAACATAGCATTGGAGGAATTCCTGTAATTGATGCTGATGGGTTATTAAAAGGAATTGTTACCAATAGAGATTTGCGATTTGAAAAAAATAACGAACGTGCTATTGTAGAAGTAATGACAAGCGAAAACTTAATTACTACTGCCGAGGGTACCTCATTAAAAGATGCTGAAGTTATATTGCAAGAATATAAAATTGAAAAACTACCAGTAGTTACGGTAGACAATAAGCTTGTTGGATTAATTACTTTTAGAGATATTACAAAACTTACGCTAAAACCATTTGCCAATAAAGACAAGTATGGAAGACTTAGAGTTGCTGCTGCAATTGGTGTTACTGGTGATGCTATAGATAGAGCAAGGGCACTTGTAAATGCAGAAGTAGATGCTATTATTATTGATACTGCACATGGACATACCAAAGGTGTAGTTGAAGTGCTAAAAAGTGTAAAAGCGGAATTTCCAAATTTAGATGTTGTTGTTGGTAATATTGCTACTGCTGAGGCTGCAAAGTACTTGGTTGAAGCTGGTGCTGATGCTGTTAAAGTAGGTATTGGGCCAGGATCTATATGTACTACTAGAGTTGTTGCAGGAGTTGGATTTCCTCAGTTTTCTGCTGTACTAGAAGTTGCTGCTGCCATAAAAGGTAGTGGTGTTCCTGTAATTGCAGATGGAGGTATTAGATATACTGGCGATATCCCAAAAGCTATTGCTGCTGGTGCCGATTCTGTAATGTTAGGATCTTTATTAGCTGGTACCAAAGAATCTCCTGGAGAAACCATTATCTACGAAGGAAGAAAGTTTAAATCTTACCGTGGTATGGGAAGTGTAGAAGCCATGAAAAAAGGAAGTAAGGATCGTTATTTTCAGGACGTAGAAGATGATTTAAAGAAACTAGTTCCAGAAGGTATCGTCGGAAGAGTTCCTTATAAAGGAGATCTTTACGAAAGCATACACCAGTTTATTGGTGGGCTTAGAGCAGGAATGGGCTATAGTGGAACTAAAGATATAGCAACGCTTAAAGAAAATGGGCGTTTTGTAAAAATTACCGCTAGTGGTATTAAAGAAAGTCACCCGCATGATGTAACCATTACCAAGGAAGCTCCTAATTACAGTAGATAACTATAAATTTCTAGTGTTTATCACCAAATTACTAGAAACTAATTATAAAAAGGCATCGATAACAAGAGTAACATTTTGTTTATTGATGCTTTTTCTTTTTGGAGCTATTACCCGCTATCCATTATAGTTTTGCTCGTACCTCACAAAAGCTGCCATTGCTATCGGGGCTAGGAAGTATTTACTTTTTTAGTTTTACAACTATCACACAATAGAACCCTAAAAAACATAATCAATTCGTCTTTACAGTTTTAACCACCATTTCATGGTTTTCAACTTATCTTTTTCAATTTCTGATAAATTTTGAGATTTAAATTCAGATAATTTACATTTCATCATTTCCTCTCCAAAATTATCTCTTAACCAAAAAGGAAATTCCTGAACACTTTTATTCCAATTCCCAACAGTTTTCCCCAAAATCTGAATTAGTTCCATATCAGTTTTTGGCTTAACTTTCTCTAAAATTATTCCTGCATATTTTTGATCAACATAAAGAGATTCATTCCTGCTTTTTGATATTATAGCTACAGCTCCCTCTACAATAATATCATCAGAAACCTTATCCAAAATCCTCATAAATTGCCGAACTCTTAAATCTCCAATTTTATTCATCAAGTCAATTGAAGTATAAAGTTCTTCTTTAAATTCATCAGGTGTCTTAGGGATTTTCATTTTAGCAGGATTAAATTAAATACGAAGATAATAATCAAGATAGAAAAGCCTATTTTAGTTTTTGATCAATCAACAAATCATATCCCAAGAAACCTTTTTTTACAATGAGTTCAATATTTTTATATGACTCCATTTTTTCATAATATTTATGAGTGAATATTAATTCTTTTAACTCACCCTCGTACATAATTTTAAACATAGGCTTCCTTTCATCTCTATTTCGCCTGCCACCTGAAAGAGAAGAACGTTCTACAATTTTAAACGTTTGTTTCTTTACCCCTTCTGATTTCAAATAATAATTCGTAAACATAAAAATTGAACATGCTAAAAAACCCCAACTTACTATACTTTGAATAAAAGCATAAAAATACAAAGAAGTTTTTTTGGAATATTTAAACAGTTTTTTAAAATCCTTTAAAGTAAGAAACATTGTTAAAAAACCAATAATAAAAATAATTCCAAAGAGAACTTTAATGTCAATAATTGTCTGTCGGTAAATTCTTATTTCCCAAGAAATTGCTATCAATCCAACTAAGAAAATTACCTTATAATATAGTTTCTTTTGTTTTTTTGTCATTATTCTTCTATGCTACTGATAATCAAGTCATAAGCCTCCACCCTCATAAACCTCACCACGATGCGGTTTAAGCGCAGCTCTAGTAACAGCAACATCTTTCTCATCAACTATCATATAAGCTACACTTTGCATATCAGAAATAACCTTACTTTCCACTAGATCTTTATAAGGCAATTCTTCAGTAACTATATATTCTTTAAGATGTATTACGTGATGTTTTGCTGTTTGTTCAGCAGCTGGACCTCTAAAGTCCCAAATCATTTTTATTTTTCGCATGTACAAAAATCATAAATTTAATACGAATCACATATTAAAACTTAAACTATCTTTTACACAATTACAATCAAATAAATTATGGTATACATTAATATTGGTAACATTGTTATTACCCCCCTTTTAAAATCAAAATTATTAAACTTTTTTAAGCCTATAAAAGCAATTCTAACATGTAAAAAATAACTAAAAAACAAAATACAATTCCTTAAATACAAATTACCGTATTCAATAGTAACAATATCAGTATTTATAAATACGCTAACAACAGTAAAAGTAATCAGTAAAGGAAACAAAGAGCATGTTAAAACTGATAAAACTTCTATATAACTAGCTTTACCTCCAACCCATTTCCCTATTTTTAATAGGATATAACTTAGAACCATCCCTACTAAAGCCAAAAAGCATATTGTTACAAACAAATGTAACAGTATCACTGCAAAGCTTTTTTCATCTTTATAAACATTATTATTGACAATAAAGCCCGCAACTATATAAACTATTAAGACTATAAAGTACTTTCTTAATAAAACATCTTCATACTCATTATCAATAAGAGCTAAGCCTTTTTTAGGATTATAAAGTGTTATAAATAATGATTTCATACAAAAACTAGTTTTCTAGTATTCCTTTTAATTTAGATAAACCAGATTCAAAATCTTTACCAACATTTTTATCCATATTCATAAAAAGCATCATAATGCTTATTGGAAATTTATTATTTCCAGAAAAACCCCAAATTACTTTTGTTTTATCTTCTGAAACAGCTTCTAATTGTAAATAGGCATCGGATTGAGATTTAAAAGGTTTAAAAAAACGCAGTTCAGACTCAATACGTTCGTTTGTCACTATTTTTTTGAGTTCTTGCTCTCCTTCTCCAACTTCTTTATTCCCTGTCCATTTACTAATAAAACCAGATTCTCCATCTGTACCTACAAATTCTTTTTTCATGCTTGGATCTTTTTCTGCCCAAGGAGACCAGTTATCTTGATTTTTTAACAATCGTAAATATTCAAAAATTTCTGCTTTGGGTTTATCAACCTCTACAGCTCTAAATACATCATATGATTTTGGTGCAATTATAGCCAATATCGCTATTATTCCAACAATACTAAGCAGTACATAAACAAGTATTCCCATGATAGTTTTTGATTTAGTTATACCTTAAATATACAAAACTATTTATTGATCTCTTCGTATCTACGCATCACTGCATCTATACTTTGAATTGATTTTTTTGTCCAATCCACTCTTTTTTCAATAATTTCATCTTCGGACAATTGCCAATCTACAGTGCTATCTCTAACTTTAGTAGCTAGTGTTTGTAATATGATTGCTGCAGATACCGATACATTAAGGCTTTGTGTAAAACCAACCATTGGAATTTTTAAATAGCCATCGGCTTTTGTAATAACCTCATTTGAAAGCCCTGTAAGTTCCGTTCCAAAAAATAATGCGGATTTTTTTGTGATATCAAAATCGTGCACCATACAGGAATCATTATTAGGAGTGGTTGCAATTATTTGGTATCCATTTGCTTTTAGACTATCTATACACTCGGTTGTTGTGTTATAATTATGAACATCTACCCACTGCTCTGCTCCCATGGCAATGTTTTTATCTAAAGAATGTTCATTTGTAAATTCTATAATATGAGCCTCCTGAACCCCAAAAATATCACAACTTCTCAGCAATGCACTTGCATTATGTCTTTGGTATACATCTTCTACAGCTATAGTTAAATGCTTAGTTCGTTTTGATAGAATCTCTAAAAATCGTACTTTACGTTCTGGAGTAAGAATTTGTTCTAAATAATCCAATAACTTTAAATGTTCATTCATTGTTTTAAAGCTCTTTTCTCCAAATATATATGTTATTATCATGATAAAGAAAAAATTAGTAGTTCTTAGTGGTGCAGGCATTAGTGCAGAAAGCGGAATAAAAACGTTTAGAGATGCTGATGGTTTATGGGAAGGACATGATATCATGGAAGTTGCTTCGCCACAGGGATGGAATGCCAATCAGGAG
Source organism: Flavobacteriaceae bacterium (assembly GCA_965247735.1). GTDB lineage: Bacteria > Bacteroidota > Bacteroidia > Flavobacteriales > Flavobacteriaceae > JAOXRU01. The sequence goes on along the minus strand of CBDFHN010000002.1, from coordinate 4,708,323 downwards.
TTGGTGCTCGATTTTTATAACAAAAGAAGACAGCAATTACAACGTGTTAAACCCAATAATGCACATAGAGCAATTGCTAGTTTAGAACCTTATTTTGATGTAGCTATAATTACACAAAATGTAGACAACCTACATGAGGTAGCTGGAAGTAAAAATGTAACGCATTTACATGGTGAGTTATTAAAGGTTAGAAGCACAAAAAACAAAGAATTAGTCTATGATTGGGCAAGAGACCTTAATACTGGAGATTTATGCGAAAACAAGCACCAATTAAGACCACATATAGTTTGGTTTGGAGAAGATGTGCCTCTATTAGAAAAAGCAGCCTTACTTGTTGCTGAAGCTGATATTATTATTATTGTAGGTACTTCTATGCAAGTATATCCGGCTGCAAGCCTGATTCACTATGCAAAAAATGAAGCTAGCACCTATTTTGTCGATCCAAAACCAAGTATAAATACTAACGAACATCCAGACCTTATTGTTTTTGCAGAAAAGGCAACTATAGGTATTCCGAGTGCAATAGAACATATAAAACAACAACTATTGTGACTAAAAAAGAGCTTCTTAAAAAACTAGATTATGTAGATGCTACGCGGATAAAGCGTCAAGAAATGGCAGTATTTATATTAGATAACAAAGCTTTGCTTAAACCTTTAATGCAGATTGCTTTTAAAACCAAAGAACCTCTTTCTATAAGAGCCTGTTGGATATTGGAATTTGTTGCTAAAGAACAACTCAATTGGTTTGTTCCCGAAATCAAGTATTTTTTAAAAAAAGCTGACAAATTAGAAAACGATTCTGCGATGCGTCCTATATCTAAAATTTGTTTACTTATTGTAGAAAGCTATTTTTATAAAAGAGATTTGTACCTAAGAAATAATATTCTAAGGAAGCACCTTACTGAAATTGCAGTATTATCTTTTGACTGGTTAATAAGTGATGCTAAGGTAGCCACAAAAGCCTATGCTATGCGTTCGTTATTTCTTATTAGCAGCACACAAGATTGGATAAATGCTCCATTAAAAGCTACTCTCGAAAGGGACATTAACAGACATACTGCTGCCTATAGAGCTAGAGCTAGACAAATTCTAAAAAAACTATAAAAAGAGTGCTTAATTTAGCATTAGAGAGGTATCTTTGATGCCTTTAAAACCAAGCACAATGAACTTAAATCCTTTAAATGCTGTTTCACCAATAGATGGACGATACAGAAGTAAAACATCATCATTATCAGCTTATTTTTCCGAAGAGGCTCTTATAAAATATAGAGTTTTAGTAGAAATCGAATATTTTATTGCCTTATGTGAAATTCCATTACCACAGCTAGAAAGTTTTGATACTGCTCTTTTTTCTGAGCTTAGAGCCATCTATAAAAACTTTAGTCAAGAAGATGCCTTAGCTATTAAAGAAACCGAAAAAGTAACAAATCATGATGTTAAAGCTGTAGAATACTTTATTAAAGATAAGTTTGATGCTTTAGGATTACAACAATACAAGGAGTTTATCCATTTTGGATTAACATCACAAGACATTAACAATACAGCAGTGCCTCTTTCTATAAAAGAAGCTATTGGCGATGTCTATATTGGACAATACCAAAGTGTACTTAATAAGCTTAAAGAACTAGCTACAGAATGGACAGATATTCCTATGCTTGCAAGAACACATGGACAACCAGCTTCTCCTACACGTTTGGGAAAAGAAATAGCGGTTTTTGTGGTGCGTCTAGAAGAACAGTTTAATTTATTAAACGATATTCCTTCTGCAGCAAAATTTGGTGGAGCTACAGGAAATTTTAATGCCCATAAAGTTGCTTACCCTAATATTGATTGGAAAGCTTTTGGGTCTAAATTTGTTCAAGAAAAACTAAGCCTACAACATTCATTTCCTACTACTCAAATTGAGCATTATGATCATATGGCTGCTTTATTTGATAATCTCAAAAGAATTAATACTATTATAATTGACCTTAATAGAGACATGTGGACTTATGTTTCTATGGGCTATTTTATGCAAAAAATAAAAGCTGGTGAAGTTGGTTCTTCTGCTATGCCACATAAAGTAAATCCTATTGATTTTGAAAACTCAGAAGGAAACCTAGGAATAGCAAATGCCATTTTTGAACACTTATCTGCTAAACTTCCAATATCTCGTATGCAAAGAGATTTAACAGATAGTACTGTACTTAGAAATGTAGGTGTTCCTTTTGGACATACCCTTATTGCTTTTCAGTCAACATTAAAAGGATTAAATAAGCTTTTGTTGAATAAAAAAGCTTTTGAGAATGATCTTGAAAACAACTGGGCTGTTGTTGCAGAGGCAATCCAAACCATATTAAGAAGAGAAGGCTATCCTAATCCATATGAAGCTCTTAAAGGCTTAACCAGAACTAATGATAAAATAAATCAAGCCTCTATAGCTAATTTTATCGATACACTAGAAGTTTCTGATGTTATAAAAGCAGAGCTAAAACAAATAACGCCTAGCAACTATACTGGAATTTAATAGCAATTACAAAAGGTTAAAAATAATTTGAGGGTTGTTCTTTCGAATAACCCTCAAACTCTAACCAATCAAAAAAAAATATTTTTCAGTACTTCTGCTCACTAAACAGAATAATATTTTAATTTAAGCGAAGCTATAAAAGCAGTGTTTTAATCTCTCTTAAAAAAAATTACGAATAGACGAAACGACATTATTAATCGTTGAATGGTATTCGTCTATAAAAAAAGCCCACATTTCTGTGAGCTTTTAACCATTTATTATCACTAATTGATCGTACACCAAACAAAATGCTTGGTAATATATTTGGGTAGTTACTACCCTTTAAACAAGTCTTCTAACTGACTAAGATCGCCAAATCCACTATCAGATTTTTCAAGTTCTTGCATAAATTGCATTATATAAGCCGGATTCATTTTTTTCCCGAGAACCCTAACTACTGCAAAACCATATTTATCATCTTTACCATAGATAACTATTTCATCTATAGCATCATCATCTCCTAAATACTTAACCATTCCTCTAGTTGATCCAATATTTAATCGCATTAAATCTTTATAAGCACCACCTTTAAGTACTTCCTTTATTTTCACCTTTTCTACTTCATATGCTGCTTCATTAACTTCAGTTTTCTTAAAAGCTATAAAATTAATCTTCTTAAAAGTCGCAAGCATTTCCTGTTGCTTATCTGTCATCTCATTTTCTTTAAGATTCAAAATATTTGCAGGAACATCTATAGCTATAAAATTTGAATCCTCAGCACTTGCAATATAATATTGCTGCAAGCTTTGCTTGTTGGTACAAGAAAAGACACAAATTAATACGATAACAAGAAATATAATTTTATTAATAACGGTATTCATAACGATGGTTTTATTGATTGATTTTGATTGATGAAATTAAAAAAGCAGCACTGCCTATAACTAGACAGTGCTGCACTTATTATATTACTTACTTCCTTTTTTTACTTTATTTAATTCTTTTGGAAGATTCATTTTGTTTGTTAATGAACTTATTTTATTAAGGTCAATATCACCAGTAAGTGTCAACAATACTGTTTCTATTTTTCTTCCGTCAACATTTAGATTTTTATTGTTTAATCCAGATACGAACATTAACAGTTCGCTTACATGATCTTCATTACGTCCTTCTTTAATATAAAACTTAATGTTTACATCTTTATCCTTAACTCGCATTAATTCTGATAACGATGATTTTTTAAGGTATTTACTAACAGTAGCTTTCATATCTGCAGCGATACCTTTGTTTTCTGTTGCAAAAACTCTTAATCCTGTAATGCTTGTAGCAATATCCATAAAATCTTTTGCCTCTGGATCATCTACATCTACATCTAGTTTAGCTAAAAGCTTAAACATGTTTTTATTAACTACAACGGTAGATACGTCATCTAATTCTTCAAATTTATCGAATATGGATTGTGAAAATCCTACAGATGATACTAAGGCTACGGCAAATACTAATATTAATTTTTTCATGATTTCTTAAGTTATTATTTTTTATAAATTTTTTGTTTAGTTGCTTCGAACTGATTTAGGTAGGCTATTTTTTCGGTTCCTTTCCCGAAATTACTAGCCAAAAGATCTAATGCTTTTTTTGTTTCTTGATAGGCAAATAAAGCTTTTTCTTGATCTCTTTCTTTTTGATTTTTATAATTATTACCAAAATACAAGCCAAATACTAGAACCGCTGCAGCTGCAACAGAAATCCATTTATAGGTTACCCTTTTAGTTTTTAATGGAACGTTTTGCGTAGACCGTTCTTCTTTGGCTATAGAAAAATAAGCGAACATTGGTTTATATTCTTGCAAATGTGGCGCCACATTGTCTTGCGAAAAATATGTTCTTAATTCATTTTCTTCAGCAACAGTTGTAGTTGCTTCAAAATATTTTTCTAATAAGTTTTCTATTTTTTTAACTAACTCCATAGCTATGTTTTTTTATCAATTCTTCTCTTACTGCTTTTCTTGCTCTAGATAATGCTACTCTTACTGCGGTGGCATTCATTTCTAAAGCTTCTTCTATTTCTTCAAAACTATATTGCTCTATATCTCTTAGTTGCAATACCATTTTTTGCTGTTCTGGTAATTTTGTCAATATCCGCTGTACCCAATCTAAACTGTCTAAGGTTTCTACCTGTTTTTGTAAAGATGAATTCTCATCGGTATAGTTACTATGAACCAACTTTAAATTACTTGCTTGTTTAGATTTTAAACGATCCAAACAATAATTTTTAGTCATCATCATCGAAAAAGCTTCTACACTTTTATATTCTTTTATCTTTTCACTCTTGCTCCAAAGCTTCATCAGCACTTCTTGTGTTGCATCTTCAGCTTCTTCATTAGAAACTAAGAGTCGTTTTGCCAAACGATATAACTTATCTTTAAATGGCATCACTATGGTTAAAAATTCTGCCTGTTTCATTTTTTGATGGTTAATTAAAACATCCGTTTAATAGGGTGTTATACTAGGAAGACGAAACTGTTTAGCTTTTGTTACAAAAAAATTTTATCTTGTCGAAAATGTAAAACCATTATAATGGTAATTATCCCCGTTATACCTAGCAAACAATATACTATGAAAAGAATTAATTATTATAAAAAATTTGTTTTTACAGTTGTTATAGCATTAAGTATTTCTTTTACTTCTTGCAAAGATGATGATGATGACATAGATCCAATTATTGCTGAAGAAAAATTAGATGTACAAAATTTTATTTGGAAAAGTTTAAATCAGTGGTATTTCTGGCAAGCTAGTGTTCCGAATTTAGCGGATGATAAATTTGCCACTTCTACAGAATATAATGCTTATTTAAAAACATTTCCAGATCCAGAAAAATTCTTCAAAGAAGAGTTATTACATTCAGAGGATAGATTTAGCTATATAACTGATGACTATAAAACATTAGTAGAATCTCATCAAGGAGTTTCTAAAAGTAATGGTTTAGAATTTGGACTATCAAAATTTAGCAATAGTGATGATGTGTTTGGTTATGTAAATTATATTGTACCTGGATCAAATGCTGCAACTAAAGACATTAAAAGAGGAGATATTTTTACTGCTGTTAATGGAACTACGTTAAATGTTAGCAACTATAGAGATTTACTTTTTGGAGATAGCGATACCTATATTTTAAATATGGCTAGTATTTCTGGAGGAACTATTAGTGATAATGGCAAAGAAATATCGCTAACAAAAGAAGAAGGTCTTTCTGAAAATCCTGTTTTTATTGCCAAAACATTTGATGTTGGAGGTACTAAAATTGGATACTTAATGTATAATGGCTTTACTGCCAATTATGACACTCAACTTAATAATGCTTTTGCACAATTTAAAACTGATGGTGCTACAGAATTGGTATTAGATTTTAGATATAACCCAGGAGGATCAGTAAATTCATCACGTTTACTGGCAAGTATGGTACATAGTACCGATAAAAGTAAACTTTATATAAAGCAGCGTTGGAATTCTAAAATACAACCACAATTGAGTGCAAACCAATTGGAAGATTATTTTGATGACAAACTAGATGATGATACTGCTTTAAATAGCTTAAACCTCTCTAGAGTTTATGTTTTAGTAACAAATAGATCTGCATCTGCCAGTGAGTTGGTTATTAATGGACTTAATCCATATATGACTGTTAACCTTATTGGTACAACTACCACTGGTAAAAACGAGTTCTCGATTACTTTTGTAGACGACGCACAAAACAATTATTTATACAAACAAGATAGAGTTGGCAATATAAACCCGCTTAACAAATGGGGAATACAACCTCTTGTAGGTAGAAACGAAAATTCTGCTGGTTTTTATGACTATACTGCTGGTTTCGTTCCTCAAACGGAATTCATAGAAAGTTTAGAAAATTACGGCATATTAGGAGAACAAAATGAGCCTTTTTTAGCTAAAGCAATTTCAATGATTACGGGAATTAGTGCAAAAACTCAGCATACAGCAAGCAAAATAAAACACGAAGCGCTTAGCAATTCTAAAATGCATACCATTACCAAAGACAATATGTATTTAGACAAAGATATTCAGTTTTAATTCCTTTTCGTAAAACCATCAAAAACTAAAAAGAGGCTGTCTAAAAACATTTAGACGGCCTTTTTATATTGGTTTATTTTGAGGATTATAATTTGTTTAATTTTTAAATGGGCTGTAAGTTGATGAACTAATTAGAGGTTGTTAGGCCTTAAACCCTTATTGTTGCCTTTTTTAAGTTGTGAGCCATAGCTATTAGGCCTATTTCGGTCTCAACTTTATCGATACCTCTTAAAAAGAAGCGCTTAAAGTTCATATTCTGTTTGATATTCCCAAAAACAGCCTCTACATCCCAGCATCTTTGTTTACGATGTGCGATTCCCTCTTGGCTTAGTAGTTTTTGCTTTGCTTTTGCCTTAAGTCTTACTAAGTTATGGTTTCTCTCTACAATTCTATTACCCTTAGCTTTGTGGCATGCTCCTCGCATAGGACATCCTAAACAATTGCTCGCCTGATAGCGATTTATGGTTTGTAAATATCCCGTTTTAGTTTCTTTTTGATAGCTCCCAATATTTTGCATCACTTGTCCCATTGGGCAGTAATAACAGTCTTGATCTGTGTTGTAATATAGTTTTGTAGCTGTAAAAGGTTTTTTGCAATTCCCTCTTTTTTCATCTAATTGTTCTTTGTGGAAGTAATTGTATTTTACAAAGGCTTCAATATTTTTACGCTCTAGGTTTGCATAATTCTCTTCACTACCATACCCTGCATCCGCAGTAAGTTGTTCTGGAGTTTGGTCATAGCTTTCTATAAATTCAGCTACATGGTCTATCAGTGTTGTAGTGTCTGCTGTAGTTTGGGCAAGAGTGTAGTTAACGATGAATTGATTATTAGTGCCAGCTTGCAGATTATACCCTGGCTTGAGTTGACCATTTTGCATATGATCATCTTTCATTCGCATAAAAGTGGCATCAGGGTCGGTTTTACTCATGCTGTTTCTGCCTCCCATTTGCTGTTCCTGCTTGTTGTACTTCTCTAAATTCTTAGGCCAGTTCTTTTTGGCATAGTTCAGCTTTTGTTTTACTTTTTTATCAACTGGCTTATCTTTCAAAGCTTCGTTGATCTGATCTATAGTATCTGATACCTTATTGGGATCTATCGCTTCAAAGTTTGGAGTGTTGGGACGTTGTTCTTCATCCTGATAGAGTTTCTCTACATAGTTCCAGAGTTCTTTAAGTTGTTTTTCAATACGATTACGTGAGGTTTTTATACTCTTTGCCCACACAAAAGTATAACGATTCGCATTAGCCTCTATCTTGGTACCATCTACATAAATATCCTTCAAACTTAAATACCCTTGTTCTGCTAATAAGACCACCACTTGATTGAAAATCTTTTTAAAATGTGGTTTTAACTTCCCAGAGCGAAAGTTGCTAATGGTATTATGGTCTGGTTTTGCAGTGCCTGCCAACCACATAAAATGAAGATTTTCACTTAGAGCCTCTTCTATCTTACGAGAAGAATATAAATTACGCAAGTAAGCATAAATTAATATTTTCAAAAGAACCTTTGGATGATAACTAGAAGTACCACCTCCTTTATAACTTTGCTCTAAACTACTTAAATCAATCTGATCTAAAATAGAATTGACTATACGTACCGGATGATTATTCGGTACTAAATCATCATAACTTGGCGGAAGCAGACTCAGTTGGTCTTGATTATTGGTCTTCCATACTACTTTTCGGCTCATAACTAAAGTTACGATCCTTTTCAATAAAGACAAAAAAAAGAGACTGCCTTTTTAGACAGCCTCTTTTCATTATGTACAAAATATTGAAACAACTTAGCTTACAACTTTAACTGAAAACCAGCTCTTATATTTCTTCCTTTAGTATTGAAACCATACAACTCTGCGTACTCTTCATTCAAAAGATTATCAACAGCTACAAAGAAATTTAATTTACCAGGTAATATTACATGTTTTGCGTACAAATTAACTAGACTAAATGATTCTAAGTTTACTTGTGATGCTGGCCATGTGCTCCAATCGTTAGCTAAACGCTCTGCATTATACTGAAAACCTAAAGAAGCAAATGTCTTTTGAGAAAAGTCATAACCAAGATTAAGATTTACTTTATGCTTTGGTATTCTTAAAGGGTTTTCATCTTTTCGTTCTGTAAACGTATAATTAATATTAAAGTTTAAGTTTTCTATAAACTCAGAAGAAATTTCTACTTCAAATCCATTAGATTTTGCTGTATCTGCAATATTTGCATAGCCATCTTGTCCATAACCAATTACATTATCCTCATCTCTTGTAAAATACAATACAGATGCTCGTAATTTCTTTCCAGCATTATATGAAACACCACCTTCTATAGTAGTGTTTTCTTCAGGCTCCAAATCTGGATTAGGCCCAAAGTTTCCGAAAAGCTGAGATAAAGAAGGTGTAATGAATGAAGTAGCATATGATCCAAAAAACTTAACATAACTAGCATCTGTTTTAATAACATATGATGGATTAGCACTATATGTCAAATGTGATCCATATTCACTATGGTTATTAAATCTAACTCCCGCATTAAGGTTAAATCCAAAATCAGAAACAAATACAGCATTTATATATGGATCTACTACTGTACTTTCTTCTTCTTTAGCAAACTCAGTTTTATTATCAATATAATTAACACCGATAACAGTATAAAACTGATCATTAAAATTGTACTTATTAAATACATCTAAAACAAGATTACTAGCCTCATTCTCGCTTGGATAAGTACCTTCAACCTCCCTATTATAATCACTAAATGCAGCATTTACTACAATGCTTCCGTTTTTATACTTGTAGGTAGATGATAATCCTGCTCTTTTTTGCTCACTAATAAATACATTAGCAGCATCTGTAAAAGCACCACCATCATAATGAGAGTTTAACTTGGTTATATTACCAAATACATCAACACTAAAAGCATCAGAAAACTGATATCCTAGTTTTAATCCATACCCAAAATTACTGAATGGATCTTTTTCGTTTGTAGTTGATTTTGCTGCAGAAAACCCATCAACATTTTGATGATTAAAAGAGGTATTATAAGTAAACTTATTTAATGTTCCTCCAATATTTACTGCATTGCTAATTGCAGCAATGTTGTAATTCTGATCATCTTCTGTCTGGTAGGTTCCAAAACTAGAATTAATACTAGCAGCAATTCTTTCTTGAGCTCCTTTTTTTGTAGTTATACTGATAACAGCACTTGCTGCACCACTACCATACAATGTACTAGCAGCTCCTTTAATAATTTCAACAGATTTTACAGTACTTAAATCTAATAATCTTAAATCGTACTCTCCATTAATTAACGAAGCATCAGCCGCCTGTACACCATCTATTAGAACCAATACTTGCCTGCTACGTCCCCCACGAATGTAAATCCCCAAGTTTTGTCCTGCACCACTTCTTCCTCCATTGATTTCAATACCAGATTTTGTATTAATTAATTCAGCTAAAGTTCTTCCTTGATATTTTTCAATCTCTTTACTCGTAACTTTAATCACTGTCTTACCAGAATTCTCCCGTTTTAAAGCAAATCGGGAATCTGTAACCACAACTTCATCAAGTTCAGTAACTTTTTTTTCTTCTGTTTGTGCAAATACACTAGCAAAAGCTAATGATAATACACCAAAAGATACTACTCTTTTTTTCATAATTTTCAATTAATTAGCTCGGAAAAAAGTATGAAGAATCCATACCCAAACTCTTATCCCGAAAGTTTGATAATAAATTATAAAATCATGGCAGGTCTCCTGGCTTGCGTATTTGTATTGCCTTCCCACAATATCTAAATTGCAGTGGCTAAAAAGAATTATACAAATCATCTTTTCTAAAAAGACAAAGCTTACAGTTGCGGGAACAGCCTCGGTTTTTTACCGAATTCCCTTTTAATCTTAATACTTTTAACAAGTACTAAAAACCATAATTCGCGGCAAATATACTATCAATCTTATACTAAAGCCTAATTAATTTTCAAAATAATAAGTTATTTCAAAAAACAATACCTTAAATAATTCAAAAACAACGTTTTACACTATAAAGTGATTCAATCAATCGTAACAAATCTAAACCAATTCTATTGTCGCAAAATTATAATCATTATTTCTTAGACTTGCTACATGTTTTACTTCTAGCGGAGCATTAAAAAAAGGAGCATTTACAACAAGTGTGTGGTATTCACCATTTTCACCACAAACATCTACCCCTTTGTCCTCAAAATCAGCTAGCAACTCTTCTGTTATCTTTTTCCCCAAAAAACCTGATCCCAATTGGTCATTACAAGAAACTATAATTGCCTCAATACCATTTGCTATCATTTCTAAAACTAGCGCCTTTCTTTCTTGTTTCCATAATGGCAACACCGCTTTTAAACTCGCTTTATTTGATACTTTTTCTTCCCAATGTTTATGGCTTTCAATATCAATATCACCAAAAACCGCGTATGTAAATTGATATGTTTTTTCCAATTGTTGAAGATGATCAATATATTTTTCTTCATAAGACTCCCAACTACTATTAAAAAAATGTATTGGTAATCCAATAGCACTTGCCTGAGCATTTAAAACAGCGACAGAAATTCCATGCGATCTAGATTTATCTCCGTTTTCATTCATTACATTTAATAAAACTTTAGGAGCTAACCCTCCTTCTTTTGCTTTATAAAAAGCATAACAACTATCTTTACCCCCACTCCAAGAACACACAAAATTCATAACTCCATTTTTTTATAAAACAACGCTATATAAAATACATTTTCAAATATTTTCCTGCTAAAATCGTATCACTCCTATTAATATTACTAATTTTGAATATTCATTTCCTTTAAATGCATACATCACTTTGACCAAAACACATCATGAATTCTATCTCTAAACTATTATACGTAAGCACATTATTATTTTTTATTGGTTGTAAAAACGAAGTAAAAAAACAAGAAAAAAACATTTCTGGCATTCCAGAAAAAAACATTTCTTCCACAACCAACTTAAAGTATGCCAAAGGTTTTGAGATTACCGATAATGGTTCTTATAAAGTTTTAAAAATAAATACACCATGGCCAAAATCGGAAAAGTCATATACTTATGCCCTTATTCCAAAAGAAAATACTGCAACCATAACTTTAAATAAAGATGAGTTTGATGCTATTATTACTATTCCTATAAAAAAAGTAATTGCTACATCTACCACACACATTCCTAGCCTAGAATTATTAGAAGAAGAAAACACCATTATTGGCTTTCCAGGAACCGATTATATTTCCTCAGAAAAAACAAGAGCATTAATCGATAATAATAAAATCCGAGAACTAGGAAAAACTAATGGAATTAATACGGAAGTAGTATTAGAGTTACAACCAGATCTTATTATTGGATTTGGTATCGATGGAAACCATAAAGTTCTTAATAATATTGCTAAAGCAGGCATTCCTGTTATTTTTAATGGAGAATGGATAGAAGCTTCTCCCCTTGCAAAAGCCGAATGGATCAAGTTTTTTGGCGTACTCTATAATAAAGACAAAGAAGCCAGTGTTATTTTTAACACCATTGAAACAAACTACAATAATGCAAAAAAAATAGCTGCAAAGGCAACCAACATCCCTAGTATCTTAAGTGGAGCTATGCACAAAGACGTATGGTATTTACCAAATGGAAGCAGCCCAGAAGCACAGTATTTAAAGGACGCTAACACCAATTATCTTTGGAAAGACACCAAAACCGAAGGTAGCTTAGCACTTAGTTTTGAAGCTGTATTTGATAAAGGCGCAAAAGCAGACCTATGGTTGAGTCCTGGTTATAAAAAAAATAGAAAGGCCCTAGAAGAAGCAAATCAGCACTATACAAAGTTTAATGCCTTTAAAACAAAAGAAGTATACTCTTTTGCCAATACCACAGGAAAAACTGGAGGCGTACTCTATTTTGAGCTTGGTACTGCCCGTCCAGATTTAGTGCTTAAAGATATTATTAAAATATGTCACCCAGAATTATTACAAGATTATCAACCTCACTTTTTTAAAAAACTTGAATAGTTTGCCAAAGAAAAAAACATACTTATTTACTTTTATAATACTTGGCTTATTAGTAGTCTTATGCTTTATCACAAATATAAGTTTAGGCTCTGTAAGTATTCCTACTAAAGATGTTTTAAAAGCCATCTTAGGTTTAGAAACCACAAATGAATCCTGGCAATATATTATACTTAATTATCGCTTACCAAAAGCATTTACTGCCATCATTGTGGGTTCAGGATTAGGAATTTCTGGACTATTGATGCAAACACTATTCAGAAACCCACTCGCTGGTCCTTTTGTACTTGGTATCAGTTCTGGAGCCAGTCTAGGAGTTGCACTTATAATTTTAGGAGGTTCTTTTTTTGGCGCTTTTGGTCTCGGATTATTGGCTTCAAAATGGAGTCTGGTTATTGCAGCAAGTTTAGGTAGCTTTTTGGTGCTTTCTGCCGTTATGATTGCCGCAGCTAGAGTAAAAGACACTATGGCTATACTTATTATTGGACTTATGTTTGGTAGCATTACATCTGCAGTAGTAAGTGTATTATCATATTTTAGCTCTGCGGAGCAACTACAACAATATATCTTTTGGGGCTTTGGTAGTTTAGGTAACCTTTCTTGGCACGAATTGCTAATCCTATTTACCGTATTTTCCATAGGTATATTCATCAGTATTTTCTCAATAAAAGCGCTAAACACCTTATTGCTTGGAGAAAACTATGCCAAAAGCCTAGGACTAAACATCAAAAGAAGCAGGTATCTAATTATTATTGCTACCAGTCTATTGGCAGGTACCATAACTGCATTTGCAGGTCCTATTGCTTTTATTGGATTAGCAGTACCACATTTGACTCGACAATTATTTAATACCGCAAATCATAAAACACTACTGCCTGCAGTATTTATCATTGGTGCAATTATTATGCTTATTTGTGATAGTATCGCACAATTACCAACCAGCGATTATACATTACCAATTAATGCTATAACTTCGCTTATTGGAGCACCAGTAGTAATATGGCTATTGGTGAGAAAACGAAAAATGACATTTTAAATTATAAAAAACAAAGCAATCACCATTAAAAACGAAAACAAACATACCGTACTAGAAACAACTAATTTAAGCATTGGTTATCGCAGTAAAAAAAAGGAAACACTTATTGCTTCTGCAATTAATATTGCATTGCAGCAAGGAGAACTTATAGGGCTTATAGGAGCTAATGGAATAGGAAAATCCACTTTTCTACGTACTATTACTGGTGTACAACCTGCTTTAGATGGTACCATTAAAATAAATGCAAAAAAACTAGGAAACTACACTGCACTTGAACTTGCCACAAACCTAAGTCTTGTCCTTACAGAACCCATTGCCTCAAAAAACCTAACTGTTTTTGAACTTGTAGCATTGGGCAGACAGCCCTATACCAATTGGGTAGGAAACCTCTCCAAAACCGATATCGATAGTATCAATAAGGCCATTACCCAGACAAATATCAATGATATCGTTTATAAAAAATGTTACGAACTTAGCGATGGACAATTGCAAAAAGTAATGATTGCAAGGGCATTTGCTCAGGATACACCTTTGATTATTTTGGACGAGCCCACCACACATTTAGACATGTATCACAAAGCATATATTCTAAAACTTTTACAGAAACTGGTCAAAGAGACTAATAAAACCATCCTATTTTCATCTCATGAAATTGGCCTAACCATTCAACTGTGCGATAAAATCATTATTCTAAATAATGAAGAAGCAATAATAGACAGTCCAAAAAACTTAATTGCCAACAACCATTTTGATACTCTTTTCCCAAAAGACCTTATCACCTTTGATAAAACTACTGGTGTTTTTAAAATTAATTAGAAGCTAATCGCGCTTTCCATTATAGTTTTTATCGTTCCTCCAAAAAGCTGCCATTGCAATCACGGCTAAAAAAAATAAAAAGATAGATTAACAGTTCCTACAATATTTTATCTTTACCAAGAATACTACATCAAAAACATGTCAGACATTTTTATCTACTTAAGCATAATTGTACTAGGCCTTGCCATTGGTTATTTCCTAGGAAACTACATCCAGCAACTCAAAACCAAATCTAGTCAGAGTGCGCTAGATGAACGAATTTTACAATTGCAAAAAAATTATGAAGCTGCAAAAACGCAGTTAGAAGGCGAGGCTACAGCAAAAGAAAGGCTTCGCGTAGAAAAAGAAGAACTTCGAAATCAGATTACCAGAAACGAAGCTGATATTGATACCTTACAGCAAAAAAACAATGAACAGAAAGAAGATGTAGAAAAACTTCAAGAAAAATTTACCATCGAATTTGAAAACCTTGCCAATAAAATCCTTGAAAAAAATAGCGAAAAATTCTCTACGCAAAACAAAGAAAGCATCAAAAACATTCTTTCTCCACTACAAGAAAAAATAAAGGACTTTGAAAAGAAAGTAGACGATAGTCAAAAAGAAAATATCAATATCAATTCTGCTTTAAGAACACAGTTAGAAACCCTTCAAAAACAAAACCTAAAAATTACCCAAGAAGCAGAAAACCTTACCAAAGCATTAAAAGGAGACAGTAAAATGCAAGGAAATTGGGGAGAATTGGTATTGGAACGCGTATTGGAAAAAAGCGGATTAGAAAAAGGACGAGAGTATGATGTACAGAAAAACTTTACTCGGGAAGACAATTCAAGAGTACTACCAGATGTAATTATCAACCTTCCTGACAACAAAAAAATGATTGTCGATTCTAAAGTTTCATTAACTGCCTATGAACGTTATGTAAACGAAGAATCTGATAGTAGAGACATACACCTTAAAGAACATTTGGCATCAATAAGAAAACACGTGGAGCAACTTTCAGAAAAGAAATATGAAGATCTTTACGAAATAGAATCTCCAGATTTTGTGCTAATGTTTATTCCTATAGAACCCGCCTTTGCTATTGCTTTAAATCAAGACAACACACTCTATAACAAAGCTTTTGAAAAAAATATTGTTATTGTTACTCCTACTACACTCTTAGCAACATTAAGAACCATAGATACTATGTGGAATAATGAAAAACAACAGCGAAATGCTTTAGAAATTGCTAGACAAGCAGGTGCACTTTATGATAAATTTGAAGGACTCGTAAAGGACCTTACAGGAATTGGAAAAAAAATAGACGATGCCAAAAAAGATTATTCTAATGCCATGAACAAATTGGTAGACGGTAGAGGAAATCTAATTACCAGTGTCGAAAAATTAAAAAAAATGGGTGCCAAAGCAAAAAAATCGCTTCCAGAAAACATTCTTAAAAGAGCAGAAAGCCAAGATTTACAACCATAACAAATGAAAAAAATTATAACATTCATCCTTCTAGGAATTATACTAATAACTTCTGCTTATTTTGCTTTTATCCATTACGCTAGTTATAGTGATGGTATTAGAGCAGGTATTCTTATAAAATTCACACACAAAGGTGTTATTTCCAAAACATGGGAAGGAGAAATTAGTCAAGGTATTTCTGATGCACAGTTATTTAGCTTTTCTGTAGAAGACAAAGAAAAAAAGGTAATAAAAGAATTGCAACGTTTGCAAGGGAGGCGTGTAAAACTCACCTATTTTGAACGTTACAAAACGTTCTACTGGCTTGGTGATACTAGATATTTTATTACCAAAGTAGAAGAGGACAAAATGGTTTTCCCACAACAAAATCAATAAAGTTACAGAATAACTGTTTTTTATAACCAATAAAATATACAGCGATGAAACATCCATTAACAAAGGGCTCTACACCCAAAAAGGTGACTAATAAGGATGTTCCATGTGACCGATTTGATAAAATAAATATAGACACATGAAACATCCATTAACAAAGGATTCTACACCCAAGGAGATGACTAATAAGGATGTACCATGTGACCGATTTAATAAAAATAGATATAGATACATGAAAAATACATTCAAAAATATTACTGACTCCAGATTATCAATTACCGAATTGATGCTACCCAATCATTCTAACTTTAGTGGTAAAATTCATGGGGGATATATCTTAAACCTTATGGATCAGATTGCTTTTGCTTGTGCATCTAAACACTCTGGTAACTACTGTGTTACTGCTTCCGTAAACAAAGTAGATTTCTTAAACCCAATTGAAGTAGGAGAACTAGTTACCCTTAAAGCCTCTATAAATTATACAGGTAGAACTTCTATGGTTGTTGGTGTTCGTGTTGAATCTGAGAACATCCAAACTGGAGCAGTAAAACATTGCAATTCTTCTTACTTTACTATGGTCGCTAAAGACAAAAGTGGAATTAGCGCGCCTATTCCTGGAATTATTCTAAATACAGAAGACAGTATTAGACGTTTTAGTAGAAGCATAAGAAGATATGAACAGACTAAATCTAGAAAAGATGATTTTAATGATAGTACTTTTAAAGTTGAAGAACATTTAACTCTTCTAAAAGATCAAAACGCTAAAATTTCCCTTTAATAGCAAATCCCTTTTATTCCATACAAATACCAATTCATCGATATATTCACAAAAACGTCAATATATTAGATTATAGACAAAAACGTCAATATATGGATATATTGACGTTTTTGTCTATATTTGTAGTATGACAAGTATTATTACAGGAGATATCATTAACTCCAGAACTACAAAAACGCCAGAAATATGGCTTTCTGCTTTAAAAGAAGCATTAAGTCAGTACGGAAATTCGCCAAAACATTGGGAAGTTTATAGAGGTGATAGTTTTCAATTAGAAATTGCAGATGCCTCAAAAGCTCTAGAAGCTGTAATTGCTATAAAAGCTGCCATCAAAAAAATAAAAAAATTGGACGTTAGGATGGCTATAGGCATTGGAACCAAAAATTACAATGCTACACATATTTCAGAAGCAAATGGGCCTGTTTTTATTGCCTCAGGAGAAACATTAGAACAGCTCAAAAAGAATAAAACATCTTTAGCCATAAAAACATCTTCAGAAAAAATAAATACCGAATTAAATCTGTATTTTAGACTAGCATTAATTGCTATGGACAATTGGAGTACACTTGCTGCAGATATTATTGGACTTAGTTTTAAAAACAACAGCCTTTCTCAAAAAAAATTGGGAGCTTTATTAAATATCAAACAGAGCACCGTAAGTACAAGATTAAAAAGGGCAAGTTATGACGAAATTGTAGCATTAAATGAAATGTATAAAGTAAAAGTCGCCGAACTAAAAAACATACTTAAATGATTATTCTTGTAAAATTATTCTTGGCACATTTCTTAGGAGATTTTTTATTACAACCTTCTAGTTGGGTTGCAGATAAAGAAGAAAAAAAACTAAAATCAAGCAAGTTATACCTACATGCAATTATTCATGCTGCCCTGGTCTTTCTACTCCTTTGGGATATCAACTTATGGTACTTGGCAATATTAATTGGAGCAACTCATCTAATTATTGATGGTATAAAAGTTTCGTTTCAAAACAAAAAAAACAAAAGAATTCTCTTTTTTATTGATCAACTAGTACATTTATTCACGATTGTACTAATCTGGTATTTAACTACTCAAAATTTAAGTTCTATAGCACATGTTTTTAATCAAGATATCTTTTTAGTTGTTACTTGTGTCTTTTTCTTAACCACGCCTACTTCCATAATCCTTAAAACTTTTTTTACTAAATGGAACATCAAAAAAATTGTAAAAGGAAGCAAATCGCTTAAAAATGCAGGAAGTTACATCGGTATACTAGAACGTTTATTAGTTTTTCTATTTATTATTGGACAACATTGGGAAGCCGTAGGTTTTTTAATTACCGCGAAGTCTGTACTACGTTTTAGCGATGTTAAAGCCGCAAAACAACGCAGACTTACCGAATACATCCTTATTGGCACACTCATCAGTTTCGGAATTGCTATTATAACTGGGCTTGTGTATAATAGTTTGTACTGATTAACTTAGTATACTTTGATTCCACAACCCCTAATCACTACGCTTTTATTGCTCTTAGGTGTATTTTTTTTCTTCTAAAGTGATATTCCAATTCTTCAAAATTTATGCTTTTTATTATATCCTTCTCTTTAGTACTAATAACAAAACTAATTTCTGTAATCCAGGTATTAGAAACATTTGAAAAACTAGATTCAATATCATTTTCATCGGAATCAATTTCTATTTCATAATCCTTAGTAAAAAACACCAATATTGCTCCAGCTGATGATTTCAAATCCAAATGGCTAAGAATGGTCACATTCATAAACAAAAACTCATTTAACTCTTGAAACTTAACCCATAACTGACCATCTCTTGACTCAGCAATTTTAACACCAGAAATATTTTTAATTTTTTCTTCCGTGAAAGTATCTACATGTAATCGCTCCAAAGCCCTAACATTGCCAAAAGCAGCTAAAACTTTATCTATTGATTTTAATATTTCCATGTTTTAATTATTTAAAAAAAATCACCCCTAATATTCATCTATTGATTTTTTAATCACTCTCATTATCTCTTCAAATTCCAAATCACAATTTTCTACTTTTTGAAACACATTATAATCTCTTTGAAATCTAAAATTTAATTTTGAACCTATATACTACTCTTTTTTTATCTCATTCCAAATATCCGAATTAATTAGTTTCTTATAATTTCTTGTAGAATTAACTAAATCTAAGTATTCAATAGCTTTAAATGCCCATAAAATAGAATTTCTCTCAAAAACATCAATAGCTTTATATTCTTCCCCATTTTTGGTGTAATCTAGAATTACCTTCAATTGATTTGACAAAAAATTGTTTATACCTATGTTCCCATCATCGGAGTTAAATAATGCTAAATTTATTATCACATGCTCACAATAAATAGGTTGATTATTCAAATACTCTATTAAGTGTATTTTCAACTCATTAATTCTACATAAACCAATTACCCAAGCTCCAACTTTAGATGGTCTCCAACTATCATTCAGCAATGTTAGAATTTCTTTATTTGCTAATTTTAATCTTAATCTTTTTACTGATTTCAAAAATATAATTGGATCAGAAACTATTTCCTCTCGCACGAAATTAGCATTCATTAGCCCTCCATAAAATGGATCTACATACACTGGATTAAAATTTAACGAACCTTGCTTCAACATATTTTTATGATAACAACAATCAAATAAACGTAAAAATCCCTTAATAATTATAAATTATTAAGGGATTATCAATACTATATCTCTATAAAGAAACTGTACTATTTACTCAAGTACATTTTTCTTCGGGAATACAAATCATAAAAAGTATCATCTTTAAGATCGTCTATAAACAAAATGCTTTCTCCTGTACTTTTCATCTCAGGTCCTAAATTCTTATTTACATTAGGAAACTTATCAAAAGAAAACACAGGTTGCTTAATTGCATATCCGTCTAAATGCGGTTTAAAATCAAAATCTTTTACCTTCTTTTCACCTAGCATTACTTTAGTTGCATAGTTTACATATGGCTCTCCATAGGCTTTTGCAATAAAAGGTACGGTTCTAGATGCTCTTGGGTTTGCTTCAATAATATATACCTTTTCGTCTTTAATTGCGAACTGAATATTTATCAATCCAACCGTTTTTAATTCTAAAGCAATCTTTCTGGTATGGTCTTTTATTTGTTGTAGTACCAAGTCTCCAAGATTAAATGGTGGCAACGTAGCATTAGAATCTCCTGAATGCACACCACATGGTTCTATATGCTCCATTATACCAATGATATACACATCTTTACCATCACAAATAGCATCCGCTTCTGCTTCTATAGCTCCATCTAAATAATTATCTAACAACAATTTGTTTCCAGGCATACCATGCAATAAATCCACCACATGAGACTCTAACTCCTCGTCATTAATTACAATTTTCATTCCTTGTCCACCAAGCACATAAGAAGGTCTTACTAGTATTGGATAATTTAATTCTACTGCCAATTCTAGTGCTTCATCAGCAGTTTCTGCTACACCAAAATCCGGATAAGGAATATTATTTCGTTTTAGCAAATCAGAAAAACTACCTCTATCTTCAGCTAAATCCAAAGCTTCAAAGCTAGTTCCTAATATTTTAACTCCGTATTTTTCTAATTTTTCTGCAAGCTTTAGAGCTGTTTGCCCGCCTAGCTGCACAATTACACCCTCAGGTTTTTCATGTCTGATAATATCATAAATATGTTCCCAAAAAACAGGCTCAAAATACAACTTATCGGCAGTATCAAAATCTGTAGATACTGTTTCAGGATTGCAGTTAATCATAATGGTTTCATAACCACATTCTGCTGCAGCCAAAACGCCATGCACACAACAGTAATCAAACTCAATACCTTGACCAATTCTATTAGGTCCAGAACCCAATACAATCACTTTCTTACGATCGGTAACAACACTTTCATTAGCAATGGTTACTGTACCATCTGCATATTTAATTTCGTCTTCAAAAGTAGAATAATAATAAGGAGTCATTGCTTTAAACTCTGCAGCACATGTATCTACCAATTTAAAAATTCTATTTACACCTAACTCATCTCTTTTATCATAAACTGCGCTTTCAAAACAATTTATCATATGGGCTATTTGTCTGTCTGCAAATCCTTTTTGTTTTGCTTCTAACAATAATCCCTTTGGTAACGTATCTAATGTAAATGTAGAAATCTCTCTTTCTAAAGCCACCAACTCTTCGTATTGCTTTAAGAACCACATGTCTATTTTAGTAATCTCATGAATTCTACTCAATGGAATCCCCATTTGTATTGCATCATAAATTACAAAAACACGGTCCCAACTTGCATAGGTAAGTTTGCTTATAATCTGATCATAGTCTTTATATCCTTTTCCATCAGCACCAAGTCCGTTTCTCTTAATCTCTAAAGACTGAGTGGCCTTATGCAATGCTTCTTGAAAAGAACGTCCTATTCCCATAACTTCACCTACAGATTTCATCTGCAGTCCTAAAGTTCTATCAGAACCTTCAAATTTATCGAAATTCCAACGTGGTATTTTTACAATTACATAATCTAAAGTAGGCTCAAATAAAGCAGATGTAGATTTTGTAATTTGGTTGTCTAATTCATCTAAATTATAACCAATAGCAAGCTTAGAAGCCACTTTAGCAATTGGATATCCAGTAGCTTTAGAAGCCAATGCAGATGACCTAGAAACTCTTGGGTTAATCTCTATTGCAATAATATCTTCTTTATCATCAGGACTAACTGCAAACTGAACATTACATCCACCAGCAAAATCACCAATGCTCCTCATCATATGAATTGCCATATCACGCATTTTCTGAAAAGTAATATCCGAAAGTGTCATTGCAGGTGCAACGGTGATAGAATCTCCAGTATGAATCCCCATTGGATCCATATTTTCTATAGTACAAATGATAACAACATTATCGTTTTTATCTCTTAATAATTCTAATTCGTATTCTTTCCAACCAATTAAGGCTTTATCAATCATTACCTCATGAATAGGAGAAACTTCTAATCCTCTCTTAAGTAAATCATCAAAATCTTCTTGTTTATAAACAAAAGAAGCACCAGCACCACCAAGTGTAAACGATGCTCTAATTACTAAAGGAAAACCAAATTCTTGAGCAATTTCTTTTCCTTTTAAATAAGAGGTAGCTGTTGCTTGTGGCGCCATTGGAACACCAATTTTTGCCATTAAGTTTTTAAACTTCTCTCTATCTTCTGTAATATTAATTGCTTCTATATCTACACCAATAATCTCTATTCCAAAATCTTTCCAAATTCCTTTTTCATCAGCTTCAATACAAAGGTTAAGTGCAGTTTGCCCTCCCATAGTAGGCAATACAGCATCAATATTTGGGTGATTCTTTAATATTTCAACAATAGATTTTGTTGTTAAAGGCTTCAAATACACATGATCCGCCATTGTAGGATCCGTCATAATCGTTGCAGGATTACTATTTATTAAAATAGTTTCAATCCCATCTTCTCTAAGTGATCTTAGTGCTTGTGTTCCTGAATAATCAAATTCACAGGCTTGACCAATGACTATTGGACCAGAGCCAATCAATAAAATAGATTTTAGCGATGTTCTTTTTGGCATTTTTAAGAAATATTACTTTTATTATAAAATTAGGATACGCTTGGGTATAAAAAAAGGTGTTACTTAAAAAAAGTAACACCCTAATATCAATATTATATCAACATTATTTTTTATGTCTTAGTTCAGAAGAAACACTAACTTTCTTTCTTCCTTTTGCTCTTCTACGTGCAAGAACTTTTCTACCGTTTACAGAGGCCATTCTTTCTCTAAAACCGTGTTTATTTTTTCTTTTTCTCTTTGATGGTTGAAATGTTCTTTTGCTCATCGTAAAATATATTTAAACTGTACTTTCTATTATAACTAAATCCTTTACATCTCTTTGTAAAAGCTGGGCGCAAATATACAAAGACTTTTTGCATTGACAAATGTATTTTTAAATTAATTTTTGTTTGTTTTTATTACCTTTGCTTTCTGAAAAAACTAAACATGACTTTTATTAAATATATTTCCACCATTATCTTAGTATTTACATGGGGAGTAGCCATTGCTCAACTAAGCCTTGAATACAAACTAAATGTTGGAGATACTTTTAAAATAAACCAATCTGCAGAACAAATCATTACTCAAGAATTAGATGGTGCAACGCATATCTTAACAAATGATCTTAGTGGAACATTAAACTTTAAAGTAACAAAAATTATAGCCGAAAATTATATAATTGAGTTTGCTTTTGAAGATCTAAACCTAACAATGACTTCTAATCTACAAGGAGAGCTTATGAAAATTAAGGCCAAAGAAGTTAAAGATGACGATGTGCAATCAAAAATATTTAATAGTATCTTAAATAACCCTATCCTAATGACCCTGTCTAAAAACGGTGATATTTTAAAAACAGAAAACGGGGATGCTATTATTGATAAGATGATTACTGCTTCTGGAATAAAAGATGAAATTCAGCTAACGGCTATGAGAACCGGGCTCGAAAAAGAATTTGGATCAAAAACAATGGCAGACAATTTTAAACAAATGACTTTCTTTTATCCTAATAACAAAGTAAATATTAATGATACATGGCAAAACGAGCACCATGGAAAAGTATATGCTAAAAACATATGGATGCTTTCTACATACAAAGATGCTAGTGCCACTATAATCGGAAAATCGGACATAACCATGACTGTTGAAGAATTGGCTTCTACAATGAATTTAACAGGAACACAAGACACTACTATTGAAACCAACATTACTACTGGTATACTTAAAACGATGTCAGTAAAAAACAATTTAAAAGGAACTTCTTCCATTGCTCAATTAGGAACACAACAAATACCAACAACAATTCAATCAACAATTACATACACACTAAACACAAAATAAAATTATGTTTAATAAAAACTTTAAACTTATTATAGCCGGATTAATCGTTGCATATGCCATCTACCAATTTATAGAAGGAAATATTGGAAATGGAATCTCATTAATTTTACTAGCTGGAATTTTTGTCTTTTTCTATTTCAGAAATGAATTTATTTTAATGTCCTTTATGAGAATGAGAAAGCAAGATATGGCTGGGACTCAAAAATGGCTAGATAAAATTAAAAACCCTGAGACTGCTTTAACTCAGAAACAACAAGGGTACTATAATTACCTACATGGTATTATGCATTCGCAAACCAATCTTACTCAGGCTGAAAAGTACTTTAAAAAAGCTCTTAAATTAGGGCTAACAATGGATTATGATCTGGCAATGGCTAAACTTAGCTTGGCGGGCATATCAATGCAAAAAAGAAGAAAAAGAGAAGCTACTGCCTTATTAGCAGAAGCCAAAAAACTAGATAAACAAGGAATGCTTACCGATCAAATAAGAATGATGCAAAAGCAAATGAAGAAAATTTAACACTAGTAATAGTATACCATAAAAAAAGTCCCGCTAAAATAAATTTTAGCGGGACTTTTTTTATGTTTTATAGTGTTAATTTAGTGTCGTATAGTATCCTTTGTTGGGAATCTTAATCATATACTTTTTTCCTGATGCATTATTTAAATGTGGCTCCCTTAACCAAGGGTTATGCATTTTTAATATCTTATAATTAATTTCATGTTTGTTTGCAAAATCAGCAAAGTTAACAACAGCTTTATTAACCTCTACTTCAAAACAAGGCACTGGATCATATAAATCTTTGCTTTCAATAGCAAAACCATATTTTTTTGGATTTGATAGAATTTCCTTAATTGCAATTATTCTAAAGACATACCTTCCTGTTTCTTCTCCTAACAAAAGGTTATAATAATCGTTTACCTTTTGGGCTTTTAACCTCTTGCTGACTCCATATACACCTGCGTTATAAGAAGCAGCAACTAAAGTCCAATTTCCAAATCGTTTTTTTGAAGCTTTTAAGTATCTACAAGCTACTTCTGTAGCCTTTTCAATATGGTAGCGTTCATCAACATTTTTGTTAATTTCTAAGCCATACTCTTTACCTGTTTGTCTCATTATTTGCCAAAAACCAGTTGCTCCGGCATGAGAAACTACTTGCTGCAGCCCACTTTCTGCTATAGCTAAGTATTTAAAATCATCTGGAATATTATTTTTCTTTAAAATAGGTTCAATTATCGGAAAGAATTTACTAGCTCTTTTCATCAACAAAAGGGCATTAGACTGCCAATAGGTATTAACAAGCAACTCTCTATCCATGCGCTCCTTAATTTCTGGATCGTCTACAGGAACTGCTTCCCCAGCAAAAGTTAAATTGTCAGGAATAGCTAATGCCTTAACATTAGTCTTCTCTTTCACAGGCTCAACAACAGTAAGTTCTGGCACTTCTTCCTTTTCCTCTTTCTGCTGCACAGCAAAAACAAAGGTACTCGCTACCAAAACTACCAACATCACATAAACTCCTCTTTTAACAAACTTCATCTTTATTATTTTTTATAATTACCATACCCAGCCCCATATACAAAACGCATATAAAAGGGTATTTATTCTAAAATATTTGTGGTTTTTAATATTAGTTTAGTTCAATCCTTATAAACACACTAAAACGTCTATTTATACTCATTCAAAAATTATACCATAAAAGTAGTCATTATGATTGCATTAGTCCAAAATAATTCGAGGAAGTTGCTCATTTAACCATTTAAACTTGTTAATAATCATAATATGAGACCCTTTTTCCACTACAATGCAGTTTTTTATATTTGCTATTGGAAAAACATTATCCTTATCTCCATGTATATGTACAATACCTGGCAAAGGTTCTTTCTGTTGCCAATTTACAATTTGATGAATAGCCCAATCAATATAATTTTTATCTCTAACAGATAAAAACCTTTCATAAAGTGCTACTCGTTTGGTTATGGTCTCTCCAAAAGCATATTTAGCTAAAAGTTCCATATTATTAACTAAACCCGTTGGCAATAACTTATGAATATGTGTATATTTTGCAAAAAGCATTTTTTTTGGCAATTCGTACTTAGATTTTACGCTAGAAATTATAATCAACTTCTTAACTTTTATATGTTTTGCCATCTCTTGCACCAAAATACCGCCAAAAGAAACGCCAATCAATACTACATCATCTTCCTTTATACTTTCAGTCATTTTTAAGGCATAGGCTTCAATAGACATCTCTTTTGCTGGTACAAACCAACTGAGGGTATATACATCGAACAACTCATCAGAAAGTTTAATATTATCAAATATAGAAGGATTTGCTGCCATTCCTGGCATTAAATAAATTGGGGTCTTTTTTGTATACATAAAACAGAAAACGTTAAAAAATAAGAACTTAGCATTATTTTAGCTATATTTGCTCCACTAAAAAACTAGCTCTTCAAATTCTTACCTCAAACCAAAATTAAGAAATTATAAAATATTTCTTCAAATTTAATGGCTTAAAGTCATGGTATTTTTTTGAACCATTTAAAAAACTTTAATTTATCATAAAGTTTTTTTCAGATAGAAATTGTTTGATACTAACATCTAAAGAGAAACTACATGAATGAATGGACTATTAGTGACAATGAATTTTTACGTCAATACGAAGTAAAAATAGATGAACATTTAGCAAAAATTGAATATTCATCGCAAGATCGAAAAATTTTTTTAACGAAACTTATTGTTCCTGAAGAGATTGCAATAGGAAACTTTAAAGAAGATTTTATAAGAGGAGTTCTTAGTACTATTGAAGACAAACAAAATGTAAAAGTAGTACCAACAAGTCCTCAAATAGTAAGTTTTCTTAGAAGAAACAGAAGAGTTTACAAAGAATTACTTCCAGTAGGAATTAGAATTTAACTCTAAAAAAGAATATGAAAATAAAGCGCCATCTATCTGGCGCTTTATTTTTATAAACTAATCTAGAAAAGAAAATCTTACCAAACCATCATCATCAATTTTTGTTAATGATATGCGATGTAATGTATTTACCAATTCTGGATTCCATGGTGTTTTCACTTTTACATAGTTTTCTGTAAAACCTTGAATATAACCTTCTTTGTTTTCACCTTCAAAAAGTACTGTTCTTGAAGTACCCAATTGACTTTCATAAAAAGCTCTTCGTTTTTTAACAGAAAGCCCTCTTAACATTTTACTCCGTTTTGCTCTAACATTTTTCGGAACAACACCATCCATAACTGCTGCTTCGGTATTTTCACGTTCAGAATAAGTAAACACATGTAAATATGAAATATCTAATTCGCTTAGAAAATTATATGTTTCTAAGAACAATTCATCAGTTTCACCTGGAAAACCAACAATAGCATCCACCCCAATACAAGCCTGCGGCATCACTTCCTTTATCCGATCAACCCTATTGACGTACAATTCTCGATTATACCTCCGCTTCATTAATTTTAATATATGATTAGATCCGCTTTGTAATGGAATATGAAAATGAGGAACAAAAGTCTTGCTTTGAGAGATAAAATCTATTGTTTCGTTTTTTAATAAATTAGGTTCTATTGATGATATTCGTAATCGTTCTATTCCTTTAACATCATCCAGGTTTTTAACTAGTTCAAAAAAAGTGTGCTCATGTCTTTTATTTCCAAACTCTCCTTTGCCATAATCGCCAATATTAACACCTGTTAATACTATTTCTTTAATATTTTTAGCAGAAATTTCAGCAGCATTCTTCAACACCCCTTGCATGGTATCGCTTCTAGAAATTCCTCTAGCTAACGGTATCGTACAATAGGTACACTTATAATCACAACCATCTTGCACCTTTAAAAAAGCACGTGTACGATCACCAATAGAATAACTACCCACATAAAAATCTGCTTCTTCTATCTCGCAAGAATGCACTTCTCCAAAATCGTTTTTAGACAAATCATTGATATAATCCGTTATCTTAAACTTTTCTGTAGCTCCTAATACCAAATCTACTCCATCTACAGCAGCTAGCTCTTCAGGTTTTAGCTGCGCATAGCAACCTACTGCTGCTACAAATGCATTTTCATTAACTTTCTGAGCCTGTTTTACAATACTCTTAAAGCGTTTGTCTGCATTTTCAGTGACCGAACAGGTATTTATAACATAAATATCTGCATTTTCAGAAAAATCCACCCTATCAAAACCTTCGCTATCAAAGCTTCTAGAAATGGTAGAGGTCTCCGAAAAATTGAGTTTACAACCCAATGTATAAAATGCCACTTTTTTTCTTTGGTTCATTCTCGTACTTTTACTTTTTAAAATAACTGAACTAAATCAGTTTGCAAAGATACCAACTTATTATTGTATGATAAAATCTAAAGATATTCTCAAGAAAAAACTCCTTCATTTTATATTAATAAGTAGTGTTTTTTTATTCATCACTTCATGCTCTACCAACACAAAAAAGCACAAAGATCATCAGGTTTTTAGATATAACGAACACTCCAATATTACCTCCTTAGACCCTGCCTTTGCTAGAAATCCTCAAAATATATGGCCAACAAATCAGCTATTCAATGGTTTGGTACAATTGGATAGCAGCCTAAACATTATTCCTGATATCGCAAAAAGTTGGATCATAAGCGAAGATGCAATGACCTATACTTTTTTGCTTAAAAAGAATATAAAATTCCATAAACATGATCAGTTTAAGACAGTAGATAGTACTAGAAATGTTACCGCTCATGATTTTAAGTTTAGTTTTGACAGGTTAAAAGCTCCTAAAATTGCATCTCCGGGTAGGTGGGTTCTTAATAATGTGGCTTCTTATTCTGCTAAAAACGATTCCATTTTCACAATTCAACTTAAACACCCTTTTCCTGCTTTTCTGGGACTTATGAGTATGAGATATTGCTCTGTTGTTCCTAAAGAGATTACAACACATTATGGCAGTGAATTCAGAGCCCACCCTATTGGTACAGGTCCTTTTGAATTTAAATTATGGGAAGAAGGTGTAAAATTGGTTTTCCGTAAAAACAAAAACTATTTTGAAACTGATAAAAACGGAAAACAATTGCCGTACCTAGAAGCTATAGCTATTACTTTTTTACCAGATAAGCAAAGTGAATTCTTGCAGTTTATTCAAGGTAATTTAGATTTCCTCAACAATATAGACAACTCTTACAAAGACGATTTGCTAACACCTACAGGAAAATTACAAGAAAAATATAAGGATAAGATCAATATTAGTAATGGTCCTTTCCTTAATACCGAATACCTAGGCTTCTTTATGGAAAGTAATACAAAAGAAATTGCTTCAAAAGACATAAGAAAAGCAATAAATTATGGATTTGATCGTGAAAAAATGATTGCATATCTTAGAAACGGTATAGGATCACCTGCTATACATGGCTTTATTCCAAAAGGACTTCCTGGACATAATGCTCAAAAAGGTTACTATTACAATCCTAAAAAAGCAAGCCAATTAGTTTCCAAATATATTACCGAATCTGGTAATAAAAAACCAACTATAACCATAGGAACCAACAGTCAATATCTAGATATTTGTGAATACATACAACGTGAACTTGCAAAAACTGGACTGCGTATAGAGATTGATGTAATGCCACCATCTACACTAAAACAGATGAAATCATCAGGGGAATTAGATTCTTTCAGAGCCAGTTGGATTGCTGATTATCCGGATGCAGAAAACTATCTATCTCTGTACTATAGCAAAAATTTCACTCCAAATGGCCCAAACTATACACATTTTAAAAACGCTACTTTCGATTTACTCTATGAAGAAAGCCTAATGACCTCTGCCATCGAAAAAAGAAAAATATTGTATCAGAAAATGGATTCCATCATCATTGAAGAAGCTCCAATTGTTCCACTATACTACGATCAGGTTATTAAATTCACTCAAAAAAATATTAGTGGACTACCAGTTAATGCTCAAGATTTTCTGGTTCTTAAATACGTAAAAAAAGAATAAACATTAAAAATCATACAAAAAGCTTCAACTTAAAACAGTTGAAGCTTTTTTTTTAAAACATAAAATTTACTTTTCGCTAATCTCTACGCCATTTTTTTGTTTCCTCAAAAACATGAGTTAAGATTGCTGCTTCTATATCATCAAATTCTTCATCTCTCCTTTTCATCATTACCGTTGCGGTTTCAAATGCTTTTTTAGGTAAATAGGTTTTAAAACCTGCTGCACCACCCCAACTAAATGCAGGCACAAAATTTCTTGGAAAACCAGTTCCAAAAATATTAGTACTTACTCCAATAACAGTCCCTGTATTAAACATGGTATTAATTCCACATTTACTATGATCCGCCATCATTAACCCGCAAAACTGCAATCCTGTTTTGGCAAAACCTTCGGTTTCGTAATCCCAAAGCTTTACTTCGGCATAGTTATTTTTTAAATTCGACACATTGGTATCTGCACCAATATTGCACCATTCTCCTAATACCGAATTTCCTAAATACCCATCATGTCCTTTACTAGAATTACCAAAAATAACAGAATTACTAATCTCACCTCCTACTTTCGATTTAGGCCCTAAAGTTGTTGCTCCATATATTTTTGTTCCCATTTTCACGACACCTTCTTCACATAAAGCAAATGGCCCACGAATCATGCTTCCTTCTAAAATTTGTGCATTCTTCCCTATATAAACTGGTCCAGTGCTTCCATTGAGCGTGCTACACTCTATACTAGCCCCTTCTTCTACAAACACATTCTCAGGAGCAAGAACCGTATTGGTCTTTGAAATTGAAGCAGAAACCCTATCTTGAGTTAACATTTCAAAGTCTAGTTGAATTGCTTCAGCGTTTTTCGAAAAGATATCCCAGGTATGCGCTATCTGTATCAATACTTCATCCAATTGAAGCATTTCATATTCAGAAAAATCAACTTCTTCCTGGCTATCAGTAGTATAAAAAGCGATCATCTCATCGCCTAAACAAACAGCTTGTTTTTCTTTTAAAGCTTTTACCTTAGTAATTAAATTTGGTGTAGGTAAAAAAGAAGCATTTAAAAAAACATTAGCTTCCAATTCCACCATTGGATACTTTTCGGATAAATAATCTTCTGTAACCGTAGTTGTTGTTGTCTCTAAAAAGTGTTCCCACTTTTCGCGTATCGTCAATATTCCAACTCTTATATCGGCAACAGGTCTTGTAAATGTAAACGGTAATAATGAATCTCTTACATTGCCGTCAAAAAGAATATAATTCATGTGTTATCAATTATTTTTCAACAAATGTAGTTAAAAACATGTTGTTCAGCGACAGCGATTAGTTGTTCAGCTAAAAACATCGAGTAAAATAGCAAACAAAAAAAGTCACGCTAAAAGCGTGACTTAAATATAGTAACAATGTAAATAAATTTACTTGCTGAATTTCTTGTATTTGTTTTTGAACTTATCAATTCTACCAGCTGTATCTACTAATTTAGATTTACCAGTATAGAAAGGATGAGAAGTTCTTGAGATCTCCAATTTAATTAATGGATACTCAGCTCCTTCAAACTCAATAGTTTCTTTAGTATTTACTGTAGATTTAGTAATAAAAACATCTTCATTAGACATGTCTTTGAATGCTACTAATCTATAATTTTCTGGATGTATACCTTTTCTCATCGCTTCAATCTTTATAATTCTTCTAAAAATTTAGAGGTGCAAATTTAGTTATTTTTTATAAAACTCCAATAGATTAGTGCAAAAAAAATAAAAAAATACTTTTTTCACAAATTTACTGTAACATTTTTTACTTTTAAGTAACTAATCTAGCGAACCATCATTAAAACTAAAAACATGGAAAACACCGCACCTAAAACTGGAAAGTTTGCATTAAAATTTGGATTACTACTTGGAGGAATAAACTTAATTTTAGGCATTATGCTTTATGCAGCAGATATGCATTACCAACAAGGCTGGGAAATTGGAGTTATTTCAATGATTATAATGATTATTGTTATCATAATTGCAATAAAACAGTTTAAAAAAGCAAATGGGGGCTATTTATCATTTGGAGAAGGAATAAAAGTTGGTCTTGGCTTGACTCTAATTGCAGCCATTATTGGTATTTCTTACGGCTTATTATTATCTACTGTAGTTGACCCAGAGATGTTAGCCAAATCATTAGAGTTTAAAGAATCAGAAATGATAGCCTCTGGTGATTATTCTTCTGAGCAAATCAAAACTCAAATGGCAGCTATAAAAATGTCCTCTACACCAATGATTCAAGCTGGATTGGGTATTGTAGGAAGTCTATTTTTAGGGTTTGTTTTTTCTTTAATTCCAACCTTAGTAATGAAAAAGAACAAAGAATAAATCCTAATTCGTACTTTTGGAGTAAAATTAGCATTATATAGATGGATATATCTGTAGTTATACCTTTACTCAACGAAGAAGAATCACTAAAAGAACTATATGATTGGATTGTAAAAGTCTTACAATCCAATCATTTTTCATATGAAATCCTTTTTATTGATGATGGTAGTACCGACAACTCATGGGCTATTATTGACAAGCTTTCAAAAGAGGATACCAATGTAAAAGGAATTAAATTCCTAAAAAACTTTGGAAAATCGCAAGCACTCCATGCTGGCTTTAAAACTGTTCAAGGTGATGTTATCATTACAATGGATGCAGATCTTCAGGATAACCCTGAAGAAATTCCAGAGCTCTATCAAATGATTAAAGAGCAAGGATTAGATTTAGTTTCTGGATGGAAAAAGAAAAGATACGACTCTATACTAGCAAAAAACATTCCTTCAAAGCTCTTTAATTGGGCGGCACGAAAAACATCTAATGTAAAACTTCACGATTTTAACTGTGGTCTTAAAGCTTATAAAAGCAATGTTGTAAAAAGCATTGATGTTCATGGAGAAATGCATCGTTATATTCCTGTACTAGCAAAAAATGCAGGTTTTATCAATATTGATGAAAAAATAGTTCAACATCAAGCCCGTAAATACGGAACCACAAAATTTGGCGCAGAACGTTTTATTTATGGACTACTAGATCTTATTACCATATGGTTTATCTCTAGATTCGGAAAACGTCCAATGCATCTTTTTGGCGCATTAGGAGTTTTAATGTTTATTATTGGCTTTGCCTTTTCTGCCTATCTTGGTATTGATAAACTTTTTTTAAATCCTGCTGGTAGATTAATTACAGAAAAACCTCAGTTTTATATTGCGCTAATTGCTATGGTAATTGGAACGCAGTTTTTTCTTGCAGGTTTTCTTGGAGAAATTATGCTAAGATCAAAAAAGCAAGAACAGCGTTATATGATCGCTAAAGAAGTTAATTTATCAAAAAGTTAGATTTTATTTTCAAAATACTATTTTCACACAATAATAATTAAGGATATTTACATAGAAATTCCGTTTTATTTTTAATATGCAAGACATTACAACAATAGCCAAATCATGGCAAACTCCTTTTTTTGACGAGGCAACTCGCAAAGAAGTAAATCATTTAATAGCCAACGATCCTGAACTTCTAAAAGAATCGTTCTACAAAAACTTAGAATTTGGTACTGGAGGTATGCGTGGTGTTATGGGAGTTGGAACCAATAGAATTAATAAGTATACCCTAGGGAAAAATACACAAGGAATAAGCAATTACTTAAAACAAGTATACCCTAATGAAGAACTAAAAGTAGTTATTGCATACGATTGTAGGCATAATAGCGATACTCTTGCCAAAGTTGTAGCTGATGTATTCTCTGCAAATGGAATTAAAGTTGCATTATTTTCTGAATTGAGAACTACTCCCGAATTATCATATGCAGTACGTTATCTTAATTGTCACTGTGGTATTGTACTTACTGCATCTCATAATCCACCAGAATACAATGGTTATAAAGTGTACTGGACCGATGGAGGACAAATAGTACCACCACAAGATGCTGAAATTATTGCTGAAATAGAAAAATTAGCTTTTGAAGAAATTAAATTTGAAGCAAAAGAAAATTTGATTGAGCTTATAGATAAAGAGGTTGATGAAGTTTTTATTTCAAACTCAGTAAAAGCAGGAAGCTTTGGAGTAAAAGGAAAGGACAATTTTTCTATTGTATTTACACCACTTCATGGAACATCGGTTACTGCAGTACCTGAAGTATTAAAAAGAGCTGGTTATAAAAATGTACATATTGTTGCAGAACAAGCCGTACCAGATGGTGATTTCCCTACCGTAAAATCTCCTAATCCGGAAGAGCCAGAAGCACTTAAAATTGCCTTAGAAAAAGCGGAAGAATTAGGTGCTGATATGGTAATTGGTACAGATCCAGATAGCGATAGACTTGGAATTGCTGTACGCGACAATCAAGGCAAAATGATATTGCTAAATGGGAATCAAACCATGATTTTGATGACCAAGTTTTTGTTAGATCAAGAAAAGGAAGCAAACAACTTAAAAGCAACAGATTTTATTGCTAGTACCATTGTTTCTACTCCAATGATGAACGATCTAGCAACAGCATACGGTATAGAATGTAAAGTATCGCTAACAGGCTTTAAATGGATCGCCAAAATGATTGAAGATTTCCCTCAGCAAAAATTTATTGGTGGTGGTGAAGAAAGTTTTGGGTTTATGGTTGGCGATTTCGTTAGGGATAAAGATGCTGTTACCTCTGCCTTATTAGCTTGTGAAATTGCAGCCGCTGCTAAAGCAAAAGGAAGTTCTATTTATAAGGAACTTCTTGAAGCCTTTGTTACCTTCGGTTTTTATAAAGAAAAACTAATCTCCTTAACAAAAAAAGGAATTAGTGGAGCAGAAGAAATTAAAAAAATAATGGTAACACTTAGAGAGAATCCAATTCAAGAAATAGCAGGTTCTAAAGTTGTTATGATTGAAGATTACAGCACATCTATTGCCAAAAACATATTAAAAGGAGAAGAAGAGGCTATTCCTATTCCAAAATCTAATGTGCTTATCTATTATACCGAAGATGGTACCAAAATAGCAGCAAGACCTAGCGGAACAGAACCAAAAATTAAATTTTATATCAGTATTAATACAACATTAGATGAAGTAGCTAACTTTGAAGCTATAGATAAAAAACTGAATGATAAAATGGAAACAATTTTAGAAGAATTAAACTTTTAAAATCAAGTTTGCTATACGTATTAACTAAAGTTTATAATTGGTGTAGCAACTAGCATTCATAAATTAAATTTATCTTTGCCCTGAAATAACCTTCAGGGCATTTTTTATCCTTAGAAGCATTAGTAATAAAGAGAACCTTAATGAACTATTTTAAACAGATTTTACACTTTGCAAAGCCTTATAAAAAATTTGCCTACCTAAATGTATTTTTCAATATTCTTTATGCGCTTTTTAGTTCTTTATCGTTTTTAGCATTAATACCAATGATGGGAGTTCTTTTTAACAAAGAGGAAGCCATACATGAATCTGTTGCTTTTGATTGGAACCCAAGGGAGTTTCTTTTTGACAACATGAATTATCTTATGACTCAGGTGACTGAAGAACATGGTAGACTAACGACATTATCTGTCTCTTGCGCACTTATTATCTCTTTATTTCTGCTCAAAAATATTTCCAATTATTTTGCTATGTTTTTTATGACTTTTCTTAGAAACGGAGTCTTAAAAGACCTAAGAAATACGATGTACAAAAAAATGCTAGCACTTCAGATTTCTTACTTTTCTGAACAAAAAAAAGGGGATACCATATCTAAAATCACCAACGATATTCAAGAGTTACAATGGACCTTTCTATCGATGTTAGAGCTTATAGTAAGAGAACCACTAACAATTATCATCACAATAGTAATGATGGTAATGATAAGTCCTCAATTAACATTATTTGTTTTTGTTTTTCTTCCTGTAATGGGACTTTTCATTACTTACATTGGAAAAAAGCTAAAAAAACACTCGGACAGAGTTCAACAAGAACAGGGTCATTTTGTATCTCTTGTAGAAGAGACTCTTTCTGGTTTAAAAATCATTAAAGGTTTTAATGCAGAAGAAAAATTTCAAAACACATTTGAAAAATCAACCTCTAAGCTAAATACTTTTCTAAATGGATTGCTTAATCGTCAAAATTTAGCTTCCCCAACAAGTGAATTTTTAGGAATAGTCTCTATCGCTGGAATTCTATGGTTCGGTGGTCAAATGGTTATTGTAGATAACTCTTTAAAAGCAGAAGAATTTATTGGATTTATCACGCTAGCATATAACATTCTTACCCCCGCCAAACAAATGTCAAAGGCAGTGTCAGGAATTAAAAGAGGAGATGCCGCAGCAGAACGCGTATTAGAACTCTTAAATACCGAAGAAACCATTACTGATATTGAAAACCCTATTGAAAAAAGCACTTTTAAAGGTGAAATATCACTTAACAACATCTCTTTTAAATATGAAGAAGAATATATTTTAAAAGATTTTTCATTAACCATTCCAAAGGGGAAAACTGTAGCTTTAGTTGGGCAGTCTGGAAGTGGAAAAAGTACTATCGCGAATCTTGTTAATAGATTTTATGATGTAAACGAAGGAAACATCACTATTGACGGTGCCGACATCAAATCGCTATCTAAAAAATCCTTACGTAAGCTTATGGGCTTAGTTACCCAAGATTCTATCTTGTTTAACGAATCTATAAAAAACAGTATTTTGCTTGGTGATGCTAATGCCACGGATGATGACATTATAAATGCTGCAAAAATAGCCAATGCCCATGATTTTATTTCTGAATTCCAAAATGGATACGAAACCAATATAGGAGACAGTGGAAACAAACTTAGTGGAGGACAAAAACAACGTCTTAGTATTGCTAGAGCTGTTCTTAAAAACCCTCCAATAATGGTGTTAGACGAAGCTACCTCAGCACTAGACACCGAAAGTGAACGTTTAGTACAAGATGCATTAGAAAACATGATGAAAAACAGAACATCTATTGTTATTGCGCATCGTCTTTCTACCATACAGAAAGCAGATATAATTGTTGTACTTCAAAAAGGAAAAATTATAGAACAAGGAAGTCACCAAGAGTTACTTGACAAAAATGGCAGCTATAAAAAATTAGTAGAAATGCAATCTTTTGCATAAAAAGTAAATTCTTATTAAACCTTTATGTAACTTTTAAGTCTAATTTAAAAAATACGACATAGAAGATCTTGTATTAATAGAGAAGTTAAAGGATAGTACTAGTAGAGACAAGGCCTTTACCGAACTTGTAAACACCTACAAGCAACGGTTGTATTGGCATATTAGAAAAATAGTATTAAATCATGATGATACTGATGATGTATTGCAAAATACATTTATAAAAGTATACCGTAACATTGATTCTTTTAAAGGAAATTCAGCTTTGTTTTCATGGATGTACAGAATTGCAACCAACGAATCTATTACATTCTTAAACTCCAAGGCAAAAAAAATGGGGTTTTCTAATCAGGAATTGCAAGAAACCTTAGTAAATAATTTGGAAGCTGACAGCTATTTTGATGGAGACAAAGCCCAATTGTTATTACAAAAGGCAATTGCAACATTACCTGAAAAACAACGTTTGGTTTTTAATATGAAATATTTTGAGGACCTAAAATATAATGAGATATCAGAAATTTTAGAAACATCTGTAGGTGGACTTAAAGCGTCATATCATCATGCAGTAAAAAAGATAGAAAATTACATCAGCAATACAAATCAAATTAATTAAACCATTACAAAAAACAATAGTCAAACAACTATAGGATCGTTAATTTTAATCATCTTAGCTAATGAAAAACAGAGACAAACATAAAAATCCTTTTAAAACTCCAGATGGATATTTTGATTCACTAGAAGATCAAATTATGCAAACTGCTAAAAGTCCTTTGTCTTCAATTTCAAAAGAAGAGGTCTTTAAAACGCCAGATAATTACTTCGAAAATTTTGAAGTTAGGTTACCTGAAAAAATCGATGTTAAAAAAGAAACAAAAGTGATAGGTTTAGGAGCCTATAAAAAACACATCTATACTATTTCAGCAATTGCTGCAGTTATTGCAGTTATAATTCTGCTACAAATACCAAAAGCCACAACATTAAGCTTTGATGATATTGCTAGTAATGATATTGAAGAATACTATATAAATAACAAAAATTTTAATTTTAGTGCTCTAGAAATGGCAAACGAATTGGAGCTTGCAAGCAATGATATTGATGACATTAATTATAATGAAACTGATTTGGAAGAATATTTAGAATACCATATGGAAAATTCAGATGAATTGAACCTTGATGAATAACCATAGAAGAATATCCTAAGAGCTACAAGTCAATTTAATAAAACAGATATGAAAAATATAGCACTCTATAGCTTAACCATAATGCTGCTATTATCTTTTAATAGTAATGCGCAACAAAAAGAAAGAATTGGTAAGGACAAAATCAGATCTTTAAAAATAGCTTTTATTACCGAACGCTTAGATTTAAGTCCGAAAGAAGCTGAAGATTTTTGGCCAATATACAATGCCCATGAGAAAGAAATTGAGCGCATTAGAAGCAAAGAAAGAAGCCACACTCATGGTACACATAAAAACAAAGCTGAACTCACAGAAAAAGAAGCTGAAAAATTAATTTATGACATTTTAAGCATAGAGGAAAAGCGTTATAAAGAAAAAAGAGACTTTTTAAAAAAAGTAAAAAGTAAAATCTCTGCAAAAAAAACAATTTTACTTATGAAAGCCGAAGAAGATTTCAGACGAAAGTTGTTTAGAAAATATAAGGAACGTCACCGTTACAGAAAGGACACAAAGAAAAAAAAAGAACCTAAAAGCTAAAAAAAGGGTCAAGTAAAAATTTAAATTTTTACTTGACCCTTTTTAAGTTATAATAAGAATATTTTATTTAAAAACTAACTTTGAAATTCTACCTTTTCCAGCTGCAAAAGCCGTTTTATCGTCCAAAAACCTAATCGTATAAAAAGATTCTTTTGAAAGTTCTTTCCAAGTTGTTCCAAAATCTTGAGAATATGAAATTCC
The DNA here is from genome assembly GCA_965247735.1 of Flavobacteriaceae bacterium. GTDB lineage: Bacteria > Bacteroidota > Bacteroidia > Flavobacteriales > Flavobacteriaceae > JAOXRU01. The sequence goes on along the minus strand of CBDFHN010000002.1, from coordinate 4,669,361 downwards.
AGTAAATCCAACAGCTACCATTTCTTTACCTTCAGACCCAGGTATAAACTGAATACAGCTTTTATAACCTGGTGCTTTTCCTTCTGCTAAAACACTCCATGTTTTCCCTCCATCTTTGGTCAATAGCTTGTTTGCTTTAGTTTCTTTAGGCTTTGTATAATCGCCACCAATAGCAACACCTATATTTTCGTCATAAAAAGCCACAGAATACATGCCTTGCGCACCTTCTCCCTGTATTGCAGGAATTTTTATTACTTCCCAAGTATTTCCTTTATCTGGTGAGAAAAAGATTCTAGATTTTTTTCCTCCAGAAACAATCCAAGTTTTATCTCCTACAACTGCAATATTGGTATTACTAGCTGCATAGAAAGCTTCGCCTTCAGCTATTTTTGGCAAAGCATTACATGGTGTTTTTTTCCATGTTTTACCACCATCTCTAGTAATTATTAAAGACATACAATCATCAGTAGGATCACCAACTGCAATTCCTTCTTTATCATTCCAAAAAGTCATAGCATCATAAAACACTTTTTCATGCGTTTCTTTATATACCAGCTCCATACTTCCATTATCTCCTGTTTTATACAACAAAGCCGGATTGGCTACAGACAACATCATAAAATCGGTACTGGTATGCGCTACTGCTCTAAAACTCGTTTTTAAAGAATCTGGGATGCTAATTGTATTTGTTTTTACCGTTTTAGTATCAAAACTATAAATACCATATGTATTATTATTACATGCAAATGCTAAGCTGCCATGCATAATTTCGATGGCTCTAATACTTAATAGTGAATCTTTTAAAATTTCTTCTACAGCAACAGAACTGTAATTATGTGGTTCTTTCTTTTCGCAAGAAACAAAAAGAACTAAGGCTAAAATAAATGTGATGTGCTTCATGCACTAAATGTACATTGAAAAAATGAAAATTAGCGATTTCATTTATTTTTTTAAATCTAATATTAAGATTTTTTTAATTCCAAATACAGACAATAGCCCTCCAAAAACAATGAATACCCAATACAAAAAATTGAATTCTAACCTATATAACCATGTGTAAAAAGGTTCTCCAAAAATGCTAAAAATAATCCAAAGGAAATTAGATAAAAAGTGAAATGCAATAGTGTACATTACACTCTTTGTCTTTTTATAAACAAGACAACAAATAATTCCAAAAATAAAAGTAGGAATTAGGTTTCTATAACTAGGCAAATGGATAAGAGAAAAACAAATACTAGAAACAATAGCAGAAGTAGCAAAAGAGTGTTTTTTTAATAATTCTCCAAAAATGTACTTACGAAAAAATAATTCCTCAAATAGAGGTGCTATAATTAGTGCAGCTGTTCCTCTATAAACCCATGTTAAGTTTGTCTTCTTATTAGAAACAAAAGGTTCTATTTCCTTATTAATAATAACATCAATAATTTTTGAAAAATCAAAGAAAAATCTATCAAAAAAAGAAAGTCCAATAACTATTATTACAATATAGAACAGAACAGTTTTATCCAATCTACACTTTATATTTGCAATGCTAACTTGTACTTTTAAAATTTTTAAAAAAATTATGTAAATAATTACTGTAGTGAATAGTTCTAAAAAGTACATATGCCTTACTAGCAGCGCTAACTCATCAAAATTAAAACCTTGCAATAGAAAAGCTATAGTAAAATACAACGCAAAACTACTAACTATCAGTAGTATAGTAACAAAAAAAGTTTTAAATATACTCATCAACTATTGCTAGGCATTCCTTAGTTACTAGTCATATTCCCTCAATAAAATAGCAATATGACGTTTTAATCGTTCTATATCAATAGGAACAGTACCATTATACACCCCACGAATATAACCATTTCCATCTACCAAAATAAAATTTTCTGTATGTAAAAAAGCGTCTTCATCTTGAGTTTTAGTATATTTTTCATCAGCAAAATAGCCTTTTCTAGCAATAGTATACAATGCATCTTTATCACCAGTAACAAGATTCCATTTACTAGCATCAATATCATTTTTTTCTCCGTAAGCCTTTAATACTGGTATAGAATCGTTCCAAGGCATTACAGTATGCGAAAGTAGCTTTAGCCTATCTTCCTTCTGATAATACTCTTGCAACTTACTCATACTCTTCTCTAACTTAGGACAGATACCTGGGCATACTGTAAAAAAGAAATCCGCAACATATATTTTCCCTTTATAGGTTTCATTTGTTACCTCTTCTCCATTCTGATTTAAAAAAGAAAATTCAGGAATTTGATGTTTTTTCACATTCCATTCTGGAGTAAAATCTGGGCTATTAAAATAAGGCAATGCAATATCTTTACCTGATGAGATTGATATTCCTTCCTTATGCTTTCCTTTACAAGAAATCAAAAACAATACAAAAAAAGCATACTTATAAAATCCTCTCATTATTTTACTGTTGTTTCTCCTACATTAACTTGATAACATTTTTTTAGTCCAATAAGTCCAAATCGTTCTCCATTAACCACTTCATAATTAGCTCTTATTGTACCATCATCTGCCCACATCTTTTGTTTTCCAGCTTGTTTACCGTTTTTATAATTAAAAAATTTTAGCATATTTCCAGAAGGGTACCATTCTTTTACTATTCCATTATACATTCCAACTTCATTAAAATGATACTCAAACTTTAATTTTCTGTTTTCCCACCAAGCTTTGTGGATTCCCTTTTTTTTCCCGTTGTTATAAAACCTAATTATAGACAAATTCCCATCTTGAAACCAATGCTTTTCATACCCCTGTTTTCTTCCTTTATGGTATTGTATTTTAGATTTAAGGCTTCCATCAGAAAAATAGGAAACCGTAGCACCTGTCAATGGATTATCTGCATACGAAAGTACCCCATTTTTGAGGCTCAGAAAGTAATCTGCTTCTTTAACGACTTCAATATTTTCTATTTTGCAGCTTACAAACAGTAATACAAGAAAAAAAAGAAAAAAAGTTTTCATCCTTTATTGAGTAATATTCCCTGCAGTTCCAAAATACCCATTTCCATTAATATAAGGATCTGTAGCCGTAACATGGTAATGGTATATTCCATTTGGAAATTCAGGAGTTACACCTGTATGCCCATGATAATCATCCAAATCACTTTCAGCAATCGTTACACCATTCTCCATAGGGCCATAAACAGGAAAACCATCCGCTAATACTCCTAAAAAGGCATCTTCCCCAAACTCATTGGTTAAATAGGTTGGTTCTATATGATAATGATACTGTCCAGAATTTTGCGGATGCCCCAACCATTGATCAAAAGAATCGATCTCATTTGTTAATGCCTGATTATTAGGCCCTGCATATTGATTATAAAAAACAACACCATTTCTTGAAATTCCTATTGGTCCCAGGTTTGTTGGCTCGTGCGTACTTGCCTCACTAGGCTTTAACGAAATTGTAAATACTATGCTCTGTGCAGAAATCGTATTAGGGTTCAAGTTAAAAGCAGTATTTGTTCCATTATATGCCTCATATAAGCTATTGGTAGTTGGCCAGTATGGACTCTTATGGTTTGGTAAATTTGAAGTCGTAAAAACCACAGTATTTCCTACAGTTTCATAAGATAGCCCTGTGCCTTCAAAAAGAGAAAGTACAGCACTAATATCATAATCAGTACTTGCAATATCTCCTAATTCTTCTTCCGTAGCACTATCATCACTACTGCATGCCATAATAATCAACCATATTAAAAAACAAAATAAAACTGAACTATATTTTTTCATAATGTAAGATTTTAGGATTGTATACGTAAGACTATATAACGTAAAAAAGGTTTAATCTGTTGTGCATGTTTGTTATAATTAAAAATATAGCTTGTGCTTATGGATTCAGAATCACAGAAAAAGAATATCTTTGCACCTCAAAAAATAAAGTATGAATCGAGCATGTTAGTAACTTTCTTTTATGAGAAAACAATAACACAATCGATTTAACAAAATAATACAAAAGCATGAGATTACATCGAAACTTAGTTTATGCAACTATAGACGGACTAGGATTAATATTTAATGAAGGAAACTACGCTGATAAAGTGGTTTCTCAACTATTAAAAAGAGATTCTAGATGGGGAGCAAGAGATAGAGCATTTGTAGCTGAAACTGTATATGACATAGTGAGATGGAAACGTTTATATGCCGAAGTAGCTGAAGTAAAAGTAAAAAAAGAGTACAGTAGAACAGATATCTGGCGAATGTTTGCCGTTTGGGCCACCCTAAAAGGTATTGCATTACCAGAATGGACACAATTGGAAGGTACGCCTACAAGAAGAATTAAAGGTAGATTTGATGCTGTTTCTAAAACTAGAGCGATAAGAGAATCTATTCCAGATTGGATGGACGAATTAGGCCTAGAAGCTCTTGGTGAAGAATTATGGACCAAGGAAATAAAAGCACTAAACAAACAAGCCGATGTAATACTTAGGGTTAATACCTTAAAAACTACAAAAGAAAAGCTTCATGACTCTTTATTAGACGATAATATAGAAGTAGATTTTATTAAAGGTTATCCAGCTGCACTAAAACTAAAGCAACGTGCTAACGTTTTTAGAACCAAAGCATTTACAGAAGGTCATTTTGAAGTTCAAGATGCTTCTTCTCAATTGGTAGCTGAGTATTTAGATGTAAAACCAGGACAACGTGTTATCGATACCTGTGCAGGAGCTGGTGGAAAATCGCTTCATATTGCCAATAAATTAGAAAACAAAGGAGTTGTTATCGCCTTAGACATCTATGAAAACAAGCTTAAAGAACTAAAGAGAAGAGCAAAACGTAATGCTGCTTTTAATATTGAAACCAGACATATCTCTTCTACTAAGGTTATCAAAAAATTATACAATAGTGCAGATCGTGTTCTTATTGATGCACCATGTACCGGAATGGGTGTTTTAAGAAGGAACCCTGATGCAAAATGGAAGCTTCGCCAAGAATTTTTAGACGAAATTGTAGTAACACAACAAGAAATATTGCAATCGTATTCCAAAATGGTAAAAGATGGAGGTAAAATGGTTTATGCTACTTGCTCTATATTGCCGCAAGAAAACGGGAATCAAATTGCAACGTTTTTAGCATCAGAAAATGGCGCTGATTTTGAATTGGTAAGTGATAAAAACATCTATGCTTCTGAACATGGTTATGATGGTTTTTATATGGCTTTATTAGAAAAAAAGACGAAAAGTTAAAACATACAATTCTATAAAACAGAAATCCCATATAGCTTTTAGTAAAACTATATGGGATTTTATATTTTTATCAATTACTTTAAAATAGGTATGGTAACAAAACTATCTGTATACCATTTTACTTTTAATGGATCTCCAGCATCTTTACTTGTTTCTTCCATAACTGGTTTTCCCGTTCCGTAATTTAAAGGTGAAAAAGGGTTTTTATTTACATTTAGATATATCAATAAGCGACTTCCTTTTTTTATTTTTTTGCTTACCAGATGTGTATTATAAAAAGGAATTTCTTCTTTTTTATAAGGTGTTAGTAATTCTCGAGTACTGCTGTTTTTAGCATGGCTAGCACGTCCCAAAAAATAAGACAAGTGGAAAAATGTTCCATTAGGCAATACTTCGTAGAGTGTAACACCAAAATCCATATCTTTTTTATTGATACTCGCCATAAGTTTCCCTGAAAAAGATCCATTAATAATAATATCCTCGGTTAAAGGTTCACTTATAAAATTAAAACCATTGCTTGTATCTATTTCATTTTTTACAATAGGATCAGGGTAATAATCATTATTTCCGGTTTCTCTATCATTAAAATCTACTTCCTGATATAGAACCGATTTCCGTCCTGGTTTTTTTGGATCTAATGTAACATAGGTTCCAGACTTAACACTAGACAAATACAGTTTTAAAGAATCATTATGCATTTCATCAATTGAAGCAGCACTTCGCCATGTATTAGTCCCCATTACCTGATAATTAATCTTATCCTTTAAAATAGCTGGTTTTTTTCCCTTTTTCAATATATATGCCAACCATTGATAGGTTATCTTTTTTGTATCAATTAAGGCATCAGCATCTACTGTATACCCCTTTAAAACAGCTTCACCATTACGCTGTGCTCCAAAATGCTCATAAGGACCAATAATTAAATAATGGTTTGCATTAGCATTGTACTTGTAATGGTCTCTTATATATGAAATACTTGAGTTTTGCGAATCGTTATAATACCCATCAATAGATAATATTGGAATGTTAATATTGGAAAACTCTTTTTTATGCGGTGTCATTTGTTGCCAGTATTTGTCAAACATTGGGTGTTTAATCCATCGTTGAAAATATTTATTTGGTGTACCATCTATACTATCCACTTTGTTAAATGCCACACCAGACTCCCACCATGTATTTTGCATTCTTCTAAAACGTTGTCTGTCATTTTCTGTAACCGTATCTAAATACCGATTATTACCAACATATAATGACCAGGAGTAATTAGGATTTATAAAAACTCCATTTTCAAAAGGCAGTCCTTTTCCAGGCCTATTTGCTACATAAGGCACAATTGTTTTTAGTGCAGGATGCATCTCTTTGGTAGCTGCCCATTGTGAAAAGCCATTATAACTGCCTCCAAACATTCCTATATCTCCATTGCACCAAGATTGTTTACTTACCCAATCTATAACATCATAGGCATCATTGGCCACATGCTCATAAGGGAATATTTCGTCTTTACTATAGCGTTTTCCTCTGGTATATGCTATAACGGCGACATATCCCCTATCTGCTAACTCCTTTAATGTTATTAGATCTCTACCTTTATCGCGTACATAAATGGTATACTGAAGCACAACTGGCAATGGTTTTTCTATTCCTTTTTTCTGAACTATTATAGTAGATATAGTTGCTCCATCTTTTGTTTTTAGTTCATAATCTTGAATTATATAAGTGTTATCGAACTGTTCTGAAGTCGATGCAAATTTCTTTTTCTCGACTGGATTACAACTAATAAAAAGTATAAGAATAGCAAATTTGAAGATTGTTTTCATCATTGATAAATTGAGTTTTCTAGTGAAAAATATTTGATTACTTATTTCTAGCAACCTATTATGGTAAATATATCCCACAACACTTCCTTAATCAAGCACTTATACATAAGCGTAAACATGAGTGGATAAGCGTAGTTCAAAAAAAGCAATACTTGACTTAATACCCTTTTATTTTTACTCTTTACAATAGTAGAGTTTGGTATTTAAATTTTAGAGGTTATTCCAAATGTCCAAATAAATTTTCCATTCTCCTTTTATCTTTTTCCATACAATTACATACTTGCCTTTCCAACTACTTTCTTCTCCATTAGCTTTTCTAGTAGTGCCTTCATAATAGCCATAATCATATGCCGTATTTTTAACAATTGTAATTTCTGAAGGTATTATTTTATGATAAGAAGTTGCAATGTCTTCTGGTAATACCCAATACCCCAATATTTTTTCTCTTCCAGCAATAATCTCACCTTTCTGTGGAAAAATTTTAGCATCATCAGTATAGGACTCCCCTAATTTTTTATAATCGGAATGCATTATATACTCAGAAAAACTTTTAATGTTATTCAATATCTTATTAATATCCTTTTTGTTTCCATTATAAGTTTGAGCCAGTCCATTATTCCAACATAATCCTAGCATTAAAATAATTAGTATTTGTTTCATTTTTTTTTAATTTATTATATCCAATATAGCATCTGAAATTTCGTAAACATTTTTATGCTTTTGATTGGTTAATATTACAATTGTTATGTTTTCGTTTTTTAATCTTCTCACAATACATTCATAGTTTGCAGTACTACCATGATGTGAATGTTCTACTAGAAGATCTTTGTTCCATCTCCCTAATCCCAATGGGGATTGTATATTATCAGCATCAATAACCGTTTCTGATAAAATTTTTAAGGATTCTTTTTTTATAATCTTGAAATTATCCAAATTTTTAAACCAATTATATAAATCCATAGCAGTTGCACTAAACAATACACTAGACACAGCTGCTCTATAACTATCCTCTTTAAAATTCTCATCAAATGGAATCGCCATTAAGTGCTTATTTTTATAAGGATACTGCTCTTTTAATACCGAATTTACCAATCCATAAGGAGCAAATAAATTCTTCTCTACATAAGTTTTAAAACTAACACCTGTGATTTTTTCTACAATTTTCATCAATACAATTGGACTGTAATTAGTGTACAAATAATCTGTTCCTGGCTCAAATTCTAATTTTTTTATTTTATTAATATCTGCAATAATATGCGCATCTGTAACATTAATACCCTTACTAAAGTATTCAGCCCAATCAATTGCTGGTAGACCACTACTATATTGCAATAATTCTTTTATTTTAACTTCAGAAGCCCAACTAGGAAGCGAAGGCAAATAGACATTTATATTATCTTCGAGCGCAATCTTTTCTTTTTCATTTAACTGCATTATAGCCACAGCTGGAAACTCCTTGTAAATAGAACCAATATTAAATCGATAGTTCTTATTTAACATATCTGTTTTGGAACCTGAAACAAAACCAAATGACTTTTCATAAATTATTTTTTCATTTTTTAAAACTAGTATATTTCCATTTAGTTTTCCTTTTTTATGCAAAAACTCTAATTCAGCATCTATTGCATTCTCTACATTTAGCCTTTTAACACTATTTTTTTTATTCGCCGTATTTTGGCTACAACTAAAAAATGCAAAAAACAAGGAGCAACAACTTAAAAGCTTTATAAAACGGTTACTTTTCATTCTATGTTATTTAGTTTCCTACTTTTCTATAAAATATCTTACTCACCACTTTCCATTCGCCATCAATTTTTAATAGGTTCATATAATCAATAAAAGAAAATGTAGCATATTCAATTTCTAGTTTGGCACTTGCTACATCACCAGTAACATTTATATAGGCTATTTTAGTTTTTCTATTACTTTTTGGGCCTGGCTTAATTACTCTTTTAAAAAATTCTAGCGCATTAACTTCTTTATATGTCCCTTTAGCAATATATTTCATGGTTGCATTTTTATGAAATGCTTTTTTAAGTGTTTCATAATCGTTATTTGTTCCTCCATCCAAATAGTAAGACACTGTTTTTTCTATTTGAGCATAATCAGATTCCTGAGCTACAGTTAGTGCAGAAATACTAATACTTAATAATAGGGTGAAAATTACTTTTTTCATTTGTATTGATTTTAATTAATGTTAGTTTATAATAGATTCTTCAATTATTGACAATGCCGTTTTTTTAAGTAATTGATTGGCTTCTGGAAAACTAGTATTGCTAATTACTGAAATTCCAAAATCATGATCAGGATAAATTAATAACCAATTTTGACTTCCATATATTCCACCATGATGTTCTATATGCTTACCATATTTATCTTCTATTATTTCCCAGAAATAGCCAATCCATAAATTTTCCAAATCTTTAAATAGTTTGGTATGAGACTCTTTAACCACTGGGTTTTCTTTTTGCAATTGAAACTTTATATAATTTAACATATCAGGAGCATTAGATTTTACTCTTCCTGCTGCCCCCCATAATTGAATTGGTTTTTTAAAATTTGGCATTAGCTCTCCTTTATCATTATATCCATTAGCTAAAAGTTTTTGTTTTCCCTCAGAAAGATTAATTGCAGTAGTATTCATACTTGCTACATCAAAAAGTTGCTGTTTTAATAACTCTTCAAATGGCTGCTTATCTATAACTTCTAAAATATGCGCTAGTAGATTTGGAGCAACATTGGAATACGAATATTGTGTTCCTGGTTTACGTTTTAATTCCAGATTTCTTATCTCTTGCAACAAAGCTTTCTTTGTATACCGTTCCAATAAAACTTGAGCCTTTAAATAGGCCTCTTTAGAAGGCTTTTCATATAATTTGTCAATTCCAAGAACATTTAGTGGCAGTCCACTAGTATGTGTTAACAAATGCTGAATGGTTACTGGATTTCCATTATAGGACAAATTCTTATAAGCATCTCCAAGATAATGATGTACAGGATCTGTTAATTTTATTTTTCCAGTAATAATAGCTTTAGCAACTAAATAACCTGTCATGGTTTTACTTACCGAAGCAATTTCATATAAAGTACTATCTGAGGGTGTATTTCCCTCTCCTTTATCTAGTTCTCCTAAATGGTAGGTAAATGATTCGCCATTATTATAAACTGCAATAGAAACTGCATTAAACCTTTTATCTGCTAAAAGTAAAGCTGCATTTTTCTTTACAACAGTAGCTAACCCCTTGTCAGTAATTTGTGATTTACAACTAAAAGCAAACAATAAAATCCAAGCCATACTAAGATACCTCATCCACTATTTTTTAAGAAGTACAACTACAGCTTTCGCTACTGCCGTAGAAGCAGAAGGATCTTGACCAGTAACCAATCTACCATCCGTAACATAGAAACTATCCCATCCCTTTTTAGAATACTCAAACTTGCCTTTATTAGCTCTAATTTTAGCTTCAATAGAAAACGGAAACTCTTTATAATAAGCTTTATTTTTTCTTTCAAACATGTCAGGATAACCAGATATTTGCTTGCCTTGATATAGATAATTACCCCTAGTCGTTTTTAAATTTACAATACCCGCTGTACCATGACATATAGCAGATACCACTCCATTATTTTCATAAATAGTACTTGAAATTTTCTGAATTCTGCTGTTTTCGGGAACTCCATACATTGCAGCTCCACCGCCACTATAATAAACTGCCTTGTAATTTGAAGCATTTACTTGCTGGGGAGTTAGCGTATTTTTAAAACGATCCATAAAATCAGAATCGTCTAAATATCTTGCTTGTACACTATCCGATTTATTAATATACCCAATAGGAATTATCCCTCCATTAGGACTAACAAAATCAATTTCATATCCTGACTTTACAAACACATCATAAGCCAAAACAATTTCAGCAAAATGATTAGCTGTTTTTATGGTTGAGTTACCATAGGTTGTTTGATTAGATACCACAAAAAGTATTCTGTCTTGCCCGGAAATTGTACTACAGGAAAAGAGAATAATTAACAAATAAAATGAGATGTACTTTTGCATAAGTGTTATTTTTCTTGCAAGATCATACATCTCATTCCCTTTTCGTTTTTAGATTATAAATTAGAAGTTCGGAATTATATATTAGAACTAAAAATCCGAGTAAAAACAGAATGCAACGTATATTTCAAAAATCAAATCTATAATTCATTTTAAAAGAAATTCCCCAATCTTTTCTAGTAATATCTTTTGAATAATTATCGGTTACAACTAAATAAACATATGACAACGGTTTATATTCCCACTGCAAACGGCTATTGATATTAAAATTATCAAACTGCGTATTGTACTGTCCATAAGTTGTCCAGTTCAATTTATTATTAAAGAAAATTTGTCCTGTAAAACGTGTTAAATTGAACGTTTCTTCCCCTAAAACATCTAAGTCTATTTGGTTAATATTATGTGACAATTCTATATTTGCAAAAGGCAATAATTGATAATTTACATATACTCCTGCCGCTGTTTTTTTTCCGCTATAATAATTCCCCTTTTCTAAATTTAACCGATACCTAACTTTTCTATTATTTGCAGAATTATAACCTACTTTTACTGTTCCAAAACGGTAATCGTTAGGTAGTATTGAATTGCCATTTCTAAGCGGATCAAAACCATATTTCAACTTCACAACATCATATTTAAACACATAATAAACTGCAGAAAGGTTCTTAAAAAATATTGCTGAATTTAAAAAATGAGAAGATTGACTTAAATTACCATCCTCATTAAAATAAGTATTGTTTTTATAGTTTAAGAAACGGATTGAATTTATTTTCATATTATTCTCATAAAATTTTTGATACTCTACTCCAGCAGTAGTCTGTGTATATCCTTCTCTAATAACAAGATCATTTATCGCGTCATAATTATACAATCTAGGTGTAAAACCAACATCTGTAATATAGTTTTTTTCTACTTTCTTTAGCGCTACGTTCCATTCCAATCCCCTTTTATTATACCAAATACCAGCATTATAAAAATTACCATCTCCAGATATAGCATCATTAAAACTTTTTCCAAAATTTGCTGTTCCTAGCCATTTATTATTATCCGATTTATAATTGACATTAATTCCTGATACTCTGTTATAATCATCAACAAAATTTACTTTGTCTGTTTCTTGTCGGTTTATTAAAAAGCCTGTTGCAGTAAAATTTTTCGATAGTTTTTGTTCTACAACCGCAACAGCATAGTTTTGTGAAGCCAGCTCATCTTTAGCACCTGTCTGTACATCCAAAAGACCTATCCTTGTTCTAGCAGAAATATTCCCAGAAATTTTTAATCCAAATTTAATATCAGACTTGGCTCCAATTCTACGTGAATAAAACGGGTTGACTCCTGCCACTCCCAGATTAGAAAATAAATCCGAGTTTTCTAAGAAAAAATTACGTTGCTCTGGAAAATTAACCGCAAAACGTGTTAAATTTGTTACCTGTTGATCTACATCAATTTGAGAAAAATCGGGATTAATTGTTGCATCCAATTTTAATGACGAAGTGATATTGTATTGTACATCCAGACTTGGTTTAAACTTCAGGTCATCAACATCGGTAATAACATCATTTTGATAATTTGCCGTTACAGATGGAGTTACCGAAAACCGAGAGGTAGTTTTATGAGGTAAGGCTTCTACAGAAAATGGTCTTGTAAAACGCAAATCAAATAACCTAAAGTTACGTTTTACATTAGTTAAGATTGTCCATGCATTTTTTTTAATATCTCTAGTATAAAACTGAATTCCAAATACAGAACTATCCTTATTATAGCTAATTGACTTTAATGGAATTGCTAATTCATATATTTTTTGATTGCCATCTACAGAAGCCGCTGACTTCCATATGGTATTCCAACTATAATTTAGTTCAAAACTATCATTTGTACGCCCGACTAAACCATCTACTTGAGCCCCAAAACCATTAACAGCAAAATAATAGGCATTTTGCTGTTGATTTTGACTATCTAAAACAAACACAAAAGAATCGCTAATACCTATAGAAGCATCACGTTTTAGAGAACTTACTTGTACTTTTGCTTCTGTATCTTTATAAATGGCACTTACATATAAGTAGTTTTTATCATGAAATACTTTTACAACAGTTTGTTGTATTGCTATACCTTGGTCTGTAGGCAAATAATTATAAAAACTTGAGATTTCTGGAAGATTATCCCAAACTGTTTCTTCTAACTTACCATCTACTTTAATAGCAGTATCTATAAATTTAATTGTTGCTTCTTGAGCAAAAATAATTGTTGTAAAAAATAGAACTAGGAGTATTACTATGCAATTAGATTTTTTGGTTTGCAATATCATATTTTTATACCTTAAAAATTAATTACTAGTAGATTTCATTTTTACACTGTAAATTTTACCTACAATTTTCCATACTCCATCAATTTTAAGCAAGTGCATATAATCGGTAACGACAGCTCTAGAACTATTTGTAACTATTTTAGCATTTGCCGCAGTTTCTGTGATATCTATATTTGTAATTTTGCTTATAACATTTTGTTTTGGAGTAGTTCTCTTTTTTGCTTTTTTAAAGATCTCCAATGCATTATAAGCTCTATATTTACCTGTTTTGGAAGAAATACTTTTCATAGTTGCATCGGTATGGAAACCTTTTTTAATCTCTTCAAAATCGTCTATCAGGTTACCATCAATATAATGGTGTATTGTTTTTTCAATTTGAGCATAATCAGAACCCTGAGCAAAACTAATAACAACACAACTTACTGTTAATAAACAGCCTAAAATTACTTTTTTCATTATTTTATATTTTTAACGTTTAGCCAAAAGTATATCTAGCATTTTGGCAGCTCTTAAATAATAGACCAAAGGCCATTTTTAGAAAACATAAAACTATTTGCTGTTAAAACTGGTTTTAGCGCCATTTCTCATTGGTTTATAGACTGAAAAAGCCATTCTATCTACTTTTCAACTTTAAAAGAATTATAATCGTATTTTTATAGATCATATGAATCGCCATCAGAAAAAACACCCAATTTCAAATTCAGTAATTATCAAAAACATATTCTTTTGGATTTGTATATTTCTCTATTTTATGTTTTCCGTTAATATTAATAATTATGGTGCAGGGCATATACAGTTATTTCACTCTACCTTAAAAATTGTAAGCATACAAATAATTACAACTTATGTATGCATCTATGTTTTAATCCCTAAATTTCTAAACACTAAAAAGACTTTTTTATTTATTTTTTGGTTAGCTGTGTTATTATTTTCAATGTTTGCTTTGTACAGCGCCATTAACATTTACTTATTCGAACCTAAATACATTGAATACTATACAGAAATCGCTAAATTTTATGCTCAAAAGACATTTTCGGAACGTATTATCGTTTTTTCAGTATTACTTAGTAAGAGCATTAAATTTCTAACACCAGCAGCGCTATTATTAATGGCTAGGTTTTATAAAAACCAACAAAAATTATTAAAACAAAACGAGCAAAAAAAAACAGCAGAATTATCGGCGTTAAAACATCAGTTGAATCCTCATTTTTTATTCAATACGCTAAACAACTTGTATACACTTGCTATTGAAAAATCTGATACCACTCCAGAAGTAATTGAGCGACTATCTCATATTTTAGATTACATGTTGTACCGATGTGATGAAAATTTTGTTTCGCTCAAAAAAGAAATTGAGCTTATTGATAGTTATCTAGCTTTAGAAAAGATTAGGTATGGAAAACGGGTTGTCGTTACATTTGAAAAGGATATAAAAAAAGATGTAAAAATTGCTCCTTTACTATTACTTACATTTATAGAAAACGCATTTAAACATGGAGTGAGTCAAGAATTAAAACAAGCCAAAATTAATATCAATATCGGGCTATTAGATCAGGATATTATATTTTCTTTATCAAATACCAAACCAAAAAACGCGGTAGCAAACAAATTAGACAAAACCAGTAAACCACTTGGTTTACAAAATATAAAGAAACAACTAGAATTACTTTATCAAAACAATCATATCTTAGAAACTGAAGAAAACGAGAATAATTTTTCTTTATCTTTAACACTTAAACAGCATTAATGTACAACTGCATAATTATAGATGATGAAGAATTGGCTAGGCGGTTAATTAAAAATCATTTGAGTCAGCTAGATAACTTTTCTCTTGTCGCTTCTTGTGAAAGTGCTATTGAAGCTAGTAAAATATTAAAGCAACAAGATGTAGATCTAATTTTTTTAGATATAGAAATGCCTGTACTAAAAGGTACCGATTTTTTTAAAAATCTTATTCATAAACCCAAAGTTATTTTCACCACTGCCTATAGAGATTATGCATTAGATGGTTTTGAACTTAATGCCATTGACTATTTGTTAAAACCCATAACATTTGGTCGCTTTTTTAAAGCCATTGAAAAATTTACAGAAACACAACAGCATACCAAAGAGAATCATAGTCCTGTTGTAGATACTCCAATTTCTAAAAAGGAAGAATTTATTTTTATTCGAGAAGATCGAAAGCAGGTAAAAGTCTTTTTTGATGACATCTTGTATATAGAAAGTATAAAAGATTATATCAAAATCTATTCAAACAAAAAGAATCATATTATAAAGCACAGTATCACTGCTTTTAAGCACAATTTAGATACCCGTTTTACTAGAATTCACAGATCCTATATTGTCAACTCAGACAAAATAACGGCATATACCAAGCACGACATTGAAATTGAGAACATAGAAGTTCCGATAGGTGAATATTATAAAAAGAATGTTGAAGATCTTTTTAGTCCAAAATAATTCTAATTCTTAAACACTGTAGGAGTTACTCCTGCAATTTTTTTAAAGGTCGTAAAAAAAGTAGATTTGGAATTAAAACCACATTCATAACCAATAGCTTCTGTTGTGAAATTTTTCTTGGTTAATAACAATCGTTTTGCTTCTTCAATTCTATATTCATTTACAAATTGAGAAAAACTCTTCCCCATATTATCATTTAAAAACTGAGATAATTGATGTGGGAGCATCTTAATACCACTAGCAACATCTGCTAATTTAAGATTTGGATTCGTATATACATTTTTATCTTTCATCAAATCTTGCAACATTATTGCTATAACAGAAGCCTCATCTGTGTCTATTTTCTTATTTGCATACTTCTCTTTTACTTCAAAAAAATCAGTATTCTTTTTCCTTTTGAAAAACCACAGGATTAACACCAAATAAAGTACAAACGAAAATGATAATGCACCAATAATATAGGAAGTATATGAAGCTGTATTAAATGCTATCCATATAATTGTTACTCCTATAAAAATACTAAGAACCCAAAACTCATAATCACTAAGTTTTTTTCCTTTCGAAAACATTTTTTTAAACAAATGTTTTATAGTAAATCCTGATAAAATAATATAAACTAGCCATTGTAAATAAATAACAAAAATAAAATAACCACGCCACAAATCTATTCGTTCCCAAAAAGGATAAAAATAAGTAACTCCAATAATCAATAGTAATAAAGGAGAAATATGATACAACCATTTTTTATTGATATTCCTTTCTTCATTTGTTGCAGCACACACATAAAAATAAAGAAAAGGGCCAATTAAAAAACAAGCAGAAAGTCCAATTTGAATAAATACACCTGATAAATTGGGGCTAAAAGTTAAAAGAACAGATTTCACTATTCTAATACTCAACATCAATAGCAATGCGGCAAGAAAGTAATTAGACGCTCCTTTATTCTTTCTAAAAAAAGCAAAATAAACACTTAGTAGAAAACCATTAAAACAGCCCAATGCACTAAAAAAGAATAACAGTTGTCCTTCAAAATTCATAAAAACAAATATATTAAAGTAATTCTCAAAATACACAGAATACCATCTTAAGTAGTAGAATTGATAAGATATTAAAAATCATTGTTAATTACTCTTTATTTAATATTCAATATTTCCTATTTAATTATCGGTATTAAAACCGTAAATTTGCCGCTTTAAATAACGCAACAAACATATAACTACATGATTCATTTCTTTGGAAACGTAAGCAGCAAAGTATTTGCTGTACAAACAGCAGAAGAATTAACAGCAGAAACCATTTCTAAATTGAATTGGCTTTTTGGAAATCAACCTAAAATAAACGAGGCGTCAATAGACACTTTTTTTGTTGGTCCTAGAGCAGCAATGGTTTCTCCTTGGAGTACCAATGCCGTTGAGATTACTCAAAATATGGCTATTGAAGGCATTATTAGAATTGAGGAATATGTAAATGTAACGGAAGATTTTTCTGATTATGATACTATGTTATCTCAAAAATTTGCCTCATTACACCAAGATATTTTTGTAGTAAATGTAAAACCAGAAGCCATCTTAGAAATAGATGATATTGCTGCTTATAACAAACAAGAAGGTTTAGCATTAAATGACGAAGAGGTAAAATATCTAGAAGATATTGCTAAAAAAATTGGAAGGAAACTTACCGATTCTGAAGTATTTGGATTCTCACAGGTAAATTCTGAACACTGTCGTCATAAAATATTCAATGGTACTTTTATCATCGATGGTGAAGAGATGCCTACATCGCTCTTTAAACTGATTAAAAAAACATCAGCTGAAACACCACAAGGAATTGTATCAGCATATAAAGATAATGTTGCTTTTATTGAAGGCCCAACGGTTACACAATTTGCACCAAAAACTGCCGACAAGCCAGATTTTTATCAAGAAACAGCTTTTGACTCGGTTATTTCACTAAAAGCAGAAACACACAACTTCCCAACTACAGTAGAACCATTTAATGGTGCAGCAACTGGAGCTGGTGGAGAAATTAGAGACCGTCTTGCTGGTGGTAGAGGATCACTTCCTTTAGCTGGTACAGCAGTTTATATGACTTCTTATTCTCGTTTAGAAGAAAATAGACCTTGGGAACAAGCCATGACTGAAAGAAAATGGTTGTACCAAACTCCAATGGATATTTTAATTAAAGCTTCTAATGGAGCTTCTGATTTTGGAAACAAATTTGGGCAGCCACTTATTACTGGATCTGTACTTACTTTTGAGCATGAAGAAGAGGCTAGAAAATTAGGTTTCGATAAAGTAATTATGCAAGCTGGTGGTATCGGATATGCTAAGGCAGAACAAGCTCTTAAAGACGACCCAAAAGAAGGAGACAAAATTGTAATCCTTGGTGGTGATAATTATAGAATTGGAATGGGTGGTGCTGCAGTTTCATCAGCTGATACTGGAGAGTTTAGTTCAGGAATAGAACTAAATGCCATACAACGTTCTAACCCAGAAATGCAAAAACGTGCTGCTAATGCCATTCGTGGTATGGTAGAAAACGATATCAACCCTGTAGTTTCTATCCATGATCATGGTGCTGGTGGACACTTAAACTGCCTATCAGAATTAATTGAAGAAACTGGTGGAAACATCGATTTGGATAAACTTCCTGTTGGTGACCCTACGCTATCTGCAAAAGAGATTATCGGAAACGAATCTCAAGAACGTATGGGGCTTGTTATCGGAAAAAAAGATATCGATACATTACAACGTATTGCAGATCGTGAACGTTCGCCAATGTACGAAGTTGGTGACGTTACTACAAATGATAGATTTACTTTTGAATCTAAAACTACTGGAGAAAAACCAATGGATTTAGAATTGTCAGATATGTTTGGAAGTTCTCCAAAAACAATCATGACAGATACTACTATTACCCGTAATTATGACACTATTACTTACGATTCTAGTAAAATACACAACTACCTAGATCAAGTATTACAGCTAGAGTCTGTTGCTTGTAAAGATTGGTTAACCAATAAAGTAGATAGATGTGTTGGTGGTAAAGTTGCCAAACAACAATGTGCTGGTCCATTACAACTTCCACTAAATAATGTTGGAGTAATGGCACTAGATTATAAAGGAAAAGAAGGTATTGCTACTACTATTGGTCATGCTCCAATTAGCGCTTTAATAGATGCTACTGCTGGAAGTAGAAATGCTATTGCAGAAGCTTTATCTAATATTATATGGGCACCATTAAAAGATGGATTACAAAGTGTATCCCTTTCTGCAAACTGGATGTGGCCTTGTAAGAATGAAGGTGAAGATGCTCGTTTGTATGAAGCAGTAAAAGGAATTTCTGATTTTGCTATAGCATTAGGTGTTAACGTTCCTACAGGTAAAGACTCTTTATCTATGAAACAAAAGTACCCAAATGAAGAAGTAATTTCTCCTGGTACTGTTGTGATATCTGCTGCTGGTAATTGTAATGATATTACCAAAGTGGTAGAGCCTGTTTTACAAAACAAAACAGGAAACAAGGTATACTATATTAACCTTTCTCAAGACGATTTTAAACTTGGTGGTTCTGCTTTTGCACAGGTACTAAATAAAATAGGTACAGCAACACCTACGATAAAAGATGCTGCTAGCTTTAAAAATACGTTCAACACTATACAACAACTTATTAAAGATGGTAAAATCTTAGCAGGACACGATGTTGCTTCTGGTGGATTAATTACTTCTTTATTAGAATTGTGTTTCGCTCAAGAACAAATTGGATTAGAACTTGATCTTTCTGCTTTAGGTGAAGCAGATACTATAAAAGTTTTGTTCGCTGAAAATAACGGAATTATTTTCCAAAGTGATGCAGATGACATTACTGATATTCTTTCTGCAAACAATATCACATATTACGAAATTGGTACAGCAGTTACCAGTACTAAAGTTAGCATTACTAATAATGGAGAAGTTTTAGATTTTGATATTGCGAGACTACGCGATACTTGGTACAAAACATCGTATTTATTGGATCAAAAACAATGTGCTAATGATAAAGCTACAGATCGTTTTAACAACTATAAAAACCAACCATTACAGTTTACCTTTCCTAGTAATTTTACGGGTAAGCTTCCAGTAATTGATGCTAGCAAGCCAAGACCAAAAGCTGCTATTATTCGCGAAAAAGGATCTAATTCTGAGCGTGAGATGGCAAATGCTATGTTTTTAGCTGGTTTTGATGTAAAAGATGTTCATATGACCGATTTAATTTCTGGTCGTGAAACCCTAGAAGACATTCAATTTATTGGTGCTGTTGGTGGATTCTCAAATTCAGATGTGCTAGGTTCAGCTAAGGGATGGGCAGGAGCTTTCTTATACAATGAAAAAGCAAAAACAGCTTTGCAGAATTTCTTTAAAAGAGAAGACACACTTTCTGTAGGTATCTGTAATGGATGTCAACTGTTTATGGAATTGGAATTGATTAATCCTGAGCATAAAACACATGGAAAGTTACATCATAACGAATCTCAAAAGCATGAGAGTAACTTTACATCTGTAACCATTCAAGAAAACAACTCGGTAATGCTTTCTGGATTAGCAGGATCTACCCTAGGAGTTTGGATTTCTCATGGTGAAGGTAAATTTAATTTACCAATGCCAGAAGATCAATACCAGATTGTTGCTAAATATGGCTATGATGCGTATCCTTCTAATCCAAACGGATCGGATTACAATACAGCTATGATGACCTCAAAAAACGGTCGCCACTTGGTAATGATGCCACATATAGAACGTTCAACTTTCCAATGGAACTGGGCCAATTACCCTGCAAATAGGCAAGATGAAGTAAGTCCATGGCTTGCTGCTTTTGAAAATGCTAAAACGTGGATTGATACTAAGAATCAAAACTAGTAGACATAAGAATTTTAAACTTATAAAAATCATCTTTCATTTAATTGGAAGATGGTTTTCTTTTTTTGGGTGTATCCCTACGTAAAAACTTCGGGTCGGGCTATTCACAGTCGCTTCTGCCTAAAAATGCAGAGAGCTCCAACAATGCTACTATCCCTTACATAAAAGAAGAAGTTAAGAGTAAAAAAGTAAATGAGAGAATTAACAAGCTCTGTCTAAAAGTATTGGTCTATAATTCTGAAAAAATATTGCCAAGGCAAATTTCTAAGCATTTCTTCCTTGATAAGGGATTAAAATTCCTAACTACCCTATTGAAAAACCAATAATTCCATTCCTTCATGTTTATAAATAAGAACATCATAGCCCCAAACCTTAGCAGTTATAGCTTCACAGTTTTTTTCTTCAATACATAGTAATGCATTTTTTAATTGTGTTAGCTTAGCATAAGCCATTTCAGGGTTTCCATGAGCTCCAAACAATCTATAATCAGCATCCAAAACCGAAATAAGATAATCAACACTTTCTTTATAGGTTGCTATATCAGCATTATCAAACAAAAACAAAGAGCCATTGTATAGATAATCACCCAAAAAGGCGATTTTATTGGTTTTATCAACAATAACAACCGATTCTTTAGTATGTCCTGGAATATTTAGTAGTTCAACCACTCTACCTCCCAAATCCATAGCGGTGTTAACAGGAAGCCAATCATTAACCTTAATTGCGGACGGATAGGTTCCTATAAATAAATCTTCTGTAGTAAAACTAAATGAACCATCTGTACCAACCCGATCTCTTAAAATTGGTAAATCAGGAAAAGCGATATTGGAAAATTCTGAAATATTCTGATTATGGTCAAAATGAAAATGAGACAACAAAAGTGTAATTGGAACTGTTGTTAATTCTTCAAGCATTGGTATAATCTTAAAACCATTTATAGCTTCATTTTCACCAGATCCAGTATCAAACATTAATGCTTTTTCACTTCCTGCTATCAAATAACTTACATTGCCCTGCTCGCTGTTAGGTTCCTCTATACTATGTGTTCCTGTATTTATAGTACTAACTTTATACCAATCAGAAAATAATTTTTCATCTTCTTTAACAACTTCTTTGCTAGCATCATCGCTTCCACAAGCAATAATTAAAAGAAAAAACATGCTTATTCTAAAAAAGACAGATTTATTCATACAGGTCTGAAATTGAAATTTATATCCTCCAAAATACAAACTTCATCACTCATTAATAGTATTAAATCAAAAAAACATGATTATAATACTATAAGCTAGTATAAATATTGCTCCTCTATATAGTTATGCAAATAAGTTTTAATCTCTTATATTAAGGTATAATGCTCTACGCACACCATTTTCAGAAAACATACTTCTCATTCTTTCTTTTTGTCCTTTACTAAACATATACATGGAATCATCGTCTACATAGTTCATAAAATTCATAAACATATCGCTACTTCCACAAGAAGTTTGAGGATAGCTAGGTTTACCTATATGTTGTCCATATTGCGTTGGAGTATCATCTATATCATCAGAAATCTCACAGCTATCGTGCTTACCAAAAATATGATTTAACCCTAACCAGTGTCCTATTTCATGTGTTGCCGTTCTTCCCTTATTAGTAGTACTTGATAACTCTCCTATATCTCCAAATGCTTTTGGATCCATAACCACTCCATCTGTTCTAGGATCAGCATCTAATCTACTTGAATAAGCAAGACTTACCTCATTATGACGGTTTCTCATGGTAGCTACCCAAATATTTAAATACTTATCTTTTGGCCATGCATCTTGTCCTCCTTTAGCTGTAGAAAACAATTTAAGATCTTCAACCGAATCTCCTTCATTAAGAATTCCGTCCCATCCAGATACATTACCTATGGTTCTAACAATTCCAGAGCTAGCACTTCCATCTGGGGCTGTTGTTGCTAATTTAAATTCAATATTTATATCTGCAACAAGAGATTTAAACTCATCTGGAGTTTTAATATGGTCAGTATTTTTCTTTCTAAAGTCTTCATTTAGTACTTTAATCTGCGAATAAATTTTTTCATCACTAATCTCAAAAGGAAATTCTGAATTATTTATCACATGAACTATTATTGGAATAGTAATAGTTTCACTTTCGGGAACAGTTACTGGTAATGGTACTTCTTCTACAGTATCATCCTCAGAACAGGAATATAAAAACAAAGAAATAAATAGTACGGGGAAAACTAATTTTCTAATCATAATAAAATTTTGAACCGGCAAAATTAGTTAGATTAATTCATAAATAAGGGTTTCTTATGTTAAGAAATCTCTAATACTCACACTTTATAAAAGAGCATAGTGGATAATTACAAAAGCAACGAGGAAAGACTATGCTTAATTAAATATTTCAGAAAACAATGTTTCCATTCCTTCAACAACACCACCAAACATATCTCCAAAATCTAACCATGAAGCATCCATATCTGGTACGGAAGTCCAATCTGTTAAGGAATCAGAAATACCACTTAACATTTCGGTTTTCATAGCTACATAATTACATACTTCACCCGTATCTTTATGGTAATAATCAAAATCCAAATGAGAAGAGAAAACGCTTATTCCCCAGCATAAAAAATCGATTCCATCAATCCAATCAATTTTCTCACTTGCTTTTTTAACTTCTTTTGGTTTGTAATATTCTTTCTTACCATAATCAGCAACTAATACTTTCCCCAGAGCAGAAACATATCCTTTTTTATCCTTAGGAGCTGGTGCAAATGATTTTTCCATATTGTATATAACTAGTTATTTAAAATCAAAAGCCAAAATTTCTGGATGTTCTTCGTATACTTTTATGATTAGCTCTCCAAACAACGTATTTGCCCAAGCAAACCATTCTCTATTGTAATCTTTTGGATTGTCCTTATGAAAAGCTTCATGCATAAAACCTGTTTCTGCATGGGTATTTTTTAATTGTGTCAAACAAAAAGCAATTTCTTTTTTATCAATAGAAGTCAATGCTCTAAGAATAATTCCCATTGGCCATATCTTTTCTTTACCTGTATGTGGACTCGACTGCCCCTCTCCTGCTGTTCCTCTTAGGTAATGTGGATTATTATCTCCCAATAAAAATTTACGTGTATTAGCATATAACGGGTCTGTAGGTTTATGAATCCCCAAATAACCAAGCGACATTAACGAAGGTACATTAGCGTCGTCCATAAAAACTTTATTGCCGAAACCATCTACTTCATAGGCATATATTTTTTCCTCATTTACATGGCTTGCTACGGCATACTTTTTTACTGCTGCATCAACCTCATCGGCAAAATCAGAGCATTTATTAGCAAAACTATTATCTTTTAATACCTTTTTATAAATAACATCTAATTGCCTTAATGATTGTACCGCAAATAAATTAGAAGGAATTAAATAAGGATACATTGTGGCATCATCAGAAGGACGAAACATAGAACAAATTAATCCTGTAGGTTTTATATGCCTCCCTTTGCCATCATAGACTACCGAATCTATCATTTTTGATGTTTCTCTGATAAATAGATACGGAGAAGTACCGTCTTTTCGCTGTTCTGTTCTAAAGGTTTTTATAACTGCTTTAACAGCTTTGTCCCAATCAGAATCAAATGCAGTAGTATCTCCAGTTAACTCATAATAGCGATTAGAAAGTCTTATAAAATAACAAAGTGAATCTATTTCCCATTTTCGCTCATGTACTCCTGCTTTTGGCGAAGGAATATCAGATTTCCAATGCGATTCTTTAGTCAAATCTTTATAAAAAGCATTAGCATATGGATCTGTAAGAATACATTTTACCTGTCTATTGATTAAACCAAGAATCAAGTTTTTAAGTTTTTTATCGGTATTAATCAATGGCATATACGGCCATACTTGTGCTGTTGAATCTCTTAACCACATAGCGTCTATATCACCAGTAATAATAAACGTATCTGGTTTGCCATCAATTAGCTCATAATCTACAGTAGTATCTAGGGTATTTGGGTAACAGTTTTCGAACATCCATGCCAATTCTTTATTGGCAATATTAGCTTTTACTTTTACTATTAAATCTTCTACAGCTTTGCTGGTAAAAGTTCTTTCTGCTACCAGAGGCCTATTTGAAACAAAATCTTTTTCTGATAAAAATAGATCGGAAGCCATGCTTGGTATTGGAAGTAAAGAAATTCCACCTAAAGCTATTGCACTACTACTTATAAATTTTCTTCTTTTCATTTTACCCCAATTGTTTTAGCTAAAACTACAATATCTTAACAAAAAGAAAAAGGAATCTAAAAATACTTCTTAAAGGAATAAACGAACGCTTTTAAAAACCCGCAAAAAAGATAATTATTTTAGTCTTTTATATTAAGGTATAATGCTCTACGCCCACCATCTTTATAAAATATGCTTCTCATTTTTTCTTTTTGTCCTTCGGTAAACATATACATTGCATCATCATCAGCATAGTTCATAAAATTCATAAACATATCGTTACTACCACAAGAAGTTTTCGGATGTGTTGGCTTTCCTAAAATTTGCCCAAATTGTGTTGGGGTGTCATCAATATCATCACCGATTTCACAATTATCTTGCCTGCCAAAAATATGTTTTAGGCCTAACCAATGTCCTATCTCATGGGTTGCAGTTCTTCCTTTGTTTAAATGTCCCTCTAGGTCTCCAATAGTTCCAAATGATTTTGGATCAATAACGACTCCGTCTGTTCTTGGATCAACATCGTAAAACGTTGCATATGCATAAGCCACTTTATTAAATTGATCTCTTAAATAGGCTATGTATATATTTAAATATTGATCTCTAGGCCAAGCATCTTGCCCACCTTTTTCCGTAAAGTACAATTTTAAATCTTCTACTTTTTTATCTGGATTAGGAATTCCATTCCACCCAGTAACATCACCATGAGTTCTAATAATTCCTGTTGTAGCATTTCCGTTTGGATCTTGTGTTGCCAATTTAAATTCAATACCAACATCGGCTACAAATGGCTTAAATTCTTCTGGTGTTTTAGTATGATCAGGGTTCTTTTTTCTAAAATCTTCATTTAATACCTTTATTTGTGAGCGGATTTTTTCATCACTAATTTCAAAAGGCAAATCTTTGTAATTTACGATATGAACAACTACTGGTATAGTAATAATTTCACTCTCAGGAACAATAATAGGTATTTCTTCTGCGGTATCATCATCAGCGCAAGAATATAAAAATAAAGAAATAAATAGTAAGGGGAAAACTAAGATTCTAATCATAATAACATTTTGAAGCGCCAAAACTAACTAGATTAATTTGCAAAAAAGTGTTTTCTATGTTAAGAAATATCTAATACTTGTTGCGCTTAAAAAAATCAGAGAAAAAGATTATAATATCATCAAGTATTAAATTATTTTTATTTCATTTTTTTGTGAATGTGTATGAAGATTAACGCTCAAAAACATATAACATTACCTCATCTGTTGACTTTGGAAGCACTATATTTTTAGCATATTTAAGTCCAATTTTTTCCAACAGTTTTTGTGAAGGAACATTGTCTTTATTGGTTATACCACTTAGCTTAGTAATTCCAAAATCATTAACAGCGGCATCCATAAGTCTATTTGCACTTTCAAAAGCATAACCTTTTCCTATATATTCCTCTAAAAAGGCAAAACCAATATCAATACCATCAACACCTTCTCTATCATAAAAACCACAGAAACCAATTTTACTATTATCTGCTTTTGTTATTACCGTATAATTAGAATAGCCCAGTCTTTCTAATTGCGGTAACATACGCTCCTTTATATATGTTTCTGCAGCTTTAAGCGAACTAATTTTTCTATCACCTATATATTGCAAAAATTTTGGAGAATTCATTATTGAATATACAAAATCAGTATCAGCAACTGTAGTTGGTTTTAATAGTAATCGTTTTGTTTCGAATGATTTATATTGATTAGCCATAAACTTATTTAAAATAGATAACTCAAATATACAATCTTCTATAAAAATTATTCTACTTTAATATGATGAACTAAGTCTAATTTAGTAGCACTAAAAGCCTTCGTACCTACAACAATTACCACTAACAAAACCAATATTAAAGGAGTAACAACAAAAGGCAAAACAGGAATATCTGTTCTGTACACAAAATTATTCAACCAATTTTGCATCATATAATAACTTATTGGCAATAGAAATAGTGACGCAATTAATGAAATAATTACAAATTTATTTATAAGCTGATACATAATTTCATTAACAGATGCTCCTAATATTTTACGAATTGCCACCTCTTTTAGTCGTTGTTGTATTGTTAATGTTGCAAGTGCAAAAAGCCCAAGTAACGCAATTAAAATAACTACAATAGTAAGAATCGTAAAAAGTACTTTTTGTGTTTTATACTTCTCAAATGTTTTCTGAAACGTCTTGTCCAAAAATTGATATTCAAATGGATAACCTTGTTCTATATTTTTATTCCAATAGGCTTCAATATCCGCTATTGTTTCGTCAAAATTTTGAAGCTTAACTTTAAATTGTATGGTAGAAAAGTTATAGTCCTTCATCCATTTGTATGTATTCCAATGAAAAAAGAACATTGGAGCAATTTTTTCTTCAAACCCAGCTATGTGATAGTCATTAACAACACCTATCACATTCTTTTTAACACTTTCATCATCGTAACCAACTTGTATTTGCTTTCCTATAGGATCATCATATATTTGCAACTGTTTGGCAAAAGTTTCATTTATTAAAATATTAGTTAAAGTATCTGATGCATATTTCTCTTGAAAACCTCGTCCCTTTATTATTTTAATTTTTAATGTACTGAAATACTCATAATCAACTGCATTACCATCTCCTTGTAAAGAAATTTCATTATAGCTTGTATTGGTAGAATTAGAATTTCCACCACCAGGAATAGATAAATTACTGGTTATAGCCTCTATATTATGATGTTTAATCAATTCCTTTTTCAGCGTTTTATATTTTTTATAGCGATTATTATAATCATTCATATCTACTACTATAATTTTATCTCCAGAAAACCCAACATCTTTATCCATCATAAAAGTAATCTGATTATAAATTACCATTGCAGCAATTAAAAAGAATCCTGAAATTAAAAACTGTAATCCTAGCATAATATTCCTAACTAGAATACCATTTTTGGTTCTGGACATATTACCTTTTAAAGCCATTACCAACTTAAACTTAGCCATATTTAATGCTGGTATAATTCCTATAAGTAAGGCTAACACAATAACAAAAATGGGAAGTATAAGAAGAATAGTATTGTTAAACATTAATATGTTTTTATTCAAAAACTGATTAAAATATGGCAATAATAATTCTACTAAAATCAATGCTAGAATAAAAGAAATTAACGATTGAAAGATTATTTCTAACAAATAGTGTCCTGTTATTTTAAGTTTAGATAAACCCAATGTTTTTTTCACCCCTACTTCTTTTACACGTTGAGATACAGATGCAGCAGATAAGTTGATAAAATTAACACATGATATTATAATTAATAATATTGACAAGCCAAGCATCATCAAAATTAAGCTATAGTTTCCTTTTCCTTCAGGTCCTGCTTCATCAGCAATTGTGTGCAATCTTATATTAGATAGTTTTTCTAACTTAACTTTTAATCCGTATTTTTCTTCAAATTCATCTACAGAAATACCTTCACTTTTTGCTCTTGTTGTAGAATAATATTTTGTAAAGATCCCATCCATTTTTTCTTCTAAATCGGCTATATTAGAATCCTCTGTTATTTTACAAAATAAGTTTTTAGAAAAATTTCCCCAGTTACCTTCTTGCTTTTTGGGATATTGCAAAACAATTTTGGGATTAAAGTATGATTTTTGATTTCCTTCAAAAACAGTGGCTACGGTATAAGATTTTTTGTGCAACATTATGGATTTTCCTATAGCAGTATCATCACCAAAATAGTTGTTAGCTGTTATTTTAGAAATAGCAATATTATTTTTTGCTTCCTTAAACTTAGATGTATTGCCTGCAATAATTTTAAAAGGAAAGAAATCAAAAAAGTTAGCTTCCCCCTCTAAAATTCCTTTGGTGTAATTTCCCTTTCCGTTAACAGTCACCAATGCATTGTCATACCAATTACTACTTAGATAATAATCTTTAACTTCTGGTATTTCCTCTTTAAAAATTTCTCCTTCAATGGCTGTACTAGTCCCCCAAACATCATGATCAGACATGATGTGTAATACTTTATAGATATTGTTTTTATCTGGGTTCCAATCATCATAACTTTTTTCATCATTAAAAAATAATAAGGCAAATAATAATCCTGAAAAACCCAGCGCTAGTCCAAATACATTTACTAAAAGATTTAACCAATTTTTTTTACTATTTCTATAAAAAATTTTAAACCAAATTTTTACCATTACTCAAATTTCAAATATTTTATTAAATCAATTTTTGTTGCTGAATATGCTTTAACACCAACTACTGCAAAAACTAGTAACAACAATACTATTGGTGTAACTATGTACGGCCATATTGGCATTTCTATGCTGTAAACAAAATTTTCTAACCACTGTTGCATCATATAATAAGCTACAGGTATTAATACCACCGAAGCCAATAAAACGATCTTAAAAAAGCTTTTTATTAACTGTTTCATGATTTCTCCAACTGATGCACCCAATGTTTTTCTAATGGCTACTTCTTTTAACCGTTGTTGAATGGTAAGTGTAGCTAAAGCAAATAAACCAAGTAATGATATTATAATTACGATGATAGAAAGAACCAGAAACATGGACTGTTGCTTTTCATATTTAGCGTAGGTTTTTGCAAATTTCTGATCTAAAAACTCATAAGAAAACGGATATTCATCATCAACATTTTCTTTCCAAAACTTTTCTATGTTAGCAATGGTTTGGGACATTTCTGCAGGCTCAATTTTGAACTGAATGGCGTGTATCCATTCTTTTGAAAAAGGAAATGTATTCCAATGAATTAGAAACAATGGATCTATAGCTACATCAAACCCATCAATATGATAATCTTTAATCATTCCAACAATTTCTAATTGTCGTTTATCATCATCTTCCATCCAACCTATAGTTGTTTTCTGACCTATTGGATTATCATAAATCCCTAATCTTTTTGCGGCAGTTTCATTTACAACAATACTATTAATTGTATCAGAAGCATACTTTTCAGACAAACTTCTTCCTTTTAGAATTTTTATATCAGCAAAATCTAAATAATTAAAATCGACCACATTAGATCCTGAACTAAAGGTATATTCTTTATTTCTAAGACTGGTACCATTTACGTTACCTTCGCCAGGCACAAACATGCTTAAAGATACATCTGTAATATGTTCACGTGCTGATAAAGCTTCTTTTACTAGTTGATATTTTTTATATTTATCATTCATTCTATATACATCAACAACTATGATTTGTTCTTTGGTGAATCCCAAATCTTTATTGATCATAAAATTCATCTGAGCATATATGATTAATACTCCAATAAAAAAGAATCCAGAAATTAAAAACTGAAATGCTAACATAACATTACGTATTATGATTCCTTTTTTGCTTCTAGAAAAATTTCCTTTTAAAACTTCTATGGTTTTAAAGTTTGATAAATATAATGCTGGAATACTTCCTATAAATAGTGATGTAATTAAAGCTACTAGAATAACTTTATAAAGGCTAGAAAAGCTTAAAATTGTCAACTCTTTTCCAATAAACTCATTAAAATATGGCAAGATTAACTCTACAAGTATCAATGCAAACACTAAGGCTATAATACCTTGTATGACAACTTCTAAAACATATTGAAAAACTAATACATTTTTTGAGAGCCCTAATGTTTTTTTAACCCCTACTTCTTTTGCCCTTTGGCTTGCCGAAGCTGTAGATAAATTAATAAAATTGACACAAGATATAACAATTAGCAAAATTGATAAACCAAGTAATACCAATAGCAAACTGTAATTACCTTCGCCACTTGCTCCTGAACCATCTGCTTGATTATGTAGGTATATAGCGCTTAATGGTTCTAGTAAAACTTCTGTAAAACCATATTTCTCTTCTAATTCTTCTAAAGTTCTTCCCGCTTGTTTTGCCCATGGTTTTACTACCTTTTCTATTAGGATAGCATCCATTTTTTGTTTTACGGCAGTAATATCTGCACCTTCACTTAGTTTACAAAACAACTCGTTATTATAGTTTCCCCAAGCAATATCAAATGGCTTGCTATTTTGTAATAAAAGCTCTGGAGTGTAATGAGAATTACCTGGAATGGTATACACACAAGCAACCACATAATCTAATTCTCCTATTTTTAATAACTTACCTACTCCATTTCTAGCTCCAAATATTTTTTCTGATAAAGCCTTTGACAATGCAATCTGATTCCTACTTTCTGCAAATCTTGTTGCTGAACCTTCTATTATTGTAAACGGAAAAAAATCAAAAAAAGCAGGTTCTGTAAAAATAACTTTTTTTGTAAAAACTTTTTTATCGCCTAAAGACAGCATCCTGCTTCTGAAATGAGACCCTATTAAAATAGATTGCTCTACTTCTGGGATATCGCTATTAAAAAAATAAGCCTCTCCTGAAGTTGCTACGTGATATACTCCATTGTTTCTCGATTTATTATCAACCCTATAGATTGTATCTTTATTAGGGTTCCATTGATTGTAACTTTCTTCTTCTTGAAAATACAACAGTACTATTAATAATCCAGCTAGTCCTAAGGTTAATCCAGAAATATTAACCAATACATTCAGCCAATTCTTTTTACTATTCCGAAAAAATATTTTAAACCATATTTTAATCATGATGCTTTTATTTTGATTCTTTTTTGATTGATGAATGCTTATTATTTTACTAATACTTCTACCTGCCTAACATTTTCTTTTTCTGATACGATTACTCCATCTTTCATGGTTACAATTCTACTAGAAAATTGGGCATCATAAGACGAGTGTGTTACCATTATTATTGTTGTTCCTTGTTGGTGCAGTTCGGTTAGCAATTCCATAACTTCATTTCCATTTTTACTGTCCAAATTTCCGGTAGGTTCATCGGCGAGCACCAATTTTGGATTGGTAACCAATGCTCTAGCAACTGCAACTCTTTGCTGTTGTCCACCAGAAAGCTGTAGTGGAAAGTGCTTAGCTCTATGCTGTATTCCAATACGTTCTAAAATTTGATTAACACGTTTTTTTCGTTCTCCAGATTTTACTCCATTATAAATTAAAGGAAGCTCTACATTTTCATAAACCGAAAGTTCATCTATCAGGTTAAAATTTTGAAAAACAAAACCAATATTTGCTTTACGTATTCCTGCACGTTGCTTTTCGTTATATCCAGCAACTTCTAATTCATCAAACAAATAACTACCATTGTTAGGACTGTCTAAAAGACCAATAATATTAAGTAAAGTAGATTTTCCACAACCAGAAGTTCCCATAATAGATACAAATTCGCCCTCTTTAACTGTTAGGTTTAACTCACTAATTGCTGTGGTTTCTACTTCTTCTGTTCTATAAACTTTTACTAAATCTTTAATTACTATCATCTTTATATTTTTTTTAAATTTCTTAATACTTTTTTATTGTTTTCACGAATTTGAATATCATTAGTAAATAACCTTGAGGTAAACCCAGGAGGCTTGAAAAAGGGATAACACTTTAATCATTTCGATGCAAGCATCGGGAAATTAAACCAACTGGTGGTATTAAATTAATATTTCTATAATTTTTGCAATTAGATATATTATAACTCCAAGCATTTTACTCTATATTAATCTCTTCAACTTCTTTAAAATCATCATAACTTGACGTTATAATTTGATCTCCTGCCTTCAAGCCATCTAAAATTTCGTAATAAAAAGGGTTTTCTCTTCCTATTTTTATCGTTCGTTTTACAGCTTTTTTTGCTGAATCTAATACGAATACCCATTTCCCATTGGTACTTTGATAGAACAATCCTTTTGGCACTACTAAGGCTTCACTATTTCCTGATAGAAAAACCTTAGTTTTTACTGTCATCCCTCTTTTTATATCCTTTTGCAAAGAATCGTTTTTAAAATTTAGCACCACTTCAAACTGTCCGCTATTAACTTCTGGGAAAATTTTTGTCAATACAATGTCATAACTATGATCTCCTATATTAACATTACCACTAATTTCTTCTTGTAATTTAGAAATATAAAATTCATCTACTTTTGCTTCTAGCTTAAACCCATCTAAAACATTTATTTTTCCAACGCTCTGGCCACGATTGTAATTTTCTCCTAAAACAGGATTAAACCCTGTTAACAATCCATCTTTTGGAGCCTTTACTATAAAGTTTTCTTTGTTTTTACGAAGCAATTCTAAACTCTTCATCATATTGTGAATAGAAGTATTGATACGAGATAGCTGCACTTTTCTATCCGTTTTTTCATTAGCAGCACTAGTTTTTATTACAGTATTACGTTCTTTTTGGAACTTAAACTCTTGGGCAGACGTTTCGTAATCGTTTCTAGCAATAACATCTCTTTGATACAATGTAGAATCTGTATTAAATTTTCTTTTAGCGTTTTGATATGAATTATCTATACTTAATAATTGTTCGTTTAAATTTAACTGCTGGTTTTTTATAGAAACTCTAATATTTCTAAGATTATTAATCTGCTCAATCATTGCTGTTTCTTGAGTTAAATAGCTTAATTCTGCATTAGGATTATAAATTCTTAATAACTGCTGCCCTTCTTTTACCATTTCTCCACTTTCTACGAAAATTTCTGAAATGGCTCCTCCTTCTATTATATTAATAAGAATTGATGTTTTGGAGGCTATTGTACTGTTAAACAATACAACATCTTCAAAATCACCTTGGGTTACTTCTTTAATAGCTAGTCTTTCCTTTTTTACATTTACTTGTTTCTTACGAGTCATATTTATAACCATTACTATAACTATAATTATAGCTGGTATGCTCCATAGTAGTGTTTTTCTTAATGTTTTATCTTTTCTTTTTATTTGCTTATCCATCTTCTTTTCTATAATCTTAACAATATTTTTTAATTGCCTGCTTGCTCTTTATGTTTTTACTCTTTATCTAGTAAACGACAACTATGCCATAAAAAAACATTATACTAACTAGTTAATAATCAGCGAATTAAATTGTTTTTCGTTTTTTGCACTGTTCATTATCGGACATATACTTGTTCATTATCAAACATCTATGTATCTATGTACTATGCGTAAAAAGGAGGCCACCATTTTATTAGTAGATGACGATCAGGATATTTTATTTTCAGCTAAACTGAATTTAAAAAAACATTTTCAGGAAATTATTACCATTTCCAATCCCAAAAAAATTGTAGCAACATTAACAGAAAAAACTGTGGATGTAGTTGTATTAGATATGAATTATAATGTGGGGTTTGAAGATGGAAAAGAAGGTTTGTACTGGCTAAAGCAAATAAAAGAACTAAGTCCAGAAACGGCAGTAATATTAATGACAGCCTTTGGTAGTGTAGATTTAGCAGTTGATGCTATAAAGCAAGGTGCTACAGATTTTATTTTAAAACCTTGGAATTCCGAAAAGCTATATAGTATTGTAAATGCTGGTGTAGAATTGGCACGATCCAAACGTAAAAATGTACAATTAGAGAATGTTAATGAGCAATTGCAACGCGACTATAAAACACAAACATCATTAGTTCTTGGCAATTCTGCCATCATCACAAAGACAATTACTCTTGTACAAAAAGTAGCTCCTACAGATGCTAATATTTTAATTTTAGGAGAAAACGGAACAGGAAAATTTGTATTTGCTAAAGAAATTCACTCACAGTCCCTCAGAAAAAATGCTCCTTTTATTCATGTTGATTTAGGAGCTTTAAATGAAAACTTGTTTGAAAGTGAGTTATTTGGATATGCAAAAGGAGCTTTTACTGATGCATATAAAGATACCTTAGGAAGATTTGAACTAGCCAATGGCGGAACCATATTCTTGGATGAAATAGGCAACCTTCCCCTACACCTACAATCAAAATTATTAACTGTTATTCAAAACAGAAAAGTTACCCGTTTAGGAGAATCTATGGAACGTACAATTGATGTTAGAATCATATGTGCAACCAATGCACCTATTCATAATATGGTTACAGAACAGACATTTAGACAAGATTTATTGTACAGAATTAATACCATTGAACTTTTTTTACCAGCCCTTAGAGAACGTACAGAAGATATTCCTGAGCTTGCAAAATACTTTTTACAAAAATTGAATAACAAGTACAGAAAACATA
The DNA here is from genome assembly GCA_965247735.1 of Flavobacteriaceae bacterium. Classification (GTDB taxonomy): domain Bacteria; phylum Bacteroidota; class Bacteroidia; order Flavobacteriales; family Flavobacteriaceae; genus JAOXRU01. The sequence continues at coordinate 4,634,339 of CBDFHN010000002.1, read as the reverse complement.
TTAATACTATTGCTGATACTGCCATGCAGGCATTAAAAGAATACCATTGGCCTGGTAACATCCGTGAAATGGAACACATTATAGAACGTGCTATAATTATTTCCGACCATGAACAACTTGAAGTATCCGATTTGCATTTTTCCCAACCAAAGAACACCAATTCATCTATAAACCTTAACTTAGAACAAGCAGAAAAAACACTTATTGAAGAAGCATTAGAAAAATACCATGGTAATATCTCTAAAGCCTCAAAAGCTTTGGGACTTACTAGAGCTGCATTGTATAGAAGAATGGAAAAACATCAATTGTAATGCATAAAGCAACCTATATTCAAATCATTATAAGAGTAGTTTTACTAGTAGTTAATGGTATTCTTATTTATATAGCATACCGTTCTTCATATACCATTAACATTCTCGGTTTCTTATTAATTCTAATATTCCAGTTTTTTCTTTTAATTGATTATCTAAAAAAGATATTTCAAGATGTAGAAAAATCAATTGATTGTTTATTATATGATGACTACACCATATCAATAGCTAAAGAAAAACAAGAAAACTCTTTATATAAAAAAACTGCTTTGCTAATTGATAAGCATAAAAATCAAATGCTGCAACAAAGTTCAGAACAATTAATATTCACCAACATTATAGAAAGCTTAGCAACAGGTATATTAATTTTAAAAAAGGACACCAGCAATACTATTACAGTAAATCAGCTAAATACGGCGTTTGTAAATTTTATTGATATTCCAAAATTTTACAATTGGAATTTGCTTCAACATAAAATAGCACCAATTTTAGAAGTTTTAGATATGGAAAATTGGCAAAGGGTTAAACATGAAATTAGCATTACCATTAACCAAAAAGAAGAGTCCTTTTTCCTTACCACTGCAATTACCAATACTCATAATTACCAATATTTAGTTATTTCCTTAGAAACTATTCAACAACTCATTGCAAAAAAAGAAAAAGAATCTTGGTACAAGTTAATGAATGTAATGTCTCATGAAATTATAAATACTATTACACCAATTAGTAGTTTAGCAGATAATTTAGGGACATTATTAGTAGAAGATGTAGACGAAGAAACCTTAAACGAATTGTCACAAGGACTAGATATCATTAAAAAAAGGTCACAACATCTTACTTCTTTTGTCAATACCTACCGTAAGCTTGCAGAATTACCGCTTCCAAAAAAAGAACAAACCGATATAAACTTATTGATTAGTAATACACTCAATCTTTTTGATCAACAATTTGAAAAACACAAAATAAAAACTAATTTCGATAATAGCGTACCTCATTTTATTGCCATCGATAAATCTCAAATAGAACAATTGATAATCAACTTAATTACCAATGCTATTTTTGCGTTAAAAGAAATTGATAATCCTCAAATTAATATTCTAATTAGCAATAATTCAAAAAACTTAACACTAACTTTTATTGATAATGGTATTGGCATCTCCAAAAAAATTAAAGCCAATATTTTTGTTCCATACTTTACAACCCGAAAAAAAGGCTCAGGTATTGGATTAACTTTGGTAAAAAGCATTGTTGAAAGTCATGGTGGACGTATCTATTTTACCTCTGAAAAAGGCGAAACGCATTTTGTAATGAATTTTCCTAATTCTTAGCAAACAGTCTTTTTTTGACTTATTTGCATGTTTTTTGTCAATATTATTGATTAAACCTTCTATTTTCCCTATTTTGCATATATAATTATTGAATTAATAGTTACATCATAATCAAAAGTATTAAACTCACTTCTTCTAATACCATATGATTATTGACCAGTAAATATTTGTTAAGTATCAAAAAACAAAAGACGAAACAATACAATATGATAAACGTTACACGCCTATTTGATTTCCCTTATTATCAGTTAGAAAACCATAAACTTGAAAAAGCATTAGTTACCAAATACAATGGAGAATGGGTGGCTACTTCTACTCAAGAATATATAGACAAAGCAAATCAAATAAGTAGAGGTTTATTAAAACTTGGCATCCAACCTAATGATAAAATAGCAGTAATATCACTTACCAATAGAACAGAATGGCATATTATGGACATTGGTATTTTACAAACTGGTGCTCAAAATGTGCCTATTTATCCAACCATAGCAGAAACCGATTATGAATACATTCTAAACCATTCTGAAAGCAGTTATTGTTTTGTTTCATGTAATGAAGTTTTAACAAAAGTAAATGCTATAAAAGACAAGGTAAAAACACTAAAAGCAGTATATTGTTTTGACGAAATTGAAGGCGCAACAAATTGGTCAGAAATTTTAAAATTAGGCGAAGACACAAGTAATCAAGAAGAAGTACAGGCAAGAAAAGACGCTGTAGTAACTACAGATCTTGCTACCATAATATATACATCTGGTACTACGGGAAGACCAAAAGGAGTAATGCTTTCTCATGAAAACATTGTAAGTAATGTACTCTCCAGTGCCTTACGCGTACCCTTAGCTATTGGAGATTCTTCATTAAGTTTTTTACCAATCTGTCATATTTTTGAACGGATGATTATGTATCTATATCAATACTTTAGTATCAGTACCCATTTTGCCGAAGGTATAGACAAGATAAGTGATAATCTAAAAGAAATTAAACCAGAGGTAATGACAGTCGTACCAAGATTGTTAGAAAAAGTATATGATAAGATCTATGCAAAAGGTACCGCTCTTAGTGGAATTAAAAAAACACTATTTTTCTGGGCTATAGATCTTGGATTAGAATTTGAACCCTACCAAAAAAATGGATGGTGGTATCATAAAAAACTAAATCTTGCTAGAAAGTTAATCTTTAGCAAGTGGCAGGAAGGTCTAGGTGGAAATCTTAAAATAATGGTATCTGGTAGCGCTGCATTACAACCAAGATTAAGTAGAGTTTTTGGTGCAGCAGGAATACCTGTAATGGAAGGTTATGGACTTTCCGAAACATCCCCTGTAATTGCTGTAAATGACCAAAACAATAAAGGTTGGAAAATTGGTTCTGTTGGTAGACCTATAAAAGGCGTAGATGTAAAAATAGCCGAAGATGGTGAAATTCTCTGTAAAGGACCAAATGTAATGATGGGATATTATAAAGATCCTGAAAAAACAGCTCAAGTAATGACCGATTCTTATTTCCATACAGGAGATATTGGTGAAATTGATGAGGAAGGTTTTTTACGGATTACCGATCGTAAAAAAGAAATGTTTAAAACTTCAGGAGGAAAATACGTAGCACCACAAATTTTAGAAAACGATTTTAAACAATCCCGCTTTATCGAACAGATTATGGTTATTGGTGAAGGAGAAAAAATGCCAGCAGCGTTTATTCAGCCTAATTTTGAATTTTTGCAAGAATGGGCAAAAAGACACCAGATAGAACATGGGAATTCTAATCAAGAACTAATAGACAATCCAAAAGTAATTGAACGTTTTCAAGAAGAAGTAACCATTTTTAACGAACGTTTTGCCAAATGGGAAAAAGTTAAACGTTTTGAACTTACTCCGGATACTTGGACTCCAGAAGGTGGACATCTTACGCCTACAATGAAGTTGAAACGTAAAATTATTAAAGGAAAATATAAAGAATTATATGATAAAATTTATCAGCACAATCTTTAATTCCTAGTTAATAAAAAAACTCCCTTATTTTAAAAGGGAGTTTTTTACATCAATAACAATTCATAATTATTACTCCAATCTATCTTTTGTAATATTTACCCTACAATAAATACTGTTTTTAACAGTTATAATTCAAATGAAAAGATAAGGTTAAAAAAATACTAATAAATCATTATTCTTTAAATTTATTATGCATGCATAATAAATTTTTATTATATTTGAAGGAGAAATTATAAATGTAACTTTTTAATTTTTGTGTTTACGTCAAAGTACGGCATTAATTATTATGTTACATACGACCTATTTTAAAACAAGGATAACCATTTGAAAGACATTACAATAGATTATGCCCTCAGAGCTACATGGCAAGCTGTAGCAAGAATGTACAATGAAGAAGCAAAAAATTTTGGAACAACAATGGCAACTGGATTTAGCTTATTGAGTATAGATCCAAAAGAAGGAACACCATCAACAGCCTTAGGTCCAAAAATGGGAATGGAAGCTACTAGTCTTTCTCGAATTCTTAAAACAATGGAAGAAAAAGGGCTTATTAAACGAAAACCAAATCCAAAAGATGGAAGAAGTGTTTTAATACACCTTACCCCTTTTGGTTTAGAAAAACGTGAAGATGCCAAAAAAGTTGTTTTACAGTTTAATGAATCTGTAGCAAAAAATATCAGTCAAGAAAAAATAGACACTTTTCATGAAGTTATTGATACCATTAATCAATTGATCATTCAAAAAAAAGTATATAAAAAATAATAGTTCATAACTTAATAGCAATTCAAAAAAATGACAAGACATATAAATAAAGTTGCCGTTATTGGTTCGGGTATAATGGGTAGCGGTATTGCATGCCATTTTGCAAACATAGGAGTAGAAGTACTTCTGTTGGATATTATTCCAAGAGAACTTAACGATAAGGAAAAAGCAAAAGGCCTTAGTTTAACAGATAAAGTAGTTAGAAACAGATTGGTAAATGATGCCTTGACAAAATCTGTAAAGTCTAGCCCATCTCCTATTTATAGCAAAAAATTTGTTTCTAGAATTACTACTGGTAATTTAGAAGATGATATTGCAAAGATTGCTGATGTAGATTGGATTATTGAAGTTGTTGTTGAGCGTTTAGACATCAAAAAAATAGTCTTCGAAAAAATAGAAAAGCACAGAACTCCAGGTACTATTATTAGTTCCAATACTTCAGGAATTCCTATAAAATATATGAATGAAGGTCGTAGTGAAGATTTTCAACAGCATTTTGTAGTAACACATTTCTTTAACCCTCCTCGGTATTTAAGACTTTTTGAAGTAGTTCCAGGTCCTAATTGCAAACCAGAGATTGTAGATTTTTTAATGAGTTACGGAGATCGTTTTTTAGGTAAAACTTCCGTTTTAGCAAAAGACACTCCTGCTTTTATAGGAAATAGAATTGGTATTTTCGGTATTCAAAGTTTATTTCATTTGGTAAAAGAACTTGATCTTACCATTGAAGAAGTAGATAAATTGACTGGACCTGTAATTGGTAGACCAAAATCAGCAACATTCAGAACCGTAGATGTTGTTGGTTTAGACACTCTTGTACATGTTGCCAATGGTATTCATGAAAATTGTCCAAAAGATGAGCGTCATGAGTTATTTAAAATACCAGATTTCATCAATACCATGATGGAAAACAAATGGCTAGGGAGTAAAACAAAACAAGGTTTTTATAAAAAAACAGTTAATGCTGAAGGTAAAAAGGAAATCCTTTCTTTAGACCTAAACACTTTAGAATATCGTTCAAAGAAAAGAGCAAAGTTCGCAACACTAGAATTAACAAAAACTATTGATAACCCTATTGATAGATTTAAAGTGTTAATTACTGGAAAAGACAAAGCAGGAGAGTTTTATAGAAAGAGTTTTGCTGCGTTATTTGCTTATGTACAACATAGAATTCCAGAAATTTCAGATGAATTGTATCGTATTGATGATGCCATGAAAGCAGGTTTTGGTTGGGAAAACGGACCTTTCCAAATTTGGGATGCTGTTGGTGTTACCAAAGGTATTGAATTAATGAAAGCTGAAGGTTTACCTATTGCTTCTTGGGTAGAAGAGATGATTGCTACTGGTAACTCATCGTTCTATACCATAAAAGAAGGTGCAACCTTTTATTATGATATTCCTGCAAAAAAACAACTAAAAAAACCTGGTCAGGATGCATTTATCATTTTAGATAATATTAGAAAGACCAAGGAAGTTTGGAAAAATAGCGAAGCAGTAATTGAAGATCTTGGTGATGGAATCATAAACCTAGAATTCCAAAGTAAAATGAATACCATTGGTGGTGGTGTTTTACAAGGAATTAATAAGGCTATTGATATTGCCCAAAAAGACTTTAAAGGTCTTGTTATTGGTAATCAGGGAGCTAATTTTTCTGTAGGTGCCAATATCGGAATGATTTTTATGATGGCAGTTGAGCAAGAATATGATGAGCTTAATATGGCAATAAAAACATTCCAAGACACTATGATGCGTGCTAGATACTCATCTATACCAGTAGTAGTTGCTCCACATGGAATGACTCTTGGTGGCGGATGCGAATTATCATTACATGCCGATAAGGTTGTTGCTGCTGCAGAAACATATATTGGACTAGTAGAATTTGGAGTTGGTGTTATCCCTGGTGGTGGTGGTTCTAAGGAATTAACCTTAAGAGCTTCGGATACTTTTCATAAAAATGATGTAGAGCTTAATGTATTGCAAGAATATTTCTTAACCATAGGAATGGCAAAAGTAGCAACCTCAGCTTACGAAGCTTTTGATATGGGAATCCTACAAAAAGGAAAAGACATCGTCGTCGTTAATAAAGACAGACAACTAGCAGAAGCCAAAAAACATGCTTTATTAATGGCAGATGCTGGTTATACAATGCCAATACGACGTACAGATGTAAAAGTCCTAGGAAAACAAGCCTTAGGAATGTTTTTAGTAGGAACAGATGCTATGCAAGCAGGAAAATACATTTCTGAACATGATAAAAAAATTGCTAATAAATTGGCTTATGTAATGGCTGGAGGAGATTTATCTGAAGCCTCTCTTGTAAGCGAACAATATTTATTAGATATAGAACGGGAAGCATTCTTGTCTTTATGTACAGAAAGAAAAACACTAGAACGAATTCAGCATATGTTGAAAACGGGGAAACCGTTAAGGAATTAATAAACAGTAATAAGTATTGAGTACAAAGTATTAAGACAAATTCGATAATAAAGAATATGAATAGGTTTGAAAAATTAAAATTATGGCAAAGAGCAGTGGTTATTGCTGAAAATTGCTATCATCTTTCAAACTTATTCCCGAAAGATGAAAAATACAATCTTATATCACAAATAAGAAGAGCAGCAGTTTCTATTCCTTCAAATATAGCTGAAGGAGCAGGGAGAAATACACCAGGAGAATTTAAACAATTTTTAGGTATAGCAAATGGTTCTTCTTTTGAATTAATAACACAACTCAAACTTTCATATAGTTTAAACTTAATACCTGAAGAAAAAACACAACCAATTATAAAAGACCTTTTAGAGGTTTGTAATATGAATTATGCCTTGCAAAAGACACTATTGAAAAAATAACATGATTTTAGTACTAAGTTTTAATTAATCGTTCTTAATACTTAATACTAGATACTTAATACTTTTAATAACATGAAAACAGCATACATAGTAAAAGCATATAGAACAGCAGTAGGAAAAGCCCCAAAAGGTGTTTTTAGATTCAAAAGACCTGATGAATTAGCGGCAGAAACTATTGCACATATGATGGAAGAACTTCCACAATTAGACAAAACACGAATTGATGATGTTATTGTCGGTAATGCTATGCCAGAAGCAGAACAAGGACTTAACATGGCACGTTTAATTTCGCTTATGGGCTTAAAAATTGAAGATGTACCTGGAGTTACTGTCAATAGATATTGTGCATCAGGAATTGAAACTATCGGTATTGCAACTGCTAAAATCCAATCAGGAATGGCAGATTGTATTATCGCTGGTGGAGCAGAAAGCATGAGCTACATTCCAATGGGCGGTTATAAACCTGCTCCTGATTATGCAGCTGCAAAAGCTGGTAACGAAGATTATTACTGGGGGATGGGACTTACTGCAGAAGCGGTAGCTAATCAATTTAATGTTTCTAGAAAAGATCAAGATGAGTTTGCTTACAATTCTCATATGAAAGCTTTAAAAGCACAAAAAGAAGGGAGATTCAAAGAACAAATTGTTCCGATTACTGTAGAGCAAACCTATATTGATGCTAATGGAAAAAAAGCAACAAAATCATATATTGTTGATACCGATGAAGGACCAAGAGCAGGAACAAACACAGCAGTATTAAACAAATTACGTCCTGTTTTTGCCGCAGATGGAAGTGTTACAGCAGGGAATTCATCACAAATGAGTGATGGAGCAGCCTTTGTAATGGTCATGAGTGAAGCCATGGTAAAAGAACTAAATCTAGAACCAATTGCAAGAATGGTTAATTATGCAGCAGCAGGTGTAGAACCTAGAATTATGGGAATAGGACCCGTAAAAGCAATTCCAAAAGTGTTAAAACAAGCAGGATTAGAACAAAAAGATATTGCATTAATGGAATTAAATGAAGCATTCGCTTCTCAGTCATTAGCAGTAATAAGAGAACTAGACCTAAATCCAGATATTATTAATGTAAATGGAGGTGCAATTGCATTAGGTCACCCATTAGGATGTACAGGAGCAAAACTATCAGTACAACTATTTGATGAGATGAGAAAAAGAGATCAAAAAGGAAAATACGGAGTAGTTACCATGTGCGTAGGTACTGGACAAGGCGCCGCTGGGATCTTTGAATTTTTAAATTAGATTCTAGACTAAAAGAAACAAGAATTTTAGACATTTAAAAAAAAGATAAAAATGACTATTCATAACTTTAAAAAAATGAAAATTTGGATTAATAGTATGGAACTAGTCAGTAATATTTATCAAATAACAAAATCCTTTCCTGATTTTGAAAAATTTGGTCTAAGAAGCCAAATGAATAGATGTGCAGTATCTATTCCATCAAACATTGCAGAAGGCACTAGTAAAAAGACAAACAAACATTTTTCTATCTTTTTAGAAACAAGTTTAGGTTCTGCTTTTGAATTAGAAACACAATTAATAATAGCTCATCGAGAAAATTATGTTTCCAAAGAAATATTTGAAAAGTTAGAAAAAAATACAATTGAAATACAAAAAATGATTTTTGGGTTTAAGAACAAACTCGATTAATAAAACAATAACCATATAAGTCTATTGACATTTGATTTTTGATTCTTGTCTCTTGATTCTTATATCTAATAAACAAAAAAGCAATGATCAAAGAAAAAGACATTATCCGAGGAGGACAGTTTATCGTTAAAGACATTACATCAGATGAAATATTTACACCAGAAGATTTCTCTGAAGAACAAAAAATGATGCGTGATTCTGTAATGGAATTCGCTGATAAAGAATTATGGCCAAATAAAGCACGTTTCGAAACGAAAGATTATGCTTTTACGGAAGAAATGATGCGTAAAGCTGGAGAACTAGGTTTACTTGGCGTTGCTGTTCCTGAAGCTTATGGAGGATTGGGAATGGGCTTTGTATCTACAATGCTTGTTTGTGATTATATTTCTGGAACAACAGGATCATTAAGTACTGCTTTTGGAGCGCATACCGGTATTGGTACGATGCCAATTACACTTTATGGTACAGAAGAACAAAAGCAAAAATATGTACCTAAATTAGCCACCGGAGAGTGGTTTGGAGCCTATTGCCTTACAGAACCTGGTGCTGGTAGTGATGCCAATAGTGGAAAAACAAAAGCTGTATTATCTGATGATGGAAAACACTATTTGATTAGTGGACAGAAAATGTGGATTTCAAATGCAGGATTTGCAAGTGTTTTTATTGTTTTTGCACGAATAGAAGATGACAAAAACATTACTGGTTTTATTGTAGAAAATGATGCTGATAATGGAATCTCTCTAGGAGAAGAAGAACATAAATTAGGAATCCATTCTTCATCAACAAGACAAGTATTTTTTAGCGAAACGAAAGTTCCTGTTGAAAACATGCTTTCTGAAAGAGGAAATGGCTTTAAAATCGCCATGAATGCACTTAATATTGGTAGAATAAAATTAGCTGCAGCATGTTTGGATGCGCAACGAAGAGTAATTACCGAAGCTGTAAAATATGCCAACGAAAGAATACAATTTAAAACACCAATTGCTGAATTTGGTGCCATAAAAACTAAAATTGCTGAAATGGTAACCTCTTGTTATGTAGACGAATCTGCATCATACAGAGCTGGTAAGGATATTGAAAACAGAATCGCAATTCGTGAAGCCGCAGGGAACTCGCACCAAGAAGCAGAACTTAAAGGAGTAGAAGAATTTGCAATTGAATGCTCTATACTTAAAGTTGCCGTTTCTGAAGATGTACAAAACTGTACTGATGAAGGAATTCAGATTTTTGGAGGAATGGGATTTTCGGCAGATACTCCAATGGAATCAGCTTGGAGAGATGCTCGTATTGCAAGAATTTATGAGGGTACTAATGAAATCAACAGAATGTTATCTGTTGGTATGCTGATAAAAAAGGCCATGAAAGGTCATGTAGATTTATTAAATCCTGCAATGGCTGTAAAAGAAGAATTAATGGGAATTCCTTCTTTTGATTCTCCAGACTATTCCGAATTATTCTCTGAAGAAAAGGCAATGGTAGGCAAATTAAAAAAGACTTTTTTAATGGTTGCTGGAGCAGCAGTTCAAAAATATGGTCAAGATTTAGAAGAGCACCAACAGCTATTAATAGCGGCTTCAGATATCTTAATTGAAATCTATATGGCTGAATCTGCTATCCTTAGAACAGAAAAAAATGCAAAAAGATTTGGAGAAGAGAGCCAAAAACACCAAATTGCAATGTCGAAACTCTATTTATATGATGCAATTGAGATAATCAATAGCAAAGGTAAGGAGGCTATTGTTGAGCTTGCAGATGGTGACGAACAACGAATGATGTTAATGGGATTAAAAAGATTTACTAAATATACCAATATTCCTAACGTCATTTCATTAAGAAATCAAATTGCAGAATACGTTTCTTCAGAAAACAAATACTGCTTTTAAAATATACCCGTAAGGGATTATAATTCAGCTAATTCAAATTAAATTTTAAGAAGGTTTAATTTTAATGTAAAGTCGCTCTGATGAAAATCGGAGCGATTTTTATTTAATGACCATTCAGTTATTAACTTGCGAACGTTCATTTTACTACCATTAGTTCCAAATACTTTTGCATAAAATAGATTTATGTCTTCCATCAATTTATTGCTCTTTTCTTATCTTTAAAGTCTAATTCAAAAAAATGGGTACATCACTATTAGCTAAGGCATACGATTCAGAAGAATTCAGAAAAACGGGACATCTGCTTATAGATCAACTTGCTGATCATTTAAATAATACGATCAACGAAAAAAATAACACTGTTTTAGCTTGGAGAAGTCCAGAAGAAGAACTTCATTTTTGGAAAAACACAAAAAAAGGAACACTTCAAGAATTATATTCAGAAATTATCAATAGTTCTATTCATACCCATCATCCAAAATATATAGGACACCAAATAGCGCCTACATTACCAATAGCAGCGCTATCCAATCTAATTAGCTCAACTTTAAATAACGGGATGGCCGTTTATGAAATGGGAAAAGCTTCTTCTGTTATAGAAAAAATGGTTACAGATACTATTTGCAATGCCATAGGTTATGATACTAATGCTAGAGGTTTATTAACTTCAGGGGGGACACTAGCAACACTTACTGCTTTATTATCAGCAAGAAAAGCTATAGCAACTACTAATGTTTGGAAAACTGGTGCTAAAAAGCAATTAGGAATTATGGTTTCTGAAGAAGCCCATTATTGTGTAGATAGAGCTGCAAGAATTATGGGACTCGGAGATTTAGGCATACTCAAAATTCCAGTTACGGATACCTATGCCATGGATACTTCTCAATTAGATTCCTATTTACAAAAAGCAAAAGACAATGCTATAGAAATTATTGCTATTGTGGGTAGTGCCCCTTCAACCGCTTCAGGTATTTATGATGATCTAGAAGCTATTGCAGCCTTTGCTCAACAAAACAATATTTGGTTTCATATTGATGGAGCACATGGAGGTGCCGCAATTTTCTCAAAAAAACACAAAACATTATTAAAAGGCATAACCTCTGCTGATTCTGTAGTTATTGATGGACATAAAATGTTATTAATGCCAGGTATTACAACCGCCCTACTCTATAAAAACGGCGAAAATTCTCATGCCACTTTCTCACAAAAAGCAGACTATCTATTAAGTCAATCTGATGATGAGGATTGGTACAACCTTGCCAAACGTACTTTTGAATGTACCAAAAACATGATGAGTATCAATTGGTATACAGCATTACAAACCTATGGCACTTCTATTTTTGAAGAATATGTGGATACTACCTACGACTTGGCAAAAGATTTTTATTCACTGGTAGAAAACTCTACAAATTTTGAAGCAGCTATCGAACCTCATTCTAATATAGTTTGTTTTAGATATGTCAACCAACTTCCAGAAGAAACTACAAATACGCTAAATCAAGAAATAAGACAATACTTGCTTGAAGATGGGGAGTTCTATATTGTTTCTACCAAGTTTAAAGGCACTTTTTACTTGAGAGTCACTATTATGAATCCGTTTACAAAAATTGAGCATTTTAAACGATTACTAGAAAAAATTGAAAATTATATTGACTCAGTTCAATAATTGAATCTTGTCGATTAAATAAATCATTGAAAACACCTCCATTTCGGCTAATTCATCTCCAAAAAGTATTCGCTAGTAAAATAATATATATCTTAAAAAGCCCTCCAAAAAAAAGAGGGCTCCTTATTACATTGCTTTTTAATTTTTAGAAATAACGATGTTACCAGAACAATTGATATTATCCTCAATACATGTATTGTTTGGCGTTTCTATAAAAACATAAGTATAGGTTCCGCTAAAATTACCATTGTTAAAATCTCCATAATAGGAAATTGCTCCATTTTCGGTAGTATTGTAATCTACCGAATCGCAATTATAAGAAAAACTCTCCGCCGATCTGATCTGTATTTCTAACTTGCCATCTACAACACTATAACTGTTAGCAGTAATATCATCATTAAAATCAGCATCTTGACCTAAAAAAGTAATGGTATTATTGTCATTAAAAACAAAACTTGCCGTTCTCCCAACAGGAAATTCGCCTATACTGCAACTTGAAGTGGTATAACTGGCTGTCCATGTTCCTGATAAGTCTATTCCAGTAATAACTGAAGCATTTATGGTTTTACTTTCTATAAATCCATTTTTATTAACAGTAATGGTATATGAAAAATCTTCGTTTGTTCCTGATAGAGATTTAAACTTAATATATTCACCACTCTGTGATATTAATTCCACATTTGCATTGGAAATACCTGAAATTATAATTTCATCAGTTTCTAAGTCAATAGCTTCAACACCTTCAGTATAATCGGGCATATCCCCAAACACCTTCTTTACATTATCCCAATAACCTCTTAATGCATTTAACGAACTAATAAAACCTCCTACTTCTTCCGACAAGTTTTCATCATCAGAATCTATAGATCTTAATTCTGCATCAATATTAGAATCCATACTTACGTCACTAATAAATTGATCTCTGATTAATAAAAACAATCCTTCTGGTAATAGTATAAATCTAGCTTCTAAAAATGGACCTATATCCCCTTTGAGTTTTAGCCAAGCTGGTTTAACTTCTAACATAAATAAATACCCAGCCATTGCTAATGAAACTCCACTCACTGCCAACCCCACTAAGGATGTCGCTGGGTTAAGAATTAAAATTGCAGATACACCCGCAGCAACAAGCATATCCTTTTGTGTTTTTAATGCTTCATTCATTTCTCCTAAAGATTCAGATAAATTTTCTGATGTACAATCATAAAACGCTCTAGACGGGTATATAGAACATTCTGTTTGTCTTGCCTTTAAAGTTGTTGAGCCATTTAAATTATAATATAAATTTTCTTTAAACTGATGAAAAACAGCTTTATTTGATTCATAATACATCGTTGTTTGATGCTTTTCCTCAGCACTTAAAGAATTAAATAACGAAAGAACATTATCCTTAAAAACTCTAGCTTGTTCCTTTTCTTCAGAAGATGCCGTAGTCACGTTTTCCAATTCTACATCAAATGATGCAAATACATTTGCAATAAGACCAGATTCGTCCTCCACAAAAGTTCTTTCCACATTAAATGTTATCGAACCCAAATCAAATGTTAAAACATGTTTGCCATTCTCTACATTTGGTACAGAAAATACTAAAGTACTGTCGGAGTTTTTAGTTATTTTTATTTCTTCTCCTCCAAAATCTGCTTTATAAGCTTGAGATAAACTAACTTCTTTTATTCTACTTAAACTTATAAGCTGGTAGGTTTTTACCTCTTTAGAAGCTGTTGCTACAACATTTTCTTTTACTACTGCATCATTTGAATCATCCTCACTGTTACAACCATAGAATAGTAATAGCGAAAAGAGTGATAGCATTATAATTTTTACATGTTTCATCTGTCTGTTTTTAATGTTATTGATTATACTTAATCTTAAGTAGTATTAAGTTTCATATGGGCACAACAAAATTAACAATAGCATGTCTTGTAAAAAATACCCTGAAAGGGGTATTTTTTACTTTAATAATGCAAAAAAGTTCGATTATAATATATTTAGAGTAGTTCTAGTACTAAAGAAAATCTTACTAAATCTGAAGTTTTATGAATATCAAGTTTTCTATAGATATTACGTCTATGGGTTTTTACTGTTCCTGAAGAAATAAATAAGTTGTCTGCAACTTCTGAATTTGTTTTTCCATTAGAAAGCATTTTTAATATTCTTTTTTCTTGCTTAGTTAGGGATTGAAAACGGTTCCAAACTACTTGATTCTGATGAACAGGACCCAAAATATTTTCAATTAATCTTCCTATAGCCCCCATATCTTTAACAAAGTGCGATATGTTAAAATACATCTCCTTGTCAAGAATTAATTTATTTGAAAAAAAATAAGTCATTTTATTCCGTACTCTAATTTGTTGAAGATGGTTGCAAACCTCATCTACATCATTTCTCTTATTAAACCGATTAGCAGTACGCGTTGCATTTTTTAAAAGTAGTGGGCAAGACATTTCTGGCAAGTAGGCCTGTCCTTTTTCTAAAAGCATGTCCATTTCTGGACCTATATTATTAAATCTATTATTTGTATAATAAATATCAAAACTGTTTTTTTTATTTATATGTACTGGAAATGGAAGGTACTCGTTTACTTGATAAAAAAGTTTTTCATCAGTAAAATATAATTCTCTCAATTTAAAAGCATATTGCTGGTTTTGAGTTAAAAGTTCTTTCTCAGTATGTGGCTTCATATTTTTTTAAATAATATCTAAAACCATGGCAAATCTAACCAATTGGCTTGTTTTATGCACATCCAATTTTTTATAAATATTACGCCTATGCACTTTTACCGTTTCAAAAGCAATAAAAAGTTGATGACTAATTTCTTTATTAGAAAACCCCTCGGCAAGTAATTTTAAAACAACTTTTTCTTGCTTGGTTAATGATTGAAAGCTTTTCCAAATATTCTGATTGTTATGTAAAGGTCCTATTATTTTTTTTATCAATTTTCCCATAGCTCCCATATCTTCAACAAAATAGGAAACATTAAAAAATTGGTTTTCAGTTAGATTTAACTTATTTGAAAAAAAATAAGTCATTTTATTCCGTACCCTTAATTGTTGCAGGTATTCGCAAACTTCATCTTTATCGGCTCTACTTTTAAATTCATTAATTTTAGAAATAGTACGTTCTAAAAGTAAAGGGCAAGATATTTCAGGTAAATAAGAATATCCATTTTCTATTAGTGCATCTATCTCAGGACCTAAATTTTGAGCTCCATTATTAGCATAAGTAATATCTAAGCTGTTTTTATGATTGATATGAACTGGAAAAGGAAGATATTCACTTACTTTATCAAACAATGCTTTATCTGTATAATACAGTTGCCTTAGCTTAAAAGCATAGTGCTGGTTTCCTGTAATAAACTCGTCTTCTGTATGTAGTTCTCTATTAATCATTTTTGGACAATTAGCTTTTTAGCATGCTCCTATTATTAATCAACAACCTCAACCCAAGGGTACGAGGTATGCTTCCGAAAAAACATTTTTCATTTCGAGGCAAGCCTCGGGGAATTAAACCCTCAATGAGGGATTAAAAGACTTTAGAGATTATCTCTTTTAATGTCTCAATAAATTCTTCTGGTTTTTCCAAACTAGGATAATGTCCACAATTTTTAAACTTAATGATTTCGCAACTGGTTTTACATTTTTTTTGTACATCCACTAGATATTTAGGGTTTACTGTTGGATCATTTACACCTGCAATAATAAACTTAGGAACTTTTAATGTAGTAAAGATTTTAAATTGATCAGAAAATTTTCCGTTTAATATGTCAAAAGCTATATTTTTTCGTACTAAGGGATTTGCCTGCTTAAAATCTTCCTTAATACTCTTGGCATTAATTTTATCATAAACTGCGATCTCAGCAGCCAATTCAATATCGATTTCTGACGGATTTTCCGTGAAAAAAGTTTGCAGCGCTGGTACAGGAAGAAAAGCCTCGTCAAAATTAATAGGTTTTTTGGCAGGTGGAGTTCCAAAAATAACTAAACCCCTAATTCGCTTTACTTTTGGAGCAATTTCTATTGCTAAATGCCCACCTAAAGAGTTCCCCACTAGCAAAATATCATCATCAAATAAATTTATAGCTGCTATTAGTTTTTTACAGTATGACGCAAAAGAAAAATCTTCTTCTTTAAACTCATTGCTAGTATTTTGTCCATGACCAGGTAATTCTACCGTTATTCTTGTACATTCAATTTCTGAAGATTCCATAACTTCTTTAAATACTCTAGGAGAAGAAGAGCTACCATGAATAAAAACAATGGTCCCTTTACGCTTTCCAATACGTTTATCAATCTTCATATCAATATTTTATAATTCTATAAATAACATTTAAAGATAACCATTTTCAAAAGAAAATATAAAAAGTAAAGGTTACAAAACTTTAAAACAAGTTGTTTTGTATTAATTACAATTCAATTTATTACCTTTAAAAACTAGACAACTAACAACTACCATCTTGAAAAAAGCACTCGCCTTTGTATGCAGCCTAACTATAGGCATCTTAACTGCACAATCTAACCCAGAAATTTTTCTTTTTGATTTAAAAATCGAAAACAATACTATCAACATTGCTAATCCAAAAAACATCTCTAATAATGAAGGTTATGATAGTCAACCCTCATTTTCAGACAATAACACTTTACTCTACGCTTCAACTAGAAATAAACAAACAGATATTCTAAGTTATACTATCGCAACAAATACAAAGACCTGGATTTCTAACACTCCTGGAGGTGAATACTCTCCCGTACTAATGCCGAACAAAAAAGAAATATCTGCAATTAGGTTAGATAAAGATGGTAAGCAATTGTTGTATCGCTATGCAATCGAAACAGGAGAATCTAAACCATTAGTTAACGATTTGGTAATTGGATACCATACTTGGAGTGATAAAAAAACAATTGTATCTTTTGTTTTAGGAAAACCATCTTCATTAGTTGTTTCGAATATCAAAAACCATAAAAGCAAAACTTTTGACACTCAAATTGGAAGATCTTTTCATAAAATTCCGAACTCAAAACTCATAAGTTATATTAGTAAAAAAGGAGAAAACTGGACCATTAATTCTCTTAACCCTTCTAATGGAAAAAAAGAACTCATATGCAATACATTGGCAAAAAGTGAAGATATGTGTTGGACTCCAAACGGGACCATACTTATGGGGAAGGATGGTGATTTATACAAGTTCAATCCCAAAGTTGATGAAAATTGGATAAAAATACCGCTTCCCAAAAATATTGGCCTGCAAAAAATAAGTCGCTTGACTGTTAGCCCTGATGCTACAAAATTAGCAATTGTTGCCGAACAATCGGCTGAACATATTGTCCAAAAACAGCTAGACGCTTATAATGCCAGAGATATTAATGCTTTTATGGCTACCTATACTGAAAACATAAAAATTTATAATTTTCCCGAAAAGCTAAGCTCAGAAGGTCAAGAAAGTATGCGAAAAAATTATGCTGGCTTTTTTAAAAACACTCCAGACTTGCACTGCACTATTAAAAAAAGAATATGTATTGGCAATAAAGTTATTGATCATGAAGAAGCTATAATGAATGGAAAAACATTCACCATTGTAGCAGTATACGAGGTTACAGATGGTCTTATTAGTAAAGTTACATTTATAAAATAACCACTATGAAACGAGCATGCTAAGAAGTTTACTACCAAGAAAAACATATGTACATGAATTCCTATAAAAATCATTGTGAGTAATGAAACTAAAGGAACACATGTGACCAATAAAAAACATCCATCTATAAAGTATCTATACCTAAGGAGATGACCAATAAAGGATATATCATTTGACCGATTTAATAAAATAATATAGACACATGAAAGAAACATTATTTTTAATTTTCATCGCATTTTCATTTATTGTTAATGCGCAAACGGATACTCGGATTTATAATATTGTAGATGCCGTTTCGACCAAAACGATTACTAGCGACATTACTTCATTAGTTAATTTTGGAACAAGGCATACATTAAGTGATACTGTTTCTAAAACAAGAGGTATTGGTGCTGCCAGAAAATGGATAAAAAAAAGATTTGATAATATCTCAAAAGATTGCAACAATTGTTTAGAGGTATTTTTTCAGAAAAACTTTGTCAAAAAAGGAGAAAATGCTAGAATAGTTCATGATGTATGGGTAAATAATGTTGTTGCTATCCAAAGAGGAACAAAAAATCCAAATGATTTTATTATCATGAGTGGTGATATTGATTCTAGAGTTTCTGATCCAAACAATTTCACTTCTGATTCTCCTGGTGCTAATGATAATGCTTCTGGAATGGCAGGAACAATAAGTGTTGCAAGTGTGCTCTCCAAATACAAATTTGATAATAGTATTATTTATGTTGGTTTGGCTGGTGAAGAACAAGGACTATTCGGTGGAAAAGGACTAGCTGCTTATGCCAAAGAAAAAGGATGGAATATTATTGGAATCATCAATAATGATATGATTGGCAATATAAAAGGCGTAGATGGAGTAATTGATAATAGAACATTCCGTATTTTCTCGGAACCAGTTCCTGTAACAGAAACCGAAAAACAACGGAATTCAAGAAGATATACTGGTGGTGAAGTTGATGGCGTTTCTAGACAACTAGCTAGGTATATTTACAAAACTACAAAAACATATATGCCCGAAATGAATCCGAAATTAATCTACAGATTAGATCGTTTTGGAAGAGGAGGACATCATAGACCTTTTAACGATGCTGGATTTGCAGGAGTACGAATTATGGAGGCACATGAAAACTACACACAGCAACATCAAGATATTAGAACAGAAAACGGAATTGAGTATGGTGATAAACTCGCTTATGTTAATTTTGATTATTGCACAAAGTTAACTGCAGTAAATGCTATTAATTTGGCAAGAATAGCTTGGGCTCCTTTGGCTCCTAAAAATGTAAAAATTGGTGGTATCGTACAAGCATCTGCAAAGCTAAAATGGGATGCTGTTAAAAATGCTGTAGGCTATAAAATTTATTGGAGAGATACAACATCTCCAACCTGGGATAATTTTAAATATGTAAAAAACACCACAGAACATTCCTTAAAAGGTATCGTAATTGACAATTACTTTTTTGGGGTTGCTGCTATTGGTAAAGATGGGCATGAAAGTTTAGTCACTTTTCCCTCTGGAATTTTGAGATAATTATATAAAACATCTTCAAATCATCAACCATGAAAAATGGTGAAATTTAAATGAAATATTATCCATTATTATTAAATAATAGAAATGATATCATTTCTATTATTTAAATTATTTATATTCATCCATCAAATTAGTATTGCATTATAAAAAACAAGGATATGAAACTTAAAGTTATTGTTACACTGCTACTGCTAGCAGTATTCTCTTCTGGCTATTCTCAAGAACAATTTACTGCTCAAGATACCCTTAGAGGTAGTATTACTCCAGAAAGAGAATGGTGGGATCTTTCTTATTATCACTTGGATATAGCAGTAAAACCAGATCAAAAATTTATTGAAGGAAAAAATACAATTCAATACAAAGTATTAAGTTCTAATTCTAAAATGCAAATTGATTTGCAGCCACCCATGCAAATTTCAAAGATTGTACAAGATGGCAAAGAACTTTCGTTTGAATCTAACATTAATGCACATATTGTAACACTAACTGCAGCACAAAAAGTTGGTGAGACTAAAGAAATCACGGTGTATTATTCTGGACACCCTAAAGAAGCAATTAGAGCACCTTGGGATGGCGGATTCTCTTGGAAAAAAGATAGCAACGGAAAACATTTTATAGCAACTTCCTGCCAAGGATTGGGAGCAAGTGTCTGGTGGCCAAACAAAGATCATATGTACGATGAAGTAGACAGCATGCGCATAAGTGTTAAAGTACCTAAAGACCTTGTTAACGTATCTAATGGAAAACTAGAAAAAATAACTTCTGATGCAACTACAAAAACGTTTCATTATCTGGTGAAAAACCCAATTAATAATTATGGTGTGAATGTAAACATAGGTGATTATGTGTTTTTTAATGAAATATATGATGGTGAAAAAGGGCCTTTAGAAATGAATTATGCTGTGTTAAGAGAAAATTTAGAAAAGGCAAAAAAGCAATTTAAAGAAGCACCAAGAATGATGAAAGCTTTTGAGCATTGGTTCGGCCCATATCCTTTTTATGAAGATAGTTTTAAACTTGTTGAAGTACCTTATTTAGGAATGGAACATCAGAGTTCAGTAACCTATGGTAATAAATATCAAAATGGGTATTTAGGAAGAGATTTATCAGAATCTGGATGGGGATTAAAATTTGATTTCATTATTGTTCATGAAGCAGGACACGAGTGGTTTGCTAATAATATCACCAATATTGATACTGCCGATATGTGGATCCATGAAAGCTTTACAGCCTATTCCGAATCGCTTTTTGTAGACTACTATTTTGGAAAAAAAGCTGGAGCCGAATATGTAACTGGTACAAGAAAGTTAGTACTCAATAAAAAACCCATAATAGGTCCTTATAATGTAAATGGAACTGGTGGCGATATCTATTATAAAGGAGCAAATATATTGCACCAAATTAGATGTTTGGTTGAAGATGATGAATTATGGCGTGAAACATTAAGAGGGCTGAATTCAGAATTTTATCATAAAACAGTTACCACTGCCCAAGTAGAGGACTATATCTGTAAAAAAATTGGCAAAGATCTTAGCGCCTATTTTCAGCAGTACCTAAGAACAATAAAAATTCCAAATTTAGAATACAAAATTACCAACAATAAACTTTCCTATAGATATACAAATATTGTTACTGATTTTGATATGCCCATAAAAGTAGCTCTTGGAAAAAAAATGAAGTGGATTTACCCAACTTCAATCTGGAAGGAAGAAAAAGTAGCTAAAGACATTTCTGATCTTCAAATTGAAGCAGATTTTTATGTTATTCCTAAAAAAATATGATGGATGACAATATTCCTGAATTTTATTTTACTTCAGACAAAGAATGGTATGCTTGGTTGCTAAAAAATCATGACCAGTATGCTCGTGTTTATTTAATATTTTATAAGGTTTCTTCAAAGAAACCATCAATGCGCTGGGAAGAAGCTGTTAAAGTTGCTTTATGTTTTGGATGGATAGATGCTACTGTAAAAAAAATTGATGATGAAAAACGGAGGCAATACTTTTGTCCTAGAAAACCTAAGAGTGTATGGAGCAAGGTCAATAAAACATATCTTATTGCTTTAGAAAAAGAAAAGAAAATTCAACCCAGTGGATATGCGGCAATTAGTATTGCGAAAAAAAATGGTTCTTGGACTACACTAGATGATGTAGATAATTTAGTAATTCCATCAGATTTGCAAAAAGAATTCAATCGAAATACAGTTGCTTTTGAAAATTATAAAAACTTTGCACCCTCGTATCGAAAAAGCTATCTCTATTGGCTAAAACAAGCAAAAAGAGAAACGACGAGAGCCAAAAGGATTGTAGAAATTATACGGCTGTGTCAGCAAAATATAAAATCTTCTGGTTGGTAACTGAAGTAAAATTTCAAAGAAATCATTAACACTTTTTACAAGCCATTTGGTAGAAAAACAGTATTTTCGTTCGCAAACTAAACCGTTGAAGTCTAAAATCAGAAACATTGCGCGAAAAACCAGATGGTATCGATCATTACATCGCTATATTGCCATAAGTCTTGTTTTGTTTATGTTTATTTTAGGTGTTACAGGTATATTACTCACTTGGAAAAAAGAATTACAACTTCAACCTCCTACTCAAAAAGAAATACATATTGACGCTTCTTCTTTTTTAAGCATATATCAGATTCAGCAAATTGCAAAAATTCATGCAATGCATGATCTTCAATTAGATTCAGCAATAAATAGAATAGATATTAGACCTGAAAAAGGAATTGCAAAAATTAGGTTTACCAATCATTTTACCGAAATTCAAGTTTCCTTACAATCTGGTAAGATCATGTCAGTAAAAACGAGAACAGCAGATATAATAGAACGCATACACGATGGTTCTATTCTAGATTTTATCTTTAACACCAAAAATGACCCCTCCAAAAAGGTATATTCTACTCTTACCTCTATTGGTCTTTTAGTTCTTTCATTTTCTGGATTTTGGTTATGGATTAATCCTAGAAGAATTCGGAATAAAAAAACCAGTATTTCTTAACATATCTTTAAGAATTACACTTTTACTTTTAATTACTTTTAGATTCTAAACTAACAACTAATTATTAACCAATGAAACAAGCATGCTAAATAGTGTCTTTTTTGTGAAAAATGCTATTACTGCAAAATGCATGCAACCTTTAAAAACAATAATCAAAAACATGAAACAACTATTTGTAGCGGTACTTTTTTTGGTATCAACAATTGCATTTTCTCAGGATTTTTCCATGGAAATGCTGCAAGACATTAAACCAAGGAATATAGGCCCTGGAGGAATGAGTGGAAGAGTTACGACAATTGATGTGGTTACGTCCAATCCCGAAATAATATATGCAGGAACAGCATCTGGAGGCGTATGGAAATCTACTTCTGGTGGAGTAACCTGGGCTCCTATTTTTGAAAGAGAAGTAACTGCATCCATCGGAGCCTTGGCCATACAGCAATCTAACCCTAGTGTAATATGGGTAGGTACTGGAGAAGGAAACCCTAGAAATAGCCTTAATGGAGGCTATGGAATATACAAATCTTTAGATGCTGGTAAAACATGGATAGCTATGGGCTTAGAAAAAACCAGACACATCCATAAAGTAATTATTGACCCTACAGATCCAAACACTGTTTACGTAGGAGCCATAGGATCTCCTTGGGGAGAACATGAAGAACGTGGAATTTATAAAACTACAGATGGTGGAGTTACTTGGAACAAAATCTTATATGCCAATACTAAAACAGGGGCTGCAGACCTAGTTATGGATCCTACAAATCCTAACAAACTAATTGCAGCATTATGGGAACATAAAAGAGACCCATGGTTTTTTAACTCTGGTGGTTCTGGAAGTGGATTACATATGACCCATGATGGTGGTAAAACATGGAAAAAAATAACAGATAAAGAAGGTTTACCTAAGGGGAACCTTGGTCGTATAGGTTTAGCAATTGCTCCAAATAGTCCAAATATTGTTTATGCACTAATTGAATCTAAAAAAAATGCACTATATAAGTCTGAAGATGGTGGGTTTAAATGGAAAAAAATAAATGCAAAAAGCGATATTGGAAATAGACCTTTTTACTACTCTGATATTGAAGTAGACCCACAAAACGAAAACAGAATCTATTCCATATTTACCTATGTAAATGTTTCTGAAGATGGTGGTAAAAACTTTAAGCAATTAATGCCAGCCTATGGGGTTAATAATGGTGTTCATCCAGATCATCATGCGTGGTGGATACATCCTAACAATGGCAAGTTTATGATTAATGGAAATGATGGCGGACTTAATATTACCAAAGATGGCGGTAAAACATGGCGTTTTATTGGAAATATTCCTGTTGCACAATTTTATCATATTAATATAGATAACGATTTCCCATATAATGTATATGGTGGAATGCAAGATAATGGTTCTTGGAAAGGTCCTGCATATGTATGGAAAGCCCAAGGAATTAGAAATAGCTACTGGCAAGAAATTTCTTTTGGAGATGGTTTTGATGTTATTCCGGATGTAGATGATTCTAGATATGGATATACAATGAGTCAGCAAGGTTATGTATCTAGATATGATGCTGAGACTGGAAATAACTATGGAGTACAACCAACACATCCTGATCCTAAAATTGACTTACGTTTTAACTGGAATGCAGCTATTGCTCAAGATCCTTTTGATAAGTCAACTGCATATTTCGGAAGTCAGTTTGTTCATAAAAGCACCGATAAAGGACTTACTTGGTCTGTTATTTCTGATGACCTAACCACTAACGATCCTGAAAAGCAAAAGCAAAGCGAAAGTGGTGGATTAACAATGGATGCCACGGGAGCAGAAAATCACTGTACTATTCTTGTTGTTGAACCTTCTGTTTTAGAAAAAGATATGCTTTGGGCAGCTACTGATGATGGTAGAGTACATTACACACAAAATGGTGGTGGAAGTTGGACTGATGTCAGCAAAAACCTAAAAGGATTACCAAAGGGAAGTTGGATAACTCAGATAAAAGCATCTAATAAAAATAAAGGAGAAGCGCTTTTAGTGGCTAATGATTACAGACGATTTAACTATACCCCATATGCTTATCGTACAAAAAATTACGGTAAAACATGGGAACGTATTGTTGATGCTACAGATACAAAAAGTTATGCCTTAAGTATTATTGAAGATCCAGAAGAAGCCAATTTATTGTTTTTAGGAACAGATGATGGACTTTATATTTCTTTTGATGCTGGTAAAAAATGGCAAAAATGGGGCAAAGGTTTTCCTACAGTATCCACAAAAGATTTAATAATTCATCCTAGAGAACAGGATTTAATAATAGGGACTTTTGGAAGAGCTGCTTGGGTATTAGACGATATAAGACCATTGCGTGCTATTGCAAAAAACAATAGTTTTTTAACTCAAAACATTAAACTTTTTGAAACACCAACAGCATATCAAGCTGCACGTATACAGCCTACAGGAAGTAGGTTTGGTGGTGATGCATTGTACCAAGGGGAAAATAGAAAAAGTGGTGCGTTAATTACCTATTACCTAAAAAAAGTAAAAGCTAAAAAAGCACCTGCAAAAGAAAAAGAAGACACCGCTAAAGAAGATAAAGAGGAAGATACTAAAAAGGTAAAACACGATTCTATTAAATTTGAGTTTTTTGATAAAGACAAGCTCATTAGAACTATAAAAATTAAAACACCAAAGAAAAGTGGATTCCATAAATTTTCTTGGCGAATGGATGAAAAAGGTCCAGATAGACCATCAAGAACCATCAAGAAAAAGAAAAGAGAATCAGGTGGCCTTTCTGTAAAACCTGGAACTTATACTGTAAAAATATCTTATGGTGAGTTTACGGACAAAACAACAGTTACCGTAAAGTCTGATCCTAGGCTGAATGTTTCTACTAGTAATATCAATGAAGTATATGCAGCCTCAAAAGAAATTGAGAAACTAATGCAAACATCAGCTGATGCGGTAAAACAATTGGTTACTAGTAAAAATATAGCCAGTAAGTTTCAAAAAGAATTGGTCAAGTTAGATAAGAAAAAATATAAAGAGCAAATAACATCTTCTAAAAATATTGTAAAAAAGATAGATACAATTATAGCTTTATATATTGGTAAAGTTGATAAAAGACAAGGAATTACTGATGATCCTTATGTAAATGTTATGCAGCGTGTTTACAAAGCTAGTGGCTATGTAAGGTCTAGAAAATCGGGAATTACAAGTACCGAAAAAACGCTTATTGCAAATGCAAAAGCACAACTAGATACTACATTAGATACCACAAATTCTTTCTTTACAAAAGAATGGAGTACTTATGAGAAGAGTATTAAAACATTAGCAATCTCTCCTTTTAAAGAAACAAAAACATTTAGTTTAAAATAAAAACCAATCATTTATACACATAATCCCCTTTGCTATTAATTTAGAAAAGGGGATTTTTCTTAGCCATATTTGTGTCAATTATGCTTATTTTAGACAAAATAAATAGCATTATGAGAAATTGTATCTTATTGACACTTATTGTTTTTGTAATTTCTTGCAAGGAAGAAAAAAAGGAAACTAAACCAGTTGTAGCCACTTATTCCATTGCACAAATGATGGATAATGAACGGGTTTTTGGAGGTGATTTCTCTAACGATAATTCCAAAATATTAGTAACCAGTAATTCCTCTGGAATCTATAATATGTATACCATTCCAACAAATGGAGGAAAGCCTATTGCCGAATCTAAATCTGATAGTGCTTCCATTTTTGCCATTTCCTATTTCCCAAAAGATGATCGAATTTTATTTCGAAAAGATAATAATGGAGATGAAATTTTTAAGCTTTATATGAAAAATAGTGATAGCATTATAGCCCTTACACCAGAAGAAAATGCCAGAGCAATTTTTCAACGATGGGTAAAAGACAAAAATGCATTTTATTATCAATCCAACAAAAGAGACAAAAGATATATGGATCTTTATCTTATGTCAATTGAAAACAAACTAGACTCTATTGTTACAAATGATAGTATATCTTATCACGAAGGTATTCTTATTAAAGATTCGCTCATCTATGAAAATACCGAAGGATACAGTATTGATGCTATAGGAACTTATGATTCCATACTTGCATTAAGCAAAGCCATTAACACTAATGATAGCGATTTGTTTCTTTACCAC
Source organism: Flavobacteriaceae bacterium (assembly GCA_965247735.1). Lineage (GTDB taxonomy): Bacteria > Bacteroidota > Bacteroidia > Flavobacteriales > Flavobacteriaceae > JAOXRU01. The sequence goes on along the minus strand of CBDFHN010000002.1, from coordinate 4,607,573 downwards.
CTCTATGATAAAACCAACACAAAAATAAACCGTAAAAAAAGCAAAAATAACGCTAATTATTTTTCAAAAGATGGATCTTATTTTTATTATACTACAGACCATACTAATGAATTCTCCTACCTGATGCAATATACTATTGCTACTAATGAAAAGGTAAAGGTATTGGTCAAAAAATGGGATATCACCGGAAGTTACTTAACTGAAACAGGTAAGTACCAAGTGATATATAGTAATGAAGATGCTAAAAATACGATTGAAATTATAGAAACAAAATCAGGCAACCATCTAGAACTCCCAAAATTTAATGATACAAGTATTACTAATGTTAATTTTTCTAGAGATGAAAAAAAACTTAGTTTTTACCTTGGAGGTTCTCACACACCATCTGACCTCTATAGCTTTGATATAAAAACTCAAAAAACGGTTAAGCTTACCACCGTGTTAAACAAAGATATAGCCGTTGAAGATTTAGTAAAAGCCAAAGTAGTACGTTATAAAAGTTTTGATGGTGTAGAAATTCCAGCTATTTATTATTTACCGAAGCAAGCAAGTGCAAAAAACAAGGTTCCTGCTTTAGTATGGGTACATGGTGGTCCAGGAGGGCAATCTAGACAAAATTTTAATTCCTTGATTCAATACTTAGTAAATCATGGATATGCCGTACTTGCTGTTAATAATAGGGGAAGTAGTGGTTATGGAAAGACCTTTTATAATATGGATAATAAAAACCATGGAGAGAAGGATCTTTTGGACTGTATAGAAGGTAAGAACTGGCTTGCAAAGCAACCAGAAATTGATGCCAATAAAATAGGAATCCAAGGAGGGTCTTATGGCGGTTATATGACTATGGCCGCATTGACTTTTACACCAAATGAATTTGAGGTGGGTGTAAATTTGTATGGTGTTACCAATTGGATAAGAACATTAAGAAACATCCCTCCATGGTGGGAATCATATAAAACAGCACTCTATGAAGAACTTGGTGATCCAAACACTATAGATTCTGTTCGGTTAAGAAAAATATCACCTTTGTTTTTTACCGATAAAATTGTAAAACCTTTTATGGTATTACAGGGAGAAAAAGATCCTAGGGTTTTAAAAATAGAATCTGACGAAATTGTGGCAAATGCAAGAAAAAATAATGTTCCTGTTACTTATGTTTTGTTTGAAGATGAAGGACATGGCTTTGTAAAAAAAGAAAATCAGATATTAGCCTATAGCCGTATCTTACAATTTTTGGATTTGCATTTAAAAAAAGAAATAGCACTTAAAGATGATGCTTTAGTACCTAAAGAGATGCCCAATTAAAAGATTTTCTATTTATTTTGCGATACATTTGAGAAGTCCTTAACTTGGTCATTCAAAAAAACAATACAGAAATACACTATATCATGAAAAAAATTCTTTCTTTAATTGCCATTTTCGCACTTGTTTTTACCAGTTGTAAAAATAAAGACAAGAAAAAAGATGCAGAAACAACTGCTACTATTGAAAAGACCTATACAGCAAGTGCAGATGGTACTACTATTGGGTTTACGGCTTATAAAACTACCGATAAAACACCAGTAGGCGGTAAATTTACATTGGTAAAACTTAAAAATGCTAAGTCAGCTGCAACAGCAATTGAAGCGTTAGATAATTTAGAATTTTCAATTCCTGTAAGTAGTCTTTTTACCAAGGATACCTTAAGAGATGGGAAATTAAAAAAATTCTTTTTTGGCGTAATGGATCAAGCAGAAATGATTTCTGGAACTTTTAAATTTGATGCAGAAAAGAAATGTACCGTTTCTTTAAAAATGAATGGCGTAACTACCGATTTACCATTAGCCTATACAGTTACAGACAAAAAAAGAGTAAACTTTACTGGAGTTATGAATTTAGAAAACTGGAATGCACTTGATGCTGTTGCTTCACTAAGCGAAGTATGTTTTGACCTTCATAAAGGAGCTGATGGTGTTAGCAAAACATGGACTGAAGTTGCCATTGAAGCGAGTACCGTTTTAAAAGAAAACTAATACCATATACCTATTAAAATAACAGGTATATAATTACATATTTTAAAAAGCTACTTTATATTTGAGGTAGCTTTTTTTATCGTATAGCATATGAACCCATCAGCAGTAGGTTGGATAGATAAATTAGGATCGGTAATTTCAAAAAAAACTGTTTCCTATACTAGCCATAGTATACTTTATCAAAAATTAAAAAAAGTAGGTTTTATTTATGGAATTAATGTTTCATTAATAGAGCCAATTCCTGTTGATTATATGCTTTCAAAAGATGAAATTGCAAAAATAAATATCTTTTGTGCGCTATATACAACCTATGTGTTAGAAAAAGACAGTAACGATTTTAATGCATTTTTAGAGGCCCTTTTGCTTTTTTATCAAGAAATTGAAATCCATAAAATTTCATTTTTTGATCGGATTATTCCTGGGTCAAGTACAAGTGCCCAACTAGAAAAGCTAATTCATGGAAGAGTATTATTACATGATAATTTTGTTACAAAAAACTTTAATAACATCATTACCAATGCACTTTTATACATTGATATTCTAGCTTTTAAAAAATATTTATCTGGAGCTTCTCAGATTAAAGAATATGCAGCAGCTATAGAAAACTTTGCCGCTACCGTTACATTTGAAACTTTAGAAGCAAAAACTGACAAAAGCATAAAAGACGAGCAATTAGAAAAACTCTTTAACTCTTCGCTTAGCTATACAACAATAGACAGCATTACTAATACAAGTCTCACTTCTAATCAAGAAATTGACAAAAAGTTTAGTGCTGAAGAAAGACTCTATTTTTTAGATATTGCATGTTTAGTTACATGGGAGGATCATAATGTTAGCTCAGAAGAAGCTATTTTTGTTTTAGAAATAGGCGAAAAATTAGGTTTTAAACCTATCATCACCACAAAATCACTAACAGAATTAGAAGATTTTTTTGAACTCCATAAAGACAATATCGACCTTTTTACTTCACGTTCCACTGTAAATCAGTTTTATGATAACCTTTCTCAGGTTGTAAAAAAATTGATCAGAAGAAATAGCAAAAGATTGCAAAAAGAACTTCTAGAAAGTAAAGAGTTATTGGCTCTTATTATGAAAGCATCAAACACTGACTTATCTGAAGAAGAAAAGAAAAAAATAAAAAATCAGCTCTTAGATATTTTTAAGGCAATTCCATCATTAGCTATTTTTGTACTTCCTGGAGGTGCTGTTTTATTGCCTATTTTTATAAAATTAATTCCAAAATTATTGCCCTCAGCTTTTAATGATAATAAAATTGATCCTGAATAAAAGGAAAAAAGAGAATAAAGATTGCTTTGCTTATAGGTTATAAAGAGAAAAGATTTGTTCTTTGGATACTGATACCTTATTTTCTTGTTTTAACCATAGAAAACTAGTTTTGTCCAATAGCATTTTTCCTATACTGAACACGGAGATTGTAAAAAGTATTGGCTCTAAAAGAGAAACACTCTTTCCGCCATTTTCTTTTTTATTCTAACCACAATTTAAAATCTTTAACACGATCTCTACTTACAATAATTTCGTCTTCCGAATAACTGTTTAGTTTTAATTGCAGTCTAGAATTTGTATACGAAACAATATCTTTTATCGCATTTATATTTATATAGAATTTTCTGCTTACTCTAAAATAGCTTTTAGGAGAAAGTTCTGTTTCTAAATTATCTAAGGTTATATCCAAAAGATAATTTCTGCCTTCTGTGGTATGTGCATAGGTCCCTTTATTTTCGCTATAAAAACATTCTATTTCGTCTACAGCAATCATTTTTAGATGCTGTCCTACTTTTACCGTAAACCGTTTTTTATACTCTCGTTCTACAGGGTTTACCAATAAACGTTTGATATCATCAAAATCTAATGTAATCTGCTTTTCGCTTGGTTGTCTTTCTTGGTATTTATTAACTGCAGTTTGCAAATCATCATCATCAATTGGTTTTAATAAATAATCAATACTATTTAGTTTAAAAGCTTGTAATGCATATTCATCATAAGCGGTTGTAAAAATCACTGCGCTTTTAATTTTTATAACATCAAATATTTCAAAAGAAAGGCCATCAGACAATTGTATGTCTAAAAAAATAAGATCAGGATGTTCGTTTTCTTGAAACCACTTAATGGATTGTTCAACTGAGTGCAATTGTTTTTTTACTTCCATCCCCAACTCGCTTAACATTCGTTCTAGACGTCTTGCTGCGGGTTTTTCATCTTCAATTATAATTACATTCATTTTTGCCTCTTTTGGTTGGTTATATGCACTAATTGTATATGTTCTTTTTTTAAACTGGTAAACTCTAGTCTAGCTATTTGCTATTAGAAATTGGAACTTTTCTCCTCATCCATTATTTTTTCTATTTGTCGTTTTTCCCATCCTTTTCCTAAAAAAACATTAAAAACACTCATAGCATGTGCTACCAATCCTATTCCCCAGAACATCCATACTGCAACGGTTCCAAAATCAAAAATGGCTTCGCTAAAAGAATCACCACTACTGATATCACTAATTATTTTACTAATAGAAATAAACGAATTAACTACTATATAAACAAATAAGTGAATATAAAACCCCTTAAGTTCTTCAACTCTTTTTTTTGCTCTTAAATATTTTTTATCTCTTGTATGCTCCATATCTGTTATTATTTTGCTTCTTCTTCTTTTAAAATTTTAGTTATTTTTTTCTGTTGCCAACCTTTACCAAAGAAAAAATCAAAGGTTATAAAAGCATGAATAAATATTCCTATTCCCCATATGCCCCAAGAACCAATAGTACCAAATTTAAAAAAGGCATCTTTAAAACTAAATCCATTCTCCATTAATATAAACGTAATTGCAATAGACAATAAAATATTGACAACTATATAAATCATTAAATGGACATAAAATCCTTGTATTTTTTTTACCTGCCTTTGTGCTTGCCTATATTTTTTTTCTGTTAGATTCTCCATAATTACCTTCTGTTATCAAAATTATCTTCGTCCATAAACTCTTTCATCTTTCTTGATTCCCAATCGTGACTCATAAAAGGATTTAACCGAAAAACTTTGAATGCCTTAACAATAATACCGATTCCCCATCCAAAAATTGCCCAATGGTACCATGAACTCGCCCAGCCTTTCCAATAATTAAGTGCTACAATAATAATTACAAAAATGATATAAGAAGTTAGGCTTCCATAAAACTTTTTTACCTCATCTACACGCTCTCTTGCTCTTATATATTTACTTTCTTTATCTATATCTCTCATCATGGTTCTGTTTTTAAAAGTTATCATCCCTCATTAGCTCCTCTATCTTTTGCTCTTCCCAATTTTTCCCCATAAAAGGATTTTTACCAAAAGCATCTAAACCATGAGCCGTAAGTCCTGCTCCCCATCCTAAGGCTGGAAATATAGCCCAAGGAAAACTTGTTGTATTATAGTTTACAATAATTAATATTGGAATTACTATGCAATAAGACAATAAGTGACTATAAAAATCCTTTATCTTTTTTACACGCTCTTTTGCCCTTATATATTTACTTTCTTTATCTATATCGTTCATCATATTTCTTCTTTTAAAAGTTATCATCGTCCATTAATTCCCTTATTTTTCGGTCTTGCCAATTTTTTCCCATAAAAGGGTTTTTACCAAAAGCTTCTAAACCATGTGCCGTAAGCCCAAACCCCCACCCTAAGGTTGGAAAAATAGCCCAAGGAAAGCTAGTTGTATTGTAGTTTACAATAATTAATATTGGAATTACCATGCAATAAGACAGTAAGTGACCGTAAAAATCTTTAATCAGTTTAACACGTTCTTTAGCCTTTTCATATCTTTTTCCTGAGATATAATGCTCTTGTGTTTGATGTTCTATTATTTCTATGTCTTTATGTAACATTGGAATTTTAACTTTAAAATCTGTTGTTGTTTTTATAATTTCCACAGCAGCTTCTGTAAGAATATAATAGCGTTGCTTTATATTTTCTAATCCTACTCCGCTACCCTTCTTTAGCACCTGTTTTTCTTGCAAATTATTATTTACAATAAGCATATTCCCTTCTTCAGTAATTGTTATATGCAAAGGGTTTTCTGGTGTTGCTTTGTTGTGTTTTACCGCATTTTCTAATAACAATTGCAAAGAAAGTGGAACTACTTTTGCCTCTCCATATTTAAGTGTTTCTGGCATTTCAAAAACAATACTATCTTCAAACCTCATCTTTAACAAACTCACATAGGTTTTTGCAAAACTTAGCTCTTCATTAACAGAGATCAGGTCTTTATTTTTCTGCTCCAAAACATAACGATATACTTTAGATAAAGAGGTGGTAAATTTTTGTGCCTTATATGGATCTTCTTCAATTAAACTTGTTAGTACATTAAGACTATTGAATAAAAAATGAGGATCTAATTGGTTCTTTAATGCATCAAACTGTGCGGATGCCGCCTTGGCAATTACTTTATGTTCTTTTACCTTTTTTTCTTGTAATGCTTTATAGAAATACACTGCATGGAAAAACAAGACTATTATTAAGGTTATTATTAAGGCAATAATATAGGTTTCAATTCTTTCCTTACTAATAAACTCGGCAAAGGTTTTTCCTTCTAAAAAAACTTCTTGAAAGGTTCTAATTAAAAAAAACGAAACTAGTGTAAGTAATACAGAACCAAAAAAACCAACCCTTAACCTTAAATTTTCTCTTTTTTCCCAATCAATTTTTTCACCTATATAATAATAGTAATAACTATTTACTAGACTTAATGGCACTGAATAAAGTAAAAAATAACCAAAATCTGATACTAATTTATAATTAAACTCTAGTTGTTTTCCTGAAAAGTATGCCCATCCATTATCAAATAGAAACAATACAATTGCTACTAAAACTCCTACTCCTAATACTTTTACAGCGTTTTTCATTATTTATTCTCCTTTGGTACAGTTTTTATAGGTTTGTTCTGCCCTATCCTTTCCCCATTGTGGATGATAGTCACTTTCTGCTTTAAAGGTAGTAAAAAGCTCTAATGATTTTGCTACATCTTTGCAGTATACAGACGGATCTTGTCCAAAAAATTTAGCAGTTCCCATATCGTTTTCTGCTTTAGAAAAAACAACTCTAGGGTTATTTGGTGCTATTGCCATTGCCTTACCATATAACTGTCCTATTTTGGGACCTAAAGTCATGCCATAAGTTTGTCCATCATATACAATCCAAGCCGTGTGCATTAATGCCTCTATAATCATAAGTTCTGCATTATTTGGCGAAATGCTTTCTGCAATAGCCAAGTTTTCTTTAGCCTTATCTAATTGCAAGCTTAGTTTTTCTTTATCTCGTTCTCCAAAAGATTTTATCACATTAATTTGTGCAATATAATAGTAGGGCAGCCAATTGTCTTGCTCTGCAGTTGCAATCCTTTCGAACATGTTTACAGCTTCAAATGGTTTGTTACTTCCCCATAGCTCAAATGCTTTTTGCATTCCTTTGTCATACTTAGACTGTGCAAAAGTTAAGGTAAAGATAAATACGGATAAAATGGTTAGTACTTTTTTCATAATTGTTTGTTTTTATAGTTTGATGATGATATTTTTTGAATTTGTAATAAACTTAAACTTTGCATCTTCCCATGTTGGAGGACCAAATATTGCTGGAGCATCATTAGAAGTACCAGTATCTTCTTTTGGAATGCCCATAAAATTTTTATCTAATTTTTTATTTCCATTTTCGTCATGATAAACAGATATGGCATAAGTGCCGTTTGGAACATTAGTAAATATTGCGCTAGAAGTTCCGTCTTCAATTTTCTTAGAAACGCTTAAATATGCATTTTTTAAAAATTTGTCTTTTTTATTATACAAACCAACCAAAACAGTTCCCTTATCGCTCTCAATATTTTTAATGGCAACTGTAATTGTTCCTTCTTCACTTTCTTGAGCAAGCATTGCTGCTGTACTTATTAGAAAAGCAATTACTACATAAATTAAACGTATCATAATGTTGTTGTTTTTTAATTACAGTACAAAGATGTGCTTATTGCATGCTATTATAAAAAGAGAAAGACTGAGTTGTAATTTTTAGTGGATGAATTGTAAGATTAAAATATTGAAAATTGAAAAATTTAATGGTTGGAAGATTCAGAATTTAATAGTTTAAAAATTGGCACAGCCTTCTTCATTTTTGATTTTATGGGCGTATCCCACGATAAAAATCGAGGGGTCGGGCTATCATTACTCGCTTTCTACAAAAAAGTAGAAGAGCTTAAACAAACCATTCTATCCCTTACGCGGAAATAGGGAAATAGGGAAATAGGGAAATAGGGAAATAGGGAAATAGGGAAATAGGGAAATAGGGAAATAGGGAAATAGGGAAATAGGGAAATAGGGAAATAGGGAAATAGGGAAATAGGGAAATAGGGAAATAGGGAAATAGGGAAATAGGGAAATAGGGAAATAGGGAAATAGGGAAATAGGGAAATAGGGAAATAGGGAAATAGGGAAATAGGGAAATAGGGAAATAGGGAAATAGGGAAATAGGGAAATAGGGAAATAGGGAAATAGGGAAATAGGGAAATAGGGAAATAGGGAAATTTGTGATTCTAAAAGTTAATTCCTAATTACTTAGGGCTTTGTTATTCACAAAATAAAAAAAAAGTAAATTAATGTTTTTCGATAAAGCAAAAGAGAGGAGCAAGCAGTCAATAACCTCGGGACAAGCCCACGAGACATGAAAAAGGAATAACACTTTAATCATTTCGATGCAAGCATCCAGGAATTAAACCCACTGGTGGGATTAAAACAGTTGGGCAATTAGCTAATAATCATCATAGCAGTCTCCAAACGAACCTTCCACTGGCCTTTCTATACAATGACCATCAAAACATACTGTTTCTGTTTTACCACAATCATTTTCTTCCTCACAAGAATAAAAAACAAAAGAAAGAATCAGCGTTGTAAAAAGTATTTTCATTACCAATAAGTTGTTACCATTAAATCCGAAGTTAATGAATAAAAACAAATTGAAAAATGTTGCATTATCATCGTAAAATAAAAAATTAGCTAGTAGCATATAAATTTATTGGCTCATCATTTCTGTCATATAAATAAGTGTTCATGAAACATTTCTATGATATATACTGCAAAACAGAAGCAAAACGATTCAAATGAAAAAAGCGACATGAGTTAACATGCCGCTTTAAATGTTTTAGCTCACAACTCTTTCTTATTTCCCAAAAGTGTTCGTGAAACATTTAAAAATGAAAAAAGCGACATGATTTAACATGCCGCTTTAAATGTTTTCACAACGGAATAATCCTTATTGTGAATTGATTTCAAATTGTACTCAAAGATAATAAAAAATCTATTTAAAACTTGCGGTTTTACACATTTGCAATAAATATTTTATATGTAGTTTTATAGTTGTAGAAAATTATAAGACATGAATAAGAAAATATTAGGCTTGGATCTAGGAACCAATTCCATAGGATGGGCATTAATTGAACATGATTTTGATAAAAAAGAAGGAACTATAAAAGGTTTAGGTTCCAGAATCATACCAATGTCTCAAGACATACTTGGAAAATTTGATTCAGGAGTTTCTATATCTCAAACTGCAGAACGAACGGGATATAGAGGCGTTAGAAGATTAATACAGCGCAACTTATTACGAAGAGAACGATTACTTAGGGTTTTAAATCTATTAGGTTTTTTACCCAAACACTATGCAAAAACAATTGATTTTGAAAAACATTTAGGTCAATTTAAAGGTCAAACAGAAACAAAACTTAATTACAGAAAAAATGAAGAGGGTAAACATAAATTTATATTTATGGACTCCTTTAATGAAATGGCATCAGAATTTAAAAAAGTACAACCTTTATTATTTTATAATAAAGCTAACGGAGAAGAAACTAAAATCCCTTTAGATTGGACTATTTATTATCTACGTAAAAAAGCACTAACCAAAAAAATAAGCAAAGAAGAACTTGCCTGGATCTTACTTAACTTTAATCAAAAAAGAGGATACTACCAACTTAGAGGGGAAGAAGAAGAATCAAACAGCGGAAAACTAAAAGAGTTTTACGCTCTAAAAGTTGATAAAATAGAAGCAACAGAAGATAAAAACGCAAAAGGTACTTGGTATAATGTAGTTTTAGAAAATGGTTGGATTTATAGAAGACAAAGCAAGGAATCTTTAGAAAATTGGATAGGAAAAATAAAAGAATTTATTGTTACCACATCAATAGATGAAGAAAACAATCCAAAACTAGATAAAGAAGGTAATATAAAAAGAAGTTTTAGTGCTGTAGACTCAGAAAAAGATTGGATTGCTATTAAGAAAAAAACAGAACAAGATATAGACCAATCAAACAAAACTGTTGGCGAATATATTTATGCTTCATTATTGACAGATCCAAAGCAAAAAATACGAGGAAAACTTATTAAAACTATTGAACGTGAAAATTACAAAAAAGAGTTAAAAACAATACTAAAAACCCAAATCAGTTTTCATCCTGAATTAAAAAACAAGGCTTTATACAACAGCTGTATAGAAGAATTATATCCAAGAAATGAAGCACATATCAACAATATAAAAGAAGAAGATTTTAGTTATCTCTTCATAGATGATATTATCTTTTACCAGCGCCCATTAAAAAGCAAAAAATCTACCATTTCTGATTGCCCTTATGAAACAAAAACTTTTATTAAAAAAGGAGAAAAAGAAACCATAGGTATAAAGTGCATTAGTAAAAGTAATCCTCTTTATCAAGAATTTAGATTATGGCAATTTGTACAAAACTTAAAAATTTATAAAAAAACAGAAAAGGAAGATATAGATGTCAGTACTCAACTTTTCACTAGTGTAAATGACTGGGTAGACTTATTCGACTTTTGTAATACCAAAAGTGAAATAGAACAAAAACATATACTAAGTTTCTTAGAAAGTAAAAAGCATTTTACTAAAGCGGAAAAAGTAAATTATAGATGGAACTATCCTGAAGATAAAAAATATCCTGGTAACCAAACTAGAGTACAGTTATTAAATCGATTAAAAAAAGTAACAAACGTAGATGCTAATGCATTTCTTACTAAAGAAATGGAGCATAAATTATGGCATATTATATATTCTGTCTCAGACAAACAAGAATTTGAACAAGCCATAAAGAATTTTGCTTCCCGCAATAATTTAGACAAAGAAAGTTTTGAGAAAAACTTTCTTAAAATCCCACCTTATAAAAACGAATACGGAGCCTATTCTGAAAAAGCTATAAAGCAATTGCTTACACTAATGCGGATTGGAAAATACTGGGATAAAAACGCAATAAATATCGAAGTAAAAGAGCGAATTACCTCAGTTATCACTAGATTAGAGACCATTGACTATGAAAAAGAGAGAATATCGGAGGTGGCGGATGATGACGTTCCAATAAGACTTTTAAAAAGTTTTCTACCATTTAAAAATCAAAATCCATTACAAGCACTTAACACCTACCAAGCATGCTACGCTGTATATGAAAGGCATGCAGAAATTGGTGATATACTACACTGGAAAACACCAAAGGATATTGATGTTTTTTTAAACAATTTTAAACAACATAGCTTAAGAAACCCTATTGTAGAACAGGTTGTTACCGAAACTCTACGTGTAGTTAGAGACATCTGGAAACAATATGGAAAAAACAAAGAAAACTTTTTTTCAGAAATACATGTAGAGCTAGGTCGAGAAATGAAAAACTCAAGCGATAAAAGAAAAAAAATATCAGATAGAAATCAAGAAAACGAAAATACTAATCAACGAATAAAATCAATATTAGAAGAGTTAAAAAATGAATCCTCCAACGATATTCGTCCCTACTCTCCTAGCCATCAAGAGATTTTAAAAATATATGAAGATGGAATTTATCTAAACCCAGAAGCTGATTTTTCTAAACTAAAGGAAGAAGATGTTAAAAAAATAAGAAAAAACAACTCCCCTAACAAAGCAGAAATTAACAAGTACAAACTTTGGCTAGAACAAGGCTACACTTCACCATATACAGGAGAAATAATACCGCTTCATAAATTGTTTACAACAGCATATCAGATAGAACATATCATTCCACAATCGCGCTATTTTGATAATTCATTAAACAATAAAGTTATATGTGAAAGCGCTGTAAATGAAGAAAAAGGTAATAAAACTGCCTATGAATATTTAAAAAATAATGGAGGATCAATTGTAGAACTAAGTCAAGGTAAAAATACTCTTTTATTAACTCTAGAAAACTATGAAAAACATTGTAATACCTATTTCAAAAAAAACAGAACTAAACTCAAAAATCTATTGAGCGAAGACATTCCTGAAGGCTTTATCAATAGACAACTTAATGACAGTAGGTATATTAGTAAGTTAGTTAAAGGGCTACTAAGTAATGTTGTAAGAGAGAATGGAGAAAAAGAAGCCACTTCAAAAAAATTAGTTCCTGTAACTGGAGCCATAACATCCAAACTAAAACAAGATTGGGGTCTTAATGACAAGTGGAACGAAATTATATCACCAAGATTTAAACGATTAAATGATTTGACAAATTCTAACGATTTTGGCTATGAAGCAAAACAATTAATTAACGGCAAAGAAACTGGTAAAACGTTCTTTAGGACACAGGTCCCCGATGAAATTTCTAGAGGTTTTAATAAAAAAAGAATAGACCATAGGCATCATGCCTTAGATGCATTAGTAATAGCTTGCTGTACCAAAGATCATAGTAACTATCTAAATGCCTTAAATGCAGAAAAAAACAACTTTTCGTTAAGAAATAAACTTTTAATTAAAAATAAAAACGAACACTATACCAAACATTTTCAATTGCCCTGGACTAATTTTTCTAATGATGTAAAAGATAAATTAGAACACACCATTATTAGCTTTAAACAAAACCTAAGAGTTATTAACAAAACCAACAATAAAACTTGGCAATGGAGAAAAAATGATGATGGTAACTTGAAAAAAATATTAGTAAAACAAGAAAAAGGGCAAAATTGGGCAATTAGAAAACCAATGCACAAAGAAACTGTTTCTGGGAAAGTTGCTGTAAAACAATTAAAAAAGGGAGAAAGCAGTCTTATAAATTACCTCAACAATTGGGAATTAATTGCTGATAAAGATGTTAAAAACAAAGTAAAAAGTTTAGCTGTTGTATTTGACAAAGACCTAAAAACAATAAAAAAAAACCTAAAGAGCAATCCAATAATTATTGCTGGTAAAAAAATAGAAAAAATAAAGGTCTATGAATGGTCAAAAAACGCCACAGCCACAAGAATACAACTAACAGAAAAATTCACAAGAAAACAATTAGAAGCTGTTACCGATAGTGGAATACGTATTATTCTTGAAAATCATCTTAAAAATTATGTAGATGATAACAATAAAGAACGTTTTGACCTTGCTTTTAATACTGATGGCATAGAAGAGCTCAACAAAAACATTGAGTCTTTAAATAACAGAAAAAAGCATCAACCCATACACAAAGTAAGAGTATACGAAGAAGGTACAAAATTTAGCATAGGAGAAACAGGGCAAAAAAGCAAAAAATTTGTTGAAGCCGCACAAGGAACAAATTTATTTTTCGCCATTTATTGGAACGAAGAACAAAAAAAGCGTGTTTATGAAACCATTCCACTAAATAAGGTAATTGCACATCAAAAATGGCGTGCAAATTTAAATAAAGAAGAACTTAAGAAAGAACCTTTAATTCCTATCAATCATGAAAAAGGAAAATTCTTATTTGATCTATCTCCTAATGATTTGGTATACATTCCAACAGAAGAAGAACTAAACAATCCAAACTTAGTTAATCTTAAAAACCTAAATCCAACTCAAATTAATCGAATTTATAAAATGGTAAGCTCAAGTAGTTCTGAATGTTTTTTCATCAAAAACACAATTTCTTCTTTAATTAAAAAATATGATTCAAAATCTAAATTAGGAGAATTAGGGAGTTTAAACAAACTAGAAACAACAATTTGTATAAACCAAATTAGAATAAAAGAATCCTGTTGGAAGTTAAAAATAGATCGTTTGGGAAACATTACTAATTGTATTCGGTAAAAAAACATGCTCAAACAAACCATATATATCGGCAACCCTAGCTATCTAAAACTTAAGGATCGTCAACTCACAATCATCGATCCCGAAAGCAAGACAGAAATAGGTAGGGTTGCTATCGAAGATATGGCATTGTTGCTGCTAGACCATTACCAAATTACCATCAGTACCCAAGCAATTATAGCTTTACAAGCCAATACTGTTGCTATTATTACTTGCGATGCACACCATCTTCCTTTTGGTATAATGTTACCCATGTATGGCAATAGTGAATATTCCGAACGTATAAAAAAACAAATGCAAGTTAGTGATCCCCTAAAAAAACAATTGTGGAAACAAACAGTATATGCCAAGGTAAAAAACCAACAAGCCGTTTTATGGCAGTATCAAAAGCCTTATGCCCATATGGACTATTATTTGGAACATATAAAAAGTGGAGATCGCAGCAATATGGAAGGTATTGCAGCACAAAACTACTGGAAATATTTGCTGAACGATTTTCAGAGAGTACGTTTTGGAGATACGCCCAACAACTTTCTTAATTTTGGTTATGCGGTACTCCGTAGCATTATAGCAAGAGCATTAGTAAGTAGTGGATTATTACCTGTTTTGGGTATTTTTCATAAAAACAAATACAATCCTTATTGCTTAGCAGATGATATTATGGAACCCTATAGGCCATTTGTAGATAAAATGGTGTACCAATATATAGGTTCTAATAAAAATCATACAGAACTCAACAAAGAAGCCAAAGCCTATTTATTACAAATTGCCACCCAAGATGTAAAAATTGATGGTAATACAAGACCTTTACTAGTTGCAGTAACTACCACTACAGCTAGTTTGTACAAATGTTATACAGGAGAAAACCGACAGATAAAATACCCTGAGTTTCTACTAGAATGAACCAAGAACGTTATAATGCATACCGAATTATGTGGGTACTTGTTTTTTTTGATTTGCCAACCAATACCAAAAAGGAACGAAGAGCAGCTAGTGGTTTTCGAAAAAACCTTATTAAAGATGGCTTTACCATGTTTCAGTTTTCTATATACCTACGGCATTGCCCCAGTAGAGAAAATGCAAAAGTACACAGGCAACGCATTAAAGGTTTATTACCCAAACATGGCAAAATTGGTATCCTGGAAGTAACAGACAGGCAATTTGGGAATATGGAACTTTTTCATGGCATAAAAGAATTTGACCTGCCTACCCCTACTCAACAATTGCAATTGTTTTAAGATAAGAAAAACATAGCTATTAGGCCAGTACTACACTTATTACAGGAAACTACCCTAATCCTAAAAAGTAATGCCAAAGTCCTGTTATAACTCAGGATTTTGGCATTGACCTTGTGATTGCTCACGTAAAAATACAATTTGAAATCAATTCACAACCTACCTGCAAATTTCGATGCCATACATTAGCTTGTGATTGCTCACGTAAAAATACAATTTGAAATCAATTCACAACTAACGCTTCTACTAGCTGATAACCAGCTGCCTTGTGATTGCTCACGTAAAAATACAATTTGAAATCAATTCACAACCTCAGACAGCAAGGCGGTGGATATCTCTTCCTTGTGATTGCTCACGTAAAAATACAATTTGAAATCAATTCACAACCTCATTGCATCAATCTGTAGTTGTGTAGGTCTTGTGATTGCTCACGTAAAAATACAATTTGAAATCAATTCACAACGTCTAGATACTCACCCGTCTCAATCTTATACTTGTGATTGCTCACGTAAAAATACAATTTGAAATCAATTCACAACAGCTGTGGTATACATAGATTTTTAAATCTGCTTGTGATTGCTCACGTAAAAATACAATTTGAAATCAATTCACAACCAAGCTTAAAAGCTTTATAGCCAAGCCAAACTTGTGATTGCTCACGTAAAAATACAATTTGAAATCAATTCACAACTGAAGAAACCATTTATTGAAACGCTGTTTTCTTGTGATTGCTCACGTAAAAATACAATTTGAAATCAATTCACAACTGATTGGTACAGCTGCAACATGGGTTGCTACTTGTGATTGCTCACGTAAAAATACAATTTGAAATCAATTCACAACCCGTTTAGTTTTATCCCGTTCACGTTTAAACTTGTGATTGCTCACGTAAAAATACAATTTGAAATCAATTCACAACATCTGGTCTACCATCATTTTTATAATTCATCTTGTGATTGCTCACGTAAAAATACAATTTGAAATCAATTCACAACTAATGACGGTGCAGGCAGTTAATAAGGTTGCTTGTGATTGCTCACGTAAAAATACAATTTGAAATCAATTCACAACCATTTACATCGAATGATATTTTTGATTATACTTGTGATTGCTCACGTAAAAATACAATTTGAAATCAATTCACAACCATCCTTACTTCTTTATCAATGTTACCTTTCTTGTGATTGCTCACGTAAAAATACAATTTGAAATCAATTCACAACATGTTAGACCAGAGGCAGCAGGAACAGCTGCTTGTGATTGCTCACGTAAAAATACAATTTGAAATCAATTCACAACGAAACTCAATCAAATGAAACGTTTCTTGAACTTGTGATTGCTCACGTAAAAATACAATTTGAAACCGACTTTTTAGGAGGTTCATGAACACTTTCTTATAAAATAACTAGTAGTGAATAAATCAATTCACAACAATTACATCTTTCTAGTTTACTATGCCAACGCTACATCTTTCTGACTCGCTAAAATAAGTTCCTCAACTTATTTCTTAACACTCACAAATCACGTAAAAATACAATTTGAAATCAATTCACAACTGTCGTAGACTAGCGGATAAACATCATCTACTTGTGATTGCTCACGTAAAAATACAATTTGAAACCGACTTTTTAGGAGGTTCATGAACACTTTCTTATAAAATAACTAGTAGTGAATAAATCAATTCACAACAATTACATCTTTCTAGTTTACTATGCCAACACTACATCTTTCTGACTCGCTAAAATAAGTTCCTCAACTTATTTCTTAATACTCACAAATCACGTAAAAATACAATTTGAAATCAATTCACAACACATCTTTGTCAACTTCTGAATATTCTTGTCTTGTGATTGCTCACGTAAAAATACAATTTGAAATCAATTCACAACAATTACATCTTTCTAGTTTACTATGCCAACGCTACATCTTTCTGACTCGCTAAAATAAGTTCCTCAACTTATTTTTTAACGCTCACAAATCACGTAAAAATACAATTTATTCAACTCTTGCTTATTTCTTTTTTAAGGTTCTCATGATTACTTCGTAGTTGAAACCGACTTTTTAGGAGGTTCATGAACACTTTCTTATAAAATAACTAGTAGTGAATAAATCAATTCACAACAATTACATCTTTCTAGTTTACTATGCCAACGCTACATCTTTCTGACTCGCCAAAATAAGTTCCTCAACTTATTTCTTAACACTCACAAATCACCTAAAAATACAATTTGAAATCAATTCACAACACATCTTTGTCAACTTCTGAATATTCTTGTCTTGTGATTGCTCACGTAAAAATACAATTTGAAATCAATTCACAACAATTACATCTTTCTAGTTTACTATGCCAACGCTACATCTTTCTGACTCGCTAAAATAAGTTCCTCAACTTATTTTTTAACGCTCACAAATCACGTAAAAATACAATTTATTCAACTCTTGCTTATTTCTTTTTTAAGGTTCTCATGATTACTTCGTAGTTGAAACCGACTTTTTAGGAGGTTCATGAACACTTTCTTATAAAATAACTAGTAGTGAATAAATCAATTCACAACAATTACATCTTTCTAGTTTACTATGCCAACGCTACATCTTTCTGACTCGCCAAAATAAGTTCCTCAACTTATTTCTTAACACTCACAAATCACCTAAAAATACAATTTATTCGCCTCTTGTTTATTGCTTTTTAAAGGTTTTCATAAGTACTACGTAATTGAAACCGACTTTAGAAAGGTTCATGAACTCTTATTTATTAAATAACATGTAGTGAATAAATCAATTCACAACAATTACATCTTTCTAGTTTACTACGCCAACGCTACATCTTTCTGACTCGCTAAAATAAGTTCCTCAACTTATTTCTTAACACTCACAAATCACGCAAAAATACAATTTGTCATCAATTCACAATAAAAAAAGTAGAATCAAATCGACAGATATTCTAGATGAAGTAAAGCATTCTGATTTAATATTACGTTGGTGATTGGTTGTTTCTAAAACACAACATCTTTGCTATAAATTAATGAATGTAAGACAACGTTTTTTGTTTTTGTCTCTTCATACCAAACCGTTATCAAACTATCTTTGTTTTTTTTCCATGTTACCTCTAATACTATAGACTTATTTATATCAGAAACACTCTCTAAGGCAAATGAATTGAAGATATTAGCCTTGTATTTAGCTCTATATCTATAGTATTTTACAGGATTACCGTACACCTGAGAATATTCAAAACAATTCTGTTTTTTAGCGATAATTTTTTTTTGTTTCTCTTTTACTTTAACTTCAACACGTCCATTCTGCTTACAAGAAGACAATAGGCATAGAAGAATAAAAATTTTTATAATCTTAATCATAATGTATAAAAATATGTGTCTTTGTAATTATTTTGCAACAAATAAATAATATAATCTATATGTCTTTCTTTGAATTCATTTCCAGCGTTCATAACACTGGTTACGTCTAAGTTGTAAAAACTATCATCGTCATATTCGTCACCATGTGTTTGGTATGGCATTCTCCCACCATATCTCCCAGCATTAAAGTCTATATTTCCGATCATGTGTCCAAATTCATGTATAGTTCGATTAAAGACCTAGAGAAACAACGATTTAAAAAAGTATTGAAGGATATTATCATTGAAATTGTAACAGAAAAAAAAATGCTGCCAAAAAGTTAAGACATGCATCCTAAATGCATTTACCGTCTTTATACTCCGATATTTTACTCTGCTGAAAAACTAAAAGTCGGTGCCTTTTAGCCAAGTGTAAGTCTCTACAGGTACAGCTTCTTTTTCCTTTCTTTCATACCAAACTGTAATGAGGGTGTCTTTAGTTTTTTCCCATGTAATTTCATCTATTATTGTTATTGAATCCAGCCTATTTAGCTCTTTATATCTAAAATAAACGTAATTTCTAAATTCTCCATAAGCCTCAATAGTAGGAAAAAACTCCTGAGCATAGGGATTTCCATATTTTTTTAAAGCTTCTTTTTTATTTAATTGCATAGCTTCTTTTTCACTTATAATTTCTTTTTTACAAGATGAGTTGCAAAACAACATAAGAAAGAAAAATAAAAGCAAATATTTTTTCATAAGACTTGTTATATTTAGTAAATACGGAATTTGGTAAAAGGAATCATAGTGTTAATTTCTTCAAGAAGATAGCTGAAATGTCTTTCTTTTATTTCTGAACCTAAATTCATTATACTTTCTTCGTCATCAAAATAAGAACTTCTTCTATTGTACTCATCTCCTCTATCATAATTAGCGATATTTCTTAAAGTATGACCAAATTCATGAAGAATAGTTTTTCTATAAAACCCCCTTTGACTTCTGTCTTCAAAATCACTTGTTTTTATGACTATTTGTCCTCTAAACCAATAAACACTACTTATATTTCGAAAACTGTCTTTTGGTACTTTTGTTAAATAGACAAACCAATGCTCTCCGTAACCAACCCAGCTTATATCAAAATCAATAGCCCATTTTGTGTTTTTATGTTTTTTAGCAAAATCAGAATTTCCTATTGTTTTTAAAACGAAAGCGTCTGACCAAGATTGATCTATCAAAGAATTTAATTTCTGATGAATGATACTTTTTTCCATATCAGTCCAATTTGAAACGCCCATTTCTGTTGAAAAAATGTACCTCCATTTTTGTTCAATAGTTATCCTTTTACAATCTTCTTCAATTATAAAATTCATTCTAGAAGTGTCTTTTCTATAGGTGCTCACTAGTACAAGTATTAGATTAAAATCATACTAAAGTTAAATTTACTAAAAAATGAATAGTTTCTATTATTTTTCGATAGACAGTAAGCATATGTAGTTAGGTCGTTTATTTTTATAGACAATAAAGAACTGGTAATTACTCACATAAAAAACACAATGTTTTCCACTCCTTTTTATAACTTTTTTAGACTCTTTTGTTTGGCAACTGAAAACCGACTTTTTAAAAAATTTGTGAATTTCTATTTATAAAATAACCAATAGTGAATACAATGCCGAAATAACTGTTGAAAACTTATAACTAGAACTAATATCTTTAGAAAACACACATCCCAATAGTACTACTATTCTCGATTAAGTAAAACATTAGCATCAGGCAGACCAATAATCAAACAGTATTTTAATCAATAGTTATATTAAATTATCTGATTATTCTGTGTTAACATTATTTCTTTGACATCCACTCAATAATTACATAAGTTTACTTTATATCGCGCTAATAAATTTCATTACCGAAAGATAAAAACAAACTAACCATGACAACAAAAACTATACTCAGATTCCTTTTCTTATGGATGCTAACAACAACTATGTATGCACAAGTCTCTAAAGAAATAATTGCTTCTTTAAAATTCAGAAATATTGGCCCTGGATTTATGACTGGTAGGATATCGGATATCGAAAAAGATCCCAACGATGCTAGTACCTGGTATGTTGCCGTTTCTTCAGGTAATGTTTGGAAAACTATTAATAATGGTACTACCTGGAACCCAATCTTTGAAAACTATGGTTCTTTTTCTACTGGATGTATAACAATAGATCCTACTGATTCTCAAATAATTTGGTTAGGTACAGGAGAAAACCAAAGTCAGCGTTCTGCAAGTTGGGGAGATGGTGTTTATAAAAGCATTGATGGTGGTAAAAGTTGGAAAAATATGGGTCTTCCGAATTCGCAGCATATTGGTAAAATACTAATTGATCCCAGAGATCATAATACTGTTTATGTAGCCTCCCAAGGGCCATTGTGGTCCAATGGTGGGAATAGAGGTTTGTATAAAACTACTGATGGAGGAGAAACGTGGAATGCAATTTTGCAAATAAGTAAGTATACTGGTATCACAGATATTTCTTTTGATCCGAATAACCCAGATATTATTTATGCTGCTTCTTATCAAAGAAGAAGGCATGTAGGAATCTTAGTTGCTGGAGGAGATGAATCTAGAATTTATAAATCTAGTGATGCTGGAAAAACATGGAAAAAACTTAGTCGAGGATTACCAAGTGGCAATCTCGGAAGAATTGCAATTGCGGTATCTCCTCAAAAAAACAATGTGGTTTATGCCCTTATTTCAGGAGCAACTAAAGATGATGGTGGTTTTTATCGTTCAGAAAATAGCGGGGAGACCTGGAACATGCAAAGCAATTATAGCGTTGTAGATCCTCAATATTATGGTGAGTTATACGCCAGTCCTCATGCTTTTGATCATGTATATGCAGTAGATGTAATTATTCATCACAGTAAAGATGGTGGCAAAAGTTTTAAACGCCTAAACAATAGAAATCGCCATACTGACAACCATGAAATTGTATTTGATGTCAATGACCCCAATTATTTAATGGTAGGTGGAGATGGAGGCATTTACGAATCTTGGGATACAGGAGCCACCTGGAAATATCACAACAACCTCCCTATTACTCAATTTTATAGAGTAGGCATAGACAATGCCAAACCTTTTTATAATGTTTATGGAGGAACACAAGATAATGCAACGGTTTTTGCTCCATCACAAACAACTACAGTGCATGGAATTACCAATAAAGATTGGAAAATAACTATTGGTGGTGATGGTTTTCAAAGCAGAGTTGATCCAGATGATACTAATATTGTTTATAGCCAATACCAATATGCTGGAATTGTACGTTATGACAAGCGTACAGGTCAAAAAACAGATATTCAGCCACAACCTAATCATGGAGATACAGCATTACGTTGGCATTGGGATTCTCCTCTAGTCTTAAGTGCTCACCATTCTAAAACCTTGTATTATGCAGCGCAGCGTTTGTTTAAAAGTACAGATAGAGGAGACAGTTGGCAACCAATAAGTACAGATCTTAGCCGAGGAGAAAATAGGAATAAAAGAGCAGTTATGGGCAAAATATGGCCACCAGAAGCGGTTTATAAAAACGTATTTACTTCTCCTTATGGAACTATTGTTTCGCTCTCCGAATCTCCTCTTAAAAAAGGATTAATTGTTGTTGGAACCGATGATGGATTAATACAAATTACCGAAAATGAGGGAGAAAGCTGGAACCGAATAGATCATATTAAAGGTATTCCACAAAAAGCTTATGTTGCCGATGTTTTTGCTTCTTCTCACAATAGCAATACCATTTATGCTGTTTTTAATAACCACAAGGAAGGAGATTTTAGTCCTTATTTTGTAAAAAGCACAGATTTAGGAAAAACATGGAAAGTTATCACAAACGGTATTAAACCAATACATGCGGGTTGGAGCTTGGTAGAAGATCATGTTTCTCCTAACTTGTTGTTTGCAGCAACAGAATTTGGAGTGTATAGTTCCCTAAATCAAGGCGAGGAATGGCAACAAATGAAAAATGGATTGCCAACTATTGCCGTAAGAGATTTAGAAATTCAAAAACGTGAAAACGATTTGGTTGTAGCTTCTTTTGGAAGAGGAATGTATATTTTGGACGATTATACTGTTCTTAGAGAAGCAACGAGCATCAACAAAACAGAAACTAAAATTTTCACTATAAAAAAAGCACTTCAGTTTTTTAAAAGAAGAGATATTGGATGGTCACGAAAAGGAAGTTTTGGTGACGCAATGTATAGTGCCAATAACCCAAAATATGGCGCCAAAATCCGTTTTTATTTAGGAAAAAGCTATAGCAATACCAAACAGCAGCGCTTGCACAATTCTAATTCGAGTACCTACCCTACTACAGAAGAATTGACGAAAGAAGATTTTGAAAAAAATACTACTATAAAGCTCAAAATCACAAAAGGCAATAAAACCTTTGCATTGTTAAATGTTAGTAACCGTAAAGGTTATCAGGAGGTAAATTGGAATCTTTCTACAAAAATATTTTCTGAAAATGGTAAAAAAAGCAGAGAAATAGCTTTTGTACCTGATGGTGTCTATAATGCACAATTAATTGTTGAACACAATGGAATTCTAGAAAACTTAGGAGAACAAAAATCCTTTACTGTAGAGACGTTAAGTCTAAGTCCAGAAAAATCAACAGCCAATAGGTTTGAATTTTATTCAAATGCAGCTGAACTCTCCATAAAAGCAGATGCACTTAATAGCAGCATTAATGATGCACTTAAAACTATAGATATTAAAAAGAAACAATTTATTATGGCAAATCGTGGAGAGAAGCTCAAAAAAATGGAAGAGAACAGACTTAGGTTATTAAAACTTCAATATGCATTAGCAGGAAACGAAACTCTTAAAAAACACTCAGAATATCAATTACCAGGAGTTCGTGACCGTATTTCTCGTGTTTTAGGCAATCAATGGGAAAGTTTTCAAGTGACTCAAACACATAAGGATAATTTAATTTTAGCAACAAAAGAATTGAACCAACTTCAAATTACAATCAAAGAAATAATAGCGCAACTATAATGCTTAAAAAAATAGCATATTAATTGTTTCTCTTAAGATATTAGACTTTTCGCTTTGCCTATTTTCCAAACGAAGGTAAATAGGTTTGAGCCTTATTTTACTGTCATCCTATTCTGCTGTAAACAATTTGCACATATATTTTTGATTTTAAATCAATAGCGTCCTAAATAAATAATCATTTTCATTTTTTTATTCAAACTAGTTATCTTAATAATAAGATTCATCAGTTCGCTGCGCTCGGGTCATTGATAAAAAAACGAAATCGATAAAGGAGATTCACAAATACGTCTAAGACAATAACAAATAATGCGCTAAACAAAAAAATCTAGTCTGACTATATTTTGCCTAAATTTATTATTCATCCCATAAATTATAGGAACTCACTATCGTTCAAACAGCCTATAATTTTACTGGAATTTCACTGCAAATTTTACGACAAAATCTAGATAGGACATAAAAACAATAGCATTCAAAACGAATCCCTTTCTTATTATAATTCCTCTTAGATCCTATTATACCAAGGAAATTCACATAGTTAACAAAACGTTTAGGACCGAATTGATTTTAAATATAAAATAGCTGAACACTAAAGTTGGGAAACTTCCAATGCAAAAGCATCAGCTTTTAGAAAAAAGTATTCCAGATAGTAAAACTAAGAGAACCATTCTGATTTATAACAATATTCTAAACCCAAAAAAAAAGAAGCAAATACCATATAAGAAAGAAAAAAAGCGAGACTAGCTCGCTTCATACTTTTAGGGTTGAGGCTGGCATTGTTCTTCTGCACAACCAAACCAATACCTTAAACATCTACCATTAGGAAGGATACACTCCAATTTCCCTCCATTAATAGCTTGTTGTTCCATTTTTTTTAAAACTGTTCCAAGGCTTAAAATACTTTTTAACATAACTCGATGGTTTAAATTAATAATCATTAAATATAGAGAAAATAATTTAATATATCAAATTTTGTCGTTAGATAAATAGTTGAGTATTAGCCTATAAAAAAAATATCAAAAACTTAATAAACTATAGGTATATGTGCGTAAATTTTCACAAGAAAATGAAGATTTTTCTGTATCTAAGGGAAAACCCTAATATTAAAAAACCAATATTATCCCTCTTTTAAAGAGGCAAATTATATATTACTTTTGTTCCACAGTCAGTCAGTTAGTGTTAGTTAGGGCTATGTTTTCAATAACTCAAATATTGGACGTAGCCCTTTTACTTTGCTAGCTATTCAGGAATTGTCTTCTCAACACACAAAGGGATTACTTAATGCCTAGCATTTTATGAAACGTTTTTACTTCGCAGCTATAAAATTTGTTCCATTTTTGTTTTAAATTTTCAATTACCTTTTTCATCTGTTTATGTTTATTGTTTTTAACAAAGAGCTATTACTTATTAGTGATAAACTTTTATATACTCATTTAACATTTAATAGTCTTAGCATTAATTATTGGTAGACTAACTACTGAAAATGTTACAAAAAAAAACAGTTATAATTTAAGATGAATATTTTTTATGCAAGAACAGTACTGAACTTAAGAAAGAGCTGTACTATCCGTTTACAATACTATATTTTACGTTTTTTTACAAGAACTATTCCAATACACCCTCTTCTTGTAATTGAAGTAAATGCATTTTTAATTCTATTCGCATTGCTTCTTTGCTAATTTCATCGTTAAGATTATCGTGCAACATATGATAACCAAAAGTATAATTAGCAGCAAACTCCTCTATATCATTAAAACTATTTTGCTTGTATTCTTCAACAACAGCTGTCCACTCTATCTCATATGGCTTAGCATTATTAACACCGTCAACAACCGTATTAACTACTTGAAAAATAGTGTCCACTTTTGCGCAAAAATTTGTAATAAAAGATATTGATGTCTTTGGACCTGTCATTTTGTAATATTGTTTGTTTTAGAAAATGAAGTAGGTACTCTTTTCTTGTTATTATAAAAAAAGTTGATCGCTAAAACGATCGATAAAAAAGAAGTAATAAAAAATTTGGTGTCTGGCTCGTTAAAAGGAGTTCTTCGTGAATTAAGTAAAATGACTAGAATTTGATATGCACTTAAAGCTACTGGAACCAATAATGCTGTCCGGTATGATTTTCCTTTGGCATCAAAAAACCAACCAACCCATCCAATATGGGCAAATAAATGTAAAAAAAAAGTATAAACAAAAACGCGATATGAGGTAAAACCTAAAATATAACCTTCTGAATCCATTAAAAGCTTTTGAATTCCAAAATCTGGGACCCAGCCTTTAATTCCCTTCCCACTTATAGTCATAACGTCATGAATATAAGGAAGGGCTGACAATATTACTATTGCCAACCACTTCAAAAAATTAAAATCAAGTATCCCTGTCGTGAAATTCTGATTTATCAATTGCTTGTTGCTCATACAAATTATCATCTTCGGCAGTTGTATTCTCACAGGAGAATAGCACTGTTATTCCAAAAAGAACAACCATAGAAAGAAATAGCTTTTTAAAGTTCATAGTTAAAAGATTTAAAGGTTAATACTTATATCTTAACTATAAAATGTTTATTAAAATTGCATTAATATCAATAAATTCGATGAAATGCAGTAAATTATTTCATTTCAAAAAGATGTTCACTCTTCAAATATAGAAAATAATTAAATTAAAACTCAGCTTTTTATGATAAAAGTTTAAAAAATAAACGTCACATATAACTTAAAGCATAGACAGTCACTCTTGAACAACAATTGTTATTATTCAAAAACACGTAAGGTATCTCCACCAAGACTAGTTTGATATATTTTTAACTTATTTGAAGTTACTGCATTAAGAGGTGTACCGTTAAGATTAAACCTAGAATTGTGCACATTGCAAGAAAACTCATCTTCATGATAAATAACTTGATAATTACCTTCGTGACTACATTTTCGAGAAGCTGCGGCATAATCTCCATTTAATGTTCTGGCAATTACGACATTATTATCTTTTATAAAAAAACCTCCATTAGTTTTTAACTTTACAGCTTCGGCGGCATTAAGATCTATTGTATAATCTATTTTCCCCGAAGGTTCTTCTGGTGGCGCATCATCATCACTTTTTGAGCAAGCGCCTACACATGGAAACACCAATGCAAAAGCTGCCGCTCCACCTAGGGTTCTTAAAAATTCTTTACGTTCCATACTAGTTGTTGTTTGGTTTACCACTAATTAACGAAAAAAAAGTGAGATGGTATATAAAAAGTAGAAGCTACTAGAATGCTTAGCCCTGATTGCAATGGCAGCTTTTTGGAGGCAGGACAAAAACTATAATGGAAAGCAGGAAATTGCTCCAAAAAAAAAAGGACCTCAAAATAAATGAAGTCCTTTTGCTATATATAGTATTGTTTACTAATACACTTGCTTATTGGTTTATACCAATTCTGAAATATCTGCTTTTTTAACAGTTTTTATAATACGCGCAGCAATCTTGTATGGATCACCATTAGAAGCTGGTCTTCTGTCTTCTAACCATCCTTTCCATCCGTTTTCTACGGTAATAATTGGGATACGTATAGAAGCACCTCTATCAGAAACACCATAGCTAAAGTCTTTTATAGATGCTGTTTCGTGCAATCCAGTAAGACGTTCGTTATTAAATGCTCCGTAAACATCGATATGTTTTTCGGTAACTGGTCTAAAGGCTTCACATATTTTTTCGTAAACCTCTTGAGATCCACATGTTCTTAATACTTCATTAGAGAAATTGGCATGCATTCCAGAACCATTCCAATCTCCTTTAATAGGTTTTGGGTGTAATTCTATATAGTATCCATATTTTTCAGAAAGTCTGTTCAATAAGTAACGTGCTACCCATATCTCATCACCAGCTAATTTAGCACCTTTTGCAAAACATTGAAACTCCCATTGTCCTGGAGCAACCTCTTGGTTAATTCCTTCAATATTAATACCTGCTTGGATACATAAGTCCATATGCTCTTCTACAAAATCTCTACCCCAAGTATATCTACCACCTACAGAGCAGTAATATTTACCTTGTGGCCCAGGGAAACCTCCTCTTGGGAATCCTAATGGTAAATCCGTTTCGGCATCCATTAAGAAATACTCTTGCTCAAAACCAAACCAAAAGTCGTTATCATCATCATCAATTGCTGCTCTAGCATTAGAAGGATGTGCTGTTCCGTCTGCATTTAAAACTTCACACATTACTAAAAATGCTGCTATTCTTTCTGGATCTGGATAGATTGCTACTGGCTTTAATAGACAGTCAGAAGAACCTCCACTCGCTTGTTCTGTGGAGCTTCCGTCGAAAGACCAAACTGGACATTCTTCAATTTTTCCATTAAAATCTTCAACAATTTTAGTTTTACTTCTTAATTCTTGAGTTGGTTGATGACCATCTAACCAGATGTATTCTAATTTAGTTTTGCTCATGATTTGCTCTTAAATGTTATACACAATTACGATGCAAATGTAGCTTTTTGAATAGATGTACCCAATTTTTAAGGGATAAAAGTATTATATTTTAGTTAAAATTACGAACACCCCTATTTTTTATGGGGTAAATTATTTTAAATGCATTTAAAGTCGTTTAAAATTATTAAATTTGAAATTCATATTAATTGCTTTTATATGTCCACATTAAGATTTAATGCCCTTATCAACCCTGCTAAAGAATTAATTAGCCCACAAATAGAAGATAAAAAAAGATCAGCACTGTTTTATGAGCTTGTTTTTAACGATGCTGTAATGGTACACGCTTTAACTACCGATGCTTATAAAGGAGTACGAGATGCAATTGATCATGGAAAAAAAATAGATCGTAAAATTGCAGATCAGATTGCTGAAGCAATGAAAGTATGGGCACTCTCTAAAGGAGCTACTCATTATACACATTGGTTTCAACCTTTAACTGGTGCAACGGCAGAAAAACATGATGCTTTTTTTGAGCCTTTAGCCAATGGTAGCGCTATAGAACGTTTTAGTGGTGGACAATTGGTACAGCAAAAACCAGATGCTTCTAGCTTTCCTAGTGGAGGTATTAGAAATACTTTTGAAGCCAGAGGATATACGGCGTGGGATCCTACTTCACCAGCTTTTGTATATGGATCTACCTTATGTATACCTACTGTTTTTGTTTCTTATACTGGTGAAGCATTGGACAACAAAACACCATTATTAAGGTCATTACATGCGGTTGACGAAGCTGCTACTAATGTTGCCAAATATTTTGATAAAAGTGTAAGTAAAGTAAATGCCTCTTTGGGTTGGGAGCAAGAATATTTTCTGATTGATAAAAAACTCGCGAATTCCAGACCAGATTTAATGATTACTGGCAGAACACTAATTGGCCATGCTCCAGCAAAAGGACAACAATTAGATGATCATTATTTTGGAGCCATTCCATCTCGAGCGTTAAATTTTATGCGCGAGCTGGAAATACAATCCTTACAGTTAGGAATCCCCGTAAAAACACGACATAATGAGGTTGCTCCAAATCAGTTTGAATTGGCTCCTGTTTATGAAGAAGCTAATTTAGCTGTAGACCACAACTCCTTATTGATGGATGTTATGGAAAAAATAGCAGATAAACATGACCTAAAAGTACTTTTTCATGAAAAACCTTTTGCCGGAATCAATGGTTCTGGAAAACACAACAACTGGTCTTTAGCAACCAATACTGGTGTTAATCTATTAAGCCCAGGTCCTACTCCAATGCGTAATCTTCAATTCTTAACCTTTTTTGTAAACACCATAAAGGCAGTACAAGAATATGAAGAGCTTATGAGAGCTGCTATTGCATCTGCTGGTAACGATCATAGACTAGGCGCTAATGAAGCTCCACCAACAATAATGTCCGTTTTTATTGGAGATCAACTTACTCATGTTTTAGATGAATTGGAAGGAGTAACTGAAGGAAAACTTTCTCCTGAAGAAAAAACCGACCTAAAACTAAATGTAGTCGGAAAAATTCCAGAAATATTAAGAGACAATACCGATAGGAACAGAACATCTCCATTTGCATTTACAGGCAATAAATTTGAATTTAGGGCTGTAGGCTCCAAATTAAATTGTGCAAAGCCAATGACTGTTTTAAATACCATTGTTGCCAAACAGTTAATCGATTTTAAATCTGCTGTTGACATATTAATAGATACGGATAACCTTAAAAAAGATGAAGCTATTTTTAATGTGCTTCGCGAATACATAAAAACATCTAAAAGAATACGTTTTGAAGGTGATGGTTATAGCGATAAATGGCTAAAAGAGGCAAAAAAGAGAAAACTAAGTAATCATAAAAACACTCCAGAAGCACTTGCTATACTTTCCAAAAGAGAAACCATTGCGCTATATGAGCAAATGAATGTAATGAGCGCTACTGAACTTGCTGCCAGAAAAGAAGTGGAACTAGATGAATACACTATGCGTATCCAAATTGAAGGCAGAGTTTTAGGTGATATCATATACAACCATATTATTCCTGCAGCAATTAGCTATCAAAATGTTTTGATAGAAAATTGTTCTGGACTCAAAAATCTATTTGGAGAAAACTACAAAAAACAATGTACATTCCAATTACAAGTCATAGAAGAGATCTCTAACCACATTACTGAATTAAAAGCTGAAGTTGATAAAATGGTAGCTGCAAGGAGAAAAGCAAATCAAATAAAAGATGCAGAAAAAAAGGCAACAACCTATCTAACTACTGTAAAACCCTATTTTGAAACCATTAGATACCATTCAGATAAATTGGAACAAGTAGTACAAGACAGTATTTGGCCTTTTGCAAAATATAGAGAATTATTGCTAACAAAGTAAATTTAATACTAACATCAAGAAATTAAAACCGCTTATAAGGTTTTAAAAGTTCTTTTTAACTAAAAATAAGGGAGCTTAACTATTAAACGGACATTTTTGACAGCACATCGAAAACTGTATTTCGTTGGTACTTAGCTTTTGATTATCTTAGCTACGCTATTAATCAATTAAGTACTTGGACATCTTTTTTTAGAACGTCTAAGGGCATAAATGTAAGGTTTTATGCCAATAGTAAAAGAAAGAGCACGTTTTTTAACGTGCTTTTTTTTATTCTTCTTATTTTTGCCTCAAATTCATAAAAAATGACTGCAACAAGCGAACGTTATAGCCAAAGAGGAGTATCTGCTGCTAAAGAAGATGTACACAATGCTATCAAAAACATAGACAAAGGTTTATTTCCTAAGGCTTTTTGTAAAATAGTACCAGATCATCTAACTAATGATGAAGAATACTGTTTAATAATGCATGCCGATGGTGCTGGAACTAAATCGTCTTTAGCCTATATGTACTGGAAAGAAACTGGAGATATTTCTGTTTGGAAAGGTATTGCTCAAGACGCTTTAATTATGAATATTGATGACTTACTTTGTGTAGGTGCTACTGACAATATAGTATTGTCATCTACAATAGGACGTAATAAGAACCTAATTCCAGGTGAAGTACTTTCTGTAATTATTAATGGGACGGAAGAACTACTTCAAGAATTAAATGATTTTGGAGTAAAAGTACATTCTACAGGTGGTGAAACTGCTGATGTTGGTGATTTGGTACGTACTATAATCGTAGATTCTACAGTAACTGCTCGTATGAAACGTAAAGACGTTATTGACAATGCCAATATTAAAGCTGGTGATGTTATCGTTGGTTTATCGTCATCTGGTCAAGCTACCTACGAAAAAGAATATAATGGTGGCATGGGAAGCAATGGGCTTACCTCTGCACGCCATGATGTTTTTCATAAATATTTAGCTGAAAAATTCCCTGAAAGTTATGATGCCGCTGTTCCAGAAGATCTAGTATATTCTGGTAGTGTTAAACTTACAGATGCTGTTGCTAACAGCCCTATTAATGCTGGAAAATTGGTATTATCCCCAACAAGGACTTATGCTCCAATCATTAAAAAAATATTAGACAACTATAACGCAAAAGAAATTCATGGTATGGTGCACTGTAGCGGTGGTGCCCAAACCAAAATTTTGCATTTTGTTGAAAACTTACATATTATCAAGGACAACATGTTTCCTATTCCTCCACTATTTCAATTGATACAAGAAGAATCAAAAACTGATTGGAAAGAAATGTATCAAGTATTTAATTGTGGACACAGAATGGAACTTTATGTTGCTCCAGAAGTTGCTAAAGATATCATCAATATCTCTAAATCTTTTAATGTAGATGCACAAATAATTGGTAAAGTAGAAGATGCTGATACCAAAAAACTTACGATAACTAGCGAATTTGGAACGTTTACCTATTAATACTTATATTTTCAGGAACTATTTCGGGACGGGACAATCTTAAAACACAAAAAAGAGCAATAATTGTTGCTCTTTTTTGTGTTTTGTAGCACTACGCTGCCATTACTAACTGAGTAAAAACTACGACAATGTACTATATACAAAAAACAGATATAGTCCTAACAGTATAATACCATCTCTCCTACCCAATCTAAACTTCTTTGGAAGAAGTACCAATGGCAATACCAGAAAAGCAATGCCAAGCATCCAAAAGATATCATGATCTAACAACCCTGTATCACCAACTTTTATAGGCATTATCATTGAAGTTATTCCTAATACAGCAAGAATGTTAAATACATTAGACCCTATTAAATTCCCTAGAGAAATCGCTTTTTCTTTCTTTAATACAGCAATAATTGAAGCTGCCAATTCAGGAACACTTGTCCCTACAGAAACTACCGTTACTCCAATAATACGTTCCGAAACTCCAAATGACAAGGCCATAGATTTAGCTCCTTCTACTAAAAGTTCTGATCCTCCCCAGAGTGCTACACCTCCAATTACTAGAAACAATAATATTTTAGCCATTCCTAATTGTTCTTCATCATTAGAGGCCTCATCCATTACTTCATCTGAAACTTCTTGTTTTTGAAATTTTAACACATAAACCAAAAAAGCAATAAGTGATACAAACATAATTCCCCCTTCATACCGTTCTAAAACACCATCAGAATAGATAAATAAATAAAACATTAGAGAAGCCAACATCATTACTGGCCAATCCATTTTATAAAACCCTTTTTTTACATCTATACTAGATAAAATTACGGTAACCCCAAGTACCAATCCCAAATTTGCAATATTAGAACCTACAACATTTCCAAATGCTAAATCTGGAGAACCATCTAATGCCGCTTTTATACTTACTATTAATTCAGGAAGTGAAGTCGCAAAGGATACTACTGTCATTCCAATCACAACTTTTGATATGTTTAATCTTAAAGATAAACCTACAGCAGATTTTAACAACCAATTTCCTCCAAAGATTAATAACACCAATCCTCCAATAATAAATAGCAAATCTTGCATTGAAAATATTTTTCTTGCGAAGATATGGAATAGATAATGAATTATACATTATAAAAACCAGCCAAAAACAATGCTAGTATTACTATCATTTTTTACAATTTACATCTTGGCAAAAAGATAGAATCATCAAAAAACATCAAAAAAACAACCAATTACCCCTAGCAACACAAAAAAGTATTCAAAAACCACTTAATTTCATTACACATTGAAACAATAAACATTATTTTAACTATCAAACAACAACAATAACTAAGAATATATGTCTAAATACGAAATCATATTCGTTTTTTTACTTACATATGTGAAGTCAAATGCATTAAATCGTATCAGAAAATTTGGAAAGAAGCTTTCCTTCGTTATATATTGATAAAACAATCAGCTGAAATATCAATTATAACAACAACCAAAATATTAAAAATGATCCTTATTAATTCACTCTTTCAAAGACTACTTCGCTATTCATATTACAAAAACATAGCACCTTACACAATTAAGAAGTAGCTACGCAGTGACAAGCTTTCTCCTAAGCATCATTTAATATTCATTTTATTAATCAACCAAAAAAAATCATAAAAACAACATGATCACAATACTTATTGCATTAATCGAAATCGTCATTAATCTAACATTATTATTACTAACCCTTTAAAACAATATAAACATGCTAATTCTAGGAATTTTCATTACCATACTTGGTATTGCAGCCTTAGTGCTACAATCCATCTTTAAAAACAATAAATTACTTAACTTATTTACTCCCAAAAAAGGAGCAATCATGATAGCTTCAGGTATAACACTTGCCCTATTATCAGGAATGTTCTTTTATGCCGAACCGGGTACTGCCTATGCAGTTCAATATCCGTGGGGAAGTCAAAAAGGAGTTTTTAGACAAGGAATAAACACCAAAATGTGGGGAAGACTAATCCCCATTCAGTTTGAACTTCCAATCAAATATACCATTCCTGGTAAAAAAGGAGACTTAGGTGAACAAAGTAAATATGCCAATGTTGATCAAGCAAAATATTGGGCATTTAGTGATGCGGTAAAGGCCAGAATAGCAACTTCTGTTGTGGTAAGCATCAATACCGATTCTGAGACTCAGTTTTTATCTGTAGCAGATCGTAATAAGACAGAAAAAAACCTAATTCGTTCAAGGATTATTCCTAATATCGATCAGTCTATAAAAAACACATGTAAACTCATGGATGCTCAAGATTACATTTCGGGGCAAGCAGCCAATTTTGATCGGTATTTTAAGGATCAATTAGAAAATGGAATGTATGTCTTGGAAGAAGTAGAAGATAGACAAAATCCAGATATTATTGGAGATAGTACAGTCGTAAGAACCGTAGTTAACAGACAACAACGTCAAAAACGTTTTGCTATAAAAATGAAAGATGGACAACCTGTTCGTGAAAATGGAAATTCTCTTAAAGCCTATGGATTAACAGTAGTACAAGCTATTGTTACCGAAATTGACTGGGAAGAAACTTTTGACAACCGTTTGCAATTACAAAAAGAAGAAGTAGCGCAAACACAACTTGAAAAACAACAAGCAGAACGTGAATTTTACCGTGCACAAAAAGAAAAAGCAAAAGGTGAAGCTAATAAAGCAAAAGAAAGAGCGCGATTAGAAAAAGAGCAAATTCAACAAACTATAGCTGCAGAAACAAAAGCAAAAGTAGCAGTTTTTAATCTAGTTGAAGAACGCAAAAATTATGAAGTAGCTATCTATAAAGCAAAAACAAAGAAAACATTAGCAGATGCTGAAGCTTATCAAAATTCTAAATTGGTGGCTGCTGGTTTAACACCTCAAGAACGTGCCGAATGGGAGTATAAAACGTCGGTAGGAATGGCAAGAGAGTTTAAAGACCTAAAACTTCCTGAAATTTATATCCAAGGAGAAAAAGGAAACAATAATAGCAATCTCTTACAATCATTAATTGGTGCCGAATTGGCAAGAAAAATGATTCAGAAAAAGAAATAATTGACATTAGTTAGTTGGGTAGACTCGCTCTTTACTGTACATGGTATTGGGCGAGTTTTTTTATACCTTTGGATTTAAACGTAGAAACATGTACAGATTTATTGCTAAACTCAACAAAATACTGCTTCCTTCTTATTCAAAAAAAAGACTAGACTTGTCAAAAGCTTCAAAATTTCAATTGGCAATACTAGGATGGCGCTATCTCATTACCAGCAAAGCACTTTAAACTAGGTATTCTTCACAAACAAGCGAGCAGACCACCTAAATCCGTGTACTTTTTTTCTTAATACTATCTACAACAATAGTCTGTGAAGAATTATCATCAGACATTAATTCAATTTGATCAATTAGCAATTCGGCCGATTTTTCTCCTAGATACTTACCTCGTTGCGATATGGTAGTAACACCTTTAACACCTTCAAAAGCAGTTCTCCTATTCGAAAAACCATAAACCCTTAATTTTTCAGCATCTAATAGCTCTTTTATGAACTTATTAGCAGTTATAGCTTTTAAAACACCCTGATTTAAAGCAATAATAAAATTAATTTTTTGGCTCTCTATTTCCGCAACAACATCTTGGATGTAATTCGCCCCCTCTTCAACTGCCATCAATTTAGAAGTGGTAATATTATGTTCTGCGCTTAAAGCATCTAAAACACCTTCTTTTCTTTTATCGAAATATATTTTATTATCAACAGCACCAATCACCAAAACCTTTGCATTCATAGATATCTCTACGGCTTTTACCGCTCCAAATGCTTCTTGATAAAAATCTACACTAATCTTATTGGTATTAAGCCTTTCTGGCACTTTATTAGTGAGTACCAAAGAGTACGACATTGCAATTGCCTTTTCTATATGTGCGTACTCTTCAAATCTGATAGTTTCATCTGCTAAGGATACAATAATACCATCTACCCCTTTATCACTTAGTATATCCATGTTTTCGGCCTCACGAATAGTACTATAATTAGACGTACAAAGCATAGCATTATAACCTCTAGCATGAGCAACCTTTTCTATTCCAATAAATAATTTAGCTGAAAAACGATCTAATACACTAGGAATCACAACACCAATAGTTTTGCTTCTACCAATTTTAAGATTTAAAGCAATAGGATTAGGTCTATAATTACATTTTAAAGCAGCTTCTTTTACTCTGTTTTTGGTGATTTTACTTATTTCAGAACTATCATTAAGTGCTTTTGACACTGTAGACACAGATAGGTTTAATATTTTAGCTAAGTCTTTTAGTGTAGTATTTTTCATAATTGATAATTTCAAGAAAGCACTAAAGTACTACTATTTACAACAACAAGCTAGTTGTAACGCCCAACAACATAAACCTATATGCCATCCGCAGAAAAAGCTTATACATTCCCCTTTTATTGCGATAAAATTTTTAAAATGATATTATCTCTATTTTCTTTGCCAGAATCATAAAAAGAAATATATTTGCACCTCCTTAGAAAACAGCTTAGGAAAACAAAATCGGCCTCGTGGCGCAACTGAATAGCGCACTTGATTACGGCTCAAGAGGTTACAAGTTTGAATCTTGTCGAGGTCACAACAACAAACCCCAGTCTACTGGGGTTTTTATTTTTATTACTATAAACCACATTTCTTATTTTACCTCATACAAACATTTTTTTAACAACATTAATCAATAATACCTGCTATGTTAGATCAATTATTTCTTAAGAAACTTACCAAAAAAGGAAGAAGAATGTACTGGGTTATTCAGATTGTAATAGACATACTCTACATCGCTTCTCTTTTTCTTTTTTTCGATTTCACTATGGATAAAATTTCTAATGATGGATACCCAACAGTAATCATAGGTATTTTAATTTCAATGCTATTATCAGGAGTAATTTGCCTTAATTTTTGGAAAAAGCCAAAAGACATAGTTTAATTTTATATCAGAAATTCTAATTAATTCTTTACTTACTTCTTTACCTTTCCTTGGTTAGTGTTAACACTTCTCTGGCACTTCTGACTACACCTACTATAATACTACTTAAAAAAAACTGCCCAAGATGTAACCAATTAAAAATTGGCAGGTCTTTAATACAAACCAACAGTACTAATAGATTTTTTTTAGATCTTTATAAGTACAAAACACAACAAGCTTTGAGCCAGCTAACAGATGAAGAACTAATGTGGAACGTTGCCAAAGGATGTTTAAACGATATGTCTTCTCTTTCAATGTCACCACCTAAAATTCTGTAATACTAATTAATTTCTCTTTCGTCTCAATAAATATTCAACAATTTTAAAGACAGCAACTATGTGCACAACAAACATCTCTTTAATTCATTTTTTTTGGACACAAAAGCTAGTTAATAACAGATCTATTACTTTATCCAAAAAAGTATCATAAACAGCAAACAAATTAGCATTTACCTATATATCAAAACTGAAACAAGACCACCCGCTTTACAGGTGATCTTGTAAGGTAAAAGAACGTATTTATTTTTCTTTTGGGCACTCCCCCTTGTGCTAACACTTTATATTCAAATTAAAATATCTTCTTATCAAATTATCCGTGTCAAAAAACAATTACCAAGTGATTACTCTACTTTTTCAAAAGCTCTTTTAACTTCTTCCTTTTTAGTATCGGGTACTACTTTTAATAACTGTTGATACATATCTTTAAAAACAATGGGACGATTTGAATTCGTCTTTATACAATTGTAAACAGTTTGGTTAAACAATTTAAACCCAATATGACTACTTAAAGAAAACAAAGCTATCACTCCTTTATTAGGCTCTAAATAATCGGATCCATCTGCATAAATTAATGGGGGTTCCATATTCGCTTCATTCCCTTTTTCTTTTTGATAACTATTGTGTTTTGTTTCTAAATACGAATCAATAATTTCCTTACCATATTTTTCTTGTACTGCCTGTAGTGCAATTGCTTGTGCTAATGCAATAGTTATCATATTTACTCCTTGCACATTAGCTATTTCATTATAGCTCAACAATTGTTGTTTTACAAGTTGAGTAATTACTGAAAAGTATATGTAACTTTCTACTTTTTCTAAACTTGTATCTGCTCGCCATCCTTCTTTTTCTGAAATTAAAATTAAGTTTGGACTGCTATAAAATGATTTTCCATAATACGGAATTTCAGCAATATTCAATTCTTTATAAAAATATGTCCCAAAATGAGTATTTATATACTGTAATCCATAAGCAACTGCATCTTTATATATATCAATATTAAAATGATGAGATTCTTTATACCAAAAATTGGTATCTATACCTTCCAATACCTGACTATTTTTAGTATAGAAAGCCGAGGCAATATACATTTCAAAACTTGATGAATCATTAATTTCAATATTTACATAATTTCTATCATCTTTAGCCCATTTCTTAACCGTTTTACCACTTGTTACTACTTGTTGGTCTCCTGAAGTACTTATTATTAGCTTAGCTGTTACTCTATGTGCATCTATAGAAAAGTAATTCTGTTTTAAAGCCATACTATCTGTAATACTTGGCATTTTAGATACAATCCTCTCTAAGTCGTTATTTCTCCTTTTTTTATTTTCATCCAATTCTTTTTTTGAATTGTAACCAAAAAACGGAAATAAATCGCGCTTTAAAACTAAGCCATTGGTTGCCAAATCTTCTTGCGGATCTACAGTAGAAAAACCTTGGTATTGCTTAGTTGCCATTATCTGAAATTCTATTTCACCAGAAGGCATTAGAGTCTTAGGCAGGTAATAGCCATAAATATTATGCTCTGTATCTTCCCACACTGGTGTTAAAACCGTATTATCAATACGTATTTCTTCTATTATTGTAAAATTAGTTAGATTTATATACAAACTATCTATAGCAGCATTACTTTCATTTTCAAGTAAAAGTGTAGCCTTATAGCTCACCTTTCTATCTTGAGGAAACAAATCTACCTTAGCCTCTATGTTTTGTATAATTGGTTGAGGATAAATCTCAAGGTTTTTATATCTTTTCTCATAATCGGCTTGTTTAAATTCTTCCTCTGCCAAGGTTTTAAAATTTCCATTTATGTTTTTGGCAATAAAAGATTGAAGTACAAAAAATAAAATCAAGGACGATAGGGCTATAAATTTACCCACCCAATTTAGTTGTTCTCCTCTAAAACTTATTTTTTTAATAAAATCGTTTTTAACACCTCGTCTCCAAAAATAAATAGCCCCAAACAGAAAAAATATGGCTAAGCTACTCCATAAGCAGAAAAACCAAAAAGAAGCTGTTGAAAATATCCCATATCCACTAATTTCTGAATAATCTTCTAATCCAGGAATACCTATTAATACTCCTAAACGATGGTCTTCAATAACTCCTATATCGAATGCAATAATAGAAAAGATGAAAATTCCTATAGATAAAATATGTGTTAAAAAACGATTTCCAGTTAGAGCAGCAATAAAAAATGGAAGTGTAATCAATGTTAAATAATTGAGCCATCCCCATTTATAACCCAAAACATCTTCTATATAGAGCCCAATTTCAAAATTGAAATACCCTTTAACAACTTGAGTAAGGAGGCCTGCGAGAATTATACCAAATCCTAGACATAAGGATACGCCTGCCATTGCAACGTATTTTGATAATAACCTCACCCAAATAGGCAGCGGAAGGGTATCTGTTATTTGCCATAGGTTGGTGGTTTTTTCTTTAAAAATTAATTCTCCTGTCC
This sequence comes from Flavobacteriaceae bacterium, assembly GCA_965247735.1. Lineage (GTDB taxonomy): Bacteria > Bacteroidota > Bacteroidia > Flavobacteriales > Flavobacteriaceae > JAOXRU01. Next base: position 4,567,837 of record CBDFHN010000002.1, on the reverse strand, counting down.
AAATTAGTACCAATATAACAATGAATGCTCCTAGTATAATTCTATTAACAGTCATAATAGTAGTTAGCGGTTGTTCAGCGCCTATATAATGAGAAGCATTAAACAAAAAGTTTTGCAAAAGAAAAAGTAGTACAACAATACCAAAAATAATTCTAAAACTCTTGGGACGTACCAGGTTCATGAATTCTAGTTTTGCCAATCTAAAGAATTTAGAGATATAGGCAGAAGTTGTATGGTTCAATTTCACTTTAGGGAAAGTAGAAGGAGTTAATTTTAAAACAGATTTGTTTATATTATTTGTGGTTTCTACCTTTTCTTTTGATGATTTTTTCTGAATAAAATAAGAAAATGAAAAGCGCTTATATGCCCAAAACAAACCGATAAAAGTAAGTGACAACCACAATATTTTATTGATGAAAAAATTAGGCCTAAAAGGTAAAAAAGTAGTGTTCTTTAAATGTGTAGGTACGGTATCCAAAGCTTCAGCTACATAGACATAGGCAAAAGGATCTAGAATTTCTATAATACCAATATTAGTAGCAGTATGACTTACTCCTTCAAGAATGATAAAGAGAATAGTAACCATTAAAATCCCCAAATAACTGCTTGCCATTTTTCTAGTAAGTACTAATGGAATAAAACATGCAGCTGTAAGTATAAAAATATTAGGAAGCAACAGTAAAAAATAAGCTTGAACCATCTGCAATATGGGTGGTGCTCCAAAATCTTCTGGCTTTCCAATACCCGAATACGGTAATAAAAACATACCAATTACAAAACCAAAAGTCACCATAATATTTATTATAAATGCGGCTAAAAATTTTCCAATGAAAAATTTTTTCTCATTTATGGGAAACGTATAAATAGTTTCTGCAGTTTTATACTCTATATCTCTATAGAGAACCGCCCCTGTTATTACAGCAATCACAATTATATATAACATACCACCACCAGTAAAATTTTTGTATAATACAGTGGATGAATTTATAAGAATTGCTTCAGTTATATAATAATCATAGATGCCTTTGGTTAAAATAATGGCTTGAAATAACATTAACACAACACATAAGTAAAATACAGGTGTTTTAATGCGGCTATTTATCTCAAATAAAATTATTTTTTTAAACATAACTCAAGACTTTTGAAGTTAACTTATTGGGTTGAATTTCATAAAAGTATACATCTTCTAGCGTTGGAGTCTTAGCAGAAAAATTATGCTTTGGTTGGCTGTCAGACACTACAGTAATTTTCATTTTACCTAAGTGAAATCGGTTAGATATAACCAAATACGCTGCTTGATAATTTGCCAATTCGCTTTTATCAATTTCCAGCTCCCAAAGTTTACCTTCTAATGAATTTTCTAATACCTCTGGTTTCCCTGTTAATAGTACTTTACCATTTCCAATAATAGCCATATCATTACAAAGTGTACTAACATCTTCTACAATATGTGTAGATAGTATTACAATTTTATCGGCACTCAATTCAGAAAGTAGATTGTAAAATCGGTTGCGTTCCATTGGGTCTAAACCAGCTGTTGGCTCATCTACAATAATCAGTTTAGGATCGTTAAGTAAGGCTTGAGCTATACCAAAACGTTGTTTCATTCCCCCAGAATACCCGCCAAGTTTATTTTTTCTAGAATCCCATAAATTCACTTTTTGTAATAAGGATTCCACAATGGCTTTTCTGTCACTTTTAGAATTGATTCCTTTCATATCTGCTAAATGCATTAACATTTCATAAGCATTTACGTTGGGATACACACCAAAATCTTGAGGTAAATAACCAAGTACCTTACGTACCTCATGTGGAGTATTAAGAACATCAATATCATTAAAAAAAATACTGCCTTTGTCTGGGTCTTGAAGTGTAGCAATAGTACGCATTAGTGTAGATTTACCTGCTCCATTTTGCCCTAAAAGACCAAACATTCCTTTTTCTATTGTAAGCGATACTTCTTGTAGAGCTTTTACTTTATTACTATAGGTTTTTGATATATTTTTTATTTCAAGTTTCATCTTTTTACTATTTTACAATTATCCTTCTATTTAATTGCTTTCGTTAAAGTCGATATTGGCAGTAATAGCAACATCATTCCAAACTTTTGCAACACCATCACTTCCACTATGTACCAACTTACAAACCGTATTTAATGATTCTAAAGCTTTTTCAACTTTCCATTTATCTAAATACAGAGTAGCAGTGAGTGTCAATTTTTGCTCCTTTATGGTATAATCGAACATAAGCTTCTCAGTAACATCGCCTATAGTTAGTGCTATAAATCCGCTTTTATCATCTGTTAAATGTATTTTACCAGTAATTGTATTTGGATTAGCCATAACACCAAAAAAGAAGTTGATGACATTATATTCTTTTCCACTAATTAATAAATCAGCTATAGGTAATGAAAATTCTGCACCCTCAATTACTTCTTCAATAGTGTTTCCTTCTGAATTTGAAACTATATTAATTGTTTTAAAACTTCCTACTACTGGAACTTTTTCAGCGGTTTTATAAGCCGTCCATGCCACACTATTTGTAGCGTTTTTTAATTGATACTTAGGTGATTCGTCATTATCAGAACTACATGCGGTACTAAAGACAAAGGTTATTAGTAATAATAGTATCTTATATGTTTTCATTTTAATTTAATTTAATTTATAGGGTTATCATTAGTTTTTTTGGTAAACGCTCATTAACGGTGCGTCTATAATCGAGGGTTTTAAATGATTTTAATAGTAATAAAACAAAAAAACATTGCCAATAAAGACCGGATAAGATGTACTGCTATTTTTTAATCAACAACCTCTACTCAAGCCCGCCTGGGTGGCACGAGCAGGGGCACGAGGTATGCCTTTGAAAATACTTTTATATTAGAGACATCCTAATAGCAATAAGGACAGTTGTTAAACCCACTGGTGGGAAGAATGGAAAACATAGTTTCCATTCTTTTTAAAAGTTGCTTATCTTATTTTTTTGATAAAAGAAGGACTTGCGGTAGTAAACATTTTTTTACTTTTTAAACTTTCAATATCTATTTCCTTAATATGTGCTTCTGTTTTGCTTTGATAAGGGATATAAACCTTTCCGTTTTCACTATAGGTTATAGCATTTACAGATCCTCTAGTATACTCATCACTTACCAGTTTTGCAGTTTTTGTATATAAATTAAATCGGTACCATTGTGAGATTGGATCTTGATAATAAGACAAAGGATCATCAGGGTTAATAGCAGATGGGTCGTTAGAACTACCAAAGAAATTTCCATTCCCAACATATTCTAAGTTTAAGACTGGGTTGCCCTTACCTCTACTTGCACTTTCCAAATCAAAATAATAATCTGGATCAAAATCTGTTTCTCCTTTTTTAATTCTAAGAATACAATTAGGCTTTCCTATGTCTAATCCTCCCCAAAAGTTATGGCAAAGAATATAGATATCTTTATTTTCATCTTCAACCAAAAATTTAGCTCCAAAACCAGCATGCCAAGAACCTACACTAACTCCTTTATCACTAGAAATCCACTTAACAACTGCATTAGAGTTATCAGAAGAATTAGCATCCACCTTAGTTAAGTCTATAACTAGCATATCTGCTGTATCTGATGCAGGAACATACGGCTCCATTGTATTTAGCAGAAAAAAGCCAACAAAAAGGTAATTTCCACTAATAATCATTTCAGTTGGCACCTCAATATTTATCTTTTTTCCTGCTTCTGGAAAATTTGTTACTTCACCAGATCTAGATATGCCACTAAAATCTATAGCTCCAGTTTTTTTCATTGTTGCAGGGTCAAAAATCAATAGTTTTTGACTAGAAGGACCACCTACAAAAGCAGTGTTTTTATCTTTAAAACATGGGGCACCAGAATATCCAATTTCTATAGTACTTATTTCTCCAGCGTTCACAAACTTTTTATCGACCTCACTATAAGACCATTTTTCTATACTTTGTGGAGCGGCATAAGCAGTTGTATAAAAATCACTTTCAAATTCATATACTCCAGCCATTGTTTCTGTAGCAATTTCGATAGCAGATTCATTGTCATAAGATGCTTCACCATCTAATTCTTTTATAGGTTGTAGGTAATAATTAAAAATATAGCTACTCCCTTGAACAAAACTAAACAACGCATAATTATTTTTCTCTTCTTTTTTATTAGGTTCTGGACTATCATCATCGTTACTACAAGATGATAACAAAATCAGCACCATAGATACAGTGCCTAAACAGTTAACTAGTTTCTTCATTTTACTTTATATTTAATAATTAATTGATAAACATTCTTAATTTTAGGTAAAAACTCCGCCCTGGTTTTTGTACCATAAAATTGTCATAGGCTTTTTGGTCTGTTAAATTTCTACACTCCAAAAACAAGCTGTATTTGTAATTGGGGAATACATAACCTATGCTTGTATTATGCAAAAATTGTGTTGGTGTCTTTGCCTTATTGGGATCATTGATAGCATCATTTTCCCAAGACCTAAAAAACTCATGTACATAACTTCCATTATAAGAAAACTCTAAGGAGCTCTCTTTTAAAAAAAGATCAGCAATTTTATAGCTAGCTCCAATATTTGCAAACAAATAGGGGCTGTTGGGTATTCTAGAACCTATATGACGTTTTTCTATCTGGCCATATGAGTCTGGTTCTTTTAATGTTATTTTCTGCCAAGTAGCATTACCAAAAACTCCAAATTTAGCTATAGGAGTACTTTTTACAGAGACTTCTACTCCAGAACCGCTTGTTTCTAATAAGTTAAAATACCCCGAGAGTCCTCTAGAAATGGCATTTAAAAAGATGGCATTTTTAGTTTCTCTATAAAATCCATTGATATCTAGTTTCACTTTTTCCTCTAAGAACTTGTATTGAATACCAATATTTAGATTATGATTTCTTTCAGGAATTAAATAAGGATTAGGACCTATATTGATACCATCACCAAATAGCTCATCTCCATCGGGCAGCCTAAGTGTATATTCATAGGCAAAATGACTTGACAAATTGGAAAGCCAATTTATTTTTAAAACGTCTCCAAATCCAAAAGAACTAGTATTGTTTTCTGTGTAGGTATCAAAACTATTATCCCCTTTAAGTCCTGCTATTTTACTTTTTAACCAATAGTGTTTTCCAGAAAGTACATTTGTAATTCTTTTATTCTCGCCAGTGGGATTAACCTGGCCATTTTTCAGGCGGGTACCCCAAGACTTATCTCTAAACCAATGACTTTCTAAAGAAACTCCTGCAAAGGTTTTTATAAATGATTGTGGATTTGCGTAAAAGTCTTCTTTAAAACTAGCGGTTCCTGCAGTATCTGATCCTTTTAATTCTGAGGAAGAAACTAGCCCTGTAAAATTAAGTGTGTACTTATTGTTTATTTTGTAGTTGGTATTTCCTCTTGCAAAAAAAACATCTGTAGTAATATTTGGTGTCCGTCCGTTAAGGTAAAAACCACTTTCCCCCTTAAGTACTTTTGGTGTAAACGATCCATCCCAATAGTAAGTTTTAGAGGCAACATCTACAAATTTTGAATTTATCTGATTGTATCCGGCAGTTATTGAAAATAAAAATTTGTCTTGAAAACTATTCTTTCGCCAAGAAACCAAACTGTTAATATCTTTATTCTGGCTAATTACCTCTCCCCAGGGTATTATTGCTGTAATCCCATGTTGCCACTCTTTGTCTACTAAAGAAGTACTAAGTAAAAACTTAAAATCATCTGCCCAAGAAACCTGTTGAAAACCATACTGTAAACGAACTAAATGGGATCTGTACTGATCATTAAAACGTTTGGCTCTTCCCTTTTTTGTATTATTTAACTCATCTACAACAATATCTACATCATCCATCCAATAATCATTGTCAGAATAATTAAAGTATCCGTCTAATTGTAGATATTGAGTTTTGTTACTATTCAAATATTTTTTCAGCCCCAATCCAAGTTGATGTGTATTCCAAGAACCTACTGTATAAGATACATCTACATAATCTTCATATCTATTTTGAGTTTCTATATTTACAACACCACCTAATGCATCAGAACCAAAAGATATAGGTGTCACTCCTTTATAAACTTCAATCTGTTTAATAAGATTGGGAGAAATATTTTTTAGATCATAGCCTTTTCCTAAAAAATCTAATGGTATGCCATCTATAAAAGTTTTAATTCCTTTTCCAGAGACGCCGTTAATCATAATATTGGCATCACTACCCAGACCGCCTTGTTGACGGATATGAACACCAGATAACTGACCTACCAAAGCAATAACTGGTGTAGCTCTTTGCTGTATATTTTGTAATTCTAAAACTTCAGGCCTATATGCTGTTTCTCGTAAAACTTCTGACTTACTCTTCCCATTTAATACCACCTCTTTTAATTGACTAATGTTTTCTGTCAGTAAAAAATTAACCTCTAGCGAGCTTCCAGTTAATTCAATGTTTTTCTCTTGAGAAGCAAAACCAAGGAAGGATGCTACTATTTTATAATTTCCATCAGGAAGATTTTCTAACTTATAGTTTCCAAAATCGTCACTTGTAGCTCCTATATTCGCGTCAGGCACATAAATCGAAACATAAGACAATGGTAACTTATTAGTACCATACACAATACCATATACATCGCTCTGTGCATACGAAGAAAGACTAATGAAAAGAGCAAAAACAAAACCTATAAATTGATGACTTCGCATAAAAAATTAAAAACAATGATTAACAAATATATTATTTAGATTCGTTTTAAATAATTATATTTGAAAAACAAAAGTACTCCCGTAGGCAAGAATTACACCTACGTGAAAAGCAATTATAAATACGTGAAAGGCAATATTAATGGGACTGAAATTACACTTAAATGATATGCACGACATCGTATATGAATCAGGAAAATCTGATTATAAAGTTGATCATATTGGCACTCAAGACATAGACATAGCATACAACTATAAATCTGTAAAAGGTATATTTAAAGAAATTATACTTCCTAACTTTAGTATTGGTTATGGTAATAGTACTTTTTCCGAAAAAACAACTTTATTTTTTGAGTTCGATAAAGAAACTGTAGAAATGCACTTTGCCATACAAGGAGCCTCACTCACATCAATAAATAAGATGAAAAATATATTTAATACTGATGGTAATACACATAATATATTTTATTGTAATAGTATAAAAGGAAAAGTAGAATATTATAAACAAATGAATGTTTTTGAAATAAATTTACATCCTAGTTTTTTTGAACAATATCTGCCCAATGATGAAATCTTTAAAAAATTTAGAGAAATTATTAAAAATAAAGAAATAGGGTATTTAAATGAATGCAATTACCCCATTACACCACAAATGCATTTAGTTATTCAAGAAATTATTAATTGCACATGGATAAACGAATACCGACAGCTTTTTTTAGATTCTAAAGTACTAGAGTTATTGTTATTGCAAATGCATCAGATAAGCACTTTTAATTTCAATACTTTTTATCATAAAACATCCAAAACTATTATTGATAAAATGTACGATGTAAAAGATATTATTTTAGAGAAAATGGATAATACTATGAACTTGTCTGATTTGGCAAGAGAGGTTAATACTAATAAAGGCACATTAAAAAAAGAATTTAAAAATGTTTTTGGAACTACTGTTTTTGGATATATAAAAGATTTAAAAATGGAAGAAGCCAAAAAGATGTTGCTAGAACAAAATTTATCTATTACTGAAATTTCAGATAGAATAGGTTATAAAAACCCACAACACTTTTCTACGGCTTTTAAACGAAAGTTTGGGATAAGCCCAAGTGTATTACTAAAATAGGTAGTATTGCATAAATCCTTAAAATCTCAAGATTGAGTTAAATCTTCTTTATCCTGTATCTCCTTCACTGGTTTCTGTTTTTCTGACAATGCTTCTATTAAATAACACTGAGGAGTTTCTACTTGTTTAATATAGAAGAACCAAAAGAATTGAAAATATTTATTTATTATAGTCTTTTTTGACCCTAGCATCATAAATTACTCTATTCCCTCTATCTATTCTACAATTTTTATTGTTAGTACAAACATTATCCACTACAGCTTTTTTTACAGTCAATACAATAGCAACTTAAAAAAAACTGCCCAAGGATGTAACCAATTAAAAATTGGCAGGTCTTTAATACAAACCAACAGTACTAATAGATTTTTTTTAGATCTTTATAAGTACAAAACACAACAAGCTTTGAGCCAGCTAACAGATGAAGAACTAATGTGGAACGTTGCCCAAGGGCAATTAGACGATATGTCTATTCTTTTTGAACGTTACCACCTAAGAATTTATAATTTCCTATACCAAATGGTAAGGGATCAAGCTATTTGTGAAGATATTACCCAAAATGTTTTTTACAAAGCAATTAGATACAAACATTCATACAACAAAGGAAACTTTGCTTCTTGGATTTTTAAAATTGCAAGAAACAATTTATCAGATTATTGGGTACAACAGAAAAAAAATAATAACAACATTGCAATAGATAATATTTCAGAAACAATAGAGACAGATACAAATACCAACAAAGAAGAAATTACACACCTGTACAGCATTTTAGATAAACTATCTAATGAAGACAAAGAACTAGTAGTTATGAACAAATTGCAAGGCATAAAATACGAAGATATTGCTACACAAATAAACTCTAGCCCTGGAGCAGTAAAGGTTAAAGTACATAGAATTCTAAAAAAATTAAGAACTCATTATTTTGAAACCGCATAATTATGGATTGTAAACAAACAGAGCAACAGCTCATAGCATATACAGAACATACGCTTTCTAAAAAGGAAGAACAAAAAATAGCCATACATCTAGAAAAATGTGTCAATTGTAAAAAAATATTTTTGGCACAAGAACAATTAGAAAATGCATTTAAAACTGTAGAAGACAACTATCCGTCAGAAAAGCTAAAAACAGATTTTTATGCAATGCTTAACGAAGAAAAAGCATTACAAACCAAAGAAACAACTATAGTTACTAGCAACAAGTTCTCTTATAAAACTGCATTTCAAATTGCAGCGAGTATCGTTGTAATTTTTACAGGATACTTTATAGGAAGTACCAGATTAAATCAAGAAAGCCAACAACAAATTGCATCGCTACAACTAGAAACATTGCAAATGAAAAAAAATGTAATGTTAGCAATGATAGAAAACAGATCTCCAAGTAAAAGAATACAAGCGGTAAGTTTTACCTCAGAAATTCAAAAACCTGATAAAGCTGTACTTACTGCATTAATAGACCGGTTGCAATACGATTCCAATAGCAATGTACGTTTAGCAGCAGCTGAAGCTCTGGCAAAATTTTCAACATCAGAAACAGTTAAAAAAGCATTAATACAAGCATTAGAAAACGAAAAAAACCCAAGCTTACAAATAGAACTCATAAACATATTAGTAACCATTCAAGAAAAAAGAGCTTTAGCACCAATCAAAAAAATAATCAACGCACCCGAAACACCTGTTTATGTAAAAGAGCTAGCAAATGCGGGTATTTCAAAATTAATCTGAAAAAAAAACGAACAGTTAAATTCAACAATCAAACAAAAACAATCATGAAAAACTTAAAGCTAATCACATTATTTTGCCTTTGCATCACCTTTGCTCAAGCACAAACAGATTACAAACACTCCTTAAATGGTGTAAAAAAAGTACAAGTGTATTCCGATTCTGATATTACTATTGCAAATGGAACATCAAAAGAATTGCTTATTAAAAATCTAGAAACAGATGAAGAAGAAGTCGAAAAAGCAAAGGGATTAAAAGCCATTTATAGCAACGGTACAGACAACACCAATGGTCACGGTCTTAGCATTACAAAAGAAGGAGATATTCTTATCATTAAAGACCTTAAATCTCATTTTAACAGAGACAACCTTACTTTTATCATTCCAAAAACCATAGACCTTATTATAAATAGTGGTAACCTAGGTGATATTAGCATTACTAACTTTTCTTCTGAAATTGAACTACAATCCAATGTAGGAGATATTCAACTTAATAATGTAACAGGGCCAATTACTGCAAATACTGCAACTGGAGATATTAATGTTATTTTTACAAGTGTATCTCAAAGTTCACCTATTTCTTTACGTTCAAGCACTGGAGATGTAGATATTAGCATCCCTTCATCAACAAAAGCAAACCTTGAATTGAAATCTACCATGGGCACCATCTATACCGATTTTGACATCGCAATACCCAAAAATGATGACAATGACGATATGAATGTTATTGGAGCTACCAGAAAAGTAGAAACTGCTCTAAACAACGGTGGAGTTATTATCAACTTAAGCTCTAGCACTGGTAACGTATATTTAAGAAAAAAATAAGCTATTAATTATTTTGGCTGTGCCCCTCATAAAATCGGGTCGGGTCATCCGCGCTACACGGTAGCTTGCTCCTACCCCTCACAGAAAAACTGATAAGCATCAACTATCAGTCAACTCAATTAACAATACAATTTTCCATATCAGCGTAGTACACAACTGCTACGCTAAGGATAATAACATCTAAAAATCAAAAAAAAATGAAACATCTAATTTTCGGAATACTATTCCTTACAGGTATATTTTCCAGCACAGCACAACGACAAGTTGAAAAAACAGAAAACGTAAGTTCCAATACAAAAATTCTTGTCAATTTTAAATTTGCACGAAATATTAAAGTCGTGCAATGGAATAAAAATCAGCTTTTAGTAAAAGCTACAGTAAACCTTAACGATGGAGAAGGCAACGAGTATTTCAACCTCAAAAGCAAAAAAAACAACAATACCTTAACTATAAATTCTGATTTCAAAGATTACTTCAAAAAAAATAGCAATAGTAGCAACTGTTCTAATACCACGGAGATTAATTATATTGTTTATGTTCCTAAAAGTAACGCTCTTACTGTAAAAAGCATCTCTGGCGACTTAAATATAATTGAATATCATGGTACTTTAACTACCGACCTTATTTCTGGTAATATTACCATTAAAAAACAATCAGGTAAGCTAGCATTGAAGACAATTAGCGGCGATGTAGACGTTGTTATTGCTAAAGCAAAAATAAATGCTGAATCCCTTACCGGAACCATCTATTCTAACCACGACATAAAACACGACAATCAAAAAAGAAATAAACCACAAAACAAAATAATCGGTACCATTAACAATGGAACCACTCCTATTACTATGGAAACAATTTCTGGAAACATATATATCAGAAAATCATAATAAAATCCATAAAAGAAACACAAGCAATTCAGCCTGTGTTTCTTTTATGGATTTTATTCAATAAGTAACTTTTTCAAATAAATAGCAGTACTCCTATTAGAAGAATACCAACTACTAGATATAAACATCCAGGTTTTTCCATAATAAACTATTTTAAATTTTAATAAAAATTTTCTTTTTATACATTATATATGCCACCAACAAATAAAATGCTACTACAGAAATAGCATATAAAAATGAGGACATATTAGCACTAAAAAAACTCGTTTTATAAACCGAATAAATACTACCATGAATAGTACTATCTCCTACTTTTATTATACTAAAAGATTTAGCTATAAAGCTCGATAAGAAATATACTGTTATCGCATTCATCCCAGCATATTTAAATAAGCTTCCAAAACGAATATTTTTAACATCCATTACATAATACAATAAAGCAAGTAATACACAAGCCCATCCACTAGTAACTAGTACAAAACTACTTGACCATAACGCTTTGTTTATTGGGAAAAACAAATCCCAAGCATGACCAACAACCAACATTACTACTCCAATTATAGCCATCATCATGCCTTTATTAGTTTTTTTACTGATCAGCAACAACCCAATTAGCGCTCCACTGATACATGATACCACTGCTGGTAGTGTACTAATTAAACCTTCTGGATCATAATCGGACTTATACATATGGCTTCCAAAAAAGCCAACATCGACAAAATTTGCCCAGTTATTTACTGCTCTATCAAATGTTGGTGATGTTCCATCGGGCAAAGGAATAAAACCTAACCACAACCAATAACCAACTAATATTGCAACACCAACCCCAAGCAAAGCCTTCCAGTTACAATTGATAAACACTATTGAAGTTATAAAAAACACTACTCCAATACGCTGTAACACTCCAGGAAAACGTAGCGCATCAAAATCTTTAAAAAAAGGAACGTAGGGTACAAACCAATTTAAGAACAATCCTAATCCAATAATCTTTAAACTTCTTATCGCTATTTTTTTATAAGCTGAAGGTTTTTCAATTTTTTTATTTCCATATACTATTGCAATAGAAATCCCAACAATAAACAGAAAAAAAGGAAAAACCAAATCTGTTGGCGTATAGCCATTCCACTCGGCATGCAATAAAGGAGGAAAAACAGTAGCCCAAGACCCTGGTGTATTCACCATTATCATTGCAGCAATAGTAAAACCCCGTAACACATCAACTGATGCTATTCTCTTAGATTTCATCTTGTAACACCTCTTTTGAAAGCCCTACCTTATGACCATACATCGCATAAAACAAAACAAATATATAACAAGGAAACAATATCCAATAACTAGATGTAGACGCTTGGGAAGCGGCAACAGCCTCTTCTACGCCCTGAGCTATCAACTCTGCCTTTTTTCCATCAACAAACCTTCCGTATAAAGGAGGAATAACTGCACCTCCAGAAATTGCCATTATCAAAAGAGCCGATCCTGTCTTCGTGAATTTACCTAAACCTTTTAATGTTAATGGCCATATTGCTGGCCAAACCAAAGCATTAGCAATACCTAAAGCTGCTACAAATAATACCGAAGTAAACCCTGTTGTATAAATAATTCCAAAAGTAAAAATAATACCCAATACCGCACTTACCTTTAAAGCTAACGATTGGCTTATAAATTTTGGAATCAGTAAAGCTCCTAAAACATACATGCAAACCATAGCCATTAATGTAAAAGTTGTAAAGAATTTTGCTTCATCTCCTGAAAACCCTAACGACAAACCATATTTTATTATAGTATCACCAGCAACAACTTCAGCTCCTACGTATAAAAACAAAGCTAACATTCCCAACCATAAATGTGGAAACTGAAAAATGCTTGTTTTTGCAGATTTTTCTCCCTTTGAATCTTCAATTGGTTCAGCTTCGACATGAGGTAATGGTGCTTTTCTCATCAGTAAACCAAAAACTAATAACACAGCTGCCATAACAAGATAAGGAGCAACTACATTACTTGCCATATCATCCAACATTATGGTTTTTTCCTCAACAGAGACATGGCTAAGCTTTTCCTTAACCTCATCTATTCCAGATAATAAAATTGCTCCGAATATCAAAGATCCTAATGCTCCAACTGCTTTATTCGCAATCCCCATAATTGACATTCTTCGAGCTGCACTCTCTATAGGCCCCAAAATTGTAATATAAGGATTAGCTGCTGCTTGGCATATAGTCATCCCGGCTCCTTGAATAAAAATACATAAAAGAGAAGCCCAATAAACTCTACTTGTTGCAACAGGAATAAACAACAACGCTCCTACTGCAATAACAATCAACCCTAAAGACATTCCTTTTCTATACCCAATTTTGCCTATAATATATGAAGACGGCAAAGCCATTACGACAAACGAAATATAAGATGCTGATGCTACCAAATAAGCTTCTGCTTCTGATAACTCATTAATTGTTTCCATATACGGAATCAACGCCCCATTAATCCAAGTTACGAATCCGAAGACAGCGAACAACCCAGCTATGATAGCAATGGGTACCAATGTTTTATTTTGTTTTAAATTTTCTACTGAGTCTGACATGTTTTAATAATGTTTAAGTTTTAATTAATAGTTAGTTTTAATATATTTAGTTAGATTATTTCGTTTTCTTAAAGATTCTATCTTTGGTATGCTTCACATAATTTCTACCTATAGGCACTCTTTTCTCTGCTATTTCCACCATATTTCCTTCTACACTTTTTACCTTATCAATTGCAATTGCGTATGATTTATGAATTCTAATAAAATTTTCTTCTGGCAATTCGTCAACAATACTCGTTAAAGATTTATGAACAATATAACTTTCCGCAGGTGTAAAAATTTTAATATAATCTTTAAGGCTTTCAATAAAATGAATGTCTTTTAGTAGAATCTTAACAAGCCTCTTATCAACCTTCAAAAATATATGAGGTTCTTGTGCAAAATTATATTCTGTTTGCTGAGGGGCTCTTTCTTTTATTATAGCTTGATTAAGCCTATTCATAGATTTTAAAAACCGAGAAAACGGTATTGGTTTTACCAGATAATCAAGCACATTCAACTCATAACTCTCCACAGCATGTTCTTTATATGCCGTAGTAATAATAATATGTGGTTGTTTTCCATCTAAAGCTTTTAAAAATGCAATACCATCCATTTTTGGCATACTAATATCTAAAAACACAACGTCAATATCATCATTTTCAAGAGCAGGAAGTGCATCTATAGGGTTATTATACCTACCCATCACCTCAATATTCTGAAAATCTTGAAGATATTTCCCAATCACTTCAATAGCCAAAGGCTCGTCATCAATAATTAAACATTTAATATTCATTAACAGGTATTTTTAGATATACATGATAGTTACTATCCTCTACATGGGTCTTCAATTTAAAGTTGCTACCATATAAAAGTCGTAACCTTTTTTTCGTGTTCTCTATTCCAATTCCTTTTACAGAACTAGCAGAAATCACTGCATCAAAATTATTTTTCAGCCTAAACTCTAATCCATCTTCAACCTTATTAAACTCCATCAATAATTTTAATGTTTGAGCATCCTTTATTCCATGCTTAAAACAGTTTTCTATAAAAGGTAAAAAAAGCAATGGTGTAATATTAACATCATCCATATCGCCCGTTATTTTAAAATCGACTTCAATTTTATTTTCATACCTCAACTGCTCCAAATCTATATAATTCTGAATATAATTAACCTCCTTTAAAAGTGATACACTACTTTTATTTTTTACATCATATATTACATATTGCATTAATTCTGAAAGCTTCACCACTACCGATCCCGCTTTATTGGACTTTTTTAAAATCAAAGCATATAAATTATTTAAAGTATTAAAAAAAAAATGAGGCTGCATCTGCGCTCTTAAATACTTTAATTCTGTTTGATATTGCAATGACTCCAATTCTTCATTTTTATTCTTCTCTCCTACCCAATCTATAGTTAACTTTATTGCCATCACCAGAGCAATTACATACAACTCACCCAAAGCAACTGCAATAACATGATTAAATTCAAATGCCTTATTTATTCCTTCAGCTTCTGGCCATATATCTTCATTGACCAACCAATACGTTAATCCAGACTTCACTATATAATGTATTCCTAATAAAATCAACATTAAAACCCCAAAAGAAACATATCTTCTTGTCAATATATATTTAGGCACCAAATAATAAACGCAGGTATAAGCAATAATTATATGCAAAGGGAATTCTACTAAATTAGATTTTAAAGAATACCAATAATCATTAAAATAACTTCCCCATCTAATAACATTAAAAGAGAAGTAACTGCCCCAAAATATCAAATGATACTTTAATGGAATAGCAACTCTTTGATCAAACGTTATTCCTTCTTTCACAAATAATCTCCTTTATAATAGTTATTTTAATACCTGAAAAATGGTACTTAAACCCGATATAATACTAAAACAAGGTGAAAAATTACTTTTAATTTACCTAAAAACAAAATAAAAAACACATATTTTTAAATATGCCTTTTTTTGTTAAAAAAAACATAAAACGAATGTCTTTAATATTCTGCTGTTTGTTCTTAAAAGCATGTTGTTGGCATAAAAAATTTAGTCAGCTAACACAAAATACATAGTTTCAGAACATTAAATTAACAAACAAAACAACATGAAGAAAAAAATTATGTTTATCATGATGATTTCTGTTCTATTTGTATCCAATGCAATAGGACAAGAGATTACGATTAATGGAACGGTCACATCCCAAGATGATGGTGCACCACTTCCTGGTGTAAATGTATTAGTAGTTGGCACTACTAATGGTACACAAACTGACTTTGATGGTAATTATACCATAACTGCTTCAGCAGGGCAAACACTACGGTTTAGCTACATAGGAATGGCTACACAAGACATTATTGTTAGTTCTTCAGCTACAATTAATGCACAAATGGTTGAAGACGCTAATAAACTAAGTGAAGTAGTTGTTGTGGGTTACACAACACAAACAAGAGGAAATATTACAGGATCAATTACTTCTGTTGATGTTAGTGAAGCTCTAAAACTACCATTGGAAAATGCTGCTGAAGCATTACAAGGTAGAGCTAATGGAGTATCTGTTATTTCAAACTCTGAACCTGGTGGCTCTCCAACAATTAATATTCGTGGAATTGGTACAAGTGGATCAACTGGACCCTTATTTATTATTGATGGAGTACAAACTACCGATGCTAGTATTTTCAATAGCATTAATGCTAATGACATTCAACAAATTAATGTTTTAAAAGATGGTGCAGCCTCAATTTATGGATCTCGAGCTGCAAATGGAGTTGTTATTGTAACTACTAAAGGTGGTAGCTATAATAGTAAAACTCAGGTATCTCTTGACATGTATACAGGTATGGCTTCTGCTACAGAAAGTCCTAGTTTATTAAATGCGCAGCAGCATGGTCAAATGATTTGGGATGGTCTTGCTAATGATGGAGCTACTCTTACTCACCCACAATATGGTACTGGATCTTCACCAACTATCCCTACCTCTTTACAAGGTACTGGAGTACCAGTTACGGTTAATCCTAATGGAACAGATTGGTGGAGCGAGATTACTCGTACTGCACCTACTTCAAATATTTCTTTAGCATTACAAAGTGGTACAGAAAACAGTAAATCATATGCCTCTTTTAGTTATTTAAGTAGAGATGGTGTTTTAGAATATACTGGATTCAAAAAAGGTAATATTCAATTAAACAACGAATTTAAACTTCTTAATGACAAGCTTAAAATTGGTCAACACCTTAATGTTGCTTATTCAAATATTAAAGGAGGAGAAGCAGAAAACAATGTTGTAGAAGGCGCTGTTAGAAATAACCCTTTACTTCCTGTATATGATGACAATGGTGAATTTGCAGGAAATTACAGTAATACACTTGGGTTAGGTAATGATGAAAACCCTTTTGCTCGTCTATCTAGAGCTCAAAATAATTACAATAAAACATTACGTGTTTTTGGTGATATTTATTTATCCTATAAGATCACAGATGACTTATCGTTTAAAACTACATTCTCTGGAAACATGAGAATTAATGATACTAGAATTTTCACCTCTTTAAATCCTGAATTTGGGGAACCAAGATCTTTTAACACATTAGCAGAAGGTGATTCTAACTCTAGTTCATGGACTTGGAACAACATCTTAAATTACAATAAAAGTTTTGGCAATCATAATATAAATGCTATTGCAGGAATTGAATCCGTAGAAAACATTAGTAAAGGTAAAGTAGTTTCCAATACAGACTACTTTAATGAATCGCCATTATTCTATCTATTAGGAAATGGTTTTGGTGACCCAAATATTGATAGTTCTTTTGAAACTCAAAACACCCTATACTCCTTATTTGGTTCTGCTGATTACAATTATGCACAGAAATATTTCTTAACAGCAACATTACGATACGATAAATCTTCAAGATTTGCTGGAAGTAATAAAGATGACATCTTTCCTTCAGTTAGTGGAGGTTGGCTTATAAGTAAAGAAGGATTTTATCCAGAAGATGCTTTTGTAAACAGAGTTAAAGTAAAAGGGTCTTGGGGACAATTAGGAAATCAATTTGTTCCTGTAAACAACCCAACACTTTCTTTATTTGCGTTTAGTCAAACTACTGGAAATTATGCTTTTACTCAAGGAAGTATTTCTTCTGGAGCGTATCTAAGTCAAGTAGGAAACCCTGATTTGAAATGGGAAACTAGTGAAACTACTAATTATGGTATAGAGTTAGGGATGCTTAATAGTAAACTAAATGTTTCTTTAGAAGTTTGGAAAATCCTGACAGATGGTTTAATTACTTTGGACAACCAAAAAATAAGTACTACAGCTCCTGGTGCAACAGCTCCTTATGTAAACTTAGGAAATATCGAAAACAAAGGATTTGACTTAGGACTAGATTATGGTGATAAAACAAACGGAGATTTCTCTTATAACATCGGTGTAAACATTTCTAGTTATAGAAATGAAGTTCTAGAATTAATTAATGGTACACCAGTACCTGGAAACTCAATTACAAGTTCTTCAGGAGTATATACTAGAACAGAAGAAGGAGAACCTTTATCTTATTTTTATGGCCGTATTGTTGATGGATTTGATGCAGATGGAAGATGGACATATAAAGATGTAAATGGAGACGGAACAGTAGATGATGATGACAGAACCAAAATTGGCTCACCACATCCAGATTTCACATACGGTATTAGTCTTTCAGGGGAATACAAAAACTTTGATTTTTCTATGTTCTTTAATGGATCACAAGGAAATGATATCTATAACCATTCTAAAATATATACAGACTTCCCTGTTTTTGTTAATGGTAACAGAAGCACAAGAGTATTAGATTCTTGGACGCCAACAAACACTAATGCTACTTTACCTGCACTTAGTAACTCATTGCATGGAGTTGAAATATTTTCAAATTCTTATTTTGTAGAAGATGGTTCTTATTTTAGATTGAAAAATTTACAAATAGGATATAGCCTTCCAGATACTATTATTGATAAACTTGGCATAAGCAACTTGAGACTTTACGTTCAAGGAACAAATATCTTTACAATAACAGGTTATGAAGGATTAAATCCAGAAATTACCCCAATAGACAACTTAAATTTAGGAATAGACAGAAAGATATATCCACTATCCAGAATTTATACAATTGGTTTAAATCTTAAATTTTAAAAAAATGAAAAATAAATTAATTTTAATGCTTTTACTTCTTGGTGTTGTACTAGCATGTAGTGATGAATTCACAGAAACAACAGAGATTGGTTCTTTAAATCCAGACTCTTTACAAAATGAGGCTGGTGTTAACTTTACATTAACCGCAGCATATAGTGCACTAGACGGAGTTACAAACGCAACTAGTGGTTGGTCTGCTAGTGGAGATAATTGGTGGATGGATGCAATTTCTGATGATGCCCATAAAGGAAGTACAGATGGGGATCAACAAACATTGTTTTTATTAGAAACTCATGATTGGACTACTGGAAATTCATATTTATCCACAAAGTGGAGGGCTTTATATGCAGGAGCAAATAGAGCAAATGCAGTTATTGATCTTATTAGCAATATAGAAGATGGAGACTTTAGTAATCAATTAGCTGAGGCTAGATTTTTGAGAGGGTATTTTTTCTTTGAATTGCAAAAAATGTATGGATATGTTGCATATATCTCTGAAGAAAATTTTGCAAATACAGAATTCAATCAACCAAACACGGGAGATGTATGGGCGCAAATAGAAGCTGATTTTACGTTTGCAAAGGACAATCTTCCAGACACACAAAGTGAAATAGGGAGAGTTAACTCATGGGCAGCAACTGCTTTTCTTGGTAAAACACATTTATATAAAGGAGAATGGACAGACGCTCTTGGTCATTTAAATAATGTTATAAATTCTGGCCCTTATTCTTTATTACCAGAATTTGTAGACAACTTTAGATTAGCGGGTGAAACTGCCTCAGAATCCGTCTTTTCAATTCAATTTGACGCTACAGGTCCTTTCTCTCCAAATGGTAATGTTGGAGGTACATTAAACTTTGGTGGTCCTAATGAATGGTGTTGTGGTTTTTACCAACCTTCACAAGATTTAGTAAATGCATACCAAACTGATGGTTCTGGATTGCCTTTACTGAGCACATTTAATCAGACAGATGTTACAAATGATTATGGTATAGAAAGTGCTGCTGCATTTACGCCTCATACTGGACCATTAGACCCTAGATTAGATTTTACAGTAGGACGTAGAGGTCTTGATTACAACGGATGGGATATTCATCCTGGAAAAGATTGGATTCGTGCCGGATTTGAAGATATTTCAGGCCCATACTCTCCAAAGAAAAACATATATCACTCTGGTGAAGATGCAAATATAGGAGCTGGTAACTGGGGGCAACAACATTCAGGTATCAATTATAATATTATGAGATATGCAGATGTATTATTAATGGCTGCAGAAGCAGCAGCTGAATCAAACGACATCGCAACAGCTTTAAATTATGTAAATCAAGTAAGAAACAGAGCTAAAAGCATGGCCTATCTTCAAAATGAAGCTGGTACAGCCGATGCAGCTAATTATCAAATAGAACCTTACGCTTCTTTTACAGATCAAACCGAAGCTATAGCTGCAGTTCGTTTCGAAAGACGTTTAGAACTTGGTATGGAAGGACATCGTTTATTCGATATTAGAAGATGGGACAATGGTGTTCAAATTATGAACGACTATTTTTCTAATGAATCTAGAACAATTCCTAATTTTGGTGGTAAAGCTAAAGTTTTTAAAACCATTCATAATCTATTCCCTATTCCTATTGATGCAATTGATCAAAGTGGTAATATATTAAAACAAAACCCAGATTGGTAAAATAAATTAAACTATATTTATTACACACAAAAAGAGGCGCCTAACAACGCCTCTTTTATCATCACTACCCTTTCTTCAACTCATACTATTTATTTCTTTCAAACTAAAAAAATGAAAAAAATACTTTTTTTATGTCTTATCGCTTTTTGCTTGACTTCTTGTACCTCAAAAAAAAACAATCGCACTATATTTAAAAAATTAAACCATACCGAAACTGGTGTTAGCTTTTCAAATACATTAACAGAAACTGATAGTCTTAACTATTTCACTTATGCATATATGTATATGGGCGGTGGTGTTGCTGCAGGTGACATGAATAATGATGGGCTTATAGATCTATTTTTTACTGGAAATATGGTTTCTAATAAATTATACCTCAACAAAGGAAATTTAAAATTTGAAGATATTTCTAAAAAAGCAAACATACAAGGAGACAATAGATGGTTTACTGGAGTAACTATTGTAGACATTAACAATGATGGATACCTAGATATATATTGTTCTGTCTCTGGAAAAAATACTCCAAAAGAAAACCTACTATACATCAACAACAAAGATTTAACTTTTACTGAAAGTGCAGAAAAATATGGTATTGCAGATGCTGGAAACTCTGTGCAATCTACTTTTTTTGATTACGATTTAGATGGTGACTTAGATTTATATGTTGGTAATTATCCTAGGACCAATTTTAATGCTCCAAATAATTACTATCGTTTTAAGATGAGTAACACAAAAAAAGATGAAACTGATAAACTATATCGAAATGACGGAAACAGTTTTACCGATGTCACCGATAAAGCTGGTTTACGAACTTTTGGACTAACACTTAGCGCTACTATTGGAGATCTTAATAATGATGGATGGCCAGATATTTATGTCTCTAATGATTTTAGCTCTCCAGATTTTCTATACATTAACAACAAAAATGGAACCTTCACAGAACAAATAAAAAAGAGTACCAAACAAACCGCTTTTTACGGAATGGGTGTTGATATTGCCGATTTTAATAACGATAACCTACTAGATGTTATACAGGTAGATATGATGGCAAAAAACAACCGTAGAGCAAAAGCAAATATGGCAAGTATGAACCCTGATCTTTTTTGGGGAACAGTTAATGCTGGTTTTCATTACCAATATATGCAAAACAATTTGCAATTAAACAATGGAACACTTCATGACTCACTTCCTGATTTTAGCAATATTGCTAGATTAGCAGGAGTTTCTTCCACAGATTGGAGCTGGGGACCATTATTTGCAGATCTCGATAATGATGGATGGAAAGATATATTTATTTCTAACGGAACTCGAAGAGAAATAAACAATAGAGATTATTTTCAAAAAGTTAGAAACAAAAAAAGCAACAAGGATAGTTTTCTCTCAAAAAGTTTAGCTATTCCTTCTGAAAAAATAGACAATTTTGTCTTTAGAAACAATAAAGACTTAACCTTTACGCAAGCTAATGATACTTGGGGAATTAATCACAAAGGGTTCTCTAATGGTTGTGTATATGCAGACCTTGATAATGATGGTGATCTAGAAATCATAACTAATAACATTGATGATTACGCCTCAATATTTAAAAACACAAGCACTAAAAACAATTTTATAACACTAAGGTTTAACGGTCCAAATAAAAACAAGTTTGGACTTGGAGTTAAGGCATATGTTACAACAAATGAAACTACTCAATTCCAAGAAATGACGCTAACTAGAGGGTTTCAATCAGCTGTTGCCCCTCAACTTCATTTTGGCCTAGGAAAAAATACAATTATAAAAAAGATAAAAATACTATGGCCCGATCAAAAAACTCAAATTATTGACAACGTAAAAAGTAATCAGTTTTTACAAATCAATTACAAAGATGCTTTAGTTTTAAAAACCAAAAAAAACAAAGAGGATATAAAACTCTTTACTACAGAAACTGATACCACAATAATCACAACACACAAACACATAGAAAATTATTACAACGATTTTGCAAAAGAAATACTATTACCTCATCAAACATCAATGTTTGGGCCAGGAGTATCAGTAGGAGATCTAAATGGCGACAATTTAGATGATTTTGTAATCGGTGGTGCTTCTAAAAGCCCAACAGGAATATATTTCCAATCAAAAATCGGTTTTAAAAAACAACAAATTCCTGATATTTCTAATGACAGTGAATCTGAGGATATTGGCAGCCTTATTTTTGATGTTGATAGTGATGGCGACAATGACATATACATTGTAAGTGGTGGAAATGAGTTTAGCCCAAATTCTAATCTATTGCAAGATAGACTCTATATTAACGACGGAGAAGGAAATTTCAGCAGATCTGTTGATGCACTTCCTAAAATGATAACTAGCGGATCTAGAGTATACAAAGAAGATTATGACAAGGATGGAGATTTAGATCTATTAGTTACTGGAAGACTTGTTCCTGGAAACTATCCGCTTGCCGCAAATAGTTATATTTTAGAAAATGTTAGCACAAAGAACAATCCTAAATTTATAAATGTAACACAAAAGATAGCTCCTGGGCTTGAAAAACTTGGAATGGCCACCAGTGCCGTATGGACTGACTATAATTCTGATGGCTGGGTAGATTTAATTATCGTTGGAGAATGGATGCCAATAACTGTATTTAAAAACAATAATGGAATTTTTAAAAATGAAACCAAAAAATTAAACCTAGAGGATACTACTGGATGGTGGTTTAGTATAAAGCAAGGTGATTTTGACAAAGATGGAGACTTAGATTATATTGTTGGAAACTTAGGTCTTAATTACAAATACAAAGCAAATAGTGATGAAACATTTGATATTTATTTTAAAGACTTTGATCAAAATAAAAGCAGTGATATTGTATTAAGCTATTATAATGATGGTAAAAAATTTCCAGTTAGAGGAAGAGAATGTTCTTCACAGCAAATACCTGCTATAAAGCATAAATTTAAAAATTATGATTCTTTTTCTACTGCTACCTTAGAAGATATATACACAGAAAATGACTTGGAAGAATCTCTTCATTACCAAGTAAAGTCTTTTGCTAGTATCTATTTAGAAAACAAAAAAGGAAAATTCATAACTCATAAGCTTCCAAATTTGGCACAAATTTCCAATATCAATCAAATACTTATAGATGATTTTGATAAGGACTCAAACTTAGATATTATTTTAGCAGGAAACTTACATTCCTCAGAAGTAGAAACGCCAAGAAATGATGCCAGTAATGGACTGTTCTTAAAAGGAAATGGTGATGGTAGCTTTAAAACAATCAAAACCCATAAAAGCGGTTTTACAACCTCCGGTGACACTAAGGACTTGTCAATGATTAGAATTAAAAATAAGTCATATATTATTGCTGTAAAAAATAATGATCAAATTCAATTTATAAAAATTCAATCAAAATAAACTTACTCAACTGATAATGAATGTGGAATAAACTACCAGATAAGTCAACAACAAAATGAGTGAAAAGTAAAGTCAATCTTAGCCCCCTGTCTCAAAGTTAAAAAAAACAATCTTGCTAGGAAAAAGACGCATGTTAACCTTTTTTTATTCGGGAATATAAACTAACTTTTTATGACATTAAAAATACAGGCATTACCTTATATTTCAAATTGGCTTTAAACAAAAAAACACAAAAAACAAATAACCACTCCATCATGCTGTTTGTTACTAAAACGATGTAGTTGGTATAAAAAATTAATACTTACCTATCAAAAAGCATTAGCTTACAGCTATAAATTTATTAATGACAACAAGACTCTTCCATATTAACTATTAGTCCAATTAACTCCTTATAATTTATGTATTCAAAAATAAATCTAAACAATGCTATTAGTCATAAAGAGGTAGGGAAATTTGAAGAAACACGTTACGAAAAATTACATACAGAAATTTTTGACAATGCGGATAATGCATCATTTTTAATTGCTCAAGAAATTGCGACACTAATAAAATCTAAACAAGAAAAAGAGGAACATTTCGTAATAGGATTAGCAACTGGTTCTTCTCCTATAAAAGTATATGAAGAGTTAGTAAGACTTCATAAAGAAGAGGCATTAAGTTTTCATAATGTAATTACTTTTAATCTCGACGAATATTTTCCAATGAAAAGGGCTAATAATCAAAGTTATGATTATTTTATGCATCAGCATCTCTTTAATCATATTGATATTAACCCAAATAATATCAACATTCCTGATGGTACCATTCCTGTAGAAGAAGTACACCAATACTGTATTGATTATGAAATGAAAATAAAACAATATGGAGGTTTAGATTTTCAACTGCTTGGTATTGGAAGAACTGGACATATTGGTTTTAATGAACCTGGTTCACATCACAACTCTGGAACACGTATTATAATGCTAAGCAGTCTTACACGTGTGGATGCTTCTTCCGATTTTAATGGATTGGAAAATGTACCCAGAAAAGCTATTACAATGGGAGTTGGTACTATTTGCAAAGCAAAAAGAATAGTGCTATTAGCTTGGGGAGACAAAAAAGCAACTATAGTAAAAAACACAATTGAAGATCCTATCACAGCTAATATACCTGCTACATATTTGCAAAATCATAATAATATTACAGTTATTCTGGATAGAGAAGCTGCAGCAGAGCTAAAACGTTTTAAAACACCATGGCTTGTAGGGCAATGTGTATGGACAATAAGCCTAAAACGAAAGGCTATTGTATGGCTAAGTCAAAAACTAGAAAAACCAATTTTAAAATTAACAGACAAGGACTATAATGAACATGGAATGTCTGGATTACTAGCATTAGAAGGTTCAGCATATGACCTAAACATCAAAATGTTCAATATATTACAGCGAACTATAACGGGATGGCCTGGAGGAAAACCAAACTCTGATGATGAAAAAAGACCTGAAAGGGCTTATCCTGCTAAAAAGCGTGTTTTAATTTTTAGCCCACATCCAGAAGACGATATGATCGCTATGGGCGGTACTTTTTCAAGATTAGTTAAACAAGGTCATGAGGTTTATGTTGCGTACCAGACCTCAGGAAATATTGCTGTTACCGATATGGATGCTTTAAAGTTTGCTGAAGTAAGTAAGCAAATGTTTTCAGATAACGAAACAACAAAACAAGACACAATAATTACGGCTATAAAAAACAAAACCGAAGGAGATATTGATGCCCTAGATATTAGAAAACTAAAGGGGCTTATTAGAAGAATGGAAGCCTATGCTTCTACAAGATACCTTGGTTTGGATGATGCTAATGTTCATTTTTTAAACTTACCTTTTTACGAAACCGGAGAAGCAAAAAAAAATCCATTAAGTGTTAAGGATATTACAATAATGGAAAACATCATAAATAAAATACAACCTCATCAAATATATGCTCCTGGTGATTTAACAGACCCGCATGGTACTCATAAAGTTTGTCTTAATGCGGTGTATAAAGCCATTGAAAACATAAAAGAAAAATCTTTTATGAACGAATGTTGGGTATGGCTTTATAGAGGCGCATGGCAAGAATGGAATATTGATGAAATTGATATGGCGGTACCGCTAAGTCCAGACGAGTTACAACGAAAAACCAATGCTATCTTATTTCATCAATCACAAAAAGATTTAGTGATGTTTCAGGGCGATGATACCAGAGAATTTTGGGTTAGAGCTCAGGAAAGAAACAGAGAAACAGCAGACCACTACAATTCACTTGGCCTTTCAGAATACGAAGGTATTGAAGCTTTTAAAAGATATTATTTCTAGTTACTATTTATACAAATTACTTTAAGAATGAAATTTAAACTACTATCACTTTTGTGCATTTTATTATCAATTTCTTGCACTACTACTAAAAAAGAAACGGCCTTCTATAATACCGGAATTAACATTACGCCAAAACCACAAAAAACAACAACGACTTCTACTAGTTTTACTATTGATAAAGACACAAAGTTTGTGCTTCATCAAAAAGACGAATTAGAATCAATTTCTGATTTTTTTGCAATAAAAATAGAAGCCTCTTCTGGTATTAACATCAGTAATCAGGACAATACTCTATTAACAGACAATTATATTTCGTTGGCAATTTCGGATACTTTAGATTTAAAAGAAGAAGGATACATACTTAAGGTAAATACATCCCATATTGAAATTGTTGGCAAAACTGCTAAAGGTGTTTTTTACGGATTGCAAACATTATTGCAACTACTACCAGCTGAAATTGAAAGCAAAAGCAAACGAAACGATATCTCCCTTTTAATTCCAGGAGTTGTTATTACAGACGAACCGTTTTTTGATTGGAGAGGCATGCATTTAGATGTAAGTCGTCACTTTTTTGGAGTCGACTTTATTAAAAAACAATTGGACATTATGGCTATGTTTAAAATCAATAAGTTTCATTGGCATTTAACAGATGATCAAGGATGGAGATTAGAGATTAAAAAATATCCAAAACTAACAACATTAGGAGCCAAAAGAACAGAAGCAGATGGTAGTACTTATGGAGAAGGCATGTTTTATACTCAAGAAGAGGTAAAAGAAGTTGTTGCATATGCTGCAGCAAGGCAAATAGATGTTCTTCCAGAAATTGATGTTCCTGGCCATGTAATTGCTGCTCTTGTAGGTTACCCAGAATTGGCTTGCAATCCAGAAGAAAAATACAACACCAGAATACTATGGGGAGTAGAACCTAATATTTTATGTGCCGGTAAGGAAGAAAGTTTTGTGTTTGTTGAAGATGTAATGAAAGAATTAGCTACACTTTTCCCATATGAATATGTGCATATAGGGGGTGATGAAGTTCCTAAAGTAAAATGGGAAGCTTGTGTTCATTGCCAAAAAAGAATGAAAGATGAAAACATAGAAAATGAAGCCAAATTACAAACCTACTTTATGACACGTGTAGAAACCATGTTAAAAAAGTACAATAAAAAAGTAATTGGCTGGGATGAACTTTTAGAAGGAGGTGCTTCAAAAACTACCACAATCATGTCTTGGAGAGGAGAAAGTGGAGGTATTGCTGCCGCTAATGCAGGCAATAATGTCATCATGACACCTAGCACCTATATGTACCTTAATTTTTATCAAGGTGATTATAAAGCAGAACCAATGGCTTTTGGTGCTTACATTCCATTAGACAGTGTTTACCATTACAATCCAATTCCTAATGCGATTACTCCTGCAAACAAAAAACACATTCTAGGACTGCAAGCAAATATCTGGACAGAGTATACATTAGATGATACTACAGTAGAATATCAAACCTATCCTAGATTATTAGCTGTTGCTGAAACTGGTTGGTATGGTGCCAAAAATCATGATTTTAATAAATTTGAAAACAGACTCAATAACCAGTATGTACGATTAGATCAGCATCAAATTAAGTATCATATTCCATTACCTG
Organism: Flavobacteriaceae bacterium; assembly: GCA_965247735.1. Lineage (GTDB taxonomy): Bacteria > Bacteroidota > Bacteroidia > Flavobacteriales > Flavobacteriaceae > JAOXRU01. The sequence goes on along the minus strand of CBDFHN010000002.1, from coordinate 4,539,820 downwards.
AAGGTCCTAGTTCTAAGGTTGCATTTACAGATAGTACAAGTATTGATTTTACTACAACTCGACCAATAAAAATGGTATATACAACAGACGGTAACACACCTACTGTTGGAGGAAATGAATATACAAAACCTCTTGTTTTTAAAGAAAGTACAACATTAAAAATAGCAAGTGTATTACCACATGGCAAAATGAGCTTGGTAAGAACTATAGCAATTGAAAAACAAGATTATAAAGAAGCTTTAGACCTAGAAAATCTTAATAACGGTATTGATGTAACCACTTATAACGGTGATTTCAGATTAGTAAAAGATATCAACTACGAAGCAAAAGCAATCAAAAGCACTATCAATAGTTTAGGACAAGCTAATAAAACATATCATTGGGGACATGAACTTAAAGATGGAGATTTTAGAGCAGCCATTTTAGAAAGCTATATTGATATAGCAGAAGATGGTGTATACTATTTTGCTAGTGTTCAAGATCAGGTTTGGATAGCAGATGAATTAATCATTGATAATGATGGCACTACAAGAAAACATGAAATAAACGATGGTGCATTAGCCTTAAAAAAAGGAAAGCACCGTTTAAAAATCATATATTTGAACAATATTAATGGAGGCTGGCCTACAGATTGGAATACTGTTAATTTAAAGATCAGGAAATCTGATACTAAAGAGTATACTCCTGTAACAAGTAATATGTTATACCGCAAATAGCGAACAATATTCTCCTAATGGAATGGTAAGATAAATAGTTTGTAACAGATATGTGTCCATTAAAAAACAATAAATATAAACATATGAAAAAACTATTTATTGCTCTTGTTGCAGTCGTTGGGTTATTAAAGAGTAATGCTCAACAAATTGGACCAGATAAAGGAGAAAAATGGAATGCAATCCATTTACTTGACTATACTAATAATGAAAAGTTAGCACTGCTTGAAGCTGAATTGCCTGCCTTAGTAAAAAAAGGTATTAATGTCATCTTTCTAGAAGTTGATTATAGTTTTCAATTTAAATCTCATCCAGAGCTTATTGAAAAAGAAAATTATATTACTAAAAAAGCAGCTAGAAAACTAAAACGTGCTTGTAGCAAAAATGACATCAGGCTTATTATTCAGTTTCAATCATTAGGACATCAATCTTGGAGTAAAAAGACAATGCCCCTCCTAACCGTTTATCCAGAATTGGATTTAACACCGGGGGCATTTCCTGATAATAAAGATATTTATTGTAGAGAATGGGATCCCATGAACCCTAGAGTTAACCAAATTGTATTTGCTCTTATTGATGAGATTGTTTCGGCTTTCGATGTTGATGGAATTCACTTAGGTATGGACGAAATTTTCCTTATTGATAAACCAGAAGCAAAAAGCACAAACAAACTTCCTCCAGGTGAAGTTTTTGCAAAAGTGATAAATGATTTTCATGACTATTTTACAAAAAAGAAAGGCATTGAACTTTTTATTTGGGGAGATCGTTTAATTGATGGCAGTAAAATAAAGCATGGGGCTTGGGAAGCATCATTAAATGGCACACACACGGCTATAGATTTAATTCCAAAAGATGTTATTATTTGTGATTGGCATTATGAACCATTAAACAAGTATCCATCCATACCTATGTTTATCGAAAAGGGCTTCAAAGTACTACCTGCAAGCTGGGTAAACATAGAAGGACTTGAAAAACTAATTAAATACTCCTTTAGTGTAGACCATCCAAACATGCTTGGACATCTATACACTACTTGGACTTATAGACATCCTATTAGCAAATATCCTTCTCTCATTAAAGGAAAAAAAATTTTAGATTCAAAAAAATTCTATGATGTCTTATTTTCATCAGAAGTTGTAAACAACACTAGTATAAAGGTTAAATTAGAAACAACTAAGCCCAATTATAACATCTATTATTCTTTTACAAATAATTTTAGCGACAGTATCCACTACCAGAAACCAATACTTATAGACAAAAAAACTACTGTATATGCTAGGTCTTACCACAATGGTGTTCTTATGAGTGGTACTACCAACTCAAGTTTTACACCACATAAGGCAATGCTTAATAGCATAACAATAACTAAGGAATTATCAACTAAATATAACCTAGCAAACGGAAAACAGGCACTAATTGATGGAGTTCTTGGTGGTAATTCTTATGCCGATGGGCATTGGGCAGCAGTGGAAGGTAGTGACATGGATTTTGAAATTTCTTTTGACAAGCCCACACATATTCTTAGTGTACAAATACGTGCGTTTAACAATCATAATAATAACATATTTGCACCTACATCTGTATCGCTGTTCTACACCACGGCAACAACATCAAAAGGTATAACCAAAGAAGTAAAATTCCCTAAAGAAAACCAACTAAGCATCATTAATATTCCAATAGACTATGATGCTGTTGAAAAAATAAGAGTACATCTCAATAATAGACCATCCCTCATTGATAAAAATGAAAAAACTTGGATTTTTATAGATGAAATCATAGTAAAGTAATTTGCTTTGCTTTATAAAACGAAAAAAGCCATTAATATGTTATATATTAATGACTTTTCGATTCAATAGCTAATTCAATTTTAAAAAAATACTTTTATCATAAGTATACTACTTATTAGTAATTTGGGTAATGTTTTTCGTTCTCATATAATTCCTTCTCATTAAATGTTTCTTTTTAGAGGCGCCAAGGCTAGGTTAGGCACTTACTTTATGTTTCACTTAATTCGATATCTCAAAAGTAAGACAAATCCTACCTTTTGAATTTCTTATTCGTTTAATAGTTAAATACCAAAGACTATGCCAAAAGAAGTATCGGTGAATAGATTTATTGAATAAAAAACAAGACAAAATACCATTATCCAATTCCAATTAGTGCTATTAGGAGTTATCAAAACAGCAAACAAAGGAAAAGAAATCATCTTAATGCTTCAAAAAGTACTATTGTGACATATAATACCAAACCATTAGTTAGGTTTTAAAAAAGTAAGTGTTGAATTTTTATTAAATACAATACAATATAATAGGTTTTACCTTTAATTTCAATAGCAATATTTATTCTACTTTCTTAAGCAATTAAAATCAAGTGATATACTCTTTTTTCTCTCATTTATTGCACCAAAAAAACTAAAGAAAAAGCAATCAGTATTATATTAATCTGCCTCATCTGCAAATTTGTTTTCTAATTAAATCAACAGAAATAACTAAAATCTAAGTTACAAACAACAGTTTTTTAATGGTAAACAACATTTGTTACATTCAGATTGTTTTTTTGTTCTTTTATTTGTCCTTGCAAAAATTACAATATCAAACCTGATGGAATTTATTACAAAACCATGGCCATGGTACCTCTCTGGTCCTCTTATTTCTTTAATTATGTTTTCTTTATTACTTTTTGGAAAACGTTTTGGAATGTCGTCCAACTTAAAAACATTGTGTAGTATCGGTGGCGCTGGGAAATATTCGGATTTTTTCAAATTCAATTGGAAAAGTAGTCTTTGGAATCTTATTGTTGTTTTTGGAGCTATTATTGGTGGATATATTGCTATCAACTACCTATCTGATGACAGCCTTATGGCTTTAAATCCAAAAACCATTGCAGAATTAAAATCTTATGGAATTAATGATGCTGGAAAAGCACTGGTTCCAGAATTGCTATTTGGCAATCAAGCTATAAGCTCTATAAAGGGAATTACAATTTTAATACTAGGCGGTTTTCTTATAGGATTTGGCACGAGATATGCAAATGGATGTACTTCTGGACATGCCATTAGCGGGCTTAGTAATCTCCAAATTCCATCGTTAATTGCTGTTATTGGATTTTTTATCGGTGGACTTATAATGACTTTTTTAATCTTACCTTATCTACTATCTTAATCATGAAATATTTAAAATTCTTATTTGTTGGAATTATTTTTGGAATAGTACTCGTAAAATCAGAAGCTATTTCATGGTTTAGAATTTATGAAATGTTCCGATTTGAATCCTTTCATATGTTTGGAATTATTGGATCTGCTGTTGCAACTGGAGCCATTTTTGTTTTTGTAATTAAAAAAATGGGACTAAAAAGTACTGAAGGAAAGCAAATAGAAATCTCTGATAAAGCAAAAGGTTATAAAAATTATATTTTTGGAGGTATTATTTTTGGACTTGGATGGGCCTTAATTGGCGCTTGCCCAGGACCATTGTTTACACTTATAAGTACTGGTTATATAAGTATATTAATCGTATTAGTTGCTGCTGTATTTGGAACATTCGTTTATGGCCTTCTAAAAAACAAGTTGCCGCATTAGAAAAAACTCATAAAAAAAGGAGAAGTTTCAAGCCTTCTGAATACTTCTCCATTTTTTATAATATTACTTGATAAAAGAAAAAGGTTTCCCTGCGCCTTTATTACTCATTTTAATATTTAATATTTTTGCAACAGATGCTGCAACTTGGTTGGTATAAATTTGTTCTGCTTTTGTTATTTCTCCTTTTGCCATTATTTTATTTCCAAAAGCAATAAGCCATACCTCCTTTGCTCCATTGACATCTTCTCCATGGCTTCTCCATGTATCCAATGGTGCTGTTCCTCTTCCATGATCTGTAGTAATTATAAAAGTTGTGTTCCCCCTATAAAACTCATCTTTATTAACAAAATCCCATAATTCTTTGATCAACCCATCTGTAGTTTCTGCAGATTTTAGATATTTCTCATAATTACCATCGTGGGCAAAATCATCGGTTTCACCATAAGATATATATATTAAATTTGGATGTGTTTTTTTCATCTGTTCCAATGCGTAATTATGTGTAAAAGCATCAAAACGTACACTCCCCCATTCTTCTGGAATAGTTTTTTGCATCTTGTTCAACAAAATTTCTTCAGGAGTTAAATTATCTCCTTTTGCATCTTCATACCCTGCATTTACAGGAACACCACTACGTTGTTCATTAACAATTGAAGGAAAAACGTCCCAACTACCAAAAGCAGCTACTTTCCCTTTGTATAGTTCTGTTTTATTCGCCATTTCTAAAACAGTAACGTTCGGATTCGGGACTTTTTTATTACTATCTATTCGTTTATCATCTGCAATTCCTGTTAGTATTTCATTATAGCCAGGATAGGAAAACAAATGCTTATTTGTTAAATCCATTTTGCTACCTAGGGCTCTATTTCCATGAATTTGCCCAATTTTATCAACAGTTCCCCATATAAAAGGAAATAAAACTTGCCTTCTATCTTCTGCCGTTTTTTTCCAAAACTTCTCTTTTAATTCTTTGGTATGATGAACATACTTTTTATGCTCCACAAGCTTTTCATCAGCTCCTGTAAATAGTTCTTGCCAACGAAGTCCATCTAAGGTTATTAAAATTACTTTTGGACCTGTATCTTTTTCCTGAGCAGATACTGTTATTGTAAATAAGAATAGTATTGACAGTATTAAATTCCCTTTATTTTTCATCTTCTACTTTGTTTTAAATGTTATTGTATTTGACCAATTACTCCAATTTAAGTTTTGGTCTCTATATCTAACTTTCCAATAATATGTTGTTTTTGGCAATAAACGATTTGTTTTTTCATCTGACAAATCATCATTTTTTTGTCTATTCTCTTTATAATACCAATTCTCATGCTGTTTCCAACTATCAAACACCAATTTAGAAAAATCTTTAGTTGTTGATACTTGCCAATGAGAAGCAGCATGAAAAGCCTTATTATATTCACTTTTAAATGGTTTGGCTTTCAACACCGTCCCTTTTATGTTAGCTGATAGTATGGGTAAAGCTACTGGTGCCAACGGTTTTCTAGATTTTCTATAGATTGTAATACTATCTCTAAGCTCGTTATCTCTATTTTTTTCTTTATTTCCTCTGCTTATTCTTTTTAAAGTGAACTTTGGATCATTTCTATCTCCGTCTACCGATACAATTACAAAACCATATTCATCTTGAGTAACTGTAAATTCATCATAATCTCTACCTTCAAACTCGCCCCAGTTATCAATAGCACCGCCAGCAGAAGCAACATTTACCCATAAATGCTTATGCTCTTTTGACTGCCCTCTAGAATAACCATGTGTATGACCAAAAAAATGGATACTAGGTTTTCCTGTTGTTGTGGTAAATGTTTCTAACATCTTTACTACTTTTCCGCTAAAATCTTCTTCACCAGGAATCCATAGTTCCGATTTATGAGGATGGTGTAATTGTGCAAACACAAAATCTATATCTTCATTATTAGCCGTTTCCTCCAATGTTTTTTTTAACCACAAATATTGTTGTTTAGTATCTCTATACCCATCATTAGAATCTAATCCTAGTATTCTAGTATTTCCGTAATCTTTATACCACCAGTGTTCAGCATATTCTGGACTTCCATTTTTGGGAAGACTAAAGTATTTAAAATAATATTGAGAATTGCGCTCATGATTTCCTAAAACAGGATAAACTGGCACATTTGCAAACAATTTTTCTGAAGGATTAAAAAAATGTTCTTGCCATTGTTTAAAATTTGTTCCACTTTGTACAAGATCACCAGGGATCATAACCAATGCAAGATTATCTGATAACTCTCCTTCAAGCTCTTTCTTAAGATACGTTAATACCCCATCTTTTATAACTTCTTTATACTTATCGGGTTCATTAGAATCATATTGCATGTCGCTCATTGCAACGATATTAAAATCTTCTTGATCTGATGCAAACGGTGGTGTTTTAAACTGGAATACCTCTGAGTTTGTTTTTCCTGTTCTAACACGGTAATAATACGTTGTTAGCCTTTTTAGCTTACTTACTTTTACTTCATGAATTCTCACTTCCGTAAAATTAATATCATAGGAAATTCCTTTTGTTTTTTTGCCAAGTTTTGGTGTTAGTCCCCATTCTACTAAACTTTCCTCCCCAGTATTGGTTTGCCACTTTATAATTATAGAACTTGGCGTTGCATCTTGTAAAAACGGCTGAATTTCAATTACTACCTGCTTCTTTTGTCCAAAAAAATGGAAACAAAACAATAGGGCTGTAAATAAACTTATATATTTTTTCATCTTATTTTTATTCTTTAAAAAACAAGTTAAGGTCATGACAATATATGCCATGACCTTAACTTATCAATTGCTAAAAATTTATTTCAACCACCAAGTTACTTCTCTAATCTCGTCATTACCAGCACCAAACTGACTTTCTACAGCTTTTGCTACACTATCAGCATTATCAGTATATTCAGAATTTGGATACATCCATCTTGTAGGAGGCGTAGCAGCGGCATCATATGGTAAATTAGGATAACCAGTTCTTAAATAATCAAAATACATTCTCCAACCCGTTTGTAAAAAGGATGTAAAATATTTTTGAGTTAAAACAAGCGCTAACTTTTCATCAGTAGACGTTACCAAATCAAAACTAACCATGGTTCCAGACAAATATGTTGAAGCTGCAGCCGGTGTAACATAATCTCCATATCCTTTTGCATCTCTTTCATAAAAAGCAAAAGAAGCAGTTACCCCATTTTTATAATGCATTTTTGCATCATTAGTAATCCAACCTCTAAGCGCTGCTTCAGCAAGAATAAATTCCATTTCCCAATAGCCAAATATATTATGAGCCTCGGTAGTAGGATCTGTGCTGTATCTAAGATTTACTTTAGATAATTTTCCTTCTCCAGCAAGTGTATTAATTTCTCCATATGGTTTTAAAGGATCTGCACCTGCATAAGCCGTAAAATCGTTAATCTCTAAGCCAGACTCTTTTGCATTTTTTGTTTGAGAGCAAAAAATAAACAACCTTGGATCTTCTCTTTCTTTTAATAGTTCTACAAAAGTACTTGCCATATACATTCCTGATCCATATCCACTAGAGTTAAACTCTGAATATCTTGCACCCTCAGCATCTTTAAACATCAATTCTGCATTATCTGCATTAGAAGAAATAATAGGTTCGTTAGCAACAATTTTAGCAAAATCAGCTTTAATACCTAAAGTAGACTCTTGTTTTGATAATGTCATCAATATTTTTAACCTAAAAGAATTGATTAATTTTCTCCATTTAGACATATCTCCATTAAAAATAATATCCCCAGAAATAATAGCTGTATTATTCTTTAGTATATCATTTGCCTCAGCAAGTTCTACCAAAATACCATCAAAAACTTCTTTTTGTGCACTGTATGATGGTGAAAAAATAGCATCAGACTCTCCTTTTAGTGCTTTTTCGTAAGGAACATCTCCAAAAGTTAATGCCAGATTATAAAAATAATAAGCTCTAAAAAACTTTCCTACAGCGAGGTATTCTTGAGCTTCAATTCTAGAAGCTTCTTCCATCATTTTTGTAACCTCTCCTAAAGCACTATAATTACCAAAACCTGCCCTGTCCCAATTGAAATATTGGCTGCTATTTTCTCCATCTGATGATACAAGCATTCTTGAAGCATACAATGGAGAGGTTCCATCTACTTCAAATGCATTGGCCTCTATATTGGTAAGCAATAATTGTGGATGTGTTTCACTTACATTATTAGGGTTTTCATTTATTTCATCAAGGTCTTGACAAGATGACAATAGTAGTATTGCCAATAGCGGCAGTAAGAATTTTACATTTTTCATATGTCTATAATTTATATTTTTTATTAAAATTTCACGTTTACTCCGAGTCCAATGTATCTAGTTGAAGGATCTTGAAGATCATCGTCATTACCAAAATCAGGATCTATAATATCTGCTTTTTTCCATGCTAACAAATTATATCCTGATAGGGTTGCATTGATGCTTTTTACTCCTTTTATTTGAAGTATTTCTGTAAAATCATACTTAACAGATAGTGATCTTAGCTTAAAGAAACTACGGTCAAATACATTTGCAAATTTCTTATTATCGCTATCCAAAATAGCAGCTCTATATGGATAGGTTTGTGACCAACTCTGCCAGTTTACAGCCGTTGTATTTTCTTTATACACTCTATTATCAGAAATTACGGTTCCGAAAGCATCGTGTACAACGGTTCCACTAACGATATTAACTCCATTAGGCACATATACAGGTACTCCTGCAGCATATTCCTCATCTCTATATTCTGTTGAGTTAGGGTGTTTACCTCCCCACCACAGTTTTTCTACAGTTTTAGATCTAATTATTCCTCCCCAAGCACCATCTATACCAACACCTACAGTAAACTTATTGATCCTGAAATTGTTTTGAAACCCTAATCTCCACTTAGGATCTTTATGTCCTAGATTGCTTTTAAAATCATTTCTTACTGGCAATCCTTTATCATTAATAACGAGTCTTCCATCAGCAGATTTTTCCCAGGTTTTGGCAAAATGACTATCAACTCTATCATTTAGCTTCAGGTTACCATAATTTGAATTATCATCGTAAATACCTGTAATTCTTTTTTCACTGCTACTCCAGTTTACTAATACATCCCATGAAAATTTTTCTGTTTTATATGGTGAAGCATTTAATACCACTTCGTATCCTTTTCTTGTATACTCATTACCATTAACCAATTTATTACTAAAACCAGATGCGTCAGAAATTGGAAGATTGATAATCTGATTGGAAGATAATTCTTTATAATAAGTAAAATCCAAACCTAATCTGTTTGATAAAATACTTGTGGTAAACCCTAGTTCAAAAGTAGATTTAGATTCTGGTTCTATATTTGGATTTACAAGAGAATTAGGGTAGTCAAGCCTTGTCTGCCCATCAAAATTTCCAACTTTATTATAATATGCTGAAGTTTGATAAGGTTTTAATGCCCCAGATACTTTCGCCCAAGATGCTTTCACCTTTAAATAATCAACTGTCTTAGGCATTGTTATCAAATTAGAAACCAATGCACTTACAGAAGCCGAAGGATAAAAATAAGATCTATTTTCTTTTGGCAATGTTGAAGACCAATCGTTTCTTCCTGTAACATTAAAAAACAAAGCATCAAACAAATCTATTCCCAAAGTTGCATATACACTAGTGGTAGCTTCTTTTCTGATATAAGTACTTGCTTTAACATTACCTTGTGTATTATTCAAACTGTAATTGAAAGGCACTATAAGCCCATCTGTAGCATTATACTCTTGCTGATATTTTTCGTAAAAACTAGAAGCACCCGCATTAATATCTATTTTAAAATCGTCGTTTATATCTTTTTTATAATGTGCAAGCACATCATAATCAATAGTCTGTTTTTTACTATTCCACGTTTTATAATCTCCTGCTCTAGGATCGCCATAATTTAGATATGTTTTTGGACTTTCTCTATTTTCAAAAACATCCTTAACAACACCAGAACCTCTAAATTGGATATCAAAATCTGATGTCATTTTATAATTCAACCTCATTTGCGCATTAATTAAATTGGCATCGTATTCTTGATTTAGCTCATTTGCAGCAAAATACACGTTATTATACCATGCATAATTAAAATTGGCTTGTCTATACCCTTCTTGTCCGGGAACATACATATGATCTCTAAGATCATTACCATTAACATCGTCTCCCATCCAAACAAGTATAGTATACATGTGGTTTTTAGGTCCATAACCATGTCTAGGATAGTTTGGAGAATACACCTTATTATAAGCTAGTTTAGTATCCAACACCAACTTATCTGTAAAGTTTGTTGTAGATTTAAAAGTTATTCCACCAGTTTTCATACTTGCATTTGGCACTCTATCTTTATGGTATTTATAATTGGCCGTTAATCTTACTGAGCCTTTTTCGCTTTTATGTGCTATTGAAAAATCTGTTGAAGAAATAATTCCTGTCTCCATAAAATCTTTTAAGTTATTATGATACTTCCAAGGAGTTGCAACTCTAGAATATCTAGATTTATCATTGTACTGTGTTCCTTCTACATCTCCCCACCATGGAATAGTTTCTCCTGTATTTTTATCTAAAATTGGGCTATTCCACTGTGGAACAAGAACTCCAGGTTCAAATTTTGGTCCCCAAATCATATCTCCATCAGAAATACCACCATCTTTACCATCCCAGAACTCATATTTACCATTGGATCCGTTTCCGTATTCCGTTTGAGTCTCTGGAAGCACGGTATAACCAGCAGAAATCATTGTGTTATGATTGACTGAAACCTCAAGGCCTTCTTTTCTAGCTGTTTTAGTACTTATTAAAATAGCTCCATCTTTACCTCTAGAACCATATAGTGCAGCAGCAGTTTGCCCTTTCAATACATTAATTGCTCCGATATCATTAGGAGATAGGTCATAAAAATCTGTATCCACAATAATACCATCAATAACAACAATAGGATTTCCTCCTCTTAGTTGTATTTGTGCTTTTTGAAACAATCCTGTAGGATTACTAATTGTTAAACCTGCTACTTGTCCTGTAAACAAATTTGCCGTATTCGGCACAGTTACATCTTCAATAACACTGACTTTCATTTTTTGAGTAGCGTACCCAATTTTCTTCTGTTGCTGTTTAATTCCCAGTGCAGTTACCACAACCTCATTAAGGCTTTCTGCATCTTCAAGAAGCACAACCTCAATAGTAGTTTTTCCAGAAACATCTAATTCTTTGGTTTTAAATCCAATATAGGAAACCACTATTATTGAACCCTCCTTAAGCTCAATAGAAAAATTCCCGTCAAAATCCGCAGAAGTACCATTAACACTTCCTTTTTCTACAACAGATGCACCAGATAATGGCATGTTGTTCTGATCTACAACTTTTCCCTTTATTAGGGTTTGAGAAAAGCCGAGTACACAAAATAATAATGCGAGCATTACAACTATTCTCGTCTTGTAATTTTTTTTCATCCTGATAATAATTAGTTATTTTCTACTCACAAAAGTTGGAATAACATATTATCAAGACCGCCCTTTAATGTTAAATAATTTAACACATAAGGTTATATTAGCGCACTCTTTTTCATGTTTTTTTTTGAAACTGTAGCATTAGAAAAAGAGTATATTCTTCATCAAAAAACTAAAGTGCATAACTTACTTTATGATTGGCAAAACAATTAATTAGTCGCTAATTGAAAGAAAAAACAGACGGTGAATGAAGACGGGAACAATCACTTTATTCTATATTAGTTCGTTTTCAAAAAAGTGTTAATAATTAAGAAACATCTTCTTAATTTACCTGAAACATATTAGAAACATTTAGGAAAACAATAAAAATCATAAAAAGAAATATACTTTTTACAAATAAGCAACTTGTTAAAAATAAATGGAGCGTAATAGCAAAACAAATTTAAATTTTAGCTATTATATATTTCCACTATAAAGCTGGCTACACATAAGATAATGTATATAAATGTTGTTTTATGCATACCAAAGCAATTTACAGTAAAAGTTTATTATATATAAACCTTTATTTAAGAAGCAAACACAATTTTTATGACTTTATTTGTACTTGAAAATAAAGTCATAACATCCATAAAATAGTCTGCACTTAAAAAATAACTAATGGGTGAACAGCATGTAACAGTTAAATAGCTATAAATGAAACAGTACCTAATCGGCATAGGAAAACGCATCAAAGAAATAAGAAAAGAAAATAATGAAACCATTAGCATTATTGCAGAGAAAGCAACAGTAAGCAAAGGACTTATTTCTAGAATTGAAAACGGAAGAACCATTCCGTCACTTCCCGTTTTATTAAACATTATTAACGCTCTAGATATTGCTGTTACTGATTTTTTTAATGGAATGCCTGAATATAATGATGCTTTAATACTTGTATCTAGAGCTGATGAAAATACTATTGTTGAAAAAGAAGATAATGCTAAGGGTTTTGAGTACAAACATATATTTAGCAAGCAATTTTCTTCTATAGGTTTTGAAGCAGTTATATTAACTATTGAACCCAATTCTAAACGAGATAAGGTAACAACTGATGCCTACGAATATAAATACATCTTATCTGGAGCGTGCCAATACGACATTGGGGAAGAAGAAGTATCATTAAAGGAAGGTGATGCCATTTTTTTTGATGGAAGAATTCCTCATGTGCCTTCCAATCAGAATAAAGAGGTTTGTAAAATGCTTGTCCTCTATTTTTTTGTATAAATCTAAACTAGTATTAAAGGAATGACGTTTCCTATTTTTAATTAAATGTTGCCAATTAAGATTAAAAAAGCGCATGCACTTATAAAGTACACACGCTTCGCATTTAAATAAAAAAAACAAACTATTCAATCTATAATTTCCTGAATTTTCAAAATTGACTCTATAACGTAAGTTGGGTCCGCTTCTTCTAATTGACTACGGGTATGTGCTCCTGTGGTTACTCCAATGGTAACTCCACAATTGGCATTTTTACCTTCTAAAATATCGATAGAAGAATCACCTACTTTCATAACTGCTAATGCTGATTTTATATCTAATATGCTCATGGCTTTTAGTATCATATCAGGATTAGGTCTGTTTTTTTCAACATCCGTAGCAGTAATTAAAACATCATAATTAACTCCTCTTTTCCAATCAATTTTTTCTAAAAGACTTGTTGCTGTTCTAAAATCATAACCTGTATTTAATGCTATTTTTATCCCTTTTTTTCTTAATTCATTAAAAAGTTCTTCAACACCATCAAAAACAGAAACCTTTGCCAAGGCATAGGTCATTTCTAATTCTTTTTTGAATTTTTCAAATATAATTTCCGTCAATAGCTCTATCTTATTTATATCTACTAGATTGAAGATAATATCTTTAATAGCATTAAACTTTTCTTTTCCAGCTCCTATCTCCAACACTGTAGCTAGAGAGACCTTGTAACCACAATCAGAAATTGTCTTCTGCAATGTCTTATATACTATATTATCTTCGTTTATGGTGGTTCCTGCCATATCAAAAACAATTAATTCTATCTTATGCATCTTTTATCAATTATAAATTTGTTCTATATTTTCTTTTGAAAAACCAGCGCTTCCAGTCATTCCTTTACCCCCAATACCAGTGATCACGTGAATATTTTCCGCTATTGTCTTTTTAAAAACATCATTATTTTTACATTGTGAGTACATTCCGTTCCACCTAGCTGCAATTTTATACGTTGGTAGTTTTATGATTTTTTTTGCTTCAGCAAGCATAAAATTATCAATCAACATATTACCAGAAAATCCTAAATCATCTATATCATTTACCGCTGCATATTCATGAGAATCACCAATGATTACAGATCCATCAATAGCTTGTTTGAATAAAATATGAACGCCCCATTTTTTTGCCAATGAATTCTTATCTTCATTTTCCTTTATCTCCAGATATGAAGGACATTCTTGGAAAGATTCGTACCTTCTTATGGTACCTCCTGTTAGGATAGAGCCATTTAATACATAATTTTCTTGCGGCTTGGTTTGCATCATTTGCAATTTTACCACTTGCAAATCGCTCTGTACAAAGACTTCGGGGAAAAGTATTTTAAACTCACTTCCATTACAGATAAAAACATTTTCTGCTTTTAGTAATTTCCCTTTAGCCATACTAACATGTATTTCTCCATTTATCTTATCACAATTCACAACTGCATCATTTGATAAAAATTGAATATCAAACTCGTCTTTCATATACTGTTGAAGTTTGTCAATAAGAGTATTGGGTTCTACAGTAACCTCTTCAGGAAAAAAAAGACCTGCTTTTGCGTATTTTTTTCGAAGACCAGGGTATTTAGTCAAACATTCTTTTTTACTAAGCAACAAAGATGAATAGTCATTATTTTTATTAATCAAAGCCAACTCGTTAATTAACTGTTCTTCTTCTGCATTTGAAGCTAAATATACTGTTCCATTCTGCCGTAAAGAAATATCAAACTTAGCCTGTATTCCTTTATAAATTGCTAAGCTTTCTCGTCCATATCGTTGCCATTTTTCATTCATTCCAGATGGAACCACCTGTCCAAAATTACGGACTGTTGCTCCCAAAGGTCTTTTATCTTTTTCTAATACAGCTACACTTAATCCTTTTAAAGCAGCATGATAGGCATGAAAAACACCAAGTATTCCTCCTCCTATAACAATTACATCAAATTTATTTTTCATAAAACTGGCACAAAATTTTTTTCTTCCATAATAGTATACTTCTTCTTTCTTTTAAAATATAACAATGAAATTGTTGCTATTACAATTCCTAATATTGAGATTACATAGGCTGCGTTTATAAAAAAATGAAGCCATGATACTTCGTCTTTTACCAGGTTTTTATATAACAAAACCATAATACTTCCCAAATATCCAAATGAATCAGCAATGTAAATTAGAAATCCAGAATTCCCCTTTAAATCAAAAGCTGCAATAACTCTATCAAAAAATATACAATTGAATGGCACATAACAAACATATAAACCAAAGCCTACCGAAATCATCCAAAGTAATGGAGATAATAATTCCATTTGAAACAGCAATGTGCTTGCTCCAACCACTAAAGTTCCTAACACTAATATATAATGATAAACAAGCATTGCTTTAAAATTGTCCTTGACAAAAAAGACCAAGCCCAAAAGCAACAACACAAAAAAAGCAACAATAATTTCTGACCAAGAGTAAATAGCTGCATCTCCAACATAACCAATCGAATCCCAAAGTTCTCTAGAAAAGCTGTCTCTAAAGTCTCTAAATGAGGTTAAAAGCATATAAAAGAAGACTAGAATAACCATTGGAAAGAACAAACTCATTATCATTTCCTTTTTATCTCTTTTGGTCATTGGAACCCTGTCTGATCTTAAAGCTATATCCAATGCTGTTGGTGGAGGAATTTTTTCTAATTGCATGGTGAAAAAATAAAAAGGCAATATAAATATAAGCCCAGTTATTGCAGGCATCCACAACTCTGTTACTTGCCAAGAATTCATCAAATACAATCCAACAGATTTTACAGCTCCGCTAGAAACTATAAAACTAGCACACAATGCTACTCCAAGTATCTCTGTAAACTTCCTTCCCTCTAAATAAGAAAACACAATTCCCCATACCATTCCTAATGAAAATCCATTACAAAACATAAATACTATAGCATAAGGTGCTGGTATAATTGCAAAAAGTACTAAGCTTAATTCTCCAAGAATAATCAATCCGAGTAAATACCATTTTCTATGTCTAAGCTTTAGCTCAGAAATAATTTTTATTCCAAAAAACTTTGAGGAAGCATAACCAATAACCTGACATATAACAAGCAAAATTTTATAATCCAAACCAAAAAAAGTCAATCCTTCATAGGTTGCCACCGTAAACGGTTTCCGAAAAGCATACATACAAAAATATAAGCCAAAAGAGGCCAAAATAGCATGGGCTACAAAATTAATATTTGAATTTTTGATTCCTATTCTCATTTGTCAAAAGTTTACTTATAGTAAATTTTTTGACAAATATCCATCATAAGTTTCTCTATAGTAAACTTATTGCGTTATAAGATTATTAATAAATCATTAAAATAATTGTATTAAAAGCTTAGTATATTTGACTTTTATAAAAAATTTAGGCATAAAAAAACCGCTTAAACAAGCGGGTTTTCTGTTTTATATATAAATCAAGAACTTAAAATCTCTATTTTTTCTCCATTACAAGGTAAGCCAAAACTATACAATTTCAGCTGATAATCCAGCTTCCAAAAGTTTACTACAACGTGGTTTTAGCTCTTCAAAAGAGCCTGTTTTAACACTACATTTTCCTTTATAATGTACAATCAACGAACATTGTTCTGCTTGGATTGCTGAATGGTCACATGCAGCTATAAGTGTATCAATTACATGGTCAAAAGTATTCTCATCGTCATTAAATAATATAATTTCGTTTTGATTTTCCTCTTGGACCTCTACTAAAAATTCTTCTTTTACTTCTTCTCTCGTGGACATAATCATGGGATTTGTAGCTAATTTATGTATTTTACAGCCACCCAGTTGTTTTTTTCGATATTCTCTACAAAATTTAATGTGAACTGCTTACATCTGTCGTTTAACACATTAATATCTTCTTTATAAAAGCCACTCAATAGCAATACACCATTACTATTCAACGCTTTAGCATACACTTCTATATCATTAAGCAATATATTTCTATTTATATTCGCTATAATAACATCATACTTCTTTCCTGCTAAGAGTGAAGACTCCCCTTCCATAACGGTAATTTCCTTACAATTATTTCGTTCTACATTTTCTAAAGAATTTAGATAACACCAATTATCGATGTCGATTGCATCTATAGGTTTTGCTCCTCTCTTCTCCGCCATTATTGCTAAAACAGCGGTCCCGCAACCCATATCTAGCACTTTTTTTCTCGCTAGGTCTTCTTTCATTAGAAACTGAAGCATCATGTGTGTAGTTTCATGATGCCCAGTTCCAAAACTCATTTTTGGCTCAATAATAATATCAAATTCGGTAGTTGGTATTTCATGAAAAGGTGCTCTAACTGTACATTTATCATCTACAACTATAGCTTCAAAATTTTTCTCCCAATCGATATTCCAATTCTCCTGAGGAATCTCTTTTTGTTCATAAGAAATTTCAAATAAACCGGAATTCAAAATTTGAATATCGTCAATCATCCCTTCATTCCAGTCTGGCTTTTGAATATAAGCCTGTACTCCGTCTTCATTTTCAACAAAACTCTCGAATCCTAATTCTCCTAATTGCGCAATAATTATGTCTGATGCTGGTTGCAACGGACTTACCTTAAATGTATATTCAATATATATCAACTCCACTATTCTTACCTATTACTATTGATTATGGTCTAGTTTAACAAAACTAGATAGCTTTTATTATCGCTGTAAAATCTTCCACCTTAAGTGCTGCTCCTCCAATAAGACCACCATCTACATCTGGTTTAGAAAAAATCTCTACTGCATTACCTGGTTTTACACTTCCACCATATAAGATCGAAACTTTTGCAGCAACTTGCTCATTATATTGCTTTGTAATTACCTGTCTTATAAATGCATGCATTTCTTGTGCTTGCTCTGGAGATGCTGTCTCACCAGTACCAATAGCCCATACTGGCTCATAGGCCAATACTATATTATCCCAAGAAGACTCTAACAAATGAAACAAAGCGTTTTTAAGTTGACTTTCAACTACATTAAAGTGGTTTCCAGATTTTCTATCTTCCAATTCTTCTCCAAAACAAAATACAATACGTAACTCTTTTGCCAAGGCCACATTAACTTTTTTTGTCAACATTTCATCATCTTCACCAAAATAAGCTCTACGCTCACTATGGCCCAAAATCACGGTATTAATGCCAACACTTTGCAACATATCTCCAGAAATCTCTCCTGTATAAGCACCATTAGCAGCAAAATGCATGTTTTGCGCTACCACTTCTACTTTACTGTCCTTTGCAGCGGTAACCGCAGCATGTAAACTCACATAAGTTGGTGCAACCATAACCTCAGCATCAGTAGCTGGAATAGCAGCTATTAATTCATTAATCAGCGTTTGTGTTTCTGGTAAATTTTTATTCATTTTCCAGTTTCCTGCAACAATTTTTTTTCTCATTTTCTTTTAATTTTTCCCAATTGAGGGCTTTTAATTCAACAATTATATTTCTAGCAATTTTTCTTTTCCTAAACTATACAAACTAAGTTAACCTTACCTTAGGGTCTAACCAGCCATAAATAATATCAACAAAAATATTAATTAAAATAAACATGGTGGCAATAACCAATACTGCTCCCATTATTATTGGAAGGTCTAAAGTATTTAGTGCATCTACAATCTCTTTTCCTAAACCATTCCATCCAAATATATATTCTACAAAGACCGCCCCTGCCAACATACTTGCAAACCATCCAGATACTGCTGTTATTACCGGATTAAGCGAGTTTTTTACCGCATGTTTCCATATTACACGAAGTGGACTTAACCCTTTTGCTTTTGCTGTTCTAATATAATCTTGATTCAAAGTCTCCAATAATGAGTTTCGCATCAATTGAATGACAACTGCCAAAGGTCGTATTCCTAAAACCAAAGCAGGCAGTATCAGGTTTTTAAATTGAATATATATTGTTTCTCCAAAATCATCAACTTCATATAAACTTCCTGTCATATTTAAACCTGTGTATTTACGTAACACAAAACCAAATAGCCAAGCAAATAATATAGCACTAAAAAACGAAGGCACACTCATTCCCAATGTACTGCAAATCTGTATTGCTCTATCGAAAAAAGTATCTTTATAAAGGGCCGATAATATTCCAAAAAAAACACCCAAAAGTATAGCGATGCTTATTGCTGATATCGCTAACACCACCGTATTAGGTAAAGTATCTCCAATAATTTCCGTTACTTTTTTTCCATTTTTCTGAAACGACTCTCTTAAATATGGTGTTTTTAGTACTATTGCCGTTTTTCCAACTGAAAATAAAGAAATAGCATTGTATTTATTTTTAGTTAAAAAAGTATAATCATCCTTGTTTTCAGAATGAAAAGACAAAGGAGACAGGTCATTTAAATAATACAAATACTGTTTTCCTATTGGCTTATCAAAACCATACTTCTTTTTGATTAACATTAATTGCTCTTCATTCTCGTTTTGATCAAGCATCATTCTAGCTGGATCTCCAGGCAAAACAGTAAACAAAAAGAATATCACAGTAACCACGCCTAATAGCGTAATACAAGCATATCCAATTTTATGTAATAAGTAATTAATCAAACTTTAAATCCTCAAAATCGTTATAATGCACTTTTTGCACAATTGTTCCTTTTTCTAAAACTAATATCGCTGGATTAGACCTTACAATAGTTTTTAATGTAGTTTGATCTGTAAAATAAAAATCAAAACTCAGCTGAAATTCTTTTTTTAATGTATCAGTAGTTTCTGGCAAAGAAGCAGACATACCAATAACTTTAAAGCCTTTTTTAACGGCCATTTCTGTTATTGTTTTTAACTCCGAAAATGCATCTGCATTACTCTTTCCTAAGTCATATGCTACTACCATAACTAGTTTTTCTTCATTCAGTATAGTATCTGCCATATCAACCCCGTCTTTTTCAATAGTAAAATCATGAATTGGAGGTTCATATCCCTTTTGAATTTCCGTAGTTTCAACACCTACATAAGTACCGTCTACTGTTGGGTAAGAACCGTTGGTAATAAATTCTTGTTCTTCCCCTCCTACATTAAACTTCCATGCATATTCATATATTGCTTTTGCAGCATCGTCAGGAGTGCTTTTTCCTTCTTCTATATTTTTTCCAATTTTATAAGGTCTAAAATCTATTGAAGGCAAATGAGCCAATACATGTCTTGCAAAAAACACACATGCCAATAAGGACAGTAAACTTAATGCTGCTATTGGTCGTGGTTTTAATAATGGTTGTATGTATTCTTTTTTTAGAAAAAGCACCAAAATAAAAACTAATAGAATAATATCTTTTGTAAAAGATTGCCAAGGAGTTAATTTAACTGCATCTCCAAAACACCCACAATCTGTTACCTTATTAAAATATGCAGAATAAAAAGTCAAAAACGTAAAAAACACAATCATTAATAACAAACTCCAAACCGTGAATTTAGTTTTAAAACCAAGTAATAAAAACACTCCCAAAAGCACTTCAAAAACCACTACAAAAAGTGCTATTGCCAATGCATAAGGTTCTAACCAGGTAAGATTTAAAACTCCTACTCCAAAATATTCTTCTAATTTAAAAGAAAAGCCAACAGGATCGTTTAGTTTTATAAGTCCACTGATAATAAAAAGGACTCCAACAAAAATTCTAGAAAAAGCAACAAGATATTTCACAGTGGTAGTTATTTAATTATTGTTATTATTAGATAAATGAATAAGGGCAAAAATAGCGTAGTTAATCATATCTTGATAATTGGCATCGATGCCTTCGCTTACCAATGTTTTGCCTTTGTTATCTTCTATTTGTTTTACGCGAAGTAGTTTTTGTATAATTAGATCTGTTAGCGACGAAACTCTTAAATCTCTCCAAGCTTCACCATAATCATGGTTTTTAGCCTCCATCAGTTCTTTCGTGATTTTTACTTGCGTATCATACAATACCACAGCATTGTCTAGTTCTAAATCTGGCTGTGTTGCAATTCCTTTTTCTAATTGAATTAATGCCATTATGGAATAATTGATAATCCCAATAAATTCTGAAACTTCTCCTTCATCAACTTTACGAACATCGTTCTCTTGAAGACCTCTAATACGCTGAGCTTTTATAAAAATTTGATCGGTAAGCGATGGCAAACGTAGTATTCTCCATGCGCTTCCATAATCTTTCATTTTATTTATAAAAAGCGACCTACACTTTTTTATCAGTTCGTCGTATTGTTTTGTTGTTTCTTGCATGTACTTACTACTATTTTGTGTAAATTTCGCTTAAAATTCGGAAAGTAAAAAAAACTTTTAACATTTTAAGATGACCATTAACTGCAAAGGTATTCTAATTGATTTATCTAGCCCCAAAATCATGGGGATTTTAAACTGTACTCCTGATTCTTTTTACGATGGTGGAAAGTATAAAAATAAAACCGAAATTCTTCATCAAGTTGAAAAAATGTTATCCGACGGCGCTACTTTTATAGATATTGGTGCTTACAGTTCTAGACCTGGCGCTAAACATATTTCGGAAACTGAAGAACTGGCAAGATTACTTCCTGTACTAGAACTAGTTTTAGAAGCTTTTCCTGATTGCATTATTTCTGCGGACACCTTTAGAAGTACTATTGCAGAAAAAGCAATAGCTCATGGAGCTGCCCTTATTAATGATATTTCTGCAGGGAGTATGGATGATAATATGTTAGCCACAATCGCCAAACTACAAGTGCCTTATATAATGATGCATATGAAAGGAACTCCACAAAATATGCAAAAAAAAACTAAGTATAAAGATATCTTGCTCGAAATAAACACTTATTTTGCTAAAAAAGTTGCTGCTGCAAGAGCATTACAAATTCATGATCTTATTATTGATCCAGGTTTTGGTTTTTCTAAAACCTTAGCACATAATTTTGAATTACTAAATAATATGGATTTACTGCAAATGCAAGAACTACCTATTTTGGTTGGGCTAAGCAGAAAATCTATGATTTACAAAACCTTAAACACAGCTGCTAGTGAAGCCCTAAATGGGACTTCCATACTAAATACTGTTGCTTTGCAAAAAGGAGCAACTATTCTTAGAGTTCATGATGTAAAGGAAGCTAAGCAATGTGTTCAACTTATGGCACAATTAGACAAAAAATAATATCTAGAAAATGAAAAAAACAATACTAATTCTTTTAATTCTTACTGCACTCTCTTGTGCAAAAAAAAGAGATGTAAAACTTGCTGTTGTTGCTGATGCAAAAATTAGTGAGATGGAAGATTTTTCTTCTGCTTATATTTTTTATAACGATACAAATAGTACTGCAGAATTAAACAGAAAAAACTTAATTTCTACAACCAATTGGATTATTCATACCGATAAGCGTTTAACACTTAAAGAAGCTATACCCCAGCTAGATTTTTTACTTAGAAAGAGAGAAAAAGCAGGTTTGCATAAAAACGAAAGTGCAAAAACATATCTTTCTGTTTCAAATACCAAAACCAAAAGCCTTTCTTTTATTCCTATTGATAGCACCTTCTATATGCCTAATGATGAGTTTGCTATGTTTTATATCAAAGAACATCCTGATTTTCATATGGATCTGAACACTATAAGAATCAATTTTGATCATGATAATAAAATTACTTTTGATGGAAATGCTATTGAAAAAGAGGAACTTAATCAATACCTAGTAGCGCATATAAATTTTACTGCTCCACACAAAGAAACACTTATCTATTTAAACTTTGATGAAACACTTAGCGTACAACACTATATAGAAAACCTGTTACTTATCGATTCTTTAGCTAGTAACAAGGTCAAAATAGCCAAAAAGCAATTTATTTACAATCAAGATTTAATTCCTGATTGTAGTTGTGCTTTATAAATTTTTAGCACTCAATATCGTTCTAGCAAGATTAAAACATATTCCCTACATTTACATAAAAACATAAACATTTGGATTTTTTCAATTTCTTAGACTTTAAAATCATAGACGGAATAGATATTATTCTGGTAGCACTTTTACTTTATTATGTCTATAAATTGGTAAAAGGCACAGTTGCTATAAATATTTTTATTGGAGTTGTAATTATTTATGTTATCTGGAAACTTACTGCTACCCTTGAAATGAAAATGGTAAGTGGTATTGTTGGTGGTTTTATGAATATTGGACTTATTGCATTAATTATTGTTTTTCAACAAGAAATAAGAAAATTTTTATTAATGCTAGGTTCAACAAGTTTTGCTAATAAAAAAAACTTTGTAAAGCATTTTAAATTCCTAAAACAAGATCAATTAAGTATAGAGTTTGATATTGATGCAGTATTGCGAGCTTGCCATAAAATGAGTGAGACAAAAACTGGAGCTATCATTATCATAAAACGAAATCATACCTTAGATTTTATAAAGAGTACTGGTGATAAAATGAATATTGAAGTTACCGAACCCATTATAGAAAGTATTTTTTTTAAAAACAGTCCGCTACATGATGGCGCCACTGTAATTGAAGATAATTTTATTGTTGCCACACGAACCATTTTGCCGGTATCTAACGAACGTAGCATCCCACTTCGTTTTGGACTAAGACATAGAGCTGCAGTAGGCATCACCGAAAAAACCGATGCTTTGGCCATAGTGGTAAGTGAAGAAACAGGAATGATTTCTTTTATAAAAGATGGTGAATTTGTACTTTATAAAGATCTTAAAGAATTGGCTTCTATAATTAAAGAGGATTTGTTGTAATATTAAATGAGAACTCACAAGCTTAAAACTATTATAACATATGTAATTGCTTTAGTATGGCTTATAAATGGTTTTTACTGTAAAGTACTCTTAATGGTTCCTCGACACTTACAAATTGTTTCGAAAATTTTAGGAGATCAACATGCTACAACATTTACTATTTTAATTGGTTTTTTTGAAATTTTAATTGCACTCTGGGTCCTGAGTAGAAGGCAAACTAAATTGAATGCCATATTTCAAATAACAATTATTCTTGTTATGAATATAGTAGAACTTATTAAAGCCCCCGAACTATTACTTTGGGGAAAATTAAATATTGTTTTTGCCATTCTTTTCTGTCTTTTTATTTACCTCCACGAGTTTGTATTAATACAAAACTTAAATAAAACTACTAGAAACTATGTTTGACTTTTTAAAAAACCATCCTTTTTCAGTTGAAGCCTTTTTTGAAAGCTCACTTGTTTTAACTTTTGCTGTACCAAAAGAAGAGCTCCAAAAGCTAATTCCAGAACCTTTGACCCTTGATACCTTTAATGATAAATATGCATTTATTGCTGTTGCAATGGTTCAAACAAAGGAATTAAGACCAAAAGGATTTCCTAAATTTATGGGGAATAATTTTTTCTTAATTGGATATAGGATTTTTGTCCAATACACAAATAATAATGGTAAAAAACTTAGAGGTCTTTATATTATAAAGTCTGAAACAGATAAAAAGAAAATGGAATTTTTCGGAAACATGTTCACCCATTATAATTATAGCACTATTGCAGTTAAAAAAAAGCAAGAAAAAGACAAGGTTCAATTTTCCTCCAAAGACTTTAATATTAAAGCTTATTTTAATAATACTGAGATCAAACTTCCGATAAACTCTCCCTTTAAAAACTGGAAAGAAGCACGGAAATTCGCAGGACCTCTCCCATTTACCTTTACATACAATGAAGATACCAAAGAAGTATTAATAATCCAAGGTGTTAGAAAAAAATGGATTCCAAAACCCGTAGATGTTAATCACTATCACTTTTCTTTTTTGGAGAGTTTAAAACTAAAAAATATTGTTCTGGCAAACGCTTTTATCATAAACAATATTCCCTACTATTGGAAAAAAGGAAAAATTGAAGAATGGAAAAAATAAGAACTCCCTTTCAAGGCATAAAAAATATAATTAAATTTAATTGGCACTTTTTTGCTAGTTCTCTTTTTGCATTATCTCTATTGATATTAGCAATAAACTACCTTTCTATCGAGTACCATAGTGTTATCTATATACTTATTATAAGTATTAGCATTCCCTTACTTATATCTTTAGTTATTTCTTATTATATATATGACGCATCAAATCTATATGAATTAAAACACCTCGATAAAATAGTAACTCCAACTGATAGAAAGCTAATAAACATTCATGCAGGTTTCGATGAAACCAGTCTTATTATCCAACAAAAATTCCCAAACACTACTCTAGATGTTTTTGACTTTTATGACCCAAAAAAACATACAGAAGTATCAATCAGAAGAGCTAGAAAAGCATATCCACCATTCCCAAATACTAAAACGATAACAACAACCAACATACCGCTCGCTGACGAATGTGTTGATGTTATTTTTTTAATATTTGCAGCTCATGAAATCAGGAATAGAAAGGAACGCATTCTTTTTTTTAATGAACTTAATAAAATTTTAAAACCAAATGGGAAAGTCATCGTTACTGAACACTTAAGAGATTTGCCTAATTTTATGGCATATACAATTGGGTTCTTCCATTTCTTAAGTATTAAATCTTGGCATGATACTTTTGAAAAGGCAAATTTTGATATTATATCCAAATTCAAAAAAACAGTTTTTGTCACTACTTTTATCTTAAAGAAAAATGCAATTACAACTTGAAATTATTGGAGGTTTTTTTATACTTCTAGCAGCTATACATGTCGTGTTTCCAAAATATTTCAACTGGAAACAAGAGCTAAAAACACTAAGCCTAGTCAATAAACAAATGATGCTTGTACACACATTTTTTATTGCTTTAACAGTATTTCTAATGGGAATTTTATGTATTACTGCCTCAAATGATATTATAACAACAGCTCTGGGGCATAAAATATCCTTAGGCTTTGCTATATTTTGGGCAATTCGTCTATTAATTCAATTTTTCGGATACTCTTCCAAATTATGGAAAGGGAAATTGTTTGAAACTTCAATTCATATTACATTCACAATCATTTGGGCTTATTTGAGTGTTTTTTTCTTTCAGATTTACTTTAGTTAACCAAACAACAATCTCTACTCACGATCACAAAACATTCATGCCTAAACATTTTAAATTTATGGTAAACTTTAAAAAATTAAACTCTCGATCATGGATTAAGAAACCGCATCTTCTTCTTCCATAAACTGTACTTCATATAATTTTTTATAGTAACCACCAGTTTTTTCCAACAATTGATCGTGGGTACCTGATTCTACAATTTTACCAGCTTCCATGACTATAATTTTATCAGCTTTTTTTACTGTTGCCAATCTATGTGCTATAATAATTGAAGTTCTGCCAGTAGTAATTTTTTTGGTCGCTTCTTGTATTAACTGCTCAGAATGTGTGTCTACTGAAGATGTAGCTTCATCCAATATTAATATACTCGGATTACTAACGTAAGCTCTTAAAAAGGCTAAAAGCTGTCGTTGCCCACTGGACATCATAGAACCACGTTCTTTTACATTATAATAAAAACCTCCTGGTAAACTTTCTATAAAAGTATCTACTCCAATTTCTTTTGCTGCTGCTTTTATAGTTTCCTCTGAGATATTTTCATCTCTTAAACTAATATTGTTTACAATAGTATCCGCAAACAAAAACACATCTTGTAAAACTACTGCAATATGTTTTCGAAGCGATGACAGTTTATACTCATTAATTGCAACGCCATCTATAGTTATCTCACCAGAATTAATTTCATAAAACCTGTTCAATAGGTTTATTATTGTAGATTTCCCTGCTCCAGTTGCCCCTACTATTGCCACCGTATCTCCCGCTTTTACATCAAAAGAAATTCCATGCAATACTTCTTCACCTTCCAAATATCCAAACCTAACTTCCTTAAAAGACAGGCTTCCTTTCATTTTCTCTGAAACAAATTCACCTTCATCAGGGATACTACTTTGGGTATCCAAAACCTTAAACACTCTATTTGCTGCCACCATCCCCATTTGCAACGTATTGAATTTATTTGCGATCTGGTTTAATGGTCTAAACAAACTTCTAGACAACTGAATAAACATAATTACAGTCCCTAACATTTTTACATCATTGTTCATTACCGCTTGTAAACCGCCATACCAAACAATAAGGCCTACTGCCACAGAAGCCGTAAATTCTGCCACTGGAAAAAACACAGAATTATACCAAACCGTTTTTATCCAACCTTCTTTATGTTTTTCATTTATAGTCTGAAATTTTTCCAATTCTATATCTTCACGAGTAAAAAGCTGAACTATTTTCATTCCTGCTATTCGTTCTTGCACAAAAGAATTTAATTTAGCCACCTGTGTTCTTACTTCTGAAAAAGCAACTTTCATAGCTTGTTGAAACAATTTTGTAGCATATAGTATAATTGGAAGCATTCCAAAAACAATCAATGCCATTCTCCAATCTACCCAAAGCATTAACACAGCTACAAAAGTCATTTTTAGCAAATCTCCAACAATCATAAAAAGGCCATCAGAAAATATCTGTGCAATACGCTCCATATCATTTACTGCCCTGGTTACTAAAACCCCCAGAGACGAACTGTCATAATATTTCATCTTAAATTGCAACATATGCTCAAATAAAGCAATTCTAATATCTTTTACTATTGACTGCCCCAACCAATTGGCATAATAGATAAATGCTAATTGACTTATTACCTCCAATAACAGTACAACTCCCATTAAAATAACATATAACAACAGTCCTTCTTTGTCCTTGTTTATCATGTAGTTATTTACCGTTTCCTTAAGTAAATATGGATTTAACACCGCAAAAACCGACATTAATATAGCTACAACAGCAACCAATATTAAGGTATATTTATAAGGTTTTGCATAAGTGATAACACGTGCAAACAATTTAAAATCAAAAGACTTATTTACTTTTTCTTCACTCATATTATTCTATAGGGTATTCTATTTTTGTTAAATATAAAGCATGTGCTGGAACAGATGTACCCGCTTCACTTCTATTTTTACTTTTTAGTACTTTTTCAATATCGGCTACCTGCATTTTTCCTTTTCCTACTTCTAACAAGGTACCAACAATAGCTCTTACCATATTTCTTAAAAAACGATCTGCAGCAATAGTAAATATTAAAACACCATCTTTAAATTCCCACTTTGCTGTAGTAAGTGCGCACAAAAATGTTTTTACATCTGTATTTGTTTTAGAAAAACACTGAAAATTATTGTGTTTTAAAAGCAAACTGGCTGCACTATTCATCTTATCAACATCCAAATCATGTCTAACATAAAATGCATAATCTGAAAGAAACACATTTTTTTCTTGCACTATCCAATACTCATAAGTACGCTTATTAGCATTAAATCTAGCATGTAAATCATTTTTAACAGCCATTATCTTTTTTACTGCAATATCATTTGGTAAAAAAGAATTTAACCTAGATACAAGTTTCGTTTCTTCTAAGTCTTGCGCAATATCAAAATGCGCATACATTTGCTTGGCATGTACTCCTGCATCCGTTCTTCCTGCTCCAACCAAAGAGATGGTAGTTCTCAACAACGTACTTAAAGCCTCTTCTAACACTTGTTGAACCGTTGTGACATCTGGTTGTCGTTGCCATCCATGATAGGCTTGCCCTTGATATGAAAATTCTAAAAAATATCTCAATCTAATGTACTATTTTTGTTTTTTACAACAAAGATACCGCAATCTACAAGTTTTATATTTTACAATCTTTTATTTTTGTTTTTTTTAGCTTTTTATGACCAACATTTTACTCCTTTCAGATACCCATAGTTACATTGACGATCAAATACTAAAATATGTAAAGCAAGCTGATGAAGTTTGGCATGCTGGTGATATTGGTGATTTAGCAGTTACCGATACGATACAAAAACTAAAACCAATAAAAGCAGTTTTTGGTAATATTGACGATCATAAGTGCAGATTAGAATTCCCCGAAAACAATCGCTTTTTTTGCGAAGATGTTGATGTATGGATTACTCATATTGGTGGTTATCCCAATAAATACGACATTAAAATTAGGGAAGAATTAAAAAAGAACCCTCCAAAATTATTTATATGTGGACATTCTCACATCTTAAAAGTAATCTGGGATAAAAAACTGAACTTACTTCATTTAAATCCTGGGGCATGTGGCAAGCATGGTTTTCATACTGTTCGTACTATGTTACGCTTTAGTATTGATAAAGCTGAAATAAAAAACATGGAAATTATAGAATTAGAAAAAAGACATTGATTGAATTGCTGTAAAATGAATAATACCAATTCTTACTTAAAACAAGCCCAATAAAACGTTCTTTTTCCCTTTTTATCTCATTAAAAAAAGAAACCGTAGCCAAGGCTATGCTTGTGTGTTTTTTATTCATATAAAGAAAAAAAATCTTTATTTTCTTTTACGCTCATTTCAAATAAGAATTGGTATAAGACTAAAAACAACGCTCTTTCTTTCGTTTTTACTTCTTAACATATAATCTTTCCACCTCTCAAAAAAAATAAAGCCCAGATCTCCACCTGGGCTTTTACGCACTAATACTACTAAGATGTTAGGTTTATCGTAATCGATCTACAGATTTCACAAGATCCTCATCCTTCTTTATAGCTTTATTGGCTAAAACTAAAAAAACGATAGAAAATACAGGAATAAGCATCCCAATACCCTTCTCAGAAATTATTTCTCCGGATAAATTTAGAGATCGGTAAACGAAAAATCCTAGTAAAAAAACATTCAATATTATATTCAGTCTATTTACCACAAACTGGTTTTGTCTCTTCTTAAATAAAAATATAGCTAACAAAGCTAAAGCAGCAACAACATAAAAAACAATAGCTATAACAGTATCTTGAGCTGCAAAAAATGCCCCATTACCACTTTCTAACTTCCACAAGGATAAGTATAACGGTAAAACACTTGCTACTATTGCCGTAATTGTTAAATATAACGTTTGTACACGCTGTATCATATATGAATTGATTCTAGATTGCTAAAATAAGACTTTTCTTTTCAAAAAAATATTTGCATTTTTAAAATTAATTTGTATTATTGCTCTATATTAAAAATGCTAGCCCAAATTCATAGGGAAAAGGCACACTTCATAACTAATTTTCAGACTATTACACCATCACCCCCATACCATATTAATTTTATCAAAAAATTTTAATGTTCGAAATCTCAGATTTAAAAGCAAAAAAACTTCCTGAATTACAGGAATTAGCAAAAGGGCTCCATATCCCGAGGATAAAATCCTTAAAAAAACTAGAATTAGTATATCAAATTTTAGACCAACAGGCTGCCAATCCTAAATCTCCTGCAAAAGAACAAAAGGTAGAAAAAAAAGAAACTGCAGCTCCTAAAGCAAAACGAGCACGTACCAAAGTAGAAAAGGTTACTGCGGTAAAAGCCGATAAGAAAGAGAGTCCTACTTTATTTGAAACAGAAAAGAAAGACAATCCTAAAACCGAAACAAAAACTAGTGAAACAAAAACTAGTGAAGCAGAACCTAGTGAAGCAAAAACTAGCGATAAAAAACCTAGTGACGAAAAAACGGATACTCCTACTGACAAAAAAGCTCCCTCTAGAATAAACCCAAACAAACCAAATCCTCGCAAACCAGAAGTAAATACTGCTAGCAAAAAGCCTCAACAAAAGGACAATGCACAACGCAACAATCCTAATCAGCAAAAAAATAGCACCCCTCAACATAAAACTCCTCAACACAAAAACCAAAACAGTAAAAAGAATCCTAATCAACAACAGGATAGGAATAATAAAAACTTCGATAAGGAACTTAAAAACAGGTATAGAGATCCAGACTACGAATTTGATAGCATTATAGAAAGTGAAGGTGTATTAGACATCATGCAAGATGGATATGGTTTTTTACGTTCATCTGACTACAATTACCTTTCTTCTCCTGATGATATCTATGTATCACAATCACAAATTCGTCTATTTGGGCTTAAAACAGGAGATACTGTTCTAGGAAATGTACGTCCACCTAAAGAAGGTGAAAAATATTTTCCGCTTATTAAAGTAAGTAAAATTAATGGTATTGACCCAAGAATTGTAAGAGACAGAGTTTCTTTTGAGCACTTAACACCTCTTTTTCCAGATGAAAAACTAAATCTTTCTGGTCGTGGAAGCACAATATCAACACGTATTATAGATTTGTTTTCTCCTATTGGAAAAGGACAACGTGGAATGATTGTTGCCCAGCCAAAAACTGGTAAAACAATGCTTCTAAAGGATGTTGCCAATGCTATTGCAGCTAGCCATCCAGAAGTGTATCAGATTATACTTCTAATAGACGAACGTCCTGAAGAAGTTACCGATATGCAACGTAATGTACAAGGAGAAGTTGTAGCTTCTACTTTTGATAAAGAAGCCATAGAGCATGTACGTGTAGCAAATATTGTTTTAGAAAAAGCAAAACGACTTGTAGAATGTGGTCATGATGTTGTTATCCTGCTTGACTCTATAACACGTTTAGCAAGAGCCTACAACACAGTACAACCAGCATCTGGAAAAGTACTTAGTGGAGGTATTGACGCCAATGCATTGCACAAACCAAAACGTTTCTTTGGAGCGGCTCGTAATATAGAAAATGGAGGATCACTATCTATTATTGCAACAGCACTTACAGATACTGGCTCTAAAATGGACGAAGTTATTTTTGAAGAATTCAAAGGAACAGGAAACATGGAACTGCAATTAGACCGTAAAATCTCTAACCGTAGAATCTTCCCTGCAATTGACCTTATCTCTTCTTCTACACGTAGAGACGATATATTATTAGACGACAGCACTATACAACGCATGTGGATTTTACGTAAATACCTTACGGATATGAATCCTGTTGAAGCAATGGAGTTTATAGAACAACGCATCAAGCAAACAAAAAATAATGATGAGTTCCTAATGACCATGAGTCAATAAGAATAACTCATTAACACCATAACAAAAGCCTTGCAAGTAACCATACTAGCAAGGCTTTTTTATTTGCATTTATAAATGTTAAAATAAAATACACCATACTCCCTTTTTGTATATTTATCTTCTAAACAACTAAAAAACTATCATCACATGAAAAAAATAGCATTTTTATGCTTCGCCGCACTAGCAATTTGCTCTTGCAAACAAGAAAAGACAGAAACTACCGCAGAATTATTTGCTAGGATCGACACAGAAATTAAAGCCAACTCCAAAGCCTACAGTTCTCTAAAAGAAGCCACCTCCACCATAGGACATAGACTTACCGGATCTACTAACGGATCAAAAGCAGAAGAATATGCATTTAACAAATTTAAAGAATACGGTTTTACAGATGTTGCCTACCAGCCATTTGAAGTAGAATCATGGGCTAGAGACAAAGTAGCAATAACAATAGACGGGCAAGATACCAAAGTAGTAACTTTGGGTCATTCACCAGTTTCTGCAGATGTTAGCGGCGAAATAGTAGATATGGGCAACGGACTAGATGCGGACTACAAGGCAAATCCTAATGCTGTAAAAGATAAAATTGCCTTAGTGTATATTGGTGTTTTAGAAGGCAGTCCAGAAGGAACCTCAAACTTACACAGAAGTGAAAAGGCAGCTTTAGCAATTCAACATGGCGCTAAAGGTATTGTAATATTTAATCAGGTTCCGAATGGAGTATTACTTACAGGAACAGCTTCTGTAACAGGTGCTCTTCTTCCAATTCCGGCAGTATGTATTGGAAAAGAAGATGGACTAGCATTAAAAGAAAAGTTAAAAACCGCTACAGCAGTTGCCAACATCAGCATGACCAATAAAAGTGAGTTCATAAAAGCGCGAAATGTTATCGCTACAATTAAAGGAACAGAATTTCCTGATGAACATATTATTATCGGTGGACACCTAGATTCTTGGGATTTATCTACTGGTGCTATAGACAATGGGATAGGCTCTTTTGCAATAATAGACATCGCTAGAGCTTTTATCGCTAACAAATTAAGCCCAAAAAGAACTGTAAAATTTGTTATGTTTATGGGAGAAGAACAAGGCCTCTTAGGATCAAGACATATGGTTGCTGATGCTGTAAAAAATAACACTATAGATCAAATAAAATGCATGATGAATCTTGATATGGCTGGAAACCCAATTGGAATGAATGCAAGTGGAGCTAGTATCGACAAAGATTTTTTTAATACCCTTGGTGCAACTATTCAACAACAAGATAGCATCTATAAAAATAAGTTCAGCAACAAAGCAGGACTCCATAGCGATCACCAACCTTTTATGCTAGAAGGCGTGCCAATTCTTTCTATTCATAGCAATTTGGATCGTTCTATATACAGCTGCTACCATTCGGATTGTGACGATTTTGATCTGGTAAATAAGGATCATATTACCAATACAGCAAGGTTTGGAACTATGATGCTTTACAGCGTAGCTAATGCAGCTGTTTTACCAGCAAAGAAAATGGATAGCGAAAAAACAAAGCAGTTTATGATCGACAACAAACTTAAAGAAAAACTTACTATTGGTGGGGATTGGAAATGGGGAGAATAAACCCACAAACTCCTTAAACTAATGCTAAAAATAGTACAACTAGGCACCATTCTTTACTAAGAATGGTGCTTTTATGGTTTGCCCTTCGGTCGAGCTTTCGGTAGTCGTTTCTGCAAAAAAAATGCAGAGCGCTTCAACAAAGTCTCAATCCTTCACACAAATACAATAACAGTCAAAAACTTCAACTTCTCCACCTTCTTTAGTCAATAAAAATTGAGTTTCTACACAAAAAAAGACCGTAACACAAGTTACAGCCTTTCCTTATTACAATAAATATAAATTATTACTTCGCGATATTTACCGCTCTAGTTTCTCTAATCACTGTTACTTTAACCTGACCAGGATAGGTCATATCCGTTTGTATTTTTTGAGAAATTTCAAAAGACAACTGAGATGCTTTATCATCACTTACCTTCTCGCTCTCTACAATAACACGTAATTCTCTACCTGCCTGTATTGCATATGCTTTTTGCACTCCTCCATATCCCAAAGCAATTTCTTCCAAATCTTTTAGACGTTGTATATAAGAATCTAATACTTGTCTCCTTGCTCCTGGACGTGCTCCACTAATAGCATCACAAACTTGTACTATTGGCGCAATTAAGGTTGTCATTTCTATTTCATCATGGTGAGCACCAATTGCATTACATACTTCTGGTTTTTCTCCATACTTTTCTGCCCATTCTTTTCCTAAGATAGCATGTGGCATTTCTGTTTCTGTTTCAGGAACCTTTCCTATATCGTGCAATAATCCAGCTCTTTTTGCCAATTTAGGATTCACACCTAATTCGGCAGCCATTACACCACAAAGTTTTGCTACCTCTCTTGAGTGTTGCAATAAATTTTGTCCATAAGAAGATCTATAACGCATTCTTCCTACTGCTTTTATCAATTCTGGATGCAATCCATGAATCCCTAAATCAATAACGGTACGCTTACCTACTTCAATAATTTCTTGTTCTATTTGCTTGGTTGTTTTCTTTACCACTTCTTCAATACGAGCTGGGTGGATTCTCCCATCGGTAACCAATTTATGAAGCGATAATCTCGCAACCTCTCTTCTAACCGAATCAAAACAAGAAAGAATAATAGCTTCTGGAGTATCATCTACTATAATTTCTACTCCTGTAGCTGCTTCAATTGCTCTAATATTACGTCCTTCTCTACCGATAATACGTCCTTTAACGTCATCTGACTCTAAATTAAATACAGAAACACAATTGTCTATTGCCTCTTCTGTACCTATACGCTGTATGGTATTTAGAATTATTTTTTTAGCTTCTTGTTGCGCTGTTAATTTTGCCTCTTCTACAGTATTTTGTACATAAGCCATTGCATCAGTCTTTGCTTTATCCTTTAAAGATTCAAACAACTGTCCTTTTGCATCTTCAGCAGAAAGCCCAGAAATAACCTCTAGCTGCTTCACTTGATTGTTATGCAACTTATCTAATTCTGACTTCTTTTTTGTTAAAATTTCTTCTTTATGATTAGCACTTTTAATCTTATCATCAAGAGACTGTGTTAATTTTTTGTTTTTAGAAAGTTCACTAGACACCTGAGATTCCTTATCTCTAGTTCTTTTTTCTGCTTCTCCTATTTTTCTATCCTTGCTATTAATAACTTTCTCATGTTCTGCTTTTAGCTCTAGGAATTTCTCTTTAGCCTGAAAGATCTTATCTTTTTTAATATTTTCCCCCTCTTTCTTTGCTTCTTTCAAAACAGAAGTGGCTTCTTTTTTAGCGTTTCCTATTGTTTTAGAAGCCTTTCCGCGTTCTAAAATTTTTGCAAGAGCAAAGCCGAAAATTAAGCAACCAACTCCTATTATAATCATTGTGGTATTCGTATCCATTTCAAAATCTATATTTAATAAAAAAGCCCACACTGGAACACGTTTTGTACAAACTCCTGATAGACAGGTTTAGGGCTAACAAATTGCTCAAGGATCCGCTATCGAGACGGCTTGCTTTTACAACTTAAACTCACCCTTTTCAAATGTTTAATGTTGAGTTCGTCAAAAAAATATTACCAATATGGGCAGTAACTTTAATCTTATTTAAAAGAACATATTTTATAAACTAAGCTGTTTTGCTAAAAATTGATTTAACGCTTCCAAACGTTCTTTTGCTTCAACATCTTCGTCTCTTGTATCTATAGAACCTTGCTCTATCTTAGAAGCAAATTGTAAGGCACACATTGCCAAAACATCTTGCTTATCTCTCACCGCATAGCTCATTTCATATTTTTTAATAAGCTCTTCAATTTGTTTAGCTGCGCGTCTTAACCCTTCTTCTTGGCCTGGACTAACAGTTAAGGGATAAACCCTATCAGCAATTGAAAGCTTAATCTTGAGCTTTTCCTCCATTTATCTAGAACATTATTCAGAAAGCTGAGAAATACAATAATCTAGTTCCCTGATCAAGGTATTTATTTTTAGTTTAGCTTCTGTTTTATTATTGTTACTGCTACCAAGCATAGTGCTTGCCACTTTTAATGAATTGTATTTCTCCTCCCATTTAACGAGCTCGGTTTCTAATCCTTTAGTATCTTCTTGAGAACCTCTTAATTCTTCTACAAGCTTAACGTTTTCTTGGCTAACTACTGCTAACTTTTGAAGTAGTTTACTTACCTTATTTTCTAAAGAATTTATAACCCCTATCAATTCACTCATCCTGCAAAGCATCATTGCTATCTTTACAAAGTTAAGATTCCTGAAGTTACTTCGCAATACTTTTTTCTCTTTTTTTCCGATAAACGTAGCTTTAAGGATTTATAAAACATTTTTTAACACTTTAACTTTTTAGTTTTAAAGTCTATTGCTACATTCGCTAGCCAGTATAAATACACTTATGAGATTTCTATTTTTTAGCACTTTATTTCTAATATCTTTCTTCGTAAAAGCACAAACTGCTTACGATAGTACCAATTTTAAAAGACCATTATCAATTCCATTGATTTTATCAGGAACCTTTGGAGAATTAAGGTCTAACCATTTTCATTCTGGAATTGACATCAAGACACAGCATAGAGAAGGACTTAGCATCAATAGTATTGAAGACGGAATTATTACCCGTATAAAAGTATCTCTTTGGGGATTTGGTAAAGTAATATATGTTGCGCATCCAAATGGATACACATCTGTATATGCACATTTGCAAAAATTTTCTCCTAAACTAGAAGCCTACATAAAAAAGATCCAATATCAAAAAAAATCATATGAAGTAGAAGTATTTCCTAATCATGGAGAACTTCCTGTAAAAAAAGGTGATCTTATTGCTATAAGCGGTAATTCGGGCAGCTCTGGTGGGCCACATTTGCACTTTGAAATTAGAAATACAGCAACAGAAAGGCCTATAAATCCTTTGCTTTTTGGATATAAGGTTAAGGATCATGAACCACCAATGCTAAGTGCTGTTTTTGGATATGCTATTGGAAATAACTCACAAATAAACAAATCCAACAAGAAATTGCAGCTCAATATTCGTCGTCAAAAAAATGGTAGCTATATTGCTGATAAGATCTATGCAAGTGGTAAAATAGGATTTGGAATTGAAGCCATAGACAGACAAGATTTAGCAGCGAACAAAAATGGTGTTTATGAGGTAAGTCTAAGCGTAAATGGGACAACACATCTTAATTACAACTTGGAAACATTTGCTTTTTATGAAAGTAGATACATTAATACTTTTATAGACTTTGAGCATTATGCAGCTACAAGGCAGCGCATTCAAAAATGTTTTATCACTCCCAACAACCCACTTAGTATTTATAAAAAACAAATAGACAAAGGAATTATTACCATAAAAAAAGGACTGAGATACTCTGTTTTAATTACGATTAAAGATTTAGCAGGAAACAAAACTAAAGTAACAATACCAGTACAGTACAAAAAACAACCTATTACAATTAAAAAGAAGATAAAAGAAACCGACTACTATATCTATGCAAAAAAA
Organism: Flavobacteriaceae bacterium; assembly: GCA_965247735.1. Classification (GTDB taxonomy): domain Bacteria; phylum Bacteroidota; class Bacteroidia; order Flavobacteriales; family Flavobacteriaceae; genus JAOXRU01. The sequence goes on along the minus strand of CBDFHN010000002.1, from coordinate 4,502,385 downwards.
CCAAACAATTACAATTTAGGAGTTGCAAAAATATACTTTCCGGCAAATACATTTTATAAGAATTTCTATGCCAATTTAAAAGATAAAAACGATACTATTACTATTCATAATTTTAGAACTGGAGTACACAAAAAGTTCACCATAAGTTTTGACGTCTCAAAATACAGTAAAGAAGAGCAGCAAAAACTATATATAGGACGTATCATAGGAAAAGGTAAAGTTGCATATGAAAGTACTTATAAAAGAGAAAACACCTTTACTACAAGAACAAAAAACTTAGGAACCTATCTTATAGCAAAAGACACTATTGCTCCTACTCTTGTTCCTAAAAATTATACTAGCGGAAAAAAACTTAACAACTATAAATACCTAAAGTTCACCATACAGGATATTCATAGTGGTATTAGCAATTATACAGCGTCTCTTAATGGAAAATGGATTTTGTTGGAGTACGAACCAAAAACAAAAACGTTAACCTACAATTTTGAAGACCTAAAATCTACTTCAAAAAAGTTTGATCTTAGCATAACTGTAACCGATAATGTTGGTAATAGCTACACATTTACCGATAGTTTCACTAGAAAAAAGTAGAATCCTTATAATTAAGTTTCAAAACAGCCTCTTTTTTTAATAGTTTTGTACTAATGAAAAGCCAATTTCAACGCTAACTCTCGAATATGAAGTATTTTTTAATCATTTTTTCACTTATAACATTTACTTACACCAGTACTGCTCAAAAATTCATTTACAAAAGTGATAAATTTGAAACTTTAAGTAAAGAGCACAAAGTAATTGCTATACTCCCTTTTTTTACCAGTCTAAAACTAAAGAAGCAAAAGGAACTTAGTAACAAACAATTAACCGATTTAGAACAGAAAGAAGGTTATGCAGTACAAAACGCACTAGAAAATTACTTTTTAAAAAGAAAAAAAAGAAAAAAGTTCAATATTGATTTCCAGAACACTCACGATACTAATGCCATATTAGCACAAAATGATATTGACTATAACAACCTTGATATCTACACCGCAAAGCAGCTGTGTAAAATACTAAAAGTTGATGCAATTATTAACGGAAACATAAGCATTAATGTATTACTATCTAAAGGGGTTCCAGATTCATTTAATGTTATGGATTTTTTCTTGGGTAAAAGTAATTTTGGACGAATTGCAGTTAAAATTAGTGATGGAAGCACTAGCAAACTAATTTGGAAATACGAAAAAGAGATCAATCGAAAACTAGGAAAAAACACCGAGACAATGATTGAAGCTATGATGAAAAAAGCATCTCGTAAATTCCCTTACGACAAGGAAAAAAAGAACAAAAAAAACAACTAGCTTAATATTCTACCGAAAATGTTACCGTAGTTCCTTGTTTTCCAGATTCCACATCATATTCTATATTAAAATCTTCTTTAAGTAGCTCTAATCTTATCTTTATATTTTGTAAGCCTATACCTGTTTCTACTTTTTTTACATCATAGCCAACTCCATCATCCTCTACTGTAATAGCAAAGTTTTCTTTATTGTTGATGATTTGAACCAAAATTGTAGCCCCTCCAGAGTGCTTAACAATATTATCAATAAGCTCTTGTGTAATTCTATAAATAATAGTTTCATGCTTGGTAGAAAAACTAGGTATATCTCCGTAAAACTGAAAAACTACTGTAAACGCTTCTGAAAATCGATTACAATACTGTTTTACAGCTTCTATTATATTAAATTTTTGCAATGAGGAAGGTACCAAACTATAAGATGCAAGTCTTACTTTTACAATAGACCTATCTAAAACCTTAATCAAACCCTGCAAATCGTTTATTTCTTTATCTCCTAAACCCGAAACATCAATAACAGACATTTTATATTTTATCGCTGCCAAATCCCCATTAATATCTTCGTGTAAGCTTTCTGCTATTCTTGTTCTTTCTTTTTCTTCTCCCTCAATAATAGCATCTAATTTTGCTACTTTATTAGCGAATTTTAATTTTTCTATTTCTTGATTTTTTATTTTTTGTTTTTGCCTAAAATAAAGAAGCACCACTATCAATAAAACAAGCAAAAAAAGACCTACTCCAAGCAATACAATGTTTGTATATTTTTCTTTTTCAATTTTAAGGTTTTTTTGTGCAATTTGCTTATCCTTTTCTTCGGACTCAAACTTAGCATTAACAAATTTTGTTTTTGTTAAGATTGATTCATCAAGGTTTTTTTTCTTTAAATCCTGAAATTTCTTAAGATAGTAATACGCACTATCAACTTCACTTATTTTATCATAAAGCAAGTACAGCTGTTCGTAACAATCGGATACACCAACAGGATAATTAACTTTTTTATATACCTTTAATGAACGATGAAGATAATAACTGCTCTTTCCATAATCCTTTATTCCGAAATAACTTATCCCTTTAAAATAATCCAAACCACTACTATATGTTGGTCTCTTTTGTTTTTTTATTGAATTTAAGTAGGCAATGGACTCCTTGTATTTATTTTTATGTATACTATACCGAGAGTAACCGGTAGCAATACAATATTCTATTTCATTAACAATTCGATCGGGTGATGCAGCCAACAGCTCTTTATCCAAAACAGACAATTCTTCTAGCTCTCTAAAAACCGTTTTATAATCATCTAAATAAATATAAGTCCAAACTCTATTGGCTCTTATTTGAGCACTTTTTATTTTTGCATCAATATTATCAGCATAGAAAATTGCTTTAGTATAATAATCCAAAGCCTTATCATGCTGTTCTATAATTGTAAATATCTTTGCTAATTGAAAATAGGATGCGATATATTTAGGGTTATCGTCTTCTAAATAATTAATTGTTTTAAAGAAAAAACTACTAGCCAGATAAAGATTTCCTTGGTGCTTTAGTAAAGATGCATATTGGAAACACGATTCTCCTTTTTCAACATCACTCAACTGATTTGCAAAGACAATCGCTAATTTCACATACTTTACCGCCTCTTCAAAAGCATACTCTTTTTTATACGCATCACTAGTGGTTATTGCAATTTTATATTTTTCGAATGCCGTTTTTTCTAAAATTGAATCTTTTTTCTTAACAACAACCGCCTCTACATGACTATAAGACGCCACAAAAAAGACAATAATAAGAAAGTATTTCATTTTCATAATCTCTACATCACTTTCTAAAATTTGTAAGCTATTCTATATTTAGCTTTACTTTAGAGATTATAAAAATACCCACTATTTTTGGCAAAATCAACTCCGAAGTAAAATTACCATGAATACCCTAACCTTTTTTTACTCAGGGTTTTCCCTGATAAAAACAATTTAACTTTCTAAAAAATCTTTCAGCACTTTTACTGTATAATCAATTTCCTCATTGGTATTATATATTGAAAAAGAAAAGCGCAAAGAAGGGTAATCTAACTCTTCTTCTGATAAAATTTCGGATAATACATGAGATCCTTTACTACTCCCTGACTGGCAAGCACTTCCACGTGAACATGCAATACCGTTAATATCTAAATGAAAAAGTAATATCAACGCCTTTTCAGGAGTAAAAGGCAAACATACATTTATAAGGGTATACGTGCTTTTTTCTAAATCACCAGAACTACCATTAAATTTAACTTTAGGTACAGCTTTACTCAACTCTTTTATAAAATATGCCTTAAGATCTTTTATGTAACTGCTTTCTTTTTCCAAATTATCATACGCCATTTTGAGTGCAGTTTCCATGCCTACAATATTATGGACAGATTCTGTACCTGCCCTAAAACCGCGCTCTTGACTTCCTCCAAAAATTAATGGTTTTAAGCCACTATTTCTTCTAATAAAAGCAAAGCCAATACCTTTAGGCCCATGAAACTTATGGGCAGCAGCTACCATAAAATCTATTGGAGTTTCTTGTATATCAATTTTATAATGCCCAACAGATTGTACGGTATCGGAATGAAAAAAAGCATTGTATTGTTTACATAAATTTGCGACATCATTTAAAGGCAACTTATTTCCCACCTCATTATTAATATCCATTAAACTTACCAATACTTTTCCTGAACTTGTTTTTAATAAACTCTCTAAATGCTTTATATCTGGTGTTCCACAAGCAAGAAGCTCTACATAATGAAGCGTTATTCCGTATTGCTTTTCTAATTCTTCTACTGTATGCAACACCGCATGATGCTCTATCTTTGATGTTATTATGGTTTTGACATCTAAATCTCTAACGGCACTTCTTAATATCATATTATCAGCCTCTGTTCCTCCAGAAGTAAATATAATCTCAGAAGGATGGGCATTTAGATATTTTGCAATAGTTTTTCTTGCTTGCTCCACCTTAGATTTTACAACCCTTCCAAAACCATGAGTAGAAGAAGGATTTCCATAGAATTCCCCCAATACCTCTTTCATATCTGTTACAACCTCTTTTCTTATTTGAGTAGTTGCTGCATTGTCAAAATATATGTTTTTCATATACTATTATTAATTGCTTATTTTGAGCTAAAAAGAAGTCTGTTTATGATATAATTTCCCAAAATCCACGACCTCAATTCAAAGGTAAGAGCTATACTTTCGAAAATCAATTTAATATCATGGCTGCCTTAGAGAATTAGCTTCATGATAAAGGATTAAAGAAAAGTATAAAACAGTTATTTCCTAGCGATCAAAAATAATTTAAATAAAATTTATGACCTACAATATTAATATAAACCTTCAATTCTGTTACATTTGCCTCTAGAAACACCCATTGATGAAATATATTTTAGCTTTTTTTAGTCTTTTCTTAATCTTTTCTTGTGATGATGGAGATTTAACCATAGAAACTATAGATTTTGATAGCGCAACAATAGAAAATTGTGATACCGCTACTGTAGACACGACAATATTTTTTAAACTTAACGAAAAAGAAGCTTTAATCCTTACTTTAGAAGCTGGTTTACTAGAAAATGTAGTTTCTACGGAAACAATTACAAGTAGTTTGGATAGTGGTTCTGAACTAATTTACCGTGTGTTTTCAGACAAGATTAGCAGTACTTATTTCTGCAGTACTATTCCACCTAGCACACCTTCTGTTTTAGAAGAAATAACAGCGCTTTCTGGAACAGTAACAATAACAACTGTTACAGGTACAGAAGCCAATACTTTTACCCATACTATTACTATAAAGGACAGCTCTTTTATGAGAGATAACGGGGAGCGAATTACAGATTTAACAACGTCAGATTTCGGATCAGTTACAACAACAGCACCTACCACTCCATAAGTTTATCTTATTTAGAAAAAATATTTAGTATCAATTCTGAAAAACATATACTTCAGTAGCTCCAGAACCATATTTCTGATAATCAGCAGCATAAAACTTAAGGTTCTCGTAACGCTTAAATAAGTATTCCAATTCTATTTTAAGCACACCTTCTCCTACTCCATGGATAAAAACTATTTTTTGAATGCGCTTGCTCATTGCAAAATCCAATTGGCGTTTAGCGGTTTCTAATTGTAGGTTTAACATATCATAATTAGACATTCCCTTATAAGACTTCACCAATTTACTAATATGCAAATCCACTTCCATCTTGGGAGCATTCCGTTCTTTTGACTTTACAATAACCTGTTTTCTTTTCTTTTGCTCCTTTTCAGATTTCACCTGAGCAACCTCAAAACTAGTTACCCGAATTTCTGAATCTTTTGCTTCCAGAATAAGCTCTTTTGCGCTATATTGTAAGGGAAAACCATCTAGATCTTCTATTGTTACCAGATCTCCAGATACGCCGACTACTATTCCTCTAATATCTTCATCTAAAGCCTCTACCCTATCTCCTACAGTAAAACTCATCCTTCTATATTATTATCTTGCTCCTGATTGTTATTACCAGCACCAATAGACCATACTTTTGAAGTATTATATATACCAAACATCAGTAATATAAAACCAACGCTTAAATAATACTCTTCTTGCACTACAAATTGTGAAATTCCAAGTACAATTGCTCCTGCAACAATACATAGGAAATAAATAATACGCTTGGTTTTCATGTCTCTATATTTTTATCACAATAACATCTTTTAAAACTAATGTTCTTGTGTTTTTTATATTTTTACTTTTAATACGGCAAAAATAGTAGTATTTTTCGTTTTTAAAGAATTATCCCTTTCCATTCATGTTTGCAACTGTTATTTTAACACATATAGAAGATTACATGCTTCCTTGCCTAAACAAAAAAATGTTTGGGGTTGACTGCCCTGGATGTGGTATACAAAGAGCTATAGCCCTTATTTTTAAAGGAGAATTTGTGGCTGCTCTTAAAATGTATCCAGCTATTTATACGCTAATTCTACTATTTGTTTTTTTAGGTATTGATAATTTTGTTAAAATAAAACACTCTAGTAAAATAACTTTAGCCCTAATATTTTTAAATTTGGGAATCATTATAATAAATTTCATTCAAAAATTAATTCACTAAATCATCCATTATGGAACAACAAAAACTACCGAATTCTACATTAATATTAGTTCTGAGTATCGCATCTATTTTAACATGTTGTGTATTTTATGGTTCTGTAGGACTTATTACAAGTATTACGGCCTTAATATTGGCGCAAAAAGCATTAAAAGTTTATGCAGAAAACCCAGAGTTATACTCTAATGTACAAACTATAAAAACCAGTCGTATTCTTGCAATTGTAGGTTTAGTTCTAACTCTTATAATGATTGCTTTTGTAATATTTGCTGTTATGATGTTTGGATGGGAAGCTATGCAAGATCAAGAGCTTATGAAAGAAAGAATGGAAGAATTACTACAATAATAAACAGATGAAAGAAACACTACCAAAATCAGGATCGGTACTTACAATGGGAATCCTTTCTGTAGCAACATTTTTTGTGTGCTGTGGCCCTTTTGCTATTATTTTCAGCATCATAGGACTAATACAGGCTAAGACTGCAAAAGAATTACATATGGCAGACCCTGAGCTTTATGAAGGATACAATAATGTAACCACAGGACGTACGTTATCCATTATCGGAATAGTTCTTTCTATAATTGGGTTTATCTTTGGTATCATATACATTGGAGCGCTAATTGCGCTACTATCCAATGGCAATTATAGCCATTAAAACAAAATCCCCATCAACAATAATGTTGATGGGGATTTTTTATTTAAATAAGATTAATAGCGACACTATTTAATCTTCAAACTGTTTTAGTGTTTTGATAATAATACTTACACAGTCTAACAACTGCTCTTTAGTCATTACCAATGGTGGTGCAAAACGAATAATGTTACCATGAGTAGGTTTTGCTAAAAGACCATTCTCTTTTAATGCTACACAGATGTTCCAAGCAGTTTCGCTTTCTTCATCATCATTAATAACTATAGCATTTAACAATCCTTTACCTCTTACCAAACTTACTAGTGCACTATCTTTAATATACACATCTAATTCTGTTCTAAACAATTGTCCAAGTGCTTCAGCATTTTCTGCTAACTTCTCATCTTTAACAACCTCTAAGGCAGCAATTGCAACAGCAGCAGCAACAGGATTCCCTCCAAAAGTACTTCCGTGGTTACCAGGCTGAATAACTTCCATAATAGCATCATCTGCTAATACTGCAGATACTGGATACGCTCCACCACTTAACGCTTTACCAAGGATTAATACATCTGGTTTTACATTTTCGTGATCAACAGCCAATATTTTTCCAGTTCTTGCGATTCCTGTTTGTACCTCATCAGCAATAAACAACACATTGTATTTTTTACAAATTGCTTTTGCTTTAGACAAATATCCTTCAGAAGGCACATAAACTCCAGCTTCACCTTGTATTGGTTCTACCAAAAATCCTGCTATATTAGCATTATTAGCCAATGTATCTTCTAAAGCTTCTAAATTATCGTAATCAATTTTTATAAAACCATTAGTAAATGGTCCAAAATTCTTTCTTGCTACAGGGTCATTAGAAAAAGAAATGATAGTAGTAGTTCTTCCATGGAAGTTATCTTTACAAACTACAATTTCTGCTTCGTTCTCTGCAATTCCTTTTTTCTCATATGCCCATTTTCTACAAAGCTTTAATGCAGTTTCTACTGCTTCAGCACCTGTATTCATTGGCAATACTTTATCGAAACCAAAAAATTCTGTTACATATTTTTCGTACTGTCCTAAAACATCATTATAAAAAGCTCTTGATGTTAAGGTCAACTGTTTTGCCTGACTTACCATTGCATCAACAATAGCTGGATGACAATGTCCCTGATTTACTGCTGAATATGCAGAAAGAAAATCATAATACTTCTTACCCTCTACATCCCAGACATATACTCCTTCTCCTTTAGTTAATACTACAGGTAATGGATGGTAATTGTGCGCACCATACTTTCCTTCTAAAGCAATTGCATCCTCAGATGTTAACTTCTCTAAAACTGACATAAAACAAATTATTTAAAAATAAAACTTAAGCTATTCCTTCTTATGGAGAGAAATCATCCAAAATGTAGTACTCAACAAAGTTGTTTTTAGGTCCTTGTCGAAAGCGCAATTTACAAAATAATACGCTGTTATGCGAATTTCAGAAAAACAAAGCATTTTTAACCTCAGCTCAATACAAGCACAATAATACTAGATGACTGAATCTCTATACAATTTTCTATCGAAAATCACTCGATTTGACAGTGCTTCGATAAAAACCATGCCAGCCTGAATGAAACTATGAAAGAATTTTGTGTCGAAATCAAAATAATTCTTTTGAGCTCGAATTTAGTTTTTTTAGTCTTTATCTTTTGATGATAGTGTAGACACCTGAAGCTCTAATCGTTTTAATTCTCTAATAATACTATTCTTATCCATCTGCATCCAGGTAAACATTTTCATCATACTCATAGCCACCAAACACGCCATACATCCAAAACCCCATTTAATAAGCATATTGACCTCTTCTACTTCAAAAAACTGAATACAGCAATACACAAATACTCCAAAAACCAGCAAGTGCATAATATTCATTATTGCAACCAACCAGCCAAGTTTGCCCATAAATACACCCTTCATTTTATGAAACAATCCTTGCTCATCTAACTTATCATAAAACTTAGCTTCTTCTTGTGTTAATGCCTCTTTTATTAATTCGTCTATTTTTTCAAAATCTTTACTCATAATTTCTATGTTTTATACCACAACCAAAATATTAGTCGCTGGTTATTATTGTTTTTATTTTTTCTCTAGCATTAAACAGTCTAGATTTTACAGTACCTGCAGATACTTCCAAAATTTCTGCCATTTCCTTTAGCGTATAGCTTTCTCTATAAAACAAACGCAATACCTGCTGCTGTTTTACTGGTAATTTCACTATTGCTTCATTCAGTTTTTGTAATTCTTGCTCTTTATTAGATGCTACAACTGAGGTTAATATTGCTTCTTCTTGCCTGTACGCATCTAAATGTTGTGCCGTTTTTTTTTGTTGATTAAACCAATCAATAGCTTTTCTGCTCACAATAGCTTTTCCCCATGCGCCAAATTTATCAGCATCTTTTATAGTGTTCAGTTTAGCCATGATTACCGTCCAACTATCCTGAGCTATATCTTTAGCCACATCTTTATCTTTGGTATAGTAATATGCCTGTTCACAAAAGGAAACATGCCATCGTTTTACCAATACTGCTAACGCTTTCTGATGTCCGTTTGTATAGCTGTCTACCAACCATGCATCCGATATTTTTGTCTTTTTTTTCATACTGATAACTATACTAAAGACGTAGAAAAACTAAAAAGGTTCATTTTTAACTAAACTTTATTAAAGATAATTTAATTGTCGGGCTTAATATTACATACCGATTACTATTTTTGCAGCATGTCAAGAACTAAGAAAGCAAAAGTTGTATTTACCAATGTAGAAGTATTTGATACTGCTACCAAAGGTAAAACAGTTGGCAAAGCGCCAGATGGAAGGGTTATTTTTATGCCTAATGCTGTACCCGGAGATGTTGTAGATGTGCAAACATTTAAAAAAAGAAAATCGTATTACGAAGGAAAAGCAACTATAATCCATAAAGAATCTGATAAACGTACCTCTCCTAAATGTGAACATTTTGGAACCTGTGGTGGTTGCAAATGGCAGAATATGGGCTATGAGCATCAGTTGTTTTACAAGCAAAAAGAAATTACCAATAATCTTACCCGAATTGGACATATAGAACTACCTGAAGTTACACCTATTTTAGGTTCTGAAAAGCAGTACCTCTACAGGAATAAGATGGAGTTTTCGTTTAGTGATAGCCGTTGGTTAACCTTAGACGAAATTAATAGCGATACCAATATTGATGATAAAAATGCTTTAGGCTTTCATATTCCTGGCATGTGGGATAAGATACTAGATATTAAAAAATGTCACCTACAGGCAGATCCTTCTAATGCAATTAGACTAGCAACAAAAGAATTTGCTACCGCTAACGAAATCACCTTTTTTAATCCTAGAAACCAGCATGGGATGTTACGAACACTTATGATTCGTACCAGCTCTACTGGGGAGATTATGGTATTGGTACAGTTTTTTGAAAACGATACTGAAAAAAGAGAGTTACTTTTAAATCACCTTAAAGAAACATTCCCAGAAATTACCGCATTGCTTTATGTAATCAATCAAAAGCAAAACGATACTATCTACGATCAGGAAATTGTATGCTTTAATGGTAGAGACCATATATTTGAAGAAATGGAAGGCTTAAAGTTTAAGATTAATGCCAAGTCTTTCTACCAAACCAATTCTGAGCAAGCTTACGAATTGTATAAAATAACTAGAGATTTTGCTAACCTATCGGGAGACGAGTTGGTTTATGACTTATACACAGGTACTGGAACTATAGCACAGTTTGTTGCCAAAAAAGCAAAAAAAGTAATTGGAGTAGAATCTGTTCCAGAAGCTATTGCCGATGCTAAAGCTAATGCTGTACGTAACCAGATTGACAATGTAGAATTCTATGTTGGAGATATGAAAAAAGTATTCAATCAAGATTTTATTAATACTCATGGGGTGCCAGATGTTATTATTACCGATCCACCAAGAGATGGTATGCATGCAGATGTGGTACAACAGATTCTTAATATTGCGCCCAACAAAGTGGTTTATGTAAGTTGCAATAGTGCCACCCAAGCAAGAGACCTTGCCTTAATGGATGCTATATATAAGGTTACAAAAACACAGGCTGTAGATATGTTTCCGCAGACTCACCATTCTGAAAATGTAGTTTTACTTGAAAAAAGATAAGAACGATATCAGCGTCTAACAAACAATAAAAATGTATGAAAAAAATACTGCTTGCACTTACAATCCTTATCGCAACCGCCTATTTTTATAGTTGCGAAAAAGATGATATCTGTGTGGAAGGCGATACTCCGCTTATGATAATTACCTTTTACGATAAGGACGACCACACTCTAGCAAAAGCAGTAGAAGGCCTATCAGCAACAGCCGAAGACAAAACTACACTGCTTCCTATTGCAAAAACTGACTCTATAGCTGTGCCGTTACTTACCATACAAGACAATATTAGTTTTACATTGGTAGAAAACACAGCTTCGGAAGATGCTGCCAAGCCAGAAAACAAAGACGTAGTTGTATTTAACTATACTACCAAAGAGACTTTTGTATCTAGAGCCTGTGGTTATATTACCACATACACAGCCCTAAGCACTACTTTTGCTGATAGCCCAGACAACTGGATTGATAGTATAGAAATTGTAAATACCACCGTAGAAAACCAAATTGCAGCTCATGTTAAAATATACCATTAGTACCTTATTTATACTTTGTGCTGCGCTAGTTTTTTCGCAAGATGAGCAGCAAAAAGATTCTGTAGTTTACAAACAGAGTTATGGACTTAGAGTTGGGCTAGACCTTAGCAAACCGTTAAGGGCATTGTTTGACGACAACTACACTGGCTTTGAAATTGTTGGTGATTATAGAATCTCTAACAAATATTATATTGCTGCCGAACTTGGTAATGAAAAAAGAACTTCGGACGAAGACCTTTATAACTACACCACCTCTGGTAGCTATGCAAAAGTAGGTTTTGATTATAATATGTATCAGAACTGGTATGGAATGGAAAATGCTATCCATATGGGCTTGCGTTATGGTTTTGGTACTTTTTCGCAAACACTTAACAGCTACAAACCTTTTAATTCTAATACCTATTTCCATACCGAAGAGCAAGCGGCAGCACGTACCGCGCAGCTTGGTGAATTTTCAGGGCTTAATGCTAGTTGGCTAGAAGTAGTTATAGGCCTTAAAGCAGAGCTTTTTGCAAATATATACCTTGGTGCTAGTGCTAGGATTAACTATTTGATAAGCAATAAAGAAGCCAATAACTTTAGTAACCTATACATTCCTGGGTTTCAAAAAGTAACTACCGGTAGTAAGTTTGGTGCTTCCATCAACTATACCGTTACCTATATGATTCCTTTTTATAAAAAGAAAAAGAAGGCTGTTGTTGTTCCTGATGAACAAGAAAAGTGAAAATAAGTATAAAGTAGTAAGTACTATGTATTAAGACAGCTGTAAAGCTATCTTAAATATTGAATCCAAGTCTAATTATACATTAAAGATTAAACACTAAGAATTAAGAATCGCTACTAAAAATAGTATAGCGTACAAACATATTTAGAAAACGTATTTATACTATTACAGCAATAATGTAATTACGCTTTTTTCTACAAAACAAAACATTTGATGAGTACAGAGATAAACAAACCAGCACCTATTACAGCAGAAAAACAACTAGAAGTGTTTAGTCAGGCAACCGCTATTAAACCAACCATAAAAGCATTAGAAGCTGGAAAATCTGTATTGATTACAGCATTTTATGCCAATGGTTTACTCCTCTTAAAAGAGCTGCAAATACACCTAAATAGAAAGTTTAAAAACAAATCTTTTAAGGAACAACGAGAATATAGGGCTGAATATCATAAATTATCAAACCGCATACTCATAGAGATTACAGACCATAAACTAAACGTAAAAAAAGCACCTGCAATTGGTTGGTTAGAAAAGTTATATCCAGAAACTCCTGATTTTCTATTGTCTTTTCCACAGATTCAAGGGCTTAATAGTGCTTGGCAATGGTATCAGAATGGAATTACTACTCCTGTATTACGTAACAAGATACACCCATATTACGGGGTTTATTTCCCAACACGTTTTGACCATTTGATACTTTTTGACAATTGGTTGAAACGCTATCAAGGGCCTAAAAAATCTGCAATAGATATCGGAATCGGAAGTGGTGTACTTGCTTTTCAACTTGTAAAACATGGTTTCCAGAAAGTTTTTGGTACCGATACCAATGCAAATGCTATTGTAGGCCTTACCGAATTTATGGGAGACACCAAGCTATCTAGAAAAGTAGAATTAGCATCTGGACATCTTTTTGCCAAGTGGGAAAAGCAAACCGAATTGATTGTTTTTAACCCGCCATGGCTACCAGAACCTAAGAACACAAATAGCAACGACACCGCCATCTATTATAACAACACCCTATTTCCTGAGTTTTTTGCTGAAGCGAAAAAAAGGTTGCTGCCAGATGGCAAGCTAGTTGTAATATTCTCTAATTTGGCACAACTAACCAATGTTACAAAAGACCACCCGATAGAAAAGGAATTAGCAGAAGGTGGAAGGTTTAAACTAGAAAAACGCTTAACAAGAGCAGTGAAAGCTGCTTCTGACAAAACAAAAAGAGATCAGCATTGGCGCTCTTCTGAAGAAGTAGAGCTTTGGATACTTACTAACTAAAATATATTAAGTAGATAATACTAATAATTAGTCTTATTTCTTACCTCTAGCAGCGAAGCGATCTTTGTTCTTTTTAAAACTGTTGAATCGGTTATTTGTGTAATCGGTTAATTGTAGAATCAATGTTTAATTTTGAATGCTTAATGTTGAATGCAAACTCAATTAAGCATTTAAAACTTAGCATTAATAATTAGTCTTGCGTCTTGTTTCTAGCAGCGAAGCGGTCTTTGCTCTTTTTAAAACTGTTGAATCGGTTGTTTGTGTAATCGGTTAATTGTAGAATCAATGTTTAATCAGACACCCAAATGTCAGTTCGAGTGGGTTCTTTGTAATGACAATGAAAAAGAATCTGTATCGAGAACAGCTCTGCATCTCGATACTAAATTGCTCCGTTGCTCTTCACAATTTCACTCAATGAGACATACAGTACAACCTATTAAGACGGCTAACAACTTGATTTTATTTTGTACGTTTTATTTTTTGTGGGTACTGTCGGGTATCAAAAACATCTGCTATTTTAATATTTTCTTTATCAACAGAATAAACCAGTTTGTAATTTTTGAAAATTAAGTATCTATATTTAATTTTTCGCTCTTTAAGTAAAGCTACTTTTTGTCCAATATGTGGATTATTGATCAACCTATTTGGTTCATTAATGATCTCTTTTAGGATGTTTTTTGCCACTCTTTTACTTGCTTTATTTTTGTAGTATTCAAAGATTTTATCAAGTTGTATTTCCGCAAATTCAGACCATATGATGTTCAAACTCATTAACTATATTTATCTAAAAGCGCTGCACTGCTTTTAAATTTGTTATTCAGAAAGTCAGATTCTGACTGATCAATACGTTTATTCAATTCATCTTCTGTGATTGGCTCCAAGAACTCTTCTGATGCTTTTTTTAATAGTTTTTCAAGACAAGAAACTACTTCTTCACTTTGAAGTTTTAAAAATTCCTGAACAAATTCTATTTTTCTAGCTTCTAAATTCATTTTGATAAGCTTTATTCAAAGGTACAAAATTCTAAATTTAGGTGTTCTTCGCTTGTAAAGCTCTACTGCCTTAACACTCTAGACAACTTGCATATATTACGAATGTTGATTTGGTAATTGCGTAATTGGTTAATCAATGTTTAATTTTGAATGCAAGTCTAATTAAATATTTAACATTAAGAATTAAAACAAAAATGTCAGTTCGAGTTAATTTTTCGGAATGAATTTGTATCGAGAACATACCCAGCATCTCGATACAAAATCCACCTACCATCCTTACACCTTTCATTCCTTAGTATACACTGCAAGATATGTTATGGATGGCGCTCCTATCCCCAAACATCCAGGTTTCTGAACCTGAAACACAGAATGAAACTTATAGTTTTCTTTTGAATATTTATTAAACCTGCCTTCTAGTCTTGTAATGTCTTTGCTTGAAAATACAGCTCCTATTTGTTCAATTTTGTATTGCATAATATATCTGATTAATTTAATTTATCTATTCCTCCGTTCTCAGGCTTACAACGCCTAAGCCTATTTACTGTTAACCTTACACCTTTTAAAAATCCTTTCTCTCGAAAAGCAAGCTCTGAATAACGAGAACAACTTGGATCAAAAACACACCTATTCCCTAATCGTTCAGAAATATTATTCTGATAGATTCTAAGCACACTAACCACAATATTTAGCCAAATTGGGTTTTTAGGAATTGGTAAATTTTGAATTTCTAAATCTAATGCTGTATGTTTCACAAAATACCTTTGAATAATTACAGCATCTTTTTCATCTGCATTTATTTCAAATGAATTCTCATTAACTTCAAGATTACTTATTTCTTTCATTCCTTAAATTTTTACTTGCGTAAACACCCTCTTTATTAATTGCTAATTTAATAGTAGTTAAGCAGATAACTTTGCGGAAAACCACATCGAAGTAAAAAAAATATAAAGCAATAAGAATAAAACATCAAAAATCAGTTTTGTTTCTATCAGCAGAACGATCTTTCCGCTATCCTCTTTTTTAAAACTGTTGAATCGGTTATTTGTGCAACTGGTTAATCGTAGAATCAATATTTAATTCTGAATGCAAAATATTGAATGCAAACTCAATTAACATTAAAAATTAGTTTTTTTCTTGTCTCTAGCAGCGAAGCGATCTATACTCTATTCTCTTTTTAAAAACTGTTGATTTGTTTATTTGTGTAACTGGCTAATCGTAGAAGCAATACTAACAATGGTAATGGTGATACCATTACCCAGCCTACTCCAGATGTAAGTGGGGATGTTGTGACTCCATAAACAGTGGTTTTAGGTAGTGAAAACCGTGGCTTTGCTGCGGTTTTTATTTGTTTGTTGTTCTTTCAATATATTAAAATATTGGCTCAAAGTCGGGAGGGTTTACGGAGCGGGGGACAAAGCCATTACTGGGCTGCGTGCCATGGTAGAAAGTTATACCAACCATTATGACCCCAACAAGGCTGATGCCGCTACTGTACTAAGTGCCAATATTGCACAACATGGCAATAATATACAACGCCATAACTATTCTGAGCAAACCGCTGTACTTAGAAGCATTGCACAAGATTGGACAACTATTCCCAAACTAGCAAATGCAGTAGCTACGCTAAACATTGTAGATTGGCTTGCCGAAATGAAACGTGTTAATATCCTGTTTGGAGAAAAATTTAGAGCTAGAGCCGAAGAAACCGCCACCAATAGCAGCGCAAAAATGGCAGCCCTACGCGAAGAGGCTACCACAGCCTACAACTTATTAATTTCGCATGCAGAAGCCCATAGTGTACTTGGTGGTTCAGAAAGCTTTACCCGTATTGTAAATACCGTAAGCACTATAGCGGGCAAATACAACCAGCGTATTAGCAATAGAAGCAATACTAACGGTAATGAAGATACTATTACCCAGCCTACTCCAGATGTAAGTGGGGATGTTGTGACTCCATAAACAGTGGTTTTAGGTAGTGAAAACCGTGGCTTTGCTGCGGTTTTTGTTTTTGTTCTATTTTAAAGTTGAAACTCAAAGTCGGGAAGGGTTTGCGGGGCGCAGGTCGGGAGTTTGTGGAGCGGGGTCAAAAGATCTGACGGTCTTCTTTAAATACACCAAACTTTATTATAAGCACCAAACCTGCATTGCATTTAGGTTTTGTTGTAGTGTGTTTTTATTCGTTTTTCCACTTATCATAAATTTTGACAGTATTTCTATATCTCGTACTTACTCCAAATTTTTCGTTGTAACTGTCCACTGCATCAAATATTGTATCTCTATATTCAGTTCGCCAATCTCTATCAGAAAGATAATTGTGAATGATACAATATGATAATCTATCAAGAGAGTTTAAATAGTTTTCTTTTGCAACTTCAATTTTGTCACTAAAGATTTCTAGCAAATCTTTATTTAACTTTTTCTTAGAATTCGCAATTTCAAAATTATATTCTCTTAATTCAAAATTAACCTTGTCAAAACTTTCTTTTCTCTTATTTAATTCACTTTCTGATTCCAAAACAGTCATCAATGAACTATTTTTCTGGTTTTCAGAAAGTCCCTTTAATTGCTTTTTTACTTGTTTTATTTGAAAATAAGCAACCCATAAAACCCCTCCTGAAATAATCGTAGTTAAAGCGCTTGAGATTGCAGAAATCCAGTCAGTTTCGGTATTCATTTATCCTTTAATTTTATCCATTAATTTTCTTAGAATCTCTTGTGCTTTTCCTGCGTTGGAATGCGTCATTCTATGGTCTTGCGACTTTGGACTAAAGTCACTTCCATTCATTTTGAAATACATCATTATTTCAGTTGGAGAAACACCTTGACTTTTAAGAATTGGTACTATCTCATCTAAAATTTCATCAATTTCAGATTCTGATTTTGCATATTTCAATCTCTCTAAATATTCTTTCATATTAATTCTTATTCTTACGGTCTATTAAATGCCTACAACAAGCAACCAAACACAGCCACTTTTCCTTTCTCAAAGATAACCCAACAAAGAACCATGTAGCCCTCATTCTAAAAATAGCAATCAAAACTTATCAACTATTTGTTAGTAATCGCTAAAGTAGTTGTTGTGATTGAGCATATATTGTGGGAAGTCACAAGAAAAAGTACTAAGACAGAAGTACAAAGTATTAAGACAGCATTAATATAGTATTGAGATATTAGTATTGTGTATTAAGACAGGTAAAAACAATGTTAAATTTTTAATGCAAGCCCCGTCTTGTCTCTTGTTTCTAGTAGCGCAGCGATCTTTACTCTATTTTCTAGCAGCGAAGCGATCTTTATTCTATCCTCTTTTTTTAACTGTTGATTTGTTTATTTGTGTAACTGGTTAAACGTAAGCCCAATTCAGCATTAAAAACTCAACATTATGAATTAGTCTTGCGTCTTGTTTCTAACAGCACAGCGGTCTTTACTCTATTTTCTAGCAGCGAAGCGATCTTTTCTCTATCCTCTTTTTTAAACTGTTGATTTGTTTATTTGTGTAACTGATTAAACGCAAGCCAAACTAAGCCATAAGAATTAGAACCAACCAACAACCAGCCAACTACACTTATAGGCTATTTATCGAAATAGAGTAATAATTAAACATAATTTAGTACTTTTAGTTAGCCTCTATAATTTTATTACCAAAAGAAAATCAATATCTTATTATGACTACTTACAGAAGAAGTACCGATAGAATGGATTTTATTATTGAGGAAGATTGTAAGAGAATTACAATTCATCAAAAGTGGAATTACAATTTTATAAATGCTAGAAACACTAGCAGTTGGACAGCAACAGAAGAAAAAAACTTTCATGTACAATTAAACGCATTAGTTGCAGACTCTTGGGGAGATTCTTTTTCACTAAAAGTTAAAGGAAACTCTGAATTTGCTAAGCGAAACATAAAGACAAGATGGAAAGTAGTTTTTGATATAGAATGGGTTAAGTTTGGAGAACATTGGACTGTAAACCTAACTAAATATCCAAAGGGGCATAAGATTGTTCCTAGCCGTGTTTTTTGGGGAGAAAGGGAAATAAAAATAGATACAAATGACACAAGAACAGAAAACAGGTTTAGAGACAATGTCTCGTACAAGCAACAAACAATTCTTCATGAATTTGGCCATGCAATAGGAAATGTTTCAATTGAAGGAAAAGGTGATGAATTTTGGCAAAGAAACAACCATTATTCTGACGGAAATAGTATTATGAACATAGGCAATCAAATTCGCGAACGTCATTTAGATTATGTAATAGAAGAATTAAATCATATAATTCCTTTTTCAAAATTTAATATCTACTAAACACATAACTGTTATGAAAAAAATAATTTCACTTATCTGCCTAATAACAATAACTTACAGTTGCGAATCTAACGCTCCAATTAAAGCTGAGATACTTATTAACTTAAGCAAAAAAGAAGCAATAGCTAAATATGGAAACCCTTTAAAGGAAAGCAATTTCAATTCAGATGAAGCGTATGGAGAATTTAGAGGGCCTATTCACTGGGAGTATCAGAAAAAAGAAAGAGCTTATATAGAAGAATTAACATGGAAAAAAAGCACTGATACACTAGTTACCGTTTGGTACGAAAAAAAAGAGAACAGATCTATACCAATAGACACCCTAACCTGGAACAAATACGCAGAGTTTTAAAACAGAACTAAGTATATAATCCTAAGCACTAAGACAACCAGCATTGCGTCTTGTTTCTAGTAACGTAAAAAAATTGTTGATTTGTTGATTTGTGTAACTGGTTAAAATCAAGACCAATTAAACATTAAAATCTCAACATTATGAATTAGTCTTGCGTCTTATCTCTAGCAGCGCAGCGGTCTTTACTCTTTTTTCTTTTTAAAAACTGTTGATTTGTTTATTTGTATAACTGGTTAATCGGAAGACCCTAATTAAACATCAAAAACTCAACATTATGAATTAGTCTTATTTCTTGCTTCTAACAGCGCAACGGTCTTTACTCTTTTTAAAAACTGTTGATTCGTTGATTTGTATAACTGGTTAATCGTAGAATCAATGTTTAATTCTGAATTCTAAATTTTAAATGGAAACTCAATTAAACACTAAAAACTCAACATTATGAATTAGTCTTGCGTCTTATCTCTAGCAGCGTAGCGATCTTTTCTCTATCTTCTTTTTAAAAACTGTTCATTTGTTTATTTGTACAACTGGTTAATCGTAGTAGCAAGGTTTAATTAGATAGAAGATTTTGTTCTTGTCAATTTGTGGGGGTTTTGTCGTGTATCAAAAACATCATGTATTTCAATCCTGTTTTCTTTTTTATTTAACCAATAAATAATTTTGTAATTTTTATAAATCAAGTATCTAAATTTTTGAGTACGCCCTAGGAGTAACTCCTCTATATGACCAATCTCTGGCTGTTGCTTAAGCTTTAATGTTTCATTGTAGATTCCATCAACAAGCTTCTTTGCCTCCTTTAAACCAGCTTTCCTTTTGTAGTATTTAAAAATGGTAAACAGTTCTTTTTCTGAAAACTCTGTCCAATATATTGTTAACTCCATTTTTCTATCTTGGCCTTTAATTCGCTAGCCTCAATAATTCGTCCATTTTCGGAATCAACAATAGACTTATCTATTCTATTATTTAACTCTTCAATTGTCATTGGTTCAAAATCTTTTTCTTCTGAAGTTTTACTTTCTTTTTTCAATACGTTTTCAAGCATAGCAATAACGTCTTCACTCTGAATTTTAAGAAACTCTTGAATAAATATTATTTTTCTTTTCTGGATATCCATGCTGCTAGCTTTTTACCAAAGATACAAAAACGGATACTATTGTTAAATTCGTTAATCGTGGTACCAATGTTTAATTTTGAATGCAAGACCAATTAAACATTAATAATTAGTCTTGTTTCTTACCTCTAGAAGCGTAGCGATCTTTCCTCTATTTTCTTTTTAAAAACTGTTGAATCGTTTATTTGTATAACTGGTAAATCGTAATCTCAATGTTTAATTCTGAGTTCTAAAATACTGAATACAAGTTCAATTAAACATTAAAAACTAAATATTAAGAATTAGTCTTGCGTCTTATCTCTAGCAGCGTAGCGATCTTTACTCTATCTTCTTTTTAAAAACTGTTGATTCGTTTATTTGTACAACTGGTTAATCGGAAGACCCTAATTAAACATCAAAAACTCAACATTATGAATTAGTCTTATTTCTTGCTTCTAGCAGCGCAACGGTCTTTACTCTATTTTCTTTTTAAAAACTGTTGATTTGTTTATTTGTGTATCTGGTAAATCGTAGTATTAAATATCCTTTTTAAGTTTTTCAGGATCTTGTCTTGTATCGAAAAGTGTAATAATTTCGATTTCTTCCTTTTGCGCATCAATTCGATAATAAAATGTTGTCTGCTTTGATACTACACACTTAAAAAGTCCTTTTAAGATTTTTGACTCTGGACAACTTTCAGGAAACCTTGATATTTGTTTGATTTTTTGAGTTAACTTCTCAATAAATTTATCACGTGTTTTAACATTCCAATTCTCTACCAGGTAATTAGATAGCGCTAATAATTTAGCAGCCGCTAATTCTGATACATAAACTTTCAATTAGGAAATCTTACTTAAAACACTATCAAAAGATATTTTCTTTCCGGCATTCAATTCTTCAATACCTTGCTCTATTTCTTGTTGTTGAGAAATACTCAATTGATTCCAAAAGTCTCCTTTTTCTTGTTTTACAAAATCAGAAACTTTCTTGATAAAATCAACATTATCAACAGCTAAAATTGCTTTAACCAACTCAATTTTTATTGCTTGAATATCCATATTACTAGTACTTTAACATCAAAGATACAAAAACTAGCAAAACTCCTGATAAAGGAAATTGTACAACTAGCCATTCGTAGCGCTAATGTTTAATTCTAAATACTGAATGCAAACTCAATTAAACATCAAAAACTCAACATTAATAATTAGTCTTGCGTCTTATCTCTAGAAGCAAAGCGATCTTTTCTCTATCTTCTTTTTAAAAACTGTTGATTTGTTTATTTGTACAACTGGTTAAACGTAAGACCAATTCAGCATTAAAAACTAAACATTATGAATTAGTCTTACGTCTTGTTTCTAACAGCGCAGCGGTCTTTTCTCTATTCTCCAACAGCGTAGCGGTCTTTACTCTATTTCCTCTTCAACTAAATCTCCTTCACTCCTTTTATAAAGATCCAGTTCATATAAAGTTTCTCTACTTCTCCCTTTGCCTTTATAGCTTTAAACTTAGGCGCAAGTACCATTGCTAGTACAGCAGCACCAATAGACAAAAAGACACTACTATCACCCACAAAATAACCAATACCAAATCTAGCAACTAAAAACAGTGCCGCAAAAGATATAAAATTGAATAGTAATGCTTTTGTTTTTTTACTCATGTTAATTGTAGTATTAAGTATCTAGTACAAAGTATTAAGTCCGTTAGTAAATCAATATTTAATTTTTAATTCTAGCCCCGTCTTATTTCTTGCATCTAGTAGCAAAGCGGTCTTTCCTCTATCTTCTTTTTAAAACTGTTGATTCTGTAATTTGTTTAACTGGTTAATCCTCCTATCAAGCTTAAACACTTCTTTTAATAAAAAAAATAAAGCCTAATTAAACATTAAGAATTAAACTCAGCGAGCGGTCTTTACCCTATCATCTTTCAGCCTAGCGGTCTATCCTCTACCCGTCTATTTTTCCTCCCCTTTTTCCTTCCACTGTGGATTAAACTTTGCACGTTTACTTCCAGCATACATTTCAAACTTCACCAACTTACTTTCTAACGAACCGTTAAAAAGTTTTATTTTCCGTGATGGTCGTAATCCTACATGCTTTAAAGCTTCAAGATTGGCAGTTATAAACCAAGCATCTGTACCAGGATATGATTTTTTAAGGCAATCACCAATTTTGCTATAGAACTCTTCAATATCAATTTCTAAACGCTCTCCATAAGGAGGATTAAAAACCATATGCAGCTTCTCTTCCCCTCCCTTTTGGGTCTTAAAGAAATCTTCTTGTTTTATAGAAATATAATCTGCAAGTCTGGCATTACTAACATTATCTTTTGCTTTCCTTACTGCAGAAGGTGCTTTATCAAAACCTATAATTTTATGATGAAACTCTCTGGTTTTATTCAAACAGCTTTCCGTGATTTTCTCTAATAATTCCTCATCAAAATCTTCCCATTTTTCAAAGGCAAATTCTTTTCTATTGATATTTGCAGGGATATTACAAGCAATCATGGCAGCTTCAATAAGCATGGTGCCACTACCACACATTGGATCCATAAAGTCTGTTTGTCCATCCCAGCCACTCATCATAATCATACCAGCAGCTAACACCTCGTTAATAGGTGCAATATTGGTTGCTGTTTTATATCCACGTTGGTGTAAGGATTTTCCCGAACTATCTAAAGACACAATACAACGGTCTTGCTGTATGTGAATATTGATTCTTAAATCTGGAAATTTTAGATCTACACTAGGTCTATTTCCTGTTTTATCTCTAAAACGATCTACAATAGCATCTTTAGTTTTTAAAGAAATAAATTGTGAGTGGTTAAAATGATCCGAAAACACAGTAGCATCAATTGCCAAGGTCTGATCTTCGGTCATATATTTCTCCCAACTCATATTATAGATGGCATCATACAAGTCTTTTTCATTCCTTACCTTAAACTGGCGAATAGGTTTCAGTATCTTTATTGCAGTACGCAAACATAAGTTTGCCTTGTACATAAATCCTGTATCCCCTTCAAAAGTGACGTTTCGCACGCCCTTTTTGACTTTCATTGCACCTAAATTCTTAAGTTCAGTTTCTAAAAGATCTTCAAACCCAAATAGGGTTTTGGCTACCATTTTGTAGTTATTTGACATAAACAAAGTATAAAACGGCAAAAATACATTAATTTTACCCGTCTAAGATATTTTGCAAGCATTATTAAAAAATATGAATTACTTTTTACCAGTTATAGCTGTTTTACTCGGCTATCTTTTTGTTATTATCGTAAAGCCAAAAAACAAAGGCAGTCTAAAACTAATCTTAGCTTTTAGTGGAGCCTTTCTATTATCACTAACAGTTTTTGACTTATTACCCGAAGTATATGAGCATGCATCAGGAAAAGATGCAGGAATATTTATAATGTTAGGAATATTGCTTCAGGTTTTCCTTGAGTTTTTCTCTAAAGGTGCAGAACACGGTCATGTACATATGGAAGACGACCTCAAGTCTTTTCCGTGGCTATTGTTTATCTCTTTAAGCATCCATTCTTTTTTAGAAGGTTTCCCGATTCATAACCATGAGAATTTTGTTTTTGGAATCGTCATCCATAAATTCCCTATTGCGGTAATACTAAGTTCGTTTTTTATCAATTCTAATGTAAAAAAGAGTCATGCTGTTGCTTTTCTAATTTTATTTGCGCTTACCACGCCATTAGGAACATTAGCCGAAGCTAAACTTGATTTCTTAAAACCATATTACACACAAATATCAGCATTGGTTATTGGTATATTTTTACATATCTCTACCATTATACTATTTGAAAGTACACAAGGACATAAGTTTAATGCCAGCAAATTAGTACTAATCGTCTTAGGAATTGTAACCGCTTATTTTTTGTAAGTAGTTAGTTGGAATGTTTGATTGTGATTTTTTTAGTTGTTTGCTTATCAAAACAAGATATAAAATCAATCACCTCGTCGCTAACCAATCAAGTGATGCAAGTATCATAAAATTAAACCCACTGGTGGGATAAAAAATAAACAATGTTTAGTAAAGAAGACTCTAGAAAACTACGTGAAGAATTTTGGATATCCTTTGGAAAATCATTTCCTAGAAAATGGGTCCTTTACAATACAGGAATTAAAGATTTTAGTTTTAAATTTTATTTTGATACTAAAAAGGCAGGAATCATGCTAGATATTGAAGGTGATCTAGATCATCGTGTGTTATATTATGGAAAAATGCAAGGCTTACAAACCATTTTAACAACAGAGTATTTACCAAATCTGGTATTTGATGACATGTTTATTCTTCAAGAAACAGGAAAAGAAATTTCACGAATATATCAAGAATTAGAAGGAGTGTCTATTCACAACAAAAATACATGGAGAGAAACCATGGAGTTCCTAAATGAAAGCATGGACAAGTTTGAAGATTTCTACCAAGAATATAAGGATATTATTGCTCCACCTGTATAAGGTTGTTGATTCGTTTATTTGCAAAATCGGTTAATCCTAGTTTCAATGTTAAATAATAAATACTTAATGTTGATTGCAAGTCTAATTAAACATTAAAAATCAATTTTTGTTTTGTTTCTAACAGCAAAGCGGTCTTTGTTCTTGTTTCTTTCAGCATAACGCTCTATTATCTATTTTTAAACTGTTGATTTGTTTATTTGTAAAATCGGTTAATCGTAACTTCTCGAAAAACATCTTGTTTCTTGCTTCTTTCAGTAAGGCGATCTTTTCTCTATATTCTATCCTCTTTTACTAGCTGAGTAATTGAGGTATTTGTTGAAACGCTTTGAAAGAAGCAACTGGCGAAAGCACGGTCTGAAACACAGTGAAAAGGCAGTCATAAGAACAGATATCTTAAAGTTAAGTTAAAAGCATATTTTTAATCCTTTTAAAAAAGAAGAATCAGGTGTAAATGGCTATTTTCGAGCGCAACTAAATTAATTAACCTAATGAAAAAAACTATATTAAGGATTGCAACAGTATGTATGATACTGCTTGCTGTTTCCTGTTCTTCAAAAAAAAAGGCCGCTAGTGCAAAAGCAGCAGCTGCTAGTTCCAAAAAGAAACCTAAAAAAGACGGAATTAAACCTTATGATAAGGTTATCACAAAAGATGCCCTATCTGATGAAGGCTTATTTGCTGTTCATAAAATAGATGAAAAGTATTTTTATGAGATTCCAGATTCGCTTTTCAATAGAGAAATGCTAATGGTTACCAGAATTGCAAAAACTGCCAATGGAATTGGTTTTGGTGGTGGTAAACAAAACACCCAAGTATTACGTTGGGAAAAAAGAGCAAAAAAAGTATTGCTCCGTGTAGTTTCTCATGCTGTAGTCGCTAACGACTCTCTGCCTGTACATGAAGCGGTGGTAAACTCAAATTTTGAGCCAATCCTTTATGCTTTTCCGATAAAAGCATTCAGTAAAGATTCTACTAGTACTGTTATTGATGTTACCAACTTATTTGCTAAAGATGTAAAAGCATTGGGCATGAGAACTGGTACTAGAAAACGTTTTAAAGCAACTAGATTAGATGCTAGCAGATCTTATATTGACAGACTTAGTAGCTATCCACAAAACATTGAAGCTAGACATGTAAAAACATACGAATCTAGCGCCGCTCCCTCTAATAGAAGCTTAGGATCTATTTCTATTGAAATTAGCAACTCTATGATTTTACTTCCTGAAACGCCAATGAAAAAACGTAATTTCGATAGACGTGTTGGATGGTTTGCTCGCGGACAAGTAGACTACGGATTGGATGCTCAAGAAAGCAAAATGGTACGTTACCTAGACCGATGGAGACTAGAAGTTAAAGATGAAGACATCGAAAAATTCAAAAGAGGTGAGCTTGTAGAGCCTAAAAAACAAATTGTATATTATATAGACAGAGCTACTCCAATGGTATGGCGTAAGTTTATAAAGCAAGGTATTGAAGACTGGCAAGTTGCTTTTGAAGCTGCTGGTTTTAAAAACGCTATTATTGCTAAAGATGCGCCTACAAAAGAGGAAGACCCAGAATGGAGTCCAGAAGATGTACGTTATTCTGTAGTGCGTTACCTAGCTTCTCCAATTCCTAATGCTAATGGACCTCATGTAAGTGATCCTAGAAGTGGTGAGATTTTAGAAAGTGATATCAACTGGTATCATAATGTAATGACCCTATTAAGAAACTGGTTTTTTGTACAAACTGCTGCTATCAATCCTGATTCGCAGAGTGTAGCTTTTAAAAATGAAGTTATGGGACGCTTAATTCGTTTTGTTTCTTCTCACGAAGTTGGACATACACTTGGCTTACCACACAATATGGGAAGTAGTTGTGCATATTCAGTAGAAGATTTAAGAAGCGCTGCTTTTACACAAGAATTTGGTACTGCCCCATCTATTATGGATTATGCAAGATTTAACTACATTGCACAACCAGAAGATAAAGGCGTAGCCCTTATGCCAAATATTGGTCCTTATGACAAGTATTCTATTAGCTGGGGTTACCGTCCTATTTTAGATGCTGCAACCGCCAATGATGAGAAGAAAACCTTAGATGCATGGATTTTAGCTAAAGCAGGAGATCCTATTTACCGTTTTGGAAGACAGCAATTTGGTGTTATTGACCCAAGCTCACAAACAGAAGATTTAGGTGACGATGCTATGAAAGCTAGTACCTATGGTATTGCAAACCTAAAGCGAATACTACCAAACCTTATCAAATGGACAGCTGAAGATGGTAAAAACTATGATGATTTAGGCACATTATACGGACAAGTATTATCACAATACAACAGATATATGGGTCATGTTACTGCTAATATTGGTGGTATTTATGAAATGAACAAAACCTATGATCAAGAAGGTGCTGTATATACTCACGTTGCTAAAGAAAAGCAAAAAAGAGCTATGGCATTTTTACATAAAGAATTGTTTGAAACGCCAAACTGGATGTTAGACAACAACATTTTTAATAAAATACAATACGACGGACATATAGAGCGTATTAGAGGAATGCAAACCAGAACGCTAGGTAATCTACTTGATTTTGGTCGTATGCAACGCCTTATCGAAAACGAAAGTTTAAATACAGATGCCTATACACTTGTTGCTATGATGAAAGAACTTAGATATGGAGTTTGGAAAGAATTGCGTTCTGGTCGTAGCATTGATACCTATAGAAGAAACCTACAACGTGCTTATATAGATCGTATGGAGTATTTAATGACAAAAGACAAAACTAGCAAACGCGGAACAAACGTAAATGTGAGTCAGTCAGACATTAGAGCCGTTGTAAGAGCAGAACTTAAAACACTAAAAAGAAGTGTGACTAATGCTAGAAAAGGGAATAGTATTAGCCGCATACACTTAGATGATATTGTTGTTAGAATTAATGATATTTTGGATCCTAAATAAAAAAACAGGAATCATAAAAACCAGAAAGAAGCTATCCTGCATTGGATAGCTTCTTTTGTTTTTATGATATTACATCATCAAAGAACGTTATAAATTATTCTTTTATTTTTAACTGTAACGCTTCATAAGACCTAGATCTCATCCCTATTAATCCGTAAACAGTTTCTCCTTTTTTAACTACCGTTCCATAAATATTATAATCTAACATTTCTTTTTTAAATTTTTTATTTGCCGAACCAGCGGCAACCATATTTCCCATTGCTAATCCTGGTCCCAAAATTAAGCCCACGGGAGTTGAACTCGTTTGTTCTTGCCTCCCATAAGAATCAGTTTCTGTAGTGTAAAAATTTAATGGGCTTAGTAATAAATAAAACAAATAGCTAGCTGGACTTTGTTTTAGTTTTACAAAAACCTGATTAGGATCCATCACAACAACATCAATACCAGAACCATAAGTCAATCTAATATCATCACCAATCATTAAATCACGATCAGAATTATTACTTATCTTAATTGCAACAAGTTTAACTCCCTTTTTCAGTTCTTTCTTGGCGTATTTCCTTCTTAACAAATCATATTTATATTCTAATTTAACATCTTGCGACTCATTATTAGAAATATAGTTAATTGTTTTTGGTTCTATTGTTCTATAGCCAGAAGCACAACTAGTCAACAATATTATCCCGATTAGCAAAAAGGCGATTTTAATAATTCTCATTAGGTTTAAAGTATAAAAGTTAGTCTTAAACACAAATAACTTACATTTTTTACCCAAATTAGCACACTAGTCACATTTATTCGATATATGCATTATTTTATTGTTTTGTACACCTATTTAACCATAAACATAGTATCATACTACATAACTTAGACTCCAATCCAAGTATTAAAATCACTAGTTTTACTTTGACTTGTTATCAGTTTTCTTTGATTATCATTTATATAAATAGCAATGGAGTTTTTAGAATAGCGCTCTAGTTTTTCTATATAATTCTTATGTAATACTTCGCTTCTATTAATTCTAAAAAAGAAATGCGGATCTAAATCAGCTTCTATTTCCTTTAACGTAACCTGAGACATCATATGTTTTTTATTTTCTTTATCAAAAGCAAACACCACTCCGTTATCAGCCTGAAAAAACACAATGTCTATTGTTTTCAAAAAATAAATTGCTTTTTGAGCTCGTATCACAAACTGCTCTTTATAGATCTCTTGCTTTTTCTCTTCACTATTTACCAAGCTCCCCAATTTTGTAAGTAGTGCATTATAATCCAAAGATTTAGTCTCTTGTAACCTAAGGTATTTATGCCATGCACTAGAAAATTTATCAAAAGAATAAGGCTTTAACAGGTAAGCGATGCCATTAGCATCAAAAGCATCCATAAAAAAGGCATTATAAGCTGTTGTAAAAATAATAGGGCAATTTAAAGACAGCTTGGTATAAATTTCAAAAACATTACCATCACGCAATTCTATATCCGAAAAAACAACATCTATATCTTGTTCCTTTTCAAAAAACGAAGCTACCGCAGTTATTGTATCTAATTCTGCTAAAATTTGATATTCCCCACATGCTTGTTCAATAAAACGTTTTAGCTTTTTTCGAGCAGGAACCTCATCTTCAATAATTACTATATTATACATTGGTATTTGTATTTATTAATGGTAATATAACCTTAAAATCAACATCGCTTTCTTCTATTGTAATCACAGTTCCACATAACAATAAAAACTGATCTGATAAGTTTTTTAATGCAATTCCTGCTGATTTTTTTTTGTGTTTTGGAATCAATTTATTGTTTTTTACCTGAATAACATCATTAATTTCTATTAGAATATATACAGGATTTTCTAGCGTTCCTAAATTATGATCTATTGCATTCTCTACCAAAAGCTGCAAACAAAATGGGGGCACAAATTTAGCAGTAAAAACTTTTTCTTGATTAATCTCTAATCGGTAACAATCCTTATACTTATGTTCCATTAACTTAAAGTAGCCTTTCACGAAATCTAATTCATCCTGTAGTGGTACCAGTTTCTTTTCTGACGTTACCAAAGCATAGCGATACAACTCTGCAAAATGATTCAAAAAATCGCTCGCCTCCTCTTTATCCTCTTCTATAAGCTGATCTAAAGTATTTAAATTATTAAACAAAAAATGTGGATTCAACTGCGATTTCAATTGCTGCACCTTACTATTTGCCATAGCTTTCTCTTGCTGACTAAGCAATACACGTTGTTTTATATTTTCCTTTGTATATAAATAAGAAAGATACAAGCAACCAAACAACAAAAAGTTTACACTTGAAGAAATATTGTTTAGCAATAGTGTTTTTATATTAAAATTTCTAGAGAATGTATCAAAAATCACAGCCAACAACAAGCCCATTAGATTCGACAATACAATATAAAACACAAAAGAAAGAGCAAAATACTTTAAATATACTTTTGTTGTCTCTAAAACTTTTCCCCCTTTTTTACTCCAATAATTTATTGTTGTTTTTATCAATAACATAATAATAAAAGCACCAACAAACAGCGAAATAGGGGCGTCTGGCAAAAAAATATGAGAAATTTTTTGACCTGCTCCCATTCTACTCTTAATAACCAACAAATAACAAAGGAGTCCTATAAACAGGGTAAAATACTTATCTATCTGCAAGTAGTTAAATATTTTTTTCATAATAGCCTGTATCGTTTTATTTAGTTAGTTGTACTCCCTTAGTACTAATTATTCTTTCAAACAAAAAACATATTTTTCAAGACATTGGAGTAATATAACAAACATCCATGAGAAAGATAAAATGTCTCATGGATGTTTTTATTTTTAATTTACATTTAATTATTTAGGCCAAGTACTTACTTTATTTCCTTTCCCATCAAAAGTCTCTAATTTTGCTTTATTATCCTTATCTACATAAAACATAGCTCTTAATTTTCCATCTTTCCCATATAAAAACAAACCATTATTTTCATTAGGAATCTGCCCTAACTTTATTCTAGTACTTGTTCCTATCAAACCCTTATCTACATATTCTTTATACTTTTTCTTCCATAACGTTCTATCAGAAATGGTATCCAACTCATCCCATATTTTGGTAATCCCATCTTGCGTTTCATGTTCTGGTCTATCATAAAATGTTAATGCACTCATCGTTTTGCGCTTACCTTTCTTTTTAGCATCGGTAGTTAATAATTGCATTACTTGATCGCCATCATATTTATCAAAAGTTAAAGAAAGCCCAGCACTATGTCCATCTTTCTTTTTACGACCATCGTAGATAAAACCTCCACATTCGATTCCATCTTCATTAAAAAAGATCATTCCAGCCCTTTTTTTACGTTTTTTATTTACTGCTCTATCATTAATAACCTCTTCCCCATTCGGAAATTTTCCCACATTAGTTATTACCATTTTCACAGTTCCATCTGCCTCAACAATATTAATACGCTCTACATCTATAGTTCCAAATTTTTCGTTTCCACTTGTTTTAAAAGCAAAAGTTACTAGTGCAAATAATCCGACTACAGTTGCAATGGCAAATGATCTTAAAAATACTAATTCTTTATTCTGTTTTTTCATGATGATTGATTTTATAATTTGATACAATAGTACCTCAACATAACATCTTGAAAAAACAATAAATAATGAACGCAGGAATTACTAGAATAAACTAAGGAAAAAATAAAAAGATCTAGCTTTTTAAATTCAAAATAAAATAAATCGAAGACAAATAACCGCTGTACTTATGAGTTATTTTTTAATTTGGGCGTGCCCCTCTGGGTCGGGCTATCTGCGCTACACAGTAGCTTGCTCCTATCCCTCAAGCAATACCAGCCAACCTTAACTTATAATCCGCCAACAACAAATATATCTGTAACGCATACTGTACTCACCTATAAAAAAATCAATATCGTACTACAACAAAGCTTTTCGCAAGATACTCACAGGATGCTGAGAATCTCTAGAAGCACCATCTTTAATTTGATGTCTACAACTAGTACCCGAAGCTGCAATTAATGTGCTGGCTTCTGTTTTTCGGATTTTTGGAAAAAGAGTATCCTCACCTACTTGCATACTTACTTTATAATGTTCCTTTTCATAACCAAAAGAACCTGCCATACCACAACATCCCGAATTGATAATGGTTACATTATAATTTTCTGGTAAGGATAACATTTGCTGAACAGGAAGCATAGTTCCCATAGATTTTTGATGGCAATGTCCATGAACCTTTACTAAATTACTAGTATTGGTAAAACTAGCACTACTAATATTCCCTGTCGCTATCTCCTTAGCAATAAACTCTTCAATAGTAAAGGTATGTGCCGATATTGCTCTTGCTGCTTCTTTATCATCAGCCAGACGTAAATATTCGTCTTTAAATGTTAGAATTGCCGAAGGCTCAATCCCGACCAATGGACTAGTTTCCGAAATCAATGTTTTAAAATGATTCACATTAAAATTTGCCAATTCTTTAGCTTCATCCAATAATCCCTTAGAAAGATATCCTCTTCCACTCTCCCTATGCTTTGTAATTTTTACTTCATATCCAAGCTTGGTCAATAACTCTATAGTATCAATTCCAACATTAGCATCATAATAATTTGTAAACTCATCTACAAAAAGATATAATATTCCTTTTGTTCCTTCTGGTTGAAACCGCTGCTTTTTATACCATTTAAAAACCGTAGTATTGGCTAACTTCGGAATACTTCTTTCCTTGGCAATGCCCATAAAATTCTTTACCACATTGCTTTTAAGCATAAAATTGCTAAATCTAGGTGTTATACTGCCCAACTTATTCCATTTGGCATTAGCAGCCATCATTTTGCTTCTAAATGGTACAGGATTAGTTTTATAGTATTGGTAAAGAAACTCTGCCTTTAAATTTGCCACATCTACATTACTAGGGCATTCACTAGCACAAGCCTTGCAACTGAGACACAAATCAAAAACATCATACAATTCTTGATGATTAAACTTGTTATCCTTGTTAGAATTGGTCAAATATTCGCGTAACGCATTTGCTCTAGCCCTAGTAGTATCTTTTTCGTTTCTAGTTGCTCTATAACTCGGACATAAAGTACCTCCAGCATCAGGTAGCTTCCGACAATCACCAGATCCGTTACACTTTTCTGTTGCTCTTAGAATCCCTAGGCTATCCGAAAAATCTAGTATCGTGTCTACCTCGGGTTCTTGCCTGTCAGGAACAAATCTTAAGGCCTGATCCATTGGAAAAGGATCGGTAATTTTTCCTTTATTAAATATTGAATTGGCATCAAAAACATGTTTTATACGTTTGATCAATTGGTAGTTTTTATCACCAATCATTAACGGAATAAACTCTGCTCTTACAATACCATCCCCGTGTTCCCCACTAAAAGAACCGCCGTATTTTTTTACTAAATGTGCTGTTTTGGTTGTAATTTCCCTAAAAAGCACTACATCTTTTTCTTTTTTAAGGTTTAATATTGGACGTAAATGGATTTCTCCAGCTCCGGCGTGCGCATAATACACTGCTTCCTGTCCAAATTCGGTCATCATTTTTGTAAATTCCCCAATATAATTAGGCAAATCTTGTACTTGCACTGCTGTATCTTCAATACAAGCCACCGCCTTATCATCTCCAATAATATTTCCTAGCAAGCCTAAGCCTGCTTTTCTTAATTCTAGTGCCTTATTAATATCTTCATTAAAAAGCTTAGGATAGGCATAACCAAAACCTTTAGCTTTTAAATCTTCTACCAAAGCATCAGCTAACTTTTCTGAAATAGTGTCATCATTTGTACAAATTTCAAGCATTAAAATTGCAGCAGGATCTTCTTCTATAAAAAATCTGTTTTGTGCTTGTGCTCTATTATCTTTAGTACAATCCAAGATGGTTTTATCCATCAATTCACAAGTATATAGATTGTGTTTCATTGCAATCACTACCGCTTCTAAACTTTCTTGAATACTATTAAAATGCGCCGCTACCATTACATTTTTAGCAGGTGGTAATTCATCCAATTGCAATGTAATTGCTGTAGTTAACGCTAGTGTACCTTCACTACCTGTTAGTAAACTCGCAATATTAATGGTATCATCAGTACCACCAAATTCTGAATATGACAGTAATGCATCTACGGCATAACCATTATTTCGTCTATGAATGCTTTTATCAGGAAACTCAGCATTAATTTCTTGCTGGGTTTCTACATTTGACAATTCATTATATATAGATTGATATATTTTTGACTCTAAATCATCCCCTTTTCTTTTTTCTTCAAACGTTTTTTTATCAATTGATGCAAAAGAAACCTCAGCACCATCACTTAAAATCACATCCAAAGCAACAACCTTATCTCTGGTAACTCCAAATTTTATTGAAGTGGTTCCTGACGAGTTATTTCCGACCATTCCACCAACCATACATCGGTTACTTGTAGAAGTATTAGGACCAAAAAACAGTCCATAAGATTTCAAATACCTGTTTAGCTCATCTCTGATAACTCCTGGCTGAACCGTTATCGTTTTTTTGGTTTCGTCAAGTGAAATAATTTCCGTGAAATATTTAGAAACATCGACCACTAGCCCTTCGCCAACACATTGTCCTGCTAATGAAGTCCCTGCTGTTCTTGGAATAAGTGTTATCTTATTTTCTTGAGCAAAAGCAACAAGCAACTTAAGATCATTATTGCTTTTAGGATAACAAACCCCCAACGGAATCATTCGATACACTGAAGCATCTGTTGCATAGATACTTTTATGCAAGTCGTCTGTAAAAAGCTCTCCTGCTATATTATTTCTTAAACTATTAAAATCCAATACTACTGACTCCATATTTTTTCTAAGAATTATAAACAATACCGCTGCTATGATCCCTACTAGCTCCAGTAACACTTGCCAAACAATTAGTACGATTTTCCTCTTTTAAATGGCCTAACAAAGCAAATATCAACGCTTCTTTATAATTAATAATAGCATCAGAAGGTATCACAATTGCTATCTGACTATACGCTTTTAGGCGTTCCATAAAAAAATCGTTGTAAGCTCCACCTCCAGTAATCAACATTGTTTTTGAAGCATCAGAAGGTAATACTGCAGCTATTTGTATCGCCATATGCTCCACAAATGTTCTAAGGATATCGTTAACACTACTTTTACTTTTTTCTATGATTGGGAAAACGGTAGCTAGTACAAATTCATAACCTAAAGATTTTGGTACTGCTTCTTTATAAAACGAAATCGCATTTAACTCTTCAAGCAAGGCCTTATTTACAGTTCCAGAAGCTGCAATTGCACCTTTATCATCATATTCCAAGCCTAATTGGTTTGCATATACATTAAGTACAATATTAGTTGGACAAATATCATAAGCCTCTCTATGTTCACCACTAAAAGAAGAAACATTAGCAAAACCTCCAATATTTAAGCAAAAATCATAATCAGAAAACAAAAGTGAATCTCCAACAGGAACCAATGGTGCTCCTTGCCCTCCCAAAGCAATATCTTGAACTCTAAAATCACATATTGTTTTGATGTCAGTAATAGCACAAATTTGTGGGCCATTACCTATCTGTAATGTATAATGCTCTTTTGGATTATGAAAAATGGTATGCCCATGAGAAGCAATTAAATCCAGCTCTTTTATAGTATGTTTTTCAATAAATGCTTGAATAGTATTTCCTAAAAAAACACCATAATCAGCATCTAATTTGGTTAACGCTTCAGCTGTACAATGAAACCCATCTTTTAATCGGTTTTTCCATGTTGATGTATATGCAATGGTCTCTGCAACTACAATTGTAAACGATAATTTTTCTTCGTTAGCAAATTGCACGTAGGCAATATCTATTCCATCCAAAGAAGTGCCGCTCATTACACCAATGCAATTTTTAGAAACCGACATGTTATTTTACCGTATTTCTAAACGCTACAATTGCCTTTTGAACACTTTCGTATTTAGTTAATAAATATGTTGCCAATTCTTCTTCAATCAGTAATTCGTCCATAAGCATTGTTATTCCACGATTTACCAACTTCTTATTAGAAAGTTGCATATTAACCATTTTGTTCCCTTTTACCTTGCCAAGTTTAATCATTACCGAAGTAGTAATCATATTAAGCACCAGCTTCTGAGCAGTTCCAGCTTTCATACGGGTACTTCCTGTTAGAAACTCAGGACCTGACACAATTGCTATAGGCAAATCCACTTCTTTAGCCAAGGGACTATTATCATTACAGGTAACACAACCTGTAACAATACCATTTTTTCTAGCTTCTTGCACTCCACCAATAACATAAGGTGTAGTACCAGATGCGGCAATACCAACTAATACATCTTTATCAGTTATTGTATAGTCTTGTAAATCTTTCCATGCTAATGTAGTATCGTCTTCAGCATTCTCTACTGCTTTCCTAAGCGCACCATCTCCTCCGGCAATAAGTCCAATCACTTGAGTATCTGGAACTCCAAAAGTAGGCGGACATTCCGAAGCATCTAAAACACCAAGCCTACCACTAGTACCAGCTCCAATATAAAAAAGACGGCCACCAGCACTCATTTTTGCATGAACAACATCTACCAATTCCATAATCTCAGGAATTACTTTTTCAATAGCATATGGTACTTTTTTATCTTCATTATTGATATTAGTCAGTAACTCTAAAGTACTCATCTGCTCCAGATGATTATAGTCAGAAGATGATTCTGTTGTAGTTTTTGTGTTCATAGGTGCTTGCACGATATTTTATTCAAAAATATGAATTAAAAAGAAAGCACAGAAACAAAGCAGCAGGAATCTTAAAAATAACGAATATATAACGCAAAAAAGCCTTGATTGTTTTACACAATCAAGGCTTTCATTTAGGTTCTCAAGCTAAATAATTTCTTATAAAGCAGCAATTCTTTTCATTAAACCGCTTTTTAAGTTAGCAGCTTTATTATTATGAATAATATTTCTTTTTGCCAACTTATCGATCATTCCGACAACCGCTGGCAATAAAGCCTGTGC
Source organism: Flavobacteriaceae bacterium (assembly GCA_965247735.1). GTDB lineage: Bacteria > Bacteroidota > Bacteroidia > Flavobacteriales > Flavobacteriaceae > JAOXRU01. The sequence goes on along the minus strand of CBDFHN010000002.1, from coordinate 4,465,495 downwards.
TGCAGTTTTATCCTCTTCTCCTCTTAACGTCTTAATGGCGTTACGAGTTGTTTTGTGTTGATATTTGTTACGTAGTCTTGCAACTTCGTTTCTTCTAATTCTTTTTAATGCTGACTTATGATTTGCCATTTTGCTTAATTTTTTAAATATTGTTCTTACTAATATTTGTAGTCCGTAGGGGAATCGAACCCCTGTTACCAGGATGAAAACCTGGCGTCCTAACCCCTAGACGAACGGACCAATTATCAAAGAAAATTTAACCGAAGTAACGTCTTTCTCCAAACGTTTTTTACTTTTGTAGTCCGTAGGGGAATCGAACCCCTGTTACCAGGATGAAAACCTGGCGTCCTAACCCCTAGACGAACGGACCATAATTCTGTAATGCGGATGCAAAAATACAACTATTTTTCACTTCCGCAATAGCTAAACTATTTTTTTTTCAAAATTAATATGCTTTTGCAAATAACACTCTGTTTTTTGAAGGTTTTCCGCTGTAAACACAAACACCATCTTCTGCTTTAACATCAATAGGAATACACCTAATACTTGCTTGAGTCAATTCTTTTATCTTGTCTTCGGTTTCGGCTGTTCCATCCCAATGTGCCGATATAAAACCTGTCTTTGTCTCTAAAACTTCCTTAAATTCTTCAAAAGAATTTACTTCGGTAATATGTGATGCTCTATAGTCTACAGCCTTTTTATAAATATTCTCTTGAATATCTATTAATAGTTGTTCTATTTTTGCTACGACCACATCTGCTGCTACCGTTTCTTTTTCTTTAGTATCTCTTCTAGCAACTTCAAAAGTTCCATTTTCCATATCGCGTTGCCCAATAGCAAGACGTATTGGAACTCCCTTTAACTCATATTCATTAAATTTCCACCCTGGCTTATAAGTATCTCTATTATCAAATTTCACAGAAATGCCTTTTCCTTTTAATTCTTTTACCAAAGGAGCTACACGTTCCGAAATAGCATCTAATTGCTCTTCTCCCTTATAAATAGGAACAATAACCACCTGAATTGGTGCTAGTTTTGGAGGTAACACCAATCCACTATCATCACTATGCGTCATCACTAATGCACCCATTAATCGTGTAGATACTCCCCACGAAGTAGCCCAAACATGCTCTTGCTTGCCTTCTTTGGTTGCAAACTTCACATCAAATGCCTTAGCAAAGTTCTGCCCTAAAAAGTGTGATGTTCCTGCCTGTAATGCTTTACCATCTTGCATTAGAGCCTCTATACAATAAGTTTCCAAAGCACCTGCAAAACGTTCACTTTCTGTTTTCAATCCTTTAATCACTGGCATAGCCATAAAATCTTCAGCAAAATCGGCATATACATTCATCATTTGCTCAGCTTCAGCAACTGCTTCTTTTTCTGTAGCATGTGCAGTATGTCCTTCTTGCCATAAAAACTCAGCTGTTCTTAAAAACAAACGCGTTCTCATTTCCCATCGTACTACATTAGCCCATTGGTTTACCAATAAAGGCAAATCTCTATACGATTGTATCCACTTTTTATACGTTGACCATATAATAGTCTCAGATGTAGGACGTATAATTAACTCTTCTTCTAGTTTTGCATCAGGATCAACAATAACACCACTACCATCTTCAGCATTTTTAAGTCGATAATGCGTTACTACAGCACATTCTTTTGCAAAACCCTCTACATGTGCTGCCTCTTTACTTAGATATGATTTTGGTATTAAAAGCGGGAAATATGCGTTTTCATGCCCTGTTTCTTTAAACATTTTATCTAATTCTGCTTGCATTTTCTCCCAAATTGCATAACCATATGGCTTAATTACCATACAACCTCTTACCCCAGAATTCTCAGCCAAATCGGCCTTCACCACTAGTTCGTTATACCATTTAGAATAATCTTCGCTTCTCTTCGTTAAGTTCTTACCCATTATAAGTAGTTTGGCACAAATATTGTGACTATGTTAAATATAAAATTAGTTCAGCAAAACTAACTATTTTTGTAATGTTCAACAATTAAATTTACAATAATGATACAATCTATACCCTACAGAAAATTTCGCTTTTTTTCCATTATTGTGTCTATAGCAGCTTTAGCCTCTTCTTGTGGTTCTTATCAGCAAGCATCGTATTATGATAATGATGGCATTTACGGGAATACTGAAGCACCTGCAAGACAAGAACAACAAGTTGTTCAAGCAAAAAAAGCAGACAGCAACAGCGATGCATACAAAAGCTACTTTAAAAATAGTGCTGATGCCTATACAGATGCAATTGAGTCCGACGAAATATTCACCGATATAGATGGGTATTACAATGAAGAATACAGTGACACCCTTAACATAGACAACAGTTACACTGGTAATGCAGGATGGGGAGAAAACCCTACAGAAATTAGCATTAATGTTTACCAAAACCCAGGTTGGGGCGGATACTATTGGAATTCTCCTTACTATTATAATTCGCATTGGGGCTATAATTCATGGTCTTTATACGATAACTACTACGGATATGGCTACGGTTATGGATACCCATACTATGGCCACGGATATGGAGGATACTACAGTCCTTTTCATAATTATTACAGAAACCGTTATAACGGATGGGCACACAATAACTACTATTATGGGAACAGATACAGAACTTACCGAAACGCAACAGGCAGAAGAGGTTATTACAACAACAGATACAACTCAAGAAGCCTAAGATCTAACAGAACAGCTGCTACAAATAGAAGGGGAACCACAGCTAACCGATATTCGACTACCAGCAGAAGCACAAGGTCTAACAGAACAGCAGCAACCAATAGAAGAAGTAATAACAGAAGAACGGTAAGCGCAGATGGAAGTAATAGAAATAGCACTTACAGAACAAGCAGAAACTATCGTACAACACCTAGCGAAGGCAGAAGAGTCACGAGAACAAACCAAACTTATAGAAGAAGTAATAATACACAAAACGGTACCTATAGAAACAGTACTAGCACAAGAAGATCTTCTAGCGGAAGTACAGCCACCAGAAGCAACCAAACATATAGAAGAAGCACCCCTTCTAGCAGTAACTATAACCGATCTTCATCAACCACTAGAAGGTCAACACCATCTACAAGCACAAGAAGATCTAGCAGCAGAAGCTCCGGAACAACTACAAGATCCTCCTCTTCCAGTAGATCTAGTAGCGGATCTCGCTCTTCAGGCAGAAGTAGCAGCAGGAGCAGCAGCAGAAGAAACTAAAATTTATCTATCATAACAAAATAATATGTCATTAGTCTTGAATTAATCGAGGCTAATGACACTAGTAACTTTACAAGAAAAACCTAAAACATTTTCAAAATAAAGTTTAACTAAAAAAACTAACGAATGAAAAAGTATCAAATTACCCTACTTACAATAATGCTATGTTTTATAGGCAAGGCACAAACTATTGAAGACGTACTTCGCTACAGCACAGACAACACCAACGGATCTGCTCGTTATAGTGGAATGAGTGGCGCTTTTGGAGCCTTAGGCGGAGATCTTTCTGCCATAAATGTAAACCCCGCTGGAAGCGCTGTTTTTAACCACAGCGCCATAACCGCTACTGCTTCTATATTTAATAATGAGAATACTAGCACTTACAACGGAAGCAGAAGTGAAGAAAACTCGAATACAGCCGATATCAATCAATTTGGAGGTGTTTTTGTCCTTAAAAGTAATTCTGAAAACTCTGCATGGAAAAAAATAGTCTTTGCAGTTAATTACGATCTTAACAGTAGTTTTAAAAACGAACTGCGAATAAGTGGAAATAGTACTTATGGCGTGGATAACTATTTTTTAGACAATGCCAACAACTCTATACCAGAAGAAAAAATAGAACTTATTGAACTAAAGGTATTAGATGGTGAATACATAGAAGATCGATACCTCGATGTTGGCGAATATATTGGATACCACGGACAACAGGCTTTTTTAGGATACAATGCCAATATCATAAAAGGAGAAAACAACACAGACAATAACACCACATACAACACTAACCTATCTTACACCAATGTAAGACAAAAAGTTAGACAAGAAACCAAAGGATACAACAGCAAGTTCACTGTTAATGCCGCAGGACAATTAGGAAACACTATATTCATTGGAGCTTCACTTAATTTTCACACCCTAAGTTTTGAAAAACGAAGCTACTTTGACGAAGATGGATATGACAATACTTCTGGAGCTAGTTTTGTTAATTTTGACAACTTATTATTAACCGAAGGAACAGGATTTTCTCTTAATGCAGGAATTATTGCTAAACTAAACAATGTGGTAAGAATAGGAGCAAGCTACCAATCTCCTACCTGGTATAGACTTACCGATGAAAATGCACAAGCAATAAACACTGATGCTTCAGAAAAAAATTCAACTCTTAGTTTTGTTAATTTCACCACTGTAAGTGTTTTTCCTGATTACAAGATTAAAACACCAGGAAAAATCAATGGAAGTCTTGCCTTAATCTTTGGGAAAAATGGATTACTAAGTTTCGATTATGGCTTCCAAGACATGAGCCAAGCAACTCTTAGCCCAAAAAACGATAATAATTTTGCTGACGAAAACAACTATATTAGCAATGAGCTTAAAGAAGTTAACAGTTATAAAATTGGTGGTGAATACCGAGTAAAACAATTGAGCATTCGTGGTGGATATCGTTTTGAACAAAGTCCATACAAAAACGAACTTACTGTAAGCGACCTTACTGGATACTCTCTAGGACTAGGATATAATTTTAATACTTTTAGACTAGACCTTGCTTACAGACATACTGAACAAGATTACTATACTCAGCTATTTGCAGGAAGTGACCTTGCAAAAATAGCAAATGATAAAAACAACATATCCCTAAGTGCTACGTTCAATTTATAAACCAGCACTTAAAAGTATACAACCAAAAAAAAGTCAAGATCGATATGCGATTTTGGCTTTTTTTTATTCCTTTATTATTTTATCTTTTTAAGGTAAAATGCTTTCGAACTGTTGTAGCTACAATAATTCCTTCTTCTACTCTTGAATATTCAAATCGGAACCAATAATCTGTTGATGGTAGCGGCTTGCCATTAAACGTTCCGTTCCAACCAGCTGACCCTTGAGATAACTGTTTTAATAATTTCCCATAGCGATCAAAAACATACACCTTTCCCGTAATCAAAGTCTCAATACCAACTACATGCCATAAATCGTGGGTATTATCACCATTAGGCGTAAAAAATTTAGGATAACCAACCACAAGCACATCTTCAGACACTGTACCACATCCATTAGTATCATTTACGGTTATTTCATTTAACCCAGGAGGAACGTTCATAAAATCTGGACTTTCTTGAAAATCACTTCCATTCAGGCTGTATTCAAAATCACCATCTCCAACCATTACTATAGTTATCTTATTATTATCCAATATATCATCCACAATAATATCATCAACTACTGGTGTGCCATAAAAGGTAACAACAATACCAGGGTCATTATCCTGAAAAGTAGCAGAGGCTGTCGTTACCACCACACTATAGGTACCAGAATTTGGGCTACTTACTTCGTATGTTTCTTCAGCAGCACCACTACTTACCAATTGCGGTCCACTACCATCTCCATTATCCCAAAACCAATCGTAATTTATTGCTGCGGTACCAGCTCCCGAATTTACTGCACTCAAAACAACAGGATCTGCACCCACACAAGCTTTGACATCTTGTCCTAAAAACTCATTTTTAATAGTACAGTCTAAGGCATTTTCTTGATCAGCATCAACAGAACTACCAGTAAAGGTCAAAGAAAATGGTTCTGCATCACCATCAAAATTAGTATTAAAATTATTTATTAACAGATAATATGTTTCACCTGCCTTAACCTCCAGCCAATCGTCATATGCATAATTCTCATCTTCAGGCCCAACAACACCTGGAGCAGGATGTTCCCCCACACCAGTAAAAGCCGTTCCATCGGTTTCATAATTACATCTTATGGGCTCTCCAAAATTACCACAACTAACTTCTGGACCATACAAAGCATAATCCCAATCTGCAGTTACCGATAAAGCTTCTATATTAAAACCAATAATTCCATCTGTTCCTGCCCTAAAAACATACCAAGCAGTATTATGCTCAATATTAGCAGATCCAATACTTCCTTTTTCCAAACATCCAGATTCCCGAATTACATCTGGATCAAAATCATCGACATCACCAGCGCCGTCTGCAAGTCCCATTGTTGGAACATCGGCACATATAGGTACAGCATACCTACAATCCGCAGATACTTGCCCATAAAAATTTGAGGATATTAATAAAAAGCACAGCCAAAAGAAGAAGTTTCTTATAGTCATTACAGTATAGTATTGTTAGGAGTAATTACACGCAATTACCCTATAATAACTATAACATCCTAGTTTTAGTATAAAAAATATGTGAATTTTAGATTAAAAGCTATCGCCTTAAAGAAAAATGGCTTCCAATATATTTTGCAGTAGTAGTAACTCCGTCAATATTTACATACTCTAACCTGAACCAATAGTCTGATGAAGGCATTAATTTACCATTAAAAGTTCCATTCCATCCTTTACTTTCTTCGCGCAGTGTTTTTAATAACATTCCATAACGATCAAAAATATGCACTACAGGATTATTCAAATGTTCCCTTCCTTGAATATGCCAATAATCATTATTATTATCACCATTAGGCGTAAAAAACTTTGGATACCCAACAACAACTATTTCTTCACTATCATCACCACAACCATTAACATCTCTAACGATCAAAGTATATACCCCACCTAAAACATCTTCAAATATATTGCTCTCTTGAAATTCACTATCGCCTAGCTTATAAACAAAATCTCCTTGATTTTCCAACACAACTTCTACAGTATTGTTTGGAGCCAAATCTGTAATTATAGGAGGTAAAATTACTGGAGGAGCAGAAGTTACCACCATTATAGTTATATCAATAGAACATGAAGTAACACCAACAACATTAGATATTTTTAATTTATAAACCCCAGCAGTAGTAATCACTTTTGTTGCTGTAGTTTCTCCGGCATCCCACAAATACTCATAACCGCCAAACCCAACATCACCAATTGTTGCTCCTGCACCACTTGAGCACAAAAACACGTTTTCAGTAACTGTTACTTCTGGAGACTGTACCACCACCAATTCAAAACTCTGCGACGTGTCTACACATTTATTAGTATAAGCCGAAGCCATTCTTATATAAATTCTTTCGCCATATGCTGTTATATTCCTGTGCATCTTATCCAATGGTGAAGCACCAGAATCAGCATCTACCTGTGTTAAATGATATGAGATTATAAAATCATCTTCATTACTCATACCAAAAATATCAAAATCCAATGCTCCCAAATCAAAATCAGAAATACCATCTAACTCAGCATCATCACAGATAACTAAATCTGCAACAGCATTAGCAACAGGCACATCATAAAACCCTACCTGCACTTCATCAAAAATATCTCCTGAAGGATGCGATACCACAACCGAATAGACACCATCATTATTATCAATACCATTATTTACAATATTAAGTACAGCAGTTGTACTTGGAAGCGGAACAAAACCCGTTCCATCATCATATGACCACGCATAACTAGTAGCACCCAACGTAGCAGCATCTAAAAGTAATGTACTTCCTTTACAAGCAGTTTTTGGACCACCTAACAAATCTGTCACTATAGAACAATCCAATGCGTCTGTTGGATTTGTAGAAAAAACACTGCCTGTAAACTCAATTGAAAACTGAGAACCTGAATTCTTAAAATTATTAATCATTAAATAATAATCCTCTCCAGTAGTTACCGTTAACCAATCTTCATACTGTACTGTTTGAGTTCCTGTTATTGGATTAACACCAACACCAGCATAACCAGTATTTTCAGAATTATCAGAAAAATTACATCGTATAGGCTCTCCTAAACTAGAACAATCATTGGCTCTAAATAACATAAAATCCCAATCATCATCATTATCAAATTTTATAGTAAAACCCAATTGACCATCGGCAGCAGCTCTAAACCTGTACCAGACAGAATTAGTCTCTATAGTACCTCCACTTGGAGCATCAAAACACCCAACTTCTACGGCTCCACTAAAATCATCATTACCATAACCAGAAACAGGAATACCTGTTGGTGTACCAGCGCATATCGGAATTGCATTATTACAATCAGAGTTTGTTTGGCTAGACATGTAAAGGCTGAGGAAAAAGATACTAGCAAAAGCTAAAAGCTGCTTATTCATTATAGTTGGTTTGAAGTCGAAAGGTATCAACTCAGTGCCTCCTCCACCAAAATTATGTTGTCAATTAAGAGAGTTTTAGCATTAAACTACGGTATTATGTATATCTTTGTTCATTAAAACGAATTCTTAACTATGAAGGTTGAAAAAACTATGGAAAATCATTTTGACGAAATTGGAGATGAGCATGCGTCATCAGCTGCTGAAACCCCTTTACGCAAAGATGCCTTTAGTCTTAATGATGATGAAAAAATAGCTAGTATTCAAGGTGATGTTTATAACATCCTTGAAACCTTAGGGTTAGATCTAAATGATGATAGCCTAAAAGGAACTCCTATGCGAGTTGCTAAAATGTTTGTTAAAGAAATTTTTGGAGGATTAAATCCAGATAAAAAACCAGATGCTTCTACTTTTGAAAATAAGTACAAATATGGAGAGATGCTTGTTGAAAAAAACATCACTGTATACTCCACTTGTGAACACCACTTATTACCTATAGTCGGTAGAGCACACATAGCCTATATTTCTAAAGGAAATGTTGTAGGGCTCTCTAAAATGAACAGAATAGTGGATTACTTTGCAAAAAGACCTCAGGTTCAAGAACGGATGACTATGCAAGTAGTACAAGAGCTTCAAAAAGTATTAGGCACAACAGATGTTGCCTGTATTATAGATGCTAAACATCTATGCGTAAACTCTAGAGGTATAAGAGACATAGAAAGCAGCACGGTTACTGCAGAGTTTGGAGGCGCTTTTAAAGACCCAGAAACAAAAAGAGAATTCCTAGACTATATCAAACTAGACACTCAATTTTAAAATTATAATCCAAAAACACGTATTACATTGTATTCTTCTCAAGACATTAAAATCTACAATTCTATTTCAGGAAAAAAAGAAACATTTAACACTATAAACGATGGTCATATTGGCATGTATGTCTGCGGCCCTACAGTATATAGTAATGTGCATCTTGGAAACTGTAGAACCTTTATGTCTTTTGATATGATTTTTAGATACTTTAAGCATCTTGGTTATAAGGTTCGCTATGTACGTAATATTACTGATGCTGGACACTTGGAAAACGATGCTGATGAAGGGGAAGATAAAATTGCTAAAAAAGCAAGGCTAGAACAAATAGAACCTATGGAAGTTGTGCACCGATATACGGTTGACTTTCATAATATTCTTAATAAATTTAATTTCTTACCTCCAAGCATAGAACCAACAGCTACTGGTCATATTATTGAGCAAATAGAAATCATAAAAACAATTATAACTAAAGGTTTCGCCTATGAATCCAATGGATCTGTATATTTTGATGTCGTAAAGTTTAACGAATCTCATGAGTACGGAAAACTTAGCGGTCGTAAACTAGAAGATATGATTGCCAATACGCGTGAACTTACTGCACAGACCGATAAAAAAAATCAACAAGATTTTGCCCTTTGGAAAAAAGCAGAACCAGTACATATTATGAGGTGGCCTTCTCCATGGAGCGACGGTTTCCCTGGATGGCATCTTGAATGTACTGTTATGAGCACCAAATACCTTGGTGAGGAATTTGATATTCACGGTGGCGGAATGGACTTAAAATTCCCACATCATGAATGTGAAATCGCCCAAGCAGAAGCAGCCAATGGCAGCTCTCCTGTTCGCTATTGGATGCACGCAAATATGCTAACACTTAATGGAAAAAAGATGTCTAAATCTACAGGAAATAATATTTTTCCTGGCGAGATTTTCACAGGAGACAACAGCATCTTAAGCAAAGCTTTTTCACCAAGTGTTGTTCGTTTTTTTATGATGCAAGCGCACTACAGAAGCATCCTAGATTTTAGCAATGATGCTTTAGCAGCTTCTGAAAAAGGTTTTACAAAACTCATGGAAGCTTTTCAATCTCTAGACAATCTTCCAACAAGTACCGAATCTAGCTTTGATGTTAGTGCATGGCAACAAAAATGCTACGATGCCATGAATGACGACTTTAATAGTCCTATCTTAATCGCACATCTGTTTGAAGCTGTCAAAAATATTAATCTTACAAAAGATGGTAATGCAAAAATATCAACTACAGATTTAGCACTTCTAAAAACAACAATGCATGCTTTTATATTTGACATTCTAGGACTACTAAGCGCAGATGCAAATAACAATGAAGACAACAATAAACTGTCTGGAACCATAGAACTCCTTATAAAACTAAGAGCAGAAGCTAGAATCAATAAAGATTTTGCATTATCTGACAAAATTAGAGACGAGTTATTAGTACTTGGCGTACAATTAAAAGACGGAAAAGAAGGCACTTCTTTTTCTATAAACTAATTTACATATGAAAAAGATACTGATATTCCCTTTTGTATTCCTAATTAAGATTTATCAGTATCTTATTTCCCCCTTAACACCAGCTACTTGCAGATACACTCCTACCTGCTCTACATACACCCTGGAAGCACTAAAAAAACACGGACTTGGAAAAGGCGGGCGTTATGCACTAAAACGTATTTTTAGCTGCCACCCATGGGGAGGAGACGGATACGATCCTGTTCCTTAACTAGACTAAAAAGTTAAAGAGCAAAAGAATTAAAGAGCTTTAAGCTGTTGATTTCTTTATAAAAAAAACCAAACACTGCATTAACCTCTTTCTTATAGCCAAATTGCCAGCATATTTAACCAAGTATTAAAACAATTTTAATATATAAAAAACGGTACTTCTACATATTTACCTATATTTACTACTTCTATAATTGAACTATTTTTTACTATGATCTGGAATCCTGACAAAATAATATTTGCCCTTGGACCTTTACAAATAAGATACTACAATCTGCTATGGATAATTGCTTTTGTAGTTGGATGGTATTTGATGAAAAAAATATTCCAGAAAGAAAAAATAGCATTAGAAAAACTTGATTCTTTATTTATTCATGCGGTACTAGCCACCATGCTTGGTGCACGTTTGGGCCATGTTTTCTTTTACGATTGGCCACATTATAGCGATCACTTAATAGAAATATTACTTCCAATACGTGAAAGCGCAAATGAAATGCTTTTTGGCTTTATAAAAGGTTATGAATTTACAGGATTTACAGGACTTGCTAGTCATGGTGCCGCAATAGGTGTTATTATCGGCATGTATCTTTTCCATAGAAAATTTAAAGATCTAAAAATGCTTTGGATACTAGATCGTGTTGTTATCCCTGTAGCTATTGGTGCATTTTTTATTCGATTAGGAAACTTTTTTAACTCTGAAATTAATGGTAAAATTGTAGAAAAAACACATCCTTTTGCAGTTAAGTTTTTACAAGATGAAATCTCAGAACGAAGAGCTATTGCTATTACTAAAGAAAAAGTAGCTTATAAGGCTTATGAACTAATTGAAAAGAATCCGAAATTTTCAGAATTTTTAGATGCAGTACCTTACCGTCATCCAGCTCAATTATACGAAGGAATTGCTTATATTTTTGTGTTTCTAGCACTGTGGTTTTTGTACTGGAAAACTGAATATAAAAACAAACCAGGTTTCTTATTTGGCTTATTCCTAGTATTACTATGGACGGTTCGTTTCTTTGTAGAATTCATGAAAAGAAGTCAAGGTGGTTTTGAATCGGCTTTAGACAATTTTATAAAATTATCAACAGGACAATGGCTTAGCATCCCTTTTATAATCCTCGGATTCTATTTTATGTTTAAAAACAAAAAGACAGTTGCCTAATGAAACTCAAAAACATTGTATCTGCCTTACTTTTAACCATTTGCTTAAGCACCCTAAACAGCTGTAAAGAGGACACAAAAACCAAAAGCAGCACGTTAAAACAGGAAATAAAATTTACCAAAGAAGGAATTTTAAAGCTAAAAAAAGCAGACGGAAGCACCATAAAAGAGATCGAAATAGAGATTGCAGACAATGATTATGAGCGTGAAACCGGACTAATGTACAGAAAAACAATGCTAGAAAACAGAGGCATGCTTTTTATTATGGAAACGGAGAAGCCTCAAAATTTCTATATGAAAAACACCAAGATTGCCTTAGATATCATTTATATCAATTCCAAAAAAGAAATTGTGAGTATTTCCAAAAATGCAGCTCCACTTAATGAAGCTTCATTACCGTCTAATTATCCTGCAAAATATGTTTTGGAACTTAATGCTGGTCTTTCAGACAAATGGGAAATAGCAGTAGGTGATACTGCCTCTTGGTGATTGGTGATTGGTGATTGGTGATTGGTGATTGGTGATTGGTGATTGTAACCTATAAAAAAAACTAAACACCGTTTCACCCCTATAAACTTATTGTTTTCTTTCACTTCTCTTTCCGCCCAAAGTGAATGCTTTATTTTATTTAGCACAAAAAACTCATTAAACCTCCCATAACACTCCATAAAAACCGTTAGTTTTAATAATTTTCTGATTGACAGGCACATTGAGAATACAATTTTAAACATCTCATTTTATACAAGTCCAATCAAAACACTTAAACCATTCATTTACCAACCTATCTACAGCACCTTACCCTCCACTCATATCCACACAATTAAATTGCACAACAAAACAACCATAGGAAAGCCTAGCCCAGATTGATACGGCAGCTTTTGAGAGGCACGAACAAAACTATAGTGGAAAGCTGGAAATAGCTTCAAATAAAAAAAGCCCGCCTATTACAGCGAGCTTTTCTATATATAATTTTAGGATCTACTATTACTCCTTAGCTCCTTTATCTTTTAATGTATCGAACATTACTGGTGTTGCAATGAACAATGAAGAATAGGTACCTACAACAACACCTATAATCATAGCGAAGATAAATCCTCTTAAAGCATCTCCACCGAAAATAAATATCGCCAATAACACAACCAAAGTAGTTAACGATGTATTTAAGGTTCTACTTAATGTAGAATTTAAGGCTAGATTAATATTCTCACCTGCTTTCCATCCTTTCTCCCCAACAATCTCTCTAATACGGTCAAATACAACCACGGTATCATTTAATGAGTACCCAATTACAGTAAGAATTGCCGCAATAAACGCTTGGTCTATCTCCATATTAAATGGCATAAACTTAGACGCTATTGAGAATACTCCCAATACGATTAATACATCGTGGAAAACCGCTGCAACAGCTCCTAATGAGTATTGCCACTTACGGAAACGTAATAAGATATATAAGAACACTACAAATAATGATCCTAATACTGCCCAAAGTGCATTTTTCTTAATATCATCCGCAATAGTTGGTCCTACTTTCTTAGACATCATAATACCATAAGATTTATTCTCATCTCCTGGTAAAAACGAATCATATGTCATAGTGCTTGGCAAATGCTTTTGTAAAGCCTTAAACATCTCTGTTTGGATCTCAACATCAACACCATCTCCCTCTACATCCACTTTGTAGTTAGTGGTAACTTGAACCTGATTAGTTCCACCAACGGTCTTCACCTGAGCACTTCCTAAAACAGCTGTTAACTCAGTTGCCAATTCTGTTGGATTTACTGGATTTTCAAATCTAATTTTATACGATCTACCTCCAGAGAAATCAACTCCTTCTTCAAATCCTTGTGTAAAGATAGACCCTAAACTTACCAATACTAATACCGTAGAAATGATATAAGCAAGTTTACGTTTCTCTAAAAACTTGATTTTCATCTTCTGAAACAAACCTTTAGTCATTGCAGTAGCAAAAACTAATGTTCTTCCTTTTCCAGAAACATAAGCTGTTATCGCTAATCTTGTTACAAATATTGCAGTAAATAATGACGTTAGAATACCAATTATTAATGTAGTTGCAAAACCTTGAATTGGTCCTGTTCCAAAAACCATTAATATAACAGCAGTAAGACCTGTAGTAATATTGGCATCTAAAATAGATGATAATGCATTGCTAAAACCATCAGCAATTGCCACATTAAGTGGTTTTCCTTTTGCCAACTCTTCCTTGATACGCTCAAAGATAAGTACGTTAGCATCCACAGACATACCAATTGTTAATACAATACCTGCAATACCAGGCAATGTAAGCACCGCCTTTAAACTTGCTAGCACTCCAAAGATCAATAATACGTTAAACACTAATGCGATATCTGCAAAAGCACCTGCTTTTCCATAATAGAATACCATCCATATCAAAACAATAATCATTGCAATGATAAACGACATTAAACCACTATCTATAGCTTCTTGTCCTAAAGAAGGTCCAACAACATCATAAGCAATAAGCTCTGCTGAAGCTGGCAACTTACCCGCTCTTAATACATTTGCAATATCTTTAGTTTCGTTGATTGTAAAATCTCCTGTAATCTCTGATCTACCACCAGAAATAGGCCCTGAACTAACTCCAGGAGCAGTATACACTAAGTTATCTAAAACAATAGCAATACCAGTCTGATTATTAAAAGCATCTCCTGTAAGCTTCTCCCATGCCTTAGCACCTTTACTATTCATAGACATGCTAATTGCTGGTCTACTTAAGTTATCAAAATCATCTCTAGCATCATCAATAACATCTCCACTAATTCTTGGAATTGCTTCTCTATTTGATTTTAAAGCATATAAATCTACAACTTCAGCATTTTTTGCTGGACGCGCCCAAACAAACTTCACATACTGTAGTGTATTAGGAATTAAACGCTTTACTTGAGCTAGTTTTAAATACCCGTTGATAGTTGCTGTATCTTTTACTGCAAATTGTGCAATCCCATATCCTCTTGGCTGTCCTTTCAAAAGGTCAAAAATTGGATTTTTCTGAGCGATATCTAAAGAATCTTGTGCTACATCCACTAAAAGAGAATCAATACCTGCTTCTGGTTTATCTGAAACAGTATCTTTAACTACAAGAAATTCTGGTAACTTTTTCAACTCCTCATTAGCAGCAAAAAGATATCCTGATAATTCTTGTGGCTGATATGTTTCCCAGAACTCTAATTGTGCAGTAGTTTGCAACAATCCTTTTACACGTTCTATTTCTTTTGCTCCAGGAAGCTCCACTAATATTCTTCCAGAAGTACCTTCTCTTTGAATATTTGGTTGCGAAACCCCAAACTTATCAATACGCTCACGCAATACCTCAAAAGCAGAAATTATAGATTCATCTATTTTTCTTTTGATTACTGCTTCTACAGCACTTGCTTCTGTATCAAAATTTATTTCCTCGCTTAAAGATTTATTAAAAAATATATCTGGACTAGCTAATTTATCACTTCCTTTTATCTCGTCAAAAGCATTAAAAAACAAATCTACATAGTCATCTTGACTATTCTTTGCTCTTGTATCTGCCATCTCAAGCGCTTTATTAAAAGCTACATTTTTGGAATTATTAGAAAGTCCTTTTAAGATGTCTTTTACAGAAATTTGTAAGGTAGCATTAATACCACCTTTAAGGTCTAACCCTAAGTTTAATTCCTGATCTTTAACATCTGCATAGGTCTGTCCTAAAAACACTTTTTCTTTCTTTAAAGAATCTAAGTATTTTGCAGCTACTTCCTTTCTTTTATCAACAAAATCTTTTTCTGAATCTGATATTTCATTAATAGAATAAGCTTCAGCATCATTCTCAATTTTGTTTGCAACAAAAGTGAATGATAACTGATAAATACTTACTATCCCGAAAAGAATAGCAAAAAGTTTTACGAGTCCTTTGTTTTGCATTATCTGTACTAATTTAATTTAAGTAATTTTAAAAACGAGCAAATATATCATTTCCACAGGCAAATGACAATAATTTTCGGGCTTTTATACAAAAAAAGAGCAGCTAAAAAGCTACTCTTTCCTATTTTTCCTTGTTATTATAAGAATAATAACAATATTTTTTACAATTCTAACAAACCGTTAGTCTTCTTAACACCTTCGGCACTTTCTTGCATTTTGGCTTTTTCAGCATCACTTAAATTGATTTCAACAATTTTTTCGATTCCGTTTTTACCTAAAATTACAGGAACTCCGATACAAAGATCAGAAAGACCATACTCGCCATCTAGCAATACAGAACATGGAAACATTTTTTGTTGATCGCAAGCAATAGCTTGAACCAATCCAGAAACTGCGGCTCCTGGAGCATACCATGCCGATGTACCTAGTAATTTTGTTAATGTAGCTCCACCAACCTTAGTATCTGCAGCTACTTGCTCTAAACGGTCTTCAGATAAAAACTCAGAAGCTTTAATACTATTTCTTGTAGCATGTGCTGTCAATGGCACCATACCTTTATCGCTATGACCACCAATTACCATACCGTCCACATCAGAAATCGGAGCTTCTAATGCTTCTGCCAACCTGTATTTAAAACGAGCACTATCTAAAGCCCCACCCATTCCAATAATTCTATGTTTAGGTAAACCCGTAACTTTATGTGTTAAATAAGTCATGGTATCCATAGGATTACTTACTACAATTAATATTACATTTGGAGAATGCTCAATTAGACTAGTTGCAACAGTTTTAACAATACCTGCATTAATCCCAATTAATTCTTCACGAGTCATTCCAGGTTTACGTGGAATTCCAGATGTTATTACTGCAATATCACTACCTGCAGTTTTTGTATAATCACTAGTTGAGCCTGTTATTTTTGTATCAAACCCATTTAAAGAAGCTGTTTGCATCAAATCCATTGCTTTTCCTTCAGCAAAACCTTCTTTTATATCTAATATAACTACTTCAGATGCGAAATCTTTAATAGCGATGTACTCTGCACAACTTGCGCCAACTGCACCAGCACCAACAACTGTAACTTTCATATGTAATTTTTATTTTTTATTTTAATTCACACAAAAATAGGAGTATTCTACTGAATAGAAAATATTTAAAGCAACTAATACAGACGAAACAACAAAACATTGTCTTTTCTTTATTATTTAACCTCAAAATTAAGAAGAACGCATAACATCCTTCCTTTTTTCACAGTATGATTATGCTATAAACAACATTATCTTATACTTACAGCAATACCCGCACTTATCACATTGTATTTCTGAACTGTATAATCACCAAATATCTTAAACGCTCCCATACTTAAACGAACACCAAGTGTCCCTCTTACGCCACCAGCATTAACTTTAAAATCTACCGGATCAGTAATTGTCTCACTAACTTGCACCTGAGGTGTTGTTGCCGTAGTATATTCTAATATATAATCCCCTTCTACCGCTATAGATGAATTACCACCATTATAGCCTATACCTCCATAAAAATTAATAAAAGGAAAATTCAATGATGCGATAGCCTGAACTGTAAAAGAGTTTAATTTAAAAACAGCTTCTTGATCTACTCCGCTAATACCACTATCGGACATATCGTAATTTACTTTCATTGAAGTATAACCCGCCAAAACTGCCAAATGCAATGGTAACCTATCTAAAGGACCTAGGTATTGCATCAAATCGTGCTTAACTCCAATACCAAATACACTTCCTTTTACATCATCAGATCCTACACTAGGAACAAACCTCAACATCACATCAGAATTCACAACCGGTAAACCAACACCTATCTGCACCAATGGCGTAGGCACAGCATTTAAAGGTAGATCTCCTTTGATTCCTCCTGGGAATGTAACATTCGCTGTTCCATAAACTGTATTTCCTTCATAAGTTAAAGGCACAGTTATAGCCACATTATCTTCTCTTGAATCTCCCGCCACTGTAGGTATTAAATCATTAGCAGAAGTGACAGTATTTGTTAAACTTAAGGCTGCTAAACTAAACACCTCATCTGAACTTGGCACTTTGGCAGCGCTTGCTCCAATTGTAATATCAAAACCAAATTTCTTATGTACTTTTGCAGTATGATACCAGCCACCATTCATTCCATACACCAATCCTTTCATTACTGGTGAAATATAAGCTTCCATCAATTTTTCAGAATCATCTTTCGCCAACAGAAACGCTTCTAAACCATCAATTTCCTGAGCTTTAACAGATAAAAAAGTAAAACCTGCAAAAGCCAATAACATTACTTTTTTCATTTTTATGTAATTTAAGTTAGGTCCATTTCATAAAAAAATCATTATTTTAAAGTGAAATTTCTAAACAAATAAAAAAAATACGATGCATATTTCCCTAATTTTTGTTGTGAAGCCCTCTTTTTCAATAGTCAAGCCCTTTTTTAAACAAAAAAAACGTCTGTGTCCAAACCATTTTTAATAGACATAGTTTATAACACATATAAACTTCATCCTTTTTATCTGGTAATTTTTAATCCAACTCACCAAACAGCTATCTGAATACTAACACAAAACTCACTCTATAACTCCTTCGGAATTAAGAATTCCAATAACAACATCGCTATCCGGAGGAGTTCCCATATCTACACTTCCAGTAAAATAAACTCCTTCATTACTCAGCACACCAATATCTCTAACCGTATCATTATTTCCATGATTATACTCGTACTCCCATATTGTTTTCCCTTCAGTATCAATCCTTCGTATTCGAATAAAACTACCACTTGTCCAACCAGAAATCACTAAATCATTACCCACAAATTCTACATCACTCAAATACCAAAAATCTGTAAAAAACAAACGATTTTCTTCTAATCCTGTTATTTTATCAACCTTAACAACTATTCCTTGAGGGATTGCTCCTATCGAATGTTTCACATCTCTTCCTCCCTCACCTGCTAAGTATAGATAATCCTGGTCATGTATTATTTTTTTAATTCCAAATTCATAATTAAAATCTCCTTCAATATTCTCATATGTTTTTACATAAACCTCTTCTCCATTATCTTTATTCAACTTCCTCAATGACAAAGAATTATACAAATAATCATTAGAATTATAATAATTATTTACAAAATAAACATAACCCTCATCAGCAGTAACATATGAATACCTTGAACCTTCATAAAGATTACTCCAGAGTAAACTTAACGATAAATCTAAAGCCACAACACTTGTCTGATTACCATCAATATCTACAGCTAAATAAAGTACACTATTCTTATAAAAAACACTTTTTAGCTTTCCATTATTAGATCCACCACTAGTTTGCGGGACCCCAATAACTAACGAATTTAAAACCTCACCTTCTGTATTCAATATTTTTATCACAGGAAAAGATTTACTTTCATAAGGTGAAGAAATTGAAAAACTTCCAATTGCCGCGAAACTTTCATTATCTATCCTAACAACATCAACTAAATCATCAAACGACTCTATATCCAACACATACTCCTCAACCAAACTTAACGAATCATCTAACTTCCTTATAACCCAATCGCTATCACCAGTTGATGCGCCGTGATAATAATCGTTTCTAGTTTCAAAAGACAAAAAACCTGACGGTGTTTTAAAAATCCTACTCCCCCCATCCGAACTTGCTTTTTCTCCAAAAAACTTTAGCCCTATTTTTGGCTCCAATTCTTCTTCAATAACCTCTTCTGACATAGCCTTATCCTCTACATCATCCTTACTACAACCTGCAAATAACGCCGCAAAAAACAACAAGAACACCCATGCCTTCACCACGTTTTTTCTTTTACTATTTTTCATTTTTATCTAATTTATTTTAAAACAAAACACACTTTTAAACACTGTATTTAATGTAATTTCTAAACAAATAAAACTACACAATCAGTTCTTCCCTAATTTTTGTTGTGAAGCCGCTCTTTTAACAGGTCAACGCTATATAAAACAAAAAAAAGCCACCAAAAAAGGTGACTTTTAATAAAACTCTTAAACTTTGCTCAGTTCTATTTTAGACTAAACTCTGTATAATCCAAAATGTAAACTCCTAAAAGACTCCATTTCATTTTTCTCTCAGGGTACTTAGCTACAAATTCTTCATTATCAAAAAATAATTCTGCCATAAAATCTTTAAAATCACTTTTATGCAACCAAATCATCTTATCACCTTTTTTAACGTAGTATGATTTTGCTATACCTCCTGCTAATTTCACACCTCCAAAACCAACACTAGATGTTTTTTTCGCAAAAGGATCTGAATACACTTTAAAAACATTACTAAAACGCGGATTCACCAATTGCATTAAATACTCCTTTGGATCTTTTTTGTTTTTTAAAGAAACCATTTCATTCGTATAAAAAGTATACCCTTTATTTACAACATCTTTTAAGCTAGAATCCCCCCATTTTGAAATATCATTAAAAACACCTCCCATTTTACTAAACTTGTCCAACCCAGATGGAGAAACATAGAGTGAGGCTATTTCGGCAGCTGGAATTTTTTTAACGGATCCGTCAGGCATCTCAAATTTAACTTCTCTAATCTGTCCTTTCTTACGACCCAACCCTTTTACCTTGCCTTCTATTTCTTCCTGACCCTTAATTGTTAAATAAGCGATTTTTTTATTTGAATACGAAGTATATGCAGGATCGAATTTCGCTTGTTTTTCTTTCTTTTTTAACTCTTCTTTTGAATCTTGTTGCGCAAAAGCCATTAGACTCGACACAAACATTAATGCAACTAATTTAAATTTCATAACAACATGACGTTTTTAATTTATAATTAACTAAAAATACAAAAACAGCTTTCTTTTCCTAGTTCTTTTGTTGTAAAAAATCATTACTTATACACAAACCGTCATATAAACAATGTGTGCGCCGCAAATAATCTATAAAACAATACCTAAACTAGGCGTTTTATGGATTTTTATTCAACACCTTACATTAAGAAAAACACAAAGTAGTAGCATAATTTTACTAGTTATAAATTTACATCATAAGATAACAACGGCTCAACACAAAAAGTTGTGGAGTAACTAAATTAGAGGCAACTTTGCTTTTAAAATTTCTATGTCCTCAGACGCTTTATTTGCAGTTGCTAATTTATTACTTCCCGAAGTACTGGTAAGTCATTTTGATTTAACCAAACACGAGATTAAAGGAGAAGAGATACATTTCTATTTTACAGAATTAAATGAGGTTCCATCTGTACTTAATAATGCTAAACTCCACTCTAAAGGCTTCTTTCCAGAGGCGACCGTTCAAGATTTCCCTATACGAGGTAAGGATGTTTATCTGCATATAACACGGCGTAGATGGCTTAATGAAGTGACTAGTAAAGTAGTTACAAGAGATTGGGATTTAGTAGCAAAAGGAACTAGAATAACTAGTGAATTTGCTGCTTTTTTAAAAGAGGTCTATAAGTAATAACGCTTCAAGTACAACACTTGTAGCTAATTTCTATGGTGTTAATCCCAGAAGTCTACAAAGACAGTACAAGGACTATCTGAGTGATTTTAAAGCGTGGGGTCAAAAACAACACGCAACAGATTGGCTATTATTCGCACAAAACTTAGGCGCAAATTTATCCCTTGATGAGACTGCCTTTTCTAATGGTGATTTATATACCATACTAACCAATAAAAAAGCAAAAGGAAAGAAGGGAGCCTTAGTTGCAATGGTCAAAGGAACCAAAGCCGAAACTGTGATAAAAATACTAGAGAAAATTCCTTTAAAGCAACGCAAGAAAGTTAAAGAGGTAACTTTAGATATGGCAGGTAATATGGGACTTATCGTTAAAAAGTCTTTCCCAAATGCTACCTTAGTAATAGATCGTTTTCACGTGCAAAAACTAGCCTTGGACGCATTACAAGAAATAAGAATAAAACATCGATGGGATGCTTTAGATACTGAAAATGATGCCATAGAATATGCTAGAAATAAATCATTAAAATACACTCCAAAACTACTGCCCAATGGAGATACTTTAAAGCAATTATTAGC
Source organism: Flavobacteriaceae bacterium (assembly GCA_965247735.1). Lineage (GTDB taxonomy): Bacteria > Bacteroidota > Bacteroidia > Flavobacteriales > Flavobacteriaceae > JAOXRU01. The sequence continues at coordinate 4,443,555 of CBDFHN010000002.1, read as the reverse complement.
AAGAAGCAGATATTTATTATATAAATCAAGTAGTAAATGGACTGACAATCAATCCAAAAGAGCAGAAGTCCTTTTTCAGAGATATCCAGATCTAGAGAAAGCATATAAGTTATGCCAAAACCTATCTTGGATATTTAATAATACCAAAGACAAAACTTCAGCACTTATCAGGCTTGCAAAATGGGATGAAAAAGTAAGACAAGCTAAATTTAAAAGCTTCAACACAATCGCTAGAACAATGTCAATACATTATCAAAATATACTCAACTATTTTGATAATAGAAGTACAAATGCGTCTGCAGAATCTTTCAATGCTAAAATTAAAGCCTTTAGAGCACAATTTAGAGGGGTTAGAAATGTAGACTTTTTCTTATTTAGACTTACTACAATTTTTGCATAATCCTAAAATCCCACAACTTTTGGACTTGATCCATAACAACTAACAAAGCTCATTAGCAATGAACTCCTTTAGACGAAGTAAAAACTATTAATCTTGATCCAACCAGAAAGCTGTACCATACAACCGAATTCAATTATTAATTTTACTGCAAAAAAAAGGTCGCGATATTATCGCGACCTTTTAACTATTTATCTAAATACTATTTATGCATCAATATTGGCATAAACAGCGTTTTTCTCTATAAACTCTCTACGTGGTGGCACCTCATCTCCCATTAACATAGAGAAAACTCTATCTGCTTCTGTTAGATTATCAATAGTCACCCTTCTCATTGTTCTAAACTCTGGATTCATCGTGGTATCCCATAGTTGCTCGGCGTTCATTTCCCCAAGACCTTTATAACGTTGGATATTTATCCCTGTTCCTCCCATTTTCTCACTTATCTCATCACGCTCTTTATCGCTCCAAGCATATATTTTTTTAGCTCCTTTTTTAACCAAATATAATGGTGGTGCAGCAATATAGATATGCCCATTTTCAATCAACTCCTTCATATACCTAAAGAAGAATGTTAAAATCAATGTAGCAATATGCGATCCATCTACATCGGCATCACACATAATCACTACTTTATGGTATCTTAATTTTGATAAGTTTAATGCTTTACTATCTTCTTCCGTTCCAATAGTAACTCCAAGTGCAGTAAAGATATTTTTGATTTCTTCATTTTCAAAAACCTTATGTTGCATTGCCTTCTCTACATTCAGAATCTTACCTCTTAATGGCAAAATAGCTTGAAACATACGGTCACGACCTTGCTTGGCCGTTCCACCCGCCGAATCTCCCTCGACAAGGAATACTTCGCATTTTGTAGGATCTTGCTCAGAACAATCTGATAATTTCCCAGGCAAACCACCAATAGACATTACTGTCTTACGCTGTACCATCTCACGAGCCTTAGTAGCTGCATGACGTGCTTGAGCTGCAAGTATTACCTTTTGAACAATAGTTTTTGCATCATCTGGATTTTCTTCCAAATAATCAGTTAACATTTCTGAAACTGCCTGACTTACCGCAGAAGTAACCTCTCTGTTTCCTAGTTTTGTTTTTGTCTGTCCTTCAAATTGAGGCTCAGCAACCTTTACAGAAATAATTGCCGTAAGACCTTCTCTAAAGTCATCACCTGCAATTTCAAATTTTAATTTTGATAACAAACCAGAAGACTCTGCATATTTTTTAAGTGTATGCGTAAGCCCTCTTCTAAACCCTGAAAGATGCGTTCCTCCTTCATGAGTATTAATATTATTTACATAAGAGTGTAAATTTTCAGAATAGGAAGTATTGTACACCATAGCAACTTCTACAGGAATACCATTCTTCTCCCCATTCATCGCAATCACACCAGAAGTTAACTGCTCTCTGGTTGCATCCAAGTACCTGATAAATTCAGGCAATCCTTCCGTACTATGGAATGTTTCTGAAACATCATTACCCTCCTCATCCTTATGACGCTTGTCAACTAAAGTTATGGTAATCCCCTGATTAAGGTAGGCCAATTCTCTTAAACGTGCCGCTAAAGTATCATAATTATATTCTAACGTTTGGGTAAAAATAGTAGGGTCTGGTCTAAAAGTTACAGTAGTTCCTCTTTTATCTGAATCTCCAATACGTTTTACGGGATAAAGTGCTTTTCCTTTTTCATACTCTTGTTCCCAAACTTCACCATCTCTATAAACTGTAGCTCTTAAATGATCTGAAAGTGCATTAACACAAGATACACCAACCCCGTGCAAACCACCAGATACCTTATAAGAATCTTTATCGAATTTACCTCCAGCACCAATTTTAGTCATTACAACCTCAAGCGCAGAAACACCTTCTTTTTTATGTAATCCAACAGGAATACCACGACCATCATCTATTGTAGTAATAGAGTTATCTTCGTTAATAATAACATTAATCTCATTACAATGCCCTGCCATTGCCTCATCAATAGAGTTATCTACAACCTCATAAACTAAGTGGTGCAATCCTCTAGTACCAACATCACCAATATACATGGATGGACGCATACGTACATGCTCCATACCTTCTAATGCCTGAATACTATCTGCTGAATAATCTCCTGGCTTTTTTTCTTCGCTCATATTTTTATTCGTTTTGTTGTTAGCCATTTCTGGCTCCTCTACAAATATACCGCTAAGTACTAGTTATCACCTATAGCTTTTAAGCCTGTTTTTAAATAGTTATTAACAATAACCTCTGAAAAAAAAATATGCTCTTAAAAAGGCTTATTTATAGCTTATAAGCCAAAATAACATATGATTCCATTGAAATAATAATTAGGAACTATTAAACAAGTGTTTAAAACAGCTTAAAACAAATCAATTCTATGGCTACAAACTTAGAATTTTACTTTTCCGAAAGCAAAAACTTTTAAAACACGCGTCACAATTTTTTATCCATCATTTTGATTGTTTTTTTTCACTTTAATCTCCATCAAAATTACACTTGACGAATTCAAATTCAAATGTAAATAGATAAGACTTATCACCTACTAAAAATGGGCTCTTTATGATATATTTAAAATTCACATTTTAGGCTAGGATTCAAATTATTGAATTCTTCAATAACACCGTAAATTTCATCGATTATAAATCATAAGTATCTGATTATATAGAACAAAAACATTAAGAAATACCTAAATTTTAAAAATTGTTTTAAAAATTGTATGTTAGTCAAGTCGATACTCCTTAGGTCGCATAACACAGAAGCCATTTTGAGAAAAATGGTGTTCTCAATATATGACAGGATAGTTGCGATTTTAAATGTGACCGAAACCTATTTGCTTTATGCCTCAAAACAGAACAAGTACAAAAACCGATACAAAATCCCAAGAAGAATTATGGCTTTTGTTTACCCAAGGAGACATGCAAGCTTTTCAAACTATATATAGTTATCATTATCAGATGTTATATAATTTTGGCACACGGTATTTAAAATCAAACGAAATTGAAGATTGTATACACGACACCTACTTGAATCTCCTGCACTACAAAAACTCTTTAACAGCTGTTAGCAACGTAAAAGCTTATTTGTTTAAAAGTTTTAGGAATCAAATTTATAAGTATCGAAAAGACAATTTGCTAGAATTTAATTTAAATGATGGCACTATTCCATACGAGGAAGATGACAACAATAAAGAAATTATCCTTAAAGAATTAAAATTACTTATAGAAAAATTGAGCTCTCGAGAAAGAGAGATTATCTACTTAAAATATTTTCAACAATTTAACAACCTTGAAATTTCCGAATTATTGGGGATTAAATACCAGACGGTTCGAAATATTCTGGCTGGAGCCATTAAGAAAATGAGAATCTTAGGCAAGAACTTTATTGAACTTCTATTTTTATTGTTTCGTTCATAAATAGCAATATTCTTTTTTTTAACACTTTTGTTATAGTACAAATTTACAATCTGCACTCTTACTTTTAACCATCGTATATGGTTGTACTATTTTGAACTAACATTTACTACTATGAATTTCCAGAAAAAACAATTTAAGTTTTTGCTCATCATCATTTCTATATTACTAACCACCAACAGTTTTTCTCAAGATTATTTTTTAAAGAAATACGAGCCCTATAATCAAAATATTCCAAGTCCAGAAGCATTTTTAGAATACCCAATTGGCAGTAGTCATACACGTCATGATCTAGTTATCTCCTATTTAAAAAAACTAGCTGAAAGCTCTGATAGAGTTACACTTTCTGAGTACGGAAAAACTCATGAAAAGAGAAAATTGATAATGCTTACCATTACCAATGTAGCTAACCATAAAAACATTGACCAACTTAAGAAAAGGCATTTAGAAGTAGTAGATGCAAATACAAACATAAGCGACTTCACTAGTTTACCTATATTTATAAATCTGGGATACAATGTACATGGTAACGAGCCATCTGGTACAGAAGCAGCCCTACTTACTGCATATGTTTTAGCCGCCTCCCAACATTCAGAAATAAAAGAATACCTAAAAGAATCTATCATATTTCTAGATCCAACAATTAATCCTGATGGAAGAGACAGACATACCAACTGGGTAAATACTTTTAAGGGCAGTCCCCTTATCGCAGATAAATACGACATTGAACATAACGAAGGATGGCCTAGAGGAAGAACCAATCATTATGGTTTTGACTTAAACAGGGACTTACTCTTAGCTATACAACCCGAAAGTATTGCCAGATTAAAATGGTTTCATGAGTGGTATCCAAATGTAGTTACCGATTTTCATGAAATGGGGACTAATAGCACTTTTTTCTTCGAACCAAAGCAAGCTTCAGCTTCACTAGAGCCTTTACCTCCAAAAGAGAACTACACCACACTAAACAATGCTTTTGCAAAAGAATTTAGTACTGAACTTGATAAAATAGGTTCGTTGTATTTTACAAAGGAAAAATATGATGCTACCTATCCAGGTTATGGATCTACCTATGCAGACCTACAAGGTTCTCTTGCCTTATTATTTGAACAGGCAAGTTCTCGTGGCCACTTACAGGAAACAACAACCAAAAATTTAAGTTTTTCTTTTACTATAAAAAACCAATTTACTGTAGGTTTTGCTACTATAAAAGCTGCTATCCTTAACAAAGGCATGCTTTACAAATACCAGAACAACTTCTTTAGCTCTGCCATTAAAAAGGCCTCAAAGTCTAAGATTAAAGCATATGTATTTAACAGTAAAAAAGATCAAAACAGAAACAAGCTCTTTTTAGACCTATTGTTAAAACATAAAATAAAAGTTTACAAACTTGACAAAAACACCACTGAAAAATCTCAACTTTTTGAACACAAAAACAGTTACATTGTTCCTACCGAACAAGCACAATATTTAATGGTAAAAACATTGTTTGAAACCCATAAAAAATACCGAGACAGCGTTTTTTATGATGCCTCATCATGGTCTTTAGCAAACGCCTACAACATGTCTTATGTTGCGTTAAAAACACTGCCCTCCATGTCTAATTTAGTGACCATTGCATCTAATAAAATTAGCATTTCCAAAGTACAAACAAGTAAATATGCCTATATAATTCCCTGGAATGATTATAACGCTCCTGCCCTTTTATATGCCCTTCAGCAAAAAGATATCATCATAAAAACAGCAACAAAACCCTTACAGATATCATCTAATGGAAAAGAAGTGCAATTTGAAAGAGGCTCCTTACTAATTCCTGTTAAAATGCAAAACCAAAATCCTGATAAATTAAACCAGTTAATAAATACCTTATGCTCAAAATTTAAGGTTCAATCATATGATATAGACACAGGCCTAAGTATTAATGGTATTGATTTAGGCAGCTCCAACTTTATCACTTTAAAAAAACCAAAAGCAATGCTGTTGGTCGAAGGAGGAGTTTCTACTTATGAAGCAGGAGAAGTATGGCACTTGTTTGAGAAACGATTAGAAATGCCTATAACTAAAGTTCCTGAACGAATTTTTAACAATGTTAACTTAAACAGATACAATGTTATTATAATGGTTTCTGGTAGGTATACTGCTTTAGATAAAAAAAGCAAAAGCAAGCTAAAGGCATGGGTTTCTCAAGGGAATACACTTATTACGCTGAGGTCTGCCAGTAGTTGGCTTATTAAAAACAAATTGGTAAAAGAAACTTTGGTTTCAACAAAAAAAGATACGACTACAGCAAGAATGGACTACAATACTTCTCGAGGTTTTTACGGTAAAAAGAGTATTGGTGGAGCAATTCTTGAGATAGATTTAGATACCACAAATCCCTTAGGTTATGGATATAGTAGTCGAAAACTACCAATATATAAAAACAATCGTATTTGGTTAGCTCCAAGTAAAAACAAATTCTCAACAGTAGCTAAATACACCACCCATCCACATATAGATGGTTATGTATCTGAAGAAAATTTATCCTACTACCCCAAACGATCGGCTTCTATTGTTACCAGTAGACTAGGAAAAGGTCGTGTAATTCTTTTTGCCGACAATCCAAACTTTAGAGGCACTTGGTTAGGCACAAATAAATTGTTTATGAATGCCATATTCTTTGGTTCTTTCATAAAATAAGTGAGTTATAAACATAAAATTAGATTTCTAAAACCCCACGCAAACAACTGTATGTCAGGTAATTAAATCGCTACCGAAAAATAATATTTTTTTTAACACTTTTCTTATAGTACAAAACAACAATATACACTCTTACTTATAAACAAACCATAGCATTTGTATGTCGAAAGATAAAAATTATAGCATTAATAATTTGTTAAATGATAACAGTTTTATCAATTGGGTGGTATCCAATACCAAAAACCAAGACGAACCTTGGAATAAAATTAAATCTGACTTAAAAGGTAAAAACAAAACAGATTTTGATTCTGCCATTCAGATAATACGTAAAATTAAAATGTTGAATATTGACAATCAAAAGGATTTAAAATCTCCTGAATTTATACAAAATCAATATAGTAGACTCCTGGAAGCTTCAAACAACGATAAAACCAAGAAAGTTAAAGTATTTAAGCTTAGTAGAATTCAAAAATATGCCGCTGCGATAATTATTCTAATTTCAGTTTCTGCTTCCATTATTTTATCAACGGGTACTAAAAATACGTTTTATAATCACTTAGCCCAAGTAGATTTTAATAACTCTGATCTTCTAATTCAGACGCCAGATAAAGCCTATTTTAAAATAGACACCAATGCCAATAAAAAATGGGTGACCAAAAACGGAGTGTTTATTAGTATTGATGCGGAAGGAATTAACTTTTCGGAAACAGATGAGTTAAAACCCAATACAACTAACACCTATAAAGTCATTGTTCCAAAAGGAAAAGTATATAACGTTAATCTAATAGATGGCACCAATGCAGAGCTAAACGCTAATACGAGTATTGCATTCAATACTGCTACCATTTCAAAATATAGAACTATAGATCTAAAAGGAGAAGCCTTTTTTGATGTTACCCACAACAAAGCACGTCCATTTATTGTACAATCTTCAGATATGAAAATTGAAGTTCTTGGTACAGAATTCAATGTATCTAATTACGTAACAAACGATTACACGAGCACTACCTTGATAGACGGCTCTATAAAAGTATCTAATCCACAAGGGGAGAATAAAATTATTACCCCTGGAGATCAGGCAAAACTATTCCGAAATCAAAATCAAATAATTGTCAATAAAATTAACACTCAAAATGTTGTTTCATGGGCTTCTAGTATTATGATATTTGATAATGAAAAATTAGAAAATTTAATTCCGAAACTAAACGAATGGTACAATACCGAATTTGTAATCGTAGGAGACGCATTAAAGGAATTTACATTTACAGGTACACTTAGAAAAAAACATGAATTAACCTATTTCTTAGAAATACTAAAATATACAGAAAACATAAACTATGAAATTAGCGAAGGGCAAGTAAAACTTTTCTCTGCAAAATAAGTACAGTAGCAATACTGTAGCACGCATAACAAACGAATAAACTAACTAAATAAAACTAACAATATGATCATAACCAGCAAGGGTTGTGCTATAAAAAACATTCGCAAATTAATGCTTTTACTTTTTTTTAGCCTTTTCCTTTCCAACATAACTATGGCAAATTCTGTTTCGACCATAACATATTCAAACCAGGGTAATATCTTAACCATAGACCAGAAATTAACCATAAAAGAACTGTTCGACCTAATATCTAATAGAACTCAATACGATTTCTTTTTTAACAGTTCCCTAAATGGTTTAAACAACAAGGTAAAAATAGCCGTTACAAAGGCTTCTGTTTCCCATGTGCTCGATTTAGCACTTCAAAACCAGAATATCGAATACTCCATAAAAGAGCATACTATTTCTGTAAGAGAAAAATCTAAAAAACAAGAGAAATTAAAAATTACTGGAAACATTAAAGATGAGTATGACATTCCTTTATTTGGAGTAAATATTGTAATTAAGAATACAGCTACAGGTACTTCTTCTGATTTTGATGGTAATTTTAATATAGAAATAACAACGGGAGACACTCTAATTATCTCTTATTTAGGATTTAAAGATCAACTTATAAAAACAGATAACAGAATCTCTTATTCCATAGTCATGCATGCCGATGCAAACATGCTTAATGAGGTTATTGTTGCAGGTGTTGCTTCTGGTACTTCCAGAAAAAAGCTATCTATTTCTGTAGCAAAACTAAAAACTGAAGATTTAAACAAAGCGCCACAAACTTCAGTATCTGCTTCTTTACAAGGGAAAATTGCAGGAGTTACCGTAACATCTTTAAGCGGATCTCCAGGAGCAAGTTCTAATATCGTATTAAGAGGCGCTACATCAATTGTTGGAAATAACAGCCCTATGATTTTGATGGATGGTATTATCATGGGAGGTGCTTTAGCAGATATCAATGTAGATGATATCGCATCTATTGAAGTCGTTAAAGGGGCAGCAGCTTCTTCTCTCTACGGATCTCAAGCGGCAAACGGGGTTATTGTTATAACGTCAAAAAGAGGAAAGGATTTACAAGATGGTAAAACGTCAGTAACCCTTAGAAATGAAATTGGTTATCAGAACGTGGCAAAATTTTTAGATCTTTCTACCTCTCATCATTACAGTCTAGATCCTACTTGGTTAGATACAGACACCTATACCAAGTATCAATTTGTAAATTACCCAACAGATTATATTTCTGGATGGGATCCAAGAATAACAGGAAACAGAGTAGAAAAAGCAAATCATTATCAAGACCTTCCGTATCGCGTAAATAACGATCTACAAGAGCAAATGTTTACTAACGGTCAGTATTTAACCCAATACATAAGTGTTGGTCACCGAGTAAACAAAACCAATCTTTTTGCTTCTTTTGAAAACAACGAAAATCAAGGTGTTGTTATAGAAACAGGCGGATATAAACGTCAAAGTTTTAGATTAAACATCGATCATTATATTTCGGATGCATTAAAGATATCTGCAAGTAATAATTATATAACGACCAACAATGATTTTCTTGGCGGTGGCACTGGTGCTTTTTTTGATGTTCTGATGACCGAACCCGATGTTGATTTATTTAAAGATAATGCAAACGGACAAAGGTTTAATTTTTATCCTAATAATTGGAACACGCAATTTTCAAATCCATTGTATGACTTATGGAAAAAAGAAAGTACCAGCAAAAAAACAAGGTTCTTAGGCGCTTACAAACTAGATTGGAAAATAAATAGCATCGTTTCTCTTCAACTATCTTATGGTTTTGAAAAAGAGCACTATAATAGAAACTATTACTCCCCTCAATCTACAATAATCGACATACAACCAAACTATATTGATCCTAACGCTATTCCTTTGGTTTTAGATCCAAATAACCCTATAGCTTCATTATATTCTGGAGGCTCTTTAAGCAATGAAGATTATGAAGCTTTTAATCAAAGTTTTCGTGCTACGCTTAATTTTAAAAAGACATGGAAAGATTTAGATTTCAATGGTAAACTAAGTTATCTAGGTGAGCAAAATTATTACAAATCTACAACAACCTTTGGAAAATCTTTTGTGCTGGCAGATTTCCCTACCTTCAATAACTTCGACCCTCTTAATATAGATTCTTCTGGCACTACAAGAGATATTAATGCAATTAATTATTTTGCGATAGCTTCTTTTGTTTACAAAGATAGATACATCTTCGACGGTTTATATAGAATTGATGGTTCTTCACTTTTTGGAGAAAATGAAAGATGGCAAAATTATTTTAGAGTCTCAGGTGCATATCGGATAAGCAAAGATTTTAAAATTCCTGGAATACAAGAATTAAAACTACGGGCCGCATATGGTACTTCTGGATTAAGACCAAGTTTTGGTGCCAAAGATGAAACTTTTTCACTTTCAGACGGAATTACCACAAAAAACACGCTTGGAAACAAAAACTTAAAACCTTCTCGTTCTGCTGAATTGGAAATAGGAATCGAGACTTCTTTTCTAAATAGGTTTAGACTAGAAGCTACCTATTCTAATACCAAAGTTACGGATCAGTACCTCTTAGCTCCTTTAGCCGCACATACTGGAGGTTTTAGGTACCAGAATGTTAATGCTGGAGAATTGGAAAGCAATACTTTTGAAGCCATGTTCACTGCAAAAATTATTTCTACAGATAATTTTTCTTGGGATGCCACACTAACTTTTGACAGGACTCGACAAAAAATAACAAAATTAGATATTCCAGAATATAGAACAGGTCCAAGATCTGCATTCAGAATAAAGGAGGGAGAAACCTATGGAACTATGTATGGTGTTGGTTTTATACGAACATTAGATCAAATGCAAAATCAATTACCTGAAGGAGATAATATTAGTAACTATAGTATCAATAGAGATGGTGTTGTAGTAAAAAGTGACGATATCGGTACTATAAATGAATCTCCCATTGCCATCCTCGATGAAAATGGCGCAGAAAAGGTTCAAAAAATAGGTGACATCAATCCAGATTTTAGAATAGGCTTAAACACCTCTTTCAACTATAAAGGCTTCTCCATGTATATGTTATGGCATTGGAAACAAGGAGGAGATTTGTATAACAAAACAGCTCAGAGTCTTGTGCGAGATAACAGGCATGAAATGGTGGATCAAATACACACAAAACCAGAAAATAAAAAAACAGTAGATTATTATCAAGCGCTTTATGATGCTGATGCTATAAATGAATTTTGGCTAGAAGACGCTACCTATGTAAAACTAAATGAAGTAGCACTTTCCTATACCTTAAACAAAAGTATCCTTGGTAACGCTAGTAAATATATAGAGCATATAAAATTTGGAGTTATTGGACGTAACCTATTAACAATTACAAACTACTCAGGCTATGATCCAGAAGTAGGTTATGATGGCTTTTTGTTTGATAATTTCAGCTATCCAAACTTTAGAAATTTTTCATTATCTGTTGAGCTTAAATTTTAATAAAATGAAGAAATTAAAAAAATACATCACAATTACTTTAATTGGTCTTATAAGTTTTGCTTGTACAGATTTAGATACAGAAAACCTAAACAATCCCGATAGAGAAATAGTATTATCAGATGGCGATGGTATAAAAAGTTTGGCTTCTGGCTTGTTCAATACTTGGTATATACAGGAACAACATAATTATGGATCTCCTGGCCCTCTAATGTGGGTTATGGCTGATTGGGGTACTGTAAATTTCGGAAACTATGGTACCAGAGACATGAGCGAAGAACCAAGAGTATTCATGGACAATTCCCCTTCTTATGGCTATCATTCCACTATAAGAAACTTTTGGCAAAAAATGTATGGCGTAGTCACTACCGCCAATGATGTTCTTGTAGCCATAGACAATGGTGTTGAAATTGGTAACAATGGAGAAGAAACCACAATGACTCAAGGATATGCTTATTTTATGCAAGGTTTAGGTAATGGCTATATTGGACTTGTTTACGACAAAGGCTTCCCTTCCGATGAATTTACAGATTATGAAGAAATAGAAGCTTCAAATTACATCGTTTCAATCGAAATAGCAATTGCACAATTAGAAAAAGCAATCACAATCTTCGATAATAACACTTTCTCCCTACCTGAAGAATGGATTAACGGGAATGCGTTCTCAAATGAAGATATGAGCAAACTGGCTCATTCTTTTATTGCAAGATTACTAGTGTATTCTTCCAGAAATAAAGAGCAAAATATAGCGCTAGATTGGACAAAAGTACTAGAGCATACAGAAAAAGGATTGACTGATGATTTTAATGTTGAAGGAGATGGGAATGGAACGGATAGAAAATGGATGTCTTGGTACAAGTATTTTATGGCCCGTCCTAATTGGGGTAAGGTAGACATGAGAGTAGTACATATGCTAGATGAAACCCTACCTGCCAATTGGCCAGAAGGAGGAATAAATGATATGCCAAACGATGGTAGAATTACCTCTAGTGATAACAGAATACTAACCGATTTTCAATACAACACAGCAAACAACAGGCCAGAAAGAGGCTTATATCGTTGGTCTACATACAGGTACAGTAGATTAGACAATTGGATTAATGTAAATTTCTTTGCACCAGTAATAATGATGAGAAAAGCAGAAATTGATCTATTGAGAGCAGAAGCTTTATTGAACCTCAATAGACTAACAGATGCAGCAGCTATTATAAATAATGGGACTCGTGTAACTAGAGGAAATCTACCCGCTATTGCAGCAACAAAAGAAATTATAGCAGCTACCATAATCTATGAAAGAACAATAGAGTTGCCACTAACTGGTATGGGAATTCAATATTTCGATATGAGAAGAAGAGGGCAATTACAAGATGGCTCCTTATTACATTTTCCAATTCCCGCACAACAACTAGAAGTGCTATCTACTCCATTTTACACTTTCGGAGGTGTTCTTCCACAATTTGGAACACCCAACGAAGATGTTTCTATTAATGGCTGGTATTCTACAAATTAAAAAAAACTAAAATTTAACCAAAATGAAAATATTTAAACTAATAATTTTACTAGCTATTTTAAGTGGTATTACCTTTTCTTCTTGCGAAAGAGAAGCACTTCCTGTATATCCAGATGTAATTGTACAAATAGACACCGTTCTTGTAAAAGGAAGAAACCTAACATACCCTACATTTTCTGGATCCGATACTGCCGATGATCGTTTTTATGCCTTTAGCGGAGGTAATACTGATGATTTAAGCTCATTATCAGAAGAAGATTGGACTTACGAAACTTGGATAAAAGTAGATCCAAATGCATTAATAGGAGATGGAACCATTGCCGCTGGAAAAGACGCGGATGGCGCAACTGTATTAGATAGAGGTAGAAACTTTGAAATCTATTTAATAGATGACAGCAACGCTGATTTTGCCCTTAAATACAACAAATTAGATAGCGACAATAACCCTACTGCAACCATGCAATCAGACAATTCTGCCATTAATTTATCCTTTGACGAGTGGATACATGTTGCTATTTCTCGATCTTTATCAGATAATACTGCAAAATTCTACATCAATGGCTCTCTTATAGATTCAAGTACAGATGAACTATGGAAACAACCTGTAAACAATACATGGTTAGGTTTTAACTATATGTATAGAGGCGGAAACAAAAACTTCTTTAAAGGAAGTTTAGACAATATAAGAGTTTCTAAAATAGACAGGTATCCATCAGCATTTACACCTGATCATTTTGAAAGATATCCAATGGATTCTAACACCTTACTTCAGATGGACTTAGACAATATCTTAACTCCTTTTGACCCCGTAACTGATTTTGATAAAGTAGAAATAAAAGGAGTATTTGATTATTACATTAAGGTTATTAACACTGTAAGTTGGACTAGTGAAGATTCTCTAACGCCTATTGACAACTAGCAGATGACGTTTCCTAAATAGCATTACAAATACACAATCAAAGACAATAGTCACCTGTTCTAACCTAATTTAATATGACACTAAACAAATATAAACGAATCGTAGTTATAATATTAACATGTGTCTGTATTTCATCAGGAATAGCACAAGTTACAATTGATCCTATGCTTAACGATGTCTGGGGAGGAGTAAACTGTAAAGATGATAATGGAAGCACTATAAATGTCTCCAATTATTACACTCCAAACAATTCTTCCCCAGGTTGTGTTGCTATTTCAATGTCGCAAATATTACATTATTACCAATGGCCCAAATATGGCGTTGGTAATAATGTTTATAGCGATGATTATGATGGTGTCTTAAAAAGACATTCAGCCTTTTTTGACAAAGAAGCGTATGACTGGGAGAACATGTTAAATGAATACCACAGCAAACCCTCTTCGGAAGAGCAACGCAAGGCCATTGGTAAATTAATGTATGATACTGGTGCAGCATTGCAAATGGATTACGAACCAACAGGTTCTACTTCTAACATCAACAAAACACCTTTTATTTATCAAAATTTCTTTAAGTTTTCGGGACAATATCAAGATAAAGATTGGTCTGAATTTTGGAATAAACTAGATGCAAATATTCAAGAAGGGCATCCGGTTCCTGTTGCAGTTGATGCCAGTAGAACTGGAGATGGTCATGTTTTTATAGTGGATGGATACAAAGAAGAAAGTGGAGAAATACTTTATCATTTGAATTGGGGATGGTATAATGACAATAATATTAATGGCTGGTACAACATAAGAGAATGGACTACAGACTCTCCAGGATACAATACAATAACGGGGGCAGTGTTTGATCTGATACCCAATCCAGAAATAACTGTTATCGAAAAAACAGGAACAGGAAATGATTTTACAATTTCTTGGGAAACCAGTAAAATTCTTAACTGGGAAGCTTTCACTCTAGAACAAAAAGTAGATCAAGGACTCTGGGAAACAGTAGCTACGGATATCAATGCAAAAACATATACTATAAATAATCCTGCAGGCAAGGTATATCAGTTCAGAGTAAAAGCAAAAGTAAATGGAAAATACTACGATAACTCTTGGTCAGAAATCATGCTCCATCAAACAACAGGACAGTATAATGGTTATGTCTCATTTGGAGGTAGTCAATATGCGTATGCCAGACAAACACCAAATATCGATATAGATTTTACTAGCGAATATACTTTTGAGACTTGGATAAGGTTAAATGCAGGCAATGTAGATGCTAATGTAATTCTAAATCAAAAAGGAATCTTCTCTTTAGAAATATCAGATGTAACTACTCAAGAATATGCTATAAAATTCAAATCTTTATCCAATGGGATGGAACTCACATCCATCAAAAACAATCTAAAAATTTCTGTTGGAGAATGGGCACATATTGCCGTTTCCAGAAATGATGGTCGTACACTATTATTTGTTAATGGAATAATTGCAGATAGTAATGAAGGTGATAACTTTGAGCTTATAGTATCCAATAATGCACTTAATATTGCTGAAAAATATGATGCCGGATACTCCTCTCATTTAATTGCCGATATAGACCAATTACGGATCTCTTCTATAGGTCGGTTTACAAAAAACTTTGCTGCTAACAGAATTACAAATTACACAGTAGATGATAATACTATTGCATATTTCACCTTTGATGAGATACATAAAGTTAGATTTAAAGATCTTCAACATAATTTAAGTGTTATTGCAAAAAACGAGCTTGGTCATGCCTTATGGAAGTTTGAGCATCTAATTATTCCAGATGATTCTGATAAAGATGGAGTACCCGATAGCAGTGACTTATGTCCAAATACTATAGCCGGCACTACTGTAGACATTACTGGTTGTGCAGTATTCTCATTACCTGCAGATAATTTCATCCTCAAAACCACAGGAACTAGTTGCATCGATACTAATAACGGTTCTATAAACATTAGGGCAATTAAGAATCAAAACTATACCGCCACCTTAATAGGAACTGACTTTAATAAAAATAGTGCTTTTACTGATCAGTATAATTTTAGCAACCTTACAATAGGAGACTATGAATTATGCATCACTATAGCTGGAAATGCAACATACCAACAATGTTTTAATGTTTTTATTTCCGAACCTCAAGCCTTAGAAGTCTCTTCTAAAATAGATTCTAAAAATAAAAAAGTAACACTATTCCTATCTGGCGCAAGTAGATATAATATTCAACTAAACGATTCTTTAATCAGTACGGATAAAAATAGAATAACATTAAAACTCCCTTCAAAACAGAATACCATAAAAGTTAGCACAGACAAAAATTGCCAAGGAGAATTTGTGAAAAATATTAATCTAGAAGACATCATAATTTATCCTAACCCAGTAATGGACGGAAATCTCTATGTGCAGTTAAAAGATTTTAGTACAGCTGAATCAATGGAAGTTCGCGTTTTTTCGAACAATGGAAAGCAAATGTTTTTCAAAAAATACAATGCTCCTTTATCGAACGCGGAAATTGATATTACCAAATTCCCAAAGGGCATATATTTCATAAGCATTAAAGCAAATAACAATTCCATAACTCGTAAAATCATTAAAGGATGATACCAATCAACATTAAAAAGAGTACTACATTATTATTGGTCTGCCTATTGATTTCTTGTAGCAAAGACGGAGCAGAAACTACCCCAATAATTGATATCATACCACCAGTGGCGACAACATTACTTTTTCCACATGATAATGAACCTTGTAAAGAAGGAAAATCTATCTCTGAAGATAAAAGTCAAATAACCTTCGAATGGAATACCTCCGAACACACGGACAATTACATATTGCAGGTAAAAAATCTAAAATCAGGATCTACTACAGAGAATAGTGCAGGAAACAAAACAAGTTTGACTTTAACTCTAGAAAAAGGAGCGCCATATTCTTGGTTTGTAATTTCGGAAGCAAATGGGCTTGAAGAAAAAAAACAAAGTGAAGTTTGGAAATTTTACAATGCTGGAGATGGGGTAGAAAATTATGCTCCTTTTCCCGCCGAAGCAGTAAGCCCCAAAATAGGAGCAACCGTAGAAACTGCTGTTACTAACATAAACTTGTCTTGGAATGGAAGTGATTTAGATAACGATTTAAAGGAATTTAGCATTTATTTTGATACTGTTTCTCCTCCACAAAAATTAGCTGGAACTAAAGCAGATAATTTTATTAATGTAAATATAGAAGCTGGAAAAAATTTAACGTATTACTGGAAAATTGTAAGTCGCGATTATAAAAACAATACTTCAGAATCAGAAATATTTCAATTCAAAGTTAAATGATTTAATTAATAATTAAAACCATACCTTATGAAAACAAATACTTTATTTTTTTTTCTTGTATTTTTAATACATTATTCTGGCTATTCCCAGATTACCAAAAAGGAGCTACTCAACTATAGCAACACTTTTATATCGGAGCAACACTTAAACGATAAAGTGGCACATACTCCAATTGATATAACTGATCTTAAAAATACAGATAATAGTATTTATGCTTATGTCGTAAATCTAAAACCAAAAGGTTTTATTGTTTTTTCACCTTCCAAAAATCTATTCCCTGTCATTTCTTTTTCTACCGAATCTAATTTCGACTATAAAGATTCTCAGAAAAACACACTCTTACAAATGATTAAGCGAGATTTAAACCATAATCTTAAGGAGCTTAAAAACAAATCCACAGCACAAAATCAAAGCAAAAAACTAAAAAACAACAATTTATGGTCCAAAACAACAGTATCACAAAGTGCAACTTTAAGTACTAGTGCCACTCCAACCCTAATACAATATGGACCACATTTTTCTAATGTTTGGGGAGGTGTAAACTGTCATGATGATGCGCATAACAATATTAATGTTGGAAACTACTATACCCCCAACAATTATTCTCCTGGTTGCGTTGCAACAACCCTTAGCATGGCTCTAAGGTACTATAACTGGCCAGAGACAGGAGTTGGTTCTCATACTAATGTGGACAACCAAGGGAGTTCTCAAACTAGCTGGTCAGCAAATTTTGGTAACGCCACTTATGACTATGCCAATATGTTAGATGAATACCATCATGCTGTATCCAATTTAACAGAGCAAAAAGCAATGGGTTATTTAGCCTTTCATTGCGCCACAGCCTTAGATATGGATTATGAAGCTTCGGGTTCTACAAGTAATATTAATAGAATTCCTGCGGCAGCGGGTTCTTACTTTAGGTTCTCTGGACATCATCAATATAGCAGTTGGTCAAATTTTTGGCCAAGGATGCACCAAAACATACAGAATGGACATCCAGTACCTGTTGCTATTGACGGTCCAGGAAGCACAGGACATGCACCAGCTGTTGACGGATATCGCTATACTGATGGAGATCCTGAGAGCGAGTATTATTATCATTTAAACATGGGATGGTATGGCACAAGTAATGCATGGTACAGATTGCAAAGCTCCTTTAGTGCAGGAGGTTATACTAGTATTAGCGCAGCAGTATTTGACTTACTTCCTGAACCAATTTTTACGACCAACTCATTTACAGCAACCAATAAGACTTTTGTCCTTAACTGGAAAACAAGTTCTAAATTAGATTGGGATGCTTTTGAATTGCAAGAAAGTACAGATGATGGTGTTTCGTATACAACCATCAGTAACAGTATTATTGATACTACCTATACTAGAACAGTGTCCTCTGGAGGGTCATACAAATATAGAGTACGCTCTAAAGTTGATGGAGCTTTTTATGCTAATAGTTACTCTAACAACATAGCAGTAAATGTACCTTACGATTTTACTTATTTAGATTTTGATGGCAATGATTCCTTTTTTGTATATGATAATTCCAGCAATGATCTAGACGTATCGAACACCTATACTATTGAAACTTGGATAAAAATAGATTCAAGATCTGCAGGAACTTACCCCGTTGTTTTTGATAGAAAAACAGTATTTTCTTTGTATTTAATTGCAGATTCTAATGCCGACTATGCGGTGAAATTTGTCTCCAGAAATAGTTCAGGAACTATTAACGCCTCTGTCCAATCTGATGCTTCTACTCAAAATTTAAGTTTTGGAAGCTGGGCACATATTGCCGTCTCAAGAACAAGTGGCACTCTTAAGCTTTATGTAAACGGCGAAGAAGTGAGTACTTCTAGCGATAGTGATTTTTCTTTATCAGCATCCACAAATGCATTAAACGTAGGCGCAAGATATTGGAGTGGTTATGAGCGTTATTTAGATGGTAAAATTGATAAAATTAGAATTACAGATGACGCCAAACACACTTCCAATTTCACCCCAGATTTAAAAACAAAATACAGCTCGGATGGAAACACAAAAATGCTCATATCCTTAGACGAAGGCTCAGGAACTTCTTTAGCTGACGATGCTAATAACTTTAATACCGTACTATTACGCTCTTCTCCAAATCAACCCAGTTGGATGTTTGATGATGAATCAATAGCTGCATTTGCAATACAAAGTATTTCTGAAACTGTTATGACTAGTATCGAACCAAATACAAGTAGTTTATATCCAAATCCAGCAACAAACATTATTTATCAAGAGCTTACGCTAAATTCCAATCAGAAAGTTAAGTTCTCAATTTCAGATATTCATGGTAGAATTTTATTAGAAGAAGAAAAAAATCTAATTAGCGGGTTTAATAAAGTAAAAACTAATATTTCTAGCTTACCATCTGGATTTTATATTGCCATTATACAATCTCTAGAAGGAAAAACACAATCAAAATTCTTTAAAAAATAAAAAACTATTACAGATTTAATCTCAAAAATCTTGTCAATAGAAATCAAAATAGTATCTGTTAAATTGTTTTTAAGTGCAGCCTTCTAAATAAAAGAAGGTTGCACTATTTTGTTAAAATAAAAGAGGTGTTGAGCAAATTCAACACCTCTTTAGCAACTAAAACTCAAAATGAATAACCTTTCTTTTTCATAGTTTAACCATACATTTTTTATTTTTTAGTATGCATCTTCATGCACCATTTTAATTGCTCTTCCCGAAGGATCATTCATGTTTTTAAACGACTCATCCCATTCTAGTGCTATAGGAGTACTACAAGCTATAGATGGCACCGAAGGCACACATAATGCTGCTGCATCAGAAGGAAAGTGTTCTGCAAAAATAGATCGGTAATAAAATTCTTCTTTAGAAGTTGGTGACTGCACTGGAAACTTATATTTAGCATTTGCCAATTGCTCATCGCTTACCTCATTCCCAACAACCTCTTTTAAGGTATCTATCCAACTGTACCCAACTCCATCACTAAACTGTTCTTTTTGCCTCCAGGCGATTTGTTCTGGTAAATAAGATTCAAATGCTTTTCTAAGCACCCACTTTTCCATTCGCTCTCCATTAATCATTTTATCATCTGGATTGATACGCATAGCCACATCCATAAACTCTTTGTCTAAAAAAGGAACCCGACCTTCTATACCCCAAGCTGCCAAAGATTTGTTTGCTCTTAAACAGTCATACATATGCAACTTATCTAATTTTCTAACCGTTTCTTCATGAAAATCTTTTGCCGTTGGCGCTTTATGAAAATACAAGTATCCACCAAAAATCTCATCAGCCCCTTCACCAGAAAGCACCATTTTTATTCCCATAGATTTAATAACCCTTGCCATTAAATACATAGGTGTAGATGCTCTAATAGTGGTTACATCATAGGTTTCTAAGTTATATATAACATCTCTAATAGCATCCAATCCTTCTTGAATTGTAAACTTTATTTCGTGATGTACTGTTCCAATATGATCCGCTACTATTTGCGCAGCAGCCAAATCTGGAGAACCATCTAAGCCTACTGAAAAAGAATGCAACTGAGGCCACCATGCGTCTTTTTCATCACCTGACTCTACTCTTTTCTGTGAATATTTTTTTGCTAATGCTGATGTAATGGAAGAATCCAAGCCTCCAGATAACAATACTCCATATGGCACATCGGACATTAATTGCCTATGCACGGCTGCATCTAAAGCATCATGCAAAGCGGTTATACTAGTTTGGTTTTCTTTTACCGCATCGTACTCCATCCAATCTCTTTGGTACCATTTTACCAATTCTCCATCTTTACTAGACAAAAAATGTCCAGGAGGAAACAATTCGATTTTAGTACAAACACCTTCTAAAGCCTTTAACTCCGAAGCAACATAAAAAGTACCATGCTGATCCCAACCCATATATAAAGGAATAATTCCCATATGATCTCTAGCAATAAAATACTCATCTGTCTCAATATCGTATAATGCAAAACCAAAAATTCCATTCATTTCATCTAAGAAACGAACACCTTTTTCCTTATATAAAGCCAAAATTACTTCACAGTCAGAAGCTGTTTGAAATTCATATCCACTTTTTAATCCTGCTCTTAACTCCTTATGGTTATAAATTTCTCCATTAGCAGCAAGTACTAATTTTTTATCATCACTAAGCAACGGTTGCTTTCCTGATGCCGGATCAACAATAGCCAATCTTTCATGAGTTAATATTGCTTTATCGGTATTATATATTCCACTCCAATCCGGTCCTCTATGACGGATTTTTTTTGACATCTCTAATAATTGAGGTCTTAAAACCTCCGCTTTTGCTTTTAAATCAAATGCACATACTATTCCACACATATCTCCCGTATCGTTATAATTGAAATACAAATATTACATTATAGTTTCATATTTAAAACACAAACAGCTAAATTGGTTTCATATTAAAACTTAAAAAGCTAAGATTTAGTTAAAACAAAATACACAAGCCACTTTTTTACTAATTTTAGCATCAGAATGTAAGTAACAGAACTTATATCGACTCTTTAATAGATTTAACAAAATAAATTAGTCACATTTCCAAACACAAAATTATCATGAAAAACATTTTTTTATTCGCAAGTTTAATCATAGCTTTTGCTTTTACAACAAATGCTACAGCTCAAAAATTTAGTGGTTTAGACAAAAGTCCAGTTGATATTGCCACTTATGCTACAAGTAAAAAAGCAGTATCAAAAGCCATAAAAGTTGTTTATAGTCGCCCACAACTAAAAGGAAGAGCCATTGGAACAGAGTTAGCCAAATATGGTAAAGTATGGAGAACT
The DNA here is from genome assembly GCA_965247735.1 of Flavobacteriaceae bacterium. GTDB lineage: Bacteria > Bacteroidota > Bacteroidia > Flavobacteriales > Flavobacteriaceae > JAOXRU01. Next base: position 4,421,620 of record CBDFHN010000002.1, on the reverse strand, counting down.
GGTGCAAACGAATCTTCTGAAATTACTTTTTATATCCCAGTTAGTATTGGAGGTAAAACTGTTAATGCTGGAACATACTCTCTTTTTACTATTCCTGGTAAAAACGAATGGACAGTAATCATTAACAAAAGCATTAACCAATGGGGAGCATATAGCTATAATGAAAAAAATGATGTGGTAAGAGTAAAAGTTCCAGTAACCAGTGGAAGTAGCTCAATAGAAGCATTTAGTATTGCTTTTGACGACAAAGGAAAAATGGTATTAGCTTGGGGGAAAACTAGAGTTGCCGTTCCAATATTTACTGAAATATAAACTACCTTAATACTAATAATAGAAAAGCCAGAATCAATAAGATTCTGGCTTTTCTATTTATAAAAAAAAATATCTATTCAATTAAAAAAGTCTTAAACTTTGGTGTTACAAAACGTGTTAACGCTCCATCCTCATCTACATAAATAATCAGCGCATCAACAGTACCATGAGACATTAAATATGCTTTTGTATTTTCTAATGTCATTACCATAAACGATGTAGCTAAAGCATCTGCTTCTGCACAGCTAGCGGCAAGCACACTTACTCCTAGCACGTTAGAATTTCTTGTAAAACCAGTTTTAGGATCTATAGTATGTACATACTTTTCTCCTGATTTTTCATCTATCCTAAATTTTCTATAGTTACCTGAAGAAGCCAAAGCTGAATTTTTAAGTGTCATTTTTGCACTTAATTTTCGCTTATCTTCTTGATTAGGATCATCAATACCCACAATCCAATCTTTACCTGCAATGGTATTTCTTCCATGAGCAATCAATTCACCTCCTAATTCAATCAAAAAGTCATCAACTCCCTTAGCTTTTAACAAAACAGCAATTCTATCTATAGTATAACCTTTTGCTATGGCATTAAAATCAAAACGTATTTTAGAATTTGTTTTAGAGATTGTATTATTTCCATTCAATTTCACCTTGGTAAAACCTACATATTTAAGCAAACTATCCACTTTGGTACTATCCAAATCTATTTGCCTTTCAGGACCAAAACCCCATGCATTAGCCAATACACCAACAGTTGGATCAAAAGCTCCGTTTGTTTCGTTATAAACTCGCCTTGATAACTTAAAAACATCCTGAAACATATGGTCAATAACAACCGAAGTATCTCCACCATTAATTTTAGAGATATCAGAAATAGGCAAATAGGTAGACATTGACATATTCATGACATCAAACAATGAGTCTAATTCTTTCTGATAAGAGACTTTTTTTTGTGTAATATATTTTATCCCATACGAAGTACCCAAAGCATTACCACTCATTATATTCGTGACTGCTTTTTGCTTATCTTGACAAGATAACAACACGAAAATCATTAATAAGCTTAAACAATATTTCATTTTTATACTTCCTAATTTAAATTCATATCTATCTTCTGCAAATTGTATTCTATTGCATAAGGTTCATTAAAAAAAACTGGTTCTTTCCTATTAACAGAGTTATACAAACCTACACCTGCATAAATAACTTTCGCTTGTTGGGAAATAGCATGATTCTTAAATGTTTCCATCCAAATCATATCGTAATTATTAGGATTATCTGGATAATTAACCACTTTTACAATGACAAAAAAGCGTTGATTAATTTTATCAATACACACAAACTGAGGATGCCTACCAAGTGTACTATTCACCGCCAAAAATTCATATCCTTCTTTTTCTAAATCTTTACCAACCAAATTCATTGCTAAATTATGTAGTTCTTGATCTGTTAATATCCTTTTATTCATTTAAAACGTATAAATTTTGGCTTATCAAACGTATACCCAGGGACCGAAACTTCTTTTGATAAATCCAGTTCATACCAAGGAGAAATACTAGCATCCGATAAATTCTTCAACATATGTACACTCTGCGCAGGGGTATTTCCTTGAATAAACAGAAATAAAAGATCCCCTTCTTGATTCTTTATTTTATCTGCAATCATAATTACATGTCCTGGAGAACCACCTAATATTAGCATGTCTCCAATTTTAAGTTTAGCTAGGTTTTTAATCTCTTTCATTTCTACATTCAGAGACAAGGTACCAGAATACATATAAATAAGATTAAGGTACTTATAAAAGTTTGCTTTTGTATGATTTGCCTTTGCCGTTTTATGAAAACCAACCTTACTACCAGCAACTTTTGGTCTATAGCCTTCTGCATATTTTATCCAAGAACAGTAATGTCCACTTGTGAATTCAAAACCAATTTTATTTTTTTGATTTTGTGACCAGAGATATTCACTTCTAATCCTAATTAAGGCATCTGCACATTGCTGTAATCCATTTTTCGGAACTGATATATTCAATACACCAACATGACCCAATTGGTAAAAATACGGTGTGCTATCATAATTAATAACTTTAGCACCAAAGGCTTTTAATTTTTGATTCCTAACATAGTATTCAAAAGAATGCTTACTTAGTGAATCTCTGAAATACCCTTCAGGAATAGACACTCTACTCTTTACTGTTAACCCTTCTTTATTTAAATAACTAGGACTAGTCACCAAAGAGATTACAGTTTGTTTTACTGGTCTAATCTGATACAATACAATTAGTAACAGCAGTATCAATACAGTTAAGACAATTCCTTTTTTCACTACTTTGATTTTTCTTTTTTAGCTATAAAAAAACCGATACAAAAGTATCGGTTTTAAATTATTATCATTTGGATTATCCTCCAAAATCATCAAATCTTATATTCTCATCTGCAAGACCATAATCTTCTCCCATTTTCTGAACAGCTTTGTTCATTAATGGAGGACCACAGAAATACAGCTCCAAATCTTCTGGAGATTCGTGCTTAGACAAGTACTCATCCATAACAGATTGATGCACAAATCCTGTAAACCCATCTCCTACGCTATCATCTACATCTTTTTTATTCACCCAATTATCTTCTGGTGCTGGCTCGGACAACACTAAATAGAACTTGAAATTAGGAAAATCTTTCTCTAATTTATAAAAGTGATCTAAATAAAACAATTCACGCTTAGAACGTCCACCATACCAATAGCTAACTTTTCTACCCGTTTTTAATGTTCTAAATAATTGATATAGATGAGAACGCATTGGTGCCATACCAGCTCCACCACCTACATACAACATTTCGGCATCTGAATCATTAATAAAGAATTCTCCATAAGGTCCAGAAATAGTTACTTTATCTCCTTTTTTCCTTGAGAAAATATAAGAAGAGGCAATACCAGGATTTACATCCATCCATCCGTTTTTAGCTCTATCCCATGGCGGAGTAGCGATACGAACATTCAACATAATTTCTCTTCCTTCTGCAGGATAAGAAGCCATAGAATATGCACGTTCAACAATCTCTGTGTTTTTCATTGTTAAAGGCCATAATCCAAATTTATCCCATTCTACTTGGAATTTATCTGGAGTTTCATGCTCTTCTGGATGTGCCGTAATATCCATATCTGAAAATTTTATATCACATTCAGGAATTTCAATTTGAATATACCCACCTGCTTTATATCCCATATCTTCAGGAATCTCCACAACAAATTCCTTAATAAAAGATGCTACATTAAAATTACGTACAACAGTAGCTTCCCATTTCTTGATTCCAAAAATTTCTTCTGGAATAGAAATATTCATGTCCTGTTTTACTTTTACCTGACACCCTAAACGAATACCATCTTTCAGCTCTTTTCTTGTAAAGTGAGGTACTTCTGTTGGCAATGCTTCACCACCACCATCATGAACATGGCATTCGCACTGAACACATGTTCCACCACCACCACAAGCAGAAGGTAAAAATATTTTTTGACTACCCAATGTAGACAATAAAGAATCTCCCGAAGGAACTTCTATTACCTTTTCTCCATTGATTGTAATTTTAACATTACCAGAAGGCAGTAATTTATCTTTTGCAAAAAGCAAAATACTTACCAAAATTAATGTCAGAACCAAAAACGCAATAACTGTTACTGCAATAGTTCCTAATGTACTTGCTAATATCATTATTCTGCGCTTTTATTATCGTTAGTATTTTCAGCAAGTTTCAGGTCTTCCTTCTTCTTTTCCTCTTCCACTTTAACTGTTTCTTCCTTTTTTTCTACAACCTCGTTATCACCAGTTAGCATTCCTCCAAAACTCTGAAACCCAATTGCCATTAACCCTGTAAGAATAAAAGTAATTCCCAATCCTCTTAATGGTGGTGGTACATTAGAATACCTGATTTTTTCACGTATAGCCGCAATTGCTAAAATCGCTAAAAACCATCCAATACCAGAAGAAACTCCATAATTAAAAGCCAATCCTAAAGTTTCAATCTCTCTAGACTGCATAAATAACGACCCTCCAAGAATAGCACAGTTTACTGCAATAAGTGGCAAAAAGATACCTAAAGAGTTATATAATGATGGAGAAAATTTCTCCACAATAATCTCAACCAACTGTACCATTGTAGCAATAGTAGCAATAAATAGGATAAACGAAAGGAAACTTAAATCATATTCCGCATATTCTGGTCCTAACCACACTAATGCACCTTCTTGTAATATATACTGATCTAACAACCAGTTTAATGGTACGGTAATCGCCATTACAAATATAACGGCAGCACCAAGACCTACTGCTGTTGAAACTTTTTTAGATACAGCAAGGTAAGAACACATTCCTAAGAATGTTGCAAAAACCATGTTATCTATAAAAATCGATTTAAAAAATAATTCTAAATGCTCCATTGTTTTAAGTATTCAGTGTTCAGTATTCAGTTATCAGTCCTAGATACTCCAAATTTATTTGGATGTAACATCATATAGTTGATTAACCTACCTACTTCTTCACTTTTTTTTATTAATTCATTAAATTTTATTTCATTTATATACTTACAAGCTAAACAAAACTGCAACCAAGCCTGTGTTTCTGAATTTTCCGCATCACAGTCTGACAACTTACTTATAAAATGTTTAGGATAAACCCTTTTTCTATAAGCCTCAGCAATGTTTACTGATACACTTCTTGATGACCTTCTTATCTGATCAGTTAAAGAATATTTTTCCTCTTTTGGAAAACTTTTTGAAATTTCAAAAACCTGCATAGCTAAATCAAACGATTTTTCATATGCTAACAAACTTTTAAAATCCATATCACATCTTTTTGCATTTACTGTAAACTGCAACTGATCACTGCTTACTTTATATCTAGTCTTCAATTAATGCTTTGTTTCTACTTCTTTGAATCCATATGATAATCCCCACAACAATTAACGCCATTGGAGACAATACCATAAATCCATTGTTCTCGTACCCTAAAGCATACAATCCTGTTTTTTCGATAGGATCCCCTAATACTTTAAATCCTAACAATGTTCCAGAACCTAATAACTCTCTAAAGAATCCTACAATAATCAATATTATTCCATAACCAAACGAGTTACCAATACCATCTAAGAACGATTTCCAAGGCTTGTTTGCCAAAGCAAAAGCTTCAAAACGCCCCATAATGATACAGTTAGTAATGATTAGACCAATAAAAACAGAAAGTTCTTTACTTAAAGTATATGCAAAAGCTTTTAATACCTGATCCACCATTATCACCAATGTAGCAACAACAATTAGCTGAACGATAATTCTAATTTTTGATGGAATAACATTTCTCAATAAAGAAATTACAACATTTCCTACTCCAAGAACAAACATTACAGATATTGCCATTACAATTGATGGTTTCAACTCTGCAGTAATTGCTAATGCAGAACAAATACCAAGAACCTGTATTGTAACAGGGTTATTATCTGTTAATGGGTCTAATATTAATCCGGCATCTTTTTTTGATAAAAGTCCCATAATTACTTATTTTTTAAAGTTTTAAAATAAGGTACATAAAGCTTCAAATCGCTTTTAAGCATTTCTGCAACACCGTTTCCAGTTATTGTAGCTCCTGCTATTGCATCTACCTCATTATCCGTTTTTTCTTCGTTTTTAGGATCTCCATTTCCTTTTGCTACTGCAATACCTGTAAATGTATTGTTTATATCAAAAAGATGTTCTCCAACAAAATCATCCATAAAATAACGTTGCTTAATGTTTGCTCCTAACCCAGGTGTTTCTCCTCTATGGTCAAAAAACACACCTTGAACAACCATATCTTTATCCATGGCAACATAACCCCAGATTGCATCCCAAAGTCCTTTTCCTCTAATTGGGGCAACATAAAGTGTTTTACCATCTTTTTCTCCAACAAACAATGGCAATTTTCTAACATGAGATGGATCCTTAGCTAATTTTTTTTCAGTTTTAACACTCACTAAATAAGCCTTATCATCTTTCTCCGCAGAAGCTCCTGTAATTATTAACTGTTGAGTAACATATTTAGAAAAGACTTCTGTTACTTTATCTGCCGAAACAAATTCAATATCACCACTTCCTACATTCTCATTAACTCCCATAGCATACAAAATGTTCTGCTGTGTCTCTATGATCTTATTCTCCTTAATTTGAGGCGCTAAATAAGACGCCAAAAAAGCAAGAACACCTCCTACAACTACCACCATTATAATGGAAAAAATAATTGTATATGAATTTTTACTAGTATCTATAGCCATGATTACGCTGTTTTAACTTTTAAACGCTTCAGTCTTTTCTTTACATTACCTTGAACCACATAATGGTCTATTGTTGGTGCAAAAACGTTCATTAATAAAATCGCTAACATTACTCCTTCTGGGAATGCAGGGTTGAATACTCTAATTAAGATTGATAAAAACCCAATTAAAAATCCGTATATCCATTTTCCTTTATTGGTTTGTGATGCTGTAACTGGATCGGTAGCCATAAATACGGTACCGAAAGCAAATCCACCAATTAATAAGTGATGCCAAAAAGTAGTACTCATTAGCGCATAAAACTTACTTGATTCTGGCAACCATCCTTGACTTATAACTCCATTAAAAATTAAGCCCATAACCAATGCTCCTATCACAGAAGACAACATGATTCTCCAACTTCCTATTTTTGCAAATATTAAGAATAGACCTCCTAACAAAATTAGAAGTGTAGATGTTTCTCCAATAGACCCAGGAATAAAACCCCAAAACATATCCATTACAGAATGCGACACTTCATTACCTTGTGCTAAGCTTCCTAAAATTGTTTCTCCAGAAATTGCATCAGCACCTGGTGTATTAGCTGCTTCAGTTGCCCCATAAACCCAAACTTTATCTCCACTCATCCATGTTGGATATGCAAAGAATAGAAAAGCACGGATAGTAAGTGCAGGATTTAATATATTCATTCCTGTACCACCAAAAACCTCTTTTCCGATAACAACACCAAAAATAACAGCTATTGCTAACATCCATAATGGTGTATCTATTGGTACAATTAATGGAACTAACATACCTGTTACCAAATATCCTTCTTCTACTTCATGTTTTTTTATGGTAGCAAAAATAATTTCTACCAATAAACCAACTCCGTAAGACACTACTACTATTGGAAGAACTTTAATGATTCCTATCCAAAAAGCATCCCATGATAGAAATTCTACTGGAGCACCAATTGCAGCAAAATGCTGATATCCTGCATTGAACATACCAAAAATCAAACATGGCACCATTGCCATGATTACGGTATTCATTGTTCGCTTTAAATCATCTGCGGCCTTTATATGACCTCCAGAATGTGTAACCTCGTTTGGAGCATACAAAAATGTATGGATAGCATTAAAAGATGCTGCCATTTTTGTATCTGCATACTTTAGTTTTAACTTATGTAAATTTTGCTTTAATCCCATATCGTTACCCTATTTCTTTAATCATTAAGTCTAACCCTTCTCTGATAATCTGCTGATGTGGCTGCTTAGATACACAAATAAATTCTGTAACCGCAAAGTCTTCAGGTGCAACTTCGTACATTCCTAAAACCTCCATTTCGTCTAAATCTTTATACATACATGCTTTTAACAACTGCAGTGGATAAATATCGAACGGAAAAACCTGTTCGTAACTACCAGTTACCACAAAAGCTCTATGTTCTCCATTGGTATTGGTATCAAGATCGTACTTTTTATTTGGCATCATCCAAGAGAAAGTCATTGCTCTTGAAGGTGATATTTTATTAAAAACTGGCTTATTCCAACCAAAAAGCTCATAATCATCTCCTTCAGGAATTACAGTAACAACATTACTATAGTATCCTAAATAACCATCTTTGCTTATTTTAGTACCAGTTAGTACATTACCATCTATAACTCTTGAGTTATCATTGTTAACTCCAGAAGCATATACAAAAGTAGCAACCTCAGCTCCTATTTTTGTAGTATAGTATTGTGGATCCTTTACAGAAGAACCTGCTAGCGCTATTGTTCTTTCTGCATTAAACTCTCCTTTTAATAGCAACTCCCCAATAATTACTAAATCTTGTGGTGTTACTGTCCAAACAACTTCTCCTTTATTAACAGGATCTAATCTATTGATCAAAATCCCTACATTTCCGGAAGGATGTGGCCCAGATACATTAACAATTGTTGCTCCTTCTATATTTTTAAGAGGGGAATTAGAAGACTTACCTACCCCTACATAAACAGTTCCATCTGTTAACTTAGACAGTGCTGTTATGGCGGTTTGCAATTCTTTTTCTTTCCCATCCAATACATAATCATAATCTGCTGCTAGTGGTGCACTGGCATAAGCAGATATAAAAATGGATTTTGGCTTTTGGTTAGGATTTGCGATAACAGCATATGGCCTTTGCTGAATAAATGGCCAACACCCTGATTTTAACAAATGCTTTTTAACCGCTTCACCATCTAAACTTGAAACATCTAAAGTGTCATGTGCTTCAAACACCTGCTCTTTATCTGCTTTAATTTTGATAGTTATTACTTTTCTTCGCTCTCCTCTTTCAATTTCTGATACCTCGCCACTAACAGGTGATACAAATTGCATCTCCGCTATGGATTTATTGTAAAACACTGGCGAGCCAGCCTTTACCTTATCTCCTACTTTTACTAATAGCTTTGGTATTATTCCGTGAAAGTCCGAAAGTTTTATAGCATAAACATTACTAGGCACTGCCTTTTTAGTAGTTTGCTGAGCTTCCCCAACTAATTTAATGTTTAAGCCCTTCTTAATTCGAATGTCTTTTGACATATGTTAATAGACTTTTAATTTACTTAAAAAATTCCAGCAAATTTAAAATTTTAAGAGCAGATATCCTTGTGAGATGCATTAGAAAAACTGCAAAGCATCATATTTATACTTATTCTAAATAACAAACTATGTTTTAATTTTTACCTATATTTAGGCATACTTTTTGTTTATATTTGACACGATAGTACTAATAATTGCCATGACAAAAAACTTAACGTGCTGCTTTATACTGATTTCTTTTGCTTTCTATGCTCAAGTACAACAGGAAATAAACCCGCCAGAATACATTAGAACAGTTATATTCAAAGGAGAAAGTGATGATCAATTTCCAGTAGTTCAACTTGGAGATCCTATACATTTGGAGTTTGATGATCTTACTGCCGAAGAAAGTGATTATTATTACAAGATAATACACTGCAACTATGACTGGACAGTATCGGACGTATTACGCTCTCAATACCTTAATGGACTAGACGATCAAAGGATAGCTTCCTATAAAAACTCATTCAACACATTACAATCTTATTCAAACTACCAACTTAATTTTCCCAACAGAAATACTGCAGTAAAAATTTCAGGAAACTATATGCTAGAAATTTATGACGATAACGAAGAATTGCTTTTTTCCAGAAGGTTTGTCATTTACAAAAACATAGCTAGTGTTGGTGTTTCTATTAAAAGAACACGAAATTTTAAATTCATAGACAGCAAACAAGTTGTAAATATTAAAATAAACACTAATAATCTTCAAATTCCAAATCCCAAAAAAGACATTAAAGTAGCCATTTTAAAAAATAACAATTGGTCCTCTGTAAAAACAAATATAGCTCCCCAGTATACATTAGGAACAACATTAATTTATAAATACGATACAGAAACCAGTTTTTTTGCAGGAAACGAATACCTAAATTTTGACACAAAAGACATTAGAGCTCCAGGTGGACAAGTAGCATACACTACTTTAGAAGATATCTATCAGCATTTTTTATATACTAACAAGGAGAGAGCTACAGCTCCTTACACCTATTTTCCTGATATTAATGGCGATTTCTCGATTAGAACTTTGCAGGGAACTAATTACTCCATTGAAGCTGAATATTCAACCATACATTTTGGGTTAAAATACAACCCTAAGTTTGAACTAAAAGACATTTATGTATATGGTAAATTCAATAATTACGATTTCAATGATGAAAACAAACTTTACTATAATGAAAATACGGAAAACCTTGAAACTTCATTTAAAATAAAACAAGGTTTTTACAATTACAAATATGTCATAAGAAACAAAGATGGAACTATAGACACAAGTAACATTGGTGGAAACTTCCATAATACAGAAAACAACTACCTTGTGCTTGTATATTTCAGAAATTTTGGTGACCTATATGATAGTATTATCGGAGTAGGATCTGGAAATTCTGCAACAATAACTAACTAAGACAACTACAACCTATTTTTACCCGAAATGAGCAACAAAACTTTACCCAGCCTAAAAGGAAGGTTTGCATTAAAACACCGTGGTGTATCTTGCCTTAACTGTGAACACCCATTGGATATTAGCGATCGGTTTTGTCCAAATTGCTCACAAGCAAATACCACAAAAAAATTGAAACTGAAAGATTTCTTTGATGAATTTTTCGCCTCTATGTTTTCCTATGACTCTAAAGTTATCAAAACACTTTCTGTACTAATTCTAAAACCAGGAAAAATAACAAAAGATTACATAAACGGAAAAAGAGTATCATACACTAATCCTTTTCGCTTCTTTCTTAGCCTTTCTATCATCTATTTTTTGATGCTTAATTTTTCTGGTGATTTTAGTGCATTAGACAGAAACAGCAAATCCATTACAGATTCAAATAGTTTTCTAAGAACTTTGGGAGTTGATTATGAAGATGAATTGGAGCAAGTAAAAGACAGCATGACAGTTGTTGAAGCTGAATTAAAAAAAGAACTTGAAGCCAATACTAATTTAGGACTTACAGAAAACGACAAAAAAACTGCACTTACATATTTAGACTCTCTTGACATTAAAGGCAGTATTAAAAAAACCAGCTTAAGAAAAAAACGAAAAGATTCTATAATCAAAAACCACCCAGACAAGTATTTCGATTCTATAGCTACTCTTTCTACTTTTAATAGGTACTCTAGTAAATTAGATTTTTTCCAAAAAATTATAGATATAAAAGACATATACACCTACAAGCAAGCTAAAGACAGCGTTAAATTTAAAGATACAAGAGAAAATAAAATTATTTTTAGAGTTTCAAATAGTTTTCATAGAGTTACGGAACAGCCTGGATCTTTTATAAGCGAATTTATTTCCAGATTACCTTTTGTTATTTTCTTTTTTATGCCAGTATTTGCAGTTTTTATATGGCTTATTTATAACAAAAAAAAGTTTAGCTATGTAGATCATCTTATTTTTAGTTTTCATTTGCAAACCATGCTAATACTACTATTGATATTATCTTTCATCATAGATTCTATTTTTGATTATAACTTAAATGGGCTAATTATCCTAGGCTTTCTTTTTTACCTATATAAAGGCATGCGAAGGTTTTATGAACAAAAAAGGTTCAAAACTCTTGTTAAAATAATGTTTCTTAATTCAATTTTCTTTATTTTAGCCTTTGTATTGGCACTATTCATAGTTTTAGGTAGTGCAGCCATTTATTAATAGCAAGATGACAACACAAATAACTAAAGGCATAAAAATCTCTGTAAACACTAGTTTTGAAGGTACTTTCTTCAAAAACTACAAGATGCATTTTGCCTATGGTTATCGCATCAAAATAGAGAACCAAAGCAAAGATTCTGTTCAATTGACCTCTAGACATTGGCAAATTTTAGATGCGCTTAACGATATAGAAATAGTAGATGGCGAAGGTGTTATTGGAAAAAAACCAGTAATAAAACCTGGAGAATCACACACTTATTCGTCTGGATGCTTGCTTACATCACCTATTGGAGCAATGCGCGGTCATTATGATATGGTAAACTTTACTTCAACTAAAAAATTTAGAGTCTACATCCCTACATTTAAACTTAGTGCTCCTTTTGCGCTAAATTAATATTAATATAAAGGAATATAGTATCACTTTTAGCCTTAATTAAAACAAACATTTTTCAAACGTTTTCGTTTCCTTATTTTCTATCCTAATATTCTTCTTTTTTTTATAACTTTGCAGACTAAATTATAAAACATATAAGAAGTTATGGGAAAAGGTTTTTTTCGCGTACCAGCAATCACAAACGAACCAGTACAAACGTTTGCTCCTGGAGCTCCAGAAAGAGAAGCTGTATTAAAGCAATATAAAGCATATTTTAATGGATCTGTTGATGTACCTCTTTATATAGGTGGTGAAGAAATAAGAACAGGTGACACTAGAACGATGACACCTCCACATGACCACAAACATGTAGTTGGTACTTACCACGTTGCAGACAAGCCATTAGCCGAAAAAGCAATTGCAAATGCATTAGAAGCTAGAGATGCTTGGGCAAACATGAAATGGGAACATCGTGCTGCTATATTTTTAAAAGCTGCAGATTTACTAGCTGGTCCATACCGTGCTAAAATAAATGCCGCTACGATGATTGCACAATCAAAAACTGTACACCAAGCAGAAATTGATGCTGCTTGTGAGTTTATTGACTTTTTACGTTTTAACGTAAAATTCATGACAGAAATTTATGCAGAACAACCTGCTTCTGATACTGGAATATGGAATAGAGTTGAATACAGACCTTTAGAAGGTTTTGTATATGCTGTAACACCATTTAACTTTACTGCAATTGCTGGTAACCTTCCTGCTTCTGCTGCCCTAATGGGTAATGTTGTTGTTTGGAAACCAAGTGATAGTCAAATATTTTCAGCAAAAGTTATTGTTGATATTTTTAAAGAAGCTGGTTTACCTGATGGTGTAATTAACGTAATCTATGGTGATCCTGTTATGATTACCGATACGGTATTGGCAAGTCCAGATTTTGCTGGAATCCACTTTACTGGTTCTACATATGTATTTAAAGAACTTTGGAAAAAGATTGGAAATAACATCCATACCTATAAAACATATCCAAAAATAGTTGGAGAAACTGGTGGTAAAGATTTTATCGTTGCTCACCCATCTGCCAACCCAAAACAAGTTGCTACAGCAATAACAAGAGGTTCTTTTGAATTTCAAGGACAAAAATGTAGCGCTGCTTCAAGAGTTTATTTACCAAAATCTATCGCTGATGAAGTTTTAGCTTTTGTTAAAGCAGATGTTGAATCTTTCAACAAACCTGGTTCTCCCGAAGACCTTAGTAACTTTATTACTGCGGTTATCCATGAAGGGTCTTTTGATAAACTAGCAAAATATATAGACCAAGCAAAAGCAGATAGTGATGCTGAAGTTGTTATTGGTGGTAACTATGATAAATCTAAAGGATACTTTATAGAACCTACAGTTATTGTAGCTAAAACACCAAACTACACCACTATGGAAACTGAATTATTTGGTCCTGTTACTACAGTTTATGTTTATGAAGATGCTACTTGGGCAGACACCCTAAAATTAGTAGACAGCACTTCTGAATATGCACTTACTGGTGCTGTTTTAGCAGCAGATAGATATGCTATTGAAGAAGCAACTATAGCATTACAAAACTGTGCTGGTAACTTCTATATTAATGACAAACCAACTGGCGCTGTTGTAGGACAACAACCTTTTGGTGGCGCTAGAGGTTCCGGAACCAATGATAAAGCTGGTAGTGCGCAAAACTTATTGCGTTGGGTATCTCCAAGACTTATCAAAGAAACTTTTGTTACTCCAGAAGATTACAGATATCCATTTTTAGGATAATAAATTCTTTAATATCATATAAAATCACTCAAGATATTTTTATTTTGGGTGATTTTTTTTACTAAAAATTCAAAATTTCTTGTTTTTTAGCAATCTCAAAACCATTAATTATTGTTTACAAATAAAACTGATTTAAGTAAAATCAAAAAAAATACACAAAACCATCACATTTCACTATAATCGTTCCGTATTTACACCTTATAAGAATAGAGCAAAACACCCCTTTTTCCCCACAAAACCTCCTAGTTCCATCCCAACAAAACAACTTAGTCACTGGAAATAAGAACGTTACGACATATCATGGCACTTAAATAAAATCCCTACCTTTATAATACCCTCTTAATCAGACTATTTTTGTTACAACATTAAATATTTGATTATGAAAACTATAAAATTCCTACTAGGGTTATTAGCAGTATTAAGTTTACTCAATTGCAACAACAAACAATCCCCTGAAAAAGAAGAAGTTCCCATTAAAGTAGAATCTCCAAAACCTCCTTCAAAAATAATTCCACTAGAACAAGCGATGGAGCTTTACAATACCTACACAGAAAGAAGGGTGCCAATAATTCAAAAATATGAGATCAATAATAATCGTTCTGAATTCCATCCTACGAGATATGCCGAATATGACTATAAGACAATAAAAGAATATATACTTTATATAGAAAATGAAGCAAAAAAAGCAAAAGTTGATATTACAAAACTCAGATTTTATTTCACTACCTATCCAAATGCTGAAAAATTTAAAAATGGTGCTCAAATAAAATACCCTGGTCATAATTCATTTTTTATGGTACCAACAATAAAAAACAAGAATAGACATGATGCTTTTTATACCATTACAGAAAAAGGTGGTAATACCAAGAGTTATTTTATAGAAAATAGAAAAAACGAATTATATAAAAACAAAGCTAGTTTCTTCTCTTTTAAACAAGCAGAAAGAATCAATAGTCTTATTCTTAATGAAGCTGGATTAATACCACCACCAAGAGATCATGAAAATCAAGAAATGAAAAACTAAGAACAAAAAGGTAACATGAACATAGAATTTATATATACCCTGAAATATACAGCTATAGCCTCAGAAGGTATCGCTGCTATACTTTCATTAATTCTATTTCATAAATATAACAAAACTCCTTTAAAATATATACCTATAATATTATGGTATTCTTTTAGTAATGAATTAATTGGTATATTTTTATTAAACAGCTATAATGTTATACTTTATAACATCTATAATATTGTTTTTTTTCTTTACTTCTTTTATCTTTTCCAACATATTCTACAACACAAAAGGACTAAGCTTTGGGCAATCTATTCCGGTATAATTTTCCTAGTTGCTATTATAACAAATCTTTTTTACCATAATTTTTTATTAGAAAGCCAACTAATATCCTATCTCATTGGAGCTATTTTACTAATCATTTGTATCGTACTCTTTTATATAGAAATTATAAACTCCTCCAAAATACTCTATATAAAAACAAATCTTTTTTTTTGGATAAGTACTGGACTACTTCTTTTCTATATTGGGTATATTCCTATAAAACTAGTCCGCAGTTTTTATGAACTAAAAGATAATTTATTTTTAAGTCTTAGCCTTGTTCAATACCTCTTAATTATAATCATGAATAGCTGTTTTATTATTGGTTTTCTATGGATGAAAAAGAAATTATAACGCTGGTAATTGTTGGCATATTAACACTATTAGTTGTTATTATCATAACACTATTTGCTGTTTTTGTAAAGCGAAAAAACAAATTAGTTGAGGATCAAAAAAAGACCAAAATAAATTTCGATCGTGAACTTGCAGAATCACAAATAGAAATTAGAGAAGAAGTACTGCGAAATATTAGCTGGGAACTCCATGATAATATTGGACAGTTACTAACATTAACAAAAATACAACTTCAAAACATCGACGAAAAAACAAAAGACATCAATACAGCTATTACAACACTCGGCAACTGTCTTAACGAACTAAGAAGCCTATCTAAGCTAATTAATCCAGAAATGATAAGTAATTTATCTCTCATAGACGCATTAAAGTTGGAAATTGAACGCTACAATAGACTAAAATACATCAAGGCAGAACTTATACATTCTAACACACCATTAGCAATAGACAATAAAATAGAAATCATTATTTTTAGAATGCTTCAAGAATTTTTCACAAATACCATAAAACATTCCAAAGCTACTAAACTAACAGTAAGCATAACTTGTAAAAAATCAACCTTATACATAAAAGCAGAAGATAACGGCATAGGATTCAATACGCAAAACACATCCCATGGTATAGGTATAAATAATATGAAAAACAGAGCAAAACTAATCAATGCAAATCTTGAAATTATTTCAAAACAAAATATTGGCACAATTTTATCCCTAACTTATAAATCAGTATAATATGGAATATTCAGTCGTAGTAGTAGATGACCACACTTTGCTTTCACAAGCAATAGCAGGCTTAGTTGAGAATTTTGAACAGTTCAAAGTATTGTATCTCTGTCATAACGGACAAGAGTTACTTGATAAATTCAAAAACCCTAAAAACATCCCTGATCTAGTACTTATGGATGTAAATATGCCAATAATGAATGGCATTAAAACAACGGAATACCTAAAAGAGCACTATCAGCAGGTAAAAGTTTTAGCACTTTCTATTGAGGAAGACGAGCACACTATTTTAAAAATGCTAAGAGCTGGAGCCAAGGGCTATGTTATGAAAGATGCAAAAAAAGATGAACTTAACAATGCGCTCTTAGAAACACAGAAAAAAGGATATTTTCATAGCGATACCGTTTCTCAGGCATTAATTAAATCATTATCTAACAAAGTTGATAAAAACGCTTTATTAAAGGATCGTGAAATTGAATTTATAAAACACGTTTGCACGGAGAAAACCTATAAAGAAATTGCAGATTTAATGTTTCTAAGCCCAAAAACAATTGATGGATATAGAGACAGCCTCTTTGAAAAACTCAACCTTAGAAATAGAACTGGATTAGTCATATATGCCATAAAAAACAAAATATTTGTACCTTAAATTCATAGTGATACGTTTATACTAGTTACAGCTGATTTAAAAAAAATCCATTTTTAGACTTCCTCTTCCAATATTCTAATAATGTCCTGCCCTAAGAGCTAAAAACCTCACAAAAACAAGAGCCTAATCTAGGCTTTTCAATAAAACTTCAGGTCTTACTGCAAAAAAAACAACTATATTAAGTATTCACCACTAAACTAAAAAAGTAATTGCGATGAAATATAAACCCCTCAAGAAAGCATTTCTATTTCTCATACTTTTTATTGGCTTAAAAAGTTCAGCTCAAATTTTTGATCCAGTACAATGGGAAACCTCCGTTGTAAAAATAACCGCAACAGAATACGATCTTATTGCTACTGCATTTATCGAAAGGAATTGGCATTTATATGCCCAAAACATCGCAGAAGGAGGGCCGGATCCAACAGTATTTACCTTTAAGAGTAGTAAAAACTATAAAAGAAAAGGAAATACCAAAGAAGAAAAAGGAAAACTCATCCATGATGAAACCTTTAATATGAAGATTAAATATTTTGAAACGATAACCACTTTCAAACAGCGCATCATCATTCAGGGAAAAGAGATACAAACCATTGCCGCTTCTGTGGAATATATGGTTTGCAACGATACCAGATGTCTTCCCTTAAAAGAAGTAGCCTTAGTCTTCACAAATTAAATAAACACCCTTCCTTTAAAGGTACGAGTTACCAAGCAGGGATTCTTTTTAATTTTCGAAGCAAGTGTTAAGGAATCAACCCCAATCTAACTGCTGGCTGCGTTTAAAAAAACTACCATATCCTATTAATCTAGTAGATTTAATAGGATATGGATTTTCTTAAAATTTGCTAAAAACAATTCGTTTTTCTTGTTTTTAGCAATACCTTAGACCAATATTTTACTCAAAAAAGACCTTTTTTATAATGAAAAAAATACTTTTATTAACTTTCTTATTCTTTTTCGGAATAGCACAAGCTCAAATTTTTGACCCTGTTGACTGGAGTACAACTATAGAAAAAGTTGCTGATAAGGAAAATGAATATTTACTGATAACTACAGCAACAATAGAAACGGGTTGGCATCTTTATTCACAAGAAGTTCCTGACGGCGGCCCAGTTGCAACTGAATTTTCTTATGAAGAAAACGAAAACTATAGCTTAAAAGGAAACACCCAAGAAGATGAAGGTCATACAGGACATGACAATACATTTGACATGGAGATTAAATATTTCTCTGATGTAGCTATTTTTAAACAAAGAGTAATCCATAATGATCCAAATATAGCTATTAAAGCAACGGTATATTTTATGGTTTGTGATGACGAAAAATGCCTACCTCCTGCCGAGGTAGATTTATCATTTACAAAAGGGACAACTAAAAAAGAAGAAAAAACTAGTACAACTGATATTCCTAAAACAGCTGACATAGAAGATGACTCCAAAAGAGGATTGTTTACCATTTTCTTTTTATCATTTTTGGCAGGTTTTGCAGCATTACTTACTCCTTGCGTATTCCCAATGATACCTATGACAGTTAGCTTTTTTACCAAACAAAGCAAAACTAAAGCTGCGGGTATTAAAAATGCTATTATTTACGGAGTTTGCATTATTGCAATATATGTAGTGTTAGGCTTAGCAGTTACTGGTATATTTGGAGCTTCAGTATTAAATGAACTCGCTACCAATGTATGGTTCAATGTTATATTTTTTGCCATACTTGTAATTTTTGCAATTTCCTTTATGGGAGCATTTGAAATTATGCTACCTAATAGCTGGGCAAACAAAGTGGATAGAAAAGCAGATAAAGGAGGTCTTATTGGCATCTTTTTTATGGCATTAGCATTAGCCATAGTATCATTCTCTTGTACAGGACCTATTGTAGGCAGCCTTTTAGTAGAAGCCGCTAGTAAAGGAGGTATTGCTCCAGTAGTTGGTATGCTTGGTTTCTCTTTAGCACTTGCACTTCCTTTTGCCTTATTTGCTGCTTTTCCAGGATGGCTAAACAGTCTTCCAAAATCTGGTGGATGGCTAAATACGGTAAAAGTAGTTTTAGGTTTTTTAGAATTGGCATTAGCTTTTAAGTTTTTATCTCAAGCGGATTTGGTTTTACAAGCACATTGGCTAGAAAGAGAAGTATTTTTAGCTATTTGGATAGCTATTTTCGGAACACTATCCTTATACCTTTTTGGAAAAATACAATTACCACATGATTCCCAAATAAAAAACATCTCGGTGGGGCGATTAATGCTAGGGCTACTAACATTAACTTTCACTATTTATATGATTCCAGGGCTTTGGGGAGCTCCATTAAAAATCATTAGTGGCTTCCCTCCTCCAATGCATTATAGCGAATCGCCTAATGGTATTGGTTCTGGCAGCACTATCTCTTTAGGAGAACTGCCTGAAGGCGCCAAATATGGCCCACATAACATTACAAGCTTCCTAGACTATGACAAAGGGCTAGCTTATGCAAAAAAAGTAAACAAGCCTGTATTAATAGATTTCACTGGACATGCTTGTGTCAACTGTAGAAAAATGGAGGAACATGTTTGGTCAGACCCATCTGTCTTAAAAATACTGAAAGAAGAAATTGTTCTTATATCACTATATGTAGATGATAAAAGATCATTACCAAATGGAGAGCAAATCACTTCAAAAATATCAGGGAAAAAGCTAAAAACCATAGGTCAAAAATGGAGCGAATTTCAAATATTGAGATACAAGGCTAATGCACAACCGCTATATGTGCTTATGGATCATAATGAAAATAACCTTATAAAACCATCTGCATACAATCCTGATATTGCTGACTATAAAAAATGGCTAAAAGACGGAATCACTAAATTTAACAATTAAGCCCCCTAAAAAGTAGTAGAATGATAAACGAAGCAACAGCAACGATAGACACTATGGATTTAGAAAACTATTTTCAAGAGTTCAAAAAAGGAATAATCGGATACGATCATAAATACAACTCCATACACGGCACTCAAAAATCTATCTATGCAGATTGGATTGCTAGTGGAAGACTTTATGCACCAATTGAAGACATCATGAGGGATAAAATTGGTGTAACAATTGCCAATACACATTCTTTTTCTAGTGAAACAGGAAAAATTACAACTCATGCTTATCGTTATGCAAGGCAATTAATTAAAGATCATGTAAATGCTAATGAAGATGATATTTTAATTACTACTGGTACAGGAATGACCGCTGCAGTAACCAAATTACTTCGTATAGTAGGATTACGCCTTGAAGGCAAAAAAGATGAGCTACCAGCAAACGAGCGTCCTGTAATTTTTATCACCCATATGGAACACCATTCTAACCATGTACCATGGATGGAAACCAATGCCGATGTTGTAATCTTACCATCAGATGATAAAATGTTGGTTTCTCCAGAATTACTAGAAAAAGAACTAGAAAAATACAGAGACAGGCCTACCAAAATAGGTGCTTTTACGGCTTGTTCTAATGTAACAGGCATCATTACTCCATTTTATCAATTGGCAAAAATAATGCACCAACACGGAGGGCTTTGCTTTTTAGATTTTGCTGCTTCTGCTCCTTATGTAGCATTAGATATGCACCCAGAAGATCCAGAAATGCAATTGGATGCCATCATGTTTTCTCCTCATAAGTTTTTAGGAGGTCCTGGAAGTTGTGGTGTTTTAGTTTTTGACAAGAAGCTCTATAAGAGTGCCTGTCCAGATACTCCTGGTGGAGGTAATGTAAAATGGACAACCCCTTCTGGTGATTATAGCTATTTTGACGATATAGAATCTAATGAAGATGGTGGAACTCCAGGTTTTTTACAAGTCATGAGAGCAGCCTTGTCCATCCAATTGAAAGACAAAATGGGTGTTGAAAACATTCAAAACAGAGAACACCAATTGATCAAAAATTGTTTTAAACAACTAAATGCCATGCCAGAAGTTGTTGTTTTTGGAGATCAAGATACAGAACGTATCGGCTGTGTTTCTTTCAATATTACTGGTGTGCATTACAATCTTGTTGTTCGTTTATTAAATGATAGATACGGAATACAAGTAAGAGGAGGTTGGTCTTGTGCCAGCACCTATAGTAATTATTTGTTTGAACTCACCGAAGATGATTACAGTAAAATCTTAGAAGAAATTAGCAATAAAAATCTAACCTCTAAGCCAGGATGGGTACGCTTATCACTTCACCCAGTAATGAGCAATCAAGAACTAGATTATATCTGTAATGCCATAAAAGAAATTATCAGCAATGTAGAAGAATGGAAAAAGGATTACAAATACAACAAACAGACAAATGAATTTGAATGTCTTATTGGAGAAGAAACTATACAAGATGATGTAAAAGCATATTTTAACTTATAAAAACGATACATCATTCAATAAAAAAGCTCGAAACATTAAAATGTTTCGAGCTTTTTTATTTTCGTATACTAACAATATCTATTTCATACCGTATTCCATTCTATATTTAATAGGTAAATACACCACTTTTTTGGTCTCAAAAAACTCTTCAGTAAAATAATCTGGTAAATCATACAATTTTGCGGTTGTAAAAACCGATAGTTCTTCGGTAAGATCACCACCTTTTAAATACAAAATTCCATTTCTAAGTTCGTGTTTGGACTCACTTTTAATTTTCTTTCGTACCCACTTCACAAAATCTGGCATATTGGTCACCGCTCTGCTCACTACAAAATCAAATTGTTTCTTTACATTTTGAGCTCTTATTTGTTCTGCTTTTACATTTGTTAAACCCAATGCTTCAACCACACCATTTACAACTTTTATTTTTTTACCGATAGCATCTATCAAATAAAAATTAGTTTCAGGGTACAATATTGCCAAAGGCACTCCAGGGAAACCACCTCCAGTACCAACATCCAAAACATCAGCTCCTGGTTTAAATCCTTGTATTTTTGCAATACCAAGAGAATGCAATACATGTCTAACATAGAGTTCTTCTATATCTTTCCTTGATATTACATTAATTTTTGCATTCCATTCAATATATAATTCTTCTAGTTTTGCAAACTGATCTTCCTGTTCTTCACTAAGGTCTGGGAAATAGTTTTTTATAAGTGCTATGGACATTCTTTCATTTTTTTTTACAAAAATATACTTTTAATCACACTTTAATCAATCTTTAAGAACTCTTCCTATTCTTTTTTTTTACCTTTGCACAATTATAACAGTAGTTAATAGCTTATGAAAACCATATCATTCCCAAGAAAAGATCCTACTCAGTTTTTTAAAACATTAAACAAAAGAGTAAATTCATATTTTAAAGATAATAATCTAGAAAAAACAGGAAACTGGAAATTGCACCTTAAAACGGCAATTATGTTTGCTATTTTTCTTACCCCATACTTTCTTATCTTATCAATAGATAGCCTTCCAGGATGGGCACAACTATTACTAACCATAGTAATGGGTATTGGAATGGCCGGAGTAGGAATGAATGTGATGCACGATGGAAATCATGGCTCGTACTCTAAAAAAAAATGGGTTAACAAATTTATGGGAGGCACTATCTATGTCCTTGCTGGCAATGTTTACAATTGGCAGGTACAACACAATGTATTGCACCATACTTATACCAATATCCATGAACATGATGAAGATTTAGAAGCCGGTAGAGTACTACGTTTTTCTAAACATGCCGAATGGCGCAAACATCATAGATTTCAACATTATTACTCTATTTTCCTTTATGGTTTACTTACCTTTAATTGGGCAATTACAACCGATTTTAAGCAAATGTATAACTATACCAAAAGAAAACTTTCTTATGGAGAATTTCCAAATCCAATAACAAACTGGAGCACCATGATTATTGCTAAACTAATATACATTACCATATGGGTTGTATTGCCATTAGTAATTTTAGATATCGCTTGGTGGCAATTATTTATTGGCTTCTTTTTAATGCACTATGTTGCTGGAGTTATCTTAAGTGTTGTTTTTCAATTGGCTCATGTAATTAATGAGGCAGAAACGCCACTTCCAGACGAACAAGGAAATATGAAAAACACTTGGGCTATTCATCAATTGTTTACCACAGTAAACTTTGGCCCTAAAAGCAGTATTGCAAATTGGTTTACTGGCGGTCTTAATCACCAAGTAGAGCATCATATTTTTCCAAATATCAGCCATATACATTACACAAAAATTGCTAAAATTGTTAAAGAAACAGCAATCGAGTTTAATTTGCCATATAAAGAATACGAAACTACAAGAAAAGCTATAATTTCGCACTTTAAGCATTTAAAAGAACTAGGCAAAAAGCCTGCATTACAACTCTAAGAAACCAACTTTAACAATGAAACATTTATCCGATAGAATTGTAAACATGTCAACTTCGGCTACCCTAGCTATGGCTGCCAAAGCAAGAGAGTTAAGAAGCGAAGGAAAAGACATCATCGGCCTAAGTCTAGGTGAACCAGACTTTAATATTCCAGATTTTATTAAAGACGCTGCCAAACAAGCTATTGATGACAATTATAGTAGCTACTCTCCTGTTGATGGATACGCAGACCTTAAAGAGGCTATCGCAACCAAATTTAAGAGAGACAACAAACTTGACTATAAAAGCAATCAAATTGTAGTTTCTACGGGAGCCAAACAATCGTTATATAATATTGCTATGGTAATGCTAAACCAAGGAGACGAGGTAATATTACCTGCTCCATACTGGGTTAGCTATAGTGATATTGTAAAATTAGCAGAAGGTGTGCCTGTAGAAGTAACTACGGCTATTGACACTGATTTTAAAATGACTCCTGAGCAATTGGAAGCAGCTATTACTCCAAAGACAAAAATGATTTGGTTTAGCTCTCCATGTAACCCTAGTGGATCTGTATACAGTCAAACAGAATTAGAAGCACTAGCTGATGTTTTAAAAAAACACCCAGGTATTTTTGTGGTTTCTGATGAAATATACGAGCATATTAACTTCACTGAAGGTCATGTAAGTATTGCTGCTATTGATGGAATGTTCGACAGAACAATTACCGTTAATGGTGTTTCTAAAGCATTTGCTATGACAGGATGGAGAATTGGATATATTGGCGCTCCTGACTGGATCGCTAAAGCATGTACCAAAATCCAAGGACAATGTACCAGTGGCGCCAATGCTATTGGACAACGTGCTACTATTGCAGCGTTAGAAGCTCCAGTTAGCAAAATTAAATTCATGATTGATGAATTTAGAAACAGAAGAGATCTTATTTTACAGCTTTTAGGTGAAATAGATGGTTTTAAACTTAATGTGCCAGAAGGTGCTTTTTATGTTTTTCCAGACATCTCTAGTTTCTTTGGTAAAACCATTAATGGCGTAACTATAAACAGTGCTTCAGATTTCTCACTTTACCTTTTAGAAGCCGCTAATGTAGCTACTGTAACAGGTGAAGCCTTTGGTAACCCAAACTGTATTCGTATTTCTTACGCCGCTTCTGAAGAGCAGCTAAGAGAAGCAATTACTAGAATTAAAAAGATATTGAGCTAACAAAAGCTTTTATATAAATTACAATTAGGAATCATTACTTAGGTATTGGTTCCTTTTTTTATGAAGCTATTTCCCGCTATACACTATAGTTTTTTAGTGTAAAACCAACACTAAAAAAGCTGCCGTTGCTATCGGGGCTAAAAACAAAGATTATACCTTCATCTTTATATCACTTAATTAATCTAACACCTATCTTACCAGTGGCAAACACAAATAACATCTTCACTATCAATCCAAAAACAGCAGCTATAAGGGAATTAAAAGCATAATCACTTGGAGAATTATAGTATCTTTCCACAAGCGCTATAAATTTAGAAATACTTAAAATCACTCCAATAAATAGCAAACCTGATATTAAAATAAAAATGTAACCGAAGATTTTTTTATCATAAACTAAGAATATGAAATCTTATTTTTACTAAAACCTATATCTTCTTCCAGAAATACGGAGTAAACAATATCAAAACAGTAAACAGTTCTAATCGTCCAAGTAGCATTAAAAAACCACACCACCATTTGCCGATATCTGGCAAGCTATTAAAATTATCTAAAGGACTAAGACTCCCTAGCGCTGGACCAACATTACCAAGCGAAGATGCAGCTCCTCCAATTGACGATTCAAAATCTAAACCCATCAACCCTAGACCCAATGAACCGATGATAAAGAGCAACATATACAATACAAAAAAGCCAATAATATTATAGACGATCTTTTCTTGTACCGTTTTATTATTATAACGTACTGGTATTACTGCATTGGGATGCAAGGTTCTTTTAAACTCTAAAAGCCCATTTTTTATAATTAATAAATGTCGCATTATTTTTATTCCCCCCGCTGTAGAACCCGCTGATCCACCCAAAAACATAAGTCCAAAAAAGAAAATCGTTAAAAAAGGTGTCCAAGCTGTAAAATCAGCACTTACAAAACCTGTTGTGGTTATTACTGCAATAATCTGAAATAATGCATGTCTAAACGAACTTTCAGCTGCTCCCCATACTTGTGGATGATAATTAGAAATAGCAACATCACTATTAAAAATAACGATACTAGTTACAATAGTAAAAAAGAGCACAAAGATAAAGTAAAACCTAAACTCTTCGTCCATTATAATTTTCCTGATTTTTCCGCTAAAAGCAAAGAAACTTAATACAAAGTTACTTCCTGCAAGAAACATAAATACAATAACAATATATTGTATCATTGGACTATCATTCCAATATGCCATGCTTGCATTTTTTGTAGAAAACCCACCTGTAGATAGTGTCGCTAAAGAATGATTAAGCGCATCAAAAACAGACATTCCAGCCAATTTCAGCAATACAGTTTCTAATAAGGTATATCCAACATAAATAAGCCAGAGTCGTTTTGCGGTATCTGTAATTCTAGGATGCAATTTATCTGCACTAGGCCCTGGAGCTTCAGCTGCAAATAGCTGCATTCCTCCTATTCCTAACAGTGGTAAAATGGCAATTGCCAGTACAATTATTCCCATTCCTCCTATCCAATGGGTAAGACTTCTCCAAAACAAGATTCCTTTTGGCATTGCTTCAATGTCATCTATAATTGAAGCTCCTGTAGTGGTATACCCAGACATGGTTTCAAAAAAAGCGTTTGTAATATCCGTTATTGCACCAGAAAACACATAAGGTAACATTCCAGAAAAAGTCATAATCAACCATCCAAATGTAACAATAATATAGCCTTCTTTTTTTTGAACTACTTTTTTATGACTTCTGGTATTCAACATTAGTAACATTCCACAAATTAAGGTTACTAATCCTGCGGAACCAATTTCCAACGTTACACCATCGTCATAAATATAACTTACCATACCGGCAATCAACATAAAGCCAGCATTGCAAATTAGCAAGAGCCCCATGATGTGAAAAACAATCTTAGTATTAAACGTATTCATAATTAAATAAACAGTTTTTCTACCTTAGATATTGCTCTAGGAAGGCTGCATATTACAATTTTGTCGCCTGTTCTAATTTTAAAATCTCCTAAGGCTATAATTCCTTCTCCATCTCTAATGACACCACCAATAATTGCCTTTCTTGGAAAGTTTAACTCTTTAATCCGTTTACCATTAACCTTACAAGAATTCTTAACTTCAAACTCCAATATCTCAGCATTTAGATTATTTAAAATTGTCATAGCTACAACTTCACCTTTTCTTATGTATCTAAAAATATGATTTGCTGCTAGTAGTTTTTTATTAATCAAGGTATCAATACCAATGGAATGAGATAACTGGAAATAATCCATGTTTTCTACCAAAGCGATGGTTTTTTTTATGCGCTTAGATTTAGCCACAAGGCAAGACATAATATTAGTCTCAGAATTTCCAGTAACGGCTACAAAAGCATCCATACTATCTAAATTTTCTTCCTCTAAAAGCTCTACATTTCTTCCATCTCCATTTATAACTAGTGCATTTGGCAATTCGTCTGCCAAGTCAAAAGCCTTATTTTTATCTACTTCAATTATTTTTACATTAAAATTTTTATCACACAGTGCTCTAGCCGTTTTAAGACCTACATCACTACCACCAAGAATCATTACATTTTTTATCTCTTCTTTTACCTTTCCTATAAGTTTATACAATTCATCTACCCCTTCAGCGGAGGTTATAAAATAGACCTGATCTGCTTCTTTAAACCGTGTGTCTCCTCTAGGAATTATGGTATACTGAGTTCCAAAACGTTGTATTGCAATAGGTGTAAAGTGCAATTCGGGAAATATGCTTGCCGCCTCTTTTACTGTTTTTCCAACAAAAGAAGCTGTTTTTGACAATGACATTCCTACCATTGTTAATGCTCCACCTTCAAACTCGTAGGTATCATTAAATGCAGTCTGATTTAATAACAACTGAATTTCTCCAGCCGCTAATTTCTCTGGCGATATTAGTTCGTCAATTCCAAGTTTTTCAAAATTCAACTCATCCTTGAAATTTACAAACTCGGTATTAGAAATTCTGGCAATAGTACGCTTGCATCCCAATTGTTTTGCTAGCATACATAAGGTAAGGTTTGTAGTTTCTGAAGCAGTAACGCCCAACATTAAATCAGCAGCAGCAACATCTGCTTCTTTCAATGTAGTTATAGATGTAGCATCGCCCTTTAACACTCTTATATCTAGATGATTATCTGCATAAGAAAGACTTTCCTTATTGTTATCTATAAGTGTAATTTCTTGTGATTCGTACGAAAGTAATTTCGCTAAATGAAATCCAACTTCGCCAGCTCCGGCAATTATAATTTTCATGTGTTTATATTCATTGTTTTTCAATGGTCACATGCAATTCACTATTAACCTTCTTTTTAGATCATATGTTTTTTAACACAATGTTTTATCTAAGTAATAACAATTTGCTCGGCAAAGATATGGAAAAAAATACAGTCTTATAGATTTCAAAACCTTATCGCTAGACTAATGCTGGTATTGTATTATATTTGCTTAAAATTTACAACGATGTCGAAACAAGTTACCCCATATAAAAATTCTGATTTAGGAAAAAAAGAACAAGTTACTAAGATGTTCGATAACATCTCTACAGAATACGACAGTCTTAACAGAGTAATTTCTTTTGGAATAGATATTAAATGGAGAAGAAGAGTTGTAGAGATTTTGACGGCAAAACAACCAAAAAACATTCTTGATATAGCAACAGGAACAGGAGATTTGGCTATAAATTTAGTAGATACTAAGGCAGAAAAAATTACTGGTCTTGATATTTCTGCTGGAATGCTGGAGGTAGCTAAGGCAAAAACAAAGCACAAAGGTCTAGAAAACACCATTGATATGATTATTGGAGATAGTGAAGCACTTCCGTTTGAGGATAATACATTTGATGCTATTACTGTTGCTTTTGGAGTTCGGAATTTTGAAAATTTAGAAAAAGGTCTTGCTGAGATATTGAGAGTCCTAAAACCAAAGGGAACTTTTGTGGTTTTAGAAACCTCTGTTCCGACAAAAACCCCTTTTAAACAGGGCTATAAGCTTCATTCCAAACTAATTCTACCTTTAGTAGGAAAACTCTTTTCTAAGGACAATTCTGCTTACAAATACCTATCTGAATCTGCATCTATTTTTCCTTATGGTGAAGCATTCAACAATATTTTACGAAAAATTGGGTTTATAGATGTGAAGAACAATCCACAAACATTAGGTGTAGCTACAATTTATGTTGCATCAAAATAAGATATGAAAAAATATATTGCCCTAATAACTATACTACTAACGCTAACTCAGCAGGCTATAGCTCAGTTTAATGAAAATCCTATTGTCAATAAAGAAAACATTGATAAATCTAGACTAAATTATGGTTATTTTTTAGGATTTAACAAATATGGTTTTAAATTTGATTATAACGAAAACACCACAAGTACAGTTACTGTTACGGAAAGTATAGGTTTTAATGTAGGTCTTATTGGAGAACTTCGTCTTAATGATCATTTTGATATTAGAATAGAACCAGGTCTTTTTTATACCCAAAGAGGATTGCATTTTTCTGGACCGGGAATTATTGATAAAAAAGATGAACTTAGGGACGTTAAATCTACCTATATAAAATTCCCTTTGCTTTTAAAAGTTAGCACACTACGTATTGGAAATTGGAAACCCTATGTTATTGGTGGTGCTTCTTTTTCTTTAAACCTTGCTAGTAATGAACAAAATATAGATGACAATATTACTGGAGCTAATTTTAGGATGAAAAAGAATACTTTCTACTACGAACTTGGTTTTGGAATAGATTTTTACTTGCCTTATTTTAAATTTTCTCCATCTATTAGAGGTGTTTTTGCAATTACTGATGAAATTGTACCAGACAATACTGCAAATAGCCCTTGGACTGGAAATATTAATTCCATGAAAACTAGAGGGATCTTCATCAATTTTACATTTGAATAAAAATTACTATTCAAACAGTTAACTATTGGTTATTTCTCTATAATAATTTCCTATTTTTGCCATAAATAAATCAAGATTAAAAAGATGGCTACTAATAAAATTGCTCCTTCAGTGCTTGCTGCTGATTTCGCTAACCTTGAGCGAGATGTAAAAATGATTAATGAAAGTGAGGCAGACTGGTTTCATATAGATATTATGGACGGTGTTTTTGTACCTAATATTTCATTTGGAATGCCTGTTTTAGGTGCAATCACCAAACATGCAAAAAAAACTATTGATGTGCACTTAATGATTGTAGATCCTGATCGTTATATTAAAACATTTGCAGATCTTGGCTCTAATATCCTAACCGTACATTACGAAGCCTGTAATCATCTTCATAGAACATTGCAAGCCATTAAAGACGAAGGTATGCAAGCAGGTGTTGCCTTAAATCCTCATACGAGTATCAATCTTTTAGAAGATGTTATCCAAGATATAGATTTAGTATGTCTTATGAGTGTAAACCCTGGTTTTGGTGGACAAAAATTTATACAAAACACTTATCAAAAAATCAAAGACTTAAAAGCACTTATCGAAAGAAAAGGAGCTAGTACCAAAATAGAGATTGATGGAGGTGTTAATGACAAAAATGCCAAAGCATTGATAGATGCTGGAGCTGATGTTCTTGTTGCTGGGAGTTTTGTTTTTAAAAGCGATGACCCAAAAGCAACAATTAGCAACCTAAAAAACATTATCGGATAGTATGGTTACTTACGATCTTCTTATTATTGGCGGAGGTCCAATAGGCATTGCTTGTGGACTAGAAGCTAAAAAGAAAGGATTAAATTATATTATTATTGAAAAAGGGTGCATTGTAAACTCACTTTACAATTATCCTGCTAACATGCAGTTTTTTTCATCATCAGAAAAATTAGAAATCGGAAATATTCCATTTATCTGCACCACAGCAAAACCAAAAAGAAATGACGCTTTAGAATACTATAGAAGAATTGTTGATAGTAATAAACTGCAGCTAAATTTATTTGAAAAAGTTACTCAGGTTATAAAAAACGATACTATTTTTAGTATTCAAACAGACAAAAACACCTATGCGGCTACACATATTGTAGTCGCTACTGGTTTTTATGATATCCCCAACTTTATCAACGTTCCTGGTGAAAACCTTGCAAAAGTATCTCATTATTACAAAGACCCACATTTTTTTGCACAGCAAGATATTGCTATTGTTGGTGCTAGTAACTCCGCCATTGATGCTGCCTTGGAATGCTATAGAAAAGGTGCCAATGTATCCTTAATCATAAGGGGGCCTGAGGTGGGAAAACGTGTAAAATATTGGGTTCGTCCAGATGTTATCAATAGAATTGAAGAAGGAAGCATAGAAGCCTATTACAATAGTACCATAAAAGAAATTAATGCAAAAACAATAGTTTTGAATCAAAATGATAGTGAAGTTCAGCTAAAAAACGATTTTGTAATTGCTTTAACTGGTTATAGACCTAATTTTAAATTCCTTCAAGAACTGGGGATTGCACTTTCTAGTGATGAAAAAAACCTTCCTAGTTATAACTCAGATACTATGGAAAGTAATGTAAAAAACTTATACCTAGCTGGAGTTATCTGTGGCGGAATGGAAACCCACAAATGGTTTATTGAAAACTCCAGAATTCATGCTAAAATGATAGTTAATGATATAAAAAGCAAAGTCTAATTTTAGTTTGATGTTATCTTTCTATATTTACTTAATAGAAATAAACACATGAAACATCCATTAACAAAGGATTCTACACCCAAGGAGATGACTAATAAAGATGTACCATGTGACCGATTTAATAAAATAATATAGACACATGAAACATCCATTAACAAAGGATTCTACACCCAAGGAGATGACTAATAAAGATGTACCATGTGACCGATTTAATAAAATAATATAGACACATGAAAAAAAGCCTCCTAGTAATTTTACTCATCTTTTCAATTAAATCAGTTGCCCAAGATTCAAAATTTAGCTTAGAATTTAACTACCCTGCACCAATTGATCAAAATTTTATAGGGAAAAACAACAACGGTATTATCGATATAGCGGTTAAATATCGTTTTTGGGAACTAGATTTTTTTAAAATAGGGATATCCCTAAATGCAGGCATGTACAAAAACTCTAAGAAAGAGAGAATACAACCAATAAATGTTACTACATACATTTATAATCCTAATGTTTTTACTGAATTCAAACTCAAATCAACACCAAGGCTTCATCCTTATATAGGTATTGGATATACTATAATTAATGCACGTGCAAACTCTGCTGATCTCAATACATACAATTTTCAAAACAATACCTTTGTAAAATCTAACGAGACTAGTAATGGTGTAAGTATAAACATAGGTGCATCTTATGATTTTACAACTAAAATTTTCGCTCAAGTTCAATACCTTTTTATCAAATCTAAAACAGATGGCGAAGCTCTTGACATAGAATACAACACAAATATCAATATATTAAAAATTGGTATGGGCTATAGGTTTTAAAAGCCATAAAAAGACAAGCATATAAATACGCTTGCCTTTTAAAAATAAAACAAACTACTAAACCAATTCGGTAACCGTAGCTCTAACTTCTTTTGCTGCCGAAACCATTTCAATTAATGCTGCTTTAGTTTCTTGCCAATGTCTGGTTTTTAATCCACAATCAGGATTTACCCATAATTGTTCTGCTGGTATTACTGCCATTGCTTTCTTAAGTAAAAAAGTCATTTCAGCTCTTGAAGGTACTCTTGGCGAATGAATATCATAAACTCCAGGACCTATTTCATTTGGATATTTAAAATCTGAAAACGCATCTAACAAGTCCATTTGCGATCGAGAACACTCTATGGTAATAACATCTGCATCCATACGAGCAATATCTTCAATAATATCATTAAAATCGGAATAACACATATGAGTATGTATTTGCGTCTCGTCCTCTACTCCACTGGTTGCAATTTTAAATGCTTCAATAGCCCATTGCAAGTAATTTTTCCAAGCAGATTTTCTAAGTGGCAAACCTTCTCGTATTGCAGGCTCATCTACCTGAATAATTTTTATTCCTGCTTTTTCCAAATCCACTACCTCATCTCTAATCGCAAAAGCTATCTGCTGACAGGTTTCTGACCTTGGCTGATCGTCTCTTACAAAAGACCATTGCAAAATGGTTACTGGACCAGTTAACATTCCTTTTACCAGTTTTTCTGTTATGGATTGTGCATAGGCAGCCCAATTAACTGTCATTGCTTCTGGACGTTGCACATCACCATAGATAATTGGAGGTTTTACACATCGAGATCCATAACTCTGTACCCATCCAAATTTGGTAAACACAAAACCGGATAGCTGTTCTCCAAAATATTCTACCATATCATTACGCTCAAATTCGCCATGTACCAAGACATCCAATCCTATATCTTCTTGCCAAAAAATAGCAGCTTCAGTTTCTTCTTTCAAAAAATCTGAATACGCCTCAGCTGTAATTTCTCCCTTCTTGTATTTTGCTCTCCAACTTCTAACTGTTTTTGTCTGCGGAAAAGACCCAATGGTTGTAGTAGGAAACAAAGGCAATTGCAATGCTATTTTTTGTTTCGTTTTTCTAAGAGAAAAAATAGAACTACGCTCTGCATCAGAAGGGCTTAACTCTTCTACTCGTTTTTTAACTATGCTATTATGTATAAGCTTTGATTCTTTTCTTTGAAGATTTGCAACTGTATTTAACTCCAAATTCTTAACAGCATTTTCACTGGGAATATCAGAAAGCAATTCTCTTAAAACTGAAATTTCTTCCAGCTTTTGTCTTGCAAAAGCCAACCATTGCTTTATATCCTTGGATAAAACAGCTTCATTATTCTCCAAGTCCAAATCACATGGACTATGCAATAACGAACAAGAAGAAGATATCAATACCCGATCCTCCCCTACACTTTTTATAATTTTTGCTAATAATGCTAATGAGTTTTCAAAGTTATTCTTCCAAACATTTCTTCCATTTACAATTCCTAGAGATAGCTTTGTTTCCTTTAACAAACACGTACTATCCAAGATAGCTAGTAACTCGCTTGGACTTCTTACCAAATCAAAATGTATGGCATCAAAAGGAACAGAAAGAACCGTTTTAAGATTTGCATCAAAAGCATCAAAATAGTTAGCTAAAAAAATATTTAAGTCTGGAAATTCACTAATTATGGCACTATATACTTCTTTAAATGCTTTTTGTTCTGTTTCAGATAAATCCAAAGATAGGTATGGCTCATCAAACTGAATCCAACATGCTCCTTGCTTTTCTAATTCTTTTAAAACCTGAACATATACTGGCAACAGCTTCTCAAGTAATGATATCCTATGAAAACCTTCTTCTTTTTCCTTTCCAAGAAGCAAATAACTAATTGGTCCTAAAATAACAGGTTTTGTTATAATTCCTGCATTTTTAGCTTCAACAAACTCATCAATAATTTTTGTAGAAAACAGCTCAAACTCTTGGTTTTTATAAAATTCTGGAACAATATAATGGTAATTAGTATCGAACCATTTGGTCATTTCCATTGCTGTGATATCTTTTTCTTCTTTTTGATATCCTCTTGCCATGGCAAAATAAAGCTCGGTTTTAGAAAACGTCTTTTTTATCTCCGAATAGCGTTTTGGAATTGCTCCAACGGTTAATGACATATCTAAAACCTGATCGTAAAAAGAAAAATCATTAGAAGGAATTAAGTCAATACCAGATTCTTGTTGAAGATTCCAATTGTGAAGACGGATAGTTTTACCCACCTCAACTAAGTTTTCAATGGTGTTTTTGCCTGACCAATACTGCTCACAGGCTTTTTTGAGCTCTCTTTTACTACCAATTCGCGGATAGCCTAGATTGTTTGTTAACATTTGTACTCTTTTAAATGATACTAATTCAGTTAAAAGTTTTTGCCAAACTCCACAATACAAACACAATAATTAAGCAAGAAGAAAAATATAGGCATAGCTATCTCTACCAAGATAAAAATCTTAATAAAAAACAAAACACCCAACTCAACAACTACTTCTAAAACCGCGAAAGTATCGTCAATTAGATAGAGGCAAGTCTCCTGGCTTGTAACATTTTTATCATCCTTCCCGTGCAAACAGTGGATCTTATTTGATAAAAACTATAGCATTACATACAGTTGCGCGACAGCTCGTGATTTTTACACGATTCCTTATTAATCTGCGTTAAGCAAAACCTATATCTGTTGATAAAGAAATAAAGTAAAGAACTTATTGCCGCAAAGGTATGTTCTTTTCTATAAACCATCCTCGTATAGCGCATATAAAAAAGCAAGACTCTTAATTAAAAAGTCTTGCTCTTCTACAATTGGAGTTCTTTACCGTTCTACAACTAAAATTGATCCACTAGATAATTAATTAAATCTGTAGTAGTTACTATACCTACCAACTTGTTATCATCTACAACAGGCAAAGCATGAAATTCTTTTTTTGACAATATCTCCGCTACTTCTTTTATGGTAGATGCTGATGATACACTTATCAGGTTTTTTGCCATTACCTGAGCTATAGTAAACATATTGTATACCGTTGTATCTATTTCTGTTTCTTCTTCTCCTATGGCATCAGCAAAACTAATTCTCAATAAGTCCGTATAACTCAACATACCTATAATTGCATCTCCACTGACTACTGGAATATGTCTTATTTTATGCTCTTTAAATAATAATTCTGCTTTTTCTAAATCATCATTGGGACTCAATACAATTACGTCTTTTGTCATTATTGATGCTACTGGCGTTCTTTTTTTCATGATATATAATTTAACTATTAATACTACTTAAAGATACATCCAATGCATTATTTTTAACATGATAAAAATCATAACAACATACTTAAGTCAATACTACAGCTATTTTAGTAAAGACAGGTTCTTCTTAATTGAAACGAATATAAATCGTACATTTACTACGCAATTAAAGAACAAACACATAATATGGAATTAAAACTTGCAGTATTAATAGACGGAGACAACATACCGTCTGCATATGTCAAGGAGATGATGGAAGAGATTGCCAAATATGGGAATCCTACAATAAAAAGAATTTATGGAGACTGGACCAAACCCCATCTTAATAAATGGAAAACCATATTATTAGAAAACGCAATTACACCAATACAGCAATACGGCTATACTACTGGTAAAAACGCTACCGACTCTGCTATGATTATTGATGCCATGGACATCTTATATTCTGAAAAGGTAAATGGATTTTGTTTAGTTTCTAGTGATAGTGATTTTACACGTTTAGCAACCCGACTCAGAGAAGCTGGCATGAAAGTTTTTGGTATTGGAGAAAAGAAAACACCAAACCCGTTTATTGTAGCTTGTGATAAATTTATATATATAGAAATTCTTAAAAACCAGGCAGCAGAAAATGATACTGAAGAAAATGAAAACAAACCTATAGTAAAAGATACTGTAGACAAAGTTACGCCAAAAGTAATTCGTTTTATATCGGCTACAATTGCTGATCTTGCTGATGATGATGGATGGGCATTTCTTGGTGAAATAGGGAGTTTATTACAAAAAAAACAACCCAATTTTGATTCTAGAAATTACGGTTTCCAAAAACTTACTCCATTAATAAAATCTATTCCAAACTTTGAAATAGAACGCAGAGACAGTTCCAAAGGAAAATACAAATTGGTTTATGTAAAAATAAAAGCTAAGCCTGTAACCAAACGCAAGAAAAAATAGTTTTTCTTAACCCAGCTTAATCATATACTAAGGATTAAAAGGTATTTTTACAGAAGCAATTTAGTAGGTGAAAAACACATAATATGATTACTATTATAGGTGGAGGTATTGGCGGTCTTACAACTGCATTGGCATTAGAAAAACAAGACATTGCTTACCATGTTTATGAACGTACTCCTGAACTTCGTGAAGTTGGCGCAGGAATATGGTTAGCTCCAAATGCGCTTCAAGTTATGGAATGGCTTGGAATGCTAAACACCATACAAAACCTTGGTAATACTATTGACAGAATCACAATTGCTGACCAAAACTTTAAACCTATAAACGATACCCTGCAAGACACTATTAAAGCCCATTTTGGTTATTCAACAGTAGCCATCCATAGAGCTACGCTGCAGAATGCATTATTTAATGAAATTCCTTCAGAAAAAATTACCCTTGCTAAAGCATTTACATCCTATGAACAGCTAAACAATGGAAAACTAAAAGTTAACTTCGATGACAATAGCCATATAGAAACTGATGGTATTATTGGAGCAGATGGCATCAATTCAAAAGTTAGAACACAATTATTCCCCAATAGTAAAATTAGGTATTCGGGACAAAGTTGTTGGCGTGGTATTGCAAACTTTAATTTAGAAGATAGCATTCGTCACCAAGGTTTTGAACTTTGGGGCAATCAAATACGGTTTGGAATCTCCCAAGTATCAGATGATAAAACATATTGGTTTGCTGTTTTTATTGCCGACGCCAATCAAAAAGACAATACCGCTGTTAAACAAAAGATAACAGCGTTATTTGCAGATTTTGATCCTTTAATTAACACAATAATTACCCATACACCTGAAGAAAACATTATTAGAAGTGATATTAGTGACTTAGCACCTTTAAAGAAATGGCATACAGATAATATTTGCCTTATTGGCGATGCAGGACATGCTACTACACCAAATATGGGACAAGGAGGCGCACAAGC
Source organism: Flavobacteriaceae bacterium (assembly GCA_965247735.1). Classification (GTDB taxonomy): domain Bacteria; phylum Bacteroidota; class Bacteroidia; order Flavobacteriales; family Flavobacteriaceae; genus JAOXRU01. Next base: position 4,384,405 of record CBDFHN010000002.1, on the reverse strand, counting down.
TATTGAGGATGCATATTACTTATCGCATTGTCTTGCTAAAGAAGACACTTTTAGCAAAGCATTTGCCTCTTTTCAAGAAAAAAGAGATGAAAAAGTAAATGAAATTGTAAAAACATCTAAAATGACGGGTAGTATTGCACATATAAAATATGGTAAAGGCTTCCGTAATTTTTTCTTAAGAAGTCTTCCTGAAAAATTTATGCTAAAAAAAATGAAGAAACTTTATAGCATAACCAAGCTAGATTAATCCTTCTTTATAAAATAAAAATACATCAGAAAATCATATCTAAGAATACTTGAATTTTAAGTAGTTTTGCCACATGGTAAAAGAAATTCAACTTCGCGTAACGCTTAAAGAGGAAACTAAAGAGAATATCCTTAAAATAAAAGCTGCACAAGCATTAAAAGTTGATACCAAAACTATTACCGCCGTAAAAATTTTACGCAAATCTATAGATGCACGTAAGGCTTTAATTATATTCAACTACAAGGTTGCGGTCTATATTAATGAAGTTCCATCTAAGGAAGATGATTATTCTTTTGAATACAAAGATGTGTCTACCGCCAAACCCATTCATATTATTGGTTTTGGGCCTGCAGGTATGTATGCTGCACTTAGATGTATTGAGTTAGGCTATAAACCTATTGTATTGGAACGTGGCAAAAATGTTCAAGACAGGCGTAGAGATTTAAAAGCCATTAATCAGGATCATTTTGTAAACGAAGATTCTAACTATTGTTTTGGAGAAGGTGGTGCTGGCACCTATTCTGACGGAAAACTATATACCAGAAGTCTAAAACGTGGTGATGTTAGACGTATTTTTGAAAACTTAGTTTATCACGGTGCTACTTCGCAAATACTTGTAGATGCGCATCCACATATTGGAACCAATAAACTGCCAAAAGTGGTTCAGAACATTCGGGAAACTATTTTAAAATATGGAGGAGAGATCCATTTTAATACCAGAGTTATTGACTTTACAGTTAATGATGGTAAAATTACTGCCCTACAGCTTCGGAACGATATAGAAATGCCTGCCAAGCGGGTAATTTTGGCTACTGGACACTCGGCAAGAGATATCTACTATCTTTTACATAAAAAAGATATTGCATTAAAAGCAAAGTCATTTGCTATGGGCGTACGTGTAGAACATCCACAGCATATAATAGACAGTATACAATACCATTGTGAAGGAAAAAGAGACGAATTACTCCCAGCTGCGTCATACGGAATGGTACATCAAGTAAACAATAGAGGAGTTTATTCTTTTTGCATGTGTCCTGGAGGTTTTATTGTACCAGCTGCTACTGCAAATGGAGAAGTTGTTGTTAACGGAATGTCCCCTTCCAAACGAAACAATGAATTTGCTAATTCTGGGATTGTAGTAGAGATTAATGCAGAACAAGATCTTAAGAAATACGAGCATTTTGGAGTATTAAAAGGCTTAGAATATCAAAAAGACCTAGAACGTTTGGCTTTTACCGCTGGAGGAAGAAGTCAGAAAGCACCAGCACAAAGACTTACCGATTTTGTAGAAGGCAAACTATCTAATGATCTTAATACAACATCTTATCAGCCTGGTTTAACTTCTGCTCCACTACATTCTGTTCTTCCAAAACAGATTGGAGGACGTTTAAGAAAAGGCTTTAAGGCTTTTGGAGACAAAATGCATGGCTACTATACAGCAGAAGCTAATGTAATTGGTGTAGAATCTCGTACATCATCTCCAGTAAATATCCCTAGAGAAGAAAACTTAGCCCATCCTGAAGTAGCAGGTCTTTACCCTTGTGGTGAAGGTGGTGGTTATGCTGGCGGAATTATATCTGCTGCTATGGATGGAGAACGTTGTGCTGAAGCCGCAATAATAAATTACTAAATTGATTTTATTAAAAACACTAACTATTTAATAGCCCGCAAAATCAATATTAAATACTTTTCGTAGTCGATAATAAATCTGAGGTAATTTTTCTTTAAACACATCTGGAGTTTCAAAAAAATGCTCTACCATTACTGCTAAAAACTCGTGTTGGTTTTCAAAAGCATAATCACGCAAGTATTTTGCTTTTATTACTTTTTGTTGCTCTTTTGGATCTTTTAAAAAATCTAACAAATCCTTATAACAGGTTCTAAAATGTCTTGCACTACTACTTTGTTCTTTTATAAAACTAAAATATAGGGCATGGGTTAACTCATGTATGCCTAAATTAAGGTTATCATTAGTTATTTTTATCCCTTCTTCAAAATCTTGCCAAGAGAATACCACGGCTTTAACCATAGGGTTTGCTTCTCCTTTATGATATTGCTTATTAATTGTAGAAAAATAATGTTCCGGAAAAACAATAATTGTAGTAAACATTGATAGCAAATAGCTATGAAAACCAAAAGTTATCATAACTGCTGTACCTGATATCAGTAATTTCATCCTATTGGTAAGAACTACATTTTCTCTACTTACAAACTCATGTGCTTCTATAAAACGAAGTACCCTATCTTCAAACTCTACTTGCTGCCACTTTGTTAATCTATTATAAAAAGACAATTCTTTTGATATAATATCTCGTTCTAACTTAGAAAACTTCCTAGGAAGAATAGATAAGCGGTATCGTACCTTATTATTTAAAAATACTCTTTTTACAAAATGAAAAGAAGAAGTGGTCAAGATAATATATTTGCAGCTAAAGTAAACAATTTACTTTATGCAAAAACATAGCCCTACAATTGTATTGTATTTTATATGGATATAGTATAGTTCCAGAATTGTCCCTATACTATATCCATAACAGTCATTTTATTTGACGAATATTGTTCTATACAAAAAAGGTTATTCCTTAATAAAAACCATAACCCAACATCATATACTCAGGAGCATGAAGCATGTCTCCAAAAAAATAGTTTAATCTAGAGACAAATCTCTAGAAATTAACTCCAAAATGAAAGCCTAAAAGAAACCATATGCTGGTGGTTCTTGTCCACAAAGTCTAAAATACAGATTGGCTTTTGCTCTATGGTTTGTCATATGGTCATGTACAAAATAGATGCACTTTTTCTTTGTGGTTTCTGTTTGTTCAAAGAGGTTGGTCATCTCCTTAAGCTGCTCTTCTGTAAGTTTATCCAAATTTTCTAATGCATTTTTTGCATACAATCTCATGTCTGCTATAATTTCTTCTTTAGACATAATTTCGGCATCTGGTTCTACAAAATTCCTTTCGGTATTGCCCATCACATAGATATCTATAATAACATCCGTTCCCCAGGTAGCATGTACCATTTGTTGTCCAAAGCTTTTAGCGCTTTTTTCTGGCTTAAAAGAATATAAGTATTCGGGCATTTTTTCGGCAAGCGCTATGGTTAAGTTAAATCCTTTTTCTAGTATAGGTTTATACTCCTTTGCAAAATCTGTCTGCGCATATAAAATGTTGGTAAAAGTAAATAGGATGGCTAGTGTAATGGCTGTTTTTTTCATCTCTTTAATATTTTATGTTAACAAAAAAGCAATTCGATATTTACAATTGCTTGTATTTAAAAAAGAGGTTACTACAGTTTAACTTTCAGTAAGTTACAAATTTATCATGATATTATCTACTAAATACTATTAACTATGTCCTATTTACAAAAATAATAGTGTATATGTAGTTTGGAATAGTTTTTGAAAGGCGATAGGTATCGTTAATTCTAAAAGGTATTCCAATGAGAAAAGCACTACTTTGTATCGTTATCACTTTATTTCAATCCTATTGTTTTAGTCAAATACCATCACTTTCTGTAAAAAAGTCTGGGAAAAAAGAGAAATTAAAGATCTCCAAACTAGCTGTAGAAGTTACCGTTATTGGAAACGTAGCCACTACTACATTTGATATTGTGTTTTATAATGCAACTGCAAGAGATCTTCAAGGTGACTTTACCATGCCTTTAGCCGAAGGACAAGAAGTTTGCAGATATGCCTTAGATATCAATGGGAAACTAAGAGAAGGTGTGCTTATAGAAAAAGTAAAAGCTAGACAAGCCTTTGAAGCAGTTGTACGCCAAAATATTGATCCAGGAATTGCTACCAAAACCAAAGGAAATATTTTTAGCACCAAAATATTCCCCATACCAGCTAATGGAAACAAAAGAGTAGTTTTAGCCATTACCGAAACTTTAGAAGGAGACAAAAACAACCTTTATTATACCCTGCCTATTAAGACTCCAAAAAGTATAGATCAATTTGAACTAGCTGTAAAAGTCATTAAAAGCAGTCAAAAAACAAATAAAATTACATCAGAGTTTAAAAACATAAACTTCGACCAAGACAACAATGCGCAGTTGCTAAGCTTTACACGCAATAATTATAAAGCCACCACTCCATTAAAATTTACTATTCCGAGACCTTCCAACTCCGATTACCAGTTATTTACTGGCGAATTTGAAAAACAAACCTATTTTTATCTACTTACAAAAGCACCTAAATTAAATAAAACTGCAAAAAAAGATCCAAAAGACATCACTATCTATTGGGATAACTCTTTTTCTGCTTCAGATAGAAACATCAATAAAGAATTAGAGCTATTAACAACATATCTAAGCAGTATAAAAGGAACAAAAAACATAACACTATTCACTTTTAACACCTTTATAAAACCCGCCAAAGAATTCAGTATTGGTAGCGATACTTCTAAATTAATAAACTACATAAGAAACCTTAATAATGATGGTGCTAGCTGCTTTGAAAACCTAAAATTTAATTCTAGAGCAGACGAAATACTCTTATTTTCTGATGGTATACATACCATAGGAAAAGAACTAAGTACAACTACAAAAACACCAGTATTTACCTTTAGTTCTAACATAGGAAGTAACTATACTGCCTTACAAAATATAGCTTTAAAGACCAATGGTGCGTATATAAACCTCAACAGAATGACAAGTATGGAAGCCATTTCCATTTTAAAAACCAATGAAGAGAAATTTTTATCATACACTTTTAATAAAACTGCACTAAAGGAGATCTACCCAAACACACCTACCAGAGTTGGTAAGTATTTTGAGATTGCGGGTATTCTTCTTAAAGAAAATGCAAAGCTTACACTTAATTATGGCAATAGAAATATGGTTACTCATCAACAAACTTTTAATATCAAAAAGGGAGCTAATGCAAATGTAAGTACCATATGGGCTAACAAAAAAATAGCAGCCCTTAACATTCAGCATTCAAAAAACAAAGATGAAATTAGAAGTTTAGGTAAGCGTTTTAATATCATTACTAAAAACACTTCTTTTATTGTCCTAGACAGAGTACAAGACTATGTTACCCATAAGATAGTACCACCTCAAGAGTTAAAAGAAGATTATTATAAACTTTTAGCAATCCAAAAGGAAGTACCAAAAAAGAGTCCAAAAGAAATTCTATTAAACACACAAAATAGAGCTACAGCATTGTACTCTTGGTATACCAATTCTCCTTATGGTACTAAAAAAGACAATTTACAAGGTTCAAGAACAACAAATAATCCACCTCCAGCACCGGAAATTATTGAAGTAATTGAAGATGAGATAGAAGTTGAAGAAACTGTTATTATGGAATACCGAACAACCAATTCCGATGATGAAGTAAGAGAAATAGAAGTTATGGAAGAAGAAAACCAGATAGAAATAGAACCGCAGCAAGTATATAGTTCTGGTTTACTAAGAGATAAAGATACTAAGCCAAAAAATAGAGCGCAAAAACCAAAAATAAAAGTTTTATCATGGATGCCAGATGCTCCATATATGGATGCACTAAGAAATGCCAAAGACACCAGCATAGATTCTGTGTACTATAGTCTTAAAAAAGAACATAAAAACAGACCTTCATTTTATATCCATGTTGCAGATTTGCTATTCAACAGGAAGCAAAAAGAAAAGGCTATACGGGTATTATCTAATACCTTGGAATTAGATTTAGAAAATCCAGAGTTATTAAAAGTAGTTGCCAAACGCTACCTAAACGAAGGTAGGTGTACAATTGCAATTAAGATATACGAAGAGCTAAAAATGTTACGACCAGAAGAGCCACAGTCCTTTAGAGATTTGGCATTGGCATATATAGCAAATCAACAGTATCAAGATGCGCTAACTACTTATACTTTTATCCTGAATACTGAATGGAATCGTTTTAATCCTATCAAAGACGTTATTATTAATGAGCTAAACAATCTTATAAGTCTACATAAAAAAGAACTAAATATTAAAGATGTGCCTATAAACCTTATCAATCCAATGCCTTTAGATGTTAGAATTACATTGGATTGGAGCAGCAATGATAATGATATTGATTTATGGGTTATAGACCCTAATGGGGAAAAGTGTTTTTATCAACATACCAACACCAAAACTGGTGGAAAAATAAGTACTGACTTCACTAGAGGTTATGGTCCAGAAGAGTTTTCTATAAAGAAAGCCATACGAGGTACCTATACCGTTTATGTAAAGTATTTTAGCGAATCTAGAAGAAGCATCAATGGACCTGTTACTATATACGCAACGTTAATAAGTAACTATGGTACTAAAGACCAAGAATCTAAAAACATATCGTTACAACTGGTAGACAACAAAGAAACTAGGCAAATAGGACAGTTAGAATTTCAGGTTGATTAAAAGATTTTTATAATAGTAACGTCTCAAAAATTAATACTCGTTTTCATTTTTTAACTCATGAAAAAAGAGAACTTAGTAATTAATCAAATATGTCTTGGATGCTATAAGTACTATACTTGTAGTATTTAAGATTAGTGTTAATCTCTATTTTTATCTTGTATTCTACGAACAATACCTGCTGCCATTTTTCTTGGCATTAGTCTAGGTAAGTTACACAATAACTTATTGAAAGTTCCGGGTACGGCTACCGTTTTTCCATTTTGCATTGCCTTATAGCCATATTCAGCTACCTTTTTGGCACATGCCATGTTAAACTGTATTTTATTATCGCTAACACCTTCAGAAACTACACTTTGAAACGCTGTTTTTGTTTGCCCAGGGCATAAGACCGTTACTGTTACTCCAGTGCCTTTTAACTCGTTGGCAATAGCTTCCGAAAAAGAAAGTATATATGCTTTTGAAGCATAATAAATAGTCATTAATGGGCCTGGCTGAAAACCTGCTAAGGAAGATAAGTTTAGTATTTTTCCTTTTCCTCTTTTTATCATTCCTGGCAACACTAACTTGGTAAGGTGTGTGGTTGTCATGATATGCAAATTTAACATTGCAGCCTCACGTTCCCAATCGGTGTCATAAAACATTCCAAATACTCCAAAACCTGCATTATTAACTAAAACATCTATTGAAGTACCATTAATTTCTTTAAAAATGGTTTCAGCAACATTTTGCTCACTTAAATCTAAAACTATAGACTGTACAGTTGTATTGTGTGTGTTTTCTAAATCTTCTTTTACAGCTTCTAATTTAGATGCATCTATATCTACTATTATCAATTGGTAATTACCTTTTGCTAAAAGTATCGTTAATTCTAATCCTAATCCAGATGCGGCTCCAGTAACTAATGCTGTTTTTTTCATTCAAAAAAAATATTCCGTACAATAGTATTGATTTTTATTCAATTTTAACACAATTTAACTAGTAAAATCTGTTATAAAAATCTTTTTCATTCTAAAAAAGGTGTAAGTTTGAATAGCTTTACATATAAAAGTAAAGTTATACTTACACTACCATTATGAAACGTTTACTGAGAATTTTATTAATACTAGCTATTATCTTTCTTAATATTAGTTGCGATCAGATTACAAAAAACAGTGCTCGAAAACATATTACAGCTCAAGAAACTATTAGTATTATTGGCAATAATTTTATCTTATTAAAAGTAGAAAATACTGGTGCAGCATTAAGTATGGGAAGCAATCTGCCTCCATTTCTAAAAATAATAGTTTTACAGATACTACCAATACTTGTACTTTTATTCTTATTTATTTATATCCTCAAAAAAAGTAGGACAGATAGATTAACAGCTATTGCACTATCCTTTATAATAGGTGGTGGTATAGGAAATATCTACGATAGAATCTTATATGGATCTGTTACGGATTTTATGCATATAGATGTGGGGGTTTTTAAAACTGGTATCTTTAACATGAGTGATGTATCTATTGTTATTGGAACAGTACTTATAATGACTAATGCAATTTTTAAAAGAAATAATAATTCTAAAAACCTATCATTATGGAACTAAAGAATGTTTTTGACAACACAGATGTTGAGCAATTAGTAAATAGGATTAATAGTCTTAGCGATACCACAAATGGGCTCTGGGGAAAGATGGATGTTTCGCAAATGCTGGCACATTGCAATGTTGTTTACGAAATGACTTATGAAGATATACATCCCAAACCAAAAGGCTTGAAAAAAGTATTGATAAAACTACTTGCAAAATCTACAGTAGTAGGTAAAAAGCCATATAAGAAAAATAGTAGAACAGCACCACAGTTTTTAATTACTACAGCAAAAGATTTTACTCTTGAAAAAGATAGGATTATTACGTATATCAACAAAACACAACAGCTAGGTGCTGAACATTTTAATAATAGAGAGTCGCATTCTTTTGGACCATTAACTACCGATGAGTGGAATATTCTATTTTACAAACACCTAGATCATCACCTGCGTCAATTTGGCGTTTAGAAAAACGTAGTACTCCCTGTATTAGTAATTTACCCGCTATACAATACTATTGTATTGGCAATAGGGACTGTAATAGTCTTTTTCTGTTTTAATATGTTAATTCATTAAGTTTATATACATTTTCATGTTGATAGATCATAGCGGATTCTATATGATCTATGGCACTAAAACTTGCCAACTCATCCATAATAAAAGAACGCAATCCGTTAGCATCTTTAACAGCCACATGTACTATAAAATCTGTATTTCCAGCTACATGATAAAACCGTATTACTCCATTTATATTCTTCATCTTTTTTATAAAAGAGTTTACAATTTCGCGATCGTGTTTACTTAACCGTACAGAAACCAATACCTCTACAGAGAGCTCTAGTTTGGTAAGGTTAAGATCTGCATTGAAGCTTTTAAAAAAGCCATTACGCGTTAGTTTTTTAAGTCTTTCATGACAAGTAGAAGGTGCTATATCTAATGCTACAGCCAGTTCTTTATTAGAAAGCCGAGCATTGTTCTGTAAAAGGGCTAAAATCTGAATATCTTTCTTATCTAACTTCATATCCATTTGCTATATAGAATTATTTTCGTTTTAATCAAAAATAACACAATAATAATTCGTTTCAAGGTTAAAAACACAGAATTTTGTACCAGAAAAACAATATTGTAATCATACACTTTGTAAAACTATAAATGGCATGACAGAATTATTATCATTTGGACTCCTCTCTTTTACCTCTTTTTTCACCTTAATAAACCCTTTGGGTACCATGCCTATATTTATGACAATGACCAAAGAGCTAGATCAAAAACACAGAACAAGAACAGCAAAAAAAGCATCGTTAGTTTCTTTTATCACTATTATCATTTTTGCATTTTCTGGTCAGGTATTATTTACCTTTTTTGGAATATCGGTGCATAGTTTTAGAATTGTTGGCGGAATTATATTTTTACTAATGGGTATGGACATGTTACAAGCAAGACTTGGAAGAGTAAAGCTTGCCAACAGCGAAGTTAAAACCTATATAAACGATATTTCTGTTACTCCACTGGCAATACCTATGATATGTGGTCCTGGTGCTCTTACAAATGCTATTGTAATGATGGAAGATGCCAATACTTTTGATAAAAAAATAGTACTTATTTTATCTGTCTTTGGTGTTATGCTATTGGTATTTGCAATTCTATATAGTTCATCTAAAATTATTAAAGTACTAGGAGAAACTGGTAATAATGTTATGATGCGTCTAATGGGACTTATTGTAATGGTTATTGCTGTTGAGTTTTTCTTTAGTGGATTAAAACCAATATTGGCTATACCATAGAAAAAGTAATATTTCTTTAACAGTTACCTATACATATTACTATTATCTTAGTGAGCTATTAGATACATTATATGATTACAAAAAGTAATATCAGTACCGATTTTGAAACGATACTTACCATTATTAATGATTCGGCTATTGCCTATAAAGGTATAATACCCGCAGACAGATGGAAAGATCCATATATGTCAAAAGAAGAACTAGAAAAGCAACTAGAAGAAGGTGTAGTGTTCTGGAATTATACAGAAAACAATAGTATACTTGGTGTTATGGGGATTCAATATAAAAAAGAAGTAACACTTATACGCCATGCCTATGTAAAAACAGCTGCAAGGCAAAAAGGTATTGGTGCCAAGTTATTAAATCATCTAATTTCCATGTCTAACACCCCTATTCTTATAGGTACATGGGCTACTGCTACCTGGGCTATTAGCTTTTATAAAAAACATGGTTTTGTACAACTTCCTATTCCAGAAAAAAACCAGCTTCTAAAAACCTATTGGGCTATACCAGATAGACAAATAGAAACGTCTATTGTATTGGCTAGTAAAAACTGGATCAATAATTAAACCTATTACTTATGAGAACCATATTTCTTACATTATTTTGCCTTTTCTTATTTCAATATAGCCATGCACAAACTGTGGTTGGTAAATGGAAAACAGTAGATGATGCCACACAAAAAACAAAATCTATTGTAGAAATTTATAAAAAGGGCGGACTACTCTATGGTAAAATCTTAAAGATATATCCTGAGCCAGGAGAGCCTAAAGATCCCATTTGTGATCTTTGTCCTGGAGCTAAAAAGGATAAAAAGATAATTGGAATGGAAATTATTACTGCTTTAAAAAAAGATGGTGATAAATGGAAAAAAGATGATGCTATACTAGATCCTGAAAATGGAAAAAACTACGATTGTAAGCTATGGTTAAAGGATAAAAATACCATTGCAGTACGTGGTTATATTGGTTTTTTCTATAGAACACAGTATTGGATTAGAGTAACTGCTCCTTAAGTTTATGGTGGTATTGTTTGTTGTATATTGATATTGTTTATTTTTTTAAGTGTAATGCTTTTAGTTAATAGTGATACTCTTAGATACAAATTGGCTTTGTTCATTTTTTATTCACTACCCCTTATTTTTTTATAGGAGCTCATGATGTGCTTCGCAGTTCCATTGCTAAAAAAACGAAATCGACGAGGGAGATTCACGAATTCATCTAAAACAATAATAAGAGTATGAGCTAACCAAAAAAATCTAGACTGCATTTAAGAAAACTAAATTGTTAATCCTCATCGCTAAATTATAGGAACTCGTTGCACTCAAACAGCCTATAATTTTGACGCTCCCTGTGGTTACAATTTTATGTTTTCTTAACTGAGGTCATTCGCCAGCCTTATGATCTGTGCTTTTTTGTTATGTTTTACTGTTTGCAATGGTATGTGATGTTGCATTATTTTATAATATAGTAATGGGAAGTTTTTTTTGTGCTGCATATAATACTTAAATTAGATGATTTAGATATGATGTTGGTCTAGTTATAAAACAACTTTATTTATTTTTTTAAGTGTAATGCTTTTAGTTAATAGTGATACTCTTAGATACAAATTGGCTTTGTTCATTTTTTTCATTGATAAAAAAACGAACCAAAAAAATCTAGACTGCATTTAAGAAAACTAAATTGTTAATCCTCATCGCTAAATTATAGGAACTCGTTATACTCAAACAGCCTATAATTTTGACGCTCCCTGTGGTTACAATTTTATGTTTTCTTAACTGAGGTCATTCGCCAACCTTATGGTCTGTGCTTTTTTGTTGTGTTTTACTGCTTTTAGAAATGTGTATTGCTATATTATTTTTTAATATTGTAATTAGTAGTTTCTTTTATCTTTTTACATTTAACTTTAGAAAACAATTAAAAAAACATGTTTGGAATCTTTAAGAAAAAAGCCAGAGTCTTACCTAAGTTTCAATATTTAAATAACTACTCCAAAAAGGATAAATATTTTATCCGAACAATGCAATGGGATTGGCTAAATGATCAAATGGTTCAAATATTTGACAATAAATCACCCAGAATAATTACAATGGACGAATGGCCTCAACAGATTTATTTGGATGCCTCAGGACAAAAAACAATTGGTGAATATATATTATGGATGGCCAATCAATATGCTCCTAATACGCCTCTTGATACTTTAGATGAAGATATCATTAGGATGATTGAAAATTTAATTGAAGATGGTGGAATGATTAAATTATTAGATCAAAAAACAAGTTTACCATATTATTTAGATGATCCAAAGTCAAAACAAAACTTAGACAAGGCTTATGAGTTAATGAAAAAAGATGGGTATCTAAAAAAATAAATAACTTCAATGTTTTTATAAAAAATTGCATATAATAAAACTATACAGAGATTTACACCGTATTAAAAAAAGATCAGCAATAATAGCTTGTCTATTTTTTATCGTTCTTGAAATTGGCAAATATCTTGCTCTTTTTCGTGGAAATCCTGATTTAACTTGGGTTTATTATTCTGCAAAAAACATATCATTATTTCTCTTTTTAATTTTACCTTTTCTTTCTCTTATCAATACTATATTAGTAGTTGGAGAATTAAAAAACAAATGGAAGAAAAAGACATTTTGGGCTCTAATAAGTATAAGTCCTTTCTTATATTTTCTAATAAAAATACTATACTTAGTATTAACATAATAAACCAAAATACAAGACAATTGAGCTTATGTAAAAGTATCTAATCTAATACTCTTTTACAACAAATAGCAATATACTATTGAGGGCTAGGTTCTAATTTATTATTGCTGTTATACTACCACAATACAGGCATACAATCAAATTTTTACTACAACAATAATAAAGTTCAGGTAAGAAGAGCAAAAGCTAAAACAGAAAGCAATTGTCTTTTGAGGAGGGTATAGCATTGCTTAGCTTTTTTCTATTTCTCTAAACTTTTTATAGACCGCCGAGCTCTGTCCAAATTGTGATTTAATAATGTTTTTTACATCAGCAATTTGTGTTTTAAGAACATTAAAGATGTTTTTTCGTTTTTCGGCTGCTTCCTTAAGCGCCGTATGGTTTAGTGCCACTTCTATATTGGTAGTTTCCATTGCTTGATGCAATTCTTTTAAAGATGCTAATGTAATAAGTGCATTGCTAGGGTTGTATTGTTTACCCATGCTGGTAAGTACTACTATTATTTTTCCTAAATCTTCCCATTTGCTCCCAAAAGTAGTTTCTATTCTACTTATGGTTTTTTTAGGAGGAATAACTATATCTATCATAACGTCCGATTGTAGTGGTACTACCATATCTACTGGCATATTTTTCTTTTTTGAATTTGCAAGCGAGCTACCTCTTATATGACGTATATGTTTTCTAATTTCTAAGGATTGCAGATCATTTTTTTCTTGTACAGCACGCATAAAACTATTAAGAGAGGTTAGCCTTTTAACAAGAGATGGGTCTCCTACATTATACAACTCTTGACGTTTTTTTATAGCTGTTTTATAGCTATAGTTGATTTTAGAATAATTGGTAATAGCCAATCCTGCACCATTTTTCTTTTGTTGCAAATCTATAATACTTGTAGATTTTCCTGCATGTACATACTCTGGTGTTTTTTCTAAGAGTACAATAATTCTTTTAATTCTATGCAACTTACTGGCATAAGATTGTTTTGAAATAGATCTCATAATAAAATATTTTAAAAAAATTAATAATTATGTAGTATACCATATGCCTCTAGACACATAACATATTACTACTGAGTGCAATGTCTAATTTATTTGTAGGAAAAATACTAACTAAGTTGTGATTGATAGTAAATATGTTGTGAAAATGCGCAAAAAAGGTATTTATATCGTAAAAAAGAAACAAAAAACACTTACTAAACCATAACTATAAGAATACAAAGCATTTATATACTTATTTTTTTACATAAATGCATTTACAAGATGCTATACTCGCTTATCTTTTTACATAAATGCATTTACAAGATGCTATACTTGCTTATCTTTTTACATAAATGCATTTACAAGATGCTATACCCGCTTATCTTTTTACATAAATGCATTTACAAGATGCTATACTCGCTTATCTTTTTACATAAATGCATTTACAAGATGCTATACCCGCTTATCTTTTTACATAAATGCATTTACAAGATGCTATACCCGCTTATCTTTTTACATAAATGCATTTACAAGATGCTATACCCACTTATCTTTTTGCATAAATGCATTTACAAGATGCTATACCCGCTTATCTTTTTGCATAAATGCATTTACAAGATGCTATACCCGCTTATCTTTTTACATAAATGCATTTATAAGATGCTATACCCGCTTATCTTTTTGCATAAATGCATTTATAAGATGCTATACTCCATTATCTTTATTATAATTATAGTTGCCTTGATAATAATAGCTGCTTTATATAGTATTTTTGTGTTTTATTGAATATTATCTGTATGTTTTTTATATTTGAACATGAATATAGTGGATGTAAACATAATGGTCTGTTTAGCTATTAATTATAATGTATAAAACTATAAGTACACAATTAAAATTCACTTGACCATAAAATAATTTAAAACAAAATAAAAATGAAAAAAATACTAATTTCAATAATGTTATTTGGATTTACATTAGGATTAAATGCACAAATTACAGAATTAACAAATGGTAATGTTGGTATTGGAACAATTAATCCTGGAGCCAAATTAGAAGTAGTTGGACAAACTATAATTAATGGTGGAGTTGGAGCAGCTAGTTCTGGAACTTTGCTTGTAAGACAAAAAGGAGATACTTCCTCAGATGGCATTGCAATAACCAGTTCTAACACGATCTCTCATAGATTATGGAAGGGTAATAATGGAAACCTTAATATTGGTCCATCTGGACACCTATCTACAATTGTTAGTACAATTTCTGGTAATGTTGGTATTAACACAACTAATCCTCAAGAAAAATTTCAAATTGGAAATTCTTACACTTTTCATGATGGAGGACATAAAGTAATAGGGTTTTTACATGTACCATCAGTAAATATAGATCTTGATGCTACTAAATACTCTGCTGAAATACGATTTGATCCCACTCTAGGTAATCTAAGATTAGGAACATCTAGCTCCCTTACAGGAAACCCTAACACTCATTTTTCCATCAATAAGAATGGAAACATTGGCATTGGGACAACAAGTCCTGACTCAAAATTAACAGTTGCGGGTAAAATACATTCTCAAGAAGTAAAGGTAACAGTAAATGCGGGAGCCGATTTTGTTTTTGAAAACAACTATGAACTACCAACTTTAAACGAAGTGGAAACTTATATACATAAGAACAAACACTTACCTGAAATTGCTTCTGCTGAAGAAATGGAAAGAGATGGTATATATTTAGCAGAGATGAATATTAAATTGCTTCAAAAAATAGAGGAGTTAACCTTATATACAATTCAACAGCAAAAAGATATTGAATCATTAAAATCTTTAAAAACTAAGTTCGAAATATTACAGGCAGAAATTGAAAGACTAAAAAAGAAATGATAGCGACTTGTAATAGTTCAATATTATCAATTTGACTCACTCCGTAAAGTCTCCTAACTAAGTGAAAAATAGATATCGGATTTATTAATTAGCTATATTCTATCAAAATATGAAGATTCAGACACTATTTTATTTAATTTTTATATACTGTTCTTTTAGTTGTATTTCTAAGCCTGAAAGGATAGCTTCTGGTAATTCTGAATTTGAAATAAAATTATCAAAATTTCAAAACGATAGCATTAAAGGAACTAAATGGCTAACAAAAATTTATGACTCAATTAATGAACCAGATTTAAAACTTTTAGAGTTTGAATGCTTTAGGTTTAATTTTCTCGATTCATTTGGAAAAAACCAACTCTTTAGAATTGAACATATCAATGATAATTATACTAGAATGATAGTAAAATCTTATGATAAAGAAAACAATTATGAGAATGAAATTTATAGCCTAACTTCCGAAACAACTATAGAGTTATCCACTGAACAATATGATGAATTTAAAAAGGAGGTTGATGGTTCATACTTCTGGACTTTAAATATGATTGAATACCCAAAACGAATGTTTCTCGATGGTTATTCATATTTACTTGAAGGTTATGATCCAAATGAGCAACGTTATCATATTGTAGTAAGAACCGTTCCTTATGAAGGTAGTTTTAAAAGTGCTTGTGATAAATTAATGGAATTTTATGATAAAGAAAAACAAAATAATAATCAAACATGACAGTATAACTACTAAGTCTCCAGCCTTACTGGAAGAGAACAATAATATAAGCAATAAGACATCTAATTATTACAGTATTTCTATACTCTATTGAATATTGCCGAATGTTTTTTATATATTTAGGTATCGTGAGCATAAATCAGATGGTATATTTAATAAATAACTCGCGCATATTGAAAACCAACATTAATAACAGCAAAAAAATGAGATCTACTTTTATAATTCTACTATTTTCATTCTTTTTTTATTCATGTAGTATGAATGAAGGGGGAGTTAGAACAACAAATAATATGGAAAAATATGCTTTAGATTATATTAAAGACAACCAATTATTAGAAGAAGGAGAAAGAATATCAGCCTACTATGATTATACCATTTCACTAGACGGTACTGAAGCTATATTACTAACTAATTCTCGCTTAATTTATCATAACAAGGAAACACAAACAACAGTTATTAAAATTACAGATATTGTTGATATTCAGAACAGGACAGAGTCTTTAATTGGAGATATTATTGAAGTAACTAGTCAAAATGGTGATATTATGATGATTGAAATTGCACCTTTAAACCAAGGAGAAACTTTCTTAAAAGCATTAAAATTAAAAGTAAATTAAAAACTCAGTTCCCTCCGCTAAAGTCTCTGACATAATAAAACAAAAAGTATAACTATAGATAGCTTATGACTATAAGACTCCCATACTCAATTGAATACTAATTATATGTTTTTATATTTGAGCATATCACCAAATAACTGAATGAAATTATTCCTTTTACTTTTAATTGTAATAATATTAGGTATTGGAATTCCTATTGGAACTTCATATTTAATTTATAGATGGATCAAAAAGAAGGGATTTGATAAAAGACTACGATTACTTGCTTTAATTCCAATCATAATTGTAGGCTATTTGATTTACGATGCAATTTATCCATCGGCTGAATTTTATAAAATGGACTTTAAAGAAGTTGCTAATATGGATTTTCCAAAAAGTGGAAAAATAAAATATAAGACAGCTTCTTATCCGGATCATTTTGGAGATTACTCTTCGTCATTTTTAACTGAATTTGAACAAGCCGATCTTACAAAATTAGAACATCAACTAAAAAATAACGGATTTGTGGAGAAGGAAAATAAAATGAGTTCAAATGAATTGGATTTCATTGAAAGGAAAAAAGGGAGAAATGGGTATTCAAAACAATATGTACAAGAACAGGAAAATGACAGATATTATTTTGTTGGGTTTCTGGACGACAAGAAATCTGTCATCATTACAAGAATAAGTTGGTAAAAGTACAAATACAAGATGATCACTATAGTCAATAGAGGTTTTGATCAACAATAAAAACTTTTAGTTAAGTCTTTGTATGTGCTTCCCTTCTAAACCTCCATTCATAGCAGAAATACAACTATAGTAATTACGTATAATAAAAACGAACGAATGAAAAAAAAATTGATTTTTCTACTCCTATTTATAACAGTTAAAACTTTCTCTCAAGACTTTGAACTAAGAGCTAGTCCACTAATTGAAAGCAAAATAATATATAAAGATGGAACAATTGAAAAAGGAAGATTATGGATGCCTAATTCTGTTTTCAGTCCAAAATTAAAAAGAGAAAATAAAAGAGGTAGTAGAAAAATTGATCATAAAAAAATTAATAAGATAATTACAAATCCTAACTCTGAAAACGAAAGGGTTTTTCAATATTTGCATCATAATTATAGTAAGTTTAAAATTTTTGTTGAGTTAATTTATGAAGATAAAATAAGTATCTACATGACATCTAATAATAATGGAACAGACCTATTCTATTCAGATTTTGATCGAGAAACTGTTCGAGAGAAATTATTAAAAATGAAATTTGAAAATAGTACAATGAGCCGAAAATTAAAAAGCTCAGACACAATAAAGTTACCAAATGGCAAAAAAATGGTGACACCTATTAGATACTCTTATTACTATGATTCTCACTTTGGTTCTGCTCATGGGAAATCTCTTTCTTTTCAATATTACATTTTACTAGAAGGAAAACCTAAATTAATAAAAGTAGAAAAGAATAAGCGCTTTTTAAAAAAATCAAAAGATTATTTCATGGACTGCCCTTCCTTAATTGAGGACTTAGAAAAAAACAGAATAAATCTATCGGATTTACCAGTTTTTATAGAGTATTACAAAGGAAAATGTGATTAAATAAAAGAGTAACTTTAAACAATAGCCAGTTTTATGTAACAATAAGAATCAAAAATAAGTAGATATTCCAAAACTAAAACCTTTAGTTTTTGCAGGGCCATTACCAAGAATATCATCTTGATTTTGAAACCTATAGTTTAATCTAAAAACAGTTTGTGATGTAGGTCTAAAGCTTATTGCAGGCATAATACTTGTTAGTTCTTCTCCAATATTTCCGCCAGTTTCATTAAAAGTACCTACATTCCAATCTACATATTCTAATCTGCAAGCAATATTTAGGCTTGCTTTATCCCATCCAAGCATTTTTTGTTGTAAAATAGGCTGAATAATATCCAAAAAACCACCACTTTGTTTCCTTCCATATTGCTGAGTATAGGTAGTAGGTATTTCAACATTTACCCATGCCCACTCTCCTACTAGTTTTGTTTTGGTTTTTGGTAAGGTTGTATTAAAATCTACTGCATATACATTAAGATTACGTTTATCATCTAAGACCACACCATCATCGTCAAAATTATTATAAATACCACCCATATATGATAAGCCTAGTTCTCCTATGTTATTGTTTCTTACCGCTATTTTTGCAGTATATAATGGTGTACCACTGGCAGATTCTTCAAAACGTTCATCATTTGCTTTTGAAGCTGCAAGCGATGTTCTGTTTGTTTCGTTATCAATAATACTGTTGTCAAAACCACCAGAGAGATATGCCTCATAACCAAACATCCAATCGTTAGTATACGTTTTACCATAAAGTCCAAATCCTGCATTACTCCATGTTGCGGGCAGCATTTTTGTTGCCGAAATAGGACGATCTATAAATTCCCATTTTGGACCATCATGATTTTGATTAAAAGCACCGATTGGATTCATTATAATTCCTCCTCTAAGGTTTAATAAAGGATGAAACTCTACATCAATGGCAGCAAATTCAATATTAATTTCTTTTCCTCCTTCTTCAAGTTCTATTTCACTTAAAAATTTAATTTTCTTACTTATAGTAGCCGCAACAAACAAAGTCATTCTTCTCATTTGAAACTGATGCCCCTCAGAAACACCATCTGTACCCATATATTGCCAGTTAATTTCGGCATATCCACCAAGAGATACAGGGCTTTTTCCTAAACCTAAAAAAGGTCGGTTGTAAACAGCATCCATATTCATGGTAGACTTAATAGTATCTTTTACAGCTCTTTTTAATAACGAAGAATCTATTTGAGCTTTGGTTTCGCTCATTGTTATGCTGCTAACAATGAATGCTAACAATAGTATTTTTTTCATACTGCTTTTATTGATATTTTTAATTGTTGACTTTCTTTTCTAACAGGAAAAACTCTTAATTGTTTATCCGCTGGACCATTAGTTACATGTCCATATTTGTCAAATTCACTACCATGGGCACTGCATTGAAGTTTATCTCCATAAGCAGTTAATTCATTTCCTTGATGGCTACATCTCATAAGAAGTGCACTGTATTTATCAGAATTGATGTTATATACACAAATCGGAAACTTTAGCATATCATTATGTAGTATTACATATTTTATTGGTGTGCCACTAGAAGTTGTAAAGTCAGAAATATTCATAACAATATCATCTTTAACAATAGTTCCGCTTATCATTTTTACTGCTGTGCAACTTTGCAGTATTGGTCCTAATGTGAGGCTTCCTATACACGCCAAACCACATGATTTTATGAATTTTTTTCTGTCCATTTTACAATGATTCTAAAAACTTGATTAAAGCATCTTTTTCTGATTGTGGTAACTTTTCGTATAGTATTCTACTATTAGTAGCTTCACCACCATGCATTGTTATGGCCTCATCAATACTTTTTGCTCTTCCATCATGCATTAAAAAATACTCTCCTCCTTGTGCATCTGGCGCTAATCCCAAGCCCCATAATGGTGGAGTTCTCCATTCGGCTGTAGTTGCATTCCCTTCTGTATAGCCATCATCTAATCCTGGTCCCATATCATGAAGTAAAAGGTCGGTATAAGGTTTGAATTCTTTAAAAGCTAATGCTGCTATTGGTGAGTATCCTGTTTTTAAGGTTGGCATATGACAGCTAGCACATTTTACTTGAGAAAAAAGTGAAGTCCCTTTTGCTACATCTTTATCGGCAATGCGTTGAATTGGGGCTTTTAATGTTTTTAGGTAGAAAACAAGATCGTTTATAGTATTATTTGTGACTTCCGGATCAATTTCTTCTCCTGAAAAAGTATCTATTGGATCAAAAGTAGTAGTTACCCCCATATCCTGATTGTATGCATTTACGGATTGATGTAGCAAATCATATGCTGCAGCTTTTTTACCAAATCTATGGATGTATTTTCCATTTTTAATAATAGCATCCTCTCTTAAAGCAACATAAGATGGAGCAGTAATCCAATTGGGAACTCCACTAATACCATCTCCATCTGTATCATTAGGGTCTGACATTGCTATAATATCAGCATCTGTAACTGCATCTAAAAACCCTAATCCAGTATTCATAGGAGGTGTAAATTTTGAAGAAGTTGCTCCTACTGGAATTATCTCTGGAGTATATCCAGGTAAAGCTCTGTTTTGTAATTGTGGTCCTCCAAAGTTTAAAAAATTATTGCCAGAGGCATCAACTTGACCAAATCGAGTAAGTGTAGTAAACGGATGTCCTTTTCCATCACCAGCATGGCAACTAATACAACTGTTTGCTACAAAAATAGGTCCTAGTCCTTTTTTTGAATCAAAGACCTCAGCAAAAGCTTCATCCCCAGTTAAAAATCTTCTGTTCTCTTGATAGCTAAGGCCTTCTATTTGTCCATCTAAAACATCTTCTTCCAATGGTGCCTCAGCAATTGTTTTCTCACAAGAAAAAACAATAAATACTATAAGAAATACACTTACTCTTTTTACAATCTTCATGCTTCTAAAATAATTTCAGTGCAAACCTACACTATTATTTGGCATTATTCTAATATTATTTTTAGATAAGACTAAAAATAATTAAAATCAACATATTAAAAACACAACTAATTCTAAATCATTGTCTTATTACGTGTACTACGTAAAAAACATCAGAAATAAATTTACAGATAGACATCAATAGTTCTCAGAATCAGCATCCTTATCGAGAGAAACACAGCTATTTCTGAACATAATAAACAGGTTCTATAGTATAATTTTAGCAAGTAAACATAACCAGTAAGGTTTAAACTTATTTTTTTATATGGTCATTTTTTTTAGCTTGATCTTTTGAAGTAAATTTGACGTTGTACTAAACTTTATGGTCAATATCTTTTGTTATTAAATTACAAAAGAAATACTCGTACTTAGCTTGTTATTGCCATTATACAGCCAAGTACTTATTTGAAACTATTGGTAATTATGAATTCTGGAAATGAGTCCGAGGACGGAGATCAATCCTTTTATAGTTTTTAAACATTTAAGATAACTGTCTAGCATTTTGGTTCATAAGATGTTATTTTTTTTATTATGATGATAGCGGTATCAGAACAAATAGAAATAACATCCCTCCTTATCTTTTAAAACATAAAACGGAAACAATAAGATCAAGATCAATAAAATGATAAGACACAAACTTATACTCTTATTTACTTATCTTTAATCAAAATACGGGAAGTTATTTATAAACTTTCTTTGTCTATAACTTAAACTTTTGCAATGAACTTTAACCTAAATAAATCTATAGAGCTGCTCAAAAGAACTCCAGAGGTCTATTTAGCACTACTCCAAAACACCAACTACGACTGGGATACTATAAATGAAGGAATTGGTACATGGAGTGGGTATAACATCATTGGTCATTTGATACATGGAGAAAAGACTGACTGGATTCCGAGAGCTGAATTAATATTAAGCGATAATGATTATAAGACATTTGAACCCTATGATAGATTTGCTCAAGAAAAACTGTATTCATCACAAACTACTGAGGAACTTTTAAAAGAGTTTAGCCTTTTTAGATCTCAAAACATTGAAAAATTAGTATCATGGAATTTATCGGAAAGTGATTTAAACAAAAAAGGAATTCATCCTGATTTAGGAATTGTAACACTAAGGCAATTAATTGCAACATGGACTATTCACGATATGGCACATTTGAATCAAATATCACGCGTAATTGTTAAACATTATACAGAAGATGTTGGTCCTTGGAAAAAATACATTAAACTATTAAATAACTAAAAGGTAACAAAGGTGTCGTTAAGTTAGATTTTTCTAAAAGGTATATATGCGTTATTGAAGACAATATCTATGTTACTTTATTTTTGAGATAAGAATATCGTTGTAAAATATACAATATTGTGTCTCGCTTATTATTTATTATCGTTAGAAAAGAATGAACAAAGAATCTAAAATAAATCAACTGATAGCACATTTTTTTAGATATGAATCTGGAAAAATGATAGCAGTATTGACTGGCTTTTTTGGCTCTACTAGATTGAATCTTGCAGAAGACATTGTTCAAGAAACAATTATTGAAGCCATAAGTAATTGGACGTATAAAAGTGTTCCTGAAAATCCAACGGCTTGGCTTTACAAGGTTGCTAAAAACAAGGCTTTAAATGTATTAAAAAAAGAAAAACATAGTCAAATATACATTTCTAAAAATCTACATACTTTTTCTACAAAGGAAGAAATTGATATTGATCATCTATTCTTAGACAAGAATATTTTGGACGACCAACTGAGAATGATGTTTGTGTGTTGCCATCACTCCATTTCACAAGATTCTCAAATTGCACTAATCCTTAAAACACTTTGTGGGTTTAATATTTCAGAAATTGCAAAAGCATTTTTAAGCAATAATGAGAGCATCAATAAACGACTTGTAAGGGCAAGGAAAAGCATTCGGGAAAATGGCGTTTCATTTGTACTACCATCAAAAACTGAGCTTAATAAACATATTGATGCTGTATTAGAATCTATCTATTTATTGTTTAATGAAGGGTATAGTGCTTCAAAAGGTACAACAGTAATACGCAAAGGGCTATGCTTAGAAGCTATTCGTTTAATTGACATCTTAATCGACTCTCATCTCATCACAGAAAAATCAGATGTTTATGCACTAAAAGCACTAATGTTATTAAACTCATCGCGGTTTAATGCTAGAGAAGATGACAATGGAAACATCATTACATTAGAGGAACAAGATCGCAAATTATGGGATTTTCATATTATGGAAAATGGTTTTACAACCCTTAAGAAATCTGAAAACACTTATATCTCAAAATATCATATTCTAGCAACTATTTCTGCATACCACTGTATGGCAAAAAATATAGAATCAACAGATTGGAAAAGTATTCTTACCTTGTATGATAAGCTGTTAGTGATTGAAAACTCAGCAATAGTATTAATGAATCGTGCCGTTATTATAGCTAAGGTGAATTCAGTAGAAAAAGGAATTGAAGAACTAGACAAAATTAAGAATGATAATACTATTAAATCTAACCATTTGTTTTATGCTATAATGACCAACTTTCTTGTGAAGTTAAACAAACCAAAAGAAGCAAAAATTATGCTTAAAAAAGCTATTGAACTTGCTCCGTTAAAAGCCGAAAGACAAACACTTAAAAATCGGTATCGCAACTATTTCATGGAAAATTAAAAAAAGTATGTCCCTATTTTCTGCTCTCAATTGTTATAAAGGTATAAGTCATAATTATTAACGAAAATAGAACAAAAATGAAAGAGTATTTATTGATTATTAAAACAGAAGGTAGTGTTTGGACAGATTTATCTCCAGAGCAATTACAAAAACATATGGAGCATGGTGGAGCTTATATTGGTGGTCTAATGAAAAATGGTGTTTTAAAAGCCGCAAATCCGATTGAAAAAAAAGGTAGTAGAGTTATTACTGGCAGTAATGGATCCTTAAAAGATGGTCCCTTTAATGAAAGTAAGGAATTGGTTGCTGGCTTTTTTCATATCAATGCAAAAGACATAGATGAAGCTGTTGAAATTGCAAAAACAAATCCCATATTTAATGATATTAAAACAACAATAGAAGTACATCCTTTAATGCCAATTGGCGGATAAAATAATCTTGCTCCGCAAAATCTACAAACTTTGCGGAGTATAATTACCAATAATTAAAATATTGTTATCCGTTTTCTATTTTACCCTTATATTTTGTTTAGTATTGTTTGTCTATTTTTTTATATTTGAAATAAGGGCATATACCTAGGAGTACACAATTTTGTTTTACTAGATATAGTACTAATCATAGAAAGATCGAACTTAAAATGCAAAAAACATATAGAAAAGGTGCAATTGGAGCTTTAACAGACGAATATGAAAAAGCTCTTGATGAATTAAAAACACTACTCCTTCAAATTCCTGATGATCAATTCAAAAGAATATATAACAAAGAACTTGATACCGATTTTCAATCAGTAAGAAACATAGTTTTACATATTATCCGTTCTGGATATGTATATGCTAATCATATTAGAAAAAGATTTGGAGATACTTATATAGTTCCAGAAGTAGAAATCATAAAAACGCAACAAGGAATAGTTAAACTTGATGAAATGTTTGCATATACTGTTGAAACATTTGAAGACAAATGGCTTTTGACAGATGAAGAGTTGTTGAATACAATAATAAAAACCTCCTGGACAACCTACGATCTTGAAGCTCTTATTGAACATGCAATAGTTCATGTTTTAAGGCATAGGCTTCAAATTGAAAAAATGATTATTAGATATGAGATCTTATAGGTCCTAATCAATATCCACTCTACAAAACTGCATACTTTCCTCAATAAAAAGACAGCTGTAGATAAATCTATTTTCTCTTATTTTTACTTATCTTTAAGAAAAAAAGAGGGAAGTACAGAGCCTTGTATTGGTAAGAATCTAAAAAAAGGAATAGTATGGATAATTTTATTTGGGAAACATTTACTAAAAAAATTGCAATTAAAGCAACTATTCCAAAGTTGTATGATGCTTGGACAGTTCCTCAAGAAATTGAAAAATGGTTTTTGAGTAAAGCCCAATTTTACAGACCTACAGGTGAAATAGTACAAAAAGAAAACAATACTACCTCTAACGATAGTTATCAATGGTCATGGTTCTTATACGATATCACCGAAAAAGGTAAAATTATTGAAGCAAACGGAACTGATATGTTGCAATTTACTTTTGCAGGTGATTGTATCGTTACCATAAAGCTTACTCAAAACGAAGATGATACAATTGTAACACTTACTCAAAGTAATATTCCAACGGATAACGAATCAAAAAGAGGTACTAGAATTGGTTGTGATACAGGATGGTCTTTTTTTCTTGTCAACCTAAAATCTATTTATGAGGGAGGATTAGACTTACGTAATAAAAACGAAAGTTTAAAAGGGATGCTAAATTGCTAAAAGCAGAGAGTGGCTAACAAAGTAGCCGTGCCAAAATATTTTTGAGTACCTCAAAGTCCATATTATAGTTTTTAAAACCTTCATAATATTTTGCTGAGATAATTAATTGATGATGATTTAACAGAACAAAAAGCATATCTTGCTCATTAGAATTAAGATAAGGTATTTTAAAAGCTATGACATGTTTTTTCTACAACAGCCTACAAAGGTACCGAATATTACCTGTGATTTCTTTATATTTGCGAATAACTGACGCTATATTTAATTATGTTATGAGCAAAATTGTAACCTATACCAATTCATGAAAAAATTCTTCTATCTAATTATTGCCACAATATTTATGGGATTAAATTTCCATTTAGCCAAAGTAATATTAAAAGAAGTTAATTTTATTGAAGCTGGTTTTTGGCGTTTCTTATTTGGGGTTGTCGCATTGATAGTTTTAGGCTATAAAAAGCTTCCTACTTTAAAAGTAATTAAAAAAAATGCAAAAGGTATTTCGCTTACTGGCTTTATAGGTCTCTTTGGGTTTAATTTGTTTTTATTTCTTGGTCTACTACATACTTCAGCAATAAACGCTGCACTTATTATTAGTTTAAATCCTGCACTAACGATGCTGTTTTCGGCTAGGATATTAAAAACTTCAATTACTAGAATTCAGATCGTAGGTGTTTTTATTGCCTTTTTTGGCGTAATCTATTTAATATTAAAAGGGAATATTTCTGATATCAGTAGTATTCAAATTAATTCTGGTGATATTCTTATATTCATCGCAAATATCTTTTTTGCATTACATCATGTATGGGTAAAAAAATATGGCAGCACCATTTCTAATATAAACTTCACCTTTTTAACCTGTTTATGTGCTCTTATTGGTTTTGCTCTACTATTACCAATTAACGGAATGAATACCATTACAACACATACAGATTATTTTTGGTTGGCAGTATTTGGAATAGGATGCATAGGGACGGCACTTGCCTATTTTTTATGGCAAAAAGGAGTTCAAATTGTTGGAGCAGATAAAGCAGGGATTTACATGAATATTGTTCCTTTATCTGCAGCATTGTTTGCTATATTTTTCAATGAGTCTTTATATATATACCATGCTATTGGAGGCTTGTGCATTATTACAGGTTTGTTTATTAGTAATAAGAAATAAATAGCACCTCCAAAGTATTGTTATTTGGGAATTTTAATTTTAAATTAAGAGATCTTTATCTCATCATTTAGCAAATACCTAAAAGTATATTGCATCAATAAAGTATCCTATATATAATCAAATACTCAGCGTTATATATTTTAATCCAAAACCTATTCCTTTTTAACTCCTGTACTAGCTATAGTCAAAGGCTGAGCATTCTACCAAAATAATTTTTCTTCCAATTACTGTAACAGTCATCTTTTGCTGGTGTCTAAACTACAAAGCAGGTATTGTTAATACAAAAAATAAAAATTATGATTTACAAAATGCATCCAAAATTACTAATGGCCATACTATTAGGTGCCATCTCAACTATTATTAATGCACAAACAACTAAAACAGAAAAAATGACAGTAGAACAACAAGATGTCTTAAGTACAATTGAAAAAATGACAGCAGCCTTTCAAAACAAAAATATTAACGAAGTAATGGCTTGTTATGAGCCAAATGCCGTAGTAGTTTTTGAGCCAGAATCACCAGTATCTGATTCCAATGTTTTAAAAGAGATGTTTACAGGCATGGCTATGGCAAATCCCGTTTTTACCTATAGCGGACACGAAGTATTTATTACAGGAAATATTGCAACTCATATTGCACCTTGGAAAATGACAGCTAAAGCAGCAGACGGATCTGAAATAAAACAAAACGGATTATCTATTGCCGTTTTAAGAAAACAAGAAGATGGAAAGTGGCTAATGCTATTAGATAATCCACACGGTCAATTTTTAATGAATCAATAAGATAATTTTGATACCATCTTGCCTTTATCAAGGCAAAATGGTATCTTATAGAACTATAAAATGGAAAAAATAATATTTGATATCACAACTTCTGACGCTACTCTAATAGAACAATCTCTTGCGGGCAATAAAATGGCGCTAGAAAACCTTATTAAAAAACACCAAGACTGGATTTATAATATTGCCTTTACTTTTGTTGGGGATAAAGATGAATCAGCAGACTTAACTCAGGAAGTTTTAATAAAAATTGTTACCAAATTAGATTCATTTAAACAAAAAAGTAGTTTTAAAACTTGGGTATATCGTATTGTAAAAAATCACTTTTTAAATATGAAAAGAGGTAAACACGAAACCAATTCGCTAACTTTTGAACAATTTGGACAAGGAATTGACCAATTGCCCAACGAGTCACTTTCTAACTACTCTTATGAAGTTGAAGATAAGCTTTTAGTAAAAGAAGCTAAAATTAGTTGCATGAAAGGAATGTTATTATGCCTAGATCGCGAACAACGATTGATTTTTATAATAGGAGAACTATTTGAATTTACTGACACCATTGGTAGTGAGATAATGGAGATTTCAAAAGAGAACTTTAGAGTTAAACTACATAGAGCAAAAAAACAGCTCTATAATTTTATGGACAATAAATGTGGTCTTGTAAATAAAAACAACCCTTGCCGTTGTGCAAGAAAAACGGCAGGATTTATAAAAATGGGATTTGTTGACCCCATAAACTTACATTTTCAGAAAAATACCATTGCCAATATCAATAAAGTAATTGATAAAAAAGTAAACGCTTATAAGGATCAAGTTTTATCTGAATATCAGAAATTATATCAAGAGCATCCTTTTTTACAAAGCCCTGATAAATTAATGTCTATCAAAAAAATGCTTTCTTCTAATATTGTAAAAGAAACATTTAATCTTAATTAAAAAAATGAACCTAAAATCATTACAAATAGTACTAACATTCGTTGTTTTTTTTATACTGCTACTTTCATTATCGGGTTGCAGATCCCAGAATGCATTGTTAAGTAAGCAAGGTGATAGTTACATACCCTATTCTTATAATAAAATTGATAAGAAGAACTATTTAAAAATTCGGAAATACCGCTACACGAAGAAAGTTTTACTAATTGGATGGGGAGGAGGACAATGGACAAAGAAAGATGTTTTTACATACGGTCTTGCAACTTCAGATAGAGAAACAATAATAAAACCTAATGCTCTTTTTGTTAAATTGTATTTAGCCAAAGGATACAACAAAGAAAGTAATTTAATAACATTACCTTTTGTTATGGCTGAAAGAAAAAGGAAAACCATAATTTACACTCTAGAAGGAGAAAAAATAAAAGGAAAAGATTATTTTAAAAACGGAAAGGCAATTTTAATGACAGATAAAGGCTTAGAATACTTTTTGTACGACTTTAGAGAAAATAAGAAAATAGGAAAAAAATATTATGGAATGAGATGGCTCAATGAAAACTCCTTAAGAGCTGAAGAAAGACAGTACATTAAAGAAAAAGACAGCGTGCTATCTACCTATATTACGATTAACATCTAGTGACCTAATAACTAAACTTCTTGTGAATATCTATTGTTAAAAAACCTTATATAACGTAGTTAGCACCACTCCTTTACAATTATCTAAAGTAACAGCTAATAATTGCTTTTCTTCTATTACCTTAAAATTAAATGGTGGAGCCAATAAGTCTATCCCACTTTGTTTTTTTAATCTAATTCCTTGTCCTGAAATAATCTCCTTATTAGGTACAAAATTACCTTCTGGCACGTGTTCTGTTAAAATAACATATTTAAAATTGGCTATTTTATCTACAATACGTTGTACTTCATTATTAGATAAATGTTGCAGTACTTGTCTTAATAAAACACAATCTCCTGGGGGCAAATCAGCTACAGCGATATCCAAGCAGTGAAATTCCAAATTTTCTGCTATAAATTTTTCTTTATTATACGCTATAAGATCTGTAACTATATCTATTGCAACATACTTCTTTGTGTATTTTACCAATTGATTTCCAACATTAAAATCTCCACAACCAAAATCGAAGACCACAAGAGGTTTTTTAAAAGAAGAAAGGAACGAAGTTAAAACAGCAATATATGGATTTACCATTTCAGGATGATGAGATCCTTCTCCTGAATAAAAACCAGAGCTATCACTACCCCACAGTTTCAGTTTATAAACCTGCTCCATTGCATCTTTAGTTGGCCAAGGCTTCTTTATTCTTTTCGCTATATTATACTTCTTATTCATAAACATTTTTTTAGTTATACGTTTAGTATCTGTTTTATTGATATGAGTCATTCTTTTCAAAGTATCAGTTTTCAGTATAAAGCAAAAAGCTTATTATAGACAACATCTTTATAAACGTTTCTTATAACGACAACCAAAACTAAGTTTTAAGCTATTTCATTCAACTACTAGTATCATCCATAAAAACCTAACTACCATGTATTTGACCTCCAAAACAAACATTACCTTTATAGCGTATCAATTTGATCTTCTATAGTTTGTTCAAGTAGCTTGTAGAGTTCTTAATTACTATCTAATCTTTTTTATTTTTTAATTCAGATATTACTTTTTTCATTATTGGCAATACCATTTTCCATCCTTTCCATGCTTCTTCATATCTGTCCTTTCCATTTTCTACTTTTGAAAAATCTCCTTGTGTCAAAATAAGTTTTGTTCCGTTTTTCACCTTTTGCAGTTCATAAGTTAAATTAACATAGTTTTCCAATTTATCTTTCATTCCTTTATTTGGATCAAACATAGTAAAGGTTACTTTCTTTTTCTTTTCAATTTCAAGTATTACTCCCTTAACATAAATAACTCCTGCTCCATCTTCTGTTATTCCTTTCCAAATAATTGGACTACCAACTTTCCATTCAGACAGTACCTCACAACCATACATATAATGTTTCGTTATTTCTGGATTAGTCAATAAGTCCCAAACTTGTTCATTAGAAAAGTTAAAATCTACTTCTTCTTCAATAATTATTGCTTTGTTCATCTTTTTTGTATTTTTAATTTAAAACAAACTTGATGCATTTCAATTTTTATTAGTTGTACAATCAGGATTCTTTCTAATACTATTTGGTGAAGCTCCAAATTCCGTTTTAAATGCTTTTGAAAAATGTTGTGGTGAACTGTAACCCGTTTTATATGCAATTTCTTTGGCAGATATATCAGAACCCAATAATAACGTTTTTGCAAAACTCATTCTGCTTTTATGGATATAGCCAAAAATTGTTACATCAAAAAGCTCTTTAAATCCTTTCTTTAGTTTGTATTCATTAAGATTTACAAGTTTTGACAATTCGCTAATTGTTGGTGGGTTTTCCATTCTAATATTAAGAATTTCTTTTGCTTCAAATAATTTCTTTTTATCAGTTTCTGATTTTATAAATTTATCTGCTTCTATTTCGTAAAGCTCTGCTTGTAATACAAGTAATTCTATACTTTTTGAAAGAAGAAACAAGTCTTTTAGTTCATCTGTATATTTACAAAATAGAATTTCGTTTATTACCTGTTGTATTTTAAAATTATTTGGCCTCCATTCATGTGATAAAATTGCATTCTTTTTATTGATAACCTTTTCTGCAAGTTTCTTTAGAGGAGTATTTCCATTCTCTGCAATATTGATAAAAAATTCAGTTGTAAAGTTTACTCCAAACGTTTCAATTCGTTTACTCTTATTAAAAACTTCCATTTCAAGGCCATTTGAATAGATTATATTGTTATGCTGTCCCTGCAATTGAAATGAAGAATTTAATTGTTTATAGTTAAAATCATAATTACCGCTAAGTCCAAAATGAAGCTTCACAAATTCAGCTTCGTTTTTTGAAATCTGACTTCCGAAAGAATTATAATCAATAACATTATGAGAAATAGAAATCTTACCTAAATCCCAATTTTGATTTGTTATTATTCCATTCTCGAAAGCTCTTTTCATCTTGTTTATTTTATCTTGACCACTTGCACATATCCATATCCATGAACCTCACATTTTTTTAGCTAAAGATATGTAAATAGGCAGAATAAATTTATCTATAGTAGTTTAATCTCAAAGCAAGAGTGGTTAAAAAATATTGCATTGCTTTATTAAGATAATAAGTAAATCTCCATTGCATCTTTAAAGTACTTAATTGATCGTTCTCTGTTTATTTTTTTAATATATGCTAACATGTTTGCATATGATTTCGCTACGTATTTCAATACCTAATTTAGTAAATACAAGCAATTAATATTATAGCGTCTCTTTTATATGGTGACAAACGTTTTAAAGATATTCAGAATAGCATTGATAAAATAACCCCAAGAATGCTTTCTAAAGAATTGAAAGAATTAGAAATAAACAGTTTTGTAACTAGAAAAGTATACGATTGCAAACCTGTTCTGATTGAATATGAGCTTACAGATTCTGGAAAAACAATTCTAGGAGTTTTAGATGCAATGGTAGAATGGGGACTAGCACACAGAAAGTCCGTTCTTAAAAATTAATCCATAAATCTATTGTGCTAATAAATAATTTACAACAGTATTCAATATCAACATTTAGATTGCAAATGTAAAATAAACCATTAAAAAATAAAACATTGCCTATATAGTACATCACTCCCACTTTGCATATGATACATTACTAGCAAGCAATTTTTATCGCAATACTTCTTTATAATTTGTATTTATCAAATCTCGTATTAAATCAGAATTGTGTTGGTTTATCAAAATAATAATTCCCCAATCAGATTTCTTATCATAAGCAATAATTGAAGAGCATGAAAATGTATCTCCAGTTTTATAAAAGAAAGTATCAGCTCCATTTCTTTCTATTTGTTGGCCAAGACCAACCTCTCTTTGGGTGTTTTTATAAAAAGTTCTTTCGGTTATTGCAGTTGCTTTTGAAACTTGCCCCACATTTGATAAAAGCGATTTTAGTAATTTCGTTATATCCGAAGTGTTGGACTTCAGCAAACCTGCGGGTGCGGACAAAGAGTTCCAATCAAAATATTCTTGCTCTACTCCATTTATGTCGTATCCTGTAACTTTATTTTTTATATTGAAATCCGTTGTTAAACTATGTTTCATTTGGTTGGGAATAAGTATTTTTTCCTTTACCAAGGTGTCAAAATTCTTTTTATAGATATTTTCTAATATCACACCTATTAAAACATAACTAATGTTTGAATATCGATAACTTCCCTAATTTAATAATGATGTACTATCGTTGATTATAGAATGAATTGTTTCTTTGGTTATATCCAATGGTTGTTTAGGATTTAGTTCCATAAGTTTTTTAAAATCAAAATCTGGTAATCCAGACTGATGGGAAGCTAAATCAGAAATTTTAAGTTCTTTAATTTCTTTGGATAAAATGTATTCACTCGGCAGATAGTTATCAATAAAATCATCAATTTTTAATTTACCCTCGTCCTGGGCTTGTGCCAATAGATTGGCTGTTAATAACTTTGTGACTGAACCAATTTCGTAAATCGTGTTTTCGTCTACCTCAAAATCACTTTCTCTGCTAACTTTTCCGTAATTAAAGAAGTATTCTTTTCCATTATCAATAAATCCTATACTGATTGCTACTTTGGGGTTTTTACGATGAATTGCCTTACTAATTGAATCAATTTTATTTGCTCGTGATTGTCCAAAAGCAAATTGCATGGTTAATATTAAAACTAATAGATTACTAATTATTTTCATTGGTTGAGTGTTTTCCTATAGGTCTCTTAACAAATATTAATGTTACAAGAATGTTTCTTTTAATTGTTTGCTAAGATTTTTGTACTATTTATGCACCTAATTTAGCAAAAATAAACGGGTTAGAAAATCCATGAGCATTCTCATAAATAGGTTTGTATTAGCAATTAATCTTATCCTATAGAAAGTGAATAACCATCGATTATTTCATTATACTAATTTATAATACTTCCTATTTTTATTCCATTCTAATTTTCACTTCTTTTTATATGTGCAATTTTTCGGATTAAACAAAGACAACAGAAAAGAATTAAACTTTATATTTAGCTCTTTTCTGCTGTTTTTTTTTTACAATGCTATGTAATCACCCTTTTTACTTCAGTCGTTTCATTGGAAATGTTCGTTTGTATTCCTTTCCATTTTTCGTTCCCGAAATTTTGGCTAGTAAAGAGTCCGTAGCAATTTTTGTGTAAGATATTATTTGCGGAAAGTCGTGTTGCGGATTCTCAAATACCAATTGTGTTTCTGAAATTGTTTTAACAGTAAAACGAATCGGTAAAGCGTCATTTTGGTTATTAACCGTTGGAATATAAAATAATCCGTTTTGCTCCTGAACTAATCTAATGTTTTCAAAAACAATCGTGTTTTTATCTTTTACGATATAACTTTTTCCCAAAAACTCATTGTCACTTGCTTTACTCCAGGTTTCGTAAATACTTCCTTTCGGGGTTTTATTTTCCCATGTCCCAATAAGCCACTCTGCATTTTTAATATCGCTTGTTTGTTTTGATGTCCAAGCAATTAGAACAATAAAACCAATAGTCGCATAAAATAATTTTGCTGCTGTTTTCATAGTTTTAATTTATTGAATGTACTGCCATTTTGTTTCCTTCGGTATCGATGAACATTCCGAAATATCCCATTTCAGGATTAATTTGGGTTTTGGGTACAATTATTTTTCCGTTATTGTTTTCAACCTTGTCCAATACATTTTGCAAGTCCTTTCCACCGTTCAGATAGGTGATTACTCCGTCTGTTGAGGGTTTGTAACCTTCTCCCTCAACTATAGCTCCCGATACGTTTGTTCCGTCGGTCGGGAAGAAGCCCATTTTTGTTCCAAACATTTCAGTTTCTATAATTTCCAAACCAAGAATGCCTTTGTAAAAAGATACCGCTCTGCTAAAATCCGTTACGGGAATTTCAAACCAGTTGATTAAATTATTCATATCTAAATTATTTTACGTTAGTTGGCAAAGTTGCAATGTGTTTTAGATACATAATTGTAAAAATGCGACAACGCTAATCCGTTCCGTAAAAATGCGAAGACATTTTTAAGCTCTCCCCGTAAAATTCTTTTGGTGTAAATCCAGTGAATTCTTTGAAATCTTTAATAAAGTGAGCTTGGTCATAATATTCACTTTCGTAGGCCAAAGCGGTAAGGCTTGTAAACTTTTTGTTTAGCAACATTTTAAGAGTGGCTTGTAATCTTATGGTTTTTGAAAGTTGCTTTGGGCTTAACCCAATGGTTAATGAAAATTTGCGTTCTAACTTTCTACGATTGATGTTCGTTTGTTTGGAAATTTCGTTAATGGAAAGCTGTCCGTTAACTGTCAAAATGGTTTCAACTGTTGATTTCACAATTCGGTCAACGGTTTCGGTATTTGCAAGTCGGTTTAATAAAAATGTTTCTATATGTTTTATTCTTTCCGAAGTTGAACTGGCTTTTAAAATAGATTGTTCAATTTCTTGTCCCTCTTTTCCAAACAAATTTTCTAGCGAGACGCTTGTGTTTTCCAATTCTTTTATCGGAATAGTTGAAAAAGGCAAAAATCCATCTGGATGCAAACGAACTGAAAAAATACCTGTTTCTCCTATTGGTTCTATTTCAAGTGGTCGGGTCAGTTGTCCAATCACAAAGCATCGCGGTTGGATAATGCTATTTCCTTCTTGATATTGTTTGTATAAATCTCGATAATGGAAAATCATCTCTATACAGCCGTCTGGAACTATCGTTTGCTTTTGAGGATTTTTCTCTTCTGGGCTTTCCAATGTCCAATAGCATTTGACAAATCTGCTTAAATTTTCGCTCGGTTCAAATGTTTGGTAGTTCATTGGGTTTATTTTATTCGAATATTCTTTTAGGGGATTGCACAATGGTTTCTACATCAAAAGAACTTCTTTTTGGCTAATAAACATATTTCCCTATTGGACTATTTATACTTTCAGTTAAATCCTCCGAATATTTCCCGTTGTATTTTTTAGTCAATTCTTCAATAATATTCATTTGCAAGCTTCTCAAATTACACACATCTGAAGTCTGTAAACAAACTCTATAATTTTTATTAAAGATATATAAATAAGCTTATTTCTGACTCTTTTATTTATACTGATTTTAGTATGCTAAAACCTTATTTTAAAACATATAGTTTTGATCATTTCAAAAGAAGCTTTGATAAACACAAGAGCACCTTCTCAAAACCCAAAGTAATTAGCCCATAAAATTTTTACCCAATCATAGTCAACACGACCTTCATGTTAGGTCATACCAACCACACAAATGCTTAGTTATTAGCAAATCGTTTTTTATACGCAATATGTTTTTCAATATCAGAAATCCAATTATTCTCAATCCATAATTTCGTTCCAAACTCTTTAAGTTGATAAAGAGTAAATTCAGGTTTTAGTTCCTTTAAAAATTTCATTCCATGATTAACTGCAATTTTTAAAATCGGAATAATATATTCGGAAGCTTCTTTTTCTGACATATTTTCAAAATCAATTGGCACATTTCTAGTTCCAATATTTTCATTTATTTTCTCATAATTATACTCGTAGTTATTCATTCCGTTTTCAGTTTCCATCATATTTTTGAATTCAGTTGGTATAAAAATAAATGGTGAAACTTCAGGAAGTATAATTTTGTTAGGATATTCTCCGTCAAGATTTTTCATAAATGAGTGACAGAAAACAAAAGTAAATCCAAAAAACAGAGTTCTTTTAGTATTCTTATAAAGAATAAAAAACTCAGTGTCATTTTGCTTTACATAATGACTATTTTGTCTCCAAAACCCATGATTCCGTAAAATTTTGTCAGCTTGATAATAGTAGATTTCGTTAAATTCCGAATGTGTCATTTCAATTGTTTGGCAACTAATTAATAACCCCCACATAGCATTTATTTCTTCTCTAGCTCCCAAATATAAAAAACATACAGACAATATATACTAATACTGCAGCAAACATACAATCGATAATTAATACTGTGCTTAAGAACAGTTTCAGAAGAAATTATCAACAATTCAACACCCAAAAAGCAACATCATGAGGTAATTGCAACTAAAACATTAACTTTACAGTACTCGATTAAGGCTTTACATAGGACATATTGTTAGCAATAGTTTAGTTCTTTTTTTGATTAAAAAGCCATTTAAAAAGATAATCTTCTTTTAGAGCTTTTGTCATTACATAATGACATTCACCATTGCCACAGTTATACCCATATTCAGTATAAAAATACTTTTTCTCATTTTCTATTTCACTCATGATAATCTCGTCACTGAGATTAATGTTTTGATTTTCAAACCAATGTGTATAAACAGGAGCATATCCCTTGTTTTGTAATCTATTAAACATTATCCTTGAAGTCTCTGCTCCACCTACATCATCATTTTTATGTATAAATTCCCATATTGGGAGATTGGCAAAATCATCATTGTCAATATTTGATAATACCGTTTGAAATTCAGGGTTGCTATTCGAGTAAGCCTGTGCAAAAGGTACAATCGCAGCAAGTTTATCTTTCATTTTTGCACCAAGATACCAAGTTGCTCCTCCTCCCATAGAATGACCAGTTAGGTAGATTCTATTGATGTCTATATTTACATTGTTTAGGATTAGATGATCCAATAGTTTTTCAACAAAATCCACAGAATAAGTGTCCGTCCAGCCATCAATATACTCAGAATGGCTAGTCCAAATCTCCGTATTTAAGTTTGGAGCAACAACATAAGCAGGATAGTCTTTTTGATTTTCTTCTTCAATCCAAGCTAATGCCATGTAACCGGTTTTTGGGTCGTTTAGAAAATCTTTTTCAGGTTTTATATAATATTCGGTTCCATGAAGTGCTATTATAAGAGGATATTTTTCAGTAGATTCGTTAACATCTTTAGGTTCAAAGAAGCTATACGGAAAAGATACTCCAGTTAAATCATGTGTTAAGTGGTTTTGCGTGAATTCGTAATTAAAATCGTCAGGTTTTATATCTTCACCTGTGATATCATCTTTTGAACAGGAAAATAGAAATACTAGTATTAGAAGTATAAAGTAGGTATTATATGTTTTCATAATTATTGCTAGTTAACAAACGCCACATAGCATTTATTTCTTCTCTAGCTCCCAAATATAAAAAACATGCAAACAATATATACTAATATTCCAGCAAAACATACAATCACAATCAATACAATACTTAAAAATAGTACAGAAGCAATCATCAACAACTCAATTCCTTCAAAATCAACATTATAAAATAATTGCGGCCAATGTATTAACTTTACAATACTCAATTAAGGCTTTACATAGTATATATTGTTGTACGTTCGCTTTTCCTCAGTTTAGTTTGGAGAATTAAGACCAAGCTTATTCCCTTCTGTATCTAAAAATAAAGCAAAAAATCCATTTTCATCAGCATGGGCAGTTTTAGGAACAATGATTTTTCCACCATTTTTCTCAACTTTGTTAAGTATCGTTTGAAGATTATCTCCACCATTTAAGTATATGGTTGGACCATTAGCAGAAGGCTTATACCCATCTCCTTTCATTATAACTCCTGTAACCATTTGTTCTTCGTATGGAAATATTCCCATCTCCATTCCTGGCATTTCCATTTTCTCAATATTAATATCCAAAATTGCTTGATAAAAATTAACTGCTCTTGAAATGTCCGTTGCTGGAATTTCAAAAAGGGAAATAAAACTATTCATATCATTAGTTATTTGTTCTTGACCAGAATCTACTTTTTGTACTTCTGAATTAGATTTATTTTGATTATTACAAGCCATAAGGCCAAAGGCAAATATTACAGTAGTACTTAGTACAATTCTTTTCATTTTTTCCGTTTAAATTGATAATGCGAAATTAGATTGTTTCTGAAGATTAAAATTGTAAAAATGCGACACTCAATCTATTTGTAGAAAAGAGTAGAAAGAGTCATGTTTTCATTTCCTAAAAACTCCTTTGGGTTCGTTCCTGTAAACTCTTTAAAGTCTTTAATGAAGTGTGCTTGGTCATAATATTCGCTTTCGTAAGCGATATTAGTTAAACTTTCCGCTTCATTATTAAGTAACATTTTTAATGCAGATTGTAGTCGAATTAATTTACCCAACTGTTTTGGGCTAACTCCAATTTGTTTTGCAAACTTCCTCTCAAGTTGTCTTCTTTTGGACAAGTCATCTTTAAGAATCGTTTTTATCGGTGCGTTTCCCTTTGTCGATAAAAGGGCGTTAACGGTTGTTTTTACAATATTCTCAACAGTAGATTTGTCGTTTAGCCTTTCTAGGAGAAATATTTCAATGATTTCTATTCGTTGTTTAACGTTTTTCGCATGGATTATTTTTTGCTCTAGTTCCTTGGCAATTTTTTCTTCAAACAATAACTCTAATGGTGTCTCTTTATTAGCTAAATTTTTAATTGGTTCAGTTACAAAATTGGAAAATCCGTATGGATAAAATCGGATTGCAAATGTATCCACATATCCTGTTGGTTCTATATAAAATGGTTCAATAGTTTGTCCAAGAACCATAGCACGAGGTTGTAAGATAAATTCATCTTCCGAAGTATATCGTTTTATGTCGTCTCCAAGAATAAAAGCCATTTCAATACAACCATCAGGAACAATCCGTTGTTTTTGCGAATCATTATCAGCAGGAACTTCTAAAGTCCAATAACAGCTAATGAGCGATTCTAAATCTGAATGAGGCTTAAATGTCTGATAATTCATTAATAGTTATTTTTTTTCTTAGTGACGCACTAATTAATAAACACCATATGGCGTTTATTTTTCCTATAGCTACCCAAATATAAAAAATATGCAGACAATATATACCAATACCACAGCAAAACATATAATTAAAATCAATACTGTACTTAAAAACAGTACCAAAAGCAATCATTAACAATTCAACACTCCAAAACCAACATCATCAGGTAATTGCAACTAAAATATAACTTTACAGTACTCGATTAAAGCTTTACAAAAGATTCACTGTTACCTACTGACTTTATACCATTTTGTTAAATTCTTTCCATATTAACATTGCGACTATTGTTCCTAATGTTGGTGCAAAAATATAAATCCAAAGAAAAGTAAAATTTCCAGATACAATTGCAGGCGCCAAACTTCTCGCAGGATTAAATGATCCACCAGAGATTGGTCCTGCAAAAAGGATAATTCCAACAATTACCAATCCAATTACAAGTCCTACAATATTAGAAAATTCTTTTTTAGATGTTACTCCCAAAATCGTAAGCATTAAAAAGAAAGATAATACAGATTCTAAAATAAACGATTGTAGCAATTCGCCAGAAGGAAATGTAGCGCCAAATGTTAAGTTTTCAGGAAACACTAATTTCAATAATCCACTTGCCAAAATAGCTCCAAAAACTTGAGCCAAAACATAAAATAAAGCTTCTTTTTTTGTAGTTAATCTTCCTATTAATAAAGCTATTGTTACAGATGGGTTTAAGTGCGTTCCAGAAACATTTCCAAAAATATAAATCATTGCACAAATTATTATTCCGAAAGTTAAAGCAATTCCTATTAAACCCAAACTTCCATTTTTTTGTTGATTTACAATAATTGCACCTGTACCACAAAAAACTAAAGCAAAGGTTCCAATAAATTCGGCTAAATATTTTTTCATAATATTTCTCAAATGAAAATGGGATAACTAGTTTTAATTATCCCATTTTAATTAAGTAGTTTAGTGTTATTAGATTGCTAATGCTCCTGCTTCAGCAACTTTATGGTCGTTTTCAACTGAACTTCCACTTACTCCAATAGCTCCAATAATTTCGCCTATTGCGTTTTTAATTGGTACGCCACCAGGAAAAGTAATCAATCCATCATTTGAATGTTCAATGTTGAATAATGGCTGACCAGGTTGAGATAGCCCTCCAATAATTCCAGTATTCATATCAAAATAACGAGCTGTTTTTGCTTTTTTAATAGAGATATCTAGCGAACCTAACCAAGCTCCATCCATACGACCAAATGCTACTAAATTTGCTCCTGAATCTACAATTGCAATGTTCATTTTGGTGTTTATTTCGATAGATCTTTCTTTCGCTGCTACGATCGCTTTTTCTGCTTGTTCTAGTGTAATATTCATGATTTTCTATTTTTGTACTGTTAATAATTTAATGCAAATGTACTATGAGAGTCATCTGATCTAGTTACTAAAATAGTCCAATAGCTTATGAAAAAAGGTCAAATTTGAAAAATAACATTCTTAATTAAAAGTCTGATTTGGACTAAATCCGAATTTATTTTTAAAGGCTACACTGAAGTTTGAAAGATTGTTATAACCGAAATCAAAATAGATATCTGAAGGTTTTAGATTTCCTTTCTCTAAAACTTTTTTTGCCTTTTGAAGTCGTTTATCTTGAAGCCATTTTCCTGGTGACACTTTGTATTCCTTTTTGAAATGACGTTTAAAAGTAGATAAACTCATATTGCACAAAAATGAAATTTCTTCCAGTTTTAGATTAGAATGTACTTTACTTTCTACAATTTTTTTGAAAGATGAAGTTTCTTTAATTATTAACGAATGTAGATGTAGCTCAAATTTTTCTCCATATTTATGCAAAAGATAGAGCATCAATTCTTCAAATTTTACTGAAAGCAAATTTTCCGCAATAACCGTTGGCACCTCACTAATTGTTGATAATGAATTTAGGTATGAAGTAATATAGGCGTCATTTCTGATTATAAAATAAGGTGTTTCTTCTTTTACTATTTTATTGTTTTTTGTGTGTTTTTCTAGAAATTCTTTTAGTTTTTTTTCTGAAAAGAAGAAAAGCTTACAGTAATAAATAGCTTCTGCATCAAGTAACTCTGTCCAAAGCCAATTTCCTTTTTTTAGTAACAACGATTGATCTTTATTTACTGCAACTGCCGTTCCAGCAAAATGAACCTGCTTTTTTCCAACTTGTAAAAAGCTAAACATATGCATTCCTAAATTGACCTTGCTTTTTACAATATTATTGGTCATTTTAAAATCATAGACAAACAAATTAGAACTTTCTTGATTGTTCTTAATGTAAATTTCAGGTATATTTTCTATTGGCATCTGGTTCTTTTTCAGCTTGAGGCTAACTAGCTAATAAGCATCATATAATATTCATCTCTCCTATAGCTACCCAAATATAAAAAACATGCAGACAATATATACTAATACTGCGCATAAAAACAGTGCCAGAAGCAATTACCAACAACTCCAAACCCCAAAATCAAAATCAGGAGGTAATTGCAACTTAAACATTAACTTTATAGTACTCGATTAAGGCTTTACATAGGATGCTTTATTAGGCAACGTTTTTATTCCGTCAGATTTTTATTTATTAAATCAAGTACAAAGTTAATTTGTGTATCTTTTTGATTCAGATAATCCATGTATGTTTGAGTTACGTTATAGTCTGGTATAATTCCTCTATTATATATTTGGTTTTCTTTTTTTTGCACATCCTGTTCTAAATTTACTACTGAGAAGCTAATTCCAATTTTTGATTTTGGTAGCACGTAATCTAAACCTGTATGCCCATTGTGTCCATAATAACCTCCCATTGTTTCTTCTCCGACTACAGTTGTATTTTTATTACCAGCAACCATTGCTGCAAATAAACTGCCAGCAGAAGCAACTCTTGGACTAATTAATAAATAAATATTCTTTTTAAAAGCATTCTTATTTGGTGGTCTAATTTTGTGGTCGCTACTTGATGAATTTTGGTAAAATCTTTTATTTTCTTCTTTTGGAAATTCTTTTTGGAATTCTCTATTATATTTACCTACACCTAGAGGTCTTAAAAAAGAAGGAATATTAGATTCAATATACTTCAAGTAAGGAATTTTATTGAAACTAATCCAAGCTTGTTTATTTTCTGAAAAATTTCGATTAGTTAAATATGAATAGGAAACCAAATCATTTGGGTCTGTCCCTCCTCCATTATAACGAACATCAACTATTAAGTTTTTAATATTATTTTTCTGGATGGAAGAGAAAATGCTATCTAAAAATGAAACGTATTTTAAATGTTCTGGGGCATTTTCATTGCCCATAGAAAAACTATTTATAGTTAGAAGGCCTGTTTCTTTGTCAATAGATTTATAATTATAGCTTTCCTCTTCTTCCCAATCTTTATAGTTTACCTCATCAAAAGGTTTTGAATATCTATTGTCTACATTTTTATAGTAATCTCTATTAGCAATGCATTTAAGAGTTGCTTTTTTGATTTCATTTGAATCTCTTGTTTTATATTCAATTATAAATTGATTCTTCCGCCCATAATTTAAACGATAATATTTGCTAAAACTATACTCTATTCCTATTCGTTTTCCTGTTTTGTTTACTCCATCAGTAGTGTAATATTTGTATAGATTTACTATAATACTCTCAAATTTTTCATTGTTGATTGCTATTATTTCTGAACCTAATGGAATCTCTCCTTTATTGTAATTAATTATCCATTTTCCATCAACCCATTTTATAGGAAATGGAAAGTAGCCATCTTTTTCTTTTTTTATAGATTGAGATTGTTTTTCTTGCAAATAAGTGTCATTGTGTAAACTACCCTCAAAATCTGTTAGTTGGCATATAATATTAAAGAAATCTCGATAAGTAGATGATTTTTGAACTTCTTTATCTGCCCAATTATAAATGCTATCAATTTGTTTTTTTGTTCTGTATTTAAAAAGTCCCGAGTTAGCTTTTAAGCGTATGTTTTTAAATACTTCTAAATCTTTTTGCATTTTTTTTTGCGAAAAAGAGTCATCAATGGATTGAGAAAATATAATGTTTGATATAATAAAAAAGAAAAGAGATAAGTAGCTTACTTTATTCATTTGGTTGCTGTTTTTTCCAAATGTAATTTTAAGAGATTGTAACTACTTGTATAATATTGGTTATTTTGTTTTTCCAATTACACTTTCTTTATATTTCTTTGGTGAAATTCCAATAAAACGTTTAAAGGTTTTAGAAAAATGTGCCAAATCGGTAAAATTATATAGATATGCTATATCGGTAAATTCTGATTTTGAATCAATTAACTTTTTGCTTGAAAATATTTTTCTCATTAAGATATAATTCATTGGAGTCATTCCTGTAAATGCTTTGAACTTTTTGGCAAATCCAAATTTATTGATACTTGCCTTTTTTGATAATTCATTTAAGCAAAATTTATTGTGGATATGATTTTCAATATGCTCATTGATCTGACTGAACTTATCAAAATTTAATTCTGAATACTCTTGTATATTTTCGTGCGAATAAGGTTTTAGAGTATTAACAAATTGAGAAAGGTAAAATTCGATTATTTCATCATTTTTAGTGTCCAAAGCGCTTTTTAGTTCTAAAAACAATTTATTAACTTTTTTACTAGTTATTTTCCTATTTAAAAATTTGATGTTTTCTCCGTTCAAAACATATTTCATTACACTATTTGGTATGTATATAGTATCGAAATTGAGATAAGTATCAGTATCTATTATCGGATTAGAGTGTATTTCATAAGGATTAGTGATTGATATACTGCCAGCTTCAGTAAATAAACTTTGATTTTCAAAATCAATTTGTTCAATTCCTTTATGAATAAGTGAAATACAAAATGTTTCGTGAAAATGTTTTGGAAAACTAGTTGTTTGGTTTTCTATTGTTATATATTCTAACTCTCCAAATTTTCTTTCTATTTTCATGGTATTCCTTAAATGTTGCCTAACCAGCTAACAAACACCACATAGTAGTTCCTCTCCTCTAGCTACCCAAATATAAAAAACATACAGAAGATATATACTAATACTTCAGTAAAACATACAATCATAATTAATACAGTACTTAAAAACATCTCAGAAGCAATCATCAACAATTCATGACCAAAAATCAACATCAAAAGGTAATTGCTACTAAAATATTAACTTTACAGTACTCAGTTAAGGCTTCAAACAGGAGCTATTGTTGTGTGGATGTTTTTTTATCATTCAAATATCTCTTTAATTTTGTTTATAAATTTTAATGATTCTTTTTCAATCTGTTCTGTCAAATTTATTTTATTGCTAAAATCAGGCTCTTCCACAATGGTTTGGTCAATAATTGACAAACTATCATCAATTGATTCTGCCAAATGATATTTGTTCCAATCACTATCTCTAAAAATATTCCAATACTTTTTTCGAATACTTTTATTTTGACCAGATAAGCAAATCGAAAAACATAAC
Organism: Flavobacteriaceae bacterium; assembly: GCA_965247735.1. Taxonomy (GTDB): domain Bacteria; phylum Bacteroidota; class Bacteroidia; order Flavobacteriales; family Flavobacteriaceae; genus JAOXRU01. Next base: position 4,339,421 of record CBDFHN010000002.1, on the reverse strand, counting down.
GCCTTGTGATCTAAGACAATAACAAACTTAAGTTTTTGTTTTTTCAATTCTTCCGTTGTTAGGGAAAAATAGGAGAAATCAGGATTTCCTTGGTAAATATTCCCAAGTTTAAAATAGGTATCATATTCTTTATCAAAAAATGTCCTTAACTCTTTCATATAGTTTATCAATTGATGATAATCTAAATTTTCTTCACATTGATTATTTTGTTGCTTGTAATCTAAAAAATCTACATTGTTCGTTTCTTCAATTTTAATGTTGTCCTTTCTTTCAAGTGGAATACAAATCTCTAATATAAATTTTTGCTCAGGATGTGTTCTGTGGTCATTATAATACACTTCAAAATAGTCCCCATCTCTAAATTCATAGCCATTTTCAATGACCCAGATGCACATATTCTTCCACGCCTTTGAAATTTCTTCTGCTTTAATTTCAAAATGACCAACTGCATAAATTCCTTTTTTTAAATTTATTTGTCTAATTTCTCCATCTGCACTAATGTTCTCACTAATGGTTACACAAGTGCTGAATCTCAATTTCGAACTTTGAGTAACGTTAGGGTTATCGTGATAAATAGTAATTGCTTTGAAGTTTGAAGTTGTCAATACCTTTTTTCGATGTCCCCATTCCATTAATTTTTGAAACATATTACCAGCTTTATCAAAATCTCCAATATGAGATATACTAGCAAGCTTTAATTCTGGAAGTTCTTTTATTGCTAATTGTGTATCCATTATAATCCATTGTTTAATATTATCAATGGAACAAATGTATTTTTCGGATGAGAAAGGCTCTATACCAATCTTGCTAAGTAATTTTTTTCCTTCAGATTTAAATTTAGTTGGACTAACACCATAGTACTTTTTAAATGCTCTTGAAAAAGAATTATCGCTATTGAATCCATATTTATAAGCTACATCTTTTAAAGTAATATTTGGATCCACTAGTAGAATTGATGCAATACGTTCAATCCGTTTTCTATTGATAAATTCATTTAATCTTTCATTAACTACTGTTAAAAAAACTCTATGAAAATGGTAAGCAGAATAATTAGCCTTTTCTGCTAAATACTCAAGCGATAAGTCAGCATCAAGGTTCTTTTCAATAAAATCCAAGACGAAATTTATTCGTTTGAGGTATTCTCGTCTTGTTTCATTCATTTTGTTTTGTTTCTAATGTCATATAATTGTCCAGTCTATAAAATGTAGATTGTTATGATTTAATACACAGTATTATGGGCTTTTTTATTCATTAATGACAATCTTAATCGGGTATTTTTTATAACCAAATATTTTAATTTGATTATCCAATTCAGTGTATGTCTCATCATACCGCTTATATGTATTTTCATATCCAAAAGAGCCTACTTTTTTAAGTCCTTCTAAAATATTTAATTCTCCAATCTTTTCGAATTTATCTTTAATCGTAAGTAAATATTTATGTTCAATTCCTTGAATAGCAAAACCAAAGCAGAAATTTGGTTTCCCTCCAACATAGTTCCAAACTTTTTCAATTCCTGGCTGAGATGCTTGTGTTTGTTCTCTACTAAAGCTACTTCCAATAGTTCTTCCTAAGATTTCGGATTCCATTACCTCTTCAATTGTCGGCTTTGTAGTTGACTTATAAGTAATTGGTACAAACCAATAATTACAGCTTCCACGATACTGGTCAATTTTAACACAACACGTTACTGCATATTCATTATTTGATAATTTAAAAGTTAGTACAGCATTTTCGCTAAAAATGAAGTTGGTTACTTTTCTGTACTTTTTTCGCTTTCTTACCTTTTCATTTGTTTTCTCAATTTTATTCAAATATCTTTACTAATTATCTCCTTAATATATCCAATTCTTTCGGCAGTCATTATACCCAATTCCCAATATGCTAGCCCACAACTAGTCACATAAGTTTCGTTATCAAAATCATCAAAGTATTCTTCTTGTACTAGGGGAATCTCATTCAGAATCATTTCCAATTCAGCACCACTATCATAAAGGTTCATAATTCCCCAATATGTATCGTGAGCTGTATCACCGTCAATTATTTTAGTTCCATCTGTTGCCATATTTCTTTGATTATCTACAACTACTAGTTATCGTATTGCCTATACTGTTACTATATATTACTTTAATTGCGTTATATACACTCTTCTAAGTATTATCACTACTAACCATTTTTCTTAGGCGAGTACCAGAGAAAGAACTTCAAAAAAAGAAGATTCACAAATACAATAGTACCTCCTCCCCTATGCATTTAGGTAATGTTATTTTACTTAATTTAGGATCTAACATAATTATGCTGAAACCTACCAATCACACAAGTATTAGTTATACTAAATCTTCTTTTTATTCTTTACAACCATTCATCAATTCTAACTGCTTTATTCTTGTCATACCATATTTTGGTTCGTACCAATTCATATCTTGATAATACCCAATTGTAGCTTTAATACTCTCTTCTAACTGGACTATCTCCAAGTTATATGCCTTCTGTATTTTCTTATTGTCTTGAGTATCATAATTAGAATTTATCCATAATGGCATTCCCGTCCATTCAGCTATATTATTAGCCAACAAATATTTACCAGATACGTTTATTCTTTTAGGTGATTTCCCCAACACTTTACTTGCAATAGCTATAATCTCTGCGATATTTATTTCAGGGTGACTAATACTATTGTAAATATTTCTATCCTCACTTCCATCGATAGATAAAACTATTAAATTTATTAAATCTTGCACATATGTTAATGAGATATTTTGGACTCCATTATTAGGCAATACTACGTTTTTGTATTTTTTAACCTGATGTAACCAATAATAAAACCTATCCGTATTATCATATTTTCCATATACTAATGCAGGTCTAAAAATTGTATAATTAACTCCGCTTAATTTTAATAACGCCTCGCAAGCAACTTTCCTTTTTCCATACGTTTCTGGTGTATGGTCATCATAAATATCTTTTGTAAACAATTGCGTTCTTGCCGATTCATCTTTTAATCTTTGGTCTTCGTCCTCATATACAGAAACCGTTGAAATAAATATGTACTTTTTTAAATCACTAGATACCGAACTTAGTATATATTCCAACGATTTTGGAAAGTAGCAAGATAAATCAATAATATAATCCCAATTCCCCTTTACAAGTTCAGCTACCTCCTTTGCGTTTCTATCCCCTTTTATTTTTTTTACATCCGGAAATAAATTAACATTAGTAATACCTCTATTAAGTAATGTTAATTCAAATTTACCATCATCCTTTAATTGTTCAACTAAATTGCGTCCAATAAAATTTGTACCTCCTATTATTAATATCTTTTCCAATTCCTTAGTTTTTTTTATGATTGCTAACGGATGTCTAAACACAAACCCCATATTATTGATAAAAGGTATGTTCCGTTTTTTAATTCTCATTGTCATCCCGAAGCACGAAGCAATCTACTTCTATTTATCACGCCAACAAGCCTGACGACTTCACGAGCAGGAGACCATCTGCATGCCATTGACAGTAGTTTTTTTTAATCACAATCTGCATGCAATCTGTGTTTGTTGCATTTCACGCACTTAAATAAATATCCAACTAAATGTCCATCTTTGGAGAGATATTCTTTAATATAATTAGAATCAAACCCTATCTTATTTTCTATATCATCTTTAAGCTCTTCAAGTATTGGGGCTATGGTTTTAGCATCAGCATATCCTACAAATGCGCAAGGTTCGTTACAATGAGATAACCATTGTTCTTGTTGCCAAGAAGAATAACTTGGCGTTTTACAGCATACTTCTAATAATTGTTCTTTCGGGATAGTGGGTTCTGATTTATTTGGGTCTGGAGAAACCCCTTCAACTCCACAATAATCATTAAATTCACCGTCATATTTTTCAGAAGCTTTTCCGTTTACAATGCACCAAGGACAAATATATTCAGGCTCATCAACGCTATAAAAGGAACTGTTATATTTTAAATTTCTTTTTTGCTCACATATAGAACAAGTTCCTTCAACCTTATCGAATAAATCCAATTTATAAGCATTCGGACTATATTTAAATTTAGGTAACTCCATTTAATTTTAGATGTTTTTTAAATTACAGCTAACAGATTTGATATTGAATAGGTAAAGATAATTTTACCCTAAAAACCTATTACAGAACCTGCTTGATAGTTTCTTATAACACGACTCTTGCTCTACAAATCTAAGTATTAATATTAATTTACAATCATATTTATCGGTAACAAGTGTTATGCTCACCAAGTAGTAATGAGTTATCTTCCTTTTCCCATCATTACAAAGCATTAGTCAAAGCAATCTCCAAACAGTATTTCTTTACCAAAAAGACTCTAAAAGAAGATTCTAAGCACAATAGCATTTACCTAAAACCCACAGCAATTTCCCAATTACATTTCACTCAGTTCAGTCAACACTGTGTTTATGCTGAGGGGTACCGACCACACGAACGCTTAGTTATTGTGTGTAGTTTTACTGCGTTCTGTTTAGCCGTTGTTTTTAATACGTTATGGAATCTAAAGCTGTACCCTCTTGGTAATTTACTGTTTTAGTTAAAACACCATTTTTATTATAATATTTTATTTCTTTATCATAGTACCCTGATTTGTAATTTCCAATGATTTTTGCTTTTCCATTATCGTAATATTCTGCAAATGCTCCTGTTGTTTCATCATTATCGGTTGTCCAATATTCAGTTAATTTTCCATCTTCATTGTAGGTCTTAGCTATTCCATTTAATTTGTAGTTTGTTAATTCCATATATGCTTTTGAAATGCCAGATGGATAATAACTATGTAATTTTCCTTCGAAATGGTTATTTAAAGTATCAGAGACACAAATAAATATTTTTTTGAGAGTTCCATTTGGGTAATATCTCCTACAGGTATCTATTTCTTTTCCATTCCAATAATTTCCGGAATATTTAATTGAACCTTCTTCATAATATTTACGAACCTTACCATACTCTACATTGTTTCTGTAAGTTTTACTTTCTTTAATCTGCTTGTTTTTATAATAATGGATAGCTTTTCCATTCTTTTTCCCTCCTTTATAATAGATGGAAACCTTAAGATCTCCTGTATCATAATAGTCATTACGAAGTCCGTTAGCCAAATTTTCAACAAAGGGAATTGCATATTTTACAGTTTCACCATCTTCTTTATAATAAACCCATGTGCCCTCTTTTATGTTTTTCTCTATATCACCCTCAAACTTTAAATTTCCCTTATTTGAATAGTACGCTTTATAATGACCATCTAAATATTTCTCAGAAACAAGTGAATCGTTTAAATACTTTTCAATTAATTTGAGATTGCCATCTGTATCATAAAATCTAGAAATTCTATTTGGGAAACCATCCAAAACAGTTAATTCGGCATAACGATTTCCATTATCAAAAAAATATGTGGCTTTTGATTTAGAGAAATCCATTTCTGAATTAGCGACCACTTTTACCCATTTCCCTTCTTTTCCATCTTCTTGATGAAAGACATAATTTGAATTTCTAAATTTTTTATTCCTTATATCATCTTGACAAGAAAATGATACTATTATCAACAGAAATAAAAAAGTCTTTTTCATTACTAGGTTTTTTATTAAATTATATACAACTAATTAATAAACACCACATTGTAGCCTTTTCTCCTAAATCTACCCAAATATAAAAAACATACAGATAATATATACTAATACTGCAGTAAAACATACAATCACAATCAATACAGTACTTAAAAGCAATCATCAACAACTCCACATCACAAAATCAACATCAGGAAATAATTGCAATTAAAATATTAACTTTACAGCACTTGATTAAGGCTTTACATAGAAGCCATGGTTAGTCACAGTTTTTCTATCATTTAATATAATTTCCTTGTGAGCCTTATTTCAAAGAGCAAACCTCAATTTAAAATCAGATTTATCGTAATATTCTAACTCTTTCAACCTTTCTGGAATTCCACGTTCAAATTCGATTACGCAAGATGTTTTATATCCAAGGTTTATAATGTTTAAAGGAAGCATTCCATTCCACATAGTTTGTTTAATAGTAGACTTAATTTCAATACCTCCATTTGGGTCATTTAAATCAATTAGAAAGTCAAAGTTTGCTGGAATTTCTAATTCAAACATTCCATAACCATTATAAGTCACTATTTCATTTTTGTTTTGAGTCCAATTTATGTATTTTTTGATTTCACGAGTATTCTTGTTAGCTTTTTCAAATTGATTTATTGTTGCCATTGTTGGAAGCATTTCTTTTCTCAATAAGCAAAGAATTGGAACAAACTTATCTTTTATTAAAGTCTTTATGTCGGCCACAATTATTTCATTTTTCTAAATGTCAAACTCATTCGTCCATTTTCGGTTTCTGATTTTGGAATTGCGTGTTGCCACTCGTCTTGAATTTCGGCTGTCATATAAATAAACGAGCCAGATGGAAGTTCAAAATCCTTTATTAACTCTCTGTTCTCAATATTTCTAAACCTTAAAATTCGAGTTTCTCCGATTGATACTATTCCAACTCCTGTGCTTTCGTGTAATATGTCAATTTGGTCTGAATGAAATCCCATTTTAGATTTTCCATCCAAATAATAATTAATCAAGCAATTATTTGGCTTGAAATTAAGTGTATTATTAATTGATTCAATAATTGTATTCAGTTCAACGGTAAATTCTCGGAAAGGATAACTTATTTGAGAATAGTTATACACTTTTCCATAACTTGCAGTTTTTCGAGCAGACATTCTTTCGTCCCATTCAACATTGTTTTTTAGTTTATGAAACAATTCGGTTGGATTATCAATAAAATTCTCAATGAATGTTATTCCGTTCATTTTTATTTTTATTTTATTGTTGCCGACTAATTAATAAACGCCGCATAGCATTCATCTCTCTTATAACTACCCAAATATAAAAAACATACAGATAATATATGCTAATACTACAGCAAAACATACAATCAATATAATACTTAAAAACACACCAAGAAGCAATCATAAACAATTCAACACCCCAAAAATCAACATCAAGAGCTAATTGCAACTAAAATATTAACTTTACAGTACTATATTATGGCGTTACACACCCGCCATTGTTGAACAACGTTTTTTATTTTCATCCAATCCAAATTTCCAACTTTTCATTTGGTAGTTCCTTTTCAAATAACCGAATGAAAAACAAATTAGAAGGTCTAATTTTCAAACCCTTTTGGTTTTTGAAATCAATAAAATAAACTCCACGTTCTGGAATATCAAGAGTCATTATTTTTTTTGCCCTTTCTCCAAACTCATATGATTGAATTCTCCAATTCGCAGCTTTTGGCTTAATTACTTTTCCATTTTCTTTGTTCCTTAATTCTATTGAAAAGTTTCCGATAGAAACACTCCAACCACCTAGAACTTTAATGCTATAAATTCCGACTGGTAATTCAATTGCTTTATTCGAATCATAAATACCAATCGGGAATCTCATTTCTGCGTACCTTAAGTTAGTATTTATTATTTCGATTTCTTTTGGGACTTTATTTCTATGAAGAAAACCTAAAATCTTTTTATCAGGTGTTAGTTGATCATAACTACTCTTGACGTAAGGTCTTGCTCCATCACCTGATTGAAATTCCGTTTGCAGATATTCAATTTCATCTTTATCTAATTCACGTACTGTTCCGTCATTCTCAACATAGACAAATCCAAATTTTTCCTTTTCTGACTTCAATTTTAGTGTGTGTTAAATGTTGTACAACGTTTTTTAAACGGCTTGTCCTAGCCAGTACTTATTCACTTATCCATTTTTTTGCTTTTTCAAGTACATGGCCAATTGTAGGATTTTTATAATCGAAATTTTCTTCAATTATTATATCTGGAATGACACCATCTATATGAGCCGTTTTATCAATACTCATATAGTAACTTGTAGCTGGATTGATAGTTACATTGGGACTAATGAGAAACCATCCAGTTGTTGTACTCATTCCCATTGTTTGCTCACCAAATAACATCACATTTTTCTGACTTTTAAGAGATGACGCAACCAATTCTCCCGAACTTGCTGTATATCTTCCTATTAGAACAGCTACTTTTTTATTTACTTTTGTTATATCACAATTACAAGTCGTATTTGGTAAGTTTGGAATTAAATTATCTTCTTCCATATATATATTTCCGTCTTTAAGATACCATTGATTAGAAAACTCCTTACCATCTTTAGTCATTCCTCCTAAACTTATATCATTAAATAATTCTCCAAGACCAGCAAGCATAGGAAAAACAGTTCCTCCAAGATTCCTTCTTAAATCTATTATATAGCCTTTTGGGTTATGTTTATTAAGTTCAATTATCTTTTTTCTTATTTTTAGAGCATATTCAATATTTATCTCTTGGTCATTGGTATAGTTTAGTACCATAGGAATTTCTATATAAGCAGTAGAATCTTCAAGTATTCGGCCATTAATTATTTTACTCTGAATCGATTTTTTATAAATTTCGTTGATTTCATCTTTATATACTTTACTTGAGTTATCATAAGGTACTTTACGTAGTTTTTCTCCATTGGCCTTATATTGTTTATCAATTACAGTAAAGAAGCCGTGAAAATCTTTAAGCTCTGATAACAAATATTTGACTGGTTCAATAATAGATGAGATAGAATCTGAATCAATAAACTTATCATAAACTCTTTTCTCTAATTTTGACCAATCAACATTATCATTATAAATCGAATGTGTTTTAGTAATAGAAATAATTGAATCTAAAACTCCTTTAGATTCCGTCTTTCTTGATTTATTGATTTGTCCTGAACAACTAAAAGATAGAGTTGAAATCAATAATATTAATGAGTATTTTTTCATTCAAATTTCGTTTTTCGTATTGGTTCAACTAGTTAATAAATGCCACATAACATTCATCTCTCCTATAGCTACCCAAATATAAAAAACATACAGATTATATGTACTAATACTATAGAAAAACATACAATTAATACAGTACTTAAAAACAGCACCAAAAGCAATCATCTACAATGCAACACCCCAAAAACCAACATCAGGAACTAATTGCAACTAAAATATTAACTTTAGAGTACTCGATTAAGGCTTTACATAGGATACATTGTTACATACCATTATTATTTACTTTTCAACCAAGTGTCAAATTCTGTTAACTTAGTATTATTCTCTGTTAACCATTTCTGTGAGCTTTCATTCGCGATTTGTATAATGTAATTGCAATATGTTTCCAAATGCTCACTTTTTGCCAAATCATAAAAGAATGTTGTATAAAAAGTCCACCAGATTTCTTTGTTTTTCTTTTTCTTCAACTCTCCTAGTACTTTAAAAAATGATTCTGTATTTTTAATAAACATTTCGTCTTCAGTTTTCCCTTCATTTTCCTCTATAGATTTAGAAGCTTCCAGCATTGAAATCATTAATTCTGCAGCACCAAATTGTCTATCATTATTTGGTGATAGCATTATATTTATTGTATTTGGTTTATTTGAATTTTTTGATACGTTTCCACCAAAATTATTTTGCAACATTTGATAAGCTTCTTCAGACCTTTTACCGTTTGGTTCTAAAAACAGAAAATAATGTGTTGCTAATAATGTCTGGACAGAGTTTCCCTTTTGATTATGAATATTTGCTAACATCAAATGACTACTTGAGTGATTTGAGTTTAATTCGATAGCTCTAATTACATTTTCTTCGGCTTTATCTAAGTTACCTAACTTGTAATAATTTAAACCTAAATTATAATTAAGTAAGTAGTGATTCTCTTTTTGCTTTATAGCTTTTTCGAATAATTTTATTGATTCCTTTGTTTTTCCTAGCATATCTAAAGCTGAACCTTTTGTAAGATACGCCTGTAACATATGATTTTCTTTTTGCTTTAAAACAAAGTCTGAATATTTAATAGCTTCTTTATAATTCCCTTTTGAGAAGTAGCTCAAAGATATTTCATAATTAATAAGTGTTGATTTAGGATCTAATTCAAGTGCTTTATTGTATTCTATTATTGCTTTGTCATATTCTCTATTATCGTGAAATTTAATTCCTTCTTTTACATAATCTTCAACAGTATTTTGCGCGAATATAAATATTGAAGAAAATAGAAATGTTATCGTTAATATTAATTGTCTCATATTTTGTTTTTAATGGTATGTAACTTAGAAATAAACACCATATAGTATTCATCTCTCTTATAACTACCCAAATATAAAAAACATACAGAAGATATGTACTAATACTACAGCAAAACATACAAGAACAATAATGTGCTTAAAACCAGTGTTGACAATACTTAAAAACCTAAGTCAAAAATAAAATCACATTTAGCATCCGTTTGTAAGAAGTACCTATTACAATGTTATCTCTACCCATTACTATATGCTATTCATGTTTAAGCGCATTACAAATGGCTTATTAATTATTACCACTACGTTACTCGGCTTTACTAAAAAAACGTCTGTGAGCCAGTCAACACGGCGTTCATGTTGGGGTCGTACCGACCACACGAACGCTTAGTTATTGTAGTGCGTTTTTTATTTTCCAATTCCACTATTATTTATGTGTTTCATCAGAGTATTTTCTAATTCGTCTGATACTTTCCAAAATTTATCATCCATTTCCTCAATAACATCTTCCAGTTCGTCTTCATCAAATTTGTCAAACTGTCCTTGTCTTACATCAGGTCCTTCAGGAACTCCATTTGGGAAATAGGTTTTATTGAATTCACGTAATTGGTTTGCAACCGAATTAAAATTCAGATATTCCAAATCCGCAATTGTATCAGCATTTTTGTCCGCTCCGTGATTCATATAATGGTCCCATAATCCGTCAGTTGTCAAGGGTTCAACATTAAACCATACTCTCTGTTGCCGAGTCAATTTATTATAATCCGTGAATCCTAAATCGACTATTTTTTCCCAAGTATTTTGGGCTTCTTCTCTTGTCATAAGTTTTGTTTCTCAAATGCACTACAACGGTTTGTATATACTTAGTGCTGATTGAAAATACAATAATTTTCGGTTAAGCACTTAGCCAAATTTTTAAATTGTTCTTTCCGATTTTAACGCAAAATTGAAAATTTTGCGGACTTTATAACTATGCCTGAACTTAGGTTAAACACTGACCTCAAGCATTAAGTATATACTTTATTGGCAATAGTTACTCTTCATCAATTTTATCGATAAATCGCATCATCATATGAGGTATTTCCCGCATATACATTCGAGATTCCTTTCGCATTCCAGACATTTCTCTCATCATAGGATGTTCAGTTGTTATTTCCATTAACTGTTTAAATTCAGAAACTGCTTCTCTTTTACTCGTTTTACTGGACTTTGATTTTAAAATATCAACAAGTTCTTTTCCTGCATCATAAATCCAAGGAAAATCATTTCTAAATAAACTTAAAGCAATTAGAAATCCGTAATGATTTGATTTTGATTTAGGCATCATATGCATTAATTCTTCAATCATCATTGGATGAAATTTCCTTGACATTCTTTTAACATCTGCATCAGAGTTATGACGCATATAATTCCTTTGTTCTTTGATATTCTGACTTATATTTTCTATCGATTCGGTTAATTTGGGGTCAGGATTTCGTAAAAGTTTTTGATTATTTCTGGATAAATCTAAAATCTCTTCTAAAATCTCGGATGAATATCCATTTTGTTCATCAGATTTTTTAGGTTCATCAGCAATGTCCTTGAGTTTGTTCAATTCTTCTTCTAAAGTAGGAAACCAAACTTCAAATGCTTTTTCTAAACGTGCATCAGTAATAGATTGTTCACCACAGGCTTTATTCAGAGTTTTAACAAGTTTCTTAATGTCTTCCTTTTGAAAAATGGTTGATTGAAATTGTAAAATTGGTCCATCAACTTCTGACCTTTTTATATCAAAAAGAAAAGGACTAACAAAGGCTTTATCCATAGTTTTAGATAGAGCACCTGCTTCAAAAGCAAGCCAAGGTGCATTCAAATTTTCATTAGTAACACACAGTATTCCAAAAGTTGAATCTTCTAATTCCGTTGCAATATCAGTACTCCATCTTGCTCCTTTATCAATGTCTTCTGAGGAAACATATGGCTCGATTGTTTGAATAACTGAAGGTAGCCAATCTCTATATACCAAAGCAACTTTATGACTTTTGTTACCTGACCAACTTATAAATACTTTCATTTCTTCTGTTTTTTTTTAATTATTGCCAACTTAGAAATAAACACCATATAGGGATTATTTCTCCTATAGTCACCCAAATATAAAAAACATACAGACAATATACATTAATACTATAGAAAAATAATGTCAGTAATAAAATACATAGCATAACAAAATTATGCCTTGCTAAAGTATTAATAGACCTTGCTAATCCAATAATACAAGTTGCTAGACCAATAATAGTAGTTTCCTTGTCAACAATTTTAGTTTCCTTGTCAACAATTTTAGTTGCCTTGCCAATAATTTGCCTTACCATAACAATAATATGTCTTGCCTTGCCGATAATTGCAGTTACCTTGCCAATAATATGTCTATCCTTGCCAATAATTGTAGTTGCTAGGGCAATAATTGGAGTATCTATTAAGAAAAAAACACCTTACCCACAACACAACTACCTAATAATCAACGCTCCACACCACAACATAGCAATTATATACAACAATATAGTATGATTTCACAACATTGTAGGGTTTTTCTTATTTCACATAGAGAATATTATTATAAATTTGAACCGTATAAATCTTAAAATTAAGAATATGTCATCAAAATCAAGACAATCGTACGCTAGTATACTAGCACAGATTAAAAAATTTAGCGAAAACTTAGCGCTAATACCAGGCTATATAGCCCCAACAAAGTTTGCTGGATTACCCGAGCTCCAAAAAAATGTTAAATCAGCAAATATCATAATGGTTAATTATGAAAAACAAGACATTATCACAAAAAAGCAAATCAACAAAAGACAAGGCCTATATGATGATAAACCAGAATCCCTATCCTCAAGGCTATCTTCCATAAACAAGTTTGTATTTGCACTAAAAGGCAAAGAAGACATACATCACATCCGTATTAGCAAACTTATACGTCATATAAGAGGAACTTCTAAATACGTAAAGCCATCAGCGACCGATAAGACCACTAAAAGAATTAGTCAAGTAGAAAAAACCTTTGGTAGCCGATGGACAGATCTTGGTACTATTATAACCACTTTAGAAAGTCTAGGTAAGGAGTACAATCCACCTAATACTTTAATTACAATTGCAGCACTAAAGGCATTGCATTTAGAAATAGAAAATACAAATAGTACAGCAGAAAAAGAAATTGCAAAGCTAAAACCCATTACTGCAAAAAGACAAACGGTATTTAAAAACCTAATCAAACAAAAAGTAATCATAAAACAGTTTGTAAGAGCACAGTTTGGTACTAAATCCGAACATTATATAAAGCTAAATTCCATACCATAGTATTCTATTAATATATGCTTACAATTAAATACTTTCTTCCATCAAAAAACCTACTGTGCTTATTGCCCTATAAAAGCTTTTGTTTTATATAAATAGCAAAACACAAAAAGAAATTCTCTTACACTTCCCTCTTAGAGATATAAAGCACAAGGTTTTCAACCTTTGCTTTTTTATTTAATAAACAAGCTTTGAAGCTAGGCTTCAGCTTCTTTAACTAATACAGTTGCTACAGGATTAAATATCCTTAGAACCCCCTCCTAAAAATACAAAGCTCAAGGTTTTCAGTCAATCCTGTCCTAAACTTTTTTTTTCACAAACTATTTAACTCCCTTTTTTTTATAGACATTAAAGAGATAAGAAAGTAAAATTGGTTTCTTTTGAATGATACTGTCTTTAACGTCATATCTAAATTCTGTCGTGAAATTTGCAGTAAAATTCCATATAAAATTATAGGCTGTTTGAGCGCAGCGAGTTCCTATAATTTATGGAATGAACAATAAATTTAGACAGAATATAGTCAGACTAGATTTTTTTGTTTCGTTTTTTTATCAATGAAAAAAATGATAATAATTATTTGTTTAAGATTTCGTGAATCTCCTTCCTCGATTTCGCTTTTTTGGCACACATCACTAACACTCTACACCTTAAAACAAATGAAAACAAGTATTTACTAAAACAACAATAAGTTCCTTTTGAATGATACTCTCTTTAACGTCATATCTAAATTCTGTCGTGAAATTTGCAGTAAAATTCCATATAAAATTATAGGCTGTTTGAGCGCAGCGAGTTCCTATAATTTATGGAATGAACAATAAATTTAGACAGAATATAGTCAGACTAGATTTTTTTGTTTAGCGCATTATTTGTTATTGTTTTAGTGGTATTTATGAATCTCCTTTGTTGATTTCGTTTTTTATCAATGAAAAAAATGATAATAATTATTTTTTTTTAATATTATTGATCTTCAACCTTGCTTTTTTTATTTCATAAAATAACTTTGAAGCTAGGGCTTCAGCTTTTGTACTAAAGTAATATTTACAGGATTGCAGATCCCTAGAACCCACTCCTGAAAATACAAAGCTCAAGGTTTTAAACCTTGCTTTTTTTATTTCATAAAATAACTTTGAAGCTAGGGCTTCAGCTTTTGTACTAAAGTAATATTTACAGGATTACAGATCCTTAGAACCCACTCCTGAAAATACAAAGCTCAAGGTTTTCAACCTTGCTTTTTTTATTTCATAAAATAGCTTTGAAGCTAGGGCTTCAGCTATTTTATGAAATAAAAAAAACTCATTCCAAAAGGAATGAGCTTTCTGCTTTAAGTGACCTCGACAGGATTCAAACCTGTAACCCTCAGAGCCGAAATCTGATATTCTATTCAGTTGAACTACGAGGCCATTATTATTATTAATTAGCTAGGCTAATTTTTGTTTTACTAGTGTAGATATTGTTTTTCCGTCGGCTTGGCCTGCTAATTGCTTGCTTACCATTCCCATTACTTTCCCCATATCTTTCATTCCTGCAGCTCCGGTATTGGCTATAACTTCTGCAACTACAGCAGCAACTTCGTCTGCACTCATTTGTGTTGGTAAAAAAGTCTCAATAATCTTTGCTTGTGCCAATTCTGGTTCAGCCAAATCAGCTCTTCCTTGCTCTGTAAATATTGCTGCGCTATCCTTACGCTGCTTTACCATACGTTGCAATAATTTTATTTCATCATCAGCAGTCATTTCAGCACCGCTTCCATCTGTTTTTGCTAATAACAAAGCAGATTTTATAGCTCTTAATGATTCTAAAGCAACAGCGTCTTTACTTTTCATTGCTGCCTTCATTTGTTCCATTACCTTTTTCTGTAAATCCATGTCTGCTTATTTTGAATTGCGAATATAGAAATTTTATATCAGTTTTAATTCTAATCCATAAAAAAAGGGAAGCATAAAAAGTCTTCCCTTTCCTATAGTATATCTTAATACCTAATCTACATTATCATGTAAAAAAGAATTATTTGATCGCAATTGAATATCATCATTAGAATCACCACCAACAGATGTTCTTGATCCTCCAGCTTCCTCTTCAGAACGCTTTGTTACATCAATACCCATTCTTTTATAAGCTGGTTCTTTCTCTATCTCATCTACCTGCTCGTTGTTCCTTTGAAATTTATAATTAAATTCCTTTAGTTTTTTCCTTCTTTCATCAGCTCTATTTTTCAACATCGTATCAATAGAACTATTCATTGGGTCCAAATCCGGATCAGCAACCTCTTCTACAGGTGTTTCCAAAGTTTTAGTTTCAAATAACAACTCTTTCTCAACAGGTTCCTCTTTTTTAACCGCTTTTGCAGCAGTAAGCTTAGATTCTAGCTCCATATAATCATCTAGACTATATCTAGTTTCCCCTTCATTAGAATATTCCACAACAGGAACAACCTCTATATGATCTTTTACTTCTATATCTCTTAACTTTGTTTTCTTCTCATCAGAAAGGTCAAAAGTAATCACATTTTCGTGTTCAGTTTCAGACTCTTTAGCAGCTAAAGGCATGTCGAAACTTAAAGAAAATTGATTTTTCTCTTCCTCTTCAGCAATAACTTCTTCTGGTGCTACAACATCAATATTTTTTATTATTTCCGTAGTATCAATAATAACAAAATCCTCTTCCACTATTTGCTCAGGTACTACTTCTATAGGAGCAGCTACCACAACATCTTTTACCTCTTCAAAAACAACGTTTATATTTTTAATCAATTCAGAAGTAGGTATCAAATCTAAGGCTGCTTCTTCCTCTACTAAACTATGTCTAATAATTGCTTCTGGCTTTTTTACTTCTTCAACCTTAGTTGTAGTCTTTGCTGTTGACAAAGGCTCAGCTACACCATCACCAATTGGTGATAATTCCTGAACTGCTTTTTGCTCTCCTTCTAAAGTATGTATTATTTTTTTTGCTTCTACATTAACAATCTCATGTTGTTGCTCTGCAGCAAAACCAGTAGCTATAATAGTAACGGCTATAGAATCACCTAAATTCTCGTCCTCACCAACACCCATAATAATGTTAGCACCATTACCAGCTTCTGTTTGTATATAATCGTTAATCTCTCCTATTTCGTCAATAGTAATTTCCTCAGCTCCAGAAACAATAAGTAACAATACATTTCTGGCACCACTAATTTTATTGTCATTTAATAAAGGAGAATCTAAAGCTTTAACAATTGCTTCTTTAGCTCTATCAGAACCAGCAGCTTCAGCAGATCCCATTATTGCAGTTCCACTATTAGAAAGTACAGTTCTGGTATCTCTTAAATCAATATTTTGAGTATAATGATGTGTTATTACCTCTGCAATACCTCTTGCAGCAGTAGCTAATACTTCATCTGCCTTAGAAAACCCAGCTTTAAAGCCTAAATTTCCATAAACTTCTCTAAGCTTATTATTATTGATAACAATTAAAGAATCTACATTTTGTCTCAGTTTTTCAATTCCACGCTGAGATTGTTCATTTCTCATTTTCCCTTCAAACTGAAAAGGCATGGTTACAATCCCTACAGTTAGGATCTCCATTTCTTTAGCCATTTTAGCAATAACAGGAGCCGCACCAGTTCCTGTACCACCACCCATACCTGCGGTTATAAAAACCATTTTGGTATTGGTATCTAGCATTCTTTTCAAGTCTTCAAGACTTTCTATTGCCGCTTGCTCTCCCACTTCTGGGTTTGCGCCCGCACCTAACCCTTCGGTTAGTGAAACTCCTAATTGTATTTTATTAGGAACGGGACTATTTTGTAGTGCTTGTGAATCAGTATTACAAACTACAAAATCAACTCCATTAATTCCAGATTGGAACATGTGATTTATAGCATTACTACCTCCTCCACCAACACCGATGACTTTAATTACGTTACTTCGATTCTTAGGCAAATCAAAGGCTATGTTTTCAAATTCTGTGCTCATGTCTTTATTACTTACTAGTTACTGTACTTATCTTTATATGCTACCTTATTCTGCGTTATCTAAAAAATCTTTAAATTTCTCGGACCACTTATCAAAAAAAGATTTACGTTCTTTAGTTGGAATAGCTTTTTTATCTTCAACTTTATCAGTTGATTCTGCTGCTGCTTCCTCTTTTTTTAACTTTGATTCTTCATCGGCTTTTGCTGCTATTTCTTCAGCTTGCTTTATTACCGAAAATTCTTTTCTATCTTTCTCTAACGCATTCATTACCAAACCAACTGCTGTTGCATAGATTGGACTTGCTATCTCTTGATCAGAATCTCCTGCCAAGTGCTCATTTGGATACCCAATTCTAGTATCCATTCCTGTAATATATTCTACCAATTGTTTTAAATGCTTTAATTGGCTTCCACCACCAGTTAATACAATTCCACCAATTAGTTTCTTTTTTTGCTCTTCATGCCCATAGTTTTTTATCTCCACATAGACTTGTTCTACAATTTCGATAACCCTAGCATGTATTATTTTTGATAGATTCTTTAAGGTAATTTCCTTAGGATCTCTACCACGAAGTCCAGGAATAGAAACAATCTCATTGTCTTTATTCTCTCCTGGCCAAGCAGATCCAAATTTTATTTTCAATAGTTCGGCTTGCTTTTCAATAATAGAACAGCCTTCTTTTATATCTTCTGTGATTACATTTCCTCCAAAAGGAATTACTGCTGTATGACGGATAATTCCATCTTTAAAAATTGCCAAATCGGTAGTACCACCACCGATATCAATTAGCGCTATTCCAGCTTCTTTTTCTTCCTGACTTAATACCGCATTAGAAGAAGCTAAAGGTTCTAATGTAATATGAGACAATTCTAAACCTGCACTCTTAATACATCTTCCTATATTTTTTATGGAAGATACCTGCCCTACTACTACATGAAAATTGGCTTCTAAACGTCCACCATACATTCCTATAGGCTCTTTAATTTCTGATTGCCCGTCTACCTTATAACTTTGTGGCAATACATGGATAATTTCTTCTCCAGGTAGCATTACCAGCTTAAAAACCTGACTACATAAATTATCTAAATCTACCTCGTCAATTACCTTTTCGGAATTTGCTCTTGTAATATAATCACTATGTTGTAAGCTTCTAATATGCTGTCCCGCAATACCTACAACAACTTTCTCTATTTTTTGTCCTGCATCAACTTCAGCATCTGTCACCGCTTGTTGAATACTTTGTATTGTTTGTGTAATATTATTTACAACACCTCTATGTACACCAAGGCTTTTAGACTTTCCAATGCCTAAAATTTCAATTTTACCATACTCATTTTCACGACCAATCATTGCCACAATCTTTGTGGTTCCAATATCTAATCCTACGGCTAATCTACCTTGACTCATCTTTTTATTTTTTGGTACAAACTACCTGATTGCTATAAAACAAATTAACTCTTGAAAAACGTCCTAAAGTATTGTCTTTTGACACTTTTTTATAGAAAGCTTTAAAATTGCTAAACTTCGTATTCAGATTTCTTGCATAACCCAAGTCAATCACAAAATCTGATTGCCTAAGCTTAAGCTGAAATTTTTTATTTACTACATGAACTCCAATAATGCTCTTTTTTAAAAAGTCATCATTATAGAGATATGTTAACACTTCAAACACCGATTTTAAATCATTTTTATCAATTGCACCAGTAACTAAAGGCACCCTTGCAGTAAAAACATTTGAAATAGGCATCGACTTACCTTCATCATCAATATAAAACGATGCAGTACTCATTACCCTCGCTATTGGTTTTCTTTGTTCTATTTTAGAACTAAGCTCACCATCTACAGCTAGATACACTTGAGCACTACGAATCATTGGATTTGAATTCAGGGCTTTTTCTACGCTATTCAAATCTAATTTTTCTTTAGCTATGTTTGTAACATCTCCGTGATTTTGTATTAACAATTTATTAACCGTTTTGTGAGTAATAAAAATAGCATCACCTTCGGCAAAAGAAATATCCAAACTTGAGAGGTTTTTGTCCATAGATCTGCTGTTTGCAAATGCAAACAAAAACACCACTACCACACTAAGTAGTAACAACTTAACGATATTCCAGTTAATTTTTTTCAAGTAATACTTCTTTTATTTTTTTTACTTCAACACCAATATCCCCAGCACCCATGGTTAAGATAATTTTAGCTGTTGTATTTGACACTACAGCTACTAAATCCTCTTTTTTTATTAATTTTTTATTTGCATTATTCATTTTCTCTAATAACCACTCTGAACTTACACCCGCAACAGGCTTTTCTCTTGCCGGATAAATGGCTAATAATGCTACTTCATCAAAATCACTTAATACTTCGGCAAATTCATCAACAAAATCTTTTGTCCTAGAAAACAAATGTGGCTGAAAAATAGCCAACACCTTATCATTAGGATACAGCTCTCTTACAGCATTATACATTGCTCTAAGCTCTGTAGGATGATGTGCATAATCGTCTATATAAACAAGGTTTTCTTTTTTAACCTGATAAGAAAACCTTCTTTGCACGCCTTTAAAACTTGCTAAAGCTAAGGAAGCATTATCTTCCGAAACTCCTGCTTCTAATGCCATAGTAAATGCTGCTAATCCATTTAGCAAATTATGCTGTCCTGGTTTATTAAACCGAACTCCATCAATTTGCTTTTTTGGAGTACCAATTGAAAACCGATATCCTCCATCTTCAACCTTTATGTTTTTAATATAATAATCCGCACTATCATTTATTCCAAAAGTTGCATCACCAGTAATTGCTAAATCACTCTTTACAAAAAGCTTACCATCAGGACTTATTTTACTTTTAAATTCCTCAAACGCTGTTGTTAACCCTTCTTTTTCTCCATAAATATCCAAATGATCAGCATCCATAGAATTAATACATGCAACATCTGGTGATAATTGTAAAAAGGATCTATCGTATTCGTCTGCTTCAACCACAGTAAACTCTTTACCGCCATAATAAAAGTTGCTATCAAAATCTTCTGATATTCCTCCTAAAAAAGCTGTAAAAGACACATTATTCTCCTTTAAAATATGAGCCAATATTGCTGATGTTGTTGTTTTACCATGAGTTCCTGCAACTGCTAAACAATAAGACTCCTTAGTTATAATACCTAAAACTTCTGCTCTTTTTTTTATAACAAAATCATTATCTTTTAGATAGGAATACTCCAAATTATTAACAGGAACAGCAGGCGTATACACTACTAACGTATGTTTTTTATCTAAAAACGGAGTTCCAATATTAGCTACAGCATCATCATAATGAATAGCAATACCTTTGCTAACCATATCTCTTGTTAAGGCTGTTTCTGTTTTATCATAACCAGCCACTTCTTTACCTATATGCTTAAAATACTTGGCAAGAGCCGACATTCCGATTCCTCCAATTCCAACAAAATACACGCTATGTATTTCTTTTATATTCATTTTAACAAGGCTACTATTTCGTTAACAATTTCTGCTGTTGCATTAGGTTTTGCAAGCTTTTTTAACTGCTGACCATAGGTCAATAGCTTTTCTGAATCTAAAAACTCATTTTCAAATACAGATTCAAACTCCTGATCAAGATTAGCTTCCTTAATCATTACCGCTGCATTTTCTTTTACAATTGCTTCTGCATTTTTAGTTTGATGATCTTCTGCCACATTAGGAGAAGGAATAAACAAAACTGGTTTCCCAACAATAGATAGCTCCGAAACCGAGCCTGCTCCTGCCCTAGAAATAACAATATCTGCTGCTGCATAAGCCAAATCCATCCTATTTACAAAAGGCAACACCTTAACTGTATCTCCAGAATGCCCTTTGTAAGCATTTTCATACAGTTTTCCACATTGCCAAAGCAACTGAAAACCATGTTTATCAAAAAAAGAAAGCTGTTTCTCTACTAACTGATTCACTCTTCTTGCTCCTAAGCTTCCTCCTAAAACCAGGATTGTTTTTTTATCTTTATCTAAATCGAAAAAGGAAATTGCTTCTTCTCTTTTTGACCTTATCTCTAATAAATCTGCACGTACTGGATTTCCAGTTTTTACAATTTTATTTGCAGGAAAAAACTGTTCCATTCCATCATAAGCAACACATATCTTTTTAGCTTTTGACGCCAACAACTTATTTGTTATTCCCGCAAAAGAATTTTGTTCCTGCAATACACACGACACACCATTACTAGATGCCATTTTTAATAATGGTCCACTTGCAAACCCACCAGTTCCTACAACCACATTAGGCTTAAAACTTTTTACAATACTTCTAGACCTCCATAAACTATTAATAAGCTTAATCGGGAAAAGTAAATTTTTAAGTGTCAGTTTTCTTTGAATTCCGCTAATCCATAAGCCTTCAATCTCATAACCAGCTTGTGGAACTTTCTCCATTTCCATCCTATCTTTTGCTCCTACAAACAAAAATGCTGCATTTGGGTAGCGTTTTTTCAATTCATCTGCAATTGCAATTGCTGGATAAATATGACCACCTGTACCTCCTCCTGATATTATAAATTTATAATTGCCCACTTAATACTTCTAAAGGGTTAACTTCTTCTTCTATTTCTTCGTTTATCTTTTCTTCTTCTCGCTTTGCACTTACACTTAGTACAATCCCTATTGCCAAACAAGTCATCCACACCGACGATCCTCCACTACTAATTAATGGCAATGTTTGTCCTGTAACTGGAAACAACTCTACTGCAACAGCTATATTTATAAATGCTTGAAAAACAATCGGCAAGCCTACTGCAAGCACCAATAACTTACCAAACACAGATGATGCTCCATTGGCAATAATTACAATTCTAAATAATAAAAATATATAAAGTAGCATTAATGAAACACCACCCAACAATCCATATTCTTCCACTATAATTGCAAATATAAAATCCGAAGAACTTTGAGGAAGGAAGTTTTTCATTACACTCTTTCCTGCACCTACTCCAAATACCTTTCCAGAAACAATTGCCATTTTAGCCCGCTCTGCTTGGTAATTGGCATCTGTAACTTCGTCATCAAAAAAACTTTTAATTCTATTTTCCCAAGTAGTCACCCTATTATTAAACAAGTCTGGAAACGCCTTGGCTGTAAGCACAAACATTCCTAAACAGACTACACCTACTAAAACCATACTTCCTAAGTAACGTAAAGGATATCCACCCAAAAAACACAAAACAAAAACCATAAAAAAGATAATTGCAGTAGTAGAAAAGTTAGCAGGCAATATTAGCGCCAAAATAACCCCTACAGGCAACCATAATGGAAGAATAGTCTCTTTAAACGCTACCTTTTTATCTTTAATTTTTGCTAAATACCGTGCTACATAAATCATTAACACTACAAAAGCTAAACCTGAAGTCTGAAAAGTAAAACCTACTACTGGTATTCTAATCCATCTACTCGCATTAGAACCATCTACCGTAGTTGATCCTTGTGCCAGCGTATAAATTAACAACAGAACAACAATAGGTATTGTAATTATTGATAAACCTTTAAAATAACGTGTGGGTATTTTATGAACAGCATAGACAATTCCAAAACCAAGAAACAACAATACGGCATGCTTAAAAAGATAACTAAAAGTAGATCCGGTTCCATTACCCACCACATACACCAGATTACTACTAGCACTATACACAGGTAAAAAAGAAAACAACCCAAGCAAGGCAACTACTGCCCACAAAGCTCTATCTCCTTCTATTTTACTAAACCAATCCATTTATCTATTTTATAATCTTTTTACTGCATCTTTAAACTGTCTTCCTCTATCTTCATAGTTTTCAAACAAATCAAAACTAGCACATGCTGGGGACAACAAAACAGTATCATTACGATCTGCTAGTCTATATGCCATCTTAACTGCCTCTTCCATACTTGTAGTTTCAACCAAAACATCTACAGCATTATGAAATGTATCTATTAATTTTTCATTATCAACACCAAGACAGATTATTGCTTTTACTTTTTCTCTTACCATTGGCATTAGCGGCACATAATCATTTCCTTTATCGGTACCACCAACGATCCAAACAGTTGGCATAGTCACACTATCCAAAGCAAAAAAAGTAGCGTTTACATTTGTTGCTTTAGAATCATTAATATATTGTACATGCTGAATTTTGAGTACTTTTTCCAAACGGTGTTCAGCACCATGAAAATTCTCTAAACTTTCTCTAATTGTTTGTTTTCTAATACTTAGCAATTGCGAAACCGTAGCTGCTGCCATTGCATTTTTAACATTATGCTTTCCTTCTAACGCCAATGTATCTACTCCCATTCTAAAGTGTTCTTTTATATTTAATACTATCTCTTCTTTTTCTAAATACGCTCCGTAACTCAACTTTTTACTAATTGAAAACGGAACTAACTTTGCGGCTACTTTATTATTTCTTAACCACTCAACTATATGCTCATCATCTGCATCATAAATTAAAAAATCATCACTTGTTTGATTTTTTGTGATACTACATTTTGATGCTATATAGTTTTCCAACTTATAATCATACCTATCTAAATGATCTGGCGTTATATTTGTTATTATAGCGATATGTGGTTTAAAATCTACCATGCCATCCAATTGAAAACTACTTATCTCCAATACATATACCTCCTTGTCATCCTCACAAACCATCTTAGCAAAACTATCTCCAATATTCCCTGCCATACCAACATTTAGATCAGCATTAGATAACAAATGATGCGTTAACATCGTGGTGGTTGTCTTCCCATTACTTCCTGTAATTGCAATCAAATTCGCGTTTGTATATTTACTAGCAAATTCAATTTCAGAAACCACTGGTATCCCCTCTTTCAACAACATGCTAACTAGCGGTACTGTATCTGGTATTCCAGGACTCTTAACCACCAAATCAGCATTTAATATACTTGTCTTGGTATGTTGTTTTTCTTCCCATTTAATTTCAAAACGATTAAGAACATTTTTATACTCTTCTTTTATCTCACCTATGTCAGAAACAAAAACATCATAGTTTTTTTTTATTCCTAAAACAGCAGCACCAACACCACTTTCTCCCCCACCAAGTACAACTAATCTTTTCATAAACTTCAGTTACGCTACTTATCTAATCTTTAATGTAACTACTGTAACTATTGCCAACATAATTCCGATTACCCAAAAACGAGTAACAATCTTACTTTCGTGATATCCTTTTTTCTGAAAATGATGATGAATAGGCGCCATTAAAAAAATACGCTTACCTTCACCTGTTCTTTTTTTGGTATATTTAAAATAACCAACCTGCAAAATAACCGATAGGGTTTCTGCAAAAAAGACTCCACATAATACTGGCAATAGCATTTCTTTTCTAATAGCGATTGCAATTACCGCAATTATTCCACCAATAGTAAGGCTTCCTGTATCTCCCATAAAAACCTGAGCAGGAAAAGCATTGTACCATAAAAAACCTACTAATGCACCTGCAAATGCAGCTATAAAAACCACAATTTCTCCTGCATGGGGGATGTACATAATATTTAAATAATCAGAAAAAATAATATTTCCTGACACCCATGCAAACAACCCTAAAGTTAGTACTATTACTGCCGAAGTACCAGCTGCAAGCCCATCAATACCGTCTGTTAGATTAGCACCATTTGATACTGCAGTAACAATTAAAATAACAATTGGAATAAAAACTAACCAAGCGTATTTAGCTAAACCATCTCCTGCCCATGTAATTAAATCTGCATAATCAAATTCGTTATTTTTCAAAAACGGAATTGTTGTTTTTGTAGATTTAAACTCAGCAGTAAACTCTTTAGTCTGCGAATCTTCAATGAGTTCTTCTTGTACAACCACTGTACTGAACTCTTCTTTAATAGTAACACTGGGATGCGTATATAACGTAACCCCAACTATAACACCTAAAACAATTTGGCCTAAAACTTTAAACTTCCCCTTTAGACCGCCTTTATCTTTTTTAAACACTTTAATATAATCATCAACAAAACCTATGAATCCCATCCATATGGTAGTAACAATTAATAATATAACATAGATATTATCCAATTTAGCAAATAACAATACAGGAATTAATGTAGACAGAATTATAATAATACCACCCATTGTAGGTGTTCCAGCCTTTTCCATTTGCCCTTTCAAACCTAGCTCTCTCACCGATTCGCCAACTTGTTTATTTCTTAAATAATTTATTATTCGTCTTCCATAAATGGTAGAAAACAATAAAGACACAAAAATTGCCATTGCAGCCCTAAACGTTATAAACTGAAAAAGACTAGCTCCTGGGAACTGATATTGTTTCTCTAAATATTCAAATAAATAATATAACATATTCTTTTATTACCTCTTCTTATTACTTCTCTAACAATGCTAACAACTCTTTTACAATCTGCATATCATCAAAATCACTTCTAACTCCATTAACCTCCTGATAGGACTCATGCCCTTTACCAGCAATAAGGATAATATCTCCTTTTTCCGCAAATTGACATGCCGTTTTTATAGCTTGCTTGCGGTCTGTTATGGAAACAATTTTTTTGAAATTTTGCCCTTCTACTCCTTCTTCCATTTCTTGAATAATAAGCTCTGGAACTTCTGTTCTAGGATTATCAGAAGTGAAAATTGCTTTTCCACTAAGTTCTGATGCGATATGCCCCATAACCGGACGCTTGGACTTGTCTCTATCACCACCGCATCCCACAACGGTAATGACATTCTCATTGCCTGTTCTCAAGCTATTGATTGTATCAAGTACATTTTTTAACGCGTCCGGCGTATGAGCATAATCTACTATTGCTGTAATTTTTTCTTTTGATACTATATATTGAAATCTTCCATCTACACTTTCTAATTGACTTATTAAGCGCAATGCCTCCATCTTCTCCAAACCTAACAATAGTGCAGCTCCGTAGATAGCCAATAAATTATAAGCATTAAAATCTCCTATTAATTTTGACCACAGTTCGCTTTCATCAATCTTTAATAGCAAACCACTAAATTGATTTTCTAATACCTGCCCTCTAAAATCTGCATACGATTTAAGCGCATAACTATATTTTTTAGCTGCGGAATTTTGCAGCATAATCTTTCCATTTTTATCATCAGTATTTACCAAAGCAAATGCATCCTTAGAAAGCTCGTCAAAAAACACTTTTTTAACATCTCTATACTTAGCAAAACTTTTATGATAATCTAAATGATCATGAGAAAGGTTTGTAAAAACACCTCCAGTAAAATCCAATCCAGCTGTTCTAGATTGATGAATTCCATGAGAACTCACCTCCATAAAACAAAATTCAACGCCTTCATCATTCATCATATTCAAATAACGATTTATCGTTAATGAATCTGGTGTGGTATGTGTTGTTCCAAACACTTTACCTGCTACTACGATTTTAACTGTTGATATTAAACCAACTTTATATCCTGCATTAGTAAACAGACGGTACAATAAACTTGAAATTGTTGTTTTTCCATTTGTCCCAGTTATCCCCACAAGTTTCAAATCTCTTGAAGGATTACCGTAATAATTCGCGGCCATTATCGCCAATGCCTTATTTGTGCTTTTTACCAGCACATAGGTAACACCATCAACAATATCAATAGGAAGCTCCTCACATACTATTGCTTTTGCACCAGCAACAATTGTAGCAGCAATAAAATCATGTCCGTCAACAGCACCTCCTTTAACAGCTATAAAAACATCATTTTTGGCAACTTTTCTTGAGTCAAAAAACAATGCTCCTACACTGATTCCTGTATCTCCAACAACAGAATCAATAGCAACCTTATACAATATGTCTTTCAATACCATCATGACAATTCTAAAACTATTTTTTTATCTTCCTTCAACACTTGCTTTTTCACTTTTCCTCTTCCTGATATACTTACACGATATCCAAGATTTTCCAACAACGATACCGCATCCATACCACTCATTCCTTTTACATTAGGAACAGCAGTATAATCCTTATCAAGTTTTGTGTAATATTTCTTGTAATCATCATCTACCTTTTGCTCATGTCTGCCTAAATTTTCAACCTCATCTACCAAAGGAGAATTTGCATATATCTTATGTGCTATTGTCTTAAAAACAGGCCCAGAAACATCTGCTCCATAATACCCAACACTTTTGTCTGGTTCATGAATTACCACAATACAAGAATACTTAGGATCATCAGCTGGAAAATACCCTGCGAAAGAAGAGATATACTTTAATTTATTAGGATCTTTTGAAGCATAGTTTTTCTGGCAAGTCCCTGTTTTACCTGCCATAGAGAAATCTGGAGAATACAAGCCATGTCCTGTGCCATGCTCTTTCTCCACCACATTTTTCATCATTGCCTTTAACTTTCCTATAGTCTCTTTAGAACATATGGAAGGATTTAATACTTCCTTATCAAACTTTTTTACTGTTTTGTTCCACTCTCTAATTTCTTTTATCAGTCTTGGCTTCACCATTTCACCTCCATTAGCCACAGCATTATAAAACGTAAGTGTTTGTAAAGGAGTCAAAGACACTCCATAACCATACGCCATCCACTGCAACGAAATACCACTCCATCTATCATCGTTTGGATGCGGAATTATTGGTTTACCTTCTCCTGTTATTGGTAAATCCAACATTTCATTCAAGCCCATATTATAAAGTCTGTTTACAAACTTGGATGGATTATCATTATAATACTTATCTATAACACCAACCACTCCTGTATTAGAGGAGAGCTCAAATGCTTTAGACAGAGTTATTTTACCATACCCTCCCCATTTAGAGTCTTTAACCTTTTTCTTATAAAAAGTTAGCACTCCTTTTTTAGTATCTACAATATCATTAGTATCTATAACCTTATCCTCTAAAGCCACTGCCAAAGACATTAACTTAAAAGTAGAACCAGGTTCATGAGACTCCCAAACTGCATAGTTTCGTTTCTCATAATATTTCCCTTTTTTATTCCTTCCTAGATTTGAAATTGCTTTAATCTCACCAGTTTTGGTTTCCATTACAACCACACAACCATGATCTGCTTTATAACGCTCCAATTGAGCCAGTAAAGTATGATGTGCAATATCTTGTATATTTAAATTAATGGTTGACACTACATCATTACCATCTTTTGGCTCTACCTGATTATAATCTGTTACTGGTTTCCAATTTTTATTAGGCAACACCTGTATCAATCTGCTTCCTGCCTCTCCACGTAAGTACTTCCCAAAAGCACCTTCTAGACCAACTCTAGTATAATATCCATTTTCATCTACACGCTCATAACCAACGCTACGTTGTGCAATTTTACCAATAGGATGCTCCCGTACCGAACGCTGCTTTACCTTGATTCCTCCTTTAAACTGACCCAATCTAAACAATGGAAAATTTCTAATTCTAGAACATTCTAAATAAGATAGATTTTTACCGATAAGGATATTTCTTCTATTTTTTCTACGCGCATCATTAAACTTGCCATTATAATAAGCAGAAGATTTCCCAAAATAAGAAGACAATGAATCTGATAATTCTCCAATATGAGCATTGAAGTTTTTAACCGTAGGAGCTACTGCGTCAAAACGTATTTCGTATTTTGTTACCGATATAGCTAACAAACTACCATCATCTGCATACAGATTACCTCGGTTTGGCTGAATGGTAATTTTTTTGAATTTCTTTTGAGCTAATTGATCTTTATATTTATCTCCATTAGCTTGGATACTGACCAATTTTACCCCTACAGCAATTGCAAAAAGAAACATACATCCCGCAACAAAATATAATCGCTTCAATATGTTTTTTTCTGTTATTGCCATAAATTAATCTTCTTCTTTTTTTACTTTTATTTTTTTTGGAGGATTCTCCGAAGGTTTTAAACCGCTTTTGTTTACTTTTTTTACTACCGTAGATTCAAATTTCATTTTCTGCAGCTCTTTCCTCACTTCTACAAATTCACCTTTCAGTTTTTTAACATCATCATTGAGCTTTGCTATTACATATGCCTGCCGATCTGCACTATGAGAGCTTGCTATCATCACCACTGCCAACATCGACAGAAAGAGAATAAACAACCAATTTTTAGGAGCGGTATCACTTACCAAAAATTTCCCTCGAAGCACATTTAATATCTTCTCCCTCATCTACATTTTTTGTGCAATCCTTAACTTTGCACTTCTTGCTCTATTATTTTCTGAAATTTCTGCTGCACTTGGTACTATCAACTTCCCTACTTTTTTGAAAGGAACATCAATATTCCCATAAAAATCCTTTTCTGGTTCTCCTTCAAACTTTCCTGCTCTTACAAAGCGTTTCACCAATCTATCCTCTAACGAATGATAACTTATTAAACTCAATCTTCCTTCTGGCTTAATTAGTTTTGGCATCTGATCTAAAAACTCTTCCAAAACCAACAACTCTTCATTAACTTCTATCCGTATTGCCTGATATATTTGAGCTAAAATTTTATTTTCTTTATGCTGGGGCAAAAACTTTTTTAATACTAGCTTTAATTGCCCTGAAGTTTTAATAGGCTCATTCTCTCGTTCTTCAATTATTTTTGAAGCCATTGCTCCACCATTTCTTAAATCACCATACCTAAAAAGAACTTTACTCAAATCTCCATGAGCATATTCATTAACTATATTATAAGCTGATGCCTTACTTCTCTTACTCATTCTCATATCCAAATCAGCATCAAACCGAGTCGAAAACCCTCTTTCTGGCTCATTAAACTGATGAGATGAAACGCCAAAATCTCCTAACACACCATCAACCTCTCTTACTCTATGAAACTTCAAAAACTGAGTAACATACCTGAAATTTTCATGAATCAAGACAAAACGCTCATCATCAATAGCATTCTTTTGTGCATCCTCATCTTGGTCAAAAGCATAAAGACGCCCATTCTCCCCCAACCTACTTAATATCTCTCTTGAATGTCCTCCGCCACCAAAAGTAACATCAACATACACTCCATTTTCTTTTATAGCAAGTCCATCTACAGACTCCTTTAATAATACTGGATTATGATAACTCATCTTCATCTCCTCCCATAATTTCATCCATTAAATCTTCAAAACCATCTTCTGCCTCTTCAAGTGCTACAGCATACTTTTCTTTATCCCAAAGCTCAACGATATCTATAACTGAAGATAATACCACATTTTTTGTGATTCCAACTTTCAACGCCAAATCTTTTGGAATTAACAATCTACCGGCAGCATCTATTTCTACTGGTCTAGAATCAGCAACAAACTTTCTCATAAAAGCATTATTAACCCTTCTGTCCCTATTTTTCTTCTTCAATTTCCCCATCAACTCGTTCCATTGTTCCATTGGATACAACTCTAGGCAAGGCTGATAAACTGCTTTTTTCAAAACAAAACCTTGATTTACGACTGGAGAAAGTTGATTTTTCAAAAGCACAGGCACAGCGATACGACCTTTCGCATCTGCTTTACATTCATATGTTCCTATAAGACTGTTCAATACAAAAAAATTAAGCTGTTCTCTTTTGAATTTCAAAGATATACAAATATTCCCACTTTGCTACACATAAATCCACCATTGTTAATAACTTAGCAAAAAACAAGTATATATAAACATAACTCATTAAAAATCAAAATATTATTTGGTGGGATAAAAAAAATGAAAAAAGTGTCACTTTCTGTTTTTTATATCACAAAAGCAGGTTACTATGTACATTGAAATACCTATATTTGCGATTACGAAGAACTACTACATAGGCTAAATGACAAAGACAATTAAAAAAGAAGGAGACTTTAGTTACCTAGAATCTGGAGAAGGCACACCACTACTAATACTACATGGGTTAATGGGAGGACTTAGTAACTTTGACGCTGTAACAGAGTTATTTCCTAAAAAAGGATATCAAGTTTTAATTCCTGAACTACCAATATACAGCATGCCATTATTAAAAACTACTGTAAAACAATTTGCAGAGTTTGTAGAGCGCTTTATTCAACACAAAAAACTAGACAAAGTAATACTTCTTGGAAACTCATTGGGTGGACACATTGGATTACTACACACCAAGCTTTACCCAAATAGTGTAAAAGCACTGATAATTACTGGAAGTTCTGGACTATACGAAAGTGCGATGGGTGATGGATACCCAAGGCGTGGAGACTACGATTTTATCAAGAAAAAGAGCGAAGACGTCTTTTACGACCCAAAAGTAGCCACTAAAGAAATTGTAGACGAAGTTTTTGCCACAGTAAACGACAGGTCTAAACTTGTTAAAACACTAGCAATTGCAAAAAGCGCAATTAGACATAATATGGCAAAAGATTTGCCAAAAATGGAAGCTCCAACCTGTATTATCTGGGGAAAACAAGATGATGTAACCCCACCTAATGTTGCTGTGGAATTTAACGAACTACTACCTGATTCTGACCTTTTCTGGATAGACAAATGTGGACATGCCCCAATGATGGAGCACCCGCAAGAATTCAACGATATTCTAGAAAACTGGTTTGCAAAAAGAAAATTCTAACAAGAAATGAAAATAAAATCTGCCGAATTTGTAATTAGTAATGCCGAAGTAAGCAAATGCCCAAAAGATCAATTACTAGAATACGCTTTTATAGGCCGGTCTAATGTTGGAAAATCTTCTTTGATAAATATGCTAACTCAAAAAAAGAGCTTAGCTAAAACATCAGGAAGACCAGGAAAAACACAACTGATTAACCATTTTATCATTAACCAGGAATGGTTTTTGGTTGATTTACCAGGATATGGATATGCCAGAGTCTCTAAAAGAGATAAAAAAACATTTCAAAAGTTTATCACCAACTATTTTGAACAACGCGAACAACTCGTTTCTGCTTTTGTACTAATTGACATTAGACACGAACCTCAAAAGGTAGATTTAGCATTTATGGAATGGCTAGGAGAAAATCAAATTCCTTTTTCTATAGTATTCACAAAAGCTGACAAACTTCGTCCTAAAGCAATTGAAAACCATGTTGCTGATTACATAAAAAAGCTACTAGACGATGTATGGGAAGAAGCTCCGAATTATTTTATCACCTCATCTAGCAACAATGCAGGAAGAGACGAACTATTAGATTATATAGGAAAAATAAACAAACAGGTAGAAAAAGAAAACAGCTGACACACTATTCATGCAACTTCTCTTTCAACAAAGAAACTAGCTCTTCTGCTGACCCTAACCCATCAAACTCATAAGCTTCAACCAAGATTGTTATTGTATTTTTACTCTTTAAAAACACCACTGGATACACATCTACTCTATCATACATACCTTCAAAGTCATTTTTATACAAAAAAGTCATCAACAGATCTGAATTCTTTCTAAACTTCTTCCAAACACTATTTTCTACAAAAACTCCATGAGTAATATTGCAGAGCCCACAAGAATACGTCTTTGGACTAAACAACTTATGTGCTATATCCAAAAAATTGTTAGCCTTACCTGAATTTGCATTATACACAAACAACAACTCCATACTCATTCAGCATCAGTCTACCAAAACAAGACCGCCTTACATACTTCAAAAAACATTACTAAAGAAAGAAACTATTATGATCCAAATCATCAACCAATACAATCATGTATAATACCTTAGCTTTTTTAATCTCTTTCTCCAAAAAAAATAAATGATATCAACAAAAAAACAAGCTTTACTAGCCCTTACCTACTTTTTACTACTTGCACTACTAGGCCTAAGTTTAAGACTGTTTTTTGTAACCCCACTAAACATCAATTACAAACATATTGTACACACTCACTCACATATTGCACTACTTGGTTGGGTCTATATTGGAATAACCTGTTTGCTTTTTAAACTATTCTTAAACAATCAAGCTCTCAAAAAAAAGTATAGTATCTTATTTTGGAGCACACAAATTACTATTATCGGAATGCTAATCACCTTTCCTTTTCAAGGATACGCAGCACTCTCAATACTATTTTCAACACTATTTCTAATATGCTCTTACTGGTTTTGTTGGTTTTTTCTAACAAAGACACCAATAGAAAGCAAAAAAACCGCCTCTTTTAAACTCATTAAAGCCTCGCTATGGTACTTAATCCTCTCTAGTATTGGCCCATGGCTTCTTGGAATTATTATAAACACACTTGGCCACAATTCTATATGGTATAAAAACGCTATCTACTTCTACCTCCATTTTCTATACAATGGTTTTTTCATTCTTGCTTTAATTGGAATATTTCTTAAAATACTAGAAAATCACAATATTTCAATGGCAAAAAAATACATCAGGCCATTTTTACACACCATAAACGCAAGCATTGTACTAACGCTCGCTCAATCGTTTCTATGGAGCAATACAAGTATCGTACTATACATCATTTCGGCAATCGGAAATCTAGCGCAAATTATCAGCTTCTTACTCCTTATAAAACTTTGTGTTACAGAAAAAACAAAAAGCCTATTTTCCAAAGTAACATGGAACCTATTACAATTATGTTTTATCCTACTCTACATCAAAGCAGCACTTCAACTAATTAGCTCTTTTCCGTATTTTTCCAAACTAGCCAACAATAACATCGATTTTATTATTGGATACTTACATTGGACATTTTTAGGCATCATAAGCATCTCCATACTCAGTTTCTTAAAACACTTAAACATCATTAAGATATCAAAAACAAGCATTTTTTTATACTTAATAGGCTTTTTCACATCCGAAGCACTTATATTTTATAAAGGAATTATGGTTTGGCAACAATTATCAATTTTTAATAACTACTATTTTTACTTATTCGCTATCAGCTCCCTAATACCAATTTCGCTGCTACCATTAATTTTTACCAACATTAAAAAACCTACATCTTAAAGGTAATAACAGGCAATGCAGAATGATTTGCCAAATCCTCACCTATACTTCCATTAAAAAAATGTGAAATTCCTTTTCTACCATGAGTAGGCAGGGATATTAAATCCAACCCGAGCTTATTTGCATAATTAACAATACCATTTTCAACAGTAAAATCTGCTTGATAAGCTACTGCTCCCATTCTTTTTAGATCACCATCAGCCTCTTTTAAAAAACCAGCGATTCTTGCATCCATTTGCACAGTACTCAAAAATTTATCGTTAGGCAAGTTCACGTAAAGCAAATGCACACTCACCTCCAATGCTTTAAAAAACGACATAGCCTTCCTATAAACATTAATACATTCTTTTGAGAAATCGCAAGCAAAAACAACACCATTAAAAGAAATATCTGGCAGTTGATTCTTAACAACCATTACTGGAACCTCTGCCACACGAACCATTTTCTCCGTATTTGATCCTACAAAAACTTCTTTCAACCCACTAGCGCCATGCGACCCCATCACCACCAAATCTATTTCATGAACAGCTATAAGTTCATTTACTTCCGAAAAGTTCTTATACTGTTTTATCACGGGACTTACAGCAACCCCCTTTAGATAGTCTTTATCTAAAAAGTTATGAAACCTTTTTTCTGCCAATTTTAGAAAAAACACGGTCTTTGCTTGATGCTCACTACTATCTTTAGTCACTAACGCATCAGCCATATCAAGCATATGCAATACAACAAGCTCTCCTTCCTCTCCCAATAATTTAACAGCAGCCATAAGTGCAAACTCTGAATATTGGGAAAAATCTACAGGTACTAATATTTTTTTCATGATTATGATTTTTGTTTAATACTTAAAATTACACTTATTAAACATCAAAAAACATGATAAAAGTCAACCTAGAACCCCAAGCTTATATGCTACAACAAAAAAAAAAAAAAAAGCGATTAAGCTTATTTTTTTAATTCCAATTTCTCAGCAAAATAATCGCAAAAATCACGCATTGTTGCGGTCATCTTTTCATCTTGAGTAGCTTTATAAAATGTATCCGCCATCGTAACTAAGGTTTGATGAAAAAATTGTTTCATCTCATCAACAGGCATATCCTTTGTCCATAAATCTATACGCATAGTCTCTTGTTTATCACTATCCCATAAAGCTAAGAACATTGCTTTTGCTTCCTCGCCAGAAACTCCGCCATCTTTAGCATCCCAATTTAGTTTTTCAGGAACATTATTATCATCAAGAGTTACTGTAATTCTTATATCAGAAACGTTTTTATCAGCCATTATTTTGCAGGTTTATATTTTGATTTATTAAAAAGTGCCTCCTCATCCATTTGTATCAGATTCAAGACAGAAATATCATTATTATTCATAAAGGATTCAACAATTTTATAGCCCGTATATCTTCCTATCATTCCTGGGGAGTCACCATCAAGCTCTAAATAAAATTTAGAAAAAGGAGCATTCGCAATAAACCTTGTTACTAATTTAGTATCAGTATCATACAATAAGTTTCGCTCTACAAAATACCTCCACATCATCGACTCGTTTTCCTCTACCCAAATGTATTCCAACTCCGTATAGCCCATACAAACCTCTTTTGTTTTTAACGGCAGTAACAACTCCTTTATATACAATAACTTTCCTTGATACACCATTTTAGATACAAAAGACCTATTCGTAGGCTTCACAACAACTCTCTCAACCAAACGAGACGCAACATCCACCACTAGTTGTTCTTTATTAAAATTCTTCTTAATGTATTGCTGAAAACCTCCATAAAACCTGTGCGTACTTCCCAAATATGTATCCAAAGACAACAACAAAGTATCATCAGTTAAAATAACCTTATTTTCATGGTCCACATTAGAAACAACGGTAAAGACATCAGGCACCTTGAATCCCTCAAAATAATACTTCATATGCTTAAAAAGCAATTTCAGCTCCTCCTCTTCTTTTTCCAAATCTGGAAAAACAATCTTAACTTCGGCTAACAACTCTTGTTGCAAGGTATCTTTTAACTGTTTCACCCAGACACTATCGGGATACTGTGTAGGAAAAAATTGTGGATATTGTTTTTTTAACTTAGAGATATCACTTTCAGAGGAACTACCAACTGCTAAATCAAACCGATCAACAGTTAAGTTAACAGGGATCTGAAGAATTTCACTTTTTATTTTTGGGGACTCCTCACACCCTAAAACGGATAAAAACAGTAATACAAGGCCAAATTTTATGAATTTTATCAAAGTCTTTTGATTCAAAATTATATATTTTACTTAGATTCTTTACTTTTGCAGTACAAAGGTAATCTTTTGATCCAAAACCCACACTTTATGCAAACCGAAAAAGTTATAAATTATATTGTAGACTGGCTAAAGGACTACGCCAACAAGGCCAACATTAAAGGTTTTGTTATTGGCATATCTGGTGGTATTGATTCCGCTGTAACCTCAACACTTTGTGCAAAAACTGGTCTAGAGCTACTCTGCCTAGAAATGCCTATTCATCAAGCTCCAAGCCAAGTCAGCAGAGCCATTAACCATATTGATTGGCTTAAAACTAATTTCACAAAAATAAGCTACCAACAAACGGAGCTCACTTCCGTTTTTGACAATTTAGTAAATCAACTACCTCCAGTAGAAAATGAAGAAAGCCGTTTTCTATCGCTTGCAAACACAAGAGCAAGGCTTCGTATGACAACACTCTATTACTTTGCAGGAATTCATGGATATTTAGTTGCAGGAACTGGCAATAAAGTTGAAGATTTCGGTGTAGGTTTTTTTACAAAATACGGAGACGGAGGAGTAGATATAAGTCCAATAGCTGACCTTATGAAATCTGAAGTTTATGAAATTGCAAGACATCTTGGCATTAATTCTGAAATAATAAATGCTGCACCAACTGATGGACTCTGGGGAGACGATCGAAACGACGAAGACCAAATAGGAGCCTCTTACCCAGAATTAGAATGGGCAATGCAAATGACAGCGGAAGGAAAAAAGCCTACAGATTTTAAAGAAAGAGAAGAAGAAGTTCTTCAAATATATCAAAAACTGAATACCGCAAATAAACATAAGATGATTCCTATACCAATATGCGAAATTTCAGAAAAAATTAAGTAAATTGCCACACGACTGATTTTAAGAACATTATATCGAAAGTGTACACATATTTACTATTTATTCGATTTTTTTTTTATCTTTAAGCTAGAAACCTCCTATAACCGATCAACGGCAGTGTTCTTTTGAGAAACTAACGGTGCTATTAAACTCGGTTTAGACGTAGAATCTAACACTAACACTAACACTAAACAGATTTTTCAGTAATGATTAAAGTATTAATCGCAGACAACCATCCGATAGTAAGAGAAGGTATCAAGCAAGTTCTTGGTAACTCTGATGTTACTATTGTTGGAGACGTCAGCACAACCTCCGAGCTATTCACTAAGCTAAAAAGTGTAACACCAGAAGTGGTTATCCTAGAAATGGATATACCAGAAAGCAATGGCATTGCTGCACTTCGAAAATTAAAAAAAGAGTATCCTGAAATCAAAGTACTTATTTACAGTGCGCAGTCAGAAGATGTCTATGCACTAAGTACCATTAGAGCTGGAGCATCTGGATATTTAGCAAAATCAACAAGCGCCTCACTGCTTTTTGATGCTGTTAAAAAAATCCATGCTGGTGGTATGTTCATCACCAATGAACTAGCACAAAGACTGGCTTTTGACGAAGGAACCCAGAAACCTAGAAGATTTTTCAGAAAATTATCTTCCAGAGAAGTTGAAGTATTAAAATTACTTTCTAGCGGTAAAAGAAACAAACATGTTGCCGAAGAACTTAATTTAAATGAAAAAACAGTAAGTACCTACAAGGCACGTTTAATGAAAAAATTAAATGTTGACAATATGGTAGACTTATTACAACAAGCTAAAGCGCTTGAACTTTACTAAAAACAATAAATTAAATTATATAGGGTTTTTCTTCTAAGCTAAAACCCTGTATAGTTTTTCAGACAATAACTTTCTAAGTTGATAATATTGGAAAATCTCTTCCATAACATCAACATTTTCTGTAGTTTCTTTTGTTCCATTCTGAAGCTCCAAAACTCTTCTATTTATCAACAAACACCTTAAACTTAATATTGTTTCTGAAACAAGCCTTACAATTATCTTAGGTGCATTTTTATCATTGACAAAAATATCCTTTCTTCCCCAATCGTGAAGTTCATATTTCTCATCATCCATAGAAATAGAAGAAACTTCTGCCGCCAAATCTTGACTTATTGTATTCATAAACTGGCTCACAGCAAAATCATCATTTTCGTTTAGTGACTGTATTAACTTATGATAAATCTGCTTAAAATTATCATTAGCCAACTCTATCTCATCTTCCTGTAACGAAAGATATATCTTTTCATAAACCCTTACCTCATGTTTTTCTGGCAACAACTCTAAATCTCCATCTTCATTTTCTTTTAACACAAACTCTTCAAACTCTAGCAACATGCTTCCTTTAAGCAACAATAGCTCTATTATTTTTCTTTCAAAAACATAAAGCTGATCTTGTTTGTTATCCTTTTTTTCTTCTTGCACAAGGCCCAATTCCTGATCTTGATGCGCCAAATATTCTTGTTCCTCCCTATCTCTTTTCTCAGCTTCGCTCTCTGTCTTTTTACCGATCTGAGCCAAGGTATTAAAGAGAACAGCCTCGGAAATATCCATGATTCGTGCACATTCTTTTATATACACTTCCTTTTTTATGCGATCTGGAATTTTAGAAATACTATTTACAATATCTCGTATAGTATCTGCTTTTTTTATAGGATCATTAGATGCTTCTTTTACTAAAACAGAAGCCTTAAATTGAATAAAATCTTTAGCATTCTCCTCAAGATAAGCCACCAAACTCTGCAAGTCATTTTTTCTTGAAAAACTATCAGGATCTTCTCCTTCAGGAAAAGAGCAAACTCTAACATTCAATCCCTGCTCTAATATTATATCTATTCCTTTTATTGACGCCCTAAGTCCTGCTGCATCACCATCAAAAAGCACGGTAATATTACTTGATAGACGTCCTATAAGTCGAACTTGATCTGAAGTAAGCGCTGTACCACTGGAAGAAACTACATTATGTATCCCAGACTGATACATCTGTATTACATCTGTATACCCTTCTACTAAATAGCAGTTATCTTCTTTTGCTATTGCTTGTTTCGCAAAATACAACCCATAAAGCACTTTACTCTTATGATAGATATCACTTTCTGGTGAGTTTAGATACTTGGCAGCCTTTTTATTAGTTGTTAATATTCGCCCACCAAACCCCAATACTCTTCCACTCATAGATTGTATCGGAAACAGTACTCTACCTTTAAATCTATCAAATTTTTTATTCTCCTTAACTATAGAAAGTCCAGTTTTTTCTAAGAATTCTAATTGATAACCTTTACTAAGTGCTGCGTCTGTAAAAGCAGACCAATCATCCAAAGCATAGCCCAAACCAAACTTTTTAATGGTTTCATCAGTAAAACCTCGCTCTTTAAAATACGATAAACCTATTGCTTTTCCAGGTCCTGAATTCCAAAGTACATCTTGAAAATGATCACTGGCATATTCAGAAACCAAATACATACTTTCTCTCTCATCTGCCTTCTCTTTCTGCTCATTAGTTTGTTCGGTTTCTTCAATTTCGATATTATATTTCCTAGCCAAATATTTTATTGCCTCCGGATAAGTATAATGTTCTCTCTCCATCAAGAAAGCAACAACATTACCTCCTTTTCCACTTGAAAAATCTTTCCAAATTTGCTTTACAGGAGAGACCACAAAACTAGGAGAACGCTCATCTGTGAACGGACTCAATCCTTTATAGTTTGCTCCAGATTTTTTTAATTGTACAAAATCGCCAATCACCTCTTCTAAGCGGGCAGTCTCATATACTTTATCTATTGTATCTTTAGAAATCAAATTATATGCAAAATATTAGTCGTTACACTCAAAACTTACGAGCCCATAAAAATAGTGGTTTTTTCTGGAAGTAACTATACAAAAACAGCTCGCTAATTGCGAGCTGATATCTTAACCTAAAAATATACTACTTTTAAATTCCGAATTTAAGTCCTAATGAGATATTTCTTTGGTCAATATCCCCATCACTAAAAATAGGATTTAGATCGTACTTTGCATAAAGACCAACGTTTCTATACAATTGTACATAAGCAGCTAAACCATAAATAAAATTATTAGTATTATAATTTGCTTTTAGCTTTTCCTTTACCGTATCACCATCTTTTGTATACTTCAACTTCTGCCTAGTACTTAAATTAACACCTACATAACCCCCTATTCCTATTTTAAACTTTCTATACGTAGAATACCTAAAATTATGCTCGTTTACTGTTTTTTTGGAAGGACCAAACTCTAAATAAACTGGAAAAACCAAGTTATCTCTTCTAAACTTTGATTTCCTCAAATCGTTTGGATGCTCAAGCACTTCAGTCTCACCATTTTCAACCGAGAAATACTTATTGTCTTTTAAATTTAATCCATTATACTGAAAAGAAAAACCATAAGACAATCGCAATGCATTAGTATTCTTTAACAATCGCGTCTTCCAAGTCCAACCGATCTCAAAAAACCTACTCCCCCCAATCTTGTACGGACTATCTTCAAGTGATTCTCCACTAATTACGGCATTATTAAACCCTAAAGCGAAAGTAAAATCTGATGTAGTTCGGATATCATACCTATACTTATCATCATCTTCTTCATAATCCCAATCCCTATCAATTTTTAACCAATCTCCAAAGCTTAAACTAGCACTAAAACGAAGACTATCCAAACTCCTTCCATTCCTATCTAAATACGCTATTTTATTTTTAATAATAACAACTCTATCTTCAATGTTTCTTGCATATTTTTCTGCCAGATCTCTTTTCTGAACATCCCATTCTTCTTTTGAAAGCCCATCTTTTTTTACCGTACGTTCTAACCTCTCCAGTGCTTTTTTTAATCCTTTTTTCTCCTGAATTTCCACACCTTTAATACTAGATTTGAGCTTTTCTTTTTTGCTCTCAATTTTCTGCTTTTGTTCTTTTTCTTTAGCAGCTTTTACATATGCCGCACGCTCCTCTTTTGTTTTATTCTCTTGCCCATTGATATACTGACCGCATAGCAAAAAAATGAGCACAACAAGTACATTAACAATTGTTTTCATAACTGTTCGTTTTAAATTATTTGATTAAAATATGATTGATTTTTATTCCTGATCCCTATTATCTACCACAATAGTTTTTGCTGTAATATACCCCGCTACTAAAGCTTCATAAATATGTTCTTTTAGCAACTTCTCTTTTTTAGCATCATTCTCTACCTCATCTAACAAGGAAGCAGCATCTACAACCACCTTTGACGTATTTAAATAGCGTTCTTCGAAAAGCTCTTTTTTCGCAATATTAAGTAAAGAGTCCACCTCAGCATCAGATACTTTGCTTCCACTTTTTTCTATAGACTCGACTTCTACCAAGAGTTTTTCAATTTTTTCTACCACTAAACTATTAGCTACTATTTCCGAACTCTTTTTTTGCCTCTCAATATTTAGCTCTTTATTATCTGCTATTAAAACCTTATCACTAATTAGATTCTTACCTTTTACTATTTTTTCTTTCTGATAAGAAAGCACCTTTTCAACAACATCCTTCACCAATTGCTTACTTGTATTTTCCTCAACAATAACCTCTTCCTCAAAACCTTCTTTAGCTTCATAATTAGAGTTGGAATTCTTCTTATGTATCGATTCGACATCAACAATTTCAATATCACTTTCTACAAAGCCAACTGTATTAACACTATACCAAAACAAAGCAATAACTCCAATAAAAATTGCTGCTATAGCAATTCGATATACCAAAAAGTAATTTCTTTTTTTTACTGGAACCTCATCTAGTAATCCAGAAAGCTTGTCCCAAGATTCCACAGATGGAATCAACCTTCTTTCCTCAAACTTATCCCTTATGTTATCTTCTAATTTAATTGGTGCCATTCTCCATTATTTTTTCTTCAACTAATCGTTCTTGCAATGCTCTTCTCGCCTTAAAAAGCTGAGATTTTGAAGTGCTTTCTGATATTTGTAACAGCTCAGCTATTTCTTTATGCCTATACCCTTCTATGGCATACATCACAAATACTGTTTTATATCCTTCTGGCAATTCATCTATCATCTGTTGTAAATGATGCACATCAAGTGCTGTTTCTATTACAGTAACCTCAGACACAAACGTATTCTCAACATCGTCGGTAAATACTAAGCGTTGTTTTTTTCTCAAAAAGGAAATAGATTCTCTTACCATTATCTTCCTTACCCATCCCTCAAAACTTCCTTCAAACTTAAACGTTTCAATATTTTTAAAAACTTTAAAAAAACCATTAAGCATCACTTCTTCTGCAAAGTGTACATCCTTTATATATTGCCGACAAATACTTAACATTTTTGGCGCATGTTTTTCATAAAGAAATCGCTGAGCAGCTCTATCTCCTTTACACACTCCTTTAATGAGTTTCTTTTCGTTTTTATAAAAGTTTATTACCTTCAAATTGCT
Organism: Flavobacteriaceae bacterium; assembly: GCA_965247735.1. Classification (GTDB taxonomy): domain Bacteria; phylum Bacteroidota; class Bacteroidia; order Flavobacteriales; family Flavobacteriaceae; genus JAOXRU01. The sequence goes on along the minus strand of CBDFHN010000002.1, from coordinate 4,296,566 downwards.
TTTATTAAGGTCATCTATTAACTAAGACGCTAAGTTTTACAAAAAGGTTGTCTGGGTAGTAAAAAAAATTATTTTTTCCTGTCAATTACATAATTAACCATAAGCACCAAAGAGGTTTTATATGGAGAATCGCTATATCTAGAAATTAACTCAAGAGCTTCGTCTTGGAAAGATTTCATTTTAGACGCTGCATATTCTAAGCCTCCTTTTTCTTTCACAAAAGTGATTACCTCCTTTACTCTTTTTTTATTTCTATTATGATTTTTTATAGAATTGATAAGCCATGCCTTTTCTTTTTTAGAACAATTATTAAGCACATAAATTAAAGGCAGCGTCATTTTGCGTTCTTTAATATCAATACCAGTTGGCTTACCAATTGCCTCGTCTCCATAATCGAACAAATCGTCTTTAATCTGGAATGCCATACCAATACATTCTCCAAACTTTCTCATCTGCTCTACTTCTTCTGAATTTGGCTTTACAGACGCTGCACCCATACTACAACAAGCAGCAATAAGCGTGGCCGTTTTTTGGCGGATAATTTCGTAGTACACTTCTTCTGTAATGTCTAGTTGTCTTGCTTTTTCAATTTGCAACAACTCCCCTTCACTCATTTCACGAACTGCTACAGAAATAATTTTAAGCAAATCAAAATCTTCATTATCAATCGACAACAATAGTCCTTTTGAAAGCAGGTAATCTCCAACCAATACCGCAATTTTATTTTTCCAAAGTGCTTTTATAGAGAAAAACCCTCTTCTCTGATCACTTTCATCCACTACATCATCATGAACCAAAGTAGCGGTATGTATCAGCTCTATAACAGAAGCCCCTCTATAAGTTCTGTCATTAACCTCACCATTAGAAATCATTTTTGCAGTAAGAAAAACAAACATCGGACGCATTTGTTTCCCTTTCCTATTTACAATATAATGTGTAATTCTATTGAGTAATGAAACGTTAGAAGACATAGAATTGTAAAACTTTTTTTCAAAAAGTTCCATCTCCTCATGTACTGGTGCTTTAATTTCTTCTACTACTTTCACACGAACTGTTGTTAGTTTTTAAAACTAAGTTTAAAGATACACAAACCTACTAAAATTATGTACTTAACAAAGAAAAGCTACGCCTTGTTTGCTAATTGCCCACATGCAGCATCAATATCTTTACCTCTTGAACGTCTTACAGTAACAGTTATCCTGTTCTTCTCCAAGATATCTATATACATATTGGTTGCCGCGGTATTTGCTTGCTGAAACTCACCATCATCTATTGGGTTGTATTCAATAAGATTTACTTTTGAAGGTGCAAACCTACAAAACTTCACCAATGCATCTACATCTTCACGCCTATCATTAATTCCCTTCCAAATTACATATTCATAAGTAATTCTTGTTCCAGTCTTTGCGTACCAGTACTCCAAAGACGCCCTTAAATCTGCAAGGGTAAATTTGGCATTAAAAGGCATAATAGAGGTCCTTACTTCATCAATAGCTGAATGTAAAGACACAGCAAGGTTAAACTTTACTTCGTCATCAGCCATTTTACGTATCATTTTTGGCACTCCAGAAGTAGAAACAGTAATTCTTTTTGGAGACATTGCCAACCCTTCTTTTGAAGTGATTTTATCAATAGCCATTAATACATTTTTATAGTTCATCAATGGTTCTCCCATCCCCATAAAAACAATATTACTTAGCGGTTTATCAAAATATAACTTACTCTGATTATTAATAACCACAACCTGATCATAAATCTCATCAGGATTTAAGTTTCTCATCCGTTTTAAACGTGCTGTTGCACAAAACTTACAATCCAAACTACAACCTACCTGACTAGAAACACAAGCTGTTGTCCTTTTTTCAACAGGAATCAAAACTGACTCTACAATAAGGTCATCATGCAAACGAACTGCATTTTTTATAGTCCCATCAGTACTGCGTTGCATTACATCAACCTTAATATGATTAATCACAAAATGTTTTTCTAACATCTGACGAGTACCTAAAGAAACATTAGTCATATCGTCAAAAGAATGCGCTCCTTTTACCCACAACCACTCATAAACCTGATTCCCTCTAAAAGCCTTATCATTATTTTCAACAAAAAAACTTCTAAGCTGTTCTTTTGTAAATGCACGTATGTCTCTCTTTTTTATCTCTCCCACCTTGAATTGCTATTAAACCAAAGATATAACATTATAAACCAAGAACCCCGCTATACTGATAACACAGCAAAGCGGGGTTCTATATTTTTTAACACCAATTATATTATCAACATTGCGTCTCCATAAGAGTAAAATCTGTACTTTTCTTTTACCGCTTCATCATACGCTTCCTTTACTAAATCATGACCTGCAAAAGCAGAAACCATCATTAATAAAGTAGATTTAGGCGTATGAAAATTAGTAATCATACAATTTGCAATACTAAAATCGTGAGGAGGAAATAAAAACTTGTTTGTCCATCCTTCATAAGTATTTAAGGTCTGAGCTGAAGAAACAGCGCTTTCTAAACCTCTCATCACTGTTGTACCTACTGCACAAATTCGCTTTTTCCTTACTTTAGCTGAATTGATAATCTGTGTTGCTTTTTCTTCAATCAACAACTCTTCACTATCCATCTTATGTTTAGACAAATCTTCAACTTCAACAGGGTTAAATGTTCCTAAACCAACATGAAGAGTAAGTTCTGCAAAATCGATTCCTTTAATCTCTAAACGCTTTAATAAGTGCTTAGAAAAATGCAATCCTGCTGTTGGTGCAGCTACTGCTCCTTCATGTTTTGCGTAAATAGTTTGATATCTTTCTTTATCTTCTGGCTCTACTTCTCTTTTTATATACTTTGGAAGCGGAGTTTCTCCAAGCAGACTTAGTTTATTCCTAAAATCAACATAAGATCCATCATATAAAAAACGAAGTGTTCTACCTCTAGATGTTGTATTATCGATAACCTCTGCTACCAAAGTATCATCATCACCGAAATATAACTTATTTCCAATTCTAATCTTACGAGCCGGATCTACTAACACATCCCAAAGACGTTGTTCTTCATTTAATTCTCTCAATAAGAAAACTTCAATTCTAGCTCCAGTTTTTTCTTTATTCCCAAACAGACGTGCAGGAAACACCTTTGTGTTATTTAACACCATTACATCTCCTTCATCAAAATAATTGATCAAATCCTTAAACTGCTTGTGCTTAATAGTTCCTGCCTTTCTGTCTACAACCATTAGTCTAGATTCATCTCTATTCTCGGTAGGATGCTCTGCCCAAAGATCTTCAGGAAGATCAAAATTAAAATGTGATAATTTCATCTGTTATTTTTGTTATTTTAAACGGCTACACGTTACTTGCTATTCATTATTCTTTCAAATAAAGACCAACTACCATGTTCGTTATAATTACTATAATTTTGTTCTAAACTAAAAAGAAACAGAAACTAACATCGCTAACTAGCACATGTGTTTTTGCATCTTACTCATTTACAAGATGGCAAATATACAATCTCAACATAGGGGATGTCAAGTGATTTGGCAATTAATTTTAAAAAATTAGTGTTTTTCTGAGTTAATCCCAATAGTAGCCATGTCTTTCCAAAAGTCAGGATATGATTTTGAAACCACTTCTGCATCGTTAATTTTTAAGGTAGTTTTTAATGCTAATGGCGCAAAAGCCATTGCCATCCTATGATCATTATAAGTATCAATAGCAATATTCTTACTTATTTCGCCTCTTTCTTTTAACGTTAAGGTTTTGTCTGTAACATTTATTGAAGCACCCAACTTAGACAATTCTTCCTTAAGCGCTTCCAAACGATCTGTTTCTTTAATTTTTAAGGTATGCAGCCCTGTAAGATGACAACCCACTCCCAAACCAAAGCATGTAACTGCAATAGTCTGAGCAGTATCTGGAGCATTTGCTAAATCAGAATTAAAAACAGGATCAATTTTAGTAGTTACCTTAGTTAAAATTACTTGGTTTTCCAAAAACTCTGTCTCTACTCCAAATGATTTATACAATTCTGCAAGCACACTATCTCCCTGTAAACTATTTTTCTTATATGACGAAAGCACAACACGAGATCCTACTGCACACAAAGCTATACAGCTATAAAAATAGGAAGCAGAACTCCAATCTGACTCCACAACAAGTGTTTTTGCCTCTACCCTATCTTTAGGTGATATTTTTATAACATTACCTTCAAAAGAAGTCTCTATTTCTAATTGCTCCAATAAACTTAGCGTCATCTTAATATATGGCACTGAGGTAATCTTCCCAACCAATTCTAAAACCAATCCGTTTTCTAAACTAGAAGCATTTAAAAGTAAAGAAGAAATATATTGACTGCTTATATCTGCCGGCAATGAAACTCTAGTATTCGTTATTTTCTTTCCTTTAATTTTTAGTGGCGGATAGCCTTCGTTTTCAAGATAGCTAATATCGGCACCCAAATTTTTTAGCGCCTCTACTAACACTTTTACTGGTCTTTCTTTCATTCTTTTAGACCCAGTTAGTATTACTTCTCTATTTTCTTGAGTTGCAAAAAAACTAGTCAAAAAACGCATTGCAGTACCAGCATGATGAATATCTACATCTCCTTTTACAACAGCCAACCCTTTTTCCATTACTTGGGCATCATCAGAATTAGAACAATTATCAATACTAATGTTTGGATATAATGCTTGTAACAACAACAACCTATTGGTTTCGCTTTTAGAACCTGTAATTCTTATTTCAGCATTAATAGTTGTTGTATTGGAGTTTAATAATAAATTCATCTGTAATAATATTAAATAAGAAACCCCTCAAACGAGGGGTTACAAAGATATATTAATCTAGAATCATAAGAGCAATAAAAGCTACTGCATTTTTCATAAAAAAACACATGCTTTACTGCTAATCTTCAATTAGATTCTATTTCAGTTTTTTGTTATTATGATGCCTATCATGATCTCTTTCGGTTTTGATGTTCATTTTTTTATCAAACGCCTCTTGCAAATTTATTCCAGTTTGATTCGCCAAGCACATTACCACAAAAACAACATCAGCCAATTCTTCTCCTAAATCTTTATTTTTATCAGATTCTTTTTCGCTTTGCTCACCATAACGTCTCGCAATAATTCTTGCAACTTCTCCTACCTCTTCTGTTAACTGAGCCATATTGGTAAGTTCATTAAAATAACGAACTCCATGCTCTTTTATCCAATTATCAACTGCTAATTGCGCATCACCTATATTCATAATTATATTTTTGACAAAACTACCTTTTCTGTTTGTTTTGCAATCATTTGTTTGTAATATTCTTTTAATACATCATAATAAGCCGAAGGCACAATAGCGGAACTAATAGATTCTGAACAAACCAATTGAATCATATTTCCATTATCTTTTAACGCATACTTAAATACACCCAAATTATCCGGAAGTTGAATTGCGGCATTTTCTGGCATAGTCTCAACCTTATACCCTTCAGGTATTTTTATACTTACTCTATATTTTGTTTCTCTTGGAAAACCATAATCTACAGGATATTCTCTTTTTTCTAATTTTAAAGGATTTTCTGTTTTTGTAAAAATCAACATTGGAGAGAAAAATATTTTATCTCCAATAACTTCAATAGCACTCTCTTTTTCAAAACTATACGATTCTACAACAGGTTTATAAACTTTTTTTAAATTTTGTGTTTTATACTCAGAAATTTCTATTCCGTCATATGTAGTTTCCAATCCTTGTAAATAAGATTCCTCTTCTACATTCTTATTCCGTTCTCTAAAAGACAATGCGTTATTATTCGTATACTGAAACCTAACCTTGGCATCCAAAGCTCCATCTTCTAAAATGGTAGCATTTAATGATATTATCTCCTTAGACAAAACATTAGGAACTAGAGGCACTTCTGTTGAACTTCCACCTTTTCTAACCAAACGTCCATTCCAGTTTAGCACTTTAGAAGGCAACACATTAGGAACAGCACTTTTAACAGTTGCATCTAGTAAAATTACAGCATCTTCTACCTCTACCGCGGCAATTACATAATTAAAACCATCTCTTGTTGGAAACAACGGAATTCCATTAGATCGTGTACTTACCAATACAGGATTTGCATTAACACCCGCATACCTGAGCATTGCGGTAAGCATTAAATTTATTTCAGCAACGTTTCCTGTTTGCTCTTTATATGCTTTACGAACACCTTTATCGCAATATTTTCCTTGGTAACCATCCCAATTCATCTTGTTTTTAACAAACTCGAATATCGCTACAGCTTTTTCCTCTTTTGATGATACCCCTTTTAGAAGCTCATCAATATCATTTTTAAAATACCCTTCTTTTTTTAATTCTAATCCGAAATTTGAAACTTCATAAATACTTTTGGTAACAGCATCCCAGTTTGTTGCAAAACTTTTATGAAGTCCATTTTCAGGCCTATATTGCGCAATTTCAAACAAAAAAGCAGTTCTATAATTATTAATATTACTCACAAATACCTCTGTTTTCATTGCAGGAACATTAACTGCAGAAATTTTGTAGACATTTTCTGAAAATTCCCAATCACTAATTCTAGCCTTAGTCGTAACAGATCCGGTCTTCTCTCTCCATCGCACTTGTATTTTACGATTCTCTCTTGTTTCTTCAAATTTAGCAGGATAATATCCTTTCTGAAATCGTTTAAAAATAAAATATTTAGGAATATCAACCTTTGCTTCTATCCTATCAACAGGAATATCATACTGCATCACCACATCATCTATTGCATAAAAAGGAGAAACTATTGTAAACTGCATATCTAATACACTACCAACCTTTACATTTGGCATAGTTATACTAGATTTATTTCTGTATTTACTTACCTCTTCCTTAAAAATACCATCTTTTTTTAATTTCGTTTTCTCAATCTTTCCATCAATAAGATTAAAAGTATATCCCTTAATGGCTATCATTTTTTCATCACTACTTCCGGACTTCGCCAACCAATACTTATATGTTCCTTTATCAAGGCCTTCGGTCGTAAAAATCTTTACTCTTCTATGAATTTTGGTCATTACCAACCAGCCATCATCATCATTATAATCAAAATAAGTGGTTCTTTTTTCATATAGAATTGCAGCATCAGCATCAGGATCTAGTTGATGTTTTTCTTGAGAAAGCACATCTTTTTCAATTTTCCCAAACTTAACTTGTTGTGAAAAACCAAACTGTACAAGTAGAATGAATAAGAAAGGTATTGTTAGATTTTTCATTAGTCTATTTTTGTTTTTTTTAATATTATTTTTGAATTGTCTAATTTTTTTATCTGTTTTCTAAAGCTTCTATAATTAACATATTCTTCTTTAGGATGCACACCCTCTATCATCAATAATTTTCGTTTATACACCAGCTCATCATTAATTGTAGAAATTGAAAAAGAATATGTTCCAAATTTCGTTTTTAAATCCACATCATCTGGTTTTGCTTCTATTTTATAACCTTTTGGCAACTTTACTATAATCTCATCCTCATCTAAATACCCGCGCTCAATTACTACGTTTTGTTTTCTATTTCGATACCGTTTTGGTACATAAGTAACCTTATTAAAAACATTGGGCGCAACCAAAATTCTATCTCCGCTTATTGTTGCATACGCTTCTGCTTGTACTGATACATTCTCAGAAAAAACAACTTTCTCCTTATCATTTGAAAAAGTTGATTTTTCTAACGACAGGTTATTGATATAATCCCAATAATTTTCTTTGTAATACTTTTCAATTTCTTTTTTAGAACTAGTTTCCAAATTAAATGCGCTGCCATATCTATCGCTATATTGAGTCCCCCTTGCTTTTATTTCTACTTCTCCTGATAAGTTTCCGATTGTATCCAATTTACAAACTGCTTTTGTTAGCAGGTGATTCTCTTCTTCTGTATAACGTATGGTTCTAATCATTTCTCCTCCACCCGGCTTAACTACCAATGCCATCCTATCATCTGTAAAACCAGCTACAAACCCAAAAGGATCTACCTGACTGGTACAGTCTACCCATACAAGGTCTTCTTTGTCCTTAATAGCAAGTATAGCATGGTTACCTTGCATTGCCATAAAACCATCATCTATGCTTCTTTTCCGTCTAGAATCTCCATATATAATTGTTACATAGGAGGTAACATCCACCGCCTCTAACAATGCTTTGGTGTAATTGGTTAGTGCCTTACAATCTCCATATCCCAACCTATCTACTTCACTTGCCAACATCGGTTTCCATCCACCAATTCCTATCTGCACGCTAATATAGCGTGTCTTTTCTTGCATGTATTTATGAATAATTTTTGCTTTTTCTATAGGATCATCTACACCAGATACCATTTTTCTTACCTCACTTTTTGTTTCTTCAGACAAATCGCTGGTATCATGCAATAGACTTTTTGCATACCAAATCCCAAATTCTTTCCAATTTGAAGCATAGCCATCTACTCCTTCCAAATGAAATTTATTTGCTGCTACCAACACCCTTGGTGCTATAAATTTAAAATCTGGACTTAAAGCCTCTTTACGAACAGCAGCAACATTTTCAACACTATAGCTTAATTGTGTTGAAGAGGAATTGTTTTTTATAGCAAAACCCTCAAAATTTTTCTCTTTGCTTCGTATTTCAATATCTTCTTTCCAACTAAGGCTATATACACTTTTCTCTGTGCTTATATAATAGCCTTTCAAAGGGCGCCAATCTGTTAAAAATGCAGTGTTAGAAGTCTCATATTCATACTCAAAAACCACAGTATAGGGATAAGAAATTGGAGTGTAATCTAAATAATACACTCTTGAATCTGAATATAATGTGCCTCCTGAAACAGCACTAACATCCATAAAATCTTTCTTCTTGATTTTTTTTAATTGTTTTCCAAATTTATTATAGACGATTGCACTCAGCTTTTTTACTCCAACGTTCTTATCAAAATGCAAAAAAGCATCCACATTAGTATTTCCTTTTTTATTCAATACAGTTACAACTCTTTTATACTTAACATTCATACTCTTATAAGAATTGAGTACAATATTATTCTCTTCCAACCTTAAAACTGCATTAGCATTTGTCGTTAAGCTTTTAGGAATTGTAAGTGATGATAAAAATATTGATTCTTGAGCACTAGCAATAAAAATTGTTAACACAGAAACCGTCAGCAAAAACCTTGCTTTAAACCGCATAATCTTAGGTAGTTTTTTAATTCCATCGAAAATACACAAAAAAAGGCTTTTATGATTTAATTATCGATCAAAAACAAAAAAGTATAGATTAGATTTTATTTTTTGTGTCAATAATAATGGTTACAGGTCCATCATTCACTAAAGAGATTTTCATATCTGCACCAAAAACTCCTGTTCCTATCTTTTTTCCTAAATCTTGCTCTAATTTAGCTACAAAACCCTCATAAATAGCAATTGCAACATCTGGTTTAGCTGCTTTTATATATGATGGTCTATTTCCTTTTTTTGTAGCCGCCTGAAGTGTAAATTGGCTTACTACTATTAACTCTCCATCAATTTCTGTTAGTGCGGTATTCATAACACCATCTTGATCTCCAAAAATTCTAAGGTTTATTATTTTTTTTGAAAGCCAATCGATATCTTCCTGAGTATCTTCTGCTACAATACCTACTAAAACCAATAATCCAGTTTTAATTTCTGAGACAACCTTTTCTGCTATAGTAACACTTGCAGCACTTACTCTTTGGATAACTACTTTCATTTTTTTAATAGTATTGATACTCTCATCTACTTAAAACCAATAATAAATTTACTTACTTTTTTTTACCCAAATCATGAATATCCACCCTATAGTTTTCGTCCTCTCCATTTAAAATTTGCAAATAACTCTTATACCTACTCCACGAAAGTTCATCATTATCTAATGCTTCTTTTACCGCACATTTTGGCTCGTTTACATGCAAGCAGTTATTAAATTTACACTGTTCTTTTAGTCTAAAAAATTCAGGGAAATAATCCCCCAGCTCTTCCTTTTCTACATCTACAATTCCAAAACCCTTTATACCTGGAGTATCAATAATTTTGGCATTAAAATTAAGATCGAACATTTCTGCAAAAGTTGTGGTATGCTTTCCTTGTTGATGTTGTTCTGAGATTACTTCAGTTTTCAAATCTAAATTAGCATCAATCTTATTTACTAAAGTTGATTTTCCTGCTCCAGAATGCCCAACAAACATACTCGACTTACCCTCCATCAACTCTTTTACTTTTTCTACATTTTTCCCCGTTTTCGCAGATATGCCTATACAAGTATAACCAATGCTCCTATATAGTGCTGCTAAATACTTAACCTCCAACAACTCCTCTTCATCATATGTATCTACTTTATTGAATAATAAAATTGTAGGAATCCTATATGCCTGTGTAGTTACCAAAAACCGATCTATAAAACTAGCATAGGTTTTAGGGTTATTTAATGTTACCAATAAAAATACGGTATCTACATTAGCAGCTATAATATGAATTTGCTTGGAAAGGTTTACCGATTTGCGAATCACATAATTATTACGATCGTGAATTTTCGAAATTACTCCAGTTCGCTCATCCCCTTTTTCATCCAATTTAAAGTCCACAACATCACCTACAGCAACTGGATTGGTACTTTTTATATCTTGTATTCTAAATTTTCCTTTTATCCTACACTTATAAAAAACACCATCTTGGGCCTTAACTACATACCAACTTCCTGTAGATTTATAAACAGTTCCTGTCATACAAACACATCTTCTTTACCACAAAGAAACAATAATCTTCCCATAAACTAAAAAGAGCACAGCTTTTAAACCCAGAAAAGGTTAAACGCTGTGCTTTAATCGTTACAAAGAATTGTTTATTTTACAATCTCTTCTTGATGATTTATAGATTCTTGATGAATGGCTTTAAACATTTTTAAAGTAAATTCTTCGCTAAGTCCATTCTCTTTACCTTCAAGTACCATTTTACCTAAAATTTCATTCCATCTTTTACTTTGTAAAACGGCAACATTTTTTTCTTTCTTTAATCTTCCAATTCCATCAGCCACTTGCATTCTTTTCCCTAACGTTTCAATAATCTTATTATCGATTACATCTATTTGTGCACGTAGATTACTCAGTTCTTCGGTATAATCAGCATCTGTATTTGATACTTTTCTTATTTTAAGATCGTCCATAATCTGCACTAATGACGCAGGAGTTACTTGCTGTGCGGCATCACTCCATGCTTTATCAGGATCATTATGTGTCTCAATCATTAATCCATCAAAATTTAGATCCAATGCCATCTGTGATACATCAAAAATCATATCTCGTTTTCCTGTAATATGTGAAGGATCGCTTATTAATGGAAGATCTGGAAATTTAGTTTGCAATTCTATTGCCAATTGCCATTCTGGTGTGTTTCTATATTTTGTTTTTTCATAAGTAGAAAAGCCTCTATGAATAACACCCAATTTTTCTATTCCAGCCGAATGTAAACGTTCTACTGCACCTAACCATAATGGCAAATCTGGATTAACAGGGTTTTTCACCAATACAATCTTGTCTGTTCCTTTAAGCGCATCTGCTAATTCTTGAACAATAAAAGGGCTTACGGTTGACCGTGCTCCAATCCAAAGTAAATCTATATCGTGTTCCAATGCTAATTCTACATGTGCTCTATTGGCAACTTCTGTTGCCGTCTTAAGCCCAGTTTCTTCTTTTACCTTTTGCAACCATTTTAATCCAAGTGCACCTACACCTTCAAAATTACCAGGTCGAGTTCTAGGTTTCCATATACCAGCTCTATAATAATTTACATCAGTATCTTTTAGATCGTGTGCTATTTTAAGTACCTGTTCTTCAGTTTCCGCACTACATGGCCCTGCAATTACTAATGGATGATCTAATTTTAAATCATCTAACCAAGTTCTGAATTTTTTTGAATTTTCCATTTTTCTTCTTTTAAGCTGTTATTTGTATTCCTTTTAATATCTCTTTTATCTTATTGGTATTGTCCATTTCTTCAAAAATTGCATCAAACTCATCGTTTAACATTAACTTTTTAAAATGCTGAAGATTAGCAATATATTCTTCTAATGTTTCTATCACATTTTTTTTATTCTCTTTAAAGATAGGCGTCCACATTGCTGGTGAACTTTTTGCTAGTCTTACTGTACTTTCAAAACCACTACCTGCCATATCAAAAATATCACGTTCATTTTTTTCCTTTTCTATAACGGTCTTTCCTAACATAAAAGAAGTTATATGAGACAAGTGTGACATATATGCAATATGTTTATCATGAGATTTAGGGTCCATATAACGAATACGCATTCCTATTTTTGTAAATAAATTCAACATTTTTTCTTGCAGTTTAAATGCTGTTTTTTCCACCTCACAAATAATATTTGTTTTCCCAACAAATAAACCTTCCATTGCTGCACTTGGTCCTGAAAACTCTGTTCCCGCAATTGGATGTGCTGCCAAAAAATTTCTCCTTTTAGGATGGTCTTCAATTATATTGCAAATGGATTCTTTAGTAGAACCTACATCAAAAACAATCGCATCATCACCAACCGCATCTAAAATTTCGGGCAATAGTTTAATACTAGAATCTACAGGAACCGCTAGAATAACCACATCTGCTATATTTAAATCTGATATAGTTGCTTCCTTATCTACAAAACCCAATGTTTTAGCTTCATCAAGATGAGTTTTGTTAGTATCAATTCCATAAATACTAATTTCTTTATCTGTTTTTTTTATATCAATAGCCAAAGATCCACCTATGAGTCCCAAACCGATTACAAATACTTTCATTGGTTTATTTTAAAATTTTTAAACAATTCCATACTCTATTTATTCTAAAATCTACTAATTGCTTTTTCTATTTGTTCTTTCGGTACACAAAGCGAAAATCTAATATACCCTTCTCCATTACTTCCAAATATAGTTCCAGGAGTAATAAAAATGTCTTTTTCATATAAGATCTCATCAATAAATTTCTCAGCTGATTCTATATGAGTTGGAAGTTTAGCCCAAACAAAAAGCCCTGATATTTCTTCGCTAAAAGTACAGCCTAGTTTTTTTGCCAATTCAAAAACCAAAATTCTTCTTTCTGTATAAATAGCATCCATTTTTGCATACCATTCATTTCCACTTCCCAAAGCAGCAATTGCTCCTTTTTGTATTCCATAAAACATTCCAGAATCCATATTACTTTTTACTTTTAAAACTGCATTAATATGTGCTTCACTTCCCAATAACATTCCTACTCGCCATCCTGCCATATTAAAAGTCTTACTTAATGAGTTTAACTCCATAGCTACTTCTTTAGCTCCAGAAACTTCCAATATACTTATTGGATTTTCATTTAAAACAAAACTATAGGGATTATCATTTACTATTAATATTTGATGTTTTTTAGCAAATGCCACCAAACGCTCATACAACGCCAGTGTTCCATTAGTTCCTGTTGGCATATGCGGATAATTTACCCACATTAACTTTACTTTAGACAAATCTTGTTGGTCTAGCGCATCAAAATCTGGCATCCAATTGCTTTCAGCATTTAAATTGTAATATGATGGTACCGCACCTACCAATTTAGTTACAGAAGAATAGGTTGGATATCCTGGATTAGGAATTAATACCTCATCTCCATTATTTAAGAAAGCCATGCTAATATGCATAATCCCCTCTTTTGAGCCCATTAATGGTAATATTTCTGTTTCCCAACCTGCCTTTACCCTAAACTTGTCGTTATAAAAAGATGCAATTGCTTTTCGTAATTCTGGCAAACCTTGATAACTTTGATATTGATGTGCATTGTTATCTAAAACAGCATTTTGTATTACCGAAACTACTTTTTTAGATGGATGCAAATCTGGGCTTCCAATCCCCATATTTATTATTGGTCTTCCTGCCTCAGCCAACCCTCTTACTTCTCTAAGTTTTTTTGAAAAATAATACTCTTCAACTGTTGAAAGTCTTTCTGCTACTGCTATCATTTTTTTCCACTTTTATATTCTCCAAGTACCTTATAATTCTGAGTCATAATTGTCAATAATGCTTTTGCTTTAGCAAAATCTTCGTAGGTATTAAATGTAACATCAACAAAAAATGCATATTGCCAAGGGTTTTCAATTTCTGGAAGCGATTGTATTTTAGTTAAATTTAAATTACAATCACTCATTACATTAAGTACTGTTGCCAAACTACCTCGCTTATGATCTGTAATAAACTTCATCGAAGCTTTATTAATCTCATCTTCTGGAATTACAGAATTTGATGTTTTTAAAATTACAAATCTAGTTGCGTTGTTTTTTATAGTTTGAATCTTAGTAGCCAAAATATTAAGATTGTATAATTTTGCTGCCGCATCTGACGCAATAGCAGCAATACCTCTTAATTGACCTTTATTAATTCTACGTGCTGTCTCCGCTGTATCCACATCTTCCACTAATTTTATATGTGGATATTGTCTTAAAAACTTCTTGCATTGCAATAAGGCCATTGGATGAGACCATACTTCTTTTATATCAGAAATAGCTTCTCCATCAAGCGCCATTAGGTTATGGTTAATATTCAAATAATATTCTCCGATTACATGAAACCCGTTATGATCTATTAAGGCATAATTCGGTAATATTGATCCTGCAATAGAATTTTCAATCGCCATAACTGCTTGTGTTACCGAACTATCATTTAAGCTATCCGCTAAAGCATCAAAAGACAAACATTCTTTTACTAGCACATCATTTGCATAGTATTCTTGAGCGACTTTATAATGATTGGAGCCTTTTACTCCTTGTATTGCAATATTATTTTTCATTTTTTAAGCATAAAAAAAGTCCCAGCTAAAAACCGAGACTTTATTATAATTATATTTTTCAACAATCTATAGGGTCTCGGTCTCTCTTCTAAAATAGAAGAAAAAATAAAATCCGTTCCAGCTAAATGTTGTATTTGTTTTCATAATTGTTTAGCTAATGTAGGTATTAATTATAAACTTCAAAACTTTGAATCACTTTTTATGGAAAAACAATCATTTTATGAACTTACTTGTCAATTTCCTAAAATCCAATATATTTTCTTGCGAAATTTTAAATTACAGTTGTCATACTATCTATTAACACCTGTTCACTTATCGTCTAACATCACTTTTAATGATTAGACATTATAATATACAGTAAGCATAAAAAACATTTTTATAAAGTTAACATGGATACAATCAGCTATTAATTATTGTGTATTTTTGAAAACAATAAAAACTAATTACACCACAATGTCTATAGTTGTTTCTAATATTTCTAAAAGTTACGGCAAGCAAAAAGTGCTTGACAATATTTCTTTTTCTATTGAAAAAGGAGAAATTGTTGGTTTCTTAGGTCCTAATGGGGCAGGGAAATCTACATTGATGAAAATATTAACAACTTATCTTAAACCAAATGAAGGAACCGCTGCCGTAAATGATTATGATATTGAAAAGGCAACAAAATTGGTGCAACAATCTGTTGGCTATTTACCAGAGCACAATCCGCTATATCTAGACTTATATGTAAAAGAATATTTGACTTTAAGTGCTAATTTGTACAAAAGTGATAAATCGCAACTAAATGATATTATTCAACAAACGGGTTTAACCGACGAGGCACATAAAAAAATAGGTCAGCTTTCTAAAGGATATCGACAACGTGTAGGGTTAGCAGCTGCAATGCTTCATAACCCTGAAGTTTTAATTTTAGATGAACCAACTACAGGATTAGACCCAAACCAGCTTATAGAAATTAGAGCACTTATAAAAAGTATTGGAGAAGAAAAAACTATTCTACTCTCTACGCACATCATGAAAGAAGTAGAAGCCATTTGTGATAGGGTTATAATCATTAATAAAGGAGTTATTGTTGCAGATAAAAAAATTGAGGAACTTAGAGCTTCCGAACAACAACTTATAGAAGTAGAGTTTGACTATAGAGTTGAAGAAGCTTTCCTTAAAAGAATGCCTACAGTCTCTTCTGTTAAGAATGTTGGAGGTTTTAACTACCTAATAGCCTTTGATACCAATGATGATATGCGGCCTGTCCTTTTTGATTTTGCCAAAGAAAATGGGCTAAAAACCTTGCAGATCAATAGAAAAAATGCAAGTTTGGAAAGCTTGTTTGTTTCACTTACTGCTTCGAAAGAAGCGCTGAATCAATAGCTTTTACAAAAACACCATCTATTATTTGCTGCAATTGCTCTTCTATTTTTGGATTAGTACAATTAATTAGTATCGAAAACACCATTTCCTGTTCTGGATATACTCTAAAAATAGCATAACCTCCAATTCCATTACCGGTATGTCCATAATACGGTCTACCATGAATATCAAAACTAGTTTCCCATCCTAAGCCGTAATATGTAAGTTGGTCTTCTATTTTTTGAGAAGTTGTAAATTCTTTTTTTAGCTCTGGAGAGATAATATTTGTTGTTAAATATGATGCTCCAAACCTAGCAATTGCATTTGGAGTTGCCAAATAACCACCACCACCAAGCTTATAAAAATTATCAACCTCAACAGCTTCTCTAAATCCTTTTCCTCCTCTTCTTGAATAAAATTTTGTAAGATTCTGCGTTAATTCCCCTTTTAGCTCTGGTTTAATATCATTCAACCCTAAAGGATTCAACACCTTATCTTCCACATATTTCTCAAAAGGAATTCCGCTTGCTTCTTGCATTGCTAAAGAAAGCAATACCCAATCATAACTTGTATACTGATATGATTTTCCCGGCTGGAACAATAAATCATCATCTTTAAATACCGCTATTCCATCTTTTATTGAATAGGGGGTATTCAACATATATTCTTTCCATTGATATGTTCTAAATCCTGCCGTATGCCCTGCCAATTGTCTTAAAGTAAAATCATACTTTTTTTGCGGATAGTAAGGAACATAAACATATAAAGAAGTATCTAAATCGACAATTCTCTCTTCTACCATTTTTGCCAATGCTGTTGCTGCAATAGGTTTTGAAACACTTGCAATCCTAAACATTGTTTTTGATGGATCTATCCGTTCTTTAGTTTCGATATTTGCATACCCATATCCTTTTTCAAAAAAAGGAATTCCTTTTTTATAGACTGACAACCCAAGTCCAGGAATCTTTTTTTCATCAATAAGATTAATAATTATGGCCTCAAAATCGAAGACAGCACTACTCTCTTCCTTTTCAGGTTTTATTTCAAAAAACGATTTGATATATGAAAATAGTAAGCTCAATTCTTAATTTTTAAAAATTACTTTTCCTTTATATAACTCTTCTACTTCCACAACTGGGGGCAGATAAAAAGACTGTACATCTCCTGTACTCACCAATTTTCCTTTTAAAGACTGCTGGGGACTTACCAAAATATCATTAGAACTTCTATGAAATACTTTTACATTCTCTGCAATTAAATCTTTAGCCATAACTCTTGAGTTTCCCGCTGCAAGACTAACATTAAAATTATCTGTTTTTCCTTTAATCTCAAAGCTAGAATTTCCATTTGTGATTATGCTTAATGATTTGCTTTTTACTTCTAGATTATAACTTCCGTTGTTATTATAACCTTCAAACCCTTCTCCATAATCATTTGCATATAACAGCAAATTTGGAAAATCCAATATTCCATCGCTAGTGATTTCTAATTCTGTACTACTTCTTATTTCTGAAAGGATAGGTGTTGTTACAAAAACTTTAGTAAGCCCATATGCTCTAAATAAATTGCATGAATTATTATCCTTCAACAACAATCTCCCTTCTTCCACTATAACCGAAACCTCATCTAGAAGATACTCTCCTGTTTCGATAAGTACTTTTCTATTTGCGCCTTTTTTAATAATTAATTGCACTCCTTCAAAAACTGTTATTTTTGAAAATTTAGCAACGTGTTCTTCTTTTTTCACAATAGTTCCTGCTGCCTGTAGACATCCTGGAGCATTATCATTGGCACAACCAATTAAAAGAAAAAACAGACCTAAACTAACTACTCTTTTCATCATAACCTTATTCCTATTCCAATTTCAATTGCCTCTGCTTTGGCTGCATGTGATTTTACAGCCATAGAACCAAACATTTGCTTTCCAAAAGTACGTTTTAGCCCCAGTCTAGTATACACTTTTCCTTCAAAATCATAAGGATAATATGCATAATACCCCAATTGAGCAAAAATTGATGTCCTGTTGATATGCAACTCATAACCACCAAAAACACCTACTCTTTTATAATCTTCATTTCCAGTGACACCTCCATTTGGATAAGCAATTGCCCTATGTTTTATATGTTCTTTTAAAAAATTTGAAAAGAAGATTTCTGTTCCTAAATGAAAACTACTTTTATTACTTACCCTTTTATCTGCATACGCAGTTAGTATATAAAACGGATATTGTCCAGAATTAATAACATCACTCTCTACAATTCCAGTTTTAAAAACAATATTATATGCTATGGGTTCACTATACTTTTTTCTTTCTATAATGTTATAATCTCTTTCTGAACTTTTCCACATATAATTTACACCCAAATTAAAAGCCAAGATATTTGTAGATGTATTTGGAGATTTAATACTGCCTACAGAATAATGTATTAATGATACTCCTGCATGTAATCCAAAACCCTTAATTATGTTTTCCTTTCTATAATTTAATTTTAAATATGTAGCACTAAGCAAATGCGAAGCATAAGCTACATTTCTAAAATTCTCTTCCTTATCATAAGGATTTGTATTGTATGAAATTCCTGTTCCAATACCTAGACTAAGGTTTCGGTTTAAAAAATAAAAGTTGTAATGTGCAAACAGCCCATAATGTTTACCCAAAGTTTCGGTTTTCATATCTTGAAATAGAAAAGAAACACCATAATCTGGGTAGTTATATAATGCCTCCCATTTCTTATCCCCATAAGTCTTTACATTATAACTCAACATAAATCCAGATGGGTGCTCCTGAATTAAATGAGCAATACCAGGACTATGCTCAAGTATAGTTCCATAAAAAGGAGTGTAATCTAAGGTGAAATTTTTATCTTTTTTTTGAGCAACCAAACCAATTGTTGTCAAAAGAAGTAAGCACATTTTTTTTTTCATCTTGGCTAAAATACTAAATAAAATATTTTCTAAAAAAACTAGCTATGACAATCCTCAAATTTCAAAAAATATTAAAACAATTCTTTAGCAATTGCCTTAATATTATCACTTTTCCCCATAGAATAATAATGCAAAACAGGAACACCAGCAGCTCTGAGTTCTTTTGATTGCTGAATTGCAAATTCAATTCCTACTTGACGAACGGCTTTATTATCATTACAACCTTCTACAGCATCAATTAAATTTTGCGGCAAATCTATTTTAAATACCTGAGGCAAGATCTGTAAATGTCTTTTTACCGCCAATGGTTTTATTCCAGGGATAATAGGAATAGTAATTCCTGCAGCTCTTGCTTTTTCTACAAAATCGAAGTATTTTTTATTATCAAAAAACATTTGTGTAACCACGTAGTCTGCGCCAGCTGCAACTTTTTCTTTTAAGCGACGTAAATCACTTTCCATACTTGGAGCTTCCATATGTTTTTCTGGATATCCTGCTACGCCTACACAAAAATCCGCACAATGGTCTGTTTCAATAGTTTCATGCAAATATTCACCCTTATTTAGGTTTTTTATTTGAGAAACTAATTGTGTTGCATATTGATGTCCTCCATCACTAGCTTCAAAATAAGGTTGCTGTTTCATTGCATCGCCACGTAATGCCATAACATTATCCAATCCCAAATAATGACAATCCACCAACACATATTCTGTTTCCTCTTTAGTAAAACCTCCACAAAGAATATGTGGTATAGCATCTACATTATACTTATACTTAAGTGATGCACATATCCCAACTGTGCCTGGACGCATTCTAGTCACTTTTTGCTCTAACAGTCCATTTTCTTTTTTTAACAACACATATTCTTCTCTAGAAGTAGTGACATCAATAAACGGAGGGTTAAACTCCATTAATGGATCAATATTATCGTAAAGTGTTTGAATATTTGCACCTTTTTTAGGTGGCACAATTTCAAAAGAAAATAGTGTTTTCCCTTTTGCTTTTTTTATATGTTCTGTTACTTTCATTTCCTATTCGGTTATTGGTTGCCTGTTCTCAATTTTCTATTATTAATTATGAATCTGCTAATGTTGGATACAACCATTTTCTAGCACTCTCTTTTGTTATTGCTTTTCTTTGGGCAAAATCGGTTACCTGATCGTCTGTAATTTTTCCTAATCCAAAATATTTGGATTCTGGGTTAGCAAAATAATATCCTGAAACGGCAGCTGCAGGCCACATTGCTAAACTCTCCGTTAAGGTTACTCCAATTGCTTTTTCTACTTCTAATAATTCCCAAATTGTAATTTTCTCTAGGTGATCTGGACATGCAGGATAACCTGGTGCAGGACGAATTCCCTTATAACCTTCCTTTATCAAATCTTCATTAGAAAGGATTTCATTAGCGGCATATCCCCAATGTTTGGTACGTACTTGCTTATGTAAATACTCTGCAAAGCCTTCTGCAAATCTGTCTGCAATGGCCTGTGCCATTATTGCATTATAATCATCTTCTTTTGCTTTATAAGAATTTGCCAATTCTTCTACACCAAAAATAGCGACACTAAATGCCCCCATATAATCTTTTTTACCAGTTTCCTTAGGCGCAATAAAATCTGACAATGCTATATTTGCTACTCCTGCTCTTTTCTTTAATTGTTGACGTAGCGTTCTAAAAACAGCAACTTCTTTTCCTTTTTTCTGAATAGAAATATCATCATCATTAATCATATTTGCTTCAAAAAGCCCAAACATTCCTTTTGCTTTTAACGATTGTTTCGCTATGATCTCTTTTAACATCACCTGGGCGTCATCAAACAACTGGGTTGCTTGTTCCCCTACCACTTCATCCGTTAAAATATTTGGATATTTTCCATGTAAATCCCAAGATCTAAAAAAAGGACTCCAATCTATAAATGGTAATATTTCTTTTAAGCTTAACTGTTGCAACACTTGAATACCAAGTTCTTTTGGTTTTACTATTAAAGAAGTATCCCAATCGATTTTATATTTATTTTTACGAGCTTCATTTAAAGATAAATAGGTTTTTGTTTTTCCTCTTTTTAAGAATTTTTCTCTAAACTCATCATAATCTTTTTTGAGTTTAGCCACATATTCGTTCTTCGTTTTCTCGTTTAACAAATCCCCAACAACAGTTACTGCTCTAGAGGCATCATTAACATGTACTACTGCATTTTTATATTCTGGATTAATCTTAACCGCCGTATGTGCTTTTGAAGTTGTAGCCCCACCAATCAACAATGGGATTTCAAAATCCTGACGTTCCATTTCTTTTGCTAGAAATACCATTTCGTCCAAAGAAGGTGTTATTAGCCCTGAAAGCCCAATAGCATCTACATTCTCCTTTTTTGCTGTTTCAATAATTTTTTCTGGAGCAACCATCACCCCCATATCTACAATCTCGTAGTTATTACACCCAAGGACAACACTTACTATATTTTTCCCAATATCATGTACATCTCCTTTTACGGTTGCCATTAATATTTTACCAAGTGCTTTTATCTCTTCTCCTTTTTCTTCTTCAATAAACGGATTTAAATAGCTAACCGCTTTTTTCATAACTCTAGCAGATTTTACTACCTGAGGTAAAAACATTTTTCCTGCTCCAAATAAATCTCCTACCACATTCATACCAGTCATTAAATTCTCTTCAATAACTTCAATGGGTTTTTCTGCCAGCAAACGTGCTTCTTCTGCATCTTCAACAATATATTGATCTATACCTTTTACCAATGCATGTGTAATTCTGTCCTGAATAGAACCCTCTCTCCAAGATAGATCTATTACCTTTTCTTTTTTAGTACCTTTTACTGTTTCTGCAAAATCTAATAAACGTTCTGTTGCATCATCTCTTCTATTTAAAATGACATCCTCTACATGTTCTAATAAATCTTTTGGAATATCATCATAGACCTCTAACATTGATGGGTTTACAATCCCCATATTCATACCTGCCTGAATAGCGTGATACAAAAACACGGAGTGCATCGCTTCACGTACCCCATTGTTACCTCTAAACGAAAACGAAACATTACTTACTCCTCCACTAACACTACAATTAGGTAAATTTTTACGTACCCAACGTGTTGCTTCAATAAAATCTACAGCATTTTTACGATGTTCATCCATCCCTGTTGCTACAGGGAAAATATTAAGATCAAAAATAATATCTTCTGATGCGTAATTCACTTCATCTACCAAAACGCGATAAGAACGCTCGGCAATCTCCAATCGTCTTTCATAAGTATCTGCTTGCCCTACCTCATCAAAAGCCATAACAATTACTGCAGCTCCATACCTTTTTAAAAGCTTGGCTTGTTTTACAAAAACTTCTTTCCCTTCTTTTAATGAAATGGAATTTACTACACACTTCCCTTGAACCACTTGAAGTCCTGCTTCAATAATATCCCATTTAGAACTATCTATCATGATAGGAACCTTACAAATATCTGGTTCAGCAGCAATTAAATTTAAAAACCGAACCATTGCTTCTTTACCATCAATAAGACCATCGTCCATATTAATATCGATAATCTGTGCGCCACCGTCTACCTGATGCCTTGCAATTGCTAATGCTTCATCAAATTTCTCTTCTTTTATTAATCGCAAAAACTTACGTGATCCCGCAACATTAGTCCGTTCTCCTACATTAATGAAGTTGCTATTTTCATTAAGAATCAATGGCTCTAAACCTGATAATTTTAAATATTTCTTCTCCATATTTTAGCTACTGTAATGTTGTACTATTGGAAATGGCTCATAAAAATGATGTAATAAGGATTTCCATTCTTGATATGCTTCAGATTTTCTAAATCCAATTTCATGAGCATCTAGTGATTCCCAATTCACTAATAATATATATTTATCTTCTTCTTCAATACATTTTTTTAATTCATGAGAACAATAGCCATCCATAGCTGCAATAATTTTTTCAGCTTTGGAAAATGCCAATTCGTACGCTTTGGAGCTTCCTTTTTTTATCTGTAATATAGCTACTTCTAGTATCATTCTGTTGCAATTTGTTTGATCTTGCTTGACAACATTTAGCTGTCTTTAACTATTTCTCGGTGAATATTTTGCAGAAATATCTGCTATAGCTTGAATATGATCAGGAGTTGTACCACAGCAACCTCCAATAATATTGATTAAGTCTCTTTTTAAATATTCTTCTATTTGTTCTGCCATTTCTTCTGGTGTTTCATCATACTCTCCAAAAGCATTTGGCAATCCTGCATTTGGGTGTGCTGAAATTGCAAAATCTGTTTTTGGAGCTATCGCTTCTAAATGCGGTTGCAATAAATTTGCTCCTAATGCACAATTAAAACCTACAGAAAACAATGGAATATGAGATACTGATATTAAAAATGCTTCTGCTGTTTGCCCAGATAAAGTACGACCACTAGCGTCGGTAATAGTACCACTTAACATAATAGGAATATCTACACCTTTCTCTTCTTTTACTTCTTCTATTGCAAATAATGCTGCTTTGGCATTTAAGGTATCAAAAACGGTCTCTACCAGCAATAAATCGGCTCCTCCATCTACTAATGCCTCTACTTGCTGCTTGTATGCGATTCTAAGTTCATCAAAAGTTACTGCTCTATAGCCAGGGTCATTAACATCTGGAGACATACTTGCTGTACGGTTGGTTGGTCCAATTGAGCCTGCTACAAACCTAGGTTTATGAGGCTCTTTTGCTGTAAATTCGTCTGCTACCTCTTTGGCTATCTTAGCAGATTGATAATTAAGTTCGTATACCAAATCTTCCAATTCATAATCGGCCATTGCTATGGTAGTGCCCGAAAAAGTATTGGTTTCTATAATATCTGCTCCAGCTTCAAAATATTTGGCATGCACCTCTTTTATCGCTTTTGGCTGTGTTATAGACAACAAATCATTATTACCTTGTAATGGTACTGAAAAATCTTTGAAACGATCACCTCTAAAATCTTCTTCGGTGAATTTATAAGCCTGAAGCATTGTGCCCATTGCCCCATCTAACACTAAAATCCTTTTCTTTATCTCTTCTCTTATGTCTTTCATGCGTCTACATTATTTTTTTCGCCAGAGTTCACTAACCGCTACGGTTGCATTGGGTAATAAACTTATTAGCCAACTCGGTTTCATGTTCAAATTTTTAATGTCTAATTTTTTAATCAAAATCATTTAACATTAATAAGCTATAACTCACCATTTATGTCGCGTTAGGGATTGTAGCGACATCCTTTTTTGGATATAGTATTGAGATTTTAATATTCTGTATGGAAATTACTTGAAACAAACACACATAAATACATCTCAATGCTAAAAAAAGATATAGCGTAAAGCCCGCCCGTTAGGGAACGCAAAAAAAATGTTATTAAGAAAAATAAGGAGGTTAAAACTGCTGCTGTGTTATCTATACAATCGCCTTGGCTGTACTGCTAGAATGTAGCACCTTCTTTATAATGTAAAGGGTTGCTAAGGCTTCATTGGTTCTATTCCCTCTGCCTTTCTTAATAACAAATCAAAAAAATGATGAACTTTTGCCAGTTTTACTTACTGCTGCAAAGTAACGGCATAAAACTACCATTTGCAAGCGCTTGACTTTTAAAAAACAGCATGCTTTGAATTTTCTTATAGTTAATTCAAAGCATCACTATTGATATTGTATAATTTGGTATTTAATTTATAGCTTGAACTACTGCTTTTTCAGCTTCTTTTCGTGTTCCATCAAAACCATTTACACCTGCTACTGTTGTATATTTTAATACATACTTTTTACCTGGATTAATAATTTTATAAGCAGACTGACACATTAGTGTAGCTTCATGAAAACCGCAAAGAATTAATTTTAGCTTTCCTGGATAGGTATTGACATCGCCAATTGCAAAAACCCCTGGAATATTTGTTTGATAATCTAAAGCATTGTCTACTTTGATTGCGTTTTTCTCGATTTCTAGGCCCCAATCACCGATTGGCCCTAATTTTGGAGAAAGTCCAAATAATGGAATAAATTCATCTGTTTCAATCTCTAAAATTTCATCTCCTTGCTTCACTGTAAGTGATTCTAGGTGATCACTTCCTGAAAGACCAATTACTTCTGCTGGCGTTACTAGGTTAATTTTTCCCAATAATTTTAGCTCTCTTACCTTTTCTACAGAATCTAAATGACCTCTAAATTCGTTTCTTCTATGAATAAGTGTTACTTCTTCTGCTATATCGGCCAAAAAGATGCTCCAATCTAAGGCTGAATCACCACCACCAGAGATTACTACTTTTTTACCTCTGTATTTTTCTGGATCTTTCACCATATAACTTACTCCTCTATCTTCAAAGTCAGCAAGACCTGGAATGGCTGGTTTTCTTGGCTCAAAACTCCCTAAACCACCTGCAATAGCGACTACTTTTGCTTGATGTTTAGTTCCTTTGTTGGTCGTAACAATAAAACTACCATCATCTTGTTTTTCTAAGGTATCTGCACGTTCACCTAATGTAAAACCTGGCTCAAATTGTTTTCCTTGTTCCAATAAGTTTTTGGTTAAACCGTGAGCCATAATTTCAGGAAAACCAGGAATATCATAAATAGGCTTCTTCGGATACAACTCTGTACATTGTCCTCCTGGTTGTGGAAGTGCATCAATTAAATGACACTTTAATTTTAATAATCCTGCTTCAAAGACAGTAAATAAGCCTGTTGGGCCTGCTCCAATTATTAATATATCTGTTTTAATCATCTCTAAGTAAATTGAATAATTGCAAATCTCGCAAATTATTTATAATTAATCTAAATTATATTGTTGTTTTTAATCAAACTTTCTGTTAATTCGTTCAACCGCTCTACTTTTGTAGAAAAGTCGCCTTTAATACTTTTTCTAAATTGATTGAGGTTGTTTACGAGTTGATTGATATCGTCTGGAATAACTTCCTCAAAAAATTGGCGTAATCTTTTTGCTGTTGTTGGTGATTTTCCATTGGTAGAAATAGCAATTTTGACATTTCCTTTCGTTACTATTCCGCCCATATAAAAATCGCACAACTCTGGAGTATCTGCAATATTGGCTAATAAACATCGCTTTTTTGCATCTGCATAAATTTGATGATTTACTGCCATATCATCTGTAGACGCAATTACCATATGACGATTATGAAGCACTTTTTCTTCATAGCTTTGTTTGGTAATTTTTACTCCATGTAAATTTGCTAGTTCTATAATTTCATCATTAAATTTTGTAGCCAATATTTCTACATTAGCATCAGGACTTGACTTTAATAAAAAAGTTAGTTTTTCCAACCCTACATTTCCACCACCAATAATCAACACATTAAGCTGGTTAACTTTTAGGAATATTGGGTACAAGTTATTTCTATCCTGTTTTCCCATTAGGCTACCTCAACATTAATTTCTGCCTGAATATTTTGCAATTCAGCTCTATGATTCACAACTTCGCCTATAACTATTATAGCTGGATTTGCCAATTTATTAGTATCCACAATGTCTATGATTGTATCAATTGTTCCGACTCCAATTTTTTCTTCTGGAGTTGTTCCATTTTGAATAATAGCTATTGGTAAATCGTTTTTTTCTTCTGATTGGAAAAGTTTTACGATTTCTGATAGTTTACTCATTCCCATTAAGATGACTACTGTAGCATTTGATTTTGCTGCTAACGCAATATCATCTGAAAGTTGATGTTCTTTTGTGGTCCCTGTAATTACCCAAAAACTCTGAGAGCTCCCTCTTTTTGTTAATGGTATATTCTGATATGCAGGTACAGCAAGAGATGATGAAATTCCTGGTACAACTGCTACTTCCAAACCATAAGATGCTGCATAGTACATTTCTTCCGCCCCTCTACCAAAAATAAATGGGTCTCCCCCTTTTAGACGTACTACATGTCCGCTAGTATTAGCTCTAGCAACTATCAACTCATTAATTTGCTCTTGTTGGTAGGCATAACACCCTTTTCTTTTTCCAACAAAAATAAGTTCAGCGTTAGGCGCATAATCCAATAATTCTATATTCACCAAAGCATCATATAAAACAACATCTGCTTGCTGCAATGCTTTTACTGCTTTTAGGGTAATTAAATCTACGTCTCCAGGACCAGCTCCAATTACAGTAAGTTTTGGGGTCTTAAACTGTTGCATTTTCTAATTGATTTTGTCTGTAGCTTTCAATCTCTTTAAAAAAGTTAGCCACTTCTGTTTGATATTTCTTTGCAAATGTTGCAGATGGTTCATTCTTTTTTATCTGATATACTAACGCTGAAAAAGTTGATGGTAATGTAATTTTCCCAGTAGCAACAAATGTTTCATCAAACTGTCTGATTATTCCAGCTTGTGTATTTGTCTTTACGCTTTCTGTTAATAACAGTGCTTTTGCGCCATTAACAAATCCTGAATAGGTATGATAAATTGAATCTGACCATCGTTCTGCTTCATAAGATTCTATAGCGAATTCTATTTTTTCTTTAGCTTCCAATAATAATGTTTGTACCAAATCGATAATAACACCTGCACATTCTCCTACACCAACTGCTTTTACATAGTTATCAGCATTTCCCCAGTCAATAAAATCTGAAGGTTGTAGGCTCTCTAAATCTGCTAAAGGTTTTAACATTTCGTAAAAATACTTTTCTCCTTTATGATCATAATAGCCTAAGAAGTTTTCTGAATTGGCATTTTCATCATAGTCATCTAAAATTAAACGTAATGCATCAGGGCCACGCTTACTTGGTATTTTTATAACCTTATCTGAAAATCTACCTTTTCCATCTCCTAAAACGCCTCCTCCAAGTAATACCTGTAATGCTGGCGCCACCAATTTATCTTTTGTCCTGATGGACATTCCTTGGAATCCTATATGTGCCATATTGTGCTGACCACAAGCATTCATACATCCGCTTATTTTAATAACAATCTCTTTATTGTTTAAATACTGTGGATAATCTGCTTTTAGCACACGTTCTAATTCTTCAGCAATACCAGTACTACTAGCAATACCTAAGTTACAGGTATCTGTACCTGGACAAGCCGTAATATCAGCAGTACTATTATAACCTACTGCTACAAAATCTAGTTTTGCCAACTCGTTATATATAAAAGGAAGTAATTCTTCCTTAATATCTCTTACTAATATATTTTGCCTTAAGGTGAATCTAAGCTCATTAGATCCATATTTCTTAATTAAATCTCCAAGAATTCTAGCTTTTTCTGAAGAAAAATCACCTAAGACTACTTTTATTCCTATGGCAACAAAGCCTTTTTGCTTTTGCGGAATAACATTTGTTTTTTTCCATGCTTCATAAGCACTATTGTCAGCTATTGTTGCTTCAGGAATTTCAACAGTTGCAATTTTCTTATCCGCATCGTATCCTTCTGCATCAATTTCAAAAGTTTGATATGCTAATGCTTTTTGTTCCTCATCTACCAACGCAATAAATGCGTCTAAACCCAATTCTTTTACCAAGAACTTCATTCTTGCCTTTAATCTCTTGGAACGTTCTCCAAAGCGATCAAAGATTCTTAACACACCTTCTGTTACTGGTATAATTTTATTTGCAGGTAAAAACTCATACAATACATCTGCATGTCTAGGTTGAGATCCTAATCCGCCAGCCAACATTACTTTAAAACCACGTTGACCATCTTTAATTTTAGCTATAAATCCTAAGTCATGAATAAAACTTAAAGCAATATCTTTATCTTCTCCTGAGAACGAAATTTTAAATTTTCTTCCCATTTCTTGACAAATAGGATTCCTTAAAAAGAATTGAAACATTGCATCAGCATAAGGAGAAACATCAAAAGGTTCCTCTACAGAAATCCCTGCTGTTTCACTAGCTGTAATATTCCTAACGGCATTACCACAAGCTTCTCTAAGTGTTATATCGTCTCTCTCTAACTGCGCCCATAATTCTGGTGTTCTGTCTAAACTTACATAATGAATTTGAATATCCTGACGTGTAGTAATATGTAATCTACCTGTAGAATATTCATCCGAAACAGCCGCAATTCTATGTAACTGCTCACTAGTGACTTTTCCATAAGGTAATTTTATACGAATCATCTGAACACCTTCTTGACGTTGCCCATAAACACCACGAGCCAATCGTAAACTTCTAAAACGCTCATCGTCAATCTTACCTTCTTTGAATAACTGAATTTTAGTTGCTAATTCAATGATATCCTTCTCTACTAATGGATTTTCTATTTCAGTTCTAAAACTTTGCATTATTTCTTTTTTTAATCTATTCTGCTAAAACGAGGGGCAAATATAATCATAATTACTATTAATCTATAGAATTAGTAGATTATTATGATAAAACTAACACTTTACATGTTAAATTTCACATCTCCCATATAAAGTATTGGTTTTAAAACCCTTAAAAGCAAGGACAAAAAAAGTGTATAACGTAAGTTATTCCCCTATCTATTCTCGGAATACATCCAAAAACATAGTAGTTAGTTTTTTCTTCAGAATCAATTGACCACTAAACATATTACCTATAATGAATTGAAGTCTCACAAGGCTAATGAAGTAATGTTTATTAGAAACTAAATTTTGTATTAATCATAAATCGTATTGGCATAGTGGAGTGCATCTCCTTTTTCTAAAGATTCACCCTAGCTTTTTCAAATTCTCCCAAACAGAAAAACTCAATAGCAAGTTCGATTTTATCAGAAAAACTATCGTTATTATGTTTAATGGCTTCATAAATTTCTTTAGCTACTTCAAACTTTAAAATATCTTCAGTAGTTTCTGTTTTTTTAAGTCTATTTATATTTTTGATAGTTTCTACCAAATATTGATATCCATTCTCCACACTTGGTTCTATTTCCGTACCTTCATTCCAATCGTTCCAAGTTTCAATTACCACATACTTCATTGGTAACCTCCCTTTATAATCATGAACATAATTCCAAGTATTATTATAAACCTTGGTATCCTGGCGACTGATTAACCGATTACCACCCCAAGAAGTATTTTTTCTATCATCAAAACCTGGCCAAACACCTCCACTTACAAAGTCATACTCTTTATCAAATTCATTAACTCTTGAATAAAAATATTTTAAATATTCATCTCCCCAGTTTAAACCATTTTCATCCCACGCTCCCCCAGGTTGTACCCAAGGATAAAACGCATCTACATATTCTTCAACTATTTCACCTTCACCAAAAGTATTCCAAATCAAATATGGTTTATTTACTGGAAAGACAGAATCTATAACCGATCTAAAACTTTTAGCTGTAAGAAATTTTTTAGGGTAGTCAAATGAGAAAAACAAGGGGCGTTTTTTATAATGCAAATAATTTTTTCTGACCATCAAATGTTCTTTAAAATCATTCATCTTCAAAAAGGTCGTATCTAAAGGAACAGTTAAATCAAAACCCTGGTCGTCATAACTTATTAAATATTTTAAAGAAAACTGTTCTCCTCCAATAGCTTGAATTTCATCAACAGCATTAAACAACCCAGTCATAGTTTCATAATCATAATTATCTTTTACATTAACAGCTATAGCATCAATACCCGCCGCCCATGCCAATAAAGAATGATAAACCAATGTGGCTTTACTTTTGGAACTATACTGACCAATGAGTGGAGTATTAGCATGTCCATGCTTCCAATGTCTTAAAGCATTATTAGGTGATTCCTTATCCCCATACCATCCCATATAATGGATGATTACTTTTGGACTATTGTTAAAAACGTTTGTCTGATCAGTTTTTGTAGTATCCTTCTTTAATTTATTACACCCAAAAATCAATACAAAAACACTACATCCTAAAATTAAATTACGCCACATTTTGTCTATCTTATGGTTAAGAGCCTTTAATAATTTCTTCGGCTAATTTATATGATTTTTGTCCATTTGTTTTTAAGTAATGTGCTATAGATTGTTGCAATTTCGGATAGTACTCTTCATAATTTCTTTCTCCATCTTCTATCAATTTTGCAGCTTGATAAATTCTTACTGGCGCCCCATACATCCACTTTTCACTGTCAATTAATGTTGGTTCTCCTTTATAAGTTTCAATATGATTAGCTGTTAATTCCATATATTGATAATTTCCTTTCCCTGCAGTTGGCTCTAATTCAGAACCTTCATTAAAGTCGTTCCAAGTTTCAAGAATTACCCAATCAATTTTACCAGCATGTGCTTCGTTAATTAGACTCCATAATTTTCCATAAGTTTCTCCGTTTTTGCGATCAATCCAACGGCCTTGCCCCCAATCTACACTTCTATCATCAAATCCAGGCCAAACAGCACCAGTAACAAACTTTACTTTATTGTTTAACTTAAAATCAATTTGAGTATTATAAAACCAGTTAATATAACCTTCTCCCCAATTAGAACCATCTTCAGCCCATCCCTGAACCCACGGATAAATGGAGTTCATAACAAACTCTCCAGGAACAGCAGATAAATCTAGCTCATTTTTAAGTAAAATTGGCGTATTATCTGTAAACACCGCATTAGCAATATCTCTATAATCTTGAGATGTTAAAAAGCCATCATAATTCCAAATAAAAATTACTGGTTCCCCATCTCTATATAAATAATGACCTGTATTAGAAATTATATCATCTTTTAAATGTGCGAAATTTGCCGTAGTAGATACAGTATTTGCATCCTGATCATCATAACTAATAGCAACATCATATTCAAAATCTGGATAAATTTCATCTATTCTATCCATAGACTCTACAAATTTATCAAAAGATATCTGGTCATATTCAGTTCTTACATTAATTATTGCTCCATCAATTCCTACTGCCGATGAAAGCAAAATATGATACAAATGTGTTGCCCAAGATTGGGAGTCATAATATCCAATTAATGGCTCTCGTGGCACTCCATCTGCCCAATGTCTTCCTTCTTTGCCTTCACTAAACCAAGCCAAGTAATGCATCAATACTTTTTTATCTAAGCTTGAAGGTTTTCCTACTTCAAAAGTTTCATTTAAAGATTCTTCTGATCCACCACCTGGAATATCATTTGCACCTGGATCATAACGTCTAATATCTTCAACTTCACATGACGCAAAGATAATGATGGTTAGTGTAGTAACTAAATAAGCTATTTTTTTTGAAATTTTTATAACCATGATATGAAATTTTTATTGTTATTTTTTTGAATGATTAATAATATGTTTTGCTAATGGAATTGATAAAAGCTGGATAACACCAATAACTATTAGAGAATATCGTAATGCTACAGCTTCGGAAACATAGTTTGCCAAGACTAAGAATAAGCCCAATCCAATAAATCTGCCAGCATACAACCCAAATTCATGATTTAATATATAGGAGAATTCACTCCTATTTTCTTTTTTTGATAACAGATCAATAACTCTTAATTGTATTGGAAAATAAGAAATATCATGTAAGGGTTGGTATAATACTTTACCAATAATAAAAATGACAACTCCTAATGCTGAAAATAAATATGCATGCGTAAAAGCTCCAATAAAAAAGATAAGGTATGCAATTGCAAACATATAAATCCTGTGGCTTGGCTTGGTAAATCTCCCTAAAACATACAGCATAACAGCTGCTATGATTCCACCAATACTTATTACTGTTGATAAGGTTTCTTCTCCACCTACTAATCTTAATATTAAAATGGCAGGAATAGTAACTAAATAACCTTGGGTCAATCCCTTTAGTGCAGAAAGCACTAACAACTTATTCCATAAAGCATCAAATTTAAAATAGATAAACTTTTTAAGTTTTGGATTTTTAAATTTCCCTCGATGAATAATTATTGTTGAAACAAGCGTTAATACAAATACCAAAACGGTCAACAATCTATAGGCTACTAACTTTCCACCATCAAACCACTTTAGTTCCTCAGAATAAAAAAACAATACACCTACTACAGCTGGAATTGCAATTCCTGAGATTGTATAAAAAAAGGTTTCTAATCCATAATAATAATTTCTATTGCTATCATTAGTGGTTTCTAATGCTAAAAAATCTCGATTAGCCCAGAAAAAACCATAGGAAAGCCCCATTAAAAACCCTGATACACCAATTGAGAATACGTCCAAATTATCCAAAAACATCATAACGGACATAGAAACACCACTTAGCAACATTCCTAAACTGTACAGATGTGCCACTTTTATATGATTCAACAAATACCCATTAATAATAAAAGTAATTGGAATACCTGTAAATACAGTAAGTTGATATAGCAAGACTATACTAGAATCATTTACACTACGCATAATATAGGCACTTACAAAGACCTCAATAATTGGTATAACCATTGAATAAATCATATTTGTAGCCAACAAAACACGCATGCCATGTGGCATGGATTTAAAAAAATGAAATTCTCCTTTTATTTTATTTATCATTTATTTTTATACTAAATATTAAGAATCGGAATCTAAAATATGATCAACTAACAGCTCTGTTTTTACAGTTGCCAAGCAAATACTCGTATCGCAAACGCCATAATAAATATATAACAGGCCATCTTTATTTATAATACTTGTAGGGAATACCACGTTTGGAATTACTAAACCTACTTTTTCATAATATTCTTCTGGCTCCATAATCCAGTGTTTGGTTCTTGCAATCATCTTTGTCGGGTTTTCTAGATCTAACAAAAACGCACCTACTTTATATACCGAACCTTTATCTACACCATGATACATTACCAACCAACCTTTATCTGTTTTTACTGGATTTGCAGCTGCTCCAATTTTTTGTCCTTCCCATTCTTCTTGTGAACAGGCTATTAAAACTGGTTTTGACCATTCATGCAAATCATTAGAAAAACAAATCCAAATTCCTGGACGATCGGTTCCGTATTCCTCTCCTACAAATTCAATAGGCCTTCTTAACAAAGCATATTTTCCATTAATTTTTTCAGGAAATAAGATATGATCCCTATCATCAATTTCTTTTGGTGATGTATAACATAAGTGTTCAAAGTTCTTCCCATCATTAGAAACTGCAATACCAGACCTTGTAATCATCGGATAGGCTTCTTCTTCCCATTTTGGATATCCTGAAACATCATAAAAAGGGACACCTATTCCGTTTGGATGACAATCAAAACCATAAGGTTGAAAAGCATAATTCATATAAAACTTACCCTCAATTTTCACCACCCTTGGATCTTGTACACTTCCTTCTGGGAATCCTAACTTTTCCGAAGTAAAAACAGGTTCTTCCTGTACAGGTATAAAATCTACTCCATTTTCACTTTCTAAAATACCAATAGTAGTCCTAAATGGGCTTAGCTTTTCTGCTGCCCTATCGTACAAATAAAATTTACCATTTTCATATATCGCAGCTGGATTAAAAGTTACTACTCTTCTGATATTTTGTCCTCCAGGAATTACAATTGGATTTTTTGGATGTCTTTTAATTTCTAACACAATATATTATTTTGAATTTCTTAATTACCTAAATTTGGATTTAACAAAATTTCAGATTCAGGAATCGGAGCATAGTAATTATCAGTTTCTGTACTTCCATTAATTTTAACCTGTTCGTCACTACTTCTTTTACTTACTACTTCTGTTACTTTTTCCGTTCTAATTAAATCATACCATCTTTGACCTTCGCCAGCTAGTTCCCAACCTTTTTCATCTATAACTGTTGTAATAAACACA
Source organism: Flavobacteriaceae bacterium (assembly GCA_965247735.1). Lineage (GTDB taxonomy): Bacteria > Bacteroidota > Bacteroidia > Flavobacteriales > Flavobacteriaceae > JAOXRU01. Next base: position 4,261,839 of record CBDFHN010000002.1, on the reverse strand, counting down.
TCAGAACTTAAACCTGACAAAGGCGCTAAACCTGCTCTAAACCTTACTTGATTTAGGGCATCATATGCGGCTGCGCTTGGTGCGCCTTCTGCTCTAGCTTGAGCTTCAGCATAAATCAATAATACTTCAGCATAACGAATCAACATATAGGCAGCTTTATTAAAAAAGCCTGCTGTTGAAGGATTGGCCTCATCTACTGCACCATCTCTAAATTTTGCATAATATGGATGTTTTGTTTTACTCTCTGTATAATGAACTGTTGCACCATCTGATGTTAAAAAATTTGTTCTGAATGTGGCATCCTTTCTTGCACCTTCTGGAAACTCATTAAAGAAATTTAATTCAGTAAAAAAATCATCCCATCCGTTTTCCTCACCCTCTGGCATCGAAGATTTTCCAGAGATATGAAATGCTGTTGCTCCATCTGCATTATCGTACTGCAAAGAAAAAATTGATTCTTCACTATTATCATATGCTCGCAACCAAAGGTTTTTATAATCTGATAGTAACCCATAACCATATGTTGCTTTGTTATCAATAACTTCTTTTGCTTTTGCCGCCGCCAATGCATAACTACTTTCTATTTTTAATGGCCAACCAGCTTGAGTTAAATACACTTCAGAAAGCAATGTTTTTGCAGCTCCTTGAGATGGTAACCCAACTAAATCTTGTTTCACTGGCAATAATTGTTCAGCATGCATTAAATCATCAATCATCACCTTATAAACATCAGCTACTTCTGACAACTCCATATCTATTGACGGAGAAACAGATGTGTACAATGGAATCTTTCCCCAACTTCTTACCAAATAAAAATAACTGAATGCACGTACAAAATAGGCCTGCCCCACTAGGTTATTGATATCATCTTGATCACCAACTGTTAGAGCCGAAAATTCAATTACTTCATTTGCATTTAAAATAGCTTTATAACATCCTCTCCATAAATTCATCATTGCGCCATTATTCGCTGATTTATTGAACGAATCAAATTCACGAAACTCACCTTTATTACCACCTATTTGGGTAGTTAAATCATCGGCACCATACATAGATGTCATGTAAGCAGCGGTTGCAAACCCTCTTGACCAATTTGCATCACCACGAATTCCTGCATACATTGCTAGTGTAGTTGCTTCTAGATTTGCGTATTCTTTATAAATAGATTCTGGATCATTTACTTTTCCTCTTGGATTCTCCTCCAAATCATTTGCACAACTTATAATGATAAAAAGTGACAATAGTGAGATTGAATATTTTATGATTGTTTGCATAACTATCTTTATTTTCTATTAAAATTTAACTTTAAGTCCTAATGTAAATGATCTTGGCACTGGATATGCTCCAGTATCAATATTTTGGTCTATATCTGTTGAAGATCCTCCTCCAGTTGATCGACCAGCACTAGAAATATCTGGGCTATATCCTGTATAATTTGTGAACGTATAAACATTCTCTGCATTTATATATAATTGAAGCTCGGTAAACCCAACCTTAGAGAGTAATTTTTCTTGAAAATTGTATGCTAAAGTGATATTCTGAATTCTTAAGAAACTTGCGTCTTGCAACCAACGGCTGCTATTTGGAAAATTTTTAGAAGTTGAACTAAATGCAGGCACATCTGTATCTTCATTCTCTGGTCTCCAACGATCATACCAGTCTGGGCTTGTAAATGCCCTACTTTGTCCAAATAACCCAACTGATTTTTGATGAACACCATTAAAGGTTTGTCCTCCTTTTTGTCCAACCATTAAGAAACTAAAATTGAATGAACCCATTTTAAACGCATTGCTAAATCCAAAAATAAAATCTGGCTGTGCATTTTCTAAAACCTTTAAGTCTTCTGAATTAATTTGACCATCACCATTTACATCTTCATATTTTGCATCACCAGGTACATTTCCAAAAGCGGCTGCTTCTGCCAACTCATTAGATTTCCAAACTCCTGAAAATTGATAACCATAAAAAGATCCTAAAGGCTCTCCTGTTTTAAGTACCGTAATTGGCGTAGAAGAATCTGCATAACGTGTTGCTGGCAAAACAATATCTTCTTTTCCTAAATCTAGTACTTCATTTTTATTTATTGAAACATTTGCAGAAACATCCCAAGAAAAGAAATCGCTATCTAATGGTTTGGCATTAATTGAAACCTCTATCCCTTTATTAGAAATAGATCCCACATTTTTAAGAATCGTTTCACTTCCCAAATAATCAGGCAAAATAGTATCAACTAAAAGGTCTTCTGTTTGTTTATCATAATAATCAAACTCTAAGTTTAGCCTATTTTTAAAGAAACCCATTTCTAATCCTAAATCAAATTGCTTTGTCGTTTCCCACTTTAAATTTTCATTTCCTGGTGCACCTACTCCTAACCCTACATATGTTCCTGTTCCTGGACCATTAGGATGATAATTACTTTCACCATTCTGAATAAAAAATGGAAGTGTTGCATAAGATCCAATAGCATGGCTACCAGAAGAACCAAAACTTCCTCGTAACTTTAAATTACTAAATACATTTAAGTCCTTAATAAATTTTTCTTTAGAAGCCCTCCAAGCCAATGCCAAAGAAGGAAAAGCACTATACCTATTATCTCCTTGGAATTTTGAAACCCCATCACGTCTAATCGTTGCTGTTAATAAATATTTATCTAACAGTGTGTAGTTAAATCTTAATGCTAATGAATTATAATATTCATCATAGTAATAAGAAGAAGCCGTTTGTGACTTACTTAAAGCTAAATTGTGCCAACCCAATGCTACCGAATTTAGACCATTAGCACCTGCAAAAGCACCTTCTTCTACATAAGATCCAGATTCATAAATTCCTGTTGCTTGTATCTTATGATTTCCAAAACTCTTAGTATAATCCAAAATTAAATTAACTTGTGCCCTCTCTCTTTTTATATTATTGATTGAAGCTCTGGAAATTACATCTGATCCTTCATCTAGAATTTTATTGTTTTCGAGATTATAAACTTTTGTATTTGTGTTTTCATAAGAACCAAAAGCTTTAGCTATAAAATTTTCGGTAATCTTATATGAAAGTGTTACACTCGGTAAAAATATATTTGTTTTGGTTTTGCTTATAAAAGCATTTTGAATTCCAACAGGATTACCAGTAACAGCACCATAATTAGGAGTGTTATTGTATAAAACATCTTCGGAATTCCATACTGGCTCAATAGCAACCCATTGTGGTAACCTTCCAATTGCCCCTAATTGAAACCCTACATCTTGATTATTAATGCCTTCTAAATTACTCCAGCCCATGTTAAGGCCAACTTTAAACTTTTTAGAGACTTCTACATCTATCTTTGATCGTAAATTATACCGTTCAAAATTAGAATTAACTACGATTCCTTCTTGAGATAAATATTCACCTGATAAATAGTATTTAATTTTTTCTGAACCTCCGGAAACTGAAAGTTGGTAATTATTAGTTATGGCCTCTCTAAACAATTCATCTTGCCAATCTGTTCCTCCGTCTTCATCATATTTTGAAATATCCTTATCTGAAAATGGAGGTACATATACCCCTGGAACAAAGTTTAATGCCCGATCATAGGAGTTATAAAGTTCAGCAAACTCACCAGCTTTTAAGTAATCTATCTTTTTTGGTAATACAGAAATACTCTGAAATGTATTAAAACTAATTACTGGTTTTAGACTTTTTCCAATTTTTGTAGTTACAATAACAACACCATTAGCCCCTCTAGATCCGTAAATTGCTGTAGAAGAAGCATCTTTTAATATCTGTATAGACGCTATATCGTTTGGATTTATTAATTGAAAGTTTGCGCCTATAACTCCATCTACAACCACTAAAGGTTGGTTATTTCCTTTAATAGAATTTGCACCACGAATTCTAATAGAAATATCCCCTCCTGGTGCACCAGAATTAGATTTGATTTGCACACCAGATGACCTACCACTTAAAGTTTGTTCTACTCTTGTAATTGGTTGGTTTTTAAAATCTTTACTTTTAATGACACCTACTGAACCTGTTAAATCATCTTTTTTAACTGAAGCATACCCAATAACAATCATCTCTTCTAACTGCTGAACATCTTCTTCAAGTGCAATATTAAATTGAGTTTTATCATTAATAACTATGCTTACCGTCTTAAAACCAATTAATGAAACTTGAATACTTTTAACCAAGTCTGTTACTTTTAGCTGAAAATTTCCATCCATATCGGCCATTGTCCCGATATGCTTTACCTCTTTTGAAATAATATTTGCTCCAGAAAGGGGAAGTCCTTTCTCATCTGTTATTTTTCCAGATATTTGTTTATTTTGAGCGTTTAATCCTATAGCAAAAAGAAAAAATGCAATAGTTAAAAAGTAATACTTATTTACAATTATTCGTTTTTCGTATTCAATCATTGTTATGCTAGTTTAGTTTAGTCTTTATAACAAAAATGATGATTCTTTCAGCGATATACCTTATAAAAACAACATTAATGCGATCTGTTATAGATTTTGATAAAAAATGTAATAAGGCAAAAATATGTTTGATTTTCATTTAAAGGCTACACATTCTGGCTAAAACATGATACTATTATGAATTTATTGTACCTTTCAATTCTTTTGCATTAAAAAATCATTAACAAATGAAAATTTATTCTGAAATAACTCCTCTAAAAGAGGAGCATCTTTTTGTTATTCAAAAGCATACCAATGCAGAATTTGATTATCCTATTCATTTACACCCTGAGTTTGAGCTAAATGTTGTTATTAATTGTTCGGGTAACCGCATTGTTGGAGATTCATTTAGCAACTATAAAGAAATTGATATTGTTTTACTAGGCCCCAATCTTTACCATAAATGGGAAAGAACAGACGATTTTAATACAAATGCTACTGTTATCACTGTTCAATTTGAAAAAGATTTAATCAACAATGAACTTTTTTCTAAAAAATCATTAAAACACATCAAAACCTTATTGAAGGAATCTAGTAGAGGGCTTTCATTTACTGGACAAGAAAAATCTAATATTATTGACAAGCTCATGCATTTACATAAACTAGAAGGGTTTGAAGCTACCATAGCATTTCTCTCTGTGCTAGATATTTTAGCTCGATGCGAGGAATATGAACACTTAACAAGTATTGGTTTTTGCTTGGATAATGAATTTACAAAAAGTAGAAGAATACATAAAACTTATGATTACATTATACAAAACTATAATAATGATAACCTAAGCTTAAAAAAAATAGCTGAAATAAATAACATGAGTCAGTCAGCTTTTAGTCATTTTTTTAAAAAAAGAACAAATAAGAATTTTACAGAATTTGTAATTGATTATAGGATTACTCAAGCTATTAAACTTTTACAAGAGACCAACGAAACTATCAGACAAATATGTTTTGAATGTGGATTTAATAATATTTCTAATTTTAACAGACATTTTAAAAAACGAACATCTACTACTCCAAAAGAATATCGTTTAAAAATACAGCGTATTAATGAAGTTAAAATAAACCTAGATAATATAGAGATCAATAACTAATTGATTTCTTGTTTTCCTTTATTTAACTGAATAACAAGACTATTTTATCTAGATTTTGATTTTATATCTTTAATAAAATCAAAATCTAGATAAAAATCAGTTAGCTTAACAAAGCTTGATTAACATCATTAATAATATCTTCAGGATTTTCTAAGCCAATAGAAATTCTAACCAGTCCATCGGTAATACCAACTTCCAATCTATCTTCTTCGCTAAGTTTACTATGCGTTGTTGATGCTGGATGTGTTACAATAGTTCTAGTATCTCCAAGGTTTGCAGATAATGAGCATAGTTTTATTGCATCAAGAAAATTACGTCCTGCTGCTACTCCACCTTTTACCTCAAAAGCAATAATATTACCACCAAGTTTCATCTGCTTTTTCGCAATTTCATATTGAGGATGCGATTTTAAAAATGGATATTTTACCAGATTTATTTTTGGATGTGTTTCAAGGAATTGTGCTACTTTCAATGCATTTTCACAATGGCGATCTACACGTACTGCCAATGTTTCTAAGCTTTTTGACAATACCCAAGCATTAAAAGGAGAAAGTGAAGGTCCTGTATTTCTAGAAAACAGGTAAATTTCTCTTATCAATTCTTTTTTTCCGACAACAATACCACCAAGAACTCTTCCTTGTCCGTCCATAAGTTTAGTAGCAGAATGAATTACTAAATCTGCTCCAAATTTTATAGGTTGCTGTAAATATGGAGTTGCAAAACAGTTATCTATAACTAATAACAAATTGTGTTTTTTTGCAATCTGTCCTAATAGCTCTAAATCGATAATATCGACTGCAGGGTTTGTTGGTGATTCTGCATATAGGATCTTAGTATTTGGTGTTATTAAGCTTTCTATTTTATCAACCTCATCTATTTTAAAATAAGATGTAGAGATATTCCATTTTGGAAAAAACTTGGTAAACAATGCGTGAGTAGATCCAAAAACGGAACTTGCAGACACAATATGATCTCCACTATTTAATAATGCTGCAAGTGAAGAAAATACAGCAGCCATACCAGTAGCAAAAGCATAGCCACTTTCGGCTCCTTCCATTTTACATACTTTATCTACAAACTCAGAAGTATTAGGATTAGAAAAACGACTGTAGATATTACGTTCTTTTTCTTCGGTAAAAGATGCTCTCATATCTTCTGCATCTTCAAAAACGAAACTAGAAGACAAGTACAATGGCACAGAATGCTCTTGGTATTGTGACCGCTCTAATTGTGTACGAATCGCTTCAGTTTCGAAATTTTTATTGCTATTACTCATGTTTTTATTCAGTATTAAGTATTGAGTACAAAGTATTAAGACAAGACAATGTTTAATTTTAAACAAAAGTTGTTACTCAAATAAACAACTCTACAAGGTTTTGTCTATTCCCTATATTCTTATCTCTTGGTTTGTTTCAATTTATTTTTTTTCAGTCAACCTAAGTATATCCCCAAAAACACCTCTTGCTGTAACTTCTGCTCCTGCACCAGCACCTTGAATAACTAAAGGTTGTTCTCCATAAGATTCTGTATAGATTTCAAAAATAGAATCTGATCCTTTTACTTGGCCTAAAGCACTTTCTTTTGGTACAGAAACCAACTTAACATCTAAGCTAGCACCAAAATCATCAGCAAGATTACCATGAAGCTCTCCCACATAGCGTAAGACATGATCTTCTTTTTGTGCATTTTTTACTTTTTGGAAACCTTCATTTAGCTTCTCTAAGTTACTAATAAAAGTACTAACCACTCCTTCTCGCAATCCTTTAGGAATTAGGTTCTCTATCTTTACATCTTCAAACTCGTTTTGCAAGTCTAATTCTCTTGCCAAAATCAATAATTTTCTACCTACATCGTTTCCACAAAGATCTTCTCTAGGATCTGGCTCTGTAAATCCATTAGTAATTGCATCCTGCAATACGTCACTAAATGCTACATCATTATCAGAAAATCTATTAAAAATATAACTTAATGTACCTGAAAATATCCCTCTAATTTTTGTGATATTCTCTCCAGAATGATGTAATAATCTAATGGTATCGATAAGAGGTAAACCAGCACCAACATTAGTTTCATATAAATAACTCTTCTTATTCTGCTCTAATTTTGCTCTTAATTCTTTATAGAAATCTAAGCCTATAGTATTTGCAATCTTATTTGCTGATACTAAATCAAATCCGTTTTCTACTAAAGGAATATAATTAGAGACAAAAGCTGAACTTGCCGTAACATCTATTGCAATTTTGTTTTCTAAATGATTGTCATTTGCAAAGGCGACAATATCATCAACTGTAACTTCTTTAGCAAAAGTATCAAATTCATTAGCATCAAAAGTTGTAATTCCTTCAGCATTTAAAATTGCTTTACTAGAGTTTGCTACTGCTACAATATTTAATCTAATATTTTTTCGTTCTAAAAGCTGTTCTCTACTTTTTTGCAATTGTTTGATTAATGTGCTTCCAACCAATCCTTTTCCAAAAACAAATAGATTAACACGTTTACTGATTCCAAAAATTTCTCCATGAACAACATTAAGTGCTTTATGAAACTCAGCTTTTTTCACTACCAAACTCACATTCTTACCAGTAATGGTATTATTGATAAGTACAGGTACAATCTGATTCCTCACCAATGCGCTATACGGCTCGTTAAACGTACTTAAATCTTGACCGATAATAGAGATAACCGCAATATCATCTATAATAGAAATACGATTTACATCTTTAGAATAGAAATCGCTTTCAAATTCTTTTTCTAGCTCTATAACTGCTTTACCTGCTTTATCAGCATCAACAACCAATCCGATACCTCTTTCCGATGATCCTTGAGAAATAATACTTACACTAATATCATGTGCTCCTAAAGTTTTAAAAATACGAGCATCAACACCTGATTTACCTAGTAATCCTCTTCCTTCAAGGTTTACTAAGGCTACATTTTCTAATACTGATAATGATTTGATACCTTCTTCACTATTTGTTGCAGTGATTAAGGTTCCGTTATTCTTATCATTAAAGGTATTTAATATTCGCAATGGAATATTTTTTTCAATCAATGGAATTATTGTTTTGGCATGCAAAATAGTAGCTCCAAAATTAGCTAACTCATTAGCTTCATTATAGGATAACTGCTCTATTTTTTTTGCTCCAGCAACCAAATCAGGATTAGCAGTAAAAATACCATCTACATGTGTAAAGCTCTGCAACTCTTCGGCATCAAGGAAATTTGCCAATAAAGAAGCCGTATAATTACTACCATTTCTTCCCAAAGTTGTGGTTTCGTTGTTCTCGCTACTTGCTATAAAACCAGTAACAACATGTACCGTATCTTCTGAAGTATCTTTAAAATGTGTAACAACATTTTCTTTTGATAATTTTTCTAAAGGCAATGCGTCACCAAAATTCGCATCCGTTTTAATCAATTCACGGGTATCTGTAAACTTGGCTTTAACTCCTAAATTGCTAAGCACATGAGTTACATATTTTGCAGAGATAATTTCTCCCTGAGAAACAATCATATCTTTAATTTTGGCGCTATAATCGCCCAATAATTTTACACCTTCTAAAAGCTGACTTAATCTAGAAAATTCTGCTTCAAAAATTATTTCTGGCAACTGGTTTCTTTGGTATTCTTTAAACGCTGTAAAATCTGCTATATAATCTTCATTTTTAGCAGCAGTTTTCAACAACTCCTCCAATGAATCTGTAGCACTTCCTCTTGCAGAAACTACAACAGTTATTTGTTCTTTTGCTTCTGTTTTTGAAGCAATAATATCTATTACATTGGTTATTCCTTTACCATTGGCTAAGGACTTTCCTCCAAATTTTAAAACTTTCATTCTTTTTTTCTCTTTTGCTGTTGAAAAAACTCCTTGTAATAATTGTTCTAATTGTTCAAATTCAATTAGAAATGCATCATGACCATGAACAGAATTTATCTCTCCATAGGTTACATTTGGATGCGTTTGTGCTAATATTTTTTGTGTTTCTCTATTTTCCTCGGCTGTAAAAAACAAATCTGAATCCACACCTATAATATGAATATTTGCTTTTACCTTTTCTAAAACATCAAACTGTTCTTCCGATCCTCTAGTAACATCAATTGTTTTTAACAACTGATTCATTAATTTATAAGCTGATAATTGAAAACGCTCTTGTAATTTATTTCCGTGGTGCAGCAACCAACTTTCTACATTAAAAACCTGTAGTTCATCATTAGTACCTCTTTTAAATTTTTCTTTAAAAGATTCTGGTGTTCGGTAACACAACATGGCATGCATTCTAGCATCGTTTACTGGATTCTTAGAGTTTAATAAAAACAATTCTTGAATCTGGCAATTGGCAATTAACCAATCGGTAGCTTTCCAGTCGGTTGCAACTGGAATAAAGTTTCTTGTTATATATGGACTTAACACCACCATTTCCCAGGCAATACCACCTCCTAAAGAACCACCAATAAGCGCATATAGTTTTTCGATATTGAGTTTTGCTAGGCCTTCTAGGAAAATACGAGCAATATCTTTTGCTACAAAATCCTTATAGTTTTCAATTACGAAGCTATCATAACCATTACCAGGGATGTTAAAAGATAAGATGGTGTACACATCGGTATCTATACATTTTCCTGATCCTATAAGTGATGACCACCATCCATTTTCTCCTGCTACTTCACTATTTCCTGTTAATGCATGATTTACCAACACTATTGGTGCCGTATCTAAAGGCTGTCCAAAAACTTGGTACGACAAACTAATGTCTTGTCGTACCCCGCTTATGGTTGTAAAATCTGCTAATGTGATATGTGATAAGTTTGTTTTCACCTTAATTTATAATTTTTCAAAAGCTGCAACTAAATCTGCTTTTAGATCTTCTATATCTTCTAGACCAACAGATAACCTCAACAAATCTTGACTTACCCCTGTTGACTCTTGTTGCTCCTCAGATAATTGTTGATGTGTAGTACTTGCTGGATGAATAATTAACGATTTGGTATCTCCAATATTTGCTAATAAAGAAAATAACTTGGTTTCGTTAGCTATCGTTTTTGCAGCTTCAAACCCTTTAGCTGGACCAAAAGTTACAATACCACTTTGCCCTTCTGATAAATATTTATCAGCTAGTTTTTTATACTTGCTAGTTGCTAGCCCTGGATAATTTACCCAAGCTACTTCTGGTCTAGAAGCTAGCCACTCTGCTAATTCCAAAGCATTCTCGCTATGTTTTTTAATTCGTAATGTTAAGGTTTCTAGGCCTTGTATAATTTGAAATGCATTAAACGGACTCAACGCTGCGCCATAATCTCTAAGTCCTTCAATTCTTGCTTTTGCAATAAAAGAAGCTGCTCCTATAACTTCGGAATATACCAATCCGTGATATCCTGCTGATGGTTCGGTAAATTCAGGGAAATTTCCATTTGTCCAATCAAAAGTACCTGCATCAATAATAGCTCCACCTAAGGAAGTTCCATTACCACTAATGTATTTGGTTAGAGAATGAATTACAATATTTGCACCATGTGCAATAGGATTCAATAATGCTGGTGTAGCAACTGTATTATCTACAATAAAAGGCACTTTTAAACCTTTAGATACCTCAGCAATAGCAGCAATATCCAATACATCCAATTTAGGATTACCTAGTGATTCTACAAAAATAGCTCTAGTATTATCTTTAGCTGCTTTTTTAAAATTTTCAGGATTATTACCATCTACAAATGTTGTGGTGATCCCGAATCTTGCTAGAGTAACATTTAACAAGTTATATGTTCCGCCATACAAGCTACTAGAAGCCACAATATGATCTCCAGATTTTAATAATGTTAGTAATGTAGTTGTTATTGCTGCTGTACCCGATGCAGTAACTACTGCACCAATACCACCTTCCAAGGCAGCCAAACGCTGTTCTAAAACATCATTTGTTGGATTATTCAATCTGGTATAAATATATCCTGCTTCGCTAAGATTAAATAAATTTGCTGCATGATCCGAGTCGTTAAAAACATAAGATGATGTTTGGTAAATAGGCACCGCTCTTGTTCCTCCGTTTTTTGTTACATCATGTCCTGCGTGTAATGCCTGTGTTGCTAATTTTTCTGTACTCATTTTTCTTTATTTTTAATTAAAAATTAAAAAGTCAAACCGTGCGTTTTTTTTATACGAACTATAAGAAAAATGTTAAAAAGAATTTAGAATTTACTAGAACAGTAATTTCTTTTGTTATCTATCCCTATAATTAGGAGTAGAATTTAGCACCTTCTTTAATTTCTTAAAGGGTTGCTAAGGCTTCACAGGGTCTATCCCTCCGCCTTTCTTGATAACACTTCAATAAGTTTTTGAACTTTGTTTTACAAATATTCATAAAATAAAACCTAATAACCAAGCTTTTTTTATTCTTTTTAAAAAAAATTAGCAAATAATACTAACAACAACTTACTTACAAGTATTATTTGCTGAAATAAACCTCTATCTAACTCGATAAAGGAATATTATTCTGTTTGTTTTTTTCACTAAACAACATTAACAATGCACCAATAATTGCACTATTTTTTAAAAACGATACCATTTCTAACTGCTTTATTGTTTCTTCAATTTCAGTTGTATCAACTAAAGTCCAAAAATCATGAAAAATAAATGTTGCTGGAACCATGAAAATTAATAATAAGACAATCCCTATTTTTATTTTATAATTTAAAATTATTGATAGCCCTCCCAATACTTGAAAAGCAATTGCTATTATTAAAAAAAAAGGAATGAATTTCATATTGTTGGCTTCCATATAAGAACTAGTTTTATCCCAATCTACAATTTTACTCAATCCACTTGCTATAAAAATAAGACTAAACAAAACCCTTCCAATTCTGTTTGTATACTTTACTACTTTTTCCATTTTAATTATTTAGAGTTTTAATTATAAATTTTGTGACCACAATTTTGCTATGTTTTTAGCTTCACTTGTGTAGTCATTGTTTTTTGCATTAAGGTTTCTTTCTTCACAGAATGATGAATCTTCATTAAATAGCAATTTTGCAAAACCTCTACCTGTCATCATTATTGCTGTTGTTTTTTGAAATCTAATCTGTTGAAATTCATCAAAAGCCTCTTCTTTTGTTTTTGCCTTTTTTAAACAATTAGAAAAATGCCAAGCATCTTCTATAGCCTGGCAAGCACCTTGCCCGGAAGTTGGTAATGCAGCATGAGCAGCATCGCCAATTAAGCATACATTATTTTTGTACCATTTTAATATAGGATCATGATCAAATACTTCTATATATTTAATATCTGTTTCCTTGGTTAGTGTAATTATTTCTTTGATTTTTGGAGACCAAGAAGCAAATAATTTTAATATTTGTGTTTTATTATCTTTACCTTTTAAAGGAGAATTTAAAGGCAGCTTTTTTCCTCCAGCCCAATATGCTTTGTATTTATTGATAGGTACAATGCCAAACCGCTCTCCACAACCCCAAAAATCTAACACATTATTTTCAATAAAAACAGGAATATTACATTCTACAATTCCAATCCAATTGACAAAATCTTGGTAGATAGGTTTGTTAGTACCGTTTACATATTTCCTTGCAATTGAGTTCTTTCTTCCATCTGCTCCTATTACAATAGCTGCAGTTACTTTTTTATCGTTGTCAAAAGTAATGACAGTACTATCATCCTTATCTGACAGTTTTAATACTTTATGACTGTAAAACATATTAATGTTTAATTCTGTTGCTCTTTTTAAAAGTAACTTTTGCAAATCTATTCTGCTAATTGAAAAACTTTCTGAACCAATCTCCTTATCAATTTCAGCAATGGTAATCGCTCCAAAAAACTCATTATTTTTAGACCAACGCTGCATTTTATATAATCTTCCACCTGCTTTTTCTACCTCTTTTAATAAATTCAATTTATGAAGTATGCTACTTGCATTTGCCCATAAAACCATTCCTGCTCCAATAGTTTTTGATGTATCTCGTTGTTCAAAAATGCTAATATTCCTAAATCCGTTTTGAGATAACGCAATTGCAGTAGTTAACCCTCCTACTCCCGCCCCTAAAATTGCTATTTCAGAATCTTTCATATTTTTTTTGAACTTAATTCAACTTATTTTACTTTTGTTTTCCAAGTAAAAATAACAAATAACTTGGTTTTTCCAAGTAAAAATATTTTACAATGACAGTTAAACATAGATCCGATTGCCCAATTAGTTCAGCATTAGATATTATAGGAGACAAATGGTCGCTATTAATAATTAGAGACATGATGTTTTCTGGTAAAAAAACATATACCGATTTTAGTAATTCTAGTGAAAAAATATCAACAGATATCCTTTCCAATAGATTATCAAAACTTAAGGAATTGGATATAATTGTTAAGGGAAAAATGGAAGGCAATAAGAAAACAAACATCTATAGTCTTACCAAAAAAGGAAAAGAATTGCTTCCTATACTTTTAGAAATTGCAGATTGGAGTAATACTAATTTAAATGATCATTTAAAAGATAGTGCTAAACCATTTGTATCAAAATTTAAATCTAACAAAGAGGAATTTATTAAAAACATGTATCACATGTTTGAAAATAGATAATACTATTCTACTCTTAGCCATCTATATTTGATTTTATGACAAAAAATAGAAGAAACCCAAAAAAGGTTTCTTCTATACATTATTAATTTAAAAAAATTACTTCAACACGGTAAACTCAATACTAGAGTCTGTAAAAACGGTATGTGTTTGTGTTTTAAAATCGGTTTCATCAGCTTTAAAGATATTATCAACGTAAGTCTGCGGATTAAGATCTATTAGAGGAAACCAGGTACTCTGTACTTGTATCTGTAATTTATGTCCTTTTTTAATGGTATGAAAAACATCTTGAAGCTTAATATTCACTTCCGTTTTTTTATTTGGCACAAAAGGTTCAGGATTTGAAAAGCTATTTCTAAACCTTCCTCTCATTACCTCACTACGTACCATCATATGGTAATTACTCATTTTTAGATGATCTTGCATATCATCATGGTTTTTAGCATCGGCTGGGTGTACATCTATAACTTTCACAATCCAATCTGCAGCTGTACCAGTAGTTGCTACTTTTAACTTAGCTAGTATATCACCAGACAAGGTTAAGTCATCTTCTAATATTTCTGTTTCAAAAACTAGAACATCAGGTCTTCTTGCTGCAAAACGCTGATCGTCTGTCATGTACTTTCTTGGTGTAAATACACTTTTTATATCCTCAGAATAAGGAACAGGATGTTTTATATCAGAAATAAAGTCTATTCCAGTAGCTTCTTTATTTTCAGCCGTTAATGTTTCCTCTTTAGACAAGAAAAAAGATTGCTTTATTACTCCTGCTGGAGGCCAACTATCATATGTCTTCCATTCTTTTTTTCCAGAATCAAAAACATAAGCTTCTGGTAATCCACTATTATGATCTCCAGAACCTTTTAAAAAGTGATTAAAAAATTTGGTTTCTATATCTTTCTGGAAAAATCTTGAGATATTGTCTCCAAAATAATAATTTCCTACGATATTTTTATCAATATTTCTTGCCCAAGCTCCATGATCCCATGGTCCAAATACCATAGTATTGTAATTTCCTTTATTATATTTTTCTATGTTTTTATACGTTTCTAATGGTCCATATAAGTCTTCAGCATCAAACCAACCACCTACAATCATAGTTGCTACACTTGGTTTTACATTTTTTAAATGTTGAATTAAACCCTTACTCTCCCAAACCTCATCGTAATTTGGATGTTCTTTAAGTTCATTCCAAAAATAATCGTCAACCATATCTTCGGTTTTTAAACTTTTATCATCAGCTATATCATACTGAAAATATTTGTTCAGGTTTTTTAAAGGCCCAGCATCTAGGAAAAACTGATACTGATCTTGTGACGGTAATTTTGGCAACTCATACCAAGCACTATCAATAGGCTTTCCTTCTGGTCTTGGTGTACCAAATAATGAAGTTGCTCTAAAGTAGCTCAATAAATATGCCCCATTATGGTGAAAGTCATCAAAAAAGAAATCACCAATACATGCTTGTGGAGAAGCTGCTTTTAATGCTGGATGCGCATCTACAGTTGCAAATGTTGCATAATGTCCTGGATAAGAAATTCCCCATATCCCAACATTTCCATTATTGTTTTCCACGTTATTTACCAACCACTCTATGCTATCATAAGTATCGGAGCTTTCATCAATTTCGTTTCCTTTTTTATTAGGGTTATAGGCTCTCATATTATCATATGTTCCTTCACTTAACCAACGACCTCTTACATCCTGATAAACTACAATATATCCATCTTTCATCATGTGTTGATTAGGCGCTATCTTAGTCTTTAACTTTCCTTCACCATAAGGTTTTGAGCCATATGGAGTACGTTGCATAATTATAGGATACTTTTTACTCGTATCTTTTGGAGAATAAATAGAGGTGTGTAAGGTTTTACCATCGCGCATTTTTATATCTACCTCTTGTTTTGTGTAGTTATCTTTTACATAGGTATTGACCTCTTTAACTATTGCTGTTTCAGTGTTTGTTTCCTTGCATCCAATTATCGCTGATGCAATTAATACTAAGGAAAGGAAGTTAAGAATAATCCGGTTCATAAAAATTTGATGTTAGTGTTTTAAAAATGACTTCCGTAAATCTACAATTTTTGAAACAAGTACAAAAAAAGCCCTGATAAAAAAATCAGGGCTTAAGTTTATTTTTAATAAGGTAAAAAACTAAATAGCAAATGCTTTTTTAACAACATCCACAAAATCTAGTTTTTCCCATGTAAATAATTCTACTTCTTTTTCGATACGACCATTATAAGGCGATTCAAAAACTTTAGTTACTTTTTTTGATTCTTTCCCCATATGTCCATAAGCAGCTGTTTCTAAATAGATAGGGTTTCTAAGTTTTAATCTGCTTTCGATAGCAAATGGTTTCATATCAAAAATTGAAGCCACTTTTTTCGCAATTTCACCATCAGATAAAGACACCTTTACAGTACCATAAGTATCTACAAAAATAGATGTAGGTTCTACCACGCCAATTGCATAACTCACTTGAATTAAAACTTCGTCAGCAACACCTGCAGCTACCAAATTTTTTGCAATATGTCTAGCGGCATATGCAGCACTCCTATCTACTTTACTTGGATCTTTACCACTAAAAGCTCCACCTCCATGCGCTCCTTTTCCTCCGTAGGTATCTACTATAATTTTTCTTCCAGTAAGTCCAGAATCACCATGAGGACCACCAATTACAAACTTCCCTGTTGGATTGATATGATAAGTGATTTCATCATTAAACAACGCGCTAACTTTTGCTGGAAATTGTGCTTTTACTTTAGGAATTAAAATACTTAAAACATCTTCCTTAATTTTAGCAAGCATCACTTCATCGTCTTCATTAAAATCATCATGCTGTGTAGAAAGCACAATAGTATCTATACGTTGGGGCACATTATCGTCGCTATATTCTATAGTAACCTGTGCTTTTGCATCTGGCCTTAAATAGCTAATTTCTTTTCCATCTTTTCTCAAATCGGCCAAAACTTGAAGCATCTTATGAGATATGTCCAATGCCAAAGGCATAAAGCTTTCTGTTTCATTGGTAGCATACCCAAACATCATTCCCTGATCTCCTGCACCTTGTTCTTCTTTTGTAGCCCTATCAACACCTTGATTAATATCTTGAGATTGCTCATGTATTAAAGAAATTACTCCACAAGAATCACCACTAAACTGATATTCACCTTTTGTATATCCAATTTTATTGATGGTTTCTCTAGCAATATGCTGAACATCTAAATAGGTTTTACTTTTAACTTCACCTGCCAATATTACCTGCCCTGTGGTTACAAGTGTTTCGCATGCTACTTTACTATCTGCATCAAAAGCTAAAAAATTATCTAATAACGCATCACTAATTTGATCTGCAATTTTATCTGGATGTCCTTCACTTACGGATTCTGAAGTAAATAAATAAGCCATAATAACTAATTTTTATGAGTCTATAAAAAGAAGAAAGATTTGACGGATGCCGCAAAGAAGTTTACACTGCTTTAGCATTTTTTATTGAGGTCGCAATCAGATCAAATCTTTCCTCATTATTGTTTCTTGCGACAAAGGTATGATTTTCAAATAAACTAGAACAACTATTATTTATAACTTTTCTAATTTATAAGAAAACTTTATGCTTTTTAAAGACATATAGATAGTCGATATAAGCTTAAGCTTATTAATGTCTTACTCGCAACATTCTCTTTTAATAGTAAAAAGCATCTCCTTTAAAAGAAGTCAACAATCCTTCCATTCCTCTTTAAGCTCTTTAACACAAAGGAATTTAAGTACCTTGAAAAACCTTTAGGACACAATTAATATAAAGTCCGTGTTTTTTCGATTTCATTAAAATTAATTGTATATTTAGGTGCCCTCCCTTATTTTATAACTAATTGGACTTAACTAAAACATGCAAAACTTAAAAGTTTTTGTAACAGGATTACTATTAGTATACTTCATCCCTTTGTATTCTTTTCAGACTAACACTACTCAAGAACAAGCATTATTAGACAGTATTTCTTCCCTTTTTAGAAAAACAACGATAAATATCTATGATTTTGATGATCCTGAGTTAATCTTAAATGATATTCAGAACCTGCTTCAAGCTGGAGAAGATTCTTCAAATGAATATATTAAGGCAAATGCATATTTGTATTATGGAGAATTATCTATCTTGACTTATGATTATGAAGTTGCCAAAGAGCATATAGATAAAGCAATAGTTCTTTTTAAAAAGAAAGGTTATTTTAATAAAGTTATTGTTTGCCATAAATTACTCAGTATTATTTACAGAAACAGAGGGGAATATGATAGCATCAAAAAGGTGCTTGATAAAAGTATTGCCATTTCCAAAAAGGTAAAGGATTTTCATATACTGTATGCATTGCACGAAATGACTGTTTTTTACGACCATGATCTAAACAAATATAAAACTGCAATACAATATGGAGAGCAATTTTTTAAATCACTAGATTCTTTAAATCAATTTGAAATAGAAGATGTTGATTTTATAGCTATGAGAGACGAACTTTCTCTAATCATAGATTTAGCACTAGCAAGGGCATACTTTGGGACTAACCAATTAGAAAAAGTTTTACCACATTTGGAAAAAGCGGAATCATTTTTCATAAAAGATACTGATGATAGCAAGTTATATAGAGTTTACAAAATATTCATTAACTATTACGAAAAAAAACAGAACCATGATAAAGTTTTAAAATATCAAGAACTCCTAATGCGAGCCAATAAAAATCAAAAAAAGAAACTACATCAAAGATTACTACAAATTCCTAGGTTAAAAAACAAAATGCTTTCTTTAAAAAATGAAGCCAATCTTTATAAATTAGAAAACGAAAAAAATATTCAACTTTCAAAAAAGAGCACCACAATTACTCTTTTAATTTTATTAACCTTAATAATAATTTGCCTTTTTACTTTAGTGTATTACAAAAAGAATAAAAAGAACAAACAACTAAACTCTTTGCTTTCTAAAAAGAACAATCAATTGATACAGCATACCGAGGATAAACTACGTTTCTTTTCTATTATATCTCATGAATTAAGAACCCCTCTTTATGCAGTAGTTGGGATTTCTAATTTATTATCAACAGGTAAAAACACAAACACAGAAAACATTCATGAAGATCTTGATACCTTAAAATTTTCTGGAGAGCAATTACTTTTTCTTATCAACAACATCCTTAATGTTAACAAGATTCAACAGGAAAAACTTTCTATAAGCAACAATCATTTCAACCTAGAAGAATTACTATCTAACTTGGTAAAATCATTGTCTTTTATGGCTGAAAAAAACAAAAAAACAGTTCATTTAGAAATGGATATTAAAAACAAAAATCTTATTGGAGATTATAAAAAACTATATGAGATTTTGGGAAATTTATTAGATAATGCCATTAAATTTTCAAATAAAAATGTCTGGATTATCGTAAAACAAGATGAAAATCATATTGCATCATCAAAATTTTCTTTTAGTATTAAAGACGATGGTTCAGGTATTCCTAAAAAAACCCAAGAGCATATTTATGATTTTTCCAAAAAGAAACATCTAGATAAGTATAATGGAGGATCTGGAATAGGACTATACATTATAAAAAACCTTGTTGATGTAATGCATTCAAAAATTAACCTAACAAGTAGTAAAGATAAAGGAACTACATTTCAATTTTCTTTGCAATTTGAAACAAAAAAGGAAGAAATTATTTCAAAAGAAATTTTAACCATAGGGTTTAGCAAAAACATACTGGTTATTGATGACAACAAGATAAACCTTGTTGTTTCTCAAAAAATTATTAACAGTTTTGGCTGTAAAGCCTTTGTTGCCAGCAATCATTTTACAGCCTTAAAAATTATTGAAAAAGAAAACGTTGATGTTATTCTAATGGATATTAACATGCCAGATGTTGATGGATATCAATTGACAAAAACGATAAGAAAAAAACATAACATTCCTATAATTGCTCATACTGCAATGACTAAAGAAGACATTAGCAGTCAGTTTTTAGCATCTGGAATGGATGATTTGATTGTTAAACCATACCATCCAGATGAGCTCTTCTCTAAAATAAATGATGTGATTAAAAAAAAAGGACTAACCAAAACTAACACCAATTAATTTTGGTTTATCACAGATTGTATTTGATACCAAACATTACAATTCTTGGCATAACATAATATTGAGATGTTACACTATATTGTTCAGAAAAGCTGTCTCTATTGATACTTTTAACATCTAATAAATTTGTGCCTTGGAGCTTAAACTCCCATGGACTATCTTTTTTTCTATAAAATAAATTAGCTTCTAAAAATTGATACTCATTTGTTATTCTATTTTTAGAATTCTTGTTCTTATAATTGTAAATATTCCATTTTCCAATCAGAGTGAATCGTTTTAAAAAATTAACATCAACATCCAAATAGGGTCTATATGTTGCATATTTAGTTAACGTATTATTATGTTCATAAGCATTGATACTATATTTATATCCTATTTCAAAATTTGGAGCCTTTAAAAAATTACTACTTATTGCTCCATGGTACTCTTGACTGACACTTATAGCAGTTGTAATTTTACTATTATAAATATTGCTAAATTTCCCATAAGACAACATCGCATTCATCTTTAGCTGAAATGCCGAAAACCGTTTACTATATCTTAAACTTGCTGTTATATTCTTGTCTGGCACTGAAGCAGCTATATTAGTTACAGAAGCTATCTGGTTTATAGACACCAGAGTTCCAGTGTTTTTTATTGCATTTTGCTTACTAGAATAACTTAACATGGCATTAACAGTAGTGAAACTGAACATATTAAAGTTATTATAAGACAAATTAAAGCGCTGTACCAAGGCATTTTCCAAAGTAGCGTTTCCTCTAAACATGGTATTATAGTTGTTAAAAACATATGCTTTAGCATAATTAGCAACATCTGAGTATTCTGCGCTTAATCTATAATTAAATTGTAAACTCTCACTATTTTTTAACTGAAACAAGGCACTAAAACTTGGTAGCAAACTCCATTTTTCCAGCTTTGAAGTTACAGCTAACTGGATGTTTTTTGTCTTATAGTTATGAAGTATTATCCCAGGGGTAAAAGTAAACTTCCCAGCCTTAAACTTATAATGGATTCCAAAAAATAGATCCGAAAATTTAAAATTGACTCGATTGTTAAATTTAGATTCTTCAAAATCATTTCTATTCTTATTGTCAAGAACTTGAAATATATTGGAATTAAATTCTTGCTCATTACTGGTGATTCCAAATCTAAAGTTTAAATTACTTCTTTTATTCAATAATTTATAATAATCAATGACTGCATCTGCTTTATGGGTTGTAACATTTTTATCCTGATTAATATTGTACTGTTCTTGCTCTTGTAACGGAGTATAAACTTCATCTGTTTCTCCACTTGCCCCTATATTAACCTTTGTGAACAAACCTCTAAAAGGCACCAATTTTTGAATTGCATTATAAAAAGGATCTTCTTTTTTGTACATGTATTGAAGCTTTCCTGCAAAAATATTTTTATCATTTAATGTATAGTACCCATTTACATTCTGATAAATTGATAATGGATTATTCTCTTTTTGTTCGCTTATTGTATTTAATTGTCCTTTTGTATCTGATACCAATGTATTCGTTTCAGATACTGCTAATGATTCTTCTATTTGAGAAGAAAACTTGACCAATCCCTTATAGTCAAATTGAAGATTAGAACTTGGTTTATACACCAATCCGAGTTTTAACATGGCCAATTTATGCTGCTGCTCACTAGTATTTGTATTTATCTCCTTTGTATCACTTATATGGTATGAATTAATAGCTTCTGTATTAAAACTAGTGCTATTGTTTGAAAAAATTCCAAACCCGTTAAATTTCAATTTTTTATTTGGCCGATAGCTAAAATTTCCTGCAATAAAATTTGTAGTTATTGCTTCAGCTCTATCGTCTTGAGCCAAAGTAAACCCTAAGTCGCTATCAGAAACATTAAAACTAGTTCCACTATCCGAACCTATAGCACCAAGTCCTCCCATAAAATTGAAATAGTCTCTAAAAGTAAAAGGAACTTCGCCTATATCATTAAAATCTGTAATAAGGTTTAAACTATATTTGGGACTATAATAGAACAATTTTGGATGCATCAAGTATTTCAGCTCTGCATTAGAATCTGTGCCTACTCCAGCACTTACTTCACCAAACCAAAAGTTTTTCTTTCCTTCTTTTAGCTTTATATTAATAGCGAAGTTATTTTCATCATTTCCCAGCCCTTTCATCTGGTCTACCTCATTATAATTTCTTAACACCTCTACTTTATCAATTGCATCGGCTGGTATATTTTGATTGGCTAATTTAGAATCGCCATCAAAAAAATCGTTGCCTTCTACCATTACTTTACCAACTTCTTTACCTTGTATTTCTATTCTCCCATCTTCATTAACTTCCAATCCAGGTATCTTTTTTATCACATCGGCAAGTTTTCGTTCATTTCCAGTAGTAAAAGAGTCTGCATTATACACAATTGTATCTCCCCTAACGCTAACTGGCATTTGGTACACTAACTCTACACCTTCTAGCATATTTGCTTTAGACTTCAATACAACATCATTTACAATGTCCTTATTTTTTTCTACTGCTAGTGTTGTCAATTTGGTTTCGAATCCCAAAAAACTAGTTTTTAGAATGTACTGATCGCCAATTGGTAATGAAAGTTTATATTTCCCATCACTATTAGTAATTGCATAAGACTCTACCTGTCCAGAAACCTTAACAGTAGCAATAATATTTGCAAACTCCAATGGATTACCAATAGTATCTTTAATGACGCCTGTTACTTTTATGTCTTGAGACATTAGCACATTAACAATAAGGCATAGCAGTGCCAAAAGAAAAGCTTTCTTTTTCATGTGTCTATATTATTTTTATTAAATCGGTCACATGGTACATCCTTAATTAGTCATTTCCTTGGGTGTAGAAGCCTTTATTAATGGATGTTTCATGTATATAGAATTACAAAAGGTTGGTTGAAAAAACAGATAATCTTAGCCTCTAATTTTAATTTCGAAATCGTCATCAGTCGCTCTTCCGCTATGCATCTTTTTCATCATTTCTTTTTCTTTTTTGGCTCTTATCACATCCATCTCTTTAGCATTAACTTTTTTGCCCTTACGTGGTTTTGTTATAGTTATGGTTTTCTTTGGATTTAACACCAATTTGCTACACAGCATAGACACCCTACCATCTGAAACTTCTAAAATTAGTCCAGGTAATCCCCAATATGAATCTGGTCCGTGTTTTACTGGAATCTGTGGAGTATACCATGCCGTTATTGTTACCTCTTTCTCTATGGTTTCTTCTTTTCCCTTTTTAGACGATATAGATGTCTCTGTTCTAGTTTCAATTTTTGTAGCTTTAAAACAAGTGTATTCTCCAATATTCTTAGTCTCTTTTACCAATGTCCATCCTTCATCTTCTAAGGTATCCTGTACCAAAAAAAGCTTACCAAAAAGATCTAATTGGTTGGCGTATTTTTTTTCTTTAGTGTTTTTGTACAGCACATCATTAGCACCTCCGTCTCCAATTACCATTATTTCCATACCACCTGCCCTTGCTACACCTGGCCCATTGTCCAAACTTTCTACTTCTTTATATACTGAAGCCTCCGCATTAAAATGCAATTCAAACTCTTTTTCAAATTGTTTTTTTAGCATTGCTTCCATTTGTGCCTGCATAGCGTCAGACATTTTATCATCAGCCATAAAATCCATTTTTCGTTGGGTTTTATAAATGGCCAATCCTTTAATATCCTGAGACAATAGTGTTGTTACACAAAACAAGCTTAATAGTGTTACTATTTTTTTCATCGCTTTTAAAATTTTAAGTGGTTAATAAAACAAAGGTGTTACTTCTCCAAAAATTACTACGTTAACAAACGTTAACTAGTGTTAAGTGATTACCATATATAAGCTTAACTCCTTATTTTTGAACCATGAATGATAAAAAGTACAGATGGGTTTTATATATAATCGTTTCAGTAATTATTGTTACTATTGGGATTCAACTGTTTTGGAACTACAAAAATTATCTCAATAGCAAGCAGCAACTTATTAATGATGTTCAGGTAAGTTTGGACAATGCAATAAATTCTTATTATGAAAATTTAGCCAAGCACAAAACCCAATCTTATACTGTTAACTATGATACTATAGATAAGCCCGATCATCTAAGAAAAATTGACAGCACTTTAAAAGAGTTGAAAAATACAACTGGTAATCAATTAGAAATAGAATATTTAGAATTTAAGGAATCAGAAGACTTTACTTATCTTAAAGTAACAAATGATGATTCGTTAGGAAGTAAAAAGACTAAACGCAATATTAAAATACTAGGAACAAAAGACATTTTCATAAAAAACATAGAAGATCTTACTTCTAAAATTATTTTTTCTATTACAAGTGATACCATCTACCTTAAACATATTGACACCATCTTTGACAAAGAATTAGCTAGGAAAAAAATTACGGTCCCATACGGAATATCTTATGTAAGTCCATTTCATGATACTCAATATTTAAACAAAAATAACATTACAAAAAAAGCATTAAAAGTAAGCTCAAAATCAGCATATCTTCCAGAAAAAAGCACTGTTGAAGTTTTTTTCACCAACCAAACATTTACAATTCTAAAACGGATATATATAGGTGTTTTTATTTCCATAATATTGGTCTTAGCTATCATAAGCTGTTTGCTGTATTTACTAAAAATCATAAAACATCAAAAACAACTTTCAACAGTTAAAAACGATTTAATTAGCAATATTACACACGAATTTAAAACACCAATAGCAACAATTGGAGTAGCATTGGAAAGTATTCAACATTTTGATGGTATCCACAACAAGGAGAAAACAACAAACTACCTTAATATTTCTACCAATCAGCTTCAAAAGTTAAATACAATGGTAGAAAAACTTTTAGAAACTGCTACTTTAGATAGTGATCAATTGCAACTAAATATTGAATCAACAGATTTAGTTTTGCTTTTAAAAAGCTGTGCGAATAAATATCAATTAACAAGTAGTAAAAAAATTGATTTTAAAACAACATCATCTCTATTGTTTAAAAAAATTGATGTTTTTCATTTTGAAAACGCAATAAATAATATCTTAGATAATGCCATTAAATATGGTGGAGATTTAATTACTGTCTGTCTTTCGCAAACAGATAAAGAAATAACCATTGAGGTAAAAGATAATGGCTATACTTTGGATAAAAACAATGCATCAAAGATTTTCGAACAGTTTTACAGGATTCAAAAAGGAAACACACATGATATTAAAGGTTTTGGAATAGGTTTATATTACAGTCAAAAAATCATAAAAAAACACCACGGAAGTATAATACTACTTCTGGAGAATAAAGAAACTAGTTTTAAAATAACACTACCTTATGTCAGCTCCAATTAAAATACTTTTAGCAGAAGATGAACCCGCATTAGGGCAAATAATCAAGGAGAGTTTAGAAACTAGAAACTTTGAAGTTATCCTATGTGAAAATGGATTAATAGCTTTAAAAAAGTACCTAGAAGAAGCTCCAAAATTACTTGTATTAGATGTAATGATGCCAATAAAAGATGGTTTTACTTTAGCAAAAGAAATTAGGGCAGAAAATGATACTATTCCTATTATATTTTTAACAGCAAAATCTCAAACTCATGATGTTGTAGAAGGCTTTACTATTGGCGGAAACGATTACTTAAAAAAGCCATTTAGCATGGAAGAGCTTATTGTAAGGATACATGCTCTTTTAGATAGAAGTAGCTTGCAGCAAGAAGCTGACATCATTACTATTGCCAATTATACTTTTAATTTCCCAAAACAAACATTACAATATCAAGAGGACGAAAAAATGTTGCTTACTCATAGGGAAGCTCATTTGTTATTTCACCTTAGCAAAAATAGAAATCAGGTTTTGGATCGTTCTTTAATTCTAAAAAAACTTTGGGGTACAGATGATTTTTTTACTGCTAGAAGCATGGATGTTTTTATTTCTAAACTCAGAAAAAAGTTACAAAAAGATACTCAGGTCAAAATAGTAAATGTTAGAGGATATGGATATAAGTTAATATACTAACCCCTTTCCCATAATTTCAATTCGTCGGTGAAATACATTCATTTATCTAATAAAATAACTACAACATTCTTATCTTATATTTTAAAACATGTATATTTACCTTTGTGATCTCTAAAGAGACATGAACAAGCATAACAACAAACACAAAAATTAACATGCATATTGCGATTGCAGGGAATATTGGAGCAGGAAAAACTACCCTAACAAAACTATTAGCTAAACATTACAAATGGGAACCACAGTTTGAAGACGTCGTTGATAATCCATATCTGGACGATTTTTATAATCAAATGGAACGTTGGAGTTTTAATCTGCAAATCTATTTTTTGAACAGTAGATTTAGTCAAATTCTTAAAATTCGTGAAAGTGGAAAAAAAATAATTCAAGATAGAACTATCTATGAGGATGCACATATTTTTGCACCCAACTTACATGCTATGGGCTTAATGACCAATAGGGATTTTAAAAATTATGCTCAGCTTTTTGAACTAATGGAAAGTCTGGTAAAACCACCAGATTTATTAATTTATTTAAGAAGCTCTATTCCTAATCTCGTAAGTCAGATTCATAAAAGAGGTAGAGATTATGAAAATTCTATTTCTATAGATTACTTAAGTAGACTTAACGAGCGATATGAAGCATGGGCAGAAAACTATGATAGAGGAAAATTATTGGTTATTGATGTTGATAATTTAGATTTTGTAGCGGAACCAGAAGATTTAGGTTTCGTTATAAATAGAATTGACGCCGAAATACACGGGCTTTTTTAAATTGAAAGATTTTACAAAAATTCAACATTCTCTTTTCTACTTATCATAAACCTTAAAAAATGAAAAATTGCATACTCGCTAGTACCTCAACTGTACATGGAAGTGCTTATTTAGCTTATATTATTGATGAACTCGCTATTCTTTTTAAAGGCGTAGACGAAGTTTTATTTATTCCTTATGCAAGACCTAGTGGTATTTCCCATGATGAATATACTGCAATTGCAGCCAAAGCTTTTGAAAAAATAGGCATAAAAACAATTGGACTACACACCTTTGATGATCCAAAAACTGCTATAGCTAACGCAAAAGGTATTTTCACAGGAGGAGGTAATACCTTCTTGTTGGTAAATCAATTGTATCAATTAGAGCTACTGACTCCGTTAAAAGAGCGTATTCTAAATGGAACTCCATATTTAGGAAGCAGCGCTGGAATTAATATTTGCGGGCTTACCATGCAAAATACTAATGATATGCCCATTATATACCCACCTAGTTTTAAAACCCTAGGTATAGTTCCCTTTAACCTTAATGCCCATTATTTAGATCCAGATCTAAATTCTACTCATAAAGGGGAAACAAGAGAAACTCGCATAAAAGAATATCATGAATACAATACAACACCTGTAGTTGGACTGCGAGAAGGCAGTTGGCTTAGAATTACTGAAAAAGAGATTCTTTTAAAGGGAAATCTTGATGCTCGAATTTTTAAGCAGAATAAAACTCCTTATGAAATTAAGAGTGGAAGTTTTTTGAGCGATTTGAATTGAAAAAACAGGTTTTCTAGGCTCAGGCTCTATGAATAAAAAACAGTTACAAACAATACATGTAACTGCTTTTATAAGAATTGAGTTAATTTTTCATAAATCAAATTGCCCACATCACTTTTCTATTCATTATGAAAGCTTTGTGTTTTTTGGCAAAAAAAATACTTTTGCGCTAGCACCATGCCCAGTCACTATAAACTCCATCTGCATTCTTACACCACCCTAAATCACCAGTATTCCCATTACTTATACATGGTAAACTTATATTACAATTTCCGGTATCTATTATCCCTCCTGAATTATCACAATTACATGCAGGAGGAATACTCCAACCTGACCCTCCAATAATATGTTTTTGTTCTTTAATACTTAAAAGGTTTCCAATGTTTAAAATATCTTTTTTCATTTGATATAATTTTAATCGTGAACATTTATTTGGCACTCACGACTTGTACCAATTTCTTGCGAGGAGATTTTTCCTTAAAAAACGAATCATAACTATGAGTAAATATATAATATTATTATTATTAATTTTAATAAACAGAACCCGTTAATTTTTTGTTTTACATGATTTACTCGTTAAAAACAAAAACTACATACTCTATTTTCAGTAAAATTTTAGAATATAGAAACCCAATCAAAACACTCATAGTACCCATTTTTAGTGTTATTGATATTTTTAGGATGCTAAATCTAGAACAACACACCTCTTAAAACACAAAAACCACCTCGATAAAGGTGGTCTATTTTATTTCACACTGTACTGCAAACTCACTCATTACTGTCACTCATTAAAAACGAGCCTATACTAGCACCAACTGGGATCTTTTGAGTTATTTGAATTGAAAATTGCTCATTTCAAATTCTAATTTATCATTCAAAACACTAAAATATTATGATTCCAAATCACAACCCAAGTGTTATCATTTAATATAGAATACTTAATCACCAATATACTTTTCAATTATTGTAATAATTCCACAATAAAATATACTATAACTAGGATGTTCTGGATCGCAAGAGACTTCACACTCTTCGCATTCTTTAGCTTCTGGAACAGATTTTTCTGAAGCATTCGAAATTGGTGTTGCTGTAAAGCTATCAGCATTTGGTCTATTATCAGCTACACAATTACAACTTCCATCGCTTTGCTTTTCAAGTTTTTGGTTTGGAGGACAAATAATAAAAGAACAATCACCTTTTAGCGGCTGTGTACCCCAATTTTGAGCACTACAATAAGTAGACGAAAAAAACAAAATAACGAAAAAGAATAATATATTTTTTTTAATTTTTAGCATAAAAAAAGATTTAAAATTAATTAAAAAACAAAATATTTGGTAAAGTTAAACTTTAGAAAAAAGGAAGATCGGAATCTTCCTTTTTTTACTAAATCAACTAACTAACTTTTTTAAATTCCATAAAGAGAGAATCTAAAATTTGCATTTGATGCATTAATAAGTAAGTATGAAGGATTTGCAGAAAACGTGCTCTCATCTGTTTTCTCAATATAAAAACCTTCTGGATTAAACAAAACTTGTAATAATGGTATTATTCCACTTATATCACCTTGTGCTCCCTGAAAATTAAAAGTCATTTTTTCATTCTCAACCACATCATAAGTAAAAATCGCAAATATTGTCCCTGAAGTGTGGCTAATGCTAAAATATGATAGTCCACCAGCATTAGGATCATCAAAATAAATATTAATAGTCCCTACTCCCGAGCCTTCTGCAAGATTTGAAAACTCAGTAGATGTTTTCGCTAGGAAATTTCCTGAAGTTGATGGAAAATATAAATATCTACTAAAATTTGTTGCAAAATCATTTACATCAGGATAAAACAACAATCCTGGAATATTAGTATGAGATATTATAGTAGTTAATCCTCCATCCAAAGAGATAAACGTATTGGTATCCATATCATAAACAAAAGACTTTACTTCATTTCCCGAAATTGTTATTGGCTCAATAAAATCAAAACCTTCTTTGGTTATTTTAATAGGACGAGTCTCTGTTACTTGCTTACTCTCATTGTCTAATGATGTAATTGAAGCGACACGTTCTAAACTACTAAAATTAAAACTTGAACTAAACACAGTTGCATCACTAGCATCTTTAGCAACCAAACTTCTAAAAAATAAATCGGTGTTGTACCCATCTGCGACTTTTTCATCTAAACCTTGAAGCTCCTTGATAGCTAACATATCTGATGTAGAAGCCTTAACAAGAGTAACTGTTGATTTCTCTCCTGGATCTGTCTTACTTTTTAATAGTATGGTCTCTCCTTCTATCTTATCAAAAACAAATTCAAATTCAGCATTCAATTGAAAATTCCCTACTTCAAACAAACTATGAAACACACTATAATTTTCAAACACCAATTCAGGAAACTGCGATATTCCAACTCTATATGTTGTTTCTAAATCATCATCTCCGTTATTATAATCAGAAACAACATTTACGCTCCCATTTTCATCAAATTTTAAATAGACATTAAATATTCCTATATCATTTTCTGGTTGATATTCAAGTTTCCAACCAAACTCAGGAGCAACTAATGCCTTTCTATATTCATCTAATTCTACTTCTGTCCTACTGTCTACATCTGTATCAAATAGTGGATCTACATCGGTATCTTTATTACAGGAAAATATTCCCAGTAACAAAACCAACGATACAAGTATTTTTATATTTTGCAACATTTTTATTTTCTTTAATGCGAATAACATTCACTAGTTTATACTTTTTAAAAATTCATCTCTCAATACTATTAAATCTACCCCTACATCTTCTTTCATATATTTAATAACTATATCATATTTTTGCTTTATCCTTAACCTTCCCTTATTCCTATCTAAACATGCCTGACCTCCAGTTGTACAATCTTCTTCAGCAAGATAAATTGCATCAAATTCAACTGAATCAGTAGTGATAATGTAAGATATTAATTCCGCAAAATCTTCTCCTACTGCTGAAGTTCCATAAGGAGTAACCATACCTTTCTCTATTGCCGTTCCAAGGGTTTCGTTTGTCCATGTTCCTGGAGAGGTATAATCTGATCCTGAAATTTCATAGAAAGCTTCATCATCAAAATTAAAATTTTGATCAACAATATGAGCAAATTCATGATGCAAGGTTCTAAAAGAACGTAAAATCCATTCCGTATTTCCTGGAGCATAATCATTTACCTGAGTAAGAGTCACTCTTACACCTGCATCGGCTACTCCAAGTGTTATAGTTCCATCTCCATTATACAATGGAGACCCAACCAATACTAGTTCTGCTGGAAAATATTTTTTCAAAAATTCTTCCCCTTGATCAGAAGCAATATTATATGGTTTTATCCACGCCTGTTTAATAAGCTCTGCCACTGGTTTTACAACCTCTTTTTTGGGAGGCACAGCAGATTTTGTTGGATCTATATATCTTTCAATAAACCTATATATAACAACACTACCATACGGATCTCTAAACTCATTTTTTAAATAGGCATCCAACTCATCTGTAGATTCTACTCCCTCAAAAATATTAACAGGATCTAATTTATCTTCTGTTTCACACGCAGAGAAAAAGACTGTTATTAAAACTATATATATAATCTTACTTATTTTTTTCATAATATTTCTCTTTTTATCCTTAATTAGGTGTTAAACCAAATGCTAATGCATCTTTAGGAATTTGTACTGCTCGACGAGAATCATCAATCGCTAATTCTAATACTCCTCCACCTTCACTTTCTGGTAATATATGTGAAACAGGAATATTCCATCTTTTAATATCAAACCATCTTAATCCATGATCCCAAAACTCTTTTTTTCGCTCATCAAGTATTAATGCCATAACAGCATCTTCCTCTTTATCAAAATCATAATAAGCCATTAAAGCTGTTAAATCATCAAAATCATCAGCATATCTTGCTTGAGCAAGAACATTAATATCCGATAAAGCCATAGCTTGATTTCCAAGGAGTAATTGTGCTTCTGCTCTATTTAACAATACTTCCTCTCCTTTTAACTCAACTGCAATATGATAAGGTGTTCCAGAATTAGATGTCAAATTTTCTCTAAAGAAAAACTCCCTTAATCTTGCCAAGTATCTAGCATCTGTACCAATTCTCCAAATACCTTCTTGCAATCTTGCATCGTTTGCTCCAAATAAATTTCTAAACAACCTGTTAACATCAGCATCATTCAATCGAAATCCAGAACCTCTACGTTGGTGATTACTAAACTTTTGCATCACCATAACATTACTTTCATCAGCAGGATCTCCGTATTGGTCTGCACTTTCATTATAACCAGAACCATTAATATTTGCATAGTTTTTTACATAAATATTAGGGTTTCCTCCTAAAAAAAGATCGCTATACCTAACACAATTTACATAATCTCTCTTCCATAGGTAAAACCTAGAAGCAAATGCAAATCCTGCGTTTTTTGTAAAATGGTACTTTTTGGTACCTATAAAATCTCTATCATTGATAAGATTTAATCCTTCCAACAAATCTTTTTCAACCAGATCATAAACCTCTTGCACTGTGTTTCTCTCATATGTTGGCAAAAACTCCACTTCAGGTTTAAGTACATAAGGCACTCCTAAGTTTGTACTTGCTTTATCGTCATAATGAAGTCCAAAAATATTTACCAACATAAAATGATGATATGCTCTAGTTAAAAGTGCTTCCCCTTTTATTCCATTTTTTCTATCTTGTTCTCCATCTATACCATCTATAACTTCAATAACTTCATTTGCTTGTGCTATAGCAGCATAAGATCGATCCCAATAATATGTCGGAGAATCTTGAAATATAGCATCCACAACTTCCCAACTATAGGTTTGTCTATCCTGTGTACTTATTGTATTTCCTCCTGCAGTTTGAACTACTCCTGCTCCATCTGGATTTCCTGTTGGACCTGCCAAATCTGTATACATATCGGTAAAAGCATAACTTGCTTGTGAATACCCATCAGCCACAACTTTTGACGCTTTATCAAGGCTATTCAACTCCAATCTGTCATCTGGGGACTCATCCAAGTAACTATCACAACTTGTAAAAGTAATAGCCATTACCATTAACAGAAGTTGTGATTTTAATATATATTTTTTCATCTTAATCATTTTTAAAATCTTACATTAAAAGAAAGCGATACTGTTTTCGCTAATGGTAAAGCTGCTCCTCCTGAGTTAAAAAATTCAGGATCCTGACCTTTAAGTGCATCATCTGAATACAATAAAAATAAATTTTCACCTTGTAAACGTACACTTGCAGATGCTACTCCTAATTTTTCAGAAAAATCTTTAGGTACTGTATATCCCAAAGCTAATGATCTTAATCTAGCGTAAGTACCGTCTGCTATTCTTACGTCACTATTATTATATAATTCATAGGCATTATCACCACTCAATTCGGTTCTAATAGTTCTACTATCTAAAATTGCAGGAATGTTCGTTACATTTTCATCTCCTGGAAGACGCCATCTATTGATTAATTCTTTTGGCAAAGAATTAAAATCATTGTATCTGTTAGAAAAACTACCATTTAATCTTATCTTATAATCAAACTTAAATGATATATTGGCATTAAGAGAAAAACCTTTATAGGTAAATGTATTACTTAGTCCCCCTGCGCCTCTTGGCTGAGTTGGCCCTTCATATTTTAATACTTTTTCAATGTCCTCTCTAGATTGCAAATTAATATTAGTAACTCTATTATCATCTGCATCAAAAAATGTTGGTATTCCATGGTCATTCAATCCTGCATATCGAACAGAATAAAGCGCAGAAATTTCCCTGCCAGTAAATGGAGAACCAGAAGCTACAACCAAGTCTACAATTCTCGGATTAAATCTTAATTCAGTTACTTTTTCTGTATTATACCCAATATTAAAATTTGTTGTCCATTTAAAATTATTTGATTTTACATTAACAGTAGAAATTGCAAATTCAAATCCATTAACCTTAAGATCAGCATAATTACCCGTTTTAAAAGCTTCACCTCCAATTCCAGAGGTTTTTATTAGTCCAATTAAATCAAATGAATTTCTGTTATAATATCCTATTTCTCCTGCAATTCTATTCTTAAATGCTGCAAACTCTAGTCCCACACTAAATTCTTTTAGCTTCTCGAAAGTTAAATCATTATTTTCTAAAGATTGAATACCAATAACACTTTCCTGATCCTGTGGTCTTAACGGAACTCTTCCCCTAAGGTCTAATGAAGCACTAGTAAATGGCCCTCTACCTCCAGACAATCCATAAGTTGCTTTAAGTTTCAATAAATCCAAACCAATATTATCCATAAAATTTTCTTTATGAATATTCCATGAACCGCTAATATTATAGTTAGTTAAATATCTTGCTTTTTTACTTCTTCCTTGCAAATTAGATCCATCATACCTTACAGTTCCATTCAATGTATACGTATCCTTAATTGAGTATCCTACGTTAAGAAAAAAACCAGCGAAACTGTCATTAAAATTTGAAATACTAAAATACTGATCACTACCATCAGTAAGCTGATCTATTGCATCAGGATTTGTATTTACCAAGAAACCATTCTCATAAGCTATACCAATACCGTTATACTCTCTTGATTGCCTCTTAGTAGATTTTATTTCCTGGCCCAACAAAACACTAAATCTATGATCATCATTTATTTGAGGATCCCAAGATATAGAATTCCTAAAATAAACATAGTCCAATACATCTTCGTTATAGATATTTATTCCTCCTTCAGGAAGGACTGAATATGGTGGTCTTCTTAAATTATCTAAATCTTGATATAGAAAAGGGTTAACATCGGCTAGTACTCCTTGATCTGCTCTAAAAGCTTCAGCTTGGTTTGATCTATCACCTATAACATGCTCTCTTTGTGTAATTGCTTTACGGTAATTGAATGTAGAGTTGAATGTTAAATTATCTTTTATTTTATAATCTAAATCAGTTTGAAATGTAATATCAGTAACATCTATATTTATAAAATTATTTTCAAGTTCATGAATGATATTAAACGGAGCATAATTTTTTCTAAAAAACTCAAGATCTCCATTTTGATCATATGGGGTAACACTTCTACTATTTGTTAGAGAATAACTATAAGGGTTTATATCAAACTCTCTTTGAAACTCTCCTGTTAATGGGTTTAAAGATCTATTATTTGTTCCTGGAACTACCTGATCTCTCACACTTCCAGTTATAGATGTTCCTAAAGAAAGTTTTTCACTTAAGTCAAACCTAGTTTTTAACCTCGCTGTATACCTTTTTACATTATCACCTATAGTTTGTCCTTCATCATTTAAGTAACTCAATGAAAAATAATAAACAGCATCATCTGAACCTCCAGAAACATTTATAGAATGTGTTTGTTGTAATGATAAATCTTTAAACAGGACACTAAACCAATCCGTATTTGCTACTTGATATCTTGTAAAGAAATCGTTAGACAACTGACCATTAGCTCCAACTTCCACTTCATTAGTACTTCTTAAATTAAAATATTTCCCTAAAACACCATAAGATTCAGCTCTTTGCGCAGTTGTTAAATCGATTAATCCTTTTTCATACATTTCAGCATAAACAGAAAGTTCTTCTTGTGAATTCAACACATTAAACCCTTCATATCTAGGTCTTTGTCTATAGGAAAAACTATTATTGTAGCTAACATTCATTTTTCCCTTGTATCCTTTTTTAGTAGTTATAAGAATTACTCCATTTTTTGCTCTAGCTCCATACAAAGCCGTTGCAGAGGCATCTTTTAGTATTGAAAAAGTGTCAATATCATCCGCATTTATTCCAGATATAGAAGATCCAATAATTGAATTAATATCACCTGAAGCTAAATCGTCCTGATTTAACTCTACATTATCTTCGAGAATAACACCATCAATAACCCAAATAGGGTTATTATTTCCATTTATAGATGTATTACCTCTAATTCTTATTCTTGGAGACGCTCCAAAAGAACCAGAAAGATTATCCACTACAACTCCTGCATCTCTACCTTCCAAAAGTCTCGCTGGATCAGCCACTCCATCAATTTTAATATCATCCAATTTTAATCGAGTTGCTACTCCTGTAAAGTTTTTAACTGCAACCTTTTTATACCCATCAGAAACCACTACCTCATCTAAAGATTCTACATCTTCTACTAGAATAATTGACAATGTTTTCTGATCAACAATAGTGATTTCTTGCGTCTTAAAGCCTAAACTTTTTATTACAAGTACATCTCCCGATACAGCATTAATGCTAAAATTCCCGTCAAAATCTGTAATAACCCCTCTAGTAGTTCCTTTTATAATAATACTAGAACCAATAACGGGAATACCGCTTTGGTCAACAATTGTACCTGTTATGGCTTCTTGTTTTTTTTCTGAATTATCTATAAATTCTGATATGATCTTATTCAATACAATTTGCTTGTCAACAATTGTATAGGAAACATCGGAATTTTTAAAAATTACATCTAGAATATAATCTAATTTTTGCTTCCTACTTTTAAAAGAAACTTTCCTATTTAGATCTATTTCTGAATTTTTAAAAAAGAATTTAAATTCTGTCTTCTGCTTGATTAAATCAAACACCTCTTCAATTGTAGCGTTCTTAATATCTAACGATATTTTAGTATTCTGCGAATAAGTACTTGCGTTAATTCTTAGTAGAGACAGAAAGAGTAGCATTAAAGTAAGTCTCATTTTTAAACTTAGTTTAAATTTAATTACCCCTACAGGGTAATCCTGTCTGTTTTTTTTCATATTTTTAATATGATTTAATAGATTGAACCTTTGTTAAATTAATTTTTCACGTAATCGGGGGATGTTGACGCATTCCTCGATTTTTTTTTAGTCTGCTTTTTTATCTTATAATAGTATTAGTTTTTAAGGATTAATAGTTAGTTTATTTTCATTAATTTCAAAATTAAAGGAAGTGTTTAGTTTAAATGTATTTAGCACATTATCAATGCTTTCTACATCAAATTGTCCAGTAAATTTTTCCTTTTTAATTTGTTCATAAGTAATGTCTATTTCTACATTATAGTGTCTTTCTAATTTTTTCATAATACTCTCGAAACTTTCATTTTTAAACAAAAGCACTCCGTTTACCCAAGCAATATGATCAGCGACATCAACTGTATTAATTATAATGTTTTTTGTATTTTTTTCATATTTAGCCATTTGATTGGGTTCTAAATAGCGATCTGTGTTTTTATCAAAACGTTCTTTTCCATAAAATATACCTACACTACCTTCTACTAAAACAACTTCTGAAAAATCTTCATTTTCATAAGAAGAAACATTAAATTCTGTTCCAAAAACCTCTGTAGCAACTCCGTTTGTTTTTACAATAAAAGCATCATTCCTGTTTTTTGCTACTTTAAAAAATGCTTCTCCTACCAACTCTACTTGCCTGAGATTACCTGCTATAAATTGAGAAGGATACTTCAACACAGAACCAGAATTAAGATATATTTCGGTACCATCAGAAAGTACTAACTGAAACTTTCTTCCATTAGGAATTCGTATTGTATTTATTTCATCTTTATCAAAATCAGCTTTTGTATTGGCTACCTCGGTATATACAATTTTGCCTTCTTTTTGCACACCTATAACCTGGCCTAGATTATTTTTTATAATAACATTTTTATTTGCACCTGCAATTTGCTGAATGCTACCATCATTTAATTCTAATGTAACTTCTAAAGCATTTTCATCTATTACGATATTATCTTTTTTAAGAAAATAAGAAACCCCAAATACAATACCTGCTAATAAAGCAGCATATTTTAATAGTTGAAATCTATTTCTTTTTTCTTTTTTCTTCACTGTTGTTAAAAACGAATTTAATGGAGCTTGCTCGTCAAAATGTTTTTCTTTAAGATCTACATAATGGTTTGCAACAACATAATTTTTAAACAACTTGTGGTTTTCGTCATTTTTTAACCAGATTTCGAAACTGATTAACTCTTCTTGGGACATCTCATTATTGAGGTAGTTCACTATTCGATTTATTGCTAAATCTTCACTGTTTTTCATGATAAATTATCCTATTATACTATTAAGACTATGAAAAAAACTAAAACCCTTACTTTTTTGTTAATTATTTCCAATTTATCTTAAAAAAAACCAAAAAACTTTGCAATTTACCAGTCTTAATCTACAGAAAAGAGGAATTAAAAAAGTTCACTAGCAAATAAGTAAAGGTTTTTGTAAATTCGTCACACAACCTATCAATTTTCTAATACTCCTAAAGCATTTTTCCATAGAAAAAAAAACTGAAATAAAAGAACTCAAAAAAGGGAACAAACTTGTCTTCAGGCGTTTATACGAGCTGTATTACAACGAGTTATCCACATATATCTACAGCTTAAATAAAGACAAACAACAGGCTGAAGATATTGTTCAAAATGTAATGCTTAATATTTGGAACAGCAAGCGCACATTACAAATTAATACTTCTATAAAAAGCTATTTATATAAAGCATGTTATTTTGAGTTTATAACCCATTACAATAACACCAAAAAGGAGCTCAATTATATTGAGACTATAAAAAAAAGTGCATTGGACTATTTTATTGAAGAAGATACTGATTTTATTAAAAATCAAATTAAAAGCATTCATTTAGAAATTGATAAACTTCCTCCTAAGTGCAAAGAGATTTTTATCTTAAATAAAATGCAGGGCTTAAAATATAAAGAAGTTGCTATTGCCTTAAATATTTCTATAAAAACTGTTGAAGCGCAAATGTCTAAAGCGCTTTCGAAAATAAAAAAAGGAATAAAACGCCAATAAAAAAAGCCGCATCGTAACATGCGGCTTTTTACAAATTTTATTTACTCTTATTCAAGATGTAATTCGTTATCAGTAACCAATACTTTAACCGCTGTATCTTCTCTAGAAGACACTTCCTTTGCTAGGTTTAAGTCTGCCACATTAATTTCTTTTTCCTTTATATCAGTTTCAGATTCAACTTTAGTTGCAATAGCAATCTCATTAGACTTTACATTATCTATTGTTATAACCTCCATAACTTCTGTAGTGATTGCTACACCTTCTTCTACTTTATGTTCCCCTAAAATTGGTGCAATTACCAAACCAATTAAACAAGTAAGTTTAATCAATATATTCATTGAAGGTCCAGAGGTATCTTTAAATGGATCACCAACTGTATCACCTGTAACTGCTGCCTTGTGAGCATCTGACCCTTTATAGGTCATTACACCATTAATCTCTACTCCAGCTTCAAAAGATTTTTTAGCATTATCCCATGCTCCTCCAGCATTATTCTGGAATATAGCCCACAATACACCACTTACCGTAACACCAGCCATATAACCTCCAAGCATTTCTGCTACCATAAGATTATCATCCATATAAGCAAGCTTTCCAATAAGTATAACAGCAATAGGAAATCCTATAGTTAAAATACCCGGCAATAACATTTCTTTTAATGCTGCTTTTGTCGAAATATCAACACATTTAGCATATTCTGGTTTCCCAGTCCCCTCCATAATTCCAGGAATCTCTTTAAATTGTCTTCTAACCTCTTCCACCATTTCCATAGCTGCTTTCCCAACGGCATTCATTGCTAAAGCAGAGAATACTACTGGTACCATCCCTCCAACAAATAACATTGCTAAAACTGGTGCTTTAAAAATATTGATACCATCAATTCCAGTAAACGTTACATAAGCTGCAAATAATGCCAATGAAGT
The DNA here is from genome assembly GCA_965247735.1 of Flavobacteriaceae bacterium. Classification (GTDB taxonomy): domain Bacteria; phylum Bacteroidota; class Bacteroidia; order Flavobacteriales; family Flavobacteriaceae; genus JAOXRU01. The sequence goes on along the minus strand of CBDFHN010000002.1, from coordinate 4,222,386 downwards.
TAATGCTGCAGATGCTATAGCAAAACCTTTTCCAGTTGCAGCAGTTGTATTACCAACGGCATCTAAGACATCCGTACGTTCTCTAACAATTGGTTCTTGTTCACTCATTTCGGCTATTCCCCCAGCATTATCAGCAATAGGACCAAAAGCATCTATAGCCAATTGCATTGCTGTAGTTGCCATCATAGCTGAAGCTGCTAATGCCACACCATAAAAGCCAGCAAGTGCATAAGAAGCCCAAATAGCAGCAGCAAATAACAATACTGATGAAAATGTAGAAATCATTCCTGTTGCTAAACCAGCAATAATATTAGTTCCAGCACCAGTACTTGACTGCTGAACGATCTTTAAAATTGGTTTTTTACCCAATCCTGTATAATATTCTGTAAAAGAAGAAATAGCTGCTCCTACTACTAAACCAACAAGGCATGCATAAAATACACGCATTGAAGATATATCTTTTAAACCTTCACCATAAAAACTCATTTGCATTGTTTCTGGCAACATCCACCATACTAATCCAAAACAGGCCAAAGCAACCATAGCAATCGATGCCCAATTTCCTATATTTAATGCTTTTTGCACTTCATTTTCCTTAGCATCATTTGATGATATTTTAACAAGCATGGTACCGATTAAAGAAATAATAATTCCAACACCAGCAATCATCATTGGTAAAAGAATAATTCCGATACCACCAAAGGCATCATCTATTGCACCGCCCATATCGCCAATAATATAATTTCCTAATACCATTGCTGCTAAAACTGTTGCAACATAAGACCCAAATAAATCAGCTCCCATTCCTGCAACATCCCCAACATTATCTCCTACATTATCTGCAATTGTAGCTGGGTTACGTGGATCATCTTCTGGAATACCAGCTTCTACTTTCCCCACTAAATCTGCTCCTACATCTGCAGCTTTGGTATAGATACCTCCTCCAACACGTGCAAACAAAGCTATAGATTCAGCTCCTAGAGAAAAACCAGCTAGCGTTTCTAAAACCACAGTCATATCATCAGTATTTGTCCAAACACCGCCCATAAATTTAAAATAAAACAGTATAAAGAACGAAGTCAACCCTAAAACGGCTAAACCTGCAACACCAAGCCCCATTACTGTACCTCCACCAAATGACACTTTTAAGGCATTTGGTAAACTTGTACGAGCTGCTTGCGTAGTTCTAACATTGGTTTTTGTAGCTATTTTCATCCCCATATTCCCTGCAAATGCAGAAAATATAGCTCCAATAATAAAAGCAACAACAATGAGAATATGGGTAGATTCTACCATAAAAGAAACTCCTGCCAAGACAATACTCGCTCCAATCACAAAAAATGTGAGTAAACGGTACTCAGCTTTTAAAAAAGCCAAAGCTCCTTCATAAATATAATCTGCAATTTCTTTCATTTTACCATCGCCTGCATCTTGTTTCATCACCCATGCTTTTTTAACAAGCATATAAAGTAGACCAACGATAGACAGTACAATTGGTAAGTAAATTGTTATTGATTCCATAGTAATATATTGGTTTTGATTTAATTAGTTGAAAACAAATGTAATAAAACAGAAACAATAAAAAAAGCAGCAACCAAAGGCTACTGCTTTTATAAAACATAATGTGTTATGGCTAACTATTTGATAGTCACTTCTTCCACAGGCACATCGCTATCTTTAAATCTTTGTACACATTTTTTAATAATATCTATAGCTTCATCAAGATTACCCCATCCGCCTATATCTACCTTCTTCTTTTCCAGATCCTTATACACTTGAAAGAAATGTTCTATTTCTTTTATTAAGTGTGGATTTAATTCTGAAAGGTCTTTTATTGTATTCCAAACTGGATCTGAAACTGGTACGCAAATAACTTTTTCATCTGGCCCTTTTTCATCTTCCATATGGAAAACTCCAATTGGCTTAACTTCCATTACACATCCAGGAAAAGTTGGCTCAGTTACCAAAACTAAAACATCTAATGGATCACCATCTAATGCTAGTGTTTCTGGAATAAAACCATAATCTGCAGGATACATCATAGAAGAAAAAATCATTCTATCGTATCGTATTCTTTTTAATTTAAAATCGTATTCGTATTTATTTCTACTTCCCTTAGGGATCTCTATTAAAACATCAAAAGATTCTACTTCTTTGTTACTCATTTTGTTTATTTAATTTGAAAAAGTCTGCAAATTTAAAAAATCCATTTACAACACCATAATATTATAGAGATTATGTTTTAGGTTTTCTATTAAAACTGAAAACCAAAAGCGCCAGTTATCCCAAATTGCCTAGCATCCTTATTATCGAAATAATTACCTCTAAAATTAAAATCGATACGGAATACCTTAAATATGTTTCCGATTCCAACAGAATATTCCCAATATATTTTATCTGAAGGTGCTGGTGCTAAAGGATTTAATTCTAGCACACTAAAAGCTGGAGCATTCATTGCTAAATTTTCATCGGATACTTGTCCCCACACACCTCTTATTCCAATTATCTCTCTAAGATTCAATTTTCTAAGCAGTGGAATTCGCGAAAAGAGTCTTCCATTAAAATTATGCTCCAAATGTAATGAAGTATAGGTATCTGTTACAAACTCATAATAGTTAAGCAATGTAAAGGTGTTGTATATAGAAAAGTAAGATTGATTCCCTGGAATAACACTTAAAAGCCCTAATGGAACCTCTCCAAAAGTTTTTCCAGCCTCAAGAATTGTCTGCAGTCTTCCAATTCCTCCAATTTGCCATGGTTTTTTATAATACAGCTGCACTTTCTCATAATCAAAATCACTTTCCAAAAAGCCTTTTAGTCCTTTACTATAGCTTAAAAATATAGTAGCATAATCACTATTTACATCTCTACGTTCTACTCCAAAACCATATGTTTTTCTTTTAGGAGTATAGGTAAGTCCTACATTAAGTTCAAATTGTTTTGTTTGTGAAGTTAAACTCCCTGTATCTGGATCAATATAATCCAAATTAAATGTTTCCGGAGACGCACTTTGCATTGTTTTAAAGACACCACCAACCTTAACTTTTAAATTACCAACAGGTTCAAATTCTACTGCTGCTGCTGTTAAGTTTAAATTTGTTAACTTACTATTATCACCTGTAGCCAAAAATGATGATGAGGCAAAACTCCTCCCTAAAACATCTGTAGTAGCTGTTAAACTAGCTCCTGTTTGCTCTACATCTCTTCTATTTCCTCCTGATATAATAATCCTGTTTTTTCGATCTACAAGCCATTTTCCTGAGATGCCATACTTTATTTTTTCATCTCTAAAACCATAAGCAGCATATCCCTGAAGCCTCCATAGGTCATTAGAACCAAAATAGGTTCTCCCACCCACTCTTAACCGTATTCCTTCCACATCATTATAACCTACCGTAGAAAAGATAGGTCCATAATCTATATTTAATTTATCAAACTCTACATAACCTGAAGCCAAAATTGATGTAAGATTATATAGGCGCATAAATTTGGGAACAGTCTTCAGTGTATCTAATAACTTATAAATTCCTTGCTCATCTTTGTTTAGTGCTTCTAATCTACTTTTCTTCCAAAAAGCATCGTCTCTGTCATAAATTAACGAATTATAAGGATCTATCTCTGTGTCGTAAAACTTTTTAGATTTTTCTATATCAAACTCATAATTATCATACACAGTAGTTCTCTTACCATATATTCCTCGTGATTCTTCTTTTTTACGAAGGCTAAAATCACTCATCATATAATCACGTTTTAATAGAAAAACGGAGTCGCTTAACACATCAAACTCTTGTTCTATATAAATTTCTTTTACCCAATTTATATTAGCACTTTTGGTAACCTGAAGATTGATATCTTTTATTGCAAAAGTGGTATCATTTACCCAAAAATCTCCTTTAAAAGTAAGTTCGTTTTTACGTCTCGGATAGTATATAATATTATAGCACCATTTGTTATCTATAAACGCACTATCGGATAACACATAGTTATAGGTATCAACACCAGTTTTTGAAAGAGGACTCACAAAACTTTTGTCAAAAAACTTTAAATAATTATCGTAAATATCATACTCATTGTATAAGTCTTGAACAAAGGCTATTATATTCTGATTACTGCTAAATCCAGAATTTTTATTCCCTGTTATATCTTCCTTTTCCTTATTAAGTTCATTATCGCCATATACTTTAGAAACTGCTTCATTAATAAACATTGGAAGGTATGTTTTACCTGTAATCCTAGAAGTATCCAGATTTTCAAACATAAACTCCATTCCTTTAAAAAGCCTGCTTTTCATTAAAGAACTGTCTATGGTATTTAAATCGAACTCAACTTTTTCGTACTTATCATAAGCATATTGCTTAAACTGTCGGATACCGTTTCTTTTTTTTCTAGCCCAAATTTTCTTTAATATATCTACAGCAGGATTATTTTTTTTAGACTGTCTACCAACATAAACGATAACTTCCTTTAATTGCTCCCCTTCTGCTAAGGTAACTTTTAGCTTATAGGTAACTTTTTTGGTGAGTTCAATTTCTTTAGTGGCATAACCAACAAAGGAAACTACTATTTTACTATAATCATTGTCTGATTCCAAATAAAAACGTCCATTTTCATTAGTAATAGTCCCTTCTGCCGAGTTTGCAAAAATTACATTTGCAAAAGCTACAGGATTATTAAACTCATCTATAACTTCACCACTCACCTTAGTTTGTGCATTAGCCAAACCAAAAACGAATGTTAAAACTCCAATTAATATAATTTTTAATTGCATACAATTTCTATTTAAAAAAGTAACTCATCAAACAAAATGCCAAAAGCATAATTTTCTTCACTAATCTTAACGATAGTGTACTTAATATTATTTATTAAAGACTAAACTAACATATCTTTTTTCGTAAGATATATCATACAAAAAAGCTTCACCAAGTAAAATACTGATGAAGCTTTTATTATTTCACAAATGTAGTCTAAATTGGCTACACTTCTGCTTTATATAACACTTTCTTAACGGCTTTAACAACATCACCAGCATTTGGAAGCCATTCTGCTAATAATACAGGTGAATATGGCGCAGGAGTATCAGCAGTATTTAATTTTATAATTGGTGCATCTAAATAATCAAATGCTTCTGATTGCACCAAATATGTAATTTCTGTTGCAATATTTCCGTAAGGCCATGCCTCCTCTAAAATAACCAATCTATTCGTTTTTTTAACTGAAGCTACAATTGCTTTACGATCTAAAGGACGAATAGTTCTTAAATCGATAATTTCGCAACTAATTCCTTCTTTTGCTAATTCATCAGCAGCTTTATAAGCTTCTTTAATTATCTTACCAAAAGAAACAATAGTAACATCTGTACCTTCTCTTTTAACATCAGCAACACCTAAAGGAATGATATATTCTCCATCTGGCACTTCCATTTTATCACCATACATTTGCTCTGACTCCATAAAAATAACAGGGTCATTATCTCTAATTGCAGCTTTTAACAATCCTTTTGCATCATAAGGGTTAGATGGTACAACCACTTTTAGCCCTGGACAATTTGCAAACCAGCTCTCAAAAGCTTGAGAATGTGTAGCTCCTAATTGTCCTGCAGAACCTGTTGGACCTCTAAAAACAATAGGACAACTAAACTGTCCGCCTGTCATTTGCCTAATTTTTGCAGCATTATTAATTATTTGATCAATTCCAACTAAAGCAAAGTTAAACGTCATAAATTCAATGATAGGTCTGTTACCTCCCATTGTTGAACCTACACCAATACCAGCAAAACCAAGTTCAGAAATTGGAGTATCAATTACTCGCTTAGAACCAAACTCTTCTAGCATCCCTTTTGATGCTTTATATGCACCATTATATTCTGCTACTTCCTCTCCCATTAGGTAAATAGAATCGTCCGTTCTCATTTCTTCGCTCATTGCCTCGCAAACAGCTTCTCTAAATTGTATTGTTCTCATATGAAATGTCGAATGTTATTTTAGTTATCGAAAAGCAAAAATAATAAATTTATAGCTTATATCACACTCTAAATTACAACACAAAAAATAAAACATAAATTTATTATGCGTGCATAGTATTTTTAACAAATAAGTGAGTATCTTCGTGACGAAAATTTTTATACAAACATAAACACATAATACACATGAAAATACTCGTATGTATAAGTCACGTTCCTGATACCACTTCCAAAATAAATTTTACTGAAGGAGATACTAAATTTGACACCAATGGGGTGCAATTTGTAATTAATCCTAATGATGAGTTTGGACTTACAAGGGCCATGTGGTTTAAAGAAAAGCAAGGAGCAACAGTTACTGTTGTAAATGTTGGAGGATCTGAAACAGAGCCTACACTAAGAAAAGCATTAGCAATTGGAGCAGATGCTGCTATTAGAGTAAATGTTGAACCAACAGATGGTTTTTTTGTTGCCAAACAACTTGAAGCAGTCGTTAAAGAAGGTGCTTTTGACTTAGTAATAACAGGTAGAGAATCTATTGATTATAATGGAGGTATGGTTCCTGGAATGCTAGCTTCATTATTAGATGCTAACTTTGTTGCCAATTGCATAGGTCTAGAAGTAGACGGAAACAATGCTACAGCTTCCAGAGAAATAGATGGTGGTAAAGAAATACTAGAAACCACTTTACCTTTAGTAATTGCTAGTCAAAAAGGACTTGTCCAAGAAAGTGATCTTAGAATCCCTAATATGAGAGGAATTATGATGGCCAGAAAAAAACCACTTACTGTAAAAGAGGCTATTGATTCTGATTCCGAAACTACTACAGCAAAGTTTGAAAAACCTGCTCCAAAAGGAGCTGTTAAACTTGTTGATGCAAACAACATTGATGAACTTGTAAACCTATTGCATAGCGAAGCTAAAGTAATATAAGCAAGCTAACCTCGTAATTATTTAAGATTAAAAAAGAAAGACATGTCAATATTAGTATATACAGAATCAGAAAATGGAACCTTTAAAAAAGGTGCTTTTGAAGCAGCATCTTATGCTAAAGGTATTGCTGATCAACTAGGGACAACAGTAACTGCTGTTACCATAAATGCTACTGAGGTTTCTGAATTAGGAAACTACGGAGTGGACAAAATATTACAAGTTTCTGATAGTAAATTAGAAACATTTAATGCCAAAGCATACACAAAAACAATACAACAAGCTGTAGAAAACGAAAGCGCAACAATAGTTGTTACTGGAGCAAGTGCTGACAGCAAGTTTTTAGCTCCAATGTTGGCCGCTAAACTTAATGCAGGCTTTGCCTCAAATGCTATTGCCTTGCCAGAAAGCAACAGTCCATTTACAGTAAAAAGATCGATGTTTACCAATAAAGCATTTGGTTTTACTACAATTAATACTGATAAAAAAGTTATTGGAGTATCTAAAAATGCTTATGGATTAGTAGAAAATAGTGCTTCAGCAACAGCAGAAGCTTTTAGCCCAACACTGGCAGATAGCGATTTTTCTACAAAAGCAGTATCAGAAGATAAAATAACAGGAAAAGTAACCATAGCCGATGCAGAAATTGTAGTTTCTGGAGGTAGAGGATTAAAAGGTCCAGAAAACTGGGGAATGATTGAAGATTTAGCTGCTGTTTTAGGAGCTGCAACCGCATGTTCTAAACCTGTTTCAGATTTGGGATGGAGACCACATGGAGAACATGTAGGACAGACTGGAAAACCTGTAGCTTCTAATCTTTATATTGCTATTGGTATTTCTGGTGCTATTCAACACTTAGCAGGAATAAATGCTTCTAAAGTAAAAGTTGTAATCAATACCGATCCTGAAGCTCCATTTTTTAAAGCTGCAGATTACGGAATAGTTGGAGATGCCTTTGAAGTGGTTCCAACACTTATTGAAAAATTAAAAGAATTTAAGGCAAAGAACGCATAATTTGTTTAAATTGCTGCCCCTAAGGAGCTGTTTATATTAGATATCCTCTTATATAAACAGCTTTTTTTCTATACAACTATGAGCTTAGTACGATTAAATATAAAAGGAATTTCATATAGCCAAACACAAAATGGGGCTTATGCATTAATTTTAAATGAAGTAGATGGTGATCGAAAACTCCCAATAGTTATTGGTGCTTTTGAAGCACAGTCAATTGCTATTGCTTTAGAAAAAGAAATACGGCCTCCTCGTCCGTTAACTCATGATCTTTTTAAAAATTTCTCTGATAGATTTGAAATTGTAGTTAAGCAAGTTATTATACACAAGTTGGTAGATGGTGTATTCTACTCTAGTATCATCTGTGAAAGAGATAAAATTGAAGAGATTATAGACGCCAGAACTAGTGATGCCATTGCACTTGCACTTAGGTTTAAAGCGCCTATTTTTACTTATAAAACCATATTGGATAAAGCTGGAATCTTTTTGAAATTTTCTACCAAAGATACTGAGGAAGAAAATGTTCCAAAAACAAATCCAGAGCAAACAAAAGAGGTAAGTATTATTGTAGACGAAATATTACAAGACAAAGACGATTCAAAAAAAGAAATAGATAATACCTACAAAAATCTACCTTTAAAAGAATTAGACAAACTCTTAGCTAAAGCAGTAACAAATGAAGATTATGAAAAAGCTGCTAAAATAAGAGATGAAATCTCCAGAAGAAAATAATAATTTAGCTTCAAAAACAATCTTATTCTTTGTATTTAATAACGAATGAAACTCATTAAGTTTCGTGATGTTTAATTTTATTACTAAATTAACCCCTTACAAATTCTAAAATTCTAAAAGTTTGAAAAAAGCAATTGTTTCCTTTAGCATCGCATTTCTAATTACTTTTGCACTAAACGCACAAGACATTGAGAAAAGCTGGAATTTTAGTTCTATCACAGCAAATGACACAACTGCAGTTGCACTTCATCAAACAGATTCATTACATCTAAAAGAAGGTAAATTTAGATACACCATAGCTTCAGAAAACAATTTAAAAGCATCAGGAAATTACTTGCATCAAAACAATATATTGCTTTTCTATTACGACAGTCCAAAAGACACTGTTGTAACATACAAAATTACCACACTCTCAGATAGTATTCTTTCCTTTAAAGGAAATGGAATGGAATTTCAACTTAAAAACAACTCCAAAATTGATGCTCCATTAAAAAAAGTAGCACTCATACCAAGTGAAGGTTTTACTATAACTAGTTTATGGAGAGGAATATTAGGAATGCTTTCTTTGCTTTTTATTGCCTTTTTATTCAGTAGTAACAGGAGAGCCGTAAACTGGAAAACGGTAGGAATTGGCTTATCTATACAAATCATAATTGCCATAGGAGTATTAAAAATCCCTTTTATACAAGCTATTTTTGACACTATAGGAAAATTGTTTGTAAATGTTTTAGAATTTACACAGGCAGGAAGCGAATTCCTTTTTAAAGGACTAGTAGCCGACATGAACACTTTTGGGTTTATATTTGCTTTTCAAGTATTACCGACTATAATATTTTTCTCCGCATTAACCTCCGTACTATTCTACTTGGGTGTAATACAAAAGGTAGTAAAAGCACTAGCTTGGCTACTATCTAAGGCATTAAAAATATCAGGAGCAGAAAGCTTAAGCATTGCTGGTAATATTTTCTTAGGGCAAACAGAAGCACCATTGCTAATCAAGGCCTATTTAGAAAAAATGAACAAGTCAGAAATGCTCTTGGTTATGATTGGTGGAATGGCAACCGTAGCTGGAGCAGTATTAGCAGCATATATTGGTTTTTTAGGTGGTGATGATCCAGAATTAAAATTATATTTTGCCAAACACCTTTTAGCCGCCTCCGTTATGGCCGCTCCAGGAGCAATTGTAATCTCAAAAATATTGTACCCTCAAGCAGAAGCTGTAAATACTGATGTAAGAGTATCATCAGAAAAAATAGGAAGCAATATCCTTGACGCTATTGCAAATGGTACTACTGAAGGTTTAAAGTTAGCTGTAAATGTAGGAGCAATGTTATTAGTATTTGTTGCTATTATCGCAATGCTAAATGGTATTTTAGGTGGAATTGCTGGATTTGATGGATTTTCAATAGCTTATTTTGATATTGATTGGCATTTTAAATCACTAAATACAATTATTGCTGAAAACACTTCCTATAATTCCCTTTCTTTAGAATTTATTCTTGGAGTTATTTTTGCACCATTAATGTGGCTAATCGGAGTTGCTAATGAAGACATGATGCTTATGGGGCAATTGCTAGGTGTAAAACTTGCAGCTAGTGAATTTGTTGGATACATACAGCTTTCTGGCCTTAAAGACACCGCAAACGCAACACATCTTACCTTTAATAAATCTGTTACGATGGCCACTTATATGTTATGTGGATTTGCAAATTTTGCATCTATAGGTATTCAAATTGGAGGTATAGGATCTCTAGCACCAGGGCAACGAAAAACACTCTCTGAATTTGGGATGAAGGCATTAATTGGAGGTACAATAGCTTCTTTAATTTCTGCAACAATTGCTGGAATGATTCTAGGTTAAAAAAACAAGGGTATACATACAATAAACGATGCACTTACTTGTTAAGTTGTAAACCCCTAAATTAACCTAAATGAAATTTTTAAAACTTTGCTTTATCCTTTTTAGCATCTCCTTAAGCATAACCTCATGTGGAGAAGATAATGACGACCTCATTATCATAGATCCTATAATTGGCACCTGGGAACGAACTGCTCATATCGATACAGATGGAGGAATTCATGAATTATCCTGTGACAATAGAAGTGAGTTCACTTTTAAGAATGATTTCACCATAGAAATAACAGATTATGAAACCAAAACCAGTGACGATAGCTGCTATATCTGGGCAATTATATCTGGAGATTGGAAAAACACAGAAAACACATACACAATAAAACTACTTTCAGCAGCATATACAGATTCTTCTGATGTAGAAACAGTCGAAAATCCAATATTTAGAGAAGCGCCAATTGTTTTTTCAGAAAACAACACTGTCATTACAGCAACAAATCCAGATGGAACAAAAGACACCTATAAAAGAAAATAATACAATAGTTAATAATCTTTTATAAGATAAAAAGCTTCTTTATATTTACTAAAGAAGCTTTTTATATTTTAGCAGTTCCTAGACGGACATGATTTTAGCTTAGAAAGCTAATTTTTCATAATCGTTTATAAAATGACCCTATACAAATGAAACAATATCACGATTTAGTAAAAACAGTTTTAGACACTGGCAATCAAAAAGGAGATAGAACAGGCACAGGAACCCTAAGTGTTTTTGGACACCAAATGCGCTTTAATCTTAGTGAAGGTTTTCCGATGGTTACTACAAAAAAACTGCATTTAAAATCAATTATTTACGAATTACTTTGGTTTTTAAATGGCGATACTAACATTAACTATCTTCAAGAAAACGGAGTAAAGATATGGAATGATTGGGCTGATGAAAATGGCGATCTTGGCCCTGTTTACGGTCATCAGTGGAGAAATTGGAATAGCGAAGAAATTGATCAGATCAAAGAAGTGGTTCGCACCCTAAAAAACAATCCTAACAGTAGAAGAATGTTAGTTTCCGCATGGAATCCTAGCGTCCTTCCTGACACCTCTATTTCTTTTTCTGAAAACGTAGCTAATGGAAAAGCCGCTTTACCTCCATGCCATGCTTTTTTCCAATTTTATGTAGCTGACGGAAAACTATCCTGCCAACTCTACCAAAGAAGTGCTGATATCTTTTTAGGTGTCCCATTCAATATTGCTTCTTATGCCCTATTTACAATGATGATGGCACAAGCTTGTGGTTATGAAGCTGGAGATTTCATTCACACTTTCGGCGATGCACATATATATAACAATCATATTGAGCAACTGGAACTTCAACTTAGTAGAACACCAAAAACACTTCCTAAAATGATATTAAATCCTGAGATCAAGGATATTTTTGATTTTAAATTTGAAGATTTTACACTTACAGATTACCACCCTGACCCACATATAAAGGGCAAAGTAGCTATATAATTTTAAAAAGAATAGTGTTTACCATAAAAACCAATAGTTATGTTTTCTACCAAAAAAAATACTGAAATAGACACAGATCAATACGAGATGATTAAATACGCAGAAAAGCGTGTGAAAACAAAAAAAAGACTCTATTATCATTTTGTCCTTTTTCTTCTTGGCTCTGTTTTACTTATTGTATTAAACAAAGTTTTTCATTATGGTGAACAATATTGGGAAGATTGGTTTGTAATTGCCATTACCATTTGGGCTTTCTTTTTTGTTTTTCATCTTATTCAAGTTTTTATCACCAAACGATTCATGAATAAATCATGGGAACAAGCACAGATTAGCAAATTGGTTGGCAACCAAAAAGAACGCATTGAAAAACTAAAAGCTGACCTAAAAAAGGAAGAAGTATTAATGGCTGAAAGCGAAGTTTTTAATGAACAATTAAAAAAAAAGAACTAAAACTCAGGTACACAAAAATGATAACACTTATAGCCGCAGCAGGAGAAAATAATGAACTTGGTAAAGACAATGATTTGGTTTGGCATCTACCTCATGATTTTAAACGTTTTAAACGACTAACCTCTGGACACCATATTATTATGGGTAGAAAAACTTTTGAAAGTTTCCCAAAGCTACTTCCTAACAGAACTCATATCATCATCACTAGAGACCGTAGTTATAAAGCAGAAAACTGTATTATAGTACACGCTCTTGAAGATGCGCTAGCTGCTGTTGCCAAAGAAGACGAACAACCATTTATTATTGGTGGAGGAGAAATCTACAAACAAGCAATTGCAGTTGCTGACAAAATAGAACTAACAAGAGTGCACAGTACTTTTGAAGCTGATACATTCTTTCCTAAAATAGATGAAAACAACTGGGAACTTATCGAATCAGAAAGTTACAAAAAAGATGAAAAACATAATTTTGACTTCACTTACCTTACTTATCTCAAAAAGCAATAACTGATAATTAATTTGCGAACAATAGCGTCCTAAATAAATAATCATTTTCATTTTTTTCATTGATAAAAAAACGAAACAAAAAAATCTAGTCTGACTATATTTTGCCTAAATTTATTATTCATCCCATAAATTATAGGAACTCACTATCGTTCAAACAGCCTATAATTTTACTGGAATTTCACTGCAAATTTTACGACAAAATCTAGATAGGACATAAAAACAATAGCATTCAAAACGAACCCCTTTCTTATTATAATTCTTCTTAGATTCTATTATACCAAGGAAATTCACATAGTTAACAAAACGTTTAGGACGGAATTGATTTGCGAATTAAAAATCAATTTTTTCAACACTAATTCCTTGACAATCGCTAAGAAAATGTTTTACAACATCTACATTGTCAGCATTGGTATAAAACTGAGAACTTACAGATCTAGGCTCACAACTAACTTCTAATCCTTTCTTTTGCAATATAGTCCGGGTTTGTCTCGCTACGGCTCCTCCCGAAGCTATAACAGTTATATTCTCCGGAAGTAATTCCCTCAACAAAGGCATTAAAAAAGGATAATGCGTACAACCAAGCACTAAATAATCTATTTTTTTTACTATCATTGGCTCTAAGTACAGTGTCAACAATTTTTTTGCTTCATCAGAACATTCCTTACCACTTTCCACTAGTGGCACCAAACCCTCTCCTACGCGCTCAACAACAGTAACGCCATCTCCATACAAACTAGCGGTTTTATGAAATAGAGAACTTGCCAATGTTCCTTTAGTTGCCAAAATACCCACAACATTAGTTTTAGTAGCTATAGCTGCTGGCTTTATAGCTGGTTCTATTCCTATAAACGGAACATCAAAAACCGCTCTTAAATGCGCAATTGCATTTGTTGTAGCTGTATTACAAGCTACCACAATAAGCTTACAACCTCTAGCAATTAAAAATTCAGTGTTTTTGATGCAAAGTGCAATAATTTCTTCTTCAGTATGATAACCATAAGGCGCATTAGCACTATCTGCCAAATATATGCTGTGCTCATTTGGCAACAAACAATGAACTTCTTTCCAGATGGAAAGTCCACCAACACCAGAATCAAAAAAACCAATAGGACTATTACTCATAGGTATCAAAAATAAAAAAACTGTCCATAGCCATGAACAGTTTTTAAATATAATTTTATTTTTAGCTTCTTAGAAACCTAATTCTTTCTTTACAGCTGACAATAAATCTTTACCTTCTGCTAAGATAACTCCAGTTCCAGGAGAAGCATCCATAACATAGTTATATCCTAATCCTCTTGCAACTTTTTGTATTGCAGCTTCAGCCTTTTTTGTGATAGGACCTAAAAGTTCAACTTGCTTTTTTTGCAATTCTTGACTAGCAGATTGTTGTGCTTGCTGTATTTTACCTTGCATGCCTTGTATTTCTGCTCCTCTTTTTTGATTCTCCTCATCAGTTTTACCTTCAGCCTCATTTTGATATTGTGTTGCCTTATTCTGAAGCTCTTTCATTGAGTTTTGAATATCTGCTGTGTAAGACTGCTCTAATTTCTTCAACTCAGCTTGTGCGGCCTTCATCTCTGGCATATCAGTCAATAACGTTTGCACGTTAATATGAGCAACTTTACTTTGGGCGTTTACAAAACTAGTAGTACCTACAAATAATGCAATGGCTACTATAAAGGTCTTTAAATTTTTCATGATTTTAATTATTCTTAAGTGTTACAAATATATTTATTCTAGTTTAATTCTCTGTTTTATTTTCCTCTTCTTTATTATCCTCTTTATTCTCTTTTGCTTTTCGCTCCTCCTCTTTTGCTTTTCTTTTAGCTTCTCTTTCTGCTAGCAATTTCTTCCTTCTTTCTTCATAGGCTTTTTTTCTAGCTTCCCGCTCATCTATTTTTTTCTGTCTGCTGCTAATTGCCTTTTGCTCTCTATCAGTTTGCTTGGCTTTTGAAGCTTCTTTTCTCGCTTTAACCCCTTCACTCTCTTCCTCTACATAGGTATCAAGCTTACTTCTAGATTTTTTTGATTTTGCCTTATTCTTATTCAGTTTTCTAGTTCTTCCTATTGTTCTTAAAATCTGATCACTTACATCATGTCTATTATTTGAAAACAACATCAACACATCAGACTTATCAAAAATAATATCGTACTTTTTATTAACTCCTAATTCTTGTACTGCATTAAAAACTTGGTCTTGAATTGGCTGAATCAATATTCTTTTCTGAACAATTAAATCTCCTTGCGGTCCAAAACGGTCTTGCTGATATTTTAGCATCTCGTTTTCTACTTGCAAAATTTCTTCTTCACGCTCTTCAACAAGCTCTTTGGTCAATAGTACTTTTTCGGCAGCAAGATCTTTTTTCATCTGATCTATCCCATTCTGCTTTTCTTCAATTTCTAGTTTCCACTTTTCAACTTTAGCATCCAGCTGGGTAGTTGCATCTTGATATTCTTCCACATTTTCCAATATGTACTCCATATCTACATATGCTATTCTAGCACCTCTTTGTGCACTTGTAGTAGCTACTGATATTAATACTAATACGACTAAAAGAACTCTTGTTTTCATTGTTTACGATTTTAATATAGAAAATATCGTGCCAAAATTAAAACTGCTGTCCAATTATAAAGTGAGTCTCCCATCCATGCGGCTCTAAATTAGTGCCAGGAATAGGATTATCAAATCCATAACCAAAATCAATTCCAAGAAGTCCAAATGCTGGCATAAAAATACGCAGTCCAACTCCGGCCGATCGTTTAAGGTTAAACGGATTAAATTCACTAAAATTGTTGTAAGCATTACCAGCTTCCATAAAAGCCAATCCATAAATAGAAGCAGAAGGCTTTAAGGTAAGTGGATATCTTAATTCCATTGAAAATTTATTGTAAATTGTGGCGCCAATTCTATCACCTTTTTCATCATATGGCGTTATCGATTGGTTTTCATATCCTCTTAACTGCACATTCTCTCTACCATCCATAGTATAGTTACCTAGTCCGTCTCCTCCAACATAAAAACGCTCAAAAGGAACTACACCTCTATCTAAATTATAAGCTCCCAAGAATGCAAATTCAGCTCCTGTTTTTAATGTTAATTTTCCAATAATTTTATTATACCATGTACCAGAAAATTTAATCTTATAATACTCTAACCATTTGTAAAATTCCTGATCCAATTCTGCAACAGTATTACCCGCTTCTGCACGTGCATTAGCGTAATCATCGAGCACTTGAGGACTGGAATTTGTTGGTGCCTGTTTACTTTGATCTAAATAAGCTTGCTCTCTCTCTTGCCTCATTGCTTCATAATCGACTCCATTAAACAATGAATATGGCAATGTTAATTTTGCACTTATAGAAAATTCTGATCCTTGCTGAGGAAAAATAGGATTTGGCCCTGAAGACTTTCTAGTTAATGCTGCTGTATAAGCTAAAGCATTAGACGTTCCATTTCCGAAAGTAAACAGCCCTGTATTATAATTTTTTAAATCATAATTTTGAAAACTTAAAGCATGAGACATTACAAAATAATCATCTGGCCATGCTAAGTTTTTTGCTAAACCAACAGATATTCCTGTAATAGAGAATTTTCTATCTTTATCCACTTCACGGTTTTGATAATCGTACAAAAATTGTTGTGTATGTGATAAAGATACTGAAAGACGCACTGGCTTTCTACCTCCTAGCCAAGGTTCTGAAAAAGACAAACTATAGGTCCTAAATGTTCTACTAGCCTGTAATCTAAGCGAGAATGTTTGTCCATCTCCCATAGGAACCGGCTTATAAGCTTCGCCCTTTAAAATGTTCTTTATAGAGAAGTTACTAAAAGACAGTCCAACTGTTCCGATGAAACCACCTCCACCGTAACCACCTTGAAGTTCTATCTGACTAGATCCCTTTTCTTGTACTGTATATTCAAAATCTAAAGTTCCTGTATTTGGATCTGGATTTAAGAAATTAGTTCCAATACTTTCTGCATCAAAATAGCCCAACTGGCTTAATTCTCTTACCGTTCTTACGATATCAGCTTTTCTATATTTTTGACCAGGTCTTGTTCTTAATGTTCTATAAATTACGTGGTCATTAGTTTTATCATTTCCAGAAACAGTAACTCTATTAAAAAAAGTTTCCTTTCCTTCTACAATTCTAATTTCCATATTAATAGTATCATTTGCGGCAGATACTTCAACAGGATTAATATTAGAAAACAAATATCCATTATTTTGATACTGATTTGTTAAATCATCAGCATCTGGCTTGGTTTTATCTTCAATTCTTTCTTTTAGCTTTACACCATTATAGGTATCTCCTTTTTTAATACCAAGAACTTGACGCAAATGCCTGTCTGTATACACAGTATTTCCAATAAAATTGATATCCCCAAAATAATATTTATCTCCTTCTATTACATTAAGATTAATAGCAATATTTTTTCCGTTTACTGCTTTTACAGTATCAGTAACAATTCTAGCATCTCTATATCCGTTTGCAGCATAATGATCAACAAGACTTACTAAATCTGCTTTATAATCTTCTTCAATAAATTTAGATTTTTTCCATAAACGTCCAAAAAACTTACGTTTTGTGTTTTTCATGGCTCCTCTAAGCTGCTTACTTTTCATTTTTTCATTACCTACAATAGAAATTTCTTTAATCTTCACCTTCTTACCTTTGTGAATATTAACCACCATTTCTACTTCGTTTGTAGCAACTGAATCGTTTTTTACTGGACTTGTCGCTATAGTAACCTTAGTATTTAGAAAACCTTTTTTCTTGTACTTATTTTCAAGGTAATTTTTAGTATTAGAAACAAAGCTTTCGGTAATCTTTTTACCTTTTACTAATTCTGCTTCTTTTACAATTTCCTTAACCTTACCTTTTCTTACCCCGTACACAGTTACTTTTGCAATACTTGGACGTTCTTTAATATTAAGTTCTAAAAATATTTCTTTTCCAACAATATTAGTTACATAAAAACTTACATCACTAAAAAGCTCTAATTTTATTAACTTATTAATTACGTCGCTAATTGCTTCTCCAGGAACTGTTATTTCCTGACCAACACGCAATCCAGTATATGTTTTTACTGTTTGCTCATTATAGCTAGTTGCTCCTGTTACTGTTATTCCTCCAAGAATATATTTTTTCCCATTTTCATAAGAATCATCTTGTGCTTGAATAGTTGAGGTTAGTAAAAGAAAAGATACGAATATGAAAGATACTACTTTTGGGTATCCTTTTACATTCTTAATTAAGTTGTTCACTAGTTTTTCCAAATCTTCGTTCTCTTTTTTGATAATTTAATATTGCTTCATATAGATTTTGCTTCGAAAAATCTGGCCAAAAAGTATCTACAAAATACAATTCGGCATATGCGATTTGCCAAAGTAAAAAATTACTTATTCTGTGCTCTCCACTAGTACGAATAAGCAGATCTACGTCTGGTAAATCATGCGTGTAAAGATGGTCATTAATAATTGATTCGTCAACATTTTCGACAGAAATTATATTATTTTTAACTTTGGTGGCTATTGTTTTTACTGCGTTTTTCAGCTCTTCTCTAGCCCCATAACTCAACGCTAAAGTTAGCGTCATTCTATCGTTATTCTTGGTTTTCTCTACCACTTCTGTAAGTTCATTATAGACCGCTTTTGGGAGCGATGTAATATCACCAATTGTGTTTAACCTAATATTGTTTTTTACTAAAATCTTTAACTCTTTTTTAAGAGAAGAAACTAGAATTTTCATCAGCATTTGTACTTCTAACTTCGGTCTATTCCAATTTTCTGTAGAAAAAGCGTATAATGTTAGGTTAGGAATTCCTATTTCGGTTGCCGCTTCAACTATCTTACGAACTGTTTTGGTCCCATTTTCATGACCAAAGACACGAAGCTTACCTTTTTGCTTAGCCCATCTTCCATTACCATCCATTATTATAGCAACATGTTGTGGTAATCTATCTAATGCTATTTTATCCTTCACCTCTATATTATTATTTATTCCGAGCAATCATAACAGGGTTTTCTTCCAAACATATAGGTAAATGTAATTCCAGAAAAAACATACCAATCATTACTCTCTACATTTCCAAAACTAATATTTTCATACCCTTCAGCATTACTTCCATCCAAATTATCGGTAAACGTATATCTAGCTCCGATTTCTGCACCTATCACAAAAAAACGAGAGATATTTTTCTTAACTCCAATGGTCATTGGAATTGAAAAGGATCCTTTCTTTCCCATATCTACCTGGCCTGCACCCTGAAAACGTCTATTCCCATAAGTAAAATACGTTACTCCTGTATATAAATAAGGAGTAAATGCCGGACCCATTTTATGTAAATTGAATTTTACAAAATTCACTTCCAATCCTGCTGAGAACTCCGTAATAGTATTATTAAAACTATAATCGCGTTCTTTTCTAGCCTCACTATCAGATGCTGAATCTACTCCACGGATACCTGCTCTAATTATTGATGCTCTCCATGAATAACGTATACTCTTGTTCCACTTAAAAAGCGCACCTATAACTGGCTTATTAGGATTAATATAGGTTGTAGCACCTATATCACCTATATAATTAGCTCCACCAGCGAACAAACCTACTTCATAGTTTTGCGCATTGAGGCCTATCATTATAAACGAAATAATTAATACTAAATATGTTCTCATGAGTATCAAAGTTTGCAAATATAAAAATTAAATCTATTTAGCGGTAATAACCACCAAGCTATCTGCTTTGATAAACAGTTTTTAAGTATATTTATTGTTATAAAGGAGTTAATTGCGCTTATCCTCGCCCCAAAGTAACTTGTTTCTTAGGGTTTTAAAAAAAGGTTCAGAATTAAATTCAACCATTTTTACAGTAAAATCAGATTTTTGTATTTGAATCTCTGTTTCATTTTCTACAGATGCTATTCGAGAATCTAAAGAAACCAAATGTGTTTCTTCTCTTCCAGAAACCACTAATTTTATCTCTGTATCATCTGGAATCACCAGTGGTCTGGCATTTAAATTATGCGGTGCTATTGGGGTTAACACAAAAGAATTGGCATCGGGCGCTATTACAGGTCCTCCACAGCTTAGAGAATAACCTGTAGATCCTGTAGGTGTTGATACTATAAGTCCATCTGCCCAATAGGAAGTTAAATATTCTCCATTCAAATAGGTAGCAACCCTAATCATAGAAGTTGTATTTTTTCTACTTACGGTAACTTCATTTAAGGCAAAATTCAACTCGTTAAACGCAGCAGCATTTTCTTTAATTGTTATTTTTAGCAAACCTCTGTCTACAAGGGTATATTTTTTCTGAAACAATTCTTGAAATGCTTTTGTAACTTCATCCCGTTTTACGGTTGCCAAAAAGCCCAATCGTCCAGTATTAACTCCTAAAATAGGAATTCCTGAGTCTCTTATATAGGTAATAGCTCTTAAGATGGTACCATCTCCACCGATGCTAATAAAATAATCAAAAGAATCGTTTATATCCAAATAAGTCTCAAATGTAGCATAAGCAACTTTTAAGGGAATTACTTTTTTCACCATCTCCAAATAGGCTGCTTCAAAAACAACTATAACATTGTTCTCTGCCAAAATACTTATAACCTCATTAAGACATTTAGCTGAGCTTTGCTCAAAATATTGTCCGTAAATCGCTATCTTCATTAACTATAAGTTCAAAAATTTATTTAAATAATTAGCTCTATCTTTCAAATCTTCCAAAAACAAATCTGAATTGGTTCCAGAAACGATAACATAACCATACCTTCTAAAAGTTTGCATTACCTCATTTAACCCAGTAGAACTTAACTTTATGGTAACCTGAATCATATCATCTCTCATCTCAGAAACTAATGCGCCAATTAATTTTCCTCCACTACTTTCAGTAATTTGTGCGATTTCACTAAACGAATAATCTCTAATCCCCTTCTCTACAATCAAAACCCCACCTGGCTCATTAAAAAATGGTGTTTCACTAAAGACACTCATTACATTAGTAAGTTCATAATATCCAACATAGTCATTTTTAATTCCTAATACTGGCATTATATTAGTTTCATTTTTTGCAAAACTATGCAATACTTCTAACCAATTACTCTCCTTAGATACGAAAAAATGCTGATAAACGTGAGCGTAACTCACAACTAACTTTCCTTCTTCAAACACCTGTAAATCCACTTCTGACAACAACCCCAACAAAACTCCTTCTTCTACTACAGGTATATGCGTACAGGTATGATTTTTAAAATAATTTATTGCCTCTTTAATATCATCTTTTGGAGACAAAGGCAAAATATCATTATATATATGTTCTAAAAAATTCATAAAAATCTTTTTTTAACTAATCACTATTGTAAAAAACAACTTACTCCTTATTATACGATAAATAAAAAACAACTGCACTTTTCAAGGCAAATTAATCAATTTATATCGAAAAAAGCAGGTATTAGTTTGTATTTTTGCACATTAAACTCTTTCACATAAGAGTTTAAATAAAGTAAAGCAGTTAGCAGATAAAGTTGAATAGTAAAAAACTTTAATATTTTGATGTAAGCATCGATGAATTAAAAATAAACACAGCACAACTTAACTATTGCTTTGCAACTATAAATTAATTGACATAACCTATTTTTAGATAAAGCGATGACAAAATTAAGTGTTAATGTAAACAAAATTGCTACTTTACGTAATTCAAGAGGGGGAAACACTCCAAATTTAATATCAGTAGTTAAAGACATAGAACAGTTTGGAGCTGAAGGAATAACCATTCATCCAAGACCAGACGAAAGACATATTAGATATCAAGACGCTAGAAATCTGAGTACTATTGTTACTACAGAATATAATATTGAAGGAAACCCAATTAAAAACTTTATTGACTTGGTACTAGAAACAAAACCTACGCAAGTCACTTTAGTCCCTGATGCTGTAGATGCATTAACATCTAATGCAGGATGGGACACCATTAAAAATCACGATTTTCTTTCTGAAGTCATTTCAGAATTTAAAAACAACAACATCAGAACTTCCATTTTTGTTGATCCTGTAATTGGCATGATAGAGGGTGCAAAAAAAACTGGAGCAGATAGAATAGAATTGTACACAGAAAGTTTTGCTGAAGAATTTAGTAAAGGAAACAAAGACGGAATAGCTCCTTTTGTTGCTGCTGCAAAAATTGCCGATGAATTAGCGATTGGAATTAATGCTGGTCACGATTTAAGCCTAGACAATATTGAATTTTTCAAAAATAGCATCCCTAATCTACTGGAAGTATCTATTGGCCATGCGCTAATCTCAGAATCGCTGTATCTTGGGCTAGAAAATGTAGTTAACATGTACCTTCGTAAACTTAAATAGCATGCAATTATTACATTCTAAAATTATTGGAGAAGGCAAACCATTGTTAATTTTACATGGTTTTCTTGGTATGTCCGACAATTGGAAAACACTTGGGAAGTTGTTTTCTGAAAATGGTTTTCAAGCACATTTAATAGATCAGAGAAACCACGGTAGAAGTTTTCATTCTGAAACATTTAGCTATAAACTCCTAACAGCAGACCTAAAACACTATATAGAGCATTACAAACTAGAAAACTGCATTGTTTTAGGACATTCTATGGGAGGAAAAACAGCAATGGAATTTGCAACAACATACCCAAATCTTATAAACAAGCTTATAATTGCGGATATTTCTCCAAAATACTATCCGGCACACCATCAACAAATCTTAGCAGGACTAGCAGCATTAGATTTCAATAGTATTAGCTCTAGAACTGCTGCCGATGAAAAACTAAGCGAATTTGTTAGCGATTTTGGAACACGACAATTTTTACTAAAAAACTTATATTGGATTGAAAAAGGGAAACTTGCCTTACGCTTCAACCTTAAAGACCTTATAACAAACATTGAAGAAATAGGGAAAGCATTACCTTTAAATTTAATATACAACGGAGAAACCTTATTCCTTAAAGGAGAAAAATCTGACTATATCCTTGAAGACGATACTAAATTAATCAATGTACATTTTCCTAATTCCAAAATAGGTACTGTTGCCAATGCGGGACACTGGTTGCATGCAGAAAATCCCAAACAGTTTTATAGCGAAGTAAATAGTTTTATAAATCCGCAATAAAAGCAGGGTTTTATTATGCATGCATAATTTTTTTAAGGATTTTATTGTTTATCTTATAATTTTAGGTAAATTTGAGTAAACACATAAAACTCTAAAAACGTGAAAAAAGGACTATACGTATTTTTAATAGGCGCATTAGTTGCAGCTTGTAGTAGTGATGATGATGCAGCAACCACAGATCCAATTGTTGATCCAATAGTATACACTAGTGGAACAGCAGATTTTTCTACCTATGTTTCTGTTGGAAACTCTTTAACAGCTGGTTATGCTGACGGGGCATTAACGACTCAGGGGCAAGAAAATTCCTTACCTAATATTTTATCACAGCAATTTGCTTTAGCTGGTGGAGGTACTTTTACCCAACCTCTGATGGCAGATAACTTAGGAGGATTACTAATTGGTGGCAGCCCATTACCTGGTTTTGAAAACAGATTTGTCATGGATTTTTCCATCCCTGGCCCTAAACGCTTAACAGGTGATGGAACTACAGACATTACTACTGTTCTTACAGGTTCTTTTAATAATATGGGAGTTCCTGGAGCAAAAAGTTATCACTTAGGCGTTGCTGGTTATGGAGCACTTGCTGCATTACCAGATGCTAACCCTTATTTTATAAGATTTGCTTCTAGCCCAACTGCTACTGTTCTTGGAGATGCTATGGGACAAAATCCAACATTTTTCTCGTTATGGATAGGTGCTAATGATATTCTTAGCTATGCTACTAATGGAGGAGATGGAATAGATAGAACTGGAAATCCAGATCCTTCAACATATGAGTCAAATGATATTACAGATCCAGCGGCTTTTCAAGGAATTTACCAAGGTATATTAGCTACGCTAACATCAGGCGGAGCTGAAGGTGTTGTCGCAAACCTACCAGATATTACTACTATTCCGTATTTTACGACAGTACCACATGCACCATTGAGTCCGCTTAACGAGGCTTTTGGCCCACAGATACCAACATTGAATGCTACATTTGCTGGATTAAACATGGTTTTTGACGCTCTAGGTGTTCCAGAAAGAAAAATAACATTTTCCACTACAGCAGCAAGCCCAGTAGTAATCTATGATGAGGACTTAGCAGATCTTTCTGCTCAAATAAAAGGCGCATTAATGCTTGGAGGATTAGACGAACCTACAGCTACGGTTTTAGCATTTGTATACAGACAGTCTAGACAAGCTACGGCAGATGACTTAATAGTTTTGCCAGCACAAAATGCTATTGCAACACTTAACACAGACGCCTTTGCTACCTTAAAAGGCTTTGGGCTACCTGATGCTAATGCTGGTCAATTAGCAGTTAACGGCATCACTTGGCCACTAGAAGATAAATGGGTATTAACACCAGAAGAGCAATTAAAAGTAGAAACAGCAAAAAACGCGTATAACGTAACGATAAAAAATGCAGCAACTACTTTTGATTTAGCATTTGTTGATGCAGAAGCACTAATGAAAACACTTTTTGAAAGCGGTATGAATATCAATGGAACAACTGTTTCTGCCACTTTTGTAAGTGGAGGTGGTTTTTCTTTAGATGGTGTACATCCTTCTCCAAGAGGTTACGCTATTCTTGCTAACGCATTTACTAAGGCAATTAATGAAAAATACGGATCTAATTTATCAGAAGTAGACCCTATATCATATACTGGTTTGTATTTTAACTAGAAACACAAACAACCGTTTTAAAAAACATCTAAAAGGAATTATTCTTTTTAGATGTTTTTTTTTACTTTTATAACACATATTAAAAATTGATACTCATGAACTATATACTTAGAATATTACTCACAGCTATTGCAGTTGTAGCCTTATCAAAATTACTACCTGGTGTTGCCGTAGATTCATATACAACAGCAATTATTGTAGCATTAGCGCTTAGTTTTTTAAACTTTTTTGTAAAACCAATTTTAGTAATCCTTACCCTTCCTGTTACCATAATCACATTGGGGCTGTTTTTATTAATTATTAATGCATGTATTATTTTATTAGCCGATAAACTCATTGGTGGCTTTTCTGTTTCTAGCATATGGATTGCGCTCTTATTTAGCCTATTATTATCTTTATTTCAATCGATTTTGTTTTCAATTTTAAAAAAAGACAAAAAATAAGGGCATATGCTTTGAATTTCAGTCAATTAAAAACTTGGTCAACATCATAAAATGTTGTACTTTTGCCACCCAAATATTTTAATACAAATTCACAAAGAAGAATGAATATTTCAAAAGAGCAAATAGACGAGTTAAATGCTATTGTTAAAGTAGATATTAACAAGGAAGATTATACTGATAAAGTAGAAGAGATTCTTAAAGATTACCGTAAGCAAGCTAACATTCCAGGATTCAGAAAAGGTCATGTACCGATGGGATTAGTAAAAAAGCAGTATGGTAAAGCAATATTGGTTGATGAAGTAAACAAGCTTCTTCAAGATTCCTTAAATAAATACTTAACAGAAGAAAAACTTGATGTTCTTGGAAATCCACTTCCAAAAGGTCAAGATAATTTTGACTGGGATACAGATAATTATTCTTTTGAATTTGAATTAGGATTAGCACCAAAATTTGATGTTAGTCTAAAAACTAAAAAGGCAATAACGCAATACAATATCACAGCTGACAACAAAATGTTAGATGAGCAAGTAGAGCGTATCCAAAAACAATATGGAAAAATTATTGCTGCTGATACTGTAACAAAAGACGAAGAAGTTACTGGTACTTTCGCTAATGAAGAAGAAGGTATTGACAATAAAACTACACTTACTTTAGACAAAATTAAAGGCAAAAAGAATACTGATAAATTTATAGGTGCTAAAATTGGTGATGTAATTACGTTAAAAACTAAAAGCTTATTTAGTGACGCTCAAGATTTGGTTAATCACCTTAAAATAGAGCAAGATGCAGCTAGTGATCTTAATGTAGAAGTTAGTTTTACAATTGAAGAGATTAATACTAGAGAGCTTGCAGAATTAGATCAAGAATTATTTGACAAACTTTTTGGTAAAGACACCGTAACAAGTGCTGACGAGCTAAAAAACAAGATCAAAGAAGATTCAGAAAAACAATTTGAGCAACAAGCAGATCAGAGATTATTAAATGATATTACTGAAGCTTTAATTGCTGATACAAAATTTAATCTTCCTTCAGCCTTTTTAACCAAATGGATTAAGGTTACTGGCGAAAACCCATTAACTGATGAAGAAGCTGCTGTAGAATATGAAAAAGCAGAAAAGGGGTTAAGATATCAACTTATTGAAGGAAAAATCATAAATGATAACGAACTTCAAGTGCAATTTGATGAACTTAAAGAATTTGCAAAAGGATTCATTAGAACTCAAATGGCTCAATTTGGTCAATTAGACCCAAAAGAAGAAGAATTAGACAACATCTCTGCAAGAGTATTATCTAATGAAGATGAAGTAAAAAGATTGTCTGAGCAATTAATGAGTCAAAAACTAATTACCTTCTATAAAGAAAAGGCAAATCTAAAAATGAAGGATATTTCTTACGAAAATTTCGTTAAAGAAGTATACGGATAAATCTTTTTTAGAAAATAAAAAGTATCTTTAGGGCGTTATCTCATAGAGACATAACGCCTTATTTATTTAAAAAAATTCAAATAAAAGATGAATTACGGTAAAGAATTTAAAAAATTTGCGACTAAACATCACGGAATCAACAACATGTACTACGATAAAATCGTTAGTTCATTAAATCCTATTGGCATGACTCCATATATTATGGAAGAACGTCAGTTAAATGTTTCTCAGATGGATGTTTTTTCTAGGTTGATGATGGACAGGATTATTTTCATGGGTACAGGAATTGATGACCATATTGCAAATATCATTCAGGCACAGCTTTTATTTTTAGAAAGTACTGATGCTAGTAAAGACATACAAATTTACATTAACTCTCCTGGAGGAAGTGTATATGCGGGTCTTGGTATTTATGATACTATGCAATTTATAAAACCAGATGTATCAACTATCTGTACAGGTATTGCTGCTTCTATGGCTGCTGTACTGTTATGTGCAGGAACCAAAGGAAAACGTAGTGGATTAACACATTCAAGAGTTATGATTCACCAACCATTAGGTGGTGCTCAAGGTCAGGCTAGTGATATTGAAATTACGGCAAGAGAAATAATGAAATTAAAAGACGAATTGTACCATATTATAGCAAATCATTCTGGTCAAAAATTCGATAAGGTCTATAAAGATAGTGATAGAGATTATTGGATGAAAGCAGATGAAGCTAAGAAATATGGTATGATAGATGAGATTTTAGTACGTAACTAAAGAGAAAAAACATGGGAAAAGAGAATTTAGAATGTTCTTTTTGCGGGAGAAAAAAACCTGAAACAAGCTTACTTATTGCAGGTTTAGATGCACACATCTGCGACAGATGTATTGAGCAAGCCCACGGTATTGTAGTAGAAGAATCGAAACAATCTGGAAATGAAGAGTTATCTTCTGAATTGATATTAAAAAAACCGCAAGAAATTAAAAGCTTTTTAGATCAATATATTATTGGGCAAGGAAGTACCAAAAAAGTAATGTCCGTTGCCGTTTACAATCACTATAAGAGATTGTTACAGCCAGCAAATACTGAAGAAGATATTGAGATTCAGAAAAGCAATATCATTATGGTTGGTGCTACTGGTACAGGTAAAACATTAATGGCTAAAACGATAGCAAAAATGCTAAACGTTCCTTTAGCAATTGTTGACGCCACTGTACTTACCGAAGCTGGTTATGTAGGTGAAGATGTAGAAAGCATACTTACACGTTTATTACAAGCTGCTGACTATAACCTTGAAAAAGCGGAACGTGGTATTGTTTTTATTGATGAAATAGACAAAATAGCACGTAAAGGTGATAACCCTTCCATCACTAGAGATGTCTCTGGTGAAGGTGTGCAACAAGCATTGCTTAAACTTTTAGAAGGTACTGTTGTTAATGTTCCACCAAAAGGAGGAAGAAAACATCCAGACCAAAAGTTTATTGAAGTAAACACAGAAAACATCCTGTTTATTGCTGGTGGCGCTTTTGATGGTATTGAAAGAGCTATTACCAAAAGACTAAACATGCAAGCTGTAGGATATAGCGCTTCCAAAGAAGATGATGCCATTGACCAAAGCAATCTGTTGCAGTATATTATTCCAAAAGATTTAAAAGATTTTGGTCTTATACCAGAAATTATTGGACGTCTTCCTGTTTTAACGCATATGGATCCATTAGATAGCAAAACACTTAGAGCTATCTTAACAGAGCCTAAAAATGCTATTATGAAGCAGTACGAAAAATTATTTGAGATGGATAATATTGAGTTTTCTGCTACCGATGGTGCATTAGACTATATTGTAGAAAAAGCTATAGAATACAAACTAGGAGCACGTGGACTGCGATCGCTTTGCGAAGCCATCCTAACCGATGCCATGTTTGAACTTCCAAGTATGGAAGAAACTAAGCTTAGAATCACAAAAGATTACGCTGAGGAAAAACTTTCCAAAAACACCATTAAAAAATTAAAAGCAGTTTCTTAGGAACTGCTTTTTTTTTGAGTTAATACCTAAAGGTGAGAAAAATTCCCAAATCGGTAATCAAAACATTTTTAGTCACAGGATTAATCTCCGCGAGTATGATGCAAGCCTTTGACTATTTAGATGGATTAGATTTTAGACCTTGGAGATTTCTTATCAATTTTATAGTTTTTGGAATATTTATAAATATTGGTTTTCGAAAATCAAAGAAGAACTAGAACAACTGTAGATACAAAACTACTACTGATCTCATAAGACTAAAATTAGTGGGTTTCTTGTTCCTTGCCATTCATCATTAGCAAATCTTCCAAATAAGTCCGTTCATTAGACAATCTTGGAACTTTATGCTGCCCCCCTAACTTATCTTTTTTCTTCAACCAATTATAAAACAGCTTTTCTCTTGCTACATTAATTTTTAGCATACTCAGTGTCATATTATTATAGCGCTTAGCTTCATAATCAGAATTTAATGATTTTAGTGCATTATCCAATAATTCTGTAAAATGATGAATATCTTCTGGAGCTTCTCTAAATTCTATCAGCCATTCATGAGCTCCTTTTTCTTTGCCTTCCATAAATATCGGAGCAACAGTATAGTCAACTATTTCACTTTTTGTTTTTTCGCACACACGCCTTAATGCCTCTTCTGCGTTTTCAATAATTAACTCTTCTCCAAATACATTAATATGATGTTTGGTACGCCCTGTAACTTTTATACGATAAGGATTTAAGGAAGTAAAACGTATGGTGTCTCCTATTTTATAACGCCATAATCCAGAATTTGTAGTAATTACAACTGCATAATTAATCCCTATTTGTACTTCCCAAATAGGAATTGCATACTCCACAATCATCTCTTTGTTATCAACAGGAATAAATTCGTAGAAAATTCCATAATCTAACATTAGCAACAACTCACTATTATTATTCCTATCCTGTATGGCAAAAAAACCTTCAGATGCGTTATAAATTTCATAATACTGAAAATCACTACTTGGTAATAAGGTTTTATACTGTTCTTTATAAGGCAAAAAACTTACTCCTCCATGAAAATACACTTCTAAATCTCCCCAAATTTCCAACAAATGTTCTTTTCCTGTTTCTTCCAAAACATTGTTAAGCAATACCAACATCCATGATGGCACACCCAAAAGGCTAGTCACATTTTCCTGAGTTGTCTCATCTACAATAGCAGCCATTTTAGCAACCCATTCGTTCATCATAGATACTTTATGACTTGGCGTACTACTAAATTCCGCCCAAAAAGGCATGTTTTCTATTAAAATTGCGGACAAATCGCCAAAAAAAGTTCCATTATCCTCATATACTTCCTTACTCCCTCCAAGCCGTAAACTCCTTCCATTAAACAATTGCGAACCTTCATTATTATTCAAATACAAGCAAAGCATATCCTTTCCTGCTTTAAAATGGCAATCTTCAATAGCTTCTGTACTTACAGGAATAAATTTACTTTTTGCATTGGTAGTACCGCTACTTTTAGCAAACCATCGTATACTTGTTGGCCAGAAAATGCCCTGCTCTCCCCTACGTGTTCTTTCTATCATAGGTTCAATATCCTCGTATGCACTTAGTGGAACACGTTCTACAAATGTCTTATAATCTTTTACCGATTTAAAATCATAAGCCAAACCAACTTCTGTACGTTCAGAAACAGCAATTAATTGATCCAAAACCTCTATCTGGACTTCTTCAGGATACTTTAAAAAGAGAGAAATTTGATGTTCTCTTTTCTTTAGTAACCAGGAAGCAATAGAATTAAATAAAGGTATTGACATATTTAAGTTATATTTGAATCATAAAAATAGAAAAAAAAGGACAATATGTTTGAAGGTGTTTTAACTAAAATGAAAACAGAGTATTCCAACCCTATTAATTATTACATCAACTTCAAGAATAACTTCATAAATGTTAATCAGTTACTAAACAAAAAACTTGAAATTTCCTTTGTAAAATATGAGTGTCTCAATTGTCACCTCAACAAAGAAATATATCGTCAAGGCTTTTGTAAAAGTTGTTTTTATGAAGTTCCTCATGCTGCTGATTGGATTATGCGTCCCGAACTAAGTACGGCTCATATAGACAAAGAAGATAGAGATTTGGCCTACGAAAAAGCAATGCAGTTACAACCACACATCGTTTACCTTGCTAATTCTAGCAATATTAAGGTCGGAGTTACCAGAAAAACGCAAGTACCTACACGTTGGATAGATCAAGGAGCACATGAAGCTATGGAAATTGTAGAAGTACCAAATAGGTATTTGGCAGGCATAACTGAGGTTGCCTTAAAAGCATATATTGCAGATAAGACCAATTGGAGGAAAATGCTAAAAAACGATATTGAAGATGCTAGTTTAGCGGAAAAAAGAGACGAATTAAAACAATACATCCCTCAAGAAACGCTTTCCTATTTTATTGAAAACAATAAAGAGACCACAATTAATTTTCCTGTTATCAAATACCCTTTAAAACCTAAAAGTCTCAATCTAACAAAAACTCCAACTTACCAAGGCGTTTTAAAAGGCATAAAAGGACAATATTTAATTTTTGAGGACGATACCGTATTCAATGTAAGATCCAATGAAGGAACTGTTGTAAATATTAAAACAATATAATTATTAAACTAAAATACTAAGATTTTTAGATATGAAATCATTCAGCATACAAGAAATTAACGAAATTCTAGAAGGAGAATTAATAGGAAACACTACTACAACCATTAATGGTCCAGAACAATTATCACATGCAAAAGCTGATCATATTACTTTTATTGGTTCTTCAAAATATATAAAACAATGGGCAGGATCTAAAGCTTCTGCTGCTATTGTAAATCAAAATTTAACAGTGGAACCTGGTGAAAATCGTGCTATAATCAAAGTGAAAAATGCTGATTTAGCCATGGCAAAGCTTTTAGAAGTTTTTAACCCTGGAATTCCAGAGTTCGATACCGAAATTCACCCATCAGCCGTTATTCATGAAACTGCAAAAATTGGCGAAGGTTGTAAAATTGGAGCAGGCTGCTATATTGGCAAAAACGTTGTTTTAGATGCTGGCGTAATACTCTATCCAAATGTTACTATTATGGATGATACCACTATTGGTGCACAAACATTAATTTGGTCTGGTACAGTTATCAGAGAACGCACCAAAGTTGGCGCACAATGCATATTCCACATCAATGTAAGTATTGGAGCTGACGGATTTGGATATAGACCAAGCGAAGATGGCCGTGGATTGGTAAAAATACCTCAAATTGGAGATGTTATTATTGGTAATGCTGTAGAGATTGGTGCTAACTCTAGTGTTGATCGTGGTAAATTTAGTTCTACTATTGTTGGAGATGGTTGTAAAATTGACAACCACGTACAAATAGCACACAATTGCATTATGGGACGTTCTTGTATTATGGCTGGCCATAGTGGATTAGCCGGTTCTGTTACTCTAGGCGATGGTGTTATTATTGGAGGTAGCGCCTCTATTAAAGACCATACAACCATACATTCTGGTGCAACAGTAGGAGCTGGATCTGGTGTTATGAACGATGTTCCTGCCGGAAGCACAGTACTTGGATACCCAGCAAGAGAATCTAGAGAAATGCTAAAACAATGGATTGCAATGCGTAAGCTTGCTTAAATCCAATATCAAAAATAATATTAAGATGCTTTTTGTTTTTACAACTAAAAAAACAAGAAGCATCTTTTGTTTTGCAATACTTCAATTAATAGACTTTTAAAATTTAACGCGATTCCCTTTAGAATCAAAACCAGGTTTCGTCTACAAAACATCAACCCAAATCTCCAATACTCTTAGACATCATTTCTGCTAAAAAACCATTTTTATATGGGCTATAGACCTCATGAAGCGGACAAGGATCATTTAAATCACAATTTTCAAAATTTAAAATACAATTCTTAAATTTATCCCCTCCATCAATCTTAAAAATCACTTCTTTTAGTACCTCTCTTTTATTAGCACTAGATAAATAAAAACCTCCATTAGGTCCTTTTATGGAAGTTACAAAATTCTCCTTAGCTAATTTTTGCATTATTTTTTTTAAATAAGGAGTTGGTACTACAATTTGTTCTGCTAAAAAAGCAACACCAAACCTAGTTCCCTTATGAGAGTGTTTAGCCAAATAGGATAATGCCTTTATAGCATATTTTAATGAATTTGAAAACATAAAACAATAAATATCAGTAAATACAATCTTATTCTTTACTAAAATAAGATTGTTATATCGCAAAGATATAACAATAAAAGACATAGAAGTCTCTT
This sequence comes from Flavobacteriaceae bacterium, assembly GCA_965247735.1. GTDB lineage: Bacteria > Bacteroidota > Bacteroidia > Flavobacteriales > Flavobacteriaceae > JAOXRU01. The sequence goes on along the minus strand of CBDFHN010000002.1, from coordinate 4,189,466 downwards.
ATATGATTAAAGTCATACTTTTCCAGCAACGCTACAACTAACTTTGTACTACCATAAAGCAGATATGGACTAACAATAAACAAAAATAACATGAAACATCCATTTACAAAGGTTTCTACACACAAGGAGATAACTAATCAGGATGTACCATGTGACCGATTTAATAAAAACAAATATAGACACATGAAATCAATCATTAGAACCACAGCACTCCTTTTTTCAATACTACTGCTCTCATGCGGTGGAAAAAAAGAGAAAAAAGAAGGATTTTCTTATGAAAAGAAGAGCGAATCCACAACAGAAAAGAAAACAGTAGCCCCACCATCAGAAACCATTAAAGCATCTGAAACCATCGATTTAAAGAACAAAGGTATTGGTCCAATAAAAAATGTTGCTATCGCAGAAACAATAGATAAAACTATGGCAACAAAGGGAGAAGACATCTTTAAAAAAATGTGTACTGCATGCCATAGAACAGAAAAAAGGTTTATAGGACCTTCGCCAAAAGATATATTAAAAAGGCGTACTCCAGAATGGGTTATGAATATGATTTTAAATCCTGACGAAATGGTAAAAAAAGATCCTCTGGCAAGAAGCTTACTAATAGAATTTAATGGCTCGCCAATGGCAAACCAAAGTCTCTCTCAAGAAGATGCTAGAGCTGTATTAGAATACTTTAGAACTTTATAAACAACACATAACTATGAAACTAAAACCACTATTAATTAGTTGTATGACCCTAATTTTTGCACTAACAAGCTGTAAAAATCAAAACAAGGAACAAAACGTTACGCCTCCAGAATCAACATCAGCTATCCCAGCAAAATCACAAGGACAAGCCTTTCTTAAAAACGACGAAGCTGTACCAAACATACTAGACATAGCCATTGGTTCTAAAGACCACACTACACTAGTAGCAGCTGTACAGGCAGCAGGATTAGAAAATTCTCTTGTAAACACAGGGCCTTTAATGGTATTTGCTCCTGTAAATGCTGCATTCGATGCCTTACCAGCAGGAACAGTAGAAACATTATTGAAACCTGAAAACAAAGAAAAACTAGCTTACATCCTTAAACACCATGTTACTCCAGGAAATTATTCCAAAGATTTTTTAAAGAAATTTAAAAAATTAGGTCAGGCAAGTAACGAAAACATCACTGTTGAAGTAAAAGGCGATGATGTATATGTTGGTGGAGCAAAAATTATTGCTAGCATTAAAGCAGGCAATGGTATTGTACATGTAGTAGACAAAGTAATTCTTCCATCTAATTAATTATAAACACATAAATCATGAAACGAGCATGCTAAAAAGTCTTTCACTCAAAAGAATGGATAGGCGAACAGCATGTGACATTAAAAAAAAACCAATAAATATATACACATGAAAAAACTATCATTTTTATTAAGCCTTATGGTCATGGCTCTATTTAGCTTTACCAGTTGTAATAAAGGCAAAACTAGCAACAAAGGAGCATTAAGTTCTTCCGCTGCAGAAAAAGTATATGTAGCACCAGGAGAACATGATGAATTCTATGCTTTTGTTTCTGGAGGTTTTAGTGGTCAATTGGCTGTATATGGATTGCCTTCTGGTAGACTATTTAAGGTAATTCCTGTATTTTCTCAAGATGCGGAAAAAGCTTATGGCTATAACGAGGAAACAAAACCCATGTTAAATACTTCTTTTGGATTTGTTCCTTGGGATGATGCGCATCACCCAGACATTTCTCAAACAGCTGGGGAGTTAGATGGAAGATATGTTTTTATCAATGGAAATAATACACCTCGTATTGCAAAAATTGATTTAACGACTTTTGAAACCACAGAAATTATCGAAGTACCAAATAGTGCTGGAAACCACAGTTCTTCTTTTGTTACCGAAAACACGGAGTATGTAGTTGCAGGAACAAGATTTTCTGTACCAGTTCCTCAAAGAGATATGCCTATAAAAGAATACAAAGGAAACTTTAAAGGTGCCCTTACTTTTATTAGTGTAGCTCCAGAAGATGGTGCTATGGATATTAAATTCCAATTGTTAATGCCTGGGTTCAACTACGATTTATCTCATCCTGGTCGTGGAAAATCTCACGGTTGGTTCTTTTTTACCACTTATAATACAGAAGAGGCTAATTCATTATTAGAAGTTAATGCTTCACAAAATGACAAGGATTTTATTGCAGCTGTAAACTGGAAAAAAATAGAAGAATATGTAAACAATGGAGGCGGTACCAAAATGCCAGCAAATTACGCCCATAATGTTTATAGTGAAGAGACTCACACTGCTACCTCTACGATGAAAAAAGAAGTCCTAGTAGTTAATCCAATTGAGGTTCCTGGAGCTGTTTACTTACTACCTACACCTAAATCACCTCACGGTTGTGATATAGATCCTTCGGGAGAGTATATTGTTGGTAATGGTAAATTATCTTCTAACCTAACAGTACATTCATTTACTAAAATGATAGATGCCATAGCTAACAAAAAATTTGATGGAGAGGCTTATGGAATTCCAATAATCAATTTTGATGCGGTGCATGCTGGTAGTGTTAAAAATTCAGGTTTAGGTCCATTACATACAGAGTTTGATGGAAAAGGCAATGCATACACTACTTTCTTTATCTCTTCTGAAGTTGTAAAATGGAAGTTAGGCACCTGGGAAGTTATCGACAGAAAACCAACATTTTATTCTGTTGGTCACCTAATGATTCCTGGAGGAAACTCTAGAAAACCAGAAGGAAAATACTTATTGGCAATGAATAAAATCACCAAAGATCGTTATTTACCAACTGGCCCAGAAGTAACGCAGTCTGCTCAGTTATATGATATTAGTGGCGAGAAAATGGAGTTGCTTTTAGATTTCCCTACAATTGGAGAGCCACATTATGCTGCTGGTATTTCTGCTGATATCATTAAAGCTAATTCTAAAAAAATCTATAAGCTTGAAGAAAACAAACACAAATATGTTGCAAAATCCGAAGCAGACACCAAAGTAGTTCGTGAAGGAAATGAGGTGCATATCTACATGACAATGATCCGTAGCCACTTCTCTCCTGATAATATTGAAGGTGTAAAAGTTGGAGACAAAGTATACTTTCATGTCACCAACCTAGAACAAGATTATGATGTACCACATGGCGTAAGTATGATTGGTGCAAATACTTCTGAATTATTAATTATGCCAGGACAAACAGAATCCTTTGTTTGGGAGCCTAAAAAAGTTGGAGTATGGCCATTTTACTGTACTGACTTCTGTTCTGCATTGCATCAAGAAATGCAAGGTTATATTAGAGTTTCACCAAAAGATTCTGATCTAGAACTGTCTTGGTCATTGGGAGAATAATAGCTTCTAAATATAGTATCGATACTTGCATCACACATTATAAAGGGTGGTGAAATTTCTACCACCCTTTTTTAATAAAATCTATAAACCTTTAACTATAGTCTTATGCGGAAATCAAAAATTACAATGACTATTGGCGCAGTACTTATTTTAGCCTTATTTGTTTTTCCCTTATGGAACATTACTCTAGAAGCGCCGCAATACCCTATTCCTCTCGGAATGGACATTTACATCAATAGTTTTGCTGATACCCATCCCCACGATATTAAAAATATTAATCTAATGAATCACTATGTAGGAATGCAATATATTCCTGATGCTATTCCTGAATTTAAAGTTTTTCCTGTCGTGATCGGAATCATGGCAGCATTAGGTATTATTATTGGTCTGTTTTTTAATTACAAATGGTATCTCGGTTGGTTTATTCTTATGGCTATATTAGGAACTGCAGGCATGTACGATTTTTATTTATGGGAACATGATTACGGACATAATTTAGACCCAAAAGCGATCATGAAATTCACCAATCCTGATGGAAGTCAGATGGGATTTCAACCGCCATTATTTGGTACTAAAGACATCCTAAATTTTAGAGCCCATTCTTATCCTAGGCTTGGCGCTTATTTTCTTTTTATAGGTATGACACTTACTTTTATTTCCTTCTTTTTAGGAAAACGAGAAGCAAAAAGTGTTTGATTTTTAATACATCACACAAAATAATCATCCAAAAACAAAAGAACTAATGAAACTATTTACCTTACTCCTCTTTAGTCTATTGCTATTAAATGGCTGCACTATTGCACCACAACCAATTGTATATGGAACAGATGGCTGTCATTTTTGTAAGATGACAATTGTTGACAAACTTCATGCAGCAGAACTAGTTACCAAAAAAGGTAAAGTGTATAAGTTTGATGCTACTGAATGTATGGTCAATATTCAAAAAACAATGGATACCACAACAATTAAACTCTTTTTGACCACAAACTACAGTATTCCAGAACAATTAATAGATGCAACAACTGCTACCTATTTAATATCTGAAAATATTCCAAGTCCAATGGGAGAATATCTTTCCGCATTTGAGAGCAAAGAAAATGCAGTTGAAACTCAAAAAACCAAAGGAGGAAAATTATATACTTGGCCTGAATTATTGATACAGTTAAAAAAATAAATCATGATATTTAAACTCATCATATTTATACACATTATAGCTGCCACCATATGGACAGGCGGGCATTTGATATTATCAATTGTCTATTTACCAAAAGCACTAAAAAAAAATGACTTTAGTATTATTGAAGCTTTCGAGTCTAAATATGAACCAATCGGGATGCCATCATTATTAATTCTAATTATAACAGGTGTGTATATGACCACTGTTTATGCTCCTGACTTTTTTAGTTTAGATTTCGAATCTCATTATATCAGACATATTTTTATAAAGTTTGGAGTATTACTCGCTACTATTTGTCTCGCCATAAATGCGCGTTTTTTCTTAATTCCAAACAAAAAACTAAGACCTCTTGCTGCTCATATCATTGCTGTAACCCTACTTTCTGTGATTTTTGTTTTTACAGGTTTCAGCATGAGAAGCGGAGGTCTTTTATAACTATTAGTATGAAAAACATATACTTAATTTTTAGTCTAATTGTACTGTTCACGAATTTTGCTCATGCAGAAACCTTAACTGTATGTAATACTTGCGCTCTTAGAACTATCAAAGAAGCTGTTAAATTTGCTTCAGATTTTGACACCCTTTACATCAAAAAAGGAACCTACAAAGAGCATAATATTATAATTGACAAAGCACTCACTATTATTGGAAAGCACTATCCAATAATTGACGGAGAAGAAAAAGGAGAGATCTTTACAATAACCTCAGATAATGTTACCATAGACGGTATTTTTATTATTAATGTAGGAACAAGTTATACTGAAGATTATGCCGCAATACGCGTTAGAAAATCTAAAAATTTTACAATCAAAAATGTTGTTTTAGAAAAGCTATTTTTTGGAATTTATATCGAAAAATCTAGTTTCGGACTCATTTATCACAATAAAATAATTGGTGATGCTAAGAAAGAACATAGTTCTGGTAACGGAATACAACTATGGCACAGTAATAATATTACTATAGAACACAATTTTGTACAACGAGTTAGAGATGGTATCTATTTAGAATTTTCGGACGACTGTATTATTAAAAACAATGTAAGTGCCAATAACCTCAGGTATGGATTACATTTTATGTTTTCTGATAATGATGATTATATAGATAATCTCTTTGAAAAAAATGGAGCGGGTGTTGCTGTTATGTTTTCAAAAAAAATAAAAATGGAAAACAATACGTTCAGAGAAAACTGGGGACCAACAGCATATGGATTATTGCTAAAAGAAATTAATGATGCCGAAATCACAAACAATACTTTTGAACTAAACACAACAGGAATTAATATAGAAGGTACAAATAGAATTAATTACACCAACAACAATTTTATTAGAAATGGATGGGCAATTAAGGTAAGAGGTGCTTGCTACGCCAACGCTTTTACTGGCAACAATTTTTTGTACAATTCTTTTGACCTTTCCTACAACAGCAAGGTTAACGATAATGTTTTTGATAAAAACTATTGGAGCAATTATACTGGATATGACCTCAACAAAAACGGAATTGGCGATGTTCCTTTTAGACCTGTAAAATTATTTTCATATATCGTTAACCGAACTCCAGAGACCATAATACTACTCAGAAGTTTATTTATTGATATTATTGATTTTTCAGAAAAAGTATCTCCTGCATTTACGCCTGATAATTTATTAGACCTTCATCCATTAATGAAAAAAAGAATATGATAGCCATACAAAACCTACATAAAACCTTTCAGAAAAACAAAGTCCTCAGAGGGCTAAATCTTCATATAAATAAAGGTGGAATATTTGCTGTTTTAGGGCCCAATGGATCTGGAAAAACCACTGTAATAAAATGCATCTTAGGAATGGTAATTCCGTCCAAAGGCACCATAGAAGTTTTAGGAAGTCCGATAAAGAAAAGATGGGACTATAGAAAAGAGATCGATTACCTCCCTCAAATTGCTAATTTCCCTAATAATCTTAAGGTAAAAGAGCTTATCAAAATGATAAAAGACCTTAGAGGGAATACAACCTTAGATAAAGAATTGATTGCACTCTTTAGACTAGAACCTTTTTTAGACAAAAAATTGGGTACACTTTCTGGAGGAACCAAACAAAAGGTAAATCTAGTCCTTACTTTTATGTTCGATAGTCCAATAATTATTCTTGACGAACCCACAACAGGTCTAGACCCTATCTCATTGATACGGTTAAAAGAGCTAATTCGAAAAGAAAAAGATAAAGGAAAAACCATATTAATTACTTCTCATATCATGAGTTTTGTTGAAGAAATTTCAGACGAAATTGTATTTCTTCTTGAAGGAAAAATATATTTCAAAGGCAGTATTGCTGCATTAAAAGAAAAAACTTCACAAGATAATTTTGAACACGCAATTGCATCAATCTTAAAAAACAACCATGCTTAAAATATTAAAATATAGTTTTTACGACCTTATGCGTAGCCGATGGAGCTATGTATATTTCCTATTCTATTTGCTACTTGGATCCGTACTTTTATTCCTAAACAGTGATCTTTCAAAAGCAATTATTACGCTTATGAATGTAATTATTGTTTTAGTACCACTTATAGGAACCATTTTTGGAGTAATGTATTATTACAATTCCAAAGAATTTACAGAACTATTATTAGCACAACCGCTAAAACGCTCCTCTATATTTATAGGACAATATTTAGGCGTAGCCTTATCCCTATCTATGAGTTTGGTTTTAGGTATAGGAATTCCGTTTCTAATCTATGGATTACTGATGTCTGATAGTATTTGGAATTTTTCATTGTTATTAGTCACTGGAACATTCCTTACTTTTATTTTTACTGCCTTGGCTTTTAATATATCATTATCAAACGAAAATAAAATTAAAGGTTTTGGATATGCCGTATTATTATGGTTATTCTTAGCTGTTATTTATGATGGACTCTTTTTAATGTCGCTTGTTCTTTTTGAAGACTATCCTTTAGAAAAACTATCATTGTTTGGAACTTTATTAAACCCTATCGATCTTTCCAGAACATTAATCCTTTTAAAATTAGATATTTCTGCATTACTGGGATATACAGGAGCAATTTTTAAGCAATTTTTTGGAAGTGGAAAAGGTTTAATACTTGCATTAGTAGCACTATTCTTATGGGTTGTATTTCCATTATTAAGAATAGTAGTTAAAGCAAAGAAAAAAGACTTCTAAGTTTTAAAACACATATGATTATTATCATATTTCATTAACACATAAGGAGCTAGCTTTGTTTACTTAAGCATAAATCACACAAAAATGTTAAAACCACACTCTTTTCATATCCCAGTAATGGGAATAGGGTTCACCATAGACACCCCATTAAAAGTTGCACCTTACGGCATGGATTCTGTAATTTCATTAGTAGATGATATTCTTTTAGAGAAGCTACGGAAAATGTATTGCGAAAAATTTAAAATTACTTATTCTGAAATTACTGATAAAATAGATGATTTTAGAGCAAAACGTATTACTTCGTATCTAAACCTAATACACGAACTTGCTGATAATAAACTTACAGAAATCAAAAACAATACTTTAGATAAGAAGAACGATATCAGAACCTATTTTAATATGCTTCCTGATAGTTCTACGCTAAAAAAAGAGTTTCAAAAACTAACTGCAACTTGTTTTAACCTTGGTGAGGTTAAAAACTGGATAAAAGAAACCCTAACACTGGGTAGCATTGATGTCAATATCATGACCAAAGTTGACAAGGAAAACTTTATAAAAAAAGAACAACTACCAACTATTTATAATGATGCACATGCCGCTTTACGTGGTTATGCCAACAGCAATTTATGCTCTTCATTAGTGCTTTCTGCTGGAATGAATCCAAGATTATATAGCTACTTAGAAGAGTTTGAAGATTTTTATCCTGATGCATCGGGATTCTTAAAAAAGAAAATTGTCCTTAAAGTTTCGGACTATCGTTCAGCTTTAATTCAAGGAAAATTTTTAGCAAAAAAAGGAATTTGGGTTTCTGAATACCGAATTGAATCTGGATTGAATTGCGGAGGACATGCATTTGCTACAGATGGCTATTTAATGGGACCAATATTAGCACAGTTTAGAGATAATAAAGAATCACTTGCCACCGAAGTACACGCCATATTCTCAAAAGCTCTAGCAAGCAAGGACAAAATCACACCTGCTAGTCCACTTCCACTACAGATTACTTCTCAAGGTGGTGTTGGTACGGCAGAAGAGCACAATTTTATGCTAGAACATTATAAAGTTGACTCAGTAGGTTGGGGTTCTCCTTTTTTATTAGTTCCAGAAGCTACTACCGTAGATAAACAAACTATGGATAAACTAAAAGAAGCCAAAGAAAAAGACCTGTACCTCAGTGATATTTCTCCATTAGGTGTTCGTTTTAATAATCTAAAAGGAAGTACAAAAGATCTAGAAAAATCTAAAAATATAGACAAAGGAAGACCAGGAAGTTCTTGTCCTAAAAAGTTTGTTGCATTAAACAAAGAATTTAATGATAAAGGAATGTGTACTGCATCTAGACAATATCAACATTTAAAAATAAAAGAACTAGCAGAAGAAAACCTTCCAAAAGAACAACACGACTATAAATACAATAAAATTATTGAAAAATCTTGCGTCTGTGTTGGTCTTGGAACTTCTGCACTATTAGCATATGACCTTGACACAAAAGTGGAAGGTACTGGAGTTTCTGTTTGCCCAGGACCAAATATGGCTTATTTTTCTAAAGAAATGAACCTAAAAGACATGACCGATCATATCTATGGAAGAGCAAATATGATTTCTAGAACAGATAGACCAAATATGTTTGCTAAAGAGTTACAACTCTATCTCGATTATTTAAATGAACGTGTTGATGAAGCAAAAATAGAATTTAATAAAAAGCAGGAGAAATACCTCAACACATTTTCAAAAAACCTTAATGAAGGTATTGCTTACTATTTTTCCGTGGTTAACGAACTTAAAACAAATTTTGAAAACAGTAAAAAATCATTTTTAAAAGATCTACACCATAGTAAACAAGAATTAGAACGCCTAGTAATAGAAATAGAAAACCTTTCTATAAAAGCTTAAAATTCGCCTCAAATAATCCCTATTGAAATTCGGAAGAAAATCAATGGGGATTTAAATTTACATTCTTGATATAAGCACTATCTTTGCAAAATGTCAGGTACAATCAAAAATCAACAGCATATTCTTGAAAAACTAGGGATTACAAAACTTAATCCTATGCAAGAAGAAGCTCAAATTGCTATTCACGCTAACTCAGAAATTGTTTTACTTTCTCCAACAGGAACAGGAAAAACATTAGCTTTTTTACTTCCTATAATCGAAGGTTTAGATCCAGAGAACACAGAAGTACAAGTGCTTATTGTTGTCCCTACCAGAGAACTAGCCATACAAATAGAACAAGTTACTAGAAATATGGGGACTGGCTATAAGGCAAATGCAGTATATGGAGGCCGTCCTTTTTCAAAAGATAAAATCGAGTTAAGCCATAGACCAGCAATACTTATTGGTACTCCTGGTAGAGTGGCGGATCATTTAGATAGAGAAACATTTTCTGTAAACGATATCAATACCTTGATATTGGATGAGTTTGACAAATCATTAGAAATAGGTTTTGAAGAAGAAATGCGTTTTATTCTGGAACAACTTCCTGCAATTCGCAAAAAAGTACTGACTTCTGCTACTCAAGAAGTAGAGATTCCTGATTTTGTAAAAGTAGAAAACCCTACGCACATCAATTATCTAGGAGAAGCTATAAATCAACTAAGTGTAAAAGCGGTATTATCGCCTTCAAAAGACAAGCTAGATATTCTAGCAAAAACATTGAGTCATATTGGAAATCATCCAGGAATCATATTCTGTAATTACAAAGATAGCATCCAGCGTGTAAGCGATTTTCTGACACAGCACAATATTAGTCATGGTTGTTTTTATGGTGGTTTAGAACAAAAAGATAGAGAACGTGCCCTTATAAAGTTTAGAAACGGTACGCATCAACTAATAATCGCTACCGATTTGGCAGCAAGAGGTCTCGATATTCCAGAGCTAAAATTTATTATCCATTACCAACTTCCAACCAAAAGTGCTGAATTTACGCATAGAAATGGAAGAACGGCCAGAATGAATGCCAAAGGTACTGCCTATGTATTGCGATGGGAAAAAGAACCTCTTCCAGAATTTATCAGTGATATTGAAATAGAAAAACTAAACGAAGCACCTACTCCTTCTCCGTCACCATGGAATACTGTTTTTATTTCTGGAGGAAGAAAAGATAAAATATCTAAAGGTGATATTGCAGGTACATTATTTAAACAAGGAAACCTTACTAAAGACGATTTTGGTATTATAGAGCTAAAACAAGATTGCGCTTTTGTTGCAGTAAAAAAATTAAAAACAGAAGCCTTAGTTGATAAAATCAATAATACCCGTATTAAAAAGCGAAAGGTTAGAGTTACCATAATTTAGAAGAAGCATGGCTTGTAAAGAAATAGCAGTATTCAAGTTTAAGGAAAATTCTCTTGAAAATGCAATTGAATTAAATAAAAGCTTGATACTAGAAATGCAAAAAGAAAGTAATAGCACATTGCTTTCTTTTGAAGTTTTACAATCTATCAAAGATCCTAGTATATTTACTTGGGTAATAGAGTGGACAGATGCTAAATCGGCAAAAGATACTACTGATAAATGGCTGTCATTCCCCAGTAATCAAAAGTTTTCTTCGAGTGTAGAAAAAGATATTTTTTATGACTTTTTAGAAAAAAGATAGAAATGTTTAACTTGAAGTCAATAACCTCGGGGCAAGCTCACAAAACATGGAAAAAGTCTTTATTATTTCAATGTTTTCATCAAGGAATTAAACCCACTGATGGAATAAAAAAACACTAAATGTTTAAAGCAGAATTAAAGAGTGATAGCGATGAAGATATATGTATCCTAGTAAAGGTTGACAATCACTCTTATAATTATATCTGCGAATGTGGAGAAGCAAAAAGGCTTAGCGTAAAAGAATGTCAAAATACTAATGCTATTTTCTTAAGTCATACCCATATTGATCATTTTGTGAATTTTGATACTATTTTAAGACATCAAATTGGGATCAAAAGAAAAGTGGTTATTTGTGGCCCAAAAGGAATAATTACCCAGGTTCAAAACAGAATTAGAAGCTATTGTTGGAATCTTATTGAAGAAGATGCAATTTCTTATGAGGTAAGAGAAATAGAAAAGCAAGGCCGTATTAAATCTGTTATGCTTACTCCTCCATTATGGGAACAGAAAGAAGAAAAAGATATCACTGATTCAACGATATTTGAGGAAAAAGAATTTTATGTTGAATTCGAAACCCTAAATCATAAAACCGATTCCATAGCATATGCTTTCAAAGCACATGATAAAACCAAAATAGAACTTCCTCCAGATTTTAAAGGAGGAAAATGGGTTGCCGACCTAAAAAAAGCATATGAGAAAAACGATGGCGATGCTCTTATTGATAGTAATGGAAAAGAATATTTAGCAAAAGATCTTTTTCATATGATAAAAACTGAAAAAGGGGAGCTACTTGGAATAATAATGGATCATGCAGCAAGTGCTGAAAACCATCAAAAGATAAAAAACAAATTCTTTGGTTTTGATACTATCTTTATAGAATGCTTTTATAAGGATGAGGATAAAGAATTTGCAGAAAAAAACTACCATAGCTATGCTTCCATGTCGGGAAAAATTGTGAAGGAATGCCAAGTTAAAAATGCAATCCCTGTACATTTTTCTCGTAAATATGATGATGTACAGCTACATGAGTTAATACTTGAGTTTGAAAGGGCTAAAAAAAACAAATAATAAATATGTCTACTTCTCCAAAATTGTTTGAATTAACACTTGTTGATTTACAGGAAGAATTATGTGATGAATGGAAATTTTCATTTAGTAATTATCCAAATGTTAAAATTCTAAATCAACGATTTGAACATGTTCAAGATTTTGATTGTTTAGTAAGTCCAGCTAATTCATTTGGTTTAATGGATGGAGGCATAGACTTAGCTATCAGGAATTATCTAGGTATGAAAACACAATACAATGTTCAAAAAATCATCCAAAAAAGTTTTTATGGAGAACAGCCTGTTGGAACATCAATAATTGTTTTTACTGAAAATGAACTCCATCCATTTTTAGCACATACACCCACAATGAGAGTTCCTAGTGATATTTCATTAACGGACAATGTATACAATGCTTTTTTTGCCATGCTTAGAGCAGTAACTAACTTCAATAAACAAAACAAGTTGCAAATCAAAAAAGTACTCTGTCCTGGATTGGGAACTGCAACTGGAAGAGTCAAACCAAAAGAAGCAGCAAGACAAATGGCTTTAGCTTACAAGAACTTTTTGAATCCAACGACAAACATGGATTGGAAAAACCTCATCAAGAGACATAATGAAATTATAAAAAGAGATTAAACTAAATCTTACTACAAAAACTCTTTTATCCTTTTCATTATTACTTAACCTTAAAAAAATAAAATCTTATATTTGCCCGTTAAATTTGGAGACTATGGAGCATCAGAATGCAGAAGAGCAATTAAGCCATGAAGAGATTGAAATGTGTATTTCCGTTTTAGAAAAACTAAGCTTAGACACCAATCAACTTTTTGAACTTCCAGAAGCTAAAAGAGTAGCGTTATTAAAAGCTGCTGGTAAAATTTCTCGTCCTGATCGTGATGAATTTCAACGCCGAAGAAAAGATGCAAAAAAGGCTGCCAAACGAAAAATGATAGAACGCGATAAACATGCGCGTAAAGAAACAGGAATTCGTTCTGCTAGAGAAGCCACCATTTTTATTGCTCCAACATTAATAGACGCTCCTGAAGACAAAGAAACACCAGAATTAGAATCGCCAAGAAACTGCTACGTTTGTAAAACGGTATACACCAAACTGCATCATTTTTATGATACTATGTGTATCGATTGTGGTGATTATAATTATGCCAAGCGTCATCAGACTACAGATCTTACTGGGCAGGTAGCTGTGGTTACAGGATCTCGTCTTAAAATAGGCTATCATATTACACTTATACTTTTACGAGCAGGAGCTACTGTAGTTGCCACTACAAGATTCCCTGTAGATTCTGCACTTCGTTTTTCTAAAGAAGCAGATTTTAAAGAATGGGGAGATCGTCTTAAAATACACGGATTAGATTTAAGACATATTCCTAGTGTAGAAATCTTCTGTAATTTTATAGAACAACAATACGACAGGTTAGATATTCTAATCAATAATGCGGCGCAAACGGTAAGAAGACCTGCTGGCTTTTTTCAGCATTTAATGGCAAAAGAAGAAATGCCAATAGATAATTTACCTCCTTTTGCAAAAGATCTTTTAAAAGATCATCACTATTGTTTAAATCAACTAGAAGGTTTTTCTTCAGAAGCCTCACCGCAACAAAACAATACATTACCAGTAACATGGCATGGCCCAGAACCAGGAATAGGAATACGATCTTCTGCCAAACTATCACAAATACCATATAGTTTTGATAATTCCTTAACTACTTCTGAAGTATTTCCTGAAGGAGAATTAGATGCAGATTTACAACAGGTAGATTTACGTAAAACAAATAGCTGGAGGCTAAAACTTGGGGAGATTGAAACCCCAGAAATGATAGAAGTACAATTAGTAAATGCTGTTGCCCCTTTTGTGCTTTGTAATCGCTTGGTAAAACTAATGCGAAAAGAAAATACAGGTAAAAAGCATATCATAAATGTATCGGCTATGGAAGGGAAATTCCATAGGTTTTATAAAGAAGATAGACATCCACATACCAATATGGCAAAAGCTGCATTAAATATGATGACCCATACTTCTGCGCTAGATTTTGCAAAAGATGGTGTTTTTATGAATGCCGTAGATACTGGATGGGTAACTGATGAAGATCCCGCAGAATTATCAAAACATAAGGTGGAAGTACACGATTTTCAGCCTCCATTAGATATTGTAGATGGAGCAGCTAGAGTTCTAGATCCCCTAATTGATGGTATTAACACAGGAAAACACTGGTGTGGAAAGTTCTTAAAGGACTATCAACCTATTGATTGGTAGAGGCATAAGTAAAGAATAAAAAAACTAAAGAGTTAAGGAGGAAAAAACTAAATAACAGTCCTTATTTTCAACAAACAATTGCATTGTTATTTTATGTATATTTACTCTATTAATAACTATAATAATAACAATGAAAAAGATAATACTCCTAACTGCATTTCTTATTATAATAACAAGTTGTAATTCTAAAAAAGAAAAAAAACTTGCAACTTCTAATTTTGAAGTTGGTATCATCTCCGATTGTCAATACTGCAATTGTGATATCAAATGGGATCGTTATTATAAAAAATCTCCAAACAGGCTTCGCAATGCTATAACACAACTTAACAAAGAAAAACTAAGCTATACTATTCATCTTGGTGATTTTATTGACAAAGATTTTAGCAGTTATGATTCTGTTGTTCCGATATGGAATAAATTAAAATTTGAAAAGCACCATGTTTTAGGAAATCATGATTTTAAGGTTGCAGATTCTTTAAAACCTTTAATTTTTGATAAACTAAATCTAAAAAAGAGGTATTATAGTTTTACTAAAAACAACTGGCGTTTTATTGTGTTAGACGGTAATGATCTTAGTAAATATGGCGCTTTAGATTCCTTAAAAATTAAACAAACAGATTCGCTATTCCGTAGTTTAGAAAAAGACAGCCTTCCTTATGTAAAAAAATGGAATGGTGGTCTTAGCAACACACAATTGCACTGGGTGAAAACAGAGCTAGACTTAGCCACAAAAAACAACGAAAAAGTAGGTTTCTATTGCCATTTTCCAATTTATCCTGTGGATTTGCATAATATTTGGAACAGAGAACAGTTTATAGCGCTAATTAAAGACTACAATTGTGTAAAATTGTTTTTCAATGGTCATAATCATGCTGGTGCTTATGTCGAAAAAAATGGAGTCCATTACCTTACCTTTAAAGGAATGGTAGATACTAAAGATAGTACTTCTTTTGCTACAGCTAGTTTTAAAAAAGACACTATCCATATTAAAGGACATGGAAGAGAACCTTCAAGAACGCTTATCATTCAATAAGAATAGAAGAAGGAAGTATTACCTGTATCATAAATCAATATTTATTTCTATATTGTATTAACACTTATATAAAGCAACATCATGAAGAACAAGTACCTTATAAAATCTATCCTTTTTATTTTTATTACAGCACTAGTTATTAGTTGTGTTGATGAAAAAGCAAAAAAGAAAGAAAAACTAGCAGCATCTCCTATTCTTGCTTTTTTAGATGATGTTAATAC
The DNA here is from genome assembly GCA_965247735.1 of Flavobacteriaceae bacterium. Classification (GTDB taxonomy): domain Bacteria; phylum Bacteroidota; class Bacteroidia; order Flavobacteriales; family Flavobacteriaceae; genus JAOXRU01. Next base: position 4,173,622 of record CBDFHN010000002.1, on the reverse strand, counting down.
GCTTGAGAATAAAGATATTACTGGTAAAACACCTATCATATCTTTTAAAGAATCGGCAAAAGCAAATGCTGACAAAACAATAATAATTACAAAAGAGAATATTAAATCTGCTTTACTAACAGCAAAAGAATACAAGCATGCGGTTATTATTGTAGAAAATCATACTGTTGTAAAAATCACAGATCTTAACAATTGTAAAGATTCTGGATCCTGGGCAGCTTGTATTCCTTTTGCAGAAGGCTATATCAAAAAAGGTACTCTTAATTACAAAAAAGATTATGCTAATAATATTATTGGAAGACCAGATACTCAAGAACGTATCTTGTATCTTTTTAAATAAATAACCTCGACCCAAGGGCACGAGATATTAAACAAGAGTTCCTTTTTTATTTCGACGCAAACGTCGAGGAATTAAACTCTTTTGGGCTATCGCCCTGCAATTAAAATACTATTCTTTTAGATGTCAGATGAAAATAGTTTTATTGAAACCATAAAAAAGGTAGCTACAATACCAATAGCGCAACAGGAGAAATTTGCCAGATTGGTTACAACACAAACGTTGAAAAAAGGGACACACTTTATAAAAGCTGGCAGCTATCCTAAAACTATAGCACACATAAATTCGGGCCTATTTCGGTTTTATTATTCAGATGACAATGGTATTGAATTCACCAAAGCATTTTTTCTTAAAAATAGTATTATAAGTTCCTATAGTGCTATTTTACAAAACAGAGCTTCTTATTTAAATATTGAAGCCTTAGAAGATTCCACTATTGAAATCGTTAGTTATTCTAAATTTAATGCTCTGTTTGCTGAAGACCCCTGTTGGAATGTTTTTTTATTAAGCTTAACTCAAAAAGGTTTTTTAGCAAAAGAAGAGCGGGAACGGGAGTTTTTACTGTTTAGTGCCGAAAAACGATATCAAAGTTTTTTAACCCGTTATCCTGACTTAGAAAAACGAGTAAAACAAAGCATTGTCGCTTCTTACCTTGGTATCGCGCCAGAATCGTTAAGTAGAATCCGAAAAAAGCTAAAGTAACAGACCTAGTTTTATTACGGCCTATCTTTGCCTAAACCTATACTCCCTAAAACCGTTGTTTTAAGCATGATCTAAATGCAATGTAAAAGAGGTTGTTGTTCCATTAGTATCTGATTCCGTAAAATATTCCGCATCCAGAAATGTAAACCTAGATTTAACATTTTTAAGACCAATTCCTGTATTTTCTTTTCCCAAATCAAATCCTACTCCATTATCTTCTACCGTTACATTCAATGTTTTATCGTCATGGTTATTTATTTGTACCAGTCCCTCAGTGGCTTGTGCATGTTTAACAACGTTAGTAATAAGCTCTTGTATAATTCTGTAAATAGCAGTTTCTACCATTATTTCTAGTCTTGGTGTTCTCCCAAAATGTTGAAAACTTAACTCTAATCCATTGTATTCTGATGTTCGCTTACACAGCAAGTTTACCGATTTTATAAGATCATAATTTATTAAAACTGGCGGAATTAGATTATGAGATATATTCCTAATCTGATCGCAAGTATCATCTAGTAAATTTATAGCAGATATTATCTTATCAATGTTTTCTGGAATAAGATTTAAGGTATCCATAGAAGCAATTTTGTGTTTTATTACTACTAAATCTCCATTTATTCCATCATGCAATTCCTTAGCAAGTCTATTTCTTTCTTTTTCTTCTCCTTGAATAACCGATTTTAACTGATCAAATTTGTTTTTAATTAGTATTCCTTCTATTTCTTTATTCTTTGTTTTTTGACGTTGTCTATAAAAAACAACCATATAAATCATACTCACTATAAGGGCAATGGACAATGCTATAAATTCATTCTTAACCCTACTTTGTTTTAATATTTTGTTTTCTTGGGCAATTAATAATTTATTCTTTTTCTCAGCCTCATATTTCCCAGTTATATTTGCTATTATCTTAGTGTTTTTCTCTCCTCTAATGCTATCGCGTAACACATTATAATATTCGGAATGATGATATGCTTTTTCAAAATTTCCTTTTTTATTATTAAGTTTTGCTAAATTTTTAGTTAACAGCATTTTATAGAACGTATCATAGTTGGTTGCTAAAATTTGTTCCACTTTATCAAAGTATTGTGCTGCAATATCTAAGTTGTTCAGCTCCAGATTAGCCTCTCCAACGTTAAGAAAAACAACCGTCTTTATCCTATAAATAGAGAATTGTCCTTGTTCCAATAACTTCTCACTTAAATATCCATGCTTTAAGGACTCATCGTATTTTTTTAAGCGTAATAAGCAAGAGGATATTCCTGCATTTACATTAATAACCTGCTCCGCTGTCATCCATGATTCCTTGGTAGCAAGTAAATCCTTAAAATGAGATAATGAACTGTTATAGTTTTTCATATCATAATAAGACCATCCGATATTTAGATTTATGGTTACAACCTTAGTACTATCATTGCTTTTTACAGCTAAAAACAAAGCACTTTTATGATTAGCCAATGCATTTTTAAACTGTTCCGCTTGGGAATGCACCAAGCCTAAATTTTGGTAAGTACCAATAAGGTTAAAGGTGTCTTTAGCTTTTTCTAAGTACACTATTGATTCTAGATATTTCTCTACAGCCTTACTATATTCATTTTTAAAAAAGTAAACAACACCTTCTCGTAAATAGCTCATTCCTGTGCCCTTATTATACTCAATTTCAATAGCTATCTTTTGTGCTTCTTCTAAAAGGCTCATTGCTGTTTTATAATTTTCAGCTCCTCCTCTACAAGCAATCACAAAGCCCAAATTTATTAAAGCATCTACTTTCCCCTTTTTATAGTTTATTGCATTTGCATCTTTTATTGCTTTTTCAAAAATTTCAGCTGCTCTTTCACTATCCGTTCTAATATTCTTTAAGCCCAGTTCTATATTAGCATCAATTGTTAAACTATCCATTTGAGAAAAAGAAACAAATGCACAGCAGAACAATAGAAAAAACAAATAAAATTTTATTGCTTTATTTTTAGCCATCTAGCCCATATCTATCTTAAAGTTAACATTTTAAAGTATTAACTAAAAGAAATACACAAAAATTAATATTATTATAACAGTTTTGTCTTATAAGATTTCCCAAAATAAGCTTTGAGTAAGAATTACATTTTTCATTACAAATATAACCGCTTACCACTACAGCTATTAACACATAAATACCAATATAATTATAGGAATAACCTCCCATATGGAACCAAAAATAGGTAAACAATCTATAATTCCGATAGTATTCCACTTCAAATTTTCTGTTGCAAGAGCATCCAATAATTTATCAAAACATTTAAGACCTTATCCTTAATATTAAAAAACATAGACCAATCTAAAAGAATGACTTCTTTAGCCTACTTAACATAGATCAATGTGTAACTTACTTGTTTGTAATTTCTTTGTATCATAAAAAAATAACATATGATACTTACAAACAACACCATACTTATTACAGGAGGAAGTTCTGGATTAGGATTAGAATTAGCAGAGCGTCTTATTGCACAAAACAATACTGTACTTATTTGCGGGCGTTCATTAGACAAACTAGAAAAAGCAAAAAAGAAACATCCAAAACTAAGCTATTTTCAATGCGATATTTCTAAGACTGAAGAGTGCAAACAATTAGAAAAATGGATTACAAATAACCATCCAAAATGTAATATTTTAATCAATAACGCTGCTATCGTTCATCAAACTAATTTTAAAGATGATCCAGAAATGATTAAAAAATCGGAAATAGAAATACAAACTAATTTTATTGCACCTATTGTACTTTCCAAAATTTTTATTCCAATAATCCTAAAAAATAAAAACCCAAAAATAATAAACATTACTACAGGATTGGTGTACACCCCAAAAGTAAGTTACCCGATATATAACGCAACAAAATCTGGTTTACATGCCTTTACGCAAGTACTCCGTAGTCAATTAAAAACAACACCAATTGCTGTTATTGAAGTACTTTTCCCTGCTGTAGATACTCCATGGCACAAAGGTAATGCCCCAAGTTTTGCCATAAGTACTTCTGACGCTATAGATGAAATGATAACCAGTATCGAGAACAAAAAGGAAGAAATAAAAATTGGTAAAGTAAAACTATTGTACTGGATAAGTAGAATAGCTCCAAAATTTGCATTTAAAAAACTGAATAGCGCTGTTTAGTAAATTACCACAAGTTTCGGGTTGTTATCAATACTCATTGCCATTATTTTTGTAGTTTAATAGTTGGTTATGAAAACTCAAGAACAAATTAATTACGACAGAATAGCAATTGCTATTGGCTATATTCAAGATAATTTTAAAAATCAACCCAGTCTGGAAGAAATTGCAGAAAAGGTACATTTGAGCCCTTTCCATTTTCAAAAATTATTTACAGATTGGGCAGGAGTAAGTCCCAAAAAGTTTCTACAATTTATAAGCGTTAAATATGCAAAAAAAATACTGAGCCAAGAAAATTCTTTAACTCATATTGCGCATGAAACTGGCCTTTCTGGATCAGGAAGATTGCATGACTTGTTTGTTAATATTGAAGGTATGACTCCTGGAGAGTACAAAAACAAGGGAGCGAATACTAGTATTAATTACACTTTTTATCAAAGTAAATTTGGATTAATTCTAATTGCCTCCACAATAAAAGGAATCTGTCATATAAGCTTTGTAGATGAAAAATCACAAAGTCTATCAAACTTAAAACAACAATTTCCAAATGCTGTTTTTACCAATAAAAGTGATGCTTTTCAAGAAAATGCGATACAAATATACACTCAAGATTGGTCAAAATTAAATGAAATAAAACTGCACTTAAAAGGCAGCGATTTTCAACTTAAAGTATGGGAAGCCTTATTAAAAATTCCAATGGGATCTCTTGCTACATATGGTGATATTGCTAAAGAGATCGGGAATCCAAATGCTGCTAGAGCTGTGGGTACTGCAATTGGGAATAACCCAATAGCCTTTTTAATTCCCTGCCATAGAGTTATACAATCCTCTGGACTTTTTGGAGGATATATGTGGGGAACAACTAGAAAAACAGCCATAATTGGATGGGAAGTAGCACAAACTAGTACTGCTACATCATGAAGATTATAAAAAACAAACTAAATCAAATAGATTGGCAAGTAATAGCAGAAGAAATCAATCAGAAAGGATATGCAATTGTACCTAATATCCTTAATTCACAAGAATGTCAAGATCTTATTACCAATTTTACTGCCGATGCATTATATCGCAAAACGGTAATCATGGAGCGGTATCGGTTTGGAAAAGGTGCTTATAAATATTATAAATACCCTCTTCCAAAAATCATTCAAACTATTAGAGAGACGCTCTACCCAAAATTAGCTCCAATAGCAAACCTCTGGATGAAAGCGCTTAAAACTAATACTACATTTCCAACAACACTACAAGAGTTACAAAACCAATGTCATAATAACAATCAACTACTACCTACCCCATTAATACTTAAATACAATAAAGGTGGTTTTAACACGCTCCATCAAGATTTATACGGCGATATCTATTTTCCACTGCAAACCGTAGTTTTCTTAAATGAAGCAAACACAGATTATACTGGAGGCGAATTTGTATTAACACAACAGATACCAAGAGCACAAACTAAAGCCATAGTACTTTCTCCCAAAAAGGGAGATATGCTTATCTTTACTACTAATTTTCGCCCTATAAAAGGTGTAAAAGGATATTATAGAGCACCTATGAAGCATGGTGTTAGTGAAGTACATAGTGGAGAACGACATACGTTAGGTATTATTTTTCATGATGCTACTAGTTAATTATGGTAAAACACGTTGACATAAGTACTACCATTGTATTTAAAAAGATAAAGAATTCTGAAATTGCATATGGAGGAAACTCTAAATTAAAAATTTATGGTACTTTAAGCTGTAAATCTGGGAAGAGAATGAAAAAAGAAAATAGAGTGTTTTTTAAGAACAAAAAAGATGCGCTAAGTAATGGCTATCGTCCTTGTGGACATTGCATGAGAAATGCTTATAAATTGTGGAAAGATGGACTTATTTAATACTGATAACAACAACAATCTATTGCCTTATGATGGGGAAGTAACCTACCATGGGGCTATTTTAAATACTATAGAAGCGCAACAGTATTTTAAAACGTTACTGGAAACAATAGCGTGGAAAAATGATGAAGCCATTATTTTTGGAAAGAAAATTATTACCAAAAGAAAGGTAGCTTGGTATGGAGATCATAACTATGACTATACCTACTCCAATACTACCAAAGTAGCATTAACATGGACAGCAGAACTCATAGCATTAAAAAAACTGGTTGAAGATATTTCGGGTACCGTTTTTAACTCCTGTTTACTCAATCTTTATCATTCTGGAGACGAAGGCATGGCTTGGCATAGCGATGATGAAAAAAAACTAGGAAAAGATACTACCATTGCTTCACTAACTTTTGGCGCAGAACGTAAATTTTCTTTTAAACATAAAGAAAGTAAACAAACGGTTTCGCTAGTCTTAGAAAAAGGAAGTTTATTGCTCATGAAAGGTACAACACAAACGCATTGGTTACATCGGTTACCACCAACAAAAAAAACAACAATGCCAAGAATAAATTTAACATTTAGAACTATTATTGAATAGTGCTATACTATAATAGTACTTTTTATCTTCTTAACTTATTCTCTCTTTATTTTTTTCCTCTTTAACTTTTCTTTTTTTACTATATTTCACACATGAAAGCAGCTACAGTAAGAGAATTAAAACAAGAATTAGGACATCGTTCTTCTGAGGAACTGTTAAACATATGCTTAGCACTATCTAAGTTTAAAAAAGAAAATAAGGAACTCCTTACCTATTTACTTTATGAAGCAGATAACGAAACAGGATATATAACAGGCATAAAAACAGAAATCACACAAGAGTTTAGTGAAATCAACACTAAGACCTACTATTTTATGAAAAAGAGTATTCGTAAGATATTACGGAATACTAAAAAATACATTCGTTATTCCAAAAAGAAAGAAACAGAAATTGAACTATTACTCCATTTTTGTAGTGAACTAAAATACATAAGGCCCTCTATGTCTGGAAGTGTACAATTGGTAAACCTTTACCAACGCCAATTAACGCTTATAAAAAAGAGCATCACTAGCCTACACGAAGATCTACAATACGATTATAACCTAGCTTTAGAAGAACTATAACAATGCAAGACTATATCAACACCCTAAGTACCGAGTTTCAAAAAAGCGGAAATCTAACTATTGCAGCACAACAAAAAGCCTATATGCGCGGTAAGTTTGAATATTACGGTATGAAAACTCCTGAACGTAGACTAGCACAAAAACCTTTTTTAGTAAAAACATATTTACCCGAGAAAAAAGATATTACCAAACTCATAACCTTACTCTGGGAAAAACCACAACGAGACTATCATCTTTTTGCTCAAGAGCTACTCTTTAAATATACTAGTACATTTCAGAAAGAAGATTGTGAACTTTTAGAATATATGGTTACTCATAACTCCTGGTGGGATACTATAGATTTTATCGCAACAAAGCTTATCGTTGCTTATTTCATAAAATTCCCTGAACAAAGAGACCCTATTACTGCCAAATGGATAGCATCAGGAAATATATGGTTGCAACGTTGTTGCTTGCTCTATCAGCTAAAAGCCAAAGACCAAATGGATACACAATTTTTAGCCTCTACAATAAATCAACTATTGGGATCAAAAGATTTTTTTATCAACAAAGCCATAGGATGGGTATTGCGAGAATACAGCAGAACCAATCCAAAATGGGTAATAGATTTTGTAGCAAAAACAGAATTACAACCTTTGAGTAAAAAGGAAGCTTTGCGGTTGTTGTAATCAATACTTTTAGTTTATTTTTTATCTCAGCCAGCACAGAAAAACAGCACCACCTAACTAACCTTTTTTCCAAAACTCAGCTTATTGGTTCCCATTATTAAAAGCCACAAACAGATCCCTATTTCTCCAACTGAAGCCGGTATTCCAACAATATCAGATAAAATAGTACCATTAAAACCTGAATACAAAAAGCCACCAAAAAAAGTTATCAAATATCCAAAGCAACCAGCCATTAACAGAATCCCTAGAAGTTTAGGAAGGAAACCCGATTTATACACTAAATACCCAAAAGGAAATAGCCAAAGCCCCCAGAATATTTGCGATATTTCAATTCCGTTATTATACTGATCAAGAGACAACATCACCTGAGTCTGCAATTCTGTACTTCCCATTTTCTCCAAATAATCTGCTTTATTGATTAGTGTTAAAACAGAAAACTTGTTCAAGATATTCATAAAAGAAATAGGTATACTTACCAGTACAAAAATCACCATAAGCTTAGCCTGAACTTTATTTACCTCATGTAATAATTTGTACAAAACCAAAGGTAAAAACAGGAAAGCTAAAAAGGTTATAATACCACTAACAATTCCTAATCTAAACAACAATTCAGAACTGGTAATATTATCAAGTGTTTTTGAAGCACTTTTCCAAACGATCAACTGGGAAGGAATATATACAAGGTTAATTATTCCACTTATGATAAGCACTAAATAGAATATGCCAGCTACTCTAGCTGTTTTATTTCTTGGTGTCATAGTTATATACTTAAAGTTATTCTTTTTCTATTATTTCTTTGGCCATTTCCAAGCGTACCATATTATTAAAATTGTAATTAGGCTTTCTAAAACTGCTAGAAAAACATAAAAACTATACCAAGCAGTTAAAGAGTTAATTGCTATAAGCATCATTATAAGTGTAAATACGATCCCGAAAATAATATTTAGGATTCGGTTAATTTTTGGATTTAAAATAACTGATAACGCTATCATTATTGCAGGAATTGCCAAAACAATGGATGCTATCAATAACTTGGTTGGGCTATCTAAGGTATTCTCACCCGTTACAAGACTATCTATTTTTCCAGGGGCATATAACTCAAAATAATCACCATAGATATAACAAAACAATACCGATGTCCATAAGGCTGCAAGTTTAATTTTGATATTTACTTTTGGATTTTCTAACATAGTTTACAAACTTATTGGTTACCGAACATAAAGTTCCTATACACCTATACAGACGTAACTATCATTCAAATAGTTGCCTAGCGCGTCTGATATTTTTTTTAAAGAATTGCTAGAGAAACCTTATTTCCTGCAGACATACAATAATAAAACAAACACCATTTCACGTTTATTTCCAATATAGCTACCTTAAATATAAAAAACATACAGACAACAATCAGAAGAATACACATGCAAAAAATCTATAAACTTTGAACTAAAATAGGGTAAAACTATCCATAAATATGAAAATGCAAAACCATCAATACAATTTTTACTTTATCAATACGTAAAACTCTTCCTAAGCATTTTTTTCAACTTCCAAATGGTAACGGTAAAGTAAATACTAAAGCAGCTATACCTCTCGTTTTATTGCTTCTCTTCTTGTCATTGTTTTTTTTAAAACGCACTATTACCTTAATTTTTTACATACCATTCTTCAGCATTCTTATAAAATATATTTTGCTGTTCTGGTTCTGTAAAATTATCTTTTATGAGTTCTACATCTTTTATTGTAAATGGAGTTGCTGCTCTAGTAGATGGCAAATCGGTTCCAAACATTAAGGATTTTGGATTAATACTATATATTTTTTTCATAACAGCTAAAGGATTAAAATCTATCCTTCCAAAGCCTGTTGCCTTAATTTTTACACCTTTTTCTGCCCAATAGTACAATTCTTTTATTCCGCTCTTAGATAACCCAAGGTGATCAATAGAAAATTGTGGAATTTCCATGAGTATTGGTTTTAGCATTTTTAAATCTTTACTATCCACATATAGTTCTGTATGCCAATTATAGGTATCAAAAAGATGGTTTGATAATTTAACAAGGTTATCAATACTCTCAGAACCTCCACGTTTAAGATTAAACCTAACAGCAACTATATTAGATTGCTTTAGTTGGTTTAACTCATCATGGTTCATTTCTAATGGAATATTAGCAACTCCAAAATAGCCTGTTCCAAACTTATTAAGAGCATCTATTAAATACTTTTGATCAAACTTCTGAAATGAGCCAGAAACAATTGCTCCTCCCACAATTTCTAGGTGTTCGGTTTCCTCTTTATAATTCTTAATTGTAAAATCTGGTGGTAAGTATCCATTATTTTCAAACAATGGATATTGCGGATTTATGATATGGAAATGAGCATCAAATATTTTCATACTTCAAAATTAATATCAAGGAGAATCTGTACACAAGCCCATAATTCTCCTGTCTAAATATATGTAAATAAGCAAAATAAACTTAGACAATTCATTTTTATTTAGGAGATTATAAATATAAAAACATATTAAATCTAAAACAAAACAATATCTTTAGAATACTCAAATAAGCTTTTAATAAGTAAAGCTCTTGTTTATTCTTCTTCAGGTATCGTATACGTTACTATATCAATTCCAATACCGTTTGGATCAATAATAGCAAAATGTCTATCTCCCCAAGGTTCATCTCTAATTCCAAATTCCATTACAACTCCTTTTTCTTTTAATTCTTTATATACGGTATCTACATCTTCAACTTCAATTGTTAAATAAACTCCTTTGCCATTAAAAGGTGATTGAAAAATTGGTTTCTGACTGGGATGATTGGGTTTTAAAAAACTGATTTCAGATGATTGGTCAGGTGTATGCATCAGGATATAGAATTCGTTTTCAAAACCTACACCAAAACCCAATATATTTGTATAAAAATCTTTAGTTTCACTTAGTTTTTCAGTAACTATTCCAGCGTTAAATTTCATTTTATATATTGTTTGTGCATTCATCCAACTTACAATTAGAAAGAATACGGTTAATAATAATGTCCTCATTATCTATATTTTTGTTAGTACAAATTTAGAATGAGACATTTTTACTGAATTGTAAAAATCGGACAAAATCTATTGGAAAGCTTCGGAAGGTGTTACACCGTAAAATCTTTTAAAGTTTTTAATAAAATGCGCTTGATCGAAGAATCCAACATCAAAATACAATTTACTCTCCTTTAGGCTCTGTCTTGAAGGTTTTGCATTTAAAATATACTGAAAACGAACAACATTACTAAAACTTTTTGCTGTTGTCCCGATATAGAAATTAAAAATTCTACGAAGTTGTCTAGGACTTAGCCCTGTATTTAGATCTTTTTCTGTATCCAAAAAGCCATTCTTTTGGAAAATAAGATTTAATGAATTGAAAAAGCGCTGGTCATACTTAAAGTCTTGTTTATTTGCCAAATCTATCAATTTCCGATTTAAATCTTTCACTATAGTATCAAACCCTTCTGATGATAGCATTGTAGCTGCAATCCAATCTGAAAATTTAGGCAAAATCTGTTTCAATTCTTGTGATTTATTACTCAACGTTTTAGCATCCACTTCAAACAAAAGAGGAAAGGCAGAAGGTAAAAATCTAATTCCTACATAATTAAACTCTTTGCCTATAGAGAACGCTGTATACTTCCTGCAAAACCCCATTACAAAACTTTCGGATGCTTGCTTATGCTCAAAAAAAATATCGATACACCCGTCTGAAACCACACTATAAACAAAATCCTGATCTAGCGACTTTTGTGTTTTGAGTTGCCAAAAACAATACACCAAATTTTCTATTTCTTTATCAGGTTCAATTTCTTGATAAATTACTTCCGTATCGCCAGTTTTAACAGTTGGCTGAATCGGTTTGTAATAATCTTTTATGATTTCAAGTCCTTTCACTTTAATTAATTCAGTATTAACCACTGTACAATGTAAGCTTTCCCAAAACAATTACAAGAGTATTTCTTAAAACCTAAAAATTTTCACTTAATATGGTTGGCACCTTGTCTATATTCAGTTGTACCAACCATAGTAATGTTTAGTTATTTGCAACTACTTTACTTAGTCAATAATTTGGTTACAAATGCTGTCCATTCATATTTTGGAATACTTTTGTCTATATAATAATCTGGCTGAATTCCTCTGTTATCAATGGTCATTTCAGGAATTCTCATGCTTTTAGATAAACAATACCCTAGCTGAAACTCTTTGCAAGGCGATTTTATAAAATACATATTAGAAATATCTAATACACCCGCTGTGGTTGTTCCAAATAATTTAACTTTCTTACTTTGTTTAGCTGCTAATAAAAATTGTTCGGAAGTACTACCATTATTTTCATTAATAATAACCCCTATATTTTTGGGAAATGAGTGGATGGTATCATAAGACGTTGTTTCAACAATGGTTGTATCTAGGTTAACAAATTTGCCTTCTTGCTTTGCTAATTTATTATAAGACTCTTGTGCCCATTTTTTTTCTTTTTCATCAAAATCATATTTAGGCTCATTAATAAAATCTAACATACGTTGATTATTTAGTGGTGTAGAAAGAAATTCAACTCCAACAGTTCGTATAGGATTTGTATACAGTATGGGCAACAACTCTTTATAACTACGGTCACTTCCTCCTCCATTATTTCTAATATCGATAATTAGATTTGGAGTTTTTAAGATCAATTCTTTATTAGCCTTAATAACACTATCAATATCCTTCTTCTCGGAACCAGAAAATGTTGGAATTCTTAAATAAGTTGTTTCCTTATCAATAATTTCAAAATAAGGTTTATTGGCAGAAATTGATTTCAGATAATTCTCAATCTTAGGGTTGCTACTATACTTAGGGCTCAATCTTTTAAGTGTAATAAAACCCATTTGTAAATAATTATTACCCATAAGGGCTGTACTAGTAAAAGTCTGCTTAGAATGATCTTTCATATAATATACCGAAGAGTTATCTCCTTTTATTATGAATTTAATTTGCCCTTTGGTCCAATATACTCCGTCAGCTTCAATAATAAATCCTACGTAGTTGTTTCCAATTTTTCTTACTCCCATTTTATACGAACTGGAAGTCCAAATACCTTCATAATCCATTTTGCTCTTAGATGCTAGGTATGTCGTAAATTCCGTTAGATCAATATCTATTTTTTCAGTCCCTCTATATCGTTCAATTATTGCTTCGTTGCTTATATCAATAGACGTGTTTTTACTAGGTTCATTATACAATGTATTAATTGAAACATGACCAGAGCGAAAAAAAGTAAGCCACTCCTGTATAGTTGCTATACAGCTATCCAATGTGCTAATCTGCTTTACCTTTTTTAGAAATAACTCGTTGTGTTTTTTATAAGTTTCTTCTCCCTTATTTTCAATTACATAAGAGAATCCAGCATCATTTTCTTCAAATGTTTTTTTTACCCAATTAAAATTAGATTCACAATCACAGTTTTGGGAAAATAAAAATAATGGAAAGAATAGAATAATAGTAAAGGCTAATTTGTTCATATATTACGTTTTTATAAAGACCTTTAAATTTTAATTGTGTTACAGCCATTATTCTATTTACTGTTTGTAACCAACAAGAAATATACTTCTAACCTTTTTATAGTTTTACATTAAAGTTATGCAGTTTTTTATTTTAAGAATATTATTTCATGGCTTTGCTACTATCTCCAATATTTCCTTTGAACTTATCTTAAAAATAGATTTTCCTGCGTATTGTCTGGTTACTACTAAGTGATTGTCTTCTAAGATTATATCTTCGTAATAATTTCTCCATCCTTCATGCCAAGGATGACTTTGGTGGATTTTTTTTCTAAAAACTTCTTTATTTCCTTTCATTAGCACAAAGTCCAAAGAAAAATTATGATTCGTTAGTTTGCAATGAAGCCTCGCTTTAACACCAAGGTCTTTAAATAATCTACTTTTATGATACCATTCAAATTTGTAATTACTTTCTCGAAACTTCTCTATAATTTCAATCAGTTCATCTATGGGTAAATAAATGTTTTCGCTCTTAGCATATTTTAAAGCATCTATTATTAATTTAGATAAAAAATTGTTAACCTCTTGTTCATTGTCATTTGGAATAGTTTTTTTTAATGGTAGATCTACCTCAAAATTGGGATAAACTTCCTTGTACTTCTCTAAATCAAAAGGTACTAATATAGTTAAGCCTTCTGTTCCTTTTTTTATTTTATAATTATCGTTAAGCGTTATAGTAACGGTATGATACTGCCCTTTAAACTTTAATTTTCTTGCTTCATTACGAATATATCGAGTCATAAAATCTCCTTGAATCGAAATTGGCAAGGTTTTTTTTCTATTCGTAGGAACCAGTTCGTTTTGTGATAGTACAAGCTCTCTAAACGGAATTTGTTTTGCTTGTTGTCTTTTATCAAAAGCTGCGTTATTATTTCGACTTGTATAAATTTTAGATTCTATTTCCTTACTTTTTTTTCTGATTTCTACTAGCTCTTTTTCATTTATAGGAAACTTATCTTCAAGCATTTTTAAATCCTTAAAGAATTCTTTATTATTAAAATCTTCAAGTTTTATTTCATCTAAATAGACCAATGCATCCATAAAAGCATCAAATATTTTTTTGAATTCTAAAACTGTTACGTTATCAGTATAGGTAAAAGTTTGAAGTACTTCTATTTCTGCTATATTTCCATAAAGTATGCGTCTTTTAAATTTCTTGGTTGGTTTTGGGTTCTCAATAAACTCCACAAAAATTGAATCAAAACTCTCACCGTAGTAGTTCCCTGCAAGATGATAGCTCAAGAATATTTCTACAATACTTGCTATTATTGACTTCTTTTTTGTTTTACCCTTTGCTTTATTATAATCAATTACTATTCTCATTTCTTTTTTAAATTACACATAACTATCAAACAAACACCACATCATATTTATCTCTTCCATAGCTATCTCAAATATAAAAAAACATACAGCCAACAATTAGAAGAATATGCATGCAATACAGAAAACCTATAAATTTGAAATTTTAATATATCCGTTTCTTTTAAATCTTCATGATATCAAACTTATAAGTACTATATGTAAAGTAAAAATAATTTATAGCCCATAGAAGCAAAAAGTGCCAAAAACACTTAGCACAGTCTTTAAAATCAATACATAAATTGCTTTTTAATATCTAAAACTAATTTAACAGATTATGATCATATCCCTTACTATCATTAGAACTAAGGTCGTTTATAGAAACTGACAATTGCTTCCTACCAAAACTATAGTGCTTCCTACCAAAACTATATTGCCTCCTACCAAAACTATATTGCCGCCTACCAGAACTATATTGCCGCCTACCAAAACTATAGTGCTTCCTACCAAAACTATATTGCTTCCTACCAGAACTATAGTGCTTCCTACTAGAACTATAGTGCTTCCTACCAGAACTATATTACCGCCTACCAAAAAAACAACGCTATCTTATTCTAAAAAAAGACACAAATAATAAAACATGATAACAGTACGGTTATTAATGCCTTTTAGTCATTATTATACAACATTATTTGTGTTAGGCAACTTCAAAAACATGCATTTATAAGTTGAACCACCTACAAAAACAGGTCTCTATTTTTATACATTATCTTGACAATTATTCTTTTTCAATTAAAAAGTCTTTCAATTATCAATGATGAAAAATAATTTACCCCTGTTTTAATACAATTTTCATCAACTTGAAAGTTAGGTGCATGTGGCATTGAAATTATTCCTTTTTGAAAATTTGAACCACCTAAATAAAAATATACACCGGGTACATGTTCTTGAAAATAAGCAAAGTCATCTCCTCTATAATCAGGCATTTCTCCATACAAAAGAATTATATTTTCCTTTCCATAAATCTGAGCTATATGAGCCAAAGAATTTTTGGTTAAATTTTTATCATTGTATAAATTTGCTCTTTCAAAAGAATATTCAACATCAATAAGTTTTTTTGCATATTTAGAGTTCCTAATATCTTTTTTAAATTGTGGTATTACCGAATCTAATTTTTCCATTACACTAGATCCAATATAAGCTTCTATAGCTATTTCCTTATCTGTTTCCACAACATTAAAACTTTTTTGATTTACAAAAAGATAATTCTTAAAAATAGTGTTTGGGTTTCCAAGACCTATATCTGGATCTCCCAAGTTATTAGGATTCCAAAACTTACTATCTGGCGCAACATTTTGAAGGTCCATAATAAGTTTTTTGCTATAGGCTATAATTGCTTCATTTTTACTTGAATTTTTAAATGAAATTTTAACGGTTTTATAATCTGCAAACATCCATTCAGGTTTAGTAGAAATAACAGTTGCTGGCATAGGCCCTATGTGCGAACCATAAATTTCATCTGGATTAATCATATCAAACAAGCCGTCGTCAATCATTGCTTTTGCCCCCGTATATCTTTCTTCGGAAGGTTGAAATATAAAATAGACTATGCCCGTTAGTTTCTCCCTCTGGCTAGCCATTACATTTGCTATTCCAAGTGCAATTGTAATATTCACATCGTGCCCACAAATATGCCTTACCCCTTCTTTTTTTGATGGAAAATCTACAACATCAGCAATATCTGATGGCATTGCATCCATATCTGCTCTCCATGCAATGCGTTTTCCTTTTTTACCAGTATTTAAGATTCCAACAACTCCATAGCCTCCAATATCTGTTTTAACTTCAAGTCCCAATGCTAATAAATATGCTGCAATCTTTTCTGACGTTCGTTTTTCTTTTCCTGACACTTCAGGATTCATATGAAAATCACGACGGATGGTTACAAGGCTATCAAAAATCCTATTTGTTTGTTCTTGAACAGTTGTATGTATAGAAGTTTTAACCTTTACATTTTGACCACTGGTAATTAATCCAAAAAATAGAATAGGTATGATTAAGATAAGTTTTATTATTTTTTTATTTGAAGTCATTTTTACAATTCTTTAAAATTAATACTGCAAAAATGCGATATACTGCTATGTTTTACCTGACACATTTGTGACAAAATTATTTTTTAGCGAGCTTACTTCTAATTCTACTTAATGATTGCCGTTCTATTCCTAGGTGCGATGCTAAATGAGATAGACTAATTCTATTGATAATATCTTTGTTGTGTTCAATAAAATCAAGGTACCGTTCTTCAGCATTTTTGAATAAAAAACTCTCAACCCTATCTGTCTGTACAGTCAATACATATTCAGCTATTAGTCTGCCATACATTTCACTAGTTTTAAACTTGCCAAAGCCCTCTTGAATTTTATCATAAGGTAATTTTATGAGTATAGATGGTTCAAGGCATTCAATAAAATACTTGGATGGTTTTTGCCTTATAAAAGCAGGATAATCGGTTGCATATTTGTTTTCATTTATAAAACCAGTGGTTATTTTATTCCCTTTTTCATTAATATAATATCTTCTTAAGAGTCCCTTGCATACAAATCCAATGTCTTTTTGAACTTCTCCTCTAGTAAATAAAAACTCCTTTTTCTTATATTTTTCAATTGTTAAATATGAACTTAAAAAAGCCAATTCCTCCGAGCCTAAATCAGGAAATAATTTGAGATAAGACTCTAAATATTTTTTAAACTCTTGTTGCATTATATTTTTTTACTTGTTCAACTAGCTAGTAAGTGCCATATTAGACATGTTCCCACATAACAATTTCAAATATAAAAAATGCACAGACAACAATAAGAGAAATATGTATTTCATATAAAATACCATAGCAAGTTTTTCAATATTATTTATTGACATCATCACCTCCTATGCAAAGTTGTACTGGTTATATAAAAATTGGTTATGTTATGCCCTTATTATTCTTTCCGAATCCAATATTGAGTTCTGCCAAAAAAAGAAAATCCAAGATAACCTCTTACTTTCAGTTTATTAGTATTTATTAACTTTAAATAACACTTGTAAACTACTCCATTTTCTGGATCTAGAATAGAACCTCCATTAAATTCATCTCCATCTTTTTTGATGTTTTCAATAATAACTAAGCCAATTATTGGTTCGTTCTTTTTTACTCCCTTACAAGTTTTACAACGGGCATTTTTTTCTCCAATAAAACTTTTAATTATTTTGGCGAAATAGTGGTTATTGGTTTGGTAAACCTCAATAATTGCTTTTTTCTCTTTGGTTTTGTCATCATAGGTTTCCCATTGTCCAATAATAGTTTGGGCATTAGTTGTTATGCTTAAAAGCACTATAAAAAATATAGATAGGTACTTCATTATTGTATCATCTGTTAAAAGGTTTTTATATACTCCTCAGTTTTTTTATTTGTTAGAATTTTAAAAGTTAAGATTAAAAAAACTAGAGCCAAAAATTCTAAAATTACTCTACTCCAATGCCAGTACTCCCAAATTTCTAATTCAGATTTTAATTGAGATGCACTAAAATTTGCATCAAAAAACTGTTGATTAGTTTCTTTAAAATAAACATAGAATAGTCCTATGCATAAAAAAGTAAAAAAAGTGGATATAAGTGAATATGTTAATGCGCTAGATTTCTTATAAAAACAATAGATACTGATGTATATTGGAAGCAATGCAGCAATAATAGTTAGCATGGTATAAAACCTTCCTATTATTAATCCAAATTGGGAATAGTATTCATAAAATTCGGTAGCAGATAATGTTTTCCAATATGGAACTAATAGATAACCTTCCGTTATTTGACTTCCTAAAAAAATTGAAAAGAATGCAATAAAAAAATATCCCAAAATACGATTCATGTAATAATTGTTTTGCAACCAATATTTACCATAAATATATTTTTAATGATAATACATTGAAATCACTTTAATTATGTGCAAATTTCAATGATTATTTACTTTCTCACATTTACATATGTAAAGAAAACTAGTGAGTATTGAATTTTCTTCTGATTCTGCTCAATTGCGTTGGAGATATACCCAAATAAGAAGCTATATGATATTGAGGAATAGTCAACTCTATAGTTGGAAATTTTTCTCTCATAATTAAATACCTTTTGTCAGCATCAAGCAGTGCCATTTCAATTTCTTTTTGTTCTTTTTCTAAAAAATAAAACTCTGCAATCTTTCTACCCAACCTTTCTAAATCATGAAACTTATCATATAGTTTTTCCATATCCTTAAAATCGGCAATAAGTATTTCACAATCTGTTAAGGCTTGCTGTGCTATTTTATTTGATTGTTTGGTAAGTAATGAAGTGTATGCACCAATAATTGATGGGCCTACAAAAAATTGTTTGTTATATTCTTTTCCGTCTTGGTTTAAAAAAAACGCTCTTACAATTCCTTTTTTTAGGAATCCAACATGTTGAGCATGTTCACCTTCTTGAGCAAAAAAATCATTTTTACGAAGTTGCAATGGTCTAAAACACTTTTGGAGCTCTTTAAAAGTATCTTCTTTGATAATATTAATCTTATTTATATATGCTAAGAATTCACTCATATTTTGCTATTAAAATAGTTCAAGTAAAGAAACAAGAATCGTTCAAATTTATGCTTTCTCTATTTTCTTAGGTCTCCAAACATATTGGGCAAATCTTCAATAGTATTGATCCTTTTTTATATGGTTACCAATACTTTTGTGTATGATTGTTTTGCGGTTAAACTTGCGAGATCTTTTCCACAAGTGCAGAAAGGTAATTAATTCACATGAATTAATTATCCATGGTGTTAGCAGTTTTTTACTTAAATATATCTTTCTTTAATAATGTTAATATGGTGTTTTTCATGACCAATTATAGACTTTATAAAATCTTCAAGAGTAATTTCATATTGTCGAGCAAAGCCTTTTATTTTTAATTGTTTTTCAGACAATGCTTCGATAAAACTAACAGATGACTTTCTTACATTTGCAAAGTCAGTTATTAATTGCTCTAGTGTTAACTCGTCAAAACGACTGTTGTCTGTTAAGAAATTTTGGTCATAACCCCATAGTTCTACTAATTGATTTCTACTCATTAAAAATGCTCGAAACATCATTATTCTTTCATGATCTGTTATATGTCCAACAATTTGTTTAATACTCCATTTAGTGGGAGCATAACGATAAACAGCTTTTTCCTCACTTATGGAACTTAGAAATGTAATTGTTGATAACGAAGAAAAGATTGACTGGCAATTCATATTCTTTACAAAGTCAAAATAATATGGGAATCCAGATTCGGGTGTATATGTCATATTTTAATCTGCTAATTTTAGTTCATTTATTGATGAAATTGTTTTTCAAATATGGCTTTTTCACAATAATTGCTATCAAAATTATGAATGCTAAACTTGTTATTTCTTCTTAAAAATTAACTGGTCTTACTTTATCAATAACTTCTGTGCTTACCCAATAAAAGTTTGATAGTCCTCCTTTTTCGTTATATCTACCAAAAAATAAATATTTACCATCTGGAGTGATACTAGGGCATGTTTCAGCAAAATTAGAATTGACTGTGTTTCCAAGGTTAATTGGTTTTGTCCATGTTCCATCTTTCCCTTTAAAATAGACATAAATATCGCTTTTTCTTTGGTTATCTTCTTTGTTTCGGGCATTTACCACTAAATAATCTTGAGATGGAGAGATAAAACCGTGAAAACCAAATTCAATTCCAACTTCTTGCGCTTGGGAAAATTTGCCATTTTTATTAGTTGCATAATACATTTTTCGTTTGGACATATTTGTATAAAAAAGATCTCCGTTTTTCGCCTGATTAGGATAAAAATTGAAGCCTTCATTTACAGGCGAATCAAGTTGTATTGCGTCACTCCAGGAATTCTTAATACGAGATACATACCATGTTTTAACTGATTCTTTATGATGAGGTAATGTAAATGCATCATGCGCTGCAAAATAAATCTTATCACCTTTAGGATTCACAAACGGATGCATTTCTCCAACTTTTTTGCCATTTGTAAAATTTGCTTTTTTAGGATTTGTCCATTTTTTGCCTTCTAGTTTTGAAAAATATATACTTGGATCTATGTCTTTTTTATTTGCTGAAAAATATACTTCATCTAAATCAGGAGAAAACGAAATACCATGTTCATATCTTCCATTTAATGAAACAATACCAGGAGCAAAAAGTTCAGGAATTAAGCCTGGTGGCTTTTGTCCAAAATATAGATTTTCTACAGTTGATGAATCACTATCTTTTGATTTCTGATTTTTAGTATCGCAAGAATTTAAAAATAGTGTAAATACGAGTATTAATAATTTAAAGTGATAATTTTTCATAGTTTAAATTTTCATAATATTTGTAACTATTTTAATAAACACCATGTGACGCTTATTCCCATATAGTTATCCAAATATAAAAAACACATAACTAATATTCAATAAAACACAAATATTATAGAAAACAGCAAATCATATGTCCACAATCATATAGTATACATTACATAGATTGCTCCAAAAAGATTCTGACAAACACAAGAGCACCTTTTCAAAACCCATAGCTAATTAGCCAATATTTTTTTACCCGGTTCAGTCAACATGGAGTTTATGTTGGGGTGTGATGACATAGGAATGCTTAGTTATTGCCAGTAGTCTTTTTCTATTCCAGTTATTGTGTTTCTAATTCCATTCTCATGCTAATTCCTATTATTATTCTAATTCAAATACTCTGTCAATGCTTCTAAATAAAGTTTGTTAAATGCCGATCCAGAGAACGGATTTTGACTGGTTACTAAGTTCCTGTCTTTTACAGCAAAGTTTGCCTTTGGTAGTCTCCTTCTATATTTTAGTCCCAATTTCCGCAACCTTTTGGCTATTTTTCTGTTTTGAGGTTTCCCTTTCATAATGAAACGTTCAATAACAAATTCCTCAAAAGGAGAAACAGAGTTTACTTTAAATCCGATATAAGGATTTTCTTCTTTTGGTATTGTTAGTATAAGGCTTGGTGCGTGGCAAATAAGTCCTGTTGGTTTATTTTCTTTTGCAAAATACTTTAATAGAATAGGTATGTTTATGTCATCTTTTAAATCTACCATTAAGCCCTGACCGCCTGGAATTATCAAGCCTATATAATCAGATTTGTTTTCAATAGCTTTCTTAAGTGTTTTTGGATTATTAAATATACTATTTGTTTTAGTAAATATTAGAGCTTCATTTTTTAGTCCCAAGTTGTTTTTCCAATATTTGTCGTTTATACTTTCTTTATCTATTGTTGTTACTATTCCATTTGGTGTTGCAAAATCTACAGTATAGCCAGCTTCTGTTACAGATTTATATGCGAGATAAAACTCATTCAAAAACACACCCGTTTGTCTAAGTTTTTCTCCGTTGTTTAACTGCAAGGTATCTGCAGCACTCATTACGAATAGTATTTTGTTATTTTGTGCAGAAGCTGTTATTGAAGCTATTGCCATAATTGTAATAAAAGTTATTAATTTTTTCATTTTTATCGAATTAAATTATTTCTTTGTTTTTTGTTAAATAAAAACCAACCAGTCCACAACATTGCGGAAATGGCGATTGCGGTATAAATAGCAGGTTTTGGGTTTTCTATGGAACTGACCGAACCGGCGTAAGTAAGAATCAATACATAAGGTATTGTACTTAATGACCAAACCAGTAAGAATTTAGAAAATTTCATTTTAGTCATTCCTGCCAAACAAGCGGTAACTTCTGGAAGAATTGGTATTGCACGTGACAATAATATCATAACAACGCCGTGCTTTTTAAAAGTTTCTTTAGCTTCTTCTCTCGCTTTTTCCTTTCGTAGTATGAAATCTAAAATCCTTTCCCCAAAAAAATTGCTTAACCAATAACCAGAGATTCCTGCCAAGGTTAATCCTGTAATAGAAGCTATCGCACCATATCGAAAATCGAGAAAGTACCCAGACAATGCGATTACGGTCATTGTCGGAATTGCTACGAACAAGTCCGCAAACAGTAGAAGCACAACAACACCAATAACATACATTGGAGAAAGTTCTTTTGCCTTTAAAAGCCACATTTCAATTTGTTCAACACTCAAGATTCCTGTTGTTTTCAGTAAAAGAAAGGTTAAGGCGAATACAGAGGCTATTATGACGATTACTTTTAAGAGATGCTTCATTTTTTAGACTGTTATTCTTTTCATAATCCTATCTGTAAAGGCTGGACTAATTCTGTTTATAATTCTCAATAGTTTTACCTTGTGGATATTCACTTCATATTTATTGTTTTTATAGGCTTTTATAAACTCATCAACCAATCTTTGTGGTGAAATTTTTCCTTTGCCCCTTCCTTTTGTCATCTCAGTATCTACTAAAGGTGGTATTATTTCAAATACTTTTATTTTATCTAATTGGTATCGTAATGATTTTGAGAAAATATGAATTGCTGCTTTTGATCCGCAATAAACAGCTGATTTGGCCTTAGGAACAATGGCTAAACCTGAAGAAATATTAACAATGGCTGAATTCGTATTCTTTTGTAGTACAGGAATCAATGAAGAAATAAGCTTTATAGGTGAAGTCAGATTTGTACTTATTTCAATTTCAATTTCTTGATGAGTATAAGCTTCGTCCAGCAATGTCTGGTTATACTGTATACCTGCATTATTTATCAACACATTTAGGTCTTTGTGTTCTAGGTTTATATAAGCTACAAGTCGATTCAATTCTGATTGTGAAGAAATATCGCATTTAAATGGGATAATTCGTTTATCAAATTTTCCGAGTTCTTCTAATCTAATTTCATTTCTGCCAACAGCTATTATTTCATTGTTCAATTGGCAAAACCGCTCTGTCAATTCTCTACCAATTCCTGAAGTA
Organism: Flavobacteriaceae bacterium; assembly: GCA_965247735.1. Classification (GTDB taxonomy): domain Bacteria; phylum Bacteroidota; class Bacteroidia; order Flavobacteriales; family Flavobacteriaceae; genus JAOXRU01. The sequence continues at coordinate 4,149,977 of CBDFHN010000002.1, read as the reverse complement.
GCACCTGTAATAAGAATTTTGTTATTGTCTAATTTCATGCTCGTGATATTTAAAGCAAAAATCACAAGAATAAAGAGTTAAACCATTTACATATGTAAAGATTTTACTTTTTGGCTCTTATACGACTTAATTGGGTTGCTGTAATACCTAAATACGAAGCAATATGGTATTGGTTAATTTGGTTTTCTAAATTTGGATGTTCTTTTTTAAATATTGAGTAGCGTTCTGTTGCTTCGAGTGTTACAAGTTCAATTTCTCTTTTTTCTTTTATTGCAAACTTGTATTCTGCCATAATTCTAGCAAGGCTTTCAAATTTTGGATATTTATCATAGAGTGAAGTAAGTTGCTTAAAATCAGCAACAAATAGTGTGCAATCTGTTAGGCATTGAATATTAATTAAATTTTTCTGCTTTGTTGTTATTGATGAATATGCTGCTACAAAATTTAAAGGTACAAAAAACGTTTTATTGTATTCGTTTCCCGAATTATTGCGAAAAAATGCACGCATTACCCCATTAGAAATAAAAGCAAGCTTTGATGAAAACTCTCCTTCTTTAGCAAAATAATCCTTCTTTTTTAGTTGAATTTCAGAAAACAATGACATAAAAGCTTCTATTTCACTTTCTGTAAAAGGAATTATTGTTTTTAAATATGCTTTTAATTCATTCATTTTTTATTGAGATGTGCTGATTTTTTTACATTACTAGCAACCGGAGTCTGTGTGCAAACTCCATATTTTAATTAAAGATATGGAAATAAGCGAAAACACCTTTATCTCTTACATTCTATTTAAGCAACTTTTAATGCATCGGAGTTTCCTTTTAAAAACATATACCCATAATATCTTCAAAAAAAGGTATGATAAATACCACCCTCTAGACAAACCAGAGGGTGTACTTAACCTTAAAACAAACTTGAAACTAAGAATCCTGTTGTTTCAGCCATTTTAAAATCGTTTGATTTGTTTCTTCTGGAAGTTCTTGCTGAATCCAATGACCGCAATCCAGACTTACCACATCCACATTAGGTACAAACTCTGGTAGTTTTTCAAACTTCGGGATCATGTCTTGTTCACCATAGATCATAAGTGTGGGCTGTTGGATGATTGGGTTTACATCCGCTAATAAGTGCCAATTTCTGTCAAGGTTTCTATACCAGTTTATACCACCTGTAAATCCTGATGATTCGAAGGCAGAAACAAAAACGTCCAGTTCACTGTCGCTCATTATCGGTTCACCAAGTGGTGCTTCTGCTCTTGCAAGATTAATCATCAACATTCCTGGCTCAGGTGGTGCAAGAGCTACATTCTTGCGGAAAATATTACGAAGGAATTGAGAGCTGTTTTCATCCAATATAGCATCTGCGACTCCTGGTTGCCGATTGAAGTGAACAAAATAGAAGTCTCCACCAAATATTTCTTCCATAAACTCTATCCAAGGTTTTTCTCCGCGTTCTTGATAAGGTAAGGCCAAGTTTATCACTTTATTTACCCGTTCTGGATATAATAATGTGAGTCTCCAAACAACATTAGCACCCCAATCATGACCGATAAAAGTAGCATCTTGGTATCCGTAGTGATCAAGAAGTGCAACTAAATCACCTGTCAAATGTTCAATGTCATAAGCTGTTATTTCGGAGGGGCGAGATGAATTACCAAATCCACGCTGATTAGGAACGATAACATGATATCCCGCTTCAACAAGTGCGGGTACCTGATGGCGCCAAGAAAAAGCATGTTCTGGCCAGCCATGGCAGAGTACGATAGGTTTTCCTGTATGCTGTTGTCCAGCTTCAAAAACTTCAAGTTCAATGCCATTGACTGAAATAAGAGTGGGCTTAGGAAAATCAAGCCAGTTAATTACGTTTGTCATTTTAATGTATTTTAAATATTAATTAATGCAAACGTATATCCGACACGAGACAGCCTTATGTCAAGGGGGGCAGAAAATAATTATTGGTATTGGTCAAAATACTCTTGTAAAGTCATATTATGAGGCTCAAATTTTTCTGATAGAACTTCCATTTTTTGAAATCTGTCTAATCGAAAAAATCGAAATTCTTTTCGCAAACGACACCATGCAACTAAATACCAATTTTCCGTATTTAATATTGCAAATGGCTCTATCAACCTGTTCGTTACAGTTCCTTCCTTATTAATATACTCAATTTTAACAAGGTTATAATTGGTAAGCGCATTTTGTAAATCTGACAGGTTGTTACTATTCCTTTCTTGATTTATAACTTGGTTGTATTGCGTTCTATTAGCAAGTAAATTTGCTTTATCTTTGATTGTATATCTTAGAATGGATTTGATTTTATCAATTGCTTCTGAATAATCCTTTACAAACGAAGCATCTTTACTTTTCAACACCAACTGTTCTGCAAGTATTAAGGCATTTGCTTGTTTTTCGGTAAACATTACAGGCGGAATTTTATAACCTTCCATTAATGTGTAACCTTTTCCTTCTTCTGTTAATATTGGAACACCAGCTTTCTCCAATGCCTTTATGTCTCTGTAGATTGTTCTTTTACTAACTTGAAATTTTTGAGATAATTTAGAAGCCGTAACAATGCTCTTAGTCTGAAATTGCATTAAAATTGCAGTTAATCGAGAGAGTCTATTGGTTTCGGAATATTCCATTTATAAATGTAGTTACTAGTTTGTTTATTAAATGATTATTTTTACAAAGATATGAATCAGGAGACTTTGCCAAACGGGTTTTATAATCGGTATGGAATACAACTCTATATTAATACTTGGCTGGCATAACTAAGCCATCTCGGTTTTACTTTTTTCAATCAAGTATATCTCTAACAAATACTTTTGTACTATCAAGATTAGTCCAAATAGTCTGAATACTTCTACTATCATTAGTTGAGTATTCGTAAACCTTTATTGTATCCCCTAATATCGTTGGATTAAACCAATCTAAAGTCTCTCCGAGTGGTATTTTTCCGTTCCATTTTTCAGTTGAAAGTGTCTCTGCATCAAAATTGTGTTTTGATAAAATCCGTTTAACCTCCTTTGGACAGGTTTCAAAATGAAGCCAAATCGCATAATCTATCTTTGGGATAACTTGATCTTGATAGTTTAAGATTTTAACGCAGTCCGTTTTTCTTTTATCAAATAATGCATCATAAATCTCGTCTCCAGATCTCATTTTAAAAGTATCAGCAACTTTATTATATGTCTTGTTCAAAATCTTAAATCCTGTCCAAGCAGTACAGCCAATAAAAACTAAAAACACAAACAAAGAAATCAGCTTTAATTTTTTATTCTTCTTAGTGAAGCCTAAAATAATAATCACAAGGAAAATTATAAAAATAAGACCTGATATTATTGTTAAAAATAGTACTTCCTTCATTTTTGTCTGTTAGTGTCTTTTGGCTTGGTTTTTATTACCTGACCGCTGACGGTCTTGTTTATGGTTAATTACGTGGTTAGTTAACTAATTCAATAAACAAAAACTTAACAGTTTTTTATCTATCCCAACCATCAATTAAATACTTTTTTTCGGTTAGTTTTTTTTCAGTTCCTGTTTTCTTAGACTTAAACCACATTTCAAATCGAACAGGATAAAATTGTTCAAAAGTTCCTTCATAAATAAGACTTTCTCCTTTGTAAAGCACATAATCATTAGATAATTCAGATATTTCGTTTCTTGTTCGATTTTTTAATTCAGGTTCAGATAATTCAATATTTTGAGTTAATTCAATTGCTTTTATAAAGATTTCTCCTTTTTCAGTTGGTTTATGCCACATATAAAAATTATATCCAAAATATCCATTTCCAGTAACTTCGATTCTATCTTCAGTCAGTGCATTTATCTTTGAATATCTCAATTTTTCATTTGGCTTTTCAAATCTCAATTTTTCAGGAATGTCAATATCTATAAATTTTGATTCATAATAAGAATCATAAGTTAATATTCCACCTATGGAAACGATTGGAATTAATATCAAAACTCCAATAACTTTAAATATAATTTTTAGAATTTTCATTTTTCAAATTGGATACAACTAAAATGATTAGTAGAAATTTTCTCATAAATTACTAGCAACAAACAAACCCAAATGGCATTTATTTCTCATATATTATTCCAAATATAAAAAATAATATACTGCTTGCAAAGTAACCTGACTTTCTGCTCAATGCTTTTTTATCCTGCTAATAAAGGGTGCATAGGTTTTTTGCTACAAGACAAAAAACTCATTAGTGCTACTATTAATAAGTGTATTTTTATAACACTATATGTTCTTAATTGTATTATCATTTTACTCAACTTTTAATTGGCTAAGCAATAGTTGTTTGCACAGAAATCCTCATATTTTGATTAAAAACATGCAAAATACTATGGCAAAACAAAAACTCACAATGGCAATGTTTTAATTGTATTGACAATATTATAAGTGTCATTGACACTATTTTTAATTATTTTGTTCTCAGTACTGCTGGGACGCTGACTTATTAGTGCTTTTTAGGAAGAGCACCAACATCTGCTAAATTAGTTAAGATGAAACTAGTTTCATCTTAACTAAAAAACATAAAATTGATAATACTAGAAAAATAAATAGTCCTAATTTAAATAAGGTTTATAGCACACAATAAGTTTTGGATTCGTACTAACTACATTAACGTTAGTTATTCTATGCAGCTTTTATTTATTTTTTAAATACTCCCAATACTTTTATTGGATTATTTGGTTTTTTAGTCTTGTCATAAGAAAAATCATCAAAATTATACGGATAATCATAATATCGTAATTCAATAGTATCCTTAGAGTTAAAATGAATTTTATACTCTATTATTTTATTATGTCTAATTTCCCAATCAACTTTAAGTATTCCATTTTCGCATCTATAACTCCCTCTGTCTGCGACTTCACCATCTGAGGCATAAAATTTAATAGAATCTTGATCTACTTCTAACCATCTACTTGACATGCCTCCACCAAAAACACCTTTCTCAATGAAGTTTTTATGAAGTCTTGATATTATATTTATCTTTCCTATTATCATTTGACATGATTCTTTTGAATTATAAAAGGGTTTATTATCAACACTATTATTGTCTCTCCATTCTGAGCCTTTTTCATTCTGTACCTTAGCGTTATTAGTATTAACACAGCATGTCAACATCAAAACAATTAAAACTAAATTGATTCCTTTTATCATATTTTTTGTACCCCTCTCAATATCTTTTATGAGTTTTTTAAAACTATAAAACGATCTCGTATAGTTATGTATTAATCATTATTTAGCCATAACCTTAGCAACTCCGAATGAATTCGACCCTTATCTAAATCAGTTGCAATTCTGTTTCGGGTTATTAACTTTAATATTTATTCCTAATTATTTAAATTTTGTTTCAAAATCTGATATTTTAATAATATCTTGATAGGAGTATAGAAATAAATCATTTTTCTTAATCACCATTTTTTCAAAATACCCCCATTCTTTATTATAAATAGTACCACTTCTATTGTCTTTTAGTTTTAATCTACCTATTAAGTACTCCTCTAACGAGTTGTTAGATTTATTTAGCTTATAAATTCCTTTGAGATCTACTAACACTAATATATTTCCTTTTTTATCAACTGTAATATCGCTAAAATTTTCTGCATAATCAGAAATTAAAGTTGTTACATTAAAGTCATTTCCATTTTTCTCAATTTTTCTTAAATTATTAGAATCATCTATAACATAAATTATTTCATTTACAGATAATATTTCTGTAACTGACTGAAAACCTGCATTTAGACCTGACCCATCTGTTATTGATGAATTACCTGATCCAGCAATAATTACATCTGTCTCTAAATTTGGAATATATCTTCTTAAGCTCAATACACCGTAATCAAAAGTTATATATGTTCCATCACCAAAACTTTCAATAGCACTCATTCTAGTCGTATCTATAAAAGAAGAAGATGTTGGTGCAATTGAGTAAGTTGACAATAATGAAGAATCAATAGAGTACCTATATACCTTATCTCCTGTAAGGTATGAATCGGTAACGTAATAAATATTTTCATCATCTGAATTTGTTATCCCCATTTGATTTCCAATTAATGAATGGTTCAATTCATCTAAAACTGTAATACTTCCGTTATTACTTATTTTTCTAATTGAAATACTAGATTCACCACTGCTATTTCCTGTATGTAAATAATATAACTCGTTATTTGCATTAACAGAAAAATCTTTAATAAAACCAATATCTGTAAAATAATCTACCAATATTGAATTATCAATCTTAGGGAGAGTATCTGGTTCTGAATCTTCAGAATTACAAGAAGAAATTGAAACTAAAACAACAAACATAAATAGATTTCCAAGGGCACTTAATTTACTCATAATATTACTCTTATAATTATTAATCGATTTTGTTAAGTCTTGAGACATTAAAGTCAACGTTGAATGCAAACTGTGTTTTAATGCAGATTTGCACATTGTTAAACACTTTTATTTTATTCTAATTACTAAGGTCTTTGCTATTTCTTCAGCTATGGACAAAGTGAACTCTAGAAATGTTTTAGGCCTTTTCTTAGTAGGTTTTGAACTTAATCGAAGTTTTGTTGTTGATACAATTTCCGAAATTAAATCTACGTTTGAGTTACTATCAATTTCTTCTTCAACTTCTTTAAGCTTATGAATAATTGTAATTCTTTGAATTAGGAGCTTATTGAGTTCTTTGTTCTCTTCTGATATTTCGATAATTCTTAAGTCCGTTCGCTCTAATTGGTCTTTAAGAAAAAGGCTCATGCTTGCCTTTCTGACTAGATATTCCATCTCATTTTTCTTAATATCAAGTTCTTTTATCTCTTTATCTTTAGCTGTAAGAGCTTTTTCTTTTGAAATTAGTTCCTGTTCTTTTTCTTTTAATTCTTCAGCAGATTCAACAACCTTTTTAAAGTATTCGATACCGATTTTTTCAATATCATCTTTTTCAATCTTGTTCGTTGTAAATGCTAAAAGTCCTGAAACTGATGCTAAACTACCTATGATAGCTGAAAGAGTGAGATAAGCTTCTTTGTCAAACCAATTTAATAAAACTGCAATATAACCTAAGACAAAATAAACTATAGCTAGAACGACTATCCATACAAGTAATTTCTTCATCATATATTTTTATTGCGAATAACATTATAGGATTAAATCAAGTAAGCCAAGGGCGCAATTTGATTTAATCCGCCGTTGAACTATGGCGTGTCAATTTTACCTTTAAAAGCTATGGAAATTGAATCCTTTTTCTTTATCCAAAGTTAGGATTTTTGAAAGAAGTAGAGATATATTTCGTGTTTTTATTCTGTTTTTGATATGCTATGGAGCAGACTTGGTATAATTTACAATGTTGGCATCCTAGTTTTACTATTTTCTTCCATTTTGGCATATAATTCTCTATACCCGAAAAAGGAATGTTTCGCGATAATCTTATTAAATGCTTATATGTGCCTGTTATTTTCATTGAATTTCAAAGTCTAAATAGGGACCAGCTCTAATAGAAAGTATAATTTTAATATTTTTCATAAGTCCTTTTTTACATTTACAGCATGTAATAGGCTTTGGATCCCACTCTGGATATTGAATAGGTTTAACTACTATTGGGTGTGTTTTTAATAGTTGCTTTTTAATATCGAGCAACATGGCTTTATTTCTGGAGGCGCATATTCCAAAATGTCGTATTCGGACAAATCCTTTTGGTAAAATGTGTTGTGTAAATCTTCGGATAAACTCTTGTGCACTCAGTTGTATTCTAGAACATTGATTGGTTCTATAATTTTTATAGGAAAAATGCACTTCGTTATCTTGGATAGCCTTAATTCTATGATTGCTAATTGCAATCTTATGGGAATATCTCCCCAAATATTCTATGATGCTTTTTACTCCTGAAAAAGGTTTCTTAGCATAGACCACCCATGGTTTATTAAATAAAAGATCCACCAACCCCTGTAGGTTACTATTATCAATTTCTTCTTTGTTTTTTAATTGTTTTAACTGCTTCAAAAATATAGCTCTAAATACTTTACTCATTGCTTTTACAGGAAAAAGGTACTTTCCTTTCCCCCGAGTTTCTTTCCACTTTTTTTGTTTATTTATACCTCCAGATGGTACTATACAATGGATATGTGGATGTAGGCTTAAATTTTGCCCCCAAGTATGTAAAATACTGATCATACCACTCTTTGCTCCAAGGTGTTTGGTGTCTCTAGAGAAGAGTTCAATAGTCTTCCAAGAGGAGCTAAACAGAGTATTATAGAGTTGTTTCGGGTAAGCTAAACACAACTGGTTTAACTCACTTGGTAAGGTGAACACCACATGAAAATAAGTTACTGGCAAGACCTGCGCTATACGTGCCTGAATCCATTTTTCCCGCTGTTGGATCTGACACTTAGGGCAATGCCTGTTTCGGCAACTGTTGTACGCAATTTGTTGGTAATCACAATTGGAACAACTCTGGAGATGTCCTCCCAACACAGCTGTTCTACAATTAACAATGGCTCTAAGTACTTTTATTTTCTGATAAGATATTTTATGTTTTTCTAAAAATTCCTTTCCATATTCTCTTAATACATCAGCCAGTTCATGTTTAGGTTTCAATGGGAGAGGTATAGTACATCCAACGGGCTTTGTATCTCTTTAAATATAGACTGTGCTACCCTAAGGTAAACTAATGTGCTTTGTAGGCTACTATGCCCGAGTTGTTCTTTTAATTGCAATATATTTCCACCCTGTTCTAAAAAATGGACAGCAAAACTATGACGTAAGCTATGTATAGTAATATGCTTATTTATTTTTGCTTTCTTTAGTGTTTTTCGCAGCACATTTGCAACCGAAGAAGCAGAATAAGGTTTTGCTTTTTCATATCCACCAATCAAGTATTTTTCGGAGTGATAATAAGCTAAATAAGTTTCCAAACCCTTAGCCATTAATTTAGATAATATCACATATCTAGTCACTCCATGTTTGCTATTGATAATGTGAATTCGATACGCATTAAAATCAACATCTTCTAATCTTAGTTTTAGTAATTCACTAATCCTGAGCCCCGAAGAATAAAGCAAAGACAAAATTACACGATGTTTTAAATTAGGACAATGTTTAGGATTAAGCAAGCTTTTGATTTCCTTCTGGTTAAGAACAACAGGAATTTTAACTTTAGATCGGTTTCCCTTTAATTCTATACATCGATGTGGTGTTTTCATTACTTTGAATAAAAACCGATATCCATATACTAAAATCTTAATAGAAGAATGGCTTACTTTGCGAAGCCGTAAGTTATAGATGTATTCTGTAATTTGATCATCACTTAGCAAGTGAAAACTTTTGACATAATATAAACTGATCTGACATAAGGCTCGTAAATAGTTTTTACAGGTAGATTCCGAATAACCAGATGCTATATACACCTTTCTGTACCTCTGATAAGCCTTTATAAAATTTGGTACCGTTCTTTTTGCTAATTCTGAGCAAGGCTCAACTCTTTTTTTTGATACATAATTAGTAGATTTTGATTATAGCTCTTAATTTACAAAATCTAGAGGAGAAAAGTTACCGAAGGTTTAGTTCAACTTATCAATAAACACCTCATGACGTTTATTTCTCTTATACTATCCAAATATAAAAAACACATCGCTAATAATCGCTAAAATATAAATATAACGATATTTTTCTTTACCTTATAAAAAACAAAAAAGAGACGTTTTTAAAACAAAACGCCTCCTTTCAATTAAATTAACAAACAAAATTTTAGTTAAAACTGGTTTAGAATATCTTTAGATAAACTTAGATTTTCTACTGTTGTATTTTGCCCTAGTTCCCATATTCCAATTCCTCTATATGCATTGTCTTTTACAAAGACTGTTTTCTGTGTGATAATCTCCTGAGAATTAAAAAAGATATTATGTCCATCTCTATTGATATTTCCAGAGCTTAGTTCTGCTGAAGTTGGTGCATATGTAGTAATAATATCTCCATAGGAGACTGGTGTTCCTACACCGCCAGCTGCTGTTAAAAAGTCTCTTCCGAAAAAAGGAACTGCTAAGACCAACTTATCTTTTGTAGCACCAAACTCTTCATATCTATTTAAAGCCCCTTGTGCATCTGCAACGGAAGAATGTGGTCCTAATGGAGAGCCTCCCCATGTTCCTGTATTATCATATGACATTATGGTTATAAAATCTAATACGGGAGTCATTTCTACTATAATATTCCTAAAATGATAGGCAGTCCATCCATATCCTCCAGAAACGGCAGCTGTAATTAAACTTTTGCTTGGCAATGCCTCTCTTAAGTCTTGATAAAATGGTACTAGTTTTTGAGTATCTGTATCATCAACAGTGGCACCGCCACCTACCAATTCTTCATAGTCAATATCAATACCATCTAATTGATTGTCTCTTATAAAACTATTGATACTGCTAACCAAGGTTGCGCGTTTTGCAGCATCACTTATAACGCTAGTAAATACTCTAACATCGCTTCCTGGATATGATGCTCCACCAACAGAAACTAAAATTTTTACATTATTATCATGTGCTTGTGTTACATAAGAAGCAAGGTCTGCCATATCACTAGTATCTAATGTTCCGTCTTCTTTTGGATACACAAAAGCATAGATAAAATGTGTTATTTCATTCCATTTTATGGTAGCAGTACTATAATTTGGTAAATAACCCACTACTACTTTTTCGTCTGTAAAAACATGTGGTGCATCTTTAACCTTTATGGTAAATACCGTATTTACATACTTGCCTTTAGTATCTTCGGCATATACATTAACAGTAAATGTACCTGATTCTGTAGATGAAAAAGTATGACTTTCTTCTTGAGAAAGCACAACGCCATCATTTGTCCAAATATACTTAACTGCCCCTTCGGCATTTTTAAATGTTAAATTAAGCGCAATAGCTTCTTCTACCAACACTTCTATATCTGTTTCTAATGTGGTAAGAACAAGATCTAGATTTGGAGCAGCATAGTCAACATCTGAGTTATCGGTATTACAAGAAGCCAATCCAGTAATCAATAACATCCATATAAAAAGTAACTTATATATTGTTTTCATCTTTATTTTATTATTTTTTATAATTTAGTTAATATCCCACCATACACGAGACAACCATCCTTCTGGATATTGTGCGTTTGCAGTCTCATAATGTTCTTTATTTACTGTAGATTCTTCAACAGGATATCCCAACCTATTTGGCATTACACCATTAGTGTCTGTATCTAGCCGTGTTACAGGATCAAGAACAGGAAAATCTACTCTTCTTAGGTTTGCATAGGCTTCCATCCCATTCGTAAATAGTGTTAACCATTGTTGTGTAGCTATTTCTTCTATTTCACTTCCTGGTGTAAGCGTTTTACTTGTTGCAAAAGCAGTAGCCAGACTTGCATCTACATCTGCGCCATAACTAGCCCATTGTAAAATTCCAGTTTCAACACCTTTTTGATAATACTCTTGTGCATTACCTGCAATAAGATTTCTTTGAGAAGCTTCTGCTAATAACAATTGTATTTCTGAATAGGATAGATGTAAATATGGTGCATCCATTTCACTAATATAAGGCTGTATTGTTCCTAAATTTCCAGAACCACCAGGATGATCCCATCGGTAATTATTAGCACCTATTCCTTCAATAACCCCAGATACTCCAGGCAAGAACAAAAGTTCTTTTCTTGGATCTCCCTCTAGCTTTCTAAGAATTAACTCTGTGGGGTGGTCCTCAGCACTTCTTAATGCCTGAGAAAAGCCATTTCCACTTTTTTCTGCGCCGTCTATATCAAATACCGTATCATCATGATTTCCAAAACAATTGTCAGCATTACTTTCAAAAAGACCATTACTAATAGCTGCATTAATTTCGGTAATTGCTTTTGCTTCATCTACCATAGAAATTCTCATAGCACATCTTAAGCGCAATGAATTTGCCATTTTCTTCCACTTGGCAATATCACCTCTATAAAAATTGTCTCCAGTAACCTCATCTGCATTTTCATTTAACTGCTGAAATGCTTCTTCTAATAAGATAAAAAACTGAGTATATATTTCTTGCTGACTATCGTATTTTGGCAAGTAAATGTTCTGATAAAACCCTAGTCCCGCTTCAGAAAAAGGAACATCACCATAAGTATCTGTTAAACGCTGAAAAACCATCACTTTAATAATCTTTGTTATTGCATTAAGGTTTGTAAATTCCTCTTTATCTTTTGTTCTTTCTTGAATATCAATTAAATCTCTAACGATTCCATCGCCATAATTAGAAGACCATAAGGCAGCTTCATAACCAGCATTACGCTTGTAAAATGCGCCGAAATTTGATGTTGCCCAAGAACCTCCTAAATGCTGAACAAATCCTTCTCCATAGACTAGATTGGTTCTCCATTGCTCTAGTCTTCCTCCGGAAATAGAAGCCTGCACAGTAGTTAATAATAGATTAGCATCTAAGGTGGAAAACCCTTCGTTATTAGTATTTGTTTCTCTAAACAGCTCATCATCTGCACAAGACAATATGCTTAATAGTATAGAAAAACAACATACACATTTTAATATTGTTATATATTTTTTCATAGTCTTTTTTTTAAAATGATACTTGAATATTAACTCCATAAGACCTCCTATATGGCAAAGAACCATATTCAAATCCTTGTCCATTTCCACTAGTATATGTAGCTTCAGGATCTATATTTGGAATGTTAGAATATATTGTCCAAAGGTTTCTCCCTACAAAAGAAATCCGCAATTGATCTATTCCAATTTTAGTACTTTCTAGTATATCACTAGGAAAGCTATAACCAATACTTAGCTCTCGTAACTTTACATAAGAAGCATCATACACAAAAGGCTCTGGCGTAGTATCGTTTCCATATAATGACCTCCAATAATCCTGTGGATTTACGGCTCTTGTATTTTGCTGATACGTAACAGTATCGCCATCTTCTATAGCAACAACACCATCTACTACCAAACCTGCATCTGGTACCAAAGCATTAATTTCTGCATCGCTAAGCCCTTCGCCTACTTTTTGTTGTATCCAAGCATTGTATTCGTCTCTACCTTCTACGGTATCTATTAGCAAACCAGCAGATGCGGCATAAGCATTGGTCATAGAATATACATAACCTCCAAAACGCATATCTAGGCTTGTTCTTAAATTGAATCCTTTATAAGAAAATTCATTTGAAACCCCCATTATCCAATCTGGAACCGCCTTACCCAAACTCTCTAAGGTTTCTGTTAACTGTGGTAATCCATTTTCTCCAACAATAACCTGACCATCAGGAGAACGTAAAAACTTTTTCCCATAAATCTCAGAAGAACTATTACCTACCTCAGCAACAATCTGCGCTCCTGCCCATCTTGCATTAGATATTACCTGTATATCGGTATCATCGGTAAGGCTTAAAAGTGTGTTATTGTTTTTAGAATAGTTAAGCGTCAAATTCCAATTGAACCCTTTAGGGTTTCTAAGTATTTTTGCACTAACTAATGCTTCAATACCTTTATTTTCTACCAAACCAATATTTGTCCACGCTCCTTGATACCCTGAAGTTTGTGAGGTATTTAATATTATCAACTGGTTTTTTGTTTTTGTTTTATAGTACGAAAAATCTACACTTAGTCTATTTTTAAAGAAAGCTAAATCTACTCCTACTTCAAAAGTATCAGAGATTTCTGGTTTTAACTCTCCATTAGGTACTACTGAGCTTCCAACAGAACCTAATGACTGTCCTAAAAGAGGTTGAGATCTAATGCTATAAAAAGGCGTTGTTGCATATGGTGTTTCTGGTGCCTTACCAGTACTTGCCCATGAAGCTCTAATTTTACCAAAGCTCAATACTTCTGGTGATAAATTAAGTGCTTTTGAAAACACAAAACTAGAAGATACAGATGGGTAGAAAAAAGAATAGTTATTATTCTGATCAAATCCAGTTGCGGTGGCTAATGTAGAATTCCAATCGTTTCTGGCAGTTAGATCTAAAAACAAATAGTCGTTATAATTAGTCCTTAAATAAGAAAACAACGATTTTACTAATATCTCTTGATTGGTTTTTGGCCCCAATATCTTATTAGAAAAGTTTGCCAAGTTATTGATACCTTCTTTTATAAGATCAGTTGCTAAATAACCTTCGCTTGTACGTTCTGTTTTACGATGATTACCACCAATACCAACAGATACTCCAAATTTTCCAAACTGCTTAGTTGCCAATAAAGAACCTTCAATATTATATTCCTGAAAAACAATATCCTGAACTGTTAAGCCTCCATTTTCTCTTCCAGGAATATTGGTTCCTGCATTTAAGAAGTCAGAGGTATTATAATCAAATCTATCTATACCAGCTTTTCCGGTAACACTTAGCCAATCTGTAATTTTGTAAATAGCATTAAAGTTTCCTAATATTCTATTTTTATTAGAGACATTACTATTTTCAGATATGATATAGTATGGATTTAAGCGTAAGTTATTGCTATTCCATTCGTAATAATTACCAGATCCATCTTCATAATGTTGCAACCAAGCTTGGTCTATATTTGGTGCTAAACCGGCTAATGAAAACCCTAAATTATTAGCATCATCGGCTAAGGCTGGACGGTTGTTTACCTCTTCTGTAGTATAGGTAAGTTTCCCATCTATGGATAACTTCTTATAGGTAGTAGTAGCTCTTAAAGAAAAGCTATTTCTTTCTAATCCACTGTTAGGAATAACATCCTCGTTTTTAAGTTTTCCATAACTAAACCTATAGGTAGTATTATCTCCACCACCAGAAAGGCTAAAATTGTTATTATAGGTAACACCAGTTTTAAAAAAATCTTGAATATTGTTTGTAACTCGCTCATATGGTTTAAAAGAACCATCAAAAATACGAACTACACTTTCAGTACCTAATTTTGGTCCCCAAGCTGTAGTTGTGCTTCCTTCCGAAGTATCAATCTCATCTATATTTGGCAACCTCCCTTGAGTACCAGAACCATATGATGTTTGATAGTCTTCGTATTTTGCATTTACAACATCAAAGGTAGTGGTACTATTCCAGTTGATTTTAAATGAATTTTTCTTTCCTTTTTTAGTGGTAATAACGATAACACCATTAGCACCACGTTCTCCGTATAATGCAGATGCGGCTCCTCCTTTAAGTACCGATATGTTTTCTATATCATCAATATTTAAACTGGAGAGTCCATCTCCATTATCAATTCCAGAAGAAAACTGTCCAGATTTATTATCTGTAACACCACCTAGTCCTGTATTTCCTAATGGAACACCATCCACAATATACAAGGGTTGATTGTCTCCATTTATAGAGTTATTACCTCTAATAACAACTCTAGAACTAGCGCCTACACCACCAGCAGTTTGTGAAATACTTACCCCTGATACTTTACCATATAATGATTGAGCAACACTTATGCTAGGATTATTCGCAATAGCATCGCCTTTAACATCCTGAAAAGAATATCCTAGCTCTTTTCTTTCTCTTTTGATTCCTAGCGCCGTTACTACAATTTCGTCTAATGAATCTGCTGTTGCTACCAAAACAATGCTTAGCTTATTTTGCAGATCAGTAACAATAATCTCTTGGGTCTTAAAGCCTATATAAGAAACCACAACTGTGAGACTTGTGCTATTTGTTTCTAAGCTAAAGTTTCCGTCAAAATCTGATTGCACACCATTGGTGGTTCCTTTTTCTATAATGGTTGCACCAGGCAAAGCAAATCCTTTTTCATCTACAACTGTCCCTGTTAATTGGGATTGCAGCTTTAGCGCTTCATCGCTTTTTTCAAAAACCTTAGGTATAGTGGAAGTACTGTCTGTTTTTAAAATCAATTGATTCCCTCTAATTTTATAGGTAGTATTGGTATTAAAAAACAAGTTGTTTAATACCGTTGCTATATGTTGTTTTCTAACTTTTAAAGAGACTTTTCTTTTGAGGTCTACATGCTTCGTTTTATAAATAAACTTGAATTTAGTAGTAGACTCAATTTTATCAATTACCTCGCGTATTGTTACATCTTCTAATGCTAAAGTAATTTTTGTCTTTTGAGAATAACTATCGTTAGCATGTAAACCAAGAATGGTTGTCAGCAAAAACAGTACAGTTAGTTTCATTTTTAAATTAAATTTTACCAAAGGCTGGGGTGTCCTCTTCCTTATGAGAAATTTTTTCATATATTTAAATGTTTTAAGTTTTGATTCGCAAATTAATTTTTGTCGATCAGGACAACAGCCGGAAAATGTTAGTGCATTTTTCGGTTTTTTTTTGTAATAATCGCTTGCTTTACAGCGTTTTCATTTCATGTAGTTCTCTAGTTTAAGTTAGTTTTTTGTTGTTAGTCTATGCTTATTTTATCTTCTGTAATGGTAAAATTAATTTTATGGACTTCATTAAAATAACTGAGCACACTATCTATCTTTATTTTATTAAAACTGGCATTAAATACTTCTTTACCTAAGGCAGTATTTCTATTTTCGATCTTAACATTATAATTGCGCTCTAGTCTTCTTAGAATTTCATTAAAAGTTAAATCTCTAAACACCAAACGCCCTTGCATCCAAGAGGTATATATAGTAGTATTTACTTTGCTTACTGCAATACTATGCGTATTTCTATCAAAAGACCCTTTATCTCCTGGAACCAATATTTTAGACACACCCTGTTTAGTTTTATCTTTATTAGCAGATAAATCCACCGACCCCTCTACCAAAACAATAGCTGTGGCATTATCATCTGGATAGGAAGTTACATTAAATGCTGTACCTAAAACCGTTACATTTAATGCATTTGCATTTACAATAAACGGATGTGTCTTATCCTCGCTAACATCAAAATAAGCTTCACCTTCTAAAAAAACGTGTCGCTTTTGCCCTTTAATAAAACGTACTGGATATTTTAAGGTTGTACCCGCATTAAGATGTACCATAGTACCATCTGATAAAACTACCTGAAACTGTTTTCCATAAGGCACCGAAAGTTGATTGTATTTTAACTCTTCCTCTTGCTCATCATTATTTTTATAAGTAATAGTGTTATGCTCTTGTGTTACTGTGCTTTTTCCTTGCTTTTTAGTTAATACAAGTTCTCCTTTTTCGTCCAATACATGTAAACTTCCATCTTCTAATTCTAAAGTTACTTGAGAAGCTTCCTTAAAAATTGAATTTGGATCTGTTTCTGTTTTTAATACCGAATACAATCCAAATAATGACCCGATTAATACTACTGCGGCAGCATATTTAAATAGTTCTCTATATAGTTTTTGTCCTGTATTTTTCTTTTTAGTGCTTGCTTTTAGAACTTTTTGATAGGCTTTTTCTGAATCAATAGGGCTATAGGCAGTATTTAACCTATGATTGGTTTTTATCATTACTTTAAAATACGCTTGGTTTTTTGGCTTTTTAAGCCAGTTTCTCAATTCAGCAAGTTCTTCCTTTGAGATATCGTCATTTAAGTAGTTAACTATCAGTTTTTTCACGGTCTTTAAAATAACTTTATAAGTGTTTGTTTAAGGGTGATGTAAAAAAAGAGTTTTACCCTTAAAAGAAAAAGAGTTTTTTTTTTTAATTTAAAGATAACTACATTTGGAATTGAAGACGACCCAACCAAATGATACATGAAAATACATTATGGAGACGTATACAACAAAATGATAACCAATCTTTAAAAGAGCTTTTCGACCTCCATTACAAACCACTTTGTTCTTATGCTGTACAGTTTACACATTGTATGATTGATGCTGAAGACATTGTTCAGTCAGTGTTTATAGCGCTTTGGGATAAACGTGAAAAATTAGAAATAGAAACGTCTTTAAAAGCATATTTATACAAATCTGTTTACAATGCTGCCATGAACAAGTTTCGCAAAGACAAGCAAAAAGATGCCTTTTTAGAAAAGCTAAAATACGAAGCTTTGCGAAGTCAAATTATAGAGGATAATACATTACTCACAAAAAAAATTATAAAAATTAAAAGTATTGTAGCTGCATTACCAGATCGTTGTAATGAAATTATTATGCTTAGTAAAGTTGAAGGGTTAAAAAACAGAGAAATTGCAGAACGCTTATCTATATCAATAAAAACTGTTGAGTCTCAGATTAGAATTGCATATAAAAAAATCAGAAAAGAGTTTAAAGATAATGATATGTTGCTTTTTTTGCTTTTTAGGCCATTGGTAGAGAAGAATAAATAGTTCGTTACAATAGCTGACTATTCAAAAATAGACTTTATTACTCCTTTAAAAAACGAAGTTGCTCACAGGTTTTGCTTACAACAAACTCAGTAAGTTCATAACTTGCCAAATCATTAATTTTAAAAGGATCTCGACTTATTACCTCTTCTAGCTCTTTCTTATCTGATAATTTAGACAATATAATTCCACCAGTTCTTGGAACCTTTTTCCCCGAAGCATGAAAATTACCAAGCTCATATTGTGTATTCAAATACACAATATGACTCTCTAAATGTTTGTCTATAATTTCTAAAGATACGTTGTATGTTATGTTTATAATATACATTGCTTGGTATTAATCATTAAAACCCATTGATTACTCATAAATCACATAATTTACCTTATCCACACCTGTATTTCCACTTATAGGATGATAGGCATAAACCACCAATTCAAATTTTCCTGAGCTACCAATTAAGGTCTCCCCTTCAAATAAATTTGTGGAACTTAGTGTCATTACTATTTCTTTAAAAAAGTTTCCATCTCTTTTAAGAATCCCTTTTACTTCAATATCATCAGAATTCCAAGTTCCCCCTTTATTAATAGTACAACCACACATCATAACCATATTAGCTTGTATTTTAAAAGGCTTGTTTTTAATAGTATTCAACGCAATATAATGATGCGTTCTAGGTTTTAAAATATCTATAATAAAACCTGGAATCTCAACTATAATTCCATCACCTAAAATATCCTTTCCAGGAATAAGCCACAATTGTGTACTTGCTTTTACCTGTGCCTGTTTATTTGTAAAAGGAGAATGCACTTCTATACTTATAAATGTAGGTTCATCAATATCTAGTATTGCTAAAAACTTTGCCGTAGCATCATCTGCGATTGCATTGCCTCTTTCTCTCGGAACATTCATTATTAAATTGGTATTTCCTGTACTACCTTCTGTTTTTCCTTCAGCCAGAATCAATTGATTTACCGTATTTCTAACAATTACATAAGCCCCACCTAGTGAGCTACCAATAAACTTTGCATCTTTAGCTTTTGCTCTTATAATTAATTTAGTTTCAGTAGCGCTTGCGTTTATACTTAGTAATGCTAATAGAAAAAATACTGTCTTTTTCATGTGTCTATATCTATTTTTATTAAACCGGTCACATGGTACATCTTTATTAGTCATCTCCTTGCGTGTAGAAACCTTTGTTAATGGGTGTTTCATGTGTTTATATTTATTGTTTTTAACGGTCACATGCTGTTCGCTATTAATCATTTCCTTGGGTGATAAGTTTTTTAGCATGCTCGTTTCATGTGTCTTTGTTCTTTAAATTAATCGAATAATACATCCTTTTTAGTCAGCTCCTTAGGTATTGAAAACCTTTAGATATGAATGCTTTATTTTTTATAATACTCGTTTTTAAATCTATTGTGAAATGAATTCGTCTTTAGTGCTGTATCAATTCCATCTATATGTGTTAGAATACTAGTATCATGATTCAAAATCTGCAAAATTGCTCTTTCGCAACATTCCCATAAATTTTGTAATTCTGGTAATATTGCTATAGATTTATTAGTAAGGCTAATCAACTGTTTTCTTTTATCCGTTTTATCAGTCTTGGCTATGATATATTCTTTTGCAGTCATTTTTTTTAACATCACAACTACAGTTGGATGTGCATACCCTAATTTTTCTGCAATTTCTGCAATAGACAATTCTTTATGTTCTTGCAATAGCATAAACATCAGATACCAATTAGGCTCTACATCAATATTTAACTCCTTATACAATTTTCTAACATCATGAGCCATTCTATCACTAATACGTTTAAAACGACTATCCAATGCTTTATACCCAAGTGTTTTAATAAAATCAGCATCCATTTAATCTAGTTTTGGTATGCAAACATACAATATATAGTTGACTATATATTCAACTATATAATATTTTATAACACCCTAACATATCAATAATACTAAATTTGATTTCAGCTAGGGGATTACAAAGCTGAGAATACTTGATTATTACAGTCAGTTGGCACATTAAAAAGTTAATATTTTAATCGTTCTTTTAAGATTTCATATTCTTTATTAACCACTGATTCATTTTGACCATGTCCTGCTTCTGGTATAAGATAATATGCTTTATCTGGAGCTGATATTTTATCAAAATAAGCCTTGCTAATTTCAGCCGCTGTTGATATGTCTTTTTCGCCTTGTATTAAAAATACTGGAATCTTAAATTCAAATCCATCCTTTTTGAAATTAACATCTTTCACCATTGAACTTATTCCCATCTTTTCATGTCCAGCAAAATATAAAAAGGAATAATCATCTCCATTGTATCTATTTATTTTATCAATTTTATTATCATACTCTGGAGCAATTTTTTGCCAACTAGCAGGAGCGAGTATAACATTCATCTGTTCATATTTCTTAACCATTCTCTGCATTTTCCCAAAACTTCTTGCGCTATTGTAAGGAGGTTCTCCTATTTGTTTAAGTTTTTTTACTGTTGTGGTATCGCCCGAAGCCTCTGCTAGGCTTATTACTTTATCGTAAGCATAATTGAGATTTTCAGTAAAACCAACAAATTGGGAATTTCCCAAATATGCATGATAAAGTTCTGGCTGAGTTAGAGCCATTTTAGCCCCTAATATTGATCCCCAAGATGTTCCGATAAGAATTAACTTCTGCTTATTAAGGTATTTTGTTAGGTATCTCGTTAATTCTATTCCATCCGACACCATTAGATCTAATGTAAGTTTGTTTTCTATCCAGTAACTCTCATCTACTTCATTTGGAGCATTTCGTCCAAAAGTTCTTCCAGCTCCCCTTTGATCCCAATTAACTAAAATAAAATCTTTTTCCCATTCCTTATAAATATTATCTTGATAAGGACTCATAACACTTCCTGGTCCACCATGAATAAACAATATGATAGGTTTTGAACGATTCCCCTTTATAGTAATCCAATGCTCAATGCCATTTATTAAGATATATTTTCCTTCATGAATTTCATCATTAATACTATCAGATGCTGCTTTGTGAAACACTAACTCCGTATTAGTGTCTTTTTCATTTTCTTCTAATTGTGCCAAACACAAAAATGGCAATAGAAATAAAATAGGTAAAAATGTAATTTTCATGATTTAAAACTTTAATTATTACTAATAATTTGAATCAAAAATACATCTGGATAGTATAGCAATCGACCGAATAAAAAAAGTCGAACGCATTTGTGTTATTAAATGCGTTCGACTTTATATTGGTGCCGTTTTACTTTTTACAAAACTTATTATAATCAGTTAACTCTGAATTCTGTAGGTGTTTGATTTGTGAATTTTTTAAAAGCAGTATTAAATGATGATTTCGAATTAAATCCTACTTGATAGAGAATTTCTAAAATAGTAAGCTTCTTATTAGACGGATCTTTCATAAGTTGCTTAGCTTTTTCAATTCTGAATTCGTTTATAAAATCAAAAAAGTGCTGATTTGAATACCGATTAATTAATTGAGATAGCTCACGAACAGGAATACTAACATGTTCTGATAACTCTTGTATTGTTAATGAGGGCTCAAGATAAAGTTCGTTCTCTAAAACGTAACTTTTAACAAGATCCATTTGTGAAGCCATTTCAACTAACTTATGGGCATCAAATGATGCTTTAACAGAAGCGGAAGATTTATTTTTAAGCTCTTTATATGATGCTATCATATTAGTATCAACACCTTTAAAAAGCGCTGGGTTTTTCAATGCTTTTAATACAAACCAGCAGCTTATAATGAGTGCGAAAATTCCAATAATAATAGTTAACCAGTTTAATAATGAAGTATAGTTGGTATATTCAAGTAAAAATCTAAGGACAACAAAGCAATGGGCAACTAGAAAAAATACCATCATCTGAAACAGCCATTTATAGGAAGAATTATTCAAATTAGTATGATTCTCTGAGTAGATGGCCTTGTATTTTTTTAAAGTCCTAAAAATAATTAACATATAAAAGACATATTGCAATTCTCTTAGCATGTAAAAAAAGCGTATTTCAAACATTTGTTTGAAATACTTATAAATGTGCAAGATGTCAATTGTACTGGCTAAATAAAATCTTTGAATTAGTACAATATTTGCAATTAAAAATGGAATACTCAGTATTATATATTTCTTTTTTAAGCGAAAATCTGAATAACAGACAGCTTTGACATACAAATAAAACAGAGGTAGAATCAACAAACTAATCGTCATTCTAAAAACCTCAAAACTCAGTCCAATATCAATATTTGTAAAAAAACTACTTATGTCCAAAACCGAAAGAATAAGAAAACTTGAAAAAAGCTTATTGGAAAGTTTGTTTTTGGCATCAACAGTTTGAAGAAAAAAAGCAAAGAGTAGCATTAAAAAAGCAGTAATTAAAATAACACCGTTTATAAAGATATATCTATCCATTTAATTACTCTTTTTGTGAGAATTATCCTTACTTATTCCATAAAGCTCAGCCTCCATATCTTCAACTACTTTTTTGGTTCTCCTTTTAGGTATTTATGTTTATTTCTACTGTAGTTATTCCAAATATAAAAAATACCCTGATAATACGCATTAAAAATATAGCTATGATATATTTTTATTAGTCTCTACTACAAGATTTAAGAAATTAGTATAAAAAAATAGATGTCATCATTATTTGAATATCTAACTTATCTATAGCACAAAATAACTTTCGTTTATTATTTCTTAATGATTACGCCTTAGCATTTATAACAAGCTTTTTGACTATAAAGTCATAGTATCTAGTTAAAGAACACTTTATTCCATTTGATTACAACGTACACAATTAGATTCTCCAACAAGTTTTCCATTTTCATCAACATTGTATTTACAACATTTCCGAAAATTTTCTTTTAGCATTTCTTTCCCTCTTCTGACTCTAGCTTTTACATTAGCCAAACTTAACTCAAGCTCTTTAGTGACTTCTAAAAGCTTTTTTCCTTCAAAATAAACAAGGATAATAACAGTCCGGTATTTGTCTGGTAATTCATTTACAAACTTATCAAAACAACATAAACTATTGTACTGTCCTTCTGTTAGCCAATCAGACGTTACATTAGACGAATCTTTAACTTTAGTACTGCTATTGTAAAAATTTATAATTTCATTTCTAGCGATCTGAAAAACCCAAGATTTCACTTTAGAAGTCTGTTTTACAGTCTTAAGGTTATTATGAATTTTTAAAAATGTATTTTGTATTATATCATGAGTAGAATCGGTGTTTTTTACTCTTTTTAATACAAAAAAGAAGATTTCAGTATAGTGTTCATTCCAAATATCTACCGTTTTTAACTTCATTATATTAGCTCTAAAAGGGCTGATTTCTACTCAACCCTTTATTCTTTTTTTTAACAACAAGAACAGTTATTACAGTTACATTTTTCGCATGGGCAATTGTTTTGCAAACAGTTTATGCAATTACATGTTGTACACTCACACTTGGTACATATACATTTATTTTTATTGGTATTCATCATATCTTAAGGTTTACAATGTAGACTCAAAACACCTAAAAAGGATACATTTTAATCTTGTTTTTGCAAAAAAATCTTACTGTCTATTAATACACCTTCTTACTGTGCCTATCTTGTCCTGAACATTGTAACAATCTACTCTTATTTTAATACTCTTTTGACATTTTTACAATAAACAACCTATACTAACAACATAATAAAATAAGCCACTAACCTAGCATCAGAGTTAGTTAGACTTATTTGATAGTTTTTTTCTGCTAATTGGTTCTTCTAGGCTTAGCTAGTTTTTTTTTATGGTATTCAACTTTTTCTCTATAAAATACACAATTGATCATCTTTATAAATTCCGAATTCTACACAAATTGAATATCCGAGTTTTTCATATAAACCTATGCCATCTTTTGAATAAAGTCCAGTTTCAAAATTAGATAAAAATATGCCTTTTGAAATTAAGAATATTTCAAATGATTTAACTCGCATTATTGATTCTAAAAGAAATCTACCAGCCTCCGTTTAAAGAAACCAATAATGTTGTTATTGAGTTTTCTTGATAAACAATTTCAATTAACCTTGAAGGTAATCTTAGTTTAGGAACCTAGTGTAGATAATTAAAAGGCGCTAAAAAACGCATTATATTTCGGTTAAACAATAAAAAAAAGCAAACTTTGAGGGTTTGCTCTTTTTTGGACAACATTTTGTTGTGTGTATCTATTTTCTAATACATCCAATTAATTTATTTCATTGCTTTTATTCTATAACTAAGTTAATACCAAGGAAAATTTTAGAATCAGAATCTCCTGGTCTTGTTCTACCACTGTCTATAAAACCCTTTAGGGACACCATTGTGAAAGCACTAGCACTTATTTTTCCAAAGTTATATCCTATACTTTGTGTTATTCCATAATTTAGATAAGTGTACCTATTTGAATAGCTTTCATGAATATTATATTTGGGTAAATCAAGTGTTCCTTCAGACTTTATGATCGTTGGTCCGATATATGATTCTAAACTTGTAAAAACTTTTTTATTTTTAAAAGGATAAATTATCATATCAAATATCCAATATATCCCAAGATCACTATTATGACCTTTAATCCCCGTTAGTAGCTTATCTGTTCTAAATTGGCGACTTTGCTGATAAGCTATGCCGTGATAAAATTCAAAATGCTTTTTGTTTAAAATTTGTGTTTTCCCCTTTGCAATGAAACCATAGCCACCACCAAATAATTCATACGTTCCAAATAGTTCTATCCGGTTAAGTTGGGGTAGCCATTTTTTTGTTTTTTTATCTTGTCCAAATAATGACAATTGTATCAAGAACACCAAGGATAGTGCAATTATATTTTTTCTCATATTTATTTTAATTTAAAATAAACGAAATGCCTTCGTCAAAACTTTTAATCGGATTATTGTTATGGGACGTTTTATTACGTCTTTTGTATTCAAATGATAAGTCAATATAATTTCTACTTTCAATTTTATGATTGAAAGCATCAAACATCGTGTTCATAGTTACCCCTTCAAGGTCTCCCATTGTATTGTATAATTTAATATTTAATGTGTCATTAGCGTTGTTGTACTGATTTTCCAAGTCAAGAATATATGCTTCTGACCAAAATAAACTGGGACTCGCAGTCACGATGTTATCAAAAGGGCTTGGGTAGTCTTGTTGTAATAATTGATATAATGCAAAATATCCTCCTAATGAATGTCCACATAAAGTTTTTTCTAAAGATTTTATTGAAAGATCATTTTCAATAAAAGGAATCAATTCATTATTAAGGAACTGTAGGTATTTTTTTCCGCCACCAGAATTTGATAGATAACTATCTGCAGGGTATGAATAATCAGTATTTCTTTTATTATCATTTTTGTAGCCAATGCCTATAAGTATAATTTCAGAAGCATATTTTGATTTCACAACTTCTGCTAGTTCATTAAAATACCACCCGCCGTCCAACAAGTAAACTGTTTGATATGCTACAGAGGAATCATATTTTTTGGGATATAGTATTTGAAGATTATATTCATTCCCTGTATAAGAAGAGTTAATTGAATATGCATTGGAATTTTCAATAGCATCCATATCTTCTTTTTGACAACCTGAAACTATTGCTAGCAGAATTATCAAATGGCCTATTTGGCCAAACATTTTTTTCATAATTATCATATTTATTGATTATTGAAAGGCAAAAATACCTACAGTGTTTTCAATAAACATCAATATAAATAAGGGTTGTTTTGAATGGGCGTCTATTTGTTTTGAATGGTCTTTAAGCTTTGAATAGTCTCATTGAATGCCTTAAATTTATTACGCGCAACAGGAATACTTTGCTCTATATTGGAGAAAAATAATAGATAATTACGAGCTGTTCCTTTAGATGATTTAATGTTAATGCAATTAACTATGTAAGACCGGTGGGTACGAATAATGCCAGGATGAACACTTAGTTTTTTTTCAATTGCTTGTAGAGAAGCTCTATGGATCAATTTATTTATTTCGTCTGATTCATTTAAATAAATCTCAATATAGTTACCATCAGATTTTATAAATAATAAATCCTTTGGATTAAAACAAATAGTTTCGGTTTTATTATCAGAAGGAATACTAATAGTTATATCATCGTTTTTTTGAAATTGCAATACTTTTTGGAGCTTTTTATTGTGTTGTTCAACTTGTTTTAGATTTTCTTTTAATTTAATAGTATAATTTGCCCAAACTACAATTGCCGAAGGAATGAGACCAATAATTATCCCAGAAATAACCACTTCTAAAAAAATATTAATAGTTAAAATTGTAGAAGGCTCTCTCGAAATAAGTAGTAATGAGCAAAAATTTGATATTATAATTATCCCAAGTAATAAGGATGTAATACCTAGTTCTTTTAAAATTGTCCAATTTTCTTTTACAGTTTCAGAAAAAAATAATCTTGGTAGTATTTGAAAAATTAAAATAATACAGGAAAAAGTAATAAAACCAAAAAGAAGAGATAGGGATGTTTTTGATATAATTAAAGATTCTTGAATAATTCTATCATCTGAAATCAAATAAGTTATAGTACTAATTAGTATCCCTACTGATACAGCAATAATTAAATTTCGTTTTATAGAGAATAAAAAAGGATATGGTTTTATGAAAGCTCTAGTCATATTTCAGGATTATTCAGCATTACATACAACTAGTTAATAACAGCCATATACGTCAATTTCTACTATACTTACCCAAATATAAAAAACATACAGCCAATATTCAACAAAGTATAGTTATATAATACTATAGCCATACTTTTTGCTTCGCAAAGTCGAGAAGCTTTACAAAGCAGAAATTATAAACACTACAAATCTACTTTTTTTTAGGGTAAGTAAACATAATATTGTCCCGTATCGATAGTCACAAACAACCCCTATCACAAGACAATACTTTAGTCGCTATACACAGCTTATTTGTATTAAATACCTCCAAAAAGAAGCTTTAATAAACACCACAAGAATGCGAAGTTATTAGCTATAGCTTTTTAATTGATCCAATCAATTATACCTCCTAATACATATATTGCAGTCATAAATGTCAACATTCCTAAAAAGTATGAAAGTATTGCTTTTGGATAGTTCATAAATTTCTTTTTGTCAAAAAACTGTATAATTGCCCATAAAATATAAAGAATCCCTAATAAGTAACCTTTATCAATTATTTTTAAATTAACTAAGCTATCAGCAATTCCAAAAAAAGCAAATAACAACATTCCAATCCCCATAACGAAACATAAAAGGATTAGTATTTCATAGAAATTGTAGCTGTATTTTTTAAAGAATATTTTTATCCAAAAGGCAATAAAGATTCCCATTAAAATATTAGAATAGCCATAGTTTTTGGAAACCCAATCAAAAATAGAAGCTATTGCCGTATTTTTTTCAAAAGAGTAGCCTACATATCCATCTTCAAAATTAAATATTTCTTGGATAATAGAATAAACCAACGAGCATACAATTATAAAAACTATTGGCTTAACTAATCGGTTTCTATCTTCTTGTATAAATTGTCTTATTGTTTTTCCTGGTCGTAAAATTAATTCTCGAATTGTATATAATATTCCTTTATCAAAATTTAAAACACTTCCAATTTCATTAAATATATATTGCCCATTAATTCTAGTTAATTTAGCTGGAATTCCGCAATTTGAACAATAGTTTTGAACTACTTCCGCTTTACAATTTTTACAAATATTCATTAACCTTTACTTTAAATTGCGCTCTTTTAAAAGGCTTTCAATCTCTTCTTTATTATATTCAGAATTATTCACCAATTTATATATCCCAAATAACAGTATTAAAGTAAAGAAACCAAAATTATTAACTGCAATACTATAAATCAAAATTCCAATTAATACTCCAATTAATGTAGCGTTTATTGTTGCTGTTGATTTCATTTTCTTAGCCACTTTTAAAAGCTCTTCATTAGTTAATTCTTACAATTTCTTTTCTTTCATTTGTTTTATTTGTTGTACAGTTCGCCATAATTACAACCAACATAAATCTGCACACGAACTCCATATTTTTGATTAAAGATATATAAATGAGGGAAGACACACTTATTTCTAGGGAATTTTATTTATATAGTTGAGAATAAAACAACATAAAGGATTCTGAGCACGCAATATGATATTGAAGAATTGATAATCCATCGGAACTATCAATTCTTCCATCTATATCATGAGATAATTGTAGCTAAAACATTAACGTTACTGTACTTGATTAAGACGTTATAGGAGCCATTATTACCTTCTTCTATTATTACTACAACCTTCTTATACAAATTGATGCTTTTCTAAATCCTTTTAATTTTATTTATCAACAAATACATACATCTAGTATTTGTATTAAAAAAAATAGATTTCGAACGTATGGCATTTCATACTAAAAAAAGAGAAGACAATAAATACTAATCGACTCATAAAGTATTGTGAATCTTGTAACTCATCTCTTTTTTTTTAAACATCTTAAATCAATGTACTAACAAGACAAAATAGATTTAAGGAGCCTAAAACTAGTTCGGAAATTAGTCCTTGAATGATTAGTTTGTTAGGTTTCCCGTCTTTACTAATACTCAATATTCTACCTATTGCAAACCCAATAAAAATCAAGGTCGCAACAACAAATGATGTAAAAGTTAATATAGAAACAATAGTCCCTAATAAAATAATTATTCCACCACACATCATCAAAGCACTTACTCCCCTCATTTCGTTTAAGAGATTAACTTCTTTTTCCAACTTTATTCCTGAGTTTTTTAAATATGTTTTAATAGGATTGCTTAACCTCATTATTCCAACAAACAGTAATAATAATCCAGATAAAGAGAGTGTAATAATTTTGAAAATTTCCATTTTTTAATTGTTTTTAATTAATAATAATGCAAATATATTTTACTGCTATGACAGCCTTGTGTCAGGGGTGTTTTTGTTGTTGCACATAATCTTCAAAATACTTTTGTATCGTCATATTATGTGGAGTAAATGATTCATTCTGAGGAATAAGAGTTTCGATATAATCTATCCTAAAGGCTCTAAAATCTTTTCTTAGTTTACAATAGGCTATCAGTAAAAAATTTCCATTAATACTATAGATAGCAAAAGGCTCTATATCTCTGGTAGTTTTCTTTTTTTGAGAAGAATTGTAGGCAATCTTTAAGACCTTAAAATGGATTATAGCCGATTGAATTTGCATTAGATTGTTACTCGTATTCTTTTCATTCTGATTGCCTCCAAAGTAAATTCTTTCTGACAACAAATCTGCATTCCCTTTTTGAGAATATCTTAAAATGGATTTTATTTTTTCTAATGCGCTAGAAACGTTTTCGCTAAACGATTGATCTTTATTATTAATTACCAACTGTTCCACAGTAATTAGAGCATTGGCTTCGTCTTCGGTAAATAATACAGGTGGAAGGTGATATCCCTCCATTATAGAATATCCTTTGCCTTCTTCAGTTATAATGGGTATTCCCGATTTTTCGAGTGTACGAATATCTCGATAAATTGTCCTAATACTTACATTGTGTTTTTCGGCAAGGTTTTTAGCAGTAATCAATCTTTTGGATTGCAGTTGAGTAATAATTGCAGTTAATCTCGAAATTCTTGGTTTGTCTTCCATTTTAGCCCAATCTGATCTTGTCTAACAACTAGCTAAACATACCATTGGGTATATAGCTACGATGTCTGTCTCTCAAATATAAAAAAACATTCAGATAATATTCAATAGAGTCTCGTTATATAATACTTTAACCATACTTTTTATTTCGAAAAACCAAATCACAAAAGAGCTCTTTAGCACTAATTACCTAGCATATTCTTACCTTAGAGACTTCAAAAAAAAGCTTTAACAAACACAAGAATACCTTCTCAAAATCCATAGCAATTGGCCAATTAAATTTTTATTCGGTTCAGTCAACAAGGCATTCCTATTGGTTCGTACTCTCCATACGAATACTTAGTTATTGTGTACCATTAATTTATTTTTCTAAGGGCCGTTTCTTTATCATTCCTCCTCTTGTATCCTTTATACTATTCATTATGATAAATGAATCGGAGTCAATTTTATTAATTTCCATACGAAGTCTTGAAATCTCAAGTCTAGTTATAACAGTATAAAGAATGTCAATTTGTTTTAAATTATGACCTTTTGTTCCATATCCACCTTTACCTATATAAATGGTAACTCCTCTCCCCAATTTTTCAGTAATCATTAACCTTATTTTTTCACTTTTATCTGATATAATTGTTATGCCAGTGTATTCTTCAACACCTTCAATTATAAAATCTACAGTTTTTGCAGCAGCTATATATGTAAGTATTGCATATAATGCAATTTCGATAGACATAATGTAAGCGCCAAATGAAAATATTATAAGGTTCAAAATTAATATCACGTCTCCAATTGTTAATCCTGTTTTTCTACTTAAATATATAGCTATAATCTCAGTCCCATCTATAACAGCACCTCCACGAATTGACATTCCTATACCTACTCCTAAGAAAAACCCACCAAATAGTGCTATAAGTAATTTGTCCGATGTTATTAAAGGAAAAGGTATAAAATGAACAATTAAGGCAAGTCCAATAATTGCTAAAATACTCTTAAAAGCAAACTGTTTTCCGATTTGCGAAAACCCAAGAATTATGAACGGGAAATTGACAACTACAATAAGTAAAGACAATGACACATTTGTGGTTTCAGATATTAATAGTGAAATACCCATGGCACCACCATCAATAAATAAATTAGGTAATAAGAATCCTTTGAGCCCAAAACCAGCTGAAATAATTCCAATTAAGACAAAAATAGTATCTCTGACGTGATGGACAATATTAATTTTAAAAAGTTTTACTTCACTTGATACTGTTCTGTCATCAATCTGTTTATTCTTTTTTTTAAGCTGACGCTTCACTGTCTCAGTAATTATTTGTTGAAAAAACGGATTCATATCATTTTTTTTATAGTTGTTAATCTTTAGTTTTCTCAAAATGGCACACGACTAGTTAATAATCGTCATATGGAATTTATTTCTACTATACCTACTCAAATATAAAAAACATACAGCCAATATTCAACAAAGTATAGTTATATAATACTATAGCTATACTTATTATTTCGCAAAGTCAAGAAACTTTACAGAGTAGAAATTCTAAACACTACAAATCCAATTTTTTTAGCATAAGTACACATAACCAGAATATTAAGCCACAACCTCTAAAAAATAAGACATCCTAATTACATTACATCCTTATAGAATACCAAAAAACTAGACCAACATTTATGGGCATTGTGTTTTATTTATTATTAATCCTTTTCAAAATCAAAGAGGAAAAAGATTTTACCCCTATTTTTATACACTCTTCATCAACTCTAAAATTAGGAAAATGGTTCATAGCATCTATTCCTTTTTCAGAATTAGAACCACCCAATAAGAAATAAACACCAGGCGTCTTTTCTTGAAAATAACAGAAGTCATCATTAAAATACGGAACCTTACCATAATTAATTTCAACAGAATCATTTCCATAAATATCTCTAAGTGTAGTTATCGCTTTATTTGTTAAGATTTCATCATTTGACACAGTTGGACGTTCTTCAATATATGATACAGATACATTTTGCTCTTTGGATACAGAATTACTAATTATCTCTTTAATCTTTGGTATTATATTTATTAAATTTGATTGGTCTGTCTCATAAAGATATGCTTTTAGATAAAGTTGATTATTCTCCGATTTTATCGCAAAATTTTCTTCCATAAAAAGATAATCTTTAAAGGTCGTATTCGAATTTGTTAATCCAGTCTTAGCATCAAAAGCATTTCTTATGTCCCATGGATTTTCACCATCCATTTTTCGTAACATCTGTTTTCTTATTTTCTCATAAAGAGCTGTTGCATCTTCTTTTAAAAACCCTTCATTAAACACAAGCTGTACTCTTTTTTGATAAGCATATAACTCATTCGGTTTCACCAATATCTGACCAACTGGTAATGCCGTTACATGTAATGAATATATTTCATCAAGATCAATTTCTGAAAACAGACTGCTGTTAAGCATATTCTTTGCACCAACAAAAGTTTCCTCTTCTGGTTGAAAGATAAAATATACCGTGCCATTAACTAAATCCTTGTTTTTAGCCAATACTTCTGCTATACCAAGACCAATTGCTATATGAATATCATGTCCACAACCATGCTGTATTCCTTTATGCTTGGATTTATAAGAAACCTCATCAGGATAATCACTTGTTATGGCATCCATATCGGCACGCCAAGCAATATTTTTTCCTTTGTTATTCCCCTTTAATATTCCTACTATTCCATAACCACCTAATCCATAACCTCCTAGTGCATAGCCTCCTATATTGGTTTTTACTTCTAAGCCTAAGTTCAATAAATATTCTTCTATTACTTTAGCAGTTCTCTTTTCTTGCCCAGCTGTTTCAGGATACATATGGATGTCTCTTCTAATCTTGACTAGACTATTAAAGATTTCATTTGACGTTTCCTCAATACGTAACTTTTGTTTTAACCCATTATCTTGAGACTTACAAGATAACAGCGTTATAAATGATACTAGTAATAATGTTAAATATTTCATTTTTGTTTATTTTAAAAATCTTTGCTTTACGGCATTAATAATATGTGATTTGTCAAATAAAAACAGAATATTATGGTCACAAAACAAAGAGTGACAAAAACATATACTTATTGATTAATTGCTAATATTTAGGGCTAAATAATATTTTTTGGGCTAAATGGTTATGGTAGATTTAACCACTTTGTAGTACGATTTTGATAAAGGAATAGTTAATCCATCATAATGAAATTCAATTTTGCCATTTTGCGAATTTCCTTTTACCGCTTTTATTGCAGAAATATTTACCAAATAAGACCGATGAGATTGGTATAAGAATGGTCCCTGGTTCTTAATTGCTGTTAATGTATTTCTAAATGTTTTTTGCTGTACTGCATCGTTTTTTATGTAACATATTTCTACATAGTTTTCCAATGCTTTTATAAACAATACCTCTTCTTTTTGAACTCTTATTTTTTCTCCTTTATTAATTCCATAGAACTCAATTTCGCTCAAAGATTCAGACGAAATAAATTCTCCAAATTTATTTCTAAAGTAGATATAAAAAGGAAGAAGCATTAGCATTACTGGCATTATCGAATATTGAAAAAACCAAAGTCCATGTGTTATATATTTAGATCTATCATACTCAGAATCAAAAAAATAATTAAGAAAAATTTCATTATAAAAATGAGTTGGAATACTAGAAACAAGCACAAAAACAATAAATGAAGCAATTTCATATTTAATCTCCCACCTTTTGTTTTTATGTCTGTACAATATGTTTTCCATTCGTGTACAAAACAAATACAATAGCAAAAGCAATAAACCAAAGCCAGACAATATTAAATACCTATGGCTAGACTCAAATTTATTGGTACCAAAAGGCTGTAGAAAAATCATGATAAAAGCCACTAGAATCCCCAAAATAGTACCAATTAAAAATTGCTTTCTTAAACTATAGTTATAAGGTATTTGTTTAGATAAAAACTCTAGCATTCTTATTTACTTTTATTCTCAAATATTAAGTATCACTTTTTAGTATCTAAAATATAGAAGAGCCAATTAGTATTTATATTTGAGATTGGTACTTAGTCAAATATAAATATTTTGCTTTTATTTTATGGCAAACGTTAAATTATATATTTGCTGAACTTTATAAATAACTAATATGTTCTGCTTTAGCATCAAACGTCCTTAGCTATTATATATATCTTTATTAAATGCAGACTTTGTTATTCAGGTAGTAATACAGGTAATATTCAATCATCATTTTGTCAGCATAAGCGCTTAAATTGTTATACGCGGAAGAAGTAATAATTATAACAAAAGAGAATGTCTTTAAAATGAAAATCTTATTGTCTCCATTAGCACTACACTATTCCTTGTTACAAAGTTTATGTATTTTACTGCAAAATCAATAGTTTAGTAATGCTTTTTTAATATTCAATTGTAATATTTAGTTAAGCCCCTTTTTACTATACAAAAAAGGGACTTAACTCTTTTATCTTTCAGTATCTATGACTATATTAAAATGCAATAATTCTGATGTAGTATCATCTGTCATTTTAAAAAAATCTTGACAAATTTTGTTTTTCACAACCAATTGTAAGGCATTTTTGGCCTGCTTAAGGCTGCTCCAATATAAGACATCTACCCATTGTCCGTCTTCTGTTACCGATAGTTTTCTGCTTATAAAACCAGCAATGTTTTCTAAAACAGGATTGATTGCCTTAGCAGCCCTTATCACATCTTCTTTTGCATATTGTGGTTTGGCTCTAAACAGTGCCACTTCTACAACCTTAGCTTCTTCCTGCTTATTTATTGTACTAATCTGAAGCGATGTTATCAACATTTTGCTGCTCTCAGGATCGGGTAACATAGTCGCAAAAAACTTCTGACAAGTTTCACTTTTCATTTCAATTTCCGAGGCCATTTCAAAAGACGGAATATCTTTATAAAAAACAATATCCCCCATGAGGTCTGGTTTTTCAATTCCATAAATCATTTTACGCCCATAATAACCTTCAAACTCATTTATCATAGGATCTATAGCTCGTGATAATTTTAATGTCTCTTCCTTACTATATTTCGGATTAGCCTTCGCCAATATAAGAACAACCGTACCAATTTTTTCTTGATTCTCTTTACTCATTTCTTGCTTCTTTTTTTGGTTGCATCCTATTAATACAAATAACAATACAGGTAATAAAATTTGCTTCATTTTCTATTATTATATGATACTTTGATAAACTATTGTTTGAATTTTCCAGTTCTTATCTTCTTTAACTAAAAAGATGTAGTCACATCCCTTTTTGTCTAACAACCAATCCATTTCCAATTTTACAACAGCTGTTCTATCTTGCATGTCTAGAACATTTATTTTAACCTCAGTATTGGGTATTATACCTTCTTTATTAAAATTGGCTGCCCATTCTTTAATTTCAGGGATTCTAGCAGTAGAAATATCTAGCCAGTTACCGTTTTCATAATCAAATAAAAAACCTGTTTTTGTAGCGTTTGTAGTAAAAGATGCATCTATTAGGGAGATATCCATTAATTTAAAGGCATCTGGGTACTTTTTTGCGGTCTCAATAATTAGCTTTTCTTCTTTTGTCATTTACTTAAAGTTTTATTGTTAAATGCAAAAATAAGATGTAGCTATGTCAAGGGATTGTCAACTAGGGTCAGTTAATTTTTCAAAATATTCGCTTAATTTAAAACTATCCTGAAAATTAAAAAGCTCGTTTGTCGTTGATACCTCTAAAATTCTATCTAATCTAAATTGACGCGTTTCTTCTCTAACCCTGCAATAAGATATTACTACCCAGACTTTTTCTGTGAAATATAATCCCAATGGTTCTATCTTTCTGGTAGTTATTTCATCTTTATATATAGAGTGGTATTTAATTTTTAATACAATAGCATTGGAAATTGCTTTTTGAATAACAGATAGTGAATTACTATCCAAGTTCTTCTGCATTTGTGCAAGTATTATTCTATCATCCAATTTATAAATATTTTCCTTTTCAGAATTCCTAAGGATGGACTTTATCTTAAAATGAAAAGATTTATAATCTTTTATCAAGGATTCATCTCCTTGGTTTTGCACTAATTTTTCTGCCATATTAATTGCATTAGCTTCCTCTTCGGTAATCATTACTGGAGGTAGCGAATATCCATCTACAATAAAATAGCCTACGCCGTTTTCAGAACCTATAGGCACACCTGCATCTTGTAATGTTTTTATATCTCTATACACGGTACGTATACTTATATCATACCTATCCGCTATTTCTTTGGCAGTAACAATCCTTTTAGATTGTAAGTGGATTAATATGGATGTAATTCTTGTCAGCCTATTCACAATACGTAATTTAATTATAAGGTCAAATTTAAGGAGACGTTGTGACAACCTATTGTCAACTATTCTATTATTTTAATATCAATAACTATAAAATAATATGATGCGCATCTTCTCAAAAATTAGTTTCCCAATTAAAGATTAACGCTTTTTTTTGCATACCAAGTGCTGTTCAATATTTCTCACCTATAACTGTAATAGATTCATCTTATTTTAAGTAGAAAAATGCTCTTGTTTGATTTAACAATTGCTAGCAAATCCGTTACGGTAATGGGAATTCTGTATATATTTTCAAACACAATAAACTATACATGTCTTTGTTCTACTAAGTTAGTCATAAAAATTAACTGCTTTTATCCTTTTAACCTGCTAATAATTTCAAGAACATTCCCTTCTGGATCTATTACTTGCAATAAATCAATTCCGAGATTGTCATCTCTAAATATTCTACCTGCATTTATATTTTCACTTTTTAAACAAGCTTTTAAATCAATAAGATTTGCATCAGTATAGAATCCAAACTTCATAAAACCACTCCACTGCTCGGAATTGGAGTTTGGCTTAAGATCACTTTTTTTAAGGGCATCATTCCTATAGAAAATTTCAACGACAAATTCATCCTTTTTCATTAAAACACCTGTTACACTTCCATCAGGAAATGCAAATTCTTTGACAATTTCCAAGCCAAAAGTATTTTTATACCAAGTACCTAGTTCACTATCTTTATGAGTAGTAAAAGCGATAAAACTAGGTTCAAGCAACGTTTTGCTTAAGCAATTGCTAAGCTCTTTATTTTGTCCATTTACATTAAAACTAATGATTAATGCAAAAATGATTACTATCTTTTTCATCAAAAAAATAAATTGTGTACAACTAATAGCTATTCGGGCTATCAGATTTACGTCTTATATATCTCAATATATAAAAAACATACAAACAAAACTTAGAAATATAATAGAAAATGCTATCGGTATACTGCTTCTAAACTATAATATCCTTATTGTAAGTACTAGAAAACTAAACTTTTAGCCTAAGTATATATATAAGTAGAATCTTAAACAACCAATATTTTCAACAAAGGTTTCATTACCGTTTTTTCTCTGGCAATAACTTTGAGGCAATCCCACGAGGCATGGAAAAGGAAAAGGCCTTCATTATTTCGATGCAAGCATCAGGCAATTAAGCTCACTGGTGGGATTATACTAATGTTATAAGCATTAACTATAATTTTCTTTTCCAATAAATAATATAGCAGGTTCCAATAATTGTTAGAACTATCCACGATATTAAGTTTCCTATTCCCAAACCAGCAATTAATTTTACATGATGTTGGCATTTCATTATTATTTCAAAACAGTTTTTTTCATATCAAACCCAAGACCATAATATTTATTATTATTGAATTCAAATTCATCTATTATTTCCCAACCCAATTTTTCGGTATGTGCTTTTTTAGATGTAATATTCTCTTTATTTATAAAGGTAATCGAAATTGGATATCTCCTAACGAATTCAATCCTCATTTCTTCAAAAATTAAATTCAAAAGACCTTTCCCTCTATAATTTTTATCAATGCAGATTGGACCATATTGAAAACTATTTTCTGTTGTTATCTTATTTTTATGGAAAGAAAGTTCCGAAAAACGTGATATCATAAAATTAAAAATTTCCCATTGGTTAAAATATTCCCAGTTCCCAGCAAAAGCATATGCTATGATTTTATTTCCCTCATTTTCTGCAATAAAGATTCCGTTTTGCTTAATAATTTTTTCAATTTGACTTATAGTAAAAGGGGTAGTGACAAATCCATTTTCTTTCTCTTTGTTACTTAAATTACGATATAAATTCTTTTCCTGAAGTGATAGAATTCCATTTATATCTTTTTTAGTTCCGATCCTTGTGTTTATCATTTTTATTTTTTTAGTGCTATAATTTATTGATTTTAGTTTTTGGCACTTTTAATTTGTTTATTTTTATTAATCTAAAGCTATGCAAAAGAACAGCAATACTCGAACCAATAAAAACAGGGAAAGCACCTAAAAGTAGTCCGTAAATTATATAGATAGCATTGGCGATTAATGAAAACACTCTCAATCTTTTTTCTCCATTAAGAGACATAGAAATCAAGTTTATAAGTAGGCCTACATACCCTATGACATCAATAAATATTGAATTTATCATTCTTTACCTAATTTCAAGGAGAAGTACTGATAAAAGATAATTAATTTGGCTTTCTAATTTCTTTGCTACAACATAGTTAAGCCTCTTTTTCTCTGCTAAATTCATAACATCCTTTTTTTAGGTTGAATAATTATGTAAATATAGAACGAGAAGTAAAGCTGTG
Source organism: Flavobacteriaceae bacterium (assembly GCA_965247735.1). Taxonomy (GTDB): domain Bacteria; phylum Bacteroidota; class Bacteroidia; order Flavobacteriales; family Flavobacteriaceae; genus JAOXRU01. The sequence goes on along the minus strand of CBDFHN010000002.1, from coordinate 4,111,468 downwards.
CCTTTACATATGTTGATTTAGGAATTTATTTTTATGTTTTTTAAGTAATTTTTAGCTATCTTTCAGTTGCATTTTACCTTATTAAGGAAGCTTTCTTTGTTCTTTTTCAACAACCAATTATTCTGCAAATAGATAATGTTAGAATAATAAACAACTCTGTTTTAAGGGAGTCTACAAAAACACATTAACCTTAAATTAAGTAATAGTTCTTCAGATAGTATTATTTGCCTTAGGAAACTCAAAAAAAGAAGATTGATTAACACAATAGTGCTTACGTAAAACCCATAGCAATTCTCCAATGATGTTTTACCCAGCTTAGTCAACATGGTGTTCATGCGGGGTCCTACTGACTATACGAACGCTAGTTCTTAGCCATTGTATTTTATTCCAACTGTTTTGACATTGCAGTAAATTCAAAGTTTTCCTTTCCTATTTGAAACTCGTGGTTTCCAATTTCCATAAACCCGTTTTTTATGTAGAACTTAATGGCTCGTTCATTACTATTAAGTACTGAAAGCCATACTTTGCTAAAACCATTTTCTTTCGCTTTTTTAAGAAGTAAATTTTGTAATTCAAATCCTATTTTCATTGATAAAAAATCTTTTAGCACATAAATTTTTTGCAGTTGACAAACATTTTCATCGGTAATAAATTCCGATTGCGAATTCAGTTTAAGTTTTGAATATCCAACTGCTAATCGATTCACAAACGCAATCCAATAAACATTGTTTAGTTTGGATATGCTGTTTTCAATTTTGTCCACCGAGAAAGTCGAATTGTAATAGTCAAGCAAATCCTGTTCGTCTTTAAAAAAGTGCCCGAAAGTTTCAGTAAAGGTTATTCGTGCAAGTAATGCGATAAGTCCTGCATCCTCTTTATTTGCTATCCTAACCTCTATTTTACTCGTGTGTTTCATATGGTGGTAACTAATAAACAAACTCCACATGGCGCTTATTTCTATACACTTACCCAAATATAAAAAACATACAGACACTATTCAATAAACTAGCTGTATTATAAACTTTTGCTGATGCGCTTTTACAACAAACATCTATTATAATAGTATTATTTAACTGTATTACAAACACTTTTATAAATATTGTTATTCCCTATTGCTTTGCTTAAATAAATGCGAGAGGGGGTGATTTAAGCACTAAAGCGCAGATAAATTACAGATAGAAAGCCCGCTAGGGCTTTCGTAAATAGACTTTTATCTAGGTATTAATTATACCAATTTGTTATAAGTAGTTTATTTTTAAAGAATAATATCAAATATAAAATGCAATAGAATAGCATACAATATTCCTGCTCTAATTCTAACGAAACTCAAAATAAAAGCTCCTATAAGTTGAAAAATATTAGTTTTTAAATATTTTAGTTCCAAACCCTCAGAATTAAAAAAATGAACAAAAGCAAATAAAAACGCACTAAAATATACAATGTAACTAAAGTTCTTTTCCCAGAACACAGTAAGTTTAGCATTATATTTTTTTCCAATAACATATAAGATTAAAAATAAAACTATAGCTAAAACACCTGTTTCTATTAAACCATTAGGTTCAAAAAACATATTACCAAAAACTATTTTTTTATAATAGTAAGACGTTATTCCAGCAATGGATATAGCAAATAATAAAGGTTTGAATTTTGTTAAAAAACCTCGAAAAGCAAATTCCTCGGAAATTGCAACCATAGCATATAATAGAATTGGATGGTATAGCTTTTCAACGTTTTCGCTCATATTATCATTAAGCTCTCCTGTTGAATAAAGATAAAACCCATATAATAAAGCTATCGGGATAATAATTAGAAGATTTAGTAATAGTGAATTAAAAGTTAAAAGAAATTTATTTTTTATTCCTTTTGTTTCTTTTAAATAATCGGGTCTTTTTAAAAATTGAAAAAAATCTTTCCAGTTGGTTAGTGTATTCATTATACTATAAATTAGGTTGTTTTCTAATAAGACCGTTTTCAATAAAATTTGTTACAATTTCTTTTTAAAGTCAAATTATTCCGTTCAATCCTTCTGCTGCATTTTAGTAACAGACATCTATTATAGCAGTATTATTTAACTGTATTACAAACACTTTTATAACTATTGTTATTCGGTATTGCTTTGCTTAAATAAATGCCAGAGGAAACCTTATTTCCAACCATTTTACCTTTATCTAAAACAACTGTTTGATGTGCAGTTTTTACAGTTCATCAAGTATTGCAGGTATCAATTCTTGAAAGAATACATTATTAAAATGTCTACCACTACAATTGGTTACAATGCTTATTGAAACGTTCTTTTTAGCATTATAAAAAACCATACATTGGTATTTTAATGTACTTCCAAAATGTCCAATATACTCTTGTTCATTGTACCTTAATTTGGTAATTCCGTTACCGTATTCCGAAATTATCCCACTTCCAATTGGTATAGTCATTGGTTTCATTTCTACCCATTGCTCCATTTCCGATATAGTGCTTGGTTTTAAGATTGATTTATCTTTAAATAATTTAGTTAAAAATTTATCAAGTGTTTTTGTATCGGTGTAAGCGCCACCATCAAAACCATAATGTTCTCTCCAATTAGAAACATCTGGACTTGCTTGTTCTGTTTGTCCAAAAAAAGCCTGTAAACCATTTTCATCAATTCCCATTTTTATACCAGAAAGATTATGAACACTATAAAAGTTATTAAAAGCAACTTCATAAGATGTACCAACAATAGTTTCTACTATTTTTTGAAGAAAAAGATAATTGGTATTACTGTACAAAAAACTACCGTTATTTTCTGTTTCGTTATTAATAAACATCATTTTATCCTCGAATGCCTTTGGTGTCTTGTTGTTCATTACACTTGTAATCCAATCAGGATTTTTGGTATAGTCAGACAAACCACTTGTATGGTTTAATAGACTTTTAACCGTTAAGCTTTCAATTCCTGCTATTGGCTGCGCCAGATTTATATAGTCTGTAACTTTATCCTCTATTTTAAGTTTTCCATCCTCTATAAGTTTAAAAATTAATATAGAAGAAAGAAACTTTGTCGTACTTCCAATCCCATAAATGTTTTGTTTTTTAACTTCTTTGTGGTTGTAGTTAAAACTTATAACATCTTGTTCCGTGCTAATTGTAAGTTCCAATGATGGGATATTTTTGTCTTTAGCAATTCTGACAACTTTATTCTCAATTCTACTCGAAAGGCTAGAAGATTCAGCTTCTGTTCTTTCCTTTTCACAGGAAGTGGTTAAAAATAACTGACTTACTATGATCAATACATATGTGGTCATTTTATTCAATTTTTTATTTTTTTTAATTACATAATAAATACCTAAACACCTCATTGTGCATATACCTACTATCTTAATATCTCAAATATAAATACTACACAGTTAATATGCTGTAAAATTATCACAAATTATAAAAAATAGTTTCTTCCTTGTGTAATAAAATCTGCTGCCCAAGTTTGTAACTTGCGTGTACAACTTATTCATAAATAACTGTTTCCTACTCTTACTTAACATCACTGCTACTTCCTTGTCATTGGTAACGAATGTAACGCTCGCACCAGCAGGAGCTCGTCAACGCTATAAAAAGAATTGTTGATTTTTTAAATTTCAATACAAATTTTGCTTCAACGGCTCACAACTTGTTATATAATCAATACTATGTTCTTTTATGGATTATATAACAATAATGCATCAATCGTATTTGCAGTTACAGAATGATAATTTGGTCGTGCTGTTTTATAAATCGTTAGTGCATCATCAATACGGTCTGCTTTTTTAAATGCTTTAAAAAGAGTCGTTACATACCAACGTCTACCAACCGTATTTAAGAATTCAGAAATTTTAGAATCTACACCGTTGCCATGATAATCATTAAGAATTGACTGCTCATACCAGACCATACTAATATAAGAATTAGTTGACTCTGTAAAATTAAAGGTATCATCCAGTTGTTGTATTTGATCAATCTCGATATCTTCAGGGAAATTACGGATAAAATGAACCCATTCCTGCGGTGTCCATTCATTGGTTGTGATAACGTCAACCGTGTTGGTTTCTATAAATGTTTGTAAGTTTTTCTCAACAGATGAAAAAGCATTTGATTGAATAATGGCAGCATTATCTGGAACGCCTGGCTTGTATATCCATTCTTCCGTATTGAATGTAATGTTGTTCTTTTCCAATAAATTGGTATTGAGATACGTAATAAAATCTTCGGTATTTGTAGTTGAAAAAGCATTCTTCTTAAAATAAGATTTTAAAAAAGCATCCATTTTTTTTCGCCCTACTTTTTCTTCAAGAGTTCTTAAAAACAAATAGCCTTTATCATAAGCGATACTGTTCATACCATCATCAGGATTTCTACCTTTTAGATCTAATTTTAATTTGGTATCATTTGGAGTATCTATTAAGGATTCCAATTCGTCATCCAAATCCTGACGTCCAATAAGCGCTAACATATTGGCGCGTTCTTTGCCATAGAGTGCTTCCATGATCCTAATTTCAAAATAGACTGTAAAGCCTTCATTAAGCCAAAAATCATTCCATGTGGCATTGGTTACCAAATTGCCCGACCAGGAATGCGCCAATTCGTGTGCTACAAGTGAGGTTAAACTTTTATCGCCTGCAATAACAGTTGGAGTGGCAAAGGTCAATCTCGGGTTTTCCATACCTCCAAATGGGAAACTTGGCGGCAATACAATGATGTCAAATTGCTCCCAATCGTACGCTCCGTATAAATTCTCGGCAGCAAGAACCATTTTTTCCATATCTAAAAATTCAGTATGAACTTTATCAATCATTGATTTTTCTGCATAAACACCAGTTCTATCGCTTATAGCTTTATATTCGATATCGCCAATAGCAAGCGCAATAAGATATGCTGGGATGGGTTGCGCCATTTTAAAATTATAAATACCATCTGTTGTTTTTTCTTTTAGATTTTCTGCACTCATTACGGCCATTAGCTCTAAAGGTACTTTAACCGTAGCATTGTAAGTAATACGAATTTGTGGACTATCCTGAATCGGAATCCATGTGCGTGTTAAAATTGCCTGACCCTGTGTAAAGAGAAAAGGGCTTGTTTTATCTGCCGTTTGTTGAGCATTCAACCATTGCAAAGCTTCGGTTTTAGCTGTTGTCTTATAAGTAATTGCTATTTTTTTGGTCGTCTCTTTGATAATAATAGTCAATGGTTGACCAAGTTGCTCATCCATATCGCCCAAAGTGAACGTTGTTTTTTCTCCATCAGCTTTTACCTCATCAATATCTAAATATTTAGCATCTAAAATGATCTTCGTAGCACCATTATTAGCAATATTATAGGTTGCTGTTCCGCTTATAACCTCGGTTTCAAAGTTAACATCGATATTTAAATCTAGATGTGTAATTATGGCATCATTGGGTTGAGCGAAAGAATGTGGCTCTTCTATATATTTATTCGTAATCTTTTTTTCTTTGGGCTGATCACAACTTGTAAGAATACATAAACAACTTACTACTAAAATAAAGACTTTTTTCATTTTAACTATTTTTATATCCGCTAAAGTAAGAAAAAGGAATGTGAAAAACTTTTGGAAAGCAGGAATTCTAAACACTACAAATCCAGCCTTTTTTAGCATAAGCAAACATAACCAGAATAGTAACCCCTAACCTCTAAAAAACAAAAACACTCAGATTATATTACAAAACAATCATTACAGCATACAAAAGCAAGGCAATTTATGTTCTGACAAGAATAGCACTAATTGTATCTCTAAATAGTTATTGATGTCCACTAAATAGTTATTGATTTTCACTAAATAGTTATTGATTTCCACTAAATAGTTATTGATTTCCATTAAATAGTTATTGATTTCCATTAAATAGTTATTGAAAACGACTAAATAGTTATTGATTTCCACTAAATAGTTATTGAAAACGACTAAATAGTTATTGATTTCCACTAAATAGTTATTGAAAACGACTAAATAGTTATTGATATTAACTAAAACGCTATTTCCTATATCGTTAAAAAGCTACTAAAAAATATTATAAACCCAAACTATCCATCTTATCCTTTTCATATTTACCATCTTCGGCAGGATAACGCAACAGCTGCTTATATTTTCCCGATTGCTTTGCTAAAGCCCAAATAAGACTTTCTCCAGCAGGCATGTTTTTAGGCATTTCGCTATATATGTTATCTCTATATGCCTTATCAGTAGCTACAATTTCCCAACCAAGTTCTTTAAAACGCAGTATAAGATCATCCAAAAATAAGGCTGCACTTAAGTTATGATGTAATAGTAGATTGTGATTAATTTTTCTGCCTGTAATAGTCGTCGCCAATCCGTCATAAAACAATGCTCTCTCTACAATATGGTCTATATAGTATTTTTTGAACCCTGTTATATCTGCCTTTGCATCTTCTTTAAGACGTTTTACCAATCTAGCATCTACATACCAGTCAGACGCATCTATAGTAACATGCCCTTGCCTATAGCCTTGTGTTTTTAGAAAAGCTCTAAACCCATCTCGTTTAGCAATAGTATTGCCTTCTTTTAAATATGGAAACCTAAACAACTTGGCATAATTGGTATAACCATTAATAAGGCTATCGTTCTTAAGTAATTCTGTTTTAAATGCCTCTAAGCTTATTTTTTTACTATTATAATATGGATGGCTATAGGTATGGTTACCTATTAGATGCCCATGTTTATCCCAACTTTTGATAATAGTAGCACCTTTATCGTTATGCAAACCAGCACCCTTTACAAAAAGTACAGCCTTTAACTTATGTGCTTTAAGATTATCTAGCAACATGGCATTCCAATCCTTAAGTTTATAACCAGGAAAGTCTCTAATAGACCCATCATCAAAAGAAAAAGAAATTTTTGGCTTTTCTTCCTCTTGACTATAACAACTATAGCTACAGCTCCATACCAATAACACCATCAGTATTGACAATTGAGTCTTAGTAGTATTATAATTCTTCTTTAACAGTTTTTGCAAATATTTAATCCTCATAAGTTTAGTACTCTTCTTGTATCGATTTTTTAGATATCTACAATGGTATCCCCAATACTAATTTATAAAACCTCCAAGATTAATGGTCTGCTATATTTTATCTATAGCTATCAATTAATTTAGCATCCACCCAATAGATATCACTATTACTGGTATAAAACAGATACTTGCCATCTTTGGAGACAAATGGACATAGCTCGTTACTTTTAGTATTAATTACCGCTCCCATGTTTTTAGCAGTACTCCATGCTCCTGTAGCATTTTTAAAGCTAATGTATAAGTCTCCATTGCCAAATCCATCTTTTCTTGCTGTACTAAATATTATATAAGATTCATCCGGAGCAATAAACACATCTGCTTCGTAGCGTTTGGTATTTATAGCATCACCCAATTTTACAGGATCTTGATATACTCCTGCAATTCTTTTGGAATAATAGATATCAAAATCGTGTTCTCTATTTGCACTAGCATTTTTATTAGATGAAAAATACATGGTTCCTTCTGAAGTAAAAGAAACATAATACTCATTCTTGGCAGAGTTTATTTTTTTTCCAGCATTAATAGGTGCAGACCATTTATTATTCTGCTTTTTAGCATACCATATATCATGATCTAGTATGGTATCTGCCTTATTTAATTGCATGTCAGAGATAAAATACAATTCTGTCTCATCTGGAGATAAAAAAGGATCGGCAAACTTATACTTTTTATTAGCAAATAGTACAACTGGGCTAGTCCATGCTCCCTTATCTAGCTTGGTATACCTAAGCTCCGATTTCCCTTTGACATTAACGGCATAGAAAAACTCTTTTCCGTCTTTAGAAAACGTTGATCCAAATTCTGATTGCTTTGCTTTAGAAATCACTTGTGGAGCAAACACTTTTGGAAGTAAGGTAGGTTTCTCTACATCAATATAGTGCAACGGATTTACTTGCGAACTTACACAGCCAACACCACATAGAACAAAAATACAGAGTAAAGCTTTATCAATTAGTGTCATTTGTTAGTTTAGTTGAAGAGTCTATCCTTCAAATATAACAAATAAATCAACGGAATCCCTGTCCTCTATCATCATAATAAAGAATCTATTTCTCTTTTTACTAGTTTCTAATCTAACTAGTGAATTTTACATTAATAATGTAAACCTCGCTACTCTCTATTAATACCAGTAGATACTAATAACGATTTCCGTACCACACTATTTTCCAAAACAAAACGCATTCTGTCTACCTGATCTTTGGTAAACATATTCATACAAGCATCATTCGTATAATCCATGTAATTTTGCGTAAGTGCAGGTTCTCCATTACAAGATAAGGGTGGTGTTCCATCACAATTATTTGTTCTTTTAGATACTGCTGGGGTATCATCACAATAATCATCATATTCCATACAATCAGCTTTCTCTTTTTTTCCCCAAAGGTGTTCTAATCCCAAGAAGTGCCCCATCTCATGTGTTAAGGTACGTCCAAGATTTGCACCACCTTCCAAATCTGTTGTGCCAAAATGTGGTGAAGTAATCATTATTCCAGTAGTAAGCGTAGTACTTATATCCTTAAGGCCTGGTAAATCTGCCTGTGGTGGAGATGCTTGTCCTAAAACTAAATTTGGTTCTAAAGGATGTACCCATACATTAATATAGTCATCTCTATTCCAATATCCATAAGCAGGTAGGGTGTCAAAAACCCATCCACCAGTACTTTCCTTTTCTACAGTATTATAATCTACTCTAGTAATACCATCGGTAGCACTTCCATCAGGAGCAATTGTTGCTAGTTTAAACTCTATTTTTGCATCCGTTCCTAAAGCATGGGTATTATATCCTAGAGTACCTTCTTTTTTTCTAAAATCATTATTCAGCGTTTCTATTTGCTCTAGAATACGTGCTTTAGATAAGTTATAACCCGTGCCTACTTCTTCTCCCCCATGTATAACGTGTACAACAATAGCAAGTTGGTAAATTTGCTCTTCGCTTTCTATTTCAGGAACCACATCGGTATCATCACTACTACATGAAAAATTAATGATAGAGACAGAACACAAAAGTATAAGAATATATTTTTTCATTATTTTAGGGCTAAAGTAATTACGTTATTTAAACGTGCAAAAGTAGCTAATCTTTATAGTGTTTCGCTTAAGACAATGTTAAATTTATGAGTGTTAATAGCTAAGGTTAGCTTATGAATACAGCCATCCTAGCAGTTTTTCTATAAGCTTATACTTTAATTGTTTTAAAGAGATTTATTGTCTATCATTAATTTTTGCAATTGTTCTTTTGCTCCTCTTCCAGGCCTCTTTGCATATCCATTTACCAATTCTCCAGCTGGATTATAAATTAAGAAATGAGGGATAGTTTTAATTCCTAGATCCTCAATTACTTTTGAGGTATTGCTATTTTCAATAAAGTAATTCTGGCTTTTTAATATCTTATTGGCTTTTAATGCTGCTTTCCATTTATCCTTTTTATCATTTAAGCTTAGATAGATAAACTCCACATTTTTATCTTTAAGTGTTTCTTTTAACCTATTAGCTTCAGGCATTGTTTCTCTACAAGGTTTACACCAACTTCCCCAAAAATCAATATAGAGCCACTTTCCTTTGTTTTTTTTTAAAACATCCGAAAATACAATCGTATCATTCGTTAGCGTAGTTAAAATTAATAGTTCCGAAGTGCCAAAATCCAAATTATAATCTTGCTGTAATTTGCTTAGATGTAACCTATTGGTAGTATGTTTTTGTAATTTTTTAAAATAGCGCTCTTTGTCCTTACTTTTAAAATCCTGAATTATACCCTTATAAGCACTAAATAGAAGAAAGTTTTTAGCCGTTTGTGTAAACCTCTTATCCTTTATAATAGCATCAAATCTAATTCTTGAATCTATATAAAACCCTCCAGAACCACCATTATCTTCTTCAATAAATGAAAGGTTGTATTTAGAAATAGTATTCAAATGATCTCTAAAATATGAATACATCAATAAGGAATCTGTTTTTGATAAATCTAAAGCATATTCTTTTTCTATATGTTCTTCACTAAATACAGACTTGCTATTATCAATCCATTTTTTAACTATTTTATTGCTTTTATGTTTTTCGATTAACTGGTTTAAAACCGATACTCTATACTCATAGTTGACTTTAGATATTAGTTTTTGTTGCTGTAACGAATCCAATAAAACCAACTCCTTCTTTTTGTCTTCTATTGCTTTTTTATAATAACCTATGCTTGTCTTTTTGGGTGATTTTTCTTTACTGATTAACAGTCCTAAAAAAACATTATGGTGACTTGTATACTTATTGTTAAATAGTGTTTTAAGCCTATAATTATTATAATTTAATTCTATTGTATTTACATTACGATTAGCAATTGTAGCAACCGGAATTTTGTTTTTGTATTCGAAAATTATAGTATCACCATTTTTAACCAAATAGGTATTAGGAATAGAAGTATACCGGTTTCTAGTACTTAACTCCATATAATCGCTATAGTAAGGAACCACTAGTGTATCAATCCTATTGGCTTCTGGTGTCCAATTGCTTATATTGTTTTGAGAATCAAAATAGGAAAATGTAGGACTTGAAATTGGCGTATACGGACCAGATTTTTCTAATCTGTTTCCTCCAAGGCTATCTTGTTTTAGATAATGTTTATAAGGCTCAGGCGAGTATTTTGAGATTAGAACTATTTGTGTTGGTTTCTCCTTTATTGGTTTTTCTATCTTCTTCTTGTTACAAGACATTATAATTAACACAACAAATAGAATGCTTAACGATTGTTTCATTTTAGTTTATTATAAACACAAATCGATATAGAAGTCCGATTATTTGCTTAAATATATAAGAAAATGACTTATGTCTTCAACAAAATATTTTAAATCTGTGTTTCATTATGGTTGGGTTCAAAAAATTTCTTGTTTGATTAATATTAAGACCTTACTTTAATATTAAAACGATCATGATTTAAGAGCATTTTCGAGCCAATTTCGCGTTCTTTTTGATGTTTGCTGCTCTAGCATATTAAGGAAATCGTTAGTATTGTTAGTTTCCTTATTAGCCTTTAACTTCAGAATTTCAATAAACTTACGACTACCAATTTTGTTATATAATTCGTTAAGAATTAAAGCTCCTTTTAAGTAAAGTACTCGGTAAGCATTGTTACCAGACCTATTAAAACCCCAAATAGGAGGAGTATTCTTGGCATATTCCTTATTTTTTTTAATCATAGTATTAAACTCCTCTTTACCTATCCTGTCCCTAATATATAGTAATGCACTATACTCTGCAAACGATTCGTTTAGCCAGTCTTCCCATGTGGTTGAATCTGCTCCTGTTGCCCAAAAATGGGCTACTTCATGTGCTATAGTTTTTTGTGTGCTTAAGCCATATTCTTTTATCCTTAGAGAGATAAAGTTTTTTCTGTTATAACCACCACCACTTGCAGAATGTTTAACTACAAACTTTATATAAGCCTCGTCTTGCTTTGGATAAATCTCTCCAAAATAATCAAGTACAGATTGACTGGTTTCAATAATAGAATTAATATCTTTTTTAGGAAAAGAAGTATACACAGTCTCAATAGTTGTATTTCCTTTCTTTACTTGTGTTGTTTTAAGGTTTTTTGATGCAATAATTACATTGTCATAAGCATTCCAAGGCTGTGTTATTTCCCAAATAGCTCCTTTTTTCTTAACAAGCCCCGATCCACTCACCTTATAATCTTTGTTAATTGAAAGTCTAATCTTAGATGTTGTCTTCTTACTCTTTAAGTCTACTGGCAACCATGCATTGTAAAAACCTATTTGAAGATAATCATCTGTAAACGATTCTGCAGAAGTCTCCATACCTGTAAAATCAGCTTCGTAATTCACATATAAAGAAACAATACCTGGCTTAGTTGAAGGATTTGAAATTATAAGTCCTCTTCCTTCATCAATAAAAATAATAGGTGATGGTTTTGATGTTTCAAAACTATAGGATACAGGGCTATTGTTAACCTTTATAGCATGTATTATTGTGTTTTTCCACATTACTGTTGAAATATGTTCTTGATTTTCGAAATCAATATTTATGCTGCCTTCTACTTTTATTTTTTTTGTTGGAACATCAATCGAAACATCCAAATCGTATGATTTAATTTGCTGTCCATAAATCAAAACTGTGATACAGGTAAGGATAATTGTTAAGTAAATCTTTTTCATATTAAAAATTGATATTTCTTTTTAATAAGGATATACTACATGTTAAATTGTTACACTTTTAAAAATGTATTATCTAATTGATAAATATTTCAAAACCAGCTCTACTTTTGACTGGTGCTCAATTTTAATGCTGTTTTTCAAGCAATTATGTCTTGTATACAGTTAACCTAAGAATCAAATGCATTAAACCAGTTCAAGTATTTTTGGTCAATTTTTATACCTGTATTTTGGTATCCAGAATATCTATTGCCATAAAGTATTGGATCTAGTAGTTTTTTTAGATCAGTATATTTCTTTAAGCCTAAATCACCTTTTTTTAAGACAGGATTAGGACTTGTTTTAAAAACAATGCCATTATCAATAGTAATAATCTCCCCTATATCCTTAGATTTTAAATAATGTAAACCACCTAATTCCTCAATAGCCTTGGTTTCTATAATATTAAGCCAATTAAGTCGTCTTAGTAATGGCAAAAAGTGTGATTTATCTTTATTCAAAACCGTTCCTAAAGTATTACCAATTCTAAAGTCATAATCAAAACCAGGATATTCTTCCAAAATAGCAATCAATTTATCTTGTGCTTTGGCATTTGCATAACCTTGATGCTGATTCATTCTAATTCCTGCAGTTCCAGAAAATAATGTTAGTGGTTTTACAATCTTATAGAACCATTTAAAAAAATCATCTGGAGACACAAAATCATTAATAGGTAGGTTTATTTCAATAGTCGAAATTTTAGCTCCTTGCACTAGGCATTCTGAATCGTATTCTTTACATCTTGAAATATACTTAGCAACCTGTTTGGTATTCGTTTTTTCATCATAAGGAGATTTGTGTATCCAACAAGAAAAAGCTGCATCCCCAACACCTCCATAGGGTTCCCTAGTTCCTATACCACCAATATTGGAAAATGTTCTCCATAAATAGTCATCCTTAGAATTCCAAAAATCATGAAATTTTAAAAAAGCTTTTTCCTTATCCTTTAATTTTGTTTCTGAAGATTGAGAATTGGAATGGTGATATCTAAAATGATGTCCTAACTGAAGGATAATCTCATCATATAACCTTAACATTTCTTCACGATTTGTCCACCTAAAATTTAAATCAATATACCAACAAGGTTTCAGGTATTGTTGGTAGTATTTTTTATTAGTTTTACGGTTAACTTTATAATCAATAAACTCAAATTCTTTCCAATTTATATTATCCATATTGCTTATGGTTGTTTATAAGAACCTGTTAACAGACCTCATTTATTTGTACTAATGTTTATAATACTACTCTAGATAAATTTTGAATATTATATCTAAAACAACTTATAAACCATATCTGTTTTATCTTCTATAAATGATAAAGTCAGATTATTAGGGTATTTTTCTTTTAGTGCTATCAATTTATCTTTATAAGTATCTCCAATTGTTTCCATAGATGGAATTCCAAAAAAGATACTATTTTTACGGCAAAACATTATAGTATCAGCATCTTTTAATTTGTCTTTTCTCCAATTCAATGTTTTTATCGATGCAAATAATTTATGATTAGATTCTAGTATTGGTGAAATCTCAAGCCTTAACATTCCTGTTCTTCTCTTGTTTTCAGCAGTTTCTACAACAGGTAATTCTTCTAGTTGATATTCAAATTCTTTATTTAAATCATCAAATTGGATTACGTTGGCAATTAGCTGAGTAATTTTTTCTATTTCTTCTTCTGAAACAAGAATGCCTGAATTTTTTCTTTCAGCATCAATAAGACCATACCAATGATGGACAATCTGATTTTGTTGTTCGGTCATAAAAGCTTTGTGAGTATCTAGATACTTTTCAAGGTTTAAACACAAATCTCCTTCAGCTAGTAAAGAATAATTTTTATCAAAATCAGTAAGTGTCTCTAACATTGACCGAAACATAAAATCTTGTAAATTTTTAGCTAGTACATTCGCGGCATTCATATCATGCCAAACAAGTACTATTGGTATATTGCCATTATTGCTGTTATCATATTGAAAACAATACAAATCTCCTCCACCATTTTGAGCAAAAGGAATAAAATTAAATTTTGGATTGACACATCTATAATCTTCAGGGTCTTTAAATGCTCCTATTTCTTCGTCAATCCTTTCAAAGTCTATCAATTCAAAATCATTGGCATACAACAATAACGGAGGTGATTTCCTTAAACTAGGATATACATTTTTTATCCAATTTTGACCAAATTCGCCCCAATTCAACATCCCACTCTTATAAAGTTCACGATAGGTATTAGGGAAGACTATTCCATATTTTGTCTCTATAGTTTTCAAATCCATATTTCAATTCTAAAACGCATCGAAAGTCTGTATACGACTTCCATTTCTTTGCTTAAATATAAGAAAAATAGGCTTATTACTACTTGTATTCACTACAATACCTATACAGAAAAAAGTTTTAATGGCTACACGAAAATTTCGTTCAGCTAGTATGAACAAAAAAAGATCAAGTGACAATAGCCTCTTGATCTTTTTATTTCAAAAATAATTGAAAAGTTTAAGCAGGTAAAAAGCCCATTTTTCCTTGTTGGTAATCTCGTAAAGCTTCCATAATCTCCGTTTGTGTATTCATAACATAAGGACCATATTGAGAAATTGGTTCACTTATAGGAGTACCACTCAATATTAATGCTTTGGTACCTTTAGAAGCAGTAAAACTAAACCCCTCTCCATCTTTATTAAAAGAAACCATTTGCATTGCTCCGTTTTTCAGGGTTACAGCATCATTTACTAATAATTCTCCATCTAATAAGTATACTAATGCTTCATGATCTTCTGGCAATGGCACATTAAATGTTCCTTTATCATTAGCATCAACCATAAAAACATTTACAGGAGTTTGTGTTGCAATCTTACCTATTTTCCCATCCAATTCTCCAGCAACTATCTTTAATGATATATTGTTGTTTTCAATTGTTGGCATCTCTTCTGCCTTAACATGTTGATAATTTGGTGTCATCATCTTGTTTTTTGCTGGAAGATTTAACCATAATTGTATGCCTTCTAGATTTCCCCCTTTTGCTACAAACTCCTTTGTTGGACCTTCTGAATGTATAATTCCACGTCCGGCAGTTGTCCACTGTACATCTCCTGCTTTTACCACACTTTCATTACCCAAAGAATCTCTATGTAATTGTTCTCCTTGATATAAGAGTGTTATAGGTTCAAAACCACGATGTGGATGTGGCCCCAAATCAAAAGGATTACTTTCTGGACTAATTGCATATGGTCCATAATGGTGTAATAATATAAAAGGATCTACTTGAGACATCTCTCTATTTGGAATAGGTTGACGCAATTGTATTGGTCCCATATTTACCATAGGACTATCTGTCTTATGTTGTATTGTTCTTAATGTTTTCATTTCTAACTGTTTTTTTAGTATTACTTAATAATTCCATGTTATTATTTTCCTAGGAAAACATTATACTATAAAAAAGCTACATTTATATTTGGTATAAAACATAATATTGGTATTAACATTAATCTACTATCGTATTTTATCTAATAGGTTACTAAGTATTTTTGCTTCTTCTTCATTGATATTAGCCAAAAGATCATCCTTAGAATCAACATCTATAGCATCCATAAGTTTCAATCCTTTATCGGTAATTTGTATATGAACAATTCGCCTATCATAATCACAAGGTATTCTTACAATAAGATTTTTTGCAAACAACTTGTCCATAAGGCGTGTTGCATTTGGCGATCTTTCTAACATTCTATCTTTTATCGTCTGTACTTTTATGGCTTCTCCTGCCCCTCTCAATATTCTAAGAATATTATATTGTTGAGCAGAAATCCCAAAAGGCTTAAAAAAAGCGCTCTGTTTGCTGCTAATCCAATTAGCGGTATATATAATATTCAATAATGCTTTCACTTTTGAAGATGAAAATGTAGAATTAATATCTTTAGAAAGATCACCCATGTTTTAATAAAAAATTATGCTATTGCTGAAGATAAATTACTTATTGCTGTTTCTAGACTTGCATTTAGCTCAGTATTAGTAATTGCTCCATCAGTAAAATTAGATCCAAAAGAAGGCAAAGAAAAATCAGCAACTATATTACCTCCCATATGTCCAAAACTACTTTTAGCTAATGCCAAAACAGTAGCTCCTCCTCTACCTCCAGGTGATGTTGATAATAATAACATTGGAATATTATTCCAAACCTTAACATTAATTCTAGACATCCAATCAAAAGCATTTTTAAAAGCAGTAGAATATGCTCCATTATGCTCTGCCAAAGACAGTACTATACCATCAGCGTTATGCAAATCTTCTAATAGTTGCTTTGCAGCAGCTGGAATTCCATTTTCTTGCTCCTCATCAATACCATAAAGCGGTAATTTATAATCATTAAGATCCAATACAGTAACTGCTGTATTTGAAACTTTACTAGCTGCATAACTTGCCAATTCTTTATTTATTGATTGTTTGCTATTGCTTCCTGCTAATGCTATAATTCTCTTCATTATTTCTTTCTTTTTGCTATTGTTGGTACAAAGATAGGGATAATTTTTTAATTATTTACCTAGGAATATAATTCCATGTAACACTTAAGTGTGAATTCTATATTTTTCATATATTTGATACTAAATATTCAACTATGGAATCCTTAGGTTTTAATACTACAATTAGGTTAGAAAATGATGTGGTACTACTGCGTCCATTAACGAATGGTGATGTTGATAATTTGCTTACTTTTTCTTTAAACGAACCTCAACTTTGGACCTATTCATTAATTAATGCAGCTGGAAAAGAAAATTTAACACAGTATATTGCTTTGGCCTTAGAGGCAAAAAAGAAGAAGCAAGCATATCCGTTTATTGTTTTTGATAAAAAAAGTAATTCTTATGCAGGTACTACCAGGCTTTATGACATAAATATGCATCATAAGACAGCATCATTAGGTTATACTTGGTATGGAAAAGATCATCAGGGTACTGGGCTTAATAAAGCCTGCAAATATCTTATACTTTCTTATGCTTTTGAAAAACTAGGCTTAGAACGTATAGAGTTTAGATGCGATGCCAACAACAGCAAGAGTATTGCTGCCATGAAAAGTATTGGCTGCACCGAAGAAGGACTGCTGAGAAACAATTGTGCCAGTCCTACAGGAAGAAGAGATAGTAAAGTATTGAGTATTTTAAGAGAAGAATGGTTTGCAAACGTTAAAAAAAACCTAGCTGCAAGATTACATAAAAAAGAGTAGTACCGTAATAGGTACTATCCCTTGATTTATAAAAAAGTTATTTCCAATTATTCTTTTTTACTCAACATTTTAATAGAAAACCATCCTAGCAGTATAATTATAACTCCCATAACTGCCCATAACCAATTTTGATTTTCGAAAAGTGGACTTGCTACTTCTATCTTTTCTTTAGGTATTATTTGTTCTTCTCCAAAGGATACCGATTTAAGGTTATCTGGAATCTTATTACTAAACAATCCAATATCATAACTAGGAAACCTAGCCATATTATTACCATAAGAAAAATAATACTTGGCCGAAACCGTAAAACGAGCCACCAGTTCATGTACATACCCCTTTACCGCTTCAGCTTTTATTTGCAATGGCTGATTGTCTCCATTAGTAACAGTTATTCTTAGTTGTTTTAAAACGGTACTACTAAATGTAAAATTGTTTTTTTCAATAGAACTTAGTGTTCCATAACTTAGATTTTGATATTTATAACGCCATCCTTTTTCCGTTTTTATACTATCAGACAAATAGTCAATCCGTATAGGTCTATAATAATCAAAAGCATCAGCTACACTAAATTTCAATAAACTTATTGGCACATTAGCATTAAGTTTTATATCAATTACAGTCTTATTTAACTCCGTGTCTTGGCTAATAACTGTCTCTTTTATCGCATGGTTTTTATACCTAGCTGCGGTTACCTGATTTTTGGTTAATACTGCAGATGTTAAATTGGGATCAGTAGTACTCTTCACCAATACTCTATAATATCTATAGTTTGCTTTTGGAAAATTTAGAGTAGCATACTCATAGTTAGTATTCGCATTTACAATTGCTAGGACTCTATAATCTTCCGTTATAGTGAACCACTTTTTTAAATGATGACTACCTTCCAACTCCAATCTCCAATCATAATTTTTGGTATTGAAATTTAGTTTTATTTCATTTATAGCACTTGAATCACCTAACTTAAAGGTATAATAGTATCCTTTTGCATCATGACTTGTGTTTAACAACTCAAAGGCAGCTGTAGTACGCACTATTTTTTCGGTTGCAGATTGTAAAACATAAGGAGCTTCTATAGTATCCGAAGCGGTAAGCCCATATATTCTAATATCCGACAAATCAGGAGCTGCTTTTTCGAATACCTCATCTGGTATAGTCAGTTTATGCCAAGTATCTTCAATTCCATTTAATGCTCTTTTATAGTTCTGATCTTTAAGCTGAGCATTGGCATAGCCAACTATTAATAGTAGAACTAGCCCCAGTATATTAGTCTTCTGTTTCATCAGAAATAAGATGTTTATATTTATTATATAAAAATGATATGATTAATAGTAATATCCCTAAAGAAACAAAAACAATAGTTTTTGCAATAGTTTCTAGATGCGATATGTCATAAAAGAATAGCTTTATTAACGTGATGCCAAATAAAACCATTGCCATAATACGCAAATACTTTTTATTTTTCCATATTCCAAAACCAATCATTCCTAAGGAATAAATTCCCCAAAGAATACTTAGACCAAGCTTATAGGAATCTCCTGATCCCGACATGTCTAACCAATGAATAAGCTCACTACTTGCTATCCATAACAAGATAACCTGCAATACAATATTATATACCACTGGATTTATGACACTGATTATCTTTGTTTTTTTGTGCAAATAACAAGCATATAATAAAACCGCCAAGAAAACAAAAGAAACATAACGGACTATAATAGTAAAAATAGTTATTACAAAATATTCATTCTCGGCTTGCAATAAATAGTCTTCTCTAAGCTCTCCAAGAACATATAAACCAGATGTCATAAATGCCAATATAACAATGCTATTAAGTATTATATTTAAAGTACCTAGCTCTTTATTTTTTAACCACTTAATATTTATAAATGATAGTATTGCAACAAACAACATGCTATAATTTAGCTGCCAAAGTTGTTTATAAGAATTTAGGCTGTAATTATAATTCCCATCAATAATAGCGTTATTGTATCGCTGATCCCAGTAATTTACAATCTCAATATTAAAAGTATTAAACAGCACTCCTAAAAACACAATAGGCACAGCATAGTTCAACAACCTTAGCAGCCATTTTCTTCTAGTTATTGGACTATTATATGTTTTATTCATCATGATGAAGGTGATAACTCCAAATGAGACACTACAAAATAATGAGGTTAGAAAATTACTATTAAAAAGCGGAGTAATTTGATGTTTAACATCATAAAAAGAATTATCGTCCCAATCGTGAAACAAGCTAAACAATGCCAAAAACAACAAAGGGTAGGCTAATTTTTCATAAATACTAATTTGCTTGGTTCTCCCAATCCAAAACAATAATACTGCTTCTCCTGCCCATAATAGTGTTACCCAATTGCCATCTAATTGTACAGGTATCGTTATGGTAATAAAAACCAATACCATTCCGATGATAAAGTACAGCATATTCTTATCGGCAAGTTTTTGTTTATAGATAGTAACGCCTACAATAAAATGAAGTACTCCATTAAATAAGGTAAACAATCCTAAATAATCTTCTCCAATTTCATGATCTGCTAATAAAACAAAACCTAGTCCATAAAAGAAAAAGGAGTTGAATAGCAAGAGTATTATGTCCTTAATCTCAAATGCTTCTTTTTTAAGTAATTTATAAGCCAATGTGGTGACATAAAAGATTACAAAAAAGACAAACATAAAAGCTAGTGCCAGCGAAAAATTAGCATCACTTCCATAATCATCTATAAACCAAGCCAAATAAATTATCCATGTAAAAGCAAATGCAGCATAAAACAATAATTTCCAATACTTTTTAAAAGAAAGCACCATTATACCAATATTAATAATGGTCATATATGTAAAAAGTATGGCTACCTGTCCTTTGCCCTCGCTCAACAGAAAAGGAACGGCATATGCCCCTACAAGACCTAACAATGCTATTACTTGTTTGTTATAATTGAGTGCAGCAATTACAGTAAATACAGTAAACACAACCATTAGTACAAAAGCAAACATTTGCGGGAAAAGTCCATACAAACTATAACCCAAAAAGGTTATAAAATACATAATTGCTATAGCTCCACTTACTAATACAGCACTATAACTAGCGTACTTTTTCTTTAGTTTTATTCCAAAGCCTAATAATCCTATTCCCATTAAATAACCAAGTACTATCCTAGTTAATGGACTTATAAGGTTGTTTTCTATAGAATACTTTGCGCCAATTCCTACTCCAATTACAGTAATTAAA
This sequence comes from Flavobacteriaceae bacterium, assembly GCA_965247735.1. GTDB lineage: Bacteria > Bacteroidota > Bacteroidia > Flavobacteriales > Flavobacteriaceae > JAOXRU01. The sequence goes on along the minus strand of CBDFHN010000002.1, from coordinate 4,090,778 downwards.
ATCCCTATTTTATTGATCAGGTTTTCTCCTATAAATTTTTCTAAATTGGACTTGCCTTTAGGAACTTTTTCAATTTTTGGCGATGCTTTAGCTTCAGCTGCTATTTTTGGTGACGGTGCAATAGGCGCAACCACCTCAGCAACTTCTTCTTTTACATGCTCAACAACGGGAGTAACAATCGTTTCCTTTTTGTCTTCAACTTCTACGGATGTACCTTTTATAGAATGTTTTAATTGATAGACTTCTACACGTAGCGCTCCAATTTCTTTAGAAAAAACCTCTTGTTTAAGCGTTAATTCTTCAATCTTTTTTAAAAGCTGCTCTATTTTTTCTTGATTATTGGTCATCTATTATAAATACTAGCTATGATCACCTAGGGTAAAATAAAAAGGCAATCTCAATTAATCAACAACCTCGACCCAAGAGTACGAAGTATGCTTCCGAAAATCTATTTTAATTTTGAGGCAAGCCTCGGAAAATTAACCATCGATAAGGGTTAAAGATACTTAATTAACAGTATCTTTTTTCTTCTTTTTATTTCCAAACAAACCTCCCAAAATATTTGTTGCCGCTTTTTTAACCGCATCGTCATTATTTGTTGTTGTCGTAGTACTATCTTTTTCTTTTTTAGCACCACCTAGCAAACCTCCAAGTAAATCTGTTGCCTTGTCTACACCTTGTCCTAACAGCTTTTCTTTCTTTTTTGCAATCAATTGCTTTGTTAGGTCTGTTACTGCCGATTTTAAATCTGTTTTAACCTTTGGACTTTTAAAATTCCCAGAAATCAATGCACTCACAGGTATTTTAATTGTATTTGGGTCTTCCCCTAATTGTGTTATAAGTTTAACAGCTTCATCTCCTAAGTATTTGGCAGGCACATTTAAGACCGCTTTGTAATTCATAGAGGTATCAAAATTATGAGCTCCAGAAACATCAATGGCAATATCTTGATAATTAAAAGTCATTGGTTTAAGGTTTACCTTACCATCTTCGAAACTTAGTATGGTTTTAATATCATTAAGATTTAGCTTTTTAAAGTCTAAAAAACTAAGATTTTGCTCCAATCCACTAAGTAATGGAGCTTTTTCTGTACTTACCTTTGAGGATAATAATTCTGCTAATAAATCTCCGCTAATGGAATTCATATTAGGTGTAAAATCATCATTTAAATTTCCTGATAATTTTATATTAGAATTTAGCTTTCCTTGAATAGCATTAGCAATAGGAGCCAATACTTTTAATAATTCTAATGATTTAAATGATTCTGCAATATTAAAATTACTTGCATCCAAATTCATTAAAAATGTAGGCACCTTATTTTTTGTTGATACTTCTCCATTAAAACCTAAAGCTCCACCAAAAATATTAGATTTCATGTTTTTTAAGGTTGCTTTCTCGTCTTTTATAACCAATCCACCAGATACATTTTTTAGGGTAAGATTATCATACAATACAGTGTTGGCTTTTACATTAATAGTAGCATCTAAAAATGATGGTATTTTTATCTCTTCTGATGTAGTCTCTGAAGAGGTAGTTTCTTTTGATGTTTCATCTCCACTAGTTCCTTCAGCAGCAGATTCCTCTTCTACCATAAAATCACTTACTGCAAAAGTATCGGAAACAATATTAAATTTACCTTGCATTTTATCATCTTTAAAAACAAAACCCAAAAGGTTATCTATAGTTCCTGTTGCTGATAAATCTGTTTTACCAATCTTGGCATCAAATTCATTAAGGCTTACTTTCTTAGGATTAAAAACAACAGCAGCTTTAGCTATTTGCAAAGGATTACTTAGTTCATCCGATACATATTCAAAATCTTTAAGCCCAAAACTACCTGAAATATTTGTGTTTTCATATTGTTCGTTTTCTATGGCACTCATTGCAAAATTAGTTTTTGCATCTACATCCAAAAGTCCTTTTAATCCTTTTAACCCTTCTGCAGGATACAACTGTTCTAAATGTCCTAAATTTAAAATTCCACTTAAACTAGCTGCAACTTTCATGTTTTCTGTTACCTCTAATAGTTTTGCAGAAGCTCTAAATGTATTTTCATCAATTTTAAAAGACATATTATTAATATCCACATAAGTATCTTTTAACAATCCTGTTTCATTAGCAATTTTAACCAAAAGATTAATGTTTTGTAATGATTTTGGAAGGTCAGGATATTTAAATGAAGAATTTTTAGATGCTATAGCGATATCAAATTTAGGAATATGGTTATCGTCCATAATTCCTGCAACCTTACCATTAATATCAAAATTACCTGTAGTTTTTACTCCCTCAATACTTTTAGAATACGTTTCAGGTATTAAACCCAAAAAATGCTTAAAATCTGATGATGGTGTTTTAAAACTCATATCAAACTCTTGATTTTCTTCATTCACCTGAACAAATCCATCAAAAATAAGTGGCAATTGATTTACAGTAAGCTTATTATCTAAGAAGCTATATTTACTGTTTTTAAGATCCAAATCTAAGGTAGCGTCTAAAGCAACAGTGTTTTTATTTAGATAAGCAACGCTATCCATACTAAAAGAAACTAATGCGGAAGTTAATGTTTCCAATGCCGTATTGTCTCCAGATACAGTTCCTTTACCAGAATGGTTAAATTCTTCCATTATTAGGTCCATCTTAGAAGCCAAATCGGTATAAGAAATAGTGGTATTTGTTATGGTATAACTATCTACCCCTAATTTGTATGTTTCGCCTTCTTCTGTTTCTACTTCAACTGGTTTTTCTACAGTTGCGGTTACATCTTCTTTGGTAATATCGTAATTGGCTTTACCATCTTCATTAATTATAATATTAACATTGGCGCCATCAACAACAAAACTATTGATTTTAATTCCTTCTGAAGTTCCTTTGAATATACTAAAAAACGGAATTTTTAGTGCCACTTCCTTTGCAGAAAACAAGGTTTCCCCTTCAAAAGGTGCTTTGTTTTTTAAAGAAACACTATCAAGAGCTACTTCAGCATTAGGAAAACTACTCCATAAATTTAAATCAGCATCTTTAAAATCCAGAGTAGCATTTAAGCTCTCATTAGCTTTGTCTTTTACCAATCCAATAATTTTATCTTCAAAGACCATTGGCAAAATTAACAGCAAGGCAATAAATACTAGAAAAATGATTGCCAAGCTCTTAAAAATCTTCTTTTTTTGTTTTTTCTTCATCTTATAATTTTAAACTTTTTATAAAGCTATTGTACTAGTTAATTGTGAAGTTAGTTTTTACCTATCAGTCAATAATCACTGAAAGTATTGTGGTTATATAGTAACGCCTTTTTTCTCTAAAGATTTTATGGCTAATCTAATTTTATTTCTTCTCCTATTTCTAATCCAAATCGTTTTCTAAAATAAAACACAAATACATACAAAAAAGGAGTATCAACAAAGGCAATAATTACTTTAAAAATGATACCTGAAAGTACTAGTCCCCAAAATTTATCCCAAGCGATAATATCAAAAAGACAAAGCAATACAATTACGGTAAATGTATCTATTATTTGTGAGCTAAAAGTAGAAAAATTATTTCGCAACCATAAATATCTTCCTTTGGTTAGTGTTTTCCAAAAATGATAAATGCGAATATCTATAAATTGGGCAGCAAGATATGCCAACATAGAAGCAAGTACTGCCAATGGTGCATTACCAAAAACCAGTGAGAATACCTCATTATCAACTGCAGACCAAGATGTTGCTGGCACTTCTTTTGCAACAAAAATAATTGCTAACGAAAAAAAAGAAGCAAATATTCCTGCAATTACCATCTGGTTTGCTTTTCGTTTTCCAAAAATCTCGGAAATAATATCTGTGATCAAAAAGGTGATTGGATATGGCAATAGTCCAACAGAAATCTCAAACAACGGAGCTCCAAAAAAGTCTACATCACCAAAAGGATTCCAATAGAAAAACTTCTGGAAAATTAAATTAGACACCACCAATGAGGTTATAAACAGTGCTCCTAAGTACAAGTATATTTGATGTGCAAATTGCTTATCTTTTACTGTCATTATTTTATTGACATTTCAAATGGCATTCTAGCCTGAACACCTTTTTGCTTTGAAATTTTCTTTAATTGATTAATAATAGCATAAAACTCTTCGCCTACAGTTTCTTTTAACATCACATCTGATTGTTTGACATAATATACCCCAGAAAAATCTTCCATTAACTTTTCTATACCCGTTTTAAACTTAGGGTACTCTTTTATTTTATAATCTTCCAAACTAACTTCGCTAGCAGCATACGATATTGCATCATCTAAACCACCTATTTCATCAACAAGACCAAGTTTTATAGCATCCAACCCACTCCATACTCTACCTTGAGCTACTTTATCTACAGCTTCAATAGTCATTCCTCTTCCTTCTGCTACCCTTGTTAAAAATGTAGTATACACCTCTTCAATTCCTTCTTGCATTAATCCTTTAAAATCATCTGATATTGGTTCAAAAACAGAATATCCAACCGATCTTTTATTAGTTCCTACTTGCTCGGAATTAACTCCAATATCTTTAGACAACTCATAAAAATTGGGGATAACACCAAATACACCAATAGACCCTGTAATGGTATTTGGTTCTGCAAAAATACGATCTGCACCAGCCGAAATATAATATCCACCAGAAGCTGCTAAGTCTCCCATAGAAATGATTACTGGCTTTTCCTTTTTGGTAATTTCAATTTCTCTCCAAATTATATCTGATGCTAAGGCACTTCCTCCTGGAGAGTTTACCCGTATAACAATAGCTTTTACAGCACTACTTTTTCTTGCTTTTCTTAAAGCCTCATTAATAATTCCTTGTCCAATTTGTGCATCGCTTCCTTCTCCATAGATAATATCACCTTCGGCGTATATTACTGCAATTCTATCTTTTGCTTTGCTTAATCCTTTTTTAGCAGAATAACTTATATAATCTTCTAATGAAACATATTTCAGTTTTTTATCTCCTATTGCATTTTTTAAAGCATTCGTATATTGATCTGCATAAACAATACCATCTATTAATTTTGACTGCAATGCTAACTTAGGAGTTCTTCCATTTAATTCATCAGCAATACCATTTAACTCTTTGGTAGAAATACCTCTTGATGTTGAAATCTCTTCTAACATTCCTCCCCATAATGAAATTAATAGTTCTGAAATTTGTGTTCTATTATTGTCACTCATTTCGTTATTTAAAAATGGTTCTACCGCACTCTTATACTTTCCATGACGGATAACTTCCATTTTAACCCCTGATTTTTCTTGAAGGTCTTTAAAAAACAATACCTCAGAAGACAATCCTTTAAAATCTAATGCTCCAACAGGATTTATAAAAATAGAATCCGCAACAGAAGCCAGATAATAATCCCTTTGTGAATAGAAATCTGCATAGGCATATACAAACTTGCCAGAATTTTTAAATTGAAGCAATGCATCACGCAATGTTTTTGTTTGCGCCATTCCGGCCATTAAAAAATTATTATCTATACTTATTCCTTTAATTTTACTATCCGTTTCTGCATAATCAATAGCCTTTAAAATCTTGTTAAGCCCTAATTTTTCAGAAAACAGTGTTGCAAAAGGATCTTCAGCATTGCCAGCATCATACTCTTTTAGCGGCTTTTCAAGCGTTAACTCCAAAATACTATTGTTGGCTACAGTAACTGTACCGTCTCCACTATTCGCCAATGCGGCAAAAATAATGAACATAAAAATTATAATTCCGAAGGCAATAAGACCTCCAAAAATTGCTGCAAGTAGGTTTCTAAGAAAATTCATTTCGTCTAATTCTTTTTAATAATAATGACAAAGATAAACTTTTGTTGTTTTCTTTTATTTACTTTGTTATAGTTTATGAAATCATTTAAAAAAACATATTTATCCCTTGGGAGTAATATCGGAAATAAGTCTAGCTACTTACAACAAGCTGTATCCCAAATCGAGCAACATGTAGGATTAATCGCTAAAGTGTCTCGCATCTATGAATCTCCAGCCTGGGGTTTTGATAGTGACGAATTTCTAAACATGTGTGTAGAAGTCATCACTACGTTAAATCCAGAAGAGCTGTTACATAAGTTACTAGATATTGAAACACAGTTAGGTAGGGAAAGAGGCGCTAATGGATACTCAGCTAGAACTATCGATCTTGACATTCTTTTTTATGATCAAGAGACAATAGAGACCGAAAACCTTATTATTCCTCATATTCAATTACATAACAGAAAATTTGTTTTAAAACCGCTATGTGATATTGCTGCCGACTATACACATCCTAAGTTTACCCACACTATCGATCAATTGCGTGTAAAATGTACAGATGCTTCCATAATTAGAACTACAGATAAAAAAGTATATTTCGGGAACAAAAACGATTTTTCGAATTTTAATTTTGTGGCTATTGAAGGTAATATCGGTGCAGGGAAAACAACACTAGCAAAAAAAATTGCTGAAGATTTTACTGGTAAATTAATTTTAGAACAGTTTGCAGATAATCCTTTTTTACCACAATTTTATGAAGACCAGCAGCGGTATGCTTTTCCTCTCGAAATGTCATTTTTAGCAGAACGTTATCAACAATTTACTGATGACACCACACAACCAGATTTGTTTAAAAGCTTTATGGTAAGTGATTATGACATTAATAAATCTTTAGTTTTTGCTAAGGTTACCTTGCAAAAAGAAGAGTTTTTACTGTATCGAAAGATCTTTGGATTTATGTACAGAGAAACTACTAAACCAGATTTATATGTCTACCTCTATCAAAATTCTGAACGCTTATTAGAAAACATTAAAAAAAGGGGAAGAGATTATGAGCAAAACATAAAATCTGAATACCTTGAAAAGATTAATTTGGGATATTTAGATTTTATCAAAACCAATAAGCAAGATAATGCATTAATAATTGATGTTTCCGAACTAGATTTTGTCAAAAATCAATCAGATTATCAATTCGTAATCGATGAAATGCATAAATTTGCGTCAAAAAGTAAAATTTAAGCTTTTTTTTGCATTTTAGAAAAAGGTTCTTTTAATTAGCACCTCTCTTAACAAGAGAAACTAGCTAACTTAAACTTTATATTCAATTAAAAGAGACTCAATTTATTGGGTCTCTTTTTTGTTTAAAATCTATTTTAGCTTTGTAAACAAGTCCCAAATTACGACTCCAGCACTAACCGAAATATTTAACGAATGTTTGGTTCCAAATTGAGGAATTTCTATCACTTCATCACAGTTAGAAACAATATCTTGTGCAACACCTTTTACCTCATTTCCAAAAAAAACAGCATATTTTCTTTTCTTATCTACTTTAAAATCTTGTAAAAACGTTGCATTTTCGGCTTGTTCAATTGCTATAGTAATTACACCTTCCTTTTTTAGCGATAACAAAACTTCTTTAGTATGTTCTGCATATTGCCAAGCGATACTTTCGGTAGCTCCTAGTGCTGTTTTTTGAATATCCTTATGTGGTGGTTGCGCTGTAATGCCACAGAGGTATATTTTTTCAATAAGAAAGGCATCAGCTGTTCTGAAAACAGAACCTATGTTGTTTAAGCTCCTAATATTATCCAATACAATAATAAGCGGTGTTTTTTGCTCTTTTTTAAATTCTTCAACTCCTAACCTAGGTAATTCTTCATTTTTTAATTTTCGCATATCTTCTTTAATGTTTAATCGTTAATGTTAAGTCTTTAATTCAACATTCTCCTACTACCAGGCTACCTCCATAGTGTTCATTTTAATTATTAACTCCTTTATCAAATACCCCAACTGCCAAATATTAAACTGTTTATTTGTGCAATCGAAGACACTAACAAACTACTTTTCTATTATTTTTCTATCTTGAACACAAAGGCATAAGGGTTTTTTTGTTGATTGATAATTAAAAATCAGAATAATCGCCAAATATATAGTGTTCAATTGCAATTAATTTTAATGCTAAATTATTATTATCAAGTTTTTAATTTAAACTTCAACATTCATAATTTCTAAATTTATTAAACAATTTCTTCACTTAGCACTGCTAACTGAAACTCAACACTGCCCCTATTTTTCAAATATATCAGATAATTGTACAAAATTATTAACAATAATGAGGTTTCCCAAGCTAAAACTGTAAATTCGTTTTTGGATAAAAAGAATTCAGTGTCAGCAAAAGAAAAAAACAAAAAGGTAACACCTCTAATGCAACAATATAACACCATCAAGAATAAATATCCTGATGCGATGTTACTCTTTAGAGTAGGTGATTTTTACGAAACATTTGGGAACGATGCCATAAAAGCATCTAAAATACTAGGAATTGTCTTAACACATCGGAATAATGGTGGCGAAAAGGTGGAACTTGCTGGTTTTCCGCATCATTCACTAAACACCTATTTACCAAAATTGGTAAAAGCAGGGCAACGTGTTGCAATTTGTGATCAATTAGAAGATCCTAAGCAGACCAAAACCATTGTAAAAAGAGGAGTTACAGAATTAGTTACTCCTGGTGTTGCGCTAAACGACGACATCCTTACTGCTAAAACCAATAATTTTTTAGCAGCAGTCTATTTTGGAAAAAGAACGCTTGGTGTTTCTTTTTTAGATGTATCAACAGGTGAATTTTTAACAGCTCAGGGCAATGAAGAAAATATTGACAAGTTATTGCAAAATTTTAGCCCAAGTGAAATCTTGATTTCTAAAAAGAGCAAAAAAGAATTTACCACTGCCTTTGGAAATAAGCATCATTGTTTTTTAATGGAAGATTGGGTATTCCAAGAAGACTATACCAATGAGACACTAAACAATCATTTTAAAACCAAATCCTTAAAAGGATTTGGAATTTCGCATTTAGAAAGTGGAATTATTGCTGCCGGTGCTGCGCTGCATTATTTATCAGAAACGCAACACCATCGCCTGCAACATATCAATACCATACAACGGATTACAGAAGATGATTATGTTTGGATGGATAGATTTACTGTTCGAAACCTAGAACTTTACAATCCCAATGCGCAAGATGCTGTTACCCTTATCGATATTATTGATAAAACTACTTCTGCAATGGGAGGACGTTTATTAAAACGATGGTTGGCTTTTCCATTAAAAGACATCAATAGCATAACACAACGACATCAAGTAATTTCTTTTTTAAAGAAAGACGATAGTCTTCTTAAAAAACTACAACAGCAAATAAAGCAAATTGGCGATTTGGAACGTTTAATTTCTAAAATTGCTACCGAGCGTATTAGCCCAAGGGAAACGATACATCTAAAAAATTCTTTAGAAGCTATTGTTCCAATAAAAGAATTTACCGAAAACTGTAAAAATGATGCCTTAGCGGCTATCGGGCTCTCTCTAGACTCTTGTGATGTTCTTAGAAACAAAATTAAAGAAACCCTAAACGAAGAAGCTCCTGTAGCCCTTTCAAAAGGAAATACCATTACTGAAGGATTCTCCAAGGAGCTTGATGAATTAAGAGCATTGGCTTTTTCTGGAAAAGATTATCTAGATAAGATGCTGGAAAGAGAAGCAGAACGTACTGGCATTACCTCTCTTAAAATTGCATCTAATAATGTTTTTGGATACTATATTGAAGTTAGAAATACACATAAAGATAAGGTTCCAGAAGAATGGACTAGAAAACAAACGCTTGTTAATGCTGAACGGTATATTACAGAAGAGTTAAAAGAATACGAAAGTAAAATTCTTGGTGCTGAAGAGCGCATAGCTGTTATTGAGCAAAAGTTATACGCTGATCTTATTACATGGATGCAGCAATACATTAGTACTGTGCAGCTTAATTCTAAAGAAATTGCAAAATTAGATTGCCTTTGCGGATTTACACAATTAGCAATCAGTAATAATTACAACTGCCCTACAATGAGCGAATCTTTAGATTTAATCATTACCAACGGACGCCACCCAGTAATTGAAAAACAATTGCCAATTGGAGAATCCTATATTGCCAATGATGTTTTACTCAACCAAAACGATCAGCAGATAATAATGATAACAGGGCCAAATATGAGTGGTAAATCTGCCATATTAAGACAAACTGCCCTAATTACACTATTGGCACAAATAGGAAGCTTTGTACCTGCCGATGAGGCAACCATTGGTATTGTTGACAAAATATTTACCCGTGTTGGCGCTAGTGACAATATTTCTATGGGAGAATCTACTTTTATGGTAGAAATGAATGAGACTGCTTCTATTTTGAATAATATATCGGAAAGAAGTCTTATTCTTCTTGACGAGATCGGAAGAGGAACCAGCACTTATGACGGAATCTCTATTGCATGGGCAATTTCTGAGTTTCTGCACCAACATCCAGCAAAACCAAAAACACTTTTTGCAACACATTATCATGAGCTTAATGAAATGACAGATAGTTTTAAGCGAATAAAAAACTATAATGTTGCTGTAAAAGAGACTAAAACCAATGTGTTATTCCTTAGAAAACTAGTTCCTGGAGGAAGCGAACATAGTTTTGGAATACATGTGGCTAAAATGGCAGGAATGCCACAACAAGTAATTTTGAAAGCCAATAAAATTTTAAAAAAACTCGAAAAATCACATTCCAACGAGGAGCTTACCAATACCTTAAACCAAGCCCAAGATGAAATACAATTGAGTTTCTTTAATCTGGATGATCCTTTATTAGAAGAGCTTAAACAAGAAATTGTAGATATCGATATTAATACCTTAACCCCCGTTGAAGCATTAATGAAGCTAAATGAAATTAAAAGAATGCTAAGCAAGAACCAAAAAGTCAAATAATCATTAGTTTTCAGGAAAGAATCACTTTTTACTTTACTGATAATGAAGCTTCAAAAAAATAATTTGATTTTTTTTCAAAAAAGGTTTTGGATATTGCAGAAATGTTCTAAATTTGCATCCGCATTAGCAATGGTGCAACGTTCATTAATATCGAAAATAAAGACGCGAAAGTAGCTCAGCTGGTAGAGCATCACCTTGCCAAGGTGGAGGTCGCGGGTTCAAATCCCGTCTTTCGCTCTGAGAAAACATACCAAAATGCTGAAGTGGTGGAATTGGTAGACACGTTGGACTTAAAATCCAATGGCCCTTGGGCCGTGCGGGTTCAAGTCCCGCCTTCAGTACTAAAGCCTTAACAAGTAATTGTTAAGGCTTTTTTTATGCTTAAAAATTAACACAAAAAACTCCCCATCAGTTTCCCGATGGAGAGTTTAAAATTAACAAAACTTATTTCCTATTCAGCTACCAAGATATAATGTTGCCAAGGCTTCAACTTGATTGCTTCACCTTTTAGCAAGGTTATTTTTGTATTATTTAGATAATCCTAAACACTCCATAATACCAAATAGATACAGATTATTAGCTTTAATTTAAAATTTCAGTAAACTGAACAAAATCCTGATTCTTAACTGAAATGATATAATGAGTTTTATCTACTTTAATAGTTGCCATATCTTTAACATCACCTGGGGTAAAAAAACCGCTTTCAATTGCTGTTACTGCTTTAAAATTTCCATTTCCATCTCCAATTAACAACTGACCATATCCACTATCGTTTCTTGTTGTTTCAATCTCAGAAACATATAAATTTCCAGCAGTTAAAATGTCCAAATTTCCATCATTATTATAATCATCCACCAAAATCTGATTTACGTTCGATAATTGCGCTTCAATAGGCAAGTTATGTACAATAAACTTTCCATTATCGTTCTCTAAATAAATACTAGCAAAAGATTTTATTTGATAATGCGTTGCGCTATTTAAATCTCTTTCCGTATAAATGTCAGTCAAAGTTGCCTCAGAAAAACTTTCATAATTTTTAAATTTTGTTTTTATAGCTGGTATCTGCTGTGAAGAACATTCGCGTCCCCTGATTGGATATTGTTTGCCTTCATTATAATAACTCAAAACAATATCGTTTTTTTGATCCTTATCAAAATCATTTATAAAAATATCAAAAGTCTCATCTGCTGTTGCCTTATATTTATAATTCAACCCATTATTCCCTACAATATAATCCATGTCTCCATCATTATCAAAATCTCCTTCTTTTATACTCCACCACCAACCCCTTGTATCTGACGTCAACCCCATTTCTTCAGAGACTTCTTTAAACCCATTTTCAGAACCTTCAAAGACTCTAATTGGCATCCATTCGCCCACAACAATTATATCTTGCCAACTATCATTGTTAAAATCAGTAACAACAGCACTTGTTGCCATTCCTAAAGCAGTAAATTCTTTTGCTATTTTTTTTGTGGCATCAATAAACTTTACTACTCCATCTTCACTCTCATTTAATAAGATATATGAATTTACTGGCGAAGGATAATTTTTTGGAACTTGTCTTCCAAGAACCACCAAATCTAACCTTCCATCTTTATTAATATCTTCGGCATATACTTTTGACCCACTTGTAATCATTTTTGGCAAAACAGATTTATCTGCTTTACTAAAGTTTGCATTACCATCGTTCAAGTACAACCTATCTTGTAGCCATTCTGAGTTGGGACTAAATTCATAACCACCACTTACAATATACAAATCATTATCTCCATCTTGGTCTGCATCAAAAATAACGGCTCCAATATCCTCACTCATTAAATTTGATTCAAATACTTTGGAATTGTTTTCTATAAAACCATTTTCGGACTGTAAGTATATTGTTCCTGTATAATTTGAAGAGCCACCTATAAAGTAATCATCCAATCCATCTCCATTTAAATCTCCTACGGTTAATGCGGGTCCAAAATGAGACATTTTATGAGGCAATAAAACTTGATCTACAAAATCATCATAATAATTTTCAACATGTTTGTGTTCTGGGAAAGTATTTTCCTTTGTTTTTTCAAAAAACCTATTTGATTTTTGAGTCAATTTTGATGTCTGCAGAATAGCATCAGTATATTTAATTTTAATTTTTTTGTTTGCACCAACATTGTTTAAAATTTGAACTTTACCATCAGTCCAAACAATTTTTATCTTATTTATTAAAGTACTTTTATTTATTCCAAAATGTAATTCAGGGGCTACTGATGATTGAAAACCTCTAGTCAATGTTAATTCTTGCATCTGAGTAACACCTCCAATGGTTACATAAACTCGATTTCCTAAACCAAATCTATTCCCATCATTTCCGTCGAAGGTTATTGAAATGAAATTATTTTTTTCTGAACTGAAATTTTCAAAAACCGATGCTTGGTCGTCTATATTATTGGTGATTATTTCCAAATCACCATCATTATCTAAATCTGCATATACAACCCCATTAGAAAAACCTTCATATTTTATTCCCCATTTATCGTTGACTTGTTCAAATTGTAAATCTCCTTTATTTCTAAACACAAAATTATCAATTTTCTCAGAAGGTATTTTTAGGCTTTGCTCTAAAAAAGTCTCTTTATTAAGCTCTATCTTATCTATATTTTTAAAATGATCTCTATTATTTACTTCTCTTCGTGTTCCATTAGAAATAAATATGTCTTTTAATCCATCATTATCTAAATCGGCAAACAAAGGGCCCCAACTCCAATCTGTTGATGAAAGCCCTGCTAATCTAGAAATATCACTGAAATTTGGTAGTGAATCCTCTAAAACCCCATTATTTAATTGCAAATTGTTTTGCATATACTGATAATGAAATCCAGCATTTACGGTACTCCAAAATCGTTCAGGGTTCATGCTAGCCATATTTGCTTTTTGACGACGATTATTTTTAGCCATCATATCTACCTGAATAATATCTAATAGTTGATCATTATTGAAATCGGCAATATCAACTCCCATTCCATAAAATGCGGTATGTTTTGTGGTTTCTTTAACTTGTTCAGTAAACGTTCCATCTTGATTGTTTATATATAAATAATCTGGAGTACTAAAATCATTAGAAACATAAATATCTGGCCATCCATCATTATTTAAATCTCCTATTGTAGCACTGAGTGACAAACCAAAGGAACGTAATCCTGCTTCATCAGTTGCATTATAAAACTTTCCATTGTCATTTCTATAAAAATGATCTGTTTGATCGTCTCTGGTACTTAATATCTTTTGCTTGTAATAAAAATTTGGAGCATCAAATCGGGTAGGTGGATAATTTGCTATATATAAATCCAAATCACCATCACGATCGTAATCAAAAAAGGTGGCTTGAACTGAATTTCCACTGTCCGCTATTCCAAATTCTTTTGCTTTTTCCGTAAATGTTAAATCTCCATTGTTGATATATAACAAATTTTCTTTAGAACCATACTTGCCTCCAACAGAACAATAAATATCTAACAAACCATCATTATTAACATCTGCCATAGTTACTCCCGTAAACCATCTGTCATCACCAAATATATTTGCTTTCTTAGATATGTCTTCAAATTTTAAAGAACCTTTATTCAAATATAATTTATTACTAACCATATTTCCTGTAAAAAACAAGTCTATTAATCCATCATTATTGATATCACCAGCAGCGATACCTCCGCCCATATATAAATATGCATAACTAAAATAATTAAGAGAATCGTTCTCTGTTAGAGTATTCGCAAAATCTATTCCAGTTTCTGTTTGGTCTAATTTCTGAAATATATGATTTTCAGAATCGTTCTTTTTATTACAGGAATACATACAAATAACTAAAAAACAGATCAATATATTTTTTTTCATTATAGTAATAGTTCGTTAGTATACAAAACAACTAAACAGAGTATTTAACAAATACTCTGCTTAGTTTACAAAAGAATTAAAAGCTTAGTAGTTCGGATTTTGCGTTAAGATATTCTCACTTAAATCAATTGCTGTTAATGGTATTGGAAACCTGTTGTGCTTACCTGATACATAAGGACTCGATTTGCCTGAAAATGAAGTTATTACTCTAGATTCATTACTAAAATATGAATTCATAATATCCGCACCATCATTATACCTGTTAACATCAAACAATCTATGCCCTTCCATTGCTAATTCTAATCTACGCTCAAAACGAACGGCTTTTAATGCATGTTCTTGGTCTGTAAATGAAGCGTATGGCTCAATTAAATAATTGGCAGCATCAACGCCTAGTAAATTTCCATCAGAATCAATAGCTTCTTGGTATGTAGAAGTTTTTGCTCTATTTCTGATCATATTTACATATGATAATGCAGTAGCTATCTCATTGGTTTCAGCTGCTGCTTCAGCTGCCAATAATAATAGATCTGCATATCTCATAATATGATAATTAACTCCAGAGTTAATTTGCCCCCAAGATCCTGTACCAATATTTTCAGTTTCTCCGTTATAAATTATAAATTTTTTAGATAGATATGGTCCTGAAATATCACTAAAATTGGCTCTAATTCTATCTTTACCAACCATCATTCCATATCCATTCCAATCTAAACCTCTTCTTCCAACTGTATAATCCAATCTAGGATCTAAAGTTCCTGTATGCGGTGTGAAAGAATCAGCTGAAGTAATTCCGTAATCATTTGCTACATCATTTCCGGGTGCATTAAACGTGTCTAATAATGGTAAACCAGAAGCATCTGTTTGATATGCGTTTACTAAATCTTGTGTTGGTTGTAAAAAACCACAGCAATCTTGAGGAGTACCTACTGGATAATTCAATATATAACCTCTATTACCATTCAACGAATTTTTAGAATCTGGTGTAAATTGTATCGCGAAAATTGATTCCGAACTATTATCTCCAGCATATCTAAAATTATTTCCGAACTCGTTTATTAGCGAGTATGGTCCACTAGTAATAATATCTTTGAAAATAACTAACGCTGGACCAAAACTTTTTTGAAAAACTTTGGCTTTCCCTAAAAATGCTTTAGCCGTCCAAGATGTTGGTCTTCCAACCTCCGCTTGTGTTGCTGGCAAGTTTTCAATTGCATAATTTAAATCATCTTCCACTTGCACCCAAATATTTGTTGAATTGGGTTGATTAAAGTCATTATCTAAATGATTTTCAGAAGATATAAAAGCAACATTTTCCCATATTTTTGAAAGTTCAAAATTGAAATGTGCTCTTAAAAACCTAGCCTCTGCCAATTGAGCAGAAAAATCGCCTTCATCTATTTTTCCAATCAAATTAATGGCTGCATTTGCTCTGTTTACACCTGCATAAAGTGCTCTCCATTTCGCCAAAACATATGAATTTCCAGAAGTCCAATTATAAACTTCTAAAGCGTATAGCGCAGATTGATCACCATCGGTACTCCCTTTATGGGCATCATCAGACAATACATCAAACCACCAGTTATCACCACTTGTTACCCAATCTGATGCACCTTGGTTATTCCTAACACCATCTAAAAGGGAATACGCTCCTGTAAGTAATAAGTTTACACCAGTTTCGTTCAACAAAGCTTCATCGCTCAACGCCCCTACAGCAGGTATATCTGTAAAATCATCACTACATGCTAATACACCAATTAGCATAATAACGCAAATTATTTTATTTTTCATAATATTAAAGTTTTATGTTAGCTCCGATTGTAAAAATTTGTGAACTTGGATAGTTACCACTATCAATACCTATATTTAAATTACTTCCTGAACTTACTTCTGGATCCATCCCTTCATAACCAGTAATAGTAAATAAATTTGTTCCCTGTATATAAAGTCTAAATGACTCTATGCCAATTTTATCGGAAATTGTATTTGCAAACGTATAGCCTATCTGTAAGTTTTTTAGTCTTAAATAAGATCCATCTTCCACATAGTAAGAGCTTGGAGAATCTTCAGAATTTACTATTGATGGGCCAACTGCTGGAATATCAGAGTGATTTTCAGGTGTCCAAGCGTTTAACAAACGAGTACTTCTATTTGTATTGAAAAATGTTGGAAAATCAGAAAATAACCGCTCATAGTTTATTAAATCATTTCCTTGAGAACCTATGAGAAATAGAGATATATCAAAACCTTTATATGCAGAGTTTAGGCTTAATCCATATGTAAAATCAGCATGCGGACTACCAATATAATCCCTATCATTATCATCGATTAGTCCATTGTTGTCAACATCTTTATAACGTAATCTTCCTACTCCAGCTGCTGGAATGGAAAACCCTTGGTCTGCCGCTGCTGAAACTTCAGCTTCAGAATTAAATACTCCTTCTACAACTCTTCCATAAAATGAAGATATTGGTTGCCCTACTTCAGATCTCGTAAGTGTTCCGTTTCTAAACCTAGATCCTGGCATAAATGCACCACTCATTTTTGTGAATTCATTTTTATAACTAGAGAGGTTCAGATTTGCTCCATAAGACCAACCAGAATCGGTCTCATTATTATAACCCAAAGTTATTTCAAAACCAGTATTTTCAATAGAGCCTAAATTAAATAACGGTGGAGTAGCATCTGGTGCTGTTGTACCAAATTCTCCTGTATTTTGCACTACTAATTTATCTGTAGTAATTTCAAAAACATCCAACGTTAATCCTAATTTACTATCGAAAAATCCAAAATCAAATCCTAAATTTTTAGTTATACTAGTTTCCCATTCTAAATCTGGATTTCCAATATTCTGCAAATATGCTCCAGCAGTAATAGAAGATCCATCAAAAGAATAATCTGCTAGTGATTCGGATAAAACAGAAATATTTCTTGTAGGATTCGCTAATGGAAGTGTTTGATTTCCAAGCTCACCATAAGAAGCTCTTATTTTTAAACTATTTACAAGCCCTTCAGAAGGGAAAAAGTCTTCCTTACTAACATACCAACCAGCACTTGCTGATGGAAAAGTACCATATTGGTTATCTCCTGAAAACCTAGAAGATTTATCTCTACGTACTGTTATGGTTGCTAAATATTTACCTTTATAAGAATAATTTATATTTCCAAAAACAGAAAACAACGAACT
Organism: Flavobacteriaceae bacterium; assembly: GCA_965247735.1. Taxonomy (GTDB): domain Bacteria; phylum Bacteroidota; class Bacteroidia; order Flavobacteriales; family Flavobacteriaceae; genus JAOXRU01. The sequence goes on along the minus strand of CBDFHN010000002.1, from coordinate 4,072,960 downwards.
TGAACTTTCACCTACCGATGTTAAATCAAATGCTCCTGATCCACTATTCAGAGTATAATAATCTTTATTTTCAAACAAAAAGTCTGAGCGAGACACCCTTTTAAATGCACTCCAATTTTTAACTGATTCTACACCCGCTAATACATCTATTTTATGATCTCCGAACGACTTTTTATAGTTTAAGGTATTGGACCAAACCCAGCTATATCTAGAATTATCCCAAACATTTAATGTGTTTATTGTGCTTGGCTCACTGTTTTCAGGATCTAAAGCACTGAAATACCTATTATCACCTGACTCAAGAGTTCCTCCCAAATTAGTTTTAAAAGTAAGTCCATCATATAATCTAGCACTTAAGTATACATCGCCTAGAACTCTCATTATTTTACCATAGTCATCTTTTTGTCTTGATAGCATTGCAAAAGGACTATTTGTATTACCTAAACCTGCAGAATTTGAATAATTACCACCAAAATTTCCATTATCATCATAAACTGGGATTAATGGATTTGTTCTTTGAGCAACATTGATTATTGAACCGCCTTCATTAGCTTGTGTCTTTGAATAACTTAGGTTCATGTGTTCTCCTATTGTTATGTACTCATTTAATTTAAACTCTGAATTTAAAACCACTCCAACTTGTTTAAAACCAGTATTTATATACAGTCCTTCTTGATCCAGGTAATTAATTGACATATAATATTTCCCCGATTTGGTTCCATTTTGTAACGCCAATGACATGTTTCTGACTACTGCATTTCTTGTAATGGCATCAATCCAATTTGTTCCTCCAGGAGTAACAGTAGCACTAACTGGTTCTTTTACAACAGGGTTATAAGATACAATACGTGATACTCCAATGAGCTGGTTTGGAACAACTGCTGATGATCCAGAACCATATTGTGGATGAGTTACTGTAGCACCTACATTACTTAAAGCACTAAACACATAATTTCCATGCTGTTGGGCATTCATCATCTCTGGAATATTGGTTGCTTTCCCAAAGCCAGTGTAAAAATTAATGTCCATTTTTGCCTTGTCCATGTTATATCCTCCGCTTTTAGTAGTAATAATTACTACTCCATTAGACGCTCTTGCGCCATATATAGCAGCGGCAGCATCCTTCAACACATTCATTTGATCAATATCATTTGGATTTATACTTGTTAAAACATTAGCATCAAGAGTTTGGACACCATCAATAATGTAAAGAGGGTTTGTATTATTACTTGTCCCAAATCCTCTAATTACTACTTTTGGCGAAGACCCTGGTCTACCGTTATTAATTACTGTAACTCCTGTTGTTCTACCTTGCAATGCCTCTGCAGCATTTGTAACAGGAGTTTTTAAAGCTTCACTAATATCAACTGATGAAACTGCTCCAGTCAATTCTCCTTTTACTTGTGATGTATAACCGACAACAACAACTTCATCTAATCCAGATGAATCTGGTTGCATTTGGATATTAATCTGGATTTTGCCATCTACAACAACTTCTTTTGTTGTATAACCTAAATATGAAATTATTAGAACCGCATTAGAATCGGCAACTTCAATAGAAAATTCCCCATCAAAATCTGTTTGAGTTCCATTGGTAGTCCCTTTTTCTATAATATTCGCACCAGGCAGGGGATCTCCGTTTTCATCGGTAATTATTCCTGAAATTTCTTTTTGTTGTGCTAAATTTTTTCCAATAGTTTTTCCTTCATTTAAAGACCTTGTTCCAGTCTTTATATGAACTTGTTTTTCTAAAAAAAGGATAGAAACATTAGAATGTTTAAATAGTGTTTCAAGTATATGTGATAGTTTTTCTCTTTTTACAGAAATACTTACAATTTTATCTGTTTGAAAAACACTTTGTTCGTATAAAAACTTGAAATCTGTTTTCCGTTCTATTTCATTTAAAACACTCTCAACAGTCACTTCTATCATACTTAATGATACTTTTTTATTCTGACTTAAAACGTCATTCGCATTCATGTGAAATAAAAACATCATAAAAAAAAGTGAAGTAAGTTTCATTTTTAAACTTATTTTAGGGAAGCAATCATATAAGAATACCCCATTAATGAATTTTTTCATACTTTTGTATTGATTTTAAATTAGGTTAAAAAAAATTTAAATCACTTTATAAAATCGGAGAATGTTCTAGCATTTTCCGGTTTTTTTATCACTCTTCAAGCATTTTAACTTGAAAACTAATTCTCTATAAAATGATTATTTTAATAATTTTGAATAATAGTTGAATTAGTTTTTTGTCATATAATTTTTTATTTAAGGATTAATAATTATCTCATTTTCATTAAACTCATAGCTAAATGAAGCATACTGACTTAAGTTTTTCATTACAAGATGAATATCTTCAATATCAAACCTAGCTGTAAAATATCTATTGTTTAAGGATTGCTTATTGTTTATGAAAGTTACATTGTACTGCCGTTCTAACTTTTTTAAAATATTATTAAAAGCAACTTTTTTAAGGACTAAGCTACCTTTCATCCATGCTGTATACATTTCAGTATCCACTTTTTCAACCTTTGTGACATTACTGTCTTTTCCCCATAATGCTCTAAAGCCAGGCTTTAAGGTAATTGCTTTTTCTGTATTATAAGGTTTCTTACTATTATACACACTCACAGCACCTTCAATTAATACCGTATTAATCTCTCGATCCTCTGGATAGGAAGACACATTAAACTCTGTTCCAAGCACCCTTATATCTAGTTCATCAGTATTGACTATAAATGGATGATTAGGGTCTTTGCTAACAGAAAAATAGGCTTCTCCGTTTAAAAATATCTGTCGGTTTTTACCTTCTATAAATTTTACTGGATATTTTAGCGATGTACCTGCATTTAAATGAACATTAGTACCATCAGATAATTCAATTTCAAAACGTTTGCCATAAGGCACAGTTAAGGTATGGTAAACTAATGTTTTATTTATATTCTTGTTATTATAAATTAACTTATCACCTTTTTTAGTTCCAACAATATTACCTTCTGAATAGATTACTTTAGTTCTATCTTCCTCAGTAATAACTTCTATATTACCATTTTCTAATTGCAGGGTAATACTATCTTCCGGAATATCAATAGCCGACCCATTAATAAAGTAAGCGTTTTGAAATAAATAACCTATTCCAAAAAACAAAATTATAACTGCCGCATACTTCAAAATATTTGGCTTCCATTTTACATATTTAGTTTTGAACGTTTCTTTCTCAACTGTAGGAATACGGCTTAAAGGCTTCTGCAATTGTAATATTATACTGCTCCAAGCTTTATCCTGGTCCATGTTTTCAATTAATCCTATTCTTCTTGATTTTTTGTAAAAATGCAAGTACTCAGAAAAAAGCTGCTTGTTTTCATAACTTTTATTAATCCATTGTTCTAAGACTTGAAGTTCTTCTTCTGTTATCTCATTTGAAGTATAAGCCGAAAAGAGACTTAAGATATGTGTGCTAATTTTATTCATTACTAATCTTCTTATACTATACATATAACAAAAGATTAAAATGGGTGACAGAAATTAACTATTCTTTTTAAATTAAAAGTAAAATAATTATTGTGTCCAAAGATTTTCTTAATTGTTTTAGTGCTCTTGAGTAATGTGTTTTAACAGTGTTAACAGATATATCAAATTTTAAGGCGACTTCCTTATATTTTAAGTTATCTAAAACAATTGCTTTGAAAACCTCTTTACTTTTTAATGGTAAGGCTTCTATTTCTTTGTATAGTTTCTCCCTATCGGCTTCAATAACTGTAATATCCACAACTTCATCTTCCATCAGTTTATTAATCTCATCTTCTATTTCTTCAAAACGGTATTTTGAGTTTTTCTTGATAGCCTGTAGCGTATTATTTTTTACTGACTTAAAAAGATAAGGACTAATAACTCCATCAAGCTTCATATATATTTTTTCATCCCAAAATTTGACAAATAAATCTTGAACTATGTCTTCGGCTAATTCAAACGAATCACAATATTTTAAAGAGTAAATACTTAAAGGCATATAATATGAATCAAATAACTCTTTATAACCAGAAGGGTTTCCAGCCTTAAGTTTCTCTAGTATTTTTAAATCTTTTGAATTCATAAAAAAGTTAAGCTAATAAGGGTTGTTCACAATTAAGGTTAAGGTAATTTAAATAAATTATTAAGGCGCAAATAAAGTAAAAAAAAACTAATTAGTAATTTGACTGGTCTAGACTGCATTCAATTATAGACTATTAACGGCGTTTTTATCTATAAATCTATATTACAGCTTGTCTTGTCATTATACAAACCTCCAGATCTAAACATACATCATATTCCATAAAAAAACTCCCCATCAGTTTCCCGATGGAGAGTTTCAAAAATTAACAAAACTTATGTTTTTATTCTGCTACCAACACATAATGTTGCCAAGGCTTTAACTTTACTGTCTCTCCTTTTAACAAAGTTATTTCTGAATTGTTTAAGTAATCTTTAAATACTCCAGAAAAGTCACCTAACGTTACTTCAACCTCTTTGTTGGTCATATTTCCAATAAAAACTACCTCATCTCCATCTTTCTTACGACTGAACGCTAAAACCTTTTCATCTTCTGATGTTGCAATTCTAGTATAAGATGCTGCATTTTTTGCTCCATGTAATGCTTTATTGTTTTCTTTTAAAGCATTCAGTTTTACATACAAATCGAAGTATTTCTTTTTTGTTTTGGGAATAGTATCTTTTCCAAAAAAGGACAATCTATGCTCCATATCATATTCTTGTCCACTATAAATTAACGGCATTCCAGGTATTATATAACTCATTGCAGCAAAAAGCTCCCCTGACTCTCCCATACGCTCTTTTACCGTACCATTCCATGAGTTTTCATCATGATTGGTGGTAAAGTTCATATGAAAATCGTCTTTTTGCAATAGGCTATCCATCTTTAAAACATGGTCATCCCAAGCTTTTACGGTTTGCTCACCACTTGCAATTCTATTCATAATATGGTGTGTTTCCCATCCATATTGCATATCAAATGCATTTTCTAACAATTCAGGGCTCTCTGCTTCTGCCAACATTAACAATGGTTTATCTACCTGTAACTCTTTTGTTGCTTTTTCCCAAAAAACAGTAGGAACCTCACTAGCAACATCACATCTAAATCCATCTACACCTAAGTCTACCCAAAACTTCATATCAGCAATCATTGCCTTATGAAGTTCTAAATTATCAAAATCTAGCTCAGCAACATCGGTCCAATCATGAGGCGCTATCATTTCACCCTTATTATTTTTTGTATAATAATCAGGATGTGTTGTTACCCAATCATGATCCCAAGAAGTATGATTTGCTACCCAATCTAATATGATATACATACCGTTATCATGTGCTACTTTCAGCATTTCTTTAAAATCTGCAATACTCCCAAACTCAGGATTAATTGCTTTATAATCCTGGATAGAATAATAACTCCCTAATTCTCCTTTTCTTTTTTTAACTCCAATAGGATGTATTGGCATTGTCCAAATAATATCTATTCCCAGCGCTTTTAATTTAGGAATATCTTTTGTAAAAGCCGCAATAGTTCCTTCAGGAGAATATTGTCTGATATTGGCTTCATATAAGGTTGCCGTTTCCAAAATTTCGGTAATGGATTGCAATTCTTTTTTTTCAGCAACAACAACTTCTTTCTTAGTCTCTTTTTCTGTTTTACAGCTAATTATCAAAAGGCCAAATGACAATAGCATGAGCATATTTTTTTTCATATCTTTTTTTGTTTTTATAACCATTCATTACACACAAATGATTAGCAGTATAGTTGTTAGTTAATTTTAAAATTTAATTTTCACCTCAACTTTTCCATCAGCAGTAATACGAACAGGAATATGAAGTGTTTTGTTTTCTGAATGATAGCTATAGGAGTACTTTTTTACTCTTTTTGGCTTCTTATGTATATTATGAACCACAAGCGTAATTGTTTTATCTATACCTGAAAATTGCTTTCCTGATGCATCAGAAATTTTAATAGTTAATGATTTGCTTCTTTGTTCTGCATTAAAATTAAGCAGCTCGTATTTCCCCTGATTAAAAGCATCAGAAGTCAATCCATCATCATGATAGAGATTTCCGTTGCTTTTCTTTACTTGAGTATCATTATAATAATGCAAATCAAAACTAGCTAAATCATACGATTCAGTACTTTGTATCGTCTTAATCATTGGAATAAAAGCACCTCCCCTAACGTAAGTAGGAATATTTTCTTTTTTTAAAGCTACTTGCTGATAATTTCCACCTATGAATTTCTTATCAGTATAAAAATCGTACCAATTATTTTGAGCAGGAAAATACACTTCTTGAGATTTTAATCCTGCTTCCAATACTGGGCTTACCAGAAAATCGTCTCCCCAAAAATAGGATTTGCTATAGGACACCAAACTATCAATAGTAGTATCTTCAAAGAAAATTGGTCGCATTAACGGCGTCCCAAAACGACTGTTTTTATAAGCTAGAGTATAATTATATGGCAATAGCTGATAGCGAAGCTGAATTGCTTTTTTAGCCAACTCCTTTGTCTCATCCGTTTTAAAAATAGCTTCGGAAGCCACTTCTTCTTGTCCGTGAGGTCTAAATACAGGCTGAAAAACACCATATTGCAACCATCGTACATACAATTCATCATCCTGCGTATCACCAGCAAAACCACCTAAATCCGAATGCATATATCCCATTCCTTGCATTCCCATTTGCAATGCAATTTCTGGTTGCGATTGTAGTCCTCCCCAAGTTCTATTAACATCTCCAGACCAAGGAATCATTCCAAAATGTTGTGATCCCGAATAACCCGCTCTCATTAAAATAAAAGGGCGTTCTGTGGCATATTCTTTCTGATAGCCTTCGTACAACAACCTTGCCCAATCGTGACCATAAATATTATGTACCTCATCTGCGGTACCAGTTTCGTGTATCAATGCAGAAGGATGCACTTCTGGCTCTCCTAAATCTCCCCACCATCCAGCAACACCAAGTTTTTTTAATCGTACATAAGTATCCCAAAACCACTGTTTTCCTTCTGGTTTATAAACATCAATTAATCCTGTGTTTCCAAAGTAAAAATCATATACAAATGGTTTGCCTAAAGAATCTTTTGCAAGTACCTGTTTTGCCACAGCTTCTTTCCACTTCTTAGAAGTAGTCAATACAAAAGGTTCCGTAATTAAAACTGTTTTTACTCCTTTTTTAGTAAAATCAGCAATCATTTTTTTAGGATTAGGAAAAGAATCTTTATCAAACTCTAAATTCCCCATTGTACCTTTAATCTCTTTTCCAAACCAATACAAGTCCAAAACAATAGCATCTAAAGGTATTTTTTCTTTCTGAAATTTATCGACTACCGCTCTTGCTTCTTTTTCTGAATGGTACCCAAATCTACTAGCAAAATTACCCAAAGCCCAACGTGGCGGCAACGGCTGCTTCCCTGTTAAATTGGTATAGTTATTAACTAATTCTACCCAAGAATCACCTACAATAACCTGATACACTTTTCTTCCAGAGATAGCAGCATATGTTAACCTATTTTCTTTTTTACTATCTAGATCTAAATATCCAATTGGAGCATTATCAAAATGAAGTGCATATTTTTTGGAAGACATCACCAATGGCATGGTAAAATTCATGAGTTCCGAATGTGTTTCATACCCATAATGTGCCCTATTATACAATTGCAACTTATGCCCTCTTCTATTCATCCCCAGCGCTCTTGCCCCTGCACCATACAAAACCTCATCACTATCAATTTTAAAAACTAATTTCTCGTACTGTTTGCCATCTTCTTCGTCTTTAGCCTTTACATAACCGTTGTTTTCTGCAATTATAAGACCGTTGTTATACCAATACGAGATCTGAAAAGGTTTTTTAGTTATCCTAACTTCAATTCCTGACGTTTTATACAAAAGTTCTTTTGCCTCATCTACTAAACTCGTACTAACTTCAGTTGGTGACAGCACTACCGCATGAGATTTTATTTTATTTACTTCGTCATTAGGCACAAAAGCAGTTTCTATAATCTGGTCTGTATATGGTGTAATCGCATAGACCCCATCATTAACCATTATAGATAACGAACTTCCATTATCTACAACACCTTTATATATTCGTTGTGAGTTTTGCGCAATAGTTACACCCGTAACTAAGGCAAAAAACAAGACAAAACTGTAAGATTTCTTAATACAATTGGTTAAAAACATTTGTTAATTTTTAAACTCTAAAACCATGGTGCTTTTCCCTTGAACTGATATATTTCCTTTTAAAGAAACCTCTTTACCTGTATGTATTTCTCTTGCTGATGCCACCTTATTGATTCGTTCTGCAAAACGACTTAAGTTTAAGTCTTGTTCATTTGGATTGTTATTAATCACGACCATAACGGTTTCCAAATCATTATATCTGAAATATACATACACATTATTTTCAGGTAAAAAATGCATTGTTTTTCCCGAATGGATTACCTTTTTTTGTTTTCTCCATTGAAAAAGTTTAGCTGTAAAATCAAAATACTCTTGTTGTTTTAGAGATCTTCCTGAAGCCGTAAAAGCATTATTAGTATCACCTTTCCATCCTCCTGGAAAATCTTGTCTAATAGCAGCATCACCTTTTCCTTTATCACCAGCCATTGCTATTTCGCTTCCATAATACAATTGCGGAATACCACGAACGGTTGCAATAAGTGTCATTGTCATTTTATACTTCTCAAAAGAAGGATATATATGATTTAATCGTGCTGTATCATGATTTTCTGCAAAAACCAATATATTATTAATGTCTGGATACAAGAAATCATTCACAAAATTCTCATATACTTTTATCATTCCATCATTCCAATTGGCATTATCTTCATTAAAAACAGTCCCTATAGCATCGTGCAATGTAAAATCCATAACACTAGGACAATTGGAGTTATAATCTTGTAAAGCTCCTATTTTACTATCTTTTTGCCAATATGATATCTGTGCCTGATCGTGCAACCAAACTTCACCTACAATATTAAAATACGGATATTCGATCATAATATCTTTAGTCCATTTGGCAATTGCTTCCTTATCGTTATAGGAATAGGTATCTACTCTAAATCCGTCTAAATCTGCAAATTCTATCCACCAAACAGCATTTTGTGTTAGGTATTTTAAGACCAAAGGATTACTTTGATTTAGATCGGGCATGGTTTTTACAAACCATCCATCTACACAGTATTTTTTATCTCTTTCTGAATAATTAGGATCGTATTGGGTAGACATTCTATAATTAGAATTGGCATAACCAGGAAACTGATGAATCCAATCGTAAGTTGGTAAGTCTTTTATCATCCAATGTTCTGCTCCCCAATGGTTGGTTACATAATCCATTACTAACTTCATATCTCTTTGATGCAACTCGGAAGATAATTTCTTATATTCATCATTAGTTCCATAACGAGGATCTATCTTATACACATCAGATTGTGCATAGGTATGGTAAGAATATGTTTCGTCATTATCTTCTAACATTGGAGTACTCCAAATGGTTGTCATTCCCAATTCTTTTATATAATCCAAATGATTTATGATACCTTGTATATCACCACCATGTCTCCCTCCTGGTTCAGTTCTATTTGCTTTTTCAGTCACGCTTTTATGCGAATCATTTTTAGGGTTACCATTAGCAAAACGGTCGGGCATTAACAAATACATGGCATCAGAGGCATCAAAACCTTTTCTTAATGCAGATTTGGCTCTCCTATCTTTTACTTCATATTGATAAGTACTGACTTTCTTCTTCCCTTTTCTAAGTACAATATCATAACTGTCTTTTGTTAAACTAGTAGCATCTAGTGTTACAAACAAGTAATTAGAATTTGCAGTTTTCTGAATACCAATAATAGCTACTCCTTCCATTTCAAAAGAATAATTGGCAATATTATCACCGTACAACATTAATTGCAATTCAGGTGTTTTCATGTCTTTCCACCAAAATGGAGGTTCTACTTTTTGCAATTGTGCATGTCCAAAAAAGAAGCTTATACTTACTAAAAAGAGTATTGTGTTTTTCATTTTTATTTTTATTAGGGGACTAAACCAAAGTCTGTTTTGGAGCAACCGTTTTTATCATTCCGTTTAAAATAACATCTAAATTAGTAGTACCATCCACAGTAATTATAGTTTCGTGATGCGTTACTTCTATTTTTACAATTTGATTTCTAAAGTTAACTTTAAAAGAGTAACCTTCCCATTGTTCTGGTATTTGAGTTGTAAAAGACAACTTTCCATCTTTAACTCGCATTCCACCAAAACCCTCAACAATACTCATCCAAGTACCAGCCATTGATGTTATATGTAATCCTTCTTCTACTTCGTTATTATAATCATCTAAATCTAAACGAGAAGTTCTAAGGTAAAAAGAATAGGCCTGAGTCATACGTCCCAATGAAGCAGCCTGTATACAATGTACACAAGGTGAAAGGGAAGACTCATGAACAGTAAAGGGCTCATAAAAATCGAAATGCTGTTCTAGCTCCTCTTTAGTAAAAGCCTCTTCAAAGAAATAAAAACCTTGTAATATATCTGCCTGTTTTATATAAGGAGAACGCAAAATTCTATCCCAACTCCACTTTTGATTGATTGGTCTTTCTGAAGACTCTAAATCTTTAGCACTTATCAATTCTTTATCTAAAAAACCATCTTGTTGCAAATACACTTTTTCTTTTTCTGAATAAGGTAAATACATCTGGTTAGAAACTGTTAACCAAGTATCTTTTTCTTCTGCTATAAAATTTGTTTTTACTACAATTCTATTATAATCTTCAGGAAACGAGTCTTGTAATGTAGTCATAAGTTCGGCAGCATAGGTAAGACACCATTTTGCCAAATAATTGGTATACCAGTTATTATTCACATTATTCTCATACTCGTTAGGACCAGTTACTCCTAAAATCACATATTGATTTTTATTAGCTGAAAAAGTAGCACGTTGCTGCCAAAAACGAGCAATTCCAATGAGAACTTCCATCCCCATTTCTTGCACATAACTAAAATCGCCAGTATATCTTACATAATTATGGATAGCATATGCTATTGCTCCATTTCTATGAATTTCTTCAAAAGTAATCTCCCATTCGTTATGGCATTCTTCGCCATTCATCGTTACCATTGGATACAGAGCAGCTCCCTTTTTAAAGCCTAGTTTTTCGGCATTTTCAATAGCTTTTTCTAAATGCTTGTATCTGTAGGAAAGTAAATTCCTGGCAACCTCTTGATTTTTTGTCGCCATATAAAATGGTAAGCAATACGCCTCCGTATCCCAATAAGTACTACCTCCATACTTCTCTCCAGTAAACCCTTTCGGCCCAATATTCAAACTACTATCATTTCCAAGATAGGTTTGATTTAGATGAAAAATATTGAATCTAATTCCTTGTTGGGCTTTTACATCACCATCGATAGTAATATCAGCAGTTTTCCATATTTTACTCCATTCTTCTTTTTGCTCTGCTAATAATTTAGAAAAACCTTCTTTTATTGCAGAATCTAATATTGATTTAGCCGTCTTCTTCAATGTTTCTTTAGCATACTTTCTATCGACGACATAACCTCCATATTTATGAACTGAAAATGTACTTCCTTTAGCTACCTTTTGCTCATAATTAAACCCAATTTTTGCATCCGAAGTTTTTACCTCAGCAGGAATAACAACTTGTTTTCCATCAACAAATAACTGAGATTGCATAAATGTACATGCATTAAATTCTGTTTTCATGGTACGAGCATTAATAAATGCTTGTCCATCTGAATGCAAAACTTCTTGCACATCCCAAAACTTATCATCCCAATTGGTATCCTCATTAGCGATACCAGCATTTAGATAAGGTTCTAAACCAATAATTGCATCAGTATTTATAGGAGTAACCGTGTACGCTATTGCCCCCAACTCTTCAATAGCAATACTTAGAAAACGTTTTGCAGACACCTTTATCGACACTCCGTTTTTCAAGGTAGCCTCAAAAGTTCTTAGGTACCAGCCTTCTTTCATATTTAGTTCGCGAGAAAAATATTTTACCTCATTACAGGTAAATAAATCTAATTTTTCCTCATTTACATAAACATCAATTCCTATCCAATTGGGTGCATTTAATACTTTTGCGAAATACTCTGGATACCCATTTTTCCACCATCCAACTTTGGTCTTATCTGGGTAATATACCCCAGCAATATAACTTCCTTGAAATGTTGCTCCAGAATACTGTTCTTCAAAATTGGCACGTTGCCCCATGGCTCCATTTCCAATACTAAAAAGGCTTTCCGAAGATCTTACACGTTCTGCATCAAAACCTTCTTCTATGATTGACCAACTATTTGGTTGTATATAATCTTGATTCATTTTTATTTTTCAATTGTCACTAATTCTTCTAAAAATCCTATTCCTATTTTGGTGAAATCTTTAAAAACATAATCTGCATGTCCTAAAACATCTTTATTCCCTATACCAATAGAAATCATTCCTGCTGCATTTGCTGCAGTAACACCGGCAACCGAATCTTCAAAAACGATACAGTTATTGGCTACTACATTCAATTGCTTTGCTGCTTCCAAAAAAACCTCAGGATCTGGTTTTGCTTCTTTTACATCATTACCATCAACTATAGCATCAAAAAAATGCCTAGCTGCTGTTATATCCAATATGCTTCTTGCATTTTTACTTGCAGAACCCAGTGCTACTGGATATGTTTTTTCTTTTAACCATTCTAAAACCTTTGGCACATCTGGAAGTATATTTCCTGATGTCATCCCTGCTATAAATGATAGATAATTTTCGTTTTTTTCTGCCATCAACCTTTTAAAATCAACAGCTTCTAATGCTACATTTCCCCAAGAGAGAATCAGTTTTAATGATGCCTCTCTACTTACTCCTTTTAATTTTTCGTTTTGATCTTCTGTAATATCAAAACCCAACTCATTTGCCATTTTTCTCCATGCCAAATAGTGATATTTAGCGGTATCTACTATGACACCGTCTAAATCAAATATAAATCCTTTCAAAAGCATTATTCTTCTATATGTTGATATGTAATTGCGTTTTTATTGGTAATAAGTAAGTTTGCTAGTCCACCAATAATTAGACTTATTCCAGCAACTGTCATTGCATTTATAGCTTCATCACCAAGCAATTTATAGGCAAAATTAACACCACCTAAAGCTGCTATTATTTGCGGGAAGACAATAAACATATTGAAAATCCCCATAAACAATCCCATCTTTTTGGGATCTATAGCACTAGACAGCATAGCATATGGCATAGATAATATACTTCCCCATGAAATTCCTATTAACACAAAAGCTAACATTAACCAATCTGGAGATGGCACATAATACATCATCATAAAACCAATACCTCCTAAGATCAGTGAAAATAAGTGTACATACTTTCTATTGATTCTTCTTTTTGCGGTATAAAAAGTCAACAACAATGCAAAAACCATTGATGACAGCCCATAATTACCCATGTAAGCTCCAACTTCATTGGCTGCTTTTTGAAATTTGGTGTTTGCTATCTGAAATGCTTCTGCCTCCATTGGCACATCCATATTATAGCTGGATACTACAGGAGCAGGCGCATTAAAAACATGTTCTGTTAATGCTGGGGTAGCCATACTCCACATGGTAAAGAAAGCAAACCAGCTAAAAAACTGAACAATTCCAAGTTTTTTCATTGTTATTGGCATCTTTCCGATATTCTCAATAATATCTTTTACAAAAGAACTCTTACCTTCTTCTTGTAATTTTCTAAATTCCTCCATATCTTCAGGAGGGTATTCGGAAGTTGTAAAAATAGTATACAAGATACTAATGATAAATACCAAGGCTCCAATTGCAAATGCCACTTTTACCGACATTGGAATTATACCTGGACCAGCTGCATCACTAACTCCTAGTGTAGATACAAACCAGGGTAGATTACTTGCCACCCATGTACCAATACCAATAACTAAAGTTTGCACTACAAAACCATAAGACCGTTGCGATTCATTTAATTTATCTGCAACCAATGCTCTAAATGGCTCCATAGAGATATTAATAGAAGCATCTAAAACCCAAAGCAATCCTGCTGCTACCCACAATGCTGGTGAATGTGGCACAAAAAACAAAGCAATAGAACTTAGTATAGCTCCTATTAAAAAATAGGGTCGACGGCGTCCTAACCTAGAATGCCAAGTTTTATCGCTTAAATATCCTATTATAGGTTGTATTATAAGACCTGTTAATGGAGCTGCCAACCAAAGCATTGGTATAGCATCTTTTTCTGCTCCTAAAGTTTGAAAAATTCGAGACATAAAGCCTCCTTGGAGCGCAAACCCGAATTGTATTCCTAGAAACCCAAAACTCATGTTCCAAATTTCCCAGAAACTTAACTTACGTTTTTTCATTATGATAACGTATTAATTAATAATACGATAAGCACTATGACTTATCAAAACTTACTTTTCTTTTGAGAAGTAAAAATATAAGCTTTGATTATGATGTAAATATATATAATTAAAATTAAACCCTACTATAGCTCAGTTTAATTTAAAGTTCTCTGTCAGTGATTTCGTTTTTTTTCGTAGATTCTCTTTCCACCAATGTTGCTTTTATGATTTGCGTATTATAACGTTCTTCTTCTTCCACCTCTTCTAACTTATCAATAAGCATTCTTGCTGCTGTTTTCCCCATTTCAAGACCATGTTGCACTACGGTTGTTAAAGTAGGTGTGGCAAATTTTGACAACATCCCATCTGTAAAACCAATAAAAGAAATATCATGGGGAATAGTAAAACCGCGACGCTGAGCTATTTTCATTGCTGTAACTGCAAAAAGTTCATTTACCGCAAAAACTCCGTCAAAGGTATTACTTGAAAACAAGGTTTCAATAGCATCTGCACAATGTGCAATATCTTCAATTTTAACGATTAGCTGTTCGTCTACTTCTAATCCAGCATCAGTAATTGCTTCTTTAAAACCATTGGTCCTAAGCTTACCTACACTTACATAATCTACAGTAGTAATTAATGCAATACGTTTACAACCAGAATCCAGCAAGTGTTTTACTGCCATATAAGCAGCTGCTTCATCATCTATAATTACCTTATCGCAATGCAGATCGTTAGCCACCCTATCAAACATCACCAGAGGCATTCCTTGATTAATGACTTCCGTGAGATGATGGTAATCTTTTTTTAATTGTGTTTCTTTAGACAAGGACATGATAAAACCATCTATACTTCCATTGGCGAGCATCTCCATATTAATAACCTCCCTATCAAAAGACTCATTAGATAAACATACGATTACATTATACCCTTCTTTATTGGCTACTTTTTCTATTCCTCTAATAACAGTTGTAAAAAAATAATGAACGATTTCAGGAATAAGCACTCCTATATTTTTTGTTCTTTTATTTTGCAAACTTACTGCTATATTATTGGGTTTATAATTATATAGCTTTGCAAAGGCTTGAATTTTCTGACGTGTATCTAAACTTATCTCTTTGCTATTACGTAAAGCTTTAGAAACCGTTGATACAGCTACATCTAGCTCCTTTGCAATCTGTTTTAAGGTTAACTTTCTTCTCATCTTCTACTAAATAAGATTGTCAAATTACATTAATATTTGGCATTTCTTTTGCTTTTAACAATAAAAGCATCCGAAAACTATAAACTTATCAACACGAAAACGTTTTCTTAAAAACTTTCGTTAATTCAGAGCACAATTCAAAGGCATCTTTTACATAGTTTTAACATCGAGAAGTAAAAATATAACTTAAAGAACACAATTAAACTAACTTAAATTAACTTTATGGGAACATTGAAAAAATTTGCCCTTTTAATATTGTTTTTAATCCCTTTAGGAACATTTGCCCAAACTACCATTAGTGGTGTTACTACTGAAAAAGCTACTGGACTTCCATTACCTGGAGTGAATATCCTTGTAAAAGGAACTGCCACAGGAGCTATTAGTGATTTTGATGGTAATTTTCAAATAAAAGCTGATAATGGAGCTACATTAGTGTTTTCATATCTTGGATTTACGACACAAGAAACAATCGTTACTGGTACTAACATAACTATCGCAATGGAAGAAGATGCTTCCAAACTAGATGAAGTTGTTGTAATAGGATATGGAACAGTAAAGAAAAAAGATGCTACTGGATCTGTTTCGGTAATTACCGCAAAAGACTTTAACAAAGGCCCTGTGGTTTCTGCAGATCAATTGTTACAGGGAAAAATGGCAGGAATTCAAATTATTAATGGAGGAGGTTCTCCCGGAGAAGGTTCTACAATTAGAATTAGAAGTGGATCTTCATTATCTGCTAACAACGATCCATTATATATTATAGATGGTATTCCTGTTGATACTGGAGGTATTACTGGAGGCAGAAACATACTAGCTACCATTAACCAAAACGATATTGAATCTATAAATGTATTAAAAGATGCTTCTGCGACTGCAATTTATGGTTCCAGAGCTTCTAATGGTGTAATCATCATTGTTACAAAACGAGGAAAAGCAGGAGACCTTAAGGTTACATACACCTCTAATTTCTCTACAAGCCAGCTTATTAAAAAAGTGGATGTACTATCTGCTGATGAGTACAGAACTTTTGTAAACACTTATGGTAATGACAATCAAAAAGCACTGTTAGGAACTAACAATACCGATTGGCAAGATGAAATTTACCAAACTGCTTTTGGAACAGACCAGAATATTTCCTTAACAGGAGGTGATGAAAATTTGGTTTACAGACTCTCTACTGGATATACCAATATGAATGGGATTCTAAAAAAAGATAAATACGAAAGAACTTCTTTATCAATTGGACTAACTGCTAATCTATTAGATGATCATTTAAAAATTGATATTAACAATAATACGTCCATTAATAAAAATAATTACAGCAACAGAGGAGCCATTGGAGCAGCAATAAGCTTTAACCCTACTTCTCCTATTTTTGAAGAGAATGCCTATGGTAATTATTTTCAATGGTTAAATGGATCTGGAACACAACAGCAATTAGCAGGTAAAAATCCTGTATCACTTTTAGAACAAGTAACAAACTTTGGAGAATCTTATAGAAGCATTGGAAATATTCAATTTGACTACAAAATGCATTTTTTACCAGAGTTAAAAGCAATTGCAAATTTAGGATACGACCTTCAATCTGGAAAGTCTTTCGGTGGTACTACCGAAAATTTTGCCAGTTCTGATCCTGGATCTTCTTATGAAAACACAGAAGAGCGAAAAAACAATATTCTAGACCTTTATTTTAATTACAAAAAAGAAATAGAAGCAATAAACACTGTAGTAGATGTTACTGCTGGATATTCTTACCAAGACTTTAGATATCCATCTGAATCTACAAGAGTAGTAGGCGGAAATTCTATAACCATCAAAAACGAAGAGCGTTTAAATTTACAGTCATTTTTTGCGAGAACCAATTTGTCTATTAAAGATAAATATTTAATTACATTATCATACAGAAGAGATGGCTCCTCTAGATTTACCAAAGAAAACAGATGGGGAAATTTTCCTGCCGCTGCTATTGCTTGGAAAGTTAATGAAGAAAACTTCCTAAAAGACAGCAACATCATAAATACTTTAAAACTGAGAGCCAGTTGGGGAATTACCGGACAACAAAACATTGGAGAATCAAATAGATACCCATCTACGCCATTATATACAACGGCATCACAAACTGCTGCATATCAATTTGGCTATGATGGTACAGGCCAACCAATTTTTATTTCGCCTATTCGTCCAGAACCTTATAATTCTAACCTAATCTGGGAAAACACAGAAACCATAAATGCAGGATTAGATTTTGCCCTTTTCAATAACACCCTTAGTGGTTCTGTAGATGCATACCAAAGAATCACCAGAGATTTAATTGTACTTACATCAAATCCACAGGGTGTAGGTTTTTCTAATCAAGATTTTTACAATATTGGTGATATGGAAAACAGAGGAATTGAACTTGCATTAAGCAGTACATTAATAAACTCAGATGACCTGAACATTGAAATAAGTGGTAATATTACATTTCAAAGTTCAGAAGTCACCAAACTTACCTTAGTAGATGATCCAGATTATAAAGGAATCGATACTGGAGGAATAGCAGGAGGAACAGGGAACAATATTCAGAACCATCAGGTAGGTTTTTCTCCAAATTCGTTTTATGTATATGAACAAGGGTATGATGTTAATGGTAATCCTCTAGAAGGAGTATATGTTGATAGGAATCAAGATGGTCTAATTAACGCTGATGATAAATATCGATTAAAAAAACCAGCAGCAGATTTTTATTATGGATTCAATACCAACGCTTCTTATAAAAAGTGGGATATTTCTATGCAATGGAGAGGAAGTTACGGAAACTATAATTATAATAATGTAGATTCCAGTCATGGTTACCGTTTTGAATCTTTAATTAGAGATACAGACATCTACAACTCGGTAAGTAATGTTTTAGAAAGTAATTTTCAAGAAGCACAACAATTATCAGATTATTATATCCAAGATGCTTCTTTTCTAAAACTAGACAATATCACCTTAGGCTATGTTTTTAACAGTGTTTTTAGTGAAAACTCTACATTAAAACTATCTGGATCTGTACAAAATGTACTTACCATTACCAATTACGATGGTATTGATCCTGAAATTTCTGGAGGAATTGACAATAACCTATATCCAAGACCTAGAATTTACGCACTAGGTATACACATTAACTTTTAATCTGTAATAACATGAAAAACACATTTAATAATATCGTTAGACTTGGATTATTACTAGTACTATTTACAGGGGTATCATGTATAGACGACTTAGATCAATCTAATCCAGATAGTGAAAGCCTACTTTCTATAGACGAGGCCTTTGCAAGTGAAGATTCCTACGAGAAATTCTTAGCAAAACTCTATGCAGGATTAGCTACAACAGGACAAGATGGTCCTGCTGGAAACGCTGATATTACTGGTATTGATGAAGGAGAAAGTCAATATATTAGAGGGTATTGGGTTTTGCAAGAACTAACTACCGATGAGGCCGTTATTGCTTGGAACGACAAAACAATAAAGGATTTTCATTGGCATACTTGGTCTGCTGGAGATTTATTCATTAACGCTACATTTAGTAGATTGGATTTTCAAGTAAAAAATTGTAATGAATTTTTACGCCAAACTACGGATGAGAAACTAGCTTCTAGAGGTGTATCTGAAAGCACGAAAACTCAGGTTAAGGAATTTAGAGCAGAAGCACGTTTCTTAAGAGCCCTAAGCTATTGGCATTTTCTTGACCTTTTTGGAAGCGTAGGATTGGTTACCGAAGATTCTTCTACAGAATTTTTCTTACCAGAACAAGCAAGCAGACAAGAACTTTACAACTTTGTTGAAAGCGAGCTTCAAGCTGCTATTCCAGAAATGAAAGCTCCAAAAACCAATATATACCCTAGAGCCGACAGAGGTGCTGCATATATGCTATTGTCAAAATTATATATGAATGCAGAAGTATATATCAATACTGATAAATACGGGGAAGCATTGACAGCTATTGAAAGCTTAATTTCTGAAGGTGGTTATACTTTAAGCCCAACGTATCAGCAATTATTTATTGCGGATAATGATACTAATGGAGCACAATCTGAAACTATATTTTCGGTAGCTTTTGATGGACTTAATACTCAAACTTTTGGAGGAACAACCTTTTTAACTCATGCTACTGTAGGAGGAAATATGGATGTTGAAGAATTCGGAATCAATGGTGGATGGGCAGGAATTAGAACTACTTCTGCTTTTGTAAACAAGTTTGATGATACTGATAACGATAAAAGAAAACAATTCCATACCGATGGGCAAACTTTAGAAATAGGTACTATTGGAGATTTTACAAATGGCTATGCTATTAAAAAATGGAAAAACGTAGATAGTAGTGGAGCTCCAGGCTCTGATACTACTGGAGATTTTGTTGATACTGATTTCCCTATGTTCAGGTTAGCTGATGCTTACTTAATGTATGCAGAACTCTTTTTAAGAGGCGGTGGCGGAAGCGCTAGTCAATCGGTTGACTATATTAATGCTTTGCGTGAAAGAGCTTATGAAAACACCTCTGGAAATATTGCTACAGGAGATCTTAATTTAGATCTAATTTTAGATGAAAGAGCTAGAGAATTACACTGGGAAGGACATAGAAGAACAGATCTTATTAGATTTGGAAAATTCACAGGAGCATCATATGTATGGCCTTGGAAAGGAAATTCTCCAAACGGTACAGCCACAGATTCTTATAGAAATCTGTTTCCAATTCCGTCAAATGCAATTGCTGGAAATCCAAACTTAAAACAAAATACAGGTTACTAAATAATTAACTACCCAATCGGGTATTTGGAAATAAAATCACTAGTAGTACTAAACTATTTAAAAAACAATACAATGAAAAAAATATCATTAATAATACTCGCAATACTTTCTATAGGATTATGGTCATGTGACGAAGCAATTGAGTCTAGACCTATAATTGAAGAACAAACAAAAGCTATTTTGGACGCTCCTTTTACTGGAACATATGTTTTAACACCAGAAAACGCTGCCAATATGATAGAAACATATACTTGGGGATCTGCTACCTATTCTGATGCGGTAGTACCAAACTACACTTTGGAAATTGATATATCAGGAAATGCTTTTGCAAATCCTCAAGATCTTGGGACAACAAGTGACAACAAAGTAACCGTTATCGTAGAAACACTTAACGATATTGCATTGCTCTTAGGTCTAATTCCTTTTGAAGAAGGTTTATTAGACATTCGTTTAAAAACACAATTAGGAAGTTCTGATGCTACCTATTCTGAAGAAGTATACACGCTTAGAGTTACTCCTTATACCACTGAAACACCAAGACTTTGGGCTCCTGGAGGATATCAGGCTGCAAGTGGTTATATTAATGACTGGTCTCCTGCTGACGCACCAACACTAGCTTCTGAAGGCTTTGGTAATACCAATTTTGAAGGTTTTATCTATTTTGCCGCTGATGCTGAATTTAAACTTACAGATGCAGATAACTGGGATAATGGAATTTTTGGCCTTGAAAGCGAAGGCGTATTAACATCTCCTGGAGATAACATTACAGTAACAGCTGGATATTACAGAATGGATGTAGATACAGAAGCACTAACATATGCATTTACTCCAACTCAATGGGGACTTATTGGAAACTCTACTCCTACAGGATGGGATTCAGATACAGATATGGTTTATGATCCTGTTGCAAAAATATGGAGCCTTACTATAGATTTAGTGCAGCAAGCAGCTCCTGATAATGGAATAAAATTTAGAGCCAATGACGGATGGGATTTAAACATCGGAGATTCAGATGCAGATGGTACCATGGAATTTGGAGGAGATAATATCGGAATTGCTGAAGATGGAAACTATACCATTACACTAGACTTAAGTAACCCAAGAGCATATACATATTCGGTTACAAAAAACTAATACCAACACTAATTTAAAAGGCTATGAATATTTCATAGCCTTTTTTAATTACACCAAAAATGAAACAACAACTTCTAAAAATATGCGCGCCCTTTTGCATCTTACTGGCTATAAGTTGCTCTTCTACCGATGACACTTCGGCTATTATTGAAGAAGAAATAAACACTAATCCAAATGGAATAGACCTCACAAGTCATCTTAATGGAAATGGTGTGCTTATGCAAGCATTTTATTGGGATGTAACACCTCAAGGCGGATGGTACGATATTCTTTCTGGAAAGATGGAAGATTGGTCTGCCAATGGTGTTAATAGAATTTGGATAGCTCCAGCCTCTAAAGGACAATCTGGAGGCTACTCTATGGGCTATGATCCTTCTGATTATTTTGATCTAGGTGAATACGACCAACAAGGTACAATAGAAACTAGATTTGGCTCTAAAGACGAATTGATTAGTTTAATTTCAACTGCTCATCAAAACAATATAGAAGTGATTGCAGATATTGTTCTTAATCACAACTCAGGTGGCGGAGAACAATTCAATACTTTTAGAAACAAAAACACATTCACATTATTTAATGAAGAAAATGGAAATGCCTCTGGATTATTTAACCGGGATTTCAATAATTATCATCCAAACGATATTCATAATAATGATGAAGAAGCTCTCTTTTACGAAGAGCAAGATGTATGTCATCATCAAGAACATGTACAAAATTGGTTTTGGAAAAATGATAATTCTGTTGCCAAATACTACAAAAACACCATCGGTTTTGACGGTTGGCGATTTGACTATGTAAAAGGTTTTGGCCCCTGGGTAGTAAAAGCATGGAACGATGAAGTTGGTGGATTCTCTGTTGGAGAATTTTGGGACGGATATGGTCCAAATATCGCTGATTGGGTAACGGCATCTGGATCTTCTGCTTTTGATTTTGCTTGCTTTTACAAAATGGAAGAAGCTTTTGACAGGCATAAAGATCTTACCTATTTAGATAGAGATATGTTACGAAAAATCAACCCTGAAAAAGCAGTAACTTTTGTTGCAAATCACGATACGGAAAAAGACGACAACCAAGACAATAGGATAGATAAAATCAATAAAATGAAAGCTTACGCGTATATTTTAACGCATAGCGGATATCCGACTATTTTTTACCAAGATTACGAAAGTAACTTTAAAGAAGAATTGAAAAACCTAATCCTTATCAATAGAAGTATTGCTTTTGGAGCAGAAGAAATTATTTTTATAAGCAAAGATGAATACATCATGAAACGAGATGGTGGTAATGGAAATCCTGGCTTAATTTTGTATTTAAATCTATCAAACCAAATAAAAGAATACAGCGTTACAACAAACTGGAAGAACAAAACATTATATGACTACTCTAAACATATCAATTCTTATCCAGAAACTGATGCTGATGGAAAAACTACCATAAAAGCCCCTGGCTTAAGCTACAGCATCTGGTCTATTAAAGAATAAAACTTGTTTTTAACACATATAAAACCTCTATACGTATTATATAGAGGTTTTTTTGGTTTTTAACTATTCCAATCGTAACTCTTGAGCATTAGAAATCACAAAATTAGTTCTATTATTCTCTTGATGCTTCTTTTCGGAGCAACGAACTCTATCACCACATTTATTTAAAAGTGTAGTTTCTCCAAAACCCCTATAAGATATTCTTCTTTTGGAAATTCCTTTTGTTACCAAATACGTTTTTATTGCTTTTGCCCGATCTTGAGACAACAAATAATTATTAATTTTTGTTCCCCTGCTATCTGTATGATTTTCAATTTTAATTTTTAGCTCTGGAAAACGTGTCAACACATTAACCAAGTCATCTAACACCTCAACTTTAAACTTAGCTGAAGATTTCTGAAAAGCAATAGCTTTTGACTTTAGAACAACCTTACTTTCCTTAACAGCTATTAAGTCTTTTAGGCTATATAATTCAAAACCCATAACCTTACTAGCTATCTTTCTAAAATCATCTTTAACAATCTTATTATTAATTGTACTATGAAAAGCCTTTGTAATCCTTAAGGCTAATGTTGCACCAATAGGAACTGCTACGGTATAACTCCCATCTTCCTTACTTGAAGTTTCTTTAATCAGTTCTCCGTTTTTATAAATCCCTACAACAGCATCTTCAATACCTTCTTTAGTACCAGCATTCAATATTTTTCCAGTAATAGAAACAACTTCTTCCCCTGGCTTAACTTTAGTTCTAAATCCAAAAAGATCATCTCCCCCAATTGATTCTTTTTTATTGGACACAAAATACCCTAACAACTCTTCATCATTTTGTTTTCTAATAATCAAACCATAATCATCTGCTATAGAATTATAGCTTGCCCCTAAGTTTTCAGGTGTATCATACCC
This sequence comes from Flavobacteriaceae bacterium, assembly GCA_965247735.1. Taxonomy (GTDB): domain Bacteria; phylum Bacteroidota; class Bacteroidia; order Flavobacteriales; family Flavobacteriaceae; genus JAOXRU01. Next base: position 4,049,053 of record CBDFHN010000002.1, on the reverse strand, counting down.
TTCATTTGGCAAAACTTCAGATTTATACATATCCATTCCTCCAAATCCGTAATATATATCTGAAGCAAAATACAAACTACCTTGAAACAAAAAGGGTGAAATTTCATTTCCAGGTGTATTTACTTTAGGCCCAAGATTAATAGGTTTTCCGTCAATAATTCTATTTGTAAGTGTTACATAATACAAGTCTGTACCACCATACGAATCTTCTAATTCCGCTGAAAAATAAAGACGCCCTTTTAAATCATCATAAAAAGGATAATAAAATGATGTGCTATAATCAGTTAAAACATAATTAGCTTTTTTATCTCCATGATTAAAACTATTAGAAATCGCTAATGAAATAGAATTCCTTCCTTCTTTATCAAAAATCAACCCCTCGTCATTAGCATTAGAAACTCCATAAAACATCTTATCCTGACTTGTAACATAATACGGCATTGCTTCATGAAACGGAAAATCTACTGTTTTGGTAAAATCACCTACTTTGCTCAACCCTCCTACTTTATCGATAGCCGCTTTAAAAAGCTTAAAATATCTTAATGATTCTTGTTCTTTTCTTGAAGAAGTAAAAACCAGAGTATCTCCATAAAATGTAGCAGAATTATCATCAAAAAGAGAATTGATTGTTAAATTAAAAAAAAGTGTTTTATCTTCCTTCTTATCCTTTTTACTAATAATCTCTTTATTTATTCCCTCATTACTTATCATCAGCTTGTTGTAAAACAGCTTTTGTTTTATCAACTGTTCATTAAAATCATTCGTTTCCTCTTCTTGAATTAAAGATATAAGAAACTGATTGACATGAGCTGGAGGAAGCGTTGTGGTTCTCTTATCAACATTTTTATAAGAAACAATGGCATTTCTATAATCTTTAAGTTTATAATAGGATGTTGCCAAGTTTAAATATTGATCAATCCTCAATTTATTTGCTCCTGCTCCTTCCTTTTTATATGCTACAATTGCTTCTGGATAATTTTTCTCAAAAAAATATAAATCGCCTTTAGATTTTTTCTGTTGAGAAAAAAGACAAAAGGAACTAAATAAAAGGATTATAATTATTTTTTGTTGCATTGTTTGGTCTTAAAAAAATCGTGGACTATGTATTTGTTTGGCTTTTTTCTTTTGGAAATTAAACTTCCAAATAATCTCATGAGAACCTGAATTATGATTTCCTAAACCTGTAGTATCATAATCATATGCATAACCTACAAAAAAACGTTTAGATGCTTGAAACCCCAACATTCCGCTAAATGCGCTGCCAAACCTGTAGGATCCTCCAACGATAAACTTATTTGCGTATAAAAAATTTGCTGATAAGTTAAGATTACTTTGAGCTTCGGGCATATGATTAAATAATAGCGCTGGTTTAAATTTTAAATTAGCATTTAGATCAAATACCATTCCTGCTATTAAATTCACTAAAATCTGATTAGGGACTAGGCTCTTCACCTCATCATTATATACATTTGATGTTAAAACATTAGGAACAGACATCCCTATATACCAATTTTTAGCATACAAAAAAGTTCCAACTCCTATTGTCGCATAAAATTTATTGATTGTATTTTGATTAATACTTCCATCTGTTTGCACTAGAAAGTCTCCTTTTCCAAAATCTACATTTAACAATGACCCACCTGCATCAACACCAAAAGAGAGTAATACTTCTTTTGATAAGTTAACTTTATAAGCATATTGAGCTTTAAACATTGTCTGGCTTGATGGCCCTATATTATCCTGAATGATACTAAGCCCAATTCCTGCATTCTTTTTTGCCATAGGATGATTTATGGATAGAGAAAATGTTTTTGGAGCTCCATCAACGCCAACCCATTGTGCTCTATATGCTCCAGTAATCTCTGTTGCCTTTACTGTACCAACATAAGCCGTATTAAAACTACTAGTATTGTACATGTATTGTGTGTATTGCGGAGCTAACTGTGCCCATGTTTCAGTTAACGCTAATAACATAAGTACAATAAGACAAACTCTTGTGCTTTTCAAATCATTCATTTTTATCTTCATTATGCTATCATCTAATAATTTGAATCCACCCTTTTCTTACTTCAGAATCATCTCCCAAATCTAAACTATAGAAATATGTTCCGTTTGGTAATTGGTTTCCTTTTCCTACTAATCCTCCAACATTTGAAGTTCCATCCCAACTATTATCATAGTCACTCTTTTTATATACAACAACTCCATATCTATTATAAATTTCCAGAGAATTATTTTTAAACCTTTCAATACAATTGATAGAAAAATAATCATTGATTCCGTCCTGGTTTGGAGAAAATTGATTAAAAACAAAACCACAGTCCTTATTATTAACAGGTTTTGGAATGGCAGAAACAGTAACTTCACTACTATTATTATCAACTGTATTATCTTCTGGAACAGCACTTTTGAGTGTTGCTGTATTATTTAACTCTCCTGCCTCCACTACTTTGGCAACAATTACTAATGTTTCAACGCTTTCTGATTCCATGTTTTCGAGGCTCCACTCTCCAGTTACAATATCATAAACTCCTGAAGAAACACTGTGAGAAACATATTTAAATTTATTAGACAAAATTTCTTCAATTATTGCCTCACTAACAACAATAGTAGCTGCGTTAGTTATTGCAATTGTAAACTCAACCTCTTCTTCTACAATCACCTCTTGCTTATCAACAGTTTTAACAATTATTAAATCGACAATACAGCTTTCAGAAACTAGAGGCAAACATGGATCTGTATTGGCATTATCTAAATAGTCCAAAATACCATCAGCATCAGTATCAACACTATTAGAATCTAATGCATCGATAATACCATCCCCATCTACATCAATTGGAGCTGAAAAATCGGCTCCAACCTCTAAAAGATCACTAATACCGTCACCATCCGTATCTTGAAGATTAATATCAGTACCCAATGTATTTTCAACAGCGTCTTCCAACCCATCATTATCGGAATCAGTAACACAATTTCCAGCATTTATATTTGGCACACAGGCATTATTATTATCTGGATCTTCTTGATCCACAATGGTATCTCCATCTGAATCCAACACTATCGACTCCAACACATCAATTATACCATCTCCATCGCTATCTAAAGGATTAGAAATGTCGCTTCCTACTTCAACATTGTCATTAACACCATCACCATCTGTATCTTCAAGAATTGGACTAGAGCCAATTGCATTTTCTTGAGCATTAGTTAATCCATCGCTATCACAGTCATTATCAGCATCTGTTAAACATTCAGAAATAGTAACTAGTGCAGTATTAGGACTACCAATAGTATAACTTGAACTTGAAGTACTAGCTAATGTTATTATAACAGTCTCCTGCCCTTCAGCTAAAACATCTTCAACAATTCCTTCTACAATAACCGTAGCATACCTATTTCCAACTGCCACCAAAACAGTACCACTTAATGCTAAATAATCTGTTGTTGGCGTCGCAGTACCAGAAATCATATAATTTACAGTGATCCCCAATCCAGTATTATTAACCTTTCCTATATCTATTGTAAAAACACCATTATCTATAAACGGGAACTCTCCTTCTTGAGCAGTTGTATCGGTAGCATTTACAATAACAGAAGCAACATCATTATCTAATATGTCTAACTCAGCTGTTACCGCAGTAGACACGTCAAAACCACCATTACTAACACTCAACAAATCAATTTCAATAGTCTCTGTGCTTTCGACCAAATCATCATCAATTGGAGTTATAAGTATTGTTCCTCTTTGTAATCCATCTGGAATTACAATAGTATTCGTTATAACATTGTAATCTGAAGCTTCCGCCGTTCCAGACACTTGAAAAGTAACCACTATGCCTCCACCTGTATTATTTATCCTTCCTAAATCTATAGTAAAAATTCCTGTATCACCCAACTCCTCAGTTGATGAAGCATCAGTAGCATTAATGGTAACGTTTGACAAATCGTTATCAAAAATTAATATTTCTGCATTAGCAGTAGCAATAGTGTAATTTGGTGATGGAGTTATGGTAATTAGCACCGTTTCATCTCCTTCAGCTATAGTGTCGTCCACAATTCCTGAAACAACAATCTCTTTATTCATTTCCCCAACACCCATAATTACACTTCCTGCCACCAATCCGTGATCCAATGAAATTGTTGCACTTCCATTAACATTATAGTTAATAGTTATAGGCACTAATGCAGGAGCATCTAAAGTTACTACAAACACTGCATCAGTATCTAAAATGCTGCCTTCCGTAGCTGTGTCATTCGTAGGGTCTGAACTAATAGAAACAGTTTGTCCAAAAATATTAAGCCCAATAAATAAAAACAATATAGATAGCATACGTTTATCGGCAGTATGCTTTTTGCCTTTACGAGGTGAGGTCATGATGTTTTTAAATACAAAAATTCAATGCTAATATATTCTATTTAAAAAAGTTATGATTCTATATTGGATAAGCTGCACTTTTATAAGATAAAAAGTAAAACACCGCACTAAAACATTAGGTTACCCAATACAATATAATGTGTTGACTAACAATGGCTTACATAAAGTGTTGTTTTTAATTAAAACACGGCATATAAACAAACAAAAAAGTTTCTACAAAAAAAACTATAGAATAAAACTTAATTGAAAGACTTCTTTACTATAAAATTTATCAGAAACACTATTAAACAATAAAAACAACAACAATCATGGTGAGATTTTATCGGTTTTAACTAGCTTTAAAATATAAATCAAAACTTTTACACCATTTTAGGTCATTAAAAAATGAATTTAAAATTGCTAGTTTCAATAAAACTGAGCATCACATTTATAGTATTTTCAAAATCCGATAAAAATATTTTATTTCACGCATAGAATGTTTACCATGAAATGAGAACGGTAAAGAATTAAGCAAGCACCAAAAAAAGTTAAGACAATCATAAAAAAACACCAAATCAAGGAAACTTCTATAGGAAAGTACCAAAGTTTGTAAGTTCTTATCAAAATTGCGCTCTAAGGATTATACCTCATCACTATAATCGATAAAAACAATCAAAAAACAAAAAAAATTGTCATCACCAATTAAAAAAGTATTCACATTAATACTTGCAGCAACACTACCTCTCTTTCTTTTAGGGAAGACTAAACCATCAATAAAATCAAAGTTGTCATCTATCTCCAACACTACAGACAACAACTTGGTAGAAATTCAAAAACAAGATTCTACTTTAATATACAAAATACAAGCACTTAAATACGCTAAAAATCAAAACGCGAAAGAAGCCTGCATTGCTATTGAAAAATATATTCAAAAAACTGCGGATCTCAGCTTCTTAAAACAAAGAGAGTTCAATTATATAAACAGCAGCAATGAATACAAAGAACTAGCATCCATCTACTTACCCAAAACTAATGGCTGGGTTTTATTCTTTTTATTCTCCAGTATTATTGGAATATTTATTGCTCTTATATTGAATTTAAAAAGTGATTCCGACAAAAAAAGCAATCTACTCCTAAGCTTATATATCTTCTTTCATTCACTGCTAATTACTCAGATCAACATGGGTTTTAGCAACTTATCATACTTATTTCCGCATTATCATAATATTGCTATTGCTTTTTCATTTCTATACGGCCCTCTTCTGTATTATTACTTTAGAAGAAGCACTAATAATTACAAATTCAAGATTCAAGATTTATTACACCTTATACCGACTATAGCATTAATAATCTACATTTTTCCCTTTTTTATTTTATCAGCAAATGAAAAAACATTATTATTAATTAATCAAGAAAAACTCCCACTGTTCAGGAGAGATATTATCATTCTTTTAAAAATTACATCTTTAATTACATACAACTATCTTATATATAAGTTATACCTTAAAAAAAAGAACAAGAAAAACAATAGCGAGAAAACTATAGCGTTTAACTCTTGGCAAAATAAAATAATTGTATTAAACACAATCTACATCGTAAGCTATATTATATATGTACTTCCTTTATTAGAAAACACCGCATTTTTCAATTTTCTAAATTTCGATTACGCTCCCTACCTGCTAACCGCATCAATGTCCTCTATTGTACTATATGTAGCCTTAATTGCATATACAGACCCTTTTATTTTCAAAGCTAAAAGTCCAATCAAGGCAGAAAATAACAATCAAGAAAATCTAAATAAGTATAAAAAATCTGGTCTTACAACCGACTTATCTTTTGAACTCAAAAACAACTTGATACAATTGCTGCATGAAGATAAAATTTTTAAACAAAACAATCTAACACTAGACCTTTTAGCAAAAAAACTTGAAACCACTAGACACAACACTTCTCAAATAATTAACGAGCACTTTGACATGAACTTCTTTGAACTTATAAACCAACACCGTATTAAAGAAGCAAAGAGAATTCTGGAACAAGACAAATTCAGAAATATGAATATTATTGATATTGCTTATGAAGTAGGCTACAACAATAAAGTCACATTTAATAAAGCCTTTAAAAAAGAAACCTCTCTTACTCCTACTCAATATCAAGAATTTTACAAAAACTTAACAGAAAGCAATATTAACTTAAACGACAGTAAGAGTAACCTATTCTCAGGATCAGGCAAAAAGTAACCACCCTCCCTTCTTAAAAGACTAAAAAACACCATCCATATTATAAATAGTATCTCTTCAGAAAGGTGCTAACCCAAAACATTCAGTTGGAGAAATGTTCAACAAAATAATTGAATAGCAAACAATAAATGCTTTACAACAAAAGACACCTTTTCAACTCTTTTAACCTACAGAATCTATTACACTCAAAGACAACACTATTACCCAAGACTATCCTAACACCAACCACAATCGTTAACTACTATTAACAAAATAACGTCTTAACTAAACACTTTTACTAAAACGATATAGTTACTAAATAGAACTCGATTGTTAATTTTTAACATAAAAAATCAAAAAACAAGGAAAATCTAGGTAAATTATTGTCGGATAAGTAAATTATGATAAGGAACACCTATCCCCGATGGTATTTAAAGCTTTATTTACGGCTACAATTGCGAGGGATGATGTAGTACTAGGTATACTACTATTATCAAAAATCTATTAAACTTTGATTTCATTTTTAGTATTATAAATTTGAATTAGCTATCAAAAAAACTTTTTACTACTCTCCCCCTCCTATTGTGCTAACTCAAAATAATTTAATTCAAAATTCAAAATTTTATGAAAGTAAAAAATCTGCGAATGATGATGGCATTTCTTTTAATGGGAATCTTTTCATCTTTTGCTCAAGAAAAGAGCATTTCAGGAAACATTACCGACCAAGATGGCTTACCTCTTCCTGGAGTAAACATTCTTGTACAGGGCACAACCAACGGTACACAATCTGACTTTGATGGCAACTACACAATTAAAGCAAACACAGGACAAATACTACTTTTCACCTACATTGGTCAAAAAGACGACCTAGTTACTGTAGGACAATCTAGTATTATTAATGTTCAAATGAAACCATCAACTGAAACTTTAGATGAAGTAATTGTAGTTGCCTATGGTACTTCAACTAAAGAAGCATTTACTGGATCGGCTGAAGTTATAAGGGCAGCAGATCTTGAATTAAGAGCCACTACCTCTCCCATTGCTGCTATTGAAGGAGCAGTAACCGGACTACAAGTTGTAGCTGCTTCAGGACAACCTGGTTCTTCACCGACAATTGTTATCCGTGGAGTTGGTTCTCTAAATGGTGGATTTGGACCACTTTATATTCTTGATGGTATTCAGTTCGATGGAGATATCTCTAGTTTAAATCAAAATGATATTGCTTCCATGACTGTACTAAAAGATGCGGCATCAACAGCTTTATACGGATCAAGAGCTGCAGGTGGAGTTATTATCATTACCACAAAAAAAGGTAAAAGCAACTCAGGAATAAAAGTTAATGTTTCATCTCAACTTGGGGTTATTTCGAAAGCAATTCCTGAATATGACGCTGTTAATCCAGGTCAATACTACGAATTAATGTGGGAAGCATATAAAAACTCTTTAAACACAGCTGACCCTGCTGCTTCTGCTTCTGCTAATATCTATAATCGTTTAGGCTACAATCCTTTTAATGTTGCAAATGATCAAATCGTAGGAACTGATGGAAAATTAAATCCAAATGCTCAGGTAAATGCTAAATCCTTAGATTGGTATGACGCATTAGAACAAACTGGAGATCGACAAAACCACTCCATAAGTGTATCAGGTGGTGGTGAAAAGCATGATGTATACTTCTCTTCTTCATACCTAAAAGAAAAAGGATTCGTAATCAAAAGCGATTTTAGACGTGTAACCTCTAGATTAAATGCAAATTTTTCGCCTACAGATTGGTTAAAAGTTGGTGGTAATGTTAGCATTTCTGAAACTAGCCAAACTGGAACACCTTCAAGAGGGACTTCCATAGCTAACCCTTTCAACTTCGCGAAAGATATGGCATCGATTTACCCAGTATATCTTGTAGACCCAACAACAGGTGATTTTATTTTAGATCAAAATGGAGAACGTCAATTTGATTTAGGAGAAGGATATTCAGAATATGGCATCAGATCAAGACCAACAGACCCTGGACGACATGCAGTTGCCGAAACACTTTTTAATAGTGAACTAACCGAAATAAATAATTTAGGTTATCGTTATTATGCGGATTTTAAATTACTTGAAGGTCTAAATATTAAAACCACTTACGGAAGAGATGTTCAAGATAGTTATAACCAATCTTATGAAAATAATATTGTAGGAGATGGTGCTCCAACTGGAAGGTATAGTGAAACAAGATTTCGTAGAACAATTGAAAATTTCAACCAAATCCTTACTTATAACAAAACTTTTGGAACAAAAAACAATCTAACTTTTCTTTTAGGTCATGAAAGTTTTAATAGACACTTTTCTAGATTTGACGGAACTAAGACCACTCAATCTGCTACTGGAATTACAGAATTTGATAATTTTTCTGTAGCAGTTGATATAGGTGGAAGCAGTACTGATAAAACTACTGAGGGTTACTTCTCCAGATTAGATTATAATTACGATCAGAAATACTACCTCTCACTATCAGCAAGAAGAGACGGAACCTCTGTTTTTAATAGTGATGCTCGTTGGGGTAATTTCTATTCAATCGGTGCATCTTGGCGTATAGATCAAGAAGATTTCATGCAAAATGTTTCTTTTATTGATCGCTTAAAACTAAGAGCCTCTTATGGAGAAGTAGGAAATGATGATCTTGGAAACTTTTATATTTCTCAAGCATTATACCAAATATACCCGAATGCCGGTACTCCTGGAGCTTTTTGGAACACCACAGGAAGCTCAATCTTAAGCTGGGAAACTGTTGAGAGTTTTGATGTTGCTCTTGAATTTGGATTATTCAACAATCGCCTAGAAGGTTCTATTGAATATTACAAAAAAACATCTTCAGATTTACTTTACAATGTACCTATCGCTCCTTCACTTGGTTTAAATGCGTATCCTGGAAATATTGGAGACATGTTCAATTCTGGATTTGAATTGGGGCTTACTGGACATATTGTAAGAAATGATAATTTTTCTTGGGATTTAGGTCTTCAAGCATCTACACTTAAAAATGAAATTACATCACTTCCAGATCCGTTTGTTAATGGTTCTAAGAGATGGGATGTTGGTCGTTCTAGATACGATTTCTACATCTACCACTATGCTGGTGTTGACTCTGCTAATGGAGATGCTTTATACTATATGTGGGAAGAAAACCCAGACAATCCAGGACAAAAAAACCCTGTATTAAATGCGGATGGAACTCAAGCTACAACTAATGACTGGCAGGATGCTGGTAAAGCCTATGTAGAAGACGCAAATCCTATTCCAGATGTTATAGGTTCTGTAAAAAACACTGTTAAATACAAGAATTTTGCACTTGACTTCACGTTTACTTTTTCAATTGGGGGGGATATTCTTGATAATGGATATGCAAACTTAATGCACGAAGGAAGATACGGCGTTGCTTTACACCCAGATGCCTTAAACGCTTGGAGAGCTCCTGGAGATATTACCGACGTTCCGAGATTACAGGTTGGTGATGCTAACCAATCTCCAACACTAACAACAAGATTTCTTACAGATGCTACTTATTATGCGTTAAGAAATGTAAATCTATCTTATAGTTTTGAAAACAAGATTACTGATAAGATAGGAGTAGATCAATTGCGCTTTTTTGTTTCGGGAGAAAACCTATTTGTAAAAACCGAAAGAGAAGGCCTTAACCCACAATTTGATCTTAATGGAACTACAGCTGGAAATGATTTCAATCCCTCAAGAGTTGTTTCATTTGGGCTAAATGTTTCCTTTTAAGGTATTAAAATTTAATTAAAAAATAATATATCATGATTCATAAAATAAAATCATCATTATTAGCAATAACTTTATCGTTCTTTGCATTAATGAGTTGTTCTGAAGATTTTCTTGAGAATACACCAACAGATTCCATAGCTAGTTCAGATGCTCTTTCTTCTGCAGAAAACATGACTCTTGTCCTTAATGGTCTTCACCGTCAAATGTACGCACAATCACCTCTTCCTGATGCCACAGGAAGTAGATCTGGACAAAGTTTCTATCTAGTAGCATTTGACGCTATAGCTGGAAACATAATACATTCCGCAAGAGGAAATGGCTGGATGCGGTCAGAGGTACAATGGAGATCACATAACAATGCTTCCTTCAATACTGTAAGAAACCTCTGGTACCAACGTTACCATTTTATAGCTTCTACTAACGCTATTATTAACACAGTTAACGATGGAGACTTTGTTATTGACGATAACATGAACAACATCTTAGGACAGTCCCATGCATATAGAGCTTGGTCATATCATCAATTGATAACTACTTATGCTAAGGGATATTTAATAGGGAACCCATCAACTGACCCAGGGGTACCATTAATGTTTTCAACAGAAGCACCTTTCACAAGCCTACCACGTTCTACTGTAGCGGAAATATATGCTCAGATAGAGAAAGATATAGATTTAGCTATCTCTTACCTTGAAAACGCTAGTTCACCTGATAACAAATCTCATATTTCAATTAATGCTGCCTACGGAATTAAAGCTAGAATTGCATTATCTAAAGGAGATTGGGGTACCGCAGCTACTGCTGCAGTGCAAGCTCGGGATGGATTTACATTGATAGATGAAGCAACATGGAAAACAGGATTCAACACTTATGATTTAAGTGAAGTTATTTGGGGAGGTCGTGTGATTGACACTGAAACCAATTTTTTCCAATCTTATTTTTACTTTATGTGTAATACCTTTAATGGTAGTCAAACTAGAGGGAATCCAAAATTGTTTAATGAAGAAATATGGAATAATATTCCTGTTACCGATTACAGAAAAGATGTTGTGCTTTCATTAGCTCCAAACACTAACTCTGCAGCATCAAATGGTGAAGGTGGTAGTTTTGAATCCGATCCTAACTATAGTGATGAAGCTAGTTTTAATGCAGCCTATGACGATATTATTGACACTTATGGTACTACCACAGGTCATAATACACATCCATTTATGTCATTTAAATTCAAGCAAAAAAATCCAGGAACCATAGATCCAGATGACGTTAACTATATGAGAGCATCAGAAATGTACTTAATAGAAGCTGAAGCTCAAGCAATGCTTAATAATATTTCAGGAGCACAAGATGCACTTGCAGTTTTAGGAGTAAAAAGAGATCCTGCTTTCGATAAAACTGATTTTGCTACTCAGGAATCTCTTATGGATCAAATTAAATTCCAACGTCGAGTTGAACTTTTTGGAGAAGGATTTAGTTTTCATGATCAAATTAGATGGGATGAAGGTATTGACCATACCAATTCTGGAGCTTCTGAGGTTCTTTATGGAGCTGGATTCAAACAAGACAAGCCTTCCATCAATGATGGATGGATATGGAAGATCCCTCAAGCAGAAATTGACGCTAATGATTCTTTAACAGAAGCAGATCAAAATTAGAACAATAATTAATTATGAGATAGAGCAAAAGTTTTCAAAAAAAGAGCAAAAAATTCTTGTAATTTGCTAATTTTTATTGACATTCTTTTATTTATTTCTTAAAAGGGTTTTAAGTTTTTCATCTTTCAAAGCTGAAAATAACTTAAAACCCTTTTTTTATCATAAAAACTCACCTAATTCTACTTCACAATTAAATCATCCGCCTACTAATTACACCAGATAAGCCACAATTTAATTAAGGACACAGATAAAGAATTGTAATCCATAGATTTAATCACTCTATAAGTCAAAGAGAAATCAAAAAGATCTGCGCAAACCAATCAACAATTTATCCTTAACCAAGAAAGCGATAGTAAACTAGATTTAGATGATCTTCTAAAGCCACTTCTTCGTGGCAAACAACAAGAAATCATTACAACAATCCCTGACAGAGTTAAAAGATAAATATAAGATTCAGAAAATCCATTCTTAGATGACCATGACGCTGCAAACAAAGTAAAATAACACTTTTATATGGAGTCAAAGTTAAATACAACACCTTGTGGACTCATATAAACGTCTTAACGTTACTTTGGAACAAAACTAAGAAGATTCTTAATTTACTGAATTAGAAACTAAATCCTCTGTTCGTAAATAATATTATTAAAAAAACAAAAACTTAGGCCTATAACCACAAATGAACTTCGTTAAATGTTAATAAAAAGTTAAAAAACAACGAAATACCTACAATAATCGGAAATTATTAACGGAAATTCCTACATTTAAGTAACATAGAACCAAATTTATCGTCTTATAAATATAGATTTGTTTCATACTTAAAACTATTTATTTGTCATCATCAATCAAAACACTAATCACGTTTATTCCATTGTTGCTATTGTCAGTACTTAGCATTGCTAATACGACAGCTTCAACCACAAGTGTCTCTATTAAACACTTGGACACAACTACAGCTACCAACACATATCAAAAGAGAAAAGTGTTATCAGACTCTGTAACCTTTTTTAAAGAGCAGTCATTACAATTTTCAAAAAAACACAACGCAAAGGAAGCTTGCAAATACCTTCTTAAATACATTGAAAACACTGGCGATTTAGACTTCATCAAACAAAGAGAATTTAAAAACATTAAGGACACTGACAGTTACGTTAAACTCACTAAAAGATTTATTCCAAAGACAAACATATGGATTATCTTTTTTCTCTTTTCAAGCGCTATAGGACTTTTTTTCGCAATTGTATTAAATATCAAAAGAGGAATAAATAAAACAAATAACCTTTTGATTAGCTTATACATACTTTTCAATTCTCTATTAATTGCCCATATTACACTATACTTTAGCAACCTTCATTTCACATATCCACATTCTTATTACGCAACAATTTCTTTTTCTTACCTTTACGGTCCTTTATTATACTTCTATTTCAGGAGAGTGACAGAAGTTTATCAATTTAAAGTGACAGACCTGCTTCACCTTATTCCAACACTATTACTCATTATTTATATATTTCCAGTATATACTTTACCAGCAAAAGAAAAACTACTACTTCTGATAAATCAAGCTAATTATTCACTCATTGGAAGGGACATTATTATTCTGACCAAAACCCTATCCTTAGTCACCTATACCTATCTCACCTATAAATCTTATAAAAAAAATACGGTCTCCCCAAAAGTTCGTAATGATAAGCAGTTTGTGAAATGGCAAAAAGAAATCATCATACTGAACACGATATATGTTGTAACCTATATTATATATACGCTTCCGGTACTCAAAATAATACCATTTATTAGCAACCTTAACCTTAACTATACTTCACACTTACAAGTAGTAGCAATGTGCGCTATAGTTCTATACATTTCATCAATCGCATATTTCAACCCATCAATTTTTAAAAAAGCTATAGACTTCCTGGAAGCTGAAGAACTTCATATCAACAACTACGATTCAAATAAATATCAAAAATCCGGACTAACACCAGATTTATCCTTAGAACTCAAAAAGAACCTAAACAAACTACTACTACAAGATAAAATATTTAAGCAGAATAATTTAACCCTAGATCAGCTTGCTCAAGAACTAGAAACTACTAGACACAATACTTCCCAGATTATCAATGAGCACTTTAGCATGAATTTTTATGAGCTAGTAAACCAGCATAGAATAACTGAAGCAAAATCAATGTTAAGAAAAGACAAAAAAAGAGACTTGAGCATGATTGCCATTGCCTATGAAGTAGGCTATAATAATAAAGTAACTTTTAATAAAGCTTTTAAAAGAAGAACATCTTTAACACCTACTCAATATCAGGAATTTAGTCAAAAGGAAAACTCTTTTAATGATAAACCTACAAACAATTCCTCAATAATTGCTGAAGTAAGTAACCAAAACGAATCAAATCTATTCTCAGGTTGTGGCGGTGACTAAAAACACCACTTTTAACATTCATTCCACTCTCCCAATTACTATTTTCACTCTATTCTTAAATAGAAATGATATAGTATCGAAACGTAAACTCATAGATAGCCATAGTCAAAAAAGATAAACCTAGCTCCTAAATTACACCCCAAAATATTTCCAATCACAATACTTAATATATAGACAAATGTGATCTTTTTGAACGACCTCCCTATTATCAAAAAGCAATATTTCGATCCAAAACAACCTATCATCCTCCCAATTTAATTACCAGAAAGAAATAGATAGCAATACAAAAACTTAAGAACACCCGAAACATATTCTACCCATTATTCTACTCAGAAAAACAAATCAATTATTCTTATTCAAAAATAAAGCCTAGCCCAATTATATCTTAATAAAACACAATTATTCTTATTTTTTTAACACAATAATCGAAGCAAAACGACAAACTAAAGGCAAATACCAGTTTTTTCCTTGAAATTAACATAATAAACAAGCGAAAAAAAAAGCAAAGAGACAATATGCTCTAACCGAATCTTCATTAATCTTAAACAAATGTTAAAACCAATCAAAAAATTCAATATTATGTTAAAAAAATTAACATAATTTATTGTTTTTAGGGAATTATAACTCGGGAAAGCAATATCTGATAAGGATAAGCTATTGGAATTAAGTTTATACCTTTCTTTATCAGGCAATTGTAAAGGAGAGGACAGCATAAAGAGCTTACTATTAAAAATCTATTAAACTTTGTTTTATTTTTTTAGTAAATAATTTGAATTAGCTATCAAATCTTTTTACTGCCTCCCTTTCTTCAATTGTGCTAACTCAAAATAATCTTAATTTAAATTTAATTTTATGAAAGTAAAAAGACTGCGAATGATAGTTGTAATTCTCTTTGTGGGAATTTATTCATCTTTTGCTCAACAAAAAAGTGTAACAGGAAACATTACTGACCAAGATGGCGTACCGCTTCCTGGGGTTAACATTCTCGTTCAAGGTACCGCTACAGGTACACAATCAGATTTTGACGGAAACTACACAATAAATGCAAGTGTAGGACAAACTTTATTATATACATATATAGGACAAACAAGTGTTTCCAGAATTGTTGGAAGCCAAAATGTTATCAATGTCCAAATGGAAGATAGTGCAGAAGCCCTTCTGGAAGTTGTTGTAACTGCACAAGGAATTAAAAGAGAAAAAAAAGCATTAGGATATGCAGTTACTACTCTAAAAGGAGAGAAAATAGCAGAACGTGCTGAAACAGATGTAGCAAAAGCACTGGCTGGTCAAGTTCCTGGTGTAAGCATTCTAGGTGGTAGTGGAATTGCAGGAAGTGGAACCAATATTAATATTAGAGGGTTTTCTTCCATAACAGGAAACAACCAACCTCTAATAATTGTTGATGGTGTTCCTTTTTCTAACGCTACTAATGAATCTAGTACGTTTTCCACGACACAGTCAGGTAATAATGCGGCAAGTAGGTTATTAGACCTAGATCCAAACAATATTGCTAGCTTAAGTGTACTAAAAGGATTAAGTGCTACAGTTACCTATGGAGAACAAGGTAGAAATGGAGTTATACTTATTACTACTAAAACAGGAAGCTCAGGATCTACAGCACAAGATAAGCTAGAGGTGTCCGTAAATTCTTCTTACTATATCGAACAAATATCATCTACTCCAGATTATCAAAGTAGATACGGTGGCGGATGGCAACAAAGTAGAGGGAAAGCTTTTAGTAATTGGGGGTCAGAATTTACGAATCCATACGAACAGATATTACATGTCTATTCCGGTGTCAAATATAATGCTGGACAAGAAGGCGGCAATACAAGTATCGACCCAAATTTCCCTCAATTTGCAGGAAACACTTCTTATGAATATAAACCGTATGATTCCGTTAAAAACTTTTTCGAAACTGGATATACAGCAGTTAATAACATAAATGTTTCAAAATCCTCTGAGAACACAAGTATTAATTTTAGTTATTCAAATACAGATCAAAAAGGTTTTACCCCTAATAACACCTTGAGAAGGAACAACTTTAGTATCGGAGGAACTGCAAAGCTATCAAACAATTTTAGCTTTAGCGGAACAATGAATTACGTTAATACTAGTAAAAAAAGCCCTCCAAACGCGGCAAGTACAGGTTCTAGCAATGTAAGCTCAGGTGGGTCAGGTATATTTGCAAATGTATTATACACACCAAGATCCATAGATCTTATGGGGCTACCGTATGAAGACGAACAACATAGAAGTATATATTATCGTACAACTAATGGTATCCAAAATCCAAGATGGACAGCAGAAAACGAAATCGATGCAGAAATTACAGATAGAGTATACTTCAATATGGCAGGTACCTATAAATTTAACGACATGCTCTCAGCAACCTGGAGAACAGGTTATGATGGGTACAATGAAACCTCATCTTTTAGCGTTAACAAAGGCGGTATCTATCTTCCAGCTGGTTTGTATTATGAATCTAGAAATACCGGTAAAATATGGGATCACTCATTATTACTTAATTTTTCAAAGGATTTAAGTGATGACACGAACCTATCTATCAATGCTGGATTAAATTCAAGAAGAAATACATTTACTTCGTCAACTGTTAATTATGACAAACAATTGATTTACGGTAAATTTTTCGCTAACAATTTTGAAGATAAAGTAGCGGTAGATCTTTTTCAATCACAAGAAAATGTAATCGGTGCTTTTGCTTCGGCTACTTTAGGATATAAAAGCTTTTTCTACCTCAATGTTGCTGGAAGAAATGATTGGGCTTCAACTCATGAATCAGGGAACAACACACAGTTTTACCCAAGTGCAAGTGTTTCATTTATTCCAACTTCTGCTTTTTCAAGTTTAAAATCTAATAATGGATTAAACTTCTTAAAACTGCGTTTTGGATACGGAAGTTCTGCAAATTTTGCAAGCCCATATGTTACAAGAAGTGCATTAGGTGTTGCCGCAAAAGCATGGCTAGATAGAGATGGCAATACCATAAATATTAACGGTAGTCCTGTAAATATTGCTGATAGCGGCGTAAACCGTCTTGGAAATCCAAATTTAACCCCAGAAATAGTAACAGAACTAGAATTTGGAATTGAATTAAAAGCATTTAACAACCGAATTGGCTTTGAAGGAAGTGTATATGAAAAAGAAGCAACCGACCAGATTTTGGATAAAAGGCTAGATCCATCAAGTGGATATACTGTAATTGCAATTAATGCTGGGAAATTAAAAACTAAAGGAATAGAAATTGGAATAAATGCTGTCCCATATAGAAACGATAACTTCCAATGGGCAGTAACATTAAATTTTGATGCTTATGAAAGTACCGTTACCGAACTACCAGGGGGAGAGCAAGACGAGCTCTTCTTATCTGGACCTTTTTCTAACCTTGGAAACTTCGCAATACAAGGACAACCTTTTAATGTAATGCAAGCAGTTCTAATCCAAAGAGATGCAAATGGAAATCCAATTGTTGGAACAGACGGGTTATACCTTGAACAGGAAGGACTTGGTATTATTGGTGATCCAAATCCAGATTGGCATTCAACCCTTATCAATACGGTTTCTTACAAAAACCTGACTTTTGGCATGCAGTGGGATTATACTCATGGTGGCGACATGTTTTCTGCAACAGCAAATACGCTAACCATTAGAGGACTTGCAGGAGAAACAGATTTCGATAGATCCATTCCAATAGTAGCAGCTGGTGTTAAACAAGATGGATCCGTAAATGATATTCAAATAACAGCTAATGATCATTACTGGGAAAATTATGGTAAAAATGAATTCAAAGTATATGACGCAACCCATATTAGATTAAGAGAAGTATCATTATCATACAGTTTATCTGATAAAATTCTAGAAAAAACACCTTTTGGAAAAGTTACTATTTCTGCGACAGGAAATAACTTATGGTTTAAAGCTTTTAACTTTCCAGATTCTATAAATTTTGATCCATCAGTTTCTAGCCTAGGTGTTGGTAACTCAAGAGGTTTTGATCTATTGACAGGGCCAACTGCAAAAAGATATGGAATAGCACTAAGAGCTACATTTTAATAAAAAAAACATAAAATAATTATGAATACAAAACATAAAATATCCATAGTTTTTTACGCAATACTAATACTTTTTAGTTCTTGTGAATCTGTGGAATTAGACGTAAATGACGACCCTAACAACGCCATACCCTCTGACTCGGATATTCAATTATTGTTGAACGGAGCTATGTTTAATTTTACAGCATGGATTGGTGAGGAAGACCTTGATAATAGAATTGGATTTGAAGCTGGAATGAAAGTAGTACGAATGCTTCATATGTATGGACCATTGTACGAAAACGCATTTGAACCTGGTGATTTTGACGATATTTGGCGACAAAGTTACGCAGGGCACTTATCGGATATCAACATTATTAAAGAACTTGCTACAGAAAGCGAATTGCACCACCACGTTGGTGTTGCTCAAATATTAGAATCATACACATTAACTGTGTTAGTCGATTATTTTGGAGATGTTCCCTATACTGAAGCATTTCTAGGAAATGAAAATTTTAACCCTGTCCTTGATGATGACGCATCTGTTTATGACAAAGCATTAACATTACTTGATGAGGCGATTGTGAACTTAAATCTTTCTCCAATAACTAGTATATCTGCAACAGGAGATTTGTTCTATTTCGGAGAGACAGACAAGTGGATAACGCTAGCCAATACTTTAAAGTTAAGGATATACAATAATACAAGATTAGTTGATCCTGCTGTATCACTAGCTGGAATAAATGCCTTAATAACTGGAGATGATTTAATTGGAACCGCTGAAGGAGATTTTACGGTATTCTATGGTACAAATTCCTCAGCACCGGATATTAGACACCCACAGTACATCGATAATTATGACGATGGTCCTAGTGGACAATACATGTCTATGTATTTTATCAATCTTCTTGTAAATGGATTTGATGATGCCGACCCAAGGCTTAGGTATTATATGTATAGACAAACTGATAGCTATCCAGAATCTAACGCTCAAGGAATCTTTGATTTTCCTTGCTTAGCAGAAAGCTATCCAACACATTATACCCCTGGAGTTGACCCATTCTGTACATCCATTGGTGATGGATACTGGGCTAGGATACATGGAGATGCACAAGGTTTGCCATCAGATTCGAATGTGATCACCACCTTTGGAACCTATCCTATTGGAGGACGTTTTGATGATGATTCATTTAAGGGTGTCGGCAAAACATCGGGAATGAAAGGAAAAGGAATACAACCAATTATTTTATCTTCTTTTGCTTATTTTATGAGAGCAGAAGCCGCTTTAACATTAGGTACATCTGATGCTGCAGTTGACATGTTAGAAAAAGGAATGAGAGCATCATTCACAAAAGTTATTAATTTTGACCCAACCACTTCAGAAAGCACATTCGCTGCAAGTACAGTTAATGTAGATGACTATGTTACAGCAATATTAACTGCATATGGCACAGCTACTGATACAGAAAAGTTAAACATTATAATGACTCAGGCATATATCGCTTCTTGGGGTAATCCTGTTGAGGCCTATAATAATTATAGACGTACAAGTATGCCTTTGGATATGCAACCAACAGAAACTGCTACACCCGGAGCATTTATCCGTTCATTTAAATACCCATCTGTTGCAATTGACAATAACCCAAACATTAGCCCTAAAGCTAATCAAGCTGTTAAAGTTTTTTGGGATAAAAATTCAGATAATCTAGATTTTTAAAAATAAAATTATGAGAAAAATAATAAAACTTATAGCACTTCCATGTATTCTTCTAGGGTTTATATCCTGTGAAGATGAGGATAAAATGCGCTTAACTGAACATAGCGCTGAAATAAAAGGTGCATTTTTTAGAACTGTTAGCTCAGGAGGTACTATTGACAAAAACAATATTGGAGGATCTTCATACTCTATCACTGGAGAATTGGTTTCAGAAAATACTGCTGATGTTAGCTCAATAGCAATTATGGTTGAGTTTGTTGACCGATCTACTGATGGTGATCCAGATACAGATGATGATGATTCTATAGATCCTATTTTGGTAAAAACTGCCAATGTTTCTGATCTATCAGCAAATGACAATGGTCTTTTAGAAGCTGCATTTGATATTGGAATAACAGATGCCTTAACCGCATTAGGTTTAGATATAGCATTAATAGATGGAGGAGATCAATTCAATTTTTGGGTTGTTATTAATATGACTGACGGAAGAACATTTAGAAAAGAAAATTCTGGAAATAGTGTTACTGGAGAACTATTCTTTAGCTCTCCAATGGTATACACAGGAGCAGTTGTATGCTTATCTGCTCATAACGATGTTGGAGACTGGGCACTAAGCATGACAGACACCTTCGGTGATGGTTGGGATGGTGCAAAAATCACAGTTAATATTGATGGAGTCTTTACCGAATATACTGTTACGGGTGATGCTGGTACAAACCCCGTTGATGTAATAATAAACATCCCTGTAGGTACTGAACTATTTACTTTTACATATTCGTCTGGAAGTTTTGAAGAAGAACATATCTACACCTTAACAAGTCCGAGCGGCACAAAAGATTTAGACGAAGGACCAAATCCAACACCAGGAGAGCTATTAAATAAATGTACTTAATTCTCCCAGATATAAATATAATATTTGTGTTTTACAACAAACAATTAAGAGACTGCCTTTTCAGGCAGTCTCTTTTACAATTAACCCAAACTGAAAAATACAAGCAAGTAGTTTTACTTCTGTCTGTTAATTAATCTTACCTTATTTTCTTACGCTAGTGAAAAGTAAAACTCATGAAAAAAAAAGAAGAAATTATAGCATACATAAAAGAAGGAGACACCGGAATAGCCGAATATTTCTATGCTAATAAGGTTAATGATGATTACCTATTGGTAAACGATCCTGGAAACGACTGTATATATCATGAATAAGGAGGCGATCTTATTTATAGATTTGAAAACCCAACGGCATATGAAAATGAAGAAGGCAAAAGACTCTTTAACCACAATCATCATCCAAACCTATTAAAAGAAGAAGATACAGGGAATATGCTAATATATAGTAATGGAAATCAATTAAAACAATCTACCGTTTATGAATTAAAGTTACCTCAAACTTTTTCTCTAAATGCAAATCAGAATAACGAATCTCAAGTTGTATGGAAATTCACTCATGAAGATTTGCATTTAGAGAAAAAGTTTCTGGAGCAGCAAGACTCTCAAATGGAAATACAATTAATTACAGAAGGTGATTATGGAATTTGGGAAGTTACCTCAGAAGGAGAGATTGTATGGCAATTTAATGCCGATGGTTTCTTTTGGCGTACCTATAACTATGATAAAAATTCTCCAGAGATAAAACTACTGGGATTATAATCCATTTATTTTAAGTAAAAGCATAAAATCCTCGAAGAATTGCCTCGAGGATTTTATTGCATTATATTGTTACAACTCCACAATACCAGAAGCAACAGCAGCACTTCTATCTATTTTTTTGATTAATCCTTGCAACACTTTACCAGGACCTACTTCTGTAAACAACGTAGCCCCATCTGTTATCATTTGCTGTACACTTTGTGTCCATTTTACTGGAGCTGTAAGCTGTGCTATCAAATTTTTCTTAATTTCATCAGCATCCGTTATTGCAGTTGTTGTTACATTTTGATAAATAGGACAACTAGGTTTACTAAAAGTTGTTGCTTCTATTGCCGCTTGCAACTCTTCTCTTGCTGGCTCCATTAAAGGCGAATGAAAAGCACCCCCTACTGGTAACACTAATGCTCTACGTGCTCCCGCTTCTTTCATTGCTTCGCAAGTAGCTTCAATTGCAGCTACATCACCAGAAATCACCAACTGCCCTGGACAATTATAATTTGCAGGCACAACCACTCCATCCATATTTCTACAAATGTCTTCTACCACACCATCTTCCAATCCTAATACCGCCGCCATAGTGCTTGACTCTAACTCGCAGGCCTTTTGCATTGCTAAGGCACGCTTAGAAACCAATTTTAAGCCATCTTCAAAGCTTAATACACCATTAGCCACTAAAGCTGAAAACTCTCCAAGAGAATGCCCTGCAACCATATCTGGTTTAAAGCCCTCTTCTAATACCTCAGCCATTACCTTACTTAAAACAACAGAATGTAAAAATATAGCAGGTTGCGTCACTTTTGTTTGTTTCAAATCCTCAGGAGTTCCCTCAAACATAATATCGGTAATCGAAAAACCCAAAATACTATTTGCTTGTTCAAAAAGACCTTGTGCCAATGGTGATTTTTCATACAAATCTAAACCCATCCCTACAAACTGAGCTCCTTGACCAGGAAATACATATGCTTTCATCTATTTAATTTTAATTTTTTGCTAAAATAAGAATTATTATGGTGTACCCCTACACTATATTTCGGGTCGGGCTTTTCGTAGTCGCTTCTTCGTAAAAACGCAGAGAGTTCCAACAATACTTCAATCCCTTACACAAAGTCTGCCAGGCTCAACATTAATACTATTCTTTAAACCAACTTGCATACTTCACGTAATTGTCAGCAATTCTATTTACTTCACCTGTAGACAGCTCAACACTAATATCTTTAATCTTCTTGGCTGGCATCCCTGCAAATACCGTTCCTGAAGGCACTATAGTCCCCTTAGTCACCACTGCTCCAGCAGCAATAATACTGTTAGATTCAATAATACAATCGTCCATTACAATACTTCCCATGCCTATCAATACATTATCTTGTATGGTACAGCCATGCACAATAGCATTATGACCTATTGATACATTATTCCCGATGGTTGTTGGTGATTTTTGATATGTACAATGTACAATAGCTCCGTCTTGCACATTTACTTTATTTCCCATTTTTATAAAATGCACATCACCACGTAATACAGCATTAAACCAAACGCTACATTGATCTCCCATTTGCACATCACCAACAATTGTAGCATTATCAGCTACAAAACAATCGGCTCCAAACTGAGGTGCCTTACCATTTATCTCTTTTATAATTTTCATTTGTTATCTTTAATAATTATTCAAAATAGGAAAGCAATGCCTTTTTCTTGCTTGCCGATACCACCAATTCTTTACCATTGCTAAGTACAACACTACCACCTTTTCCTTTTTTATATTTTGCAACTTCATTTACATTCACCAAAAAAGATTTGTGTATTCGGGCAAAGGGAAAAGAAGCCAATGCTGTTTCAAAATATTTTAAGGTTTTACTCACCAATATTTTTTTGCCTTCTAAATGAATTTCTGTATAATTATCATCTGCCTTACAGAAAAAAATGTCGGTGGTATTCAATACTTGAAATCCATCTTGCTGCGGAATAGTAATCTTACCCGAAATCCCCTTATTTATTGGACTCAGTACTTTTTCTTGCAACAAATCTTCTTTTATCTTCACTTCTGTTACATAGTCAACAGCTTTTATTAACTCGTCTATATTAATCGGTTTCATCAGATAATAAGATGCCTGATTATTTAGCGCATCAATGGCATATTGATTATAAGCTGTTACAATTACTGTTTCGAAATCTCGATCAGGGAAACGATCCAACAAATCAAAAGCATTACCAAAAGGCATTTCTACATCCAAGAAAACCAAATCCACATCATTTGCTTTAATCAAAGCTTCCGCATCAACTATATTGGCAGCCTCACCAATAACAGTTACATTGGTACAATATTTACCCAAATAGTTCCTTAGAATCTCCCTACTGATTGTCTCGTCTTCTACAATTATGCTTTTTAAATTCATATAATTATACCTATTCTTTTAATTTAAAAAAAAATTACACTTTATTTTTTCGCAATAGCAATTCTACTTTAGTTCCAGAGCCGTCCTTGTATAAATCTGTTATAAATACGTCAACAGTATTGGAATACATTTCATTTAAAATAGCAATTCTCTTTTTTATATTGCCCATCCCTTTAGACTTTTGACGCATTTGGTTTTTTGTCTTTAAAGCTGCTGATCTCTCCCTTCCAATTCCATTATCTTCAATGCTTATTTTTAATGTTTCAGCATCTACATCACTTATATTAATTGTTAAAAAACCTTTTTCTTCTTTATACCTTAAACCATGCCATATTGCATTTTCTATATAGGGCTGTAATAACATTGGAGGAATTTTAAACTCTTCTAATGCTATACTTTTAGAAATTAACACTTCGTAATCAAACTTTTCTACAAAACGAGAGTGTTCTAATTTTGTGTACAATTGCAACAATTCTACTTCTTTGGAGAGCGGTATAAAATCTTCTTCTGAATTCTCCAATACTGATCGCATCAATGTAGAAAAATTACTTAAATACCTATTAGCACTACGTTCGTCGCTTTTTGCAATAAAATTATTTACTGAATTTAATGCATTAAAAATAAAATGTGGATTCATTTGCGAACGCAAAGACTTTAAAGCAAGCACATTATTTGCTATCCTTTGTTGCTTATTATTCCTATAAAACAAAAAAGCGATCAGCCCAAACATCAACATTCCAAAAATTAAAGCATAAATGATAAACTGTTGCCTTTTGCCAGTTTCTGAAGACAACTCCTTACTGGTAGCATCAAGAGCATATTTACTTTCAGACAATTCTCTATCTTTTTCTAAGCTTACAATTCTATTTTGCTGTTCTGCTATATTTCTATTAAATCGTCCTGCTCTAGAAATCTCCTGTTCTTTTCTTACATACAAGGTATCTACCAAAGATGTATAGCTTTTATAGCTTTCCAATGCTTTTGTAAAATCCCCTACAGTCTCATAAACTTCAGACAGTTTTCTTCTAGCATCTTTTTCTACAATAATATCATCATCATTATCTGCCGCTACGATACTTTTTTCCAAATACGGAATGGCTTCGCTGTATTTATCTTGCGCTATAAATGCATTTGCAATCTTATAATTTATTCGTTGAGAAGTTATTGCACTCTCGGTTACTAGGCCAAGTTTCGAATCTTTATTTTTTGGCTCTTCTTCCAGATCCTCAACATCTGCTAAACTCTCAATTCTCAACTCTATTTCCTTATCATAAGAATTGTTTTGATTATAAAAATCTGCTACCTTTTCTTTTTGCTCAACTGCCCTTTTCCGATTTTCCTTTTTAGCCAATTTCAAGGAATTGTCATAATAGTTTTCTGCTTCAGACACGTTACTCTGCAATGCATAAGCATCAGCAATTTTGGAATTCAAATCCGTTATTTTGGGAGTAATCAATCCTTTTTTAGCAACCGATAGTCCTTCTTGATAAGCCTTAAGGGCTGGTGCCAATAGCGCTTCTCCTTTTAATGCATCTCCAAGTCCTTCTTTTATTACTACAGCTTCATAAGTGCTCAATCTTTTTTTCTCTAATCTCAAAAACAATACTTTTGCCTCTTTGTATAATTTGCTTGAATTATAGGCCTTACCTAATGCAATTTCAGTTTCAATACTGTTACTTTCTTTTAAAGCACTTTTATAATTGGTAATTGCCAAATCGTATTGTTTATAAAAGTCATAAACATCGCCTAATGCATGGTATGATTTTGCTAGTTTTTCCCGATCTCTTCTTTTACCTAAAACCTTTATAGATTGTGCTATATACTCCAAACTTTTATTAATGTCTATCTTTTTAAAAGTAATAGACGAGTCTAAATATTGCTGGTGCATTACATTATGAGGTTTTGCTTTATTTGCTGTTTTACTTTTAAAAACAACATCACCTTCCACCAAAACATCAACATCTTCCTTACTGGTAATAGTATACCTTACAGTTTCAAAATCGGGACTTCTAAACACCAACTCATCATCTATTCTAACCATTATCTTATAATCGCCCATACTATTAGTCGTTGTAAACCCTCCTCCACTAGATGAGACTTCTACTTTAGCAATTGCGTCATATGTAGCTTTGTGTCTAACACTACCTTTTACCTGAAACCTGTCTTGCGAAAAAACAGTCCAAGTGACAAGACAAAATAGCAACACAAAAAAATTATTAAATTTCATTTCCTCTAAACTTTAAAACGGAATACTTTATTCCAGGCTAAAGCTAATCACTTTTATGCATACTAAAAAATGTGTATTCTCCTAAAACAACTTAAGAAAGGATCAAAAATCACGCTTTACTAATTCATATGTCTCATTACCTCACTCATAAGACCACTACACGCATTCTACTTTTTATAAGAAATAGTTTGGTTCTAATTTTAACCTATCAAAACTTAAGATTATGAAACGAGCATGCTAAAAACTTTATCATCAAAAAAAAATATTAATAGCGAACAGCATGTAACCGCTAAAAAACAATAAATACAAACTCATGAAAAACATTAAACAAATAACAGCATTAGCACTACTTAGTTTAACAATTACGATTGGACATAGTAGTACAAAAACAACCAACACTATTAATCCTATTGCTAAAGCAAAATCCAAAACTGCAAAAAAAAGGGATGTAAAAGTAGCTTTACTACTAGACACAAGCAACAGCATGGATGGATTAATTAATCAAGCAAAATCGCAACTTTGGGATATTGTAAACGAACTATCTTATGCAAAATGTCAAGGAAATACACCAAACCTAAAAATTGCGCTTTATGAATATGGAAATGACAACTTATCTTCTAGAGAAGGTTACATTAGACAAGTTCTAGGATTTAACAGTGATTTAGACGAAATTTCAGAAAAATTATTTTCATTAGTCACCAATGGGGGCAGCGAATTTTGTGGTGAAGTAATTCAAACTTCCCTAAACCAATTAGAGTGGGGAAATGATGCAGATGATCTAAAACTAATTTTTATAGCAGGAAATGAAGCTTTTGACCAAGGAAAAGTATCTTATACCTCATCAGCAATTAATGCCAAAGAAAAAGACGTGGTAGTAAATACCATTTATTGTGGAAATTTCAATACGGGAATTAATACCAAATGGAAACATGGTGCCATTATTACTGGAGGTGACTATATGGCTATAGATCATAATAAAGAAATTATAGAAATAGCAACTCCATATGATGATATCATCATAAAGTTAAACACTAGACTAAACAAAACCTATATTAGGTATGGTAGTATTGGTGCTTCAAAAATGAAAATGCAAGCTAAACAAGATGCTAATGCATCAGAATTAAACGAAGCGGTAATTGTAAAAAGAGCAGTAAGCAAGAGTTCTTCTCTTTACCATAATAAATCATGGGATTTGGTAGATGCTTCAAAAGACAAAAAATTTAGTTATAAAAATTTAAATCAAAGTCAACTGCCATCAGAGCTTCGTAACAAGTCCACAGAAGAACTAAAAAATTACATCAGTATTAAAACAAAAGAACGGACTGCTATTCAAGAAAAAATTCAAGAATTAAACAAAAAAAGGACTGCTTTTATTAGCAAAAACAAAAAAGAAAGCGCTGGAGAAGCTTTAGAAAGCGCAATGATAAAAGCAATAAAAAAGCAAGCAGTTAAGAAAAATTACACTTGGAACTAAAAATATATAATAGTAAAATTAAACAAAAGGCGATATTTTTCAATATCGCCTTTTACAATATAATATACTTATAAAAGCTATCTTTTTAAAGCAAAATGGCTATTAAACCCCTCTAGATTTCCTTCTTCATCTCTATAACTTATTCTAAACCAATAATCATCTGCTGGCATTTTCTTACCATTATAAGTACCATCCCAACCATTAAACATTTTATTATTTAACACTTTCAACAATGTTCCATACCTATCAAAAACAGCGACAGTATATGCTTGTAATGTTTCTCCTCCTTGTAAATTCCATTCTTCATTAACATTATCTCCATTTGGAGTGAAAAAATTAGGAAAATCTACAATAGTAATTGTCTCTTGCACTTCAGAACATTGGTAAATATCTCTTACATAAATAGTATGCTTTCCTGGACTTAAATCATCAAAAATCGGACTACTTTGGTACACACCATCATCTAGCTTATACTCATAAGTTGTATTTCCAGTAGCAATTACTTCAATTTTGTTTTTTTCAACAAAGCGTTTTGATATTAATTTTATCTCCACACTAGTAGGAGGCGAAATTCCAATTACTTTTGTCGCTCTTAGAAATTCACAACCAATTGTTCTATGTGTGATTTTTATAGTATAATCTCCAGGTATATCTACTTCAAAAACTCCTTCATCTTCTCCATACAGTAAATTTCCAGCAGTTACCTCTTCTCCTTGATACCACTGAAAATCAAAAATTGCAGGATCCATATTGATATCTAACAGTATTGAAGATTTTGCACCACCAAATCTATCAAGGCAGAGGTTATAACTCTGATCAAGATCATTAACAACTCCTGGGTCTTTTACTTGCAGCTCAAAGGATGTGAGCTCAAAACAATCTTCGCTTGCAAATAACCTTACATGTATTGTTTTATCTCCAGACACGTAAGCCTCAGGATTGGATATTGCATTAATATTTGCATTAGCATCGGCTGCAGATATAAAATAAGAAAATTGATAAATACCTGCATCCAATCCAGCTCCTAACAAATCGGTTTCATTAAGGCGAAGATTAAATGTTTCAGATTTGTCTCCATCCAATTCACACAAAACCTGATCTCCGTTAAAAGCAGAAAAAGCAGGTGGTGCAACAAACTTTAATGAAATTTCATCTTCAAAAGAACAGTAAGGCATTAGTGATACAATAGCTTCTACTTTATACACTCCTGTCTCATCCACCTCCAAGGTGTTATCAACAATACCTCCAGTTAATGGATTTCCATAAATATCTTCCGTTAACTGAACACCATCTTTATACCAGAGATACCCTATTGCACTAACTAAAGTTGCATCTAATTCATAAGAGTTACATAAAGGATTATCACCCGTTAGTGTTCTGTCTTCTCCTAAATATACCCCTGTATTAAAACTACCAGCTTTCAAAAATACGGCACTATCTAAACTACCATCACTAAAATCGGCAATAACCATTTTTATATGGTAAGTTTTACCAGGAACAACTGTTGCACTTGCAGTAAACTCTTTTGTTTGTCCGTTAAAATTTATGGGAGCAGTAGTTCCATTATCTCCGTTATAATACTCTTCATTAACAGCTTCACAATTACCGTTAGCGTGTTCAATTTTTGGATGTATTGTGGTGACTTTAATTGGCGTTTTTGCAGCATTAGGAAGTACTGCCAGATTTTCAGATACACCGTTTTCATCTGTTAAAATAAAAGCAAATACATCTGAAAAAGTACAAGGATAATTATCTGAATATTCTTCAGAAGCAAAAATAAAATTAAAACTCATTGCATCAGAAATTGGTACAAAATCAAATTCTATAAACGTGGTGTTGTTTAACTCACTTGGATCAGTAGCTCCTATAATATCGGCTAGGTCTTTGTCTCCGCCCCATAAATTCTCTAGACCATTACCATCCTCTAATATAGAAGTATTAGGCCCAGCTGCATTGACAGCGCTACCGGTAGTAAGTACTATTCCTTCATCAAAAGGAAAATTACTCCCGTTTTTATTAAAATATCCAATACCATTAAACCCATGAGCCGTACCTGTATAAGAATTCCAATTAGAAGTTTGAGAGCATGTGCCCCCAATTAAAACATTATCCACCAGTTGTTCTATAGTATACGAACTATCATCTACAGTAACTTGTGCTGTAAGACCAATGGTAAATAGTCCAAAAATAAATAAACAACATTTCCTCACTTTACTCTTCATCTCCTTGTCTCTATTGTATTTTCTTGACAATTATAAATTGATTAATCAACTAACCCAATGACAAATAGCCCATTCAAACTATTTATATTTTGTTTTAATTATTTGCAAAAGATAAGCATAAATTTAAAACTAAAAATTTTATAATTAAGGAAGCACTATTAAAAGTAAAAAAACACTGTTAAAAGCAGTATCAAAACAACAAAAGCCTCACTAAACTTAGTGAGACTTAAAAAATATAGATTTCATTTATTTTTAATAATTTACTGCTGGACAGTTGCAATCATAACGTTTCTTTGGTTGTCCAAAGTTATAACCTAAAGTAATCTGATGAAAACCTCCATTAGCAAACTTTACATTTCCCATTTCATAGGTATAGGTATAAGCAAATACAAATTTGTTATAATTAGCGCCTAATATCGGAGAAAGCAATTGAAGTTTCTGAGATTCAATTGTTCCATTGTTGTTAAATTCTGCTCCTCCAAAACTTCTTCTATAAGAAAGTCCTCCCCACACTTTTCCAAAATCCATTTTTCGGTATACTTTGGCATTAAGATCCAGCTCTTTTTCAGCTGTAGCATCAGTATTCTGAAACAATATGGAAGGTTCTATCTGCCAAATATCTTTTCCAAACACATAACCAACAGACACCAAGTATTTTCTTAGGTTATTAGATTCCACTGCTGTATATAAATCCCTACCGGTTCCTAAAGCATTAAGCACAGTAAAATGAGCATAAAATTCTAAGAAATTATAAGACATTCCAAAATCTACATTATAGTAGCTTACACTAGTTTTTGTATTTGTAATTGCTGCATCTGGAATTAAAGACACAAATTCTGACTCATCTAAACTACTTTGGATTATTCCAGCACTAAGCCCAAAAGACAATTGATTTAAAACTCTAAAATCACCACCCATTTTAAGATGATGTGCATAAGTAAGTTTTAATCCTGTTTGTGAATGGTATCCATTAGCATCGTTAAAAAGAATAACTCCGGCTCCACTTTGCTCTCCAAATCTCATGTTTGCATTAATTGTTTGCAAACTTGGTGCATTATCTACATCGAACCATTGTTTACGAGCAGTAGCTCTTACTTTTCCACCTTCACTTATTCCAGCCATAGATGGATGAATCAAATAATAATTATCCGATAAGTAATCAAAGTATACAGGTAATCCTTCTTGCGCGGTACTAAATGAAATACAGAAAAAAGAAAAAAGTGTTAAAATTGTTAGTTTCATGTGTTTATCAATTGTTTTTAACGGATACTGACGCTTTACGATTCATTCTTAACTTAAGAAAATAATAATTCCAACATGCTCTATTCATGTTATCTTTTTAACGCAAAGTGCCCGTTAATGACTTTCTTAGTCCCTTCTTCTGAATAAACAATTCTGAACCAGTAATCATCAGAAGGAAGTTCCTTACCATTTAACGTTCCATCCCAGCCATTATTTTGCGAAGATAGTTTTTTTATTAATTTCCCATATTTATCAAACACAAATACTGTTCCATTACTAGGTAATTCTAATGCATTAAAAATATCCCATGTATCATTAACCCCATCTCCATTAGGACTAAAATACCTTGGATAATCAATAACAGTCACTTCAATAGTCTGAATTCCACAATTGTACGAATCTACAACAGATACTTTATGAACTCCTGGAGCAACTCTAGTAAAAACTCCAGATTTTTGTTGTGGGCCATCATCTAGAAAATAAAAATACTCACCAGCACCTTTTGCTTCTGCAACTATAGACTGGTTTCCAGCAAAAGCCTTTGAAGCAACTTTTGCAGTAAAGGATACAGGCGGTAAAATAGCTTTTACTACTGTAGACTTAACGAATTGGCATCCAGTAATTTTATCAATGATCTCAACAGTGTAATACGTTGTGTTTTTTACATTTACCAACAGCTTAGCATCAGACTCGTTAGCTAATATATTTGCTACTACTATTGTTTTGCCCTTATACCATTTAAAATCATATTCGCTTTTTTGTAATCCTGTTTCTATATCAACCGTAACAGGTATTTTTTCATTTGCTAAACAAACCACGTACTCTTCTTGCATTATGGACTCTTCAATACCATTTATTGTTAATGGTAAATTAATAATCTGAAAGCATTCTTCGTTTAGCGTGGCCACTCTTATAAAAATTGTTTGTTCATCAGAAATGGTATTTATATACCCTCCTGGATTTGTTATTTTTTCTGAAACATCATTATCTGCTGCTGCCTTTCTACTTAAAAAGTAAGTAAAAATCAACCCCTCTGTAGTTGTAATTTCAGATTCTTTAGACGTTAAATTAAATGATGCAAAACCATCTCCATCACTATCGCATGCTTCTAAAATTTCTAGATCGACATTCAACGTAGGAAAAACATCTACATGCAATTTTATGTCATAATAATATTTACACCCATATTTAGAAATTACTTCTGCTTTTATAAATTGTGGATTACTTTTATTTTGATACCCTTCTAAGGAATTAATAATAGTACCACTTAATATAGAAGCATCATTTTCATAGAAATTAACGCTAACATCTGCCGATTTCTCGAACTCATCCTTAATTGTTTTCAAATTAAACGGCTCTATTCCATCAGAATCAGTTTCACAAGACAGCAAGACCGTTGGCAATTTTACATTTGGGTTAGGAGCAAACTCTACAATAATATCATCTTCACTAAAACATCCATTTGTTAAGGTATATTTTACTTCATATTTACCAGGACTTGTTACTGATAATTCGGAACTTGTCTCTCCAGCTAACACAGCTCCGTCTTTTAGCCACACATAAGTAGCAGGAACTGCTACATTAGGATTTAAGACTACAGGAACATCATTACAGCCAGCAGTACCATTAGCAACCGTTTTATCTTCCCCAAGCGTACCACCAATATTAAAGCTCCCCGCATCAAAAAATACAGCAGAATCATAATTCCCATCAATTTGATCTGCAATCACCAATTTTATAGTATACTTTTCTCCAGGAACAACATCAGCTTTTGCAGAAATAGGAACTGTTTGTCCATTAAAGTTTGTTGCGGATGTAATAGGATCGTTGTATTTGTCAAAATAGTCTTCATTAATAGGTCCGCATTTACTGCCTTTTAATTGCCCATGTACTGTAGTAACTTTTATTGGTGTAGTTGTACCTGGCAATAAAGCTAGATTTCTAGATACTCCTTTGGAATCTGTTAATATAAAAGCAAAAACATCTGAGAACAAACATTGAAAAAGAGAATTGTACTCTTCGGAAGCAAAAATAAAATCAAAACTTATATGATCTATTGAAGGAACAAAATCGAACTCTAAATAGGTAGCATTTACCGTGTTCTTAGTATTGGTGATGTTCTCTAAATCGGAATCTCCTTTCCAACCTGAGGCATATAAGCCATCTCCAATATCTTTTGTATTAGGTCCTTCTACACTAGAAACAGCACCAGTACTTAATACAATTCCTTTCTTAAAAGGAAAATCGGAACTATTGCTATCAAAATAGCCAATTCCATTAAATCCAGAAGGTGTTCCAGTATAACTGTGATAATTTGACGTAGCTGCACATGAAGAATTCACCAGAACATCTCTAATGAGTTGAGTAGGTGTTAACGAGGTATTGGTTTTTACCTGCGCTTGTAGGCCAATTATGACCAACAAAAATGTACAGAGAAAGGGGCATTTTCTCATAGTAAAATTTTAAGGCATTGTAAATATAGTGATTACAACTATTATCTTTGTACTTTTACCGTAAAATTCGACATATGACCACTTTTAAGATACAAATTGCTGAAACAAGCAACCCATCTATACTCAAATTTGAGACAAACACTATTCTAAATCAACACAATAGCTACGAATTTAAAAATATTGATGAAGCCAAAAACTCGCCAATTGCTCAACAGCTATTTTATCTTCCCTTTGTTAAAACAGTGTACATTTCAGGTAATTTTATTGCCATAGAACGTTATGATATTGTTTCATGGCCAGAGGTACAAAATGAAATTGCTGACCAAATTGCAAACTATTTAAATTCAGGAAAAAATGTCTTTCTGGAAGAAGAAAAAGGAAATATTAAGGTTGCAGTTACCATATATGCAGAAAGCACACCTAATCCCGGAGTTATAAAATTTGTGGCTAATAAAAAACTAGTAGCCGCTCCTTATGAATTTAAAAGTATTGACGATACCAAAGAAGCTCCTTTAGCAAAAGGGCTGTTCTTATTCCCTTTTGTAAAAGAAGTGTTTTTGGATGAAAACTATGTGTCTGTAACCAAATATGATGTTGCAGAATGGGACGATATTACAATTGAATTACGAGAATATATCAGAAACTATATTGCTGATGCCAAAGAAATTGTAACTGAAAATATTGATAAGGTTTCTACTGAAACAACAACGATTGAAAAAACACCAAGTCCAGAAAATCTTGATGACGTTTCAAAACAAATTATTGACATTTTAGAAGAATACATAAAACCCGCCGTTGCAAGTGATGGAGGAAACATTATGTTTAAATCCTATGATAAAGAAAGCAAGACTGTTAATGTAATTTTACAAGGAGCATGTAGCGGCTGTCCTTCATCTACTTTTACACTTAAAAGCGGAATAGAAACTATGCTAAAAGACATGATTCCTAATAAAATAAACGAGGTTGTAGCTATTAATGGCTAGTTAACAACATTAAAGAAGGATTAATACTACAAAATGCTTAACTTTATAAAATATAATCATTTAATAAAGTTTAAATTATGTCAATTTTAAAAGTAATAGAAGTATTATCTAGTTCTGAAAAAAGCTGGGAAGATGCAACTGCAAAAGCAGTATCTAAAGCATCAAAATCTGTTAAAAATATTCGTTCGGTATATGTACAAGATCAAAGTGCTATCGTTAAAAACGATAAAGTTACAGAATATAGAGTAAATCTTAAATTAACTTTTGAAGTTAGTTAATTTTTAAAACAAATCAAGAAAAGCACCTAAATGGTGCTTTTTTTATGTCCAAATTTCAAAAACACTATATAGGCTAAAGAGGTGCTTTCTTTTTTTTAAGTATCTTTCCCTTTTAATAACCTATTATCTGTTTTTTAAGTTGAAAAAATACTGCCTTCTATTTATCGTAATCATATTTCTTTCGGGGTGTAATGGACAAAAACCAGCAACCGTTAAGCACAAGTATACAAATGCACTAGTAAATGAAACCAGTCCTTACCTTCTACAGCATGCACACAATCCTGTAAATTGGGAATCTTGGAATCCAAAAACACTGGCAAAAGCTAAAAAAGAAAACAAACTTATTCTTATTAGCGTTGGTTATGCAGCATGTCATTGGTGTCATGTTATGGAACATGAAAGTTTTGAAGATGAAGAAGTAGCAGCTTTTATGAACGAAAATTTTATAAACATAAAGGTAGATCGTGAAGAACGCCCAGATGTAGACAAAGTATATATGGATGCATTACAACTAATGACTGGTAGTGGTGGATGGCCAATGAATATTATAGCATTACCTGATGGAAAACCGTTTTGGGGAGGTACCTATTTTGAAAAAAACGAATGGCTTAATGCCCTAAAACGGATAAAAAAGACTCGAGAAAACAATCCTGAAAAAATACAAGAGTTTGCTGATAATCTAGAAAAAGGGTTAAAGTCTATGATGATTGTTCCCCCAACCACAAGAACTACACCAATTAATGAGGATGAACTCAAAACAATAGTAAGCAATTGGTCTAAATCTTTTGATAATGCCTTTGGAGGAAATACTAGAGCTCCAAAATTTATGATGCCTAGCAATCTAAATTTCCTATTGCGATATACCAATGCCAATACTGATGAAAAATTAAATACATACATTAACAACACCCTTACCAAAATAGCATACGGAGGTGTTTATGATCATATTGGAGGTGGTTTTTCTAGATATTCGGTAGATAAAAAATGGCATATCCCCCATTTTGAAAAAATGCTATATGATAACGCACAGCTAGTAAGCACGTATAGCAATGCCTATAAATTAACCAAAAACGAGCTGTACAAAAATGTAGTAGAACAAACCCTGTCTTTTGTAGAACGAGAGCTAATGAACAAAGAGCATGGTTTTTATTCTTCTTTAGATGCCGATAGCAATACAAAAGACGGAAAATTAGAAGAAGGTGCTTTCTATGTCTGGACAGTAGCCGAATTAAAAGAATTGCTTGCAGATGATTTTCCAATCTTTAAAGATTATTACAACATCAATAATTTTGGTTTTTGGGAGCATCAAAATTATGTCCTTATCAGAAAAGAAACGGGTGCTGCCATTGCAAAAAAATACAAGATTAGCACAAAACAATTAAAAAATACCCTAGCCGAAGCTAAAACCAAATTATTTACAGAAAGAGACAAAAGAGACAGACCAAGATTAGATGACAAATCGTTAACCTCATGGAATTCGCTAATGCTAACTGGATATATTGATGCCTACAAAACTTTTGGAGACAAGCACTATTTAGATATCGCTTTAAAAAACGCCAACTTTATACTAAAAAAACAATACAGAAAAGACGGTGGACTTAACCATAGTTATAAAAATGGAAAAAGTACTGTAAATGGTTATTTAGAAGATTATGCTGCAACCATAGCTGCCTTTATTGATTTATATGAGGTTACATTAGACACAAAATGGCTACATAAAGCAAAAGAACTTAATGACTATGCCATAACTAATTTCTTTGATAACGAAACCAACATGTTCTTTTTTACATCTAAGGACGATGCTATTATTGTAAGACGAAGCATAGAAAAAGTAGACAATGTGATTCCTTCTTCTAATGCTATTATGGCAAAAAATCTTTACCAATTATCTCATTATTTATTTGAAGCTGATTATTATAAAAAAGCAGAACAAATGCTCTTAAACATGCATGATGATGCAACCAACTATGGCTCTAGTCATACCAATTGGTTAGACCTTAGTATTGATTTTAACAGTCAATTTTATGAAATTGCTGTTGTGGGTAAAAATGCTGATAAAATAGTAGCTGAATTAAATGCACTTTATATTCCAAATAAAATAATATCTGGATCCACTACTGCTTCCAACCTTCCAATTTTAGAAGGAAAATATATCGAAAATGAGACCTATATTTATGTCTGTATTAACAACAGTTGTAAATTACCTGTAACCTCTATTGAAGAAGCTTTGCTACAATTAACCATTAAATAAAGACATCATGCATATTATTTCTATTATTCTAATTCTTATTATAAGTCTATTACATATCTATTTCCTAATCTTAGAAGTATTTTTATGGGACAAGCCAAAAGGATTAAAAACCTTCGGGTTAAAACAAGATTTTGCCACAGAAAGTAAAGTACTTGCCAAAAACCAAGGATTGTATAATGGTTTTCTTTCAGCGGGTCTTATCTGGGCAATACTGCATAACAATACAGGGTTTGGAATTCAAATTGCCATGTTCTTTTTAACCTGTGTTCTTGTAGCGGGTATTTATGGAGCGTATACCACACAAAAGATTCGCTTGTTTTATATTCAAGGGGTTCCTGCTCTTTTAGGCTTAGTTTCTTTGTTCTTTTTATAATACTAAATTCCATCAATAAATCTCACTTATAAGATTTTAGCTATCGTTTTTATATGATCTTGTATCCTTCTCCAAATCGGAAGCTAAGTACAAAACTGTGAGTATTACCCAAAGGAGAACCATTAGTGGCTATATTATAGTTGTAAATGAATCTAACACTATCAAACAAATAGATGCCCGCTAATAGGTTAATAGCATTGCTACTTCTGTAACCTGTACCCAATTCAAACTTATTCCTAAAACTTACAGATAAATTAATATCTGTTTGTAACGCTGCCCCTTCTTCATGTTTTAGTAATAAACTTGGTTTTATCATAAGATCTTTAAAACGATTGTTATAAAAACGATAACCAAAATACCCGTAGTATGGACTTTTAACATCTAGGCTTTTATCGGTTACTAAGGCATCTCCAAGAATATTAGGGGTAGAAAGCCCAATATAGAAGTTGGAATGATTAAACAAAATACTAACCCCCATAGTAGGGATGTTTACATTAATATCTTTAGCAAAACTAAAATCGTTAATTATTCCTAATTCACTAAGATTATCCTTGTATTGTTGAACTCCAGCTGTTAATCCAAAAGAGAGTACACCTGCATCATAAAGTTGCCAGTATGGTCTATTGCTATTAAAATCGAAAAATATTTTATAGGAGTATGCCGCAAAAAAAGTGGTACTGGTTGTTACTCCAATCTGATCTCTTATGATACCTGCTCCAATACCTACTTTATTATTGTTAATAGCTCCATGCCCACTTAAAGCAAAGCTTCTTGGACTACCTTCTATACTATTAAAGTATCCTTCATTACTTACCGTAAGCTCTGGACTAGGAGTAAGACCTGCATATGCCGAATTTAGTATAAATGGATTGTAGTTATATTGCGCAAAACTTGGTGTTTGCTGTGCGTTTATACTACAAACCCCCAAACCAACAAATAAAATGATAGTTGCTATTTTCTTTGTAATTCTCATGCCTATTTTTATCTTTTTATAACAACGAAACCTTGAAGGCTTTTAAAATTATGAGCCTCTGTTAAGCCAAGGGTATAGAAATATGTCCCCGAAGGCAAGGTATTAGCTCCCATTTTTGTTTTCCGATTAGCAATACCTCTAAATACATTTGAAGTATTGTCATAATTTTGAATTTCAAAAACCATATCTCCCCAACGGTTATATATGGTTACCGTATTTGTTGGATGATTTTCTATGCCTGTTATATGCCAATAATCATTTATTCCATCATCATTTGGAGAAAAGCCATGTTTTACTTCATTTTTAGGCAATACTATAGTAGTAAAAGTACTTTGGGAACATCCTGTAGCATTACCAAATTGATTATAAGCAACTGCGCTTATAAAATAGATAGTTCCATTTTCTAAGTCATTAGCTAAAGAGTATTGTGTTAAAGAACCAACATCTTCATTGTTTAACACATCCGTACCACCTGAAGTAGTACCTATTGTTAAGATATATCCTGTAGCATTATCAACAGCTTCCCAACTAAAAGAAGCATCTACAGCAACATCAGCTTCTCCATCTATTGGTGCTATAATTTCAGTACAATCAGCAATAACTGGAAGTGTCTCTGTTGTAAAAGAATCTGCTGTACATCCTACTGCATCGCCTACTCCATTATAAGGAATTACAGTAACAAAAATTGTAGTGTTTTCTGGTAAAGCTGCTGGTAAATTATATGTGGTAACGTTTCCAACATCTGTCAACACTAATATATCTGTTCCGCCTGATGTTGTCCCTACACTAAGTTTATATCCTGTAGCAGTACTAGCTGCATCCCAGCTAATTGCTGTAGTTACTGATACATTAGACTCATTTTTTAAAGAACTTATTAATGAAGTACAACCAGGAATAACAGGAAGTGTCTCTGTTGTAAAAGAATCTGCTGTACATCCAACCGCATCGCCTACTCCATTATAAGGAATTACAGTAACAAAAATTGTAGTATTTTCTGGCAAAGCTGCTGGTAAATCATATGTGGTAACGTTTCCAACATCTGTTAACGTTAATATATCTGTTCCGCCTGATGTTGTTCCTACATTAAGTTTATACCCTGTAGCAGTACTAGCTGCGTCCCAGCTAATTGCTGTAGTTACTGAGACATTAGACTCATTTTTTAAAGAACTTATTAATGAAGTACAACCAGGAATAACTGGAAGTGTCTCTGTAGTAAAAGAGTCTGCTGTACATCCAACTGCATCACCTACTCCATTATAAGGTATTACAGTAACAAAAATTGTAGTACTCTCTGGTAAAGCTGTTGGTAAATTATATGTGGTAACGTTTCCAACATCTGTTAACGCTAATATATCTGTTCCGCCTGATGTTGTTCCTACACTAAGTTTATACCCTGTAGCAGTACTAGCTGCGTCCCAGCTAATTGCTGTAGTTATTGATACATTAGACTCATTTTTTAAAGAACTTATTAATGAAGTACAACCAGGAACAACAGGAAGTGTCTCTGTTGTAAAAGAATCTGCTATACATCCTATTGCATCGCCTACTCCATTATAAGGAATTACAGTAACAAAAACTGTAGTATTTTCTGGTAAATCTGCTGGTAAATCATATGTGGTAACATTTCCAACATCTGTTAACGCTAATATATCTGTTCCGCCTGATGTTGTTCCTACACTAAGTTTATATCCTGTAGCTGTACTAACTGCGTCCCAGCTAATTGCTGTAGTTACTGATACATTAGACTCATTCTTTAAAGAACTGATTAATGAAGTACAATCAGGAATAACAGGAAGTGTCTCTGTAGTAAAAGAATCTGCTGTACATCCTATTGCATCGCCTACTCCATTATAAGGAATTACAGTAACAAAAATTGTAGTGTTTTCTGGTAAAGCTGCTGGTAAATCATATGTGGTAACATTAGCAACATCTGTCAACACTAATATATCTGTTCCGCCTGATGTTGTTCCTACACTAAGTTTATACCCTGTAGCAATACTAGCTACGTCCCAGCTAATTGCTGTAGTTACTGATACATTAGACTCATTTTTTAAAGAACTTATTAATGAAGTACAACCAGGAATAACTGGAAGTGTCTCTGTAGTAAAAGAATCTGCTGTACATCCTACTGCATCACCTACTCCATTATAAGGAATTACAGTAACAAAAATTGTAGTGTTTTCTGGTAAAGCTGCTGGTAAATCATATGTGGTAACATTAGCAACATCTGTCAACACTAATATATCTGTTCCGCCTGATGTTGTTCCTACACTAAGTTTATATCCTGTAGCAGTACTAGCTGCGTCCCAGCTAATTGCTGTAGTTATTGATACATTAGACTCATTATTTAAAGCACCTATTAATGAAGTACAATCAGGAATAACAGGAAGTGTCTCTGTAGTAAAAGAATCTGCTGTACATCCTACTGCATCGCCTACTCCATTATAAGGAATTACAGTAACAAAAATTGTAGTGCTTTCTGGTAAATCTGCTGGTAAATTATATGTGCTAACGTTTCCAACATCTGTTAACGCTAATATATCTGTTCCGCCTGATGTTGTTCCTACACTAAGTTTATACCCTGTAGCAGTACTAGCTGCGTCCCAGCTAATTGCTGTAGTTATTGATACATTAGACTCATTATTTAAAGAACTTATTAATGAAGTACAACCAGGAATAACTGGAAGTGTCTCTGTAGTAAAAGAATCTGCTGTACATCCTATTGCATCACCTACTCCATTATAAGGAATTACAGTAACAAAAATTGTAGTACTTTCTGGTAAATCTGCTGGTAAATTATATGTAGTAACGTTTCCAACATCTGTTAACGCTAATATATCTGTTCCGCCTGATGTTGTTCCTACACTAAGTTTATATCCTGTAGCAGAGCCAATAGCATTCCATGTTAAATCGGTAGTAATTGCTACACTAGGATCGCTATTTACTGGAGCTGTAAGTGCAGTACACATAGGAATTGTACTCGTTCCGTTCCCTGTTTTAAAAGTTTCCTCTGTACACCCTGTAGCATCACCTACACTATTATAAGGAGTTATGCGTACAAAAATTAATCTATTTGTATTTAAATCATCTGGTAAATCATAGGTAGTTACATTACCAACATCAATATTATTTAAAATTTCAATTCCCCCACCAGTAGTACCTACACTAAGTAAGTATCCAGTAGCATTTGGTATAGCGTCCCAACTAAGATTGGTATCAATAGGAACATCTACTGCTCCGGCTAGTGTTAAATTAGTACAGTCTGGCGCCACAGGAATTAGCTCTGTGGTAAAACTTTCTTCGGTACATGCTATAGCATCA
The DNA here is from genome assembly GCA_965247735.1 of Flavobacteriaceae bacterium. Classification (GTDB taxonomy): domain Bacteria; phylum Bacteroidota; class Bacteroidia; order Flavobacteriales; family Flavobacteriaceae; genus JAOXRU01. Next base: position 4,007,029 of record CBDFHN010000002.1, on the reverse strand, counting down.
CCTGTACTATTATAAGGTGTTATAGTAGTATAAATAGTTGTGTCTTCTGGTAAATCTGTCATAAAATCATATGCAATAACATTACCAAGGTCTGCATTATCTACAATATCATTAGCACCAGGGCTAGTACCAACAGTAATACGGTATCCATCTGCATTGCTAATAGCTTGCCACGTTAAACTGCTTGTTACCGCTATATCTGTATCACCGTCTAAAGGAAAACTTAAGTTAGTACAATCTGGTACTGTTGGAATACTGCTTGCCGTTATGGTAAAACTTTCTGTAGTACAAACTCCTGCATCACCTGTATCATTAAAAGGTGTTAAGGTTACTTCTACAGTTACTCCACTTGTAAAATCTGATGCAAAGGTATACGAAGTTTCATTAGTAATAGTCTCATTATCGACTAAGACAATAGCCCCAGGCTGTGTAACAACGGTAAGTCTATACCCACGAGCATAAAGTACTGGATCCCAACTAAGATTGGTGTTTACAGGCACATCTACCTCTCCATTAAGAGGTGCTAACAGTTGTGTACACGTCGGAATTGGGCAATCTAAAATATCTCCATTTATAGTCCAGCTATAGTTAGTTATCATAGTTTGTCTTTCCTCTAAAGCATCACAATAAAGTAGTCCTTGCGCACCTAAACTAACACCATTAGTTAAGGTTTGTTGTGACCACCCTATTAAGGTTTTATCATAGTTCTCTCTATTAATGGCTGTATTATCTAGCATATTAGCCATATTAGTTACTCCTCCAACACTCCATGCGCTTAACTCTTGATTAAAAGCTGTTGCCCCACTTAAAAAGTAACGCATGGTTAAGTTTCCTAAATTCCACTGATCCAAAGGTTGGTTAAAAGCCATGGCGTTTCTAAACATAGAATTCATATTTCCAATATTAGCAACACGCCAATTATTTAGAGGCTGATTAAAAGCAGTAGCGTTGTAAAACATTGCTTCGGCTGTAGAAACTGCTCTAACATTCCAACTATCTATATTTTGGTTAAATACCGTTGCGCCATTAAACATATCTTTCATGGTTGTTACAGAAGCAACATTCCACGTATCCATAGGTTGATTATAAACGATAGCATTTTTAAACATAGCTTCCATATCGCTTATAAAAGAAACTTTCCAGCTATTAATATTTTGATTAAATGCACTTGCTCCACTAAACATTTCTTTAGTAGTTTGTAACTCTCTAGTGTTCCAATTATTTAAAGCTTGGTTAAACAATATGGCATCTTTAAACATCGCATCCATTCTGGTTACCGAAGTAACATTCCAAGTGTTTATATTCTGATTAAAAGCACTTGCTCCACTAAACATAGAAGGCATAAGTGTAACTGAGCTAACATCCCAATTACCTATCGATTGATCAAAAACAACCGCATCATTAAACATAAAAGCCATAGTAGCAACAGCACTTACATCCCAATTATTTAGAGGCTGATTAAAGGCAGCTGCATTACTAAACATACGCTCCATATTAACAACAGAATTTACATCCCAATTATTTAAAGGCTGATTAAAAACTTCCGCATTCTGGAACATAGACTTCATGGTCACCACATTTGTAACATCCCAGATCTCTATATTTTGATTAAAAGCTAAGGCAGCATAAAACATACTATCCATATTAGTAACTGCACTTACATCCCAATTATTTAAGGGCTGATTAAAACTAGACGCTAAGTAAAACATAGATGCCGTTGTAGTTAAACTATCGAGTGTCCAATTATTTAAAGGATTATTAAAAACGCCGCAACCATAAAACATAAAGCTCATATCAGTAACGTTAGTAACGTTCCAGTTGTTTAGATTTTGATTAAATGTCATTCCACTACCGCTAGATGATCCATAAAACATATATCTCATGTCTGTTACCTTATCAACTACCCAATTGTCTAAAGGCTGGTTAAATGCCTTTGCATTTCTAAACATTCTGGCAGTATTTGTAACATTATTCATACTAAAACTATTTAGCGGCTGGTTAAATACCGTAGCAGCATCAAACATTCTAGAACTGTTAGTTAAGCTAGTCGTATTCCAGTTATTCAGAGGCTGATTAAATTCTGATGCCCCATAAAACATGGACTCCATATTGGTAATATTATCAACACTCCAACTATTTAAAGGTTGATTAAAACTTGATGCTCTATAAAACATGGACTCCATATTGGTTATGGTACTCACATCCCAATTATCAATATTCCCATTAAACACCCTTGCACCTTGAAACATTTTATCCATACGTGTAACTTGGGATAAATCTGGAATATCTGTAGCGTTATAGGTCATGTTTTCACACCAAAAAAAAGCAGAATTCATAGATTTCCATTGTTGGGTTCCCCATTGGTCTATGCTAATTAATTTAGCATGATCAGTAAAATAATCATTATAAGGTGCAGGGTAATCTCCTTTAATAGTAACTGTATATACCCCAGGAGTTAAATATGTATGTGTAATATTCCCCGTGACATTATTATTGTACTGATCGTCTCCCCAATCTATATCATAATTATAGGTATAGCTACCATTACGTTTAATTTCAAGTTGGTTAGGAGGAGTAACTGCAAAACCTGTTTTTTCGGTATCATATGTAAGCTTAAAGGTGGTAGGGTCATTTACCCAACTGGCTACTACAGTAAAACTTTCTTCTGTACAACCAACGGCAGGACCATTGGCATTATAAGGCACAACAGTTACAAAAACCTCATCTCCAGGAGTAAGATCGGAAGCAAAATCTAGACCAGCTACATTACCCACATCTGTATTGTTTTCTACTACAGCAGAAGAACTTCCGTTTTCTATTCTCACAGTAACCCTATATCCAGTGGCTCCAGGCACTTGTTGCCATATTAAATTTGCATTTGCAGGCACTTCCGGATCTCCATTTACAGGAGAGATTAGACTAGTACATAGTACAAACGGGCAGTCAATAATATCATTTACAATAATCCAATTAAAATTATCTATTAAATCTTGACGGGCAAATCTACCATCACAATAATTTAGATTAGTAGCACCTAAATTTACGTTAGATTTTACAGTTTGTCCAGCCCAACTAATTAATGCATTGTCATAATTTTCTTTAGTTAAACCAGAATTATTAAGCATATTGGTCATATTAGTGATCTCACTAATATTCCATGCACTTAAATCTTGATTAAAAACAGTAGCTTCAGCAAACATATTAGACATATTCCTAACTGAGCCAGTATTCCAATTATTTAGTGGCTGGTTAAAAACAGCAACTGCACTTATTGAAGAAAACATATGAGACATGTTCGTTACCAAACTGGTATCCCAATTATTTAATGGCTGATTAAATGCCTCTGCTCGGTAAAAAACATAGCTTAAGTTAGTAACACTACTTATATCTAAATTTTCTAAAGGTTGATTAAAAACTTTGGCGGATTTAAACATGGATGCTATATTGGTAACGCTACTTATATTCCACCCACTAATATCTTGATTAAACTTATCTGTTTGCTCAAACATACCTGACATATTGGTAACACTACTTACGTTCCAATTATTGATATTTTGATTAAAATCTCTAGTATCTCTAAACATATTACGCATGTTTGTTACCTTACTAACATCCCAATTATCTAAAGGAAGATTGAATTTATTACTCCAATAATAACCATCGAATGTGCTTTCCATTGTAGTAACATTACTAACATCCCAATTATTTAATGGCTGATTAAATGCATTAGCTCTTTGAAACAAAAAAGAAAGATTTGTTACCGAAGACACATTCCAATTACCAATAGACTGATTAAAGTCTGAAGACCTAAACATACCTGACATGTTGGTAACCTTGCTCATATCCCAATTGTTAAGCGGATAGTTAAAATTAGTATTCCCAAATGTGTTAGACATATTGGTAACATTACTTACATTCCATAAATTTAGCGGTGTATTGAAAGACGAAGCGTTATAAAACAAATAAGACATATCAACAACTTGGCTAACATCCCAATTGTTTATGTTTTGATTAAAGTCTGAAGCAGAATAGAACATCCCAGATAGGTTGGTCACAAGAGAAGTGTTCCAATTGTCAAGAGGTTCATTAAATAAACCTGTACCCCTAAAAGTATCTGACATATTGGTAACATTACTCGTATTCCAATTGTCTAATGGTCTGTTAAAAATTTTAGCCCCAGAAAACATTCCAGAAAGATCTGTTATAGTCGTAATATCCCAATTATTTAAAATACCATTGAAGCTATCGGTATCTTTAAACATATTTTTTAAACTAGTAACCTGTGACAAATCTGGACTACTAATAGCATCGAAATTTAAATTAATACACCCATGAAAAGCATTTTCCATGCTCTGCCACTGTATAATACCCCAGTCTAAAATTTCTATTATTTTTTCAACATCTCCACTATCATTAAAATAAATAGCAGGAAAAGTGCCACTTATAAGTACAGTATAAAAACCTTCACTGACATAAGTATGAGTAATATCTCCAGTTACATTTGTATCAGAAGAACCATCACCCCAATCAACAGTATAATTATAGGTAAAGGCTGAATTTGTGGGTATGGTAATTTCATTTGAAGCAGAGGAACCTGTACTGATTTTGGAAGTGTTCCAAATAGCAGTAAATTCATTTGCAAAAGGAAAAGTATTTGTTGCCTGTAAAGGGAACACAATGCCAAAAAGAAACAATAGGAATAGGGTAGTTATTTTACGCATAGTAGGTTTAGTTATTCTTAATAAACTACATTGTTAGCTAAATAGTATACCCTTTAACGATATATTTTTTTATCATTAACAACGCTGTTTGTGTCTAATTAAAACATGGTAAAATTAACATTTAACTTACTGATAGAACACCCTGTATACAGGGCTTTTATAAATATCGTTTCATCTATAATTTATTTGCAGAAGAAGATTTCATTTTATAACATGCTGTAAACTGTAAAACCAATGTTTACCGAGATTAGATTTTAAAAAATAGACCTTTAGCACAAGTTCTTTTATTTTTTAACCTAACCTTCTTACTCCCTATTTTTCACAATAAAAACTATATAACTACCACTACCACCAGACTAAAACTTCTTTTTAGGTTTTAGTGCTACAAAATCTTTAAGATAATACGGCTCAAAATAGGCTACATCTACAAAATCGTTATTTAAAAATTTCTGATATGCTAATGCAACCATATATTTAGCAGAAGGTAATACCTCTTCTTTAAAAATGAAGTTTGGATGCGTTAAAAACGGTCTGCACTTTTTTACAGAGTTCCCGACTAATATTGTTTTACCATTAGAAACATAGTTCTGGAATGAGTTTTCATCCAAAATCTCTGCTTGGGTTGTTCTAATGGCTTCTAATTTGGAATTATAAACGGCGGTAAAAGCTTCCATTCGCCTAGCATCTATCATTGCAATAATTGTTGCGTCTTGTTCGTCCACACTTGCTGCAATAACCTGTAAAGTTGGTACTGCTATCATTGGTAAGTCTAAGGCAAAACAAAGCCCTTTTACAGCAGAAACACCTATTCGGAGTCCAGTATAAGAACCAGGACCTTTACTCACCGCTATAGCATCAATATCTTTAAATGACAAAGAAGCACTAGAAAGTGCTTCTTTTATAAAAAGATGTAATTGTTCTGAATGAGAATAACCAATACTATTCTCTTCTTTTAGTACAATTAATTTTCCATTTGTTGCAATACTAACCGAACAATTGGTTGTTGCAGTTTCTATATGTAATATTGTTGCCATAGTGGCTGCAAATATACTTTATAAGCCGATACTTTTAAAATGCTATTAATTTATTTTATCAATAGGCATTCCAAAATAGAATTCTAGTACTTTAAGCCTAAAAATATAATCGTATTTGGTACGAATTACGTCTGACTGTGCTCTCTCTAATCTAGATTGTGCTTGACTAAAATTGAATGAATTCATTAATCCAACATTAAAACGCTCTCTTGCATACTTTAGTGCCTCATTTCTTGCAGCTAAAGTTTTTTCTGCTGCTTCAAACGCTTTTAATGATGCTCTTGCATCGTTCCAGGCTTGGTATACTTTATTACTCAGCCCTAGCTTATCTTGCGTTAACTGTTGCTTTGCTTTTTCAAGAGTTATTTTTCTTCGCTTCACATTGTTTTTTGCAGCAAAACCATTTAAAATCGGAACATTTAAGCTCAGTCCAAAATTATGCCCATCGTTATTACTGAATTGTTCAAAAACAGGTAAATGTCCTCCAGCAATTGGATCAAAATTTGGGACAACCACATTTGCTCCAGTACCTTCAACAGTACCAATTGTACGAGTTGGATTATCAATATTAGGTGTGGCTCCAACAACAATATCCTGATAAGAAGCTCTTGTGCTATAACCATAAAAAGCAGATAGTGTTGGATACATTCTCCCTTTTGCTAATTTCAAATCAATTTCTGCCAACGAAACATTAGCAGTAGACAACTGAATGTCTTTTCGAACTGTTAAGGCTTTTTGATAAATATCATCAGCAGAATTATTCATTATTGTAGAAGCAGGAATCAAAAAATGTTCGTCAGCAACGTCAAAATTGGTATAATCTTCGATCAACAATAGCTGCGCCAATGATATTCTAGACAATAACAATCCATTTTCTGCATTGATAATTTGCTGCTCTTGAGTTGCAGCTGTAGCTTCTATTTCTAACAAATCGCCTTTAGGAACAACCCCGTTATCTACTAATGCTTTAGTTCTGCTTAAATCATTTTTAGTAACCTCATATTGCGTTTCAGCAACAGTTAACGCTTCTCTATTAAACAAAATTTGCAAATACGAATTAGCGACATTTAATGAAATATCATCCTTCATATTATCCAACTGATACTGATTTGCCAATATCGATAAGTTTGCTCTTCTTAATTGGTTTACATTCTGAAACCCTTTAAAAATATCAACCCCAGCATTAAGTCCCAAAGAAGAGAATTGCGTGGTAGCATTTTCCAATGAACCTGTAATAATATTCTGATTCAATCCTATATTCCAAGAATGCGATGCAGACCCGTTTAGGGACGGTAAAAAATTACCAATTGCATCTTTTTTATCTATTTCTGAAAGCTCTTTATCTAGTGTAGATTGCTTTACCGAAATATTATGCTCTAGTGCATGGTCGACGCATTCTTTTAATGTCCATTTTTTTTGTTGTGCATTAGCCAAAAACCCAGACACTAGCAGAAGACCAACTATTATATTTTTAAACTTCATCTATATTTTCTTTTTGCAAGGTTAATTTATATGTATTAATCATTATCCTTATCATCTTCTTTATCTTCTAACTCATTCCAAACTTTTACTTTGGCGTCTTCTTCTAATCCAGAAACAATTTCCACATCAATACCATCACTAACACCAAGAACTAATTCTTTACGCTCAAATTTATTCTCTCCTGTTTCTACTTCTACAAACGGCTTATTTGTTTCTTTATCAAATTGCACCAATGCTTCTTTTATAGACAATACATCTTTTTTCTCGTCTAAAACTATAGTTGCGTTTGCACTGTATCCTGCACGAATGTTAGCTTCTTCTTTTACCACTAAATCGCCTTCTATCTTAAACTGCACCGCTCCATCTTGTTCTTTTCCTTTTGGAGCAATAAATTTTAGTATTGCATCAAAAGTAGATTTCTCTAAGGCACCTAAACTAATTTCTAAAGGCATCCCTATATTCAGTTTCCCTACTTCAGCTTCATCAATTTCACCTTCAAAAATCATTTTTGACATGTCAGCAATTGTAGCTATTGTGGTTCCATCATTAAAATTATTACTTTCAATAACCTGATCTCCTTCTTTTACTGGAATCTCCAAAATTGTTCCCGAAACAGTTGACCTAATATTTGTACTTGCTCTAGAAGAACCACCAGCAGAACCTACACGAATAATTTGATAATCATTACGCGAATTTTCTAATTCTAGTTTTGCCTGATCATACCTAAGTTTTACAGCATTAAAATCTTGACTAGAGATAACGCCTTTATCAAATATAGCTTTATTTCTATCAAATTCTACCTTTGCATTAGCAACACTTACTTCTGCATTTTTTACTCTACCTCTAGCACTAGATAACGATTGCTCGTTTGGCACTACTTTAATAGTAGCAATAAGATCTCCTTCTTTTACTTCTTCTCCTTCTTCTAAATAGATTTTATCTATGATTCCAGAAATTTGAGGTTTAATATTAATTTCATCTTCTGGAATAACTTTTCCAGTAACAACTACCTTATTAACAATATCCTTTTTCTCTAAAGTTTCTGTTTCATATAGTTTTATTGGCGTGCTATTTTTCTTTAAAAAGAAAACAAGAGCTCCTAAAATCCCTATACAGGTAATCCCTATTAATGCGTATTTGATGTACTTATTCATTATTCGAAATTTAATTTATCAGTTATATATTTTATTTGGTTATTCTTCTCTTAGTGCGTCAATTGGTTTTATTTTTATAGCTCTATTAGCCGGTATTAAACCTATTAACACACTTAATCCTATCATCAGAAAAAATGACAGTAAAAACTGCGGTATACTTACCATTGGATTTAAAAAAGGAGCATCTGCACCTTTGGTCATCATTTCTACTACAGCTAATATCCCAACTGCAATAGCAAAACCAATTAAGCCAGCATAGGCTGTTAACACAATAGATTCTACTACAATTTGACGTTTTACTACTTTTGGTGTTGCGCCAAGTGCTCTTCTAATTCCAATCTCTTTTGTACGTTCTTTAACGGTAATCAACAATATATTACTAATAGCAATTACACCTGCAAGAAGCGTAAAAATTCCGATAAAGAATGAAAACACTTGTAATACGGTTGTAAAAGCAGTTATTCCTTGAAAAATTTCAGACATATCAAAACTACCAATAGCTCTTTCATCGTCTGGGTGGATATCATATTTATTTTTAAGTAGTTTTTTTATCTTTTCTTCCACTATAGAAACATTAGTACCTGCTTCTACAGAAATAGCCATCCACCCCATTTTATCTCCAGAACCAAATGCTTTTTGAAAGGTAGAAAACGGTATAAACACAGCATTCTCTCCATCAATATTTATGTTCTGATTGGGCTTATAAACTCCAACTACAGTAAAATAGATACCATTAATCCTAATATTCTCCCCAACGGCTTTTTCACCTTTTTCAAATAATAACTTATAGGTTTCTTCACCTATTACACATATCTTTTTTGAGTCGGCTATATCGGTTTGATTGATAAACCTTCCTGCTATAATTTTCTTTTTAGTAATATCATCTATTTCTGGATAATCTCCATAAACAGCTGAACCACTTTTCAATCCTTTCCTATACACATCTGCAACTCCCCTATGCCCTGCCAATTCTATTCTAGGTGCTAGAACTTCAATTTCTGGAATCTGATTTTTTACAATCTCAGCATCTCCGATTCTAAACTGAATTCTCCTTCCTCTTTCAAAACCTTTATAAGGTTCAGAGGTTCTTTGACTCCAAACAAATAAGCTGTTAGATGCAGTACCTTCAAATATTTTATTAAAACCATTGGTCATTCCATTGGCGGATCCCAAAAGCAGAATTAAAATAATCATGGCAAAAATAACGCCTAACATGGTTAAGAATGTTCTTAACATGTTTTTTCCAAGTGTATTGAAAATTTCTATCCACAAATCTCTGTCAAACAACCACATATTATTTATCTCTTAGTGCTACAATTGGTTTTACTCGTGCTGCTTTCAAGGCAGGAATTAGTCCTGCTAAAAGCCCTGCTACTACCAAAATTATTGTTGCTGTTATTACTGTAGACATGCTCACTGTTGGGTTTGCAAAAGCTGGAGTTTGAATACTAGGCCCTACTAATGCCAGAATTGCTGTTGCGAATAGTAAACCAATAAAACCAGATATTGCAGTGATAAAAACAGATTCCATCAATACCAGTTTAATAATTTGCAGGGGTTCAGCTCCTAATGCCTTTCTTACTCCAATTTCTTTAGTTCTTTCTTTAATAATAAAAACCATAATGTTTCCAATTCCAACAATTCCTGCAATTAAAATTAATAGCCCAACAGCAATTCCTATCGTATTTAATACTGATGTAAAACTGCTGATATCATCAAATACTTCCGCATAGTTAAACACTCTAATCCCTCCTTGATCTTTAGGTGAAACTTTATGTCTTCGTTTAAACAAAAACTCTAAGCGTTTAGAAAACGCTAATGCTTCTTGTAATTTAAAATCAGAATTATAGGTTAATGCAATTTGATTGATGTAATCTGTATTGCTATAAATTCGTTGATACGTGGTAATCGGCGCATAGATACCTCGTTCTGCATTATCATCTCCTTCATCTATAAAAATACCAATCACCCTAAACGGAAGTCCGTTAAATTCTATAAATTTCCCTATTGGATCCTCTCTCTTAAATAAGTCTTCAGCTACTTTTCTTCCAACAACAGCAACTTTAGCTGACATAGCAATATCATTACTATTGATATAACGTCCCTTGGTAACAATGGTTTTTTCTATGATTTGATGGTCAGGGTGTACCGCAGTTACCGTATAAGAACCTGTTTCACTTTTATAACGAGCTGAAATACCTCTATAAAAACGTCCGCTAATTTGTTCAAAATCGCCAGGAAAACTTTTTTTGATAAAATTAATATCATCATTTTTTAACTGCACTCTTCTTCCTGCTTCAAAACCAGCATATGCCTTTGAGGTAACCCCTGTTCTGATAAAAATGGTATTGGTAGCATCATCATTAAATTGCCCCGTAAAACCATTTTGCATTCCATTAACAGAAGCCAATAACATTACCAAAATAAAAATTCCCCATCCAACCGAAAACCCAGTTAAGAATGTTCTTAACTTATTGTTTCTTATACTATGAAAAATTTCTTGCCAAATGTCCCTATCAAACATATTGTTCGGCTCTTACTTGTTCTACTTTTTTATCTTCGATAATAACACCATCTTTAAGATGTACTATACGCTTACACATATCTGCAATATCCGGTTCGTGCGTTACAATTAATATTGTATTTCCTTTATCATTAATTTTCTGAATAAGATCCATTACTTCATAAGACGTTGTACTATCCAATGCACCTGTTGGCTCATCTGCCAATAACACTTTTGGCTCCGCCGCCATTGCTCTTGCAATTGCCACACGCTGTTTTTGCCCTCCAGAAAGCTCACTAGGTAAATGACCTGCCCATTCTCTAAGACCAACTTGTTCCAAATACTTTAATGATTTTTCTAGGCGTTCTTTTCTAGCCACTCCTTGATAGTATAAGGGCAAAGCCACATTTTCAGCAGCAGTTTTATAATTGATAAGATTAAATGATTGAAAAACAAAACCTAAGAACTTATTTCTATACCTGGCAGCTTTGGTTTCATTCAGATCTTTAATAGGCACATTATCTAAGGTATAACTTCCTTCATCAGCAACATCTAACATTCCTAGAATATTTAACAATGTAGATTTTCCAGAACCAGAAGATCCCATAATTGCTACTAATTCTCCTTCTTCAACAGAAAAATTAATTCCTTTTAAAACATGAAGCGAATTTTTGCCCATTTTATAGGACTTGTGTAAATCTTTTATTTCAATCATGGTATATTGATGGTTTTAAGTCTCGTATCAATTAGTACTCAATATCCATAAGACTATATTAGGGTATAAATGTTACAAATCTAAATGTGAAAGAAATGTTAAAGTTAAAATTCAGCAGGTTTTATGGGATTCCACACCTTTATCTTATCATCTTTTGTTAGTCCAGCTTTTACTTCTACAAAAATACCATCACTAATTCCGAGGTCAATTTCTTTTCGTTTAAAATTCTGTGTTGTACTTTCAATTTCAACAAATGGTTTTTTTGTAATAGAATCAAACTGCACAAGTGCTTCTTTTATCGCCAGTACACCTGTGGCTTTATTCAGTATTATTGAAGCATTAGCACTAAGCCCTGCTCTAATAAAGATAGAATCTTGTTTTTTTAAGGTTCCTTTTATTTCAAATTGTATTGCCCCATTTTCTGCTTTCCCTTTTGGAGCAATATAATCCAAAACGGCATCAAAAACTACACTTTCAATAGCTCCAACGGTAATTTCTAAAGGCAAATTTTCTTTTATTTTTCCCACTTCAGATTCATCTACTTTCCCCTTAAAAATCATCTTCTCCACATCGGCTATTACTGCAATAGTAGTTCCTTCATTAAAGTTATTGCTTTCAATAACCTGATTTCCTACTTCTACTGGAACATCTAACACCATACCGCTTACTGTAGCTCTAATTAACGTATTTGCCGATTTTCCAAGCCCCTTTGTTGTTCCTGTTTTTACAATATCGAACCTTTTTAGCGCAGCCCTATACGATTGTTTTGTACTTTCATAAACAACTTCCACTTGCTCCAAATCTACCTTAGAAACAACCCCTTTATCAAACAAGGTCTTTTGACGGTCGTATTTTCTTTTTTGATCATTTACCAAAATTTTAATTTCATCTATGGAATTTTTGGCATCATTTAATGCATTTAAGTTCGGAACAACTTTAATTTTAGAAATTAAATCTCCAGCTTTTACATAATCACCACCTTCAACATATATTTCTGTGATTACTCCAGAAATATTTGGTTTTATTAGCACTTCTTCCAGAGGTAAAATACTCCCGGTTGCAACTGTTTTTTTAGTTATTGTTTGCTTAGATGCCTTTTCAGTTTTATAAACAACTGGGTCTTCAGCATTTTTTTGGTACAAATAGTACATAGCTCCTCCAAAAGTTACAACTATAAAGAGTAAAATGAATAGTGTTATTGATTTTTTCATTTTCGTAATTGATTTATATTTTACTTAGTTATTCTGTTATTCAGTTCTTAATGCCTCTATAGGTCTTACTTTAATAGCACTTTGTGCAGGTATAAAACCAGCCAGCAGTCCAGAAACCATTAAAATTATTAGTGCACCAACTACAACTCCTATACTTACGCTAGGGTTCATAAACATGTCTACTGGACCATTTATTTCCAAAAGGAGATTTATGACATAGACAAACAAGGCTCCAAAAACAATTCCAGACATGCCCGATAATACGGTTAGAAAAATAGATTCCATTAAAATTTGCATTTTTATAGACCATGGCTGCTCCCCCAAGGCTCTTCTAATTCCTATTTCCTTGGTACGCTCTTTAACAACAATTAGCATAATATTACTAACACCAATAATTCCAGATAACAGCACCAATATTCCAACAAAATAAGCCACCAAACGCATTGCTGCAAAAAGACCCTCAATTTTACTATACTCTTCAAACATATCATAATGCCCTACAGCCCGTTTGTCTTCTGGATGTATCTTATGATTTTGTTTAACTATTGCCATAATATTATGCTTAACATCGGTAATAGCAGTGCCGTCATTAGCCGTTATTGCCATCCATCCAACATTATCAGCTCTATTGAATGCTTGTGAAAAAGATGAAAAAGGTAGGTATATTTGCTTTTCATCCTCAATACTATCACCTCCAGATGTTTTTTTTCTGTATGTCCCTACAACCATAAAACTAACACCTTTAATTTTAATATAGCTGCCTATTACTTTTCTCCCTTTAGCAAACAAACTATGCTTAACACCATCACCAATTACAGCAATTTTTCGTTTTTCAACAACATCCAAATGATTTAAAAAACGTCCTGAAGTAATCACCAAAGGATCTTGGTTTATAATTTCAGGATAATCACCATAAACATTAAATACACCTGCTTTAATTCCAAAAACAACAGTTGCATTTCCCATTTGATTTCTTGGTGAAATAAATCTTAGATTTGGAACTTGATTTTTAATTGAGGCTACATCATCTAATTTAAAATTGTAATACCTGCCTTTTGGTAATCCTTTATATGTCTTTGTAGTAGATTGCGTCCACATAAACATAGTATTGGTAGCCATATCGCCAAAATCTGACTTTACCCCGTTTTCCAATCCCTTGCCAGCTGCCAATAGAATAATTAATATTGCGATGCCCCAAAAAACACCAAAAGCAGTTAACAATGTCCTAAACCAATTGGTGGTTAAGACTTCTAAAATTTCTTCCCAGCGATCTCTGTTAAACATGGTTCAGTATTGAGGTTTTAGTATTGTGTATTGAGATTTTCAGATTCCTTAACGGAATCTCTCTAACAATAGAACGCTCATTTTTATGGTTTCTACTCTTAATCTTATTTTCCTGACTCTTTATTCTTTTCATCTCAAAAAAACTACTCATCACGTAAGGCATCAATTGTATGGATCCGTACTGCTCGCAAAGCGGGAAAAAAACCAGCAACTGCTCCTGCAAATACCAATACACCTACTGTTGCTATTGCCACATTAAAACTCACAGAAGGATTTATGATATAATCTACTTCTATATAAGGCCCAAAAATTTCTAAAAGTCCCATACTTAGGATTAATCCTGCGCAGCCAGAAATAGCAGTCACAAAAATTGATTCATGCAAAATCATGCCAATAATGGACCATGGTTTTGCTCCTAAAGCCTTTCTTATTCCTATTTCTCTTGTCCGTTCCTTAACAACAATAAGCATAATATTACCAACACCAACTACACCTGCAATAATGGTACAAATACCAACAAACCAAAAGAAAAAGTTAATATTTCCAATTAAAGAAAAATAACGTTTAGACTCTTCAAGTGTATTAAATAATTTAATAGCATTTCCATCTTCAGGAGCCACACTATGTTTTGATTGCAGTTCTTTTTTTAAGACTGATGTAAAGCGAACAGATGCCACAACAGTCTCGTCAAAACTAGCAGCTAGTTTTAGGGTGTAATATAACGCCCCTAATCTATCAGCTCCATTAAAAACACGTTGTGCAGTGGAAAGCGGCATAAAAATACGTTCTTCTTCACGCTCTCCGCCCATATCACCATATACCCCTATAATCTTAAACTGTATTCCAGAAATATTTATATATTCATCAAGAGGATTTTCACCACTTTTTACCACTTCTCGTTTTATTTTATTGCTAATAACCACAACTTTTGCTACGCCATCTTGGTCGTTTTGGTTTAAGTAACGTCCTTCAGAAATGTATTGATTTTCTATAAATTGGAAATCTGGGAGCACTCCCTGAACACGGTAAGTTAAGGTCTCCTTTTTATAATTGACACTGACATTGCTAATTGATTTTCTAGGCGATTTGAATTCTAGATTATCAAAATACTTGGCCATTATAAAATCCTGGTCACCATTTCTCAGCTGAATATATCGTCCAGGATTAAGTCCTTTATGCGCTATTGTAGTTTCATTTGTCCATATTCCGATTCGGTTGCTAGCATCTTCTTCAAATTCATGAGCAATTCCATTTTGCATTCCTTGTCCGAATCCAAGCAATATCACCAGAATAAAAATCCCAGAAGCAACAGACAATCCCGTAAGAAATGTTCGTAATTTATTTTTACGAATGGTATCAAAAATCTCTTGCCATCTTTCAATATCAAACATAGTGTTCATTTACGTCTATAAATAGACAACATTTACAATAAAGTGTTACAACTATTTGTGTTAAAATTAAAAAAAAGAGAAAAACAAATTCTAAAATTCTTAAGCTAATCAAGAAAGGCAATAGCAAAACTCCTAACATTATAGATCTTAAACTTAGAATAATATCTATTGAAGAAGATTCAGAAAGGTGAATAAAAAGACGTAAACGATAGATTTTTAGAAAAGAAACCAACTCTAAAGACTATACATTTACCTGCTTGCAAAGAATTAAAACATGGGTGGCACAAAAGCTACTCCTCTATACTTGGACATATTATGCATTGAAGACATACAATTTAGGATTTTAGCCATAAAAGAGTTCTCATTAAGACAAAAACAGTTCCGTATAAAACAGGATATTTAGTCAGGAATATTATCCAAGGCAATACAGCAACATACCCTAGTTCTTAATAGCTTTATTTTTAAACTCTTTTTTAAGTTTTTTATAAACGATAAAAATAATACCAGCAACCAATATATATGGAATAGCCATTAGATAAACAATTCCATTATTAATCCCTTCAGCTGCTGCACCACTTTCGTCGCTTTCCAAAACTGCTCTACACATTGCACATTGTGCATTTCCTAAAAAAGGTAAAAATGATAGAATTATAGAAGCAAAAAATATTTTTTTTAAATTCATATCTGTCTTTTTAATGCACGTAGTAAGGTGAAATCATAAAATACACTACAACTCCAGTAACAGCCACATAGAGCCATATTGGAAAAGTAATTTTTGCTATTTTCTTATGCTTGTCAAAACGCTCGGCCAGAGCACGAACATATGTTATCAATACCAAAGGAATAATAATAATTGACAATAAGATATGAGTTATTAAAATAAAGAAATAAATAGGCCTAATAATACCTTCACCACCAAAAGAAGTGGATTCCGAAGTCATATGATAAGCGACATACATTGCCAAGAAAGCCAGAGACAATGCAATACAGACTGTCATTAATGTCTTATGAAGCTTTATATTCTTATTCTTAATTGCAATAACTGCAGCAATAAGACAAATTGCAGTCAACCCATTTGTTGTTGCATATATTGGAGGCAAAAAGCCTAATGGTTCCACATTAGGAAGTTTAACACCAAATAAAATGGCCACTAAAGTAGGCACAATAATAGATACCGCGATAATAAGCTTCTTATACTTTTGATCATCAAATTTTGCTGTTTGCTGCTCCATCTATTCTTCTAATAATTTTTTAATATCTTCTTTTAGAATTGTTATCTGCTGCGTCTCTCCATGTTCATCTTTACCTTCATCTTCTGTAATTGTACCTTTATAGAAAATTATTGGATTGCCAAAAGAGTCTAATCGGGATCTCATATACCCTTCTTTATCCACAAGGGCAAAATATCCAGAATGTTCAAAACCACCAGCCGCTTTTTCATCTTGCTTTGCAAAAATAGAAAATCCGACATTTGCCAAATCATATGTAGCAGTAAGATCACCAGTCATTAAATTCCAATTAAGATTTGTAATACCATATTTTTCGGCATAGGCTTTTAGCACAATTGGTGTATCATAATCGGGATTAATTGTAAAAGAAGCCACTCCAAAATTTTCAAAATCAGTAAATTCATCTTGAATTTCGACTAGATTTTTGTTCATAATTGGACAAATTGTTGGACAGGTAGTAAAGAAAAACTCTACCAAAAACACTTTTCCTAGATAATCTTTATTTGTAATAAGAAGGCTATCTTGGTTTAAAAATGCAAATTCAGGTACTTTCCTCTTTTCCCCATCTACTTGCAGGTACGCCATCTCTTTTTTACTAAGCCTATCTTCTTTAGTAACGTTACTTCCCTTTACCCGATCTATAATTTTCGGAACAAACAATATCCCAAAAACCAAGATCACAAAAGAAACCCATACATAGGTATATTTACCTTTGTTCATCCGAATTTTCTTTATATTTATTATTCTTCTTTAACGCCAATCTATACTCTGCCAAAAGTATTTTTACATCATCCTTCATCTTATTATGCAATGATGCAGCAGAAGTAGCATCAAAACCATAGAGCACCTCTTCGTTATCATCTTTTTTTCTACCTCTTAGATTTTCTTCTTTGTCAATAATAAAAACAGCAGTGGTACTTAACATACTATCCAATGCCAAATTAGTTTGCAGACTATTAAAAAGTGTGTTTATCCGCTCATCAGAACCATAAGCAAACTTCCAATTTTTTACATCGGCAAATTCTGCCAATTCTGCTTTAAGTGTCTTAACTTTAGCTGATGTTCCATTAGGAACAACAATTACAAATTGAAAATCGTTAAATTCATAAAAATGGTTGTAAATTTTTTGATTAAGATTAAAAGCATTGCTTTTTTTATGTTCAATATCCCCTCCAAAAAAGCCAAGTACAGTAATTTTATTTTTAAAAGACAATTCCTCACCAGAATCACTTTTAAATCCTGATAAGCTATTTATTCCTTTTGTCAACACTGGTAATTTCGCAAAATTATTAACACCTGAAGCAAAAAACAAATAGGTTACCATTGGCAACACAAATAACACGATAAGCACAAAGGCCTTTTTAAATTTCTCCATCTTTAAAATACGAATTACAAACTACTACAAAAATAAAAAAGACGGTTTTAAAAACCGTCTTTTTATACTCTTTTATTTCAACTAGAACTGTTAAAAATTCCAGGCTACAAAACCATCCTTAAACACATCGTATATATACCCTCCTTCTACCAATAGTATAAAGATTAAGTAACATACCAAAAAAACTGGTGTCCAAACTATAGCTCTTCTCAATGAACTTTTTTCATCTCTTAAATGCATAAAGTCCCATGCAATATAATATGCTTTAACTATGGTAAGGATAATAAAAATCCAATTCAATGCTTTCATTCCTAAAACATAAGTTTCAGTTAAAGCATCGGGTTTTGCTATACCTAATGCTACTTCAACTATAGTTATAATTGAAAGAAAGATTAATACTCCCCATATTTTTTGAATATTGGACTTAAATTTTACAAGTCCTCTAAATATCTCTAATTTGTGATCGTCTGCCATTTTAATGCTATGCTTTTATTAAATTATACCAAGTAGAAGAATGTGAATACAAATACCCAAACTAAATCTACAAAGTGCCAATATAATCCTACTTTTTCAACCATTTCATAATGTCCTCTTCTCTCATATGTTCCAAGAATAACATTAAAAAATATAATTACATTGATTACAATTCCAGAAAAAACGTGAAATCCGTGAAATCCAGTAATAAAGAAGAAGAAATCTGCAAAAAGTCGAGATCCATATTCGTTTCTCACCAAGTTTGCACCTTCAACAACCATTACAGCACTTTTAAGTTTTTCCAAAGAAGCTTCTCTAGACAATACTTCTTTTTCTCCTCTATGTTCTCCTTCTTGAAGTATTTGTTCGGTTTTAACCCTAATATTATCGTGAGCTTTAAAACCAGTAATTACTTCGTTTAAAGAAACAGAAGCCAAATCACTTTCGGAAGTAAACCATATAGCGTCTTTACTTTCTTGTGTAACCCTGCTTTTATGAGTATCTGTAGCCGAAAATTCGCCTAGTGCTACTTGCTTACCTGTATTTGCATCAACAAATTGTAATATTCTACCGCCTTTAGTTTCTACTGCTCCATAACTACCTTTGATAAAAGTACCCCATTCCCATGCTTGAGAACCAACAAATATAATTCCACCAATAATGGTAAAGAACATATACCAAGTAACCTTTGCTTTTTGCATTTTATGCCCTGCATCAACAGCTAATACCATGGTTACGGAAGACATAATCAAAACAAATGTCATGAATGCTACGTAATACATTGGGAAATTACCATGAATAAATGGAATGTGGGTAAATACCTCATCCGCAATTGGCCATGATTCTATAAACTTAAATCTTGAAAATCCGTAAGAGGCTAAAAAGCCAGAAAAAGTAATGGCATCAGATACGATAAAAAACCACATCATTATTTTTCCATAACTAGCCTTTAGAGGTTCATTTCCACCTCCCCAAACTTTTTGTTTATTATCTGTAGCAGCAGTAGCTTCCATAAAAAGTTATCTTATTTTTAAAAATTGTTCAAATTTACGTTTTTTTCTTATCTAAAGAAATAGAAAAACAAAATCAAATACACCCATAGAATATCTACAAAATGCCAGAAAGTCGCACCTAGTTCTAAACCAAGATATTCTGTAGCAGTGTAGCGTTCTTTAAAATGATTATAAATTACAAATAGTAACACAATTAAGCCCGCTAAAACATGTAATATATGTGCAAAAGCTATTATAAAGATAAAAGACATGGTTACATTACTTGTAGGGCCAGTAAAATTATAGCCTGCGTCAATAATCTCACCAAATCCGTAAAGCTGAAAAATCACAAACGCAACACCAAGTAGCAATGTAGCTCCTAGCAATATTCCAACAAGTGAGTTATTACCTTTTTGGACAGCCTTTTTTGCCAGGAAAAAAGTAATACTACTACAAATAATCAATACTGTACTAATCAGGAATGATTCTGGTATAATAAAATCTGCCATCCAATCTTTACGAGAACTACTTACTATAAAAGCAGATGTTAGCCCAGCAAATGACATTATTAAACTTATAATCCCAAACCAAAGCATCATTCTTTTTGCTCTAGCTGTTTTTTCTCTTTCTGTACCCAGTGTTAAATCCATACTTTAGAATAAAAATTTATCAATCACTAAAATTACTTGTATTAAACTTATATAAATAACACTTGCTAGCATTAAACTTCTAGCAGATTTATTATCCATTTTTCTGTATAATTTTAATCCAAAAATAAGCATTACAATTCCTAATAAAAAAATCACAATTCCAGAACCTATACTCAAATGTAGTCTTCCTGTAAAACCAAAAGCAGGTATTACAGATATAAAAATCATCCAAATAGTATACATTATGATCTGTAACGCTGTTTTTTTATCACGCTTTCCAGTAGGAAGCATTTTAAAACCCGCTTTTTTATAATCATCATCTAACATCCAAGCAATTGCCCAAAAATGAGGAAATTGCCAAAAAAACTGGATCATAAATAAGGTTCCTGCTTCAATTCCAAAATCTCCTGTTGCGGCCACCCATCCTAACATAAAGGGAATAGCTCCTGGAAAAGCACCTACAAAAACTGCTAATGGTGTTTTTGTTTTTAATGGTGTATATACACTTGTATACAGAAAAATAGAAATTGCACCAAACATTGCTGTTTTAGGATTAACTATATATAGCATTGCAATTCCTAAAACGGTACATACAACCGCTATGACTGTAGCAGTATTAACAGACATTCTCCCAGATGGGATGGGTCTGTTTTCTGTTCTAGTCATTAATGCATCCAAGTCCTTTTCTATAATTTGATTAAAAGCATTAGATGCACCAACCATAAAATAGCCTCCAAACACCAACAACAATACAGTAGTCAACTCTATAGTTTCTGCTCCTAAAAAATAACCCGCTATAGAAGAAAAAACCACGCTAATAGCTAACCTCGCCTTAGTAATTTCTTTAAAATCACTAAAACTAAAAAGACTCGCAGTTTTATTATCAGTTGTTTCCAATGCAGTTTTCATCTTTTGTTATAAAATCCGTGCAAAGATACTGCGCAATTGCTTTTTGTGCAATGTATTGCTAACGTTTATTTTTCAAGCTTTTTTGTACTTCTATTAAAAAAGCGAGTAAAAATGATTTTTCATCACTTTTACTCGCTAAGAAAGCCTTTCTATCTATGTCAAAAAATTAATTACTTAATCTAAATGTAATCGGAACACTAAAAGATACCTTAACAGGTTTTCCTTGTTGTTTTCCTGGTATCATTTTAGGTAGCTTGCCAATAATTCTTACTGCTTCACTTTCTAAACTTTTGTCTGGCCCTCTTTTTCTTATATTAGTAATATTTCCCGTTTTATCAATGGTAAACGTAACCGCTACTCTACCTTGAGCACCTATTTCCTGGGCTTCTTCTGGATACCTAATATTCTTTTTAATATGCTTCATTATTTTCTCCTCAAAACATTTCTTTCTTTCCCTTTTAGAAACATTTTCACAACCAGGGAAAACTGGTACATCTTCTAAAGCAAAAAAGGGCACTATTACATCTATTATCTTTTCTATCTCTTCTACGTCATCTGGAAGAATTTCTTCTTCTTGTGTTGTTTCTGTAGGAGCTAAAAGAGTTTCTGGAGTATCGTCCAAATCATCAATGGTCTTAACCTCAGCTGGGACAACTGGTGGTTTTGGTGGTGGTGGCGTTTTAAACTCAATGACTTGAGGAATCTCAATAGTATCATCCACTAAGACAATTTCCTTTTCTAAAAAAGCAACCTTATCATAAGACTTAATTTCTAAAAAACTCCAAGTTGAAATTAAAACAGCCAATAGTCCAATAGAAAAATACAGGGATCTGTTTTTGTTCAAATCGGCTTTTGGGTTTTTCTTAGGCTTTCTTCTAAAGGTTAGCCCGCTCTTTTTTTGTAAATTTGCACTGTGCTTCTCAGCAACGGTGTTGTGTAACTCATTGGCGTGAGCTGCATCAACATTAGTGTTGTTTTTCATAATAAATGGTTTTTAATGTTTAATTATCATGATTAACAATACAAGAAGCATACCATAAAAAAATCCCGAGCATTTCTGCTCGGGATTTTCATTTTATATTATAAAATTACTTTTTTATTATTGCAATTTAAAAGTAATTGGAATACTAAATGGTACACGTACCGCTCTACCTCTTTGTTTCCCTGGGGTCATTTTAGGTAACTTTTTGATAATACGCATCGCCTCAGCTTCTAAATTTTTGTCTGGACCTCTTTTTCTAATATTTGTAATACTACCATCTTTTCCGATTGTAAACATTACAGATACTCTACCTTGAACACCCATTTCTTGAGCAATTTCTGGATAACGGAAATGCTTACGAATATGCTTTTGCATTTTTTCTTGGAAACATTTTCTTCTTTGACTTTTTGGCACTTTTTCACATCCTGGAAAGATTGGCACATCTTCAATTACAGCAAAAGGCACATCTACATCTAGATCTTCTTCTTCTTCAGCTACATCTTCAACCTCAACAATCTCTTCTTCTTGAGATGTCTCTGTAGACTCAATAACTGTTTCTTCTACCTCTTCTTCATCCTCTACAACTTCAATAACTTCTGGAGCTGCTGGTGGTGGTGGTGGTGGTGGTGTCTTTATCTGCTCAGTCATCGGAACTTCTTCTTCTAACTCATCATCTACATTCATTGTATAATCAAACGCTTCTCTATCTTCGTATGATTTGTATTCTAACACTCCCCATGTAAACAGCATTACAGCAAATAATCCAATTACAAAGTATAACGAACTATTTCTACTTAAATCTGCTTTGGGATTTTTCTTTGGTTCCATATCTCAAATTTTAATGATTGCTAATTTAAAAATTTATTTAACTAAAAAACAAATAATTTTAAGTAATACCTATTATTTTATTGTTATGCAGGGTTAATGTTACAAAAATAGCACTTATACTACCAAAAGTATTTGCAACTACATCAAAAAATTCTCCTGCTCTATCGTGAGTTAACTTTATTTGTAATATCTCAATAATTAT
This sequence comes from Flavobacteriaceae bacterium, assembly GCA_965247735.1. Taxonomy (GTDB): domain Bacteria; phylum Bacteroidota; class Bacteroidia; order Flavobacteriales; family Flavobacteriaceae; genus JAOXRU01. The sequence continues at coordinate 3,983,893 of CBDFHN010000002.1, read as the reverse complement.
GCCATATAGCACCGTAAATAAAAAAACAAAAAATATTTTCTTTCTTTTTTTTGTAGCCAATAACCATTCTTTGCTAAAAACCAGATAGGCCAAAATTGTAGTTACAAAGTAAAAACCAAAATGAACCACTTTATCGGCATGGGGAAAGTTAAATGCAGTTGATGGACTTCCTGAAAAAGAAAATAAGCTGGCCCATGTTATAAACACGAGCCAGCTTATTAATATGATTGTAAACTTATACCTATTAAGCACCAATAAGGGCTTTATAATCTTCATCACTAAGTAATCCATCTAGCTCAGCAGTATCAGATAGTTTTATTTTTATCATCCATCCATCACCATAAGGATCAGAATTTACTTTTTCAGGCTCGTCTTCTAATCCTTCATTAAATTCAATTATCTCTCCTGAAAGCGGCAAAAATAGATCAGAAACTGTTTTTACAGCTTCTACTGTTCCAAAAACTTCGTCTTTAGCTAAAGTTTCATCAACTGTTTCAACTTCTACATAAACGATATCTCCTAGTTCTTTTTGAGCAAAGTCTGTTACACCAACTGTGGCAACATCACCTTCAATCTTAATCCACTCGTGATCTTTAGTGTATTTTAATTCTGATGGAATATTCATCTGTTTGTTTTTAGTTTATTAATTCTGTCAGATGTTATTAGCCAATAACTATATCGATTGAGAGCAACCAACTATTATGACTAATTTCATTGAGTTTTAGTTTTTATTTGCAAGCAAATGTAAATGATTAAAACTATTAAATCAAAACTATTAGGGCTAATTTCCAAAATTATAACGCAATGTAAACCCAGAGTTAATTGTGGTCTGTGGGAAAGCTGTAGAAACAGCAAATTCAGAGAATGCATGGTCGTAAAAGAACAGTACATTTAAGTTTTTGCTTAACGCATAATCTGCAGTAAATTTAAATGCCAATAGCTTTTGACCAGAAGTAATTTGGTTATTATCAATATCAAGATTACGGATTATCGTAATATTATCACGTAAGGAAAAATCACCTTTAAGATTTAAATCACCTTTTAAAGTTGTTTTTTTACCACCAATATTGGTTTTAAAACGTACGTCTTTAATTCTATATCCCAGTCCAATCTTATATTCTTTACCGTTTATTTCGGTCAATAATGAGTTATCAAAACTTAAAGACATTGCTCTATCCATTTTAATTTCTGCTAAAAAACTAATCGAATTTTTCATTTCAAAATCTACTCTCATCAATGGATTAAACTGATCTACTAAGGTTACATTATTAAATAAATTATCACTTAAAAAGTTACCAGAAACATCCTTAGCATTTGCATCTACTTGCTTCTCTAAGTTTGTTTGATAGGAGTTGATACTATAGCTAGACCTATATCCATGACTTAAAGAGAAACGCTTAAATCGTTTTTTAAACCACTTTAGTTTTGTTAAACCAGTGTATTTCATATTCCAATTTGGAATTGGAACATTTCTAAAAGCCCCTAACTTTACTTTTCCTGCATCTTGTCCTGAATAGGCCGCCAAAAATGCTGGCAGCAATACATCTTGGCTCGTTTTCCCATACCCTCTTGGATATCCCTCTTCATCTATATTAGCAGGATCATTTAAATCTATTCCTCTTTGAGCCGCCAAACGGTTAGCTACTTGCAATCTATTAGCTCTAAATTTATTAAAAGTTTCTGAATTAAACTCATCACTTTTCACAAAAGCAGTAGAAATCATTAAATTAGAAATACTAAAACTTCCATAGGTATTTCCTAGCAATGCATCATAGGTATTATCGTCAAGAATATCAAAATTCTCACTATACGTTTCTGATTGTTGTCTATTGGCAACAAAATCTATAGTTAGCCCTTTAAAAGGCGTTGCTGTTGCAGTAACATCTAACTGTTGCTCGGTACGATCTGTATATTGTTCATTAAAATCCTCGAAACTGGTAATCCATCCTTTTTTTGCAGCTTCAAATCTAACATCTGATTGACTTCCAAAAACAAAACCTAAAGACGGTCTAGTTGTCCCAATAAAACCAACCGATTGTGTATAACCAGGAAGTACTTTTCCACTGTTTTCTTTATAGTTGATATTAACACGTTTTATCATGGTTAATAATCCTATTCCAAAATCTGCTAATCCACCTCGTTTCTTAGTCGATGTTGATTTTCCTTTTGATTTTTTAGTTAGTGCATCTGCCTTACTAGCTACAGTTCTTCTTCTCTTTTTGCTTTTTGTTAAGCCAAGATACTTGTAGAATTTTGTAAAACTCAATGTAGAATTTATCGCATGTATTCCAGAGTTCTGCACTGTATTTATTTGCTCTCCTGCAATCTCTACAAGCGCATCTCCTCCACGCTGCCAATCGAAATTACTGGTATAGGTATAAGTACCTTTTACAAAACTTAAAAAAGGAATTTTATTAAATGGAATATCATAATTAACCTGTAGCTGTTGCGAATGCCTATTTGGATCTCCAGCATCCCAAAAACCATCCCAAATTGTTAATGATTTATCGATTTCATTATTTTCATCAAAATAATTACGAACAATACTTGCATTTGTAGCAGTAAGATTAGCTCTTAATGATTTTGTAATATTATAATTAATTGAATATTGCCAATTGAACAAAAAGTTTCTTTGCTGCAGCTCTGGTAATCCCAGTTGCTCATTAGGATCTACTTCTCCAACCTGAACATCTCTAAATTGCTGACTATTAAATGCTCTATTAACATTAGAGTTTACAGAAATACTAGTAGGCAACACGTTAAAATTAAAATCTTTAAGCCATTGCCAGTACCTACTGGTTAGCACTGAATCTTTTTTTGCAAATGGTGCAACAGTAACCGGGTTAAAGTTATGACTATACACAAAACCAGCTTTTACATTTTGATCTTTTAATGCTTCTATTTCAAAATCTCTATGATTAACTTCGTTATACGAATAGTTGAATGTAAAATTCTCCACATCATAAAAACGCGGTGTTTTATCTCCTGTTCTATTTTTCTTTACTCCAATAAAGTTAATACTCTGCCTTTTGGTATAGTCTTCCGCTTGACGGCGAATAACATCCTTATCTTCTTCTGTTTTTGCATTATCAATACGTTCATCAAGCCTTAAATCATCATATACAGGATCAAATTCCGGTGTAATTAACTCTTCAGAAATCCCAAAATTAAATGGTAATTGAATTCCCCATTTTTTTGGTAATAACTGCCCTAAGTTAATATTAGACACTAAGTCGTATGATACTGCCTTCTCTCTTTTTCTTTCGTTTGGAGTTTGATCTATAGCTCCAAAACCAGCAGTACTTATATTCCCTGTAGCTGCAACATCAGCAAAGTCAGCAAAATTTAAGTTCATTGCTGCAACTGCAGCCCAGCCACCACCATTATCCAATTCGGACAATCGCAACTCATTATACCACACTTCTCCATCAACATCTTCTCCTGGCTCGCTATGGCTATTTTTTATTCCGAGCATCATAGTTCTTACATTTCCTAACGAAGGATTTCCTTTTATTCCAATCCTTAATCCGCCAGGAATTCTTGCATCAAACTCACCAACTGAATTTTCGCTTACAACACCTGTAGCATCCACATCATAAAAAGTAACATCATTTAAAGAATTATTAGCAATTGCTTTTGTTTTTATTGCAGACAATACACTTAAACTAATCTCCAAATTATTTGCCTCTTTCCAAATATCAGTATCTGATGACGCGCCGAATTCGGTAAACTCTAGCACTTTTTCTACTTGATAAAAATTCTCTTTAAAATCTGTACCCAAACGTAAAAAACCAACAAGGTCATCGCTATCATCTGCCATCGTAATTCGTTCGGCATGCACAAACATTTTCAATCTTTTATATTGACGAATATCAACATTAATGTTTTTATACACTGCTCTTGAATCTTCGGCCTTTAAATTCTCTACTTTTAATGATAATGATTGTTCGTTTTGACGGATTATTGTATTATTATTATTCAACTGCTCTCTAAATACTCCTGGAGGCACTACGTATGGAATTGGGTTTCTACTGCTATTTTCCTCCACATTTACTGTAGTCACATCAAATTTTGTATCAGAACTTTTAGGCTTGCTCTCGTCAGTAAACAAACTACTTCCATAAGTTCTCCAATCTCCTCTTACCAAATCTAATGTTGCAAAACGTAGTACCACATCTTCTGTAAAACCAGTAAGATACATACGCATAAAACTAATTGATCTTAAATCTTCAATACCGCCAAATTTACCATGTACTGCAGCATCATTAATATTAGTAAGATCATAATTACCTGGATTAATTGGAATTTTGTACTGAATCCATCTTGCATTCACCAATCTATCATCAGCAGCAGTTACAGATACTTCTTTAATATCCGACACAAACCGACTATTAATTGTTGTTTCTGGGCCAATTTTAATCCTATATTCAAAATAGCTATTTACCGTATTCATGGTTAAATCTCTATCAATATCTTCTACATCTGGCAATGTTGTTGATCCTCTATTAGAATTTGATACTGATACTGGTGAATTCCCTTGCGGATTGTTATAATCTAAATAACGCTGTAAAACACCACCTTCTCTTGCCAAATAGTATTGGTAATTATCTAGCATCGGGTCATCCCCAGTTCCTCCTTCAAATTCATATACTCCAGATTCATTTCTTAAATCTGTTATTCTCGTAACTTCATCTGCATCATTATTACCATCATACCCTAAATCTTGTAAGTTTCTATTAGCTGAATCAGCATCAAAAGCATATACTAACGATTGTGTTGACGGCACTCTACCCCATGATGTATTAGATACCAAATCGGTACTTCCTACCCCTGGTAATCCGTTTTCATATTGTTTTTTCCCATCTTTAAGTACATCTTCTGAAATATTACCTAAATTAAACACCAACTCTCCACCAGTCCCAGAAATACCATCCACATAAGGATCTAATACCCAAAATTGCACAAACTCTACATTAGATTGCTCAAAATTGGTACTACTTAAAGACCGCATAATACCTCCCCATTTATCATCCGAAGCAGCGGCATCAAAATCGGTGTTTTTCTCTAAATTATAAGGACCCTTCTGATTTGGGTAATAAGCTAAATCTAGCGTATTCTGTACTGTCTGTTGCCCTTGTGCTATATCTTGATCAGGAAAAATTTCATCTATAAATATACGACGAGTTTGATTGGAAGACACATCGCTATCGCTAATTTCTGAAGGTCTCTGTTTGGTATAAAATATAGGATCAATAGTATACCAAGCTAACTTAGCCCTTCCAAAGCCATTTGTTATATTTTCTATTTCGGTTGGGGCGCTTCCAGTCAAGTCTCCAAAAAACAATGGCTTACTTGCTAAACTCCACCCCAAAGCAGAACGAATGTCTATTAAAGATTGTGCGCCTTCAAAATCTTCTAAATACACTGTTGTTTCCCCATTAAAGTCTGCACTTTTAGGTGATTTTGCTTGTAAATAGGCAAATTCTCCCCTGATAGAAAAATTAGATTCGGCATCGGTATCTATATTTGGAAGTTTATTAACCAAACGCGTTAAAAACGGTACCTCGGTTGAATAGTTTGCATTAATACCATACATGGTATTGTTTACCGGTTCTGTACCATAATTTGCTTTTTGTGTTAATGGTTTTTCTTTTAAGTTTATTAATGTGGCACCTGCCATAAACTTGTCCGAAAACTTATATTCCATATTAAATCCAGAAAAACGTCTGGTCTGCTGTCCAAAAACAGCATTATTCTCTACAGAGATTTCAATAGGAACATTAGATGCTTCTAATCCCGGATCGATAATCTGAACCGTTCCTGCTTGATAGTTTACAGTATAATCAATACCTTCTTGCAGGATCCTTCCACCAGCGGTAACCTTAACCGAACCTCTTGGCACATTAAACGCACCAATAGGAATTCCATTAGACCCTTCGGATTTGTATTTTCCGTTTAACTGAAACTTATTCTTTCCAGCATCCTCTAAAGCAGCTGATTTAGTCTGATTATACATTGAACTAAATACATATTGTTCCTGATTGGGATTATACGAACTTTCATCATGATAATCACCAGCACCTAGCACATCGTGTATGTACTCCCCAAAAGGCTCTACTTTAGTAAAAATAATTCTACCGCTTTGCGTATCTATAGTGATTCCAGGTAGGTAATCAAAAAAACCATCTCCTCCAGGTTGCACGTCATTATACGCATTTAATCTATCAAAATTAAAGACATCTAGTAGTACCTTTTTATCCAATCCATTAGGCCAAGTAGTTTCATCTATAGGCGTAATATAATTTTTTGGCGTAGGATCTACATATAATATATTTAATTTAAAATCTTCCTGACTCAACTGGAAAGCTCCTGTGGAATAGATGTTTTTCATCATCAGATTCCAAATTGGATCAGCAACACTAGTAATATTACTTTTCAACAATTTCAACACCAAGGTATTATTGGTAATTTCAGTCGTAGTCCCAGAATTAACAACTCCTGTAGCTTCTATTCCTCCATTTCCGAATTCTCCAACCTGATATACCTCTCCTTTATAGGTGTATTGGAAAGCCACACCTAATACCTCATCATTACTCAACCGTTGGTTTAAAGAAATATAACCTAATTGCGTATTAAAATCAAAATCTCTTCCTTGTTCTAATTTCCTTGCATTTTCTAAAACAGCATAATCAAAACCTTGGTTTACCGTATAACCTGGCACATTAAATCCTGCTTGTACAGTTGCCACATCTCTAATAGCAGTGCTTAACGCACCACCACCGGCTTCTATTAACGCAGGGTCATAATCATTGGCATTGTTTCTAGGCAAAGAATTATCAGAACCTGTATTTGTATTAAAAAATCCTGCTGGAGGATTTCCACCAGATTGCTCCGTTATTCTAGTTTTAGCATGAAACACAGAACTTGTAGCATCATATTCCCCTAAATCCTGAATAGCAACAACATTTCTAACATTTTGTGTTAACTGCCCTCTATTGGTTACCCAAACTTCTATTCTGGTAATTTGAACCTGGCTTCTGATATATGGATAATTCTCTAAAGCTTTATCGTAATTATCTCTAAAATACTGCGCTAAGAAAAAGTGTTTGTCTTCATCATAATCTCTTGCAAAGAAAGAAAATTCATTTACAGTTCCACCACCTTGAGCTACTACGGTTCTATTTTGTGAGCGTTGTTCTGAAAACACTCCAGTAACTGTAAGTCTACCAAATTGCAATTCGGTTTTAACACCAAATAAACTTTGTGCTCCCGTAATTAAAGAGCTATTTAAAGGCATACTAATATTACCCACTTCTATTTTACGAATAATATCGTCTTCTGTAGGTGTATAATCTAATTTTATTAAATTTTGAAAATCAAAAGTAGCTTCGGTATCATAGTTAGCAGTAACCTGTAAACGTTCACCTACTTTACCAAGTAAGCTTAAACTTATTCGCTGGTCAAAATCAAAAGAAATATTACTTCTATTTCGTGGTGAAAGTGCAGGATTATCATTTTTCTGATAAATAACACCCAAATCCATTGCTACAGATCCTTGAGGAACAACATCAATATTAGTACCTCCAAAAAGCGACTCGAAAAAAGCAGAATTCACATAAAAACTTGGTAATAAATTTTTACGTTCTTCTTTTGCTCCTGCTTTTTTTCCTGAATATGCATCCAACTTTTTATGAAAGTAATCATTCATACTTTCCTTTTCTATCAGTTTCTGATATTGAGCAGGTGTTAAAATTAATGGATGTTTGAGATTAAAATCACCAACTTTTTGGGTAAGAATATACCTATTTAAAACAGGATCGTATTCATATTTAGAGACTACACTTTTAGGATTTTTTAAAGAAATTGTCCCCAAAGAAACAGGCTTCTTTATGGTGTCTTGTTGTGTACCTGTAGTCTGTCCTTGCATTACCACTACAGACAATACAAAAACAAAGAATACTATTCTTTTAAAAGAATTGGAGCTTACTACTTTTATTTTTTTCAAACTTTTTACAAATTTTTAAGTGCAGCTTTTATGACCTCTTCTACACTTAATTCAGAATTTGTCTTTAGGATTTTGTCTACAACCTTCTCTGATTGCTTACGAACAAACCCAAGAACCTCTAAAGCAGATAACGCTTCATCCCTGTTTGTATTGTTTGAAATTGAAGAAAATTCTTCAATATTATGAATCTTTAATATTTTATCTTTCAGGTCCAAAATAACACGTTGAGCAGTTTTTGTCCCAATTCCTTTTACAGATTGTATGGTTGCAGCATCATTCATTACAATCGCATCCTTTACCTGCAAAGGCGTTAAGGACGACAACATAACCCTTGCAGTACTGGCTCCGATGCCAGAAACAGATATGAGTAACCTAAAAATCTCACGTTCTGACTTTTCCATAAAGCCAAAAAGTGTATGCGAATCCTCTTTTACCTGCAAATGACAAAACAAAGAAAGCTGTTCATTATTTGTGATTTTAGAGAATGTATGCATAGAAATATTAATAAAGTAACCAACACCATTGCATTCAATAACAACGTCCGTAGGGTTTTTCTCTACTAGTTTTCCTTTAACATGTGCTATCATATCTTAATTACCTTTAGCTTCTTTTTTCTCTCTTTCTTGTACATCCAAAACAGCCACTGCCGTCATATTTATGATCTCTTCTACACTAGCTCCTAATTGCAAAATATGAACTGCTTTGTTTAACCCAAGCATAATCGGCCCAATAGAACCAGATTTATTCAATTCTTTCATTAATTTATAGGTGATATTTGCAGAATCTAAGTTTGGAAAAATTAGTGTATTTACATTTTTTCCAGCCAATTTAGAAAAAGGGAAGCGTTTTTTAAACATCTCTTTATTTAATGCAAAATCTGACTGTACTTCTCCATCTACAATAAGGTCTGGATGATATTTATGCAAATATTTTACCGCTTTTTCTACTTTTCTAGCTTTTTCATTATTGGAAGACCCAAAGTTAGCATAAGATAACATTGCTACTACTGGTTCAAAACCAAACATCCGAATAACACTAGCTGTCATCTGAGCAATTTTTGCTAAATCTTTTTCTGAAGGATCAATATTTATAGAAGTATCTGATAAAAACATTGGCCCTCTTTCTGTCAACATCAAGTTCATTGTTGCCACTTTAGACACTCCCTTTGCTGTTCCGATAAGCTCCAACATTGGTTTTACCACAGATGGATAACTTCTAGAATAGCCAGAGATTAAACCATCAGCATCTCCTAAATTCACCATCATTGCAGCATAATAATTACGCTCTCGCATACGTCTTCTAGCGTCAAACATGGTAACTCCATCTCTTTCTCTGGTTTCCCAAAATGCTTTTGCGTATGCTTCTTTATTTAAGTCTTCACCTTCTTTTTTAGGGTCAATTATGGTTACATCAGCATCAAATTCAAGCTCTTTCATCAACTCTCTTATCACTGTTTCGTTCCCCAAAAGAATTGGAATAGCGATTCCTTCTTCTTGAGCAATTTGAGCTGCTTTTAACACGTCTAAATGCTCTCCTTCAGGGTACACAATACGCTTAGGATCTGTTTTTGCCCTATCGTGAAGTAATCTTACAATTTTATTATCATTCCCCAATCTATTGAGCAAATCCTCTTCATATTTTTCCCAATCTGTAATAGGCTCTGTAGCAACACCAGATGCTATTGCTGCTTTTGCCACTGCTGGAGGAACACGAGCTATAAGGCGAGGGTCAAAAGGTTTTGGAATGATATAATCTTTACCAAAAGACAAACGTGTTTCTCCATAAGCAATATTTACTTGTTCTGGTACAGGTTCTTTTGCCAAAGAAGCCAATGCTTCTACCGCAGCCATTTTCATAGCTTCGTTAATTTTTGTTGCTCTAACATCCAAAGCACCTCTAAAGATAAAAGGAAATCCAAGTACATTATTAACCTGATTAGGATGATCTGATCTTCCTGTAGCCATAATAATATCTTCTCTAGTATCTATTGCTAATTGGTATTTAATCTCTGGATTTGGATTTGCCATTGCAAAAACAACAGGATCTTTAGCCATACTCAACAACATTTCTGGAGTTACTAAATCTGGCATGGAAAGTCCAATAAAAATATCAGCATTCTCCATTGCCTCAGCTAATGTATCTATTTTTCTATCTGTAGCAAATTCTGCTTTTTCTTTAGATAGGTTCTCACGATCCTTACGAATCACTCCTTTACTATCCAACATTACAATATTTACTTCAGATGCTCCAAAAGCTTTGTACAACCTAGTACAGGATATTGCTGCTGCCCCAGCACCACTAACCACAATCCTTACCTCACCTATTTTTTTACCAATGATCTCAAGTGCATTCAACATTGCAGCAGCAGATATAATTGCTGTTCCATGTTGATCATCATGCATTACTGGAATATCTAATTCTTCTTTTAGTCTTCTTTCGATCTCAAAAGCTTCAGGGGCTTTTATATCTTCAAGATTGATTCCTCCAAAAGTAGGAGCCATTATCTTTACGGTTTCTACAAATTTATCCACATCTTTAGTATCTAATTCGATATCGATACCATCTATATCAGCAAAAATCTTGAATAACAGTCCTTTTCCTTCCATTACAGGCTTAGACGCCTCTGGGCCAATGTCACCAAGTCCTAAAACCGCAGTTCCATTAGTAATAATTGCCACCAAGTTTCCTTTGGCAGTATATTTATAAACATTTGCTTTATCTTTTGCTATCTCCAAACAAGGCTCAGCCACACCTGGTGAATAGGCTAAGCCTAAATCTCTTTGCGTAGCATATGGTTTGGTTGGTACAATCTTTATCTTTCCTGGTTGAGGCTTTGCATGATATACTAATGCATCTCTTCGTCTTATCTCTTTACTCATATTGTGCTCATTAAAAATACAATGGTAAATGTATTATTAAAATTTAAAGGAAGCACTAAGCAACTTGTTTTTTTACTCCATGAAATGCATTATTTTTTCTTTTAAAAGCAAAACCTCGTACCCTTACCCCTTTTAAAAACGGAAAAAGAATATGAAATACACAGCTCAAAAACCAACTACAACACCAATAAACTATTTATATATTTCTTCTGGAGAAATCAGGTTATTCAACATTGTTATTTTTTCTTCTGATAGCAACGAAATCCCAAATTTAAAAGAAGCATTCATCCATCCGAAACCACCATCTGGAACATATTTAAATTGTGTTCCAACATTTCCATATTCCGCAAATACCTTATGTGTGTTTTCAACAACATTAAACTTTTCAGGAATCAAACCATTGTAATCTACTGCCGTTTTTACAATTAACCACAACCATCTGTAAATTAATTCTTCCGCCTCTGACTTATAATCATAATTTAGCAATCCTTCCCAGATTAACATTTGATGAGGAGCCCATCCAAAAGGGTAATCCCATTGTCGCACTGGGCTATCTTTGGAAACATAAGCAATTGCTTCCTTGGTACTCCCAAGAATCCCTCCTTTGCTCTTAAATTTATCAAATAGTGATTTTACAATTTTAGCCGCTTGCTCTTTAGATGCTAGTTTTGCCCATAATGGATAAAAAGTAGAAGCTGCTTCAAAATCATTTTGTTCTTTCTCAACATATTGATAATCCAAATACATTGCTTTTCTGGGATTCCAAAGCAATTCATCTATCTTTTTTTTCCTCTTGTTTGCTTTTTCGCTCCAATAACTAGCATTATAAACAGTACCACTAACACCTTTAAAGTTATCCTCAAAATAAACTTCAATCAACATTGCCAAATCCATCTCATAAGCATATAATAAAGAATTTAAATCCACAGGATTCACGTGAGCACATTTATCTTTAAATCTATGTGTAGTATCATGTCCACTCTCACGCATACTCCTATCTTGTATAAAATACGCTTCAAGCTCTTTGAATAATTCTGGATTTTTTTGGTATTTTTCAATACCCTCTTTTAACTGTTCTTTATTGGTAGTAGAAAAATATTTTTCAAATACATGATCAAAATGCCCTACTTCTGTTTCTGGAGGCATTCCAATCCCTTCTCCATAAAAACAATTGAGTCCAGAATTCGAATATCGTTTTGTTTGCATCCATACCTGCTGATATTCTAATATGGCCATTTCTACATGTTTTCTCAACCAATTTAAAGATACTTTTTTTGGGTATGCATCAATATATTCTACTAACATAGCAGTAAAAAAAGGAGGCTGTGTTCTTGTCAGATAGTAAGTTCTATTGGCATTAAGGATTTTACCATAATGTTGTATTTGATAGCTTAAATTATCGATCATTCCTTTTGCTAACTCCCACTTTTCATCAAGCAATAGTCCTTTATTAATAAAATAGCTATCCCATCCATACATTTCATTAAACCTTCCTCCAGGAACCACAAAAGGAATTCCTTTAGTAGCGGTATCATTTAATGCTAATGATAATACTCCAGGCTTATTATTAATTGACTGTACGTATGCTGGTGTAATATCTTTAGGTAGAATTTCTATGGAAATATTATTGTTGCTTTTTGCAAAATTCCGATAATAGGAAACAGCTTTAGGGTCTGTTATTGGTACGTAAATCCGATACCTTTCGCCCATCATCTTTTCATCATCAACAACCTTTTGTACACCTTTAGCATCAATAGTTCTTGTTAATTTATCCCAATAAAACTCTTGAATAACCCTCACCAATCGATCAACAGGTTTTTCTATAATTCTAGATAATTCTAGAATTACTTCTGTTCCTGTTGATAATGCTAATTCCTGTAAAAGATTTGCTAAATAATATGTTCCTTTAACTTTAAAGACCACACCATCAATACTAATTATCTCAAAAAACTTATTTCCTTTATCTTCTATTGTTATCTTACAATCACCCGTTGCATCTTCTTGCAGCAATAACTGCGTTATCGTCTCTTTTCTATTCAGTTTGAATTGCATTCTGGGTCATTTTTTTAAGAATAAAAAATAAAACTAACAGTAACACCATAGGAATTAGCGTATAATAAAATGCATGATCGGCACCTTGGTTTTTAAACAACCATCCAATAATCCTTGACCCTAACGTTCCTCCAAGTGCAGAAAAAACCACTATCAACCCAGTCATAGCACTATGTCGTTCCTTAGGCAAAGCACTAAGAACAGTAGAATTTAACAAAGGATATATTGGTGCAATAAATAAACCAATCAACGGAAAAGCAAAACCTATCAAAGGGACATCAAACAAACTTGAAATCTCACCTACCTTTACCTCAATAGTCTTAGGCAATACAAACCACACCATTGCCATTGCTAATAAAATACAGGTACTAAGAATCCAAATCCAATTAATTCTTTTTACTAAAACACCAGCTAATAATCTGCCTGCTGCTAAAGAAATAGCCAACACGCTAGCCATCATAATACTCACATTTTGAGGCAATCCTAGGACAATATCATAAAACGTAGGTAACCAAGTCATAATTCCTTGTTCTACCATTACAAAAAGAAAAGCACTGATTATAAAAATCAGAATCATTAACTTACTTAACAACGCGAACATCTTACTAAAGTCTTCAAGCAAGCTACTTTTACTAGGCTCTAAGGTTATTCCTTTGAACTTTGCTTTCCATAAAAACAACATAGAAACTATTATTAATCCTGCCAAAAACCAATACACATTCAACCAATCCTCTTGATGCTGCTCATTATTAAAAAAAGGAAATAAAAAATAAGCAGTTGCAATACCCAACATAAAAACCCCTTCAATACTACTCATTAGGCTATTATGCTCTTTTTCGTTACTTGTTACCAAGCCAATTACAGCATAAACAGCTACTTTTATTATAGCAAAAGAAGCTCCTACTATGGCAAACAATACTTTTGCTGCCAAAAAAGAATTCCCATAAAACATCACCAAGCAGCCAATAATAACTAAAAACAGCCCTGCCATCATTGCTTTTTTATAACCTACTCTAGGTAAAAATGAAGCTATTAAAAAAGAAACTATTGCAATTGGCAAATCTTTAAAAGCCTCTAATATACTTGCGTCAATTTCGTTAACACCATAGTTTCGTTGTGCTTTTAGAATCACAATTCCAACACTATTAAGCAGAATAGCAAAAACAAAGTAATTGATATATAATGCTAATTTTACTGTAAAATTCTTCATGTTTAATTAATTAGTAACAGACAACCATGTATTATATCTAAGCCGATTAAAATACAACCCTAAGAGCTATACCTTAATCAACCTATATCTAACTCAATATTTATATTAAAAAAATCAACTGATATTTTTAAAAATTAATAGCAACTGACAACTTAACTGTTCTACCAAGAATAGATCTTCCCATAAATGTTTGTCCATCTGTTGGTGCAGCTCCACTTGCCAATCCATCTGCTTCCGTCAATCCTATCACATTAAACAAGTTAGCCCCATCTAATCTAAAACTAATATTATCTAATGTATATGACATTCCCATGCTTGTGGTTCCAAAACTTGGCAATTCAAACTTATTAGCAATATCCTGATATTTCTTCCCAAAATAACCATATTTCACATAGATATTTATATCCTTGGTAATACTATAATCTGGACGAAACGTAAAATAAAAGTCTGGAATTCTTCTTGCCTTATTATCATTTAAACCAGATTCAGAACCTTCATAACCTTTGTATCTTGGACTCTGTATTGTTCCATTAAAATTTAAATTTAATTTCCCAAGTTTTACTATTGATTCTATTTCTAAACCTAAGTTTTTTACATTGGCAAACTTCTTTTCTGATGACCCACCTGTACCTATATCTTGGTAAGAAATATTGTCTAATTGCATATAAAAAGCATTGGCAAACAACGCAAATTTTGGTGTTGCGTATTTAAAACCTAACTCTGTCTGATCTACTTTTGTTACCTCTAATCCATCCAAACCAGCAGACCCTGCTCCACTCTCCACAGCAGGACCGTAAAACGATTCTTCAATCGGAGATCTAAATCCATGACTCTGTCTTACATAAGCTGCCATACTATTATTGAACTTGTAATTTAAAGCAGCAGTATACGAAAGCTCATTAACATCATAATTCCAATACACATAATCACCTTTAAGAATATTCACTCCATTATCAGCAGTATTATTTGGTAAAATTCCAATGTCATTACCCCAAGTACCATGATCTCCAACACCAGAATAACGATCACTATCATATCTAAAACCAATATTCCCTGTCAATTTATCTGAAATTTCTATCTCGGCATCTACATATAAAGCATTTACTGTTCCGTTAATTTGCGAAGATCTTTGCAACCAAGAAATTCCAGAAACACCATTGTATGTATGTGCCATATCACTATCTGTATCAACAACATTTACCAATCTAGGGTTATCAGAAGCACTTAACAAAAAGCTACTCCAATTCCAATACTGATCAGATTTCCAATTGGAGTAATAATGACCAACCGTTAAATTAACTTTATCTAGGTTAAAATTAAAACTAAGGTTGTTGGCAAAATTTTGCATTTCCTTATTAATAAACCAATAATCTGCTCTTTTCAATTCTGTACCTGAAGAAAGCACATCACCATTATCATCATACGTAAATGCTGCATCACCAGTCCCTATACCAAAATTACCTTCAATCTGACTTTGTGAAGAAACATCTCCCATCCACTGAGCAGCAAATATGGCATTGTAATCCATTTTAATATTGGTGTTTTTAAAAGCATTTTTAACAGAAATGTTATCTGACAAACGAAATTTAAAATCACCGCCTATAGCTGTTGAAACTGGATGTACACCATCTGTTAAATCGGCTTCAAAATAACTTCCACCAGACTGAGGTACTCTAAGTTTACTAAAATTAACATTAGTAAATGTTCCGTAATTAGCATCAAAGCCAGGATATTCTTTTACTTTATCGCCATCTTTTACAAATGGAGTAGATTGATAAAAAATATTCCTATCATTTAAATATTTAAAATAGACTTTAGCATAACCTTGATCAAATAAATACTTTAAATTCAATTTTATCTGACCTCCTTTATTGGCATCAAATCCAGGGTCTCTCACTCCTTTATCTACTCTATAAAAACCACCTACATTAAAAAACAACTTGTCTTGAACAAATGCACCTCCCAAGTTAAAATCTGTTCTAAAAAGACCATAATCCCCAACAGTAAGCTTAGTAACTCCTTTAAACTCGTTCTGTCCCGTTTTAGAAATAAAGTTAATAATTCCTCCAGGTGCCCCAGAAGCAAAAATAGAGGCAGTACCTCCTTTAACAGCTTCCATTCTACCTAAAGTAGCATCTATCCTATAAAAATTATCAATATTAGCAAACTGTAAAGCTCCATCTTCAAAAACAGGTAGGCCATCTTCCTGAATTTGTACATACTCATATGCCCCAGCTGAAGGAATTCCTCTAGCAAAAAGGTTGTTTCCAACTTCCCCACCAGACGTTTCTACCATAAATCCCGGTATTGCCTGTAACAAATCGGCAGTGCTATTTGGTGCCTGAGCTTCAATTTCTTTTGCCCCCATTGTTGTTACCGCAATACTAGACTCTAATTTGGTTTTAGGATTAGCAGCACCAGTTACCACCACTTCTGATAAAGACAACAGATCTTCCACCAGAACAAAATCTTGATTCACTGCACCAGTAACAGTAACAGAAACCGTATTGTTTTTAAATCCTACATAAGAAACCTCAACCACATAGGTTCCGTTTTCGATTTCTGAAATGGTATAGTTTCCATCAAAATCTGTTATGGTTCCTTTTAATGTTCCTTGTAGCAACACATTTGCTCCAGGAATTGGTTCGCCACTTGCGTCTTTTACTGTTCCAGAAATACTGGCATTATTCTGTGCTATCAGAGCAGAAGCTCCGAAAACCAGAAACAATACTAATACTGTTATTTTTTGTCTCATATAATAATTCTCTTTGGTTTGTTAAACTCTAAAGCAAGATGATAATAAATCACTATAAAATTTAAATCACCGTTCATTTTTAATCTTACTAAAACGTTTTAGATGGGAACTAAACCGTTTTAGTAACTACTTTTTATTATTAAAGTTTCACAATTATTCATAAATTGGGTATATTTTAAATTTAGTCATGGAAGCTACAACCTTAAAAGATATCGCATTAGAATTAGGAATTTCTATCACCACCGTTTCTAAAGCGCTGAACAACTACCCCGATATTAGTAAAGCTACTAAGAACCTCGTTATTTCTACTGCTAGAAAGATGAATTATTCTCCCAATGAGATTGCAGTAAACCTTAGAAAGCAAGAAACAAAAACTATAGGGGTAATTATTCCTACAATGGTTCATCATTTTTTTTCAAAAGTAATTGATGGCATTATTGAAAAAGCAGAAAAAGAAGGCTATTTAGTTATTCTTCTGCAATCTAATGAACGTATATCGCTAGAAAAACTACAAGTAAATTTGCTTATCAACAAAAGAGTTGATGGTATTTTAATGTCTCTTTCTAATCAAACCAAAGAAATTGTTCACCTCAAAAAAATCATCAATAATGACATACCATTGGTTTTATTTGATAAAATTGAAACTTCTCTTTCCTGTTCAAAAGTTAGGATTGATGATAAGTTAGCCGCTTATGAAGCAGTAAATCATCTTATTGAAAAAGGATACCGAAGAATTGCACATTTTAGAGGAGGCAGTACTCCTCAAAATTCTAGAGATCGATTTGAAGGTTATAAAAAAGCACTCTTAAATGCTGACATTCCTTTTGATGATTCGCTAGTGTATACCTGCGATAATAATGAAGATTTCAATGATGGTTATGAAAATGCGCAAAAACTAATTCAAGAACATAAGGACATTGATGCAGTATTTGCAGTTACCGATGTAGTAGCTATTGGAATCATTAAATATCTTAATGAGCAAAAAATTGCGGTTCCAGGAAAAATCGCTGTTTGTGGTTTTAGCAACTGGTTTATGTCTTCCGTTGTTACCCCATCTTTGACTACAGTACACCAACCTGCCCATGACATCGGAGCAAAAGCGGCTGAACTTTTATTAAATGAAATTGATGATATTAAAAACAATACGCTTGTTAAACATAAACATATTATTTTACCAACTTATATTATTAAAAGAGAATCTACTTGATTGTACTGAATTGTTCAAAGCAAAAATACGAGAACGGCTATTTTATTTTTTCATTGTTTAGAAAATTAATATTGCGCTGTAGACCAATAAATTTTGTTCTCTTTACTGCTGATTTCGAAAAGACCTTAGTAAAAACCTCCTGAGTAATTTCATTCCAATCTTTTTTTGACATTGCTAGTAGTTCCGGATTTGGATTAAACAAAGGTTCATTATGTGGTTTCGAAAACTTATTCCACGGACAAACATCTTGGCAAATATCACAACCAAACATCCAATCATCAAACTTGCCTTGCATATGTGTTGGTATCGCCTCTTTCAATTCTATAGTAAAATACGAAATACACTTGCTTCCATCTACCACATAGGGATCAACAATTGCTTCTGTAGGACAAGCATCTATACAAGCGGTACAAGAACCACAATGATCTGTAGCTACACCATCGTATTCCAAATCGATATCTAAAATTAGTTCCGCAATAAAAAAGAAGGATCCTACTTGTTTGCTTATTAAATTGGAATTTTTACCGACCCAGCCTAATCCAGATTTTGCTGCCCAAGCTTTATCCAGAACTGGAGCAGAATCTACAAATGCCCTACCACCAACTTCTCCTATATGCTCTTCTATAAAAAAAAGCAATTCTTTTAGCTTATCTTTTATTACAAAATGGTAATCCATTCCGTAGGCATACTTTGAAATCTTAGGAGCATCTGGATTTTGATCTTCAGATGGAAAATAATTCAAGGATAATGATACTACACTCTTAGCACTATCCACCAATTTTGTAGGATCTAAACGTTTATCGAAATGATTTTCCATATAACGCATTTCGCCATGCATATTTTTTTCCAACCAAGTCTCTAACCGAGGAGCTTCGTCTTCTAAAAATGCTGCTTTGGAAATACCACAAGATAAAAACCCAAGACGTTTTGCCTCTTCTTTTATCATACTACTATATTTCTCTCTTGAAATCATCACTTTTTTCTCTCTGCCAAGATACAATTATCCCTAGAAAATACTTTTGAAAACATGCCATCTTCCATTTTTTATAAAAATAATGTAACATTTTAGAATTCTAGACACTAACAGAGTATATCAAATTAACACACAATATGATACAGATAAAAAATCTAACCAAATCCTTTACTTCTACTACCAAAAAAGGATTTAAGAAACAATCAACTACGGTAAATGCCGTAAATAATATTTCTTTTGAATGTAAACCAGGACGTATATTCTCTCTTTTAGGCCCTAATGGAGCTGGAAAGACCACTACATTAAGAATGATTGCTGGAATTATCAATCCAACATCAGGCTCCGCAATTGTAGATAATGTTGACCTTAGCAATAGTGGAGATGAAGTAAAAAAAAGAATTGGTTTTTTAACAGGTTCTACTGGTCTTTACGAACGCTTAAACCCTGATGAGACGATTGAGTTTTTTGGGAAAATATACAGAATACCAGAAACACAGCTCAAAGAACGCAAAGAATACCTCTTTGAAAAACTAGGCATTAACGAGTTTAGAAAAAAACGTGTTGGACAAATGAGTACAGGTATGAAACAAAAAGTATCTATTGCAAGAACACTTATTCATGATCCTGAAGTATTAATTTTTGATGAGCCTACCTCAGGACTTGATGTTATTACTGCTGTAAATATTATTGACCTGATTAGAGAATCAAAAGAAAACAACAAAACCGTTATTTTTTCCTCACATATTATGAGTGAGGTAGATTTATTATGCGACGATCTTGCCATAATTAATAACGGATCTATAATCTACAACAATACTTTTGAAAATTTCAAAAACGAAATGAAAGCAGTAAATCTTACTCAAGAATTTATTAATCGTATAAAAGAAGCTTAAAAATGAGAGATTTATTTATAATTATAAAGAAAGAGCTTACCGAGCTTTTAAGAGATAAAAAAACAATTATTAATTCTATCATTTTACCTACTTTACTAGTACCTATCATCATGTTTGGTGCTATTAAAATAACCAAAATGGTTCAAAAGAATGAACAAGAAAAAGAAATAAAAATTGGATTAGTTAATGCTCCTGATTCTTTTATAAAACTGGTTAATAACGATACTTTAAACAAAATCACTACCTATACTGATAGTGAGGCTAATGATTTTAAAGCCTTAATTGACGAAGAAAGCATACAAATTGCGGTTGTTTTCCCAAACGATTGGAATACTCAAATGGACAGCTTAGCTACCAGTGAAGTTAAGATCTATCGTAACGGATCAAAAGAAAATGTTAATGATCGTGTTGCCAACCTGATTACAATCTACAATACTCAGCTTAAAGAAAAACGAATTGCATTGCTTCAGATTCCAATTCAAAAAATGACGCCTTTTAAAGAAAACTATATTGAAGTTGGCGAGCAAAAAGAGGTGATCGGAAAACGTATTGGCGGCTTTATTCCCTATCTTTTTATATTAACCATGTGGGGAGGATGTTTACTCGCTGCAATTGACTTGGTTACTGGTGAAAAAGAAAGAAAAACAATTGAAACTACACTTTCTCTTCCAATCTCTAAATTTAAAATTTTACTTGGAAAATCTGTTGTAGCTTCATTATTAGGTTTTATTCCTGCTATTCTAAACTTACTAGGACTAGTTGCTGGACTTCAGCTTATAAATGATATTCCTGATTCTTTTAAAACGGTAATTAGTGAAATGTTGAGCTTTCAATCGGTGAGTTTAATTCTGCTTTTATTAATTCCTTTCTCTTTATTTTTATCAGGATTAATAATTGCATTGGTTGCAAGTGCCACATCTTTTAAAGAAGCACAAAGTAAAGCCACTCCTATAATTATGTTCATTATTATGCCATTGGTATTAGCAATGATGCCTGGAATAACACTTAACTGGACCACAGTATTTATACCTGTCCTAAATATTGGACTTGGTGTAAAAGAGGTTATGGCAGGCACGATCAATATGCTTCAATACAGCGCCATATTTATATCTCTAGTTGCTTTTGCATTAGGAGCTATTTATTTTAGCTATAAAAGATTTTCTGATGAAAATGCGATTCTAAAATAAGAGCAAATTTATTACGTTAAAAAAGGGAAGAAACTATTAATTTCTTCCCTTTTTTATTCTGTTTTAGTAATCATTTGATATGGATACCGCTCATTATTAACCTAATTTTGTAAATTTCACTTTTACCCCAACGGGTCTTAAGGTTATTAGTGGATTATACGAAAATCCATCGGGACTCAACTGCAAATCAAACTTTTTAACAATTTCCTGAATCGTCAACATCATTTCGTACATCGCAAAACTATTGCCAATACAAAGTCTTGGCCCAGCACCAAATGGCATATATGCTTCTGGTGTTTTTTGGGCTTTGAATCCATTAAACCGCGCTGGAATAAACGCATCTGGATTCTCCCAGTATTTGATATTTCTATGCAATTCATATATAGAAACCCCAATTAAAGTTCCTTTTTTCAACTTATAATCACCAATCTGATCATCTTCAGTATTCACCCTATCCGTAATCCAAGCGGGTGGATACAAACGTAAACTTTCTTCAACACAATGTTTAGTATGCTGCAAATGTCCCAATTGCTCAAAAACAGACAGTTCTGTAATTCCTTTCGTTTCTTTCCGTACATGTTGCACTTCTTCTGGATATTTTGCTAACAAACCCAATGTAAACGTGAGCGAATTTGCCGTAGTTTCATGCCCAGCAACAAACAGAATTAATATTTCATCTATTAGTTGCTCGTTTGTCATGCCTGATCCGTCCTCATAAGTTGATTGCAGTAACATATCCAGTAAATCGTCATGACTCTCCTTAGAGTTTCTTCTTTCTTCTATGATACTTAAAATAATAACGCGACTTTCTTCTGCTAGTTTTTTATGGTGTTTAATTGCTCCACTTAATTTAAAATACCATGCTAGATGAGGCTTTCTTAATTCTAACACCACAAATTTCTGTAATTCTTCAATAATAAGCTGCAACCTTTTACTTGTTTCTTCTCCTATTGAAAAATGAAATAAAGACTGCGCTACTACTTTAAACGCAAGGTGATTCATCATCGAATACACATCTACATACACATCTGTTTTCACATCTGTCAACTGCTTCTTGATACTAGCGTCGATAATTACAACTAGACGCTTCAATTTTTCTTTATGAAAAGCAGGTTGTATCAATCGTCGTTGCTGCTTCCAGTACGAACCATTAGAGGTTAATAAACCGTAGCCAATATACTTTGCTAAATGCTTGCTTTGAATTTCGGATTTATCATAAATTTTATGCTTTTTTTGCAACACATGTTTTGCTACCTCTAAATCTCTAGTTAGTAAAATGCGTTTTCCTCCAATTTTTTTTATAGCTATGGTATCTCCATATTCATCAAAAAACTGCTTCTGAAATGGAATGGGATTTTTGGCAAATTTAGAAGAGATTTTCAATAATTTGGCAATCGGAATTGCTTTTGGATAGTTATATTGTTTCATTTAAAAAATTCAATGATTCAAAATATTTAAAGATTCTTAAAACAGCTAAAACAAATTAATCTCTCCCATTAATCATCAAAAGATATCACTTCTTACCAAAAAAACTTAGCCGAAGTAAATCTCTAAAAACAAACTCGAAAGAGACTAAAATAAGCCGCCTTGTGTTGGCCCTTTTACTCTTCCTAAATGTTTATATGCTGCCTCCGTTACTTCTCTTCCTCTTGGTGTTCTTATGATAAAACCTTGCTGAATCAAAAAAGGTTCATATACTTCTTCTATTGTTTCTGGGCTTTCCGATACTGCTGTTGCTACTGTAGTAATCCCTACAGGACCACCTTTAAATTTATCTATAATGGTGGTTAGTATTTTATTATCCATTTCATCTAGGCCATGTGCATCAACATTCAAAGCTTTTAGCGCATATTTGGCAATAGCAATATCTATACTTCCATTTCCTTTTATTTGCGCAAAATCACGTACACGTCTTAATAATGAATTACAAATTCTTGGCGTACCTCTACTCCTCCCTGCAATTTCTATTGCTGCTTCCATGGTAATTGGCACTTTTAAAATATAAGCACTTCGTTCTACTATAGTTGCCAATAATTCTGTAGAATAATATTGTAATCTGCTATTGATTCCAAAACGTGCTCGCATTGGCGCTGTCAACAACCCAGATCGTGTTGTTGCTCCTACCAAAGTAAAAGGATTAAGATTGATCTGAACTGTACGGGCATTAGGTCCACTCTCGATCATAATATCAATCTTATAATCTTCCATAGCGGAATACAAGTATTCTTCTACGATAGGGCTTAATCGATGAATTTCATCAATAAAAAGCACATCTCTTTCTTCTAGATTTGTTAATAATCCAGCTAAATCTCCTGGTTTATCCAAAACAGGGCCAGAAGTAACCTTAATACCTACTTCAAGTTCGTTTGCTAAAATATAAGCTAGCGTAGTTTTCCCTAATCCTGGAGGCCCATGAAACAAAACATGGTCTAACGCTTCTTCTCTTTGTTTAGCAGCCTCAACAAATATTTTTAAATTATCTAATACCTGATCCTGTCCTGCAAAGTCCTCAAACAAGAGTGGACGCAATGCTTTTTCAATATCAACCTCTTCGGGAGAAAAATTAGTTCCCGTAGCATCCAAATTCTCGTTCATAATCAATTATTGGTTATTGCCAATTTATAGCATTAGCTTTACAAAGATAATAGAATTTTTAGAGGAATGGTTAAATCCAGAAACTGAGCGTAATTATAATGTTGGTTTAGATTGGGTTTTAGTGCATGTTGTTTTAACCTATCCCAATACACTACTCAATTTAAACATTGGCAAATACATTGCTACCAAAATAACACCTACCAATACTCCTATAAAAACAATTATTAATGGCTCTAAAACTGCAGACAACATTTTTGATTTCTGCTGTATTTCTGAATGATACTGCATATTTAGACGCTGGAATATAAATTCTGTTTGATTGGTTTCTTCAGCTACTTTTATTAGGGATGTAAATTTATAATCAAAAACCTTAGATTTACCTATACTTTCTGACAATGTCTTCCCATTAACAATACTTTTCTCTACTCTATTGAGTACTTCTTGAAGTGGATAAAAATCAATCATTTTATTGACCAACTGAATACTTTTCAATACTGGAACCTTTGAAGCGACAAGCAGTGACATAGCTTGAGTAAACTGTGCCAAATACACTGTTCTTACAAAACTACCTAATACCGGAACCCTCAACAGACCATAATGCGAATACTTTTTATACCATTGTTTTTTTACATAAAAACCTCTACCCGCTATAAGTACCGCACAAAAAACTAGCACAAAAAGACCATAACTATCTATAAAATCAGCGGCTGATATGATAAATTTTGTTAAACCAGGAAGCTCAACCTTATTCTGATTAAAAATATCTTGAAACATAGGTACAACCATTTTTAGCATAAAAACAACAACTAAAATTGCAGTAGAAAAAATTATTACTGGATAAGTAAGCGCACTAATTATGTTTCTTTTTTGTTCATTCTTTCTTGCATAAAAAACACCTAACTCTTTCGCAATTGCAGCTAAAGCACCTGTTTCTTCTCCTATTTTAAGAGAATAATATTCATAATCAGAAAACTCATCACGTTTATTTGTTATTTCTGAAAAACTATTTCCTTGTACTAATTCATCAGTGATTTCTTTAAAAAAAATGGTGAACTTTTCTTTTTTTTGATTCTCACCAATAAGCGTAACAGCTTCTTTTAATGTTATGCCAGCTTTTAGCAAAACACTTATTTCTGTATAAAAATCTTCCTTTTTCTTATTTGAAAAAAAATTACCAAAAAGCGTAATTTCCGTTTTTAATAATTCCGAAATATTTTTATTACTACTTCTTTTTTCAGAAGTATCTGCTGTTTTTTTTAAATCAAAAGCCATTGTTCACGTATATACTTGCATCATTTTTTTTATATAAAAATATAGGTCTAGATACATTATCCTTTCCCAACTCTAACTCAATAGCATCTATCTTTCCGCTAGTCACTTTTTTTCCATTAAAATAAAATTGACTGCTAGCTACTTTCAATAAAAAAGTATCGCTTTCTTTTACGATTTCATTTACTCCTATTTTATAACTTATCGTTTTTATTTCGTGAGAAAACAAAATCTCTCTATCCTTCTCATTATAATAAATCTCTCTATAGCTATTCAAATCCACCCATAATGACTGTTCTAACAATTGCATTCTTGTAATTTCACTATAGTTTTCAGAAATACCTCCTATTTGTTTTTTTACCAAATTCAATATTGAAAAAGCCAAACCAACAACAATTGCAGTTAGCAAAAGCACTACTAACATCTCATTAATTGTAAAAGATTTAATTTTTTTCATCACTAGTAGTTATTATCAAAAAACGCTCTAATACTTTTGCTGTTCTGGAATGCTCGGCTTCCACCTTATACCTATTCCTCTTTTTATCCTCTAATACAATTGTAATATTCCATTGCTCATATACTTCGTTATAAGGCAGTTTTATGTTTTCATACTGTGTTCTATACTCTAATTTGGACAAATGAGCCTCAATAGCCATTGTATTCTGACTCACATGAACTTTAAACAAATTATTAAGCACCAAGCTCGCCACAACAAAAATAATAACAATTAGTATTGTTGCTACTAAGGTTTCCATTAAGGTAGATGATTTTACTTTTAATACAGCCATTTCATCACCTCCTTTTTACTTCCTTTAAAAGTTAAACCCACATATTTCTCAGAGAGGGAATTACTTAATATTTCTCCATCTAAGATATGGTTCTGATAAATACCTCCAGCTCTCATAGCGATAAAGTTATTAGCATACAAAGACCCATATACACTTCCTCTAAGCTCAACATTACCCTGGCAATAAACCTCACCTTCTATTTTAGTTTTACTTTCCAAAACTATATTTGGGTTAAAAACTGGACGTTTTTCTTCTGTTTCTCTCTCTAAATACAATATCTGACCTCTTACAATGGTTCTTTCCGCAATGAAAATAGAAAAAACCTCTCTATCAGTTCTTTTATCCACATCCAAAACTAAAGCAGAAGGATATCTCAATTCACAAGATTTGCCCACCTTAATTTCTTTTTTTGCAAAAGCCTGAAAATTAGCCACTACATTATCTTTTATTATAATTTTCGGAGCAATCAAAATCACATCTTTTAAATTTGCTGTCCTATCAACAGTAATGCTCGTTTTTGAAATAATGATGATATTTCCCACAATTGAAACTCCAGAAAGGTAAACCGCTCCACTCTGAATACTATATTTTTCTGGTTCTAAAAAAGAATTTTCATGTTCTTTAGCAGAATTCAACTCTAAAATCTGATTAGCACCAATTTGCGAACTCATCTTATCTACCGACTGAATAGCACTTAATTGTTCCAAGTTAACTTTTGGCAACTGGGCTTTACTACTCTTTTTTATTCCATAAACAGGAACATCACCATAATAGGACACTCCAGCAATATTACCAGGCCTTACTCCTTGTTTTGGCAGAAAATTATTACCACTAATTCTAGTATTACCAACCACAACCAGGGG
The DNA here is from genome assembly GCA_965247735.1 of Flavobacteriaceae bacterium. Taxonomy (GTDB): domain Bacteria; phylum Bacteroidota; class Bacteroidia; order Flavobacteriales; family Flavobacteriaceae; genus JAOXRU01. Next base: position 3,957,217 of record CBDFHN010000002.1, on the reverse strand, counting down.
CCTATTATTATCTTTTAAATAGAGTGCTGGTCTATCCTTTTTCTTGATAATCTCTCCAATAAAAGCACTTTTCTTAAAGACCTGCTTCTTAAAACTAGACACTACTATTACCTTTTGATACCCACCCCAGTATGAACTATGCAGTTTTAAATTTCCTCCTTCACTAGTTAAATCAGAAATTACTGTGGTATCATTTATCTTCAACTTATTATTAAATGCATACGAGAAGCCTAAATCTGCATTTTTCACAACATTGACAACAACACTTGTTTGTTTTTTAAACTTTAACTGTACATATGTTAACACAACAAAAGAAGCTAAAAGAATAGCAATAACCATCCCTACAAAAAGCACAAACTGAAGCGCCCCACCTCTTACCCTGTTGCTTTTTTTCATCTATCTATCAATATTGTTCTAGATTTTCTTTTGTTTCGGATGGTAATTTCTTTCGCGTTTCCTTTTATCAATTTAACGCCTTTAATTTCATCACCAAGCTTCATTAAATACTGGACGCCTTCTATGTAGACATAAAAAATGCGATCAACAGTATTAACCCCTCCTAAAGTACCAGTATACCGTAGCGAAATTTCGGGAACAACTATTTTTGGCTTTACTTTTCTTTTTACTGTACTTTTCTGTTGCTTTTTATTTACAAATTTATCCAAAAAAGGATCTCTATAGCTTGCTTTTATACTAAAAGTATCTTTCTCTTTAAAAACATTTATAACCTTGGAATTTACACCAACAGCATCTAAAACTTGTTCTTCATCAGGATTTAGCGTACTTAATATCCGATATCCTATGAGTCCCCAAACAACTAGAACCAAAATCAATAGCAAGTATATATTCCGTTTTCCTTTCAAGATAATACTAATTAATTATTAACTTATGAGTATTACTAACCTCACTTTCATTGCCTGCTGCATCAAAAGATTTCACAATCCAAAAGTAGGTATTTGCACTTAAGGTTGTTTGATAAGCTAAACTCTCTGCCTCTCCTTCTTTTACCAATACAGTAAGCGCCTCGTCACTATAAATATAGACAACATCTTTTTCATTACTTCCACTAATTGCTTCTCTAGTCCATGTAAAATCTATTGTAGTATCTGTTGTTGACTCATTATTTGCCGGACTACTTAATACTGGAGTATTCGGAACAGTTAGATCAACAATGATAGCTCTGGTGGTATACAATGTATTTGCTATTGCTATTTGCCCTCTTACCTGCCATTGATACACCCCTTCTTCTAAACTTTTTTTCACACTCAGCTCTACTGCGGTCTCATCAATTATAGCTTCACTATTTTTTAAAATTCGAAATCTATATTCAGAGGCATCAACAACTTCCTCCCATGAGAAAGTAACATCTTTTACATTAGTTGCATAATTCTCTTCTGGCAATTGTAACAATACAGTACTGGTCTCAAAATCTTTATTTTTTAACAACAGAAAACTATTGGTTGTATATGCTGTTTCATAAGCAGAATTTATCGCTTTTACTCGCCATTCATATGTACTAGGTAGCAATTCTTTAGTAAACGTCGTAACAGCCATAGTACTATCAACTACAACCTGAGCAGCATTTTTAAAGCTCGGACTAGCTACTTGTAGTACATAATTTTCAGCATCAGAAACAGCATTCCAAGTAAAAGTAACGGTATTTTTTTCTACCACAGCACCTTCTAAAGGCGCTACTGCTGTGGTCTCTAAATCAGAAATATCTGGAACCTCCAATATTTCTTGACAACTAAAAAGTTGTAGTACAACAAGAAAGGCAATATATTTGTTAGTTTTATATTTTTCCATTTTTTTTAAAATTTCAGATACGCTCTATCAACATCTAATTTACTTGGCACATTATTAGCTCCTTCTGGGCACTCTTCTCCCGCTCTTGTAAGCATCCCAATATAAGGCTCCATTCTCTTATTTAACATCCAACAAAACCCTGAGGTTTTATAATCAAAAATAGCGATCTCAGAAAAATCAACTTCTTTTACCTTCTTTCCCATTTTAAAAAACGATAAACCGAGCTTCTGAGGCCCATCCTGGTATAAAAAAACCTCTTCTACACCTGTTAAACTTTGCTCCAATTCTTTAGTTACAGTAAACGAAATTTCACTCACCATAACATGCTTATTTTTAAGCTTTAAATAATCCACAATTGCTGTGTTTTTTTCTTGATTAAGAATAGAAACCATTTTAATCTTATCAGAAATCACAGCGGTAAAAAATTTTGGCTTTTCTGCAATGGAATCAACATAATTAATTGTGTGGTCCGCCATCACTCTTCTAACATGCACATTATACTTTTTTATTGTGTATTTATTAAATGGCAATTTTGCAAGATGCACTCTAACATTCTCTTCCAAAATTGGCGTTCCCTGTGGGATAAACTGCTTTGCTTTTCCAAAAGATTTATGAACGCTACCAATTTTTCCCAATTCAACTGTATTAATTGTCTTTGTATATGCCGATTGATCGTTATACAAAATTGAACAGCTATAAAGTGTGATGACACTTAGAACTAAAATTCCTTTATAAATTGCTGTGTATATATTTTTCATTAGCCAATATTTTGTATCATTAATGTGGTACGTAGGTACTTTTTTCGAGTTCTATAATTTATTTCTTTTTTAAAACTGATATTTATAATCTCTCCAAAAGAATAATTTTGTTCGAGCTCATATATTAGCTTTAAGGTAGCAACATAATCCCCTTCTACCGTTAGTATAAACGTATTTCTTGGCAACTTCTCTTTACTTTGAAACACATGTGGATCATTAAAATCAATAACCTTAAGTTCTAATTTTTTAGCTTCGCTTGTTATTACATTTAGTAAATTATTTTGCAATGAAGTAGCTCCAATATTTAAATGTTTTAAAATAGAATCGTAATACACTTCTTCTCTTTTAATTTCAGATATTTTTTTAGGGATATTCTTATAAATTACCTCTTCTTTTTTCAGCGTTGAATACCGCTCTTTAACTTCCATTGTTTTTTCTATTGCAAAATAATAACTCAATATCAATGCTATAAAAACGCTTATCCCTAAAATTATATTTTTTTGTTTAAAGTTCATCATTAAGCATTAAAACGATTAAAAATGTAGAAGTTGACGATGTATTATAATCATAATCCTTTATTGCTACGGTAGCAATTCCATTAAACTGTTCTAATTCAGCAACCCATCTAGAAAACAATTCGCTATCTTTTGATATCCCTTCAATCGATACTTCATTTTCTTCTACTTCAATTTCTTTGCCTTTCTTAACATTTAACAACAAGGGTTGAAACACTAATGAATTCAAAATAATACTCCCGGGTATTGATATTGCAATTTTATCTAAAAGCAATGCGTTTTTAGACGAAGAGGCTGATAATAATTTTTCTACTTTCTCTTTCTTATTTTTTACACGTTGAAATGCTGATTTTAAATGCTTTTTCTGAAGTTTACTTACATCAAAATCTTGCTGCATTTTTTCCACTTCTCCAAAATAGAAGTCAAAATAAAAAAAGTTCCCCAAAAGCAGCAATAACAGCATTCCTATAGCTGCCTTCAAACTCAATCCAAAAATACGTTGCTGTTCAAAAAAATCTTTCAGTACAGCAACTTGTTCTTTTAAATTACTCTCAATCTCATTAGCAGCTGTAATATTTGATAAAACACCTGAAAAAGCCAAAAGATCTGTACTTAACAAATCGATACCATTAACTTGATACTCCATTTGATTAAGCATATTACCTTTCTGAATCCTCAAAAAATGCTCTTCCTGAATTTCAACTTGCGAATTAGATATTTTAACCTCTTTAGACAAAAGAAAAGGAATCAATACTTGTAATGAGGTAACCCCAAGAAAAACATCCACTGCACTTAGTTTCAATTCTTTCAATTCAGCAATCAATTTATCCACTACTGTTTTTCTACACACTGCGACAGCACCTTTAACAGCTTCTGCGTAATAAAACTCATTTAAATTAATATCTGGAAAAGCTGCATGTAAAATAGAACCTTTATGAGGTGTCGTTACCACTTTACTCAACACTTGTTTTGTGTTAACAACCAAAAACAAGGGCCTTCCCTTTAAATTTAACCCTTCAAGCTCAGCGATATCATCCAAACGAAACCTATCTCCAAATACGATTTCATCCTTTTTTCTCTGAAAAAGAACCACAAAATAATAGACGATATCATCAACCTGACAAACTTCAAGTCCGACAAAATCATTCCCATTTTTTAGATATCTAATTGCTTGTTTCAACATTAATAAATAATAGTTGGCTTTATAATTATGGTTAATTTTCTTTTAGAATCTTCTCTTTTCTTTGAGCTAAACAACCATTTGATTATCGGAATTCTAGACAATAGAGGCACTCCACTTCCAGAATCATTTTTCTTTTTTTCTTCCAAACCACCTAAAACGGCTACATCCTGGTCTCGCATTCTTATAATAGAACTAAACTCTCTTGAATTTAAACCTGGAGGTGCTTCTTTATCAATTCGTTTCCCGTTAAAATCTGACTGTACCACATTAATATCTAATGTTACCTGGCCATCTCCTGACACTATAGGTTTAATACTAAGGCCTAACTCTGCATGAATAGGCTCATAGTTTTTTATCTCAGAAGATTGCGGTATTTGAGACCCATAATAACTTTGTTGAGTAACCACATAATAGGTAGTTTCTCCAATAGACATGTGTGCTCTATGTCCATTTAATGTTGATAATTTAGGGGTAGATCTTATTTTTATATTACCGCTCTCTTCCAAAGCTTTTACTTTAGCAAAAAAATTGGGAATTACACTCCCAACATTAAAAGATCCAAAACCATCAAAACCACCAATTATCCTATTGATTGTTTTAGCTCCAAATGTAACATCAGCAGATGGAAAAATAGCTCCTTGGGTCTCTACCGCTTCCTTGCCAATACCCCAACTAATTCCAGTTTCTACAACCGCAGATTTGTTAACTTCAACAATCATAACCTCTATAAGCACATAGGGAACAGGTCTATCTATTTTTCTAATGAAATTTTTAAACCTATTTACATTTGCAGCAGAACCTGTTACTAAAAAGCTATTCAGTTCATAGTCAATTTTAATATCTAGCCCTTCTTTTATCTCGTCTGGAATAATACTATCAAAAGTATCGGATTTTGTATTAGTTGGGCTATATCTATTAGAAATAGGGCTCGTTGTCTGATTAGAATAGCCAGAATTCCCTCTTCCGTTTAAACCTTGATTTTGAAAATTACCATTCTGACTACTATTATTGAACGAAGATCGATTATTAGTGTTTCTGGACTGATTACTTCTTGAACCTCCAGATCCTCCAGAAGGATCTCCCCAAAGCTCAATTGCACGATGCATTAATTGCACAACTTCCATTGTCCTTACACTTAATTGGTTTTGCGTTCCAAAAAAGTATACATTTCCCTCTTTTTTGAATGTAAAACCAGATCCATTTCGACTTGCTCCAGAAGTAGCACCAGTGTTTCTTCCTTGAGAATTAGTATATCCCGAATTTCTATTATCAGTAGTACTAGTGGTATTTCCAACGGCACTACTTTGACTTTGGTTTCCTTCAAATATTTTAACCAATAAATCATCAAATGATATCATATTGGTTTTAAAAGTTAAGGCTCCTGCATTCTCCAAACTAGTTGCATAATACATATTAAGCCCTAAATCATAACCAATATCAGCAACAACTGATGCTATTGGTGTTTTATTAAAATTAACCTTTAATGTTCTTCGCAAAGTATCTAAGACTTCATAATCTCTAGTATTTCTTGGAACCAACCTTGCTCCAGTACTTCTTTCCCTGGAAGCTATTCGTGTATCGAATAAATAAAAACCATCATCAGATTTGCTATAGCTTAAGTTATTTGTAGCAGCTATTTGCTCCATAGCAGTTGCAAATGACACATTCTTCAAATATACCTGTAATTGCATTTGAGTTATCGCCTTAGAAAACAACAGATTTTTATCTGATTTGTTCATTATCTCTCTAAAAACTTGTGCTACAGAATGACTTTTAACATCTATAGAAATATGATCATTAAAACTATCATAATCAACAATCAAAGGAGGGCCTGCTGGTAATACTACTGGCTCCTGATATTTTTTTATTGACATTATTGCCCCAGTAAAATCTATAGTTAAATTATATTCTTTACATAAAAAGACAAAAAGATCTACAAGACTTACATCTGCGAAATTATTGACAATATTAATTGTACTTAATGATGGATCCACATTAAGATTTATTTTATGCAAGTTGGAAACCCCAATTAAAAAGTTTTGCAAATTAACATTGTTAATATTTACCTGTGTTTTTAATTTTTCATTTAAACCGTCATTATCATTGGCAATAAGCTCTAATCTAGTTCTAATTTGCTGAAGACGATCATTATTTTGTCCACTAGCAAGACCTATAAAAGCTACAAAAAATAGTAGTACAATTTTTTTCTTCATTTCTATTAATCTGTTAATAAAGCATATACTTCTTCTACTGAAGTTACTCCTTGCGCAATAAGTGCAATAGCATTTGTCTTTAATGTTGCTATGTTATGTTCCTTTAAATAATTATCAATTTCCAACTCATTTGTTTTGATAAACGTTGTAATCTCTTTTGTGATCGGCAAGATCTCGTAAATCGCCTTTCTTCCTTGGTACCCTGTCTGGTAACATGTGCTGCATCCTACCGCTATATTGTGAGTCGTTATTTCTGAAGGGATTATAAAGTTTTTAGGAAAAACTGCTACATCAACCTTAACTTCCTTTTTGCAATTAGTACATAATTTTCTAACCAAACGTTGCGCCACACTAACATTAAGTGTACTTGCAATTAAAAACGGAGGCACCCCCATATCTATAAGCCTAGAAACTGTAGCCCAAGCAGAATTGGTATGAATAGTAGAAAGCACAAGATGCCCTGTTAAAGAAGCTCTAATTGCCATATTGGCTGTTTTTTCGTCTCTAATTTCCCCTACCATAATAACATCAGGATCTTGTCTTAAAAAAGTACGCAAAGCGGTGGCAAAATCTAGTCCAATATTTTCTTTTAACTGCACCTGATTAACCCCTTCTAATGTATATTCTATTGGATCTTCTATTGTTAAGATATTAGTATCACTTTTATTTATTTCTTTTAATGTTGCATAGAGCGTTGTTGTTTTCCCTGATCCAGTAGGCCCCGAAATTAAAACAATTCCATTAGGTTTTTTTATACTCTCCAGATAGGTACTCAACTCCTCTGTATTAAATCCTAAAATATCCAATGCAATATTATTAGCATCTCTACTCAATATCCGAAGTACTATTTTCTCTCCATACAATGTTGGCAAAGAAGACACTCTAATATCGAATTCATCACCACCAAATTTAATTGTAATTCTACCGTCTTGTGGCAATCTTTTTTCTGCTATATCAAGATTTGCTTTTATTTTTATCTTATTTGCAATTACAGGATAATCATTATTCGCAAGGGTATATTGTTCTATTAGCTTCCCGTCCAATCGAAATCTAATCCTACAGCTATGCTCATAGGGTTCAAAATGAATATCGCTACTTCCTATTTCTTTTGCTGTAATTAATATTTTTTCTAAAAAGTCCTGAGAATACTTAAATTTCTCCCTAACATTTCCTTTTGTTTGCCTATAATTTCCTGAAAGCTGTTTTTGCAGATCGGCTTTACTAATTATTTTAAACACAATCTGATTGCCCAATAAAATTTCCAGTTCTTCTTGAAGTATTTTATTTTCTTGAACATCAGTTAATACCTCTATAACATCCCCCTCTTTTTTATAAGGAATAATATTATAATGATATGCTTGTTCAGCACTCACCAGCTGCAACAAACTAGTTGGTATGTCATACGATTCTACCATAAATACAATAACGCGTCTCCTTTCACAAAACTAATCATGATTACCATTCCAAAAAACAATGCCATATAACCTGCCAATGGAACAGTTTTAGCTTTTTGTTTCTTTCTATAAATATAATGTGCCATTAATGAAAAAAAGATAGCCCCTACAAACAACACTATAAAAGATATTGTAGGATAGGCTGTCGCAATTATAAGAAAGAAAAATAAATCCCCTAATCCAAAGCTACCATTTATAAAATCTATTTTTAGCCACAATTTGCTATATAGAAATAAGACAAGTAAAATTAGTGATACCAAAAGCATATTAATCCCAATATAGGTTAAAAACAACATTTTATTGCCTATATGATAATGCAAAGTCATAAATAAAGCCGCTGAAATGGGAAATAGTAACACATGTACAGCTCTTTCTTTACAATCTTGAATTAAAATAACTGCAAGAAAAACAATCAACGCTATTTTTATAGCGATAATCAATCTTTTACAATTTGCTTTGGATTACCAGACTCGTCAATTTCCCACACATTAAATACTCCATCACCATCAAAATCGGTAATTGCTTGTGCTCTTGCTTTAAATCCAGCATTATCGGCAGCAATTATTTGATATTCATAATTAGCTGTACCGTTGTTTTTTACTGTTTTTGGAGCTTCAAAATCCAACTCACTAACCTCCATAGTAAACTTAGAATGCATATATCTATAAGTAGATTGTGCATTATACATTGCTTTTAACTGTGTTTGTGCTTCAACACTTTTTGCCTTAGCAATTAGCGGCATTAAACTAGGTAATGCAATTAGCAATAGAATTCCAATAATTGCCAATACAATAAGGGTTTCCTGTAAGTTAAACGAAGGTATTTTTTTTTGCCTCATAAAACACTTTTTAAGTTAGACTAAGCACTACTACCAATTAAATATCAAAACGATTGCTAATCTCTACTTTTTTCTCACCTTTATATTCATACAAAATAGAACCATAGCTATTACTATACTTAGATTTTAATACTTTTTAAAAAAAAAATAAAAACTGACAACCTTAACTACTCATTCTAAAACACATTTGGTATAACTACAAATTAAGGTAGATTTAAGTAGTATAGCAAATAATAAATATTAAATATTGAATTATTATTTTCTAAAATAACTCTGCAGTGTATTTCATCGAAAATAATGAAATAAACTTTTTTCTGAAAAATAAAAAATTATTTTTATTCATATTTTCTCATTATAACGAAATAACATTCTAATATTTTGATTATATCTTAAATTAATTTAACATGAAACATCCTATTATTAAACTATTAGTTCTTGCTTTAATTTTAATACACTCAACTATTTCTTTTGCACAAACAAACCTTTTAGACAACTCTAATTGGACATCAGGAGTTATGCCTCCAACTGGATACACTATCATATCAACTCCTCAGGAGAATGCCATGGAAATGGGTCTTAATCCCCATAATGTTTCAGTTCCTCTTTGGACAATGATAGCAAATACTACCGGAGCTATTGACGGAGGGTTCTACTCTAATTTTGTAAGTAATATTGATCATACAAAAACCTATCGCTTTACGGTTTGGGTAAAAAAAATAAATTCCTTTGATGGAAGAACTTTTTTTGCTGGTCGTGCATATGATAACTCAGGAGCCGCTGCTACTTTAAGTTTCAATGGTAACTCATTAGGAAACAATTATGTTTTTGCAGCAGATGTTCCAGAACTAAACAAGTGGTTTCTTATAGTTGGATATCTACATCACAGTGGCTATAGTGACTCCACCTCACTGGGTGGCGTGTATAGTAAAGAAACTGGAAACAAAGTAATATCTAGAAATGGACATAAGTTAAGCGTACAAGCTACACAACTTAAAATATTAGGCGAATTATATCAAACCGAAACTTCCTCTGATCGTCAATACTTTTGGGACCCAAGAATAGAAGAAGTAAACGGACAAGAGCCAACAATTGCTGAATTAATAAATCCAAACTCTACGCCAATAGACACTACAAGTCCTTCAATACCTTCAGGTTTAACTTCAAGCAATATCACCACTACTACAGCAACACTTTCTTGGAGTGCTTCAACAGATAATATTGGAGTAACGGCTTATGAGGTATATAAAAACAATAGTTTGCAAGCTACAGTTTCAAATGGAACAAGCTATGCAATTACTGGGCTAGCCGCTGCTACAGCATATACTTATACTATAAAAGCAAAAGATGCCGCTGGAAATGTTTCTGCGCAAAGTTCTCCTTTAACTCTAACAACATTAAGTTCTGGAGGAACACCAGCCACAGGAGGGCATTGGTCAAAAACAGGAACAATAGTTTCTTATGCAGGAGGAAAAGTTGGAATAGGAACAGCAAATCCAGATTATGAATTGACGGTAAAAGGAAAAATTCATGCAGAGGAAGTAAAAATAGACTTGTCAGTACCAGCGCCGGATTATGTCTTTAAAAAAGAATATAAGCTCTTAACTTTAGAAGAAGTACAAGCCTATATTAACAAAAATGGACATCTACCAAATATACCATCTGCTAAAGTTATGGAAACTGAAGGTGTAGCATTGGGTGCTATGGAGATGAAATTGTTGGAAAAGATTGAGGAATTGACATTGTATTCGATTGCATTGCTGAAACAAAATAATAAGCAGCAACAGGAAATTGATGCAATCAAAAAAGAAGTATTGAATATAAAAATAAATAAACAAAAATGAAATATTTACTAGTTTTAGTATTTGTCCTAAAAACAATAATATGTTTCGGACAAGATTTGCCAGTTATCGCTCCTTCATCACCAGATGTTTCGGCTATCCAGAAGTATGGTGATGTCCCTATAAACTACCATACTGGAGTTCCGAATATTAGTATCCCTATATATAATATAAAGACTAAGGCGGGTGTTGACATTCCTATAACACTAAAATATCATGCTTCAGGAATCAAAGTAGATTCAAAAACTGGAAGAACTGGACTTGGTTGGAGTTTACATACTGGAGGCAGCATATCATATAATATTGCTGGAATAAAAGACGGATTGGGTACATTTCCTAAACCATTGGGAAACGAGGTTTCTAATACAAACTTCAATTATTACACAAACCAAAATGACTATTTTTATGCGCATTCAGCATCTTCAAGCTTAGGGGAATTAGATATTGATGGATCACCAATGTCTAAATCAGATACAGAACCAGACATATATCAATACAATTTTTTGAACCGTAGCGGGAAGTTTATTATTAACCCTACAGGTAATATTCATTTAATACCCCATGAGGCGATTACTATAAACCATTCTCAAAACAATACTAATATTCTTGAATTTACAATCACTGATGAAAAAGGTAATAAATTCTATTTCATGAATAGAGGAAGTTCAAAAACAGAAAGAAAACATGGACATTCTTTAGCTATACCTGTAGAAACAGTTAATTGGACGCTAAGTAAAATAGAAACTTATTTAGGAGAGGAAATTATTTTCCATTACAGCAATTTTACTTACTCCTATACATTAGCAAAAGAAGAAACAGATTATCACAAGTATAGTATAGCTGGTTCTACTGGCTGTCCGAATATGACTAAAAAAACTAACGAATTATACATCACTCAAGAAGAACCTGTATTGGATAAGATAACGTATACAAATGGAGAAATAAACTTCTCATACTCTAACGACATTAAATATCCTATTGCTGGCTCTAACTCTAGATTAGACTCTCCAGGTAATCCTGCTTTACGGATGATAGAAGTAAAAAACACTAATACTATTGTTAGTTACTATGAATTTAACTACGAGTACTTTGGGGTAAGTGAGGTTTCTCAAGATGAAGAAGACAACTATAGACTAAAGCTAACCTCTCTTAAAGAAAATGGATCTGATAAAGTTTATAATTTTAACTATAATGAAACAGAAAATCTTCCAGCAAGGTTTTCCAAATCACAAGACTACTGGGGGTATTATAATGGTAAACAAAATACCACTATGTTGCCTACCACTGTATTTGGCAATTTAGTTTTCTCTGGGGCAGACAGAAGTATTGATTCTCAAAAAGTGAAAGCTAATATTTTAGAAAAAATCACATACCCTACAGGAGGATATTCGAAATTCACTTATGAGTCTAACACTTTTTATGGAACAAAAGATTCTCTTATTTCTAAGACCATTTCATTCCCAAGTGCTTTACCTTCTCATTATGAAGAAAACCATCCATTTACATTAGAGGAAAATGCTGTAGGAGTAAATATAACTACTTATAATGAATGCCAACCTGCTAACCCAAATGATCCTCCTGGAATTCCAGGGGAAGGGGACTCTTGTCTTATTTCTATTATAGATCAAAACAATGTAACTGTTTTTTCAGAAACTGGTAGTGGAAACTATGATTTAACTTCTTTGGAGTCCGGGGCTTATACCTTAAAGTATGAAGCTTCGGGAAACTGTCTATGCAAAGCGAGTATTTCATATAAAATAAATCAAAAAAGTCCACTGCAAAACATTAAAGCTGGAGGGCTTCGTATCTTAAAAATTGATAATTATGACGGAAACAAGACAGAAACTACATTATACAACTACAATCAATTAAATTCAAACAAATCCAGCGGAGCTGTTCAAGGTTCACCAGTATATAGTTATTTACAAAAAAATGGGATACAAAGTAGTAGCCAAACAGCTTGCGAATATTTGGTAAGAAGTTATAGTAGTGTATATCCAATAGAATCTATTGGACAAGCGGTGGGGTATTCTACAGTAACAGTTTTTAAAAATAGTTCTGAATTTGGAAAAACGACATATGAATATTCTAATAATGGAGAACACAACATAAGTAATTCGCCGATTGTAAATATGGCAGTGACACCAGTTGTATCTCATAACAACTGGGAAAAAGGGCTATTACTCAGCAAAAAACTTTACAATAAAGATAATAAATTATTATATACGGAATTAAACACCTATGATTTTGATAACCAATTTGCGATAACTTCATCTGATCGAATAGGAACTTATGATATAGCAACAGGTCTTAAGATTAAAAAAACTAAAAGTGAATGGCACTGCGGTGGTACACCTAGTGCTTGCATCTCAAGAGCAGAATTTGACTGGGAATATTATGGTGTAAAAAGCGCTTGGGTAAAACTTACAGAAAAAACAACTATTAAGTACGATACAGCAGGTGAAAAAGCAATAACATCTACTGAAAAATATTTTTATGACAACCCAGAACATCTACAATTAACAAGAACAGAAACTACAAATAGCAAAGGAGAGGTTTTTTCCACAAAAACATACTTTCCAGATGATGTTATCTCTATTAATGATTTGAATCATGATAATATTACAGCACATGAAATGGCAGCTATTGATAGTTTAAAAAATCAAAAAAGAATAGGAACTCCTTTACAAATAGAAATGTTTAGGAATACTATATTACAATCTACCCAACGTACCAATTTCTATCAAACCTCAGATGGACTAACATTGCCTAGAGGTATTCAAACAGCAAAAAAAGATGAAATTTTAAAAGATAAAATTATATTCCACAGTTATTACGCCGATGGAAATATAAAGGAAGTTTCCAAAAAAGATGGTATACATGTGTATTACATCTGGGGCTATAATGATAGTCATCCTATTGCAATGATTGAAAATTTCACAGACACTCAGGCAATTAACATTCAAAGTTTAATTGATGCCGCTATTATAGCTTCTAACAATGACGATGATAGAACTCAAGACACAACAGGTCAGGAAGGGACCTTACGAGCTGCACTCGAAGCTATTAGAAGCAATAGTGCCTTGAACATAGCAGTGATGACTGCTTATACTTACGATCCCCTAATTGGACTTACCAGCACTACAGATGCTAGAGGAAATACCGTTTATTACAACTATGATAATGCTAATAGGCTCAAAGAAGTTAAAGATGCCAATGGTAACCTGATTACAAATTATAATTATCACTATAAAGGTCAATAATGATGAAAACAGCAACAAAAAAAACAACGTATCTTTTCCTTGTTTTTATTTTTATGATAGGATTTAATGCTTCTGCTCAATTTGGAGGAGGATGCACGCTAAATAGTTTTTCTCCTTCTTCACTTGTTTTTAACCATTCGGGAGGAACTAAAACCATGTCTATTAGTTATTCTGGCCCAGTATGTATAGAGTTTCTTTCTTTTACGAATACTCCAAGTTGGTTAACAATTTCTCAAAATAATGTAAATAGCATAAGTATCACTTGCCAAAATAATCCCAATAATGTAGGAAGAAATTTAAATATAAACTATACTTACGATGGCAATCCTGGAAGTTTTAATGTTACACAAACTGCTACTCCTACCTTCTGGTTTTATGATGGTGATGGCGATGGCTATGGAGATGCAAATGTTAGTTTATCAGATACTAGTCAACCTTCTGGTTATGTAAGTAATAGTAATGATTATGACGACAGTACTGTCAACATTACCAACATTGCTCCTCAGCATTTTTACAAAGATGGAGATGGCGATAGTTATGGAAATCCTAGTATTAGTGTGCACTATAGTGTTAAACCAGCAACTTATGTAACTAATAATAGCGATTATGATGATACTACTAATAAAATCACCAACATTGCTCCTCAGAATTTTTATAAGGATGCTGATGGAGATGGTTATGGAAATCCTAGCATTAGTGTATATTATAGTGTTAGGCCGTCAACTTATGTAAGTAATAATAGTGATTATAATGACAATACAGCTAACATTACCAATATTGCTCCACAAACCTTTTATAAAGATGCCGATGGTGATGGTTATGGAAATTCTAGCATTAGTGTGTATTATAGTGTAAGACCAGCAACTTATGTAAGTAATAATAGTGATTATAATGACAGCACATCCAACATTACCAATATTGCTCCACAGACCTTTTATAAGGATGCCGACGGAGATGGTTATGGAAACCCTAGCATTAGCGTGTATTATAGTGTAGCGCCAGCGACTTACATAAGTAATAATAGTGATTATAATGACAGCACATCCAATATTACCAATATTGCCCCACAGACCTTTTATAAAGATGCAGATGGAGATGGTTTTGGAGACCCTAATGATAGTCTATATTACAGCGTAATGCCTGCCGGTTATGTAATCGATAATACAGATGTTTGTCCTGCTATTTTTGGAACAAATAATGGATGTAAGTATTTAGCTCCAACATTAAGTGATGAAAATTATATTTATACTCAAACTTTTCAAAAACCAATAACAACTGCGGCTGGTATTACAGAAGATAGCGATGTTATTGAAAGCATCACTTATTTTGATGGGTTAGGACGTACAAAACAACAAATAGGAATTAAACAAAGTCCAAATAAAACGGATCTAATCAGTCATATTTCATATGATGCTTTAGGGAGACAAGATAAAGAATGGTTACCCTATGCCCCAACAACAGCTGGAGCAGAAGGCAGTTTTAGAGCAAACAACCAAGAGACTGCTATTACCACTTATTATACCTCGCATTTTGGAAACGATTTAGGAAGTACTCCAAATCCATATTCGCAAAAAGCTTTTGATAGCTCTCCATTAAATCGGATTTTAGAACAGGCCGCTCCTGGAGAAAGCTGGGAAATAGGAGCAACTATAAATCCAAATGGTTATTCTGATGGACATACTATAAAATTTGACTATCAATATAATGTAGTTAATGAAGTACTCTTATTTAATGTAACTTTAGACATAGGTTACAATCCCACTTTAACCAATGCTAGTAACTCTTATTATGGAATTAATGAACTCTACAAAACCATCACAAAAGACGAAAACTGGACTGTAGGCAAAAACCATACTACAGAAGAGTTCAAAGACAAACAAGGACGTGTAATATTAAAACGTACCTATGCCAACATTAACAGTATCTCAACAGCACACGACACCTATTATGTCTATGATGATTATGGAAATCTAACTTATGTACTGCCACCAAAAGTGAATTTAACGGATGGAGTTAGTGTTGACGAATTAACAAATCTAGCCTATCAATACCAATACGACAACCAAAACCGGTTAGTAGAAAAGCAAATACCAGGAAAAGGACGCGAATATATTGTTTATGACAATCTAGACAGACCTGTATTAACCAAAGATGCCTTAAACGATTGGCTTTTTACAAAGTATGATGTATTTGGAAGAGTGGTATATACTGGTAAGTTTATTTCTGCACAAACCAGAGAGCAACTACAACAAGTTTTTGACAATAAACAAGGTACTCCGGAAGCCAATTACGAAACTAAAGTAACTACTGGTACCGGATATAACAATAGCTATTATACTAATAGTAATTTTCCAGATTTAAATATAGAAATCCTTACGGTAAACTATTATGATGATTATAGTTTTGATCGTGATGGAGCGCCAACTAGTGTTGTTTCTTTTGGAGTTAATAGCACTAGCAATACCAAAAGCTTAGCAACAGGATCTAAAGTAAAAGTTTTAGAAACTACCAATTGGATTACTTCAGTTAGTTATTATGATGAAAAAGCAAGAAACATCTATAGCTATAGTAAAAACGACTACCTAGAAACCGCAGATATTGTAGAACTGAGTTTAGATTTTGTTGGTAAAATACTGCAAACAAGAACACAACATATAAAAGCAGGAACAGCTATAGCTACCTTAGACAATTTTACTTACGACCATGTTGGCCGTTTATTATCACAAACCCAATGTATAGGAAATGAAGCGCTAGGATATACCTGTCCAGAATCAGGTACTGTTGTTGCAGACCTACCTCCGTTAACAGGCACTATAGCAACTACTACAAATGCGAAAGCAACAAAAAGTATA
This sequence comes from Flavobacteriaceae bacterium, assembly GCA_965247735.1. Classification (GTDB taxonomy): domain Bacteria; phylum Bacteroidota; class Bacteroidia; order Flavobacteriales; family Flavobacteriaceae; genus JAOXRU01. The sequence goes on along the minus strand of CBDFHN010000002.1, from coordinate 3,940,497 downwards.
GTTTTATTGCCTAACTTTAGGGCTGTAGCAAGCCCTACGGTGAGTTTTACCGCAAAGATAGTTTCTAACGCTAAGCAAGAACTTATAGTGAGTAATACCTATGATAAACTTGGACAGCTAGAAAGCAAGAAAGTGGGAAACACAGAAACAAACCCATTACAAGTAGTTACCTATAATTATAATATTAGAGGATGGCTAAGAGGTATTAACGATATTGCCAATACCAATAAATTGTTTAACTTTAAGCTTGATTATAACACTGGTTCAGGAGTGCATTTATACAATGGAAACATATCGGCAACAAGTTGGCGTACTGCCAATACGGATAGTGGGCCAAAAAGTTATGTCTACAGTTACGACGCCCTAAACCGAATCACCGCTGCAACAGGAGCGAATTCTTTTAGCAATTATGATGTTTCTGGAATTAGCTATGATAAGATGGGGAATATTCTTAGTTTGAATCGTAAGGGACATACCAATGTTGCTGCTACTACTTTTGGTGACATGGATTTACTAAGTTATAGTTATGATAGTGGAAATCAATTACAAGCTGTTGATGATGATTCTTTAGCAAGTGTAATAACTGGATTCAAAGATGGTGCCGAGTTGACTACGGAATATACTTATGATGCTAATGGCAATATGATAGTTGATAAAAACAAAGGCATCAGCGCTATTACTTATAATCATCTGAATCTACCAACACAGGTTACTATTGCAAATACAGAACATAACGGAAACATCCAATATGTATATGATGCTACAGGAGTAAAACAACGTAAAATTGTAAGTGATGGTGCTACTATAGATTATTCAGGTAACTATGTTTACGAAAAACCAAAGAATGGTACTACAGTAACACTTCAGTTTTTCAACCATCCAGAGGGCTATGTAAACAATAATAACGGCGCTTTTGAGTATATATATCAATATAAAGACCATTTAGGGAACGTACGATTGTCTTATCAGGATGCTGATAATAATGGTGTTATTGATGCTGCTACTGAGATTATTGATGAGAAGAATTATTATCCATTTGGTTTAGCTCATCGTGGATATAATAACTATTATTCTTCCCTTGGAAGTCCTACTGCTAAGAAATTTGGGTTCAATGGTATTGAGTTGGAAGAAGGGCTAGGGTTAGATATGTATGAAATGGATGTCCGTAGTTATGATTCCTCTATAGCGAGATGGACTTCTATTGATCCTGTTACTCACCATTCAAAATCTACATATAATGCATTTGACAACAACCCTATTTATTGGACAGATCCTAGTGGAGCCAATTCTGTGCAAGATTTGGTAAACCAAATGAACCGAGGAGTAACGTATACAAATAATGGAAATGGCACTTTTACTGGAGATGGTCATACTGTTGGAGAAAAAACTGATCCGCCTAATAAATATGAACAATATTTTGCAGCTGTATCTAAACAATACGAAGGAGCAGAATCAGGAAATCTAATTAATCCTAACTTTGGTAATGGAGGGGCTATGGGAACCTATAACGGAGCAGTACGTGTTGGGTACGCTCTAGCAAGTTATAGATTGAAACCTTTATATAATTCTACAGTTAGCACCAATTGGCAATTGGGTATGGATAGTAGATATAGATTTAAATCAATTGCTAGAAACTTAACTTCTCCTGTATGGCGAAGATTATTAAATTTGAGCTACCCCGTTTCTTCATTGATAGTTCCAGAAGGAGCAACAAAACCACCTGTACGCTTCTTTAAAACACATGGAGGATGGAATATGGCAGGTGGCGCATCTTTAACCATGGGGGTATTCGGGTTAGGAGTATCAGGATATAATATTTATAATGCGGATAATAAGCTAGAACAGTCAGCAATAGAAGGAGGCTCTTGGGCTGGTGCATGGTTTGGTGCGGAATTAGGTGGTGCTTTTGCATCATCTCATTTCCCACATCCCTTATATGTAGGAGCATGGAGTATAGTTGGTGGTGTTTCTGGAGGAATAATTGGAAGAAGTGGAATGGAAAGAGCTGCCAAAAATAGTGAGAATGTTAATTTTTCCGAACTGGATAAAAGCATGAAGAATTGCAAGGGAAATGTCTGTTTTGGAAAAGGCACAAAAGTTGTAATGAGTACAAATGAATTAAAAAACATTGAAACTATTGAAGAAGGAGACTTTGTTTTAAGTTATAATACCATAAAAAATATTTTTATTAAAAGTAAAGTACTTAATGTTAGTAAGAATATGGTTAGTCAACACATTATTTTGTCACTGAAAAACGGAGTCAAAGTCAAAGTTACTAATGGCCATTATATTTTAACTAGAGATAATGGTTATATAATGTCTCATACCATAAAAAAAGGAGATTTTTTAGCAAGAGAAAAAAATGGTAAATTAAAATTCATAGAGGTTAGTGAAATTAGAAATAGTAAAAGTGTTTTAAAAGTGTTTAATTTAAGAACTTCTAAAAATAATTTTTTAGTTACAAAAAATGGAATTATAGTTTTGGATAATACTCCTTTAGAAAAATCTAAACAATAAATATGTTGAATTTTTTAAAAGAAAAATTAATTAGCTTTATTGATGCGTTTTTTTTGCCTGATGCAGAAAAGCTTAGGACTAAGTTAGAAAAAAAGAAAAAGGAAACTGGCAAATTAATAGTTTCTAATTTAACATCAAAAATAGATGGGTTAGAAAATATTATTCTTGACACATATCAAGAGGTCGGTTTTGTGTCTATTTATTTTAAAGATTATAAAAACTTTATAAGTGATCTAAAAGGAAATAAACCTATCAATCCATTATATCAAGAAGATATCATTAAAAAAGATATTATGCTTAACCTATATAAGGTTATGGATTCCAAAAGCCAGAAATGGTTTTTAGTAGTAGATATGACCAATTCTCCAAATATTGGTTTACGAGATTATTGGAAAGTTGCTCCTGCTGGTGCAAGCGTCACGCTTGTTACCAATAACGAGTAAGAAACACAAATAAGATAAGCCACAGCAGCAATGTTTTGGTTTATCTTTTTCATTCTTGTATCACAAAACTAAGTTATAACTACTGTTCTTCTGCTGGTGCAAGCGTCACGCTTGTTACCGATAACGAGTAAGAAATACAAAAAGATAAGCTATATCAGTAATGTTGTGGTTTATCTTTTTATTCTTGTATCACAAAACAAAGTCAAAGCTACTGTTCCCAAAGCTTAGCTACTTTTTTATCAATGAGGTAATCAGAAAGATTGGTATCGTTGTATATTACTTCAGCAATGTAACGTGCATATTGGTCTTTGTCTTGTTTAGAGGTTGTAATGGTAACAATAGCATCTTCGGGGCAGAACTTTCTAGCTACAGCTCTGGCATGCTTAGCTTGCCGCTCACGGTAAGCCACAGCGCTACGCATCTCTGGTGCGTTAATACGGGCAAGACGTATTTTTTTGTATGGTAAGCACGTAAAACCCTAAATCTACTTCAACAAGTAAGGTGTCTCCATCTACCCAACGTACAACCTTTGCTTTATAATTATACATATTACTAAATATACTACATTTTTGGGAGTAAAAATGTAATTTACCTTAAAAACAGGTTTGAAAAAAGGAGCAAAACATCACTATAACTATATGATATATAGTTAATTGCAAAATATCACTACATTTTTGAGTATAAAAATGCATGAAGATGTTTTGTACCTATTATTTAAGAAATGTTTGTATTTTATTCTTGTAAAGGAAAGCTATTACAGAGTTATAGAAGATTTTTAGTTTTATAGAGAAGCTATATTTTTATCAAAGAAGTCTTTAAATTTTTTATCGGTAAGCTACAGTGTCAATGTTATGGTTTTGTGTTTAAATACTTTTTAGTTTTACAGCTTTAACAATATTATCAATCATATAAAAGATATGCTTTTTATCTTCTTCAGGTAAATGCTCAATATCATTAATACGTTTTAAAAGGTCTTTATCATAGCTAGAGAGCTGTCCTTCACCAATTAAAAAATCAACTGATACATTAAACACTTTAGCAATTTTTAGCAGTATATCTATAGATGGTGTATTTTCATTACGTTCGTAATTACCGATGATGGTTCGAGAAACACTAACTTTTTTAGCTAGTTCAGTTTGAGATAAACTAAGCTTCTTTCTTAAATTAATTATTTTACTTCCAATGTCTAACATAGTTGACTAAAATCAAGTGAATGTAATAGTTTTTAGCAAAAATAGTCAAAATATTTTGACAAAAGAAATACTTGATTGGTACTGTAAAGAAAAGAATGTTGTACATTTGTCAACAACTCTTGGCAATTAAACTTTTTTACAATGTTAGATACAAGCAATGCAAACAACTACAAATACACTGCAAAACACTTAGAAATCCATATTCTAGGAGGAATTAAGGTTACAAAACTGGAAGCTTTACGAGTTACACTATCGTTACAAAAACCAAAAGAACACAATGTATTGCGGCAAAGCATAGATTTATACAATGATAATCAAGTAGAAAAACTAGTTAGGAAAGTAGCAGAACGTATAGAAATAGGTACTAGTGTCGTGAGGCGATGCCTCCAGGAATTAACCAAAGCATTAGAAAGTTACCGTTTTTTATTGATAGAAAAAGAGCAAGAAGCACACAGACCATACTACAAAGAATTATCTGCCACTGAATTGCGAGCCGCAGAGGCGTTTTTAAAAAAGAAGAATTTATTACAACTAACCAATGATCTTATTGGTAAGAGTGGTGTTATTGGGGAAGACACTAACCGCTTATTAATGTTCCTCATTTTCACAAGTCGTAAAACTAACAATCCTTTGCATTGTATAAGCTTAGGAAGTTCTGGAGTTGGTAAAACACATTTACAATCCAAGGTTGGAGAACTGATACCACAAGAGGATAAAGTAGAAATTACAGTATTGTCTGCAAATGCTTTTTACTACTTCAACAGAACAGAATTACAACACAAACTAATACTTATAGAAGATTTAGATGGAGCAGAATCTGTGCTTTACCCATTACGAGAACTACAAACTAAAAAACGCATTACCAAAACGGTAGTACATAAGGACACCAAAGGAACAACCAAAACCATACACTTAACAGTAGAAGGACCAGTAAGTCTTGCAGGCTGTACCACACAAGAAAGTATTTATGAAGATAATAGTAATCGTTCTTTTCTACTCTACATAGACGAAACTAAAGAACAAGATCAACGTATAATGCAGTATCAGCGGTTGATCAGCGCAGGAAAACTTAACGAAGAGGAACAACATGCATCGCGTGATTTATTACAGAATGTACAGCGAGTACTAAAGCCAATAAAAGTAATTAATCCTTATGCAGAATACTTATCGCTGCCATCGGCAGTATTTAAACCACGAAGAACTAACAGTCATTATTTACAATTTATAGAGGTAATCACCTTTTACAAGCAATATCAGCGAGAACAACAAGTAAATGAAGATACTGGCGAAATGTATATCGAAACTACGGTGGAAGATATAGAAGAAGCTAACGAACTTATACAAGAAGTACTACTACGCAAAAGCGATACTATTACAGGAGCAACCCGAAACCATCTAGAAAGCCTTAAAGCATACTTACAAAAGAATACCCAAACTACGTTTACTAATGCCGAAATACGCAGAAACCTACGTATCAAGGAAACAACCTTAAGACGTTACAATAAACAGCTACTAGAAGAGAATTATATCCAAAGAATAAGGAAAACTAAAACTAAAAGTTATTGTTTTGAGATCGTAGATATTACAGAATACAATACACTTAAAGAGCAGATAAATAGTGCATTAAACAACTGCATAGCTCAAATAGAACTCGCCATATCGCCACCAAGTCGCCACACCCAAAATGGCGAAGATAAAAAAAAGGTAGTCAGTAAGTTATAGCAACTCGCTACAAAACTCCAAAAAAGGTCAACCGATGAAAAAAAGTAAGCTACAAAACGAGAGTTACAAAGTATTATTAGAAGATTTTAAACAATGGTTAGATGTGCTGGGATATAGTGAAGCCATGCAAAAGAACTATCCTAATCAGCTTTGTGAGTTTTTTTACTGGCTAGAATGTCACGGACATACCGAAATAAGTATCATAAATAAAGATATCGTAAAAAACTACTACAAAGCATTAAGGCAAAGACCAAACAAAACCAGAGGTGGTGCATTAAGTAATATTTATCTAAACTCACATCAAAGTACTTTAAAAAAGTTTAGAGAATACCTAAAAAGACATCATAAAAAACCATTTAACATACACTTAAAAAGAGAGAAAGCAACAGAAGAAAAGCTAAGGTATTGTACAAAATCGGAAGTGAAATCTTTGTTTAAAGCAACAGAATACAGTCATGAGTTACCAAGGTTTAGAGCAAGAAACAAAGCTTTATTGGTTTGCTTATACAGCTGTGGCATGCGAAGAAACGAAGTGTTGAACCTGCAATTAAATGATATCCTATATGACAAGGAACGCATATTTGTTAGAAAAGGAAAAAACTATAAAGAACGATTTATACCTATCAACCATTACAATTTAAGAATCATAGAAGACTATGTTTTCGATGCAAGAATGGATTTTAAAAAAGCATCAGAAAGTGAGTATATTTTTGTGAGTAGAAGAAACCCAAAAATATGTGGCGCATGTTTAGAATGGTGTTTAAGACAAATTATTAAAGCTACCAATAACCAAGACTTACAAAGACAAAATATTACACCACACATGTTACGTCATAGTATTGCTACACACTTTTTACAAGCAGGAATGAAGATAGAAGACATACAGCAATTTTTAGGACATGCATCATTAGAAAGCACACAAATCTACACACATATTTTAAAAGAATAATAGTATGGAGTATGAACAATACCTATTGGAAAACAATTATAGTAAAACAACGATAGTCCATTATCTAAAACGTATCGAAGAGTTTACAACTTGGCTAAAAAACCATCGTATAAAAGCCAATGAAATCGATTATAAAACCAGTTTAAAATACATTAAATATCTACAGCAAAAACGATTGAAAGTACAGACCATAAACAACCAACTCATAAGCATACGTAGCTATTTTGATTACTTAATAGAAACAGATGAAAGAACCAATAACCCATTAGAAAAAGTATCAGTAAAAGGAACAACAAAACGAGTTTTACATAATCTTTTGGATGCAGACGAACTGGAAGACTTATATTATAGTTACAAAATTGAAACCCTTAAAAAGCATAGCAATTACAAAGTCAAATTAAGCGCAAAAAGGAACAAAGTTATTACTGGATTAATGGTTTATCAAGGTTTAAACACTACCAATTTAAAGAGCTTATTAGTAGAACATTTAGAGCTTTACAAAGGCAAAATTTACATACCAAGTACACGCAGAAACAACAGCAGAACAATGGAGCTTAAATCGTGGCAAGTATTAGACTTACTGGAATATGTAAACGAAATACGACCAGAAATAGCAAAGTATAATAATATCCACAACGAACAATTATTTATACCACAAACACATTTTAACGACTTATTACGAATAGGAATACTAAAAAAGCTAAAGCAAATAAATAATAAGGCAGTTAATGTAAATCATTTACGAGCATCAGTAATTGTTAACTGGTTGGGGCAATATAACCTTAGAAAAACACAATATTTAGCAGGACATAAATACATCAGTTCTACAGAGAAATATAGACAGAACAATCTTGAAAGTTTACAGGAAGCTATCAATGAGTTCCATCCATTAAGCTGAAAAAGTTAAATATTCACAATAAGAGTTATTCCATTGTGAAATTAGAATTAGGTTTTTTTTTATATAGGGAGAGGACAAATCTGAAATCAATTCACAACCAAATATGTTTTTTTCTAAAAAAGAAAATAAAGGGCTATCATTTTTAATAAACGAATAAATCCCTAAAAGAGAAGATATAAAACTGATGATGTAAATTACTAAATCCATTGCTCAAATATACAAAAAATAAGCTGTCTCCCTCTGGTCGTATTTACTAATTTATGCAGCCGTTATCACTATTGCATAAAGCTGCAATAAGGTGTTCGTCACTACTTCCACAAAATCAAAAAAAGTTAGTCCACAAATGGTAAGAAAGATACCATTTGTTCCCTATCACTTCGTTGTCCTCTCCTTCGGTCGGTCAAGCTCTGTTACTTTCTTTTGTTTTGCTCCATCCGCTTCTCACCCGTAGCTACTTTTGTACCCAAACCCATAAGGTGTTCGCTAAACTCACAAAACTTTTATTGGCTACAACCGCTACTAAATGGGCTACGCCGCTAAATCGCAGCCTACAGCTTTTTATGTTTGATTTACTTATTGTTTTTTAACGGAATCAACAAAAAAGCTGTGGCGTACAAAAAAGCTATCGCCATCATTTTGTACGTCGTCTGCTCCACTCCGCTTGGCTACGCCCTTGTTAGTTCTCAAACGCCGAAAGGCTTTACTTACTCAAAACTGAACAACTTTACCTAAAAGTGATCATTTTAAAAAGGTGTGATTCTCCACGCACCACCAACCTCCAAATCACACCTTTTTAAAACGTTTGAAGCGAAACGGATCGTTTCAATGCTAACGTAATCTTATCAACACTAGAGGAAAAAGGGAGCTAGTGAAACAACTGAGGTTTACTTGCGAAGAAAATAGTACCAACACATTTATTTTTTGGCTATATTTACCATAGATGTAGAAAGGACGTTCTTTAAAAAAAATGCTTTTTGGGAAGCAACTGCAAAAAAATGCAACCGCTTTTTTTTAAAATCGCTGTAATCGTGACCATTTAGGGAACGTAAGACTGTCTTATCAAGATGCTGATAATAATGGTGTTATTGATGCGGCAACTGAAATTATTGATGAGAAAAATTATTATCCATTTGGTTTAGCCCATCGTGGATATAACAACAATTACTCTTCCCTTGGAAACCCTACAGCTAAGAAATTTGGATATGTAAACAAAGAGCTTGATGAATCATTAAGTTTAAATGTTTATGAAATGGATTGGAGACAGTATGATCCAGCTATTGGCAGATTTAATGGAATTGACAAAATGGCTGAAAGTTTTCAGAGTAGCACTCCTTATCATTATGGAAACAACAATCCAATGTTTTTTAAAGATCCAAGTGGCTTGTTTTCTACCGTTGTTAATGATCAAGGAGAAGTTACCGACCATAAGAATGATGGTGATAACAATGTATATTTGAACAGCAGAGATGGTGCAATCGTAGGAAAAGAGGATCCTAATAAAAACTACAAAATAGGAGATCAATACACCTATCATAATGGGAAACAAGATTTTAATTGGGGAATATTTAAGTTGCAAACAAGTGCCTCAAATGCAGCTGTTGCTATCGCAAAGGAATCTACAGTAATTACAGTGATTCCTATATACAATGAATCAGGCTCTAAAATAGGGCAATGGATTGCTAGAACTAAAGTTCCTTTCAAAGCTCTAAAAATGGTTGGAGGTATTTTAAAACCTTTAGGAGCAACAGTCACGGCCTTAACAGCAATAAATGACATTAATAGCGTTGCAACAGGAAAAATAACGAAAGGACATTATGTCTATAAAGTAGGTGGATCTCTTGCTACGTTGTATACCGCTTCAGCTTTTGGAGGGCCAGCCGCCGTTACTGTAGGTTCCGTTGTATATTTAGGGGATTTATCTTATCAAGCATATTGGGTCTCAGATAAATTAAGAAAATCAGCATCAGAAGGCTCTAGGTTTAAAATTAAAAACACAAATATTTTTTCTAAATCTTTTTGGTCAGAAGCAGGTAGTTACATAAATTTCCAATCTTTTTATAGTGGATTTAACATTAATCACTAATAGTAAACTTTATGAATAAAGAATATAAATTGACTTCATTATCAAAGAAAAAGTATTTTTATAAAATACTCATTAATACTTTATCTATTTATATTATTGTTTTGTTGAGTTATATTTTTTATAAAAAAGTGGAAGATGTTTTTTTGATTTTACAGCTTTTTTTCGGGATGCTTATTTTTGGATGGTTCTTAATTTTCGGGTTACCATTATTCATTTTATTTCTTAACCATAAGAAACATAGTAAATCTGTAAGTCTAAAACAGATTAATAATGAATTTATCTACAAAAATTCTAGTAAACAATTTAAATTTAACATTAGCGAAATAACGAAAATTGAACTTTGGTTAACCCCTACTTCTTATGATAAAAGAACTGATTGGCAATATTTTGGTAAATATCATTTTACTTCAATACATCTAAAATCTGGGCAAGTTATAAATATCTCCTGTCTTGTTTTTGATGAAACAACAGAAGTTTTTCCAAAAGAATTAATTGAAAGAAGAAAGAAGTTTTTACCGTTGATGAAAAAAAACAATCTATCTGTAGATTGACATTTGCAATGGCAATCGTTAAAATGAAACAATAAATAATATAAGCCACAGCAGTAATGTTGTGGTTTTTGTGTTTTAAGAATATGCCTGTTTAGCTTTATAGTCTCTAATGGCAAGGTCTAGAAATTTTACGATCATTTGTTTGTCATCACCAATCATATCTTGTATAACTTCAAAACGTTTTAGAAGTTCCTTGTCTTTTATAGAGATGTTATCATCACTCAATAGAGAATCGGTAGAGACTCCAAGAGCATCTGCTATTGCTTTTAAGGCATCTGCGGGAGGAATGCTGGTATTTAATTCATAACGAGATAGACTTTTATTATTTACCCCAGAACGTTCTGCTAGCTCTCCTGCTGGTGCAAGCGTCACGCTTGTTACCGATAACGAGTAAGAAACACAAATAAGATAAGCCACAGCAGCAATGTTGTGGTTTTTTTTTCATTCCTGAATCCCAAAACTAAACTATAACTACTGTTCCCAAAGCTTAGCTACTTTTTTATCAATGAGGTAATCAGAAAGATTGGTATCGTTGTATATTACTTCAGCAATGTAACGTGCATATTGGTCTTTGTCTTGTTTAGAGGTTGTAATGGTAACAATAGCATCTTCGGGGCAGAACTTTCTAGCTACAGCTCTGGCATGCTTAGCTTGCCGCTCACGGTAAGCCACAGCGCTACGCATCTCTGGTGCGTTAATACGGGCAAGACGTATTTTTTTGTATGGTAAGCACGTAAAACCCTAAATCTACTTCAACAAGTAAGGTGTCTCCATCTACCCAACGTACAACCTTTGCTTTATAATTATACATATTACTAAATATACTACATTTTTGGGAGTAAAAATGTAATTTACCTTAAAAACAGGTTTGAAAAAAGGAGCAAAACATCACTATAACTATATGATATATAGTTAATTGCAAAATATCACTACATTTTTGAGTATAAAAATGCATGAAGATGTTTTGTACCTATTATTTAAGAAATGTTTGTATTTTATTCTTGTAAAGGAAAGCTATTACAGAGTTATAGAAGATTTTTAGTTTTATAGAGAAGCTATATTTTTATCAAAGAAGTCTTTAAATTTTTTATCGGTAAGCTACAGTGTCAATGTTATGGTTTTGTGTTTAAATACTTTTTAGTTTTACAGCTTTAACAATATTATCAATCATATAAAAGATATGCTTTTTATCTTCTTCAGGTAAATGCTCAATATCATTAATACGTTTTAAAAGGTCTTTATCATAGCTAGAGAGCTGTCCTTCACCAATTAAAAAATCAACTGATACATTAAACACTTTAGCAATTTTTAGCAGTATATCTATAGATGGTGTATTTTCATTACGTTCGTAATTACCGATGATGGTTCGAGAAACACTAACTTTTTTAGCTAGTTCAGTTTGAGATAAACTAAGCTTCTTTCTTAAATTAATTATTTTACTTCCAATGTCTAACATAGTTGACTAAAATCAAGTGAATGTAATAGTTTTTAGCAAAAATAGTCAAAATATTTTGACAAAAGAAATACTTGATTGGTACTGTAAAGAAAAGAATGTTGTACATTTGTCAACAACTCTTGGCAATTAAACTTTTTTACAATGTTAGATACAAGCAATGCAAACAACTACAAATACACTGCAAAACACTTAGAAATCCATATTCTAGGAGGAATTAAGGTTACAAAACTGGAAGCTTTACGAGTTACACTATCGTTACAAAAACCAAAAGAACACAATGTATTGCGGCAAAGCATAGATTTATACAATGATAATCAAGTAGAAAAACTAGTTAGGAAAGTAGCAGAACGTATAGAAATAGGTACTAGTGTCGTGAGGCGATGCCTCCAGGAATTAACCAAAGCATTAGAAAGTTACCGTTTTTTATTGATAGAAAAAGAGCAAGAAGCACACAGACCATACTACAAAGAATTATCTGCCACTGAATTGCGAGCCGCAGAGGCGTTTTTAAAAAAGAAGAATTTATTACAACTAACCAATGATCTTATTGGTAAGAGTGGTGTTATTGAGGAAGACACTAACCGCTTATTAATGTTCCTCATTTTCACAAGTCGTAAAACTAACAATCCTTTGCATTGTATAAGCTTAGGAAGTTCTGGAGTTGGTAAAACACATTTACAATCCAAGGTTGGAGAACTGATACCACAAGAGGATAAAGTAGAAATTACAGTATTGTCTGCAAATGCTTTTTACTACTTCAACAGAACAGAATTACAACACAAACTAATACTTATAGAAGATTTAGATGGAGCAGAATCTGTGCTTTACCCATTACGAGAACTACAAACTAAAAAACGCATTACCAAAACGGTAGTACATAAGGACACCAAAGGAACAACCAAAACCATACACTTAACAGTAGAAGGACCAGTAAGTCTTGCAGGCTGTACCACACAAGAAAGTATTTATGAAGATAATAGTAATCGTTCTTTTCTACTCTACATAGACGAAACTAAAGAACAAGATCAACGTATAATGCAGTATCAGCGGTTGATCAGCGCAGGAAAACTTAACGAAGAGGAACAACATGCATCGCGTGATTTATTACAGAATGTACAGCGAGTACTAAAGCCAATAAAAGTAATTAATCCTTATGCAGAATACTTATCGCTGCCATCGGCAGTATTTAAACCACGAAGAACTAACAGTCATTATTTACAATTTATAGAGGTAATCACCTTTTACAAGCAATATCAGCGAGAACAACAAGTAAATGAAGATACTGGCGAAATGTATATCGAAACTACGGTGGAAGATATAGAAGAAGCTAACGAACTTATACAAGAAGTACTACTACGCAAAAGCGATACTATTACAGGAGCAACCCGAAACCATCTAGAAAGCCTTAAAGCATACTTACAAAAGAATACCCAAACTACGTTTACTAATGCCGAAATACGCAGAAACCTACGTATCAAGGAAACAACCTTAAGACGTTACAATAAACAGCTACTAGAAGAGAATTATATCCAAAGAATAAGGAAAACTAAAACTAAAAGTTATTGTTTTGAGATCGTAGATATTACAGAATACAATACACTTAAAGAGCAGATAAATAGTGCATTAAACAACTGCATAGCTCAAATAGAACTCGCCATATCGCCACCAAGTCGCCACACCCAAAATGGCGAAGATAAAAAAAAGGTAGTCAGTAAGTTATAGCAACTCGCTACAAAACTCCAAAAAAGGTCAACCGATGAAAAAAAGTAAGCTACAAAACGAGAGTTACAAAGTATTATTAGAAGATTTTAAACAATGGTTAGATGTGCTGGGATATAGTGAAGCCATGCAAAAGAACTATCCTAATCAGCTTTGTGAGTTTTTTTACTGGCTAGAATGTCACGGACATACCGAAATAAGTATCATAAATAAAGATATCGTAAAAAACTACTACAAAGCATTAAGGCAAAGACCAAACAAAACCAGAGGTGGTGCATTAAGTAATATTTATCTAAACTCACATCAAAGTACTTTAAAAAAGTTTAGAGAATACCTAAAAAGACATCATAAAAAACCATTTAACATACACTTAAAAAGAGAGAAAGCAACAGAAGAAAAGCTAAGGTATTGTACAAAATCGGAAGTGAAATCTTTGTTTAAAGCAACAGAATACAGTCATGAGTTACCAAGGTTTAGAGCAAGAAACAAAGCTTTATTGGTTTGCTTATACAGCTGTGGCATGCGAAGAAACGAAGTGTTGAACCTGCAATTAAATGATATCCTATATGACAAGGAACGCATATTTGTTAGAAAAGGAAAAAACTATAAAGAACGATTTATACCTATCAACCATTACAATTTAAGAATCATAGAAGACTATGTTTTCGATGCAAGAATGGATTTTAAAAAAGCATCAGAAAGTGAGTATATTTTTGTGAGTAGAAGAAACCCAAAAATATGTGGCGCATGTTTAGAATGGTGTTTAAGACAAATTATTAAAGCTACCAATAACCAAGACTTACAAAGACAAAATATTACACCACACATGTTACGTCATAGTATTGCTACACACTTTTTACAAGCAGGAATGAAGATAGAAGACATACAGCAATTTTTAGGACATGCATCATTAGAAAGCACACAAATCTACACACATATTTTAAAAGAATAATAGTATGGAGTATGAACAATACCTATTGGAAAACAATTATAGTAAAACAACGATAGTCCATTATCTAAAACGTATCGAAGAGTTTACAACTTGGCTAAAAAACCATCGTATAAAAGCCAATGAAATCGATTATAAAACCAGTTTAAAATACATTAAATATCTACAGCAAAAACGATTGAAAGTACAGACCATAAACAACCAACTCATAAGCATACGTAGCTATTTTGATTACTTAATAGAAACAGATGAAAGAACCAATAACCCATTAGAAAAAGTATCAGTAAAAGGAACAACAAAACGAGTTTTACATAATCTTTTGGATGCAGACGAACTGGAAGACTTATATTATAGTTACAAAATTGAAACCCTTAAAAAGCATAGCAATTACAAAGTCAAATTAAGCGCAAAAAGGAACAAAGTTATTACTGGATTAATGGTTTATCAAGGTTTAAACACTACCAATTTAAAGAGCTTATTAGTAGAACATTTAGAGCTTTACAAAGGCAAAATTTACATACCAAGTACACGCAGAAACAACAGCAGAACAATGGAGCTTAAATCGTGGCAAGTATTAGACTTACTGGAATATGTAAACGAAATACGACCAGAAATAGCAAAGTATAATAATATCCACAACGAACAATTATTTATACCACAAACACATTTTAACGACTTATTACGAATAGGAATACTAAAAAAGCTAAAGCAAATAAATAATAAGGCAGTTAATGTAAATCATTTACGAGCATCAGTAATTGTTAACTGGTTGGGGCAATATAACCTTAGAAAAACACAATATTTAGCAGGACATAAATACATCAGTTCTACAGAGAAATATAGACAGAACAATCTTGAAAGTTTACAGGAAGCTATCAATGAGTTCCATCCATTAAGCTGAAAAAGTTAAATATTCACAATAAGAGTTATTCCATTGTGAAATTAGAATTAGGTTTTTTTTTATATAGGGAGAGGACAAATCTGAAATCAATTCACAACCAAATATGTTTTTTTCTAAAAAAGAAAATAAAGGGCTATCATTTTTAATAAACGAATAAATCCCTAAAAGAGAAGATATAAAACTGATGATGTAAATTACTAAATCCATTGCTCAAATATACAAAAAATAAGCTGTCTCCCTCTGGTCGTATTTACTAATTTATGCAGCCGTTATCACTATTGCATAAAGCTGCAATAAGGTGTTCGTCACTACTTCCACAAAATCAAAAAAAGTTAGTCCACAAATGGTAAGAAAGATACCATTTGTTCCCTATCACTTCGTTGTCCTCTCCTTCGGTCGGTCAAGCTCTGTTACTTTCTTTTGTTTTGCTCCATCCGCTTCTCACCCGTAGCTACTTTTGTACCCAAACCCATAAGGTGTTCGCTAAACTCACAAAACTTTTATTGGCTACAACCGCTACTAAATGGGCTACGCCGCTAAATCGCAGCCTACAGCTTTTTATGTTTGATTTACTTATTGTTTTTTAACGGAATCAACAAAAAAGCTGTGGCGTACAAAAAAGCTATCGCCATCATTTTGTACGTCGTCTGCTCCACTCCGCTTGGCTACGCCCTTGTTAGTTCTCAAACGCCGAAAGGCTTTACTTACTCAAAACTGAACAACTTTACCTAAAAGTGATCATTTTAAAAAGGTGTGATTCTCCACGCACCACCAACCTCCAAATCACACCTTTTTAAAACGTTTGAAGCGAAACGGATCGTTTCAATGCTAACGTAATCTTATCAACACTAGAGGAAAAAGGGAGCTAGTGAAACAACTGAGGTTTACTTGCGAAGAAAATAGTACCAACACATTTATTTTTTGGCTATATTTACCATAGATGTAGAAAGGACGTTCTTTAAAAAAAATGCTTTTTGGGAAGCAACTGCAAAAAAATGCAACCGCTTTTTTTTAAAATCGCTGTAATCGTGACCATTTAGGCAACGTAAGACTATCTTATCAAGATGCGGATGATAATGGTGTTATTGATGCGGCTACAGAAATTATTGATGAGAAAAACTACTATCCATTTGGTTTAGCTCATCCTGGGTATAATAATACCCAAAGTCCTTTAGGGAATAGCGTGGCTGGAAAGCTTGGGTATAACGGTAAAGAAATCTCTGAAGAGCTTGGGTTGGATACTTATGATTTTGGGGCTAGGAACTATAACCCTGATTTAGGTAGATGGATGAATATTGATCCACTAGCTGCACGTTATGACGCATATTCTGCCTATTCATTCACAATTAATAATCCAATATATTTTGTTGATCCTGATGGCAAACAAATCATAATATACTATAACTCAAACGGTAAAAATAAATCAAAAAAATATAATTACGAAAAAAATAGGAAGACTGAAGACTTGCCTGTTTTTTTAGCTAACGCACTAACAGCTTTAGATGGTTTATATGAAGCATCTAATATAGATACAACAGGTGATGGTGAAAATGACACCAATGTTTTAGATGAGTTGATCGGAAGTGATAAAGAACTTTCTATCGTTTCAGGAAAAACAACAAGTTTTAACAAAGGAATTAGTAGACGGTCTAGCAAAAGAAGGAAACTAAAAGATCAGTATTCAGATATTGGAACATTGTTTTTTGATGATAAAAATGGTGTTTTGTTTGATGATGTTAATGATAGTGGGTCAAATATTTTGCAAAAACAATTAGATAGTGATAAACTATCACCTACATCGAAGATTAACTCCCCTATGTCAGTATTAGGTCACGATTTATTACATGCATTTAATTACTTAGGAAATAAAAAAGCATATTATGCAAGGGTTAGAAATAAAAAAACTAAAAATGGAACCCCTTATTTTAGGAATGAAGAAGAACAACTGACTACAACTTTATCTACTCAAATAAACAGAAACTTAAAAGAGAATGACAGAAAAAACCACAGAGGTATACCTGTTCCTGTTCAAGGAGTTAAAAGTAATAAAATAAAGAAAAAAGGATGAAAAAGAATCTAACTCTTAAAGTGTTAATAATTAGTGTGTTTTTTGTGTCAACTACAATTGTTGGGTATTCAATGCTACATAAAGAGCTCTATTCAAATGAATTAAACAATGAATTGGAAGCAATCAAGTTTTTAAACATTCAAACATATCCTTATTCTATTAATGAAAATATGTTTTGGGAAAATGGAGATGCTGAATTTGCTAGAATGAAGATTCGTACAGATGCTAATTCTTTTATCAACGATATAAAAAGAATGAAGAAAATTAAAGAAGGAGTTTCTGAAGATTTTGAATTCGCGTTTTTATCTATAAAAGAAAATAAAACAGATACCATATACGCATCTATTAGTAACAATTTATGGACACTAAAAGAAAAAGGAAAATTTGTTTTTTACAAGGATGAAAAAGGAGAAATAAAAAATGTTTTACAGGAATATTCTTCTTTTTTTTCTAATTGTTGGTAATGCCACTAAGCAGATTGCCATTTGCAATGGCAATCGTTAAAATGAAATAGTAAAGCATAAGCCACAGCAGCAATGTTGTGGTTTACCCGATGGCGCGGATATACCGTAAACGTGGTTAGCGCTCCTGCTGGTGCTAGTTTGTATCTTAAATCCGTAAGTCAGTAGAACAAATCAACCTTAAGCTCTTTACCTATAAAGGTTTGCTAATTTATGTATTTCTCCAGATGGCTCGGATATGCCGTAAACGTGCTAGCGCAGAAATGTTTTCTGTGCCGATTATGAGTAGTAAAATATAGAGTAAACCACCTTTAGCGAGGTGGTTTTTGCTTTTTAAGAATATATTTTTCATTCTTGTATAATAAAACTAAGTCAAAACTACTCTTCGCCTGCTGGTGCAAGCGTCACGCTTGTTACCGATAACGAGTAAGAAATACAAAAAGATAAACCACATCAGCAATGTTGTGGTTTTTTTATGCGAGTTGTTTTTGTATATCTTTTTGAAAGACAAAAGCCTTAAGCATTGCTTTTACACTTGTAATATCTAGTTCACTTAGTTGTTGTACTTTACTAAAAAGCTGTAACAACTCTTCATCATTAAGTTTATTATTTACAATCTGCTCATTAGAACCATAAATAAGGGAATCTGTAGATACTTCTAAAGCACCAGATGGCTCGGATATGCCGTAAACGTGCTAGTGTAGAATTGTATTCTATGCCGATTATGAGTAATAAAATATAGAGTAAGCCACCTTTAAACGAGGTGGTTTTTGTGTTTTTATAGAGAAGCTACATTTTTATTAAAGAAGTCTTTAAATTTCTTTTTAGTTAGCATAGTATCAATAATTTTAAGGACAGTAGATTTATCTTCTTCGTCAAGTTGATTGATTAACTTAAACTGTTCTATCTCGCTCTTATCTTCTAAAATTATTTCTTTAGGTATATCTCCTTCATAATTTATAATATTACCCGATCGCTCGGATATGCCGTAAACGTGATAGCAACCCGATAGCTTGGATATGCCATAAACGTGATAGCGCAGAAATGTTTTCTGTGCCGAGTATGAGTAGTAAAATATAACATAAGCCACCTTTAACGAGGTGGTTTTTGTGTTTTTATAGAGAAGTTACATTTTTATTAAAGAAGTCTTTAAATTTCTTTTTAGTTAGCATAGGGATGTGTAATTTTAAGGACAGTAGATTTATCTTCTTCTCCTGCTGGTGCAAGCGTCACGCTTGTTACCGATAACGAGTAAGAAACTCCTGCTGGTGCAAGCGTCACGCTTGTTACCGATAATGAGTAAGAAATACAAATAAAATGAGCCACAGCAGCAATGTTGTGGTTTTTGTGTTTTAAGAGTATATTTTTCATTCTTGTATCACAGAACTACTGCTCCCAAAGCTTTGCTACTTTTTTACCAGATAGCTCAGATATGCCGCAAACATGATAGCACAGAAATGCTTCCTGTGCCGAGTATAAGTGTTAAAATATAGAAAAAGCAACCTTTAACGAGGTGGTTTTTGTCTTTTAAGAATGTGCTTGTCCAGTTTTAGTATATTTAACCACAAGTTACAAACTTGCGGCAGCGGGGAATTTGGCGAAAAATTTAATTAAAGATTATGGACTTTAGTTTGGAGAATTTTTTTGAACTTGGATTTGCACAAGAAAAAGGAGAAGTCTATACAGAGTCTTTATCCAAGTACTAAGCAAAAGATTTAATTATAGGTGATTTAAAACAAAAAACACCTATTGAATTTAAAATAAGTGAAGGAAAAAAATTATATAATATGATTCGTTTTCAGAACCCAGAAAATGATCCAATACCAGTTAAGAAAGATTAGAATATGAAATTGAAATTTATTTTTTTATGTATTGCTTTTGCTTTTAACAACAAAGTAAATGCGCAGGTTTATAGCTATAAAGATTTTGGTGCTGAAGTTACAATAAAAGAAGTTGTTGGATTTATTAGGGAAGACATTAACCATTTTTATTTTAAAAAGGATTCCCTTATTATTGATAAAATTGAAACTTCTAAAGGTTTTGATTTTGAAAAATTTAATCCAATTAAGTGTAAAGTTGATGGTGTCAAAAGTCAGGTAAATTATTCCTTATACAAGTCGAAAGGTAAAATAGTTAAAATTATAAAGACCAATCTTGATAGTGGCATAACTTTGGATTATACAGTGTTTTATGGAAAAGGATATAAAGTATTTATCGTCTCACGAAGAGAGCCCCATTTATTTATAAAAAAGCCTCCTCAAGATATAATGGGCTTTTTTGTTCAGTTCGAAGAAACAAAAAGATGCATTTTTGTTGAAACTAAAATATCTTTTATTAATCAGCATCTAGAGAAAATCAATGTCAAAGAAATTTCATCAATAATGACTGTAAATGCAGATTTAAAGGTTGATCGTATTTTGTTTTTTTCTGATTCAAAACTTGCTTGTATCGGAAAGGTTAATGTTGATGCCAATGGGGGACTTTATCTTGATACAAGGTTTTATTCAGATAAAGGGCTTTATCTAAATGAAGATAATTGTAGCCAATATGGGGATTTAGAAAAATTAAAAATAGGTAAACTCTGGCATCTCGTTTACAGATATGAATATCATTGTAACTCATATTTAAAAGCAAAACTTACTTTAAATAATGATAATTTAGATATTTGGAATAAAGGTTTATCTATTAAATAGGTAGTGTACACCAACGGAAACATGGTAATGGATTTAAAATAAAGGTATTGGTTCTGCTTCAATTGATGGAATAACTTACAACCAGGAGGATATGCACCAATAATTATTCCTAATATAAATCTCACATCAGAAAAACTACTTACCCAAAAGGCTCAAAAACTTGGATGGGAAATAGGAATTAAACTTAATAAAGAAGATGGTAAAATTGATTTTTTCAAAGAAAAATAAAATAATGAATAGAATATTATTTGTCATAATGCTATTTACATTTCTTAACTGTAATTCAGAACGAGACAGTAATGTTATTCATTTATATTCAAAAGATAAATCACAAGTAGTTTCAATAATAAGCAATTACACTAAAAAGGAAAGAATAATAGCTGTAGGGAAGCATACTTCAAAACCTAAAAAAGATTATATAGAATTAGACATTTCTAAAACTACAGAATTGGATGACCAGTTCGGAATATGTTGGAATTCTAATGGGCATAAATGGGAGATGGTAAAGCTAAAGTTGTTAAGGTCAATTTAGATACTACAAGATATGTTTTTAGAGAGAGCTGGTTTAAAAATAAAGGAACACCAAATACAAAGTATTATATCAAAACAGATTGTTTTGTTGTAGGAGCTTTAAATTATTCTGAACATTATCCAGAAGAAAATGGTTTAGTAGAAAGATTTAATTAAACATAAAAAAACCACCTTTAATAGGCTGCTCCTGCTGGTGCAAGCGTCACGCTTGTTACCGATAACGAGTAAGAAAAAGAAACATGAGCCACAGCAGCAATGTTGTGGTTTTTTCCTTTTTAAGAATATATTTTTTGTTATTGCATTAGAATAAGCAAGTCAAAACTACTCTTCCCAAAGTTTTGCTACTTTTTTATCAATGAGGTAATCAGAAAGATTTATATCATTGTATATTACTTCGGCAATATAACGTGCATATTGGTCTTTGTCTTGTTTAGAGGTTGTAATGGCAACAATAGCACCTTCGGGGCAGAACTTTCTAGCTACAGCTCTGGCGTGCTTAGCTTGTCGCTCACGGTAAGCTACAGAGCTACGCATCACTGGTGCATTAATACGGGCAAGACGTATTTTTTTGTATGGTGAGTACGTAAAACCCTAAATCTACTTCAACAAGTAAGGTGTCACCATCTACTGTGTTTTTAAGAATATGCTTTTTTATTAACTACATTCAGCAGATAGGGCAATTAGTTACGCAAAAGATAATAGAACTTTCAGAAGAATAATAAGAAGATAAACTACTCCTTCTTCAACAACTGAGCCTTACCTTTAAAGTTAACAAGATCAATCTTTGGCTCTCCATACACAGCAACCTTACTAGAGCCACTAATATCAACTTCTAAAGCCGTTATAGCGTTAAGCTGTACATTACTTAATCCGGAAGCTTTTACTCGTATTACATCTGTTTTTAGATCTCTAGCACGCATTGTTGATGTTTCCATCATTTCTGTGTTCATATATTTTACTTGCCCATTGAGTTTTACCTCTGTATTACCTTCCATAGTTACAGCAATACTATCGGCAACAACATACGCTACCGCATCTACACGATGAAACAAATTAAAAGACAGGTCATTAGTTTTAAAATTAAACTTACCACTACTGTTTTGTTTTAAGCTTGCTTTAATATGTTTTGCTCCCAAGGTCAATATCAGTTTTGCAGTATTATTTGCCGATATCTCTAACGAATCTGACATAATTCTGTTTTGGGAAACTATTTTTCCATTGGTTGCACTAATTTTATTTATGTTAGTGTAATACACATCAATTACCAATGTCTTTTTTACACCAATACGATATGGTGTTGATATCACCAGCGTATTATTTTTAACCACAAACTTAATAACATCAACGATATTATCATCACCTTGAATTTTATAACCAGCAACATCGGATCTTAAAAGATTAATCTCCAAATCGTCTCTGAGCTCAATACTAGAGAACGTAGCTAAATCTTCTTTTTTCTCAATTACATTTTTGCTGCCTCTAATTCGAAGTTTTTTTTGAGTATACCCATAGGAAGTTACTACCATAAAAAGTAGTAAAACCAAGACATTTCTATATTGAATTTTATTTGATATAATCATTATGTATTACCTAAAACCAGAATAAAGATAAAGAAGTAAAGCTAGACTAGCCCTGTTAAAATTCAAAAAATCGATAATGCGCACAAAAAAAGCCCTCATTTCTGAGGGCTTTTACTACAATTATATGCTGTTATTTAATGTCCTGATTCTTCTTCACCATCTTGAAGTGGTGTAATTTGCGATGTAAAATCCTGTCCTGGAATTACATACTCACCATCTTCTCTGGTTTTACTATAATCATATGGCCAACGGTGTACTTCAGGGATTGCTCCTGGCCAGTTACCGTGTATATGTTCGGTTGGTGTTGTCCATTCTAATGTATTAGATCTCCAAGGATTTTTAGGCCCTACTTTTCCGTAAAATATACTTCTTATAAAATTAAACACAAATATTACCTGAGCTGCTGCTGCAACAATTGCAAACCATGTAATTAACTTATTTACATCTGTAAATTCATCAAACATTGGAAATGCAGTGTTCTGGTAGTAACGTCGAGGTAAACCAGCCATTCCTATAAAGTGCATCGGATAGAAAACACCATAGGCACATATTGCTGTAATCCAGAAGTGAATATAACCTAGGTTTTTATTCATCATCTTGCCTTCAAACATTTTTGGGAACCAGTGGTATACACCAGCTAGTAGACCATACAATGCTGAGATCCCCATTACCAAGTGGAAATGCGCTACTACAAAATAGGTATCATGTACATTAATATCCAAAGTACTATCTCCTAAGATAATTCCTGTTAAACCTCCTGATAGGAATGTAGATACTAAACCTATAGAAAACAACATGGCAGGATTCATCTGTAGATTTCCTTTCCATAGTGTTGTGATATAGTTAAATGCTTTTACCGCTGATGGTATTGCAATTAATAATGTTGTAAATGTAAATACAGATCCTAAAAATGGATTCATCCCTGATACAAACATATGGTGACCCCATACAATTGTAGATAAGAATGCAATTGCCAATATAGAAGCAATCATGGCTCTATATCCAAAAATAGGTTTTCTAGAATTTGTTGCTATAATTTCTGATGAAATCCCTAATGCCGGAAGTAATACAATATATACTTCTGGATGCCCTAAGAACCAAAATAGGTGTTCAAATAATACTGGTGATCCACCTTGATAATGCAAAACTTCTCCTTGCAAGAATATATCAGACAAGTAGAATGAAGTACCAAAACTTCTATCCATAATCAACAATAATGCTGCTGATAATAAAACTGGGAAAGAAACTACTCCGATAATAGCCGTTACAAAGAATGCCCATATGGTTAATGGTAATCTTGTCATTGACATCCCTTTTGTTCTTAGGTTTAATACCGTTACGATATAGTTTAATGAACCTAATAAAGAAGAAGCAATAAATATTGCCATAGAAACCAACCAAAGTGTCATTCCCATTCCTGATCCACCTTGCGCTTGTGGTAAAGCACTTAATGGAGGGTATATTGTCCAACCTGCTGCTGCTGGTCCAGCTTCAACAAATAGCGATAAAATCATGATTACAGCAGAAACAAAGAACAACCAATACGATACCATGTTCAAAAATCCTGAAGCCATATCTCTAGCTCCAATCTGCAATGGAATTAATAAGTTACTAAAGGTACCACTAAGACCAGCTGTTAATACAAAGAACACCATTATGGTACCATGTATGGTAACTAGTGCCAAGTACATATCTGCATCCATAACTCCATTTGGAGCCCATTTCCCTAACAAAAACTCCATCATTGGAAGCTCTTGTCCTGGCCATGCAATTTGCATTCTAAACAGTACAGACATCATAATACCAATGAACCCCATAATAAGACCAGTAATTAAATACTGCTTGGAGATCATTTTATGATCAATACTAAAAATATACTTTGTTATAAACGTTTCTTTATGATGATGATGTCCATGATCTTCGTCGTGTTCATGTGATGCTGTTGCTGACATAATCTATATTGTATTTTTTATAATTCTATTAAAATAATCTTATTGCGCTATTGAAGCTATCGTTTCTTTGAAGGTTTGCTGAGTTGCCAACCATTTTTTATAGTCTTCTTCAGATTCAACAATGATCTTCATTTGCATATTATAATGCGATTTACCACAAATTTTATTACAAAGTAATACGTAATCGAATTCCCATGGATCTACATCTTCGCCAGCAGCTTTACGCTTAGCCCTAATTTTATTAGTTCTTAATACTTTATCTACAACATCAGGATTTTGTCTCATGTCAGCAGTAGTAATTGTTGGCGTAAAAGAAAACTGAGTAGTCATACCAGGAACACAGTTCATTTGTGCTCTAAAGTGAGGAAAATAAGCAGAGTGCAATACATCCTGAGAACGCATTTTAAAATTCACTTTTCTCCCTACTGGTAAATGCAATTCTTTAACGATAATATCATCAGCAGAATTCAAATCAGATTCATCAAGACCCAATACATTAGCTCTATCAATATCAATCATCCTAACATTAGCTTCTCCTAATGAATTATCAGCACCAGCATATCTTGCTGTCCAGTTAAACTGTTGTGCATACAACTCTATAATAAGTGGATCGTCATCATCATTAATATCCATAATAGTAGTCCAAGTAAATAAACCATATAAGATTAATCCTGAAAGTACAATTACAGGAATAATAGTCCATATAAACTCTAACTTGTCATTATCTGCAAAGAACAATGCTTTATTTTCTTTTTTACCTCTATACTTATACGCAAAACCAAACAATAATGCTTGAGTAATTGCTTGTACAATAAATATTAATATGAAAGAGATTAACATTAAAATGTCATAATCTGTTCCATGAGCAGAAGCAGCTTCTGGCAAGAAGAATTTCCCCCAAGCATAGAATCCATAAATCATACCAACATACATAAAGATCAAAAAGGCAAACATCATGTACCCATTTCTCTCATTATCTACATCATTTGCAATTGTAGGATCGTTATCTGATCCAATTTGTGACAATTCAAATATCTTAGTCATTTGCCATATGGCAATTCCAACTAATAAAAGAACTATAATAATTAATAAAGCAGTCATCTATTTCCTGTTTTCTTTTAAATAAAATTATTAATAATGAAAGTGTCTACTCTCTTCAATAAAAGGACTTCCTTTTGCAACCAATGGTGATTTTGTAAGCGCACGGAAGACTACAAATATAAACAAGCCTAGGAAGAAAAGTATAGCACTTAATTCAGGAATTCCAAATCCTGCCATATTTCCAACTGTTGCCGGCATAATCATGATATAAATATCCATATAATGACCAACTAATATTAATATACCAGCCATAACCACAAACCAATTTAATCGCTTATAATCACTATTCATAAGTATTAACACTGGCATTAAGAAGTTAAGCACTACCATACCAAAGAAAGGCAATCTAAAGTCATCTATTCTTGTAATGAAATATGTGATTTCTTCAGGAATATTAGCATACCAGATCAACATAAACTGAGAGAACCAAAGATAGGTCCAGAATATACTGATACCGAACATAAACTTAGCTAAATCATGAATATGACTATTACTAACCTCTTCTAAATATCCTTTTGATTTTAAATATATAGTAACTAATGCAATTACTGTAATTCCAGAAACAAACATACTAGCAAACAAATACCATCCAAATAGCGTACTAAACCAGTGTGGATCCACACTCATAATCCAGTCCCAAGACATGATTGATTCTGAGTATAAGAAAAACACCAAGAATATGGCAGATAATCTAAAATTCTTTACAAAATTTTTATTGTCTTCTGCATTATCTTGTGCTATTGAAAACTTACGTGACAAGAATTGATATGCTACCCATCCAGCAATAAAAACAAGAGCTCTACCATAAAAGAATGGCAAACTTAAATATCCTGCTTTTCCTTCTAATAGATGATCGCCTTTTACTACTTCAGGATCCATCCAAGGAAACATATGATTTAAGTGCATCCCTGATAAAGCAAGAACCGCAAATACCGCTACCAAACCTGGTAACAAATAGGAAGTAATTCCTTCCATTACTCTAAATAACAATGGCGACCACCCTGCTTGCGAAGCTCTTTGTATGGCATAAAACACCAATGCACCAAGCGCTATCATCATAAAAAAGAAAGCAGCAACGTAAAGTGCAGACCAAGGTCTATTTTTTAACTGTCCTAATAAATGTTTTCCGTGCTTATCATCATCAGATGCCATATGAGCATCCCCTTCTTTAGTTTCGGTATTAGCATCATGAGATTTTTCCTCTCCATGTGCTTTTTCCTCTCCATGATTGGCAGCAACAGCATGATCATCTCCGTGCCCCCCAGAAGCGGCAGCCTCATATGCATGAGCTTCAGCAACTGTAGATGGAGTACTTAAGAATCCGATAGTCATTCCTATTAGACCAACGGCCATTAATATGAATGATGCTAATTTTAATTTCTTTGAAAACGTATACATATCTTAAACTATGTCTAAATTATTTAAGTAATTTCTCTCTTAACTTGTTAACATGTAATGCTACTTGCCAACGCTCTTTTTCGTCCAATTGATTCGCATAAGACCCCATAGAATTTAACCCGTAGAAAATTACATGATAGGTATCTCCTTGGGTAATATTTCTTGCTGGATCTGCATAAGAAGGCACTCCAAGTATCTTTTCTCTTTCCACTAAGATCCCTTGTCCCTTACCTTTATCACCATGACAAACCCCACAGTAAATTCCATAAAGTTCTTTACCAACCTTAAGGTTTTTTTCAACATTTAAAGAATCTAATGGACTTAACAGTTCTAAAGTTGCCAAATCTTTACCCTCAACAGTATTGTCATACTTATAAGGCATCCATCCTCTTTTGATTGTGTTCTCCGCTGGTAACTGCGCTTCAAACCCACTCTTAAATGCATCAGATTTCTGATATGTCTCATAACCAATTGGCTCGTACATATTTGGGAAATACTGATAATTAGGTGCATTTTTATTGAAACAAGAAACCAACATTAATGTTGTTCCTAATAATAATCCTATTTTTTTAAAGTAACTCATCAATACTACTGTTTTACTTATCTGAAATTTTTATCTCTACTGCTCCAGTTGAAATCAACAAAGCTCTTAACTCCTCCTCATTATTATGGATTTCTATTTCCATAAGAAAATGATCGTCCGTAGTTCTTACATCTGGATTTTCAGCTTCTTTAAACGGCCATAACCTACTTCTTAAGAAAAAGGTAATTACCATAAGGTGAGCTGCAAAAAACACCGTAAGTTCAAACATAATTGGAACGAAAGCTGGCATGTTTTCTATATAACTAAAACTAGGTTTACCACCAATATTCTGAGGCCAATCTTCAATCATGATAAAGTTCATCATTGTAGTTGCTACTGCCAAACCAATACATCCATAAATGAATGCTGCAATTGCTAGTCTAGTTGGTGCCAATCCCATTGCTTTGTCCAACCCGTGAACCGGGAAAGGACAAAATATCTCATCGATATGATGTTTTTTAGCCTTAATCTCTTTTACCGCTAACATTAGCACATCATCATCATTATATAATGCTTGTATAACTTTAGACGCCATAATTAAATTTTATTAGTATAATTAATTATCGTTTTCTTAATTTTTAACAGCTCCACCACTTGCAGAACCATCGTAATTTGATGATGTTCGAGGATCTGCTCCTGAACCAACCAAACTCTTACCTGACTCTCTAAGTTTCTTATATCGTTCTCCAGAAGATTTCATAATTGTTTTTACTTCTGCTTGAGCAATCACTGGGAATGTTCTAGCATATAATAAAAATAGTACAAAAAAGAATCCTATAGTTCCAATATAAATACCTGCATCTACAAATGTAGGCGAGAACATTGTCCAAGACGATGGCAAGTAATCTCTATGCAACGATGTTACAATAATTACAAAACGCTCAAACCACATCCCTACGTTTACTACAAGAGATATTATAAAAGAGAACATAATACTTGTTCTTAATTTCTTAGACCACATAAACTGCGGAGAGAATACATTACAAGTCATCATTGCCCAATATGCCCAAGCATATGGTCCTGTTGCACGGTTAAGGAATGCATATTGTTCGTACTCAACTCCTGAATACCAAGCCACAAACAACTCCGTAATATATGCACAACCAACTATTGAACCCGTAATCATAATTACGATATTCATTAATTCTATATGCTGAATTGTAATATAGTTTTCTAAGTTACACACCTTACGCATTATAATAAGTAAGGTATTTACCATAGCAAATCCTGAGAATACCGCTCCTGCAACAAAATATGGAGGAAAGATGGTGGTGTGCCATCCAGGAATTACTGCTGTAGCAAAGTCAAAAGATACAATGGTATGTACAGAAAGCACAAGTGGTGTAGCTAAACCAGCTAATACCAATGATACTTCTTCAAAACGTTGCCAATCCTTTGCTCTACCACTCCATCCGAAACTTAGTAATCCGTAAATTTTCTTTTGGAAAGGCTTTACTGCTCTATCACGAATCATAGCAAAATCAGGCAATAAACCTGTCCACCAGAATACCACAGATACAGAAAGGTATGTAGATATTGCAAATACATCCCAAAGTAATGGAGAATTAAAGTTAACCCATAAGGATCCAAATTGATTCGGAATTGGAAGTGTCCAGTATCCTAACCATGGTCTACCCATGTGGATAATAGGAAACAATCCTGCCTGGAATACCGAGAAAATGGTCATGGCTTCCGCAGAACGGTTAATTGCCATTCTCCATTTTTGACGGAATAATAATAGTACTGCAGAAATTAATGTTCCTGCATGTCCAATACCAACCCACCAAACGAAGTTAGTAATATCCCATGCCCAACCAACGGTTTTGTTCAATCCCCAGGTACCTATCCCTGTTGAAATGGTATAGATCATAGATCCTAATCCCCAAGCAAATGCTGCTAGAGCGATTGAAAAGACAATCCACCATTGTTTATTTGCTTTACCTTCAACTGGAGCTACAATATCCAAGGTTACATCGTGATAAGTTTTATCTCCGGTAACTAAAGGTTTTCGTATAGGTGCTTCGTAATGCGACGCCATAGTACTTATATAATTATTTTCTTAACTAATTCTATTTATGCTTCAGTAGTATTCCTAACTTTTACTTGGTAAACCACATTTGGTTTTGTCCCAACATGCTCTAACAAGTGATATGCTCTTTCATCTTCAATTAACTCAGAAATAACACTGCCTTCTTCGTTAATATCCCCAAAACGCATTGCACCAGAACCACAAGCTGCAGAACAAGCACAAGTATCGTTAAACTCTCCTTTAGCAACTGGTCTTCCTTCTTTCTTAGCTTTAAGAATAACTGCTTGAGTACTCTGAATACAGAAAGAACATTTTTCCATAACCCCTCTAGAACGCACAACCACATCTGGGTTAAGTACCATTTTACCAAGGTCATTATTCATGTTATAATCAAACTCATCGTTATTATTATACAAGAACCAGTTGAAACGACGAACTTTATAAGGACAGTTATTAGCACAGTAACGTGTACCAACACATCTGTTATATGCCATATGATTTTGCCCTTGACGACCATGTGATGTTGCCGCTACTGGACAAACAGTTTCACAAGGCGCATGGTTACAATGCTGACACATTACAGGTTGGAATGCTACTTGAGGATTAGCAGACGGATCTTCCATCTCTCCAAAACCTCCTAAGCTACCATGCTCTCCGAAGAGACCATCCATATCATGTTTCTTATTATTATCCCCATCAAAAGTTTCTTCAGAAGAATAGTATCTATCAATACGCAACCAGTGCATATCACGAGATCTTCTTACCTCTTCTTTACCTACTACAGGAACGTTATTTTCTGCGTGACAAGCAATAACACATGCCCCACATCCCGTACATGCATTTAAATCTATTGAAAGATTAAAATGATGTCCTATTGTTCTATCAAATTCTCCCCAAAGACTCAATGTAGAAGCTTCTACTTCTTCATGATTTAAGGAAACCATTGGTTTTGGATTCCAATCTTTAGCTTTAGTGGTATTAAACACCTCCAAAGTTGTTTCTTTAAGGATATCTCCTCTCCCCATTAGGGTATTGTGCAACTGTACACAAGCAAATTCATGCTCACTGTTCTCTATTGATGTTACAGCTACTGTTTGTATGTTGTTAAAGTTCTGATATAATGCAAAAGCGTTAACTCCAGTTTGCATTTCAGTTTTTAAACCTTCTTTTTTTCCGTATCCGTAAGACAATCCTAATGTTCCAGGTGCTTGTCCAGGCTGAATAAGAACTGGCGCTTTTACTTTAGCTCCATCAACATCCAATGTTATATAACTTCCATTAAGTGCTCCAGTTGCTACATTCCAGTTTTTAACCTCTAGTCTTTCCGCATCAACTTTAGACATGGTAACATAGTTATCCCAAGAAACTCTTGTAATTGGATCAGGAAATTCTTGCAACCAAGGGTTATTTGCTTGCTGTCCATCTCCCATTCCTACTTTAGCATACAAAGTAAGTTCCATTCCTGTAGATGTAGCCTTACTTAATGCGTTAACCGCACTTGCAATACTAGTTGACTCAGGTACTTCTTCTCCTTCAACAGCTGTTTCTTCAACGACTTCGGCAGTCATTGGTGTTGCCGAAACAAAAACACCATTATGTAATGCTTTATTCCACTCGAAACCACCCAATAATGAAGTAGTCCAAGTTTCTTTTACATATTCGTAGTATGATTTATCAGTATCTAACCAGTTTAATAATGCATCTTGAAGTTGCATGGTATCAAACAATGGACGAATTG
The DNA here is from genome assembly GCA_965247735.1 of Flavobacteriaceae bacterium. GTDB lineage: Bacteria > Bacteroidota > Bacteroidia > Flavobacteriales > Flavobacteriaceae > JAOXRU01. The sequence continues at coordinate 3,908,982 of CBDFHN010000002.1, read as the reverse complement.
TTGGTTGCATTAAACCATAATGCCCTTTTTTCATCTCTACATCACCCCAAGATTCTAAAAAATGTGGTGCTGCAGCAACATACTGCATTAATTTTGCCGTTTCATCTTCTTTCATAGAAAACGCAACAGACAAATCAACTTTTTCAACTCCAGAAGCAAACTCCGTTGAATTTGGAAGTGAATACATAGGATTTACTCCGTCTGTAATCAACACTCCAACTTTTCCAGCGTTCATATCTTTTACTAATTGCGATACCGCTTTAGCATTTCCTTGACGTGTATACTTAGGAGATTTTACATCTATAACTTCACTAGACAATATTTTATTAATTTCTAAAACTAAGGTCTGTGCATTTTTATCTTGAATTCCAGAAACAACAACAGCTTTACTTCCAGCTTTCTTAAGTTGTTTCACTGCTTTCTTAAGTTCAATATCTATTGCTTCTGGCAAATCACCTGAAACCGACTTTCCAGTAAGATATCCGTATAACTTAGCCAAAACAACTTTTTGTTGTGTTGGTGTTGTTAACAATCTTTTATCAGCATTAGCACCAGAAAGTGTCATATTAGCTTCAAACTGTACATGCTTAGACATTTTACCATGACTTGGTATTCTACCTTCTGCATATCCAGTATCAAAACATCCACCTTGCCAATCTGACAAGAAGTCTGCTCCAACAGAAACAATAACATCAGCTTTTGCAAAATTATAATCTGGCAATGCTCTTTCTCCATACATTGCTTCAAAAGCATCTAGAGTAGCATCTTCAGCAATAGCATCATAAGACACATGTTTTACCGTAGCATACTTTGCTTTAAACTCAGCAATTAAACGTTGTGTAGACGGGCTTGCGTATGTTTGAGTCAATAATACAATTTGTTTACCAGCATCAGCTGCAGTTTGCAACTTGCCTTTAACAGCTGTATTTAATGAACTCCAATCTGTACTCTCACCTTTTAACTTAGGCCCTTGAACTCTTAAGCTATCATAAAGATCTAATACCGATGCATGAACCCTAGCGTTAGCACAGTTGTTCACTTTTGCATCTTTATTATTCTCCACCTTGATAGGTCTTCCTTCTCTGGTTTTGATTAAAATACTAGCAAAATCAAATCCGTTTGCAATAGTAGTTGCATAGTAATCAGCAACACCAGGAATAATCCCTTCTGGCTGTACTACATAAGGAACAGATTTAATAACCGGACCTTCACAAGCAGCTAAAGAAGCTGCTGCAGTACTAAAACCTACATATTTAAGAAAATCCCTTCTTGAAGTAGATGAAGAAGCTAAATTCTCCTCATCTCCTAAAAATTCATCAGTAGGAATTTCGCGCACAAATTCGTTTTGTTTTAGCGTCTCAACAATGGAACTGTTAGGATTTAACTCCTCAACACTCTTCCAATATTTTTTGTTTGATGCCATACTATATATTTGTAATTATCGCTTTAGTAATTCTATTAATAATGACACTTACCACATTCTAACCCACCTAATTGAGCTATAGTAAGTTTGTCAACACCGTACTTCTTAGACAATTCTTTATGAATTTTCTCATAATAACCGTTGTCCTTCATTTTTACATCTGTCTCTTTATGACATGTAATACACCAACCCATTGTTAACGGCGAATGTTGCTCCATAATTTCCATCTCCTCTACAGGACCATGACAAGTTTGACATTCAACTCCCGCTACACTTACGTGCTGAGAGTGGTTGAAGTACACAAAATCAGGTAAATTATGTACACGCACCCATTCTACTGGCTTAGTCTCTCCTGTATAACCTTGAGTTGTTTCATCCCAACCTACAGCAGCATATAATTTCTTGATTTCTTTGGTATAAAATTCTTTTGTGTATCCATTTTCCAAATCTTCTTCACCTGTATATTCTGAAATACTCTTATGACAGTTCATACATACATTAAGTGATGGAATCCCAGAAGTTTTTGATACTCTTGCAGAAGAGTGACAGTACTTACAGTCTATCTCATTATCTCCAGCATGTATCTTGTGAGAATAATGTATTGGCTGTACTGGCTGATACCCTTGATCTACTCCAACCTGCATGGCATACCCATAAAAGAAATACGCCCCTGTTAGTATCAACAGAACAGTAGTAGTCAATACCAAGAATTGATTTTGAATAAAAGCCTTCCATATTGGAAGTCTTTTTTCTTTCTCTGCGACAGCTATACCATTTGCCTCTGCAATTCTTCGTAATGTTTTGTTTACCATAAACAACATCATTACTAATAATGCAAAAACTAAAGCCAATGCCCCTAGAATAATTTCGTTTGGAAAACCAGACTCAACAACAACTTGCTCTTCACCAGGACCCCTAGGCTCTTCTACAACAACATGTGAAGTATACGCCAAGATATCATCTATATCTTTGTTTGACAACAATGGAAATGCCGTCATAGGCACTTTGTTATTCTCTTCAAAAATAGCAACTGCAGTTTCATCACCAGACTTTATAAGTCCTGCACTATTTTTAATCCAAGCATACATCCATTCGCGCTCATACTTATCAGCTACATCTCTTAATGCCGGACCTGTCATTTTCTTATCCAAATGATGACATGCAGCACAATTGGCATTAAAAATCTTTTTCCCGTTGACATGATCTCCACCACCTTCAACAGGGGCAGCAGCAGGATCTTGACCAAAAACTTGCGTTGTAACTAATAGCAGAAGTGCTAAACTTATACCTAAGACTCTTGAAATTTGATTGCGGTATATTACCTTTTTCATATTAAAAATATATGTTTCTCTCTAATTTCTGGCATGATTGTTTCTATCTTATCTATACAAGACAATCATACGTGTATTAAATCGCAAACAAAAGTACAACATACACTCTATTCTGGAAATGTTAGGATGGTGTTAATTATCAATTTATAACTATTCTAAATAAAATATCGTTTCTTTATTTAGAAGAAAGAATTACTTTTGCACAAACACTATTCATTATGAGAATTTTAAAGAAAAACATATTAAAAATAAGCAGCAGCCTCCTGTTATTTATACCGTTTATAAATATAGCTCAAGAAGGAGAAATTAACATTATTAAGGATAAAAAAATAGACAAATTAGTAACTGTATACCAAAACGCATACAACGACGAAGGACATTATACGGTTCAAATCTTTTTTGGAAGACACCAAACAGCAGAACGAATCAAAAATAATGCTTCAATTGATTTCCCAAATTGGCCTTCAAAATTAGAGTTCGATTCTCCTCATTACAAAGTAAGGATCGGAAAATTTAAAACCAAACTTGAAGCCGAGCGGAATCTGATTTCAATTCGAAAAAAATATTCAAACGCGATATTACTTCGCCCAAAGAAAGCGACCAGATAGGTCGTTTTTTTTTGCTTTAAATCTAAAAAGGAAAATTCATGCACTTAAAAACATAAGCCTAGAAATAAAACACTTAATTCTTCAAATTCCCGAAATCCAAAGTCATTATCTAGCACAAGTTAAGAGTCCATTTTTAGTATTACTTCCTATCAAAAACAATCTGATTGACCACTATCTAAAGAAAAACCTGGAACAACCACGAATTTAGCGCAGAACTATTCGCAGAACCTAAAAACATGTAGTTGAATACATTTCCAAAAAACTCTTTTGCAAACCACGACAATCCAAACAGTTTTCTTAACCAAAGGCGAGATCAAAACACAACCATCAAACTGAAACTAGCACCACTTTATCATCAAGCACTAAAACAATTCTACCCAACCAATACATAATCTTCTACTACAAACCTTCAAGAACGTTTTAACGCCCTTTATCACCTTCAAAACCACTTCTGACCACCCACTCCTTCTATACTAAAAAATTCAGCACAAAAACACAAGAAACCTTTCAATTGATCCAAAATCAATCGCAAAAAAATTAGCACAAAAAAAAGAGCATTCTTTCGAATACTCTTTTCTATATAACATTAAAATTGATTCTATTTCAATTTCTTTTTTACTGCTACTTCTTGGTAAGCTTCTATAACATCACCTTCTCTGATATCGTTATAATTTTTAACCTGCATACCACAATCGTATCCTTTAGCTACTTCTTTAACATCATCTTTAAAACGTTTTAAAGAATCAAGAAGTCCTGTATAAACTACGACACTCTCTCTAATAAGTCTGATTTTAGAATTTCTAAAGATCTTACCATTCATTACCATACAACCAGCAATAGTTCCGATTTTAGAAATCTTAAATGTCTCTCTAATCTCAGCTGTTCCTGTAATCTCTTCAACCATATCTGGAGACAACATCCCTTCCATAGCATCTTTAAGATCATTGATAGCATCGTAAATAATAGAATAGGTACGGATATCAATCTCTTCTCTATCAGCAACTACTCTTGCATTACCAATTGGTCTTACATTAAATCCGATAATAATTGCATCTGATGCAGAAGCCAATAACACATCTGACTCTGTAACTGGACCAACAGCTTTATGAATAATATTTACTTGAATTTCTTCTGTAGATAATTTCTGGAACGAATCCGTCAATGCTTCCACTGATCCATCAACATCACCCTTAAGAATAACATTAAGCTCTTTAAAGTCACCTAAAGCAATACGTCTTCCGATTTCATCTAAAGTAATATGCTTCTGAGTTCTTACAGACTGCTCTCTTTGTAATTGTGTACGTTTTGCTGCAATCTGCTTAGCCTCTCTTTCATCTTCAAAGACGTTGAATTTATCTCCCGCTTGCGGTGCACCATCAAGCCCTAAAATAGATACTGGTGTAGACGGTCCTGCTTCTTCAACATTATTTCCTCTTTCATTCTGCATGGCTTTCACCTTTCCACTACTCTTACCTGCCAATACATAATCTCCAACACGAAGTGTACCCGCCTGAACTAAAATAGTAGATACATAACCTCTACCTTTATCTAAAAAGGCTTCAACTACTGTACCAACAGCTTTCTTTTCCGGATTAGCTTTTAGCTCAAGTATTTCGGCCTCTAACAACACCTTCTCCATCAACTCTTCAACACCTAATCCTGTTTTTGCAGAAATATCATGCGATTGTATTTTTCCTCCCCAATCTTCAACAAGAAGATCCATTGAAGCAAGTCTTTCTTTAATTCTATCTGGATTTGCTGCGTCTCTATCAACTTTGTTTATCGCAAAAATAATAGGAACTCCTGCTGCTTGTGCGTGACTAATAGCTTCTTTTGTCTGAGGCATTACATCATCATCAGCCGCAATTACAATAATAGCAATATCTGTTACTTGAGCACCACGAGCACGCATGGCTGTAAAAGCTTCGTGACCTGGTGTATCCAAAAACGCTATTTTTTGTCCACCATCCAACTCAACTCCGTAAGCACCAATATGCTGTGTAATACCACCAGATTCACCTGCAATTACATTCTCTTTACGAATATAATCTAGCAACGATGTTTTACCATGATCAACATGTCCCATCACCGTTACAATAGGCGCTCTAAGTACTAAATCTTCTTCATCGTCCTCATCCTCTATAATTGCCTCTTCAATATCAGCAGTTACAAATTCTACTTTATAACCAAACTCTTCAGCAACGATAGAAATAGTCTCAGCATCTAAACGCTGATTCTGAGTCACCATTAACCCTAGAGACATACATGCAGATATAATTTGAGTTATACCAACATTCATCATTGTAGCGATCTCGGCAGCAGTAACAAACTCCGTTACCTTCAATACCTTGCTTTCTTCTTGCTGTTTTGCAATATCCTGCTCGGTTTGTTGCCTATGCTGATCCCTTTTATCTCTTCTATATTTTGCCCCTTTAGACTTACTACCTTTACCTTGCAGCTTCTCTAAAGTTTCTCTTACTTGCTTTTGTACTTCTGCTTCTGTAGGCTCAACTTTTGGCGCATTTCTTTGTGCTGCAGCTCTACCTCTTGCACCAGGTCTAGCTCCTCCAGGTCGGCCTCCACCACCTGGGCGATTTCCGCCACCAGGTCTAGTTCCTCCTGGACGATTACCGCCACCAGTACGGTTTCCACCGCTTCCGGTATTACCACCTGGCTTATCACTTACAATACGTCTTCTTTTCTTCTTACGATCGTTAGCAGCGCTACTCTTAGCATCTTCTTTCTTTTTCTTTGGCTTATTGAATTTAGATAAATCTATCTTCTCTCCAGTAACCTTAGGTCCAGATAACTTTTTATATTGTGTAGTTACAATTGTATTTTCAGGCTCAGCAGGAGCCTCTTCAGTAGCTTCCGCCTTAACATCAGCCACCTCTTTTACAACCTCCTTTTTTACAGGAACTACTTTTGATTCTTCTTTTTTTGCTGGAGCTTTCTTAACCACTTTTTTACCTTCAAGGTCAATTTTAGCAATTATTTTTGGTCCAACTTTTTTACTTTTTGCCTCAATAACCTCAACTGGTTTTTTAACAACAGGTTTTTCCTCTTTCTTTTCAGAAACTGGCTTTGCAACTTCTTTTACGTCAGCTGCTTTTTCTACAACTTCTACAACATCCGCTTTAACCTCTTCTTTTTTAAGCTCCTCTTTTTTAGGCGCTTCTTTCTTAACACCAGGTAAATCAATTTTACCAACAGTTTTAGGACCAGAAAGCTCAGCTTTTGCCCTAACAACTTCTTTACGCTCTCTTGCGATACGGCGCTTTTCTTGTTCTTCTTCTAACTGAACACGAATTGCCTCCTTTTCTTTTCGCTTCTCTTCGCCCACTTCCTTAGAAGCAACTTTTTTACTTTTATCAGTTTGAAAACCATCCAAAAGAACTTGGTATATTTCGCCACTAATCTTAGCGGTAGGTCTAGCATCAATATCATGACCCTTAGAAGATAAGAAATCTACTGCCCTATCTAATGAAATATTAAGTTCTCTCAAGACTTTGTTTAGCCTCACTGTTGCTCTTTCAGCCATAAATATTTAATTCTTTTTACTCTACTACTTAAATTCAGTTTCTTAAATCCAGTTTAGCTTAATCCTCAAATTCTTCTTTAAGGATCCTAACCACTTCCAATATGGTTTCATCTTCCAAATCGGTTCTTTTGATAAGATCATCAACATCCATCTCTAATACGCTACGTGCGGTATCAAGACCAATCTTCTTAAACTCATCAATAATCCATGAATCAATTTCATCAGAGAATTCTGTTAATTCAACATCTTCTTCAACACCTTCTCTAAATACATCAATTTCATATCCTGTAATCTGACCCGCCAAACGTATATTATGACCTCCACGTCCAATAGCTTTTGAAACTTCTTCTGGTCTTAAATATACTTTTGCCGTTTTCTTCTCCTCGTTAATCTCAACAGAAGAAACTTTAGCAGGACTCAATGCTCTTGTTATAAACAATTGCAAGTTATTGGTATAATTGATAACATCAATATTCTCATTACCAAGCTCCCTTACAATACTATGTATTCTAGATCCTTTAACTCCAACACAGGCTCCAACAGGATCAATTCTATCATCATAAGAATCAACCGCTACTTTTGCCTTTTCCCCAGGAATACGCACTGCTTTTTTAATACTAATAAGCCCATCATAAACCTCAGGAATTTCCTGAAAGAATAATTGCTCTAAGAAAACAGGAGCAACCCTAGACATAATAATCATAGGCTTATTTCCTTTTAGGTCTACACTTTCGATAATACCTTTTACATTATCCCCTTTTCTAAAAAAGTCCGAAGATATCTGCTTTTCTTTTGGCAATACAATTTCATTACCCTCATCATCCAATAAAATTACAGCTCTGTTTCTAATATGATGAACTTCCGCTGTATATATCTCTCCGATTAAGTCTTTAAATTGCTTATAGATATTGGTATTATCATGCTCATGAATTTTAGCAATAAGATTTTGTCTTAATGCCAAAATAGATCTTCTACCAAGATCTATAAGTTTTACCTCTTCAGAAACATCTTCTCCAATTTCAAAATCTGGTTCAATTTTTCTTGCGTCAGTAAGTGAAATCTCTTCATTATCATCTTCAACTTCATCATCTCCAACAACAATTCTATTTCTCCATATCTCTAAATCTCCTTTATCAGGATTTATAATGATATCGAAATTATCGTCTGACCCAAACTTCTTCTTCAATGCATTTCTAAAAACATCCTCTAAAATCGACATTAGCGTAACACGATCTATGAATTTATCATCTTTAAACTCAGAAAAAGAATCGATTAATGCAAGATTTTCCATTTTCGTCTTTAATTAAAATTTTATAATCACTTTTGCTTCTCCTATTTCAGCAATTTCAATTTCTTGAACTTTCTGAACGGTAACTTTACCCTTACCAACAGGTTTTGGTTCTCTTGCTTTCCATTTCAACACTATTTTATCATCAATAACTTCTGACAAAACACCTTCATACTCCTTAAGATCTATCATCTTAACCGCAAGATTCCTTCCAATATTCTTTTTATACTGTCTTAACATCTTCAATGGCGTTGAAGCACCTGCTGAGGCTACTTCTAACGAAAAATCCTCTTCTTCTCTATCTAGATTATGCTCAATATTTCTACTTACAAGCATGCAATCCTTAAGATTAACACCATTATCACCATCAAGAACAACATTAATTTTATTACCAGAACCAATTTCAAAATCTATTAAAAACAGATCTTTTCGTTCTTCCAATACTTCATTTAAAAGTGCTGTAACTTTTTCTTTAAACATAATTATTTGTATAAAAAGAGGGGACTTTAGTCCCCTCACAAATAAGGTTTACCCTTTTCCGCGCTGCAAATATACATATTTTTTTTAACTCCCGACACTTAGCATATGTTTCTTTCTATAGTCGGTTGGGTTAATGCCAGTTATCTGCTTAAATTGCTTATTGAAATTAGACATACTCCTAAACCCACTTTCATAACATATAGCAGAAACACTCTTTTGATTCTCCATAAGCAACTTGCAAGCAAAACCAATTCTAACTTGTAATAGGTAGGTTACAAAAGTTTTATTATTATGCTTTTTAAAAAACCTGCTAAAAGCTGAGGCACTCATATTAGCTATTGTTGCGGCTTCTTTTTGAGAAACATCATCTTGAAAGTTTTTAAGAATATAAGCATATACTTTATCTAATTTCCTATTTCCTTTTTGCTGAAACGATTCGGCAAAACCATCACTAGATAGCAACTTAAAATTTTGTACACCCGAAAGCAAATGAAGCACTTGAAGCATACATTGTATTTTTTCCATACCATGGAGTCCTCGTAAATTTAACAGTAATTTTTTTGTTTTTTTAGTGATTTTTTCGTCCAGAAAAACAATTCCTCTTTTTGCTCTTTCTAGCAATAATGAAATATTCCCCATTTCTGGCAAGGAAAAAAAATCTTCTCCTAAGAAATCTTCTTTAAAATGAATTACTGTTGCTTCCGCAATCAACTTACTCCCCTCTTCAAAATAGGCTGGATCATTTAACCATCTGTGTGGAATATTCTTTCCCAACAAAACAATCTCGTTAGGTTGAAATTTTTCAATATTATCTCCTATAAATCGAATTCCCGTGCTTTTTTGAATAAAACACAGCTCTAACTCTGGGTGATAATGCCATTTATCTAGAAAATGACTATACTTATGATTGGAAACTAAAAACGAGCTTTCCTGTGCTGCTTTTTCTAATAAAAATGGTTTCAATGCTCCGTTATATTTTTATAAAAATAAGAAACGAGAATTTAAGACTACAACACAAGTACTATACTGTGTAACTTAGAAGTCAGAAAAAATAATTATTTGCTATTGTAGCCAAATCTTTTTAGCTGCTTAGAATTACTCCTCCAGTTTTTATTAACCTTTACATACAACTCCAGATATATTTGTTTTCCAAAAAACTTTTCCAGATCTTTCCTTGCCTGTACCCCTACTCTTTTTAATGGTGCTCCTTTATGCCCTATTATAATTCCCTTTTGAGTTTCTCGCTCTACCATAATTACCGATCTAATCCTGATGATGTTTTCATCTTCAAAAAACTCTTCAGTATCAATTTCTACAGCATATGGAATTTCCTTTTTATAATTTAAAAGTATTTTTTCTCGTATACTTTCATTTACAAAAAAACGTTCTGGCTTATCAGTTAACTGATCTTTAGGATAAAAGGCTGGAGATTTTGGCAACAACGTTACAATACGATCAAAAACCTCTGGAACATTAAAATTCTCTGTAGCAGATACAGGATATATCTCTGCATTTGGTACTTTTTCTTTCCAATATTCCATTTGCTCCTCTAATACTTCCTGAGAAGAAGTATCAATTTTATTTAATAAGAGTAAAACTGGAATTTTAGTTCCTGTAATTTTCTTAAAAAAGTGCTCATCTTTTAAATCTTTCTCTCCTATTTCCACCATGTATAACAATACATCAGCATCATCAAAAGCTGTTTTTACAAAATCCATCATCGATGATTGCAACTCGTATGCTGGTTTTATAATACCTGGTGTATCTGATAATACTACCTGAAAATCATCTCCATTAACAATCCCCAAAATACGATGTCTTGTTGTCTGCGCTTTTGAAGTAATTATTGATAATTTTTCTCCAATAAATGCATTCATTAAGGTAGACTTCCCAACATTGGGATTTCCGATAATATTTACAAAACCTGCTTTATGCTCCATCTTTCATTTTTATAATATAGCGCAAAGATAGTCTTTTCTATTGCCTAGCTCATAGTAAAACCCAAAATAAGATAGAGTACTGTTGCAATACCTCCACCAATTAAAGCATAAGGCAACTGTGTATTTACATGATCGATATGATCAGTAGCTGATGCCATAGATGATATAATAGAAGTATCGGATATTGGAGAGCAGTGATCTCCAAAAATACCTCCACCTAAAGTAGCACCAATAACCAAAGTAATAGGTGCATTATGGATTTCGGCCATAGGCACAGCTATTGCTATCATAATTGCAAAAGTACCCCAAGAAGTACCTGTAGAAAAAGCAATAAAAGAGCTAATCACAAAAATTATAGCAGGTAAAAACGAAGGCGACAACCACTCTTTTGACCAATCGGCAACAAATTTCCCAGTTCCTAAAGCACCACAAGCATCACCAATAGCAAATGCCAATAACATTAGAAGTGCTAAAGGCATCAATTCACTTATTCCTTTTAAACCCATATTCACCATTTCTTTACTCCTCATAATACCTTGTATCCTATACATTACTATAGCTACAATTATTGCAGTTAACACTGCATATAGTACCGAGGACGAACCAGAACCCTCACTAACTGCTTTAAACATATGATTAGAAAAAGAAGTAGCCCCTTCTACTTTATCCCAACCAGTATATACTAGATTTATAGGCATCATAAACACCATTACCGCCAATGGCACTATCATATTGTATGCTCTTGCAGGAACACCTTCTTTTGGAGCTAAAGAAGTAACATCGCTAGAAAGCATTGGTTTTGAATTATCGTTGAGCAACTTTCCTGTCTCTCTAACTCGCTGTTCTGCCTTTGCCATAGGCCCTATATCTTTTTTAAAAACAATAACCAATATCAAAATAAGCAATGCTATTATTGGATAAAAATTATACATAATTGAAGATAACAATAGTCCAAATGGATTTTCAAATCCTTGAGTCACCAACAAGCCCATAATAAAAGCCCCCCAAGCATTAAATGGTATTAGTATAGATGTTGGCGCCGAACTAGAATCTGCTATATACGCCAATTTTTCTCTTGAGATTTTTAGCTTGTCAAAAACAGGACGATAAAGGGTTCCTACTGTTAAAGAACTAATACTTGTTTCTACAAAAAGAAGTACACCTGTCAGCATTGCCAACAGCTGTACTACAACCTTACTGTATCCTTTTTGCTTTTTTTCAAAATAGGCAATAACTTTATTCAATTGATTTATAAATCCTTCTACTCCTCTAGTATATTGAATAAACAAAAGCAACACTCCAACTAAAGCGCTAAACATAATAGTTCTGGTATTACTTTCTGATTTAAAAACATCAACCAGTCCTTCTATTGTCGCTAAAGTTCCCGTAAGAACATTACCACCATTAATAATTACCCAGGAACTCCAAATTCCAAAAAGCAAGGCTATATATACCTGTTTTGTTCTTAATGCTAATATTATTGCAATTAATGAAGGTAAAACTGAAAGAAAACCATAATGCTCCATAAGATATCGTTAGGGTAAAATAAGTTAGTACTAAACACAAATGAATATTAGAAATCCATTACCTAAAAAAGATTTAAAATATCAATTCGGGCTAAAAAGCAGTACAAAATAAAAAGATTTTTGAGATAACGACACAAATTCATTCTTAAAAAAAAGAAAACCCATTTTTATATCCATTTAGAACTATAAATAATACAACCAGAATCAAACACTTAGATAACAACAAACCAATAAAATTCATTTTTTTTAAACTTTTAATCAAATTATGCTTGTAAACAGGAAAAAGGGTTGTACCTTTGCCGTCCAATATCGCGGGATAGAGCAGTAGGTAGCTCGTCGGGCTCATAACCCGAAGGTCACTGGTTCGAGTCCAGTTCCCGCTACTAAAAAAAGCACTGATTTTTCAGTGCTTTTTTCATTTATACTCATTTCTAATTGATTAAAAATAGTATAAATACCAGCAAGAGTCATATCTATAGTTTGATTTAATTTATGTAAAAGACTATCACACTATTGTTTTGGGCGACTCAAACCTAAAGTATAATTGCTAAGATAAAATATTATGAGTGAAGAAAACATAGTAAAGATTAACGAGGTAATAACTCAGTATTTTGATACAAACGTAGCTATTGATTGGATTCCTGTAAAAACAATTATGCCTGCATTAGTACAAGCTGGTATATTTACTAAGGATATAAAAAAAGGTTTTCCGCTACGTAAAGTACTTCGGGAATTAGACAAAGAATCAAAACTTGACATAATACCTGCTGTACATGCAGAAAGAAGACCTGAAAACACTTATTGGTATTTGGTAAGAGCTGGCAAGCAATATACTCCAAAAGAGGCAATCCCTACTGTCACAAAAAAAGAACAGAATGCACTTAATATTCAAAATAGCGATGAATATTATTTATTAAATTTATGTGATGAGTTATTAAAACAAAAAGCATCAAGAAAGCATACGTTTGACACCTTAGTAGGGAATCTTCATAAAAGAGGAAAAGGAAGAACAAAACTACCTTTAGATGCCTATTATGAAGATTTAAAAATGGTTATTGAGTTCTTCAAAGCTTCTAAAGAAACTGATGGACTAGATGAAAAAGAACAGGAACGAATAGCACAAATAAAATATTATGACGAGCTTAAAAAGAAAGCTGTTCTTAAGAAAAATTTGCGTCTGGTAAAAATCAATTATGCGCTATTTGACTGTGATGAATCAAACAAATTAATAAGAAATACGGAAAACGATACCTTAGTATTGCAACGTGTTTTAAAAGATTTTCTAAAATAAAAATTGTACTACCTAACACAACACAGAAAACTCTAAAATTGAAAATTCAATTATTGAGGTTTTAAAAGTTACTGGTAAACATTTAGTTAACGATAGCAAATTACAGGGTTTTATAAAAATGAGAGGCTTTTATAGTTTATATTTTTTTTGAATCAAGACCAATTGTTATGGATATTAATAATTCCTTTTCCTCACTTTAAAACGAAGCGTATCTTTAACAAGCTGTTTATCGGTTGTATTAAACTCTTTTAGCTCCGAAACAATTGAAGGGTTTATAGCAATTTGTTTCGCTATAATTTCATAGGCCATTTCTTTAATTTCATCAGACAGTTCGTTTTTCTTTTTATATTCATGTTTCATTACACTAAGAAAAACTTCCCTATTCAATTCTACAACATCATTCTTGTAAATGGTCCGTATTTCGCTCCCCAAAGCTTTAACACTATCTATATGAGAAAAATAGCTTTTAAGACAATTAAAAGAATCTTTATTGCTTTTCCAACCTTGTAAAAGTAAATACTGTGCTTCTGCTACATCATTTATTTTATTCCTATAAACCGAAGAGGCTTTTAGATGTTGATATCTAGTTAGATAATCATCTATTACCATTTTATAAAAAACATCAGCTTGTTGCTTATCATTAATTAAAACATGTAAATCCCCTACCTTCTCATTTTCTTTTAATGTCTCATATAACGTTATTGCTTCGGCAATCATATTTCCTTTTTCATAACACTCGGCTGCTTTTCTTTTGTTGTTCTCTTTTAAATATAGCGAAGCGGCTTCTTGATAATGTTTACCATCCTCCAAGGTTTTTGCAGCCAAATAATTATCTTTAAGTAGTTTCATATACACAAAAGCTGCTTTTTTAGAATCTCCTTGCGCTATTAATGCAAGGGCAGTATTACGGTATTGGTCCTCTAAAACATTAAAATGATTCCCTAGATCTATAGATCCTGATCCTATACCCGATCCAGAACCATTTCCAAATAAAGAAAATTCTGACCATCGTCTGGACATACTAAACCCTCCTTGAATTTCTCCCCCTCTACTAGTACCTTTATCATCTAAGGGAATAGCATACTTAAGCCCTTCTTCAGGGTTATTTTTTAATAAATCCAATAATTTATCAATTTCCTTTCTATTTCTGTTTTCTAAATCTTCAAAATTATTTTGTATAGAATCTGCCCAAGAGTCACCATCTTTCCCTAAAGATCTTACGATACCACTTAGCATGCTAAAAACACCTGTCCTTTCTATTTTTTCCTGATCACTAGAGTTATTGCTCTTTTTAAAAAACAACTTATACAATCCAAGCTTTCCTTTCTCCACAGTATTAAGAGGTTTATCCTCCATTTTTTCTTTCTTAGGAAATGTGTTTTCTTCTAACTTTTTTAGAGATTCCTCAGGAGAAAGTGGTTTTACTTGAAAACTTTTTACCTGTTGTGGAATAAAGACTGTCTTTTGAGGTCTTGTCACAAAACGTTTTTTTTGAAGAGGAACAACCATAATTTCCTTAAAACCCAATGGCTCTTTTAACTCCACCAATCCAAACTCAGGATGAATCACACATCTATCCGTTTGGAATAAAGCTTTTAATTCTAAATCCGATATGATAGGAAAAAGCTTCGTTCTTTCGGGTATAAATAAGCTAGAAGCCATTAATTGACAAGTCTCGTTCTTCCCTATATTTTTATTATCTATACTTTTATTAGTAATGATTAAACAGCCCCAAATAGAATTAGGTTCAATATCAGGAATAGGAAATACCTCAATAGTATTTAATGCTAAACCAAAGTTCTGAATTTCTTTTACCCAAAAGGATATACTTGCATGTTTTATCAATACTCCACCAATAGGAAAATCGTTTTTATCGCTAAGTTTAATTTTCAGTTCCATAAGTAAGTATGTTTTCTATAAAAGCATTAATATATTGATGATAAAATTCCGAAATTTCTTTTTTTTCAATCGCAGCTGATGGATTACTTAACTCCTCTAAAGTAAGCTCACAACCAATTTCTTCAAGTTTAACAATTAAAATTCCTGCTTCACTTTTAGTATATGCTCCTAAAAACACACTTGGAATCTCATCAACAAATTCTTTTGCTTTTTTAAGTCCATAATCACTAAATTCTTCTATCAACTTTACAACCGCCAATTTATTAGACCCCAATTTATCAAGTGATACCTTAAAAACAGACTCTTTATAATAATACTCATTACCAGCAAAAACAATTTCAGTAGCAGCTGCAAGAGCTCCTTTTACAACGGAAGGTATATAAATATTGGGGATTTCTTTATTACTACTTTGAAGTACAATGATACCAAACCGCTTTATTATAATTCGACTTCCATCATTAAAAACAAAACTTGAGTCTCCTTCTTTACTTTTTATTCCAGAAATTTTATTCACCAAAGAACTAGAACTATCCAACTTTAAATGCCCTCCTGAATTGATTCCTAATTCATGAATATTGAAGACCAGTCTATTATTTTCGTTTATAAATACTTCTTTAATATTCTTCAATATTATACTTGTGCCAACTCCATAAATTTCACGCCTTTTTTTCAGCTGTACTTCATCATCATAAAAAAATTCGTCCTTACTAAGATCACTTCTTTCTATAACTCCATCAAAACTAATACTCCATGTTCCTTTCTGATTAAAATGATGGAATTTTTGATCTTTAAACACAAAACCAATATGACTTGTTGATCTCCAAAAATCAAATACTTTGGTTGTTATTTTTTTTGTATTGAGATTAACCAAATTAGCTTCTTTTTTTTGAATATCAAAAGCAAGAAATAAATATTCTCCATTATCTAATAATCCTATCTGGAACTCCCCAGATGTAAAAAGAAGGTTTTCATATATTATTTCCCATCCTCTTTTTTCAAACCGAACATCTTTAATATATGACATCAATAAAACCTTATCACTTGTAACCTGAAAAACATCACCTTCTTTTGTAAATAATACTTCCTTTACATTAGTGCCTCCTCGTGACAGTATTGGACAACTAGCAGGTAAACTGGACAAGTTAGGCTCTGTTGTTTTTATAGCTTTTTTCTTCCAAAGTTCTTCTAAAGGAATTTTTAAATGCTGGAGATGTTTTTTGCTACTTCTTTGTTTTCTGTAAATATCTATATTACCTTCTACATCAGTATAGATCCAATAATTAATCTCTTTCTCATACTCGCTTATTACTTTTAACATTGATTGCTGTTTAATTGCAGTCTGCGATGTAATCACAAATACTTCTGTATTACTAGTAACCGAATGTTTCTCAAAATACTCAGCCAAACCTTTAGACGCGTCAAGGCTGCCTTCTAACAACTGCAATCCATCTATAATAGTTGATACACTATCTATAATAATGGGATAACAATTGTCTCCAATAGCATAAACATTACAGTCTATTTTTGATTTTGGATGTTTTGCAATTGCTAACATCGTTGCAAATGCAATAGTCTTTGGAGTACCCCAATTCTTTAAAGAAGTATCTATTAAGATTACTCGCTCATGGTTATCATCTGATGGAGGAGTTTCTCTTTGAAAATACAAGGCTTCATTATTTGAAAGTCTAGATAGAAACACGATATCTTCGTTTGCATATTCAGATAATAAAAGCCGATCAAAATCTCCTTTATTTGTAATATCCGAAACGCCACCAATGGGTTGTTCGCTTGGCAATACACTGTGCAATTTGATATGTAATCCACTCCAAATTCTTTTTACCAATGCTCCTACATGAAATGTTTTAGAATTATCAATTAATTCAGTTATCAGGCTTTCAGTATCATTTTGCTCGCTTTTATCTACATTTGGTATATCAATCTCTTCGTTTATTTCAGGAATAGCCGCGATTTTCTCGATGATCGCAGTTACATCTGGAAACTTTTTTTTGAGCAATGCGATACATCTAAAATCTTTACTGTAACCAGACTTAGGCAACTCATTATTCTTTAAAAGCTTTGCTATACTATATTGTTTTGTCCTGTAGGAATCTGCAGTATTCCTTGAGTTTTTAATTGACGATATATAATGACAATTTTCGAACAATGCATGAAAAAGCAATAAGCGTTTTTTCCCTGTTTTGTATTCTTTAGGTATTTCTGAAAGTGTTTTTAAAAAAGAAATAGTTTCTTTAAAAAAGGTAAGTTCGTTATTAAACAAAAAAGTATTTTCAATACTATCTAGTGCTTTTTTTCCATTAGGATTTGTTGCTATTATAGCTAATAACAATGCGCCAAAAGGAGGTATGCCCTGATCTTTTAAATGCAAAAGCACTTCTTCAATTAATGCATTATATGCAATTGTATTTCC
Organism: Flavobacteriaceae bacterium; assembly: GCA_965247735.1. Lineage (GTDB taxonomy): Bacteria > Bacteroidota > Bacteroidia > Flavobacteriales > Flavobacteriaceae > JAOXRU01. The sequence continues at coordinate 3,891,227 of CBDFHN010000002.1, read as the reverse complement.
ATTAGGAATTGCAAGCACCTCAGCATTATCCTCCCATTGCCAAAAATAATCCTTATATAGTTTAAAATAGTCGTAAAAAAACATAGCTATAAAAATTAGAAAGATGAAAAACGATTAACTGTTTTTCTAAACGAGCTTATAGTTAATAGCTGAACCTCTTCTTTAGCTATAGTAAAGTAGGAATCGTCTAGATTCCAAACAATCCATTTATCCTCATTAGGGTTAATAATTTCACTAAGAGTTTTTTCCATTAGTTCCAAATCAAAATCGTATCCAGCGGGTATTATAAAACTTCCTCGTTTGTAATAGGCATTTCCCCTTATAGGCAGTAATGGTTTGCCAACAACAATTACTTCATTATTATCCAATAGCGCCCATGTTAATTTTTTAAGCCTAATTGTTGGAGCCGTATTAATATACTGTTCTAAAACCGCAATACTTGTTACAATAGCAGTAGATTCATAAACCTTCTCTGATTTTACTAACCTCATTTCTACTTTATCTTTTACACCAAAAAAATTATGATTAAAGTTAGGTAATGCTACAGGTAATGCTCTTGCAATTGGTGACCATAATAAAGAAGGAATTGTACGCTCTGGTAAAAGACTTTCAAGAAAAAAAAGTTTGCCCCCTTTTTGATAAAATAGTGATTTAAAAGGAATACTTTTTATAGCAATAGATGTTATCTGATCTTCATCAAAACCAGAAACCCAAATAATATCATCTTCAAAAGCAACTTTTAAATTATTCCAACCTCTAATATTTCCTAAATCGTCTTTATGAGCATTAGCTAGCATTAAATAATAAGCTATAGGGTTTGCAATATCTTCTGCCATAATGTTTCAATTTCTGCCTGAATGTGTTTTTTATGCCCATTATTTTTAATCCAATTACTACGGTTTTGAACATATCTTAATTTGTCTTTTATTACATTTTTTTCTTCAAAAGACAGACCTTCCTCCTCCCATTTACCTGTTAACAATTCAACTTCTTTTATCAGGTCTTCCGCATTTGGTGTTTTATTAAAAATGGCTTGTGGATGTGGTAATGGAGATTCTTCTTTTTCCATAATTGAATCGATAATGCCTGCAAGTATTTCTATTTGTTCTTCTGTATCCCAAATATACTTTAACACCCATAAGTCAGATACATTTGCTACTTTTCTTTCGCACATCATTGCACTAGCAGCAATCAAATTCTGAACTTTAACAGCCCTACGATCAGACACATTTACTCCCGTATTTCTAAGATTATGAATAAGATCTACATATTGTTTTCTTATAGGTGATAGATCCACTTTTTTACTTTGTTTTTGTAGACTAATAATATCATCAGGAGTTACACTAGGCTTTTCGACTGACTTATTATTCTCTAATTTCCATCCTGCCAATAATACTTCTTCTAACAAATCTGTATCTACATAATCACATCTAACTCTGATTAAAAACCGATCTAACAATGCATTTAAAGCCTCATCTTCTGGCATTATATTACTGGCACCTACAAACATAAGTGCTGGTATTTTTTTAGTTTCTTTACCTCTCCTAAAAATCTTTTCATTTAGCGCCATTAGCAAGCTATTAAGTATAGCACTGTTGGCATTAAAAATTTCATCCAAAAAAATCATCGACGCCTCTGGCATCATACCTTCAGTATTAGTTACCAATTCACCTTCTTTTAGTTTTCTGATATCAAAAGGTCCAAAAATCTCATTTGGTTCTGTAAAGCGCGTTAGCAAATATTCGAAATTATTCCCTCCTTCAATACAATTAGAAAGTAGGCGAATAATTGCACTCTTTGCAGTTCCTGGAGGGCCTAGTAAAAAAGCATTTTCTCTTGCCACTAAACTTATTCCTAGCAAGTCTACAATTTCATCTTTACCGACAAAAGAATTCTTTACAAAATTTAGTACTGTATTTAGTTTATTAACACTATCCATTTACTTCTGTATTTTTCTTAAAGTTATTCCATAACTCATTTCCATATATTCCTAAATTAGCACTAATTAATTCATTAAAAACAGGATGTTCTGCTAAGCGTAATTTTCTATAGTTAGCAATACGATTTGCATATAACTGATGCAAACACTTATTAGCTTCAATAGCTGTAAAATTTAACTTTTCCACTTCTAACTCGTAAGAAATCCCTGAATAATGACATTGCAATAATATATTATCCAACACCTCTATTAATAGATCTTCCGGATCAATCATTCTTAGTTGAACTATCATATCGGGTAAAAAACGTAAACATAAATCTGAAGATACAATTGCCGAAGCTGTAAGTTCCAATTTATATTTAGGTAATAAAATCTCCAAATCTATTTCTTTGTTTTCTCTATACAAAATTAACTGTGCTGCAACGTACACCGTTTTTGCAGCCCATAACGCCGCTTCACTATCAAATTCAATAGTTTTATATGGGTAATTTAATACTTCAGTAGCATACTCGAGCTCTAAAAACTCAACAACCTTACTTGCCTCATCTTCCTCTATTTTTAGTATATTATTGTAAAGTAAAACCTCTTCGTCCTCTCTAAGACTTTGGATCATAGTTAGGAAATAACTTTTATTCATAAATATCAATTAGAAATGAGTAAATTTAACGAACTAAAACAAATATTTTTATAAAGAATATAAAAATCACTAAAAAATATTCGCAAACTATAATAAAGTTACCATTAATGTAACATAATACTAAAAATAATATTTTACTATTTATATAATACCAGAAAGCCTCATTTTTAATAAAAATGAGGCTTTTAAATTGACAACATAAAAGTAATTGTAAAACTATTTCTTATCCCAACCTTCTTGTAATCGATTAAACAAAATAGCCTCCTCTGTAAACTTACGATGTGCTTTGCTTGTCATTTTTTCTAACAAATCAAAAGATGCTGTATAACTTACCATGCTTCCATTAGACGAAATAAACTTACCGTCTTGCACAACAGTTAATGCACTATCATCAGCAACTTTTAACTCTGGATAAGCTTCTTTTAAAGATTTCCCACCTCCAAAGTAAGTCACCAATTCTTTATCATTTGCAATACCTGTTTCTCCAATTAAAAATGCTCCTGCACAGTGGCTCGCCATATATTTTACCGTTTTATTTTGTTCTACAACAAAGTTTACCAAATCCTTATCTGATGTTTGATCTTCTGTATTATAAGAACTAGGTACTACTAAAACTTCTAATTTTGGAGTTTCACCAATTACATAATCTGGTTTAATTTTAAGTCCGTGAGCACTAGTATAAGTTTTATCTTCTTTTGCAATAGTAATTACATTAAAAAGTGCTTTATGATTAGCATCAGTATTAGAAAACACATCCAACGGTGCTACTACCTCATTAATAATTACACCTTCAAATATTAGAATACCAATTGTTGGTAAATTACTCGCTATCTTTTTTCTAGGTGTTTCTTTTATTGCTATTTCTTCCTTTTTAACGGTTTTCACAGCAACTTCTTTATTCTTTTTTTCCTCAAGTGCACAGCTCATCATTGTAAGACCAGCAACACAACATAATAGTAACTTTTTCATATTCATTTCTTTTTAAAATACAAAATTAGCATCTAGACAGACAATAAAAGTTAATCAAGATTAATAAATGATTTATTTTTTACTTGCCTTTATTTTACTCACAAACTCTGGTGTCATTCCTAAATAAGAGGCAATCATATATTGTGGTACACGTTGCACAAATTCAGGATTGGATGATACAAAATGTTCAAACAGTTCCTCACCAGAGAAGCTATACATATATTCCATCCTCTTCTGAAAAGCAATATATGTTTTTTCCAAAATTGTTCTAAAAAAACGTTCTGTTTTTGGAAGTTTAGCACATAGTTCCTCAAAATTACGCTCTGACAGCACTAATAGTTCTGTATCTTCAGTTGCTTGTATATACAGTTTGGATGGAATTTTATTTATTAAACTTTCATAATCTGTAATCCACCAATTATCAATTGCAAAGTGTATAATTTGTTCATTTCCCTTATGATCTATATAATAAAGACGCAAGCAACCTTTGCTTATAAAATATCTGGATTTACATAGTTCTCCTTCTTTAAGTAAAAATTCCTTTTTTTTAATTTTTTCAGCCGTTACATGCGCTTGAAACAACTCAAGTTCGGCTTCCGAAATATCAATATATCGTTTTATATAAGTACTTAAATTGGTATTCATATTGCAATTCACTTTAATTTTGAGGCTGTTATTTTTCAAGTAAATTTACACTTAAAAGATGAGTTAGCGCTAAGGGAATTCTCTTATTTCACTACAAAAGACTTACAGTATTGCAAATTTCTATGTGATCTCTTTTTTGAAAAAACATAATTATTTCTTAAAACATTTGGTTTACTAGACGAGTGGTCATACATTTGTACCCACATTAGTAAAAACATTATGGTAAAAACTCTTAAACATGAAGCAAAAGCGGATTTCCTTTTAGACAAAGGAATGGAGATTTTGTGGGCAAAAGGGTATAATTCTACTAGTGTAAATGATATTGTAAAAGCTGCAGATGTACCAAAAGGCTCTTTCTATTTTTATTTCAAAAGTAAGGAAGACTTTGCTGTACAGGCAATAGATCGGTACTTTAATCTTCACTTTGCATCTTCACTTGATGTTTTAAAAGAAGTTGGTATTTCTGCTAAAGAACGTCTTCTAAAGTTTTATCAGTTTAGAATTGATGTACTAAAAGAACAACTCAAGTGCAAAATGGGTTGTTTGGGTTGTAACTTAAGTAATGAAATGTCTGAGCATAGTGAAGCCATAAGAACTAAAGTCTTAAATAAAGGTAATATGGTGATGCAACACATAGTTGATGTGGCGCTTGAGGCGCAACAAGATGGAGACATCTCTGCTAAAATAAATATTCCGGATATAATAGCATTTATTGAAGATGCAGGAAAAGGGGCAATGATCTCTATGAAAGAACGACAAGATTCCTATTCAATTGATAATAATATCAAAATCACTAAGTATATTCTGTTTAATTAATTTTTTTTAATAAAAAATAGACGACTGGTCAAATTTTAACTATAACATTTTAATACATAAATAAAAGAAGAACACTACACATCAAAACAACTAATCGACTGGTCAATTTATAAAAAATTCAAAAAAATTGTCCCTTTTTATCATTCTAGTTCGTCATAAAAGTAACAACTATTAATAATCCAATAATCATCATAAAAAAGATCAGCCAAACAACTAACTGACTGGTCAACTTAAAATCAATATCATGAATGCAATAAAAAAAGTAAAAAATTTTTCAAATGCCTTCGCTAAAAACTGGGCAAAATTTGTCATTAAATTTAAATGGCCTGTTTTTATCCTAACCACAATTTTGGCAATGGGATTAGCATCACAAGGAAATATGGAATTTGATGGAGATTACCATGTATTCTTTAGCAAAGCCAACCCCGAGTTAGAAGCTTTTGATGCCTTACAGGATAAATACACCAAAGATGATAATGTCATCTTAGTATTATCTCCTTCCAATAAAAATATTTTTACTAAGGACAATTTAACCGCTATTGAAAATCTAACTGCTAAAGCATGGAACACTCCTTTTTCATCTAGAGTAGATGCTATCACAAATTTTCAATATACCAGTGCTGAAGGTGATGACTTATATGTAGATGATTTGTCTTATGAATCTGAATTTAAAACAGAGGCAGAAATTGCAGCTATTAAAAGAAAGGCATTAAAAGAACCTTTATTAGTTAATAGAATACTTAATGAAGAAGGTAGTGTTACTGCAATAAATATTACGGTAAGATTACCAGGTAAAGATAGTGCCAAAGAGATCCCAGAAGTTACTGCTTTTGTTCGTAAAATGGTAAGTGATTTTAAAGCAGAAAATCCAAATTTTGAAGTACATTCATCAGGTTTAGTTCCGTTAAACACCGCGTTTTTTGAATCTTCTATGCGAGATTTAATGCTAACCATGATTATGCTTATAATTGTAATTATTACCACTTTTATTCTTACACGAAGTTTCTTTAGTACGTTAACGACATTAGTTGTGGTACTCTTTTCTATTTTTAGTGCTATTGGTTTTGTTGGACTTATGGGTATAAAACTTACGCCTCCATCTTCCGTATTCCCCACTATGATTTTGACCTTGGCTGTGGCCGATAGTATTCATATTCTGATTACCATGTTGCAGAAAATGAGGAATGAAGGCTATTCTAAAAAAGATGCCCTTATTGAGGCAATGCGTCTTAATTTTATGCCTGTTTTTATCACCAGCCTTACAACCGTTATTGGTTTCTTAACGATGAATTTTGGTGATGTACCACCATTCTGGGATTTAGGTAATATTACTGCTTTTGGAATGATGATGGCATTTTTATATTCTACAACAGCTTTACCAGCACTAATGGCAATATTGCCTTTAAAAGTAAAAGCAACCAAGAAGAAAAAAATCATTAAAAACCAATATACAGTTTTTGGAAAATACGTAGCAGCAAATCCGGTTAGGCTAAGTATTATATCAATAATAATTATTGGAATTTTCACCTTTTTGGCAACAAAAAATAGGTTTAATGATGAGTTTATCAATTATTTTGATGAATCTGTACAATTCAGAACAGACACCGATTATATTAGTAAAAACCTAACTGGTATTTATAATGTAGAATATTCTATTGGTAGTGGAGAAAATGGAGGTATTAATAATCCTGAGTACTTACAAAATCTTAACAATTTTGAAGATTGGTTAAATGAACAACCAGAAGTAATACATGTAAATGCTTTTAGTGAAGTCGCAAGACGTGTTAACAGGTCCATGCATGGTGATGACCCAAGTTATTATAGAATACCAGATAGCCGTGAAGAAGCGGCGCAGTATCTATTGCTTTATGAGTTATCCCTTCCATTTGGCTTGGATCTAAACAATCAAATTAATGTAGATAAATCAGAAACCAGATTAACTGTTACCATAAAAAACGTGTCTAGTTACGAAATGATTGCTTTTGCAAAAAGAGGTGAAGATTGGTTAAAAGCAAATACTCCAAAAGAAATGCATACCATAGGAGTAAGTCCTACACTTATGTTTTCTAAACTTGGTTTTAGGCAAGCAGATAGTATGTTTAAAGGTAATATTATCGCATTAATTTTAATCTCATTAGTATTGATGCTTGCTCTTAAAAACTTTAAACTTGGTTTATTAAGTATTATCCCAAATGTAGCACCAGTACTTGTTGGTTTTGGAGTATGGGCATTATACAAAGCACAGATCAATACAGGAATGGTAATTGTTTTTGGAATGACACTTGGAATTATTGTGGACGATACCGTACACTTTATGAGCAAATTTTTAAGAGCTAGGCGAGAACTAGGTTATAATGCCCAACAAGCCGTGGTATACGCTTTTGAAACTGTAGGAAAGGCTTTGGTAACAACAACAATAGTATTATTGGCTGGTTTTGCAGTGTTGTCAACCTCATCTTTTGCTCTTAATAGTTATATGGCAAGGATAACGGTTATTATTATTTTATCAGCCTTAATTATTGATTTTATCCTATTGCCATCATTATTAATTCTTACGAGCAAAAAAGAAGATCAACAAAAAGAAAATTTAAAAAAAATACAATAAATCATCAAATCCCAGAAGCGATACCTTCTGGGATATTTTAACACTTACATCAAAAATAAAAAATTATGAAAAAAACAATTTTAACAATAGCCCTAGCAATAAGTACACTTAGTATTAGTGCACAAAATGCAACAGAACGTGGATTAAAAATTGCCAAAGCAGCTGAAAAATCAGATTTAGGTTTTGGAAGTTCTGTTGTAGATCTAAAAATGACCTTAAAAAACAAAAATGGTCAAACAAGTCAACGAGCATTAACCACAAGAACATTAGAACTTACTGAAGACGGAGACAAATCCCTTATCATTTTTAGGACCCCAAAAGATGTAAAAGGTACTGCTACTCTAACCTATACACATAAAGCAGGTTCTGACGACCAATGGTTGTATTTGCCAGCTATAAAAAGGGTGAAAAGAATTTCTTCCAATAACAAATCAGGTCCATTTGTAGGTAGCGAATTTGCTTATGAAGATTTATCATCTCAAGAAGTAGAAAAGTATAGCTATAAATTTCTTGAAGAAAAAGGAAACCTTCTTCTAGTAGAACAAGACCCTGTAGATCCAAAATCTGGATATACAAAACGTATTGTTACCTATAACAAAAGTAAAGGCTATAGAATAGAGAAAACAGATTTTTATGATCGTAAAAATGCATTGCTAAAAACACTAACATATACTAATTACACTGTTTACAAGCAAAAATTTTGGAGAGCTGGTCAATTAAAAATGATAAACCATCAAAGTAACAAGGAGACAACACTAACGTTTAGCAATTACAATTTTGACGTTAATCTTACCGAAAAAGATTTTACTCAAGTAGCACTGCAACGTGCTGGTAGATAACAAAAAACTATAAGCCCAAATTTTTGAAACATTCATTTATTTGGGTTTATATTTTCAATAAAATAACAGAGACATATGAACCATCCTCATACAAAAGTTTCAATACCAAAGAAAATGATGAATAGGATGCACCATATGACCGATTTAATAAAATAACAGAGACATATGAACCATCCTTATACAAAAGTTTCAATACCAAAGAAAATGATGAATAGGATGCACCATATGACCGATTTAATAAAATAATAAGAGAGATATGAAACTACATGCAACGCTGCTTTTGGTTTTTTGCTTCGTAAGTACAATTAAAGCGCAAGACAGCATCACTAAAAAAGTAACTCATGAATTTGAGGTAGAATTGGGAGCTGAATACCGCTATTTTTTTGATAAAGCTCAATTTCCAAATCAGAAAGATCATTTTCCTTCCATTTCTATTATGCCAGAATATTCAGCTTCTTGGAATAATGATAATGAAAGTATTAATGCTACTGCTTTTTTTAGATGGGATGTAGATCAGGAAAGGACACACTGGGATATTAGGGAATTGTATTATCAAAAGGCAAAAAATAATTGGGAATTAAGTCTAGGAGTAAAAAAGATATTTTGGGGCGTTACTGAGAGTAACCATCTTATTGATATCATTAATCAGACTGATGGTGTAGAATCTTTTGATGGGGAACAAAAACTAGGGCAACCAATGGCACAATTGACCCTACTAACAAACAAAATTGGAACCTTTAATTTCTTTTATCTTCCTTACCATCGTAAAAGCAACTTGGCTGGTAAAAAAGGAAGATTTCGATTTCCAACCATACTAGATAAGGATGATATTGGCTATGAAAGTGCTGCCGAAGAATGGAGACAAGATCTTGCGATCCGATGGAATCATTATTTTGGAATTGTAGATGTTGGTCTCTCTCATTTTTATGGTAATGGTAGAGAACCTATTTTTAATTTTGATGCTACTGGTAGTATTAATGCTTTTTTTCCTGTTATTAATCAAACGGGATTAGACCTACAAATTACCCATGATGCTTTTTTATGGAAATTAGAAACCATTTATAGGTCTTCAAAAGCACAAGATTTTTTTGCCATGGTAGCCGGACTAGAATATACCTTTAGTAATATAGATCATAATGGTTTAGATATAGGGTTGCTTGCAGAATACCTCTATGATGAGCGAGACGAACTGACACTAAGCACACTACAAAACGATATCTTTTTTGGAAGCCGTATTGCTTTTAATGATAGTAAAGATACGGCTATACTTGTTGGAGGAATAGTAGATTTAAAAAATTCAAGCAAAATTATTAGTATTGAAGCTTCCAGAAGATTGGGAAATAGCTGGAAACTAGAAGCCGAAGCCCGTTTTTTTAAAAATATAGATCAGCAAGATTTTATTTTGAGCAATTATACTCAAGACAGTTTTTTTAGAATTTCTCTACTAAAATACCTCTAATAATAGGGCACTTTAAAAGTACAAATTACCATACATTATTAAACAGCTGCAACCATTAAACGATTTAATGGTTACAGCTGTTTTTCTCTTTCTAAAAAGCAATTCAAAAACTCCTTGAGTACCTTCTATTCTTTGGTTTAAAAAAAAATCAATAAAAAGGGATATTAACAAATATACATCGTAGCCTATACCCTACACAACAGATACAAGCCCCTACACTACAAAAAACGACTCACATCCATCTTTATCTTTGCAATACGTAAGAATATACATATGTTTGTGTCAGGTGAAGAAGCTACAAGTATCAATAATCTCAGTACAAGTAGTTAAATATTAATAAGAATAGTAAATCCCAAAGATACTATACCTATGGATAAATTTGCCCTAAAACCATTAATAGTAAAGCAGTTTTTAATTGCTTTATTTTTCTTTTGTAGCCTACAGATTTATGCACAAGTAGGAGCTCCCTTTTTACCTAGACTACCAGGTGAATCGATGAAAATAAAAGGAGACTTGGTATTATTATCCAACAACATTTTAAATGCAGACGATCCAAATACGCCATACCATGGTAATAAAAACAATGGAAATTTTTCGGTTAACTTTATTGACATAGATGGCGACCCAACAACTTTTAGCTCCAGTAGCGCAGATCTTAATTTACCTACAACTGGTTGTACAAAAATAGCATATGCTGGGCTTTACTGGGGAGGAACCTATCCTTACAATGTTGGACATCCTACCACTAGCAATGGAACACCACAAGATTCTAATAGAGATAGGCCATATAAAAATGTAAAAATAAAAGTACCAGGAGGAAATTATGTAACAATTACACCTACTAGCCCTTCACAATTTAGCTACGAAAGCATTTATGATATTGGCGGTAGTGCCGATGGTTTTCATAAACCTTATGTTAACTATGCAGATATTACTAGCCTAGTAACTGGTTTAGCAAATCCGAATGGAACCTATACTGTTGCCGATGTTGTGGGTACAACCTTAAAGAAAAAGGGAGGATCACTTGCTGGGTGGACCATTGTAATTATCTACGAAAATCAAAATGAAACTGCAAAATACATTTCTACTTTTGATGGTTTTGCAGCCATCAGCAGCTCCATAAGTAATGTAACTTTTGGTTACAGTGGTTTTAAAACTATTCCTAACGGTCTTGTAAAAGCAAGACTTGGAGTTTCTGCAATGGAGGGTGACCGAGGCGTAACAGGACCACAAATTGCAATTAAAGCCAGTAGCGAATCTAGCTTTACTACACTTACAACTGGGAACTTAAACCCTCTCGATAACTTTTTTAATAGTACCATTACTGTAGACAATCAACATGTAACTACTAGAAATCCTAATAGTAGTAATACATTAGGATGGGATACGGATATTTTTAATCTCGATAACACACTTAATTCTGTTTTACCAAATGATGAAACTGCTTTAGAGGTAAGAATCAGACTTACAGGAGGAGGAGATGTAGCCTTCTTATTTTTAAACACCTTAACTGTAGATATTGTAGAACCAGAAGTCCAAATCATTATGGAAGCCCAAGACTTACTTGGAAATCCAATTGGGAATGGTGATGTCGCCTTAGGTGGTGGCGTAAAATACGGTATTGAATTTCAGAATATAGGAAACGATAATGCCAAAGACCTAGTTATAATAGATGATTTGCCCAAAAATGTTGCTTTTTCTGGTACAGGTATTACGGTATCGGATAGCGATATAACCTGGACTTATGATGCTGCAAATCATCAATTAAGATTTGAAGTTGCCAATAGATTGGTTAGAGAAGGAGGTGCAAAATATCAAATTTCTATTACCGTTGAAACCTCTAGCAGTTGTTCTGATTTTTTAGATCGATGTGCTAATGTTATTAAAAATCAAACCTCCGCTTCTTATCGAGGTAAGGAAAATCCAACATTAATTACAAATGCACTTAGTTCTCCAGGCTTTGATCCTTGTGGAGCTCCAAAAGAAGGCAAAACAGAATTTATTGTCGCACTTTCTAGTTGTGAATTCAAAAGAAATGAAACCTTATGTGGATCTAATCTACTTTTAGAAGCAGGTATAGGTTTTGATTCTTATATATGGACAAATAGTGTAGGTACAGAAATAGGAAATACCCAAAGTATTACCGTTAATGCACCTGGTGTATATAATGTTTCTGTAGCTGGAGATCCATTATGTCCTGGTTATACAGAAGAAATAACAGTTTCCCTTTTTGGTGGAAATCCTCCAAATCCAGTAACAGCATTTGCCGATGATATTGCTACCTGTCCAAATGATGGTTCAAAACTCCCTAAAATCTTCCTTTGTGGAGCTGCAGATAGTAGAACTATTGAGACAAATGTAGGAAATACAACAACGGTAGAATGGCAAAAAATAGACAATGCAAGTTGCTCTAATTCGCTTGAAGACAGATGTGCCAATAGGGACAATAGTTGTTGGACCGCCTTTTCTACAGCAAAAACGCTAGCCATTGCTGATGAAGGAAAATATAGAATAAAAATAAGTACAGGAAATGGTTGTTTTGCCTTCCATTATTTTAATGTTTATAAAACTGCTGTAAATCCAACTATTGTTACTAAAGATATTATTTGTGGAACGCCAGGTAGCATTACAATTGCCAATGTACCAACAAATTATGAGTTTAGCTTAGATGGATCTAACTACAGTACCACCAACCCAATTCCTATTACTACAGAAGATAATTATTCTGTTTATATCAGGCAAATTGGTGCTGATCCAGATACATGTATTTTTATAGAGAGTGCTCCTGTCCTTAAAAAAGAGCTAGAAGTTGATCTTCAACTGAGTCATATATTATGTAAAGATGAAAAAGGAAGCATTAGAATACAAGCCAATTTTGTAAACCCTCAATATTACTATGTATTAAAACAAGCAGGAAGTCTACTTGGTACATCAGGCCCTGATGCCAATAACGATTATACATTTAGTAATCTTAATGCTGGTCTATATAGTATAGAAGTTACAACAGATGATGGTTGTAGTGAAATACTGACTAATGTTGAAATAGAAGACCATGGTGATTTGGAAGTTGTTGCAACAGTTCAAAATCATATTACCTGTGTAGATGGGCTCATCAGTGCTCCAGCAACGGGAGGCGATAACAGTTCTTATAACTATGCCATATACAGTATTGATGGTACTATAGTATTTGATGTTGCTAATCCTGATATAGCCCAAATTCAAGCCAGTTCTGATTTTAACATTAGCACTGCTGGAGCCTATACCATTATAGTTATTGATGCCAATAACTGTACTAATATAAGTAACGAAGTTACAGTTTTACAAGATACTCCACCAGATTTTACACTCAGTGCTACTGATGTAATATGTTTTGGAGAAAGTTTTGGAAGTATTACCGTTAATCTTACCAACTCATATGGAGGTGTGTTAACCTATAGTATTGATGGCACCAATTTTCAAAATTCAACAACATTAAACAATCTTGTACCAGGAGACTATACTGTTACTGTCAGAAAAATAAAAGATGGTATTACTTGCGATTTCACTGATACTGCCACAATATCTAGCCCTGGTTTTCCATTAAAAGCTAGTGCTGCCGTAGTAGAATTAGCAGATTGTTCTGTTGATAATAAAGCTACAGTTAGTGTTAGTAATCCATCTGGTGGTGTTTTACCTTATAGTTATAGTTTTGATGGCGGAGTTAGCTATTCTTCAAGTTCTATAGAAAAATTGGCTAGTGGTAGCTATAATATTATCATTAAAGATGCAGGGGGCTGTACTCATATAATGCCAGTTACAATAGATCCACCATTAGTTACTCCAACAATAACAGCTGATGTTTCTTATGACTGTGCTGGTGACGGAATAGCAACAATTACTGTTTCAAACCCTGGATATGACTATAATTATTCTTTAGATGGTGCAACAGCTATTAACAGTCCTGTATTTAATAATGTTGGCGCTGGTCCACATACTATTACTATAGGCTATCAAAATAGTACACCTCCAAGCCCAAGCATATTATTTCTTGAAGATTTTGGCGCTGGTGCTAATATAGCATCCGATTTTATGTCGGGATATTGTTACGAAGACTTAGACGCTGTAAGTTCCTGTGGAACAGGTAGTCCATCCCTAATTAATGATGGAGAATATTCTATTACTCATAATATAGGTGGTTTATTTGGTACTGCATGGAGAAATCCAAATGATCATACCAATCCAAGTAGTACAGATGGTCGATTTTTGGCCATCAATGTAAATAATACTCCAAGTTTAATTTTTAGAAGAGAAATAACAGTTTTTCCTAACAGACCTATTGAAGTTTCCCTTGCTGCATTTAACTTGGTACGATTTAATAAAGATATAGTAAAACCAAATTTAAAAATTGAACTGTTAAACAGCTCAAATGTATCGCTGCAAACTGAAAGTACTGGGGAAATCCCTGAAAATAATGATATAGATGATTGGCATGTGTATACGGTAAATCTTAATCCAGGAAGCAATACAAGTGTAGTTATTGAAATTAGTACGTTAGCCTTTGGTGGTGGTGGAAATGATGTTGCTATCGATGATTTAAAAGCAACTCAAATTCCACTTTCATGTGATGCAACAAAAGACGTAAATTTCACCATAGCAACTGGAAAAGAATTTACAGCCAATACTACAGCTATTAGCGATATACAATGTAATGGCGCTAGTGATGGTACACTTACTTTTGAAGTGCACAATTTTAATGCAGTCACAGGATATGAATACAGCCTTAACGGGGCAGCTTTTATAACAAGTACAGCAAGTACAACAACCTTAACCGGTATTGGAACTACAGCTATAAGCCTAATTGTAAGAGATGTTACAAATACTACATGTAGTATAACACTAAACGAAACAATAAACGAACCTGCCATATTATCGGCAACAGCAGCTATTACTACTCCTATTTCTTGTAGTAGTGGAGCTACTATAACAACGTCAACAACCGGAGGGATACCTACTTATCAATACCAGTTGGAAAGTAGTTTGGGAGCAGTAACTACTATAGTTACTGCTTACCAAACTTCTAATATTTTTACCGATATTCCTGAAAACACAGGCCTAGAAACTTATGCTATACGCGTAAAAGACAGTAAAGAATGCGAAACTGTAACAGCGGCATTTACCATTGTTCCAGCACTTGACATTCTTTTCAATACAATTGTTACTCCTTGTTATTCTGGAGCTAGTGATGGTAGCATACAAGTAGATGTTACTGGTGGTAATGGTGATTATACCTTTAGTATTAATGGACCTTCTGGCCCTTGGATAGTTCCAACACCCGTATCTTCAACAACACATACCTTTGGTAATTTATCTGCTGGTACATATACTATTGATGTACACGATAAACTTGGCTGTACTGGTACACAACAGATTGTTACGATTAATCCATTATTAACTGCCACAGTATTACCCACAGATGTAAGTTGTAATGATGGTGAAATTGCCATAACTGCTGTTGGTGGTGATGCCAATTATGTATATGCATATAAGAAAAGAGCAGTTCCTGCAACACCAGAAACGGTAATTGCAGCTGACTTTGGTACTAATAGTAGCCTTACTATAATTACAGCTGATGCTGGTACTTATGATGTTTTTGTAAGAGACCATGGTGGAGGTGCTGATTTTTGTGAATTTACACGAACAATTACCATCAATGCAGCTCCTGAATTAACTATTAATTCTATCGCTAATGCCCCGAGATGTTTTGGAGAAAATGGGGATATTCAATTGTCTATTACTGCTGGTGATGGGCCTTTTGATATTGCTTTAACAGATCTAGACCATGCTGGTGCTAATAATACAACTATTACTGCTACTCCAACAATAACACATTCATTTAACAACCTGCCTTCTGGTGATTACACCATTGCGGTTACAGATAGTTATGGATGTATTAAAAATAGTGCTACTATTACTATAATTGATCCTGAGCTATTAGATGCTACTTTAGCACCTAAACATCCTGCAACCTGTGGTGATCCTGATCCTCTTGAAAATGGATTTATGTTCACAGCATACCCTGATTATACCGCTGCTGGATTAACCATACAGTTTAGTAATGATGGTGGAACCACTTGGGTTACTCCTGGAACTTTAGGAGCTACTTATGAGTTTACTGGGTTTTTACCTGGTACTACTGTTGATCCTGCCATGCGTACTATAGATGGTGGTGGTGCACAACAGTGTATTAAAATATTTGACCCTTATGAAATTCCATTCCCTTTAAGAAGCTTATTCCCAATTGCAAATCCTGAAGTGGATTGTAATAACGGAATGGTAGTTAGAGTTGATCAATATGGTGGTACTGGTCCTTATGAGTTTTCTTATGACCTCGTAAACTGGACTCCAGCGAATACAACTACTACTCCTCCTTCTGCAACATATAATAATTTAATCCCTGGACGTGATTATACTTTTTATCTAAAAGATTTATCTGACAATTGTATTGTTCAAAACGATGTAAACATATATGCTACCTATACCTTAGACATGCTAATTTCGGCGACAGCGGAACCTACTTGTGCTGGAGGAAATACTGGAGAAATCACATTTGAAATTACTGATGCTGATGGTTCTCATGAAGACCTGATCAGATGGGAATTATACGATGAAGCTACAGATGCTCTTGTACAAAGTAGCCCTACAAATATAGACTACTCTTTTGGAGCTGTTCTTGTTACAGTTAGCAATTTAGCTGCTGGCAAATATTATCTTAAAGCCATTCAAGTTGATGCTACAAGTACCGATACTTGTATTGGTGGTAGTAAGGATATTGTTATTAGTCAAGGTACTGCTATTACAGGTACCCCTGCACTTGTTAGCGGTATTACTTGTGATACCCCTGGATTTATTAATGTACCAGATATTACTGGTGGATGGGGATCATTTACCTATACCATTTCTAGTACCAATTTTACTGCTGATATTGTTTCAACAGATAGTTCGGTGGAAATACCTTATGCCAATCTTGTAAATACTTCTTTAACCACTTTTATAGCTTCTGTAACTGTAGTTGACCAATATGGGTGTACGCCTTTACCTATTAACCTTGGTGATGTTACTGTTACAATAGCACAACCTGGCGCAATAGACAACGTTGCAATTAGTAACTGTTCTGCTCCTTATAGCATAACCGTTACTCCTACTCCAGGACCTGATTATGTATATTCTATTGATAATGGAGTTACTTTCTTAGACAATAATGGGCTTTTTAATGATGTAGCCATTGGCACACACAATGTGCTTATAAAAGATAAACTTACGGGATGTACTGTTGCTCATGGAACACCAATAACAATCCACCCAACATTTGAAGCTACTGCCCTTCCTACTAAACTTTTAGAATGTTCAGATACAGCAAAAATTACTATAAATGTAAGCAATGGTGCTGGTGATTATGCATTTGAAGTTGCAGGAGATATAACAATAGCTAGAACCAATTTTCCAGGAACTCAACTTGTTCTTGATATTGCAAATGCTGGAAATTATATTATAAAAGTCTATGATAACAATAGACCTGGCTGTCCAGAAATCAGTATTCCTGTGGAAATTAAAGCAGCTGTTATTCCAAGTATTACCGTTGATAACTTCACCGATGTTAGTTGTATTGCTGCCAGTGACGGAACCATAACTGTTAGCACAACAGATGAAGGTTACGGACCCTATACTTTTACTATTATTGCTACCGATGGCGTTCCTTTAGGTACTGTTATTGTTCCGGTAACAACTACCAGCAATTCAGCTACATTTACAGGGCTTTCCCCTGCAGTAATTGGGCATACCATACAGGTAAATGCTACCAATAGCTGTATTAATACTATAGACCAGATTATTGATCAACCAGATGCAATTAACTTACCAGCACTAGTAGCAACAGATTTTGCCTGTTCAATTGGAAATACGGTCAATCAAATTAATGTTAGTATTGACGATACGGCCATTATAGGTGGCTCAGGTACTTATGTCAATTATATTTTTAGTTATGATAATGGCCCTACAAACATTGCTACTCAAAATGGTACAAGTACTTCTTTTATAGTCACGGATACCAGTGGAGGTATTGTTACTGTTGAGGTCTATGATGACAAAGGCTGTATGCAGACAACATCTGTTCCTATTGCTCCTTATGATGAGTTACAAAGTGTTACTACAACAATAACAACTCCTATATCATGTACAAATACAGGAGAGAATATTACTATTGATGTGGTTTCTACAAACAATGATACTGGTAAATTTGAATATAGTGATGATAATGGTACCTCATGGGTAACCTCTCCTATTTTTAATAATTTAGCCATTGGCGGGCATTCTTTTTTAGTAAAACATATAGATACTGGATGTTTATTCCCTGTATCACATAATGTAAGTGATCCAAATACATTTAGCATTACTATTACCAATGTTAGCGATCTAAAATGTGTAGGAGAAAATGGTGCTATTACTATTAGTGCAAGCGATCCTACCTATACTGGAACTTATTCTTATGAACTATTTGATGCCGCAACAGATCTATCAATAGGGATCTTGGGATCAGTTAGCGCTGCCAATATCGATGTTCCTGCAGGATCATATTATGCAAAGGTAGTACAAGATGCAAATCCATTATGTGATCAATCATCAGGATTCCAAATACTGAATCCTCCAAGTGGAGCACTAACATTAACAGCTAAGGAAGATTTTCCAGTAACATGTACTAATGATAAAGGTGTGCTTTTAGCCGAAGCTACTGGCGGATGGGGAATCCTTACTTACGAGTTTGTAAATAAAGATTCTGGTGCAATACTACAAGCATATAGTAGTGTAAGTAGCCTTTCTAGTTTAGCAGCTGCCAATTATACCATAAATGTAAAAGATGAAAAAGGATGTATTGTTTCTGAAGATATAGAACTTCAAGCTACACCAGTGCTTACCGCTACAGCAGCATTATCTAACGGAACATTATTATGTCCAGAAGATGAAACGGCTACAATAACAGTTACTGCCGGTGGTGGAGAAGGTACTTATTCATACATCTTAAGCAAAGATGGCGTTTCTTCTATTTCTCAAAACAGCAATACATTTAACAACTTAGGAGCAGGAAGCTATTTTATACAAGTCACCGATGGTTGGGGATGTGATGTTACAACCACACCAAATATTACAATTATCCTTCCAAGTACAGTTGTTATTGATGCTACAGTCACCAAAGAACTTGGTTGTATTACTTTAGCAGAAATTACAGTTTCAGCTACTGGAGGAACAGGACAATATTTCTTTAGTGATGATGGTACTACATTTACAACAGTGGCAGCAGCCAACCATGTATTTTCAAAACCAGCTGATGCAGCAGGATACCAATTCTATGCAAAAGATCAAAACGATTGTATTTCTGAGGTATCATCACAGCTTGTAATTAGTCCTATAACACCATTAGTAATTGATATAAACGAATCCTTAGCAAAAATTAATTGTTTTGGTGAAAATACGGCAATAATAAGTGCTGCAGTAATGGGAGGTTTAGGCGATTATCAATACGAATTGGTTGATGGTACAGGTACAAATATACAAGGACCACAAACAGATCCAACTTTTGCTCATTTACCATCAGGAACTTATAAAATAAACGTTACCAGTAAAGATTGTAGTCTTTCTTCTGATGTAATTATCATTACAGATCCAGATCCAATAGTTTATAGCGATCCAGAAATAATACAAGTAAGTTGTTTTGGGGCAAATGATGGAAGTATTAAACTTAATGTTACTGGAGGTACAGGTGTTATCAAATACTCAATATCTCCTAATTTAACTCAATTTGATATTAAAAGTGAATTTAAAGACCTTGAACCAGGAGATTATGATGTTGTTATTATTGACGAAAATGGTTGTTTACCAATCTTTAGAACCTTTACAATAACAGAACCAGCACAAATACAAGGAGAATTTATTAATGTGCAACAAGAATTGTGCGCTGGTGACCTTGATGGCCGTTTTGAAATTATTATCACTGGAGGAACAGCACCATATGCTACAAGTCTAAATACCACGGATAACAGTGCTTTTGTTGCAGATAAAACCATATATACTGGTCTTGAAGGCGGCAAAACTTATGATGTTTTTATTAAAGATGCCAACAATTGCATTACAAGTGCAACTATGATGCTAGATCCATCGGTAGACTTAAGTGCAGATATTATTATTGACTACCAATGTCAAGAAGACACAAGCATCCTAGCCAATACGGTAACAATAGGTATTGCATCAGAATTTGCAAACGATGTTATTTATGTTCTGGATGGAGATATCACCACCGAACAATTAGAGCCTGTATATCAAAACTTAAGTTCAGGTGAGCATACTCTAACAATTACACATGCTAATGGATGTATTAATGATCAGGTGAAGTTTACCATTCAAGAAACTCCTCCTCCATTAACGTTAATACTTACAGAGTCTAATATCAATACTATTACAGCTACGGCAAGTGGTGGTGGAGATGGCTATCTCTATAGTTTTGAGGGAGCTTCATATACTACAGAAAATGTATTTATGATTAGAGCTACGGATACCTATACTATTCAAGTAAAAGATTCCTATGGATGTATAACCTCGGCTGAACTTTATATAGAATTTATAGATGTAGAATTCCCGATGTACTTCTCCCCTAATGGTGATGGGAAAAATGATATTTGGAAGCCAAACAATCTAGAAGCATATCCAAATGTAGGCATTAAAATATTTGACCGCTATGGTAGAAATATCAAAAGCTTTGGAAAAGATGGTTCTTGGGATGGACTCTTTAAAAATACCACTCTTCCAACAGGTGATTATTGGTATGTAATAAAACTTAACAGAGAAGATGATTCCAGAGAGTTTATGGGCCATTTCACTTTAATTAGATAATATATAGCGTATTTAATTTATGAAAAAAACAATAGCAATTATTGCCATAATATTCTTTGTTCATTTTGGATTCAGTCAGGAATACAACTTGCCTATTCATTCACAATATATGGGTGATAATCCATTTTTAATTTCACCAGCTTTTGCTGGAATTGGAGACAATATTCAAATTAGACTTAATGGACTCTCTCAATGGGTAGGAGTTAAAGACGCACCCGATACTCAGGCTATTGCTATAGATGGGCGTATTTCAAACAAATCGGGAGCAGGTATTCTCCTTTTTAATGATAAAAACGGAAACACAACACAGTTTGGAGGGCAGTTTAGTTTTGCTCATCATTTGACATTAAACCAAGATCCAGATCAATATTTATCTTTTGGAATCTCATATAAATTTACACAATTCAAAATAGATTTAAGCAATCAAGGAGGATTTGGAATTGACCCTGTTGCAGAAGATGGTGATTTTAAAGATACAAACTCCAATTTTGATATTAGTCTACTTTACAGACACGATTCGTTTTATATAAGTCTTAATTCAGCAAACATTCTTAGTAAAAAATTAAAAACAATTACAGAAAATGAGCCGACAAAATTACGTGCATATTACCTCTATTCTGGATATATTTTTAGAAAAGGAAGGTATGATGTAGAGTTTGAACCTTCTGTATTAATTCAATATTTTGAAAGTGATGGGAGGTCTACTACTGATATTAATTTTAAATACAGAAAAATTAAAAATATAGAAGACTATTTATGGGCTGGAGTTTCATTTCGGTTTATAAACGATGAATTTTTTGATCCACTAGCAGTAATTCCAATGGTAGGTTTAAAAAAGAAAAACTTCTATGTCGCTTATGGTTTTCAAATTAATTTTAATGAAATCCAAAGTTATAGCAGAGGTACGCATATGATAACACTAGGCTATGATCTTTTCCAAGGTGCTAGTAATTGTAAATGTACAGCTAGTCCTAACCTTAGAGATTAATCCTTTTATAAAATAAAAAAAATGAATACATATCCCATAAAAAAACCAAAAAACAAGCCTTGAGTATCGATACGATCTCATAACTATAACTACTAGATTGACTATGCTTTTTCATTTGAATTTGTTTACAAATTCTTCACATAAACCACACCATGAAAAACTTAGGTAGCTTACTAAAAAAAATATTTTTACTTTTTATATTTAGTCTTTCCTTTCTCAATAGGGCAAATACCAATACTATAGGAAACGGCTTTGAATACGGAGTTTTTAGCAATGTAATAACTACAGCTAAAAACACTGCTATTAAAAATGCTAAATCATATCCTTTTTCCAAGGAAAACAAGTCCTTTTTTGGTCCTATTGGCGGCACCATAAATTCATATGCAGCCGTAAATACCATTTCAGGAACAGATTTTACTGTAGATAATGCTACTGCATTTAGTTCTGGAGATTTAGTTATGATTATCCAAATGCAAGGTGCAACTATTAATACTACTAATACTAGTTCTTACGGAGACATTATAAGTTATAATGATGTTGGTAACTTTGAATTGGTAACTATAGCTAGCATAGCTGGAAACACCATTTCTTTTGGTGCTATCACAAAAACCTATGATGCAAATGGAACCGTACAAATCATAAAAGTTCCAGACTACTCTATTAGCACAAATACTACAGTAAATACAACCATTTCTGGATTAGCTTTTGATGGAGCCAAAGGTGGAGTTATTGTTATTTATGCAGACGAATTAACGTTAAATGCAGATATCGATGCCTCTGGATTAGGTTTTAGAGGAGGAAGCATTAATACTACAGATTATACTACAGCTGGGTTTGTGGGACTCACTGGAGCCCAAAAAGGAGAAGGTATAGCAAAATTTTCTGCTGTTGGAGACCGAAAAAAAGGTAAGCAAGCCAATGGTGGTGGGGCTGGAAATTATCATAATACTGCTGGTGCTGGTGGTGGTAACCTAGGTCTTGGAGGTCGTGGTGGTGAGTACCGTGGAGATGACACTTTAGATAGGTCAGGCTCTGGAGGTGCTGGTAATGACATCTGTTCAAATACATATGGAAAAGAAACTACAGCTTCAAGACCACTCTATATGGGTGGTGGTGGTGGTGCCGGAGATAGTAATAACGGTGGTATTGCTATAGGTGGTACTGGTGGAGGAATCATTTTTATTTTTGCAAGTACACTTATAAGTGGTCCAGGAGAAATAATTGCTAACGGTACTAACGGGTCACAATCTACAAAAGGAGATGGTTCTTCTGGTGGTGCTGCTGGTGGTTCACTTTATTTAGATATTCCTTCTGTTACTGGAACAATAGACATTGAACTTAATGGTGGTAATGGTGGTAATTCAACATCTGATCATTCTGCTGGTGGTGGTGGTGGTGGTGGTGCTTTTTATTTTAATGGTCCAATTCCTGCAAATTATAATATTACTGCAAATGGTGGTAATCATGGTACTGGTTCTTCTAATTCTACTCCAGAAGATGGTTTTGAAGGAGGCTTTGCTTCATTTATAGATCCGCCAACAATTACTGATAACCAATCATTTTCAATCACTCTTGGAAATAATAACAGTGGAGATGATCTTACAGGTGTTTCCGATCCAGGAAATTCTATTGTTGATGCAGCTACTAACCCTTCCTCTACATTAAACAATTGGAAAATAGTTGGCCCTGCTGAATTAGTTACAGCATTTAACATTGATGCAAGCACGGGAAAAATAACACTTAACGATGTCTCTTTCCTTTCACTACCCGAAATCATAACATTAAACGTACAAGTAGAAAATACTACAGGAGAAATCTCTTGTGAAAAAACAATAACTGTAGCAATACAATGTGATTTTGGTATTATTGACGAATCCCAATATGCAACATCAAATACTGGAGGTTACAGAAATAACAGTAACAATAATAGCATCGGAGTCCCAAATGGAAATGGAACAAGTGTATATAGAACCCATGCCAATAATCAAACAACTTTAGGCTTTATAAACACCTTTACGGGAGGCGAAAAAATAATAATTACTGCAAAATATAATAATTCTAACCATGATGGAATCTATTTAGAATTTAGTGAAGATGGAAGCACCTGGTCCTCCCAAACAGCACTAATAAATGGGTTTTCTCAAAGCAATTATACCGATTTTGAATTTACAATTCCAACAAGCTTTACTGGAAATTATAAATACATCCGTACCCAAGGAGAAGGATCAGACACTTACCTTAATATTGATGCAGTAAGAGTTGGAACTCCTTATTGCAGTACTTGCCCAGCAGGAGTAGTAGCGCCAAATTTATCTACAGTATCGGCATTTAACACTTGTGCTACGCATACCATTGATTTAACTACACTAACGGCAAATAATACACCCGCAAATACAACCTTAACTTGGCATACAGCCACACCTGCTACAGATGCTAATTTAGTTCCAGATCCCTTAGCTGTTTTAACAGGATATTACTATGCTGCTTTTTATAGCAGTGCAGAAACCTGTTATAGTGGTCTTGACGGAAATGCAACTACTAGAGTATTGGCAGATGGAGATAATGACTGTGATGGTGTTCCCAACAATGTAGATATTGACGATGATAATGATGGTATTTTAGATCGTGATGAACAAAACTGTGAAGCTTTAAAAACAACAGAAATAGGAATACTTAACTGGCATGGTACTGCGGCAGCAGATATTACCAATCCTACATTATCAACTATATATTTAACAGGTGCTAATTGGGCAAACGCATATTCCGATGAAACTTTTTCTTTACCCATAAGAATGGAGGGAACGCTTACCTATGCAACTAGTGGAATGATTGGGTTTTTACCAATAAGCAATGCCGAAACTACAAACGCATGGCAAGATAATGGTTATAAATTTCAGTTTAACCCTAGTAATGGAATGAATGTCCGTAACGGGACCAATAGCGCTGGATGGCATAATCCATCTCCTATTGGAAAAACATTTATAATTGCCATAACCAAAAACGGACATGTTACTTATAGTCATGATGGCACCATAATTTATGAAGCAGTAGTTCCTATAGAAAACTATAAAGTCACTATTTCGAGAGGGAATTTTGTTATTACAGATTTATCTATTACAAGTCTTGATGAAGAATGTATTAACATTGATACAGATAATGATACTATTCCTAATCATTTGGATTTAGATTCAGATGATGATGGTTGTAGCGACAGCGTAGAAGCAGGAAATACTCTGGTTGGAAATAATAATATAAGTAGCTTCAATACAGGAACAGATGCAAATTCTAATGGTTTATTAGATCAGTTTGAAAATGGCACTACAGGCACCATAAATTATACCGAAACCAATCATCTTACTATAGATGATACATTAGATGTATGTGCAGATACTGATGGTGATGGTATAGGTGATATATTAGATCTTGACAGTGATAATGATGGTATTTTAGATGAAGACGAACAAGATTGCACAGCAACAACTACAATTAATCCCACTGACTTAACCTGGCATGGTCCTGGTTCATTAAACATTAGTTCCCCATCAGCAAATACAATAGTAGCAACTGGTACAACCTGGTCCACCGCATATTCGGATGAAACTTTTTCGCTACCTTTTAAAATTGAAGGAACAATTAGCTCAGCCACAAATGGAATGATTGGTTTTTTACCCGTAAGTGGTACCGAATTAACTACTAATCATTGGAATGATGGTGGTTATAAACTTCAGTTTAATAACTCCAGTGGAATCTATATCCGTCATGGAACAAAAACTGCTGGGTGGTATGCACCATCGCTAGTAGGGCAAAAATTTACATTAGCAATAGACATAAATGGTCAAATGAGCTATAGCCGAGACGATGTTATCATCTACTCTAATGTAGTTCCTGTTGAGGATTATAGAATCTCCATTACAAGAGGGCCTTTTACCATTACCGATTTTACTGTACAGATACAAAAAGAGTATTGTGCTAATATAGATACCGATGGTGATCTTACTCCTGACCATTTAGATTTAGATTCTGATGGTGATGGTTGTAGCGATAGTGTAGAAACAGGAAACACACCACCTTCAAACAACAACATTAGCACATATAATACTGGAACTGATGCCAATGCTAATGGTTTACTAGATGTTTTTGAAAATGGTACTATGGGTACCATCAACTACAGTCCAGCAAATCACCTAACGACAGACAATCTCATAAGTGCCTGCGACGATTTTGATAACGATGGTGTTGGAGATGCCTTAGATTTAGATAGTGATAATGATGGTATTTTAGACATAGACGAGCAAAACTGCGAAGTTATTACCACAATACAAGCGGAAGATCTTGATTGGCATGGTAATGCCGCTCCAAATGTAATTGCCTCTTCAGGAACCACACTTACGGTAAGCGGTTCGCGCTGGGGTACTGCCTATTCTGATCAAACCTTTTCTTTACCAATTAAAATTGAAGGTACGCTTACCGCTGCTGGTCATGGAATGATTGGTGTTTTACCACTTAGCGAATCAGAAGCAACTTCTAATACCTGGAGTGACGGTGGTTATAAATTTGAACTCAATGCTAGTAACGGAATGTATATTCGCCATGGAAGCACAAATGGTGGATGGAAAACCCCTTCTTTACTTGGTAAAAAATTTACGCTCGATATCTCTAAAACTGGTCTGATGACCTATAGCAACGATGGTACTATTGTATATTCTGGAACAATTCCTGTTGAAAAATATAAAATCGCTATTTCTAGGGGAGCATTTACCGTTTCTGATTTTATTATATCTACATTCCATACCATTTGTGACCCAATTGATACCGATGGTGATCTTACTCCTGATCATCTAGATTTAGACTCAGATGACGATGGCTGTAGTGATAGTGTAGAAGCTGGTAATACCTCAATTGCTAATAATAATATCAGTACAATAAATTCTGGAACTGATGCCAATAACAATGGATTGTTAGATATTTTTGAAGATGGTACTACCGGAAATATTAACTACACCCACACTAATCATTTAACTATAGATGACCAACAAAGTGCATGTACAGATACCGATGGAGATGGGATAAGTGATCTCATGGATCTTGATAGTGATAATGATGGGATTTTGGATAAAGACGAACAAGAATGTAACGCTTTTTCATTAAGTCCTACAAACTTAACCTGGCATGGCCCAGCTGCTTCAAACATTAGTCACCCTACCTCTACTTCTATAACCGTTACTGGAAGCGCTTGGTCTACTGCTTATTCAGATCAAACATTTTCTTTACCAGTTATAATGGAAGGAACTATGACCTCAGCTACTCGTGGTATGATTGGTTTTATTCCAGTAAGTAATACAGAAGTAACTACTAATACTTGGAATGATGGTGGTTATAAGTTTCAGTTTAATAACTCTAATGGGATGTACGTTCGTCACAACACGAACAACTCTGGATGGGTAGGGCCTTCATTGATTGGAAATAAATTTAGGCTCGAAATAGATGAGACTGGAAGAATGACCTATAGCAATAATGGTACTATTATCTATTCGGGACCAGTACCTATAGAAGATTATAAAATAACAATTACTAGAGGTGCTTTTAGTATTTCAGATTTTTCTATTTTTAATAATAGTGATACCTGTACAAATATTGATACTGATGGTGATACCACTCCTAACCACTTAGATATAGATAGCGATGGTGATGGCTGTAGTGACAGTGTAGAAGCAGGTAACACCTTGGCTATAAATAATAATATCATTACCATGAACACTGGTATTGATGCTAACAACAATGGACTACTAGATGTTTTTGAAGATGGAACCACTGGTACTATCAATTATACTGCTACAAATCACCTAAGCATATCAGATCAGCTAGACGCTTGTACAGATACAGATGGTGATGGTATAGGCGACTTAATTGATTTAGATGATGATAATGATGGTATTTTAGATGCCATTGAAATGGAGGCTTGTGAAAACGATAACCTAATTGCTCCAACAGCAATAGATTCGTATTCTTCTACATTTAACGGTGCTAATGCCCCAAATAGTTTTAACGGTGCCGGACTTACTGGTGATGGCATAACGGCAATACATTCCACTTCTAATTCTAATCAGTTTAGACTTCCTCATCAGGTAACTACAGGATGGATTAAATACGATATTCCATCTGGAAGCAATATTAATGGTGTTGCAATCTGGGTTACTGATTTAACTTCGGCAGGAGAAGATGGACCTCTTAAAGACTTTACTATAGAAGTAACATATAATGGTGGAACTGACACCTTTATCTCCCAAGAATTTTCTACTATAATTGCAAACCTTGGAAAAGCACAGCTTTTTTATTTTCAAAATGCTTTAAACGATGTAACCAGTATTAAAGTTAACATTTTATCCGGATGGATAGGTTCAGGAACCTCTTTTACCAGTTCGGATAACAGAGCTACCCCGAGCAGTTACAATTTGGGATTAGCAGAAATAAGAGTCCTATGTACTCCAACAGCTATTGATACAGATGGAGATACTATTCCAAATCATTTAGATTTAGATAGTGATGGTGATGGAATACCAGACAATATTGAAGCACAACAAACAATAACATATCTTGCTCCATCTGGTACTATTGATAGCAATGGAGTTTATACCAATTATACAGGTGGGCTAACGCCTATTGATACGGATGGAGATGAAATTCCAGATTATATAGATACGGATGCTGATAGCGCTCAGGGTAATGATAATGCGGAAGCTGCACTCACTTTAAGTAATGTTGATGCTGATACCGACGGATTAGATGATGCCATAGATACCGATGATGCTAATTTTGCTCCTGTAAATGCAGGTATTACAGATGTGCTAACGGCCTATCCAAACAATGGAGAAGATGTAGATTGGAGAACACAATGTCCTAATGGGATTATCGAATTAGATCCTAGTTTTGTTGTTTCTACAGCTGGGTCTAATACTTTTGGAGCAGCTTCTAACCTTAACGGAGAGCCTAATGGAAGTATAGCAAGACTATGGACTACCATTACTTATGACAAAACAATTGATTTTGGAGAAATTAAATCTGCAAATACAAAAATAACATTCTATCAAAGAAGTTATAGTGGTTATGATAATACCTATACCATTTCTTATTCTACAAATAATATTGACTTTACTCTAGATCCTGCTATTGGAACAGCAAGTAGCACAA
This sequence comes from Flavobacteriaceae bacterium, assembly GCA_965247735.1. Taxonomy (GTDB): domain Bacteria; phylum Bacteroidota; class Bacteroidia; order Flavobacteriales; family Flavobacteriaceae; genus JAOXRU01. The sequence goes on along the minus strand of CBDFHN010000002.1, from coordinate 3,862,225 downwards.
GTGTTATTCCAGAAACAATTATAGCTTCTAAAAAATTCAGATACATAAGACTAACGGGGAATAAATCCAATAGTTATGTAGGTTTTGATGCTGTATCTGTAAATAACGAAACATGTGTTATGTATACTGCAGAAGTATTCCATGATTCTGGATTAGGAGGAGGTACATACAACGATAATATCAAAAACGGTACTGAAGGACCTTTAGGTTTACCTACAGAAATGTTTATTAATGTAATTAATAGTTCTAATGCAATTGTACATACTGCTCCTATAGAAACAGATGGTACTTACAAAATACCAGAACTGGTAGACGGGAACTATACCCTGATAATTACAGATGATAATACATCCATAGTTGCTTCACTTCCAGAATTCTGGTTTCATAGTCTTAGTGGCTCAGGAAATTATACAATTTCTGTAGCTTCAGGTCTAGTAACTACACCTAGTACCATACCATTATTAGGTATATATCTATGTGGGCAAGAAATTATTATTAGTTCGGCATATGCAATTTCATCTTCAGGATCAACAACTTGGGGAGGAACAGCAGATGGAGCTGCCAACTCACCAGATGGTGTTTATCAAAATGTATACAATACAGGAACAGGGCACCAAACAATAGTTGAATTTGCCGATACATTTACTGGCGGACAGAGTATAGAGGTTTGGGCAAAACAATATACCTCATCTTATACAGCTGGTTTTACTATTTCTTTTTCAGAAAATGGTAGCACCTACACGGCTAATTCCGCTGAAATAAATGGTTTAACACATACTTTATTTAAAAAAGTCAAGTATAATATTCCAACTTCTTTAACAGGAAATTATAAATATGCAAGAATACAAGGTGTTGGTGGAACTACCTTACTGCTAATTGATGCTGTAAAAGTAAACCTTCCTTTAGAATTTTCTACACCAAAAGTTAGGACTATCCTAACTGTAAAAGATGGATTAGGTACTAGTTTAGAAAACACCAATATAGCCTTAGGCACGGATTTTTTCTATCATATCGATTTTCAAAATGTAGGTTTTGATAATATTCAAGATTTAAACATTGTATTTGATTTAGCTGATAATGTCGAAGTTAATCTAGCTGATATAACGGCTCCAAGCGAAGTTACCCCTTCTTATGATGCTGCTAACCATCGATTACAATTTGTAGTTGCTAACAGTATTGTAGAGTTTGGTGACCCTAGTTATAACATCAAAATAAAAGCTACGTTAGCTGCTGGTTGTGAAAAATATAGAGAAGTATGTGCTAATGAAATCAAAGCACAGACCTTATCTAGTTATAAAGGGCTGAATAATACTGCTCAAATTAATGATATCCCAAGTGTTAAGGGACTTGATACTTGCGATATTCCAATAGAAGGCACTACAGACTTTAATATTGATCTTCTAAGTGATTGCGAATTCAAAAGGGAAGAAATATTATGTGGTGGTAGTCTTTTATTAGAAGCAGGTACTGGTTTTGATACTTATGTATGGAAAAATAGTCTTGGAGCTACTGTTGGAAGCACCAGTTCTTATACTGCAATTATACCAGGCGTATATACTGTATCAGTAACCTCTACTTGTCTTAATTATACGGAAGAAATTACGGTAGTTAATTTTGGAGGTAATATTACCAATCCAGTACTTAACTATGCTGATGATACAGCGCTCTGCCCTAATGATGGAACTGTGCTTCCAAAGTTACTTTTATGTGGTATTAATGATACGCGTTTAATTGAAACTAATATCCTTAGTGCCGATAGTGTAGAATGGCAAAAACTAGATGAAACAAGTTGTACTAGTCCCTTAGAAGATAAATGTGCCAATAGAGATAATAGCTGTTGGACTACATTTTTTACTGGAACTAATTATACTGTTGCTGATGCAGGAAAGTATCGTTTAAAAGTTAATTACCAAAATGGATGTTTTAACTTCCATTACTTTAATATCTATAAAAACGATCTAGATCCTAGTGTTACTGTAAAAAACATGATTTGTGGAAATCCAGGTTCCATAACCATTGGAAATGTTCCTACTGGAGCTACTGGTTACGAATTTAGTTTAAACGGAACTGATTATGCTACTACAAACCCAATAGCAATTACAACAGAAAACAACTATACGGTATATCTTAGACGAATAGGACATACGCCTGGAGAATGTATTTTTACAGAAGATGTACTAGTAGAAAAGCTAGACATCTCCGTAGATGTTTTCCCTACTCATATCAAATGTAAAGGCGAAAAAGGAAGCATTAGAATACATGCCAATGGTGTGGAACCTCAATATTTCTTTAAACTGATTCAAGGTGCAAATACTGTTGGTGATTCTGGTCCAAAACCTGATAAGGATTTTACTTTTGATAACCTAAATGGAGGGCTGTACACTATAGAAATTACTACTGATGATGGCTGTACCAAAACAATTGTTGATTATGAGATTGAAGATAGTGGAGATTTAAATGCTACAATTGATACCGCACCTATTACCTGTGTAGACGGAAGAGTTATTGCTAGTGCAACTGGTGGTACTGCTCCATATCAATATGCAATCTATAGTTATAATGGTACTGTTGATTTTGATGTAAACAATCCTGATCCAGCAAAATTACAAACGAGTACAGATTTTGATATTACCCTTGCTGGCACCTATCAAATAGCGGTTATGGATGCCAATGGATGTATAGAAATAAGTGCAGAAAAAGATGTAATACAAGATACGCCTCCAGAATTTACTGTTGCCGTAACCGATATTACTTGTTTTGTTGCCAACGTACATACTGGTATTATTACGGTTAATGTAAGTGATGCCCATGGTGGACTTATTAGCTATAGCATAGATGGAACTAGTTTCCAAAACACAAATATATTTACCAATTTACCCGCTGGCCCTTACACTGTTATCGTCAGAAAAGAACTTGGTGGCACTATCTGTGATTATACAGATAATGTAACCATAACAAGTCCTGACACAGCATTAAGTGCCTATGCTGGGATTTTGGAAAACGTTATTTGTAGTGGTGTTGCAGAAACAGCAAAAGTTGCCATTACCAATGCTAATGGTGGTATAGGACCATATGAATATAGTTTTGATGGTGGAGTCAACTATTCTACTACTTCTAATACTGATTTGCCAGTAGGTAACCACAATCTATTTATTAAAGATAGTGCAGGTTGTACCTTTGCCATGACAGTAACCATATTCGCACCGCCAATAGCTCCATCTATTATTATTGATACCACTTATAATTGTGATGGAACAGGAGAGGCTACATTTACTATTTCTGATTCTAACTTAAATTATTTTTATGAGTTAGATGGATCTCCTAATACCCCAGCAGATTCTAATGTCTTTAGTGATATTGCTGTAGGAAATCATACCATTACCTTAAATTATCTGTCCAAAGAGATTATTACTTCAAATATTCTATTTGTGGAAGATTTTGGTGTTAATCAAGATGCTTCCTTAGCAACAATAAGTCCTGCGTTCTGTTTTGAAACACAAAACTCTTCTAACAGTTGTGGAACTAACAATGAAATTATAGATAGTGGAGAATACAGTATTACACATACTATTGTTAATCCAGAAACCGATTGGGTAACTGCTACAGATCATGGCAATCAACCTTCTTGGGGAAAATTTTTAGCTGTTAATATAGGAAATACTACAACTGGAGAAATAATGTATAGAAATACAATCACCAATATTATTTCTAATAGAAATATTAGCCTTTCTATTAATGCATTAAATCTTCTTAAAAGTACTGCTTCAGGCCTAGACCCTGATCTTACCATTCAATTGGTAAATAGTTCTAATGTTGTAGTTGCACAAACTACTTCTGGAGCAATTGCTAAAAATGAAATGTGGAATGTAATTACCTTAGATGCTGATCCTGGTGCAAATATTAGTTTAGATCTTGTCATCAGAACCAATTCATCTGGTGCAATTGGTAATGTAATTGCCTTAGATAGTTTTGAAGTTTTTCAAGCTCCAGAAGAATGTTATGCTCAAAAAGACCTTATTTTTGATATTGAAGGTGGAAAAGAATTACAAGCAAGTACAACAGCTTTGTCCGATCTAAGTTGTAATGGCACTTCTGATGGTAGCATTACTTTTAAAGTAAGTAATTTTGATGCTATTGATGGCTTCGAATACAATCTTAACGGAGGCCCATATACTACAAGTACTAACTCAATAGTTAATATTACTGGAATTAATACAACCTCAATAACGGTTATTGTAAGAGATATAAATGATACAAGTTGTGCAATAACGCTTAATGAAACCATTAACGAGCCAACAGTATTAACCGCTAGTTCAACTATAACTTCGCCAAACTCCTGTAATAATGGAGCCACAATAACTGCAACGGCAGCAGGAGGAACTCCTACATACAGTTACCAATTGGAAGATGATCTAGGAGGAATTATTACAAGTTTTCAAGCCAATAATTTCTTTTCTGATATTATCGCTGGTGACTATACTATAAGAGTAATGGACAGTAATAGTTGTGAAACAACAACAACAATTACGATCAATCCAATTAATGATATAACCTTTACAACACTAAGTACACCTTGTTATTCTGGTGCAAATAATGGTAGTATACAAGTAGATATTACTGCTGGTAATGGTGATTATACCTTTAGTATTAGTGGGCCTACTGGTCCTTGGGTAGTTCCAACACCAGCAACAGCCATAACACATACATTTCCCAACTTGTCCGCTGGCACATATACTATTGATGTGCACGACAAACTTGGTTGTACTGGAACACAACAGGTTATTACAATCAATTCACTTTTAGCTGCCACTGTAATAACTACAGATGTAAGTTGTAATGATGGTGAAATTGCCGTAACTGCCACTGGTGGTGATAACAATTATGTATATGCTTATAAGAAAAGAGCGATTCCTGCAACACCAGAAACGGTAACTCCTGCAGACTTTGGCACTAGTGATAGTCATGCTGTAATTACGGCTGATGCTGGTACTTATGATGTTTTTGTAAGAGACCATAGTGGAGGTACTGGTTTTTGTGAATTCACGAAAACAGTTGTCATCAATGCTGCTCCTGCATTAACGATTAATTCTATTGCTAATGCACCTAAGTGTTTTGGTGAAAATGGAGCTATTCAATTAGACATTACCGCTGGTGATGGTCCTTTTGATATCGCTTTAACAGATGTTGACCATGCTGGTGCCAATAATGCAACTATTACAAGTACTACTACGATAACACATGCATTTAACAACCTACCTGCTGGTGATTATACTATTGCGGTTACCGATGTTTATGGATGTATTAAAAATAGCGCTACTATTACTATAATTGACCCTGATCTTTTAGAGGCTACTTTAGCACCTAAACACCCTGCGGTATGTGGTGATCCAGATCCTCTTGAAAATGGATTTATGTTTACAGCATATCCTGATTATACTGCTGCTGGATTAACCATGCAGTTTAGTAATGATGGAGGAATTACTTGGGTTACTCCTGGAGCTTTAGGAACTACGTATACCTTTGTTGGGTTTTTACCTGGGGCTACTGTTAACCCTGCTATGCGTACTATAAACGGAGGTGGTATACAACAGTGTATCAAAATATTTGACCCTTATGAAATTCCATTCCCTTTAAGAGATTTATTCCCAATTGCAAATCCTGAAGGAGATTGTAATGATGGAATGAATGTTAGGGTTGATCAATATGGTGGTACTGGTCCTTTTGAGTTTTCTTATGATCTTGTAAACTGGTTTCCGGCAGTTGCTACTACTCCACCTTCTAGGACATTTAGTAACCTAATTCCTGGACGTGATTATACTTTCTATCTAAAAGATTTAGCAGATAATTGTATTGTTCAAAACAGTTCAGATGTATATGCCAACCTTCCACCATTAGATATGCAAATCGCATTTTTTGAAAAACCAACATGTGCTGGAGGAAATACTGGAGAAATCACATTTGAAATTACCGATGCTGATGGCACTCATGAAGACCTGATTAGATGGGGATTATACGATGAAGCTACAGATCTTATTGTACAAAACAGTGCTGTAAATTTAAACTACGCTCCTGGAGCTGTTCTTTTTACAGTCAATAATTTAGCTGCTGGTAAATATTATCTTAAAGCCATTCAAGTTGATGGTACAAGTACCGATACCTGTATTGGTGGTAGTAAAGATATTGTTATTAGTCAAGGTGCTGCCATTACAGGTACCCCTGCACTTGTTAGCGGTATTACTTGTGATACTTCTGGATTTATTAATGTGCCAGATATTACCGGTGGATGGGGATCATTTACCTATACCATTTCTAGCACCAATTTTACTGCTGATATTGTTTCAACAGATAGTAATGTGGCCTTACCATATGCCAACCTGGTAAATACTTCTTTAACCACTTTTATAGCTTCTGTAACTGTAGTTGATCAATATGGCTGTACGCCTTTACCAATTAACCTTGGTGATGTTACCGTTACAGTAGCACAACCTGGTGCTATAGACAGCGTGGTTACAAATAATTGTACTGCTCCGTATAGCATTGTGGTTACTCCTACTCCAGGACCAGATTATGTATATTCTATTGATAATGGAATTACCTATTTTGATAATGCTGGTGTTTTTAATGATGTTACTACTGGTACTCATAATGTGATTATTAAAGATAAAATTACAGGATGTACTGTTACCCATTCCGTTTCAACTATTATATATCCAGCATTTGAAGCTACTGCTATTCCTACAACACTTTTAGGATGTGCTAGCGATGCTCAAGTAACTATTTCTGTAAGTAATGGAGCTGGGGATTATGCTTATGAAGTTTCTGGAGATGCTACCGTTGCTAGAACCAATTTCGTTGGAGATGAAACTACAATAAACATTATTGCTGATGGTAATTATACGATAACCGTTTATGACAATAACAGAGCTACTTGCCCTGATATCGTTATTCCTGTTAAAATTGAAACTGCAATCATGCCAACCATTGCTATTGATACCTTTGAAGATGTCGATTGTTTTGGGAATAATAATGGAAGCATTAGTGTTAGTACTACAGACGAAGGGTATGGACCATATGTCTTTACCATTATCGCTACCGATGGTACGCTATTAGGTGCTGCTATTGTACCGACAACTACAACAAATAACACCGCAGTGTTTACAGGATTAGCTCCTACTACTGCTGGTGGACATACCATACAAGTTAGTGCTACAAATGCATGTACTCTAACTATTGATCAGGCTATAAGTGAGCCTGCTGCGATTGTATTGCCTGCATTAATTCTAACCTCATATAGTTGTGCTGCTGGAAACACTGCCGATCAGATAACAGTTAGCATTGATGAAACCGCTATTATTGGGGGTTCTGCTCCTTTTGTTAGTTATGAATTTGTTTATGACAATGGAACAATACCAAATACCATTCAAAAAGGAGCAAGTACTTCTTTTATTGTACCAGATCGTATTGGCGGAACAGTAACCCTTACTGTTACTGATGCTAATGGATGTATGGCTACTAGTCCCGTAATTCCTATCCCTAATTACGATGAACTCCTTAGTATTACCATAAATACTACGGATGCCATCTCTTGTACCAATGCTGGTGAAGACATTAGTATTGCTGTTAGTTCTACTAACAATAATACAAGCAAGTTTGAATACAGTGTCAATAATGGTACTTCTTGGAGTACAACCAATACTTTTGATGATTTGGCCATTGGTGCACATGCTTTCTTAGTTAGACATACAGATACTGGATGTACACTTTCTATAGCACATGATGTAGCTGATCCAAATACAACAACTGTGGTCGTTAGTAAAATAAGTGATGTTGCATGTGTAGGAGAAAATGGTGCTATTACAATAGATGTTCAAGACCCAAATTATACTTCTGGATATTCTTATGAAATATTTGATGCCGTTTCTGGACTTACCACTGGAATCATGGGAACAGGAACTACAAATATCATAAGCGCCGCTATTAGTGTGCCTGCAGGAAACTATTCGGTTTCTGTAATACAAAGTGCACTTCCAGAATGTACAAATACCCATAATTTCCAAATTATAAATCCTCCTAGTGGAGTATTAGTATTTGATTCATTAGCAGAAATTAATCCAGTAACCTGTACCAATGACCAAGGTGCTATCTTAGCCCAAGCTATTGGTGGATGGGGAATTACTCAATATCAATTTGTAAACAAAGATACTGGTGCTACGCTGCAAGACTATAGTGTTATTAATACCTTGGGTAATTTAGCTGCAGGTAATTATACGGTAAACCTAAAAGACGAACAAGGATGTGTAGAAAGTCAAGATATTACCCTTAGCCCTACTATCCCTATTTCGGCAACAGCAAATCAAACTGATTTTCTACTGTGTAATGGTGATAAAACTGCTACTTTAGAAGTTACTGCTTCTGGCGGGGAAGGAAACTTTGTCTATGCATTAATACGCAACGGAGTGCTGTCATCATCTCAACAACTAAGTAACACATTTACAAATTTAGATGCAGGTACTTATGCTGTTGTAGTCACTGATGGATGGGCTTGTAACATTACCACCACACCAGACATCACTATTGTAGATCCGACTCCTATTATTCCTATTCCGTCTATTACTACTGTTTTAGGTTGTGCTACACTTGCCGAAGTTACTGTAACAGCTTCTGGTGGTACTGGACCATATACCTATAGCGATAATGGAATTACTTTCCAGACTTCCCCTGTATTTAACAAAGGTGTAGGTAACTATAATTTCTATGCTAAGGATTCCAATGGTTGTGTTTCTGACTCCTCGTCACAAATAGCAATCAATGCTGTAGTTCCTTTAGCTATCATCTTAAATACCGATTTGGCCAAAGTAAATTGTACTGATCAAAATACTGCAATACTTAGTGCCGATGTTACTGGTGGTCTTGGAGATTACGAATACGAATTATTAGATGGAAGCAATAATATTATAGGAACAAGACAAGTAGACAAGACCTTTATTAACCTTGCTGCTGGTACTTATAAAATTAAAGTATATAGTAAAGATTGCGACGATACATCATTAGCATTTACTATTGATAACCCAGCACCATTGGTCTATAACGACCCTGTTGTAGCTAATGTTACTTGTGCCGGCGCAAACGATGGAAGGATTGTTTTTGACGTTACTGGAGGTACTGGTACTATTAAATATGCCATATCACCTAACCTATCACAATTTGATACTAAAAACGAATTTACAGACCTAGCACCTGGTAACTACCAAATTATCATCGTAGATGAAAACGGATGTTTACCTATTTATGTAGATATTGCTATTACCGAACCATTACCTCTTGATGCTACCATTATCAATATAGAACAAGAGCTGTGCGCAGGAGATGCCGATGCAAGTTTTGATGTTGAAATTAATGGAGGTACGGCACCATATGCTACAAGCCTAAACTCATCTAATGATGATGATTTTATTCTTAATAGAACTGTGTTTACTGGACTTGAAGGTGGAGAAACTTATGATGTGTACATTAAAGATGCAAATGGTTGCGTTACAAGCACGAGCATTACTTTAGATGCTCCTGTAGATTTAACTGCTGAAGTTGGGGTAATTTATGAATGTCAAGAAGACAATGTTAGCCTAGCAAATACGGTTACGATTACTATAGCGGCACAATTTGCAAATGATGTAATTTACACATTAGATGGAGACAGTACTACCGAGCAATTGGAAAACACATTCCATAATCTGAGTCCTGGAGCACATACCATAAGTATTATTCATTCCAATGGATGTATTAATGATCAGGTGACGTTTACGATTCAGGATAACCCAGAACCATTAGTTTTACAACTTAGTGATTCCGAAATCAATACCATTATAGCAAATGCAAATGATGGCGGAGGCGATTATCTGTATAGCTTTAATGGAGAACCTTTTAGCTCAGAAAGCATATATCTTATTGAAGCTACAGATACCTATAGTGTAACAGTTAAAGATGCATATGGCTGTACAGCTACAGAAGAGATTTTTGTAGAATTTATAGATGTAGAATTCCCAATGTATTTCTCTCCTAATGGAGATGGGAAAAACGACTTATGGAAACCAAAAAACCTAGAGACCTATCCTAATGTTATCATTAAAATATTTGATAGATATGGTAGAAACATCAAAACTTTTGGAAAAGATGGTTCTTGGGATGGTGTATTTAAAAATGCAAACCTTCCATCTGGAGATTATTGGTATACTATAGGGCTTAATAGAGAAGATGATTCAAGAGAATTTATAGGTCATTTTTCATTAGTAAGATAATTTGATAAAAAATAATTAAGTATAAAAAAAGTGCATTTGTTGTGTGAAAAAAGTTTTTACGACACCACATGTATCCTTTAACAATAAAAAACAAAGTTAAACCTGTAAGAATTACCTGTCAATATTGACGTTTACAGGTAATTCTGGGTTTATTTTAATAACCATAAAATTGAGTTTACAACACCCTAAAGCATTAATACAATGTAAAAACAATGTTTTACATCAAAAAATGGATCAGCACCTTATATAAAAGCAATATTCATTATTTTTGATGATATAAATAGACTTAGGTATAGCCAATTAGGCTGCTTGTAATATGTTTCAATATTAACACAATATATATTTTGAATATCATCAATCTCATAAAAAAAATAATTAGGCCGCTATTCTTTCTTTTCCTTATCCAAATAGGATATTCACAAGAATACAATCTACCCATTCATTCGCAATATATGGGAGACAACCCTTTTTTAATTTCCCCTTCATTTGCTGGATTTGACGACCAGATTCAAATAAGACTAAACGGGCTTACACAGTGGGTTGGAGTAAAAAATGCTCCAGATACGCAATCTATTTCTATTCATAGTCCTATATCCACTAAATCTGGAGGTGGACTTATTGTTTTTAATGATAAAAATGGAAACACAACACAAGCCGGTGGACAAATTACTTTTGCACACCACATAACCCTAAGCAAATATCCTGGTCAATACCTATCCTTTGGAGTTTCTTATAAGTTTACACAATTTAAAATTGATCTAACAAATGGAGAAGGTATTGGAGATGATCCTGTGGCAAATGAAAACAATTTTACAGATACCAACTCTAATTTTGACATTAGTTTACTTTACAGATACAGCGAGTTTTATATAAGTCTTAACAGTGCCAATATCCTTAATAAAACATTAGAAACAGTTGTAAATCAAGAACCTACAAAATTAAGAACATACTATCTATATTCTGGTTACACCTTTAAACAAGGTCGCTATGATATGGAGTTTGAACCTTCTGTTTTGATACAATATTTTGAAAGTGATGGAAGATCAACTACCGACATTAATTTAAAATATAGAAAGATTCAAAATATTGAAGATTACCTATGGGCTGGAGTATCGTTTAGGTTTTTAAACGACGAACTATTAGATCCGCTAGCTGTAATTCCAATGGTAGGTCTTAGAAAGAAAAACTTTTATGTAGCCTATGGTTTTCAAGTGAACCTTACTGATGTTCAAAATTATAGTAGAGGTACACATATGATAACCCTTGGTCTCGATTTCTTAAAAGATGTTTATTACCCTAACCGTAATGACAATCGAAATAACTATAACAGAAACTAACTTTTTTTTAACTAACAATATACTAACATAAATGACTACTATTCCACTAAAAACACCTCGAAAAGACACTCTTTCTCTACCTTTTTCTATTCAGAAAATGTAGAAAAACACATTTAACGAAGGTATAAATTAAAGCGAGATCTGATGGTAATTCATCAGAAAGCAACGCTTTTGTTTATATGGAATAGCTCATTTTACTAACTATAAAATAATGAAGCTTTTACGAAACAAATTATCCGAAAAAAAATTCGAATTGAGTTTTCTTAGCGTACGAGAATACGCAACTAACCAACTAAATTTAATTGCCCTTTTACCACATAGCTAACACCTACTAACATGAACTACTTGAATACCACTAATTCTAGTAAGGTCAGAAAAACTATCTTACTTACAGTCTTTAGTCTATTACTAATTAACATTGCTTTTGCAAAAAAAATTGAACATAAGCATTCAATTACCAAATTGCATAACCTTGAAAACAAAGCAAACGATCTATCTGGTACACCAATTGTACATATTATTTCAGAAAAGAACAACGCTTTATTTGGTCCTATAAATGGAGTTATCAATGCCTATGCCGCTGTTACCAGTATTGCTGGAACCAACTTTGACGTAGATGATGCTTCTTCTTTTGGTAATGGAGATTTAGTAATGATTATCCAAATGCAAGGTGCAACTATTAATACTACAAACACTAGTGCCTACGGAGATATTATAAGTTATAATGATGTCGGTAATTTTGAATTGGTAACTATTGCTAGTGTCGCAGGAAATACCATTTCTTTTGGTGCAATCACAAAAACCTATGATGCAAACGGAACTGTACAGATTATAAAAGTTCCTGACTACTCTTCTACAGCAAATACTACGGTTAATGCTACAGTAACTGGTCAGCCTTTTGATGGAACCAAAGGTGGTGTTATAGTCCTTCATGCAGATGAGTTAACCTTAAATGCGGATATAAATGCTACTGGATTAGGATTTAGAGGAGGAAGTATAAACACTACGGATTATAGAACTGGAGGTTTTGTAGGACTTACTGGAGCCCAAAAGGGAGAAGGTATTGCCAAATTCTCTGCATTAGGTGACCGTAAAAAAGGAAAACAAGCCAATGGTGGTGGTGCCGGAAATTATCATAATACAGCAGGTGCCGGTGGTGGTAACCTTGGTTTAGGTGGTCGAGGTGGCGAATACAGAAGTAATACACAAGACAGATCTGGATCTGGAGGATATGGTCCTCAAATATGTTCAAATTTATATGGCCTACCAGCAACAGCAGCTAACACCCTCTACATGGGTGGCGGTGGTGGTGCTGGAGATAGTAATAATTCAGGAATTTCTATTGGTGGTAGTGGAGGTGGAATAATTTTCATTTTTGCAAATACAATTACTGGTGGTACTGGAAAAATTATTGCTAATGGTACCGCAGGAACACAATCTAATGTAAACGATGGATCTTCTGGTGGTGGTGCTGGAGGTACATTATTTTTGGATATCGCAACTTCAGTTTCTGGAACAATAAATATTGATCTTAATGGTGGTAATGGAGGTAATGCTTCTCAAAATCACTCTGCTGGTGGTGGAGGTGGTGGAGGTGCCCTTTTTTATAGCAATGGAAACCTACCCGCTAATTACAATTTAACCGCTAATGGTGGTGCAGCAGGTACAGGTTCTTCTAGTAATACACCAGAAGATGGATTTAGTGGTGGTATAGCCACCTTTACTAATCCTCCAATAATTGCAGATGCACAATCGTTTGCTATCAATATAGGAAGTACAGCTATTGGAGATGGGCTTATAGGTGTTTCTGATCCAGGAAACTCAATAATAGATGCAACTACAAATGTGACTTCTACTCTAGCAAATTGGAAAATAGTAGGACCTGCACATTTACTGACAGCATTTGCAATTGATTCAAATTCAGGAAAAATTACACTTAATGATCTATCACTAGTTTCTTCTTTAGGTGTTTTCGAAATTTATGTTCAAGTAGAAAATGCAACTGGTGAAATTTCTTGTGAAAATACGATTACAATAGATGTACAATGCGACTATGGATCTATAGACCGTCCACAATACGCAACAACTAACACTAATGGGTATAGAAATAACGCTACCAACAATGCTATAGGAGTTCCTAATGGTAATGGAGTTAGCATCTATAATACCAATACTAACTACCAAGCTGTTTTTGGATATACTGATGCCTTTTCTGGTGGACAAAATATTACAATTACAGCAAAAAATAATGATAATAGAAGTGGTGGTTTGTACCTTCAATTTAGTGATGACGGAACCAATTGGACTTCTTATACAACACTGATCAATGGTTTTATCCGAGCAAAATATACTGATGTAAACTTTACGATACCTTCTAGTTTTTCTGGAAGTTATAAATACATTAGAACTTTAGGAGAAGGATCTAATACCTATCTTAATATAGACGCCTTTCAAGTTCACGATTTGCAATGTAACAATTGCCCAGCAGGTTCTACTGCACCTATTTTATCTGCCGTTACGGTAAGTAATAGTTGCCCTTCACCTGCTATAAACTTAACAACACTTACTGCAAGTAATACACCTGCAAATACCGTTTTAACTTGGCATACCAACACACCAGCTACAACTGCAAATTTAGTAGCAGATGCTACTACAGTAACTGCTGGCGTTTATTATGCTGCATTTTACAATGGTGCTCAAGATTGTTATAGTGGAGATTCAGGAACCGCTACTACTATTGTGTTAGCCGATGGAGATAATGACTGTGATGGTATTATAAACAGTGTTGATATTGATGATGATAATGATGGTATATTAGATACTACAGAATTAAAATCTTGCGCAAGTAAAAATTACAATAATGCAGCAAACAAATCATCAGTAGGTATAACTACAGATGCTATTACAGTTCTAGGTGGTATACAACGATTAACGGATAATTTACAAACTCCAGATTTTTATTTTGCAAACCAACCTATTGCAGGACTTACACTTATAGAATTTGAATTCCCTAAATTAGAAAAAATTGAAGGTTTTGAAATTGCAACCAATGGCTATTCTTTCTTATCCAATGGTGCAACAGTAAAAGTTCAAGGTTCTTTGGATGGTACAACTTGGAATGACCTTACTCCTACCCTAAATATAACGCCAGCAATCCTCAATAATGGTATTTATAGTAGTCAAACATATACAGAGAAATATGCATTAACGCAAAACACAGGTAATTACTATACTAAATATAGAATACTTGGTATTTCTGGAACCGCATCATCATCTACTAGAGTTAGAGAAATCTATTTCTCTAAAGCTTATGATCCTTTTTGTGATACTGATGGCGATGGTGTATCTAATCAATTAGATTTAGATAGTGATGGTGATTCTTGTAGTGATAGTGTAGAAGCTGGAAACACATTGGTAAGCAATAACAACACCTCTACTTTTAATACTGGTGCAGATGTTAATGCTAATGGGTTATTAGACGTTTTTGAAAATGGTACTACAGGAACTACCAATTATACTCCAGCAAATTACTTGGTAATTTCTAATTTATTAAATGCATGCGCAGATACTGATGGTGATGGAGTTGGAGATTTATTAGACCTTGATAGTGATAATGATGGTGTTTTAGATAGTGATGAACAAAACTGTGATGCTACCAAAACAATACAATCTAGCGAGTTAGATTGGCATGGTAGAGCCGCAGAAAACATTACCTACCCTACTGCAACATCTCTAGATATATCAGGAACACATTGGGCTACTGCCTATTCTGATCAAGTTTTTTCTTTACCTCTAAAAATTGAAGGAACTATTACCGCTGCAGTGCACGGAATGATTGGTTTTCTTCCAGAAAGTAAAACAGAATTGACTGGTAATGGTTGGAATGATAGTGCATATAAATTTCAATTACACTCCACCAGAGGAATGTATATTCGTCATGAATATAGCCGTTCTGGTTGGCATGGTCCATCTATAATAGGAAAGAAATTTGTGCTTTCTATTGATAAAGATGGTCAAATGACATACAGTCATGATGGAACAGTTGTATATATAGGTGCTGTATCTTTAGAAAAATACAAAATAGTATTAACTAGAGGTCCTTTTGCTATAACAGATTTTACAGTTACTACCATAGATGATACTTGTGGCTATATTGATACCGATGGAGATACTGTTTTTGATCACCTAGATTTAGATTCTGATAATGATGGTTGTAGTGATAGCGTTGAAGCTAGTAATACTCCTAGAACCAACAACAACACTACCGTTTACAACACAGGAGCAGATGTTAATAATAATGGTTTATTAGACGTTTTTGAAAATGGTACTACAGGTACAATTAACTATACCTCAACATATCAAAATTATGCTACCGTTAATGCGCTAAACTTTTGTACAGATACAGATGGTGATGGCATAGGCGACATTACTGATATAGATGATGATAATGATGGTGTTTTAGATGTTATGGAGTGCGAAAGTACACCCATAAGTTTAACAACAGGCTCATCTCCTTTTGATGGATTTACAGTTAGCTTATTTCAACCAAATAGATTAACCCCTACTGCTTCAGATTCAAGAACAACACCTGGATCTCTTTCTGCAGGTACTGCAACAGCGGTATACAATACCAATGCAATTTCTTCAATTTCTAATTCTGAATACGAAATTGTACTAGAAAAAGAATTTACTGGCGCTAATGAACAACAGTTATTAGACTTTTCTCTGGACATTGGTTCTACAACCTCTGGGCAGATATCAGATGCTGTTACTGTTTATCTAGACAATACTATTATTTATGAGGATAGATATCCTTCAAGAACTGGCGAAATAATAAACATTACAGCTAAGAGTCCTTCAGATAATCCTACCTTAAAAATAGTCATATATCATACTCAAGCAGGAGGAAATAACGATCCTATTATCAAAAATGTTATAGGAAGTACACTTTTCGATTCTGATTCGTGCTTTACAGATACCGATGGAGATACTATTCCAAACAATCTCGATTTAGATAGTGATGGAGATGGATGTAGTGATAGTGTAGAAGCAGGTAATACCTTAACTACAAATAATAACATTACCAATTACAAAACAGGTGCTGATACTAATAATAACGGATTATTAGATATTTTTGAAAACGGAACTACAGGAGATATTAACTATACTCCTACATATGTATATGCAAAATCAAATGCCGAAAATGCATGTATTGATACAGATGGAGATGGTATTAGTGATGTAAGCGATATTGATAGTGATAATGATGGTATTTTAGACCGCGACGAACGTAACTGTACAGCTAGTAAAACTGTAGGCCCTACAGATTTAAGTTGGCACGGTACAGCTGCTGCAAACATTACTGCACCAACAGCTACAACATTAGCTGTGAGCGGAAGAAGATGGCAAACTGCTTATTCAGACCAAACGTTTTCATTACCAATTAAAATAGAAGGTACATTATCTGCTATAGAACATGGAATGATTGGTTTACTACCCGTAAGTACTCCAGAATTAACAACAGGTACATGGAACGATTTTGGATATAAATTCCAATTCAATAGTACCCACGGAATGTATGTGCGTCATGGTGATAGACGTTCGGGATGGCATGGCCCTACTATTCTTGGAAGAAAGTTTATCTTAGAAATAGATGTTAATGGTAACATGACTTATAGTAACAATGGTGTTATTGTATACAACGGTTCTGCACCAGTAGAAGATTATAAAATAACAATTTCTAGAGGTGCTTTTACCATCAACAATTTTTTAATTTCTTCTCTTGGTGATACCTGTGCTAATATTAATTCTGATACCGATGGTATTCCAGATCACTTAGATTTAGATTCTGATAATGATGGTTGTAGTGATAGTGTTGAAGCTGGTAGCACAAATGCAGCTAACAACGATATTGTCAACTACAATACAGGAGCTGATGTTAATAGAAATGGATTATTAGATATTTTTGAAAACGGTACTACAGGTACAATCAACTATGTTTCAACAAATCATGTAGCCATATCTAGTGATTTAAATGCTTGTGCTGATACTGATGGTGATGGTCTTGGAGATCTAGTTGATCTTGACGATGACAATGATGGTATTTTAGACAGTGTAGAAATGTTATCTTGTGAAAACGATAATTTGATTGCTCCTACAGCAGTAGATTCTTATTCTTCCACTTGGAATACTTCAGTTTTACTAAACAGTCATAATGGTTTAGGGCTTACAGGTGAAGGTACAGAGGCAATTCATGCCACCAGATATTCGCATCATTTCTTATTTGCAAATGGTAGAACTACAGGTTCGATAAAATATGATATGCCTTCAAATTCTGATATCAATGGAATTGGTATTTGGGTTTCTGAAATTAGCTCTCACCCTTACGGACTTGATGGTCCATTAAAAGATTTTACAGTAGAAATAATTTATGATAATGGTGCCAATGTTTATAATTCTCAAAAGTATACCACAAGTATTTCTGACCTTGGTAAACTTCAAAATTTCAACTTTGGGCTTATATTAAAAGATGTTATTAGTATTAAAATCAACGTTGCAAATGGTTGGGTTAAGTCATCAGCATCCTACATCAGTTCAGATGATACTACTGTACCAAGCAATTATAATATTGGAATAGCAGAGTTTAGAGCGTTATGTGCTGCTAAATTTGTGGATACCGATGGTGATAATATCTATAACCACTTAGATTTAGATAGTGATGGTGATGGTGTACCAGATAATATTGAAGCACAATCAACACTTACATTTCTTGCTCCATCTGGAACCATAAATGCTAATGGAGTGTATACCAACTATGCTGGAGGATTACTTCCTATTGATACTGATGGTGATGATATTCCTGATTATATAGATACCGATAGTGATAGCGGGCAAGGAACAGATACCGTAGAAGGTGCACTTACCCTAAGCAATACCGATTCTGATACTGATGGTTTAGATGATGCTATTGATACAGATGATGCTAATTTTGCACCAGTAAATGCTGGTATTACAGATGTACTGGCAGCATATCCAGACAATGGAGTAGATGTTGATTGGAGAACACAATGCCCTAATGGTGTTATAGTTCTTGATCCTTCTTATGCAACTTCAGCAACAGGAGCCTCTAACTGGGGAACACCATCTAATATTACAGGAGGTCCAAATGGTAGCCGTGTAGGGATCTACAGAAATAATAATGTATATATACAAACTGTAGATTTTGGAAAAATATTTCCAGCGCATAGTGAAATATCTATTTATGCTCAGAAAATTGGATCATACGATAATAATTATATCATAGAATATTCTACAGATAATATTACCTATGAAAAAGATCCAGATATTGCAATAGCTACTACCACAAATTTCACAGAAGCAGTTTATATTGCTAAAAAACAATTTAGATACCTTAGATTAAAAGGACATAAAAACAATAGTCATATAAAATTTGATGCACTATCGATAAATTCTAATATCTGTGTAATGTATACTGGCGAAATATTCCACGATTCTGGATTAGGAGGCGGTACACATAATGACAATATCAAAAACGGTACTGAAGGTGCATTTGGTTTACCAACAGATATGTTTGTAAATGTTGTTGATGCAAGTAACACTATTGTATTTTCTACAGCTGTAGAAACAGACGGAACTTATAAAGTACCAGAATTAGCAGACGGAAATTATACCCTTGTCCTAACAGATGATAAAAACTCAATAACAAGTACGCTTCCAAACTTCTGGCTACACAGTCTTGGTGGATCTGGAACATATACTATTACTGTTGCTGCTAATATGGTAACTACTCCAAGTAACATCCCTTTATTAGGAATATACTTATGTGGAGAAGACATTATTGCTAGTTATGAATATGCCATAGCATCTATTGGTTCTGTTAACTGGGGAGGAGAAGCACAAGGAGCTGCCAATTCGCCTGATGGAAAATTCCAAAATGTATACAGCACAAGCGCTACACATCAAACCGTTGTAGAATTTGCCAATACATTTAGTGGAGGACAAAGTATAGAACTTTGGGCTAAACAACATAGCGCTACGTACAACAGAGGTATTAGATTATCTTTTTCTGAAGATGGAACAACTTATACATCAAATTCTCTTGAACTAAATGGTTTTAATCCAACTTCGTTTACTAAAATTAAATACGAAATTCCAGCTTCACTTACGGGCAACTATAAGTATGTAAGAGTACGTGGTGTAAACGGCCGATCGTTATTATATTTAGATGCGGTAAAAGTTAACCTTCCTTTAGGTTTTTCTACTCCAAAAGTTAGAACCATATTAACAGTAAAAGATGGTCTAGGGGTCAATTTAGAAAACACTAACATAGCCTTAGCTACAGATTTCTTTTATCATATCGATTTTCAAAATGTAGGTTATGACAAGATTCAAGACTTGGTTATTGTATTTAAGTTACCAGAAAATGTTGAGGTTGATCTATCCGATATTACAGCTCCAACTGAAGTTACACCTTCTTATGATGCTGCAAATCATCAACTACTATTTACAGTAGGCAATAGCATTGTAGAGCTTGGGGACCCGAGTTATAATATCAAAATAAAAGCCAATTTAATCCCTGGTTGCGAAAATTATAGAGCTGCATGTGCAAATGAAATTAAAGCACAAACATTATCGAGCTATAAAGGCACAAAAAATACTGCTCAAATTAATGATATACCTAGCATAACTGGACTTGATACTTGTGATATTCCACTGGTAGGTACTACAGATTTTAATATCGATCTTTTAAATATTTGTGATTTCAAAAGAGAAGAAGTTTTATGTGGTGGTGATCTATTGTTAGAAGCAGCTGCTGGTTTTGATACTTACGAATGGAAAAACAGTACTGGAAATGTTGTTGGAAATACTAGTTCATACTCCGCAACTTCACCAGGAGTATATACTGTATCCGTTACTTCTTCATGTCTTAATTATACAGAAGAAATAACAGTAATTAATTTTGGAGGTAATATTACCAATCCAGTACTTGCTTATGCAGATGATACTGCTATCTGCCCTAATGATGGAAGCGAGCTTCCAAAGCTCCTTTTATGTGGTGCCAATGATACTCGTTTAATTGAAACTAGTCTTCTTAGTGTGACCAGTATAGAATGGCAAAAACTAGACGAAACCACCTGTTCTAATCCTCTAGAAGATAGATGTGCCAATAGAGACAATAGCTGTTGGACTACCTTCTTTACTGGAGCCAATTACACCATAGAAGATGAAGGGAAATACCGTCTAAAAATAAACTACCCAAGAGGATGTTTTAACTTCCATTATTTTAATGTGTATAAAAATGATTTAGACCCTAGCGTTACTGTTAAGAATTTAATTTGTGGAAATTCAGGTTCTTTAACCGTTGGTAATATTCCAACTGGTGCACCAGGTTATGAATTTAGTTTAGATGGTATTGCTTATACAACTGCAAATCCTATAGATATTACAACAGAAGGAAACTATAAAGTATACATTAGAAGAGTAGGCCATACACCTGGAGAATGTATCTTTACTGAAGATGTTCTTGTTGAAAAAACAGATTTAGATGTAGATGTATTCCCTACTCATATCGATTGTGAAGGCGAAAAAGGAAGCATTAGAATCCATGCTAATGACGTAGATCCACAATACTACTTTAAATTAACACAAGGCGCCAATGTAATTGGTGATTCAGGACCAAAACCTGATAAAGATTTTACTTTTGAAGATCTTAATGGTGGTTTGTATACTATAGAAATTACTACTGACGATGGTTGTATTAAAACAATTGTTGACTATGAAATTGAAGATCACGGCGATTTAACTGCTGGTATAGATACCGCTCCTATTTCTTGTAACGATGGTAGAGTTATTGCCAGTGCAACTGGTGGTACCGAACCTTACCAATATGCTATATATAGTTATAATACTACTATTCGATTTGATGTAAACAATCCAGATCCTGCAAAACTACAAGCTAGCTCAGATTTTGATGTTACTAATGCAGGTACATATCAAATAGTGGTTATGGATGCTAATGGCTGTTTCAAAATAAGTGCAGAAAAAGATGTATTACAAGATACACCTCCAGTATTTACAGTAACTCCAACCAATATTACCTGTTTTGTTGCCAATGTACATACTGGTGCTATTACCGTTGATGTTACGAATACTCCTGGTGGACTTATTAGTTATAGTATAGATGGTATTACCTTCCAAAGTACAAACATTTTTACAGGATTAGCAGCTGGTTCATATACCGTAATTGTTAGAAAAGAACTAGGAGGAAGTGTTTGCTATTATCCAGACCCAGATCCTAATAATGTTCCTATTACTACCATTACAAGTCCTGATACAGCATTAAGTGCTTATGCAGGTATACAAGAAAATGTTATTTGTAGTGGTGTAGCCCAAACAGCTAAAGTTGCCATTACTAATGCTAGAGGTGGTACAGGTTCGTATATCTATAGTTTTGATGGTGGTGTTAACTATTCAACAACTTCTGTTGCTGATTTAGCAGTTGGAACACACAACTTGTTTATTAAAGATGATGCAAATTGCACCTTCCCTATGACAGTAACGGTAGCAGCGCCTCCAGTTGCTCCAGACCTTAATATTGCTACTACATATAACTGTGATGGAACAGGAGAAGCAACCCTTAGTATTTCTGATCCTAGCTTAAACTATTTTTATGAGTTAGATGGCAATCCAAATACACCAGCTGATTCTAATGTGTTTAAGAATATTCCTGCTGGAAACCATACCATTACTATCAATTACTTATCTAGTGATATTATTACGACTAATGTGCTGTTTGTTGAAGATTTTGGAGTTAATCAAGATGTAGAAAATCTAAGTACTGCTTTCTGTTTTGAACCTCAAGACAGCTCTAATACATGTGGTACTAATGATGAAATCATCAATAGCGGAGAGTATAGTGTTACCAATACTATTATTAACCCTAATGCAGATTGGGTAAATGCTGTAGACTATGGCAATCAACTATCATGGGGAAGATTCTTAGCTGTTAATATTGGAAATACTCCTACAGGAACCATTTTGTATAGAAATACTATTACCAACATTATTCCTAATAGAGATATTAGTGTTGCTATTAATGCCCTTAACCTGTTAAAAAGTACAGCTACAGGTATGGATCCAGATATAACAATTCAATTGGTAAATGGTGCTAATGTTGTAGTTGCACAAACTACATCTGGTGCAATTGCCAAAAATGAAGCCTGGAATAAAATTACCTTAGATGCTGATCCTGGTGCCAATACTAGTTTAGATCTAGTGATAAGAACCAACTCATCTGGTGCCACTGGAAATGCTATTGCTTTAGATAGTTTTGAAGTTTTTCAAGCACCAAAAGAATGTTTTGCAACAAAAGATATAAACTTTAGCATCGATGCTGGAAGGTCTTTCAGTGCTACTACTACAGCCTTATCAGATATTAGCTGTAATGGAGCTGCAGACGGAACCCTTACTTTTAACGTTGAAAACTTTGATTCCGTTGGTGGTTTTGAATACAGTGTTAATGGAGATCCATTTATAACAAGTACAACATCGCCTGTATTAGTATCTGGAATTGGTACTACTGCAATTGCAATAATTGTTAGAGACAAAACAACTACATCATGTGCCGTTACAATAAACGAGACAATTGCTGAACCAAATACATTAACGAGTACACTTGCAATTACTACTGCTTTATCATGTAACAATGGTGCAACAATAACTGTAACAACTACTGAAGGTGTACCAACATATACATACCAACTTGAAGATACTTCAGGAGGTATAATAAATTCTTATCAGGCAGATAATTATTTTACAGATATTATCAATGGTGATTATATTGTTAGAGTTAAGGATGCAAATGAGTGTGAAACTACAACAGCAATAACCATCAATCCTATTGATGCAATTAGCTTTACAACTACTGTTACACCATGTTATTCTGGTGCTAGCGATGGAAGCATTACAGTAGATGTTACTGCTGGTAATGGCGATTATACCTTTAGTATTAATGGCCCTACAGGACCATGGGTAGTTCCAACACCATCAACTGCTGTAACACATACCTTTAATAGCCTAACTGCTGGAACATATGATATTTATGTTCGTGATGCATTGGGTTGTCAAGAAAAGAAAGAAACCATAGTAATCAGTTCATTATTAACAGCTACTATACTAGTTACAGATATTAGTTGCAACGATGGAGAAATTGCCATAACTGCCGCTGGTGGTGATACTAATTATGTATATGCTTATAAGAAAAGAGCTGTGCCAACAACACCAGAAACAGTAACTCTTGGCGATTTTAGTACTAGTGCAACCCGTTCAATAGCTACTATAGACGCAGGTACGTATGATGTTTTTGTAAGAGACCACAGCGGAGGTACTGATTTTTGTGAATTTACAACAACAGTTACCATCAATGCTGCTCCTGCATTAACTATTAACCCTGTTGCTAATGCGCCTAGGTGTAATGGCGAAAATGGAGATATTCAATTGTCTATTACCGCTGGTGATGGTCCTTTTGATATTGCTTTAACAGATCTAGACCATGCTGGAGCTAACAATGTAACCATTACTGCTTCGCCTGATATTACTCATGCATTTTATAACCTGCCAGCTGGTGACTACACCGTTGCTGTAACAGATGTATATGGTTGTGTTAGCACTAGTAGTACTATTACTGTTAGCAATCCAGAACTGCTAGATGCTACAATTGAACCTATACACCCTCCAACTTGTGGAGACTTAACTCCTGCTAATAATGGATTCGAATTTACAGCTTATCCTGATTATACTGCTGCTGGATTAACGATAGAGTTTAGTCACGATGGTGGAACCACTTGGGTTCCTACCAGTACCTTCACAGGTTTTTTACCTGGAGTTACGGTTACCCCTGCCATGCGAACAATAGATGGTAGTAGTGTACAACAGTGTATCAAAATATTTGATCCATACTTGATTCCATATCCTTTAAGAAATTTATTCCCTATTCCAAACATAGAAGATGCTGGTTGCCAAGATGGAATGAAAGTTAGAGTTGATCAATATGGAGGAGTTACTGATATTTATACTAACTTCCAGTTTTCTGTAAACCAAGGGCCTTGGTTAGACGCTGAAAACACAACCCCTCCTTCTAGGACATTTAACAATTTAATTCCAGGAAGAGAATATACTTTTTATTTGAAAGATGAAATAGATGGTTGTATTGTTCAAAATGATGTAGATGTTTATAGAAGCTTCGCGCTTGACATGGACATTGCATTTTTACCTCCTACCCCTACTTGTGATGGGAGCAATACTGGAGAAATTACTTTTCTTGTTTCTGATGTCAACGGAGTTCATAAAAATGAAATTAGATGGGAATTATATGATCAGACTACAGACCTTATAGTACAGTCTAGTGCTACTAATGTAAACTATAGTAGTGGAAATGCCATGATTCCAGTTTCTGGTTTAGCTGCTGGTAAATACTATCTTGTAGCAACTCAAGTAGATGCAATGGGTACCGATAGCTGTATTGGTGGTAGTAAAGATGTTGTTATTAGCCAAGGAGCTCCTATTACCGGTACACCTGCTCTTGTTAGTGGTATTACTTGTGATACTCCTGGGTTTATTAGTGTCCCTGATATTACTGGCGGATGGGGTCCATATACCTATACTATTTCTAGCACCAATTTTACTGCTGATATTGTATCAACAGATAGTGCTGTGGAAATACCATATGCTAATTTGATAAATACTGCTTTAGCTACCTTTACAGCTTCAGTAACAGTAGTTGATCAATATGGATGTACACCTTTACCTATTAATCTTGGTGATGTTAACGTTACCATAGCTCAACCAGGTACTATAACTGATGTTATTACAAATAACTGTACTGCTCCATATAGCATTATTGTTACTCCTGCTCCAGGTCCAGATTATGTATACTCTATTGATAATGGAGTTACTTTCGTAGACAATAGTGGTATTTTTAATGATGTGGCTACTGGTACTCATAATGTGGTTATTAAAGATAAAGCTACAGGATGTACGGTTTCGCATTCCACTTCAACTATTATATATCCAGCTTTTGAAGCTACTGCTATTCCTACTACCCTTTTAGGATGTGCTAGCGATGCTCAAGTAACAATTACGGTAAGTAATGGGGCTGGTGATTATGACTATGAAGTTTCTGGAGATGCTACCGTTACTAGAACCAATTTTGCTGGAGATGATACTATTATAAATATTACTGCCGCTGGTAGTTATACCATAACGGTATATGACAATAACAGAGCTACTTGCCCTGCTTTAACTATTCCTGTTAAAATTGAAGCAGCCATTATGCCCAGCATAGCTATTGATTCTTTTGAAGATATTAAGTGTAATGGAAACAATAATGGAACTATTAGTGTAAGTACTACAGACGCAGGTTATGGTCCATATCTATTTAGTATTACTGCTAACAATGGTGCGCCATTAGGTGTTGCCATTTTACCAACTAGTACTACAAACAATACTGCTGTGTTTACAGGATTAGCTCCTGCTACAGGTAGTGGATATACCATACAGGTTAGTGCTACAAATTCTTGTACTGCTACCATAGATCAGGTAATTAATGAACCTGATGCAATTGTATTGCCTACATTAACTGCTACATCATATAGTTGTGCTGCTGGAAACACTGCCAATCAGATAACAGTAAGTATTGATAAAGCCAGTATTATTGGTGGCACCTCTCCTTTTGTTAGTTTTGAATTTATTTATGACAATGGAACTCTGCCTAATACGGTACAAAGCGGAGCTAATACTTCCTTTATCATTCCTGATCTTATTGGTGGGTCGGTAACACTTAATGTATACGATGCTAAAGGATGTATGGCTACAAGCCCTGCTCTTCTTATCCCTAATTATGATGAATTAATTAGTGCTACAATAAATAAGACTGAAGATATCTCTTGTACCAATGCAGGAGAAGACATCTCTATTGCTGTTGTTTCTACTAATAATGATACTGCTAAGTTTGAATATAGTGACAATAATGGAGCTTCTTGGACTGCTTCCAATACTTTTAACGACTTAGCCATTGGTGCTCATGCATTCCTGGTTAGACATACCGATACTGGATGTACTCTTACTGTAAACCATAATGTTAACGACCCAAATACAACAACCGTTGTGGTTAATAAAACAAGCGATGCTG
The DNA here is from genome assembly GCA_965247735.1 of Flavobacteriaceae bacterium. Classification (GTDB taxonomy): domain Bacteria; phylum Bacteroidota; class Bacteroidia; order Flavobacteriales; family Flavobacteriaceae; genus JAOXRU01. The sequence continues at coordinate 3,835,388 of CBDFHN010000002.1, read as the reverse complement.
TATGTGTTGGTTCTCCTGGTACTATTACCATAGATGTAAAAGACCTCAATTATAATGCCGCATATTCTTATGAAATAGTGAATACCGTTTCTGGGCTTACAATTGCTACTGGTACTGGTACTACAAATGTCATAAGTACTGCTATCAATGTGCCTGCAGGTAGTTATAGCCTATCTGTAGTACAAAGTGCATTACCAGAATGTACCAATACTCATAATTTCCAAATTCTTGATCCTCCTAATGGTGCGTTAACAATAGATTCTTTAACTGAGATTCATGCTGTTACCTGTACCGACGATAAAGGTGCCATATTAGCTGAAGCCTCTGGTGGTTGGGGAGTTATCCAATACCAGTTTATCGATAAGGATACTGGTGGTATGTTACAAGACTATAGCACTATTAATACCTTAGGTAATTTGGCTGCTGGCAACTATACTGTAAACATAAAAGATGAAAAAGGATGTCCAGTAACTCAAGATATTACGCTTAATGCTACTATTCCTATTAGTGCAACAGCAATTCTTGATACAGCATTATTGTGTAATGGTGGTACTGATGCTATTATAGAGGTTAACGCTTCATTTGGAGAAGGCAACTTTGTATATACATTAATCCGAAATGGAGTAGTATCCTCAACGCAACAGGTAAGTTCTACATTTACAAACTTAAATGCAGCTACTTATGCCGTTATAGTAACAGATGGATGGGATTGTAACACTACAACCACTCCTGATATTGTAATTGTAAATCCAGATCCTATTATTACTACGCCTTCTATTACAAGAGTATTAGGATGTACTACAGATGCAGAAATTACCATAAGTGCTTCTGGTGGGGCTGGAACATATAGCTATAGTGATGATGGAACTAACTTCCAACCTTCCCCTATTTTTAACAAAGGAATTGGTAGTTATTATTTCTATACTAAAGACGGAAATGACTGTATTTCGGCATCTTCATCAAAAATAGAAATCAATGCAGTTGCTCCTTTAATCATAACATTAAATGATGATTTGGCTAAAGTAAATTGTGCAGACCAAAATACAGCAATACTTAGTGCTGATGTTACTGGTGGACTTGGAGATTACGAATACGAGTTATTAGATGCAAGCAATCCTAGTAATCCTAATCCTGTAATAGGAGCAAGGCAAGCAAATAAAACCTTTAGTGATCTTGCTGCTGGCACCTATCAAATTAAAGTATACAGCAAGGACTGTGAAGATGCATCTATAGCTATTACAATAGATAACCCACCAGCGATGATCTATAACGACCCAATAGTAACTGATGTTACTTGTGCTGGTGCTAACGATGGTAAAATTGATTTCAATAATGTTACAGGTGGTACTGGTATAATTAAATATGCCATATCTCCTAACCTATCTCAGTTCGATGATAAAAGTGTGTTTACAGACCTAGCTCCTGGTATATATAAAATCATCATTGTAGATGAAAACGGATGTTTGCCTATTTATCGTGAGTTCGAGATTAAAGAACCATCTCTTCTTGAGAGTACAATTATAAATGTACAACAAGAGTTTTGTGTTGGTGATGCTGATGCTAGCTTCGAAGTTGATATTAAAGGAGGGACAGGGCCATTTTCAACTAGCCTAAACTCTTCCGATCCTGCTGATTTTGTTTTGAATAGAACAGTATTTACTGGTCTTGAAGGTGGACAGTCCTACAATGTATTTGTTAAAGATGCCGAAGGATGTACTACAAGCACTAGCATTACTTTAGATGCTCCTGTAGATTTAAGTGCCGAAGTTAATATCGCTTACGAATGTCAAGAAGACAATATAGGCTTAGCAAATACAGTTACCATTACTATAGCAGCAGAATATGCTAACGATGTAACCTATACTTTAGATGGAGATAGTGCAACAGATCAATTGGAAAATGTATTCCACAACATAAGCCCTGGAGCACATACCATAAGTATTGCTCATGCTAATGGATGCGTTAATGATCAGGCGTTTGTGATTCAAGATAATCCAGAACCACTAACACTGGTACTTGACAATTCTGAAATCAATACTATAATAGCAAAAGCTAGTGATGGTGGCGGAGATTATCAGTATAGTTTTAATGGAGAATCTTTTAGTTCAGAAAACACTTATTACATTAAAGTAACTGACACTTATACGGTAACAGTTAAAGATAGTTACGGATGTACAACTACTGAAGAAATTGAAGTAGAGTTTATAGATGTAAAATTCCCTATGTACTTCTCTCCAAATGGAGATAATAGATACGATACATGGAAACCTAAAAATCTAGAGTCTTATCCAAATGCTATTGTCAAAATATTTGACAGGTATGGAAGAAATATTAAGACCTTTGGAAAAGATGGAGAATGGGACGGAACATTTAAAAACGCTAACCTTCCTTCTGGAGATTACTGGTATATACTTCTTCTTAACAGAGAGGACGATACAAGAGAATTTATGGGGCATTTCTCATTAGTGAGATAAGTTCATAAAAATTAAATATTCAACTAATCCCTTCTTGTTATTAACAAGGAGGGATTTTTTCATTTCCCATTTTAGCATTATAACGGTTTTAAAAGTGAACTAATAGACCTCAACACAACAACCATACTACTCAACTATAGCTTTTAGTCCTTAACCTAAGTGCTAAAAGCTATAGTAACCTTGTTTTGTAATTTTAAAAAATAAAACAAGACATAACATGGAACTAAAACAACAATTGGTCTTTTGCAAGCAATGCGAAAAAAAAGAATTTAGTACTACAGGCATCGTTTGCTCATTATCAAAAAGGAAACCCGATTTTATTGACAGCTGTGTTAATTTTAAAATTGATCCTAAAGAAGCCAGAAGATTGGCAGCTAGAACAGAAAATTACGATACCGATACTAGTAGCAACAATAGTATCTGGGTCTATATTGGAGTTGGCTTACTTATATTAAGAATAGTGGCGAGACTAATGAGAGACTAAAACCTTGAACAAGTTTATCTCCTAAAAAAATATACCGTAAATCTGATTTTATCACATAAAAAAAACGGATGATAGGGTAATCATCCGCCTTTCTAATTTAAAACTAAACTTCATTACTGTGAGTAAAAAAGTGTGATATGAGGATATGACAGTGGTTTAATTCTTCTTGTCCTCATCATTTTCATCATCATCGTCTTCAAATAAGGTATTAGCTAATCTGCTATTAACTTCATCTAAGTTTTTAAATTTTGATTTGTTTGGGTCATCGAAATCTACTTGTACTAAACTAGACATTGATGCTACGTCAAAGTTAAGACCACCTTCAAATTTATTATGTTGTAGTTGTATGGTACGTAATTGCTTTAAATTTTCGATCTCTTTTGGCACAAAACCAGACAGTTCATTATTAGCTACCATTAACTCCGTTAACTTTTCTAGCTTTCCAATCTGGTAAGGAAGTTTTCCATTCAACTTGTTATCAAATAATCCTAAATGCAATAGGTTTGTTAATTCTCCTATTTCAGAAGGTATTTTCCCACTTAACTTATTACTAGATAAATTAAGAACTTTTAAGCCCTTTACAAAACCAATTCCGTCTGGAATTACTCCTGTTAAGGAATTACCTTGCAATTCTAAAACTACTAATTTTTTTAACTTAGCTATATCCGCAGGAACAGTACCAGTTAGCCTGTTCATTTCTAATTTTAAGATCTTTAAATTACTTAAATTCGTAATTGTAGTTGGAATTTCACCTTTAAAAACATTTAATCCCAAATTAATATTTGTCAATTCTTTAGCATCTCCTATTTTTTTTGGTATTTGTCCTTCTAATCTATTAAAAAACAAATTGATACCTCTTAATTCTTCTAATTCAAATAGTGATGATGGTAAATATCCTGATAAGTTGTTTCTAGGCAAATCTATTCTAACAACATGCCCATCTTTTATAGATACGCCTTTCCATTCTGACATTGGTGCATCTAAGTCCCACTTATTAAACCATTGCTCTCCATTGGTAGCTTTGTAAAACTCAATTAAAACTTCTTTTTCAGTCTTTATTACAGCTGCATCAACAGAAATAACAATTAGTAGTAGTAGTCCAAAATATCCAATAAACTTTTTCATAACACAGTGGGATTTGTATTTGTAGTAAAAGTACTACAAATAAAGTTGTATTACAAAAAAACTCGTTGAAATGCAAAACCAGCTCTAATTAAAAATTAAAAGAACCAAATAATCTCAAAAACTAACAGAATATCGATTTAATTATCATCATCTTCCTCAAAATCAGTGGTTGCCATTCTAACCTGTTGGTTGTTGATTGTTAAAAAACGTTGCTTCTTAACAACATCAAACTCAATATTTTTTAAGTTTGGCATACTTACAATTGCATCAGAAATACTTCCTTCAAAATTGTTATCATACAATACTAGGTCTTGTAATTTATCTAATTTAGAAATAGATATAGGAATAGTCCCTGTTAATTTATTATGAGCAACAATAAACTCTTGAAGCGAACTCATATTACCAAGTTCTTTTGGTAAGCTTCCCGAAAGTTGATTGTCAAAAACTTCAAATATTTTTAAGTTTACTAGATTACATAATTCTTTAGGCAGTGTTCCCTTAAGTTTATTACTAGATAATACTAAAATTTCTAAATTTTTATTCTTCCCTATACTAGAAGGTATCCTTCCCGTAAAAAAATTGTTCCAAGCGGTAAATATTTTTAACTGAGTTAATGCGCCAATATTTAAAGGTATTTCACCAATAATTTGGTTCATTTCTATCTTTAGCGTTCTTAGTTCTGATAACTCAGAAATACCTTCTGGTAACATGCCCGTAAATCTATTAAAGGAAACGTCTATATATTCTAACCTATCTAATGATCCGATATCCTCAGGCAAACTTCCAGAAATTTTATTAAAATAAAAATCTAGCTTTCGTAATCCTTTAAGCTTTGTTAAGGAAGCAGGTAAGGTGCCTTCCAAATTATTTTCGGGTAAAGAGATTGCAACTACCTGGTTATTTTCAACTGTAATGCCATGCCATGTTGCAATGGGACTCTTTATGTTCCATTTTATATGCCATTGTTTTCCATTAGTTGCATTATACAACTCTAAAAGAACTTCTTTTTCTTGATTAAAATTAGCAGCTAAACTAGTAGCACAAATAAAGAGTGCCACCAAAAAGGCGTAGGTATATTTTTTCATAACAGGGGGCATTAATCTATGACTAAATTACACTAAATCCTGATCAACGTCAAATTTATTCGATGTAATACCTCCTGATCTACACTATCATTTCTATATTCTACATTAAAAAAGGAAGACAAAAACATCCCTGTTTTTATCTTCCAGATCTTTATTTTGCCTTTTATAGTTTATCTAAAGTAGTAGAGACCTCTTCCCAGTTTTCCATTAACTCTTCTAAACGCTTCTTTTTCCCGTCATACTCTTTAAAGAAATTTTCTTGAGCAATAGTAGCATTATAGTCGCGTTCTAGATCTGCATCATTTTTTTTAATGTCCCTTTCTAAAGTATTTATTTCAGATTCAATTTTACTTAATTTATTCTTTAATGATTTTTGCTTTTTCTGACTTTCATAAATCTCTTTGCTAGATTTTTTAGTTTCAGAAATACTATCTTTTATCACATCTTTCTTTTCGATAGCTCTAAAGTCTTCCACTTTTTTCTCATCAAGGTAAAAATCAATATCTCCTAAATATTCCCTTATTTTTTTATCCTTAAATTCATATACCGTTTCGGTAAGCCCTTGTAAAAAGTCTCTATCGTGAGAAACAATAATTAGAGTTCCTTCAAACTTATTTAATGCTGCTTTAAGTACATTTTTAGATTTTATATCTAAGTGATTGGTAGGCTCATCCATAATAAGCACATTAAAAGGCTGAAGCAACATTTTACAAAGTGCAAGTCTATTTCGCTCTCCTCCAGAAAGTACCTTTACCTTTTTATCTACCTCATCTCCTCTAAACAAAAAAGAACCCAGCATATCTCTTACTTTTGCTCTATTAGTCTCATTGGCAGCATCCTCCATTGTTACCAACACAGTCTTCTCTCCATCCAAATATTCCGCTTGGTTTTGCGCAAAATAACCAAGTTGTACGTTATGACCCGTTTTTAATGTTCCTTCATAATCTAGGTCACCAACCATTATTTTTGCTAGTGTAGATTTACCTTGTCCATTTTGACCAACAAAGGCTATTTTACTTCCTCTTTCGATAAGTAAATCCAAACCATCTAAAATATTTTTATCCCCATAAGACTTTGAAATAGCTTCCGTTTCAATCACTACTTTTCCTGGCTGAATAGAAACCTTAAAATTAAGATTCATATTGGCATTATCCTCCTCGTCTACTTCTATACGGTCAATTTTGTCTAATTTTTTAATTAAAGACTGTGCCATGCTTGCTTTTGAAGCTTTTGCCCTAAACTTCTCTATTAAACGTTCTGTTTGCTGTATTTGTTTTTCTTGATTTTTTTGAGTGCTCAACTGCTGCGCTCTTAACTCTGCTCTTAAAACTAAATATTTGCTGTACGGTTTGTTATAATCGTAAATTCTACCCAAAGAAATTTCAATGGTTCTATTGGTTACATTATCCAAAAACATTTTATCGTGAGATACAATAACAACCACACCTGGATAGGTAGATAAAAACTGCTCCAACCAAATAATAGATTCAATATCCAAGTGGTTGGTTGGTTCATCTAAAAGCAATACGTCATTATTTTGAAGCAATAACTTGGCAAGTTCTATACGCATACGCCAACCTCCAGAAAAAGTATCAGTCTTGTTCTCAAATTCGGCTCTTTTAAAACCTAATCCTTGCAATATTTTTTCGGTTTCTCCTTTATAGTTATACCCTCCAATAATTTCATACCGCTCAGTTATTTCGGTAAGGTCTATAATAAGTTGGTTGTATCCTTTAGATTCGTAATCGGTACGTTCTGCCAACTGCGCATTAATAGTATCTATCTGTAATTCTAACTGTTTTATCTCTTCAAAAGCCTGATACGCTTCTTCTAAAACGGTCCTTCCTTGTACAAAATCAATATCCTGTTTTAGAAAACCAATTTGTACATCTTTATCCGAAGCAATAATTCCAGAATCTGGTTCTACTTCTTTAGACAATAATTTTAAAAGTGTAGATTTCCCAGCACCATTTTTACCAATTAGACCTACCCTATCTCCAGGGTTTAATCTAAAAGCAATTTCCTCAAACAAATATTCACCTCCAAAGGCAACCGATAGGTTATGTATATTTAACATAATAAAATCTCAATTAACAGTTTATAAAAAACGCAAAAAATTGTATTTTTGCTAAAACTTTTGCAAATGTTAAAAAAAGGAAGCAAACTCTACAGTATTTTAACAGGAACTTGTCCTAAATGTCATGAAGAAAGTATGTATTCAAGTAAAAACTTGTATAATCCTGCTGATACGCTTAAAATTAACGAGAATTGTTCGCATTGCAAATTTAAATACAGAATGGAACCTTCATTTTTTTATGGAGCTATGTATGTAAGTTATGGTGTTGGTATTGCATTTGCAATTGTAGCATTTGTAATTTCATATTTGATCTTAGATGCAAGTAGAATTGTTTCTTTTATTGCAATAATTGGAACTATGTTTGTTTTTATGCCTGTAATAATGAGACTTTCTAGAAATATATGGATTAATCTTTTTATAAAATACGATCCAAAAACCAAAAAGTAAGGCTAACCATTGCTTTTTTCAGCAAACCTATTACAATCAATTTCTTCTGGCAATGCTATATTGTTTTCAATAAAACCATAGAGTTGTTTAGCTACTGTTGGCCCTATCATAACACCTCGGCTTCCCATTCCATTAAATACATATACATTTTTATGATTTGGATGCCTTCCTATCAATGGTTTTCTATCTGATACTGTAGGTCGTATTCCTGCTTCATGAGCGACAACCTCAAAATCACAGTTTAAAAAAGTCCTTAATTTTTGTAGCAATTCTTCTTTTGCAAGTGTTGTTGGCAAGTTGGTTTTATCCTTCCACTTATAGGTTGCACCAATTTTATAAAGATCGTCTCCCAAAGGGATTATAAATACAGATGATTTTACAATATGTTCTTCTTTTAAGTCTGGAGCCTTTATAGTCAGCAGTTCTCCTTTTGTTCCATTTAACGGCAGGTAATTAAAAAAAGGATTTTTTTGCAATCCATAACCTTCGGCAAAAACAATATGCTTGGCTTTTATAGCATTATAACTAACACCCTCATCAGTAGTTATAACAGCATCATAATTAAAAGTAGATGTTATCAACCCATCTCTGGATACTAAGTACTCTTTGTACTTATCCAATAGCAATTTAGTTTCAATTCTACCCGTACTTAGTACCTGCCCATAACCATAATCGGCTTTAATACTGGCATTAGTATTTTTCACCAATTGATCGGACATAAAAGGTTCCAGTTTTGGCTTGTCTAAAGCCTCAAACCAGGTATTCTGTTCTGCTATATCTGAAAACCTACGATAAACAGGAATTTCATGCACCAACTTCACCTTCAATTTACTGGCAAGATTTTTATAAAATGGTAAGGCTAGATCCAATTGTTCCTTAGCATTCCAAACTGGTGTAAAACGTTTTAGAATTACAGGGTTGTACATTCCTCCAGCTACTGTTGAAGAGCTTTGTGAAGCATCATCAAAAACGATAAAGCTCTTGTTATGTTTTTCCAATTCTTCACAAAAAGATATCCCTGCCAATCCTAATCCTACAATAATATAATCTACCATATGGCAAAAATAAAAAACGCTCACCAATATGGTGAGCGTTTTTCTATTTTATTCTGAATTGGAATTTCAATATGGAATTTAGTAACTCCACATATCTTGCTCTCTATTTCTAATTTGTTCTTTGATACGTTGCGCTTCTAGCAACTGAAACAATGAATTTTCAGAAATATACTCTTTTACTTCACGATCTCCATGGACATTATCCTCTTTGTAAATAACAGCATTAAAACGTCTTGCATTTAACAAATTATCAAATGAGATGGGTTGTGCGGTATTCCTAGGGTTAAACACTTTTGCATCATGCAAAATCAGTCTGGCACTTGGAAACCATACCCAAAACAATTCTACTAAATCTGTTTCTTCAGAATCAATAAAGTTAACATCTGGCGCTACAGGTGCTATTCCTAACAGTCTGTATTTTAACTCACCCAATCGTTTGTCAAAATACCAGATTCCTTTTATTCTCCACTGCTCAATATCAGCAGCTGAAAGCTCTCTTACATTTATATACTCAAGAGAAACTTGTTCTCCAGCATTTAACTGTTCGTAACCAGCATCTAAGGTATCTGACTTTTTTAAGGTTGCAGATAAATCTTCCATTTTACGTTTTTCAGTAAAATAAGAATCTACATAGATGTCTGTAAGATTACCATTTTTTATATTCTTCATCAATACATCGTATAATGATCTTCTATTAGGACCAATATCTACAGTATCAATAGGATAATAAAAAGGGAAGTTAACACGTTCATCTAAATCAACGATTTCCCAAACAGTCTTAGACCAGAGCATGTCTCTGTCATCAACATATCCATATGGTAATGGAGCATCATTATCAGCAGCTAATTGTGCATCTGTTTTTACTCCTATTTCTTCTGGCTTTTTTGCATTTAATATATTTGCTTGTGCCACCATCGAAATCGGCATTGCTGCAACTACTGCGGTTAATAAAAAGCTTTTCCAATTCATAAAACTCAATTTTTATTAGTTTGTAAGCTCAACTACTACAGGAGATACTTTTTTAAGTTTGTATGTTCTGTTGTTAGTAATATATGCTTCAATATCAAATATTTGTACAGCCTCGCCTCTTTTGGCTCTTTTTAAAGCTGATTTTGCTTGTGCGTTCAATTTGTTTCCTCTAACTCTTACTGTTGGTTGACCAGGAACTTTAAATTTAAATCCGCCTACTGCTAAATTCAAATCAAAATCAAAGTCTTCTAACATTGCACTAATAGTAGAGATTTGTAAGTTATTCTTAGACATCTTTGCAGAAGTTTCTCCTCTTACAGTTCCAGATGGTCTTGGAATATCTTTAATTCTAAATTCTGATGTTGTAGCTATTGCTTGTCCATCAGGCAAAGTACCTCTTGCTGTAATTTTTACTGTTCTTCCACCTTGAGGCTTCATTACATACTTACTACCAGATCTTTTAGAAAGACCTGTTGCAGAAGCTGATACTTTATTATCAGGGATACCAGGAATAGAAACCGTAATAGGGTTTGCAACTCCACGATATACAACATTCATTTTATCAGCAGAAATTACCGCTGCATTTGGCTTTGTAATTGTAGCAAAAGAAGAAGATACAGGAACTTCTAATTCCTCTCCATCTTGTGCATATACTAAGTTACCTTCAATTTTGTGATCTCCAGCACTACCAGCGCTAATGGTAAGTCTTACTTTACCATCTTCAATTACAAAATCTCTATCAGCTACTAATTTTCTACCATCTAAAGTTAATTCTACTCTAGAAGGTTTTGTAGAAGCATCTTTTCTACCTAATACAATAGATCCTGAAAACTGCTCTCCTTGGTAGAACGCAGATTTCTCTTGCTCTAATAAGGTTGTGTAGTTTGTCATAGAAATATCATTAGCCATTTGACCTTGTAACATTGCAGATAAAGCTTCTTGTTCTGTAGCTTTAATATCTGACTGCATATTTGTTATTTTAGTCAATGATGCAACTAAAGGAAATCCTTTGTACTGGTAAGATAACCAGTCAATTTTAACTCCTTTTCTGTTTTCAGCATCACCATTCTCGTCTCCAGTATTGAAACGTGGTTGTAAAGCAGCTGAAACATCTTTAAAATCTTCTCCTAATAGCGCAGCAACTTCTGTTCTATAGTTATTGATTTTATCAACAAATTCTTGCCCTTCTGGTGAATATCCTTCTCCACTGAAGAATAAATCGTTAAGGAAATCTGCTTTGTCCATAACTTCATAATCTTGTTTATCATCAAGACCATTTGTCATTCCATCTTTAAGACCTTGCAGATAGTTATAATACTCATCTGACAATCCCTTAATTTTTTTAGCTTTATTGAAAAGTTCACCGTATTTCTCAGGACTTTCTCCAGCTTTTACTTCTAATCCACCAAAGAACGCGAGGTTACCTTCGGTAGTTTTAATATTTGAAGCTTCTAACTTTTCGTTAATTAAACCGAAAGCTGATAACACTTCTTTACTCATGTTTAATGCTAGCATACATATGAATACTAAATACATTAAACCTATCATTTTTTGCCGTGGGGATTCTTTTGCTCCTGCCATGTTTTTCTAATTTTTTAGGTTAATAAATAAGTTAAAAAATTAGTTTTTTGCCATTGCAGATAACATCCCACCATAAACACCATTTAAAGAAGAAAGGTTGGTTGCTAAAGATGCCATTTGGTCTTTTAACATACCTGCATTTTGAGTTACCTCTTCGTTAATATTTGCTTGACGGTTTGCACTTTCTAATTGTACTTTATATAAGCTGTTTAATGATTCCATTTGAGCTGCCGCTAAAGACATTTCTTCAGAATATTTTTTAGTAGAGCCCATTGCTTCGGTAGTAGGTACCATTTCTTTAGCTGCTCCTTCAAAACTTCTGATACTTGTTCCTAAGCTTTCCATTAATTCTGCATCAATTTTAGCGTCTTTAAGTAAATTATCTAATTTTTTAGACAAACCACCTTCAGCATCTGTATCCTCTTTTAATGCTTTAGGACTTCCTTGTCCGCCTGCTAATTCAGGATAAACAAGACTCCAATCTAATTCATCATCAAGAGGTTCAAAGGCACTAATGGCAAAAATTAATGCTTCTGTAATAAGACCAACTGCTAATAATAGACCTCCGGTAAGTGGTCCAAATTCCCAGTGTAAGATTTTAAATAATGCTCCGATAATTACAACGGATGCACCTAGCCCATAGGCCATATTAAATAATTTTTTTGTAGATTTTGATTGTGCCATAATTTCTTGTTTTAATTTTAAGTTAAGTAAATATAAATAAGTATTTGGTTCTAATTTTTACAATGACTTTTACTACTAACGACGTGAATTTTTGTCAGGAGTAGATTCCGTTCCCATATAGTCTTGTACTGTTCTAAATCCAATATAACTTCTTGCTGAATCTGTGTACTCATAATCTCTGGTACTTACTTGTAGGAAATAAGCAACATCTTTCCAAGAACCACCACGAATAACTTTTCTTTTATTGCTATCGTCATAAGTATTAGGGTTCATAGTAGAAACATACTCGTATGCTCCTGGATCATAAGAAGAATTTGTCCATTCAGACACATTCCCTGCCATGTTATATAGGTTAAAGTCATTTGGTTCGTAAGATTTAGCTTCAACAGTATATAAAGCCTGATCCGCTGCGTAGTCTCCACGCTGTGGTTTAAAGTTTGCTAAAAAACAACCTCTATCTCCCATTATATAAGGACCTCCCCAAGGGTAAGTACCTCCTTCGATTCCACCTCTAGCAGCATATTCCCATTCTGCTTCTGTAGGCAATCTGAATCTGTTTACATTAAGTTTACCAGCTTCTTTTTGGTAATCATTTTTCTTTTTTGTTCTCCAATTACAAAATGCTTTTGCTTGTTGCCAAGAGATACCAACTACTGGATAATCACTATAGGCATCATGCCAGAAATAATCGTTATGCATAGGCTCGTTATACGAATATGCAAAATCTTTAATCCATACCGTAGTATCTGGATAAATTTTTGTTTCTTCTGTTCTGATGAAATCTTTTCTGCTTCCTTTTTTTGATTTAGCAGCAGCTTCCATATCTAACCAGTTGTATTTGAATTTTAATTTTTCAACATCAACGGTTTGTTGTCCATTATAAGATTCTTCTTTTGGAATATAGATAGAGTCAATCATGATTTCTGCATAATACTCATCAGGATATTCTGAAGTATCATAAACAACATCTATATCTTTGTTTAATGCTCTTCCTTCATAACCAGTTTCTCCACCAACATAGTTATCTAACATATACTTATCGTATACAGAAAGGTTAGCAGTATCTGCATCTTTAAATGCATACTCACCAATACCTTCATCTTCAGGAGTCATCCCTAATTCGTCGGCAAGGATTGCTAATTTAGTTCTAATAATAGAATCTTGAACCCATGCTACAAACTCACGATATTCTTTGTTTGTAATTTCTGTTTCATCCATATAAAACGAACGAACGGTTACTGTTTTTGTCGGGGCATTAAGCATTTGTGCCTTATCTTCTTCAGATTTACCCATAGTAAAGGCGCCTCCAGGAATTAAGGTCATACCGAATGGCTTCTCAGGATGCCATTTTTTTCCACGCGTTCCAACAAGCTCTCCTTTGTCGTTGGAACCTTTTCCACAACTAGATAATAGCATTACAGATGCTAAGGAAAATAACAATAGCTTTTTCATATTTTTAGGTCAAATTTCAATTAAAGATTATTAGCGTGTCAAACTTAGTTCTAAATACAATCTTATAACAACTAAATGTTGTGAATATTGTATAAACGCTTGTAAATCTTCTAAAAATTAATTTTTAAGTTCAATAGTTAATGATTAACTTAAGCTTTTTTTATAAGCTTTAAGCCAACGCTCAGGAATGTTCTGGTTACATGCGTCCAAATAATCCTGATGGCTGCAAGGTAATAACGCTGCTGATTTGGATTTATTATATAAACTTAAAATAGTTGGCACTTCTATCCACCAACGTTGTGTAGTATTACTCTTAAAAAAACACATATCTTCCTCTTGATCAATAGGAACAATATATTTTACTAATGCTTCTTTATCTAAAAAAGGATATTCATTGGCTCTAAAATTATAACCTTCTATAAAATACCATGCTATTTGTGCTATAAGCTGTGCGGATTGATTATTGTTTTCGCTTTCAAAAATCCCAAAAACAGATACCCGATCACTAATGCCTGCATATCTTGCCAAAGTGCAAATTTCTCTACCATCAAAACCATTAGGAGAAAAACTATCTGGAAACCCCACAGCACTTGCTTTTACAGCTCTAAGATCCAAACTTACAATATCCGCATCTCTAAGTACTGGTTCTGCAAGTTTAAGATTGTTTGCAATTTCTCCTAGCCTAAAGGCGTCAAAGAAAAGTTTATCCATAAGGTCTATCTCTTCTTGACTATTAAAATAACTTTGGTAGCCAATATTCGAAAAATTAAACAAATTGGTAGGTACATCGGCAATAATTTTACTCATATAAGAATGAGAAGATACCAATTCGTCATCTGCACCAAAATCAAATCTACTATCTATTGCAGCAACATTTACCATTTTTCCGCAATTGTCAAAACCTCTATATATTGGATAGGTAATATCTTGGCTAGCACCAAGTACTATAGGAACGATGTTTTCTTTTAGCAATACAGCAATCATTTCTGTAATTACAAAATAAGTGTCCTTTACGGTATCACCTACAATAACATCGCCCAAATCAATAATACTACTATTCCAGTTCCCTATAGATAACTTATAGAGTTCTTTTCGAATAGTAGTAATATCTATTGTTTCTTTTTTTTTGTAAAATGCGTTTCGAGATTCATGTACACCAATAATTGCAATTTGAACGCCTTCTAAAGAAGGGATTCCATTTTTTTTGGTATGTACTTTTATTGTTCTCCCTAATGCTTGCGCTGGCAATAACTCATTATATGCAAGAACAATATCGGCTACTGGAGCCAAAAAATCAAAACCCATTATTTTTTTGTTTTTGGCTTGGCTTTAGTTTTTGCTTTGGGCTTAGCTTTTGCTTTCTTTTTAGGTGCATTTTTTTCTAGGATAGCAATGGCTTCTTTTAAATCTATTTTAGAAACATCTACCGTTTTTGCTAGTTCTACCTTTTGCTTGCCTTTGATAACATTATGTCTTCCCCATCTTGCCTTTTCGATACGAATACCTTCTTCTGGCCAATCATGGATTAATTTATCAATTTCTTTTTGTTTCTTATCCTCAATAAGGTTCTGAATATCTATATCGGTTAAATTATCATAGTCATATTTTTTATTGACATTGATAAACATTCCATTCCATTTTATAAATGGTCCAAAACGACCTACACCTTTGGTAACATCCAACCCTTCATATGCAGCAATAGGAGCATCAGCTACTTCTCGCTGTGTTATTAATTCTAAAGCTCTTTCTAAATTAACATCAAAAGCACTTTCTCCTTTATCTAAAGAAATAAATTTTTTCCCTAACTTTATATAAGGGCCAAAACGACCAACATTTGCTTCTACTTCTTCTCCTTTATATTCCCCTAGTTTTCTTGGTAAGGTAAACAGTTCCATTGCTTCTTCAAAAGTAATACTACCTATAGATTGTGTTGGTAGTAAACTTGCAAAGCGTAATTCTTGCTCATCTTCTGAAGTACCAATCTGAACCATGGCTCCAAATCTTCCTAAACGGACTAATACTGTTCTTCCTGATTCTGGATCTTTTCCTAAAATACGTTCTCCACTTTCGCGTTCTGCATTTTCTTCTACATCTTTTACAATTGGATTAAAATCATTGTAAAAGTCTTTCATCATTACTGTCCACTCCTTATTTCCAGAAGCAATATCATCAAAACTAGCTTCTACTTTGGCAGTAAAATTAAAATCTAATACCGCAGAGAAATGATTCACCAAGAAATCATTTACAATCATACCTATATCTGTTGGTACCAACTTACCTTTGTCTGCGCCTACTGTTTCTGTTAAATTAGCTTCGTTAAGCACATCAGATTTTAAAACCAACTGTACATAATCTCTTGGTACACCTTCTATAGTCCCTTTTTCTACATAACCTCTGTTTTGAACAGTAGAAATTGTTGGTGCATAAGTAGACGGTCTACCGATTCCTAATTCTTCTAATTTTTTTACCAATGCAGCTTCCGTAAATCTATAAGGTGCTCTTGAAAAACGTTCGGTAGCTGTTATAAAATTGTTTGTAACCGTCCCATTTATTTGCATTGCAGGAAGCATTCCTTCTTGCTCTTCTTGCTCATCATCATTACCTTCTAAATATACTTTTAAAAAACCATCAAACTTTATAACCTCACCATTGGCCGTAAAAAGCTCGTTATGAGAACTGGTTCCTATTTTTACATTTGTACGTTCTAATTGGGCATCGCTCATTTGCGAAGCTATAGTACGTTTCCAAATTAATTCATACAAACGTGCTTGGTCTCTTTCTAAAGTTGCCGATTGGCGAGACATATCTGTAGGCCTAATAGCCTCATGCGCTTCTTGTGCTCCTTTTGTTTTTGAAGTATAGGTTCTGGTCTTGCTATATTCCGTTCCATAGTTAGTTACAATTGCATTTTTAGCGGCTTCTAATGCTTCACCAGAAAGGCTTACACTATCAGTTCTCATATAGGTGATTAAACCTGCTTCATACAATCGTTGTGCTACGGTCATTGTTTTTCCTACTGAAAAATATAACTTTCTAGACGCTTCTTGCTGTAATGTGGATGTTGTAAATGGTGCTGCAGGTGATTTTTTTGCTGGTTTTTTATCTAAATTAGCAATAGAAAAAACTGCTGCTTTATTTTTTTCTAAAAATGCTTCTGCTGCTTTTTTAGAAGAAAAAGCCTTTGATAGTTTTGCACTAAAAACCTTACCTTCTTCAGTAACAAACTCCGCTGCTACTTTAAAAGAAGCTTCAGTATTAAATGCTTCTATTTCGCGTTCGCGTTCTACAATAAGACGTACCGCAACAGATTGTACTCTTCCTGCCGAAAGGCCTGTTTTAATTTTTTTCCACAATACTGGTGATAATTGATATCCCACCAAGCGGTCCAAAATTCTACGTGCCTGTTGTGCATCTACAAGATCATAATTAATTTCTCTTGGATTCTCAATAGCATGACTTATAGCCTTTTTTGTAATAGAGTTAAAAACAATACGCTTAGTCTTTTCTTTATCTAACTTTAAGGTTTCTGATAAATGCCAAGCAATAGCCTCTCCTTCACGGTCTTCATCACTCGCTAGCCATACCATTTCTGCTTTAGCTGCTAAATCTTTTAGTTTTTTTACTACTGCCTTTTTATCAGTGTCTACAATGTATTTAGGTTTAAAATCATTGTCTACATCAACACCTAACTCTTTGGAGGGAAGATCTGCTATATGCCCAAAACTGGACTCTACTTTAAAATCTTTTCCTAGAAATTTCTCAATCGTCTTTGCCTTGGCAGGAGACTCTACTATTACTAAATTCTTTGCCATTTACTATTTTTTTGGAGGTACAAAAGTATAGTATTTTTTTTTATTCCATCTGCAAGACATTGTTATTTCTCTAAATAACTTTAGTTTTATTAGATTATCCTAACGATTATTTTATCAAAAAAGTGCTAACCAAATCCAAGCCATCTGTTGTATAGTAGTATTGAGAAACCTTACCTTCTCCGATCATTATCAACCTGTCTTCCAGTGGAATAACATCATATGCAGTTGTGCTTTCAGATACAGAAAGTGACCTTAAATCTAATACATCTGTTTTGTCAAATGCCTTCAATCCAGAATCTCCATCGCACACAAAAACAAAATTATCTTTTACCCCTAATCCATACGGATGGTCCATTGCATACGATTTTGCCAATTTTGGAGCAGTAATATCTCTAATATCTACAATTTGCAAGCTACTATCAAAAGCACCGCAAGAGTTGCCTCCTCTTAAGGTTACATAAGCATAGTTGTCATCTACAACAACAGGATCACAAGCTGTTCCATGTTGAAATTCTGATACATAAATTGGTGTTGCTGCATCATTAATATTATAGATATACATTCCTGACATGGATCCCAAAAACAAGTAGTCTCCTCTATTAAATATTGTTTCAATATCAAATCCTGCACTTACAGATTTAACTTTAGTAGCTGTTGCTGAACTTTCTATATCAAAAACATTAATACTATGACTATCTACAATATACAAATAGTCTTTTACTATTTTAAAACGTGCCATAGAGCCCCCTTGTCCAGAATCATTAGCTCCTACCGCCGTATTTTCTAATGCAAAATCTTTATACATTGGTCTATCTTCAATTTTTCTGCGTTCTTCAGTTATAGTATATCCTGCCAATAAAGTATTTGCAGGCTGCTGTACCATATAATCAAACTCCAGTCCTTCTTCAAATGGAAATATGGGATAATAAGGAATTACATCTTCTAAGCGATTTACTTCTTTTATAGCATTAATGTCTGAAACATCAAAAACAACCAAATCCGAATAGCTATCCGCATATAAAAGATTGCCTTTTACTGCCATATCTCTATTTCCAATAATTGCTATAAAAGCTTTACTTACTGGATTATTAATATCACTATTATCAATAATATGAATTCCCTTTTCTACATCATTTACATATATAATATGATCTTTATAATATATTTTCCCAGATTCAACTATTGGTAGAGGATCAATAATACGTATTGATGCTCTTAATTCTGCATAGCTTAAATATTCTGGACTTGCCAATGTATAAGTTTCGTATTCTTCATCTTTAGCACAAGAGCTAAAAACTAATGCAAATACTACGGTAATAATTCCTGCTAATTTCCTCATCTTTTATCTATTGCTTTATTAGTAGATGTAAAATGTATAAATCAGTTGCGTCATTTCTTCACAAAAACTGTCACTTTTAGTTTTTATGCTTTTTAGCCTTGATAGTAACGGCAGCTTTATTAAGGTGTTTTCATCTTAATAAACTATAGTGAATAGCGAGAAATAGCTCCAAAAAAAAATCACAACGTACAACTAAGGTACCTTGTGATTTTATGTCTTATAAAAATTATTATTTTTTAATGCTCCTCTAAATAGATGTCTTCTTTTGTTTCAGTAAAACCAACTCCATTTTTATAGGCGAAATATATTGGAATTTTGGACAGCATTGCCGTAAAAAATATTCCAACAAAACAAGCTATCAAACCTAATTCGGCAACAAAACCCATCACTAAAGTCACACCAAAAAGAACAAGCCAATTTTTGTTTCCAAGAGCAAAAGCTCCTTTTACAATATCAACTGGTGATAATTCTGTATTAAAAGCAAAAATTACGGGAATTAAAGCCAATGGAACTGACACATATATCAATCCTATACCACAAACCAACATCCCTGCAATAACAACAGCCATCATCAGTAATGCTAAAACAAATAATTTTCCAAAAAACTGTCCTTTAAAATAATAAAAATAACCTACATCACTTCCAAAATCTTCTACATCATTTTGCTTACAAACCCTATAAAAGCCAGCCATAAGCGCTACAGTATTCATAATCATAAAAACTAAAATCACTAAGGTTAGTAAACCAAAAATAACAATCATTATTATTCCTAGTCCTTCTTCACTTAAGCCTTGAAACATCTCTGGACCTCCCACCTCCTGAGCAAGTACAGAAATCCCCACACCACTTAAGAACAACGGAATATTAATTATAAAAGCCGATAAAAGCACAAAAAGAATACTAAGCAATACTATAAAAAAACCATGGAGCCATACTTTTTTAAACAATTCAAAAGAGTCGCTAAAAAGGGAACCAAAATCCAATGCATTTCTTTTTCCAATAACTTCTGTTAACTCATTAATCTTCATTCTATCTTCTATTTTTGATTAGTTACGGTAAAAATACTAAATAATAGCTTATCATGGCACAACCATAAAAAACTATTAAAATTTGCTGCCAATATGGCAGAACCTTCTTTATTATCCTATCTTTGCATTCTTATTGATTATTCTAAAAATCGATATCATATCCATGGAGAAGACTATTGACGAGAAGAAACAAGGGGAAACGCTTGAGATTACAGCTAAAAAAGACAATACTAGAAAATTATACATAGAAAGTTATGGTTGCGCCATGAACTTTTCTGACTCAGAAGTAGTAGCATCTATACTTGCAAAAGAAGGTTTTAATACTACAAAGGTCTTAGAAGAAGCAGATTTAGTATTGGTAAATACCTGTTCTATTCGTGACAAGGCCGAACAAACGGTACGCAAACGTTTAGAAAAATTTAATGCTGTAAAAAAAATAAATCCTAAAATGAAAGTTGGGGTTTTGGGCTGTATGGCAGAACGCCTAAAAAGCAAATTTCTTGAAGAAGAAAAAATTGTAGATATGGTGGTAGGCCCTGATGCTTACAAAGACCTTCCAAACCTTGTTCAAGAAATAGATGAAGGACGTAATGCAGTAAATGTAATTTTGTCTAAAGAAGAAACCTATGGTGATATTGCCCCTGTTCGTTTAAACACAAACGGTATTTCTGCATTTGTTTCCATTACTAGAGGTTGCGATAATATGTGTACCTTTTGTGTTGTTCCATTTACCAGAGGTAGAGAACGTAGTAGAGACGCACAATCTATACTTGCCGAAATTCAGGATTTAACAGATAAAAATTATAAAGAAATAACACTCTTAGGCCAAAATGTAGATAGTTATTTATGGTATGGTGGTGGACTCAAAAAAGAATATGCAAAAGCATCAGCGATGCAAAAAGCAACTGCCATTGATTTTGCACAATTGCTAGACATGGCTGCTACAAAATTTCCAAAACTTAGAATTCGTTTTTCTACTTCCAATCCTCAAGATATGGAAGAAGGCGTGCTAAGAATAATGGCAAAACACAAGAATATTTGCAAGCATATACACCTGCCAGTACAATCGGGAAGTGATCGTATCTTAAAAGAAATGAATCGCCTACATACCCGTGAGGAGTATTTTACCTTAATAAACACTATTAGAACCATACTTCCTGACTGTTCTATTTCTCAAGATATGATTGCAGGTTTCCCTTCAGAAACGGAACAAGACCATAAAGACACCTTAAGTCTAATGGAATATGTAAAATACGATTTTGGATACATGTATTCCTATTCTGAACGCCCTGGAACTATGGCAGAAAGAAAACTAGAAGATGATGTACCAGAACTTACTAAAAAAAGACGTTTACAAGAAATTGTAGATGCACAACGAATTCACTCCGGATACCGAACTGATAAGCATCTTGGAAAAATAGAAGAAGTCCTTATTGAAGGAACTTCAAAAAAATCTGATGCGCAGTGGAAAGGAAGAAACACCCAAAACACTATGGTTGTTTTTCCTAAAGGAAATTATAAAATTGGTGAATTTGTAAATGTCAAAATCTTAGACTGTACTTCGGCAACACTTATTGGAGAAGCTGTAAGTTATGCAGATAACAACTAAAAAGAACAGATAGTAAATGGAATCTATACAAGCAGTAAAACAACGCTTTGGAATTATCGGAAACGATCTAAAACTAAATCGTTCTTTAGAAAAAGCCATGCAAGTAGCACCAACTGATATTTCGGTATTGGTTACTGGCGAAAGCGGTGTTGGAAAAGAAGCCATTCCAAAAATAATACATTCACAATCGCACCGTAAACATGGTAAATATATTGCAGTAAACTGTGGTGCTATACCAGAAGGAACCATTGACAGCGAATTGTTCGGACATGAAAAAGGAGCATTTACAGGAGCTACTTCCACTCGTAGTGGGTATTTTGAAGAAGCCAATGGTGGTACTATTTTTTTAGACGAAGTTGGAGAATTGCCATTAACTACACAGGTACGATTGCTTCGGGTATTAGAAAATGGAGAATTTTTAAAGGTAGGGTCATCAAAAACACAAAA
Source organism: Flavobacteriaceae bacterium (assembly GCA_965247735.1). Classification (GTDB taxonomy): domain Bacteria; phylum Bacteroidota; class Bacteroidia; order Flavobacteriales; family Flavobacteriaceae; genus JAOXRU01. The sequence goes on along the minus strand of CBDFHN010000002.1, from coordinate 3,813,720 downwards.
AACTGATGTTAGAATTGTTGCAGCAACTAATGTCAATATTTTTGAAGCCATTAAAAAAGGGAAATTTAGAGAAGATCTTTATTATAGGCTTAGCACCGTAGAAATTCACCTTATTCCGCTTAGAGAACGAAAAGAAGATATCCATTTATTGTTTCGGAAATTTGCTTCTGATTTTGCACTTAAATATAAAATGCCAGCGGTAAAACTAAATGAGCCAGCCGTGCAATTGCTGCAAAAATACAGATGGCAAGGAAACATAAGACAGCTTAGAAATGTTGCTGAGCAGGTTTCCGTATTGGAACACAGTAGAAATATTACCTTAGAAACACTCAACTCTTATCTTCCAAATACTAGCAACAGCAATTTGCCTTCTGTTATAGAAAGCAAAAAAAGCAAAAGCGATTTTAGCAACGAACGCGAAATTTTATACAAAGTACTTTTTGACATGAAAGCCGATCTTAATGATCTAAAAAAGCTTACACTTGAGCTGATGCAGAAAGGAAATAATGAAACTGTACAAGAAGAAAACCAACACCTCATCAATAAAATATATGGTGATAAAGAAAAACAAGAAGCAGCAGCAGCTACCGAAAACGACCTAGCAGTATTAAGCTTGCCACAACCTGCAGAAACAGCAACGCAAACTACTATTGCACCACAAATTATTGAAGATCGTTATCATTTTGTAGAAGAAATAGAAGAGGAAGAAACCCTATCTTTACACGAGAAGGAGATTGAACTTATTAAAAAAGCACTAGAACGCAACAAAGGAAAACGAAAAGCTGCTGCAACCGAACTTGGCATTTCTGAACGAACATTATACAGAAAAATAAAACAATATGACCTTTAAAAAAGCTGTTATACTAGCACTTAGTATTATTACAATTACCAGTTGTGCTGCTTATAGCTTTACTAACATCAATATTGGTACAGCAAAAACATTTGAGGTTAGTTTTTTTCAAAATAGAGCTACTAATTCTGCTGGTTCAACAATAAGCCCTGGATTGGATAATGATTTCACAAATGCATTACAAGATTTGATTTCCAACCAAACAAGTCTTAATTTTACCCGTGCTAATGCCGATTTAGTATATCAGGGAGAAATTATAGAATACAGAATAGCCCCAATGACAGCAACTGCAAATCAAACAGCTGCTCAAAATAGGTTAACCATGACAGTAAATGTGCGATTCCATAATAACACAAAAGAAAATGCCGATTTTGAAAAGCCCTTTTCTTTCTTTTATGATTTTCCTGCAAATACTCAATTTTCCAATATAAAGTCTAAGGCAGATGATGCGCTTTTTGAACGTATTACACAAGACATCATTAATGTATCTCTAGAAAATTAAAAAACAATATGACCTTTAAAAAAACTACTATACTCCTACTCACTATTATTTCTGTTACCAGTTGTGGCATCTATAACTTTACAGGTGGAGATTTGGGTACAGCAAAAACATTTCAAGTCAATTTTTTTCAGAACAGAGCATCTAATTCTCCAGGTTCTACTATAGACCCTGGTTTGGATAGAGACTTCACAAATGCTTTACAAGATATGATCACCAATCAGACCAGTCTTAACCTTACCCGAGATGGCGGTGATTTAGTTTATGAAGGTGAAATTACAGAATACAGAGTCTCTCCAATGACTGCAACTGCTGAGCAAACAGCTGCCCAAAACAGACTTACAATGACGGTAAAAGTTCGGTTTTTCAACAAAACTAAAGAGGACGTCGATTTTGAGAAACCTTTTTCTTTTTTTTACGATTTTCCAGCATCAACACAGTTGACAAGCGTAAAATCTGAAGCTCATGATGCTATTTTTGAACGAATTACACAAGATATATTTAACGCTTCATTAGCAAACTGGTAAACTCATGAACGTTTCAGAATTTTCATCACTCTTAAAACAACCAAGCGCCATCAATGTTGAGCAAACAAAGGCGCTAGAGAGCATTATTAGCGAATACCCTTTTTTTCAGGCCGCTAGAGCCGTTCACCTTAAAGGGCTTAAAAATGAAGGCAGTTTTAAATACAATAATGCGCTTCGTATTACAGCTGCACATACAACAGACAGAAGCATCCTTTTTGATTTTATCACCTCAAAAGGCTTTAACAAAAAAGAAAATTTTGAAACCTCTATTGCATCAGAAAAAGCAAGCGAAAAGGCTTTCGAAAATAAAGAAACTAGTAATGCATCTGTTGACAAGGAAGTAGATAACCTAAAAGTTGAAGAATCTAACTCTACCAAACATCTGTCCAAGGACAACGAAGAAAGTTCTATGGAGCGTTTTGAACTCGTTAATGGTGAACTCATAAATGAGCTGCCAAATAACAAAACGGAATCTCTAGAAATAAACTCAGAAGCATCGAAAGGAAAAGAAATACAAAATTTCGATGAAATTCCAGGTTTTAAGGAAAACAAAACTGATGAGACAGACGTTACTAGTAACCATTATACTAGAACACTAGAAGAGCAAGCAGAACCAATAGTAAGCGAAGTAAGCGAAGTAAGCGAAGTAAGCGAAGTAAGCGAAGTAAGCGAAGTAAGCGAAGTAAGCGAAGTAAGCGAAGTAAGCGAAGTAAGCGAAGTAAGCGAAGTAAGCGAAGTAAGCGAAGTAAGCGAAGTAAGCGAAGTAAGCGAAGTAAGCGAAGTAAGCGAAGTAAGCGAAGTAAGCGAAGTAAGCGAAGTAAGCGAAGTAAGCGAAGTAAGCGAAGTAAGCGAAGTAAGCGAAGTAAGCGAAGTAAGCGAAGTAAGCGAAGTAAGCGAAGTAAGCGAAGTAAGCGAAGTAAGCGAAGTAAGCGAAGTAAGCGAAGTAAGCGAAAAAACAAAAAAAATCGATGACAATACAGAAATCGATAAAAAAACAATAGTTTTTCAAGAAAATAATGATTCTAATTCTGAATTAGAAACACCAAAAGCTCTAATCCCTGAAGAAGAAAAAGAAGCATACATTCCTCAAAATCTTAAAGAAGCAGAAGCTATTTTAGATCCTAATCTTCATAGCCCAAAAGAACTCAGCATAGAAGAACAAGAAATCAATGCAACTTTAGAAATAGGAAAACCTTTGGAATTCAACAAAAAAGAAACACATTCTTTTTCTGAATGGATGCAACTCACCACCATAACACCAATACTCAGAACCCCAGAAAACAAAGAAAGTAACAAGAAGACAATTTCTGACAGCTCCAAAAAACGAAAGTTTGACCTTATTGATAAATTTATAGAAAACAATCCAAAAATAGCTCCTGTAAAAACAAACAAACCCAACACCAATTTAGCAGAACTTAAAAGAACGCACAAAAACGAATTGATGACCGAAACACTTGCCAAGGTGTATTTGGAACAAAAAAAGTTTAAGAAAGCCATACAAGCTTATAAAATATTAAGTTTGAAATATCCAGAAAAAAGTGCTTTCTTTGCTGACCAAATTAAAGCGATAAAAAAACTACAACAACATAATAAATAAAAACAATGAGTACATTTACAATATTCCTAACACTTATTATTATCGTAGCATTCTTGCTAGTACTAGTAATTATGGTTCAAAACCCTAAAGGAGGCGGACTTTCCTCTTCATTTGGTGGTGGTGGAAGCCAAGTTGTTGGTGGTGTTAAAAAAACAGGTGATTTCCTAGACAAAAGCACTTGGACATTAGCAACTGTACTAATTGTATTAGTATTGCTATCTAACATCTCCTTAAAAAAAGGAAGTGGAATTGAAGAATCTAAACTTTTAGACGGTGCTCCAATAGAAAATCCAATAGAAGAAGTAGCTCCTGATGCTCCTGAAACTACACCAGCTTCAGACAATGGAACTCAAAACTAAAAGTTACTATCATACATATTAAAAAATGCCAGCTTTATGACAAGCTGGCATTTTTAGTTTCAGAAATGACAGTCAATCACAATTGGCATAATTTCTGCCTAATACCATTAAGATTAATTATAATAAATAACTTAAAAACACACATAAAATGGGAGTTAACATTAAGCCTCTAGCCGATAGAGTTTTAGTAGAGCCTGCAGCAGCAGAAACAACAACAGCATCTGGAATTATTATTCCTGATACTGCTAAAGAAAAACCACAAAAAGGTACTGTTGTTGCCGTTGGTGCTGGAAAAAAAGACGAACCTCTTACCGTGAAAGTTGGAGATACTGTACTTTATGGAAAATTCTCTGGAACAGACCTAAAGTTAGATGGTACTGATTACTTAATGATGAGAGAAAGCGACATTTTAGCAATTATATAATTTACAACAAGAAAATAAAACATGGCAAAAGATATAAAATTTGATGTAGAAGCACGTGACGCACTTAAGCGTGGTGTTGATGCTTTAGCAAATGCAGTAAAAGTAACTTTAGGACCTAAAGGACGTAATGTTATTATTAGTAAATCATTTGGCGCACCTACTGTTACTAAAGATGGTGTTTCTGTAGCAAAAGAAATTGAGCTAGAAGATGCATTAGAAAACATGGGAGCACAAATGGTAAAAGAAGTTGCTTCTAAAACCAATGACCTTGCAGGTGATGGTACCACAACAGCGACTGTTTTAGCACAAGCAATTGTAAAAGAAGGCTTAAAAAACGTTGCTGCCGGAGCAAATCCTATGGACCTAAAAAGAGGTATAGACAAAGCTGTTCAAGTTCTTGTTGCTGACCTTCAGAAACAAGCAAAAGAAGTAGGAGACTCTTCTGACAAAATAAAACAAGTAGCGTCAATATCATCTAACAACGATGAATATATTGGGGAATTGATTGCTAATGCATTTGGAAAAGTAGGTAAAGAAGGTGTTATTACTGTTGAAGAAGCAAAAGGAACAGATACTTATGTTGATGTTGTTGAAGGAATGCAATTCGACAGAGGATACCTTTCTCCATATTTCGTTACCGATGCTGATAAAATGATCGCTGACCTAGAAAACCCATACATCTTATTATTTGATAAGAAAATTTCTAATCTACAAGAAATTCTTCCAATATTAGAACCAGTAGCACAGTCAGGAAAACCATTATTAATTATTGCTGAAGATGTAGACGGACAAGCATTAGCCACTCTTGTAGTTAACAAACTTAGAGGTGGACTTAAAATTGCTGCTGTTAAAGCTCCAGGATTTGGTGACCGTAGAAAAGCAATGTTAGAAGATATTGCTATCCTAACTGGTGGTACTGTTATTTCTGAAGAAAGAGGTTTTTCTCTTGAAAACGCTGACCTTTCAATGCTTGGAACAGCAGAAACAGTTACTATAGACAAAGACAATACTACTATTGTTAATGGTGCAGGTGACTCAGAAATCATTAAAGGAAGAGTAAACCAAATAAAAGCGCAAATAGAAACTACAACTTCTGATTACGATAAAGAAAAACTACAAGAACGCTTGGCTAAATTAGCTGGTGGTGTTGCCGTACTTTATGTTGGTGCTGCTTCTGAAGTGGAAATGAAAGAGAAAAAAGACAGAGTAGATGATGCACTTCACGCTACTAGAGCAGCTGTTGAAGAAGGTATTGTTGCCGGTGGTGGTGTAGCACTAGTAAGAGCAAAAGCTACTTTAGAAAAAGTAAAAGCCCTTAATGCTGACGAAGCTACTGGAGTTCAGATTGTAGCTAGAGCTATTGAATCTCCACTAAGAACAATTGTTGAAAACGCTGGTGGTGAAGGTTCTGTTGTTGTTTCAAAAATCTTAGAAGGAAAAGGTGATTTTGGTTTTGATGCAAAATCAGAAACCTATGTAAACATGCTAGAAGCTGGAATTATAGATCCTAAAAAAGTAACACGTATTGCATTAGAAAATGCAGCCTCTGTTTCTGGAATGATTCTAACTACAGAATGTGCACTAGTAGATATTAAAGAAGATGCTCCTGCAATGCCTCCTATGGGTGGCGGTGGTGGTATGCCAGGTATGATGTAAAAACCATATCTAATAGCTATCTTTTAAAAACATAAAAAATCCGTTCTTTCTTTTTAAGAACGGATTTTTTTATTTCTATATTTTTACGAATCAACAACCTCAACACTAGATTATGAGGTATATTTCTGAAAATTATTCTGATTTATAGATAGCACTCTGATTGATTAGTCCCTTCAATGAAGAATTAAAAACCTACACTATTTTCAGCTATCAATCTAGCCTTAGACGATAAAGTATAAAAATCCTTTACCAAAACCCCAAACTGTTCCTTTGACATTTCTGCAATATTCAACACCGATTTTATTTTTAGATGCATAACACTATCCAATTCTTTTACAGCTTTCTCAAACTTAAAAGGGGTATCTCCTTCACCAAAAAGCACTATTGTATCTACCTTTCCAACACTTTTTATAACTTTAGCATAGAAAATACTTTCCTCAAATAATTGATCAACAGCCACTAAAGCTTTCTCTTTAGCATATTGTTTTATACATAAAACAGTTTCTAAAGACATCTCTTTGTTATCTAAAAAAATTAGAAAAGCTTTTTCAGCGTCAATCCAAATACCTATTTGTATCATAGTAATGTACACATTTACTAAGAAGGCGGTTACATATAGTAAGAATCTAAAGCGGGACAATTAAAATACTCGACAATAAACAAAAAAAATCTTAAAAATGCAAGAAACAAAAACAATACTTAATATACCTTACACAATATTTAGTTCTTGTTTTTGCACTTGCATTTTCTCATCACAAAAATATCATAAATCATCATTGTGCTATATCGATAATAGCAGCACTCAAATTTACCATAGATTAATATCGTAATTCATGATAAAAATCAGTAACCAAAAAAGATAATCTTAAAAAAAACATAAATTCATATTCTCTTAAAAAAATTGAACACAGACATGCTTTTATTTAATATAAAAAAGCTTTTCTTGCAGTTTATTATTGTTTTTGAACTTTTATAGCATTTATCTGTATAATTACCATAAATAATTAAGCATTTGGAAATTCGTCTGTCTGACATCATATTTATCATAAACCCAAATTCGGGCAATAAAAATGCAAGCAAAATTGTTAATGCGATCAAAGCAGTAAGCAATGATATTAACTACATTGTCACAAAAGATCTCTTAGAGTTTGATGTTTTTTTTAAAACAAAGGCCACAAACTATAAAGTGATTGTTATTTGCGGAGGTGATGGAACAATAAATAATACTATAAAATACTTATACAATCAAAACGATCTTATACTAGCCATACTTCCAAATGGATCAGGAAATGGCTTTGCAAGAGAACTTGGATTTAAAAAAAACATAAGCAAACTTATTAGTCAAATTACTGCCAATGATATAGAAAAAGTTGATGTTATAAAAATCAACAAAGAATACTCTATCAATATTATTGGTTTAGGCTTTGACAGCAAGATAGCTTCTGAGTTTGAAAAAAGTAGCACTAGAGGTCTTAAAATGTACATCTACCACACCTTAAAAACAATGTTTAACTACAAGCCTATACGTGCTGAAATAGAATTAGAAGACAAGACAATTTCTGGAAAGTACCAAATGATAAATATTGCCAATACTAGACAGTATGGTAACAATAGTTATATTGCCCCAATGGCTAAATACAACGACCAATATTTTGACATTGTTCTCATTAAGCCAATTCCTCTATATCTTATGCCAATTTACACCTATAAATTATTCAAAGGCACCCTAAAAGAATCTAAGTATATAAAATACCTAAAAGCAAATAGCATAAGAATCAAATCAAACTCACAATCTTATCATATTGATGGAGAACCAAGACCAATGAACACCCCTCTAGAGATAGCTATTGCCAAAACACAAATAAACGTCATTAAAACCTATTAAAGCAGCTCAAAACAAAAAGCTTTTTTTTATTCAAAAAACACCCCTAGACGACACAACCATCTCAAAACATAAGCTTTACACTTATTCCAAAAACATAAAAAAAGTAATAATCAAGTTAATTGTATCAAAACAAACTCTTAAGAATTAAAAAATAATAACCTACATAATACAAAAAATGCCAACAACACTTATCCCAGAAATTGATATTATTATTGCCAAATACAATATTAATACTACTAGCAAACTTCAAGAAATTTGTGAGCTACTAAAATCAAAAATCTCACACTATAATTGGGTAGGGTTTTATTTTAAAAACGGCGATAAAAATGAACTTAAATTAGGCCCATATGCTGGTGCACCAACAGACCATACCATTATCCCATTCGGAAAAGGCATCTGTGGACAAGTTGCCGTTTCAAACGAAAACTTTGTAGTTCCAGATGTTGCTGCACAAGACAACTATATTGCATGTAGTATTGATGTAAAAGCAGAATTAGTAGTTCCGCTATTTGTAAATGGTAAAAACATTGGTCAAATAGACATTGATTCCCATATTCCAGATCCTTTTTCGGAAATAGATGAACAGCTTTTAGAATACATCAATAAAAAAGTAGCAGAAATCTTATAATTTTATTGCTAATTGTTAACAAATCTTAAGGTTTCTTGTACAAAAAAATTACTTTTGCAAACAAATCTTAAGATCACAATATAATGAGCACTACCAAAAAAGCAACATCTGCTTTAATTTCTGTTTTTCACAAAGACGGTTTAGAACCAATAGTAAAGAAACTTAACGAGTTAGGCGTAACAATCTACTCTACAGGAGGAACTGAAAAATTCATTACAGATTTAGGAATCCAAGTTATTCCAGTAGAAGACGTCACTGACTACCCTTCTATACTTGGTGGTCGTGTAAAAACATTACATCCAAAAGTATTTGGTGGAATACTTAACAGACAAGATAACAATAGTGACGTTGCCCAATTAGAAGAATACAACATCCCTCAGTTAGATATTGTAATTGTAGATCTATATCCTTTTGAAAAAACTGTTGCTAGCGGTGCTCCAGAACAAGATATTATTGAAAAAATTGATATTGGTGGTATTTCATTAATTAGAGCTGCTGCTAAAAACTTTAAGGATGTAATATGTGTATCTTCAATGGAAGATTATAACGAGTTTTTGAACATCATAACTGCAGGAAATGGAAATACTACTCTAGCAGAACGTAAAAACTTTGCTGGAAAAGCTTTCAATGTTTCTTCCCATTATGATACTGCTATTTTCAATTATTTCAACTCAGAAAGCAATGAGATAACGCTTAAAATAAGCGAAAACAAAGGACAAGAATTAAGATACGGAGAAAACCCACATCAAAAAGGATATTTCTTTGGTGACATGGATGCCATTTTTGATAAACTACATGGAAAAGAATTAAGTTACAATAACCTTTTGGATGTAGATGCAGCTGTAAATCTTATGAACGAATTTACAAACGATGCCCCTACTTTTGCCATCTTAAAACACAATAATGCTTGCGGACTAGCTACACGTGCAACAATAGAAGAAGCGTATGTAGATGCATTGGCTGGAGATCCAGTATCCGCTTTTGGAGGTGTATTAATCGCTAATACTGAAATTAATCTTGCTACAGCGGAAAAAATTCATACTTTATTTTGCGAAGTTGTAATTGCACCTTCTTATGGTGCCGATGCTTTAGCTATACTAAAAGGAAAGAAAAATAGAATCATACTTATTCAAAAAGAAGCTACACTTCCAAAAACGCAAGTAAGAACCTGCTTAAACGGAACTTTAGTGCAAGGTAAAGATTTAATTAGTGATAGCGCTGAAATTCTAAAAAACGCAACAGAAACAGCTCCTACGACTGAACAAATTGAAGATTTAATATTTGCATCAAAAATATGTAAGCATACCAAGTCTAATACTATTGTTTTAGCCAAAAACAGACAACTTTGTGCAAGTGGAACTGGACAAACTAGTAGAGTGGACTCTTTAAGACAAGCGATAGAAAAAGCAAAATCTTTTAATTTTAATTTAGAAGGCGCAGCAATGGCAAGTGATGCTTTTTTTCCATTTCCAGATTGTGTAGAAATTGCTGATAATGCAGGTATTAGAACCGTTATTCAACCTGGAGGATCTATAAAAGACCAACTCAGTATTGACTACTGTAATGAACATAAAATTGCGATGGTAATGACCGGAACACGTCATTTTAAACATTAACCTTGTGACATTCATCGAAAATCGATACTTTTAATCCATTAAATTTAATTTACATATGGGATTTTTTGACTTCTTAACCGAAGAAATCGCTATTGACCTTGGAACAGCGAATACTTTAATAATTCATAACGATAAAGTTGTGGTAGATAGTCCATCTATTGTTGCAAGAGATAGGATTACTGGAAAAATTATTGCCGTTGGTAAAGAGGCAAATATGATGCAAGGAAAAACCCATGAAAACATAAAGACCATTCGCCCCTTGAAAGATGGGGTTATTGCAGATTTTGATGCTTCGGAAAAAATGATCAATATGTTCATTAAAAACATTCCAGCATTAAAGAAAAAATGGTTCCCTCCAGCATTGCGAATGGTAATTTGTATTCCTTCTGGAATTACCGAAGTAGAAATGCGAGCTGTAAAAGAATCAGCAGAACGTGTTAATGGTAAAGAAGTATACCTTATTCATGAACCAATGGCAGCAGCTATTGGTATTGGACTAGATATTATGCAACCCAAAGGAAATATGATTGTTGATATAGGTGGTGGTACTACAGAAATTGCTGTTATTGCTCTTGGTGGTATTGTATGTGACAAATCTGTAAAAATTGCAGGAGATGTTTTCACCAACGATATCATCTACTACATGCGTACTCAGCACAACTTATATGTTGGGGAAAGTTCTGCTGAAAACATTAAAATCCAAATAGGATCTGCTACCGACGATCTAGAAACACCTCCAGACGATATGTCTGTTCAAGGAAGAGATTTGCTTACTGGTAAACCAAAGCAGGTACAAATCTCGTATAGAGAGATAGCAAAGGCATTGGATAAATCTATTTTGCGTGTTGAAGACGCTCTAATGGAAACATTATCACAAACACCTCCAGAATTGGCAGCAGATATCTACAATACAGGAATCTATTTAGCCGGTGGAGGATCAATGCTTAGAGGCCTAGACAAGAGATTGTCTCAAAAAACAGATTTACCAGTATACATAGCTGAAGACCCATTAAGAGCTGTAGTTAGAGGTACTGGAATCTCATTAAAAAATTTAGAGCGATACAGAAGTATTCTCATCAAATAAAACTAGTGAATGCAGCAAATTATTAACTTTTTAATAAAGAATAAAAATCATCTTCTTTATTTATTACTGTTTTTAATTGCTTTAATTTTTACCGTTCAATCGCATTCTTTTCACAGAACAAAATTTATGAATTCCGCTAACGCTGTTAGCGGAAATTTATATGCCAGCACCAACGATATTTCTTCGTACTTTAGGCTTAGAAAAGAAAACAATAAACTCCTTGAAGAAAACAGAAGACTTAGACATCTTTTGTTCAATACAAAACAAATTGATACTACAAAGATAGATAGCACAACATATTTCTATAATTACGATGTCTTTGCTGCCAAAGCAACTAATAATACGTACTCAAAATCAAATAATTTTATCACTATAGATGCTGGAAAAAAAGATAGCATTTCTCAAGATATGGGCGTAATAACCGCTAAGGGAATCTTAGGAATTATCGATTATGTATCTAATGGACATGCTACCGTGCAAAGCATTCTAAACACAAAATCTAACATTAACGCCAAAATAAAAAACACCAATTATTTTGGAACCTTAAACTGGGATACTAAAGCCCCAAACATCATTCAACTTATAGATATAGAACGTTTTGTTCCTGTAAAAAAAGGGGATACCATTATTACTGGGGGGAAATCTACTATTTTTCCTGAAGGAGTTCCTATCGGAACTATAGCCGATTATAAACTTAATAAAAGTAATAACGCCTTTAATATTGATGTTAAGCTTTTTAATGATATGACAAATATTGGTTATGTATATATAATCAAGAACAAAAATAAAGCAGAGATTCTAACACTAGAAGAAAAAGCGGAAGATGAATACTAGTCTAATCCTAAATATCATCCGGTTTATAACATTAATTCTAGCACAAGTGCTGGTTTTTAATCATATTAATTTTCTAGGATATCTTAACCCCTACATTTACATTCTTTTTATTGCTTGGTATCCGATTCACGGTAATAAAACACAATTTTTGTCCATTGCATTCTTTTTAGGATTCTTAATTGATGTTTTTTCAGATAGCCTTGCCATTAATGCAGCGGCTGCATTAACAGCGGCTTATTTTAGGCCTGCAATTTTACGATTTTCTTTTGGTGTCAATTACGAATTTCAAAGTTTTAAAATCAACAATAGCTCCATCGCTCAAAATGCTGCTTATCTTTTTCTACTAATTCTTATCCATCACCTGACATTATTCTCATTAGAAATTTTTAGTTTCAGTCAAATTGGGTTAATTTTAAAGAAAATACTATTCACCAGTACTTTTACCTTAATATTATGCCTATTATTTGGAATACTTTTTAGTGTAAGAAAAAAATGAGAAAAGCATTACTTTCTTTAATCATTGTAGTTATCTCTCTTATTTTTATAGGACGGCTTGGCTATTTGCAACTATCTAGTATCTCCACAAAAAACAGTATTGAAGACACTGCTGTAAAAAAAATATTTGACTATCCAGAGCGCGGATACATCTACGACCGAAATGGAAAGTTACTAGTTGCCAACCAAGCATCTTATGATGTAATGGTTATCCCTAGAGAAGTAAAAACACTAGACACCCTTGAATTTTGTAACCTTTTGAAAATTTCAAAAGAAGAATTTATTAAAAAATATGCCACAGCTAAAAATTATTCCACATGGCTTCCTTATGTTTTTGTGTCTCAGCTTTCTAAATCTGACTATGCTGTATTGCAAGAAAAAATGCGAAAATATGAAGGTTTTTATATTCAAAAAAGATCGTTAAGAGATTACCATACCAAAAATGCAGCCAATGTTTTGGGCTACATCAGAGAAGTAAACCAACGAGACATAAAAAATAACCCATCCTACTACCAAGGAGAACTTAGAGGCATACAAGGTGTAGAAGAACAGTACGAAGGACCTTTAAGAGGACGAAAAGGCGTAAAACACATTCAAAAAGACAGACTCAATAGAGATATTGGCTCCTATAAAAATGGACAGTTTGATACGCTTCCTGAATCAGGAAAAGAACTACAACTAACACTAGACATAGATTTACAAGCTTATGGTGAACTATTAATGCAAAATAAAAGAGGAGGCATTGTTGCTATTGAACCACAAACTGGAGAATTATTATCTCTAGTTTCAGCGCCTTCTTATGACCCTTCTTTATTAGTAGGGAGAAAACGCTCTAGGAACTACACACTATTATCTTATGATTCTATTGCAAATCCGCTATTTGACAGAGGTCTTCTTGCCCAATATCCTCCTGGATCTCCAATAAAATCCTTAAACGCATTAATCGCATTAGAAGAAGGAGTAATTGATGAAGATTTTAAAGTTACCTGCTATAATGGATATTATTACGGAAAGAAAAAGAGGAGAATGGCATGCCACTGTCCAAGTGGAGCACGACACAACCTTAATAGTGGACTCGCACAATCTTGTAATGCCTATTTTGCTACTATTTACAAAAAAACAATTGAAAAATATAGCTCCTCAAAAGAAGGGATTGATGTCTGGAGTAAGCATATTAAAAGTTTTGGTCTTGGAAATTATTTAGGATACGATTTACCCATTGGAAAAAGAGGTAAAATTCCGACCTCAGAAACCTACGATCGCATGTATCCCAATCATGGTTGGTTTGCTACAAATACAATCTCCAATGCAATTGGACAAGGAGAAATTCTTACTACGCCTATTCAGCTAGCAAATATTACAGCAGCAATCGCCAACAAAGGATATTATTTTACCCCCCATGTTGTAAAAAAAATCGGAAACAAACCTTTAGAAAATCAAAATTTCACTACCCCAAAATACACCACTATTAGCAAAAAACATTTTGACCCAATTATTAAAGGAATGTTTGATGTCTATAACTATGGTACCGCATCAAGTATACAAATAGCTGGTGTAAAAATTGCAGGAAAAACAGGAACAGCACAAAATGCTATCAAAATTGATGGGAAAAGAACCCCGCTAACAGATCATTCTATTTTTATTGCTTTTGCACCAGTGGATAATCCAAAAATTGCTATTGCAGTATTTGTTGAAAATGGAAGATGGGGAAACAGATGGGCAGGTAGAATAGCCAGCCTAATGGTTGAAAAATATCTAAAAAAGGAAATATCCAACAAAAGAATGGAAGATTTTATTCTCAATGGAAGTCTAGAAGAAGAATACGCCAAAGTAATAAGCGGAAAACCTTTTAGAATAAATGAATAACTCGGTCCTGCACAAGGTAGATTGGACTACCATTTTTATATACTTAGCATTGGTAACTATTGGCTGGATAAATATATACTCCACCACATATACCGAAAATCCTATTAGTTTTTTTGACATCAGTACTATTTACGGAAAGCAATTGTTCTTTATTGAAGCAAGTTTTATTTTAATTGTAATTGTTCTTTCCATTGACTCCAAATTCTACGAACGTTTTTCCAGTCTTATTTTTATAATTTCGCTAATATCGCTTCTTGGCCTATATGTTTTCGGAAAAACTATAGCTGGTGCCACATCATGGTATGGTTTTGGTCCATTTGGATTACAACCTTCAGAGTTTGCAAAAGCAGCCACAGCTTTAGCTATGGCCAAATTTCTTAGTGATATTCAAACAAATATCTTTACAGTAAAGCACCAATTATTTGGACTATTAATCATTATACTTCCTGCTTTATTAATCGTTCCACAACCAGATCCTGGGAGTGCTATCGTATTTTTAAGTCTGTTTTTTGTACTCTATAGAGAAGGGCTGCCTGCATACTATCTGCTTATTGGCTTTTTTGCAATTCTACTATTTGTCTGCACCTTAATGTTTGGTACCATCTGGATTGCCATTGCGCTAATCCTTATCGCAATTTTAGTTTTTGGTTTTAAAAACAAAAACATAAAAATCCCGATTCTTCCCGTAGTCATTGGTTTTATTGTTTCCATTGCTTTTTCCATGTCCGTACAGTTTATTTATGATCACGTTTTTGAACAACGTCATAGAGATCGTTTTGGACTTTGGTTGCGATTAGAAAAAGATCCTGAGAAGCTAGAAGAAATAAAAAAAACAATAGGATACAACACCCTACAATCAGAAGAAACCATTAGCTCTGGAGGTTTTATAGGAAAAGGTTTTTTAGAAGGCACCAGAACCAAAGGTAATTTTGTTCCTGAACAACAAACAGATTATATATTTAGTACAGTAGGTGAAGAATGGGGTTTTATCGGAACCACCACCGTTGTACTTCTTTTTATGCTCCTACTTTTACGCCTTGTCGCCGTAGCAGAACGCCAAAAAACACCGTTTAGCAGAATGTATGGCTATGGGGTAATCTCAATACTATTTGTCCATTTTGTAGTGAATATCGGAATGGTTATTGGCCTACTTCCAACGATCGGAATTCCACTACCATTTTTTAGCTATGGAGGATCTGCATTGCTAGGCTTTACACTATTACTCTTTATCTTTCTTAGATTAGATGCCAATAGAGGAAAAGAATGGTAAGCCGTTAATTTATTATTGACTATTTCTTATTGATTACTAATAATTAATCTTCCACTTTTGCCTTTTGCCTTTTGCCTTTTGCCTTTTGCCTTTTGCCTTTTGCCTTTTAAGGTAACAAAAAAAACTCCATTTTAAATACAACAATTATGGGATGCCCCTCATAAAATCGGATCAGGCTATTCGCGCTACACGGTAGCTTGCTACTATCCTTCATCCAGAAATAAGATAAAGAAAGTATATTTCTATAACACAAGATTCTTAAGGTGTATGATACTGTTTGTTTTTCTTACTTATTTTGCTGCCGAGCGTGACACTCTCACCAGTAGAAGATGGCAAAGCACGTAATGTTTAGCATAAAAAACCATCTTGTTAAAGGTGGTTCACATTATTTCTGTCTGCCACTAATTACAAATTAGCGACAAGCTAAGCATGCCAGAGCTGTAGCTAGAAAGTTCTGCCCCGAAGGTGCTATTGTGACCATTACAACCTCTAAACAAGACAAAGACCAATATGCACGTTATATTACTGAAGTGCTATACAACGATACCAATCTTTCTGATTACCTTATTGATAAAAAAGTAGCTAAGATTTGGGAACAGTAGCTTATTCCTGTGCAATAACAAAAAAAATATTCTTAAAATACAGGAAACCACAACATTGCTGCTGTGGTTCATGTTATTTGTATTTCTTACTCTTGCCTGTACTAGTTACAAACCAGCACCAGCAGGAGATATACCTAAAGAAATAATTTTAGAAGATAAGAGCGAGATAGAACAGTTTAAGTTAATCAATCAACTTGACGAAGAAGATAAATCTACTGTCCTTAAAATTATTGATACTATGCTAACTAAAAAGAAATTTAAAGACTTCTTTAATAAAAATGTAGCTTCTCTATAAAAACACAAAAACCACCTCGTTAAAGGTGGCTTATGTTATATTTTACTACTCATACTCGGCACAGAAAACATTTCTGCGCAAGCACGTTTACGGCATATCCGAGCTGGATGTCTTTTAACTACAGTTGACCATTTTATTAAAGCTTCTAAGATTAGTGCTATGTAAAAAAACCATAACATTGATACTGTGGCTTACCAATAAAAAACTTAAAGACTTCTTTGATAAAAATATAGCTTCTCTATAAAACTAAAGTTCTTCTATAACTCTGTAATAGCTTCCTTTACAAGAATAAAATACAAACATTTCTTAAATAATATTCATAAAACATCTTCATGCATTTCTATACTCAAAAATGTAGTGATATTTCATAATTAACTATATACCACGTAGTTATATAGGTGTTTTGTTCCTTTTTTTAACCTGTTTTTAGGGTAAATTACATTTTTACTCCCAAAAATGTAGTATCTTTAGTAATATGTATAATTATAAAGCAAAGGTTGTTCGCTGGGTAGACGGTGACACCTTACTTGTTGAAGTAGATTTAGGGTTTTACGTACTCACCATACAAAAAATACGTCTTGCCCGCATTAATGCACCAGAGATGCGTAGCGCTGTGGCTTACCGTGAGCGACAAGCAAACACGCCAGAGCTGTAGCTAGAAAGTTCTGCCCCGAAGGAGCTATTGTTACCATTACAACCTCTAAACAAGACAAAGACCAATATGCACGTTATATTGCTGAAGTAATATACAACGATACTAATATTTCTGATTACCTCATTGATAAAAAAGTAGCAAAACTTTGGGAACAATAATTTTTAATACAAGAATGGAAAGTTATATTCCTAAAACACAAAAACCACAACATTGCTGCTGTGGCTTCTTTATTATTTCATTTTAACGATTACCATTGCAAATGTCAATCTACTGGGCTAATCAAAAAAAGTTAAGTCTTTTATATTATTAATATAAGAATATAGTGAAGAACTATAAAGTTTGCATTCACAATCATCATTACTTTTAAATTTGATGACTAAAAGTTTTTTATCAAAACTTCTGATTTTTTCTTCTGGCTCCCCAAGTTTCTGGTAAAAATTATTAATGTTTTTAAAAGTTTTATCTACTTTTTTGATTTTATCATCTTCATAAAAATACCTAGATACAATTCCTGTTCCATTTTCAAGCTCTCCTACAGTATACACTTTTGAAGTAGATACTTCACCACTCTCATCTATTCGTAAAAAGGTAAAAGTCTTATACTTTTGCCTTTTATTTAATTGTAGATACCTATTTAATAAGGCTTCTATATAATGATGTTTTTTCAAATTCAATGAATCCACTCCATATGCTTTATCAAAAATGTATGTACATTTTTCATTCATTTCAACAGCTTTAACGCTTTTGCCATTTATACTAAATAAATTATCTTTATTTTCGTTTTTACACGCCCCAGCTAAAATAAATACTAAGGTTATTAAAACTAGTTTATTAATACTTCCTATCATATTTAAAATTTTTAACCTTCACTAACTTCCTTGATTTTAGACCTCTTCGTTTTCTAACGGAGTTTTCTACAGTCTTTCTTACTTTAACTTCTTTGTTAGTTAATCTCTGAAAACTGTTATAGATATTTGAATTAGATTCAAACTGATTTTTGACACCTAAATCCTCAAAAGGAGTAACATAGTCGGAACCCCCCGTTGGCTCTGTTCCTGCTGCAATATCTGTTGAATGTCCTAATTCATGAGCAAGCCCTATTTCAGATGGTCTTTCTGTGTTGCCGTCAACATCAACACCTCCTTCTGTAAGACTTGGGTTAAACTTTATGGTTGAATCTCCCTCATTAGTTGTTTCAGCACCTTCTACATTATATGCTAATGTTTCATTACCTTCCTTTGACTCAACAATTGTTACGGTTTCATTTGCATTTATTAAATTAGAAACTAAATCATCTCCTTCTGCACACCCTCCATTACAATTAGTGTCAGCTATTGTTACTTTTCCGTTTTTATCAATCTGTAAAGTATCATCTGTCAAAGCTTGTAAATTTGCAAATGCTCTATTTCTGAATGTTTTATCCCCTTTTATTATGACATCGTCTGGAGACATCCCATCAGGGTCAATAAACCTTAAAGGATTATCAAAAGCATAATTATAAGGAGAGTGTCTCCTCATTTGGTCAGCAAGAGGGTCAATATTCATCCATCTTCCTAGTGCTGGGTCATAATTACGTGCGGTTACATCATACCAATCTAAGCCTAGTTCTTCTCCGTATTCTTTTCCACCAAAGCCAAACTTCTTAGCAACTCCATTCCCTAAAGGACTTTGGATATTATTATACCCTTTATGAGTAAGCCCAAATGGATAATAATTCTTCTCATCAATAATTTCTGTAGCTGCATCAATAACACCATTATTATCAGCATCCTGATAGGATAGTCGTACGTTCCCTAAATGGTCTTTATATTGATAAACATACTCAAAAGTGCCATTATTATTGTTTACATAGCCCTCTGGATGGTTAAAGAATTCTAAAACGTTGTTTTTATAGATGTAATTTCCAGCGTAGTCCTGAGTAGTTCCATCACTAACAATTTTTCGTTGTTTTACTCCTGTAGCATCATAGACATATTGGATGTTTCCGTTATGTTCTGTATTTGCAATAGTAACCTGTGTTGGTAAATTCAGATAATTATACGTAATAGCTGTTATTCCTTTGTTAGTGTCGGTAATCATATTGCCATTGGCATCATAGACATAATCGTCCGTGGTATCAGCAGCAGTATTTACTGCATCATCTTTAAAACCATATTTATCTAGTATTGCAGCATCAGTCACTTTCATTAACCTGTTGCCACTATCATAACTATAGCTAAGGTTATCCATTACTCCAAAATTTGTTGAAGTTGGGTCATCAGATAACAGTCCTAGTCTATTCAAGGTCATAATATTCCCCATTTTATCATAGCTAATCCCAGAGACATCATAATTGCTAAAAGAATTCGCTCCAGTTGCAGCAGTGATTCGGTTTAGGGCGTCGTAGGAGTATGTATAGCTCTTAAGTCTACTATCTGTATTGGCAGTACGCCAACTTGTTGCCGATATGTTTCCATTGTATAAATGCACTCCTGAACCTGTGTTATAATCTAGCTTAAAGTTAAACAATTTATTGGTATTGGCAATATCGTTTATGCCTGTTAACCATCCACGGATATTATAGGTATAATCCACTGTTTGCAATCTGCTCTGGTTTGCTTTGCCTCCTATACCTTTACTTTCTAGCTGTCCTAAGGCATCATAGTTGTTTTCTACAATAACTTCTTCAATACCGCTATTTATGGTCTGTTTTTGCGTTAATAAACGCCCCACATGGTCATAAACAAACACATCTGTAGTTTGTATAGCAGTATTTCCATCTTTGCTATGTGTTGTTGCTGTTTGCAATACTTTGCCTACAAAATCCAATTCTGTTTGCATAATATCTATTGTGCCGAGATATGCATTTTTACTGGCTATATATATTGCACGCCTTTTTTTATCATATCCCGTTAGTGTGGTTATCCATGCAGAAGTCTCATCGGCTCCTAAAACACGTATTTTGCTTCCTGTGGCTAGACTTCGAATTTGCGAACCAGATATAATAGGCTCATTTAGCGACGTTATAGGCAATTCAAGCCCTGCCTTGTCAAAATTATAATTGTCATAATAGTTTAGTGTAAGGATCTCTATACTAATATTCGGAAAATTACTATTGCCATAGTAACTATTGTTATAACCAGTACCAGTACTTACTTTTTCTTCATAATTATCTGTTGCTGTTTTGGCTTTGAATATTGCTCTTAGAGCTTCAGGAGTTTCAGTACCTGTGTACTTTCCAGTATAAATTACCCTACCAAAAACATCGTATTTGGTAAATAACCAATTGTTTAAAGCATCCTTAGTCATTACTGGGCGATCCAGATTGTCATAAACAATATGTTCCGAGGCTTTTCCTGGAATCTTTTTGCTTATCAATCTGTTTCTATAATCATAAGTATATTGGTAACAAAGGTTTTCCAACTCATCGGTACTAATACCATCTGTTGCATCTACCTTTGGTGGAATCACATAAGTAAGATTACCATAATCGTCATATACATAATGGGTGTCATGGGCTATTGAAACTGCATTGATATTTGCATAGGTACGCTTCAGCACTACTTGTCCCAGTTTGTTTTTAAACTCTTCGGTAGTATGGTTCTTTCCTGAAGTCCAATTTTCATCTTTAGTAATACTCTTGTATAGTTGCGCTTCTCCATATGCATTTGCATTTTTTACTAACAACGGTCTAGTTGTATCTCCATCTATAAAATCTACCTCAAACAAAAATACTTCTCCAACGGAATTGGTTTGGTATTCGAATTTTATTTCATGTCCACTACCCATTTGCCAAGGGCTTCCTGGTGCGGCTTGTTTAAGAATTCTATTTAAAGGAGATGCTTCTAATTGTTTTTCTGAAAACGGATTAGAAGTATTCTCATACGCATCGGTATCATAAAAAACAGTAGTAGCTGATAAAGCATCTGCTCTATGGTTTCCTGAAAAACCTGTGCCAGAAGCATATGGCAAATAATCTTTTGTTTGTCTGCCAAAAGAATCATAACCAATATGGTTAATAATATCGGTATTACCTGGGCTTTGTGCTATACCTACTTGCTGCATGGGTCTTCCTAATCCATCAAAATAAGAAATTGTTTGGATATGGCGTTCATTATCTGGTACGCCTAATCCTCCTACATTATCGATATTTTGGATGAGCACTTCTTGTTGAGGCACAATTTCATGAACATAATTCTTATCGGAAGGGATTACCTGTGCATAAGTAATTACTGTAAACGCTATTGTGAATACTATAGCTATTTGTATGTGTCTTTTACTATTCATAGTTCGCTATATTATTGGTTTTTTTTTGTTGTTTTTTTTGTTCCTCCTGAGCCTCCACTAGAAGATCTCACAGAAATATAAACACGCCTACTTTTTAAGGGTAAAGTATAACCAGTCTTGGCATCTTTAAGTTTGCAATAAATGGTGTAATAACCAGACCTACTAGGAGCATAGTAGAATGCCCCATTAGTTTCGGTATTGTACGGAGTACCAGTACTATTTACATACCAACTATAGGTATAGCTACCAGAACCTACGCTTCCCCAAGCTTCAAAGCCAACACTTTGTCCTTTAGAAATACTAGTAGAGGTTTTGGTATTAGGTCCTGTTAATGTTGGAACATTATGAACATAAATGGCTTTTTGCACCTCTTTATAATGACTGGATATACGGGTATCAATAACTCTAAACTTAACCTTATGGGTTCCTTTATTATAGGTTCTAGAAAACGTAGTACTAGTACTAGACTGTTTTACTCCATTTACATACCATTCGTAACGTCTATGCCCAGAACCACCACCAACGTTAGTTGTTCCAAATGAGAGGCTTTTTCCTGCAACATAATTACTGGAAATACCACCGCTATTTCCTGATGGAAGATTTAATCTAGGAGTATTCAAAGCATTATATACATATATTGTTTTGCTCCGCTCCTTATAATGTCCAGATATTCGGATATCCCGTACTCTAAATTTAACAGTATAGGTTCCTGTACTAAAAGCTTTACTAAATACAGTTGCTGTACTACTCCGTTTTGCACCATTTATATACCACTCGTAAGTTCTATGACCAGAACCTCCTCCTATACCCGAAGTGCTAAAAGAGACCGCTCTATTCACAAGATTATAGGTAGGTGAATTTACATTTGGGGTACTTAGTGCATTGTATACATAAATTGTCTTGCTTCGCTCCTTATAATGCCCAGATATTCGAGTATCTCGTACTCTAAATTTAACAATATAGGTTCCTGTTGTTGAAAATGACTTATTTAATGATGTTCCAGTATTTGACTGCTTGGCATTGTTTATGTACCATTCATAAGCTCTATGTCCTGAACCACCTCCAATATTAGCCGTCGTGAAATTAATACTAGTTCCTTTGAAAATATAAGTCTTATTTGCAGCCAAGCTAGGTGTGTTCAAGCTATTATACACATGGATTGTCTTCTCTTTTTCTTTGTAGTGCCCCCCTATTTTGCTGTCTTTTACTCTAAATTTTACAACATGAGTCCCAGCAGTAAAAGTCTTATTAAATGTGGTTGCTGTAGCACTATGTTTTACGCCATTTATATACCATTCGTAAGTTCTAGAGCCAGAACCTCCACCTATATTTGAAGTTGTAAAAGATACTGCCCTATTTGTCAAATTATAAGTTGTGGTATTTAGTACTGGAACATTCAAAGCGGTATAAACTACAATGTCTTCCTTAGAAGTGCTCTTTTTTCCAGTTACAAAATCGGTTACTATACATGTCATCGTTTTGTCACCTGTTGTCTCAAACAGCTGTGATAGCCTATTGCTTTTTTCCGAAACTTCTTGGCCATTTACTTTCCAGAGGTATGTGAATTTCCCAGAACCGCCAATTACTTGTGCTGTTGCTATTACATTGGTGTTGGTAAGTAGTGCTATAGAAGAAAATGCTAAACTTGCAGAAAGCACGCCATGCTCCTCTAATTTATCTCCTTGAAAATTATAATTGTACTTTTTAAGCACATAATTATCTGCATCGCTTATATAACTTAACCTGTTAAATTCATCATAATGATAATAAGAGGCATCACCTGAAGGATCAGTTATACTCGTAACCCCTATTAATGGGTCATAAGTATACCCAATTACAGAAGCTTGTGGCAAACTAATTCTTAGGCTATTTATTGCCGCTCTTAAAACACCTTCATTACCTATATTTCCTATGGTTCTATCATCATCCAAATCAGACGCATTCTTTATCGCCAATGTATATGAACTCACTTCTGTATAAGTGGCTCCACTAACCTTAGCTACCAAATATTTTTTTCTAGCATTTGCAGAAGCATAACCCCATATATATACCAAATTATCGGCATTAAGCCCATCACGCTCTTGACTCTTAATTCTATATGACTCTTTTAGATTACCATCGGGATCATAACTAAATATGTACTCATTTTCCGTCGTATTTTTTCCCTTTTTTATTTTTATTTTAGAAGGTAAAACGGCCAATCCAAAAGTAGCATATTCTTTTTCTTTTGAACCAATAATCACTTCATTACCATTTGCTGCAACTTTAGTCACTTCTGTTTTTACAACTGTTGCTTCTCTGTTTTTTTGCAATAATAAATCCGAACCTTGAACCAAATTATCATTAGGATAATAATATTTTGTACGCATTTCATCACCCTTACTATCCAATGTTTTTGTTTGTTTTAAAAGATAATCTTCATCATACTCCATTATTGTTTCTTGTGATAATGCTGTAGCATCTCCAAAAAACTCTTTCTTATGTACCCGCACTGTATTTCCTATTCTTCCTCCAGCAGTTGTAATCCTAAAATTATTACGAGCAACTTCTGGCTTATTTATACAATCTGGTTCATCACAAGGTTGTGCAATTGGAATATTAATGTTTGGAGCATTTGGAATAGATGGACCCCAATACCTAAATTTTGAATCAATATATCGATAAGTATATTTTTCACTATTTGGAACTGAAATAATTTGTGGGTATGTAAAGACATTCTCCCAATCATTTTCCAGAAAAATCCCCTTATTTAAATAATAGAGATGATCAATATATTCATATTCTGTTTCTTGTTTTTTCTCACCATTTTCATCTTTTACCGTTACCATTTTTTCTTTCCCAAATTGATAACTGGTCATATAATAATTTGCATTAGGAGGCAATCCAGTAGAATATACTCCTGATCCAAATTGATCTGTATAAAAATCATATTCTGTATATCCATTACTTTTCCTAGAATTTATCTCAATTGATTTATTAAACTCAAAAACTTTTGAATACACAATATGGGGGACATTCCCTCCAGAGGGACTTGAAACTCTATTCAGAAAATTTACTGCTTTAATACCTTGATCATCAACATCATTTTTAATATAAACTTTTGAACTTGTTCTGTAAGAAAAAATTGGGGCAAAAACAACTTCTCCAGAAGGTTCATCTCCTTGCAATTCAGTAATGTATTTATACTCTTTAGAGGTCCCTAGTTTATTTTCAGTAGAAAAATTTTTTATGGATCTTATTCGCATTCCAGCTCTAGGTTGTCTATTTACAACTACTATATCTTTATGTACTTTAAAATTACTAAAACTGTTAGCACTTCCATTTATCATAGTAATTTGATAACAGCCTTTTGTTAAATATACCTTTCCAGAATATGATCCAGAACCAAACCAAGCATTTCGGGATTCATATAAGGGTTTTCCTGTATTCATATCCATAATTAGATTAAGCTCTCCTGCTTTTTCAACTCCACAAGGCAATTGATCTCCGCTGCTATCATCAATTACAGGCAAACTTCGCTTGGTTAAAAAAGCATATGTTGGAAACGAATTTTGTCCGCTAGATTCGTAAAGAAGATTATACTCACCATCTTCATAGATGGTAAAAATTTTATGTCCTACTATAGGGGGAGTTGAATATAGCTCTTGACACCAGTACGAATTGCATTCTGCTGCCACTGCATTATCTTTTCCTCCAACTAAAGTAAAATCAGCAGCATACCTATCTTCTATCACCTCATCTTCAGCTCCATAAGGAGAGGTATGAGATTCAAATTCAAAATTAGTATACCCTCCTGTTGGATATGTTATCTTTTTCAACATTCCCACTTTAGCATTTTCAAAACTAACGGCCCTATCTGCACCTAGATAGGTATCAATACCTCCTTTTGCGGTAGGATACAAAACAATATTGTGTGTGGCTCCATTAAAATATCCTAAATAGTCTTGTGCAAATGATCTTCTTGACGGAACTTGTTCAGGGTTATGGTACTCAAATTTGAAAGATTTAAACGCTGTCCCATTAGGAGACAAAATGTCTATCCCCTCAAGTTTTAATCGTTTGTCATACCTAAACTGACTAGCAGTATCTCCAAAGTAACTAGTGTCAAAATTGATGTATTTTAATAGTGATCCGTTCGGTTTTTGGATACTAATTCTAGTAATCGCTGAGGCCACATCAATATCTGCTCGTGATGCTAAATCAATAGAGATTATAGTATCGTTATTATGCTTAATAACCGCTAAAAATTGTTGTTTAATTTTATACTCCATTTGGCTTCGAGAACCTCCAGTTGCAGAAGGAGGGTACGTAGCAGGAGCATGAAAATGCTCATTAATTTCATTAGTAATTCTTTGGGTTGGAGCCGAAATTTGTGGTTGTGTCCATAATCCAAAATCAACATATTCAAAATCAAAAATATCTTTTTTATTAGGAGATTCAACTTTTGTTAAAACCCATGATGAATTATACTTCCTCATTAATCCATATGTCAATTTCCCAGTTTCTAAAGCATAATCATCACCTTGAAATTCTGTAAGCTCGGCTTTATTAAAATAATATTTAGCACCATCTTCTCCAGTAACAATCCAGCCAGTGATAGCACTTGAATTAACTGTCGAGTTTTTAACAAAGCTTACTAAAATTCTAGGATTGTTTAATGCTCTTGCCTGCTTGGTTTCTATATCTATAACGATATGATCATTTATTCCCAAAGCATTAAGACTAAAATAATCAGGTTGAGTTTCATACTCATTTCTACTTACCTTTTTTATAAAATCGAAATAATCATGAATCTCCTGCTTAGAGTTAAAGCTAGTATTATCTTCAATATAAGTCAACATAGGATTACCCACTACACTATTCCAAAAGGTTTTATACTCCGGAAAAGCGTATTCAAAATCATCTGGAAATCCATTTGCAATTCGCGAAATTCTACCACCTATTTTTAAATTCCATCCCAAGCCTACTTGTGAGGCTAATTGTTCTACTTTTATTCCAGTAGCATCATAAGACAATGTTATGGGCAGCGACATTTCTCGTCCTCCTATATTATAAATAGGAACATTAATATCTGGAGTCCCTGTATATAATGACACGGAAGTACTTCCATACTTTGTAAAAGCCTGTGCTTCTGGAGAGTTTGGAATCTTAGCCATTCTGGCAAGTTCTTCTGGATAATTTAAATCCAATTGAGAAAAGACCATTTGAAATACTAAAAACATGAGTATTGAAATTCCTATTCTATTACTATTAATTCTAAATCTAGTTTTCATGTGATGCATCTATATCTCTGATTTGTATTATACTAAACTGCTCTGTGCTAGAAAGTCAACAGAATAAAATTGTTGCTATCTCATTTTTTAATATTTACTATATCCTGTATGCAAAAACAAACAATACTACCCAAATATTTATCTCAAAAAAACGATTTGCAATACATTTACGAAAAGCAACCTCTTAGATCACAGCACTCTATACACTATTAATATTTGACGATATAACAAAAGCAATTGAGCTAAAACTATATGTTTTTATTCCATATCATCGAATATTTCGCTCACTAGTGCTATTTTGAGGATTAGTAGAGTAATAGAAACGTTAAGCTGAGATTAATAATAGGTTACAAAATTAGGGACTATCTAATTATACAATTTGTTATTGTTTTGTTGCGTTTCCTAACAAAGCTTTGCTGGGAATCGAAACTGGGAACGCAGTGGTAATTGGACTACTCCCTACCATCGAAATTCCGTTACCATTTTTCAGCTACGGAGGATCCCCGCCTTGCTAGGTTTTACACTCTTACTCTTTATCTTTCTTTGACTCTTTGACTCTTTGACTCTTTGACTCTTTGACTCTTTGACTCTTTGACTCTTTGACTCTTTGACTCTTTGACTCTTTGACTCTTTGACTCTTTGACTCTTAAGATGTAAAAACTTATTCGTTTAAACATAATTTATTGGGGTGCCCCTCATAAAATCGGGTCGCTACACGGTAGTTAGCTGCTATTCTTCTCCCCTAAACAGGCATCAATCATCTTGATTATAAGAAGGAATCATTTTTTATCCCTGACAAGTACCTTAAGTAAGATTTGGTAAGGCAGAGCCGTTCAATTATATTTTTACTTATGAATTAAACTAAAAGAAAACGCCATCTAACGATAAGAATAGTGGATTCAGCGTTTAGTCTGATTAAAAAAAAGAACAAAAAGTATTTTTGAGAGCTTTATTGGGCTAAATATTCATAAAAAAGATAGAAAATGAAAAAACATTACGTTGTATTAATCATACTATTTTCCACTCAACTCTGCCTTGGACAAATTATCGACTTTCCAGATTCAAATTTTAAAGAAAGACTTCTAAATTACATTCCCTCCATTGACACTAATAATGACGGAGATATACAAGTTTCTGAAGCAAAAGAAGTTAAAGAATTGATTATAGACTGCGAAGGCGAGTTTGGCTCTGGCACCTGTGATGATAAAATAACCTCATTAGCAGGGATAGAATATTTCACCAATTTAACAAAACTTGATTGTGAGGACCATTATTTAAGGCAAATTGATATTTCTCAAAATGTAAAACTTGAATATTTAGGCTTATCAAATAATAGATTAGAAAACATTGATACCTCACAAAATATACAATTACAAGAACTAGACCTAAGCTCCAATCCTTATTTGACATTTGATTTATCAAAGAATGTTAATCTTATTAAACTAAATTTTAGGCATTGTCGCTTAAGCAGCATCAATATCTCCCAAAACATTAACCTTGAGAACATAGAGTTGTTTGCCAATAACATTAAAACTATAAACCTTTCAAAAAACACTAATCTAAAAAATATCCGTTTAGGTGCAAATAAACTTACTCAAATAGATGTCTTAAAAAAT
The DNA here is from genome assembly GCA_965247735.1 of Flavobacteriaceae bacterium. GTDB lineage: Bacteria > Bacteroidota > Bacteroidia > Flavobacteriales > Flavobacteriaceae > JAOXRU01. Next base: position 3,785,423 of record CBDFHN010000002.1, on the reverse strand, counting down.
ATTTTATTAGAAGATTTAAGTCTATTGTATATGGATATAACTAGTATTGATATATCTCAAAATACTAATTTAAAACACCTACAATTGTATGGAAATAAATTAGAACAGATAGATGTTTCCAATAACTTAAATCTTGAATCATTAAGCCTAACAAATAATAAATTAACAGCTATAGATCTTTCTCAAAACATTAATTTACAAAGGGTTACAATTGATAACAATAAACTAAAAACACTCAATTTTAATAATAACTCCAATTTAGATTTTTTCAACTGTAACGATAATTTACTGGAGACCTTGTATATTAAAAATAAAAATAAAGAATCTTCTTCCTCTTTTAAAAACAATCCTAGTCTTTCCTACATATGCGCGGATGAATTGGATATGACTCAAATACAAAAAAAAATTAATGACTATGGATACACTAATATTAAACTCAATTCAGACTGTAATCCTGATCCAGCTGATGATATTGTATACATTCCTGATGCAAATTTTAAAAGAGAACTTCTTAATTACAGTCCAGTTATCGATATCAATGAAGATGGAGAAATTCAAGTTACGGAAGCATTAACTGTTAAGGATTTAAATGTTTCGGTTTCAAATATTGCTAATCTAGAAGGAATCCAATCCTTTGAGAATCTTGAAAAGTTGAATTGTAATAATAATCAATTAAAAGAGCTAAATATAAATAACCTAAGTAAGCTAAAATATTTGAGTTCCAGCGAAAACACCTTGTCCAAAATTGAGATTAGCGATTTAACAAACTTAATAGAGCTAAAAGTCAATAGTAATCTACTTACAGAATTAAAAGTTGATAAATTAATTAATTTAGAAGAATTGCATTGTGGCAGTCCTTTTGGCAATACCAAAAACCAATTGACTAGTTTAGATGTTAGTAACTCTACTAATTTAAGGATTTTATTTGTTAGTGATTGCAAGTTAACCTCCTTAAATCTAACAGGGTTAACCAAATTAGAATATTTATATGCCAATAATAATGAGTTAACAACTCTTGAGGTTGGTGATTTAACAAGTATTAAATCTATAGATTGTAGTTATAATCAATTAGAGCATTTAGACACCAGTTTTTTGTCGAATTTAAAAAGATTAAATTGTAGTTCTAATAAACTGGGAACATTAGAAATAGACGCATTGCCTAATTTAGATTTTCTTTGGTGCGGAAATAACAAACTTACAAATATCGACGTCTCTGGTTTAACAAACCTTGTTAATTTCGCATGTAACTCTAATGAATTGACCACTATAGATGTATCTGACTTAGTAAAACTAGAAAATTTTGTTTTCGCTTCCAATCCAATAGAAGATATTGACTTAAGCTCCTTAGTTGCACTTAAATATTTATGGATCCAACATAGTCCTATAAAAAGTATAGATACTAGGCAACTAGGAAAATTGGAACAGATTACTTGTGGATTTAATGAACAACTGACAGATTTATTAATAAAAAACGAAAGCATAGAAAGTAAAGTTTACTTTGCAGGCAACCCAAAACTCCAATATATTTGTGCAGATAATGATCAGATTAGTGATGTTGAAAAACTAATAAACGAATATGGATATCAAGATATAATTGTCAATTCTAATTGCTCATCTGAACCAATTGATGATATTGTATACATTCCTGATGCAAATTTTAAAAGAAAGCTTCTAAATTATAATCCAGTTATCGATGCCAATGAAGATGGAGAAATTCAAGTTACGGAAGCATTAACTGTTAAAGACTTAGATGTTTCGGTTTCAAATATAGCTAATCTAGAAGGAATCCAATATTTTGAGAATCTTGAAAAACTAAATTGCTATAATAACCAATTAAAAGAGTTAAAAGTTAATAATTTAATCAAACTAAAACATTTGATTGCCAATGCAAACAGCTTGTCCAAAATTGAGGTTAACAATCTAACAAACCTAGTAAAACTAGCGTTAAGCAATAATTTACTTACAGAGTTAAATGTTGATAAATTAGTTAATCTAGAAGAACTACATTACGGAAACACTTATTTCGATAACAAAAATCAGATAACTAGTTTAGATGTTAGTGCTTCTATTAATTTAAAAACTTTATCTGTTAGTGATTGTAAGTTAGCTTCATTAAACCTAACTGGACTAACCAAATTAGAGTATTTATATACCAATAATAATGAGTTGACAACTCTTGAAGTCGATGATTTAACAAGTATTAAATCTATAAATTGTAGTTTCAATCAATTAGCGCACCTTAATGTTAGTTCTTTATCGAATTTAAAAAGTTTAAATTGTAGTTCTAATAAATTAGAAACATTAGAAGTCGGCAAATTAGCTAAGTTGAATTCTCTTTGGTGTGGACATAATCAACTTACATCTATTGACGTCTCTGGCCTTACAAACCTAGTTGACTTTGCGTGTAATTCCAATCAATTGAGCACTATAGATGTATCTAATTTAATAAAACTAGAAAATCTTAACTGTGCACTAAATCCAATAGAAGATATAGACTTAAACTCTTTAGTTACTCTTAAATATTTGTGGATTCAACACACTTCTTTAAAACGCATAGACGTTAGTGAACTAGGAAAACTGGAGCATATTACTTGCGGATATAATGAACAACTAACAGATTTATTGATAAAAAACGAGAGTATTGAAAACAAAATTTACTTTGCAGACAACCCAAAACTCCAATACATTTGTGCCGATCAAGATCAGATTAGTGATATTGAAAAGTTAGTCGTAGAATATGGTTATCAAGATATAGAAGTTGATTCCAGTTGCTATTCTTGCCCAAGAGGGGAGCAAATTTTAAATATCCCTGATCCAAACTTTAAGAGAGCGCTTTTAACACACAATCCAGTTATAGATACTAATGGAGATGGAGAGATCCAAGGAGCAGAAGCCAGAGCAGTTACTCTTCTCTATCTTAATTCTGCATCTGCACAACCTTTCAATGAGGCTACTAAAATAAACTCACTAGAAGGGCTATTGTGTTTTGTAAATCTGACAACCTTGGATTGTAACAATCAAAATATAGAATCATTAGATATTTCATTAAATACAAAACTCAAAATAGTAGACGTTACCTACTCCTACTTAAAAGAACTAAATATTTCGAGAAACAATAATACTATTGAAGAATTAAGATTGTATGGAAATTACGATATGAAACCTCAGCTTGACTTATCTAAAACACCAGAACTTCGTATATTAAATTTGGTTCAAACAGATTTACAAACAATAGATGTTTCTCAGAATAATAAGTTAATAGAATTGGATCTAGCTTTTAATCGTAATTTACTAGCGCTAGATATTTCTAAAAACAATAAATTAACAAACTTAAATATATCAGGTACCCCTAAGTTAGTTGTGGATTTAACAAAAGCACCTCAGCTTAAACATTTAAACAGAATAGATTGCAACCTTAGTATTATTGATGTTTCGTTTTTACCCCATTTAGAAGATCTGGCTGTTGGATTTAATAAATTCTCATCTATAGACCTTTCTAAAAACATAGAATTAAAACTACTGAGCTTAACTCATAACAATTTTAGCTCAGTTGATTTGTCTAATAATAGAAAACTGGAAAACCTATACTTAGGTTCTAATAATTTATCAGAAATTGATTTTTCCAATAATCCGGAGCTCCTTTATTTAGTGATAAATCACAATCCTGGACTCCATTTCATTTGTGCCAACTACGATAATATTGAATTAGTAAAAAAAGAAGTTGACAAATATGGCTACAAAGGACTAACTATATCTAACGATTGTTCCAATAAAAACAAACCATTATTAGAAAGTTATTTTGAGACAGATATAAGTGATTGGATTACCAATAAATCGGTATCCAGAGTTAAAACCAAGAACAAGCTAGATGGAGACTACTCAGTTAAATTAAAACATAAGGGAATTATAAAATCCAAAAAACGAATTGACCTTTCCGATGCTGATTATGTTACCATTAATCTAACTTTTGATGCTGTTTCAATACGAAACTACAAGAAAAGCGAAACAAATTTTATTATTGAATACAAAAACAATCTAAACAATAATAAATCATGGAAAAGGTTCGCTACAGTAAGTGCAAAAAAGTTTCTAAGGAGTAGAAAAGTATTTGATATGGAATTTCGTTCTGATGACAATTTTTCCAAATCAACCAGTTTTAGAATAAAAGTAACTATTGGAAGCAAGAGAAAGGTTGGACATATTTTGTTTGATGCGATTCAGGTCTTTTCCCATAAAATTAATTCTTCCAACAATATTGCCTTGGATAGCAACAAGCCGGTCTCATCAGATTTAAAGTTATATCCAAACCCAGCTGCTGATTATGTTATTATAGAAAATGCTGATGTTAATTCTGAATATAAAATTTATGACTTACTAGGAAATAAAACTCATCAGGGAATAGTGAAAAATTCCTCAAACAAAATAAACATTTCAAGTTTAAGAAAAGGAGTATATATTGTTCATGTTAAAATTTCTAATGTTTTTATAAACAAACAATTAATCGTCCGTTAATAACACTAGTAGATTTAATCTAATAAAGCCTCGAGGTTCTACCTCGGGGTCTAAAGAAAAGCTTAAAGACAGACAGCCCATGTAACTAAAGTGTTGCTGAACAGACACCGCTATGACTATTGGTTTTCAGATGCCTTCCCTTTTTGCCCTTTAAAACTACAAAAAAGTAAATATAAACACAATTATTTTGGGATGCCCCTCATAAAATCGGGTCAGGCTATTCGCGCTACACGGTAGCTTGCTACTATCCTTCATCCAGAAAAAAAAACTAAAACCTAAAAACTCCAACTCGAAAGATCAATTTCTGACTCAAAACTATCCTCAACATCATCAGCAAGCTTATAGAAAAAATCAATGCCTGTTTTCTCTTCCAACTCATCAATACTAACTACAAATGTTATTAATCGTTTTCCAGATTCTTTATGTGGCATTAAAAAAGCGATTGCCTTGTATCTGTCTTCAACCTTATATGTCACAATTTTATAAAAATAATTAGGCACAGTTACATCTTCATCACCAATACTTTTTAGCCTTCCTTTTAATATTCCACCAGTAATCACATAGACCTCATTATAACGTTTAGCCCATCGCCTCACTTGTTGTTCTAATTTATTCCATACTCCACTATTAAAATCATGCTTTTGCGGTGAGATATTACTAGTATAAAAAGTTTCGTTATAGGCTTCTAAAGAAAACCTACGATCGCCAGCAGCACAATAATGTCCACGATCATAACCCGAGTTTTTATAATTCCTCCAATCTGCAGACTTCGTTTTCACCTTAGGATCTTCATAAAAATAAGGTCGTTTTCTATCTTCATACGTCAAGTGTTCATTTTTTAAAGCATAAGCAACCCATTCCGCTTGTTCATGTGCCTCACTATACGAAAGTGAATAATAATTATGATGAATTACTGTTCCAGTAGTAGAACTTGGTAACAATTCTTTTTCAGAAATAACGGTTGTTGTTGGGTCAATTTCTGTTTTAAAAACACCGTAATTTTCTATAACCCAAAAAACAATAATACATAATGCTGACAATACCGCATACTTTGTTTTTCTACTCATTAAGCACCTATCTTTTTAACTTTTTACATCCAAGGCATCTCGCAACGCATTACCCATTAACATAAAAGCCATCACCAACAGCATTATTGCCAAACCAGGAATAATAGCTAGGTATGGTTTTCCTAAAATAATATAACTGTAGTGATCTTTTATCATGCCTCCCCAACTTGGTGTTGGCGGTTGTGCACCAATTCCTAAAAAACTAAGTCCACTTTCTATTAAAATAGCACCTGCAAAATTAGCCGCCGAAATTACAATAACTGGTGCCAATACATTAGGAAGAATATGATTGAATATAATTCGTCCACTTCTAAAACCGAGTGCTTTTGCAGCTGTAACATACTGCAGCTGTTTTACACCCATAACCTGACCACGAACCACCCTTGCAACCTCAACCCACATGGTAAGCCCAACCGCGATAAAAACCTGCCAATAGCCTTTTCCTAAGGCCAATGTAATAGCTATTACCAACAGTAATGTAGGAATGGACCATGTAATATTAATAATCCACATGAGTATTGCATCAATTTTACCGCCATAATACCCTGCAATAGCCCCCACCGTAAGTCCAATTAATAAAGAAATAAGTACTGCAACAAAACCTATAGAAAAAGAAATTCTTGCTCCAACAAGAATTCTACTCAACAAATCTCTACCATACTTATCTGTACCCAAGACAAACTTTTTCTCTTGAATAAAATGCGATTGAATTTCCTCGATTGAAAGTCCCTTTGGATAAGTAGACACATCTAATTCTTTATCAAAACCTGCGCCAGCTTCCCCCACATATTCTTTATAGATGAGCCTATGGTTTTCTATTCGATAGGATGCCAACGGAACTTCGGTATCGTTATTTGTCTTCCCAAAAAATAGTTTTTTAAAAAAGCCATCATCTACCTTATGAGCGGATGGAATTGTTAACATTTGAACACTAAACCCTGGTGCCTTAGAATGTATAGATAAATGCATCTGATTGGCATTCTCAGAATTATCTGGCGCCAATACATAAGCAAAAAGTGCCACAAGACCACAAAAGGCAATAAAACAAAAACTTAAAACGCCCCAAAAGTTTTTCTTAAACTTCTGAAGCGCTTGCATTGTTAATGAAGAACCATTATACTCCCCCATTTATCCTTTTATGTTAGCCACACTTTTTTTCATTTTACTCATCTGTAAATCTTCCAAAACATTTAAAGCTTCTTCCATATATACATCTCCAGACAAGCTTTTATGCCAACGTGTTCTTTTTATTCCAAGAACAGAATCCTTTTCAATTTGCTTTAATTCATAAGGTAAAGAACTAAATGACATACTAGTTTTATACTCACCAATAGGCTTAAAATAATCCAACCTCTCCCTGTTTGATGCTAACTTTTCTTTGTACTCATCAAGGTTTAAAGAGAATACATTTACATCTCGTTGTTTTTTAACCCATTGTGCATTCTCATCAATTAATGACAATTGTTTATTTTTTTCCATCCTAGACTTACTCTTCTTTATAGTGCTTTCATAGTCGATATAACCATCCCAAACATCATAATAAGCTGAACTAATTTTATCCCATGGCAATGGATTGTCTTGATCTTTTTCACCAATATTAATATAGCTATATCTATCCACAACAATAACATCGCTCTTAACACCTTCTAACTGTGTAGAGCCTCCGTTAATTCTGTAGAATTTCTGAGTAGTTAATTTTAATGCGCCCAGATCACCATGTTCACTATTTCTAACGATATCATCTAACCCAATAACATTCTGAACCGTTCCTTTACCAAAAGTTTGTTTGCTTCCAATAATAATTGCTCTTTTATAATCTTGCATAGCGGCAGCCAAAATCTCTGAAGCTGAAGCCGATAACTCGTTTACCAAAATCACCAAAGGACCATCCCAAAAAATACGTTCATCTTTATCTTCATACACCTCCTTACGGTCACCAGAAGAACGAACCTGAACTACAGGACCATCTTTAATAAATAAACCTGCCATGTCAATAACCGTCTTTAAAGATCCTCCACCGTTATCTCTTAAATCCATTACCAGACCTTCCATTCCTGCTTTTTTAAGCCTAATAATTTCCTTTTTTACATCAGAAGCAGCATTACGATTGTTGTAATCTTTAAAATCTACATAAAACTTAGGCAAGTTAATAACACCAAAAGTTTTATTTCCTTTTTTTACCGTAGCAGACTTGGCATAAGATTCTTCCAATTCTACCACATCTCTTAATATAGAAACCACTTCAGTAGTACCATCTACTCTTCTTACAGTAAGTCTTACTTCTGATCCTTTTTTACCTTTTATCAATTTTACAGCATCATCTAAACGCATACCTACAACATCTACAGGCTCGCCATCTGCCTGTGCTACTTTTACAATCTCGTCTCCTACTTCCAATTTCTGGCCTCTCCATACTGGTCCACCAGAGATAATTTCGATAATTTTTATATGATCTCTTTTCTTTTGCAGTCTTGCTCCTATTCCTTCAAATTTTCCAGAAATATTCATATCAAAACGCTCTTTATCTCTTGGCGCTAAATAAAATGTGTGCGGATCAAAACCTTCAACAATTGAGTTGATGTATTGCACAAACCAATCTTTACGTTCTAAGTCGTCGATAAAATCAAAAAATTCTCCAAGCGTACTTTCTGTAGCTTCTCTCACTTCTTTTTCAATAGCAACATTAGATAAAAATGTTTCTCCTTTTTCTTTCTTTTTAGCCTCTTCTTCTTGTCTAAAATTATAATCAGAGATCGTAGCATACTTTAGCTGCTTTCTCCAACGGTTTTTTAATGCTTTTTTAGAATTGGTAAATGGTAGATTCTCATAATCAATATTAATATCTTCTTTTTTAGAAAAATTAAACGGCGTACTCAATACATCTTTGTACAACAACTTGGCTTCATTCATTCGTTGAAACAATCGATCGTAAACAATACCAAAAAAAGCAATATCAGTGTTTTTTATCTGATCATCTAACTGGTATTTATATTTTTCAAACTCTTTTATATCACTTTCTAATAAATATCTTTTTGTAGGATCGATAACCTCTAAAAAGCTTTCATAAACAGTTACCGAAAAAGAATCATTTACATCTTTAGGATTGTAATGCGCTCTTTCTAACACGTACGAAATAAGATCTATTAGTAATTTGTCTTTATCTGGGTTTTCAAAAGATTTATTAGTAAAGCTGCAAGAGGCAACAGAAACAAGCATTACTAATAAAACATAGGCTAAATTCTTCTTCATATTTTACAATTTTATAGCTTTTAAGGGTCTATTCTTATGGTTTTTTTATACAATAACACCTAACAAAAATATGAAATTTTCTAATCGAAAAATTCCATAATACAGATGTTTCAATAAATATACTGAAAAAACTGTGCCAGTATCTTACAATGATACTAATTTTTTGTTAAACCATATAACGTAAAAAAGCCATTCAAATTATGTATTTTTGCTTAGAAATAAAAAAAACAGATGAGCAAACCACTAATATTAGTCACAAATGATGATGGAATTACCGCTCCTGGCCTTAGGGCTTTGGTGGCTGTAATGAACGAAATAGGCGATGTTGTGGTTGTAGCTCCAGATAGCCCACAATCAGGGATGGGACATGCTATTACTCTAAATTCTATCTTGCATTGTACTGCGGTCACAATGGAAGGCTCTCAACAAGATTATAGCTGTAGTGGAACGCCAGCTGACTGTGTAAAACTAGCTGTTAATGAAGTTTTACATCGCAAGCCCGATCTTTGTGTAAGCGGAATTAATCATGGTTCTAATGCTTCTATAAATGTAATATATTCAGGAACTATGAGTGCTGCCATTGAGGCAGGTATTGAAGGAATACCCGCTATAGGGTTTTCTTTGTGTGATTATTCATGGAATGCTGATTTTACACTTGCAAAAAAAATGGCGAAAAAAGTTGTGCAAGAAGCCTTAAAGAATGGTATCCCAAAACAAACTGTTTTAAACGTAAATATTCCAAATATTGATGCAGAAAATAGCAAAGGCATTAAAATTTGCAGACAAGCAAAAGCAAATTGGAAAGAAAAATTTGACAAAAGAACAAATCCAATTGGCAAGGATTACTATTGGCTAACTGGAGCTTTTGAACTTTTAGACAAAGGAGAAGATACCGATGAATGGGCTTTAACAAACAACTATACATCTGTGGTTCCTACCCAATTTGACTTAACAGCACATCATACAATTCAAGAACTAAACACCTGGTCACTTAATGAAAAATAGAAAAGAAGTATTAACTGGTTTCCTCGTCGGAATCATAGCCAACACCCTTGGTACCGTATTATACATCCTTATTTTTACAGATCTCTTTCTTATGGACGCACTAAAAGCGGCATACAATAATGGTCATTTAGGAAGTGTAATAGCTCTTGGAGCAATTCTTAATCTTGTTGCTTTTTTTGGTTTTATAAAATTAAAAAGAGATCAAAGAGCAAAAGGAGTCCTTATTGCTACACTACTTGCAGCAATTTTGATTATGATATATAAAATTTTTGGATAACAAAAAACTGATTTAATGAAGTACTACATTATCGCAGGGGAAGCCTCAGGAGATCTTCATGGGTCTAACCTTATTAAGGCATTATTAAAAACCGATATCAATGCAGAAATAAGATGCTGGGGAGGCGATCTAATGCAAAATGCTGGTGGTACTTTAGCCAAGCACTATAAAGATCTTGCTTTTATGGGTTTTATAGAAATCATCAAAAATATTAGCACCATCTTCAAAAATATTTCTTTCTGCAAAGAAGATATTACAGCTTTTCAGCCAGATGTGCTCGTTTTTATAGATTACTCTGGTTTTAACTTAAGAATTGCAAAATGGGCAAAAGAAAAAGGATACCACACTAACTATTATATCTCTCCGCAAGTATGGGCATCAAGGGCAGGAAGAGTTGAAGCCATCAAAAGGGACATCGATAAGATGCATGTAATTTTACCTTTTGAAAAAAGTTTTTATGAAGACAACTACGGATATGAGGTTACCTTTGTTGGACATCCACTTATTGATGCTATTGCTGATAGAAAAGCCATAACACTTGATAACTTCAAAAAAGAACATCAACTTAACGACAAACCTGTAATTGCACTACTTCCAGGAAGCAGAAAACAAGAAGTTAGTAAAATGCTTACGCTTATGCTCTCTGTGGTTAATGATTTTAACAACTATCAATTTGTTATCGCCGGTGCACCAAGTCTAGATTATGAGTTTTACAGCCCTTTTCTTACACACCCAGATGTACATTTTATTCCAAATAAAACATACGATTTATTAAGTATTTCTATCGCAGCATTGGTTACAAGCGGTACTGCAACACTAGAAACTGCTCTTTTTAAAGTTCCACAGGTGGTTTGTTATAAAGGCGCATGGATATCATACCAAATTGCAAAACGCATCATCACCTTAAAATACATTTCTTTAGTAAATCTGATAATGGACAGAGAAGTAGTAAAAGAATTGATACAAAACGACCTTACTACTTACAACCTTAAAACAGAATTGGAGCTAATACTTGATCCTAAACACAGAACAACCTTATTAAAAGACTATCATGATTTGGAACAAAAACTAGGCGGAAGTGGTGCTAGTGAAAATGCGGCAAAATCAATTTTTAATGACGCCAAAAGTTAAACACAGCTATACCTTAAAAAAATAATATTAACTTTACCTTACCTACCATAATCATATCCAATGAAGAAAAGTGTTTTGTTTTTCGCTTTGATTGTTTTATTTCAGTCCTGTAAATCTACCAAAAAAGCAACTGTTCGCACCAAAAAAACAGTAACAGTAGAAAGAAACGTAAAATCTGAAAGCCCAAAAATTAATGTAGATTACAAAATTAAACTCCCAAAAAAGGCAAAAAAAATTACGAGTAAAGCACTTTCTTATATTGGCACAAAATACAAATATGGAGGTACGACAAAAAGAGGGATGGACTGTTCTGGGCTTATCTATGTTTCTTTTACTGCCTTTGATGTTTCTGTAGAACGGGTAAGTTATAAAATAGCAGCTCAAGGCAAGGAAGTACGGGTGAAAAACGTTGTAGTAGGCGATCTTTTATTTTTTAAAACCAGCAAAAGAGCAAAACGTATTAACCATGTTGGATTAGTGGTTGATGTTGATAAAAAAGGAACCATAAAATTTATTCACGCCTCCACATCTAGAGGCGTAATGGTATCATCTCTTCGAGAAGGTTTTTGGAACCATGCATTTGTAAAAGCTACTAGAATACTGTGATATGAACCTACTCCGATTTCCGATCATAAAACTATTGCTTTTTTTATGTCTGGGAATTTGCATGGGACACTTTTTTTTAATTCCATTTTTTACAATAATTACTGTTTTTATCACTTCATTTATTGGACTTGCAGTTCTTTGTAAAAAAACCAGATTTGAACATTGGCGAAATTTAGTTTTCGGAATTCTAACTTCCATTTTCACAGCAACAATTGGCATACTTTTAGTACATATTAACAATCCAAAAACAGCTTCAACTCACTATAGCTATAAACTTTCCGATGAAAAACAGACCATAGCTCTAGAAATTACAGACATCTTAAAACCCAATGCCTATACCAATCGATATTTTGCAAGCATAAAACAACTAAACAAACACAATACATCAGGCAAAACATTACTCTCTATCCCTAAAGATGAATTCTCAAAACAACTGAATATTGATAGTAAACTCCTTACAAAAATCCAAATCAAAGCATTAAACTCTCCTTTAAACCCACATCAATTTAACTACAAAAACTATTTAAAAAATAAAGGGATATTTCATCAAATTCATCTTTCAGATGCTCCTATATTATTTAGTAAAAACAAAACCAAATCTATATTTGGCATTGCGCAGAACCTTAGAAACACAATTATAAATAATCTTAAGAACAAGGGAATAGAAGGTCAAGAATTAGCAATAATTAGCGCATTGCTCCTTGGAGAACGTACTGGCATAGATTCCGAAACATATGACAATTACAAAGCTGCTGGTGCAGTACATATTCTTGCTGTATCTGGTCTTCATGTTGGGATACTTTTGCTAATTATTCAGTTTTTATTAAGCCCATTACTGTTTCTTAAATATGGAAGGCAACTACAATTGCTATTTACTATAGTATTACTCTGGGGCTTTGCTATAATTGCTGGATTATCTCCTTCAATAGTTAGAGCAGTAACCATGTTTTCATTTTTTGCTTATGCTAAATTCCTTAAACGTCCATCAAATTCGTTTAATATTTTAGCTCTTTCCATGTTTTTTATCTTATTGATAAAACCCTTATGGCTTTTTGATATTGGTTTTCAAATGAGTTATGCTGCAGTATTTAGTATCCTTTGGATCTATCCATTACTTAATAGCTTCTGGTCACCAAAAAACATTATTCTCAATAAAATTTGGCAAATATTCAATGTTAGCATCGCAGCTCAGTTAGGGGTTTTTCCGATTGCATTGCTATATTTCCATCAATTTTCTGGATTGCTTTTTATCAGCAATCTTATTATATTACCTTTTCTTGGAGTTATTCTTGGCTTTGGATTGTTTGTTATTTCTTTATCATTACTCGATAGCTTACCGTATTTTCTTGCCAAAACATATAGCATTCTTATTTCAGTTATGAATCGTATAATCGAATGGATTGCAAATCAAGATGCTTTTGTTTTTACTGCAATTTCTTATGACTGGAAACTACTTTTAGCAACCTATCTATTTCTTATTTTTCTAGTATTAAGTTTAAAGAAGGTAACTTTTAGAAATATAACAATTGCATTGCTGTGCATTATTAGCATTCAAGGTATTTTTATTGTCAATAAAAGAAATACAGCCATTACATCCAAATTAACCCTAAGTCATCAGTACAAAAACACTGCTATTTTTTATCAGAAAGGCGACTCTCTTTTTATTTTTAAAAACAATAATACTCCTCAATTATTAGCATTTGAAAAGACCTATTGTATTGCAGAACGAATAAACCACACAGTAACAAAACAACTTAGAAACAGCTATAATATAGATTCTAAACACCTTATTATTGTGGATAGCTTAGGGATTTATCAGCTTAAAAACATAAAATCGCCACAGATACTGCTTAAAAACTCTCCAAAAATAAACTTGGATCGCTTAATAACAACATTGCAGCCAGAGCTTATTATTGCAGATGGAAGCAATTACCCTAGCTATATAAGGAGATGGAAAGAAAGTTGCAAAAAACAAAAACTCCCTTTCCACAGTACAAGTGAAAAGGGAGCATATATTATAAAATAATCTTGTATTAAGTTTTACTCCTCATTGTCTTCAGCACCATGTGTAAGACGTTTCAATGGTTTTAATAATAATATTACCAATACACCAAACACCATTGTTGCTATTGCTATTCCCAAAAAAATCTGGAATTCACCGTATTCAGAAGCTTTTTCACCAATAATACCAGCAACTTTATTACCTAATCCTGTAGCAGCCCAATATAGTCCCATCATTAATGCTGCGTACCTAACTGGAGCAAGCTTAGTAACGAATGATAATGAAACTGGCGACAAGCATAATTCTCCAATAGTATGAAACAAATACGCCAATACTAACCAGTGCATTCCTGAGCTACCTACAGCGTCATATTCTTTAGAAGCAGCAACCATAAAAAGAAAACCAAAGCCCATAATTACAATTCCTGAAGCCATTTTAAACAAAGAACTAGCTTCTTTACCTTTAAGCTTACGTCTTGCCCATATGTTAGCAATTGCCACTGCTAAAAGAATTATAAAACCTGCATTAACCCCTTGGAAAAACTCAGTAGGAACTTCCCAACCAAACATCATTCTATCGGTTTTTGTTTTGGTATACAAATTCATTAATCCACCAACTTGCTCAAAAGCACCCCAAAAAACAATTACTAATAAAAATGATAGAATCAATACTGTAAACCTATCTTTTTCTACTTTTCCATTTAGGTTTTTATAAATCATCATCATCATAGCAGTAACAAATGTTAAGAAAATAAACAACGCTCCGTATCCCCAATGATCTGCCCCTTCAAATGTAAATCCAGCATAAATAGATAATGCCAATAATACTCCTACAATAGTTAAATGCTTTGGAGATTGCATCAATTGCGAAAACAATGCCATTACACTAATATCATCTTTTTTATCCTCTACAGTTGGCTTGTTTCCAACCGTAATTAAAAAACGTTGCCCGTATATATAAACCAAAAGTCCTAACAACATTCCTATACCTGCCAATCCAAAACCAGCATGCCAACCATATTCTTTAACAACCAAACCTACAGCTATAGAAGAAAGCAACGATCCTAAATTAATACCAACATAAAAAATACTAAATCCTTTATCTCTTCTAATATCATTAGCCTTATACAAACCACCTACCATTGTAGAGATATTTGGTTTTAACATTCCAACACCAGCAATAATAAACCCTAAGCCCGTATAATACGCCTCAATAGCATCTATAGCCAACACACTGTGTCCAATAACTAATAAAACACCCCCAAGAAGAACTGTTTTTTTCTGTCCAAGAAGTTTATCTGCAATCATTCCTCCGGGGATGGAAGAAATATATACCAACATCGTATACCAACCATACAAAGCAAGTGCTTCAGTATTTGACCATCCTAATCCAGACTGCACGTCATTTTCAATTGTAGTTGCCGCCATATACAACACCAATAGTGCTCGCATACCGTAGTACGAAAATCGCTCCCACATTTCTGTGAAAAATAACACATACAATCCTACCGGATGTCCAAATAGCTCTTTCTCATGAGCGGCTTTTACTTGTTGTTCCATATATACTTCTTGAGTTTTATTAATTTAGTTATAGTTAATTATCCTTTTATAGCTTTTATCTTAACCTCTTCTTCTTTACCACGCTTATCTCCTAAATTTGCATGAATAAAATTCGTCATTTTGGTAAACAACTGCAATCTAGTGTTTCCTCCATAAATTCCATGATTTTTATCTGGATAGATTGCCCAATCGAATTGTTTGTTTGCTTGGATTAACGCTTCTACCATGCGCATAGTGTGCTGTACATGCACATTATCATCACCAGAACCATGAATTAACAAGTATTTACCTTTTAGCAATTCAGGATAGTTAAAAGGTGAATTGTTATCATAACCTTCAGGATTTTCTTGAGGAGTTCTCATAAAACGCTCTGTATAGACAGTATCATAAAACCTCCAAGAAGTAACTGGAGCAACGGCAACTGCCATTTCAAAAGTATCGTTCCCTTTTAACAAACAATTTGTAGACATATGACCTCCATAACTCCATCCCCAAATTCCTGTTCTATCAGCATCTATATAAGCACGTTCGCTTAATTTTTTAGCTGCAGCAATCTGATCTTCAGTTTCATATTTTACCAAATTTAAATAGGTAACCTTTTTAAAATCTCTTCCTTTAAAACCAGTACCTCTACCGTCTACACAAACCACAATATAACCTTGGTTTGCTAACATTTGGTACCAGTAGTCATTACTCCCTCCCCAGCTATTAGATACAGACTGAGATCCTGGACCACTATATTGTGTCATAAATAATGGATAGGTCTTATTTGCATCAAAATCTGCAGGTTTCAAGGTCCACATATTTAAATCATTACCATTAATATTAATGGTGTTAAATTCTTTTTTAGAAATCTGATATCCTGCTAATTTTCCTGCTAAAGTATTATTATTTACGATTTCTTTTAACTCTTTACCATCTTTTGCCTTATTAAGCGTATACCTTGGTGGTGTAGCAGCACTAGAATAGGAGTTGATGAAATATGTATAGTCTGCACTAAAATTTGCTCTATTGGTTCCTTCCGTTGTAGTTAACAACTTTTTGCCTTTAGCATTAATCCCGACAGAATATATAGCTCTATTAATAGAGCCTTTTTCTGTTGATTGATAGTATACTCTTGCCGTTTTTGGGCTAAACCCATAAAAACTAGTTACCTCCCAGTTCCCTGAGGTTAATTGCTTAAACAATTTTCCTTCTCTACTATAATGATATAAATGGTTGTAACCATCTTTTTCGCTAGACCAAATAAAACTATTATTGTTTAGAAAAGTTAAATCATCTTTAACATCAACATATGCAGCATCGGTTTCCTCTAGGATTGTAGTTACTGCAGTTGTAATTGCATTTACAAATTGTAATTTTAACTTGTTCTGATGGCGATTTAATACTTGTATGCTTAATACAGAAGCATCATTAGTCCATTTTAATCTTGCAATATAGTACGGATTTCCTAAGTCTACTTTATTGCTACTTTGTGAAGTAAGGTTATACATATGTAAACTTACCTTAGAATTATTCTCTCCTGCTTTTGGATATTTAAAAACATGTTGTTTTTGATATAAGGCAGTGCCATAAACATCCATTGAAAATTCTGGAACATTAGTTTCATCAAAACGTAAATAAGCCAAACTATAACCATCTGTACTCCACTCAAAAGCTCTCACAAAGGCAAATTCTTCTTCGTATACCCAATCTGTAATTCCGTTTATAATTTTATTTTTAATACCATCTGTAGTTACCTGGGTAATTTTATCGGTAGCAAGTTCTTTAATATAGATATTGTTATCAAAAACAAAACCTACTTTTTTACCATCAGGAGAAAAAGTAGGTTCTTGTATTTTTTGTTCGTAGATCAATTTTGCTTTCTTGGTAACAACATCATAGACATAATAATTACCTAAACGCGAATGCCTAAATATTGGCTCTTCATTAGTCGCTAGTATTATCTGCTTTTCATCATCGCTAAACTGGTATGAAGAAAAATTAGAAATAGCATCAATATCGCCAGATGATACTATTGTTTCTTCTTTTGTTAGCGTCTTATAACTATATCTGTCTATAGTTGAAGTTTCTGTTGTTCTATCGTAATTTTGTACTGTATATTGTTTTCCACTTTTTAAAGAATGCAAAACATCCATTCCTTTGGTTCTAAAAGATCCAGCCCAAATCTCCTCTAAGTTTATTTGTTTTTGCTGTGCATTGCTCACTAACATTCCAAAAACCATTGTCAGCAATAGTAGTAAATTCTTGTTTTTCATATAGTTTAACTGTTTTTCCATCAAAAAAAGTAGACTTAAAAAAGGAAACTACTTTTATGATATCCATAAAATTTACCAAGTTTACTAATAATTTAATAAAATAATAAACTTTTCGTATTAAAATTCATTACTTAATTGCATAATAGCATATCCAGTATTAGAAAAGGGCTGCTAAATTGTATATTTGCCCACTAGAAAGCAAATAAACTATGACTACTCCTATAGAAGGATTTTCCAAACTTACAAAGCAAAAAAAAATAGACTGGCTAATTGCTAATTACCTTAATAACAGCTCTGCATCAAAAAAAATACTAGAGCAATATATTAATGCGGACACTAAACTACAACAACTACACGATGAGTTTATAGAAAACACATTAACCAATTACTACCTGCCTTTTGGAATTGCACCAAATTTTCTAATAAACGATAAACTTTATGCTATTCCAATGGCAATTGAAGAAAGCTCTGTTGTAGCCGCGGCAAGCAAAGCAGCAAAATTTTGGATAAACAAAGGAGGGTTTAAAACCAAAGTTATAAATACGGAAAAAGTTGGTCAAGTTCATTTTTTATTTCAAGGAGATGAGAAAAAACTATTTGATTTTTTTAACCAACTAAAACCAAAACTAATACACAGTACTGCTTCCATCACAAAAAACATGGAAAAAAGAGGTGGTGGAATTTTGAATATTGAACTTAAAAACAAAACTGACAAACTAGACAATTACTACCAATTGCATTGTACTTTTAATACGCTAGATGCAATGGGCGCGAATTTTATAAATTCTTGTCTCGAAGAATTTGCAAAAACACTAAAGCAAGAAGCGCTACAGTATATTTCTTTTTCTGACAGGGAGAGAGAAATAGAAATTGTAATGAGCATTCTATCTAACTATGTGCCAAACTGTACTGTAAGAGCAGAAGTTAGTTGCCCTGTTTCTGAATTAAGCATAAAAGATGTAAGCGGAGAAGATTTTGCTGCTAAATTTGTAAAAGCAGTAACAATAGCAAAAATAGAACCTTATAGGGCTGTTACTCATAATAAAGGAATTATGAACGGAATTGATGCCGTTGTACTTGCTACAGGTAATGATTTTAGAGCTGTAGAAGCTGGAATCCATGCTTATGCATCAAGAAACGGAAGCTATTCTAGTCTTACTGAAGCAACAGTTATTAATGGTGTATTTACCTTTAGCATTGAAATTCCTTTAGCTTTGGGAACCGTAGGTGGGCTAACAAAATTACATCCTCTTGTAAAGTTTACACTAGAACTGCTTCAAAACCCTGATGCAAAAGAGCTAATGCAACTAGTTGCCGTAGCTGGTCTGGCTCAAAATTTTGCTGCATTACAATCTTTAGTCACTACTGGAATACAAGAGGGACATATGAAAATGCATTTAATGAATATCCTAAACCAATTGGGTGCCAATTCAGAGGAAAAAATACAACTTACAGATTACTTTAAAGACAAAACCGTAACTCATAGCGCTGTTATTGAATCTTTTAATAACCTAAAAGCAAATTCTTAACCTGTTTAGCCACTTTCACTCTTATAATGAAAAAAACATTTTACAGCAACGGAAAACTACTACTCACAGGAGAATATGTCGTTCTTGATGGTGCCTACAGCATAGCATTGCCAAGTAGATATGGACAATCTCTTAGCATCTCAGAAACAAAAAACAACTACATCACCTGGGAAAGTCGAGACAGCAATAATAACAAATGGTTTGAGCTAAAATTAAAAAGGAATTTCAAAAACGAAAAAGGTATTATAAGATCCAGTAACAAGGATGTAGCCGCAACATTAGTGCAATTACTTCTAGAAGCAAAAAAACAGAATCCATCTTTCTTATCTGGCAATGAAGGACTATTTATTAGTACTAGCTTAGACTTCCCAAAAGATTGGGGATTAGGTTCATCTTCCACACTTATTAATAATATTGCACAGTGGGCAGCAATAAACCCCTATACATTGCTTTGGAACGCTTTTTCTGGTAGCGGTTATGATATTGCATGCGCAACACATAATACCCCAATTAGCTATGCTTTAAAAAACCAACAACCCATTGTTACCCCCTTAGCGTTTAGTCCGCAGTTTAAGGACAGCCTATATTTTGTTTACCTCAATAAAAAACAAAACAGTAGAGAAGGTATTGCCAGTTACAAACAAAATAAAAACAATAAAGAAGAAGCTATAAAAGCCATCACAAAAATTAGCGAATCCATACAAGAAACAACATCGCTGCAAGAATTTGAATTGCTTCTAGAACAGCATGAAACCATAATTAGCGAACTTCTAAACATAACTAAAATAAAAGACCAACTATTTACCGATTACTCAGGAAGCATTAAAAGTTTAGGAGCTTGGGGAGGAGATTTTATTTTAGTAACAGGTAACGAAACAACTCCTGAATATTTTAAGGAAAAAGGATATAACACTGTCATTCCATACAATGATATGATTTTATAAATAGAAAAAGGGCATCAAATAAATTTGATGCCCTTTCATGATTTGGGGTTTATTCAAATCATTACTTAAACCACAAGTATCATAACCTCAAGGCTAAATTACTATACTTCCATTCCTGTTTTCTTAGTTTTTCTATTAGCAGTAGATCACTGTAGACGGATTACCATTCTCTTACGATAAACAATATAAAACTTCTGGCACTATTTAGATCTACACTACTATTCTATCAATCAAAGTGCCTCATTAAAATGTAAGCCCTTTAAGTAACAGTATATACTACACATTTTAATCTGGATTTTTATTAATAGCGATTTTTGCGAAGCCATGTAAATGGCAACATCAGCAGAACAGAGATGAAGCACCATCAGGTTAACATTAGACTTTTATCCTTAACTGCTGTACAGATAGCCTAACTCGGAAATTGAATATTCGATACCTACTAAAACATTGATTGTATGGTCGATATTGGCCCAGCCTAGCTCTCTAAGACAATGGGTAAAATTAGCGCACAAAAAAAGCATCAAATTTCTTTGATGCCTCTTTATCGATTTGGGGTTTATTCAAATCGTTACTTAAACCACAAGTATCATAACCTCGGTGCTAAATTACAACAGTACCGTTGTTAAATAGGCTTTAATTCTACTAGTAACGCTTCCATATAGACGGAATACAATTCTGTTTCGTTGAATACATTTGCACTAGACAAAGTGCAAAAAATAGAGGTTAAGCCTAAGTTTTAAACAAGAAAAAAGGCATCAATAAAATTGATGCCTTTTTTGATTTGGACTCCTCCAAATCATACTTAAACCACAAGTATCATAACCTCGGTGCTAACTTAGCACATGATAGTCATTAATAGCTCTCGTTTTCCTTTAGCAGCACTTGACTGTAGATAAACGACACTTAAGTTGCGATAAACAAATTATGAACTTGCAGGTCTGTTTAATATCATTTTATAATTTTCAGAACTAAGCATAAAAAAAGGGATGTTTTTTAAAAAACATCCCTTTTTCTGTTTGCTAATTTTAACTAGTAAAATTCAGCTCTTTTATCTTCTATAGTAGCTTTTCCTTTTAAAGCATTATATACAGCTGCATTAGCCTTACCTGCATTTAATGATTTAAGTGAATTTGCATACGTAGCATAGTTTTCCAATTTAGCAGCAGGAGTCTTTTTTGTAACCTGCAACATGTACACACCATTTTCTCCAATTACAAATCCAGAAGTACTTCCTTCTTTTAACCCAAAAGCAGTACCAACTACCAAAGGTTCTCTACCTGCACCAGCCATTGTTGGTGTTTTCATATTTAAAGCAGTAGCATTGGTAACATTAACTCCATTAGCACTAGCAAAAGCGTCCATAGCTTTTCCCTTATTAGCAGCAATAATTTGCGCCGCTTTTCTTTGTTTTCTTAAAATAGGTAATACTGTAGCTGAAGCTTCCTCTACTGAAGATACTCCTTCTTTAATTTTTGCAGTAAGCTGAACGACAGCATAACCACCATTAACAGTAAACTTTTTTACATCACCAATATTTGTATCTTCATTAAACGCCCATTGAACAATAACACGTTGTGCAGATAATCCTGGTAAATTTTCTTCTAATGCCTTAATACTATTTACTGGTCTTGAAATATAGTTACCCTCTTTAGCAGCAGTAGCAAAATCTGTACCTTCGCTTGTCTTCATTTCAAATTTAGCAGCATTAGTAAAAATAGAACTTAGTGTTTCTTCTGACGCTTCTACTTCATCAACAATATTTGCAATTTGATATACGTCTTCTTTTTCAACAATTTTAGTAATATGATAACCAAATTCAGTTTCAATTAATTCTACCGCATCAACATCATTACCAAAAGCAAACTCATCTAATTTTTCGAATGCTTTAGTTAATTGCCCTTTTTGGAAGCTCCCTAAATCACCAGCTCTTGGCGCTGTATATTTATCATCAGAATTATCTGTAACAATTGTCGCAAAATCAGCATCAGCAGCTTTAACCTCTGCAAGTACTTCTTTGGCCTTAATTTCTGCCTCTTCTTTTGTTCTTGTAATATCAGCAGCTGCACTTGTAGCGCCTTTCCAAGAAATTAAGACATGACTAAGTTTTACAGAACCATTTTCTTTTTTCCCTAACATTTTAGATAGGTTAAAGAATTTACCAACTCTATATGGACCATAAACATCACCAATACTTAAATTAAGTAAAGTATCAACATATGCAGCAGGAAAAACACTTTTTGAAACATACGTAGAATCAAACTTTACATCAGAATGGGTATCAACAAAATTTTCATTATCCGTTGTTCTTCCAAAACCAACAACTCCATCTTTATCTTCTAACAATGAAGCTAATCTATCTTTTATAGCCTTTTCATCTTCTAAAGAAGCTTTCTCTTGAAAATACACATAACTAAGGTCTCTAGCTGTTTCTTGCTTAAAGTCTTTTTGATGTGCATTAATATATGCAGTTATATCACTTTTAGAAACAGTAATACTAGAATCCTGTATTGATGTAAAAGGAACCTTAACATATTTAACATCCACTTTATCATTAGCCAACCTGTAGTCTAACTCTCCTTCTTTTAATGTTGCTCCAGCACCAATTTTAACCAAGTTAAAATACATTTGCTCTTTAGCTCCATCAATAATTGATTTTTCTTGTAATAACCATGATTGGTATGCTCCTTCCGGATCGTTAGTACGTAGATCTACAACAAAAGCTCTAAACTTTCCTTCATCAAACAAACCGTCTTCAGATTGAAATCTCGCATCCTGAGCGAATGCAGGATTCGTTTTTATTACATTTATTATTTGATCGCTTTCGATATCAATTCCCAATGCATTGAATTCCTGAGAAAGAATTTGAGATCTTATTTTTTGATCCCATGCAGAGTTAACCGCTTGCATTGTTGTAGCTCCCGCTCCATATCTCCTGGTCATTGCTTCAACATTTCTCCTGAATTCATCAATTGAAATCTCTTCACCATTAACTTCAGCGACTGCTGATCCTGTTTTTACTCCAGTACCAGTAAAAATACCACTAAGTACAAATGCAAATAACGCCATCCCAATAATGAAGATCATTACTGTGGTACGTTTTCTTATATTCTCTAGAATTGCCATTTATAAAATCTATTTTAATAAAATAATGTGGGCGAAAATAACATTTTCTTTGGTATAATAAAAGCAGAAAAGAATTATTAGCTATTAAAACGCTATTTTTATTAGATATCGGTGCTTAAAACGAGGTAAACCACTTCAATTTTGGTATTAGAAACCTCCTGAACTGTAAATACAAAATTCTCCATCTCTATTTTTTCTCCTTGCCCAGGTATTGCACCAGTATTTGCGACAATTAAACCCCCTAAAGTTTCATAATTTTCGCTTTCTGGTAAATCCAATTTATAAGTTTCATTTAAATAATCTACTTCCAATCTGGCAGAAAATTTAAATTCCGTATCACTTAATTGTTCTTCCAATAAGTCTATACTATCATGCTCATCTTCAATTTCACCAAATAGTTCCTCGACAATATCTTCTACCGTCATCAACCCAGAAGTACCTCCATACTCATCCAATACCACAGCTATGCTTTTTCGCTTTTTTGTAAGCACATTTAGCACATCATTAATCAACATTGTTTCTGGAACAAACTCAACCGGCAACATTATTGTTCTAATTGTTTTTGGCCTTTTGAACAGCTCAAAAGAATGCACGTAGCCAATAATTTCGTCTATAGTATCTTTGTATATTAAAATTTTTGAATAGCCTGTTTCTGTAAATTTTCGTGCCAATTCCTGAGGAGACTCATGCAACTCTACTGCGGCAATTTCTGTTCTTGGAATCATAACTTCCCTAGCTTTTACCTCTGCAAATTCTAAGGCATTTTGAAAAATCTGGATTTCGGAATCCACTTCATCATCTTCCGATACCGTCTCTAACTGTTCTGTAATATAATCTCCTAGCTCTACTTTAGAAAAAGCAAGCTGCACTTCGTCTGAATTTGTTTTAAAAAATCTTTTAAGCACCATATCAGAAATTTTAATCACAAAAATTGATATCGGAGCAAAAATTAAGTAAAATATATAGGCAGGAATTGCAAAAAACTTAAGTACCGTATTTGCATAAATCTGAAATAATACTTTAGGCAGAAATTCTGCTGTAAAAAGTATTATTAAAGTGGATATTATAGTTTGGGTTAATAATTTAAAATCAGTAATAAGTATTTCAAAAAAAGCGTTACCAGTAGGGGACAGTGTTACAAACCAGTTCATCAACAAGTCTCCCATATAAAAACCATACAATACCAAGGCTATATTATTACCAATAAGCATGGTCGCGATAAAACGTGATGGTTTTGAAGTGAGCTTGGTTAATATTTTTGCCAAAAGCCCCTTTTGCTTCTTTTCAATCTCTATATGAATTTTATTTGCAGAAATATATGCAATCTCCATTCCTGAAAAAAAAGCAGAAAGCAATAAACAACTAACAATAATACCGATAGCCATTAGCATGTCTTATTCTGATTTTCTTTTTTCGAATTTTTTTCGATACTTTCTTTTAAAGAAAAACATTGCTGCTGCTCCAATAGCAAAAACTACAAATACGTACGCTTTACTCCTATCCGTATTCCATAAGGAATAGATTTCTCCAATAGAAAGCACCCATACCAAAAGATATAAATACTCGGTATATTTTAAAATTTTCATCATCTTCTTATTCTTTTACAATAGCACTTCCGGAGTTTCGGTGCGATATTACCCTATTAAATTCTTTATTAAAATCAATTCCCGTTCCAGACATATTCATATCTGGACTCGTAAATTTATATGCTTTTTCGGTAAAAATCCAATCGTTTTTCTGATCCCAAAACAACTGTGGTGTTTCCAATTTTTTACCATCATGACTCAACAACACTACATTTCCTTGCAAATCTACAACTTTTGTATCATTATATATTATTCCATAATCAGCAGTTATTGTGCTTTGTCTTCCTTGATCATCAAAAAAAACAACTTTTAGGCCTATTGGAAATTCATAATAGGGAAATTCAATATTAGAAAAATCATGATTCAAGGGACTAGTAAGTACCGTAGTCACCTTGGATAGTCCGGTAGAATCGTTAGGTATTTTTTCCTTCACAAGAGAATAGACCATTTCAAAATCTTGAGCCACCCCAGTAGGAAACTTTTTCCTAGTAGTTAGCTTTTGAATTTCTTCATAGTTATCCTGACATGAAAAAAACATGGTCACAGTAAAAACTGTGACCATGAATATATATATGCTTTTAAAAAAACGTATCATCTTATAATGTTGGCACTTTTACGCTTCCGCCAACCCAACAACTAAATGTTACCGTTTTTCCTGCCATTCCAGAACTGAAAATCTCTGAATTTGTAGGAACTCTTTGTGCGTAACTATTTGCGGCTCTATTAGCTCTTCCTTTTATAGATGGATCTACTTGACCAGCTTTTCTAGCGATTCTAGCAGCTTTCCAGTAAATAGCTTTCTTCTCGAATGTAGTAGAACCACATTGGTTAGCACTACTAGCAACAAGACCAGCAATTAATAAATGTGCTTTCCCCATAGACGGATTAAAACCTAATGCTTTGTTAGCATAATTTCTAGCAGAAGATTTAGCCCCTCTTTTCTTTTGAACAGTTGCAATTTTATATGAAATTTTTGCTTTCTTATACCTATCTTCTTCTAATTCAACTGATTTATTAAAGTCTGTAATTGCTCCTTTAGAATCTCCTTTTTTAAGCTTCAACAAACCTAAGTAGAAAAAGGTGTCTGCAGTTGGCGCTAATTTATTTTGAGCTTCTACCAATGTAACAAACAACGGATCGTCTGTACATCCTTTAGCAAACATTCTTCCAACAGCTCTCTTTACCCATTTAACATCTCCTTTTTTCTCTTCAAAGTTCTTTTGATATAAAGGAATTAAGTTTTTACAATCAGATAAAGCTCCTAATTTAGTATCTATACTACCAGATATTTTTTCGTAAGAACCACCATTAACTCTTGCTCTTTTTAAAGCTTTAGTTTCTTTACTTGTTAATGTACCAGCTTCTTCTTTTGGTAATAACTTTGTAACCGTTGCTCCAAGTTTTTTATTTACATCTTCTATCTTTTCTGTAACATCATCATAAGCATCAAAAACCAATTGCAATTCTTTTTTACCTGCTTTATGAAGATCTACCAATTTAGAAAAATACAGGTAAATAGCTCTTGGGCTGTTAAAGTTAGCTCTATCCTGTTTAAAGCCTTCATCTAACAAACTATAAATCTCTTCATCTGTCGAAGACTTATCTTTATATAAGAACCAAGCAATATCTCCATTAATTTTCCCTATTTTATTCTTCTTTGGAAAAAATTTCATTCCATCTTCATAGACCTTCATCAACAAAGCTACATTAGCTTCTTTGTTTTCTCCTTTTTTGATCTTGTGCATTAATATTTTTGGTCCATATGCATAAATTGCATTGTGGAATTTAGGACAAGCCTCATATACTCTTTTCCATGGCTCGT
This sequence comes from Flavobacteriaceae bacterium, assembly GCA_965247735.1. Taxonomy (GTDB): domain Bacteria; phylum Bacteroidota; class Bacteroidia; order Flavobacteriales; family Flavobacteriaceae; genus JAOXRU01. Next base: position 3,758,753 of record CBDFHN010000002.1, on the reverse strand, counting down.
ATGCTGCATCATAATTTTTAGCTTTAGCATCGCCAGAAAAAATTTGAAGATCGGTCATACATTGCTCATTTTGCTCTTGAGCGGTTACCGTCCCGATCACTCCAAATAAAATTGCCGTTAATAAGTAAAGTTTAATCTTCATCATCTCAATATTTAATTCTAGTTAATTTTTCTTTTCACAAACCATCCATCGTTAAATGATAGTCCAATTTTTACGCTAAAATAATCTTCTTCTACAAGACCTTGATTAGTCGTTCCTCTTTTCCCATATTCGAAACCTATATTTAGGTTTGAAAACAAATTAGCATAAAGCTTAGCTTGTACTGAAGGTGGAAAAGCACTGCTCAGTGGTAATCCTACTCCAAAAGACATGCCAAAGTTATTTATCTGCTCTCCATTTATAACCATTCCTGAGTTTCCATAACGCAAACCAGCTCTATAAGTCACTCTATTAAAGTACTTTCCAAAAGAATTATACTTTGGTAAATAAAACCCTCCTAATGCAAATTCGGTTGCGTCTTCATAGGCTACATTAGCAACATTTACAAAATTGTTCTTAAAATTACTAAGCTGCTTATATCTTATTTCGGTCCCTAAAAACCATTTTCTTTCTTCACCAAACCCTAAGCCAACAGTAGTACTTAACGGCATAGTTAAATCTGTTCTATTTAATCCAGAAGCAATAAGGTCTACATTTATAACCTCTCTATCTACCTGGTTTCCATTATTAAATAAAACAGATGCAATATTTCTTTCATTCTTTGAAGTTAGATTTATCTCTGGGCTTATTAAAAGGGAAGAATACAATGTATACTTGTCCCCCATTTTCTTATTATAGTTTATTGCCAAATTAAAATCAAAACCACTAATATCAGAAATATTTTCTGTTCTAGTACCCAAATGAACATTTTGTTCTCTTTGCAATTTGTTGTTTTCAAGATTACCAAAGTTATAATTTAATGTTGCACCAACACTAAACTCTTTATTAATTTGATAACCTAAAGAAACAAAAAACTTATTTACACCACCTTCACCAGTATAGGTATTGGCTATAGTTTCTGAATCATTAATAGTACTTAACTGGTACCCAATAGAGCTATATGGCATAAGTCCAATACCAACACCCATTTTTGGAGTAATCGGAAAAGCCAAAGCTAAATAATCCAGTGTAGTGGATTTTAAACTCTCACTTTCTGTAGCATTTTCTATTGTTAAACTCTTGTATGTTGCTCCAGCAGTATATGCTGTTAACTTTAATTTACCATATGCAGCTGGGTTCTGAAGATTGATATGGATACTATCTCCATATATGCTTATCCCACCCATCATTTGATTCTCTACACTTCCTTTAAACTGTAAATCTCCGATTCCAAAGAAAGAATATGGAGAAGGCGATCCTTTTTGTGCGTAAGCTCCACTTGCGATTAGCACTATTATTACAACAAAAAAATTTCTTATCATCTAGCGTATATTGTGTTCTAGTATTAAATCCAAACTTTCCAATAAAAATTTGGGATTCGCAAATATGCTACTTTTTAATCGTTCTGACAAAAAATCAGTATCTCCGCCTGTTAAAATAACTGTTAAATCTGCAAAACGATGCCTATAACTGAAAACCAAACCGTTAATTTCTTCTAAAACTCCGTTAATTACTCCACTATGAATACTAGTTTTCGTTGAGTCACCAATAAAATCGTTGGGCATTGTTTTTGGCAATAATGGTAATTTTGCGGTATAGTCATTTAGTGCTTTGTATCTGATTGCGATGCCAGGAGAAATTGCTCCTCCTAAATATTCTCCATTTTCGGTAATGATATCATAGGTAATACAGGTGCCAGCATCTATAACAAGTACATTTGTATTTGGATATTTTAAGACCGCTCCTGCTGCCAAGGCAATTCTATCTATTCCCAATGTTTCTGGTGTGGCATATTTATTTAGGAGCGGTAATGGAGTTTGATGGTCTAAAACAACAACATTAGGATATTGGGTTTTTAACCTATTTAAGTCTAAAAACTGGTTTTTGGTAACCGAAGAAATGATAACGGCATCGATTTTTGAAAATTTTTTATTTATCTTTTCAAAAAATAAATCAAACTCTTCATTAGCTACAGCCACAACTTCTTTTAAGCTATTTTGCTCAAATACTGCAAGTTTCACTAATGTGTTTCCAAAATCAATTATCAAATTCATATGCTAGCAATTAAAATGTAAATGTACAAAAGAGTTTTTTTTTATTTTTTGTTTTGTGTATCTAAAAAATGGTTCTATATTTGCACCCGCATTACAGCACTGGTGCCTTAGCTCAGTTGGTAGAGCAATGGACTGAAAATCCATGTGTCCCTGGTTCGATTCCTGGAGGCACCACCGAAAAAACCCGAACATATTTGTTCGGGTTTTTTGTTTTAAAACTGTTTTTTTCACAAATACTCTTTTATAAATCTTGCTCTTTTGTTCTAGCCCCGATTGCAGTGACAGCTTTTTTTGAGGAACGATAAAAAACTATAGCGGAAAGCGGGAAATAGCTCCAAAAAAAAATCTCCCAGAAACTGGAAGACTAATTTTATACTATTTAAAATAATGTCCTAAGCAAAAGCAAAGGCAACTGCTTTTTCCAATTCATCAGCTTCAATAGCAGCTTTTACAAACTCATGATGTACACGTTTATCACCATCGCTAATAGCTTTTTGCAAGCCAGGGTACTGCTCTAAAGCACTAGCTACGCCCTCTTTTGAAGGGATTTGCTCCGCATTGCCTAATCTCCCTAAATTATTGCCTGTTAGCACATCGCTTTCCTGAATATGTTTTGGCAAAGTATCCACACCAATACCTTTGGTGAAAACAGGTTTCGGAATCTCGAACATAGCATCTCCACTAGCCCTACAATACCAGCTACCGCCCATACGAGCAACTAAATCTAGCTTTTGAGTATCCAATTTTCCTGAAGCATCTAAATACTGCTCGTGGATATGAATAAGCTCTACTTGGCAGATTACCAAATTTCCTGCTCCCCCCTCATCTCCCAGTTCTTTTACCTCAGTAACTGTACATTCAAAAGAAACTGGTGCTTCACCAACTCTTGGCGGTCTTACTTTTTCGGAAGCAATCTGTGTTAATCCTGCTTTTACAAACTCATTCACCCCTTCTTCGTACTCGGTACTAGACAAGGACATTTGCTCTACAATTGGATAATTGACCACGTTAATAACTACTTCTTTTATCTTTTTTACGTTTTCATAAGTGTGTTTTGTGGTGTTATCCCTACCTCTCCGTGCTGGTGAAAAAATAAGCACAGGCGGATTGGCACTAAACACATTAAAAAAACTAAAAGGACTTAAATTTACATTTCCCCCCTCATCTATTGTACTGGCAAATGCAATTGGTCTTGGTGCCACTGCGGATAATAATATACCATGCAATTCTGGTACGCTAATCTCTTTTGGATCTATTGTTTTTATACTCATCTACTCTTCTTCTAACCAAGATTTATAATAATTTTCTTCATCAATTTTCATGGCGTTTTCTGTTACCATTAATGGCTTAAAGGTATCTACCATTACCGCTAGTTCTCCAGTTTCCTTTTTTCCAATACTACGCTCATATGCTCCTGGGTGCGGTCCATGAGGTATTCCTGCTGGATGTAGAGAAATATAACCTTGTTCTATATGATTTCTACTCATAAAATCACCATCTACATAATATAATACCTCGTCTGAATCTATATTACTATGGTTATATGGTGCTGGAATTGCTTCTGGATGATAATCGTACAACCTAGGTACAAAAGAACAAATTACAAAACTACTTGTTTCAAATGTCTGATGTACTGGTGGCGGTTGATGTACCCGACCTGTTATAGGTTCAAAATTATGAATTGAAAACCCGTATGGATAGTTATAACCATCCCAACCAACTACATCAAATGGATGCGAAGCATAAACCAACTCATGCAATTGATTTTGTTTTTTTATTTTTAGCACAAACTCTCCTTTTTCATCATGAGTTTGCAAATTTTCTGGCATCTTAAGGTCGCGTTCGCAAAAAGGAGAATGCTCTAATAATTGTCCAAACCAGTTTCTATATCTTTTAGGTGTATATACCGGATCATAAGATTCTACTATAAACAGTCTATTATCTTCTGTGTCAAAATCTAATTGATAAATAATACCTCTAGGAATCACTAAATAATCTCCGTACTCAAAAGGTATTTCTCCAAGCATTGTTTTTAAAGTACCTGTACCTTTATGAATAAACAATACTTCATCTGCATCTGTATTCTTATAAAAATAGGTAGTCATAGATTTCCTTGGTGCAGAAAGCGATATATTAACATCGCTATTGAACAATACAATCTCTCTACTCTCTAAAAAATCGTCTTTTGCAGGAATATCAAAACCTTTTAGTAAACGTGAAGCAATATTGTTTTTTACCGCTGCTTTTGGCGTTAAATCTTTAGCTCCTCTTATTTCTTTTACCATTGTTGGCCTATGTACATGATACATTAATGACGACATACCGTCAAAACCTATGGTTCCAAAAAGCTGCTCGTAATACAACCCACCATCTTTCTTTTTAAAAGCGGTATGGCGTTTCTGCGGGAATCTCCCTAATTTATGATATAAAGGCATATTATTGTTTTTATGAACAAGTGTTCATGTAAAAATAGAAACTACTAATCAATTACACAAACCAAAAAGCTAAAAATGATTATAAATTACTGAAAATAGGTTTATTAAAACCAACTTAACCACATTAAAAGCATACCTATAAAATTACATAAATATAACTCCAAAACATAGCGTATCTCAAAATTAAAGAGTTTGGCATATATTTTGTAATTTAACATGCGAAAAAGAAATTTAAGATGATCAAAAGACTTATCAGCATTACTTGCCTCTTATTAAGCCTTACCAATTACGCTCAGGTGCAAGAAGAGCAAAGTAATACACATATCCCTACAAGTATCTTTAGCATTGCTAATCAAATCAAAAGTGAAAATACCACACATCAATTGAATAAAACCTTAGGATTGGATTCTTTTCAATTTATTAAAATAGATGAAAGAATAATTGATACTGGGCTTTTTGTTATTGATTATGAGAACCTTGGAAGGGTTGCAACAACCTATGTTTACCAAAGTTTCAACAAACCCAATCCAAACAAATATATGTTTACAGGTTTTGAACTCTCCAGGCTTATACATGGAGCTAAACAAAATGGGCAAATTCCTTAAGCTAAAAACACATTATATAAATCTCACTCTAGAGGAACTACAAACATTTCTAAGCATTCTTGCTCAAAAATTGTTCTTGTAATTATTAATTGATTCAAAAACTCAAGTAATTTTTTTATACTTTTTACGATTAAGTAAATTCTATATTGAACATAAAATTGTTTTCTTTACATAAATAAACAGCAAAACACGCAAAAAACATGTCAAAAACATACTACGATCCAGCAGATTTAAGAAAATTTAAAAATATCACCGAATGGAATGAAGAACTTGGAAACAAGTTTTTTGATTATTATGGAAAAGTATTTGAAGAAGGTGCTTTATCAGCAAGAGAAAAATCATTAATTGCCCTTGCTGTTTCTCATGTGGTAAAATGCCCGTATTGTATTGATGCCTATACCAAAGATGGTCTTCAAAAAGGGATTACAAAAGAAGAAATGATGGAAGCCGTACATGCCGGAGCAGCCATTGAAAGTGGTGCTACATTGGTACATGGAGTACAAATGATGAATAAATACGAAAAACTAAGCATGTAATTCTAATTGCAATTGTAAGGAATCGGTCTAAAAACTGACCAATAATAGTGTCCCTTTTTATACTAAAGTTGGCATCCTAACAACAACGCAATAGACAATTAAAAAATGGCTATAAAATCATTACATAAAAGAGAATCTGAACTTGCCAATGCCCATCGTCAATTAGAAATACTTGGCAATGGTATTTTTAAAAATGGTGAGCTTCCTACATTTAAAGATAAAATTACAGAAATTGGACATTTTCCTTTAAGACCAAATAAGTTAGAGGTTTTACAAATCAATGTTGGTTATATGTGTAATCTTGTCTGCGAACATTGCCATGTAGATGCAGGACCTGACAGAAAAGAAATAATGACTAGAGAAACAATGCAACAATGCATTGAGGTTATAAAAAGCACAGGAGCACATACGCTAGACCTTACTGGTGGCGCACCAGAAATGAATCCAAATTTTAAATGGTTTGTGGAAGAAGCTACAAAAGCAGGAATAAAAGATCTTATTGTACGTTCTAACCTTACCATTATAAAAGCCAATAAAAAGTTTCACGATTTACCAGAATTCTTTAAAAAACACAATGTACATGTCGTTTCTTCCATGCCACATTGGACAAAAGGAAAAACAGACAAACAACGTGGTAATGGTGTTTTTGACAAGTCAATTACAGTATTAAAAGAGCTAAATGCTTTAGGATATGGACAAGAAGGAAGTGATTTAAAACTAGACCTAGTCTACAACCCATCAGGAGCGTTTTTACCAGGGGACCAAGCTGCACTAGAAAGTGACTTTAAAAAAGCATTATCTGAAGATTTTGATATCAATTTCCATAATCTTTTTGCCATCACTAACCTTCCTATCAGTAGATTTTTGGACTACCTCATCGCATCAGACAATTACGAAGATTATATGTACTCCTTAGTAGAAGCATACAATCCTGCCGCAGTTAGTAGTGTTATGTGTACCAATACTATTTCTGTAAGCTGGGATGGATGGCTTTACGATTGTGATTTTAATCAGATTTTAGGTTTAAAAGTAGCTTCAAAAATAAAGCACATTTCGAAATACAACGAAGATCAACTTCAGGATAGAGATATTATTATTTCCCAACATTGCTATGGCTGTACCGCTGGAGCAGGAAGTAGCTGTCAAGGAACAGTAGCCTAAATCTCAGTAAAAATGAAACAGTTTTTAGCATTAATACTTACACTATTTGTTTTCAGCACTAAGGCTCAGAATAAAGATATTTCCTATTTTTTAAAAACACTAAACAATGCATCTGTACCATATATTAGTGTTAATGAACTAAAAGAAATGGAAAACACCCCGATATTATTAGATGCTAGAGCATACAAAGAGTACAAAGTAAGCAAACTTAAATCTGCCTTTTGGGTAGGTTATGAGAAATTTAAACTTAAAAAAACCATTGCCCAACTCCCTAACAAAAAAGACACCATTGTAGTTTATTGTTCCATAGGCGTTAGATCAGAAGATATTTCAGAAAGACTGGTAAAAGCAGGCTATAAAAATGTTTTCAATCTCTATGGTGGAATTTTCGATTGGAAAAACGAAAACAATACTGTTGTAGATAAAAACAACAAGCCAACAGAAAAAGTACATGCCTATGATAGTATCTGGGGATTGCTATTAAAAAAAGGAGAAAAAGTATATGACTAAAAATGCATTGCTAATTTTTACAAGAAATCCCGAATTGGGGAAAGTAAAATCTAGACTCGCAAAAACTATAGGAAAACAAGCAGCACTAGATGTATATAATTTTTTACTAGCACATACCGTAAAAATAACAGAACCACTTACCTGCTCCAAGTTCGTTTATTATTCAGAAGACATCCCTGCTTCCGATATTTGGAACACTACGCACTACACCAAAAAACTTCAAAAAGGAAAAGATTTAGGAGAACGCATGGAGAATGCTATCTCCGAAGCTTTACAAACCCACGATAATGCTATTGTTATTGGTAGTGACATGTTCGATTTAGCAACCACAGATATTGAAAATGCGTTTCAAAAACTCACATCCAATGATGTTGTAATTGGCCCTGCAGAAGATGGTGGTTATTACCTTATTGGAATGACAAAACCATATCCAGTGCTCTTCAAAAATAAAATTTGGGGAACCAACACCGTATTAAAAGATACATTAACAGATCTAAAAAGAGAAAAAAATGTACTTTTGGAAGAACGCAATGATGTTGATTATTATGAAGACATTAAGGACATTCCTGCGTTTTACCCTTTTTTAAAACATATAGAAAAGACATGATAACAAAAAAACAATTAGAAGAAAGCACACAATACTTAATAAATAAAGGTTTTGAAGCTCCAGAAATAGGAATTGTACTAGGCACAGGGCTTGGACAACTTGTAAATGAAGTAGAAAACCCAATAGAAGCACATTATAATAACATTCCTTTTTTTCCACTTGCTACTGTAGAATTTCACACAGGAAAACTTATTTACGGAACCATTTCGGGTAAAACAGTAGTTATTATGCAAGGTCGTTTTCATCTTTATGAAGGTTACGACTTAGAAGATATTACCTATCCAATTCGGGTAATGCACATGCTTGGTATTAGCAAACTTTTTGTCTCCAATGCAGCAGGCGCCATTAATCTCGACTTTAAAAAGGGTGATTTAATGTTAATTGATGACCATATAAATCTTCAAGGAGGATCGCCACTAGCTTTTAAAGACGTAGCACAATTTGGAGAACGCTTTGCAGACATGAGTGCGCCATATGATAAAAATATGATGGCTAGCTTAGAAAAAATTGCATCCGACAACAAGATCAGTCTTAAAAAAGGTGTTTACGCATCTGTAGTAGGGCCACAACTAGAAACAAGAGCAGAATACCGTTACTTAAAAATTATAGGCGCAGATGCAGTAGGTATGAGCACCGTTCCAGAAATTATAGTTGCCAACCATCTTGGATTACCCGCTATTGCCATATCTGTACTTACAGACGAATGCGATCCAGAAAATCTTGCACCAGTCGATATTCAAGAAATTATTGCTATAGCAGGTAAAGCAGAACCAAAAATGATTATCCTGTTTAAAGAACTTATTAAAGCATTATAAATTATAATCAGGGCATGACCTTTTGTGTAAAAGACACAAAAGGTCGGGCTTTCAGCAGTCGCTTTTTTATGCATTAAAAAAATGCAAAAAAAGAGCTTCAACAATGCTTCAATCCCTCATGCAAAAAAAATTGTAAGTCATTAAGTTTAATGCCGACAAATTAAAAGTCTACAAAAAACACAATACAAATGAGCTATTTAGAAACAACAAAAGATATATATAAAGAAGCCGCATTAACTCCAGATGTTGGATTATGCTGTACTACCAACCCTATTTGGGAACTCCCTGGATTAAAAATCCCTAAAATAATGCAGGAGATGAACTATGGCTGCGGAAGTACCGTTCATGCAAGAGACCTTACCAATTCACCTACCATATTGTATGTTGGCGTTGGTGGAGGAATGGAACTGCTACAATTTTCTTATTTTTCAAGACAAAAAAATGGAGTTATTGGTATAGACGTTGTAGACGAAATGCTAGAAGCTTCTAAAAAGAATTTTATTGAAGCAGAAGCACAAAACGATTGGTTTAAAAGCGAATTTGTAGACCTTAAAAAAGGAGATGCACTTAACCTTCCTGTTGAAGACAATAGTATAGATGTAGCAGCGCAAAACTGTCTATTCAATATTTTTAAGACCGACGATCTTAAAAAAGCAATTGCAGAAATGCATCGCGTACTTAAACCTCATGGGCGTTTGGTAATGAGCGACCCCACCTGCGAACAGGAAATGAACGAAACCCTAAGAAACGATGAACGCCTTCGTGCACTATGTCTTAGCGGTAGCTTACCAATTGCCGAATATGTAAAAATGCTTACTGATGCTGGTTTTGGAACTATAGAAATTAGAGCCCGTAAGCCTTATCGTATTTTAGATTCTAAAAACTACCCTACAGACGAACTTATCTATATAGAATCTATAGAAGTTGCAGCCATAAAAGATCCTATGCCAGAAGATGGTCCTTGTATTTTTACAGGAAAAGCTGCTATCTATTATGGACAAGAAGACTATTTTGATGATAAACTAGGTCATATTTTATTAAAGAACCAGCCTTTGGCGATTTGTGATAAAACTGCAGCTGCACTAAAAGCGCTTGGAAGAGATGATATCTATTTTTCAGAATCTACCTACCACTATGATGGTGGCGGATGCTGTTAATCCCTTAACTAAATAAACAAAATAGACTCTGGTGAATATTCACCAGAGTCTATTTTGTTTATAATACTATCCAAGTACGTTATAGATAAATTAAATACCTATAATCTTTGGGAGTACATTTTTTAATTCGTTTGAACTGTCGATTAAAGTTAGATATATTATTAAATCCTGAGAGCATGCATATTTCAGCAATACTAGCATCATGGTTTTTTCTTAACATTTTACTAGCATTATCAATTCTCACCTCATTTAAGAATTGAAAATAGGTTTTATCCGTTCTCGATTTAAAATATCTACAGAAAGCATTTGGAGTTAAATTGGCTACTTCGGCAATCTCCTCTAGCGAAATTTGCCTTTTAAAATCTAACATAGTATGCGCTATAATTTTGCGCATTCTATCACCATCAATTGCCAGTTTGCTACTTATTTGCATATATGAAGACAATTCTTCTATCCTAGCCGTCGAAATCAATTTTAATATTTTAAGAGTTCCAATTAAGCAATCAAATTTATTGTCTTCCTTTAAACACATAAACTCTCTTTCAATGGCAATTTTATTTGATAATATCTTAACCCCATTTTGAATTGCTTCAAAAAAAAGATTTAGATTCTCTAATTCTTCTAATGAGAAAAAATCTTGTCCAAAAGAGGATTTTGAAAAAAACAAAGAGCGCATTTTTGATTTTCTAGATAATGACAAATCACTCTTAAAAACATGTGGTAAATTTTCACCAATAACAATAATATCTCCAGCCATATATTCCCGAACAGAATCTCCAATAATTAGAGTCCCTGTTCCTTCCTGAAGTAGGCTGATTTGAATTTCATTATGCTGATGAAACCTATTGTAAAAAACCGGTTCATCATCTTCTTTAAAAATAATAGCCTTGTTTATTGCTTTAGGAATTTTAAATGGTAGAACCTTCATAAAATGAATGTACCATCTTTTAATCTAACGATAACAAAAAATTAATGCATCAGATAACATCCTATTATTATTCATTAATTATATACACCTTAGAACTTTAACTATGTGACTAATCAAAAGCATTATTCCTCTAATAGTAAAAAATATTTTTAATCTTCTAGTGCAATTGGAGGAGACTAAACCTCAACCAAATCTTCTGGGATAAGAATTAGTTTGAATTAGTTAGTTTTGAGGAAAGGCCACCTATTTTATAGGTGGTTTTTTTGTTTGCAAAAAAGATTAACTGCAAAAATAGTTGTATAACTGGGTTTATAGTTATAAGTTTGAATCAAATAAAAAGCATGGAAAGGTTAACAAATAAAGAAGAAGAAATAATGCATGTTTTATGGAGGTTAGAAAAAGCATTTGTAAAAGAAGTTTTGGCTGAAATAAAAACAGAAAAACCACATTATAATACACTATCAACCATAATACGTAATCTAGAAGAAAAAAAATATGTTGCATATACTGCATTTGGAAAAACACATCAATATTATCCAATTGTAAAAAAGGAAACTTATCGTAAGCATTTTTTTAATACGGCAATTGATAATTATTTCAACAACTCTTATAAAAATGTAGTTTCATTCTTTGCAAAAGAAGAAAAAATTACTGTTGATGAGTTAAAAGAGATTATTGCAATCATAGAAAACAAAGAATAACTATGGATGCATTTATACTATATCAGCTAAAATCGGCTGCCATATTAACGCTTTTTTATACCTCTTATTATTTTTTGTTGAAAAATGAGACTTTCCATGTCCTTAATCGATACTACTTATTAATTGGCATAATCATAGCGCTCATTTCACCCCTTATAATTATTAACACCTATACTTATATTACAACAACCAGCACAGGTTTAGCTCCCATTACAGGGCAATTTACAATAGATAAAAATACACTCAAGTGGCAGGACATCGTATTAGCATGCTATTTTATTGGAGTGTTCTTTTTAAGCTTAAGGCTTGTGCTTCGCGTATTTAATCTTATACAAATACTAAAGTCAAATTCTCCAAAAAGAATAAATGGTTTTAAAATGGTTGAAACCAATACAAATACATCGCCATTTTCATTTTTTAATTATATAGTTTATAACCCAGACTCTTATAGCAAAAAAGAGCTTGAATTTATTCTAAAACATGAAATGGCTCACAGTCAACAGTTCCATTCTTTTGACATTATACTAGCAGAGCTATTCATTATCTTCCAATGGTTCAATCCATTAGCATGGAGTTATAAAGATAAGATTTCACAGAACATTGAATATTTAGCTGATAAAGCCATTACTATACATACAGAAACCAAAGTTCCTTATCAACATCTATTATTAAAAACAACAATCCCACTATATTATAGTCAATTAACAAATAATTTTTACAACTCATTACTAAAAAAAAGAATCATTATGATCAACAAAACAAGTTCAAAAAAGCAAAATCTTATCAAATACATTACAATTCTTCCCCTACTAACATTTTTCTTATTTAGCTTTAACACCAAGGATGTAATTGTGCTAAAAACAGAAAACACTGTTAGTGTCACTTCAGAGAAGAAGCCCTTATACTATGTAGATGGAAAATTGACAAGCGCAAAAGATTTAAAAAAAATGGAAACCAATTCTATTGCACATATTGAAGTCTTAAAAGGCGAAAAGGCAATTGAAAAATATGGGGAAAAAGGTAAAAATGGAGTTATAATCATTACCACAAAGGCATTTTCTAACAAAAAAACTAGTTCTAATTCCAATTCATCAGATGGTATTACTATAAAAAACAAAAAAGACAATAGCACCTTTAAAATAACGGAGATTAGTAACAATACCTCAGCTAAAAAAACAGCCAATTCTCCTTTGTATATTGTAGATGGAAAAGAAGTAAGTAATGTTTCAATAGACAATGATAATATTGCAAAAATAAACGTATATAAAGGGCAAGAAGCTATAAAAAAATACGGTGAAAAAGGAAAAAATGGAGTTATCGTTATAACAACCAAAAACTAGTTTGCTACAGTATTAATTCCCATAAGTAATTTTATTGAAAACCATAACTCTTATAAAAAAAATAGAAGATAGAATTTCAAAAAAAACATAGCTTAACAAAGAAACCATCTAAAACAGATGGTTTCTTTGTGTTACACAAAAATAAAATTAGTAAAAATTGTTAACTGTAACCTCAAATATTATATTCGTTACTATATCACAAATAGAACATAAAAATGGAAATTATCTGTTATGGTTGTGGAAGAGGAGAGCATCCAGAAAATACAATAAAAGCAATAGCACATTGTCAAAAAACAAATCCAGAATGGAGAATTGATTTAGATCTTCAATTGACAAAAGACAAGCAATTAGTTCTTTTTCATGACTATAATACCCTAAGGAGAACAGGTGAAAATCATAATATCTATGACCTTGACCTTAGTGAAGTGAAAAAACTGAATGCTGGTCACTATTTTAAAGAGAATGAGAATTACCCATACAGAAATAATCCAGTACAAGTACCAACCTTGGACGAAGTTTTCTCTCGTTTTTCAAATGCAAATTTTGTCTTAGATGTGCATAGTAATAATCCAATAGCAATTGACAAAACAATAGCCGTAGTAGAAAAATATAACATGGATAAACAAGTTGTAATTGTAAGTCATTACGACAGTGTCATTAAAACTTTTAAAACACTAAAGCCACACTGGAGATTTGGAGCAGCTACCACAGAAGCAAAACGTCTTGTGTTTAGCAGCATGTTTTTTTTAGATTTTTTGTTTCCCTTAAAATCTAATTATCTATTTATTCCTATACAATTTAAAGGCATTACCTTACTGCGCAAAAACATTAATAGACACATCAAAAAACATAATAAAAAAATAATTGTTTGGGGACAAGAAGGCAAAACTAATGATGATGTTATATGTATTGAAACCAAAGAACACTACCTGAAATTAAAACAATTGGGTATTGATGGGGTTTATACAGAATATCCCGAATGGTTTAGTGAAACCATAGTTTAAAGCAAAAAACCGACAAAAACGCAATAATACCAGTATTAGAACAGACTAAAGAAATATTAAAAACTGGACTACCTTATAAAATATCAATCCAAAAGCTTAACGAATACATTAAAGATTTCTGTAGATTAGTAAAACTTGATGAGGTAATTGAAGGTAGCTTATTTGACCCTGAAACAAAAAGAAAAAAAACAGGAAACTACTTCAAATGACAACTAATGACTAGTCATATTTGCAGAAGGAGTTTTGCCACAAATCAATACGGAATATTACCAACAGCATTAATAATGCAAATAACTGGGCATTCTACAGAAAAAATGTTTCTGAATTACATAGGTAAAAATTCTTTAGATTATGCACAACAAATAGCAGATTTCTACACTTTACAAGCTCAGAAAGAAAAGAAAGAACCTCAACTTTTAGTTATTAAAGAAGCAAAGTGATATTACCTCCTTCTTATAAAATTATACGCTTTTCTGTACTTTCATCTCAATTTATAATAGAAATGCGAAAAAAAGGTCTTTTAATAAATAGAACTAAACCAAAATTATAATTACATTAGTGGGATTAGTTCATGAGCTTATGTCGTGAGTAATTAAAAAACGAGAAATCTGGATGACAAATTTAGAGTCTAACCTATATTCCATTGCATTATTAACAACTTTAATAAAAAACTCTATCCATACTTTAGATGCGACAATAAAAAACACAAATCAATTAAATAAAATTCAATTCGATGATAATTTCCTTCAAAAAACTGGTTTCCCTAACTCATTAAGAGGAATCATTTCAGTGCATTCGATTGTCCAATTCTGTTCTCTTCTAGATGAATATAAAAACTTTAATCCAAAACATATTGGAAAAGAGTATACTGAAAGAATTCTCAAAGTTCGTAAAAAAAACAAATATGGTCTTCAAAGAATAAATAAATGGAAAAATTTATATGAGTACCGAAATCAAATCGCTGCTCATAACTTTGAGATCAAGAAAAGATAAATCCTTAAAAAAAGTGAAATCATTGAATATAACATTCCAGATACGATTGAAGAAAAATACTTATTCTATAAGATAACTGAAAAAATGTGTCAAAATATATTCGAAGAATTCAAGGAAATTAGAGATAATTTTGATATTGATATGAAATTGAGTGAAAAATTAAAAGTGACAAAAAAATTAGATTTCAATTTGGAATCAGAGCTTCAATTAATCAGAAAAAATATGTAAGACCTATTTACAACAGTTTTTGATTTGTTCACCATATCCCCCAACTCTTTGGGTAAATCTAGTAACTTTATGCCACCCTCTATCTTTTCTACATAGTCTACAATTTTTTACGCATAAAAAAGTCACATCAAAAATGAGGCTTAAATCATATGAAAGACGATTAGTTTTAATACGTATCTCCATCTTTAGAATTAGAGTTCTTCCAGCCTTCAATCCAATTATCAGCAACTAAATGAAATAATTCATCATTGGTTTTTGTTTTTAGCAACTCCAGCCCTTCTGCTACATCTTTTAATAACCAACCCGTAGAATTTAGAGTTAACCATGCTTTATCCAAATCGTTGTTAGCTATGTGATTACTGAAAGTTGTTTTTTTATCAAGTTCTTTTTTAAACCATAAAGGGACTTTATCTGCTTTTTCTAAAAAATCTTTTTTTACTATTTCAAAAGAACAAGAAGTGCCTAATGATTCTTCATTAAATATCTTTTCAGAAGAAAGATAATCACCAGTATAAGATTCTAGATTTTGAGAATACACTATTGGTGTATCTGTTTCTAAATAAACTAGTTTATTATAATGCTCAGATATATTACCGTATTCATCAGCAAACTCATCTACTTTTTTATATTCTTCAAAATTTATTTGATTACAAAAATCAATAATTTCATCGTTCAAGCCCTCCATAACCATATCCATATCCAAAATCATTTGGGCGAATATTTGTTTTTCGCTTCTAGCAAATTCATAGAAGTAATTGTTCTCTAATTCATATTCAACAAAAGTGTGTTTTTTTTCAATAAAAAAGTGCTTTACTATTCCTTTATATGACGCACCATGACCTAAGAAAATAGGAAGTAAACAAGGTGGATGAGGATACCAAAACTCATTTACGTTATTATAATCATCTAGGTATGGGATCTTCACTTCTGCTTTTATCAATTTTCCCAACTGACTATTTATATCGAGTTTATTTAAAATTTTATTCAAATAATTCATACAATAAAGATACTGTTTTATTTATAATTTCATATTATTAATTGGCAATTCATGCATTGGATTTATTGGGTCAACAAATTTATTTGTACCAGAAGAAGTGGCATCATGTATGGCTTCGTGAGTTGCTCTATCTATCGGTTCGGTAAGATTTTTTGGATTAGTAATTTGATCAGGAAATTCATTCTTTGGGAAATTCCAGTGGTGTAATTCTCCATCAATGACGTGACCAGCTGATTCCGCTTGTTCTTTAAATACTTGTCTAACATATTTATATGTATTTGATAATTCTGTGTTAGACATTTCTACACCATTTTCAAGGTTTTGTAAATATTCTTTATATTTATTGTTTCTTTTTGAGCTTGCAATTTTCTTTAAAGTGTCATTCCATATTTTTAATAATTCAGGATTATCAGCAAGCATTGACACTCCAAAGTCTGCAGGTCTTAAGCCTTCAAAATGAACCACATCCCCCAACTCATCAGGTAGCTCTGGAAGTCTTGTGCCATCTATAATATCATCAGCTTTATCAAGGGCTTTTACGCCGTCTGCCAAATCATCTAGTTTGTCTATTGCTCTAACTACATCAACAGTTTTATCAGCTACTTTTACTGCGGTTAAGGCAGATGCAGCTCCTACCGTAGCAACTTCTAATCCTACTTCAAAAAGGACTTGCCCTGTAAAGTCTCCCCATTCTTCGGCATTCATTTCACTAGCCTTATCATAGAGCTTGCCCATCATAACGGCATTTTCTTGCTGGGCAGCTGCATAATCCGCTGGATTTGTAATAAGGTTTATTGACGAATTCCGATACACCCATGTACCTCCTTTTTTTGCGGCATTACCTATTGCTGTAAAGGTCTCTTTGTCTTTTTGCAACTGCTCTGCATATCCAGAAGGATTTAAGAGCATATACGGCACGGTGTGTTTTCCTGCCCATACAGTTAAATCATAAATACCAACTACAGTTCCTTTTAAACCTTTCCACAATCCTTTTGCTACACCTATTTCAAAATCTACTACTGTTTGCTGCACTTCTAAGACTGAACTAAACAGCGAGCCCCAAAAGCCCTTTTTTCGTTCTTGCACGGCTGCCATAGCTGCCTGCATGGAATAATAGATTTTTATAGTGCCTCCTAAGGTGCAAGGCAGTTCGCTATTTTCTAATAAAAGTTCGTTACCACCTAGCGTTATGCTATCGGTAAAATTTGTCCAATCGGTAACTGGTGCTGTACACGTTTTATAGTTATTGCAGGCGCAAGAACCAAAATTATCGAAATTAATATTTAGCTTCTTATCAGATATGGTACACATGTTCTCATCGAACAAGGTTGTTTCTTTATAAGAAAAGCTTTTGAGCTCCGACATTTTTGAGCCTTTATCGCAAACCAAGTAAATGCCTTCTGGCACATATTTTTTTCCGCTCATAAGTCCGCATTTAAATAGTTGATGGCACTAACGCGTACTACTTGTTCAAAAGAAAACAGCCCTTTTATCTGGACTGATAATAACTGTCCTGCATGGTCAACAAAATGCTTGTTGTCAAAATCGTAGGTTTCCATATATTTAGCTGCCACATCTACTGCTAGTTTGTAATTGTCAGCAAGTTTTCTAAAGTATTTTTTCACTGCTTTTCTATCAAATTCTTCTGCAAGTGTTCCAGACCTAAATACCTGTGCTTTTCCTTTGTTGGAGCTATCCTTTTTTACTATTTCGTAATTAGATTTTTGCTTTTTAGAATCCTCATGTTTTTTTAATGTTGTTGTGATTTCTAATGGTAATGGTATGTCCGAAAAAAAATCTTCAATGTTTTTTTTATAGATGTACTGCTCACCTACTTCCATTGGCTTTTGGTAGAGTGCAGGAAATAAAAGCGTTGCCATTTCTGATTGTTTAAAAATTGCGGTAAACAAGGCATTGTCTTCTAGTATCTTGTCTATTTCTGTGCTTACTTTATAGGCTGATTTTTCACTTTTATGTCGTTTTAGAAATTTGCTTTTTTGTTTTTCCCATAACCAGAGAGATTTAATAGGATATAGGTTAAGGATTTGAATAATCTCCCCTTTAAAATCTGTTTGTATTTCTAGTTTTTGCTGTAAAAGCGCAATATCATTTTCCATTGCTCTAATGCCTTCAAGGGGATGTTGCTTACGTTCTAATACCTCTAAAACATAGACGTAACCTTTTTTGTTCTGCCTTATAAGTTGTTTTTTAACCTTTAAATCGATTCTGTTTTCACTACAAACACCACCCATTTTAGAACGTTGCATGATAGAAATACTATAGGTTTTTGAATGCTTAATTTCTGGGGCTAATTCCTTTTTTGTCTGCATGGTTTAGCCTTTATTAATTTCTACTTTTCCTCCAGTAACTATCGCTTTGCTTCCTCCTCCTAGGTTAGTATTAACACTACCTTTTATGGAGGCATTTGCTGTTTCACTTAAAATGTTAACATCAGTTTTAGCAGCAATAATAATGTCGCCTTCTTTGGTATGGTTTTCTATAGTTCCTTTTTCTGCTTTGGCAATAATACCTTCTTCAGAAATGGTAATGCTATTGCCGCCAACCTTAAAAGTAATGCTGGTTTTACTGTCCAATAAAATATTACCATCCTTATCCATTTTAAAAGTGGCTTGGGCAGGTTGTTCTCTTGTTGCTCCTACATTTACGTTATGTGTTGCTCCAGTATGTAAATTGTTATTAGCACTTACATAGGTTGTGGCATTGCCTTTGCCGTCAAACTTCATGTTTACTGTTCCTTTGTCAGTAAGCTGTATGCTCCCATCATTATCGTCCATTATCATTCTTGATCCCGTGCGACTAATAATACTGTTTCTGTTGTGTAGTCCTTTTTCAATATTATTGGCATGATACATACTTCCCATTACAAAAGGTCGATTGGGATCGTTATATTCAAAACCTATCATAACCTGGTCGCCAACTTCTGGAATAACAAGGTTTCCTCTTATTTCATTATGATCTTTTGTTTTCCCTGCATCGGGTGTCATTACTCTAATCCAATCGGTTTGCATAACACCATCTTGCCATAAAAACCGAGCTTGTATTCTTCCTTGTCCTTTTGGATCATTGTTTTTTATAACCTCAGCAAGTTGAGGCTCAGCAATTGGGCTTGTTACTTTTGGAGGTGGCAAAACATCCAATCCACCAGCTAATGCGGTAATTTCATTACTATACACAAAGTTACTTTCGGCTTTATGGGTTATTCCAGTAATAAGGTACTCGCCATATTGTTTAACATCAAAATTCACCTTCTTCTTGATGCTAAATTGAGTCATGCTTCCCATATCAAATGTAACATCTTTAAATCGTGCTGCGCTTATTTTTAATACTGTTGCTAACCCTATTCCAACCCTACTACTCTTAGCTTCTAAGGTATTGCCCTCTGCTACAGCAGCAGACTGTGTCCGTTCTAGTTCCCTATCAATACGCATTTTATCCTCTACATATGATGGGGAATGATCTTTTGGTATAATAGTGTACAGCGAATTGGAAGCAATAAAAGCATCATCAGCAAGTTCATTAAGTCCCTTTATCGTATCTCTGGTTTTATCAGTCAATAAATTATCTTGCATAGCAACATAAGAAATCTGTTTTTTTCTACTCGCAAAAGTTTCCATTTTTAAAGAAATACTTAGCATGTCTGCACCGTATTGTATGGCTACTGGTTTTTCCAATTTAGGTTTTCCAAAACATAATTGTGTGCCATCATAAAAGAACCATTCGTTATATTTTTTGGCTAAGCGTTGTAGAAAATGAAAATGACTTTCATTGTATTGCACTTCATAAGCTATTGGTTCTTGATATGTTGGTTTTATAGCAACATGAAGATTAACATCCCTAACAACATCATTAACTATAGTATTTAAACTTCTTCCAACCCAAGATTGGGTATGATTACCTGCTTCTAGTTGTATAGTTGGCGAAAATCCAGAGATGATAATGTCTCCATCAAAGCCATCATCATGTGACATTTTTACCTGTGTTATTGTTCCTAAGAAGTCCAAATCACCAAAACTGATCGTCATAGATTCTGACAGCCATTCTTTAGATTTATCAAGGGTATGTGATCCATATTTTTCAATAACATCATGGTCTAGTATTACTTTAAAAGTATGATGTTCGTTTATGTTTTGTTTTAGTTCTATTTTTTTATAGTGTGTTATAAACTTAGAACCAATACTTAAAACTATTTTTGGCTGTATTGCATTTGAAATAATACGCTTAAATCTTGACATAGTAGATTTATTCAGATTGTTATAATTACCGACTAATAATGAGGATATTAGTTAAAGTAACGAAACCCTAAAAAATGCGGTTTCCAATACGCTGAATGTTAATTATGTATCGATGATTAAATGATTAATGACGACGAATATTATTTCTGATGCGTTTGTTGTTCGTCATGATAAAAAGACAACAATCCTGAATGTTAGCATTTGCAAGCATTAGCTAAGCTGAATTTTATCTTTAAAACTTAGGCATTCGTAGAACAATACAAGTTTTAAAATGTTAGGCTTTGTCAGGTTCTATATTTTTACCTTTCTCATAACACGCTTAACCTCAGCCTACAGTGCTCTTAGGGCAAGAAGGAAAATCGAAACGATATGTGTGTGTGCGAGGATGATTAACCAAAAATAGAATGTAACTTTAATTGCAATTGGTCTTATAAAGTGAAAAGTAAAATGATACTCGCACACATATAGCGATGTCGAAACACTCTTTTATTATGGATGCTGAGGTGTTCGCCTATTTATGTAATCATTCTAAACACTGAAAGATAAATAAGCAGTTTTAATGCACACTCTACTCTTTTTGTGTTAGAGAATGGTCTTCCTTGTGTTTTTTCTTATTCTGACATTTCTATGTTGATTTTGGGGTATTGATTCTAGTTGTTTCATTATTATTTATTTTTGAAAGGTGAGGTTTGTTTTAATTCGTAATTTTATTAATTTTGATTTATGTTTAAATTAAAAAATACTTTTTTTAGAATTCTTATCAGTTTGCTAGTAGGTTCAGCTATTAACGAGATATTAATAATGTCTAACATTAATATGCGAGCTCCTCAACCTAATTTTTCTTATTTAATATACTCAGTTATTATATTCATTTTATTAACATGGTATGTACGAGTAAAAAAATAACTTTTATATTTTCTAAATGATAAATAAAGAGTCCGACACTTATAAACGATTAAATACAATTTTTAGAACTGGTTTTGAAGGTGACGGTCGAATTCCTAATCTCTTTGAGCCTGAAAAAAAAGGTATCAACAACATAATGGACATCCTAGAAGCTGCAAATCATATTGATGATGAGATTGTTTACCGTATTAAAGGTGAGCTAGAAAAAGTTGAAAATTCCATTCATTACGATGGTAGTAAATGGTATGACTTCAAGCTTCACTTATTTGGGCTGCTTAAAACCTCTAATTATTCTAAAGTTAAGTGGGGAAAGAAAAACAGGCTGATTTTCGACTTTTAACATTGTAATTATAGTGTTGTTTTACTGTAGGTTTTTAAATCTTACCAATTCTTACTGTTTTTTTTCCATTTTTTTTTCAATGCTTTGTCTTGATTTACCTTTCTTCTTTACAGCACCTAGTATGCTAAGCTATCCAAACTCATACTAAAGTTGACATTAAACCCTAGGCTATATACTGTTTTTAAATTCCAGTTTCTTTCAAGTCCCCCTTTATTTTTCTTAATTGATATTTTACAACGTATTTTTGCAAAGATTTAGACAGTTCATTAAAATCGTTAATTACCCGTGATTTACCATCCATTCTAGACAACCAGTACTTATTGCTTATTTTGCAATAGGCATTCTTTTGTAGAATATTTTTAATTGCTAAATACCCCAACAAACAAATCTTTTGAAAATCTGTTTTATCATTTTTATAATAATCAAACCAAATAGTAATGTCTATACCCACAGTAGGGGAGTTAAGAGCAATACTATTGTAAAGCTCTTCCCCTTTTTCTAATGTGTTTTTATAGTCCGACGTTGTTATGTCAAATAATCATAGCTTTCCATAATACGCTTTAATGCGCTACCATGAATAAGCTTAGTACTGACGTTTTTAACGACAGTCCTTCTAATTTTGATATAGCCTTTCTCACTGGTACAAGTCTTTAACATCCTCTCTGTCCCAGAAATAATCTAGCTGTGCCTGCTGTATCCGTAATTCTTCGTAAGCCTTTACTAATTGGGATTTAATTATCTCCCTTGCCCATTTTTGAAACTTTATAGCTACCTCGCTTCTTAATCTGAAACCTATTGATATTATTTCATCTAAGTTGTAAACTTCTGTGTTATTCTCTCTTGATTCATCTTTTGAGGATATGGCGAGATTTCGCCCTATGATAAGACCATCATTTTTAAGCTTTGAGATGCTAGCTTCTAATGTTTTTCTTGGTACATTATAAAGCTCTTTTAACTGCTTTCTATTTGCAAATACATTGCCATCTATTAAACTCAATCCCGAAGATTCAAATATTTGTATTTTCATATCTAAACCTTTCTTGTCCATTTATCTTTATTCGTAGAAAGAAACTGTACACCCCCAGAGTAGGTGTCTGGGCAAACTCCAATACCTATAAGCTTAAGCTGCCCTTTCTTTTCTAATGTGGCTTTGAAATAACATAGAAGTTTTTCTGGCATACTAGTTGTGTTGCTGGTATCCGCAACTGTTGTAGTATATTCGTGTAGATAATTGTAGAACCGTTGTCTGTACTCATTTCTGAAAATTGATTTTACATAAGGTAAACCAAAGCTTTCGCATACTGTTCTCTGTTCATGAACCGCTATGTATTTTGATTTTTGAACATAGCTCTTTAATAGCGCTAAGCTATCTTTTCTTTGTTTTTTCTGCGCTGCCATTGTTCTTAATTTTCTAGTTTAACAATGGCGTTTTCTACTTCAGAACGCTTAAAATATACACGTGAACAAATTGAGACAGGTTGTAGGATTTTGCGTTTGCTCCAGTTGTGAATAGTTGACAAATCTACGCTAAGCATTTTAGCAACTTCCTGTCTAGTAAGATAAACAGATTGTTCTTTTGGCTGAAAAGATTTTTTTAACTCAGTAAATCTTTTGTTTAACCGCTCATCTATTAAGTCGGCTACTTCAATAGGGGTAATACCTACAAATTGCAATTGTTTCATAGTAAAATAATTTAATAATGGCTGTCCCACATAAATTATCGTACCTTTGAAATCACTACAGATCAAAGGGCATTCGATTTTACTTATGTGAAACTTATGCCTTTTTTGTTTGAAACAAAGTTAATACACTTTTATAGCTCGGCAATTACTTATTTATTACCGTTAAAAAAGACAAAAAGGTGCAAAACACCACAAAAGAATCAAGGCTAAATTGGTTGTATAACTTATAATTGCTTATGTTTATTTTTTTTAAACGCTATTTTTTCTCAATTTTTTTTATGTCATAATATTTAAATCTTAACGTATCTCTTGTGTATGGAAAATCGATGTTCTTATGTATGAAGTCTAAAAGAGTTTCATCCGAAATATCTAAATATTCATTTTTCCAGTTTCTTAATACTTCCAAGCTAGACATAAGGTTGTTCTCTTTTTGAGTTTTATGTGTTATGGGTTTACCTGCTCTTTTTTTTAAATCATTTAAAAATGTGTAATTTGTTTTCTTACCCCTTTTGTTATATCTGTGATGGTTACCTAATGTTTCTTCTAGAAAAACCACAAACTCTCCAAGAATTACGTTGTTAATTTTTAACACTTTGATGGTTTGTTTTGTACGCCATCTGGATGAACTATGGCTATAAAAAAAAGATTTGACAATATCAAAGTGTGTAGTTTTACTTATAAAATATTCTTTATTGTTGAAGACATAGGTAGGACTCTCTTTCATAAGTTTATTAAAAATATTTACCTCCACATCAATTTCAATATTTCCCGTTCTCGTATGTCCTTGGGCTATTACTTGTTTGGTAGTTTCCAATAATTCAATTTTCATACAGTTTTTTTTAATGAGCTACATACATAAAGATAATTGCCATTGCCTAATTATACAAAACGAAAAAAAGGGATGTTCAAAGCTCCCTTTTGTTTTGTTCAAAATGTTTGTAATACTGGCAACGCATTACTGATCCAAATATAATGAATTTCAATCTTTACAAAAGAGCAACCTTTTTAAAACTCCTTAGAAAGAAAACATCATTATTATTGAATGGTTGTCATTCTTTAAAACAAAAAATCCGAAAACACTATATATTCACTGTAGTACAAGCAATTGAAGTAAATTCTAATATGGTCGGCAAAATATCGACTTTTCAAAACATCTAAAAAGAAAAAACCCTTAATAATCAATTGATTAAAAAGGGTCTTTGTACTCGAGGTGGGAATCGAACCCACACTCCCGAAAGAATTGGATTTTGAATCCAACGTGTCTACCAGTTCCACCACTCGAGCAGTTAATGGACTGCAAAACTAAAAAAAATATTGGTTATGAAACCAAAAAAATGCAACATTTATATTTTTCAACAAAAATAAATCCTTAAATTTGCAGCAAAATTCACAGAAAATAACAGCAACTAATTCTTTTACACCGTATTAAAGATGACCAACAACTTACCCGAACCAAAAATATTTGCTTGTACACAAAGTACAGCTTTAGCAAAAAAAATAGCTAAATCATATGGTACTGACCTTGGAAACATTATTTTCAATAGATATAGTGATGGAGAATTCCAACCATCTTTTGAAGAATCAATCAGAGGAAGACGTGTTTTCTTAATTGGATCTACAAATCCTAGTTCTGAAAACTTAATGGAGTTGTTATTGATGCTTGATGCTGCAAAAAGAGCTTCAGCAAGACATATTACTGCTGTTATTCCATATTTTGGATGGGCAAGACAAGACCGTAAAGACAAACCTAGAGTACCTATTGCTGCAAAGATGGTAGCTAGCATTTTAGAAACCGCAGGTGCAACACGTATTATTACTATGGACTTGCATGCTGATCAAATTCAAGGTTTTTTCGAAAGACCAGTAGATCACCTATTTGGTTCTACTATCTTTTTACCATACCTAAAAAGTCTTAATCTAAATAACCTAACCATTGCTTCTCCTGATATGGGTGGTTCTAAAAGAGCTTATGCCTATTCTAAGTCATTAAAAAGTGATGTTGTAATCTGCTACAAGCAAAGAGAAAAGGCAAATATTATTTCTCATATGGAGCTTATTGGAGACGTTACTGGTAAAAATGTGGTATTGGTAGATGATATGGTAGATACCGCAGGTACACTTACTAAAGCTGCAGATTTAATGATGGAACGTGGTGCTCTTAGCGTTAGAGCAATCTGTTCTCACCCTATTTTATCTGGTGATGCCTATAAAAGAATAGAAGATTCTAAACTGCAAGAACTCATAACAACAGATACTATTCCGCTAACACAGGAGTCATCAAAAATAAAAGTGTTAACTTGCGCCGAATTATTTGCTGATGTTATGAAAAGAGTGAATGAAAATACCTCTATCAGTGACAAATTTATAATGTAGTCAATTATTAATATTTATATATACAAATGAAGTCAATTACAATTAATGGATCTCAAAGAGAAAGCGTAGGTAAAGTAGCAACTAAGGCCTTACGTAATGCTGGAAAGGTACCTTGCGTTTTATACGGAGGTGGTAAATCTGTTCACTTTTCAGCTGAAGAATTAGCATTTAAAGGTTTAGTATACACTCCTAATGCGCATACTGTTGTAATAGCATTAGAAGATGGTACATCTTTCGATGCAGTTTTACAAGACATTCAGTTTCACCCAGTAACAGACAAAATCTTACACGTAGATTTCTATCAGTTATTTGAAGACAAAGAAATTGCTATGGATATCCCAGTTATCACAAAAGGTAGCGCTAAAGGTGTTATGGATGGTGGTTCATTACGTATCAACAAACGTAAACTTAGAGTAAAAGCAGTTCCTGCTAACTTACCTGATTTTATCGAAGCTGATATTGCTGACCTAGCTATTGGAGACAAATTATACATTACTACTTTAGATAGTGAAAATTTCTCATTCCAGCACCCAGACAACACTGTTGTTATTCAAGTTAGAAAATCTAGAGCTTCTATGGCATTGGATACTGACGAAACAGAAGAAGTTTCTGAAGAAGAAACAACTGAAGAAGAAGCATAGTCTTTTCTTTTTTATAAGACCCAAAGCATCCTTTTTTAAGGATGCTTTTTTTATTTTTACCCATTGATAGCAATTCATAAAATTCTAATCTTTTGCAATGAAAAAATTTTTAATCGTAGGTCTCGGTAATATTGGAAGTGAATATGATGAAACACGACATAATATTGGTTTTAAACTGTTAGATGAATTTGCCAAACAAGAGAGTTTTAGTTTTGAAAGTGCTAAACTTGGAAGTAAGGCTATTTATAAACTAAAAGGAAGAACATTTATTTTTATCAAGCCTTCTACCTATATGAATCTTAGTGGTAAAGCCGTTCGATATTGGATGGAAACTGAAAAAATTCCCTTAGAAAACCTGCTTATTATCACCGACGACCTTAACCTTACCTTTGGCAGTATTCGCCTTAAAGGAAAAGGAAGTGATGGAGGACACAATGGTCTAAAAGACATTCAGCAAATACTAGGAGCTAAATATGCTAGATTTAGATTCGGAATTGGTGCAGAATTCTCTAAAGGCAGACAAATAGATTATGTATTAGGAAAATGGGATGAAAACGAAAAAAAGCAGCTTCAAGAACGTTTAGATACAGGAATTGCACTCGTAAAATCTTTTGTACTTACTGGATTATCAATTACCATGAGTACTTTTAATGGAAAATAAAGAACTGTTAGTTCTTTTTGACACAAGTAACTTTCTCATAAAATAGCACAAAAACCTATTCTATTGCAAACTGATATACTCCAGAATCAGATTGGTTGTTTTTACTATCTATACTAATCACTTTCCAATAATATGTAGTACCTGCTAATACTCCCGTTTTTGCATTAGCGACAGTAATTGCTGTTGCAACAGGTGTAATTGGCGGATTGGAAGTATCCAAATACACAGAATAACTCACCAAATCATCATCTACATCTGCCCCCTTCCACTCTAAACCAACTGTTCCACTTCCATCACTAATAACTGTAGCTCCAGATTTAGGAAACACAATCTCAGCAGGAAAAGGTGCATAAGAAGATTGCCCCTCAACAGCGTTATAAAATCGCCATTCATCACTTTTAATAGCGGTAACATTAACATCGTTTGATAAGGACTCTACAAACCACAAATATGGTGTTGCTCCTTCTAAAACAACAGCAAATGAAATGGCTGTAGTCGTAAAAACTTCCACTTCTTCACTCTGCAAATTTTTCACATTTAAACGATACTTTGCAGCACCATCTACCTTGATCCATTTAAAAGTAACATTACTTTCTGTATCACTTATTTTATCACCTGTAGTACATTCTGAGTTTTCTTCAGGAAACACCAATGACGTCTTTGATAACTCTGGACAATCGTCATCACTTGAACAGCCTAACAAAAAAAACAAAGAGAGCATCATCAAAAAATAACGCTTCAAACATCCATATTTTTTATTTCTCAACATCCTTCTTTTATAATTTTACCACCTTATAGGTAGCATCAACAGTCTTACCCTTAACTTGCATTAAATAGACACCCGTTGATAATCTAGAAATATCAATTATAGATTCTATACCAGAAGTATCAATGTTTTTTATTTCATTCACAAATTTACCACCCAAAGTATATAATTTAATTTGCAATTGCTCATCTTTCTCTGGCAAGGCAATAGTTACTGTTTTAGAACTTGTATTACTATATACTATTGGAGCATCAATAAAAAACAATTCCTTAACGTATACTCCTTGGCATTCTTTAGCTGTTGTAACACGTAATGAATTATAGCCTGGACTTAATTTCAATTCCAATTTAGCAGCATCAGTTTGTGTAATAATACCATTAAGCGCTACATTATACATTTCTCCTCCTGATAAACCTAAAGACAATTGCTCCTTGTTTACCCTAGCACTAACATTTAGGGCTGGTGGCTCATCAATTACAACTTCAAAACATCGCTCTTCATAAGTAATAGCACCATCTTTAGCAGTAATACATACCGTATAATTGCCAGCTTCAAGAGCAGTACTTTTATAGGAAGCGCCAAAACTATCATTAATTACTACGACTCCATCAGTAATTGTTAACTCATTAAGTAATTCTCCTTTTTCGCTTGTAATTTCTATACTACCATTATTACTACTACTGCAAATTTCATCAATAGCTTTTACCAAAAAATTACTTGCCTCCAATTTATAAATTTGACATCCCTGTACATCAACAAAAACATCAACAGGCGTTCCTGGACAATTATCGATTGCATCGGGCACACCATCATTATCAGAATCTAAACTTAATGTACCTCCACCGCAAATAGCCAGGCTAAAACCTGTAACACTACCACCATCTTGACTTGCGCTATCACTAATAATAAGTTTCCAAACTCCCTTGGTAGGTTCTCCATAAAAAGCACTTAATGCACTTACAGGTTTTACGGTACCACTTATATTTGGAGTGCCCCCACAAACAATAGTGGCTCCACTATCATCAAAAGTTGCTCCTATATTTTTTCCATAGCTACAGGTGCCAGCAACTAGCAATACCTTTGTTCCAGACGGAGATTCTAACCAAATAGTGAGGTCTCCCAAAAAACTATGAGTAATAGCAACATTAACATCAATATCGCTCAACAGTAGATCGTCCAAAACAGTAGTTCTTACCTCAACAGTAGGTGTACCAGTTACCGCTATTTCTTTAGGCAAAGCCACTCCGTTTGCATCAATACAGTTATTTGTTGCTGTTGTAAAACTTCTAGCTATTCCAAAAACACCTTCTCCACATGCATTTTTTGGTTTCACTCGCCAAAAATAGATCGTATTATCAGCTAATCCATCTATATCATAAGAATTAATTATACTATTCCCTGAAAAAACAATGGATGAAAACCCTATATCTGTGGCAACTTCAATATCATAATTGGTAACTCCGCTTACTTCTTCCCATTGCAAAGAAGTGCTAAAAAAAACATCGGTTCCACCATCAACAGGTAACAACAATGGAACGGTAGCAAAAGTTGCATCCTGAACTGAAAAATCAATTGCAATACTTTTTGTTACCGAAGCTGAAGTGGCAATAACAGTAATCGTATAATCACCTAAAGCTACATTCGCTGTATTAGAAAAAGTAATATCAATATTAGTCCCATCTACCATTGTACTAACTGGCGAAAAATTAGCAACTAAATTTACTGGCATTCCTGAAATACTAAAAGTGCTTTCTTCAGAAAAACCTAGGTAGGTATCGTACTGAAAGCTTATTAGTTTATCCACACCTTGGCAAGCTTCAAATGACAGTTCTGAAAAATTAAGTACCACTTCCGATTCTTCAATTGTTATTTCTCCATCATTTATAGCATAAAACACATTGTCACTTGCCATTACCATTAGCTTTGCAGTTGTAGTTGCAATACCACCAGGAATAAGCACATCATGACTACCATCATTAATTATATCTTGTCCCAAAACAATTGGAAACGTTATTCCACCATCTATGGACAACAAAATATCCGTCATAGAGGTATTAATCGGAGCTTCATTAGTAGCTCCAACATCCCAAGTAACAGTTGCTCTGTTTCCTGCCACTAATGTTGTTTCTATCTGTTGTGAAGTTACCTTAAATGGAGTAGATTGCTGAACTACTGTAACTCTCGAAAGCTCAGAAACAGTTTGTCCACCAGCACTATTATTATCTCTAACAGTAAAAGCAAAATTATAATCTCTTCCAACAGTGGACAGTGTTTCCCAATCTGAATTTATAATCGGATTTTCTTCGGTAAGCACACCAGCAACAACTCTTGCTAGTTTTGGGAAATACCGCTTGGTTTCTGTTGTAGGCGCTAATGATCTAAAACTAGCTCCTGAAATCCGTTCTGGTCCAAAATTAACATTTGTAACCACGCCATCATCTATCTGCTCCCAACAATAACTAAGTGCATCACCATCGCCATCTGTTGCCACTCCATCCAACATAAAAGCAGTTTCAACAGGAATAAAATAACTACCCACACCTGTAATTACCGGCGCCGTATTTACTAGCGTTATTTCTGTTGCACAACTCGTAGTAGAGATATATTCCGAAATCTGCACTAGGCTTTTATGGTTAAAATAAGCATCACTTCTACCCTGTACATTATTTGCACCAGTAATACCAGCATAGCCCATTATTGTTGAGCCACTACCAGGTTCTACTTGCACTCCCGTTCCTTCATTTTCATAAGACCAAGTATGATTTGCACCAAACTGATGTCCAAGTTCATGAATTACAAAATCGATATCAAAAGCTTCTCCTTCTGGATTGTTATGCGCAGTATATCCACTTCCTTTTTGTCCGTTTACACACACACAACCAACACAACCAGCATTTCCTTCATTAGTTCCTGTGGTTCTATGAAACAAATGTCCAATATCATAATTTGAAGCACCAATTTCTGTAGCAATAGCAGTCTGAACTTCCGAACTAAAGCTGCCTGTATAAGGATCTGTTGCCGCATCTGTATAAATTACCTTATCATTATCTGCAACCAACTCCAAGGTAATAGCCAATTCGTTCTCAAAAACTTCATTCACTCTTGTTAGGGTTGCGTTTATGGCTGACAATGCTCCTACAATCGTTCCGCCATGATAAGCTGTATACTCTCCAGAAGCTGAAATGGCAATTTTAAATTTTCTCAGTTTTTGATCAGAAAAAGACAAGGCTGAAAAACTTTTTTTACCAAATATTTCTTCCTTAGTTTCACATAGAAATTCATCTTTATTTAGTTTAGAAGCAGCAGTATAAACAACATAGTCCGATGTGTTTTCTTTTTGCTTTTGAATAAAAATTAAGGTTCCAGAATCCGATTTACGCATGGTAGCCTGAATTCCATCTGCAGCAAGACTAAATTTTATTTTCAAATTTTTATTAGCTATTCCGAATCCTGAATACGATTTTATCCCTGGATATTTTTTAGATAAATCTGCAGATAAAACCGAAGTCTCTTTTACATTAAAAAGTAGTAATTGACCCTGATTATCTGGAAAATACATTTTCACAGTTTCATTAGCATCAGTGGCTGTTTTTGGTAGTGTTTTTAAAAACAACGCGCTTTCTAATCGAAATTTTTGTACATCGTTATTCCCTTTATTTAACCTTATTTTTTGTTGTGATTTTTCTGCAACAGTAACTTTCTTCCAATAGTTAGCTTGTCCGCTTACATTTAATGCGATAAAAATTATGAAAATTGATAAAACATAGCGTAAGTTTGCAGTCATTATCTTAAGATTTAAGATTCTAAATATACAGAATCGGGCTTAAGTTTTAGCATTTATTCGTTAAAATTAGTGAAAACACATAAGGGCATAACAAACTTCATCGAAGAAAAAGACACTATAATTACTATAGGTACTTTTGATGGCGTGCATTTGGGTCATAAAAAAATTCTAAGCCGTTTAATTGCTAATGCAAAAAAGGAAAAGCTATCCGCTTCATTACTTACTTTTTTCCCTCATCCAAGAATGGTACTGCAACAAGATTCAGATATTAAATTACTGAATACTATTGACGAAAAGAAAAAGATACTAGAAAAGTTAGACTTAGCTCATTTAATTATTCACCCATTTACCAAAGAATTTTCAAGGCTTTCTGCCTTAGCATTTGTTAGGGATATTTTGGTTAATAGCCTGGGTATAAAAAAAATAATAATTGGTTATGACCATCGTTTTGGAAGAAACAGAAACGCAAATATTACAGACTTAAGAGAATATGGTAGTACCTTTAACTTTGAAGTTGAAGAAATTGGTGTTGAAGAAGTTAATGATGTATCCATAAGCTCCACCAAAATAAGAAAAGCACTATTAAATGGTGATATTACCAGTGCCAACAACTTTTTGGGATACGAATATATGCTTACTGGTTCTATTGTGAAAGGAGAAGGGCTAGGAAAAAAACTAAATTTCCCCACTGCAAACCTGCATATAGAAGAAAACTACAAATTGATCCCTAAAGATGGAGTTTATGTTGTTAAATCCAACATTAACAATACTACCATTTTTGGAATGATGAATATTGGAATGCGCCCTACTGTAAATGGAAAAAGTAAAACTATTGAGACTCATTTTTTTAATTTTAATGATGATCTTTATGGCAAAACACTACAAATAGACCTTATTTTTAGAATACGAGATGAGCAAAAATTCAACTCTATTGATGAGCTTAAAAATCAACTAGATGCAGATCAACAGCAATCCAAACTAATCATCGCCAATTATGAAACTTCACAGAATACTCTATAAACAAGTAGATAATAGCGCATTAATTGTCTTTAGAATTATCTTTGGAAGTTTATTGTTTTTAGAAGCTGTAGGAGCAATTTTCACTGGTTGGGTCAAAAGAGCCTTTATTACTCCAGAATTCACTTTTACTTTTATTGGTTTTGAATGGCTACAACCACTACCTGGTTATGGCATGTATATTTATTACCTTATTATGGGTATTTGTGGCCTTTTTGTAGCATTGGGCTTTAAATACAGATATAGCCTAAGCGCTTTTACCCTATTATGGACCATCACGTACTTAATGCAAAAAAGCTCTTATAACAATCATTATTATTTATTGATTATTATATGTCTTATCATGCTGGCCTTACCCGCTAGCAACTATTTTTCATTAGACAGTAAAAAAAATCCTAGTATAAAAAAAATAAGCATGCCTCAATGGGCAAAATATGCCTTGGTATTACAAATTCTTATTGTATACAGCTATGCTGCTATTGCTAAACTATATCCTGATTGGCTAGACCTTACTTTTATCAAAATTTTATTAGCAGGCAAATCCAATTATCCAGTTATAGGATCGCTAATGCAGCAACACTGGTTTCATTATTTTATCGCTTATGGTGGATTATTTTTCGACCTTCTTATCGCAATTGCTTTACTTTGGAAGCCAAGCCGTAAAATTGCCTTTGCGGCCGCAATCTTTTTTCACCTCTTCAATTCTATTGTTTTCCAAGTAGGCATCTTTCCATACCTAGGACTGGCATTATGTCTATTCTTTTTTGATGGAAAAACCATTCAACGCATCTTTTTAAAGAAAAAACCACTTTATAATAATACTGAGGTTATACTCCCGAAAAACAAAAATATTGCCCTTATTTTTGCAGGTCTCTTTTTTACAATACAACTGCTACTTCCATTGAGGCACTGGATTATAAAAGACAATATTTTATGGACAGAAGAAGGCCATAGAATGAGCTGGAGAATGATGCTAAGATCAAAACGAGGGAATTTGCATTTTATAGTCAAAGACAAAAACAGTACATCACAAAAAACAGTCTACCCTAGCAAGTACCTGTCTTCCAAACAACTTAGAGCCATAAGTTCTAAACCAGACATGATATGGCAATTTGCTCAGTTTTTAAAAAAAGAGTTTAAAAAAGACGGTGTAGATGCCGCAGTATATGCTTTTTGCACTATAAGCGTCAATGGCAAACCTTATCAAAAACTTATAGATAGCTCTGTAGATTTGGCAACTGAAGAATGGCAACATTTTAAACACCACAATTGGATTCTTCCTTCAAAAAAAGAAGAGATCTCACTTCAAAAATAATACTTGTTTTAGGGCGCTATCCCAGTATTTCTATTAAATTTGTGCTTAAATTTTAAGGAAGCATGTTGCAAATACAAACTATTAGAGACCAAAAAGAAGAAATTATAAAAGCGTTAGCAAAAAGAAATTTTGACGCTACTTCTGTTATCACTACCGTTATTGCGCTAGATGAAGAACGTAGAAAACTACAAACCGAACTAGACAATACCTTAGCTAACTCTAATAAAATTTCCAAAGAAATTGGAATGCTCTTTAAAAGTGGAGAAGCTCAAAAAGCAAATGAATTAAAACAACAAACTGTTGATTTAAAGGCAAAAACAAAAGATCTTGGCGATACCCTTACCAATACAGCTGATGAGCTTCAAGATATGTTGTACACCATTCCAAACATTCCTCATCCTAGTGTCCCTGAAGGGAATTCTGATGAAGACAATGAAGAGATCTATGCCGAAGGAGAAATCCCAAAATTACATGATGGTGCCTTACCACACTGGGAGCTAGCAAAAAAATACGATCTTATCGATTTTGAACTAGGAACAAAAATTACTGGAGCTGGCTTTCCTGTTTATAAGGGCAAAGGTGCCCGTTTACAACGTGCATTAATTGCTTATTTTTTAGATAAAAACACCGCAGCAGGATATACAGAATACCAAGTACCGCATTTGGTAAACCAAGCTTCTGGTTTTGGAACTGGACAATTACCAGACAAAGAAGGACAAATGTATCATGTTACTGGAGACGATTTGTACCTGATACCAACAGCAGAAGTACCTGTTACCAATATGTTTAGAGATGTAATCCTTAACGAAGATCAATTTCCGATATGTTGCACTGCATACACTCCGTGTTTTAGAAGAGAAGCTGGAAGTTATGGCGCTCACGTAAGAGGACTAAACCGACTGCATCAATTTGATAAAGTAGAAATTGTTAGAATAGAACATCCTGATAATTCTTATACTGCATTAGATGGCATGGTATCTCATATTAAAGATATTCTTAAAGAACTAGAATTGCCATACCGCGTTTTAAGACTTTGTGGTGGAGATTTAGGATTTACTGCTGTGCTTACCTATGATTTTGAGCTGTTTTCTACCGCCCAAGACCGTTGGTTAGAAATTAGTTCTGTATCTAATTTTGAAAATTACCAAGCCAATAGATTAAAGCTACGTTATAAAAATAGTGATGGAAAAAGTGTTTTAGCACATACCCTAAACGGTAGTTCATTAGCACTTCCAAGAGTACTAGCAGGGATCTTAGAAAACTATCAAACGCCAGAAGGAATTAAAATCCCTAAAGCATTAATTCCATATACAGGTTTTAGTATTATAGATTAAGTTTGTTATTTAGGATTATATTTCTATATTTGAGAACCTTTAATTTCTAGGCCTTTTTAAGGCTTAAAATTAAAGGACTTCATCCCACAAATAATAACATAAAATTTGCACTGACTTTTTTTATTAAAAGCTCAGCAGGATATATAATACTATAACCCAGCCATAATAATACAATCAGTTAAGTACTTCAATTGATTAATAGCACTATTATTTGTTGGTAGCCCAAGCCTTTGTGTTTGGGCTTTCTTTTTTTGAAGCTATTTCGCGCTATTCGCTATAGTTTTTGGGTTAACACCACAAAAAGCTGCCGCTGCTATCACGGCTAAAACACATTAACACCAATAGATTAACTACATTTTAACGCAAGTCACAGCAATTAATTTGAGGATTAATCTTCATAACACTATCTTTGGCTAAATGCTTTAGCTGTAGCCCATGCGATACTTATTTGTAATCTTATTCTTGTTTTTGTTCCAGAACATATCTGCTCAGAACGAATTTCTTGCCAAACAATACTATAATGATGGTGATTACAAAAAAGCAGTTGTTTATTTCGAAAAAATAGTCAAAACCAACAAAAGGCGTACCGACTATGTTTTGATGCTTACCGATACTTATCAGCAATTAGAACGTTATACAGATGCCGAAAACTTGTTAAAAAGCTTACTTAAAAAAAAGAATGCTTTTCCAATGTTATATATTGTTTTAGGACAAAACTATAGTTTGCAAAAAAACAATATAGAAGCCAGCAATTATTTTAACAAAGCACTAAAAAAGATAGAGGAAAACCCAAATATAGGCTATTCTATTGCACATCAATTTAAAAGCTACACCTTGTTAGATTATGCTGTAAAAGCATTTAAAAAAACAATGGAGCTTAATCCTAAGGCAGATTATAATTATCAATTAGCCAATATTTATGGAGAACAAGGAGATATTGAAAAAATGTTTACTAGTTTTATTACCCTTTTAGAAATTAATGCGGCCAGAAAAACAGCAGTATTAAAAAGTACAAACCAGTACATAACAGACGACCCTACATCTCCTAACAATATTGCCTTAAAAAAAATACTACTTAAAAAAGTACAAAGCCAACCCAATGTATTGTGGAACGATTTATTAAGCTGGCTTTTTATTCAACAAAAACAATACAGAAGTGCTTTTAATCAAGAAAGAGCCATTTATAAAAGAGAAGAAGGTGCATCCTTACTTCGCATCATAAAACTAGCTCCGGTTTGTTTAGAGAATAATAACATTGATGTTGCCAAAAACATCTATAACTTTATTATTGAAAATAGCGTTGATGCTAAAGAATTGCAGCAAGCACACCTAGATCTAATTGCATTAGATTTAAAAAATGCGGATGAAAAAATCTATTCAGAAATAGACAAAAAATATACAGATTTACTAGAACAGTTTGGTACAATCCCTTCTACCATTCCACTGCAAATATCCTATGCTAACTATTTAACCTTTCATAGAGACAATAGTAAAAAGGGTATTAAAATACTTAAAGAAGCATTAAAATTCCCATTAGATCGTTATACCAAAGCATCTGTAAGAATCGTTTTGGCTGATATCTTGGTGTATAAAGAGCAATTCAAT
Organism: Flavobacteriaceae bacterium; assembly: GCA_965247735.1. GTDB lineage: Bacteria > Bacteroidota > Bacteroidia > Flavobacteriales > Flavobacteriaceae > JAOXRU01. The sequence continues at coordinate 3,721,866 of CBDFHN010000002.1, read as the reverse complement.
CAAGCATTAATCTATTATTCTCAAGTACAAAAGGCTTTAAAAAATCATATTACTGGACAAAATGCACGTTTTAAAATTGCTCAAGCCAGTTTTTATAAGGGAGATTTTGACTGGGCATTAACCCAACTTACGGTATTAAGAAACTCTAGCTCGCAACTCATTGCAAACGATGCTATGGACCTGAGTTTACTTATCTCAGATAATGCAGCTGAAGATTCTACCAAAACAGCATTAAACAAATATGCGAAAGCTGATCTATTAGCGTATCAGAATAAAAAAGAAAAAGCCATTACTATCCTCGAAGACATTCTTATTCAGCACAAAGGAGAAAAAATAGAAGACGAAGCATTACTAAAACAAGCGGCATTGCTTATCGAAAAACAAGAGTTTGAAAAAGCCAAATATAATTACTTAAAAATCATTGAGTTTTTTGGTGATGGTATTCTTGCCGACAATGCTATATTTGCACTGGCAGAATTATATGAAAATCAGTTTAACGATATTGAAAAAGCAAAAGAATATTACGAAAAACTGATTTTTAATCACGAAGACAGCATTTATTTTGTTCCAGCAAGAAAAAGATATCGTTTACTTCGTGGTGATGCCATCAACTAACAAACAAGTACATGTACATATATAACGTAACTATAAACATAGAAGAAGAGATTAATGACGAATGGATGTTATGGATGAAAGAAATTCATATTCCTGAAATGTTAGCTACCAACAAATTTTTTGAAGCTAAAATGTGCCGTGTTGTAATTGAAGAAGAAATGGGAGGAATTACCTATTCTATTCAATATACTACTGACAGCAAAGCGTTGTTAGATGAATATTTTAAAGAAGATGCAGAGAGATTACGTGCAGATGGCATGAAACGTTTTGCTGGTAAATTTGTAGCCTTTAGAACAGAACTGGATGTGATAACATACACCAGAACAACCAACAATAATTAATAGATACTATAACCAACAATAGTATCTATAAAATTCACTTAATAAAGGAACGTATTATCGCATACGCTCTTTGTTTTTAAATTAGCTTACTTTGAAGTAGGTAAAAAAACTAAAAACATGAATAAAGTAAAAGCAAAAAAGTTTTTAGGTCAGCATTTTCTTAAAGACGAAGAGATTGCCAGAGATATTGCAAATGCATTACTGCTTAACCATACCTCAAATGTTTTAGAAATTGGTCCTGGAATGGGTGTACTTACCAAGTATATCCTAGAAAAAGATGTGGCACTTATTGCTATGGACTTAGATCGTGATTCCATTGCTTTTTTAAAGCAGTCTTTTACGGTAGAACATTCCAAAAACATTACCAAAGCTAAAGCTTTTACTGTTATTGAAGCAGATTTTCTTAAGAGTAATATTCCTGAAATTTTTGGCAAAGAGCAATTTGCCATTTCTGGAAATTTCCCTTATAACATTTCTACACAAATTGTTTTTAAAACATTAGAGTTCAGAGATCTTATCCCCGAATTTTCTGGTATGTTTCAAAAAGAGGTAGCCCAACGTATTTGTGCCAAGGAAGGCAACAAAACCTATGGTATCTTATCGGTATTGGCGCAAGCTTTTTATGATGCAGAATATTTATTTACAGTCCCTCCTCATGTTTTTGACCCTCCACCAAGAGTAGAATCTGGCGTACTTCGTTTGGTACGTAAAAAAGACTATAGTTTACCTTGCGATGAGAAACTCTTTTTTAAAGTTGTTAAAACAGGATTTAATCAGCGGAGGAAAACACTTAGAAACAGTCTAAAAAGCTTTAATTTATCTGATAATCTAAGAGAAGATGTTATCTTTGGGCAGCGTCCGGAACAACTAAGTGTATCCGAATTTATAATGCTAACCCAGAAGATAGAAAATGACTCCGTTTAAAATTACAGACGAGCTTATTGAGCAAATTGAAACACTAGTATCTAAAAAAAGTGTAAAAAGATTATTTGCCCTTTTAGAAGATGTACATTATGCTGATATTGCTGAAATTTTAGAGGAACTATCTCTAAAAGACGCAACCTATTTAATTAAAATTTTAGATAGCGACACCACTTCCGATGTTCTTACGGAGCTAGATGATGACTTACGGGAAGATATTTTGGAAAACCTTTCGGCAAAAGAAATTGCCGAAGAGTTACAAGAGTTAGATACCGATGATGCAGCGGATATTATAGCAGAACTTTCTGACGAAAAAGCGAAAAGGGTAATTTCACAGATTCAAGATAAAGAGCATGCACAAGATATTGTAGAACTTAGCGCCTATGATGAAGATACTGCTGGTGGGCTAATGGCCAAAGAACTTATAAAAGTTTATGATACCTGGACAGTAGCTGGCTGCCTTAGAAGAATTAGAACTCAAGCAAAAAATGTCACCAGAGTACACTCCATATATGTAATTAATAAAGAAGAAAAACTTATTGGAAGACTTTCGCTCAAAGATTTAATTACAGCTAAAAATTCCGAAAGCGTAGCTGATATCTATATTGAAAATGTAGATTATGCATATGTAAATGAAGACGTAGAAGACGTTGCCAAAATAATGACAAAATACGATTTGGAAGCCATTCCTGTTGTGGATACAAACCTAATTCTCTTAGGAAGAATTACTATTGATGACATTGTAGATGTTATTAGAGAGGAAGCAGAAAAAGATTATCAATTGGCGGCAGGTATTACCCAAGATGTTGAAGCCGATGATACCATTTTTGAACTCACCAAAGCACGGTTACCTTGGTTAATACTAGGGCTACTTGGTGGATTGGGTAGTGTTTTTATTATGGAAGGTTATGATGACGCATTAAGTAAATACAAAGAACTCTTTTTCTTTACACCTCTTATTGCCGCAATGGCAGGTAATGTAGGTGTGCAATCTAGCGCTATTATTGTTCAAGGTTTAGCAAACGATAATGTTAAAGGAAGTCTCTTTAATAGACTGGTAAAAGAAGTAGGACTAAGTATTATTAATGGACTAGTACTTGGAGTTTTAATTATAATTTTTGGATTCTTTTATCCACTTACACTTAAATTTAGTTTTACCATAGCAATTTCTATGCTATGTGTAATTATTATAGCTGCACTTATTGGTACTTTTGTACCTATCATCTTAAACAAAAGAGGTATAGATCCTGCTATTGCAACTGGTCCATTTATAACCACTAGCAACGATATTTTTGGAATATTTCTATTCTTTACTATTGCCAAAATAATTCTTGAGTTTTAATTTTTATCATATGAATGTTTCATATGATAAAAATTTTTACATCCAAAGAAAGACCATGAGCGAACAGTATGTAACCGCTAAGAAACAATAAATATAGATATATGAAAGCAATAAATCTAGTAAAAAAACACGCCGAGTTTACCAAACAATGGCACCCGCATCAGATTGCAATTGTTGATAATATGCAAGTATTATTAGCCAAACTTGTAGGCGAATTTGTATGGCATGCACATGAAGATGAAGACGAATTATTTCATATTATCAAAGGAACCCTCTATATGCAGTTTCGAGACCGAACAGAAATTGTTAGAGAAGGAGAAATTATTGTTGTTCCCAAAGGAGTAGAACACAACCCATTAACTAAAAACGGAGAAGAAGTACATGTTATGCTTTTCGAAAAGCTAAACACAGCTCATACCGGTAATGTTGTTCATAAAAAAACACAAACATCATATCCTAAAATATAAATACCAACAAACTATTAAAGCATAACTCTATGAAAATTCTTCATCTCGATAGCAATCACCCATTATTAATTCAGCAACTTAACAATTTGGGCTTTGTAAATGATGAAGACTATACTTCTTCCAAAGAAGAAATCATGGCTAAAATTGATAGATACGACGGTTTTATTATCAGAAGTAGATTTAAAATAGATAGCTCCTTTTTAGCCGCTGCCTCAAATTTAAAATTTATAGGAAGGGTTGGTGCTGGTCTTGAAAACATTGATTGTGAATACGCAAAACAACAAAACATAAGCTTATTTAATGCTCCAGAAGGAAATAGAAATGCCGTTGGTGAACATACGCTTGGCATGCTGCTTTCACTATTTAACAAACTCAACAAAGGTGATAAAGAAGTCCGTAGCGGAAAATGGCTTCGCGAAGATAACAGAGGAATAGAACTCGATGGAAAAACTGTTGGCATCATCGGTTATGGAAATATGGGAAAAGCCTTTGCTAAAAAACTTCGAGGTTTTGATGTTTCCGTATTATGTTATGATATTAAAGCTAATGTAGGCGATAAAAACGCAACACAGGTATCCTTAACTGCCTTACAAGAACAAGCTGATGTGCTTAGCTTACATACACCGCAAACACCACTAACAGAACAGATGGTAAATACTGATTTTATTGCTGGATTCAAAAAATCGTTTTGGCTACTCAATACCGCAAGAGGAAAAAGTGTACTTACTACAGCCCTAGTAACAGCATTAAAATCTGGTAAAATCTATGGCGCTGGTTTAGATGTTTTGGAATATGAAAAAAGTTCTTTCGAAAACCTTTTTACCGATCAAAACATGCCAGAAGCGTTTACATACCTCATAAATGCCGAAAATGTGTTGCTCTCTCCACATGTAGCAGGATGGACGATTGAAAGCAAAGAAAAATTAGCACAAACTATTGTAGCCAAAATTGAAGCAAAATTTTGCTAACTTTATGGAATGATAACTACTGTTCCAGAAATTAAATCAACCCTAATCCAGCTTTTAAAAAATCACTGCCCTCCATTACGTATTAGAAAAGAAGAAGATACTAGTTTTGAGGTTTGTGGTACCAAAGAGCGTATGCAAGGTAAACAAATGGTAGATGGCTTCTATTTTGCTAGTATTGTGCCAAAACCCAAAGATGTACGTTTGTATTTCTTTCCGATTTATACTCATGTTGAACAGTTTACAAACATACCAGGCAACCTAAGAAAATGTCTAAAAGGGAAAAGTTGTTTTCATATTAAAAAACTAGATTCCGAATTAACAAAAGCGATAAAAGAGATGATTAGCACTGGTGTAGCCATCTATAGTGTCGAAGATTTAATCTAAACTCCTGAAACAGCAATTTCTTCACAAAAAAAAACAACTAACAACAATACATAAAATAACCAATTTAATAAAACAGTATAAACAAATGAAACGAGCATGCTAAGAAGTTTATCACGCAAAGGAATGATTAATAGCGAACAGCATGTACCCGTTAAAAAAACAATAAATATAGACGCATGAAAAAAAGAGTTACAGGATTGGGTGGTTTTTTCTTTAAAGCCAAAGATCCAAACCATTTAAAAACATGGTATAAAGATCATTTAGGTTTAGCTACTGATAAATACGGGTGTACATTTTGGTGGAAAGATCAAAAAGGAGAAGATTGTTCCACACAATGGAGCCCAATGGAGGAAAACACAGATTACTACCAACCTTCAGAAAAACAATTCATGATGAATTTTAGAGTAGAAAATCTAGTTGAACTCCTAAAAATTCTAAAAGAAGAAGGAGTTACTGTTGTAGGAAAAATTGAGGAATACGACTATGGAAAATTTGGCTGGATTCTTGACCCTGAAGGAAATAAATTAGAATTATGGGAACCTGTCGACAAAGCTTTTAAATAATTGTCTTCCTTTATTTTAAAAAAAGTATTACATTGTACTAGTTTAACCATCAATACTAAATATGTCAGAAGAAAATAAAGACTTTGAAGATAAAGCAAAAGATGCTATCGACAATGCAAAAGAAACAGCTAAGGAGACTTTTGAAGATGCAAAAGAAGCAACTAAAGATTTTGTTGAAGACGCAAAAGAAACAGCAAAAGATTTTTCAGATAATGTAACAGAAACAATAAACAACGGAGAAAACAAAAAAGTATTAGCAGGTTTACTTGCTATCTTTATTGGGTCTCTTGGTATTCATAAATTTATTTTAGGATACAATAAAGAAGGAGTTATTCAAATTCTACTTTCATTCCTTTGTGGTATTGGGGGTATTATTGGGATTATTGAAGGTATAATCTACCTGACAAAATCAGACGAAGAATTTTACAACACCTACCAAGTAGGGAAGAAAGGTTGGTTCTAAAAATAATATAAAAGCCAAATTTTTATGATTTGGCTTTTTTTACAAATCTTATTATCGTAATATTGCAATATACAAATATGACATGGGTCTAACCAAGACACAAATTTTCAGTAAAAAACATAATGAATTAGCCATAGTTCTTAAAGCTTTAGCAAATCCAGCACGTTTAGCAATACTTGAGTTTATAAGCAAACAAGACAGCTGTATTTGCAATGACATTGTAGATGAAATTGGTTTGGCACAACCAACGATTTCACAACACCTAAAAGAACTAAAGAATATCAATCTTATAAAAGGAACTATAGAAGGCAAAAAAGTATGTTACTGTATAGATTTAGAAAAATGGCAAGAGGTACAAAAAATTTTAAATTCCTTTTTTTTAAATACAACAGCCAATTGTTGCTAACTGTCAGTAATAAAATTACAATCTAAAAAAGGATTAGTTAATCCCTATTAAATTCAAAAAAACAAAAAAATGAAGACAATAGAATTTTTACAAGCACTAGAACAGCACCAAAACAAAAGTTTACTATTTGAATACACACCAGGAAACTTTGTTAAAGCAAATTATCATGTAACTGAGGTAAAAAATATTATAGTAGATGCTATTGATTGTGGTGCCAACGGAGACTATTGGAAAGAAACCGTAATTCAACTTTGGGAGAGTCCAGCGGAAATAGGAAAAACCGAATATATGACTGCCGATAAAGCATTAGCAATACTAAATAAGGTAGATCAAATAAAACCAATGACAAGAGAAGCAGAGGTGAAAATAGAATACAGTAACGAAAGTTTTCATACGGCTCACCTTTTTATTAACGATTTAGAAATACAAGATACTCGGTTAATAGTTAAATTAGCAGTGGAAAAAACAGATTGTAAGGCCAAAGAAACTTGTGGTGTTCCAGTAGAAGAAACTGTTAGTGAAAACAGCTGTACTCCTGGTGGAGGATGCTGCTAAAACAATGATTTCTATTGAAAAAATAACGGCTAATTATTGGTCTGTCATTTCCGAAATTTATGCAGCAGGAATAGCAACTGGTATGGCTACTTTTGAAAAAACGGTACCTAATTATAACCAATGGGACAAAAAGCATTTGCCACATTCAAGAATAGTTGCCATAAAAGACACAAAAGTTGTAGGATGGGCAGCCTTAGCACCTATATCTAACAGGATTGTATATGCAGGTGTAGCAGAGGTAAGTATTTATATTGATAAAACATGGAAAGGTCAAGGCATTGCAAAATTGTTATTAGCCGAATTAGTCATGGAAAGTGAAAAGCATGGCATTTGGTCTTTACAATCGAGTATTTTTCCCGAAAATAAGGCTAGCATAGCGGTACATAAAAGCATAGGATTTAGATATATAGGAAAGAAAGAAAAAATTGCAACGCTAGACAATATCTGGAAAGACAATTTATTATTTGAAAAACGAAGCCAAAAAATTGGTATATAATTATGCAAAATGAAACGAGCACGTTCAAAGCTTTATCATCTAAAGAAATGATTAATAGCGAACAGCATGTGACCGATAAAAAACAATAAACACAAACACATGAAACGAGCATGCTAAGAAGTTTATCACCTAAAGAAATGATTAATAGCGAACAGCATGTGACCGTTAAAAAACAATAAATATAAACACATGAAACGAGCATGCTAAGAAGTTTATCACCTAAAGAAATGATTAATAGCGAACAGCATGTGACCGTTAAAAAACAATAAACACGAACACATGAAAAACATACTAGTACTCTGCACTGGAAACTCTTGTAGAAGCCAAATGGCACATGGTTATTTAGAACAATTTACAGAAGATAACATATACAGTGCAGGCATAGAAACCCATGGAATAAACCCCGGAGCAGCAGCCATTATGAAAGAAGACGGTATAGACATTAGCAACCATACTTCTAATAATATAGACGAATACAAAGATGTTAATTTTGATTATATTGTTACAGTATGTGACCATGCCAATGAAAACTGCCCATATATACCAAGTAAAAATGCGGTGAGACTACATCATAACTTTTTTGATCCTTCAAAAGTAACAGGAACTGCTGAAGAAAAACATGTTGCATTTCTTAAGGCAAGAGAAGAAATTAAACTATATTTCAAAAATTTTGTTGCAGAAAACTTATAACAAAAAAGTCCTGTTTTAATTAACAGGACTTTTTTAAAATATTACTTTATGTATTTATAGATTGTGCTTAAAAAACCTTCTTCGTTAAATGGTTTCTTGACTACATCTTTAAAACCAGATTTTTTATAGCGTGCAATATCTTCTTTAAAAACAGCACCAGTTAACGCTATAATCGGAATGGACTTAATTTTTCTGGAAGGCATTTTCTTTATTAGCTTAGCCGTTTCAACACCATCTATATTTGGCAATTTCACATCCATTAACACCAAATCATATCCTTTTTCTCCAATCTTCTCCAAAGCTTCCTCGCCAGAATGTACAATATCTACAAAGAAATTTTTAGTATCAATTAGCATTTTAAAAACTACCATTTGCAACAATGGGTCGTCTTCAACAAGCAATACATAATGCTTAAAATCAAAACTTGGCGGTACAAATTTAGCTTCTCTTTTCTTTTTTACTATGTTTTTCTCTAATGTAGACACCGGGAATTTAAGTAATAGATTAAAAGAAAACTTTGTTCCTTTATCTACTTCGCTTTCAACAGTAATATCACTATTTAATAATTGCAAGATCTTTTTAACCACCGATAGTCCCAAACCAGTTCCGGTAAGCTCAATATCTCTATGCAATCTATTAAACCCTCTAAAAACATCTTCTAATTTATCAGCAGGGATACCAATACCTGTATCTTTTACTTCAAATTTTAAACTTGCAGTATTCGCCCTTATTTGATTTAATTTTACGTTAAAAGAAACAGTACCCATTAAAGTATATTTCAACGCATTCTCTAAAAGATTGGTAATAATCTGAGTTATCCTCAACTTATCTCCCTTTACAAGTTCAGGAATTTTATCATCAAAACTTACATTAAACGTTAAGCCCTTATCCAATGCCTTTAACTTATAGGTTTCTTCTAAAACCAAAAAGAGATCTTTAATATTGAAAAAATCTTCTTTAATCTCAAAATTATTAAGATCTATACTATTGATATTTAAAATATCATCCATCATTAACCTTAGATGGTCACCAAAAGAATAAATAAGTTTTATATAATCTGCCTGTTCAGAAGTTAAGTTTGTTTTCTTTAGCAATCCTGAAAATGCAATTATAGACGTTAATGGCCCTCTTAGCTCATGGCTGAAATTTGCAATAAACTGATTCCTAAAATCTTCTTTTTCTTTAAGCCTAAGGTTCTTAATTGCCAGTAATTCTTCATTAATTACTGATTCATTTTTGATCTGCGCTAATTTTTGATAGGCATTATAATGCTGAGATAGATCATGAATAATAACTAAAGACTCTTCTTTTTGTGGAAAAGTCTGCACCATAATATCCGTAATAAGTTCTTTATTCTCTATATGCAAATGCACACAGCTAAAAGAGATCTCCCCTTCTGCTGAGTCAATAAGTGCATCAAAATTCAAGAAAAACGGGTGGATTTTATCAATCGAGATTCCCTCTTCTATAGAAAAAAGAATATTATCACTCTTTTTAATCTTTCCGTTTAAATCTACAAGAATAAACTGAGTTTTTGAGTGTAAAAATTGTTCTTTATAATGCTGTAACATCCTTACTTGATTAAATCTTTTGCTAGTGTAGAAAACATCTCATTAACATTATCACCAGTTTTAGCACTAGTAAGATAATTACATTCTATTTTAGCTTCACTTAAAATCTCTTTAAGTGTATTTGTCTCTATTAAATCTACCTTATTCCCTACAACTTCAATTAGAGATCGGGAATAATTTTTCTCCAAATATGCAACATCATCTGGTAGATTTTTATAGGTTGAGGGTCTAGAAGCATCAAAAACGTAAATAAAAGCATGAGACCCCAAAAGGTATGATTTTCTAAAATTCTCAATATTATCTGTGCCTTCTAAATCCCAGAGGATAAGAGAAACTTGTTCTTCTTCGGTTATAACCACTTCTTTTTTTAATATGTGGACTCCAATAGATACTTTGTAATCTTCAGAAAAGATATCTTCTACAAACCTTCTAATTAATGATGTTTTTCCTACACCAAAATGCCCCAATAAAACAACTTTTTTAGAAATCATTTTCAAAATACGATTTTAATTCTTTTTCAATAGCATGTTCACTTAAATCAGAAATGGTGGGCAATGATAGAAAATTTCCAGAAAAATCAAAAATTAAATCTTGTAATTTATCTTTAAAACTTGTCGTGTAATTTCCAGAAACTACCACGGCAACGTAGTACTTTAGAAAACTTTGGATATGAATATTATACAATTCGTACTCTATCAATTCTAAACTTTGATTACCTGAACTAAAAGCATCTTCTACAAAACTTTTAATAGCAGTAAGCATTCCAGAGACCATATCTTTATCTACATCTACTGCTGTATTTCTAGAGAAATTACTAATTAGGATTCCAGAATCTTTTTCTATAACAAATACTTGTTCAATTCTGGGTTTATAGGCTTCTGAAAGTATTAATTCTTCTTCTTTCACCCCAGCGAAGGTAGATTTTAAACGTTGTTTCCAACGTCTAAAAGAAAAGGCACTATCTATTTGCTTGCTCATCCTTTCAGAAAGCATTTTTATCTCTTGAGCAATGTACTTTTTTATCATTTTACCCATAATAGGGTACAATGCCTCAACAACCTGATCTTTGGAATTTTTTATTTCTTTTTTTAATGTTTCGGTAATTACCGGACCAAGTGTAGCAGGTATTTCTTCTACAAACTCATCCAATCGATCTCTAATAATAGGGTTTACCTTTTCAGAAAGATCATCCTCTTGATGAATAATAGCCTCTAAATCTTCTATTTTTTTGGAAATAGCCTCAGCATACTCCCTATCATCCATCAAGAGAATATCTTTAATAATCGCTAACTTGTCGCTTTCGCTAATTTCCATAATTTAGAAGAATCTATTATTTTTTTCTAATATTTTCTCCCAATTCAATTAAAAAATCGGCTAAGGTGTCTTTTTCTACTTTCCTATCTAGTAGGTCTTCTGTTTTATCTTCTAAATTACGTTCTAAATCTGTAATTCTTATATTAATATCAGTAGCTAAAGCATCTATATTTTTATGGAGTTCGTCCTTAATATCTTCCATTAAGTTTTTCAACTCCAACCGCTTTTTCTCTATATCTTTTTTTAAATTTTCAAACTCAGAATTATATGCACTAATATTTTCTCCAAATATCAGTTCTCTTATCACATCAATCTTTGAAGTTGGGTCAACTATATTCTCTGGAACATCTTGTTCTTTACTGATATTTTTCTTTGACATAATTATGATTAATCGTTTTGGCTTACAGCAAAGATAAGAAAATATATATTTTATTGAGTCTTAACTATATTTTGCGATAAATTCTTCTGCTTTTTCAACCATTTTCTTACTTCCACAAAAGAAAGGTACACGTTGGTGTAACTCTGTAGGTTTCAAATCCATAATTGCCGTATGCCCATCACTGGCAAGTCCATTTGCTTGTTCTGCTAAAAATGCCATTGGATTACATTCGTACAATAAACGTAACTTTCCATTGCTAGCAACACTGCTTTTTGGGTACATATATATCCCTCCCTTTATCATATTTCTATGAAAATCAGAAACTAACGATCCGATATACCTAGATGTATATGGTCTATCTTCCTCTTCTTCCTGACAATATTTTATATAATCTTTTACTCCTTGTGAAAAATGCACATAGTTTCCTTCATTAATGGAATAGATTCTTCCTGTTTCAGGAAATTCCATATTTGGATGCGATAAATAAAATGTACCTATTGCAGGGTTTAAGGTAAAACCATTAACTCCATATCCAGTGGTATATACCAACATTGTAGACGTTCCGTATATAATATAACCCGCAGCAACTTGGTTTCTTCCTGGTTGTAAAAAGTCGTCCATAGTTACTGGAGTACCAATTGGGGTAATTCTCCTATAAATGGAAAAAATAGTTCCAACAGAAACATTTACATCAATATTAGAAGAACCATCCAATGGATCCATAAGAACAACATATTTATTTTGATGATTGTCATCTTGGCTGTTTATAGAAATAAAGCTATCTTCTTCTTCAGAAGCTATTCCACATACAATTCCTCTATTTTTTAAGGTTTGAATAAATTTATCATTTGCCAATAAATCTAATTTTTGTTGTTCCTCACCTTGTACGTTGGTATCGCCTACAGATCCTAAAACATCAACTAATCCAGCTTTATTAACCTCATGATTAACTACTTTGGCGGCTAACCTAATTGCATGTATTAATTTTGATAATTCACCTGAAGAGTATTTAAATTTATCTTGAGTTTCAATAATAAACTCACCAAGGGTTCTATTCCTATTTGTCATGTTACTAAAGTTGTTTGTTGTCAATTTTTGCACAAATATCGCTAAAAATGTGAAACTATAACGATTTCGTTGATAACATATTATTTAGGTTTGTAACTTTGTCGTTCAAAAGCAAAAAACATGGATTATAATATTAGAAATGCAAAAAAAGAAGATATGCCGCAGGTGCTTGATCTTATCCAAGAATTGGCTAGTTTTGAAAAGGAAACACACGCTGTAGAAGTTACTGTGGATGATTTAATAAAAGATGGGTATGGAACTAGTCCGTTATTTCATTGTTTTGTTGCTGAGGGTAAGGGTAAAATATTAGGTATTGCACTTATTTATCCTAGGTATTCTACTTGGAAAGGGCCTTCTGTTCATTTAGAAGATTTAATTGTAAGTGAAAAATATAGAGGATTAGGTATTGGCGACAAGTTGTTAAATGAAGTTGTAAAATATGGACATAAAAAAGGCGTAAAAAGAATCAATTGGGAAGTATTAGACTGGAATGAACCTGCCATAAAATTTTATGAAAAGAAAGGTGCCAATGTCATGAGAGATTGGGATGTAGTACACCTTAACGAAGAAGCCATCAAAAACTATATTTCTAATATAGAATCTTAAAAAATATCATCACCTAAAAAAAAGAAAAGTGAACGTTTATAAATTTGGAGGGGCTTCAGTAAAAAATGCTCTAGCGGTAAAAAACATAGCCAAAGTAATACAGATAACAGAATGTAAAAATGCAGTTGTTGTAATTTCCGCAATGGGAAAAACAACAAATGCAATGGAACTGATTGTTAAAAATTACTTTGAAAACAAAAGTGAGCTACAATCAGCAATACTTGAGGTTATAAACTTCCATCACGAGATTATTCAAGAGCTGTTTGGAAACGACAAACATCCTGTTTTCAACAAGATAAAGATTCTTTTTGAAGAAATAAAAGGGTTTTTAGCATGGAATAAATCTCCAAAATATAGTTTTGTTTATGACCAAATTGTTGGTTATGGTGAATTAATTTCTACCACTATTATTAGTGAATACCTTAACGAGATTAATATTAATAACAACTGGGTAGACGTTCGTGATTTCATAAAAACAGACAACAATAATAGAGATGCTAAGGTAAACTGGCCCCTTACTCAAGAGCAGATAAGTACAAATATCAATACCAATACCATTACCATTACCCAAGGTTTTATTGCAAGTGATGAAAACAATTTTACAACAACACTTGGAAGAGAAGGGTCTGACTATACTGCAGCAATTTTTGCCTACTGTCTTAATGCAAGTTCAACAACCATCTGGAAAGATGTTCCTGGAGTTTTAAATGCTGACCCTAGGTATTTTAAAGAAACAGAATTACTAACAAAAATATCGTACAGAGAAGCTATAGAACTTGCTTTTTATGGTGCTTCGGTAATACACCCAAAAACATTACAACCATTGCAAAGAAAAGAGATTCCGCTTTATGTAAAATCTTTTATAAACCCAACGGATGAGGGCACTTTGGTAACAAAAGGCAATGGAATTACACCAACAATACCTTGTTTTATTGTAAAAAAAGACCAAGTATTATTAAAATTATCGTCTCTAGATTTTTCATTTATTGTAGAAGACAGTATCAGCGCTATTTTTAAGCTCTTCCATGATTATAAAATGAAGGTGGATTTAATTCAGAATTCCGCCATTAGTTTTTCTGTGTGCTTGGATAATAAATTCAACAAGCTACCAGAACTGTTAAAAACGTTAAAATCTAAATTTAAAGTTACACACTATGAAGGGGTTTCATTATTCACAATTAGGCACTTTAATGACAAGGCTATAACCACTTTACAAGAAGGAAAAGAAGTGCTTTTAGAACAACGTACCCAAGAAACAGTTCAATTAGTCGTCAAATAACAACTTTTAGTTTTTTATATTTGTAATTAATCAGACATCAAAAAACACTATATGAGTTTAGTAACTGCTAAAGAAGTTGCAAAAGCTATTAAATTAAATAAGTATGGATTCATTGGTACTTTTATAGGATGGACTCTTATAAAAACACTAAGAATATCTGCTCTTAATAAGATTTACAATAGAAACAAGCATCATTCTGGATTAGCTTTTATAAATGCAATGCTAGATGATTTCGAAATTCGTTTCGAAATACCAGAAGAAGATATTAATCGTTTGCCTAAAGATGGTGCATATATCACCATATCTAATCATCCTTTAGGAGGGATTGATGGTGCCTTATTGTTAAAATTGCTTGTAGAACAACGTGCAGATTTTAAAATAATTGCAAATTTTTTATTGACTCGTTTTAAGCCATTAACGCCATATATAATGCCTGTAAATCCTTTTGAAGACCATAGGGATGCCAAAAGCAGTCTTGCGGGTTTTAAAGCAAGCATACGGCATTTACAGGAAGGGCATCCTTTGGGAATTTTTCCTGCTGGTGAAGTCTCTACTTATAAAGATGGTAAAATTATTGTAGATAAGCCATGGGAAGAATCTGCTATGAAACTTATAATGAGAGCGAATGTACCTGTAATTCCTATTTATTTTCATGCAAAAAACAGTAGCCTATTCTATAAACTTTCAAAAATAAGTTCAAATTTTAGAACTGCCAAATTACCCTCAGAAGTACTTTCGCAAAAAAATAGAATTGTAAAAGTTAGAGTTGGTAAACCTATCCAGGTAAAAACTCAAAAAGAGTATACCAATCTAGAAGATTTTACAGAGTTTTTACGTAAAAAAACATACATGCTTTCCAATACTTTTGAAAAAGAAAGCTTATTAAAAAAAGTGCCAACGAGTTTAAAAATTCCAAAAGCACCTAAAAAAATTGTTACCCCAGTAAAATCTGAGCTTTTAGATAAAGACATTGAAAAACTCAGAAAAAAGAATTTTAGACTCTTAGAAAGTAAAAACTACGAGGTGTTTTTAGCTCCTCCACAAGAAATGAATTCTATTCTTCATGAAATTGGACGCCTTAGAGAAATTACATTTCGTGATATTGGTGAAGGTACCAACAAATCTATCGATTTGGATGAATTTGATGAATACTACCACCATATGTTTCTATGGGATGTTGAAGCAAAAGTTATTGCTGGAGCATACCGAATGGGATTAGGTTCGGAAATTTTTAAGAAAAAAGGTATCGATGGTTTTTACCTTCAAGATTTGTTTCGTTTTGAGCCTGAACTTTATAAAATGATGAGCGAATCTATAGAAATGGGGAGAGCTTTTATCATAAAAGAGTACCAGCAAAAGCCAATGCCACTATTTTTACTATGGAAAGGAATTGTTCATACAACACTTCGCCACCCAGAACATAAATACCTAATTGGTGGTGTAAGTATTAGCAACCAGTTTTCTAACTTCTCCAAATCATTGATGATAGAGTTTATGAAATCTAACTATTGGGATCCATATATTGCTCAATATATAAGTCCTAAAAAAGAGTTTAAAGTAAAACTTAAAGACGCTGACAAAGATTTTATATTTGATGAAACCAAAGCAGATTTAAATAAGTTCGATAGACTAATTGATGAAGTAGAACCAGGAAGCCTAAGACTACCTGTTCTGATTAAGAAATACATCAAGCAAAACGCTAAGGTGATTGCTTTTAATGTGGATCCTTTGTTTAATAATGCCGTTGATGGGCTTATGTACATTAGAATTGCAGATCTTCCGGAAAGTACTGTTAAACCAGTTATGGAAGAGTTTCAAGCAGAATTAGAGCGAAATCTAATTGAAAATGAGGTTGTTAAAAAGTAAACCATTTCTTGTCTATTTTCTTTTTCTATGGACAATCTCTCTAGTTGCTCAACTAAAAGGAACAGTAATAGATGTGGAAACAAAGAGCCCACTAGCTGGTGCCGCTATCTACTATGACGGAACTACTATTGGTGTAGTTGCTGATATGGATGGTAATTTTGATCTTCCATTAGAAAAAAATAGTGACGCTGCAATAGTTGTTAGCTATATGGGCTATTTTTCAAAAACCTTCCGCAAAGAAGATTTTAATGACACATCAATTGTAATTACACTTAAAGAAAATACGTTTACACTAGAAGGTGTTACTTTAGAAGCTGACAACTGGACTAGAGCAAAAAAGCTTTATCACTTTAGACGAGAATTTTTAGGTCATAATCACTTAGCCTTAAAATGTAAAATTCAGAATGAAGATGATATCATACTGGTTTATGACCCACAGAATAGTAGACTTACTGCCTATGCGGAAAAGCCTATTTTAATCATCAACAAAAATTTAGGCTATACTATTGCATATTCCTTAGTCGATTTTTATGTTGATTTTTATAAAACAGGTTTTAAACTCCCAAAAAAAATGTTTGTCTCTGGCACGTCTTTCTTTTCAGAAGCACGAAAAAAAACAAAGAAAAAGAATTTAAAGGCTAGGAAAAACGCTTATTTAGGTTCCTCATTGCATTTGATGAGGGCAATGGCTAATGGAGAATTAATGAAAAACAAATTTGATGTTTTTGTGGATCGTTTTCAAGTAGACCCTAAAAAGCATATTTTTTTATCGAAGAAAGGCAATCAGCAGACCAAAGTTACCTTTTCAAAAAACAAAATAAGTATTCTCTATCACAGATTAGATCAATCTTCCATAACAATTTTAGGAGAAGATCATTCCTTCAATATTGACGGTTATGGAAATCATGGTCCAGTCCATAAAATACTATTTGGAGGAGAATTAGGACACAAAAGAATAGCTTCGTTATTGCCTTTAGACTATTCTTATTAATCTAAATTGGGTAACACCGCTATCAGATTAGATAATTCTCTTCATTTTATCATCCAATTAGCACCAAAAACCTATCAGTGTTCACCTTATTTTCATTAGTATATTAATAGTTGTCACTAGAAGTAACTCCATTTTCACCAGAAGTGTTTTCAGGAGGTAAACACTGTAAATTTCCAGTATAATTTAGCGTTTTATTTACATATAAATTCAATATTAAAATTAAACAATTATGCTTAAAAACGCCTCAATTAGCATCATTTTAGTATTAGTTTTGGATAATAAAGTACCTGTTCTTCTTTTATTCCTTGTCTAATTTTATAGAAAAATAATTCCATGTTAAAAACGATAAGTTATCTTCTTTGTTTTTTGTTTTTTCTTAATACTTTGGCACAAGACAAGACAAAAGACAGTCTCTTTCGGCAATTAAAGCAAAGCAATAATTTTGCAGAAAACAAAAGTGTGCAGATAGCTATTGTAAATCATTATATTTCTCAAGGTCAATTAGCAGAAGGTCGCCTTTTTATCGACTCGTTAATACTAAATACAAAAGGAAAAAGACTATTGGCATGGCAACATCTTTTAAAAGGTAATTTATGTAGATCTTTAAACAAACCACAAGAGTTTAAGGATGCATTAAAAAAAGGAATAACACTTGCAAAAGAAAGCAAAAGCAACAGAGTACTAGCTAATCTATACATTAACTTAGCAGTATATTATGGAGACAATAATAACAAAAAAGAATTTGAGACCTATGAAAAAGCAATCTTACTACTAAATGAGTTAAAAGACAGTAAAGGGCTTTGTATATTACACTTGAACTTTGCATCTGGCTTAACCATTGCTAATAGATATTTTGAAGCAGAACAGCATATCCAAAAAGCAATTTTGCTAAACAAAGAGGTCAATGATCAATTTTATGAAGGATACATAGAGCTACGTCTAGGGGCTTTAAATGCACATATAGGAAACAGAATGCTCGCTGATCAGAATTACAAAAAAGCTTTGACTAAATTTAATGAAATAAATGATGAATACTATCAATTCATTTCATTATTGAATATCGCAATAAACTTCCAATTTGATGATCAATTACATAAAGCAAAAAAACAGTTTAAAAAAGCCATCTCTTTTTTTGAAAACTCAAATTTTTATACTGATTGGGAATGGAAAAAAACACAATCTCAATATATTCGATTATTACTAAAGCTAAGTGAAGATGAAGAGGCTAAAATTAATTATAATAAATTCAAAGAAAAGGAAAACATAGAAGTACCAAAGGAAAACATGACAGATCTAGTCAGTATGGAAGCACATATGTTAAGTATGTTAGGTCAAAAAAATAGAGCATTAAAAATATTTCACTCCCTAGAAGAAGAAAAACTTCTGTCTGGAATTCGCCTAGGAAACTATGAAGAGATGGAAGCTATTTACACCCAAAAAAAAGATTGGAAAAAGGCTTATTACTTTAAAGAACTACATGCTACATTAAAAGATTCCTTGAATGGGGAAAAACTTCGATTCAAAATTGCCTATACCACCAAAAAATTAGGCGTAGATAAAAAGGAAAAAGAAAATCTACAGCTCAAACAAATTCAAACAGAACAAGCTTTAGCTATTGAAAAAAAAGACAAGCAAAAAGAACTCATGGTATTCGGACTTTTAGCAGCTGTAATTTGCTTAGGAATATTTGGTTTTTTCTACGCAAAAAGCCTTAAGCAGAAAAGAAACATTACCAACCTTCAAAAAGAATTACACCATAGGATTAAAAACAACCTGGCAATTATTGACACCTTTTTAGAGATAGCAAAAGAGGAGTTTCCTGATGAAAAATTCAATCAAAAATTAGTAGAAATACAGCATCGGATAGATAGCATCAACGAGGTACACCAACAACTGTATCAATCAGAAAACATTACACATATACAGATGAAACCTTATGTAAACACCTTAGTAAAGACTATTGAGGAAACCTATAAAACGCCAAATATACATGTAGAAAATCAAATTAATGATCATATAACCATTAAAGCAGATACTTCTTTATCAATTGGTTTAATTATAAATGAGTTTTTGACCAATTCGTTCAAATATGGTTTTTCACCATCAGAACATGGTACAATTAGGATTAGCCTAAATGAAAATAAAAAGAATCTAGTGCTATCTCTAAGTGATAATGGAAAAGGATTACCAACAGGTTTTGATTTAGAAACCACCACCTCTTTTGGAATGCGGATTATAAAACTTTTGGCTGAACAGATAAAAGGATCATTCTCGCTAATGGGAACAAAAGGGGTGCAAATAGAAATTATGTTTCCAAATTAAAGAACTTATGAAACATCCATCTATAAAGGCTTCTACACCCATAAAAGTGACTAATAAGGGTGTACCATGTGACCGATTTAACAAAATAGACATAGACACATGAAAGCACATATTTTAATTGTAGAAGACGAAGCCATTCTATACGAGCGCTTAAGAAGAATGTTGGTTAAAGAAAACTATACCGTAGCAACCTATACTCCAAGTGTTGCTAAAGCTAGAAATGCTATACAGCTTAAACAACCAGATTTGGTTCTTTTAGATATTGAATTGGAAGGATCAGAAACTGGATTAGATTTAGGGAAAGAATTAAGCACCACTCATATTCCGTTTATTTATGTAACGCAATTAGACGACAACCAGACTTTTTATAAAGGCCTTGCTACCAACCATGAGCACTTTATTATTAAAACAAAACCAAGATTAGACACCAAGGCTGTCTTAAGAGCAATAGAAACTGCTTTACATAAAAAAGAAAGTCATGCAGAAACACTAACAAAAGAAGGTGTTTTAGGGCTGGTGGGCTATCTGGAACAGATTAAAAAATTTGCCGACAACCAAATTACTAAAGTTCCTGTTCCATTTCAGGAAATTGCTTTTTTCTCTGTTAAACCTTTTATAAATGAGGATAATGAATTAGAAGAAGTGCAAGCCAACTATTTGTGGTTTCAGACAAATAAAGGGGAGTATTATTTTTTAAAAACATCTTTAAAAACTTTGCTCGCACAACTGCCATCAATTTTTTGCCGAATTAACGAAAGTGTTATTGTAAATCTAAATAACGAAGCTTTTCATGGTAGAATCACTGACTCAATTATATGTGTTGGCAAAAAAGAATTTGTAATAAGTAACACATACAAATCATTACTTAAGAAAAAACTAGAAGACTTATACTTCTCTGGATAATATATGGAACCACTAGTATACCTCACAACAAGAGAACTTGTCCAAAAGATTAAAGCTAAAGAACTAACGGTAGTTGCAGTAGTTACCGCCTATTTAAAGCAAATAGAAAAATACAATCCAGTCCTTAATGCTATTATTGATCTTAAAAGCAGGGATGAAATCTTAAATGAAGCTAAGGAAAAAGATCAACACATAGCTGGGGAAAAAAAACTAGGTGCACTACATGGGATTCCTATGACTGTAAAAGATAGTTTTTTAGTAAAAGAATTAAAAAACTCCAATGGCGATCCTTTGCTTAGGAATTCTATTGCCAAAAAAGATGCTGAATTGGTGAAAAGACTTAAAGATGCAGGAGCAATTATTATTGGAAAAACCAATATGCCATTGTATGGTATCGATTGGCAAAGCACCAATTTTTGGAACGGACAAACAAATAATCCTTATGATTTATCTCGTGTTGCTGGTGGTAGCTCTGGTGGATCTGCTGTTGCTGTTGCCGCTGGACTTAGTCCTATAGAATTGGCTGCTGATGCAGGTGGTTCTGTACGTGTACCAGCACATTTTAATGGTATCTGTGGGCTTAGACCTACAGAGAACTACTTATCCAACAGAGGACATATAGAATCACCTAACAAGCCTCTAGGCAGAAGACATATTGTAACCCCTGGTCCTTTTGCTAAAAACATAGGTGATCTAATGTTAGTTATGGAAGTATTGGGAAACAACTCCAAGTATCAACTACCAGAACTCCCTCAAATAGATTTTGATCATAGCAGTTGGAACCAACAACCTTTGCAAATTGCCTATGCAGAAACTATCAACAATGTTGAAATTGATGAAGAATACCTTGCCATATTTAATGCCTTTATTGACAAATTAAAAAAAGAAACCCACCAGATTAAAGTGGACGCTCCAAAATACGACGAAAAAAAGGCATACGTAACCTGCAGCAAGGTTATTGGTTATGAAATGGGAGTCAACAATCCAAAAGTGCCTTTACTCGCAAGTTTTATGTATCTTTTTATTAGATTAAAATACAAAGATCATTTATGGGCAAAAGGCATGGCTTTAGGGCAACGGTTATCTAATGTCGGTTATGCCAGAGCAATAGACTATAAAGACTCAATTTCTGAGATTTACGATAGATTTTTAACCAAACATGATGTGTGGATAACCCCCGTTTGTTCTTTTGAAGCCTATAAACATCAAAAGGCTGGCAAACCTTTTTTTGTAAACAAGGAAAAAATCGGGTACACCAAAGCTATTGCCTCTTTTACATTTACAACTGCTTTCTCAGGACATCCAATTGTAGTAATTCCTATTGGAAGGAAAAAAAACGGTTTGCCTGTCGGCATTCAAATTCATTCCAGAAAATGGACAGATAAAAAACTACTAGAAATTGCGAAACACTTTGAAGGTCTTACGGATGGTTTTATTGCTCCAGAGCTATTGTTTTAGTTAAAATTGATTTTCTTATTTTTGGTTTATGTTTAACATCTTCTTTGCAATAGTTATAATTGTTATCATTCTGTCTTTTTTCATTATAGTAGGTTATATTTTGTTTCCTAAGAAGCTCCGCCTTTTTGGATTAAAAAAAGATGATTTTTTTCATGATTACACTAAAGAGGATGATTCTAAGTAACTAATCATACTTTTGTCTTTATAATTTTCTGTTTTATATTAAAATTGTATCTTTTAATTTAAATTGGACACTGATACTGAATGGAATCAATATTTGAATTTATTATAGAAGCCATCTTTGAAGGAATCATTTCAACTAAGAAAGGATTTCTAATATTTATTTCGATCGTGATTATCATGGCTTTGATTGTAGCTTTTTTATAACGCTACTGTTTTACGAATTAATATTGTTTTTCTTATTTTTGAATAATGAACGAAAAAGAATCTCACAGTCCACAATATTATTTTGCCTTTATTGCTATATGTGTTTACTTTCTGTCAACCACAATCTATAGAATTATCAAGTCAAGTAATTTTGCAATTATGGATTTATTTATTTCAATCCCTCTAGTTCTTTTAATCATCTTTTCCATACTAAGGATTATAAAAATCTATAAAAAATAACTACTAGCCTACAAAAAATTATATTTTCACTCTCATGTACTGGATCGTTTTATTTTTTTCTCTTGGAATGTTTTATGCTTCGTACAAAGGTTGGAGTTCTCCTGATTTTAATGATGTTAAAACATCAAAAAACAGCCATAGAGTTGTTAATTTTATAGGAGGTTGTTTATTAATGTATTTGGCACTTTACAATCTATTATCCTAACTGTTATATTTAATTATTCTTACCTTTAAATATGGAACAAGATTTTAATACAATTAACCTTCAGCCTGGAGAATCAAAGAAATCCCCTTTGCTTACTAAAATTGTTGCTTTCATGCTCATTCTTATATTTTTTACTACTCCTCTAAATGACATTTTTAACTACCATAAATCTTTTTGGCAAGGAATGTGTTGTTTGTGTTCATAACCTTGCGATTTTAAGGTCTTTTTTTGTTACGTTAATAATTAAATATAAATAATATTCTATTTGCTTTATTTTCTCTATATTTAACCATTATTAACTTAAATTATTTCAAATATGTTAAAAAACATTTTAAAACTAGGCACAGCATTAAGTAGAACTGCTCAAAGAGCTATTAATGGAGGTAATGTTCTTAAACATGCAGATGGTTGTTATGATGATTGCGATGCTAAATTTCCTGAGCCAGATCATGCTGGTTTCCAAAAATGTATGGAAGAAGCTGGATGCTAAAAATAATTAAGCGAACTTCGGTTCGCTTTTTCTTTCTCCTTTTCATATTTAAATTATGGTAATGATTTTAAAGGAATAATAATACAACAGAAGGAATACAAAAGAATTGAGTTAAGAGCACGATGTTATTAATGATTCTAAACGTGATTGTAAACAAGGGTACAAGACTAAACCTGGTAATTCTTCTACCAAAAAAGAGGTGTTTAAAAAGAGTAGATCACTAACATCCAATCAGTTATTAAGTATAATTACTAAAGAAATCGTTACTACTTTCTCATTTGTTTCTAAATGCCTTATTAATGACATCAACTTTCAGAAATAGTAAAAAAGTATAAAAACTACTCCATAAAATACTTGTAAAACTCTGATATTGCTGCAAAAAACGCAAACAACGCCAATATTCGTACTGTAACTACATAACCTTTAATACCAAAAACAGCTTTCCACATGCTAACAAAACCTGTGCTAGATTTATCTGGAGTATCTTTTGCCATTCCAAACCAAAAAATTGCTGCTAGCGAAAGCATAAACAACCCTGAACCCATACTACATTTATTAAATATTTCTTTCCATAAAAGTATTCATTAATCTCATAAAAAGAATTTCAATTCTCATCAGTATCACATTCATTTTCACTAAGATCAACACCTTTTTCATTACGTCTGTTTTTAGACAATTAAGATTCCCTATTTCTATCATAATTTCGTGATTAATTAAAAAATTAAATCATGAAAAAACACAATTGCTTTATAGTTCTTTTGGTGTTAAGCCTCCTAAATATAAATTATGCAAACGCACAATTTGGCAGCCTCAAAAAGAAAATGAAAAAAGTATCCACATCAATAAGTAAAAAAAACAAAGAGGTAACAAAGACTAAAAACAAACTAGATAAAATAATTACACCAAGCTTAAGCACCTTCCCTGTATTGATAAAATCTGATCCTTATAAAGAACAGGTCAAAAGTTCTGGAGCAATAAGCAAAATCAACAAATTAGATCAGTTAATCGTAATTTATCTAAGAGAAAATGATAAATGGAAAAATAAAGGATTCCTAAAATACAAAGGCTTTTTAAAATCAAAAATAGTTAGAATTGAAACAGGGATTACAGGAGTAAAAAACAGTGCTCCTATTTGGTTTATGCTTCCTTTTTACTACAAAACACTAAACAAGCTTAAAACCCAATTAGAAAATGGAGATCAAGAGCATGAAAAAAATAAGCAAATAGCTTACGAAAACGAATTGCAAACGCAAAGCGATAAAAAAGCAGCCGATTCAACTGCTTTTGTACAAAGTGTATACGACGATTTTGACCTTCTTAAGCAAGAACGTCCTTCTCAGGAAGAGGAAGAAATTACTTCTGACCTACACCGTCAAAATATTGGAAAAATAGTATTTTCAAAAACTCATATTCCAGACAATGCACCTGCATCATTTAAAACCACTACAAACTTCCATACAAATGACGAAATTCATGTTGCCGCTTATTTAGGCAAAGGAATAAAAAACACCTACTACAAACCAACCAAGGCAGTAAAGGATAACTATAAAGATTTACTTTTAAACGCAGACAACTACTATTTAGAATACTATATCGATGGCAAGAGGTATGAAAAAAAATACTTTTCTATGGATATGACTTCTAATAACCTTGATAGGGAAGTCCTAAGTTTTAAAGGCGGTTGGCATATCAAAAACAATCGTGGGGGATATACAGATGAAGCCTTTATAGAAACCATGAGAACCTTACCCAAAGGAAAGCATACCATAAAAATAGTAGGACGTGTATCTCCTTATATCGTATTTAAAGATCCAGAGATAAGAATACAAGCTTATTTTGAAAAAGATTACCATGCAAGGGAAGATTTATTTAAATTACTAAAACTAAAAACAAGAGTTGAAACTAAACCAGAAAAGCCAATTTTTGAAGGAGAATTCACCATCGATATTCAAGGAACAATGGTATCTGGTTATAAGATGTCAGATTATAAAGCTGGTCGTTTAAACTCCAATACAGCTCTTATAGCAGGAATCAAAAGAGCTAACAAAGCAAACGGCACCAATTTAATTAAACTTAAAATAGTAGCTGATGACTACGGTATTACCCGTAATAAATATTCAGGTGCTGTTGTTAGTAGATATGTAAAGGTTGTTACAGCTTTTAAATCAAAAAGAAATGGTTTAAACTATATCTATTCATCGTACTACACACAAATTTTTGATGGTCAAAAATTCCAATCAACTTGGACAGATGGTGGCCCTTTAGGTAATGTTGTAGATTTGTTAGATTTATAGCAACCACAAAGTTAAGCTAGTTTTCAATCTTTAGTTTATGAGAGTTTCAAAAAAACCTCAGGGTTAAGTCTACTCTGGGAGTTTTTAATCTCTTAAACCTAAACACCTAAAGAACACTAGATTATACAAAATTGCTAATAAATCATTTTAGTACAAGTTTATACTTAATATCAATAAAAAAGCCACTAAAACATAATTTTAGTGGCTTTGCTATATTATATATAGTTAAGAGCGTTAACGCTTATCTATTCATGTTTTTTATTTCTTCTACAAAAGCATCAACATCTATAGTTGCACCTACAAGTTTTAAAGCTTTATCAACTACATAACCCGCATTATCAGGATTAAATCCTAAACCTACAGCTAGTTTTTTCAATACCACAACTTGTTCTCCTCCAAGGTTACTATCTGCAAATACCATTCGCGTTAAATCGTACAAACGCTCTAATCTTCTCTCGTAACTTACTGGAGGATTAACTGGATGCGACTTATAATCTTCAAGAATGATTTTATAATTAGCCTCAGAAATATCTAATTTTGTTGCTAATCGATCTAAAAAAGCTTTTTCCTCTTTAGAGATAACACCATCGCTCATAGCTACACTTACAATTGCAGCGAAATGGTCTTGATTTCTTTTACGAAATCCACTATCAAATAAACCTCCTATTGACATACTATTTTTTATTTTTTCAGCGCAAAGGTAATCATATTCAAAAGCATATAAAACCTAAAAGGCTAAAAAATTTATTATAAAAATCTCAAAATGATTTGATTTTAAAAATACTGGCTGTATTCTCTCTTATAGTTTAAATCCCCAGATAGGACAACAGATAATCTACTGAAAAAACATCTAATTAGAAAAAGAGACATTTACTCCTAGTCTCTCCTTTTTTCAATCTGTTTAAAGTACATATTCGTAGTGTATTACGACTGCTCATATATTCATTAATCTAAAGCTTACACACGTAAAAAAACTATAGTGGATTTTTGAATAACTATAAGGTTTTTTCGATTATTACACACAAACACATTTTTTACTATTTTTTTATGCTTGCGATGTGTTTAAGTTGGGAAAGCTAGATACAAATTCACTTACATAAACTGGAATAAAATTACCATATATAGAATTTGTTTTTATATCTTTGTAACAGATCAAACATTATAAGTGAATCGTTGACATGCATATAATATCATTTAAAAAACTAAGAGAATATTTTGAAAAAGAAGCAAATGCAAAAGTCGCTTTACAAGATTGGTTTAAGAGGACAAAAAAAGCAGACTGGGATAATTATGCTGATTTAAAAAACACTTTTAATACCGCCGATAATGTTGGAAATAATAGGTATATTTTTAATGTAAAAGGAAATCACTACAGAATTGTAGCAATAGTTAGATTTAGTATTAAACGTGTATTTATAAGATGGGTTGGGAATCACTCAGATTATGATAAAATTAAGGACATAAATAAATTGTAGTATGGTAACAGATAAACAATATATTGAAGCTAATCTAGAGTTAGAAGAACTACTTAAAGAGGTTTCAGGAAAAAATAAAGCATTAGACAATAAGCTTATTGCAGTTAGTGATATTATTGAAGAATATGAAGAAAACCACTTTCCTATTGGACTTCCTAATTTAAAGGAGGTTATTGAGCTTCGCATGTTTGAAATGAAGCTAAAGCAAAAGGATTTAGCTGTTTTACTGGATGTTAGCGCATCAAGAGTTAGTGAGATTTTTAAAGGGAAAAGAGATATTACTTTAAGT
The DNA here is from genome assembly GCA_965247735.1 of Flavobacteriaceae bacterium. Lineage (GTDB taxonomy): Bacteria > Bacteroidota > Bacteroidia > Flavobacteriales > Flavobacteriaceae > JAOXRU01. The sequence goes on along the minus strand of CBDFHN010000002.1, from coordinate 3,694,518 downwards.
ATTGCAAAAGCGTTACATAAAAAGCTAAATATTGATAGTGATATTATTTTACAATAGTTTTACCATTCTCTACAATTTTTTCATTGTGAAAACCTAAAAAAAAACACCATTCTCCCCCAACCAAAAAACATCCATTACACAATACTAGCAAATTAAAATTCTTAAACATATATTTGTAAAAATTATATTCTAGTGCGTACAAGTCCTCTCTCGCTACACTTTGCTGAGTCCCTAAAACTACAGGAACTCCAAAATACTATTGCCAATTCTCAAGATAAAAACCCTATTTCCATAAACGGACTTGTAGGATCAGCGCTTTCTTTTGTGTTATCGGAGAGTTTTAAAAAAGCAGAACTCCCCTATTTGCTAATCCTCGAAAACAAAGAAGAAGCCGCCTACTATCTTAACGATTTAGAATTATTACTTGGCGATAAAGATGTACTATTTTATCCTGGAAGCTACAGAAGACCCTATCAAATAGAAGAAACTGATAATGCCAATGTGCTTTTAAGAGCAGAAGTGCTTAACAGGCTTAATTCTCGAAAAAAACCGGCACTACTCGTTTCATATCCCGAAGCCCTTTTTGAAAAGGTGGTTACCAAAAAAGAGCTCGAAAAAAATACACTAAAAATTGCACTTCAGGATTCTTTATCCTTAGATTTTGTAAACGAAGTACTATTCGAATACCAATTTAAACGTGTCGATTTTGTAACCGAACCTGGAGAATTCTCGGTAAGAGGTGGTATTGTGGATGTATTTTCATTTTCTAATGATGAACCCTATAGAGTAGAATTTTTTGGAGATGAAATTGATAGCATTAGAACCTTTGATGTAGAAACACAACTCTCCAAAGAAAAGGTGAAAAAAATAACGATTATTCCTAATGTTGCTAGTAAACATACCTTAGAAACCAATATTAGCTTTTTGGAATACATTTCCAAGAAAACTATTGTGTATTGTAAAAACACTACTTTTTTATATGATACCTTGGATAAGCTATTTGATAAAGCCAGAGAAGCATTTAAAAAGTTATCTGAAGATATCAAACATGCCGAACCTGAAGCTTTGTTTTGTAATGCTACATTATTACAGAACCAACTCCTCGATTTTAAGCTTATTACAGGTAAAAACACAAGTGAAACAACATTAAATTTCCTGACAAAACCACAACCTTCTTTCAATAAAAAGATAGATTTACTCATTAGCAATCTACAGGAAAATACAACCTTAGGCTATACCAATTATATCTGTTGTGCAACGGATCAACAAGTGCAGCGTTTTCATGACATTTTTGAAGACCATGAAGAAGAGGTTCATTATAAGACATTAGTTAGCCCCTTATATCAAGGATTTGTTTCTGATGAACTAAAAATAGTTTGCTATACCGACCATCAAATTTTTGAGCGTTTTCATAAATTCAGTCTTAAAAATGGCTATGCAAAAAAACAAGCCATCACATTAAAACAACTCAATAATTTAGAAGTTGGAGATTATGTAACCCATATGGATCACGGTATCGGTAAATATGGGGGATTACAAAAAATAGATGTAGAAGGTAAAAAACAAGAAGCCATAAAACTGGTCTATGGAGATAGAGATATCCTATATGTTAGCATCCATTCTTTACATAAAATATCAAAATTCACTGGTAAAGATGGCAAACCACCAAAGGTTTTTAAACTAGGAAGTGGTGCTTGGAAAGCCTTAAAACAAAAAACGAAGAAGAAGGTAAAAGAAATTGCTTTTAACCTGATACAACTCTACGCCAAGCGAAAAACAGAAAAAGGATATCAATACAATCCAGATAGCTATATGCAAAACGAGCTGGAAGCATCTTTTATCTATGAAGATACTCCAGACCAAAGTTCGGCTACTCTAGATGTAAAAAAAGACATGGAAAGCGAACAGCCAATGGACAGGCTTGTTTGTGGCGATGTTGGTTTTGGAAAAACAGAAGTCGCTATTCGTGCAGCATTTAAAGCCGTTGATAATGGAAAACAGGTAGTTGTACTAGTCCCTACAACAATCTTAGCTTTTCAGCACTTCAAAACATTTTCTGACCGCCTAAAAGATTTTCCTGTAAAAGTAGCCTATGTTAACAGATTTAGAACTGCTAAAGAAAAAAAGAACATCTATGAAGGGCTAGAAAATGGAGCCGTAGATATCGTTATTGGAACCCACCAACTCACCAATAAAACCATAAAATTTAAAGATTTAGGCTTACTTATTGTTGATGAAGAGCAAAAATTTGGCGTTTCGGTAAAAGAAAAGCTAAAAACCATAAAAGAAAATGTAGATGTACTTACCCTTACCGCTACACCTATACCTCGTACTTTGCAATTTAGCCTTATGGCAGCCAGGGATTTATCGGTAATAAATACACCTCCTCCAAACCGTTATCCTATAGAAAGTCAGGTTATCCGTTTTAGTGAAGAGATTATTAGAGATGCCGCTATTTATGAAATACAACGTGGGGGGCAATTGTTTTTTATTCACAACAGAATAGAAAATATAAAAGAAGTAGCAGGCATGTTACAGCGTCTAGTTCCTGATGCCAAAATTAGAATTGGTCATGGGCAAATGGAAGGAAAAAAGATGGAAGAAACTATCTTTTCTTTTATGAAAGGAGAATTCGATATCTTGGTTGCAACTACCATTGTCGAAAGCGGATTAGATGTGCCTAATGCCAATACCATTTTTATTAATAATGCCAATAATTTTGGATTAAGCGATCTACACCAAATGCGTGGTCGTGTTGGACGAAGCAATAAAAAGGCTTTTTGTTATTTTATCACGCCTCCATATTCTGCAATGTCATCAGATGCCAGAAAAAGAATCACCGCTTTAGAGCAGTTTTCTGAACTTGGTAGTGGATTTAACATCGCTATGAAAGATTTAGAAATTAGAGGGTCGGGAGATATTTTGGGTGGTGAACAAAGTGGTTTTGTAAACGAAATTGGTTTTGATACCTATCAGAAAATATTAAAAGAGGCTATTGAAGAGCTCAAAGGAAATGAATTTTCAGAGTTGTATCCAACAGATAAAAACCAGCCTAAAGTATTTTTAAAAGACACACAAATAGACACCGATTTTGAACTCTTATTCCCAGACGATTATATCAATACTGTTTCGGAGCGCCTTAATTTATATAACGAACTTAGTTCTCTAAAAGATGAGAACGAATTGGCAGCATATGAGCTAAAACTTATAGACCGGTTTGGACCTTTACCTAAGGAAGCTAAAAATCTATTGAATAGTGTTAAAATAAAATGGATTGCCACAAGCATAGGCTTAGAAAAAATAGTGCTTAAAAAAGATAAGATTGTTGGGTATTTTATAAGTGATCAACAAAGCGAATTTTACCAAAGTCCTATTTTCGGAAAATTAATCCAATATGTACAGCACAACCCAAAAGTAGCACAAATAAAAGAAAAGCAAACCAGAAATGGACTGCGCTTACTCATGACCTTCGATAATATTAAAAGTATTGACAAAGCATTAATGGCACTTGCTCCATTAGCATAATTTTTTTGGAGCTATTTCCAGCTATCCGTTATAGTTTTTATGGAAAAAAATCATAAAAAGCTGCCACTGCTATCTGGGCTAAAACAAACAAAAGCAATGAAACCAATAGAAGAACATACAGTACATCCTCAAAATAATCCAGTACGTCTTTCGGATTATGTTGCAGGAATATTTGTTAGTATTTCTTCAAAAATGGGCATGAAAAAAGCCATAAAAAAAGGATTACTTACTGTTGATGGTGAAATTGCTAGTACAGGAAAATTTCTTTCTGGTGGAGAACTAATCATTTTACATACCATTGACTCCCTAAAACCACAAAAGAATCCAAATTTAACGTTATCTGTTTTATTTGAAGACGATTATATTGCTATAATTAATAAACCAGCAGGCGTACTTGTTAGTGGTAATAAACTAAAAACAATTGCCAATGCATTGCCCTTCAATCTAAAAAAAAGCACACAGCCAAATGCAACAAAACCGCAGCCTGTACACCGTTTAGATTTTCCAACAAGTGGTCTCTTAATAATTGGAAAAACAACAACTATACTTCGTGAGCTGGGAATGCTCTTTGAACAAAAAAGGGTAACGAAAACCTATCATGCAGTCACCATTGGAAAAATGAACTGTCATGGGATTGTAACTACTCCAATAGAAGGTAAAGAATCTTTATCTTCTTATAAAGTTAAAGCAAGTGTTGTTTCTCCAAGATATGAGTTTTTAAATCTTGTAGAGCTATATCCAGAAACAGGAAGAAGGCATCAATTGCGCATACATTTATCCAAAATTGGACATCCCATTTTAGGCGATAAAACTTATGGTAACGAAACAGACAGTCCTATAAAAAAAGGTCTTTTTTTACATGCTTCTAGTCTTAACTTTGTGCATCCTATAACACAACAAGAATTGACTATAAAACAAGATTTACCTAATAAGTTTAAAAAAATATTTTCAAACCTTAATGAAAACAACTAGTTGTATCTTAATTAAAATGTAGATTCTTTTACAAAATTTTACTTAAATGTTTCTTTTTAGGGACATCCCGAAGATGTTTACTTTATGTTTCATTTAATTCTTATAATACGAATCTAAACTCTTTTTATTTTACTTGTTTCGTATACACAAATATAAGAAGTAAAAACAATAAATCAGTTTAAAAGCATTATTTAACGATGAAATGCACTAAACTTTATGAAAATGATAATATAAGTGTCAATATAACACTTATTGCCTAAGAAAAGAAATCATAATATTGATTAAAAAATAGATAAATCATCGTAAATTATTTATTGACAACTAATAAATCCTATTTGTAAAACACATTATTCCGTTCAACATCTACTTTATTGCGGCAATACAAGAACACAAAAGACTTGTTTCCAAAAGAAAATCGTAGGAAAACCGAAAAATTCTTAAAGTTTATTACTTTTGTTTCCGTAGACGATCGATATTAAAAGCATTGTCTTTATTAAAACTAACTTATAATGATTATAGAACCAAGAACTCGAGGCTTTATTTGCTTAACATCACATCCAAAAGGATGCGAGCAAAATGTTATGAATCAAATTGATTATATAAAATCTAAAGGCAGCATAAATGGCCCGAAAAAAGTTTTAGTAATTGGAGCATCTACTGGTTTTGGACTGGCATCTAGAATTACTAGTGCCTATGGTTCTGAAGCAGCAACTATTGGTGTGTTTTTTGAAAAACCACCAAAAGAAGGCAAACCAGCATCAGCAGGATGGTACAATAGTGCTGCTTTTGAGAACAAAGCACATGCAGATGGTTTGTACGCAAAAAGTATAAATGGGGATGCTTTTTCCAATGAAATTAAGGAACAAACATTAGCATTAATTAAAGAAGATTTAGGACAAATTGATTTGGTAATTTATAGTTTAGCATCACCAGTACGTACAAATCCAAATACTGGAGTACGTCATAAATCGGTTTTAAAACCTATAGGTGCCGCCTATAAAAATAGTACTGTAGATTTTCATACTGGCGTTGTTTCTGATATTTCAATAGACCCATCTGTTGATGGTGATATTGAAAATACAGTGGCAGTTATGGGTGGTGAAGACTGGAAAATGTGGATTGATGCCTTAAAAAAAGAAAATCTATTGTCTTCAGAATTTAAAACTGTTGCTTACTCTTATATCGGCCCTATGCTTACTGAAGCAGTCTATAGAAAAGGAACAATTGGACGTGCAAAAGACCATTTAGAGGCAACCGCTTTTGAAATTACCGATACTTTAAAAGAACTAAAAGGGAATGCATATGTATCTGTAAATAAAGCATTAGTTACTCAGGCAAGTTCTGCTATACCGGTAATTCCACTATATATTTCTTTATTGTATAAAATAATGAAAGAAAAAAACATTCATGAAGGATGTATTGAGCAAATACAGCGTCTATATCAAGAACGTTTGTATACTGGAAAAGATATTATTGCCGATGAGCAAGGTAGAATTAGAGTTGATGACTTGGAGATGAGAGAAGATGTACAAGCATTAATTTCTGAATTATGGCCAAAAGTAACAACAGATACTTTGGGTGATTTAGGAGACCTATCTGGTTATACTTCTGACTTTTTTAATTTATTTGGCTTTAAAGTAGCAGGTGTAGATTATACAGAAAGTGTTAACGAAATGGTTGCTATTCCAGGTTTGCAATAGTGTAATTGTAACATATAGTAATTGACAATATTAAAACCCTATCTAGCATTGTGCTAGATAGGGTTTTCTCCTTATATTTAATAATAGCAGAAAAAACACTATCTTAAACAATGATTATAACAATATATAACTAACAAGCTCAAAAAAAATGTGCTAATAGCCCTAACTAATACAAATACCCCAAAAATGAAGTTTAAACTAGCTACACTACTATTTATTTTCAGCATAACTGTTGTTTTTTCTAAACAGCATGCCGATTTTAAAGGACAAACAATCAATATTAATAGTAAAGATGGATTGCCAATTAAGGCAGATATTTATAAAATAGGCACAAAACAAGCACCTGTTATCTTGCTCTTTCATCAAGCAGGCTATAGTAGAGGCGAATATCGAGAAATTGCTCCAAAGCTAAATGCCCTTGGCTTTAATTGTATTGCTATAGACCAACGTTCAGGAAAAGAAGTTAACAATATTAAAAACTACACCTATTTAGCAGCTAAAAAACAAGGAAAGTCAACAACATTTCCAGACGCATATCAGGATCTAGAGGCTACTTTAGCTTATACAAAAAAGCATTTTCCCTCTAGTAAAATAATGGTATGGGGATCCTCATATTCAGCCGATTTAGTTTTTATTTTAGCAAGTAAAAACCGTGATGATATTGCTGCAGTAATCGCCTTTTCTCCTGGAGAATACTTTAGTTTTGAGCAAAAACGAATTGCTTCATATGCTAAAGATCTTAATTGCCCAGTATGGATTACTTCAGCCAAAAACGAGCATGAATCATGGAAAAGAATATACGAAAAACTCCCAGTAGCAACAAAAAGCTCTTATCTTCCAAAAACCAAAGGTAATCATGGTTCAAAAGCACTTTGGTCTACATATGCCACACATACTGGTTACTGGCTTTCTTTAAATAAATTTTTAAAATCCATATAACCCTTTAATTTTTTATGCCATTTAACACATTTATTCCTAAAACACTAAAGCCATATTTTATTACAGAATTATCTTCCTATAAAACAGCTTTTAAAAATAAGGAACTCTCAAAAGCATGGAACCATCTAGAGAGAGCCCACATTATTGGTCAAAAATATCCTTATGAACATACATTAATCCATTGGAGAATGCTATTATTTGGTTTTTACACAAAAAATACTAAGGAAATTATTGGTCAACTACCACGATTGCTAGTTGGTGGTGTTAAATCTTTTGTTGGTAAAATTCCATTAGGAAATACTGGTGGTGCTAATGTAAAACCACTGCAACCAATGCCAATTGAAAAAGAACTTACCCTGATTTTTAAAAAAGCAGGTGTAACTTTATAATCAGTTTGGCACATAATTGGTAAAAAACTACCTTTATATTCATAAACATAAACAAATGTCGTTTTTAAATGCAGAATGGAAAAAACTAGTACTCATCAATTATATAATTGACCCTTCTCTTTTGCAACACTATTTACCAAAAGGCACAGTGCTAGATTTTTATAATGGCAAATGCTATATTAGTCTTGTAGGTTTTATGTTTAAGAACACAAAAGTATTGGGCATTAAAATTCCTGGTCATGTTAATTTTGAAGAGGTAAACTTACGTTTTTATGTAAAAAGGACTGTCGCTAATGAAACTAGAAGAGGTGTTGTTTTTATTAAAGAAATAGTCCCTAAACCTGCTATTACCTTTATTGCCAATACCGTTTATAAAGAACATTACGAAACACTGCCAATGAAACACTCTTGGCAAGAACTAAAGGATCAAATACAAGTATCTTATCAATGGAAAAAGGATAAATTTTGGCAGGGATTAACTATTACTGCCAATACTCCTGCCATAAAAATTCCACCAAATAGTGAAACAGAATTTATTACCGAACATTATTGGGGTTATGCAAAAGTATCTGATCATAAAACAAACGAATATGAAGTTACCCATCCAAAATGGCTTGCTTATCCTATAGAAAAATATGAGCTAGATGTGGATTTCGGATTGACATATGGATCAGAATTTTCTTTTTTAAATCAACAAAAACCTGCTTCAGTTATGCTTGCCGAAGGCTCAGAAATTACGGTTGAGAATAAAACTAGTTTTCAAGAACAACAATAACTCGCTTACAATAAGCAGTTTATCTCCTTTTTGTTTTTTAACTGGTAGCTAAGAAAAGCTTTATTTTAGCTCTACGTTTGTAGAATCAACTTTTTATCTCTATGTTTGTAGAGCAAAAAAGAAAAAGTATGCAATTATCAAAAACGGAGGAACAATTGATGCAACATTTATGGGAGCTTAAAAAAGGGTTTATGAAAGATCTTTTAGAAGCATACCCAGAACCAAAACCAGCCACAACAACATTAGCTACACTCCTAAAAAGAATGGCAGAAAAAGGATTTGTTGCCTATACTGTTCATGGTAAATCAAGAGAATATTATCCTTTGGTAAAAAAGAAGGCCTACTTTGCTAAACACATGAATGGGCTTATTAAAAGTTTTTTTAATAATTCTACAAGTCAGTTTGCTTCTTTTTTCACCTCAGAAACCAACCTTAGCAAAGTGCAGTTGCTAGAACTGCGAAAAATCGTAGATGAACAACTTAAAAAAGAAGAATCATGATACTATATCTTATAAAATCTTCCTTAGCTTTATTGTTTTTGTTTGCTTTTTACAAGCTTTTCTTAGAAAGAGAACAAATGCATTTATTTAAAAGAATTTACCTTTTAAGTAGCATTATTTTTACGGCATTAATTCCTTTTGTTGAAATAGAAATTGCAAGTGCCGAATTATTATCAAATGCCATTGTTCCTATAGTAGAAAACATAGGAACCGTATCCGAAACTGCTACAAATACTATAAAAAACAGCGGTCCAAACTGGTGGATTATAGCATTAGCATCCATTTATAGTATAGGTGTGGTAATCTTTACTTTTCGTTTTATATTAAGCATCTCGGGTATTTTTGCCAAAGTTAAAAAGAGTCTCTTACTAAAAAACAAAATTTATACTACGGTATTGATTAAAGAAAAGACGGCACCATATTCTTTCTTAAACTTTCTTTTTTTAAACAAACATGCTTACCAACAAAATACAATTGCAAACGAGGTTTTTTTACATGAAGAAGCACATATTACACAAAAACATTCTCTAGATATAATTGTTATAGAGATTTTGCAGATTCTATTTTGGTTTAATCCACTGTTAATTTATATCAAAAGAGCTATTAAACTAAATCATGAGTTTTTAGCGGATAGTGCGGTTTTGAAAGAAACACACAATACACAAACATATCAAAACCTTTTATTACAATATGCTGACGGAACTAATCCTTCTTTATTTATCAGCAACATTAATTATTCACTTACAAAAAAACGATTACAGATGATGTCAAAACAAACTTCACGCCTAAGGGCTAGACTATGGAAATTTACACTAATTCCTGTTGGAATTGGATTGGTATTACTTTGCAGTACCAAAACGCTAACTGCAAAAGAAAGCACAATTCTTCCAGAAATAGTAACAAATACTAATGATGAAATTCAAAAAGCAGAAGCCACCCCAGAAATGGTTGCAGCGTACAATAAATTGGCAAAAAAATATAATAAACAGGAAAGAAATAACAGCTTTTTAATTAAAAGTAAAGATGTAAAAAAACTAAAATATATTTATAGTCGAATGAGTATTGCGCAACGAAAAAGTGCAGAACCGTTCCCTTATTTTCCTGAACCACCTCCAGCACCAGAATCTATTAAAGTAGTTAAAGGAAAAAAGTATACCGGTACTTTACCTCCTCCTCCACCGCCACCGATGGCTCCTTTAGATTATGTTATAAAAATGGCCAAAAAAGATACTTCATTTTATCACAATGGGAAAAAAGTAACTTCGGATAGAGCAATTGCAATTCTTAAAAAGCAACCGCATTTAAATATTCATTCTAAAAACAACAAAGTATATATTACCGATAAACCCGTTGTAATTGAAATTGAAAAACACTAAATAGTACAAAAGGCTAGGAATTATTTCTAGCCTTTTTTATTTATAAAGCCTTTAAATTTTTTATGGTTCTAAAAGCTACATCAACTTGTTCGTCATTTACCAAAATAGTAAACTCATTTGTTGTAGATATTACCTCGTATAGCACAATGCCTTCCCAAGCCAAACGCTGAAATATAAAATAGTAAATACCAGGTACTGCAACATTTTCTTCTGGTAGTTTTACAGTAATAGACGACAAGTTCTTTACTTTTTGAGTACAACGCTCCCCATTAAAAATTTCATCTACAACTGGATTTAAAGAATCACTAACTACAATATTAGTTTCTTGAACTCCTCGAGAAGAGGTATAAAAAACTTCTTTATTCTTATTTATTACTTCTAATAAAGCTGCTTGCTTCTTTAAAATAGTCCCAGAAACTAAAAAAGTATAATCAGTTAGTGAAGAACGTACTGTAATTTCTCCTATATTTTTTAAGACTTTTACAATCTTATGTGTCGCTCTAAACTCCAAATCACTAGACAAGCGTTTTAGTGCCATTACAACAGCACCACTGCGAACTTCCTTGCCCAAATCAATTTCGATCTCGTCTATAATAATCCTTGCCAAAGAAGTTAAATTTATAATACCCTCTGCAAGGGCACTTTGCAAAAATGGTTTTTTCTTTATATAATCCTCAACTACAGATGATATGGTCTTCATGCTTCTTTATTTTTTACAAAAATAACAATTTGTTTCAAATAAAACAAATTGTTTAAAAATGATAGAACGCGTTTTTAAGATGCTGAATGTTAAATTGTTGATTTTCTTTTAGCACTGTAATAATATCAAATCTAATTTCGTAGTCTAAATCATGAGCGTCAACATAGGCATTAGTAGCCTCCATAAGTAGTTTTATCTTTTTTGCAGTTACTGCATCTTGAGGGTCCATAAAGTAGTCCGAACTTCTACTCTTTACCTCAACAATACACAACAAACTATCCTTTAGCGCAATAATATCTATTTCTGCTTTTTTATATCGGTAGTTTTTCGCAAGAATTTGATATCCGTTTTTCACCAAAAAACCCCCAGCCAATTCTTCTCCTTGTTTTCCAAATTCGTTGTGTGTAGCCATTGCTTTTAATATCTTAACTGAATCTACAACAAATAACTATACTTATAACACAAAAACAATTTCTCTTTTCTGATTTTTGAATCAGCTCTACTTTTAGTTTGACTTAAGAAAAAAATAAATTGCTATTTTTTTAGTATGCCCATATTTTTTATCTGCTTTTTCAATTCAATTAGAAAAGGAGTGCTTTTAGAATTAATTACAATTCCATTTGTTTTATTGCTTAAAAGTTCCGAAAAATAACTATCATTAATATTTACTTCTACTACAGTTCCGCTTTTAGCTAATACATTTTTAGCAATAATTTGCGGCAATGTTGTTTGTCCAGACGTTCCAATAATAAATAATATCCCAGTTTCTTTTGAAATTCTCAGCACAGATTCCTTTTTAAAAAACTTTTCATCGTAATATTCATCAAACCATAATACGTGTGGTCTAAGCTCTTCTTGACATTTTGGACATTTTAAAAGTTTAATTTCAATTTCTGTCAGTTGATCTTTTTTCCTTTCTTTTAATTTTATCCTACTAGGAAATGGATATAATTCACTTGAACATTCATCTCCACATCGCATAAAATCATGATCTCCATGAATTAAATAGGTTCTTTCACTAGAACTACCAGCCTTTTTATGTAAACTATCTACATTTTGCGAAATCAAAACAAAATTATCTTTCAATAAAGACTCTATTTCTTTAAGCATAAAGTGGCTTTGATTAGGTTCAGCGAATTCCGTAATTGATTTTCTATGCAGATAAAATTTCAAAACTTCGTGAGAAGCAATATTAAAGAACTTTTTTGTTCCAATTTCTTGAGCTTTATAGTTTTTAGAACCTGATACCCAATAACCATCTTTTCCTCGAAAAGTAGGAATTCCACTTTCCGCTGAAATTCCTGCTCCCACAAGAAAAGAAATTTTTTTATCATTCTTTAAGCAGTATTCAATTCGATCTATGATTCTTTTTTCAATCACTCAATTAATTCGTTCTTCTAAACATTTAAACTAACTAATATTATCACTTTGTATTAAACACTATTAAAACAACACTGTAGTCTTGCTCTTTGTAACTGTCAGTTTCACTTCACGTCCAAGAATAAGGGCGTTGTTTTCTTTTTTATGTCCCGCTGGAAATCCAAATGCAACTGGAAAATCATATTCGGCTACAACATCTAAAATTAATTGCTCAACAGTCTTTCCAAAAGGAGTGGTATTTTTTCGTACTCTAGTAATGTCGCCAACAATAATTCCTTTACAATTTTTAAAATAGCCCGCACGTTTTAAACTCTGCAACATTCTATCAATATGATATGCGTATTCTCCTATTTCTTCAAAAAACAAAATTTTACCAGTCATATCAATACTTGTATTTGACCCTAACATAGTATGCAATAAGGTTAAATTACCTCCAACCAATTGCCCAGTAGTTGTTCCTGTTTTATTAGCAGCAGATCCTTTAATAGTATACTGCAATTCTTTACCAAAAATGGCTGTTTTAAATGTTGCTATTGTCTCCGTTAAGTCTTCTCTTTTACTTCCCAAACTAGTACACATCATAGCATGTATAGATTCTACCCCTTTGGTATGTATTTGATTGTGAATTCCAGTAATATCAGAATAGCCAATTACCCATTTAGGATTGGCAACAAACTTGGTATAATCAAGTAAGTCTAACACTCTAACGGTTCCATAACCACCTCTAGCACACCAGATGGCTTTAATTTTTGGGTCGTCTAATGCCCATTGAAAATCTGCCGCTCGTTGAGCATCTGTGCCTGCAAAATGTCCAGATTTTTTATATACATTTTTTCCTATAACAGCACACAATCCCCAGCTATTTAATAATTTAACTGCTGCATCTACCTCAGTATTTCTATTATTGAGTATTCCAGAAGGCGCTACAATTGCAATGGTATCTCCATGCTGTAAATACGGAGGTTTTATTAATTTTGATGTCATGTTAACTATATAATTAGAACTATTATCTTGAGCAAAAATAGCCATAGAAGAACAAATTACACTGAGTATTATGCAAGACAAAAATCGTTTTAAAAACATAAAAAATCTTTTTGTAAAAATACATTTTCTTTTCTACTTCATTTCTATCATCAGCACTAAAAAACATAGCCTTTTTATTCTATTGCCATTTTTTTTTACTTAAAACATCCCAAAGTCTTCATATCTGCGTATGTATTTAATGGTGTCATTCAACTAATTTAATGGATTTAGAATAATAAATTCATCGATTTTATCGTTAATTATATCGATAATAGGAGATAACCCAATTATTTTTAAACTAACAATTAGCTAACCTCTAGCCAATATGGATTTTTTTGTAAACTGTAATACTGCTACTTTGGCTCCATACGGAGTGCCTCTCACCGCAGCAAAAATCAATCATTTCTATAGAAGAATTGGTTTTAGTTGTACTATTAAAACAATAAATGACGGGCTTCCACTTAGTGCAGATGCTCTTGTTGATTCAATCATAAACAATGCCCTTACAGCACCATTTATTAGCACACCTGTTTGGTCTCAATGGAACGAAACCGACTATTCTGCTGATGATGATATTAAAAATCAAGAACGAAGAGCACAAATAGACGAGTGGAAACTAAGCTACACAAAAAAATTGCTTGAAAGTAATTTAAGAGATCGTTTAAACTTTTTCTGGAGCAACCATTTTGTAACACAACTAGGCGTATACAATTGTCCATCATACTTGTATGATTACACAGAAATATTGCATACCCATGCTTTAGGTAATTTTAAAGAGTTAACTAAAAATATTGGCCTATCAAAAGCCATGTTATATTACCTAGATGGTATTTATAACAGTAAAAATTCGCCAAATGAAAACTATGCACGTGAATTATACGAACTATTTACCCTTGGCGAAGGTAATGGCTATACCGAAGAAGACATACAAAACACAGCCAGAGCATTAACTGGCTATACCAATAGAGGTGATATTTCTTGTGATGTACTCGCTGATGTTTTTGATCCTACAGATTTTGATACTGGTTCAAAAACCATTTTTGGACAAACAGGAAATTGGGATTATAATCAAGTTATAGACATCTTATTTACAGAACGAGCTGATAAAATTGCGACATTTATCTGTACCCGATTGTATGAGTTTTTTGTACATCCAGATAGTGCGCCTACTAGTGCACAAGATATAATAACTGCATTAGCCACAGATTTTGCTGTTGATTGGGAGTTAGAACCTATATTAAGGCGCTTATTTAAAAGCGAACACTTTTTTGATGATACCGCTGTTGGTGTTATTATTAAAAGCCCATTTGACTTAAATCTTAATATTTTAAATGAACTAGATGTCGCGCCAACAGACGAGCTTCTAGAAAAAATCTATAGCAATTATAACGAATTACTAGGACAAGAGCTTTTTCATCCAGTAGAAGTTGAAGGCTGGCAACGCGATAGAACATGGATAAACACCAATTTTATGATTGCCCGTTGGATATTTTCTGAACAAATACTAATTGATTTGTATGGAATGAATGATGATGATAATAAATTTTGGACTTTTGGAAGTGAAGCTGCAAAACAAGCTGGTGTTGATGAAGAATCTAGTAATCCAGATGAATTTTCAAAAGCAATTATAGACAGACTGCTTCCTAAAGGGCTTTTGACACCTGAAGACTATCAAAGTGCTTATGCCGTTTTTAGAAGAGATGATTTAGATCAATATTACAATACCACAGGCCCTAATGCATGGAAGTTCTATAATTACAGTTCAGAAAAACAAGTTTTTGAGCTTGTAAAATACATTGCAAGGCAACCAGAATTTCAACTCAAATAAACTCAACCACCAATAACTTCTATAACCTCTTATAACCTCATTACCATGTGTAACAACCACTACAAATCACCAAACAAAGCAATTACCGATAATGGTCATCAAGACGAGCATAGAACATGGAGTAGGCGTGCGTTTATGCAAGCTATGGGAATTGCTGGTACAGGTACATTAATGTTAGGAAGTAATATGATTACAGCCTCTTCTGGATCACCATTAAACGCTGCGATATCTGGTGCAGAAACTGATAATATTTTAATCTTAATACGTCTTGCGGGTGGTAACGATGGTTTAAATACGGTTATTCCAATATCTCAATACGATACCTATAGAAACGAAAGACCAAATATCTATATTCCAGAAAGTAAAATACTAAAACTTACAGACGATTTTGGAGTACCTTCTTATATGAAATCTGTACAAGGATTATGGGACAGTGGTGGTATGAAAGCCGTACATGGTGTAGGATATGAAAGTCACAACTTATCCCATTTCTCCTCTTCAGATATTTATGCTAATACAGAAATAAGCGCTGCAAATCCTTTCCACAGATTAGATACGGGATGGATGGGTAGGCATTTTGAGGATTGCTATCCTAATTTTTTATTAGATCCTCCTCCAGCACCAGCAGCCGTACAAATCGGTAGTTATGGTAACCTTACCTTTGAAGGTGAAAAAACAAACTATGCTTTTGTAACTTCTAATGTTAATCAATTAAAAACAATTGCAGAAACAGGCGGACAATTTGATACGCGTACTATAGATGAAACATGTATGTATGGAGATCAATTAAAATTCCTAAGAGATGTGTCTAACATGTCTATAGAATATTCTGGAGTTATACATGAAGCCTATGAACGTGGAAAAAATGAAGTTGCATATCAAGACAACTATTTTGCAGAACAAATGGCGCTTATTGCACGATTAATTAAAGGAAACTTAGGCACCAAAGTATTTATGGTAAGTATGGGTGGTTTTGATACCCATGGTAATCAACCGATTGCTCATGAACGTTTAATGAGTAATTTATCAGTTGCTATTAAAGATTTTTATGAAGATCTAGCTTTTCAGCAGCTTGATGATAAGGTGCTAAGCATGACTTTTTCAGAATTTGGAAGACGTATTGGAGAAAATGGTTCTTTTGGTACTGACCATGGTACTGCAGCACCAACCTTATTTTTCGGAAATGGACTTAATGGAAGTGCCTTTGTAGGCGAACATCCAAAACTAGATGATCCGGATAGAGGTGGAAACTTAAAATACACACAAGATTTTAGAGACCTCTATGCCACAGTAATGGCAGAATGGCTATGTATTGATCCTGCATTGGTAAGTCAGCATTTATTAGGCAAACCTTATACTCCAGTAGATTTAGGTTTTAACTGTAGTGGATTTGTATTTCCTGAAGAGCCAGAAGTAGAACAGACGGTAATACATATGCCAATTCATGGTCCTGGGGTAACTGATCCTCTTGTGCATCTGGAACTAAAAACAGCTGCTCCACAGGTAGAAATAGTATTGTTTAACCTTTTAGGACAAAATATTGGTACTATCTATAGCGGAGAGGTAGGCACAAGGGCAAAACAATTTAATGTAAAAGATCGAATCAAAAAAAGACTTGCTATTGGACAATACATTTATAGAATAGAAATAGAAGGGCAAATGTTTAGCAAATCCATACAAATAGCCTAGTTTTTAAGTCACTAACTCTTTTTACATACTTTCTTAAGCTACTAAGGTCAAATTAGTTATTTTTGCGGCTATATTAAAATTAGCTATGGCAAATAAACATACCATTACGGCAGCATTACCGTACACCAACGGCCCTATTCATATTGGACACTTAGCAGGCGTTTATGTTCCTGCAGATATTTTTGCACGTTTCCTTAGGCAAAAAGGGGAAGATGTGCTTTTCGTTTGTGGTTCTGATGAGCATGGAGTTCCTATTACCATAAAAGCAAAAAAAGAAGGTGTTACTCCTCAAGATATTGTAGATAAATATCATGCAATTATAAAACAATCATTTTCTGAATTCGGAATTTCTTTTGATAATTACTCTCGTACTTCAGCTAAAATCCATCATGATACGGCTTCTGATTTTTTTAAGAAATTAAATGATGACAATAAGTTTATTGAAGAGGTTTCTGAGCAATTATACGATGAAGAAGCCAATCAATACTTAGCAGACCGGTTTATAATTGGAACTTGTCCAAAATGTGGTAATGAAGAAAGCTATGGCGACCAATGTGAAAAATGTGGAACTAGCCATAATGCAACAGATTTAATCAATCCAAAATCAGCAATTACAGGTAATGTTCCAACATTAAAAGCTACAAAACACTGGTTTTTACCTTTAGATCAATATGAAGATTTTCTTAAAGAATGGATTCTTGTAGGTCATAAAAAAGACTGGAAACCAAATGTATATGGGCAAGTAAAATCGTGGATAGATGATGGATTACGACCACGTGCAGTAACCAGAGATTTAGATTGGGGAATTCCTGTACCAGCAAAAGACGCAGATGGGAAAGTACTTTATGTTTGGTTTGATGCCCCTATCGGTTATATTTCTGCTACCAAAGAATGGGCAGAAAATAATGGAAAAGACTGGGAACCGTATTGGAAGGACAAAGACACAAAATTATATCATTTTATAGGAAAAGATAATATTGTTTTTCACTGTATTATTTTCCCAGCAATGCTTAAAGCACATGGCGATTATATATTGCCAGAAAACGTGCCGGCTAATGAATTTTTGAACTTAGAAGGAAACAAGCTTTCTACTTCTAAAAACTGGGCAGTATGGTTACACGAATATTTGGTAGATTTTCCTGAGAAACAAGATGTACTGCGTTATGCCCTTACAGCTAATGCACCAGAAAGCAAGGATAACGATTTTACTTGGAAAGATTTTCAGGCTAGAAATAATAACGAGTTAGTTGCCATATTTGGTAACTTTATCAACAGAGTGGTTGTATTAACCAACAAATACTACAGTGGTGTTGTACCTGCCAAAGGAGCATTAACCGATGTCGATAAAGAAACATTAGCACAGTTACAAAAATACCCAGCTATAATTTCATCTTCTATAGAACGCTACCGTTTTAGAGAAGCTTCTCAAGAATTATTAAACCTAGCGAGATTAGGAAATAAGTACTTGGCAGATGAAGAGCCTTGGAAATTGATAAAAACCGATGAAAAGCGCGTAGAAACTATCATGAATATTGCCTTGCAAATTGCAGCAGCATTATCAGCATTGGCAGAACCATTTTTACCATTTACTTCAGATAAATTAAAAGGCATATTGCAGATTGGTTCATTAGCTTGGGAAACAGTAAGTACTAGTCAAGAATTGATTGCTGCAAACCATACCATTGGAAAGGCAGAATTATTGTTTGCTAAAATTGAAGATGTCGAAATTCAAAAACAATTAGATAAATTGGAAGCAACAAAACTAGCCAACGAAGCAGAAAACAAAGTGGTAGAACCTCAAAAAGATACCGCTACATTTGAAGATTTCACCAAGTTAGATATGCGTGTTGGTACTATTGTAGCTGCTGAAAAAATGCCAAAAGCAAAAAAACTATTGGTTTTAAAAGTAGATACAGGTATAGATACTAGAACTATTGTTTCTGGAATTGCCGAACATTTTTCTGCCGAAGATATTATTGGAAAAAAAGTTACGGTATTAGTTAACCTTGCTCCACGAAAGCTTAGAGGTGTAGACAGTGAAGGTATGATCCTGATGACCGAAAATGCCAATGGGAAATTGGTGTTTGTAAATCCAGACGAAGACAATGTAAATAATGGCGAAGGAATCAGTTAATCCTTTTTTAATATACTACTAAATTCAAAGCAACATTTAAAATTTAAATGTTGCTTTTTTTTTTGCAAAGAATATTATCTTCGATAACTATATACATTTTTCATGAAAAAACAATTATTAATAATTGCCCTATTATCTTTTTCTATTTCTTCTGCCCAAACAAAAGTTGGAGGATTTATAAACACCTTAAAAACTTCAAGTGGAAAGCTAAAAAATGTAACTCCAATTGTAAATGAAGAAAATGGTGATTTTGCCATGGTCCTTACTGATGCAAAACGAGCATATGCCTATTTGTTCAATAAAGAATACAAAAAAATAGGAGAAATCAATTTAGAAGACAAAGCTAGAAAATACAGACGTGTACTAGGAAAAGGTATTATTGATGGTAATTTCATGGTATACCTTTCAAACAATATAGAAACAAAATTTGCCGCAGTCAGCTTTAACTTTAAAGAACAAAAATCTGAATTTAAAGAATTTGAACTTGATTTAACAAATCAAGAAATTGTACAAACGCTACATTATAAGGGAAAGTTTTATTTAATAACACAGCCATCCGAAAGTTTTTCAGATAAGACATAAAAACCTTATGAACCACGATGATCTGGCTCAATATTGAGATTTACATGGAAAATAAGTCTATCTTGAAAGGTAGATTTGCTTGTGGTTTTCCTCTTATTTTCTTTGCTCCTTCTCCTACCTGATTGCAGACATAGTCAAGGGTGAGATAAAACGAGAGACAAATCCTTATTTTCTCTACGAAATTG
Organism: Flavobacteriaceae bacterium; assembly: GCA_965247735.1. Classification (GTDB taxonomy): domain Bacteria; phylum Bacteroidota; class Bacteroidia; order Flavobacteriales; family Flavobacteriaceae; genus JAOXRU01. The sequence continues at coordinate 3,674,821 of CBDFHN010000002.1, read as the reverse complement.
GAAAAGGCATGATTCTTCTTGGCAATAGTCCTGACGATGAGCTGAAGCAATAAATAGGTTGTCAATGCAATGTATATCTGTGATTTTACAGCATTTTCGCTTGTTCCGACAAAGGTTTTGATCTGAAGGTTCTGTTTGATTGCTTTAAAGAATAACTCGATGTCCCATCGTTTTTTGTAAAGGTCAGCAATGGTTCTGGCTTTCCAATCTAGTTGGTTGGTAATGATTTCTATAACCTTGTTTTCATCAGGCTTGTAAACATGAACCAATCGCAGTTCTACTTGGTTGATTCCTGTTTGAACAGCTTTCTTGCTAGTGAGTCTTATAATTTCATCCTTCAAAATGTCTTGGTCACTATTTTCAGGAAGTTCCAATTCTCGCATAGTCTCGAATACGGTATTGGTTTTTATGCGAGTAACAAAAACATTCTCTGCTCTTATTCTTTGCAACATTAGAAGAAAATCAAAATAAGCCCTATCCTCAACCACTATGGTACCTTTTGAAAAGACCAGTTGTTCAAGTCCATAGCGATCATGTAGTTTGGCAGGAGTGATGTTTACTACATCTGGTATCATCATTGTATCGTCCCAACAGGTGTGTATTTTGATTCCTCCTTTTGCTGTCCGAAACTTTGCCCAGTCAAACATGGATAAGCATAGACTAATAACGGAGCTGTCTATTAGTTTTATACTGCGGTCTTTGATTTCTTTGATAATATGGGATTCATGACGTTTTGATAATAGGTGCGTATAATGTGTTAATAAACCTTTATACAGGCTCTCGAACACCTTATAGCTCCGGTTCTTATTACCATCACTCATGGTAGATGTTGCTGGACTCTGAGAAAGACCTAAACTTGAGATAAAGGTTTCACTAACCCCAATACCAGTAGAAATATCACTTAAAGTGTAACACTTATTCAGCTGTCCGAAAGTTAGTGCTACAAATTGATCGTAAGCTTTATATCGGCTACAGCCTTTGTCACTTTTATGCTGTGCGGTACTGCGAGAAAAAATCCACCTAGGTACTAAATCTAGAATTTGGCGAAGTAGTGGAGTATTTGTATTTTTAGTGCGCTTGTAGAGTCCCATAAAATGTATTTAAAGTTCGCAAACCAAAAATACGGGATTCTCAGGCTATTTTGAATTTGCAACTTTCGGATAGTTGTGATTTAATAACAATAAAGAAAAAAAAGGATCATTTACAGTTTTATGAATTTGACAATGATGCCAATTTCACTTCAAAAACTGTCGATTTTAGTTCTATAAAATTTATTGGTAGAGAAGACACCCCTGTATCTTTATATAAGCTGTTAGTAAATGAATTGTTTTTTATTGATATAAAAAAAATAGACACCAAAATTCCAACTTCAATTGGAATCACTTCGTCTCCATATAAAATGTATCATAGAGGGGATAAGCTAATGTTTACTTTTGACATAAACCCTACTAAAACTCAATTAGTTACTATTGATTTAAACTCATTTTCCATTATTGAAAAAACTTTTGACAAACCAAAGGCCAAATACTCAAAAGGGAATTCTTATTTGTATAAGAATTATCTATATACCGTTGGATCAAATAGTGCAATTTTAGGATTAAGGATTTACAATATTCTAACTGGTGAAAAAACAAAAGAACTAGCAATTTTTAAAAATGAACCAATAAAATTTAAAAATAGCCCAATTATTCACGAAAACTGGGAGCTTCATTCTCATAAAGAATTTGAATCTACCAAGAAATTTTTAAGAAAAATTTCTTCAGCCGATATTGGACTTACAATGCACATTGTTGATAACCGCTATATATTTACTATTGGAAGTAATACAAGTGCTCAACATGGCGTAGGTATGATTGTTCCCATGGTTGGTATTGCTAGCACTTCCATAGGTAGCGGATTATCTATGAACATTGGCGCCTTTTACAACCCCATGTCTAGTGCATATAATTCTTACTCAAAAGGAAAAACCACTTATATTCATTGTATGTTTGATGAAAACTACCAGCATCTTAAAGGTAATGTTCCAGAAAATGCATTTGATAAAATCAAAACACTAACAGATAACATTAGCTTTATCAAACTAGAAAGCATGTTTAAACATCAAAACAATATTATACATGGTCATTATATCACTGCAAAGAAAAAATACATTTTTCATTTTTTTGATAATTAATTTAAAAGTAAGCTAACATTATGAAACAAGCATGCTAAGAAACTTTTCACCCAAAGAGATGATTAATAGCGAACAGCATGTGACCGTTAAAAAACAATAAAGATAAAACACATGAAACATCCATTAACAAAGGATTCTACACCCAAGGAGATGACTAATAAGGATGTACCATGTGACCGATTTAATAAAATAATATAGACACATGAAACAAAAACTTGGATATCTCTATGTTTCTCTAATGGCATTGTATTTTTTAATTTCTGGCATTTCGGTATTATTTGATATTCCTGGAAAATTAAAACGAATAGATTTACAAGCCCTCAATTCTGATGGTGAAATAGCATTTATCTTAATTTATTGTGGCTTAATGGTTGGTATTGGAGTTGCTAGTCTTCTATTGCAGTTTTTTAGCAAATCATGGGTGTTTTCGGCATTATTAACAACAACAATTATTGGTTCTTTTATTGTATTTCGAATTATAGGTAGCGCAATGGTTGGTTTTATTAGCGCTACCCAGATTAAATTTTTATCATTTGAAGTTGTAGAAATCACCTTAGGTATTTTATTGCTCTACAAACAAAAAATTAGAGTTTAAAAACAACCCATCCTAAACCTTTTTGCAAATTAGTTGAATCATCTTTATATTATAGGACTTAAAAAGGCAATGGAAGTACAATAAGTTTCTTTTGAATGCTATTGTTTTTATCTCATATCTAGATTTTGTTGTGAAATTTGCAGTGAAATTCCATTCAAAATTATAGGCTGTTTGAGCAAAGCGAGTTCCTATAATTTATGGAATGAACAATGAATTTAAACAAAATATAGTCAGACTAGATTTTTTTGTTTCGTTTTTTTAGCAATGAAAAAAAATGAAAAAGATTATTTATTTAAGATGCTCTGTTTAATAATTGCATTTACTCTTTGTTATATGCAATATAATTCTCCCACTCCACAGGAGTAAAGGTATCTTTAATAGCTACATCCAATAATTCTTCAAAAATACTTTCACCATTATCGCTAGTGGTCATTAACATAATCCCAATTTTGGCTTCTGGAAAAACTATGGAATAATGCTGAAATCCATTTCCATGCCCTTCCTTAAAAGCTCCAAATCCATATGGACTTTGCAATAATCCCCATCCTAGTCCATAACTCAGTTCAATAGCGCTATTCAAATCTGAATCTTCACTCGCCAATGGACCAAATTGTCTTGTAGATCTAATTCGTAATTGTGGTTTAAACAATTCATTCCAGGATTTCTTTGAAAGGATCTTCTCTTCAAAAACTGCTTGTAAAAACTTAGAATAATCACCAGCTGTGGTTTCTAAGGTACTGCCGCCTCTTGGCTCATTATCTTTATCTTTCACAAATAGCTCGCCATTAGTTTTATGACCAAAAGAATAGTTGTTCTCATAGGTCGGTAGCCATTGGTAGCTGGTAGTATTCATTTGCAAAGGCTTAAAAATAATTTCCTGAGCTAATTCTTCAAGGCCTTTTCCCATTATTTTTTCTAAAATTACCTGTAAGTAAATAAAGCCTTCACCAGAATAACTATATCTACTCCCTGGTTCAAAATTGACACGCAATTGATAATCACTTTCAAACCATCTAGAGTTTGCAAAACCTGTAGTATGTGTCAAACACATTCTTGCTGTTATTTTATGATATAAACTATCATTTTTTAAAGCAGCATAATCATCATGCCATCGTGTAAGCGGTTTATAATCGTATATTTTTTTAGGCAAATACGATTGCAGTGGTCTATCCAAATCCAAAGAACCATTTTCCACCAATTTCATTACCAAAACTCCAAAAACAGCTTTACTAAATGAAGCTCCATAGATATTTGTGGAATCATTCAACAGCTCTTTTTTTTCAAAATTTTTGTATCCAAATGTTTCTTTATAAGCAACTTTATTATCATTAAAAACGGTAACCGCCATTCCATGTACATCGGCATCTTTTACCAGCTGGTTAATTTTTATGCTTAGCGAATCTTTAGTGATGGTAGTACCATCCAATCTAATAATCTCATTAGAGATAGGCGTTGTACAACTATTCAGCATAAAAACACTTACTAAGCAAAACAATAGCATTTTTACAGCATTAGTCCTCTTGTGTTTTAAAAACGGAAAAGACAAAGGATAATAACATTGTTGAGAATTAATCGCCTTTATAATATTATATAGAGTAACGAAAATACTAAATGGAATTACTGCAATAAAAAACAGGATTCCCCATCCTTCAATAAGAAATAATGAAACAAATGAAATCACATATAAAATAGTCATGCTAATTTGAAAATTAATAACCTTTATACCATGATTATCGTACAGTTTGTTATCATCCCGTTTATGAATCCATAAAAACAATGGTAATAATATATTGCATAATGGTAATACCAATCCCAAAATAGGAATTCCGTGAATCAATAATAACCATTTTTTTAATATGGTTTCTTCCTTAGGATTTTCCAAAATAATAAGCTCGTCTACCTCAACATTCAATGCAACTGCTAATAATTTTACCGTTTGTAAATGTGGATTAACATCTCCTTTTTCTATCCGTTGTATAGTACGTACTGTAACCTGTGTTTTGTCTGAGAGTTCTTCTTGAGTATAACCTTTTAACTTTCTTTGATATACCAAATTTTTTGCTAGTGATTGTGTTTCCATAATACTTGTTTTTGTTTGATACAAAGCTATTGTTAAGGTTAGCATATTAAGGCGACATTTAGGAGTCACCTAGCTGTCATTTATAGGGTTTATTGAGGTTTATGGGGCTGTTTCTTTTATTTTCAATTGCTTTATTGCCAAAAAACACTTTTTTAACTATTCAATATTTCACTCCGAATATAGCCATTATTAGTGAACCAAATAAGTCTATACTACAATCAGTAACATAAGTTACCAATTAATTACAGCAGTATGTTATACCTTTGTTGATTGTATTAGCAACACTTGCAATTATGATAAAAAGCCTTCAAGAACATTATGGAGAATTGTTCGAAAACAACTTACTAGAAGAAATTAGTAATGTAGGTACTCTTGTGACAATTCCGGAGGGGCAAAAAATAATTGAGATTGGGGATTATATCAAATCTATTCCTCTGCTTATTTCTGGAGCTATAAAAATATTGCGTGAAGATAATGATGGAGATGAATTGTTGCTCTATTTTCTAGAACGTGGCGATACTTGTGCCATGACATTAGCCTGTTGTCTTGGTTATAGTAAAAGTGAAATTAGAGCTATTGCCCAAACTGATACCGAAATTATAATGATTCCCATTCAAAAAATGGAAGAATGGATTGTAGCCTACAAAAGCTGGCGGAATTTTATTTTTGAAAGCTACCACAATCGACTTAACGAAATGCTAGAAACTATAGATAGTATTGCTTTTTTAAAAATGGACGATCGTTTGTTAAAATACCTCAACGAAAAAGCAAAAATACTAAAGAGTACTATCATCAATAACACACATCAGGAAATTGCATATGATTTACATACTTCTAGAGTTGTGATTTCTAGGTTACTAAAAAAGCTAGAACACCTTGGCAAAATAGAATTGCAACGAAACCATATTAAAATTATAGATTTACACCTCTAATATTTATTTCAAGAATAAGTCTAACTTTACCTTTAGATGAGCAATAGCAAATTAAAAAAAATAATTCCCTTATTGGGATGGTTACCCAACTATAAAAAAGAATATATCCTTGGTGATATTTCTGCAGGAATTACTGTTGGTGTAATGCTTATTCCTCAAGGTATGGCCTATGCAATACTTGCAGGTCTTCCTCCTGTTTATGGGCTATATGCTTCTTTAATTCCACTTATTATTTATGCTTTTTTAGGAACATCAAGGCAGCTGGCAGTTGGTCCTGTAGCTATGGATTCTCTATTAATAGCATCAGGTTTGGGTGCATTATCCATAACTGGTATTGAAAACTATGTGGCTATGGCTATCTTTCTAGCTTTTTTTATTGGAGGATTACAGTTGCTACTAGGGTTTTGTAAAATGGGATTTCTAGTCAATTTTTTATCAAAACCAGTGATTAGTGGTTTTATTTCTGCTGCTGCAATTATCATTAGTTTAAGTCAGTTTGAGCATCTTCTAGGCATTGAAATATCTGGAAGTATTGTACAGCATCAAATAGGAACATTATTCCAAAATATAGGAGATATCAATTACTATACCCTGGCAATTGGACTTACAGGCATATTAATTATTAAGCTTTTAAAGAAATGGAATCCTGCAATTCCATCAGCACTAATTGTGGTTGTTTTAGGAATTGTATTACTCTATTTCACCAAATGGAATGAAGAAGGCGTAAAAATTATTGCATCTATTCCAGAAGGATTACCATCATTTCAAATTCCAAATTTTAGCATTGAAAACACCCTTTCTTTATTTCCGATAGCACTTACTGTTGCTTTTGTAGGTTTTATGGAAGCTATTTCTATTGGTAAAGCCATGGAAGAAAAACATAAATATTATGAAATAGATGCCAATCAGGAACTTATTGCCTTAGGATCAGCAAATATGCTAGGTTCTTTTTTTCAGGCTTTTCCTGTAGCGGCTAGTTTTTCTAGATCAGCAGTAAATAACCAATCTGGTGCAAAAACAGGTGTCGCTATGCTTATAAGCGCCATATTAGTTGGGGCAACATTATTGTTTCTAACACCTATTTTTTATTACCTTCCCAATGCAGTGCTTGCTGCTATTATTATTGCTGCTGTTGTAAACCTTATCGATATCAAATACCCAATAGCATTATATAAACACAGAAAAGATGAGTTTTTTGTACTTATTATCACCTTTATCATAACATTGCTTATAGGTATTAAAGAAGGAATTCTTGTTGGAATTTTATTCTCCTTACTTCTTATCGTATACCGCATTTCTAAACCTCATTTTGTTGCTTTAGGAAGGATAAAAGGAACTGAGTATTACAAAAACAAAGATAGATTTAACGATGCTATAGAAATACGAGACGATTTACTTATTGTTCGCTTTGATGGACTACTATTTTTTGGAAATAAAGATTATTTCAAAAACGAATTGTTAAAAAAAATAGCGCAAGAGCAAGCTAGCTTAAAAACGATTATTATTAATGCAGAAGCTATTAATTATATAGATTCTACTGCTTTGCAAAGTTTAATACAGATAATTCAAGATCTAAAAAACAAAAACTATTCTGTAATCATCACCAATGCTATAGGGCCAGCTAGAGATATTATTTTTAGAAGCGACCTTATAAAGGTATTAGGAAAAGAAAACTTGTATGTATCCATTGCCGATGCTGTACATACAATAGATAATAATATGGAATGTGATCTTCTATTAAAAAAGATGGCGCATCAAAGCAAATAATATTTTGTAACACAAGTTACACGCTAAGGCAAAAAAAATAAATAACTTTGACCACACAATCAATTCCGTTTCAAAGAAAAGATTGTCAGACAAAGAAAAACAACAGCTTATGAAGATTGAACAATTATATACAGGATGTTTAGCACAAGGTGCTTATTATATAGAAAGTAATGGAGAAGTTGCTATTATTGATCCACTTCGCGAAATTCAACCCTATTTAGATAGCGCAGCAGCTGCCAATGCTAAAATCAAATATATTTTTGAAACCCACTTCCATGCTGATTTTGTTAGTGGACATGTAACGCTTTCTAAAAAAACAGGAGCTCCAATTATTTTTGGACCTACAGCATCACCTTCTTTTGATGCTATTATAGCTAAAGATAATCAAGAATTTAAACTTGGTGATATCACAATCACCATATTGCATACTCCAGGGCATACTATTGAAAGTAGTTGTTTTTTATTAAAAGATAAAGACGGTAACAACCATGCATTGTTTAGCGGAGACACTTTATTCTTAGGTGATGTTGGCAGACCAGATTTAGCACAAAAAGCTGCTGATATGACTCAAGATCAGTTGGCAGGGTTATTATTCGATAGTCTTCGGGAAAAAATAATGCCTCTTAATGACGATCTTATTGTATATCCAGCACACGGTGCCGGTTCTGCTTGTGGAAAAAATATGATGAAAGAAACTGTAGATACCCTTGGCAATCAAAAAAAGATGAATTATGCACTTAGAGCAGATATGTCTAGGGACGAATTTATAAAAGAGGTTACTGATGGCTTAATGCCACCACCACAATACTTCCCTTTTAATGTAAAAATGAATAAGGAAGGTTATGATGATATTGATGATATCATCGAAAGAGGAACAAAAGCTTTGGCACCAGCCGATTTTGAACAATTGGCAAACGAAACTGGAGCAATTGTATTAGACGTTCGCCATCAAACAGAATTTATAAAAGCCCATATACCCCGCTCTATTTTTATTGGAATTGATGGTGGATTTGCACCATGGGTTGGTGCATTAATTGCTGATGTAAAACAGCCCATCTTATTAATTACACCTGAAGGTAGAACTGCAGAAACTATTACCCGACTGTCCAGGGTTGGCTTTGATAATACTATAGGTTATTTAGATGGTGGTATTGAAGCGTGGTCAGCTGCTGGAAAAGAAACTGATAGTATTACTTCTATCAATGCCGATGTTTTTAAAGAAAGGTTAGATCAAGCAGCAATTCCTGTTTTTGATGTTCGTAAACCTGGAGAATTCCAAGCAGAGCATGTAGAAAATGCAAAACATACGGCTTTAGACAATATTAACGAGCATTTATCAAAATTCCCAACGGAAGGCACTTTTTATGTACATTGTGCTGGTGGATACCGCTCTATTATTGCTGCTTCTATTTTAAAAAGTAGAGGAATACATAATTTAGTAGATATTGCTGGTGGTTATGGAGCTATAAAAACAGCTGGAATTACTGTTACAGATTTTGTATGCCCATCTACATTATAACAAGTTAATACTTTAGCTTACCTTTATAAAAAACAGAAAAAATGCTTGGTTTAAAACTAGAAACCGATCCACGTTGGGTTAATATTGTAGAATCTAATATTGAAGAAATATTAACCGATCATGCGTGGTGTGAGCAAAAGGCGGCAACAAATGCTATCTCTATCATTACCTTAAATTCTGAACATGAAGAGCTGGTTACGGAATTACTGGCTTTAGCTAAAGAAGAGATAGAGCATTTTCAGATGGTACACAATATTATAAAACAACGTGGCTACAAACTAGGACGAGAACGTAAAGACAGTTATGTAAACGAGCTTTATAAATTTATGATAAAAGGCGGTAGCAGACAACAAGCACTTGTAGACAGACTACTGTTTTCAGCCATGATTGAAGCCAGAAGCTGCGAACGTTTTAAGCTGCTTTCCACACAAATTAATGATCCAGAATTAGCAAAGTTTTACCACGACCTAATGATTAGCGAAGCAGGACATTATACGCTTTTTATCAAATTTGCCAGAAAATATGGAGAAGGTGTTGATGTAGACAAACGTTGGAATCAACTTATAGAATTTGAAGGAGTAGTTATAAAAAATTACGGAAAGTCGGAGACTATACATGGTTAAATACTAATGTTTCTCAATTACCTTTTTAACTTATTAACTCTTTAACTTATTTATTACGAGCTGCCCTTTCAGGTCGGGCTTTCGCAGTCGCGTCTTTCAGAGCGCTCCAACAATGCTGCTATCCCTCAGCCCAGTCTCGTTTTCAAAATATACTGTCCTAATCGGTTTCAGCGATTAATTTCTTAAATTGCACTAATAACAGACAACTAATGAAACTTTATATACTCCTTTTTTTATCAATTGTATTTAGCTCCTGCAATTCTCAGGACAAAAGCGATTCAAGAATAAAAACCGATTTAATTGCAATTACAAAAACAGAAAAAAGCCGAAATTACAAGAATATAAAAACACTAAATACTGTAGCGGCATATATCAATACAGAACTCGCTAAAGTTTGCGATTCCGTCAACTACCAAAACTACGCTGTTAATAATACTCAATACAAAAACGTAATAGGATCTATAGGTACCGAACATAGTACAAGGTTAATTATTGGCGCACATTATGATGTTGCTGGTGATCAAGAAGGTGCAGATGATAATGCAAGTGGTGTAGTTGGTTTATTAGAACTAGCCCGGTTATTATCAAAAGAAAAGCTAAACTATAGAATAGATTTTGTTGCCTATACCTTAGAAGAACCTCCATTTTTTAGAACAGAAAAAATGGGAAGCTTTATTCATGCCAAATCCCTATACGACAATAATATTCCAGTAAAAGGCATGATTTGCTTAGAAAGCATTGGTTTTTTTGATGATGCTCCCAATTCTCAAGAATACCCAATAGCTGGTATGGAACAACTTTATGGAACTAAAGGAAATTTTATCACCGTAGTGAAAAGTGAAAAAAGTGGTGAATTTGGAACACAACTAGATTCCCTTATGAAAAAAACTGCCCTGATCCATACCAAAACATTTAAAGGATCATCCTCAGTACCAGGCATAGATTTTTCTGATCATCTTAACTATTGGAAATTTAATTATGAAGCTGTAATGATTACCAACACGGCTTTTTATAGAAACAAAAACTACCATACTGCTGGAGATAAACTAGAAACTATCAATATTGAAAAGTTGAGTTTAGTGATTTCCCAAGTATATGAAACTGTAAAAAAACTGTGATATTCTAAAGGAATTTATAAGAAAAAAGGATGATAATCCCTAAGAAAACCATCCGCTTAACAAACAAATTAGCTAAATACATTTTGTATTCTGATCATATAAATACAATCAAAGAAAGTGCAAATCAAGATTCCTGAGTTTAATTGTGCAATCCTTTCCTTCTTAAATATTCAATCAATAATTTGGGTCTATCGGTTTGGATAATATCAATATCATGATCTATATACCATTGGTATTCTTCTATATTTAATGCCGCTTTTTCATCATCATGTCCTCCACAAAGTCTTGACCAAAGAGAATTAACCCAGATACTAGTTCCAGCAGCTCTAATGCTCTTAAAATCTTCTATCATCCTAAGGCTATCATTTTCCAATACAAATTCTATGGCTACAGGCACATCAGTTTTCATATAGGCAGCTACTGTTGCTTTAGCGTCATTATTTGGAAGACGCACTACTGGCATAAAAAGTACTTTATCCAAATATTTTCCAAACTCTTTTTCTACTTCTGTTTTAGTTTTTGTTCCTTTAATAATTACTTGATCTTGTGTTTTTGTTGCTATTATAACTGCATAACATTTATCAAAAATGTGATAACTTTTATCCAAATTCACTAAAATCTTATCCTTAGTTAAGTCTAATGCTTGTTTAAGTGTCGGAATTTTATGTGCTGTAGCAATACCCAACCCATCAAGTAGTTTCAAGGTCATTAAGGAATCCAAAGTCCAATCTTTTACATACCCTTTACCTGTTGTAGTTCTATCCAGCGTTTTATCATGCATTAAAACCAATTCACCATCTTTAGTTTCCATAATGTCAATTTCAACCATGTCAACTCCCATATCTATACAATTTCTAATGGCTTGTAATGAGTTTTCAGGTGCATTTCTCCAATCTCCTCTATGTGCAACTACAATAATATCTTTATTATTAGAATCCATTAAATTAGCAATCTTATCTGCAATAGAAGTGGTTTTGGACACCACGTTTATCTTATCTTTATGTACAGAATCTTCTGCTTTTTTACAGTTAATAAATAAGAGCAATACTACTAGACTAAAAAGATGTATGTTTTTTTTCATTCGTTTGTATGTTATTTTAGAGCTTACCTATTGTTCGCCATTAATCATTACTCAAAATATTTTTATGTTTTTTATTGAAGTTGATGAAACTACGATTTTTCTCAGCTAATACTTCTAAGAGACCCATTTCATAATTAATAAGGCATCACCAACAGCACGCTCTCCATTGGCGTCTGATGACTTTCCTGTTTTCTCTCCATTTACAATCATCATCGTAGAACCACCTCCATCCAAATTAAATGCATCATACGCACCTAAACTTTTCATAAGTGTAGCCATTTCTGTAACCGAGGCACCAGCAGTAATTTTCGGTTGCCTGCCATAAACAACAGCAATATATACTTTTTGGTCTTTTGTGATACCAATCGCCGTTCTAGGGTGTCTCCGTACTACCCAACCATGATAAAATCCAGAACGGTCTTTTCCTTCACTATCACTAACAGAAGCCTTATCTTTTTTATCAACAAACTCGTCTGTAACATTCAAATTTGAAAAATGCGTCTCCCAACCTTCTTTATATCGTGCAGCAACATCTAGTTTTCCTTTTTCAATCAGTGTTGGCCCACCATTGATTGCATAAACCCCTTTTTTTAAAGGAATAATTCCTTCATCACTCAGTACTTCTGTTTTCACTTTTACTATTGATTCTTTTGTTATTAAAGAATTTAGTAGTGAAACATAACTCCCAGTAGCCTGTATTACTATACCATTTTTTGGAATATCACTACCTCTATTTTGATGAACTGCCATTATTCCTCCTTGTTCGTTTACCAAAAATTCCATTCCAGTTCCGGTGGCACTTTGCTTTCCATAAAAAGAGTTAAAAACAATTAACTCATTCGGATTTTCACATACAAAATCATGTATCGGTACTCTAGTTCCATTACCACAGTTCAATATTAAACCAGGCTTTCTATTGATTCCATCAATGGCAATTGTAGTGTCTTGAAGTTGTAAACTTATGTTTGTCCTTACATTATGAGCTACATAAACGTTATTTACACCATTATTATCTATAATCAATGCTGCCCGTCCATTTGTAGCCTCACTAACTAATTCTCCATCAATAATTGAAATTCCAGCTGGATCGCCAATGGTACCTACTTTTTCTCTCCATGCAAAAAAACCAGCATTAACACCTGCAATAGCATTATTCGAGGTTACTATTGCTGATGTAGTTTCTTTTTCTTGTATTTTATCATGTCCTAGACTAGAAATTATTTTACCCTCAAACACTTTAAAATCCACTTCTAGAATACTTATTTCAAAAGGTCCAGAGGTAGCATTTCCATCTTCAGCAGTATACCGAATTGCCATTGGTATATTTCTCTCTTCTAGGGCTAAAGCTTTTACTTTTGCTTCCGTTTCTGTCTTATATTTTCCTATTCTAACAATATTCCCTAAAAATTCTCCATGTGGCCCATTCTCTGCTGCTTTTTCTATTCTTGAAGAAATACCCAATGAATCTAATCGTTTTACTAATATTCTTTCATCGTTCTTGGAAATAATACCACTAGAAAGCGTATAAAAATCATTTCCGGAAACCGATCCTCTTTTTACATGATAAAACGTAACTCCTTCGGTTAAATTTGTGCCATTGATTACTTGTTTAAGTTTATCTTTCCCTAGTGTAAGATCTTGTAAAACTTCTACTTTCTTAGCACAGGAATTTAGAATCAACACTAAAGCTAAAAACACTATTTTTTGATTATTTTTACTCATAAAGCCATAATTATAAAAAAGTAACAGTTCTAAAACCAAAATAATTTTAGCCCTGTTACTTTAACTAACTCAAAAATAGAAGTTAATATCCTGGGTTTTGAGTTGTAGCTGGTAAAGGATTACCAGCCTCGTCATTTGCCTTAGCATCTATTTGATTTTGTGGAATTGGCATGTATTCATGCTTTCCAACTACAAATGTCACACCGGTTAAATAACCTCTTGTTACTTTTTCTTTCTCCAAGTACGTATTAATTACATTTCCTGCAACTCCCCATCTTACCAAATCGAAAAAACGATGTCCTTCATGAGCCATTTCCAAACGTCTTTCTGTTCTTAATGCCGTTGTTGCTTCATCTTTAGAGCCAAAAGCTGAGTTGTAGGTCTCCACCATATAATTACCTGCATCAGCAGTATCATCTAGGTTTTTAATGTAATTCCCTGTTTTAGCTCTATTTCTCACCAAATTGATATAGGTTCTTCCATCATCTAAATTACCCAATTCTATTGCCGCCTCTGCTTTCCAAAGCAACAAGTCGGCATATCTAATTACAAGATAATTGGCAGCCGTAACATAGGGCCATGATGTTAAATAATTAGGATCGTTTGCAGATAAGACTCTCTTTTTAGGACCATAAGGCCCATAAGTAGGCAAATCTCTAGCCCAATCCGCTTCGTAGTTAATGCCTAAATCTTTATAAGGTATGCCTGGCCTACCAACAGTAACATCCAATCTTGGATCTACAGTATCTGCCGCTGTTAAATCTATATTATCTAGTTCAGGAAAACCCGTAGCATCTGTTTTATATGAATTTATCAAATTTTGTGAAGGTCTTAAAAAGCCATATCCTGGATATCTAGGGCCACCAGGTGGAATTAAACGATCTCCAATAGAACCATTATAATTTCTAGGAGAACCATCATTTATAGAATATTGCACTGCAAAAATAACTTCAGTACCATTATCATTTTCAGGTAAGAAAACTTCATTAAAATTAGGTGCTAAATCATATCCACCATTAGCAATAACTTCATCAGCTGCCGTATTAGCTTCTTGCCACTTTCCTTGAAAAAGCAGCGCTTTACATAAATATGCTTTTGCTGCCCATTTTGATGGTCGCCCAATTGCAGTATTAGGTAATACTTCAAAAGCTGCATTAAAATCCGCTTCTATTTTTGCCCAAACTTCTTCTGGAGTAATTGTTGTATTAGAGAAGTACGCTCCTTTTTCATCTATATAAGAAATTCTATTGTAGATTTTTTTTAATTCAAAATAAAAATGACCTCTTAGAAAACGCATTTCAGCAATCCGCTGGGTTTTTAAATCCTCATCTAATTCGGTTGCAGCATCTAATACTCCTAAAGCTGTATTGGCACGTTTTACACCTTCATACAGCACACCCCATTTTTGACTAACATCAATAATTTGTGGATCGGTTGTGTAAATTTCCATTCTATGTATCTGGTTTTGGTCTCCAGTACCACCACCACCTTTATAGGCATCATCGGACAATACATCACCAAAACTCCAATTAGAAGCAGGAGAATTAAAGGCGTTAGATGCTTCATTTCCTTGTCCGTTTAATATACTATAAGCAGATATTACTAATCCTTCGATATTCTCAGGTAAGGCCACTTCATTTTCCGTCAATTCCCCATAAGGGTTCTTCTCTAAAAACTCATCATTACAGGAAGTAAAAACAACTCCCATTACAAGCATGATATATATTATTTTTTTCATCTTTCCTTTTTTAAAAATTTAAATTAAGCCCTAAAGTGAAGGTTTGTGAACTTGGATAAATACCTCTATCTACACCTATATCTAAATTACGATCATCAGAATCATAATTTTGTAGTCCAATCTCTGGATCCAAGCCTTTATATCCCGTAATAGTAAAAAGATTGTACGTTTCTAGATATATTCTAATTTTAGATGCTTTTATCTTTTCTGCAATTCGTGTTGAAAATGAATATCCTACCTGAAGCGTTTTTAAACGTAAATAAGAACCATCCTGAACATAATAAGACGAAGGACGAATATTATTATTTGGGTCGTTTAATGATACTCTTGCTAAGCCAGATCCTGTATTTTGTGGAGACCAAGCATCCAAAATACGTTCGCTTTTGTTATAATTAGCGAGGTCAAAAAAATCGCTATAATAACGAGACAAATCATAAATATCATTGCCTTGAGAACCTTGAAAAAATAAAGTAAAATCAAAAGCTTTATAATTTCCTGAAAAATTAATTCCATAGGTAAAATCAGCATGTGGCGAACCTATAAATGTTCTATCATCGTCATTAATTGCGCCATCCCCATTTATATCTTCAAATATAAAATCTCCGGCTACAGCGTCTGGCTGACTTGTATTTGCTGTTGCTGCTGCATCTGATTGAAAAATACCCGATACCACATGCCCATAAAAAGAAGCTATAGGTTGCCCTACTGCCGTTCTAGAAGTAGCTTGATCAAAATTAGTTTCATGTAGTACAGAAGGATCAGTTTCTATAAAATCAAGACCATCTTCCAGTTCAACTAGCTTATTTCTAATTACTGATAGATTAACACCAACATTAAAATTAAAATCCTTACTTCTATCACTTTGATAATCTGCAGAAAGTTCAAAACCTTTGTTCTCCATTTCTCCCACATTAGACCATTGCCCTCTATTTGTTATTCCAGCAATATCTTGAGGTAACGTTTTTAGCAACAACAGATCTTCTGTCTTTTTAGAAAAATAGTCCACTGATAAATTCAGTGCATTTTCCAATAATCCTACATCTAGTCCTACATTAAACTGCGTAGTTGTTTCCCATTTTAAATCTGGATTTGCTACTCTAGAAAGTGTAAATCCTCTTTGGGTATTATTTTGTGAACCATCTAATGCATAATTAGAATAGTATGGATTGCTATTAAATCCAGAAATGGTCTGATAAGCAGGGATATCTTGATTTCCAGTAATTCCCCAACCTGTTCTTAATTTTAATGTAGAAACTAAGCCTTCTTTATTAAAAAAGTCTTCCTCAGATATTTTCCATCCAGCGGATAAAGCTGGGAAAGTTCCCCACCTATTATTCAATAATTTTGAAGTACCATCACGACGTAAGGTTGCAGAAAACAAATATTTACTATCAAAATTATAATTGATTTTAGCAAAATAGGAAAACAAGGAATATTCTATCTTATCTCCATATGCCAATTGGGTGTTTAAATCTCCTGCCTTTAGTACCCTAACATTTGCAGAGTTAGCGGGTAGGTTTTGGATAGAAGTTCTTGTCCACTCGTACAGGTTTTCGATACTTTCTATACCTACCAATACATTAACATTGTGTTTTTCTTTAAATGTTTTAGCATAATTAAGAGTATTTGACCATACCCAATCAAACTTTACCTGATCGTTAACGGTTAAATCATTAATATCTCTACTTACGTTAGGCTCTTGAAATGTTGGGTTAAAAATATTACTCTTACTTGTGGTATAGTTAATTCCAAAATTGGTTTTAAATTTTAAGGAATTAATCAATTCTATTTCCGCAAATACATTTCCAAATATTCTTACTTTTTTCAGTTTGTTGTCCTTACTTCGTTCTAGTTTTCCTAATGGATTTTCAATATCTGATAATGGATATCCTGAGTATTCTCCATTAATATTATATACTGGAGCGATACTAGGAATACGAAAAGCGTTGTACACTACATTCCCTAGCAAAGAATTAGTTTCCGTATTAACTGATTTGGAATAGGCAACTGTTAGGTTTTCTCCTATAGTAACATTATTGAATAACTTATAATCAGAATTAAGGCGTGCTGTAATTCTATTAAAGTTAGTATGCTCTAATACTCCTTCTTGATCAAAATAACCCAAGGAAAACAAAGAATGTGATTTTTCTCCTCCTTTAGATACCGTTAAATTATAAGACTGTACTATTGCAGGGTTAAAAAGCTCTTCAATCCAATTGGTATCTGATGAACGTATTGTTTTCTCCGCATCTAAAAACTCAGGAATTACTGGTGAAGTTCCATTGCCATAAACATCATGGTTTGGAGCAATTCCATCATTTGCAAAAGCTTGCCAATACACATCTCCATATTCTTTTGCATTTAGGTTTTTTGGTAAATTTCTAGCATTTTGGATTCCAGTATACATATTAAAAGCAATCTTAATTTTTTCTGACTTTCCTTTTTTAGTTGTTATGATAACAACACCATTTGCTGCTCTAGAACCATAAATACTAGAAGACGATGCATCTTTTAATACCTGTAGTGATGCAATATCATTAGGGTTTATTAAATTAATACCTTCTGTTGTTGGTACCCCATCAATAACATATAAAGGATCGTTATTTCTTATGGTACTATATCCTCGTATTCTTAAGGTACTTGCTCCACCTGGAGATCCAGAACTTACCACATTAACTCCAGAAACTTTTCCTTGCAACATATTATCAACACTTGCTACGGGCTGTCCTACTACCTCATCCATTTCTACAATAGCAACTGCACCAGTAAGATCACTTTTGCGTTCTGAAGTATAGCCTGTTACAATTACTTCTGAAAGTTCGGCAGCATCAATTTTCATTTTTATATTAATAGTATCAGCTGCTGTAATTGCTATTTTTTTTGTTAAAAATCCAACATAAGATACCACCAAAGTAGTTGCAGTATCAGGAATATCGATACTATACAGCCCATCAAAATCAGAAATAGTACCAATTGTAGTGCCTTCCACAACAATTGACGCTCCTGGTAAAGGAGTATCGTTTTCATCAAATACAGTTCCTTTTATTGTACGTTGTTGCTCACTATCGCTTTTTTCACCTTTAACTGGTGTACTTTTTTTATTGTTCTTTTTTAAGATTATTTGCTTTTTTCGTACTTTAAAATAAATAGTTGTCTCAAAAAACATTTCTTTAAGAACTGTAGTTATTAACTCTTTATCTACATGTATTGATAACTTTCTATCAGCATTAATCTTAGCATGGTTAAATAAAAACTTAAATTCTGTCTGTGCTTCTATCTCTTTAAAGACTTCTGCTACTGTTACATTTTCTAATGCTAAAGAAACTCTTGTGTTTTGTGAATACGTACTCGCTTCTGTTTTAAATAAAGAAACTATAAGTAAGAGTATCGTAAGTCTCATCGTTAAATTGAATTTAGGCAGCGCTATATACTGAAAGAGCTTTCCCTTTTTAGTTTTTTTCATACTTTTGTATTGATTTTAAGATAGTTTTTACTAAAATCACTTTATTAATACCCGGGAAATGCTCCAACATTTTCCGGTTTTTTCTATAAAGTAATCTTTAAATTAATTTGTTGATTACAGTTACATCATAGGCATCTTATCTTTTATTGATTAGTTTGTTTATAGTTATGGTGTTATTTTCTTTGGTATAGCCAAAAGGAGTATCCTCTTTAAATGATTCCAGAATATCTTCAATTGTTTCTTCCTTAAATGAGGCGGTATAGACTTGTTTATCCAAATGTATAAACTGATTGTCAATAACAACATCAAAATGACGCTCTAGTTTTTTCTTAATAAGATGAAAAGGTGTGTTTTTAAACAATAGGATCCCATCTTTCCATGCGGTATAAATTCCGATATCAACTTTACTCACCATCATTTTTTTACTTGCTTTGTTCCAGGATGCTTTGTGACCAGGAGTCAATATGGTTTCTGTTGTTTTATCATTTTCTTTTCCTTCTTCGTATAATGCAACTGCACCTTCTATAAGTACTGTACTAATCTCATCATCTTCTTCGTAATAAGACATATTAAACGATGTTCCTAAAACTCTAACATTTATATCATTTGCATTAATTATAAAAGGATGCTCTTTGTCTTTTGCTACATCAAAATAAGCTTCACCTTTCAGAAATACTTTTCTACTTTTTCCAACAAGAAACTGAACCGGATATTTAATAGAAGTTCCAGCATTTAGTTTAATTTTTGTTCCATCGGATAATACCAAATCAAACTGCTTTCCATAAGGCACAGAGAGTTCATTATAAACAAGTTTAGAAACTGTAGCTTTGTTTGTATAGTCTAATTGGTTTCCTACCTGTTCGCCAACAACATTACCATTAACATCAACAATTTTCCGTTTTCCAGATTCAGAAATAACTTCGATATTTCCATTGTTTAATTTTAAAATAATTTGGTTGTTTTCTACTGTAGCATTTTGATTATTTGATTTCCAATTTTTTAATAAATCATTTTGAAAGAAATAAAACACACCAAATAATATTGCAACCGATGCTGCTACCTTATAAATAATATTGCTATGTCTTTTAGATAAAACGCCAAATCCTTTTCTACTAGAATTTAATTCTTCTATCTCATTACTTATTTTATCAAATAATATATTGGCACTATCTTCAGTAGGCTGTCCAATACTATTTTTAAACGTCACTTTTGCTTCACTATGAGTTTTTATCAAATGTGATACGACCGCCTTATGCTTTGGATCTTCAATAAAACACATTAAAATAGTATACTCTTCTTTAGTAATAGTATTATCTATATATTTCTTAAAAAGCACTTCTATTTCATCTAAATTTTCACTCATAAATTTCTGGAATTAACATCAGCATCTATAAGTAATACACCTAGCGTTGTGAAAAGTCCCAAGTAATAAATAAAAAAGTTATAAAAAAACGGCAACTACTTTTACAAGAAAATGGTAAAAAGCAATAAAACAGCAGTAATTATGTCTATATGCGGTTGTAATTTAGCTCTAATAGTTTGTAGCGTTTTCCACAGGTGGTTCTTTACTGTTTTCGGAGAGATCTCTAATAAATCGGCAATTTCTTGATTTGTCTTCCCTTCTTTTTTTGACAAAATAAATATTGACCTTTTTTGGGCTGGTAAATCTTCAACTATAGTATTAACGAGACTTTCATACTCATTAAAAAGAATTGTATTTTCTGTTTGCTCGCTAAGCACAGTTATATTTTTCCAGAGTTCTTTTTTTAAGGATTCTCTACTAGCAATAGTTCGTAAATAATTATAGGTTAAATTTCTTGCTATAGTATAAATAAAAGAGTGAAAAGAATAGGAAAGGTTAATTTTTTCTCGCTGAGTCCAGATTTTTATAAAAACTTCTTGCAATACTTCTTCAGCTGCGTAATCTGATTTTAAAATTGAAAACACAAAGTAATACAACCTTTTTTGATACAGGTTGTAAATCGTTTTAAATGCTTTTTTATCTCCATTTTTAAGAGATAGAAGTAATTTTTCGTTATTTTTTATTGATTTCTCCAGAAAAATATTTTTTCAGTAATACTACCGACAAAGCAAATTAAAAAGAATAATTCACTTATTAAAATACAATTAAGAAATTAATAAATATTAAAACATCGTTAAGACGAATAAATCAAAAATGAGCAGTTTTTTTTAAGCTTGAAAAACAACTAACATTAATTATCCAATTTAGCCACAAAAGCAAGCAACTGTTCTTTTATAGTATCAGTAATTCCATCAGGGCTAGTCCAAGTATGTAAATATCCTAAGTAATCCATCCCCAAATAAGCAGCTCTTTTTATAAATGGGATGTCAAAACCTTCAAAAATATCATCGCTACCATTATTACTAATTACTGCCATTCGTTTTCCTCTTATACTTCTGCCTACAGCTTTATGCCCATGAAGCAAATCAGAAAAACGATCTAAAAATACTTTTAAATGCCCACTCATACTATACCAATATACTGGAGTCGCAAAAATAATGGTATCATATCTATCTACAATATCTCTTATTAATGGCAAAAAATCATCTTGCTGGTTTAGGTTTTCATAATTAAACTGATTGATTTTTTTATCAGCCAAATCAATTATATCATAACCCTTTTTTGCTTTTAAAAACAAAGCTACGTCTTTGGTATTACCCTCTAATCTAGCACTTGTTTGTATAATTACTGTTTTCATCTGCCTTATTCTCTTAGCACAAAATTAATACTAATCAGAATTGACTCTTTCATATTATCATAAAACATTCTGATAACACTAAAGAAAATACCTATTGTAACATAAGTCACCATTAATATCTACACCAAGCATTAATTTTACATTTCAACAAAAATCATATTATGGATATATTAAATTTTATTTTTGGAACAGGGCATTCAAACAAAAATATTGCAAAAATTATTTCTGCAGCAGAGTTTAAAAATCACATCACCAATAACAAAGTTCAACTTATTGATGTTAGAACAGCATTAGAATTTAGTCAAGGAGCTATTAAAGGAGCAAAAAACATCAATTACTTTTCTTCTTCCTTTACTAGTGAGTGCAAAAAATTAAACACAGAAAAGCCATTATTCTTGTACTGCAAAAGTGGAAATAGAAGTAAAAAGGCAGCACAAAAAATTACCGCATTAGGATTTAAAGAAATATATGACCTACAAGGTGGATATCAGAGCTGGTAATACCAATTTTATACAGTCCAGTTTAGCAAAAAGCCTATCAAAACTGATGATTATCATATTTTACACTAAGGGCTTTCTTTAATTTTGTCCCATAAACACAAATATTATGATTGCATTAGCCAACTTAGGAAACGGAATTATTATGATAGGTGTATTCGCTGCAATATGCGTTACACTAGTTTTGGCAGTATTTTTACTCATGAAAACAGATAAGAAGAAAAAAGAATAACTTTTTAATTAAGTAAAGCTAACAAACCTAATATTTGTTGAATTCATCTATTGGTTTTTATACGTTATCAGCTTTTATTCCATCTCAAAAGTTTTTTTGAAATTATTTGCCTCATGAAATCTAAACTAGCACATACTTGTTTTTCGCTGTGTATGACACTATCACTATTGTCATACACAGCTTATGGAACATATGTAATGGCTTATTATTTTGCAAATAAAAGCTATATTGCTAAAGAACTTTGTGTGCAAAAAGAAATGCCAAAAGGCTGTGATGGAAAATGTTACTTATCTAAGCAAATTGCAAAATACAAGTCCTCAAAAAATACTCCAAAAAATAATAATGAGGAAAACTATAGAATAAACATCAACCTTTATATTCCTAAAAAGGAATTCAGCCTAAATACATTCTTAAGCAGGCACTTAACTTGCATCGTTGATAAAAAACAATACCGCATACTATCAGCTTCTAAAGCAATAGAGACACCTCCACCTAGAAGCGCATAACTACATCCAAAACTAATACATAAAGCACAGTACTATTCTTATAATTACTGGAGCACAGTTATACCTATGCCTTTCTTTTTCATAAAAAACGAAATGGTAAGAATAACAATACGAAAAATTGCACAATCACTCCTTAAAAAACAAAATTCATGAAATTCTTAAAATATACCTCAGCACTATTACTTTCTCTCTTAATCTTTTCTTGCGACTCAGATGATGAAGATCAAATAATAGACGAAACATCAGGTTTAAAACAAGTAACAACTATTACAAATGATACTCATAGTATAGAATTATACACCGTATCTGGAGCACTAACACAAGGACATAACGAAATTACATTAAGAATTAAAGACCAAACTAGTACTAACTATATTGAAAACGCTAGCATAAACTGGACTCCTGTAATGCATATGACCAGCATGATGCATTCCTGTCCAAAATCTGCAATTACAAAAGTAGCAGATACCAAAACATTGTATAGCGGTTATATAATTTTTCAAATGGCAGAAAACTTAAACGAAGGATGGGATTTAACACTCAATTACACCATTGCTGGAAAAGACTATACTGCAAAAAACGATATTAGTGTACCGAGTTCCGAAAAAAGAAGCGTGGCTGTTTTTCAAGATGATAATGATGTTAGATATGTTATTGCACTTATAAGCCCTTCTACTCCTGAAGTTACAACTAATGATATGGCTGTTAGCATTCATAAAATGGAAAGCATGATGTCTTTTCCTGTTGTAGAAAATTATATAGTAAAAAACGATCCTAGAATGCCAAGTATGGATAACCATTCTTCTCCAAATAATACAGATTTAACCTTCAATTCCACTAGTAATTTTTATGAAGGTAAATTATCATTAACCATGACTGGTTACTGGAAATTGAATCTAATGGTGTATAACCAAGATAATATCCTGATAAAAGGTGAAGCCATAACTGACATTAATGAGAGCAGTAGCCTTTATCTAGAATTAGAATTCTAAAAAAACACCAAAAGACCTTGTTTTATCACAAACAAGGTCTTTTTAACATCACTATTCTTATAAACTACCGCTATTTTAATATGAAAAATTTAGTTCTTTTGTATGTTCTATTGCAAACTAGCATAGCATACAGTCAAGATAAGGATCAGCAGCAAAAAAATGATACGATAAAGCCATTATACCTAAAAGAGGTAATTGTAATTGGTAAACATGATGCTAAAAAACTTAACAACGAAAAACAAGTAAAACATTTATCTTCTCTTGATGAATATTTAGAAAAATCTACCAAAATTGGTATGATAAAACGTGGCAATTACGCTTGGGAACCCACTATTAATAATATGCTATCGGATCGTACCAATATTACTATTGATGGTATGCAAATATTTGGTGCCTGTACCGATAAAATGGATCCTATTACCTCATATGTTGACATCTCTAATTTAAGCGAAGCTCATATTTCTTCTGGACAACAAGGCACAGAAAATGGACAAACCATTGGTGGTGCCATAGATTTAAAACTTGACAAAAGTGGTTTTGAAAAAACAGGAACTTCGCTAACAATTGGAATAGAATCTGGTTTTGAAACCAATGCAAAAGCTACCTTTTTAGGCACCGAACTTAATTATAGTACTACCAAATTCTACCTCAACACCGATTTTAGCTATAGAAATGCTGGCAACTATTATAACGGAAATAGTACTGAAGTTTTATACTCACAATTTACCAAATACAATTTTTCTGCAACCTCAGGATATAAAATTGCTGCAAACAAAACGCTGATGGCTTCCATTATTTATGATGAGGCCAGAGATGTTGGTTATCCAGCACTTCCAATGGATGTTTCCTTAGCAAAAGCAATAATAGCTTCTGTAAGCTATCGCCACAAAAATATAAGTTCTACGCTAAAAGAAACCGAAATAAAATTATACACAAATTCTATACACCATATTATGGACGATACTACGCGTCCAAATGTTGCCATACATATGGATATGCCTGGATGGAGTACTACCCATGGTTTTTATGCTAAATCAAAAATAGAAATCAACAAACACAAGTTACTTTTCAATTTTAATGGCTACTATAACAAATCATTAGCCGAAATGACAATGTATCCCAAAGATAAGAATGAAAACCTGATGTTTATGCTTACCTGGCCAGATGTTAGAACAGTATATACAGGAATATATTTGGAAGATTATTTTAGCATAAATCCAAAAAACCATATAAAAATAAGCAGCAGAATAGGATATCAAAACGCAGCTATAGCAGACGATTTTGGACTGGGAAGTTTACAAATATTCTATCCAAATTTGAATAAAACAAAAACTAGAATCCTACCCAGCATCTCCGTACAATACAATCATAATACTGCTCATAAAAATTATATATTTTCAGTAGGTTATGGAGAAAGAGCACCATCGGTAAGTGAAGCATATGGTAATTTCCTATTCAATAGTTTCGATAATTTTGATTATATCGGGAATCCGAATTTAAAAAACGAAAAATCACTAGAAGCAAATGTCACTTTCAAATACAAAAAGGGAAGGTCTGATCTAACCCTTGAAAATTCCTTGTTTTATATCTCTGATTATATAATTGGTCAAATAAATAATAATTATAATCCAATGGTAATTGGAGCCAATGGCGTAAAAGTTTATACTGCATTAGACCATGCTATGCTATTTAATACCAGTCTTAGATTTGCTTATAAAATCACGCCTAGATTAGAAAGCACTATTTCTCTTGCTTATGCAATAGGAAAAGATAATAATGATGAAAACCTACCACTAATAAGTCCATTTAGTTATACTACTAGCCTCAATTACAACTACAAGTTATTCACCACATCATTAGAAATGGTAGGAGCAGCGGAGCAAACCGCATATAATCCTTCTTATGGAGAAGATAAAACAAAGGCATATACCCTTCTAAACTGGAATGCAGGCTGTAATTTCTATTTCGGGACAAACAAACTTATCACAAAGCTTGGAATAGAAAACATTAGCAATGTTAACTACTCTACCTATTCCGATTGGCAAAACATCCCTAGAATGGGAAGAAATGTATTTCTTAATCTCTCATATACAGTTAAATAAAATACCATATGGTTTAAAAAAAATCCATTCATCGGCAACAATCACCGTTATTTTTAACCTTTTTTTAAGATATCGGTATACCATAGCAGCTTATCGACTCAAACCTTCCTCCTGTCATCAAACGGTTCAAAAAAGATAAGGTAATCGCTAAATTTGGGGTATAAGTAAATAATATCAACCTAAAAAACAAAGCTATGGTAGTTAAAAAACACTATTTACATCATGATTTTTTGGCATATTGCGTGGTACCAAAAGAACGAAGGTTTAATTTTAACCAATGGATTATTCACATCAATAATCACCATTTAAATAAATTTATCGCAGCGTAGTTTAAACAATAAACTGACAATTATCATCTAAATTTATCCTAGATTAACTAAACTTTGCATAAAAATTATCACAAAATGCAAAGCTATACTTACAAAAACATAAGCTCCACAGAAGCAGTGTCATACGTTAAATCGGGTGACACCGTTTTTTTTCAAGGAGCAGCTATGACTCCAAATATTCTAATCAATGCCCTTTGCGAAAGGTATTCCGAATTACAAGATGTTAACATCATACAAATGCATACAGAAGGGGAAGCCAAATATATGGATGCTCCCTATTCCGATGCTTTTAAACTCTCTAGTTGTTTTGTTGGCGGTAATGTTAGAAAAGGAGTTAACACAAATAACGGAGATTACATTCCTATTTTTTTAAGTGAAATACACTGGTTGTTTCGTAGAAATATTCTGCCACTTGATGTCGCTTTTATTCAAGTATCACCTCCAGACAAACATGGGTATTGTTCTTTAGGTACTTCGGTTGATATTACCTTACCAGCAATACAAACTGCAAAAAAAGTAATCGCTCAAATAAACCCTTGTGTTCCTAGAACCCATGGAGATGGTATCATCCATATTAAAAATATAGATTTTGCTGTAGAAGTTAATCACCCATTACATAGCAGCGCTCCAACAACACCAACTGCTATTGAAGAAAAAATAGGTAACTACGTAGCGGGGCTTATCGATGATGGTTCTACATTGCAAATGGGAATAGGAAACATTCCAAATGTAGTTCTAAACAACCTCCAAAATCATAAAAATCTCGGTATTCATACCGAAATGTTCTCTGATGGTATACTTCCCTTAATTGAAAAGGGAATCATTACAGGAAGTGAAAAAGAAATAAAAACTGGTAAAATTGTAACCTGTTTTGCAGTAGGTACTCAAAAATTATATGATTTTATTGACGACAATCCCATTGTACATTTTAAAGAAGCTGCCTATACCAATGATACGGCATTAATAAAGCAGAATCCAAAGGTTGTAGCCATTAATAGTGCAATTGAAATAGACTTAACTGGACAAATTTGTGCAGATACTATCGGAAAATTCCAATATTCAGGAGTAGGCGGACAAATGGATTTTATGAGAG
Organism: Flavobacteriaceae bacterium; assembly: GCA_965247735.1. Taxonomy (GTDB): domain Bacteria; phylum Bacteroidota; class Bacteroidia; order Flavobacteriales; family Flavobacteriaceae; genus JAOXRU01. The sequence continues at coordinate 3,647,539 of CBDFHN010000002.1, read as the reverse complement.
GCGCAGCATTATCACATCAAGGGAAACCAATTTTTGCCATGCCATCCGTTACCAATAAAGGAGCATCAAAGATTGCAGCTTTCCTTAAAGAAGGTGCTGGAGTAACTACAACACGTGCACATGTACACTATGTGGTTACAGAAAATGGAATTGTAAACCTCTTCGGGAAAAGCTTAAAACAACGTGCCAAATTGCTGATTTCTATTGCACATCCAAATCATCAAGAAAATTTAGAAAAAGCAGCTTTTGAGCGTTTTAAATTATAACCTTTACCTAAAAGCATAAGAATTGTACTTCTATTAGATTAATTTACTTCAAAGTTCATGAATACTAATATTTCCTTTCCAGCATATTTTTTATAACAAAATGTAAAGCAGTACACTGTTTGTTAAGAATACAAACAGTGTCACAAACAAAATATTTATTAATTAGAATTAAAATAATTGCTGTTTATATAGAACTTTAATAAAGAAAATTACACCTAACAATACTACTCTCCTTGATATAGCTTTTCTGAATTATAAAACTCATTACACCTCAACGTATCGCTATATCCATCAATACATGCTTAACAAATAAGTATCTTTAAAATTTTCGTTACGCCATTAAGATTATATCTCTTATTTAAATGTTGTTGTGAAAAAATACGACACAATGTTAAATTTGTAAGGTAATTTTTACTATATTTATACTGTTGCCGATTTTTTACGTAGGAATCAATTGGAAACCAATAACTATTGGCACAATACCCTTAAGGTCTTAAGCAAAAAAAGCTTAATGTTTCTCTTAAGTTTTTAAACTTTCCTCTAAACCAATGACGCAAAAGCATCGAAAATTACATTCAATTTTTCGACAGGATTTTTAGTGCCCAATAACAAAGTATTTAAATACAGCAAAACACAAAATATAGAGGATAAAAATAGCTATCAAATAGCTTTTGTACATAGTACTGAATAAATTATCAAACCAAATTAAATACTGAGCCTATGAGATTACGAAATAATGCGAATGGTGTTTCCCTACATATAATTGCTGGAACACATGTTGTACTTCTATGTTTAGATGTGGATGCAAATACTAGAAAAGGATTACTAGGCTTTATTTTAAAACGCAAAGAAATTTCTTCTGGGAACACAGTAAACTTAAAAGGTTTTAAAGAGTTCGAAAATGAAAGCAAAAAAAGTGATCTAAATATAATTCAAGCATTTCTTTGGGGAGACTATAAAGCAACTCCTAATACGGAGTATGAATATGCTGCAACACCAGTTTATGGAACTCCAAAAAATCTAAAAAATGGAACTGAAATTACCATAACAATAACCACCGAAGATCCTAATTCTGGAACACATGGTGTGTTTTTTAATAGAGGAACTGTTGGACAGGGTTATTCTGAAAAATTTGATAATAAAAACCCAGATAAAGTTCCAAATAATGAAGCTTATAAATGGCTGTCTCGAGGATTAGAAGAAGCTATGTTGGCATTTATAGGGCAAGCAAAAGGGAAAGAGTATTCCTTACGTGTAGCAGCATATGAATTTGATCATGTCCCCGTTATTCAAGCATTATATGATGCTTCCAAAAGTGGCGCTGATGTAAAAATTATTTATGACAGGAGTAAAAGAGGGCCTTGGGAAAGCACCGATAAAGCTACAGCAAAAGTACCTGGAGTTAATAAATTAATGATTCCGAGATCAGCAAATTCGTCCATAAAACACAACAAATATATCATCCTTTTATACAAAGGCAAACCTAAAGAAGTTTGGATGGGTTCTACCAATTTCACAAAAGGAGGTATTTTTGGACAATCTAATGTTGGTCATATCGTAAGAGATACTACTATCGCTTCTGACTATATGAGCTATTGGACACGTCTTTCTAAAAACCCAGAAATGAAAGAAATTCGTCCAGAAAACGATAAATACACCCCAACACCTAAAGGTAAGGTAGCAAAAGGAATTACACCCATTTTTAGTCCAAGAGAAGATTTAAGCGTATTGGAATGGTATGGGCAACAAATTGAAAATGCAAAAAAATCGATTGGGTTTACCGCTGCTTTTGGTGTCAATAAAGACTTTGCGCAAATCTTAAGTGTTGAAGACAAATCGCTTCGCTACATATTATTAGAACATGAAGGCAATACCTATGATCAGTTTAAGGATACAAAAAACAATAGAATTGCATTGGGTGCAATTTTAAATGAAAGAGAAATAGAAGAAGAAGGCTTGCAGAATTGGGAAGCCGAACATCTCACTGGGTTAAATGATCATGTGAAGTATTTACATACCAAATATTTATTTCTTGATCCCTTAACAGATGATCCAACTCTAATTACGGGTTCTGCAAATTTTTCGGAAAGTTCTACCAAAAACAATGATGAAAACATGATCATAATTCGAGGAAATACAGAAGTGGTAGATGTTTATCTCACAGAATTTACCAGACTATTTAACCATTATGAATTTATAGATCAAATGGCCAATCATGGTATGGACGAAAGAAAGTTTAGTGATTATTTGACAACAGATAATTCTTGGACAAATATCTATTTCAAGAAAGGAACGCAACACTTAATGGAACGTGAATTATTTCGTTAATCAACTCTAATAATCAAAAAAAACATACAACATGATAGGAGGCTTTGTTTGCAACGAAAACATTTCATCAGGATTAATTTTTGCTGAAGGTCAAGACCTTACTTATGAAAATAAAGAAGCACTATGGAAAATATTTGAGGCAATCGGCGAAAACTGGTTTAATACCATTTATGAGTCCAATAATCAAAGAAGTTCCTGGTATGAAATGATAAAAGCAAAAACCGAAAATGCGCCTAACTATACTGGCGAATATGTAAATGCCATATACGTATTAAACGAGTTGTATCAACAATATGGAGAAAAAGAAGCATTTCATAAACTCTTTTTTGAAAGTGAAGTGGATAATAATGCTCCACCAACCACACGTTTGGCACATTGTAAAATCTATGTGGTTAACGAATTTATAAGAGTACAAATAACAGCAGGCGGATTTAAAAGTTGGGGAGAAAAAAATGGTGGAGAACAGGCCCGTAACTACCATGGCTTTTTAGGAGGAACACGCTACAATCGTATTCCTAGTGTACGGGCATATGAACCTAATACTACTAATCAAAAAAACGATAAGAATGAAAAATAAATTTGACTTCGTAATCGTTGGTGGTGGTGTTGCTGCTGCAACTGTAGCAAAAGGTTTGCTAGAACACAAACACGATACATCCATCTTAATTTTAGAAGCAGGCCCAGAAATTATAGCCAAAGACAGGCGTTTTTGGTGGGATTATATTACTAAAGAAGAACGACCATATACATTTACATACGATCAGAAATGGGAGGCTGGATCTACTGGAAATATTCCTTACCAAACAGATGGTGTTCGGGTAAAAGCATATGGAGGATCTACCATGCACTGGGGAGCTTGGTGCTTACGCTTCAAACCAGAAGATTTTAACTTATTTACCAATACTGGTGAAGGTGCTGATTGGCCAATTAATTATGAAGATCTAGAAACATATTATAACCAAGCGGAAAGTTATTTATCGGTATGTGGTGATGAAAAAGAAGATTGGTTCCCTAGATCAAAGCCATATCCTGTGCCTCCTTTTGAATGGACGGCTGCAGATGGTGCAATGCTTAAATCATGGGAACAAATGGATGTCACCTATCAAGATGGAGATATTGATCCAGGTACAAAAAGCAAGATCAAATCAGGAAAAATGCCGATTGCACGTTATCGAAAATGTATGACTACAGGAACTTGCAAATATTGTCCTATTGGAGGTAGGTTTAATGCCCAATATGTATTAGATGATTTAAAAAACGATAGCCGATTTGTCAATTTTGAAGTGCGTATTAATGCTCCCGTACATGAAGTAAATGCTAGCAGCAAATCAAAAATGGAATCGATAAGTTATACCAACAACCTTACAGGAGAGAAGTATACCGTTTCTGGAAACACTATTATTCTAGCCTCAGGAGCATATAATGTGCCAAAATTATTACGAGCTTCTAAAAACAAGTTCTGGAAAGATGGTATTGGCAACGATCATGATTTAGTAGGCCGATTTGTAGTATCGCATTCCATGTTAAATGTTGTTGGAAAAGCAAAAGCTAATCCAAACGGATGGTTTCAAGAATATGATTTTCCTACATTAATGACACATAGTTACAATACAAAAGAACATCAAAAAAAAGGTAAGATTTTTATGTTTAAAAACCGAGCAACTCCCAATACCGATATTGCTCAATTAATGATAGATGGAAAAACAAGAGCTGAAATTGATGAGATCGTTTACGGCGAAATGACCATTAATCTTCAAGCTTTTTTAGAAGAAAAAGGAAAACATAGCAATAGACTGGAAGCAAGACCAGGGGTAGATCGATTTGGGTTGCCACAGACCACAGTCCATTTTAGCAGAACAGATGAAGAAATGAAAAATGCCAATGACCGTTTAAAGTTATTAGAAGCTGTGATAGAAAAAATGGGTTTAGCGGTAATTTCTTCTCGAGTAGATAAACCTGGTGGACATCATACCACTGGAACAGCTCGTATGGGTACCGCACCAGAAAATAGTGTTACTAACAAATTTATGCAGGTACATAATACTGAAAACTTATACATATGCTCCAATGCCGCTTTTCCCACAGGAAGTGCTGTAAACCCCACACTTACCCTTACAGCTATGGCTTTTAGATTGGTAGATCATTTTATTAAATCAACAACGAAATAGAAAAAATATGCCAGAAGAAACAATACAATTTATCAATAGTTTTCAAGAAAAAGCTTTTAAAACTACCAATGTAAAAGCACTAATTCAACATTCTAAAACCGTTGGAAAGCTAGAAGAAGATAAGTTATATGTATTAAAGGAACTTTTAAATAGTGCTGTTGTATTGGAATTTGCAACCATCCCTATTTACTTACAAGCTATGTGGACCATTAAAGATAACAAATGTGAAGTAGCAAAATCTATCCGTAATATTTTTCAGGAAGAAATGTTACACATGGCAATGGTATGCAATATGATTGCAGGTCTTGGTGGGGAACCGAAAATATACAATACAAAAGAACGATTAAGTTTTCCATCAGGGCTTCCTGGAGGTGTTCATCCAAAATTATTTTTGTTTTTAGACGGTTTAAATGACTGTTCACTTCGGAATTTTATGGAGATTGAATTGCCCGAAGAAATTGCAGATATTTATGATTATGATACTGGCGAACTTGTAGATATAGGAAACCTATATTCCAAAGACGGGACTAAAAAACCAGGAAAACACAATAAAGATCATTCACATAATGCTACAATAGGAGAATTATATGACCGAATTAATGAGTTGTTTCAAGATTTACAACCAAAAATGGATGTGGAAAGACAGTTAGCTGGTCCTTTATCCTGGTGGGTAATGGCGGATGCTACCAGTGTTTCAAAAGCTATAGACATGATAAAGGAACAAGGTGAAGGTTCAGAAGATGTAAGTCCAGCAAGTACAGGAATGGATAATTTGGCTCATTTTTACCGATTTTGGGAAGTTTATTACGAAAAGAAAATTATTCAAGAAGGAGATAAATATTACTTTAAAGATGCAAATCCGCGTCCCGAAACCTATACTATTGCTAGAGTTCCAGATGAAGGCTATCTAAAAGGAAGTGTATCTCCAGAAGTTTGGCATTTGACCAAAAGTTTTAATGAAGCCTATACCGAACTAGTAAAGCTTTTAGAAGATGCTTGGGCTATTAATGGAAGAGGGCAAGCTGCTTTAGTAAATGCCATAGAGGTAATGTTTAAGCTAGAAAAATACGCATTGCCACTGATTAAAACTCCCATTCCTGGAAAATCCGAAAATTATGCACCAAGTTTTAGAATGATTTAACTACTAACATTATTAAAATTTAATACTATGAGACGAAATATTATATTGATTTTATCACTTTTAGCAACGATGAGTTCTTTTTCACAAAGTAAGAATTCATCCAAATATAAAATTGGCCAGAATGTCCCTGAACTAGGGGGCATTGTTTTCTATTTAGATGCAACGCAAAAACACGGATTGGTATGTGCTGCCAAAGATCAAAGTACAGGTACACAATGGCATCATGGAGCTTTTACAAATACTAAATCTTTTGATAGCATTGTAGGTTCGGGAAAAGCAAATACCGCAAAAATTGTAGTCAGTCAAGGTGTTGATTCTTATGCAGCAAAACTTTGTTATGAACTAGTGTTAGAAGGATTTTCAGATTGGTACCTGCCATCAAAAAAAGAGCTAAGTTTAATGTATTCCAATATTGGTCGAGGGGCAGAATCGCCTAATAAAAATATTGGAAATTTTGCTAGTGACTTCTATTGGAGTTCTACCGAGCTAGACCTTAATTTCGCTTGGGCACAATATTTTCTTATTGGAAATATATTTACAGACCTTAAAAATCATCAGTGTCGTGTTCGTGCTATTCGTTCTTTTTAAAATCAAATTTATGAATGCAAAACGATAAAAGGTAAAAAGTATAACACGCAAAGGAGTTTAATACCAAGGCTACTTAACACAGCCTTGTTCCATAACTTTAAAAGGTGATAAACATATTCTAAACAAAAAATCAAGGACAAATCAAAAATAATAAAAATTATGGGAAGCTTTATAGAGATTAATGACACCTTAGAATTAACCACAGCGCAGGGATTTCCTATCGAGATTTTTGACCTTAAAAAACATCAAAAAAATCCAATAAAAACAGAAGACGTAGCAGGAAAAATTTTTGAATTTAAAAACAAACCAGCTGCTAGAATTTTTCAAATAGATCCGGTACGCGTTTTTTTTGCACATAATATTGAGGGAAAATGGTTGTTTTGGGGACGGGTATTAATTCAAACACAACAAATAGAAAAACTATTGAATGCCGACGGTAGCTGGACAGAAGGCTCTTGGAAAACATCAGGAACCTACACCATCTTAAATGTGTATAATCCTGAATACCAACATACATTTACTTTAAACGAAGCGCCTGATGATAGAAATTACTACAAGTAAACAGCGATTTTAAAACTCTTAAAGAAATTAAAAATAACAAATGAGATCTGGACGACTAGAAGCATTTAGTGATGGTGTACTAGCTATTATTATTACCATTATGGTTTTAGAATTAGAACCACCAAAGGAAGCGGAATTTGAGGCACTTTTTCAGATAGCTCCTACCTTTATTTGTTATTTAGCTAGTTTTTTATATGTAAGTATTTATTGGTATAGTCACCACCAATTATTTAAAATTTCAACAAAAATAAACAAGAATATTTTATGGGCAAATTTGCACTTATTGTTTTGGCTGTCTTTAATTCCGTTTACAACTTCTTGGATAGGAAACAGTGATAATCATAAAGATGGTGCCCCTGTTATCCTATATGGTTTTATACTTTTAATGTGTGAAATAGCATTAATACTCTTAAAAAGTGCAATCGTTAAATTATATGGAGAGAAATCTACAGCTATTCTCCTCCTAAAAAGAAACCTTAAAGATTTTCTTTTTTTATTCATTTATATAATTGGTTTATCATTAGCATTTTTGCATACTGTCGGAGCTATATCCTGCTTTTTATTAGTTGGTTTTCTTAAAATAATGGAACTAAGATATGTTTCAAAAAAAAATGCTTGAGATAAATGTTTAGGTTATGTAAAAACCAAACCATTCAAAAAATAGACACAATGTTTTATCAAGTTCCTTTTAAAGCATATGCAAATAATACCAATTGCACTAAAAATGACAATTACTATAATTGGAATAACTACTCGATTTTTTTGTGAACAGCAAAAATCTCCCTGGGTTGGTATTATCTAACACTTATCAATTAAAGAGCTTTACTTATAAATCGCTTTTCCCTGTTTACACTAATTACCCTACACTTGAATAAATATGTAACAAATGGGATTTTTTAAAACAAAAGACAATACGGAAACATTATCAAAAAGGTGGATTGCCGAGGGCAAGCAATTTAAAAACCAATTAAATGCATTTTTAGATGCTATTTATAATGGGAATGAAGGTCCAGAAGAACCACAGGAAACGCGTGGAGATATCGCTGAGACTATTTATCGCAAAGCCATTGAATTAAACAAAAATGGTGAACACCAAAAATTACGGGAATTATTTCCTCCAGCATTTGAACCATTCCAAGGATTTTACGAAAGTATTTCAAGAAGTATTAATCAAGTTATTGTTTTAAAAAATGATCAAATCATTGTTCGTGCAGACGGTAATATCTATTTAGATGATGGTACTGTTTATTTATTAGAAAATGATAAGGTTACAGAACAAAAGGATATTTTGGCATTTGGCATCTCTGCAAATAAGGAATATGTAGCCAAAGTTAACAAGAATAATATTCAGGTGTTTAGTGATTGGAATGGGACAGCAATTGCAACTTTCGAATACCCAAAAGGCTATGGCAATGCAACCAAGGATATTAATGTGGCTGATTTTAAGGAAGATGGTTTATTGATACTTCACCTAGCCGTTTTTAATGATGGTAAACAAGTGCTTTTAGTAACCAGTAATGGGGTGTTTATTCTTAAACACAATGGAAGCGAGTGTGTTTTTCCTAACCAAGAAATGTTACCAGAAATGATTGAAGATTTTTATGAAGAATATGAGGAAGAAGAAACTTTTGAAGTAACTGGTGATTATTTCCATGCCAGTTTATCGCCAGACAATACCAAAATAGCAGCAGGTTTTCAATCTAGTGAACATTATATATTTGAAGACAAAGGAAATGGTTTTGAAAAAACAGGACAGATTCAGGCACGTTCAGAATACCCTCATGCTGTATGTTTTCATGATACTTTAGATCATGTTGCACTAGCCTCTTGTCATTTTCAACAAAGTGGTATTGTAGGTATGGATTTAAAACATCTACCAATTACTGCCAATACTTCGTGGTATCAAGATTTAGATGAAAAATTTGATGTCATTTCCGATAATATGTGGGTATACTCCATTTTGCCATTTAAAGATGGTTATTTACTGGGGGCAAACAATGGTTATATATGGTATATAAACCCTAATGACCCAAATGATAAAGCCTATTTGCATCTTGGAGGAACAATTTTAAGTATGGACTATTCTGTGGATAAAAAATACCTAGTGGTGGCTACTTTTTCTGGTTATGTTGTAAAAATAGATCTAACAGCTGATACAAAAGACGAAACATTGGTTTCTGATATGCTTCTTAAAGAAACAAACCGTTGGGTAATTTGGCGAGATATAGACCCTTTAATCTGGTAATTGATCTATTGGAAAACGGAGAATGTTAACAGTAAAGATGAATAACAATCTAAATAGGTATCACAATGGCAATATTAAGAATAACAGAGAGTTTTGAAAATTATAAAGAATTTGAAACCAATTTAGAATTTTCAAATAATGGAATCACAGAAAAACTATATGTAGTACTCTATAAGCGAAAAGCTGATGTCGCTGGGCTAGCAAAACGAATAGAAAAAAAACCAGTAGTTGTTTTCTTATTATCCGATAGTAAAGAAGTCCCAAAAAGAAAATGGACTAAAGAAATGAAAGCGAAAGCGAAGGAATATGCACAAGAATTCCCTGTTTCTGATGCTGGTAAAAAACTAACTTTAGGAGGGAAAATATTTTATTCGTCTTTCGGAATTGTCATTTTAGGGCTTTGTCTTGCTGTTGTATATTTTATAGTTTTTATTTCCCCAGAATTACATAAAAACAAAACCGATTTTGCAACATTGCCAAAAGTTGGCGATAAATATTACGGTTCTTTTTCAAAATCAGAAACGCCAACTACGGCGTATTATTCCACCCATATTTGGGTGAAAATTACCGCCGTTAATCTCACCGATAGTATTTGTACCTATCAACTAAGCACCAAACCGGGTGAGTATACTTTTAAGACATTAGAGGAAGAACATACCAATTTTTCTGCTGAGTTATTAAAAGGGAAATTTACGTTTGATAAAACCTCTGAAAAAGTCAAAATTAAATCTGCCGATCATAATGTACGCTTTGAGGCTGGAGTTGTAAATAATGAATATAAAAATTACAAAATTTCTAATGAGTAATATCTTTAGGGGTTTATCAATAATTTGAATGTTATCGTTATTTGCAGGAAGCAAACCATGTACAACTATTATAATACATTTGAAAAACATTGAATATTTTTAACAAACCATACTATTCACTACGTCATTTTGCATACGAAATATTTGTAAAATGCCCCAAGTGCCAAGGTCTTTCAAAAGTTACAACCTTAGAAAAAGATTCTCCCCATGGAGAATGTAACAATCCACATTCAAAATTAAGCTGTTTTGAATGTGGCTATTTATCAGCCAAAGATATAAAATGGATGGGCTTTTATGTTGGCTATATAGGAAATGAATATAAAGGAAGAGCCTGTGGTTTTTGTGGAACAAAATTTCAAAAAGAATTTAACTTAACAAAAACGCCTTATAAAAATGGGATTGCAAAATGTCCTACTTGTCAAAAAGAAAAGGAATATAAAATTAATTGGTATCAGTATATAGGAGAATTACCAACCGACCCTTTTTTCGGTCTTGATTTGTATTATCAAAAAATGGTGAAAAACAAAATACTATGGGTCTATAACTTAGAACATTTAAGGTATTTAATAGAATACTTAAATTCTAAAATTAGAAAACGAGAACGCGTAGGATTGTCTTCCATGATAGCCACCCTTCCAGAATTTATTATTGATAGAAAAAATAAAGGCAGCATTATAAAACAGTTGCATAAGTTTGAACAAGAGTTAATCAAAGTCGTAAATTAACAAGGACTCCTTCCTTGTAAAAGGGATAAAACGAACACAAAAACTAGTAAAATGATCGTATTAACAGAAAATAAAATAAACGAACTCTGTATTTTTATAGAGAGTAAGGCTGAAAATATTGGATGTGATCACTCCTTGAAATTCACTTTTGAATGGGCAGAAAGAAATGGTGTTAACAAAGATGACCTTATTGATGTTTTGGAATTAAATGGTGGATTTTGTGATTGTGAAGTAACTATGAATTTACCTGAAGATGGTGATCTAGAAATTGAAGTGGAAAACAAACAAATAGACTCAAAAAACCCATTTAAAACACCCGTAAATTTCGAACAAGTAGAAAATAAAATGTATCATAAAGCCCTATTTTCAAGCGCGACATATGATCGCAATAATTACACAAAAGATGGTGAATTATTACTGCCAGCACCTTATGGATTTAAAACAAAAAAGAGAACAAGAAAAAGCATGCACTTCTTTAATGGAACCGAATCTGAATTGCCAACTGAAGTAGGGTTTGTTAAAGAAATAAAGCCAATAAATGGAAAAGAATTTGCCAAAAAAGTACGAGATCTAAAATTGAAATCTTTGACTCATTTTTCAGAAAGAGATGCAGACTATTACTTATCAAGGATAGATAAGGTCGCTATTGGAAAAACTATAGCGACGCATTTTATGGAAAGAACAGGAATTGGTGGAACAACAATTGAATTGAGAATACATAAAATTATATGGCGAAAGTAACAAAAGGGCACTTCAAAATAGGGAACTAGTTCTAAACAATACCTGACACCAATTATAACTTAAAACAAAGCATAATGAAAGAACTAAAAAAAACATATAAAAAGAATTTTGGGAATTATAAAATTCCTAAAACATTAAAAAAGTTAATGGCTTTTGAGGAAGAATATGGAGCAGAAGAATATAGCGAAAGTTTTTATTTATGTTCTGATAGTTATAAAGATCCAGATATGGGGCAATATTCATTAGATGATGAATATTTTGAAAGACTAATAGAGTTTGCAAATGCAGATGGTACAGGGGCAAAATATTGTTTTTGGGTAAATGAAACTGGTATAGAACTTGAAAATGCTCCAATTGTTGTTATTGGTAGTGAGGGACATATTCAAATAATTGCAAAAAATTTAAAAGAGCTATTGCAATTATTGAGTTTTGGACCAGAAACAATGGATGGCCAGTTTTATAGAGATAATGAGTGGTTTGAAGATATGGAACATGCGGACACCTTTAGAAAATGGATGAATAAGAAACTGGATATCAAACCCATAAAAGATTTTATGGTAGCTGATAGTGAAGAGGTAAATAAAATTGTGAAAAATGCTGTAGAAAGCTATGCTGAACCTTTTAAAAATTGGATGATGTCTTTAAAACCTCAATACAGTCCCTTTGAAGACTATGATTAAAAATTCGATTTCAAATTTGTGTAGCTGATGACTGAGTTACATCTCTAATCACTGCATTTGATAAATACCTGTTTAGGATCTTGAGGAATCTAGCTGGGGAAAAGACAAAAACCGAAGAACCCTCCAAAGATCATTAAAGCCACAGTTTATTCGCCACATTACGAGTAATTTAAATACGAACAAAACAGTTAAAATCGAAACAAAATGACACTAGAAGACTTTAAACAGATATTTAAAAATTACAATGTTCCAACAGAACTTATAGCATTGTATCACTTCCAATACAAAAACAATGTACTTTATCGCTATCCCTTTTATGCGGATTTTTATTTGGACAACACATATACTTGGGTTAGTGATGATAAACAATTAGAAAAAGAATTTAATGATGATGTTATTGCCTTTGCTGGCTCAGATGGTGCAGGAGGGTATTTTGCTTTTTGGCTGCAAGATGGGTTGACTGATTTAACAAAAACACCAATCATACATATGGACAGTGAAGGTGGTGGAGATTTAATTTGCAAAAACATAAACGATTTATTAACAATAATGACGTCAGACCTTTATGAAGGCATCTATGATCCAGATATGGCTGATCCTAGTGATTTTATTACGGAGTATAGAGCTTGGGCAAAAGATACTTTAAATATTGAATCTATAATTGTAGACCTTTCGAAAGCGGAAGAATATGAGATAGTAATTGAAGTTCAAAAAATGAAAGACGAGGTCTTGGATTTATTTGGTGAAAAATATGAACAATGGAAACCTAAATTTTTTCATGACTACTAAATCCAAAAAAGCGGTTGTAGTTGTTAAAGAATAGAACGGTCATAATTGATCAATATTTCTGAATGAATAATCGATTTCCATAGGCTAAACAATCCAGTAGTATCAATAATCACCTAAGAGTATGATAACAAAAGAATCAACATTAATAGCAGAATTCAAGGACAAGGGTTGGCAGGTTCAACAGCTCTACAAACGTATTTTTGATTTATGTGCGAACTCAGAAGATATTTTTTCTTTTTGCAAATTGTTCCTTGTTGAATTTGAAAAAGGAGCCACAATATTTGATGACTCTTTAAGCTATGTGAGTGAAAAACAGTTTGCCGAACTTATCGTATTGGCACTTGCAATCTTAAAGGATAAGGACAATGAAAATGCTGCAGAAGTTATTCATTACGCAAGTCTTCAATTCCCTGAACTACTTCACCAGCATTTAGAGCTAATATTCGAGTTAAAACCTAATGAAAGTTCATATTATTCCGACTTTCCATGGAGGTACTTATCTTCTGATAGTTTGGCTTATTATAAAGAGAGATTAGTAAATCCGACTAGTGAAAAATCCGAGAAGCAAAAACTATTCAATTGTTTACTAGAAACAAGAGATATAAAAGCCCTACAATTTGCTATGCAATACGCACAAGAAACTAAGCTATTTGACACAGCGTATTATCTTATTGCATCTTTAGAAGAAGTTGGATTTACAATGAGAAATGGAAAAATTGAACGCTATTGTTCAGATACCGTAAAGCATTTTTGTTTTCCGAGCAATTACTTTTCTATTAATAATCCTATCCAAATAAATAAAAAGCAGCATCCAACTTGGAATTTAATTTCTAAAAAAAATCAATATGCTTTTGGAGGTGAAATTAATGAAGATAGTGCATTTACACATGTTGTTACTTTGGATTCGTTAATACTAAATACAATCGGAATTACAGGTTTAGAACACTTAACTCTTGGAGTACACATCAATGAATTAAATGAAAATGGGATTGTTTTTTATCAACATAATACTGATGGAACACCACAAGTAATAGGAGAATTATTAAATGACATAGAATTATCTGAATCCCCTATTAAAGCAACTCAAATTTTATTAGCAGATACTCCAAAAAGGTGGAGAAATCAATCTTGGGGAAGTGCTAATGGTAGAGAAAATCTATTCAGATTTGGAGGAGAACCAACTTGGATACAAGGAGCGAGTGTATTAACTTGTCCTATTTGTACAGAAAAAATGAGCTTTATATTGCAACTAGACAACGATTTACCAAATATAAAAAATTCGGAAGTCTACTTTGGAAGTGGAGGGATGTGTTATGCATTCTGGTGTAATAAAGACAAAGTAAGTGGGTATATAATGCAATGTACCTAAAAAAATAACTGTTCTAAGTGTAAAAATAATAGCAAGTCTTTTAGATGGATGCTTTTTTTATGTTTAGTACTTACTTAAAAACAAATGATTCGAGATTTTAATGATTTTGCCCGGTATAAATATAATGCTCGTACCGCAATTATATTTTCCGCTGATTTCGAAAAAATAAGAAAAAAAGTTTAAAGAAAAAATCGATAAATTAATAGCGAACAGCATGCGACTGTTAAAAAACAATAAACAAAAACACACGAAACATCTATGCATAAACACTTCTACACCAAAACAGATGACCAATAAAGATGTACCATGTGACAGATTTAACAAAATAATATAGACAATGAAATTTAAAAACATCATAGTATCAAAAAAATCGAACAATAGTACAGACCTCTATGATATTATTTATTCAAATATTACTGTCGTAAACCTTTTAAGAGAACAAGAAGTAAAGGACGAACAGATACACGAAGATTCATTGTTAAGTTATTATATAGATTACTACTTGGCGGAAAATAATAATGGTGGGTTTTCACAATTTGTCTATAACTCCAAGTGGAACCATGATATAAATGCTAAAATTGAGCTGGGATTACAGAGAATTGGAGCCTTAAAACACTTGGAATATTTTCAAAAGCAAAAAAATAGAGTTGATTCATTACACGCAGATGAAATTGAAAAATTCTTTGAAAGCGATTATTTTGATGAAAACCCAACACGAGATAAATTGGAAAATGATTCTTATTTTGATATTCAGGAAGATCTTATCGAGCTGAATGGAAATTGGTTAAAAAAACATGCCCACTTAAAAGTCCTAACGATTGAAGATATGTTTCAGGAAATCGAAAAACATATTGGCAGAAAAGTGGAACGGTAGAATAACTGCTAGCAATGAATCTTAGGAAGGATAAAAAGAACCGTCGTGCTGGGAAAAATTATTCATTTTCCTTTGCATTTAGTTGCACAAGCATAATAACCCTGTTTACACATGTTTTGTAATGAATAATATGAGAGAATTAGAACAAATACATTTTGATTATATAATTAAGTCGGTTGATGAACATGGTTTAATTATTCGTATTGTAGATTGGTATAACGAGAATCAGTGTAACCTTGAGACAGCACTAAAAGAGAGATTAATAGAAATAGTTTCTTTGAATACCAAAACAAATGAGATCCTTAAAAGTCCTGCATTACTTAATGAAATTATTAAACTTAAGTCCAATGGATATAATGATAAGAAAAAGCTTTATGCATTGATAAGTCTTAAGAATAAATGCAATGATCTAATAAACAAGAAGATAAGACCTTATGCCTTATGGAAAATGGCTCATCCAATAGAACAAGAATTTGATTATCCAGATTGGTTGGCCAATTTGTATAATGTATTGGATTGGTGCAAGCCTGATACTCAAATTGATGATTTCATAATTTCTGAAGTCAAAGTACGAATTGTTGAAATTGAAGAAATATTAAAAATACAATACGAAAACATAGGTAAAGCAGCTCCAAAATAAGATTAATAATAGTGTTTTAAAACCCATCCCAATGGTGTTTCAGTCAATAACCTCGGAGCAAGTCCACGAGGCATGAAAAAGAAATAACACTATAATCATTTGAATGCAAGCATCAAGCAATTAAACCCTCTGGTGCCATTAAAACTAGAAAATGCTAAGTACAGAAATTTTTAGTCGAATAGATAAGCATTTTAAAGAGGTAACTTTAGATGATGGAATCGGTTATTTTCAAGCTATGGCGATTGATAATTTAGTGGTGGAGGAAGAAAATGGAAGAAGAAAATACCAAATAGAAATCGAAAAAGACAAAAAAATTGAGCATAACTGGAAATTGCTAATGAAATATATAAGAGAAAACGAAATAGACTTTTTTCCGTTTTCTTTTATGGATACTAAAGGGCTTCTTTTTATTTTACCTTGCTTACTTACCTTAGAATTAATAGATGAACTAGATCGTTTTTTAAATCATGCATTAGATACTGGCTTGTGGGATGATATACTAAATAATAGCCAAAAAAATACGATTATTGCGGTGTATCGATATTCGAATGAAAAAAATATAGCAGAGCTGAAATCTTTCGGAATGTCAAATGAAGCAGTATTCAAGCATACCAGAAATAGTGCTGTATACAAAATGTTAACGGCTCTAGAAAAAAGACAAAACTGACACAACAAAAAGTAGAGAACAAACAGTATGAAAGTAAAATTTAACGCTTATGAAAAAACACTTTACGAATTCCTAAATACTATTTTTGTTGTTTGTCCTAATTGCAAGAATCAGGCAATTGTAACATCTAATGGATTTTTAAAAGAGAAAAACGAAAAAGAAGTCAAACTGGTTTGCCCAAAATGTGGCATGAATAAATACCTTTCTGAAACGCCAAAAGACAAATGGACTTCTGAATCTAACGGCATTAAATATGAAATTCGGAATCTGGTTTTAGGAGCAAATATGGATCCCTATTTTAAGCTTCCACTATGACTTCAAAAAGAAATGTCAGCTGGTCTTTTATGGGCATACAACTATAAACATTTGGATTTTATTGAAAACCACATTAAAGCAGAATTAAGAACCCGTGAAAATAGTGCAATAAAAAATAGAAGTTTAGGTTCTCGGCTTCCAAAATGGATGAGCTCGAAAAAAAACAGGAAAGAACTTTTAAAAGGCATCGAAAAACTAAAAAAAAAGACAAAACACGAAAACATATTAGGCTAGAAAAATTTATGCAAATAAATAGGTTGTCCAACGGGGCAAAACCTCCCATCAGTTAAAACCCTCTGTACATTACGTTTATCAATCCTTTCGCTGCATCCATCAATCCGATTTTTTTATACCTATCCTATGTCATATTTTTAGGTATAGCAGCAGATTAGTTCTGTTCATATCAGGGTTTAATGCAATAAAAACAACTAAAATTATGTCGATGTGGGAAATAGATACTCTTTTAACAAGTAGTATTGAACTTATTAAAAAATCAGATTTAGATAAGGAAAGTAAAAAACAGCTAATTTGGAACTTAGAAAATATTCCTGAGGTCTATGAATTTGATGCAGGAGGTTTTTCAAAGACCGAATTGGATGATGATTTTAACTATAGTAAAACAAATCCCTATGAATTGGGACTTCAAGTTGTAGTAGAAGCCAAAAAAAGCAACCAAAATAATCTAATCTATGATTCGTCTGCATTCTTATTAAATCATTGGAGTGAATATTTCTCTGAGACCGATAAATTGGAGAATATAAAATCGAAACATCTTGGAGAAATGAAGACTATTTTTTTTCAATTTGACTTTAGTAATTATGAACCTTTGCATGCAACATTAACTATTTATAAGGACGGAAATGAATGGTTTAGCGAAGAACAAAATGACTTAATTAAATGGTACTGCATCTAATAATGGTTATAATTAATGCGGGTATTTATCCAAAGTTAAACACTATCAACTTCCAAATCACAATACAGAATCAATAATCTCGGGGCAAGTCCACGAGGCATGAAAAAGGAATAATACTTTAATCATTTCGATGCAAGCATCGAGCAATTAAACCCCCTGATGGGATTAAAAAATGGCAGAACAATATTTAAAAATATACAAATTAGACAAAGAACATTTATTTCAAATTATTGAAAACAATGATCAAAGTTTAAGATCAAAAATTGATTCAAATGAAGAATTAAGAGATGAAATTGATGAGTTGATACAAGAAATTGTAGCCGATGAAGATACAGGTCCTTATAATTTACAAATTGCTCTAGAGGAATTACTAAGTGCTAAGCTTGATAAAAATAGAACTCAAGAATATATGCTTGTCTTAGACTTACTCTTAGAAATTGAAGGTGAAAAATTAGGGGAAATTGTGCTTCTTGGTAATGATTGGAATGAAATGGGAACAACTTTTACCAAATGGAATCTTCCAAATATGACAAAACTTTGGGAAGATAGCCCTTTTACATTTCCTTGGCGAGAAGAAGAAAGTCCAAAAGATACCTTTAGTGCCATAACTAGTATGTTATTAGAAAAAGACATAATTCTTCAATTAAATAAGGAGTTAAAGGAATTTGAAATAAGCGCTGTAAATGAAAGTCTTGATGATGATGCCAATGAAACCATTGAATACTTAATAGAGAACATGCTGGATTGGACAACAACAAGTGATACCGATTTAATTTTAATGTTGGAATAAAAGATAACGAATACCCAAATAACTCAACCATGTCCGAATACACACAATATTTTATTGTAAAAGCAGCTTCTGAAAACAATGTTAAACAACATCTTAACGAAGCAAAAATAGCTTCAATAGTAGATCCTGACAAGGAAAAATATTGGTTTGAAGATGCCCATAAGAAACAGAATACACCCAATTGGATTGTGGTAACTGCACCTCCAGAATCGGGGACAATAGATGGTCAATATTGTTATGAAAACAAATTCAACGCTATCTGTACTATTTTTGAAACAGTTATTTTGTTTTTTGAAGAAGAAAATGCTAGCGACTGGAGTTTAGATATCTATTGTAAAGGAACACTGCTCTCTAAAAAACACTATTCAGGAAAAAATATTGATTATACTTCCAGTGAAAAAATAATAATGGAAGATGTTTTTGAAATAGAATTTGATAAGATGGCTCCATTATTAGGGCCAGGAAAAAGTGCGCCTTTTTTAAATACTATTGGAATTCCTTATATGCAAATGAACGATCAAGATAATTGTAGTATTGAAACTACTGCTACTAACTATTCTTTTTTGGCATCAGAATTGGGATAAAAATTAAGAAACTACCCTAATAACAACACTTTTAGACGCTGGTGTTTTTGCGGTATGGGCATAACTATCTAAGGGCACTAAAACATTAGTTTCTGGAAAATAGGTAGCACAACAACTTTTAGGAATTGGATAACTGACTATCTTAAAATTAGTTGCTTTTCGTATCACTCCATTAAATTCTGATTCTAAATGCACAACTTGATGCGGTTCTAATCCTCTTTCAGCAATATCCTCAGCATTCATAAAAATAACTCTACGCTCGTTATACACTCCTCTATAGCGATCATTCAGGCCATAAATGGTGGTATTAAACTGATCGTGACTGCGTATGGTCATCATTATCAATTCATCGTTTTTCAACTTCCAATTGGGTAATTTGTTGATTGAAAAATTAGCCTTCCCGGTGCTTGTTTTAAAATCCCCTACTCTAGCCCCATTGGGTAAATAAAACCCTGATGGATTTTTTAATCGTTTATTATAGTCATCAAAACCAGCAACTACTTCTTCTATATCTGTTCTAACCAAACTATAATCGTTAATATAAGCTAGCCAATCAATTTTAGAATTCCCTTTCTGGGTTGCAGCAGCAATATTACAGACTACAGCAACTTCACTTAATAACGCATCAGAACAAGGTTCTAAAATTCCTTTAGTTGCAGAAACCACACCCATAGAATTCTCAACACTTTGTATTTGCTCTCCCGTTTTCTGATAATCTTTTTCGGAACGACCCAAACATGGCAATATCAACGCTTCTTTTCCGGTAACTAAATGCGATCTATTTAGTTTTGTACTTACATGCACTGTTATATTACAATTAGCTAATGCTTCAGCAGTATAATTGGTATCTGGTGTTGCAGAAATAAAATTTCCACCAAGCCCAAAAAATACTTTAGCTTTCTTCTCATACATTGCCTTTATAGCATCTATAACTGAATATCCGTGTTTTGATGTTGGCTTAAATCCATATTTGTCTTCAATTTTATCTAAAAATGCTTGAGGAGCAGCTTCCCAAATACCAACAGTTCTATCACCTTGCACATTAGAATGTCCACGTACAGGACATGTACCAGCACCTTCTTTAGCAATACTTCCTTTTAGAAGCAGCAAATTAACCAATTCTCTAATATTATCCACTGCATTTTGATGCTGTGTCAATCCCATTGCCCAGCAAATAATAATTTTATCATTGCTAAGTAACAATGCTACAACCTCCATAACAATTGCCTCATCTACTCCAGATTTTGCAACACAATCATCAAAATCATAAGTTTTTAAATCAGATACAAAATCTGAATAACCATGGGTATGATCTTCAATAAAACTTTTATCAAAAACATTGCCTTCAGTTTCTTCTTTTTCCAAAAGTTTTAGCAAAATTGCTTTAATAAAAGCTACATCGCCATTAATAATGACAGGCACAAAAACATCTGCTATTTTTGTTCCACCAGTAAGTAATTTATATGGACTTTGGGGATTTGTAAATTTCAGAAGTCCTGCTTCAGGCAAAGGATTGATTGCAATAATTTTACCACCGTTTTTTTTACATTTTTCAAGTGCAGTAAGCATTCTTGGGTGATTCGTTGCTGGATTTTGCCCAATAACCATAACTACCTCAGCCTTGTATAAGTCATCTAAAGTTACAGAACCTTTTCCTATACCTAATGTTTCTCCCAGTGCTTTTCCACTTGCCTCATGGCACATATTGGAACAATCGGGAAGATTTGCGGTTCCGAATTCACGTACAAAAAGCTGGTATAAAAAAGCAGCTTCATTGGTGGTTCTCCCAGAAGTATAAAAAACAGCTTCATCTGGATGATCTAAATCATTTAGATGTTTTCCTACCTTTTCAAAGGCTGCTTGCCATGAAATTGGCTGATAATGACTAGCACCTTCTGCCAAAAACATTGGAGCAGCCAAACGACCAGATTTTCCTATTTCAAAATCTGACATTGCTGATAATTCATCAACACTATGTTTTGCAAAAAAATCAGCGCCTATTATTTTATTCTGTGCTTCTTCTGCCATTGCTTTTAGTCCATTCTCACAATATTCTCCTAAGGCTGAACGCTCATCATCTGGATCTGGCCATGCGCAACCAGGGCAGTCAAAACCTTCTTTCTGGTTTATCTTTCCCATTATCTTTAACGCATCACCAGTATTCATATATTTAGACACCTGTCCAACCACAGCTTTTATAGCTCCAAAACCAACACTATTAGTTGGTGGTGCTTTTGTTTCTAAATCTTGAAATTTTTCTGATGTACTCGCTTTCTCTTTTGGTGATAAACTCATTTGTATTAGCCTTGCCTTATATTCCATAAAGGTATTAAGAAATATTTTGCTTCCCCATTTTATTTCCACTGACATCTCTTTTAAATATCAGCCAGAATTGATATCTTCGTTTGTTCAGAAAACAATTGGTTTTTTATGATGTGTAATACTCTTATCTCTTTAAAAACTTGCACCATAAATATGGAGGCTATCTCTAGTTTTATAAATATTAAATCTCCTTTTTCCTAAGAGCAAACCAATATCCCAATACTACATACAACACTCCTTTTATTAAACAAAAGAAACTGAAGTTATATATACTTCAAATTCTAGGGTTTATAACTACACATATTACAATTTCCACAAAATGAATAGAGAAGAATTATTAGCAGCCATAGACAAAAAATATACCGCCATGGGGCAAAACCCTGATGTACATCTATCAGGATTACTATATTCAGAACCAATGAAATATTGGGATTTTATACAGGTAGATGCTTTATTAGGACTACAAACGCAACGTACACAATTGCCAGATGAGATGGTTTTTATAATGTATCATCAAGTTAACGAATTGGTTTTTAAAATGATACTTTGGGAAATGAGTCAGATTTCACATACAGATGATATTTCACCTCAAAAATTTGAAATGCACCTGATGCGTATCAGTCGATATTTTGATTTGCTTTCTAATTCTTTCGACATTATGGGAGAAGGCATGGAGGTTTCTCAATACATGAAATTTAGAGATACGCTTACTCCTGCAAGTGGATTTCAATCTGCTCAATATAGACAGATAGAAATTGCTTCTACAGAACTTATCAATTTAATTGATTTTAGGTATAGAAAAAACATCGATAGGGAGACTCCATATCTACATGCTTTTGAACATATGTATTGGCAAGCTGCTGGAAAAGATTATAAAACAGGAGAAAAAAATAAGCTGATGCTAAATTTTGAAGAAAAATACAAAACAGAATTACTAAGTTGGATGAAAGAATACAACACTGTAAATCTATGGACAAAGTTTAAACAGCTTCCTAAAGAACATAGAGAAAACAAAGCGTTAATTAATGCCATGCGTCATTATGACCATACCGTAAATATAAGTTGGGTAATGCACCATTATGATGCTGCTGCAAAATACCTTGATTCTGGCAAAGTTAATGTAGAAGCCACAGGCGGAAGTGATTGGCATAAATATATGCATCCTCGTTACCAAAGACGTGTGTTTTTTCCTGAATTATGGTCTTCAAGTGAATTAGAAAACTGGGGAGTTAACAATCTAAATGGATATAAAAAACATAACGAAACTGCTGACATCACATAAGAGCGTTATACAGGATTTCAACTATTTAACAATAGCTACGATCTTTAAAATAGTTGTTATTCATCGAAAATAAATAAAATGAACAATAGTTGTAGTTTAAATTCGTTTTTTATTTAAAATATAACAATTATTACCCCATGAAAAAAATTAAAATTTTAAGTCTATTACTCTCAATTATCGTAATAGGCTCGTGTTCAAAAGATGCTGATGATATATTAGAAGACCTAATACCTTCTGACGCAATTGTTGGAACTTGGATTTTGACTGAAAACATTTACCAATCTAGAATAACTTATGACTATGAAGGAGCAGAAGTAGCACAAATTGGAGATGGAAAGGCAGTAAATATTACTGCAAAAAGCACCTTTACTACCGATAATAAAATAACTTCATCAGGAGGATACGACATAGAGCTAACTACAAGTTACTCTCCAAATATTATTGATCCAGTAACGATTACTGCTGGAAAAAACTTAAAGTTAGTTACTGATGCAACTTATAAAATTTCTGAAGATGATGATTCTAAACTAATTATCACAACTATTGTTAATGATCAAGAAATTAATCAAAACTTTACCATTGTTACTTTGGATAGTGAAAATTTAGTTCTTGCATATGAAATTAATACTATAGGTCTTAAAGGAACTTATTCTTACACCAAAGAATAACACTATATAACAATTATAAAAAAGATCTGATTCTATAAAATCAGGTCTTTTTTATTGCCATTATCTAAAACACTACTACTTATTTCCCAACATCAAAATTTCGCTAACAACAACTTCTGTTACATATCGTTTTTCTCCTTCTTTGCTATCATAAGAACGATTACTAAGTTTACCTTCAATTGCGATTTCTTTGCCTTTGCCAATATGTTTTTTAAAACATATCGTAAGTTTCATACTAAGGTAGTGTAATATTACTCTTCACACTTTACAACAAATTTTCTTACTTATTTATAAAACTTATTAGTTGTCATGAAAAATTACGTAAAACATTTTTCCATTTAACCAACAATATCGCAGAAATAAAACTAAAAATATTACAAAACCTATCATATTTGTATAAAAATACAATATATAGCAATAAATAGTTAAAAATTGAGTCTATTTAATTCTTTTGAGTTAATTTACATATATTAGCAATTCACTAATAGTGATATAACTAACCATGAAAAAGAAAATATTACTCATTGGAGGCACAGGAATTCTGGGAACAGCCATGCTTAAAACTTCTCTAGCCAAAGGATATAACGTTTTTGTAATCTCAAATAAAGAAAGCGAAATAGAAGACGATAATTTAACACACTTACTTTTAGATAAGCATAGTGACGATTATGCTTTACAAATAAAAGCCATGCCCAATTTTGATTTTGTTTATGATATTATTGAATACAATATCATAGATGCACAACAAACATTATCATTATTCAAACACAAAACGTCTCATATTATTATACTAAGCACTACGCTTGTTTATGATAGAGAACATGTATATACTGCACCCATTTCCGAGTTAAATGATAGTATTCCATTAGGCACATATGGTGGATATGTAGATTCAAAATTAGAAATTGAAGACTTTTGGCTAACACAAAAAGAAATAGATATTACCATATTAAGACCATATCACATTTTAGGGGTTGACTCTCTAATAGGATGTTTACCATTAAACAATAGAGATCCGTTACTTTTAGATAAAATTGAAGAAGGCAAAAAAATTAAATTGTTTAATGGCGGCAATATAACTTTCAATTATATCCATCCAGAAGATCTTGCAGAGATCGTAACAAGGGTTGCAAACAATACTAAATGTTATAACCAAGCATACAATACGTTAAACCCAACAGTATATAGCGTAAAAGAGTATTATTTAACGATAGGAAAGTTATTGGGGAAAGAGCTTACAATTGAAGCTATCGACTACAATGAAGCCTGTGAAAATGGCTGGGAGATGACCCTTTATCCACATTGTTATGATGTTAAAAAATTAAGTGAGGATATAAATTTTACTGCATCCATACCACTAAGTAAAGCATTACAAGATGCATTAAAGAGTTATCCAGTGACATTTACTTCTGTTAATGACATCCCGGTATTTAAAGCTATGAATAAGGGAGCAAATCCAAAGAGATCTTCTTGGATACAGCCTTATGTAAACCTACATAATGAAAAAAAATCGTGGGATACTATTTATGAAAACAATGTTCATGAAACAACTCCTTGGACAGGACATATTTTCCCAAAAGATGTCGTTAAAATTTTAAATGATTTTGACAAAGAATTAGATACTTATGTTATTGGTTGTGGAACAGGAGATACGCTAAAGCAGTTGGAAAATTTAAATTTTAATGCAAATCATCTAATAGGTAGCGATATCTCACATGTTGCCATAGAAGAGGCAAAAAAAAGATTTCCAGATTATACCTTTTACGAAACACCAACACAGCATTTAAAACTAGCTAATAACGCTCAGAATATTTTTGATTGGTTAAATCTACACCAGATTCCCATTGAAGAATTAGGAGCTTATTTATCTGCTATTGACAATATCGCAACAAATTATTTAGTCTGTTATATCTATGATGGGAATGAAAACTCAAAAAAACCTTCTGTTCTAAATACTTCCAAAAGTATATACATGCATTCTCCAGCCTTAATAAAACAACATCTAAAGGGGTATGAGGTTATACAAGAGTTTAAGTACCCTCAAAAGAGCAATCCTAAATCTAGTGCGGGATTAGCATATACAGTTGAAGTATTGTGGTTTCAAAAAGCAATACAACTAGTAGCGCTTTAGCACAATTCTACCAACGTAATGAATTCCATTTAATTCGGCTTACAATTATCACATACCAATCATTTATTAATATTTAAAACTTAGATTATGAAAAGCAAATCATTTAAACGTAAGTATCCAAACAGTCCCTTTTATATTGCTGGCCCATGCAGTGCAGAAACTGAAGCACAAGTAATGAGTACAGCTAGGGAATTGGCAAAACAAAAAATTGAACTGTTTAGAGCCGGTGTTTGGAAACCACGAACACTTCCTAATTCTTTTGAAGGTGTTGGCGTAAAAGGGCTTCGTTGGTTAAAACAGGTAAAGGAAGAAACAGGACTGAAAGTTTGTACAGAAGTTGCAAATACTGCGCAAGTATTCTCCGCTTTAAAATACGATATGGACGCCATTTGGATTGGAGCAAGAAGCACTACAAGTCCGTTTACTGTTCAAGAAATAGCAGATGCAATTGAAGGTATTGATATCCCAGTAATCATCAAAAATCCAATTAATCCAGACTTAAAACTTTGGAAAGGTGCTATAGAACGAATTTACAAAAGTGGTGTAACAAACATCATACTTGTTCATAGAGGTTTCTCCTCTTTAGCAAAAACTCCTCATCGAAATATTCCATACTGGCAAATTCCTGAAAACATAAAAAAAGAGTTTCCGAATCTAATTCTTCTAAACGATAACAGTCATATTTGTGGTAAACGTGATACACTTGCTGAAATTGCACAAGAAGCTTTTAACAATAACCAAGATGGGCTTATGACCGAAGTTCATATAAACCCAGAGAAAGCTTGGACAGATGCGGCTCAACAAATTACTCCTGAAGCGTTTAAAAAATTAACATCAAGTCTTAGGTTTAATAAAGACTTGAAGACACATAATTTATCTCAAGTCGAAATTTAATAAGAAACTGGTATAGGCAAAAATGAATAAAAATAATAACAAAACAGTTTGTGTAATTGGTGCAGGTAGCGCTGGAATTACAACAATAAAACAATTAATAGACGAAGGGCATCAACCTACATGTTACGAAAAAGCTTCTGGACCTGGTGGCGCTTTTTATAATAACTCTACCACTAACAGTAGTCGAGTTTATGATAATACTTATTTAACGATTTCAAACTATCACATGTCTTTTTCAGATATGCCTCCTCAAGGACACAGGCGTCATTGGCACCATACCGAGTATCAAAAATATCTTGTTGAATATATTAACAAGTTTGATCTGAACAAACATATAAATTACTCGCACCAAATTTTAAAAACTCAAATGATAGATGGAGGAGTATCTGGTTATAAAGTAGTGACCCGAGATAAAGTTGGAAATGAGTTTACAAAAAAGTTTGATGCAATTGCTGTGTGCAACGGAGCAAATCAATCCCCTATCATTCCAGAAATTAAAGGAATAGAAGAATTTAAAGGCAAGCTAATTCATAGCTCTCAATACAAAAACAATGACATTGCAAAGGGAAAAAAGGTTCTTTGTATAGGTCTGGGAGAAAGTTCTGCTGACATCACAAGAGAAATTTCAGAAGTCTCCAACAATTGCATCTTAGGATTAAGGTCTTACCCCTATCTTGTACCAAGAAACATTGAAAACTCATCCTCAGATGCTATAGGAACTCGTCTTATTTTTAGAGAGCATTCTGGCAAAAATGAAAGCCTTATATCCTATCTAATCCTTCTTTTTTATTCTTTATTTTTTGGTTTCCATTTTTTTAAAAGAAATAAACTTCAAGAGGACTCCTTTTCTCAAGATGAACATAAAGATATGCTTGATTTAAATACTCCTGTAGAAATTGAATCTGTAAAAATGATTCATTCTTGGAATCTTTTATCAATGGGCAAAAAATTTGTAACTAAAAATGTATCCTTCGTGCCAAATGTTTTAAATGGAAAAATTAAACCAAACTTCTCTGGAATAAAGGAAATAAAAGACAGTAGTGTTGTATTTAATGATGGACAAAAATATGATATTGATATGATTATGGTTTGTACAGGTTATGGTCTTGATTTTAGTTTTATTGAAGGATACAAACTTAAAGACAATAATATAAGAAATCTATTTATGAATTCTATCGATCCTAACCTACCAAATTGTGCTTTCATAGGATTTGTAAGACCCGTAACTGGTGGTATTCCAGCATGTTCAGAAATGGCAGCAAGATACTACTCCCTTCTTTTATCCAAAAAAGTATCACTTCCTAACAATGTGCAAAAAAGAATTGAAAATGATAAGAAATTTTATAAAGATTACTTAAAAAATGCTCCTGATTACCATACCGTAGTTGCATGGAAAAGGTATATGGAAACTTTTTCAAAACTAGTTGGTTGTGAAGTGAATACCATAAAATATATCTTTCAGCCTTCCCTATTCGTAAAATTGTTTGCAGGCGGACTTATACCACATCAATATCGTTTAGAAGGCCCTCATCCACTCCGTAGAAATGCAATAGACACCATAAAAAGATTAGAAATTACAGTACCAATTAATCTCATTCTTAATACTATATGCCGTAGTATAGTTTTTAAAATATTCAACGAGAAAAAGGTCAAAAATCTAATAAAAATGAAAGAAATCAAGAGAAACCTTTTTCATACAGATATAAAAATATCTCCAAACGATTTGAAAAAATATGCTTTTAGAAATGATAATTTTATGGAGCAAATTCAAAAAACAACACCTCATAAAGCTTGAATAGACAATGCTCAAAAAATTGTTATTAAGGCTTTTATAAGAATTAATATCAAGTCTTATTTTCCATAAAAGCAACATTAAAAATCCCGTTTTGATGTGATTTTAGACGTCAAAAAATGGTCGCATTATTAGTGCTAGTAATAAATTTAGCTGATGAGCATTAAAAGGAACATTACTATATACAAATTAATAACAAAACTCAATCACTAAAAAAAGGGTATGATTTAATTAAATCATACCCTTTTTAAATCTACACATCTAAGTAATTAATACTACTTATTTCCTAACATCAAAATTTCGCTAACAACAACTTCTGTTACATATCGTTTTTCTCCTTCTTTGGTATCGTAAGAACGATTACTAAGTTTACCTTCAATTGCAATTTCTTTACCTTTGGTAACATATTTTTCGATAATATCGCAGGTTTTACCCCATGCAACTATATTATGCCAGTCCGTTTTTGTTTGCTTTTGACCATTGCTATCTTTATAATTTTCGTTAGTTGCTAAAGAAAACTTTGCCAATTTCTGTCCGCTTTCTAAAGTGATAATTTCTGGGTCGTTTCCTAAATTTCCAATTAACTGTACTTTGTTTCTTAATGTATTCATAATCTTATGTATTGTGTCTGTTACAGACTAGTTATATAAAACAAGAACCTCTTACGATTCTACACTGCAAATATTATACATCAAACAAGTTCTAATCGGTTAGCAAGTATTTGCTTTCGTTTATAGTCGTGTGTAAATGTTTGTAGTCGTTTGAAATCGTATCATAAAATCAATTGACACGAAAAAAAATAATGGATTGAGTACTCATGTGTATTCCAAAAAAGTAGTAGCAAATTTCTAGCAAATCAAGAATTAGAATTGTATTTTTAAAAATTATATAAGATGCGTTATTTTTCAGCATTAATATCACAACGAATTTCTTAAAACCCCTAAATTATCCTATCAAAAAATGAAAATAGAACTTAGCAATTCTTCATACAAAATAAACGACACTCCTTTTACATATCCAATTGATACAGAGTCATTAAAAGTGCTTATTGGTGAACCATCAAGAGTTGTAAAATTAAAATACAATACCGTATTAACTTGGGACGATTTAGGCATTTACTGTCACTCCAAAGACGGTTCTAAAATTGCGGCTATAAATGTGTTGTTAAATGATGGAGAAGATTATCGTTTTACTCCTAAAAAAATATTTAGTGGCAGCTTATTAATCCATGGAGAAGACATTCGTAACCGAGCTATTGTTGAAGAAGAACGAGTAGGGGATGTATTGGCTTTTAACTCGTTGGATAGAGAAGACAAAACTATAATTTCTACTTGTTTAGAACCATATCAAGAAAAAGAACCAAAGCAACTAAAAGACCCTAATAGATACAAACAAATACCTATTAAAGGCAAAGCCATTGTTTTTAAAGATTTCAATTTTAAACTAGCCATTATACAAATACTGATGTATGAGAAAGAGTTAATTCATCCAAAATTTGATGTATATGACTTTATAGAAAGGCATACGGATCGTGCCATAGATATTGAAGAAGAAGGTTATGATCTTATTCCAGAAGTAACTGCCTATTTTAAAGCATTAGAAATAGATGAAAAATTTGCACTAGAAATTACGGAAATAGAACAAGATGGAGGCGATGATATTTATGGCGAAATGATGCGTTTTTGGAGTGGCGAAGATGACGAATTTAATATTCAATCTGCGGAAGACGCAAAAAGCTTTCCAAACCTAAAAAGTGTAAACCTATTTTATGAAGACGAGCCAATTGTAAAAAATCAATTTATAAAAGCGGGTATAGAAGCCGATAATTTATAAAGACATATAACGTTTTACACATATGAGCAGATCCAAAAAGAAAACCAAAATACAAGGTATTACTACTGCTAAGTCTGAAAAAAACAACAAGCAAGAGGCCAATAGAAAATTAAGAAGACTTGTAAAGCAAAAAGTAACTAAAGAGGAAGAGGAATTGCCTTTACTTAGAGAAGTATCTGATGTATGGACATTTGATAAAGATGGAAAAAAATACCAATCAGATATGACTGAAAAAGAACTTCGAAAATAATTATAATAATTACAGCTCCAAAAAAATGAAAAATTACTGTACCATTTATTCTCATGAATTGTGTTTTGATAACATGATTGCTGCACTAGAAAAACATTTCCCAAAAGGAAAAACAAGAATAAGCAATGCTGATGAGCAAAAAATAATTCATGTTAGTATTAAAGAAGGGTTGCTTAAATCGAAAAAAGAATTTCAAATTTCCTATAGAGAACGCACTAAACCTTCATATCAGATTGCTGAGATGGACTCGCCACTGACACAAAACTTATCAGGAATGTTGAATTATGTGGATTCTTTGCCGAGTAATAACCCAGAAATAAAGAATTTACTGATTCGTAAAATCCAAACCATAAATACCGAATTTGCAATCTCATCAAAAGGCGATTTGAATGATGAAGTAAAAGCACTTGTTCAACAATTTTCAACTGCTCATGAAGCTATACTGTTTACCAATTCTGGCACTAATATTAGCAAATCAACTGCGCAGCATTTTTTAGATAAAAATCTAGAACTTATATTAGATAGCGATGGTAATTCTGATATAGAACAATTGAACGTAGGTATTAATTCAATCTACTTTGATGGAGATCAGGAAACAGTTACTGAAGACCAAAAAAACAGAAAAGCCAAAAGCGAAGAGATTATCACCGCTAAAAACCTAAAGCTTAACAAAAACCTGCCTTATATTGAATCTGAAGAAAGCACAACAATACGTACTGCTAAAGAAATTGCAGAAAGAGTAACGGTGCTGGCGGTAACAAACATGGTCGCTTTTAACGGAATAGAAGCTGAAGAGGCACTTGCTTATTTAAAAGAATACCATCTATTTGATAAAGCGACACCAAAAGAAATAGCCTTTTTAAACAACCCAACGGAAGAAGCCAAAAACCAAGAAACATGGAAATGCGAATGCATGTGGGTGCTGCTATGGGCAATACAAGTTACTGATGAGTTAAATTTTCCTGATACCATGGCAGATTTAAACGCCATTCCAACAGAAAGCTATCCTATTGGTAAAGACAAAGATCCTTACACTTTTATCAATAAGATTACTGCATCACGGGGAAAGTCTGAAATTTTAGATGCAAACGATTTGTATTATAGAATAGATTGGACATGTGTTGATGCTAGAATTAATGAATTGGAACTAACAGATGTAATTCCAGGTGTTGTTTATGAAAGACATTATGCACTTAATTGGCTTGTAAACTATAATGGACAAGATTGGGATGATGTATCTTGTGATACTTGATAAACTACAAGTGATTTTTAAAATATAATTAATAAAAATGAAAAAACTATTTTTATCCTCATCTTTTATAGATGTTGCACTGCATTTTGAAAAATTTGCGAATGAAGACATTAAAGGAAAAACAGTAACTTTTATCCCAACAGCAAGTATTCCTGAGGAAATAAAATTCTATGTAGCTAATGATAAAAGCGCTTTTGAAAGATTAGGCATAATCGTAGATGAACTGAATGTTTCAGAAAAAACAGCATCAGAAATAGAAGACACATTAAACAAAAATGATTATATCTATGTCTCTGGAGGCAATACTTTTTATTTGCTTCAAGAATTAAAAAATTCAGGGGCAGACAAACTAATTATCAATCATATTAATAAAGGGAAAATATACATTGGAGCTTCTGCTGGTTCTGTTATTTTATCCCCAAATATTGATTTTATAACTCAAATGGATGATAAAAGCAAAGCGCCAGAGCTAAACAACTATAATGGATTAGCAATGGTAGATTTTTATACGTTGCCACATCATACAAACCCACCTTTTAAAGAAATGGCTGAAAACATAATTACGGATTATCATCACAAAATAAACTTAGTGCCTATAAGTAATAGTCAGGTTATTGAAGTAAATGATGGAAGCCATAAAGTAATAGGATAAAATAGATCCATATTCCTTATTTAAAGACAACAACCTACAATGAAAAATATAGAAGAGCTAATTGCCAACTATAGCGAGGAAGAGAATGTGCCAGAATTAGACAAGCTCTATCAACGCTTGTCTGTAAAGGGCAGACCAAAAGAAAAAGAATTGCTTGCTGAAGCATATATCACAGTTTATAACCAATGCCGTTATGATTATATGTGTGGTAAATTCAATACCCTTACAGAAGTCTGGCAATTGATGGAATGGATAGAAAAAATTAAATCATTAGATTCTAATTTTGACCGATATTCTTATTATAAAGCTCATGTTTATGAAATGGTTTCTGCACTAAGCGAAGCACAATCTGATAAGCTTGATTACAAAAATAAAAGCATAAGTTTTCTTCGCACCCAAAAAGAAACTAATGGAAAAGATGTTGCTTTATTAATAGATTTGGCGGAACATATTTTTGAATACTGTATCTTAAAACAGGAATATCCAACAAACGAACTTACTGAAGTAAAAAACTTATTTTCTGAAGCATTACATCTAGAAAGAAAAGAAGAACCCAAACAATCTCATTTTGGTTTTAATGGTACTTCTATAACTGCTTTTTTAAATACTACATACCAGTTATTATGCTTACCTATAAAAAATGGAAACACTTTTTATAAGGATTTTATAGCTGCCTTTAAAAACGTTATGCAGCAGTATGAGGAAGAAGAATCTGTATTATACTATTATTGGGCAGACAGCTTATTAAGAATTACAAAGTGGATAGAATTTCCTAAAACCAATCCTTGTAAGATGTCTCCAGAAACTGTCACCAAAGTTTGGGAAGAACTAAAGGAAGTCCTAAATAAATGTAGCAATGTGCAATCGGATAATGAGCATTTTTTAACAAGCATTGGGCATCTTTTTAATACCGTGGCAGAAAAAGAAAATAGTATTAGCTATTACGACATTGCATACAATTATTACATAAAAGCCAACACCATAAATAACCATACTTGGTCTAATCCACATTATGCAAGTAATGCCTTGCGCATGAAAGCTTATATTCTTCTAAGAGATGGCGAAATAGAAGAAGCTACTGCCCTATTTAAAGAAGGACTGGCTATTTTAGCAGCAGCAGATAAAAACATTGCCGATTTTCAATTGAGTCTTCATTATGGGAATTTCTTGTATGATTACTCTTTGTATATTGAAAACTTCAACACTATAGAAACATTACTGGAGGCTCAAAAACATTATAAAATTTCTAAGGAATTGGCTGATGATTATTATACACAACCATTCTACGCAATAGCAAAAACTGCCTTGCGTCTAAAAAACAAAAAGGAAGCTTTAGCGGTTCTTAAAGAATGTGGAATTGTTTTTTCCAATGAATACCATACTCACGATTTTAGTCAGCTAATTGGTCACCCAGATTTTAAAGAAGTACAAGATGATTTACCCGAAATTATACTTCAGCATAAATAGAGCTTGATAATTATATATTTATAAAAAAAGATGACGAACATAGGTCTACCCAAAGAGCTCGCGAAAATTAAAGAAGAAGTGTATGATAAATGTATGCTTCAGCTATTTGATTATAAAACGCATGCCGAAGGAAAAGAATATCATGCAGCTCAATATAGACTAAACGACTATCATATTATTTACAGAAAAGCAAAAATTACTCCAAAAAAGGTGGGGCAATTTGTTACTTTTTGGAAACGAGACGCTAATGGTATAACCACACCGTTTTCAATAACAGATACTATTGATTTTTATGTAATCCATACAGAAAGTAATAATGGAATTGGACAATTTGTATTTCCAAAAGCTATGCTTATAAAAAAAGGAATTATTTCAACTCCTGAAAAAGAAGGAAAAAGAGGTTTCAGAATTTATCTGCCTTGGGATAATGTAAAAAGTAAACAAGCAGAACAAACGCAAAAGTGGCAAAGAGATTATTTTTTTGAGCTTACACATAACATCAATTTAGCATTAGTAAAAAAAATGTATCGCACTTCAGATTTTTAATATTTTTATTTTTCTTAATACTCAAACAAGCGGGCTTAACTCACCTCAGTTTGAAGATTAGTTCCATAATATTAATATTAATGACTGTGCAAATGATTAATCTTTTTACCAATTTTTAGAGCTAGAAAACATTAGTAGTAACAATCACGAAACCACCAAGAAAAGACTGCTTAGTTTGTGTGATTTAACAATATTGATGTAAATTATTTTTTAAGAAAAAATTTGAACAGATATATTTGAAAAACGAAAAGCAACAATTACGAAGAGATTTGAATTCAACATACCCAGTTATTATTATCTTCATAAATATACAATAGAAAAACATCGTGATTATCTTAATCTACGAAACGTAAGAAAAACCCTACCGATTAGTATGCGCATATAGATAATTTTACACAAAATGGACATTTTAAAATCTAAAACAAACTAAATAGTCTATTAACTAAATTGCATACTGTGGCCGTATTGCCGTAATATAGTCTAATTGAAGTTTCAATAAAAACTAAAAATACAAGTATACATAAAGGGTATCTTACAATCAATGTTGGAAAACCAACTATGAGATTAATATTGATCGAACGAAGATAAACAGGTAAAAAAAACTTATCTTTAAATACATCATTAATTAACTCTATTTGATGGGAGGAGGAGGAAGCATAAAAGGGATGGCAACTAGCCTAAGCAATAATAAAAAGTTGCTCAGGAGAAAACCTCGTTTTAAAAAGGAAAGGTCATTTTTAAACTTAAAAAAAGAATACCTTAAGGCTGCCGAAGGCAAATTAGAACTTAAAAAATTGAGCAAAGATGAGTTGCTTAAAATCAGGAAAAAGGTAATTCTTAAACGGAAAAAAGAAACATATAAAGCTCTTTTAATCCTTTTTATTTCACTATTATTAACTACCTATTTTATGTCTCATTTTTTTAAAAATGATCAGATTGCAACTAAAAATATTGAAACAGCAGAACTAAACAAAACAACGGATAAATATCTCCGTCTCGTTTCAGACGCTGACCGGTGGTTAGCGAAAGAAAATTGGCACAACGCAATTTTTCAATATAAAAAAGCTCAGGAGTTTTTCCCAGAAGATTATGCAATAAATTATAAACTTAGCTATGCATACTTTTCTAGATGCAAATACGAAGCTGTTGATTGCAACAAAGCCTTAGTATTAATAAATCAATTGCTAAAGAAATATCCTTCAGAAATTGATTTATTAAAACTGAAACAGAAGCTAAAATATGAGATTGATTAGTCTTCAGATTTCACCCATTTCCATAGGTTTATCACTAAGAAAACACTGGCTACAACTAATAATCCCAAAATTAATAGTTCGGAAAAATTTGTTGCTTCATAAAGGGTTGCTGTAACAATATGGTATACATTAAAAGCACCAAGTAAAACAGCCCATACAAAAGAAGCCCATCTAAATCCTTTTTTTGCTACTTCAATCGTTAGCAATCCAAAAAACAAGGCTAAGCCTTCCATTATGATACGCCATTGGTGTGCCCACATTGGTGTTTCTCCTGTTGAGCCTTCAATAAAAACGCTTTCGTTAAAAAAGACTGTTGCTAATCCATAAATATGGTGGAAAACAAAGCCTATTGCAATGAATATCCATAAAATAATAATTTTTACTCTCATTTTAATTGTGGTATTAGTGTTAGTAATTAATTCTGAATTTAAATTTGTACTGATCAACGTTTCATCCTTAGACCTCTCATTAGTTATTTTTGCATTCTCTATCGTCTTATCTTTAAGTTTTAACGCTATAGCTAGACAAATAACTCCTATAACCAACCAAAAAACATCAACAGTAAAAGCAGCATAATGTCCTTTCAAAAAAGAATTCCACAACCATGCATTAGTCATAAATCCATTTAATAAAGGGATAAGAATTCCAAAAACACTTGTTATAATTAATGCAACTTTATTAATCTTAAAAGTACTTTTTACGATTAAGGCGTATACAATAAATAATGTCCAAAAAGTAAAAAACACATAACTTACTAAATCTATTTTAGCTTCAGATACAGGTATCACTTTTGCCAAAACAAATAACAGCGCTGTAGCTGGAAAAATCCCTAAACAGATGCCCATATAAGACGCCCCTACTCTATTATGGAATCGAATTTGCTTTACCGTATTATTTTTTTTATCTCTTGCTTTTAACCAAATAAGGACTCCAGTAATAATCACAAAACAAGTAATTATTGCTAATAAAAAATAAATGATTTTAAGAGGATATCCGCCATATGTTGCAAAATGAAGTTTTCCAAAAACACGACGTAAAGAAACATTATATTCATTCTCAGTTCCGCTATCTTCATAAAGTAAACTTCCATCAGTTAATTTATATACATAGTTTACGTCTCCAAGGAAGTCTTTTTTGGTATCATTAATATTTCCAGATGCTTTTACTACAGCATTTTCATCCCCATAATTACTGATTTCTACTCTAATATCCATATAATTTACGAGTTCCCCCTTTTCGGTAACTGCATTAATTATTTTCCCGATAGGTATCA
The DNA here is from genome assembly GCA_965247735.1 of Flavobacteriaceae bacterium. GTDB lineage: Bacteria > Bacteroidota > Bacteroidia > Flavobacteriales > Flavobacteriaceae > JAOXRU01. The sequence goes on along the minus strand of CBDFHN010000002.1, from coordinate 3,610,734 downwards.
TTTCGGCAGTAGTACCTATGGGTTCGTATACTATATTTTCTGGGCTAACTGTATTTATTAATTTTTGCTGATCACCATCAAACAGCGCAAAAGCACTAGGGATTAATAGCAAAAGCGATATTCCGTAAAAGGCACCCGTAACAGCATATATAAACTGGAAAGGAATTCCAATAACTCCCAAAACGGTATGGGCATCTGTCCAAATAGTCTTAATTTTCTCCCAGGGTCTAAAAACAAAGAAATTAGAAACCATTTTTTTCCAATGTACTATAATACCTGTTACGATAGCAAATAGAAAAAACAAGGCCACTAAACCAGATAAATAGATGCCTACTACCGGAATTTGTTGTAAAAAATGCAGTCTATAGATAAAATTTCCAATTCCACTATTGGAAACTCTTGCTTCTTCTTTAAATGCATATGTTTCTGGATCGAATTTTAAAAAATCACGACCATTGCTTACAGAATCTTTTGCTTTTTTAGCAGTTACAATCGTACGGATATATGGAACCAATTCATCTTCCATAGCATCAATCCTAACTGATCCTTTGGAAAGCTCATATCCATTTACTAATAATGTATCAACAATTCTGTCGTAATCAATATTAAAATGAGTTTCTTTAATTGCTTCCGTACCAAATTCCCAATCGTCTATAGTTTCTTCAAAAATGGTAAATGCACCTGCAAAAAAAATGATATAAAGCGCAACAGAAATTACAATACCACTAACAGTATGCGTATTAAAAAAAACATTATGATTCCTTTTTTCTTTTGTCATCTGTTTATTGTATAAATATTGGGTTATTAAGTTTTCCGAAATAAATTGAAACGGAACAAACAGCAATAATTAATAAGTACCATAACCATACTTTCCATCCATTTTTTGCCCAAAAAGGAATAATCATAAAAAATACCCAAAGCATAAAACCAGAGTAAATAGAAGAAATTAGAACAATACCTGTTGCAATCCATACTGCTACTGCCATATGCAAATACATGACTACAAAATAGCTCCCTAAAATTGCAGCAGAAACTTTGGCAAAACGTTGCCAACCAGATGTTGTTAGATATTTTGGATTTGCAGGCATAGCTTTAACTTATAAAAAATTCAATAATTACACTTCCAATTACAATTGGCAAAAAATGTTTTAATTTCACTATATTAAATGGAGCAATAAAAACAATAAGGCAAGCGCTCATTATCCATAAAAAGAGACCTACCAATATACCACTAACCAGTCCTTCCATATAACTTAAGAGTATAACACTTAGCATAAATAACAGTCCAGATATACTCTTAGCTATACTAATATTATCAGATAATATTGAAGCCAAAGCCCCTTTTTGATGCTTACTATTTTTTGAGATATGGTAAAAACACCAAAAAGAAATAAATGAAAACAAGAATATTGAGGTATACATACTTTTACAATTGGTTACTTTTAAAGACTATACCCCAGTATTTCTACTGAGGTAATTATTATTTAAGAGAATCGCCATAAAGCAAACTCATTATTTTACTATTCTTAAAACCTATATCCTATTGAAAACTTATAATTTACAGGTCTTCCAAAAAATAATTCGGTTCCAAATCCACTTCTTACATATTTCTTATCAAATATATTATTGGCCACAAAAGCAAGTTCAAATTGTCCAACAGTATAATAGACATTAGCATTAGCAATCGTATATGATGGTAAAAGAAACCCTGGAAAAGTAGTTCTTCTTTCGCTTACATAGTTTCCTCCTACGCCAAAAGCTATTCCTCTAAATGCACCTTTGGTAATACTATATTTACTAAACACACTTGCCGTAAAAAATGGTGCAGATTCTTGCTGTTTTCCTTCATTAGCTATTATTTGCCCAACAGCACTTAGCAAACCTTCTTCCGGATCTTTTTCGGTTTTAATATGGTTATATGCATAAGCCGTTGTAAAGCTCCAATTGGACATTATTTTTCCCGAAGCAGAAAATTCCAATCCTCTAGACAGCTCGTCTTTTTGAACATATCTTGTTCTACTAATTGAAGATCTAGTAACTACATTTTCTCGTGGTATGTAATAAGCACTTAATGTTGTTGCCAATCTATTATTAAAAAACGATCCTTTAGCTCCAACTTCATAAGTAATACTGGTCATAGCCTTATCAAAACCACCTTCTTCTCCTTCTTTTGGTTGGAAAAAATTAGGTACTGGTTCAAAACCTTGACTATAATTTACATATAGATTTACATTTTTTAGCAACTCATAGTTTACAGCAAAACGTGGTAAAAAGATATCTGCTTCTGTACTTCTTTCATTATCGGTTCCCTTAGCGCTAAGCCCTTTGTATTTTTCATATCTAGTATTAAAAACGATATTCCATTTGTTTTTAATCTTAAAATGACCTTGAAAATATCCACCTATTGTGTTCTGAGTTCTAATATCATCTCCAAATCCATTACTCAATCCATTTCTTCTGTAAGTTGATGGAAAACGTTCGGAAAATTCTGGGTTCTCAATATCGAAGATTCCAACACCATCACTCTCACCAATAGAAACCACATAGGCAGAATTATAGTTTGTGCTATACGTATCTACACCAACAATAGGATTAAACTCCACATGCTCACCTATCTTATATTTCCCTTTAAGATATCCGGAAAAAGCATTAGAACTACTAACAATATCCCATTTGCTATATCTTAAAGTATGTATACCTTCTCTTGGAGTATCCCAAATAGTATGTTCTGAGTTATCTGTTGTGTATGAAGAGCCTAAATAGCTCAATACCATAGAAATATTATCCGAAAACTTATGATTTAATGTTGCATTATATGTTGTCCGTAAGTTTTCGCTATAATCAGATGGTTGTGTTACAGAAAAATTACTTGGTGTTTTATCGATACTAAACTCTCTTACTGGCGTAGCTCCATCAATAATACCATTAAAACTGTCAATAATAAATTCCACATTTACATTGGTCTTATCGTTGGGTCTAAAGGTTACAGATGGCGCAATAAACAATGATTTAGAGCCTCCAAATAACAATTGTCCATTACTTTTTTCGTAGGCAGTATTTAAACGGTAAAGTAATTTTTTATTATCAGAAAAAGCACCAGTAAAATCACCTTCTATTCTATGTGTTTCAAAACTTCCTGAAGTTAATCTTAGATAATTCCGTTCCGTTTCTAAAGGTTTTTTTGTCACTAAATTCATAGCCCCACCTGGAGCAGCATTACCATATAATGCCGAAGAACCACCCATAAGCATTTCTACTCTTTCAATATTTGGAAGACGAACAGGAGACCAGTACGAACGTTCCATCTTAGAACCATTGTATAAGAAATAACTATCATTTCTAAAACCTCTATATAAAAATCGATCAAAACCACCAGCACTAACTACACCTGGTACGTTTTTTACAACTTCATCTAAAGAGTTAATATTTAAATCACGAATTAGCTCTTTCGTTACTGTATTTACCGCCATTGGGGTTTCCTTTATCGGAATTGCCAAACGTGTAGCAGAGTACGAAACTTCAGTTTTATAACTTCTTGCTTTCCTTCCTGTTAATTCTACTTCCTGTAACTTTTCAGTGCTTTCAATTAAGGTAAAATCTAGTGTAATATCTGTATCACCAACAACAACTTCTTTTCTTATCACTTCAAAGCCAATATAACTTACTTTTAAAATGTATGTTCCTGCGTAAACAGATTTTATCACATACTCACCATCAAAATCTGTAGTAGCTCCTTTGCTTTCTCCTTCTAAAACAATTGAAGTTCCCATAAGAGGAGCATTAAATGTATCAATTACAGTTCCTTTAATACTAATTTGACTATATAATGCCTGTACGCTAATTAGTAGCGTTAAGAATACTATTTTTTTCATTTTAAAAGTTTATTCCTTTGAGTATAAATCGGTGTTATCGTATGTAAATGTAGTTTTGTCATCATGCACCGTAGTACCTGCTACAACAATGGTTGTATGATGGTTTAGTACAAATAGTGTTGTATTCGTTATATTTCCTGTGAACAAATCTGCTAATGCTTGTCCTGTGTACTGTTCTCCTACAGATTGTAATAAAGGTTGTACTGTTTTATCTGCTGTATTTGTTCCTGCATTTATGAAACGGTACGGAAAAGCAACAATTAACCCACTTGCTGGAAACTTTGTAGAAGTAATTACTTCGTTATACTTTAGCACTTGCGGTATTTCTTTTATAGACGCATAAGCTGTCATAATCCCCGTAGGTCCTGTTGCTGTATGAAATCCCATTTCTGCTATTTCTTCATAACCTTGTATAAAAATTTCCATTTCTAGTCCGTTTTCATCCTCATTAGATAAATTTGCTAATGTTAGACTATGACTTGTATTTGGATCATCAAGGTTAATATCATCTTCTTTTATGATTATTTCTGGAGTAGCTATTGTCCCTGTTAGGTAAATCGTATATAATTTTCCTGCTTCAATTTCTGTTTGCAAAGTAGCTATTGTTTCTGCCCCAATTTTAGCTTCCAAATTTATTACTCCATCCTTTATTTCATAATATTTTGGAGAAGTAGTAGCGTAAGCAATAGCTGATGCATTAAGTTTTGCCCCATTACTATACACATCAATACCCGAATCTCCCAAACCAGAAACTCCGTTTACAAGCAATACACTTTCTTTGTATTTAGTTTCTTTAATTATCAATGGTATTTCTTGTAAATCTGTCTCACAAGAAAAAAGAGCCATGGCAATTGTTAATACTAGAAATAGCTTCGTTAATTTTAAATTCATCTTAGTTAAGATTATCTCGCTTTAGTTTAAAAATCTCTTTTGATTCTTTATTCTTATTTTATCTAAATAAAAACAATAAAATCGGTTGCAAACATAAAACTGATTTTTAGAATACGAAAGCCTTATTAAGATTTATTTTAAATAAAAATAACAATTTAACATTATCATCTATTGGATAACCTTAAATTGCAGACATAGTAGCACTAAAAAGTACTGTTCAAAACATCTATTTTTAAAATGAAATATCAAATTCCTGAACAAATAGAAAGCAAACGTTTACTTCTAAGAAAATTTAAAGATGCTGATTGGAAAGGATTACATGAATACTATTCTAACATAGAAACTACTAGATTTACTGTTGGTAAAGTATTATCTGAAGGAGAAGCTTGGAGAGCAATGGCAAGTATGGTTGGGCATTGGGAATTACGAAAATATGGTCCATATGCTCTTGAAGAAAAAGAAACAGGAAAAGTAATTGGTATTGCTGGACTCTGGTATCCGAATGATTGGCCAGAACCAGAAATAAAATGGGGATTAGCAACGCAATATCATGGCAAAGGATATGCAAGTGAAGCCGCTAGAGCAGTACAAAAAATGACAAAAGAATACTTGCCAAATACCAAACTAATAAGTTTTATCATCAATGAAAATAAAGCCTCTATAAAACTTGCACTTGCAATAGGCTGCATTTTTGAAAAAGAAGTTCCCTTTAGAGGAGCTCAATGGAGCTTATACAGACATCCATAACACAAATAATATTGATAAAGTAGTAACGATAATACAATATGAAAACAGAATTTACTCCTGAAGATTTAAAAAAAATAGCAAGCCAACTAAGTTGCCCAACTGGTGATAATGGAATTGAAATGGGTAACTTAATGAATGAGACTAATATTGAAATGACAAGGTCATCTATTGAATTAGTTTTACTTAAGGAAAACGATAGTATTTTGGAATTAGGTCATGGAAATTGTAGTCATTTAGGTGAAATTTTGGAACATATAAAAAGCGGTTCTTATACTGGTTTAGAGATTTCAGAAACGATGCACAAGCAGGCCAAACGCAAAAACCTTAAACACATCTCGCTTAGAAAAGCGACATTTCTATTGTATGATGGAACAAAAATCCCTTTTAAGGATGCTCAATTTGACAAAATAATAACAACCAATACACTTTATTTTTGGCAAAAACCAGTAACGCTATTAAACGAACTATACAGAGTGTTAAAACCCAATGGCCGTTGTTGCATAGCATATGCGCAACAAGAATTTATGGAAAATTTACCATTTGTAGATGACATTTTTGAACTTTATACTAATGAAAAAGTAAGTGATTTAGTTTCCAATACCTCTTTTAGAAACATTAGTTTTACAAACAGAACAGATAAAGTAAAAAATAAACTTGGCGTTTTTGTAGATCGGAAATACAGTGTTGTTACATTAGAAAAGTAATGCTGTTTCATTTTTTACCTGATCCATTACAAAACCACTCTGCAAATTGGAAATTCCTGAAATAACCGATACTTTTTCGACAACAAATTGTTGGTAACCATCCATATCATCAACCACAACTTTTAATAAAAAATCATAATTTCCAGACATATGGTAACAGCCAACAACCTCTGGTAAATTTGCAATTTCCGTTTTAAAATTAGCTATCAATTCTTTGGAATGTGTAGTTAATGATACATGACAAAAAGCAGTTATAGTTTTGTTGACAGCAGCAGGATCTACAATAGCTACATATTTTTTTATATACTTCTGATCTAATCTTTTGATTCGTTCAAAAGTAGGAGAAATAGATAAGCCAATCTGATCCGCAATTTCCTTTGTATTTTGCTTTGCATTGTTTTGCAACAACATTAGTATTTTTTTGTCAATAGCATCCATAACAATTAATTATAACTGAATAATTACAAATTTACAGCATAATAAATCAATAAACACATACAAAACAGTAAAAACACTATGTTATCGTTGCAACTTACTTCTTTTTTAACATCGTTTTTATCTATCTATTCTTTTTTTAGTTTTCTCCTTACTTAGCATTCCATTATTAAGTTTGCCTTTCATTAATGTAGGCTAATTACTTTTGTCATTTTCCAATTTCCATTTTCATTATGCCATACTGTTATAAACTTGCTTGCTATTGATTCAGCATTAGGCTCTTGATTATTGTAAAATTTATGAAATCCAATTTGAATGGCTCCATAGCCCTTTATGGGGTATACCTCAACACTTCCATTAATTAATTCTCTTGTTACTTTTCCGCAAATGTTTCTTTTAGTTGCTGCAATGATTCCTTTTTTTGAAGTCATTAACCCTCCTTTATCGTGAAAAAACTCGATGTCCTCTGCATAAAAGTCTGCTTGTTTTTCCAGATCACAGGTGTTATAGGCATCAAAAAAGGCTTTATCCATTAAAAGTATAGTATCATAAATTCCCTGATCTATGGGTTTATATTTTCTTATATGATCTGAAAAATCTTCCCCCTGTTTATTATCATATTCTGATTCTTTTCCAGTCTCAATTTTTATAATTTCTTTTCCATAATCACCTATATTGTCTATTAATATTTTTTCAAAAACTTTATAACCATCATCTACATTTGTAAAAATTAAAATACCTTGTTTTGTTTTAGGGAATATAAAAACTATGGATTGCACTCCTTTATCTGCGCCACCATGGGATAAGGCATAATTGCCATCTTTAAAGTCATATTTTTCAAAACCAAGTCCAAAGTGTTTCCCATTTTTTGAAGCGATTTGATCTTTTTGCATTTCGGTAAATATGTTTTTAGAAAAACCTTCTCCTTCCATGACACTTATTAAAAAAGTAGCGTAATCTTTTATGGTTGTCAATAAATCATCTGCACCATTTTCAGTCTTTCTTTTATGCCTTTTATAACTATTTCCTTTTTTATCAAAACCTAATGCAACTCTAGCTTCATCTGTATTACTATCCCAAATATAATTAGTGTCCTCCATTTTTAATGGTTCAAAAATGAGTTCAGTTGCAAGCTCATTTAAGGATTTCTGAAATTTATTCTCTAATGCTATTCGCAAGTATTCAAATCCCTCTCCGGAATATTGATATTGTGTTCCTGGAGTAAATAGAAAGTTCAATTTTCCATCTCTCCAATTCGGAAACCCAGTTTGGTGGCTTAAAACAAATCTTGTTGTAAGCAGTTTTGTTCTAACATCGTTTTTAATATCTGGATCTATCCAATATTTGTTTAGGGCTTCGTCCAAATCCCATTTGCCTTGACTTGCAAGTTTTAAAGCAACAACTGCAGTAATAGGCTTTGTTAAAGAAGCAACATTAAAGATAGTGTTGTATCCTGCCTTTTGACCAGGTTTAATATCTCCATATACATTTATTTGACTAAGTTGTGCATTATCAATAATTCCTAATCCGAGTATTGGAATATTGTTTTCTTTCAACCAATGTTCTAGTTCTGATACATTTTTATTTTGTGCAAAAAGTAACATTGCGGTTAGTAATAAAGAAATAGTTAATAAATGTTTTTTCATTGTCTTTTGTTTAAAAGGTTACAATGCAATATTACTTTATCAAGAACTCACAACGCTTGTTTTTAAGACGACAGTAACACGCCAATGTGCCGACAAGACCTACAAAACACTGAAATTTAGCTTTATATATAATTTTTTCTTTTTATCAATTTCAGCAGTGTTACGTACTATAATATATATATTAACTAATAACAACAGTAGCATTGTTAATGGTAATATTTGCTTGCTCAAACCAATCCATTTACTAAAAAATATAACTATTAGCATCATAATTGGAAATGATATTGTCCATAAAATCTGAATAGAAACAATTTGCTTGGTTAGTGGATTAATTTCTTTTTTCCAATACATAATTGCAAGAGGAAGCAATATACTTCCAAGTGGCACAATAAGAAGTACCAAAGAAGATAGATTTATTAATTTAATTAAGAAAATGTTAGCTTCTTTTTGTTCTACATCTTCTGCAATTAATTTTTCTCGACTAACTCCTAAAACTTCAGATAATACTTCTAACGTATGTCCTTTAGGTTCTTGTCCGGCCTCAATACGTTGAATTGTCCTTACAGAAACATTTGTTTTTTCTGAAAGTTGTTTTTGAGTTAGGTTTAAGTTTTCTCTGTATTGAAGAAGTTTAGACATTATTTTATTTTGGTTTTTTTTAAAATGATACCAATGACTTTGTTTATGAAATCGCTAGATTTAGAAGGTACTACTTTCCGATTAAACACTGTGTTTAACTTTTATGTTTTCTTTCTCATTGGTTCTACAATTCAAAAGTTAAAATCAAAACCAAAAGTAAATAATTATTTACCTTAAAATCAGAATTTTGCCGTAAATTTAGTTCAGATTTTGGGTTAGACCCACAACTGTTGGAAATTAATGTACAAGCTTCATTTTTTTATTAAAAACACTAAACTATTGCAAACATACATATCTTCAGCTTCTTTATTGAGTTAGTTTTGTTACTTCTATTCTACTCTTAACAAACACTAAAACTAATCTTTTAAAACTATCTTATCTTGTATCCATCTCCAAATTGGTAGCTAAGTATAAAACCGTGGGTATTGCCCAAAGGAGAATCATTGGTGACTATATTATAATTGTATATAAATCTAGTACTATCAAACAAATAGATACCTGCTAAAAAATTAATGGCATTGCTACTTCTATACCCCATACCAACCTCAAATTTATTCCTAATACTTAAGGCTAAATTAATATCTGCCTGCAGGGCTGCACCATCTTCATATTTTAACAATAGACTTGGTTTTATCATAAGGTCTTTAAATCGATTGTTAAAAAAACGATAGCCAAAATACCCATAATAAGGGCTATTAAGATTTATGTTGTCTTGTGAAGCTAGGGCATCTCCTAAAATATTTGGGGTAGAAAATCCAACAAAAAAAGACGCATGATTAAACAAAAAGCTTATGCCAATAGTAGGTATAGTAGCATCTATATTTTCAGCAAAATTAGGGTCGTTCGTTAGTCCAAGCTCACTAAGGTTATCTTGGTATTGTTGTACCCCTGCGGTTAAACCAAAAGAAAGTACACCCGCATTATATTGTTGCCAATAGGGTCTGTTGCTTTTAAAGTCGAAAAATATTTTATAGGAATAAGCGGCAAAGAAAGTAGTATTGGTAGTAACTCCAATTTTGTCTCTTAAAATACCTGCACCTATACCTACTTTATTGCGGTTGATTGTACCATGTCCACTTAATGAAAAGCTTCTTGGACTGCCTTCTATTGAATTAAAATACCCTTCATTGCTAATACTTATTTCTGTATTATTGCTAAGACCAGCATAGGCAGCATTTAATATAAATGGATTGTAGTTGTATTGGGCAAAATTTGGAGTTTGCTGTGCTGTAACCTTGCAAAATCCTAAGCCTATAAAAAGTATTATTATTGCTATATTTCTGGCGGTTTTCATGTGTCTACAGTAATTTTTTTTAATCGGTCACATGGTACATCTTTATTGGTCATTTCCTTGGGTGTAGAATCCTTTATTAATGGATGTTTCATGTGTCTATATTTATTTTTATTAAACCGGTCACATGTTGTTCGATATTAGTCATTTCCTTGGGTGATAAACTCTTTAGCATGCTCGTTTCATGTTAATATTTTATCTTTTTATAACAACAAAACCTTGTAGGCTCTTAAAATTATGAGGCTCTGCAAGAGTAAACCTATAAAAATATGTTCCAGAGGGCAATACGTTGGCACCCATTTTTGTTTTTTGGTTGGCAACACCAGTAAATAATTTAGAACTATTGTTATAACCTTGGATTTGAAAAACGCTATCTCCCCAGCGATTATAGATAGTTACCGTATTATTTGAGTGGTCTTCTATACCTGCTATATGCCAATAGTCGTTTATTCCATCTCCATTCGGAGAGAAACCGTGTTTTACATCATTTTTAGGCAGAACCATTGTAGTAAAAGTACTTTGAGAACAGTCTTTTGCATTACCAAAGGCATTGTATGCTATGACGCCAAAATAATAGGTAGTCCCATTTTTTAAGTTGTTAGCTAGCGAATATTGAGTTAAAAATCCAACATCTTCATTATCTAATACATCAGTTCCACCAGGACTAGTACCTATACTAAGTATATATCCATTTGCATTTTCTACGGTTTCCCAGCTAAAATAAGTATCCACCACTACATCAATTGTGTTATCTAATGGCTGTATAATTTGAGTACAATTGGGTACTGTAGCTAGGGTCTCCGTAGTAAAAGAAGCTTCTGAACATCCTATAGCATCACCCACAGCATTGTATGGTATTATCGTTACAAAAATTTCGGTGCTTTCTGGTAAATCTGTTGCTAAATCATAAGTAGTAGCATTACCAATATCTATCAAATTAAGAATATCTGTTGCCCCTGTTGTGCTTCCTACGGCAATTTTATAACCTGTAGCCGTGCTCGCTATATTCCAATCTAAATCTGTTGTTAATTTCACATTAGTTGTACCGTTTAATGGACTTGATAATGTAGTACAATTAGGTATTGTAGCTAGGGTCTCCGTAGTAAAAGTAGCTTCTGAACATCCTATTGCATCACCCACAGCATTGTATGGTATTATCGTTACAAAAATTTCAGTGCTTTCTGGTAAATCTGTTGCTAAATCATAGGTAGTAGCATTACCAATATCTATCAAATTAAGAATATCTGTTGCTCCTGTGCTAGTTCCTACGGCAATTTTATAACCTGTAGCAGTGCTCGCTGTATTCCAATCTAAATCCGTTGTTATTACAACATTGGCTGTGCCGTTTAAAGGACTTGATAAACTAGTACAACTAGGTATTGTAGGTAGGGTCTCGGTAGTAAAAGAAGTTTCGGTACATCCCATAGCATCACCCACAGCATTGTATGGTATTATCGTTACAAAAATTTCAGTGCTTTCTGGTAAATCTGTTGCTAAATCATAGGTAGTAGCATTACCAATATCTATCAAATTAAGAATATCTGTTGCTCCTGTGCTAGTTCCTACGGAGATTTTATAACCTGTAGCAGTGCTCGCTGTATTCCAATCTAAATCTGTCGTGATTGCAACATTAGTTGTAGCGCTTAATGGACTTGATAATGTAGTACAATTAGGAATTGTAGCTAGGGTCTCCGTAGTAAAAGAAGCTTCTGAACATCCTATAGCATCACCCACAGCATTGTATGGTATTAGCGTTACAAAAATTTCAGTGCTTTCTGGTAAATCTGTTGCTAAATCATAGGTAGTAGCATTACCAATATCTATCAAATTAAGAATATCTGTTACTCCTGTGCTAGTTCCTACGGAGATTTTATAACCTGTAGCTGTGCTCGCTGTATTCCAATCTAAATCCGTTGTTATTACAACATTGGCTGTGCCGTTTAAAGGACTTGATAAACTAGTACAACTAGGTATTGTAGCTAGGGTCTCGGTAGTAAAAGAAGCTTCTGAACATCCAATAGCATCACCTATGGCATTGTATGGTATTAGCGTTACAAAAATCGAGGTGCTTTCTGGTAAGTCTGCGGTTAAATCATAGCTAATAACATTACCAACATCTATCAAATTAAGAATATCTGTTGCTCCTGTGCTAGTTCCTACGGAGATTTTATAACCTGTAGCTGTGCTCGCTGTATTCCAATCTAAATCCGTTGTTATTACAACATTGGCTGTGCCGTTTAAAGGACTTGATAAACTAGTACAACTAGGAACTGTAGGTAGGGTCTCGGTAGTAAAAGAAGTTTCGGTACATCCTGTTGCGTCTCCTATGGAATTGTATGGTATTAGCGTTATATAAATAATAGTAGATTGGGGCAAATCAGCAGCTAAATCATAGCTGGTAACAATACCAACATCTGTTAAGGTCAAAATATCAGTTCCACCAGAAGTTGTACCTACCCCAAGTTTATAACCTGTAGCAGAGCCAATAGCTGTCCAGCTTAAATCTGTTGTAACTAAAACATCAATAGCACCAGTTATTGGACTTGTTATCGTAGCACAAGCCGGAATAGTACTCGTTGCAGCTCCTGTTCTAAAACTTTCTTCTGTACATGCTATAGCATCACCGATAGCATTGTAAGGAGTTATACGCACAAAAATCAGTCTGTTTGTACTTAAATCTGTAGGCAGATCATAAGTAGTTACATTACCAACATCAATATTATTTAAAACCTCTATTCCGCCACCTGTAGTTCCGACACTAAGAAGATATCCTGTTGCATCTGGCACAGCATCCCAACTAATATCGGTATCGATAGGCACATCTATGGCACCAGGTACAGGAGTGTTTAAATTGGTGCAAATTGGTGCTACAGGAATTAGCTCTGTAGTAAAACTTTCTTCAGTACAAGTTATAGCATCACCTGTGCTATTATAAGGTATTATGCTCGTATAAATAGTTGTGTTTTCTGGTAAATCTGTAATAAATTCATAAGTAGTAACATTACCTAAATCTGCATTAGCTACAATATTATTAGCTCCAGCATTAGTACCAACAGTAATACGGTATCCATCTGCATTAGCTATCGGTTGCCATATTATATCACTTGTAACTGCTATATTTATAGCACCATCTAAAGGAAAACTTAAACTAGTGCACTCTGGTGCTGTGGCAGTGCTAATGGTTGTAATCGTAAAACCTTCTGTTGTACAGCTACTAGCGTCTCCATTATCATTAAAAGGTACTATCGTTACTTCTACCATCTCTCCACCCACAAAATCAGAGGCAAAAGTATATACCGTTTCATTGGTAATAGTTTCATTATTAACCACGGTAATATTTCCCGGTTGCGTAACAACAGTAAGTCTGTATCCACGTGCATAGAGCGCTGGTTCCCAACTAAGGTTGGTATTTACCGGGACATCTACCGCTCCATAAAGAGGTGCTATAAGTTGAGTACATACGGGAATTGGGCAGTCCAACACATCACCAGAGATAGTCCAACTATAGCTGTCTATGATGGCTTGTCTTTCTTCTAAAGCATCACAATATGGTAGGCCTTGTGCGCCTAGAGCTATGCCATTGCTTAGCTCTTGATCTGACCATGCTATTAAAGTAGTATCATAATTCTCTCTGTTAAGGGCGGTGTGGTCTAACATGTATCGCATGTCGGTAACTCCACTAACATCCCAGGCACTTAGTTCCTGATTAAAAGTTGTTGCTCCGCTTAAAAAATACCGCATGCTTAGGCTTCCTAAATCCCATTGGTCTAAAGGCTGGTTAAATGCCACAGCATTTCTAAACATATAATCCATGTTGGTACTATTAGCAACTCGCCAATTGTTTAATGGCTGATTAAAAGAAGTAGCATTATAAAACATTGCTTCTGTTGTCAAAACCCCTCTAACATTCCAGGCATCTATATTTTGATTAAATACTGTTGCTCCATTAAACATCTCTTCTAGAGTAGTTACCGAAGCTACATTCCAAGAATTCATTGGCTGATTATAGGCTATTGCATTTTTAAACATGGCTTTCATTGTGGTCACAAAACCAGTATTCCAACTATTTATATTTTGATTAAATACTGATGCTCCACTAAACATTTCTGCTGTAGTTTGCAATACTTCAGTATTCCAATTACCTAAAGCTTGGTTATACAAAATAGCATCTTTAAACATAGCATCCATATTGGTTACCGAAGCAACATCCCAAGAATTTATAGAACTATTAAAAGCCGATGCAGCTTCAAACATTGATGGCATAAGGGTTACCGAACTTACATCCCAATTAGCTATAGGTTGATTAAAGCTTGCCGCTTCTTCAAACATTGATGTCATATCTGCAACTGCACTTACATCCCAATTATTTAAAGGTTGATTAAAAGTATCTGTATAACTAAACATTGCATTCATAGTAACTACAGAGTTAACATCCCAATTATTTAAATTTTGATTAAAAGCTTCTGAATTTTCAAACATAGATTTCATGTTTACTACATTAGTAACATTCCATAAGGCTATATTTTGGTTAAAGGCTTTTGCATCCTCAAACATAGATTGCATATATAAAACATTAGTAACGTTCCAAGAGTTTATATTTTGGTCAAAAGCTTCCGTAGCATAAAACATTTGGTTCATGTTGGTTACTGCTGTAACCGTCCAGTTATTTAGGGGTTGGTTAAAGGCTGTTGCATTATAAAACATAGCTGACATGGTTTCTACCGCACTTACATCCCAATTGTTTAATGGCTGATTAAAAACAGTACAACGATAAAACATATAACTCATGTTTTTAACTTCACTAACGTCCCAATTGTTTAGGCTTTGATTAAAAGCCATATTAGCTGGATAAGATCCAAAGAACATATAACTCATATCTGTTACTTTACTTACATCCCAATTATCTAAAGGTTGGTTAAATGCAGATGCAGTATAAAACATATAGCTCATGTCTGTTACTTTGCTTACATTCCAATCATTTAAAGACTGGTTAAATGCAGATGCCTTATAAAACATTTGACTGGTATCTGTTAACTCATTCGTATTCCAGTTATCTAAGGCTTGATTAAAGACTGTGGCTCCACCAAACATATATTTCATACTGGTAACGCTACTTACATTCCAACTATTTAAAGGTTGATTAAAGGCTTCAGCTGAAGAAAACAATGAAGTCATATCGCTAATAGTGCTTACATCCCAATTGTCTACATTGCCATTAAATTTTGACGCCCCATAGAACATTTGCTTCATACTTGATGCTTGTGATAAATCTGGAATATCTGTAGTATTATAGGTCATGTTACTACATCTAGAAAAAGCAGATTCCATAGTCTTCCATTGTTGAGTCCCCCACTGATCTATGGATAGTAATTTATGACTATCGGAAAAACTCTTGAAATAGTGAGCCGGGTAATCTCCTTTAATAGTAATGGTATATATTCCAGGCGTTAAGTAGGTATGTGTTATGCCTCCAGTGACGTTATTATTGTATTGATCGTCCCCCCAATCTATGGCATAATTATAGGCAAAGTCATAATTATGTTCAATTTCAATTTGGTTGGCGTCACTTCCTGAACCTGATATACGAGTATCATAAGTAAGTTTAAAAGTGGTAGGATCATTTACCCAACTAGCAATTACCGCAAAGCTTTCTTCAACGCATCCTGTTGCAGGACCAGTGGCATTATAAGGGACAATAGTTACAAAAACTTCATCTCCA
Source organism: Flavobacteriaceae bacterium (assembly GCA_965247735.1). Classification (GTDB taxonomy): domain Bacteria; phylum Bacteroidota; class Bacteroidia; order Flavobacteriales; family Flavobacteriaceae; genus JAOXRU01. The sequence continues at coordinate 3,594,790 of CBDFHN010000002.1, read as the reverse complement.
GGACTAAGGTCCGTAGTAAAATCTAAACCAACTACATTACCAACATCTGTATTGTCTTCCACAATAGTGCTGGTGCCTCCGTTTTCTATTCTAACCGATACTCTATATCCAGTAGCTCCAGATACCGCTTCCCAAATTAAATTTGCATTTGCTGGCACCTGTGTATCTCCGTTTATAGGAGAAGTAAGTGAAGTACAAAACACAAATGGGCAATCTACAATATCATTGGTAATTGTCCAGTTATGATTATCTATTAAATCTTGACGGGCAAATCTACTATCGCAATACTTTAGATTAGTAGCTCCCAGTTTTACATTAGATTTTACCGTTTGTGCAGCCCAACTCATTAAAGCATTGTCATAATGTAGTTTAGATAGCCCAGCATTATCAAGCATACCTGACATATTTTCAACCTTACTTATATTCCAGGCACTTAAATCCTGGTCGAAAACAGTAGCACCAGCGAACATGCTAGACATGGATTCAACAGCACTAGTATCCCAATTATTTACAGGCTGATTAAAAACAGCAGCTGAAACGTATGTGGAGAATACACCAGACATATATTTAACCTTACTTGTGTTCCAGCTATTTACTGGCTGATTAAAGGCTAATGCTCTATAAAACATAGAACCAATACTCTCTACACTACTTAGATCCCAGTTATCCAAAGGTTGATTAAAAACTTCTGAATATGCAAACATAGATCCCAGACTTTTAACTTTGCTGATATCCCAAGCACTAATATCTTGATTAAAAAGTTTAGTTCGCTCAAACATGCCTCCCATATAGATAACGTTACTGACATCCCAAGCACTAATATCTTGATTAAAATAACGAGTATCTCTAAACATATTCCTCATGTTAGTTACCTCACTAACATCCCATTGATCCAAACGAAAATCGAATTTATTAGCCCAATAATAACCATCGAACATAGATTCCATATCCGTTACCTTACCAACATTCCAATTATTTAAAGGCTGATTAAACCTATTGGCTCTTTGAAACATAAAAGACATGTCTTCTACCGAAGATACATCCCAACTATCAATTGGCTGGTTAAAATAGGAAGATTCAAACATATTCGACATGTTGGTAACCTGACTAACATTCCAATTATTAAGTGGGAGATTATAACCACTGTTCGACATGGCATGAGACATATCCTTAACCTTACCAACATTCCATAAATTTAATGGCATATTGAAAGCACGAGCAGAATAAAACAAATCGGCCATATTAGTCACTTGGCTAACATCCCAATTGTTTATATTCTGGTTAAATTTGTTCGCAGATCGAAACATTCCAGAGAGGCTGGTCACTAAAGAGGTGTTCCAATTATCAAGAGGCTCATTAAAAAGACTTGCGCTTCTAAACGCATCAGACATATCTTCTACATTACTAGTATTCCAGTTGTCCAGTGGTCTATTAAATATACGCGCTCCATAAAATATACCAGAAATATCAGTAATGGTACTAATGTTCCAATTGTTAACAATACCATTAAAGCTTCTAGTATTTTTAAACATATTTTTAAGGCTAGTAGCCTGCGACAAGTCTGGAGCGCTAATAGCATCGAAATTTATATTTGTACATCCAGAGAAAGCGTTTTCCATACTTTGCCATTGAATAGTACCCCAATCTAAAATTTCAATAATCTTTTCTTTATCTCCACTGTTATTAAAATAAATAGCAGGAAAGTTGCCACTTATAAGAACAGTATACAGCCCCTCTGTAGCATAGGTATGTGTAATATCTCCAGTTATGTTGGTATCTGTATTTCCATCGCCCCAATCAACGGTATAGTTGTAAGTATAAACACTATTTGTAGGTATACTTATTTCATTAGCGGCAGATGACCCAGTACTAGTATTGGCAGTATTCCAAATAGCAGTAAATTCATCAGCAAAAACAATAGTATTTGTTGCCCTTAAAGGAAATATAATGCTACAAAGAAAAAGTAAAAATAGGGGGGATATTTTTTGCATAGTAGGTTTTGTTGATCCACATAAACTTTAATTGACACATCCGTTTATTGTTGACAACCAGTTTATTTATAAATGTATACGGTAAAGCTGATTTTAGTCGCTTGCTAAAAACATACCGTGTATTGAGGTTATAATAAGTCTGGTTTCTACCTATATATTTTGCAAAAATAGTCAATTTTTAAGAAATATCCTACAAAAATATTATTAGCAATAAAACGCAAACGAATCCATAGATTTTATAATAGTTTCAGGTAATAATAATCTGATAAATCCATAAACCAACCAAAATTAGGAATAGCCTACACCCTTATCTTAGTAAAGAACCCTATATTTGTGTAAAGTATACACATAAATGAGTAAATCTCAACAAATAAAAATTGCTGTTGATGCCATTGTATTTGGCTATCAAAATAAACAATTAAAGGTATTATTGGTACAACAGAAATATGGAATTTATAAAGACAGGTGGGTATTGCCTGGTGGTTTTGTTCAAAACAACGAAACCCTTACTCAAGCAGTTACTAGAGAATTACAAGAAGAAGCTGGACTAAGTGTTAACTATCTAGAACAGTTGTACACTTTTGGCGATGATGTAAACAGAGACCCAAGAGCACAAGTAATTTCTGTGGCTTATTTTGCCTTGGTAAATCCTGAAAAATTTACACTTTCTGCTTCTACAGATGCACAACAGGCAGATTGGTATGCTATCGATGACATTCCTGAATTACCTTTTGATCATAATAAAATTATAGAAAAAGCAGTTGATAGGATTAAGGCAAAGTTACAATACCAACCCATAGGATTTGACCTCCTGCAGAAAGAGTTTCCCTTCTCCGATCTCGAAAATCTCTATAAAACAATATTAGGACAAGAACTAGATCGAAGAAATTTTAGAAAGAAAATTCTAAGTTTCGATATCCTCCAAGAAACAGATAAACTACAAAAAATTGGTAGTGGTAGACCCGCAAAATTATTCACCTTTAACAAGAAAAAATATAACGAATTAGAAACTAAAGGATTCTACTTCGAAATTAAGTTTGTGTAATTTTTACACTAATTATTTTGTAAACTCATTTTCTTGACTTACATTTGTGTAAAACAAACGCAAATGATACTTAATTTAGACATACAATTCAATCCATATCCTAATTTATCACAAATAGAATTTGAAGCTTTTACTTTTTCTGGTGGTGAACCACATATAAAAATACTAAGCAATTTAACAGCTATAGATGAAGTAACAGTAACCCATAGAATCAATTCTTTTAATGCATTTGGCTTAGTTCTTTTGGCTATTGATGCTTTAAAACGAATGGGAATTAAGAACATAAATGTTTTTATCCCTTATTTTCCTGCGGCAAGGCAAGATCGATTAATGATTAATGGAGAACCCTTATCTGTAAAAGTATATACAGATATTTTAAACAGTTTGAATCTAAACCAGGTAACCCTTTTTGATCCGCATTCAGAAGTTACTCCTGCATTAGTAAACAACTCAAAAACAATTAGTAACCATCTATTTATCAAAAAAGTAGTTTCAAGCTTATCCAAAGATCTAAAACTAATTTCACCAGATGGTGGAGCACTCAAAAAAATATACAAGGTGGCCGCTTATCTTAAAAGTTATGACGTTGTAGAATGTTCAAAAACAAGAGATGTAAAGACTGGAAAATTATCTGGCTTTAAGGTTTACCATGAAGATTTACAAGGTAACGATTGCCTTATTGTTGATGATATCTGCGATGGTGGTGGTACGTTCTTAGGATTAGCAAAAGAACTAAAAGCTAAAAATGCAGGAAAGCTGTACTTAGCAGTAAGCCATGGAATTTTTAATAAAGGTTTTGATGAATTAGCTAAAGAATTTGAGATCATATTTACAACAAATTCTTTTAAAGATTTTGAACATAAAAATGTAGTGCAACTAAACCTTTCGGGCGAACTTTTAAATTGATAAGTGATGAAGAAAATTGAACACCATCCACAAATAATTACAATTGAGAATTTCTTCACTCAAAAAGAATGTAACATTTACATTAAAAACGGAGAAGAAAAAGGCTTTGAAGAAGCTAAAGTAAACCTAAGAGGCCAGCAAACAATGCTAAAAAGCATGAGAGATAATGAACGTTTCTTATTCTTTGATGAAGATTTAGCTAAAAATTTATGGGATAGGATTAAAGAATTCATTCCTCAAAACTCAAAATCTTATACTGCATTTGGGCTCAACGAAATGTTTCGAATATATAAATATACAGTTGGACAAAAATTTAAAATGCATTCTGATGGAAGCTATAAAAAGAGTGATAGTAAAGCTTCAAAGTACTCGTTTTTAATCTATTTAAATGATGATTTTGATGGAGGTGAAACGCTATTTGAAGATAAATTTTCTATCCAGCCAAAAAAAGGAGCAGCGTTACTCTTCAAACATTATCATCGCCACGAAGGCAAAGCACTAGTAGATGGAACAAAATATGTATTAAGAACAGATATTATGTTTCAAAGAAAAACACAAAACTAATTATTGATCATTTAAGTCATAAAAAATGAAAATTGAATTAATCCAAGGAGATATAACCAAAATAACAGCTGATGTAATTGTAAATGCAGCAAATACATCCTTATTAGGTGGCGGTGGTGTTGATGGAGCTATTCATAGAGCTGGAGGAAGTCAAGTATTAGAAGAATGCATAAAAATCAGGAATAAACAAGGTGGTTGTAAAACAGGAAACGCAGTAATAACCCTAGCAGGAAGTTTATCTGCCAAATATGTTATCCATACTGTAGGACCAGTCTGGAACAATGGAAAATCAAATGAAATAGAAAAATTAAAAAACTGCTATTTCAATTCTTTAGCAATTGCTTCAGAGTATAATCTTAAAACAATTGCTTTTCCAAACATAAGTACTGGTATATATAAATTCCCTAAAAAAGAGGCTGCAAAAATTGCAATTGAAACGATAAAGGAGGTTGCAAATTTAGAAAAGGTGATTTTCGTTTGTTATGACAAAGAAAACTACGACATCTATTTGGAGATGCTCAGATAAAAATGTAATCACTATTAAAAACATATGATTCTTAAAAGAATCATCAAAAAAATAATCATGAATGAAAAAAATAAAAAACAGATAAGTAAATTCCTAAGTTTAATACTTAGGCATAGACCAGAAAAAATAGGCCTTACATTGGATAAAAATGGTTGGGCAACTGTATCAGAATTAATTGCTAAATCTAAGCTTAGATTTACAATAGAAGATTTAGAAGTAGTTGTTGCTACTTGTGACAAACAGCGGTTTATTTTCAACGAAACTAAATCTATGATTAGAGCCAATCAAGGGCATTCACTTAAAAATATTGATTTAGAGCTCCAAAACAATGCTCCACCAGAATACCTATATCATGGAACTGTCAATAAATTTATGAGCGCTATTAAAGAAAAAGGGCTTTTAAAAATGAACAGGCAACATGTACATTTAAGTAAAGACAGAGAAACAGCACTAAAAGTTGGAAACAGAAGAGGACAAGCAATAATATTAAGTGTAAGATCAAATAAAATGCATCAAGACGGATATGAATTTTATAAATCTGAAAATGGAGTATGGCTTACAGATAATGTTCCGACTGCTTATATAGAATTTAAAAATTGATCATGAGAACACTAGTCATTGGAGATATTCACGGTGGTTTTAAAGCATTGCAGCAAGCCCTTGAAAGAGCTAATGTAACAAGTACTGATACGCTTATTTTTTTAGGAGACTATGTAGATGGTTGGAGCGAATCCGCACAGACTATTCAATATTTAATTGAATTAGAAAAAAAGCAAAAGTGTGTTTTTGTCCTAGGTAATCATGATTTATGGTGCAAAATATGGCTAACAGAAGGAAAAACCAATCCAATTTGGTTGGCACATGGAGGAACTGAAACTATTGATAGCTATATAAAAACGGGCTTTATAACTAGCGAAGAACATAAAACCTTCTTTAATAATTTAAAAAACTATCATATAGATCACCAAAACAGGCTATTTATCCATGCAGGTTTTACCTCAATGCATGGCGTAGAAAAAGAGTTTAATAAAAACGATTATTATTTTGACAGAACACTTTGGGAATCAGCCATGATTTTAAAATATGTTAAAGACAAAGATCAAGTAAGTATAAAGACACGGTTCGATTTGTATCATGAAATTTATATTGGACATACGCCAACCACTAATTTTGGAAGTGATATGCCAATGAATTCAAAAAATCTATGGAATATAGATACTGGTGCAGCTTTTAAAGGAAAATTAAGTGTATTAGATATCAATAGCAAAGAGTTTTGGCAGAGTGATGACGTATGCAACTTATACCCCGAGGAAAAGGGAAGAAACTAAAAAGACGACTAATGAGGATGCATCAATAACCGATTTAACAAATTAATGTAAGATCATGAAATACAATATAAAAAACATACAAGACACAGGCAAACCAACAAAATACTTGTTTTTTTGGGGACATCAGCCTTCAAGAGATGGCGCTACTAACAAAAGCTGTTTTAGCCAATGGTGGCTGGTAAATTTTACCATTGCCACTATCACATACAAATCTGCCGAACATTATATGATGGCAGAAAAAGCTAGACTTTTTAATGATGAAAAAATAGCAGAGAAAATTATTGCTTGCAGTAGTCCTGCTGCAGCCAAAAAACTAGGAAGACAAGTCAAAAACTTTGATTCGGCTATTTGGGATGAAAACAAGTTTGAGATTGTTGTAAAGGCAAATTATGCTAAGTTTTCTCAAAATGAAGACCTAAAAACTTTTCTATTGCAGACTAAAAATAGAATTTTAGTAGAAGCAAGTCCCGTAGATGCTATTTGGGGAATTGGTATGGCTGAAGATCATGAAAATGCAAGCAATCCCAAAAAATGGAAAGGTAAAAACCTACTAGGTTTTGCCTTAATGGAAGTTAGAGATGAAATATTATCTGCTTCCCAAAAAAAATGAAATGAAATTAAAAAAATACACAGAGCAACTCATTGATTGGCCAAAAACAGGCCATCATATCATGGCACAATACGATAATGAAAAGATTATTGTGTACCAATCGTACAGACCAGAAATAGGAAATTTTGCTTTCAACAATCAATATTTTGGAGGGGCATTTAGCTTAGAACGCATGACATGGATAAAACCAAATTTCCTCTGGATGATGTATCGCAATGGATGGGGTACAAAAGAAGGGCAAGAAGTAGTGCTCGCCATACATCTAAAAATGGAAGCATTTGAAAGGTATTTAAATAATGCCGTAATATCTACTTATAACTCCAACGTTTTTTCTTCTAGAGAAGCTTGGCAAAAAGAAGTTAAAAGCTCAAATGTACGTTTGCAATGGGATCCAGACCATGATCCTTTTGGAAACAAAGTAGAACGTAGGGCCATACAAATAGGCATCAGGAATCAAGAAATTAAAACGTATGCAAAAGAAGACATCCTTAAAATTGAAGATATATCAACTTTTGTTGTAGAACAATATACGCATGTGAAAAATCAGGAGTTATATAAATTAAGTATTCCTGAAGAAAAACCATTACGCTTTAAAGATGAAGCCCTAAATGATAAGTTGAACCTTAATACTTAAAAAACTATGGAAGAAGAATTAAAACCAAGATTTATTGAAGCGCTTAAGCGAAACAATGAGCAAATAAGAGAAGATAGAGCAAAAACCATTGGGGAAGATGCTGAACTTATTTACAGACGAAAAATTGAAGATTTTGATTTAAAAATCAAAAGATTACAAAGAGAACAAGAAGGGCTAATAGATATTAGTCCATTAGATAAAAACAGTTTGGTATTTGCAGATTTTGAACCAGAAGCTTTTGTTATAAAAGACATGGAATTATCTTTTAAAATGAGAAACCTAAAAATTCAATTAGAAATTGCCAAAAAGAGATATCAATATTTATTCGGAAAAACAATATAGTTATGGGAGGAACAAGATATAATTTTGATGCACGTTCGGTACGTGCAAAAAAAGCAGGATATAGTACAAAATCAATCAACGATATTTTTACTCAAAACAGAGAGCGAAAAGCACATGCAAGCATGAATCCTAATGGCATTAGCTTTAGAGAAGCTAGAGATTCTGAGGTACATCCAAATTCTTTTCCTATTATTTTAGGATTGGACGTTACAGGAAGTATGGGACATATTCCTCATGAATTGATAAAAGATGGGTTACCAAACCTAATGGGCGGTATTATCCAAGGCGGTATTCCTGATCCAGCATTATTATTTTTAGGAATTGGAGATCATGAATGTGATGGATATCCATTACAAGTAGGACAGTTTGAATCTGGTGATGAAGAACTAGATATGTGGTTAACACGTACCTATATTGAGTCTGGTGGTGGTGGAAATGGTGGAGAAAGCTACCTTTTGGCTTGGTATTTTGCTGCTTTCCATACTAGAACAGATGCTTTTGAAAAAAGAAATCAGAAAGGATTGCTATTCACCATTGGTGATGAACCAAACCTGTCTACATTACCAGCATCGGCAATTAAAGAAATTATGGGTAGTGGGCAACAAACCTACAGCAGTCTAGAATTGTTAAAAAAGGCACAAGAACGTTACGACGTTTATCATATCAATATTCTTCATTCTTACCAAGCTACAAAAGCTAATAGCGCCTGGAAAGAATTGTTAGGCGATAATTGTTTGTCTTTTGAGAATCATTTAGATATAGCAAATGTCATTAAAGAAATTAGCTGTAAAAAATACGCCGAATCTAATGCTGATAGTGGAACAAATTTAAGTGGTCTAGACGATATTACAATGCTTTAATCCATAATGAGTGTTTTGAATTCAATACCGTCCTATTTATTTTTTTACAACTAAAAATTACGCTTTAGGACGCTATTGTTTTATACCATAAAGAAGTTATTACTAGAACAAAACAATGAAAAAAGCACATATAATTATAGGTTTAGGATTTGGGGATGAAGGCAAAGGCATCGCTACAGATTTTCTTGCCAAGCATCATCCTAAAGCTATAGTTATACGCTTTTCTGGAGGGCAACAGGCTGCACATACCGTTATTATTGATGATAAAAAACATGTGCATTCCAGTTTTTCCAGTGGTGCATTAAGAGGATTACCATCTTATTATAGTGAGCATTGTACAATACACCCAACTTTTTTATACAACGAAAGAAAAGAACTTATCGCAAAAGGAGGAAATACCACCATACATATTCATCCACTGGCAAAAATAAGCACTCCTTTTGATGTTTGGAAAAACAAAAATGATGCTACAAATCTAAAAAATGGAAGTTGTGGAATGGGTGTTGGCGCAACCATGAAAAGAAACGAAAGTCCTTATAAATTATTTGCAGTAGATCTTATTGCACCAACAGCAGTATTAATAGAAAAATTAAAAAGCATAGCTTCTTATTATGGCTATGCAAAAGACGAAAAATTACAACAAGAACTAGCTACTTTCCTTGATGTTATTGCAGAAATAGACTGGAATATTACGAACTATAGCCATTTAGAATCCTATAAAACATTACTATTTGAAGGTAGTCAGGGAATCTTATTAGATATGGATCATGGGATTTTCCCAAATGTAACCTATGCACATACGACCTCAAAAAATGCACATCAGATTTGCAATCAATTGCAGATAAAGGATAGAACCACCCATTATATTACCCGTAGCTACCAGACCAGACATGGTTATGGATGGATGAGCAATGAGTCTGAACTTAATTTGCAAAACAACGAAGAGGAAACCTGTGTCTATAACGAATTTCAAAAAGAATTAAGAATAGGGAAGCTAGATTATGAATTGCTAAATTATGCTCTTAAAATTGACAGTGCGTATTCACAATCATCTAAACACAACTTAATTGTTACCTGTTTAGATCAATTAGAATTCAACTTAGAAACTGAAAAACTAAACACGAAATTCCATACTATTTATGGCTCTTTTTCACCAGATAGTAAAGACTTTAAAAAACTACAATAAATAGCAAAATATATGAATCCATTACTATATACAGACGGTTACAAAGTAGACCACAAAAGACAATATCCTGACGGAACAACATTAGTATACTCTAATTGGACACCAAGAAAAAGTAGAATAGATGGTATAGAGGAAGTTGTGTTTTTTGGATTACAATATTTCCTGAAAAAATACATTATTACAGATTTTAAAACCAATTTCTTCGACCAACCAAAGGAAGCAGTTTGCAAGGCATATTCTCGTAGAATCAATAATTACCTAGGTGAAAATCAAGTAGGTATTTCCCATATAGAAGCATTACACGATTTGGGTTATATTCCAATGGTATTTAAAGCCTTGCCAGAAGGTGCTTCTGTACCAATCAGAGTACCAATGTTTACGATGTATAATACCTTACCAGAATTTTTTTGGTTAACCAATTATTTCGAAACCCTACTTTCTACTACAGTTTGGCTGCCATGCAATTCCGCAACAATTGCAAAGCAATACCGTGAAATTCTAGACTTTTATGCAAAAAAAACCTCATCTATACCTGAGTTTGTAGATTGGCAAGGACACGATTTTTCTATGCGAGGAATGGCAGGTATAGAAGCTGCGGTAATGAGTGCTTCTGGACATTTATTGAGTTTTACTGGTTCAGATACTATTCCAGCAATAGATTTTCTAGAAACCTATTATAATGCCAATTCAGAAACTGAACTTATTGGTGGTTCTGTAGCCGCTACCGAACATTCGGTGATGTGTATGGGAACAAATACTGGAGAACAAGACACTTTTAAACGTTTGATCTCTGAGGTTTATCCCAACGGAATTGTATCTATTGTTTCTGATACTTGGGATTTATGGAAGGTACTTACCGAATATCTTCCTAATCTAAAAGAAGAAGTATTGGCAAGAGATGGTAAAGTGGTGATTAGACCAGATAGTGGTGATCCTGTTGCTATTATTTGCGGAAATCCAAATGGTAAAACCGAGCCAGAAAGAAAAGGTGTAGTACAATTGCTTTGGGATATTTTTGGAGGTGGTACCAATACTAAAGGTTATAAAGAATTGGACTCACATATTGGCGCAATTTATGGAGATAGCATCACTATAGAAAGAGCAACTCAAATATGTGAGCAGCTCAAACAAAAAGGTTTTGCTTCTACCAATGTTGTACTTGGTATTGGATCTTTTACCTACCAATACAATACTCGAGACACTTTTGGTTTTGCAATGAAAGCAACCTATGGAGAAGTTAATGGAGAAGGAAGAGAAATTTTTAAAGACCCAATTACTGACGATGGAACAAAAAAATCAGCAAAAGGACTCATAAAAATCATTAAAGAAAACGGAGTTTATCAACTGGTAGATCAAGTAAACTGGGATGAAGAAGGCAAAGGCGAGCTAAAAGAAGTATTTAGAGACGGAAAGCTTCTGGTTGACACCTCTTTGCAAGAAATACGTGCTATAGTCAAGTAGTAAGATGATGGAAAAAATAACATCTAAACATATAGTTAAGAAAATAAAAAATGGCCTTCCACACTTTGGGGAAGTTTATTTAATTATTGAATTAACACAAAACAATACATTGGATATTATTGAAAATTATTCTGGCAGTGGTTTTTGTAGTCAAGGATATTTAGAAACTGTTCCAGAAAAGGGATATGATCATTGGAAAAAAGGAGTAGCTAATGGTGTTAAATATGCATTCTCTAAACTCGTAAACAATAATGGATTAAAAATTACTATACTAGAAGTTAGTGGGCTATCAACAGATACAAATCCAACCATTTTAGGATATGCTTGTTCAAGAGCAGTCTTGAACAAGTTAATCAATAATGAAAGTGAAGCAGCTCATAACGAAATTGAAAAATTGATGTTCATAAGCTGGAATTATGAATATAATTCAATCCCTGATTTTGAAAAGATGATTATCAACGGGGCAATAAATACACCTAGCAGATATAGAAACCAATGAAACACCAAGAATGTGTTCTGAATGTTAGATACGATTTACCAAATGAAATGTGGGTCAAAATCGTATTGGTATATGAAAAATTGCCTGGTTGGATAGGATTTGGAAAAGTTGGAAAAGGAGAAGAAGGAATACCATATTGGTTTAGCTTTAATGAAGAAGAAAAAAGCATTACTGCTTCAGTAGAACCAAGTGGCTTATTAATTACTGGGAATATAGAAGAAAAGCAGTGGGTAACTTGGATATCTAAATTTAAAAAACGATTATCTGAAATTATTGGGTTTGATGTTATAGAAATATAAAAATTAATAAAAATGAACATAATTATTTTTGGACCACCATTGGCAGGAAAAGGAACTCAAAGTAAAAAAACTGTTGCTGAATTTGGTCTCACACACCTTTCTACGGGCGATGTTTTAAGAGCTGAGAAACAAAAAAAAACAGAATTAGGAATTAAAGCATCCGAATATAGCAGCAAAGGGTTGTTAGTGCCAGATTATTTAGTCGCCAAAATAGTAACACAATTCTATTATGATCATAAATCCGATAAAGGAATTTTGTTTGATGGATATCCTAGAAATATAGAACAAGCAAAACACTTATTAGATGTAATTAAAAAAAATAATGATTCCATTAATAAAGTTATCTTTTTAAATGTTCCCAAAGACAAGCTATTCAATAGGGCTATAAAAAGAGCCAAAGAAGAAAATAGAAAAGATGATAGTGATAATAATATTGTATTGACAAGGATTAATGAATTTGAAAACACTACTGTTCCTGCAATTAATTTTATTAAAGATTTAGGAATCAAAACAATTACAATAAATGGGAATCAAGACATTAACGATATATACAATATAATAAAAGACGAACTACGCAAAAGCTAAAAACACTCTAAAACCATGTCAATACAATACATAAAAGGTGATGCGACCAACCCAATCGGAAATAACACAAAAATTATAGTTCATATCTGCAATGATATTGGTGGCTGGGGAAAGGGCTTTGTATTAGCCATTTCTAATCGTTGGCAAGCTCCTGAAAAAGAGTACAGAAATTGGTTTAAAAATAATACCGGCCAGCTATCTGATACTGTCAAATTTCAAAAATTAAAAGACACAGCCCCTGATACAATTGAAAAAGAATTTAAGTTAGGAAATGTTCAATTCGTAAAAGTTAGCTCTGATCTTTGGATTGCCAATATGGTTGCGCAACATAAAGTAAGAAAAAATAAAGATGGAACCCCTCCTATCCGTTATCCATTTGTTGCTGAATGCATACAAAGAGTAGCTGAGTTTGCTAAAATAGAAAATGCAACTGTACACATGCCAAGAATTGGTTGTGGACTGGCGGGTGGAAAATGGGAAGAGATTGAAGCGATAATAAATAAGAAATTAATTGCTAATAAAATTGATACTACCGTTTATGATTTTGCTTAAAAGCATAATTATATTTAGAAGCTATTCGCGCTTTCCATTATAGTTTTTATCGTACCTCAAAAAAGCTGCCATTGCAATCACGGCTAAAACAAAAAAATACCTAACAGAAAATTATACCTGTCCCAAAAACAACTATTTTACTCAAGTAGTTGTTTTTTCTTTTAAAATAACGTCAAAAAGAATTAATTACTGATTTATCATTATTACTTGAAATAAAGTTCTGTTTATTTTATTTTTGCAATGTTTTACATCATCAAACACAATCATAAAAACAAGCATTCCGCTATGAATCAGTTAACTACAAAAGATCAACAACGTTTAGCAACATTAAAAGAAACCTTAGCTACGGCAAGAGATACTTTTCTGGGCTATCCTGTATCCAAAGATTTTGATTATAGTGAGCTAAATGATTTCTTTCAGTATCCAATCAATAATCTTGGAGATCCTTTTGAAGATGGCACCTATAAAGTGCAAACTCACGAAATGGAACGCGAAGTAGTAAGCATCTTCGCAAAGCTATTTAGAGCGAATCCGAAAGATTTCTGGGGATATGTAACCAATGGCGGATCGGAAAGCAACTTATACGGTTTATATTTAGCCAGAGAAATGTATCCAAAAGCAATGGTTTACTATTCAGAATCGACTCATTATAGCATTAGAAAAAATATTCATTTACTTAATATTCCTAGTATTGTAATTCGCTCTCAAGAAAATGGAGAAATGGATTATGAAGATTTTGAAAATACCGTAAAAATGAACAGGCACAAACCTGTTATTGTTTTAGGTACTTTCGGAACAACTATGAAAGAAGCAAAAGATGATATTTCAAAAATAAAAAACATTTTACAGAACCTCGCTATTCACGATCATTACATTCATGTAGATGCGGCACTTTCAGGTTCTTATGGCCCATTTATGAAACCCCGTTTGCCATTCGATTTTAAAGATGGAGCGGATAGTATTTCCATAAGTGGACATAAATTTATTGGATCTCCGATCCCTACTGGTGTTCTTATTGCCAAGCGTTCTAATAGAGATCGTATCGCCAAAGGCATTTCCTATATTGGATCATTTGACACCACTATTACAGGATCTAGAAACGGACATTCTCCGCTATTTTTATGGTATGCCATCAAAAAAATCGGAATAGAAGGTTTAGAAAAAAGATACCTACACAGTCTTAAAGTTGCTGAATATTGTGAGCTAAAACTTAACGAAATTGGAATAAAAGCATGGAGAAATCCAGGCGCCATTACTGTTGTGCTACCCAAAACCCCAAGTGATGTAAAACTAAAATGGCAATTGGCAACAGAAGGAAAGGTATCACATGTTATTTGCATGCCCAATGTAACCATAATACAAATAGATGAGCTTATTGAGGATCTAAAAAACGCCAAAGACGTTAAGGAAGAAGAATTAGCTTACGAGTTTTAACCGCAGGGCGGTAGCCAATTAGGGTTTAATCTTCCGATATTCGTTTCGACCTATTAATAATACCATCCAAGCTTAGGTCTAAATCGTTTATTGCAATAAACTATATTGATTTCTTAAGCACGAAATAGCATACAATATCAATTGTAAAAAATTATCAGTATCTTAGATACTGTATGGAAAAAACATGCTTAGAATGCAATGAAAAATTGATTGGTAGAATCGACAAGAAATTCTGTTCTGATTATTGTAGAAATGCCTACAATAACAAGGTTAATAAAGACAGTAAAAACCTTGTCCGAAACATCAACAATAGGCTCAGAAAAAACTATAGAATTTTAGAAAGTCTAAATCCTACCGATAAAAGTAAAACCACAAAAACTAGACTTTTAGACAAAGGCTTTGATTTTGAATACATCACCAACTTATATACTACAAAAAAAGGAACTACCTATTTTTTTATCTATGATCAAGGCTATTTGCCCTTAGACAATGACTATTATATGCTGGTAAAGAGGGAGCGCTAGAGGTTATATTACTTTATTTATCTAGAATTAATTCAAAATCAGATCCATCTTCATCAATGCTAATTGTTAGTTTTTCTTTATGCAAAAAGAGGTAATTTATCCTATAAACAATATCTTGGTTTTGCTCTTCATGTAAAACTCTTATTTCTTTAGTCGTTTTTGTAGACCAATTTTCAAACTGATACTTCTTATTTAAATAACTAGGAAGCGCTAAAGAAATATATGAAGGCCTAAAGCCACAATTCATAGAAATTGATGAAAAGATATAATCAGTTGTTTTCTTTGGCAATACTTCTTCATAATCAATTTCCGAAACCATACCAATAAATTCACTACTTGAATTGTTCTTAAACTTTACATAACCTCTATTCGCATTTTTACTTGGCAACACTAAAAAAATTCCACAACAGGTGCAAGGCGATATCGTATATTTTTCATCAGCTTTAAATTTGCATAAAAAATCTCCCCTAACTAGCTCATTTTTATCATTTACAAAAGAATATGAAATTGAATCAAATGTTTTATTATTTATAGGAACTCGTATTCGATTTGTATCAATAGTACTAAAGTCAATACCATTAATTTTAAATTTAAGACTGAAAAATATTTTTGATTCAGAAAAATCATCATGTTTAGCAAATTCAAAGCTCTTAAGATTCTTTATTTCACACCTTTGAGATATTAATTTTTCAAAGCTAAAAAGAACTAAAAGGCAGAAAAACAATAATTTGACCCTCATCTTTATGCACTTTATAAAACATTCTATTATAAACTAACGGTACCGATAATGACCAATAATTTTAAAATTAAAAAGACAGTCTTCTAAGACTTGACCTGCTCCAATATTATGAACAATCAAATTTCTTTTTCCGTCTCTGGATTTTTTATCCACTACAATTCCAATATGAGTTAGTCCACCTCCCAAGCTCCAAGAAACAATATCACCCGGATAGTAATCGCTTGATGTTTTTGTAATCTGTTTTTCTGCTCCTTTTCGCTTAAAAAAAGTCATCAGATTAGGAACCCTTCTATGGTCAATGTTTTTATCTGTTCTTTTTAGCCCCCAATTTTTCGGATATTTATGAAAGTTCAATTTCATATCCTCATGTACTAATTTTTGCAGGTCAATTCCGATTTTTCTATAAGCTCTAATAATAACATCTGTGCAAACACCTTTATCTATTGGAACATCACCATTTGGATAACCAATAGAAAAATAGCGCGCATCATAAACAACATGTTGTTTTGTTAATTCTAAAGCACTATCAGATAAACTTTTTTGGTCAACTTTTACTTGAGAAAAGCAAAAGCTGTTCGTTATTAAAAATATAATTAAAAGTAATTTTCTCATAAGTTTACAATAGCTAACAAACTACCATTTCTGCTGCTTCACATCCATTGATGCTCTTAAAATATCTTTTTGGCTAATTTGCCCTATCAATTTCCCATCTTCTACAATAGGAAAACGGCGTCTTTTGGACTGTAAAAATTTATTTGCTGCATCAAACACATTCATATTAGCATCAATGGTTTCTACGTTTGTAACCATATGTTTTTCTACATTATGGATATTTACTGCCGAATTGTAATAGCGACTTTCATTAATAAACTTAATGCAATCACCCTCCGAAATAATACCAATAAGCTCGTTGTTTTCATTTACAACTGGCCCTCCAGATATCTTACTTTTAAGTAGTATTTCAATAACCTCTTCCACCGACTGTTTTGGTCTAAACGTTATTAATTTTTTTGACATATAATCTCTTACTCTAGAAAAAGAATCATCCTTATCTAGTTGCTGTGATTTCCTTGATCCCTGAAAACTTTTTATCCCCATAATTTGTAATTTTTCAATTCATAAACACTTAAAGTTAATGATTTTAAATCAATTATATAAATATTTTCGCACCCATATCTATTAATCCTAATCATTTGTCTATTTTTATAGTTCAATCTACCAGATTGTGAATCTAGCATGCAAAAAAGATTATTCCTTAAAAAGAACGATCAGGAGCAAACAACATGTGACTCATTTAATAAAATAATACAAGCATATGAAAAGAATAGTTCATCTAATTGCTATTGCAATTATCTCCTTTATAATCTATTGGAACTATAGCAACCTTACTCCTCAATATTCTGCTAACGAAACTATCCCTAAAACAGTATTTTCTACTGATAGAGCATTCGCACATATAGAAGCCATTTCAAAAAAACCACATTCTGTTGGTTTTCCAGCCCACCAAGAGGTTAGAAAATATCTCGTTCAAGAATTAAAAAAATTAGGGTTAACAACTCAGCTACAAGAAGGATATACTGCGGGAGATTGGGGCAATTTTAGTAAAGTCACCAATATCATTGCCAAAATTGAAGGGACTACTAATGGGAAAGCATTGCTGCTATTATCTCATTATGATAGCAATCCACACTCCTCTTTTGGCGCTAGTGATGCTGGTAGTGGAGTTGCAACCATTCTAGAAGCAGTAAGAGCTTTTCTTGCTAAAAATCAAAATCCAAAAAACGATATCATCATTCTTTTTTCTGATGCAGAAGAATTAGGACTCAACGGTGCTGAGCTTTTTGTAAACAAACATCCATTAGCAAAAGAAATTGGTTTGGTCTTAAATTTTGAAGCTCGTGGTAGTGGTGGTCCTAGTTATATGCTTTTGGAGACTAATGGAGGTAATGCAAAACTAATTAAAGAGTTTATGACTGCAAATCCAGAGTATCCAGTTGCAAATTCACTAATGTATAGCATTTATAAAATGCTTCCAAATGATACTGATTTAACCGTTTTTAGAGAACAAGGTGATATTGATGGTTTTAATTTTGCTTTTATAGACGATCATTTTGATTACCATACAGCATTGGATACTTCCGAACGTTTGGATAAAAAAACACTTGCACATCAGGGAAGTTATATTAGTCCATTACTAAGCTACTTTAGCAATGCCAATTTATCGGATACCAAAAGCGAGAAGGATGATGTCTATTTTAGTATTCCCATATTAAAGTTTATCTCTTATCCTTTTTCTTGGATTTTCCCAATGCTCATTATTGGAATATTAGGTTTTATTGCACTACTCTATTATGGCATAAAAAAGAAAAAAACTTTAGATGTAAAAGAAATCGTAAAAGGTTTCATTCCTTTTACATTTGGACTTTTAATTACTGGAGTTATCGGTTATTTTTCATGGCCATTACTTAAATGGTTTTATCCACAATATCAAGATATCTTACAAGGTTTCCCTTATAATGGACATAGTTATATTGCGGCTTTTGTTTTTCTATCTCTTGCTTCCTTATTTTTTATCTATAAAAGGTTTAAAAATTACAACCCTGCCAACTTATTGATAGCTCCATTATTCTTCTGGATTATTATTAGCACCCTAGTTGCAGTATATCTTAAAGGTGCTAGTTTCTTTATTATTCCAGTATTTTTTATGCTGATCTCTTTATTTATTTTTATCAGACAAAAAAATCCAAGTGTCGCGCTACAATTACTACTTTGCTTAACAGCACTCTTACTATATACGCCTTTAGTTATTATGTTCCCAATAGGTTTAGGCCTAAAAATGTTAATTGCAGCTACACTATTTACAACCCTTACTTTTGGTTTGTTGCTGCCAATAATTGGACTTTTAAGAAGCAAAAGAACACTCGGTTTTATTTCTTTAACTATTGCTTTTGTTTGTTTTATAAGTGCACACATCAATAGAGGTGCTACTATTAACACTCCAAAACCAAATAGCTTGGTATATGTTCAAAATAACGATACCAATAAGGCATACTGGGCAACTTATGATAATGTTATTGGAGATTGGAATAAAAATTATATCGATTC
Source organism: Flavobacteriaceae bacterium (assembly GCA_965247735.1). GTDB lineage: Bacteria > Bacteroidota > Bacteroidia > Flavobacteriales > Flavobacteriaceae > JAOXRU01. Next base: position 3,575,600 of record CBDFHN010000002.1, on the reverse strand, counting down.
TGAAAAAAATGTAAAAACAGATTCTAAGGTTATTAGCAATAAATATGGTGCTGAATTTACCTATTTAAATGAAGCTCCGCAGAAGTCTATTGCTGGTCCTACCATAGAAAAACTGAACGACACCATCATTAATGGGAAAAGAATCATGGAAATTTGTATTTCATCACATCGAGATATTAATAGGTTAGATTTTTATTCTGCTACAAAAATAAGCAGCGCTACTATAAATGATATTGCACTTTCTTCTGATTTCTTAAAAAATAGACGTGAAAGGTTAGTTACACATCATGTTAGCGATAATGAATTTACGGTACTAAAGTTAACTTTCCCTAAAACAGATGTGTTAGAATTGACACTTTACGAAGCTTCAAATGATTTATTAACACATCCAAAATTTAGCATTGCTCCAAGACCTGAAACGAATATTCCAATGCCTTTTATTCTAAATGATGCCATCCTAATTAAAAAAACAATAACGTTTGAATAAAAAAATAGGAATCCTTGGTTGTGGATGGTTAGGCTTGCCACTAGCAAAACAATTGATAAAAGAAAACTATAGCGTATTTGGCTCGGCTACTAGTAAAGAAAAATGCATTCTATTAGAAAAAGAAGGCATTAGTGCTTTTGAGATTATCTTACATGAAAAAAAAGTTGATAAAAATCTAATTGCTTTCTTGAGCTCTTTTGACACGCTTATTATTGCTGTGCCACCAAGAGCAAGAACTAGTGGAGAAAACGCTTTTTTATTTAAACTAAAATTATTGATTTCTGAGTTAGAAAAGGCCAATATAAAAAATGTGTTGTTTATAAGTAGTACTGCCGTTTATGGAGATTATAAAGGAGTTGTTAGTGAAACTACGACCAAAAAACCAACTACAGCTGCAGGGAAACAACTTGTAGCTATTGAACAGCTTTTGACAGAGAATACTAATTTTAAAACTACAATTCTTCGTTTTGCTGGTTTAATTGGATTGGAGAGGCATCCCATAAAACAGTTATCTGGGAAAACCAATATTAAAAATCCTAATGCTCCAATAAACCTTATTCACTTGGATGACTGCATTGCTATAATTTTTAAAATAATAGAACAAGAAATGTGGAATACCGATTTTAATGCAGCTTATCCAAATCATCCCACACGGAAAAATTATTATACCAAAGAAGCCATAAAAAGGAAACTTCCGCTCCCCAATTTTTCTCATGAAGGCTTAAATTCTGGAAAAATTATTGATGCAACTAAGCTTTCTAAAACGTTAGATTACAATTTTAGCGTTGAAATATAAGGTTTTAGCATTGTTTTAAGGTATTTAAAAAAATATTTTAATAGATTTGGCGCACTTTTAACATAGAAAAGTGAAACAAACAGGTTCATCAATATCATATAAAAACAAGTGATGAAATAATAAATAAAGCCTGTCTATTGCAAAACGATAAACAAAAATATATGAAACATCCATCTATAAAAGCTGCTACACCTAAGAGGATAGCTAATAAGGATGCTCCATATAACCGATTTAACAAAAAATAAAAAAAGACAAATGAAACGCATTTTAATAGTACTAGCAATTATTATTGGAACAACAGCCCAAGCACAATCAAAATCTGAGCTGCAAAAGCATTATGACGCTTACTATAAGCAAATGAAAACTCAAGGAGATAACCAAGGTATTATAAATGCGCTTACACATTTACTAGTATTAAATGACAATAGCGCAACCAGAGATACACTTGCATACCTATATATGAACAGTAACAAACATATGCAGGCCTTAAACACTATTGGAATAGATAAGGACGAAAATGCTTCAGATATTGCCCTACAAGTAAAAGCAGTTTCTCTTAAGCAAATGAGACAGCCAAAAAGAGCTATTGAACAATTTGAAATTATGTATAAAAGAGACCCAAGTCCATATTTGGCTTATGAGTTAGCAGATTTACATATTCAAACAGGTAATAATGTAACAGCATCTGTATACATTACTTCTGGTCTATCTAACACTAAAGACGATATGAAGTATGCTTATTATGAAACACAACAACCTTATGAGGTACCTTTAAAAGCAGCTTTTACACATATAAAAGGACTAATTACCTATAATAACAATAAAGAAAACTTGGACAGTGCTATAGCTATTATAGATGAAGCTTTAAAGATTGCTCCAAATTTTAACTTAGCAAAAATTACTAGAAACGCATTGGTTGAACGTAAAAATGCTCCTGCAGAAAAAACAACACCAAAGCAATAGCAGATATCAAAAAGAAGAGTTTAAAAAGGAGGGCAATTTGTCCTCCTTTTTAAGTTTAATAGCTTTTTTATTTTACTTTAAATTGAAAAACTTCAGATTCTGATGTATTGCCTTCAGTATCTTTGGTTAAAATAGACCAATAATAAGTAGTTGCAGCAACCGTTGTTACCGTTTTTGAAGTAGTTGTTACCGTACCAACACTTGCCGGTGGATTGGTAGCTCCAAAAAACACCTCATATTCTTTAATATCATTATCAATATCAACTGCTGTCCATTCTAAAACTACATCTCCAGCATTGTCAAGCGTATTACTAGATTTTGGAAACACAATGTCAGCTGGAAATGGCGCATGGCTTAACACTCCTATTCCTTCATTAAAAAAACGCCATTCTTCGCTTTTAGCAGTACTACTAGTACCTGTTGCCTTTGAAGTTACAAACCACTCATAAGCTACCCCTCTATTAATGGTGATTTTAACTGAATTTGTTGCCGAATTGTGTTGAGAGGTACTATTTGCACTTAAATCCCTAAGACTAAGCGTATAACTATCTGTATTAATAGACGCGTTCCATTCAAAAGTAACTTCACTTTCCGTATCACTTAGTACGGTACTTATAAAACACTCTTTATCCTTTTCAGGGAAAATCAATATGGAAGCCACAGGGTCTGGTATTGGCGCAGGACTATCATCTGAACCTCCACAGGAAGACATTATAACAAGCACTATAAGTATTGATACTCTATATATATATTGCATTTTTTTCTTTTATTTTCTAATTATTCTATGAGAAAAACGAGTCCCATCTGACATAACGCTTAACAAATAAACTCCTTTGGGAAGTCCTTGAACATCAAATATAACTTCGTGGTTGAGCACCGGATAATTCTTTTTAAATAAGCGTTTACCATTAAGCGTATACAATGACAATTCTATTTTATCCTCGCTATTTATTCCTAAATTAATAGTAAGTTCCGATCCTTCAACAGGATTTGGGTATATAAATATATCTGAAGAAGTAATTATTGTTTCTGTATAAATTCCTTGACAATCCTTGGCAGTACTAACTTCTATTGTGTTTTTATTTTTGGTCAATGGTAATGTTATAATACGCTCTGATGTTTTATATACTTTTCCGTTTACCTTAATCGTATAAAGACTAGCACCATCTAAAGTCAACTCAATTGACTTTCCAGAAATATTAGTTTTTCCAGAAACGCTTAGTTCTGTAGGTTCAGAAACAATGATATCAAAACATTTTTCATATGCTGGTTGCTCGGCTAAGGTAAAACACAAGGTGTAGGATCCAGCAGCTAAATTTGTGAAATTGGTAGTAGCAGAAAAGTTCTCCGTTCCAGTACTAGTTCCTGTTAATATTGCCGTGTAACTCAATCTATCATTAACAACTGAAATCGCTATGCTTCCATCATTTTTTGACCTACATGATTCTCCATTAATCTTTATTTCAAAATTAGAAGATGGTAATGAAAAAACAGTACAGCCGTTAAAATCTATGATATCTCCTACGACTGTATCATTACAGCTGTCATCTGCATTTAAAATTCCATCATTATCAATATCATCATCACAAACATCACCTAAACCATCATTATCAAAATCTGCTTGATCGGCATTTGCAATTTCAATACAATTATCAAGTTTATCATCAATACCATCATTATCGCTATCATTATCACATACATCTCCTGAACCATCACCATCTGTATCTAATTGATCTGGATTTGCCATTAAAGGACAATTATCATCTTCGTTTAAAACTCCATCATTATCATAATCAGTATCATTTTGCACCCCTTCTACAATAAGGCTATCAAATACTGCTCCTTCTTGATTTATTGCGCTATCAGAATGGAAAACAATTCTGACAATTACATTATCTTCTGTTGTTAAATCTGTTTCTCCTTCAGCCGCGTTTCTAACAAAATCATAAGAATAACTCGTCATAGTTGTATTTGTACCAGTCCACTGTGCTCCAGGACAATTTTGACAATCATCAGCTGCTCCAGAATTTGCATTGGTTCTATCACTAGTATACCAATTTGGTAAACTTCCTTTTTGTCCTAAAACATTCCAATCATTTCCGCCATCTATGCTATATTCAACATAGACAATATCCCAATTCTCTTCCAAATCGTAAGCCAAATCAAAGGTTAAAACTGGATTTGTTATTGTAGAAAAGTCATAACAATTAGAAACGATATAGCTTTTTACGTTATCTGGATGATTTCCAACCAAGTTTGTAGCAAAAGCTTTAGTTCCTGAGGTTACATTTTTTAGTAACTCCCCATTTGGAACTCCTCTTTCCCATAAAGACGATTCATAATCACCATCATTATAACTAATAAGCTCCTTATCTTCATCTTCAAAATTATTAACTATATCAGCAATACTAAATCCATTGATAAATGCCGAAACGGTTTTTTCATTATTATCACTAAAAGCGTCATTGACAATGCTTACTCTTACTTTGAGTTCAATCGAGTGATCTAAACTTGCTACTTGAGGCAATTCAATTATTGTTTTAGCATCAGTTACTATACTTCCAGTCCAATCTTGCGATTCTTCTGCTTGTCCATTGATACTATAAAAAACAGTAACCGCTGTTATTTCGTTAGTTCCCTTATTCTGCACTTCAATTTTAGGAATAAAAGCTGAACAAGAAACAGAACCTTGGTTTGGGGTAATACTTATAAGCTGAATATCGTTGGCAGGTAAAGCCACTGGAATTGCCGATTGCCAAACTCCCCTACCAAAAGTAGCTGCTGTAATTTTTTCATCTATTAAACTAATGTCCAAATCTCTAACGGCCACATTAGGCAAGCCAGTATCATATTCCTCCCATTCTGTAAGTGTATCATCTAATCTATAAATACCAATACTAGTTCCTACATATATAGGATTATCTTCATGCCTTCCTTGATGAACAATAGTAAAATAAGGCTCATTAGTTGGTAGGTTTAAGGTAATATTTGTAAAATTAGCTCCTCCATCAATAGATTTAAAAATTCCACGCTGCCCCTGTACTGCTGTTGAAACATAAACAATATTATTATCGGTATTATTTACTTCAATCTCATTTATTCGCGAATTAAAAGTCTCCATTAAAGTAAAGGTTACGCCGCCATCAGTACTTTTTCTTAATTGAGGCCCAATTGATATGTATATGGTATTGGGACTAAAAGGATCTATTTCTAAATCAATAATATTAGTAGAAAATTCTTCCGACATTTTTGTCCATGAATTTCCTGTTAATTTATATACTGCATCATAGCCCGCATATACCTCACCGTTTTTATCAATAGCCAATGGTGTTATCCATTCTCCTTCGATAGTAACCCCTCCATTTTGTGGTGCATTAATACTACCTATTAATGTAGCACCTGAATTAGAAGATATGTTTAGTGATCCTCCATATTGGGTAAATCCATAAATAAGATCATCATTTGAAGGATCAATTACATTATCCATACCATCTCCTCCATGATAATTACTCCAAGCATTATTATTCCTTACAAAACCCCCATTATCTTGTAAACCGCCAATCATTTTAGCAGCATCATCTTGAGAAACTGTAATTCTATAAAACTGACTTATTCCTAAGCCTTCGGTATGATCTGTAAAAGAGTTACCGGTATTTGTAGAACTATAAATACCTCCATCTGTACCAGCAAACAATCTATTCCCAAAATATCGTAACATATGAATATCTGCATGTGTATATTGAGAACTGAACGTATGCCATTGATTTAGTTGAGAAAAACTAGTTCCTCCATTGCTGGATTTCCAAACATTTAAACAACCCACATACATTTCATTTGCATTGGTAGGAGAAACTTCAAAAGCTAAGTCGTACCATGCTTGTTTAGATTCTAATAGGTTTACAGCATTTGCGGTTTTTGTAAACGTTACCCCTTCATTTACAGACTTATAAATCCCTTGATAAGCATAATCGTCTGTAGCTATTTTAGCACTCAATATATATACATTATTTGGTGCAGCAGCAGTAACTGCCAAAACAAATCTTCCTGAAGTCGCAGGTAAATTGGTGCTCGTCAATGCAGAAAAAGATTCTCCTCCATCTGTAGATTTAAAAAGACTTGAATTAGTTACGGCATAAATTATAGTACTATTGCCTGGCTTCAGTTTTATATCTACTATATTTTGTCCTGCAATTTTTTGACTCCATGTAACTGCAGCATCTGTAGTTTTGAATACCCCTTGGTTGGTTGCTACCCAAATGGTATTAGAATTAGAAGGATCTATATAAATATCGTTCATACTGGTTGGAGAATTACCTGGATTTAACCCTGTTTGATTCCAAGTTGTACCACCATCTGTACTTTTAAAAACACCAACGCTAAAAGAGTCACTAGCATCATCATCCCCAGTAGCGATATAAATTATATCTGAATTATTAGCATCAATTGCAATCCCTGAAACTCCAATTTGCGGAAAATCGTCGAATAGATTTGTCCAAGTACCTCCTGCATTTATACTTTTCCAAATCCCTCCAGCTGGTGCTCCAACATACCATACATTAGCATCATTAGGATCTACTGCAATAACGTTTACTCTACCTTGTCCTGGCAATCTATTTCCTGGAGCAGTATGTGAAAAAGGACCAACTGCGGCCCAATTACTGGTGGCATGTACTTTTCCACTTAGGTTCTTTTTTGTCTGCCATGTATCCCAAAGTTGTTTTCCTGTGGGTAAATTTCCATTTTCATCAACAAAGTAACTCCAATAGGTTTCCCATCGTTTGAATGGCTTATAGCCACTCCCTTTAGCATTTTTGTCTTTATCTTTCCAATAAATTTCAAAAGCTGATGACAACTCATTTAAAGTATATGCTTTATTAGATTTTTTGTTCAATAAATTAACTTTATCCTTACTTTTTAAATCCTTTATCCAAGGAGCGGATTCGTTAAATTGTGCTTGCCCAAGGTAAGTAACGAGTAAGCAGAAAAGGAACATTATTTTTTTCATTAATTCGAAATTTTAAAAATATCTTAACGTAAAGTAACAAAAAAATAATACCAGATATCGTCTTTTTCGTTGATCTGTCGTAAAAACATGAAGGTGATGACATTAATACTTTGGTTTTTATAAATAAAAACACCCAAAATCTATAAGAATAGATTTTAAATCAATACGTTCAGCATTTTTACTAAGATCTTGTAGTTTCCATTAGGTTTCAGATAATAAGATACCCCTGTATGAAGATAAATGTATGGTAATTCTACAAAAACTAATGTTTACTCTTCGGATAACAATTCCTCATCGAATGTATGGATAAGGACTTGTTCAAATTGCTTTTTTATGGCATTCATAATATCAACTATAGTGGATAAATCTTGCTGATATTCTTTTTTTGAGACTCCACCTTCCTTTAGGTTAGCGTTAATCTTTAAAAGAAGTGTTTTTAATACTACAATCCTGCTTTTAATTTGTGGCACATCCAAAGCTTTTGGATATTTATTTTTAGATACCGTTTTTTCTTTCTCTATCATTTCTTCAATAAAAAGAAAGAGGTCTGTTTTTTTCTTAATGGCAAAAACAGTTTCAAAACTTGTATTCATCTCTTTAAAAGCAGTCCAAGTATTAATCTCATCAGCAATTTGCGCATTAATAATTCTGTTTCTTGGTAGTTTTTTTCCATCGATAAAAACTGTTGAAACTTTATTTTCAACAACTTCTTTTTTTACAACTTTATCTTCACAGGATAATAGCATAAAAAAACTCAATACTCCAAAAAACAGAATTCTCATGTCCTAAACTTTATGTCAAAATTAGACAATAAATTACGTTTCTTCTTAATCTTTAAGAAAATATTAAAAAGTATCTTTTATCCATTGATAAGGTTTTCTTGTAAGCCAATCTCCTCTTGTAAAATCAGGAAAATCTTGAGGCTCGCCATTGTTTGCTATAGAAAGCTCTGATAATGGTGTTATGGCACTCCAAGCAGCCGCATCATAGGCATCTAATGGTGGTGCGATATTTTGTTTTGCCGATTCTACAAAAGCATTCATCACAAAGAAATCCATACCTCCATGTCCAGAACCAGCAGCATATTCACCATGTTTTTTCCATAATGGATGGTCGTACTTATCTAACCATGTATCCATTTCTTCCCATCCATGCCCTTTGGTTACTCCCTCTACATGTATTCTTTGGGTATGGTAATCAAAATCTGTAATTCCTTGCGATCCTTGTACTTTAAAACCTAATGAGTATGGTCTAGGAGAATTAACATCGTGAGTTACAATTATTGTCTCGCCTCTAGTAGTTTCTATTGTAGACGTAATAATATCACCCTGTTTAAACTTAAGCTTAGCATTTGGGTGGTCTTTCCCTCCATTATCAACAATATATTTGTGCAAGCCAACACCTTTAGTTGCATGCGATGTTAAAGAAGAAAACCTATTCCCTCTGTTAATATCTGACATCACTGCAATTGGCCCAACTCCATGTGTCGGGTATACATCTGCATTTCTCAATAAGGAGTGCTGTGTTCTCCACTTAGATTCTGAAATACCTTTTTCTCCAAATTCTACACCTTTACCATATGGTGTTTTTCCATCGTTAAATTTCACAAAACGTAAATCGTGTTGATACCCACATCTAAAGTGCAATAACTCTCCAAATACATTATTCTTCACCATATTCAATACCGCAAGAACGTCTCTACGGTAACATACATTTTCTAATATCATCAAATGAGAACCAGTTCTTCTATGAGTATTTACCAAATCCCAACATTCTTCCATAGTATTGGCAGCAGAAACTTCTAACCCAGTGTACTTACCGGCTTCCATAGCTGCAACTGCCATTTTGGTGTGCCATAACCAAGGTGTAGCAATAATTACAGCGTCTACTTCTTTTAAAGCCAATAGATTTTTATAATCATCAGCGTCTTTTCCAAATACCTTTGGTTTAGAAGCTCCAGCATCCTTTATTTTTTGAACGACTAAATCCGTTCTTTTTGTATCAATATCACAAATAGCTACAATATTGATGTCTTTTCTCTGTAACGCATTAGCAACATGATTGGTTCCTCTAAGTCCAACACCAATAAAGGCCAAGTTTAATTTTTCTCCTGTTTTATCAGCTGCCATTCCAAAAGTTAGACTAGGCATTATGGCCACCCCTGTTCCAGCAATTGCTGCCTTTTTCATAAATTTTCTTCTCCCATTCATAATATTAATACTTAGGTTATTTTACGTGGTTAGTTTAGAATTATTTTCTCAAAATTAAGTAATAAAAACATAACATTCTAAAAACGAATATATAAAATATAGTTTTATAAAAAGTGGTTATCCTATCGGTTTTCTAGACACTTAAAGCGTAGTTTTTTATCCAAAATGGTCTTCATTTTAAAATTTTAAACCGTAAAACACAAAAACACGCGTACTATAAAAAAGTATTTAATAACTTTGAGAATCTAAAAACTCATAAAAATGAAAAAACTAATTTTAATCACTTGCTTAGCCTTTACTGTTTTTGCTTGTAAAAAAGAAGCACCTGTAGACTACGTTTTACTATCTGGTACAATTGTTAATGCTGATGGTAATGAACTTACATTTAGAAGTGCTGACAGGATTACGGACAAGAAAATAACTATTAAAGATGATGGCACCTATTCGGATACCTTAAGACTTAAAAGTACTAAGTTTTATATCTCCAATGGAAAAAACAGAGTTTTTCTTTACTTAGAAAAGGGTAATGACATTAAAGTTAACTTTGATGGAAAAGACTTTGACAACACCATAAAGATTACGGGAACAGGTGCTGAAATAAACAACTATTACTTTAATAAAACCGAGCTTAAAAAAGAACTTCTTGGTAGCGGCCCAGCAGCATACAAACTTGAAGAAACAGAATTTAAAGACAAAATTACAGCAGTTAAATCTGCATTAAATGCCAAGTTAGATTCTACACAAGCAATTGCTGACACATTTAAAGCAAAGGAAAAAAGAAATATTAACTACGGGTATTTAGCTATGCTAAACAAGTACGAAAGCTACCATAAATATTATGCAAAAAAAGATGAATTTACGGTTTCTGAAAATTTCTTGGATGACATAAAAGAACTAAAATTTGACAATACTGAAGATTTTGTTTTTTCGAGTGATTATAAAAACATCGTATCTTCTCATTACAGTGATCTTGCTCAAGAAGCTGCAAAGAAGGACTCTATTGATTATAGTGAAGCATATTCCACTCTAATTAACAAAATTCCAACAGGAGTAATTAAAAATGTTTTACTTTATGATGATGCTGGTTTTGGAATTACTATTGCTAAAGATTTAGATAAATACTATAACTCTTTTATGGCAGCCTCTACTAACGAAATTCACAAAGAGAAAGTTACAGAAAGTTATACTAAATTAAAAGCTGTTGAAAATGGAAAGCCTTCACCAAAATTTGCCAACTATGAAAATCATGCTGGGGGAACTATTTCTTTAGATGATTTAAAAGGAAAGTATGTTTATATTGATGTTTGGGCAACATGGTGTGGTCCTTGCTTAAGAGAGATCCCTTCTTTACAAAAAACGGAAGAAGCTTACCACGATAAAAACATTGCCTTTGTAAGCATCTCTGTGGATGATAAAGATGCACATGAAACATGGAAAAAAATGGTTACTGATAAAGAATTGGGAGGATTGCAATTATTTGCTGACAACTCTTTTAAATCTCAGTTTATTGAAGATTATTTAATTATGGGGATTCCAAAATTTATCTTATTAGATACAGAAGGAAATATCATTGATGCTAACGCACCAAGACCTTCTTCTGATGATTTAAAAACTGTTTTGGACGGATTAAATATTTAATTTAAAAATTCTAAATAAATAAAAGCACCATAATTATTCTGATTATGGTGCTTTTTTAATGTTGATAACATTTACCATTAGCATTTTTTGTTTTTCGCTTGCACCTTCTTCCTGATTTTGTTTTACCAGTACATTGTATTGCCACACTAGGCATAGGAACAGTAGCATCATCTTTAGGTATTCCAACACGTTTTTCCTTAGCTATAATTTTAGTGCCCGGCTTACAAACCAAACAAGGCCTATATCCAAACTGTTTTACTTCTTCAAGTGTAACTTTTCTTTTTGAATATTTTAAATACCTGCATGTGCTCTTATGATACTTCTTCCCTGTTTTGGTAAGATATACCTCCTGACCATTAAGCTGTATACTTAATAATAGCGCTATAATAAATAATAATTGTCGCAAGAAAACCGCAATTAATTATTCAAAAAAGACTTAATCATAAGAAATTGCCGTTTTTAACAATTCTTCTTCAAAATGATAAATATCGTCAATAGAATCTATCAATTCTCTTCTTTCATTTTTATCCTCATCAATTAAACCTATATACTTATTTGCAGCGTTTAAATGCAATCTACATAATGGTTTTCTATTATTATCATCCAATAATATCCCGAAGTAAGACTGGGTATCTCTATGCGTTATTCTAGACACAGGTAACTTCCTTCTTAAAATAGCAACAACTATTCTAAACCCATCTAGTTCTTCTTCAGTCGTAACAATTTTAGATTCGTTTTCGTCAACTTCCAGAACATCTTCTTGCTGTTGCTCCGTTTCTTTATTTAATGCTGCATTTAACCTATCGCTAACTTTTTCACTCACAGTTTGGTTAAACGCTTTATGCACCAAGTCTTTAAAATCATCCATTACTTTTTCGGTAAGTCTTCCTGAGTACACTCTATTTGCAAATAGTTTCGCAAATGCTATAGATGGTTTTTGTAACTCTTCTAAAATACATTTTTTCAGCTCTTTGGTATATTTTAAAGAACTCGCATTATTGATAATCTTATTAATGTCAAAATTAGACTTGTGAAACTTTGCAATTTCATGAATATCATTCTCTTTTATCTTTGTGATGTCAAACTCTAAAAACGGTTTTTCATCCATTTTATTTACCTGCTCCAAATCGGTATAAAAACGATATTCAATTCCGTTGGTCAATAATGCAAAACGTGTTTTTGATACATGGAAATACCGAAACAATTGTGAATTATGTTTGTCTAAGCTTTCTTTCCAATGTTTGCATTCTATAATTAAGATTGGATTGTTATCTTGAAAAATAGCATAATCTACCTTCTCCCCTTTTTTTAAGCCTACATCAGCTGTAAACTCAGGAATAACCTCTGTTGGATTAAATGTATCATACCCCAAGGCATTAATAAAAGGCAATACAAAAGCGTGTTTGGTAGATTCTTCTGTTTCTATTTTTTCTTTTAAATTTACTATTTTATCAGCTATAGCATTAAGTTGGTTTTGTAATTCCATTTTTGGTTTTTTATTTATTAATCCTCAACAACTACATTCTGATCTATCTACCTAAGTTTTATTATCGTTGCTATTGTAATAATAGCAGCCTCCTTTTGGCCCAGTAAACAATTCTTGTCCATTATGAGTTCCACAACTCCATTCTGTAAGAGAATCATCTATGCTTCCCCCATATGAACTAATTATAAAAAAGTTCACTATTAAGCATACAAGTATTATTTTTGCTTTCATTTTTTTTGAAGTTAATTGGGTTTTTAACTTCTCAAACTTAACACCATAAAAAAGCAAAGCCTTGTGGTATTCCACAATAGACTGAAAAAAGCCACCAGAAGTACTCTATATTTTTTAGAAAATGAGGTTGAACCACCTTTTGTTAAGAAAAATAAAAGGAATAGTTTTTAAGCACAAAAAAAGCCTTACATTTCTGTAAGGCTTTCAAAAAGCTCCTCCTCTAAGGCTCGAACTTAGGACCCTCTGATTAACAGTCAGATGCTCTAACCAACTGAGCTAAGGAGGAATAATACCGTCTTTTTGCGGTGGCAAAGATAAGCGTTTTTTACAGTATAGCAAACAAAATCAATATTTTTTTTGTCTAAATTTTTCTTTTTTTGAAGCGCTCAATTTTCAACAAACATAAGTAGTAATAAATCAAGTATTTGCAGCAGATAAAAAACATCTATACTTTTTATTTATTTTATAAAAAAAATACCCTATTCAATAAATTAGACACAAAAAAAAACCTTTACTAATAGGTAGTAAAGGCTTGTAATATGATTTTTATAATCTTTTATTTATTCATTAATCCTTGTATCCATTTATACACATCATTACCGTTTGCAAACAATAGTAATGCAATTAGTAAAAAGAAACCTGTCATCTGTGCATATTCCATAAACTTATCACTTGGTTTTCTTCCTGTAATAATTTCATACAATAAGAACATTACGTGTCCTCCGTCCAATGCAGGAATAGGCAAGATATTCATAAATGCCAGTACAATAGAAATAAATGCTGTTGTGCTCCAAAAAGCTGGCCAATTCCAAGTATCAGGAAACATACTCCCAATAGCAGCAAAACCACCAACACCTTTATAAGCACCAGTACTAGGATTGAAAATCTTTTTCATCTGCTTTACGTAGTTAGATAGCGTCTCCACCCCTTTGTTTACACCCGCAGGTATAGACTCCATGAAATTATAAGTCATTGTTTCAGATTTAAGAAAGCCTCTTTCTTCGTAATCATCTATACTTCCAACTAAAGAAACACCTAACTTTCCATCCTCATCAACCTTTGCAGATAATTCTTTTACAGTACCATCTTTCTTTTTAATTTTTAGCGTAATACTTTTATTTTTATTATTAGCTAAAATTATTGAAGCTTCATCCAAATAAATAGCACTATTACCGTTAATTGTCAATAGTTCATCACCTTTATCAACAGCTAACCTTTGGTTTATAGATTCTTTAGCAATATCCCCAAATATAAAAGCTCTTCTATATGATATAAATGGTTCTTTTACGCCAACATCTAAAAGCGTAGCAATAAAATCTACTGGAATTTCTTTTTCAATAATCTTACCATCTTGTTTTAGCGTAATAGAGTTTCCATTAACAAGTCCCATTGGAATATCTCTAAAACGTTCTACTTTCTCACCATCAATAGCAATTATATTATCACCCGTTTTAATACCTAGCTTATCACCGATAACCTTATTTGTTACTAAAAAACCATCATTAAGGCTATCTACTCTTACAAATTTATCTCCAAAAGCATAAGCCATTGCAATATAAATAAGAACCGCCAACACAAAATTAACCGTAACTCCACCAAGCATAATAATTAACCGTTGCCAAGCTGGTTTAGATCTAAATTCCCATTCTTTTGGAGGCAAGGCCATTTGCTCTTTGTCCATGCTCTCATCAATCATTCCAGAAATTTTAACATATCCTCCAAGTGGCAACCACCCAATTCCATATTCTGTCCCGCCTATTTTCTTTTTAAAAAGTGAAAATTTAATATCAAAAAACAAATAGAATTTTTCTACTCTTGTTTTAAATAATTTTGCAGGTATAAAATGTCCTAATTCGTGAAGTACGATTAGAAGCGAAAGACTTAAAAAGAACTGTATAATCTGTATTACTATTGGACTCATATTCTTGATTCATTTTTTTAAAATCGTTCAAAAGTACGGTTTTAACACTTGTAAAAAAAAGAAAGTAAGTTGCAAGCTAATATTTTAAGTTTTTTTTGGGAAGAAACACTTTTAAAAACAATAGCATTTAGTACATTTGAGATTAACGCTGTTTATTTCACCCTTAATATCCCTTGTTTTTTACTCTTAATAATTAACTTCTTACCTGACATATGAATTGCAAAAACTGTACTACTTCTCTCCTTAAAAAAGAAAATTTCTGTCCAGAATGTGGCGCTAAAGTTATCACCAAAAGAATTACAACAAAAAGCTTGATTTCCGATGCATTCAAAGATAGTTTTGGTTGGGATAACAAATACTTTGTTACGGTAAAAAAACTAATTACTAGTCCAGAAATCATCTTAAAAAAATACATTGATGGCACCCGAAAAAAATATGTGCGTCCATTTTTGTTTTTAGCCATCAATACAGCAATTACTATAATTTTTCTAAACGTATTTAGTGATCAATATTTACAACTAAACAGAGATATAAACGAATCACAACGAAATTTTACAGCGCAAATTATCAGTTCTATTGAAAAAGGAGATCAACAAAAACTAAGTGAAAAAGAACTAGAAGAAAGCATAAAGAAAAAAGAAATAAAAGCTGCCGAACAACTAAAACTTAGTAACGATATTCAACTCTTTATTTTAAAGTATCTTAATATTATTACATTCGCGCTATTACCCTTTTATACACTTGTTGCCTACCTCGTTTATAGGAAACCTTATAACTATGGAGAGCATCTTATTATAAATACATATTTGCAGGCATTTAATCAATTAATATCGCTAGTTTGTATACTATTCGCTATGGTATTTTCTGCTCATTTTATTTATTTAACCTTTGCTTCCTCTGCAATGTATTACCTATACGCCTATTCCAGATTGTACCAACATGGAATTGGGAAAGCATTTTTAAAGCTACTTAAATTTATAGGTATAACTGCAGCATTGAGCATCATACTTATGATTATAGCTATTGTCTGCGGTATTATTTTTGCTATTTTGTTTAAATAATATTCCATAAAAAAAAGGAGTATCACCACACACGTAATACTCCTTTATACCAAATAGCTTTTATATATACTTACGAACAAACATTTCTAAAATGCTATTTGGCTCCCTTCTAATAAATGTTTTTATTTTTTCTTCTTTTTAGACTTACTTTTCTTGTTCTTAGCCTTTTTCTTTTTTGGCAGCTTTCCCTTAATTCTCTCTTTTACCTCAGCAACATCATTTATAAAACAACCATTAAAAGCATTTTTCTTTGCTAATTTTATGCTTTTTAGTGCCATTTTATACTTTTCTTGATATTCAAAACACAACGCTTGTTTTAAATATAACATTCCTCTATCAGCTCCTTTTACAGTCAATGCAAAATCTATCAACTTGCTTGCTTCTTCAAAATCATCGTTCCATAATAACACATTAATATAATACGGATAAATTGATAAGGCATGAATATCTTCTGCTAGTGCTTGTTGATAATACTCTTTTGCTTTTTCATAATCGGCTAACTGATCTGCATGAACCCTCCCCATTAAACACAATGCCATGGTGTTTTTTTCATCATAGGAAAGTGCGTAGTTTAGAGACTCAATTGCCTCAACCAAATCATATGGATAGGCATCAATTGCCTGAAATAAATATTTATCTAATAAATTTCCCATCACTTTAATTCTTTAATTCGTTTCGCAAGTCATTTTTTAATGAGCTGCGTTTGTTTTTAAACGTTTTATCAGTTTTTCGTTTTTTAAAATCTGTTCCTTTAAAAACACGTATTGGATTGCCTCGTTCTAGATCTAAATGGTTTTCCCATTGCGAAACCACACCTTTTTTTAGTTTTTCTAAATTCGCCTCATTCAATTTTTCTTTTAACCTGGTAAGCGCTATTTTTTTATTCTGATGTTGCGATCTGCTATCCATAGCTACTACACTAATACCTGTAGCATCATGAATTGCTCGTACAGCAGAATTCACCTTATTTACATGTTGTCCCCCTGGTCCTTTGCTACGCATGGTTTGAAACGAAACATCTTTTTCTGAAAACTGAACTGTTACATTGTCTTCTACGCTAAACATTCCTATAAACCAATTTTTACGTTTGTGAAACTTTCTAAATTTAGAGGTTCCTACCCACTGTATTGTTCCCAACCAAGTCTTTAAAAAAGTTGCTACTCCTTTTCCGTCTATGGCAATAATTACCGATTGTACTGTGCCATTTTCCATACCAGCTTCTTGCTTTATTATGGTATAGCTAAAGTGCTGCATTTTTAATTCCTCTAAAAAGACCTTTAAAACTTGGGCAACAACCCAGCAACATTCTGCTGGGCCTCTCCCTGCCGTTATTTGTATCATTTTACTATTCATCATATTTTATATTAATGGGTTTTTAATCAACAATTGATTGCCAACAGGGTTTTCACCTTCCTTTAGCAATTTTACTGCTGCTTTTACTGCCCAACATTTATCACTAGAATGAATATTACTATAAAAACTCAATAGTGTTTCTGGAGCTACAATTTTCCAACCACCTATAACTATTGTGTCTATTGCTTTGGCTTCAAAAAAGTCTATAGTTATTCTAATTTGCTTTCCATTCGCCAGCCAATCAATTTTTTCATAACGTCTAAAGTTTTCTTGACTTTGCATATAATCATAGCGTGTCCATACTTTCTCGAACCCTTCCCCTATTAATATTTCCATAACTTTAGGAACATGAATTGGATTCACAAAAATGTCAATATCCTTATGATCGTGTGCATGTTTGCACTCTATATGATCTTTAGGAGACATAAAATGCCAAGCCCATCCGCCAGAAATAATTACCCATTCTTTTAATTTTTCGAGAACTTCTAGTCCTAGTTCTATTCTAAAACTAGGCCAGAGCTCTCCGTATCTTTTTGTATTATGATTTGCTCCCATAATTGTATTGTTTTTTATCTAGTGAACGTATTCACTCTTATTTTTTGACTATTCTATTGTAGCCAACTCATTTATCCATCCGTACTATTTTTGGAGTAAATGATCCTATTACTTCCACCAATTCTTGTTGATTTGCCATGACTTTTTCAATATTTTTATATGCCATTGGCGCTTCATCAACACCGCCACCAATAAGAGAAACTCCTTTAGCTTTAAGTTCTTTTTTGATTTCGCTCTTCGTAAAGGTCTCTTTACATTTTCTCCTAGAAAAAAGACGTCCTGCACCATGAGATGCAGAAGACAAGCTAGCTTCATTACCCAAACCTCTTACAATAAAACCTGGAGCAGTCATTGAACCTGGAATAATCCCTAATTCGCCTTTTGCTGCTGGCGTGGCTCCTTTACGATGTACAATACACTCTTCGCCATTTACCTGTTGTTTCCATGCAAAATTGTGATGATTTTCAATTTTAGCCACTGGTTTTGCCCCCAAAAGCTTCCCAATTCTAGCATGGATATTATCATGACAAGCCTTGGCATAGTCACCTGCCAAATTCATAGCCATCCAATATTCTTGCCCATCATGAGTGCTTAGATCCAGCCAAGCCAAATGCTGTACCTGTTTTGGCAACGGACATTGTTTGGTTGCCAAATAGGTATAATGTTTAGCAATATTGGCACCTAATCCTCTAGATCCGCTATGCGATAACAAGCCTACATAATCCCCACAAGACAATCCCCACTCGTTATGTTCATCAGTAATGCTAACCACACCAAATTCCACAAAATGATTTCCACCACCAGAAGTTCCCAGCTGTTTATATGCTTTATCTTTTAAGCGTTTTACTAACGGAATCATATCAAATGCTGAATCTGAAAACACTTCATGATCGTGTTTTACCTTATGCGTTTCATACATTCCAAACTTGGTATGTTCGGCCAGTATGTTTTCTAACTGAAACTGTTTTCCTTTCAATTGTGATACCGCAATAGGATAAATTGTTAGGCACATTCTACAACCAATATCCACACCAACACCATACGGAATTACCGCATTTTTTGTTGCCAATACGCCACCAATTGGCAAACCATAACCACTATGTGCATCAGGCATTAATGCTCCTGCTACTGCAACTGGAAGTTTTAAGGCATCGTATAATTGATATTTAGCCTGATCATCAATTTCATTTTCTCCATAAACATGAAACGGAACACGTGTTGCCCTTAGTTTTTGCTTAGTTACCTCAACAGGATTCACTAAACTTTCAGCAATTTTACCCCAAATACCATCTCCTTGATAATTTTCTGGATGCAGTAACACCTTTTTAGCTTCTTCTAATATTTGTTCTTTTTTCTTTCTCTTTTGATATCTATTAATCTGACCTAATGCCACATTAATACTATTGTTTTTCGGAAACCCTAATTTTATTAAGTCTCTTCCGCTTAATTTCTTTCCCATGATAAATTATATATGGATTTTACAATGCAATACTCCATTGTATCATGCAAAATCAAAAGCATGACTAACGGCTCAACACAAAAAGTTGTGGAGTAACTAAATTAGAGGCAACTTTGCTTTTAAAATTTCTATGTCCTCAGACGCTTTATTTGCAGTTGCTAATTTATTACTTCCCGAAGTACTGGTAAGTCATTTTGATTTAACCAAACACGAGATTAAAGGAGAAGAGATACATTTCTATTTTACAGAATTAAATGAGGTTCCATCTGTACTTAATAATGCTAAACTCCACTCTAAAGGCTTCTTTCCAGAGGCGACCGTTCAAGATTTCCCTATACGAGGTAAGGATGTTTATCTGCATATAACACGGCGTAGATGGCTTAATGAAGTGACTAGTAAAGTAGTTACAAGAGATTGGGATTTAGTAGCAAAAGGAACTAGAATAACTAGTGAATTTGCTGCTTTTTTAAAAGAGGTCTATAAGTAATAACGCTTCAAGTACAACACTTGTAGCTAATTTCTATGGTGTTAATCCCAGAAGTCTACAAAGACAGTACAAGGACTATCTGAGTGATTTTAAAGCGTGGGGTCAAAAACAACACGCAACAGATTGGCTATTATTCGCACAAAACTTAGGCGCAAATTTATCCCTTGATGAGACTGCCTTTTCTAATGGTGATTTATATACCATACTAACCAATAAAAAAGCAAAAGGAAAGAAGGGAGCCTTAGTTGCAATGGTCAAAGGAACCAAAGCCGAAACTGTGATAAAAATACTAGAGAAAATTCCTTTAAAGCAACGCAAGAAAGTTAAAGAGGTAACTTTAGATATGGCAGGTAATATGGGACTTATCGTTAAAAAGTCTTTCCCAAATGCTACCTTAGTAATAGATCGTTTTCACGTGCAAAAACTAGCCTTGGACGCATTACAAGAAATAAGAATAAAACATCGATGGGATGCTTTAGATACTGAAAATGATGCCATAGAATATGCTAGAAATAAATCATTAAAATACACTCCAAAACTACTGCCCAATGGAGATACTTTAAAGCAATTATTAGCAAGAAGCAGATATTTATTATATAAATCAAGTAGTAAATGGACTGACAATCAATCCAAAAGAGCAGAAGTCCTTTTTCAGAGATATCCAGATCTAGAGAAAGCATATAAGTTATGCCAAAACCTATCTTGGATATTTAATAATACCAAAGACAAAACTTCAGCACTTATCAGGCTTGCAAAATGGGATGAAAAAGTAAGACAAGCTAAATTTAAAAGCTTCAACACAATCGCTAGAACAATGTCAATACATTATCAAAATATACTCAACTATTTTGATAATAGAAGTACAAATGCGTCTGCAGAATCTTTCAATGCTAAAATTAAAGCCTTTAGAGCACAATTTAGAGGGGTTAGAAATGTAGACTTTTTCTTATTTAGACTTACTACAATTTTTGCATAATCCTAAAATCCCACAACTTTTGGACTTGATCCTGACTAACTATACCCAAAAATGGTATTAGCAATGAAATATTAAAAAATGTGGGCTTCGAGAATTTATAAAACTAGAATTGTTATAGCATAAAAAAGTCCGAAACCATGGGCTTCGGACTTCATCATATGCAAAGGCATACTATTTATTGTTGAAGTCTCGAAGCGAATACATAAAAGAACCTTGTTCCTTTGCTGTATTAAAGTGTTTGTATGTTACAATCATAACGCTTGTCGATATTTACCCAATACTGGGATTATATTATTAATTAATGCAGTAGTATTTTTTACTTTTCTGCGATGCAAAGATGAAATGTATTTTTTAATTACACAAGAAAAATATAGTTTATTTTGCTAAAAATCAATTAGTTACATTGAGTTTCGATAATAGGATACCTGGCCGTTTTTCAACAGCGATCAGGAATTTTCATAACCGATTAGTACTCTTATCAGTATCCTTCAAATGCTACTATTTTTTAGTATCAAAAGTTTTCATGTGTTTCTATTTATTATTTTTTAAAGGTCACATGCTGTTCGCTATTAATCATCTTAGTTATGCGATAAACTTCTTAGCATGCTCGATTCATAACTAGGTTAAAAATAATTCATAAAAAAAGCGTCCAATTTCTTGGACGCTTTAGCTTTTTATATGATTTTGATAATACTACCTACGTATTCTCTCTTAAAAATAGCTTTTTAGCATCCTTATTATGTGAGAAAAATTTAACATAGGCTTCTTGTTTTATCGTTTTATTTCTTGTTTACAGCTGCAAATATCAAACAAATTAGCAATACAATACAAATTTTGGTTGTATTATTTAGTATTGACTGTGAATTAATTCAGTAATTCTGTGTCGTTCTCGTCTTTATGGCAGTGGTTTTTTCATAATTTCGTTTTCTTTCATATTTACCGCTAGACACACTAGGCCTTTTTAAGCTCAGCCACAACTTTAACCTTCCTTTTAGGCAAAGAATCTTCCTTAATTTTTGCTCCTAAGTACATTGAAAACATAGAAATACACAACCAAATAACATCAATAAATAATACATCTACTTGGTTATTCATAAAACTTACCCATATCCATTGTCCATCAATAGCTCCATTAAGCACAGGAACAAGCATACCCAGAAGTCCAAAACTCCACAACGAAATTTTAAACACTCTATAATTATCTTTCAACAAGTACAAAAACACTGAGCTAAACAACCAAAAAGTAAAAAACAGCACGCTCATAAGGTCTTTTCTGGTATGAATATAGTTTGGATCTTTAGCACGACCAATATTTAGTGTGTCAAAAGGCAATATTTTTGCTAAAATAAAACCATAGGCTACCGCCAAATGCAAGCCAAAAACCACTGCCAAGTATATAAAAATAACTTCATTGTTAAAACGTTGCCGTTTTGGACTAATCTTTTTACTATCCTTTCGATCTCCAAGCCAAATCATAACTCCTGAAACAAATACCCAGCAGCATATTAGTGCCAAAACAAAATATACAATTCTAGTAAACACACCTCCAAACGAGCCATAGTGCAATACTCTAAAAACTCTGTTTACTGTTGCCAAATACGGACTTTCTTCAATAGTAGTACTGTGCAATAATTTGGCATCAGCAATCTTATACACATAAGTACCTCTACCTACCATTACTTTTTTGTCTTCATCCTTTCTTAAAAACACATTTAATACTGCATTTTTATCACCAAAATTTTCAATAGATATACTTAACCTTCTTTCATTAAAAGACTCTTCTTCTTTATAAACCTTAGCTACAATAGGGTTTACCTTTTTCAACTCCTTAGCTTCACCTATAGGTTCTAATTGCTCATAAGGCAATTGATTTATAATTTTTGAGCGTACGGTTTTATCACCATCAAACAAAAAATCAGCAACAGGATTAGATATGGTAAGTGTAAAGACACAAAATATGATTCCCGTTAATGCATACATAAACTGAAAAGGAGTAGACAAAATCCCAAGTGCGATATGCGAATCTTTCCACATTCTTTTTAGCGAACCTCGAATTCTGAAGGTATAGAAAAACTCAATTATTTTTTTCCATTGTACAATAAGTCCTGTAATAATTGCAAAAAGAAAGAGTATTGATACAAAACCTGCTATTCTAATTCCATAAGAAGACCCAAATCCTAATTGCCTTAAATAATGCAACCTATATATGATATTATCAAAACCACTGAGGTTCTTTTTAATATCTTCTTTTTTGACCTTAGCCCTAGTTCTTTTAACAGGAAACAATGTAGTCTTATCAATACTTAGCGATATTCGTTTGTTGTTTTTAATATTTACACTATCAAAAGATGCGCTTGCTCTAAATGAATAATTATTCCCCCTTGTACCAATACTTATATCTCTACCATATAATTGATGTCCTTCTTCTTTTACATTGGCAATAATTTGATCGTAATCAATTTTTTTAATTTTTTCTGTCTCCGCATTAGCGGTATTATTAAACTCCCATGCTCTTATTTCATCTCTAAACAAGGAAAAAGCTCCTGCAAAAAAGATGATGTATAAAATAACGCAAATAACAATACCACTTACAGTATGGGTATTAAAATACACATTATAATTACGTTTAGCGTCTTTACTCATAAGTAAAATTAATTTATAACTATTGGATAATACAATTTCCCTATTTCCATTATTCCATAAAAAACTAGGGCAATAATTGATGTAAATACTAATGATTTCCACCCACTTTTAAAAAGATATGCCACTATAGCAAGTACACACCATAATAAATACAGTGTAAAATACATGTTTACAAATACTGCTTTTGCGTCTACAAAAATTGCTAAAGACAAATGGATAAATAGAGATGCAAAATAAGAGCTTATTGCTGCTGAAATAAACTTCATCAACTGCTCCCACTTTGAAGTGGTTAAAAATTTTGGATTTGCTGGCATAGTTTTATACGTTTTGAAAAGTAAATTCAAGGACAATAAACAAAATGGACATTGCAGAAATATGTTTCCAGTTTACAGCATTAAAAGGTGCTACTAATAATACAGCTACCGCAATAACAGCATAAAGGACTGTTCCCAAGAAAAAACCTGAAACCCAACCAATAGTAAACATTAATACTACTGTTGAAGAAAGTACAAATAGAAGTCCTAAATAGTTTGAGAGTTTATGATTTTGATGAAGCCACCTAGATATTGATAAGTTTAGCGCTACCTTTTCGGTTTTTTTTGAAGTTACATAAGTAAACCAGCATCCTAGTATCATTAAAATGATTGCTAAGCTATTCATAATACAGTTTGTTATTTATATTAAGTTTAAATAAAAACAAATATATAAAATAAATACAGTGTGAAGTTTCAAATGAAGATTAAAAAACAAATAAAAAAAAGCATAGTAAATTTTCACGCACTTTAATTTTAAAGCATGTAAAAATTGAACTTATAGTATAAAAAAAATATCAAATTTGAAGAATGTCTATGACATTGGTAATATTTCTATCACCTTTCCATAAACATTTTTTGTCCATCCATTAATTCTTCCATGGTTGTTACCAATTAACAATCCACGTTTATCATTTTTACCTTTTACAAGGTGCGTAAAGCAGTTTCCGCGAACTTTACAATAAACAATATCTCCTACTTCGCAATCTTCCCAACTTATCGGCGCTAACCGTACAGGTTGTTTAGATTTTAATTTAGGTAGCATAGAATTACCGGGCTCTTTTGAAATAATGGTTTCTCCATTACGTAGTTTTTGAATTTTCCAATTCATTATATTAAAATTTTAAAAGTTATGTGCCTCAATTAGTAGCGACACATATCCTTTAAAAAAGGTTTCAAAAGACTATAAATAGTATGAACATACTACAAAAGTACAAAAAAATTAAAACTATGTTAATCTGCTATCAAACCATACAACTTAAAGCTTGTATCGTTATATTTGTTTGGACATAACGAAAAACAAGAATGATTAGCGTACAAGAAGCCATTGCGATAGTTGAGAAAAATAGTATTCCAACCACTAAAATCACAACTATATCCTTAGATTCAGCATTAGATTATGTGCTAAACACTGATGTTAATTCTCCAATTGACATGCCTCCTTTTCGCCAATCTGCAATGGATGGTTATGCACTTCATGTTCATGACTCTAGTTCATATCAACTAATTGGAGAAGTAAAAGCTGGCGATCATCATCAACCGATATTAAAAAAAGGAGAGGCTGTTCGGATTTTTACTGGAGCAGCAGTTCCAGATTCTGCAAATGCAGTAATTATGCAAGAACGTGTCAGCGTTAATCCAAACAGTATCACAATTGAAAAAGAAATTACCAGTCAAGAAAATATAAGACCAAAAGGAGAACAAATACAAAAAGGAGCAGTCGCACTAAAAAAAGGGACTAGAATAACTCCAGCAGCAATAGGTTTTCTTGCAGGCCTAGGAATAACAGAAATAAGTGTTTATCAAAAACCTTCCATTGCAATAATTGTTACAGGAAACGAACTTATTAGTCCTGGAGAACGGCTTTCTTATGGAAAAATATATGAGAGCAACGCCATAATGCTTCAGAATGCATTAAAAAGTACTGGATATAAAAACACAAACATACAAACTGTAGCAGATAATTATAAAGACACCTACACGATACTAAAAGAAACAATTGCTACTAATGATGTAGTTTTAGTCTCTGGTGGAATCTCTGTTGGCGATTATGATTTTGTTGGTAAAGCACTAAAAGAACTTGCTGTAAAAACGCTATTCTATAAAATAAAACAACGCCCTGGAAAACCGCTGTTTTATGGAAAGAAAGATGATACTTTTGTATTTGCCTTACCAGGAAACCCCGCTTCTGCGTTAAATTGTTTTTACCGATATGCTTATCCAGCATTACAAATGATTTCTGGAGAACTTGACTTTAAACTCACAGAACTAAAAGCTAAACTAACAACTAACTATTTTAAAAAAGCAAAAAGAGCCGAATTTTTAAAAGCAAAATACACCAATGGAGAAGTTAGTATTCTAGAAGGACAAAGCTCTGCAATGTTACAAACATTTGCCACAGCCAATGTGTTGGTCTATATTCCTGAAGAAATAGAAACCATAGAAAAAGGTGGCTTCGTTACTGTAATTCTAATCCCAAACTAACCTATGGAATATCAAATAAAAAGTAGAATTTGGATAGAATTAGACAATAATGTGCTTCTTGGCAAAGGAAGAGTACAGTTATTAAAAGCTATTGCAGAAACTGGTTCTCTATCCAAAGGTTCAAAAAAAATAGGCATGTCTTATAAAAAAGCATGGTCTCTAATAGACTCCATAAACAAAACCGCAAAAAAACCATTATTAATTACAAGTGTTGGTGGTAAAGGTGGTGGTGGCGCTATCTTAACGGCATACGGAGAGCAACTAATTATTGCTTATGAAAATATTATAGCAAATACTGCTAGTTTCTTAAATCAAGAAGCAGCAACAATAAAAAATACTGCTAATCCTAAAGACCATTTAGAATTATGATTTTTGATATTCCACATATCTGGATCTTTCTTCTAATACTTCCAATAGTATCATTCCTTTATGCAAGTGTTGGTCATGGTGGAGCTAGTGGATATCTTGCCTTAATGGCATTGTTTTCTTTTGCTCCAGAAAGCATGAAGCCCACAGCTTTGCTGCTAAATCTTTTTGTAGCTGCTATTGCTTTTTATCATTTTTATAAGGAAGGGCATTTCAACAAAAAACTATTTTTATCTTTTGCAGTAGCATCAGTTCCAATGGCTTTTATTGGTGGATTAATAACGCTTGATGCTTCAATTTACAAAAAAACACTAGCCATCCTTCTTGTTTTCGCTATTCTAAAGATGTTGAATGTTTTTGGAAAAGAAAGTGATACAAAAAAAGATATTAAAATTACCCAAGGTCTTTTTGTTGGTGGAATCATAGGATTCTTTTCTGGACTTATCGGTATTGGTGGCGGTATCATATTAAGTCCTGTAATTTTACTTTTTCACTGGGGAAAAATGAAAGAGGCTGCAGCTGTTTCCGCATTATTTATTTGGGTTAATTCTGCTTCTGGGCTTATTGGCCAACTAAGTGCTGGGGTCACCCTTAGTTATGACGCTTTTATTTTAGTAGGCATTGCGCTAATTGGCGGTTTTTTTGGTGCTTATTATGGAGCCAAAAAATGGAATAACAATATATTACGCTACGTTT
Source organism: Flavobacteriaceae bacterium (assembly GCA_965247735.1). Lineage (GTDB taxonomy): Bacteria > Bacteroidota > Bacteroidia > Flavobacteriales > Flavobacteriaceae > JAOXRU01. Next base: position 3,548,751 of record CBDFHN010000002.1, on the reverse strand, counting down.
TAGCCATCGTTCTTATTTCTGCATCAGTAAAACTATTCTTTATATGAATATTCCAAAAGAACATATCACGGGAATTATTCTTGCTGGCGGAAAAAGCACGAGAATAGGCAGAGATAAAAGCCTGCTGCACTATCAGAACAAAACATTAATTCAGCATAGTATTGATGCATTACAACCATTGGTTTCCACCATTATTATTGTAAGTGACAATCCTAATCATGATTATAAAAACACCAAACGTGTTTCAGATTTAATTCCTAATTCTGGTCCAGTAGCTGGTATCTATACAGGATTACATCATTCCAAAACCGAAAACAATATCGTATTGAGTTGCGATATTCCAAAAATCAATTCTATCATCTTAAAAAAACTGATATCCAATTCGTTTTTATCCTTTGATGTAGTTCAATTAGAAAGCAATGGCCAACAAATGCCACTAATAGCATCTTATAAAAAACATTGTAGTGAGGCATGCCTATCTGCAATTAAAAATGGTGAAAGACGATTACAAAAAGTAGTGAAAACACTAAACACTCATACTATTTTATTGCAAAAAGAAGAACGTAATTCCACCATAAATATTAATACCCCAAAGCAATTAAAAACATTACATATGCAAACAACCAAAGATATTCAATTGCCCATAAAATATTTTGGTATGCTTACCGAAATCACCAATTGTACAGAAGAAATCATCAATATTTCAAAACCGCTAGTTTCAGATTTATTGGCATTACTATATCTAAAATACCCGCTTTTAGAAGAAAAAGAATTTCAAATAGCCCAAAACCAAATACTAATAACAGAAAGTACTGAATTAACGACTCATGAAGTGGCTTTATTACCTCCATTTTCTGGCGGATAGACATAAAGCGTATAAAAATAATATGAATTAAAAAAACGGTAATGAACAACGAATTGATGCAACAAAAAAACTGGTGGAAACGAAATTGGAAATGGACTATTCCTATGTTTGGAATAACTATAGTGTCCTTAGTTATTTTCTTTTCTTCAGGTATGAACAATGTTGCTTCTGATCTGGTTCAGGGTTATTCAGACACTGATCTTTATGAAAATGCACTAGAAAAAGTAAAAGCAAATCAAAAAGTAAGCAATTTGCTTGGTGAAATAGAACAGATAGATAAATTGGCAATATTAGAAGGCTCAGTAAGATATACAAACAAGAACAAAACCGTAAACTCCTCTATTCGAATAATTGGAGAAAAAGGAAATGCAAAAATGGATATTCTTGCACACAAAATAAAAGAGGAGTGGATTTACAAAAAACTAAACATCAGAATCAAAAAACCGATTGAAAACAAGCAAACTATTGAAATCATTCCTAGTAAATAGTTGATCGATGCAAAAAAAAAACACAATAACATGGAAAAGAAAAAAGTAAAAAATGTATTTCGAGAAGGTGCCATTTCTGCCGAATTTATTGGTAATGCTATCGCAAAACACCAGTCGAAAACCACAATTGGAGCACATAATATTTTTTTAGGACAAGTAAGAGCTGATGTTATCGATGATAAAACAGTATCTGCAATAGAATATACCGCTTATGAAGAAATGGCAAATACAAAATGCCATGAAATAAGAGAAGCTGCTTTTGAAAAATACGATCTTACCTGTATGCATATTTACCACAGTTTAGGAAAAGTAAATTCGGGAGAAATATGCCTCTTTATTTTTGTTTCCTCTCCAAGGAGAAAAACAGTATTTGAAGCTATAGAATTTTTAGTAAACAAGGTAAAAGCAGAAGTGCCAGTATTCGGAAAAGAGTTGTTTGAGGATGATACGCATCAATGGAAGAAAAATGTTTAATCGGGTAATTGTTTAACTGGTTATTCGTTTATTCTCGTTTCAATTAAAACTACAATTACGCAAATAAACAGTTGAACGCATAAACACTAATAAAATATGTCATATATCTTTTCTTTTGAAAAACTTAATGTTTGGGTAGATGCTAAAGAATTAGTAAAAGCCATATATGGTTTAACTAACAACTTTCCTCCTAGTGAACAGTTTGGACCAGTAAGTCAATTGAGAAGAGCATCCATATCTATAGCTTCCAATTTAGCCGAAGGAACTTCTAGAAACACTAGTAAAGATAAAGCACATTTTACTACTATCGCATATAGCTCCTTAATGGAAGTTTTAAATCAACTTATTATTTCAAAAGAATTAAATTTTGTTAATGAATCTTATTATACTGATCTAAGATCACAAATAGAAAAAATAGCTAACAAGCTAAACGCTTTACGAAAATCACAATTAGAAAACTAGATAGCTACGGTTAAACAATTTTAACCTAAAACGAATAAACATTAAAACAATGGTTGACATCACTCATAAATACAATACACTAAGAATAGCAACGGCACAGGCCATCGTAAAAGTAAGTACTCAGGATACGATTACTGCTATAACGAACAAAACAGTACCAAAAGGAGATGTTTTTGCGATGAGTAAAGCTGCTGGATTGTTGGGCGTAAAACAAACCCCTAATATATTGCCAGATTGCCATCCTCTTCCTATTGAATATACAGGAATTGACTATGAAATTGATGGATTAGATATTAAAGTACTCGTCACTATAAAAACCATTTATAAAACGGGTGTAGAAGTTGAAGCTATGCATGGGGCAAGTGTTGTTGCGCTAAACATGTACGATATGCTAAAACCTATAGACAAAGGTATAGAAATACATCAGATAAAGTTATTAGCTAAAAAAGGCGGAAAGTCTGATTTTAAAGATCGTTATAAAAAAGACTTAACTGCTGCAGTTATTGTTTGTTCTGATACTATTTCTGCAGGACAAAAAGAAGACAAAGCAGGTAAAGCAATTATCAAAAAACTAGAAGAAAGTAATGTTAGTATTAGTGATTATAGCATTATTCCTGATGAAATAACGAATATACAGGAAAAAGTAAAGGCATATCATAACCAAGGAATTGATCTTATTATATTTACAGGAGGAACAGGATTATCTAAAAGAGATGTTACTCCTGAGGCTTTAAAGCCATTATTAGATCGACAAATACCAGGGATTGAAGAAGCCATTAGAAGTTATGGCCAGGAACGCACTCCGTATTCCATGCTTTCTAGAAGTATTGCTGGTACAGTAGGAGATAGCTTGGTTCTTGCTCTACCTGGATCAACCAATGGAGCAAAAGAATCTATGGATGCTATTTTCCCATCAGTTTTACATTTATTTAGAATTTTAAAAGGCGCAAGACACGAATAATGAGAGATAAAACCGACTTATTAACAGATACTTTTGGAAGGGAACATTCTTACCTTCGCATATCCATTACCGAACGTTGCAATTTGCGATGCACTTACTGTATGCCTGCAGCTGGAATTCCGCTTTCCCCAAAAGCACATTTAATGTCTGCTGATGAAATCTATACTATTGCTAAAACTTTTGTTGATAATGGCGTTAACAAAATACGCCTTACTGGTGGTGAGCCTTTAGTCAGAAAAGATGCTTCGTTAATTCTTAAAAAACTAGCTACATTACCTGTAGAATTGGCAATCACTACAAATGCTATTACTGTAGACCGTTTTATTGATGATTTTAAGGCTTATGGTATTAAAAACATTAATGTGAGTCTAGATTCTTTAGATGCTCAAAAATTCCATGACATCACCAGAAGAAATTTCTTTGATAAAGTCTATGCAAACATACTATTGTTGATTGCTGAAGGTTTCAATGTGAAAATAAATGTAGTGCTTATTAAGGGTTTCAATGAAAATGAAATCAATGATTTTATAACCTTAACAAAAACACTAGATGTGAATATTAGGTTTATAGAATTCATGCCTTTTGATGGTAATAAATGGGATCTTAAAAAAATGCTTTCTTATGCCGAAGTAATGCAATATGTTAGTAAAAAACATAATGAAGAGGATATTATTAGAATTAAAGACGCACCTAATGACACCTCAAAAAACTATCAAATTAAAGGATACAAAGGTACTTTCGCTATTATAGCATCAGTAACCAATCCTTTTTGTGATACTTGTAACCGGCTACGCCTTACTGCAAATGGTCAACTAAAAAATTGTTTGTTTTCTGCGACAGAATCAGACCTGTTAAGTACACTACGAGCGGGGAAAGACATTAAACCTATTATCAAAAAAGCAGTACAAGCAAAACTAAAAATTCGTGGCGGTATGAACACACTAGAAAAGCTACAAGAACCAAAATTACATGGTAAAAACAGAAGTATGATTGCTATTGGGGGGTAAAAAAGTACTGAGTATTGAGATTTGTTTTGGTGAAATTCTAAAAGAGTTTAACACCAAACTATCATCTTTCCAAAAACTCGTTTAAAAAAAATGGTCCTAAGCTAAAAATTTATATAGCAATAATCCCCAGCCAATAGTAAGTAGCAGCCCTCCTAATGGTGTAATTGGTCCTAGTATTTTTATTTTTTTGCCTTTGGCACTACTCAAACACAATCCATAAATGCTAAAAGAAAACAAAAATACTCCTGCAATAAAACAATAGGCAATCCATGATTCAAGAGTAGATTCAAATTTTAAATTAAATCCTAAAATTAGAAGCACAATGGCATGATACATTTGGTATTTTACACCTGTTTCAAAACTTGCCAATAATTCTGGACTTAAAATTGTTTTAAGTTTATGTGCTCCAAAAGCACCAAAAATAATAGCTAGCATTCCAAATGCAGCGGCAAAAAATTGTACTATTGTTAATGTCATAATCTTTCTAATTAACTTCTTAAACAGTATTTGATATAGTGGTAACAATTACTTATTCTTTATCAAAAACCTCTTCTAACTTAACTTTAAGTTCTTCAATATTTAAATCCTTAGCAACAACTACACCTTTTTCGTTTATTATCACATAACTTGGAATTGAAACAATACCATAATCCAAAGCTACTTTACCTTTCCCGCCAATAGTATCAATAACATTATCCCATACTAATTTATCTTCTTTTACAGCGTTTAACCATTTTTCCTTGTTTTTATCTAAAGAAACTCCCAAAATATTAAATTTTCGAGTTTTATACTTATCAGCTAGCTCAATCATCTCTGGAACTTGTTTTCGACAAGGCTTGCACCATGAAGCCCAAAAATCAATTAATAAAATACTGCCTCTATAATCTTTTGTGCTTATTGGCGCTCCTGACACATCATTCAACTCAAAATCTAGTATACTATCACCAACAACTATTCTTTTTTTAGGGAATATTTTATATTCAATTTTGTTCTTTTCCCCAATACTAAGCAAGTTTTTATCAATTAACGCATATAACGTTCTTAATTCAGAAATACCCAAGGCAGACTGACTTACCGCTCCATTAAGCAAATCAAACCCGTATGGGTGTTTTTGTTTCGTTTTTATTAATTCTGCAATCTTATTATACAATAATGTTTTCCAATTTTTATCCAAATGATGTTTTTTTTGGAAAACCTCATGCTCTTGCCTAATTAAATCCGCTCTAGATCCTTCAACTTTTGCAAGACTAAGCATATAAATCTCTGTACCTTTAATTACCTTAAACTCAGAAAGAAGATTAACATTTATAATGTTGTTCTCCAAATAAAAATCATCAGTTAAAGAAGAAAATTTATTTGTATTAAATCTAGCACCAAGTATTGATTCTACATTCCCATAAAATGTTCCTCTACCATTTTCAATTAAAAGCCCTTCTTTTTTGTCCCCGTAATTCAAAAACAAAGAATCTGGATACTGCCCTTCTATTTTAACATTAAGGGTAAACTGGTCTTTTTCCTGTTTGCAGGATACTATAATTAATACTAGAAAAATAAGGGTGTAATGTTTCATCTGTCTATTTCTATTTTTTTTATTGGTCACATAAGACATATTTCTTAGTCCTCTTCTTGGAAGCAGAATCTTTTATAGATGAATGTCTCATTACTTATTCAGTAAAAGTTATTAATTTTCGTCTATAAGCAGTTAGCAATTTAGATTTAGAAACAAAACCATAGTATGCTCCATCTTTTATAACAGGTAAATTCCAAGCACTACTATTTTGAAACTTTTGCATCACCATTTTCATATCATCTTTTTCATAATAGATATAATCTGGCGCATTGTGCATATACATCAAAACTGTGGTTTCCTCATACAACTCACGTTTAAACATACATTCTCTTATATCATCCAATAATACAATTCCAATTAAAGCTTTATTTTCATCTACCACTGGAAACAAATTACGTGCAGATTTTGCTACTCCTTCATGCAACATTTCTCCTAATGTCATTTCAGGTCGCAAAGCAATAAAATTATGCTCTATAACACTATCCAGCTTCATTAAGGTAAGTACAGCCTTATCTTTATCATGCGTAATTAGCGCTCCAATTTTTGATAGTTCTCTGGTATAAATTGTATAATCTATCGTGTTTTTAGTCATTAAATACGATATCGATGCAGTTATCATTAAAGGCACAAACAGCTCATAACCACCAGTAATTTCTGCAATCAAGAAAATGGAGGTTAATGGAGCGTGTAGCACACCAGAAATCAGACCTGCCATTCCAATAAGGGTAAAATTACTTTCAGAAACCTGAAAATCAAAGCCTAAATTGTTAATGATTTTGGCTATAACATTTCCCAAAGCACTTCCCATAACCATGGTCGGAATAATAATTCCTCCAGAACCCCCAGCAGCAAAAGTCGTTGTCATTGCAATAGCTTTAAATACCGTAATCCCAATCAATAAAAGAATCACCACCCAAATATTATCAGAATACGCATCAAAAGGTGTTTTCCCAAGCGCTAAACTATCTTTTCCTTCTAATAAATTATTGATAAACCCAATTCCTTCTCCATACAGTGGTGGTATAAAATAAAGCATTGTACCAATTGCAATAGCACCTATAACTAGTTTTTGCCAAGCCTTAGTAAAGCGACTAAAAAAATTAGAAATATAAAAATACATTTTGGAGAAATAGATGGATGCAAAGGCAGTCCCTATTCCTAAAACGATATAAAAAAGGGTGTCTTTGATTTCAAATTCATCAATAATTCTAAAGTTAAAAAGTAGTTCGTTACCTGTAAAAAAATACGAGGTCAATACTCCTGAAATTGATGCCAATAACAAAGGTAATAAGGATGCCAGTGTAAGATCTAAACTAAAGACCTCAACAGCAAAAATTATAGCTGCAATTGGCGATTTAAAAATAGAAGAAATTGCTCCTGCTGATGCACAAGCTATTAGCAATGTTCTTGTTTTGGCATTGATATGAAAAAGCTTGCTTAAACTAGAACTAATTCCTGCTCCAGAAAGTATTGCTGGACCTAACAGTCCTACCGATCCTCCAAATCCTACTGTTAGCGGTGCTGTTATTAAAGGCGCATAGATATTAACTACTTTTATAAACCCTTGTTTTTTTGATAAGGAAAACAAAATTGTGCTAATAGCGTTTTTAAGTGGTTTTTTATTAATGTATTTGGTATACAAATACACCAAGTACAACCCCACCAAGGGAAGTATAAAATAAATCTGATTTTTAGAAAAAACAGCTATTAAATCTAGTGAACTTTGAATATAATAGGTGATGTTTTTAAGTGTTACCGCTATTAAGCCAGCTAATAAGCCAACTACAACACTTAAAATAAAAACAAAGTTTTTAGCGGAGATATGTTTATATCTCCAAATAAAAAAGCGTTTTAAATATGATTTTTTAGGCATTTTTGAAACCCTATCTTGTCCTAGGTGGCACAAAACTAGTTTATAATTCTGACAATAAACGCTCTAAGTCTAGTAAATATATCTGTTTTAAAGTTTCTACATAAGGTCTATTGTTATAGTAGCCCTGTTTAAAATCTTTAATTGCAGACTCTACTAGGGATTTTGCTTCAACTACTTCTCCTTTTTCTTTTAAAACAAGTGCTTTATAATATTTACCATCAGCATACATATTTTTGGTGTATTTTAATAGCTTATCAAAATTTAGCAATGCATTATCAAAATCATTAGTTTCATAATACGCAATTCCTCTATATAAGAAGGCAGTAACTTCTGCCCAGTCTTCACCAGAATCTTCAATTTCTTTATTGATGTATTTATCAAAGTAAAAAATAGATTTTTCGTGATTTTTCAGTCCCAAATAGGCAATTCCTCTCCAATAATCTACACTATGCCCTTGTGGTGCGTCAATAAAATCGGGAGTTAAGGTATCTGAAGCATCAAAATCTGCAATTGCTTTTTTATAATCTCTGTAAAACCAAAGATATAAATAACCTCGCCAAGGCTGCCATGCAACAGGATCCAATGCTACCGCTTTATCGAAAAGAGGCTTCCACTCATGTGGCATTCCTCTTTTAAGATAAGGAATAGATAATTCTCTCCAAGCATCAGCATTTTTAGGATTAAGACGTATTGCTTTTTCTACAAAAACCATCATTTCAGAACTCCCTTGATAACTAGGAGACAAAATAAAATCACCTCCGTTTATCATCTCATCAGATTTTTTTACTTGTTCTTCTTCTGTAAGCTCATTACAGGAAAACACAAGTACCAAAACCACTAAACTAAGGCAATATTTCTTTAATCGCTCCATTTTCTATTCTATAAGATATATACATATAATAATTACCAGGGATACCCTCTTCATCAGAATACTTACTAACATTCCAATTTTCAGCCCTGCTTGTTAGCACTAATAATTGGTTTACCATTTTATCATTTAGGTTTGTTTCCTCCAAATCTAAATTCATCTCGGTAATTTTCATTCTACCAATTGTACCTTCACAATTCACAAAAAAATTAAAATTCAAATACCCAGAATCTATATAACTATCATTTATATAATTAGACCTTATATATTCCTTAAAAATAATTTTTTCGCCCTTATAGGCATACTTTACCCCTCCATGATGCAAACTATATACTTGCTCGCCACACATGGTGTAATTTTCATCTTCAATAGACATCTCTTTAGTAATATACCCAATTCGATTAGGATATTTTTCAGTATCTGTGGGATATGTAATTTTAAGATAGAAATAGGCTCCAATAAAGGAGATAATTCCTAGAAATAATAATCCTCCAAAAATTATAGCGCCTAACTTAATCCATTTTTTCTTTAACATAGTTGAAATATAACGAAAAAATCCTGCACAAAGCAGGATTTTTCATATTCTTAACTATTATATTGACAAGTGTAATACTTGCTTATGCAAACAGCGTTATTCTTCTTTTACAACAATAAGACTTAATTCTTTTAACTGCTGCTCATCTATTTTTGCTGGAGCATCGATCATAACATCTCTACCAGAATTATTTTTTGGAAAGGCAATAAAATCACGGATGGTTTCTTGTCCTCCTAAAATAGCTACCAACCTATCCAATCCAAAAGCTAATCCTCCATGTGGTGGTGCACCATATTCAAAAGCATCCATTAAGAAACCAAATTGTTCTTTTGCTTCATCAGGTGTAAATCCAAGATAATCAAACATTAAAGCTTGAGTTTCTTTATCATGAATACGGATTGAACCTCCTCCAATTTCATTTCCATTAAGTACCAAATCGTATGCATTAGCTTTTACCGCCCCTGGATCTGTTGCTAATAATGCAATCTGATCTGGTTTTGGAGAAGTAAATGGATGATGCATAGCATGGTAACGTGCTGTATCTTCATCCCATTCTAACAATGGAAAATCTACCACCCATAATGGTGCAAATACTTTAGGATCTCTTAATCCTAAACGCTCAGCAAGCTCCATACGTAATGCACTTAATTGCGCACGTACTTTATTGCTTTCTCCAGATAATACACAGATAAGGTCACCAGCTTTAGCATTTGTAGCTGCTGCCCATTTAGCTAAATCTTCCTGATCGTAAAATTTATCAACAGAGGATTTATAAGATCCATCTTCATTACATTTTACATAAATCATTCCTAAAGCACCCACTTGAGGACGTTTTACCCAGTCAACAAGTTTATCAATTTCTTTACGAGTATAAGAAGCTGCTCCTGGTACTGCTATACCAATTACCAACTCTGCTGCATTAAAAACTGGAAAATCTTTATGCTGTGTTATATCATTTAACTCCCCAAATTTCATATCAAAACGAATATCTGGTTTGTCATTTCCATATAATCTCATCGCATCATCATAGGTCATTCTTGGAAAATCACCTATTTCAACACCATTAACCTTACTTAATAAATGTCGTGTTAATCCTTCAAAAACATTAAGAATATCTTCTTGTTCTATAAAAGACATTTCACAGTCAATTTGCGTGAATTCAGGTTGCCTATCTGCTCTTAAATCTTCGTCTCTAAAACATTTTACAATCTGAAAATACCTATCCATACCACCAACCATAAGCAATTGCTTAAAAGTCTGTGGAGATTGTGGAAGGGCATAAAACTGTCCTTTATTCATACGAGAAGGCACTACAAAATCACGAGCTCCTTCTGGTGTAGATTTAATTAAATATGGCGTTTCTACTTCAATAAAATCCGCATTAGATAAATAATTACGAACTTCCATAGTTACCTTATGACGAAAAACCAAGTTTTCTCTAACAGGGTTTCTACGAATATCTAAATAGCGATATTTCATTCTTAAATCTTCACCACCATCAGTATCATCTTCAATTGTAAATGGAGGAACTAATGATTTATTTAATATCTTTAAATCTGTTACCAATATTTCTATATCGCCAGTATCAATATTTTTATTTTTAGATTCACGTTCTATAACAGTTCCCACTACCTGAACAACAAATTCTCTACCTAATGACTTTGCACTTTCCATGATATCTTTTGGCGTGCGTTCTTCATCAAATATCAATTGTGTAATTCCATAACGATCCCGCAAATCTACCCAAATCATAAATCCTTTATCCCTAGATTTTTGAACCCATCCAGACAATGTTACTTCTTCATTAACATGAGATGTTCTTAATTCTCCACAGTTATGACTTCTATACATAATATCCTATTAAAAATAAAGGTGCAAAGGTACTCTTTTCTCAAGGGGTGAAAAATAAAAGCTTTTAAAAATTTAGCTTTTCAGATAATTATTAAAGTAAAAAACACATGCATTATTTAAATCCAAGTAAAGTAAAAACCACAATATAACAACAAAATTCTCTATTGTGATAAAAAATGAAAAACACATGCATTTGGCTTATTTTGTAAAAAAAACATAAAATAAATAGGGGTTTTTTGAAAACAATGCATCTTTCTTAAAACATTAGTAGCTTTTTGGTAATAAAATCAACATGAAAACTCAAATGTTTGGATTAAAAAATTGAGAACAAAAACTAAAGTTTAACGAAAACTAAATTTATGAAACGAAAAGACGTATTAAAAAAAATGCTATTTGTATTCCTTTTATTTCCTTTGGTAAGTATTGCTCAAGGAACTATAAAAGGGATTGTTATAGATGGTGATGGACAACCGCTTGCTGGAGCAAATGTTGTTGTAAAAGGGACAGCAACAGGAACAATCACCGATTTTGACGGTAATTTCACCTTAAATGTTGACGAACTTCCTCTTACCTTATTATTCTCTTCTTTAGGTTACGACTCCTCTAGCTTAGTAGTTAACTCATATTCACAAAACATTAAAGCAACACTAAATGAAGGTGTAGAATTAGATGAAGTTATCATCTTAGGAAACAGGGCAAAACCACGTACTATTTTGGATTCTCCTGTTCCTGTTGATAATATAGGAGTTGCCGAATTACAAAATAGTGGTAAGCCTACCATAGATAGAATGCTTACTTTTAAGGTTCCTTCTTTTAATTCGCAAAACCAAGCCATCTCTGATGCAACAGCTCATTATGACCCAGCGGATTTACGTGGATTAGGACCATCTAGAACATTAGTGCTTGTAAATGGAAAGAGAAAAAATCAAAGTGCCCAAGTATATCTTAACAGAACACCTGGTAAAGGAGAGGTTGGAATTGATTTAAAAAGTATTCCTGCCGCAGCTGTAGAAAGAGTAGAAGTTCTTCGTGACGGTGCATCTGCACAATATGGTTCTGATGCCATTGCAGGTGTTATTAATATGGTACTTAAAAAAAATGTTGAATATTCTACTATTTCAGCTAGGGCAGGATTAACCTCTCAAGGGGACGGTTTTAATTCTAATATTGACCTTAATACCTCTTTTAATTTTGGTGAAGGTGGTTTTGTAAATCTTACTTTATCACATTACACACAAAAAATAACCAATAGAGCGGGAAAACCAGGGGTTAATGATTTACCGAGTGATGCTAGACCTAATGAAATACTATGGGCAATAGATAATCCAGATTTAGGAATGCATGTTGGTCAGCCAGAAATGAAAAAAAGTGATGTCTTTGTCAACTTAGCACATCCAATTGGTGAAAAGGCAGAATTGTATTCTTTTCATGGATTTACCTCTAGAACAGGTAAAAGTTTTGCTTATTATAGAGCACCTTATTGGAGAAGAGATGTTGCTGACTCAGGTTTTTTAACATTATCTGGAGATTTTCAAGGATACCAACCAACTTTTGAAACAGAAATCAAAGATAATATCAACGCGTTAGGTCTACGTTTTGAACTAGGCGAAGATTTTAATGGAGATGCCAGTATTACTTACGGAGGGAATAGTGTTTTCTATACTGTAAACAACTCTGTAAATAGAGATTATCTTGCCGATAATGGAAACTCGCCAAGAACATTTGAGCCTGGAGGATACAAATTAAACAACCTCATCGGGAATTTAGATTTTTCAAAACTATTTAGTGAGCAAATAGCTTTTTCTTTTGGAGCAGAAATAAAAAGAGAAAACTTTGAAGCTATTGAAGGAGATGAAAGATCGTATTATAAAGGAGGATCAGATTCTTTTGCTGGTATAAAACCTGCCGAAGTTGTTGATGTAGACAGAACCAGTGTTGCTGGATATGTAGGACTAGATTATGACATTACTGAAGCCTTATTACTTGGAGTTGCTGCACGTTATGAAGATTTTTCTGATTTTGGCAACAACTTCTCTTGGAAAATAAATGGGCGTTATAAAATAGGAGATAACGGTGCAGTGAGAGGATCGTACAGTACAGGTTTTAGAGCACCTACCTTACACCAAAGATACCTTACCAATAGTCAATATATAATTGTAGCGGGCTCATCAGAACCATTATTACAAGGAACTTTAGCAAATGATAACTCGGCGGTAAAAGCGCTTGGTGTACCAAGTCTATTTGCAGAAACATCTAAAAACATTTCTGTAGGGTTAACGTATAAAATTAACAGGAAATTCTCTGCTTCAGTAGATTTATATCAAATAAAAGTGGATGATCGTGTTTTATTTTCTTCTCAAATTGGATCTGATGGAGATGATACTACAACAAATGCAGTGGAACAAATATTACAAGATAATAATGTAGTTGCCGTTCAATTTTTTATCAATGCTGGAGATACCAAGACTACTGGTCTTGATTTGGTATTAAATTATAAAAATGTTGAACTAGGTGAAGGTAGATTTGGAGTAAGCTTGGCCGCTAACTTTAACAAAACTGAAATTGATGCTATTTCCACACCTGATCAATTGGCACAAAATGGTTATAATATTTTTGCTAGAGAAGAAAAAGCATTGATAACTGATGCTAGACCAAAATTTAAAATTATTACTGGTCTTACTTATGATCTTAATAAGCTAAGTCTTGGACTAAACAACACCATATTTGGACAAGTTACTATAGTCGCTCCGGAAGGTTCTAATGGAATTGACCAAGAGCTAAGTCCAACGCTAGTAACAGATTTTAATATTAGCTATAAGCTTACTGATCGATTATCATTAAACGGAATTTTAAATAATATTTTTGATGTATATCCTGACAAAACTTTAGCATCCACACAAACTGCACAAGCAGCAACAAGATTTACATATTCTTCAGAAGTTCAACAACATGGACTTATGGGAATGAATTATAGTCTTGGATTAAATTATCGATTTTAGGTAAAACATTGACTGGAGGGCAATAAATTACTCTTTAGTCAATGTTTAGTTAGTTTCTCACAATTATTTTTAGCAATTAAGGCAGTGTTTTGTTTCACTGCCTTAATTATTTTAAAAAATTAACAAAAAACCAGTAGGGGTATTTTTATTCCGCTGCATCTTTATCGAAAGACTCCCCCCTCATTAGTCACTTTTACTCAAATCTGTATTACAACCTCGATTAACAAATTAAGTAAAATCAAATAAAAACGTATGAGACAAAAAGACGTATTCAAAAAAATACTATTTCTAGTATTTTTATTACCCCTAATGACTTTTGCCCAAGGAACAATTAATGGACATGTAACAGATGGAGAAGGACAACCTTTACCAGGAGCAAATATTATTGTAAAAGGAACTGCCACAGGAACAATTTCTGATTTCGACGGAAATTTTTCCTTAAACATAAACGAATTACCAGTTACCCTATTGTTTTCTTCCATTGGTTATGAATCTAATAGTCTAGAAATAACTTCATATTCTCAAAGCATAAAAGTTGCATTAGCATCTGGAGTTGCATTGGAGGAGGTTATTATTGTAGGATCAAGAAACAAAAACAGAGTTGCTACTGATACTGCTGTTCCGGTTGATGTTATTGATGTTGCAGAAATTGCAGCTGCTGGACCTCAAATTTCAGTGACGCAAATTCTAAATTATGTGGCACCATCATTCAGTTCTAACACACAAACAGTTTCTGATGGTACAGATCATATTGATCCTGCCCAATTAAGAGGATTAGGCCCTGATCAAGTATTAGTATTGGTAAATGGTAAAAGAAGACATACCTCTTCTTTAGTAAATGTTAACGGAACCCCAGGAAGAGGTGCAGTAGGAACAGATTTAAACAGTATTCCTGTTGCTGCTATAAAAAGAATAGAAGTACTTAGAGATGGAGCAGCAGCACAATATGGATCTGATGCCATAGCTGGAGTAATAAACATAGTTCTAAAAACGAGTACAAACAAATTAACTGCTAGTGTTACTTCAGGAATGAATATGTCTAGTAACGGTAATGATCATACTGGAGGAACAGATGGAGAAAAATTCCAAGTAGATTTAAACTATGGTCTTCCAATAGGAGAAAATGGGGGGTATATAAATCTTACAGGATCTTTAACCACTCGTGATAGAACTTCAAGAGCAAAGGATAGAACTGGACAAATTTATCATGGATTTAACGCTGTTGAATGGGGAGCTTATAATGATAATTTTGATCTATTAGATTTAAAAACTAATGTTACTGCTATTCAAAATTATGCTGCTCAAGTTCCATATTTCGGTACAGGACTAAAAGCTGATATTGCAGCTGCAACAACCATTACCGAACTACAAGGTTTATTAAATTTTGATGCATCCGATGATGAATTGGCAAGAAGAGGAACAACAAGAAGTGACTTTAACATGAGTGTTGGACAATCTGGATTAGAACAAGGTCAGTTTATGGGAAATCTAGAAATTCCTTTAGGTGATGACGACAATGCAGGGAAATTATATGCTTTTGGAGGAATGTCTTACAGACATGGTGATGCTTCTGGTTTTTACAGAACACCGGGACATGGTTCAGGAAGAGGTAATACCTTATCTTATATAGATGGTTTTTTACCAAACATTGAATCAAATATCATTGATAAATCTTTAGGCTTTGGTATTAAAGGTAAAATTAACGACTGGGATGTTGATCTATCACATTCTTGGGGTATTAATACTTTTGAATACAACATTACCAATACTACTAACTTTTATCTTCAAGCAGCTTCTCCAACAGAATTTAGTGCTGGTATAAATGGATTTCAACAGAATACTGTAAACTTGGATGTTTCTAAATTTTATGAAGATACATTTGAAGGGTTAAATGTTGCTTTTGGAGCAGAATATAGAGTTGACAATTATTTTATTGAAGCTGGTGAAGAAACCTCTTATTCTAAATATGATGTAAACGGAGATCTTGTAGACGCACAAACTCCATTAACAGATCAAGTAGTAGACTTTTATGGAAATCAAGCTAGTTCAGGTGCACAAGTATTTTCAGGTTTCACTCCAGACAATGCAGTTAATGCATTAAGGAATAACTTTGCATTTTATGCTGATTTGGAAGCAGATTTTACAGAAAAATTCTTAGTAAGTACCGCTTTGAGATATGAAAATTTTAGCGATTTTGGAAGTACATTAAATTGGAAAATAGCCTCTAGATATAAAGTTGGAGAAAACACTAACATTAGAGGTGCATTAAGTACTGGATTTAGAGCTCCATCATTGCACCAGCAGCATTACAGTAAATCTAATACCCTTTTTGATGACAACGGGGTAGCATCAGAAGTAGGTACATTTACAAATACATCTAAAATTGCAGAATTATTTGGAATTCCAGAATTAAAAGAAGAAACCTCTTTTAATGCTAGTTTAGGGTTTACCACTAAAATACCAGAAGCAAATATGCAAATAACTGTAGATGGGTATTATATTGGTATTAAAGATAGAATTACTTATACTGGTAATTTTGAACCATTTGCTACACCTACAAGCACTGATCAAAATAGAATCAATGGTATTTTCTCTAGCCTAGGAATAGGAAAAGCTGCATTCTTTGCCAACGCAATTGATACGCAAACCTTTGGAGTAGATTTAGTAGTGACACACAAAGCTACTATTGGTGAAGGTAAACTGACCAATAATTTAGCTGCTACTTATTCAAAAACAGAAAAAGACGGAGACACAAAAGGTAGTGATCTATTAAAAAATGCTGGTCTATTAGATACGTATTTTAATGAAGGTTCTAGAGTTTATTTAGAATTAGCTGTTCCAAGAGTAAAGGCAAACTTATCGCACTCTTATGAAATTGCAAAATGGAATTTCTTCTTAAGAAATGCATATTTCGGAGAGGTACAAGACACTGGAAGTTTACGTCTTGACCCGAATGACAGCGGATCTACCTATACATCAGATGGACATCCTGCTCACCCAGTAATTGGCGGAGCTGTTGTTACAGATTTAACTATAGGGTATAAAGTTACTGATGCAGTAAAAATTACTGTAGGAGCAAATAACTTGTTTGATGTTTATCCAGATGAACTACCAAGCTATTTATCATCTAGCAATCAGTTTGTATACTCTAGAAGAATTTCACAATTTGGAAATAACGGTCGTTTCGTCTTCGCAAGACTAAACTTCGTTTTAAAATAAAATCAAGAATTAAGTGTTTTAGTTAGTTTCTCACAATTATTGTTAGCAAAGGCAGTACTTAAATGTACTGCCTTTTTTATTTAATTGGAAATCAGGATATTACATCTTCAATGTTAAGTTAATGTAAACTTAACATTGGCTAAAGGTAAAGTTTTAGTATCTTTAACATTATTAATCTTTTAAAACCCGATAGACGATGAAAACAGCATATTTAACATTAGCATTACTTTTCACAGTTATACTAACTGCTCAAGACATAAAACCAAAATTTGAAATTCAAGGAGATCTTGTAAAAGCTACTTATTTTCATGATAATGGAACTGTTGCCCAAACAGGGTACTTTTTAGATAAAAAAGTACATGGCGAATGGGAAGCATATAATGTTGACGGTAAAAAAACAGCAATGGCTACATATAACAAAGGTGAAAAAGTAGGAAAATGGACATTCTGGAAAGGAAAAGAAGTTAATGAAGTAATGTATACAGACAGTAGAATTGCAAGTGTCACTACTTTAAATAAGCGCGATTCTTTGGTAAATAATTAAAACAGAATAGTATCATATAATGCAAAACCTCTCTAAAATAATTTAGAGAGGTTTTTCTTTGAATAAATCTTAACTCTATTTTTAATAGAATAGTGAAAAATATTTATTTCTAAACATAAGAGTAACCATCATTATCATATTCAGTTATTAGTATATATCATAATAACTATGTAGTAATGGCATGCCTCCTGTATGTACAAAGATTACGGTATCGGTGTTTTTGATACGTCCTTGTTCTATATACGAAATTAGACCTGCCATTGCTTTGGAAGTATATACAGGACATAAAAATAATGCCTCTGTTTTTGCCACTAGTTTTATGGCATCAATACCTTTAGTGGTGGGAATTCCATATCCATCCCCTACATAATTATCATTAACTTCTACAGCAGTCTCAGGTATAGCATTATAATTATTATCTACCAAAATTTCATTGGTAAGTTCTTCTACTATTGTTGTTATAGTACTGGCATTATGCAATACGCTAATACCAACAACTTTGGTTTTACTATTTCCCATATGAAACCCTGCAACAAGCCCCGATTGTGTACCACCACTACCCGAAGCAACAACAACATAATTAGGTATAATCTCTTCTTCTTTACATTGATCCATAATCTCGTTGGCACAATCTACATAACCTAAGGCTCCTAACAAGTTAGAACCTCCAAAGGGAATTAGATAGGGTTTTCCTCCGCTTTCTGTTACTTCTGCTGCTACAGCTTCCATCTTTTGCTGAAAATCATCTTCCTGAGCAATAGCTACAATTTTGGTATCCATTAAAGACATTAGCAATGCATTTCCGTTTTGATTAAAACTAGCATTTTGTTCCGGTATCATCTCTTTACATACCACTATAGATTTTAAGCCTAGTTGTGCAGCAGCACCTACAAGCTCTCTGGCAGCATTAGATTGGTAATGCCCAGCTATAATAAGAGTATCTTTCCCTTGCGCTATAGCATCAGCAATTATTCTTTGGTATTTTCTAAGCTTGTTTCCTCCACCAGCTCTACCACCACTATCGTCTCTTTTTACATATATTTTTGGGCCTAGCCGTTTAGATAAGTTTGGCAGGAATTCCAATGGCGATCTTTCGGTAAGTAATTTTACTTTTGGGTATGACTTTTTCATTTTTATACTAGGTATATTAGTTTTTCTAAAACGGCTCTTTTCTTAGCCTGTTTTATTTTAGCTTTTTTATTATTGTGATAGTATACTCATAATTAACTACTTTTTTTGAATAGTAATACATCTAAATACACCGCTTTTTTTGAGCAAAGATATGCTTTTTAAATTATATTGCAACATGATCGCATTACCGTATTGAGTTTAGTAATTGATCAGACTTCGTATTTCAAAAGGATTATGATTTGCGATCCTTTAAAGATATAGAATGGTTTTTTTTGGAGAAGTGGATGCTAAACTATTACAAAAAATAGAAGAATTAACTCTTTATACAATTCAACAGCAAAAAGAAATTGAGAAACAGAGCTCAAAACAAGAAAAAGAAGAAAAAGAAGAAAAAGAAATTTCAGAATTAAAATCCATGTTTGAAAAGTTAATTGAAATGAAAAAGCTTCTAACAATTTGTTTATTGTCCGGTTCTCGATAGTTTTCAAAACTAGTGGCCATAAGAGTGAGTGATACTGTGTAAGAGCAGGAACTAAATTTAGTATCTCATCAACGCAACTAATCTTATACAATATCGTTAACAGTAATGTAATCAGATCAAAATTAATACAATCTATGACCATTAATCATGTAGAAAAACTAATTGAATTAATGAAAGCAAAACAAATTGCTTTTGAATTAGGTCTGACAGATGATGAAATTTATAGAATTGAAAATAAATATGGAATAATATTTCCGCCTGACTTAAGATTATTTTTACAGACAGAATTCCCAATTTCGGAAGGGTTTTTAAATTGGCGACTTGGACTAAAATCAGATAAGGAATCAAAAAAAATAATTAAGCGAATAAATTGGCCATTAGAAGGTATGTTGTTTGACTTAAAATCTAATGATTTTTGGCTTAAAAGTTGGGAAGAAAAGCCAAATGATCCTAGCGAAAGAGAAAAAATCGTTAAAGAAAGATATTATAGTTATCCTAAATTAATTCCTATTTACTCTCATCGTTATATTCCAAGTGAGCCAAACGAAGAGAATAACCCCATTTTTTCGGTTTATCAAATGGATATCATTTATTATGGATATGACTTGGCAACATATTTTGCGAATGAATTCAATTTTGAATTAACGAATGAATTTCAACTATTACAAAAGCCAAAAAAAGAAATCAAATTTTGGAGCTATTGGGTTGAATTTGGATGGCAGGAAGAATAAACACTAATGTCAATCCTTGCTATCGGCTAGTTTCCAGAACAAGTGACAATAAGCGTGAGTAATGCTGTGTAAGACCAGGAAGTAGTTGCAAATTTTCTGCAGCGAAAAATATTGTCAATCAGTGATAACAGAATAGTGTCTCACTCAAAATTAAAGTATATTTAATACATAATTACGTTTATACCAACCACCGTCTTCAATAAAAAATGATACAGCACGAATTGAACAATAGAGAATTAACATTGCGAGTTAAATCATCTCCTGTCTTTATAAGAGCAATAATGTTTTTATTTGCATTTCTTTTTTTTCTCTTACCATGTGTAGGGATGATTTTATCAATGACAATGGGAAATAATTTTCATATTGGTTTTTTAATAGGAATTGGATTCTGTAGTCTTATGGGATTTTATTTATTAAGGATTGCATTATGGAACACATATGGTGTTGAAGTAATAAATTTTGAAACAAATAAAGTTGTCTATGAGGTTAATTATGGCTGGTTCAAAGATGGTAAAAAAATAAAAGAAATAGAACCATTGATTTTTTCGATAAAAGAGATTGGTTATGAAGAAGACAATAAAGGAAGTTTAGTTATAGGATCTGATGATTTATGTATTGAATGTGCAACAAAAATGTCGATTGATGAAATAAAAAGTTTAATTGCAAAGCTAGAAATAGGTATAAACTAACCTCTATAACCTCTAATACAAGTTTTTAAACTAGTGATGGTAATAGTATGTGGTACTGTATAAGAGTAGTATGCATCACGAAGTTGCGAAAGCAAAAAGAGG
Organism: Flavobacteriaceae bacterium; assembly: GCA_965247735.1. Taxonomy (GTDB): domain Bacteria; phylum Bacteroidota; class Bacteroidia; order Flavobacteriales; family Flavobacteriaceae; genus JAOXRU01. Next base: position 3,527,901 of record CBDFHN010000002.1, on the reverse strand, counting down.
CATTATACAAATGCACTACACTAATCTGTTACTCATTTTTATAAAACAAATAACAGATAAAAAACACAATACTTACAATAACGTAACTCCTGTTTTATAAATTAGAACTCCTATTTTATAGATTGTAACCCTTAACATAAAAGCGTTATGCATATTTGCCTCGAATAGTGAGAATTTAAAAATATGTATAACTCTATTCTCATCTCTCATCATTGTACTTACTTTTTTACAAAGTTGTTCATAAGCTCAAACAAAAGCAAAAAATGATTTCTTCAGTTAAAGATCTGAGCTATTGTTTTTGTTAAAGCTAATTACAAAATGAGATAGCAAAAGCCTGATAATGACTTAAGCTTCTTATTTAATAGGGTTATTGAAATTATATCTCCCTAAACATTAATTGACAAGTTTAATCCAGGTTATACTTGAAAAGCAAGCCCTAAAATCTAAATTATGAAAAAAACCATACTTGTTATTGTCTTTATTATTGCTAATTATAGCTGTAAGGATTCAAAGTCCAAAAGTATTAAACAGATAGTTGATAAAGAAGTGTCTCTGCTTATGAAAGAACCTGAATTCTCAGCAGTATCAGGAGTTATATATGTTGATGGAGAAAGCTACCAATTTCATTTTGGTGAGTTGATAAACGGAAAAGCACCTAATAACAAAACACTTTATGAAATTGGGTCTATTACAAAAACTTATACAGGATTAATCCTTTCAAATGCTATTGTGGATAAAAAACTTAATCTTGATGATACTATTGAGAACTATTTGGATGGCGAATATTCAAATCTCCAATTGGAGAATGGTAATCCAATAACGTTACGGCATTTAATAACTCATACTTCTGGTCTGCCAATGAATATTAATTGCAACAAAAAAGGGCAGTCGATAGAAGAACAAATACACTGTTTTGAGACCTTTAGCAAACAAGATTTCTTTAAGCAATTAAAACAGGTAAAACTTATAGCTAATTCAGGAATTAATTATCATTATTTAAACGCAGGAATTCAACTAGTCGGTTATATTTTGGAGGAGATTTATCAAATTTCTTTTGAAGCACTTTTAAAGAAGTTTATATTTTTTCATTCCAAAGAGCAAAATACGTATGTAAAAACAAACCATAGCTTCAATGATAGGGTTGTTATTGGAAAAAATAGCAATGGAGAAAAAATGCCTTTAGAAGATAGTGGTTATGAATATTCTGGAGGAATGAAATCTTCCACAGCGTCAATGTTGCAATACATCAAAATGTATTTAGAGAGTAATACTCCTTTTATTAAAGAATCAATGACGCTATTGGGTGGAAATCAAGAATATGGGAGAGCTTATGCTTGGAATACTTTTAAATTTAACCAACCCAATAAGATGCTGTATCATAATGGAGGAACTTATGGAAGTTCGTCATGGATAGCATTATATCCAATGAATAAAATAGGAATATTTCTGATTACAAATGTTGCAACAAAAGATTCACAAGGTAGATTGAATGATTTATCAAATAAGATTATTAAAAACATAAAAATAATGCAATCTCAGGCTCGTTTACTACCAATACCTATCTAGTTAAATTGTATGCTTAGTTGTTGAACTATATAGCTACTGTATTGTTATGATAATAACATTGTTGATTTGATTTTAGATCAGAATCTAGCACTTGAAAAATTGGGATGTAGGGGTAATCAAATCAAAAGTTTAGATCTTCATAAAAATAGAAACTTAAAAGCCTTATACTGTTATAAAAATCATTTGGAAAGTTTAAATCTAAAAAATGGAAATAATGAAAATATAACAGCAATGCTAGCGAATGATAATCCAAACCTTAAATGTATAGAAGTAGATAAGGAAAATACTACTTATCCTTTATGTGATGCCGCTTCTTACAAAGGGTGGTGTAAAGATTCATTAGCATCTTATACTTCAAAATGCAAATAGAACAAATCACACTAAATCATCTTCTACGCCAGGATGTAAAAACTAAGAAATAGCAGTAAAACAACAGCTATTCATAATGTTTTTATTGTTTTTTAAAAAAGGGTTCATCAGCTCACTATTCTTTGGGAGTAATTTTTTAGACTGTAACAATTTAGTATTGATTGCATCTTTATTAGAAATACAGGTCTTCATTATGAAAAATAAACATGCCCTAGTTCTTTTGTTATCCTTTATGGTTTTTGGTAATATAATTGCACAAGAAACAGTAACCCTTTATGGAAAAGTAACCGATTTTAATAACAAACCTGTAGATAGTGCTTCCGTCTGGTTAAAGAATAAAATAAATGGTATTTCATTGGAGAAAAAAAGAACACTTTTTGAAAATGCTTATGAAACGCTAACGGATAGCAACGGAAACTTTTCTATTGAAGTAGAAAAAGGGACTTACTTTTGTTTATATGCCATAAAAGAATCTGATTATGGTAAAACAAAATTGGAATATTGGGCATGGAACTTACCAATTTACAATGACTTGGAAATAAATCCACAATACGATCGTATGGAAGTTTATGGTATTAATGCCTCAGAACCTCAAACAGGACCTTTTGAAACATATCAAATTTACTTTCGCCCCATGAGTTTAACTAAAGCTTTAAAATTACCAAAGGGCAAATTGAAAATTATAGATATTGCCCCTAAAACAATTACTAAAGAAGAATTAAGCGTACAACTTAATGGTATTGATGCTGAAGTAGTGTCTATTAATAAAATAGATGAATATGCTAGAGGTACCACAATGTACGGTTATCTTATCCAGATACTGAAACCAAAATATACTCAAGACCAAATTAAAGTTAGTGAAATGGCTAAAGGTTATGATAAAATAAGCATTACCCTGCATTCCAAAGAAACAAATGAAATGGGTAAAGGCGAATATTTTATAAAACGTATTGGTAATTAGATTTGATATAGAAACTCCAAATATATTTGTTAATAAATCTCAATTCTGAATTACTTTGCAAGCATGTCTGTCTAGTTGGGTATTTGGTTACTTTGCAATAAAAGTGATGCTTTTAATTGGAACTTGAATATAACCAGTAAAAATTAAGAGAAAACAACTTTCTTAAACCAGTTTAATTTTTGCTGTAGTTGATTTGGTTATCTTTGTTTTACATTAAATAAAGGTAAGCTTAACTATGAATAATACTAAAAATCTTGTTGTTGTCGGTGGTGGTTTTGCAGGATTAGAACTTGTAAAAAGATTAGGGAATTCTGAAGGATATCAGATTGTTTTGGTTGACAGCAACAATTATAATTTCTTTCCACCTTTAATTTATCAAGTATCCACAGGTTTTATGGAACCATCGGCAATAAGTTATCCGTTTCGAAAGATTCTACGGAAATTAAAAAACGTACGTTTTCGTCTTGGTTCCCTTGAAAAAGTTGTTCCTGAGGAAAACAAAATAGTATTAAGCAATGGCGAACTAAAATATGATATTTTGGTTATGGCAACAGGTACAGAAACAAACTTTTTTGGCAACAAAAACATTGAGGAAAAAAGTTTGCCAATGAAAACGATAAGTGATGCATTGTCTCTTAGAAATGTTATTCTAACCAGATTTGATCGAGCAACAAGAATTCATGACGCAGAAGAAAGAAAAAAACACCTAACCTTTGTTATTGCAGGTGCTGGGCCTACAGGAGTTGAGCTTTCTGGTATATTGGCAGAAATGAAAAGTTCAATAATTTTAAAGGATTATCCCGAATTAAAAGAAATAGACCTTGGTGAAATAAGTTTAATTGACGGACAAGAATCCGTTTTAGCGGCTATGTCAGCTACCGCGAAAGAATATACTTCCAAAAAGTTATCTGAACTGGGTGTTACTTTATTTATGAATACAATGGTCAATGATTTTGATGGGGAAACTGTGTATTTATCTAACGGAAATGAAATTCAATCCAAAAACCTTATTTGGGCAGCAGGAGTTTCAGCAAAAACATTTCCTGGATTTTCAAAAGATAGTTTTGGAGCTGGTAAAAGATTAAAAACAAATAGGTTTAATCAAATCCATTTGCATAACAACATCTATGCATTAGGAGATTGCTCCTTAGTTGTTGGTGATGATAAGTATCCTAATGGACATCCACAATTGGCACAACCAGCATTGCAACAGGCAAAAAAATTAGCTGAAAACCTAAATAGAGAAGAGAAAAACTGGAAGCCATTTCAATACAACGATAAAGGCTCTATGGCGATTATAGGAAGAAACAAAGCGGTATTAGATTTTCCAGGCCAAAAATATTCTCTAAAAGGTTTTGTTGCTTGGCTGGCTTGGATTTTTGTTCATATAATAGGGCTTGTCAATTTTAAGAATAAAATCAGAACAGTGTATAATTGGCTAGGATATTACATCTATAAAGATCAATATTTTAGAATGATAATTAAACCAACCGAAAGAAATAAAACATGAAATGATTAAGGACTATAATAAATAGTTCTGTAACGCTATGTTTTTTATATTTGAGATGTAATAAGTATAGATGAGATGATGCGTTTAGGTGCTTATTGTAACTAATGTTAAAGTTAGGTGTAGATTAAGAATTCAATAAACAGTTAAAAAGGAAACTTAAAACCATGGATATAGGAACAATCATTCTCGCAATATCATTAATTATCATCATGTTTGGCATGGGCTTGTCTTTAGTTAAAGATGATTTTGTTCGGTTACTTCAAGATCCAAAGGCAATACTAGTTGGACTAGTTAATCAGATTATTTTATTGCCAATTATTGCATACATATTACTCTCCATATTTAATGTAGGAACAGATATTGCCATTGGAATAATGATTTTGGCAGCTTGCCCTGGAGGAGCAACTTCTAATCTTATTACCCATTTGGCAAAAGGAGATACAGGCCTATCCATTTCATTAACAACTGCCAATAGCCTTATTTCTATCTTTACCATTCCTTTTGTAGTAGACTTTGCGTTAACTCATTTTTTAGATGCTGACGAAATGATCCAAATCAACAAATTGCAAACGGTGATTCAAATTTTTGTAATCGTAATCATTCCTGTTGCTTTAGGTATGGCTTTAAAAAGCGCTAAACCTATTTTTGCAGATAAAATGAGTAAACCTGTAAAAATTGCTTCAGCTGCCGTCTTGTTTTTAGTAATAATTGCATTGGTTTTAAAGAAAAAAGAAGACCTTATTCCATATTTACAACAAGCAGGATTTACAACCTTAGCATTAAATGTTACAACCATGTTAGTAGGTTTAGCAACAGCGAAAATTGCAAGACTAAATCTAGCACAATCACTAACAATTTCTATTGAGTCAGGAATTCAAAATGGTACTATGGCAATTGCTATTGCTTCAGGAGTGCTAATGAACGATAACTATGCTATTGCTCCTGCTGTTTATAGTCTTATTATGTTTTTTACAAGCGGAATTATGATAGCAATTGGGATAAAAACTATGGCATCAAAATCAACAAGTGCAAGTAAATAAAACTGATCCCAATAACTAAGGTATATGTAAAAATGCCCTTGAAACTCTGCTTAGTGAATACCGCTTAGTCAAAAAAACCATTCCTTATAATATACTTTTGTAAAAAAATAACCCTGCAATAGATCAAGAATATTTGTTAGTTGAGATAGCTTTGACTTATGTATTAAGTGCTGAAAAAACAGGAAATATAATAATTAAGGTATAAGTGAATTGAATGATAGACAACAAAATATATCAATTGGCATATAAATTGAATGAAGAACTGCTAGGGCATATCAACCAAAGAAATTTAGATGCTCTCAATTCAAATTATGAGATAAATGCGGAGGTTTTTGAAGAGATTCAAGAAATACTAAACGATGTAGGTATTGATTTGAGAAAAAATGAGTTGAAAATTTCTGGAAAACTACGTGATATTTTCGAATATAATGATGGAGGTTATGGTATTGAAGCTGATTTAATTACTACAGATCAAGAAAGGACAGATTTGACTTTGATTACAAAATTAAACAAAGTTAAAAATGGATATAAATTGGAGTATAAACTCATTGAGGTTATGTGAGGTTATGTGAGGTTATGTGAGGTTATAAGACAATTATGATCTCGGTATTAGTATAGGGTTTTATAGTTATTGTTATATCTTTAAAGTATTGAGCAGTTGTTTTTTTTATTAAGGATAATAACAATAGTGTGTTTGGCTACTAGTTGCATGTTATTAAATAAACAATTGCCCGAATAAACAATAAACCCAAAAAGTAATTTTATGGCAAATAATAAACTTTTAGTAAACGAACGACAGGCAGACCTTGGTAATTTTATGGTGGGTAGGTTATTACCATTTCGTAAAAAACGACAAGTAGGCCCTTTTACTTTTATTGACCATATGGGACCTGCAAAACTGGGGAATGGTAAATATATAGATGTAGATCAGCACCCACATATTGGATTAAGCACCCTTACTTATCTCTTTGAAGGAGAAATAGAACACAAAGATAGTATAGGGAGTGTACAAGTAATAACACCAGGAGATGTAGGTTTTATGACTTCAGGGTCTGGAGTAACCCATACCGAGAGAACTCCAATAAACAATCGAGGTGCTGAAGAGTTTATAATGCATGGATACCAAATATGGGTGGCTTTGCCAAAAGAGCATGAAAATATAGCTCCCAAATTTGATTATTACCCCAGTAAGGACATCCCTACTTGGGAAACAGGGGAGCTCAAGTTTAAATTAGTTGCTGGCAATGCATTTGGAAAATCAGCACCATTACAAGGGTATTCTCCATTGTTTATGGTAGATATTTATGCACAAAAGGCAACTACACTAAACCTTAGTGGTCAACTTAAAGGGGAAGTAGCATTTGTAATCGTAAGGGGTTCCATTACTGATAAAGATGATAAAGTAGAAGCAGGACAAATGCTCATCAGTAAAACCAATGAACAATGTGAAATATGTTTGGAAAAAGGAACACAACTTCTACTTTTTGGAGGTGAAGCCTTAGCTCAAGAACATTATCTCCTATGGAATTTTGTGTCCCATAGTAAAGAACGGTTGCTTCAAGCCAAGAAAGACTGGAAAAACAAAAAATTCCCAAAAGTAGCTGACGATGATACATATATTCCTATTCCAGAAATGAAACCCTAAATGCATGCTAGATAAGTATTATCAATATAGAAGATAAAACAAAGTATAAAATCCTTTAGACTACAACATCATTTAATATGGAACTATCTAGCCATTCCCTAGATGATTTATTTGTGGAATGAGAGAAACTCCTGATAGTTATCTTGTTTGTGTAAAATTTCATTTAAAATTCGATTAAATACTAAATACCACAAGTAAATATATTTTTAATATCTTGGTATTTCAAAATTGAATCATAAAATTTCATGTATAACCTCAAGACAAAATAGTTAAATTTATAAAAAGAGAAACGAATGACACACCAGAAAAGCTTAGAAAGATTAAAAGAAGGAAATATCAGATTTGTAAAAGACAAATTGGATGGTAAATTACAAGATAGTTCAAGAAGAGATTCGTTAGTAGCTGGACAAGAACCCTATGCAATTATCTTAGGTTGTGCAGATAGTCGTGTTGTTCCAGAACTAGCATTTGATACTGGTTTAGGAGAGTTATTTACAGTAAGAGTAGCTGGTAATATTGCTAACAGCTCTTCTGTTGCAAGTATAGAGTATGCTGTTGCGCATTGTGGGGCTAAATTAATAGTTGTTTTAGGACATCAAAGTTGTGGTGCTGTTACTGCTGCAATAGCCGGTGGAGACAATGGTAAAAACTTAAATCATTTATTAGGACATATTGCTCCTGCAATTAAAGCTTCTGAAAAAAATGCATCAGTAAATGATGTTGTAAAAGAAAATGCCAAATGTACTGCTATAGAATTATGCACTAAATCTGAAATAATAAATAAGGCAGTACAATCTGGTGATGTTAGAATTATATCTGCCTATTACAATTTAGATTCTGGTATAGTTGATTTTATAGGTTAATTGGTGAGATATGTATATTGGAAAACGATTTCCCTTTTTTGGCGTAGTAAACTGGAGTAAAAAATACATATTTTACTTTTTAATAATAGACTGTATCCCAGTTTTTTTGTTTAAATACTTTGGCTATACATGGTTAGCAATACCTTGGCAGCCAATTGCTTTAATTGGTATTGCAGTTTCGTTCTATTTAGGATTTAAAAACAATTCGTCTTATGATAGATTATGGGAGGCTAGAAAAATTTGGGGAGGTATTGTAAATGCTTCTAGAACATTTACAATTATGTCTAGAGATTTTATCACCAATGAATTCTCTGCTGAAAAACTATCGGAAGAAGAACTGGGGATAATACACAAAACCATAATACATAGGCACATCGCTTGGATAAAGGCATTGACATACCAATTGAGAATGCCAAAACCTTGGGAGCATGCAACTGCTCAAGATGATAAGTTGAGAAGACAGGGCAATATTCATCATGAAGAAGACCAATTTATAAAATTAAAACCCTATTTAACTGCTGAAGAATTTGACTATGTTATTTCAAAAGGAAATACAGCTTCTCATATCATTAGTTTGCAATCAAAAGCTTTGTTAAAGCTTAAAAAAAGCATGCATATTGAAGACTTTAGACATATGGAATTGGAAAAAATGTTAGGCGAATTTTACACGCTTCAAGGGAAATCTGAAAGGATCAAAAATTTTCCCTTTCCAAGACAATATGCCTCTGTTAACTATATATTTGTATGGATTTTTATTTTCCTATTGCCTTTTGGGATGTTAAATGTTTTTGCAGATAACGATTCCTATTCTACTTGGTTTGCAATTCCGTTTACAATGCTGGTTTCTTGGGTTTTTATTTTGATGGAAATGATTGGCGAGTATTCAGAAAATCCTTTTGAAGGTTTATATAATGATGTCCCTATTTCCTCAATGGCAAGGTCTATAGAGATAGACATAAGGCAAATGCTTGATGAAACTGACTTACCCAAACCATTAGAGCCAACTGGAGAGCATAATATTATGCTGTAGTTATAAATATAAGTCCTATTAAAAACATTGATGATAATGTAAAGTACACAACTCCAAATAATAGAATATGATAAGAGATTACCAACTTGCAGAAATTAATATTGCTAGAATGAAAGGAGTAAATATTGATGATCCAATTATGAAAGAATTTGTGGATAATTTAGATCGAGTGAATAATTTGGCTGAAAATAGTACAGGTTTTGTTTGGAGATTGAAAGATGAAAACAATGATGCAACTAGCTTCAACCCTTATAATGACGAACAGGTAATTGTAAATATATCGGTATGGGAAACAGTGGAAACCTTAGAAAAGTTTGTATATAAAACGTTTCATACCGATTTCTTAAAAAAGAGAAAAGATTGGTTTCATACTTATGGTAAGGTATATACGGCAATGTGGTGGATTCCAAAAGGTGAATTTCCTACGGTACAAGAAGCAGTTGATAAATTGGATTATCTGCAAAAAAATGGTTCATCAGAAGTAGCTTTTGATTTTAGAAATAAATTTTCCAAACCAAGCGAATAAGGCTGTTGTTGTATTCTGCAATACAAACACATAATTATGATTTTAACAAAAAAGAGTACACAATACAGTAGACGAGCATGCTAAAGGATAATATCATAAATAGAACAAACTTGTTCTAGCTATTCTTTTTTGTCTTCTGAATAGTTTGCTTTTGAGGAATACTTAAGATTAGTTGTATCAATATCTATAGCTATAGTTGTTCCTTTTTCGTTAGAGACAAGATCTAAATCTGCTTTTAAGAATTGTACTCTAGATTGAATGTTCTTTAAGCCCATACCAAGCTTGTTTTTTTTATAATCAAACCCAATTCCATCATCTTCAACGGTTATGTGCAAACTATTTGTATGATGATTTATTTGAACAATAGCATTCGAAGCCTTTGCATGTTTAGTAATATTGGTTATTAATTCTTGTACTATTCTATAAATGGCGGTTTCTGTAGAACTATTTAATTTTAAATGTGCTCCATAAAAGTAAAACTCAATAGTAACATTACTGGATGCAGAAATTTTATCGCAATATATTTTTAACGATTTTACCAAATGAAAATTAAGCAAGGAAGGAGGAGCCAAATTATGAGAGATGTCTCGTATTTGGTGTATAGATGAATCAAGATCTTCTAGTGAAATAGAAAGGATTTCTTTGGCAGATTCAGATATTTTCTCATCACCAATTGAAGACATTTTATATTTTAATGCTGCCAAATTTCCATTAATACCATCATGTAAATCTTGAGCCAAACGTTTCCGTTCTTTTTCTTCACCCTCTATTATAGCATCTAGCTTGGCTAAATCATTTTCTATTTTTAATCGTTTTATTTCTTGAGCTTTTAGATTTTGCTTGCTTTTATACATGATTAATAGAATAACTAAGCCTATTAAAACAATACCGATAGAGATAAAAATAATGCTATATAGACGTTGTCTTTTTAATATTAAATTCTCTTGCGTTTGTAACTTAATCTTCTGCAGATTAATTTGATTGTCTTTTCTTCCTGTTTCATATTGCACATTTAATTCATTAATCCTAAAACTGCTTTTTTTGTTTTTAATAGAATCCTTTAACTTTACAAACTGTTTATAGGTTGAAAACGCCTTCTTATAATCACCGTTTTTTTCATAATAAGAAGCTTCAAGTTTTAATATTCTTTCTTGATGAAAACTGTCTTTATGGTTACTCCCTATTATTTTTTTACTCTTGTTCAAGTATTTTAGTGCATTTTTCGTATCTCCCTTTATTAAATAATACCGAGTAAAATTATTATAAAGTGTTGTCTGATCCATAACCTTTCGTGGCAATTCGTCTTTTTTTGACTCAATTCGTTTAAGGTTGTTTAGTATTACATCTAAAGTGACATTGTCTGGGTTACAGGCCAATCTTCCTGATTCTAGCAAAGTATTGGTCCTTAATGATGATGCAGAATTAGAAGTCTTTAAGTAGTTGAATAATTCATTAAAACATTTTAGGGCTACTGGCTTCTTTTCTTCATCTAAAAAGCATTGGCAATAATTAAAACTATTTAATTGATAACTGATATCATTTCCAGTTAAAAGAGCCATTTTTTTTGACCTTGTATAATATGTTTTTGCAATATCAAAATTACCGAAATCTAAATTTAAGGTTCCAATATTCCCTAAAACTTTAGCTAGAGTAGAAGAATCTTTTACTTTTTCAAGTAAGGGAATTGCTTCAATATTTTCTTGCAAAGCTCTTTGCAGCCTATTGGTTTGATAAGAAACAATACTTTTTGAAATAATGCCGAAAGCCTGCAATTTTATGTTTTTAGTCTTTTTTGCAATTTGTATGGAACTATCCAAAATCTTAGTAGCATTATCAAAATCTGCAGAGTAAATATAATACAAGCCTAAACCTTGTAAAGCACCAATTACTCCTTCATCATAATTATCACTATTTGCCTTATTTAGCAAGTTTAATAATTTTGGCTTTGCTGTTTTTAGGCTTTTTCTTATCTCATCTGTAAGATCTTTTAAAGTGTTTTCGTAATAGAGACTATCAATGGTTTGCGCATTTGAAATAGAAACACAGCATAAAAAAAGCAGTAGGTATATGCTATTATTAATATGAACGATTTTATGCATAGTAACATTTTGGGCCTAATAAAATAGGAAAAATTTGTTGTAAAGATAAGATTAATATGACATATAACTTTATTGACCCCTTTAAAGGGGATTCTATAAAACGTAGTTTTAAAGGAAATGGGGAACTATTCTGCTCTTTAATTTCTTATAGTTTTAATATGGAATCGTCCAAAATTATGATATGGGAATAAGCATAAATTTAACGTAGTATTCTTATGTTCTGTCCCCATATTGTTTGGATGTTTTTTATCTTTGTAGTGAATTTTTAATTATAAATGCTATAGCATTATTTTGTTACTAGCATTACCCCATTACAATCCAAACTTATGAAAAACCTACTAAAACATATAGAATCACGAATTACAATTACTCCAGACGAGGCTAATTTAATAGAAAAGCACTTTGTATACGAGGAAGTTCCTGCACAAACCAATATTTTAAAAGAAGGAAGAACAGAAGGCTATATTAATTTTTTGAGTAGCGGTATTGTTAAAGGCTATCAAAATATAGATGGAAAACTAATTATTCAATATCTGGTTAGTGAAAACCAATATTTTACCTCTTTGGATAGTTTTATGCACCAAACACCTTCATTAGATTATTTTGATACGATTACGGATTGTAAACTATTAAAGATTTCTAAACCAGACTTTGATATTTTAAGACAAGCTGGAGATTTTTGGACCACCTATGTAGAGATTGTTACCAGTGAACATCTAGATCGTAAACTGGAACGTGCTCAGGATTTTCAAACACTATCGGCAAAAGAACGTTATCAAAAATTTATAAAAACTTCTCCTCATTTGGCCTTAAATGTATCGGTAGAGAATATCGCTTCCTTTCTTGGAATGGAACCACAATCTTTAAGTCGTATTCGCAAACAAATCACTTTCTAACAAATGTTATTTTCCAAGGTCTAAAAAGTACTGACATTTGCTCCATCATAAAAACAAAAAAGATGAGCAAAGAAATTTCATTAGTAACAGGAGCAAACGGACATTTAGGAAACAACTTAGTACGATTATTATTATCTAAAGGTATTAAGGTAAGAGCAACAACAAGAAGCCTAAAAAACAAACAAGCTTTTGAAGGCTTAGATTGTGAAGTTGTGCAAGCAGATATCACCGACAGGGCATCACTTAAAAAAGCATTTGAAGGCGTTACCAATTTATATGCCGTAGGTGCAAACTTTAATATGTGGGCAAAAAACCCGAAGCAAGAAATTTATGATACCAATGTGCAAGGAACACAAAATGTATTTGATATGGCAAAAGAGGCTGGTATTAAAAACATTGTATATGTAAGTTCTGTAGCCTCTTTGGATTATACAACCCTACCTGCAAATGTGGATAACGGATATAATAAAGATCGAAGAAACTGGTATTACAATTCTAAAAATGATTCCGACAAACTTGCCATTGAGTTGGGTGAAAAATATGGCATTAGAACCGTTTTAATTTTACCTTCTGCAATGATTGGTAACGAGGCACACAAATTGAGTTACTCTAACGATTTGGTACGTCAAATTCTGAATAACGAAATCCCAGTAGATACCAATATATCCCTAAATTGGATTGATGTAAAAGATGTGGCGTCAGGAGCTTATAATGCCATGCAAAAAGGTGGAAATGGATCTCGTTATATTTTAGCAAATGAAGAACATACCTCCATTCAAGAAAGTGTAAAAATAGCGGCTGAATTATTTCCTGAATTGAAATTAAAGATACCAAAAAAAATGCCTAAATTTTTATTGTATTCTGTAGCTGGATTAATGGAATTCTCAAGTAAAATTACAGGAAAAGCACCGCTTTTAGAAAGACATTATATAGATATGTTTTATGGCCTAAACCAAGATTTTGACATTAGTAAATCAAGAAAAGAATTAGATTTTAATCCTAAATCATCAAAAGTAGCCCTTACTGAAGCTTTAAAATATTTAAAAAACGATTGGAAAGGTAGGAAAGCGGCATAGTACAGATGCCAACAATTAAAAGTAAAAAAATGACAAAGATAAGAGCAAAAGCAATTTTTAAAATTGAAGAAAACAAAGTAGATCTTTTTAAGCAAATAGCAACAGAATGCATTGCGGTTGTTAAAGAAAAAGACCAATCGACTCATAAGTACGATTGGTTTTTTAGCGATAATCTATGTGTGGTAGAAGAAGCATTTGAAAATTCTAATGGCATGCTTACCCATTTAAAAAACCTAGGCAGTTTGCCTAGTAAACTTATTGAGATTGCCTCTTTCGATTTAGAAATCTATGGAGACCCTTCTGAGGCATTACTAGAAGCAACAAGTGGTTTGAACCCTAAAATTTATAAGTTTTATAAAGGCTTGTAATTATTAAAAAACAACAATCCAGTAATTAACAGAAATTAGACAACACTGTTAGCGCAACCATTTAAGTTATTTTGTATCTTATAAGAAAACAATTAATCTAGTAGTTACTTTTTTGGTTGCTAAACCTGTATAAATACATTACATCCTGAAGAATACATAAAACAACAACCCCATGAATAAAAATTTAGCAATACTTCTTGTATTTATCTTAGCAATATCCTGCTCTACTAGTGACGATACCCCATCTAAGGAAGCTCCAACAGTGCCTTCAAATGAGGTGATTACTATTCCAATTGTAGTTCATGTTATTAATTACACTCCAGAGCCGTTTGAAATTAGTGATGCAAAAATACAATCTCAAATAGTTGTTTTAAATGAAGATTTTAGGAAGTTGAATCCCGATCATGTAAATACGCCTGATGAGTTTATAGATTTGGTTGCTGATATTGGTATCGAATTTAAACTGGCAACAGTAGATCCCGATGGCAATGCAACCACGGGGATTATTAGAACAGAAAGTACGGTAATTGCTGGTGATGGACAAGATCATGGTGAAGCTATTGAGGAACGGAAACTGTATTTTACCGATGAAGGAGGACAAGATGCTTGGCCAAATGATAAGTATTTAAATATTTGGATTGCTGACTCTTCTAATCATTCTGGCGATTTGGGTTTACCAGGTTATGCCAATCCGCCAGGGTCTGATGCTAGAATAGATGGTGTTGTTATGGATCCAAGGGTATTTGGAACTATAGAACCATTAATTGCCTATAATAATAAAGGAAGAACTGCTACGCACGAAATTGGGCATTGGTTAAACTTAATACATATTTATGCAGGCCAAAAAAATTGTGATACTTCGGACGAAGTAGATGACACACCTACACAATATGAATCCTATTCTGGACACCCAACACATCCGCAAGCTTCTTGTGGCAGCAACGATATGTTTATGAATTTTATGGATTATGTAGCTGATGATGCCATGACGATGTTTACACTAGGACAAAAAGAAAGAATGAGAGCTCTTTTTAATGAAGGTGGTTTTAGGCGTCAATTGTATTTAAATCTTAAGACAGATTAAAAGTTTATTCCCATTTAATTCTTGTGCTAATCATTATTATAGCATTAACAATAATTAATAAAATGATGAAAAATGCCAACAATAATACCTAAGGTTATAAGCTAATATCAAAAAATTGAATGAGTCTTTTTAAACAAATAGAGGCTGAATGTATTACGGTTATTAAATAGAAGGGTAAATCAACTAAAAAATGTGAAAGTTTTTTGGAGATAACTATTCTGTTATAGATAAAGAGTTGGAAAAGCCTTGATAGCATGATTGCCTTTGTAATACTGATATTTTTTTTCTAATAGATAGTTCTATTATTGCTTCAGCAACTGATATTATTGGCAAGGCAACTCCTATTATCATTCCAGCAACTCAAATTATTGGCAAGGCAATTCAAATTATCGCTCCAGCAACTTGTATTATTGGCAAGGTAACTTACAATATTGCCCCAGTAATTTGTATTGTTGTTAGTGCAGGTTTTTTTAGATACTCCATTTAGTAGTTTTTCAGCATGTTTTTTTAATTAAAAGTTTATTGTCTGTATTGTTTTTTATATTTGGAATACGCTATAGTAGAAACAAACGCAATAAACTGCGTTTATCCAATAGTACCTGCAAGCTAAAAAACATCGCACTGAAAATGATAAACCGCTTTTTAAAGAACAAACCTAAAAAACTTTCAAAAGTGGAATATTGGAAAAAATGGGAGTTTGTTGAACTTATCGAGGACTTGCATAAAGCTGAGAAAATTTTAGCGGAATTTAAAGATGGATATTCAAACAGATTTGACTCTGCCCAAGATTTTCACTCACATCTTGTTGATTATATTGATGATATTGAATATGGCAATCGTACAGACTTATCTGAATTATGGATTTGGTTTGCACCGACTTGTGACTGGGATGATTTGGTTGGATTGAACGGATTGGAAATTGGAAACAGAATATTTGAACGAGTAGATAATTGGAAGCAACACAACTCAAACAAATGAAATTTTATAAACCTCTTTTTTCGGTAATTGTAATAATTGTTCAATTGATACTATCTTTTAAAGAATATTATAAACTTCAAGAATGGAAAAAAGCAAACCCTGACCTTGATTCTCTAATTTGTCTGAATTTAACATACGACTCGCTATTTTTATTTGTTTTTATAATCGGATTTTATGAAATGCTTATTAAACCAAGTTTGCTTAAAACAGCAATCCGAACATTTTTAATATTAATTATTTTAGGAACGGTATTCTCGAGTTTTATACCAATCAACCAATTTTATTACGGAGTATATAATACTGCTTGGTTTTCAGCAGTTGTTGCTATCGTTCTGATTTTAATACAAATTGGAAAATATTGTATCGGAAAGATAAACGAAAATAAACTGAATAAAGCCAGCAGGTAACAATGTATAAAAATAATAAGGGTTAAGTGTCAAACCCAAAGTTTAGGCATATTTACAAAGTCCGCCAAATTTACAATTTGACGATTTAAATACAAAAAGTTAAAACGAAAATTGTAAATTTGGCTAAGTCCTAAACCGAAAAGTAAGTACATTTTAATCCCTTACTATTCTTATACTGGACGTTACCTTTCATTATTAATAAAAATTGAAAATTCAATAATTGAACACAATAAATCGATTTATTATACTATAACATCAAAAGCAGTAAAAAAATATCTCCCTTATATTTTATGAAACAAACCTCCCAAGACTTTACCTATTTCAAAGACAGTTCAATAAAAATCAGCCGTCGGAGTTATAAAAAAGTAGAAAGCGACTTGCTTCCTCATGACCACGAATATCTAACTGTTAGTTTATTGCTCGCAGGAAACCTTATCGAACACACCAATACTGGAACTAGAGTTGTAAAGCCAGGAAGTGTATTAATCAAGCCTGCTGCATTAATCCACGGGGATGAATTTACTGAAAACTGCACACTTTTATCCTTAAAAATATATGATTGGGACTACTATAATTTTGACTTTAATAATTGGGAAATCATTCAACAAAACATGTTGTTAAAGTGTTTTTTAAAAGTCATTCAAAGCAAAAACAAAAAAGAGAGCCTTGATGAACTTAAAGCCAATATTACTGTCATAACAAACAAAAGGCAAATTCAAAAAAGCATTCCCGATAAAATAAAACACATCCGAAAACTTATTGATACTCAATTCTTAGAACCTTTACAAATCTCCCAACTTGCAAAAGAAGTACATATGCACCCTGTACATTTGGGCAGAACCTTTAAAGCGTTTTATAACATTGATATCAAAGCCTATCAGCAACAATTACGTTTGCATTTTGCTGTTTCCGAAATGATTACAAACAGCAATAATCTTACCGAAATCGCTTATTCTACGGGATATGCTGACCATAGTCACTTTTCAAGAACTTGTAAAAAATCAACCAATTTATCTCCAAAAAAAATATCTACTTTGTTAAATGTTTAATTTGTTCAAGTTTTAAAAATTTTAAAAATATACTTTTGTATCCCAATTAAAATATTTATTACAAACAAACATTTATGAAAACAATAATAACACTATTTTTATCTACCATCTTATTCTCTTCTTGCACAAAAACAGAGAAACCCAACTATTCTGAGTTCAATAAAGCCTATACTAATTTCATAGAATTAGCTACAAACGAATTTGGAACAAAATATGGAATGGCTATATCGGTCGTAAAAGACGACCGTATCATATTTGAGAAATACCTCGGAATGGCTGATGTAGATAAAAACATAAAAGTTAGTAAGAATACCCTTTTTTACATCGCTTCAATCACCAAATCTTTTACTGCAATGGCAACCTTACGTCTTGAAGCTAAAGGAAAACTTGACTTTGACAAGTCACTTGCTGAATTCTTTCCAGAGATTGACTTTGACCCAAAACTTAAAGCGGACAGCATCACCATTCCGCATTTAATGGTACATACCTCTGGAATAGAAAATAACCCAATAGGAATTGTATCCGCCTATACAGGTTTTCACGACAGGGAAAAACTACTTGCTGAACTCGCGCAATTCACCGTAGTAAATATCAATGCTCCCTTTGGTGAATTTGAATACACCAATCTAGGATACAATATCTTAGGAATGATTATGGAAAGAGAATTGGGAGCTGATTGGAAATCGTTGGTTGCGCAAGAAGTATTGCAACCCTTAAAAATGAAGCACACGAGTACCCGAATGTCTACGGCTATTGAGCAAGGTTTGGAAATTGCAAAACCGCATACACAGAATAATGATGAAAATAAATTAGTCCGTCTTTTTTTAG
Source organism: Flavobacteriaceae bacterium (assembly GCA_965247735.1). Lineage (GTDB taxonomy): Bacteria > Bacteroidota > Bacteroidia > Flavobacteriales > Flavobacteriaceae > JAOXRU01. Next base: position 3,509,606 of record CBDFHN010000002.1, on the reverse strand, counting down.
AAAAAAAGGATAATACAATGCATGCCGCTGGGGGTATACTATCAACTGCTGAAGATATGTCAAGATTAATGATTGTAGAATTAAACAATGGTAAAATCGATGGAGAACAAATAATTGATGCAAGTTTAATTAAGAAAAGTCAGTTAAAACAAGTGGTGCAAAATAGAATGTGGTACGACCTTAAACGATTCGGTTATGGTTACGGTTGGAACATCGCGACGACTCCTTTAGGAGATACACTAGTGCATCATTTTGGAAGTTTTACAGGCATGCATCCTCAATTCTCATTCGTGCGAGAAACCGGAGTAGGTGTTGTTATAATGGCAAATGAAGGAGCAATTAGTTATGATCTTAATATGCTCCTTAGTGCGTATGTATTTGATTATTTCTCTAAACGAGAAAACCTAAATACTCACTATAAAGAAAAACTAAAAGAGTATCACGAAGAGTACACTAAAAAAAGAAAAGCAGATACTGAATATATGATTAAAAACGCAAAAAGAACCTGGAAGCTTGAATTGCCTTTCTCTTCCTATATAGGTACTTACAAAAGTGATTTATTTGGTACGTTACTAGTGGAAGAAGTTAAAGAAAATAAATTGGTCATTACAATTGGAAACCTTATATCTAATACAGTAACCCCACACAGAACAAATGCTGTTAGAGTCGATATGGGAGGAAATGGTTCAGTAGTCCAATTTGGAATAACCGAAAGTATGGTGGAAAAAGCAACTTGGAAAGGACTAACATTTAACAAAGTGATAAATTAAAAACAACGAAAAGGTAACACCGTACAAAATTAATTGCTTGTACTCGCCTACTCACGAAAATCCTCGCGGATTTTCTAGTTGGCTTGTATTTACTAAATTAGGTGCTTAAACACGCAAAAAATCTTATACAAACACGTCAGACTGCGCAAAAACTCTTTATCAAATACTTCCATAAGTCCTTCTTATTTTGTAACTTATAGTGTATAATCAAACACTATTATGATATGGGTTTTATAAAAGGTTTTGATAGATCTCAGTTTATAATGATGAACTTTGATTCTTATGTGAGCAAGGATTCTTGGGCTAGAATAGTTGATCTTTTTGTGAGTATTCTTCCTTTAAATGAATTAGGGTTTAATGATGTTTTACAATCGGAAGGCAGACCTGCTTTTCATTCTTCTGATTTACTTAAATTATATCTTTATGGTTACAAAAATCAGTTGAGATCTTCTAGAAAACTAGCCCATGCTACCAAAGTTAATATGGAAGTTATTTGGCTAATTAAAGGACTTCACCCATCTGCTAGAACCATTGCCTATTTCAGAAAAGATAATGCAAAGGCTTTTAAAAAAACGTTTCGCTTTTTTGTGAGTTTACTTAAAGATTGGGATTTAATATCTGGAGACACCATTGCCATTGATTCTTTTAAAATAAGAGCCCAGAATGCATTGAAAAATAACTTTAACCAAAAGAAGATTCAAAGACATATTGAGTACATCAATACTAAAATAGAGGAATTACAGAGCATCAATTTGGTACATTAAAAAGGCAATGGGGATTTACTTTTACACTAATGAAAGGCAAACAAAATGTACTCTCAGAAGTAAACCTAATGATGATATGCTATAACCTTAGAAGACTTGTGTCTATTTGTGGGGTAAATGGGTTAAAGATAAGGCTAAAAGATGCTATTTACCTTTTAAAAGCCTTCATTAGCTCTTATAATGGATATTCTATAGATACTGACCCCCCATTCTGGTCATACTGACCCCTCTACTGATTTGGTATTAAAAAGATAAGTCATGACAAAATTACAGTTTTTTTCTAAGACTATTTCCTTTGAGTTCTATACGATGTGATGAATGCACCAATCGATCTAAAATTGCATCGGCTATTGTAGCTTCCCCAATGATTTCGTACCAGCTTTTTACAGGGAGCTGACTGGCAATAATAGTGGAGTACTTTCCATGTCTATCTTCAATAATTTCCATAAGATCCATTTGTTGTTTTTTGTCTAGATGGGTGAGTCCAAAATCATCTAATATTAATAATCCAGCTTTAGCAATACGTTCAAAGAGCTTAAAGATACTCCCGTCTAGTCTTGCCATTTTGGTTTTTATCAGTAATTTCTGAGTATTAAAATAGAGTACTTTGGTGCTCTGTGCGCAGGCTCTATGTCCTAGTGCAGAGGCAATAAAACTTTTGCCACATCCTGTGGCTCCTGTAATAAGTATAGACTCTCCTTTTGTAAGATATTGTCCAGTGGCCAGTTCTGTGATCTGAGATTTATTAAGCCCTCTACTAGCGCCATAGCTCAGTTCTTCTACAGTGGCACTATATCTGAACTTGGCTGTTCTTTTTAAACGTTCAAAACGTCTATTGGCACGATCTTCTTCTTCGCTTTGTAGCAATATCTCTAGGCCTTCACTTAGCGATAGTTCATGATGTTGTCTAGTTTCCATAAGGGCTTCCCAGCGATGGGACATCCCTATTAAACGCAATTGTTTTAGGTGGTTTTCAATGTTTGTCATTTGCTATTGATTTAAAATTAAAGTTGTTATTTATAGGAGTTTGCTCCTCTAATATTATTGTGTTTGGGTAATGGGGCATCAGGGACATCCTGAGTAGCTTCTACCATTTTATTTTCCAAGATTCGTTTTAAAAAACCATAGGAATAATTGCTACATTGCATGGCAATTTCACAGGCTTTGATAAATTCTCCAGTATCGGTATGCTTGGAGAGTTTCAAGATCCCCTCACTGGTTCTATAGAGTTGTTCAGGGTATTTATCCTGTTTAAACAACGCATTAATGTATTGATAGAGCGTCTCAGAATGGCGATACCCTCTTTGCATATAGTATGTTGGACTGCGCTGTTTATAGTATTGATGAGTAGAACATAAATGTTCCTTTTGGGTGGTGTATCCTGATTTTTTTAAACTTCTGGGATGCGTTGCAATAAGCGTCCCTCGATCTCCAAAGATTCGTACAATACTTCTGGTATAAATGACTCTGGTTTGCCTTCCTATATAAGTAAAAGGCACGCTATAGTGATGTTTATCAGTCCCTAGATAAATATGATTGTTATGCGCCACCTTGAGGCTCTTATAATATTTCACCTCAAAATCATGGGTAGGTAGCGGTGATAAAGTTTGTTTCTCATCGGCAATAAACTTCTCTACCCTTGAGTAATCCTTTTGCTGCATACGGGTTTGGTTGTGTGCCTGCATTTTATCTTTAATAGCCTTGTTCAAACTAGTAATATCGAAGAATTGCTGGTGGCGTATTTTGGCATATACCCTGGAGTAGATTAGTTTTACCTGATTCTCGACCAATGCCTTATCCTGTGGCTTCCTTACCCTTGCAGGAGTAACGGTAGTGGTGTAATGATTGGCAAAATCCTCCAAAACCTTGTTAATGGTAGGTTCATATCTACTGGCTTTAACTACCGCTGCTTTTAAGTTATCGGGAACCAATGTTTGAGGGACTCCTGATAAATCCTTTAAACAACATTGCAAGGCATGGATAAAATCATCTGTCTTTTGGCTAGGTACAGCCAAGGCAAAAGCATAGTCCGAATAAGGGAGACATGCAACAAAAACCTGTACGGGTATTTCTTCTCCCGTTTCTTTATCGATATAAGATAAAAGCTTCCCTGCAAAATCAATATAAAGTTTATCACCAGGATGATGTTCTAAGCTTAAAGAAGGCTTGCCTGCTTTATAATGTTGTCGTAAAACAGAGCAGAACTGACTGTAACAATAATGATTATCTGGAGATCCAGATTTGTATTCTTCCCATAGAACCATTCGGTTAACACCAACCTTATTGAGCTCTTTGGCGTAATAGTCTAACTGCTCTTTTAAAGGCTGATAACGAGCATCTCTATAAGCGGGATTCCCAGGTAAAAGTGAAGCTTCCAATTCAGGGTCCTCTAAGGCAAGCAGTGTTGCTATGGGGATACCGCTTACGGTAACTTTGGCTACATAATTCTTTACCGTGTTTTTACTCACACCAAGGATTCTGGCTATGGTTTTATAGCCTTTGCCCTGATGGTGCATTCTTAATAATTGTTTTACAAGACTCATACGTTTTGGTTTTCCAGCCATAGACTATCTTTTGATGGTTAAAACCATCAAGTAAAACCAAAATCAAATAACCAAAGGGGTCAGTATAGTCCAGAATCTTATAAAGAATTACTCGCTTAGAGGGGGCAATATCCTCCAGAATAATACAAAACCAACTCCAAAAGGGGGTCAGCTTGATTCAGAATAACAATACAAAAGCGTCCAAAACTATTTTTGAACCCAAATTTGGCTATCTTTTAGTGTAGAGGGGTCAGCATCAGACAGAACGACAGTTGTTTTTATAGCCGTTTTGATTGCCCCTAAGAGGGGTCAGCTTGCTGTAGTGTATCCATTATAAGCTCTTTTTAGCGCCTATCATTTTTAAACAAGACTTTAATACACTAAAAATAGCATAAATAAAACATCAAGAGAAAAGCTTATTTTCGCTTATTTGTATATCTTTAATCAAAAATACGGAGTTTGTGCGCAGACTCCCGTTGTGTGTAAGTTTAAAAGAGCGCTCTGCAAAAAGATAAACAATGAACAAAAGTATAATACCATTTTACAAATCAAGTGATAGAATAATTGAGAAATCAGTAGGCTGCTATCAATATGATTCTAAAGGGAAAGAGTATATAGATTTTGAATCGGGAGTATGGTGCGCTAATCTTGGACATAGTCACAAAAAGATTGTTGAGATTATTGAGGAACAATCGAGAAAATCAATCCATCACGGATATAGATTTAGAAACGTGCTTTCAGAAAAATTATCTTACGAATTGCAACGTTTGATTGGTTTTGAAAATGGCGCAAGCGTATTTCTAAGTTCAGGTTCTGAATCAGTAAATTTATCAATCTCAATAGTCCAAAGATTGACCAAAAGAAAGAAAATTTTAAAAATTAGTAATTCATACCTAAGTGCCTACGGTTTTGGACAAATTCGGGCAGATAACGAGCTTCTTGAAAATGTGAATTTTAACGACATAAGCTCACTAAACAACATTGATTTTAGTGAAATTGCAGCATTTGTAATGGAAACGGGAGGAGCTTCGGTTGAAATTGTTAGATTCCCTTCCAATGATTTTATTAATAAAATAGCAAAATCGGCGAGAGCTAATAATTGCTTAATAATAGCAGAAGAAGTAACAACAGGAATGGGCAGACTTGGAAAATGGTTTGGATTTCAAAATTATGAGATTATTCCTGACATTGTTGTAACAGGTAAGGCTTTAGGAAATGGATACCCCATAAGTGCCGTTACAGTTAATTCTGTAATTGTAGAAAGGTTGCGTGATGATTTATTTGTTTATGCTCAGTCTCATCAAAACGACCCATTGGGTTGTGCAATTGGACTTGAAGTAATAAAAATAATGAAAGAAGAAAAAGTCCTTGAAAACTGTATCTCTAATGGACAATATTTTAAAGCCCAATTGGTAAACTTAAAGGACAATTACCCCAACAAAATCAAAGAAGTTAGGGCAAAAGGATTAATGCTTGCTTTGGAATTAAACGATTCTGTTAATGGATTGAACCTAAGCGAGAGATTATTTGAGGATGGAATTATATCAGGTTTTAAGCAAAACACATTGCGATTTTTACCTCCGTTAATTATTACAAAACAAAATATCGATAATCTGACTATTAAGCTTAATAAATTGTTGAAAAATGAATAAAACCTACACACAACAAAGTGTATATGTAATGCGGGGTTCAGCGGTTCTTGGGGCTGCGGCTCGTTGTTGCAACACCGCCAATTCGTCTTTGACGATTGACGGAAAATTTGAAATTATGAATAAACGAATTGGCTCCGTGCGTAATTGAAAATTCGCAACTTTTAATCCCGCACTCCACATACACAAACCGTCAGACTGCGCAAAAACTCTTTATCAAATACTTCCATAAGTCCTTCTTATTTTGTAACTTATAGTGTATAATCAAACACTATTATGATATGGATTTTATAAAGGGTTTTGATAGATCTCAGTTTATAATGATGAACTTTGATTCTTATGTAAGCAAGGATTCTTGGGCTAGAATAGTTCATCTTTTTGTAAGGATTCTTCCTTTAAATGAATTAGGCTTTAATGATGTTTTGCAATCGGAAGGTAGACCTGCTTTTCATTCTTCTGATTTACTTAAATTATATCTTTATGGTTACAAAAATCAGTTAAGATCTTCTAGAAAATTAGCACATGCCACCAAAGTTAATATGGAAGTTATTTAGCTAATTAAAGGACTTCATCCATCTGCTAGAACCATTGCCTATTTCAGAAAAGATAATGCAAAAGCTTTTAAAAAAACGTTTCGCTTTTTTGTGAGTTTACTTAAAGACTGGAATTTAATATCTGGAGATACCATTGCCATTGATTCTTTTAAAATAAGAGCCCAGAATGCATTGAAAAATAATTTTAACCAAAAGAAGATTCAAAGACATATTGAGTACATCAATACTAAAATAGAGGAATTACAGAACATCAATTTGGTACATTAAAAAGGCAATGGGGATTTACTTTTACGTTAATGAAAGGCAAACAAAATGTACTCTCAGAAGTAAACCTAATGATGATGTGCTATAACCTTAGAAGACTTGTGTCTATTTGCGGGATAAATGAGTTAAAGACAAGGCTAAAAGATGCTGTTTACCTTTTAAAGGTATTGATTAGTTCTTATAAGGTCTTTTTAGCGCCTATCATTTTTAAACAAGACTTTAATACACTAAAAATAGCATAAATAAAACATCAAGAGATAAGCTTATTTTCGCTTATTTCTATATCTTTAATCAAAAATACGGAGTTTGTGAGCAGACTCCCGTTAGGTGTAATAAAAAAATGAACTCATGAATTCAAGAACTTAACACAACAAAATTTTAAATTTGCTGTATGAAACCAAAAATAGATGAATGAATAAATTGAAATATATAAATACAAGTGACCTCTGTATTGCTTATGAATGTAACGGAAACACAAACGGAATTCCAGTAATTCTTCTACACGGATTTCCTTACGATGTACGAGCTTACGACAACGTAACAAAACTTTTGTCAACAGAAAATTATTGGGTTATCGTTCCATATCTTCGTGGATTTGGAGCTACTCGTTTCTTATCAGACAGCACAATCCGATCGGGGCAACAAGCAGCACTAGCGTATGACCTTATTGAATTAATGGATAAGCTTTCAATAGACAAAGCTTTAATTTCTGGTTATGATTGGGGTGGTCGTGTTGCTTGTATTGTTTCTGCAATTTATCCAAATCGAGTAATTGGACTTCTATCAGCTTCTGGATATTGCATCCAAAATATTGCAAAATCAACAGAGCCAGTTAATCCCGTAATAGAAAAACTATATTGGTATCAATACTATTTTCATACTGAAAGAGGGTGTTTAGGATTATCAAAATACAGAAAAGAATTATGTAAGGTTTTATGGAGCGATTGGTCTCCAACTTGGGAATTTGATGATGACACTTTTGAAGAATCCGCGATTTCATTCGATAATCCTGATTTTGTAGAAATAGTCATTCATTCTTATCGACATCGATATGGATTAGTAAATGGAGACCCAAAATTTGAAGAGATGGAACAAAAGTTATCAATTCAACCGAAAATACAAGTGCAAACTATAGTGCTCGAAGCTGATTCTGACGGAGTTGTTCCTTTTAGTGAAATAGATTATGATGCTGTTTTTTTTACAGGAGAATATGAAAGAAGAATTATTAAAGGCATTGGACATAATTTACCACAGGAAGCACCTGAAGAATTTACTAAAGCTATTATCTCATTAATAAACAAAAGAGAATAAAAAACTACACCTAATAACTAAGTGTTCGTGTGGTCGGTACGACCCAACATGAACACCGTGTTGACTGAACCGGGCAAAAAAGTCATTGGCTAATTGCTATGGGTTTTGAGAAGATACTCTTGTGTTTGTGAATGCTTCTTTTTGAAGCCATTTAGGTAAAATAGTACTGTATAATAGTGTTTGAATAATTACTTTTCAGTATTAATTAACTCATTATCAGCAGGTACCAAATGTTTTATGTTGCTATCTTGATTATAGGCATAGCTATACTATTACGTCCTAGCGTTTAATTTTTTTAACATGATGTTTTTTATCTTATCTAACCAGTGTTTTGGTATACCTCTAGCATCAAAAACAGCTATAGTTACTAAACGTCCTTGTTTACACTTTGAACAAGCTAGGTGTTTTAACTCTGGTTTTGTTTTTAATTTGACTTTGCCTAATTGATCTTTTATCTTTTTTAGGTACAACCGTTTTCCTGTAGTACTTAAAAATCCATAATGACGAATACGAACAAATTCTTTGGGTAAAATATGTAGTGCAAACCGGCGGATAAATTCTTTTGATGCTAGTCTTAAATATTCCTTTTTGCCTTTTTTTCTATAGTTTCAAACTATTATAGTGAACTAATAAGGTAGTCATTTATTCCGTAATGAGTAGGAAGCTACCTTTAGGTTTAGTTCAACAAAGTGTATAAAACATAGCTATTAAGTGCTAAACCGAAAGGTTCGTGTTTATTTAAAAAGACCGCCAAATTTTTAAATTTGGCAATTAAAACAAAAAAGATAATAACAAAATATAAAAATGTGGCTAAGTGCTAATCCGAAAATTTGTACTTTTAAATACGCTACGTTTTATACACAAAACGTTACCTGTAAGCTAAAAAAATGATACCAGAATTAAAAACATACCTAATAGACTACTTTAGTTTTGACACAAATGATAATGAGTCAATCGAAAAATATTTTGAATTAAAAAACTACTCAAAAAAGGATTTTATAATAGAAGAAAATACAAAATCATCAGATTTTTATTTAATCCTTGAAGGTATTGTTAGAACTCATCATATTTCTAAACTTGGAGAGGAAATAACTACAGATATTTTAGGTAAAGGAGAATTGGTATGTTCCATGTATAGCCTTTTGAAAAATGAGAAATCGTTTGAAAGTAGTCAATGTATTAGTGATTGTAAAATCTGTATTATATCAGAGGAGTCATTTGAACAACTTTGTGCTCTTAACCCTAAATGGTATCAATTAGGAATGAAATTTCTAAAAAATGACATTCTAAAAAAAGAAGAAAGAATAAGAGGTTTTGCGAAACTAAAAGCAAATGAACGCTATCAAAAATTGATGACTGAAAAACCTCTTATCATACAGAATGTCCCTATAATTTATATTGCATCCTATTTAGGGATGAAGCCTGAATCTCTTAGTCGTCTAAGAAGTCAACAGACTATTTCCTAACAATTGTTATCTCTTACCCTATATTGAATAGCTTCCTTTGTAATTCATATTAAAAATAAGAAAATGAAGGAAACATCGTTAATAACAGGTGTCAATGGACATTTAGGAAATAACCTTTTAAGAAACCTACTAACAAAAGGAATTAAAGTAAAAGGAACTGTAAGAAACCTGGAAGATAAAGCTCCATTTATGGGGTTAGATTTTACGCCAATATATGCGGACTTAGCCGATAAAAAAAGTTTACTAAAAGCATTAGAAGGAGTTGATACTCTTTATCAAATTGCTGCAGTTTTTAAATTATGGACAAAAAACCCTGAAAAGGATATTTATGAAGCTAATATGCTAGCTACCAAAAACATTCTTGAAGCAGCTGTAGAAATGAAAATTAAAAAAGTTGTTTATGTCAGCTCTATAGCCGCTATTGGTAGAAAAACTTCACCAATGAACCCAGACATTTACAACAATGAAAAAGAGAACATTTATTATAGGTCAAAAATAGATAGTGAAAAACTAGCTTGGAAAATTGCAAAAAAACACAGCCTTGAAATGGTGAGTGTTTGTCCTTCAGCAATGATTGGAGAGGATTGCACCAAACTAACTCCCTCTCATAACATGTTGCGAATGGTATTAAACAAAGAAATATTCGCAGATAGCCAATTCTTTATAAATTGGGTTAATGTGAAGGATGTTGCAGAAGGGTGTTATTTAGCGTCTGTAAATGGAAAAAATGGAGAGCGATACGGTTTAGGAACTTCAAAAGCAATAGGTTTAACCGAAATAATACATTTTGCTCAAGAATTATTTCCTGAACAAAAAATAAAAACACCATTCAAAATGCCGAAATGGATGCTATATTTAAGTGCTATATTTTTTGAATTTCAATCTAAATTTAACGGAAAAGAGCCTATGCTCCAAAAGAATCAAGTAAGAATGTACTTTAAAGTCCAACAAGACATGGATATTAGTAAGTCTAAACTTGATTTAGGTTATGAACCAACAAATCCTGAAATCGCTATAAAAAATGCATTGAACTTTTTAAACCAGAACAAAAGAATAGTCTAAAAGCCAGACAGATAACAATGTATAAAAATAATAAGGGTTAAGTGCCAAACCCAAAGTTTGAGCATATTAACATAGTCCGCAAAATTTACAATTTTGCGGATTATTTTTGAAAGAAAAATTGTAAATTTCGCTAAGTAATAAACCGAATATTAAGTGCTTTTTTAATCCCTTACTATTCTTATACTGAGACGTTGTGGCATTTAAGAAAACTAACTAAATATTTTAAATAAAAAACAAACTATCAAAAATGAAAATACTAGATATTATAAAAAACGTCTTTACAATTGTAGGAGCAGGAATGCTAATAGGAGCCTTTTTTCTCTATCAAAATACTAGCCAATTTATAGAAAAGTCCATTAAAACTCAAGGTATAGTAGTAGATTATGTAGGATCGGATTCTAGTAATTCTTCTGATATTTCCATGATGTACAAGTCATTAGTTGAGTTTACAGATACTAATGGCACACAGATTGAGTTTTTATCATCAACAAGTAGTAATACTCCGAGCCATAATATTAATGAAAAGGTAGATGTTCTTTACATCCCAGAATATCCAAATGAGGCAAAAATAAAAAATTTTTTTTCACTTTGGGGAGGTGCAACTATACTAGGAACATTAGGTCTGGTGTTTTTTATCATAGGAGGGAGTATTATTGCATATAATATGACTAAAAAGAATACGCTAGAATATATTAAACTAAATGGAATAAAAATAAAGACTGATTTTCAGAGAGTAAGGATCAACCCAGCTATGGCTATTAATGGGAAAACCCCTTTTGTAGTTGTTTCAGAATGGGAAAACCCAAAAACATCTGAGTTACATGTTTTTACAAGTGATAATGTTTGGTTTGACCCTACTGATTTAATAAAATCAGATAAAATCAATGTTTTAATTGACCGAAATAACCCTAAAAAATATTCGGTAGATTTATCATTTTTACCAAAAGTAACCAAGTAAAAAAGTGATTTTATTTACTTGGTGCTTTTTAAACGACTTTAATGAGGAAAAAGCCAACGAGCTTATGAGTACGCCTGAAAAATGGAATAAACCTTTTTTTGAACTTGAAAATGGATGGTATAATGTTCAAATTTCAGGTGGTTTTACTAAACAGAAATCTGAATACAAGAATAAGAACAGAGATACAATTATTGACTTGGATTTTGAACCAACTTTTGAGTTTATTTTTACTCAAAAAAATAGAAAGAGCGATTTTAAGGCAAACGTAAATGAATCGTTTGAATTGATAAACACGAACTAAAATAAGGTGTACGGCAGTCCTATAATCTTACAATTATCAATCTCCCACACCACATTTCATATATAAATTGTTGTATTTAATTTAAAAAAAATGAATGTTTCAGAATTAGAAAAAGAATGGTTTGATTTTACAATTCAATTTGTAGAAAAATTAAACGAACACAATGGAGATTGGGCAAAACTAAACGAATCTGAACAAGAATTAGCCGCATTGTGGAAACTAGAAATGGATATTAATAACGGAGGTTTCCTTCAATTTTTCACTAATTGGGGAATTGAATGTTATGAAAGCGGAATTAGATGTCTTAAGAAAATTAAAGCTACAAAATCATTACAAATAGTAACTTCTGCATACAAAATAATAAATAAGTACAAAGACGATAAAAGACTTACTTCTTATCAAGATTTATATGATTTAATGTCAGAAAATGATACTAAAGAAATGGATATCTTAGATAATGAATACTGGGAACTCCCTGATAATATTCCTGAATTGACATTTATTCAATATGATAAAATTAAATACAACAAAGACCATAATTAATATGGATTCTGGTACTTAACGCAAAGTTTAATTGATATTTATATAGTCTCCGCAAGGGAAATATGAAATAAATTTGGCTATGAAACAAAAAAGATAAAACAAAATAAAAAGTCTTGGTTAAGTACTAATCATAGTCGATATATTGGCATCAATTAAAAACCTGAATAATAAATGAAACAATCAATATTAAATAGAATTAAAGAACTTGGGGGCAATATTGATAATGTAAAAGGAAATTCTCTACAAGAAGACATCCTTTCAATAACATTTGATACAGTCTTATATCAGAAACCAACAGACTCTCCTTGGGCGAAAGCTGAAGATGAAGAACCTATTTATGGTATAGGAGATTTTATAGATGAGAATAAAGATTTATTAGAGAAAGACAGACAATCTTTATATGATAAAATTATTGAAAAATATTACTGCTTAACCGAGGAAGCTTTTGGACAAATGTTCTGGACAGCTAAGTTATTTACACCATACAAAGAAGGGACTGATGATTATAACGAATGGAATAGTGATTTTATAGATTACGATGATATTGACCTAAAAGAAATTATAGAATTAACAAAGAATAATAAACCTGATTTTATAGAACTTTTTTATAGTTATAGTTTTCCTGACAATTTCTATATAACTCCTTTAGACCCGAATACTGAAAATCCAACATTATTTGGAACCGACCACGAAGTTTTTTTTAGTGAAGTTACAAACGAAGGAAATTTAGAAGATTTAATGAATACTTTTATGTCAAAAAATGAATTGTTAGAAATTGTGAAAAATAAAATAGATAAATAAAAACTGTTACCAACAATAGTTATGAATAAAAGAAAACCTACCACCACCAATAATTAATACGGGTTCAATTCTTTAACGAATGTTTTTGGCATCCAAGCTAACTATAATACATTAACCAAAAAACTCTGGTAACAAATTTTTAAATTCATTTTGACCCTTAGGAGCAAGAAATGGATACAGCATACTTAAAAGTGTATTTACTTGGTTGTCTAGTGCTTTTTGATCCAAACTATTTGAATAAAGTCCAGTCGAATACAGCCAAGTATTCCCATAATTAATCATCCTTTCTGCCAAAAAATCATATTCAAGCTTAAAAGAATAATCAGTCATTAAATTTTGAGTTTTCATTTTTTCAAACAAAAACAAACAACCATCTATCCTCTTTTTATAAACCTCTTGAAAATGTTTTTTTACTGTATCGCTAACAGCTAAAAGATTATATAAATCTGTCCAAAAATATTTATAATCCATCATTCTTCTCATACTTTGCTCAATATCGTTTCTAATTTGGGCTATTGACACGACAATACTAGGTAAATCTTTTATTCTCTCATCAAATTCTGATACCATTTCAAAATACAATGTTTCAAATATATCCTCTCGCTTTTTAAAATGATAATTTAGATTGCCTGAACTCATATTTAGTTTTAAAGCAATCATTCTTATAGTTACTTGATTATAACCTCTTTCGTTAAAAAGAGTTCTGGCAGCTTCTAGAATCAATTTTTTCTTTTTACTCATTAGTAAACTTGTCCTAAATAAAGATTATTAGTAAATTTGTCCTAAATTTACAAAATGCAATCATTATACAAATCAGAATTTGGAAAAAAAGAAATATTAAATCTTTATAATCAAAAATTAAATGAATTAGAAATAGACTATAAATACAAACTAATTGATACAACTTTTGGAAGAACCAACATTATTATCGTAGGAGACTCAACAAAACCTCCATTACTAATAATCCACGGGTCAAACGGCTGTGCTCCTATTGCTTTAGAAACGTACCCTACTCTTTCTAAGAAATTTCAAGTATTTGCAATAGATGTTTTAGCTCAACCAAATAAAAGTGAAGAAACTAGATTGAGTATGAAAGACAATAGCTATGGTTTATGGATAAATTACATAATAAATAAACTAGAATTGAAGAATGTAACTATGGCTGGTTTCTCATTCGGTGGATTAATAATTCTTAAAACTTTGATTCAAAATGAAAATAATATCAAAGAGGTATTTTTATCAGCTCCAGCATTTATAGTAAATGGAAACTCATTAATTGCATTGTTTAAGATATTCATTCCTATGAAACGATATATGAGAACTCAAAAAACTAAATATCTTGAAAAATTCTTGGAAACTCTCTTTTCTGAAAAAGATGAATTTGCACATAATTACTTATCAAAGGTCTTTTTATATTTTAATATGGATTTCAGCCCTATTCCTACTATTAAAAAGGAAGAAGCACTATCTATTAAAACTCCAATTACATTGATCGTTGCAAAAAAAGATATTTTATTTCCAGGAATAAAAATGATAAAGCGAGCAAACAAAATTTTTCCTTCATTAAAAAACACCCTTTTACTAAAAGATTCAAAACACGTACAGAACAGAAGCGATAATGCAAAAATTGAAAAGTTGATATTGCAAGAATAACCTGTTACAACAGTTACTATAGTTAATATCGGTTTTGGTACTTAACCCAAAGTTTAGTGTATATTTATAGAGTCCACCAAATCTTTGATTTAACTTTAAAACAAAAAAGATAAAACAAAATAAAAAACTCTAGCTAAGTGCTTAATCGGAAATTAAGCAATTCTTAATTCCTGTACTAACCATAACCGCGACGTTCTAAGCAACTCCAATGAATATGAAAATCTATTACACAGCATTAAATCTATATTCTTGTGATAATAAACTGGGATCTTATTGGCAAAATCATATGGAATGGTCAAAATTGACGCATTTAAACGAAATAGTATCACTAGATACAGAATTAAATACAGAAGCATATAGTTTTGATAGTAATTTAAAAGAAGATCTTGACCATAATATAACTATTGATGAATTACCAACAATATTTTGTGATTCCCTAGAGTATCTTCTACAAAGGGTTGACAGTTCGTTAAAATATTTTAATTTACTCGCTGTAATTAAAGACCCCTCAAGTGAGAAAGTAAATTTGAATACTGAATTTTCTTTTATGGGGTATGACTTAATTGAAATTGGTAGAGGACAGAGTGCGTTAACAAACAATTCCGGATTTGATAAAACTTTTCTGCCTATTGACATAAATAAATTCGGATTGATAACAGATTATGAAAAAGCGAAACGAATTCAATTTGAGCTACCAATAAATTATCCTGACAGATGGAATACAGAATGTTATCTTTATGAACTGTGGCGGCACAAAATCATTGGACGATAAACAGCTTAGAACAACGTATCCTATGCAAAGCCTTTATCGAATATTATAACATTAGTATTTTATTTTTAAACAAGACTTTCGCACACTAAACAGTATAAATAAAACAGGTAGAAATAAGCTTATTTTCGCTTATTTCTATATCTTTAATCAAAAATATTGAGTTTGTACGCAGATTACCCTTTATTATGAAAAGCATTGTAACATTAATAATAATCTTTTTCATTAACGGATTTTGTTATGGGCAAGATTCTTATATCTATTCTAAACCTAAAGACTTAGAGGATGGATGGAAAACAAATGATTTGAAGTTACAAAGTATTGATACAGCTTTAATTTATAAATTGTTCAACCAACTGAATGATAAAGAGAATAAAATCCATAGTGTTTTATTGGTGAAAAATGAACAGATTATTATTGAGGAATACTTGAATGGACAGATTCCTAACCAGAGACACGATCTTCGTTCTACAACTAAAAGCATAACATCCATATTGATGGGAATTGCAATAGACAAAGGATTTATTGAAAATGTAAACGACCCTATTTCAAAATATCTTAAAACTCTTTCTCCGACCAAAAATCTAGATGAAAGAAAAAAGAAAATTACAATCAAACATTTATTAACAATGTCAACTGGTTTGGATTGCAATGATTGGGATAAGAAATCTAAAGGGCAAGAGGATAAAATATACAAAAAAAGCAACTGGCTACAATATTTTTTAAATTTGTCAATGGTTAATGAACCAGGTAATGTTTCAAAATATTGTACAATGGGACAAGTTTTAGCAACCGAAATAATTAGCCAAGCCTCGGGTATGACAATCGACAAATTTGCCAAAAAATATTTATTTGATCTGTTAGACATCAATAATGTAAGTTGGGGACATACCTCCAAGAAAGAAATAATTTCTTCTGGAAAGAGATTGTATATGACTTCTAGAGACATAGCAAAAATTGGACAACTAATACTCAGCAATGGAAAGTGGAATGGTGAACAAATCGTATCCGAAAAATGGATAGCAGAATCAACTACGCCAAAAACAAAGATTACTGGAATAGATTATGGTTATTTATGGTGGAACATTCCGTTTAAAGTAAACGAGAAAGTGTTTGTTTCCAAAACAGCAACTGGAAACGGAGGCCAATATATTATAGTTTTTCCTGAATTAAATATGGTTGCAGTATTTACTGGAGGCGCATACAATTCTAAAGAAGACAAACTACCTTTTGCGATAATGACGGATATATTCTTGCCAACATTTACGAGTAAAAAATGACACTTCTAAATAATGACTTTAGGTAACATTTTCGCCAATGGAAATGGTTAAACATCATGATGCAAGAGACCTTAAAGTTCAAAAGAAGTATCTGAAAAAATGACAAATTCGATTAGCACCTTGCTTAAAAATCAAGATTCCAACTTCGGATGAAAAGGAAACATAATTCGATTGACAAAAAACTTAGAATCAATACTAAACCAACAATATGTAAAAACACATATACTAGTAAAACTGCGATATATATCTAAACTCCTGCGATTTGTATCTAAGTGTTATTCTTTAAAGACACAAATTTGTATAATTATTAATTTAAAAATAAAATAATGACAATATCAGATTTTAAAGCAGGAGAGAACAAAGTTTCTTACCTCTGTAATGGTGTTAAAATTCAAGCACTCGTTTACATTCCAAAAGATTATCAAGAAGATAAAAAAAGACCAGGAATCGTTATTACTCGCCCAGGAAGTGGTGTAAAAGAACAAACTGCTGGCATATATGCCAAAAAGTTTAGTGAACAAGGTTTTGTAACTTTGGTTTTTGACCCCAAAGGTTTCGGAGAGAGTGAAGGTACATCCTGTTGGGAAAACCCATATTCTATTATCGAAGATACTAAAAACGCTGTTAGTTTTATGTGTACACTACCACAAGTAGATACTGAAAAAGTGTTCAATATTGGAATATGTATGGGCGCAGGATATGCTGGATTTGCAACGGCATTGGATGCAAGAGTCCAAGGTTATGCAATGATTACACCAGATATAGGAGAATATTATGATTGGAGATCAGCATTAGGAGGGGCTGTAAATATAAGGAAGAATGTACTTCCTATGTTTTCTCAGGCGCGTCAACATCTTTTTGAAACAGGAGAAAATACTTTTTTTCAAATGGTTCCTGAAACGGAAGAAGACATGAAACGTCCAGGTGTAATGGAAAGTCAGATTCAAGCACGTGCATATTATTTAAACAAAGAATCTGGAGGTATTACACCAAATTGGAAAAACTCATTAAACATGAGTGGTATTGAAAACCTTCTTGGCATGACTGTATTTCAAGTTATTGATTTACTCGAAGAGGTTCCTTTCTTTTTAGCTACGGGTACAGAAGCTCATGGTTATAAACATGCGGTTAAATTTTATGATGAAGTGAATGCACCAAAAGAGCAATTGATTCTTGATGGAGTTAATCATTTTGATGTGTATTGGAAACCAGAATATGTTAATCCAATTACAGAAAAAATAACAGCATTTTTTAATGCTATTGATTAATAAACAATATATTATAGCATGCTAAAGTCAGAGTCTTTAAGATAGATTTTTTGTTAAAACTTAACATTGTTTTTGATCTATTTGGGCTCTGTTTTTTTAAAAACAAGAAGGGGAATTGTGAGGATGTATTACAAAATTTAAAAAAATGAAGAAAGAAATAACGACAATTAAATCCGTTTCTCAGGCTCATGAGTTATTGCAATTAAACAAACCACTACACCCATTAATTTCAGTTTTTCAACATGCAGACCCCAATTTGATAACCGATTTTGAGGAAAAAACATTTTCTATGAATCTCTATATGATTGGGTTAAAAGAGGGCGAATTAGGAAGTTTTAACTATGGACGAAATTCTTATGATTATGATTCTGGAACTATGATTTTTATCCGTCCAAATCAGATCTTTTCTCCACAAAACTTACAAATATCGAAAGATAGTCAAGGCTGGACACTACTCTTCCATCCTGATCTTATCCGAAAATCCGAATTGGGAAAAAGTATTAGCCAGTATTCTTTTTTCTCTTACGAATCACATGAGGCATTGCAAATTTCAGAAAAAGAAAAAGAATTTATTAGCCAATTAAAAAAAACAATTGAATTGGAGTATAGTCAAAATATAGACAAACATACTCAAGATTTAATTGTTGTGAACCTAGAAACTATTCTTAAGTATTGCAAGCGATATTATAGCAGACAATTCTATACCCGAACTAATCTACACAAAGATTATATTATTAAATTCGAACAATTTATTGAAGATTATTTTGCTTCTGATGAGTTAAGTTCTAAAGGCTTGCCTACTGTCAATCAATGTGGTGAAGCGCTTAAGATGTCAGGACATTATTTGAGCGACTTACTCAAAAGTGAAACTGGAAAAAGTGCTAAAGAACACATTCATCTTAAATTGACGGAAAAAGCAAAAAATGTTCTTTTGACAAGTAATTCAACTATAAGTGAAGTGGCCTATGCCTTAGGATTTGGATACCCTAATCATTTTAGTAAGTTGTTTAAAGCTAATACTGGAATGAGCCCAAGTGAGTATCGGAATTTGAATTGATAAACTCTTTGTTTTTTGTTGAGTCTTAGCTGTATGTTTTTTTATATTTGGGATGAGAACATCGTAGCCATATGTCCAATTGTGTGTTTAGGTAGTTGTTTTACATAATTAAAATCGAGTATAGTGAAAAAGCAATACGATAAAAAAAACATTAGCTCTTATCATAAACTGCCCATTTTGGACGGGCTTGAATTACTTAATGCAAAAGCACACACACTAAACTTTCCAAATCATACACATGATACTTTTAATATTGCGCTTATTTTAGATAATACTTTTAATACAAAGCTTACTAATAAATTTATAAAAGCACCAAAAGGAACGCTTGCGATAACAAATCCAAATGAAATCCATGCAACACCTTGCGATATCCTAAAAGGAAATTCTTTTTTTACTTTTTACATTTCTCCTGAAGTATTGAAAACAATAAATAACGGAAGGTCCGTATATTTTGAAAATAGAACAATATACGACACTTTCATTTTTAACGAACTTTACTATCTTTCATTAAATTTTAATAAAGGAATAAACCAATTTGAAAATAGGCTATTCTATGCAATGGTATCACTTGTCAATAAATATGGAGTAAATGAAGCATTTGAAAGAAAAACAACTAATCTATTTCAAACTTTTATTAACGAAATTGAAGATATAGAAAAGTTTTCTTTAGAAAAAACGGCTAGTCAATTTGGATTAAACAAATTCAAATTCTTACGTTTATTTAAGCAAGAAACTGGTTTAACTCCTAATAATTTTATATTGCTAAAGCGTATTGAAAAAAGCAAAAAAATGTTAATAAATGGAAAACCTATTTTTGATACTGCAATAGATCTAGGATTTCATGATTCGTCTCATTTTTATAAAGACTTCCGAAGATTTACAGGGGTAACACCATTAGTTTATCAAAATTCGATTTAGTATTTTCACTGCAATATTTTACAATAGAAACTGAATATTGATTGACATCTTTGCATAAAAAAGTCAACAATCATGAAATATCATATTCTATTTTTAATAGCATTTTTTAGTAACATATTATATTGTCAAAACACCCTAAATACCTACACTGAAGTAGAGTTAAAAGAAGATTATGATTTAATGGTTTCTTCATTAAAAGAAGCTCATACTGGATTATATTGGTATACCAGTTATCCTGAATTTGAAAAAATATTTAAAGAAAATAGAGATAAGATAAAAGAGGAGATGCACTCTTATGTTTTTTTTAGAATAATCTCTTTGGTGACTGCTGCAGATAAAGAAGGACATTCAAGTATAGGTTCATCAAAAGATATTGGGAAATTTTATAATGAACAGGCAAGGTTTCTCCCTTTTGGGATTAAAGTTATTGGAAAGCAAATTTATCTTCTCAATAATCTAAACAAAAAGAAAACTAAAGGTTTTATTATTAAGGAAATTAATAATATTAATATTGATAGTATCATCAAAAAGATATTTAATCATACATCAAGAAGTTCAGATGGATTTACAGTAACAGGAAAATACAAAGGTTTGGAACGTTTTGGGTTTTCAAATTATTACACAGATTATATCATAGATTTTAGTGATCGTATTTGCAAATTAAAAATACTAAATCCGAATACAAAAGAAACAGAAATAATCAACCTCACTTTGGTTGACGGAAATGGATTAAAAAAAATTGCAAAACAAATACCAAGACCTATCAAAAGGAAGAAGAATCTTTTTGAATTTTCAACTGACTCCTCGACCAAGACAAGTACTTTAATTTTTAATAGTTTTAGTTATGGGAGGTACAAAAAACAAAATTTAGATTTTAGAACCGTAGTAGATAGTCTTTTTCAGATTATAAGAAAAAATAAAACAAAAAATCTAATTATTGATGTTAGAAACAATGGAGGTGGTTCTGAAGGTGCTGAAGATTATTTATTTTCTTATTTAACGGAAAAGCCATATGTTAAATACAAATATGTAGAAGCATCAAGTTTTAATTATTCTTTTATAAAACATACTAATTATAAGGATGACGTAGAAGAACTTTACGGTATGTTAAAAGAAGAGCACTACTTGTCTAAAGATGGTAGAGTTTTAAGGAAAAAAGATGTTTTGCCTACGGTTTTACCGCAGAAAAACACATTTAAAGGAGAAGTATATATCTTAATTTCTGGAAAAACATATTCAGGCGGCTCTGAGTTTGCTTCAATTGCAAAAGAGCACTCAGATGCCATATTTATTGGTGAAGAAACTGGTGGTGGTTTTTATGGACAAACAAGTGGTTCCTATGTAAAATTAACACTACCTAATACCAACATGAAAGTTAGAATTCCTTTACTGAAATTTGCAACTAATTTTGAGAGCAAAAATATTCCTTTTGGACATGGTGTAATTCCAAATTATAAGATCGAGCAAACTTTTGAAGAATATGAAAATGGAATTGACAGTGCATTGAATTATGTGTTAAGAAAAATAGAAAACAAATAATTATGCGCTGCAATTACTAAGCCTTCTAGTATTCAGTTTCGCTCTCGTTCTGAAAAACCTACAGGTTTAGTTCTCCTAAATGATTGGGACCACGAGAGCCAAATAAGCTTATTTACATATATTTATACAAAAAAGAGCTTTATAGGCAGGTTTTTGTAATAACCAATTAATATAAAATCGCTAAACATCTGTTATTCTGTTATTTGCAGTTATAAACTAGAGTGATTAGTTAAAAATATTAAATTATAGTATTTTGGTAAATAAACCAACGTTTTGTTCCGTTAATAGCACTGTAAGAAGGATTAGAATATCTTAATACGATGAAAAGTAAAAGCAAATATTGGATAAGTCCAACTACTAAAAGTAAATTACGCGTTTTAATCTCTACTGAAGAAACAAAAGGGGAATCAGTAACATTTGAGTTTGAAAATCAACCGAACGACATTGGTCCTCCAATTCATTTTCATCCAGATAAAGAAGAGTCTTTTACCGTTATTAAAGGAGAGCTAACAGTAGAAGTCGCTGGTAAAATAAAAGTTCTCAAAGCTGGAGAAAGTGCTACTGTTCCAAGAAACACATTTCATACCTTTTGGAATGCCACACAAAATCCTGTGTTGTTTACTTCGGAACATAAACCTGCAAAACAATTTGAAAGTTTTATTAAATCGCTATATGATATGGACTATGATGGGTTAATGAACACAAAAGGTGCTCCTCCCCTTCTAAAACTTATGCCAATGATACAGGCAAGAAAAGGAGAACAATGGATGGAAAATCCTCCAGTTTTTATACAACGTATTGGAATTTTTTTAATAGGAACATTGGGTAAAATTATGGGAAATAAAAAATCTTACATTTCTCAAAAACGAAGGTCGGAGCAGAAAAGCAAGGCGTAATAACCTGTTAAAAGTCTCACAGTATACTTAAACTCAATAGAGAGTTCTAAAAACAGCATAGAAGATTAATATTTCCGATCTTTAAAATGCAATAAAGCGTATTAATTTAGTGATTAAAAAAAAACAGGAATGGTTGGACCTTGGCAAATAATACTATTACTAATAGTTGTGTGTATTATAATTTTACCTACAATTATTGCTCTTATTGATATTCTCAGAAATAAATTTGATGAAAACAACAAAATAATCTGGTTACTTGTAGTACTATTTACTAGTGTTTTTGGGGCTATTTTGTATTTTTTTATTGGAAGAAAACAAAAACTATCAATACCAAAAAAAGAGATTTTAAATCACTTATAAACGCTAGCTTATATCAATTTGCACTATTGGTGATATAGCCATATTTATCCTGATTGTTTTTTGTATATTTATATGGATATATTACTGGTATAATGTGTGATTAATAATGTTTTACACATTCAAAATTTACCTAATTGCAATAATTAATGTTGAGCAATCAAAAAGGCAAATTTAATCTGCCAGATGACGTTTCCTGCTTGAATGGCGCAATATTGCACCATTAATGAATAAGCATCTATTTTTGGTAAAGAAGCTATAGATTTAAGGCAAAGGCATTATAAAATATAACGCGAAGATTGGTTTGAGCCAACAAAAAAAAGAAATCATGGTATTTAATAAAATTTGGGACAATTATAAAGATTATTTGCTGAATTTTATCCAATCAAAAGTTGATGATATAGATGTTGGTTATGATATTTTACAAGACGTTGGCATAAAGCTCAATGAAAATTTAAATAAGAAGGTAGAAATTAATAATTATAAAGCATGGCTTTTTCAAGTTACTAGAAATACGATTGCAGATTATTATAGAAAGCATAAAAAATATAGCGCTATGCCAATTGATTTAGTGGAAAGCACAGTAGACTCAGGTGCTTGTGTATGTGATTTGTCTGGCTTTATTATTGAAACATATTTACCAGAAAAATACGGAAGACCTCTTTACCTAAGCGATATTGAACAAAGACCGCAACAAGAAATAGCAGAAATATTGGGGATAAGCATATCAGCAACAAAATCAAGAATTCTCAGAGCTAGAAAAAAACTAAAAGAATTAATTAATACCTGTATAGATATATCATACAATAATAATGGACAAATTGTTGATTTTCAACTAAAAAATAATTGTGAACTTCCCAACGAGCTAAAAAATGAAATGGAAAAAATGAATTTATTTCTATAATTGTGCATCTTTTTACTTCTTTCAAACGACTATAGGAAAAAGTAAACAAATGAACTATAAAATTATTGCAGCTGCAGTTATTCCTTTATTATTAATTTTGACAGGTATATTTAGCTATTTAACAATCCAAAACAATTGGAATTTTGAGATTGCTTCCTATTCCATTTTTTTATTTACCCTTAGTTATATACTTGTTTTGGAGAGGGTAATTCCTTTGAAACAAGAATGGAAGTTAAACAAGAACCTATGTTGGATAGATCTAAAACATTTTATTTTTTCGATAGCAATATTTGATGCTTTAGGAAAAATGCTGGTGTTATATATAGTTGTATTTCTTCAAGAATATTTTTTTGCAATTTCAGATTTCTGGGATCAGATTCCATTTGTAGCAACATATGTTATCGCAAATCTGATTGGTGATTTTTTTCCTTATTTATATCATAGAATTAGTCATAAAGGAAATGTAAATTCTAATTGGAGTCTTTTTTTATGGAAAATCCATTCCATACACCATTTGCCTACAGCGCTAAACTGGCTTAAAACCAATTGGATACATCCCGTTAATATGTTTTTGAATACAGTATTAAAAATGTTGCCAATATTGCTCTTAGGTTTTAGTAAAGAGATTGTTTTTTTGGTTGGTATTACCCATGTTGTAATTGCATACCTATCGCATGCAAATATCAAAACAAAGAAAAGTTTTTGGGATTATTTAATTGTGACCCCACAGATTCATCATTTTCACCATAGCAAAAAAATGGAGGAAGCTAAAAATTTCGGAAATATTTTTCCGTTTTGGGATTTGTTATTTGGCAGTTACTATAATAGAAAAGGTGTTGTAAAAGATGTTGGTCTTGTTGACGATTGTCAGATGGATTATCCGCATGAAAATCAGTATATAAAACAGCTAGTCTATCCAGTAACAAGTATAAAAAATTGCTGCAAATAGGTCACTTATACTTTACACATACATTGCCAAACTAAACTTTAAGACGATTGCTAATCTTTACTTTTATTCGCTGTTGTTTTTATGTCAAACATACATCTAATTAGTTATACTTAAGTTTCATCAATCTCTTAAAAAAACAAGAAAAATATATGGGGATAACTGCTTGTTTCATTGATTTACTGTTGTTTTTATCAATAATAACGCAACCAAATGGTAATTCTTACATCTTTCAATAAAGCAATATAAGATGAAAAAATTACTATTATGTTTATGGCTTGCAACTCTTGCAAGCTCTTGTTTAAAATCTGATGATACTGAACCTATTCCAGAATTGATTGGTACTTGGAAACTTGTAGCCGTTTATAACGATCCTGGTGATGGTAGTGGCGATTATGTAACTGTAGAGAGCAGTAAGGTGCTTACCTTTAAAACAAGTAATGTATTAACCTCTAATGGTACTATATGCAATATGTCTATAACAAGTGATGCAGCAACTACGGGAACATATTCTATTACTGATGGAGTTATCACCGCTACTGATTGCGAAGTGTCTCATTCTTCAATAAGATTTAGTATCAAAGGCGCTAACTTAGTGGTAAGCTATCCTTGTATTGAAGGCTGCTTGTCTAAGTTTGTAAAGATTTAGATATTGTATTTTGTTAATAATAACACAAGTATAAAAAGAAAATATCGGAGTTGTAGCTCCGATATTTTTTTGATTAGCAACCAAATTGAATAGTGTTTTTGAAGTAAGAATCTCTTACGTCCAATCTTGGTCTATAACTCATGTACCAATCCAAATAGAAACTCATTGGAATAAAAGTTTTCAATGGTAAAGAACTGATAGGAGCCCGTTATTTTTGTAAATGGTAATAACTTATAACTTAGCTCTCCTGTATAGCGCTGAAAATCATTTTCGTTTTGTTCTAAGAAATAAGTGGCTTCCAGGTTAAGGTTGAATTTTGTTTTTTCTGATCCTAAATCAAAAATTAAACCTGTTCCTCCAAACACTCTTTTATCAGTAATCCAATATGGGAATACTTGTATACCATCTGCCGAGCTTTTGTTATAGGCTGCTTCTAAAAGCGGACTTATTTTTAACACATTCTTTTTGTGATATATGGGTGTTTGAAATCTACTTACTAATGTAGCGTCATAATTACTATCGGTATAATAATTGGCTTCTAGCGCCAGACTTGCATTTATATAGTGAAACAATTTGTAATCGGTATAGACATCTAGTTGTGTTCTATAGATATCCAATTGATGTCCTAAAGTATTCTGAACTGGGAAGTATTGCAATTGAATTGCCGTATATCGCTCTTCTTTTCCCTTGTTAATTCCTGCTTTAAAATGATAATAATACTTATCTAATTTGCTTTTGAACACATTAACACCACCCCAATAACTATAGTTATCTTTTACATTTCTTTTAAAAGTATAACCAAGTCCAACAAGATTTTGATGGAGGTTGTCTTCTTGTAGTGGGTTAGCCACATCCATTTCTAATTCATAATAATCGCTTTGGATAAGAGAAAATTTATGAATGTTTCTTTTCCCATCCAAAAAACTGTAATTAATAGCAAACGAAAGATTGTTTGGATTGTCTTTATCATTAATACCTTGGCTTGTAATACTAATTGCATTTCCTTCTTGCAATCTAATAGCATCACTAATATCTTTTTTTAATTTTGGGAAAATAAAATTTTCGCCTATTGGTAGTATTTTTGCTTGCGTTGCTATATCAGCATTTTTAAGCTCTTTATTTAAGTCAATTTTCAGCTTTTTTACATCATCATTCATCGGAATGTTTTTTCCAATAGCAAAAGCTGTTGCAAGATCACCTTCATAATAACTATAGGTAGCCATTTCTAACATGGTTTTATAATCGCTAAAGTTATTTTTGATGTATTTATTATAATAAGATGCCATTAGATGATATTGTTTGGATTGATATAGCCATGATAATCGATTGCTAATCTCAATTCCGTCAACTAAACAATCACCCCAATCTAGTGCCTTTTTATACCTTTCTACATAAGAATAAGCCAATGCAATTTCTTTAGACAAATGTTTAATATCCTCACGACATGGTGTATCTTTATCTAATGCTTCAATTGCCTTTTTTTCATTATTAGCTAGGGCAAGTGCTATATAACGAGGATAATCTATGTCTTTGTATCTTTCGAATGCTGTAGAATTCACCAACCAAAAGTCTTTTGTTTTCTGATCAATACCGGTACTACATTCAGCATATTGTAATGCTTTATCATATTTTAAGAGATCTGCATATACCCATGTTATTCTTGTTGCGTAAGGCTTTAATGTTTTATCAAAACAAGGATCAATATGTTTAAATACAGTAGTTATTTTTTCAGGATTAGTATCTAACAAATGTACAAAGTAGTTTTTTTTGTTTTCTTCAGTCTCTTCTAGTTTGTATAGCTGTTGCAATACTTTTTCAATACGATCGGTATTGTTTTCGGTATTGCAATTGGCAACATATGTTTTAAAAACAGCAATATCATCTGTTCCAGCTTCTATCTGACGATATAACCATTTTTCTTGATAGGTTTGATCAGGAAATGATGCGTTTTTTGCAAAAATATTACTGTTTTTTAGTACTGCTGTTGTTTTGTTATTTTGATAATACATCTCGTAGAAGTCCCAAGCTTCTTTTGTCTTATCTTGCCATGCCATATATTTGGCATATTCATTAAAGAGCGATGGCAAAAAGGTTGTGTTTTTTTCAATTGTTTTTTGAAGTAGCCCACTCGCTTTTACTACTTTTTTATCAGCAATGTATTTGTTTATTCTAATTCTAAGCGGCAATAATAATTCCTGGTTGACAGTATAATTGTCATAATCTATACTGGCATTCAGAGCGCTTGCTTTTAATCTATCTTTATTTTGTTCTCTAAAATCGGGAATGCTTATTATAGGATATTCAGTATTTACCGAAACTAAAAAACCATCTAAGAAAGGTGTTTTTTTAATCTCTTTTGCCTGATCTTCAAGATAGGAATTGATGCTAGCTTCGTTTTTGCGGCTTGTGTACACAAACCAGTAATTTGCACTTTCTTCCAAATCTGCATTTAAAGCTATAACAGAATATTCTCCATTATAGTTTTCGTGCTGGTATGAGGAGGTTCTCCAACTATAAACAAGTTCTGAAGATTTAGTAGCATTTAAAAACCTGACCAAAGGATATTTTTCCTTAAAAGCAATAATCTCATTTTTAAAGACGTCAAACAATCCTGTTTTTCCATTTTTTGAATACCAGGGTAGATTGTGTTTATTTCTGTATTCAAAATGACCTGCTGTTTTTGCATTTTCGGCAGATGGAATTTGGAAAACATCATCTGGATGAACAAAATGTGTCCATATTCCTGTAAAAAGGTAAAGCGATTCTATGTTAAATACTGAAGCTGGTTCTAAGAAAAACCCACTACTTATCCTTGGATAATCAAATAATCCTTTATGATATGGATCTGGATCAAACTCTCTATTACCACCATCTTCCAATTGACCATTGTATACACTACTCATGTATTTTAGACTTGGCATCCCTTCTTTTAACTTTACAATACCAATACTATCGATATAGTTAGATGGTGGTACATATGCAGTTGGAAGTGAACCAAAACCAGCAATTTTCCATTTTTTTGCAGCAGCTTCTAATGCTGTCGCCATAAATTGAGATCCTTTCCAATCTTTTTTTACTAATGAAACATGATTGTAACCATGTAACCCTATTTCATGTCCCGTTTTTAAAACATCTTTTCCTACCCAAGTACTTTTATTTTGGTGTTGACCATCTCTATTAAATTTGTTAGCATCCCATGCTTCAAAAGTAAATGGAGGTTTTATAACACCATTATAGTTAAATGCAACCAGAGCAGTATAGTCTATATCATAGTCTGTTGCTAATTTTTTCATGTCTTTCCACCATATGTCAAGTACGTATTTGTCCATCTTAATATTAAGTTCGGATTGTATAGGAGCCTTATGGACATTGTATAAAGGCGAAGGAAAATCGTCAAGAAAAATGGTACTGGTGTTTGCAATTGGGTATGCTATACCTTCTAACCCAGATAAAATACTTGAAAACAGAATACCTCTAAGCTGTTTGTTTAGCCAGAAGTTAGAATTAAAATACACAACCTTTCCTTTCTCAATTATTTTAGCTGTTAATAATGGAAAGTTAGCATTATTGAATGCACTAAGTAATACTTCTGTTTGGCTATCAAAATTTAATGCTGCAAGTCCATTATGGCGTTCTTTTTTATTGTGCTGGTATTTTAATCCTTTTGTTTTTGGCAAGACATTAGCTTTGAAATTAAATCCATATGCAGTTCTATTTACGGTACTAGCTGCTCCTGGTTTTATCCCTAAAAAATAGTTAAGTCGTTTATCTCTATTTACAGATCCGACAAATAGTGTGCCTCCTTTTGCTACAAAAGTTAATAAGGTATCTATTGCTGCGTCACTAAAGTCTACGGAGCTATAAATAGCCAATACTCTTGTACTTGGATTTATTATAGGGCTTAGCCCCCAATCTTTACTGCTGATTTTTCCATATGGGATTTTAGTATAATCGCAGGTTTTTTTTAAGTTGTAATGTTGTGTTAGGCTACCTTGTTCATTATTATCTACAACCATCTGTACTAATGTAGCTCCTTGATTGGAAGAGGAATTTCTAAATTTATAATTCAGATTATAGATATCCGAGCTACAACTAAAGCTAATAATGGAAAGGAAAAGTAGGATTCCAATTTTTTTACTATTCATGATTAATAGATTAAATCAGCTAGTTTTGAAGCTTTTGCTTTATTGATAATATTGTAAACTGTAATCTGACTGTCTTCATAGTAGACAGAAACAGTTTTACCTTTGTTTTTAAGTAAGTTAATGGCGACAGTGTTTTTTATATGTAGGATTTATGTTTAAATAATTTTAGATATGTTTTTTAAAATTCCTCTACCTTCATCATTAGGTCATTTTTCAAGATACAATAATAACTGATAATTGCATATATTATCGTTCATTATCCTGTAAAGCAGTATTTGTGTAAAGGATAGGAGCAAGCTACCGTGTAGCGCGGATAGCCTGACCCGATTGTAAAGAGGGATACACCCAAAAAACAATAAATATATTAGCCTAATGCTACATCAAGGGTCATCATTAGAATAAAACCGCCAATAAACCCTAGTGTTGCAATATCGGTGTACTTATCTCTTTGTGTTTCCGGAATAACTTCTTCTACTACTACAAAAATCATGGCTCCTGCTGCAAAGGCTAAAGCATAAGGAAGTATTGGTGTGAAAAATGTTACTGCCACTGCTCCAATAACAGCTGCTACAGGCTCTACGGCAGCGGATAATTGTCCGTACCAGAAACTTTTAAGTCGTGAAGCACCTTGTCTACGCATAGGTACAGATACTGCCATACCTTCTGGAAGATTTTGAATACCAATTCCGATAGCTAATGCAACAGCACCAGCAATGGTTGCACCTTCATAACCAGCGGCAACACCACCAAATAAAACTCCAATAGCAAGGCCTTCTGGAATATTATGTAGGGTTATTGCCAAAACCAGCAACGTGGTTTTGTGCCAAGGTGTTTTGATACCTTCTTTTTCACTTTCTTTAAAGTTTATATGCAAATGCGGTAAAACCTTATCCAACGAAAATATAAAAAGTGCGCCTAGTCCAAAGCCTATTGCTGCAGGCATAACCTTAGTAAAACCTTCACCTTCACTCATTTCAATTCCAGGGGCAAGTAAACTCCAAAAACTGGCGGCAACCATTACTCCTCCAGTAAAACCTAACATACCATCAAATACGGCTCTGTTCATGCTTTTGAAAAAGAAAACAAAAGCTGCTCCTACAGCAGTAAGTCCCCAAGTAAAAAGTGTTGCATATAATGCTGCTAGAATTGGGTCTATGCTTTCAAAATAATCTAAAATTGGCTCCATTAATCTTTGAAATTTTTATAATCGTTGTATAAATATGTTACTCGCCGTTAGTGTCGAAATAGTTAGGGTTCTGCCCGTTGATTTTATAAGCATAGAATTGTCAAATGGTTCTATATTTATAATTTCTATATCGTCTCCTAGACTTAAGTTTAGCTTATTGAGGTATTTTAAAAAATCGCTTGAAGAATCTTCCACACCAATTAATACTCCTTTTTCCCCCTCGAAGCACTTAGAAAGCATTATTTTTTTTACTTCTGGTACATTTCCATTTTCATCAGGTATAGGATCTCCGTGTGGATCTTTTTTTGGAAAACCTAAAAAAGCGTCCAGTTCTTTAATGAGCTTTTTAGATTTTATATGTTCTAACTGCTCTGCAACATCATGTATTTCATCCCAAGAAAAATTGAGGTGATCAACCAAAAAGCATTCCCATAAGCGATGTTTTCTTATGATTCTTACCGCTATTAACCTTCCTTCTTCTGTGAGTTTAGATCCTTGGTACTTTTTATAACTAACCAATCCTTTTTCGGATAGTTTTTTTACCATATCAGTAACCGAAGAAGCTTTAGTCTCCATCATTTCTGCTATAGCATTTGTGGAAACAGATTCTGTTGCTTCCTCTCCAAGGTGATAAATTGCTTTTAAATAATTTTCTTCCGAAAAAGTCATAAAAAATAATTTTTACAAAAATACATTTTTATTTGTAAAAACAAATTTTTAGCTTTGCCTAAAAATAATATTTCACAAACAAAATAATAATGTTCAAAAAGATACTAATATTAACTTTTGTCCTCTATGCGAATTCTTTACTAGCACAAAATGCAATTCTGAATGGTAAAGTCAGTTCTGATGATGGCCCTTTACCTTTTGCAAACGTAATGTTGACAGGTACTAACAAAGGAGCAACAACTAATGAAGATGGTATTTTTACCATATCTAATATTGCAAGCGGTACCTATGAAGTTGTGGTTTCCTATACTGGATTTAGAACCCAAAAGAAAAAAATAACACTTACGGCTGGTGGAAAAAAGAAGTTAAACTTTTATTTAGCTGACAGTAAAAATCTGGAAGAAGTTGTGGTTACAGGTACTTTAAAGGCAATACGTAGGTCGGCGAGCCCTGTTCCTGTTGAGGTTTTTACACCAACTTTTTTTAAAAAGAATCCTACACCAAGTATTTTTGAAGCCCTACAAAACGTAAATGGAGTGCGACCACAGATTAACTGTAATGTGTGTAATACTGGTGACATCCATATAAATGGCCTTGAAGGACCGTATACTCTTGTGCTTATTGACGGAATGCCAATTGTAAGTGGTTTATCTACAGTTTATGGCTTATCGGGGATTCCAAACTCTTTAATTGAACAAGTGGAAATTGTAAAAGGTCCTGCTTCTTCGCTTTATGGAAGTGAAGCTGTGGGAGGCTTGATAAATATTATCACAAAAACACCAGATAAGGCTCCTAAGTTATTTGCTGATATAAGTAGCACTTCTTGGTTAGAGCATAATATTGATTTGGGTTTTAAGACCAATATTGGTAAAAAAGTAAGTCTTTTGTTAGGAACCAACTATTATAAGTATGATAATGCTATAGATAATAACAACGATAATTTTACTGATGTTACCTTACAAGATCGTATTTCTATTTTTCAAAAATGGAATTTTAAACGTAAAGAAAACAGATTGCTTTCTTTGGCTGGACGTTACTTTTACGAAGACAGGTGGGGAGGAGAAATGCAATGGCAAAAAAAGCATAGAGGAGGAAGTGAAGTATATGGTGAAAGCATCTATACCTCTAGATTTGAAATATTAGGAACCTACCAATTACCAGTAGCTGAAAAAATGCTTTTTACTTTTTCATATACCAATCATGATCAGAACTCTGTGTATGGTGATGTAAAATATTTGGCAGAACAGCGTATTGGTTTTGGGCAATTAACATTTGATAAAAAAATAAAAGATCACGATATGCTTTTTGGTGCAGCAGTAAGATATCAATATTATGACGATAATACTACTGCAACAGGAAGTGGAGTAGATAATGCCGCTGATAAAATATGGATCCCTAGTCTTTTTGTTCAGGATGAAATTGAACTGGCTGAATCTCATAAACTATTGTTAGGCGCACGTTATGATTATGATAAGAGACATGGTAATATATTTACACCAAGAGTAGCATACAAATGGAATGTTGGGGATAATGATATTTTAAGGTTAAATGCTGGAACTGGTTTTAGAGTGGTTAACTTGTTTACAGAAGAGCATGCTGCTCTTACAGGATCAAGAGATGTTATTGTTAAAGAAGAATTGAAACCAGAACGTTCCTATAATGTAAATCTTAATTATGTAAAAAAAATGTACTTAGATAATGGTACATTTATAGGACTTGATATGTCTGCCTGGTATACGCATTTTACAAATTTGATTTTACCAGATTATGAAACCAATACAGATCAGATTATATATGGGAATTTGGATGGACAAGCTGTTACTACTGGTGTTAGTGCTAATCTTGATGTTTCTTTAATTAATGGTCTAAAAATATTGGTTGGTGCTACCTACCAGGATGTTAGAAATACTAATGATGGGGTTACAAAAAGGCAAATTTTAACAGAGAGTTTTTCAGGTACATGGTCTGCTTCCTATAAAATTAGAGATTGGAACGTAAACATTGATTATACAGGTAATATTTATGGACCAATGCGTTTGCCAGTATTGGGAGAATTAGATCCTAGAAGTGACGAATCGCCAGTATGGAGTTTACAAAATATTCAATTTACTTATGATGGAATTAAAGGATTAGAGATCTATACAGGCGTTAAAAACCTGCTGAATTGGACACCAAATCAAGGAAACCCATTTATTATTGCTAGGGCAAATGACCCGTTTGATAAAAACGTGGAACGTAATGTAGCTACTGGAGAAGTATTAAAAACACAAGATAATCCTTATGCATTAACCTTTGACCCTGCTTATGTGTATGCACCAAACCAAGGAATTAGAGCATTTTTAGGATTAAGGTATTCATTGTTTTAATATGACATATGATTGTTATTTTTCATTTTTTGGTAATTCATGAAGAATAAAAAAGACGGCTTAAGCTTTATTGTTTAAGTCGTTTTTATTTATATGCAATTCAATATTCATATTTATTTTACGTTTAGTATTTTTGAACAAACTTTAGATAGATGAGTAAAAGAATAATTTTCCTATTTTGTTTTTTTGTAATAACAGTTGTTAGTGCACAAGAGATTAATGAAACTGTTGTAGTAGCAGCATTTGGTGAGCGTAATTTTCAGTTTCCAGCTTATAAAAATACAACATTAACTATTGCTGTTAAAAAGAAGAAAGGAGCTAAAATAGCTGAAATCGCCGTAGTAACTTATCAAAATAAGGTTGTTTTTAAAGAAGAAAATTTCAAAAAATTAGAAGAGGAGTTTCTTCTAACAGAAGAGTCTTTGTATACCATTCGCATCAAAAACAAGAGTAAAAAGGCACTGACTTATAGCATTATTGCTAGCACAAAATCTAAAGACAATCGGGTAGCTAGTATCGGATATAAAGCTAAAAAAGATACTACTTATGGCTATCAAACCAAGCAATATAGGAAGGTTTCGGTTTTAAAATCACGAAAAATCCAAGAAGAGAAATATTATCTAAACAGTAGGTCTAATGCATTGTTAAAAGGAGGGAAATGTAGAATTATTGTACCAATATCATTACCAAAAAACACTGTGGAATGGCATTATACTTTTACTGCTTCTAGAGAAGAAAATGATATTACCAATACCTTAAACACCTTTAACTTGGCAGCTGAATTAACCACTTTTCTTAAAAAAGAAAATTCTCTTAAAGGTGCAGTTCAGACCTTAAATACACCTCCTGGTGCAAATATTTGTGATATTTATCTTTTTGATGAAAAAAATGCGAAATTATTTAAAGATAGAGAAGATTATGATTATAAACCTGAAGGGACTCGTGAAAATTTTAAATCAGGAATCGTTAGTATAAAAGATAATCTGGAGGAAAAAATATACTTAGGAATTAATAATTCTGATAACCTTCATGGGATACATTTGGGAATAGAAGTTGTTGCTATAGTACAAAACGAACAAGAAATTTTGGAAACGATAAATATCCCTATTATTACTAGTTATAGTCTTCCTTATGTAAAATAATGGACAACAGCGATTGGTTTGCTGGTTAATAATTGTAGGTTGATGTATTAATTATTTGGCACCTTTTTTTAAAATGGTGCTATCTTTTTTTAAACACTTCTTTGCATTAAAAGCGAACCAAAATCTTTTAATATTTGTTTTTTATCATCAGCTATTGCAATTTTATCTAAAATGGCAAATGCTTTAAGCGTATATTTTTCAATTTCTTTTTTGGTAAGGTCATTTGCCCCACTACTGATATAGATTTCTTTTACAGCTTCAATTTTTTCTTTCGGATTATCAGGACTTATGGAAAACAAGTGTCTTAATTCTGCTACATTTTCTTTTTTAGCATGCTGCTCAGAGGCCAAGTACAAAAATGTTTTTTTACTTTCTATAATATCACCTCCAATTTGTTTTCCAAAAGTTTTTGGATCGCCAAAAGCATCTAAATAATCATCTTGGATTTGGAAAGCAATACCCAAGTTGAGTCCAAAATCGTAGATAAGTGCTGCTTCTTTTTCAGGAGTATTGGCAACAATAGCACCCATTTTCATTGCTGCACCTACCAATACTGCAGTTTTATAAGTAATCATTTTTAGGTATTCCTCAATACTAACATCGTCTCTAGTTTCAAAGTCAATATCGTATTGCTGCCCTTCACAAACTTCAATTGCTGTTTTGCTAAAAAGCTGCGCTAATGCTTTAAAAGTACTATCGTTATAGTTTTCGAATAGTTGGTAAGCAACAATTAGCATCGCATCACCAGAAAGGATACCTGTATTGGTGTTCCACTTTTCATGTACCGTAGTTTTGCCTCTTCTTAAAGGAGCATCATCCATAATGTCATCATGCATTAATGAGAAATTATGAAAGGTTTCAATAGCAAGTGCTGCGTTTAGTGCTTCCTTATAATTGCCGCTAAATGCATCAGCAGTTAGCAATGTAAGAACGGGTCTTAATCTTTTACCACCTAGTTTCATGATGTATACGATTGGATCATATAAACCTTCTGGGCGTTTTGGAAATTTTTTCTTGTCTAAAAAAGTTAAGAATTCTTCTCTGTATTCTGGTACTGAAAGCATCAACTATTGAATTTGCACAAAAGTAGAATAATTAAGTTTGATGGCAAATACTAAAATTAATAATATCTAAAGAGCACCTATTTTAGGTGTTTTATGAGTGTAGAAATCCAAGCCTAATCTCTTAAAAACAAATAGAATAATGCGAACTGTTTTCTTTATAATGTTAATTTGTGTTAAAACTAAGGAAACTTTTTTTGTTTTTAAAGTTTCCTGCTGTATATTTGCCCTCAATTTAATAATTATTGATGGAAGAACAAATACTTCATAAGGCAGCTGAGATGTTCTTAATGATTGGTTTCAAGAGCGTTACAATGGATGATATTGCCAATGAAATGGGGATATCTAAAAAGACCATCTATAAGTACTTCGGTAATAAAGAAGCCTTAGTTGATGCTGCAACTGTAAATGTTCAATTGGCTATAGACGGCGCAATCAATACTATTATCGATCAAAAACTTCAGGCAATTGAAGAGAATTTTGCAATTAAAGTAGTGTTTAAAAACATGTTTAAGAAAGCAAAAACATCTCCGATGTTTCAGCTAAAAAAATACTACCCAAAAACTTATAAGAAATTAATGGAGCATGAGGTATGTGTTTTTACAGACTGTGTAATAAACAATATCCAAAGAGGAATTAATGAAGGAGTGTATAGAGAGGCTGTTGATAAAGAAATTGCCATGAAATTTTATTTCACCCTTGTTTTTGGAGCTTATGAAAGCGAGATGTTTAGTCATGACATGCAAGATATATTAGAAACAGAATTACAAATATTAGAATACCATACCAGAGCAATTGCAACGGCTAAAGGAGTTAAAATTTTAGAAACAGAATTAATCAAATACAAACAATAGTTAATCATCACAATGAAATATAAATTATTATTACTAATACTGTGCTTGTCAGGGAGCCTATGGGCACAGGAAAAACCACTACAATTGTCTTTGGAAGAAGCTATTGTTCATGGTTTAGAAAACAATGCTAAAGTTAAAGGTGCAGCCTTAGATATTAAAGCAGCTAAAAAGCAAAAGTGGGAAACAACCACTATGGGTTTACCACAAATAAGTGCTAAAATTGAATATCAAAATTGGTTAAAGCAACAAGTTTCTTTGTTGCCAGCTGCAGCATTTGATCCTTACAATCAAATTAGAGATTTAGGAGATTATTATAATGTTACTCCAGTTGCTGGAAATCCAGTTCCTGCAGCGGCAGAGGGTTTTGTTCCATTACGTTTTGGAACTAAACAGACTATAAATGCAACAGCAACATTAACACAGTTGTTATTTGATGGTTCTTATTTAGTAGGATTACAAAGTGCTAAGGTCTTTTTGGAAATTACAGAAAATGCTAAGCATAAAACAGATTTAGAAATTAGAAAAACCATTATTGATGCTTACGGTAATGTGCTTTTGGTTGAAGAAAGCCTAAAAATTGGAAACAAGAACAAAGCTGCATTGGAAAGTACGCTTTATGAGACACAGAAGATTTTTGAAAACGGACTTGCCGAAGAAGAGGATGTAGAGCAATTACAAATAACCTTGACACAGATAAACAGCTCCATAAATAATACAAAACGATTAAAAGACATTTCTTATAAGATGTTGAATATTGTATTAGGGAATGATATTGATCATGAGTTAATGCTTACCGAAAATCTAGATGCGCTTACCGAGAAAAATATAGAGCTGAACTTAACTTCTGAGAATTTTAATATTGCCGATAATATTGATTATAAAATAGCAAAGAATTCAGAGAAATCTAAAGAGTTATTATTGAAATTAGAACGCAGTAAAGGATTACCTAGTCTTACCGCTTTTTTAAATGCTGGTTACAATGGTAATAATGATGAATTTAGGTTTTTAGAAAGTCAGCAAGAATGGTTTGGTTCTTCTCTTTTTGGGGTTAGCCTTAACATTCCAATATTTAGTTCTTTAGGAAGAGCTGCTGCAACACAGCGTGCTAAAATCAATTATGAAAAAGCACAGATAGAATTAACAGATGCAGAACGTCAAATAAAATTGCAAGTAGAAAGTGCAAAAAGTAATTACCAATTTGCAATTGAAGAGTACGGTACTGCTAAGCAAAATTTGAGATTATCTGAACGTATAGAAAATAAAAATCAAATAAAGTATAAAGAAGGTATAGCTTCAAGTTTTGAACTTAGAGAAGCGCAAACACAATTATACACTGCTCAACAAAGTTATTTACAGGCCATGGTTAATGTAATTAATAATAAGGCAGCACTAGAAAGCATATTAAAATCAAACATCATCATTAAATAATCATATCAAATTTATTATGAAAAAAATATATTCACTTTTAATTATCGCTGCTTTAGTTGCCTCATGTGGAGGGAACAAAAAGCAATCTACCGATGATGTTATAGTCACTGGTAATTTAGAAACTATAAGAACAAAACGGAGCGAGATAGTAGCGCAACAAAAAACATTTAAAGAAGAACTTACCAAGCTAGATGCGGCTATTGCAAAACTAGATCTTAATAAGAGAACGCCATTAATTACTACAATTGCGGCAAAGCACGAAGTTTTTAATCATTATATAGAGTTGCAAGGTAATGTTAGTACCAAAAACTTATTGGTATTGTATCCTGAACATTCAGGGATCCTTACAAGAGTATATGTAAAAGAAGGACAACAGGTAAGCAAAGGGCAGACATTAGCAAAAATAGATGATGGTGGTATGAGCCAGCAGTTAGCTCAAGTAAAAATACAGGCAGACTTGGCAAAAACTACTTTTGAAAGACAAGAGCGTCTTTGGAATCAAAAAATAGGTTCTGAAATGCAATTTTTACAAGCAAAATCTAATTATCAAGCACAGGAGGAAATGGTAAATCAGATGAAGCAACAAGTAGCTAAAACTATTGTTAGAGCTCCTTTTTCTGGTGTTATTGATGAAGTTATTTCTGAACAAGGAAGTGTTGTTGGTGCTGGACAATCACAATTGATTAGGATTGTAAACCTAAGAAATATGTATATAGAAACAGATGTGCCAGAGTCTTATATTGCTAAGGTTACAAAAAATAAAGATGTACTTGTAGAATTTCCAATTTTAGGAACAAAATTAGATGCTAAAATTCGTCAAGCTGGAAGTTATATTAATCCATCTAATAGAACTTTTAGAATAGAAATTGGAATTCCAAATGCAGATAAAAATATTAAACCTAACCTTACTGCTCGGTTAAAAATTAATGATTATACCAATGAAAGTGCAATTTTGCTACCTCAAAGTATAATTTCAGAAAATGCAGAAGGACAGCAGTATGTATATATTTTAAAAGATAAGAACGCTAATAATGAAGCCGTAGCAGAAAAGACAGTTATTACAACTGGTCAAACTCAAGGCGATGTTATTGAGGTGTTAGAAGGGCTTAAAGATGGTGACGAAATTGTAAATGAAGGAGCTCGTAGTGTTAAAAACGGTCAGAAAGTAAAAGTAATAAGCGAATAAGTTATTTAAAAATGACAGAACAACAAAAAAAGATAGATAAGGAGTTTGGCTTGTCCTCATGGGCAATCAAAAATAAAACGACCATTTATGTAATGATCGCTTTTATTCTCTTTTCTGGGATCTCTGCATATTTTTCTATGCCAAGAGAGAATTTTCCAGAAATAAAAGAAACCAAAATATATATTAGCTCTGTGTATCCAGGAAATACAGCTGAAGATATAGAGAAGTTAATTACAGATCCACTAGAAGATAAGTTAAAAACAATAAGTAATGTTGTAAAAGTCACTTCTACATCTCAGGAAGATTATGGGATTATTATTGTAGAATTTGATGAAAAAATTACTGTAGAAGCTGCTAAGCAAAAAGTTAAGGATGAGGTAGACTCAGAGACTTCTGGTGAGGACTGGCCTACTTTTAATGGAGCCAAAGTAGAACCAAATGTATTTGATTTGAACTTGTCTGAAGAAATGCCAATTTTAAACATCAATATTTCTGGTGATTATACGGTTGAAAAACTGAAAGAATTTGGTGAGTATTTAGAAGAGGAAATTGAAGACTTAGTAGAGATAAAGCAAGTAGATATACGTGGAGCTCAAGATAAAGAAGTTGAAATAGCTGTAGATATTTATAAAATGATGGCCGCTAAAGTAAGCTTTAATGATGTTACGGGAGCCATATCTAATGGGAATACAACTATATCTGCTGGAAATTTAATTGCAAGTAATCAGCGAAGAACTATTCGTATTATTGGAGAAATTAATGATCCTAAAGCGCTAGAGAATTTTGTAGTAAAATCAGAAGACAATGCTCCAATATACTTAAAAGACATTGCCACAGTAAGCTTTAAGGAGAAAGAGAAAACCACTTTTGCTAGAGAATTTGGAGAAAGTGTTGTAATGCTTGATGTAAAAAAACGAGCTGGAAAAAACATGGTTGCTGCTGCAGATCAAATAAAAGTGATTGTAGAAGATGCAAAAAAGAATGTATTTCCAGAAAATTTGCAAGTAACCATTTCTAATGATCAATCTTCAAAAACAATTGGGCAAGTAGACGATTTGGTAAACAATATCATATTGGGTATTATATTGGTTGTTGTGGTTTTGATGTTCTTTTTAGGATTTAAAAATGCATTGTTTGTTGGTTTTGCCATACCAATGTCCATGTTTATGTCACTAATGATATTAGGAGAGCTAGGCTATACCTTAAATACAATGATTCTTTTTGGATTAATCATGGGATTAGGAATGCTGGTTGATAATGGTATTGTTGTTGTTGAAAACGTATACCGTTTAATGGATGAAGAAGGTTTATCTAGAGTAGAAGCTGCAAAAAAAGGAATTAGTGAAATTGCATTTCCAATTATCATTTCTACAGCAACAACAGTAGCTGCTTTTATTCCGTTAGGAATGTGGCCAGGTATGATGGGGCAGTTTATGATCTATTTCCCGATTACATTATCTGTAGTATTAGGCTCTTCATTATTTGTTGCTATATTCTTTAACTCGGTATTGGTTTCACAATTTATGAGTGTTGAGGATAAGGATATGCCATTAAAGAAAATTATAAGATTATCAGCTATTATTGCTGGTATCGGTATCTTGATACTACTTGTTGGAGGAGCATATCGTGCATTAGGAAGCGTTATGATTTTCACATCAATTATGCTGTGGGTATATAGACTTTGGCTTCGTAAAATGGCTAGTTATTTCCAAACTAAAATATTGACCAGTTGGGAGCGTTTTTATGAAAAAATATTGCGTGCTGCTTTAAAAGGATGGAGACCATATGTGATTTCAATAGGAACTTTTGTTTTGCTTTTTATTGCTTTTGGTGGTTTTGGAGCTTCAGTTGCTAGTCAACGGACTAAAATAGAATTTTTCCCGGACAATACTCCAAATCAAATTATTGTCTATATAGAGTATCCACAGGGTACTGCTATAGATAAAACCAATAGGATTACCAAAGAGATTGAAAAACGTGTATATGGGATTCTTAATGATAACCAATACATGGATGGTGATCATAATTTCTTAGTAGAAAGTGTAGTTTCACAGGTAGGAGAAGGTGCTGGTAATCCACAAACAGATGGTGGTTCTAATGCAGAAATGCCACATAAGGGTAAGATTACCGCTTCTATGCGAGAATACAAGTTTCGTAAAGGAGAAGATAGTAAAGATCTGCAACGCAAGGTGCAAGAGGCTCTAGTAGGTATTTATCCTGGAGTTGCTATTTCTGTAGAGAAAGATGCAGCAGGACCTCCAGCAGGATATCCAATTAATATTGAGCTAGAAGGTAATGATTATAGTGAGCTAATTGCCACTGCAGAAAGAATGCGTGATTTCTTAAACACAAAGAATGTACCAGGCGTTGATGAACTTAAAATTGACGTTAACAAATCAAAACCATCTATTCAAGTTGAAATTGATAGAGAAAAGGCTGGTGAACTGGGTGTAAGTGCTGGACAGATAGGGATGCAGTTGCGAAATTCTATTTTTGGTTCTAAAGCGGGTGTGTACAAAGAAGACGGAGAAGATTATGATATCTATGTGCGTTTTGATGAGGTAAACAGGTACAATACCTCTGCTATTTTTGATCAGAAGATCATATTTAAAGATCCTAGCAATGGTAAAACAATGGAGGTCCCTGTATCTGCAGTTACCAAACAACGTAATACTTCTGGTTATAGTGCCATAAAGCATAAAAATCAAAAAAGAGTAGTTGTAGTGTACTCTGCCTTAGCACCTGGATTTACAGATGCTGCTGCTGTAGTTGGGCAGATTCAGGCAGAAATGGAAACATTTACAGAGAAGCCAAATACCGTAAATATTGATTATACAGGACAGATAGAAGAGCAAGAAAAACAAATGGCCTTTTTAATGGG
The DNA here is from genome assembly GCA_965247735.1 of Flavobacteriaceae bacterium. Classification (GTDB taxonomy): domain Bacteria; phylum Bacteroidota; class Bacteroidia; order Flavobacteriales; family Flavobacteriaceae; genus JAOXRU01. The sequence continues at coordinate 3,467,466 of CBDFHN010000002.1, read as the reverse complement.
AGCATTTTTTACTGGTCTTGGGTTGATATTTTTAATTCTAATCTTCCAATTTAACTCTATCTCTAAACCAGCAATTATTATGATTGCAATTTTCTTGAGTTTAATAGGTGTATTTGGTGGTATAGTAATTACAGGACAGGCCTTCGTAATTATGATGACGATGATGGGAATAATTTCTCTTGCAGGAATTGTAGTGAATAATGGAGTAGTACTTTTAGATTATACACAGCTATTAATTGATAGAAAAAAAGCAGAGTTGCATTTGGATGAAAATGCATACTTAGCAGAAAAAGATTTATATGAAGCTATTGTAAAATCTGGAAAAGCACGTTTACGACCAGTATTACTTACTGCAATTACTACAATCTTAGGATTAATACCTTTAGCAATTGGTCTAAATATCAATTTCTTTACCTTGTTTTCTGAATTTGATGCTAATATCTATATGGGAGGTGACAATGTTATTTTCTGGGGTCCATTAGCTTGGACAGTGATTTATGGATTATTCGTAGCAACATTCTTAACGCTAGTTGTAGTGCCAATCTTATTTTTCTTGGTAACTAAGTTTAAAATGTGGTTAAGAGCTAGAAAAGCAATATAGTATCATAAATATTGATGTTAATTCCCCAACATTAATAGGTTGATAGCAAAAAAATCCCTCTAAGTACTAGAGGGATTTTTGCATTTTATAAAAACACTAAATTTTAGAGGTCATATCTTTTAGGATATAATAATATGGATTGCTGGCGGCTCTTCTGGGATTGGAAAATCTTGGGCAGTAGAGTTCCTAAACTAGATGCAAAATTGATTATCTCCTCATGTAATGAATTTACTAAATGAAGTGAATTTGTGCGCATTCTTAACAGATAAAAGTGTTATCAATTGATTTGGGAAAATACAATGATTTTGACAATACGATTCCTGATACCATAGCACCTTATAGAAAAAATGATATCCTGATGAATAACACTGAAATAAGTCAACCTTCTTTGATTATTAACACTCCACTTAATGTTGACAAATGAATTATGGATATTAATTTTAAAGCAAAAAAAAGCCGCTACAATATGTAGCGGCTTTATAAATTATACTAGTTTATTACCAGTAACGCTTCCAAAGAACACGTGTCTTTTTAACCTTACCATCAACAATAGTTTTTAGGTAATAACGTCCAGGTCTTAACTTTCCTAAAAATAATGTAACAGTTGTTCTTCCTTGAATAACTTGCTTACTTTGTTTACGTACTACAACTCCTCTATAATCGTATACTACAAAATCTACTTTACCAGCAGCCGAACTTTTAAAAGTTACATTAGTATTCCATACAAAAGGATTTGGATATACCTTTAGGTTAGTTACTTGTATTCCACTAGGGTTATCTCCATCACAAGATCCAAGCGTATCTCCATGTCCTAAATGCCATTCTACAGACCATTTAGATACACATAACGCTCTTTTTCCTCTATGGCAAACAACAACCTTATTACGGTGATATCTATGCTTACATCTTACATCGGTAAACGTAACTAAAGCCTCCGCAGTAGTAGAACATCCATTAACATCGGTAACAGTTACCGTAAATGTTTCGTCTGCTCTAGGTCTTACCGTAATATCGGCTGTAGTTTCTCCTGTACTCCATTCATAAGTATATGGTGCTTCACCACCTGCTATATCAGCAACAGTAAGTGTAGTTTTAGCTGATCCATATCCTTTATAAATGTCTCTATCTCCAGTTATTGATGCCGTTATTGGCTCTCCTTCTGTAATTACAAAATCACCAGTAACAGCATTACCTAATGCATCGGTAACAATAACACTATGGTCACCTGCCTCTAATCCACCAATAGTATTTACTGTAGTACTAGAACCATCGCTCCACTCATAGCTATAAGGTGCCACACCACCAGAAGTAGTAACTGTAGCAGTACCATCGGCTGCTCCATTACAACTTACATTAGTAACAGTTATAGTACCAAGCTCTAAGGTTTCTAATAAGAAACGTGCCGATACCGGAAAGTGATCCGAGGCTGTCCTAGAATAGTCATTATCATAAAACTCATAATGTACACTTACTGTTTCTGGAAGATAAGTGCTGAAAAGCTCATCCGAAAAAGCAATATGATCTATCATGTTTTCTCTAAATACATATGATCTAAAACCACCATCGCTTAATGCCTTAGACACCACATTATAATTAGTAGTATCTGCAGTGTAGTTTTCATAGGTAGATATTGTAGTACTAACATCGGCAACGGTAACATCTACATCATCGTTATAATCTCCTAAAAGCATCACATTTTTAGTAGCATATTGTGCGTCAAGTGTATCTTTTAGTGCTTCTACATCGTATTTACGCATATCGTATCTACCTTGTGGCCCATTACTGCTATTGGCTCTAGCATGAAGGTTTACAAAGTTTATCTCTTGCGTACTTCCATTTATGGTAACATTAGCAGTCATTAAAAATGGCAATCTTCCACTAGCAAAAAATCTAGTTTTATCAGCTTCTGGATAATCATTTAATGCCGATGAATCTCCTCCATTATAGTATGGATGAACCGTTTGTAATAAAGCCTTAGTATCCACAACAGTTACCACACTTGTTTTGTAGATAAAACCTACTTTTTGTTTTACCCCTTCAGTATCATTAGGATAAGAAGTAGCGTCAGATAATACAAAATCGTACCCTGGTAATTCTGATACCATTTGTTGAAACAATACCTCATCTGCAATCTCTTGAACCGCATAGATATCAGCATCTAGTTTTTGTAAAACAACTTTTACGCTATCTTTCTGAATTTGATCTGAATTGGCATTACCTGCCGCTGGAGAATTTGCCTCATCACCAAACCATTCTATATTCCAAGTAACAACATCTAAGGTATTCTCTTTAGGAACATCAGATCCACCTGGAGAAGGCTGATATTTATCTGCACATGGCATATCGGTACGCATACGTGGTAATAATTGATATGTAGTTCTAAACCTACCTACAACACCTATAAGTTCGGTACAGCTTTCTGGCTGACCAAATCCTACAATTGCAGTAACATCATTATCGATACGTAATTCTCCAGAACCACTAGCATCAGTTAAATTATAATTAGAATTTCCAAACAATACATCTCCTGGTTTAGGAAAGGTAGGATTAGCAATTTTCACCAATTCTCCTGGATGATTTGCCATTTCGGCAAGTGTTATCATTAAAGGCACTATTGGCTGTGTTGGTGTTCCGTTATTTTCTACAACAGCAACAGGGTTTATTTGCACCTGATCATTATAAACACCTCTAGTACCAGTAACGGTAATAGAATCTCCTATTCTAAAAACTCCAGCACCATGTACTGATTCATCAAAAATAGCAATAGCACCAGTACTATCTTGTAAGTACGCCGATCCTGCAAACTCATCTGCTACCGTTAGTACCCCTGTAATAGTAACCGTTTCTCCAACAGCAGCATTTCTTGCTGCTAATATTGCTATAGGATCTGTTGGTGTTATTACTGCTCCGTTTTCTGTTCCTGGTGTTGGTGTTGCTTGTGCAAAACCAGCAGTATTTCTAGCACCACCTTGTCCGTTTGGCAAGCGTTGCAACGATTGTCCATCTTTGTCGTCAAGTTCATCTTCGTTTAGCTGTTCTTGTCCTGCATTTAATAATACTAATAAGCCAGCATCATCACTATCGTTAGTATCATATACAACAGCATCTATAAGATTTGCTGTTGTTACTGCAGTTCCGTTCGGGAAATCGGCAGCATCACCACTGTATAAGGCAGCAGCATCAGCTCCGTTTTGCAATCCATTACTAGGGATTACAATAGATACATTGGCAACATCTACATTACCAATTACAAAATATCCTTCTGCATTGGTGCTATATCCTGCTAAATCAATAGCATTATAACTTGTATCTGAACTTCCATTATAAAGTACTAAAACAAATCCGTCTAGTGCAGTATTACCAGCACCACCATCATATAGCTCTACAAACTCTTTAGTATCGGTACCAGCAGTATCGGCATCTAATTCGTTAATTACTAAGTCTACAACATCGGTAGCATTACTGTTAGCAGCACCAGGTGTAGGCAATGCTTGTGTAAAGGTAGCAGTACTTAATGCATCTCCAGATCCGTTTTCGAAACGCTGTAAAGAATGTGCATCTTTATCGTCTTTCTCGTCTTCATTTAATTGTCCATCTCCTGAGGTTAACAAGGCTAATAGTCCTGCATCATCCCCATCATTGGTATCATATACAACAGCATCTATAATATTGCTAGTACTTACTGCTGTTCCGTTTGGAAAATCGGTAGCATCACCTGTATATAATGCAACAGCATCGGCTCCATTTTGCAATCCATTGCTTGCAAATACAATACTTACATTAACTACATCTACATTACCCAATACAAAATAACCGTTAGCATCTGTAGTATATCCATCTAGGTCATAAGCTACATAACTTTCATCGTTGCTACCGTTATAGAACACTAATACTTTACCATCTAAAGCAGTGTTTCCTGCTCCACCATCATATAACTCTACAAATTCTTGAGTATCGGTACCAGCAGTATCTGCATCAAGTTCGTTTATCAATAAAACAGGATCTACAACAACTGCACCATTTGCTACCCCTGGAGTAGGAATATCTGGAACAAAACTTGAGGTGTTTCTAGCCCCACCTTGTCCGTTAGGCAAACGCTGTAATGAATGTGTATCTTTATCTCCTAAATCATCTTCGTTACGTTGCTCTTCTCCTGCATTTAATAATACCAAAAGTCCTGCATCATCGCCATCATTAGTATCATATACAAAAGCATCTACGATATTATCTGTAGCTACTGCTGTACCATTAGGGAAATCGGTAGCATCACCTGTATATAATGCCATACCATCTGCTCCATTTTGCAATCCATTGCTTGCAAATACAATATCTACATTTGGTACATCTACATTACCTAATACAAAATAACCAGTAGCACTGGTGGTATATCCATCTAAATCATAGGCAGCATAACTTTGATCGTTACTACCATTATAAAATACTAATACCAAACCATCCAATGCTGTATTTCCTGCTCCACCATCAAACAACTCTACAAACTCTTGAGTATCTACTCCTGCAGTATCTGCATCAGATTCATTAATTACAATATCTGGCGTAGTTACTATAGCAGTACCGTTTACTTGTACTTCATCTATACCTGCATAATCACTACCTCCATTTTGTTTAACATATACTGTAAAACTCACCGAACTTACTGCATCAGGTACTGTAACAGAAACAACTTCCCATCCAGTAGTACTAAAAGGATTTGTAGTAGTTAGCTCAACAGATCCTTGTGTAGCTCCATCATGAAAAACTTCATAACTAATAGTATCTCCATTTGCAGTATCATAACCAACAACATTAACCGCAAAAGAAAGAGTAACGTCTGTATATGAAGTAATATCAACAGCATCAAAAACTAAAGTACCTCCATCAGCAGTTCCACAATTACCTTCCAAATCGCGTATTCCAAAAAAGCTAGTGCCTTCTTTAGCATCGCTTATGCTTCCTACACTAGTAACTATATCCCAAACATCATTTCCTCCATCATTACAATTGGTTGGACTTGCAGTATAGTCCCATGTATCATTAGCAGAAGCTTCATAACCTTGGAAAACAATAGCATCTGAAGGTGGAATTATAACATCATCATCTAAAGTAGTAACCAGCACTTCATTACTAGCAACAGAAAGATTACCAGAAGCGTCATAGGCTTTTACTGTAAATGTATATGTTGTATTGGCTGTTAAGCTCATTGCTGTATAATTGGTGGTAACAGCTGCCGCTATTTGCGTGGCTCCGTTATAAATTCTATATCCTGTAACTCCAATATTATCGGTAGCTGCATTCCAAGATAATACTACTTCTGTTGCAGTAACATCAGAAGCAACTAAACTTGTTGGTGCCGTTGGTGCTTCTGTATCTGCAGGCGCTCCACTAAAGCGATCTTCTGCTTGTGGCCCTCCCCATATGGTAGTTGCAAAAGCAGGATTGTCAATAAAAGGATTTCTATTTCCTTGAATTCCTTCTAACAGCGCATTTCTGTTCAATTCAAAATCAGTAACAGGATCGGCAGCATTCCATTCTAAAAAGATATCCATCATATCTGCATGGTGATTCTGAGTTCCTGTACCAACATTAGTTGGCAAACAACGACTTCCATAACGTAGATACATATACATCATCATTCTGGCAACATCGCCTTTCCATTCATCACCAGGATACCAGTTGCTACCCACAGCTCTAGCGTTTCCAGATGCATTTCCAAAACGCCTATTAGAACGTGAAGAGTTAAACTGAACATCAGAAGGTCTTAAATGATGAGCATCTGCCCCAGGACCTGAAGTACCTAAGTTTGGTGTTCCCAAAGACTTTGGATACGTATGTTCTCTATTCCAGTCACCAACAAGGCCACCGTTAGCATCTTTAGAACGCGATCTATCGTTTCTAACATCACTGTCCGTATCGTTATACCCATATACTAATAATACTTTAGCATTATCTGTAGGGTCTAAATCCGTTTGTTTTAAGGCATCCCAAACTCCAGGGGTGTAACTTAAATTGGTTGTGTGTGTAGTTGAAATCAATCCCGAAAGATTAGTTTTTAATGTTTCTCCAGTATCATTGACATTAAATCCGTCATAATACGTAGGAACTTGCGCATAACTAATAGCGCAAAAAAGAAATGAGAAGACAAACACAAATAGTTGTCTTGTAAAGTAATACTGTTTCATATAATGTGTTTTTAAAAACCCTAATTTACAACTATTTGACTATCAAATGTTTCTAAGTTGTTAACATTTTATCAACTAAACACTATGTTTAGTATGTACTATGTAACGAAAAAGATATACAATTAGGAAAAATGTTATTTACTGATTTTAAAGTATTCTTACAATCTTTGTAGAGTATTACATAAAAAGACACTAAATAAGGTCTTACTAACCTGATAGCTTTCTGTACTTTTTTAGGCTCTTGGTTTGTTGAAACTGTATTTCATAATAAATAATGTAGTATAATTATATTTAATGCATTTTCATTAATAGACTGGGATCGAAATCAAAAAACTCATTCTTAAGTACTGAAGGAGCCTCCTCTTTTATCCAGCGGTTAAATTCTTCTTCTTTACTCAAGCTCGATAAAAAACGAGTTTTTGATTCATTAAAAGGCATAGTAGGAACGGCCAATTTATTTTCATCTAATAATCTAGTGGCTTTTTTTATTGCCTCTTGTTCCGAAAGAACACCCTTTTCAAAATCTTCATAAACAGCAACAACTTGATCAAAAAAAACATTAATTTCTTCATTGTCTGTATTAGTTCCAGGGAATATAGTATTACCAAGAGCAGAAAGGAAGTTAATATCTTTAAATTCTATATACTTTAAATAGGTCTCCTTACTTTGAAAGCTCCTAAAAAAGCAAAATACGACCATATTCTGAACCAAATGTTCCAAAGCTCATAACTCTTAAAAGAGATGTAGGATCAATTTGTCATCAAAGTTTATTAGACTTTTTTGAAATCTATCTAAAGCCTCTAAATGTTTTTCACTTAAATCATTATTCTTTAAACCAATAACTAAAAAACAGATACTCTAAAATGAAGAAGTGAGTTCAAAAAGTTGGCTAAGGTATGAGGTTCTCTCTAAATATTAAAAACAAAAAAAGCCAGAAACTCATTGCTCGTTTCTGGCTTTGCACTATATTACCTAAAAGTACTAGTTTTTAGTGTTTTGTATTGCTTCTTGTTTTAATGCTTCGTTAGCCACAATTGCCAACTCTACACGTCTATTTTTTGCTCTTCCTTCTACAGTTGCGTTATCATACTTAGGCTGCATTTCTCCATAAGCATTAGTGGTAAATCTTGTTATAGAAACTCCTTTGCTTGTAAGAAAACCTGTAACGGCTTCTGCTCTCTTTTTTGACAGTGCCATATTTAAAGACTCAGAACCAGAACTATCTGTATGTCCTTCTACAAGGATATTAGAATCTGGATATTCCATAAAAATTCCTGCAAGTTTCTGAAGTGTTTCCATAGATTTTCCTTTAATAGCATGTTTTCCTGTATCGAAATAAACACCACTATTTTCATCAAAAACTACGCTAATTCCTTCTCCTACTCTTGTAACCTCAGCACCAGGAATTTCGTTTTCTATACGCTCCGCTTGTCTGTCCATACGATCGCCAATATATCCACCAGCAACACCACCAAGAACACCACCAATTATGGCGCCTAAGGCAGAATTATTTTTGTCTCCAATATTGTTTCCAATAATACCACCAAGGATAGCACCACCGGCAGCACCTATAACTGCTCCTTTTTGTTTTTTATTTGCATTTTGTACTGTTCCACAACCTACTAACATTAGTACTGTTAGTGCTGTAATGCTTACTTTTTTAATCATTGTAAATTTCATCTCTTCTTGGGGTTAAAATGTTGTTCTTTTAAATGTATATATTAATGTTATTGGGCTACCATCTACAGTAACACGGCTTTCTAATACCATAGTTTCTGGATTTAAGGTTGTAATATCTAAACGATATCCATAAGGATTAACATCTTTTTTACGCTCGTCTGTAAACTTAAATTGCAATTGAGCTTCGGTTTCCGATTTTTCTAATACAGACCATCTGATATAACGCATACCATTTGCACATTTTTCATCGCCTTTTATGGTGTAGGTACCTGTGCTATTGTTTCCATTAAAAAACCAATCGCTTCCAACCAAACAACTAATGTTTACATCATTAAATGCTACTGCATTAAAAATCCCTTCCTGATCGAAGGTAATATCAGTAATGGTCCAGGAACCACTTACAGATACTCTAACCTGCTTGTTGTATTTTGATAAGGAACAGGATGCAGCCATCACCGTAACTAATACTACTAAAACTATTTTTCTTATATTCATATTACTTGATTTTAAGGACATTCAAAGATAACAATATTCTCTTTTTGCTGCTAATATTCGTTCTTTTTTTAACGCTCTCTACTATTAAAAACAGATAAGTATAACTATCCGACACTATATAAGACACCTAAAAAAAGTGAAGGTCACACTTTAGATGAAATTTTATAATAAAATTATGAAATGGCTTTTCAAAAACCGTGCCTTTTTAATATACTGCAAATAAAAAATATCTATTTTCAACAAAATAGTACTGAAAATAGATGCTTCTACTAAAGAATCCTAGTTTTACTTTACTTCAAAATAAAACAATGGAGATGCAGCTGCATTACCAACATAATCGATTTGGTCAAAATCAAAAACTGTGCCTTTATGCATTTAATAATTAAAAAAAATCAATATTTCCTTGGGACCAATAACAACATATTATAAGACTCAAAGAAAGCATCACAAAAGTATAAGTCATTCCAGAATTTTATTTAAAATTATTTGTAGGCTACAGTATAATCATTAAGTTTAGTCCTTAAAAAAGATATCATGCCGAAATTCCTATATATCGCATTTTTTTTAGTACTGACTAGTGCAATAACAATTGGACAAACAACTAAAAACTTTTCTTATCTAGATGTTTTTGAGTTGGAATACGTTTCCGATCCGCAAATTTCTCCTGATGGAAAAACGGTTGTTTACCGAAGAATGGGATTCGATATCATGAAAGACAAATCTAAAGGCAACCTTTGGATGATAAATACTGACGGTACAAATCATCAAAAACTAACATCCAGAGAAGGGAGTGAATCTTCTCCAAAATGGTCTCCTTCAGGAGATAGAATTGCTTTTACAAGTAATACCGATGAAGGTTCTGAAATTTATATCTATTGGTTTGGTACGGGAAAAATAGCTAAAACATCTCAATTACCAAAAAGCCCAGGAGCCTTAACTTGGAGCCCAAAAGGTCAGCAATTAGCTTTTACCATGCAGGTTTCAAAAGCACCTCCAATTGCTGCAAAAATGCCTAAAAAGCCAAAGGGTGCAAAGTGGGCAGAAGCTCCTAGAGTAACGGACAGACTTAAACACGAAGCAGATGGTCGCGGTTATGTAAAACCGGGATTTAACCATGTATTTGTTATTCCAGCAGATGGAGGTACAGCAAGGCAGCTTACTTCTGGAGACTTTAACCATAACGGAGCATTATCATGGGCTCCCGATGAAACTAAAATTTTCTTTTCTGGAAATAGAAACAAAAATTGGGAATATGAATTTAGAAACTCAGAAATTTATAGTGTTGCTGTTGGTTCTGGTCTCATAAAAACAATTACCAATAGAGTAGGTCCAGATTATAATCCTAAAGTTTCTCCAAATGGAAAGCACATTGCATATGTAGGATATGATGATAAAGCTCAAGCCCATCAATCCAGAAGAATGTATTTGATGAACAGCGATGGTAGCCATAAAAAATTGCTTTCTAAAAACTTAGACAACAGTGTTTCCAATTTAATTTGGGATGCTAAAAGTGCTGGGGTTTATTTTTTATTTGATAAAAAAGGAAATACCAAAATAGGCTATATTAATCTAAGTGGAAAAATAACAAAAATCGCTAATAATGTAGGAGGCACTACCATTGGAAGACCTTATGCCAGTGGCTCTTTTTCAATAGCAAAAAACGGAACTATTGCTTATACCAATACCACACCCACTTATCCCTCAAAATTAGCTATCAAAACAGCTAAACAAAAAAACAGCACTAAAATAATAGATCTAAATACTGATTTGTTAAACTTTAGAACCCTAGGAAAAGTGGAAGAAGTATGGTACAAAAGCACTTATGACCAAAGAGATATTCAAGGATGGGTAGTGTACCCACCTCAATATACTACTACAAAAAAATATCCATTACTAGTAGAAAATCATGGAGGTCCAATCCTTAATTATGGTGACCGATTTTCGGCAGAAATGCAACTTTATGCTACAGCTGGTTATATTGTTTTTTACCCCAATCCAAGAGGGAGTACGAGTTACGGTGAAGAATTTGGAAACTTGCTCTACCGAAATTACCCAGGTCAAGACTATAATGATGTTATGGATGGTGTTGACTTATTAATTAAAAGAGGAATTGCCCATGAAGACGAATTGTTTGTTACTGGCGGCAGTGCTGGCGGAACAATGGCAACATGGATTATCGGAAAAAATCATAGATTTGAAGCTGCTGTAGTCGTAAAACCTGTAATAAATTGGTTAAGTAAAACATTAGTTGCTGACAACTATTATGGCTATGCCAATTCCAGATACAAAGGGCAGCCTTGGGAAAATTTTGAATCGTATTGGAAATTCTCCCCAATATCTTTAGTAGGTGAAATTGAAACTCCAACTATGGTAATGGTAGGTATGAATGACCTGCGGACTCCGCCTAGTGAAGCCAAACAACTTTACCATGGATTAAAGCTTAGAAAAATTGAAACTGTACTGCTAGAAATCCCCGGTGCTAGTCATGGTATTGCAGCTAGGCCAAGTAATCTTATTGCCAAAATAGCAAATACCATTGCATGGTTAGATAAGTTCCGTAAAAAGGACAAGAAATAAGTTTCCTAAAAATTAGATCTACTCTTAAAATATAAAACACAAAAATTACTGTTTTAAGAGTAGACTCAAAATTAATTTTAGCCCTCTAATTGCACCTATTTTACTTCAAAATAAAACAACTGTGATGTAGACGTATTACCAACATTATCTTTAGTAATCACATACCAGTAATATTTTCCAGTGTTTACTGAAACATCTTTTACATTTTCTTCCGAAGTATTTTCAGCAATAAGATTGGTTGGTGGATTTGTAACTCCAAAATAGACGTCATAACCTTGTATATCATCATCAATATCAAGTCCAGACCAATAAAGATCTACAGCTGCTGTGGTTATACTAGCTCCAGACAAAGGGGCTAATACATCCGCTGGAAAAGGAATTGTATTAGCATCTCCTAATCCTTGATTATAAAATCTCCACGATGTGCTCTCGGCAGTATCTGCTATTTTTTCAGATTTAGAAACCACTTTCCAAGCATAAGGCACTGCTCTTAACAACCGTACTTCCTTAAAATTAACCTCAATATCATAATTAGTACTCGTATTGCTCAACAAATTGGTAATATACAGTGTATAGGAATCTGCATTTGCTGCATTTTTCCATTCGAACTTAACGGTACTTTCTGTATTGCTTAGGTTGGTGCCTTCTTCACATTCAGAATTTTGATACGGAAATACCAAAACTGAAGCTTCTGGTGGTAATATTGGAACAATTGGATCAGCTCCAGGACCATCATCTCCACCACCACAACTGCCAAGTAAATATCCAAATACTAGAAGTGTTGTTATTAATTTTTTCATTTTTTAATTATTTTAAACTGAGAATTAACAATTCTATTATCGAATACTTTAAGCGTATATATTGCAGCTGGTAAAAATTGGAGTCCAACAGCTACCGTTCCATCTTTTACTTTATGATCTTTAGTGTAAACCAAACTACCATTCATTTTAAAAACCTGTACAACAACATTTTTTACTGTTAGTTCCGGAATGCGAATAGTTAAATTTTGTTCTGCAATTGGATTTGGATAAATTGTTACTTCAGAAAATCTAAAAAGAGTTTCTTCGTATACCCCTTGACAATCTTTATCTGTATGAATCAATAACTTGTTCTTCCCTAATTCTAAATTTAATTCCAACTCATCATTATGAGTGGTTATCTCTTTACCATTAAGAACAACTATATACTTTTTGGATCCAGCCATTTTTACAACCAACTTATCGCTAGTTTTTCCGCTAGTAGCAATTACAGAGAGTTCTTCTGGCTCTGATATTTCAACCACATAACACTGCTTAAAATCTGGAGATTGTGCTAAGGTTATACAAAGGCTGTACCTACCAGCTTTAAGATTAGAAAAAGTTACAGTCTCCGAAAAGTCTAATACGGTACTATAGTTATCTCCTTCCAAAGTTCCACTAAAAATCATTCCAGTCTCTAAAGTTTGAATTGAAATACTTCCATTATCTGATGATTTACATGATTCTCCTACAGAACTAATCTGGAATGTATCTCTAGGTAAATTCGCACAGGAAACAGATGCTTCCCACCCGCTTCTGGTACTAGATCCATCTGATCTAAACTTAAAGGTTAACGCTCCTGATGGATGTGTAGATTTTAAATCTGGTGGTAAATTATATCCAGAATAACGACCAATAAAAGGTGCAGAAACATCTAATCCATCATAAACTTCCAAATAGTCATAACCACTTTCGGTTTCAAAATAATTGAATTTAACCTCAACAGGAATACCATAAATATTAGGCCTTATAACCTTTATATAATTTTCGTTATTGACATAAGCCTTATCCTTACCTCCAGAATCATAAAAAAGATCTCCGGCACAATAATTTGCCTCTGTTATAATATTATAAGGACCTATTAGACTAGCATATTCACCATTGCAATTACCCCTTAAATAAAAATCATAACTAGTACCACTCCGTAAACCTTTCAACTGATATTCTCTTGAGGTAATACTTACGACTGTTCCCGTACCCGGAATAAAATCTTTATCTCCATATTCAATTGTCCAACTATTTTCATTTCCAATTTCGTCCCAGAAAAGAGTTATACTAGATGAACTAGTTATTGTTTCTTCTTTGATAAAGGAAGAAGGAATACAATTTGGAAGGTTCCCTACAAAAATATCATCAATAGCAATATCATCATAATTACTGTCAACAACTTCATCTACTTTAAACCTAACTTTAACAGGACCAACGATATTAAGAGAAGAAAAACTAACATATACTTTTTTCCATTCATAAGTATTTGTATTGCTTGTAAAAACATCATCCACCCAATTAGCACCATTAAAAACAGATACAGAAAAATCTACATTAGCAGCTCCTTGACTATCACTTAAAAGATAAAATGTGAGCCCAGGATTATCCAATCCAGAAACATCAATTGATGGTGTTTCCAAAATTGTATTTACATTGTGATTATAAGAATTATTTACATAAGCAAAATAACTTCCACTTTCTGTATCTCCTTTTATTTGTCCTCCGTTTCCAACATTATTCCCGTAAGAACTAAAGACCCAATCTTCATCGTTACCTTCTCCTTGTTCCCAACAACTAGGTTTAGTATAATAAAACGACTCATAAAAAGGAGCAGCTATAGGAGCACATGTTGTGGTTAAGTATATTGGATTAGACACATCACTTTTAGTAGTATTATTACAAATAGCACGTATGTATATTTTGTATCTAGTTTGCTCTTGAAGTTCCGTTAATTGAAAAGGGTTACTAGATACATTAACAATTGTCCCTGATCCTAAAATAAAATCATTAGCACCATATTCTATTTCCCAAGTAGTAGCCATATCTGTTTCTACCCAACTAAGATCTACTGTATTATAAGACAAGTCATCTATTGTTAGATCTGTTGGTGCTGAGCAATTTGGTTTTTCCTCACAAAACACTTCTGCATCCCACCCATTATAAGTTATACTTCCATCAGAAATAAAAACAAAAGTAAGTGCTCCTGAATCGTGTGTAGATTTAAAATCCCTTAATGAAGGACTTACCCTTCCTAAAAAAGGTGCTGAACTTGAATCTCCATCATAAACGCGTAAATAATCACAACAATTTTCTAATTCGATTGAGTTAAACACAACCCTTACCCTTTCGCCAGCAACAGCTGGTTTAATAATTTCTGTATAATTTTCATTATTCTGATACGCTCCACCTATCCCTCCAGTATCATAGAAGTGATCTCCAGCACAATAATCTGCAGTCGTCTTTTCTAAAATAGGTCCTAAAGCATTACTTCTACCTCCAGGACTACATAAGGATCTAAGATAAAAACTATATGCTCTTGAAGATATTAGATTAGGGATTACAGCGGGACTGCTTGATACCGTTATACTAGTTCCTGTCCCTAACTCAAATCCCACAGGCCCATATTCAATTTCCCACGAAGTAGACAACGGATCCACCCATTCTAACGTAACGTAATCTATACCGTAATCTACAGTACTGAAGCCTGTAGGAGCAGAACACTGCGTAAAAAATTTATTAGCTGCCGAAAACGCTCCATTCCCACAGGAGTTAATTCCTCTTACTCTATAATAGTATTCAGAATTAACATCTAATGAAGTTGGTGTATATTGATTTTCTGTCACAATTGCTGTTTCAATTTTATTTACAAACAAATCATCAGTTGCTATCTCTATCTCGTAGCTACTTACATTTACATCTTCTGACCATGTGAAATTATGAGTAGTTGCTATTGCACTTTCATCATCAATAGGAGAACTTAATGTTGGTATTGCTATATTATTTTCGTGAACAGTTAATGATATTGTTAGTCTTTTTGTAACAGAAGTTGACGCCCCAATTATTTCAATAGGATAATCACCTGCAGCAATAGATCCTGTTCCTGTTATTGCAATACCTACCGTTACCTCATCATTATGAATTCCAGAAATTGTAGCAGGGCTAAAATTAATTACAGCACCAGAAGGCAAGCTCTCTGCAGAAAAAGTAACTTCTTCATCAAAAGCTAAAAAAGTCTTATATGAAAATGTAAAGACAGCTGTTTCTGCTTGACAAATTTCGTTAGAGCTATCAACAAATCTCATTATAAATTCTGAAGCCTGAGTAGTAAAATTGCTTTGATTTACTGCAAAAAAAACATTATCATCTGCTTTTACCATTATTCTAGCAGTCGTAGAGGTTACAAGAACTGGAAGTACAAACGTTTCTTCTCCATCATTAGGCGTATTTTCCAATAACATGGTTTCATAAGTATAACCACCATCTAAAGAAAGAAGTATAGAGACTGTTGTTGTATTTACTGGAGCAACATTAGTATTAGCAACATCCCAAGTAACTGTAACCAATCCTCCAGATTCCCAAGTTACATTTGTATTTTGTGAAGAAATACTAAAAGGTCCTGAATTTCCATCAACAGTTACCTTCATCAAATCAGAAGCTGTTTGCCCTCCACTAACGTTATTGTCCCTAACTGTTATCGCAAAATCCATGTTTCTACCTACCGATGGTAAAACTTCCCATGTTGGAGTAAGATTGCCAGACAAAACATCACTTAACTGCGGAAAATATCTTTTAGAACTGGTAGAAGGCAATTGTGACCTAAACAATGGGCCAACATTCCAATTTGGTTGCGGTGTAGAATTACTAGGTGGATAATCGGTATCATTCTGTTCCCAACAATACGTAAGTCCAGCTAAACCATTTGCATCGTTGGCAAGGGCTTCTAACACAAAGGGCGTTGATTTTGGAATCACTACATCAATTCCTGCATTTACTGTTGGTGCCGTATTAGCTGTAGCAATTAACTCTGCACAATCACTGTTTTCTATGGTCCATATCCCTACATCTCTAACATCTACATAGTTAAAATAGTCATCGGAACTATTTTGGACATTAGGACTACAAATACCTGCATAACTCATAATACTACTACCACTTCCTGGCTCCACTTCACTATTACTCCCACTTCTACAAGTAGGACTGTTCATGACATGAAATCCCCCAAACTGATGCCCCATCTCATGCATTACCAATAAGTTAAAACTATCGGTTTCAGGAGCTCTATGTATGGAATATGCACTTCCTTTTTCTCCTTCAGAACACACACATGCAATACAACCTGCATTACCATGAATGCTATTTTCATATCCAAAAACATGACCTACATCATAATTAGAACTTCCAATTTCAGTATCCAAAGTATTCTGAAGTTCCGAATTTAAACTCCCATCATAGGGATCAATATTAGCATTTAAATAAATTACAGATGCTGTATTGGCAACAAGTTCCATAGTAACACCAAAATCTCGTTCAAAAACCCCGTTTACCCTTGTCATAGTAGCTACAATTGCCGCCAAAACTTTTGTTTTCCGCTCAACATCATTAGCTTCACTACCATCTAAAAAATACTGAGAATACTCGCCTGTTGTGGAGACCGCCAATTTATATTTCCTTAAATAGCCATCATTTGCATTTCTAGCTGTTTTTTTTCCTGATTTTGACTTTGTTTTAATATTATCTTCCTTTGTTAAACATTCAAACAAGGAGTTATCATCGCTATTTTCGGACCTCTCAAAAACACTATATTTATTTTTATCCAGCTGATACGCATCAGGTTTAATAATAACCGTTTTTCCCTTTCCTCTTAACATATATCCATGTAAACCAGCAACTGAAGAATAACTAAAATGTATAACTTCTCCAGTTTCAGATTTTCCAACGTAAGATTTAATCGTAGGGAACTTTTTAGCCAAATCTGGATGTAATACTTGGGTAGTGTATAATTGAAATTTTATAAGATCTCCTTTATCATTTGGGAAATACATCTGTTTTGGATTCACTGATTTCGAAGTTCTAGAAATTGTCTTTTCTAATCCTTTTTCAAACATTGAAATATCTAAGTTATATGTTTTTGAATCCAAATCACTTATTGATTTCCCTGACACATCCTCTTTAGTAAATGTTGCTTCCCAAACAGTGTTTTGACCTAATAAAATTACTGGAAAATACATCAAACATACTCCTACCAGAAAAAGTAATTTTTTCTTCACATTTATATTTTTAATCATTAAAAAAAGGTAAATTATTACTTAGTCATAACCCATTAATTTTAACTACGTAACTCTACGAAAGGTAATAATATCGATAAAAAAAACGCTTGACATTTATTTTCGACAAAGGACAGGTTCAGACTCGTTAAATAGCCTTAATCTCCTGATAAAAAAAACATTATTAATGACATCCACAATCATTATCACCACAGGCGCTTTTCTTTTTGGATTTTGAGAAGTTAATTTTATACTGTTTTGGGATCAAAAATTTATTCAGAAGAAAACATACTGCCAAAGCAACTATAATATAAACCAATATTTGTTGAACAGTATCCATAAAAAATAACTTTAGGTCTTTTTACTTTAAAATTTGATAGGCAGCCATTGCAATAACATAAGCAATAGCACTCATAATTCCTAATTGTAGCAATGGCCATTTCCAACTATTCAGTTCTCTTTTTACAATGGCCAATGTGCTCATACATTGTAATGCAAATGCGTAAAAAAGCAATAGAGAAATTCCTGATGCTAGGTTAAAAACTTTTTCACCAGTTACAGGGTGTATTTCTGCTCTCATTCTATTTTTAATAGTATCCTCATTTTCACTATCTACACTATAAATAGTTGCCAATGTACCAACAAATACTTCTCTGGCTGCAAAGGAACTTATTAATGCTATTCCTATTTTCCAATCATATCCTAAAGGCGCTATTGCAGGTTCTATAATTTTACCGGCAATACCGATATAAGAATTTCCTAATTTATGAGATGCTATTTCTTCGTTTAGCGCTTGTTCATCTGGTATGGTTTCCATTGTGTATTTTGAATTTACAATGGCTGTTGCATTAGTAAACTCTTCTGTAGGACCATTGGTTGCCAAAAACCATAATACTATTGATATTGCCAATATTATTTTTCCTGCTCCTAACACAAAACTCTTTGTTTTTTCTAATACTGTATAGCCGACATTTTTAAATAGTGGTAATTTATAATTTGGCATTTCTATCATAAAAAACGACTTGGTATTGGGCTTAAACATTAGTTTTAAAATCCAAGCTGAGCCAATAGCAGAACCAAAACCTATAATATACAGTAGCATTAATGTTAATGCTTGATAGCTAAAACCAACAAAATCACCATCTGGTATTACTAAGGCTATAATGATAAGATATACAGGTAAGCGAGCGGCACAGGTAGTAAAAGGCACTACCAATATGGTAATTAGACGTTCTTTCCAATTATCTATAGTCCGTGAGGCCATAACTGCTGGAATAGAACATGCGGTACCGGAAATTAATGGTACAACACTCTTTCCGCTAAGTCCAAAAGGACGCATTAGTTTGTCCATTAAAAATACTACTCTACTCATATAACCAGACTCTTCTAACAGAGCTATAAATAGAAATAAAAATGCTATTTGTGGAATAAAAATTACCACACCACCAATACCCGGAATAATACCTTCTGTAATTAAATCTGTAAGTACACCTGGAGGCATTATAGTGCCTGTCCACTCACTTATTGTAGCAAAAGACTCATCAATAAAATCCATAGGATAGGCACTCCAATCGTAAATTGCTTGAAAAATAAGCAATAGAATTGCCAAAAAGATAAGGTAGCCAAAGACCTTATGTGTTAATACCTTATCTAAGGTAGCGGTGAAACCTTTTGCTAAATCCCGATCAATTACATAGGTATCTTTTAGTTTGGCACTTATATATTGATACCTAAGTATAGTTTCTTTTTGTTGCAACCGTTTTAGGTCAGAATCAGTTTTAGTATTTTTCTTGATTATGCTTGCAGCTATCTTTTTATCTTCTCCAGAAAGCTCAAGTTTTTGAGTGGCAAGAACCCATAATTTATAGCTATTTTCTTTAGGAAAAACATTAGTTAAATCCTTAAAATAAGGCTCGTCTAATTTTGAAATGCTTACAGCTGGTATATTATCTAATGTTTTATAATTAAGGATTAGTTCTTTAATCTCCTCAATTCCTTTTCCAGATCTAGCACTTACTAGCGCTATTTTTGTATTTAATTCTTTTTCCAGATTAGGAATATCAATAACGATACCTTTTCGTTCCATTCTATCAGCCATATTAAGCACCAATAGTGTAGGAATCCCTAAATCTTTAATTTGAGTAAAAAGTAATAAATTCCGTTTAAGATTCTCTACATCCGCTATTACTATAGCTACATCTGGGTATGATTTCCCATTTTTATCCAGTAATACCTCTACAACAATGCTTTCGTCCTTAGAAGTTGTGTTAAGGCTATAGGTGCCTGGCAAATCTAAAATAACTGCTTTATCAGTATTTGATAATTTGCATATTCCTTCTTTTTTCTCAACCGTAATTCCAGGATAATTACCTACTTTTTGTTTAAGACCAGTAAGCTGGTTAAATATTGATGTTTTTCCTGTATTGGGGTTACCAACAAGTGCTACCTTAATTGCTTTGCTCATCTATGCCAACTATATTAAATCTAACTCAATCATTTTTGCAATACTTTTTCTTATTGCAATATGCGATCCTCCAATAGTAATATATATTGGATCGTTAAGTGGCGCTATTTGCAGTAACTCTACTTCATTACCTGGCAAACACCCCATTTCAAGAAGCTTTATCGGGACTTCATCCAAAGAAAAATCCTTAATAATTCCCTTTTCTCCTTTTTTAAGCTGATCAATAGTTGTCATCAATTTTTATTTAGATTGATTTAAAGCCAAAAGTACAGTAAAAGTTGATGATATAAAATGACTACTGTTTTATTTTAACATAAATTATAGGAAAGGCAAAAAAAGAAAGTTGTTTTGAATGCTATTCTTTAGCATAGGAGGCCTTAAGAATTGCCAAATCAACAAGTAGTTTTTCTATTTCTTCTTTTTTGGTGCCATCATAGAAACCTCTAATTTGTTTTCGTTTGTCTACAAGTACAAAATTCTCGGTATGAATCATATCATATTCACCACCATCACCTTCAGATTTTACTACCAAATATGATTTCCTTGCTAGCTCATAAATATGTTTTTTACTTCCAGTAACTAAATTCCACTTGCGGTCTACAACTCCTTTTTCTAGCGCATATTTCTTTAACTGTGGTACAGAATCAATTACTGGAGTCACAGAATGTGATAATAATAATACCTCATCATCATTCAAAATAGCCTTCTGTATGCTTGCCATATTTTTTGTCATAATTGGACAAATGCTTGGACATGTGGTAAAAAAGAAATCTGCTATATATATCTTACCTTCATAATTTTTTTGGGTGATTTCTTTCCCATTTTGATTTGTAAGTGAAAAATCAGCAATTTTATGGTAATTTTTAACATGCTGGATGGTACTATCAACCAATTCGGTACTTACCATTGCTGGATGATAAACTGGTAATCTCTTTTTGGGTGTTAATGCATCATAAAACAATTTTATTATTATTGCTGAGAGTACTAATAATACAATCCCTAAAAACTTAAATTTGCTAAAAAATTGACGCATCCTTTTTTTCACAAAAGTAATCGCTGTAATGTTCTTAGAAAAGTTAAAACACAAAGAATAGTATACCCCTAAAAAATTATTATTTTTGCATTAAATTTAGCATACCTATGAAACATCTATCTATAACAGCCTATACAACCAAAGAGATGACTAAAAAGGATGTACCATGTGACCGATTTAATAAAATAATATAAACATATGAAATACCTAATAACTATTTTATGCATCGCATCCTTTACTTCCATTGTTTTTGGAATAGCAACTAGAGGTGATAATAGTTATGCAGAAAAATGTATTGGTTTTGGTACTGTAGGTTTATTTTTTGTGGTAATGCCATTGTTTATTTTCACAAGAAGCAAAGGCAAAGACATAAAAAACTATATGCTTACCAAAGAAAATATTCTTAAGATGAAAGATGTTTCAGAAAAAAAGAAGCTTTAATAAAGTATTTTACAATCAATTTAAATTTCTTTTTTCTATAAAAAACCGTTTTATAAGTAGTGATGCTTCTGCTGCTAACACACCGTTTTCAACTTTTGTTTTGGGATGGAGTTTTGTGCCCATAGTTTTATATCCTCTACTGTCATCACTTGCAGCATATACAATTCTAGAAATCTGACTCCAATACAATGCTCCTGCACACATTTGGCATGGCTCTAAAGTAACATAAAGAGTGCAGTCGCGTAGAAATTTTCCGCCTAAAAAATTAGCTGCTGCCGTAATTGCTTGCATTTCTGCATGAGCCGTAACATCATGTAACTGCTCGGTAAGATTATGAGCTCTAGCTATAATTCTATTATCAACCACCACTACAGCCCCTACAGGAACTTCTCCCTTATCATAGGCTATTTCCGCTTCCTGCAGTGCCTTTTTCATAAAATAAGTATCGTCGTATGGTATTATTGGCATCTTATAAAACTATAAATACAAAGTTAGTTTATTTAAACTTATCCTTATACGTACGGGAAAGCGGAATTCTAGTTTTATCCAATAAGGTAAGACTATCTCTATTGATTTGTTTTACAAAATTTCTATTCACGATATACGAACGATGGCAACGGATAAAATTAGGAGGTAATTCTTCTTTTATTTGACTAAGCTTGCCTCTTACAAAATGATTTTTACCTTCACTAATAAAAATATTTAGGTAATGATCATCTGCTTTTATATACATTAGATCAGAAATATATACTTTGGATTTATCTTTAAGAATAATATGATTTTTCACCACAATATTCTTTAATTCATCTAGTTTCTGCAAGGTTTCTGATTGGTCTTTTTCTAATATTCCTGCCTTATTTTTATATCTTTTATAGAGGTAAAAGATAAGAATAAGGATGATGGTTATTACTCCTAGGATGGGTGTAATTGTCATGATGTTTTTTTTTAACTTATTATTATCCCCAAGCAACTTATCAATTTTTTGATCTTTAGAAACGCTTTCTGTTTTTATTCTGTTTTCAGCTATTACTCCTGCATGTTGTTCCTGATTTAACCTGTTTAAAAAGTCCAATTTTCTTTTATGATAAAAATTTGCACTATCATAAATTTTTAGCTTTTCAAATGTTTTTGCCAACCATACTGTTTTATAACCCGCATAAATCAAATTTGTTTTGGTAATTGTATCTGTTTTTATTTCTCTTAAAATAGTTAAAGCCTTTTTATAGTCCATTTTTTCATAATGTAATGATCCTATGTTTATGGCAATAATATTTTTTAACAGAAAAGCTGCTCCGTAATTTTCATTTTTAATTTCTTTTGCTGCTTTTAAATGATATCTAAATGCACTATCTTTTTTCTCCTCAATCAAATCCAAATATTGTGCAACTACCTTATAACCAAATGCCTTATAATAAGGAGAAGAGCATGATTTCAACTTTTTAATTAGTTGAGAAACCTCTTTACTCATTATTTTTTTAGTCAATGATATATTTGCATTGATTTCTAATATTTCATAAATTAATTCTTCTCTTTTATCAAAAATATTATCCTTGTAAATCTTAAAATAATAATCTGGCATTTCCTCTTTTATCAAAAGCAATCGGTCATAATACACCAACATTGCTTTAAGCACTTCGCAGTTGATTATTTTATTCCTACTTTTCTTCGCATAGTCTAAGGCTTTATCTAAACTACCCATTGCCTGGTTATCCTTATCATAATTATACAACAAGGAATACAAACCTTTATTAAGATGATATAATGCGAGTAAATTATTATTGTTTTTAGCAATCAAAGAAGGTAACGAGACGTTCTTTAGCTTTAACTGTTCTCCTTTTTTTTTAATAAGAAACAAATAATTCTGGAGCAATTTTATTGTTTCTCTATCATCCAAAGCATTTATATTTTTTATAGCAATTTCAAAATCATGATTTCTAATTGCTATCAAAACTAGACTTATATCTTTATCATAACTATTATTATTTTGATTCGCAAAAGCCATACTTGACCCAAAAGCCAAGATGGCTATTAATAAAGTTTTAAATTCTAAACTGAACATATTCGGGTTTACATTTTGATGTTCTTATTACTCCTAAGTTAGAAATAATTTTCCATGATTCATTACCCCATTTTGAAATTTTCATGTTTTTCGTGACCTGTTTTACGTTAAAATCTTCTTTAGTAATTTTAAAATCTTTCACAAATAACTCATCTCCATCTCTTTCATATTTATTACTATCAATAAATCTAGCGCTATTAACATTTCCATTAGGGTTAAAAATATCAGAATCTAAATCATCATAAATTAATAATACCCTTAGTAATATATCGCTATCAATTGTCCCATTTTTTGTTTCTAGATGGTCCCAGTCTTCCTTATTCTGGTAAAAATCAAAAGTTGGTTTTTCCTTTATTTTAAGGCTTTGTGGCCTATTAAAGCTAGTTTTTGCATGTAACGCTTTTAAATGCACTTTTAATAAGTACACTGGTTGCCCTAGAACTTCATCAAAAGCAATATCTATCTCTTCTTCCACACCAACCAATCCTATAGTAACATCCCCTTGGTAGTTTTGCAAAAAGAGATTACAACTATCGGGTACAAATTTGCCATTAACAGTCTCTCCGCTAATATCTGCCGATATACAAAAGAATGTTCCATAATTCATACTTGGAATTAACATTTGCATTCTCCTAAGCCCCTCTTCAAACGTTTCATTAGTATCTGCCCTTTTTCCTATAACCTGATTTTTTAAGTAAAATGTTGTTCTTAAATTTTGGTGCATAATAAATAATTTTAAAAGTTAATTGTTTAATCTATTTATGTCTTCTCTTATAAACATGTTTTAAGTTACGATAACCATAGTCGACATTCATTAAATAGTCTTATTTTCCTATTTGTTGCCTACAGGAGAAGGCACTAACAATCCTGCTATTGCGCCTATAGCTGTAGAAGCAATAACCCCAAATATTTGTGGCAACTCTACTACAAGAGTACTTTTTTTCACGACTCCTTCAGTCATCGTTATTATTGTGTTTGGTTCAGCTAATGTTATAACTGCCATAAAAACAACACATAAAATAAGAGCTAATCCTATAATACAAACTACTGTAATAAAAACCCATGGTTTTTTAATTGGTGATATAATCTCTAGATTGTTAAAAAAATTACCTGGATCGTTTTTAATTGCATCTTGCAGTTCTACAGAATCGGTAACTTCCTTCTGCATTGCTACTACTGATTTAAACCTTGTTTTCATAATTTTTTTTTAATTGTTATTCTGCTTTAATTGTCACTTCTTCTTTACCACTAGCAAATCCCCAATTCACTCCTAAAAAAGAAATAAGATTGTTTTCCTCGCCAAAATTCTTTCCAAATGCTCCTGTTAGGTATAATTTATCTGAAATTTTGTATTTAACCACTCCATTTGATCTGTGGGTGTTTTCAAAATCAGTAATTCTATGAATATACTCATAAGAAACAGCTATCTTTTTAAATTCAAACTCCAATTTACCTCCAAAATCATAAAGATCTTGTTCTATATAGCTCCCATTCTGTTGTTCAGTACCGTCTCTTAAATATCTAGCGACACCATATAAATTAATATAGTTCTCACTTTTACTTATTGATTTAGAAAAACTCATTGACATCCAAGCACCAAATCTTCCAAACTGATTGGTAGAGAAATCATTGTCAATATAAAATGAATTATAAGCCATAGCGACATCAAGAGTAAATAGTGGTTTTTCTAAGACTAAATCACTACCATCAGTCTTACCTTTTAATTCTTTTTTATAAGCAATATTCTTTTGGTACTCTTCTAGTTTCTTTAAGTAACTTTTATGATTTTCATCATCTACACTATCATCTCCTGTTGGCAAAGGCTGGGATGGCATTCCTTCCATTACACTTTGTAGTGCTTTATGCATTTTATTAAATGTTAAACTCAATGCATTCAAATTCTTTCTACTTCTTATTGCTAAAATATTTGTTCTCAATCCGAAGGAAATGTTTTTCAAGTCTTTATCCGTTATGCTATCTTTTGCAGTTGTAAATGCAAAAGAAAATGATGTGTTCTTAAAAGGATTACTAAAATAATTTTGCTTTAATGTAAATACTGAATCATTATCTTTTCTTTTTTTTAACCCCATATATTTTAAGGCCGTCATGTTTTTATTTTTTAAAAACCAAAACGGAGTAATTTCTATCGAGTAATCCTGTGGAAAACCATTATTACTCTCAAAAGAGTTAATAACACTTAATACAAGAGCTTTAGAGGATTTTGGACTCTCTATAGAAGTTGGTGCTTTATCTAAAAACATAAAACCAGGAGAAGTTGGAATTTCAAGATCTTTTAGTTTAAGATCTATACTTTTATTTAATTCATCTTGCCCAAAAAAACAAGAACTCCAAAGCATTAATCCGAATATTAAAATTATCTTTTTCATAATAACTTTATTGGTTTAGTTATAGAAACATAGCCATTTGGTGTAAAAATAATATCATCACTATCATAGTGATAATCTTGCTTCCCCAATATACCACCATCAAAAGAGTATTCAGTATAAATTCTTTTAATATGATCTTCCCATTCATTTTTTGGAACTAAAGAAAAATCAATAATAGTTGTTATAATTATATAACTATTCCTAACCTCTTTAGCTTTACCGAGCTTAAAGGAAGCTATATTACCACTCCCTACTCTAGACTGCTTAATTTTTGCCCATTGCCCACCAAATCGGGCAAATTTAATTTCACTATAAGCCACACCTACAGTTCCAATTTTTACAGCGCAACTAATCTCATTAGCATCAACGCCTGTCTCATAAACTCTTTTCATAATAGTTTGTATTTTAAAAATATTTATTAATAAAATCTGTCCATCCAATTCTCTTATCAAATTCAAGTTTTTTATACGTTTTCCCTACCTTATTTAATTGATAACTATTCCTTGGATACCAAATAGCCAATCCGTAAGCGTTCTTTACCATGCTCCCAAAATTTATGTTATGAATACATGCTAGTTCAAAAGCATTAATAATATCATCACAACATTGTTTAATTTTATGATCAGAAGCCTTCTTCTTTAACTGAATTGCCATATCTTTTATATCATATGAATCCATAGCATTAAAAGACTGTGTTCTTCTTCTCATTATAATATCTACCAAATCAAAAGCGGGCTCTCCCAAATTATCAATTAGATCTTTTAACTTCGCTATCGAATTTACCAATGATGCTATTTTCGATGTATCAAATGCCGCTAAAGTGCAAGGGAAAAGGTCCACTCTATTCTTGTAACCTATCTTATAAGCCTCTACCGCTTGATAAGCCCAAGTAACACTGTTATTAGGAGAGGATTCTGTCATTAAATTTGCAAATTGATAATAATCCCAACCGTCTGCTGGCTCTAAATCCTCTGACCCAACTACAGTATCACACAAGTCACTAAACTGACAAAGCACTTCTATCATACCATTGAGGCACATGTCAGAAAAAATCATATTAATTTTACGATTAAACCCTGATCTCTCTATAGCAACTTTAACAACTTGGTGCGCTTCATAATTGGTTAGTATTCCACCATTAGTATCATCATTCAACATTGCTCTATCTCCAAAAGCTATATTAGAGGTAAACAATTTATTTGCTCTTTTTGATTTTAGTATTCTTCTTTTTAAAACTCTTTTCAATCTTTTTTCGATTGAAATTTCACGTGGATCATCTTCATCAAAAACTCCAGATCCATGATCCCAAAACCCCAACGCAACAAAAGGACAGTCTTTATATGTTCTTAAAGCTTTAGACAAAAAACCTACTAGTACTCTTGGATCTCCTGTATCTAACTCTCCTAGCTTAGCTATTTCTCTAATTCCAACAGATGGATGACATTCTAAGACCGTAACTCCTTTATCTAAATAATCGCAGAAAGCAAGCATTGATACATTGCCCTTATTTCCCGTCGAAAACTCTTTTAAATCTTCAGTTACATATTTGGATAAATTATTATCTCCTCCAAATATTTCTATTATCACATGAGTTGGTTCTTTCACTGCTACATTAAAACTTTCCATTTTTATATTTTTATTTAATTAACACTACTATCTTTTATTATTTCACATATCATTTTTTTAATCAAACAGCACAATTACAATTTGGGTTTAGGTTTTTACAACTTTCATTCTTATTGTAAACTACTAGTCACTCCATTAAAAAGGCAAATTGGACACCTTTCCTTTTTAAATGGGTGAACATTACTCCTTCTCATTAAAATTTTAATTTTATTTTTAATTAATGATGTCGAAACTATAATCTCATTTAATCTCTTTAAAGAAATCTTATTAAGATTCAATTCTTTTTTATACTCAATAATTATTTGCTTTTTATATTCTTTGTAAGTATTATATTTATAGTTTCCTTCAAAACTTTTTATTATATCATTGATTGTATTGTTCAGTTTTTTATCAAGCCTATTTATTGCTGTTTTTTTATCCAATTCATTTTGTTTTGATATTGCATAATTAACTTTCTCATCAAAAAAAGCTGAGTTCTGTTTCTTGAATTCATCAAACTCTTTTACAGAAAACAAATGCAAATTATTATCCGTTTGCAATATGTTTTTTGCTTTTTCGACATCCATAATAGAGTTCAAAACACTAATTACCTTATTGATTACACCATTTTTAAAATTTTCTTTAGCAAATATTTTAGCCATTTTATTCAAAACCTTTTGAGATGGGATATCCAATTCTTTAAAAAATGTAGAGGATACAACATCAAGTCCAAAATCAAAAAAAAGCCCTATACAGTCCTTTAATTTTTTACTATATTTATTCTGAAAATTATTTTTAGTTAATATTTCAACTTTTTCTAAAATTTTATTCCCTTCCCTTTTATTCCATCTTTCCTTTTTGTCCATATATCCACCATACTCTTTGTAGGATGAATTGTCTCTATATATTTTTGAATAAATCTTGTTATATTCAGAATAGGGTTGATTTTTGCTTCTTACCTTTTGGTTGTTGAAATTAAAATCTTCTACTTTGAATCCTAATTCCAGAATATCATTTGATCTGTTTATTAAGCTAAGATTTAATTCTTCATTAATATCTAAGTCTTTAAAAATGTTCTTTTTAGAATTAATTTTAACCTTGAACCTTTCATATTCTTTTTTATATGAATTTTCCTCTTTTTTTAATTCATCTTCTAGTTCATTAATAACAACTATCTCATAAACATTTTTATACATTTCAGAGTGAATAGACTTTATTTCAAATCTCAATTTAGATAATTGATCGTTTATTGTAGAAACATTATCACTTGTTAAAGCCCCAAAAAAAGAAACATTTGTAACAATAGAAATCGAGACTATAATATATTTCAGGTGCTTTTTAAGTTTTTTCTTTAGTTTATCTCTATAATAAATATAAGGGACGAACATTGTCATCAAGCCAAAAATGAAGTAAATAAAATATTTATATTCATTAAGAACTTTGATAAAAGGAAAGTTGTTTATTGAGTCTAATATTTTTTGTATTTCTCCAAGTGTAATACTTAGTTCATTGTATAAAAAATGACTATTAATCCATAGTCTTAAAAAAAAAAATATTAGTGCAAAAAAAAGAAATGGTTTAAAGAATGTCGTTAGACTGTCTAATATTCTTAATCTTTTTTTAATAGGTAGTGTTTTTTCATCTGGAAAAATCTTAAATTTTTCTTCTTTATAATTAAAGATGTAATTAAATGTATTTTTGTGTAGATAACTAGATGAAAATAGAAACTTTAATAATTGTATCAAATATTTTGAAAATAGCTTTTCCCCATTTCTAAAATTAAATACACTAGATTGAGTTTTTAAAATTAAATGAACTTTTGAAAAAGAAAGTAAATAATAGATTAAAAGACCTATTAAAAGCCAAGCACTACTCTTCAAAACCAATTGTGTAAAGTTAAATGTATACATTATAGATAGTTTAGCTATTTAAATCACATTATAGTCACTTCCTCAAAACTACCACCACATCAACCTTTTACACAAATTTTTGTCGTGAATTACACGACAAATAGCGTGAGTTACAGCATTCAATTGTTAGAAAAACAGTATTACAAAGCTTCTATATTGTTCTTTAGCCCATTTGTGGCTTCAAACAGCTTTTTTACAGTTACATTTTTTCTTTTTTTACTAGCTTTGCCAGCAGAACATCAAAAATGACTAACTCACTATTATCACATATCAACTTACCTGAAGATTTACGAAAGTTAAATCCAGATCAACTTCCACAGTTGGCATCGGAATTACGTAAGTTTATTATTGATATTGTCGCTACCAAAGAAGGTCATTTAGGTGCTAGTCTTGGTGTTGTAGAACTTACTATTGCATTGCATTATATTTTTAATACTCCTAAAGATTTACTGGCTTGGGATGTTGGTCACCAAGCATATGTTCACAAGTTGCTAACTGGAAGAAAAATCAATTTTGAAACCAATAGAAGATTAGGAGGCATAAGTGGATTCCCAAACAGAAAAGAAAGCGAATATGATACTTTTGGCACTGGACACAGCTCTACATCCATTTCTGCAGTCTTGGGTATGGCAATAGCTTCACAAATTAAAGGAGATACAAGCAAGCAACATATTGCCGTTATTGGCGATGCTTCTATTGCCAGCGGAATGGCTTTTGAAGGACTAAACCATGCTGGAGTTACCAATGCAAACATTTTAGTAATACTTAACGACAATGCTATTGGTATTGATCCAAGTGTTGGTGCATTAAAACAATACCTTACCAACGTAAAAAAAGGCACAGCAAAGGATGAAAACATTTTTGAATGCCTAAACTTTAACTATTCTGGTCCAATAGACGGTCATGATATTAATGCATTACTTAAAGCTCTAGAAAAGCTAAAAAAGACAAAAGGCCCAAAATTACTCCATGTTATTACTACCAAAGGAAAAGGATTAAAACAAGCAGAAGAAAACCAAGTTACCTACCATGCTCCTGGGAAATTTAATAAGGAAACTGGAGAATTACTACCAAAACCGACAACACCACAACCACCAAAGTTCCAAGATGTATTTGGACATACTATTGTTGAACTTGCTAGAGAAAACAAAAAAATAGTAGGAATAACCCCAGCTATGCCTACTGGGAGTTCTCTAAAATATATGATTGCCGCTTTTCCAGAACGTGCTTTTGATGTTGGCATTGCAGAACAACATGCCGTAACCCTAGCAGCAGGATTGGCAACCGAAGGTTTAATTCCTTTTTGTAATATCTATTCTACCTTTTTACAACGCGGCTACGATCAATTAATACACGATGTGGCCTTACAAAATCTGCCCGTTATTTTCTGCTTGGACAGAGCAGGACTCGTTGGTGAAGACGGGGCAACCCATCACGGCATCTTTGATATTGCTTTTTTACGCTGCATACCTAACCTTATTATTTTTGCACCTAGTACCGAAATAGAATTGCGAAATATTCTTTACACAGCACAGTTAGAACTAGAAAATCCAATTGCCATCAGATACCCAAGGGGAAGAGGAACACTTATTAATTGGAAAGCTCCTTTTCAAAAAATCGAAATAGGAACAGCAAAAGAAATCGTTAAAGGAAGTAAAATTGCTATTCTTTCT
This sequence comes from Flavobacteriaceae bacterium, assembly GCA_965247735.1. GTDB lineage: Bacteria > Bacteroidota > Bacteroidia > Flavobacteriales > Flavobacteriaceae > JAOXRU01. The sequence continues at coordinate 3,436,313 of CBDFHN010000002.1, read as the reverse complement.
ATAGGTACTATGACTACAACCGTAACCTCTGTGTTAGAAGAACTTAAGAACCCTTCTGAAGTTGGACATTACGATATGCGTTTTATAAAGCCATTAGATGAAAAAATATTACATCATATTTGTAAAACATACCCCCATATTATAACATTAGAAGATGGATGCAAATCTGGTGGTTTTGGAACCGCTATTCTAGAATTTATAAACCTTCACAATTACAAAAACAATCTTACAATTTTAGGAATTCCTGATGTTTTTATTGAGCATGGTACAATTTTTGAGCTGAAAAGCATTTCTGGAATAGACGCCAATACACTAAAAACTAACATACTCAACAAACTATCTGACTACTAACTATGCATTCTCTTTTTAAAATTTGCTTCCTAACATTTATTTTTTCTTTTTCTTGCCTATCCATAACTGCTCAAGATAGCATTCCGATAGACACTACTATTGTAAAGACAGTTGTAATCAGGTCAAAAAAAACAAAAATAAAAATCATTCCAAGGGGATTAAAAAATATAAACCCAAAAAAATCATATGAACAATCGGCTCACTTAGATAAATACGATAAGCCATTTGTAATGCCTTCTTTTTGGATTAAAAAAAATAATATAGCTCTTAATTTTAGTGAAGTTGCCTTTGTGGATTGGAATGCTGGTGGAAATAATTCTGCGGCATTACTTATGAATGCTAACTTCTCTAGAAAATACAAATTCAGGTATATTCAATGGGAAAATACCTTATCCGCCAAATATGGAGTAAATGCCCAAGAGGAACAAAAAGCCAGAAAAACGGTAGATGAAATACGAATTAGTTCAACTTTTGGATATAGAAAAGACACATTAACCAATTGGTATTATTCTGTAAAAACCAAGTTCAATTCTCAATTTACAAACGGATACAAATACCCAGATAGAGAAAAACCAATATCAAAATTGATGTCCCCTGGATATGTATTTATTGGTGCTGGAACAGAATACTCACTCGATGATAAGGATTTTAGTTTTTATGCCTCTCCTATGACGCTTAAGGCTACTTTCGTATTAGATCAAGAATTAGCAAATGCTGGTGCATTTGGGGTAAAAAAAGCTAAAATTGATGACGAAGGTAACATTATTACCGAAGGAGAAAATAGCGTAAAAGAATTCGGGATTTTACTCACCAGTAAATGGGATAAAGAAATATATAAAAATGTATTTCTTGCCAATAGAATAAACCTGTATACCGACTACCTAAATAGTTTTGGAAATATTGATTTAGACTGGGAATTGAATTTTAAATTTGTCATTAACTCCTATTTTAAGGCTAATATTGGTGCACATATGATATATGACGATGACATTCTTTTTGATGAAGTTAAAGACGATAAAGGACAAATAACACAACAAGGTGAACCTAGAATACAATTAAAACAAACACTAGGTATTGGTTTTTCATATGATTTTTAAAAAACAACATTGATCATTAGGTTTAGAAAAGCAACCAAAAGATATTATTTTAGTTGCTTTTTTAACCTAAATCTACAAGCTCATTCCTGTGATTTTCGCATGTAGGCTTACAGCTCTACTATCAGACAAGCTCGCGATATAGCAGCAGGTATTTAATATGATTTCATACAAAGACCCTGTTGTCTCTTTATAAAAAGAAGGTAATGTCCTTATTATTAAATCATCGTAATTTGATGTTTTATTATCATACTTATGGTGCAATGCAGTACAATAGATGTCTAATAAATCGGCAATAATTCTATAACCCGCTATTTCTTTATCCACAACCTCGTTAGACTGATATATTTTATCAATACTAATTTTGATAATATCATCTATTTGTGCCTTAAAACTGCTTTTATCTAAAAGAGCTACATCAAAATCACCAGACAAAATAGCTTCTTCATTCTTCATAAAAACAGAAACAGCTTCATCTATAAGAGTGCTAATCGCTAAAGCTCTTAGGTAAGAAATACGGTCTTCTTTAAAACCTAGCTCATTATATTTCTGAGTATTAATACGATCTTTTACCAATTTTATAAGGTACTCTAAGGCAAACTCCTCCGAAATCAATCCCAGGTTAATACCATCTTCAAAATCTATAATGGTATAACAAATATCATCAGCAGCTTCCACCAAATACACCAGGGGATGTCTGCAATAACTAATTTCGTCTGTTTTACCTCTTCTCACTAGTCCCAATTCTTCCGCTAGGTCTTCAACTACAGCTTTATCTCTTTGAAAAAAGCCATATTTCTTATCTGCTATATGAGATGACGGCTTCTTTGGAAGTGATTCCTTTGGATATTTTATAAAGGCTCCTAATGTGGCATAACTCAATCGTAGTCCTCCAGTAATACCAGCTCTATTTTCACAAAGTAATTTTAGTCCATTCGCGTTTCCTTCAAAATCTACTACATCTTGAAACTCTTTCTTAGAAAAAAGAGCTTTATACTTTTGACCTTTTCCACTTTTAAAATATTCTCCAATTGCCTTTTCTCCGCTATGTCCAAATGGCGGATTTCCAATATCATGAGCCAAAGAGGCAGCTGCTACAATGGTACCAAAGTCATTAAAATGATAACCATCAGTTTCTTTTAGAGACGGATGTTTGTCTAGCACTCTTTTTCCAACAAGCCTACCTAAACTACGCCCTACAACAGATACTTCCAAACTATGAGTTAATCTTGTATGTACAAAGTCTGTTTTTGATAATGGTACTACCTGCGTTTTATCTTGCAAGGATCTAAAAGAAGACGAAAAAATAATACGGTCATAATCTACATCAAAACCCAATCGGGTTTCATCCTGTTCTTTTCGTAATCTTTTGTGGGTATCTCCAAAACGCTTAAGCGATAGTAATTGCTTCCAATTCATAGTTAAAAAATCTCTTCGCAAGATACATCATCTATCCTGTTTTTTTAAGTATGTTTTTTAAAAAATTCTTATACCAATAACAACTATTTAACATTACAACAGCTATAGCATAACATTTATATAACTGTAGCATTACAGTCAATTGCTAATAAATCATGAATTTTGGACTGTTGCTTTTTAAAAGCAATTATATGTTTCAATACTATCGTATTAGTTTTTGTCGGCTAGATATATTGAAATCCAAAGGCTATCTTTTTCTGGATAGCCTTTTTTATTCTTTTAACCCAGATAGGAATGGCAGCTTTTTGAAGTTTTTCACTTCAAAAACTATAATGGATAGCTGGAAATAGTTCCAAAAAACACAATCAAAAGCTAGTTTTGCGCAATAACGAACTCGCCTAACATCAGTGTTTACATGCTTAAACACTGATTATCTTAAAATTAACAAACAATAAATATAAAGGAAACATTAAGTTAACATTGAGGTTGGTTATTTGCAGCGACAAAAACTAATACCTCAAGATGAAACGAATTACTACTATGGCCTTAATTGGGCTATTTGCCAGTACTATTGCATTTGCACAAAACGATAACCCTTTTACATTAAAATGGGATAAGAGTTTTAAATTAGAAAGCGAAGACAAGCAATTTAAACTTGGGTTTGGAGGTCGTCTTATGCTAGATTACGTTTCTTTAAGTCAGGATAGTGATCTTGAAGCTGGTTTTGGTGAATTGGAAGAAAAAAGTGAATTTAACATGAGAAGGGGGCGTATTTTCTTCTCTGGACTTCTATATGGCAATACAGAAATTAAATTTGAAGTAGATTTTGCAGGTGAAGAAATTTCTATTAAAGATGCATATATTGGTCTTAAAAAACTACCTGTTGTTGGTAATTTAAGAATAGGCCATCTAAAAGAACCTTTTCATTTAGACAATCTAAGTAGTAGTAAATATATGGTTTTTATGGAGCGTTCCTCTGGGGAAGTTCTTACTAGAGCACGTAACAATGGACTTATTGTTTTTAATGAATTTCTAGATAACAAACTTGGACTTCAGTTGGGGTATTTCTTAAATTCTAAGTTAGAAAAAGGAGAAACAGAACCTAATGGCCATGCCATTATCACCAGGGCAAGCTATCGGTTTATAAAACAAAAGAATCAGATATTACAATTAGGAGCTAGTTATAGCCATAAAAAAAAAGACAGCGAAACATTTGCAGTAGCCGCAAGAACCGAAGCTAATGTAGGTCTAAAATATATAGGCACTGGAGATATTACAGATGTAAAAAGGGAAGCAGCTGTAAACTTTGAAGCAATGTATTCAAAAGGCCCTTGGGCTTTCCAAAGCGAATACACTGCAACTAATGTTGCACTTAACAATAACAGTATTGATGGAAACTACAACTTTAGCAGCTATTATGGGCAAATAAGTTACTTTTTAACTGGCGAACACCGTTCTTTAAAAAAATCTTATGGAGGAGTAAGTGCTGTAAAACCAAAAAATAATTTTGGTGGTCAAAATAATGGTGCTGGCGCATGGGAAGTGGCATTTCGTTATTCTCATACTGACTTTAACAGTAAAAATGTTCTTGGTGGTGTTGAAAATGGCTTTACACTAGGACTTAACTTCTATCTAAACCCTGCTACTAGGTTTATGATTAACTATGTAAAAACAAATGTTGATACTCCTATTGCAAAAGGAAATTCTAATATTTTACAGGCTCGTTTTCAAATAGAATTTTAATAACTCATAAATAACGTTTAAGTAACATATATAAACAGAACTCTTAATATATTTGCAAAATTAATTTTAGTTAAATTATGGAAAATATCTACTTATTAATGATTATTGCGCTAGCCCTATTAGCAATAGCTGATTTGGTTGTAGGCGTTAGTAATGATGCAGTAAACTTTTTAAATTCTGCAATTGGCTCTAAAGCTATTTCTTTTAGAACAATTATGATTGTAGCAAGTATAGGAATTGCTTGTGGTGCTATTTTTTCTAGCGGAATGATGGAAGTTGCCAGAAAAGGAATTTTTCACCCCAGTGAATTTATGTTTGATGAAATCATGTATATTTTTATGGCGGTAATGATTACCGATATACTTCTATTAGATTTCTTCAATACTTTAGGTATGCCAACTTCAACTACAGTTTCTATTGTATTTGAATTATTAGGAGCAGCAGTTGCCATGTCGTTGATGAAAATAGCAGCTGATGGAGGGAATTTTTCAGAAGTGGTAAACTACATCAATACAGATAAAGCAGTAGAAATAATTTTAGGTATTCTTTTGTCGGTAGTAGTCGCCTTTTCTGTAGGGGCATTTGTACAATGGATTTCTCGATTGTTACTAACTTTTAACTATAATAAAAAAGCCCAATGGGTAGGTGCCCTTTTTGGAGGTGTTGCACTTACGGCAATATCATATTTTATCTTTATGAAAGGGATAAAAGGAACTGAATACGCTAAAGAAAGTTTTGATATACTAAATGGAGAAACCATAAAACACTTCTTAGAAACTCAGGTTGCTGGTATTGTATTGGTGAGCTTAATTGTTTGGTCCTTAATTTCTTTTGCCCTTATTAAGTTTCTAAAAGAGAATATTTATAAAATTATTATCATTGTTGGTACTTTTGCATTGGCATTAGCATTTGCAGGTAACGATTTGGTAAACTTTATTGGTGTTCCTATTGCAGCATGGCAATCTTATGACGCATGGCGAGAAGCATTTGCAGCAACTGGGATTTCTGCTTCTGAATTCAGTATGGGTGTTTTATCTGAAAAAGTTGCAACTCCGACAGTACTTTTGTTCGGAGCAGGTATGATAATGGTATTGACTCTTTGGTTTTCTAGCAAGGCCAAAAATGTTGTAAAAACCTCATTAGATCTATCTAGTCAGGAGGATACAAAAGAACGTTTTCAGCCTAATTTTTTATCTAGAGGTTTCGTAAGAGTCGCTATGGGCGCGTCAAAAATGTCTTCATATATTTTACCGCAATCATGGCAAAATAAAATAGAACAACAATTTGAAAAGCCAGTAATAGCACTATCAAAAAATAAAACTCACGAGCTACCAGCTTTTGATATGGTACGTGCTGCAGTAAACCTTATGGTTGCTGGTGTACTTATTTCAATTGCTACATCATATAAATTACCATTATCTACTACATATGTTACTTTTATGGTAGCCATGGGTACTTCTTTAGCTGATAGAGCTTGGGGAGCAGAAAGTGCTGTATACAGAGTTGCTGGTGTACTAAATGTTATTGGAGGATGGTTTTTCACTGCATTTAGCGCATTTACTGCCGCCGCAGTAATGGTTTATATTATCAATCTTGGTGGTCCTGCTGCTGTTGCTGTATTATTGTTTATTGCTGTTGTTTTACTACTTAGAAACTATATTTCTCATAAGAAAAAGGCAGATGCAAATAAAGTGGAAGATCGTTTGCAAAAAGCTGAAAGCAGCTCTATACAAGGTGTTATTCATGAAAGTGCAGACAATATTTCAAATGTTGTAAAAAGAGGTAAAAAAATATATGCTATCGCTATAAAAGGATTAGCTACTCAAGATTTAGCCTTGCTAAAGAAAAACAAAATCAATATTAAAAAGCTATCGGCAGAAGTAGACGAACTACGTGATAACATATTCTACTTTATTAAAAATCTTGATGATTCTAGTGTTGGCGCTAGTAATTTCTATATTAATATTCTTGGATACCTTCAAGATATTGCACAATCTTTAGAGTACATTACCAAGGCAACTCACAAACATGTAAACAACAATCATAAAAAATTAAAATTTACACAGTTTAAAGAACTTAAAGAAATAGATGACAATCTAGAAGAATTATTTGGAAAGACAAAAGCAGCCTTTGACAACCGTTCTTTTGAAGAAATTGCTATTATCTTAAACAATAAGAAACAAATCTTTGACTTGGTTGCAGAAAAAATACAAAAACAAGTAGAACGTACGCGTACGGAGGAATCTAGCCCAAAGAACACTACACTATACTTTAGTTTACTTTTAGAAACCAAAGACTTATTAAACGCTACAATGAATTTACTAGAAGAATATGACATTGCTCATGATGCTTCCGTAAAGCCAGCTACAATATCGGAAAGTAACGAAGAATAAGAAGACACTACTTTATAAAACTCAAAAAGACCACAAATTTGTGGTCTTTTTGGGTTTTATAGCATTACCATTCAATTAAGGGTAAATACCATTCGTCTACACATAATGGTCAACCATCTTAACTAACCATAAAAAAACATGGTTAAACAATACCTTTACTACCTAGTATAATAACCCCAAATTAGATTACTATGTACTATTATATATCAGCATTAGTTGTGTATCTACTGCTTTTTTTAGCATCTAGATATAAAATAATGTCAACAGTAAAAAAATAATATCTTTTGAAATGAGACATAAAACTGTTTCAAAAGATATTTTTCTCTTACAAAAGTTAGCTTTAGATAGTATATTTTAAGAAAATAAATTTTCTGTTTTTACTAGTTGTTAAGTAATAGTAAATACAAATTATTTAAAAAAAGCACAAACCAAGTCAGGGGGCAAAACTGATTTTAACTATGCTACTTAAAATATTTCAAAAGTGCACTGTTTCGAATATGAATTTGATTTAAAAACGAACAAGAGAGAAAAGAAAAAGAGAGCTATAAATAGCTCTCTTTTTTAGTTATATATGTGTTTTAAGAACTAAGATCCACACATTAGACAATCATCATCACCTTCACCTTCTTTAGACCTTGCAATCATCTCTTTTAACTCTTGTGCTGTCAACGGCTGTACATCTACCGTTTCGGTAGAAGTAGAAACTGGTTGTGGCTGAGCCGAAACTGGTTTTTGAACAGCTGCTACCGTTGTCGCAACATTAAGCTCGGTTACAGTATCAGTAGTTACAGGAGCTTCCTTTTTAACTTTGTCTAGTGTAAACTTTGTAGCATCTACCGCAGATTTTGTTCTTAAGTAATACATTCCTGTTTTAAGACCACTCTTCCATGCATAAAAATGCATTGACGTTAGTTTTGCATAACTTGCATTTTCCATAAACAAGTTTAAAGATTGAGATTGATCAATAAAATATCCTCTATGTCGAGACATATCTATAATATCCTTCATACTCAACTCCCAAACTGTTTTATATAATTCTTTAATATCATCTGGTACAATATCAATATCTTGTACAGATCCATTAGCACGCATTAATTCTTGTTTTAAACCTTCATTCCAAAGACCAAGATTCACTAGATCTTCCAGTAAATGCTTGTTTACTACAATAAATTCCCCAGACAAAACTCTTCTGGTATAAATATTAGAAGTATAAGGTTCAAAACATTCGTTATTTCCTAATATTTGAGAAGTAGATGCTGTTGGCATTGGCGCTACCAATAGGGAATTACGCACACCATTCTTTTTAACTTCTTCTCGCAATTGTTTCCAATCCCATCTATTGCTTAACTCTTCGTCTTTAATTCCCCAAAGGTTAAACTGAAACTCTCCTTTAGATATTGGCGAACCTTCATATGTTTCATATGCTCCTTCCTCAATAGCCAACTCCATAGATGCGGTAACCGCAGCAAAATATAAGGTTTCAAAAATCTCCTCATTTAACTTTTTAGCAGCATCACTTGTAAATGGCAAACGTAGCATTATAAAAGCATCAGCTAATCCTTGTACTCCCAAACCAATAGGTCTATGACGGAAATTAGATGTTTCTGCTTCTTTTACAGGATAATAGTTCCTATCAATTACTTTATTTAAATTTCTAGTAACACGTTTGGTTACTTTAAACAATTCTTCATGATCAAAAGCACCATCTTTTATAAACATTGGTAATGCTATAGATGCCAAATTACATACAGCTACTTCATCTGGAGAAGTATACTCCATGATTTCTGTACATAAATTAGAAGAACGTATTGTTCCTAAGTTACTCTGATTAGACTTTCTATTAGCTGCATCCTTATATAGCATATATGGAGTACCTGTTTCTATTTGAGATTCTAATATTTTCTCCCAAAGTTCACGTGCTCTAATTGTTTTACGTCCTTTTCCTGAAGCTTCATATTTTAAGTACATTGCATCAAACTCATCGCTATGTACATCACAAAGTCCTGCGCTTTCATTAGGACACATTAATGTCCATTCTGCATCAGCTTCTACTCTTTTCATAAATAAATCAGGAATCCACATTGCAAAAAACAAGTCTCTTGCTCTCATTTCTTCCTTACCTGTATTTTTCTTCAGATCAAGAAAATCAAATACATCTGCATGCCACGGCTCCATATAAATAGCAAAACTACCCTTACGTTTTCCTCCTCCTTGATCTACATAACGTGCAGTATCATTAAATACTCTTAACATCGGTACAATTCCATTAGAAGTACCATTAGTACCAGCAATGTACGACCCTGTAGCACGAACATCATGAATAGACAAGCCTATACCACCAGCAGATTGCGAAATTTTTGCAGTTTGCTTGAGTGTATCATAAATTCCATCAATACTATCTTCTTTTACCGTTAATAAAAAACAAGAAGACATTTGTGGTTTTGGTGTACCTGAATTAAAAAGTGTAGGTGTAGCATGTGTAAAATACTTTTTAGACATCAACTCATAAGTTTCTATGGCAGCATCTAAATCACTTAAATGAATACCAATAGAAACACGCATTAGCATATGTTGAGGGCGCTCTGCAATAACACCGTTTAACTTTAATAGATAAGAACGCTCTAATGTTTTAAAACCAAAATAATCGTAGCCAAAATCTCGGTTGTAAATAATTGTAGAATCTAACTTCTCCGCATTATCCTGTATCACTTTATACACCTCATCAGACAACAAAGGTGATTCTTTTTCTGTTCTTGGATTTACATATTTATACAAATCTGTCATCGTTTCAGAAAACGACTTCTTAGTGTTTTTATGCAGGTTAGACACTGATACTCTAGCAGCCAAACGCGCATAATCTGGATGCACCGTAGTCATTGTTGCTGCAATTTCTGCCGCTAAATTATCCAATTCAGATGTTGTTACTCCATCATACAAACCTTCAATTACACGTACAGCTACTTTTGTAGGTTCAACAAGAGGATTAAGCCCATAGCACAATTTTCTAATTCTGGCTGTGATCTTGTCGAACATCACAGGCTCTTTTCTTCCGTCTCTTTTTACTACAAACATACGCTACAATTATTTTAATTAAAGATTGATTTTTGCTAGTCCTACACCAGTAGACCAACATTATTATTTTTTGATTCTGATTTAAAATCTATCCAATTTTAAATTTATTGGTGAGGCTTCCCTCTCGATAGATTTTAAAAAAAATCAAGTTTATACTAGTATTACTTTTTTACTCCTGATATGCTCTGAAGCTTGAACTATTTTCCTATACTAGAAATCTTCGTCGAAACTTATTTTTTGAGCATCGCTGTCATTATTAATGACTCCTGCTTTCTGATATTCAGAAACACGTTTTTCAAAGAAATTAGTTTTCCCTTGAAGCGATATCATATCCATAAAATCAAAAGGATTGGATACGTTATATACTTTTTCGCATTCTAATTCCAACAACAACCTGTCGGTAACAAACTCTAAATACTGAGTCATTAACTTCGCATTCATACCAATTAAACTTACTGGTAATGATTCTGTAATAAACTCTCTTTCAATATTAAGCGCATCAATAATAATTTCATGAATACGTTCTTTTGACACTTTATTAACAAGATGGTAATTGTGCAAATGAACCGCAAAGTCACAATGCATTCCTTCATCTCTAGATATTAACTCATTAGAAAATGTAAGTCCTGGAAGCAATCCTCTTTTTTTCAACCAGAATATTGAACAAAAAGAACCAGAAAAGAAAATACCTTCAACAGCTGCAAAAGCAATTAAACGTTCTGCAAAACTTGGAGAATCTATCCATTTTAATGCCCAATCTGCCTTTTTCTTAATTGCAGGAAAATTATCTATCGCTTTAAACAATAAATCTTTCTCTTTATCATCTTTTACATAAGTGTCAATCAATAAAGAATAAGTTTCCGAGTGTATGTTTTCCATCATAATCTGGAAACCATAGAAAAATTTAGCTTCAGAATACTGAACTTCATTTACAAAATTCTCCGCCAAATTCTCATTTACAATACCATCAGAAGCGGCAAAAAATGCTAAAATATGCTTTATGAAATAACGTTCGTCATCAGAAAGTTTGTTATTCCAATCCGTAAGGTCTTGGTGTAAATCTATTTCTTCTGCTGTCCAAATACAAGCTTCTTGTTTTTTGTACCATTCCCAAATATCCTGATGTTGAATTGGAAAGATAACGAAACGATTCTTATTTTCTTGTAAAATTGGCTCTATTGTTGACGACATTATTCTGCTTTATTTTGTAAAAATTATTCCTTCTTTACGGAGTAACAAAGATTGGAAATTGTCACCTAAATTGAAAGAAAGCTGCGCGAATTTTTACTTAAAGTTTTTAACAAATTGTTGAAATGTAACCTGCGTAGTGATGTACGTTGGCCTGACAAAGATTTTGTTAATCTTTTCTAAAAAGAAGAACTGATTTATAATAAAAAAGAAGAGAAAAAAATAACATAAATCCTTTATTTTCAATGCTTTTCGTTTATTTACAAATTATTCAGTTAAGTCGCAATATTTTTTAGCACTATAACCCAAAAACAAAATTTAATAGTGTATAGTCTTAGAAACAAGGTGCATTTTATTCTTGCAACAAAGTTTAATAAAACAATAAAAACTCAAAAAAAAACAGAAGTAAGTAATTGAAGCTTAATACTTACAAAATGCCTTAAATTTACTTTCCTAATCTTTTCCCTACAAGCTCTAATTCAGAATACCAATCTTCTCCAAACTTTCTTATGAGCGCTTCTTTTACAAACTTATAAATTGGCACTTCCAAACTCTTCCCTAATGTACAGGCATCATCACAAATTTCCCATTTATCATAATTTACTGCAGTAAATTCTGAATATTCTCGAATCCGAATAGGATACAAGTGACAAGAAACAGGTTTTTTCCAATCAATAACACCTGCTATTTTTGCCTCTTCAATACCACATTTAGTAATTCCCTTCTCATCAAAGGTAACATAGGCGCATTCTGCTCCATTTACCAATGGCGTTTCCCAACCACCATCTTCATCTTTAACATACAAACCCTTCTCTTCTATAACAGCAATTCCTTCTTTTCTCAAAAAAGGCTTTACCCTATCATAAACATCTTCTAATATCTTAACTTCTTCCTCCTCTACAGGTGCACCAGCATCTCCATGAACACAACAAGCTCCTTTACAAGCATTAAGATTACACACAAAATCATTCTCTATAATTTCCTCAGAAACCAAGGTTTTTCCTATTTGAAACATACTGCAAATTTAACGCGATTTTTTGGAGATATAAAAACTTGTCGCTTGATAACAAAAAAATAATATTGACAGCCTATAAAAATGAAATGCTTTGCCTAATTTTACCGCGTAATAAATAAAGCAGTTATGAATTTCGATTTCAAACAAATTATTACCGCAACAATGATTCTATTTGCGGTTATTGATATCATAGGAAGCATTCCTATTATTATTAGTTTGCGAAAAAAAGTTGGTCACATACAAAGTGAAAAAGCGTCAATAGTAGCTACAATTATTATGATCGCCTTTTTGTTTATTGGAGAGGAGATCTTAAACCTTATTGGTATTGATGTTAATTCTTTTGCCGTAGCAGGTGCATTTGTAATTTTCTTTTTAGCCATAGAAATGGTACTTGGTATTACACTTTTTAAAGATGATGCTCCAGAAACAGCTTCTATTGTACCCATTGCCTTTCCCTTAATTGCTGGAGCCGGTACAATGACGTCTTTATTATCTTTGCGTGCAGAGTTTCATGTAGAAAACATTATTGCCGCAATACTTATCAATATAATAATCGTGTATATTGTATTAAAATCATCTAAAAAAATTGAAAAAGTACTCGGAGCGAATGGATTAAATGTGATTCGTAAGATTTTTGGTGTAATTTTGCTAGCTATAGCCGTAAAATTATTTGCCACAAATGTTCCAGGGCTATTTTAGTTTTCTAATAATGCCTGTACTAAATAAGTAAAGATTTTTGTTTTTCTTATATTATAGGTTATTCGGGAACTATTGACTAATACGACATAAAACGTGCAGGATAAGAAGTTTACTACTCAAATAAATGACTATAAACGAATAGCGCGTGACCATTAAACATAATAAATTATAAACACATGAAACATCCATTAACAAAGGATTCTACACCCAAGGAGATGACTAATAAGGATGTACATGTGACCGATTTAATAAAACAATATAGACACATGAAATATTTTACAGCTTTACTAATACTTGCTGCTATTGCACTAATAGCCTATAACAGCACGCTAATAGATTATAACAACCCATTTGAAGGAGACAGTACTGTTGCTCTTATTGGTATTTTTGCGTCCCTATGCGCTATTATCCTTATTTTAATTCTTGCCGTTTCCAAAAAGATTGAAAAAAAACTAAAAGACAGCTAAAAAATTATTTTTCTTTAAGGCTAGTCAAAGCACCTAGCTCTAAAACTTTTTTTAACATGGTATCATCTTCGTTAATCAATTTTTCATAGGTGTTAACATCATAAATTTGTTCTGCAATACTGGCTTTTAAATATTTTTTTATCTTATCTGAGTAAGAATAAAAATCAAATTCTAAACCTCTATCCATACAGTAATCGATAAAGTTTTCAAACATAATATCATCTACCCTAAACTCTTCCAGGAACTCTTTTCTAGACAAATGTTGATACCTATTTCTATCTTCATCTAAATGTTCGAAAATATAAAAGGACAAGAAACCTGATCTTTCCAATACCTCAATAGCTTCTTCAGTTTGAGAATTTATAGGCACAAATACATCAGGAATAATACCTCCTCCTCCATATACAACCTTACCTTTTGCTGTTTTAAATTTTAAAGAATCTGCAACCTTAATACTATCTAAAGAACTTAACTCTCCGCTAGTCCATCGTTCTCTAAACTGCTGATAATAATCCTTTACCCCTTTTTTATATGATTTCTGTATAGATCTTCCTGTTGGCGTATAATACCTAGACACCGTTAATCGAATTGCTGAACCATCACCCAACTCCATTTCGCGTTGCACCAACCCTTTACCAAAAGAACGTCGACCAACAATGGTTCCCTTGTCATTATCTTGCAAAGCTCCAGCAACAATTTCACTTGCCGATGCCGACTGCTCATTTATCAATACAAAAATTTCACCATCCTCAAAATCTCCTTTAGCAGTTGCAAAACTCTCTTCTATATGTCCTTTTTTATCTTTAGTAAATAAAATTAGTTTTTCATCAGCCAAAAACTCATCAGCTATTTGCTCTGCTATCCCCAAATACCCTCCAGGGTTATCACGGAGATCTAACGTTAATTGTGAAGCTCCTTTTTCCAATAAAAAATCTAAGGCTTTTTTAAACTCTCTATATGTAGATTCTGCAAAACGATTAATTTTTATATATCCCATTGCATCATTAAGCATATAATAGGCATCTACACTTGGAATAGGAATCTCGTTTCGCTCTAAAGTAACATTAAACTCTCTACCTGTTCCTTTTCTATAGATGGTTAAATCGATATTGCTATTTTTTACTCCTTTTAATCTTTTTACAATTCCTTCACTACCTAAATTTTTCCCAAAAAGTGTATCTTTATTTGCCATTAAAATACGGTCACCAGGCAATATCCCTTTCTTCATACTTGGTCCTCCTAGAATTGGCCGGATTACTGCTAAGCTATCTTTATACATATAGAAACTAACTCCAATACCAACAAAATCACCTTTCATCTTTTCAGCTTCACGTTCCAAATCTTGCTTCGGAATATAAACCGAATGTGGATCTAGCTTAGAAAGTATATTATTAACAGCAACATCAACTATACTATCTGTATCTACCTCATCTACATATTCATAATCAATATAATCTATGAGTCGATTCAGCTTATCTTTTTTTGAATTTGATGTAAACAACTTGCCCGATGAAGTTCTGAAATTTAACTTTCCTCCAATAAAAATACCCAACGCTAATGCGGCAGCAATAATAAACGGAAGTAAATACCCAAGTCTCCTTTTCATATTCTATATTTATTGTTTTTAACAGTCATACATTTTATGCACAACCAACACCTTATCTAATACATTAATCTACAGAGAGATGCTCTATTTCAACGCCAGCTTTACTAAGAAATTGCAATCCAGAGTCATCTTTATACCCTTCCCTATAAACAACTCTAACTATACCAGCCTGATGAATAAGCTTACTACACTCCTTACACGGAGACATCGTAATATACAAGGTTGCGCCTTTACAAGATTGCGTAGAAGATGCCACTTTTAAAATTGCATTAGCCTCTGCATGCAGTACATACCATTTTGTATAGCCATCATCATCCTCACAATAGTTCTCAAATCCAGATGGTGTGCCATTGTATCCATCAGAAATAATCATCCTATTTTTTACAATTATTGCCCCTACTTGTTTTCGCTTACAATGTGATAATTTCCCCCATTCAGAAGCCATTCTCAAATAAGCCTCATCATATCGATGCTGTTTTATCTCTATCATCCTAAACCTATTTTTATTTTATTTATCAAAATGGTAATGTATCAACAAGCATAGGTATCACAATTGCTAATATCAATACTGAAGAACCGATAATCCAATACCTTCTTTTTAACTTTATCATATCTAATAATATAAATGCAAACAACAAAACCAAGGCAACAATAATTATTTGTGAAAACTCAATTCCGATTGCAAATCCAAACAGTGGCATTAACTTATCTTCAGCATCCGCAATTATCATTTTAAAATAATTGGAGAAACCAAAACCATGAACTAGTCCAAAAAACAAAGCCAAAACCATATTTAAACTTAAACTGCCTGATTTATTTCCCATTCCAAAAAACATAACATTATAAATTGCTGTTACACCTATAGTCACTGGAATTAAAAATTCTATTATTATTGGATCAAAATTTAAAACCTTAAAAACTGATAACACCAAAGAAACAGAGTGTCCAATTGTAAACACAGTTGCTAAGGTCACAACACGCTTCCAATCTTTATAAATATATGGAATAGTTAGTGCAGCAAAAAATAATACATGGTCGTATGCATTAACATCTAACACATGTGATAAGCCCAATTTTATATAAAACCAAAATTCTATCATAAATTACATTCTTATTTAGTCGTAAAAACTACAAACCTCTTTCTTTTTGTATCTGTTCGTATGCCTTTTGCACTTCCTTAAACTTTTCTTCTGCTCCTTTTTTTATGGCCTCATTATCTGTAATAACTTTATCAGGATGGTATTTTTTGACCATCGTTCTATAAGCTTTTTTAACTTCCACATCACTCACAGATTTTGAAATTTCTAAAATCTTATATGCATTATCCGCCTCCTTAACAAACATTGCCTGTATACTATCAAAATCTACCCTTCTAACTTTTAAATAACCTGCAATTTGTGCTATTTGTCTTATTTCATCTGCGCCTGCAACACCATCTGACTGTGCTATTCCAAAGAGGAAATGCAACAACTGCAAACGTACTTCATATCGCGTTCGTGATACAAAAAAAGCAGCAACTTGCTGAGTAGACAACTCTTTTCTTTTTATTACTTCGTTAAAGGTTTTAAAGATAGCATTTGCCTTTTCTTTACCATAGGTAGCAACAAAATACTGACGTACATAGTCTAACTCCGCTTGACTTACCTTACCGTCTGCTTTAATAACCACAGCACATAACGAAATTAAATGCAACTCAAAATCAGCAGGAGAAGCTGCTTTTCGAGTAGCATTTCCATAGACTTCTCTAAATTGACTTCCAGAACCTTTACTAAGGTAATCTATAAAACTTCCAACAAAAAAACCTAATACAGCTCCAGGAAATCTAAATAAAAAATATCCCAAAAAAACAGCAATCCACTTTACCATGAAATAAACACAAATTAAATACTAAAAATTTCACCAAAGATAAAGTAATAAAAGCGATACTTAGTTAACGAAAACAAAACGTATCCATTTTTCCCAAACAAAATGATATCTTTGTAAAAAATTTAACAGAAAAGAATAAGAATATGTATCCACCAGAATTAGTAAAACCTATGAGAGCGCATCTTACAGATGCAGGCTTTGAAGAGTTACATACCGTTGATGCCGTTGAATCTGCTCTAAAAAAAGAAGGAACAACATTAGTTGTTGTAAATTCTGTTTGCGGATGTGCAGCAGCAAATGCTAGACCCGGAGCTATAATGAGTTTACAAAACAATAGCAAACCAGATAATTTAGTTACTGTTTTTGCAGGAGTAGATAAAGAAGCTACTGATGTGGCAAGAGGACATATGGTTCCTTTTCCTCCATCGTCTCCAAGCATGGCATTATTTAAAAACGGAGAGCTAGTTCACATGTTAGAGCGTCATCATATTGAAGGAAGACCTGCTGAAATGATTGCAGAAAACCTTGCTGATGCTTACAATGAACATTGCTAAACATTAAAAACAACAAAACCACATTGCCTTTATTTTTAGATTTAGGCTTTGTGGTTTTTTTTTATTTTCAGCTTATGCAAAAGATACTCTCTTACCCGCTAACTGTTATCTTTATAGTGTTATATTTTTTAACACTAATTACATTCCACCCTTTACAATGGCTTTCCCTTAAGCTCTTTGGACATAATACTCACCAGAAAGTAGTAGCACTCATGAATCTAATGCTTATGGGTTGCACCATGGTACTTGGCACAACATATAAATTTACCAATACCCAAGATCTTCCAGAAGACACACCGCTAATTTTGGTCTGCAACCATCAAAGCATGTACGATATCTCTCCAATTTCTTGGCATCTAAGAAAACATTACCCTAAGTTTATTAGCAAAAAAGAGCTTGGAAAAGGCATTCCAAGTGTCTCCTTTAATCTTAAATATGGTGGCTCTGTACTAATCGAAAGAAACAATCCTAGACAATCGCTTCCAGCAATCATGAATTTTGGAGAATATATTGAAAAAACAAAACGTGCAGCAGTTATCTTCCCGGAAGGCACGAGAAGTAGAAACGGAAAACCAAAAAGCTTTCAGCCCAAAGGGCTAGAAATTTTATTTAAAAAAGCACCTTCTGCATTTGTAGTTCCAATAACCATAAACAATTCATGGAAAATGCAACGCTTTGGAAAATTTCCATTAGGGCTAGGAAGTCACATCTCTTTTATGGTTCATAAACCAATAAAAGTAGCTAACTTTACAGATAAACAAGCACTAATCAGCCAAATAGAGAATACGATAACCGAAAGTATAATACAATAGAAAATATGTCATTAAAAAATGTACGTTTAGAGGTAATGAAGTTTTTGGAAAAAGACATCGATGGACTTATCGAAAAATACCTTGTTCCAGTTGAAAACATATGGCAGCCAACCGATTTTTTACCAGATTCAAAAGGAGACAATTTTTTAGAAGAGGTAAAAGAAATTAGAGAACTAGCTAAAGACATTCCTTATGACTTATGGGTAGTTCTTGTAGGCGATATGATTACAGAAGAAGCACTACCGTCTTACGAATCGTGGTTAATGGATGTTGAGGGGATAGACCAAAATGATGGAAGTCAAGGAAATGGATGGTCAAAGTGGATTCGTCAATGGACGTCAGAAGAAAACCGCCATGGTGATGTGCTTAACAAGTATCTCTATCTTTCTGGACGTGTTAACATGAAAGAAATTGAAAAAACCACACAATACCTTATTGCTGATGGTTTTGATATTGGTACCGATAGAGATCCTTACAAAAACTTTGTTTATACTAGTTTTCAAGAATTAGCAACATATGTTTCTCATAATAGGGTTGCAAAACTATCAAAACAATACGGTAATAAGCAGCTTGGTAAAATGTGTAAAATAATTGCTGGAGATGAGATGAGGCATCACCATGCCTATTCAGATTTTGTAAAACGTATTTTTGATGTAGATCCTAGTCAGATGATGATGGCTTTTCATTATATGATGAAACGAAAAATAGCAATGCCAGCTCATTTTTTAAGAGAATCTGGTAACCAAATAAGTACAGCTTTTGAAGAGTTTTCAAACACTGCACAGCGTATAGGAGTTTATACCTCTAATGATTATGTAGACATTCTTGGAAAGTTAATCAACAGATGGGAAATTGATAAAATCACCAATCTTAATGATGAAGCAGAAAAAGCTAGAGATTACCTAATGAAACTTCCTGCAAGACTTAGTCGTTTATCAGAACGAATAGTAATCCCTGAAAATTCTTATGAATTTAAATGGGTTACTCCAGCCTTAGTTAAATAAAAAACATAAACAATACCTAAAAAGCAATTTACACCAATGTAAGTTGCTTTTTTTAGCACTTATAAAATGGACAAGGACAACATCATCGCTAAAACCATAACGTTTGTAAAAAAAACACTAGCAGGTGCTGAAGGAGGACACGACTGGTTTCATATAGACAGAGTCTATAAAAACAGCTTGCTTATTGCAAAAACAGAAGAAGTAGATACATTTACTGTCGCTCTAGGCGCATTACTTCATGATATTGCTGATAGTAAATTTCATGATGGAGATGAAACTGTTGGTCCTAAAGTTGCAAAACATTTCTTAGAAAATTTAGCAGTTGAAGAAGCTACAATTATTCATATCATCAACATTATTGAAAACATTTCTTTTAAAGGCGGAAATGAAGCTCAACAATTTAGATCACCTGAACTAGATGTTATTCAGGACGCCGACAGGCTAGATGCTATTGGTGCTATCGGAATAGCGAGATGCTTTAATTATGGTGGCTTTAAAAATAGAAAACTCTACGACCCCGCTATTGCATCAAATTTAAAAATGACTAAAGAAGAGTACAAAAAATCAGACAGTCCTACTATTAATCATTTTTACGAAAAATTGCTGCTCCTTAAAGACAAAATGAACACCAAGTCCGGAAAGGAAATCGCAGCAAAAAGACATGAGTATATGGAAGATTTTTTAACTCAGTTTTATGCAGAATGGGAAGGACAGCTATAATACAGACAATTTCTTTTTTAAATGGTTTTGTTCCAGCACATTTTTAGAAAACAAAACAGCTAAATCTAACGCCTCTTTTGCATCATCAATAGCCTTCAACTCTAAATGTAATGTCGCCTTAATTGCATAATAAAGCGAGTTTTTACTAAAATCGATATGAGGTGCAAATTTATCCAATTCTTCTAATCCCTGCTTAGCTCCATACGTTTTTGCAAAAGGAATAATTCTATTTAAAATTACAGATGCTGAATATTGTTGCCTTAGCAACTCGGTATACAAATCTAGTATCACACTCCAATTAGTATCTTTAAAAGTTTCTGCAACACAATGATAATAAGAGATTGCTGCCTGTATATGATATACTGTAGGATCCTCTGTTGCCTCTGCCAAACTCATATGGTAATTACCTAAATTTATAAGCTCAGCATTATAAAGATTTCGATCTTGATGCTCCAAATCTACCAAAACATTCTCGCTACTAATTCTGGCATCAAACCTTGCGGTATGAAAACACATTAAACCAATAAGTGCATGCACCTCTGGCTTATTGCAATATTTATTCTCCGAAAGTAACAATGCCAAACGTATGGCCTCAAAACAAATGTCTTTTTTAATCAATACTACTCCCGAAGTAGCCATATAACCTTCAGAAAACAATAAGTACACAATCTTCAATACCACTTCTAACCTAGATCTCAAGCCAATTTCTATTGTTGAAAATGCTTTTTCCAAATATGGCTTTAATCTCTTTTTAGCCCTAGTGTAGGATTTTGCAATTGTTTCTTCCTTTTTAAATAATGCTCTCGCTATTTCTTTATTACTAAACCCTCCAATTAGTTTTAAACTTAATATTATTTGATACTCTACAGAAAGCGAGGGATGGCAACAGGCAAAAATAAGTCCCAACTGACTATCTTTTATCTTGTTGTCTAAAACTAATTCTTCTTGAGATGACGATTTATTAATATTCAACACCTCATCTTGCTTGCCCAACACCTGTTTATTATCCTTACGAAATCCATCTATTAGCTGGTTTCTAGCTACGGTTAACAACCAAGCTGTAGGATTATCAGGCACACCTTTATAACCCCAAACCTGCATCGCTTTTAACAAAGCCTCCTGAACAGCATCTTCAATTTTCTCCAAGTGAATTGTTCCATACTTATGAAGTAGAAACGCTATGATTTTACCGTATTCATGCCGAAATACATGAGCAACTACCTCTTTAGTATTTTCTGTCATTCTATAAAGATAAAAAGTCCAAACAATAAAGCTTGGACTTGATTCGTGAAAAAGATAAAAAATTACATATCCATAGACATAATTTCTCTTACCTCTACATTTCCTTCATGCTCAAAAATTGGACAACCTTT
Source organism: Flavobacteriaceae bacterium (assembly GCA_965247735.1). Taxonomy (GTDB): domain Bacteria; phylum Bacteroidota; class Bacteroidia; order Flavobacteriales; family Flavobacteriaceae; genus JAOXRU01. The sequence continues at coordinate 3,414,937 of CBDFHN010000002.1, read as the reverse complement.
AGAAACTTCTACAGCAGCACTTAAATCATCAGCTGTAACAATTAAATATCCTCCAACTATTTCTGCTCCCTCAGCAAATGGCCCATCAGTAACCACGGCTCCCGCTTTTTCTACCACTTTGCCTTCTTTTGCCAACGGCAAACCATCTACTAGCTGTCCTTTTTCTTTAAGACCACCCATCCAAGCGCCCCATTTTTGCATATGTACTTGCATTTCTTCTGGAGACTGGTCTGTCCATTTTCTGTCTCCTCCTCTAAATAAGTATAAAAAATTACTCATAATTTATTGTTTTAATGTTAATAATTAAATCTTACTATTCTAAAGACGAACCACATTTTTAAAACTGGACATTTTTTTAAATTATTTTCAAAAAAGTTTCAAGCACACCATATACAAAGCCCCTAGCTCACTATTCTTCGTTCAAAATATGACTCAACACACGGTTAAATTTAGCTTATTCTACTTAAAATTATCCAGTAAACGAAGATGCAATCATGTTTTACTATTTCTATTCAACATTTAAATTACTGATAAACAAGGTGATAAAAAAAATATTTATATTAAAACCATCATAGCGGGTAGGGACTTAATACATTCAGTTGTTTTATTAGCTAAAAACATATTTTTAAATTCAAACACTCATGACTAATAAAGTAAAACCTACACCATTCAACAATTTAATAAAGATAACAACCATCCTTAGCTTTGTACTATTTATCTCTTGTAATTCAGACGATTCAGAACCCGAAAATCAATATAATTTTACTGGAACAATCACGAACGAAACAAATGAGGCGATGGAAAATGTAACCATTTCTTTGGGAGAGAACACTACAAAAACAAATGCCGATGGAGTATTTGTCTTAGAAGATCTTACGCTTAAAGAAAACAAAGCATATATTACGGCTAAAAAAGAAGGGTATTTAAAAGGGATGAGAACTGTTATAAATCTGAAAAAAAATAACGAAATAAAACTAGCACTTCTTGAGGATAAATTTAAAACTATTTTTTTAACAGGAGCAGAGAGTATAATTAGTATTCCCAATGCTTTAAATGCTTTTTTCCATCCTTATTTTCAAGAAGAAGAGGGGGGAAAAGATTATTCTGGTTTTATGTATCCCGTAATTTATGATATATCTCCATTTCATACTAATGTAAAAGAAATTATGCCAGGAGTTTACGAAGAGATTGAAAATGTATATGTTATAATGCATTTTAAAATAAGAGGAACGGATAATCAAATAATCAATGTAAAAAACGGGTATCCCGCAAAGATTCAATTTCAAATCAAGGATGAGCAATTGGCTGATTCTCCATCAAAAATAGCTTTATTAAATTTTAATGAGGAAGAGGGAAATTGGGTTAATTATGGAGAAGCTGTTAAAGATGAAACAGTATATGGCTGGGTTTATAAAATTGAAATCTCTTCCTTTTCTAATCCTTGGTTTAAAGTTGAAAATTGGTAATTTATTATTCATGAATTAAATTAATTCGGATGTATAATTAACCTGTAACCATTAGATTACAGTACACACTTAGAACCCTATCATCTACTATAATAGGGTTCTAAAACTATATACAAAAAGCATTGAAATTAGTAAACCAAGAAAAAACTTATGATTTATGATCTAAAAACGATTCTTTAACATCAATAGAATGGATTAATTCTGAATAGGAAAAACAAAATTAAATGCAAACCTAGAGACACTTTTAAAACTAGAATAATATCCTGAACGTAACTACTAATATTACTACATAAAACTTAGAGATTAAGCATTTGGAGGTACCACAATTATACCCTAAATTTGAAAATTATTAGCATTCATAAAGCTTATTAAAACACATTCTTTTGAAAAATACATACAGGCTCGTAGAACTTAAAATATTCTTATACCGCTTTTTTTTAGCTTACGTTTTTTATTTTATTGCCAGACTCCTTTTTGTGCTTTACAATAATGATTTACTCCTGGTAGAAGATCTTGCAACATTTTTTAAACTGTGTTACCATGGATTAGTCTTTGATACTGCTGCCATTATTTATCTCAATTTGTTATTTATACTTGGAAGCATCCTTCCCTTTTTTATAAATACTAAAGCTAAATTTCAAAAAATCTTATTTTTTATCTATTTCATCCCTAACCTAATTGGCTATGCTACCAATTATGTAGATATGGCATATTATAGATTTAACATGAGCAGATCTACAATTGCAGTAAAAGAAGTTTTGGAGAACGAGCAGAACAAAAGCGAATTATTCGCACATTTCTTAACCACCTATTGGCATGTTCTTGTTTTATTCCTCTTAAGTAGCGCACTATGGATTTTTCTTTACAAAAAAGTAAAACTAACAGAACAACCTATCCTTCAAAAGAAGAGCTATTTAATCGCATCATTACTCTTGTTCTTAATTGTACCAACATTAAGTATTGGAGGCATCAGAGGCGATTTTAAATACAGTACACGACCAATTACACTTGTAGATGCTAGTAGGCATGTAAAAAACCCTATCCATGCAGAAGCAGTCCTAAATACGCCTTTTGCATTTATAAGAACAATCAATAAAAACTCATTTAAAAAAGTAAATTTCGTTACCAACGACGTTTTACTAAAGACCCTAAAACCCGTTAAAAGGTACGAAAGGGATAGCCTTACAATGGACAAGCCCAATGTGGTTATATTTATAGTAGAAAGTTATGGAAGAGAATATATTGGCGCTTTTAACGAGCATCTAAATATAAAAAACTATAAGAGCCATACTCCATTTTTAGATTCTTTGGCTCAAAAAAGCTTAGTTTTCCCGAATAGCTTTGCTAATGGAAGAAAATCTATACATGGTATGTCTTCTGTTTTTTCAGGAATCCCTTCCTTTGAAGTTGCTTTTACCTCTACTTCATATGCCAATCAAAAAATTACATCTGTTGTTTCTGGACTTAATGAAATGGGATACGACACTTCTTTCTTTCATGGTGCTCCTAATGGATCAATGGGCTTTTTAGGATTTTCTACTATATTAGGATTTGATAATTATTATGGAAAAACCGAATATAATAATGATGATGACTATGATGGGATTTGGGGAATTTGGGACGAACCCTTTCTTCAATACATGAAAAAAACCTTAGATCAGAAAAAAACACCTTTTATGGCTAGTGTTTTTACCGTTACATCTCACGATCCTTTTAAAATCCCTGAAAAATATAACGACACCTTTAAAGATGGTGAAATTCAAATGCACAAATGTGTTGAATATACAGACTACGCTATCAAACGCTTTTTTGAAGAATCAAAAAATGAACCTTGGTTTAAAAACACCATTTTTGTACTCACCGCAGATCATCCAAATCAGATCTATTATGACGAATACAAAAAAGCAATGAATAGATTTGCTGTTCCCATTATGATCTATACTCCTAACGGTAATTTTGTTGGAAAAGACTATTCTTTAGCACAGCAAATAGATATTTTTCCAACCATATTAGACATGGTAGGCTACAACAAACCTTTTAGAAGTTGGGGAAGAAGCTTACTGGACAGTACCGATGTACCTCCGTTTGTAATGGCCCATAATGGCAACACATATCAATTTATTCATGGTGACTATATTTGTATTTTTGACGGCAAAAACGCCATAGGCTTCTACGCATTAGAAGACAAGGCATTAAGCAACAATCTTATCAGTAGTAAAAATGCTGCTATGGAAGCAACAGAACTTCGATGCAAAGCTTTTATCCAAGATTATATGAATCGAATTATAGATAGAACCATGGACGACAATACACTGGTAGAGTAGTTTTTTTTGGAGCTATTTCCAGCTATCCATTGTAGTTTTTAGGAGTGAAAAACTCCTAAAAAGCTGCCATTACTATCTGGGCTAAAACTTACATTGCCGCTTTTAAAAGTACTTTTTTACTTCCTCTACGCGCTAAGAAGAGTAATTCATTAGCTTCTTTTAAAACTAATGCTTTAGAAACCATAATTGGCAATCTAATTTCTTTATCATCTACAATTTTACCAAAACTCATTGCTCCACTTTTAGAAATTTTTATCGCGAATAAATTTGGAACCTTACTATGTCCTTGCTTAAACATTATCCGTTCCTTAGAAATTTTCTGTGGAAACTCTCCAGAATTAATAAAGAAAAAAGTATCCCCATCCTTAGCATAAGAGGTATATGATGCATATGCTTCATCTCCTTGGGTAACTTCTGTTTTATTAATATTTCTAGCCCATTCCATTGTTCCATTGCTTGCTAGTTTGGCAGAGACAATATCGTTATAATGATGGCGAAACACCCAATTTCCAGATCCAGATCCAGTTGTTTGATAATGCTTATTTACAAAATACTCTTCGGCATTAAAAACAACCGCGGCATCTTCAGTAACATGAATACCTTTAAAAACAAGGTTTTTCACAACCTCACTTTCCTCTCTACCATATTTATCTAGCATAAACTGTGCAGAAAACGGATTGTGTTTTCGAGATTTAATTTTTAAATCCTCTTCAGCTACATTAAAATAACTAAGTCCATTAAACCGCTTTTCCCCTCTATTATCCGAATAAAACCCAACACACACTAATTTATTCTTTACATACACAGGTTTTAATGCTTCCAGGTATTTTCCTGCAGATTCAAATTCTTGAGACTGAATTTTATCAGAAGATACTTTTAGCATTTCATACAAAAACCTTCTATCTGTGGTACTAAACCTTTTTTTCTTAAAATAAGATTTCCCCACCAAAAATACGGCACTATCTTTTTTAGACAACAACATGCTCTCTAAGGCATAATTTTTCTGTGTCGTTACTTCATCCGTAGTATTATCCACCCATTTCTCTAAGGCATTATTAAACACCACTAAACGATGAAATTCTTTTCGTTCTTTTTTATACTTTACATCAATAGCAAAAGCCGTTTTATCAGTATTAAACAAAACAACGGAAGTAAACGATGAACCAAAATCTCTATCAAACAAGCTTTTTGCAATAGGGTTTTTCACCTCCTTAGCACCAATGGACACTAGTTGTTTCTCTTTAAACTTATATACATCCAGCTTAGCTATATTAGCAATGTATTGGTAGCTTTTCTTCTTTTGATTGTAAAAAATCTCAAGGAATTTTACCTCTCCATTTGCCACAACAACATTAAACACCTGTTTGTCTTCCGTCTTATATTCATATTCGGAAACCAAGTCTAATGCATTATTATAATGTTCAATAAAATAGCCTTTTTGCTTGATAACCATTCCTCCATAAAAAGCACGAACAATAACCACGCCTCCTTTTTTATCGTCATCAATAGCTATAATTCTAGAAAACTTATACTTATCTCTAAAGGTTTCGCTTTTAGTAATAGTAATTGCAAGTTCTTGCGCATGGGAATTAGCCATGCAAACAAGACAAATTAGGGACAAAACTATAAATCTCATTCTTAAGTAGGTATTTTACCTATAGAATCTAAGTCATTCTATAGTATTATTTTCCAGGAAAATTAGCCTTTCTTTTTTCTAGAAATGCTGTAGTTCCTTCTTTAAAATCTTCGGTAGCAAAGCAAGACCCAAAAGTTTCAATTTCTTTATCGTATCCGTCTACCCCTTCTTTAAAACCAGAATTTACTGCTTTTATTGCTTTAGCAATTGCAACAGGAGAATTTTTGGTGATTTTGGCTGCAATTTTTTCACATGTAAGGATTAATTCATCTCCTGGTACAACTGAATTTACCAGACCATAGGCTAATGCTTTTTCAGCATTTATCATTCCGGCAGTTGTTATCAATTCCAAAGCTCTTCCTTTTCCAATAAGTTGAGGCAAACGCTGCGTACCTCCATAACCTGGTATTACCCCAAGTGATACTTCTGGTAAGCCCATTTTTGCAGATTTACTGGCTATTCTAAAATGACATGCCATGGCAAGTTCTAATCCTCCGCCTAAAGCAAACCCGTTTATTGCGGCAATTACTGGTGTTTCTAAATTCTCTATAAAATCGAACAATAAATCTTGTCCTTTCCTTGCCAAGTTCTTTCCTTGTTCTTCATTAAAATCTGAAAATTCAGAAATATCTGCTCCAGCAACAAAAGCTTTTTCTCCGCTACCAGTAATTATAATAGCTTTGGTATCGTCATCATTATTAAGCATATCAAAAGCATAATGTAGCTCCTCTATTGTTTCAATATTTAATGCATTTAATTTATCTGGTCTATTTAAAATAATGATTGCCACTGCATCTTCATTACTTATTAAAATATTATCGTACTTCATTTTTTTTTAGCTAATTTTCTATCATTGTCGATTTTAAAGTCGTAAAGTAATCAATCTTTTGGGAGCTTTACTGTAAAAACCGTTCCGTTACCTGTTTTTGAGGTAAACGTTACAATACCTTTATAGGTTTCAACTATATTTTTTACCATTCCAAGTCCCAATCCCATTCCACTATTTTTAGTCGTAAATTTTGGTTCAAAAACCTTATCTATATGCCCGTCACTAATTCCTACCCCATTATCCGCTACCATTATTTTTGCGAACTTACCTTCGGTTACTACACTCACCAAAATCCTAGGAGAAGCAACATCAGGAATTGCTTGTATCGCATTTTTTATCAAATTGGTTATAATTCTGATTAACTGTGTTCTGTCTAATTTAGCAATTATTTCTTTTTCATCGGATATAAAATGGATATAATCTTCATTAAAAATATCCAAAGCCAACTTCACTACCTCAACCACATTTAATGTTTCGTTCTGCTGAGCAGGCATATCAGCAAAATTAGAGAATGCTGAAGCAATATTACTCATGGTATCTATTTGCTGAATCAATGTTTTGGAGTATTCAGCAAGCTTAGTTTTAATTTCAGGATCGTCTGAGTTAAATTTCCGCTCAAAACTTTGAACAGTAAGTCGCATTGGAGTTAATGGGTTTTTTATTTCATGCGCAACTTGTTTTGCCATTTCTCTCCATGCCTGCTCCCTTTCGTTTTTTGCCAATTTTGCAGCACTCTCTCCTAGCTCATCAATCATGGCATTATACGCCAATACTAGATTACCAATTTCATCACTAGGGTTTTCTAAAATAATTTTCTCATTACGTTGATTCAATCGTGTTTTATTCATCTTCTCGGAAATTGCTTTCAACGATCTAGTTATATACTTAGACATAAAATAAGAAAGTAAAACAGCAATTAACAACATCAATAAATATACAATACCAAGCCGTACTAATATCTCTTGAAGCTCAATATTATTTAACCTATTGTCTTCATAATAGGGCAGGTTTAAAATTCCAATAGGTTTAAATTTACTATCAGTAATATAGACATATGAAGCATGAAACTTATCGCCTGCACTAGATTTCTCTTCTACATACCTGCGTTCTTTACTAAAGCTTAAGTTATTTAATATTTCAGGATCTAGGCACTCACTAATGCCATCATTATTAAGTCTAGCCCATGAACTTTTGATAAGGGAACCTTCTAAATCATAAATATTAAAATTTACATTTTGCACATTTGCAATTTGGTAAATCTGATCTTTGAAAATAAAACCTAAGTTTTCCGTAGTTTCTGGATAGGTACTGTTTTTTTGAATTTGATTATCAATACTTAGTTTTACTTGCTCTTCTTTTCGTTCAAGTCTTTTTTTATGATAATCATGAGACTGCTCTCTATATTGATAAATGGTTACTCCGGCAATTAAGACAGAAGCAGCAACTACCAAAAATATCATGGTCAAAAATATACGAACTCTTAACGAAAGTTTCCCTAACACAACTACAATTTTATTGCTTCAAATATAGCAATAATCAAGCCATTAAAAAGCTTGATGCTTTATATCTCATCTTTAAATTTTCTATTGCAACAGAACCTTATTATTTCTCAGACTTCTCTCTTATCTTTTTGTACAATCTTATGCCTAACATCAATACAAGTCCTAATGATATAATACCGACAACTCCAAAAATCCAGTTAAAAGTACCTTTTAAGATCACGAGAAATACAATTGCAAACAAGATTAATGTAGCACCTTCATTCCAAATACGCATAAATTTGGAACTGTATTTTATGATGTCTTTTTGATGCTCTTTAAAGATTTGATGGGTTTTTAAATGATACCCTATCAACAACAACACAAATACTAATTTTATATGCATCCACGGTTGCGTTAACCAGCCTGGCACTAAAAGCAAAAGCCATATTGCAAATAAAATAGCCAAACATGCAGAAGGCCAGGTAATAATATACCATAGCCTTTTCTGCATTATTTTTAGTTGGTTGCCCAGAATTTCACGATCAGGGGATTCTTTAGCCCATGCTTCAATATGATAGATAAATAGGCGGGGCATATAAAAAAGACCCGCAAACCAAGTGATTACAAATATTAAATGTAATGACTTTATATAATTGTAATATTCTCCCACTATATTATTCTACAAATAAATAATTAAGTTTAAAACTATTGAACTCTGCATTAAAATCTTCAATTTCTTTAGTCATTAATTTATCAAATGCGTTAAGTTGTTTATTAATTTTTCCTGTTAATTCGTTCTTAAGTACTACATCCTGATCTGTTGGCGGAAAATCATCTAAAGTTGCTAAGCTATTTAAATGCCCAAGTTTATTAGTCAAACGTATTGGAAAATTCAACGGATCTTGTCCACTTTTATTTTTAGTTTGATACAGTGCTTTTTCTATTGTAGAAAAGGATTCTTTAAGCTTTTTTGCTTTTGTCAATAACGCCGAAATTCTAGTATCGGTTTTGTATTGTTTTACAAAGATATCTAACTGCTTATTGATTTTCTTTATTTTTTTTATTGACTCATGTGCCTTTCCAATAGTTGCATTAATATCTGATACAAAATCATATTGTTTTTGCATATCGGAGATTGTAGCTTCTGCTCTAGGATCTGCTTTTATTACAAAGGATTTTGTTTGCGCAATGCCATTGACATTTAAACTTACTTTATAATTTCCTGGTATAACTTTAGCGCCAGCTAAACTTGCCCACCAAAGAATCATACCTTTTAATTTTTCGGCACCTTTTCCACGAGCATCCCAAACAAACTTATTGGCTCCTTTTTTAAGTTTTAATCTTTTTTTCTTCTCCTTATCTTTGGAATTAAAACTTCGAATAGTATCTCCCTGTTCTGTTAAATACGCCAATAAGACACTATCCTTCTCTTTCTCGTAATTTTTAAGATTAAAATAAGTAATGACTCCATTTTCTAGATTAGTCCCTGCCGTTTTAGAAGTTTTTCCTTTGTCACCTCCTCCATAACCTTTGGTTCTATAAGAATCTTTAGGCCTGAACAGGATATTATCTTTATTTTTAAGCTCATTATTTAGCTGATGCAGCACCGTTAAATCATCTATCATCCAAAGAGATCGTCCTTGAGTAGCCACAATTAAATTATCTTCTTTTATTGTCAAATCTGTAATTGGTACAATTGGTAAATTCAATTGAAATTTTTGCCAGCTACTTCCATCATTAAAAGAAACATACATTCCTGTTTCAGTTCCTGCATATAACAATCCTTTCCGTTTTGGATCTTCCCGGACTACACGTGTAAAATGCTCATTATCTATTCCATTAGTAATTTTATTCCACGTTTTTCCGTAATCAGTTGTCTTAAATAAATATGGTGTGAAATCTCCTAGTTTATATCGTGTAGCTGCAATATAGCAGGTACCTTCATCAAAAGCAGAAGGCTCAATACTATTAATCATACTCCATTCTGGCAATCCTTTAGGTGTAATATTTTCCCAACTAACACCGCTATTTTTTGTGATATGCACCAATCCATCATCACTACCAACCCAAAGCAAACCTTCTTTTAAAGGACTTTCATTAGCTGCAAATATGGTACAGTAATATTCTACACTAGTATTATCCTGTGTTATTGGACCTCCACTAGACACCAATTTTGTAGGATCATTTCTTGTTAAATCTTCACTAAGCAATTTCCAGCTTTGCCCTTCATTTTCGGTAACATGCACATGGTTAGAAAAAGTATATAATTTTTTTGGATTATGCCTACTAAACAAAATTGGAAAATTCCATTGAAAGCGATATTTCATTCCTTCTGCTCCATGTCCCATAGGATTATCTGGCCATACATTGATTCCTCTAACTGTACCTGTTTTATGATTTTTTCGTGTTAAAAAACCATCATAACTACCGCCATATACGATATCGTTATTTTTAGGGTCCACAGCAATATGTGCCGATTCTCCTCCGGCAGTTGCTTCCCAATCATTTACTCCAATACTACCTCCATCACTTCTATGGTTTATCCTAATGGTAGAGTTATCTTGTTGTGCCGCATAAATCCTAAATGGGAAATGATTATCTGTAGTTACTCTGTAAAACTGTGCTGTAGGCTGATTATGATAGGTAGACCAAGTTTCTCCACCATCATAAGTAACTTGAGCGCCTCCATCATCTCCCATGATCATTCGTTTAGAATTTTCTGGAGAAATCCATAAATCTTGATGATCTCCATGTGGTGCTGCATGTTTTGTAAATGATTTTCCTCCATCCGTAGATTTATGATAATTTACATTAAGCACATATACGCCATTCTCATCTTCAGTATCAGCATAAACACGCGTATAATACCATGCCCTTTGCCTTAGTTTTCGTTCTTCATTGATTCTTTTCCATGTTTCGCCACCATTTTCACTTCTATACAATCCCCCTTTTTCTTTGTTTTCTACAATTGCCCATACCCGCTGAGAATTTTTTGGAGAAACTGTTACTCCAATAATTCCCAATGTATCTTTTGGAAAACCTTCATTTTTAGAAATCTCTTTCCAGGTTTCGCCTTCATCTGTACTTTTCCATAATGCGGAACCAGTACCACCACTACTTAAACTATGAGACGTTCGCTGCAAGCGCCAAGTAGCAGCATATATAATTCTTGGGTTATTAGGATCCATAATTAAATCTACCGCTCCAGATTGATCGTTTACAAAAAGTGTCCGTTTCCATGTTTTTCCTCCATCTGTACTTTTATACACCCCTCTTTCACTTGTAGGTTTATAAATATTTCCAAGTACAGCAGCATATACGATATTATAATTTGTTGGATGAACCGCAATTCGTGGAATATGTCTTGATTTTTTTAACCCTGAGGTTGCCCATGTTTTACCAGCATCGGTACTTTTCCAAACACCATAACCAGAAGATACATTACCACGTACTGTTTTTTCTCCTCCACCTACATATATTACATTTTTATCACTTTTTGCAATTGTAATAGCACCGATACTACCTCCAAAAAAACCATCAGAAATATTTCCCCAAGTACGCCCTCCATCAGTAGTTTTCCAAATACCACCACCAGTGGAACCAAAATAAAATAGATTAGGCTCACCAGGGACACCTGTTACTGCAGCAGATCGTCCTCCTCTAAAAGGGCCAACCAATCTGTAATTTAACCCTTTATACAAATCTTCTTGAAAAACAGCCGTTGTTTTTTTTGCTTTTGAACGGCTTCTTTTTTGTGCTATACTAGTTGCTGGAAGTAAAACAAAAACAGCAAGTATTAAACAAATTTTAAATATGTAATTCTTCATAATAGTGTTAGTTGAGTTAGCCATTACCATTTTATATTTGTAATAAAACAATAATGTCCTTAAATGTAACAATAAAAAATGATTCTTAATATTGCCGTTTTAATTTTAGCACAACCTCTCTATTTAAAAAGTAAGCAGTCACTATTGTCGCCAACAAATCTGACAATCCAAAAGAAATCCAAACTCCAAATTCTCCATAAAGATTAGGTAGTATTAAAACCAATGGAATAAAGAAAAACCCTTGTCTTGTTAAGGTTAATAATAATGCTGGAATGGCTTTTCCTACCGCTTGAAAATATGCTGCTCCGATTAATTGAAGCGCTATAATAGGAGTAGCAACAAACACCCATCGCATTGCACTTGCTGTTTCATTTACAACCGTCATATCTTTGGTAAAAGCACTTGCAATTGCCTCCGGAAAAATCATAATTAAAGCAAAAACCAAAGTTGCCAAAACTACAGCATAACTTATTGCTTTCTTAATCACTTCTTCTACACGTTTATAATATTTAGCGCCATAATTATACCCAGCTATTGGTAAAAAACCTTGAGTAATTCCTAAAATCGGAAATAATGCAAACATCAACATTCTACTTATAATTGCATATACTGCTACTGATGTTGCTCCTCCAAAACCAAACAAAATATTATTAATTAATAGATAAGTAATACTGACCGTTGCTTGTCTAGCTAATGTAACAAATCCTAATGCTGCAATTTCCTTTACAGCTGAAAACTGTAATACTAAATGTTTAATTTTAAGTTTTAATTCCGAATGTTTCGATCTAAAAAACCAAAAAATATACGCAAAACACAAAACATAAGAGCCTGTAGTTGCCCATGCTGCTCCTTGCATACCATAATCAAAATGATAAATAAAAACATAGTCCATTACTAAGTTACCAACAGAAGGAATCAACATCGCAAACATGGCAAACTTAGGTTTCCCTTCAGCTCTTACAACGGTATTACCCATCATTACAAAAGACAAAAATGGAATACCATACAACACAGTTATATAATACGTTTTTGCATGAGTAAATATCTCTCCTTTACCCCCAAAAGCTGGAATTAAATCATCTGCAAAATACAATCCTGTAGAAGCAAAAGCTAAAGACAATCCAAGAGTTAACACCACCTGATTACCAAAAGTAAATAAGGCTTTTTCTTTTTCTCCAGCCCCTAATGCTCGCGAAATTATAGAAGAACCACCAATACCAATAGCCATTCCTAATGCTCCAATAAAAAAAGATACCGGCAACACCACATTTATTGCAGCAATTGCTACTGTTCCAATCCATTGTCCTACAAAAATGGTATCAACAAGTATATTTAATGACATTACCAAAATACCTATTGAAGCAGGCAATGCCTGTTTTATCAAAAGACTAGCAATACTCTCCGTTCCTAATTTTGATGTTGATTTTTTTTCCATTAATTAAGCAGGAAGTTGATCTGCAGTTTCCCAATTATAAATCCAATCACTCATTACTTTTACCCAATCCTCATTGTCATTTAAACATGGGATATGAATATAGTTATCTCCTCCTGCATTTTTAAATTGATTCTTACCTTCCATTGCAATCTCTTCTAAAGTCTCCAAACAATCAGAAACAAAAGCGGGAGTAATTACAGCAAGGTTTTTTTTGCCTTCTTTTGGAAAACGCTCAAATTCGTAATCTGTATATGGTTTTAACCATGGATCTCCTGCCAATCTAGACTGAAACGAGTTACTATATTTCCCTTCTTCAAGATCTAAGTACTTTACAATCTTTTTTGTAGTATCAAAACATTGATGTCGATAACAGGTATTATGCGCTACAGAATTGGTATTACAACAGCTTCCATCTATACTACAATGGAACTTGGTTGGATCTGATTTTCTAATATGCCGTTCTGGAATGCCATGATACGAAAACAACACATGATCATAATCAAAACCTTCTAAATGATTGGCAATATTATCTGCCATAACTTTTATATAAGCCTCGTTTTTATAAAATGCTGGAAGTGTGGTTATCTTAACATCTGGAAAATTCGCTTTTTGAACTTCTAAAGCCTTTACCACTACCGTTTCAAAAGACGACATAGCATAATGCGGATATAATGGCACTAACAACACCTCATCTACACCTTTATCGCTTAATTCTTGAAGTCCTTTTTTAATACTCATTTCTCCATAGCGCATTCCTAGAGCAACAGGTATAGTTGCCTGTTGTTTCACTTTTTCATGAAAGCGTTCTGAAATAATTACTAATGGAGACCCTTCTTCCCACCATATTTTCTGATAAGCTTCTGATGCTTTTTTAGGCCTTGTTTGTAAAATAATGCCTCTTACCAGCAATACTCTTAACCATTTGGGAGCATCAATAACTCTTTCGTCCATTAAGAACTCGTCCAAATATGGTTTTACATCTTTTGGTGTTGGGGTTTTTGGCGACCCCAAGTTTACCAATAAAACTCCTTTCACTTATTTTTCGTTTTTATGTGTATTGCTCAAATTCCTACTCATTATTTAACCAATTTGAGACATTATATATTTTTTGGGTGTTGTCCCATATTTCTTCTTAAATGCTGCAATAAAATGACTAGAAGTACTGTACCCAACTTTTAAACCAACTTCATTAACATTATGCTTTCCACTTTCTAGCATTTTTCGTGCATACTCCATTTTATAATCAAATAAAAAACTAAAAACAGAATCTCCATATATCTGCTTAAATCCATCTTTTAGCTTCTTCAAGGTTAGCCCCACCTCATCAGCTAGTTCACTTAACGATGGTGGCTCTGCCATTTTAGAAATTACAATATCCTTTGCATTCTTTATTCGTTTTACATTTTCTTCATCAACTAAAAAAGGGCATTGATCTAAATCTGACTCCTCAGAAGTATTAAAATATAAGCTTATAAGTTCATACGCCTTAGCCTTAACATACAAACCAGCTAAAGAATTATGAAGGTTATAATTTAACAATTGTGTAAGCACCACAATACTGGAAGGCGCTATAGTTTCTGTAGAATAGTATTTCTTAGCACTGTTTTCATCTCTTAAAAAATGAATATAATCCGCCTCTTTAGAAAAAAGAGAATGGAACTTCTTAATAGACATTATAATAGAAACAACCCATGTTTTTGGGCTTAATATTAAATTTAATGGTAAATCTTTTTGGGTATTGTACAACAATAAAGAATTTTCTTCAGACACCTTAAAACTATAAGAACTGTCGTTAAACAAAAACTCTGACTCTCCTTTTACACAAAAATGAAGTTGCACAAAATTTTTATCAATATCCTTAATAACTTGCTGATTTTCACTAGAATCGTTCTTTGTCTTTAGAAGATAAAAACCATCTTCCAATTCCACTTTTTCATAAAACCCTTCAGCGATACTTTTTTTAGTCATTTATTTCATTTTAAAATGATTTTTATTTAGAAACGTTCTAAACTATAATATTCAAAACCATTGAAAACACTACAAAACTAAGAGAAATATTGGTATATTAATAAATATAGCATTAAAAAAACATAAAACGACATTTAAAGTTCTTTGAGCGTTATTTTTTAAAAGTAATGAAGAGTAGCTTTGCTACTGATTAATAATCTTGAATGAAGTCTTATAACATCTCAAAACAAAATTCTTTTTACACCATTGGTCTTAATTACAAAAAAGCCGATGCCGAAACAAGAGGAAAGTTTAGCCTTAATGAAGAAGGAATAGACCAAATATTAGCTCAGGTTAACCCAGAAGAGATAGACGGGTTATTAGTAACTTCTACCTGTAATAGGACAGAGCTTCATGGATTTGCACAGCACCCATTTCAGCTTATAAAATTACTTTGCGATAATACTCAAGGCACTATTGATGAATTTGAAGAAGTGGCCTACATCCATAAAAACTATGATGCTATTGCACATCTTTTTAAGGTTGGTACTGGTCTTGACAGTCAAATACTAGGAGATTTTGAAATTATAAGTCAATTAAAAAAGAGTTTTAAACGTTCAAAAAAACACGGATTAACAAACCCTTTTTTGGAACGCCTTTGCAATGCTGTTATCCAGGCAAGCAAAAGGATAAAAAATGAAACAGAAATTTCTTCAGGAGCAACTTCTGTTGCTTTTGCTTCTGTACAGTATATTATGGCAAGGGTTCCTAATATTTCAGAAAAAGACATCTTACTTTTTGGAACTGGAAAGATTGGAAGAAACACCTGTGATAATTTATTAAAACACACTACCAATAGTCACATCACCCTTATCAATAGAACAAAGGAAAAGGCCGAAAAAATTGCTGGGAAATTTAATCTTATTGTTAAAGATTTTGCAGTATTAGAGCAGGAAACAGCAAAAACAGATGTTCTTATTGTTGCCACTGGGGCACAACAACCAACAATTACCAAAGAGTCACTTAAAGGCACAAAACCCCTTACCATTTTGGATTTATCAATCCCAAAAAATGTTGATGAGAATGTTAAAGAACTTCCTCATGTAACTTTGGTACATTTGGATCAGCTTTCTGAAGTTACAGATAAAACATTAGCCCGTAGAAAAGAATACATTCCTCAGGCAGAAGAGATTATAGCAGAAGTAAAAGCGGAATTTACTTCATGGTTAGAAACACGCAAATTTGCACCAACAATAAAGGCATTAAAAACAAAGCTTAAGTCTATGAAAGATGCAGAGCTTAATTTTCAAAGTAAAAAAATAACTGATTTTAATGCAGAACATGCAGAAATTATCAGTGATCGAATCATTCAAAAAATAACTACTCATTTTGCCAATCATCTTAAGGATAGCAATGGTTCTACTAATGAGAGTATCGCATTGATTCAAAAAATATTTCAATTAGAAGAAAATTCTATCCATGAGTAAAATCATAAGAATTGGCACTAGAGATAGTGAACTTGCACTATGGCAAGCCAATACTGTAAAAAACAAATTAGAAACACTTGGTTATAGAACGGAACTTGTTCCAGTAAAATCTACTGGTGACCTTATTTTAGACAAACCACTATATGAACTAGGCATTACAGGAATATTTACCAAAACATTGGATATTGCCATGCTTAGTAACAAAGTAGATATTGCTGTGCACTCTATGAAAGATGTGCCTACCGCACTACCAAAAGGCATACAACAGACAGCAGTTTTAGAACGTGCTAATGTAACCGATATTCTTGTACATAAAGGACTAGACTTCTTAGAAAAGGAAGGCACTATTGCTACAGGAAGTTTACGCAGAAGGGCGCAATGGCTACACAAATATCCAAAACATAATGTAGTAGACCTAAGAGGAAATGTCAACACAAGAATGCAAAAATTAGAAAACAGCAGCTGGAATGGTGCTATTTTTGCCGCTGCTGGACTAGAACGCATAAACCTTACACCAAAAGATTACAGCACTTTAGATTGGATGACTCCAGCTCCTGCACAAGGCGCAATGGTAATTGTTACCTTAGAAAATGATGATTATTCCACAACAGCAATTGCGAAACTAAACCATAAAGAAACAGAAATTTGCACTACAATAGAACGTGAGTTTCTAAAAGAACTAGAAGGTGGTTGTACAGCGCCAATTGGTGCTTTAGCAGAAATAAAAGCCGATACCATCCATTTCTCTGGGGTATTATTTTCTTTAGATGGAACGCAAAAGGTTGAAATCAATAAAAATGTTAGCATAGCAAATCATCCTGGTTTTGGAAAAGCTTGTGCTCAAGAAGTCCTTACAAATGGCGGTAAAGAACTAATGATAAACATAAAAGAACATATTGCAAAACACAAGATATAAGCAAAAATAAAGCAGTGTTTTACAGCCTAATGGAGAAGCAAAATAAAATAGCACAATCAACCTATAAAAAGAAAGTTTCTAAAATTCTTTCTACTAAAAAATTGACTCCTCCTCAAAAAGAAATTCTCTTGCATGCAAAAATTGATATTCAAGAATATAACGCCATAACAATAGAACCGTTGCTTTTTGATATACAAGGAGAGTTTATCAATGTAATTATCACGAGTAAAAATGCTTTTAAAGCAATTAAACAATCCGATATTAGCATCAAAAATTGTTATTGTGTTGGCAGTAAAACAAAAGCTCTTTTAGAAAAAAACAATATAAATGTTGTTGTTTTTGCACAAAACGCAAGCGATTTAGCACAAATTATTGCAAAAAACCACGCTAAAGAAGAATTTACATTTTTCTGTGGAACGGAAAAAAGAGAAGAGTTACCAAACACCCTTTTGCAACATAATATTAATATTAGTACTATTCCTGTATATACTACAAAACTAAATAGTCAAAAAATAGCAGGAAAATTTGACGGTATTTTATTTTTTAGTCCTAGTGCCGTAAAGAGTTATACTACAACAAATAAAATCAAAAACGCTATAGCCTTTTGCATTGGAAACACTACCGCTTCTGAAGCAAAAAAACATAGCAATTATATAATTACAGCTACACAGCCTACTATAGAACATGTACTTGAGCAGGTAGTTAAACACCAACAAAACAATGATTAAAAACGATTTATTTCTAAGAGCTTTAAAAGGAGAATCTGTAGACCGTCCACCAGTATGGATGATGCGCCAGGCAGGGCGTTATTTACCAGAATTTATTGCACTACGCGAAAAATATGATTTTTTTACCCGTTGCCAAACTCCAGAAATAGCAAGTGAAATTACAGTACAGCCTATTAGAAGATACGGAATGGATGCAGCAATATTATTTTCTGACATCCTTGTAATTCCTCAGGCAATGAATATTGAAGTAGAAATGAGACCAAACTTTGGTCCATATCTTCCAAATCCTATTCGTACTGCTGCAATGGTAAATGATGTTATTGTTCCGGATATAGACGAAACACTTGGTTATGTAATGGACGCCATAAAGATGACCAAAGAAAAACTAGATGACGATATTCCATTAATAGGTTTTGCTGGTTCTCCATGGACAATCCTATGCTATTGTGTTCAAGGGCAAGGAAGCAAAAACTTTGATAAAGCCAAAGAATTTTGCTTTACACAACCTGTAGCAGCACATTTATTACTTCAAAAAATAACAGACACAACTATAGCATATCTTAAGAAAAAAGTACAGGCTGGAGTAAATGCAGTTCAGATTTTTGATTCTTGGGGAGGCATGTTATCACCAACAGATTATAATGAGTTTTCTTGGCAGTATATCAACCAAATTATTGAAGCCTTAAAAGATGATGCTCCAGTAATTGCTTTCGGAAAAGGATGCTGGTTTGCATTAGGAGATATGGCAAAAAGTAATGCTTCTGCATTAGGAATTGACTGGACATGCTCTGCAAGAAATGCAAGATACCTTACTGGGGGAAATATTACATTGCAAGGTAATTTTGATCCTTCTCGTTTGTTATCACCACCTGCAGAAATTAAAAAAATGGTTACTCAAATGATTAACGAATTTGGCACCGATAAATATATTGTAAATTTAGGTCATGGAATCCTTCCAAACATTCCATTAGACAATGCAAAAGCATTTATAGACGCTGTAAAAGAATATAAAAAATAACATGTGACCGTTAAAAAACAATAAATTACATGAAACGAGCATGCTAAAGAGTTTATCACCCAAGGGAATGACTAATAGCGAACAACATGTGACAGATTTAATAAAAATAAGTATAGACACATGAAATTCATAAACCTCATCAAAACTATTAATATTAGCTACGGATGGGGTTTATTAAAATTGTTTTTAGTACACCCTATTTATGGATTCCCTACACTAAGTGCCACCAAAAAATGCATACAACTTGCCAATTCACATTACGGAAAACTACACCATAAAGACAATCTAGCCAATGCTTTTAGACATGCTTTATGGAGTTACCTATTGGCAAAAAAAGCTTATCAGTGGAAAAAGAACAAAATAAAAGCAAAGGCATGGGCAAAAATAATTACTGATTACCATGAGGATATTATGCCAAATCCACCACTAATGAGAGCAATGGATTCACACAATAATGCTATTGGAATTGAGCTTTTTAAAACACATTCGAACTTTACAACTTCTGAGATTGTAACCCATCTAAAAACAATGACCAAGGAAGCAAAAAAAATAACAAAGCCAAGCGATATAGCACTTTACAAAACCAAATTAGTATATATCATAAATCTATAACATGACTTTAAAAATAATAGAACGTTATGATAGGCCTTTTGAATATGGCGGTGTATTAATGAGCCTTGTTTTAGCTTTTAAATATCTATCATTATGGTTATCTCCTGAAGCCAATCAGGTTTCAATTATCTATTCTTTTGCCACATTAATGGCTTTTGAGTTTATAATGGTTCATTCAGGAGTATTTATGGCTGTAATGCCAAAAAAAGTAACGTTATTTTTATTACTTCCATTATACGGGCTTTTCGCTTTAGCTTTTAACTACTCCATTCCAGATGGTAATAGCATTCTTTATATCTATTTCTTTGTGGTTTTTAACAGAATGCGTTTTGCTTTTTCAGATGTTCCCAAACATATTAGAATCCGAGCAGTTTTAATGTCCGTTTTTTCTGTGCTAATATATTTTGTACTCGTTATGATTGTTGCCATTTTTAGCGATAGCATCCCCGAATTTGGCCTTAATTCAAATTTTCTTGAAAGCTCTGGTTATAACGATCACAAAACATCGGGCGGGCTTTTTACAGACCTACCACATACCGCAATATGTTTAGGCTTTACATACTATACTTTAATAGGTCTAATACAACTATATTTGCTCCATAAAAACATCAGTTTTTTAAAACGTCCAGATTCTAAATCTGCTTAAAACATAAATGATAGGAGTTCAGCAATTTGCCACAAATGATACTAATATAAAACTCATTTAAGAAAAATGAAAGATCAATTTTACAACTATATTCAACAATTACAGGATCAAATCACATCAAAACTTGCTACTGTAGATGGTAAAGCAACTTTTCAAGAAGATATCTGGAAACGCCCAGAAGGCGGTGGTGGTCGTACTAGAGTGATTGAAAACGGGACTGTTTTTGAAAAAGGGGGCGTTAACATCTCTGCTGTTCATGGTGAGTTACCAGAAACAATGCAAAAACATTTTGGAGTAAAAGAAGCTAACTTTTTTGCCTGTGGACTAAGCCTCGTTTTACATCCTAAAAACCCGATGGTTCCGACTGTACATGCAAATTGGAGGTATTTTGAAATGTATGATAAAGAAGGTACTATTGTAGACAGCTGGTTTGGTGGCGGGCAAGACCTTACCCCTTATTATTTGTTTGAAGAAGATGCTATCCACTTTCATAGCACCTGTAAAATTGCTTGCGACAAACATAGCCCTGACTTTTACACCAAATACAAAAATAGATGTGACGAATATTTCTATAACAGCCATAGAAACGAAGCTAGAGGTATAGGAGGATTATTCTACGACTATTGCAAAGCAAACGAAGAAATGACCATGCAAAATTGGTATGACTTTACTACTGAAGTAGGAAATAGTTTTCTAGAAAGTTATGTCCCTATTGTTGAAAAAAGAAAAAACCTAAATTATTCAAAAGCGCAACGAACTTGGCAAGAAATTAGAAGAGGTCGTTATGTAGAATTCAATTTAGTTCACGATAAAGGCACATTATTTGGACTTAAAACCAATGGAAGAATAGAAAGTATTTTAATGAGTCTTCCTCCACATGTACAATGGGTATATGATCATCAGCCAGAAAAAGACAGTGATGAAGAAAAACTAATAACTGTTTTAAAAAAACCTGTAAATTGGGTCTAATTTAATTGCCTTTTGCCTTTTGCCTTTTGCCTTTTGCCTTTTGCCTTTTGCCTTTTGCCTTTTGCCTTTTGCCTTTTGCCTTTTGCCTTTTGCCTTTTGCCTTTTGCCTTTTGCAAAAAAATAAATTCATAATAACAACACAATACCCATGTGGAAATATATTAAAAGAATTCGCTTAATCATCAATCTAAAAACACTGATTGTTACTACACTATCTATTTTATCTACTGCCATTTGTTTAGAATATGATATTCAAGCCCATTTTCCACTTACATTAATTAGTACTGCTATTGTTTTCCCTATTGTTTTTTCTATTGGAGGTGCTTATAAACGTAGAGAAGTGGCATTAGACGAATACGGATCTATTAAGGCACATGGAAGAGCATTGTTTTTTGCGGTATCGCATTGGTTGGAAAATCCACCACAAGAATTAAAAGAAGAACTAAAAACACACCTTTCTAAGCTTCTTGAGAATTGTAGAGACATGTTTTCTAACCCAGTTAGCGAATTAGAGATTCATGAAAAAAAGATCTATAATAGCTTTGAGGATTTATCGGTATTTATAAAAAGTCTTCGTTCTCATGGTTTGCCCTCAGGAGAGGCTTCTAGATCTAATCAGTTTTTAAGCAAAATGATGATCTCTTTTGAGCGTATAAAACACATATACCAATACAGAACTCCTAGAACATTACGTACCTATAGTGATATTTTTATTATTATTCTACCTATTGTTTATGGTCCACATTTTGCCGAAACTGCCACAAATTTCAATTATTGGTTGCATTATGCTGTTCCTGTATTATTTAGTGTAATATTAGTGGCTTTAGATAACATACAATTTCATTTAGAAAATCCATTTGATCAGGTAGGAGAAGATGATGTACAGATAAATGCAGAAAAGTACATTAAGAACTTAGAATAAGTAATTGTACATAACAGTATTGTCTTTTAAATCCTTATTTTTATTCCTTAAAACAAAACGTCATCATAACTCCTAAATTATTTTAATGTTATGATTCTTTATAAACTTATTTTTTATGCTAGAAAGCCTATTAGATGCTTTAAATTTTTCACCTAACAATATTCCATTAAAACTACAAGTTGCCAAATTGTATTTAGAAAAAGGAGCCTTTCTTGAATGCGAAAAACAACTTACAGAAATCATTGCATTAGATTCATCTTTAGAAAAAGTAAAATATGAATTGGCCTATTGTTTTTATAAGCAGCAAAAAATATCTGCTGCCGAGGTAATTCTAGATGAGATCTCTACAAACAATATTAAACATCTAGAACTTAAATGTTATTGTTTTCTAAGCAATGAAAACTATACGGAAGCACAAGAAATTTATAAAACCATTCTTGAAATAAACCCATCATATACTAACGAAAGTTTTGATGAAGTTCTAAGAGCTTCTTCTACAGCAGACACATCGGAAAGTTATGATGAAGATGGTATACAGTTTATGAATAAGCCCAATATGAATTTCAGTGATATTGGCGGGATGGATAAAGTAAAAAAAGAAATTTCTTTAAAAATTATAAAGCCATTAGAACATCAAGAACTCTATAAGGCTTATGGAAAAAAAACAGGTGGAGGAATACTCCTTTATGGCCCTCCAGGATGTGGTAAAACATATTTAGCAAAAGCAACAGCAGGAGAAATTAATGCGAATTTTATTAATGTAGGTATTAATGAAATTTTGGATATGTGGATTGGAAGCTCGGAACGGAACCTACATGAAATTTTTGAAACTGCCCGAAAAAACAAACCATGTGTTATTTTTATTGATGAAGTTGATGCCCTTGGCGCCAATAGAAACGATATGAATAAAAGTGCAGGAAGAACAGTAATCAATCAATTTCTTGCAGAGTTAGATGGCATTGATGCAGATAATGATGGTATTCTGATTATTGGAGCTACAAATGCACCTTGGTATTTAGATCCTGCTTTTAGAAGGCCTGGACGCTTCGATAGGATTATTTTTGTAGCGCCACCAGATACTGAGGCCAAATCAGCAATTTTTAACATTCACCTAAAAGATAAACCAACAGAAATTATTGATTATCAGGCACTAGCTAAAGCAGCTAAATCCTATTCTGGAGCAGATATTCAATCGGCGATAGATGTTGCTATTGAAGTAAAACTAGAAGAATCTTTTGCTGATGGAATTCCAAGACCATTAACCACAAAAGAATTGCTAAAAGCCATTAAAAAAACAAAATCCTCCACAAAAGAATGGTTTAGTTCTGCTAAAAATTATGCTTTATATGCTAATGATGGCGGAATATATGATGAAATATTAAACTATCTAAAAATTACCAAATAATGAGCTCTCGAAATCTAGATAGAGGAATTCAACTCTACGAATTAGGAAAGTTCAAGGAAGCTTGCAAATACCTAAACGACAGTATTGCCGAAGACCCAAATAATAGCAATGCCAAACTATATTTAGCTTTTTGCTTTTTTAACCTGAAAAAATACGATGCCTCTTTAGGTATGGCGGACGAATTGCTAAAAACAACACCCAATAGTAGTGAGGTTTTCTTTTTAAAAGCACAAAACTATTACCATAAAGATAACAAAAAAGAAGCATTAACCCTTATAGATACAGCTCTAGAAATTGACCCAAATAATGCTAATTATTTTGGACTCAAAGGCGCTATTCTATTATCAAAAAAAAAATACGACGAAGCTTTAGCTTATGTTAATGAAGGACTTCAAATTAATCCTAAAAACAATACTTGTCTTAACCTAAGAGCTCAAATACTCACCAAGCTTGATAGAATTGAAGAGGCAGATGAAACTGTTGAATTTATCCTTAACGATAATCCAGAAGATTGCTATTCACATGCCAATGTTGGTTGGGTAGCATTAGAGAATAAAAACACAGAAAAATCACTGCATCATTTTAAGCAAGCATTACAATTTGATCCTAATTTTGAATATGCTAGACAAGGAATGAGTACCGCACTAAAATCCAAAAATTTTATTTATCGTTGGTATTTAAACTATGCCTTTTGGATCAGCAATCAATCTTCAAAGAAACAATGGGGGTTTATTATTGGAATATACATTGCTTATCGCCTATCAGTAAAACTATTAGAAGGTATTGGACTCAGTTATATTGCTATACCACTAATAATTGCTTATTTACTTTTTGCTTTGGGAGGCTGGATTATGGAACCCTTATCCAATACTATTTTAAGTTTTGATAAATACGGAAAGTTTCTATTGAGTAAATCTGAAAAAATAAGTGGTTTATTATTTGGGCTTCTTTTTGTTCTAGGGATTGGATCGATAGCACTCTTTTATTCACTTAATGTAAGTTACTATTTTATCCTTTCCATCACCTTTTTGTGCTGTTTAATACCTGCACCAAGAGCATTGTTACAACATACTAAAAAAGCCAAGATATTTGGACTTTCTTATGGAGCTCTAATCCTATTAACAGGTATTATTGGCCCATTTATAATAACCGATATGTCAACTATAAGTATTGCTGTGATAATCATGACGATGGCATTTACTTGGATTGGCAATATTTTTAACTAATAAACAAAGACACATGTATCCAATTAGACGAAATAGAAGATTAAGAACTAATAGTGTTATTCGTTCTTTAGTTCGGGAAAATGTTATTACTGCTAATGATTTTTTAGTCCCTCTTTTTATTGTAGAAGGTACAGCAGTAAAAGAGGAAATAACTTCAATGCCCAATTATTATAGATATAGTCTAGATCTATTAGAAACTGAATTAAAAGAACTTTGGGAATTAGGTCTAAAATCGGTGTTGCTTTTTGTAAAAGTACCAGATAACCTTAAAGATAATACTGGAAAAGAAGCTATAAATCCTGATGGATTAATGCAGCGTGCTATTAAAAAAGTAAAAGAAACTTATCCAGAAATGTTAGTTTTCACCGATGTTGCCTTAGACCCTTATTCTTCTTATGGTCATGATGGTATTGTAGAAGATGGAAAAATACTAAATGACGAATCTGCTGAAATACTTGCAGAAATGAGTGTTTCTCATGCGCAAGCAGGAGCCGACTTTGTAGCTCCAAGTGATATGATGGATGGACGTATTTCTATTATTAGAGAAGCCTTAGAAGACGAGGAATTCTTTGATGTGGGTATTATGAGCTATAGTGCAAAATATGCTTCTTCTTTTTATGGCCCTTTTCGAGATGCTTTAGATTCAGCTCCAGGCTTTGGCGATAAAAAAACCTATCAAATGGATTTTGCAAATAGACATGAAGCATTACGAGAAACAGAAATGGATATTGATGAAGGCGCAGATATTGTAATGGTAAAACCAGGAATGGCATATCTAGACATCTTAAGAGATATTAAAGATGAGTTTGATGTGCCCGTTGCCGTGTACCAAGTAAGTGGAGAGTATGCAATGATAAAAGCAGCTTCTGAAAAAGGATGGTTAAACCACGATGAAGTAATGCTAGAAAGCATAATGGCTTTTAAAAGAGCTGGAGCAAATATTATTGCTACCTATTTTGCAAAAGATATAGTAAGACTGCTAACCAAGTAAGAATAACACATTTCAAAAAAACCAAAAAAATGAAAACTTCAACACTATTATTGTTCTGTGTTTTTACAGCAACCGTTTCTGCTCAAGATACCCCTATATCTGCTTTTCTAGAAAAATGGGAAAACTCTAAGGATTATCTTTTAAAAATTGCAGAGTCCATGCCCGAAAATAAATATGATTACAAACCTACGGAAAGGCAAATGAGTTTTAGAGCACAACTTATTCACATTAAAGGAAATATAGATTGGCTGGGTAGTACTTATTTTAATAGCGAAAAACAAGACAAGGCTTCTGAAACCGTTTCAAAAGAAGAACTTATAAAAGCACTAAAAAAGTCTTTTGCAGCAGTAGCTACTGTAATCCAAAAAGTTGATAAAACGGAATTAAAAACTACAGTAGACTTCTTTGCTGGCCCAAAAACCAAACTTCAAATTTTAAACTTATTACAAGATCACCTTACACACCATAGAGGGCAACTTATTGTTTACCTTAACCTCAATAACATTGAACCACCAAGATATTCTGGTTGGTAGTAAATTTGTATTCATATTAGGTGCTTTTTTACTTTTTTAATTTGAGTTCCATTTGAATATTACATCGTTCATATGGCGTATAGTGACCAACTACTTTTTCAAAGCCAAGTTTTTTATACAATAATATTGCTGGTTTAAGAATTGTATTGTACTCAAGGTACAGGTTTTTTGCTCCTAATGACCTAGCTTTTTCAATGATTGATTCCCCTAACAAGAACCCAATGCCTTTTCCTTGTGCTATTGGAGAAACAGCCATTTTAACTAGCTCATAATCATAGTTTTTATCTTCCATTTTTATAAGTGCACAAACTCCCAAGACTATTTTATTCTGAACTGCAACCAAAATCTCTCCTCCAGCATCTAATATGTTCTTTTGTGGATCATTCAAAGATTTTCGATCTACATCTTCTGTCTTAAAAGAAGTAGTAATCCATTCTTCATTAAGCTTTTTCAAAGCCGAGTGATGTTCTGATGAATACTTCAAAACAGTAATGTTTGACGATTCCTTAATTTTTTTGCGCTATTACTCTGGTAAAAAGAAGTTTTTCATTCAATAAATATTCGAACTCCTGAATAGCTAACCAAATATTATGTTTTGTTTGTTTCAATGTATTCTTTACAGCATTCTCTACATCAGTGTATTGCTTTTGTATTTTTTCTGATATTGCTACTCCTTTTGAAGTCAAAACAATATTATTTTTTCGTCCATCAAGCTTATCTTTTTGTTCCAGAACTAATCCTTCCTTAGACATTTCGCGAACAATTTTAATAACAGATGGGTGCGAATGTCCAATCTCCTTAGCTATTAAAGTAATAGATTTCCTTGTTCCTGATTAGATAAAAAATAAAAAACAGGGAACCATTTAGGTTTCAACCCAATATCATAAAGTTTATAAATTTCTTCAGCATCATCGGTAACCAAGTTGCTTAAGGCTCTTAACCTAATGCCATTTCTCCAATTTTATCTAAATCCATACAATAGGTTACCAATTATAAAAATTTAATTCAACGCATCCAATTTTACAAAAAACTTAACTTATATCTTCTCTAATGAGCAGGCAAAAGGTTTGAAAAAGAATCTTAGAATCTAAAAAAACTATTTTTTCTAAAGCAACAAGCACATTTGTTTCTAAAATTAAGTGCATTTTTGTAGTAGAAATATCAGCAGATGAGTATAGAAAGAGAACTAAAAAAGCGCAGTGATTCTAAATGTGAATTGTGTGGAACTGAGGAAAACATAAAACCATTCCTTGTTGCAAAAGCTAAAAATGAAGAATTAGCGGCGCATGTAATGGCATGTACTACCTGTAGTACTCAAATAGAAGATCCTGAACAAACTAAAGCCAACCACTGGCGTTGCCTTAACGATAGTATGTGGAGTGAGCATGCGGCTGTACAAGTACTTGCTTGGAGAATGCTTACCCGTTTACGAGCTGAGGGATGGCCTCAAGATTTATTAGATATGTTATATCTAGAAGAAGATACTTTAGCATGGGCACAAGCAACTGGTGAAGGTGATGATCCCGAAGATAAAGTTATCCATAGAGATAGTAATGGAGTAATTTTAGAAACTGGCGATAGTGTAGTTCTTATTAAAGACCTTCCTGTAAAAGGTTCCAGTATGGTTGCAAAGCGTGGTACTGCTGTGCGTAGAATTTCTTTAGATCATGATAATTCCGAATTTATAGAAGGTAAAGTAGACGGAATACAAATAGTGATCATTACCAAATACGTTAAAAAATTATAAGGATCATTAATTTTTAAAAGGCTATATGAAAAAGCGCTGCGCTCTCCAATAGTAGTGCTTTTTCTTGGACAATTCTGTTTTGTACCTACTTTTTAGAAACTCCAAAATGGGTATGCAATTGTATCACAATATTATACAATTTCTAGTATCAATTCATCTCCAATTACAGTAACTTTATTATAAGTCAGTACTTCTTTTGTTTTGTTATTTTTTTGAACGTGATCATTAGATTCGCTCTCATTATTTTCATCATTCATAATTATATCTATTTAATACTCACACTACAAAAATACAAGCTATACCTTCAATTTTTAATTATAATTCGATTGAGATAGTGATAACTATAGTTCAATTGTGTTATTTCATCGTTAAGTTTTACCGTTAAAAGAATACGTTAACATTATATTTTGTTATTACTTTGTTAAATATTATGATCTTAAACAAAAACTAAAATATATGCTACAACCTCTCTATATAAAATTAGTTCCTCTTCTCTTTTTTTTCATTCTTTTTTCTTCTGCAATAGCGCAATCTCAAAAAAATCAAGAATCTGCGTTACACAAAAGAATGCAAACAGAAAATGATCTGGTTTTGTTAGAAAACAAAAACAATGCCATTCCAATACAAAGCCTAAAAAATCTTAAAATTGCGGTACTCAAAAAAACGGATTCAGAAGAAAAACTTGTTTTCGAAAAAAGATTAAATCATTATCTTCCTACCAAATCATTTACTTTTAATGCAGCAATCACTCAAACAGAAAAGCTAAATTCATTTTCAATTGTTATTCTTCCAATTGATATAGACTCCGATATGGATGAATTAAAAAAACTTAAACTATCCACAAAAGTAATTGTTGTTGTTTTCGGAGAAGAAGCCTATCATAATTATTCTAATGTCACTATAAAAACACACGATGTACTTCTCTTCTCTAAAGGAACAAGTCCATTACATAAAGACTATGCTGCCCAACTTCTATTTGGAGGAATTGCTGCAAAAGGAAAACTGACATATAATCTTTCAAATAGTTATCTAAAAAATGATGGAATAGATACTTACAAAACAAGATTAAAATACACAATCCCTGAGGAAGAAAACCTCGATACAGCATTTATTACTAACGGTGTAGATTCCATCATGTCTTTGGCTATTAAAAGTCATGCTTTTCCTGGAGCCCAATTGCTAGTTGCAAAAAACAATAAGGTTATTTTTCATAATACTTATGGATACCACACTTATGATAGCCTAGTAAAAGTTAAAGCAGATGACATCTATGATTTAGCCTCGGTTACAAAAATAACGGCGCCACTACCAGCTTTAATGAAGCTTTATGACGAAGGCAAAATAACTCTTGATTCTCCATTTAGTCAGTATTGGAAATCATGGAAACATAAAAAAGACAAAAACGAACTTAGCTTAAGAGAAATTTTAGCACACCAAGCAGGATTACGCCCTTATATTGTTTTTTTGGCTGAAGTTTTAAAAAATGGAAAACTTAAAAAACGTTATTTTAGAACTTCTGCAAGTAAAAAGTATCCAAACCAGGTTTATGATAACCTATTCATCCACAAAAAATTTAGGAAGAAAGTATTTCGAAAAATAAAAAATGCCGAGGTCAGCGATATTAAAACATACAAATATTCAGGATTGCCATTTTTAATTTTTCCAAAACTAATAAGTGAGCTCAGCAGTACTAATTACCGAAACTACTTGCAAGAAACGTTTTACAAGCCTTTAGGAGCACATACATTAGGGTTTACTCCAGCAACAAAAGGATTCAAAAATGCTATTGTTCCAACAGAAAACGACAGTGTTTTTAGAAAAACACTAACTAAAAACTGGGTACATGATGAAAATGCTGCCCTTCTTGGTGGTGTTTCTGGAAATGCAGGATTATTTGGTTCTGCAAATGACCTAGCAAAATTAATGCAGATGTATGTCCAATACGGAAACTACGGTAATCATCGGTATATCACCGAAAAAACATTTTTGGAATTTACCAAAGTGCAATATCCCGAAAACAAAAACAGAAGGGCATTAGGCTTTGACAAACCTTACCTAAACAATGCATCATTAACATTAGATAAATCTTATCCCGCACCAGAGGTTAGTACTGCCAGCTTTGGACATGCTGGTTTTACTGGAACATTTGTTTGGGCAGATCCTAAGAATCAAATGATTTTTATATTTTTATCTAACAGAGTGTATCCAACTAGATCAAATAGAAATCTTTACAATCTTAATATAAGGCCAGCTTTACAACAGCTCTTTTATAATGCAAAGATTAGTCCAAAAAATTAGTACCTTAGTTGAATTAATATATTTGTAATTATAACTATGGGTTTACTGATTTTGTTTGCAGTAGTATCAATCTTTTTTTCTTTTACCTGTTCTATTTTAGAAGCAGTATTACTTTGTGTAACTCCAACCTTTATCAATGTTAAAAAGAAAGAGGGAAAAGCATATGCAAGTACTTTAGAAGAATTTAAGACCGATGTTGACAAGCCGTTAATTGCCATCCTAACGTTAAATACTATTGCCCATACTGTAGGAGCTATACTTGTTGGAGTACAGGCAGAACAATTGCCTTATAAGATAGAAATTTTAGGAATTAATATTGTTGGTATTGTTTCTACAATAATGACACTTCTTATCTTAGTTCTTTCAGAAATAATCCCTAAAACCATAGGTGCTACCTATTGGAAAAATCTAACTGCTTTTACCACTAGAGCATTACAGATACTTATTTTTCCATTAAAATGGACTGGTATTTTATGGGTGCTACAACTTACCACCAAGCTTATTGGGGGAAAAGGACATCATGGAAGCGTATTGAGCAGAGAAGATTTTACTGCAATGGCAGACATGGCACAAGAAGAAGGTGTTTTTAAAGAAAGCGAGAGCCTTATTATTAAAAATTTAATCACTTTTAAAGAGGTTTTAGTTAAAAACATCATGACCCCAAGAACTGTAATGATTACTGCTGATGAAAACATGAGTACTCAAGAATTCTATGATGCGAATCCTAACTTAAAATTCTCTAGAATACCTATATATGCAAATACTCCTGATGAGATAACGGGCTATTTCTTAAAAGACAATCTTTTTGAAGCAATTATTAATGGTAAAGGAGATCAACCTTTAAAATCAATATTAAGACCGTTAACTGTTACCAATAGAGACCTTCCAATTCCTGAGCTGTTTGACCAACTCATTTCAAAAAGAGAACATATTGCACTTGTTGTTGATGAATATGGTTCTGTAAGTGGATTAGTAAGTCAAGAAGATGTTATTGAAACCTTACTAGGCTTGGAAATTATGGATGAGAGTGATAATGTTGCCGACTTACAACATTTGGCAAGAAAAAAATGGGAAAAAAGAGCAGAATCTCTCGGTCTATTAGATAATCCAAAAGAATAATTACAATGGAGTCCGTTTATATAAAAACTCCCTTAGGCATTACCAAATTGGTAGGTGATGAAAACGGACTAGCCGAAATAACTGTTTTAGATGATGGTGAAATCACTATAGATACTATTCCTCTATATTTAGAAGATGCAGTTTACCAACTTCAAGAATATTTTGATGGAAAACGCAGAGCTTTCGATCTCAAAACAAACCCACAAGGAACAGATTTTCAACAACGAGTTTGGCAAGCATTACTCCATATTCCGTATGGAAAAACATGCTCCTACTTAGAGTTATCTAAAGATCTTGGGGATATTAAAGCGATAAGGGCAGTAGCCGCTGCAAATGGTAAAAATCCGTTATGGATTATTGTTCCTTGCCATAGAGTTATTGGTAGCGATGGTTCTTTAACTGGCTATGCTGGTGGGCTCTGGAGAAAAAAATGGCTGTTAGAACATGAAAATCCTTCCCCACAGCTCTCCTTATTTTAAATTATTCGCTATATTTAGTACCAATTATAAAACTTTTTGTAACTGATTTTAACAAAATAGATATAGACACATGAAACATCCATTAACAAAGGATTCTACACCCAAGGAGATGACTAATAAGGATGTACCATGTGACCGATTTAATAAAATAATATAGACACATGAAACATCCATTAATAAAGGATTCTACACCCAAGGAGATGACTAATAAGGATGTACCATGTGACCGATTTAATAAAATAATATAGACATATGAAATACATAAAAGGCTTTTTTAAATGGGTATTAATTCTATTTGCCCTACTTATAGTTTTTCTTTACATTTTTGATTATGATTATTTAATAAAAGCTGTACGAACCATTTATTTAAACGGACATAAAACCGCATATCTGGATGATTATAAAGTCTTTGATAATAAAATTATTGCAAAAGGAAATACTGCTCAGCCTTGGGCAATCCATAAAGACTACAATAAGGTAGCAGCAACCTCAACGTTACAAGGTTTTCATGACGAACTGGGAACTGTAGCTTTTTTAATCATTAAAAATGATAGTATTTGGCACGAAAAATACTTTGATGGTTATGACAAAGATTCTCGAAGCAATTCTTTTTCTATGGCAAAAAGTATTGTTTCTGCATCACTAGGAAAAGCAATAATGCAAGGGGATATCAAAAGTCTAGATCAACCTGTTGCTGACTTTTTCTCTGAGTTTTCTGATGGAAGGCTAGCAAAAATGACTGTTGGTGATTTATCATCAATGGCAAGTGGATTAAACTGGGACGAATCATATTACAGCCCTTTTTCGGTAACAACGAGAGCTTATTTTGATGACAATTTAGAAAAGGTAATACTAGGATTAGAAGAAGCAAAAAATGGTCCAGGTCCAGGAAAAGAATATGAATACCTAAGCGGCAACACTCAATTACTAGCAATGGTTGTTGAAAAAGCCACAGGAGAAAAGCTCCCAAATTATGTATCTACCAATTTCTGGAAACCTATGGGAGCAGAAAATGATGCCTATTGGCAGGTTGATAGTGAAGAAAATAATTTGGTAAAAGGATATTGCTGTATTAGCAGTAATGCAAGAGATTTTTCACGTTTTGGAAAACTTTATAAAGATCACGGAAAATGGAATGGTACACAAATTTTAGATTCTACCTTTGTTGCCAAGTCTATACGTCCACGGTTTTCAAAAGATTGGATGTATGGTTATGGATTATGGCTTTTAAAAAAAGACGGAAAAGATGTTTTTATGCTTAGAGGACATCTAGGGCAATATGTAATTGTAATTCCTGAAGATAATATTATTATCACCAGATTGGGACATAAAAAAAGTGGTTACCTAAATGAAAGTGATTCTTTTACCACAGATATACATGCATATATTGATGAGGCATATAAAATGTTGAATAGATGATTGATAAAATTCCATTAGAACATATTTTATTTTTAGACATTGAAACCGTTCCTGAATTTGAAAACTATTCAGAACTAGATGATGAGAAGAAAGGGCTATGGGATCATAAATCTAAATACCAACGAAAAGACGAATTTACAGGTGAAGAATTTTATAGAAATGCTGGAATATGGGCAGAATTTGGAAAAATAGTCTGTATCTCTGTTGGTTTTTTTAAACCTATTGGAGACAATAGAAATTTTAGAGTAACTACCTTTTATGGCGCGGAGGATAAAATTTTAAAAGACTTTAAAAACCTATTAGAAACACATTACAATAAACCTTATCAATTGTTATGTGCTCATAATGGCAAAGAATTTGACTTCCCATACATTGCTAGACGATACCTTATTAACCGGATTCCACTTCCAGACAAACTTAATCTATTTGGAAAAAAACCTTGGGAAATACCTTATATCGATACCATGGAGCTTTGGAAGTTTGGTGATTATAAAAATTTTACCTCATTAAAACTATTGACAAAAATTTTAGACATCCCTTCTCCTAAAGATGATATTGATGGGAGCATGGTTAAAGATGTGTTTTATAAAGAAAAAGATGTTGATAGAATTGTAGTCTATTGCGAAAAAGATGTTATTACCATTGCACAAGTGCTCTTACGTTTTAAAAATGAAGAATTGCTTAGCGAAACGGAAATTACACATGTATGATCACTACAACTATTAACGTACCATTACCTTAATTTTTGTAAAACTTTTTGGTACTGCTGCCATTGCCATTATCTAACTTTAAAATGTACATTCCAGTAGTTAATTTGCTCACATCAATACCAGTATCACGTTGCAAATTTCCAGTAATAACAATTTTACCTGTGGCATTTATAATGGTATAGGAAGCCCTATCTAGGTTATTGTTGTTTATATAAATTATGTCTGTGCTTGGGTTTGGAAAAACCGACAATTCTTTTACTTGATATTCATTATTTATTAATCCATGTTCTGCTTCATAAGCTGCAATACCCATATCGATACCTGTAAGAATAAGGGAGAAATTCTGACGCTCTGTTGTTAGTTCTCCTTTATGACTAACGGTTATTGTATAGGTTCCTGAAGCGTTTTTTATTTCAATTTTCTCAAATGGATCTACACTATTATCTCCTTTTACGGCTCCTCTAGATAAGTGATTTACAACGAGTTTCCAAGGTTTATAAACAGTTTCGTCCTGAGTAACTCTAATATCCAAATCATGAACTAAAGCAGCACTAGTGCTATTTAACGTATTAATAACGGCATTACCAGGAAGGTCTGTCCATGATATAGATGCCATAAGGTTAGCTGCCTCTTCGGCAGTAACGGTTAAACTATAGGACTCTCCAGCATTTAATGTCAATTCTTTAATTGTACTTTTTACGGCATTATATTTTATTGTTTCTATTGCACTTTTTGCATTTATAAATCCCCATCCAGATTTGCCGTCTGGCCCATCATCTTCTATATCATCGGCTGTATGTAGCGCTAGTCCTTTTAGAGTTGCTGCTTTCATAAAAGCACCTTCTTTTTTTTCATAATATTCTTGAAGCAATAACAATACTCCAGAAACGCTAGGCGCAGCAGCCGAAGTTCCCGTGATATAATTATAACTATCATTAGCGCCATTAAATGCAGAATAGATACCGACTCCATGGCCAACAAGGTCTGGTTTTATCCGACCTTCATCTGATGGTCCAAAACTAGAGAACGAAGCAATACTTGCATCTATTAACGTTCCATCAGTTCCAATATCTGTTTTTTGAGTAGCACCAACAGTAATTCCGTTTTTTGATAACGCAAAACCGACGAGTGAATCATAATTAAATTCTGTATCGCTAAACATTGGACTGTCATTATATATATCTGTTTGCGAATTTCCAGCAGCAATTACAGCCAAATAATAGGGAGCATTGTACATAATCTCATCCCAATCTTTTGCCTGGTAAATATAAGCTCCAAAATACCAATCTGGTACAGCCTTAGCATTTATTCCATAAGAATGGTTAGACACAAGCATGCCATTTGCTGCTTCTGCAATAACCTCATTTTTATCTAAATACCAATTGTAACTTAGTGCTTTTGCCTTTGGAACAATTCCTCTAGCCTCATCACTTTTGCCTTTAGCCATTAGTATTCCAGCTACATGAGTAGCATGTCCATTTACGTTTGTATTACCAGATCCATGAGAAAGCCTATTGTCAAATTCGCGATGTGTTGCCATAGCTACGCCACCATCCCAAACACCAATTTTCATACCTTGCCCTTCAAGATCAAAATCTACCATTCTAGTATCTTGCATATTTTGAACCCTTGTTGTGGTTCTTACCATATTATTTAAAGTAATATAATAGATAGGTGTTCCGTCTGGACCAATTCTTTGTAATTCTGTAAAATTATTGTTTTCTAGTTTTTCTGAAATAAGCCAACCCTTCTGTTTAGCTAAAGCAATAGCTTTCTTTTTTTCTGAAATTGATTCTCGTTTAAATTTTGAAGCCATTGTAGTCAATCTCACTTCACTGTATTGATCAAGAACGTTTACTGCCTGCATTCGTGTTTGCGAAAATGCATGAGAAAACTCAAAAAGAATTAGTGTTGCCAATAAAATTTTGCGCACATGTGCGGCTGCCAAAAAGGAATTCATTTTGTAGGTACATAAGATTTGGTTGTACGAATATACCTACAAAATAAATGTAATCGATGAAATACATGAGTTTTTCGATGAAATGCATTTCCTATTTAATATATAGTCCTTTTCTTACGAATTTAATTTTAATTGTATATACACAGGGAAATGGTCACTATATCCTCCCAAATATTTTCTACCCACATATGTTCTAAACGGGTTGCCTTTGTAACGTCCTTCCCATTCGGCTAAAAAACGTTTATTAAAGATATCAGCATGAGCAAAGCTATGTGTACCTTTTTGAGTATCAAAAAGGTTGTGAGAAAGAATAATCTGGTCAAAGAGACTCCATTTGCCTTTATAATTGGCACTGCCTTGGTAAGGAGATAGTAATTTTTCCATAGGATTGTATAGCTGCGGTGACATCAATCCCTCTTTTATACTTGCAGAAAAAGGATCGTCATTAAAGTCTCCCATAATAATAAATGTAGCATCGCTTTCTACGGCCTCTATTGCCTCTATTTTACTAGCCAATACTTGTGCTGCCATCATTCTTTTTACAGCGGTAACATCGTTGCCTGATCTTCTGGATGGCCAATGGTTTACAAAAACATGTATTCTTTCTCCGTTAAGTTCGCCATCAACATATAAAATATCTCTGGTAAAATCCCGAACTCCATTGTCCTCTATTAGAATTAATGGTACTTGTTCAGCCTTATTTATTTTAAATTTTTTTTTCTGATACAACATTCCCGTATCAATTCCTCTTTCATCTGGAGAATCAAAATGTACAATATCATAATCAGTATCTTTTAAATGTTTTGATTTGATTAAGTCTTTTAAAACTCTTTTGTTTTCTATTTCAGCAACACCAACAATAACAGGCAGTTCTTTTGAAACATCAGTACCTACATTACTAATTGCTCTACCCAATTTATACAGCTTTTTATGGTATCTCTTTTTATTCCAATTTTTGAACCCTTTTGGAGTAAAATCATCGTCCAGAGTCTTTTTATCATCTTTAGTATCAAACAGGTTTTCTAGATTATAAAAAGCAATGGTGTGTATATTTGTTTGGCTCATTATCATATTATTTTTGTTGTTTTTTATATCAAAAAACAACATTCTTAACTTCAAAAATACATATTCGACTTAGTAGACACAAACATTGCGCTATAAAAGCATTTTTTCAACACTATTTTTAACCAACAATCTTGACCCAAGTATGCGAGCTATTCCTTCAAAAATATTTTTCACTTCGGGACAAGTCTTGGAGAATTAAACCCACTAGTGAGAATAAAAAATCCCCGAAGAAAATTCTTCGAGGATTTTTTTGTGGTTAAAGACATTCTAATTGCTTGTCTTTATTTTAGGTATGGGAGGTCGTCTGGGGGACTAAAAAGAGGGTACTCTATTTTTTTAAAAGGTTGGGAGTTGAGGGTTATGAATACATCATTATATTGTTTACTCTTATTTTTTAGTTTTTAAAGAATTTTGTTTTTGTAATTATTCCATTTCCACTTACTATTAGAATATAAAGACCTGTTTTATAATTGCTAACATTAATTGTTTTGTCGCTTCCCAATTTATTAGCGCCAATCATTATACCTGAAATATTAACTATTTGGTAGTTAAAATCATTCGCATCTGTATCAACAGCAACTTTGATATAGTCTGTACTGGGATTTGGATAAACACTGATTCTTCTGCTATTTGAAATGTCTTTAATCTCTTCTTCTATGGTATCATCTTCATTATTATTATCAACTTCTTCATCAATAATTTCTTCCTCAATAACTTCTTCTTCAATTTTATCTTCTATTTCTTCTTCAATAATTTCCTCATTAATAACCTCTTCATCAATTACTTCCTCTTCAATTACTTCATCTACAACTTCTTCTATTTCTTTATCTATCTTGTTTTGAACTCCAGTAACTATGATTGAAAAGTTTTGACGATCAGATTTTAAATTTCCTTTATGTGTTATAATTATCTGATAGGTACCAGAAGCATTATCTACTCTTACTTTTTCAAAAGGATCAACAACATTATCACCTTTAACAGCACCATTGTCTAATTGAGAGAGTTTTAATTTCCAAGGGAAAAACGTTTCTTCGTTTTTAATAATTCTAATATCCAAATCGTTTACTAAGGCAACTTCAGCACTGTTAAGCTTACTTTTAACTTCGGTACCAGCTAGATCTGTCCAAGAAATTGATGCCATTAATGGGTTGGTTCCATCTGAAACAACAGTAAAAGTATACTCAGCTTGGTTCTCTAATGTCAATTCTTCAACAACAGTTGTTTTACCATCATTAGTTATTGC
The DNA here is from genome assembly GCA_965247735.1 of Flavobacteriaceae bacterium. Taxonomy (GTDB): domain Bacteria; phylum Bacteroidota; class Bacteroidia; order Flavobacteriales; family Flavobacteriaceae; genus JAOXRU01. The sequence goes on along the minus strand of CBDFHN010000002.1, from coordinate 3,376,499 downwards.
TTCTGCAGCAGCTTTAGCATTAATTAGTCCCCATCCAGATTTTGGAGAAGGTCCTGGCTTTGCGCCAATATTATCGGCAGTGTGTAATGCCAATCCTTTTATTGTAGCTGCTTTTAAATAGCTATTGTTTAATTCTTTGTTATATTGTTGTAATAATGTTAGGGAAGCAGCAACACCAGGGGCAGCTATAGATGTTCCTGAAGAAGTTCTATATACATCCTTACCGTTTGTATATGTAGAAAGTACTCTTTTTCCAAGGCTAACTATATCTGGCTTAATACGCCCATCATCTGTTGGACCATAACTAGAAAACTTCGTCATTTGTGCGTTTATAAAATCTCCATTAGTATTTACTTCAATATTTTGAGCAGCTCCTACAGTTATTGAATTTTTAGACAGTGCAAAACCAGCAATTAGATCATAACTTTCGGCAGCAGTTCCAAAAACTGGACTTTCATTATATCCTTTTTTTTGTGCATTACCCGCAGCAATTACTGCTAAGTAATAAGGAGCATTGTACATAATTTTATCCCAATCTCTTGCATCATCAACATAAGCTCCAAAATACCAATCGCTAATAGAATTAACACCTACGCTGTATGAATGATTTGAAACTAACATTCCGTTAGCAGCAGCAGCAGCAACCTCAGCTCTATCAGAGTTCCAGTTGTAGCTTGTTACTGTCGCTTTAGGAGCAATTCCTTTGGCATCTTCTCTAACACCAGAAGCAACCATAATACCTGCAATATGTGTAGCATGCCCATTATTCTTTTTATCTGCATTATAATCACCGATATCAATTCTAGTATCAAATTCCTGGTGTTCTGTATATACAACACCTTGATCCCATAATCCAATATTCATGTTTTCCCCATTAATTCCTAAGTCCAAAACGCCATTAGTATGTAATGTGTTTGCTCTAGAGGTACTAGACATTGGCGATGAAGCAGTCGTGTAATAAATTGGTGTTCCATCTGACCCTATACGTTGCAATTCGTAAAAAGAACCATCTTCCATTCTCTTCGTTATTTCCCAACCATTTCTTTTTGCCAACTTAATCGCAAAATCCTTTTCTGAGGTCATTTTTACTTTCAATGCTTTTGAAAAAGAAGCTAATGCTATTCTATTACTATTTTTTTGTAACCTTTTCTGCTCATTCTTAGTTTGTGCAGTTGCATAACTAAAAGCAAAAACGAATACAAGAACTAATATTCTTTGAAGTACTCTATTATTAAAAATTGCTACTAACATGTGGGATGATGTTTTAATTTCTTAGGACAAATCTACGACCAAATACAAGTTATATCCGTTTAAATACCTATTTAATCGTTGAAATACGCTATTTTTTATGATACTGAGCAAAAAAATACTTTTTTAGAACCTATAAGACTCAAATATATCTAATAATAGGCTCATTAAAAACACTATAAATGATATTAAATTCAATATACGGATAAAATAAAAACAATAAATCCGATTAACGGTTTTTTAATCCGATTAAAAACATTGGCAAAATTGAATAAACATCAAAAACAATCAAGAAAAACACAAATTTGACAGAAAAGACAAAAAACCAAGAGACCAGTACGCATTTCATCACATCGTTATAATTACTAGGGTATTAAATTGCTAATGCTTAAATTTGTAACTTAACAAAACGAATGCTAGAGAAAAAAACAATAGATTACGAAAGAGCTGTCCTAATAGGTGTAATTACAAGGACTCAGAATGAAGAAAAGGTAAATGAGTATCTAGACGAATTAGAATTTTTAACTTTTACGGCTGGTGGTGAAGCAATAAAACGTTTTACACAACGTATGGATATTGCAAATCCAAAAACCTATATCGGTACGGGTAAGATTGAAGAGATAAAAACATATGTTGAGGAAAACGATATTGGAACATTAATCTTTGATGATGAGCTTTCTCCAGGGCAGCAACGTAATATTGAAAAAATTCTAGAACGTAAAATAGTAGATAGAACCACACTAATATTAGATATTTTTGCACAACGTGCACAAACAAGCTATGCTCGTACTCAGGTAGAGTTAGCACAATACAAATACTTACTACCACGTCTTACAGGATTATGGACACACCTTGAGCGCCAACGTGGAGGTATTGGTATGCGTGGGCCTGGTGAAACAGAGATAGAAACAGATAGACGTATCATTAGAGATCGTATTGCGCTTCTTAATAACAAGCTTAAGAAAATAGACCGGCAAATGGAAACCCAACGTAGCAATCGAGGTTCTATGATCAGGGTTGCTCTTGTAGGCTATACCAATGTTGGTAAGTCTACCTTAATGAATGTGATCAGTAAAAGTGAGGTTTTTGCAGAAAATAAACTTTTTGCAACCCTAGATACAACTGTACGAAAAGTAGTTATTGGTAATCTCCCATTTCTATTAAGCGATACAGTAGGTTTTATTAGAAAATTACCTACCCAATTGGTAGAAAGTTTTAAAAGTACTCTAGACGAAGTTCGGGAAGCCGATTTATTACTTCATATAGTGGACATATCTCATCCGAATTTTGAAGACCATATCGAATCGGTAAACAAAATATTAGACGAAATTAAATGTTCGGACAAGTCAACGCTTATTGTGTTTAATAAGATAGATAACTTTACTCACGAAACTATTGATGAAGATGATCTTATCACTGAAAGGACTTCACAACACTATACTATAGAAGAGTGGAAACAAACTTGGATGCAAAAAGTAGGAGATAATGTCTTGTTTATTTCCGCTACAGAAAAAGACAATTTGGACGAGTTTAGGATCAGAGTGTATCAAGCGGTGCGTAACATACATGTTACCCGTTTCCCATACAATAACTTCTTATATCCAGAAAATTTAGACGAATACCAATAGCAGTATTCTTATTTGGGCGCAACCAAAAAAGGTCGGGCTATACGCTATATCTTTTTTAAACTAAAAAAAGGATGCCGCTGCTATCCCTTGCGCAATGAAAATCAAAAAAACGGTTACCAGAATATTCTGATAACCGTTTTTTTTTAATTATCTGTTTTCTGAATTTTACCTAGAAAGCAACATTAACACCTGCTCCAAAAACTTCTTTTACTTGAAGTCTAGATACTGCATTATCATCATATATAGTCTGTAATGTAAAATTAGCAGACAAGTACTTATTAACTTTCATCACTATATTAAAGGTGAAATCAACATCAACATTTTGTGGATCTTCCAAATAGTTAGAATACAAACTTAGGATATGCTCAAAAGAAACATTCTTCATTACTTCGCACTTATAATATGCTCCTAAAGCTGCACCAAATTCAAACCTTGTTGTTTCTCCTTGCTCTACACCAAAAGATGGTCCTGCAACAGTAAACTCATCATGAACCAAAACTAATTTTGATGTTGCTGGAGCAATATTCACTTTTAGGTTATCGCTTTTTTTCCATAACATACCAAGACCTAATTGAAAATACCCTGGAGAAAACATATGAGAATTTCTTACCAAATTACCATCAGCATCTTCAGCATCACCAACATCTAACTGTGTTTTTAGATTAAAAAACGTAGAATAATACCAAAATCCTTTTGCTTTTTTACCTAAAATAGAGTTAAACTCAAACCTATCATCAGTTTTTTTAAAATCTGCATCGTCTAACTTGCTCACACCATAAGCTGCAATAATTTTATTATCCCAAGTAATATCATCTTTTGAATAATTAAAATCATAATTAAGTCCAAGATTTCCTGCTACACTAGATGTTCCACCAGCTTGCCAAGAATCATTAAATGAAGACTGGTTGAATAACAAACTGATATTTCCAGTTTTCTTCCATCCTTCTTTTGGAGCTTCTTCTTTGTTTGCCTCCTGAGATATACCACTATAAATACCTGACAAAAGGATTAAACCTAAAACTACTTTTTTCATAATTGCTTTATTACATTTTGAGCGCAAATATAAACTATGTATTCTTTATATCACTCATAAATAGTTATGAAATATAGATTAAAAGTAGTAAAAGCCCGCTGAAACGCTATTTTTTATACAAAGGAACGGCAGAACATGCCTCCCCGTACATAATACTTTTTGTTACTTTTTGAAGTTTTTCTGTAATCAATACATAAGCAGCAGCAGGAACAGGCTTATGGCTGCATCCTTTAACAATAACCCGCTGATCTGTATAGTCAGACACATCTAATGCCTCAATAATTGGTTGGTATAACGCTGTTTCCAAAGCTGTTAAGTCTCCAAGAACAACCTTATTGGCATAGGGTTGCAATTTTGTAGTCACCAACATAAAAGCCCAAGCTGGTACAATAGCATCGGTAGAACAATAGATAGCCACATATGCATCTTGATATGTTGCCCAATCTTGTTCTTTTAAAAGTCCTCTAAATTCTTTTTCACGTAAAATAAAGCCTTCATAAAGCCAATCTTTAATATCCAAAAGTATTCTTTTACCAGAAGGATAATAGTCCTCCAAATCAAAAACTTTAAGGCTGCTATTTGCTACTCTATTTATAATTTCTTCTGCCATTAGTTCTACTTTTAAAAAATAACGGAGTAGGATATTGCTTATAGCATTCCTAACTCCAATTTGGCTTCTTCGCTCATTAGATCTTGAGTCCAAGGCGGATCAAAAGTAATTTCTACTTCTGCATCGTTTACCGCGTCAATAGATTTTATTTTTTCTTCCACTTCCAGAGGCAAAGATTCTGCCACTGGACAATTTGGTGTTGTTAAGGTCATTAATACCTTTACATCATAGTCTTCATTTACGAAAACATCATATATCAATCCCAATTCGTAAATATCAACAGGGATTTCTGGATCAAAAATGGTTTTTATAACCTCTACGATTTGATTTCCTAATGCATTAGTATCTATTTTTGTCTCTGACATTCTATCTTACTTTAGTTGTGTTTGGTATGCAATAGCATACAATTTTAATTGCTTTATCATACTTACCAAACCATTAGCTCGGGTAGGTGATAAATGCTCTTTTAATCCAATTTCATCAATAAATTCTGTATTGGATTCAATAATTGTGGCTGGACTTTGATTGGAAAAAACACGAATCAAAATAGCTACAATCCCTTTGGTGATAATAGCATCACTATCAGCAGTAAAAATCAATTTATCGTCGGCCAATTCTGCATGTACCCATACTTTGCTTTGGCATCCTTTTATAAGGTTAGCATCGGTTTTATAGGTATCTTCAATTAAAGGAAGTTCTTTTCCTAAGTTTATCATATGCTCGTAACGCTCCATCCAATCATCGAACATAGAAAACTCCTCTACAATTTCCTCCTGTAACTCTTTAATACTCATTGCTGATTTTTTTACAAAATTACGGCTATTTAGTCAGATTACAAACAAGTATTATCCACTGTTTGTTATCATAAGAAGTTAATCTTTTGCTAAAAATAGCATATATCGGTCTTGTATATGGTTAATTGCGTGCTTTAAGAACTAAAAATGCAAATTATAACTGAATTGAAAGTCTGCAATTACTTTTGTGAGTAAGCTATTACTAGCTATTAATTATACCCAGCTTAAGTTTACATTTTATAAATTTAGTTATAAAAACAGAAAGAATAAAAGCGTAGAATAAAGGTTAATAGTGTTTCCGGATGGATTTAATCGGTTTGAGAGTTCAAAAGAGCTATGTTCATATCCTGGTATAACTCCAGTAATTAAGGAATCAGAATCTAGTGTAAGAGATAAGGTCGAAATTAGGCAATGTTAAACTACGGTACCTATTGTTTTTATGTAGTTTTAATACTTGTAAATATAGTCGGGCATGCAAGGCATTATTCAATAGAATAGTAGCCAAAGGAAAGAGTAAAAAACTTGCCTTAATAGCGATTTGTAATAAGCAACTAAAACAAGAACTCTCTATCTCTAAAAATGGAATTCCGTATGATGATACTACAGAAGTACTTTAATAAAAGATTAGGGCAATTTTACTTGTTTTTTACCTCAGTTCTTTGTTGCGGGAAGTACTCTTTGTTTTGTTCAATGCTATTTTTGTTATTAAACTTGTTTTTTGATTATTATCTATTTGTTTTTTTATACTATTTGCTAGGAACTTTGCTAAGTTCACAGGTACAGCATTTCCAATCATTTTGTAACCAGCTGCAATTTTTTTATAATGAAAAATGAAATCATTTGGGAAAGTTTGAATACGTGCACATTCCCTCACACTTAAACGTCTATATAAATGTTCTTTTCCTGGGACAAACACACGAATGTTTTGTTCAATGAATTTCATTTTTGGAGCTTGTGGATGAATAGGAGCATGTCTTCCGCCTGCTTGAATAGTATATGATTGTTCATCCCAACTTCTAACACGATTTCGTGACATAAAAATAGAGGAGAAACTGCCAATCATATATTCATGATTTGGGATAGTACATTTCAGACCATTTGTGTTGTTAAATTCTAAAGCAGGAAGAACTCCCACTTTTAAATCTGAAATTGCACTTTCTAATGTTATTTTTGGAAATGTTTCGCTGGGAAATTCATATTTAAAGTTCAAATCTTTTCTAATGCCAATAAAGAAAACCCTTTTCCTGTCTTGGGGAACATTATAATCACAAGAATTTAGCATTTTAAAAGATAGCTCATAACCTTCTCCCGCAGTTCTAAATAATTCCTTGATCCCTTCTAGTGCTTCTGTATGTTTAGATATTAACATTCCACTTACATTTTCTGCAAGAAAGAATTTAGGTTGTTTTGCTTCTAAAATTCGAATAAAATCATAAAAGAGCTGACCTCTTTTATCTTTAATTCCTCTAGCAGCACCAGCTTCGCTCCAACTTTGACAAGGTGGACCACCGATTATTCCATCACATTCAGGTACTTCTTCAGCGGGTACATTTACAATACTTCTTTTATCAAGAATTGTGTTAGGGTGATTCTTTTCATAAGTCTCCCATATTTCTTTATCGTATTCATTTGCCCAAACAACATTGAAGCCAGCTTTTTGAAATCCTAAATCAAGTCCACCCGCACCTGCAAAAAACGATACTATATTCATAATCTAACTATTAATTTTATAAAAGCAAATTTACAAATATTTTTTGGTATCGCAAAGCAATTGTAGACTATAGCCCGTTGTATGAAAGTCTACAATTTTGGACATTTGAAATATGAATATAAATGTCTTTTTTGGTAAGAAAATTAGAGAAGAGAGAGTAAAACAGTGCCTTTCTCAAGAACGACTTGCATCATTAGCTGATATTGACAGGACATATATGTCAGATATCGAAAATGGTGGAAGAAAAGTGTCTTTAGAAATTGGATATAAATTATCTAAAGCACTTGATATTTCATTATATGATATATTTAAAGATTTAAAATGAGTAAACACGGAGAAACAGAGCGTCAAATAATCAAAAAATTTGAGGAAAAGGGTGAATTCATCTTTGATGATGCTGAATATAGAATTATTCAAATAGGAAAACCAAAGCCTCCAAAAGGCGAATGTAAAACTGATGTTTATATATTAGTAGAAAATATTTTAACAAATCATACTCGCGAATTTAAAATCTCAATTAAGCAGCATGATGCTGATTTTATTGAGAATAAAATTTCTTTAGAACGAGCTTTTGAGATTTTAGGTTGCGATGCTAAAACTATTATACATAACAGTATAATTTCTGAAAAAGAGTCCTTTGAAAATGATTATTTAGTATATTTTAATAAGTTTAAGAGAACCGAAAGTAAATGCCTAAAAATTGGATGGAAATTTGAATTTATAAACAAGTCTGGTGGCGAGAGAAGTGGTCTGATGTTACTCAATGATTCCCAGAAAATTGATGTTTATGCAGGTTCAAACTTAAATAAAAATAAAAAAGACTCTTTAGTAAATCAAATATTAGTTGAAAATTCTGGAGTAGCAAATTATATTTTAAAAGTAGAAAATACCACAGAAGATTTAAATTATTATTTAAATAAGTTAGTCGCAATAGAAAAGTTTGCAATTAAACAAGATATATATTTTGCTTGTAAGGCTATAAATTATCGAGCGGCTCCGAAACCTGATAAATGGGATGGAAATAGACCACTTTCTGTATTTGTTAATTGGACTTTGGAAGATGATGAAATTCATGCTGAATTAATCATGAATAATCCTTTAGGAATTAAAGCAAATGAAATCGGAGAAAATATTCGAACAATTTTAAAAAAATTAGATATTAATCGTGATAATTTTGTAGATTTAAAGAAGTATTTATCTGACACAATCAATGTTTATTCTGAATAATTTTTGCATTACCTACAACTAGAGTTTTATTAGAGTCTTGGTCAATTTTTATCTCGGTAACACCATTTTCATTATCCTTGCTAAGCTATTTAAAAATTACTCATTATAGAAAATTTATAGAGCAACTATTTTATTCTTTTAAAACCATGTCAATAGACATTACTGCTGCTAGAATTAAAATACGCATTGGATTATCTTTAGGCACATTATCCTTTATTTCTAACATATAGTTATCTGCTGAAGTAAAAAATTCTTTACCTATACCTGCCCATTTTTTATTAATATGTGCCAGTTCGACGTCGTCCTTCATAAACTTAAAATTCCAACTTGTCCATTTTCCTTTCAGCTTACAGATAACATTACCAGTTGTATCTAGAATATCGAATTTACCGCCTATAGAAAAGAACTTTTGCTTAAACATGCCTACCAATCTATCATTTTCATCAAAAACCTCAACATTAGATATAAAAAACGATACTCCTCTCTTTACACTTAGTAGTTTTTCTCCAGATGGCGTTTTCATTACAATATTAAAAGGTGTCATCCTTTTATAGTCCGAAAAACGTAATAACTTAGTAAAAAAACCAAGATTTTCTTCTCTGCAGTTCATTAACAACTCTTGATTGTTAGGGTCATAAACATCAAAATTATTTGATGCCTTAAATGCACCAACATGTTCTTTTACAAAAAATAGGTTTTTATTGAGTATTGCGTTCATAATGGTATTAATTTTTATTTTTATAAGTCTACAATTTGATATCAAACAATATTCTTTCTACTTTATTTTTTCAGTTAAATTCCTAATTATCGAAAAATAAACTTATTCATTTTTCTTGTATAAAACTACCGATCCTTTAAACGATATACAAATTTTATAAGCACTACAATCACTATTTGTTCTTCTCTCCAAAGTTAACACTTTGCATAAAATAAATTTTTATCATTAGTCCGCTTCCTAAAAACAAATCATAGTAAGTATCATAATCATCAACAGAAACCTAAGCCAGTTTTGCATCACTTTTAAAGTATAAAAAAATGAAATCATTACAACTAGAAAAATATTTCAATTAAAATATAAAAAACTTACATTATTTCTTTTTATCTAGACTAAATCTAATTAATTTTGCTGCCGAAATAAAAAATATCATTAGGACAAATCAAATGAATACTATGAAAAATAATTTTTTAATTGCCATAACTTTGTTGTTATCACTTACTTTTTCTCATGCACAATCAGGTAGCGTAAAAGGAAACGTTATGGATAATTCCAAAATCTCAGTATTTGGAGTAAATGTTATTATTAAAAACTCTTCTCAAGGTGTACAATCTCTTGAAGATGGAAATTTTGAAATCTCTGATATTGCCAATGGTGATCATGTTTTAGTAATTTCCTATTTAGGCTTTAAAACCAAAGAGATACCATTTAGCGTAAGCAATAATGAAACAAAAGACTTTGGTTCCATTATCTTATATGAAGGAAATGAAATATTATCAGAAGTAACGGTAATAGGTGAACGCACCAATAAATTCTCTAGAAAGGAAACAGCTTATGTTGCTAAATTACCCTTAAAAAATATTGAAAACGCTCAAGTATATTCTACAATTACTAGCGAATTATTAATCTCACAATCCGTAACTACTTTTGCGGAAGCGTTACAAAATTCTGCAGGTGTTGGTAAATTATGGCAATCTACAGGAAGAAGCGGTGATGGTGCAGGATATTATTCTCTTAGAGGTTTTTCTGTTCAACCACAATTGATAAATGGTACCGCTGGTATTACCAACGGGTTTATAAATCCTTCTAATGTAGAACGAATTGAAGTAATTAAAGGTCCTTCTGCTACCTTGTTTGGTAATTCTGTTAGCTCATATGGTGGTTTAATAAATATTGTTACCAAAAAGCCATTCCAAGGAAAAGGTGGTAATATTACTGTAGCAGGTGGTTCTTTTGGATTTAAAAAGGCCACAGTAGACGTAAATTTAAGCGAGCCTAACAACAACTTTTCATTCCGTTTAAATGCTGGTTTTCAGCAAGAGGATAGTTGGCAAGATGCTGGATCAAATTCAGCTGTATTTTTATCTCCAGCCATTACCTATAGAGCTAATAACAGGCTTACATTTAACTTTAACTACGAAGTATCTACTGTAGAGCAGACCAATCCTGTGTTTTTATTTTTAAACAGAAGTCTTCCTGCAGCCTTCGATAATATTAGTGATTTAAATTATGACTATGACAAGTCCTTTACCAACAATGATGTTACCATTAAGAATCCTACACGAAATTACCGTGGAGAAATAGCCTATAAAATTTCGGATAACTGGTCTTCACAAACTCTTATTGCAGGAGGTAATACTAAATCTGTTGGTTATTACTCTTATTTATGGAATTTTGCTGACAAAACAGATCCAGAAAACCCAGTAGCATCACCGTATTTTGCCTTATATGCACAGCGTACAAATGCAAGAACTAAAACAAATAACTTACAGCAAAACTTTACAGGCGATTTTAAGTTAGGAGGTCTAAGAAATAGACTGGTAATTGGTATTGATTATTTAGATACGCAAATAATAGATAAGAGTTCGCGTTTTGCAGGAATTAATGCACAAAATACACAAGGTGACCTTATTAAAGGTGTACCTGTAAGCAAGGCTGTTATAGATGCAGCATTAGTGGGCAAAAAAATTAATGATAAAGATATTAATCAAAATATACTTGGAGTATACTTGTCTGACGTTATAAACATAAACCAAAAACTGTCATTAATGGCAGGTGTTAGATATGATAGATTTGATTATAAAGGTGATGATAACAGCCCTAGTGATGATGAAAAAACCTATACTAAATCTACTTTTTCTCCAAAATTTGGTGTAGTTTTTCAACCAATACTAAATAGATTATCACTTTTTGCCAATTATCAAAATGGATTTAGCTATGTAGGTCCAGAAGTTGTACCAGTAGACCTCAACGATCCATCAGCAGGTACAGAGCTACAATCTTATGATTTAGAGAGAGCAAACCAAATTGAAATAGGGGCAAAATCTAATTTGTACAACAATAAATTAGATGCAACATTAAGTGTATACCATATTACTGTTGAAAACAAAGTAATAGGCTTTGGTGCATCCAAAATACAAGATGGAACCGTCGTAAGTAAAGGTGTGGAATTAGAGCTAAACAGCAACCCTATACATGGTTTAAACCTACATGGTGGTTTTAGTTATAACGATGCTAAAGTTACCGAATCAAAATCTACTCCAAATATAGTGGATAAACGTTCTGCAGAAGCAGGAGCAGAAATATCTTATAACTTTTGGGGAGATTATAAATTCCATAAAGGAATTCTAAAAAACTTTGGTTTAGGCGCTGGGTTTAATGGAGCATCAGAATACAATACCATGTCTGGCTATCCAGCTGTAGGTGAATTCTTTTTACCAGCATATACCATATTTAATGCTTCTGCCTATTATGATATGGAAAAAGTAAGAGTAAGCATAAAAGCAAACAACCTTACAGATAAGGAATACTACACAGGATGGTCTACTATTACGCCACAAAGACCACGTTCTATAATTGCCTCTTTAATGTATAAATTTTAATAAAATTTATTAAAAACATACATTTTTTAAACAACTCTAAGCGATAATGCTTAGAGTTGTTTTTTTTTGAGAACTCCTAACCAACAACCCATAACTAATAAATCTGCTTAGCTTTAGCAACTGCGGCTATTTTAGGAACTATTAAATGATTGTTGTTTAGTGCCTAATTCATCACCAAAGTATTATGGATTTTATTGTATTGATTATTTCGGCTCCTTCACCTTACAGGTACTCAATCCAAACGGAGCATATAGTGGGCAGAAACTAACTAAGCTCGTCAACAGAAATACTGCTGATAATACCATCAATACAATACCAAGAGTTCCTCCAATTGTCCCTGTAAAATATAATACTGTTACAACTACTGCTATTAATACGCGTACAATTTTGTCTGTACTTCCCATGTTTTTTTTCATAATGATTATCTTTTAGGTTTAACCATTTCAAAAATACATACCAATAAAATGCTATACAGTAACCGCAGTCACCATTACAGCAATTCTATACTGTTAGAATGCTGCTTAAGCTTGCCCTCATGTTCTAATTTTTTCATCACTCTACTAATAACTTCTCTGGCAGTACCCAATTCATTAGCAATTTGGCGATGAGATATTTTGATCGGATTATGATTGGTCAATCGTGTTTTCTCTACTAAATAATCATAAAGACGTTTGTCCATTTTATTAAAGAGCACATGGTTAATGGTTTCCATCAACTCGGAATAGCGCAAATTGTACTGTTCATAAAACAATTGATTGATACTAGGATATGTTGCTACCCATTTGCTTACTTTATCCACTGGCATTAGCAATACTTTACTGTCTTCCTCTGCTAATGCATAAACCGTGCTTGGTGTATTTTTGAGGCTTGCTGAAAAAGACATAATACAACTTTGATTGGGCTGAATATAATAGAGTAGTAATTCTTTTTCATCAAAACTAGAAAAGACCTTAATTAAGCCTTCTATCACGATAGGAACAACTTTAACATACTGCCCTTCCCTAAGGATTTCTGTGCCTTTAGGGATATCCATAATGGTAGATTCTTTCCATATTTCAGCAATAATATCAGCTCCTAAAAAAGATAATGCCTTCTTGATTTCCTTCATAATATAAAACTAGGAATCCTATGGGATATAGCCAAATTTATAAAAATGCTTTCTTATAAAATTCTCAAAACAAAACATAGAACAAACAATAATTCGCTAGCATTTAGGTTCTTATAATATATCTAACATTGACTAAAAACACAATTATGAAAACAGTAATAGCATTGATACTCTTATTAACACTCATCAATACTGCAAAAAGTCAAAAAAAAGATTACAGATCCTATCATAGGAAAATAAACAAGGCAGAAAAATTTTTCTTTATTGAACAAAAAGCAGATAGTGCACTTTATTTATACGAAGAAGTATTTCAAAAATATAATTTTATTTTCGTAAAAGATTTGATTAATGCGAGTCAAATAGCTCTTTACACAGAAAAACCATACCTAAAGTATATTAAGCAAGGGTTTACACATGGATTAAAAATTGAGCACCTAAAACAGTACCCTCTTTTTTCTTCTATATACGAAACGCTACTTTTAGATAAAGAACTCCATGAAGTCTACAAAAAAGAAAGAGCTACTTACTTAAAACAAATTGATTTTGATTACTTAGAGCTCATTTACATGCTCGCAATAAAAGATCAAAAAGAGAAACATAAAAAGAAAAATTACAAACAAAAAAATAAAGAAATCACAGATAAGCTTATCAAATTAACTTTAAAAAAAGGTTTCCCAGGTGATAAAACCATTGGCATAGATAATAGTACTGCGTTTAAAGAGATTGGAAAATCCTATAAAGACCTTAAAAACAGAACAAAAAACAACAAAACACTATGGTACATGTCTTTGCAAAACAATTCGTTATCAAGTAAATATCCTTTGGTTATACTTGTACATAACCCTTGTGCCTACCTACAATACAAAGACACACTATATAAAGAAATGATAAAAGGCAATATTCACCCAAGAGATATTGGACTAATTTATGACAACACATATCGGTTTAAGCAATGTAAAAAATCACTTAAAGGTGCTTTCTTTTTAAACATGTTTACATCATATACTAACCTTAAAAACGACATATTAACAAACAAGTTAAGAGCAGATCTCTACATTACATCACTTGAAATTGATGATAAAAAGAAAGAATATGAACAAAAACATGGGTTTAAACTATTTTCAGGTTTTTGGAATTGTAGATGAATTTAGCTCCATTAAAAAATGGTTACCGATCCTTTAAGCGATATACAAATTTATGCCCGCTCCAATTTTCATCTATAGCGGCTACTTTAACATCTACTAAACCATTATTTAATCCGTAATTCATTACCATAGTTTTATCAACTTCAGAGCTAAAAGATGCTGTTTTCTTTGGCCAACTAATCCAAAGCATTCCATCTTTAGTTAAACAAGATTTTCCCAATGCATAAAAATGATCTAATTCTGATACAGTTCGCACAAAAATATGCACAAATACAACCTTTGTTTTTGTTTTTGTTTTTGTAGTATTGATAACTACATGATCTGGAAACTCTAAAAAGAAGTCCGTGTAGTTCTTCGGAGAATTCAAAACTATAATTTCCGTATTCTCTTTTATTCCTAGTTTTTTATATAAAGGTGTTGCCATAATTAGATTACAAACCTACAAGATTTTAGAGCTAAAAAAAAGGAGCTATTGATACAAGTAGCATAGAACACCTAAATAATATACTCATTATGAGTTAAAAAATAGAAGCTTCAGTTTTAGTGGTAAACAACTCTAAAAAGCGCATTGCACGATGAGAATTCCCTTTTTTATTTAATTTTGGACTCCAAATAGCAATACTATACTGATTTGGATAAATAGCTACAACACCACCGCCAACACCACTTTTACCAGGTAACCCTACTTTAAAGGCAAATTCTCCAGATTCATCATAGAAACCACAGGTTTGCAATAAGGCATTAATTCTTTTGGTCTGACTTTTATCTAAAACTTGTTTTCCATCAACAGTATTTACTCCTGAATTCGCAAGAAAAAGAAAGGTTTTAGAAAGCATTTTACAATCCATCTCTAAAGAACAAAGATTAAAATACAGGTCTAACACATCAGTTGGTTCGTTCTTAATATTCCCAAACGATTTTATAAAATTACACAAGGCAATATTCCGATATCCTGTTGCTTTTTCTGAGTTAGCAATTCGAGCAGAGTAATTCAATTTAGCATTTCCAGAAACATTTCTCGCAAAATCTAAAAACTCAGCTTTAGCATCTTCTAAACTACTCAATAAAATATCACAAATAACTAGTGCCCCAGCATTGACAAATGGGTTTCTAGGAATTCCTTTATCAGCTTCTAACTGCACCAGAGAATTAAAAGCCGTACCAGAAGGCTCTACACCTAGTCTAACCCATATTTTTTCTCCTAGTAATTTGTAGGCCAAGCAAAGTGATAACACTTTAGCTATACTCTGAATAGAAAAAGTAGTGCTATGGTTTCCAATTCCAAAATTTTCTCCGTTAATTATATTGAAGTATACCCCGAAATTATCAGAATCTACATTCGCCAATTCTGGAATATAAGACGCTAATGCACCTGCATTTTCTTCTGATTTTACAGTGGTAAAAATTGACGCAACTATTTTTTCATAATTCATAATGCCATATTACGCATTATATTATCGTAAACACCTTTTTTTGTAGTAAACCTGAACTAAAATCAAAAATATTTCTTGAATTATAATAACATCGCTTTAGCACGTTCTACCCCAGCAACCAGCACATCTATTTCTTCTATAGTATTGTAAAAAGAAAAACTAGCTCTTACTGTTCCTGGAATATTAAAGAAATCCATAATTGGTTGTGCACAATGGTGTCCTGTACGTACTGCTATCCCTAGTTTGTCCAATATAGATCCGATATCGTAAGGATGCACACCTTCAATATTAAAAGAAATTACCGATGTTTTTTCTTTAGAAGTACCATATATTTTTAATCCGTCAATGGCTAATAATTTGGAAGTACCATATGCTAATAATTCTTGTTCGTAGGCTTCAATAGCTTCAAAACCTATAGAATTCATATAATCTATTGCAGCTCCAAAAGCAATTCCTCCACAAATATTAGGCGTTCCTGCTTCAAACTTATGTGGTAGGTCTGCATAGGTTGTTTTTTCAAACGTTACCTCAGCAATCATTTCGCCTCCACCTTGATATGGCGGTAACTTATTTAACCACTCTTCTTTACCATACAATATACCTACACCCGTAGGCCCACACATTTTATGTGCAGAAACCACATAAAAATCTACATCTAATGCTTGTACATCAGCTTTGGTATGTGGTGCTGCTTGTGCACCATCAATTAATACAGCTGCACCTACCGCATGTGCTTTGTCAATAATAGTTTTTATAGGGTTTACGGTTCCTAAAGCATTAGAGATATGATTGCAAAAGACAAGCTTAGTTTGTGAAGACAATAAGCTATCATAAACATCCATTTCTAGTGCTCCCTTTTCATTCATTGGAATCACCTTTAAAACAGCGCCTGTACGTTCGCAAAGCATTTGCCAAGGCACAATATTAGAATGGTGTTCTAATGCAGAAACAATAATTTCATCTCCTGCATTTAAAAGCGATGAAAACCCGTTTGCTACTAAGTTAATACCATGTGTTGTTCCTGAAGTTAAGATAATCTCATAAGCATGCTTGGCATTAAAATGATCTTGAATCTTTTTTCGTGCCCCTTCATACATATCTGTAGCTTCTTGCGAAAGCGTATGTACTCCACGATGGATATTAGCATTAAAGTTTGTATAATAATCAACAATAGTATCAATCACCTGAGTAGGCGTTTGTGATGTTGCTGCATTATCAAAATAAACCAATGGTTTTCCATTAACTTCTCTTTGGAGAATAGGAAAATCTGCTCTTATTTTAGGAACATCAATAGTTGTGCTCATATATTATAAATCGAATCCTAAACTAACGCCTAGTTTCATTGCAATTAACTTATTAATTCTCTTTTTTAATTCTGGAATCTTAACGCTTTCCAATACATTATTTGTAAAAGCATACATTAACAATGCACTAGCATCGTTTTTAGGAATTCCACGAGATTGCAAATAGAACAATGCTTCTTCATCTAGTTGTCCTATAGTACACCCATGAGAACATTTTACATCATCTGCAAAAATCTCTAGTTGTGGCTTAGAATTTATAGTAGCACTATTACTTAACAGAATATTATTGTTTTTCTGAAAAGCATTTGTTTTCTGTGCTTCTTTTTCAACGATAATTTTACCATTAAAAACACCTGTGCTCTTATCGTCATAAATTCCTTTATAATCTTGATGACTTTCGCAATTAGGTTCTATATGATGTACTAATGTATAATGATCTACGTGTTGTTTATCGCCTACAATTGTAATTCCGTTCATGGTAGAATCAATAAACTCACCATTTTGGAAGAAATTAAGGTTATTACGTGTTAGTTTCCCTCCAAAAGAAAAGGTATGTACTTTTACATGACTTTCTCTTTCTTGAGACACATAAGTATTGTCCATTAGCGAAGCCGTTTGCTCATCGTTTTGCACTTTATAGTAATCCACAATAGCACGCTTATCTGCATAAATTTCGGTCACGGAATTTGTCAGCACCTCATTAGAAGATAATGACTGATGGCGTTCTATGATCTGAACTTGTGCATTTTCTCCAACAATAATAAGGTTTCTTGGTTGTAACATTAACGCAGCTTCATTACCAGTTGCAAAATGAACAATCTGAATAGGCTTGTCTGCTGCTTTATGTTTGTGAATGTGTATAAATGCACCTTCTTTAGAATAGGCAGTATTTAAAGAGGTAAGTGTTTCCCCCTTATTGGCTACTTTATTAAAATAGTTTTCTATAACAGGCTTATACTTATCTTTTGTTAATGCAGAACTCATTAAGCAAACATCAATACCATCGTGTGTAGTTTCCGAAAAATACGAACTGTATACTCCATCTATAAATACAATCTTAAACGTATCTATATCATGAATAAAATACTTTTTTATATCCTTAAACTCTAAAACAGTATCCTCCTGACTTGGAAACAGGCTATAATCTTGTTTTATAACAGTATTAAGAGAGGTATATTTCCAGGCTTCTTCTTTTTTACTAGGGAAACCTTTTTCTTCAAACACCTTTATTGCTTCTGCTCTAATATCGTGTACTGGTGTATCTATATCTACTTCATTTTCAAAAGCGATAAAAGAAGAAACTAATTTTTCTTTTAAACTCATATCTTAAGCTTCTACATTATCTTTAATCCAATCGTATCCTTTTTCTTCTAATTCTAAAGCCAATTCTTTGGTTCCAGATTTTACAATTTTACCATCATATAATACATGAACAAAGTCAGGTACGATATAATCTAACAATCTTTGGTAGTGTGTAATTACAATTACAGCATTGTTTTCACTCTTTAATTTGTTTACCCCGTTGGCAACAATTCTAAGTGCATCAATATCCAATCCAGAATCGGTTTCATCTAAGATGGCCAATTTTGGTTCTAACATTGCCAATTGAAAAATCTCGTTTCTTTTCTTTTCTCCACCAGAAAAACCTTCGTTTAATGATCGTGATAAGAATTTTCTATCGATTTCTAATAATGCTGCTTTTTCTTTAATCTTTTTCAGCATCTCTTTTGCAGGCATATCTTCTAAACCTTTTGCTTTTCTAGAAGAGTTGATTGCTGTTTTGATAAAGTTAGTTACCGTAACTCCAGGAATCTCTATAGGATGTTGAAAAGAAAGAAACACTCCTTTATGAGCACGTTCTTCTGGTGCTAAATCTTCAAGATCTTCACCATCTAAAACAATAGTACCTTCAGAAACCTCATAGGTTTCATTTCCTGCAATTACAGAAGACAATGTACTTTTACCAGAACCATTAGGTCCCATTATGGCATGTACCTCTCCTGCTTTTATTTCTAAGTTAATTCCTCTTAGAATTTCTTTTTCTTCAATTCCTGCGTGTAAATTTGTAATCTTTAACATACTCTTTCGCTCTTCTATTAGTTTAAGTATTCTGGTATTTTTGGTGACTTGACAAAATCTTTTGCCTCATGCTGAATGATTATTCTTGCATTCTTCTCTTTGGCAAATTTTTCAAAATCTTCCATACTTTTTAACGTTTGTTCCACATTTGAATTAAAACTTGGAACTCCTTTATTGTCTCTATTTTCTTGAAAATGATATAAATCGCCTGTTAATAATATAGCTCCTTCATTTGCCAAATTCAAATATAAAACTTGGTGTCCAGGAGTATGTCCAGGCATTAATTTAATAATAACTGAACCATCATCAAAAACATCAAAATCGCCATTTATCTTCTTTACATTTACCAATTCTTTTATAGCATTGTAATTAGTAGCATTTTTTTCTTTTTGCTCTTCACTTGTCACAAAATTATATTCCGATTCTTGTACAATCCAAGTTGATTTTTTAAAAGCATATGCCGAACCAGAATGATCAAAATGTGTATGAGAAAGGGCAATATATTTAAAATCTTCAAGAGACAAACCAATTGTTTTTAACTGATTTACTACTGAATCTTTTCTAGAAACTGTAAACGCTCCATTAGGAGTTGTAAAAGGTTCTTGTCCTACCAAACCTTCAGCAAGGCCAGCATCCCAAATTAAATTTCCTTTTGGATGTACAATTACATAAAAAGGATCTGCCAATTGTTTGGACTCTCCATTATATAATTCTCCCTGCGAAAAAATTTCCAGCTTATTAACCAGTACTGTTCCTCCATCAAATGTATAAAGTTTTACATCTGGAGCTTTTTCTGTGACAACAGGTTCTTCTATATTTTTGGCTTCTTTTTTGACATTTTTACAGGCTACTGTAATCAATATCAAACATAACAACCCTATTTTTTTCATTTTTAGTATTTTTTATCCTACAGATCCTTCCAAAGTAATTTCTAAAAGTTTTTGTGCCTCTACAGCAAACTCCATTGGAAGCTTGTTTAATACTTCTTTACTAAATCCGTTTACAATAAGTGCGATAGCTTTTTCGGTATCAATTCCTCTTTGGTTGCAATAGAAAATTTGGTCTTCTCCAATTTTACTTGTTGTTGCCTCGTGTTCTATCTTCGCAGATTTATTTTTTACTTCTATGTATGGAAAGGTATGTGCTCCACAAGCATTACCCATTAACAAAGAATCGCATTGCGAAAAATTACGTGCATTTTCTGCTCTAGATCCTATTTGCACCAATCCACGGTATGAATTTTGAGATTTCCCAGCAGAAATACCTTTAGAAATAATTACACTCTTGGTATTTTTTCCAATATGAATCATTTTGGTACCTGTATCTGCTTGCTGATAATTATTAGTTACCGCAATAGAATAAAACTCTCCTATTGAATTATCTCCTTTTAAGATACAAGAAGGATATTTCCATGTTACTGCCGATCCTGTTTCTACTTGTGTCCATGAGATTTTTGCGTTTTTCTCACAAATTCCTCTTTTGGTTACAAAATTGAAAACACCACCTATACCTTCTGCATTACCAGGATACCAGTTTTGTACAGTAGAATATTTAATTTCAGCATCATCCATTGCAATTAGCTCCACAACGGCAGCATGCAATTGGTTTTCATCTCTACTTGGTGCTGTACACCCTTCAAGATAACTTACATAACTAGCTTCATCAGCAATAAGCAATGTTCTTTCAAACTGTCCTGTTCCTGCTTGATTAATTCTAAAATACGTTGATAATTCCATTGGACAACGTACTCCTTTTGGAATATAACAGAACGATCCATCAGAGAAAACAGCAGAGTTTAATGCTGCATAAAAGTTATCTTTTACAGGAACAACAGTACCCAGATATTTACGCACCAATTCTGGATGTTCCCGTATAGCTTCCGAAATAGAACAAAAAATAATTCCTTTTTCAGCCAATGTATCCTTAAAAGTTGTTGCTACAGAAACAGAATCTACTACAATATCCATTGCTACACCAGCAAGCTTTTTTTGCTCATCTAAAGAAATACCTAGTTTTTTAAAGGTCTCCAATAATTCTGGATCTACCTCATCTATACTTTCGTATTTTGGTTTTTTATTGGGTGCAGAATAGTATGATATTGCTTGAAAATCTGGCTTCTCATAAGTTACATTTGCCCATTCTGGCTCTTCCATCTCTTTCCAAACCTTGAATGCATCTAATCTCCATTGAGTCATCCATTCTGGCTCTTCTTTTTTCATAGAAATTGCCCTAACAATATTTTCATTCAGACCAACAGGAAACGTTTCAGAATCGATATCGGTATAAAAACCATATTCGTATTCTTTTGTTTCCAGCTCTTTCTTTAATTCATCTTCTGTATATGCCATAATTTTGATTAAAAAGATTAAAAAATTGAAAGATTAAAAATTCTAATGATTGAACCTCTAGTTCTTATTTAGATATTTTATAAAATTTGCTAGTTGTTTAGATATTTCAATGTTTTTCTTAACTAACATATTCACCCTTTCTTCTTCTATATAACCAATTTTTTTAATGATATTCAACAAATTTCTAACTTCTCCTGAGGATCCTTTTGCATAAAACAAAAAACGAACAAATTGTTTGTTATTTTGGTACTCAAACCCTTCAGCAATATTATTTGATATAGATACAGTAGCTCTTTTTAATTGATCACTTAATCCATAATCTTTATTTAAAGCTCCTTTTTTACATTCTTTGTATATCTCTACAACAAAGTCAATTGCTTTTTGATACACTTCCAAATCTTCAAAAGAACTTATTTTATTCACATTTTTATAATTCTAATTTTTCAAATTTTTCAAATTTTTCAATCATTGAATTTTTCAAAATTATTTAATTTACAACGAAAAACTCTCTCCACATCCGCAGGTTCTTTGTGCATTAGGATTATTAAAAACAAACCCACTTCCGTTAAGTCCGCCAGAATATTCCAATGTTGTGCCTACCAGGTATAAAAAGCTTTTCTTATCTACAATAATTTTTACGGCATTGTCTTCAAAAACCTTATCGTTTTCTTTTTGGCTTTTATCAAAAGTTAATTCATATGACAGGCCACTACATCCTCCACTTTTAACCCCAACTCTAACAAAATCAACGGTAGCATCATAACCATCTTCTTCCATTAAAGAGATTACCTTTTTTTTAGCGATATCTGATACTTTTATCATAGTCTTTATATTTAATTGATAACTCTTACAGTTAGTTAGTCTGTAAAACTGCTTTCTCTTTACAAAAAATCACCTTTTTTAATTGTTCTAAATCTCTTGCAAAATTACTAATAAAAGATGATATAAATCAGTTTATCTATCATTATCACAAATTGCCCCATAAATATTATTGATCGCTTACAAAAAAGAGGTTTTTAATCGTCTTATACCGTTTTTCCTCCCCGTTATTCAAAAGTACAAATTACCTAAGCCTGCCTATGGTGTAGAACCGCATTAAACTGACCAGAGGCCATGCGTTGGGCAGCATATTTAGCCCTATTTGCTAAAGGCCCTTCAAATAGTTTGTCTATTGTAGCAAACCAGATCTCTAACCATTGTTCAAAATGAGATGCCTCAATACTATGATTAAGATTCCGATCCACTATTTTATGTTTCATTGTTGGATTCCCCTTAAAACTTGGTACTCCAAAAAGATTGGTTTCCCAAAAATCAGTTAGTTTTTCTAAATGTGCTGGCCATTGCTCCGATTCTATATGACTATTAAATATTGGACCCAAAAGTTCATTTGCTCTTATTTCATCATAAAAACTGTGAATCAATAAAGAGAGATCGGCTCTATTTTCTATTTCTTTCATTTACTAATTATTTTTAAAACGGCATAAACATGTTAGCTTATACCGTTTTATTATCATTTTTTTCGTAAGTTATACAACACTTCTTTTATTACAAACCAAACAAAATAATAGATCCCAACAGAGAAAATAACATCTCCAATTATACGCATCCATTTTAATATTTGTATTGTTGGCGAATATAACAAGTCTGTATCTCTAGCAAAAGAATAACCTTTGGTAATAGAAGTATACGCTTGTATAATTCCTATTGGCAACAAACTTAAAACTACCATTGCTACCATCCCAATATTTAATGCCCAAAATGCTCTTTTTAATTTGTTGGTATCCAAATCCCAATTTCTCTTTGAGTAGAAACGCAAACAGATAAGGATAAAGCCCATTCCTAGCATTCCATAAACTCCAAACAAAGCGGTGTGTGAGTGTACTGCAGTAGTATTTAAACCTTGAATATAATATAAGGCAATAGGAGGGTTTATAAGAAATCCGAATACTCCAGCTCCTATCATATTCCAAAATGCAACAGCCATAAAGAAAAAGATTGGCCATTTGTATTTTTGCATCCATTTGGTACTTTTTAAAATATTCCAACTTTCTCTAATCTCAAAGCCCATTAAAGTTAGTGGTACTACTTCTAAAGCACTAAATACAGACCCTAAAGCAATTGCTTGTACAGGAGTTCCGCTATAATACAAATGGTGAAGGGTTCCGATAATACCACCTGCCAAAAATATTGTTGCAGAAGCTATTGCAGCTTTACCAGCGGTTTTTGGAGATATGATCTTCATTCTAGAAAAGATAAACGCAATAACTACTGTAGCAAATACTTCAAAAAATCCTTCAACCCATAGGTGTACTAGCCACCATCTCCAATAATTAATTACTGGTAAACTACTGTTTTCACCATACATTAAACCAGAAAAGAAAAATAGGCCTATGGCAACTACAGAAATCAAAAGAATAATTAATAAATGTTTTGAAGAATCGTTTTTACGAATTCCATGAATAATATGTCTTCCTACCAATGCTACCCAAAGTACCAGTCCTATTCCCAAATACCATTGCCAAAAACGCCCAAGATCCATATACTCATATCCTTGATGTCCAAAAAAGAAATTAGTAGTTAAATCTAGAAATTGGTGTACTCCAAGCCATTCTCCAAGCATGGATCCCAATACAATTATTAACAGTGAAAAGAACAGAAAATTAATACCAAACACTTGATATTTCATCTCTTTTCCAGAGATCATCGGTGCTAAAAATAGTCCTGTAGCTAACCATGTTGCAGCTATCCAAAATATTGCCAACTGTGTATGCCATGTTCTGGTAATTGAATAGGGCAAAAAACTTGAAAGATCGAAACCAAAAAATGATTGCCCTTCTACAGTATAGTGTACTGTTATTATCCCTAAAACAACTTGTAAACCAATTAACAAAGAGATGACGACAAAATATTTTAATACAGCCCGCTGCGACCTGCATAATTTCATATTTAATAACGGATCATGTGTTGGCTTTGTTAATGCTTCTCCTTCTTCATGGTTTTTTAGATAGTAAAAACTAAGTCCACCAATAAA
Source organism: Flavobacteriaceae bacterium (assembly GCA_965247735.1). GTDB lineage: Bacteria > Bacteroidota > Bacteroidia > Flavobacteriales > Flavobacteriaceae > JAOXRU01. Next base: position 3,352,203 of record CBDFHN010000002.1, on the reverse strand, counting down.
AAGAATCAATAATACTACTGAAAAACCAGACCATATAATACCGTCTGAGGTAATATCATTGTCTATTAAAGGCTCGTGAGGCCAATTGGAAGTATAGGTATAGTCTTGGTCTGGTCTATTGGTACTTGCTGCCCATGATGTCCAAAACAAAAATGCATTTAGCTGTCTTAATTTTTCTTTATCTGTTAAGGCTCCTTCTGGAATTGCATATTCTTCATGCCCAGACGAAAAAATGGAGGCATAATATTCCATATTTTCCTGTATGGCAATTACTCTTTTTTCAGAAATACTAATACTATTATCGGCTTCATTAAATGTATTGCGCTTTACTTCATTAATTAACCTTGCTTTTAGTGCTGCTTTGTTCTCTACATCTAAATTATTGTAGGCTAAATTAAAATCCTCTTTTGCCCATAATTCTAATAAAAACTCTGCTTCTTTATGGATCCAATCTGCTGTCCAATCTGGCGCTACATAGCTACCGTGTCCCCAAATAGAACCCACTTCCATACCACCAATAGATTCCCATACATTTTGCCCTATCTGTATATCTTCTTTGGTAAATAAAACCTCATCAGTTTCTTTTACAAATACCTTTTCTGGTATTGGCGGTTGCTTTTGATATACTTCTGTACCTACCCATATAAGTACTATAAATGACAATACAACGACTGTTGTAAATGCTATCCAAACTTTTTTCATGCTTATTAAATTTTCTGTTACTGAATTCTTTTTTCTTTTATATTTTTCCTACACTTACTCCTTTCTCTTACTTCATGAATTCTCCTTTTTAATTAATAATTGTATTCCACAGTAAAAAAGGCCTATAACTTTGCAGATTTCTAATAGTACAAATAGTAAATGCAGCTTACTCTCAGCCACTTCTTTTCCTAGAAGAATTAAGTCCACACGTTTATCTAATGTTGGTAATAGCCATAGGGTTTGTAATAGCACAATTGCAACTACAACAGAGAATGCCTTGTACCAGTTGCTATTGGTATTCCTTTTTTTTCTCAGAAATAACAGCAATAATAAAACTGCCATTAAAAATAGTTCCACCTTATTTAATGCCGAAAAGACCAATTGTCCAATACCTAGCCCTAGTGTTGTAGTAATATTTGGAGCACGAAACTTTAGCCATGCTTCCATAAAACTAATAGCACAAACAAAGCCTATCCAGATAAAAACTATAGCAATACTTGCTTTTTTAAATTTGATATTATTCTTCATAAAATAGTAAAAGACCTTTTTATCCTTTTTGAAAATTAAATAAAAAAATAGTTAACGTTTTAACCATCTATAATCCGAATTCATTTCTGAAGCCAAAGACTCCAAAGATGTACTTTCTAGCATTGTTCTGAGTCCATTTCTAATTTCAACAAATTTATGATGCAATGGACATGGCGAATTAGCATCGCACTGTTTTAATCCAAGTCCACAACCAGTATATATGTTATTTCCATCTAAAACATTTACCACATCGCTTAACATAATAGTGCCTAACTTTTCTTTTTCTATAAAAAAACCTCCATAAGGTCCTTTTACAGCTCTTATTAGCTTATTTTTTGTTAGTTGTTGTAATATTTTTGCAGTAAAGGCAGGAGGAGAATTAATCTCTTCTGAAATCGCAGACATACTCACTTTGTTTTTAAGAGAGGTTTGCTGAGCAATATACATCACGGCACGTAATCCGTATTCACAAGATTTTGAAAACATATAAATAATTCTAGGGCAAATTTAGAACCTAATTTAATACTGGACAAATTTATCCGTTATAAAATAAAAAGATTAACCTTTAAACATCGATTTAAGCGCTACAATACGTTTTCTAGTGACTACAAATTCTTGGCCAGATATTAATTTTAGAATATATTTTTCGTTTTCCCAATGCGAATAATTCTTCACAGCGCTAACATTTACAATAACTGCTCTATTAATTCTGGCGAAGTGCTTGTTACATAATGATTCTTCTAAGGTTGATAAATTAGAAGCAATCTGAAATTCGTTTTCATTTGAATTCACAAAATAACTTCTTCCCTTTTTTTCAAACCACAATACCTTTGTTAAAGACAAAGGTATTTCTCCTAGAGGTCCCTGAACAGTTATGTTTTGTAACAAAGGGTTTTTCTTATCCTTTATGCTATTCCATAACAACAATACATTTACTCCTACATAACTTACAAAAAGTACTCTAAAGAAAATACTAAGTGCCGCTATGTTTTCTACCACAAACCCTCTATTTTTTATCCATTCAAAAAAAAAGGTCAATAAAAAATACAAAACAAAAGCAAAAACTGTGGGAAGCATCAACTTTGCTTGAAACAACAACCAATCTCTCTTTGTTTTAGGAAAGCGATCTATATGAAGTAGTTTGCTAAAAAACCGAAAAGCCTCAAAAACAAAAAGTATGAGAATTAACGACCATGTAGAATTTCTTAAAAACACACTCCACACAAACTGCTTACTACAAACAGGAATGTTCTCCCAAAAGGAAGGAATTGCCTTATTATGAGTACAGAGACTTACAAATTCTGGAAGCAATAATAAGATATAACATCCAATAACAAACACTGGATTCCTTAAAAGGCTAAAATCAATTTTTTTTTGCATTTTTAAATAGCTATTTCAGTACAAAAACTCCCTATTTGGGTACTAATAAAGGGTTTGGCAAAAATAAATAAAGAAATCAGTTTTACATTTGCAGAAGCGTTAACTTATTCATAAATTATAAAAAAGATTAAAAATGAGCATCGGTAGACCCATATCTTATTTAAAAAAAATAGTTCTATTCACAATATCAATACTGGTAATTAGCAGTTGTAACAAAAAAGAAGATAACACTGCTATATTTTTTAAAACATTAGAAAAGCATTATAAAAACACAGAAGACTTTAATAAATTTTCTGTCTCCTATATGGACAGTAGACATTCTCCTTTTCAGAGTTACGACTATAAAAATGCTTATAAAAGCTATAGTTTCAATGGAGAGTTTGAGGTAGAATTTGATTTAACCACTAAAGAATATACAAAACATAGTACTAAAAATTTCCCTGGTGGATTTAAATTTGAAGATCACATATTCAAAAAAGACAACTTAGAACTAAGTTATGATGTTAACGGTGTCCGTTTTGGAAAAACTATGCGTTTACTCAATAATCGTTTTAACAATACGTTAGATATCGCAATAGAAAAAATAGATTTTTTGAATGTCAGAATTTTACTAGATGCTATTAAAAACAAAGCAACAGTCACAACTACTTTTAGTGAAAACAAAGCCATAATAACACATATGGACAAAGATTCTATATCAAAAAAATACACCTTTTCACTTAAACCTATTCAACTTATATCATTAGAAAACACAAATGATAACGTAAAATACAATTTTCTAAATGCAACCAGTAAAAACGGTATCAGTTATGCAAAGAAGGTAGAAGTGTATGAAGATCATAAATTTAGTGGTCTATTCACCATCACTAATCTTAGAAAGATAAAAAACATAAACTCTTCAAAACAAATAATTCCAGACAATTATAATCTTCCAAAAATTACTAAGAAAGGCATTTCAGAAATTACTTCAATTGCAAAAGACCTCTATCTAATTAGTTCTACCAATCAGAGTAGAAACATGGTAATAAAAATTACTGGTAAAAGCATTACCGTTTTTGGCGCTCCTTCATCAGACAAACTATCAGAAAGTGTTATCGGAGCAATAGAATCAAAATTTCCAAACAAAACTATAGACTATGTCTATATTACACATGGGCATAGCGATCACATGAATGGTTTGGCAGCATATGCAAAACACAATGTTACCATACTGGCTACCCCTCATACTATTTCTGCTATAAAAGCCTATCCAAATTTCAAGGATGATATTGCTTCTTTTAAGTTTTCTGCTATTGCACCAGATGCAGTAATTAACAATGTAACATTCTATACTCCAGAAAAAGACAGTCATTGCAAACAGCAAAGCTTTGCCTATTTTAACGATTCAGGAATTATATACGAAGGCGATTTTTTAGAAATCCCGAAAGACAATACTATAGCGACTTATATGTCTGAACAAGAAAAACATTTTATTGAGTTTGTTCGTAACAAAAAACTAAATATTAAGAGAATAATAGGGCATCATAGAAATTCAAATATTTCCGTTGCAACAATGGATGCATATTATGCCGCAAACACAAAGTAATTGACATAAACATCAGTTTAAAATCCATTATATTTTAAATACTAAGGCTATCTTACAAGAGATAGTCTTTTTATTTTTATCAGTATAGCGATTAATCCTATTCAACTGCTTATTTTTGCAGCATGATAGAAGACAAAAACACACCAAGCACATCAATCGCTAGTTTAGGAGAATTTGGATTAATTGCACATTTAACCAAAAATTTTACACTTAAAAACGATTCTTCCATAAAAGGAATTGGAGATGATGCTGCTCTTCTTGATTTTAAAGGTAAAAAAGTTGTGGTTTCTACAGACTTGTTGGTAGAGGGTGTGCATTTCGATTTAAGTTATGTTCCACTAAAACATTTGGGATACAAGGCTGTAGTTGTTAACTTATCTGACATCTATGCCATGAATGCTAAAGCAACACAGGTTACTATTTCTATTGCGGTATCTAATAGATTTCCATTAGAAGCCTTAGAAGAACTATATGCTGGTATAGAACTTGCTGCAAACCACTACAATGTAGATGTTATTGGAGGAGACACTACTTCCTCTCAAAAAGGACTTATCATTAGTGTTACTGCCATTGGTGAAGTAACAGCAGAAAAGGTTGCCTACAGAAATGGAGCTAAAGAAAACGACTTACTTGTAGTTAGTGGTGATCTTGGTGCTGCATATATGGGACTTCAAGTTTTAGAACGCGAAAAAGCTGTTTTTAAAGTAAATCCAAATAGCCAACCAGACTTGGATCAATACACTTATATTATTGAACGACAATTAAAACCTGAGGCTCGTAAAGACATTGTAACATTACTTGCAGGTCTTGAGGTAACACCAACGTCCATGATAGATATTAGTGATGGTTTATCTTCAGAAATTCTTCATTTAGCTAAAGAAAGTGAGCTTGGTTGTGATTTATATGAAGAAAAAATTCCATTAGACCCAACAGTAATAGCTGCTTGTGAAGAGTTTAATATAGACAGCACAATGGTAGCACTTAGTGGAGGTGAAGATTATGAATTACTATTCACTGTTCCACAAGGTGATTATGACAAAATAAAAGCAAATCCTAACCTTACAATCATAGGACATATGACTGCAAAAAACGAAGGTAATTATTTAGTTACCAGAGCAAATACTAAAATAGAACTTAGTGCTCAAGGTTGGACTTCTTTTTCTAAAGAAGATTAAGCAATATGTTGATGTGCTTTTCTTCTTTGGTGAAATTGAGATAATTCTTGATTAAAAGCTCTGACTTCTGGAGTTAAATTGGTAAAATGCCCTTTTTCATCGTTGCTAACTTGCTTGCAACAATGTACACATTTGTACTCTTTAATATGTGATGTGATTTTTTTGGAGATTACAAAATGATGCCCAAAAATGGAGCAGCAAATTTTATCTAACCTCCCACCGTAGGATAAGAATATTTTTTTCATACTTGTAAGTTAAGACTTGGTTTGTGGTTTCGACAAGACATTTGGGAGCCCTATCACTAAATACAACGTAATAATATTGTTTTTAGTACACGAAATAATGTTTTTTTCGATGAAATACAACTTTTTTCAAAAAAAGCTTATCTTTCCAAACAACTAACTAACTATCATGCCCAAAAACAAAACAATTTTCATCACAGCCTTTGCGCTGTTTTCCCTCTTTTTTGGAGCTGGGAATCTTATCCTACCTCCACTGTTGGGATTAAAATCAGGAAACTCATGGATATGGGTTACTTTAGGATTTTCTATATCAGCAGTAGTTATTCCCATTTTAGGAATCTTAGCACATGCAAAACTTCAAGGTACTTTATTGGATTTTTCAAAAAAAATACATCCAATTTTCAGTTATACTTTTTGTTTTATTATTTATATCATTTCTATTTCGCTGCCCTCTCCTCGAACGGCTTCAGTAACACATGAAATGGCTATTGCTCCATTTTTTGACATTCCTTCCTCTATTACAAGTACACTTTTCTTTGCTGTAGTTTTTATTTTTGTTATAAACAGATCTAGTATCTTATCTGTTATTGGTAAATTTTTAACTCCTTTTATTTTCATAATTATTGTTGCAATTATTGTGATTGGAACCTTTATGCCGCATAGTAAAATGGTAGCCACAACCATGGTTTTGCCTTTTACTGATGGAATTATTGAAGGCTATCAAACATTTGACTGTATCGGAGCTGTATTAATTGGAGCCGTGGTTATTATATCATTACATCTCAAAGGACATACTTCTTACGCGGAGAAAAAAACACTAATCACCAAAGCAGGAATTATTGCAGGTCTTGCTTTATTTTTTGTTTATGCAGGACTTATTTATTCCGGTGCTATTTTTAATGGAGAGTTTTCATCAGAAATTACACGAACGGCTTTACTCTCAAGCATCAGTATTGCTACTTTAGGAAACATTGGAAATCTATTTTTAAGTGTACTGGTGGGATTGGCATGTTTTACTACCGCTGTAGGAATCATTACCGGAACAGCAGATTTTGTCAAAGGCATTTGCAATAATTCTACTAAAGCTTTCTTGCTTACTGCTTTTTTTGGTTCTTTTTTAGGTGTTTTAATTGGTCAATATAACGTAGGATTTATTATTCAAATTGCCATACCAGTATTACTTATCCTTTATCCGTTAACCATTATTTTAATCTTCCTAAACCTACTTCCAGATTCCTATGGGACACCACTTATTTTTAGGTCAGTGGCATTTGTTACCATTCTTTTTAGTATTCCCGATTTTATTGGTGCTATAGGATTTGAAAATATGATACGTCAAACAAAAGATATCATTCCTTTATCTAACCTAAATATGGGTTGGATTTTACCAGCATTATTGTGTTTTATAAGTCTCACTTTCTATCAGAGAGTAAAACTAAAAGCATAAAAAAAGCGGAAGGTATTTTAAAGTACCTTCCGCTTTACTTGTAAAACTTACTTATTTTATTTTCCAGAATTCATATAAGATTCTATTTCTTCTATTGCTATAGGAATATTTGCCATTAGATTTAGTGGCGCCCCATTTTCCTGAATTACAACATCATCTTCTAAACGAACTCCCATGTTTTCCTCAGGTATATATATTCCTGGCTCTACCGTAAAAACCATATTAGCCTTCATCGGTGTTTTTAGCATTCCATAATCATGTGTGTCTAACCCCATATGATGACTAGTACCATGCATAAAATATTTTTTATACGCTGGCCAATCAGGATTTGCGTTTTTTACATCTTGCTTGTCTAATAGACCAAGTCCCAATAACTCAGAAGTCATTATTTTACCTACTTCTTTATGGTATTCTGCCCAGATTGTTCCTGGAATCAACATATTAGTAGCTTCATTTTTAACTCTTAGTACCGCATTATAAACCGCTGCTTGACGCTCAGTAAATTTGCCATCAACAGGAATAGTTCTAGTCATATCACTAGCATAATTAGCATACTCAGCACCAACATCCATCAGAATAAGTTCTCCTGATTTACACTGATTAATGTTCTCTATATAATGCAATACATTAGCATTGTATCCAGAAGCAATTATTGGTGTATAGGCAAAACCCTTAGACCTGTTTTTTATAAACTCGTGAATAAATTCTGCTTCAATTTCATATTCCCAAACACCAGGTTTTACAAATTCTAAGACACGTTTAAATCCTTTTTCTGTAATTGTACACGCTTGTTGTATCAATGCTAGTTCTTCTTGCTCTTTTACTCCTCTAATTTCTTGAAGAATATTAAAACTCTTTTCCCATTGATGTGCTGGATATTTTTCCTTACACCATATGATAAAACGGTCTTCTCTAGTTTGTGTTTCTACAGCCTGACGGTAATGTTCATTAGTATTAAAATATAAACGTTCTGACTCTGCCATCAAATCAGCAAATACTTTTTCAAAATCTGATAACCAATATATTGTTTGAATTCCAGACACCGAAGTTGCCTTTTCCTTTGATAATTTTTCACCTTCCCAAACCGCTATATGAGCATTAGTTTCTCTTACAAAAAGGATTTCCCTATGTTTAGGATCTAATGCATCAGGAAACAATAACAATTTTGTTTCTTCCTGATCTGCTCCACTTAAGTAAAAAATATCTCTCGCCTGCTCAAAAGGCATGCAACTATCCGCACCAATAGGATAGATATCATTAGAATTAAAAACTGCAATACTCTTAGGTTTCATTTGCGACACAAATTTCTTTCTGTTTGTTACAAACAATTCACTAACAATCTGAGTATATTTCATAATATGATATTTAGTATTTTATTGGTAATTTTTAAAACTGAAACCAAAAATAGGCAATTACAGTTCATAAAAAAAGTCAAGACCCTATTTTGACCTTGACTTTTTAATCCTATTTAGATACTATCTTATCCTTTATTCATTGCTTTTTTAATAAAGCCAACAATTGCCATTAGTACTCCTCCACCAACTCCCCCAGCTCCAATACTACCTAGTATTCCTGTAAGATCCATTCCACCACCACTAGATATCCCCAACATACCTAAAAGATAGCCACCAAGACCACCTCCTAAGATTCCTAAAATTGAATTCCCAAGCGTGCCTAAAGACAAGTTTTTTAATAGTCTTCCAGCAACATTTCCTCCAATGGCGCCAGTGATTAACTGAATAATTAACGGTAAATACTCTTCCATAATACTTGTTTTTTTAAGGTTTTTCTTACATAAATAAACAACTAATTACTCAATACACCAAATAATGATTTGAAAAACAACTTATTACATGTAAGATTTAGCCTATACAAACTATCTGATAAGCACATAGAACTATCAAAGCCAACCTTGAGCAAATACCGTCTAATAGAGATTAATAAAACTAAAAAATCTTATATCTATTTGCTAAACTTATCTTTGTAGACTCAATACAACATTAATGAAAAAAGAGGCTATCTATTTTATTTCAGGAACCATGTGCAACGAACTACTTTGGCAATACATATTCCCTGAAATTCAAAAATTCACACCAATACATATAGACATTAGTCTCGCAAACTCCTTTCAAGACATTGATACCATAATAGCTTCAAAAATAACTGAACCAAGTTATATTGTTGGTTTTTCGTTAGGCGGTTATGCTGCAATGAATTTCGCCATTAAACACTCTGATTTAATCAAAAAAATTGTGGTAATAGCAACAGATTTCTCAGGATTAAAAGCTGATGAAATTACACTTCGGAAAAGCACCATTTCTTTTTTACAAAAACACCAGTATAAAGGTATTTCATCATCAAGAATACAGCAGTTTTTGCATCCAAAAAATCATGATAATACTGTTATAATTGCTATTATCAAAAAAATGGATAATGAATTAGGCCTAGCAACACTACTTCGGCAATTAGAAGCCACCTCACAGCGAGCTTCGCTGTTTTCTTTGTTTTCGACATTTAAAAAAAAGACGTTGTTAATTGGTTCAACTAATGACAATATTGTGCCAATAACGGCACTTGAAGAAGCTAAGCATACAATTGTAGATTCTAGCTTGTTTGTATTTACCAATTCTGGACATATGATTCCCTTAGAACAACCTGTAAAAACAGCAGCATTATTGCAGCATTTTTTTAGCTAAATTGCCAACTAGTTTTATGGCTTTTATTCTTTTCTCATCTAGTGGTTCTGCAAAACTAAGTCTTATGTGATTTTTATAGGCCTCTTGTAAAGAAAACACTTGACCAGGAATAACACTTATTCCTTTTTCCTTAGCAGCTAAAAAAAGTTGATAGCCATCAAATTTATCCGGAAAAGAAATCCAAAATACATAACCTCCTTTTGGAGGCATAAAAACTATTTCCTTTGGAAAACAAGACACAATAAGCTTGTAATACTTTAGCATATTTGTGTGTAATGTAGTTCTTAAATTTTTTAGGTAATTGTCATAACGTCCGTTTCTTAAAAATAAGGCCAATGTTTGTTGAGGCAATTCACTTACTCCAAAAGAACTAATTCTTTTTGTAAGCGCTATTTTTTTTTGAAATCTACCAGCAATACAATACCCAATTCTATAACTAGGTGAAAGTGTTTTTGAAAAAGAAGAACAATAAATTACCCAGCCATATAAGTCGTACTGTTTACACGTATCAGGTCTATTTTTTCCAAAATATAACTCTCCATAGACATCATCTTCAATTAAAGGTATTTTATGCGTTTTTACAATATCAACCAATCTCTTTTTATCAGTAGTAGACAAGATACCACCAGTAGGATTATTAAAATTGGTGGTAAACAAACAAGCTTTAACATTAAACTTCTTTACTGCTTTTTCCACAAAATCCACATCCAACCCTTTCGAGGAAGACACAGGCACCAAAATCGTCTTTAAACCAAGTGATTTTATCATTTGAGTAATTCCGTAATAAGAAATCTTATCTGTAAGAATAATATCTCCTTTTTCTGTTGTTTCCTTTAAACTCAATATCAAAGCTTCCGTACAGCCAGAAGTAACAACAATATCTTCTTTTGCATATGATTTTCCCGTTTTTAACAGCTGTAAACCTATCCGCTTTCTCAGCTCTTCATTTCCTTGCGGGTTTGGATACATGGTTGTATTATAGCTCTCAGCCTTAAGCACCGTTTTTACACACTTATTTAGCTTTGCACTAGGCAAATATTCTTTTGATGGTATAGCTCTAGATAACTGTTGGTAGGTTTCATCTGTAAGTACAGTCAACATTTCCTGAACAATATAATCTCCCGTAATATTAGATATCTTAGGTAAAGATTTTAGTGTTATTTCTGGTTCTGCTTTTACAATTGGTTGTCTATAGGACACATAATATCCAGATTTTGCCCTTGCTGCCACCAAACCTTTAGCCTCCAAAGCATAATAGGCTTGGAATATTGTTGAAGCACTAACCTGATGCGCTTTTGCGGCACTACGTACCGATGGCAACTTATCCCCATAGGTCAATATCCCATTAAAAATACTATCTTCTAATGTGGTAGCTAGTTTTTCGTATAAGAATTCAGTTGTTTTCATATTTCATCTGATATGGTATAAATTTAATAAATTGAATCTGTTTTACAAACGATTTATCATGTATTTTTGCAAGAATCAACAGCCTCGGGACATTAAACCGATTATCGGAAATAAAACAATGACTATGAACAAGATATTAGAAGAAGACAAAAACAACATCGCTGAAATAATAGCCGAAGCAGCAAAAGAAGCAGTTAATTATATGAATACTATTGCTGAGGCTCCCACATCGGCATCAGCAAAAGCGGAAACACAAAACATATTACTAGGAAAAGGCTTAGGAGCATCTGCAACTTTATCAAAGTTTATTAGCTCATATAAAAAATACATCTCCGCATCTTCAGGCCCTCGTTACCTTGGGTATGTTACTGGTGGTACAACACCGGCGGCATTAATAGGGGATTGGTTGGCAAGCACCTATGACCAAAACACACAAAATATAGACGGACAAGGAGATCTATCTGCATTAATTGAACAGGAAACCATAACACTCCTTCTAGATTTATTTCAGTTACCAAAAACATTTATAGGCGGTTTTGTTACTGGAGCTACCATGTCTAATTATACCTGCCTTGGAGTTGCGCGACAATGGCTAGGGAAACACAAAAATATAGACATCGCAAAAGAAGGCATGGTTGCTGAATGCAAAATTATTAGTGCAATGCCTCATTCTTCTGCACTAAAATCTATGGCAATGTTGGGTTTTGGAAGCAACAATATTATACAAGTCCCTACACTTGTAGATAGGGAAGCTATTGACATAACATTATTGACCGCCAAACTTGAAAGCTTAGCAGGAGAAAAGGTAATACTTATTGCTAGTGCGGGTACTGTAAATAGCGTTGATTTTGATGATATGGCGGCAATAGCTGTTTTAAAAGAAGAATACGGTTTTTGGTGGCATATTGATGCTGCTTTTGGCGGATTTGTAAGCTGCACAGAAGAACACCATCACCTTATAAAAGGGTGGGAGCATGCAGATAGTATTACCATAGATTGCCATAAATGGTTGAATGTGCCTTATGATAGCGCTGTGTTTTTTATCAAAGAAAAACATCGGTTTTTACAAGTTGAAACTTTTCAGAATTCTAATGCACCTTACCTTGGAGATCCAAAGGACAATTTTTCTTATCTAAATTTTTTACCAGAAAACTCTAGACGATTTAGAGCATTACCAGCTTGGTTTAGTCTTATGGCTTATGGTAAAGAGGGATACAGAGATATTGTGTTGCAAAGCATACAATTGGCAAAACAACTAACCCAATTTATTGAAAATAGCACCGAATTTGAACTTGTAGCACCTACACGATTAAATGTGGTCTGTTTTACATTAACAAACAGCCCTACAAAAAAAACGGTTTATGATTTTGTAAGAATGTTAAACGATGGTAAAAAAGTATTTATTACCCCATCAATATACAAAGGAACTGTATGTATGAGAGCCGCTTTTGTAAATTGGCAAAGCGGCACAAAGGATGTGGATATTGTTATTGAAGAGCTTCAAAAAACATATCGGGTTTTATAAATTATACTTCACTGTAAATATCAGGTATCTTGGCTGCACTTCATAAGAAGTGGTTGCAATATAAAAATTGGTTTCTCTGTTGGTATTTATAAATTGAGTGTTTAATAAATTAATCCCTTTTACAGCAAACTCCCATTTACTATCTTTTTTCTGATAGTTAAGATTGGCAGCCAAAAAACTATAACTATTTTCGACTGTATTATTATCATCTGTATATTTATAAAACTCATAATCAGCAGTAAAAATAAAAGATTTTAAAAAGGGAGTATCAAACTTTGCAAATGGGCGCTTGGTATAATAAATATTAGAAGAGTTCTGATTGTTATAATCATTAATGGTATAGCGGTATCCCAATTCAATATTTGGAGTGTTTTTAAATTGTGTGCCCATTGATAAAGTATAGTTTTGAGTTAATGACTCTGAGGTTTGCTGTACATCTATATTTTGAGCTGGATCATGAACCAAGTTATTGGTTTTGAACCAAGACAAATTACCTCTAAACGACCCTTTTATTTTTCCAAAAGTTCGCTCATATCTTCCCATAAGACTTAAAGATTCATCATTATATGGAGAGTTTATTGTTGTTCTTATACTATTTATCCCTTCCGTAGCCACATTACTTTTTAACGCATCAATTGTTTTGATATAACTAACATTACCTGAGATATTGGTGAAATTAAACATATTGAAACTAAAAAAGTTTAAAGAAAGATTATGGCTAAGAGCACTTTCCAAATCTCTATTTCCACTATAAACCGAGTTATAGTTATTAATTACATAGGCCTTGGCAAATTTATTTATATCAGTAAATGACCTTGCCATTCTATAGGTAAATCTTAGATTCTCAGATTTTTTAAGCTGAACATTAACATACATATCTGGTAAAAGTGATGTTAAATTATCAGTAACCGTATTACCCAATTGGGTGTTGGTAGTTTTAAATTGGTGTAAGGTTAGTCCAGGGTTAAAGGTGAATATTCCACTAATAACCTTATAATGAAAAGCCCCATAAACATCAGAAACCTTATAACTTACATCATTTATAAAATCATCACCAGTAAAAGTTAATTCTGTTTCATCATCGAGAATTTGAAAAATAGAAGAGCTAAAGTCCTGTTTACTCTGTGTAGTTCCTAAGGTAAAATTAAGATTGCTTTTAGGCCCAGTAACATAGTAATAATCAACTTTTACATCTAGTTTATTCGTTACTGTCTTTTTATTTTGATTGCTATTGTAGTTAGATTGATTTTCATCAACAGGAAACAGGTTAACAAAAGCAAATTCTTCTCTGATTGTGCTATAAAACGGATCTTCATCTTGATAGGTATATTGAGCCGCAGCTGCAAAAATATGTTTATCATTTAAGGTATAATAAAGCGTAAAATTTTGATTAACCGATAAGGGCTTTTGCTGTTTTAACTGGTTAACATTATCACTCTGATCTGCTATCACAGACAATACATCTACCGCCTCTTCGTCATCAGACATTTTTAACAATATGTCATAATCCACTTGAAGATTAGCATTAGGTTTGTACAAGGAGCTAAATTTTACCATTCCTAGTTTTACACTCTGATCGGTTTTAGTTAATGCGTCTTCTTCTACTCCTGTTACATTATATAGTGTATTTGCCTGCTCTTCCATTATTGTTCCAGTATAAGAATAAATCCCAAAACCACTAATATCCCAGGTTTTTATTGGTGAATAGCTAAAATTTACTGCTGCAAATTTTGTATCAATATCTTTTGCTCTATTGTTCTGAGTAGTTGATAAACCTATGGCATCACTTCCTAAATTTACCGAGCTTCCACCTCTTCTAGAAATATTATTAAATCCTCCCGAGAAATTACGATAATCTCTTCTTGTAAACGGAACCTCTCCTATATTATTAAGGTCTGTAATAATATTGATACTGTATTTTGGACTGTAATAAAACAATTTTGGATGCGCAAGGTATTTATTATCTGGACCGTAACCAGCTGTTACTTCTCCAAACCAAAAATTCTTCTTCCCTTCCTTTAACCTGATATTTATAGCAACATTATCGGTATCGTTTGTGATACCTTTCATTTGAGACACTTCATTGAAGTTTCGCAATACTTCAATTTTATCCAACGCATTTGCTGGGATATTCTCTACCGCTATTTTAGTATCTCCATCAAAAAAATCTTTACCCTCTACCATCACTTTAGAAACAGTTTTTCCTTCTATCTCTATTTCTCCATCATCATTAATCTCTACCCCAGGTAAGTTTTCCAATACATCTTTTAGCTTTCTTTCAGTTCCTGTAATAAACGAATCAGTATTGTAAACAATAGTATCTCCTTTAATGGAAACTGGAATCTCATAAGTAACTTCAACACCTTCTAATTGATTGGTTTCTTCTTGTAATCTAATTTCTTTTTCAAAACTTTCACCAGGAGCTGTAATTACAAATTCTTCGGTTTTAAAACCGATATAGCTAACTCTTATCTGATACCTATTGTCTGTTTTTAATGCAAGCTTAAACAATCCTTTATGGTTTGTAATTCCAAAAGACTCCAAAACCTTAGTCTCCATATTAATTGCAATTACATTGGCCATCTCTATTCCGATACCAATACTGTCTTTTACAGTACCATTTAGCTTAATTTCTTGAGCCTGAATTGTACTTATAACAAGAAAAAAGGAGAAAAATAAAAATTGTTTCATATCTATTATATTATTAGATCGGTTGTATAGCGTATGGATATCAATCATCACTATTGGATGTTGAAACCCTTATGCCTGAATGTTTCAGGTGTTTATAGTTTGTTGTTTTTTAATGGTCACACGCCTGTTTTACAGGATTAATTCATTTCAAGAATTAACAATTTCAATCAAGGGATTAGAGACATGTTTCTGAAAAAAGTGACTTTAAATATCAAAATAGGTTTAGGGAAACTAAGTGTAAATAAGAGATCAAAAAGAATGAGATTGCTAGCATTTAAGTAGCAAAAAATTACTAAAAACCTTAACCCCTTCTATTCCCTCCTCTTCCCCTTCTATTCCTAAAAACCTCTCTCATCTCTTTTGTTTTCTTTTGAGAAATTTCATCAAATTCTTTCTGAGATACTTTTTTTCCTTTTCTAGGCGCTGCTATTGCCACCTTCTCTTTAGCATTTAATACTATTTTGGAACATAATATTGTAGTCGTATCATCACTAACCTCTAAAATTAATCCTGGCAAACCATAATAATCTTGAGGGCCATTACTTACTGGTATTTCTGGAGTATACCACACTACGACTTCAACTTCTTTTTCTATAAATACTTCTTTCTTTTCCTTTTTATCATCACCTCTTGAAAAAAGAGCCTTGATATTTGGTCTCTTAATAAGTTTTGTTGCAGTAGCTTTATAGGCAGTATAATTTCCTATTTTTCGTGTTTCTGCTGTCATTTTCCATTCGTAGTTGTAAAGGTTATCTTCTACTAAGAATATTTTTCCATACAAATCTTTTTTACTCTTATATGTACCTTCTTTAGTGTTTTTATAAAGATCACTAGAGTCTCCCATCAACATTCCAAATCGCCTTCCTCTACCTCCTCTTGCCCCAGGTTGTTCTAATTTTTCTTCCTCTTTATATATAGATTCTGTTGCATTAAAGTCCAGGATAAAAGTACGCTCTCCTGCCTTTTTCATTCGTTCCATCATTTCTTGTTTTCGATCTTCAGGAACCTTCATTCCTGAGAAATCAAAATCTATCTGTGTTTTGCTCTCGTATACCGCTTTCCCTTGGAAAGTTTGCGCTTGTGCGTTAATACTAATCAATAACACAATAAATAACATCCCTAATTGTCTCATTTTGCTGTTTGTAAGTGGTTTTTTATAAGACCATACAAACAAACAAAGGTTTATCTAACTGTAAAAAATTAACGTTTCATTAAGACATTCAACGTTTTAACTAGCTGTTTTTGAGTATTGAAAAAAAATATTAGTTGAATTCATTTTCCAATCACAAATTTTTAATTGAAATCATAAAAAAAGCCACAGTGGAAAACTGTGGCTTCGGTCTGATTTGATTGAACAAGTGAAAAAATTAATTTTCTACTGCCCATATTGTCTCTGTATTAGCAATTGGCCAAACACCAGGAGCAGGAAAATTAATCCCATAATTATCTCCCCTAACCATATCGGCACCAAAATAATATAATGGCCAACCCTTATAAGTAAGTTGCGATTGCCCATGTACATCAATAACATTAAAATCGTTAGCATCTAAAACACTTGGTATACTCCCCAATTCTACATGAAAAATCGGCCAAACTCCATTATTAGAAAAATCTTCACTAGTAAAATTGTTTTTATCCTTCTTGTCATTTATAAACGTATAAATAGTATTGCCTAGGGCATCTGTTAAATAAGGAGTTAATTCCTCTCCAAGCGAATAATCACTTTTGTAATTTACATCTTCATCACTTTCTCCCTTTCCTATCAATTGTGCTTTTACATACATCAATACATAATCTGGCTTAGCAATAAACCAAACATTACCTATATTATCACCATTAGTATCCCCTGCAGTCTCATCATTTACAAAATAATACAAAGGCCATCCTTTATATGTACTTTGCTTTTTTCCGTCAGACCTTACAATTGAAGCGAAATCTGTAGCCAGCAATCCTTCTGGTAAGACTAATTTTTCTGTATAAAAAATAGGCCAATTAGTAACACAATCATCTACACAAGAAGCGGCTTCTTGGTGATCCAAAGAAAAAAAGTATAATGATTTACCATCAGTATCGGTAAGTATATTTCCATGGGTATTATTCGCTGCTAGTTTTACGGTCTCAGTAAGTACAGTCGTGGTATCATCATCGGAATCACAAGATTGTAAAATCAAAAATAATGCTCCAATAAAGTAAAAAGTTTTTTTAATCATTTCATTTCGTGTTTAAAGATTTGTTAGCCTAAAAAAACAATTATAATTTCTAAATCAACACATTAACAATTGTCAGAGGGGAAATCAGAACTCTAAAAGGGAAAAATAACAGTTAAGCGTAAATAAAATAGCACTTTCTCTTATAAGAATTTTGTAGCTTTACTAGATATGAAAAAAGACAAACTATATCTTTTTACTTTTCTATCGTTACTAATTGTAGTGTTCTCTATTGAGTATCTAGGCATGAATTATTTATTAGAAGCGAGCATGAATCGGCTGCTTAAAAACCAAATTACAGCTAGTAAAAGGGAAGCAAAAGAAATGGCTGGTTTAATCGCTTCACAAATTACAAATGGCATTTCTAAAGAAACATTAATTAGCAACATACAAAGCAGTATTGAAAACACAAATACGGAACTGGGTTTCCTCTGCATGTTCGATATTACTGGAAAGGAAATTTGCCATCCAAATAGAAGAAAAATAGGAAGTATCATTAAACTTGATGAGTCTTATGTCTCTGAGATAAACTCAAATAACACTACAAAAGATTTCTACTATTATCTTAAAAACAATAAAGAAGGCGGTGGTCTTAGAGAATTTACAAACAAAAAAAAAGCTTCTGAAATCATATATGTTCACCCAGTAAATAATTCAGATTGGATTATTGCCGCACATGCTAACGTTAGTAAAATAAATGAAGAGATAAATGGGCTGCGAAACACATTTATTATCGCAAACTTTATTACAGGAAGTATCATTGTTTTTTTATCCTTCTTTTTGATACGAATAGTAGGTAGCAAATATGAGAATCAACTTGAAAATAAAAATATAAGACTTACTGATGAACTATTAAAGCTTTCCAAAAAAGACTTGACTGCGCTAAACGAGAAAAAAGCTAGAAATAACAGCAATGAGAAAAAACGAATATTAACCTATTATAGAAACGAGCTTGTACCATTAGCGACAACAGATATTGCATATGTATATACGGAAAATGCCATAACCTATATTAAGAGCATTGATAACAAGTTATCACATAGCAACACTAGTCTAGAAGAAATCTACAAAAACCTAGACTCTCACCATTTTTTTAGAGCAAATAGGCAATTTATCATCTCCATAATTGCCATTAATAAAATTCTAAAATATGGAAAAAATCAATTAAAAATAGTAGTGGCACCCAATTCCGATATTGAAATTATAATTAGTAAAAATAAAGCTGCCGAGTTCAAAAATTGGTTGAATACCTAATTCAAGAAAAATCTAAAACGATTTCGAAAAATACAGTTGCAACAACCACCTTTTCTTATAGTCATTCTAAATTAGAATAGAAAAACCTCCTAAAGTTTGCTATAAATGGTGATGTAAAGTATTTTTGCTGCTACTAAATAAAAAAAAATGAGTGGATTTTTTAAATCTTCAATAGGTAGAAAGTATGCAATGGCGCTTTCTGCTTTTTTCTTAATGTTTTTTCTTTTACAGCATTTTGCCATTAATCTCTTATCTGTTTTCAGTCCTGACACCTTTAATGAGGTATCACATTTTATGGGAACAAATCCAGTAATACAATTTGTGATGCAACCTGTATTATTATTTGGAGTTATTTTTCACTTTATTATGGGCTTCATTCTAGAGTTAAAAAACCACAATGCAAGAGCGGTAAGTTATGCGCAAAATAATGGTGGTGCTAATTCATCTTGGATGAGTAGAAATATGATCTATAGTGGACTTGCAATACTTGCCTTTATGGGACTTCATTTTTATGATTTTTGGTTTCCTGAGATTAAAACCAAGTTTATCGATGGTGATTGGTCTGGTGTTTTACCAGGAGAAGAAGGTTTTAGATATTTTACAGAATTACAACACAAGTTTGTAAACCCAGTTAGAGTAGGAATATATGTATTAGCATTTGTTTTGTTAGCATTACACTTATTACACGGTTTCAACTCTGCATTTCAGTCGATGGGTGCAAATAATAAATTCACAAGAGGTATAAAAGGTTTCGGAACAGCTTATGCAATCTTAATTCCATTAGGATTCGTTTTCATAGCTTTATTTCACCATTTTAACCATTAATAACACCATATACTTATGTCTATATTAGATTCAAAAGTACCAGGAGGCCCGTTAAAGGACAAATGGAAAACATATAAAGACAAAATTGACTTAGTTAACCCTGCCAACAAACGTTTAATCGACGTTATTGTTGTTGGTACTGGATTAGCTGGTGGTTCGGCTGCTGCTACCTTAGCAGAGTTGGGTTATAATGTTAAGGCATTTGCTTATCAAGATTCTCCACGTAGAGCACACTCTATTGCTGCACAGGGAGGAATCAATGCTGCAAAAAATTACCAAGGAGATGGAGATTCTTTTTACCGATTGTTTTACGATACGGTAAAAGGAGGAGATTACAGATCTAGAGAAGCTAATGTATATCGTTTAGCAGAAGTTTCTGCTAATATTATTGACCAGTGTGTTGCACAAGGGGTACCTTTTGCGCGTGATTATGGTGGTCTTTTAGACAACCGTTCTTTTGGTGGTGTTTTAGTATCTCGTACTTTTTATGCCAAAGGACAAACAGGACAACAACTTTTATTAGGAGCATATTCTGCAATGAATCGTCAGATTGCTCGTGGTAAAATAGAGATGTATAACCGTCACGAAATGCTAGATGTAGTAAAGGTTGATGGTAAGGCTCGTGGTATTATTGCACGTAACTTAGTAACTGGAGAAATTGAGCGCCATTCTGCTCATGCTGTAGTTATTGCTACTGGAGGATATGGGAATGTATATTTCTTATCTACCAATGCAATGGGATCTAATGCTACTGCAGCTTGGAAGATTCACAAAAAAGGAGCATATTTTGCTAATCCTTGTTATACACAGATTCACCCAACATGTATTCCACGTTCTGGAGATTACCAATCAAAATTGACCTTGATGTCGGAATCTTTACGTAATGATGGTCGTATTTGGGTGCCAAAAAACATGGAAGATGTAATGGCAATTAGAGAAGGTCGTAAAAAACCTACCGAATTGACCGAAGATGAAAGAGATTATTACTTGGAAAGACGTTATCCAGCATTTGGTAACCTTGTTCCTCGTGATGTAGCTTCAAGAGCTGCTAAAGAACGTTGTGATGCTGGTTATGGAGTTAATGAAACTGGAGAAGCTGTTTATTTAGATTTTAAATCCGCCATTGCCAGATACGGAAAAGAACAAGCTAAGATTCAAGGTGTAAAAAATGCATCTGACTCAAAAATTATAGAATTAGGTACCGCTATTGTTAAAGCAAAATATGGTAACCTATTTCAAATGTATGAGAAAATCGTTGATGAAGATCCATACAAAACACCAATGATGATATATCCAGCAACCCACTATACAATGGGTGGTGTATGGGTAGATTATAACTTAATGACGACAGTTGAAGGATTGTACTGTATTGGGGAAGCAAATTTCTCTGACCATGGTGCTAACAGACTTGGTGCTTCGGCATTAATGCAAGGATTGGCAGATGGGTACTTTGTACTACCTTATACTATTGGTCATTACCTATCTAATGACATTAGAACTGGTAAAATACCAACTGATACTCCAGAATTTGATGCTGCAGAAAAAGAAGTAAAAGATAAAGTTGATTTCTTTATCAATAATAAAGGAACAAAATCTGTTGACCATTTTCACAAACGTCTTGGAAAAGTAATGTGGGATAAAGTAGGGATGGCAAGAAATGAAAAGAGTTTAAAAGAAGCTATTTCAGAGATAAAAGCTATCCGTGAAGAGTTCTGGAAAGAAGTAACTGTTCCTGGAGGATCTAATGAGATGAATCCTGAGCTTGAAAAAGCAGGAAGGGTAGCAGATTTCTTAGAATTAGGTGAGCTTTTTGCAAAGGATGCTTTAGAAAGAAACGAGTCTTGTGGAGGACATTTCCGTGAAGAGTCTGTAGAACTAGATGGATTGCAAAAAGGAGAAGCAAAACGTAATGATAAGGATTACGCATATGTGGCTGCTTGGGAATATAAAGGAGAACCTTCGGATGCTGTTTTACACAAAGAGCAATTGGAGTTTAACGATATTGAATTAAAACAAAGAAGTTATAAATAGTAGTCTAGCCAATAGGCAAAAGCCACTAGACAACTAGATGGGAAAATAGAAACATATAAAGATTTATTGATCTGGCAAAAAGGCATACAAATTGTCAAAGAAATCTATCTAATATGTAAGGATATTCCAAAAGATGAAATATATGGCTTGCAAAGTCAAATGAAAAGAGCTTCCATATCGATTCCTTCTAATATAGCGGAAGGATGGGGAAGAAATTACACTAAAAGCTATATACAATTTATAAAATATTCGAGAGGATCTCTAATGGAGCTTGAAACTCAAATAATTATAGCCAAAGAATTAAATTTTATTACTACTGAGAAGTTTGATAAAATTCAGTTTTTAATAACAGAAGAAAGTAAAATGTTAAACGCCTTTATCAAATCAATAGACAAGTAATCTTTTGCCTATTGGCTTATGGCTAATAAACTATTATAATGGATTTAACGCTTAAAATTTGGAGACAGAAAGACGCACAGGACAAAGGTAAAATGGTTGCCTATAATGTTACTGAGATCTCGGAACATATGTCTTTCTTAGAAATGATGGATGTCTTAAACGAGCAATTAATCAATGCGGGAGATGAACCTGTTGCATTTGATCATGATTGCCGTGAAGGAATCTGTGGAATGTGCTCTATGTATATCAACGGTGAAGCTCATGGTCCAGATAGAGGAGTTACCACTTGTCAATTGCATATGCGTATGTTTAAACACGGTGACACTATTACTATTGAACCATTTAGAGCTAAAGCTTTTCCCGTAATAAAAGATTTGGTAGTTGATAGAAGTTCTTTTGAGCGTATACAACAAGCTGGTGGGTACATCTCTGTAAATACTTCAGGAAATACACAAGATGCCAATGCTATTCCTATTTCAAAAGTTGATGCAGACGAAGCTATGGATGCTGCTACATGCATTGGTTGTGGTGCTTGTGTTGCTACATGTAAAAATGCTTCTGCAATGCTATTTGTAGGCGCAAAAGTATCTCAATACGCATTATTACCTCAAGGACAGGTAGAAGCTACAGAGCGTGTTCAAAACATGGTAGCACAAATGGATTTAGAAGGTTTTGGTAACTGTACTAATACTGGTGCTTGTGAAGTAGAATGCCCAAAAGGTATTTCGCTAACAAATATAGCACGTATGAACAGAGAGCTTCTAAAAGCAAACTTAAAAGGATAAAACACTTTTTTACAATATTTTAAAAATCCCAGGAGTAGTACTCTTGGGATTTTTTTGTTTAGTTTTGATTTATGAACTATAAAAGCACAATTTTAACCCTCGTCCTTCTTTTAGCATTTATCTCCAGCGAAGGACAAACGAATCATTTTGACGAAACCGAATTGCTGGAAAATATTAAAACATTATCGTCTGATGCTTATGAAGGCAGACGAACGGGAACCAAAGGAGCTATAAAGGCAAAACACTATATTATTGATAAATTTACTGATCTAGGTATTTTACCACTGGGCAAATCTTTTGAGCAAACGTTCAGCTTTAAAAGAAAAACAAAGACTTATGCCGCAGCAAATGTTTTGGGCTTGATTAAAGGAACTGCTTATCCAGATTCCTATATTGTAATTAGTGCACATTATGATCATGAAGGCATTAAAAAAGGAAAAATATATAATGGAGCAGATGACGACGCATCTGGAATAAGCGCTTTATTTAGTTTTGCAGAATATTTAAAAAGTAACGCCCCAAAACATTCGGTAATCTTGGCAGCTTTTGACGCAGAGGAACTGGGATTAAAAGGAGCAAAACATTTTGCTGAAAATAGCATTATCCCCACAAAAAGCATTTTCATAAACATTAATATGGATATGATAAGCAGGAATGATAAAAATGAATTATATGCCGTGGGAACCAGATACAATTCAACATTAAAAAAGACCATCACCAATTTTAAGCAATCAGAAAAAATAAAGCTACTAATGGGTCATGATGGTAAAGATGGCAAAGACGATTGGACCTACTCTTCTGATCATGGGCCATTCCATAAAAAAGAAATTCCTTTTATTTATTTTGGCGTAGAAGATCATAAAGATTATCACAGACCAACAGATGACTACAAAAACATACATCCTGAATTCTATAAAGAAGCCGTACATGTTATTATTCGCGCCTTTGCTGATATTGATGCTTTGGAAAGATTAAAAAAATAATACTAAAACAGTCCAATCACCTAATCATTTAGGGGCTGTTTTAACAACCAAACTTCTACAAGGTAAAACAATGAGAAATATTAGCTCTTATACTTAATAATTCTTATTGGGGTGTTGACGTGTATCAAAAACTCTAATAATATAAATTTTTGTTTTACCTACCCGATAGGTAATTTTACAATAATCGTTAATTAGTTTCCGATATTCGTGCTTTAGGTGCTCAAACGCTTCGTCAATTTGACCATACTCTGAAGCGTCTACTTCTTGGCTTTCTAAAATAGCTGTACTTTCTCTAAGATTCGTAGCAATCGCTTTTGCTTTCTTTAAACCGTACAATTTCCCATTAAACAGAGTAACTTTTTGCAAATCTTTTACAGCTCTATTAGTCCAAACAACTGGTTTCATTCTTAATTCCAACTATCAATCATTTTTTGCACATCTGACTGACTATAAATCCGCTCCGCTTTTACATCCTCTTCCCCATCAGCAATCATCTTATCCAAATGACGTTGACGCTTATATGCTTTAATAAGTTGATAAAGATTTTTCAACGAATTATCATCCTCATTATTAATAAGTTCCAGCAATTCGCGTCTTATTTCTATTGTACTCATAACCTATCATTTTCCTTAAGTAAAGATACTAAATCCATACCAATTATTGTTTACCTACACTTTTTTAGCAATTAAAAGAACTCGTATCTCATAAAAAAATCCCCAAGCTGATTACTTGGGGATTTTACTTTTATTCAAAAAAAAAGCATTAATTCATAACTATCTAATACTTCCTCCAGGACGCCTGTCTTTGGTCTTTGATTTTGGATTAAATCGATACTTTACTGCCAATGTATATCTAGGGCCTAATCGTTTTCTCAATTGAGTATAATTAAAATTAACACCACTTGTAGTAGCTTCTTCAATTCTTGAATCCAAAATATTACTTGCATTAAAGGTTACTGCCAACTTATTTTCAAAAAAACTTTTACTTAATCCCATATCAAGTACATGTTGCGATTTTCGTGTAGTTTGTGCCGTTTCTACCTTTGCAGAATACCGAAACGAGCTCTGGAAATTAATCGCCAAAGGAAACTTTATTCTAGATCTAAATCTACTTGACCAAGTAGCCTGACTCGTAGTATAATCAACATCTTTATAATTACCATTTTGATCAAAAGCATAATAATTAAAATCTCCAGACAAACGTAACCATTTTACAGGGTTATATGTAGTTGATAATTCTATTCCAAGCCTGTTTTCCGTATCCAAATTTATTGGTGTAGTTTCAAAAGCTCCATCGGTGTTTTGTGCAACATAAAATTGAAAAAAATCTGTACTACGCTGATAATAAACAGACGGATTGATCATAAAAGCATTCCATCGTTTTAAAAAACCCAATTCAAAAGCATCTGTATAAGACGGATTCATATCAGGGTTTCCTTTTCGTATGGCATTAAAATCTGCATAACCACCAAAAGGATTTAAATGCCAGAAACTAGGCCTATTGATACGCTTGCTATAGCTAGCTTGCAAACTAGTTTTGTCATTAAACTCGTATGTTAAATGCAGCGTAGGGAAAACCTTTGTATATTCTTTTTCACTACTATAAAGCTCTTCTTTATCATCAATATTAATTTTGGTATATTCTGTACGTAAACCAAATTGATATTGAATTTTATTATACTGTCCAGAAACCAAAGCATAGACACCTCCAATTTTCTCACTATAATCCAATACATTATCAATATTATTGAACAATTGCCATGCAGAATTCACCAATTCTTCAACAGAATAATCACTTGTAATAACTCGTGTTTCTGCTCGAATTCCTGTTTCAAAAGAGAGCTTATCATTTAAAGGTGTTTTAAAATCTACCTGCAATAAATAATCTTTACTACTTTCAATATCACGTGTTCTTAACGCCGTTACATCATTTAAAACAGGAAACATATCCTGAGTTTTTAGTTCTTCATTTTCATCATCATCCCAAAAATCATATTGAAAATCTACAACCAATTCCTTACCCTTTGTATCAAAACTTTTTACATAACTAAACTCCAATTGATTGTGATCCATTGGTTCTGTATAGGTTTCTTTTCTATCTATACTACGATCCAAATTGTTTGATGCATTATAATAATCATAATTATAGTCCACAAGTCGATCATTATTAATCAATACCTTATAATAAGAGGCTGTAAGAGTATTGTTCTCATTTATAAAATAGTCACCTCCTAGATATATGCTCTTGGTTTCAAAAAAACGCTCCGAAAAAATATCCTGATCCAATCGTGTTGCTAAACCACCAGAACCCGTAGTTTGATCCAACTCCTGAATTCCCTCCATCTCAAAATTTCTATAAGAGGCGGTAGTAAACAAATTAAACTTTTCTGTTCTATAATTTAGACTGGCACTAGCTTTATGATCTTTTGGCGAACCCAAAGTAAAACCAAGAGTTCCACTAAATCCCGCTGTTCTATTCTTCTTTAAAATTATATTGATAATTCCTGCTGTTCCTGAAGCCTGATACCTAGAAGAGGGATTCGTAATAACCTCAACTTTATCAATAGTTTCGGCAGGTATCTGTTCCAATCCATTATTAGCAGTAAGCACAGAAGGCCTTCCATTGATAAGAATGGTAACATTACTATTTCCACGTAAACTTACACCGCCATCCAAATTAACACTCACCGATGGCACATTATTTAACACCTCTGTTAAAGATCCATTTTGTGATAGCAAATCCTTACCAACATTAAAAACTTTTTTATCTAGCTTCAATTGCAGTGTTGATTGTTCACCTACAACCTCCACCTCGTCCAATGCTTGTGCATCAACAGCCAAAGAAATAGTTCCTAAATTTAGATTTTCGGTAAGCTGTATTTCTTTTTCAAAGGAGACATAAGACAAGTAGGAAACCTGTAATGTATATGTTCCTTTATCTGCTGTAATGGTAAATTTTCCTTCTTCATCGGTAATAATTCCGTCTACTACCTGGGCTCCTTTAGAAATTGCCACAGTTGCATAAGCCAAAGGCTGCTGTGTTTCGGCATCTAGTACCGTTCCTGTAATTTTCTTTTTTACCTCGTTTTCTTTTGCATTCACAAATACACTTGCTAGACAAAAACTGAGGCATAATAACCCTCTTACTATTGATAACATAATTGTTCTTTAATTGATTTGACACTTCAAATATCCCTTATAGCAACTGTGTATTTGATAAAAAGAGACAAAATCCAAGTTCTACACCCTAAATACTATATATATACTGCTCAATATTATCTGGGAGTAGCAAACCATTACCTATAGGTTACAACCAGATATTTGGCGATAAGGAAGAAGAAGAAGCGTTTCTTTTATGTATTTTGCAGTTAGCACCATTATTATGAATAAAACCATCACACTAGTTATTAATCAATTACTTCAAAACCGTTGGGCAAGCCATCTTATCTTCTGGATAACATTGCTTGCCTATTATTCCATAGTAATGTCTAGCGCCTATGAAGGGTCTTACGTAGATATTGTTTTTCACAATGCTATTATATTAATACCACAAATATTGGCATCGTATACCCTAATATATATTCTAATTCCGAAGTTGTTGTATAAAAAGAAGCACTTTCTTTTTTTTATATCATTACTAGCTTGTTTTTATATTTTTTCTGCCTTAGGTAGAATTATGGTGGTGCATATTGTTGAAGAATTATACCGAAAACCTCCATTTAGTCAAGAAAGTATTTACGAGATACTTACTGAACTGGAGCACCTATTGAGAAGCTATATCTACAAAATATTTATGCCTGTTTTTGTAGTTTTAATTATTAAATTGATAAAAGAACGCTTGATTGAAAAAAACAAATTAGAGGTGCTACATAAAGAAAAAGCTACTGCTGAACTTAACTTTTTTAAAGCGCAGATCCACCCACACTTCTTGTTCAATACCCTTAATAATATTTACACTCTTACTTTACAAAAATCTGATAAAGCTGCGGATACCGTTTTAAAACTATCCGAAATGTTAGATTATATGTTATATCAATGTAATGATGATAGCGTTAGTATTGATAAAGAAATTAAGCTAATTGAAAACTATATAGATTTAGAAAAATTGCGTTATGGAGATCGATTGCAGCTAGAATTCCAAAAAGAAATAGGCAATAGCAATGCCAAAATAGCTCCACTTATTTTAGTATCTCTTATTGAAAATGCCTTTAAACATGGTGCTAGTGGTGCTATTGCTGAACCTATTATTAAAATAGCCATCAAAGAAGATAAAGGGCAGTTAAAATTTACCCTTTGGAACACAAAACCCATACAGGCGCAAAAAGACGAAACCAACTTTAAAAAGGGAATCGGCCTTAGCAATATCGAAAAACAATTGAATCTTCTGTATCCTAAGAAACATCAGTTTAAGATTATCGAAAAAGAGACTTCCTATAAAGCGATTTTGGAGATCTCTTTGTGAAATAAAAACAGGTCTCTTCCAATTGTACTCCATATAAAAAATATTGATTAGTTTTATATAGTCTATGCAACGCCACAAAAGCTAATGACTAATGAGAAGGTATCATATGACCGATTTAATAAAATAAAAAGAACAGATGAAAGCGGTAAAATGCCTTATTATTGATGATGAACCCTTAGCAATTTCGCTAATAGAAACTCATATTGGGCAATTGCCAAATTTGGAAGTTGTTGCTACATGTCATAATGCAATGCTAGGTTTTGAAGCACTTAAAAATCAAGATATAGACCTTATTTTTCTAGACATTCAAATGCCAATGCTTACTGGTATAGAATTTTTAAAATCGCTAAATAATGCTCCAAAAGTCATTTTTACTACCGCATACCGGGAGTATGCTATTGAAAGTTATGAATTAGAAGTTGTTGATTACCTTTTAAAACCTATTTCTTTTGATCGTTTTTTTAAAGCTATCAATAAATATTACAAAACAATAGAAACTAAAGCAAGCGCACCTATTTTAACTGAAAAAGAAGATAAAGATGCTCATATTTATGTAAATATGAATAAGAAGCATCATAAAGTTCTTTTTTCAGATATTTTATATGCAGAAAGCCTTAAAGATTATGTTAGAATTCATACCATAGACACCACAATTACCACCAAAGAAAAAATAAGTGATTTTCAAGAGAAGCTTCCACACTATTTTCTAAGAACACATAGATCTTATATTGTAAATACTAAAAAAATAACGGCTTTTACGGCTCAGGATATTGAAATAGACGAGTTAGAAATCCCTATTGGCATAAGTTATAAACGAGAGGTTATGGAGGTCTTGAAGTAGGATTGATTGTGTTTTAATTTTACAATGCCCGCTTTTATAACACTCAAAATAATATTACTAATTATGACAATACTCTTACCGCCACTAGTTTTGGGAACTAGCGGGAGCGGAGGGATTTATTTTCCGTAATGATAACGACAAGCTGCTATCAATATTTGTTCTTTTTCATATTTATAAACCAATCGATGCTCTGATGTTATTCGCCTTGACCAATAGCTTTGTAAATCTCCTTTTAAAGCTTCGGGTTTTCCTATGCCTTCAAAAGGTGTTCGCATACAACTCTTAATCAACTCATTAATTCGCTTCATTGTTTTTTTATCAACTTTTTGCCAATACAAATAATCTTCCCAAGAAGATGTAGACCACGTTAACTTCATCTACTCCATTAAGTCTTTTTCAATACCATTTCCTGTTTCTAGTTCTTTGATAGAGTCTAACAAAACATCTCTATTTTTCCCAGTTAGCAGATAGGTTGTTTCTTTTAATGAATTATATTCATCAAGTGATATTAACACAAGGTCTTTACCGCTTTTTCTTTTGATAATAATGTCACTAACATCATCAACTACCTTATCAAACCAATGCTTTAGATTTGAACGAAAGTCTGTATAATTTACTGTTTCCATAAAGCAAATATAATAAAAAGTACCTAAAAAAGTACTTAATTGTTTTATTTTAACTAAAACAGATGGAAGCTATTTACTGTTTCGTGCAGACT
Organism: Flavobacteriaceae bacterium; assembly: GCA_965247735.1. Lineage (GTDB taxonomy): Bacteria > Bacteroidota > Bacteroidia > Flavobacteriales > Flavobacteriaceae > JAOXRU01. The sequence goes on along the minus strand of CBDFHN010000002.1, from coordinate 3,322,321 downwards.
TTCTAAATCGTCTTGTACATATCTTTCGGTTCAACTAATGTATTTATGTCCTCTAAATATTGAGTTCTTCGCAAGACGTGAGCTTTTACCTAACTGATATATCTAGCTTCTTTATTCTGTATTAGTTTGCTCTTGTATGCTTACTCGTTTCGGTACGGAAAACATTTCTGCACTAACACGGCATATCTGCGCCGTTGGAGTTATCATTAAAAAAACGTCTATTTATCTTTTAATGCTCTCAATAACTTTTCAGAACTTCGATTATTATCCCAAAAGCAGTAATAATTATTTTATCCTTTATTTTCCTATAAAAAATACTATAATGTTCTAATGGAATAGTGCGATGATTACCAAATTCAACTTCTCTACCCATTTATGGAAATGATAAGATTAGTTTTGTTCTTTCATTGACAACTTTCAGTAATCGTTTAGCGTATTCTGTACTTTTATTTCTCCTATTCCAATATTTAAAGATATGATTACGTTGCGCTAAAGCCGTACTAGTAGCCCAATGCAATGTTAACTTAGCCATTCAGCATCCATTTTATCAATGTCCCCTTGTGATATTACATTTCCGTTTTCAATGTCATTATCACTCATTTTGAGCATTTTTATTTGCTCTTTTGATAGCGATATAGATGCATCTGAATTAGATTTTAGAATTTTATTAAATGCCAACAACAATTCTTCATTTTTAATAGAAAGTATTTTATCAATGATGCTATGTCGTATTTGCTCAATAGATGTCATTCCACATGTTTTTATACTGTAAAGATACTAAAACAACATCAATTTTTATTTCTATTCAATTTCTAAAGACAATCTCTGAGTACTTAAACAACCTTTTTCCATCTTTGTTTCACGAAGTATAACCTTGCTTTAGCTTTCTTTGGTCACCAAGTTGGAAGCGAGAACGGAAAATCTAGGAAAATAAATTCAATACAACTACTTCCAATTCATTGTCTAAATCTGCATAATTCCTAGCTGAGCTAAAATAATAATCTTCTGGCTGAGAAACTATCTTGTCCACCACAGGATTTTGATGAATATAATTTAGCTTTTGCCGAATAAAACTGTCAGAATACACTTTTTCAGCATGATATCCGTTTTGCCAAACTTTGTATTGCTGTTTTCTCTTTAAATGACTGCATGCCTCATTAAAATACGCTAACATCCATTCTCTTCTACTTTCTGGAAAACCAACAATAGTTTCTATTATTTTTTTTGAAGTATACTTTTTAAAATCTCTAATGATATCTGAAAGCAATTTTCCATCAACTGCCTTACATAATAAATGTACATGGTTAGACATAATACAATATGCATAAATTTCCAATCCCTTATGCTTCTGACAATATTTTAAGGCATTTATTAGCACATATTTCTGTTTTAATCTTGTAAAAACATCAATCCAACCAACAACTGTAAGTGTTATAAAATAACCACTATCTAATTCTGTTGCTTTATATTTTGTAGACATTCTTTTTTTCACCTAAGTTATAAAATGTTATGTAATTATAGTATGTTGGCGCAGGTTTGCAATCTGTGACAATGCTTCATTTACAATCTTAACTTACCAATCTGTAAAGCTTAAGCCTGTTACACAATCAAAAAAAGCCACATCTCTATGTAGCTTCTTTATTCTGTATTTGTTTGCTCTTGTATTCTTACTCGTTTCGGTACGGAAAACATTTCCGTGCTATCTACATGGACGTTGGCCCAGATTTGTAATCTGTGACTGTACTTAACATGCTTTAATATAACTATTCTTATACAACCTGCTTACTCTTTATCGGCACGGAAAACATTTCCGCGCTAACTACGTGGACGGCATATCAGCGCCATCTGGGTTGCCATTGCAAATGACAACCTGCCTATTCCTTATTATTCATATTCCGAGGTGCGGGGCGTCATTTCTCTATTTATATAAACAGACCCCCTTATAACTCTTGACCTCTCTCTTTCTTCTAAACCACTTATTAAATAATCCAAATTCAATTTTCTTTTTAATAGTTAACAGAGTTACTTCATAAGATAGTACTTCTTCGTTATATTTTTCTTCATTAATATTATAGTCGCCTTTTAATACCGTATCAACAATTTGATATAACTGTTCCTCCTTTTTTAAAATATTTTTAAAATCTTTGAAGAAAAACTTACACCCATAAGCATAGATTTTAGATGTAAAATTTTCACGAATAACTATTGATATTCTACCTGAATCATTATCTGATTTTAAGTAAAAAATAAAATAAAATTCATCAATTAAATCTTCATAGCATAATGAAACCTTATTATAATCTACTTTTAATAGCAAAGGGAAAATTAAACTTATATCATCTTTTATAACATTATTAATACTTGAATTAGATAACTGTTTCCTGATATTTTCAAGCCCTTCTATACTAGTTACTTCCTTTAAACCATCTTGAACCATTGTTTCTAACTTTACCTAACAATAAATGATAATTATTGAAATTAATATGAGGAACTTTAGTCCCTGGTACAACTCCTTTTAACCCATTTAATGAATGTTTATGAAATTGAAATCTTAAAACTAAGACTTTATTTTTAATTAAGAAACCAGAAAAATATTTATTCCCTAAATCACCTCCGACTCTTGAAATAATTCCAGAAGCTAATGATTTATGCCCAACATCTTTTAATGCTCTAAACCCTAATTTAGCTCCAATATTAGCTGCTCCCTTTCCTATTACTCCTTTTAAAATCCCAAGCCCCTTAAATATTGGAGGTAGAGGCAAATAATTGGCTGCGGAAATAGGAGTTACAGCTCCTGAGCTACTAAAATCATAACCCCATTCACCAACACCTTGTCTTTTAACTTGTGAATCTAAAAACAACATTTCTTCACCCCCCATACCCAGAAACCCTCCAACAGTAGTTCCCTTTATGTACGGGTTTACAAAAAAATCAGTCATACCATTTAAAACCCCTCCTTCATAATTCACTACATCATAAAATTCTCCTCCAGTATTATCTACAAATTGCATATCATATTGCTGAGTTTCTTTATTCCAAACACCTTTATATTTATTATCTGGACTTTCCGCATACCCTCCATCACTATCTGCTAAAGAAATAGGATTATTCCCCATCCCAAGATAAGGACTCGCATACTGCCCAGCAGGATCCGTAGTCAACCATCGCCCAATTCTAGAATCCCAAAGCCTCAACTGAAAGGCTTCCTGCCCAGTCTCTATATCTTTCTCTTGCCCCTGAAAAGCATATCGATATCCATTTGCAGAATTACGCCCTGGCATAAGCATACCAAAAGGATAGTAGTCATTAGCACCAAAACTGGTATTGCCTTCTTGTACTAAGGCACGTACATTACCCAAATGGTCCGTTAGTTCGTAAGTACTGGTATAATCTGTACGGTTATATACCCCTAACCTTCCTGCTCCATATATGGTATGTTCTTCTAAAGCACCATTGATATATATTGCTAATGGGGTACCTGCTGCATCCCTAACATATACTGTTGTGGTTTGTAAAGCTCCAGTACTAGTATTAAACGCCTCCTTTTTTACTCTATATCCTTTATCATTATAATAAAACTTTACTAAAGATACATTTTTTCTACTTACTTCCGTGACCAAACCACTAGCATTATAGGTATATCTAATAATATCGTCTAAGTCATTAGAATCATTAGGATCAACATTTTCATGGTTTTCAATCAATTGTCCAATACTATTATAGTGGTAATTATTAGCATTTTGGTCACCAATATCATTAGCGCCTACCTGGCCAGCATCATCTACAACTTGTTTTAATTGGTTTGGTTTATTATTTGCTTCATCATACTCATAAGTTAAAACATCCATGGCATTAGTCCCATTTTCGGTATGTTTGTTTCTATTTAGTTTTTTTATGTTTCCGTTAGCATCGTAGGTAATACCACTTACTTTATAATCGTCTTTTGAATTTTTTATAAATCCATTGGCACTTACTATTATCCCAGTAAATGTGCTTCCTGTTTTTGCATGAAAACCATCTCCAAGTATTATACTGGCTGTGGCTTTTAAATGTAAGGATTGCCCACTATTAACCACTGCAGAAGATGGAACAATAGGATCTATAGCAGTATTAGAAACTGTGTTATATACTCCATATACCGCATCTGTTAACCAATTGTTACGATTATAGGTATACTCGTAACTATTTTGCCCAGCAGAATTTTGTCCTATTTCACTATTCCAACGAATTCCCTTGATGTTTCCATTTAGCTGATCTGTACCATAAGTAGTTGCACTAATGCCCTTTGTATTTGCACGCAAATAATCTGCACTATGGTAATCTATTTGCATCCCAAAGGCATCGTTGGCATCTCCACCTGGGTCATTTGCTGCTGTTAAATCAGGATGGTTAATACTTTTTAATTGTCCTGCTAAATTATACACATAATCTATTCCTTGAAGATTAGTCCCTAGTATTTTTCGCTTTAAGGCTCCTGTTTCGTAATATTCATAAGTAGCATGTAGTGTTCGGATTCCGTTTGCAACTGTTCTTGTCTCTACTTTTTGGAGCTCATTACTTACAGTATCATAAGTATATACATGTGCAAAATACTCAGCTGGCACCTGTTTTTGAAATTCTACCAACGTTACTTGACTTGTAATGGGGTCGTAAGTATAGTCTATGGTTTTAAAACCGCCTAAACTTGCAATGTCTTGTACAATCCACTGTACTCTCCCATAAACATCATAACTGTAATAGGTAGTAGTTTGGTTATTATGTGTTTTTGCTACATTGCCTGCCAAAAAGCTTGGATTTTGATATGCAGTAGGCAAACTTAATAATTCTGCATCTCCAATAATATCATAGGTAGTTTCTTGTACTTCTTTTGTTGTACCACTAGGTAAATTTCCATCTGGGTCGGCAGTATCAAAAAGGGCGCTTTCTAACACTCCACTTTCTTCTGGTCTTCCCAAATTATCATAATTGGTATATGAAAACTCTGCTGGGCTAGCCAATTGTTGTTTTATATTTTGAGAAAATCTAATCTGCCCATCATTACGATATTTAAACTTTGCTGTTCCCTCATCTGGACTCGTTGTTTCTACCAACTGCCCTAAGGTATTGTATATAAAACTAGAACTTATTTTTGATGCCTTTGTATTTCCTATTGGCTGATAGGAAGTTATAAGCTGCCCTATTTCATTATATTCATTAAGGCTATAATCGTAATAATTAACATAGTACTCTACTGCATTGGTATCGGCTGTATAGGCATCTAAATCGGTAATTGCTATTCTATAAAAACCATTGCCTAAACTAGATGGTGCAGTTGTATCTACAGTTTCTGTTATTAAATTATACACGGTTACCGCACTAGTTCCTGTAACTGTAAATCCTGTAATTCCCTTAGGAATATGAATATCTACATACCCCTGTTCTCCTATTGGAAGTGTCATTTTTGAAGAGCTAACACCCTCATCACCGCTTCTTGCTGCTGCCAATGTTTTTCCATCGGTATCTGTAAATACTACATTTTCTATACCACGTACATCTCTACTTACTGTTTTTATAATTTTATAGGCATTATACTTGGTTTCGCCAAAGGCAACAGTTGCTGCTAGTTCTTGAGATGCTCGCATGCTAAAGGTATAGCCTTGTTGCCAAGCCTCATTAATCTTATTTCCACCTAGTACTTTTTTTACTGCTCCGGGGCGTAACTCGCTATAGACTGTTCTAGAGAATGGATAATCGGTAACATCTTGTAATTCTTCGTTAGTATTGGAATTACTATAGTACCAACCAAGGGTATTGGAAGCTGCACCAACTTTAGTAGGATTATCTACATCATTTTCAAAATTTGCCTTGCCATAAACCCCATTAGTTTCGGTTTTTATAAACTCGTTTTTATAAACAAATGCATTCCCTATTCCTATTGGAGAACTCAAAGTACTAAAGGCTGGTCTCCCTTGGCTATCATATAATGATTGAGATGCCCATTTTTTATTGCTTTTAACATCCCAAGACTGAGATTGCACAGGTTTCCCTAAATCATTAAAATACGCTTTTGAGCTTGCCTTTAATACCTGATTAAGATCATATGCCTTTGTGCTTACTGTATTCCAATTTTCTGGAGGAGTTACACCAGCTGGACACCCACTATTGTTAGCTAAACCAGGGTCATACGGGCATAAATCGCTATTATTATTTACCCATTCATCATTTGGATCATCGTTGGGGTCATTATCTGGATCTTCACATTGCCTTTTGCCTACACCATAAACATCTCCAAAACCATCTTTATCAGAATCAAGATACCAAAGTGGACATGAATCTTGATAAAACTGTCCTCCTACGCTTAAATTTTGACTTTGATCCTCTCCTATTATTATCACAGATCTACCATATCCTGTAGTATTTTCTTCCAAGACAACAGTAACTGTATTTCCTGATTTAGAAACCGAAAACCAATCGTTTGGTTGTGGATCCATACTTGTAAACACTATATTTGGTGTTGATGTACAATTACTATATGTCAATGGAAAAGTCAATACCTGTTTTTCTCCATTATAATCTCCTCCCTGAAAACCAGCTACTGTACAAGAAGTGTTTCCACCACCACCACCACCACCAGAAGGTTGTCCACCTTGTGCTACTGTAATAGTTGCTGCAAACAGTCCATTTACCATCATATTTACACTTTCATATCTACTGTCTGTACTTGAGTTTAAATCGAAGTTTACTGTAATTTGACTTCCAGTTCCAATTATTGAAAACCAAGTAGCTAACGGGTTATATTCAAATGTTATACTTCCTGAACATTCATTAAAAGTCATTGAGGTTGATTTAATCCCTCCTTCTTCACTAATTGTAAATAAACTATCATAAATAGAAACATTTGCACAATTCGGTGGACAACCATTATTAGTAGTACTAAAAGAATCTGGGCAAGCATCTATAGTTGTATTTAAAGTCCAATTTCCTGATGGACTTGCACATCCTTGTTGAGAAGCTCCTGTAGGATCTCTAAACCCATCATCATCAGCATCAGGATACCATGTTTTCTGAAGACACAACTGACTAAAAGACATTCCTATCCCTGCTCCCTCACCTGAATTAGTTCCTATAATAATTACGGACCTAGGACTACCTGTATTATTTGTAGTAAATGTTACCGTAACCTTATTATATGCAGGTTGGCTAATTGATATCCAAGAAGGCAATGTGCCTGCCGTAGCATGTGTCCCAAAAGTAAAATAAGGAATTGCTGCACAACCTGAAGGTCTCGTTAAGGTATACGTACGTGTTTCTCCATTACCATTAAAAGAGCCATCTCCTCCAAAACCACCAATGGTGCAATTGGTAGTTCCACCTCCACCTCCTGGAGTTCCTAAAGAGCCATTTTGAATTACGGAGAATCCTCCACTAATATTTCCATTATAATAAATAGGAATACTCCCCTCTCTATTATGTCCTGTATTTGCTTGTGCATTTACCGTAATAAATCCCGTACTGGAAATGGAAGTTGTCAACCAAGATGTTGTTGTTCCTAAAGAAAAAGAAGAAAGGCTACAGCTTCCTGTGTTTTGTAGTGTACTACTTCCTGGTCCTCCAGATTGAGATACCGTAATAGCATTAGCTGTAACTCCATAACAATCTTGCGCTAATGTCTTCTGAAAAAAACCTAATAAAAGAAACATTGAAACGATATAAACCCGAAATGTATTTTTTTGCTTTTTCATCTTTTTAATGTTTATAGGTGTATTCGTTTTCACTTGACTTCACAAAACCTCCAGTACCAGATCCTTTAAAATCGGCTACCTCTACAGCTGTTGCTTTTAATCTCCCCATAGCATCATACTCATATTTAGTTGCCATATTGTTTGTCCCTATAATATAGGTAAGCTCGTCCCACTCGTTATAGACATAAGAAGTCATACTACTACTAATTGGACAGATCCTAAAATCATCTACCTGTACTGTTCCTGAAGCCGCTTTAACATACACCTCTTGATTTGCACTAAGGGTAGCATAAAAATTGAGTTGCACCCAATCTCCTGCAATAACTTTTTCCGATTCCTTAAATGAAACTCCTGTTAGATTTAATTTTACATTGGTGTAATTGCTTTTGGCTGCCCAGACTGATATTTTATATGTTCCCGCCTCTTGAGGTTTTACCTTAAATGCACTAGCCCCAGAGTTTACCGATAATGATTGTATTCCTGTATGTGCTGTAGTTGTATTTATAGTAGCAGTCCCTTTAAGCACTCCTGCACTTGCGGTGGTCGTGGCAGAAAAATCCTCAGCCCCAGAATAGAACATGGCATTATATGCTGCATTTCCTGTACTGTATACCTTTGACTGCTTATCTCCCATTTTGGTAGCCGCTTTATTACCGTTGATATCCTCTACTTCTAAAGGCATAGAATAATGGTCATACAAAGTAGTGGTACCTGTATTTTTCCATTTGGAATTTGACTGTTGCACCGCTAAACCAACATCCCAGTTGAAATTATCATCAGTAAGTTCATTAAAGTTTTGATAGGTTTTATCGGAATTTAAAGTTCCATTCCAAATAAATGTTTTATGTTTTCGCCATATTTTTTGCCAACTATGAGTTGGCACACTACTTATTCCGTTTTCATTTATATAAGCCCATTCATTATTCCAAGTATTTATTCCAGCACTTATCAATTCCCATTGGTCTGCTACACTCATATAGGTTTTTGTCATGGCAACTTGGGTGAGCATGTTTTTGCTTGTCATAGCGTAATATTCCAGAATTGTATAAGCTGGAGTTACCTTTGTTCTGTACTTAACATTTCTACTATTTATGGTAGTTGTTTCCAAAAGCATTCCTGAGATTTCATCATGATCAATAAAATTAGTAATAACACTACTACCGCCCTGTATTGTTCTTGTACTTTTTAAAACAGATGGAAAACTCGTTTTTTGCACTGAACTAATAAACCAATCATCAGTAATACCAATATCTGTATAGTCAACTTTTTTATACGTCTCAAAGGACTCACTTACAACACCTTGCACTATTTCATCACTGGAAGCATATGTGTTAATTGTTTTAGATAATAAATCATCTTTACTATTAAACCTTTCAATTTCTAACACCTGTCCTAAAGAAGAAAAATTACTTTTAATCAATATTTTTTTTGCATTAACATTTTTATTTTGTACCGTATTTACTGTATTAAAAACATCTTCTTCAGAAATCTCAAATAAATCTCCAAATTTTATTTGGGTTTCATCTTTTCTTTCTAAAACTTTAAACTTATAAACAGCTTTATCTAAATAATCTCCTGTAGAATTATTAAAGCCATTTTTTACCGTTACATATTCATACATAGGAATTGGAGCTGGCAATTCTGATCCATAAGCAATTGTTTGGGTTGATGTTTGCGAAAATGGTTGATAACTAATTACTCCTGAAGAAACATAGCTTGAGTTACCAAAATCCTCATTAGAACCTGGTTGATTATAAGAATATCTAGTTCTGTTGGCAATACCTGCATCAATTACACTAAGTTCTTTTACTCGTAGCCCCCCACCAATCTTACCTCCCGGCTCCTTATTTGAAACGATACTATGAATTAACGAATAATTCTCTATATGATAGTTAGCACTATTAGAATCAACAATATACGGTCTTGCCTTTTTTTGATTGTGAGTAAAATTACCTGCTCCAGTAAAAAAAGATATTGGACTAGCACCAGAAAATAGTGAAACATTATTTGATGATCTAGAGGCAATCACCTCTATAATCATTGAATTATCACCTGAATTAAGAGATATTATATTAGCTTGTTGTAATGGCATATCCAATGAACTCTTAAGAGGGTAACACCCCGTTTCTATTGGAGTACAATGAAATATTGATGCCCACATATCAAAAGAAACAGATTTATTAAGATCAAAATAATCTGATAACTGAAAATCATCTACCCCTGGATCCTGATTGTCAATCTCTACTTTTATTTGAATTGTAGTTGGCACGTTATTATTCACTGGTAGTTGATTTGAAAAAAAAGTAAATTTCAAATGCCTGTTAAAGACTCTAACTGTTTCTGCAGCCGCTATTTCATAATCATCCGATTCATATTGGATATCTATATTTGCTCCAGTAGGGGTTGATATTCTATTAAGAGACCACTCCTTTGGATTATCTTTATGATATCCCCAGAGGTCTTTTTTATCATAATCAAAATCACGAGTATTAAAATACTGGAATTTATATGAAGGCATTAACTGTTTATTCTCCTTCCCTTTAAAAGTTATACCGTTTAAAGTTAATCTCCCTAATGAAGAGTTTGGAGTACCTTTTACCAAGTCGTAACTGTAATGTGGAGCAAAATCAATCACTTTAATTGCTTTGTTTAATGTCTCCGAAATATTATCATGCACATCAATAATGTTTTCGTGCAAATTATAATCCAACTCATTGCTAATCGTAAAATCGTTAGCTATATAAGTAAAAATATTACCTGAAATAGCAAGTAAATTACCCGAAGACTTATCAATTTGATCATCCTGATTTTTAACCAAAATAATCTTTTCTAATCGTAGTTTTTTTTGAGATGGTATTGTCCACCTAACTACATCAAACCCCGCAGTAGTAGGTCCAGATTCCCCATTTCCAAACTCATGGCGCTCCCATTCATTCCCTTTATCATCCTCTCTTTTGTTCTTTACAAAAATTGCAGTATGTGTTCGGGTCTTAATTCTATCTAAATAATAAAGCTCCTTTCTTCCATAGGTTTTAGTTTTTATATTGGGGTCTTCTTCAGAAATATCATAAGCAGTAGCATAAGGTGCTTTCCAAACATTATTCTCCGTCCATTTGCCATAATCAAACCTAACCCAATATCCATAATCTCCTACATCGGGATAATCTCTACCATAACTTAGCTTTAAATAATCTGGTCCAGTAATAGCTGTTAATAACCAATGAGTTACATACCCTCCTTGTGTTGTCTCTATATATGATTCTCTTTCTGGTTTATTCTCAATTGTTCCAATAGTACGTCTCGATATGAAATTATTAAAAACTGGTAATGAATAATGATATGTTTTTCCATCAGCAGATTTAATCATAAATCCACCTATTGCATCACTAGATTTATACCCTCCAGATATAGTGATTTTAGGTTCCTGAAACTCATAATTAATAGGTAATAATAAACCATCGTTTGCTGCAGATCCATGTATTATATTTGAATAAGTAAAGTAAGTAATTGCTCGACTTTCTTTCTTTTCATATTCAAGATTATTACTTCCATTAACCCCATAATCTCGAATACTTACTGCAGAGCTGTTATTTGTAAAACTTTTAGGCCTAACATTTAAAAATGAAGAATATTCGTTTTTAAAATCAAAATTAACATCATATTGATAATAAGAATAGTCACTTACGTTATATTTTGCGCTAAACAAATCGGAATCTGCATGATTCCTTGACAAACCTAACAACTCTACGCTTTTTAATAATCTCGGTGTCATTGACCCAGATAACCCTTGTGCCATTACAGAATATGAATCAACAGCTGGCATCATTGCATTATTTGCGTTTAAGCTCTTAATTCCATCAGTAATTCCTATTTCATATACATCCATAAAGTGCTCTCCTCCATTTACAGGATCTGGAGACACTAATGTTGCCTCTACACATGCTCCAAGATTTGAAGGAAGTTCACAAGCACAATCACTTGGAGAATCAACATAAGTAGTTAGATAATAGGTAGTACTACTAACTAAAGGGGCAGAAAACACATATTTTTTTAAACATTCATATTTTATTGCTTCTCCGAAATAGAATATTCCAGAAACAGTACTTCTTTTTCGATGATGAAGATTCCAACTTACTTTTTGTTGGTTATAACCTATTCCAAATATTCCTACAGGAGTAGGTACATTAAAATCAAAATTAAATTCCTCAGTTATAACATTGTATTTACCATCCGAATTTGAGCTTGAATCAGCAAAAGATAAATGTTGACCGAATCCAACTCCTGTTATAGTAGCTGAACCTTTTGAGGAAATTGACATTCCCGTAGAAAATGTCGTTTCGTGCACAGCTGAATATTCATTAAAGTTAACATTTGCAGTTAAAACACCTTCACTATTAATACTTAACCCTGTTGAGAACCCATTGTTATTTTTAAATCCTGCATTAACTGCTGCACCATTTGTACCTAAACTAACTCCCGCCGAAATACCATAATTTTCACCTGAAGAAGTTTTTCCTGAATAAGTTATTCCTGCATTAACTCCCCAATAAGACTGACCCCCAGGGCTAACACCTATCGTTAAGCTCCCACCAAAACCTTTAACACCATGCCCCATACCTACCGAGCCTCCAAAACCCTTATTCGAATTATAAGAATTTGACTGAGCAATTGTCCAAGCTCCATCAATAGTAGTATATGATTGTGTTATAGTTGTAGTTATTTCCGAACCGCCTACATCAAAAACATCTTCAAGTAATACTCCATTTTTCAAATCATCTGGATAACCATTTACTCCTCTATTAATTGCCCCTGGGTTTAAATTCCATCCTAATCCAACCCAAGAAGCTTCTTGATCGATTCCAACTCCTGCATGATATGATAACACTACTGGATACCCCCCTTCTGGAGAAGGCACATTTAATAAAGGCAATACGTAGGTTAAATCACCAGTTAACAAATTCACCATATCTGTGGCATCTACAGGCTCAAAACTAGCTGCCTCTATGGCATTTGGCCCTTGTGCATGTATTTTATTTATAGCTAATATAGAAACTAGTAACATCAAAAATAATGGCAATACACTATTTTTTACTTGCTTTTTATTTGTTCTAAATCGACAATATTCTTTTTTTTCTGTGTTCATAAGAATAATTAGTTCTACTATTAATTGAATATTAATTGGGGTTCGTTTGTTATAACTTCTGTTGCTAACTTAAAACCCACCTCACCTGTTGCCAAACCTAAGTCTTCTATAGTGAGGTATATATTTTTATCAGCTAATGTCTTTTTATCTCTAGGGTATACAAATAACATCGCCGTATTATTGCTCATCCCATACATTCTAGGGTAGACATAGTCTGCCAATGCAATAGTATCTCTGCGTTCAGAAATTAAATGTACCTTTTCTTCCATACCAAAAGCCAATTGGTTGACCATGGCTCCAAATTGGTTTTTGTTTCCCGCCATATGTGTTAATACTTCTTGTCCGCTTTTTGCCATGCTTAGATTAAAATATAAGTATTGGCTGTACTTTTTTCGTAAACTATCTATTTCTTTATCTCCACCACCATTATAAGATTGTTTTACCAACAGGTCAGTTGGCTTATATACTAATCTAAAATCAATACCATGGATTGTTTTTTCTTGCATATAGCCATTAGACTCGTCATTTAAATAGTCCCACAAATCATCTTCTGAACTAAATTGTTGCCTTCCACAGGAAACCAACACCATTAAAATCAAGAAAAAACTACACTGCTTCATCTATTTTTTACCTTTGTATTGCTGGTTTAGTCCTTCCAAAACATCATCAGTAAGATCGGCAGCTTTATCTGCATACATTACATTACCACCACCACTTGCTCCAAAAATAATACGGTATCCTTTTTCCTTACCATATTCTTTTATATAGGCATTGATATCATTAACCACTGTTTTGGTAGCTTTCTGGTCTTCTTCTTGAATTTGTTTTTGTATGGCTTGTTGATAGTTATTTACCTGTTGTTGTTTGTTACTTAGCAATTGCTGTTTTAATTCCAATTCTTTTTTAGTCATGGAAGCACGTTCCTTTTCGTAAGACTGCAATTCTTTTTGCCATCCAGAAATTAAACTATCCACATTGGCTTTAAGTGTTGCTGCTTTTTTATTAAAAGCTTCACGTTCTACTTTGGTACGGCTATAACCTTCCATTAACTTGTTAACATCTACATACACCTGATTGGACGTTGATTGAAAATAAAAGAAAGAAAAAATGCTAATTGCAATTGCGATTAAAGCTAGAGGAAATCCTAATTTGGTCATTATCTATTTTTAGTTTTTATAATTTAATTTTTACTCCTTTTTAATACTATCTTCATCAAGCAAATAGGAAGCGTTAAAATAATCGATATTAATGCTTTTTATATTGTTATCACCAGTGTACTGCGTTTTCATAAGGATGAATAGCTGTTATATGCCGTTAAACGTTATCAGCTATTTATTAATTTTATCTTCTAATAGCAGTAGTTTTTTATTCACTTTTACATTCTCTTCTTGTAGTGATTCTATTAACTTATTTTGTTTTAACAAATACAGGGTTAACTCTTCTACTTTTTCTAGTAGTTTCATTTCCATAGCACCAAGTTCTACTCCTTCTGTTTCCATAACCTTTGCAGATGGAATATTTGGTAGATGTCCATTTTTAGCAATATAAGCTTGTACCTCTTTTAAAGATAACAACTCGTACTCCTCTTTAAAAACATAATCTGGTGCTGGAGTATTTAGATCTATCAATACTTCTTCCGCATGTATTTTTCCTTTTACGGTAAGTTCATAATCTGGATTTGCAGTTCCAATACCTACTTTTCCTCCTTTATATGAAACTGTTGTTCCCGTTTTTGACCAGTGTCCATCTGTTGGTGATCCTCCAGAGTTAAGTGTTGTAGCAGATAACACAGTACTTAAATTTGAAACATTACTTGCAGCATCAATCGCCACCACAGTAAAATCATAGGCAGTACCTGCTTCTAAGTCTAAAACGCTGTGATTTGTAGCTCCTCCAGTTGTTCCAATACTTATTCCATTTTTAAAAACCTCATAATCTGTCACAGCAATATCATCTGTTGAAGCCTCCCAGGAAATCACTACACTATTTGCAGTAACTACACTGGATGACAGAACTGTTGGTGTAGTAGGAGATTGTATATCAACCAGGACTGTACCATCGCCTTTTACTATTGATAGATTATCCACCAGTAAATAATCAGTTGGAGCGACAACTCCATAGTTAGCTCCTAACTCTATAACAATATAATCTCTTGTTGCTACTGCAGTAATACTAAATGCTTCATAAACACTTGCCATAGTCGGGTTAATCTTATTAGGACTTTGAAGTCCTTCTACAGCAATCCATTGAGTCCCAATCCTATTTACTTTAAAATCTCCTTTTATGGTATAAGTTTCCCCAACAATTACATTCATTGTGTGTTTTCCATAGATCCAACTAGAACCAGATCCATTAGCATTCACCATAAGCGCATAATTCCCTGTCTTTACATCTTGTGTTTCAATTGATAAAAACTGAGGACTACCTAAGGTCCCTAAAGAACTTCCTTCATTTAATTTAGAAACTGCAGATGATTCTGTGTATAATTCTTGACTAAACAACATTGAGCTTTGAGTCAACAGCAATAAAACAATTATTAATTTCAACCTTCCAAATTTCAACATAATGACTTTTTTAAAAATTTTCATAGCAACAAACAAGCAGAAATTAGCTTTAACTCGTCAATAAACGAATATTTGCTCATAAAAATAACTCAAATCATTTAAAATAAAAAAATAAATCGATGTTTTTAGACAAAAAACATCTACATAATTATTTTCTTCATAATTAAAACAAGAATTTACCTACATTTTTATATTTGAAGTTGAACTTAAGAATCGTTAGTTCTAAACAAAAAAGAATTATAAAACACTGAAAATATTATAGTTGCAATATACAATTACAAAACAGAAGACATCCAAAAAAATCAATCCAAACTATGCAAGGACCTCACAATTTTTTCCGCATTTTGCTTAAGTGTTGCAAAATCTTTATTTCTAACAATGTCATCATTAAGAAGTGCTCCGCCAACACCAACGGCATTAGCGCCAGCTTTAATCCAATCTCCAGCATTTTCTGTAGTTACTCCACCAGTTGGTATTAATGGGATATCTGGAAATGGCCCTCTTAAATTTTTAAAATAGGAGATTCCAAATACATTGGCAGGAAAAACTTTTACGATATCTGCTCCTGCTTTATAGCAATTGTAAATTTCGGTCGGAGAAAATGCACCAGTCATTACAGGAATCCCTTCCCTTTTAGCAAAGGCAATCAGTTCAAAATCAGCGATAGGTGTTACTAGAAATTTGGCGCCTGCCGCTACTACTTGTTTTGCTGTAGCTATATCCAAAACAGTACCAGCACCAAGTATAATCTTATCACCAAATGCATCTGCTAATGATTTAATAATGGTAAGAGCGCTGGGCGTAGTCATTGTAATTTCAATACATGTAATTCCTCCTTCAACAATAACGGAAACAAACTTTAAGGCATCAAACTCTTGTTTTGACCTAATTACTGCAATTGCCTTTCTTTCAAAAATACATTTTAATACATCTTCCATTACATTTTATCTTTTTACGTATCCTGGTGTATAATTTGTTATCAATGACAATACCTCATCTTCGGTTGCCAAATTAAAATCTCCCTTAATGCTATGTTTTAATGCAGAAGCAGCAGTAGCAAAATCTACTGTTTTTTGCAGACTATAGTCTTTTAATATTCCATGAATAAGTCCCGCTGCAAAAGCGTCACCAGCACCAATTCTATCAATAATTTCCAAATCATAAGTTCTACTACAAACTCCTTTTCCCTTTTCAAAAAGTATTCCTTGCCAGCTATTTTTAGAGGCAGAAACTACATTTCTATTGGTAAAAGCAATATGCTTTGCTGTTGTAATCTTTGCCAAACGTTCGGCAATTGTTTCAAAACTTTGTACTGAGTCCGAATTATCATCAGTTGTTTCAATATTAAATAACTCAGCAGCAACACCTTTATTTGCGAATAAAACATCGGTATATTTTAAGGTTTCTAATACCACTTTTTTAGCAGTATCTAAGTCCCATAAATTCTTTCTATAATTGATATCAAAACTAACAGTTACACCTTTAGCTTTAGCAACTTTTAAGGCTTCTAAATACACTTCTTGGCAGGATTGAGACAATGCAGGAGTAATTCCAGTAACATGAAACCATTTGATACCATCAAAAAGCATATCCCAATCTAACATATCAGGAGTTAATTCTGAAAACGAAGAATACTTCCTATCATACACAACTTTAGACGCCCTCACAGCCGCTCCTTCTTCTAAATAATAGACTCCTGTCCTATCTCCTCCTCTTATAACTGCATCTGTATTGACATCAAACTTTTTTAATGCCTTAAGCACTAAATCTCCAATATCATTATCGGCAATTCTTCCTACATATTTTACATTGTGATTTAATATTGCCAATGAAACACCAACATTTGCTTCCGCTCCACCAATATTTAATTCAAAAGACTGTGTTTGTTCAAACCGTTGATGATTAGGAGGAGAAAGACGCAACATGATTTCTCCAAAAGTCAGAATTCCTTTTTTATCTATTTCCATACCCGTCGTAAAAAACTTAAAAAATTATGATGCATAATATTATCAATGTCTTTGGCACTATATCCCTTTTTCTGAAGTAATTCTGGCACTTTTTGAAGATCTGAAATTGTTTCTAAATCATAAGGAGATTGCTCTTTACCGAAAGCGCCATCCAAATCTGTACCAATACCTACATGAGTGGAATCTCCAGCAAGCTGACAAATATGATCTATATTATTTACCATTAAGTCTAATGTCACTCCCATACCTTCAGGTGTAGACTCACCACGCACCCAGTTTGGCACCATCATCCATGCATCCAATGCAACACCAATTACAGCATCTCTACTAATAAGTTCCTTTATTTGATCGTCAGCATACTGGCGGTTATGATCCACAAACGTCCTACAATTATTATGACTTGCCCAAACTGGACCATTATACACCTTCATTGTTTCCCAAAAACTAACATCGCAAAGGTGAGTAGCATCGAGAATAAGATTTAATTCTTCTATTTTTTTTAGTAGTGCTTTTCCTTTTACTCCAATTCCCCCAACAGAATCAGTACCATGAGCATAAGTTCCTGGACCATAATGTGCAGGTCCAATAGCTCGTAATCCTTGCTGGTATGATTTTTCTAAATGATCTATTGTAACAATAGAATCTGCACCTTCAAGACTAAGAATATAACCAATTGGAGTATCAATATTTGACTTTTCCCAATTTTTTAAATGTGTGTTTAGCTCTTGAAGATTTGTAATTTGTACCAGCTCACCAGCTGCTTCCATCTCTTTATACCAAGCCAATTGCCCCTGAGTTTGTGCCCATGCCTGCTGTGGAGAATTCCACCCTGGAAGTGAGCTCCCCTTTTTTACATAACGGGCAATCTGAGTTGCCACACAGAGTCCAATATTACCTTTTCTCATCTCGGGAAAAGAAACTGTATTTAACGCTCGGTCTGGCTTGTCTGTCATGCCAACTTCACTATTTCTAAGTTCTTCTACAGACCATCTTAGATCTCTATTCCACTCTAGAGCATTCATTGCTAAATCTAAATGAGCATCTACTATAAACATTTATTCGTTTTTTCTTATTAGTCTAATACAATATGATCTCTGGCAGCAATATCCCATGCTCCAGTAATTTTATGCTGCTCCACAGTCCAAACTTTACTATATTTAATTACTGTTGGACAAATATGTATTGGTAAGGCATATGCCGTTTCTCCTATACGATATTCTTCGGAAGCATCCGTTTCTAAGACTAAATGCTCCTCACTCTGGCTTATTTGTTTTACTTCTTTAAGGTTTAAAAACGCTACCCTAGGAAAAGGCATTTCTGAAGCTACCGATTTATGTCCTAAATCTAAACAAAGTAATTTATCTGTAGGCTTACTTACCACTCTCGTAAACAATACTGCTGCTGGTAAAAATTTCATATCCTTAAATTTTTTTCCATAACCAGCATCCCAAAGAATTGTTGTTCCAGGACTTGTTTCTACTCCTTTTCTTTTATTATGAATCGGAAAAGTTGGTGACCCTCCTGCAACAATCGTTTCTATAGTAACATCCTGAGCTTCTATATTATTTTTTAGGGTTAACACCTTATCAAATGCTAAATCGCAAACCTCTTTTCTTTTTTCAAAATCTGCATCATGGATATGCCCATCATAGGCATGTAATCCTTTCGCAATAAAATTATCGTTTTCAGCAATTTTCAAGTATAAATCTAGAGCTGTTTTATCTGGCAAAATCCCAGTTCTATTCATTCCAACATTAAGATCTAACCAAACAGAAATCTGCATCGTATTTTTAGCAGCTTCCTTACTTAAGACTTCAACTGCTTCCTGATGATCTACCAGTGTTGAAAAATCAGTTTTTGGATATTTTTTAACCAACGAAATATACCTACCTACATTTGCCCCAACAGGTTGCATTGCCAACAATACATCTTTAGCCTTACATTTAGCCAGCAGCTCGGCTTCAGCAATTGTAGCACATTTGAACTTATAAATGCCGCTACTAATTTGCATCGCTATAAGTTCTGCAATTTTATGCGTTTTGATATGTGGACGGAGATTATCTACTCCGCCAGCCATGGCAATCATCAATTCTATATTTTTTTTTATCCGATCGGGATACAATAGAAGCGATGGAGATACCAAATCGTTTTCATTATCCAATTGATACCATTCTTTTGTTTTGGTCACCATAACTTAATGTAATTCGAACATAGCCTCAATTTCCACAGGAATACCATCTGGTAACATCATACCAACTGCGCTACGAACTCCAATACCATGTTCTTTTCCAAAAACATCAGCCATTAATTCGCTAAATCCATTGATAACAAATGGATGTTTTATAAAATCGGGAGTACAATTTACCATTCCTAATACTTTTACTACCCTTTTTATTTTATCTAGTTCTCCAAAATGAGTCTGAATTGTTGACAACATCGTAAGTCCAACTTGTCTTGCAGCTTCCTTACCTTCTTCCATCGTAATTGTATCTCCGACTCTTCCTTGCATTAGACTTCCATCGTTAAGTGTTGGACTTTGCCCAGAAACATATAAAAATTTACCTACTACTAAGATTGGTCTATATACCCCAGCTGGTTTTGGTGCTGGTGGAAATACTAATTCTAATTCTTTTGCTTTTATTGATGGTAATTTATCCATTATTTATTTAGTTTACTATAGTTATTATATTATTGAGTTTAGCGCAAGAACTCCTAAAAGTCCCATTACACCTACTGTTGTTTCCATTACTGTCCATGTTGATAATGTTTCTTTTACGGTAAGATTAAAGTATTCTTTAAACATCCAAAATCCACCATCATTAACATGGGATAGCATCAAACTACCCGATCCTATTGCCAATACCATTAATTCTGCACTTACTCCTGTTGCTGTAGTTAGCGGAAGAACAATTGCAGCCGCAGTTAAGCCTGCAACTGTAGCAGAACCTACACAAACCCTTATAATAGTTGCAATAAGCCAAGCCAAAAGTAATGGTGATAATGTTGATTCTTTTAATAATTCACCAATATATGTGCTCACTCCACTATCTACTAATATTTGCTTAAAAGCACCTGCTCCAGCTATAATTAGCAATACCATAGTAATGCTTGCTATTGATCCTGAGACAGATTTCATTAGCGGTTTCATTTTTTTTCCTCTGGCAATTCCTAAAGTATATAGGGCAACCAATACAGAGATTAACATTGCAATTACTGGGTTTCCTATAAAAACAAGAATATCTCTAAATATAAAATTTTCTTCCAAGAAAGTTACCGTTAGTGTAGAAATTATTATTAGAATTACCGGAAGTAATGCTGAAAAAACACTAATTCCTATACCAGGCATTTCTTCATCCTTAAGCACAACAGGATTATAAAATTCTTTTATAGGTGTTGCATTTATATTTTTTATTGTTTTTGCAAATAGTGGTCCAGCAACTACTATGGCTGGTATTGCAATGATAATTCCATACAATAATGTTTTTCCAATATCAGCTTTAAACATTTCTGCTATTGCTGTTGGTGCAGGATGTGGAGGCAAAAAACCATGGGTAACAGACAAAGATGCCAGCATAGGTAAACCCACATAAATTAGCGGTAAACCTGTAGTAGCAGCAACAGTAAATACTAACGGTATTAATATTACAAAACCAACCGAATAAAACATTGGAATTCCGACAATAAAACCTGCTAAAACTACTGCCCACTGAATGTATTTAATTCCAAATTTAGCGACCAAATTAGAGGTTATCCGCTGTGCAGCTCCGCTATCAGCAACCAATTTACCTAACATTGCTCCTAGACCAAGTATCAAGACCAAATAACCCAATGTATTACCCATTCCGGTTTGAATAGATTTGACGACTTGCTCTAACTCCATCCCTTGCAAGATCCCCACGGTAATACAAACAATAATAAAAGATATAAAAGCATTGAGTTTAAGAGCAACGATAAGAACAAACAACAATACTATTCCTAAAATAACAAACAATAAAGGCATACTAAAAAGGCTTAAACAGAAATGAGCTTAAAAACCCCTTTCTAATTATCTTTTTCAATCTAATGATAAAAAAATCGTTTCAGTATTATTTTCTGCCAACCACTTTAAAACAAACACTATATGCATTAGAGAAGGTATTAGTAGCGTTAAAGGCTTTAAAATAGAACTTATAATCAATCCCCTAATATATAAACACTCCAACATTTCTATTTTCGTCATTACAACCCCAATCACATCGAGCTGATGAACTCCCTTAAAAACTACAAGTATATTCTAAAAAATGTTTGTTTTTTGCTTTTCTTTAAAGCTTATGTTTCCGCTGCACTCAGATGTCAAAATGTAAAAAGACAACTCTTATTTTATTATCCTTTTCCGAACTATTTCTGGACTTCTACTAGTATGCAAAAATCCCTAAAACAACAACTCGTTTTAGCTTTTCTTCGACTAAATAAAAAATTGCGTAAGGAAAACGAGTTACTAAAGATTGTCGTAACTCTTTATATTTACGTTGATAAGACTCTGGATATTCTCCAATATAATCTATCTCTTTATCAACTTCTACTTTAAAATCTTTGGCTAATATTTCGTTTTTATCGTGATACCATTTTTTAGCCTTTCGTAAATCTATCTGTACAATTGGTAATAGCTTAATTTCATAGCTCATTACCAATTATTCCTTACATCTTCCCAGTCTAAAATATCATCAGAATTCTTTTTATAGCTTTCTAGACGATCATCTAATTCTTTTTTATCTATAGCAGAAATTTCTTGATGCTCTTCTTTTTCTTGTTTCAAAACGCGTTCCAAAGCTGTCATAACATCCTCTTTATCTACACTAAACAGTTCTTGAATAAAATTATATTTTCTTGCTTCCAAATCCATATGACTAACTTTCTTACTATTGTAAAGATACAAATTATGTTCCACACTATTATTTTAACCAAGATATTGCATTTTGAGAATTGTAGTCTTTTTACAACTTATGAATACTCTTTGCTCATAAACTAGCCCTTAAAACACAATATACCTCAATACATAACTATTTTCATCTCCTACTCTATATCACTCACTCTTACCGCCACTAGTTTTGGAAACTAGCGGGAGGAATTAAATTTACTTATTATTTATGGTAATCGAGCTTATCCAGTTTTTCTATATATTCAATGCATAGGACATTATTGAATGCCGTCATTCTTATTAAGTAAAATCTACGTTATTAAGATAATACAGTGAAAACTAAGACTTTTGTAAAACCTATTTTTTCTTTTTTACTGGATTCTGCCAAGTATTAAATACAGAATATACAATTACGTTGTCTTTTCTGACCTCATAAATAATCAAAAATGGAAATCGTTTTATAAATGCTTCTTGATAAGGCTTCCGCTTCTCTGGAAAATGTTTTGGACTAACTCTAAGTCTTTCAAAATACAAATCTAAATGCTCTAAAAACTCTTCTCCTAATCCTTTGCGTTTCTTTTCATGATAAAGGTAAGCCTCTATAATTTCTTTATTTGCTTCGTCTTTAACCTCCAGAAAGTATAGCATTATTTCGCAGCATTCCTTGCGTTCTGTTTCACCTGTTCCCAAGTAAAAGATTTACTTTCATCTTTTAAATGTGCTTCTCTTCGTTTATCAAGTGCTTTATATTGTTCTTCACTTAACATAAGTTCTTGCTCATCGGCTTGATAACTTTCCGCTAATGCTTTCATCATTTTTAAAAGCCTTATATCTGCTGTTTTTATATATTCTTTGACAGTATTTCTTAAATCTAAAGTTGTCATAGTGCATTTTTCTTATTGTAAAGATACAAATTCCGCTTTAGAGTTGCTTTGTAATCAAAAGACCTTCTTCTTATTTTATACTGAAATGAATTAACACACAAAAACAAATATTGCTATAAATCTATTTATGATTAATGTAAGATATGTAAACTTTTTTAGGACGAGACATACTTATCAAAGTCATGAAAGCATATGGTATAATCAGTATTCTTATCATAAACGTATATTTCCTCAATGATATATTTTATGTTATTTAACAACTTTAAATTATCTTCCGTTATGTAAAGTAAATATCTAAAGTACTCCTCATTTTTTGAAGCATGTGTTAATCTAGACTTTTTAAATAAATCTGTATTCTTAAATTTTTTAAATGCTTCTTTAGATTTAGCTTCATCTAAAAAAAAAGCCAGCTCTAAAACATAATCGTCGGGTCTAATTATTTCCAAATTAAATTTCTTGTCATTCTTTAGCACTTTTTGTCTGAATATTTGAAGATCCATAAAAATACCCTCTCTAAAAAAATCTATTTGAAAATTAATTTCAGGATTTCTATCCAGAATTTTTATGTAATCGGCTACATCCATTCCTTTTTTGGAAGAAAACTTCTTAATTAATCTAGTTACAAAATTCATTTTTTATTAGTTTAGTCTTTTAAATTCCTTTATTAACGCAAGTTCGTATCCTGAGGTTATACTATATGTCCACTTTAACACCCCTAATTACAAACTAATGAAGGTAAGAGCTACTTACAATTACTTTTTCAAGAACAATAACTGTATTTTCTGAATATAATTTTGCAATGAATCTTCCTTCAACCCATCCAATAGCAACCTCATATGCTCCATTAAACACCTTGTTTTGAGAGTCTATAGTTAAAACCAGTTGATCTTCTCCATTTCTAAAACATTCCCATTTTGCTTTATTATCAACCTTGTAACTAATAATTTCAGGTAACTGAATACCTTCTTCTTTAAAAAACAGTGTATTTATTCCAACTTGGTCAATAATGCTAACCTTTTTATATGATAAATCATTAATTACCCAAAAACCAATAAATTTATGATTATCATAATTTACACAACTAAAAGACAACAATACGAGTAATAGAATAGCACACTTTTTTTTCATACTTTATTTAGTATTAGCAATTAAAAACTAATTCCTAATCGTATTTAATTGCTCTTGATAATCATCAAGTTTAGCATCCTTATTTTTTTTAGCAATAGCAATTGCTTTTTTTAATGATTTAATAGCTTTCTTTTTGTCTTTCTTTAAAGCATAAGCACTTCCAAGACCAGCATACATTTCTGCAAGCTGCTTTGCCTCTGGAAATTTTTCTATCCCGTTATTAAAATATGATATCGCATTCTCCAAATCCTGATGTTTTAGGTAAAAGGTTGCAAAACGATTTTTCCAATAAGCATTATCATAACTTTTATTAGTTATAACCATCTCTTTAAACTCGGTCATAAACAAAGAAAAAGCTTTAAAGTTATCACGATTCCATGACAGCCATATTAAGCTATGTTTTGTGGAGTCGTCTATTTCTTTAGAAAAACCATAATGTTCTCCTCTTTCTTTAAAGTACTGTTTAAGATATGGAATTCCACCCAAGTCATTAAACTCATCAATACTTTTAAAAACTAGTGATTTGTAATTATGAAAATAATATCGAAGTCCGTGGTACATTGCTAAATATGCCAATGACTCATGTATTTCATTATCAAACTTCTGATATTTCCAAGTTAAGTTTTTAGGCTGCTTTTCCTCCAAGAGAGTAGCAAAGGTATTGCTACTATTTACGTAGTAAATATCCCGTTCTGAATTTGCAATAAAGAGTATTTTATTCTTAGTCATTTGTAAATCACTGAATGCATTCACCCGTGCTTCACTTGCATAAGCACCATTGGTAATAATTGCACCATCAAACAGTTGTTTTTTATCTAAAAGTGCATAATTAGAAAAAAATGCTGCAGATTCCCATCCAAAAAGGATGCGTTCTTTTGATGTTCTAAATGTCTTATCTACAAAAGAAATAACTTCCTCTTCCAAAAAAGACAAGAATTTATCTGGCGTATTCCCCATTAGTTGACGTCTTAATGGGTTTTCTGTTGTTATACCAACAATAATTAATTCTGGTAATAAATCTGGTACCCGTAATGCTTTTTGGATTGCTACTCCATTCGCAAAATGCCACTGTCCGTCTAACACATATAAAACTGGATATTTTGCAGTCCCTTGCTCATAAGCATCTGGCAAATACACTTGGATTCCACGTTCTTGATTTAGTATTTCTGAATTGATAGTATAATGCGTTCCAATACTAATTGGCGATCCTTTTTCTTGAGCAGAAACTGAGAATAACCCAATAAAAAATAAACTAAAAACGATTCTTAAAATTATTCTTTGCATTGCTATTAATTTCATGAAATTAAACGTTGATTTATTTCCAATTGCAGTATTCTTTTACCAATACTCCTCCATATAATAAATTTTGCTCCCTCTAAATTTAAAAAGTGTCATTGTGGTTTCTGTTTTTTCTTCAGATTGTTGTTCTACAACAATAGCATCTAGTCCAACAATACGCTTTAAAGTATTTCGTTTCTTACCGCCATTATACTGGCCTGCTTTTAGAAACTTCACTGTATTGTCATACAAATGTTTTCTGGTATAAATACCACCATATTTTGGATGGTTGTACTCAAAATCATCCGTATAAAAAGAATACAACACATCAACATCCGCAACTGTAGAACCTGTTTTAAACACTGCACTATATGCCTGTTGGTATTGTTCAAAAACTGCAATCAACTTTTCTTTGGACAACGATGTTATTGTTTCATCCTCTACATCATCTTGTGCCACAATAACCCCAAAACACATCATTAAAACAATAAGTATTCTACCTCTTTTTTTCATTTGTACTCTTCTTTAATTATAAAAAACGTAAAACGTCCTCATTAAGTAGTAGTTCTTATCATAAATTTAACTTTTTATACAGAAAAGCCACTTTGATGAATTCAAAGTGGCTTCTAATACAATTACTCTTTTAAGTCTTTTTAGTTCTTAGAAGGTAAAAAACTATAGTCTTTTGCATAAGATAACATCTGACCTACAAATGTTTCTGGCTGTGCTATTGTAAAACTCTCTATTTCTTCTCCATTCATTTTAGGAACAATTACAGGTGTTACAAATCCGCTATATGGTGCCGATGTAAATTGTGCATTTCTGTCCAATACTTCTTTATGAATTGCCTGATCTACTTTTACGCCATAACCTTCTACTAGTGCTTTTGCTGCACCATAATCACCTTCAGATTTTATCCGTTGTGTTTCTTTTAATAACTCTCCAAAAAGCTCACGTAGTTTTTCATAATCGGTAATATTAAAATAGGTTTTACCATCACGACTTACCTTTTCAATTACATTAGCTTCAGCTCCTTTTTCGAATACCCAAGCAGAAACCCATTGTCTGTTTCGCATATGTGCCTCTTCTACATCATCACCTATATTTAACCGAATTAGCTGCGTCATTAATCCATTACGGATATAACCGTTATAAGCAGCCATCCCTAAGTTTTTCCAATTATCAGTTAAACCAAGCTCTTGTACTTTTGGTGCATATAAATAGTATAATCCAACTAAATCTGCACGTCCTTCTTCCATAGTAGATGCATAGTTTTTAAGTGTTTCTTTAGTTTCTCCAACACCTTCATTTATCTTTCCAGAAGCATGACCGATTACTTCATGCAATGCAGTATGTAGTTTATCACCTACTTGACCGTATTCCTCCTCTAACTGATACTCTTCATCATCATGTACAAATTCTTTTAATCTACCACTTCCTTTAGCATTGTTATAAGCACCAATAATATTCCCTAAAGAAACCGATTTACTTCCTACTGCCGTTCTAATCCAATTGGCATTTGGCAAATTAACCCCGATAGATGAACTAGGAGCGGCATCACCTGCTTGTCCTGCTACATTTACAACTTTATATGTAACTCCTACAACTTCTTTCTTCTTATGTGCATCCATCAATGGAGAATTATCTTCAAACCACTGTGCATTTTCAGAAAGAACTTCCATTTTTTTAGACATATCAAAATCCTTAATCTGCACAATAGATTCATAAGAACCTCTGTACCCCATTGGATCGTTATATACCTCAATAAAGCTATTGATATAATCAATATTACCTTCAGTAGCACTGGTCCAAGCAACATTATAATCGTCCCAAGTTTGTAAATCTCCTGTATTGTAATACCTAATTAATAAACCTAATGCATCACCTTGTGCTTTGTTTTCTGCAACACCTTCTGCTAATGTTAGCCATTTTACAATCTCATCAATTGCTGCTCCATACAATCCTCCTGATTTATAAACACGCTCTTTTAATACGCCATCTTCTTTTACTAATTGAGAGTTTAACCCATAAGATAGTGGTTGTTTAGGATTTGGAGATTTCATCTTTCCATAGAAAGATTCCACATCTGCATTGGTAACATCAGGGCCATACATGTTTACTGCACTTTCCAAAACATTATCTATTCCGCTAGCTTGATTTACTTTTTTAGCATCTTTATCATTAAAAATAACATCAAAAGCTTCTCCTTCTAAAGTTGTTTTAGTAGCTGCTAATACTGTTGTTAAATATGCTGATGAAAATTCTGGTTTTAATTTGGCATTAGAATAATGATGGTGGATTCCATTAGAAAACCAAACTCTTTTTAAATACACTTCAAAAGCCTTCCATTCTGCTATTGACTTATCGCCATCATATGAAGTATACACTTTTTCTAACGCTTTACGGATAGTTAAATTATGACGATAATTCTGATCCCACAGCATATCTCTTCCAGATAATCCTGCCTGAGTTAGGTAGTACACTAATTTTTGTTCTTTTAGTGTAAGCTGTTCCCAACCATGAACTTGATACCGTAGTATTTTTAAATCTGCAAATTGCTCTACAAAATATTCGAAATCATCACTAGACGCTACTTCTTTAGTTGTGTTATCTGAGTTAGTATCTGTTGTCTTCTTTTTCTCATCTACGCAAGAAAAAGTAACAACAGCAGTCAAAAACAATCCTGCCAAATAATTAATTTTCATTTTATTGATTTTAGTGAACAAGCACTATACTTATAACTAGCGCTTATTGATTTTCAATAAAAATAGTGAATTCTGATTAATTATCTATTTCATGTGATATAGTTATTTCATTAAATCGGTCACATGGTACATCCATATTAGTCATCTCCTTGGGTGTAGAAGCCTTTATACATAGATGTTTCATTTCTAATATCTGATTCAAAAACTGGAAAACCAGCATTTAAATTCACAAAACGATTGGGAGTCTTAAAAAGTGTAAGCCCTTTTTTAAATTTAATTTTTGCAGCTTCAAAATTCAATTTTTCTTTATAAGCCAATCCCCAAAAATAGTACGTGTCAGCCATCGCTATAAAATCTATTTGTTTTTGAAATGCGGCAATGGATTTATCATATTGCTTATTATAAAAATACAATACCCCCAGCGTATGATAATCAGACAAGCCAACATCATCTTTTGACCGATGATCATCAAAATAGCTCTCTATAACTTGTATTCCTTTAACATAATCCCCTGTTTTGCTATAAGCCAAGCCCAAAATTAGTTTCATATCCTTTTCTCCTCCTGGAGTAAACTGCATATAAGATTTGGGTAAAGCATAGTACTCTTCTAAATCTCTAATACATAAATCATAATTTTTATACTGCCAATACCAATACGCTCTATATGGCAGATAGCTTAATGGATCTATAACCACCGCTGTATTTAATATTTCCAACCCCTCGTAAAGGAAACCTCTTTTAAGAAAAGGCACAGATTTTTGATAATACGCCCATGCAAATTTTGGAGCAATACTAATTGCTTTATCAAACAACAATTGAGATTCTTTACTACCTTGAGCATACTCAATAGCCTTTAAGCTTAATTCACAAGCTTTTCGTTCATTACTCCCTTCTGGATATACAAAACAACTTGGCTGACTAAATGCGAACACATTAAACAACAGCGCAATAACACTTATAACTATAGATTTTATGTGTCTATACTTATTTTTATTAAATCGGTCACATGGTACATCTTTATTAGTCATCTCCTTGGATCTCGAAGCCTTTGTTAACGGATGTTTCATGTGTCTATTCTTATTTTTATTAAATCGGTCACATGGTACATCTTTATTAGTCATCTCCTTGGGTCTAGAAACCTTTGTTAACGGATGTTTCATATCACTTGAATTTTACCTTTTTTTATTTTAATGGTTAAAAACGTGTATCCATCATAATCCCTTCCTTCATATCTTGGAGTCTCCCATTTCTTTAGACCTTTCACAATACCCAAAATTTGTGTTTTCAATTCATTAGAACAATTCGTTAAATTAAAATCTGAATCCATTATTTGCATTCTAAACCTGCCTGAATATCCTTTACAATTAACTGCAAATCGAACAATAAAATATCCACTAAACAATGTTTTATCAGCTCTGCTATTATACTTTTTTATAATCTCATCAGCTAGAGCTCGCTTACCTCCTTTATACCTAACAAAGGCCCTTTTGTGCAATACTTTGTTTTCATTACAAAACCTAAAGCTTGAATCATCAAGGTTTGTAGCAAATGGAGTATCACCTATTTGTTTCTCATATACATGAGGTACATTTTGTTTCTGATTACAGCCCAATAAAAAAAACAACCCTATATATAAAATAAAAGACGAATTTCTCACTACATCTGATGTTAATAACATATCCAGTGTTTTACAAAGATTGATTAATTTTTAATAGCTAGAAAACAATACC
Source organism: Flavobacteriaceae bacterium (assembly GCA_965247735.1). GTDB lineage: Bacteria > Bacteroidota > Bacteroidia > Flavobacteriales > Flavobacteriaceae > JAOXRU01. The sequence continues at coordinate 3,292,304 of CBDFHN010000002.1, read as the reverse complement.
TGTTAGTGATTCACATATTAGCGCCACCTAACTTGGTACGGGTAACGTTCATATATAACATTATCTTCATTAATAGTATTTCCTTTTTTGCCATTCTCTTTTGCAACAGCAAACAACGCATCTGCTTCTTTATCGTCATTTATTTTATTCATGCAAATTGCTTTATAATATTGTACATCAGAAAATGTTGGATAAATAGCTAAAGCCATATCAAAGAAAACTATAGCTTCTTTATATTTCTTAAGTTCTAATTTACATATCCCAAAATAAAACAAATCTAAATGATGTAGCCAATCTTCTCCTTTATCTGCTACTACAGCGTCATAATCTCTTTTAAAAACAGCTTCTGCTTTAGAGAATTCATTTAGTTGTAAATATGAAAGTCCAATATAAAAATCATACGAATGATCCATTACATAGCTGTTACCATATAGCGTTTTATAAGCTTCAAAATCGGCAATGGCTTCTTTATACGTTTTCGCAAATATGCATTTTATAAAAGCCCTATAATCTTGCCATCTTCTTCTATTATATGTTACCGCCTTGTCTATAAACGGCATGCCAACCTCATATTTACCTTGTTTAAATAACGGCATTGCTTTTTGCTGCCATAAATATGCAATTGTAGAGTCTTTAGCCAGTCCTTTATCTATTTCCGTTTGCCATTCTGAAGAATACAACGGGTGATTCCAAGCACCTTTCATCAAATGCGCCTCTATAATTGCATCTTGTTTTTCTTTGTTGATTTTAAGTTGATCAGAAACCAAATTTTCATTTTCCGTTTCTTCTTTAGTATTACAACCAACTACGATAGTTGATATCAAAAAAAGGAGTTTTATCTTATTCATATAATAGTTAACGCCTACATTTCTTTTTTAATACTAGCAACCATCTCTTTAGCATTTTTATTTTCAGGATCCATTGCCAATACTTTTTGATAATTTAATAGTGCTAAATCGTACTTTTTAGACTCAAAATATACTTCTCCTAAACCGTCAAAGGTATTTTTATTATAAGGAAATAACTTGGTGTTCAAGTCAAAAAGGTAGGTTGCTGCTGTAAGATCCTTAGCTCTTAATTTTACATAAGCATAGGTATTAATTTCCTTGCTACCTGTAACGTAATTTCCTAAAACAGGAAGCAAATCTTTTTCCATTGTTTTTAAACTATCTAATCCTTTAGTTTTAATTAGTCCTTCCAAATAATCTGCAATTATATAATTTCCATTATAGCGTTTACCTGTTGTAATCGTTTCAATATCACGCTCAAAAGTCTTTTTAGGAGACTCTACAATTCTATTAACTTCTTTACCATTTTTATAAAAAATAAAGGTCGGTACTCTATGGATATTCAATCCTTTTTCTTCTCCGTTTGGGCTCATCTTATAAGCTTCCTGTTTTTTATCTACTGCTATAACGGTTAACTTCTGCATTGGAAAATTGGCAGCTTCTAATACTTTATAAAAACGTGGCAATTCGCGTTTACTATCACCACACCAGCTTCCGAAAAAAGCAGTTACAGTATATTCGTTTGCCAAACTATCTTTAAACATATTTACAACCTTATCATTTACCAAATAGGCATCGTGATGTTCTGAAAACCATTCGTTAAAAGAACTTGATGTTAGGCCCGTTTTATCAACAGCACCTAGCAACATTTCTTTTCCTTTGCTATCTTCTACTACTTGGTTTAGCCCTTGTGCCTCAGCAACTATAGCAATCAGTAACATCCCTAGTACTATTATTATTTTTTTCATATTATTTATCTAACATTCAATCCCAAAGCTATAAACACTTATGGAGTATACCTAAAAACATGTATGTTCGTAAAACAAAACCGTATCAAACTAAGGTATTCCATGACAAACGTACCTTTAACTATGGATTTTATACCACAATTTTGATTACTATTGCTTTTCTCCATAACTTTCTAGCTCAATATTAATCATGACTTTTAATAACAAGCTTTTTTCTAGAATTCTAGTCCATCTCTTATTTTGGATGCTTTTTATAGTAACTTCTCTCTTTATTTTTTCTAATTACTATTGGAGCGAAAATCCATTTCTGGATTATATCATCATATTAATCATTATTGTTTACCTAAATAACCTTGTTATTCTACCCTTTTTTATTAGAAAAAAGTGGTATTTCTTATACTTCTTTGTGTTTGGAATTATCTCCTTTTATGCCACACAGATTTACTGTAATGTATTTGCCGAATGTGGTTGTTCTATTATGAAATGCCTCAGCGATTATTTATGGCAAACACTAGTTCCGCTAATTTTCTTTTCTTTTATATGGATGATCTATCAGTATAAAGATAAACAAGAAGAAATTGATGAAATCAAAAAAGCACATACCGATATGGAGCTTAAATTTCTAAAGTCGCAAATAAATCCTCATGTGCTTTTCAATAACCTCAACACCATATATTCTTATGCTTTAGAAAAACCAACCGAGGTTCCAGAGATGATATTAATGCTTTCGGACAACCTAAAACATGTGCTATATGAGAGCAATTCAAAAACTGTTGCTTTGGAAAACGAATTGCAGTATATCAATAACTATATTCAATTTCAAAAAATTAGGACAGAAGGTGTTAAAAAAGTAAACTATAGCACTACAATTGATGTATTGAATCATCAGATTCCTCCACTGTTGCTTATTACCATTATTGAAAATGCTTTTAAATACAGTTACCTCAATAGTGCCATTACTATAAATATTACGGTAAACAATGGAATTCTAATTTGTACTAGTGAAAACGATTATAACAAGGAGCAAGTCTCTGATAATAACTTAAAAATTGGGCTGCAAAATCTAAAAAAAAGACTGCAACTTATCTATAAAGATGATTACACCCTAGATATCACAAAAGGAGAAGCATTTATGGTAACACTAAAACTAAATTTGCTATGAATTGTATTATCATAGAGGATGAAATACCTGCCCAGAACATTCTAAAAAACTATATCAATAAGATACCCGACTTAGATATTATTGCCACCTTTAATTCTGCTACGGAAGCACATCTGTTTTTTAAAGCTAATACTACCGACTTGGTATTTTTGGATATTAATCTGCCTGATATTTCTGGAATTGATTTTATAAAAACGGTAACTACTCCTCCAATAGTTATCATGACAACAGCATATCCTAACTATGCCGCCAATAGTTTTGAATTGGATACCATAGCAGATTACTTGGTGAAACCATTTTCTTTTGATCGTTTCCTAAAGAGCATTAATAAAGCAAAAAGACTTGATTCATCTTCGGAAAGCAATGAAACTACAGGGGCTACAAATACATTTTTTTTAAACGTTGACAAAACACTTCATAAAATAACTATTGATGAGATTTTGTATATAGAATCTGATAGAAACTATATTACTGTAGCTTCTATAAATGGAAAACTTACCTATCTGGATACCTTAAGAAATTGGATAGAAAAACTACCTCAAGATTTTGTTCAGGTTCACAAGTCGTTTTTAATCAACACCAAGCATATTAGTAAAATATCTGGAAACGAACTCTATATCAACAGTCATAAAATACCTATTGGTAGAACCTATAAAAAGGGACTACTTCATATCTTAAACATATAGTGTTTTAATAGGTTATAAATAATGTTCCTATATTTATGCTCATAACTATTCTTACTATGGCAAAATACATACAATCACTTTCAGCACTTCTGATCATACTTATTAATACAACGCTTTGTTCCGCACAAACGTTTGAAGCCGAAGTTCTTCATTTTCAAGAGGAATTAAACAAAGAATATTTAGACCCAGAGGAAAGTCCATTATATGAAAAGGACAGAGCTGTATTTACAGGACACCCATTTTTTAAGACCAATAAAAAATACCATGTTACCGCTACATTTGAGCTTAGTTTAAATGCTATTCCGTTTGCAATGCCAACAACTACAGATCGCTTACCTATTTATAAAAAATACGGAACAGCTACTTTTACTATTGATGGAGAAATACATACGCTTAGCATATTCCAAAACCAACGGTTAAAGGATACGGAAGAGTATAAAGATTATCTCTTTTTACCATTTACAGACCTTTCTAATGGGGAAGAAACTTATGGAGGAGGTAGATTTATGGATTTAAAAATCCCTGAGGGAGATACTATAGTTATTGATTTTAATACAGCCTATCATCCGTTATGCGCTTATAATTCTAAATATTCTTGCCCAATACCACCTGAAGAAAACAAATTGCCGATACATATTGCTGCAGGTGTGCAGTTAGCTGCAAAATTTAAGCACTAAAACAATACTTAAAGTCTTCATTTCGTTTAACACTAAGAGCTATTCAATTAAAAGATCATCAATAACAGTGGTTTTATTATTTTGAGCAATAAGAAAAGGTTAAAAAAATCACTTATAGTCATTAAACCTTTTGTGTTTCTTGTAGTCTATATTTCACAAATTAACCTCCTTGTAATATGAAAAGAGTTTTTCCTCTAGTATTTGCCGCACTTATTTTTATGAGTTGTTCTAAAAATGATGAAACGGAAGAAGTTATCGTTACTAAAAACCTAAAAGAAACCATACCATACAAAGCCATATCTGGTGTCGATCAGAACTTACTCAGTTTAGACTTCTATTATACTAGTGATACTGCAACCAAAAAACCAATAGTGGTATATGTACATGGTGGCGCATGGAGTATTGGCGATAAAGCCAGTAAGATTAATGATAAAGTTACGCTATTTCAATCACAAAATTATATTTTTATTAGCGTCAATTATAGGTTAAGTCCTTTTCCATATGATGCGGATAATGCCAGTAGAATAAAATTTCCAGACCACAATTCCGATGTTGCAGATGCCATAAAATGGATTTATACCAATAGCAGTGCTTATGGAGGTGATAAAAACAACATTGTATTGCTAGGGCATAGCGCAGGTGCGCACTTGGTATCACTTACAGGCACCAACCATTCATTTTTAACTAATGTAAAGGTGCCAATTAATGCTATTAAAGGTGTTGCAACCATAGATACTGAAGGCTATGACATTACCATACAAATAGATGGTTCGTTAAAAACCATTTACCAGAATGCATTTGATGCTGACCCATTGCAACTTATTGCCGCATCTCCTATTAAAAATATTAAATCGAGTACTAGCTATCCCAAGTATTTTATTGCTAGTCGGGGTTCTGCTGCCAGACTTGACTTTGCTAAAGAATTTGCAGATGCCTTAAAAAATAACGGAGTATCAGTAACTGAGGTTAACGGTAATCCATATACCCACGAAGGAATTAATACTGCTATTGGAACCACTGATGAAACAATAATCACTACACCTTTACTTAATTTTATGAAAACTTGTTTTGAGTAGAAAATCATCAGCTAGTAACGTATTAGCTACTGAATTTGCATCATAATTCTATTAAAGTATGTCAATAACAAATCAATACTACCTTTTTTTTACTCATAAAATGATATATTCCCAAATTATTTCGTTCTACTCAATAACCTTTATAGAAAAAAAACATTAAATTTGATACTATACGGATAGCTAAACCAAAAGTAATTAGATTTAACAAGTGGTCGGTAAAAATTAAAACGAATGATAAAAAAAATCATAATATTTCTACTTATATTATTTCAAGCTACGACTCTTCTATCCCAATGTTTTGAACCTAAAACAGAACGCCATATTTCTAGTGTCAATATAAGACTAAAAGGTGCTGTAAAACATATCGTTGAAATTGAATATAGCCATAAAAAACTTAAAGATTCAATTGTTAAAAAAATATATCGTAAAAAAATAATCACCTTCAATCAAAGTGGCAATTTCAAAAAAGTAATTCTTTTCCGAAAAGATAATAGTCTAGTATACAAAGAAATCTATAATTATAACTCAGCAGGATACTTAAAAGAACACCTCATGTATTATAATGACTCTCTTCTTGATTCTAGAACAATTTGTAATTATAACACTCCTAAAATAATAACAGGAGAAACTTACTCTAGAAAAGGAAAAAAAATATTGACAAGTATCAGTAAATACGACAAGAATAATAAAAAGACACAATCCTGTCTGCATATTCATTCTCAACAAACAAAAGATTGCACCTTTTATGAATACGATAAAAGCGGACGGTTAATGCTTAGAAAAAACGGTAACTCATCTATTCAAAACATTTACAATGAAAAAAATGATAAAATTGGATGGATTGATCCTAAAGGAAAAAAACATATTTACAAAAAAGATAAAGCAGATTACACATATGATAATCACGATAATTGGACTAAACGAATAGTAATTTTTAGCAAAAAAAAAGTTATTAAAACTGAACGTAAAATAGAATATTATTAAAACTTTCACAATACTAACAAAAAACATATAGTAAAAAATACCCCAAAATTTAAAATAAAGTATATGAGAAAAACATTTAATCTGATTTTATTCGCAATAGCAATAAGTTTTATTAGTTGCTCAACCAATGAAGATGAAACAAATAGTCAAGAAAGGATTTTAAAAGCAAATATCAATGGAGAACTCATAGACTTTAGTGAAACTGTTCACATTTCAGATGCGATTTTAGTTAATGGAAAAAAACTATCTATAGATCAAGGATATGGTAATACTCATTTGAGCTTAACTATAGGAGAAACTTTTATAGAGGATCCCATACGGGAAGGTAAATATCTAATTGGAACTCCACAAGATAACCTAGAAACTAATATCTGGTATTCTGATTCTGATGATCGCGAAACAAGTAGTGGTATTGCTCATGAATCATATTTAGGAAGATATGGATGCAATGTTCTAAATAACACCGAAATAGGCGAAATCAATATCACAAAACTGGATACAGAAAATAAAATTGTTTCAGGAACCTTTTCTGGAACCCTGTTTAGATGGATAGACGTTATTACTGGAGATACAAAAATTGTTGAAGTAACTAATGGTGTTTTCACACTTCCATATATAGAAGAAAATAAAGAGATTAACCCTGATAGAAATTTCATTTCGGCAAAAATTAATGGGTATCGTTTTATGTCAGAGGCAGCGAATTCTCCTGATTCCAAACGATCAACATCTTCAGGCTTAGATATAATCTCAGTTAATGGATATGACCCTAACTTTGGAAGAATGAAAATTAATATACCTTCTAATATAGAATCAGGAAATAACTACATCAAATATAATCCAGATGCAAGCCTACAGTCTTTAGGAGTAATTTTTCAGAACAGAATTGATCTAACTGAAGATCTTCTATCCAATAATCCAAATCAATCAAATGATTCATATATATCGATAATTAATCACGATCCAGAAGAGAATATTATTGAAGGGAGTTTTTATATTGAAAATTCTGAAATCGACGGTAGAACTATTACTGAGGGATACTTTAAGACAACTTATATTGATAACGTAGATAAATAGTAGAAAATAACATTTGCTAATAATTTTCATAACATATACTCCTTTCAAGATTACTAGTATTTAGTAAACAATGTATTAGTCTATAAATTGAAGTGAGAAGTCCTTCGGAAGGAAATAATAATCCCTTGAGTAAGGACTATACTTAAACCCAATAAGCTCTTTGTTTATTACTAGTATATAAAAAAATGATTAAATTTGATAATACCAAATAAGCAGCTACACCAAACGCAATTTGGCTTATATGGTGGTGGCGCATTTGAGAAAAACATTGGAATCAAGATTAATATATAGCACAGCAAATTCTTTAAAATTCAAACTTCATTGGAAAAAGACAAACAATGAGGAATGGATTCATTTCGGTACCGGTAAAAACATAAATTTTGATTTAGTTCATAAAAGCATCAACGAGCACTTTATCGGAGAAGATCTTTTTCTTGTTTATCAAAGAACAATTACTGGACTTCTTATCGAGGAACAATACCAAATAATATTTAAATCAATTCTTGGAAACAAGAATTTTTTTCTGTGGAACAAAGAACTAACCAAAGCGATTGAATTCAATCATGTTGGTCTATTAAGACTTGGACAACTTGACAAATATTGACCTTAAACGAAATTATAAAAGGCTGAATATTATAAAAACAGCTATAAATTCATTTTCTTAAGTAATCCTTCTTATATCATTTAACAACAGATTATCACTCACTATAAACCAGTTACAACTTTTCTCCCATAGATCAATAATTCACAACCATATATTCTTCTTGTCACAAGAGTACGATATACTCAAATTAAATAAAAAGCATAAAAAACGCTCTTTATTTCTTATATTTGAGACAAGGACACGCCCCCATATTACTTTAGCTACTTGTTAGGTACATAACCAAAGTAACAAGAATGGAAGAAAATAAGGAAAATTTAAAACGTGTAATTGGAGTTTTTGGATTTAGCAGCAATATCATTAATATAGTTGTTGGCTCAGGAATATTTGTATTGCCTGCAATTGTTGCCGCCGGACTTGGCTCTTCAAGTATTTTTGCCTATTTATTATGTGGAATTCTTGTAACATTGGTTATGCTCTGTTTTGCAGAAGCAGGCAGTAGAATAACAGATTCAGGAGGCGCATATACCTATATTAAAACTGCCTTTGGCCCCTATTTTGGTTTTCTAACCGCAGTACTTTTTATTTTGGCAACAATATCGGCTGATGCTGCCGTAGCTAATGCCATTGTTGATATTATTGGTTCAATAATTCCAGAATTCAAATTGCAATCTGTAAAAATACTTACCTTCTTTATTTTTTTTACAGCATTCGGTATTATTAATGTCAAAGGGGTTAAAGATGGAGTCAAGGTGGTTAAGTTTGTCACAATTACAAAACTGATTCCACTAGTATTGTTAATCATGTTTTCTTGGGGTAAAGTGTCTTTTGATAATCTTTCAATTTCTATTACACCGTCTTTTAACGAAATCGCTAAAGTTTCATTGATTCTATTTTTTGCATTTCAAGGAGCAGAATCTGGTCTTTCTATTAGTGGAGAAGTTAAAAATCCAAAAAGGAATATTCCAAAAGGAATTTTTATAAGTATTACTATAATACTACTATTGTATATCCTCATTCAAACGGTTTCCCAAGGAGTGCTTGGAAATTCATTAACGTCTTTCAAAGAAAATCCTTTGGGAGCAGTTGCAAATCAGGTTTTTGGCCCTATTGGTTTTACAGCAATGACCTTAGCAGCAGCTATATCGATGCTAGGTTATTTAAGTAGTTCTATATTGAGTATGCCAAGAATATTATTTAGAGCATCAAAAGACAATGTTTTGCCTATTAAACCTTTGACAAAAATTCATTCAAAATTTAACACCCCATATATTTCTATAATTTGCTATGCAGCAGCTGGGTTTTTATTTGCCGCTATTGGTGGTTTTGAACAACTAGCAATTATCTCCAGCGCTACAATACTACTAATCTATTTGGGAGTTTCCCTGTCTGTAATCAAACTGAGAAAGAAAAAGGTAAATACTAACGCTAAAAATGAATTTAGAATTCCGGGTGGTTACTTAATTCCAATTCTATCTAGTTTAACCATCCTTTATTTACTATCTAATCTTGCTCAGAATGAATTTGTAATTGTTTTTATAGCTATCGTTATTTTGACAATTGTATACTTTATAAAAACTAATCTAAATAAAAAATGATTACGTTTGGTATACTAAGTAGTTGACTAGAACAAACGCAATTGAATTTTAAATAGTGATTGGCAATAATTTGAGAAATGGGAAATAAAAGAAAAGGTCAATTGACAACTGACATTGAACGGCACAAGCATTTGAGAAAAATTGGAAAACGCTTTTTCTGGAAAGGTGAACGCATTACTGAAAAGAAAGTTATTCAGCAAGATTTAACCGAATTTGAAACTCAAACCTTAACAGAATATGAAGTAAATAGTGCCAAGAAACTTTACGATTATTTAGATCTAAAAATACAAGTTCCTGTGCACTATGAAGATTTATACAATTTGTATTATTCATTATTCTGCACTCTAGTTATTCTGCCTGAAAACCTAAGATCGCTAAAATTCTCAAAAGAAGTTTTAGCACTCTCATTTGTAAAACTAGTGACAACAAAGAAAATTACCCAATTTTCAAGTGAAAGCGATTATCAAATGGTATCATTGAACAATATTACAGATGAAAACCATTGGATTGAACAAATTTCCATTTGCATGAGAGCCGATAAATGGCCGAATTACGAAAATGCTAGAGCTTTAATTGGAACGTGTAAAGAATGATCCTGTTGGCACAGATTTCCTTCCATAAATTCACATTTGTACATTAGCAAAACCATTGGAGTCGTAATGTTTTGTGATAGTTATAAGAAAAGAATTAAATTTGATACTACTAAGCAGGTCACTACACTAAACGTTATTGGATTTAGGTGGTGGTAGATAATTAATAAAAACATGTCTGAATTATTAAAAGCTTTTGATTCATATAATGAATTTGAACGTAATTCATATTTTACGTTATTATATGATTCGATATCATCAACTCTTTCTTTAGAAGTTCCATTGGAGGAATCTAAAGAAAACATAGATAAAGTATTAAAATTACTGAACCTCACAAATAATAATTATGAAATAGTCTTTAAGGATTGGAGTACTGAAGATTCTAGTAATGCTGATTTTGACAAAGATTTTACATATCAATTGTTATACAAGAGTATTAAAAGAAAATCTACAATTTGGATTTCCTTAGAGAATGATACTTTATCAATAGATTTTTTATACGACTGCAAAGATTCCAAGTTAGAAAACTGGATTATAAAAATGAATCATGAATTGAGAAAGGAATTTGGATTATCAAGAACACCAACATTCAAAGTTCTAACAAAAACTCATTCGAACTTTCAAACAGAGGATGTTAGAACAGAAAAAGTTAAAATTAATTTAGTTGATAATTATAATAATGATTTTATAGAGGTTAGCGAAAGAATTCAAGAGTCTATTTCATCAAAAGAATCTGGATTAATTTTACTTTTTGGAGAACCTGGAACAGGGAAAACTACATATATCAAAAATTTAATTAGCGATAATCATCAAAATTCTAATTTCATTTTTGTTCAAAACGAGTTCGTTAATAATTTATTAGACCCAGACTTTATTTCATTTCTTTTAAAACAGAGGAACTCCATTTTAATAATCGAGGATGCAGAAAAAGTAATAACATCAAGAGAAAATATCAAAGAAGAATCCGTTGTTTCAACAATTTTACAACTAACTGATGGATTGTTTAGTGATTATCTAAATATTAAAATAATCTGTACATTTAATACTAATCTATCAAAAATAGATACCGCATTATTAAGAAAAGGAAGGATGATATCGATGTATGAATTCAAAAAACTTAGTACTCAAAAAACTAATAGACTTTTAAATAAGATTGGGTTTGAAAATTCAGATAAAGAGTTAAGTCTTTCTGATATATTTAATAGTGATAATAAAACGTATCTAAATATTGAAAAAAGTAAAATTGGATTTTAAAACAGCCTGTAAAAAACAACTCTGGCTAATAACCCCCATTAATTCACTTTTCAAAAGATTATTTTTCAACTAAAATAATAAGCTTCAGCAATAATAGTCATTGCTGAAGCTTATTATAGGGCTATTTATTTTTTACATGTTTTTCTAACCATTGGTCTTGCTCCCAAAGCAGGTGCAATATACTTTCCATAGATCGATATCCATGACTTTCTTTAGGCAACATTACCAAGCGTACTGTTGCTCCAAGTCCTTTTAAGGCATTAAAATAACGCTCACTTTGCATTGGATAGGTACCAGAATTATTGTCTGCTTCTCCATGTATCAATAGCAACGGACTTTTCATTTTATCGGCATGCATAAAAGGAGACATGGAATTATATACTTCTGAAGCCTCCCAATATGATCTTTCTTCACTTTGAAAACCAAAAGGCGTCAGCGTTCTATTATAAGCACCGCTTCTCGCAATTCCCGCAGCAAACAAATTAGAATGCGACAATAAATTAGCCACCATAAAAGCACCATAACTATGTCCACCTACAGCTACCTTATTTCTATCAATATACCCCAAATCATCCACAGCATCAATTGCTGCCTTAGCATTTGCTACCAACTGTTTTCTAAAAGAATCATTTGGCTCTGTATCTCCTTCACCAACAATAGGAAAAGAAGCTCCGTCAAGTACCACATATCCTCTAGTAACCCAATAGATCATAGAACCATAATAAGGAAAGGTAAATTTGTTTGGATTTTTTGTGCTTTGTCCTGCACTAGACTTATCCTTAAATTCTCTAGGATATGCCCACATTATCATTGGCATCTTTTCTTTTCTAGCCTTATCATATCCCACAGGAAGATACAATGTACCCGATAGCTCTAATCCGTCATCTCTTTTATAATTGACAACTTCCTTATGCACATCTTGAATACTTTTAAAAGGGTTTTTAAAAGCTGTCAATTGTTTCAATTTGTTTCGTTTTACACTTCTAAAATAATAATTAGGGTATTCTTTTGCAGATTCTATCCTCACCAACAACTCGTTATTCTTAACGTCATACGAACTTAACACTTCTTTTTTATTGGTATACTTAGATTCGTAAATGCGTTTTTTCTGTTGTGTTTTTAAATTTATTCTATCTATAAAAGGAAACTGTCCTTTTTTAGAATAGCCAGGTCCGTTTAAAAAAGCATTGCCTTTATTTAATGCCAATACATAAGATCCCATATCGTTTCTTTCAGTAATAAAACGCCCTGGGTTGCTATATTGATCTTGGTAATTTCTATCCCAAATAACTTTAGGCTTTTGAGACGCATTTGAAGGGTTAAATACATATGCTTTTGTATTTCTGGTATTCCACCAATTATCATATGCAATTGCTGTAGTTTCGTTTCCCCAAGTGATATAAGAAAAACGATTTACTGTTTTTAATATTGATTTTCCCGCTCCATTAAAAGGAGCTTCTAACTGAAAAACCTCATCTCTAAATGCAACCTTGTTTTTTGGATCTCCCTCATCTAAAGCCGTCGCATAAACAAGTGATGCCGCTTTATCTCTTCTCCAAGAAAAGTTTCGTTTCCCTTTTCTTACTGCCATAAATCCTTTTGGCAAATCCTCAATAAGCGGAACCTCTAAAACCGTCTGGACTTTTTTACCTTCTTTTGTATAAATCACCGTTTTAGAAGGGAATCTTCTGTAGGTAACCAAATAAGAAAATGGTTTTTCTACAGTAGTCACCATTACATAATTACCATCTGGAGAAAAACCAATACTGGCGTAAATTGCAGTATCAAGCCATTTTTCTTGTGTTCCATCAAGAGATACTTTATAGATTTCTGATAATGCCAATTGCTCAAAATTATGCTCATCATTTTTATTTTTCAATAAATCTTGATAGGTTCTATTTTGTGCTTTTTTACCTTCATTAACCGAAATTGTAGGACCTGTTGGTACAGCTGTCTTTGTATTAATTAATGGTTTTTTATCTTCAGAAACCATTTTTACCAACATTGATTTACTATCCTCAGACCAGTTAATAACATCTCTCATATTGGCATTAACAGTTGCTGCTGTTAATTTTTTTAGACTAGCACTTTTCAAGTCAAGCACCCATATCTCTACACCACTAGATGTTGTATTGGTAAGCGCTATTTTTTCTTGATCTGGTGACCATGAAAAATTTGCTAATCTAGGATTTTTGGGCAATCCTTTTACTTGAATTATTTCTGCCCCTTTTTCCTTAATATTCTTAATTTTAATATTGGTATTATACGTTACTCTGCTGCCAATATTTGTTTTGGGATCAATTCTAAGTCCTCCCAAACGAAGCTCTTCTTGAGAAAGTTCTGCTATCGTTTTATAGTTATTTCGATACAAAAGCACCATGTTTTCCTTTTTATGACCTAAGAGAACTCTAGGAGCCAACTCAACATCTACAAGGTTTAAAATTTCATCTGGTGGTTTCTGATACGATACACTCTCTTGAGCATAACTACTTGATAGTACCAAAAAGAAGAAAGCATAAATTAGATTTTTCATATAGTAATTGTTTAAAAAATTAGGTTTCAAAAAAACTCATCAGAATTGGTATTATCAATCATTAGTTTCTAAAATATATTTCATTTAAAAAACATAACTAGATCACTAAAAACCAAACACCTAAGCTATGGTTTATAAAAACTAAACTTACAAAAAATAATCCTATTATTTATCGTACTTTTAATCTTCATTATGTTAAAAAAACATACAATTACATATGTCCTTTCAAAATAAATTTAACTCTAAACTTCCAGGTGTTAAAACCAATATTTTTACCGTAATGAGTAAAATGGCTCAAGAAAACAATGCCATAAACTTATCTCAGGGATTCCCAAATTTCCCTTCAGAAAAAACATTGATTTCCGAAGTTAATACCGCCATGTTAAACGGATACAACCAATATGCACCAATGCAAGGTGTCTATAGTCTTAGAGAGATAATTGCTCAAAAACTAGAAAACTTATACGGCCATAGCTATCATCCAGAAACAGAAATAACAATTACTGCTGGGGCTACACAAGCAATATTTACAATTATTAGCGCTTTTATTGAACAAGATGATGAAGTCTTGATTTTTAAACCTGCCTATGACTGTTATGAACCCGCCATAGAATTACATGGAGGAATTCCTGTTTTTATTCAATTACAAGGAAAGAACTATACTATAGACTGGGAAATGGTAAGACAAAAAATTAATGATAAAACCAAAATGATTATCATTAATACACCACATAATCCTACAGGAACCATACTTAAAAAATCTGATCTCCTAGAGCTTCAAAAAATTGTAGCTGACACCAACATCATTATCTTAAGTGATGAAGTATATGAACACCTTATTTTTGATGAAGAACAACATCAAAGTGTAGCTTTATATCCAAAACTAGCGGAACGCTCTTTTATATGTGCCTCTTTTGGTAAAACTTTTCATAATACAGGGTGGAAAATGGGCTACTGTGCTGCACCAAAAGTACTAATGCAGGAATTTCAAAAAGTACATCAATTCAATGTATTTTGTATTAACCATCCTATGCAAATAGCTTTTGCTAGGTATCTTAAAAATCCAGAACACTATTTGTCATTACCGCAATTTTTTCAGCAGAAAAGAGATTTGTTTTTAGAAGCTATAGATGGATCTCGTTTTGAATACATACCATCAAAAGGCACCTATTTTCAACTATTAGACTATTCAGCAATAACTAACGAAAGAGATATTGATTTTGCAAAACGTCTTTGTCAAGAATTTAAACTTGCCGCTATTCCAATTTCTGTATTTAATATTGATAATGAAGACCATAGACAACTTCGGTTTTGTTTTGCTAAAACTGATGAAACATTATATAAAGCCTGCGAAATACTAGTGAAAATATAAGCTCAAAACTATTACAATCTTCTGTCCTAGTGAAAGCTATAAAATACAACTAAGATCAACAACTATTTGCCCTACAACTTCCTCCAGAATAAAAATTCTTAACAAAATATTTGTGTAACCAAATGATTACGCTTATATTTGTAACCGAATGATTACGTAATATTATGAGAAGAGATGTTTTTCAAGCAATAGCAGACCCTGTTAGAAGAGATATAATTGAACTTGTATCAAATGAAACATTGACTGTAAATGAGGTTGCCGAAAAATTTAAAATTAGTAGACCTGCAATCTCAAAACACATAAAAATTCTAAATGAATGTGGTATTATAGAAATCAATCAAAAAGGAAGAGCAAGATATTGTGAAATTCAACCTCAAAATCTCCTTCCGGCATTTTTGTGGATAGAACAATATAAAAAACTATGGGAGAATAAAATAGACTCTTTTGAAAACTACCTAATTAAATTGCAATCAGAAAACAAAAAGAATGGATAAAACGAATAGAACAGTAACAATAAAAAGAACATTTGATGCCCCAATCGACTTGGTTTGGGAGGCTTGGACAAAACCAGAACATATTATTAAATGGTGGAATCCGCAAGGGAGTGATACAAAAATAGTAACGCATTCTTTTATAGTTGGAGGAAAATGGAAATACGCTATGCCAATGCCAGACGGAAGTGAATTTATTGCGGAAGGAATATATACGGAAATTGTAGAACTTGAAAAAATAATTTCAACTGCTAACTTTAAACCAATGACCGAAGGTGTAGAAATCGAATCATTATTTCATAAAAATGGAAATAAAACGGATTTCACTTTCAATATTGTACATCCAACAGAAGAATATAAAATTCAACAAGAAAAACTGGGAATCTTAAATGGCTGGGGTTCTGTATTGAATAGATTAGAAGAATTTTTAGCAAAAACAAATAAACAAAAAAGATAATTATGAAAACAATGACTTGTAATCAATTAGGTGGGGCCTGTGACAAAGAATTTACTGCAAATACATTTGAAGAAATAGCAGAAATGAGTAAAAATCATGGAATGGAAATGTTTCAAAAGAATGATAAACCTCATTTAAAAGCAATGCATGAAATGCAAGAATTAATGAAATCACCAGATGCTATGAAAAATTGGTTTAACAACAAAAGAAAACAATTTGAAACTCTTGATTAATAAACTGAACACAAATAATATCAATTGTATATTAAAATAAGCTTAACAAATAGTTTTTTTAATGCATAATTGGTACAACAATGGAATTGAAAACAAAAGGCATTATCAGAAAAGATTAGTACTTATAACTTAAGACTATTCTTTACCCACTTGATTGGTTTTTTTATAATTCTCGGAGCATCAAACCTATAACCTAAGTACAACTTAGAATATGCCATGTCATTTGACGCATGTATATTCTCTTCCTTTTGATAGAAGTTAGAATCAAAATTTACACTCAATCCAAAAATAATCTTCCTAGAGTTATACCCAAATCTAAGTCCTCCAGCAATTTTCTGAACAAGGTCTTGACTGCGTTCTATAGAACGATTAAGCTCTGATGATATTAACTCTTTTTTTGAAAATCTTATCCCATAACCTAATGAAATCGAAGGCGAAATATGCCAATTTTCTCGGATCACAAAAGTATAATAATAACTTGCCTCTAGGTGCAAATCAAAAAAATGCTCTTTGCTTTCCAATTCTTCATTTTCATCAAAAAGCGAACTATAGGTATACCCAAATTTTGGAATAAAACTTCCTGCACTTTTTTTCTGCCATTCTGTTTGTGACGTTAGACTTTTTAGAGAAAAGTTTGGGTTAAAAACATAGGATGTCTTTCCTGTCCATTGCTTAAACTTTAAATTTGGAAACTTTATATAGGCATCAATTCCTTCTTCCCAATCAGTTAAAAAATCTTTAGTATTCTCTAAATAATACCCTTTACTTTTTAAAAAACTAACTTCTTGAACCCACTTTCCTAAGAATAAACGTAAATCATATTCAATTAAAGATGATTTTCCTTTAAGGTCATCGTCATCGTTTTCAATTAAAAATTTTGGAGCATATCCTATGCTAAATCCTACAAAATCATAATCAAAAGAAAGTGCTAATCGTGATCTTTCGTTAGTTTTTAATCTGTATAATTTTTCTGTGGACGCGTCATAGAGTGAAAAAGCACTGTTTTGTGTATCAATATTAAATTTTATGGTTAGTTTATCTGCAAAAGATTCCACCTTAGTGGTATCCTTTATTTGTTTGCCAAACATACTTATTTCACTAAAAACAAAAAGTATAACGAGTATACGTTTTATAATCATTTTTCTGTTGCTAAATTGTTTAACATTTCTTTCATCTGCATATTCAAATT
Organism: Flavobacteriaceae bacterium; assembly: GCA_965247735.1. GTDB lineage: Bacteria > Bacteroidota > Bacteroidia > Flavobacteriales > Flavobacteriaceae > JAOXRU01. The sequence goes on along the minus strand of CBDFHN010000002.1, from coordinate 3,274,571 downwards.
AGCTTGTGCTTCAGCAATCATAGCTGGGTCTGTATTCATATCTTCTAAGGAGGCTAGGGTTTTTTGATACCAATCACTCCAAGCCTTAATTATCTTTTTCTCTTCTTTTAATTTTGCCCCACCAGCAATTGCTTTTTTGCTCAATTCAAACTCTGTAGTTAACCTAACTTTTGCCGCTTTTCCAATTGATTTTACTAGTGATGAACCTGTATTGGCATCAGCATTTATTAAAGTATAAGCACTTACTAATGCAGAAATCCCAACGTTTTTCATGGTTTCTTTGGATACTTTATCTATCCTGTCATTATCGGTATGGTAAAATTGGTCTGTAAAATGCCAAAGTAGCAACCCTGGAATGTCTGCATCTAAAAAAGGAGTATGATCACTTCCTCCTTCAAAAGGGTTGGTATTTACTTCCCAATTTGCATAGACGCCCTGTTCTTTAAATACAGTTATAATAAAATCATTTAAATAATGAGGTTTCATGTCTTCTAATTTTAAAACATCACCTCCCCATTCCGAGTGTTTATCATTTCCTCTGGTCCAAATAGCACTTGGATCGGGCATTTTTTCTATTAAAAAAGAACCACCAGTAACCGTAGTATTTTCACCGACCATATCCAGGCTTATTCCCCAGTTGATATCTGCTGTTCTTTTTTCTTTTTCTTGGATATAACGACGTGTTGATATAATTTCATCTCCCCAAAGAAAAGTAAGTGTACGTTTGGCATTTACCTTAGCTGCTTTTATCAAGTTAGCGGTTATCATAGCCATTTCTAATTGCGTTCCAACTCCAGTAGCATTATCATTAGCCCCTGGTTCTTGAATATGGGCACTAAACACCAAGCTTTCGTTTGCCAAGCTTTCCCCTTTAACATTTGCCACAACAGTAAGTTCTTCTGAAGGGTAAATTTTGGTCTCAATCTTTACATTGACCTTAACTACACCTTTAGCAATTGCTGTTTTAAGCTTCTCTTTTGCGGCATAAGAAAGCGCTATTCCCCATGGCTTTGCTTTTTCATTATATGGCAGTGATCTAAATTGAATAGAAGTTGTGTTTTTCTCTGGTTGTAAGTATGAAGGGTTATTATAAGTAATAATCCCTATTGCTCCACCTTCAACTATAGCTTTTTTATAAAGTGAGAATGGACTCATCTCTGCAAATACAATTTTCCCTTTAAAATCGGCTTTTTCTAATGCTTCTTTATTTTCTATATAAAGAATTTCTCCTGTTATCCCTTCTTTAGGAGTAGAAAACGAATTTAAAAATATCATATTTCTATTCGTTTTATGTTCTAAAATAGAAGCACCAGTATCTGCAAAAGAAAGACTTGCATCTACAGGCTCCCAAGTAGGGTTTTTTAATGCTCTTTTTTCTATTCTATAGGTAAATCTATCCTTGACTGTAGCTTTTTCTTCAATTATATAACCAGCAGTTTCTAACTTAGAAACGATATGATATACCGTTTTATTAAATCCAGTATTACCAGCAACTCTCCAATATTTTTCTACAAAAGCTGTTGTTTCTAAGGCAACATCACCTTTAAATTCTGACCTAACAACTTCAAAGTAATTAGTAGTTTTTATCGCTAAACTTTCTTTTTGTTTGCATCCAAAAAGCATAAAATTAGTTAACGTAAGAACAAGGATAATTTTTAATCTCATACAGCTTTAAATTGTTTTTAATACAGAAGTTATAGGCATAGTATTTTTATCATCAACTTTAAGAAAACCTATTTTTAACTACAGTTATTTCTTAAAATAACCTTATACCGATTACAGATCAAATATAGTTTTTTACAAGTCTATTTTCATTAAATAGTCAACTTGTTTCTCATAACCGATCATAAATATATGGGTATCAAAAATTGAAAATCCATTTCGCCTATAAAAAGCAACTGCAATAGGATTTTTTTCCCATACGCCAAGCCATAAATAATCTACTTCTTTTGCTACAGCAATCTCCTTGGCCTTAGTAATAAGTTCTAGCCCAAATCCTCTCTTCTGATGTGTCTTTAGTAAATAAATACGTTCCAACTCTATACAATCCCCTTCCACAGTTTCTGTCTGAAAAGGAGTTTCATTTAACTTAAAGTAACCTATACAGCTCTTATCTAAAAAAGCTAAGTAGTAATGTACTTTGGGGTTAACAAGTTGTTCTGAAATTAATTCCTCATTAAAATGGCTATCCAAGTACTTTTTAAAATCCTTAGGATCATTATCAGACTCGTATGTAGCTGTAAAAGTTGTAATTGCCAAAGACATAACTTCAGCGAGGTCATCTAGAGATGCTTTTCTAAAAACTATACTTTCTTTCATTATTTTACCTTATTATTGATCCATATACATTTTTATAAGTAGTAAGATACGCTATTAATTTATCAATCTGAATTATTAGAAGCCTTATCACATCGTTTCTTTTTAGTATTTTTATGCCAACTAGTTTTCACTTTTATGGATACCGACTTACTTAGTATTAAAAATTTATCTATCGGCTTTAACACTGATACCACTACTAATTGGGTAGTTGAAAACATATCGTATAGGCTTGAGAAAAACAAAATATTAGGTATTGTAGGAGAATCGGGGAGCGGAAAATCTGTTTCCTCGTTGGCTATATTAGGCTTACTATCAAAAAAAACGGCTCAAATAAAAGTTGACGAAGTTCGTTTTGATGGGAAAGACCTCAGTTCTTTATCCGAAAAGGAATTTAGAAAAATTAGAGGAAATGAGATTGCCATGATTTTTCAAGAGCCAATGAGTTCTCTAAATCCATCATTAAGTTGTGGATACCAAGTTGCAGAGATTTTAAAACAGCATACCTCATTAAGTGCTAAAGCCATAAAAACTGAAGTTTTATCACTATTCGAAAAAGTAAAACTGCCTACTCCAGAACGTATGTACAATAGCTATCCACACGAAATAAGTGGCGGGCAAAAACAGCGGGTTATGATTGCTATGGCAATAGCGTGTAAACCCAAATTGCTAATTGCAGATGAACCAACAACCGCATTAGATGTTACAGTACAAAAAGAAATAATTTTACTCTTAAAAGCATTGCAGCAAGAAACCGGAATGGGTATTATTTTTATAACTCATGACCTGGCATTAGTTTCTGAAATTGCCGATACTATAGTGGTGATGTATAAAGGTAAAATTGTTGAGAAAGGTGATGCCAAAACCATATTTAGCAATCCAAAAGAAAGCTATACTAAAGCCTTGCTAAATGCTAAACCAGCACTAGACGTACGTCTAAAAAAGCTACCAACTATAGCCGATTTCTATTCCGAATCTTTTAATGAAGAGCAAGTAACATCGGTACAAAGAAAAAAACATCATGAGCAGTTGTATGCAAAGCCTCCACTATTAGTGATTAACAACTTGGAAAAGACATATTTTTCCAAATCTGGGTTTCTAGGAAAAAAAGCAGCTTTTAAGGCTGTTAATAATGTAAGTTTTAAACTTTATGAAGGGGAAACATTAGGCCTGGTAGGAGAGAGTGGTTGTGGAAAATCTACACTAGGAAATGCCATCCTACAATTAGATAAAGCTACTGCAGGACAAATTGTTTATAGAGGGAATGATATTACCAACCTTTCCAATGCCGAAATGCGTGCGTTACGAAAGGACATTCAAATAATTTTTCAAGATCCTTACTCTTCCTTAAATCCAAGAATAAAAGTAGGTTTAGCTATTACAGAGCCCATGAAAACATTTAGCTTGTATCACTCTCAAAAAGAACGAAAAGAAAAAGCTATTTCGATTTTAGAAAGCGTAGGATTAGAGGCGTCACATTATAATAGATATCCTCACGAATTCAGCGGTGGACAGCGACAACGTATTGGAATTGCAAGAACTATTGCAATTCAGCCAAAACTTATTATTTGCGATGAGTCGGTTTCTGCACTTGATATTTCTGTGCAGGCACAAGTGCTAAATTTGCTAAATGACTTAAAAGAAAAGCACGGATTTACTTATATTTTTATATCACATGACCTGTCAGTAGTAAAATACATGTCTGATCAACTTATAGTAATGAATAAAGGGAAAATTGAAGAGGAAGGAGATGCAGATACTATCTACTCAAATCCAAAAAAAGAGTATACAAAAAAACTAATAGACGCTATTCCGAAGGGAATTTATTAGACAAGAAAAAACGTTTTCTTAAAACATCATTATTTTTCTTGCCAATCTAAAAATGTTTCCAATAAAGGTAAATGAAGATTTTACATTAGAAACAAAACCAGTTCCATTATTTTGCATGTCCATAGCCGAGGTGAAATTTGAATTTTCCATAAGATTTACTTGTTAGGTGTGGGGGTTAATAACTTATTCAACATAAATGTATTACATAAAAACCTTATTTAAAAAATAATGTTGTGAATGCAATTGAAAAAGTAGTGTTTATCACTAAAAGCGACTATTAACCTCTTATATAACTAACTGAATTTCATTTCTGGAATAGTACCTTCAACAATTAATGTGCCAGCAGTTGCCTCTTTTATTTCTTCTACAGAAACACCTGGTGCTCTTTCTAATAATAAAAATCCTTTATCGGTAACTTCTAATACAGCCAAATTTGTAACTACTTTCTTAACACAGTTAACACCAGTAAGTGGCAGGGAACATTTGTCTAGTATTTTTGACTCTCCACGTTTATTGGTATGCATCATTGCTACAATAATATTTTCTGCAGAAGCAACTAGATCCATAGCGCCACCCATTCCTTTTACCATCCTTCCAGGAATCTTCCAATTGGCTATATCTCCATTTTCAGCTACCTCCATTGCCCCCAAAATAGTTAAATCTATATGTTGCCCTCTAATCATATTAAAACTCGTTGCCGAATCAAAAAAAGAAGCACCATTTAAGGTGGTTATCGTTTGTTTTCCAGCATTAATTATATCAGCATCTTCTTCTCCATCAAAAGGAAAAGGCCCCATACCTAGCACTCCATTTTCGCTTTGAAATTCTACTTCAATATTTTTAGGAATATAATTTGCCACTAAAGTAGGGATTCCAATTCCTAGGTTTACAAAAAAACCGTCTTGTAATTCCTGAGCTATGCGTTGTGCTATTCCTTTTTTATCTAACATAATGGTGTTATATTTTTAAAAGAGCAATACCTGCTCTATACTTTTAAGTATTTATAAACAGTTTATTCTCTTGTTCTAACTGTACGTTGTTCTATTCTTTTCTCGTAATGAGCACCTTGAAAAATACGCTTTACAAAAACTCCAGGCACATGTACTTCATCTGGGTTCAAGGTTCCTGCAGGCACTAATTCTTCTACCTCAGCAACAGTAATTTTAGCAGCACCACACATGCATGGATTAAAATTACGTGCTGTTCCCTTAAATATTAAATTACCAGCTGTATCACCTTTCCAAGCTTTTACAAAAGCAAAATCAGCTTTAAAAGCATGTTCCAATACATACATCTTTCCATTAAACTCTCTAGTCTCTTTTCCTTCAGCTACTTCTGTACCATAACCTGCAGGTGTATAAAAAGCAGGAAAACCTCCTTGTGCAGCTCTACAACGTTCTGCTAATGTTCCTTGTGGAATTAGCTCAACATCCAATTCACCACTCAACATCTGACGCTCAAATTCATCGTTTTCACCTACATAAGAAGACACCATTTTTTTAATTTGTTTTTGTTGCAATAACAATCCCAAACCAAAATCGTCCACTCCAGCATTATTAGAAATACAAGTAATATCTTTTATTCCCAATTTTACCAATGCTGCTATTGCATTTTCAGGAATACCACAGAGTCCAAATCCACCCAACATAAAAGTCATGCCATTGGTAACACCTACTAAGGCTTCTTCTACATTCTTAACTGTTCTAGAAATCATATAAAAAACTATTTAAGTCCGAATTTACAAAAATTATGACAAAACATGAACACTTGTTCATGTAAGTTGTAATATTTAAAGATATAAAAAGAATTGTTGAATACGAAAAAAGGCTGAGAATGAATCTCAACCTTTATATAAGTTAACTAGTGATTTGTTATTAACAACCTTGCCCCGAAGGCACGAAGTATGTTTCCGCTAAAAATCATCTAGACCATCCAAACCATTTTCATACTCGTCTCTTTCTTCTGCATCTTCTTTTGCTTTTTTAGCACAGTCAACACTGATAGAAAGTCCTTTTGGCCTTTTAAAAGCCTTATCCGATATCTCCAAATCTTTATTTGCATAATTGGCTTTCATATACATTCCCCAAATAGGTAATGCCATGGAAGCTCCTTGTCCATAAGTTATAGATTTAAAGTGAGTAGCTCTCTCGTCACCACCAACCCAAACTCCTGTTACCAAATTTGGTACCATTCCCATAAACCAACCATCACTCTGGTTTTGGGTAGTTCCTGTTTTACCAGCTATAGGATTTGTAAGTTCGTAAGGATATCCAGTTATCACCTCTTTATAAACGCGGTCTGTCTTTTTATAAGTATGTCTTAATCTTCCACCAGATCCAGATTGTACCACACCTTCCATTAAGTTCACCATAGCATAAGCCACATCTTCACTAAGCACATCTTTGGTTTTTGGCGTATACTCATACAATACCAGTCCATTTTTATCTTCAATCCTTGTTACAATAACAGGCTCCACATAAACTCCTTGGTTTGCAAAAGTACCATAGGCACCAACCATTTCATGAACAGTAACATCTGCTGTTCCTAAAGCAATTGAAGGTACTTCTGGGATATCTGCTTTAATTCCCAAATTTTTGGCAATTTTAATTACTGGACCAGGGCCTACCTCATCCATTAATTTTGCTGTAATAGAGTTGACAGAATTTGCCAATGCACTTTTAAGCGTTTTACTTTTTCCAGTGTACTTTCCATCAGAATTACGAGGACACCAAGGTTCTGGATTCCCATATTTATCTGCTTCAATACATACTCTAATATCCGTTACAGAATCGCAAGGAGATAAACGCAATTGGTCAATTGCTGCTGCATATACAAAAGGCTTAAATGTTGACCCAGCCTGTCTTGCTCCTCTGTATACCTGATCGTATTGAAAATGCTTATAATTGATACCACCTACCCAAGCTTTTACATGTCCTGATTGTGGTTCCATAGACATCATTGCCGCCCTCAGGAAAAATTTGTAATACCGAATAGAATCTAACGGAGTCATTATAGTATCCTTGTCTCTACTTTCCGTATTCCAAGTAAATACAGTCATTGGTGCCTTTTTATTAAAAGAAGCTCTAATTTCTTTTTCAGATCTGCCTTTTGCTTTTAAAGATTTCCATCGTGGTGAAGTTTTCATCGCACGCTCCATGATACGATCAATTTCTTTAGTTTTTAAATTCAAAAATGGAGCTGTCTTATTTCGATCGGGAGTATTTTGATGAAAAAATTCTTTTTGCAGGTTACTCATATGCTTAGTTACGGCATCTTCTGCATTTTTCTGCATCCTAGAATCGATGGTTGTATATACTTTTAATCCATCTAAATAGATATTGTATTCGGAACCATCTTCCTTTTTATTCTCCTCTTTTGCCTTCCATTTATTTAAGAAAGACCTTAAATGCATTCTAAAATATGGCGCTGGTCCATCGGTATGATTTTCTGGTCTGTAATTTAGCCTCATGTCTAAAGCTTGTAAAGAGTCCTTTTCTTTTACCGTGATATATTCATATTTAGCCATCTGAGCTAGCACTACATTTCTTCTGTTTTTTGTACCAACTGGATTCCTATGTGGTCTTGGATTGTAAAGTGTAGAGTTCTTAAACATTCCTACCAACATTGCAGATTCTTCTATTTTAAGCTTGCTAGGTTCTTTTCCGAAATAAATTCTAGAAGCAGATCGGATTCCATCAGCAGCATTATTAAAATCATAGATATTAAAATACATTGCTACGATCTCTTCTTTGGTATATTGTCTTTCTAATCGCGTTGCAATAACCCATTCCTTTATTTTTTGCTGAACGGCTTCGAACTTGTTTTTAAGTCTAACACCTACAAAAAGCTGCCTTGCCAACTGTTGTGTTATAGTACTAGCCCCTCCTTTTGATCCTAAATAGACAAAGGCCCTAAGTGTTCCTCTGGCATCTATTCCGGCATGTTCAAAAAAACGTGCATCTTCTGTTGCTACTAATGCATTCACCAAATGATCTGGTAAGTCTTTATACTCAACAGGAGTTCTATTATCGTTAAGATAATATTTACCCAATACTTTTCCATCACTAGATATTACTTGTGATGCTAAATTTGTTTGTGGGTTTTCTAGGTGATCAAAAGTTGGCATATCACCAAAATACCCCCAAGAAGCGAGTAAGAAAACAAGGGCTACTGTAAAAGCTCCTCCTAGAAATAGAATCCAAAACCATTTAATAAATTTCCCAAAAGATGCAACTGCTCCTTTTTTCTTCGTCTTCGTTGTCATTTATGCTTTATTTTTCAATTTTTTCAATTTGAAAGCCTACATCGGTAATGCCTTCTAACTTTGAAACTCCTGATACCACACCATTTCTTCGCATTGCATGAGAAATCTCTATGGTATATACGCCAAAAGTGGAAAAATCGATGTTATGAGGGTACCATAATTTATTTTCTTTGACAGAAGCATAACCTTCACCCAAAAATTCTCCATTTGGTTTTGCCATTTGATACTCTAATGTATCTTTTACAACATTGCCATTTGGATAATTTACAGCAATTATAAGGTGTAGGTTGCTATAGGCATAGCTTTTATCGTTTCTAATATTAATAAAAGCGTTGTGCTTTGCTAAGGTATCAATATCTTTTATAGCAAAAGAAACTACATTATCCTTATCCCATTCTCCATTAGAGATGGAAGAATAAGAACTAAAAACTGTTTTAGAATCACAAGAAAATAGTGTTATAAATACACAAAATAAAAGTGCTTTTTTAAGCATTCTTTGTAGATTTATTTGTTTTCTGATGGGGGGTTTTTCGGTTATTTCTTTTCTTATTGTTGTTATTTCCTTTTCTACGCTTCCCTTTTGGTGCATCAAAACGGGTAAGACTATCTTTCCCAACAACATTTTCGAAATTAGTTTCTTTATCTACTATCAACTCAAAAGAATACTCTTCAAGGCTGGCAACTGTATCTTTTTTCCTGTTTAGACTCATAATTTCATGAACCTGCTTTGTTGTAAGCTTATGCCAGTTCATCCAATCATCTTTGTATGCAAACCACATCATACCTTCAAAAATGTCTATCTTTTGACAAGTAGCCATTCCTTTTTCAGTAAATAATTTGGTTTCTTGTTTTGGAAAGTCCTCTAAGGCATCCAAATACACATCCAATTCATAATTAAGGCAGCATTTAAGTTTACCACATTGCCCTGCTAATTTCTGAGGATTTAAAGACAATTGCTGATATCTTGCAGCTGAAGTACTCACAGACCTGAAATCTGTTAACCATGTAGAACAACAAAGTTCTCTTCCGCAAGACCCAATTCCTCCAAGTCGCTGGGCTTCTTGTCGGTATCCAATTTGACGCATTTCTATTCGAATGCTAAAAGACTTTGCCATATCTTTTATTAGCTGCCTAAAATCTACACGTTCTTCTGCAGTATAATAAAATGTAGCCTTAGAACCGTCTCCTTGAAATTCTACATCAGAGATTTTCATCTTAAGGGCTAATGCTATTGCCAATTCTCGAGATCTTTTTTGAATTTCTGGTTCTCTATCTCTAGATTTCCTCCAAATATCTACGTCTTTTTGTGATGCCTTTCTGTATACTTTTGGAAGATTCTCATCGGTATAGTCTACCTTTTTTTTCTTCATTTGTACCTTTACCAATTCTCCAGTAAGGGTTACAATACCTACATCATGTCCTGGTGAGGACTCGGTAGCAACAACATCGCCTATTGCCAAAGAAAGGTTATTGGTATTTCTAAAAAATTCTTTTCTACTATTTTTAAATCTAACTTCTAAGCAATCAAAAGGCTTATCGCTATTTGGTAACGACATGTTGGAAAGCCAGTCAAAAACAGTAAGTTTGTTACAACCATCAGTTCCGCAAGTTCCATTGTTCTTGCATCCTTTTGGTTGTCCGCCAGCGCCACTAGCGCAACTACTACAACCCATATTAATATATATATTGAAGAAGCAATGATCTAAAAAAAGTAATTTTAAGTCGTAATCTTAGTTTGTGTTATTACACAAAAAATGAAGGATATAATGTTTATAAAAAAACTATAGCTCACAAAACACGACACTTAAAAACTAACTTCCTAAAGCACTTCTTTAAGGTTCATAAATAAAATTATATGCGTAAAGATAACTTTTTTAATTTACTATGCTATTTCGAAGGTAAAAAGCGGCAAAAACCAAAGCAAGAAAAGAGTTCTTTTTTACTTATTTCCTCTTAAAACCCATTATATATCAATCCACCTACACTTAAAGGTTATTAAACTAAATAATCAGCGAAAATTACTTTTGATACTTATCTTAATGTCCATATTCAAAAAATGAAAAAAACAATACTTTTTATAAGTTTTATTATCACTTCTTTGACTTGTTCTTATGCGCAAACAATTGAAATACTACCATCTTTTAACGGTTATAAATATTTGCAAAACGAAGAACGAAAATCTATGCGTGATCTCGTTACCATAATGCGACATAATAGTGAAGCCCTATTGCTGATAAAAAGCGCACGCAGAAACACAATAATAAGCAATAGTATTAGCGGTGCTGGCGGTGTTTTAATCGGCTATACTGTTGTCTCTACTTTTTTAGGAGATCAGCCCGATTTCACCATAGTAGGAATTGGTATAGGCTTAGCGCTTGTTACCATTCCGATAACACTAAAAGCCAATAGAAAAGCAAAAAGTGCTATTGCATATTACAACTCTTCTACACGTATTACTTCATCACATTATAAAAAACTAAACATTGCGATAAAAGGAAATGGACTTGGAATCACCTTTAGTTTTTAAGCTTAAAAATTGTGTTTTTGAGTTATTTTTTGAATTTCAGCACTTCTGAGCGCCCTTTTTTAAAGATTTTATTGCTTAGGGACTTTCCACGTCTCAACTCTTTTTGTTCCTCATATGGCAATGCTTCAGTTTCTTTACATTCATTAGAACAACACATATTCATTTTTTCTTGACAAGATCTGCATTGCAAAAACAACAAATGACAAGCTTCATTAGCACAATTAACATGCTCATCACAAGCTTCTCCACATTGGTGGCAGCTAGAAATAACATCATCAGAAATACGTTCGCCTTTTCTGTGGTCAAACACAAAATTCTTTCCTTGGAATTTGTTTTCTAAGCCTTCTGCTTTTACTTGACGTACGTAGTTAATGATTCCTCCTTCTAATTGAAATACATTTTTAAACCCTTTATGCTTATAATATGCACTAGCTTTTTCGCATCGGATTCCACCAGTACAATACATCACAAGGTTTTTATCTTCTTTACTATCTTTAAGGTCTTCTTCAATAATATCCAAAGAATCCCTAAAGGTATCCACATCAGGAGTTACTGCACCTTTAAAATGACCGATTTCGCTTTCGTAATGATTTCTCATATCTACCAAAACGGTATTTGGATCTTCTAAAATAGTATTAAATTCATTTGCTTTTAGATGTACCCCCATATCAGTAACATCAAAGGTATCATCATCAAGTCCGTCGGCAACAATTTTATGTCTCACCTTTACTTTTAGCTTTAAAAAAGACTTATTGTCTTGTTCTACTGCGATATTAAGGCGTATGTGTTTTAAAAAAGAGATACTATCTAAATGTGCCTTGAAAGTATCAAAGTTTTCTGCTGGCACCGATAACTGAGCATTTATGCCCTCTTTTGCTATATATATTCTACCTAAAACATCAATATCGTTCCAAGCAATAAACAGGTGATTTCTAAAAAGTGTTGGATTTTGAATATGTGCATATTGATAAAAAGAGATTGTTAAGCGGTCTTTTCCCGCTTCTTCAATTAACGTTGCTCTTTCTTTTGCACTTAATTTATTATACAGTTGCATGCTATATTAATTTATTAAGAGTTAAAAAACCAATTATTTCTCTTATTGGTTTAGCTGCAAAAGTACTATTATTAGATTTTATGGCAAATAAAAAGAGCCTTTGTTTAGCTTTACAAAGGCTCTTTAATAGCTAACTCGTTGTTATAATAATTGTGTTTTACTAATTATTCTTAATAACAACGTAGCTAGCCGCCATCTAACAAACCATTACCACAAACGGAAATGGACTTATTGCTAAATATAGAAATGAAAGATGTTTGCAAACTTTTCATCTGTATTACCATTGCTTTTTACTTAGATGCAATGTTTTAGAAAAGGTTGCGTCAAAAAATAAATAAAATTTAAAAAAAAGTAAAAACACAAGTATTAACTAGCATAAAAAGAAACTTTTCGGAAAAAAACATAAGCTATTGTATTGATTTCATAAAATTATATAGACAGCTAAAAAAGAAACACTATTTTAGCAAAAAGATTTCCAAAAACAAATGTCAAATCCTGATATATTCACAGAACAGATGAGCGCAGAAAAAGAAGCAAAACTAAAAGCCCTAAAACTTACACTAGACAAACTAGATAAAGCCTATGGTAAAGGTGCGGTAATGAAGATGGGAGATACCGTTGTAGAAAATGTAGAAGTAATTTCTTCGGGATCACTAGGAATTGATCTAGCATTAGGAGTTGGCGGATACCCAAGAGGAAGAGTTGTTGAAATATATGGTCCAGAATCTTCTGGTAAGACCACACTAACATTACATGCAATTGCCGAAGCACAAAAAGCAGGTGGTATTGCAGCATTTATAGATGCAGAACATGCATTTGATCGTTTTTATGCCGAAAAATTAGGAGTTGATATTGATAATTTAATTATCTCTCAGCCTGATAATGGAGAACAAGCATTAGAAATTGCAGACAACCTTATTAGATCTGGAGCAATTGACATTGTTGTTATTGATTCTGTAGCTGCACTTACTCCAAAAAGTGAAATTGAAGGAGAAATGGGAGATTCTAAAATGGGTCTTCATGCTCGTTTAATGTCACAAGCGCTTAGAAAACTTACTGGTAGTATTAGCAAAACCAAATGTACTGTAATATTCATTAACCAATTGCGTGAAAAGATTGGTGTGATGTTCGGAAATCCAGAAACAACTACTGGTGGTAATGCCCTAAAATTTTATGCTTCGGTAAGAATAGATATCAGAAGATCTACACAGATTAAAGATACTGAAGGTAATGTAATGGGGAATAAAACAAGAGTAAAAGTTGTAAAAAACAAAGTAGCCCCACCATTTAGACTAGCCGAATTTGATATCATGTACGGACTAGGCATCTCTAAAGTAGGTGAAATCCTGGATATTGGTGTTGATTATGAAATCATCAAAAAGAGTGGATCATGGTTTAGCTATGGAGATACAAAATTAGGGCAAGGAAGAGATGCTGTAAAAGCATTACTACTTGACAACCCAGAACTTTTAGAAGAATTAGAAGAAAAAATTAAAGCTGCTATTACTGCAATAAAAGAATAGTACAGCTCTTTTTTTTTAACATTCAAAAAAAACTCTCTAAATTTATTAGAGAGTTTTTTGCTTTTATAACGCAACCTTTTCTAAAACATTGCATCTATTAAAAAAAGCAATGAAACAAACGAGCATGCAAAACGAAAGATCAACAATACTGTTGGTTTCTCATAAAAGCATTTGATCGTTTAAAAAACCTCAAGCACAAACGCATGAAAAAGATTATATTTTTAATTACAGTAGTATTCTGTAGCCTACAATACTCCTGTTCTCCTGCCGAAGATGACGTAAACTTTCATTTTTCCTCATTACAAGTAGAAAGCGTAGAACTTCCTGAAGATTTTAACTTTGGAGAAGTTTACGAAATAAAGGTTACATTTATAAGACCAAACAGCTGTACTTATTTTAAGGGCTTTGATATTTATGATACCGCTACTACAGAACGTAATGTTGTTGTTGTTGGCTCTGTACTTGATGATGTAATTTGTACAGAAAAAATAGAAATGGTAGAATCTTCTTTTAATTTTGAAGTTATCTACACAAAGGACTATCTTTTTAGGTTTTGGACAGGAAAGGACGAAGGCGGAAATGATGAGTTCTTAGAAATTGCAGTTCCTATAAATAAAAACAGTCTTAAAAATTAATAATATTGAGTTTAGAACAGCTCATAGGAAAATGTAAAAAGAAGGATAGAAAAGCACAAGAGGAACTATACAATTTGTTTAGCAATAAAATTTATAGTGTTTGTCTTAAATATTCTAGAAATCAAGCAGAAGCAAAAGATAATCTGCAAGATAGCTTTGTGACCATTTTTAACAAAATGGAACAATACAATGCTAAAGGCGCTTTCGAAGGCTGGATAAGAAGAATAGCTGTAAATACTGTCTTGCAAAAATACAGAACAACACCGGTATTTGAATTGGTAACAGAAGAAATAGCAGATAGTATTACTTTGATAGATGAAGAAGATGAAGAAAACATATCAATAGATTACCTATTGCAACTAATACAAGAATTACCAGATAAATATAGATTATCGTTTAATATGTATGTTTTGGATGGGTATTCCCATAAAGAAATTGCTGAGCTATTAAAAATATCTATCGGCACCTCAAAATCTAATTTAGCCAGAGCTAGAAAGATTTTAAAAGATAAAATTACAGAAAACAATATCACAGAAATAGTGAAGACGTTATAATGAATGACCATAAAAAAAATATTGACCGCCTATTTCAGGAGAAGTTCAAGGATTTTGATCCTGTTCCTGAAAAAGAATTATGGGACGGAATTGCCAGTCGCTTAGACGAAAAAGAAAAAGAGAGAAGAATTATCCCAATCTGGTGGCGACTTGGTGGCATTGCGGCTGTACTTGCTGTATTATTCTACATAACATCTACTTCTGATTTTTCAAATTCTTCTATTCCAAATAATAACGACACCCCATTAACCAATACAGAAAAATCACCAACAAAGGATAACAATAGTAATAAAACAAGAAGTAGCACCCCTAATAATCCTACTATTAATTTTGAAAAGAATACCAATAATGCTGTTGCTATAGAAGAAAACCAAGTGCCTAAAAAAGAAAAAACTAATAAAAAAGACCAAAACAACGCTATAACTGATAACAATACAAAAACCAATAACAACCCTGCAAATCTAAACCGTAAGAAAGAGGTAGTTCTAAACAACAACAACCCAAAGAAAAATAATGCTCTAGCTCTAAATACAAGTAAAAATACTGTCCTAGAAACTGAAGATAAAAAGCAAAAAACAGAAAGCAATACCCACAGCACACGTGTTTCTGCATCAGATAGCAACAATACAACCAATGCTTCTTTATCTCAAGAAAAAGAAGAAGCTATTGCAGAAAACAAAACTCCCGATTCTCAAAAAAAATCATTATTAGATGCTATTAAAGAAATAGAAGAGGAAGAGCTTGTAGAAAATATCGAGTTAAAAAAATCAAAGTGGACATTAATTCCCAATATTGCACCCGTATATTATAGTGGGTTTGGAGAAGGATCTCCTATAAGTGCTGAATTTTCTGAAAACTCTAAATCTGGAAATGTAAACCTAAGCTACGGTATCAATATTGCTTATAATATCAGCGAAAAAATAAGTATTCGTTCTGGAATCAACAATGTTAACTTCGGATACAATACTAATGATATTCTCTTTACTACTTCTAAAGACAATATTAATGATATCAGCAGTATCAACTACGAATCTCAGGCCGAAAATATTATTGTATATACTAAAGAAAATGCAATTGCAGCAGCTAACGATCAACTTATAGATAAAAGAAAAGAACTTGCAGATACAGCTGCCCGAACACCTATTCTCGAAGGAGACATTATTCAAGAATTCTCTTACTTAGAAGTGCCATTAGAAGTAAGCTATAGCGTCATAAATAAAAAACTAGGATTACATGTTATTGGTGGACTAAGCACACTATTCCTTACTAAAAATAGTGTTCTATTAGAGTCTCAAGATCTAGTTACCAAAATGGGAGAATCCAATACCGTAAACAGTCTTAACTTTAGCACCAATATCGGAATCGGATTGGATTATAAAATCTCAAAAAAAATATTAATAAATTTAGAACCCATGTTTAAGTACCAATTGAATACATTTTCCGATACAAACGGAAGTTTCAATCCCTATTCTTTAGGTGTACACACGGGAATTAAATTCAAGTTTTAGTTTTAGGTTAGTTAGGTATCATCATCAAAAAATATGATTCCTTACTAGAAACGTCCCATACTCAGGGACGTTTTTATTTTTTGGAGCTATTTCCTGCTATTCACTATAGTTTTTTAAAAGAAAAAATTTTAAAAAAGCTGTCGTTACTATCAGGGCTAAAACAAATTACAATTCACCATCATCCCTTACAGGAAGCATATTAGAAGTATCTACAGGGAAACTATCATACTTATTATACAACTTTAGGTATTGCTGTGGGTCTATAGGTGTTTTTTGTAATGTCTGATGTAATCCCCTAAAAAAACCTTCTCTTTTTTGAGATGGATTAAACAATAAGGTAAGTACAACCTCCTCTTCGGTATCATTCCTAAAAGAATGGGGAGTAAATCTAGGAGCATATGCAACAGTACCAGCCCCTGCCTTGTATTCTTTGTCTCCTATTTGCATTGTTAGCACTCCTTTATTCACAATAAAGGTTTCATCCATAAACCTATGGTAATGCAACTTTGCTCCTATTGCCATTGGCGCCAATCTTATTTCATAAACCCCCAACTGATCATTAGAATGTTCGCTTGTAACTTTAAAAGTAAGTGTTAACCCATTCATTGCAAATTGTTCCCCTTCATTAGGTTTAACCAACAGCCCATTATTCTCTAAAACATCATTAAAATAGTCCTTTTTCATCATTATAAATTTAACGCTGTTATTCTATTCTGGATTTCCTGTTTGTTAAGCTCTCTTACTTTTTCGTCACTGGTTCCTTCCAGAGAAAGCATAGTATCAACAGTAATTCCCATATGTACCAATATCACTTTTAAATATGCCTCTTGAAAATCCAAGGACTCCATTGCTGTACCTCTATACATTCCTCCTTTGACAGTAATTAAATATGCTTTTTTACCTTTCAATAATCCTTCATAACCATTACTATTCATTGTAAATGTCTCTCCTATTCTGATCACCTGATCAAAATAAGCCTTTAAATTTGATGGTACATTTAAATTATATAAAGGAGTACTAATAAGCAATTCATCAACAGATTTCAACTCTTCAATGAGCGAGTCTGACAAAGCTGTTGCAGCAATAACTACTGTAGACATTTGAGCTTTGGGAGTGTAAAACCCTTCTATTGTTGCATTTTCAATATGCGGTAATTTGGTTTGCAGCAAGTCTCTATAAATAACTTTTCCTGTTGGGTTATCTCTTTTCCATGTTTGCTCGAAATAAGAGGCCAATTCTCTAGAGTGAGATCCTAAAACTCTAGAACTACAATCAATTCTTAACAATGTTTTCATCTGTTTTTATCTTAATATTCAATACTAAGACAAAACAGCAAGTCAAAACGTGACAGGGTACTAAATAATTAACCCAAGTTTATCAGGATCAATAACAGAAAACAATCGTTTTATTTTACCCTGATGGAACTCAAATACCTGACAATTAAACAAGACGTTATCTTTATAAAACAATAATGCTGGCTGATGGTTAACCTGACCAACCACAACCTTATGTCCTGTTTGAAACGTTTTATACACATACAACAGTAATTTTGATGCCTGTTTTACGCCAAAAGTAAATGCCCTAACAACATTAATATCCTTACCTCCATCAGCAACTAGAGCTATCTCATCGGAAAGCATTTTTTCTAAACTAGCTAGCTCCCCATTTTTAATAACATTTATATAGCGCTCCATATAAAGTGGTAGACTCAAATTACTATCTGTTTGCTGCTCTTCTTTAAAATATTTAAGCTTTGTTCTTGCTCTACTCAAGAGTTTTCTAGAGTTTTCAATTGTAATAGCGATGCTATCGGCAATCTCTTTATGAGAATAATCAAATGCTTCTTTTAAAATAAAAACCGCTCTTTCTTTTACCGATAACTGCTCTAATAAAACCAATAACGAATAGGAAAGTAATTCCTTAGCTACAATTGTAGCATCTGTGGTAACAGTAGAAACAGGTTCGGGAAGCCAATTTTTTGCCCTTTCAAATTTGTCGTTTTTTTTCTTTTGGGTAATTGCTCTATTAATTACTGCTTTGGTCAAATAGGAGTTTTCATGTTGCACATGTGGGTTTTCCCTAGAAAAATATCCAGCCAATACATCTTGCACAATATCTTTAGCGTCCTCTATTGTTCCTAAAATATTATATGCATAGGGAAATAAACTTCTCTGATAATCCATCTCAATTTTAAGTTTAAAAATTAAAAACTATTATAAGGACAAGTATGCATTAAAAAACGTGACAAATTACAAGCAAAAAAAAAATCACCCTCGCTCCAAAGGCTCTAAAATTATTGCCCTGACCTTATCTTTTAGCATCGTTTTATCCTCGGCTACCAAAGACGTTGTAGACACAAACTCGTGCATAAAAACCCGCATTTTCCCCAAACTACCTTTAAAAAAAGTAAATGGGAAACGTTTTTTATTATCCATAAAAGTCATAGGCACAACAGGTATTTTATGTGCAATGGCTAAATTAAAAGCTCCATCCTTAAAGGTATCCATCATCAGACTTTCATCTGGAACACCTCCTTCTGGAAAAATACAAATACTAACACCTTGCTTTAACCTTCGTTGTGCTCTTAAATAAACGCCTGTTCTACTTTTTGCGCTTTCTCTATCTACCAAAATACAAACACGTTTATAAAAATATCCGAAAATAGGAAGTTTACTTAATTCTTTTTTGCCAACAAATACAAATGGATTTTTACTGCATTTTAACATCAGCATAATATCTAACATGCTGGTATGGTTTGCAACCAACATATAGCTTTTTCCCTTTTCTAATACTTCCACTTTTTTTACAATGGGTATTAAACCCATCCCATAAATAATAGTATTTGCCCATAGGTTTCTTGCCACCCAAAAAAACTGCGGATACCAACGCTCAGATATGCTAAAAACAAAAAGCAGCGGAAAGAAAACTAATATTGGAAGTGTCACAAGAATATAAAACCATATCCTCCATAACAACAAAAGTATTTTTTGGAAAATTTTTACCATAACATCAAAAATAATAATTTTATCCACTTTTATGTGATTTCTTTTACCTTTGCTGAAAATTGGTGAAAAAACACCAAGAAATAATAGATATCAAACCCAAAACGGGCAATATAGACGATGGCGAGAATACTTACAGGAATACAAAGCACGGGAACACCACATTTAGGAAATATATTAGGGGCAATTTTACCAGCAATAGATTTGGCTGCTGACCCAAAAAACGAATCGTTTTTCTTTATTGCAGATATGCATTCGCTAACTCAAATAAAAGACGGGAAGCTCCTTAAAGAAAACACCTATGCTACCGCAGCAACATGGCTAGCCTTTGGCCTTGATATAAATACTACTGTTTTTTACCGCCAAAGCGATATTCCACAAGTAACAGAGTTAACTTGGTATCTAAATTGTTTTTACCCATATCAAAGACTAACGCTGGCACACTCTTTTAAAGATAAAGCAGATCGTTTAGATGATGTTAATGCTGGATTGTTTACCTATCCAATGTTAATGGCTGCAGATATTTTACTTTATGATGCAGAAGTTATCCCTGTTGGAAAAGATCAAATGCAACATCTTGAAATGACCAGAGATGTAGCTGCTCGCTTTCACACACAAATGGGAGATACTTTTGTGATTCCTGAGGTAAAAATACATGAGGAAACCAAATATATTCCTGGCACTGATGGTGGTAAAATGAGTAAGAGTAAAAACAATACCATCAATATATTTCTCTCTGATAAAAAACTTAGAAAGCAAATAATGGGTATCGAGACTGATAGTACTCCTATGGAAGACCCAAAAGATCCTGATACGGACAATGTATTTGCTTTGTATAAAATATTAGCATCTGAAGAACAGATAGCAACTATGCGAAATAATTATACTGGTGGAAATTATGGTTATGGTCATGCAAAACAAGCATTATACGAGCTTATTGTTGAAAAATTCAAAGAACCTAGAACACGTTTTGCCTATTATATGGAAAACCTTGATGAAATTGATAAGGCTTTAGCTATTGGTGCTGAAAAAGCCAAAAAAGTCGCTAATGATGTACTTTTGCGTGTTAGAACCAAAGTTGGATATTAGTAATTTTAGGTTTCAAAATTAAAAAAGGAGCAATTTGAATTTTTACCTCACAACAAACTATCTGGTATATTCATAATTATTCTTTAAATCAAAATACTGATGAAAACCTACGATTTACGTAAAAAACATACTCTATAGTTGGTTTGTTTTTCTAAATCAATTCAAACATTTTACCAGGAAGCGGTCTTACAACACCATTTAATTCCAAATTTAGCAATACACCTACAACCTTACGAGTTGGCATTTGGCAATGTAATGCTATACCATCCAAATCTGATTTTCCTTCTTCTTGCAAAAAGCTAAAAACACGTGTTTCTGAAGTATTCATTTCTACAAACAATTGTTTTTGAATGGTTTTGGGTTTTTTATCTTCAAGTTCCCATCCCAAATGATATACAATATCAGCGGCAGATGTTAGTAAATGTGCTTTTTGCTGTTTGATTAAATTATTACAACCAACACTAAAATTATCAGTAACTCTGCCTGGTAGTGCAAAAACTTCTCTATTATAACTATTCGCAATATCTGCTGTTACCAGACTGCCTCCTTTTACTGCTGACTCAATCACAATTGTTGCTTGACTCATTCCTGCAATTACCCTATTTCTTTTTAGGAAATTTTCACGTTCGGGCTGGTCTGTACTCCAAAATTCGGTAAAAAAGCCACCATTCTCTTCAACTGCTGGCATGTATTTTTTATGCACCTTTGGATAAATCTGATTTAGCCCATGCGCAAGACAACCTATTGTTTGCAATTTATTTTTAACTGCAGCACGCTGAGCACATATATCAACACCGTATGCAAAACCACTTATAATGACTGGATTTAAAGGCGCCAAATTTGCAATAAGCTCTTCACAAAAAGCAGCTCCATGACTAGTGATATTTCTAGTTCCTACTATGCTTATTATTTTTTGTTGCGCCAATTTTATTGCTCCTCTAGAAAAAAGCAATACAGGACCATCAATACAATGTTTTAATTTATCGGGATAAGCATTATCAGAATAATAATGACAAGAAATGTTATTTTCTAAGATATATTCGAGTTCTTTTTCCGCTTTTTCCAATACTATTTTACTGTTCAAATGCGTTATTGCATAAGAACCGATACCGTCAATAGCCAACAGTTTGTGTTTTTTCTCCTTTAAAACGGCCTCAGCACTGCCACAATTTGAAATTAATTTTTTAATCAGGAGATCACCAATATGTGGTGTTTTTTGAAGTACTAAAACGGAAAGCAATTCTTCTTTAGTCATTTAGGCGGTTGTTCTATATGTAAAACAAGTTAACGAAAATTTAGCTTTAATAAAAGATTAGTCCAATGTTAATAAAAACTTTAAAAAATAAACTTATGGTGTTTGTTTTTTCTCCATATTTGTAATGATGGATATAAAACAATACATAGCGGATTTGCTTTACAGATATGAATGTGTAATTGTGCCAGAATTTGGTGCTTTTTTAACGCAATACAAATCTGCACAAGTACATTCTACTACCAATGCTTTTTATCCACCTACAAAAGAAATCTCTTTTAATGCTCAACTCAATAGCAATGATGGCCTTTTAGCATCTTATATTGCAACAGCAGAAAATAAAAAATACGAAGAAGCCGTTAACGAACTTAAAAAGGTAGTTACAGAATGGAATTCCGTTTTAAATACTGGCAAAAAAATAACTTTAGACAATATTGGTGTTTTACGCTTAAGTGAGGAGAACAAACTGCAATTTCAACCTTCGTACCATATTAATTATCTTACAGATTCTTTTGGTCTTTCTTCTTTTGTTTCCAATACTATTGGCAGGGAAATAAGCACTCCTAAAGAAAATATAGTTATTAGAGAAGAACTCAAAAAAGAAGTTGTTGCCCTAGAGGATCGTAGTCTTATTACCGTTACACCAGACAGTAAAAGAAAAAACAGATCTTACCTAAAATACGCAGCCATATTACTTGTTGCTTTTTCCATAGGATCAACAACCTATTCTTTTTACAAAAAAAATAATGTTGCTACAGAAATTGCTAGAGAAGAAGCTGATGTAATTATCAACAAAAAGATTGACAATGCTACATTTATTGACAATATTGAGCTCTCTAAAATTACGCTAAACCTTTCTAAAAAAGAAAAAGCAAAAAGTACTACTAAAAAATATCATATTATAGCAGGAGCATTTAGAGCAGAAAATAATGCTATAAAAAAAGTAAGGCAGTTAAAAAGAAGAAATTTCGAGGCTTCTAAAATTGGTGAAAACAAATTTGGACTGCACCAAGTTGCCTATGCTAGTTTCGATGATGTTAAAGAAGCCCTTGCATATCTAAGAAAAATGAAGCGTACCGAAACTAAAGACGCTTGGTTATTTACTTCTAAAAACAAGTAATTCGCTCTTTTAATTGTACTAGACTTCTATTGCATATTAAATTTCTATTGCACAAACTGAAAGCTCAAAACTTTTATTTTCCACCTCTTTTCAAGAATTCTTAGGCAAACAGCATTTTTATTCCTTTAACTATTGTGATAGCCCATTTTTTGGAACTATCTTTGCCGAAAAAGCAAAAAAAAGTAATGCAAAGCAAAACACCTTCACAATCTAAAACAATACTAACAGATTTAGTTTTACCAAGCGAAACCAATCCATTAAACAATCTTTTTGGCGGCGAATTACTAGCACGTATGGACAGGTCTGCAAGCATAGCTGCACGTCGTCATTCTCGTAGAATTGTAGTTACCGCTTCCGTAAATCATGTGGCATTTAACAAAGCTATTCCTTTGGGCAGTGTAGTAACAATTGAAGCTGCTGTTTCAAGAGCTTTTAAGACCTCTATGGAAGTCTATATTGATGTCTGGATAGAAGATAGAGAAAGCGGACACAGAAGCAAGGCAAACGAAGGTATTTACACATTTGTTGCTGTTGATGATACTGGTGTTCCTACTTTAGTTCCAGAATTAAAACCTGAAACAGAGTTGGAAAAGGAACGCTTTAATGCTGCATTGCGCAGAAAACAATTAAGTTTAGTTCTAGGCGGAAGAATGAAACCTAGCGAAGCTACGGAATTAAAAGCCCTATTTAGCTAATAAAAACTAAGGAGTCAAGAAATTAAAAAGATAAGGAGTTAAACAAAAAAACTCCTCTCACAACCATAACAGGGCAATAAGACCTGCTTGATAATTACATATTATAAATCCATTTTTGAGGATTTAAGCGAACCGCGTCTTTATAGAGGTAAAATTTAAGTTCTGTTTTCCCATTAGAAGTATTAGAGTGCACTGTACCTAATTCTTCTTTTGCAGTAACTTTGTCACCAACTTTTACATAAACGTCGGCCAGACTGTAGTATACGCAGATATAATTACCATGTTTTATATATACTGCTCTTTTGCCACGTTTTAATTTTGCAACCCTATACACTTCTCCTTTAAAAACAGCTCTTGCTACGGTTCCTCTATCTGTAGCAATAATAACCCCATTATTGATATGCCTTAATCCTGGATACACAGGATCTCGATACTCACCAAAGCCTCTGCTCAACATTCCTTTTTCTACAGGCCAAATTAGCTTTCCCTTATTTGCAGAAAAATTTAATGCCAAAGCTTTTGCTTCTGGAGTCAATGCAAAAGTTGCTTTTTTAGTGCTTTTACCTGCTTTTTTATTAGAAGAAGCAATGGCATCACGTATAAGTTTATCAATTTGCTTATCTATTGCTCTCCTTTCTTTTTGCTTGTTTTTTATCTGAGCAGCATACTTACTTTCATTCTTTTTTATTGTCGACAAAAGTGTGGCCTGCAGCTCTTTCTCAGATAGCAACTCTTGTTGTTGTTTCTTATTTTCTGAATATAATGTTTCTTTAGTTTTGCGTTGTTGGATCAGTTTGGAATTTCGTTGCTTAACCTCTTCCGTTTTAGCCACAATAGTTACTCCTTGTCCTTTTCTATATTTAGCATATTGCTGTATGTATTGATACCGCTTATACCCTTGAAAAAAATCTTTAGAAGACAATAAAAACATCAATTTGCTTTGTTGAGATCTGCTCTGATAGGATTTTTTTATCATTCTGGCATAATCCTCCTTTAAAGCTTCCAAATCTTTTCTAAGCTTGCTAACATTTCTAACATTAGCATTTATCTGACGATTGAGCAAGCTTACTTCTTTTCCTGTAACTCTAATCAACTCTTGACGCACATTAATCTTAAGTTCAGTATCTTCTACCTGCTCTAATACCGAACTTTTCTCTTTACGTTCTTTAGTTAATAAAGAGCTGATTTTTCTGATTTCACGTTGTAATCTTTCTCGTTTAGCTTCTAGGGCTTTTTGCTCACTAGTTTGCGCAATTAGGAGTACTGGAACTAAAACCAGTAGCACCACTACTATTTTTTTTATCATCCTACTTTTTAGCAGCATTTATTCTAGTACAATTTCTTTATAACCTTTAGGGATTTTATATGGAAAACGCAATTTTGTGTCAAGCACCAAACCTTTGTACTGCAAATCTATGGTTGTTTTTTCACCTTTATCGTCCACATTTATAAAAATATGCTCTGGAAGCACTTTTTCTCCTACTTTTTGATAGGTTTTGTACTTTACGGACAGTACTCTGCCTTCTTCGGCCTGAGAAAGCTGCTGTAAATCCATTTTAAAATTAGCAGGTTCTATTTGAAAAAAACGTTTAAACAAGGCCATTTCTTTTTTTGGCTTTAACTGATAAGATTCAGTTGTAGTACTCACTTTATAAGCTTCCTTTTTTAAATCGAAAATAGCTTGCCCTAAAAGGATATTCTGTACTTTTTCGAAATCCAAATCTGTACCCAACAACTTGCTTAGGTATGAAAAATCTCCTTCAAAATAAGTGTTATCCCAATTATTATAAAAACTAACACTTTCTGGAGTGATTAAGGCCTTTACAATTCCCAATGGAGCACTAATCCATATGTTTTTATCCTTTTCCATTCGGAAACTTACTGTAAATCCTTTTTGATCATCTGGCCCTTTATAATCAATCTTAAGCTTACCTCTTAGTGTTGTAAACTGTAATTGGTTCTTATAATGATTTTTTATCAATACTCGAGATGATAACTTGCTGTTTACCGCTCCTCCAACTACTGTCTTTGAACTCTTACATGCGCCAAAAAAAACCAGCAATAATACAATTGCTATCTTATTTATAAAACTCTTAATCACAGTCCTTTTTTAATTTTATTTGTATACTCGTTTGCCTTTTTAGTATTTCCCATTGCTTTATAAGCAATAGCCAACTGGCTATAAATATTGTTTTGCAACACTAGATCGTCAATAAGGTAATCTAATGCCATTTCTAAGACCAAAACTGCCTCTTTATGCTCGCCTAGCTTATTCTTTGCCCAACCGCTGGTATAATAGAAATAAGGCTGTGCTGGATATTGCGTTACAGCCTCTTCGGATATACCTTTTACCGAATTAGCATTCCCTTCGAGCATTAATTTATCGAGCTGCGTTTTATATGCATCAAGCGGATTTTCCTTTTTTACAACATCTGCAACAGCTGTCAATGCTTTTAATTTTGCTTCTCTTGCCAAAATAGCATTACTAAGTTTTTTTGACAATTCAGCTTTTGTAGTGGACTTTTTAACTTGAGATAGATAGGAAGTAGCGGTTTTATAATGTCCAATTTTATATAAAATTGTTGCCAAGTTTAATTTTAAAGAATCGTTTTTAAACGGAATTTGATTTTCAATTGAAGAAACTGGCTTCCCCATTCTTTTGGTTACTTCTACCAAACTATTCAAAAACCAATAATTTTCTGGAATGGCATTCACTGCCGCAAGCAAATAGAATTCTGCTGTAGGATAGTCTCTATTCAAAATAGAGGTAGTTCCCAATTCAAAATCTACAGTTGTATTTAGGGAATCAATTTTTTTACATTCTAAAAACTGATGCATTGCCCTGCCATAATTCTGGATTCCTTTTTCTTTTAATCCTTCAAAAAAATGCTCTTGAAAATCATCGGAATATTCTTCTAAAAAAACAGCTGCACTTTCTTCTTCTTGAGCATAAGCAAGCTTATGCTGCAAAAAAAGCAGCAACAACAAAAACCCGATACTATATTTTTTAATTTTAATCTTATTATTTTTAAGCAAGTATGGTATAATCCCCAATACTTATTTGTGTAAACTCACCATCAAAGGTTGCATGGTTTCCAATCATAGCATTATCTAAGGTAGCATTTTTAATTGTACTATTTGTCTGTATTAAGCTATTTTTAACTTGAGAATTTTCTATAACAGTATTTTTACCGACAGAAACATTTGGCCCTACAGTGCTATTTGTCAACACTACACCTTCACCTATAAAACAAGGAGGAATAATAGTGCTATTATTTAACACTGCGGATGCGTCCACCAATTGCTCTTTTGCATCACTTTCCAAGAAACCAAGCATTCTAGCATTTGTTTCTACAGTAACATTTTTATTTCCACAATCCATCCATTCTTTTACCTCACCGGTAACAAAAACTTTGCCATTGCTCATCATGCCTTTAATACCATCATTAATTTGATACTCTCCACCATTGGTAATGTTATTATCCAATACTATTTGCAATTCTCCTTTTAGAACGGCGACATCTTTAAAATAATAAATACCTATAACTGCTAAATCAGAAACAAAAGTGTCTGGCTTTTCTACCAGCTCAACAATCTCTTTATTCTCGTTAAGTTTCACTACACCATAGGCATTTGGATCCGCTACTTGTTTTACCCAAATAACACTATCTGCATCTTTATCCAGGTTAAAATCGGCTCTAATTAAGGTATCTGCATAAGCAATTACTGCTGGACCAGCTAGCGAAGGCTCCGCGCACATAATAGCATGTCCAGTGCCTAATGGCTCATTTTGCCTATAGATACTAGCTTTTGCGCCTAGGCTAATTGCTAAAGCTTCTAAATCGGCAACAACATCATCACCAAAGAATGCTGGGTCACCAAGAATAAAAGCAATTTCTTCTATGGGCTCATCCAATACTTTTGCAATATCAGACACTAATCTATGTACAATTGGTTTTCCTGCAACTGGAATTAATGGTTTTGGAACAGTAAGACTATGTGGTCTTAAACGAGACCCTCTACCTGCCATTGGTACTATAATTTTCATTTTGTTTCTTTTTTTATTGTTGAATCGTTAAGCTGTTTATTCGGTTAACCCTAAAGAAGCTATTAACTTGTCTTTTCTCTTTATTCTAACAGCGAAGCGGTCTTCCTCTTCTCTATTGTTGAATCGGGAAACGGTGTATTCGGTTAATCATTGAGAGCTACCAACTCGTCTTTTCTCCATGTTCTAACAGCTAAGCGGTCTTTTCTCTTTATTTAACGCCAGTACTTCCAAAACCACCAGCACCTCTTTCTGTTGACGAAAGTTCGATTACTTCTTGCCATTCTGCTCTTTCGTGCTTAGCAATAATAAGTTGGGCAATACGCTCTCCGTTTTCAATCACAAAATCTTCATTAGAAAGATTGACTAATATTACTCCTATTTCTCCTCTATAATCGGCATCAATAGTTCCCGGAGCATTAAGTACTGTTACTCCTTTTTTTGCTGCCAATCCACTTCTTGGGCGCACTTGAGCTTCAATACCCACGGGCAATTCTATAAACAATCCCGTTTTTACAATTGTTCTAGCTAATGGCGCTAAAGTAATTGGTGATTCAATAGTTGCTCTTAGATCCATACCTGCCGAAGCAATAGTTTCGTAATGTGGTAATGCATGTCCAGAATTGTTGATTATTTTTATGTTCATTTTTTAATGAATATTTGTTGTAGTTTTTGTTTTTCAAAAATAATTATGATGGCTATAAATACCAAAAGTAATGCGGTTCCGATGTATAAATTTCGCTCAAACACATAAAAAGAAGTCAAACTAAAAACTACAGAAGTTCCTAGGTACAACCCTATTCTTTTTAGGTTATATGGAATTGGATAATATTTACGTCCGTAGCAATACGAAACTACCATCATAGTACTATAAGCTGCTAATGTTGCTAGTGCCGCTCCTTTATAACTTATAATTGGTATTAAAATATATAGCAACACCAATGTAATAATGGCACCCATAACAGAAATATAAGCCCCAAACTTGGTACGATCCGTAATCTTATACCAAACAGACAAATTATGATAAATACCTAAACAAAAATTTGCCATTAAAATAATTGGCACCACCCACATGGCCTCCCAATACGCAGGATTCTTAACAAAAAGTTGTTTTAATATATCTGCATACACCACAACGCCAAGTAAAATTAAGGATCCAAAAATCACAAAAAACTCCAAAATCTTAGCATAAGTGTTTTTAGCATCTTTTTTATCGGCATGACTAAAAAAGAAAGGTTCTACCCCTAATCTATATCCTGTTGCAAAAAGCATCATAAACAACCCCAACTTATAACAAGCTGAATAAATACCGACTTCGGATTCGGCTATTGCTTCCGGTAATAATGATTTTATTAAAAACCTATCGAACACTTCATTAACCGAAAATGCCATCCCAGCAATAAGCACTGGAAAGGAATATTTCATCATCTTTTTCCATAGTATTTTACTAAAACTATACTTAACATTAAAGTAAAAAGAAGCTAACAACAACAAGGTTACCGAACTTGCAATAAGGTTAGCAATAAAAATATAATTGATTTGATAATCCTTAATATAAATAGCATCTAAAAAAGCCATACTACTCGACCAACCTTTAAGCCAAAGCAAAAACACAAGACTAAATGCTACGTTAACCAATACGTTAATAATTTTGATTACGGAATATTTCATTGCTTTGCCTTTTGCTCTAAGCAGCGCAAATGGTATAATTGCTAAGGCGTCTAAAGCTAGAATCCAAATTACAAGCTCAATAATGCTTTCATCAAAATGAACCAAAGCTGCTATTTCGGTTTTAAAAACTAGTGTTATTACAAGAAAAAATAGCGTAGACAGCAATACCGAAATTGTTGATGTACCTATTACTTTATGTTTATCCTCCTCTTTATTATAAAACCTAAAAAAGGAAGTCTCCATTCCATAAGAAAGCAATACATTAAGAATTACAAAAGCAGAAAAAATTAGTGAAACTCTACCATATTCTGCAGTACCATCCAAAACATTTTCTTCGGTATGCAAACGCACCAAGAAAACATTAAGCACTCTTGGAAATACTGTTGCTAGTCCGTAAACAAAGGTTTGTTTAAATAATTTTTTAAGAGGATTCAAGAAATAGTGTTTTATACAAAATGATTTTCGCCGTTAAAAGTAATGCTTTTGGATATCAACTAAACATGTATTGCACCAAACATTGAATAATCTAGTTATTGTTTCTAATTTCTTGGTCTAGCTGAAGGATATATTAACGGTGCTACCTCTTTAATATCTTTGACCTTAAAATACTTAGTTGTACCAGATTGGGTATACACTAACACTGCTTCGTTTGGCTTAATCTCGAAAGGCACTTTTACAGTGTTTAATTCTGGAGCAGTATTACCGCCTTCTTTTCTACCATCAGCATGCATGATGATATCTGGTTTTTTGTTTTTATTAGTGAATTTAGCATGATATTTTCCAGCAACACCTTTATCTTCAAGTTTGGCATAATCATCTCTAAAATACACACCTTCAAATACCAGCTCTGTAGCATCAACTTTATGCATTACAAAAAGAACTTCCATTCCAGAACCTCCACCTTTTATTCCTGCCGTCCATGGTCTACATGTGGTTTTTGCTAACACAAAAGGCGTTGTGCTTTCTAACTTCTGAGTTGAAGCACAACTCGAAAAAAAAATTAAGGTCATAAAGCTTATAGCGCTATATAAATTGATGTTCATCTGTATAAATTTATTTATTCTTAAAGATACAAAACCAAATTTAATGCCAAACGTAAAAAACCCTACTATTTTTTTTAGCAGAGTGATCGTTTTACTTTTATATCTTGATTTTATTATTTGCAGTTATTCTCGTAGTACTGCAATATTTTATTAATCTGACTTAAATCCTTATAATCGACAGTTTTTAAATCGTCTGAAAATTCACAAGAAGCTCCACTGTATTTTAAAAATCTTCTAAGGTTTGTCTGAGGAGATGTCTCTTCAAAGAATAAAGCTTTTTTGACTGAAAGCACCTTAACTCCAAAGCTACTATCTACAGGGTTCCTTAAAATTGTATAGCTCTCTTTTTCAGACACAATTTCATAAAATTTAGAATTATTAGCAGTTAATGCTCCCAAATCCAACGCATCATCTTCAGCAGATACCAATGCTTTTTTCACATCGTATCCCTTATATTTTGTCTCGGTACCATCTTCATTTAGAATAATAACTTGTACTGGCTTTTTTGCTTTAAAAGATTTATTCTTTTTTCTCCCTTTAGAGTTAACATAAAAAATAGATACAAATTTCCCAGACTTATCTGGGTTATCTAAACTAACAATATTTCCAGATGTACTGGCAAAATCCTCTTTAAACATTTTAAATTGAAGCGTTATAACGCCATCATACCTAATATTTTTACCATCAATTATATACCCCTTTTTCTTATATATATTTGAAGACGATTCCTTTTTTTCAGCCAAACTCTCCAATTGTTCCTCTTTATCTTTTTCTTTTGTCACTCCAACACCATACTCAATTGCCTCTCCATAACCGTGCTTAAGCAATTCTTTTAATACCAACTTCCTTAAGGTAACAGTTGGCATATCCTGACTATTATCAATTTTAAAACTTTTACCATCGTATGTCTTAACCCTATAAGTATCATTAAGACCAACACCAACTTTAGCAATCACCATTTTTTTCATATCGCCGAGTTGCAATGTATTTCGATTTTTAGTACGATCATAAAATTTAGCAACTACAGCATCTTTTTGCTTATTTACAACATTACCAGTATCATCTACAGAATAAATAGACAACAATGTTCTAACTGCCTTATTATACTCATCTGTCATCTCTACAAGCTCATTTGCCTGTTTTGAATATTTATCTTCTAAATTTGGTCTTTCTTCACTAAAAAAATCATCCAAATTTTGAATTCCTTTTTCTGTTATAACATTATAGCTTTTAGCCAAGAGCTCTGCTACCGCTTTCTTTCTATTCATAGAAATTGACAACCATTTCATATCAATATGAGAAGATCTATCTTGAGAAAATTCTTTAACATCTAACCATTCTTTAAACTTCCCATCAGATATTTCAGTTTTATTAAACGTGACCTCAATTACACCATTACCTATCAACGAACTATACTCAAAAACATTAGCTCTACTTGTTTTTACTGTAGCAACCGCCACATTATCATAAATAACCTTATCTTTCTTTACTTTAATCTTCTGTGCA
Organism: Flavobacteriaceae bacterium; assembly: GCA_965247735.1. Lineage (GTDB taxonomy): Bacteria > Bacteroidota > Bacteroidia > Flavobacteriales > Flavobacteriaceae > JAOXRU01. The sequence goes on along the minus strand of CBDFHN010000002.1, from coordinate 3,242,937 downwards.
TTAGAAACCTGAAAAAACAGTCCTAATACTATTAAGCATATTATTTTTTTCATACTAAAATTTGGATATAAATTAAATCCTAAAATACACAAAAACAAAGACATTAAAGTAAGAAAAAACGAAAATTTGATAAACTATACTCTCAATTCTTACAAATCATTAAAAACTGGGCATAAAAAAGCCCCGCTAATGCGAGGCTATTCAAATATATGATTTATTGACAATCTTAGCCGTTTAATGCTTCTGCACCACCAACAATTTCTAAAATCTCGTTAGTAATTGCAGCTTGTCTTGCTTTGTTATATGTTAATGTAAGCTCATCTCTTAATGATCCAGCATTATCTGTTGCTTTATGCATTGCTGTCATTCTAGCTCCATGTTCAGATGCGAATGAATCTCTAATACCTTTATACAATTGCATCTTTAAAGACTTAGGAATCAATGTTTCCACAATCTCTTCCTTAGAAGGCTCAAAAATATAATCAGCAGTATTTGAATCTTCTGTTTCTTCTGCAACAATAGGTAAAAAGTCTTCTGTTTTTATCAATTGAGTTGCAGCATTTTTAAAACTATTATACACTATAACAATTTTATCATAAGAACCATCACTATATAAGTCCATAAGGTCTTGAGCAATTATAGCAGCATTATCAAAAGTTAATGCATCATAAACATTACTTTCGTTTTTGATAATTGTCTGCGTCTTTACAATAATATCGTTCCCTTTTTTACCAACGGCAACGAAATCTACTTGTTTGCCAGCATAAGTCTCATTTGCTAGATTTAAAGAAGTTTTTATAATATTAGCATTAAACCCACCACAAAGACCTCTATTAGAGGTGATAGCCACAATTAATACTTTATTTACAATTCTTTGTTCTGCAAAAACACTACCTGCATCACCTTCTAAACTACCACTAAAGTTTTGCAACAATTCGGTAAGTTTATCAGCATATGGACGCATTGCAGTAATAGCATCTTGAGCCTTTTTTAACTTTGCAGCAGAAACCATTTTCATGGCACTGGTAATCTGCATCGTAGACTTTACCGATGATATCCTATTACGTATTTCTTTTAAGTTTGCCATACTATTTTAGTATTGAGTATTGAGTACAAAGTATTAAGTTAAAAAATCATATGGAGCACATTGCACTCCATATGATTTTTTTAATACTAGTTATATTTAGCTGATAAATCTTTACATACTGCTGCTAAAGTATCTACTACTTCATCTGTCAATTTTCCAGCTTTTAATAAGTCCAATACATCTCTGTGTTTAGCATTCAAAAACTCGATATAATCTCTTTCGAACTCTTTAATTTTGTTTACAGGAACTTTATTCAACAAGTTTTTTGCACCTGCATAAATAATAGCTACCTGATCTTCTACTGTAAAAGGATCGTTTTGCGCTTGCTTCAAAATTTCCACATTACGCTTTCCTTTTTCAATAATATTTAAGGTTGCAGCATCTAAATCAGAACCAAACTTAGCGAAAGCTTCAAGCTCACGATACTGTGCTTGGTCTAATTTTAAAGTACCTGCTACTTTTTTCATTGATTTTATCTGAGCAGACCCTCCAACACGAGATACAGAAATACCTACGTTAATTGCCGGACGAACACCAGAGTTAAATAAATCTCCATCTAAGAAGATTTGCCCATCTGTAATAGAAATTACGTTAGTTGGGATATAAGCAGAAACATCACCAGCCTGAGTTTCGATAATCGGTAAAGCAGTTAAAGAACCACCACCTTTTACGATATCCTTAAGACTATCAGGTAAATCGTTCATGTTTTTTGCAATTTCATCATCTGCAATAACTTTTGCAGCACGCTCTAACAATCTAGAGTGCAAGAAGAAAACATCTCCAGGATACGCTTCACGTCCCGGTGGTCTTCTTAATAATAAAGAAACCTCACGGTATGCAACAGCTTGTTTAGATAAATCATCAAAAACAATTAATGCTGGACGACCTGTATCTCTAAAAAACTCACCAATTGCAGCTCCTGCGAACGGTGCATAAACCTGCATTGCAGCTGGATCAGATGCATTAGCAGCAACAATAGTTGTATATGCCATAGCTCCTTTTTCTTCTAATGTATTTGCAATAGCAGCTACAGTAGAAGCTTTTTGACCAATAGCAACATATATACAATAAACTGGCTCCCCAGCATCGTAAAATTCCTTTTGATTCAAAATAGTATCAATACAAACAGCAGTTTTTCCTGTTTGTCTATCTCCAATTACTAATTCTCTTTGACCACGTCCAACAGGAATCATGGCATCAATAGACTTAATACCTGTTTGTAACGGTTCTGTTACTGGCTGACGGAAAATAACTCCTGGCGCTTTACGCTCCAATGGCATTTGGTATGTTTTACCAGTAATAGGCCCTTTACCATCTATTGGCTGACCTAAAGTGTTTAAAACTCTACCTACAACACCTTCACCTACGTTAATAGATGCAATACGTTGTGTACGTTTTACATTGTGACCTTCTTTGATATCTCTAGAAGCTCCTAATAATACAACCCCAACGTTATCTTCTTCTAGGTTAAGAACGATTCCTTCTAATCCTCCGTCGAATTCTACTAATTCTCCGTATTGAGCATTTGAAAGTCCGTAAATACGGGCGATACCATCACCTACTTGTAATACAGTACCTACCTCGTCTAAAGAAGCTGTAGCTTCAAAACCTGATAGTTGTTCTTTTAAAATTGCTGATACCTCAGCGGCTTTTACCTGTGCCATTTGTTTAGTATTTAGATTAGAGACAGAAACCGAAGTTTCTTTCTGCTTGCCTATTTAAAAAATTATAATTGTGATACATACGATTCAGCAGCAAAAGAGCGCTTCAGCGTATTTAATTTATTTGCTATGCTAGCATCATACTGTAAATCTCCTACTCTAAGGATAAATCCACCAATGATACTTTCATCTATTTTATTTGTTATCGTAACATCATTACCCGTAAGCGCCTTAACTTTCGTTAAAACTTGCTTTTCTAACGATTCAGTCAATGGAAATGCTGTAGTTACTACGGCTCTTTCTTTACCTTTTAACTGTTCGTTAAGTGTAATGTACTTTAATGCAACTTCACCTAATTCGGCAATTCTCTTGTTTTCAATAAGAACATTTATCAACCCTTCGGTAACTGCATCAGATCCTTTAAAAATTTGAAGCAATGAAGCTTTTTTAAGCTCTGCTTTTACAATTGGACTCTTTAATACTTGTTGCAATTCTTTATTACCCAATATAGTAGCAGAAATAGATTTCATATCTTCCTCTACTTTATCTACAACTTTTTTATCTACTGCTAGTCTTAAAGTTGCTTTTGCATAACGTATTGCTGCTCTTGATGCTGCCATAACTCTATATTAGTTTAAAGTAACCTCTTTCAACATATCCTCAACCATGGCCAATTGCTTTTTCTTGTCGCTTAACTCGTTTCGCATTACTTTTTCAGCAATATCAACAGACAAAGTAGCAACTTGGTTTTTCAACTCAGCAATAGCAGCATTCTTTTCACTAGCTATTGTTTCTTGAGCTTGCTTTACTGCTTTATCAGCTTCAGCTTGCGCTTGAGTTTTAGCATCAGCAATCATTTGCTCTTTAATCTCACGAGCATCTTTGATCATTGCTTCTCTTTCTGCACGTGCTTCTTTTAATAGGTTTTCGTTATCAGATTTCAAATTCTGCATTTCTTTTTTTGCATCCTCTGCTGAAGCTAATGCTTCTCTAATACCTTCTTCTCTACTATTGATTGCCTCAAGAATTGGTTTCCAAGCAAATTTCTTTAATAAAAACATTAATGCAACAAAAAGGATTGTCATCCAGAAGAACATCCCAAGTGAAAACTGATCCATTAATTTTTCCATGTCTATATACTTTTATGTATTACTATTTTCTTAATCTGTTTAATAGAACAATAGTTGCAACCAACCGTTGCAACTATTGTTGTTTTTTGTCTTAAACTGCGAATAATGCAGCAAATCCAATACCTTCAATAAGGGCAGCAGCGATAAGCATAGCTGTTTGGATTTTCCCTGAAGCTTCTGGTTGACGTGCAATTGCTTCCATTGCTTGTCCACCAATTCTACCGATACCTATTGCAGCACCAATAACAATTAAACCAGCTCCAATGTAATGTAATCCTTGTGCGAAAAATTCAGTCATTATATATATAATTAATTATTAAACATTCAACTCTAATGGTCATCTTCTGCAACAGCCGACCCAAAATACAATGCCGAAAGCATGGTAAAGATATATGCTTGTAATGCAGCAACCAACAATTCTAATAAGGATAGTACAAACGCTAACACAAATGATAACGAACTTCCTATCCAGTTTTGAAATAAAAGTATCATTCCTAAGATACTCATCAATACAATATGCCCAGCAGTAATATTCGCATACAAACGAATCATTAATGAAAAAGGCTTTATTATTGTTCCTAACAATTCTATTGGCGCTAATATAATACGCATTGGTTTTGGTACTCCTGGCATCCAGAAAATGTGTTTCCAATATCCTTTATTAGCACTAAATGTTGTTAATACATACGTTATTAAAGCTAAAGCAGCAGTTACTGCTAAGTTATTGGTAACATTAACACCCAATGGTGTAAGCCCAAGTAAGTTTATAATCCAAACAAAGAAAAACACAGTAAGTAAAAAGCTCATAAATCTACCATGGTGCTTTTTACCAATATTAGGAATTGCAATTTCGTCTCTTACATAAACTACAAGAGGCTCTAATGCTCTACCTATACCTTTTGGCATTACATCTTTTTTGTATGATTTTGCCATGCGTCCAAAAATCAACAACATTAGCAAACCAACTATAAATATAACTGCAATATTTTTTGTGAATGAAAAATCTAATGGTTTTACATGATTACCATCTTCGTCATTTACAAAACTTCCTTCTGAATCTGTTTTGTAAATTTTACCGTGGTATAGTTTGTAGTGACTATCTCCATTTTGAACTATAGTTTCTCCATGATGAAATGCAGAAGATAAAAACACTTTAAGCCCACCGTCCCATAAAATAACTGGTAATGGAAACCCAATACTAATTTCTTTCTTCTCGTCATTGGTATAAGAAAACAAATGAAAATCGTGACTGTCTTGCAAGTGATGCGCAATAAAGGCCTTCAGATCTATTTTTCTTTGCTCATCTTTAGAGGTCTCTTTCACTACAGCAGTGTCAGAGTTCTTTCCAGATGCATCATGGTGCTGAGCCATTGACACTAAGGAAAATAGAGATATAAATAATACTACAGCTTTTAAAGATAGTTTTCCAAACATTTTACACAAATAAATAGTCGCTTAAAAATCGGGGCAAAGGTAGCGTCTTTAAACCGAATTTTAAAACAATTTTTGGGATTAATTTCATGGGATTAAAATCTACTGTTTTTTATTCCTTATTGAGGCTTGTTTAACAACCTTATAACACAAAGGGTTTCATATACAAGACATGCAATATAAGGCACAAAGAAAGTAAGAAACTCTAAAGAAGTAACGTCCCCATCTTTTTTATATAATGGGGCAAAAACAGCAATATATAGTACAAACTTAAGCAGGCTTCCTCCGATAAAGATAAAACCCAAAGTGTTTTTAAACTTAGCATTCAAAAACAACAAAAACACAAACACAATGCATGCTAAGACATAGTTAGACACATAAGCAAGCACAATACTATTATCAAAAAGCGAGTAGTCTGCTAAAACTAAGACACTCAAATGCAATCCAAAAACAACACCCAACACTAGGGCAGTGATCAGCACAAAACGAATAGCTTCTTTAGTCATAGTATTACTTTTGAATCTTTTTTAGTTGTGCAAGAATACTAAAAATAGATGCTACCATAGCTAATATCACAAAAATAAGTGTTACAATTTTTTTTTCGTGCCCAAAATATGCATCCACTTTTTTTCCTAGAAATACTGCCAAATAAAAAGTGGCTCCCATTTGAAAAGCCACTCCCGATAATCTTGCAAAAGTTTTTAATCCTCTTTTATTTTGCTTGTGCGTGTTGCTTTTGTCCTTGTTGGTGTTGTTTTGGTTTTGCTCCATTTTCTTGCATATTACATGATGCGTTAAAAGTAGCACCTGGTTCTACAGCTAATTTAGCCACTGTTACATCTCCCTCTATTACTGCCGATGATTTTAAAGATAGTAATTGAGATACATATAATTCTCCTGAGAAGGTTCCTTCTATCTCTGCATTAACGCATTCTACTTTTCCTTCTATTTTACCACCTTTTCCAATAATAACTTTTCCAGATGTTTTTACATTTCCTTCTAATTTACCATCGATCCTAAAATCAGCTTCAGATACAATATCTCCTTTTATCTTTGTGCTTCTTTCTATTCTGTTAGGTTGCCCACTTGTTTCTGGCATTCCCTTTCCTTTTTTGTTGTCTGAAAACATACTAATTAATTTATTGAGGTTCTTACTTATTTTAAATAGGCTTCTAAATTCTTATGAATTTGAATAACCCGGTAATTAGCTGACAAAATAATAAAATTCTCTTTATCAACTTTATAATTCTTATTTATATTTAACATCTCGGCATATCCAAGTGCAAATTCTCGTGATACAAAACTATGCACTACCAGAAACACTTTGTTTTTAGAATATACATCAATAGATATACGTAGTTTCTTTCGCGCTAGCTCTTTTATCGATTTATTTATCGTTTCGGTAAGTTTTGCTATGCCTTCTACATCAGATTTATCAAATGCATATACAACTTTCCATTTTCCTGTTTTTGCATCACTAAAGCTTTTTCCCTCTAGTTTAGCCAATTGATTAGCAATAATACCTTGAGCTTCTTTTCCTTCGGGAGCGTTAGGATAATTAAGCGCTACGTAATTCAAGCCCTCTTTATAGGCATCAAAACCACTAAGCCTTCCTGATGCTGTAGCCTTCAGCAATTCAAATTTAGGAACTATAGCATCGCCATTATAGCGTACAACACTCTCTTCTATACTTGCTATTACAGCTTCGTATTCTTGATTCTCAAATTTCTTATACAATTTTGAATAAGTGCCTTCAGGACTATTATCCTCTCCTTTTACAAGTACTGCATCTGGATTTTTTAATATGGTAGCATACCTAGAGTTTGCATGGTTTTTAATGATATCATCTTTAGTAGATTCTGCCAAAGGACTTCCTAACTGACTATAAATTTTATATAAATTATACTTAGAAGGAATAATTAATTTTTCTTCAGGATTAGCATCTAAAACAGCCTCTAACTTTCCTATGGCCAAATTATACTCCTTAAACTTCTCTTTATAAATTAATCCTAATTGGTAATTAGAAAAATTACGTTGTGCTACTAAGCTATCAATTACCTTAGCATCTGTAGGTATTTTATTAATATAATATTCTGGAGTATACAACTCTGACTCACTTGCAAATGTTTCTTCTGCAACTTCGTTTATAGCATTATCTTCTTCTATGTTTTCAATAACCGTTTTGTCTGACCATCTCCAATTGTCTTCTAAAACACGATCTCCCCATCTGGTCTTAAAATTTGTTTTTCCATAACCTAAAGAAATGGTATTGTAAAAATAGAATTTTCCTTTTTCTGAAGTATTCGTTATTGAGGCATCAAAAGTAGCAAGTCCAGTATTAACACTTTTTTCTCTAGCTTTTGCTTCCGCTTCTTCCTTTGCTTTTAATTCTTCTATATAGGCATTAAAAAAAGCAATTTGCTTTTCTTTTGGTAATTTAAAAAGAGTAATAATACTGTCGTTATGGCTTACAATATCTTCATACTTGATTACCTCTTCTAGATTATCAAACCTTTTCTTTATGGTTCTATATTGTTTTTTGCTCTTCGGAATATTTATTAAGGTACTGTCATAATAAGCTCCTGCCGATTTATAATTTTTTTCATAGAAATAAAAATCTGCAAGATCTTTATAATCCATTGCCTTTAATGGTCTGTCTTCCTGAGCAGCTCTTAGCGACTTGTTTAAATATGCCACCGCCAAACTATCGTTATTTTCAGAAAAATGATGTGCTGCAACCTGACGGTAAATCTTATCTAGAAAGGGACGGTTCTCTCTATTTTCTTCTAATTTTGTTAACAACTCAAATTGTTCTGCCTTTAAAATAGAATCTCCTTTAGCATCAAAATTTATTGCTTTTTGCACATATGCATTTATCATATATGCTCTTGGAGATTTTCTATTTAGTGCTATTACTTTATCAAACGCAAAATCGGCACTATCTTTTTTACCAAGACGATTATATACCTGACCAATAATATAGTTATACCTTCCTTCCTCTTCTCTAACTTTGGTATAGTTAGCAGCTATTTTTAAGGTGATAAGCGAACTGTCTAAATGTTTTAAATTGATATAAGCCTGAGATAACATTGCTGTAGCATCTGCATATTCTTGTGTCGCTAACTCTTCTTGTTTTAATAAACGCTTTAAATTTTTAATCGCTAACTCATTATTATCAAGCCTAATATTAATTTTTTCTCTCCATATAGAAGCTTGTACTAACTTATTACTCTTAGGATATTTGTATAAAATATAATTAAAGGCTTCTAGTGCTGGAACAAAACGCTGGTCAAAATAACGCGCTTTACCAAGCAACAAAAACGCTTCATCTATTTGATAATTACGTTCTTCTCCTTTGATTTGCATTCCGTGTTTCTGAATTGCCTTAACGGCTTTTTCTTCTGCTTTTTCAAAATTTGGATTTTTATTCTCAGAATCTAATTGTATTTCTTCAGAAACGGTAAGTCGTTCTATTGGAAGTAATTCCCAATAATTATCTACAAAAGTGGTATTGAGTTCTTTTCTTCCAGTATCAAATGCAATTTCTCCATTATACAAAACATTAAATCGTGTATTGAGGGCATGCCAGTTTCTATTTAAAAAAGCATCGTTTTTAGTAGCACATGAATTAAAAAATAGTGTGCAAAAAACGGTAAATAAAAGTATCTTAATTTGAAGCTTCAAAATTCTTGGTATTGATATCTTCTTTTTAAACTTAAAAAGAACACAATTATTATAATAAAACCTAAAAATACTTTAGTTTTCTTGTAAAAAAAGAAAAATAAGAGAAAACTCGCTAAAAAAGAAGCAATTCTTCTTTAGGTTATTTAAATCCAATAATTTCGTAAAATGTTTTTCTATAAAAAATCACTCTCCCTAATTTTAAAAAAAACATATCATTATATTTGAATTGTTTATTGACAAAAACAGAATGCTGTTATGAAAAAAATCTTCTTAATATCTATAAGTCTTGTTTTACTATTAATTAGTAATGGCTGCTCCAATAATGATGATGATACGAATATTATAACTCCGGAAATTCTAGAATTTAGCAACCCTCCATTTGTGCTAACTAATACTTCAACAAAGTTTGCAGCGAATATTGCATATGATGAGCATACAAAAAATGTGTTTGATATTTTTTTACCAACTTCTGCTACTACAACCCCATTGTTAATTTATATTCATGGTGGTGGGTTTTCTTCAGGCGATAAAACAGAAGTATACAGTCCGCAAAATTTAGACGGACAAAGTACAATTACCCAAATAAATAGTCTTTTAGAAGACGGAATTGCTTTTGCAAGTATTAATTACCGATTGCTTGGACTAAATGATGCTGAAGGTGTTATAAAATCACTTAAAGACAGCAGACGTTGCCTACAATATATTCGCTCTAGAGCGGCTGATTTTAATATTGATAAGTCCAAAATAGTATTAGTTGGTACCTCAGCTGGTGCAGGAACATCACTTTGGATAGGATTACAAAACGATATCGCTGATGTTAATGCTGAGGATCCTGTTCTTAGGGAAAGCACAAAAGTTAAAGGTATTGCTGCCATAGAAACACAGGCAACTTACGACCTTAAAAAATGGGAAACTGATGTTTTTCAAGAATATGATTTTAATTTAGAAACTACCATTAGTACTAATCCTGCTTTTACCTTTATCTTTAATTCTTTTTATGGGATTTCTTCTTTTTCAGAATTTGAAAGCGATGCAACAATTGCCTATAGAAAAGAAGTAGACATCTTAGATTTAATGGATAAAAACGATCCTGAATTATGGATTAGTAATGTACTAACTCCCGAAGAAGCACCCTCTAATCTAAATATCATGTACCATCACCCATATCATGCCAGAACATTAAAACAAAAAGCCGATATTGAAGGACTACAAAATACAACTTCATATAGTACTACCGCTGCTGCTAGTGGCGAACCGCTTTTTGACTTTATCAAAAGAAAATTAAATGAATAAAAAAATTACTATGCAAAAAATTAGCTTACTCCTTCTTATCTTACTCTCATACATTACCTATGCACAACCAAAAACTGAGCTTAACAATAAAAACCCTGATATCTCTGGAAAATACTCCTTATCCTTTGGTTCTCATGATCCACAAGGAGGAGTCCATCTTTTTGTATTAAAAAACAACAAATATCTTATCGCTTATTTTGGAGGAATACAAACAGGGACATGGAAAATAACAGAAGGTAAACATGTACACTTTAGTCCTTATAAACCAAAACATCCCTTTGCAGTTTACGGCAAGTACAATACAAAAATAGGGGACTCCACAAAATTAAGCTTTTTAAGTGATGATTTTAACCACAATACTTCAATTCATTTAGGCGAAATTAAAGATAAAACACCCGTTTTCTCCCCAATCTTTAACAAAGATGCCAATTGCTTTGGATTCCCTCATCAAGCTGTTGTCAATAAAAAACATAAGGAATTATCACTAGTGGTAAAACAAAATTATTACGATGATGAAAAAAACACCCCACAAAACATAATCACTTTTATCAATAGTAACACCTATAATGATTTTGTTGTTTATTACCATGAAGAAAGTACAGATTCCTCACCTTTTAATGCCACTATTGGAGATAACGCGCTAATTTTTAATGACGGAAAAGCCAACAAAAGGGCATTACCAGAACCCAATAGTGAAGATGCTATGTTTTTAAAAGAATACAGCACTATAGTTCCTGATCCAGAATATGTTTTTTATAATCCTGCTTGTAAAAAATTTGATGCAAACCAAGTAAATCACGAAAGCTACAAATACAACAAGGAAGAAGATGCATATATCATCAAAATGGACTGTAAAAATAGCAAAGGCGAAGATTGTTATAAAGAAAACGACTATGATAATCCAAGCGTAATACTTAAATTTCAATCGCTAAACAGGGTGAAAACTTCAAGATTAACGTATAAAACCGCAGAAAAATCAATTTTGTTTTCAGTTTGCGACTAATTAGTCACTTCTAACAGCTAAAAAACACTATCACTTAAAACAATGTTTTATAGCTAACAATATGTAACCTTTAAAAACAATAAATTTAGGCACATGAAACATCCATTAACAAAAGATTCTTCGCCCAAGAAGATGATTAAAAAGGATGTAACATGTGACCAATTTAATAAAATAGAAATAGACACATGAAAATCTTTAACAGTACTTTTTTATTACGAATTGGTGTTTCCATAATTCTACTAGCCCATAGTCTCCCTACAATCTTTGATGGTAGTATTAATGATTTTGGAAATTTATACCTAAACAAAATTGGATTCGCTCCAGTTGGACTTTATTTAGCTTGGGCTATAAAACTATCTCATGTGGCATGTGCTATTTCTTTACTTTTCGAAAAATATATAAAGATAAACATCATTATAACCATTACAGTTTTAATTACTGGTATTGTATTAATACACTATAATGAAGGTTGGTTTGTTGTTGGTGGAGGAAGAAATGGAATGGAATTCAGTTTTTTATTAATTATAGCACTACTAAGTATTATGTTTCCTAATGGATTTAAAAAAAGAAATAATGTCTAAAAAAAAAGAAATTGCTCAACTGTATATTGATTTATTAGCACAAGCAAACACTACAGAATTAGTGAAGTTATTTAGTAAGAACGGATTTGTAGATTCTCCTATTTATGGAGAAATGGAAGCTAGTACATTTTATCCTCTATTAAATAGTGATACAGCCAACTCTGAATTAAAATTAAAAGGAATTTTTGAAGATAATGATACAAATACTCTTGCCATATATTTCAACTTTAAATGGACTATAAAAAACAACGAAATAGTAACGTTTGATGTGGTAGACATCATAGAATTTGATGAAGAACATAAGATTCAGCATTTAAAAATAATATACGATACTGTACAAAGTAGAGTACTCATAAATGAGCTCAGAAAATAGAACAGATGAAAATAGAGTTACAACCACGAATAGAATTCTTAGTAGAAAAGAAGTTGATTGGCAAACATCTTAAAATGACGTTTAGCCATAATAAAACAGGACAACTATGGGCAAGTTTTATGCCTAGAAGAAAAGAAATTGATAATACTATATCATCAGATTTTATAGCAATGCAGCTATACCCAAAAGATTTAAATTTAGGCAATCCTAATCAAGAATTTGAAAAATGGGCGGCAGTTGAAGTTAGTAATTTTAATAAAATTCCTTCAGAAATGGACTCTTTTATATTGTCTGGTGGACAATATGCGGTTTTTGACTATAAAGGTTCTAGTGCAGATACTCGTATTTTTACATATATTTTTCAAGAATGGTTGCCAAAATCTGAATACAACCTAGATGACAGGCCACATTTTGAAGTGCTTGGTGAAAAATACAAAAACAACGATACTAATTCTGAAGAGGAGATTTGGATCCCTATCTGTCAAAAATAATTACTAATTTTTATGCGAGTTAATTAAGGCAATCATATCTGCTTTAGGCACAACACCAGATTGTCTCCACACTTGTTTTCCTTCTTTAAAAAGGATCAAAGTAGGTACGCCTCGTACTTGGTATTTTGCTGCTAACGTTTGATTCGTATCTATATTAATTTTAATTACAGATACTGCATCACCAACTTCCTTTTTTACTTCAGCCAAAATTGGGCTTAAAGTTTTACAAGGACCACACCAATCGGCAAAAAAATCGATTAATACTATCGGGGTCTTCTGTAATATCTCTGAAAAACTACTCATTTTTTATCGCTCTTAATTCAATATCAAATTTACAATAAGTAATTGAGATCTACTCCAATAAAAAGTACAGCAAAAACAACAAATAATCACTACTTTTATAACAAACAATAAAACTATTTACAGCTATGACAGAAAATCACGAGTTTTTTATGAAAAGAGCCATACAATTATCACTAGAAGGTATGGAGTCTAATACTGGAGGTCCCTTTGGAGCTGTTGTGGTAAAAGACGGAGTTATTATAGCTGAAGGTTGCAATAAAGTTACCTCAACCAATGACCCAACTGCGCATGCAGAAGTCGTAGCGATACGAAACGCCTGTGAAAAACTAGGATCTTTTCAATTAGACGACTGTATTATTTATACCTCTTGCGAACCATGTCCTATGTGTTTAGGTGCAATCTACTGGGCTAGACCAAAATTGGTAATGTATGCCTGCAATAAAGAAGATGCTGCTGCAATAGATTTTGACGACCAGTTTATCTACGAAGAACTGGATAAAAATATTGGCGATCGAGAAATAAAATTTGTGCAATTGTTGCAAGAAGAAGGTGTAGTTGTATTTAAAAAATGGCAAGAAAAAACAGATAAAGCAGAATATTGATTTTAAACAATCCTCTTAAAAACTATGCTTCCTTTTATATTCAAGTCACTTTATGAAATTAAAACTAATTACGCTTTTACTGCTCTGTAGTATTGGAACCATCAATGCATCTCAACTGGATACGCTTATTATCAAAAGCAAGTCCATGTCTAAATCAATATCCAACATTGTAATATTACCAGAAGCATATACTACTCAAAAAGCAGCGTTTCCTGTTTTATATTTATTACATGGTGCTGGCGGAAACTATACTGATTGGAGTGCTAAAGCTAGTGTTATAAAAACGTATGCAGATCTTTATAACATCATTATAATTTGTCCAGATGGTGGTAAAACAAGTTGGTATTTTGATAGCCCAATAGATAAAAGCATGGCTTATGAGACTTATATTTCTAAAGAACTAGTTGAAGCTGTTGATAATACTTACAATACCAGAGCCAATAGAAAAGGAAGAGCTATAACAGGCTTAAGCATGGGTGGTCATGGTGCTTTTTATTTATCTTTTAAACATCAAGATATATGGGGAGCAGCGGGAAGCATGAGCGGTGGTCTTGATATTAGACCTTTTCCAAACAGTTGGGACATTGCAAAGCGCTTAGGTTCTTATAAGACCAACAAAAATATTTGGGAAGAAAACACTGTTTTCAATTTAGTACACCTCCTTAACAACAATCATTTAAAATTGATATTTGACTGTGGTACTGACGATTTCTTTTATGGAGAAAATAAGAGGTTACATCAAAAGCTAATGGAACGCAACATTCCTCACGATTATATTGAACGCCCTGGAACTCATGATTGGAACTATTGGGAAAATGCTATAACCTACCAAATGTTATTTTTTAATAGCTATTTTAAAGAATAACTTACAAAAAAGAGACTTTACTCATTTAAAAAGAGGTTTCACTCATTATCGTTTTTACAATACATGGTTTTTATAGAGCTTTACAGCACACTAAAAACCATCAGCCATGCAAAAACATATTTATATTCTTTTACTTATATTAAGCAGTTATTCTTTTGCTCAAAAAACGTCAAAAATTACTACAAAAGGTGATGGAGAATTAAAACTATCTAGTTTAAAAATTGATGTAAGCATCACAGGAAATTTTGCTACTACAACTTACGATATGAAGTTCTATAACGGTCTTGATCGTGTTTTAGAAGGAGAATTGGTTTTTCCATTAGCAGAAGGACAATCTGTCTCTAAATTTGCTATGGATGTAAACGGAAAATTAAGAGCTGCTGTAGTGGTTGAAAAGGAACTGGCAAGAGTCGCTTATGAAAGCACCATTCGACAAAAAATTGACCCAGGGCTACTCGTAAAAACACAAGGAAATAACTACAAAGCAAGAGTGTACCCTATTCCATCAAAAGGATACAAGCATATCATAATAAGCTATGAGCAAGAGCTTCATACTGTAAATAACAAACAACACTATCTTTTACCATTACATATTACAGAAAAACTTGATATTTTTTCATTAAACATTATGGCATATGGTCTTGAAAACAAACCCAAGCTAAAAAACAATGCCTATAATTCATTACAGTTTAAAAAAGATGCAAATGGCATCTATATTGCAAAATTCGTGTTTAAAAATCACAAACCTAGTACTGGTCTATCCATAGAAACCACTAGCAACACAGCTACGGATCAACTAATTACTTATAAAAATTATTTTCACTTTTATAAAACACTACAGCCAAATACAAGATTAAAAGTAAAACCAAAAAAAATAACGCTTTTATGGGACTGCTCTTATTCTTTACGAAATAGAGCATTAAAAAAAGAATTGCAATTGCTGGGACAGTATTTTAACTATTTGGAGAATGTAACGGTAAATCTTATTAGTTTTAGCGATAAGACTCATCTAAATAAAACCTATAAAATCACAAATAGCAATTGGAAACAGTTAAAAAAACAACTGCAAAATACTATTTATGATGGTGGTACAGTATATCCTCCTATTGATAAGTTAAAAAATGAAACGCTACTCTTCTCTGATGGGCTAATCAACTTAGGAAATCTAACGAGAAACAGTAAAAAACCAATCTACACCATAAATTCAACTGTGACTGCTGATCATGAGCTTTTAACTCAGATTGCAACAAATTCTGGCGGTAATTATATAAACCTCAACAGTAAAAAAAACAGTGACGCCTTAGTACTATTAAAACAAGAAACATTTCAATTTTTGGGTGTAAAACATGATGAAAACATCAAGGAAGTATATCCAAATAGCAGAAAAAATGTAAGTGCTGATTTTACCATAACAGGGGAATTTGAAAAAATAACATCGTTAGAATTACTTTTTGGGTATCAGGGAAAAGTAACAGAACGCATTACAGTTCCTATCAAAAAGAACAAGGGCACAAAAACCATAAAACGACTATGGGCAAAGCAAAAACTTTCACATCTAAATCTTAGTAAAAAAGAAAATAAAGATGCCATCATAAAACACGGAATAGCGCATCAATTAATAAGTGATTATACCTCGATGCTTATTTTAGATCGAGTAGAAGATTATGCACAACACAATATCACTCCACCTCAAGAATTATTACAAGCTTACAACAAGTTACTCAAAGATAGGGAAGAAGAAATTGCAGATCTAAAAGAAGAACTCGACTACAGAAGGGAAGATTTATTTCAAGAATATCAAGACTTATTATCATGGTATGCTGATACATTTCCAAAAAAAATAGAACCTAAAAATAACAATGTTGAAATTAGATCAACCATAACTACACCAACAAATAACAGTACCGCTGTAAATAATGAAAACATAACAACACTTGACAACAATAAACGTATTGTTTCTGGTACAATAAAAGATTATGACGGAACCCCATTACCTGGAACCAACATTTTAATACAAGGAACAGGAAGAGGAACACAATCAGATTTTGATGGTAATTTCTCAATAAACGCAGAAGAAAATGATGTTCTTGTTTTTTCTTATTTGGGCTATCAAAACAACAGTTTTGTAGTCAATAGTAGTAACAGCTCTATAAACATCCCTTTAGAAGAAGATTCATCTGCATTAGAAGAAGTTGTTATTACAAGTATGGGAACACAAAGAGAAGTTAGCTCCTTAAGTTATGCTGTTACTACAGTTTCATCTAACTTATTACAAGGGAAAGCTGGTGGGGTAACAATCACCAATACCGAAGCTCCAATAACACTAAGAGGCAGCACTACTATAACTACTGCAAACCAGCCTTTATATGTTTTAGATGGGTTAGTACAAACTAACAATCCTATAGATACCTTAAAACCAGAAGAAATAGAAAGTATAGAAACATTAAGTTCCGAAAATGGAGCTAAACTTTATGGAGACAAAGCCATAAATGGCGTGTTGATCATCACATCAAAAGAAGGGGCAGAAGAAAACAGTGACAAAATTGATGCACTAAATAAAAAAATAGCAGATCAGATTGATTTAAAATCATGGAATCCTAACACACCTTATCTTAAAGTTCTAGAAAAAGAAATTACAGTAAGAGCTGCATATAAGAAATACATCGCTATAAGACCATCCTACGAAAATAGCCCGAGTTTCTATTTGGATATTGCTGATTTCTTTGCACAAAAAGGGGATCATAAAATAGCCATTACGGTATTAAGCAACCTTATGGAACTAAAATTAGATGATTATGAGTTGATGAAAGCTTTAGCTTATAAACTGGAATATTTTAAGCAGTACAACCTTGCCATTATTGTATATAAAAAAGTATTAGAACTACGTCCTGAAGAACCACAATCATATCGGGATTTAGCATTGGCATATGAACAAGCAGGAGAATACCAAAAGAGCTTTAATTTGTTGTATAAAATATACAATGGGGAACTTCTTCAAAAAGACATGGACGAACGCTACGAAGGAATTGAACATATTGCCTTTGTAGAAGTTTCTAGACTAGCAAACAAGTATAAGAAAAAGCTAAAACTATCTGCATTTCAAAAAAAAGAATTTAGTCCTTTTCCTGTAGACATAAGAATCGTAATCGATTGGAACCATAATGATACGGATATTGACTTATGGGTTTTTGATCCAAATGGTGAAAAGGCTTATTATTCTCACCCAAACACAACAATTGGAGGACATGTATCCAATGATTTTACAGAAGGGTATGGCCCAGAAGAGTATTTATTAAAAAAAGCCATTAAAGGCAAATACAAGGTGATGATAAATTATTATGCAGATAATGTTCAAAAAATATCTGGCCCTACCATTTTAAAAGCAACGCTATTTACAAACTATGGTAGAAAAAACGAAAAAAAAGAAACCATAACCTTACGTTTAGCCAAGCAAGATGGAGAAATAACAGTTGGGACACTAACATATTAATTAAGAGACTATACAACAACATGTTTTTGGTTGGTAAGCCGTATGGAGCAGCAATATTACATGCGGCTTTACTATACAAAATGTTAAAATTGTAAAAAACAAAGCAATAAAGTAACTACGGTATATTATTTGTAAAGATGAACAAAACCACTTTATGAAAAATTTTATCCTCCTAGCTGTTTTTTTTACTTCATGTTCCGTCTGCGCTCAATTTAATTTAGAGAAAAAAACATTTATAAAAACTTCTATAAACTGGACTTTTGGACTAAACCAAAACTACGAACCTTTTAATCAAGAAGATGATAAATCGCTTATAGAGGCAACTTCAATTATGTTAAGAGTAGGATATGGTTATCAATTTAACAAGCATTGGGCAGTAAGTATCAATTCAGGCTTTGATCACCATTATAGATTTCAAATGAATGCAATTCCTTATTATGGAAGTTTACGTTATAATTTTAGAAGCACTGCAGACGGAGTTGGTTACATAACATCAAGTCTCGGAAAAACACTATCGCTTTCATCAGAATACGACAATGGTGATTATTATGCTTTAGGTATTGGCTGTATTAATAAAATAGGTTCAGAAAAAACTAGTCTTACGCTACAGTTAACGTATCATAAAAAATACATTAGCAACTTACCCAATGGAAATCTAAATAGCCTTTCACTAGGAATAGGTTTACTATTTCTTTAGCCCCAATATTTCTCTTCAATTTTTTAATATTGATCAAATACTAACAGCAGCTTATTACTATATTTGTAACATGAGTACAAAAATCAACATCAAAAATATGGTTTGTCCGCGATGTATTACTGCGGTACAAGACATTTTTAACACATTATATATAGAAATAGTCACTATAAAATTAGGGGAAGTTGTTACCGATGTTGAAATGAGTGTCATCCAAAAAGAACAATTAGAAAAAGCACTTTTAGAAAACGGATTTGAACTTTTACAAGATTATAAATCAAAAATAATAACGGAGATAAAAACAATAATCATTTCTGAGATTCATCATAAAACTACTGACTTTAAAATTAATTTTTCGGAGTTGCTCTCAAGTCTGTTGCATCAGGAATATTCATCCTTAAGTAAATTATTTTCAGCCGTAGAAGGCATTACTATTGAGCGTTTTATCTTAAAACAAAAGATAGAAAAAGTAAAAGAATTACTAATCTATAACCAACTAAATCTATCTGAAATTGCTTTCCAGATGAATTATAGCAGTACCGCACATCTATCTTCTCAATTTAAAAAAGAAACAGGCATGTCTCCTTCGGTATTTAAAAAAATGAGGAACCCAAATCGCCAGCCTTTAACTGATATTTAATCCCGTCAGTGGGCTTAGTTCAGTTAGTTTCGCTTCCAAAAATCAAATATTTAGGCGATCCGAATTCTATAAATGATTCCCAGAATTGTATAATTAGTTTGCCAACTATCATTCTGATATTTGCAGTATGGAAAATACCACTACCAAAGACAAAAGAAGTTATACCGTTTTAGGAATGACCTGTGCAGCATGCGCTATAAGTATAGAAACATTATTAGAAACCACAGCAGGAATTGATACTGTTGCAGTAAGCTACCCAAATAAATCGCTAACACTAACCCATACTAATGAAATTACAATTGAAGAAGTTCAAAAAAAGACCAAAGCAATAGGTTATGATCTTGTTATTGGCGAAGAAACAGATGTTAAAAAAAAGGTGAAACAATTTGAAGAAAACCAACTTAAACAACTGCAATTAAAACTAATAGTTGCTGCAATCTTTTCCCTTCCAATCTTTGTAATGGCTATGTTTTTTATGGGGAAAGTTCCTTATGAAAACTGGATTATGTTCGCCTTATCATTACCTGTTCTCTTCTATTCTGGAGCAGAATTTTATAGTATTGCATGGAAAAAAATGCTCCATTTTTCCGCTAATATGGATACTTTAGTAGCGCTTAGCACTGGTGTAGCGTTCCTATTTAGCCTTTTTAACACCATATATCCACAATACTATTTAGCAAAAGGAGTAGTTCCTCATGTATATTATGAATCTGCCGTTATTATTATTGCATTTATACTCTTAGGTAGGTTTTTAGAAGAAAAGGCAAAAAGCAAAACCTCATCAGCTATTAAAAAGCTCATGGGATTAAGACCAAAATTTGTTACAGTCCTAAAAAACGGAGAAGAACAACAAATAGCTATAAATGAATTGGTAAAAGGAGATCTAATTGTTGTAAAACCAGGAGAAAAAATTGCTATTGATGGAAAAGTCAAAAAGGGAAACTCTTTTATTGACGAAAGTATGATCTCTGGAGAACCAATTCCTGTGGAGAAAACAAAAGGGAGTTTTGTTTTCTCAGGAACTATTAACCAAAAAGGAGCACTTCGTATTCTAGCTACAAAAGTTGGTAATGACACCTTGCTTTCACAAATTATAAAACAGGTAACGGAAGCTCAAAACAGCAAGCCTAAAATTCAAAAACTAGCAGATACTATTGCTGGTATATTTGTTCCTATTGTAATTGGTCTAGCAATACTAACATTCATTATTTGGTATATTTTTGGTCCAGAACCCACTTTTTCTTTTGCCCTATTAAGCTTAATTACGGTATTGATAATTGCCTGTCCTTGTGCTTTAGGGCTCGCAACACCAACAGCATTAATGGTTGGTATTGGAAAAGGCGCCACCAAAGGCATCCTAATTAAAGATGCCCAGGTATTAGAAACGGCCTACAAAACAGATGTATTGGTGCTCGATAAAACAGGAACCATTACTAAAGGAAAACCTGATGTTACCGATATGTTATGGTCTAATGACATCAATATTTCACTAACAAAAGAGATTGTTTTAGCAATAGAATCTCAATCGGAACATCCGATTGCTGGTGCTATTGTTGCACATTTAAAAAAAGAAAATCTCAAAATCATAAACACAAACAACTTTAAAAGCTATACGGGCATGGGTGCCTCTGCAACTTATAACGACACCAATTATGCTATTGGTAATCAAAAGTTAATGCAGTCTCAACAATTTACTATTGCTAATGATCTAGAAGCAAAAGCCAAAGAAATGAAATTAGCAGCAAAAACTGTAGTTTATATAGGTACTTCAGGTACCGTTGTTGGACTAATTGCTGTTGCAGATGAGCTTAAAGAAAGTGCTGCTGAAGCTATTAAAAAAATTCAGAAAATGGGTATTGAAATCCATATGCTTACTGGAGATACTATAGAGACTGCAAAAATAATTGCCAATGCTGTAGGAATAAAACACTACCAAGCAAGTGTAATGCCAGCTGACAAAGGTAATTTTATTGAAAAACTACAACAAGAAGGAAAAATAGTAGCTATGGCTGGTGATGGTATCAATGATGCTCATGCCCTAGCACAAGCAGATGTTGGTATTGCTATGCAAAGCGGAACTGATATCGCTATGGAAAGTGCCGGAATTACCCTAATGCATTCTGACCTGAATCAAATTGCAAAAGCCATTTCACTTTCTAAAGTCACCATGAAAACCATTAAACAAAACTTATTCTGGGCGTTTATTTATAATATTATTGCCATTCCTATAGCAGCTGGAGTTTTATATCCTGCTTTTGAGTTTTTATTAAACCCTATGCTAGCTGGAGCAGCAATGGCAATGAGTTCCATATCGGTACTTGCAAATAGCTTACGTTTAAAAAATAAAACAATATAAATTAATAAATATAAACATATGAAAACCATACATTTTAAAACAAATATCAATTGTGGAAGCTGTCTTAAAACGGTAACGCCTTTTATAAACGAACTAGATAATATTGATTTATGGAAGGTAGATTTTAATAACCCAGATAGAATTCTAGAAGTCCAATTTGATGAGGATGATGCAAATAATAGCACCAATGTTGTCAATGCTGTAACTGCTGCTGGATATAAGATTGAAATTGTTTAACAACTCAACCTTTGTTTTTATCATTCTAGACTCATAATTGCCTAGCAATACGCAAAACCGAAGCAATTATGAGTTTACAATTACCAAAAAAAATTGATGTAGGAAAAGGATACAACAGTACTTTATTTGGTACTACTATTATGTATGATCTTGTATATTATAGAAAGCAAACTGTGGTCATCAAAACTATCTTGCCCTAATTCCCAAATCATAATTCCAGAGACTTCTTTTTTTCCCAATTTTGTTTTTTTTATAATTGTAGGTCTACCGTTGTAAAATATTTTTCCAACCACATCAGCATCAACATTGCCCTTATCCAAAGCAACCATATTTCCATAAGTTACCGATTTTACATCAGAAGTATTGGTAAAGTCATATCCGTAAAATGGCACTCCTAAGGTGAGTTTTTCTGGTTTTACATGCTTTTTCCAAAAGTCTATTCCACGTATTGCAAAATCATAACTACTATGTGGTTTTACCTTATTAGGGCTCCATGGTCCAGTAGCATCATATGACATTATATTAATGAAATCATAGACGGCAAGAGCTTCTTTTGAAATATGTTTGAATAATGTATTGTTAGGTAAAGCAGCTGTAATAAGCTTATTCTCTTTATGCAATTCAGCCGCCAAAGACAAAACAAATGGGCTATAACCAACAGTTACCTGATCCCACTCGATATCCACGTCCACACCATCCAATCCGTACTTGTTTACAAAGGCTACAAGTGTGTCTATAAGGCTTGGTCGGTTACTAGGCACATCAATTAACTCTTTCCAGATATCGGCTTGAATTTTTCTCATAGCTCCTCCTCCAATAGAAATACATATTTTCAACTTATCGTTTCTTGATCTGGCATAAGCAACCAATTCTTCAATACCAGCTACCTCAAATACTCCATCCTTATTTGGGTTTGCAAATGCTATATTTAAATGCGTTAATTTCTCAAAAGCTATTTTTTCCTTTAGAGCAAACCGACTAGAAGCTAGGTAACCAACTATTCTAGTGTTGGTTTTTTCTGTAGTTCGGTTGACGTTTTTTGAGCATCCAAACAGAATCAGTACACAAATTAAAGCAAAGAAAATTCTCATAATTGTTTTTTATTGATTGTTAATTTAAATAACTGTACAATCTTTTTCAATAAAATTCGCTGAATAACTGTAATCAAATTAGATACAACATAATTAAGAGTATTAGTAAATTAATATTGCAGATTAACTAGCTAAACAGGATTGTACTTGCCTTTCTCTACACTTCAGTTTATTAACAAAAGTTATACACCATCTGACAATAGTTTTCTTTGAGTTCTTTAAAATATAAAACAATTTGTTATATCTTATCTAGCAATAGCTCTTGAACAATTTAACTCAAAAAAAGAAACTTGCGGACATTTACTTTTGAAAAGGAAAAATACGGATTTGAATTATTGATGGACTTGCATAAGTTTGAAAACAATGCAAACATATTTTTTGAAGAAGCTCTGCATACTACTGATTTTTTTGAGATTTTCGTTTTCGAAAAAGCTAGTGGAAAAATAGAATTGAACGGAAAGTTACTAGATGTCAAGGCAAATTCTTTATTTTTTATTTCGCCATTACAAAGAAAAAGCTGCAAAATTGAATTATCAGAAATAAAGGGCTTTCATCTTGTTTTTCAGAATAATTTTTTATCCGATTTTTTTAATGATAAGTTATTTACATATCGATTACAATACTTTCATAATTCTATACACCCACAATATTTAGCGATAAAAAAGGAGCATTATACTATTTTACAATTTGCTTTAAATGAAATAGTATCAGAAATACAAAATTTTCAAAATGATAGTTTTCATATCATCCGTTCGTTATTGTATTTTTCTTTGACCAAACTCAATCGCTTATATTCAAAATATTATGATATTTCTACAGAAACACAATCCAATTCAATAATTTATAAATTTAGAGAAATCTTAGCACTAAATATAAGAACAATACATTCTGTAGCCGAGTACTGTAGTTTATTAAATGTTTCCCGCCATCAGCTTAATAGCGAAGTAAAAAAACATTTTGGGAGAACTACAAAAGACATTATTAATGATCGATTGCTTCAAGAAATAAAAATGGAACTTCAATATTCTGATAAAACAATAGCAGAAATTGCAAATGATCTAAATTTTAGCGAAGCCAATAACTTAACCCGTTTTTTCAAAAAGGAAGAAGGGGTAATTCCTTCTAAACACAAAAACAATTACCAAAATGATAGTAATTAGCTGTAAAGTGATATCCTTATTATAAACACAAAAACTAACCTTTGTAAAAAAAAAGAATGAAAAAGTTTCTATCCATATTGATGTTTTCTATAAGCATTACAATATCATTTGCTCAAAATGCAACAACAGAAGTAGAGATGAATATTTCTAACTGGGACTTACCAGAAAAAGCTGTTTTCGAAAAATTTGACAATAGAAAAACGCTAGTTTTAAATGGAAAAGCCATTGTCAAAAACCTACAGTTTACTAATGGAACAATTGAAGTAGATGTATATGCCAAATCAGCTAGAAGTTTCGCTGGTATTATTTTTAGAAAGCAAAAAAACACCATGGAAGAGCTGTATATGAGACTTCATAAATCTAATCAAGCAGATGCCATACAATACTCGCCTACGTTTAATAATGAGTTGACTTGGCAATTGTACAAAGAGTATCAGGCAAAAGTTAACTTCAAAAATACTGGCTGGAACACATTACGTATTGATATTAATACCTCAACTGCCGAAATCTTTGTAAACAACGAAAAAGTACTATCAGTAGCAGATCTAAAAACAGAAAACAACATAGGTAAAATAGGGCTTTTTGCATTGTTCAATAATAGGTTTTCTAATTTTAGATTCACTCCAAAAAAAGAAATTGCAAGCAAATTGGAGAAAAATAAGAAGAACCTTATAAATCCAAATATCATTTCGGAATGGGAAATCACAAAAGCAGCACCTTATATTGAAGAAGCTTTTAATTTTGATAATTCCTTAAAACAAAAACAGACAACAGTTGCTACGGAAAAATCGGGGCTTTTACCAATATCAAAGTATATAAAAAAACCATCTTCAGGTAATTTTGATCAAAACAAAGAAGCCTATACGATTGCTTCAACAACAATATATTCTGACAAAGCACAAACAAAGCTTTTCTCCTTTGATTATAGCGACAAAATACTAGTATACCTAAATGGTAGCCCAATCTTTAAAGGCAACAATGCTTTTAGAGCTAAGGGAATACAATACACAGGTCATATTGCTATAAATACCAATAAATTATACTTACAGCTAAAAAAAGGAACAAATAAAATTGATTGTGTAGTTATTGATAAAGCAAATGGCTGGGGATTAATTGCGAAAATAGAATAGTTCTAAAGCAGCAAAATAGTATCCATAACCAATCCTGTATAGATTGCTGTATTTGTAATTTTTTAGCTTAGCAATTTCTTTTACATACAAATCAATACCACTTACCTATGCTACACAACTGACCATAGATTAGAATTGAATTAAAGACGTGATGTCCTCTTATTGTCATAAAATTTTTAATTATGATTATAATGAAACAGCATTGCATTTTAGTTACAGTCTTATTATTTACCCTATTTATGAGTGGTCAAAACCCTTTTGAGCGTAAAATACAAGATACGTTTTTACAATCCAAAGAACTAAAAGAAGACAATTTAGCAAATCTAATTCAAGAGCTTAAATCAGGAAAAGAAAAAAACAAGGCTTATTGGATTTCTTATGCCTTGTATAAACAGGCTACTCTTCACGGAAGAACAAATGAAGAAAAAGCACTTTCAATACTAAACGAAGCAACACAGTTGCTTGAAAGTAAAAAAGAAAAAGATTCTGAAGACTATGCTCTTTTGGGCTTTATAACCAGTTATTCTATAATATTTCAAACAGAAATTGCTGCAATAATCTCGTCAAAAGCTTCTGGTTATTACAATAAATCATTAACGTTAGATAAAAACAACTTTCGCCCGTATTTGGGTCTTGGAAAAAGCGATTATTTCCGTCCTATTAAATATGGTGGCGGATTAAAAGCTGAGTCGTACTTAAAAAAAGCAATGGTACTTATCAATAGTAAAGAAGACAAAAAAAATAGTCCTCGCTGGGGAGAAGGAAGTGTTTATTATTACCTCATTAGTTTTTATGAAAAGACTGATAAAATTAATGAAGCTACCCTGTATTACAATATTGGAATAAAGAAATTTCCAGAAAGTGAATCTCTTAAATCATTAGCTACAAAATTAGGACTATGAAACAACTTATAGTATTCCCTATCATAGTATTGCTTCATTTGAATATCTTTTCCCAAACCACCATAACTGGGCATGTTAAAGACAAAAAAAACATGCCCATCCCTTTTGCTAATGTCTATTTAAAAAACAGCTACGAAGGGATGATATCTAATGAGAATGGAAACTTTACTTTTGAAACAAAACTGACAGGAAGTCAAACCATTATAGTTAGTATTATTGGCTACCAAACCTATGAAAAAAAAATAGTGCTAAGCAAAGGTAAATTGTTTGAAATAACGATACAATTAAAAGAAGGAACAACACTTTCTGAGGTTGTTGTTTCTGCTGGTGTTTTTGATGCCAGTGATGAAAAAAAAGCAACAATATTAAATCCTTTAGACATTGTTACAAACCCAGGTGCCAGCGGTGATACCTATGGAGCATTAGCAACATTACCAGGAATTACACCTGTACAGGATAAAACGGGTCTATTTGTTAGAGGAGGCGAAGCTTCTGAAACAAAAACAATTATTGACGGTGCTTTAGTTGCTAAACCATTTTTTAATGAGACACCAGATGTTCCAGCTAGAGGCAGATTTAACCCTTTTCTTTTTAAAGGCACTACATTTAGTACAGGTGGATACTCTGCAAGATATGGACAGGCCTTATCCTCTGTATTAATCTTAGACACCGATAACATTCCTAAAAGAGACAGGGTAAATATTGGAATAAATATGGCTGGAATAAATGCGTCATTCGTTAATGTCTTTAAGGATAAATCTTCCGCATTATTAGGCACCATCGGCTATTCCAACTTATCACCACTTTTTTCCATAGTTCCACAGAACCGTACATGGATAAAAGCACCAGAAGGAATAAATGCCTCTTTTGGCTATAGAAACTATTCAAAAAAAGGGAACCTATTCAAATCTTTTTTGCAGTACCAATCTGGAAATTTAGAATTAGAGTTTAAAGGTTATGATAATCCTTCCAATAAGATTCGATTCAAAAACAGTAACAAAAATCTCTTTTGGAACAATCTGTACAAAGGGCAACTAGGAAGCGAATGGTCTTTTTTAGCCGTAGGTTCATTTAGTTATGACAATAGCACCGATGATTTTAATGAGCAGATTACTAAAATTGAAGATTATTTGGGGCAAAGTAGGCTATCGCTTAATAGAAAATTTGGAAGCACTACATTTAGAGTTGGAAATGAAACCCAATTATCAGCCAAAAAATATACAGAAACAGATCGTAAACTAGACAATAACTACCTGGCATTTTTTACTGAAGGAGACCTTAAACTAAATGATAGAACAGCATTAAGGTTAGGTGCTAGAAGCGAATATTCTAGCATTATAAACAAATGGAATATAATGCCTAGAACGTCGCTTAGTTATCGAATTGCCAACAATGCCATACTATCTCTTGCTTATGGACAATTTTATCAAACACCAGATTTTGAAAATCTGTTGCTTAATGAAGACCTAAATTTTGAGAAATCATCTCATTATATTGCTAATTACCAATGGAAAAACAATAATAGAATTTTTAGAATTGAAGCTTATTACAAAGACTATGAAGATTTGATACTTTATAAAGATAAAATCAACAATAATGGTTTTGGTTTCTCTAAAGGAATAGATGTTTTTTGGAGAGATCAGCAATCAATTAAAAACCTCACCTATTGGTTATCCTATTCTTTACTCAGTTCTGAACGATTTTATAAAGATTTTCCAACAGAGGCAACTCCAACTTTTGTGTCGACACATACCTTAAACTTGGTTGGTAATTACAACATTACACCAAGATCTAGAGTGGGTATTTCCTATACCTATGCTTCAGGAAGACCTTTTTACAATCCCAATAACAGTACCTATTTGGCCGATAATGTTCCCGATTATCACAATATAAATTTTAGCAGCAGTTATATGATTTCGCTTTTAGGAAATTTTAGTGTGATTTATGTATCTTTAAAAAACCCTTTTCAAATGCAGCAAGTTTCTGGATATAGATACTCTTTTGATGGTAAAAGCAGAACACCTATTCTACCTTCAAGTGATTGGTCGTTCTTTGCAGGAATATCTATTACCCTTAATCATACAAAATGAAACATCTATATACAAAGGATTCTACACCCCAGGAAATGACTAATAAAGATGTACCAGGTGACCGATTTAATAAAATAATATAGACACATGAAACGAGCATGCTAAATGTTTTATCACCCAAAGGAAAACCGAAGGTTCATGAACTCCATTGAAAAACAATAAAAATATTGTGAGTAATGATTAATAGCGAACAGCATGTGACAGTTGAAAAACAATAAACATAGACACATGAAACACCTATATACAAAGGATTCTACACCCAAGGAGATGACTAATAAAGATGTACCAGGTGACCGATTTAATAAAATAATATAGACACATGAAACGAACATGCTAAGAAGTTTATCACCAAAGGAAATGATTAATGGCGAACAGCATGTGACCGTCAAAAAACAATAAATATAGACACATGAAAAAAAGCATCCTAATACATATTTTATTTTGGGCAGGCTATATTGCAATATGGAGTGTACATGATTTGACCTATTATCCACATTATATTAAAAATATTGAAACTAACTGCTTTAAGATTTTACCATATGTCCCAATTGTATATCTTAATTTACTGTATCTAATCCCAACTTTCTTACTAAAAAGAAGGATAAAATTATATACAGGACTCATTAGTATTGCTATACTTTTCACCACTATTCTTTCTTCCAAATGTTTGGCATATTTCTATTATGACATACGGGAATATGCCCCTAAAGGCGAATTTTATGAAAGTGTCGTGGGTCAGCTTTCAATGCTAACAGATGTATTATTAACCGTGTTTTTTTCTACAATGTTATTTTTATTAAATGAGTGGTATATAAAAGATGAATACGCTAAAGAAATTGAAAAAAAACAATTAGAAGCTGAACTTGGTCTTTTAAAAACACAGCTAAATCCTCATTTTCTATTTAATGCCTTAAATAGTATTTATATAATGGTGGGTAAAAATTTAAGCGTTGGTAAAGAAATGCTGATTCAGTTTTCGGACTTATTAAGCCACCAATTATATGATTCTCAACAAGAAATGGTTTCTCTTCAAAAAGAATTTGATAATCTAGAACGTTACATAAACCTAGAACGAATGAGGCATGATGATTTGGTAACAGTAAAAATTGATTTCCCTAAGACAACATCTAATTTAAAAATAGCACCAATGTTGTTATTGCCAATTGTTGAAAATGCTTTTAAACACGGACAAAGCAATACTGGTTATTGGATAAACATAGAAGCAAAAATAGATACTAATAATATGCTTAACTTTACAGCTAAAAATAGCAATAATAATGAAGGTTCTGTTTCTTCAAAAAGTGGAATTGGCTTAAGCAACTTGCGTAAAAGGTTAGGACTAATATACAATCAGAAACATACTTTAAGCATACAGAACAGTCCAAAAACGTTTAACCTGGATTTACAATTACAACTATATGACCCAAGCATGCTAAATGTTTTATCATCCAAGTAAAACCGAAGGTTTATAAACTCCAATAAGAAACAATAAAAAACACTGTGAGTAATGATTAAGAGCGAACAGCATGTGACAGTTGAAAAACAATAAATATAGATGAAACTAAAATGTATTGTAATAGATGATGAAATTATTGCTAGAAGCGGTATAGAAGACTTTATTTCTAAAACTTCTTTCTTAGAACATACAAGTTCTTTTGGAGCGGCAGAAAAAGCATTGCAATTCCTCGAAAACAACAACGTAGATATCATTTTTTTAGACATACAAATGCCTAGCATGAACGGCCTAGAGTTTATTGATAACTTAAAGAAAAAAAACAATATTATTTTTACTACCGCACATCGTGAATTTGCTTTGGATGGATTTGAGCTCAATGCCATTGATTACTTACTTAAACCCATTTCATACAATCGTTTTTTAAAAGCTGTTGGAAAGCTAAAAGAAAACAAGGAAAGTGAAAGCTTAAGTTTCGACGACCATATTTTTATAAAAACCGATGGTATCATCACAAAAGTGCTACTTCAGGACATTCTATATTTTGAGTCCGCCAATGATTATATTTTTGTGTATACAAAAAAAGAGCGTTTAATGACATTGACCTCATTAAAGCATATTGTAGAAAAACTTCCAAAAGATAAATTTATTAGAATCCACAGGTCCTATTTGGTTAGTCTTACTCAGGTAAAAAAAATAGAAGGCAACTTACTTCATATTGGTGAAGCCAAACTGCAAGTAAGTAGAAGTTATAGAACTGAAGTATACAACCAAATACTTGGTAGTAATCTAATTGAACGGAAATAATTATGTTATTTTTTTGGGTTTTTCATTTATTAGGTTAGCAAGATAAAGTCCTTAAGTAATATATCTACCTTTTATTTTTTACTATTCTGGTAGCAATCAACAACAGATTCAAAAACTAACACTCATCTCTTATAAGACGTCATTCGTCTATCCGCAGTAAACATATAGCTATAAAACCGCAAATTCTCAGAAAAAAGAAACATTTCATGTCAAATTATAGCTTATTTTCGTGTTTATGTATAAAATTACAATGTTATTTCTTGTGACATTCTACATAAACTTAATAAATGATAAACTATGAAATTAAAACTATTAGCTTCCCTTATTACAATTGCTTTTTTTTTCAAAAACAGCTATTCACAAACTACAGCGTTACAAAATCCTGAGTACACCGTTCATTCTCCAAATGTTACGAGCCTAGGTAAGTATGGAGAATATCCTGTTGATTTATCCACAGGAGTACCTAAAATTGAAATTCCTTTGTATACTATTAAAAGCGGTAGGTTAACGCTTCCTATTTCTGTCTCTTATCATGCAAGTGGAATTAAGGTTGATCAAGAATCATCATTTGTTGGTTTAGGATGGGTCCTAAACGCAGGTGGAGTTATTACTAGAGTATTAAAAGACAGACCAGATGAAGAGCAATATGGCTTCTTAGAAACTGGTGACATTTTACCAGATTATAACGATATCAATAATGATCTGCCTAGTGGAAACACTGGTTATAGCAACGAATTAGAAATATGGAGTAGAAAAAAAGATAAAGAACCAGATGTCTTCACCATAAACTCATCATTACTTAGTGGACAGTTTGTTTTGGATAATACATTGCAGTTTATAAGTACTCATTATAAGTCTTTAGACTATAGTATTAATTTAATACAAAACAAGATGGTTATTACTGATGAAAATGGAACTGTTTTTCAATTTGGTAAGAGCTTAACTAATGACGAAGCTTTTGAAACCACATCAACAACATACAGTTTAGATGGTGGTGGACTCAATACAAAAACTTATAACTCCAGCTGGTACTTAACAGAAATTATTTCACCAGACCGTTCTGATACTATTAGCTTAAAATATAAAATGAGTCATTATACTAGAGGCAAAATAGGAAATATAAAACGTCAAGAACTTGTTGATCCTCTCCTAAGTACAACGGATAAAATTGGTCAAGAATTTAATCTTACTAGCTCAACATATATGGAGACTAACATAGGTAATACTAGGGTTTTGGATAGTATACTTTTTAAAAATGGCTATGTTGTTTTTTCCTCTTTAAGAGACAGAATTGATGTTAACGGAGTAATTCCTGAAGAGTTAACAATACCGAGAGTTACTGGGTTTAGTGTTTTTAACAAAAACAACGATTTAATAAAAAAAATAGTGCTTGATAACAATGCTTATTTCAATAGAACGGGAAATGGGGCTAGTATAAATAACATGCCCATAAGCGAAACTAGTATTAGAAAAAAAAGTTTGAAATTAAATGGAGTAAAGTTTTATGATAAAAACAATGTTTTTGTTAACGATTATAAGCTTGAATATAATGAAGAGGTTGCTTTAGCACCGTTCAACACAACATCTCAAGATTATTGGGGCTATTACAATGGGAAAAATAATAGCTCAATGATTCCTACTAAATTACGCACAAGACTTTCTGGACGACCATATTACATTGGTGAAGATAGAAGTTCTGATGGTTACTATATGAAAGCAGCAATTCTTAATAAAATAACTTTTCCAACCGGAGGATATTCCAAATATGAATACGAACCACATTACTATTTGGTTCAAGAACAAAAGGAGAATAAGGCACAAAAAGAAAAGAAAATATCACTATTTGCAATTAACAGACTGAATACTTGTCCTTCGGATTTTCTAAATGGTGTTCCTTCTTATAATAGCATTGAATTTGAAGCAGAAAGTGAAGTTGGTAATGGTAATTACGACGCTGGAGAACTTTTTGTAATGTTCTCTGATTACAAGTTTACAACTGGACAATCAATGATTGTTAGGTTTACTGATTTAACCAACCCTAGCCCAGGCAACATTTATTATTTTGAACACACTCCCTCTAATAAAAATGAAATAATGACTTTTACCAGCTTGGTTGGTATTAGAAAAGGGCATCGGTACAGAATTGAGGCCGATATAAATGGCGTTTCTGGCTCAAATACAAGTATCTGCGATAGCCCATTTATTGAAATAGGGTTGAGCTATAAGTATTGGGTTACAGCATCTAAAGAGGAAATAAAACCAAAAGAAGCTGGAGGATTAAGAGTAAAATCTATAACTAATTATGACTTTAACAACGCTCCTATAACTAAGAAAATGTATTCTTATGGAGATAAACAATACGGACCAAATAAATTGGGAACTGGAACACTAATAACAGACCCTTCTCTTAATTTTTATTATTACCCTTTGCTATATACATATAGTGAAGGAAGTAAAGGTTTAAGAAATCTATTATGGTACTCCTCAAACAGTCAAGTAGAACTAGGATTTAATAATGGTTCTACTGTTGATTATAATAAAGTAACAGAACAAATTGTTTCTTATAATTCTAATACCGTTACTAATGGGAAAACAGAATATTACTATAGCCCAACAGGAAGAGATCCTGACTATAGGTATATGCGACAAAACAGCCCATATAATGCTTTTACTTACCCTTCTTGGAAAAAAAGCACACTTGATTCAATTTTGTATCACAAGCAATTGGGTAACGAAACATATTCACTCGTTAAAAGCATAAGTTATGAATACAATACTCTTCCAGAAAAAAGAATAAAAACATTTAGCGTTATTAATAACGAACCATATCTATATGTTGCAAGTAGGCCAGGAGGAGTTGGAAGTTGGTTTTATCTACAAGATAACCCCAATACTTATTATTATCTAAACACTTATTATTCTTGTGGAAGAAAAACAAAAAGTAAAGAAATTGTAAAAGAATATAAAAATGGCATAGAAACAAATATAAATACTACCAATTACTATTATGAGAATTTTAATCATTTACAGCCAACAACAATATCACTTATTAATAGTAAAGAAGAACTTTTAACAACAAAAATAACCTATCCTCAAGATTTAGCAAGTCCAACAATAGCCGAGCAAGATTTAATCACCCGGCATCAATTGACTCTTCCAATAAAAACAGAAAGTTTTAGGAAGCTAGGAACCAATCCTAATGAAATATTATCAGCTAAGTATACAATTTATAACAATCTAAAATGGCCCGGTTTAAACCTTCCAGAATTTATTCAATCTTCAAAAGGTTCAGGAGCTCTAAAAGATCGGATTACATATCATGATTATTATGCCAATGGCAATATCAAAGAAATTTCTAAAAAAAATGGCACATCTACTTATTATATCTGGGGGTATAATAAAGAGCATCTAATAGCAAAAATTGAAAACTTTACCAGTGCTCAAGCAATTTCTATACAAAACAAAATCAATACTGCTATTACTGCTTCCAATGCAGATAATGACCGAACTATAGATACTATTACTATTGAACAAGTGATTTATATTGGTAATGAGGGAGTATTACGAGCTGCTTTAAGTGCGCTTCGAAATGATCCGACTTTAACTAACGCCATGATTGCCACCTATACGTATGACCCATTAATTGGCGTGACCAGTATAACCGATGCTCGAGGACAAACAATCTATTATGAATATGATAATTTTAATCGATTTAAAGCAGTAAAAGATGCAACTGGAAATTTAATTTCTGACACTAACTATCACTTTAAAAACCAGTAATAAAGATGAAAAAAAAGAACAAAACACTCGTTTTTATAGCTGCAACATATAAGGATTTAAAGATGACATTTACGAAAAAACAAAGACGACTTCCTATTTTAATTTTGGTATTCTTTCTGTTTTTCTCTTGGACAACTTTAAATGCTCAATGTATAATAACAGGTCTGTCTCCAAGTTCTTTGGATTTTA
This sequence comes from Flavobacteriaceae bacterium, assembly GCA_965247735.1. Classification (GTDB taxonomy): domain Bacteria; phylum Bacteroidota; class Bacteroidia; order Flavobacteriales; family Flavobacteriaceae; genus JAOXRU01. The sequence continues at coordinate 3,208,414 of CBDFHN010000002.1, read as the reverse complement.
CTTCCTCAGGAGGAACTAAAACAACTACTATTATTACGAGTTCTTATTCTTGCTCTTTAACGTTTTCGACTCCAGCAATGGATAATTGGCTGACTGTTACCCAGCCCAGCCCTACTACCATACAAGTGGTGACTCAGTCCAATACAGGAAGCAGTAGAACCAGTTATGTTACTTATATTTATAATGGCAATGCACAAGGTTTTTTGGTAACCCAAAGTGCAGGGGTTATTTTACCTCCAACTACACCAGCAAACCCAAGTATAGGAACAATGACATGTGATGAAGTAAGTTTACAACGAAATGGATCTCCTTCATCTGGAACAGTATGGTATTGGCAAGGAAAAAATGCAAATGGTACCAGTACAAACAAAGGAAGTGGAATAAATTTTTCTGCTAATGAAGGTAATGGCAACTATTATATAAGGGCTCGTAAAAACGGTATTTGGAGTAATAACTCAGGGTCTATCTCAGTAACTATCCCTTCTCCTCCTGCTCTTGGAGTTTTAAATGGAACAAATACTTGCTCTTCATCAGACATTATTCTTACTGCCATTACTGAAAACAAAGAACCTGGTCTAGAACATAGATGGTATAACAGTGCTACTGGCAGCAGTTATATTGTTGGTGTAGATATTGGTGCGCTTTCACTCATAACTCAAGTTACAGTTTCTGCTCAGAATAAAGACTACTGGGTTAGTGCAGTACGTAACGGTTGCGAAAGTACACGACAAAAAGTTTCAGCTTCTTATCAAAACAATACCGTTCCTACAATAAATTTGAATTCAACGAGTAACGAGAAATGTAGTTCTTCTGTTTTTAACATATATGCATCTGGAGGAGCAAGCGGTAGTGTCTATAGATGGTATGATCAAGCAAACAATGGTACGCTACTCCATACAGGAAGCTTTTACGCTCCATCCATAAATTACGAAGATACATCAGTTGGAATAAAAACATTTTATGTCGAAGGAATTCTTAAAAACAACTTAGGCTGTTCTTTTACAATCACTAATCGTAAATCAATAAGCGTAACTGTAAATCCATTACCCACAATAGCAAGTGCTAATGATGTTTCTCGATGCGAATCCGGAGTTGTAACTCTCACTGCAACACCTGGAATAAATGGTAATGAAATACGATGGTACAACTCACCTACTGGAGGAGTTACCCTAAAAACAGCTACAATTTACACTACAGCCTCCTTAACTGAAACAACTTCTTTTTATGCAGAAAGCTATAATTCTATTACAGGCTGTGTAACATCAACAAGAAAAAAAGTACAGGCCATTGTAAATTCTATTTCAACTTGGTATTTAGATGCAGATAACGATGGGCATCCTATTTCTTCAATTTTGAGTTGTACAAAACCAGGTACTGGATACACATTATCGTACAACCCAATTGGAGATTGTAATGATTCGGATCCTTCTATATTTGAAGAAACAACATGGTATGCAGATACTGATAATGATGGTTTTGGAGATCCTAATGCTACTCTAATTAGTTGTTCCCAACCTATTGGTTATGTATCAAATAACACTGATTTATGTCCTTCTAATCCTTCGTTAAGTAGCGAATGTATTCTTAGTTCCCCATCAAGCAATCCAATAAATCATAATTACATATACACAAGAACATATCAAACAGAACGAAACATGTCTGACCCACAACTCTTTAAAGAGGATCTTGGTGTTATACAACAAGTTAGTTATTTTGATGGTTTGGGTAGACCAACACAACAAATAGGAATTGCTCAAAGTTCTGGTATAGTAAAAAAAGATATTGTTAGCCATACTGACTATGATGATTTTGGTCGTCAGAAAAAAAAATACCTTCCTTACACAATAGGCAATACTACACCTGGACATTATGATATTAATGCACTAAATGGTATTAAAGATTATTATAATACTACAAAATATGATAATACTGTAAATCCTTTCTCAGAAAAAGATCTAGAATCTTCTCCTTTAAACAGAATCCTAAAGCAAGCAGCACCAGGAAATGACTGGGCACTAGATTCTGGGCATGAAATAAAATTTGATTACGAGACCAATTCTCATGACCAAAATAATGTTTCTAATCCCGATAATGACAATGTACGTTTGTTTACAGTAAGTATTACAAATAATGAACCATCATTACTACCGAGTACATTTTATGTAACTGGAAAACTCTATAAAACGATTACCAAAGATGAAAACTGGACTACTGGTAAAAACCATACCACTGAAGAGTTCAAAAACAAAAAAGGACAAGTAATCCTAAAGCGTACCTATGCAGATATTGATCTAAACCAAAATAATAATATAGATTTAGGGGAAAATGAAATTGCACACGACACCTATTATGTCTATGATTATTATGGCAATTTAACCTATGTATTACCACCAAAAGTAAATTTGTCTGATGGGGTAAGTGCTTTAGAATTAGAAAACCTTTGTTATCAATACAAATACGATCATAGAAATAGACTAATAGAAAAGCAAATACCAGGAAAAGGACGAGAATATATTGTTTATGATGAACTAGATAGACCTGTAATGACCAAAGATGCCTTAAACCAATGGTTCTTTACTAAATATGATGTTTTTGGAAGGGTCGTATATACAGGTATCTATAACGGAACAGATAATTTAGTTACTATAAAATCTAATTTTGAAAACAGCACAACAACAGATCAATATTACGAAACAAAAGTAACTACAGGCACTGGAGTCGATAACTCTTATTATACCAATACTAATTACCCGAATATCAATATAGAGGTACTCACCATAAATTATTATGATGACTATAATTTTGGAATACCAACAGAAATACAACTTCCTAGCACTACTTATGGTAGAGCTATTGTAAACTTCAATAACAATATCCCTATTAAAACCAAAGGTTTAGCTACAGGCTCAAAAGTAAAAATATTAGATACGAACAATTGGATTACGACTATTACTGGATATGAAGAAAAAGGACGTCCTATATACATAGCTTCCAAAAACGAGTATTTAGAAACTGTTGATATCTCGGAAACAGCAATTGATTTTGTTGGCAAAATACTACAAAGCAGAACCCAGCACATAAAAGCAGGAACGACTATAATTACCATAGATAATTTTACTTATGACCATGTTGGACGTTTATTATCGCAAACCCAATGTATAGGAAACCACACCTTGGGTTATAGTTGTCCAGAAACGGGTACTGTTGTTGCAGACTTACCTCCACTAACAGGTACAATAAGTGCTACCACAAATGCTGAAGCAACTAAAAGCATTGTATTAATGCCTAATTTTAGAGTGGTAGCAAGCCCAACGGTGAGTTTTACAGCAAAGATTGTATCAAACGTTAATCAAAAACTTATTGCAAGCAATACTTATGACGAACTAGGTCAGTTAACAAGTAAAAAAGTAGGTAATAATGAAACTACACCACTGCAAATAGTTAATTACAACTATAACATAAGAGGATGGTTAAAAAACATCAATCAAGATGTGCATACTGATAATGATTTGTTTAACTTCACACTAATGTATAATAATCCAACTTCTGGTACAGCATTATTTAATGGCAATATTAGCCAGACGAGTTGGAATACCATGAATATAGATAGTAGTGTTAAAACATACACGTATGCATATGACGCCCTAAACCGAATCACCGCTGCAAGCGGAGCGAATTCTTTTAGCAATTATGATGTTTCTGGAATTAGCTATGATAAGATGGGGAATATTATGACCTTAAATCGTAAGGGACATACTAATGCTGGTGCTACTAATTTTGACAATATGGATTTGTTGAACTATACTTATGATACAGGTAATAAATTACAAACTGTAACCGATACAAGTGGAATAACCACAGGATTTAAGGATGGAAATACATCTGGTAATGATTATGTGTATGATGCTAATGGTAACATGACTGTTGACAAAAACAAAGGCATTACTGCTATTACATATAATTATTTGAATCTACCAACACAAGTTACTATTGCAAATACAGAACATAACGGAAACATCCAATATGTATATGATGCTACAGGAGTAAAACAACGTAAGATTGTAAGCGATGGAACTACACAAGATTATGCAGGTAACTACATCTATAAAAACAATGTTTTAGAATTCTTTAACCATCCAGAGGGCTATGTTAACAATAATAACGGCGCTTTTGAGTATATCTACCAATATAAAGATCATTTAGGAAACGTAAGATTGTCTTATCAAGATGCTGATAATAATGGTGTTATTGATGCTGCTACTGAAATTATTGATGAGAAAAACTATTATCCTTTTGGGCTTACGCATAAAGGGTATAATAATAACTATAGCTCCTTAGGAAATGGGGTTGCTAAGAAATTTGGGTTTAATGGTATTGAGTTGGAAGAAGGCTTAGGACTTGATATGTATGAAATGGGGTTACGTCAGTATGACCCTACAATTGCAAGATGGACAGCTATTGACCCAGTTATTCATTATGATTATTCAACTTATTCTTCTTTTGACAATAACCCTGTTTACTGGGCTGACCCTTCTGGAGCTAATAGTTGGACTTATGTAAGTGGTGGGGTTTACAGAAATAACGAGACAGGAGAAGAGACAGACGATTACCAGCGAGCCATAAATGAAACTCAAAACCATTTTAATGAATCTCCTCAGGATAAAATAGTATTAAATTCAGAAAGTGGATACTATAGTGTTACTAAAACAGATGATGATTTTGATGAAGTAATTATTGATGGAGTAGTTACAAATGCTAAAAAAGGAGTTACAGAAAAAGCCTTTAACGCTAAAGGCTATAAAAAAGTCGAAGGGGTTGGAATGGGTGCTGTTGATGGGGCAATTTTATATCTTGCAGGAGAAGCAGTGATTCAAAAACTTTTAAAAGGAAGTACTTGGCTTTATAAAGCATATAAGGCAAAAAGAGCTTCTAAAGGAGTTAATGTTGCTGCTGGGGCAGTAAAATTTAGTGATGAAGCAGCAAAATCTATCTTTGAATTAGGGACATACCCTTACTTTGTTTCCATAAAAAATGGAGTTGCCAGGGTAGGTATTAATTTTACTAAAAAAATAAGACCAGAGGCGTTAGAATTAGTAGAAGGTACTCTTAAGGCAAATGGCGCTAATGAAATAAAAGTTATAACAAATACTGTAACACCTAGATTTAAAAAGATTTTTAATTACTTATCAAAAAAAGGTGGTCAATATAAGGGATATAACGTAAGGAAAAGATGGAACCCCTTGTATCCTTATGAATTAACAAAAAAATTATAATGAAAACAAGTATTTTAAAAGCAAGAATTAAACGTAATAATTTAGAAGGTTACGCTAAAAATTGTTTTATAGATGAAAAATCTCAGTTAATAAAGTCTTTGATAAATGAGGATAAAAAAGCTTTAATTGGCATAAAAAAGAATGATCAAACTTATACGATTTTAGGAAAAGAGTTTGTTTATTATTCTACTATTTCAGGGAAAAAAGGACAGATTTCCTTAAATGTTTTTTCTAATCTCTTACATAAAGAAGTTATGAATAAGGGTAAATTATTAGCTAGATATAAGTATTTGAAAATTGATAATAATGAGAAAATATGGTTAAAGAATAAGTCAACTATGCAGGCTTTATGGAATACAATTTTATATTTAATTGATAACCAGGATCGCTCGGATATGCCGTAAACGTGCTTGCACAGAAATGTTTTCTGTGCCGATTATGAGTAATAGAATGTAGAATAAGCCACCTTTAGCGAGGTGGTTTTTGCTTTTTAAGAATATATTTTTCATTCTTGTATAATAAAACTAAGTCAAAACTACTGTTCCCCCTGCTGGTGCAAGCGTCACGCTTGTTACCGATAACGAGTAAGAAAAAGAAATATGAGCCACAGCAGCAATGTTGTGGTTTTTTGCTTTTTAAGAATATATTTTTTGTTATTGCATTAGAATAAGCAAGTCAAAACTACTGCTCCCAAAGCTTAGCTACTTTTTTATCAATGAGGTAATCAGAAAGATTGGTATCGTTGTATATTACTTCGGCAATGTAACGTGCATATTGGTCTTTGTCTTGTTTGGAGGTTGTAATGGTAATAATAGCACCTTCGGGGCAGAACTTTCTAGCTACAGCTCTGGCGTGCTTAGCTCGTCGCTCACGGTAAGCCACAGCGCTACGCATCTCTGGTGCGTTAATACGGGCAAGACGTATCTTTTGTATGGTGAGTACGTAAAATCCTAAATCTACTAACATAAGACACAAATATATCGTAAACTTGTTAGTAGAAATGTTTTTTGTGCAGAGTGCGGGTATGAAAAAACTGAAGAGACCACAACAAACAGTTGTAGTCTCTTCAAAATTAACTAAAAATACACATCAAAAAACTATTCAATTTTTATATCTACAGAAGTTCTACTTTGCCATCCTGTAACATCTATAATAGATATTTGGCAATGGTAATCTCCACTATCTATATCATCTGGAATATTAATTAACTGTTCTATTTCGTAAGATTTAGGGCTACCATTTATGTCAAAACTTTTCATATATATTAATGGTTTAACTGGTTCTTTTTCGCCATCCATTGCACAACTAGAACCTTGATCATCATGAGTATGGTGGTCAAAATTGTTATGAATATCTATGGCATAGCTAGCCAAGCCAAGGTTGTCCGATGTTTTAACCCGAATATTAAACCCTTCTCCTTTTTTGATAATAGTACAGGATTGCGGAAAACCCTGCTCGTAATTGATGCTTATTGTAGGTTTTTCGGTATCGGTATCATCATCTGAACTAGAACAAGAAAACAGGGCAAATAACAGACAGCTTAATGCTGTTTTTATAACTATAGGTTTTATCATATTTAGTGTTTTTTAATAAATTACCTCGAGGCAGAGCCATCGGGGTATTCAATCGAGTTTTGCTATGCAAGTATATTTATTTCCAACACAGAGGGCTGGGGAATTAAACCAAATTGGCTATCGCCCTGCGATTAAAAAGCATAGCAATTGCAACAACACAATTGCTATGCAAAAGCTATTATTACTCTACTATTTTAAATGGTACAGAAAGCTTAACAGCTTCTTTTTCTCCCTCTTCCTCAGCATAGATATTTAACCAATACCCTCCTATTGGTGCACCTTCAGGTAACTGTAAATCGTAATGTACATCTGGGTTTTTAATTCCTTTATACAATGCTTCTGGAAGGATGGTAATAATATTATCCCATTTACCTACTTCTACATTTTGTCCTGTTCTCCACTCTTCAAACCAAAGCTGATACCTAATCTCTTTAACAGCATTATTTCCAGAGTTGTATTCAAAATCGGTATGCAACTCGTTTGTTCCAAATTTTGTTGTTTGATCATGTCCAACTTCTAAATGCATAAATTTTTGAATGATATGCATTTGCTTTGTTACCTTACTTGTAGTTCCATCTTCATGCTGAACAGTAATCTTAAAGTCATAAATTCCTTCAGCAGGTTTTATAGTAGGTTCATATTTACTATCTTCATCAAAATACACATGGTAATGGATGTGGGGATTTAACTGCCCTTCATATTTATCTACAGGCACTACATGTTCTTTTAACTCCCATGCTACTTCGCCAGTTTTAATATTTGGCACATTATTAGGCATTACATCAAAAACTATTTTTGTTACCTTACTTGTTCCTGCATAATCAAATTCAACATGGACATCTACATTGGTTTGTGGCAATACAAAATCAGAATTTCCTAATTCTATTCCTGTAAATCGCTCGCTATTTACATTCTCGCCAAAAGTATTAACAGCATCATCATCGCTGCTACAAGAACTGACCAGTATAGTTAGCACTAGTACTTTTAAAAATTTAATTGTGTTTTTCATAATAAGTGATTTAATAAATGTTTGATTAAAATGATTGAATTAATGATATTGATATATTTCTCCCTGGTTCGGGAACTTGTATAAGCCTATAAAAACTAGTGTGATCAAAAAACGTGTTATTAAACACATTGTTTACTTTTAGTTGAAACTGTAAGGGGTGCTTTTTCTGAAATGCTAAATTGCTTTTAAATCCAGCATTTAACACTGTATAACCATCGGTAGTCTTTTCTGGTGGAACAATTAAATCCTGACTAGCAGCAATTCTTAAATCGGCAAAAAAGGTTGGTTTATGTACAAAAAACCAATCTTTAAAAGTTTGTGATCCGGATAATACTACCGCCAAAGGAGGGGAAAAAGGCAGTGTAAAATTCTTTTTTGTTCCGCTTAGTTGTTTGGCACGTACATATTCTAAAGAAGCAGTTGCTTCAAAAGTTTTTGATGGATTATATGTTAACATCAACTCGGTACCATAACGCAATACTTCGCTTTGGGTATATTGGTATTTCTGTAAAGTCTCGTAATATGACGCCGTCGGATTTAGGTAAATAAAATTATCGAAGTAATTAAAAAATGGACTCGCAGTAAATTCAACAGCACCAATTTTAGCTGTAAACTCAACGTCTATTTCATAAGAACTCTCTGGATCAAGATCTAATCTACCCTGCTCATATCTATACATATGATAATTGACCCCATCGGAAGCCAACTCATTTGCCAGAGGAATTCTAAAACTCTTTCCGATATTAAGCTTATAACTTGTAAGATCTCTTAGGTAACTAAATCCTAATGAAGCACTATAACTCCCAAATGTTAGTGTTTTATTTCTTGCACGAGAATTATATCCTTCTGTTACCATGCCATTAGCATTAGTTTGTGGAGATAAAAACCATTCGGAATACGCCTCAGTAGAAACTTGACCATAATCATATCGAAATCCGCCTTCTAAATAAAACTCCTCTGAAACCTTAAATTTATCATAGACAAACGCACCTGCCGTAAACCTCTTGTATCCAGGGATTAAAAACCCCCATCCTCCAATATTATTATGCTGATGTTCTAGGTTAACACCAAAAGCTATGTTATGGTCTTGAAAACCCGTGAGCTCATCTTTAAGGTTTAATGCATAGGTGTTTTTAGAAAACTGACGCTCTTTTGTAGAGTTTGGTTTTGGCATATATCCATGAGGAACGGGCTCGGAATGTTCTGCTCTATTGTTATTTTGAAACCCTAATTCGGCAGTAATCTTATGATTGCCTACCCGAAATTTGGTGTTATTCGTTATTTTAAAATGATTAACTTCATGATTAGGAAGGTCGATATCTCTATTGTCTTTATCATAATCAATTTTTGACACCCTCACTTCTAATCCGTGAGCATTAGCAAAAAATCCATTTTTAGCATTTACATTACTAATAAAAGTTTCTGAAGAAAAATTAGAACTAACATAACCTAAAGTAGTGCTAAAATTTAACGTATTACCTGCGGTATTTCGCAGTTGGTTATTGTGCAAATCAAAAACGTAATTTTCATAGTAGATCTTATTTACAGGAACTTTATAATCCCCAAAATCTTTATAAGTAATTCTGGCTTTATAGTACCAATTATCAAAACGTTGTTTTACACCAAGCGAAACACCATAGAGATCGTTATTACTCTGAGACTGTAGATTTAACTCCCCTTTAAACGTATTTTTGGCCATCATACTACCAGGTTTTATTGATACAACACCAGCAATAGCATCCGAACCATAGAGTAAAGAAGCTGCTCCTTTAGTTATTTCAATAGCCTCTACATCAAACTGATCTATTTCCAACCCATGATCTGCCCCCCACTGTTGAGCTTCATGTTTAATACCGTTTTGTACAACTACAACCCTATTAAACCCTAATCCCCTAATTACAGGCTTAGACTGTCCAGACCCAATAGTAATGGTACTTACTCCTGGGATTTTTTTTAAGGATTGCATTAGGCTATTCTCTCTGTTTTGTTCCAAAAAATCTTTAGAAATTGCTATTTTGGTTACTGCCGACTTTTTTAATTCTCTCTGGGCATCGCTAACAACCACAACCTCATCTAGCGCATTAGAAACAGGAGTAAGCGCTATTACCCTTTCATTAAAAGTACTAGCTGTAATAGTATTAGAGTAATCTGCATAACCAACATAACTAATGCTAAGTTGCACTTGCTCCCCTTCTAATAATTGCATTAAAAAATAGCCGTCGTTGTTAACAATAGTATGAGTATTACCAATGGTTACATGAGCAGAAACTAATGCCTCCTTAGTAGTTGCGTCAATAACTTGAACCTGAAAATTGTCTTTGGTTTGTGCATAGGAAAAGGTCATCCCAATAGCACATACCAAGCTGATAGCATGTTTATTAATCATAAAAAAATGAAATAATATTTTAAAACGTATAGAGTAACAACACAAGTAAATGGTGTGTCCTTAGTTTTAAAATGAGTTAAAAAAAGTGAATAGAATAGCGTTAAAAAAACTCCTTTTCCAGTAGTTTTACTGAATTTATAACAGATAACTTATGCCTGCCTTGTATAAGGCAAAGGCATACTCGTATAGTGATACAAATTAAAAAAAAGGAATATTATGGCTATCCAACCAAAACTGGTGGAGCCCGTAATGAAGTATTATTTAATAAAAACTGAGAAAAAACAGGAATCTTATAAAACACTCCGTTCTTGTATTGTACTAAACTAACAACAGTGTTTTTAAAGTTGTTTTTTGCTAGTTGAAAGTACTTCCCATAATGTACATGATGACATGAAATACAATCAGAAAAGTTTACAGTAGAAAATTCCGTTTTTTCGGTGAAATTATCTTGATCTCCTGAAGCAGATGCAACAAAGTGACTATGATCTGTTAAAAAACTATGAAACACATCATTCGTTTGCGCTCCTATAAATAGTAACGCAAATAAAATAGCTATCTGTTTTTTATATGTCTTCAAGATGATTTTCCTTTTAAGGAACTGCAAATTAAAATCAAAAAAAAACTATTTGCAATTTATAACTCTTAATAAAATCTTAAAATGCAACTTTATCGCAATAAACCAATTTGGTAAAGTAAACGATAATATTCTAAATCGAATTTTACCGTTCTCTAGCACAAATTTACCGCTGCTCATAATTCGCTTTATTTGGGTGACCAATTACCATACTTTTGATATATCAAAATGTGTTTTGTAAATAATCTTATCTATTATGGTAGCAGTTGTAAAGTTTTTTATTGCCTTCTTATTTAATATAATTTTTCATTTCTTTGGATTATAAAAGAAACCAATGAATCGTTTTATTGAAAATCACAAATGGAACATCATTTTTTGGGCAGTCAATATTTTTGGCTGGCTAGGAATGTCTGGTGTTGGTTTTTTCTTTACTCCAAATGTAGATGGATATAGAGAAAGTGCTTTTTTTATGGTTTCGTTAATACTTGGTGTAGATATTGGCCTTTTAAGTACAGGTTTGCTACGTGCCTACTTAAAGAGAAACATTTCTTTAGAGCAATTTTCACTTAAAGATTTACTAAAAATAGTCCTTTCTATTGTGGTTATTGCTCTTGTTCATTCTGGGCTTAATATTGGCTCGGGATTACTCTTAGAAAAATTTGACCTTATTCAATTGTTTTTTAATGAAGAAATAAAGGTTCCAGAGATCTATAAAAAATATGGTATTGGCTTTGTAATTCTTAATGCTTTCATCGTAATTATTGGATGGACTGTTCTTTATTTAGGAATTAAAATAATGCTTAAATTTAATAACGATCGTATTGAAAAAATAAAAATGAGTAATGCGCTAAAACAAGCACAATTAAACACTTTAAAAGGACAAATTAACCCCCATTTTATGTTCAATAGCCTCAATAATATCAGGGGCTTAATGTTAGAAGATGTAGAAAAATCAAGAGAGATGTTAACTAAGCTTTCTGAAATACTGCGGTATTCTTTGGTAAAAAACGATGTTAATGCAATAGCCTTAGAAGAAGAACTAGAAATGGTGTACAATTATATTGCCCTTTCCAAAATTCAATTAGAAGATCGGCTGCACTATATTGAAGAAATTGCAGCAGATGTAAAAGCAATTACTATCCCTCCAATGATAATTCAATTATTGATAGAAAACGCCATTAAGCATGGGGTTTCGACCTTAAAAGAAGGAGGTGAAATTAAACTTAAAATTTCCAAAACAGAAAAAGAGCTTTTAATTGAGGTGAAAAATTCAGGACAATTAATTTTTACTAAAGAATCTACCCGTTTGGGACTCAAAAATATAAAACAAAGAATACAGTTATTATATGGAATGGAAGCTCATTTTTCATTAACTGAAGAAGAAAAAAATGTAGTTGCACTAATAAAAATTCCATTACAATGAAAACGATTACGGCCATAATAGTAGAAGATTCTCGCTTGGCAAGAAACGAGCTCAAGGAGTTGCTAAAAAACCATCAGGAAATTGTTCTTTTAGGAGAAGCAGAAAATGTTGATGATGCTATTACGCTATTAAAAAAAGTGAGTCCAGACATTTTATTTTTGGATATTAATATGCCCGAAAAAGATGGATTTCAACTCTTAGAAGCTTTGGATGAAGCTCCAATCACCATTTTTACGACTGCTTTTGATGAATATGCCATAAAATCTTTTGAGTACAATGCACTAGACTACTTACTAAAACCCATAAATAACAAACGTTTTGCCACAGCTATTGCAAAAGCAAAATTGCAGTTAGAGGACATAGAAGAGCAACCAAAAACAACTAATTTATCTTTAGAAAGTCAAATTTTCATTAAAGATGGTGAAGAATGTTGGATGGTAAAAATTGGTGAAATCTTTTTATTAGAGATTGTGGGCAATTATACGCGTGTCCATTTTAAAGACAAAAAACCTTTGTTGTATAAGTCGCTATCTCAAGTAGAAGAAAAACTCCCAAATGACGTGTTTTTTAAATGCAATAGACAACAAATTATTAATACAAATCACATCAAATCTGTTGTACCATGGCATAATGGAACATTAAAGTTAACGTTAAATATTGGTATAGAAATAGAAGTGTCTAGAAGACAATCATACATCTTTAAAGATAAAATGAGTTTGTAACCAACTGCATCAAGCTGCGCTTCCTAATTGCATCTAAATAAGCTCTAGAATATTAATAAAACCTCAGCAAACAAACAGTTACCATTTTTAACAATTAATACAATGCAGATTATTCACCTGCAAAGAATGTTTCTAGCTCTTTTAAGGTTTCAGGAGTAGTGGTGATATCTTTTACAAGCTCTCCTTTTTCTAATACTACAATACGGTCACAAACTTCGGTAACATGGCTAAGATCGTGGCTAGAGACCAATACAGTAACATTTTCTTTTGCTGCCATATCCTTTATAATTCCTTTTAACCTAATCTGTGTAGTAGGGTCTAAATTAGCAAAAGGCTCATCTAAAATTACTATCTCAGGATTACCAATAAAAGCAGCAACAATACCCGCTTTTTTCTGATTTCCTTTAGAAAGGTCTCTTAAATATTTCTTTTTATTAAGAATCTCATCATGGAAAAAATCTTGAAAACCTGCCATCATTGCATCAACATCTGCCTTGTTTTGTCCACGTAGTTCACCTATAAAATAGAAATACTCTTCTGGAGTAAGATACCCTATTAAAAAAGTTTCATCAATAAATGCTGATGTAAAAGGTTTCCAAGCTTCACTTTCACTAACTATAATACCATTACTAGTAATTGTACCTGTAGTTGGTTGAATTAAATCTAACAAACAACTAAAAAGGGTAGTTTTTCCAGCACCATTATTTCCAACAAGCCCAAAACTTTGTCCCTTTAAGATCTCTAAATTTTCTATACGTAATACTGTTGCCGCACCGTATGTTTTTGATATGTTTTCTATATGAATCATTCTTCCCTTTTATTTAGTTTGTTTGTAAGCTGCTAAGGTTTTGTACTTTTCTTTTTTATAAACTGCTTCTATTTTCTTAAAAGCCCAGTTCTTAAATGCAAATCCAGAGATACCAGCTATTGCTAATGCAATAAAACCTGTAGTGGGATTTACCAAATAGTGCCCAAGACCATAAATAGCCATTGGCAGTAATAATTTTGGAAGCGTCAACAATAAGGTTTTGGCATTAAAAGCCTGTTTGTCTCCAAAAGCCTTTTTATTAGAAGACAAATCAACAGGTGTTTTTATATAAGCACCTCCCCAAAGCACCAAATAAGAATTGACTCCTATATTATAAATAGCACCAACAAAGACCGCCATATAAGCTTCCCATCCAAAATACAAATATCCAGAGCCTAATAGTGCACTTACTGTTGTAGCAATAACTATAAGGTACCACTTAGAATTTAAGTATTCTTTATACGCAATGTTCTGACTCATCATTAATGGATAATATGCACTATCCCAACTTGGTACATATTGTCCAAAAGTGAATAGGAAACCTCCAGAAACAAATATCCCTGCAAAGACCTTCATAATAGGGTTATCATAAGATTCTATACTGCCTGAAAAAAATAATAAACCATAAAAAAGGAATAAAAAGCTTACTAGAACTGTTGTTTTAGAACGCTTATTTCTCTTAATCAGTTTTATGTCATTTTTTAAGAAAGTTCCTAAATTCCCAAATTTATTAAGCCAATCCAAATCTTCTGTCTTTGCCTCTGCTTGCTTTACAGACAATCCAGCATCCAGGTACATGTGTTTTTTAAAATAACTAAAAGCCATATAATAGACAATCACCAATGCTATCCAAGCTGAAATTGCTAAAAAGGGTGTGGTATACAAGCCATGAAAAAAAGGTGTGGTAAACGTAGTAACATCAAAAAATCCATAATACTGACAACAGCCTAAAATCAATAAAACACTTATAATACCATAAAACAATCCGTCTTTATTATTCACCAGTATATTAAGAAAATTATTAAAATATACAATGGCCATAATTCCCAAATGCCAACCTATAACTCCAATAGGATCATATCCATTTACAAGTAAAACCACCGAAAAAGGGATAAAGAAAAAAGCATACATCCAATTGAAAAAAGACAATGCTGTACTTGCTAAAGTAATATTAACAACCTGTGATTTTTTAAATGGTAAATACAACAAGGGTTTTATATTTACAATGGGCATTTTTTGCATAAAATACCGCAAAACCAAGTCGAAAAGTAAGAAATATATTAAAAACGAATTGATAAAAAGTAATGGATCTTCATATCCTTGTTCTTCGATTAAAACATAAGCCAAAGCCCCCATTCCAAGGAAAGAAACTATCATCCATAACATTCCAAAAGCCATTAGAATTTTTAATGCCATATCGGTCTGAAAAGAAGCGGATCTAAAGAATGATTTCCACTGTAAATTAAAAAAGTGTTTTATCATAGTTGTAGTGTTTTGGTGGTTGTCTTCTTGTTAGTATATCTTGTTGGCAAAACGTTACATTCTTAGTTCTTGAAACAAGAAGTTCACTTGAAATTAATAGTATTCAAAATAAATATGTCGTCTCACATTTTTAATATCACTATTCTAAGCCAAATTTAGGATTCATTAAGGCTTGCATTGTTTTGATGTATTTTTCCAGTTCTGCCAATTTATTTACCGTTTCCTTGGTTCCATTAGCTGTTAACTTATAGTATTTTCGCAGGCGATTGTCTACTTTTACAACCTCAACTTCAAGCAAGTTTTCGGCTTCTAATTTATGTAAAGCTGGATATAATGCTCCTTCTGTAATTTTTAATTCTCCGGCGGTAAGTTCTTTCACCTTTTGGGTAATTTCATAACCATACATCTTATCATTCTCATCTAATAATTTTAAAATTATTGTAGCCAAGCTCCCTTTGTATAATTTTGCATTTCCCATGATGCAATATACATAATTTTTATATGCATAATAATCTTATGTATATATTTTTCATAAAGTCACTGGTTTTATTGTATTAAAAAATTATTTTTGCTAAAATTATCAAAAGCATGAACAATTTTTATTCCTTAACAGTATCTGGTGTAGTACAAAATACACCGAGCTCAGTAACTCTTACATTTGATGTTCCTAAAGATTTATCTTCTAAATTTCAATTTGTCGCTGGACAGTACATTACTATTAAGAAAGAAATAAATGGCGAAGAGGTTAGGCGTGCATACTCTATATGTACAACACCAAATAGTAATATGCTTTCTGTTGGAATAAAAAAAGTAGCTGACGGTCGTTTTTCTACCTATGCAAATGCTGAAGTTAAGGTCGGAGATGTATTAGAGGTAATGCCTCCTGATGGTCGTTTTGTTTTGGACAATACTATTAATAACGTCACATGTTTTGCCGCTGGAAGTGGTATTACACCAATTTTAAGCATCATAACTAGTCTTTTAGAAGCAAATACTACCAACAAGGCGGTGTTAGTCTATGGTAACAAAAGTAGTAAGGAAACCATGTTCTACAAAGAACTAGAAGGATTAAAACAACAATATCAAGATCGTTTTGCAATTGTATATACCTATAGTCAGGCTCAAGAAGAGAATGCTCTTTTTGGAAGGATTGAAAAAAGCACAGTTAACTATGCTAAGAAAAATGCACTAGCTAGCACCAATTTTGATGCCTACTACTTATGTGGTCCTGAAGAAATGATTCATTTAGTATCAGATACACTAAAGGAAAATGGTATCGCTGATGACAATATCAATTACGAATTGTTTACTGCCGCTAGTAATGATACAACTGCCGATACTGGAAGTATTGCTGAAGGCGAAAGCACAATTACAATAATGCTAGATGATGAAGAAACTACTTTTACTATGGATAAAAGCAAGTATATCTTAGATGTTATTTTAAAAGAAGATTTAGACCCTCCATATTCTTGTCAAGGTGGTGTGTGCAGCAGTTGTATTGCCAAAGTAACAACAGGAGAAGCAAAAATGGTAAAAAATCAGATTTTAACCGATAGTGAGGTAGCCGAAGGGTTGATTCTTACTTGCCAAGCACATGCTACAACAGCTACAATTACTGTTGATTTTGATGATGTTTAGTCAACAATAAAAACCAGTAATTACCCTCTATATTTTTAGTAGCTTTAACGTAGAAAAGCGTAAAAACCTTTGATCTTATTTTGATTTATTTTTTCATAAACCAACTCTCTAGTTTTTTTCTATTTAAGCACATCCACTCACCGATATTTTTCGGTTAACTATCGAAATTTTACTGTTTTCTATGGCGCAAAATAAAATTTATCTATTTTTATAGAAAATTTAAACAGACTTTTAAGTTTGTTTTGTGTGTTTTCTTTATGGAAAAAAAATTAAAACGAATAGCGACCTTGCAACGTTTGCAAAAAACCGGCTTAGCATTATTTTACAAAAAAGGATACTACAATACCTCAATTGATGATGTTCTTAAAGAACTATCACTCTCAAAAGGAGCTTTTTATTATCATTTTAGTAGTAAGGAAGATTTTTTGACAAGTATAATTAATGATCTTTTGGTAAAAAAGATATATTCTCAATTAATATCACCCATAGAAAATTATAAAAATCCATTGCAGACCATACCAGATGCTATAGAAAACGCCTTAATAATGACTGAAAAAGATGGTGAAGATTACGGCTTTGTTGTTTCTAATTTTTTAGCAGAATTTAAAGATTCTAATGAAAATATTATTAATCCACTTACCAACATCATAGAAGAGTGGAAAGTAAGTATTATAAATGCCTTGCAACATGGAAAAACAAATAGTTTTGTGTCTAGACATGTAGACAGCGAAGCAATGGCCACTTATATTATCTCTTCATATATTGGCGTACGTAGCCTAATGGTACATGGTAATAAGCGTATTCTAAAATACCAATATCTAAATCAAATACGCCATTATTTTAATTTAATAAGGGGGTAATAAAGATTCAAAGATTCAAAGATTCAAAGATTCAAAGATTCAAAGATTCAAAGATTCAAAGATTCAAAGATTCAAAGATTCAAAGATTCAAAGATTCAAAGATTTTTAAGGTGTTCATTTTTTATCAAACAATATTTCAATAAAACACGCTATTTTACTTCTCTAAAACCGTTTTTGCATTAGCAATACTAGAATTTATCTGTTCTTTTAACACTCCAACCTTAGTTACTTCTTCTTTTAACAATGCTATTTTTTTTAATAACTCTTCTTCATTAGCAGCTCTTTCATCAGCCATAAGGTCAAAATTATCACCAAAAACTTTCATCCAATCCATCATTGCGGTATGTGAATCGGTTAGTTTAGTAGTTGCCTCCAAAAACTTTTCATTAACCGTTATGGTATCTTTTTTAGCTTCAACTTTAATTGCATTTATCAAGCTATTGATATCTCCCATTTTTGGCATTACCTCATCATGTACTCCAATAACTTCTTTTATTAAGCTATCATATTCTGCTTCCTTTTCTGCTAAAGAATTACAGGCTACAAAAAAAAGAGCCATACAAACTAGACTTATAGACTTTAATACATTCATAATTCTAAATAATTTAATATGTTACTTTATTAACAATTCTTCAATTTTAGTTACTACATCTTCTGGAGCTATACTCCTCATTACATTTTCATAACCTTCTGGAAATTTATTTCCATAAACAGATGTTGGCAGCAATGGATAACGTTTTTTATCTGCCAATAATGCATTCGTTATAGGCTGATTATAAGGATAAAACCCTGCAAAAGGATGGGTAACTCCCCAAAGGGTAACTACAGGAAGCCCGTAATTGGCCGCCAAATGGGCATTGCCACTGTCCATGGCTAGCATTAAATCTAGGTTAGCGATTAGCACCAGTTCTTCTTCAAATGAAAGTCCATCTACGACCTCAACATCTGCGGAATAGTTGTTCTTAATTTCTTGCAACTTTAGCTTCTCTTCAGTTCCACCACCGAACAACAACAGTTTATATTTATCACTATTGTTTAATTTTGTTAGTACCGTTTTCATTAAGTCTATCGGATACATCTTCCCTTTAAAGGCAGCAAATGGCGCAATTCCGATCCATTTTTTTGTATTTGAAATCGAAAATTTATTAGAGATTTCTGATAGTTCTTTTTTGGCCAATATCGATGTTGTATCCAGCTCAAAAGGAAATCCTAATTTATTAAAAACATCTACATAACGTTGGTGTGTTGATTTTAGCTGTACAAAGACTTTGTTTTCTGCTCTTGTAAGGGCTTTTTTGGCTTTTCTACCCTTATTAACTTGTCGCACTTTAATACCAGAAAATCTAAAAAAAACGCCTAATAATTGTGCTCTTAAAACATTATGCAAATCTGCAACGGCATCAATATTTAATGCCTTTACTGATTTGAACAGTTTCCATAATCCCAATATGCCTTTATGCTCACCAGTAACGTCTGCAACTACAAAATTAACATTAGGAATCGCTGCAAATATAGGCGCAAAAAAAGCTCTAGAAAGTACGGTAATTTTAACTTCTGGATAGCGTTGTGTAAAGGCCAATAATACAGGAATTGTCATTGCCGCATCTCCCATTGCTGATAAACGAATGACAAGAATATGCTTGGTTTTACTTCTTTTCACGCAACACCGGGTTTAATTCCTCATCATTATACATCTTCATTTGTTTATAAACCTTCATGTATTTATCACCATTTTTAATAGCAGATAGCAACTGGTCAATTGCGGTGCATAAATCTTCTTTTTGCTCTAAAAGAACTTGTAATTTTGCTGAACAGGTTTCTTTATGTTTTTCGGAAGCATCTTTTCTATTTGCTTCCTCGTCCATATGGTATATTTTAAGTGCCAAAATAGACAATCTATCAAGTGCCCATGCTGGGCTTTCTGAGTTTATTGTAGCATCATCCTTTATGTTTACATATCTATATTTCCCTAAAAAATAACTATCAACAAACTCTACCGTATCTGTTCTATCTTGATTTGAAGCATCAATTTTACGTTTTAATTCTAATGCTGCTATAGGGTCAATATTAGGATCCCTGATAATGTCTTCGTAGTGCCATTGTACCGTATCTATCCAGTTTTTACGATACATTAAATGCGATATATCATCGTGTGCATATGGATTTTCAAATTCCTGATATACATTATCAATAATATGATACTTTATAATACTCTCTTCAAAAATTGCAAATGCCTTTCTGCTAAACATAACTCTATTTTTATACTACAAATATACTTCTTAAAAATTACTTATTTTTGAAAGTCACTAAATTTAAAAACTACTATGCAAATACACCATATTGAAAAAGAATCTTCTGTACTAAATCATTTTTTAGCAGAACTTAGAGATACTACAATTCAGAAAGATAGTATGCGTTTTAGGACAAATTTAGAACGTATTGGACAGGTTTTGGGCTATGAACTTAGCAAAACACTTTCGTTTAACAACAAAGAGATAAAAACACCTTTGGGTATTAAGAAAACAAAACTAATTGAAAATCAGATTGTATTATGCACCATATTAAGAGCGGGATTGCCTTTACAACAAGGACTTCATTCTTATTTTGATGCAGCAGAAGTAAGTTTTATTTCTGCCTATAGAAAGCATCATGCAGATGGCTTCTCTATTGAAGTTGAGTATTTAGCCTCGACATCTTTGGAAGGCAAAACATTGATATTATCTGATCCAATGTTAGCAACAGGACAATCTTTGGTTGCTTGCTTAACTGCACTTAAAAAAATGGGAATACCTAAAGAAATACATGTTGTGAGTGCTATTGGAGCTTCAGATGGTGTTACCTATGTAGCAAACAACTTTCCTGAAAATTCTCATTTATGGATTGCTTCCATTGATAGTGAACTAAACAAAAAAGGATACATTATACCTGGATTGGGGGACGCTGGTGACTTGGCTTTTGGCTCAAAATTACAACAATAACAAAACCAAAGGGACAAGAATAAGCACAAAGAAAAGCACTTCTTTTATCACAAATTTTTTAATGGTTTCTAGAAACAAACTTAGCATTATTCCTATCGGAAAAAAAGCAAGCAGTATTGTTCCTTTTTCTCCTGAGTTAAGAACCAGTAATACTGTTATATTTATTTGGATAATAATAATCCATAACATAGAAATTCGATCATTACTTATGTTTTTTGATTTTATAAAATAGGTAATAGTAGCAATAAGACCAATTAAAGAAAACCAGATAAAAGCAAAATTAAAAAGTGAAGTATATCCATCTAAATTAATTGCAAATTGATAATGCGTTTCAAAATAAGTAAGATCACCATTAGCCACTAATAAAAAGCAACTGCTGATAAAAAAACCTGCAACTAAAGCAACAAAAGGGATACACCAAGTTTTTATATTCTTTCTAGTGTAGATAAAAATTGCCATAAACACTACAATTAAAAACAACAGCATCCATTCGTAAAACAAGCTGGCAATTACAATCCATAAACTGGCATCAAAAATTTTTAACTTTACTTCCTTTAAGCCTTTTAAGCTCAATAGCCTTCTTGAAGCCAATATTAAAAAGAAATTTGCAAAAATAATATCTGAAGCAAGTATTGTAGCTGGAAACAGTAGTAAGAAAAAGGTGAAAAACAGCATTAAATAGGAATTTCCTCTAATGATTTTATTACGCTTAACGATAAAATCTATTCCAAATAGTGTGAATATTAAAACTATAAAAGCTGCAAAATCCACCAACAAACTATCAGTGTTATAGGTAGTTAGCCCATTAAATATGGTGAACTCCCAATAACTAACAGATAAGATTATAATAAGGATTATAAAATTTATTGGTTTTGTTTTTCCAAAAAAGCTTGATATCATCTCTGGTTTTTATATTTTTGCAGGGTAAAGATAACATTCTTTTGTATGAAACGTTGTTCTCAGCAAATTTTGTAATCTTAAATTGATGATTAATACTAGAATAGTAAAGTATTCTAAAACAATAAAGACAAAACATGAAACATCCATCTTTAAGGGTTTTGCACCTAAGAAGATGCTAAATGAGGATGTAGCTCGCGACTGACTTTATAAAATAAAAATAAACACATGAAAGCATTTTTTGAAGCCATTCAGGACTTTTTTTTAAACGTAGTATTCATTCCTTTTGATTTTTTCCGTTTTTTGGAATTAGA
The DNA here is from genome assembly GCA_965247735.1 of Flavobacteriaceae bacterium. Taxonomy (GTDB): domain Bacteria; phylum Bacteroidota; class Bacteroidia; order Flavobacteriales; family Flavobacteriaceae; genus JAOXRU01. The sequence goes on along the minus strand of CBDFHN010000002.1, from coordinate 3,186,476 downwards.
GAATTGGTGGTCTGCAAATATTGTGAGCTGGTTTTTTATTATCATTTGTTGTATTGCAATTGTGTATTGGACATTGCAACTTGGAAAACAAGCAAAATCAGGAGAAGAAAATAAAGATCCTTCTGCACATTCTTATTTATAAAAAATAAGTATTAAGTCTTAGAAATAAAGTACTAAGTAGTATAAAACACAAAAAGCACTGTAAATACAGTGCTTTTTGTGTTTTATACTCTTCGGTATGTTATATTAGTCAAGATCGAAACCCAAATCTTTTCTATAATACATACCTTCAAAATTGAACTTCTCAATATTCTGATACGATTTTGCCAAGGCTTCTTTATAATCATTTCCGAAAGAAGTAATTGCCAATACTCTTCCACCAGAAGTAACAATATTTTCGCCTTCTTGTTTTGTTCCTGCATGAAAAACGATTGAATCCTCAATAGTTTCTAAACCAGAGATAACTTTTCCTTTTGTATAAGCCTCAGGATAACCACCAGAAACGGTCATAACCGTTGTTGCTGTCCTTTCATCAATACTTAAATCCACTTCATTTAACGTTCCTAAGCCAACACCTTCAAATAACGCGACTAAATCTGTTTTTAGTCTTGGTAACACCACTTCTGTCTCAGGGTCTCCCATACGTACGTTATATTCGATTACAATAGGCTCATTATTTACATTTATTAAACCGATAAAAACAAAGCCTTTATATTCCAGATTGTCTTTTTGAAGTCCTGCAATTGTAGGTTTTACAATTCGTTCTTCAATTTTATTCAATAAAACATCATCTGCAAACGGTACAGGAGAGATTGCTCCCATTCCGCCAGTATTTAGTCCTGTATCTCCTTCACCAATTCTTTTATAATCTTTAGCAGTTGGTAAAATTTTATAGTTTTTACCATCGGTAAGCACAAAACAACTTAATTCTATTCCATCAAGGAACTCTTCAATAACAACTTTTGCAGAGGCATTCCCGAATTTAGCATCTACCAACATGGCTTTAAGCTCTTTTTTGGCTTCTGCTAAGGAGTTTAGTATCAACACTCCCTTTCCCGCTGCTAATCCGTCTGCTTTTAATACATAGGGAGGTTTTAGTGTTTCTAAAAAGTCAAAACCTTCATTTACATTATCAGCTGTAAAACTTTGATAAGCGGCAGTTGGAATCTGATGCTTTATCATAAACTCTTTTGCAAATTCTTTACTCCCTTCTAATTCTGCCGCTGCCTTAGATGGGCCAATCACAATAACATGGCTTAGCTGTTCATCATTTTTAAAAAAATCGTAAACCCCTTGTACCAATGGATCTTCTGGCCCTACAACCACCATTGTTATGCTTTCTGCACTAACAAACTCTTTTATCGCATCAAAATCGGTAACTCCAATAGCAACATTTGTTCCTAAAGCGGCAGTACCAGCATTTCCTGGCGCAATAAATAATTTTGAAAGTTTAGTGCTTTGTTTAAGTTTCCAAGCAAAAGTATGCTCTCTACCTCCAGATCCAAGTATAAGAATATTCATTAGTGTGTTTTTTGCGAAAGCATGATATTAATATAGAAATATTATTGTATTTTATTTTGAATTCATACAAAAAAAGAAGATTTCTATTTAGCTCTCCTTAATTTATATAAAATTAAACGGCTTGGTTTGGGCCATGGTTTTAAACGCGGTTTATCACGATTTTCTCCAAGGGTTTCCCATTTTAAAACATATCTGATATTTTCGTCATTCTTATTTCCAATATCATTAGTTACTTGAACCAACAATCCAGGAAAAGAACCTTCAACTTCAAGATCAAATCTAAAAGGTTCTGGCTTCAAAACCTTTCCTATGCTTTCAAATTTATTATTCAATAAAATTGTCCCATTTCCATACTTTATATGCCAGTAATCAATTTCATAATTACCATCATCTCTTTTATAAAAGTCTTTTAAATTAAATTCAAAATTGATAGTACCTGGCCCTAAAAACTCCCAACGGTAATCCCAATTAGTAACTTGTTTATAAATCCATTTATCATTATATATCTGAGCTGTATATAATTGAAGGTTTCCAACAGTATCGTATTTGTGATAGGCGAAAATAGGTTTGTTATACTCATCTAAACAAAGTTTAGCTGACAAATTTATGATCCCACCTTTAACTGGAATTGGATCAACAATTAATCTTCTTTTATCCAAAGTAGCTGGCAATTCGAATTTTTCACCAAAAGCATTATACCAGTTTTTCAAATCTGGACTTTTCATATACGATAAATCGTGGTTTGTTTCACAATCTGGAGTATCTCGCCAAACCCAATAAACATGATACCAGCCATCCTCCATAACATTAGGTTGTGTTTGATAAGCATTCATCAATTTCTGTCCATCTGTTAGAGGTACATCAAGCATTCTGCTCCAAGTTTCATCTTCGCTAGAATAAATGTTATAAATCTCGTTACCATTTCCACTTACACCATCTCTGTAATGAAAAAGAAGTTTACCCTCTCTTGTGAGCATAAAATGAGGGTAGGTACAATTCTTTTCATTAGTACCAACTAATTCCATTTTCTGAACAAGCGAAAAAATATCGTTAGCTTTTGTGCTCTTGAAATAGGTAATTGGATGCCCATGCATATTTCCAGCAAGATGAATAAACCCTTTGTTATCGATTCCAATCGTAACATTATTGTGACTATCCCATTCCAAAACAGTGCTTGTACCACTAGATGTTTCACGTGATGTACGTTCCATTACATATAACTCAAAATTTTTATCATCAAGATTTCTTTGACCAACTACCATATCTCGATTAGCATTGTAGTACGCAATATATTGTCTGTTTTCACGCGTATAAAGACAAAAATCAACTGGGTGGCCTGACCAAACACTATCTATTTCAATAGTTGCTTCGATAGATTCGATGTTGTTCGTTTCATTAATTGTAATAAATTGATTAATTCTTTTTGGAGAACAACCAAAAATAATTAAAACTCCAATGATAATAATTTTTTGATTTGCTTTCATATTTTTAGGCTATTCTTTTATTTGTTTCCGTTTAATATATTCTGTAACATTCCCTAAAAAAAATAGTTAAAAACACAAAATTTACCGAAAGTCAAAGTATCAATGCTTTAAAAAAACCAAATGTCAAGTTTATAAATTTTAAAACCTAATTTTCTTTTTTTTAAACTAGACTACTTAAAATTGCGATGTTCTTTTTTATCCAATTCCTCTGGGCTTAAAGATTTAAAATACTCAAAAGTTATAGCCATTCCTTCTTCTCTTGAAACTTTAGGCTCCCAATTTAATATTTCTTTAGCCTTTGTAATATCTGGTTGACGTTGCAAAGGATCGTTAAATGGCAAATCTTTATAGATCACTTTTTGATCAGTCCCAGTAAGTTTTATAATTTCTTCTGCAAATTCACTGATAGTAATTTCATGCGGATTTCCAATATTAATGGGATATACATAATCACTCATTAATAACCTATAAATCCCTTCAACTAAATCATCTACATAGCAGAAAGATCTTGTTTGAGAACCATCACCAAAAACGGTTAAATCTTCTCCTCGTAATGCTTGTCCCATAAATGCCGGTACTACTCTACCATCATTGAGTCTCATTCTAGGGCCATAAGTATTAAAAATACGTACAATTCTAGTTTCCAAATCATGATAAGTATGATAAGCCATTGTTATTGATTCCTGAAAACGTTTCGCTTCATCATATACTCCACGAGGGCCTATAGTATTTACATTCCCATAATAGTCTTCGGTCTGTGGATGCACCAAAGGATCTCCGTATACCTCAGAAGTAGATGCAATAATCATCCTTGCCTTCTTATCTTTAGCAAGTCCAAGTAAATTATGAGTTCCTAACGATCCTACTTTCAATGTTTGAATTGGTATTTTAAGATAATCAATTGGGCTCGCCGGAGAAGCAAAATGCAAAATATAATCTAACTCACCTGAAACATGCACAAATTTAGACACATCATGATGAGAAAACTCAAAGTTTTCCAATCCAAATAAATGTTCAATGTTTTTAAGGTCACCAGTTACTAGATTGTCCATTCCTATAACATAATATCCTTCATTTATAAACCTATCACATAAATGTGATCCTAAAAAGCCAGCAGCTCCTGTTATTAATACTCTTTTCAAAACTTCTTATTTTAAGTTATCTACCAATTGAAAAATATTCAAATCCTTGACCTTCCATTTCTTTTACATCGAAAAGGTTACGCCCATCAAAAATAACAGTTGCATCCATTAATTCTTTCATGGTTTCAAAATTAGGATTTCTAAACGCACTCCATTCAGTACAGATTAACAGTGCATCTACACCCTCAATTGCTCCATACATTCCTTTAGCAAACGAGATACTATCTCCTAATCTATTTTTCACATTTGGCATTGCTTCAGGATCAAAGGCAATAATATCTGCCCCCATCTCTAATAAGGCGGTAATATTAAACAATGCTGGTGCTTCTCTAATATCATCTGTTTCAGGCTTAAATGCTAATCCCCAAACACCAATTTTTTTTCCTTTTAAATCATTTTTAAAGTAAGTTTTAATTCTTGGAATTAATACTGTTTTCTGCTCCTGATTAACTTTTATAACTGCATCTAATATTTGAAAATCATAATTACTATCAACCCCAGATTTATTCAATGCTTTAACATCTTTAGGAAAACAAGAACCTCCATATCCTATTCCAGGAAATAAAAAACGATTACCGATTCTAGAATCAGTTCCCATCCCTCTTCTTACTTTATCCACATTTGCACCAACCTTTTCGCAAAAATTAGCAATCTCGTTCATAAAAGTAATTTTAGTTGCTAAAAATGAGTTAGCGGCATACTTAGTTAGTTCAGATGACTTCTCATCCATAATTATTATAGGGTTTCCAGATCGCACAAAAGGTTTATATAGCTTTTCCATTAGCTTAATCGCTCTTTCTGAACTAGAACCTACTACAATTCGTTCAGGCTTTAAAAAATCATCCACTGCAAAACCTTCCCTGAGAAATTCAGGATTAGAAACAACATCAAATTTTACTTTTGTGTTTTCAGCAATTACTGTAGTTACTCGAGCTGCAGTACCAACTGGAACAGTACTTTTATTTACTACAACTTTATATGATTTAATAAGTTTTCCAATATTATGAGCTACTCCCAAAATATACTTAAGATCTGCAGATCCATCTTCATCTTCAGGTGTAGGTAAAGCTAAAAAAATAATATCACCATGATCTAAACCTTCTTCCAATGAAGTAGAAAATTTTAATCGTTTGGCTTTTATATTACGTTGAAAAATAACATCCAAATGTGGCTCGTAAATTGGAACCTCACCCTCTTTCATCTTTTTCACTTTATCCAAATCTATATCTACACAGATAACATTATTACCCGTTTCTGCTAAACATGTACCTGTTACTAACCCTACATACCCTGTACCAATGACAGATATTTTCATAATTTACTTGTTTTAAATATTAAAAATAGATTAAAGCGATCTAAAAAACAATAGCAATAATCTAATAAGCCTTTTCTTCTCCAACTACGACATTTACTACCGTTTGAAAAATAATTTTAAAATCCATTAATAATGACCAATTCTCCAGATAAAAAATATCAAATTTTACTCTATTCAAAATATCAACATCATTTTCAATTTCTCCTCGATATCCTTTTACTTGAGCCAAACCTGTAATTCCTGGTTTAACCAAATGTCTTACCATAAACTTATCTACTTTATTTGCGAGTATCTCTGTCAACTGAATCGGATGAGGTCTAGGCCCAACTATTGACATATCACCAAATAAAACATTATAAAATTGTGGTAGTTCGTCTATACTTGTCTTTCTTATAAATTTACCAATATTGGTAATTCTCATATCTCCTCTTTCTGCTGGTTTATTAGAATCCGCATTTGTCTGCATTGACCTAAATTTATAACAAGCAAATTCTTCACCATCAACACCAGGACGCATTTGTCTAAAAAACACTGGCCCTTTTGACTCTAATTTAATTATAATACCAATTAAAGGAACCAACCATGACAATAAGCAAACAATAACGACTAATGAGAAACAAACATCAAAAATTCGTTTTAATATATAATTAACTCCATTATCTAACGGAATGTCCCGAAGTGATAATACGGGAACATAATCATAATATTCAAATTTAAGTTTTTTTGAAAAAATAATTTTGTTATCTGGTATAAACTTTAATGTTTTTAAATTATTGTCTGAAAAATTAATAAACTCTGTTATTTGACCATTTGACAACTCTGAAATTGAACAATAAATTTCATCAATATCATTATTATATATGTAAGAAAAACAATCATGTATGTCAAAAATAATATCAGCAGTAGAATACTGCCTTATAAAATTATAGCCATACTCTGGATGCTTTTTAAAAACATTAACCAACTGATCTGTTTTTTTATTTTTCCCAATAACTACAACATTTCTAATATTACCTCTAAGACGTTCTCTATAAGTCATCAATAAGTAATACAAAATAAACTTTAAAGTAAATACACTTAAAAATGAAAAGAAAAAGAATTGAGCTAACAATAATCTACTGATTAAAGGCTCTTTAAATAAGCCTATAAATGCATAAAGCACCAAAAAAAAGAAGGAGAATTGATGAAAAATCATATTCAATAATTCGGGCACTTTTGCTACTCTATAAACCTCATAAAATTTATTCCTAAAAGCTATCATTCCCCACATTATGGAGATGTATGCATGGAACAATAATGGATTAGTAAAATTAATTGGTAAAAAATATGCTAAAACATTTATAATAATTAAATCAGCTATAACAATTAATGGTACTATTATCAAAGATTTCTTATTCTTCGTCATTTCCAAGCCAAAAGGATTATATTAATTTTCATTACAAACATTTACTAAGCTCTTTCTAAACAAGCTTCATAAATTTCTTGAAAAGTTTGATTTAGATCTTTAGTAATTCCCCAATTAGGGTAATGGTCTTTCATTTTTGATAAATCTGAGATATAACAAATATGATCCCCTTCTCTATTTATATTTGAATATTCATATTCCATTTTCTTACCTGAAATACGTTCAATTAAATTAAATGCTTCTAGAATAGATACTGAATTATCTCTTCCTCCTCCAATGTTATACACTTCCCCTATTCTTGGAGATTCTATAAAAGCATCCATAAATCTTACCACGTCAAGAGAGTGAATATTATCTCTTACTTGTTTTCCTTTATAGCCAAAAACAGTGTACTTTTTACCCACTAAGTTACATTGGATTAAATAGCTTAAAAAACCATGCAATTCAACACCAGAATGATTAGGTCCTGTCAGACACCCTCCTCGCAAACAACAAGTTCTCATAGAAAAATACCTGCCATATTCTTGTACCAACACGTCAGCAGCTACTTTAGATGCTCCAAACAAAGAATGTTTAGACTGATCTATAGTAAAAGACTCTGTAATACCATTAAAATACTCCTTATCTCCATAATCCCATCTGGTTTCTGTTTCAACTAAGTTAAGGCTATTTGGAGCATCACCGTAAACTTTATTTGTAGACATATGAACAAAGATAATATCTGGATTACACAATCTTGTTCCTTCCAACAAATTTAAAGTACCAACAGCATTCGTGTCAAAATCATCAAAAGGTCTAGATGCTGCAAGGTCATGGCTGGGTTGAGCAGCGGTATGAACAATAACCTCCGGATTGATTTCTTTTATTGTTTCTATTACCTTCTTTCTATCTCTAATGTCTAACTCAACATGTTTAAAATTACTATATGATTCTACCAGTCTTTTCTGATTCCACCTAGTATCACCTTTGGGCCCAAAAAAATCAGCCCTCATATTATTATCTATACCAAAAACGTCATTTCCTCTTTGGCAATAAAAATTAACAACTTCACTTCCGATTAAACCACTTGAACCAGTTACTAAAATTCTTCTCATTTTATAATTTATTTAAAACATTTTCTTAATTGATAAATACACAAACTTTGAATTGGTAATTAAGTACCTTTTCCACAATCTTTTTGGTTCTTTAAAAAATCTATATGCCCACTCCAATCCACGTTTTTGCATCCAAGAAGGAGCTTGTTTTAACGTTCCTGCATGAAAATCAAAAGCAGCACCTACTGCCATCATTACAGCGTCAATTTTGTTTTTATGCTCGCCTACCCATATTTCTTGTCTAGGACAACCTCTTCCAACAAGCACAATATTAGCACCACTTCTATTGATTTTTTTTATATCCTGAATATCTTCTTCTTGAGTAGCATCTCTAAATCTATCAATATGGATTCCCACTATGTTTATCTTAGGAAACTTTTTAGTTAATTTTTGATTTAACTTTTCCAAAGTTTCTTTTGTACTACCATATAGATAAATTCCTAGGTTATTATCAACTGCCTTTTCTATAACACATTCAGTTAGTTTTGGTCCATAAACCCTATCCAATAAGTTAGCATCATGAAAATAATTTAATGCCCAACGAATTGGTTGACCGTCTGGTGTAATCATGTCTATTTTATCCAAAGCATTTTTCATTCGCTGATTTACCCTAGATTCCATTAATCCATGAACTGCTAAAGCAGAAACACCGTAACTAATCCTTTTCTCAGCTTTCTTAATTATTACGTCTGTGGCCACAGAATAATTTAATGCCCCATATCGTACATCAAACAAATCTAATACTTTGAAAAGCATATTTTTAACTTTATTTTTTTAATAAACGCAAAGTAAAACAAATTTATATTTGAATCATCAAAATTTACACTTTATTTTTCAATTCTAATACAGGAGGTTACTCCTAAAAAAAAAGCAAAAAACACTATTCCTTTTTCTCTAACAAATAATGAATCTGTAATACCATTTAAAAGGAAAAAAAGCAAAAAAATAAACAACACTATATTTTTTGTTTTATAGGAATGAAAAAGAAAAAAAATGAACATGAAAAAAATAACCGTAAAGCCCAAAACCCCTGTTCTCAAAAAAACATCCAACAATAAACTATGGGAATTAAAACTAGTCCCATTTGTTTTTTTAAAATACACTAATGACTCATAAGACTTGTTTACATAACATTCATCCAATAAATTCTGAGCACCACCAATCCCAGTTCCAAACCAAAAATTATCTTTGATTATATCTATAGAACAATCCCATGTCATCATTCTCAAAGCTAGCCCTTCATAAGACCAACTACTCGAATAATCAAACTCTTTTTTAAATTCTAAAAGATAATCTATTCTTTTTTTAAAAGATTCATTAAACGAATAGTTAATGCTAAACAATAATACTCCAAAAAAAATGAAAATGAAAAACTTCTTTTTTGACTTTAGCACAAAGAGTATCATCATACACACAAAAGTTGCAAAAATTGCTGTTCTAGCTCCCAAAAGAAAAAGGAAAAGAAATAAAAAGAAAATTTCAATTAATAACAAATTAATATTACCCTTTCTTTTCTTATTCAATAATTTATTAGACCCTATAATTAAAGCAAAACCAATATATAGTGAGAAATATATTGGTTGATGATTAATTATCCTAGTAGAAAGATTTGTATAAGTTATAAAGCTCCAAATATTATCAATATTATCCGTATTAATCCATTTTATCACTGCGAATAAAAGCGTTAATACAGCTAAAACAAATACAGAATGCAAAAATAACGCGAGTATATAATTGAGTTTTTCTTTTTCATACCTTCTTTCTCCCAATAAAATAACAAAAGGAATAACAAAAAGTAAAGAAAGCCTCGCCAAATACTTATAGCTTTGTGCAACATCATAAGAGTAAGATATAGAAATTACACTAAAAACAACAAAAACAAAAAGCAATCCAATACCGGCTCTTTTTTCCTTATCAACATAAAAGGATTCCTGAAATGAATTTTTAAGACTAATAAATATTAATATTCCAATAAGTATATTACTAATAGCATTACTCCAAGGTAAAACAACTGCCAATAATGACAACATTTTTTCTTCAATAGAGAGTTTAAATCTTAAAATATATTTTATATCATTCACCATCAAGTAAATTATTTTACACTAGAATTTTGTTGTTTCTATTCGCTAGCAACTGTATTCAATACCCTTTTCTTTTTTTTGATAGAGATAACAACTTTATTAAAACTAATGTAGGAAAAATAGCCTGAGCAATTTCTAAATAGTTTTCAAAAAAAGATATCCCAACCAAAAAAAAGGTTAGCAATAATAATATTAAGTTTTTCTTCTTATGCATCTTCCTTTTTTCATTTTTGTAAGCCTTATTTATTCTAAAAATAAAATTAAGAAAATAAGCAACTAATACACCAAAAACAATAATTCCCAATTCAGAAATAAGGCTCAAAATAGAATATACTGGTTTACTCATAACAGAAAATCCATAAGCATCATTTGTAATACTAGTTATCCAAGATTCTTTTATGTTTTTCTTAAAAATAGTTGTTTGATTCTTAATTCCATAAATACTTCTAAAACTATCATCTCTCTTATTATAAAAATAATTTCCTGAAAAAATTAATGCACTTCTACTTGAATATTGTCCCAGTCCATAACCAAACAATAAATCTTTAGGAGAATCAATCAATGCACTTGCAGTAATAATTGATGATTTGACTTTTAAATTTTTTAATTCAACAATCTGTTTTTTATAACTAGTTAAGCTAGAAAAATTACGTGGAAAAAAAGCATAAAGAATCACAAAAAACAAAATAATGGGCATCATTATTTTAACAGACTTAAAAATATTTACTGTCATATACGTTATCAAAATAGCTCCTATAAGGGCTAAACTTAAATGAATAGTTGATGATAGTACTATAGCCAAACAACAAATCAAAATAACAACTCTACTCCTTCTATAGCTCAATGCGTAATAAACAATCAACAAACTAGTCATATTTATGACATAAATAACATTTGAAAATCCGTTTTGATGATTAATAAAAGAAAAGAAATTTATTGTCCCTTGAATATAATCTCCTGATGATAAATCGACACCTTCTCCAGCAAAAATGACTTGTAAAACACCAATACACGACTCTACTATAATAATCCATTTAATAACAGGAATATATTTTGCATTAAAATATTCTAGATCAACAGAATAATTTGACTTTGCAATGAAAATAAATAAAAAAGAACTATAAAATAATATGCTTAAAAGAAAATTCGAAATGAAAAAATCTCCGTCACGGATGAAAAAATAAATAGGAATATATGAAATTACACTAATAAAAATCAAAAAATATTTAGCAAAAGAATATTTTAAAGGATTTCTTTTTAAGAACCATAATATGGAAAATAGTGGTAAAAAAAACAAAATTGCCTTTGGAATAGGTAATAAACACAATATTTGTGAAAAGACAAAAATCTCAAAATAAGTCTTTCTTAGTTTCTGTTGTCCATCCATCTACAATATCTTAATAAAAACGTAAAAAAAACAAATAGAACTATAATTTATATAAAACTCACCAGAAAAATAACTATTATTTAATGATATCATATACATTCTTCTCAAAATTCTTAAAATAAGTTTTCTCTTGAAAGTTTTTTAAAAAAATGTTTCTTCCAAATTCACCCAACTGCTTCCTTAGCATCTCATTATTAATCAATTGCTCTAACTTAACGGCTAACATTTCTGGAGAGTTAATATCAACTAAAAAACCAGATTCATTATCAACTACAATATCCGGGATTCCTCTCCACTTAGTTGCAACAATAGGCAATTGAAACTGCATTGCTTCAACTAAAACATTACCAAAAGTTTCACATTCATAATAACTAGGAAAACAAAAAATATCAGCATTAGAAAACTCTCTCCATTTATCTTCTCCTGTTTTAACCCCTAAAAAATTTACATGTTTAGATAATTCATTATCATCGATAAAATCGTGTAATCTTTTTTCAAATAAATTCGAGCTCATTTGCCCAAGAATATTAAGCTTAAAATCAATTTTATTTATTTTTAAAATACAACAAGATTTTAATAAGTCTAAAACCCCTTTTGTTTCTTTAATTACACCTACAAAAAAAATAACAGGCGGGGAAGGAGAACTTAACTTAATAGCATTAATTCTATTTAACCCAAAATCTTTAAGCCCATTTGGTATAATAACATCTTTAATCGTATTAAAATACCCTCCATCATCTGGGTTTTTATTTGATAAACGAATCGTTAAATTTGGCTTATTAAAAACACTCTTCACAAAAATTTTAACCAAATGTGGGTAACGCTCAACTTTTTCCGAAATTCCACCAGCTCTAAAATGATAAATAGTAGTTTTAAATATCCATCTTGTCATTCCCAAAACTAATATATCTCTTATTATTGGACCTGTATCTGGTCCAGAAGGTGGATAATATAAGTTTTTCACCCCAAACCTTATTCTTATGTAAAATATTTTAAATATAATGTTTACTAAAACTAATATTTTTTTTGCTTTAAACCTCCCAAGCTCATCTACGCCTTCTGAAAAATTCATTCTTACGTGAAATATTTCTAAACTTTTATACGTATGTTTTATCGTGTTTTCTATCATTATTGCTTGACCATGATATGGAGGTGGAGTCTGACCAATAATTAATATTTTTTTTCTCATTACTCAATAATTAACACAAAAGTTAGTGATACATTGCTGTTAATATTTAATTTTCTTTATTATCATTCTAAAGTATTCCTTTTTAACTAAAAAGGCACCAAAAACTAATGATATTATCAAAAGAATCAACTTAAGAAATAAACTCAAGTAAATATTTTGGCAATTTAAAAATTCAAACAAAATCAATTCACCTAATAATATTAAGCCACTAATAGCACCCAACTTAAAAAAAATGAAAAAATGAAAAAATGTCTTTTTAAATCCCAAAACAAATAACAAATAGAATCCTTGTATAAAATTTAAGCAAAACGCAAACAAAATACCATAACCTACCATTTCTAAATCGTTTTGCATAATTCCAAACAATATTCCTAATATTGTAAAAAAAGCTGAGATAAGCCCAGAAATAAAAAGCAACTTGGTTTTTCCTAATGCCTGAAAAATAGACCCCGTGCTTGACAATGTCATTTGAATCCATACTGAGAGGGATAATATTTTAAAAACCGGAACAGAGGCGCTCCATTGACCTCCATACATGCCGCTTATGACCTCTTCTGAACTATAAAACAAAAAAACTGAAAACGGTATTCCCAAAAACGCCAATATTTCTAAAATTTTTTTATAATGTAAATAAATTACTTCAGGCTCATTCTCATATTTTGCCAAGACTGGATGCAAAACTGGTGTAATAACAAAAGTTAATGTTTGAACAGGGTATAGCATTAATCTATAAGCTTTATCATAAAAGCCAAGACTAGTTGCTCCCAAAAATTTTGCTATCAATATATTATCTAAATTCCGCGAGAAATAATTAATAACATTAAATAAAAATTGAAAAAAAGAATAATTAAATATTAAAATTATTCCATCAATATTAAAATTATAACCAATTCTAAATTTACTATTATGGAAATTTACTATGAATAATAATATCGACTTTACTATTTCCCTATACACTAGCGCATAAAAACTACTTCCATTTAATGCTAAATAAATAGCTAATAAACCAGATACAACATTTATAACAAATATCGACCCTTCTAATTTTAGAAATTTTTTCTCTTTTCGAATTAATGCCTGTGGAACAACATTTAAAATATAAAAAAACACAACAAAAGATAATAAATGTCCAATCTTTATATATTCATCATTTTCATAAAAGTCAGCTATGATATATGAAATCAATGAGAAACCAACTCCACTTACGACTGCCATCAAAGCTGTATAATTAAAAATCGATTGTATATGTTTGTTATTGAGATTTTTATTCTGAATAATAGCTGCACCAACTCCAATTTCACCTAATAAATTAAAAAAAGTAGTGAAAACAAATATTACTGCTACAATACCAAACTCCTTTGGCGACAAAAGTCTTGCTAAAACAATACTAATTATAAGCTCAAAAATAAAATTTGAATATTTAGAGACAAAAGTTATTAAAAAACCCTTTTTAAGTTCTTTTTCTATTGACATTAAAGGTTATTAAAATCTTTTAAAATTTTCATTTTAAATGCATCATAAGAAAAATTTCTTTCAAATTTACGAAAACTAGAAATCAAAAGTTGCTGAATTTTATCAACAGAACAATTAGCAGCATTAATAATTTCGGCAGCAATCTCTTCCGGTTCATTTCGACAAAGAAAAATATCTATGTCCTTTTTAAAATACTCTTCAATTCCTGTAGAATAACAACTAATTACTGGAATCTTCATAGAAATAGCATCTAACACTTTATTCGTAATTACAGTTTTAGCTTTTTCTGAATCCCCAAATGCCCCTAATGCTAAATCACAATTCGCCACTAAATAGGATTCTAATTTACCATTAGAAAAACTATAATCATTATAAATAAACACATTGGAATTCAAATTTAATTTTTCAATCAATATCTGAAATGGTTTAGCGTTTTCAACAGAATCGCCAAACAGGCTAAGTGTAAAATTAAATCCCTTTTCTTTCAAAATTTGAGCGCCATAAATAATCTTTTCAAGACCGTGAAGTGGGATAAAAGTTCCCCACCAACAAACACTAAACATATCAGAGTTGCTAGATTTATAAAAAGGTAAAGATGCCTCTTTTTTTTTATCTATACATAATGGAAGAATTGAATAATTAACATTAAATAATTCCTTTTCTTGAACAATATTGATGTAATAATTTGCTTCTGATTGATTTAAAAAGAAAACTTGCTTAGCCTTTAACATCTCAACATCAAAAAAACGATATAAGCTAGCTTTAAATGATTTTTTAAAAGTATTTTTTCTATCGATTACATTGGTATCATAATATGAAATATAAAAATCAGTTATAATTGTTTTTCTTAAAACCTTAGCTAGTTGAAGCTGAATAAACTTATTATTATTCATCGCAAGTACAAAAACTATATCTGAACGTAAGAGGAAATAAAAGCGAAATATTGATGAAAAAAACACGTCTAAAACTTTAATAAATCTAAATAAATCTTTATTAAGATTAGTATTTAAAAATGAAAAATTATTAAAATTAACATTATATTTATTTGAACCTATCAATGCTGACAATGCGGCCTGAGAACGATAGGCTCCTAAAACATTACCAATAATATAAACATTTTTCTTTTTCATCCTAACTACCTATTTAACAACCGTTATAAATGTTTTTAACGGGAATTATAATAAAATAATCTTATTTAATACTATTCTCACTAGTTCCAAAAGCTCTATTTAATCCTTCTTTCAAAGATATTTCCTGCTTCCAATTTGGCAAAATTTCAAAAGAGGACCATAATCTCATAACTTCTCTTTTTCTATATTCTTTCAATCCCCAATTAATTGATATTTTTTTTTCGGCTATACTATTGAACAACATAATTAAATCTTTCAATGTAATTGTCTCATTTGCAAACAGAGCATAATTTTTATTTAAACTCGTTTCACTATTTCTTAACAATTCGATAGCTTTTTCAAAACCTTTGCATATATCTTCAACATGCAATAGGTTTATCTCTTGCTCGCCTGGTGACATATCCAATACTTTTCCTTTAGCAGCAAAACTATTTAACAAATTTATTAATTTTGGCCTAGTATCATTTTCACTATAAGAATCAAATAATTTAAGTGTGATACAGGATAAATTTTCAGCTTCAACATAATAAGTAATTAAACACTCAAAAGCTTGTTTTGTTGCCGCATACAAGCAAACAGGGCTGTACGGCTCATTGTTATAATGCTGCCAAGAAGTACCAGTGTTAACAATTTCTTTTATTTCTGCTATCTTCATTGCTTCTAACAAAAAGGTTCCAAACAATAAATTACTATCAATAAGGTTAACTATGTCATCAGATTGATGCTCAGCAATAAAACAAGATGCTAAATGAAATACCATTTCAATTTTTTCCTCTTTTAAAAAAGATGCAAATTGTTTTACGGAATCTGTATAATAATAAAGTGTAGTGTCTTTTTTAAAGTCATTAATGCTAGTCAAATCAGAGTCCTTGCGTAAACCAATAGATACATCATAATTTTTTTTAATTAACAATCGACATAAATTGGCTCCTATAAAACCTGTTGCACCTGTTATAAATACTTTCATCTTTTAAAAAGGTGATTTAAATTCATTTAATCTAAGGTGCTCATGATCACGCTTTGAAACAATAGGGTTATTTACGTCCCAATTAAAACCAAAACCATCCCATAATATTCCTTCATCTTTATCTGGATCATAAATCGTAGATACTTTATAGTGCAAAAGAGAATTATCCTTCAAACTCAAAAAACCATGTGCACAACCTTTCGGTATATAAATCATCCTTTTCTTGTTTTTAGAGTCTAAATAAAAAGAAGCGCTTTTCATATACATAGGCGAATTTTTTCTTAAATCAAGAACCACGTCTAAAACAGCTCCAGATAAGCAAGTGACAAGTTTTGAATGTTCTTTTGGCGGCATCTGAAAATGCATTCCTCGGATGACATTTTTTTTTGAGTTTGAAAAATATTCTTCTTTCCAATTAGTTTCCAATCCCTTACTTCTAAAAAAATCGACATGGAATGTCTTGAAAAAAAGGCCTCTATCATCCTCAAAATCATTTAAACCTATTTCATAACAGCCAGGAATAGCAGTATTAATTAACTCCATCTATAAAATATTACTTCTTCAACTATTTAGACATCTTCAATTATAAATATTGTTCAAGAAACACCTCTATATTCTCATGTAACTTTATAAACATTTCTTCGGTTAACCCATGGTGTAAAGGTAATAATACGCCACCTTTCATTATTCTATCAGCATTTGGATAACCTTCCTCTGTTACTCTTTTGTCTATGTTAATAAACCCAGGTTGACGATTAATGTTTCCTGTAAAAACTACTCTAGTTTGAATATTTCTTTTTTCTAAATAAATTTGAAACTCTTTTCTTGAAAATGGAGCCGATTCTTTAATTAAAATAGGAAATGCCAACCAAGCAGTATTTACTTTAGGTGTTTCTTCAGGTGTTACAAAAAACTGATCATACTTTTCAAAAAAGGAAATTTGTCTAGCTAAATTTTCTTGTCTTGTTTTGATATTATCATTAAGTTTTTCCAATTGAACTAAACCAAATGCAGCTCCAAGTTCATTTCCCTCTAAATTGTATCCTACTGTTTCAAACACGAACTTAGCATCATAAGGTATTCCTTCTAACTCTACATTAAATCTATTCTCAATAGCTTCGCTCTTTTCATCAAATAAAGATGAGCTCCTACCCCATGAACGCAACAATTTTGCCCTTTTAACCACCTTTTCATCGTTAAGAACTAATGCTCCACCATTTCCAGCACAATTGATGATATGAGAGCCATAAAAACTAGTTATAGACATATCTGAATAATATCCAGATGATTTACCATCTAAGGTAGCTCCCAACGTATCCGCAGAATCTTCTATTACTTTTAACCCATGTTTATCAGCAATTTCGCGTATCTCTTTCCATTTACATATATTCCCCATTAAATTTGGAGCAACAATTGCAACTGTTTTATCAGATATCATCTCTTCTATTTTAGCAGGATCAATACAATAAGAGTATTTCTCAACATCAACAAAAACAGGTATTAAATCATTTTTAACTAAACAACCTACCGTAGTAGAAAATGTTAATGCAGGAGTAATAATCTCACTTCCCTTAGGAAACTGAAAAGCCTCTATACCAATAAATAACGCTGAGGATCCAGAATTAACATATAAGCAATGTTTCTTATCAAAAAGTTCAGCTATTTTTACTTCAAATTTTCTTGAATAATTACCCATTTGGGTAGATTCATTTAAACATTTTACTACTGCATCAATTTCTTCTTGTCCATATACTGTTTTAGCATAGGAAACAAATAAATTCTCTTTTATTTTACTCATTCTTTTCTTTTATGTTGAAATATTCTCTAATTTGCCTTTCTGTTATCTCTCTAACATTAGCTGATCTTAAATATGCTCTATTCCAGTCTACAATATTAAATATTGTTTTTTCAAGGTTCCATCTAGGGTACCAATCTAATTTTGTTTTTGCCTTAGAACAATCTAACTTTAGATAATTTGCTTCATGAAATTTATCTGTCTTTTCAATTTCATAAGAAGTTTTTTCTCCCCATACAGCACAAATTTTATCTATGATCCACTTAACGTTCTTAACATCACTATCCTCAGGCCCAAAATTCCAGCCCTCTGCATACTTATTTCCTTCTTTATATAATTTTTCAGCCAACAAAATATAGCCAGACAAAGGTTCTAAAACATGTTGCCAAGGTCTAATAGCATATGGACTTCTAATCTTAACTTTTTTATTATCGGCAATCGATTTAATAAAATCTGGAATAAGACGATCATTAGCCCAATCACCACCTCCTATAACGTTACCTGCTCTTGCTGAAGCCAGTGCTACACCATGACTTTTATAGTCTTTAATATTAAAAAAAGAGTCCCTATAAGAAGAGGTGATTAATTCTGAACAACCTTTACTATTAGAATAAGGATCATAACCTCCCATTGGTTCATTTTCTCTATATCCCCACTCCCATTCTTTATTTTCATAACACTTATCCGTAGTTACATTTATTATAGCTCTAACACTCTTAACATTTCTACATGCTTCCAGTAAGTGTACAGTACCCATTACATTAGTTTCATATGTAGTTAAAGGATCTATATACGACTCTCTAACTAATGGTTGTGCTGCCATATGAATAACAATTTCAGGCTCAAATTTATTAATTACATCAAATACATTTTTATAATCTCTAATATCCCCTATACATGAGGTAATTAAATTTTCAACATTTGCCTCAACAAACAAACTTGGATTAGTGGGTGGATCTAATGCATAACCACAAATATTAGCCCCAAATTCATGAAGAATCAGACACAACCAACTCCCCTTAAACCCTGTATGTCCAGTTATTAAAACCTTTTTGTTTTTCCAAAAGTTATAATCAATAACAGTTTTAGTTATTTCCATAATTTCCATGGTGCTTTATTAGATTCCCACAACTCTTCTAATTTCATTTTATCCCTTAAGGTATCCATTGGTTGCCAAAAACCTTCATGTTTATATGCCATTAATTGATTATCGGCAGCCAATCCTTTAAGTGGTTCTTGCTCCCAAATTGTATCATCTCCTTCTATTCTATCAATTACTTTTGGAGACAAAACAAAAAAACCTCCATTAATCAGAGCACCATCACCTTTTGGTTTTTCTTGAAATTGTTTGACACTGTTGTTTACTATATCTAATGCACCAAATCTTCCTGGAGGATAGGTAGCTGTTAATGTTGCGTCTTTTCCATGCGATTTGTGAAATTCTAACAGTGATTTTATATCAACATCTGCAACACCATCACCATAAGTAAAACAAAAAGCACCTTCATTAACTAAGTATGGAGCTACTCGTTTTAATCGGCCTCCAGTCATAGAGTCATCACCAGTATCTATAAGTGTAACAGTCCAAGGTTCTGCTCTTTTCTCGTGGATAATCATTTCATTATCTTTCATATTAAAAGTAAGATCAGATTGATGTTTGAAATAATTCGCAAAATATTCCTTAATTACATAACCTTTATATCCACAGCAAATAATAAAATCATTAATACCATAATGAGAATACATTTTCATTATATGCCACAGTATAGGTTTACCACCGACTTCAACCATCGGTTTTGGTTTAGTTGAAGTTTCTTCACTTAAGCGAGTTCCTAGACCTCCTGCTAATATTACTGCTTTCATAAATAAAATAATTTTTTAATGATAACAAATGTATTATAATTCAAATAAATAATTCGAAAATTTTATATAAAATCAATGATGCCAAATATACAAGAACACTCTTCAATATCTCAGATATCTCCAATTTTCAATCCCTGCCTCTTCTCAATCACCTCCACAAAGCGAGAGGCTTCCATTAAAGATTCAAAAGTACCCGTATCTAACCATGCTATTCCACGATCCAGAATACTTACCTTTAATTTTCCGCTCGCAAGATAGGCATTATTAATATCTGTTATCTCTAATTCTCCTCTTTTACTTGGTTTTATCTTTTTTGCAATAGATACAACCTCATTATCATAAAAATAGATACCTGGCACTGCATAATTCGATTTTGGGGCATTGGGTTTTTCTTCAATAGAAACTACATTTCCATATTCATCAAATTCAACTACTCCATAACGCTCTGGATCTTGAACATGATATCCATAAACAATTCCTCCATCAGGATTGGTGTTTTTTTTAAGCAGTTCTGCTAATCCATTTCCATAAAAAATATTATCCCCTAAGATAAGTGCAACATTATCATTTCCAATGAATTTCTCACCAATAATAAACGCTTCCGCTAATCCATTTGGTTTTTCTTGAATAGCATATGAAAAAGAACATCCTTGTTTTTTACCATCTCCCAACAATTTTTTAAACAAGTGTTGATCTTCAGGAGTTATAATAATCAAAATGTCTTTAATTCCAGCACTTAATAAAGTTGATATAGGGTAATAAATCATTGGCTTATTATACACAGGCAATAACTGCTTACTTACCGCAATTGTAATTGGGTGTAAACGTGTTCCTGATCCTCCTGCTAGTATTATACCTTTCATTTTTGTTGTTATGGTGTTATGATGTCTTTGATTTTCATCATTTCGTAACTTCATAACTTCCTGTTATGAAGTTATCGTGTTATCTAGTTATGGTGTTAAAAAAATTCATCACTTCATTCTTCCTGTTATGTTGTTATCATGTTTTCCCCATCTTCATCACTTCATAACTCTTTATATTTGTTATCATGTTATCTAGTTATGGTGTTCTCCATATTTTCATCACTTCGTAACTTCATAACTATTTTATTTATCAATACTTTTAATTAGTTTGGAGAGCATTCTTCTAATATAAATCATTTGTTCATTAACTTCCTTATTTTCGGGTATGTATTCTAATCTTAATGCAATATCCAACTGAGTTTCTAATTCTGCCAAAGATCCTAATGAAATATATAAAAACCGCATAAATTCTTTATTACTTTTTCTTCCTGCTCCTTCTGCAATATTAGATGGTATTGAAACTGCTGCTCTACGCATTTGAGACGTTAGTCCATAAACTTCATGTTTTGGAAAACTTTGAGAGATTCTATAAACCCCTATAACCAGAGTCATGGATTCTTTCCAAACTTTTAAATCTTTATGTGATTTTGGTTTTTCCACTGTTATGCTGTTATGCTGTTATGCTGTTATGCTGTTATGCTGTTATGCTGTTATGCTGTTATGCTGTTATGCTGTTATGCTGTTATGCTGTTATGCTGTTATGCAAGAAAAAATATATCTTTATAACTTCCTAAATTATTTTCAATACCCTCAATCACTTCACAAATTTCTGTTATGGTGTTATCTTGTTAGACAAATTTTCATATCCATTATACTTATTTAAATACCACTCAATAGTTTTCTCTATTCCTGTTTTAAAATTCTCTTCTGCCTTCCAACCAAGTTTAGTTTCTATTTTTGTTGCGTCAATAGCATATCTAAAATCATGCCCCAAACGATCTTTTACAAAAGTAATCTGATCTTTATAGGTTTCTCCATTTTTTTTAGGGATAATTTCATCCAAATAATCACATATTAGATTAGCTATATCTAAGTTATTATATTCATTTCCCCCTCCAATATTGTATGTTTCTCCAGATATACCATTTTTAAATACCTTTACAATACCTTTACAATGATCTAATACATACAACCAATCTCTAACATTTTTTCCATCTCCATAAATTGGAATATCACCTCCTTTTAATGCTTTTCTAATAATTGTAGGGATCAGTTTTTCATCATGCTGTTTAGGCCCATAGTTATTAGAACAATTAGATGTCACTACATTCAAACCATAAGTATGATGATAACTCCTGACTAAAAAATCAGAAGAAGCCTTAGAAGCACTATATGGACTATTAGGAGCGTATGCTGTTTCTTCAGTAAAAAGTCCTTCTGCACCTAAACTGCCATAAACCTCATCTGTTGAAATATGATGAAATCTGGCTCTTTTATAAACATTAGCGACATCATCATACAACCAATATTTCCTAGCCGCTTCTAATAAGACAAATGTTCCTTCTATATTGGTTTTTATAAAACTTCTAGGGCTTGTAATGGAATTATCTACATGAGATTCTGCAGCAAAATGTATAATCCCATTTATTTTATATTCTTTAAATATAGAATCTACCAATTCTTCATCACAAATATCTCCTTCAATAAAAGTATAATTCTGATTCTCTTTTAATTCATCTAGATTAGTTAACTCGCCAGCATAAGTCAATGCATCCAGATTAATGATTTTTACATCTGAATTGTTCCCTAGAAAATACGGAACAAAATTAGATCCAATAAACCCAGCCCCACCTGTTACTAATATGTTCTTTTGTACAAACAAATCTTTTTTACAACTCTTTAGCCTTAGCATTAAAAAACAACAAAAATACAATTCCAAAAAACACTCCCACAAAAACAAGTGGTAAAGTTTTAGTCATGCTTGAATAAATACTGCTTTCATTTTTTTGACTTGATCCAAAACTTATAATACTTACAGTAGTTTCTTCTAATGTCATCTTTACTTTAATATCTTCAGTATCTTTTACTAAACGATTCCTTAGATTTAATAAGTTCGTTACGTTCAATTCATTTTTAGTATCATAAACAAGTAACTTTTCTCCTGTTTTAGTATCCGAGTTTTTTAAAGACTCTCCATAATTATCAACCAATACATTGATCTGCTCTATCTGCTCCTTATTCTTAATTATTCTCGATCTCATGTTTTCAAAAGAAATCGCTTTTAACTCTTTATAATACGAATTACTATTGATATAGCTAATTATTTTTTTTGCTACTGCTATTCCTTTTTCAGAGTTCAGATAGAAAAAAGTGATTTTATGATTTGAAGGTTGTTTTTTAAAAACTTCTGCTTTTACAGCATCAGTTACAACAGAATGATCTTTAAAATTCTGCAAAAATTCTAAATATTCCTTTTCAGCAATTTTCACATCCCCTGTACTAAGTGGATTAATTTGCACTTTAAATCCTTTAATATCAGAAAGTTCAATTTTAAATTTTGCCAAAAAAACAGAGTCTTCTGTTTTTATATTATTTTCGATTTCATTAATCAATCCATATAAATAATCTTTACTGTCATAATTAGGATGCACTATTACCTCAGCTTTTAATCGTGTAGTTGTAATCGTATTCAATAAAAGACCTATACCAACTCCAATAGCAATTAAAACCACAAGAATAATGGCTTTACTTTTTATAAAGAGAAAAACTCTTAAGAATCCTATAAAAAGGTTATTGCAAAAATCACCAATCATTTTAAACAACTCACCTAAATCTATTTCATCAGAATTATTGTTATCGTTGGGCTGCATGTGTTCACTCATTTGTTACGAATTAAATATTTGTTTTAAAATACGATCTGTGATTAAGTAGGTAGGTTTTACTCCTGTTGTTCCTAATCCACCTGAAGCCAAGGTACTTCCTGTTTCCAATGGGTTATCAGAAGCATAATAGGCATAGCTTACTTTTACATCTTCACGGATACTTTTTCTGATTTTAGAGGCCGACTGTATTGCTTTTTGATAATGTGCTCCTTCCATTTCTAATCCGATTACGTTCCAAGTAGAATCATGAAAGAATTTTAAAATATCTTTATTTTGCAATGAAGTTCCTAAAACAGAAATCATAGCGCCTTCAAAAACCTGAAGCCCATGTCCTTCAAAGTCTTTGGCACATAACTGATTTTTAAACGGATAATTATCCGCTGTTCCTTCAAAAATATGAGCAGACGGAATCATCAAATCTCCTTTTCCTCCTTCCAAAATCCCTGCTTTTCCCATTATGGAAACGGAAACAATGTCTAGATACGTTTTTTCATCCCCATCGTTAAATGGCTTTAAAAACTCATCTATAGTTTCATATGCTTGCTCTCCAAATGCATAATCCATTACAAAAAGTACAGGTTTATCAGCATCCTTAAGAGATTGTACCGATTGGTATTCTTTGCTTGAGAAATCAATTTTCGCCGTATCAAAGATCTGAACATTAATATTTGCTCCAGATTTATCTTCTATATAAATCATACCTTCCTTAAGCGCTAGTTTTTCAACTTTAGCTCTTAATTTCTTATTATCGGACCTACTTAACTCTTCGTATAAATCTATAGTAGAAAGTTTATTAGCTTCTTCTTTTAATGCTTTTTTAGCATAAATAGAATTCATAACACTATGCATATTTGCACTAATAATATGAATTGGACGCTTTAATAATTGATGTTTCTTTAGTGCTGCCTTAATCGTATTTGCCCAAATATCACCATGAATATGATGTCCCAACCGTTCTCTTAACAATGGGCTAAATGTAATATGACGTTTGTTCCCAACTGCAACTTCTTCAATTGCCAATTTACCCAACCAATAAATAATCTTCAAAAAACGATCAGGATTGGCTTTAGTCGTAAATAACTGATATGTTTCTAATGTTTCTTCAAAACTTCTTCCCAATACATTTGCGGTTTGCATTAAAGCAACTTCACGTTCCGATTGACTAAGTTTTGTTTTATTGACAGCAATTTCCAATTTCTCCCAGCCCCTAGTTGTTTTGGTGCCGTCTGAAATTAAAACACGTTTACATATTTTATGAGATTCAATAAACAAAAAAGTAAGGTGTGTAAGGATATCATATATTTCTGATCGCCCTCTAGTGATCTCAATATTCATTTGCTCCTCGTCAATTCTATAACAATTACGCCTTCTTTTTGCTGGAATTATTGCTTTAAAATGCGATTTTGAATAACCTTCATCTGAAGTAAGGTTAATAAACCTACATTCTTCAATTCCTTCAGGTAAACGTTCTATAACATAGACTAAACCATTAAGTTCAGTCTTCTCATCAGCAACAGAACCATATATTTCTGGTCTTAATTGCAGTAAAGCTTCTCTTAGCGTTTCTCCAGAAACACCCATAGGTTTATAAAAACCTCTATTAAATAAATGACGCATAGTAATGTACATTCGCTCTATAGCAGAAGTAGATTCTTGCGCTCTTGTTCTTTCTTCGATCCTAGTGTTCATTATGACAAAAATAGACGATATTTATTGGATATCAAGTTTTTTTATGATTTGTAAGTGCATTTGCTAATTTTCTATCATTAGAAAGGCGTTGAATTTTGTGCTGACCACCTAATTTTCCTATGCTTTTCATATAGGCATTAAAACCTCCATTTTCTATTTGCGATACCTTTAAAGGTTGTAATACTTTTCCTGAAATTAGATCAAAATAATAGCTATTCTGTTTTTGCAATTCACTATCTATCAATTCTTCAAACAGATTAATATCATCTGGCAAACGATCAAATTCTACCAACCATTCATGATAGGGCAATTCCTCATTAAGAGGATTTACTTCTGGTGCAACGGTAAACTCATTTATAACAGCTCCCGTTTCTTCTATCGCTTTTTGCATGGCGTGTTCTACTTCGGTAGCAATAACATGTTCTCCAAAAGCAGAAACAAAATGTTTAATCCTTCCAGAAACAATAACCCGATATGGTGCTAAGGAAACAAATTTAACCGTATCTCCAAGGTTATAGCACCACAATCCAGCATTTGTAGAAATCAACATTACGTAATTAACATCTACTTCTACATCTTTTATGGTAATCCGTTTTGGGTTTTCATCAAAAAACGCATCTGCTTTTACAAATTCATAAAAAATACCACCATCAAGCAGTAATAACATTCCCTTTTCTTTTTGAGCATCTTGAAATGCAAAAAAACCTTCACTAGCAGGAAAAAGTTCGATACTATCAACCTTTCTTCCTATGATACTTTCAAATTTAGCGCGATAAGGTTCAAAATTCACACCTCCATATATAAATAGATTGAAGTTTTTAAAAAGTTCACCTATCTTTTTTCCTGATTTTTGCTGTAATTTTTCAAAATACATCTGCACCCATGATGGAATTCCGCTTATCACCGTCATATTCTCATCTATGGTTTCTTCTACAACAGCATTTACTTTGGTTTCCCAATCTTCAATGCAATTGGTTTCCCAGCTCGGAACTCTATTTTTTTGCAAATATTTAGGTACAAAATGCGCTACTATACCAGATAACCTTCCTAGCTTAATTCCGTTTTGCTCTTCTAAAACTGGACTTCCTTGTAAAAAAATCATTTTTCCATCAACAAATTCTGAATTACCTGTTTCTGAGATATAACAAAGTATGGCATTTCTTGCAGCTTCCACATGATACGGCATAGATTCGGCCGTAAGCGGTATATATTTAGATCCAGAAGTGGTTCCTGAAGTTTTGGCAAAATACAGTGGCTTTCCTTTCCATAATATATCAGGTTCACCTGCAACCACTCTATCCACATAAGGCCTCAACATCTCATAATCCCTGATTGGAACCCGTTTTACAAAATCTTTATGGGTATTAATAGAAATAAAGTCATGATCTTTTCCAAATACTGTTCCTGCACCCGTACTAATCAATTCTTGAAATACTTTTTCTTGGGCCTCAATTGGATTATCAATCCATTTTTGCATTTTGCTTACCACACGTTTTGCAAATTGTTTTGCTATGATACTTTTTATTGACATTTATATAGAGTATTTGGTATTGAGTACAACGGTTTTAAGATAATTTAGAAATTTCTGATTCTAGCCTTAAAATACATAAATTTAGTGGTTGCCTATCAGAAAAACACCTTTTAATCTTAAAATTCAATGTAATTAAGAGGGTTAACAGGGTAGCCATTAGTCCATAATTCAAAATGCAAATGTGGCCCAGTAGTAAGTTCACCAGTATTTCCAACAACGGCAATAACTTCGCCGGCTTTAACTAAATCTCCTTGACTTTTAACTAAGGCTCCATTATGCTTATAGACTGATAATATTCCTTCTTTATGCTCTAATAGTATCACATAACCAGTTTCGGTAGTCCACTCTGCAAAAATAACAGTCCCGTCGGCTACTGCCTTTACAGGAGTATCTTTTGGAGCAACAATATCAATAGCAAAATGTTTGACACTATTGTCATATCCCTGAGAGATTGTGCCTTTTAAGGGAGAATAGAAGGATACACCAGCGGTATTTGTGTTGGTCTCAAATAAATTGTACTTATCTTCTAAGGTTACTTTTCTTCTTAATAAAGAATCTGCTTTAATAGGTGTAAGGTTTACTGTTGAAGGATCTAATTTTATTTGATGGTTAATACTATCCTTACTAAAATCAGAAGAACTAATCTCTCCTCTTAAAACACGTCTTACATTAGTAATATACTCATTGGTATAATTTAAAACATTCACTAAAGAGTCTGTCTTGTAGGTAAGTGCTGTTGCTTGTCTTTTAAGCTTTGTTGAAGCATAACCAGGGATATATTCACGCATTGGCGTAAATGCAATCATAACTGTAGTTATAGCAATCAGAAATAAGGTACATACACACCCCACAACAAATACATTAAGTCTACTTAATTTAAAAGAAATTTTTTCTTCGTAGGTTCCTTCATTTAACACCACCAAACGATATTTATGAAGTAGCTTCTTTTTAATTTCTTTTCTCTTTTTCTTTTTAATTTCTTTAGTGCTCATTTGGTACAAATATAGCATACCAGATTAAACTTTATGCCTTCTTATAAAAATTATAACACATAAAAAGGTAGTATTAGAACTTTTCTTATTATTTTTGCACTATAAATAAGCTATTATGATCGCTCAAAACATTTTTTTAGGATTAGTAGGCCCATGGCAAATCGGAATCATTGTATTGGTTATTTTATTACTCTTTGGTGGTAAAAAAATACCTGAATTAATGAGAGGCTTAGGAAGTGGAATTAAAGAGTTTAAGGACGCGACAAAAGAAGAAGAAGAGGATAACAAAATAGAAAGCAATAGGGACTAGATTGCATTTATGTCTCTTTTTTAAACGTCAAAGTTTAGCTATTCCCTTACAATACTCTACTTTTACACCTAGTATCTTATACTTCACAACAATTTTTCTCTTTTAGGAGAAGTTCGCTTTATTTTTGTTCTTAAATGTAATTCCCTCTTTTTTATACACATCATTAATCGTTGTTTATAAAGAGGATATTTAAGCGTTTTCCCTATGAAAATTTTAGTAAGAAACTTATCCGTATTAAGCATAGCCCTATTTTGTTTTGTTCTACCAGCACAAAATCAGGTGGCTGAAAATCAATTAGAAGATGACATCATCGAAGAAAAAATCATTTCTGTAGATGTAAA
The DNA here is from genome assembly GCA_965247735.1 of Flavobacteriaceae bacterium. GTDB lineage: Bacteria > Bacteroidota > Bacteroidia > Flavobacteriales > Flavobacteriaceae > JAOXRU01. The sequence goes on along the minus strand of CBDFHN010000002.1, from coordinate 3,158,082 downwards.
ATCATCTGAGTCTAATGCCGTTTTTGCGAGCAAGAGCGATAAAAAAAACTATGATATTTTAGTTACTACAGCAAATGAGCTGTATTTTAAAATCAACTATATTGAAGCCGCTGAGTTTTATGAAAAAGCATTGAAACTTACCAATGCACCTGAGCAAAATGTTTTAGAAAGAGTAGGGAATTGTTACTACTTTAATACTAAGATGAAAAAGGCCTTGCAATGGTATACAAAACTTTATGATGCTTATGGAGATACACTTTCATCGGACTATCTATTTAGGTATATGCATGCTTTAAAAGGGAATAATAAATATGCAAAATCTAAAAACATCAGAAGAATTTATAATTCTAAAAGACGAAAAGACAATAGTAATAAGGAAGCTACAGATGATAAAAAACTAGATTCTTTATTGACCATTTATAGTTCTATTAGTATAAAAAACCTGAAATTGAATTCAAGACTAGCTCATTTTTCTCCTGCCTATTATGGAGATAAAATTGTGTTTTCTTCTAGTTCTAGCAAGAAAAAGAGTTATAACTGGGATGGATTTCCATATCTAGACCTCTATGTTGCAAACATCGATTCTAGTACTCAAGAGTTTGAAAATCCGTCTTCTTTTTCAAAAAAACTGAATACCAAATATCATGAAGCTTCAATTTCATTTTCAGAAAATCAAAAAACAATCTATTTTACTAGAAACAATCATAAGAAGAAGAATACAATACAAGAACAAGGGGTAAACCATCTAATGATATTAAAATCAGAATTAAAAGGAGATAAATGGTCAAAACCAAAGGTGCTCCCCTTTAATGATAAAAATTATTCTTATGGACACCCTGCATTAAGTCCTAACGGGAAAAAACTATATTTTGTTTCTAATATGCCTGGTAGTCTAGGTGCAACGGATATTTTTGTTGTTGATGTTTTTGAAGATGGTTCGTATTCATCACCAAAAAATTTAGGCGAAAAAATCAATACTAGCAAAAGAGAAATGTTTCCTTATATGGTAGATAATGAATTGTATTTTTCATCAGATGGGCATTTGGGACTTGGTGGTTTAGATCTTTTTACCTCTACTTTTACAGAAAAAGGGTTTAGCGCTGTCAAAAACCTAGGAAAACCAATAAACAGTAATAAAGACGATTTTTCTTATATTATTAATAAAAAGAACAATACTGGTTATTTTGCTTCCAACAGAGCAGGTGGTAGAGGTGGAGACGACATCTATTCTTTTAAATATAATAAAGATGAAAAAATTATTGTCGAAGAAAAAGAAGAAATATCAGAAGCTATTATCACTGTTGACACCTTAAATATTAGTCCAATAGTAGTTGCAGAAAATATAAACCCAGTACCAACGGACAAAACAATTGAAAAGGCGGTAAAGGTAAAAGAAGAGGTATCACCTAAAGAAGCAGCTATAACAGCTGCAGAAGTACCTAGTGAGGTCACCAATGAAAACGGAGTAAAGAAAATAAAGTTCGAAAATGTCCTTTTTGGATTTGATAAATCATATTTAACAAACTATGCAAAACAAGAGTTAAGGAAAGTTGTTGCCTACCTAAATGAAAATACTGTTTCAAAAATAAAAATTGCCTCGCATACCGATGCTAGAGGATCTAATGTATACAACAAGTACCTTTCTCAAAAAAGAGCAGAATCTACAAAAGAATTCTTACTTGCAAACGGAATTTCGTCAGATAGAATTGTAAGTGCTACAGGACATGGAGAAGAGCAATTAATAAATGATTGTGAAGATGGTATTCCATGCAGTAAAACAGCACATTATAAAAACAGACGTTCAGAAATTATTATTCTAGATTAAAACAACCTCAACCTATTGGAGTAATCAGAATCTCCATTAAGATTAATACAAAAAAGAACGATCACAGCAGGCGCTGTGATCGTTCTTTTTTTATTCCATTTGATCATGTCAAAATCTAAACATTTCTTATTTAAACGTATAATTAATTGTACCAGAATCAATATCATTTTTAGTATTTGTCTGTCCACCGGAATTTGCTCTTAAAACAATCCTAAATGGATGGCTACCAGCAGTATTTGACACCTCTACAAAGTTTGCATCAATACCAATAAAACTTGTGTCGTTTTGTTTAAAAATGCCCAAATTTCCAATAAATATAAATTTATGCAACCTAGGATGACTTCCATCATATCTCCAATCGCTATTATTTACTGTTCTACCAAAATGTATGGTAAGTGTATCATTATAACTAATATCTATTCGAGCGTCTTTGATAATTCTGAACTCTACCCGTTTGATTCCATTAGAATCAACATTATTTAATTCTGATATTTTTACTTGAAAACTTATATTCGTTCTTCCGGTAGCCACTTTAGTATTCCCTAAAAATAATACAGGTTCATAATCTGGTGGCGTTGAACAAATAGAAACACTCCCATCTTGATCTGTATATTTGTTATTAACTGGGTTTGCATAGGATGCATCAGCAACTCTACCGTTAGCTAGAATTTTTCCTGAGCCGTCATTAAACGTTGCGGTATCGGCATCTGAATATTCTGCTCCATCATTATTATCAGCTGTTCTGCTGTTGTATGCTTCGTTTGCATCACTACAACCATCATTATCACTATCTAGATCATAACTGTTGCTCTTACCGTCGCTATCGGTGTCTATGGTGCCTTCTACAGTATCTAATATACCATCATTATCATCATCTTCATCAATATTATTTAATATTCCATCACAATCAAAGTCATCATTAGGACCTGTTTGTTGCCCTATTCCAGTTAAAATAAAAGAACTGCTTTTGGTACATTCATTACTATCGGTAACGGTAACATTATAGGTTCCTATATCCAAACCGCTTATATCTTGAGTTGTGGCCGAAAAGCTAGAGTTTCCTGTTTTTGTCCAGATATAACTATAATTAGCATTTCCTCCACTCACACTTAAATCAATAGCTCCAGTATCGGTATCTTCACAACCCAAGTTCGTGATGATTCCAGATAGCGACAAGGTATTGGTAAAGGCGTTTAATGCATAGGTGCCTGTGATTTTCCCTTTACATTTTTTATCAGTTTTAGAAGTAATTTTTATGGTGCTATATATGGCAGCGCCAAGATCACTTATCACAAGTTTTCCAGATGATTTAGTTTCTATATCTACTTTCACTTTTACTCCATCCTTTTTATAGTTTACCTTATAAATGGTCTTTGATAATAAGCCTATATTTGTAATGGATAAAGAACCATTGTTACTGGGGCTGCACTTACTTGGATGCACAATTTTTACCTTTACAGAAGAAATGTCTATTTCGCAACATGACACGATAGATACCCTTACTCCAACTGAAGCAGGACTATAACAATTACCAGCAGCGTCATAAAACGCAGCATAATAGGTGCCTGCATTAACCGATTTGGGGTTAGAAACTCTATTTGAATTAGAAATTGCGCTTGATGTATGCCATGTTAATAAGGTATTGGCAGGTTTATTGGCTACAGAAATAGAATTAAGATTTGCAGTGTTTTTAGGACAAGAATTTGTTAAAGATGTCTTTGACAAATTTGGCCTTACCGCACCTGCTTTACAAGCAGAACCTCCCGTAACAACAGAATTGATTCTCAGTATTCCATCATCAGCACCTCTCCCATTAGGATGTAGCGTATTAAGACGCAACTGAATTGATTGAATTGAAGTAACAGAAGATGGCAACCTAATTATTGCATGTTCGTTAGGATTAGTTGCCAGGCGATTACAGGTCATATACCAAATTCCAGATCCAGAGACAAAACTGGCTCCATTTCTAGTAAAATTATCTCCCGATTCAAAATTTTGATTCGATGGACTCTTTGCCCACCAATATTCTCTTCCATTTACAATAAGTCTAAACTCCATAGACCTACTTTCTCCTCCAGAATAACACGCTTCCCCTTCTTGCCCATTATTACTTGCCCATGAAACAGAGATTTTATAGCCTCCACTTGGTGCCTTAGAATTGGCAAGATCAGAAGGAAGTGTTACATTTTTTGTAACATTAACATTTTCGTTTCCATAACCATGATAGCCGGTATCTACATTCAAATTAACCGTTTGTGCCGAAGAAAAACTGACAACAAATAGTAGCAATACTCCAAAAATTAAAGGAGAAAAACAGTTCTTAAAACCACTCCCTTTTCCAAAACCTAAACGAATATCACAAAACTGTTTACTACCAATCAATTTTTTAAATAGCAATTGATAATAAGGCCCTTTTTGTAGCTTATTATTAGTCATAAATCTAGTAATTAAAAAATGTCTCCAAGTACCAATTGGAGCATCATATTGAAGCAATTAATATGTTGTCAAACTATAGCGTTTTATCTAAATGGTATTATGTAAGAATGTCAGTTCCTTTAGTTAGTTAAGACAAAACATGATTTGAGAACACATTAAACTCTTATTTAAAATTACCACTATTTCCGTTTTTTTTAAATTAGAATGTATTAAGTACCATTTTCTATAGATGAATGAAGTTTTTTAAACGATGTACTGAAAACAATGAAGGGTATATCAAATAGTTCTAACTGAAGCCAAAATTATTGGTTTTAAAAAAGACAATTCTTGATTATGAGTTTTATAAAAAACGTTTGAATTGTGAGATTATGAAGAGGAATTATATCAAGTTAAAAAAAATATTGTTAGCGTTAAGTGCATTATATAATTACACGAAGAAGTTTCTTTTAGTGAAAAAGAAATTAATAACTTATAAATCTAATTATTTGAGTATCACGATCATTAGATGTATTTTTTTGACCTCCAGAACTTGCTTTTATAACTGTAGTAACATTGTAATTTCCTAAAGTATGCTTCAAGGCATTAAAAACTGCATTAACACCGATAAAACTTCTGTTATTAGCATTAAAAACCCCAAAATTACCAATATATATGAACCTATGAATCAATGGGTTACTTCCATCATAATGCCAATCTGTATTATTTACTGGTCTACCAGCATGAGTGGTAAGTGTATTATCAAAATTAAGTTCTATTTCGGGACTTTTAATAATTCTAACCTCAACAGGTTTAGCACTTTTAGAATCCAAATCGTTCATTTCGGTTATCTGTATTTGAAAATCAATATTTTTATTTACATTAGTCACTTTAGTATTTCCCATATATAAAACTGGTGCAAAATCTGGTTCCAACACACAAATAGAAATGTTAGCATTAGTATCTACATACTTTAAGTTAACAGGGTTTGCATAAGAAGCAGCAGTAACTAAACCATCTGCGCTAATTTTTCCTGAACCATCGTTATAGCTAGCGGTATCTGCATCTCCATATGCTGCTCCATCATTATTATCTGCTGTTTTGCTATTATAGGCCTCATTTGCATCAGAACAACCATCATTATCGCTATCTACATCAAAAGCATTGGGAAAGCTATCACCATCTGTGTCAATAATACCTTCTACAGTATCAAGTATCCCATCATTATCATCATCTAAGTCATCAATATTTAGGATTCCATCTTCATCAAAATCGCAATTAGCCAAAATGGGAGCTGTTAAGTTAAGATCCAAAAAACCCATAGAAAAGCCTCCTTTACTATCCGTTACTTTGTATTGAATACGTTCTATTATTGGTTGTGTTGCATTAAAAGGATAGCTATATTTTATTTTATTATCAACAATGGTAGTCGTTCCGACTATAGCAGCAGAAACTATAGAAACAGTAAGCGGATAATCTGCCTCAACATCGGTATCGTTTGCAAGTACATCAATTATTTGGCCATTACTGCTTTGGCACTCGCTAATATTTTCATCAATTACTGTTGGAACGGTATTTTTTAAAACACCTGTCCAATAAATATATGCTTCTCTACCTCCTGTTCCATTATCATCAAAACTTGCAGAACCATAACCCATATAAAATCTTGGACTCCATGGTCTTGATGCACCTCTTAAGTTTATAAGTGTTGCGCTTAAATTTATAGAACTTGCCAACCCTAAGTTAACAGCGCCATTAGTATTACAACCATAACTAAGTAAATGTCTTCCATTAACAGCAATATTCCATATGATAACACCATTACAATTACCATTTGCAGTTACTCTAATGTCTTTATACAAATGGGCTTCATTTGAACTAAAAGCCACTCTTGTTTGGGCAAAAGAAAACTGAACAAAAGAAAATAACAATACTAATAGTACTATTGTTTTGTTTGGGGTTACTTGTTTCGCTTTTTGTGGTTTCATAGCGCTGCAAATTTAAAAAAGTAGGTTATTTAAAATTATTGCGCTATAAAATAGAAGACAATAATTGCTCAGCATTGTTTTATACAAACAGAGGTATAAGCTTTTTCTTACTAATACCAGCTGTTATTCGTACAAATATACGGCTTATTAGGGCAATCAGCTTCTGTAAATAGGAAATATTTACAAACTATAACGAAATAGGGATAAAAATGATGATTTATGTCTTATAACAATGAAATTTTCTGTAATGAACTAACAGTATGTCAAACTATGACGCATCAATATTATAAATAACTGATACTAAATACATAAGAGATATCATTATTACATTAGAAAAGAGAATTATACTGCTTTCAAATTTAGATAATAATGAAGAATTCTAGCAATTAGAAATCAATCATGGAAAGCTGAATGCGTTTTCTATTCACATCAACATCAGTGATTTTTACTTGAACATGTTGATTGAGTTTTACCACAGTATTTACATCACTTACATAGGCCTTAGTAAGCTTAGAAATATGTACCAATCCACTCTCTTTAATTCCGATATCTACAAAACATCCAAAATTAGTAATGTTGTTCACAATTCCAGGAACTACTTCACCTATTTTAACATCATTGATTGTTTTTAAGCTTGCATCAAAGTCAAATACTTTGGCCGTTTGCCTTGGATCTAAACCCGGTTTTTCTAATTCCTTTGTAATATCATGTAATGTTGGCAAACCTATCTTATCTGTGCAGTAATTCCCTAAAACTAGTGTTGCAATGGCTTCTTTGTTTCCAATAAGATCAGCAACTGTCATTTTTAGGTCTTTAGCCATTTTTTTTACAATAGCATAGCTTTCTGGATGAACTCCAGAATCGTCTAGTGGATTATCCGCACTTTTAATTCTTATAAAACCGGCTGCCTGCTCATAGGCTTTAGCACCCAAACGAGGCACCTTTAACAGTTCTTTTCTTGAAGAGATTATTTTGTATTCCGATCGGTATTTTATGATGTTTTCTGCCAGTCCAGCACCAATTCCAGATACATAACTCAATAAACTAGCGCTAGCAGTATTTACATTAACCCCAACATTGTTTACACAGCTCATCACCGTGGCATCCAATTGGTTTTTTAATAAAGCCTGATCCACATCATGTTGGTATTGTCCAACACCAATAGATTTAGCATCTATTTTTACCAATTCTGCTAGTGGGTCTGCTAGTCGACGACCAATTGATACCGAACCACGCACTGTAACATCATAATCAGGGAATTCTTTTCTAGCAATTGAAGAAGCAGAATAGATAGATGCTCCTGCTTCGTTCACTACAAAAACCTGAACATCGCGATCAAAAGGAATTTTCTTTACAAAAGCTTCTGTTTCCCTTGATGCAGTTCCGTTTCCAATGGCAATAGCTTCAATATTATAAGCGTTAACTAAGGATTTAATCTTTTTACTAGCTGTAGTTATTTCTTTTTGAGGTGGATGTGGATAGATGTTTTCATTGTGTTTTAAATCCCCTTTTTCATCCAAACAAACAACTTTACAGCCACTTTTAAACCCAGGGTCAATAGCCAGAATACGCTTTTCTCCCAATGGTGCACCCAATAACAATTGTCTAAGGTTACTAGCAAATACTTTTATCGCGGTTTTATCTGCCTTTAGTTTTGCTTCTTTAAGCACATCATTGGTAATAGAAGGCCCTAGCAAGCGTTTAAAAGCATCTTTTGTAGCAATAAAAAGCTGGTCAGCAGTACTTTCGTTATTATTTGCAATAATGATATCGTCTATAACATCTAAAGCATCATCTTCATTAACCGCAACTTTTACTCTGGTAAAGCCTTCTGATTCTGATCGTAATATTGCCAATAAACGATGTGATGGGCATTTATCCAATGCCTCTGACCAGTCGAAATACTGTTGATATTTTTGAGCTTTTTCTTCCTCCTTTTTTGCTGTAATAACTTTTACTCCAATGTTTGCCTTTCTACTATATAGCCTTCTCAATCTGTTTCTAACCGTTTGGTTTTCGTTAACCCATTCTGCAATAATATCTCTTGCACCTTGTAAGGCTTCATCTTCATTGGTAACAGTAGTGGTAATAAAAGCTGCTGCTGCAACTTCAATAGCCTTGTGTTCTTGTTTTATTATTAGCTTTGCCAAAGGTTCTAATCCGTTTTCTTTAGCGACACTGGCCTTTGTTTTACGTTTTTTCTTAAATGGCAAGTATATATCTTCTAAAACCACAATATCCATGCATTTGGCAATTTGGTCTTTTAGTTGAGTACTAAGCTCTCCTTGTTCTTCTATTGCTTTTAAGATGGTTGTTTTACGCTTTTGAAGATCTTCAAATGATTTTTTAAGTGTTTGAATCGCCAAAACGGCAACCTCATCTAAATTGCCAGTCATTTCTTTTCGGTATCGGGAAATAAAAGGCACAGTTGCATCTTCTTCCAGTAACTTTACAGTATTACTAATTGATTTTTCAGGAAGTTGAAGTTGACGTTTTATGTATTGGATCATTTTTAAAGAAAGTATTGAGATCGTAGTATTGAGTATTGAGATGGTTCAATATAAAATACTAACAATAATATTTTGGGGTTAAAATAATTTGCTCTGTAAATTTATGGAAAAGTAAGAAATTGATGTTGTTTTTTTACTTGAAATTCTTAAATAGCATCTACTTCTCATGTTAAACACCAAATGTGGTATTATCCATTGGTGTTATTATGCGCTGTTACATCTTTATTGAGCTTTCTATAAACTCAAATATGGTTTGAGTATAATTTAAGCCTCCTTTTGAGGACAAATCATAGTGACCACCTTCTTTTACTTTGATAAACTTTTTATGTTTGGATTTTAATCCATTAAATAGTGCTTTACCATAATCAAATGAAATATTTTTATCAGAATCTCCATGAGCGATTAATACAGGTTGCTCAATGTTTTTTACTGAAATTATTGGTTTGACCTTGTTTGGGTCAAACTTCCCAATTTCTCCAGCTCTTTTCAATACAAAATCTGTTAATCCCCTTAAACCAATACCCTTTAGGTATCTTTTTTGGTAATCGTACACAATTTGATCTAAAGCAGTAAATGTACTTTCTATGATTCCAAACTCTAAACGGTTATCCTTTTCTAATGCTTGAATTGCAATAGCTCCTCCCATTGAGTTTCCCCATATTCCAATTGGTAAAACAGAATCTTTTGATTTAATATAGTTTATAATTTTTGAGATATCATTTTTTTCTTTGTATCCATAGGTACAATATTCTCCCCCACTTTTTCCATGAGCCCTACTATCATAAACAATAGATGCTATACCTTTATCTGCCAGTTTTTTAGCTAAATCAAGAAAATGTTCCTTACACCCTCCAATTCCATGAAGTAAGATAATTATAGCTTTAGTTTCGCTTTTGTTAGATTGAATCCAAAACCCTTTTAGATTTATACCGCTATCAACATTAATATCTATATTGGAGCTTTTTAAATTTAAATTGTCTGGTGTTAAATTTTCACTTATCCTTTTTGGTTGTATAATGGAATTAGGCAAAACACTATTTACTGCAATATATCCAAAAACCCCAATTGTTATAACTAGGAAAAGTAATGCAAAGGTTATTTTTTTCTTCAATTTGTTTATTTTTCTCAAATAACAACTTTAGCACTAAGTACATCAGAAGCATTAATTTCTATCCGATTCTAATCTCTTGAAATCAACTTTTCCTATAAGTTTACCGCTACAAAAATTTCATGGTTTTTAGGATTGCTTCTAGTTCAAACATATTGTTCCGTTTTTCTGTTTGAGGTGCAAAAATAAAACCTTCTACAACCATAAGACGGTTGTTTTCTTTATCATTAACAATATAGTTTACAAAAGGTCCTGCCATTGGATAGCCATGCATTTCCCACATGCCTTTCATTTCGGCTCCTTTTTTACCATCAATTTCTGCATCAAAAAGAAAAGGTGTATATGCTTTTTCGGTAATCATATAATCGGTTTCTGGATCTGGCCCAGGAATATATTTTTTACCAATAGAATCACGCATGGTAATAATCTCATCCATAAACTGATCTCCATCTGAAAAATGCCCTGATGGCATTTGGTATGCAATTATACCCATTGTCCCTTTTTTTATTTGGCGTTCTATCCAGATAAAATTAGGTTCTTGTTTTACCACTTTATATACCGATGGCATTGTCATTTTTATGCCAAAAGTATCTTGTAAAATGGTTTCTTTATTTGGAGAAAGTTTAAATCTTGTTTGATTTGCCTTAAGTTCTAATGCTCTATATTCTTTTATAAATTTAGGTGCTTTTTCGCTTAATTGTTTCATAATTGAGTTTTCTGAAACACCGCCTAAATACGCTACTTTTTGGGGTCTTGCATAAACATCTTCTTTCATTACAAAACCATCTTTTTCCCCTTTGCTAACCACCAAAACGCTTCTTGTGTTTCTAGAAAAACCAGTAAACACATTTTTTGGCATTTGTTTAATGGTAAAAATAGGTTCGTCCCAAGGCAAACCATCTACTGGAGATGCAAAATACGCACGTATAGAGTCTCCAACAGCTCCATTCCATAATTCATTATCAATTACTACCGAAAGTGTATTAATTGCTCCAACAGCATCTGCTAGATACTTTTTCTTTTCTGTTTTATCTTCGCATGAAGAAAATACCAAGGTTAATGCAAGTACAAAAAGTGCTTTTTTCATGTGTCTATATTATTTTATTAAATCGGTCACATGGTACATCTTTATTAGTCATCTCCTTGGGTGTAGAATCCTTTGTTAATGGATGTTTCATGTGTCTATATCTATTTTTATTAAATCGGTCACATGCTGTTCGCTTACAATAATTATTCGCAATCTTTTTCATTGGAATTCATGACCATCGGTTTCCCAAGGGTATTAAGCTTTATAGCATGCTCGATTCATGTGTATTTATTTATGGTTTAAAGATCATTAAAAAATAGCAATCTAAAACAAAAATTAGCAATTACATAACTTAAGTGTTAATCCTGGTTTTATTCCAGTTCCACTAATACTATTCCATTCTTTAAGGTTTTCTATTGAAATTCCAGGGAACTTTCTAGAAATAACCCAAAGTGAATCTCCTTCTTGAACAACATACTTTTTTACACTGCCTTTATAAGTAGATGGACTTGCTTTAACTTTTGATTTCTTCTTTTTTGATGCAACAACTGTGCCAACAGGTTTTCTAGGATGAATTGTTAAGCGCTGCCCAATTCTAAGATTGTTATTCCGCAATCCATTCCATCTTTTTATCTGACTTACACGAACCCCATATTTGTTTGCAATCTTACCAAGAAAATCTCCACTACGCACACGGTATCGTACTCTGGATCCATTTTTAAAAAATTTAGGTAATGGTTTTTCTCGTTGTGCCAATTCTGCGTTAACCGCTTTATAAATAGCATCCTCATTGGCAACAAAAACACCAATTTTATCTAGAGGTAAACGCAATACATAATTTTTTTCTTTGATAAACGGAATAATATCCAATCGATATGATGGGTTTAACAACTGCAAATCTTCTACAGGAATATTCACCAATTCTGAAATATGATCAAAAGTAACCAAGCTTTTAACTCTAATAGTGTCTGTTTCAAAATAAGGATTGGCAACACGTTTTGGTTTAAAATTATGCTCTTTAGCATATTCAAATAAGTACATTGTTGCTAAAAAAGCAGGAACATAACCCGCAGTTTCTCTTGGAAGGTGTGGACGTAAATTCCAATAATTTTTACGACCTCCAGAGCGTCTTATTGCTTTATTTACATTTCCTGGTCCAGAATTATAAGCTGCAAGTGCCAAATCCCAATCTCCAAATATCTTATACAGTTTTGCCAAATATTGACATGCTGCCTTTGTTGCTGATAAAGGATCGTTACGTTCATCTACATAACTATTAACATCCAGGTTGTACATTTTACCTGTGGTGTACATAAATTGCCATAAACCACCAGCACCAACAGGAGATTTAGCCCTTGGGTTTAATGCCGATTCTACAATAGCTAGGTATTTCATTTCCAAAGGAATGTCGTAGTTATCTAACTCCGTTTCAAACATTGGAAAATAATACTGGCTAATCGTCATTAACCGTTCTAATGATGATTGTCTTCTTTTTAAATACGAATTGATAACACGTTCTAATGACGGATTGTATTCCACATTAAAAGGTGTTCTAGCATTTAAACTTGCCAAACGTTCTTTTAATACTTCCGTAGAAACAACTTTAATAACCTCATTATCTAAATTTTGTGTAGTTATATCTTTATAGATTGTATCAAACAATGCAGAACTATATAATTCTTCACGCCAAAGACTATCTATCTTTGTTGCATTTTTATAGTCCTTAAAATTATGCTTATTATTCTCTTTGATATAAAACACATTGGAATCATTCAAAAGAGAATCATTAACTCCCAATTTTGATTCAATTTGCGGAATCGCCATACTGTCTTTTAATACAATTCTTCCTTCCTGACTCATTGCTGCAGAACTTACACCTAATGTAAGTAGCACAGTACCAATTAATTTCTTCATTTTAATCATATTATAAAAACGATATTTTAACAACTTCTAGTATAATTACATTGTACAAGCGCATAAAACTACCATTCCTAAAAATTAAACAATACTATTTTAACGTTTAATACTGGTTGTTTTCTTGGAAAAAAGAACCAATATCAAGAAAATTAAAGAAAAAGCGTGCTATAAATCGAAATATATAGCCACGCTCCCCTTTTATTTAGTCTATATGTTGATAAGCTTAGTCTTAGAGAAACACAAACGATATGGCCTGTATACTTACATACAATCGGCTATCAAAATTAACCAATATTTATAGCTAGACCATTTAGTTTTTCCCAGTTAAGCTCAAAAAAACTGTGTATTAAATTGATCTTATTTTAAAATTGCTGCAACACCTGGCAATGTTTTTCCTTCTAAACTTTCTAACATTGCACCACCTCCAGTAGATACATAACTAACCTTATCTGCAAAACCAAATTGTTTTACAGCAGCAACAGAGTCACCACCACCAACAAGAGAAAATGCACCTTGAGAAGTAGCTTCATCAATAAAATTACCTACGCTAATAGTTCCTTTTGAAAAGTTCTCCATTTCAAAAACACCAATAGGGCCATTCCATAGAATCGTTTTTGAACTTTCTATAACCTCTTTAAAATTGTGTAAAGTGGCTGGTCCAGCATCTAATCCTTGCCATCCATCAGGAATTTCGGATACATCGGTAACCTTTGTATTGGCATCGTTACTAAAATCATCCGCTGCAATAACATCTACCGGTAGATGAATTTTTACGCCTTTTTCTTCAGCTTTTTTAAGAATTTCTAATGCCAGTTCTTGTTTGTCATCCTCGCAGATAGAATCTCCAATTTTTCCTCCTTGTGCTTTTATGAATGTATATGTCATTCCACCGCCAATAATAATATTATCGACCTTATCTAAGATATTTTCAATAATGGTAATCTTAGAAGATACTTTAGCACCCCCTAAAATAGCCGTAATTGGTTTTTCGCCAGATTCCATTACCTTGGCAATACTCTCAATTTCTTTGGCTAATAAACTTCCAAAACATTTCTTCCCTTCAAAAAACTGAGCTACAATTGTGGTAGAAGCATGAGCTCTATGTGCCGTACCAAAAGCATCGTTTACATATACATCTCCTAGTTTTGCCAACTGTTCTGCAAAAGCAAGATCGCCAGCAGTCTCTTCTGCATGAAAACGCAAGTTTTCTAGCAATAATACTTCACCAGATTTAAGCTCTGCAACAGCAGCTTCAGCAGCAGTACCTACAGTATGTGCTACAAACTTAATTTTGACACCTATAACTTCCGATACTTTTGAAACAATATTTTCTAATGATAACTCTTTAGATGGTATTCCTTTTGGCCTACCCAAATGACTCATTAAAACAACACTACCACCATCCTCTAAAACTTTAATGATTGTAGGTCTTGCAGCTTCAATACGTGAGGTGTCTGTAACATTTAAATCTTCATCTAAAGGCACATTAAAATCTACACGTACTAATGCTTTTTTGTTTTCAAAATTAAAATCGTTAATCGTAGCCATTCTTTTTCTATTTTTTCACAAATATAAAACATCTAAGCGATTAGAATAATTTGGAATCGGTGAATTGCTAGGCCAAAAAGCTTAATAGCTGTTTACTAACTGTTTAGTGGTTAAAAATTATGTATAAACACTGAAGATAAGCTTATCATAATCAATTTTTTCCTGTTTTTAGTTTTTAGGAATCCGTTTTTTAATCAGGTTTATTTGTCCCATATGGTTGGCTTGGTGCTCCATAACATGAAACCAAGCCCAATGGTTATTCATTAAAGACAGGCCTTTGGTTTTTTTAGCAAACCATTTGTCATCTTTTGTTTTTAGAAGTTTTAAGGTATTACTTCTAACCTCATCCCAGATAGCCAAATAATGCTGTATTGGTTTGCCAACATACATAGCTCTAGCCTTATCACCAAGTGTTAATGCTACCATCCATTCTTCTTCTTCTTCAGGCGTAAATTCTCTTTTTTGGAAAGTATAGACCTGATAATAGTGCTCTGTTGCTGCCAAATGCATAATAATTGCCCCAATCCGATTTGCGTTTTCATCTAAAAGATAATCAGTTCCTTCATCATTAAGACTTTTAATACTTCGGTTAATTCTGCCCCTTAAATCTTCTAACATATTTACCATTAACCCAATGTTAGGCGAGTATTTTTTGTTTGTATTTAACTTTTGGGCGCTAGTAGCTACTACTGAAAACAATAAGACACCAATAAAAACTAGTAAGGATTTTTTCATATCAATAAATTCTATTTCCGTGAAAATACCATTTATTCTCTGTAACTAGATGATTTACACTCGTTTTATCATTGCAAGTAGTTTTCTAAGCCTTATCTTGGTATTTCTGGTCTTGGCATTACATATCCATGACCACTTAACGATTTCATAAAAGCCACAACAGCATCCACTTCTTTATTTGTTAAGTTTAATGGTTTTAATAACTTATCTGTATAAGGAAATAAAGAGTCTTTCGCTTTTTCTTCCATTGATGGATCTAACATATGCATGCCATTATTGTAAATCATTAAAATACCACTTAAGTCTGTAAACACACCATTATGCATCCATGGCGCATTGGTTGCTACATTTCTAAGACTAGGTGTTTTAAATTTACCAACATCCTCTTTTTTACCAGTAACATTGTACCTTCCCAAATCTTCCAATTCTCTTTTGTAATATGTTAGTCCAATATTGTGGAATGAATAGTCTGTAAAATATTTTCCTGAATGGCAATTCATGCAACGTGCTTTGGTTCTAAAAAGATGCAATCCAAATATTTCTTGATCTGTTAACTCGTCTGTTTCTCCTTTCATAAAGGCATCAAACCTACTTGGTCTGCTCTTAATGGTTTCTTGAAAAGAACTTAATGCAGTAGCTATTCTGGTAAAATTAATTTTAGAGCTACCAAATGCCTTTTTAAACAACTCGGGGTAGTCTTTTATCTTGCCTAATCTATCTTCTAACAAGCTCGTATCCATTGCCATTTCGTGTGCAGTGGTTATTGGACCTACCACTTGTTCTTTTAGAGATGTTGCAACTCCATCCCAGTTTAAAACTTTACTAGAACCTATATTTAACAAAGAAGGAGTATTTCTAGTTCCTAATAAATGATCATGCCCTAACGATACGGCTCTACCATCTCCCCAAGAATGTTCTGGATCGTGACAACTGCTACAAGATATTTGCTTTGATTTTGATAGTTTTGGATCAAAAAACAATAATTTCCCCAAATAAATTAACGGATCATCATCATATTCATAATATTTGGTATCCCATTCTATTGCCTGCAAAGGTTCCCATACAACGGTACTATCTATAACCGGTACAGGCCACATTTCTTGTGGTTTACTATACAATTCTCTCCAATTATTAAAAACAATGGAGCTTTTGCTAAATGATAGTAAAATAATAACAACTGCAATAAGTGGAATTATAAGTTGTGGTTTTTTCAATTAAAAATATAATTAAGGTTTATCGTATACGTTTTATTGGTTCCAGTGTTAGAAAGGGTGTTTTGCTGGC
Organism: Flavobacteriaceae bacterium; assembly: GCA_965247735.1. Taxonomy (GTDB): domain Bacteria; phylum Bacteroidota; class Bacteroidia; order Flavobacteriales; family Flavobacteriaceae; genus JAOXRU01. The sequence continues at coordinate 3,141,728 of CBDFHN010000002.1, read as the reverse complement.
ATAAAAAACCTATCATCCATTTAGAAGTTTTATTGTTATTAAAGTAAATATTAGTCCCCATTTTAAAGCCTGTAGCACTAGACGATAATAGGGCATAATTGTAAGACAACATTTGGTTTATTGAAATGTTTTTTGAGGGGCTTGATTCTTTAAAAAAGGAATCATAATTGTTATTTTTAAAAAAACCTCCATAAATAAAATATAGCCATTTGTTATTCTTAGAAATAATTTTAACAGCCATGTTTACTTGATATTCGAGTGTTTTTATTTGTTGGGCGCGTACTGTTTTTAAGTACGATTCTTTTGCAATAGCGCTAGACACAGTAGGTATAACTGCAAAACTTATTTTTGGATATACTTTTTTAAACAAAAAAGATAAAGCGGCACTGCTTTCTATTTTAGAATAACTTTCTTTTTCAGAAATTTTCACAAAATCAGTAGAACTGCCATTAAATATATTGCTTTCGAATCCTGCTTTGTTTTTATATTCAGCATTAAACCAAACTCCTTTAATGGTATTGCTAGTAGCAATAGAATACCCTATTGTATTTTTTGTTTTAAACTCTTTTGTATGCCCTGCTTCTAAATCTAGAAAATCGGTCATATATTTATAAAGATTAGCATGCTCAAAGTCCGTTTTTAGGAAAAATCCTTTACGATTGATTTTTATAAGATCAATCCCATATCCGACACTTTTGCCTAAGTAATATGCGTTTTTTTTATTTCCAGTAAGCAGTTTATTATAATTTCCTAATCCCGTAAAGTGATAAAGGGCAGGTATGGCAAATTCATTATAAAAAGACATTTGATTGTTTTGTGTATACTTACTTCCATAAACTTTTAAGGATATAATTGCATTTTTAGAAATATACTTCCCTACGTTTAACGTAGCTTTTATGTTTGAAGAGGTATTATTAGGCCTAGGGTCTACTTTTCTAGAGGCTCTTTTTGCGATATAACCTATATTAAAACCATATAAAAAGGTTCCAATTTGTTTTACATAACCTCCATTAACTTCATATTTTTCAAAAGAAAGGTTTCCCCCTACGGAATCTGCCATCACGTAGGGAGAAACCTTAGTGTAATCTAAGGACTCATTCCATTTTACATCTTTTTTTTCTCCACTAGAATAGCGAGCTGTAATCCAGCTTTTTTGTAGGCTATCTATAATTTGATAACTATCTGCTTGCAAAGAAAATGTATGTCCTCCTTTTCCTTTTTGTTGCAACTGATATGGACTGTTTTTATCCATATAGCTACTTTGTAATTGAGTTAAGCTAGTGTTATAACTATAAAAGCGAAAAATAGGCGCATTTTCGGTATCGCTACGCATCAAAGTCTCTTCCGCAAGCCGTTCTAATATAGGATTAAAAGCACTTGTATTCTGAGCACGAATAGCGTTTATCAACAAAGATAAACATGCAAAAATGAGCCTAATTTTCATGCGTCTATTGTTAAGTTATTAAATCGGTCACATGTTACATCCTGATTAGTCATTTTCTTTGACGTAAATCTTTTTGTTAGTGGATGTTTCATGTCTTATTAGTTCTTTAAAGACGGTACAGCCTCAGCATGAAAATCTAAAGCTGAATTATTATCATCCCTCAAAATATCATTTCCATCAATATCTATTGAAAGCACTTTTCTACGAACACTTTTTCCATAACGCGCTTTATCGCCATCAATTTTACCACAATAGGTCCAACTGGTGTCTAATGATGGGTCTGTAACTATCCATTTAAATTCTGATTCTACGCTTAGGTTTACAGCATCTAATACCCAATTGTTTGGTATTGCATAAGATTCTTGCGACATTGGAAATTCATACTCTCCAAAAACAAACATATACTCATAATCATATTTGTGATCTGCTAAAAACACTTCATGACTAACTTCTAATCTTGAAATTGCAAAACTTCTAAAACCTCTATTATGTACAACCATTTTGGCAAATACATTTATTATATTTGGCACATTTGGGTTATCAACATCGTCCGAATCTATATTATAAAATTCAAAATCTGCTTTTGATAAATCAAAAGAATTTGGATTGGCTTCTTTATGGTTTACACCATCAACAGCTACAGTAAAAGATTTCCCTGGCTCTATAGGGTAGTCTGTTCCATTACCAGGTATAACACTTACATTGCTAACTGCAAGTTTTTCGCTCATTATATCTGGTGTATAATCTTGTTTGTCTACGGTCATAAATTCTGATTGAGAAATAACCAATCCATCTGCATACAACACTTTATTGGTACCGTTTTTTATTTTTATGTATTTATCACCATTATATTGTTTTCCTTCAGGTGTTACTGTACCTGTAAAAAAGATTTCTTCTATGATAAAGTCATCTTTAAATACAGATAAAAACAAATTTATTATTTCTGATGCGGTATCGCCTGTTAGTGCAAAAGACTCTCTTAACCCTTTAATATCAGAAGATTGAGAAGTATTATCTAATTTGTACTTAATTTTTCCTCCAACAGAAATCTCATAAGTACCTTCGGGTAATACTATTTCAAGCTTTCCATCGGTTATTGTGGTTCTTTCCGTAAGTTCTCCTGAATTGAGTTCTTTAAAAACGATTTTTAAATCAGATAATTCTGTGTTTTCTAAGTCTTCAGGGGCATTTAAGGTAATTGATAACGTCGTAAACGGCATTGTTTGGTCATCATCATTACTACAAGATACTGCAAGCGCTAAAACTAATAGTGCTATTGCATAACGTTTAGTGTTTTTTAAAAATGTAATCATAGTTATTTGGTTATAAGTATATATTTAATTCCATCCCAAAGTAGGGGCTGGTCGTTATTCTTCCATCGGAGTCTTTATTGCTGTTTTTAAACGTAAATAATTTGTTTACAAACATGGAAACTTTAAACTTCTGATAGAATTTTTTTGATAATCTTAAATTTATTCTGGAATATGTTGTTGAAGATCTTTTTATAAACCGTTTGGGGTTGTTCTCGCTATTTAACCACTGTAACTGTCCGTCTTTTTTGTCTTTAGCTGTATAGGCATGTTGTACACCATCCAACCCAATATAAGATACTGGTGTGCCGCTTGTAGGCAAGCTTTGTGAGCTTAACAACCATGTACTTTCTAAATTAGCCGAAACTATTAAACTTAATGGAACAATATAGGAGTCTATAAAAAGACTGGTTGCTATACGTTCTTTTACAGAACCGTCTATACTGTTATAAACCCCAAGAAAAGGCAATGGTTTTCCGTTTAGCACTACATCTTTTTTACCTCTAGTAATTTCGGACAAGCTGTTATTATATGTTGTTTTAAACCAAGCGCCATTAAATGAAAACCTAGTATTTAATGATTTTATACGTTTGCTTCTAAAATCGACTTCAATACCTTGTTTAGAAATAGCACTACCATTACTGTAGATACCATACAACACATGTCTTTCTTCTTTGGTAAATGGTATATTGGTTAAAGAAGGCGCACTGGTTATCATATCATGAGCTATACTTTCTTCTTGATAATCATTATAGTCTAAGGTTTTAAAATGATTGCTACTGCGAATACCAGTATCCATCAATTCTTTAAAAAAAGTAACATTGAATGTTAGCGTGCTTAATGTTGCATTTAGGCTTATTTCGTATTTTTTATTTTCTATAGGTTTTAACTTATTGTTTGTAGTATTAATAATATGAGTTCTATAATTTACTTTTCTATACGCTGAATTTGTATGATAGTAATTAAATTGTGTAAAATCTACATAGTTAAGTTCCGGGTACAAATGCTCTAAAGATGGGTATTGAATATAACGGCCGACGCTTCCTATTACTGCTATTTCTGCTTTTTTATCTCCTAATAAAAATTTTGGAAACGACCATTGCAAAGAAGCTCTTGGAGCAAAATGCCATTTTTTATGCAAATCAAACTGTTTACCAATATTCAATAGAGAAGACAGTCTTGCCCCTACATTTAGTAACAACTTGTGCGCTGAAAAGGGAATTTCTATTTGGTCTTCCAAAAAGAAAGCAATTTTTTGAGATGCTGGTATGGTATGGTATTTTCTTGGTCTTGTAACAGCGGTACTAGGAGGCAATAATGGATCATAAACCTGTCCGTCTCCAAAATTTTTGGAATAATTCCACTCCAAACCATTTACTATTTTATGATTTGTTTTCCCTAAATTGATTCTGTTTTTTTGAATCAATTTTATATTGGCATAAAGTGGTTTTCCGTCAACTTTTAATCTAGAAATATATTTTGGTTGAATATAGATCCCATCATTGGCACCTGCAGTTGTAGTAATTGGTATTGCCGTTAATTTTTGCAATTGAATTAATCTTGTCTGTTCAATTTTATCAAACGATTGGTTTACCGAAGTCAATAACTCAATAGATTTTACAAAACCAGTATCTAATAACAGTTTGCTAGCATTAGAAAAACCGATTCTATTATAGGTAGATTTATAAGAATCTGTTTGTAAAAGGTCAATATCTGGATCTGTTTTTTCACTATCTATATTTTGGCTATAATCAATACTTGTATTTATAATCCAATGCTGTTTTTTTCCATTCCATATTGCTTTATGCAAAACAGAAGCTGTTACTCTTTTATAGTTTTCATAATTACTAACAGCATTTGGTGTTGCGTTTAAAAAGCTTCCTCCAAATGTTAATGTATGCTTATTAAACGCATATCCTTTACCGATATAAAACAATTTGCTATTTCCATCACCTTTAAACCTTGCTTCTAATGGTGAAGCTTCGTTTTTTCTTTCAATTTTGACTAATCCTGAGCTAATATTTCCATTTACAACAGAAGGTAGGCCCCTAACAATTTCCACCGTTTTAATCTGATCGGTAATAATAGATCGCATATCTACCCCTTTGTTTACACTATTTCTTCTTCTATCAGCATAGTAGGAATCTGGACCCAATGTTATTTCTGGCCCACTTGTATATTGCATATTTGCATCAGTACCTATGGGATGACCGTCTACCAAAAAACCAACCCCCATAGAAGATGAGTTGTAATCATTACCCAAAATTCCGACTTCTCTAAGTCTGATATGATTGGCCGCAGAAAAAACAGGATCTTTAGATGTTCCGCCAGGTAACAATGCAAGCAAATCGGTAAAACTAGAAGGCTGTAAGTGCTCTATTGCGTTTCTATCTATTATGGATCCACTTTGCTTTTTTGTTCCTTTTGCCGTTAGTACAATATTGTTTAGGTCTATTCTATTGGGTTGTAAGCCAACTTTAACAACCCTATTTTTATTTATGACTAGAGTAGTTCTAAAAGTATCAAATCCTAAATGCGATACTGTTACCGTATAGATTGTATCAGATAACGTATTAAAGATAAGTGTACCATAAGAATCGGTAACACCTATTTTATTAACATCTGCACCACTTAAAATAATATGGGCATTTACAACTGCTATAGTATTTGTCTTATTAACTATAGTTAACTCTAGAGAATGCTGCGCTTTTGTAGTATTTACAGCTAATATCATTACCATAGTAATGATAAAAAAACATCTAAAATTCTTTGCAAGAAGCATGGTTAGGACGGTTTGAAAAAACAAAAGTAGTACCCCTTTTAATCTAAACAAAATTTATTTAGACTAAATATAAATAAGAAATTAATAATCATTTATAAGCCATGCTTTTAAGCTAAAAACTTTAACATTATCACTAAAAAATGGCTCCTAAGAATCTAAGACCAAGACACATAGAAATATATCTGCAATATAGGTTAAACAATATAAAAATCTTAATAATTATACTTTTATTCATTAGAAAAAATTAGCACGGATTCTACTTTGTGCCAAAATACATTTGGTATAAATACTGATTTTTAGGTAATTGAAAGAAATAAGTAGTTGTAAAGATTGATGTTTTAATACCATGAACTTTCCATTTCAGGATTAGCGAACAAAAAACACCCCATGAAGAATATAAAAAAGTCTAACCCTTAATCATTTAGATGTAAGCACCATCAGTTATATATATAAGTAGAATTCAAAAAATATGTTCAAAAGTTAAGTTTGCTATTTTGTAGTGTTCTAATTTTTGGCTAACTATATTGGTGGTGGTTTTACTGATTTTTTTTTAGCTTTTTGAAAATAGTATTAATCCGAGTACAAGATTGCATTCGCTATAGCTCCTCTTTACACCCCCAACTTCTGCCACTACTAGTCCTCCAAACCCACTTTCTTGAAACATATTGCTTCGTAGGGCATGTGTAGCTTGGTAAAACAAACCAGCTTCCTGCTTAGTAGTTCTTTTACATGGTTGGAGTCGTCTTCTATATTATCGGGGGCAATAACTTCTATTTGTGTGGCATTTGGAGCTATGTAGGTGTTTATAAAGTCGTTTTTATAACCAAAGTCTAATTGTACTAATTTTGTTTCGCCAGCTATCTCTTTTTTTATAAATACTAATGCACTATAATCTATTTCTGGGCATTCCCTTCGGGCGGGCTTTCTCTACTCGCTTTTTACCCTAAAAAAAGGGATAAAAGAGCTTAAACATGCCGTTCTATCCCTAATGCGGGCTTCTGTATTCAATTTTGGCTAAAATGGCGAATTTGGCTTTAAAACCTTGTTTTGGGCTTTGTGCTTTTTTACTCACCTTTTGGTATTTGCAATATTTAGTTCTTTGTTATACAACAACCATGTACCCAACCAATATTGCCTTGTGGGGTTTTTACTTTGTACCAATAATCTATAATTTTATCTCCGTTTAACCTAATCTCTTCTTCTAAATTAGACTTCTCTTCTAAATAAACTACCTGTGTATTTATTGGTAACAATTCAATTTCTGCTCCATCTAATTCTGGTGTTTTACGTACTCGTAAGTTGTCTACCTTTATGGTGAATGATGGTTCATCTGATTCTTGGACTTCTTCTATTTCATTATCGGACTTCTTAACCCCTTTCTTTTCTTCTCCCTTTACCAGAAAATAATACGTATCTCCTTTTTTATAAAGCTTCTCTTCTTCTACTGTTTTATATAAATCTTTATCGCCCCATAACATCTGATAACGGTAAAGTAATAAGGTGTCTCCTTTTTCTTCTGCTAAATAATAATCTTCCCTACCAGACATTCTACCGCTTGTAGTTAAATGTACCGTGTCTTGAGTTATACGATACTCTGTATAATGCCCTGTCCAATCTCCTCCTGCTGTATGTCCCTCTTCATCTAAATAATGATAGTTTCCTTGCCATTTTTTGGAGATGCTTTGATTAGATATTAATGGCTTTATTTTTTTTTGTATTACTTTTTGTTGCTTTATCTGTTCTTCTTCTTTTGCCCACTCATCACAGGTTTCTTTGTCATGACATTCTATGCATGGCTCTATAATTTTTTCTATTCTATTACTTTTTATGCTATCCACATAAATATGATTGTTTATCTTCCAAAAACCACTTACAGAGTCAATCATTTTCATATTATATATATCTACTACTCCCTTTGTTTTTATAATATAAGACTCATTTATTCTACTTATTTCAGATATTTTCATATAATAATATTCCTGACCAAAATTTTCAAAAACACTATCTCTATATATTTTAATTTCATTTATACTCGCATCACAAAATTCATAAAGTATATGTTTATCTTTGTCTTTCGTTATTCTATAAAAAGTCTTTCCTACTAAAGCATTATCTTTTTTTTGTTTACATGAACTTGAATATATCAGAGTCAAAATTATTATTAAATATTTCATAGTTTATTTTTCCTTATTTGTACAATATTATACGTCTTAGTCCCTCCAGGAGATTTTCCCTCAATTTGTCCATTTGTTTTAATAAATAATAAATTTGAGTCTTTAGTTCCTTTTTTTAAGTGTTTTGTTCCAACTTCGAAATATCTATATTCTACTTTACCATTTACACATTTCCTTCCTCTTATTACAACAAAGTGCTCGGTAGTATTATCTTTATTATATGTTTTAGTCCTACCATCATCAAGACCTACTATCACAAGTTTATTATTATCCAATTGTTGATCTAAATATATAATACCATTGTCATAATCTTCAGTTTTTTCTAATAAATCATCAACATTTTGTACAAAAAGTTGAATAACCCCAGTCCATTTATTTGTTCCATTTTGGTATTTTTCTTTTTGTACTTTTCCTAAACCTACACATATAATACTTTCTCTTTTTAAAATTTCTTTGCAAGTATCATAACAAGCTTTTGATTTTGGTAAAGTAGACCAATCGTTCCAATTATTATCATACTGAGAAATCCATTTGCTATCGTCAGCTATATCAACATGTTTTTTACCACACTTTGGACATACCCCATCCTCAGTTCCCTTATAGACAACATTAGTACAGTTACTTACATCTACTTTACATTGGTTTGCGTTTTTTTTAGATATTCCGCTAGTTTTGGCTTTTAAAACACGTGATACTGCCTCCGAACGTTGTATTTTTCCGTCGTTATTGTTTTCTTCGTCTATACTCTTATTTGCATTATAATATGTGTTCCCGTTTTTTGCATCTTTTTCTTTACTATAAAGCACATAATCTTTGTCCTTATGTACCGATGCTGGACAAAATATGGTTAGGTACATCTGTTGTCCATTTGTTATCTTTTTATATCTTTCTCCTACTTCAAAGTATTTTTTAACATAGTCTAGCTGCTCTATTTCGGTCATTAATGCTAGTTTTTGTTTGGAAATCTTTAATTCTTCTGCTGCTACACTCGTAAATTGTATTAATCCTACTGCTCTATCATTAACTAAACTCGTGTCTTTTTTATGCGCTTCTTTACTATACCCTTCATAAACACGCATAGTGTCTTTTTGTCCTTTTTTAGGATTTGGTCTCGGTTTGGTTACCAAACGTATTACTGATGAGCTAAATGTGCCTGAGGTTTCTACGTACATACATGCCATCATCTCATTTGCCATAAAGAGTTTTTTGTCTTCTCCCCATAAATCTGAACAGATTTCTATTAGTTTTTTTCTGAACTCACAGTTTACTTTTGAACCCCAAAGTAATATTTCGCATTGGCTTTCTTTTTCTTTGTCCTCCAATTCCAACTCCTCACTAAGTATCACCGCGTTTTCTTCCTCAATTTTATCGTCTAATGTAAGTTTGTCGGCTACTTTTAGCATTAGGGCTTTTATACGAGGATGCACTATATAATCTGTACTTAATGCTCCAACATCTATTTTTGCTTTATCCTTTTGTTTTTTTTTCTCGTTAACTAATTTTGGGTTTTTATAATAGTAAGCCCGTGGGAACTCTTCTTTGCCATATTTGAAATAGTAGTATTCTGGTCTTACTTTATCTTTTTGATTGCTTTTCCAACTATCTGGAATGCAAAAATTGCCCTCTCCATTTCCCTCAGAATCTATTGGTATTGATACCGTTTCCTCCATTTCATTATCATCGGTCTTGTCTATAAGGCTATAGTTATCGGTATAGTTATCTGCCCTTTTATCGTGCCATATCTCAAATTCTAATGTCTCCCCAATTAAGTTACGGGTTTTTACTTTTATGGTAACCGTATCCCCATAGGTAATAATTCCGATATGTAAATCATTGTTTTGCTCATATATCTTTAAACTCAATACTTGCTTTTTGATTCGGGCATTCCCTTCGGGCGGGCTTTCTCTACTCGCTTTTTACCCTAAAAAAAGGGATAAAAGAGCTTAAACATGCCGTTCTATCCCTAATGCGGTGTTTTGTGTTCAATTTTTACTAAAATGGCGTATTTGGATATAAAACTCAATATTTGCTTTGCTTATGATGTGCTTTTTTTCATTGCTAAAAAAAGTACCAAAATAATCTAGTCTGACTATAGTTCTCCTAAATTTATTGCTCACCCCATAAATTCTAGGAACTCGCTAGTGCTCAAACAGCCTAGAATTTCTTATGGGGCTTCACTGCAAATTTTACGGTGAACTATAGATAGGACGGTTTGGCTTTCTGCTTGTTTATTTACTTTTATTCTAAATAATATAGAAAAAGACAGGCTAAACACGCCAGATCCGTAGCCTGTAAGTTTTGCCCCATTGTAGCTATTACTACTACAAAACAAAAACACGACCAGTATGCACGCTATATTGCAGAAGTTACATACCAATATCTCTGACTACCTTATAAAAAAAGGCGTGGCTAAAATTTATTAATCTTAATTTTATTTCTTATCTCCACAACAACCATACACCCAACCAATGTTATCTTTTTGAGTTTTTATCTTCAACCAATTCTACTTTATATTCTTTACCATAAGCGATAATATAATGTTTGTTATTTTTTATATATATTTTTTTATCGCTTTTATAATCATATATTTTTTTATCATAATTCAACATTTTATAATTTAAAAGATGAAGTGTATCTCCTTTTTCATATGCTAAGTATGAATCATGTCTATCAGTTAAATGTCCTTCCGCCCTATATATTACAGAATCCTTATAAACTTTAAACTTGTGGTAACTTGCCAGTGAAGTACCACTTACTTCGGCGTTCTCTCCTATATTATAATGATATTCATTATACCATTTCTTACTTATTACTTTTGGGTATTCTAAAATAGAATCTCTTAAACTGATAAATTGTTCGAGTTCTTTTTCCTTTTTATCTTTGAGGTAGGTCTCTATTTTTTCCGTTTCCTCAGCTATGATTTCATTTATCCGATTTTCATCTTTTGTGGTTTCAATCAATGTCCAAGTACTATCACCTGCTTTAGAATAGTAAATACCCTTAAGGTCTTCACCACTTAATGATTCAAAACAAACATCGTCTACTGCTTCTTTAACTAAATTATTTTTTGAATACCCTTTAACCAATGCCCATTTGTTAAAATAGTTATGTAAGTCTTTATCATTAAAATCATCTATATCTTTGCCATTTATGATAACATCATCTACGTCCAACTCACTAATGTCTTTCCATACCTTGAAATCTATATATTGAAAATAAATCTGAGCATTAAAATATTTTTTGTCGCTTATAGACTTACAGCGATTACTTTGTAAAAACCAATCATTTGGAGAATAATATTCATCAACCTGCTCTCCCTCTTTCAAGAAATCAACATTCTTATACTCTTCTAGATACAACTTATCTTGGTTGCAGCTTAGTAATAAAATAAATAAATATTTTTCATGCTATAATTTTTTATTGTATTTTTTTGGTCTAAAATAGCCTTTCCATCCTTCGTGACTTGATAATGCTTTACCTTCTTTTTTATAAACCGAAGTCCTTGTTGAATTGTTTACTTTATCACCTCCATTTTTCTTACTAAAACTCTCTTCCGAAGCTTCTGTTACAGCTTCTAAAATAAAGATTTTATTTCCATCAGTTTTATAAACAACACCTGTATGCCCTTTCCATTTTTTCTTTCCAGTTTTATAGTAAGAAAATCCCCACACAAAAACATCTCCTTTTTTAGGTGTAAAATCTTTTGATTTACTCCCTTCTACAAAATCAATATTATCAGTTCCAATAGCATTTCTAAAGGCTGATTCTTCAATCATATTTCCTGTATACAAACTTGTATAACTAGGCATAACTCCAAGTTTATGAAGATATATCCCTACAAATTCTGAACAATCCAGTTTTTCCATACCTTTATCAGATAACGAATCACGAACCCCTAGTTGACTATAAGGTATATGCTTATCTGCCAACTTTTTCATTTCTTCTAATACTCCATCTGAACTAGTTTCCTCTCCAACACTACTTCCATAAGCACAAGTACTAGTATCTTTTTTACATTTATTATTTTTAGCAAGCCCCTTGGTGTACCAACTTTGCACATACATTTCTACTTCCCATATATATGTCTTTCCATCGAGGAATCCCCTTTTATCTTTACCGCCTATTTTCTTTTTTATCGTTGCCCATTCACCTTCTTCTTGGTGTAGTGCTGGGTTATTAAAATATGCATTACGGTTATGATCCCATAATACAGTCTTTTTTTGGTCTCCTAATCCTGTGGAAGCTGGGTTAAGTATTGATAGGTATAAATCTGTAATGTTTTTTATTTTATCTTTTTTACGAGCAATATGTTTTTCTACATAATCTAGCTGAGCTAATGCTGTCATTGTTTTTAGCTTATCTGTAGTAGTTCCCATATCTTTAGCGGTAGCACTACCAAACTGTATAAGCCCATAATACCCACTTCCATTGTCCTCAGCAGGGTTAAAAGACCCTATTGTCTCCAATGCCATTACTGCCATTAACCAATTTGCACCTTCAATTTTGTCTTTGCCCAGCCCCAAGTTTTCCGCTATCTCTATAACTCACTTTCTAAAACTACAGGTTACAAAATCAGAATTTTCTTTACTCCCCCAAATAAGAGATTCACAGGCATCTTCGCTTCCCGTTGTGTTATTCAACTCCTCAGTAAGTACAGCGGCGCTAATACCTTCCATTTCATCGTTTTTATCGAGGTTTTTTGCAACTTTTAGCATTAGAGGTCTTTGGCGCTGGCTACTACTTTTTGTGCTTTCTGTAGTGGCTCTATCTCGAAACAAAAACACGACCAGTATGCACGCTATATTGCAGAAGTTAGTTACTAATATCTCCGATTATCCTATGAGCAAAGGAGTGGCTAAACTTTATAGTTTAGCCACTTATAAGAAGCAAACTACCTGTTAGTTCTCTTTTGTTGATATATTCTCTTTGTCTTTTTGTAAATAATATTCTTCAGTAGAAATTTTAAAATTATGAGGAACTTTATGACTTAAATAAACATACTCTGTTTTCAAAAACAAGCTGTCATTTCTATTTAAAATTATAAAAGCTGGTTCTGTATCCAGCCCCACATCGACAGGTCTTATGATCATATCATTTGATTTTATTTCATTTACTAAAATATAAATAGAATCATTATTGAATACATTACTTATAGCCCCTTTTACGTTAAACCCTGGATATGGTGGTTTTACAGAATCTTTAATGGATACAATATTTTTGGTAATATTTATACTGTTGTCTTTTCTTATTTTAACTTCGAACTTAACAGTATGGTTAGATGCGACAATACCTATCTCATTTTTAAAAAAGTAGTCCCTCTCTATTTTTCTTGTTTGAAAACGTCCAATATAATCTTCGTTTATTAATGATACATCGTCAGCATCCGAAGATACACAATCATTACTTGTACCCTTAATTTTTTCAATTGTATGTAAGTTTTTTCCGCTTATGTAAAAACGTGAAATATTTCCGAATGATGATTCTCTTTTAATAATTTCTCTCTCTTTATTTATCAAAAAAAGCTTATAGTAATTACGCTCGTCTACGTATAAGTAGATTGTATCTTTTATCGATTCTTTTTTGATTATTTCAGAGATAAAGTCTTCCATTACTCCATGGTCATATATTGAATCATTTTTAATTATAAAATATTCGCCATCGTACCCACAATCTATAAATTGGTATTTATTATTCTCAAATTTAATTTCATACCATTCACCAGTTAAATCAGATATGGAAATTTGATTGTTACAATTACATAGTAACAACAATACACCTATTAATTTTAAATTTTTCATTGCTTAATTATTTCTTACTTGGGTTACTACATATGTGCTTCCATTGTATACTGTTGTCCCTTTTAATGAGTAGTCAGTAGTATTTAAAAATAGTTTGTTATTTTTACTTGCACCTTTGTTTTCATGACTAGTTCCAACATCATAAAACCTATAAAAGACTTTTCCACTTTCACATCCTTTTCCAATTAGTACAACAAAATGGTCCGTGGTTCCCTCATTGTACCCATACCCCAGTTTATGATTAACTCCAAGCTGTACCGGATTACCTATACTTAATTGAGCGTTAATATATGTAATAGCCCTTTTTGATTGATTTATATCAGTTATTAACTGAGTGTGTGTACTATTTTCATTTGCAGTTTGAAATAACTTAAATTTAGATGTAGCTTTTAATCCAGCATTAACTAAGATATCATCACAGGTTTTTTTACATGCGACATTTTGCGCTTTTTTATCTCCCCACTTAGAGTCAAACTGTGTTTGCCATTTTATTTTATCTGTTAAATCGTAATGATTTTCTTTACAAACAGAACAATCTTTCACACTAACAGAAACTGGAACGCAATTATTAACTTTAAAAACATCAATTCCTTCTTCTAAATATGTTTTAACTTCTTTCCAACCAGCTATACCTCCATTTATTTTTCTTCGTACTCTTTTTACATTTTTATCTGTTACTTCTTTTATTTGGTCTGCTACTTGCCAAACACTATTTTTCTCCCAATATGCTATAGCAGATAGAACAGCATACTTTGCCTCTTTTATTTTGTCCGGGTTAGCTTCTAAATCAACATATTCATCTGGAAATATATCTTTTAAAAATTTGGATGCTGTTTTATAATTAGCACGACCCGTTAATTGTTTTAGACCACGACCTCTAAATTTATAGCCATCTCCACTAGCTTCATTACCGTTACCATTACCAAAGCCATTTTCTTTTGCATAAAGATAATTCAATAATTTTTGTTGTGGTCTTTCAGTACAATATGATTCTAAATTACCTGAAGATTTTAAGTTTACAGCTCTAGTCCCAAATAAACTTTGCTTTATATTTTTAGATATATAAGGAAAAACATCAGTCTCAACCATCCAATCAGGATGGATACCTAATGTTTCAGCACCTACTTGTGCGAAAAAATGAGCTTTTCTTAAACAAGTATTTAAATGCAATGATTCCTTCTTTGCATATTTGTTGAAATTATCAATTATTTCTTGTCTAAAAGATTTGTGCTTGCTAAGTGTCTCAAATATATCTTCTATTTGTTTTAATGTAACATCTTCTTCACATTTAGAGCACTTTTCCTTTTCATTACTTTCCAATTCCAACTCATCACTAAGTATCACCGCGTTTTCTTCCTCAATTTTATCGTCTAATGTAAGTTTGTCGGCTACTTTTAGCATTAGGGCTTTTATACGAGGATGCACTATATAATCTGTGCTTAATGCTCCAACATCTATTTTTGCTTTATCCTTTTGTTCTTTTTTCTCGTTAACTAATTTTGGGTTTATATAATAGTAAGCCCGTGGGAACTCTTCTTTGCCATATTTGAAATAGTAGTATTCTGGTGTTACTTTATTTTTTTGATTGCTTTTCCAACTATCTGGAATGCAAAAATTGCCCTCTCCATTTCCCTCAGAATCTATTGGTATTGATACCGTTTCCTCCATTTCATTATCATCGGTCTTGTCTATAAGGCTATAGTTATCGGTATAGTTATCTGCTCTTTTATCGTGCCATATCTCAAATTCTAATGTCTCCCCAATTAAGTTACGGGTTTTTACTTTTATGGTAACAGTATCACCATAGGTAATAATTCCGATATGTAAATCATTGTTTTGCTCATATATCTTTAAACTCAATACTTGCTTTTTGATTCGGACTTCTAATTTCGCCATTTTTTCTTTAGGAACTAGTAAAAGTTGACCTTTAAGCTCATCTTTTGCTTCCTTTGTTCCTAAAATTTTCATGTTACCTATTGCTGTTAGCGTGCAAAATAGTCTTGTGTTTTTACTATTGGCATCGGCTTTGGGAAGCGTTAATTTTATATATTCTCTTCCTGATGGCTTTTTAAACTCAAGTTCTACACAATCTATTTCCTTTACGTCTTTTGAGGTTTCTTGCCATAATTTTAGCTGCAAGGTCTCTCCGTGTAATGCTTCGCCTTCTATATGAAAAAACACCTTATGGCCATAGCCTGTACGGCTTACAATTCCGCCTTCGGAATCTGCCCAATACGTTTTGCTTATCTTTGGCTGTAGGGCTGTTATTTTTGCATTTGTGCCATCTGGCCCACTTGCAAAGGCTTCTACATACCATATTCCTTCTTTTTCGGAGGTACTGGTATAAGTAAGCCCATTTACTCCAGATGTAATTAGATTTTTCTTATGTGGTGACTCTGATTTATTGTACCAGCACCATTGCGGAGCTACATCGCCCAATGCAGCATTGTAGGGCAATTGGTAATGTGCCGTAAATGTTACTTCGTGTCTTGGTTTTTTGGGTTTGCTCAGTACACATATCGTATCCTTGTCGGAACTTACACGTGCTACCGCATTGTTCTTTACTATAAAAGTGATACTTTTTGTTTGCCCATCGTAGGTAGCACTAACTGTTATTTTTTTGATATCCGTATTGTGTTGTGGTTTTATGGTTATTTCTGGTATAATATCTGTTTTATTATCACCAAAAGTAACTTGTTTGGTGGTTTTTGTAAAGTCTATATCTTCTCCTTTTGAGCTAACTTCCCATTGGATGTTTTTGTTTTTTACATGATAGGCTTCCTTAAACAGTTTGGTAGCACTTACCGTTATGGTTTCGGTAGGGCGTATCAATTTTTTTTTGGTACGTTCCTCCTCATTACCATAAAGCGACAGCCCTGCAATGTCTTGATATACAATTTCTAATAGATTAGATGCCGATCCTTTACAGTTTCCGGTAAGAATGTCAAATTTTTTGGTATCACTATATGCTTCTATTGCATAAATACCAGGGGTTCTATAGGGAAACACAAACTGGTCGCCTTTATCTACAAAATTGTGATAATGGCTATAGCCTTTTTTGTTTTTTACATACACCGCCCAATTAATGCCTGCTTTTTCATCAGCTTTTAAACCAGTAGGTTTAGCTACTCTAAAAACTAGTTCTTTATAATCTACATTTATTCTATAGGTACCATTTGTAGGGCTAAGAGACCCTACCACATTAATGTCAGTTATTTTTTTTGTTTTTTTATCTTCAAGAGTGCCTTTTATAAGTTTTTCGGCTTCTTCTTCAGTAATTACACCATCGGTAAGCATAGCGGCTATTCCTGGTGATGTTTCGGCAGCATCGGCACTACTAACTGCTTGGGTTTGCCCATGGGTGGTAAAGGTTATTTTTCCTGTAAAAGCACATTCTCCCTCGCTTTCTTCTAATAAGGCTGTACCATTGTTTGCACTTGCTACCTTTATGGCTTCGTAACTTTTGTCCCATTTGGTAATATTAGGTATACAAGGTTTGTATTGTCCAAATCCTAAGGGCTGTTTTAGACAGGTACCAAAAGTATTACTTTGTTTTTCAAAAGGTACTAGTAAATCATTAGTAGTTGCTAATAATTTACTAGTTCCATTCTTATCATTTATTGCTAAAGATTCATGGCTAATTACCTTAAGCTTAGCAGGCAACTTCTCCTTACTTTGGTCGCACATACACTCGGCACCATTACATACAGGGTATATTCCTGCCTTGCTAGGTTTGCCAGAATCTTGGGAAGCTTCTTTTTCTTCTTCTTTTTTAGATGCCTCGGTTGTATTTTCTGGGCTAGTATTTTGTGCAGAATCTTGTTTTGCTGGCTCTTGGTCTTCAGGGGCTTCTTTAGGGATATCCATTGGGATCTTTATTTCTTGTCCCAGTTTTAATTTACCCCATTTACCCTTCAATTCCTTATTGGCTTCTTGTATCTTTTTGTCGTAGGCTCTATAGCTTGTCTTAGGATGATGCTTTCTGTAATCTTTGAGATACAAATTGACAAGAATATCTCTATTTTCCATTTCATTATTAGATTTCTGCCTCTTTATTTTATGTATTATAGGGTCTTTTTCCATAGTATTACACATGTTGTATCGTTAGTATCACCTCTTTTTTATAATTATCCAATTGTACCGTTTTTGTAACGGTACTTTGGTTTATCCAAAGGCTATCATAATCTAAAAATGTGCGATCTTCTATTGTAATATCTAAGTTTTCAATAGCAACATTTTCTACTTTATTTTTAAAATAGCTTTCCAGTTCTGAGGTGTTTACTTTTTCTTTATTTAAGTAAGCTTTTGTGTTTACAAACAATTGGTTATCCTTTAGACCTAATGTTTTTTTTCCACTATATGGTAATGGCATTCGGCTCAAGATTCCTATGTTGGTAAATACGGTATTGGTTTGTCCATAGTAAATTAGATAATCGTTAATAAAAGAACGGTAAAAGCTTTGTAATACCATATTACCATTTAAGCGTTCTATAAGGTGTTTTTTCTCATTATAGCACTCATCTGTTTGTGCTATTAGTTGTGCTACTGGTGGTCCAGTAAATTGTTGTTGTATTTCTCTTCTTGTTTGTTGCCAAGCTTTCAACAGGTTTCTATACTTGTATATATCTATTATTGTGCCCTGTTTATCACATCTAAAATCTATGGTTTGTAAAGGAGCAGCGCTTTTTAAATATAATTCATTCATTTTGCTTGGAATTACCTTTCCATCAACCACAATGTTTTTTTTACTAAACGTAAAAGTGTGATCGTCATATGTGATACCCAAATTATAAACCATGTTAGAAGTTGTATGGGTACTTGCTCCGCTTAGGCTAGTTTTTATACTAATGAGATACTCCCTATGGCTTGAAACAGGTGCTCTCTTTGGTAGATTTGCTAATATGTATGGGTCTTGTCTCATTAATTAACTTTTATAGCACTGTACTCAACAACCTCGATCTAAGGGTACGAGGTATACTTCCGAAAAAACATTTTCATTTCGAGGCAAGCCTCGGGCAATTAACCCTCCATGAAGGATTAAAGCTATTGGGGTTTTTTATTTTTCTAATCATACTCAACATTACATGAACTTGATGGGACTTCTACAGAATTTATTATAATCTTTATAGATTTATGCATATCATAATCAATGCTTTCTTTTGTGTGAAGAAAGTAAAGCTCATTGTCCTTATAAAAGGAAAAATTTAAGCGCAAACGGTTGTTTTTAATAGTATCATTAATACACTTACTCAAAACAATTTCTTCTTTAAAAGGGCCTGAATATAAAAGAATCCCATTTTTATTACTATACACATCTTCAATATCAATACGTCCATTAAATTGGACAAACATTCTTTTAAATTCAAACTTTAATTTTATTTCCGAAGAATCTTCCATAGTGTTACACACCTCGTTTTCATTTAGTTTACTATAATGCAAATGAGATTTTGAATCATTTAATTCAAAGTAATTATTAAATGTTAGGAGCGTATTAATGAATTTAATACTCAAAAAACCAAACACTATTATGACTAAAGCTGATATACTGTACTTATAATAACTATTCATTTATTTTTATGTCTTGAAGAATCTCTGCATCTCCAAATATTTTAAATTCTGGTTCCATTGTTGTACAATTTGATAAATTAATAGGCAATAGAAAAGCTAATAAATACAGCCTTATTCTATTTTCTTTGGATATTAAAATATCCTTGATGTATTGCTCTAATTTTCCTTTCATTTTCATTCATCATTTGAGGTTTTCAACTTCTCTAAAAAGAGATTTCCAATAATAAAAACAGCTAAACAAGTTGCTATAGGAATAATAGACAAAGAGAAAACCGCAATAATTTCTTCGTTAAACAAATAAGTTGACCAGCACGAAACTCTATCATTAAAGGACTGATAGTTGCTAAAAAGCCAAAAGGATGTTAAAAATATTGATAACTTAACAAGCACCTTCTTTTTAGAGAAGGTTATTATTAAAACTGCTCCTATAAGCATCAAAAAAAGCATAAATAACAATGGTAACCATGTATTATCTTCAAGAGGGTCAGCACATGATTTCCCATTGGGTAGAAACCAATAATATTGTACTACTGTCGTTAAAACCGTAAATAATAAAACTGTATATTTTTTTTTCATAACAATTATTTCACTTTTGGTTCTTCTCCTTTTTTAAATATATATAATTTTGCAGGAAGACCTTTTGGAGTTGCGGCAGCAGTTGGCTTAGAGTATGCTCCATTAGGATTCCATAAAGCCTCGTCCCATTGATGTGGTCTGTATATTTGTCCATTTATTGTTTCATCATCAATTTGCTTATATTTCTCTATATATTTTTCATCTCCTTTATCATCCCAAGTTGAAATATATAAACTTCGTCTTAGAAAAGCATAAACAGATATTTCTAAATGATTAGCAAGTTTTTGAGCTAAACTTTCTTTAGGCTTTACTTGTGTTAACCAATCATCCCCATATGAGTAACCTGGGACTGATGCTATTACTCTACTATCCGAATTCCCTGTTCTACAGGCATAAGAGTAAATTTCAGCATTACTATCAAAAACATCTTTTTTAAGTTGTGACACATGAGAAACCTTAAACCTTTGAGAATTTTGATCAGGTCCATCTAGGCCGAAATCAAAAATACTTGGAAGACCATGAGAGAAAATTTTAATTTCCTTAATCTTTATATTGCCCCTCGACACTTTATTATTTCCTTTATTAACATAACCAATTAGCTCTTTAGTAGAGTCAATTTTAATAAAATTTAGATTACTAAAAAGCTTTTTCCCGTCTCTTCTCACTACACTCAACTCATCTGAATTATATCCATCAGAAAACATCAATATTGTAAGTAATAATTTTGTTCCTATATTCTCTTTTATTTCTCTTATCGCTTGTGCAGGAAACATCATCTTATTTCCATATGTAGCAGAATGCTGTTCTGTACCAACAATAAATATTTTTTCTAATACTTTTACTATAGTTTCTATCTTTCCTTCAGCTTCTTTATTTTTTAGATAGGCATATATTTTAACCACCTTATTATCCCATACCTCATCTGCTATTGTAACTTCTTTGGTTACGATATTACCGACTACTTTTCCTGGTTTAGGAAAATCAATAATATCTTCATCATCCAATTGATATGCCCATTTTACCTTACTTAATTCTCCTCCAATTGCTTTTCGTGAAAATTCTGTTGCTTTAAAAGTATATGTTTTACCAATTTCAACGCTCTTTGGTCCTTCTACTTTTTTTACTACTAAATCAACAGTTTCGTCGCCTTCTGGTTGTTTATAACAGCCATATACAAGGTCTTTTTTTGCTGAAAAAACAACACTCTTAGCAGAAGAGAAATTAATATCACCATTAATGGCATTAAAATCAACCTTTTCTGCAATAGTAGTGCTGTTCTTAGCAAATCTTGATAATTCTCCGCTCATTTTAGTGCAATTTTACTTTATCTCCAGAAGTACTGTTTATATTTCCAGAACTATTAAAACCTATATCATCCTTGGTACTGTTCTTCGTTATTACATCAGCCGATTCTTGTAAACTAACAGCAACAGTTTCAAAATTCTCAGCAGCGGTTTCCGTAATATTTTTTGCCATAATAGCCAGATCTTCATTAGCAATAATACTCATGCTATCTCCTGTTCCAATATTAATATCATCGGCTGCATTAATTCCAATATTTTCGCCCGCACTTACCGTAACATTTTCACTTGCTGTAATATCAATATTTTTAGCACTTATACTTATGTTTTCTGGTGCACTTATTACAATACTAGAATTTTTAGTGTCTATAAATATGATGTTTTTGCTCTTATCCGTAATCGTAATGCTCTCGGCATTATCAGTATCATTAAACTCAATGGTATGCCCAGATCTGGTAATTATACTCTTAATATTGTTGTTCTGTTGTCCTCCTGCTCCGTTATTACCATGAAACATTCCTCCTTGTACATATGGTCTATTGGGGTCTCCATATTCAAAACCTACCATAACCTGATCTCCTGTTTCGGGGATAAATACATGGCCTCGGTTTTTCTTATGTTCATTTCCTTTTCCAGCATCGGGAGTCATTACACGGATCCAATCAGAACGCATAATTCCATTTTGCCAAAAAAACTGTACTTGTACTCGACCTTGGTTTTTAGGGTCAGTATTGGAAATAACTTTTGCCAATTCGGGCTGTGCTAAAGGTTTTGTTGTTTCTGGTGCTGGCAGCACTTCTAATCCGCCAGGAAGGGCAGTAATATCATTTGAATATTCGTAGTTATTATTTGCCGTATGGACAATTTCTGTGATGATATATTCCCCATATTGTTTGATATCGAAATTAATTTTCTTTTTGATACTTGTTTGCGTCATCGTTCCCATATCAAAATCGATATTTTTAAAACGGGCAGCACTTATTTTTACAACCGATGCTAATCCTAATCCTGCTTTGCTACTGGTGGCTTTAAATACATTTCCTAAGGCTGTTGCTTCGGCTTGCGAACGGGCTAATTCCCTATCTATTCGCATTTTGTCTTCTACATAAGAAGGGGAAAGCTCTTGAGGAACTATGGTATATAACTTTTTGGAAGCTTCAAAAGCATCAAAACCAAGTTCGTTAAGTCCATTTACAGTATTCCTTGTTTTATCTGCAAATTGATTGTCTTGTGCCGCATGGTAGGAGATTTGCTTTTTTCGAGTAGCAAAGGTTTCCATACGAATATCGATATTATGCATATCCTGTCCATATTGTAAAGTCGTGGTTTTTGCTAAACTTGGTTTTCCAAAACAGAGCTGTGTCCCATCATAAAACAGCCATTCGTTGTATTTAGATGCCATCCGTTGTAAAAAATGAAAATGACTCTCGTTGTATTGTACTTCATATGGAATAACTTCTTTATAGGTGGGTGCAATAGCTACTTGCATATTTACATCCTTTACCACATCGTTGATGATGGTGGTCAAGCTTTTTCCCGTCCATGATTGCGTATGTGGACCAGCTTCTAATAATACTGTTGGGGAGGAACCTGTAACAATAATATCACCATCAAAACCTTCGGTATGTAACATTTGAATGCCAGTAATATAACCAAGGAAATCCTTATCAGAAAATGAGATCGTGAGGCTAGATCCGATCCATTCCTTAGACTTGTCCAATGTATGCGAGCCCAATTCCTCTATTACATCATGATCCAAAATAATACTAAATGTATGATGCTCATTTATCTTCTGATGAAGTGTAATTTCCTTAAAATGAGTAATGAATTGATTTCCAATACTCATCACTACCTTGGGACGTATTGCACTAGATTTAAAATCGTTCTTTCTTCTGGACATCTGTTTTGATTTATTATTGATGATTTAATATTGTTTATTTGCTTACTCCTCTTTAAATATTGTTTATTTGCTTACTCTTGCTCTTTAAATATTGTTTATTTTCTTACTCTTGCTCTGTATTTTGTTTAACTGTTGAATCGGTTAAGCACTTTCCGCTTTTTTTTAACTGTTTATTTATCTACTCAAACTTTATATTCTGTTGAATCGATTAATCGGTTAAACAACTAAACGATTAAACAACTAACTCTACTATTGCCTTTTGGCTCTTCCTCTTTAAATATTGTTTATTTGCTTACTCTTGCTCTGTATTTTGTTTAACTGTTGAATCGGTTAAGCACTTTCCTCTTTTTTTTAACTGTTTATTTATCTACTCAAACTTTATATTCTGTTGAATCGGTTAATCGGTTAAACAACTAAACGATTAAACAACTAACTCTACTATTGCCTTTTGGCTCTTCCTCTTTAAATATTGTTTATTTGCTTACTCTTGCTCTTTAAATATTGTTTATTTTCTTACTCTTTTTCTGTATTTTGTTTATTACTTACTCAAACTTTATATTCTGTTGAATCGGTTAAACGGTTAAACAACTAAACGATTAAACAACTAACTCCTCTATTCCTTTTCGCTATTGGCTATTGGCTATTTTAACTTTTTTTACCAACAAAACCAGACCATGCAACCTTTTACCGCTACAGGGTCTAATTTTTTAGTATAAAATTTATAACGTTATGCCGTTGGCCATCTGTTATCAATTTCTGCATTTCCGATTACTATTTCTTCTGCAGATACTGTAAATGCTATTCGCATTGGTATTTCTCCTGAGACATCTAGTGTCTCTTTATAATTTACGATATAGCCATTTTTGAATTCTACTTCTTTCATTTTGGCATCTTCATCTGTCTTTTTGTAAATGATTTTACCAGATATTGATTTAAACTGACTGTTTAGCATCGCTTCAATTATTGAGGTATCTCCAGTAGATTCAACCTCTAATTTTACTCTTCCTCCATAAACTCCTGAAGACGGTTTTCCTTTTTTATCGGTATGTCTGCTAAACTCATACTCTGAAAACAATACATCAAACTCTTTTCCACCTAACTCTAGGCTTGCTCTAAATGAACCCATAATTACTTTTTAATTATTATTAATAAAATAGTGTGACAAACCAATATGACTTGTCATAATAAGTACTAAATATGAGGTTAGTTTACTAGTGCAGTTTAAATATTAAAGACTTCCTGTTTGTAGCAATTAAAAGGACTAAAAACAAGAAATTCTGAAAAGATTGCTCTTAGCAGAATTCGGTCAACGCACTTTAAGTATCGATGTTTAAAAACTTACTTTAGACGAAGAAGAAAAATCCTGTTTTTGAACATTCTTACTATAGTAAATATAGGAAAAAATATACGTATTAGAAAATAGTTCCTAATAAAAAATAGCTCAGTCCTTATTATAAAAGAGTTATATAGGATTGGTACATAACAATTTAGTTTAGCTTTATACATTATATGTTTAGTAAAACTCATTAATCGATTAGTCTAGTAATGCCAATGAGCAGTTACTTAAATAAATATTTTTTATTACCATTAGAAGTTGATAAATTAATAAACTGACAAATGAAACTAGTTTGTCAAATATCATTACCAATTTTTATTCAATAATTCTAAGCAAAAAAGTATCTTTACCCCATGCGATTCAATACTATTATAGGGCATGATCACCTAAAAAGTCATTTAAAAACTACTACGGATTCTAAAAGAATTCCTCATGCGCAGATTTTTGCTGGTCCTGAGGGTACAGGTACTTTAGCAATTGCTATTGCATATGCTGAATATGTATTATGTAGTCAGAAAAAGGATGAAGAAGCTATAGCTGCATGTAGGCTTAAATTTGCCAATCTATCACATCCCGATCTTCATTTTGCTTTTCCGGTTGCGACCAATCATACCATAAAATCCAAACCTAAAAGTGCTGATTTTTTAAGCGAATGGCGACAATTTGTTAAAGAACAACCTTATGGTAATCTTTTTGATTGGTATAAGATGATTGGAATTGAAAAAAAACAAGGTCAGATTGGAGTAGAAGAGGCCCATGAAATTGTTTCTGCATTAGCTCTAAAATCATATGAAGGCGGTCATAAAATAATGATTATTTGGATGGCTGATAAAATGAATATTTCGGCTTCCAATAAACTATTAAAACTTTTAGAAGAACCTACTGGTGATACGCTTTTTCTTTTGGTAGTAGAAGAGGAGGAACAGTTATTGCAAACCATACGATCTCGATGTCAATTATTACAATTTTTGGCATTGCCAGAAGAACTCATCAAAAAAGCACTTATAGATAGTTATAATATTTCTGAAAAGGTGGCTTCTAAAATAGCACATCAATCTCATGGTAATTATAACAAGGCAATAGATTTGATGAATGAAGATTCTGAAGACTTGGTTTTCGAAAAGTGGTTTGTTTATTGGGTACGTAGTGCTTTTAAAGCTAGAGGTAACAAAACTGTAATCCTAGATTTGATCCAATGGAGCGAGGATATTGCAAAAACAGGACGAGAAACTCAAAAGCAATTTTTGCATTTTTGCATTGATATCTTTAGACAAGCTTTGTTACTAAATTATGAAGCAAAAGAGCTTGTTTTTATGGAATTATCCGTTGAGAATTTTAAGCTAGAAAAATTTGCTCCTTTTGTTCATGAAAACAATATTATACCCATTTTTGAAGAACTAGAAAAAGCAATTTATCATATTGAGAGAAATGGAAATGCCAAAATAATATTAACTGATTTATCTATTAACCTAACCAAATTATTACATCAAAAACCAGCATAATTATGAATATATTATTAGACCATATTACAGAAAGCTTATTGCTTATTTTTCTAATTATTACCTTTTTACAAAGTGGAATTGACAAACTTACCGATTGGAATGGAAATGTATCCTGGTTAAAAGAACATTTTTCTAAAACATTTTTAAGTGGAGCAGTGCCAGCTATGGTTGCTTCCATATTACTTATAGAAGTAGTTGCCTCAGTATTGTGTATAATTGGATTGTATCAAATAAATACTAGCGGAGAAAATTTAATGGCAATGTATGGTACTGTGTTATCAGCAATAACCTTGCTAATGTTGCTTTTTGGTCAACGTGTTGCTAAAGATTATGATGGTGCAAGGACTATTGTCATCTATTTTGTGCCAACTATATTCTTACTTTTTTTATTGAAGTAAAATAGATTATAACTATCTGATAAACAGATTACAAAAACAAAAATATAATGCTATCAGATTATAATTATTCAAGTTAATATAAGTACAATTCTGAATTAACTTTCGTGTATTTTTTCAGATAACAATATTTAATTAAAAGCAATAGCGATTCTATTTTATACTAAAACTGCTATTGCTTTTATACATTATTACCTGCTATTCTTTTTTCTTTTTGTTGTTCTCATAAGACTGTAACTACAAGCTTTATGTTCTAAATAATCAATTTTATGTTCTGAGAGAAGTTGAGCAATTATTTCTCTTGTTTCCCTTTCATTAATACCGATATTATCTCCAAGTTCTATTTCATTCAGCTTTCCATTATTTTGGATAAAAGCTTTAAAGTATAAGTCTTTATTTTCCATAAGAT
Organism: Flavobacteriaceae bacterium; assembly: GCA_965247735.1. GTDB lineage: Bacteria > Bacteroidota > Bacteroidia > Flavobacteriales > Flavobacteriaceae > JAOXRU01. The sequence continues at coordinate 3,115,233 of CBDFHN010000002.1, read as the reverse complement.
CTTTGTTTTTTTACTGCTATCATCATGTGTGGACTAAAAGGCAAAAGATAATTGTCGTTTTCAGTAATTTTTAATAGCTGCATTAATGTGTTTTTCTTTTTATCATTTAGCATATTGGCAAAATAGTTTTTATCCAACCAAGTCATTCCTTCGACGGCATACATATTCAGATAGACTAACTCTTGATTGATAAATTCCATTTTTAGCTCTTCTGGTTTATGATAATATGCTTCAGCTAAAAGCCAAGGAAAATCCTTTGGTTGATTGTGTGCTCCAGTTGTTAATTCTTCTTTACACATTTCAAAAAATGGTTTTTTGTGTATTAATCCATTTAATAAACCAACTAATGTTGAGGCGGTATAATTAATTGCAAAACCCAAAATAATTCCATCGTTTTTTAGAACACGTTTGGCTTCATTAATCGCTAAGTTTCTATCTTCTTGTTTTTGAAGATGATAAAGTGGTCCGTGTAGTAGTATTAGATCTGCAAAATTATTTGGAAACTCCAATTTTCGAGATTCCCCTGTGTGAACTAAAAACTTATTATTTAACCTGCTAGTTCTCTTTTTTGCTATTTTAATATGCTTAGAAACGGGTTCTACTAAATGTACTTGATGTCCTTTTTTTGCAAGCCATTCTGAGTATTTCCCAGTTCCGCCACCAACATCAATTATTTTTGAAGAAGGCCTTGCTATGTATTTTTCTATAAGCGATTTAATTCTTTCAAATTCAAATATTCCGATTCCTTTTTCTAATCTGGTTTCTTCAGATGCCTTATTATAAAATAACTCTATATCTCTGTTTATTAACTCCTTACTATTCATTTTTAAGTACTGTTTATCACCACTTTTTTAAACGTAACATACATTAAAGTGATAAAGCAATTGATGAAAAATCAATTACTATTATTAAAATTTGATAAAATAATTGGATAAGATTATCTGTACATTAAAAATCCTCGAATTTTTATGCATTCATTTCTCGTTTTGTCGAGAACGTCTTTTGGTAAGACACAGATAATATGTTGAATTAGTATAACAGACCACAAAGATATCAATTCTATCTTAACTGTTGGTTTTGATTAGAAATAACTACAAAAAAAAAGCGCCATAAAGGCGCTTTTAAATTTTATATGAAATGAAAATTACTTTTTATAAGCATCATTCAATTCTTTTAATACAGCAGACGTAACGTTTTTAGCATCAGCACCATACATAACACTACCACCTTCGTTAGCACCTAAAATAAAAGTGTATCCTTCTTTTTTACCATAAGCCTTAACATGCTTTTTAACTTTACTGATAAGACTATCAATTTCAGTCTGACTTGCTTGCTGAATAGCTTGCTCTTCTTGCTGAATTTGTTGTCCTAAAAATTGTCTTTTTTGCATCAATACATTGTACTGCTCTTGTGCCGCTTTTTGACCCATTCCTTTAGACTTGGTATCAAATTCTTGTGCTTCCAATTGAAAAGATTGAGATAAGCTATCTCTCTTTTTTGAAAACGCTTCAACTTTAATTTTAAATTTTGCTTCTACGTCTATTTTCTCTTGGTAGTCATTAATTAACTCACCATTGTCTACATAAGCAATTTTATCTTGATTACAAGAAACCAATCCTAAAACTGCTACTGCTAAAACTAATCTTTTCATAAGGTTATTTATTTCCGTTCTATAAAAAATAACTAAAAATACATTTTCAATTATTCGACCTACTTTTTGTAAGTGCCATGCAAAAATAGAAAAGTAAAACAAAAATTAAAGCTTTTTTTAAAGTATAAGTAAAATTTATTAAAAAACAAACAACCAATAGATAATAGCTATAATTATGCTTAGTTTTAAAACACAGCAATTAGAGAAACTAAAAAGTTGAATACAAATAGGTGGTCTAATAGTTAAAGTGCCTTTAAACGCTCTTAAAACGAGTTCTATTTGTTTTTTATCACATAAATCAATGAGGAAAACTCATTTGAAAGCATGGCTTTACTATTTGACAAGAATCCATGGTAAAAAGCAGCTATTGCATTGCCTTTTTTATTTTTTATTTTTTGAGACAGCAATGCTACATAAAAAGAATCGAACCACATAGGTTTTGTTTTTTCGACTTCCATATTAACATCAGCAAACAAAATTGAAATTGCTTTTTGAGAAAAATGCCATAAATGACGAGGTACATCATATGCAGCCCAATACTCTTTATAATGTTTAGCATCATAAGAGTTAAAATTAGGAACAGCAATTATTAGTTTTCCATTAGATTTTAATAATTTTTGAAATAGCGCAATATGCATTTCTAAGTTTGGCAAATGCTCCAGTACATGCCAAAGTGTTATGACATCAAAACTATGTGAAGGTAATCTTGCTAATTTGTCAATATCAAAAACTTGATCTCCAATTTTACGTTTAGTAATTGTTCTTGCAGCAGCATCAGGTTCTATACCCGTTACCTTCCAACTGTTATCTTGTGCTTTTTTAAGAAAATCACCTGTACCACATCCGATATCTAATAGTTGTTTATGTTCCGTTTTAAAACCGTTAATTAGTTTTAGTTTAGAAGTAAGTGTAATGTTTCTAATAAAATGATAAGCCTTTTCGAAAAGATTACGCTTTGTATCTGTATGGGAAATATAATCTTCGCTTTTATAATACAAATTAAGTTTTTCCAGAGCAGGAGCAGGACTAGTCACAAGCATCTGTTTGGTTTCGTCAAAAAGCAACTGAAATTCTTCCTGAGAAACACTATGGTCTTTACATTTTAAATAAGGCGTCATATGGGTTTGGACTACTAAGGTATTTGTCTTTAAGTTTGCTAAGATACTTTAAAACTTCAGGCTTAGAAAGTGATTTATCTTTTAAACAATCAGATTCTTGATCGTTATGCACAGAGATAGCTACATATTCATAAAAAGTTTCATTTATTTCGCTAGATTCATCCATATTTGTATTTAATGCTTCATTTACAATTGCGCTAGCCAAACCTGGTAATAAATTTATTATTTCAGTTTTTGCCTCAACAGCTATAAAAGACACATAGTACTTATTATTATTAATATAAACAGGAATGTTAGTATAAAACATATAGTTTTTGGGCAATACATGAAGATCCAAAAAGTTAAACAAATGTTCGTCCGTAGTATTATTTTCAAAAACATAATATTGTTTTCTTTCTAATGATCTATTTAAGCGTTTCCCCTTCATTACACGGTAATTTTCAATTGATGGGGCAATTTTGGTTGGAAAACAGGAGCTAAGAACTAAACAACTTAAAACAAGAAAAACGGCATTCTTTTTCATATAAAATTTTATTCTATCTAATCAAAGTTCGTACCGCATTCTTTGGTGATGGAATTATGGTGTTCTCGAAATGACAATTTGCCTTGGTAACAACTAAATACTGATACTCCAAAACTAGTTTAGTTGTACCTCAAACAAAAACCAGACAAAACAATAAATATGCGACTCAATAATTAATTATTTAGTATTGTAACTCATGACATCAAAAAACAAATCCTGATTTACAAAAAGATAATGATTGCAGCTCACTTCAAATTCTACTTAAACCTAAAAGCCCTCAATACTAAACACTCCATAAAAAATAATAAATTCGTAAAACGTTACACGTGGAACACAATTAAAACTATTGATTATTGTTGATGGTAGAATGATTATTGGAAACTCAATAGAAGCAAAGCTAATCTGGTAATTTCGTTGTGTTATTACAGAAATAACAATTTACAATGGAAACATAAAACCAATAAGTATTCAACAAATTCCAAATTGATTATAGGCATTACAACAAGCAGCATCAAAAAAACAAATTGCATTTTTTAATAATCATAACTATTATCCTTGTTTCCCTCAAACTCTACAAAAACATCAATATTAAATATTTAATAAAAAATAATAAATCCACAAACGTTACACGTGGAACACAATCGAAATGATTCATTATTGCTGATGGGAGAATGATTATTGAAAGCTCGATAGAAATAGAGCTGATCTGTAATTTAGTTATGCTATTACAGAAATGAAAATTTACAATGGAAACATAAAACCGATAAGTATTCAACAAATTCCAAATTGATTATAGGCATTACAACAAGCAGCATCAAAAAAACAAATTGCTTCTTTGAATTATTAGAATAATGATCCTAATTTACCTCAAACTTTACAAAAACATCAATATTAAATATTCAATAAAAAATAATAAATCCACAAACGTTACACGTGGAACACAATTAAAACTTTTGATTATTGTTGATGGTAGAATGATTATTGAAAGCTCAATAGAAGCACCGCTGATGTGGTAATTTAGTTGTGCTATTAAAGAAATAATAATTTATGGTGGAAATATAGAACCAATAAACAAACAACAAATTCTAAATTGATTATAGGCATTACAACAAGCAGCAGCAAAAAAACAAATTGCTTTTTTAATAATCATAACTATTATCCTTGTTTACCTCAAACTCTACAAAAACATCAATACTAAATATTTAATAAAAAATAATAAATCCACAAACGTTACACGTGGAACAAAATTAAACCTATTGATTATTGTTGATAGGAAAACGATTATTGGAAATTCAATAGAAGCACAGCTGATCTGGTAATTTAGTTGTGCTATTAAAGAAATAATAATTTATGGTAGAAATATAGAACCAATAAACAAACACAAATTTCAAATTGATAATAGGCCGTTATACCAAAAACATCAATACTAAATAGTCAATAAAAAATAATAAACCCACAAAACGTTACACGTGGAACACTATTGAAGCGCTAGATTACTATTGAAGATAGCATGATTATTGAAAGTTGAATGTAACCAATCAGAATGTAGCAACTTCACCTATAAAAACAGAAACAAAATAAAACGGAATACTATTATATTAAAACCTATTGTCTAACTCCGCTTTAATTAATGCAGCCCTTTCATAATCTTCTTTTTTTACTGAAAGTGAAAGGAGGTTATTTAATTGAATTTCTGAAAAACCAGAAAGGTCATTATTATTGTTAGCAATTAATTTGATATCACCAGGTTTAGTATTTGAGTTTTCAATAAGACCATTGCTAAACTTATCTTCCATAACTACTCCTGTTTTATCCAAAACAAAATCATAGGTATAAATGGGACAGTTAAAACGAATAGCCAATGCAATAGCATCAGAAGTTCTGGAATCTAACTCTACTGTTTTATTTCCGCTTTCAAAAATAAGTTTTGTGAAATACACTTTTTTACTATAATCATTTATAACGATCTCCTTTAATTCAACATCAAACGCACCTGAAAATGATTTAAAAACATCATGTAATAATGGTCTAAAAACAGTTTTATTTTCTAAAGCAACAGCAATAGATTGTGCCTCTGCTTCACCAACAATTATTGGTAAGTTTCTATTGCCATCAATTTCTTCAATGACCAAAGCATAACTATCAGATGTGGTAGCTCTATTTGTAATTCCAATAATATTCAATTCAATTTTATCCATCAACAAAAAACAATTATAGTTATAACTTACACCAGAAGTGTTACACGTGGAACATCTGCATTATCTTCCCATATACACTAAAAGAACAGAAATATCGCTAGGAGAAACTCCACTAATACGAGATGCATGAGATACCGTTCTTGGCTGGATATTTTTCAACTTCTCTCTTGCCTCATAAGAAAGAGATTTTAACTTATCGTAATCAAAATTATCAGGAATTTTTACACCTTCCAATCGTTGCAACTTATCAGCATTATTCTTTTCCTTAGCAATATAACCTGAATACTTAATTTGAATTTCAGTTTGCTCCAAAACCTCAGTATCCAATTTATGTTCATTTACATAAGTGCTTACATTTTCCAATTGCATCATATGTTCTAATGTAACCTTAGGTCTAGAAAACACCTTTTGCATCTTATCAGACTGCCGCATAGGCGCAGAACCAATTTGTTCCAAAATAGGATTAATACGTTCTGGTTTTACACTAGTCTCTTTAAAAAAGTTAATAAAGGCATCAGATTGCATTTGCTTTAACTGCATCTTAGCCAAACGTGCCTCACTAGCCAAACCGATCTTATATCCTCTAGGAGTAAGTCTAAGGTCTGCATTATCCTGTCTCAACAGCGTTCTATACTCTGCTCTTGAAGTAAACATCCGATAAGGCTCTTCTGTTCCTTTTGTAATAAGATCGTCTATTAGAACGCCTATATAAGCTTCATCACGTGTTAATACAAATTCCTCTTTGCCATTAATATTTAAATGGGCATTAATCCCTGCCATTAATCCTTGGGCCGCTGCTTCTTCATATCCAGTAGTTCCATTAATCTGTCCAGCAAAAAACAAATTTGGAACCAATTTAGTTTCCAAACTATGTTTTAATTGTGTAGGAGGGAAGTAATCATATTCTATTGCATAACCAGGTCTAAAAAACTTAACACCTTCAAAACCTACAACAGAACGCAAGGCCTTAAACTGAACATCTTCTGGTAACGATGTTGAAAATCCATTAACATAAACTTCAACGGTAGACCATCCTTCTGGTTCTATAAACATTTGGTGTCGATCTTTATCAGCAAAGCGATCAATTTTATCTTCTATTGAAGGACAATATCTTGGGCCAACACTTTTGATACTTCCATTAAACATTGGCGAACGATCAAAACCTGTTCTCAGCAAATCATGAACTTCAGCACTTGTATGGGTCATAAAACAATCGCGTTGTTTCCTAAGTGGAGTAGTGCTATTTGAGTATGAAAATTTATGAGGAACTTCATCTCCAGGTTGCACAATCATTTTATCAAAATCCAAAGAACGACCATCCACACGAGGAGGTGTTCCTGTTTTCATTCTTCCTGATTCAAAACCCAATTCTAAAAGCTGTTCTGTAATACCTTTTGAAGCACTTTCACCAGCTCTTCCACCACCGAATTGTTTTTCTCCAATATGGATAAGTCCATTTAAAAATGTTCCATTTGTTAAGATTACTGTCTTGGAACGTGCCTCCAGACCAAGTGAGGTTTTAACACCTTTTATTTCATTGTTTTCAATCAAAAGACCAGAAACCATATCTTGATAAAAATCAAGATTTTTTGTTTCTTCTAACATTGTTCTCCACTCCTCAGCAAAACGCATTCTATCATTCTGAGTTCTGGGACTCCACATTGCTGGTCCTTTGGACTTGTTCAACATCTTAAACTGTATCGCCGACTTATCACTTACTAATCCACTATACCCACCAAGAGCATCAATTTCTCTAACTATTTGTCCTTTTGCAATACCTCCCATAGCAGGGTTGCAAGACATCTGTCCAATAGTTTGAAGATTCATCGTTATCAACAATGTACTAGAACCCAAATTTGCTGCCGCAGCAGCAGCTTCACATCCAGCATGCCCACCACCAACAACTATAACATCGTACTCTTTATCAAACATATTTTTTGAAGTAAAAAACGTTCCACGTGGAACTTTATTTATGAATAATAAAATTAGCGTTCCACGTGGAACATACTAATTTTTTCGTTTTCTTTTAAGCGCATTAATTTAGCTTCTTCTTCTGACTTATCTCCATAACCACATAGATGTAAAATACCATGAGAGATAACTCTTTTTAATTCCTCAATAAAAGCAACATTAAATGAAATTGCATTTTCTCTAATTCTATCTATCGAAACAAAAATATCACCAGACACCACATTGTTTTCTACATAATCAAAAGTGATTATGTCCGTATAATAATCATGATTCAAATATTGCTTATTAATATTAAGCAGATACTCATCATCACAAAATATATAATTTACTTCTCCCAAAGTATGGTTTTCTGATATCAAAACTCTGTTTATCCAATCGGAAAAACTAGTAGAATTATCTAAACTAAAGTCTAATTCGTAATTAAAATTAATCACCTGATTTGAAATATATATTAACCTTTTTCTTATAATTATTTTGCAAAGGTAATACTTGTCTATTTAATAATTCCAATTGCTCTAAATATTCCTCTATAAAAGGATTTTTTTGAATGCTATTTGGTGCAAATCTTTTGGTGTTAGATTTACTATTTCTCTTTTTATCTTTACCCTGTTCAACAGTTGCATGCTGTAATTTTAACAGCTGATGTTTTAAATTCTCCATACGTTTGGTAACATCAGGTCTAATACCATTATCCAATAATTGGTCTTCAACTGATTCCATTTGCTTTATAAGATTTTTAGCAATTGATTTAGCTCCCGCTCCTTGGATGTCCTTAAGCTGATCTTCTAATTTATTTCGTAACTTTTGCTGTTGTTTATATATCTCAAATAATTCTTTAGATTCTGATTCGGTTTCACCAAAACCATTCCCCATTTTATCAGTCTTACCCTTTCCTTGTCCTTCACCTTCGCCACCAGGTTCACCATTAGGAGAATTAGAATTACCTCCGTTTCCTTGTCCAGAACCTTTTCCTTTTACACCATTCTTTCCTTGTTTGCCATCTTTACCTTGCTGACCGCCTTTACCCTGTTTACCAGACTTGCCTTGTCCAGATTTACCAGAACCTTTTTCACCTGGTTTATCACCTTCGCCTTTTTTTCCTGACTTTCCTTTTGATCCAGGTTTACCTTTTCCCTCTTTACCATCACCAGGTTTATCTCCCGGTTTGTCACCTTTTTTATCCCCAGGTTTATCCCCAGCAGCAGAGCCTTCTTTTTTATCACCTTTCTTTTCTCCCTGCTTTTTCATCTTCTCATTAAGCTCTTCTTGAGATTTGATAATATCAGGTAATTGAAATCCTTTACCCTCACCACTTCCTTGACTTGGATTCATAGACATCTGCATATTACCCATAATATTAGCTAATAAACTCGCCAATTTATTAGAAGAAGTTAATGCAAACTGTTGGTTAGATACCCCTTGATAAATTCTGGTATCAGCAAAAACCTCTAGTGCTTTGTCAATATTAAAATATACATCTGCAATTTCTTCATTAATATCTTCTGCTAATTCTGCTCTACGTAATGAAAGGGCAAATAAGCTGTCATCAACATGAGTAAAAAGTTCACGTAAATTATGTTGGGCTTTAAGTTTAGATGAAAAGTTATAATTACTAGCGTCAATATCTTTTATATCGTCCATCAATTCTTCTTGTTCAAAAGAATACACAATAAGATTATCTAATATTTTACGTAGCATTTCTACATCTTCCTCTATAGTTTCACCACCAGAAGCACTCATCATTTGTTTCTTCATTCCATCACTCATTTGCTTCATTTTTTCTGCAGCACTTTTTTGTTTCTTCTGAGCTTCTTTTTTGTTTTCTCCTTTTTGTTTATCACCAACTTCATTATCGTCAGAATTATTATCACCTGAATTTTTATCCTTATCAGAAGCATTATTCTTTTCCAAGTTTTCCAAAGCTTCTTTTTGATCGTCTTTAATTCTATCTTCTTTACGTTTGCTAGAATTAAGATCCATTGGTTTTTTTAACTTCTGATTATCTTTATTGAGCTTGTCGAACTCTTTAGTTAATTTATCAAATTCCTTGTTAATACTATCTTGCACTTTAGCATTGTTTTTATCTGAATCATCTTTTGAAAGCTCTTCTTGCTTCTCTGCTAGTTTTTCCAATTCTTGTTGTAATTTACTAGCCTTTTCTATTACATAATAGCGTTTTGTTAATTCTAATATTTGCTCCAAATTACGTTCATTACTAACCTGCTTTTTTCCTAACTCTTCCAATTTCTTTTTTAAATCTTCTTTGCTAATCTTGTCTGCAATTTTATCAAGTTCTTTTAGTAATTCTTCATTCTTTTTAAATTCTAATTCTTGTCGCTCCAAACGTTCTTGAAGTAACTTTTTAAAGGCATCGTCCTTTTCTTTTTCGTCACTTTTTAAATTTTCTTTAAGCTGTTCGGTAAATTTCTTCATTTGCTTTTCTTGCATCTTTTGACGCTTTAGAAAATCTTTAACTTCATTTTTATCATTAAATGAAAGCTCTTTTTGTTGCCGTTGATTTGCATTAATTTCTTTAAGTTTCTCGTTCTGTTCTTTAAACTCCTCAACAGATTTTGATAAACTATTAATGCTATTTTGTTGAGCATCTAATCTATGCTCTTCCAATTCGTCTTTAGTGAAATTAGCAAAAGTAAAAACTTGAGATTTTGAAATTTTACCCTTGTGTACTGCATCATTATCGGATACCTGAAAGAACAAACTATAATCCTCTCCTTCTATTAAATCTAATCCTTCTGGGTAGGTATAATAAAAACGATTAAAAGAACCTGAGCTCTTATTAATAATTATTGTCTTTTTACTGTTTTCATCTTTTCTTGGATAATAAACAAGTTCTATGTTTCCAATCCCATAATCATCTGAAGCTTCACCAACAAAGAATTTTATATTGGCATTAATAGAATCATTTATAAATTGTGCATTAATTTTTGGGTATTCATCTTTTACAACAGTAAGTGTATATTCTAATTTTTCAAAATTATGAACCTGAGTATTTGAAGTTAATATTTGATAATTAATATTATTGAATAAACGTTTTTTAAATTCAAAATTAGTATTCGTAATTTTGGAAAAACTTTTACTATCAGTATCAGTTTTAAAAACAATAGCATTTGTGTTTTTTACATTCAAATTCCAAGAAATGGACGTTCCTTCAGGAACTGTAACAGAACCAGTATTATTTAAAATTTCATCCTTTTTACCTGTATATCTTGGATAATTTAAGTGTAATTTTAAATCCAAAATGGATGGAACAGCAATAACATCTAAAACATACTCTTTAGAATTAACAGCATTAGCCTCCAAAGAAAATGTACTAGCCGATAAGGCTTTAGGAAAACTGTAGGTAAAATTATTATTATTTTTCTGTAATAAATAATGTTCTTCATTAAGTATAATATATACCTCTTCTGGAACGAAATCACCAATAGTATTTACCTTTAATTCAAAAGCTCTATTTTCCAAAACAGACAAACTATCATTGAGAATTACAAAACTAAAAGGTGCTGGTTCTTCATAAAAAGTAGCATAATCAGAAACACGTGTATAACTGCTAATAAAAGATGACAAACTCCCTGATAACCAGAATATTAAAATAAAAAAAAATGGAATTATCAAATATTTAGCAAAAGCAGTACTTTTTTTAAAATCAATAGCCAAATTGAATGGAATTGGATTAATATCCAAAGATTTTTGATCAATACTAGCCACTAATAATTCAGACTTCTCCGTAGTTTCTGACAGCTCAATAACATTTATAAGTTTATCATCAACATCAGGAAAATGTTTACCAATAAGTAAAGATGCATCCTTATGAGATATTCCTTTTTTAAGCTTTAATAAATAAAACAAAGGATAGCCGATAAAAGCTATGAATAAAAAAGTTTCTATAGCCACAAATATCCAAAACAAAATACCTCTTGCAATACTAGGTAACCAAAAGAAATATTCTACAGTAGTTATTAATAAAAAGCATAACAACCCGAATGCAACAAAAAGAAAAATTCCTTTGATTAATTCGTTGGTATAATACTTTTTTATAAAAGCCTCAAGCTTATTAATAATGATATCAAAACTATTCAAAATGAAAAATATTAAGGTGAATTGAAAGAATAAAACTACAATTTTATTTTAGCAAAACTTATAATTTGCTAATGGTAAGTTAAATTTAGAAGCATTAATAGCTACATTTTTACAAAACATCGATGTAATACATCATAATATTTCAAAGCGATACACAGTATTATTTTATCTTTGCGCTAAATTTAATAGAAAAATGACAAAAAAAGTACGTGTACGTTTTGCACCAAGTCCAACAGGACCTTTGCATATTGGTGGAGTAAGAACAGCTTTGTTTAATTATTTATTTGCAAAGAAAAATGGAGGTGATTTTATATTAAGAATTGAAGATACAGATCAGAATAGATTTGTGGAAGGCGCAGAAGATTATATTATAAATTCATTAAACTGGTGTGGAATTTCTTTTGATGAAGGCCCAGGAAAAGACAGAGGTTATGGTCCTTATAAACAAAGCGAACGCAAAGAATTGTACAAAAAATATGCACAAGAATTACTAGATAGTGGCAATGCATATTATGCATTTGATACATCAGAAAACTTAGATGCACATAGAAAAGACCATGAAGAAAAAGGAAAAACTTTTATATACAATTGGCATAATAGAGAAAAACTAGACAATTCTTTAACTTTATCCAAAGAAGAAGTTGCAACAAAAATAGCTGAAGGTGAAGCATATGTAATTCGTTTTAAATCTCCTCAAGACCAAACATTAGTATTAAATGATATCGTAAGAGGAGAAATGAAAATTGATACCAATGTTTTAGATGATAAAATATTATTTAAAAGTGATGGGATGCCTACCTATCATTTAGCAAATATTGTAGACGATCATTTAATGGAAATTTCTCATGTAATCCGTGGTGAAGAATGGTTGCCATCCTTAGCATTACATCAATTATTATATACAGCATTTGGATGGGAAGTTCCACAATTTGCTCATTTACCGTTAATTATGAAACCTGTCGGTAAAGGAAAACTAAGCAAACGTGATGGTGAAAAATTAGGTTTTCCTGTTTTTCCGTTATCATGGAATGAAAGCAAAGGCTATAAAGAAGAAGGTTATTTTCCAGAAGCAGTTGTTAATTTCTTAGCATTGTTAGGATGGAATCCTGGAACAGAACAAGAACTCTTTTCTCTTGAAGAATTAGTTTCTGAATTTTCTTTGGAACGTGTTAATAAATCAGGAGCACGTTTTGATCCTGAAAAAACAAGATGGTTCAATCAACAATACCTTCAACATAAGAGTGTTGAAGAACTTGGACCAATTTTTCAAGGTATTCTAAAAGAAAAAGGTATCATTAAAGAAGATCTGCTTGTTAACAAAGTTGTTGGATTAATTAAAGAGAGAGCAGTATTCGCAACCGATCTTTGGAATTTAAGCGAATTCTTTTTTGAAACACCAACTGCATACAACCAAAAAGCAGTAAAAAAACAATGGAAAGAACAAACTCCTAGCCTTATGCAAGGGCTTATAACTCTCATAGATGAAATAAAAAACTTTTCATCGTCAAATATCGAAGTTGTAGTTAAGCAATGGATAGCTGATAATGAATATAGTTTTGGACAAATAATGGCACCACTTCGATTAGCACTAGTTGGAGAATTAAAAGGTCCACATGTATTTGATATTATTGAAGTTATCGGAAAAAAAGAAACAATAGCTAGATTAACTAAAGCTATAGAAACCTTATCATAATTTTAAAACATAAGTAATTATCAAAACCATTCTACAAAAAAGAATGGTTTTTTTGTAACTAATAGTCACTAAATACAACAGATAAGTGTAGATGATATTTCATCATCAAAAAATATTCGCTATTTTTAAACATAATTATTAATCCATCAAAATAAAAAAAGAAAAACTATGGGCCAATTTATTTACATTCCAATAATAATTTTTATACTCTATGTAGTATTATCATCATTTTTTATGGTAAAACAGCAAACAGCGGCAATAATAGAAAATTTTGGAAAATTTAGTTCTGTACGACATTCAGGTTTACAATTTAAAATACCAATAGTACAACGTATTGCAGGTAGAGTTTCCTTAAAAATTCAACAGTTAGATGTTATCGTGGAAACAAAAACTAAAGATGATGTTTTTGTAAAACTTAAAATATCTGTACAATATGTAGTAAAAAAAGAAAAAGTATATGATGCTTTTTATAAATTAGAATATCCACACGATCAGATTACATCTTATGTTTTTGATGTAGTAAGAGCAGAGGTACCAAAAATGAAATTGGATGATGTATTCTTAAGAAAAGATGATATTGCAATTGCAGTAAAAGCAGAATTACAAGAAGCAATGCTTACTTATGGTTTTGATATTATAAAAACGTTAGTAACTGATATTGACCCAGATAGTCAAGTAAAAGAAGCAATGAATAGAATTAATGCTTCGGAGCGTGAAAAAGTAGCTGCACAATATGAAGGAGATGCACAACGTATATTAATTGTTGAAAAAGCAAAAGCAGAAGCAGAAAGTAAAAGATTGCAAGGACAAGGTATTGCAGATCAACGTAGAGAAATTGCCAGAGGTTTAGAAGAATCTGTAGATGTACTTAATAAAGTAGGTATCAATTCTCAAGAAGCATCTGCCTTAATTATTGTAACTCAGCATTATGACACATTACAGTCTATTGGAGAACATACCAACAGTAACTTAATATTGATGCCAAACACACCACAATCGGGTAGTGATATGCTAAATGACATGGTTACCTCATTTACAGCAAGTAACCAAATTGGTGAAGTAATGAGAGAACAAAACAAGAAAAAAGGAATTGGTCCAAAGAAGGATTAAGTCATAAAAACAACAGTAAAAATTATAAAAAAAGAAGGGATAGTTATTAACTATCCTTTTTTTATTGAAATAAATTTAGCACCTTCGAGTTATAGTATTGATCATTGAAATAGAGCATTTTAAAGTCCAATTTTACCAATGTTGTGAACGTTAAATAAAACGTTGTCAACCATATTAAGGCTAATTGTTAATAATGTGAATAACTATAAATTAATAATATTAGGATAAGTCTAAGGTCTTGATAATTAATATATTAAAATGTAAAGTTGTTATTAATAAAAACAGCATTAATAATCAAAAAAATGTTTTGTAGTTGTTATAATAAATTGCAATACGAAAAGCATTTAAAAAAACAAGAATGATAACTTTAAAATATATAGCATAGTTATACATAACAAAAATTGAGTTGTTAACAGTAATTTAAAATCTTCTTATCAATAATTTAATGTTAATTTCACTTGTTCACATTGTTAACTTCTAAATTGATTTCTTTTAGTATCAATACATTGCTATGTTGATAACATGTTAACCAAATTTAATAAGCAAACTTTACAAGTAAAGTTCAATAAAGTTTTATGAGAAGTTAACAGACTATAATAACCACCATTTTTTTTTAAAATTTAAATAAAAGAAATATATATATGTATATATAGTTAATAACTTTAGAAAAACTTAAAAACAGATTTGAAATTAAAATTTGCTTAATTCACTATAAAAACTCTTTTGGAAAAAATAAGAAGGTTTCGGATTTATAAAAACTAAAAGCACTTTATCAACAAATATTCATTTTACTATTTAATTATATTGAGTACCCGCTTTATATTAAAACTAGACTTCTAAAAAAAGTAGTTTACACTCTTGCTTAAGAAGCCATTACTTATTCATTGTTTTATTTTATTATTTAATAGAGATATCCACTATATATTAATTTTTTAAACGCTTTAGAATCGCTTATTTAAAGTTATAATAGTCTTTTTTATAAAATTATAATGTGAGAATGAATTGGAATTATCCATTATATAATTAGATCTATTATCTAAAATGAATTGAAAATCCTGTACTTTTTAGTTATAAATTATTATATTTCAGTAAAGTAGTTCTTTTAATTTGTAACAATACTAAGTTTTAAAATGATAAATGTCTTAACAATTTTGGTTATAATGGTTTTGGTATATGTTATCATAAGCTTGCTTTTGTATTATCTTCAAGACTATTTTTTATTTAAGCCAGAAAAATTACCCAGCGATTTTCAGTTCAATTATAAAAACCAGCAGATAGAAGAATACAATCTAGAAACTAGGGATGGTGCTATCATCAATGGATTGCATTTTAAAAAAGACAAACCAAAAGGTGTAGTATTGTATTTAAAAGGAAATTCTAAAAGCATTAAAGGATGGGGGAAATTTGCAGTGGATTTTACCAAACACAATTACGATGTTATTATGGTAGATTATCGTGGTTTTGGAAAAAGTACAGGTAGAAGATCACAAAAGGCAATTAAGAGAGATTTACAATTTGTATATACCAAGATAAAAGAAAAGGTAGATGAAAAACATATTATCATCTATGGAAGATCTTTAGGATCAGGATTTGCCACAAAGCTAGCTTCTATTAACAATCCAAAAATGCTAATTTTGGATGCTCCATATTACAGCCTTACAAAAGTAGCAGCACGATACATGCCTTTTATGCCACTTTCTGTTTTATTAAAATATCCATTACCAACATACAAATGGTTAAAATATGTAGAATGTCCAATTCATATTATTCATGGTACTAATGATAAGTTAATTCCTTTTAAAACAAGTGTAAAATTATCTAAAATAAAACCAGAAAACACAAGATTGTACACTGTTATTGGCGGAGGTCATAAAAATCTTAATAACTTTGAATCGTATCATAAAATGTTAGCAGAAATTATAAATTCTAAAAAAGATAAATTCAATTTAGAACAAAGCAGTTTTAAAGTAAAACATGCAATACCAGAAAATAAAAAGTAGTAGAAAACGAAAAAAAAATCGCGATGCAAGCATCGTATACTATTTAATATTTGCAGAAAAAACATTGTTTTTATGATTAAAAAACAAACTATAAAAATAATTAAAAAGGTTATTTTTATTGCAGCAACAAGTTATATTATGATTGGAAGTATATTATATTTTATTCAGGAAAAAATTATGTTTTTTCCAACAACACTTAATCAAAATTATATTTATAATTTTAAGGAAACTCATCAAGAAATTTTTTTAAAAACAACAGATGGAGCTGTTATTAATGCAGTAAAATTTAGTAGTAAAAACCCAAAAGGAGTTATTTTATATTTCCATGGCAATTCTGGAGATATTTCTAGATGGGGAGAAATGATGCCTTTTTTTATAGCAAAACAATATGATGTATTGTTAATGGATTATAGAACTTATGGAAAAAGTACAGGTAAATTAAGTGAAAAAGCATTTTATAACGATGCTCAATTATGCTATGATTATCTATTAAAAACATATGCTGAAGATAAAATAAATGTATATGGACGATCATTAGGAACAGGTATTGCTACACAATTGGCTTCTTTAAATAATCCAAAACAACTTATTTTAGAAACTCCATATTACAGTATTTTAGATGTTGCTCAACATCGTTTTCCTATGTTTCCGATGGCAAAATTGTTAAAATATAAATTTTCCTCTTTCGAGTATATAAAAAATGTAAGCTGTCCAATTACCATTTTTCATGGTACAGATGATACCGTAGTTCCGTTTTCGTCTGGAGAAAAACTATACAAATCATCAGTTCAAAAAAAGATAGAAATGATTGTTATACCAAAAGGTGAACATAATAATCTTATAGAATTTGACGGTTATTTGGAAGGAATAAATACTATTTTATAATAAAAACATAAAAATTGTCCCCATACATAAAATTGGTTTCGTCATTAAGGTAAATAGTATTAATTAAAAACTTTAAACGATGAAAAATGCAATCAATTGGTTTGAAATTCCAGTAAAAAATTTCGAAAAATCAAAAGCTTTTTATGAAACGGTATTAGCTACAGAAATGCAAGTTATGGAGATGGAAGAAATGGGTGCTATAATGGCTTTTTTCCCTCATGACATGGATAATAATGCAGCTGGAGGAAGTATTATTTCAGGACCTGGTTATGAGCCATCTCAACAAGGTGCTTTAATTTATTTAAATGGAGGTGATGATTTAGCTGTATCTTTAGCAAGAGTAGAAGTAGCTGGTGGTAAAGTTATAATTCCAAAAACATCACTTGGCGAACATGGTTTTATGGCGCAGTTTATAGATGTAGAAGGCAATAAAGTAGCGTTTCATTCTATACATTAAAATAAACAAATGGCATTTAGCGAATTTCAAGCAGACAGAATTAGACAACGTTTTCAAAACATTTCAATAGAAGAGAAAAAGATGATGGGTGGTTTAGTTTTTATGGTAAACACCAAAATGTGTGTAGGAATAGATATTGATAAATCTACAGGTAAAGATAGATTAATGGTTAGGGTAGGTAAAATAGCTCAAGAACAACTAATTTTTAAAAAAGGAAGCCGTGCTATGGATTTTACCAGTAAAGTAATGCGTGGCTTTTTGTTTATAGATCCTGATGGTTTTGATGCAGAGTCTGATCTTGATTTTTGGATAACTAAAGCTTTAGAATTTAATAAAATTATAAATAATACGAATTAATAAATAAAAAGAAATGAAAGAATTTATGATGATATTCATAGGTGCGGACTATGAAGAATTAGGATTATCTCCAGATCAATTACAAGAACGAATGGGAAAATGGTTTGGATGGAATGAAAAAATGGAAAAGCAAGGGATTCTTAAAGGAGGAGAGGCTTTAATGCCTGTTGGTAAAAGAATATCTGGTCCTGATCGTATTGTAAGTGATGGTCCTTTTGTAGAAGGAAAAGAATTAATTGGTGGTTATTTTACGGTAAAAGCGGCAGATTATAATGCAGCAGTAGCAGTAGCACAAGATTATCCAGATTATGATTTGGGAGGAAGTGTTGAGATTAGAGAAGTGATGAAATTTGATAAATAATAGCGGAATCACTAGTAATGACTAAACAAAAAATAGTAGACCATCTTTTTAGACATCAATATGGAAAGATGGTCGCTATTTTAACCAATTATTTTGGACTTGCTTTTTTAGAAAGTATTGAAGATGCAGTACAAGACACTTTTATAAAAGCCACTTTACAATGGCGGACACAGTTGCCAGAAAACCCAGAAGCTTGGTTAATGACAGTTGCCAAGAATAGAACAATAGATCTAATACGGAAGCTTAAAAAAGAAAAAACAGGTTTAGAATTAAAAGAGCTAACAATTGTTTCTGATCATAAAAAAACTGATTTATTTTTAGAACATGAAATAGAAGATAGCCAATTGCGAATGTTATTTGTAGCCTGTCATCCTGCATTAGCTCCAGAAGAACAAATTGCCTTTGCTTTAAAAACAATATCGGGTTTTTCTATGAAAGAGATTGCTGCTGCATTGTTATTAAAAGAAGAAACCATAAAAAAACGATTGGTTAGGGTTAGAAAAAAAATTATAGATCAGCAGCTAAATTTTGAGTATCCAAATCCAAAAAAAGTTAATAATAGAATTTCTGGAGTATTACAGGTTGTATATCTTATTTTTAATGAAGGTTTTCATTCTACAAAAACCAATCAACTTATTAGTAAAGATCTATGTGGAGAAGCTTTACGTTTATGCAAACTATTACTAAAAAAAGAAGGGTTTAGATCGGGAAGTTTATATGCCCTTTTTGCACTTTTATGTTTTCATGCAGCAAGAATAGAAAGTAAAATTACAGCAACCAACCAAATTGTAGATCTAGAACATCAGGACCGTTCCAAATGGTATATGCCATTAATAATATTAGGAAATGATGCGTTTACAAAAACAGAAGTCTATTCAGATTGGTCTGCATATCATTATGAAGCTGCTATAGCCAAGCTTCATATCAGTGCTTTACAGTATAAAAACACAGATTGGAAAGGCATATTAGAAGTCTATAAAAAACTGTACAAATTTCAACCTTCAGATGCTACGCTATTAAACATGGCTATTGTTTATATGAAATTAAAGCAAATGCCTGCAGCCAAAAAAAAATTAGATAGTATATCCATTCATAAATTACAACAGCGAAGTTATTTATTGTACGGATGTTATGCAGAGTATTACCAGCAAACTAATAATAAAAAACTTGCTTTGGAAGCTTATAATACTGCAATATTGCAATGTCCAAACTCCTTAGAAAAAAAATATATTGAAGACAAAAGAGCAAAACTGCTTTTGGCATAATCTAGCTAGTAGATTTAATTCCAAAAGTGGTTATATTTCCTGATTTTTGCATCTAAATTATTAAGGTTTATTCCTTTTACATGTTTTTGAGCTTGTTTCAAGCTTACCAATTTCTTATAAATACTTGCGTATAATGTTATTGATATGTGTTTATACAACAAAAACATTATTTTTTAATTTAAATAAGGTATTTTTATGTTTTAAAGTCAGATTATTCTGCCTTTTACTCGCCTCACAATAAACTTTAATCCCACCAGTGGGTTTAATTTCCCGATGCTTGCATCGGAATGATTAAGGTTAATTCCTTTTGCATGCCTTATGGGCTTGCCCCTAGGTTATTGACTTTTCATTTTAATTAAACAATTAATTGTTAGAAAAACATATGTATTTGATAAAACAACTCAATTATAGTGTAAAAACCTATGTTTATTTTTTAATTGGATTGCTTCTTATTTTAAATTTTGCATGTAATACTACAAGCGATGAGTTAACCATTTCTGATGATGAATTTTATAAAATTCTTTCAGAAGGAAGCATTCAAGAATCTATGGCTAAAGTAGATAGTATTTTACTGGTTCATAACAATAAACATCCTAAACTAGGCATCCTTTACTATAAAAAGGGGGTAAATTTATCCAAATTGCAAAAGGATCAGTTAGCAGTTGAAAACTTGCAAAAAGCATTACTAACTTTTAAGGAGAAAGAGAAAAATAAATACATAGGAGAAACCTTCTGGTTATTGGGTTCTAGCAATACTTTTTTGTCTAATATTAGCTTGGCAAATGAACAATTATTAACCGCATTAGCCCATAGTAAAACACATAATAATGAGCAATTAGAAGCAAAGGTATATGGTTCTATTGCACATATTCATTTTATATATTCAGATTATATAAAAGCTGTTAATTATACGCAAAAAGCCATAGATATACATATTAAAAGAAAAGATACCGTAGGCCTATCAGCTACCTATAATAATATGGCTGTTATTTATAAAAACACAAATGAATATTTTCTGGCTCTTGATTATAATTTTAAGTCATTAGACCTTAATATATTAAAAAAAGATAAAAGTGCTATAGCAAAATCGTATAATAATTTGGGCTTGGTTTCTTCATTAATGCAGCAAAAAACCAATGCTTTAGATTTTTACACAAAAGCCATAGCTATTAATAAAGAAATAGAGAGCTCTAATATTTCTGCTTATCTTAATTTAGGTGAATTGTATTTAAATGATAATGAATTTTATATGGCCAAAAACATGTATTTAAGCCTATTAGAATCTAAAAATCAATCAAACAAATTATCAACTCAAAAAATTATATATAATCAATTATTAGAGCTTTCTATTAAACAAAAAGAGTATAAAAATTCTTTAATTTTTAGAGCAAAAAAAGATTCATTAGATCGGTTGCAAATTGTAAGTGACAATAAAGAAAAATTAAATTTTATAGAAAACCAGTATAAAGCTGTTGTAAGAGAGAACAAGTTGCAACAAGAAAATGATATTAATGATAAGAACAGAGTTATATTTGTTATTCTTATTGGTGTATTAGTACTGCTTCTCGTATTTGTGTTTCAGCGCAATAAAAATGCGAAGTTAGTATTGGTTCAAGAAAAATTAGAATTGGAACAAAGTGTATTACGTTCACAAATGAATCCACATTTTATTTTTAATGCCTTATCTGCTATTCAAAACTCATTATTAGATAATAAACCCATACAATCAGCTTCCTATATATCTCGTTTTGCTAAACTAATCCGGCAAAATTTTGATTTTATCAACGAAAAAAGCATTCTTTTAACTGATGAAATAGATGTACTAAGAAACTATATGGACACTCAAAAAATGAGGTATCAGGATAAGTTTGATTATGAAATTAATGTTTTTGCTGATGTAGATATGGATACTAATGAAATACCACCATTGCTATTACAGCCTTTTGTAGAAAATGCAATTGAACACGGCTTTAAAAATATTGAAAGAAAAGGAAAAATTACCATCAATATATCCAAAGAAAAGGATAGTATTTTATATGAAATAAAAGATAATGGACGTGGTTTTTCGGATATTAAAAGCGATCATAAATTACATGCCACTGATATTTTTAAAAAACGATTAAAATTGTTAAATAATAAAGATGAAGAATCTTTTAATATTAGTTCTTCAGAAAAAGGAACAACCGTTAAATTTTGCATCAAACAATGATAAAAGCCATAATAATAGAAGACGAAATTAATGCCAGAGAAGCATTAAAAAAAATGATAAAAATTATAGACCCTACTATAGAAATTGTTGGAGAAACGGGTTTTGTAAATAAGGGAATTCAATTGCTTAAAAGCGAAAAGCCAGCATTGGTTTTTCTGGATATAGAATTAGAAGATGGTTCGGGTTTTGATATTCTTAAAGAAATTGAGAACATCGATTTTAAAATTATTTTTACAACAGCTTACAATCAGTATGCAGTAAATGCTTTTAAGTATAGCGCTATTGATTATTTGTTAAAACCTATAGATCCGTTAGAATTACAGGAGGCAACAAAAAAGGCTAAAACTGCCATTAATGATAGAAAAGAATACCAAGAGTTATTGGAAATTTTAAAGAATAACATTGCTAAAAAAGAACGGAAAATAGTACTTAAAACCGCAGAACAACGGTATGTACTGTTTGTAAAAGACATTATTCATTTGGAAGCAGATGGTGCCTATACTAACTTTATTTGTAAGGATCAAAAGCTTATTATTTCTAAAAACTTAAAGCATTATCAAGACCTTCTGGACGATAATTTTATCCGTTGCCATCAATCGCATTTGGTAAATTCTTCACATATACAAGGCATTGATAAAAAAGGACATTTGCAGTTATCTAACTTAGATACCGTACCTATTTCTAGTCGAAAAAAGACAGAGATAGTACAGTTTATCATGGATTTATAAGTTATTTATCACGGATATCAATCAAAACACTTCACTTATAAATCATATTTTATATACGCTTTTAGTGGTTATACATTCGTAGTGTAATCAACTAAATATTATAAATTATGTTATCAGCTATTATTGCCATTGTTGGCGGAATCATTGCAGCATCTTCTTTAATTGTTGCTAAAAAACCAAATGCTAAAGATTTATTAGACAAGTTAACACCTTTTCAAGGTTGGATAGGTGTAGTACTTACTTTTTGGGGAGTTTGGGGTATTATTCAATCTGTTTTAAATATAGGCTCTATTGGTCTAGCATGGGGAATAGGACTGGGTGTATCTGCTGTAGAATTTATTGTAGGTTTCTTATTGGCCTATAGTTTAATCTCTAAGTACTTATTGGAAAAAAATGAAACGGCTAAGGAAAAAGGACAACAATTAAGGTTAAAACTGACTAAATATCAAGTGCCATCAGGAGTTATTCTTATCATCTTGGGCGTACTTAGTATTGTTCTTTAAATCGGTTTAATTCCGAGGTATCCTCAAACAATCCCTCAATTAGGGATCAAAAAAAATGGTTAGAAACAGCAGTAACTGTTACTGTATGTTTCTAACTATAAATTACCCTTCTACCTAATAAAACAGTTTTATAATTATGGGAAATCCTTTTAAGAAAATAACTACTAATGCCACAGAGTCTAAAAAACAATGGGCAGGAGAACGTAAAACTTCTGGTACAGACACCAGAAAATGTGAAGACTGTGGAGCTGCAAGACCTATGGATACCAATTTAACTACTTGTGATTATTGTGGTTTTAAGTTTATGACCATTACTACTGAAATTAAAACAGATAAATAATGTTCGGATTATTTAAAAACAACAAAGAAAAGGAAAAAGAAGAAAGCTCAGAGTTTTTAGCACTTGTTAAAAAATGGGAAGCTTTTTTGGCGAAAATTGACAACAGATTTAATGAATCTCTTGGCAGTGCAGAAGAAGCTTTATTAGATAGTTTGGTTGAAAGTGATTTTGATTTTCACCCAACTATAGTTGCTTGGAGTGGAATAAAATCACAATTATCTGGGCTTACCGATAAAATAGAAAAAACGTTTCAAGAGAAAGTTAAAGTACAAATGCTAGCTTATAAAGAGCATTACGAGCTTATAGATGAAGAACAAAAAGGAGTACAACTAGAAGAGTCTATATATCATAGAATAGAACGTTTTGAGATTGTTATAGAGGGGAAAATTGCGCAAAAATTTTATGATCATGCTATTGTTTTTTTAAACGAAGATTTTAAATGTACCCAATGTGGTGGTAAAATAGAAGTTAGAAAAGACATTTTCCGCTCGCATTATGTAAGCTGTGGATATTGCAATACGGTGAACACATTTACACCCAAGGATAAGATTTATCAAATCCAAAATGTGATTGATAAAATGGCAAAATACAGTGCTTTAGAAGAATGGCAAAAAATGCAAAATGCACAAGATGTATTTAGAGAAATAAGACCACCATTTGGAGAGGAAGATAAAACAGAATATACAGCAGGATTTAAAAATAGAGAAGTAACAGAACGTGCTTTTTGGACCAAATATCTAAAAGAAAGAATAGAATTTTTACCAGAGTTTGAAGAAACTTTAGAGCATGATTTAGGCGTAAAAATGAAGTTTTTCTATGAAGAAAGAAAACGAGAATTAAATTATTAAAAAAACACACTATGGAAGAAATTAACGGAGTAACATTTAGAGATTATGCATGTGCTAATGCTAATATTGTTTCAGGAATGCCATTAGAAGATGTATGTAAAGTACTAGGTATAGAAGTTCCTGTTTGGGAAGAAACCGTGAATAAGTGGAACAATAAAATGTCAGAGTTGTCTATGGATGACATGAATTTTTATGGTCAAGTATTTACCAATCCAAAACAAGGAAAATTCGAAAATGTGGAATTTACTGGTGGTATAGATGATGTTTTAGCTAAATATCCGGAATGGAGTGATAGCATAAAAATGACTCAGTATTCAGCTGCAGCATCTAGTGTTGGAATTGATATTGATATGGAAAAAGAGTTTGGTATTACACTTACCGAATTTTCACAATTGGCAATGCACTGGTCTGGGTATTTTAAAGAAAAAGTAATGGATGTACAAAATCAAACATCACAAGAAATGCTTAATAATGTGGAGCTTACAGAAGATCAAAAAGAAGCGTCAAGGTTATTTGCACTTCATGGGGAATTAACGAATAAATGGGAAGCATATTATAAAGAAAAATACCAAGATAAAAACGCTAATTTAAGCGAGGATATCGATTTTTAATTGGTTTTAGGGATAAGGAGGTTTAGCATTTACCATGGTAAGCCTTCTTATATAAAAAGTAAACGTTACAATAAATACATTAGAAATATAGGGTTCAATTAAACAAATAAACGGTTGTGATTTATTCCAAAAATCAAGATACAGCTGTTTTTATTAATTGGTTGATAATAAAAAGGTTTACTACTCATTATGGTAAGCCTTTTTATGCTAAAAAAGAATTAAAAAAATATAATCATGGGCATATTAAATCAATTTAGAGCTGTAATACAATGGGAAAACCCAAATGCTAACGAGTT
Source organism: Flavobacteriaceae bacterium (assembly GCA_965247735.1). Taxonomy (GTDB): domain Bacteria; phylum Bacteroidota; class Bacteroidia; order Flavobacteriales; family Flavobacteriaceae; genus JAOXRU01. The sequence goes on along the minus strand of CBDFHN010000002.1, from coordinate 3,090,011 downwards.
ATTTATAAAATTTACCGATAAAGGAGATGAAATTAAAAACGCCTCCAAGCTTATCTTACAACCAGGGCAAGGTTGTGTACTTACCTACGAAGGCAAGATTGAAGGTGTTTTTGAAGAAGAAGGTGTTTATGATTTAAAATCAGACCACAAACCATTTATTACTGACATAAAAAAGTTCTTAAAACTTCAAGATGGTAGTGAACATGTAATGGGAATTTGGTTTTATAGAAAAGCACAAATTTTAAATATGCGTTGGGGAACTCGTGTTCCAATTTCTTATACAGATCCAACATATACTTTTCCAATTTTACTTTCTGCTTTTGGAAATTATAGCATTAAAATTACCAAGCCACAATGGTTTTTCGAAAACGTAATTGCTGGAGAAGAAGTGTATTGTCATGCTGATTTAAAGGAACTGTTTTTATCTAGAATTACAGGGCCGCTTACCGATTATTTGGCAAATGCTAAATTTTCTTATGTAGATATTGATAGTAATTTAAATGCAATAGCTACTGAGGCTAAAGAAAGAACAAATACTGTTTTTAATGATTTAGGGTTTGAAGTGCTAGATTTTAGAATAGAAGGCACTCAGTTTGATGGCGAAACCTTAGATAGAATTGCTAAAATATCTGATGTACAAGCAGAAGTAAAAGCGGCGCAAATTGCTGGCCTACAGTATACCGAGATGCAGCAAATACAAGCCATGAGAGATGCTGCAAATAATAGTGGTGGAGCAGCAGGTGTGTTAATGGGGATGAATGCAGGTATGCAAACCGGAAATATGATGAATGCAGGTATGCAAAACCAACAAAACACAGTCCAGCAAGAAGTAGAAAATCCAATGGAAAAATTAAAAAAACTAAAAGAACTTTTTGAAATGGAACTCATTAGTGATGAAGAGTATTCTCAAAAAAAGAAAGAAGTATTAGATCAGATGTAGAAGTTTTTTTTAGCGAATATATATTTATTGGAGGCACTTATCTATTCTAATTTTAGATAATTTGGATAAGCGATACATTTGATTAAACTAAAAAAAACGAAATGAATAAGCTAAATTTTAAACCATTTATTAAAGAAGATTTAATAGAAAAACTAAAAGCCAATTTTCCAGAACATAAAATACAAACAGGTTTTGGAGGGCTGCAAGTTCGTACTAGTGGGTTTACTGCTACAGGTAATGTAAAATTAAACATTAGTCCAAAAAAAGGAACAATAACAACACAAACAAATTATGATATGGTTGTTCTTTTTATTATTATTTGTTGGCCATTGGGGCTTTATGTTTATAGTAAAAAACAGAAACAAAAGGATTTTGAAAACCTGGTGGTAGAAAAATTAAATGAAATTTTGGAACCTGCAGAATTAAATGTAGTTGCCTAAATAATAAGCCGTCTCTAATGAAAAACATACTTATTTTAATGATAGGTTTCTTTGTATTTATTGGGTCTAGTACATCTAAAAATCAGTCCACAAACAAGGATAAAGATGGTTATATAACATCAGGATTGTATCTTATCAATAAAGATACAACTGGCATAAAACGTGTATTGCATAAAGATAATGAAACATTTTTTATTCATACCCAAGGTTTTGTGGACCTAAAACATTATAAGAAAGTTAAGGTTAGGAATACAAAATATGCTGGAGCTAGTTTGGATGTACAACTGGACGAGGAAGGAAGTATAAAATTAAGCATTCTAAGCAAAAAATGCTATAATACTAATGCTTATTTAGGCTTGGTTCTGGATAATAAATTAGTTGCATCTGCCTATGTAGGTTCAGTAATAAAAGAGGGTATGTTTATGTATTCTGGTGGTTTTACAAAAGCAGAACTTAACCTTTTACGACAAAGAATAAAAGAAGAAATTAAAAAAACAGAATAATATGGGTTGGGATATAAGTTATCATCCGATTTCGGAAAATCAAATCAATAAATGGTATTTTGAAGTTTTAGAAAACGAATCATTAGTAGAGGAGTTGGCTAATAAAATCGAAATGGATCCTTTTTATGTAAACAAATATAAAGAGGTAATTGCCATTGGAAAACAAGTAAAAAAAGACGAAGATTTTGATACTACCCATGGCTACTATATTGCAGTTATTCAAGGTTTTTTTCAAACTTTTTTCTATACTAGAGGAGCGGCTTTATCCTTTGCTGAGAGTGCAATATTGAAACCATACTTTAAAAAATGGCAAACAATAGCTAATGGTATTATAGAATCAGAAAAGATAAATAATGCAATTACTACTAACTACTGTTCTGGTGTTTTTATCCCATATAACAAAGTATTACAATTGCTTAATGATTATGAAAACAATAAAGAAATAAAAGCAGTAATAGACGACTTGTTTTCTCACCAAAGAATAAAGGTGTTTCTAAAAGCATTGTATTTTGCTAAAGAAAAGGAACTCGGAATTTTAGAAGCAACAGAAGTAATGGTGCCCAATCCTTTAGATTTAAATAAATCTGACTGTTACTCTAACCTATATAATTGCGATACCGAAGGACCTATATTATATCAGGAAGCAGCAATGGAAATGTTGGAAGAGGTAGAGAATGTTGAAAATTTAAATAAAGGAGAAATAGCCAATAATGCCGATTTTAAAATAATAACTACTGAGAAAAAAGGTTTCTGGAGCCGTTTATTTGGGAAATAGAATGAGGAAATCAATTAAAATACTAACTATAATACTGTTGAGTTCGGTTTATTATTCTTGTGGGCATAAAAGTGTAGAAACAGATAAACACAAAGATTTTAAGTTCTTTCCAGAAAGTTCAAATTCAAAATTTAAAGTAGAAAAAATGCCTTATTGGAGCCATAAGCAAATTGCTTATGATGACAACTATTATTATTCAGAATGTAATGTTGGTAACAATAAGCAGGTGTATTATGGCGGTTTAGTTATTTATAATAAAAACTTTGAGGAAATTCATAAAATTTTAGGATATAGAGGGAAAATTACTGCTGATGGGCTTATTTATAACATTCCCTACGTGCCTGTTGGCACAACAGACACCATATATAAATATAGTGGGCCAAGTTATAAACCTGTTGTTATTGATCTTATTGATACTGATGAAATGCGCGATAAGATTCTTAAGAAATATGCTGATCAAATTAAGAAAATGGATGCCATTGATAGTACAAGACAAAAAGCCAGAGGTTTTTATGATGTTGAATACAAAAAAGAACTAGTTGATAAAATTACACCAGAATCAGTAATTAGCTATGTTATTCTTAAAGACTATTATATTTTAAAATACAAGAACAAAGAGCAAAAGGCAATTTCAAGATATAGTTTTATACCTACAGAATACAATTTAAAAGAGGAAGAAGAGCCTAAAAAACTTGAGTTATCAACCGATAATAAGAGCTTAGAACGTTTTAATACTGCCATTCTTGGGAATAATAGTAGTGGTAATCATTTTGTGTTTGGGTACAGTCAATTTGGGTTGGATTATTATCAGTTAAAATCAAAGACAGACTCCACCTTTTTTAAGTATAACAACAATCAATTATCAAGACCTGTTTTAAAGGAATTAGAATCCCCAATTAAAGGCAAATTGTTACTTGAAGATTCATATACTAGAGAGTTGTTTTGGGTGACTTACATGGATAAGTAATCATTGTCTATTTATTTTAATCTTAGCAAAATAGAGTTGTTCTTAGCGCTATGACTATGGCTTGTATAATTTTTTAAAATTTATTGGAACTCATAAGTTTCTTATATACAGGATATTGATTGTTGTTTGCATGCTTTTTAAGCATCAAAAAACAGAAATTACCTTCACTAAAATAATAAAATTCCTTATATTTAATGGTACAGCTACCACAGCGTAACAATTCCTCTTTTTAAGTGTTTTAATCTTTTAAATGATAAAACACACACCAACATTAAAAACAACAGCATATAAACAAGCAAAAAACATCTTGCCTGTATGGTTGTAATACAAAAAAGCATAGATAAAAATGATGCAGCAAAAATAGGTTGACACTAATTTTTTTACAGGTCATTTTTAAGTAATTTGAATAACAGTTAATTCATTTGTCTTTTAAAAGTTCTGAAATAACATACTGAATAACAGTTAGTTGTGTTAGGACTAAAAAAGAAATAATAGTGAAGAAGTTTGATTTGTCTAATTTATAATAGCGACTTTATGAAACTAAAATTACTCTTTTTAAATTTATTTGCAATAGGATTTTTACAAGCACAATGCCCTGTTGGCGACATTATTATAAATGGGCAAACCGAAATGGATGATTTCGTCACTAATTACGGAACCTGTACCACTATTGACGGTTATTTATGGATTACAGGAAGTGTTACCGATATTTCGGGGCTTAGTAATATCACCACCATTAATGGTACTTTACATGTTAGAAATACCAGTGCCTTAACTATACTTACGGGTTTACAGAATTTGGCGACCGTAACCGAAAACATATCTATCCAAGACAATCAAGTATTACTTAATTTAAATGAATTGGCAGGCATTACGTCTAGCATTATGACGCTTTTTATTACAGGAAACAATTATGTTTTGAATGATATTTCTGCAGTTTTAAACTTCAATATTACAGGCGATTTGTTACTCTCAGAATTAGATGATATCACTACAGCACTAAGCTTCCCAAATATGACGGTTTTGGGGCCAGATGGTAACCCTTCTGGATTAAAAGGAGGTGTTCGTATAACCGATTGTACCTTTTCTTCCATCAGTTTTCCTAATCTAATAAGTACTGGTGTAGCTGGTGATATTAGGGTTTCCGATTCTGAAATGGTAAGCATTTCTGCGCCTTTATTGGAAACCATAGGAGACGATCTGAATTTAGATTCTGCAAATGACGAATTAACTAATGTTGATTTTAGTGCTTTACTAAGTATTGGATCTTATTTTTCAATTACAGATACAGGGCTTGCCGATTTAAGTGGTTTTCCGTTGCTAGAAACTATAGGCGGAAGTATTGTTATAGAACGTAACCCAAATTTAACTAGTCTTACAGCGGCAGCAAGTTTAGCTCTTGGAAGTGCAGTTTATGATATACGGGTGCGGGACAATCCATTATTGCCAAATTTAGATGGATTGGAGTCTGCAACTTCTGTACAGTACATTTCAATTAGAGATAACAGTAGCTTGACTAATATAAATGGTCTACAAAATATTACTGAATTAATTTCTATGGGTACCATTTCCGATATTGATGGAAATACCAACTTAGGAACTTTAAACTTATTGAGTCTTAGAAATGTTACTAATTCGTTGGAAATAACAGCGCCTAATTTGTTACAAGGTTGTGGATTATACGATTATATAAACCTTGGTGATGGCTTTACAACGCTTACGTTAAATGGTCCACCAAACTGGATAGAACCACAAGATGTCTTAGATCATTGTCCAGGCTACACCAATATTTTGGACAGTAATTTTGAGCAAGCTTTAATCGATTTAGGAATTGATTCTGAAAACGTGTTAGACGGTCAGGTTTTAACTACAGATATTAATACAGTAACTACTTTAGATGTAGAAAACAAAGACATTGCAGACCTTACGGGTATTGAAGCGTTTATTGCTTTAGAAGTCCTTAATGTGAGAAGAAATGCCTTATCTGAGCTGGATATTTCGAATAATATTGCATTAAAAGAATTAACATGCAGTAATTCTACTATTACTGGCAGCAACCAATTTACGACTTTAGATATTACCCAAAACATCAATTTAGAGGTATTGGTATGTAGAAACGTTGGTTTACAAAGCATAGACCTTTCTCAAAATAGCCTCTTAAAAGAATTGAATTTAGATGACAATTTACTTTTAACTTTGGATGTTTCAGCCAATACAGCACTAACAAATTTTTCTTGCGATGACAATCAATTATCAACAATTGATGTAACTAGCAATATAGCATTAATAAAGTTTTCATGTGATAGCAACCAATTAAACAATTTAGATGTTACGCAAAACATCAATTTAACAGCATTGTATTGCTATTATAACCCATTGGGCAGTTTAAATATTTCACAAAACACACTGTTAGAAGATTTGGATTGTACCGATAATAGTTTAACGAGCTTGGATGTATCGCAAAACCCCTTGCTAAAAAGCCTGTATTGTGGTGATAATCAAATTTCAAGTTTGATTACTACATCATTAGTTAACTTAGAATATTTGGACTGCACGTTTAATCTGCTAACTATTTTGGATGTTTCTCAAAATGCAGCATTAAAAGGTCTCTTTTCTGAAAGTAATTTACTCACAAGTTTAGATATTTCACAAAACCCATTGATAGAAGAATTTACCTGCCAAAACAACCTCTTAGACAGTCTAAACCTTAAAAACGGAAATAATACTAATATCTCTAATTTTGAATGTAAGAATAACAGCGATTTATATTGTATTTCTGTAGATGATGTAAGTTATATGGAAAGCAATTATAGTAGCACCAATGACAAAGACACACAAGCTTCTTATATTCTGGATTGTAATGATTATACCCAAGTTCCAGATGATAATTTTGAGCAAACTTTAATTGATTTAATGCTGGACGATGTGTTAGATAATCTGGTTTTAACAGCTAATATTAACACAGTAACCACTTTAGATGTGGAGCGCGAAGATATTAGTGACCTTACTGGTATTGAAGGTTTTGTGGAACTAAGGTCTTTAATGTGTAGTAGTAATTTTTTTACAAGTATTGATATCTCAAAGAATACAAAATTAACGACTTTTGAATGTATTGGTGGCAGTTTAGAAAGCTTAGATATTACTCAAAATACGGCCTTAGTTACTTTAATTTGTTTGAGAAACAATATTGAAAGCTTGAATCTATCTCAAAATATTAACCTAGAAACGTTATATACGGGATCTAACCCAATTATGACCTTAGATGTTTCAAACAATACAGCACTTACCTATTTAAACTGTAACGAAAATCAATTATCAATCTTAGATGTTACCAATAATGTTCTCTTAGAAACTCTTATTTGTTATGAAAATAGCATTTCAACTCTAGATGTCTCTAACAATCCTAATTTAACCGAAATAACCTGCCGTAAAAACACTCTAAACACTTTAGATGTTTCTAACAATATTCTTTTAGAAACTTTAGATTTTTCGAATAATGGACTTACAGAAATTGATGTTACAAATAATCCAGAGTTAGATGTCTTCTATTGCTACGGAAATAGTTTGTCCACTTTAGATGTGACGCAAAACCCAGATTTGTATGAGCTCTATTGTGAAGATAATTTGCTAACCAGTTTAGATGTCTCTCAAAATACAGGTTTATCCTATTTATTCTGCGACAATAACCAGATTACGAGTTTGGATATTTCTTTAACTGATGGTATTTCCGAATTTGGTAGTGCTAACAATTTATTAACGGATTTAACCATTGGATCCTCCTATGATGAATTTGTAGAATTTAACGTCACTGGAAATCCTAGTTTATTCTGTATTTCTGTAGATGATGATATGTATATGGGTGGAAACTTTGGAGCTGCTAGCAATATAGATGGCCATACCTTGTATAAAGTAAACTGTGGACTTTACACTTCTGTACCTGACGATAATTTTGAGCAAGCATTAATAGCATTAGGACATGACGATGTTTTAGACAACTTGGTATTAACAAGTAATATTAGCGCTTTAACTTCATTAGACGTACACGATAAAAACATTGCAGACCTTACTGGAATTGAAGATTTTGTATCCTTAACCTATCTCAGTTGTAAGGAAAATGCGTTAACCAGCCTCGATGTTTCTCAGAATATAGCCTTAGACAGACTTAATTGTGGATCAAACTTTATTACAGAATTAGATGTAACGAACAATCCACTTTTAGAAGAATTAGGATGCTATTTAAATAATTTAACTGAAATAGACCTTTCTCAAAACACCAGTTTAATAGAATTGGTTATTTACGAAAACAATCTAACAGAAATAGACATCTCTAATAATATCAAATTAATGCTATTTGATATTTCTGAAAACCAACTATTAAATTTAGATGTTTCTCAAAATGTAGAATTGTTTGAGATGTCTTGTGCAGAAAACGCCTTAAAACACTTAGACATATCAGGAGTTCCAGCCTTAACTGGACTTTCTTGTGGCAGCAACCAATTGGTTAGTTTAAACCTTAAAAACCGTGAGGATATTATAATTTTCGGCTTTGAAGCCTATGATAATCCAAATTTAACCTGTATAGAAGTGGATGACGTCACCTATGCAATAAACAGTTGGACAGACATTGACCCAGCTGCAAGTTATAGCGAAAATTGCAATACAACTTATGTGCCTGACGACAACTTTGAACAAGCACTAATAGATTTAATGCTGGACGATGTTTTGGATGATTTGGTGGCTACTACTAATATTAACACGCTAACAAGTCTCGATGTTCGCCATTACAATATAAATGACCTTACCGGTATTGAAGATTTTACAGCACTAAACACCTTACATTGTGCATATAACAACTTAACTAGTATCGATATTACTCAAAACACAGGGTTAACAACATTTAATGCCTACGATAATGATATTACGAGTATAGATTTGTCTCAAAATATACTTTTACGGACCTTAAGATTAGATGGTAATGCATTAAATAGCCTGGATGTTTCTGTCAATATTAATTTAGTAGAACTATTATGTGCAGCTAATAATTTAACCAGCCTCGATGTATCTGCAAACACAAACTTAGAAGAATTATTATGCTACAGTAATGAGATTTCAAGTTTAAATATTACGCAAAACACTTTGCTCACACGATTGACCTGTTACAGCAATCAACTAACAAATCTTGACCTTTCTGCAAACACAAATTTAGATTTTTTAGACTGTGCCGATAATAAGATAACAACTTTAGACCTTAGTAATAATACTGTGCTCGCTAATTTAACTATTGCAGATAATCTGCTTACAAGAATAGATCTTAGTCATAATATTTTATTAGAAAGTTTTTATGCTGAAGACAATCAGCTAAGCAGTTTAAATTTATCACTAAATACAGCTTTAACCCAAATAGACTGTAATTATAACGTACTAACTTCCCTAAACATCGCTAATGGAAACAATGATGTTTTAACAAATTTTGAAGCCGTTGAAAATCCAAATCTAAGTTGTATTAAAGTAGATGATGATGTTTTTATGACAGCCAATTTCAGCACAGGAATTAATGGAATGGCAAGTTTTTCAACTAACTGCGATGACATATGTGCCATTGTTGGCAATTTAGAAATTAGAGGACAGGCAGCAATGGATGCTTTTGCAGGCATGAACTATAGTTGCAATACTATTGATGGCGATTTACGGATATTTGATGAGGTTACCGACATGTCGGCATTAAGTATTATAGAAGTTGTTACTGGAAGTTTAATTGTAGAAAGCAATGCTAGTTTAGCAACACTTAATGGCTTACAAAACATTACATCGGTAGGAAAAGGCATTCATATTCAAGCAAATTCTGTATTAGATAATCTAAATGAATTATCAAATATCTCATCGGCTATTACTACACTAAATATTATTGATAACAATGTCTTAAATAATATTTCTTCAGTTTTAGACCTTGAAGTTACCATGGAATTACGATTATCGGATTTACCAAGTCTTACAAACGCTATCAGTTTTTCAAATATAACAGCCTTAACAGACGATCCAGGAAGTTCACCAATAATTGAAGGAAGTGTTTTTTTACGTAATAATGGTTTTTTGAGTATCAGTTTTCCAAAGCTAACTGTAATTGATGGAGGTTTTGAGGCTCATGGAAGCAAGCTTACCAGTATATCAGCACCCTTATTAGAAACTATTGGTATCGATTTGGAATTGTCATCTCAAAGTCAAACATTAACAAGTATTGATTTTTCATCACTTACACATATTGGTGACGATCTTATAATTGAAGAAACAGGGTTAGCAAATTTAAACGGGCTTTCGGCACTTGAAACAGTAACAGATAAGATAGAAATTAATGTTAACCGTGCCTTAACAAGCCTAAATGCCTTGTCAAGTTTAACAAGTATTTCAGCTAGTGGTACAGGACGTTTAATTATAGAAGACAACACGTTGCTAACAAATTTAGACGGTTTGGAAGCCGTAAATTCATTAGCAGTTCTTAGAATTAATTACAACGACTTATTAGAAAACATTGATGCCTTAGCAAACCTAACCGAACTAACATCTAGCACTGACGAATCCATAATTGATAATAGTATCGCTTTAGAAACAGTCAATTTATTGCATTTACAAACCGTAAATAACACACTTACTATCACGGCTCCAAATTTGGTAAGTGCATGTGGATTGTATAGTTATATAAGTACAGGTAATGGAAGTACAACCCTGACACTAAACGGTTCTGCCAACTGGAAAAGTCCACAAGATGTGTTGGATAATTGCATGACGACCTATGTTCCAGACGATAATTTTGAACAGGCCTTGATTGATTTGGGATATGACTTTGTATTGGATGATTATGTGTTAACCGCAAACATTAATGCCTTAACCAGCCTAGATATATCAAATAATACTATTAGCGATTTAACAGGGATTGAAGATTTTATCGCTTTGACCAATCTAAATTGTGAAAACAATACCCTTAGCGATCTGTCTATAGTTACTGCAAATTTAACAAGCCTAACCACATTAGTTTGTGGTACTAATCTGTTTGAAACGTTAGATTTGAGTAGCCATAGTACATTAACCAATCTATCTTGTGGAAACAGTCCTAATTTAACCTATCTAAACCTTAGCAACGGTAATAATACTAACATGACTTTAAATGCTGTAAACAGCCCTAACCTTAGCTGTATTGAAGTGGATGCTGCTGTTTGGAGTGCTAGCAACTGGATGGATATTGATGCAAATTCCACTTTTGTGGAAAGTCAGGCAGAATGTGATGCCACTTTTGAAGAAAGCATTGTAATTTATCCAAATCCAGTAGGATCCATGCTTTTTATTGATACTAATATTTTAAAAATAAAAAGACTTCGTATTTATGATGCGGTAGGCAGAGAAATTATAAGGTACAGTGAAAATCCTATTAGCATTTTAATGGATAGCTATGCTAGCGGTATTTATTTCCTAAAGGTAGAGCTAGAAAATGGTGATGTCTTTACCAAACAGATACTAAAAAAATAGAAGAACAATTATGACAAAAGCAATACAATTACTAATACTCCTATCTTTTTCTTGCAGTGTTTATGCACAAGATAATCAGACACTGAGTGAAAGGCTTTGGCAGCAGGTTGATACTTGCTATTCTTCGTTTGAAGACGAGGATAAGGATGGGAAAATTGATTATGATGAACTAATTGATGATTCAAGCAATGGATATTTAAAAGTTGTTGGAGGAGGAGCCCCTTGTGGATGTACTTGTGATAATAGTGTTGGGGCATATAAAGACAACAATAGCAACTATGTTTTTATCAAGAGAAGTGCTTGGGTTTGTACCTGGGGAATTTCCATTTCTTCAAGCAAAAGTTTAAAAAAGATCTTCCCATTTGATTTTGAAGCAGAAGGCTTTTTTTCAAAGAGTTTAGACGATAATGCAAAGCATGCTACATTTTATATTGATGTTGAAATTCCAAGAAGTGGTACAGATACTAAGGTAAGTATAGAGCTAATTCCATTTGGATTGAATATTGAACATAAGGGAAAAATTGAATTGGGTCACTATGGAGAAGAAGGAGGTTCTAATCACAAGCTTCTGTCTCAAATTTCCAGGATCGCGAATAAGATAAAGAATGAAGACATCTTAAAATTACTACTTGACAAAGAGTTTGGCAAGATCTCTGACCTTGATATGAAGTTAATCCATAAAGTAATTGGGGAACGTAGTAGCATATTTAAAAACAAGGAAGCGTTGGTGCATAGTTTGCAAGAATTGAAAGATAAGTATGATTTGTACATGAAAATAGAACATCAATGGTTGATTCTTGGATGGGATCGTGAAAAAGCTGCGTTTTATATTAAAGAAAAAGGAGAAAGACCAAAAGTTATCACCTTCAAAGAATTCTTAAAGGATAAAAGGTATTGGAGTCCCTTGTGCTAAAAGAACACCTCTAACAATACTGTAAAAAACGCTGAGTGCATTGGTAATATGTTATCATAACCTAAACAACAATAGTTTATATACCCAACGGTATTATTTAATAAAAATTACATAAGACAAAATAATCAATGCATAAAAAATATTTAGAACTTAGTAAGACCCTAGCGTTGCTTAGTATCAAAAAGCTACATAAAAAGGCCTTAAAGTACAAAGATAAGGGAAAGATTAATAAAGCAATTTTGTGTTATGAGATTTGGCTAGAAAGAGAATTGATAAGCCCTTCGGACGATGCATTGGTGTTTCTGGGTGAAGCAATGCTGATAGACAGTGATTTGCGACGAGATTATAGTTATTTGTTAAAGGAAAACAAGCGGTATAACGAGCTGTTTGTCTTTTATAAAAAAATGATCAAAAAAGTGCCTTACCATTGGACAGAAGTTACTGGTACAGCCAGAACTATAAACAAGTCCGATAAAGAGGAAGCCATACTATTTACAGAAAAAGCCTTGAATATTTGTCCAAAAGACACAACCCATTTTTCGGACTTAGAAGCAATATTAGCCAATCATAAAAACCCTAAACCAAAAGAAAAAAAGTTTATAGATACGATTGATAGGCATAAAGAATTCAGTTTTATCCAGTTCTCGGCAGGGCAGCATTATGTTCAAGAAGAGTTTGTAAAACACAATAAAGATTCTTTGATGTACGCTCCACATATTCACGATTACAAAAGAATAGAAATACCTATAGGAATCTCACGAATCGGTGGGCCTCTTGTGGATTTACCTGACAGTATTGACTATCCGGAAGATATGGTTTTTGTTGCCCAATTAGATTTAGAGAAATTTTCAGCCCATGACAAGTCAAGTTTATTACCAAAAACGGGACAACTTTATTTTTTTTGGAATTCGAAATACCAAAAAAACAGTAATGGTTATTACAATCATGTTTTTTATATGGATGTAAAAAAAGACAGTTTACAAAGAGTAACAAAAGAACATATAGATAGTTTTTATTCTGGGGTATTAATTGATCAGGTATTTAGTAGCTCAGAAACATTAGCACAACGGTATACAGAAGATGATGAGGACGATATAGCGGAGTATATTGATGATGGAGATACCGAATATTTATACAATGGAAAGGCTTGGAATGAAGCTGATGCTGAGCAAGTATCTAAGATGTTTGGTATATACACACATTGCCAATACGATCCAAATGATATTGCAAAAATTGCCTATTCCGAAAAAGTGCTATTGCTGCAAATTGGCGGAGGTTTTGAGTACGATGACCAGGATGAGATCATTAAAACAGGGTTTATTGAAGAAGGTGTATTGCTTGTTTTAATCTCAAAAGAAGATCTCAAAAATAGAAATTTTAAAAACTGTGAGTTTGAATGGGCTAAAACTTAAAAATCTAAAAACTAAGCATACTAAAAAAGGATTACTTATCAAAAAATCATCAAATACAGGAGTAATGGAAAATCATAAGCATCACCATCAGAAGCAAGAAAAAAAAGAAAATCATACCAAACTAGCGTTTAGTGCCACATTACATTGTTTAGTAGGCTGTGGAATTGGCGAAATTGTTGGGATGGTAATTGGTACTGCTTTGGGATGGAATACTATTCCGAGGATAATTTTAGCCGTATCCTTAGGATTTGTATTTGGTTTTATCTTAGGTATGCGCCCTTTATTAAAAAATGGTTTTTCCTTTAAAAAGGCGTTTAAAATAGTTTTTATAGCCGAGTCACTAAGCATTGCTGTAATGGAAGCGGCAGAGGTTCTTACGGAAATATATACTCCAGGAGTTATGGAAGCAGGTTTAACAGATTGGGTTTTTTGGGCAGGAATGCTATTTGCTCTTTTTATGGGTTTTATTGCAGCATTTCCAATCAATTATTATCTAATTAAAAAAGGTGTTCGTCATCAACATTAGAAAAACACAAAAAACCATCTTTTTTTACACAATTAATAGCAAACAAATGAGCATGAATAAAGAACAACTACAATCAAAATTAGACGAAACCTTAACCGCTCTAAATTCAGAAAATTCAAATACTCAAGAAGTGGGTTATACGGCAATTTCTATTGTTAATGATATACTAGAAATAGATCCTTTTGATATAGATGTTCGTATTTTAAAAATGCGCCTGTACACGGATAAAGTCTTAAGTAATAGCCAAGAAATTATAAAAGAAGCCGAATTTATTATTGAAAATGACGAATTCAAAGCTGATAAAATGCATGGTTATGATTGGCTCTCTTGGGTTTATGAAGAAGAAATGGGCATGCCAGATAAAGCTATTGAGGTAATAGAAGAGCAACTTATTACAACACATAGTGTTTATACCAAAAGGTATGAAATAGATGAAAAAGAAGCCGAGTTATTAAATAAGATAGCGTTTATAAAGCATCATAATTCCAATACTAAAGAGGCTTTAACATACTGGTATGCTTCATTTAAAAAATATCCATATTTTCATAAAAGAAATGCAATAGCAGGAATGCAATTTTTGGAAGAGAAAAATTTTGAAAAGGCAACAGAATTATTATTAACACATTATGATTGGTGTTATAATATTGAAGATGGATATAGATTGCAATACGGAAAGCAGTTAAAAACCCTTTTTGACGCTAATGAATTAGAAAACCAATCAGATTTAATAGGTCTTTTATTTCATATTATCAGAAATGAAGCCGCCGCTTTTGATCTAAAGAATCACTTGGATTTTTATGATAACTATCTTCCAGAACTTGAAAAACAAGCAGAAAAACACCCACAAAACTCTACTATTTGGTTTGCAATTGGAAACACTTATCTCAATGATGTTAAAAACTACGAAAAGGCACTATTTGCCTATACCAAGTCTTTAGAGGGAGACGCACCAACACGTTTTTCGAGTATAGATAGAATCCATAAATGTGCTAAGAAAACAAAAACTAATTTTTTTGAATTGCCATTAAAAATTGAAGGAGAGTCTAATTCTTTATATAATTTAATGACAGATGTAATGGACTATGGTAGAAAAGCCAAGAAGAAAAAGCAGCAAAAAAAATATACCAAGTTGGCATTAGAATATGGAGCCTTGGCATACAAACAATACCGTGAGTATCTTATTGATGGCAAGGGCACTACATTTAACAACCAGCCACATCATTTTGCAATGACCTGTAATAACTATGGACTTGTATTAAACCGATATAATGAGGCGTTTAATAAAGAAGAAGAATATCAGAAATTGGCTGAGGTTTTTGCAAATATCCACATGGAAGGCTATAAAATGAGTCCTTTTTATGAAAATATAACCAATGGTTCTGATGCGTTTTATGAAGCTAAAAAATATGAGGAATGCATCAAAACCAGTTACCTGTTTTTTAAAGAATATAAAGGTGATATTAGCGCCAAAGATTATCAAGATCGCTATTGGTATATTATTTCTAGTTACAAAGGTCTAGGAGGTTTAGAAAAGGTAAAACAAGCCTATTTAGAAGCAAAAGAACAGTATACTACTTTAGGACCTGGAGGAAAAGGAACTGCAAAATCCTTTGTATATAATGCCAAGCTATATATTGAATATGCTTTAGAAAAAAAGAAAGCCTTTGCTAGTGTAATTCCAGAGTTGGAATGGATTTTTACACAAAAAGATCTTCATAAAGCAATACCTTTAGAAATAGCATTGTTTCATTATTATGCTGGCATTTGTTTTAAAGAATTGAATCAAAAAGATAAGGCTATAGCCCACTTTCAAAGTTCAATTCCAAAGTTAGAGGCTAAAGAAAGCGGTTATTATTTTGATAAGGCAGAAGCTTCCAAAACATTTATAAAGCAGCTTGGTGGAAAAGTAGTCAAGAAAAAATCAAAAAAAAGTAAAAGTCCTTTTATAAAAATATGGACAGTGTTGACTTTACCATTTGTGCTTATTATTTTGGTATTGGGCGCTTTTTGGGCAGCTTTTTTTAAAGCCTTTAAAAAGCAGATAAAATAAAGAGGCAAGAAGAAACAAAAAATAGAATCAATCGTCTATAAACTAGTAAGCAATATAAAAACGAATATAGATGAAGAAAACAACTAATACCCAAAAGGAAGTTTGGAGTACCATACTATTATTTTTGGCTATAGTATTCTTATTGAGTTTTTGTGCTCATTATGCCATTGTAAAACTTAATCCATCTAGTATTTATGTAGGTGCATTAATGATGACACCAACATTAGCAGCTTTTATTACATTAAAAATTAAAGGAAGAAGTTTAGCAAGTCTACCATGGAGATTAAACAATAAAAAATATTTAATCAGGTCTTATCTTACTCCTGTAGCGTATATAGCTATTGCTTATACCGCAATATGGCTGTTGGGATATGGTAGTATCATAAACGAAGAAACTATTGGGAAATGGGCAGGAAAATTAGGCTTGGATCCTAACAATACTATTTTGGTAGCATTACTAATGATTTTTTTACTAGCAACGGTAGGCGTGGTAAAAAATATGGGTTCGGTATTGGGCGAAGAAATAGGCTGGCGTGGGTTTTTTATATACGAACTTAGAAAAGTAGTTTCTTTTAGGGTAGTTGCTATTGCTAGTGGGCTAATATGGGCATTATGGCATTGGCCACTTATTGTATATTATGGAGGAGGAGATACAGGGCTGCAACTTACTGCTTTTACCATCATGATAATAGCTATGTCTGTAATATTAGCCTATTTTACATTTAAATCTAATAGTTTATGGCCAGCAGGAGTATTTCATTCTGTTCATAATATCTATATTCAAAAAATAGCAACTCCAATAACTATTTATAATGAAAACACTAGCTTTTGGATTGATGAATACGGTTTTATGCTACCAATTGTAACCAGCCTATTTGCAATTTACTATTGGAGAAAAGCCAAAAAAGAAGGGCTGTAAAAGTAATAAACAGCAATATTTTTTAGAAAAAAGAGAAGATCTCAAGTACATAAATAACCTCCGTTTCTATATGAGAACAAGAACATTTGTATTGCTATAGTTAACAAAATAGCATTAAAACTCGTGCTCTTGGTAAATGGTTGTATGTATCGGTATTTTCTTATTACGTTTATAGTATTCTTTATAGGACAAGCATCAGCCTAACAAAAGTCAACTTTAGATAAAAAATTGCAGGAAGCTTTAGCTTCCGAAAAGCTAACTGGAGCATAATTTGGTTTTACTCCGTATAAGAATTGTTTTATTACATCGATTAAAAGTTCTTGATTTTCAGCTTATCCCTGCTTCCGTTCCATTAATCTTTTAAACAGCACTAACGATCGAAAAAACGCTATAATAGCGAATAAACCATGTGGTTTTGAATTTCAGTTTTTTATTTTAAACTCAGAGATGTGTTTTGTTTTTTTAATCCAAAGTATTTATAGGGATAAACGTTTTTTTAAACACTTCATTTTTATTGCAATCATTTATTTTTTAAAATATTTATTATTAAAGAGTTATATGTAATTTATTTTATAAAAATGAAGTTTAAATTTATAAATTTAGACTAACATTGTTTTTGTAAGGTGAATTTTATTAGTTGTTTTGTAATGCAATGATTACAATGTCTTCTTGGAATTGAATATTTAAAAATGAGAAAATAGTTAGACATGAAGAGATTAGCTTAATGAACTGTCATAAGGAAAAGTAATAACCTAATTGATTAGTGTAAAACCTAAATTCTTTTTTTGCATTAATCTGGGAATTTATTATAAGTGAAATAAAAACAATTTTGTTTAACTACAATATGTGATGTTAAGTAAAAATATAAATGGTAATAAATATGATTGGATGCCTGATTATAATTTTAAACATAACGGAGTATTAGTTTATGATAGAAAATTACATATACATTAACTAACTTAATATCAAAGATGTTTATGTAGATTAAAAATATAGTTGTAATTCATTTATCTTTAGTAACATGCAATTGGTCTACAAAAACTCGTTACTTGTTATAAATCAATTAATTTTATACTATAAACTACATATATTTCACATTAATTAAAAAAAATAAACAAGACAGTAATGATATAATACATTTATTTTCGCAGGAATTCAATAGAGTCCATTTTTAAAATAGTGTACTTAAGTATAGATCTAGGGGAGATGAGAGATGACCTTTTTGTTGCTTTAACAATTACAAAAGATTTTAAAAAAGAAAATAACCATTTATTCAACTTACCTCTTATACTAACCTATGTTTTGGGTTAAAACAATTGATTTTATACACTTTTCTAAATGTTTTCATTAAACACAAGATTCAACTAAAATTTACTTTATGAAAAAGTTTTTTTATTTATTTATAACATGCACAACTGTTTTTTTTTCTTATAGCCAAGAGGGACAAGATAGTCAAGAGAGGCAAGATTTTGATTTAAACAACTACATTAAAATACCCAATTCTCCAGAAGCAACGGCTTTTTTAAAATATGGAAGCACTCCAGTTAACTTATTTAGAGGGGTGCCAGATATTAATATTCCTATTCATGAGATTAGTTCAGGAAATATTACAATGCCTATTAGCTTAAGTTACGATGCTTCAGGAATACAAGTTAGCCAAATTTCAACTTGGATTGGATTGGGATGGAATTTGAATTCTGGTGGAGTTATATCTAGACGAGTAATGGGAGTACCAGATAATGTTTTAGATATATATGGACCCTACTCTCCTGAATCACGAGAGTTTATGGAATACATACGACACAATCCTATGGGTGAAAATTCTTTACATGACTCTCCAGAGGATATACTTCCCTATTTTCATTGGATTGATAAGCTAAATAATAGAAAAGCAGATTTTCAACCAGATTTATTCTCTTTTTCGGTCAATGATCTTTCAGGAACTATTTTTATAGACTTAGAAACTAGAAAAGCAAAATGCATAGAAAATCCAAATTTAAAAATAACGCTATTTGGAGTTGAAAATGATATCAATGGATGGGAGATAACGGATGAAAATGGCATTAAATATACATTTTACGAAACGGAAAACACCTTTAACTTCTTTAGTGGGTCTACATCCGAGATCTTTGGAGAATCTAAGACCTTGGAATACAATAATTTTTATGTTTCTTCATGGAAATTAACCAGAATCACAGATTTAACAACCAATAAAATTGTAAATTTTATTTATACTGCTGATAAAACATGGCATGAAAATGAAATTTTATCAACGGAAGGTTCTAGATCTAATACTCCTGTAGCTAGTGGTCCTTGTAAAAAAAAAGAAACTATTAATGGTATTGATGTTAATGAATACAAAATTCAATCCTCTTATTTAAAAAGCATACAATATGATGGAAATCATATTGATTTTATATTAAGAGATGAGGAACGTTTAGATTTTCATGGAAAAAAATCTTTAGAAAAAATTGAAATATATAACGGTCATAAAAAAATAAATGAAGTTAGACTTTTTAACGAGTCATATTTTGGAGATATAAGAGGATATAATTCTAAAAATTCCGATCAAACGTATTTGAGGTTAAAGCTGGATAGTTTAGCATTTAAAAACACCTTCAAAAAATACAAATTTGATTATTTTCAACCTTCAAATATGCCAACAAGAGCATCTAAGTCTGTTGATTTTTGGGGTTTCTTTAATAATAAGCCAAATAGGACTTTAGTTCCAAAGCAAGTAGTAGATAATGGATTCAATACAATTTTATCAGGTGCAGATAGAAATCCAGTATTAGCTTCAACCAAAGTGGGGACTCTCACAAAAATCTATTATCCAACTGGAGGTTTTACGGTATTTGATTACGATCTAAATAAGCTATCATCAACATTTGAAGAAGTCGCAAAAAAAGTTGTTGATGTGGAAGTAAAACTGGATAATAATTCTCCTGACTATGCAAATTACTGTGATGATAACCCAAGTAATCCTTGGTATGAATCAGGTGCGTTTAGGATAGGATCTACTGATGAAAATGTTATAGTGGAATTAGACATTAAGTATCTTGGTAATACAATTCAACATTCTGGCAATGAAGCACAGTTTTTTGTGGTTTATAAAATGGATGGTTATGGTACATTAGACTATTGTCAAGAACTATATGCTGGACATCCAAGCATAGTAGGTGGCGGAAGCTTTAATGTAAACGAACATTCTGGTAACGTTAGCCTTTTATTATCCGGAACTAGATTCAACCCAGACGGAACAATAGATCAAGGAACTAGCAAATATAGTTCAGGAAAATATGGTTTTTATTTATTCAACAACAATCCTAATGTTAAAATGAGACTAACTAAAGGTAAAACGGAGTATAATACGGTAGAAAATAAAAATTATATAGGAGGTTTAAGGGTATTAAAAGTTTCAGATTATGAGTCAGAAAATAATATTGCATTGCAAAAAGGGTATATTTATAATGATGTATCTATAGACCAAAACTTAAGATTAGATGATTTAAAAGCCTATAGAAATACGTCTGGAGTGCAACATCGTGTTTTAGATTTTTTTGGAAGCCAATCTTCTGAAATTTATGACAGAAATTTTGGGCCTGCAACTTGTTCATCATATATGCGTTATGCGCAAAATAGAAGTACAGCTTCACAATATGATATTGCCTATTCAACGGTAACAGAAGTTATCTTTTCAGATTCAATTTTTAATGGAGTTACAGTTTATGATTTTTATAATGAATCTGAAGGGAAAAACAAAGTTCCTTTTGTCAAAACCAAAATTTTAAATGGTAAAATAAAAATGAAAAGAACTTATAATGATGTATATGATTTAGAATCTTCAATACGCTATAATTATAGTAAACATGGAAGTGATTTTTTAACATATGGTGCTTCTTTAGATTCTGGGAATAGATCTGTTCGAAGACAAAGAGTTATAAGAGAATCCATTGGTAATAAGTTTTACTATGTCTATAAAAAATACCTCCCTTGTTGTATTACAAGGGAACCTTATATGATGTTTGGAGATAATATCCCCGATTATAAATTTCAATATTATACGGCATCTTCACTTTGGGCTCGTTTAGATAATGTCGAAACAATCACTTATTTTAATGAAGCTCCAATAGCTACAAAAACGACCTATGAATATGGAGATAAACATTTTTTTCCTTTAGTAGAGAAAAATGATATCGGAGGAGGAAAGACAATAATTACTGAAACACAATATCCTAAAGATATTTTAACCCCTACTTTGGCAGAGCAAAAATTAATTACTAAAAACCGATTAGCAACACCAATACAAGTACAAAAAACAGTAGAAGATTTGGACGGAAACATTCTATCCAAAACTACTCAGCACACCAATTACAAAAAGTGGACTGAAAGCCTTGTTCTTCCAGACTCAATTAAGGCCTCTAAAGGAAACGATATTCTTGAAACAAAGGTTGTATTTCATGACTACTATAGTAATGGAAATATTAAGGAAATTTCAAAAAAAGATGGAGCACATATCTATTATATATGGGGTTACTATACAGGAAACCAGCCCATTGCAAAAATAGAAAACTTTTCCAAATCGGATATCACTTTAGCAATATCAACAGCAATCAACACAGCAGTTCTTGCGTCTAATTTTGATATAGATAATTGTCGTTTAGCAAGTTGTAGTGAGCAAAAATTAAGGAATGCATTAATGGCATTACAAGATGCCATTCCTAATACATCAATAATGTCGTCTTATACATATGATCCATTTATTGGATTAACAAGTATGACTGACCCTAGTGGTAGCACAACTTATTACTACTATGATGAATTTAATAGGCTTAGCCATATTTCTGATGATGAGGATTTTGTTTTAAAAAAATACAATTATAATTACCAAGGAAATAAATTAGAGGAACATGGCGTGCTTTCTGCAAGCTTAGCTTTTTCTTCTACAGCACTACTTGCCAACACCAGTGCAATAGCAACAGCACAAGTAACAGATGGTTCTGGAACATTTACATATCTCTGGAAAGTAAATGGCCAAGAAGTTTCTGAGAAGACCAATAGGCTAACCCATCTGTTTGGTGCATCAGGAAATAAAACGGTGACCTGTACAGTAACTGATATTGTAACTGGAAAAAAGAGAACTGTTACTGGAAATATTACAGTTTATGGAACTTTAAATACTCCAATACTAAATACCACAACTTATAATTTAACAAATAGGGCAGTATCTTTTACAACGTCAAATATAGGTGGAGGTTCTGGTGATAGAACTTATGAGTGGTATATAGATAATGTAAAGCAAAGCGCTACTAGAACTACATTTAGTAAGGCTTTTATTGCTGGCACATATGTTATAATGGTTAGAGTAAGAGACAACAAAATAGAGGGGCACTATAAAGAAACAACGAAGACAATCTATGTGTATAATAGTTTGAATACACCTAATTTGGTCGCAAATAAGACTTATGTTTTAAAAGGAAACAGTATTAGTTTTACGACCTCCGGTATTGCAGGGGGTTCTGGACATAAAGCTTATGAATGGTATATCAATAATGCCAAACAGTCAAATACAGGAACATCATTAAACAAGTCGTTTTCAACAACAGGAACCTATACTGTTAAATTTAGAGTACGAGATACTCGAATACCTGAACATTATAAGGAGCGGAGCAAGACAATTTATGTATACAATGCACTGAATACCCCAAATGTAAATTCGGCTACCTATAACCTTGTGAATAGAACAGTAGCTTTTAGCACTTCAGGCTTAGGAGGCGGTTCTGGTTATAGAACTTACGAGTGGTATGTAAATGGAGCAAAACAGAGCGGCACCTCAACTTCGTTTAATAAGGCATTTAGTACAGGAACCTATACTGTTAAATTTAGAGTACGAGATGCTCGAATATCTGGACATTATAAGGAACGGAGCAAAACAATTTATGTATATAATGCGTTGAATACTCCTGGATTAAATCTTCCACAAGGAAAGAGTGGTAGTATCGCTCTTAATTATATTGCTGGGAAGAACCTTTCTTTTGGAACTTCTGGTATTGGTAGTGGCTCTGGACATAGACGTTACGAATGGTATATAAATGGAGCAAAACAGTCTAGCACTGGCACTTCATTTTCAAGGACCCTTAGCAAAGGCACTTATAAGGTTATGTTTAGAGTTATTGATACCCGTATTGCTAGTCATTACAAGCAGGTGCAAAAAACCATTTATGTTTACAATACTCCTACGGTACATGAGCCAATTCTAGTTAGGACGTATAACTCACGTAGAGCGCAAATAGTCGATTTTGAAACTACGGGTACTGGAGGATCTGGCAACTATACTTACGATTGGTATCTAAACTATACAAGTAGGCCTTATGGTTCTCATGATAAAAAGGTTCGTTTTACTATAGGAAAAACAGGATATTATACCATTTACTGTAGAGCAATTGATGTTAAAACTGGGGCTATAAGTCGCTTAAAAAGCAAACAGTTTTATATAAGAGTTAGCACATCTGGATCGGGTGGAGATCAAAAGAAACCAACGACTAAAAACCAATAATATAGCGAACTATGAATAGTAAAAGACACATACAAATAGCTATAGTATTTACAATAGCGTTTACAGTAATTACTTATGCACAGGTAATCCCTTCCGATAAGAATTATGTTCATGAAATTGTGCCTCAACAAGAAGTGCTCATCCAAAATATCGATAATGTAGGAGGACTAGACGCACCAGATAATGAACGTCATATCCAAACAATTTCTTATTTTGATGGATTAGGAAGACCCATGCAGCAAGTAGGTATAGCACAAAGCCCAGGTAATACCGATATTATTAGCCATATTGGTTATGATTCTTTTGGCAGACAAACAAAAGATTATTTGCCATATGCTTCTGGCACAGGTTTTTCAGGAAACCATAGAGCAGATGCTTTATCAGCTACTACTATTTTTTATAATACCAATAGGTATGAGAATACTTCTAATCCGTTTTCAGAAAAAGAACTAGAAGCGTCTCCTTTAAATAGAGTTCTAAAACAAGCCGCACCAGGAACCCCATGGCAAATGGGTAGTGGACATGAAATAAAATTCGAATACCAAACCAATTCCGTTGGAGAAGTATTTTTGTTTGAGGTAGATTTTATAGATGGAGATACAACTAGACCGTTGTTAGTAAAAAATGCAAATGCATATGGAGAAGCGCAACTATACAAGAGTATTACTAAAGATGAAAATTGGACTTCAGGAAAGAACCATACTACCGAAGAGTTTAAAAACAAACTGGGACAAGTAGTGCTGAAGCGTACCTATGCAAATATCAATGCAGTTTCAATAGCCCATGACACCCATTATGTATATGACGATTATGGTAATCTTACTTATGTGATTCCACCAAAGGTAGATGCAACAGATGGTATTAGTACCGATGAGTTGGAAAACCTTTGTTACCAATATACTTATGATTATAGAAACAGATTGATAAGCAAAAAGATTCCAGGAAAAGCCTCGGAACATATTGTTTATGACAATCTGGATCGCCCAGTAATGACTAAGGATGCTTTAAACAATTGGTTATTTACCAAATACGATGTTTTTGGTAGGGTAATTTATACTGGAAAGTACACAGGTACTGAAACTCCTGAAGCTCTAAGAGCAATATTCAAAGCCAAAACAGCAACAGATAATTATGAAGAAAAAGTAAGTACTGGTACTGGTTATAACAATAGTTACTATAGCAATAGTAATTTTCCGAATATTAGTATAGAGATCCTTACACTAAACTATTATGACAATTATTCTTTTGACAAGGCAGGACTTGAATTGCCTACAACGTCGCTAAATGAGCTTATTATATCTGGTTCGCAAATTCGAAGTCTAGCCACAGGAAGCAAAATACGTGTTTTAGGAGCTGATGAAGCTTCCGCATGGATAACTACGCTAACGGGATATGACAAAAAAAGACGTGCAATATATATAGCCAGTAAAAATGCATATCTCGGCACAATAGATATTATGCAAACAGAATTGGATTTTGTAGGCAAGATAATGCAAACAGTAACAACACATAGCAAAGATGGAAATACTGCTATACAAACTACAGATGTGTTTATTTATGACCATATAGGACGTTTATTAACGCAAAAACAGACCATAAATAATGGTGCTGAAGAAGTTATTGTAGAAAACAACTATGATGCCTTAGGGCAGCTAGAAAGTAAAGGTGTAGGAGGCAAAGCAAACCAGAGTAGATTACAAACAGTGGATTATACCTATAATATCCGTGGATGGTTAACTGGCATCAACGATATTGCCAATACCAATAAATTGTTTAACTTTAAGCTAGATTATAACACAGGTTCAGGAATGCATTTATTTAATGGTAACATATCGGCAACAAGTTGGCGTACTGCCAATACAGATAGGAGTCTTAAAAGCTATACATACTCCTATGATGCCCTAAACCGAATTACCGCTGCTACTGGAGCGAATACTTCTAATTACAACGTCTCTGGCATATCATATGACAAGATGGGGAATACCTTAAGCCTAAATCGTAGAGGACATACAAATACAGAAGCTACTCTTTTTGATAATATGGATTTGTTGAGCTATACTTATGATAGCGGAAACCAATTGCAAGAAGTTGCAGATAGTTCCGATAATGATTTTGGATTTAAGGATGGAAATACTGGCATAGATTATGAGTATGACACCAATGGAAACATGACTGTCGATAAAAACAAAGGCATCACCGCTATTACTTATAATCATCTGAATCTACCAACACAGGTTACTATTGCAAATACAGAACATAACGGAAACATTCAATATATTTATGATGCTACAGGGGTAAAACAACGTAAGATTGTTAGTGATGGAACTACCCAATCTTATGCTGGTAACTACATCTATAAAAACAATGTTTTAGAATTCTTTAACCATCCAGAGGGCTATGTTAACAATAATAACGGCGCTTTTGAGTACATCTACCAATATAAAGACCATTTAGGGAACATAAGACTGTCTTACCAAGATGTGAATGGAGATGGTGAAATCACAGTAAGTTCCGATCCTAATCTAACAGAAATTATTGATGAGAAAAACTATTATCCTTTTGGGCTTACTCATAAAGGGTATAATAATATCCAAAGCCCTTTAGGAAATGGTACTGCTAAGAAATTTGGGTTTGGAGGAAAAGAATATGGTGAAGAGCTTGGTTTAGATTGGTATGATGTTACAGCAAGGAATTATGACCCTGCATTAGGAAGATGGATGAATATTGATCCGCTTGCTGACCAGATGAGAAGACACTCTCCTTATAATTATGCTTTTGATAACCCTGTTTATTTTATTGATTATGATGGAATGGCTCCAACGGGACCTGGAAATCCAATTACTAGGGCATTAAAAAAAGTAAGATCAGCTGCGGTATCGTATGTTAAGAGAAAAGTTAGTGAGACAGTAAGTAGTTTTGCAAAAGGTTTGGGTGAAGCGACAAGGA
Source organism: Flavobacteriaceae bacterium (assembly GCA_965247735.1). GTDB lineage: Bacteria > Bacteroidota > Bacteroidia > Flavobacteriales > Flavobacteriaceae > JAOXRU01. The sequence goes on along the minus strand of CBDFHN010000002.1, from coordinate 3,063,546 downwards.
GTATTCTTAATAGAACAGAGACAGAGGTTTCTGCTGAGGCTAAGGGAACAGTTGGAGTTCAGGCCGCGTTTCAAATTAGTGATGCCATTGGAGCAGATGTTAATGCTATTAGCTTAGAAGCTGGTTCTGCTAAAATAGGAGCTAAATCCTCTTATGAAGGAATAGAAAACACGTCTAATTTAAATTATGCAGGAAAAGATGATACTTTCAACACAGAAAGCGCTTTAGAGATAGGAGCTATAGCGCCTGCAGGTATAGGAGCTAGCACTGGTGTAAAACATACTGCAAGCACTAAGATAGAGGAACATGCTTCTATTGGAGAGACAACTGGAACAATTGGTAGTGATACAAGTGCTTCTGGAAAATTTATTGTTGGCCCTGTTGCTATGGGAGTTACAAAAGGTGATGGTTACACATCAGCATCTATTGAATTTGGAGGTCGGATAGCTCTACTTGTTGGTCTAGAAGCATCGGTTAAAGTAGAAGTTAAATTAAATGATCGAGATGGTGATAAATAAGTTTTGGAATTTATTTCTATTAGCTGCACTATTTGTTTCTTGGAGCTGTTCAGATACTGTTAAAAAAATGGATAAGACTTTTGAAGGTCAGTTTTCAATTAATAATAAAAGAGTTGGGAAATGGAACTACTATAATGATAGAGGGGACTTAATAGCATCTGGCTCATATTCCAACGGTTTAAAAAAAGGGACGTGGGTATATTCTCAAAAAACATATAATGGATCAAATACAATAGAATGGATTATATTCTCAAATGAAATATTTAAATTAAATATTCCTAATGATTGGAAATTTAAAACAAATATTCACAAAAGTATGCCTTTGTCTTTTTCTTACAACACCCCTAGTCAGCCAAATGGGAATATAACTTTGATAAGAAAAGACTCTTTATTAAGCTTACATGATGCTTCAAACATATTAATTAATCAGAATGATATTGGAGATAGTCATGAAATTTTATTACAAAAAGAAATAGAGATAAATGGATTTAGTTCTATCTATACACAACAAGTAATCTCAATTAATGGCAAAGAAGTATTTATAGAACAATATCTAATAGAAGGGGTTAAAGAAAATTACCTAGTTTCATTTTTTGTTAAAAAAAAAGACATAACGGTTTATCATCAATTGTTTGCAGAAATAGCCTATAGCTTTACTAAAGATTCTATTTGATAGCTATATTGAAATGGTTTTTTTGTTTTTTATTTCAATTTCAATTATGCCATTATATCTTTCTGTAACAATTGTATTTAGTTCAACTAGTTTTCCTTTTCTGTTTTTAGCTGTAAATATTCTAGAGTATTTATTTTTGTGTTTTTTGATAGGAGTTGTATTTAATAAAATTGTAGGAACTATTTCAATCTTAGATTCAGAAGATTTAAGAGGTCTTTCAGAGATGAGTTCGTATCCGAGCTTTTTAAAATCATCTTTTACATATTCTATTATTCTTTTATTTTTAATCATTATAACTACAACTATAGCGTAGATAATTATCGGTATAAAAACAAGGATACTATATTCCGTTTTAAATACTATAACAAGAGTACTAACAAAACACGTGATTGTCAATAACATGTAGGTTAAAACCTCAGAGATTTTCATCATTTATTACTTTATTAAAGATTCTTTTTAATCCCGTTACCGCAAGTTTTTAACGAGTGGCGGTAACAATTAAGAAAGATACGAAATATGATTCACAGCAGCAATGTTGTGTTTTTTTATACGAGTTGTTTTTGTTTACCAGATCGCAGATATACCAGATGGTCCGTTCTTTTTATAATTTAATCATAAAATATGAGATGCTAATCTAAAGGATGGCTCGGATATGCCGTAAACGTGCTTGCGCAGAAATGTTTTCTGTGCCGATTATGAGTAGTAAAATACAGAATAAGCCCCCTGCTGGTGCAAGCGTCACGCTTGTTACCGATAACGAGTAAGAAATACAAAAAGATAAGCTATATCAGCAATGTTGTGGCTTATCCAGTAGCAAGAAGAAATGGAGGTCTATACCTTCATTTTATAACTACCCAGATGGTTCGGATATGCCGTAAACGTGCCTCCTGCTGGTGCAAGCGTCACGCTTGTTAGCCAGATAGCTCGGATATGCCGTAAACGTGCTAGCGTAGAATTGTATTCTATGCCGAGAATGAGTAGTAAAATATAGCAAACCAGATGGCTCAGATATGCCGTAAACGTGCTACCCGCTGCGCAAAGTCTCTGACTTAGCGGCAAACTAAGCAAAAGCGAAGTTTTAAAAGTACAAAGACAGAAAATATTAGCCTCCTGCTGGTGCAAGCGTCCCGCTTGTACCGATAACGAGTAAGAAATACAAATAACATGAGCCACAGCAGCAATGTTGTGGTTTTTTGTGTTTTAGAAATATATTTTTCATTCTTGTGTCACAAAACTACTGTTCCCAAATTTTTGCTACTTTTTTACCAATGAGGTAATCGGAAAGGTTGGTGTCGCTGTATATTACTTCGGCAATGTAACGTGCACCCGATGGCTGATATACCATCCACGTAGTTAGCGCAGAAATGTTTTCTGTGCCGATTATGAGTAATAAAATATAGAGTAAGCCACCTTTAACGAGGTGGTTTTTTATGTTTTAAGAAACGTAAGCTACTCTAGCTTTAGCATCTCGTAAAGAGAAAGCAGTAGTAACACTAAAAAGAGCAGTACGAGTACAAATTGGATTTTTAGTTTCTTATAAAACCTTTTGTCGAGGCAGCCAAAACAATTATTTTTTATAAACAGCCTTAGTTGTAGCATTTGTTTTAATATAATAAATACCCGTCTTTAATTTTGATAAATCAAAGGTTAATTCTGTTTTATCACCATATAAAAAGCTCACTTGCTTAGTGACTTCTATACCGGCAGCATTGTAGATTTTAATATGTTCTAAGCTACTCTTTGCATCTTTAATGGTAATGATGCTTTCTGTAGGGTTTGGATAAGCTATAACGGTGTTCTTAAGTTCACTTGCAGATCTCGTCACAGTATTGGTTATCGGGTTTAATTCAGGCTCACACTCACTTGAGGTATTGTTAGATAATAAACAAATCATGGCATTATATACCACTTCACCATGCGCTACTAAACCAGCTGGTGTAAGATGCGTCGTATCTTTTTTTTCTAAACCATACATAGAGGTAAATTTTATATGCGCATCATTATTAGCAATGGTTTGTTGTGCTTCTAAAACTGTTGGATTTGCTACAACGTGTTCATGTTGCTCATCAATTCCCAGAATAATTGGCAGTGCATCATTCTTAGCAACATTATTTCGTAAATCGCTAAGAAGTTTAGTAAGGTTATCAAAATAGGCATTGCTTGAAGTAACACTTCCTGAATCTGATTCTCCTTGAATCCAAATAAAACCTCTTATAGTAACGGTATGTCCTAAACTTTCTAACTGTGTAATACGTGTATTCAATTTAATAATCATATCATCATAATATCCGTCGTCACCTGGAATTTTCCAGCTACCATTAAGACCAGATGCACCTTTAGAAAACTTAAAAATGGCTGGATTGTAACCCGCTTCTATAAGTTTTCTGCTAAAACTCACTTCAAGGCCAAAATGCCCATCCTCAAATCTACCTTCTTGTGGCTCCATGGCTATCCACCCATCAGAACTTGTATTTTCTATATAGGTGTAATCAAGTCGTATTAGGCTATCTAATTGCTGTGGGTCTTCGGGATAATAGGCAGCATTACCTTGCCATCCCTGTGCATTGGATTGTCCTGCCAATATAAATAGATCAATATTTTCCCCCATAATTGCAGGATCGCCAATTTCAATAGAGAAATCCCAATCAAAGTTTACAAAACTTCTTGCACAGGTCGAAGGTGCTTCTCCCTTTTCATAGGTATGTAAATTTCCATTTACTTGATTTTTGCTGTTAAATCGGATGTTCCAATTACTGTCATCGTCGGTTTGTACACTAAAGTAATAATCAGCACCATTGCTTACAGTTATCGGATTATCTAAAATAACGGCATTGGTACCATTGCTTATTAATGGGATACTTTGGCTATAGAGCACAGCGGCATTACAATCCAATCCGTTTTTTATAGTGATGGTAGCAGTGGTTGAAATATCGGAAGCGGAGTTAAAAGAAATCGATTGAAGTTGTCCATCACATTCAGACTGAAAACTTTGTCCCCAACTGCTTTTATTTAAGCTAATCCTGATACCTGACGATGTTATAGCACATGGACTAGGTGTTATTTCAAGCGAATAATTCCAATCATAGTCGATAAAATCCCATGCACAAGAGTTAGCCGTATCATCGTCAGTATAGGTTTGTAAGTTTCCAAGTACTAGGCTTGTATCGTTATAGTTAATCTTCCATTCGGCACCATCATTGGTCGTAATACTAAAATAATAATAATCTCCTGAAGAAAGGTTCATTGGGCTATTTAGATCCACTGTATTGACCCCTTCAATAATAGAGCTCATATTTTGACTGTAAAGGGTGGTAGAGTTACAATTATTGCCATTTTTAATGGCAATAGTAGCAGAAGAAGATAAGTTTGTTGCCGATTCAAAAGAAATAGATTGCAGCAAACCGTTATATTCTGCCTGAAAGTTTTGTCCCCAAGAACTTCTGGTTAGGTTATCGAGTATGTTTTCTGTTGATGAGGTAACACATTCATTAGAAGTGATATTTACTGAAAAGTTCCAATCATAATTTAATAAACTTCTTTCACAAGATGTAAAAGGTGAAGATGCCTTTTGATAGGTATGTAAATTTCCAGCAACCTGATCTTTAGTATTGAACCTAATTTTCCAAACACTTTCATCATCGGTATTAATGCTAAAATAATATGTGTTAGCTGTAGATACTGCTATAAGAGTTTTAAGTTCAATGGTATTGACTCCATCAATTATTGAAGAGATTGATTGACTATATAGCACATTAGCATTGCAAGTAGTACCATCTCTAATTACCATTGTAGCAGAAGAAGAGATCTGAGTTGCCGAATTAAAAGTAATGGATTGAAGTTCTCCGTTACAGGAAGCTTCAAAACTCTGTCCCCAAGAACTTCTATTAAGACCAGAAATACTATCTCCCTCAGATGCTATTATACAATGTACTTTCGGAGGTGTTAGACCTATTGAAAAACTCCAATCATATTTAGAAAAATTTCTAGCACATGAAGATGAAGAAGCATCCTTTTCATAGGTAGATAGATTACCAATAACCTCACTTTTTGTATCAAATCTAATTGTCCAAGTACTTTCATCATCTGTACTTACCCTAAAATAATAGTAGTTTCCTGCAATTATTGCTATGGTATTGCTAAGGGTAATGGTGTTATTGCCATCAACTATTGATGAAATAGCCTGACTATGTATGGTATTAGCACTACAATCAATGCCGTCCGAAATAGTAAGAGTAGCAGTAGTCGGTATATTTGTTGCGGCATTAAATGAAAAAAATTGCAATTCTCCACTAAATTCTGCCTGCACACTTTGTCCCCACGAACTGGCATTTATCCCAGAAACAATATCCCCTGAAGACGATTGTAAGCATTGGGCATTTGTTTGTAAACCTAGTAACGTAATGATAACTATTCTTAAAATTGTTTTCATTTTTATGGGGTTTTACGAAATGGACTTAAAGGATAATCACGAACAAAATATTATAATGTAAATTTATATTATAATGAAAAACAGTCAAATAGGGTATTCACTGAAATATTAAATGTAGTATAAACCATTAAACAACTAATTTTTAATCCTGATTTAAATGCATAGTGTTGAATTTTACCAAACCAGAAGAAAGGTCATCTAATTTTTGATATTTCCGTTTTCTTTAATATTAATTATAAAGGCTCGTTTATTTATACCTAAAGCATGAGAGATTATGTTTTCTTGTGCTAATAACTTAATTGATGTAAATGTTCCTGTTGATGAATACTTAAAAACTCCAAATCATTAATTTAATTTCTTATCTTGTAGGGAGAACTACTTAAAAAAACCTCAGATCTTGCTTTTATAATTAGCTTAGATTTTTACCATATTTAGTTTAGTAATAATGATGCTGTTGGAATAAGTGTAAAAACATTTAATTCAACTATGCTACAAAACCCATCAATATGAAACAGAACTATTTTAGTAATTTTCGGGTACGATATATTTGTTATTTATTCTTACTAAGTTTATTTCCCCTACTTTCACTTAATGCTCAACAAACACATTATGTAAACATAAATGCCACTGGCGCAAGCAATGGAACCTCATTTATAGATGCATATGTCGATTTACAAACGGCGCTAGATATTGCTGTAGCAGATGATGAAATCCGCGTAGCTCAAGGTACTTATTTACCTACCGATAATCCAGATGGTACAACTACAGATGCCAGAAAGCGCGCCTTTCATTTTGATAAAGATTTAATTATAAAAGGTGGGTATAATGCCATAACAGGGATTCAAGATTTGAGTGTACCTTCTGTTTTAAGTGGTGATTTTAATGGCGATGATGCCACAACAGGTAATTCAGAAAATGCACTCCATGTATTTATTATAGCAAATCTTTCTGATGTGGCTGTATTAGATAATTTTGAAATATCTGGCGGAAATGCAAATAATACAAGTGCAGCAATACTTTATTCAAGTTCTGGATTTGAAAGTTTTTTAGGTGGTGGATTATTTAATTTCTCTTCGAATTTGCAATTAACGAACATGATTTTTAAAGATAATTCTTCAAAAAATGCTGGAGGAGGACTGTTTAATAGAAGTGCTTCACCTTCAATTTCAGATGCTATCTTTAACAATAACGTCTCTGCAAATGGAGCTGGCATGTACGAAGAATCGGCTTCTTCCTCTACACTATCGCAAGTTCTTTTTGAAGGTAATAATGCCTCTAATGATGGTGGTGGTGCATTCATTGAATTTTCTACACCAAGTTTTAATCAGGTTGTTTTTAAAAATAACACAGCCGATGCAGGTGGTGGTGTTGCAAATCAAGATAATGCGGATGCTGAGTTTATCAATGTTTTTTTTATTGGTAATACAGCAGCAAAAGGAGGTGGTATGTTTAGCGAATCTTCAGAACCCACCTTAACAAATGTCGTGTTTTATCAAAATTTAGCAAGTTCTAAAGGCGCCGGAATGTTTAATTCAGAGAGTGCGCACGCTACATTAGTCAATGTAACATTTGTAGGTAATTCGGGAGCTACTTCTGGAGGCATGCTAAACGAAACGACTTCTAATCCCATTTTATATAATACGGTTTTTTATGATAATGATTCTAATAGTGCTCCTACAAGTATAGAAGGCAATGCTGTTGATCCTTTGTCTTCGTATAATGCATCTGATGTAGATTTAGGTGGGCTTGGTGCAGGTACAGGTTATATTATGCTTAGTACAGATCCGTTTACTAATAGTACTGATGCAGATGGCGCAGATAATATTTTTGGAAACATAGATGATGGTCTCATTCCACTTAGTTGTGGGGTATTACTAAATGCGGGTGCTAACTCCCAGAATACCGAAATGATAGATATAGCTAGTCAAAACCGAATATTTGATATGTCTATTGATATTGGAGCTTATGAAAATCAATTTCCCAACATGGTTACAACGCTATTCGTAGATGCTTTTCGACCAGATAATTCGGGTAATGGACTTTCTTTTGCTACAGCCTTTAAAGATTTACAATATGCAATGGATGGTGCTTGTGAAGGTTCAGAAATAAGAGTAGCTCAAGGCACTTATTTACCAACAGAAAGTCCTGACGGCACAACAACAGACTTAAGAAATAGAGCTTTTCATTTTGATAAAGACCTTATAATAAAAGGTGGATTCGATGCAACTTCTGGTATTCAAGATTTAAACACACCATCAATCTTATCAGGCGATTTCAATAATGATGATGTGGTTTCTGGAAGTGGCAGTACCTTAAATATAACAGGAAATACAGGAAATGCCTACCGTGTTTTTCTTACGGTCAACCTAAGCGATACTTCACTAATAGAAGGCTTTAGTATTCTAGGCGGAAATGCAGACAATGCGTCTTCAATTCAATACTCAGGGCAATCCATCAGTCAAAATATTGGTGGAGGCATGTACAACAACACCTCATCGCCTACCATAAATAAAGTGATTTTTTCTAGAAATTCTGCAGAATCTGGCGGCGGAATGTTCATTGTTTTTTCCTCTTCTATCCTAACCAATGTCGTATTTGCGGAGAATATAGCACTTAATGGCGGAGGACTAAATAACACTTTCTCCACTCCCAACTTAACCAACGCTCTCTTTTCAGGAAATGATGCTTCACAAGGCGGCGGAATGTTGAATATTTCTTCTTCTCCTATTATAAATAACGCTACTTTTTCAGGGAATTATGCCGATATAGGTGGCGGTCTAGAAAACACATCTGCGACATCTTCTCCTGAACTATACAATACCGTTTTTTATGGGAACACAGCTGGTATGACAGGTTCAGATATTATTGGTGATATTAATGCGTCTTCATCCAACAACGCTTCTGATGGTACTGGTGGCAATATTAGTGCTGGAGCAGATTTTATAACATTAATATCAGACCCATTTGAGGATAGTACAGATCCTGACGGAGCAGATAATATTTATGGCACGACAGACGATGGATTAATCCCCAATTGTACCCTTGCCAACCTTGGTCTTAATAGCGCAAATAGTGAATCCAATGATATTACAGGTCAAGATAGAAAAAGACGAACCATTGATATTGGCGCTTACGAAAATCAAAACGTACCCATAAATATTTATGTCGATAGTAGTCGCCCAGATAATAGTGGCGATGGATTAACCTTTCCTACGGCTTATAGAGATTTACAATTTGCTATAGACATTGCTTGTACAGGAGCAAATATTATTATGGCAGAAGGCATCTATCTTCCCACCGATGCTCCAGACGATTCAACGGCAGATAGTAGAGACAGAGCCTTTCATATTAATAAAGATATTAGAATTTCAGGTAGTTATAATGCCATAACAGGATTTCCTGATTACCAAGCAAATACCACTATTTTAAGTGGTGATTTTAATGGCGATGATCTGGTTACAGGAAGTGGCAACACCTTAGCTTTTAGCGGAAATACAGAAAATGCATACCATGTATTTATTGCTGCAAATATTACGAGAGATACCGAATTAGAAGGTCTTAGTATTCAAGGTGGTCATGCCAATGGCGCTGTCAATAAAACCTATTTTGGACTAACTTATTTTTCAGGTTATGGCGCCGGAATCTACCTCAACAACGCAAATCCAACACTTGATAATGTTAATTATACAGAAAATTTTGCAAATCGAGGTGGCGGCATGTACAACATTGAATCCTCTCCTAAAATTGATGATAGCGAATTTACAAACAATGGAACCGAAGATAGAGGCGGTGGAATATTTAACGTTTCTAATTCGTCGCCTAGAATAACAGATGTCATTTTTGAGGGAAATACTGCCCATAGGGGAGGCGGAATGTACAATTCTAGTTTATGTGCGCCTAACTTAAGCAACGTAAGTTTTACAAATAATTATATTTTTGATTTTGCAAGTCGCGGTGCTGGTATGTACAATTTCGAAGCCTTGCCAACCTTAACCAATGTTAGTTTTAATAATAATATTGCTGATGATGATTCTAGTAGAGGAGCAGGCATGTACAATTCTGATGCTACGGTAAGCTTAACCAATGTTAGTTTTAATAATAATAACGCCACAGGAACTTCAAGCCTTGGAGGCGCAATATATAATTCTAATACATCCATAACCATCATCAATGCTACGTTTTTTGAAAACACAGCCAATGAAGGTGGTGCAATATACAATTCAAGCTCATCGTCTCCAATAGTATTTAATTCGGTATTCTATGGGAATATGGCTACCACTAGCGGTGATGCAATTTTTGGTGATAATGTGGATGCGTCTTCAGATAATAATGCCTCTGATGTTTTAGAGGGAAATATTGATGCAGGTGCCAGTTTTATAGATTTATCAGCCTCCCAATCGCCTTTTATCAATTCAAGCCTTCCCGAAGGTGCGGATGGTATTTTTAATACTGAAGACGATGGATTACGCCCTAATTGTACACTTATAAATTTGGGAGATAATTCGGCTAATACTGAAAATGATGATATTGCAGGAAATGATCGAGAGGTTGATTCCACTATAGATATTGGTGCTTACGAAAATCAATCTTCTACAGGAACTATTTATTATGTCGATGCTAGTCGCCCAGACAATACAGGTGATGGTTTAAGTTTTGCCACAGCCTATAGAGATTTACAAGTAGCTATGGACAATGTATGTGCAGACACCGAAATACGCGTAGCTCAAGGTATTTATTTCCCAACCGAATCGCCAGATAATGTAACTTTAGATGGTAGGAATTTAGCGTTTCATTTAAGTAAAGACCTTACCATAAAAGGTGGTTACGATGCCGCAACAGAAGTTCAAGATGTACTGAATCCAAGTGTTTTAAATGGCGATATTGGGGTATTAAATGATGCTACCGACAATAGCTACCACGTTTTGGTAACCATAAACCTGACTAATGCCGCTATAATTGAAAACTTTAAAATTGAAAACGGAAATGCAAATTCGGTTAGTTCTATTAGCTACGAAACCGAAGATATTTTAAGAGGTGCTGGTGGTGGTATTTATAACACGGCAAGTTCCTCTCCTACAATTACCAAATGTATAATTGATGCCAATAATGCCATTACAGCTGGAGGTATTTATAATACAGATGGCGCTTCACCAAGAGTTTTTGATGTGAGTATCACCAATAATACAGCTGCAAATGCAGGTGGTATGCAAAACACAAATGCATCGCTTACATTATTAACCAATGTGGTTTTTGCAAACAATCAAGTTACTATAGATGGTGGCGGTATGTTAAACAATGTTGGGTCTTTAACTACATTAAACAATGTGCTATTTGTAAACAACGGCGCACTAAATGAAGGTGGCGGTTTGTATCTTTCAAATAATAATTCAACCCTAACCAGCGTAACGTTTACTAATAATACAGCAAGTAGCGGTGGCGGATTATACAATAGTAATGCAACACCTTTATTGCACAATACTATTTTCTACGGAAATATAGGAACAAGTAGCGGTGCCGATATTAGCGGCGACAATATTGATGCTTCTTCATCGCACAATGCCTCAGATGGTACTGGTGGAAATATTACTAGTCTTGGTGTTTTTGTAGATTTATCTTCTGCATCAGACCCATTTTTAGACAGCAGCAACCCAGCAGGATTAGATGGTGTTTATAGAACTGAAGATGATGGCCTCTTCCCGTCAACTGTACTAATAATTAATGCCGGAAATAACTCAGGAAATGTAAACCCTGTCGATATTGCTAGACAATCTAGAATTAATGAAACGACGATTGATATAGGTGCTTACGAAAGTCAATCCACGTTTACCGTTTCTGGAAATGGTATTAATATCGCTTTCGAAGACAGCACACCTTCACTTACCGATGATACCAGTTTTGGAACTATAGAAGCGGGTAATTCCATTAGTAAAACATTTACGATTGAAAATATTGGAAGTTTAGGTTTAACTTTGGATGGAAGTGCTCCAGACTATGTTACTGTAGATAATTCAGATTTCAGCATAACAAGTCAGCCAGCATCTACTACAGTTTTGGGAGGAGCTAGCACCACATTTACGGTAACATTTACTGCACAATGTTTTAACGAAGGCGAAAATACAGCCACAGTAAGCATTGCTAATTCTGATAGCGACCATGACCCATTTACATTTGCTATTGCTGCAACAACAAGTGCATTAACAATACCAATAACGCTATTTGTAGATGCATCTCGCCCTGATAATACAGGCGACGGATTTAGCTTTGCAACAGCCTACAAAGACCTGCAAGTGGCAATAGATAATGCTTGTACAGGTTCAGAAATTCGTGTTGCACAAGGCACTTATTTTCCTACCGAATCGCCAGATGCGATTTCTGTAGATTCTAGAGATTTTGCTTTTCATTTAGATAAAGATATGGTTATAAAAGGCGGTTACAATACGGGAAGTGGTATACAAGATGTAAATACACCAAGTATACTTTCTGGCGATTTTAATAACGATGATAGTGTAAGTGGTAGCGGTAGCACATTAGCTATTAGTAATAATGACGAAAATGCTTATCATATTATTATAAGTTTTGGTTTAACAAATACGGCACTTTTTGAAGGCTTTAATATTATAGGTGCTAATGCGAATGGCGGAGCTAACATTACATATAATGACATGCAATATGCACCAAATAATGGTGCGTTTTATAACATCATGTCTTCTCCTAGCCTTTCCTATTTATCTTTTGAAGGTAATAGTTCTGGGTTATATGGAAGCGCTATGTATAACAACAATTCGAGTCCAAACATAAGTAATAGTACATTTATTAAAAACACAAGTGCGTTTGGTACTGTTTATAACGGAGATGGAGCACATCCTATTTTAACAGATGTTGCCTTTTCTGAAAACAAGAGTTCTTTTGGTGCTGGTATATACACTTTTATTGCCAATTTCACCATTACAAATGCTAGCTTCAATGACAATTCAAGCTCTATTGGTGGCGCAATCTATACCCATACTGCTAATGAAACCACATTAAATAATGTTAAGTTTATAAGGAATTCTGCTTCTATAGGTGGTAGTTTGTACGGTTTAAGTTCTAATCTTGACTTGGTTAATGTCGTTTTTTCTAAAAATCATGCAAGTTTTCAAGGTGGCGGAATGAATATGGTAAGCTCTAATCCAACCTTAACCAATGTACTCTTTACCGAAAACTCATCAGATGCAGAAAGCGGCGGTTTATACCTGGTAACATCGCATGCTGTTTTAAGAAATGTGACATTTTTTAAAAACACAGCCGAAGAAGGTGGCGCACTTTTTAATAATGTGTCTACACCTACCTTATACAATACCGTGTTTTATGAAAACACAGCGACTTCTAGTGGTGGAACTATTTTTGGTAATAACATAGCAGCGGCATCCAGCAATAATGCGTCGGATTTTGCAGAAGGTAATCTTGATGCTGGATCAAATTTTGTGACATTAATATCCAATCCATTTATAGGCAGTAACGACCCAGATGGCGCCGATGATGTATTTGGTACTACAGACGATGGCTTAATACCAAATTGTTTTCTAAATAATCTGGGTGATAATAGCTTCAATTCTGAGTTGACTGATATAACAGGAGAATCCCGAATTTTTGACACGACCATAGATATTGGTGCTTATGAGAATCAATCTTCCGATGGAATAATTTATTATGTCGATGCCAGTCGCCCAGATAATACAGGCGATGGTTTAAGTTTTGCAACAGCTTTCAGGGATTTACAAGTTGCTATGGACAATGTATGTGCAGACACAGAAATCCACGTAGCCCAAGGCAGTTATTTACCAACCGAATCCCCAGATGGGATTGCTACTGATGCCAAATATTTTGCATTTCATTTAAACAAAGACCTTATTATTAAAGGTGGTTATGATACTACAACGGATACACAAGATTTAGACAACCCAAGTATACTAAGTGGTGATTTTCTTGAGGATGATATCGTTACTGGAAGTGGAAGCACCCTTGGTTTTTCTAATAATAGCGAAAATGCATATCACGTTATCGTTACCGCAAACCTTAGCAACAATACGTTAATAGAAGGTTTTATAATTAAAGGCGGGAATACTGCAAGTTCACCCTCAATAATCTATGCGAATCAAGAAATTTTTTCAACTGCTGGTGGCGGTATGTTTAATGCGACTTCCTCCCCAATATTGACGCAACTTGAGTTTACAGAAAATAATGCGAATGGTTCTGGTGGAGCTATCAATAATGACACCTCTGCCCCAATAATTACTGATGTTTCTTTTAGTAGGAATAATGCAGATGTTGCTGGTGGTGCAATTTATAGTTTTAATTCAAATTCAGAAATGACAGGTGTAAATTTTACTGGGAACAAATGTGGACTTAATGGTGGCGGACTTTATATTATAGGTTCCTCTCCAATTATGACCGATGTGTTGTTTGAAGATAATTATGCGGCCTTATTTGGCGGAGGAATTTATAATATTAGTAGTGTTAATAGTGTATTTAATGTTTTAAATTCCACATTTGTCAATAATAATGTAGGACGAAGCGGAGGTGGTATCTTTAGTCTAAGTGGCAATAACGACGGCGTAACCAATGTGTCTTTTATAAACAATTCTGCTACCGAAAATGGCGCAGGAATATATCTTATAAATTCAGACATAACACTTACTAACAATACCTTTTTTGGCAATTCTGCGGATATTCTGGGTGGTGGTTTGTATATTTTTAACACAACGACTACGTCCATTTATAATACCGTTTTTTATGGAAACACCTCAACCAATGGAATTAGTGATATCGATGCAGAATCGGCTGCTATTACCATCAGTAATGACTCTTCGTACAATGTTTCCGATGCTCTTGGTGTTGATAATTCTAATAATTTTACAGCACTTTTTGGAGATCCTTTTATAGATAGTAGCAACCCTAATGGTATTGATGCTATTTTTGGAACTACTGATGATGGTTTATTACCATCTGAATGTAGTGTATTGCTCAATGCAGGTGATAATACTAAAAACAGCACAACTACAGATATCGCTGGTCAGGATAGAATTATAGACACTACTATTGATATTGGAGCTTATGAAAGCCTATCGGATAATCAAGCACCAATTGTTGTTTGCAAAAACAGAACAATACAACTTGATGCAAATGGAGCAGCAAGTATTACCATTGCAGATATCAATGATGGGGTTTCAGATAATTGTACCGCAACTGCCGATTTGGTGTTAGCTTTAAGTCAAACCAATTTTACTTGTTCTGATTTGGGGGACAAAATCGTTACTTTAACAGTTACGGATACCTCAGGAAACACCGGTAGTTGCGATGCTACAGTAACGGTTCAAGACAACATTGCTCCAATAGTAATTTGTCAAAATATAACGGTGGAATTAGATACTTCAGGAAATGCTAGCATCACAGCAGCTGATATTAATAATGGCTCGTCGGATAACTGTACAGATGATGCCAGTTTACAATTCTCTCTTGATATTACGGACTTTACTCAGGATGATATTGGTCAAAATACGGTACTGCTTTTGGTAACAGATTCATCAGGAAATACAGCTACATGCTCCGCTACAGTTGATGTTGTCATTAATTCTGAAAATTTAAAAAAGGAATTTTTTACTATTTACCCAAACCCTAGTAGCGATTATGTAATTATTAAGAACAATCGAAATACATTTATTTCTTCAATAACTATTTTTGATATGACAGGAAAACGAGTAAAAAACATAGAATATAACGAAACACAATCTGAATATATGTTTTCAGTTTTAGCCCTTAGAAGAGCGGTCTATATTATAAAAATGGACACTGATGATGGACTAAAAAAGTATAAAATAATTAGAAAATAAAATAACTAATTTCAAAAACTGATACCTTTGTTAGGGAACAATAGACAGTTACTATGGATATTCAATTAGAAAAATATAAATTAATGGAGTGGCTGATAAGTTTAAAAGACGAATCCGTTTTTTCTAAACTGAAGACTATTAAAAGTAGTGTTTCTTCATCTTCTGACTGGTCTAATGATATTTCTGAAACAGAAAAATTATTAATTAACGCTGGCTTAAAAGATATTGAAGAAGGGAATATATTTACTCACGAGCAAGTAATGAAAGAAATTAGCGAAACTTACGGTATTTAGTGAATGGAAATTATTTGAACGAGATGGACAAAAAAGGAGATATCTAATGGCAATAGAAGATTATAGTTATGCTAAGAGTGAGAAATTCAAGGAGATGTCAAAGTTCTTTGAAACAGAATATCCGCTTAACAAACATGGCTTGGAAGAACTATATGCTTTGGTAGAGACTAAGATTATTCCAAAAGGCACCCGTATTCTTGAGGTATACAACTCCGAAAATCAGTTGCGTTTTCTAAATAGGGGAGTTGTGAGGGAATACTATGCTTCTAAAGAAAAAGAAACCAATATTAATTTTTATACCAGACCACAGTTTATTTCAGATTTATCGGCTTTTAATTCTGGTGAACCTACCAAAAAAAATCAAGAAAGCATTACAGAAATAGAGTTGTTTCTGATTGATAAAGCACAACATTTAGAACTCTTAAGCAGATACCAATGTGGAGTAGAATTTATAAAACTTTCTTTTCAAAAACTATTAAAAAACAAAGAACTCTTAGAGTACAATCGACTGACCAAAACTCCAGACGAATTGTATCAAGAATTACTAATTTATAAGCCAGAATGGCTACAACTTATTCCCCAATATCATATTGCATCCTATTTAAATATTACTCCAGAAACACTCAGTAGAATACGAAAGCGGATAAGCTAGAATCACATTTTTTAATTAGGTTTTACAATGCTTGCATTAGGTATATTATGCCTAATAATTTCTTTAACAAGATTAAACCATCGTTCTGCACGATCTAAGATCCAGGCATCAGAACTTATTGCAATATGCTTGCTTTCCGCTAATAATTGATCTGGATTGTTATCCAAAATTACTTCCCAAGTGTAATTTTCTTGTTCCGCAATTTCTAATAATAATGTTTTAAGTCTTCCGCTATTAGAAACTGGTTTATCTAATACCCATATTGTTTTTTTAACACTATTATTATCTAAAAATTTTCCAACTAAATGAATAGATTCTAGGGTTTGGTTTACTTTTCTATAGGTTCCATGTACACTAGATAGGTCTCTGATAGCACCATCCAAACCTTCAAATAAATAAGCGTCAGATAAAGCACTTTCTAGAAGAATAAGCACATTTAGTCCATCAATTATTGCGATTTCACCGTTTAGCAGGCTAGAATTAATTTCTGAACCTTTTCGTTTTGTAATTTGTTCAGAAGAAGCACTCATACCTCTTACAGCATTTTGCTGACGAGAGTTTAGACGGTATCTATTGCCAACTAGCTGTGTGGAGGAGCGTTCTGCAAAGCCTCTACTCAATAGGTAGTTCATGTCTTTTATGGCTTCGGTTATTGTTTTATGTGCTTTTTGACTACCAAACAACACATCATCGCTGCCTTCTTTTCCTCTATTCTTTTTTTTGCTCATCACTTCTTGAATTCAGCTAATATTTAGCCTAGATATCCATACCTAAATATTATAAAAAAGGGTTCAAAAAACCTATTCATATGGAATATAAATCGATAAGGATTTTAAAAAGAGTATCAAAAGTCATATCTTGATTTGAATCAATGGATTAGAATACCCCTTGCTTTTACTTTGTAAAAAAAAAGATTATGTTAAAAATTCATCACTTAAGAAACGCAACTCTTGTTATTGAAACTACTACTGATGTTATACTTATAGACCCGATGTTGGGAGAAAAAGGGACATTACCTCCTTTTACTTTTTTTAGGTTTAAGGCACAAAAAAACCCAACAGTTTCACTTCCTGATGTTGCAAAGGAAATATTGTCTAGAGTTACCCATTGTTTAATAACACATCGTCATCCTGATCATTTAGATACTGCTGCTTTTCGTTTTTTAAAAAAGAACAATATTCCTGTTACATGCAGTGCTAAGGATGCGCCAATTTTAAAAAAGAAAGGACTATTAATAGCCAATTCACTTGAATATTGGAGCAAAACCTCTTTTTTAGGCGGAACCATTGAGGGAATTCCTGCAAAACATGGTTATGGATTTATAGCCAAGCCAATGGGTAATGTTATGGGCTTTTATATTGCCTTAGCCAACCAGCAACGCATTTATATCAGTTCAGATACCATATATACAAAAGCAGTAGCTAAAGTATTAACCGAATACAAACCAGATATCTGTATTGCTGCATGTGGAAGTGCACAGTTTGATCTTTTTAAGCCTGTTTTAATGACAATGAAGGAGATAATGACATATGTTAGCAAAGCTCCTGGAAAAGTAATTGCAAACCATTTAGAATCCATAAATCACTGTCCAACTACAAGAGCAGGTTTGCGAGAAGAATTGAAAAAGAATGGTCTTTCAGAAAAGGTATTGATTCCTGAAGATGGTGAAACAATGCTATTTTAAAATAAAAACAGCTACTTAAGACCAAATTTGGCAATTTGATTGTTTCTATTCATCGGTTGTCGATTTTTTTGTTTTTATAACTCAGTTTGATGAGGTTTTTGAAGAAAAAAGCAATCCATTTTCAGGGATTATAGAACATTTTTTTTGATGTTTAAAAGTTACCGGTTTATCACAAAACAAACCAATTAGTCTATTGTTGTTTTACCACATATGTGCTTCTGTAGTTAAATGGTGTTTTTGTTAAGCTCAATTATCATTTAGTATAGCTGAGTGGAATCTATTCAAGTAAAAAAACCAATTAGTCTGTGTTTGTCAAATATTATTTTTAAAACTTAGCCTCATTTTTATTCGAATAAGACCCTAAGAGACTTATGGTTAGATTGCTATGGTAAAAAGTGTTTTTAGACATTACTAAGTATCAAGAGTAAAGTAATGTATAAACCCAGTTATGCGCGAATAAAACCCAGTTATGCCTAAAATCTACCGTATTTACAACAAATAAAGCATTTTATACTAGTATTGTAGTACCTTTACTACAAAAATATTGGTTGTTATCTCTTTTTTAAAACGTTGATTCTGCTATAGAAATATGAATTTAATTCATCTTATAGCACTACAATTTTCTTCTATTTTAATAAGGTTTGGTAGTAGCGTTACAATTATTTTCGTTTTTGATTGACATATTCTTTTAATGAAATTTCTTCTTACTTTTTTTATGAAAGCAATTTATAAAATATCGTTTTGTGTACTACTTTTTTTTACCACATGTATATATGCTGATTATTCCCCACCAGAACTACAGGCAGGAGGAGTTTTAAGTTTTACTAGCGAAAGAGGAATTACAGATATGGTCACCATAACAATTAGCGGGTCAGATTACCTTGTAGATGTTATGAGCAATGGTAGTGCCAAGCCAACCTTAACTTTTTCGATAGCATCAGTTAGCCAGTTTCGATATTTAAATATGGAAATGGGGACAGATATGATGAATATTCCTCCAACACTTTATCGAGAAATGTCTCACTATCAGGAATACAGTAAAAAAGTAAAAGAAATGTCAGATTTCTTAAACCTGGTTAGGTATTCATTTGTTACCATAAAAACGGTAACAAGTGGAGATTGGAGCTCGGGATCTACTTGGGAGGGCGGTATAGTTCCGCCAGAAGGTTCTAGAGTACTTATAGAAAGTGGACATACAGTTCTTGTAGATTCGGATATAGAACAAACCATTAGAACAATACGGGTAGATGGTACACTAAAGTTTTCTACAACAGCTAACAGTTCTTTAAAAGTTGATACGATAATTGGGGTAATGGGTAGTGAAATTGAAATGGGAACTGCTATTTCTCCTATTCCAGAAGGAATTACAGCTAAACTTATTATAGAAGATCAAGGAGATTTTGTAAATAATAATCCTTCAGACCCAGACTATGACCCTTCTCATTTGGGTTTAGGACTTATAGCCCATGGAACTACCAAAATGTATGGAATGGAAAGAACAGGTTATGCTACCTATAATAATGCACTGGTAGGAGCTACTTCTGTAACATTAGATAAGCTGCCAACAGATTGGAAGATTGGCGATAAAATAGTTTTTGCAGGTTCAAGTAGAAATGCTATTGAAGATGAAGCACGAGTTATAACAGGTTTGGGCGGTAGGAGTGTTTCGTTTAAAAAGCAGCTATTATACGATCATGTTTTGCCAAAACATACCAAAGAAGGACTAGTATTAAAAATGCATGTCATAAACTTAACAAGAAATGTTATTATTATGACTCAAGAGGGTAGTTATAGAACAATAATGGATGGTCCAGAACCCAAATCTAGAGGCCATGTTATGTTTATGCATACCAATAATGTTGAGCTAAATTATGTAGGTTTTTATGAATTAGGAAGAACCAACAAATTACAAACCATGGTAAACATGGCAAGAGATGATGAGGGTAATATTACTAGAATTGCACACAATCCAATAGCACGATATCCATGCCATTTTCATCGTACGGGAACAGATGGAACTTCATTTGGAATTGTAAAAGGATCTGTTGTTGACGGTTCTGTAGGCTGGGGTTTTGTAAACCATAGAGGAGCAGCGTATATAGATAATAATGTAGCTTATGATGTTGATGGAGCATCATTTGTAGCCGAGGTAGGAAATGAAATAGGAACCTTTATTAATAATGTATCAATTAGAACCTTGGGTAATAATATTGAGAACTTTACTGGAGACCCTGGTTTTTTTAATGCTGATAAAACAGAAATCAATGTTAACGAATTTGGTTCTGCTGGTGATGGTTTTTGGATTCATTCTCATACTGTGCTTTTAAAAGATAATGTGGCTTCAGGTTTTACAGGAAATGGATTTCAATTTTGGAATCAATCTATTGATGGTGTCGATCGTCGTTTAGACCCTACTAAAGGAATAGTCAGTAGAGCAGATTACCTAGAAGGAAATGGTTTTTTAATGAAAAACAGTTATGGGTATGGAGGTAATATTTTGTATTCTCCCAATTTTACAATTTCTACCAAAGATGATTATAATACAGGACTTGGCCATCAAATAGAAAATTTAGTAGGTTGGGGTATAAAAATAGGGATTAGGAGAAAATACAATAAAGCAACCATATATGATAATTTGGTATTGATAGGGGATTTAGATAATCCTATTGGTGCTGCTGGTTTTAATACCCATAGTAATGGTAAAGGTGTAGTTTTTTACAAACCACATGTAGAAGGTTTTATAGAAGGCTTTAAGCTAGAGCACAATGGAGGTCAACAAGGTATTTATGGTGGATATTTTAATAATATATACAATATATATGTTGCTAAAAGACATACCAGACCAGAATATTCTTATTATATAGATAATACCTTTGGAATTTTATCAGAAGAAGCTCTTAACAGAGTTAAACTAAAGCTTCCTAGTTTTAAAGGACAACAGTTGCATTATATCGGAATTCCAGATACAGGTGCTTTTGATGTATTAGAAGAAGAAGTAGTAGTTAGTAAAGATGGAAAAATTTCTAACCATATGATTAAGCACAATGGTGTTTTATACAAATCATATTTAGAAAAAGAACAACACCCAGATAGTATTCCTCCAGTAGATATTAGCAATTTTGGCACACAAACAAATGCACAACGTTTGGCTAGTGGAAATATACTAAGAGTTTTTGGTCAGGAAATGTATGATCCTAGTGCTGTTTTTAAACCCGATTCTCCAGAAATTAATTTTACCAATCTCGTTTTAGGACCTGCTAGTAATGCAGATTTATCAAATAAAGAGTTAAGAGATGTTCCGAAAACAAGAATAGTTGAATTTACCATTGAAGTTGGTGCAACTAAGCAATTACTGATTTCTGATTATTTTGATAGAATTTTTGATGATGCTAGTTTAGAGTTTATTAGTCCAATAAGTACAGACGAAGTTATTGCAACAGCACAACTAAATGGTAGTGCTACTTTATGTACCATAAACGGATTGGTTGTTGGCGAGACTGAAATTATTTTAGAAACCACAAACAAGGGAAAAGTTAATATAAAACTTAATGTGGTGGCCACGTTATTACCTCCAATAGCAAATTCAGATAATGTTATAGTGGACTACAATTTAGAAAAACGCTTTAATGTCTTGCATAATGATGTTAGTATAAACAAAGAAAATGGCTTATCAATTACAGTTAATACACCACCTTCGCAGGGTACAATTATAGTTAACTCAGATAAAACTATTAGCTATACTCCAAATATGGATACCAGTGGTTCAGATTCTTTTACCTATACTATCGAAGATTTTGTAGGAGCCGTTTCTGTACCAGGGACCGTAAATATAACAGTAAGTCCGGCAGCTACAGATTATAATATAACAGTATTAAAAGGCGAAACAGTTAGCATAGACACCTTTAGTACTATTAGTTTAGTAGGCGACGCTACCAATGGAGCAACTAGTTTTTCTGGCAGCACACTTACTTATACTCACAACAATAGCCCGTCTCTAATAGATAGTTTTATGTATGAAGCAAATGCACAGCATGGTACCATTACAATTACTATTAGCGACACAACTATTGCTAATGTTGCTCCAATTGCCAATCCAGGAACAGCAATACTTGTAAATGACGATGATAATAATGGAAGTGAACAAGTAAATTTAAGCGGTGTATTAAGTACAGATTTGGTAGGTACTATTGTTGAGTATCGATGGGATATCTCTGGTGTTGCAGCATCTCCATTTTATGGAATTACTCCGACAGTAACATTAGATAAGGGTAACTATATTGCAACATTAACGGTTACTGATGATGGAGGATTAGCTAACCAAGCGGAAGTAGAAATAGAAGTAGAAGGAAGAAAAAATATGTTTTTTGAAGCAGAGACATCATCAGATACCGAGTCTAATAAGGCTAGAGCATCCTCTAGTGCTGTAGATGGTGATGAAGGTAGACCTTGGCAGTCGGCTTTAAATAATTTGCTGCCGCCAAAAGTGCCATCCACTATTCCAGAACGTTTATTTATTCGTTTAGAAGAGCCTTACCTTATTGAAGAAATAGAGTACTTTTTTTCTAATACGGCCTCATTAAGAAGCTCAAATTGGAAACTATACGTTTCTTTAGATGAAATAAATTATACGGTTATAGACGAAACCAATGTAGATGTTGGTGCTAATTATTCCGTAACTTTTAATCCGCCAATAGCAGGGCAGTTTTTTAGATTTGAATTTTTAGAGCATTCCAGTCATCAAGATGTTAGAATTCAAGAAATTAAAGCATATGGGAATACCTATCCAAATATTTTACCAATAGCAAATGCAGGTATAGACAAAACATATTATGATGAAGACGAACTAGGAAATGAAGATGGTTATAAAACTATTGTTTTAGACGGTTCGGAAAGTATCGATGAGGACGATCATGATTTATCATTTTATTGGACATCATTAGATGGAAGCTTAGAGTTTTATGAAAATAGCCCAACAGCTACACTACCAATAGGAGAACATCAGTTTATATTAACTGTTACCGATATTGATGGAGAAACCGATCAAGATCAGGTAACGATAACTATTGATAATGGAACAGAGAATATTGCTTTATTCAAATCAGTTTTTGGAACAGGCCTCATCGTAAATCCGTCTTTTGAATTGATAAATGATAATAGAGAAAGTACGTTATTTAGCCATACAGAAGGGTTGCCAGGTTTTGTAGGCATTAATTTAGGATCCATATATACCTTAAATAATGTTGTTCTGAATTGGGAAACAGATAATTATGGAGTTGATTATGATATAGAAACCTCAATTGATGGAGTTAATTGGGTATTACATGCAACCGAAACAGCAAACTCATCACTATATAATAATATAGATATATCTGGGGTAATAGCACAATATATAAGAGTTAAGGTATTAAGTTCTATTACAAGTAATAGTTTTGGTATTTCAGAATTTGAAGTATACAAACAAAATATGGCAAATAGTATTCCTATTGCTAAAGCAGGATCAGATGTTAGCGTATCCGATATTCTAAACGATGGGTTTGAACAGATTGAATTGAATGCTGGCCTGAGCTCTGATCTAGACGGATCTATTGTAAACTACAAATGGGATGTAGAAGGTTATGCCTCTTTATATGGAATTACATCAACAATAAATTTACCAATAGGAGTTAGCACCGTTACTTTAACAGTTACGGATAATAATGGAGCAACTGCTTCAGATGATATCATAGTTGAGGTTTTAAATGATTTAACCGTAGTTAGAGATTTGTTTTTATTTGATTTTGAAAACAATTCTAGTGGACAAATAGAACCGTTAAGAACCGCAAATATTGAGGTGGTAGACAATCCAGAATCTAGTAGTATCAATCCAAGTACAAAAGTATTAAAAGTAGTGCTAGAAGGTTCTGGGTTATCTGATCCTTTAGGAAATAGAACAAGTTCTTTGGTTGGATTAAAAATACCTTTTTTACCAGAAGTAACACCAGGACTACGATACCTACATATGAAAATTAGAGCTAGTTATTCTAATGTTAATAATGCGGTGCAGACTAGAGGAACAAGCTCTGGTAATAATGCTTCTCCAAATCTGCGTAGCGATGCTATAGCGGAATGGCAAGATTTTGTGTTTGATCTTGGATCGGACACCTATGATCTTTATCAGTTGCAAGTTTGGCTAAATAGACAGATAGAACCTGCTGATGGATGGAATGCAGAAACAATTTATATAGACGACATCTATTTATCTAACACCATGTTACCTTTTGATGGAATAGCAAATATGGCTCCAATAGCAAGATCAGAAAATTATTCCGCAATTGATGCCGATGAAGATGGTAAAGAAGAGGTAATATTAAATGCATCTACAAGCGAAGACTTGGATAATGAAATACTATATTATAAATGGACTATTCCAGAAATAGGCGTATTTACTAGTGCATCGCCCATAATGCATATTGATATTCCAGTAGGTAACCACGAGGCTATTTTAGAAGTAACAGATGTTTCTGATGCAGTAGACTATGTAGATTTTAGCATAACAGTTGCTTCTTCCCCAACAAATAATTTACCTATAGCCAATGCAGGTTCAGATCAATTTATACATTCCACTAGCGAAAGTATGGTAACGTTGAATGCCATGGAAAGTGAAGATTTAGATGGAGAGATTATTGGTTATACATGGAAAATACCGGGTTTAGGAACATACAATGGTATTACGGCTAATGTTGTACTGCCAACAGGAACATATGGAATAGAATTAATAGTTACGGATAACGATGGTGCTATAGCTGAAGATATTGTTATGATTACACTATCGGATAATATTGCTCCAGAAGCCAATGCAGGAGAAGATATACTTGTTTTTGATACTGATAATTCAGGTACAGAAGAAATAGTTTTAGATGCAAATCATAGTTTTGATTCAAATTATGATATCGTTAGCTATAATTGGAGTATTCCAACTATAGGAGTGGTAACAGGTTCTTCTCCCACAGTTAATCTTCCAGTAGG
This sequence comes from Flavobacteriaceae bacterium, assembly GCA_965247735.1. Lineage (GTDB taxonomy): Bacteria > Bacteroidota > Bacteroidia > Flavobacteriales > Flavobacteriaceae > JAOXRU01. The sequence goes on along the minus strand of CBDFHN010000002.1, from coordinate 3,038,423 downwards.
AGCACATACAATAACACTTACAGTTACAGATGTCTTAGGAAATACAGATACAGATATAGTTACTGTTTCAATAAGTGCAAGTCCAACCATTATAATTGGTTCAATAAGCGGAAATACTGCAGAAGACGGAAGCAGTGCAACATTTAATATAAGCTTAAGTACCGAACCCACAGCAGCAGTTACAGTAAGTTTATCTAGTAGCGATGTAGGAGAAGGAATAGTAACCACAACAGTAAATATCCCAGCAGCATCTTGGAATACCGGTGTAGAGGTTACAGTAACAGGTGTTGCTGATGATATGGTAGATGGCGATATTAATTATAGCATTATAACAGGCAATGTTTTATCAGATGATGAAAATTATAATGTTTTAGACGGAAGTACAATAGCTGATGTATCGGTAGTTAATACTGATGTAAATATAGCAACAATTGCAGCAGTTATTGTTGATCCAATAAGCGGAAATACTGCAGAAGACGGAACCAGCGCAACATTTAATCTAAGCTTAAGTTCTGAACCTACAGCAGCAGTTACAGTAAGTTTATCTAGTAGCGATGTAGGAGAAGGAATAGTCCCCGCAACAGTAAATATCCCAGCAGCATATTGGAATACCGGTGTAGAGGTTACAGTAACAGGAGTTTCTGATGATACGGTAGATGGCGATATTAATTATAGCATTATATCAGGCAATGTTTCCTCAGTCGATGAAAATTATAATGTTTTAGACGGAAGTACAATAGCTGATGTATCGGTAGTTAATACTGATATAAACGTTGCAGCAGTTATAGTTGGTTCAATAAGCGGAAATACTGCAGAAGACGGAACCAGCGCAACATTTAACCTAAGCTTAAGTACCGAACCCACAGCAACAGTTACAGTTAGTTTATTTAGTAGTAATACAGCAGAAGGAGTAGTGCCAGCAACAGTAAGCATACCAGCAATATCTTGGAATACAGGTGTAGAAGTTACCATAACAGGGGTGGACGATACTATTGTTGATGGTGATATTGATTATGAAATAAGTTTTATTATTATTTCTACAGATGTTAATTATAATGGCCTTGTAATTGATGATTTGCCTGTGTTTAATAAGGATGATGATGAATTATCAATAAAAGTATCAGATGCAATAGGAAGCAAAAATGGAGAAAGAATGCCTTGGATAATTGGAGGTTTAGCTGATTATACTGTTAACTATTTAAAGGTATTTAATAGATATGGAAGAGTTGTTTTTGAGACTAAAAATTATCAAAACAATTGGACAGGAGTGTATAAAAATAATTCAAAATCCTTACCAGAAGGATCATATTTTTATCATATCGAATTGGTAAATGATGAAGGCTCTACAACAAAATCTGGATGGATCTATATTTTTAAGTAAAGAGCGGACTAAATTTATCTTTTAAGCTTCAAAACACTTGTTGTACCAATTCTTACTTAAAATAAGCCCAATAAAACGTTCTTTTTCCCTCTTTATCTCATTAAAAAAAGAAACCGTAGCTAAGGCTATTCTTGTATTTTTGTAATTCATATAAAGAAAAAAATCTTCATTTTCTTTTACGCTCATTTCAAATAAGAATTGGTATTATTTGAGCTAAATATAAGTATTATACAACGTCTTATCGAAAATATATTGCTCAGTAAACACATCACTTATTTCAAGTATTTCTAAAAATAATTTTCAATTTTTAGAAATAAAACATAATTTACACGATAATAAATAGTGGATTATGGGATTTTTAAGAGATATTTTTGGGCCATCAAAAGAAGAAATATGGACCCAAATTGCCAAAGATATAGATGGAAAGTATGAAGATGGAGGTTTTTTAGGAACTGATGTATTGCGGTACCATCATAAGCAATGGGAAGTGCTTTTAGACACCTATTCGACCGGTGGTAAAAATAAGAGAACCTATACAAGATTAAGAGTTCCTTTTCTGAATAAGAACGATTTGTTTTTTGAAATCTATAGAGAGCATTTTTTTACACCAGTTGGTAAGTTTTTTGGAATGCAAGACATCCAAATTGGAGATACTCTTTTTGATGATAATTATGTTATTAAAGGGAATAATGAGTATATAATTAAAAAATTACTTAGAGATAAAGAGCTTAAAAAATTATTTGATAGCCTACCAAAAGTCAATGTAAAAATAAAGAATGGTGATGGTTGGTTTGCTGATAAATATCCAGAAGGAGTTAACATCCTTAATTTTGAATCTATTGGTGTTATTAAAGAAAAAGTGGTGCTAAGGAATCTTTTTGAGCTGTTTTCGGCAATTTTAGATCGTCTGGTACATATAGATGCTGCTTATAAAGAGGATCCAAAGTTTAAGCTTTGGTAACTAACATTTTTTTTTAATTAAAAAAACAATAACTAGACTGTTTATGGTAAAAATGGGGCAATTCTTTTTGATTCTCATAGGATTATTTTTAGTAACAAATTCCTGTAGCAAGAAAACGGAAAATGAAATAGATAAATTAGTGGCTTTTGCTAAAGTATACGGCTATGTTAGATATTTTCATCCATCCAAAGAAGCAAATGAAATTAATTGGAATAATTTTTCAATTCATGGAGTAAATACAATTCTTAAGGAGTCAGATAGTACAGATTTAGCTAAGACACTCAGTGATTTATTCACTCCAATTGCCCCCTCATTTTTAATTACTGATAAAAAAAATGAGTTTAATATAACAAGTATTATCCCTAAAAATAAAGAAAACTATCAAGAAACATATTGGCAACATAAAGGATTGGGTATACCTATAAATGAAAAAAACCCATATGAAAGTGTTAGGGTAAATTCAATTGTTAAAAAAAACAAATCTAGTGTTTATGGAAAAATAACAAAAAAAATAACAATAAGTGGATACCAAAATAGCACGATAAAACTAAGCTGTAAAGTTAAACTATCAAAAGGTAGTGAAGGGACAGGGCATTTAAGAATAAAGACAATAGCAAAGGATGGTTCGGTAAGTTCCTATAACGTTATGATGAAGAATCCAATAAAATCTAATGATTGGAATACCTATGCTATTGAAGCCAAAATAAATTCAGAAGATCAATATTTGGTTTATGGTATTTCACTTAGAGGCAAAGGAACTGTTCTTTATGATAAAATGGATTTAAAATCTAAAGAGGGAGCTAATTGGAAAAAAATAGTCATAAATGACAGTAGTTCATCTAAATGGGATACAACTGGAATAGGTTATAAGTTTATTGATAATGCAGAAGGTATTGGTGTTATTAATTTTGTTGGTTCTTATGAAAAACACAAAGCAGAAAAACTTTTTAATCATAAACCAAAATTTGGAAGTTTAACAACAGAAAAAATCAGTAATAGACTCTATTGTAATATTCCATTATCGCTATATATTAATGACGAAAACACTTTTCCTGTAACAAATCAAGAGAATTTTAAAAAGTTACAAAAAGAGTTGAAGAATGTTGATTTGGATGCCTCAAGTTTAAGTTTTAGGCTTGGAAACATTGTAAACATATATAATGTTTTTAAACACTTCTATCCGTATTTTGATGTTGTTGAAGTTGATTGGGATAACGAGTTAGAAAAAGCGATTAAACAATCTTATAAAGACAAAAATGAAAAGGAACATTTATTAACGATAAAAAAACTTCTTTCCCCTTTAAATGATGGTCATATAAATGTTGCAGGAGGAAGAGAATATGAAGGTTATACTATTCCAATTGCGATTGAATGGATAGAAAACCAGCTTGTAGTGAGTAATATTTACAACAAAGAGTTGCCGTTAAAAATAGGAGATGTCATTACCCATATTGATACTATAGAAACGAATAACTATTTAAAAGAATTACTTGAAAGAATATCAGCTGGAACTAAGTCTAGGGCGATAAAAGGGGCAATATATTCTTTAATTCATGGAGAAATTAATACCAATCTTGTTGTTAGAATTAAAAACAAGGACATTACTCTTAAGAGAAAAAAAGGCGATTATTACCATAATGGAGAGGCCTATAATGCTTATAAACCAGAGTATAAACCCATAAACAATAAGATTTTTTATCTTAATTTGGAAAAAATAGACATGGCAGCTATTGTAGCCTTAATGCCAGATTTAGTAAAAACAAAAGCTATAATTTGTGATTTAAGGGGGTATCCAAATGCTAATCATGATTTTATATCTCATCTATTAAAATCGAATGATACAACCTCTGCATGGATGAAAGTTCCTGAAATAATATACCCTGATAATAAAACCACAAAAAAATATGGGGGATACGGATGGTCACTAAAAGCTAAAGCACCCTATTTAGGTGATAAAAAAATTATTTTTATTACAGATGAAAACGCCATTAGTTATGCCGAAAGTTATATGGCTTATATAAGGGGATATAATTTAGGTACAATAATTGGACAGCCAACAGCGGGCACCAATGGTAATATCAATAATTTTACCATTTCTGGAGGATATCAAATTACATGGACAGGAATGAAGGTTGTAAAACATGATGGATCAACTTTACATGGTATTGGAGTAAAACCAGATGTTTACATAAAAAAAACTATTAAGGGTTTTAAGGAAGGAAAAGATGAGTTTTTGAATGTAGCAATTAAAATAGCAAAAGAGAATTAGATTATTAAATTTTTTGATATTTAAAGATAAAAAAGCCCTCTAAACAAGATCTAGAGGGCTCTTCATTTCCAATAAAGGAATAAAAAATATTAGTTAAAATCAGCTGCTTTTACACCTTCATTTACTTTTACTTCTTTTACTTTGAAATCAAATTTACGTGGTCCCATTGTTTGGGTCAGTTTAAAAGGAAATTGAACTCCAAATATTTCTTTATAATCAGAAAAACTTATGGTAGAAGATCCCATAGGTGTACTCGTTACTTCTTGTATTTTAAGACCAGTTGCTACATCATAGAAATAGGTTTTCTTATCAGAAACTTTAACACGATATGCATTTTTGCCATCTACTTTTTCAATTTTTTCTAAAGTAGCGCCACCGTTAAGTAGGTTTACTTCTGGAAAAGGAGAAGATTCTGCTTGTACTTCTTTTAAATCATCACCAGCAAGGTCTTTACGTTGTCCTTGTACAACCATATACCCAGTATCACCATCTAATACTTGTTTAGATACCGAATTACCCATGGCTTTAATTTCTTGCATAAACTGTTGCTTATTGGTCTTTTTAAGTTCCATTTCTAACAACACACCTGGTTGTAATTCAGCTTCAGCAGTAATTAAAACAGAGTTTACAGAATTTAGTTTTTCTAGACCACCAATAGCAGTAATGTATTTGTTCAGTACCACATTAACATCCACATCGTTCGGAATAGGAATTTCATAGGTAGGTTTTTCAGTAGTTTCCCCAGTTTTAGTAAAATGCTTAACAGGAACACCTGTTTTTTCTAAATTTTCCAAAATTTCACTTCCTTTACCAACAACAACAAAACGTGCGTTTTCAGCTTTAAAATATTGATTTGCTACACGTTTAACATCAGCTTTAGAAACCGCATTAATTTTAGCTAAATAGGTACTGTAAAAATCTTGAGGAAGATCGTTAAGTTTTATATTTAAGGCATAACGAGCAATGGTAGATGGTCTTTCTAATGCCAATACAAAATCGCCCATATATTTGGCTTTTGCATTTTTTAAGGCATCATCAGCAACATCTTCATTTTTAATTCTCTTAATTTCTTTTAGTGTTTCGACTATAGCACTATCAGTTACCATATTTCTAACTTTAGCACCAGCTCTAAAACGAGCAGCATATTTGTCTACACCAACTGAAGATCTAGCACCATAGGTATAGCCATGCGCTTCTCTTAAATTCATATTAAGGTAGCTATTGAAACCACCTCCAAGAATTTTATTAGCAATTAATACTGAATGGTAATCAGCATCTTTCATTTCTAAATCCACATTATTGGTTAAAGAGATGTTAGACTGCGTAGCATTTGGCATATCAATAAAATTGATTTCTGTAGCGCTAACATTTGTTTTTTCTTCAGGGACAGAAATAGTTATTGCATCAGCTTTTTCCCAGTTTTTAAAGTATTTTTTAACTGCTTTTTTCACTTTCTTAACATCAACATCACCAATAACTACTAAATAGGCACTGTTTGGCTTAAAATAGTTGTTGTAAAAGCGTTTAACATCGTTAAAAGCAACATTGTTAACTGTAGTTTCGCTTACAAATTCTCCATAAGGATGGTCCGTTCCATAAGCCAATGCAGAACCAACTCTACTAGCAATAGCACTTACATCTTTTTCTTGAGTTTTTAATCCTTCTAAAAGTTTATCTTTCTCTTTTTGAAACTCTTCTGCAGTCAATAGAGGATTAATAGCAGCATCTGCCATCAATTCTAAAATTCTATCGGTATATTTAGATAAAGAACTTGCAAAACCACCAGAGGCGCTAAAGCCTAAATTGGCACCTAAAAAGTCTATTTCTTCATTAAAATCATCTTTAGCAATAGATAATGTTCCATTACCAAGCATAGATCCTAGTAAGCTAGACATTCCGGCTTTATCACCTTCGGTAATAGGAGGGTTGTCTATAGTTAAGTTAAAAGAAACTCTAGGTAACTTATGGTTTTCTACAACTAAAACTGTTAATCCGTTTTTAAGTTGAAATTCTTGTGGTGCTTTTAAGTCAATTTTTGGTGCTGGTCCTGGTTTTGGTTGTACAGATCTATCTATTTGTGCACTTAAACCAAGAGACATCAAAAACAATGCAATGCATATGTTTAATTTAATTTTCATGTGTCTATATTATTTTGTTAAATCGGTCACATGGTTCATCCTTTTAGTCATTCCATTAAGTATAGAATCCTTTGTAAATGGATGTTTCATGTGTCTATATTGTTATAAATTAATTATCGTCTTTTTTAGGCAAATACTCCAATACCAAACGTTGGTTTTTGTTTAGGTATTTTTTAGCTACTGCTTGTATTTCTTCTCTAGTAATAGATCTGTAAATATCAATTTCGTTATTGATAAGGTTTACATCACCATACAGCATATAGTATCTTGCTAATGAGTTTGCAATTCCAGAAACACTAGAATTAGAACTTACAAAGTCGTTTTCGAATTGATTTTGTAGTTTTTGATAATCGTTTTCAGAGATCAATTCACTTTTCATACGTTCTACAACAATATCCATTTCGGCTAATAGTGTAGTAATAGAAGTTTCACCTAATGGAAGGCCATAAAGCGCATAAATACCATAATCTTCCTGACTTATATTTACAGCACCAGTTTGTAGTGCCATTTTTTTCTGATCTACAATTTCTTTGTATAATTTAGATGATTTTCCAGTACTTAAATAGTTAGATATCATATTTAATACATAAGAATCGCGTTCTTTAAAAGAAGGAGTTCTGTAGGCAGCAATAATCATTGGAATTTGAATATTGGCATCATATGCTTTTCCAGCAATTGCTTCAGTAATTGGAGCTTCTTTTGGGAAATTTCTAGCAATTTCTTGTCCTCTTGGAATAGGACCAAAATAACCTTTAACCATTTCCTTTACTTCAGCTATATTAATATCACCTGCAACAACTAAAACAGCATTGTTAGGTGCATAAAACTTTTTGTTAAATGCCTGAAATTCTTCTAAGGTAGCAGCATCTAAATGTGCCATTTCACCAATTGTAGTTCCTTTGTATGGATGTACTTTAAAAAGGTGTTTTTTAATCTCAGCTAAGATATTTCCATAAGGTGCATTATCAACACGTAGTCGTTTTTCTTCTTTTACAACCTCATTTTGCGTATCAACACCAATTTGGTTGATAATAGGGTGTAATAAACGCTCAGACTCCATCCAAAGTCCTAGTTTAACACTATTAGACGGGAAAACTTCATAATAGTATGTTCTATCATCAGTAGTATTGGCATTGTTGCTACCTCCGTTAGAAGTTACAATAGTAAACCATTCTCCTCTTTTAATGTTTTTAGTCCCTTCAAATAACAAATGCTCAAAAAAGTGAGCCATTCCTGTTCTATTTGGGTTTTCATCTTTTGCTCCAACATGGTACATTACCGATGTGGTAACTACTGGTGCAGTATTGTCTTGATGTAAAATAACGTGCATGCCGTTATCTAAATCATATTCTTCAAATTTTACTTCTTGTGCTGAAATAACCATTCCGGTTAGTGTAGCAGCAGCAAAAGTAAAGAGTGCTTTTTTCATAAGTGAACCTGTTTTAAATAATTAATTTTCTGTTTGACGCAGTAATAGGAAACTTGTTACAGCTTCTCCGAGCGAATTTAATGAAAAATTTACGCTATAAATTATTTATACAATATTATTTAAATTACAAACATACTATTGTTGTATAAAGACATATTTTCTACGGTTTTTAAATGATACTAAATAGTTGATTTTTGAATACCAGTCAATGTAAAACTATCTTCTGTTATTTGATTATTAAAAGCAATGGTTTTAAGATTGTTTTATGGTTGAATGGCGAAAGTGTTGAACAGTAAAAATTGAAAAGAAACGGATAGCAAATAATTACATATATTTGGATAACTATTTTTAAAACAAATAGTTACTAACTAAAACCAGTTTAACAATGCAAGCATTATCCTCCAAAGTAGCCGCCCATTATCACAAACCTAATCTGTATGAAGTCATTGTAGAGCAATTGCAATTAATGGATGTTGATTTGCAAAAGGCACAACGATCAGATATTGCTGCGGTAGATGAGTTTCATGTTAGAGGCGCTGAGGTTTCTAAAGAATTGGCAGAAACAGTACATATTTCAAATACCAAAGTATTGGATGTTGGTTGTGGTATTGGAGGTCCATGTAGAATGTTAGCAGACGAGTTTAATTGTGAGGTAACTGGTGTCGATTTATCAGAAGAGTTTATAAGAACAGCTGCTAAATTGTCTAAACTTGTTGGTTTGGAAGAGCAAACAACATTTATTCAGGGCGATGCTACCAACATACCAATTGTAAGCAACCAATTTGATGTAGTTTGGACTCAGCATGTACAAATGAATATTGGAGACAAGACCAAGTTTTATTCCGAAATAAAGAGGGTACTAAAGGAAGGTGGCACTTTTTTGTATTATGATATTTTTAAAAAGGGAAATGAAAGTGTGAATTATCCTATGCCTTGGGCTGGAGAATCTAAAATAAGTTTTTTAGCCCCAATTATAGAAATGGAAGCTATTTTAGAAGGCTTGGGTTTTAAAAAGATTAAATCAACTGATCAAACAGCAGCAGGCATTGCTTTTTTTGAAAAAATGATAGTAAAGATGCTGGTTTCAGGCCCGCCTAAGTTGGGACTTAATGTGCTTATGGGCAATACTACCAAAATTAAAATAGGAAATTTATTAGAAGCACTTAAACAAGGAAAATTAGAATTGCAAAGCGGTATCTACTCCATATAGTTTTTCGGACTTTTAGAAGAACAGTCATTAGTGATGATATGATAATAATATAAAGAAGTATTTGTTAAAAATGTATTATTTTGGGTAAAATAGTACAATTATTTATCTTTTCCTTACTTTAGCGCCGCTACCAAGTAGCTTCAACACCAATTAAACTTTAAAATAAGCAGCTAATATTAGCACTTGTTTTGATTTGTAATAGGGAATAAATTAATCAACAATTAAAAAACGATGAAGACACAAATGAGAAACAAAGCATATCTTATGGTAGGCTTAGCTGGTATTTTGGCTATAACTTCTTGTAAAGAGGTTAAAAAAGAAAAAACGGCACCAGCAGCTGAAAAAATCCCTGGTATTGTACTAGAAAACATGGATAAGAATGTAAGTCCAAAAGATGATTTTTACAACCATGTTAATGGTAGCTGGATGAAAAACACCCAAATACCAGACGATAGATCTAGTTGGGGTGGTTTTGCAGTACTTAGAAAGTCTACTGACAAAGATGTTTTGGAGATTTTGGCAAATGCAAAAGCAAGCGGAAAATATGACGCTGCTACTGACCAAGCAAAAGCATTGGCTATTTTTGATACCAAACTAGACACTGTAGCAAGAAATAAAGCAGGAATTACACCAATAGAACCAGCTTTAGCAGCAATTGAAGGGATTAAAACATTAGCAGACGCACAAACAGTATTGGCAAAAAACCCTGTAGTATCTTCTCCTTTTTTAAGCATAAGTGCTGGAGCGGATTTAAACAACTCTACTATGAATACGGTTTATTTAGGTGCATCAGGATTGGGGCTTCCAGATCGTGATTACTATTTAGATCAAGATGCAAAGTCAAAAGAAATACGCGAAGAATATAAAAAGCATATTGCTCGCATGTTGCAAATTATTGGTGATAGTGAAGAAGAAGCTATAGCTGCTGCTGATAAAATTTTGGCAATGGAAACTCAATTGGCAGAACCTCGTTTGGATAAGGTTGAAAGTAGAGATGCTAGAAATTATAATAACCCTAGAGCTATTGCTCAAGCAGATGAATTGCTGAGTACACTAGATCTTAAAAAAATGATTGTTGATTTAGGAATCACTAAAAAGTTTGATACCTTAACAATTACTCAACTGAGATATACTAAGGCTCTTGATGTATTTTTTAAGGAAACTTCAATTGAAGATATCAAAACATTATTAAAATGGGATACTTTTAATAGTAGAGCTGGTAGACTTACCACAGCAATAGAAACTGCAGATTGGGAGTTTTATAGCAAGTATCTTAATGGTGCTAAAAAACAACGTCCAGCGGACGAACGTGCATTAGCTACGGTAAATGGTTCTGTAGGGGAGGCATTAGGGCAATTGTATGTTGATGCTAAGTTTCCGCCAGAAGCAAAAGCAAAAGCAGAAAAAATGATTGCAAATGTAATTACTGCTTACAAAAATCGTATCAACAAGCTAGATTGGATGAGCGAAGAAACTAAAGTTAAAGCCATAGAAAAGTTAGATAAGTTTACGGTAAAAATTGCCTATCCTGATAAATGGGAAGATTATTCTAAAATGGATGTAGCAGCTTCAAAATCATATTTTGATAATATGATAGCAGTTGGCAAATGGAATCAAGACAAAAACTTTTCTGAAATAGGAGAGCCTGTTGATAAAACAGAATGGGGAATGTCTCCACAAACGGTTAATGCATACTTTAATCCAATGAACAACGAAATTGTTTTTCCTGCAGCAATTTTACAACCACCATTTTATAATTATACCGCGGATGAAGCTGTAAATTATGGAGGTATTGGTGCCGTTATTGGTCATGAAATTTCGCATGCTTTTGATGATAGCGGAGCACGTTTTGATGGTGATGGTAACCTTAAAAACTGGTGGACACCAGAAGATTTAACTGCGTTTACCAAAAGAGGAGATGCTTTAGCAGCACAGTATAGCAAGTTAGAAGTATTGGACAGTGTGTTTGTAAACGGTAAATTTACTTTAGGAGAAAATATTGGAGATTTAGGTGGTGTTTTAGGCGCTTATGATGGCTTACAATTATTTTTTAAAGAAAATGGAAGACCAGAAGATATAGATGGTTTTACTGCAGAACAACGTTTCTTTATGTCTTGGGCAACAGTTTGGAGAACAAAATCTAGAGACGAAGCCTTAAGAACACAAATTAAGACAGATCCACATTCTCCAGGAATGATTAGAGCAACACAACCACTTTTAAACGTAGATGCTTTTTATGAAGCTTTTGGTATAAAAGAAGGTGATAAAATGTACCTAGCACCAGCAGAGAGAGTGCGTATTTGGTAATATATTGTACAAGCACATATGTTAAGAGGCTGTCTAAAAAGGCAGTCTCTTTTTTTTGTCTTTATTGAAAAGGATCGTAACTTTAGTTATGAGCCGAAAAGTAGTATGGAAGACCAATAATCAAGACCAACTGAGTCTGCTTCCGCCAAGTTATGATGATTTAGTACCGAATAATCATCCGGTACGTATAGTCAATTCTATTTTAGATCAGATTGATTTAAGTAGTTTAGAGCAAAGTTATAAAGGAGGTGGTACTTCTAGCTATCATCCAAAGGTTCTTTTGAAAATATTAATTTATGCTTACTTGCGTAATTTATATTCTTCTCGTAAGATAGAAGAGGCTTTAAGTGAAAATCTTCATTTTATGTGGTTGGCAGGCACTGCAAAACCAGACCATAATACCATTAGCAACTTTCGCTCTGGGAAGTTAAAACCACATTTTAAAAAGATTTTCAATCAAGTGGTGGTCTTATTAGCAGAACAAGGGTATTTAAGTTTGAAGGATATTTATGTAGATGGTACCAAGATAGAGGCTAATGCGAATCGTTATACTTTTGTGTGGGCAAAGAGTATAAAAACCTCACGTAATCGTATTGAAAAACAACTTAAAGAACTCTGGAACTATGTAGAGAAACTCTATCAGGATGAAGAACAACGTCCCAACACTCCAAACTTTGAAGCGATAGATCCCAATAAGGTATCAGATACTATAGATCAGATCAACGAAGCTTTGAAAGATAAGCCAGTTGATAAAAAAGTAAAACAAAAGCTGAACTATGCCAAAAAGAACTGGCCTAAGAATTTAGAGAAGTACAACAAGCAGGAACAGCAAATGGGAGGCAGAAACAGCATGAGTAAAACCGATCCTGATGCCACTTTTATGCGAATGAAAGATGATCATATGCAAAATGGTCAACTCAAGCCAGGGTATAATCTGCAAGCTGGCACTAATAATCAATTCATCGTTAACTACACTCTTGCCCAAACTACAGCAGACACTACAACACTGATAGACCATGTAGCTGAATTTATAGAAAGCTATGACCAAACTCCAGAACAACTTACTGCGGATGCAGGGTATGGTAGTGAAGAGAATTATGCAAACCTAGAGCGTAAAAATATTGAAGCCTTTGTAAAATACAATTACTTCCACAAAGAACAATTAGATGAAAAAAGAGGGAATTGCAAAAAACCTTTTACAGCTACAAAACTATATTACAACACAGATCAAGACTGTTATTACTGCCCAATGGGACAAGTGATGCAAAATATTGGGAGCTATCAAAAAGAAACTAAAACGGGATATTTACAAACCATAAATCGCTATCAGGCGAGCAATTGTTTAGGATGTCCTATGCGAGGAGCATGCCACAAAGCTAAGGGTAATAGAATTGTAGAGAGAAACCATAACTTAGTAAGACTTAAGGCAAAAGCAAAGCAAAAACTACTAAGCCAAGAGGGAATCGCACATCGTAAACAAAGATGCTGGGATGTAGAGGCTGTTTTTGGGAATATCAAACAGAATATGAACTTTAAGCGCTTCTTTTTAAGAGGTATCGATAAAGTTGAGACCGAAATAGGCCTAATAGCTATGGCTCACAACTTAAAAAAGGCAACAATAAGGGTTTAAGGCCTAACAACCTCTAATTAGTTCATCAACTTACAGCCCATTTAAAAATTAAACAAATTATAATCCTCAAAATAAATCAATATAAAAAGGCCGTCTAAATGTTTTTAGACAGCCTCTTTTTGTTTTTATAAACTATATTTATAAAACTTAATAGATTAACATATATGGTATGATTAATAGGATTATTTTTTTTTCGCTACTTATCACCTTCTTTATATTTAGTTTTTCAACATATGGACAGTTTAAATTCCAAAAAGAAGAGGCATATGTATATGTTAAGAACACCAGTCACCCAGTAGTGCTAATCAACAATCATATTTTAGGAAATGTAGCGTTGATGAAAAAACTTAAAAACCTTGGTAAACAGCATGAACTTAATGTTATAAAAGGAAAAAACTTTAGTAAATCGAAGAATATATTGTTTTTTAAAGAGAAGATAGACGACCTCGTTTTAATAGAAATAGATGCCGAAATTATAGTAAAAACCCAAAAGGAACTCAATGCTCTTTTTCAGTTCGAACTTACAAATGATATTTATGTAAATGGATTTTTAATAGATGATAAAAAACAGATGATAGCATTACAAAGTATTAAGAGTATAGAAATAATACAACCCGATGTTGTAAATAAGCTTAAATCAGCAGTTATAAATGTGCAGTTTTTTTAGGATTGATAGCATAAAAACTAACCCTTGTTTGTACCAAGCGGATCTAAAGAAAGTAAACAGCTAAACACATTTTTTAAAAAAGACTAAGAAATGAATAAACGAATATTGATAGTTAAAAAAGTATCTGTAAAGCACATAACCAATACTAATAGCAAAACTGTAGAAACAAAATAGAAGCTTGTGGCAAACAAGCACTAGAAACACAGTATTAAGGGAGCTAGGTAAAACATTAAGGAGAGGGAAAAAAGTATTGAGGAAGGCAGAAAAAGTGCTGAGAGAAGCAAAAAAAGTATAAAGGGAGACAGTTATAACAAAAAGGGAGACAGATAAAATGATAAGGAAGGTAATAAAAATTAAAAAGAACGCATAAACAAGCAATTAAAAAACGAAAATAATTCAATAATTAAGAGTTAAACAGCAATTATTGACAGCCTCATAAGAAATTGTACTATGAATTACCAAAAAGAAGCAATTACCTTAAAAGAGAAAGGGTTTTCTAGTATTGAAAACTTGTTTTCGGCTAAAGAAACTACTAGAATTATAGATTGTATCAGTCAGTCAGAGAAGAAAGATGTTTCTTTTTTAAAAACAAAAGACCTGTTTGCTATTCGGCAATTAATTGTGGTAATACCCGAATTAAAAAAGCTATTATTTACAGAAAAGTTAAAAACAGTATTAAAAGAAATATCAACTGAAGATTATTTCTTAACAAAAGCCATCTATTTTGATAAGCCAAAAACATCCAACTGGTTTGTGCCCTATCATCAAGATTTAAGTATTTCGGTAAGCGAGAAAGATATTGTTGATGGCTATTACAATTGGACTTTTAAAAAAGGGCAGTACGGTGTACATCCACCAATAGAAATATTAGAAAATACAGTTACAATTCGCATACATCTAGATGATACAGATGCTAATAATGGAGCATTAAAAGTAATTCCAGAATCTCATTTACAAGGAATTTATACCATCGAAAAAAAAGAGTGGAATACAGCAGATGAGGTTGTTTGTATTGTAAAAAGAGGAGGAGCAATGCTTATGAAACCATTAACCTTACATGCATCAACCAGAACTAGAAATAATAAGCAAAGACGTGTTATCCACTTAGAATTTTGCACTCAACAACTCCAAAAATCATTACAGTGGTTAGAATATTCAGAGCTATAAATTGGGTTCAGCTAAACTCAACACCTAACAAATACAGCTTAATGATTTACTTAACTGTTTCAATTTCTTATCTTTGGAATGCCATGCCCATTAATGTTTAATACTTAAGGATGTAATATTATGTCAGATTTTGAAATAGGTTTCTTAGATCATGTGGCTATTAGGGTAAAAGATATGAATGCTGCCATTGATTGGTATAAAAGAGTATTAGGCCTTAAGGCGTACAAATTTCCTGAATGGGGAGATTTCCCTATTTTTATGCTAGCTGGTAAAACAGGTGTTGCTTTGTTTCCAGCCAATTTAGAAGATGAAAAAATGCCAATGCTTTCCAAAAACGTAAAGATTGATCATTTAGCATTTAATGTAAGCTTGGCTAATTTTAAAAAAGCACAAGATAGCTATGAAGAATTAGGTTTGACCTATCAATTTCAGGATCATTTTTATTTTCATTCTATCTACACTAAAGACTTAGACGGACATACCGTAGAACTTACAACAATTACAGTTGATGAAAATTCTTTTTATAATCAGCTGCATGAGGTAAAAGAGGAAAAAAGGCAATAGCCAAAATTGAAGAGGGAAAAAGGGAAAAAGTCAAACCCCAAAAAGCAAAAAAAAACAAAAAGTAAGTAGTTAAGGTTGTAACCGATTAACCAAATAAACAGAGTTAAGAGCATGAGTGAGAGCTAAACAGAATAGAGGGATTGAGTAAGTAATAAACAATAGTCATTTTGCAATAGCCAATAGCCAATAGGGCTTACTCGTGACTTAAAAAAAGATAAAGAAGCAAGAGGAAAGATCACTATGTTACAAGATTCAAGACAGCTGTTGAGTTTCAATTAAGTAGCTAATGTTTATATCTAACAATTGACGGTTACTGAGACCAATCTTAATACTTTGTACTCAATAGAAAACGATAACATCAAAATCAATAGTCCAATAACCGATTAACCAAATAAACAGAGTTAAGAGCATGAGTGAGAACTAAACAAAACCAAGGGACAGAGTAAGCAATAAACAATAGTCATTTTGCAATAGCCAATAGGGCTTACTCTTGACTTAAAAAAGATAAAGAAATAAGAGGAAAGATCACTATGTTACAAGATTCAAGACAGCTGTTGAGTTTCAATTAAGTAGCTAATGTTTATATCTAACAATTGACGGTTACTGAGACCAATCTTAATACTTTGTACTCAATAGAAAACGATAACATCAAAGTCAATAGTCCAATAACCGATTAACCAAATAAACAGAGTTAAGAGCATGAGTAAGAACTAAACAGAATAGAGAGATTGAGTAAGCAATAAACAATATTCAATCAAAAGCCTAGTCTAAAGAGGGCAATACAAAGCTGTTTAAAGGACTTTCTTCTTTCATTAGTGCTTCTATGTCATCAACTGTTCTTGGAGCCATATCCGAAAGGTTTATTGGGCCTTTTTTGGTGATTAGAATATCATCTTCAATACGAACAGCAATTCCCCACCATTTTTTATCACATTGACTACCTTCAGGAATATAAATTCCAGGCTCCACAGTAATAACAGTATTTTCTTTTAAGGGACCATAAGTACCTTTATCATGCACATCTAATCCTAAATAATGCGATAAACCATGAGGAAAGTAATTGTGTTTTTCAGAGGCTGTAGCAATAATACCGAGTTTGGCAAGCCCTTCATTAATGATGTTTTTTGCCAAGGTATTAGCGGCTCCAAATTCAGCCCCAATTACTGATGCATTAATGGCGTCTTCTTGAGCTTTGTATACAATATTATAAATGGCTTTTTGTTCTACAGAGAATTTTCCATTTGCAGGAATGGTTCTAGTTACATCAGCAGTATAACCACGGTATTCTGCACCGAGATCCATGAGTACAAGTTCGTTTTTTAATTCTGGTTTGTTATTATCTATATAATGTAAAATACAACCATTACCACCAGCGCCAACAATTGAAGGATAGCCTTCGTATTCAGCATTATATTTTTTATAGACAAACTCATGAACGCCCTGTACTTCCAATTCTGACATGTTTGGATGCATGGCTTTCATAACCTCTCTCTGTCCAACAGCAGAGATTTCAATAGCTTTTTTTAAGAACACGAGTTCTTCTTTGGTTTTGGTTTCTCTAAGACGATTCATAATCTCGCCAATAATACTTGTGTCAAGATTATTTTTTTCTGTTTTTAGAGTAATACGTTGTTTTAACTCTTTTCTAGTAGCATTGTTTTTTGCTGAAACAAAAGCTGTTAATAACTTATCTTTTTTAAGATCAGTATAGTAATTTAAGTAACGTCCAAGTGTTTGTGCAACATTGGCACTATTTTCAATATCGGTAGATTTCACCATAGTATACAACTGTTGCTGCCTAGGGTTATAATCATCTGGGAAGTTTATATTGGTTTTAAAATTAGCAATAAGGTCATGTAAATCTGCCTTATCCTTACCATTTCTAATATCATTATTAAAGTTATAGAAAAGAACTTTTGAAAACTTAGTATATTCAATTCCAGCGGTTAAAAAATCCTTAGCATTATAAGCATTTGCAAATCCAAGTTCAGATTTTGCACCTTCAATTCCCAATCGTTTTCCTGTCCATTGTTCTGCACCAGCATTGCGTTCTTGTACATATATAGCTTCATCAATACTAGTTTTGCCTTGCTTTTGTTTTTTTGAAAAAATAACTAGAGCTGCATTCGGCTCTTTATATCCAGTAAGGTAAAAGAAGTCAGGATCTTGATGGTACACATAGTCCACATCATTAGCTCTGTTCCGTACAGGGTTGGCAAAAAACACTGCAACACTATTTGCTGGCATTTGTGCTCTAAATGCGGTACGTCTTTCTTTATGAAATTCTTTACTAAGTTTATCAGGAAACTGTGCAAAGGCTGCAGTTGTTAGTAATAGACTTAAAAAAATAAGAGATATCTTTTTCATGTAGTTTGTGTTATTCTTTTATTAAACCGATTGCATGTTGTTCGTTATCAGCCAATTATTCTGGGGATAAATCTTGTAATATGCTCGTTTTTATAAAAAAAAGAGTTCCGCGAAATAACTAATGTTTTGTTAGAAAACCCAGTTATTAACAAAATTTTAATGAATAGAGCAGTTTTTTATGTTCTGTTGTTTATTTTTATATAAATGATAAAATATTGTGGTTGATAAGGCATTACTTGAAATTGTAAATAATTACGCAGTACTTTCTGAGGAAGCTTTAGTTGATTTTAAAGAAAAAACGAAACTAATTTTTTTAAAAAGAGGGGATCAGCTGGTAAAAGAAGGCAACTATTCTAACACGTTATATTATATTGTTTCGGGAAGTGCTAAAGCTTTTTATACTAAAGAAGGAAAAGAAATTACAGATTGGTTTGCTTTTGAAGCTGATTTTATTTGTGCGATTAATAGTTATTTTAGTCTTGTGCCGAGTCCACATGCCATAGCGATTATGGAAGATAGTGTATTGTTAGCATTCCAAAGAGAAGATTTGGGGTGGTTGTCCAAAAAACATCATGATTTTGAACATTTGATGTTGATTGCTGTAACGAGAATAATGCTAAAACTGCAAAAGCGTATTGTATCCTTGCAATTTGCAGCTGCTAGTGATCGCTATAAAGATTTAATACAGCACTATCCGAAAATAGAGTTGCGAGTGCCTTTGGGGGCAATTGCATCGTTTTTAGGAATTACCCAAGAGACATTAAGCAGAATTAGAGCTAAAAACTAAATTATATTTTGATTTATATCAAAGGTTTTTTGTACCTAATGATAGACTTTTGTAAAAAACCAAGCGTATGGAACTAATTGATAATTGGAAAGCAATTCGAATACATTTTTCTAAGAGTTTTCAAAGCAGCTTACATGTAAGTATAGCTTCTGTAAATTCACAAAACGAACCAACAGTAACACCAATTGGCACCTTTTTTTTAAACAATGACCAGACAGGGTTTTATTTTGAAAAATTTACAACAAAGCTTCCATCTAATGCCAAAAAAAATAAAAATATTTGTGTGTTGGGAGTTAATAGTAGCAAATTGTTTTGGGTAAAATCATTATTCAACGTTAAGTTTTCTAGCTATCCGGCAGTTAGATTATACGGTGTTTTTGGAGAACGTAGAGAAGCAACTCCAAAAGAGATTCATGCATTAAAACGTAGAATGAGAACAACAAAACGCCTAAAAGGACATCAATACTTATGGGGAGATATGCATTATGTACGGGAACTTGCTTTTACCAAGGCAGAAAGTGTTGATATTGGTAAAATGACTAGTAGATTTTATAATGATAATAAGGGAATAAATCTGATGCTCGTAAAAATTAATTACGAGCATTAGATTTACAGTTTTAATAGAATTTGTACAATGATGATCCTAAATTATGATTCTATACAAAACCCTCCAACACTACAGCGTATGAAAGTGTTTTGGTTGCACTCAAATTCAGAACTCCATGTTGTAGATCCAGGATCACACGCAGCTACATGTCCTCCATTAATTTGAAGTTGTTGAGTTTTGTTAAGCTTTTCTCCAAGATTTAAAATTGATTTTTTCATAATTAAAAAATTAAATTTATCTAAATCCTTGATCATTTAGAGACACTCAAGGTTTGTGTCTATTCTTCGCGAGAGAATATTTTTTAGAGTTCCAATTAGGAATTCAATACATTTTTAAGTTGATAAAAGAACCGTTCTATAAGCCGTAAATCTTCTGTAATTATTGCTGCACTTCCTTTCATTTCTTGTTTAAAATCTATAGTTTTATTATAGGTGGTTACCAAATCTTGAGGTAACACTACATCAATTAGATAATTGCCTTCTGCATCAGGAATTAGGGAGATGGATTTTATGGTTCCATTAAGTTCTCCAAATTCATCAGCTGGATAATTAATTAACTTTATCTGTACTTTTTGTCCCTTTTTAATTTTCCCAGAATTGGCAGCAGGAGCTTTAATTTTCCCAATATAGGAGGAGTTTTTTGAAGGGATAATTGTAAAGACTAAATCTCCAATGTTTACAGTCTGATTCTTATTCCAATAGGACAAATAGGAGATGGTTCCATTAATAGAAGATTTTAAAACAAATTGTTTTTCCCAGTCTTTAATTGCTTTTTTCAATTGATAATAAGACTGTAATGCTTTTTTAAGCAAACGCGTGTCGTTTTGTGTCTTTTTTATAGAAGTACCTTCAAGGTTTTTTTTAGAGTTAGAGATCAATTCACGCATTTGAGAAATGGAAGCACCTAAACTTTTGTATGCACGTTTCGCTTGTAGGTATTCTAGTTGCTTTTGATCGTATTCATTAGCAGAAATCACACCTTTGTCAAACAATTGTTTTTGTCGAGCTAAATCTTTTTCATTAAAACCCAGTTCTTTTAAGTTTAATTCCCGTTGCGAATAGAGTATTTGTAATCTACCTTTGGCCTCTACAACAGATAAGCTATTGGCAAAAGATTCTGATTTAAAAGGCGTTAGCTGGTTGTTTAATGTGTATTCTGAATAGTTGGTTTCAAAGTCGGCAAAACTACTGGCAATGTCTCCTAGAATTAATGGAGGTAAATCTTCAAGGGGAAACTTAAAATTGGTATGATTTATTGCTAAGGTATCAATAATACTTTTTAAGAGTAACACATCTTTATAATAAGCACTATTTTCAATAACAGCTATGGGTTGGTTTTCGGCTACCGTATTGCCATCTTCTAATAAGAAAATTTCAAATTGTCCTGTAGATTTTGCATAGAGTTTTTCTGGCGGAAAACTTGTGGTAACCATAACCTCGGTAGTAATCACATCTGGATATTTTACAAACCAAGTAATAAATAACAGCATGATAATTAAGAGAAAGAGTAGTGTATTTCCCCAACGAATCATCCAATTGGGAACAAAACTTAATATTTCTTGTACTTCCTCACTTCGGATTGCTATGTCTTGATTGTTTTGTGGCATTTATTGGTGCTTTTTTATAGTAAAAGTTGGTGCTCGTGGTTACGAGCACCATGAATAATTAAACCCCTTCTCCAGGATAATAATGGCAAGTACCAGCGATAACGATACAAGATATTTCATTATAAGGAGGACAAATTGGATTATTATAACAGTTGATAAATCGTCCACCATTAATCTGTTGTTGTTCTACCTTATTTAATGTTTTCCCAAGGCTTAAAATTGCATTTTTCATAATTAAAATTGTTTATGTTTTATTAAACGCCTGATCATTTAGAGACACTCAAGATTTGTGTCTACTTCTCACGAAAGAAGATATTAACGACAGTTTCTTTGCCATCTATAACAATGACGTTCAATTGGATCCCAATCAATACAACATTCAGGAGCTCTACCTCCATTAATCTGCTGTTGTTCCACTTTGTTTAGGGTTTTCCCAAGGTTTAAAATTGCATTTTTCATGATTAAAATTATTTATGTTTTACAAACCCTTGATCATTTAGAGACATTCAAGGTTTATGTCTATTTCTCGCGAAAGAATATTTTTACAACCTCTCATGAACATAATGCTCTGAAAAGTATGTTCTGTTTTAAGTTTTTTATTTCCCTAAATCCAATTGATTTTTCACCAAATGATGGTAGCTTCCTTTTAAAGCAACAAGCTCTTTATGTGTTCCTTTTTCTATAATTTTCCCTTTGTCTAATACTACAATTTGATGTGCATTTTTCACAGTACTTAAACGATGTGCAATAACAACAGCAGTTTTATCCGCAAAAAAGGTGTTTAGTTTTTCCATAATTACTTTTTCATTATTGGCATCTAATGCAGATGTAGCTTCGTCAAAAAACAAAAACTTAGGGTTTTTATACACAGATCTAGCAATAAGAAGCCGTTGTTTTTGTCCAGTACTTAGTCCAGAACCTTCAGAACCTATCTTGGTATTATAACCCAAAGGAAGATTGTCTATATAATCAGAAATATTAGCAACATCAATGGCATGAGCCAGTTTTTCTTTGTCTACATAATCTTCCCCAACAGCGATATTTTTAGCTATAGTATCATTAAAAATATAACCTTCTTGCATGACAACTCCGATATGATGTCTCCATGATTTTTGGGAGATGTTTTTAAGGTTATAGTTATTGATCATAATTTCACCTTTATCAACCTGATAGAAGCCAAGTAATAATTTCATTAATGTGGTTTTTCCACTACCACTTACACCAACAATTGCCGTTGTTTTATTGGCGGGGATTTCTAGAGACAAGTCTTTTAATACAGGATCTAGCCCCCCTACATATCTAAAAGAAACATTGCGGAGTGCAATAGTAGCATCAGCAGGAATATCATGTACTTTTTCATCGCCTGGTTTTTCTTCATCTTCCATATTATGAATTTCACCAAGACGATCTAGCGATATTTGTGCATCTTGAACATCCCTCATAAAATTAATAAGCTGTGTTATAGGACCGTTTAGTTGCCCAACAATATAACTTATGGCCATCATCATTCCTAAAGTAATACTTCCATCAATAACTAATTTGGCAGAGAGTATGGTAATAAACATGTTTTTAAGTTCGTTTATAAAATTAGAACCCACACTTTGCGTTTGTTCCAATGCTAAACTTTTGGTAGCAACTTTAAAAAGCCTTGCTTGTACATATTCCCAGTTCCAACGCATTCGTCTTTCAGCATTATGAAGCTTTATTTCTTGCATTCCATTGATAAGCTCTATGACTTTACTTTGCTCTTGACTTACCTGAGAAAAACGTTTGTAATCTAGCTCTTTTCGTTTTTTAAAGAAGAAAAGTACCCATCCAAAATACATCAGACTTCCGAGCACAAATACACCAAAAATTTCTAGACTGTAATACCCAAGTACTAGACTGAAAATAACTAAGTTAAATAATGAGAAAAGAACGGTTAGTGATGAGGTGGTTAGTATTCTTTCAATTCGTTTATGATCGTTGATACGTTGCAAAAGATCTCCTGTCATTCTAACATCAAAATAAGAGATGGGCAGTTTCATTAATTTGATAAAGAAATCTGAAATTAAGGAGATATTAATACGAGTACTAAGGTGCAATAGAATCCAACTCCGTATGATTTCTAAAGCTGCTTTTCCTATGAATAAAAATAGTTGTGCAAATAGGATGAGGTATATAAAATTAAGGTCTTGATTCTTTATTCCTACGTCAACAACACTTTGGGTCAAGAAAGGCAGGATAAGTTGCAATAAACTACCTGCGAGTAATCCAATGATGAGTTGGACTATAAATTTTTTGTACTTAAAAAGGTATTTAAAAATGAACCTGAAACCAAATTTTTCATCTTCATCAAATTCTGACTGGTAAAATTTTGGTGTAGGCTCTATTAATAAAGCAATACCTTCTTCTGTAGTTTCATCTGCATTATTTCCAATCCAAAATTTTATAAATTCCTCTTTAGTATAAGATATTAATCCATGAGCAGGGTCAGAAATAAAAATTTCAGCGGTATCCCCTTTCTTTTTTATTTTATAAACCACTACATAGTGGTTCTTATTCCAGTGTACAATACAGGGTAATGGGGCTTCTAGGAGTTTTTCAAAGGCCATTTTTACGCCTAAAGATTTAAAACCCATAGCTTCTACAGCATCACTAAGTCCTAGTAAACTACTTCCTTCTCTTGTGGTTTCACTTATGGTACGTAACTGTTGGGTATTGATGATTTTCCCATAGTGTTTGGAGATAATTTTGATACAAGTAGGGCCACAATCTTTGGCTTCTGTTTGTTTATAATTCGGGAATTTTGACATGTATTGTTTTATAGGTACTAAAAATAGGATTTTTTAATAGAAAATAAATAGGTGCTCACTTATAAATGAGCACCATATTTATTATAATTCGGTTAACCAAACACATTCTCCAACAAAAAGGTTGCCACCAGAATAATATGAGGTACATGCTTGATCTGGACCACAGTCACTTTTATAGTAGCAACTATTGCCTCCATTAATAGTCTGTTGTTCACTTCTGTTTAAAGCTTTTCCAAGATTTAAAATTGATTTTTTCATAATTAAAGTATTTTGAGATTTTAGCTGTGAAAAATTAAAGACACTCACAGTTTGTGTCTATTCTTAGCATGAAAAGCGTATGCTTTAAAATTAAGTTTGAACTTGATTTTAAATGAATTAGGGGTTTAATCTACAGACACCTTGTTCATCACAATAGTCATCGCCAATTTCAATACAAAAAGTATGATTTCCTGGCTGACAAAAATGAACAAACCCTCCATTAATAGTTTGCTGCTGCTGTTTACTTAGTGTTTTACCAAGATTTAAAATTGTGTTTTTCATAATCAAAAGTTTTAAAATAATATATGAGGTGAACATTTAGAGACACTCACCATATGTGTCTATTCTTTGCGAGAATTTTATTAGTAATCAACATCAATTAAATAATGCCGATGCTGTAATCTCCATGCTTTTTTTGGATATATTTTATAACCTTCATTTTTGTAATATGTATAATTAGTATATCTATAAGATTTTCTGATATAATTGGGATCGTATTTATGATAAAGAAGTGCAGGAACAGCTTCAATAATACCAATATCGGATTGTAAAAAATCCAATTCATATTCCGATTGATCTAAAACTTTAAGAATTACAAATATTCCTTCCTTTGGAATAGTAATATTATAACTCACTATTGGAACTTTTGCCCACTTTTGCCCATATTTTTTCTTTGTTATAATATCATTTAAGATTGGTTTACCTGGAAGCCCTGTTTTAGGATCAACACTATAAATATTGGCCTTAAAGGGTAAATATTGTATACCGCGAACACCTCTAAAATCTACGACACGATATAATAAGTTTTTTATTTTTTTATTTTTTTTGCTTTGGGGAATATAAACAGCAGAAATACCGTTCCATATTAAATTAGTAGCACGTTTGTTAAGCTTGTTGAACAAAGAGGTTGTGTTGCTGTACTTTTTTTTGGTAGTTGACAAGATAACTTCATCTAAGAGCTCAATATGCTCTTCTAAATAGTAAGTGGTTTCTTTTAAGTCATATAAAGTTAGTGTTTGATAACCTAGAGCAGAAATTTTAATGGAATCTGTATTTTTTAGCCAAGTCTTTTTTATGTTAAAAAGACCTAGTGAGTCACTTATGACAACCTTATTTTGATAACCAAATAAGGTTATATGTGCTTTAGAGACTTTCTTTTTTGTTTTTTGAGAAAAATCATAATATTTTTTTTGAATTGAGTTTTGGCTGTAGCAATTTATTGTAGTCAATAGCGTACTACTAATTGACCAAAGAAGGAAGTATTTCCTTCTTTGGTTTGTAATTAAGTTATAATTCATAAATATTATCCTCCCCATTGATAGTAATCTCTGGAATTTACAAGGTTCTTACACTAATTTGACTCCCGAAAAAAGACATTGTTAGTCATTTGGATCAGGAAGTATTTTACATCCATTTAGCTGAGCACCAATCACCGTTAGAACATTTGCTATTGTCATAACATTCTGAAGGACCACCTCCATTAATTACTTGTTGCTACTTTTATTTAATAGGATTACTAAGATTAATTTTTTAGTGACAATTAAACAGGATGACACATTAACCAGCATAGGCGAACTGAAAGGTTATTCCCCATATATTCCCCATTGCAATAGCAAGCTCCACCGCCATTAATAGTCTGTTGTTCACTTCTGTTTAAAGCTTTTCCAAGATTTAAAATTGTATTTTTCATAATTATAATAATTTAAAATTTAGCTGTGAAAACTTAGAGACACTCACAGGTTGTGTCTATGTATTCTAATCAAACATTTTTTAGTTCATACAGGTATGATAATACTCATGATGTCTACCGATACAACCATATTTAGCTGAACAACAATCTCCATTGGAGCATTCACTATTGTCATAACACTCTTGTGCGGCTCCACCATTAAGTGCTTGTTGTTACTTTTTAATTTAAAGCCTTCGTAATATTAATTTTCAGTGACAATAAAAAATGTGATGTTTTTCAACACCACATTTTAATTATACTAATTAAACAGGTTCACACATAAACCAGCATTGTCCAACTGAAGAAGCGTTCCCCATATATTTTCCATTGCAATAGCAAGGGAATGAACCTCCATTAATAGTTAGTTGTTCCGCTTTATTTAGCGTTTTCCCAAGATTTAAAATTGATTTTTTCATAATCAAAAGTTTTAAAATATTATATTTGTGGCGAACATTTAGAGACACTCACCATGTGTGTCTATTCTTCGCGAGAGAATATGTTTCAAAAAAGACTCTTTTTTAAAGGGTCTTTTTGTTTTATATTGTTGTTTGTAATTCTTCAGTTGTAATAGCCAAGCTACTTTCTTCTTCTAATTCTTCAATAAAAAAGATTAGATCTTCTCTTTGGTATTCTTTTGGAAATGATTTACCGTTAACCAAAACTTCAGGAGTAAAGTTTATGCCCTTTTCCTTACACCAATTGCTTTCGCTTGTTAGTATTGCTGTATATTTTTCTGAATCAGAACAGTCACCCCATTTTTCTAACCATTTTTCAGTTGACATCCCTCCATAAATATCATGCATGGCATTAAGGCATTGCTTTTCTCCTTTGCTATCATAGAGCTGCAATATTCTGCTAGATACGAGTACTCCATTGCTTTCTTCATTTGCAGTATTGATATTAAACCGAACGGTTATTTGCAGTTTCTCAGCATATTTATCAAGGATGTTTTCTATTAATTGGTGTACTGGTTTACAATGGCCACAAAAAGGGTTTGTAATAATGGTTAACTCTAGTTTTGCTTTTGGATTTCCAAAAACGACTTCATCAATATGTTGAATTTCGGTATTGACCGTAGCAGATTTTTGAAGTACAGTTTTAAAAAGACTAAAGTTTCGTTTGAATTTTACAAATTCAATTTTTTCTTTTTTGAGGGTAATGGCGCTCAAAAGCATAGGTTTCAAATACTGCCAAATACTAAAAACAATTACAAAAGATAGTAGTAGAAGTAAAGCACTTTTAAATGTAATATCACCAAAGGAAGAACTTGTATAAAAAGTAATTGCTGCAAGTCCCCAGAGCACTGCAACAGTACTTAAACAGAGCAAACACCATTTTTTTACAATTGCAAATTGGTAGTAGATAGAATATAGTGTAATTGGTAGTGCTAGTAAACTTATAACAGAAAGCACTATAAGATTAACTTCCTGATTAGCAATTAAAGCAAGAGTAAGTAAGGATAGTCCCGAAAAATAGAGCAATCCAAAATCACTAAGTTTATAGTTGCCAATAATAGTTGCTCCTTTGGATGTTAATACTGCATCACAATCTTTTTTATCGTCGATATTGGAGCAAAAAGTATCGCCAATTGCTGTACTTAGTCCTAATTCTTGTTTTAGAATAGCAATACTAATAAAAAGACCAACAATACTGAGTATTAAAAAACTTCCAAGGCCAATGCTTGGCGTATTCGTTATTACAAATATTCCAAGTACTATGGAAGTAACAAGAATGCCTATATTTTTAATGGTTTTACTATGATTTACTGCTATTTCTTGTGTTTCTAATTTTTCTACAGCAACAATAATTCCTGTAAATTTGTCAAGAAAATCAGTTTCTGAAAGTTTTTCTTTTTCTTTTGAAGAATAAAAAACAGTAAAATCAGCCTTATTTTTCTTTACAGTGCTTAATTGTTGCCCTTTGCCTGTATTTACTTGTGCAATAAAACAATCTGGTAATTGTTCTAAAGTTGTTGCGTCTACGGTTACTTCAGCAGCAATGTTTTCTATGTTAAAATGATCAAGAACACCGGTTATAGCATGTAAACTAGGATAAGAAGGGTGACTTTGTATTTGGAATGCTAGTTCTTCGCGGTCAAAAGCGATTTTATTTTTTATTAAAAGTTGCTTTACAAGGTAGATTAATGAGTCTTTCAAAACAATAAGAGGTTAGACTGTGTTTTTTGCACAGGGCGACCTTCTACGAGTTAATTTGTGAGCCTATATTAGGAAATTGAAGCTAAGGCAAACAGTAAATCTGAGTACAAAGTCTAGTTAGTAAATCATTGAGTTTGAGTAAATATACACAAATTTTTGATATATGATTATTTTTTATGTTTTTATTGTGACTCAAGTATTTTGAAACCTTATCATAGACTATCTCAAGATTTGTTTTTATGGGTAAATCATATTATTTAAACTAATTAAAAATTAAAACTGATAATTATCAGTTTTATAACACTGTTTTAGAGTTGTTTATGTCTGATTGTGGTTTTGTTTGGGGGCTTGTCATAAATTTCTATTTTTCTAAATTTATTAGAACAAAATATTTCTTATTGTGATTTACGAAAAATAATGTTGAGTGATATATTCTATCTAATGTCATTTAGGAATTTAATTGATCTTTTCGAGGGAGAATTAAATTTATAGTATGAGCCTGTTTTTTTGAGTAAAAAAATGAGATAATGAATAGATAAATAGAAAGGTTTACTTTTTAAAGTTTTAGAATAATAAACTTGTATAAATGACATATTTTTGCACAAAAGACAAAATGATTTAATTATGGTATTAGCAGATTTGTATTTTGAAGATGAAGAAACATTGGCTATCGATGAACTATATTTTAATGCAGAAAATCAAAAGAAAATCAATCAGTTTTTAAGAGAATACAAACATATTAAAGTGTTACGTAGTTATCAACTTCCAGTAAATAACAAATTATTACTACACGGACATACAGGTTGCGGAAAAACTACCACTGCTAAAGCTATAGCAAAAGCGCTAGATAAGAAAATTGTTGTTGTAAACCTTGGCGCTATTGTATCATCTAAATTAGGGGAGACTGCTAAGAATATGGCAGCAATTTTTAAAAAGATAAATTATCAGAAATCAGTATTGTTACTAGATGAATTTGATTCGCTTGGAAAAATAAGGGAATACGACAATAAGGATTCTGGAGAGATGAAAAGGGTGGTGAATACTATAATACAGCTTATAGATTATCTAACACCAGAAGCCATAATAATTGCTGCTACAAACCAAATTAACCTTATTGACACGGCATTATTAAGACGTTTTGAGCTTAAAATTGAATACACGTTGCCCAATAATGAACTTTTAGATAGTTATTATGATAATTTATCATCAAAATATCCGAACAAGTTTATAAATTTTAAGAGGCAATATGATATTTCTTTTGCGGAAGCTCAAGTATTAACTATAAACTCGGTAAAGGAAAATATTATTGTAGATTTAGAAAAGGAAACCATTTAAGCTCCGATTGAAGGCTTAATTTCTACACTGAAGTTTTTTTTTGATATTTAGACACAACCTTTTTATAGTTTCTGCATCTATAAGAAAAGCAATATTATGAAACGAGCATGTTAAAAGTTTTATCACCTAAGGAGATGATTAAAAGCGAACAGCATGTGACCGTTAAAAAACAATAAATATAAACATATGACAAGTAAACTTTTAATCGTTTTAAGTGTTTTGACACTAGTATTATCTTGTAAATCTAAGGATGATGATTCTTTTAATTCTGAGAACGCGCTATTAATTAGTGCAGATCATTACGTCAATGCGGCTGATGATGCAGTACAAATCAATAGTCTAAAAATAGAAGGAGATAATTTAACCATCAATTTTGGTGCATCTGGATGTGATGGTGATAGTTGGGTCATTAATCTAATTGATTCCGAAAACATTTTAGAATCAGATCCTCCGCAACGTCATTTAAGGCTGTCTTTAAAGAATACAGAAATGTGCCAAGCCTATATTACCAAAGAACTTACTTTTGATATAAAAGCATTGCAAACAGGAGGGAACAAGGTGGTATTACACGTTACTAATCAAGACAATCAACAGGTTTTGTATACCTATTAGACGTTTTCCTAACAAGTTTTAGCTTAGTAATTCATTAATATTTGGACGGTAAATTTTTCCAACAGGAATTTTATGTGTTGCAATAGAAATTCTATTTCCCTCGATAAGCGTTATTTTTGTTTTTGAAACAATAAAGGATTTATGAACTCTAATAAACTCGTTTTTTGGTAATAAAGCTTCAAAAGAACTAAGGGTTTGGTGGGTAATAATGAGTTGATCCTGAAGCTGTACTTTTAAATAATTTCCATAGGCTTCAACAAATAGAATCTCATTTAGTTTTACTTGATAGTGTTTTTTACTATCCTTAATAAAAATGCTGGTATCAGCAGACAAGGTGTCTTTTGCAAGTAAGTCACTTACCTTGTTTACTGCTGCAATAAAACGGGGGTAACTAAATGGTTTTAAGAGGTAATCATCAATATTTAACTCATATCCTTCTAGGGCAAATTCTTTATAAGCTGTGGTTACTATTATTTTTGGGGGATTAGAAAGTGTTTTTAAAAGATCAAAACCAGAAAGTTTGGGCATGTTAATGTCCAAAAACATTAAATCAATTTGATGATTGTTAAGGTATTCCATCGCTTCAAAAGCATTATAACAGTGTTTTTGAAGCGATAAATAGGATAAATTAGCCCCATAATCGGCTATGATATCATGAGAAGCAGTTTCGTCGTCTACAATTATATATGTTATCATTATTTTAAGAGTTCAAGTTTGGCAGCATAGCTCTGGTTTTGACTATGGATTGTTAATTTATGCTTTCCTTTTGGATAAAGCAATTCCAAACGATCTTTTAGGTTTTTAAGACCGATACCTCTAGATTTAGATTGTGTTTCTGGATCAAAATTATTGGTAATCGAAAATATAATATGACTAGTGCTTTCTTCTAATTCAATATGTATAAATGCATTATCGATTAGTTTTTCTACTCCATGTTTAAATGCATTCTCCAATAAAATTATAAATAACAATGGGGGAATACTGTGTTCTAAATTTTTAATATTTTGGATAAACTTTAGATCTATTGTTTTGTGATATCTAGCGGTTTGTAATGTTATAAAATTGTTTAGATAATTGATTTCGTCTTTTAAAAACACGGTTTCTTCTTTTCCATCGTAAATGGTAAATCGCATCATATCAGATAGCTTTAAAACATATTCTTGAGCTACATTAGGATCTTTTTTAATTAAAGAATACAAATTATTAAGTGTATTGAAAAAAAAGTGTGGATTAATCTGGTTTTTTAACAGGGCTAGTTTTGCCTTACTATTTTCATTTTTAAGCGCCTGTACCTTTTTCCATTGCCTAAAGATCCACGAGAAAATGGCATAGCAAATCAATAAAGCAATAACACTAGCAAATACATCTACAAGCCATCTATTTCCATTTATGATCCAAAAGCTATCTTGATGCTCTTCTACTTTATTTGCAGTATTAACTCCAAAAATCAGGATTCCAATAGCGGTAAAGAAGAAAATAATTTTATCAGTTCTATAAGTCCAATATTTTAGAAGTCCGCTAGCTTGAAAAAAAGCATACAGCAATATATAAAGAGCTACTCCTACCAATAATGTTATAAAGAAGGGATAATGGCCTATTAAAACATCATTTTTAGTGTCTTTAAATACATAAGATAAAGCACCCAAAAACACAGAAATAATAACAGCGATATAGCACCTTTGTTTTAATGTCATAGTTCAAAAGTATTAAAAAGCCCATAGATTTTGTGAAAAAACCATGGGCATCTACAGTTTTAAAGAGTTGAGACTAGCATTGTATTATTTTTGGTGTTTTTATCTAATCTGGTAAAATAGGGATCAATACTGATATAAGAAGGGCGTTTTTCTACGATGATTTTAAATTCCATTTCTTTTTTATTAATGTGATGAGGTTCTAAATATAGAACGTCTTTTTTGTTATTAATGTCCTTTGGATGCGATTGAAATATCCCAATTGAAATTGGCTCATTAATTCCGATTTTATCTTCATGCCCATTTTTATTAGTTTCAAAACGGGAAGCAGAAACGCGTACAGTAATTTCATACCTGTCATCATTGCGTTTTTTATATGTTGCAGTCGTTATACCTAGGTCATAGGTAATAACACGTTTTATCCAATCGTCAATCAATACATGTTGTTCTTTTGGAGTTACCAAATAGAGTTCTTCTAGTAAGTTTAAAGTAGTAGCTATAGAACCATGATGATATTTGCTAACCAAATTTTTTAATGCGGAATTTAATTGGTTTTCTCCAATCAGATCAGCAATAGCAGCCATTACAATTGCGCCTTTGCTATAAATAATATAAGATTCGCTATTGCTGAGGTATAGAGGAGGTTCAACCTTATTGGCATAAGACCTACCACTAAAATACCTCCTTAAGGTAGTTTCGGATAATCGCCTTACCATAGTTTTGTTATAAAGTTGTGCTAAGATTACAATTTCGGAATATTTGGCAAATGATTCTGAAAAAACTCTAGAGCCTTCAATCAGTTTTGCATTTAATAAATGACCCCACCATTGATGAGATACTTCATGGGTAATAAGTCTGGCCACCACGTTAAAAGATGCTGGATCTTTACTATTTTTTTTAAAAACCATTTCATTTACAGCAATCATTCCAGGAAAAGCAGCGCCATATGAACCACCATATTTAGACATTTCTACAATACGAATGTATTTTCTAGGGTATTTTCCAAAATTACGGGTACAATAATCAATAGTAGCTTTGGTAGCTTTTATCATTTCAGCAACATTCATATAATGATTTTCCAAATAGTAAACTTCAATAGAAATACCTTTATGAATTACTTTTTTAACAATATAGTTTGCAGAAAAATAAGCAGTTAATGGATCTATTTTTTCCTCCGCTTTATAGCTATAATAATTTCTGCCGTTTGCTTTCCATTCTTTGACTAAAGAACCAGTAGACAATGCAATTTGATTATCAGTGGTTGAAATTACTGTTTGGAACGTTGCTTTTTCAAAATTGAACTTAGTATTAGTTTGTAAGTGATCACTATTCAGAATAGGGTTTTTAATAGGAGGTAAACCACGTTTTTGACGTTCATATTCGTACGGAATCTCCAGTTGATTTACATAACCCATTAATGGGCCATTTTTACGAGATCTAATATAAGTTCCGTTTTTTGCTAGTAAATTATTGATTTCAAAGCCTGTTACTTTATTGGTCAATTCATATTCCATTTTTAGTTCTTGATTTGGAAGTAATGGATTTTTGAGTTTAAACAAATAGGTGCCCAAAATGGAATCATGAAACACAGTAGTGGCGTTTTCTATAGTCAATAATGTTAATGGAATAGGTGTTGTGACAAAGATTTCGTTCATCGGTTTAGAAGAAGAATTTTTGATCTTATTCTTTGCAATTAGATTGTATTTGTTCTCTTTTGGATAAATAGCGACTTCGGTATTTACCGCCACGAGCTGTGGAACAGCTAGCCTATCGTATTTTTTATATTTTCGTTCATAATGTTCATTAAAGTCGTATTCTTGATCAGAAACTGTATACGTATTTACAACAGTTGTAGTGTAGAATATATAAGAACCAACACCAATAAAGAGGCTTATAAAAAGACCGATTAGTAGTTTCTCTTTTGTATTCCAAGTTGCTTTAAATAGTGTTTTAAAATTAGTGTCAGTCCCTCTTTTCCATAATTTATGACTGAATATTACAAATACGATGGCTAAAAGAGACCAATATAAAGTCATCCAATTAAATGGAGTGACGTACTGCCCATATCCCATAAAATCAGAATATGCTCTGGCCATGTTGGGAGTATTATTAAAAAGTAAAAGAGGATGTTCTAATCCAATACTAGTACTTAAGGGACCAAATAAGAGTATGATAAAGCCAGAAATAAGCATTCCCAAGTATTTATTGGAAATAATAGACTGTACTAATAATGTAAAGACGGAATAACATACTAATTGGGCACCTCCGTAGTAGAATATTGACAAGTATAACCCTATCTGAAAATCATTATATCCATTATAGGTTTGAAAGCCTAATGCAACTATAATAGCAACTATTATTAATAGCATTGGAATTATAACTAGGAGTACTAGTTTTGCGAAAAAAAAGGTTGAATTGCTGGTAGGAGTGCTATCTAAGATATTATGAAATTTGTGATTTCGTGTTTTCCAAACCAATTCTCCACTATAAAATACAATCAAGAGCAACCCAATTACGGGTAATATTTCTAGAATAAGCCCAAGAAATAGATCTGTAGTGGGATAATCACTACCATAAGTTTCTGTTGTATTAATGCCATAATTCATTGCAAATGCAAGTAGTACAATCCATAAAACAATGATAGCGATAAACGGAATACTGGCTAATGTACTTTTAAGATCTAACTTTAGCAGTGCATAAAATGCGGTTATTTTTGATTTTAAAGAAGTGGTGTAAGTATTTACAGGACGATACGCCGTTATTGGCTTGGAGTGTTCAGAAATTAAAGCTTCTTTTTTAACTCTTTCATTTACTTTTCTAAAAGAGAACAATCGGTATGTTCCTAGAATGAAGAGAGTTCCAATGCTTATCCATAAGATTCTGTTTCCAAGGAAATATCCTGAAAAAGAGCGTAGCTGCTCGTTTTTTTCTATAGGTGTTAAAAATTGTGTTTGTTCAAAAAATGCGGATAGTCCTAAGGGATCTACTAGTGCTGTTGTGTTTAATATTTCTGGAGCAGAGAGCACTAACCCTCCCACTAATGGCGAATTGCTATAAAATTGTGAACCCAAAGAAATAGCAATAATAAAAATACCAGTGATATATGTAACTATTGCATTACGACTTAATAACGTTACCGAAAATAACAACGCAGTGCATATAAATATATTTGGTAATATAGTTGTTAACCAAGGCCATATATAATGGATAATAGTAAAACTGTGTAACTGATCTGGATTGTAAGAGGCAAAGAATGTACCGATAAAAATACCAAGTAAAGAAATACTACTAACGAGTAAGGTTATAAAAAAAATTCCTAAAAAGCGACTAATAAAATAATGTCCCTTTTGTATTCCTGTGCTAAAAATCATTTCTTCTGCACCAAAAGAACTGTCTCTTAAAAGGCCATTAATACAGAAAAACACACAAGAGAATACGGTACCTAAGCAAACAATTCCGGATAGGAAATGAATATTAAAGGCATCATTAAACATGGTGCTGATCTCCAAAAATTGAAAACCTGAAGCAATAGCTAAGACTCCATAACCTAAAAATAGGAGGAAGAATACAAAAAAAGAAGTTTGCTTAGAATGGTATCTCCATTCAAATTGTAATAGTTTATAAAACATGTCTTTGGAGTATTAGTGAGTAGTAAGGGTTGAAAAATAGACATCTTCTAAATCTGGATTTACCAGTTGAAATCCTTTTTCTGGACAGCTGTCCGATAGAATATTAAGCTTAATTTTCCCAGAATATAATTTGGTAGAAAGCACATTAAATGCAGCTTTAAAAGCTTCTAAGTTTTTCTTTTCAATAGTTCTTTGCCAGATTTTGCCATTTAACTCATTGATAAGATCAGAAGGGATGCCTTCCGCTATTAATTTTCCTTCTCCTAAAATTGCCATTTTTGGACAGAGGTCTCGAACATCTTCGACAATATGTGTAGATAAAATTATGATGATGTTTTCCCCGATTTCGCTTAGTAAGTTATGAAACCTGTTTCGTTCTTCTGGGTCAAGACCTGCGGTAGGCTCATCTACAATTATTAATTTTGGATCGCCTAATAAGGCTTGGGCAATTCCAAATCGTTGTCGCATACCTCCAGAGAAGGTGCTCACCGATTTTTTTCTTGAAGTATATAGATTGGTCTGTTCTAAAAGAGCATTTACTTGTTCTTTTCGGTCTTTGGGATTAAGAATTCCTTTTAATACAGCAATATGATCTAATAACTTGTAAGCTGATATTTTTGGATATACTCCAAATTCCTGAGGCAAATAACCGAGTTGATCTCTTAGAACCTGAGGGTTTTTGATACTATCTACCTCATTAAAAGTGATTGTTCCACTACTGGGCTCTTGTAATGTTGCCAGCGTTCTCATTAAAGATGATTTTCCAGCACCATTAGGACCTAATAGACCAAACATTCCATTAGAAATGCTAAGACTAATTTGGTTTAAGGCTGTAACTCCATTTGCATAGGTTTTGGATAGGTTTTCGATTTTTAGTGTATTCATACTATTCGTTTTTGATATAGTACGAACTTACAAGAGGAACGTATATGAAGCTACTTTTTTTGACAAACGTCCGCTAAGTGGTGATAAAAAATAAAAATGGAAGAAGAATAAGAAAGGACACTAATTTCTAGTTATGCAATACAGACAATGCAATTTTCACATTAGATTGATACACCTTTTTGTCTACATTAGATTTAGAAACTACTCGAAGTCCAACAATATTTGTGTATAAAAAGTGCGCCAAATCTTTAGGGTTATGGCTACTGTTAATGACTCCATCTTTTTGTCCCTTTTCAATAGCCAAAAGAAGTGCGTTTTCAATATCTAGCATGTTCTGTTGTACAAGCTGCGCAATTTCTTTATCGTGTGGCGCTAGTTCTACAGTAGTATTTACCATAAAACATCCTTTTTTGAGTTTATCTTGAATAGATTCGCTAATGGCAAAGTCAAATATTTGTTTTAAGGTGATATTAATATCTTCTGATTCCTTAATCATGGCAATCATAGCATTGCTTGTCTCTTTACGGTAAAATGATAATGATTTTATAAAAAGACTTCTTTTATCACCAAAGGTATCATAAAGACTAGACCTGCTAATTCCAAGTCCATCTACTAAGTTTTGAGCAGAAGTACCATTATAGCCTTGATGCCAGAACAAATCAAGTGCCTTTTTTAAAATCACTTTTTCATCAAACTTTTTTGTACGTGCCATAATTTAAAAAACTTTTGTGGTTAGCAGTTAATGTTCATTTTAAAAAATGATAGGTATTAATGCTAACCACAAAAGTATATATATTGGAATAATTATTCCAGATTAAGTCTAAAGAATAATTATGACAATAATGGATTAATATTTATTCCACCATCAATATTATATTCAGAACCTGTAATAAAAGAAGCATCATCGGAGGCTAAAAAGCTAACAAGCTTTGCTATTTCTTCTGGTTGTCCAAATCGCTTTAGAGGAATACGTGCTTGTACTGCTTGTGCAAAATCATTAAGTTGCTCTTCTGGCATTCCTGTTTTATTAAAGATAGGGGTAGCTACTGGTCCAGGATTTACTGCATTAATCCTGATTTTTCTTGGAGCCAATTCTGTTGCTGCTGTTCTTGTATACGAGTTTAATGCTGCTTTTGATGCCGCATAGATTGCGGTATTTGGCATTCCTGTATAGGCATTTATAGACGATAAGTTAATGATAGAAGCACCATCATTTAAGATTGGTAAAAACTTTTCGGTAGTAAATACAGCACCTTTAAAATTGATTCCCATTTGGGTATCGAACATTTCTTCGGTAGTTTGCCCTACTGGAGCTGGCTGAAAAACACCTGCATTTACAAACAATACATCTACTTTACCATATTTCGCACCTACTTCTGCAACTAGATTCTCGGTATCTTTAATATTGGAAGCCTCTGACACAATTCCAGTAGCATTTGCACCTAATTCTGCAGCAGCAGCAGTTACTCTTTCTTTATTTCTACCTGTAATAACCACTTTTGCACCTTGTGCAATAAATTCTTTAGCGGTAGCAAAGCCAATACCACTATTACCACCTGTTACTACTGCAATTTTGTTTTCTAATCTACTCATTTTATTAATTTTTTATATTTATTTCGGAATGATTGTTCCGCAAAGATATGTGTAACGGAACGATTGTTCCAAATAAAAATGAATAAATTTTTCTTAAAGTTTTGATTAACCATATTTCTCTTGAATAACCATGGATTTAAAACGTTTAAAGTCAGTCAGTTGAGATGAATTTTTTGTTTAGAAATTATGGATGAAAATAATTGAGATAAAAACTAATAGTTATCGATTTTTGAAAAAACAGATAAAATAGGTCTTGTTAAAAAGAATCATGCAAGTACTAGATAACCTTTGGTTTGGATTCAAAAATAAAAGTTCAATTTACCCCTTGTTTTTGGCATACTTGGTTATCCTTGTAGATGATATAAAGCACCCAGTAGATCGGATATGCCGCAAACGTGATTGCGTATAAATGTTTTCTGTGCCGATTATGAGTAAGATGAATAAACCTTTAGCAAGGAGGTTTATGTTTTTAAGATAATTAATGAAAAATGATTAAATTGTGCAGTATGATTAACAATTACTCACTCAATGATTCAAGTATAGGATACCGTTCGCTTTTAAAGAGTGGCTGTAAAAAGTAAGAAATAATAATTAGAGAAGTCTCTTAACAATAAACAAAATGAATGCTTTTGAATTTATAGAAGGACTAAAACAAATTGCTCCAAAGGAAGATTTTTTAAAAAAGGAAGGACTTGATGCCTTTGAAATTGAAAAATTTATTAAGAGGTATTACTTGAAAGAACATGATGGAACAAGTAGATACCTAAATCCCATTATCGATTTAGTTAAAAGATATAAGGTTGAAAATTTTGATATAGGCATGGTACATTTAAATAGCGACCAAAAAATAGAAGAAACCGAAGACTATTTAGTCTTTGGTGCATTTGATGCCGATCATATGGCTATTGATAAACGCACTGATGAAATAGTTGTTCTTAGCAGGGAAGAAGGAAATGAAGTGTTATGGTATTGTTCAAAAACAGCTTCCTTGTTTTTAAAAAGCTTACTATTGTCAGGGAAGTTTAATGAGCTAAAAGCTGCTGATGAAAATCTTTACGAAAACCAAGAGGCAATACATAAAAAGGCAGAAGAAATTGCTGTTGTTGCAGGAGGAGAAAAATATTTAAAATTTTATTTTGCAATATTGGGATATGATGGGTAGCTTATATCATTACTAATTTATGAGTATCTGATCGCTCGAATATACCGTAAACGTGCTTGCGGAGAAATGCTTTCTGTGCCGAGTATGAGTAATAGAATAGAGAAAGAGACTCGAGACTATTATGATTCTGCTGGTCAGTATTATTCCAATCCATCCAAAAAAACTAATGATAGCAATAGTTAAAAATATTTTAGATAAGTATAAATGTAAAATCCGATTTCATTGGAATTGCGATTCTTATATAGAAATTTCCGAATGGGATCAATATTTTATACTCCCTGAAGATGGCTATATCGAAGCTCCTTCTTTGGGAATTATAAAAGGTAATCAATGGAAATGTTTTGATATAAACCCAATAGAAGAGAAAGTGATTGGAAGGCTTATTCCACCAAAAATAATAGACCATACTAAAAAGTTAAATGAAATATTAACATTTTGACTCTTTAATAAGAATATAAAACCCAAGATTTATGATTAAATCGGGGTGAGTATAGAGTATCGATTTATCGGTAAAGAATTAGTTGAAACCTTTGGTCAAATCGTAAAATAATCTAATATGTTTAAAAATAATAAGGGATGCTGTGAAAGGTTAATAGCTCTTCATAAAACAGATAAAAAGTTCGGGATCAACTTTAGGATTATAAACAATTCAAAAAGCTTTAGAATTGAAAGTGAAAAAAGAGGGATTAATCTAGGGAATAACAACAATTTTATGCTAACTGAAGGTTATGAACAAAAACTATCTTCAAGCTCTTCAAAAGTATTATTAATTAATAACTGTCCATTTTGTGGAAAGTCATTAATTAAATATTACAGTGATAAAAAATGGATTAACGAATTGAATCATGAATGGTAATCCATCATGTTGGTGCTAGTATATGTTAAGACTCCCCTGATGCCGCCAGTATAGGCTACCGCTTGCTTTTAGCGAGTGGCGGTAACGAGTAAGAAAAAGAAATATGAACCACAGCAGCAATGTTGTGGTTTTTGCATACAAATTATTTTTCACCTAAAACCCCCATAAAATCAGCATCATTCATAAAACCGTCAAAATCACTATCATTTAAAAACTGAGAAGCTTCTTTACCGTGTTTTATCGCAAATTTGGTAGCAATTAGCAGATTTTTTTTATCATTTTCTAAGGAATAATAGCAAGCTAAATTATAAAGTAGAATTGCGTTTGAGGTATTTTCGATAGTAAAGCTTTCGTTTAAAAGGCGTTCAAAAATGAGTTCGCTAATAGTACTGTCTTTGGTTAAAATAGATAAGACTAAGCCATTGCTAGCGATATCTTCACTTTTTTCATCAAGCCCAGTATATGGACAAATATTGTGGAGGTAACTACAAAAAAGGAGCTTGGAATCCTCAAACTTAGACTGCTCTATCGTTTTTATAAGTAGTTTTGTAGTGTAGTTTGCAAATGCAAAAGAAAGGGATTTTGGTGTTTTACTGCCTTTTGCCAATTGTTCCGAATTGTCGATATAATGCTGAACCAATTCAGTATTCTTCAGGGCATGTTCAAAATCATTTTCTAAACCAAGAGCAAGTGTTATCATTTTTTTTGTGGTTTTTTCATCTTGATTATTATTTTTAAGTCTATTTAAATAACGTTCTTCTAAAGTGTTATCAATAGCTTCTTGTATATTGTTATTCGTTGTTACATCTGCAATCATTGTATTGTTTGCTTTTTTATTGAAAGCAGCTTTTAAAACAGCTTTTGCAGTGTTTTGTATGTCTTCTTTTTTATCATGATATTTAGCATAGCACTCTAAAATACCAGTTTCAGCTTTTTTTGAATTATTTAAAAAGAGCATTAAAAAACAATCTTGAAGTGACTCTTCACTGGATAAATTATCCTTAAGCATTACTTGAAAATAATAACTAAGGGTATTAAAAGGCATCGTTAAATAGGCTTTGTCTTGAAGAAAACGATTGGTAAAATACCATTTTAGTTCTTCTGTATCTAACAAGAGGGTTTCTTTGCCTATAATTAGCTCTGGTAAAGTGTCTATATGTTGAAATAGACTGTTGTTGTCTAACAATCTAATAGCTCTAAGCATATGGGCTTTTTTATATTTTCCCTCAGGGTTTATTTCAGCACCATGTTGGATGAGGTAATCTACAATAGCGTTTTGGTTTTGTATGACTATAACTCCAGAAAATAGGCTTGATGATTCGTAGGCAAACTCTAATGGAGTAATTAGGTTTTTAAAATAAAAATCGGCAAGTATTGGTAAATTTACATCTGCATTATGTGTAATTAATAATTTAACCAAAGGCATATTTGCTTTAGCAATTGCGGCACTCAATGCTGTTTGCTGATCTCTATTTTTTAGGTTTGGATCGGCACCTTCTGCTAATAAAAGTTCTACGACTGATCTATTTGCTGAAGTAACGGCTTTTACAATAGGTAAAATGGTTTCTTTTGATAGTCCGTTAGCAGACAATCCTTTTTCTAATAGATAAACGACTAGATCTTTAGCGTTCGTTTTTGGAGCATCAGTACTTTTTACAAAAAGTTCAGGTTTTGTTTTTAATCCTGCTGCGGCAGAAATCAGGGATTCCCCATTAGCATTAATGTTATAAATGGATGCCTCATTGGCAACCAATAGCTTAAAAACACTAAGATTAGACAGAGTATAAAACAATGCATTTTCTCGATTGTTATTCACTAGTTGAGCGTCTGCATTGTTTGCTAGTAGCAATTGCACCATTTTAAAATCCTGATTACTAGCTGCAAGCATCAGCACTGTTTCTTCATACCGATTGGTACAATTAATTTCTGCACCAGCATCAAGTAGCAACTTAGTAGCTGTATATTTATTTGCTTTTACCGTAAAATGAATGGCATAAGTACCAAAATTGGTCTTATGATGTATGTCTTTAGGTTTACTAGCAATAAGCTTTTTAAGAGTTTTTAAATCACCTTCATTTGCTGCCTTATGCATTGGCATTAATTTTTCATCGGTACTATGAGAATGCCCATTAACAGAAAACTGAGGAGCTATAAAGAAAGGGTT
This sequence comes from Flavobacteriaceae bacterium, assembly GCA_965247735.1. Classification (GTDB taxonomy): domain Bacteria; phylum Bacteroidota; class Bacteroidia; order Flavobacteriales; family Flavobacteriaceae; genus JAOXRU01. The sequence goes on along the minus strand of CBDFHN010000002.1, from coordinate 2,996,468 downwards.
TATGGCATATAAGAAAATAAGAATAGAGGAAAGGAAGATTAGAAAAAGTGGGCTTCCAAATGATAAATTGAACAGATATCCTGTTAAAAATAAAAGGAAAAGAACAAGAATAGCTGGAAAAAAACTTAGGCTGTAGTAGCCAATATCACTACCAGTTAAGCCTTTTGGAAAATCATAAAGATGAATAGAAAGTTTTTTCTCGTAATAAGCCGCTCTAAAGTCTTTAATCTTTAATTCAAAGAGTTGCATTAGCCCTCCTAATGAGATTAGAAACAAAACACTTTTATAATCCCAAGGAGTAGAACTAATAAGCAAAATTAGAAACCCAAATAGGGGAATTGCTATTAGTGGAGTAAAAATAATTTTTAGTCCCCTTATGAGTAAATGAATTAGAAAGAATGCGATCATATTTTTTCTTTGTACTAAAAGCTAATTTGCTGTTTCTGTTACGATTTCTCCAAATTTATAAGTGTGGTTTTTATCAGAAAAACTAAAATCATCTTTATTTTTTTTAAAAGTGCTTACATCCACCATCTCCATAATTTTACCGTCATAATAGACATGGGTGTTATTTTTGGCATACCTATAATCAAATGTTTCAAAACTAGAAATATCAGTACCTAAAACCAGTTTCGTTTGGAAATAGATAGCATCATCTATCCTGAGGTAAAATACATTGTATAGTTTTACGTTTTTTCGCTCTTTATAGGGCAATACAATTAGCTTTTCTTTTTCTGAAAAGGTATCATCATTATAATAGTATACTGTATTATGGTCACAGATATAGTTATCGTCTAATGCTTCTGTTTCCTCAGGGTTGGCATCGGTTTTTGTAATTCCAGTTTCCGAATTGTAATAATATACTGCATTTTTATCTTCACAAAAATGACTTCCAAGTATCTTAAAACTGCCTACATCTAGTTCTTTAGTAGCTTTATTATGTAAAAAGACATGGTTTCTATCCATATCCCAGTTATAATCTAGGGATTTATACGTTTTAGGGTCGGCTTCTTGTACAATTACTAAAATTTCGTCGTTTTCCTCCCCAATTTCATCATATGCTTTAAAAGTATAAACATTGTTTTTATCCACAGGAATATAATCTTCTTTCACCTCAAAAGTAGCGAGGTCTAATGGGGCAAGTATTTTTTTATTTCTATAATACGCATTGTTTTTATCCTTGGAATAATACTCAGATAAGACAAGGAAAGATTCTTTATCAGCATCCATTTTAACCTCTCCTAAAGAAAACCAGTTTCCGTTTTGACAAAACAAAAGCCCGTCTCTTTTTTTGGTGTAGAAATAGGAGGAAGATTTGCCCTTATTTATTAAACCACCAAAGCGATGCGTAAGTCGGTATATGCCAAAAATTACTAAAGCGGCAAAACCGAGTAGTATATATAGAAATATCATAATAGTTTTTTAGTAAGCTTATACAATTCAAAATAAAGGATAATAAATGTGGTATTACTCCCATTTTTCAGTGAAATTTGCATAATGTTGTCATTGCTTGCTATGCTGTTGTGAATACTGATAGTACTATTGTAAAAAAAAGAAGATGTATGAATTCTGATGCTAAAAACTGTAATTGTGGAAGAGAAAAAAGCTATAAGGACTGTTGTGGACGGATTCATTTAGATATCAAATTGGCATTAACGGCTGAAGATTTAATGCGATCACGATACACCGCTTTTACTATGGCAAATGGCGATTATTTAATGCAAAGTCACCATACTAAAACCAGACCTAGTTCTGAAAAGGAAGAAATTGTAACTTGGGCAAAAAAGGTACGTTGGATACGATTGGAAGTCTTAAAAATATCAAAGGGAGCAGTTACAGATAAAAAAGGGCGTGTAGAATTCAAAGCTTATTTTGAAGAAGATAAAAAACTGGACGTTATACATGAAAATTCCGCTTTTGTTAGAGAAAACGAACATTGGGTGTATCTTGGTTCTGTATAAATCATTATAAACATGGTTTTACTACGAGCTTATAGGATAACTAGATGTCAGTTCGAGTGACTTTATTAAATTGAGCGCAGCAAAAATTGAATAAAATTGTATCGAGAACGATGAATAGTTATAGTTTAAGTAGTTCTCGATACTAATTTCTTATCAGAAATTCACTCGAACTAACATTTCAGAGATTACTATCTTTTGTTGGAGAAGTTTTATCTAATGAAATTAAAACAGACACTTTTACAATTGATAGAGAACCAGAATATATCAAACTATACATTGAAGATCTTGCAAGATTAAATGACGTTACTGGAGTACAAAATAAAGTGCTTCTAGAATTCATAAGACATATGGGATACAATAATGTTATTCCAACTTACAAGCCTATCAAATAAATTAAAAATTTCATTTACATACAGTAGATAAAGCCGTAAAAATATTTAGCAAACGAGGTCTTTTTATACCAATTGAAAGGTGTTTGAAATCCTTGCTATCAAGGGAAAACAACAAAACAACAATGCCTTTAGCCGTTGTTAATTTACTTGAATACCGACACAAGAATATGAGGTAGTAGAAGGGTTTACAAATGAAGAATATGTGGAGTTTCAAAAAAGACTTATTGATTGCCCAATGCTTTTAAAAGATTTAGAATATCACAGAGAATCCGCCAAAAGTCATCAACGTCAAATGGAATTTTATAGAAGCAAATGATAAAAAAATTGATTCTTAAAGTTAAAATTTAGCTAGTGTATGACGCTCGCCGCTAGGGCAGATTTTACTCCGCTGAAAAGTCACTTCCTTTTAAGTCTATATAAGAAAATAGAGTATATTAATAATCTAATATTTTGTATTTAGGGTCTTTCCATGTTTTTCCGTTAACAAGAACAGAACTACTATCTTTTTGTTCATACCATACAGTAACAAGAGTGTCTTTATTTTTACGCCAGGTTATTTCATCAATCATTGTTATTGAATCAAGTTTTCCTATGTTACTATATCTTACTTCGATGTAGTTTCTAAAAACAGATTGTGCCATTATAGTTGGAAAAACTTCTCTTTTATATGGTTTTCCGTATTTTTTCAAAGCTTTTCTTTTGCTTAATAAATCTGGGTCTCCTAAATAGATTACTGGTTTCTCTTTTTTACAAGAAAAACAAAGAAAAAGTAATAGTAGTATCAGTATAAATTTAGGTTTCATCTTACAATAAATTTAGTTTTTGGAATCATTTCATTTAGTTGCTCAATTAGAAATCCAAAATGCCTTTCTCTTATTTCTGTACTTAGATTCATTATGCTAGCTTTATCGTCATAAAAAAGACTTTTACTTCTATATTCATCTCCTGTGTTATAATAAGCAATATTTCTTAATGTATGCCCAAATTCATGAAGAAAAACTGTTCTATGAAGCCCCTTATAACTCTCTTCTTTTAAATCATTTGTGTTTATTACTATTTGTCCTCTAAACCAATAAACAGTACTATTATTACCAGAACTCCCTTCTGCTGTTTTAGTTATATATACGAACCAATGTTCTCCATATCCAACCCAACTTATATCAAAATCAATTATCCATTTTGTTTTTTTATTTCTTTCTACAAAATCTGAGTTACCTATTACTTTTAAGGAAAAAGCTTTTGACCAGGAATCCTCTATTAATTCGTTTATTCTTAAATGTAACAAGCTTTTTTCTTTGTCAGTCCATTCTGAGGCTCTTGATTCTTTTAAGAAAATATATCTCCATTTTTGAGTAATGGTTATTTTTTTGCAGTCTTCTTCTATTAGAAAATCCATTCTTTCTGTACTCTTCCTGTAGGTTGCCATAAAGTTGCTTTTGTTATTCAAAAAAAAGGAAGAGGAGAAAAAAAGCTTTTATTTGCATAAAGTCTTTATACACTTTTCGTGCGTTGAAGTTGTTGTCTCCTGCAGTGCTTCATTTCAAATATATAAAATTCCTTTTAGTTACGTTCTATTTTTTCTCTTCAAAAAAATTATTACATACCAAACAAAAAAGCAAAGCTACAATTTAATAAATATGAGACAGGAGAAGCTTTTACAGCCCCTTATTTAGTCATGCAGTATGCAAATTCAGCAGTCATTATAACTAACCCAACCCAGCCCAAGGTTTTTTGCCAATATTTTTTGCAGTTTTACTTAACGCATTGTTCCATAAAGCACCTATAAGAGCTATTCCCGAAGTTATTCCTGTTGCTTCTAAGAAACAATCAGTAGTTTTGTTAGCGTAAGTAGATTGTCCAAATAAACTCAGATAATTCGTGGTTAGACTTTCATTTTGTTGGCGTGCAGAAGTCATAATATAAATAAAAACTTGAGGAGGTCTTAATATACTTAAAAAAAACATAAGTATAGTTTAGTTTCGACAAGAAAACGTTAAGTGTAGTTGAATAGTCTTATAGTTTAAAGCAAAAGGGGAACAAAAATATCTGGAATTGAAAAAGGAAAAATAATTGATTAAGGTATTTATACGGACCTTAATTAAACTCTAATAAATTAAAAACGATAAAAAATGAGTGCAGAACAACCCAATAATCCATTACATGGCATAAAACTAGCCGATATTGTGGAACATTTAGTGGATACTTACGGATGGGAAGAACTGGGTGATAGAATTAATATCAGATGTTTTAATGAGAATCCGTCTGTTAAATCTAGCCTTAAATTTTTAAGAAGAACAGACTGGGCTAGGACCAAAGTAGAGCAGTTGTATTTAAAATCTATTAGATAACTACTGATCTTTATTTAATACCATATGGATTAGTTTTTAGTTTGGCAGCAATATGGTTTCTTGTTTTAACAGGAATAGCTAAGCCTTTTGCTATCGTTTTCCATTGCAAGAAACTTTGATTAACCTGATTGATAATTTTTTTAGGACTTTTAATACTGTATTCTCTAGCTATATGTAAAATATCATCGAGTTTATGTCCACTATTTTTACCATTAATGGAAAGAAAATGAGGGGTTTCACTTTTGAAATTTTCGTTATAGCTAAAGGTCAAATCATAAGCGGGAGACATTTTCCAAACTCCTGATTTATCCATATTAAAACCAAAATTTTTGGTATGATCGTCTACATTTCTTCCAATTACATTAAAAACCATGATTCTAAACAACTGCTCTTTATAGTAATAATCTAGTTTTAGTTTGTTTAATATTGAAAAGACTTGTTCATAGGAATAGGTATTTGGCAACATAAAATTCATTCCTGCAAAGGCATGTAATGTTTGGGTATGTATTTTTTCTCCTTTATGACGGTCAAACCGTTGTGTCATAAAAAAATACTCGCCTTCAATTTCTTTTAATTCGGAATGCATAATAGCAATACCGGCTTTTTTGGCAATAAGATAATAGGCATATTCAATTTTCCCACGCTCTTTATCAGAGTCCAAGCCTATGTCTTTATTGAATTTTAAGATCCAACTTTCTTGATCGATAGTTGGGATGTTATCGCCACGGTATATATTTCCTGTTTTGGTATCAATATTAAGCAGCACTTTTGGCTGTGCGCCTCCAGGAGATGTTCCTATATGGAATAGATTTCCCATATTGCTAGTATTAGCAATGGGTTGGTTGTTTAGTAATGAAACGGCAAGTTTATTTAGTTTTTTTAAATCAAGGGTCTGCGTTGTGGATTGTTGCTGTTTTCCAGGTCTAAATTCCAATGCACCAAGTCCTCTATTTCCAATATAGGTTAGTTTTTCTAAAGGATTTAGATCGCGATAGTTTTTACCTTCTTTTTCGAGGTATTTTGCAAACAATTCTGTCCCAAATTTATCAGGTAATGAATCAGAAATAAAGAGAGGAAGCCCTTTATAGGCATCAAATTCAATATGATGATTGCTTGTTGTGCTTATTTTTGTGGTACTTATTTTTGTAGATAGTGGACTTATTAATGGTGATAACTGCAATCCGTTTTTAATAAAATCACCTGAATATTCAAAAGCGGTGGTGTTTTTACGTTCATCCCAGAATAGTACACCTACAAGTTGATCCCATAATATGACTTCTATAAGATTCATTTGTTAGTACTTTCTTTATTATGGTCTCCTTTTTCATAACCTCTTTCGTAACTTCTATACCCACCTCTTTTTCTTTTTTTCTTTTCGAGCTCATATATTTCCATAGGACTCAATTGGTATTCCTCTTTTTTTAGAAAAAACTCCATTTGATTTAATAGGTTAAGCGCTCTTAAGATGGCAAGTAACGATCCGATGGAAAAGTTTCTTCCTTTTTCAATTTCGGCAATAGAGCTTCTGCTCATTCCAGTTTTTTTTGCCAACTCGGTCTGTGACAGATTTGCTTCAACACGCAATGTCTTTAGCTTTTCTCCCCAAAGGCGGATTAACTCTTTGTCCGAATGATTATAAACCGTTTCCATATTCAAATGTACGATATAACGGTCATAAAAACAAATAATACATAGTTATGACTTCTTTATAGTACATTTGTATTTTATTGAAAATCTAATTTTCCGAATACTATCTTGAGGCTAAAGCATTATTCGGCCGCATGATTACAATTGTTAGAATTGAGTTTATTGATTTCTTATCACTAAACTTTTGTTAGTAATACTTTAAAATTATAATGTATTGTAAACAAGTCATTATAGTAAATATATAGCTATAATGACTTCTTTATAGGTCTTTTCTAAATTATTTTTAAAATTAGCACATGAAGCTTTTTATTCTTTTGACAGGCAGTAAATATACTAAGAGATGTTTTATAAAAACGAATTCTAGTTCGTTCTAAACGAATTCTAGAAGAGCTACAAAATCATAATGGTCTGGTTATACTTTTGGTATAGAAATTAAAAACCAAACTATTATGAAACGAGCATGCTAAAAAAGTTTATCGTCCTAGATAATGATTAATTGCGAACAGCATGTGACCATTTAAAAACAATAAATATAAACATATGAAAAAACTACTTACACTCCTTTTCTTATCACTGATAAGTATAGGTTACGCACAACAAAAGAACAACAGTCCATATTTAGAGATTGCATCTAAAAATGGAAATGTTGCTCTTAAATCTTCAAAAACAGCAGTAGAGATTACAGGGACTATTGCTCATGTACGAGTTACTCAGGTTTATCAGAATTTGGATAATACTCCTATTGAAGCCAAATATGTATTTCCATTATCCACACAAGCAGCGGTACATAAAATGACGATGACTATTGGTGATAAAACTATAAATGCTAAGATTTTTGAAAAACAAGAAGCTCAAAAAGTATATAGTACCGCCATAAAAGAAGGAAAAAGAGCAGCAAAGCTAGATCAGCACAGACCAAACGTGTTCCAAATGAATGTCGGTAATATTATGCCTAAAGATTTGGTGAGTATAGCAATATATTATACCGAATTGTTGGTGCCGGTAAATGGAAAATACCAGTTTGTAGCACCTAGTGTTGTCGGCCCACGTTTTACTGGAGAAAGCAGAAGTTCAGAACAAGTGTTTCATACTGGTTATTCTTCCAAAGGAATAGCTGCTACTTTTGAGTATGACATGACTGTTAATATTAATGCAGGTGTAATCATTAAAAGCATAACGAGTAATACACATACCGTAAATGTTAATTATACGGATGCTAAAACAGCAGAAGTATTTTTATCAAAAAGCAATAAAAACCCTTCTAATAGAGATTTTATATTGGATTATAGCTTACGAGGCGATAAAATTCAATCTGGATTATTGCTATATGAGCATGATAACGAAAAGTTTTTTGCCTATTTAATGGAGCCTACAAAAGAAGCTAGATTAGTAGATATTCCTTCACGTGAGTACCTATTTATTGTTGATGTTTCAGGATCTATGAACGGATACCCGTTAGAAGTTGCCAAAGAATTGATGCGAAACTTACTTTGCAATCTACGCCCAAACGATACTTTTAATGTACAGTTATTTGCTTCAAGTTCTACAGTTTTTAGTCCTATACCAGTAGTTGTAGATAGTGAAAATATTGAAAATGCTATTCGTTTTTTAACTCACGGACAAGGTGGCGGTGGAACGCAATTATTAAGCGCATTAAAAACAGCGTATAAATTGCCACGAAAAAATAAAACCAGCGCACGTTCTATGGTAGTGATTACTGACGGATATGTATCGGTAGAAAAAGAAGCATTTCAACTGATTCAACAAAATTTAGATCAGGCTAATGTTTTTACGTTCGGGATAGGATCTAGTGTCAACAGGTATCTAATTGAAGGAATGGCAAAAGTATCGCATAGCGAATCGTTTATAGCGACAAACAAAGAAGAAGCCTCAAAAGTAGCCTTAGCTTTTAAAGAATACATTGCTAAACCATTATTGACACAAGTAAAATTACAAGCAGATGGCTTTGAGGTCTACGATATTTCTCCTAAAAGCATTCCAGATGTGTTTGCTGCAAGACCAGTTGTTGTATTTGGTAAATATAGAGGAAAAGCAAAAGGGAAGTTGATAGTTACTGGTTATCAAGGAGCAAAAAAGTTTAAAAAAACATATCATGTTTCTGAAGGAAAGCTAAGCAAAAAGAATAAGGCATTACGTTACCTATGGGCACGTAAAAAAATAGCAGAATTAGACGATTACAATACCTTGTTTCGTGATAATGTAAAAGAGGAAGTAACAGCATTAGGAATTAAGTACAATTTGCTCACAAAATATACCTCTTTTGTGGCTGTAGATGAAACTATAGTTAACAAAGATGGAAAAATAAAAACGGTAAAACAGGTATTGCCAATGCCTAAAAACGTATCCAACTTAGCTGTAGGAGCGGAGGCAGGTTTTTCTAAGACTTCAAAATTCAAAAAATCATACAGTATTGTCATTAAGGCAGAAAACAAGATAGAATTAACCCAAAAAAGACACTTAAAAATGTGGTTTAAAGCACAGTATTCCAAATTGCTAACAACGTATTTGACCCAATATTCACAATTACGAATGACCTTTAATACCAAAGGGCAAGTTGTGAAAATTGAGAAAAAAGAAAACGGAAAATGGGCAATCGAAAAAGAAATTACAGCCGCATTCCTTAAGGTAGAAGCAAAAGAGATAAACCTAAGCAGTACAACAGTGATTACGGTAAAAAGATAAATACTATTGGTTAGTTATTTTGATTGGGCTGGTAATGAAATCGTGTTATTCCGATGAGTTGCCAGCTTTTTTGTTGCTAATAAATGAGGTTATTAACGGATTCTAGATAGAACACTACGGATACTAAAACAGCAGCAATAAAGCCTTAATCTGATGGTACATTTGAAGTATCAATAACAAAAAAACAATAATCATGAAAAATATAACAATCATTTTAGTTTTACTATTCGGAATACAATTTAGCAATGCTCAGGAATTTAAAACCACTTTGGATTATATAATCGATACTAAAATTGTAGACAAGCAAGACGAGTACCAACCTAGAAAAGTGTATTTAAGAGCTACTGATAATATTTCAGAAACAATAGCTGCATTTGCCATTGAAGGTGATGCTTTTGAAGGTATAGCAATTACAGTATTGGAAGCACCAGAATTGGACGAGGTAACTAGTGTTATTAAGGTAGACATTGAATATTTAGCTTGTTGCGCTTCTGTAGAATCATATTATTTCTTAGAAACCACGAACAAAGGCTATGTTGCTTTGCCAAAATTAGAAAACGTGTATTGTGATGCTTCGGGAACTACAATTGCTTATGCTTTTCCAAGTCAAGGATTTGGGGCAGAAGAAACCATCAAAAAAGTACAAGTATCCTATACCGAAGCTTATGAAATAAAAGCGATTGATACGTTGAACCAGATTGTTTGGTTAGATGATAATTTCTAGAAATAAGTAAAACAATAAGTATAAGCACATGAACCGAGCATATTACGAAGTTTGCCATTTAGGAGGCAAAGATTAATAGCGAACAGCATGTGATCAGTTAAAAAACAATAAATAGAAACACATGAAAAAATTAATATACCTAATAGTATTTTATTTGCTTAGCAATTCTTGTAAAAAGGAAGCAACGTACGCGGGTGACAATGAAGACTGTGTAAAAGATACTAGCCAAAAACAATCTGTAGTTTTTATAGCAGGATTTGACGAAGGAGAAAACACATATTATTCCAATGCTAAAACCTATTTTAAGGAAAAAAACGCCAAACTTGTAGATAGCTTGTTTTCATTAGCTGCGATTACAACATGGTTAAATCAGCATCATAATTATAAAGTTTATGATGAAATTCATGTGGTAAGTCATAGTAACGAGTGGATGGGTATGTCTTTAAAAACCACAACAAATGGGGAACGTATTAGCCTTTCAACATTACAAGATGCAATGGATAGTATTCCAAAGGTTATTAATGGAATAACAGCAGAAACAAAACTGATTTTTCATTCTTGTGGATTAGGAAAAAACAAAGCTCTTTTAAAGGAATTAAAATCGGTATTCTTATCAGAAGAAGCACCAATGGTATATGCTTCAACATTTTTTAATGTATTTGGCGGTAAATATGCAGGACATTATTTAGCCAAACCATACTACGGATTTTATCCGACAGCAGAATCCCCAGGCTTGCAACATTTGGCAGGAGAGTTTAAAGCAAAACATCTGGACTATGATATTGATTGGCTGAAAACGCTTAAACTACGAGAAGAACAAAGTTTTGGAACAGCTTATAGTTATCGGTTTAATATCCCAGTAGAATGGGAGTTTACTTTTGATGAAATAGGTGATATTCCAGACTTAAAAAACAGAGATGAAATAATGGATTGGATTGTAGAAAACGAAGCCATTTCCGAAAAACTATTCCAATTGGGAATTCCTATCGAAAAATACAGATGGAGAACAAGCACAAAAGATAAAACCATGAGAATAAAAGGTAAAAGTACAGCACTTTGCGTATTGCAACCACTTATGGAAAAAAATGATAGTACTGAATATAGGAACATTGCTCTAGATGATAAAGAATTGTTTGTGATGTTGTAGGTATTTAGAGAGTCAAGAATCATAACTTTAAGGTGTAAAATTAAATGAAATGTTGGTTGAAAAAAATAGAGAAATGAAGAGATTAGTTTTCATCATATTAGTATTATTAAGTTCTAATACATTTTGTCAAATAATAATTGATGAATCCTATAAAGAGGAAAGCTTTTGGGTTTTTAAAAACCAACTGGAAAGCGCTATTCTTAATAAGAATTTAGTTAAATTAAAGGTATTGTTAGCAGATAGAATTAATGTGAGTAAAGATGATTGTGCTTATAATGGATGTCCAAAAGACGAGTTTATTAAAATGATATTTGCCGATACTACTAATGAGGAATATACAGATGGAGTATGGAATGAATTTTTAAGAATTATTAGATTCGGTTTTTATGTTCAAATTGATGAGAATAAGGAATATCCAGTTTTGCATGATGAATTAGTTTTTAAAGCACCTTCTTATTTAAAAACTACCGATTTAGGGAATTCAGTACTAATTTTAGCTGAAAATGTAAATATTAGAGAAAAGCCAAGTTTAAGCGCTAAAATTATTAGAAAAGCCACATTTGAAAAATTTGATTGCGACTGTAATATTATGACTTATCAAAATACAACTTTTCAAAAGAAAGAAGGAATTGATTGGTTGGAAATAAAACTTGGAAAAAATAAAATAGGCTATGTTGCAGTAAAATACACTTCATATTCAATTTCTAAACAATTAACTATTGGAAAAGTTAAAGGGAGATGGAAAATAATCAGTTATTACCATCCTCCAGGGTGTTAAAATATCTGATTCTAAAGAAAAGTTTAAAGAGAAAGGAAAAGATAGTAAAAGCCAAGTAATCAAGGTTGATAATGAGTTGTTGATATTAGGATATGTCTTTTTTTGTTATTTTAAGAGCACTCAATATCAATTATTCAAATCTCAATAGTAATGTCTTATATTTGTTAACAAGCACTATCCGTTTTTTATGCCAAAACATCATTTTTTATCAATCTCCATACTAATCAGCGCGTTGTTTTTTATAAATACAGTTTTGGGGCAACATCCTTCTTTTAGAGTGTATACGCAGGAAGATGGTTTGCCACAATCTCAGGTTTATGATATTGCACAAGATAATATTGGGTATCTATGGCTAGGAACTCAGGGTGGTGGCTTAAGTAGTTTTGATGGAAAAACATTCCGTACATTTAAAGAGTCCGATGGCTTAATTTCTAACTATATTTTTTCTCTTTATACTTCAAATGACAGCCTTTTTGTAGGAACAAGAAGCGGTTTATCAGTAAAAACCAATAAAAAGTTTACTAACTATGCTGCTCCTCAGGTAAATGCTATTTTTAAAAACAAAGATAGCCAGGTGTTTTTAGCAACAAATACAGGAATATATGCTTATGTTTTAGGAAGCAAGCAGCTAAAAAAAATACAGCTGCATAAAGCAATAGACAGCAATAGTGTAAATGCTATTGTCTTTGATGGGAAGTACTATTGGATAGCAACAAATAAAGGCTTGTGGAAGGCAAATGCATTAGAAAACCAGCCTAGCGTTATTGAGAAATATGAAAGCAATAATTTTACCTCCTTAGTTTTTCATAACGGATTTGTAATAGCGGCAACCTATGTAGATGGTACTCGTGTTATTGATTCTCAAGATTATACCAAAGAGTATTTTTTAATAAAAGAACCGTTACGGGTCAATCATTTGTCTATTCATGATAATAAGCTTTGGGTAGCTACCGACCATGAAGGACTTACCGTACTAGATACAGAAAATTACAATGTTTTAAAACGAATACATAGCGGCAACGGACTAAAAGTGCCACATGTTCGCAAGGTGTTTACGGACAACCAAAGCAATACTTGGATTGGTACTTCTGGAGGCGGATTGTATAAATATGCAAGAGACAACAATTTTGTTCATTATGATAAAGAAACAGGCCTAAAAGGAAATAGAATCTATGCCCTACATGCAACAAAAAGTAATGTTTGGGCATCAAATTCAGAAAAAGGAATAGTGAAAATAGACTCTTTGGGGATTCATCATATTGCTCAACATCCTTTTTTTACAAATACGAAGATCAAAACCATAGCAAGTGATACTGAAGGAAATATTTGGGCAGGAACAGAAGGAAGAGGTTTGTTATTTAGAGAAGAAAAACAAATAGACAGCATTGTTATCGATTCTACTTTTGTAACCGCTTTAAAGATTGATAAGGTTAGAAAAACCAGCATTAAAAATCATTTGATAAATACCGATACAGGTTTTCCATACAATTGGATTCGGAAAGTGTTGGTTACCGATAACGCAGTGTGGACAGCCACTTATGCTAGCGGTATTGTAAAGTTTAATTATTTTCCAGAAAACGATAGTTTGGTTGTTTTAAAGACTTTTGGAACTAATAATGGTCTTAAAGATGTTTATATTAGAGATTTACAGCAAGATGCAGATGGTAAGCTGTGGTTTGTTACCAAAAAAGGACATTTAGGTCATATAAAAAACGATGTTGTTACCGATTTAGGTAAAGTATTACCAGTGGACGTTAGCATTGGAACCTTACTTTTTAATAAAGATAAAATTTATCTAGGAACAGCAGGTAAAGGCATTTGGTGGGCAACCCAAGGTGAAGCACCAGTATTTCAAAAGTTAAAAGGAGAAAAAGAGTTGTATTCCAACAATATTTATCAGCTTATTTTTGACCGTCAGGATAATTTGTGGGTAGGTACAGAGCAGGGATTAGACAAGGTGGTTCTAGGGGAAGAGCATAGCATTAAACAAGTGTTTCATTATGGTAGAAACGATGGTTTTTTGGGTATAGAAACCTGTCTTAATGCAACGGTAATGGATAATGAAGGTGATTTATGGTTTGGTGCTATTTATGGCCTAACAAAATACCAACCTCATACAGAAATAAAAGAGATAGCGAAACCTAAATTGCATTTTGAAGCTATTAATATTGCTTATAAAAGCATAGATAGTCTTCGCTTAGATAATTGGACCAATTCTAATAAGGTTTTACAGCTAAAATCAACAGAAAGACAGTTAGGTTTCGATTTTATTGCAGTAGATATTAACCACCCTAAGCAGGTGCAATACCGTTTTAAACTTAATGCAGATGACTGGAGTCCCTGGTCAAAGATAAATAAAGCCAATTTTTCTGGTTTGAGTTATGGTAAACATACTTTTACAGCCCAGTCAAGAAATTACCGGTGGAAAGAAAGCACCCCAATTACTTTTCAGTTTTTTATAGACAGTCCGCTGTACCAAAAACCATGGTTTCAGTGGAGTATCTTTGCAATTGTTATTATTATACTGATCGGTATTGGATATGTATATCTAAAACGTATTCGTGTAAAAAACAAAAGAGATAAAGAACAATTGCAATTACAAAACGAATTACTTTCTTTAGAACACAAAGCCCTACAATTACAGATGAATCCTCATTTTATATTTAATGTACTAAATGGGATAAAGGCAATGGGGAGTAATGATATTAAAAAGATGAATACAACCATCAATTCTTTTGCAAGTTTATTACGCAATGTATTAAGCAACTCTAGGGCAGAAACCATTACCTTGCATAAAGAACTGGAAACATTAACGCATTATATAAAAGTAGAGCAGCTGATGAGTCCAAAGCCATTTAGTTATACTATTGATGTTGTTTCCGATTTGGATACAGAAGAAATACTAATTCCACCAATGTTGATTCAGCCTTTTGTAGAAAATGCAATAAGACATGGTATTTTAAAAGGTAAAAGAGAAGGGAAATTGACGATTACATTTGAAACTAAAGCAGAAATGTTGCATTGTAAGATTGTAGATAATGGAATAGGAATTTTTGAGTCTCAAAAGAATAAAGTAAAAACAGATCATCAATCCATGGCATTGGCTGTAACCAAAGACCGATTATTGGCCATTGCAGGAAAAGATGCATTAGAAATTACGGAGATAGCTAATGCCGATAAAACTATTGGAGGCACTCAAATAGCATTTACAATACCCTTAGAAACCGATTACTAAACAATTATGGTAACAGCAATTATAGTAGAAGATATGCCTGATGCACTTCAGCTTTTAAAAAGCGATTTGCAGGACAATCACCCAGAAATAGATATTATTGATACTGCAGGTAGTGTTGTGGAGGCTGCAAAATCCTTACGAAAGAGCACACCTGATATTCTTTTTTTAGATATTATGCTTGGTGATGGTACAGGTTTTGATGTTTTGGAGATTTTTCCAGAGTTAAAATCGAAAATTATTTTTGTTACAGCCAGCGATGAATTTGCTATCAGGGCTTTTAAGTTTGCGGCTATAGATTACATACTAAAACCCTATTCTAATGAGGAGTTGGCAAGTGCAATAAGCAAAGCAAAGGCACAAATACAGCCCAATAGTGAGCGTTTATCTATCTTAAAGGATACCTTGTCTTCACCAGAGCAAAAACCGAATAAAATATCGTTGCATACCCTAGATAAAATTACCATTGTAGCTCTAGATGATATTATTAGGTGCGAATCTGATAGTAATAACACTATTTTTTATCTAAAAGATGGTGAAAAGGTATTTGTAACCAAAACCCTAAAGTATTTTGCAGATATGCTTAAAAATTACGAGTTTTTAAGAGTACATCAGAGTCACTTAGTGAATTTGCAGTACATCAGTGCTTTTATAAAGACTGATGGCGGGTATTTAATGCTAAAAAATAAAGAAACCGTTCCAGTTTCAGTTCGTAAAAAAGCAGCTGTTATTGATGTTTTAGACCAGATTCATAAATAGGTATTGTGTGATTTCAAAATGATAGAAAATACACAAACAATATAGCTTTTTCAATCATTTTGTAGTTCTGTTTTGTAATTTGTCAATTAAAATTAGCACAAATAATAAATGCGGTTTGCTGTTCTATTATAGTGTTTTAGAGGCAAAAAGAGTCTTAAGTCGCTCTTTTGACTTGAAAAAAGTGTAAGGTTTAGTTTATAAATTGTCTAAAGTATAAATAATTTAAACTGAACACTATGATTTATCACCCAAAAAATTACAAACACTTAGCCGTAGTTCTCTTTTCTATTCTGGTAAGTTACCAAGTAGAATCTCAGACTATTCTGAATGGATTTTTCTCTGAAAAGGGAAAAGCAACTGTTGCATTAACGTATACGAACAAAACGTATTCTAAGTTTTATGCAGGGAAAGACTTAGCCAATGAGCTGCCAGCAAACTTTGGTGAAATTGAATTGGATATTGTTAACCTATATGGACAATATGCAATTACAGATTGGTTAACAGGAGTTATAAATATTCCATATATCTCCATTACAAATGAAAACAATGTAGCAGATCCTATTAATAATGAGGCCGAATTAAGTGGCATACAAGATTTGGGTCTTTTTGTAAAAGCAAGAGCGGTACATGCAAAGTTGGAGCGGGCAGCGTTTACACTTGGTGTTGGATTGGGGTTTACAACTCCTATTAGCGATTATGCTGCAGCTGGTATTTTATCAATTGGAAATCGTGCAACATCTATTGATGGGTATTTAATTACCCAATACAAACACGATAATGGAATTTTCTTAGAGGCGCAATATGGATATGCGGCACGATCAGGCGTTGATGATTTTGAAGTACCTAATGCACACCTATTGAATTTTAAAGTAGGATTTGCACATAAGTACTTTTATACAGATTTCCAGGTTGGTGTACAAAACTCTATTGATGGTACAGATATTGGTTCTGCAGAATTTGGACTTCAAGGAGGACCAACATCTTTTCCTAATACACAAGTTGATTATACCAACTTAGCCTTAAATTTATATGTTCCTATCTGCAAAGGATTTGGAATTACAACAGCTTTTGATGCTCTTATTGAAGGTAGAAATGTTGGAAAATACAGAGCATATAAAGCAGGTCTTGTATATAGTTTTTAAGTCCGTTTAAAGGAAAAATTAACTTCAGGAATTTAGTTTCTATATTGATGTCTAGATTGTTAAAATAAAAACGTTTTACTGTTCTAACATTAATTAAAAATAGATAAAAGCCCAAATTTGAGTTTTAAATTTGGGCTTTTATATTTTAGGATTCCTAATTCTGACTTTGAGTCAGTTTTTCTTTTATATCTTAGCTCCTGAAAACACTAAGTATTGGCAACAACAGCTCAAAATATATTTTTAACAAAAAAAGAAACGCTGAAATGTAGTTCTTGCGGCGCTCCAGTTTCAAAAGGAAAGGCTTATGTTGCTGAAAGCGAAAAACACAAAGGCACTTGCTTATCTTGTTCTGCTTTTACCAAAGGCTATGTTATGTTGGCACCAGGAAATGCTGCAATGACCAGACGTTCTAAAAAGCATTCCACATTATGTGCTGTAGTTTGGGAATGGCATCAAAAACGCAAACGTTTTGAACGAAAGGGGCAGTTGGTAGAGCCCAGTGCTATTGAAAAAGCAAAGGTAGAGTGTTTACAAGATCAAGAAGTTAGGGCATTAAAAAACCAGAAAGCTGCTGAGGTTAGGGAATATAAAGACCGAGAGTATATTGCCTTGTTTTCTAGAGCAATTAGAGCACGATATCCCTACTGTCCTGAAAAGCGAGAGTATGAAATAGCTATTCATGCCTGCGAAAAATACAGTGGAAGGGTAGGACGTACTGCTAGCGCTAAGGAATTTGATGCTAAAATGATAGATTTAGCAGTAGAAGCACATATACGCCATATAGAAACCGATTATGATACTAAATTTGGGAAAGGCAAAGGAAAAAAAGAGATTAGATCAGAAGTGAAATCTGATATTACTTATGTTTTACAAAAATGGCGAAAAATGCCTTAGAAAAGGCGAGTAACTATTGCAAAATCTTTTACTATTTTTATCAATGAGTCCATTCGTAGTCTCCTTACCTTGTTAAGGTACTTTGCAGAATAATAAAGTAAATAAGAAAAAGAGAGGCGCTAAATAATTAACACCTCTTATTAAAATAAAGTTGAAAGGATATTAATACCAGCCTCTAACGTTATAGTTTACAGTACTTGGTTGTCCTTTTCCATAAGCAACACCAACATCTCTAGCTGCTTTTATGTATTGTTTAGAAACGTCCAAGACTTTTAGTTGGTAGTTCCAGTCTCTATCACTAAGTTCTTTAACTCGTTTAGAAATTTTAGAAAATAAAGATTTTACCTGAGCATTGCATTTTGCTTCAGGTTCAATAGAACTTAATAAGGCCGCTGCATCATTAGCAGCATTAATGTTTTGGTTGGCAGCCCAAATTGCAGAAGCTTCTCTTAGTTTTTGTTTACAGTCTCTGTCGATTAGTCGTTGATAAAGAATTCTAATTTTTGATTTTACTTTATTAAAACAAGTACTTGCTTCTGGTACACTTGTTAATAGCATGAGGGCTTCCTCTAATCGTCCGTTTTCTAAAGTACTGGCTTTTTTAAGGATAAGGCTACAGTTGTTATTGTAATATTCAATAATTTTTGTTTTGCCTTCTGTAATAAAATTTTGGACAGCCTTATTTTTAGGATTTAGCCTTTTAATTGCACTCATATAAGCTTTGGTTTCATTTGTTCCTATACCTTTAAGTTCAAGAGATTCGCTGGCAAATAGATTTCCTGCAATACCATCACCTAAGTATAATGTAAGTTCAAGGTTTAAAGCTACTTTTGGAGGTGCAGATGGCATAATATCCTTGCTTAATACTGTGATGTTAGGGGTAATAACAAATCTAGAATTGCTAAAACCTCCACTAATACCGTTTTTAGTGATTACTTGCCCTAGCTTGTTTAGTAACATTTGCTTAGAACTTGTAGGGATACTTTCTGCCTGTGCAGGAATATAAGCTCCTAAAGTAATACCATCATTTTTGTTGTTGTCTTGCGCAGTTAGTGCTATTGAAGCAAAAAATACTGCTAAGTATATTATTTTTTTCATGTTTATCTGTTGTTTTTAACGGTCACATGCTGTTCGCTTATAATTATTACTCATAACTTTTTATTATTTTTCAATGGAGTTTATGAATCTTCGATTTCTCCTAGGTGATAAACTTTTTAATATGCTCGTTTTATGTTGTTAGTTTATTTGCTTCCTAGAATTATGGTCGCTCTCCCTAGCCCTTTCATCACTACTTTATTGGGAATTAGGTAGGGTGTTTTTTTAAGCACTTTACTAAGTTCTCTTACAAAACGCCTGGCATCCATAGCTCTTCCCTTTTCATTATAAAGCGGGATTCTTACTTGTTCAAATAATGCCATGTTTTCTGTGATATCAGTGGTGCTAAACCTACCTTTTACTGTATTGTCGGCCATCCAATCTTCTATAATAGTACCTAATTCATCATCATCAGGACCAAATTCGCTTTCTAAGTCACCATCCCAATCATTCCATTTTTGAATTCTTACTATAATTTCGCGACCATTAGCAAACATATCTTCAAAATGAGATTGAAGGCTTTCCGTAAAATTATCCATATGAGATAGTACTGCTTCTGAAAGTAATACAGGAGTAGTAGCCGAAAAAGAAGGGGCTCCAGTTCCTGTTGCAGTAGCAACTTGTTTGTCGGTATAGGCATCTAAACCCTGTAAATTAAAATTTATGGTTTTTTTAGGTCCAACGCTACTAATTGTCCAAGTTAATTGAATAATAATGTCTGCTTTTGCTGCTTTTTTTAGAGCATCAATAGGGCTTTCACTTACGCCACTACCACTTTCTTTAGAAGAACGCATATTGTCTTCTGCAGCATTAGCTTCTAATGTTTTAATTGCAGATTCCATGTTTTTTAAAGGAAATCCTCGTTCTGCCATCATCCCATTAATTTGACTGATTACTTGCAATACTTCAGTGTTTTCCTGTAAAGCTCTTTTATAATCAGGGATTTTTACGACAGAGCCTTGATTGTTAAATGATAAGCTATATCCGTTTTGAATGCACCAAGCATCACTAGGAACCACCATAAGTGTTGGTTTTTTGGCTTGGCTGTTTGCAGTAATGCTTATAAATAGAAAGCAGATGGCAAAAAGTATTTTAGAGAGGTTATTCATTGTGTGTTTTTGTTAGTTAGCGTTAGAATCCGGCGGATAATCCTTTTATTATTTCTTCTTTTTCAAGTCTTTTACGCAATTGATTGTACATTACATTAACGACTACTCCTATTTTATACTCGCGTCTACTAATTTTTAGGCGGTCTCCAGGAGCAATTCGCCCATCGGTAGCTGCACTTACATATTTTAAATACTCGCCGCCATCTAGAAAAAAAGCATCAAAAAACGTTTTAAACTTAGTTTCTATAGTAGCATCTTTTACTAAGGGCTGAAGGGAAGTACAACCTTGATTGCCCCCAGCGAATCCTTTAAAAATAATGCCATGTACAGCATTTTTCATTGCTCTAGAAATGGCGTGTTTTGGGTTTTTAGAATACGACCATACTTTTACTAGTTTAGACCCTTGTTTTGCGATGCCTTCGCACTCTACGTCATAACGCCATATTTTGCTGTCTTCGTTGGCTTTGTTTTTTTTCCATTGCGCATTAACATTAACACTAAATGCTAATAGAATGACTAGCGTCAGCATAAAATTTATCTGTTTTTTCATGATTTTAGTATTGTTTTAATTTATTTGTCTAATTAACATTCCAGAATAGTATTTATTTTTAGAACCTTTGAATATGGTGTATTCTTTGGTGTCTTTATTCCCTTTTTCTTCTGAAGCCATATAGCGATTGTCCCAAATTTGTTTTTTATCAACTTTTATAACTCCAACTCGTTTGTAAATTGTTTTTCCTTTTTTATCGATAACTTGTTCTAAAACCTCAAACTTATCTCCTTTTTTTAGCCCTTCTTTGAGTCCGATTTGTGCAGATAATGGATCTCCATTATACAAGGGTGTTTTGGTTCTAAATACTTCGTATTTTTTTTGCAGCTTTGCAATTACAGCATCAACAGATTTAACAGTAGCTATTGAGATGAGTTGCTGATTTGTTTTTTGAGTGTAAGAAGTACTTTGTAAATCTGCCCAAGCAACTTCTGATCCTACGAGTTCTAGTTTAAAAATAGTACTTTGATCAAATGCTTTTTTTCTGTCTAAATCCAAATTATTGTCTTCGTTCCAAAAATCATTATAAAAAATAGCTGCTATTTCGTCATTCCAAACTAATTTGTAAAGGAAAGAATCAGTTTTAATAACATATCCTTTTCCTAAAACAGTTATTGCTTCTGAGGTTGCATTAGCAACAGCATTTACTTCACCTAGCCCTGCAGATGAAGCAACAGAAGAGACTAGAGATAGAATGCCATTTGCTTTTTTAGCAACTTCTTCTTTATTGGTATATTTAAAATTGTTTACAACAACAAAAGTATTTTTGATGAGCTCTTCTCCAGCATCAGCTAGTAAAGAAAGGCCTCTTTCTGTTTTTGTTGCAATAGTTGCATCTAGTTCTGTTGCATTGTAAAAGCCTCTTTCCGAAATGAGTTTCATATTAAAACCTCCTTTTTCACTTCTATTAAACCATTTTGCAACCAGTTTTTTTGCAATATCATTGGTGCTTAAATAACTGAGTGTTTTTTCTTGCTGCGCTTCCTTTAACTCTTGTTTTGACAACGATGAATTATGGAATATAGGAACTGTTCTTTCAGAAACGATATGATCGTTGAATTTGTCTGGTATTGGAGAATTTGTAAAAGATTGTTGAATGGTATTACTGTGTTCTCTCTTATCGTCCGAAACCATTAAGGTATATAAAGAACTTCTTCGATATTTGGTTGTTAGTGTTTTTTCTTGTGCAAAAAGTGAAATGGAATAAAGAGCAATTAGTCCAAATAGAATAGTTTTTCCCATGGTTGGCTTTTAAAAAATAATGTTAACCTATTTTAAATATAGCTTTGGGGAAAATATTGTCTGAATTTGACGATGAAAATTCTAATTCTAATTTTCATTCACGGGGAAACCAAATATAATTAATAATCTGTTACTAGAGTAATAATCATAAATTTTTTGTGATATTTCTATTTACTGTAGTATAAATGCGTTTTTTGGCAAAAATTGAGTGCTTAGAATCAATGTAATATGCACTTTTCACTTTTAATAGTTTAGTTTTGTGGTCAAACTCTAGAGTTATGGCCAAGTCAGGATCTGCAAAAAACACAAAGAACAAAGCAAAACATACCAAGCTTATGAATCGAAAGAAAAATAAAGCTAGAACTGTTAATGATCTTCATAAAGAAAAAATTGCAGCAATTCAGAAAAAATATAATGCTCAATTAAGAGAGCAAGAAGGAGAAAACACCTAACTAGGTACCGTTAGATCAGAATTTGACACAATTTTTTAATATATAATTAGTAGCATGGCAGTTAAAGAGTCAAAAAATAAACTTCACCCAAATAATAAGCATAACGTTGGGTATGATTTTGATGTGCTTTGTAAATCCCATCCGGAATTGGAAAAATATGTACATACAAATTCCCATGGAACTCAAACAATTGAATTTTCCAATGCCAAAGCTGTAAAAAGTTTAAATACTGCATTATTGCTTACCGAATATAATATTACATACTGGGAGTTTCCAGATGAAAACTTATGCCCGCCTATACCAGGACGAGTGGATTATATTCATTATTTAGCAGATTTACTTGAAAACTATGGCTTAGGTAGTAATAGTACACTATTGGATATTGGAACTGGAGCTAGCTGTATTTATCCTTTGTTGGGGCATACAAGTTATGGATGGAAGTATTTGGCAACGGATATTGACGAAGATTCTTTAGAAAGTGCACATGCTATTATTAAAAAGAATGGCTTTGAGGGTAAATTGTTATTAGAGCATCAAGATGATGAGACGCATATATTTAAAGGTATTATAGAAGAAACAGATAAATTTGCTGCATCTATGTGTAATCCTCCTTTTTATAGCTCTAAACATGAAGCCATGGGAGCCAATGCTAGAAAGTTAAAAGGACTTGGTGTTAAAGATAAAGACAGAACACGTAATTTTTCAGGAAATGCCAATGAGTTATGGTATAAAGGAGGAGAAAAGGCATTTTTGCATACCTATTTGTATGAAAGCTCTTTTTTTAAGCAGCAGTGTTTCTGGTATACCAGCTTGGTTTCCAAAAAAGAAAATGTAAAAAGCATGTATACCTCTCTTCAAAAATTAGGCGCTACCGAAATACATACTATAGCTATGGGGCAAGGAAATAAAGTAAGCAGAATTGTTGCTTGGACTTTTTTGACGAAAAAAGAACAAATTGATTGGAATACCAAGTAATCACTAGTTTTATACCAATAGGTATTAGGCGTAGTATTTTGCTTTTATATCTTTTTTAATAGCAAACATTGTTGCTAATAATACACCTATTAGGAAGGTGACCAATGTGGTGAACAATATAGATATCAAGAGATTTTTTTGAATAAAAGCATCATTAACGCTCCAAATAATACTTAAGATTACCACAAAAATGGTGAAATATATTCCTAAACGTTCTAAGGAGGAATTTCTAAATCCTTTTTGTTTTGAATTAACAATAAAATAGCACAAAACTGTTATTGATAAAATAAGGACAGCACTATATTTTAGGAGATTATAAAAGTGTGTAGCATTCAAAAGTGTACTCGATAATAATACAGTACCTAGAATAAGGCTTAGTATTGCAATTGTTTTTACAGATTTTATTTGACTCCAAACTCTACGTCCAACTCTTCGCATGGCTACGCCTAAGAATTTTTTATTGCTTTGTAGTAAATCTTGTTTATGCGTTAGCATATAGGCTTTAAAAATGTCGTAGAAACTTCTTTTATCACCATTTTTTATATGAGTTTCAATTGCAGAAGCAATGTGGTCTATCATTTCCATTCTGATGTCCAAAAACTCTACACCTGAATTTAATAAGTACCGATCAATAAAGATGATGTCGCCTTTTGATAATGCCATTTTGATGAATTCCCTTTTAGTAATTTCAATATTTTTTTAAATAGACTAAGTATAAAAGCATAGTATTATACTTGTTTTACTCAGCAAGCGGGATAGGAAGATATACCATCAAAAATATAAAAATCATAGAAAACTAATCGTGTTTAGAGTTTAAGCATGCTAAGAAGGAGGGTGAATGACACATTACTATAGTTGAATTGAATCTTAAACGAGAACTTAATTCCATAAAGCATGTATCGAAAATTAACGGTTTTATATCGACCTCATGTGCTGGAACGATTAAGAGTCTGTTGTTTATAAAAAATAATTGGGATTATTTGTTGAACATATAAGGTTGCTACCCTAAAGAAATACCTTAATAAGACATCAATAAGATAAGCATTAGCAGATTTTGATAGTTGCTATTGGTACAGAAAGTCTTTTCTACGTTGTTTTTCAACAGCAAACATAGTTATAAGTAAAATTAGTGTTGTAAAAATAAATAAAGCAACAATGGTGATGCTTAGATGGATTTGATCTTTAATAAAATGAAAATTTCCAGTCCATGGTGAGGCAACAAAATATGTTGTATTGGCAAAAAGACTAAAATAAAACCCTAGTTTTTCTAATGCTGAATTTCTATTTCCATGTTTCTTTCTGCTAACGATGAAATATGAGATGGCAGCAAAAAATAAGATTGTTATTGGGCTATTGATAAGGAATTTATGAAAATAATACTCATTAAGCAGCGATTTGCTGATGAGCAGCACAAAGAAAATGATAGAAAATAGCAACAATCCTTTTAAAGAGCTAAACTGCTTCCAAATTTTGAATCCAATATTCTTAGTCGCTCTTTTTAAAAATTGCTTGTTGTTGTGTAAAAGGTCAGCTTTATGGTTTACCATATACTCTTTAAAAATATAATAGAATTCGCGTTTGTCTCCATTCTCCATTATGGATTCTATTGTTGAAACTACATGATCTACCATTTCCAATCTAATATCAATAAACTCAATGCCGGAGTTTAAGAGATATCGATCTATAAACAAGATGTCTTCCTTTGGTAATTTCATTTATAATTTTTTTGAGAGAATCAAATATACATAATTTTCTTATGCATAAGAAAATTATGTATTAACATTTTGTACTAGGTTGAATTGCTATTGGCTAAACGGAATTTGGCGTTTTTGAAATGATACCAAACAAAAAGAGAATGCGATACCACATTCTCTTTTTATTAAACACTAAATAAACCGTTTGGTTTATTTGTTCTTCTTTGCCCATGAATCACGGAGTCCCACGGTTTTATTGAAAATTAGTTTTTGAGCTGTACTGTCATGATCAACTACAAAATATCCCATACGTTGAAACTGAAATGTGGTTCCGATAGCAGCATTTGATAAACTAGGTTCAACAAATGCTGTAATTGTACTTAAAGAATCTGGATTTATAAATTCCATAAAATCTTTATCTTGATGTCCATCTGGGTTTTCATCCATAAATAACCTATCGTATAGACGTACTTCAGCTGGAACAATATGTTTTGTAGAAACCCAATGCAAGGTACCTTTTACTTTTCTTAGACTCTCTTCTGTACCGCTTCCACTTTTACTTAATGGATCGTAGGTACATTGTACTTCTGTAATATTCCCATCGGTATCTTTAGTAACACTTTCAGCTTTAATGATGTATCCTCCTTTGAGACGTACTTCACCACCAAGTTTAAGTCTAAAAAACTTTCTATTTGCTTCTTCTTTAAAATCTTCTTGTTCTATATATAATTCTCTAGAAAATGGAACTTCTCTTGATCCAGCATCAGGGTTTTCTGGGTTGTTTTCTGTCGTTATAAATTCCTGCTTATCTTCTGGGTAATTCGTGATTACTAGTTTTAATGGGTTTAATACGCCCATTACCCGATTTGCTTTTTTGTTAAGGTCTTCTCTAACACAAAACTCTAATAATGCTACATCTGTTACATTATTTCGTTTAGATATACCAGCTACTTCACTAAATTTTCGAATAGCATTGGCAGTATATCCACGTCTTCTAAGTCCAGAAATAGTTGGCATTCTAGGGTCATCCCATCCTGAGACTGTTCCATCTTCAACTAGGCGTAGTAGTTTTCGCTTACTCATAATGGTATAGCTAAGGTTACGTCTAGCGAATTCGCGTTGTTTTGGTTTTATATTAGCATCGTCGTAAATCTGTTTTATAAACCAATTGTATAATTCTCTATGTGGATTAAATTCTAGAGTACAAAAAGAATGTGAGATCTGTTCTATATAGTCAGATTCTCCATGAGCCCAGTCGTACATTGGATATATGCACCAATCGTTTCCAGACCTATGGTGTGCTTTTTTTAAAATTCTGTAGATGATTGGATCGCGCATTAACATGTTATTTGCATTCATGCTAATTTTTGCACGCAACACATACGAACCTTCATCAAATGTTCCATTCTTCATTTTTTCAAACAAAGCAAGGTTTTCTTCTATAGTTTGGTTGCGATGTGGACTGTCTGTTCCTGGAGAAGTAGGTGTCCCTTTTTGGATTGCCATTGCTTCAGAAGATTGCCCATCTACATATGCTACCCCTTTGTTAATTAGTAGTATAGCCCAGTCGTAAAGTTGCTGAAAATAATCGGAAGTATAACATTCATTGTCCCAAGTAAAGCCCAACCACTTAATATCTTTTTTAATGGCGTCTACATATTCTTGCTCTTCTTTTGCAGGATTAGTATCATCAAACCTAAGATTTACAGGAGATTGATAGTCTTCACCTAAACCAAAATTAAGGCAAATTGAGGCAGCATGACCAATATGTAAATATCCATTAGGTTCTGGAGGAAAACGGAACCTTAAATTCTCTTTTGAAAATCCTGTTTTAAGGTCATCTTCGATAATATGCTCAATAAAATTGAGGGCTTTTGTTTCTTCAGACATATGCATTGTTTATAAGATGCAAAATTAGTTAAAAACTAGAGAAAAACACGCTAAAAAAACAATTCACACTTATAAAAGCTATTTTCACAACAATTATTGTTAACAACTGCAACAAAAACTTGAAAAAGAGGGAGTATTTAGTAAATTTGAAGTCTAATACTGATAGAACTAAACAGTTAAAAACTAACTAACTCATTAATAATCAGCGATTAACATAAAGTATGATGATATTTTTTCGCAATTGTTAATAAAAAGTTTTGGAAGTTAAGAGGTAAACGACGAAAGTAACTGGATATTGTTTCTTAAATTGTTGAAGACTATTTTTAGAAAGTAACAATACCAATAAAAACAAATTAGTAGGCCCCAGCTTATGAATGTAAAAATAATAAATAGACGATTTCTTCCACTGCTACTAGTCCTAACTGCTCAGTTTGGCTTTTCGCAAGTGAATAAGCCGAAGCCAGAAATTACTTATGCTTGTGCTAGTGCTGCGTTTAATAATTTTAAAGTTGATTATCAGCATGTTGGAAGTGTTGATAGCGGTAATAGTTTTATATTGGAGCTATCTGACAAAAACGGTGATTTTTCTTCAGCAGTAACTTTGAAAACTGTTACCGATAAAAATGCAGAAACTGGGGTTTTTGAAATATGGTTTTCGCTACCAACAACGGTTGGCGGAACTGGTTATAGATTTAGAGTAAGAAGTACTAGTACTGCAAAAACTAGTGATGCTAGTGATCCAATACCACTGTATTATAAAAATGTTACCTCAAGTTTGGTAATTAATGGTTTAACAGGAACTATAAATGTCTGCAGTCCAACTTCTACAACAATAACTGTTGATAATTTCCCAGGAGAACCTGCTTATATCTGGTATAGAACAGGAACAAAGATAGCCGAGACCTCTTCTTCGTTAACAACAAACATTGCAGGCACCTATTTTGTAGAGGTGGATTATGGGCCTAATTGTTCTGGTGGAACCATATCTAATGCAGTTACTGTTAATGTGGGTACACCTTCTGGAGCAGCGATTAATGGGGTTACTAGTGTAGCATTATGTCCTACAGAAACGTATAGATTAGAGGCAAACGTAAATAATCCAGCATTCGATTATACCTGGTATAAAGGTGCGGTGCCCCTTGGTTTAGCCGCCGCCGGAGCATATTATTATGATGTTGATGGAAGCGATTCTAATTTTGAAGGAGACTATAGTGTAGAAGTTAGCGGTACAACTATTTGTACAGAACGTACAGCTGTGGTTGCTATCAGCAAAACAGATGGGTTTAACCTAAATTTAGGCGGAAATACAAACGTATTGTTGTTGCCTGGAGAAACAAAAACATTATCCATAACTACAGATGCTGTAGGAGGAACGATCAAATGGTATAGAAACAGTGTATTAATATCAGGGGCAAATACAACATCTTTAAGTATAAACCAGGATGGAATATACAAGGTAGTTGTTGATCAGACCTCTGGTTGTGTAATGACTAAAGAAATAGATAATATTCAGGTTTCCTATCCAAATAGTTTAGAATTAACAATAGTTCCTGATGCTTCCTATGTAAACTGTGAGTCAACAAATGTAGGCTTATCTGTCGGAATAATTACAGCAAAAACAACAAGTGGAGATATAGATGTTACTTCAGAATTAAAAAGTCTAATGTCTTATCAATGGTATAAAAATAGTGTTGTAATAAGTGGAGCAACATCAACATCACATGCAATATCTTCGTACACAGATAATGATTTGTATCATGTAATAGGGATGTATAATTCATACTCTGCTACATCACCTTCATTAGATATAAAGTTAGCGTTTATAAACAGTGTTACTATTAGTAGTCCTGATACTGTTGTTTGTGATGGAGGTTCGTCAATTACCATCACTAGTGATATAACCGATGCTAGTTATACCTACGAATGGTATAGAAATAATGCAAAACTACCAGAAACAACAGCTGTTCTAAGTACTAATTTAACAGGTACATACCAATTATTGGTAAAACATGTGGGTTGCACTATTAGGTCTAATGAGTTAGTTATAGCTCCGTTAGATGAATCAGCAGTAAGTATAGATGCTAAGGCAATAGTTGTTATTCCAGAGGGGAATACCAAGCAGATTACTGCTAGCGGTGCCGATTCTTATACCTGGTACAATGCTGCTAACGATGCTTTAGGAACAGGCGCAACATTTGCAGTTTCAGAAGAAGGAGAATATACATTGGTAGCTCTTATTGGAACCTGTCAAGTGTTTAAGAAATTTGCAGTAGAGTTTCAGGAATCTTTTAGCGTGCCAAATGTGATCACCCCAAATGGAGATGGGATATACGATTTATGGGTATTGCCAAATACTTACTCCAATGATGAAGAAATTACGATTACCATATATAATGAAAATGGCGTAGAGGTTTTTAAAACAAATAATTACCAAAACAATTGGCCAGAATCATCAACATTAGCTACGGTGAAGAACCTTGTTTATTATTACAAAATTGATAAGGGCGGAGCAGTGTCGAAGCAAGGAACTATAACTATAATACGATAACTAAAACGAATAATGAAAAAGAAGTTTGCTTGGTTTTTATTACTAATGCTTGCCTTTACAAATGTAGAAGCACAGGAGGATACACCTGTAATTCCGTTAGGGATTCCAGCTCAAAATCTACTAAAATTCAATAGATTTTTAATTAATCCAACTTTTTCTACAGTACGTGAAGATAAGTCGTATTTAAACCTATACCATAGAAATCAAAATAGAAAATTTAGAGATGGAAAGGAAATTTACCTGCTTAGTTATTCGGGAAGAATAGGAGACAGGTCTGGACTGGGCTTAAGTTTATATAGTGAAAAATATGGAACCTTTAGCAATTTTGGTGTAATGGCCAATTATGCTTATGGACTTAAAATAAGTGAAAAATCTAATTTTACTTTTGGTTTTAATGTTACTTATTACAATAGTGGATTTGATAATAATGCTTCTAATGTAGATTTAAATATAGATCCAGTACTTAGAGATTTAGATGGAAGTTCGTTATTGGCAGTACAACCAGGTTTTAATATCTCTTATGGAGATTTTGATTTTGGAATGTATGCCGAGAACTTATTCGACTATAATTTAGATACTAGTGAGTCGCTTACCGAGTTTAATGAAAAAACATACTCAGGACATTTACAATTTACCAAACGGTTTAAAAACTCATCAGGTTTATTGGAACAAGCGCGGTTATTAAGTCTAGCACGTGGTGTTAAACGTGGTGATGATGGTTTTGGCTATGGAGCAAGTATGGTCTTAGATGCACCAAAAATAGGATGGCTACAGGCTGGTTATGATGATTTTTATGGAGCTTCGGCAGGAGTAGGATTTAATATCAAAAAAAGAATTTCTATAGGTTATACTATGGAGAAAGCAATTAGTGGATCCTTGTCCAATTTAGGTCCAACACACGAAATTTCTTTTGCCTATTCGTTTCAGCCAAACCTTACCGAAGATCGTGTAATGTTAGATGACGAAAAAGATGCTGTTGCAGAAGCTCAAGAAGAGTTTTTTGAAGCAGATGCTTTAGTAGCTGAGCAGGAAGAAGAGATTAAACGATTAAAAGCAGCATTAAAAGAAAATGATGAAATTCTGGCTGAAGTTATTTTTAGACAAGATTCATTAGAGCGGAGTCGAGAGCAAGATTTAGAACGAAGATTTGCGCAAGTATTGCAAATGATGCAAAACCCCGATGCAGCAGCTAAGGAGGCAGCTAGAAAAATAATGTTTACGCCTAATAATGTAAAATCAGATAAAGAGATTGTAGAAAACAATTTTAAGAAAAATGACGCTACCTTAACAAAAGAAAGTAAGCCAAAGGATAACGGGAGTGTTTCTGCAACAAAAGTAAAAGATAATGTTGATGCTGTTGCCAATGTAAAAAAGAATACTGCTAGTCCAAAAATAGATTTCAAAAAACCACTAGTAAAAAAGTCTTCAATTGCTATAAAAAAGCAACCTGTAAAAAGCAAAGACGTGGTTGCGTTTGAAAAAGTAGCAAAAAACAGCAAAATAAGAAATCAACGTGCAATTAACCTAAAAGGAGTCGATGGTGGTTATTATATTATTGCAAATGTGTATAAAGGAACTCATTACCTCAATAAGTTTGTAGATGGTCTAAATGAAAAAGGGCTAGATGCAACCTATTTTAAGAATCCTAAAAACGGATTAAAATATGTATATCTAAAACGCTATGACAATTGGGAAGATGCCGTAGCAGCATACAAGTCTAATGTAGAAGGCACGTATACAGATGATATATGGATTATGAACGTGGATAACAGCGCTAATGAAGAATATGTAAGCAGTAACAATTCAAAATATGATGACAATCTTCTACAAAAAAACGTATTATCATCGTCTAAAACCAAAAAAAGTAGTATTTTTGACAATGCAAAGAAGAGTGCCGCAATAAAAACTAGCAAAACCTACGCTAGTAGCAAAAAACCAGCACTTAGAAAACCAATAGAAAAAGCAAAAATCATGTCTGTGAAAGGACTTGACAAAGGCTACTATATTGTTGCAAACGTATTTTCTGTGAAACGGAATGCAGATAGTTTTGTAAAAAACCTAAATAAAAAAGGGTTAGAAGCAAAGTATTTTACCAATCCGGAGAACATGTTAAACTACGTGTATTTAATGAAACATAATTCGTGGAATGGAGCCCTAACATCTTATTACTCGAACTTAAATGATTCTTATTTCCAAGATATTTGGATTATGAGGGTCAACCCTAACTTATTATTATGATGAAACTAACCTCGCCTCACCTTAGTTTACTTCTATTCTTACTGCTATGCTTTAGTTTTACTAATGCAGATGCACAAGTAGAAGTGCCATTTACACCTCGTTATCCTAATTCTGCATTGGGTCATCCTGATGAACTTAGGGGAAATGTTATTCTTATCGGAAATAATATTGTGAATAGGATAACAAGTGCAGAAAGAGTTCCTAATCCAGATCTTCCAGCAAACACACCATATAATACTACAGGTTTTTGGTCTACATCAAATGATGGACAAGACATGCGTTATATAGATGTAGATAGTGATCCTACTACATTTAGTTCTAGTAGTGCCATGTTTGCTTTTAATAAAACAACATGTAATACTATTGTATATGCAGGTTTGTATTGGGGAGCGGTGTATAGAGAAGATAATACAGGAGCAAGACCTAGTCCTGCTACAGTAAAATTTCAGGTTCCAGGTGCAGGTTATGTAGATGTTACTGGGATGCAAATCTATGATGGGTTTGGTACAGCTCAGACGGGTTATTATAGTCCATATGTCTATTATCAAGATGTTACCAATTTAATACAACCTTTAGCAAACCCTACTGGACAATATACGGTTGCAAATGTTAGAGCGTCTAATGATAATACTAGACCTGTAGATATTTCAGGTGGGATTTCAGGAGGATGGAATTTAGTCGTGGTATATCAAAACCCAACAGAAAGAGGAAGGCATATCACAACTTATGATGGATATGCAGTAATTAGAAGTGGGCAAAGCACAGACATTCCATATACAGGGTTTACTACGGTACCTGTAGGACCTGTAAATGCAGATATAGGTGTAGCAGTTTTAGAAGGGGATAATAGAATTGCAGGAGATGAATTGCTATTTAAGGCAAATACTGTGGGCAGTTTTACAAATATTGCTGATACAGCAAATCCAGCTAGTAATTTTTTTAATGCTAGTATTTCTAAATATGGAGCATTAGTTACTACAAGAACACCAAACAGTATCAATACTTTGGGTTGGGATGTGGATGTAATTCGTTTAGCTAATCCTGGGAAAACTGTTTTACCAAATGGAGAAACAGGAGCAACGTTTAGAGCAACAAGTAGTCAGGACAAATACGATATTTTCTTTAACTATTTTAGTGTAGAGATTATAGAACCAGAAATAGCAGTTCAAAAAAATGTATTAAACTCTGCTGGGGTAGATATTGGTAATGCAGGTGTTGTTTTAGGGCAGCCCCTAGAGTATGTCATAAAATTTCAAAACATAGGAAATGACCATGCCACGGGCTATACTATTAGAGATCCTTTGCCAACAAATGTTAATTTTAATGATTTAGCATCAAATATTACATTACCGGCTGGAGTTACGTATGCCTATTCAGGCTTGCCAGCAAACGAATTGGTATTTACTATTCCAGATAATTTAGTAGAAATTGGGGATGCGGAAGAAGAAATAAAAATACGAGTTAATGTTGTAGACAATTGTTTTGAGCTTAGAGATGCATGTTCTAATATTGTTCAAAATTTGGCCTATTCTACCTATAGCGGTGTAGAAAACCCAAATCAGATTACTGGCGATCCTAGTGTATCTGCTACAGATGCTTGTGGATATGTAACTCCAGGTGCAACAAATTTTCTGGTAGATCTTGGAGATTGTGATTTTTCAAGAACTACTCAGCTTTGTGGAGCAGATGTTACGCTTACCGCAGGCGCTGGTTTTGATACCTATTCATGGACTAATGCCAGTGGACTGGTTGTAGGAACAGCTCAGGACCTTGTAGTTACACAACCTGGTGTATATACAGTTACAAAAACGGCACCTGCACCTTGTTTATCTTTTGATGAGGTGGTTACCGTTACGCTTTTTGGGACAACACAAATCAATCCAGTAATTCCTTTTGCAGATGATGTAGCTATTTGTCCAAATGATGGAGATAGCATGCCAAAGATATTTTTATGTGGAGCAGGAGATTCTAGATTATTGCAAACCAATATGGTTGATGCAACAAGTGTTATTTGGGAAAAATTCGACCCTACAGGCTGTACAGATTTAGTAGGTCTTGAAGATTGTGCTAATAAGAGTAGTTTATGTAATGGAAATTGGAATCAAGTAGCAACCGGAGATGATTTTGATGCTACTGATGCTGGAGAATACAGATTGGTAGTGACCTATAATAATGGATGCTTTTCAAGGTTTTATTTTAAGGTATATAAAAATGTATTAGACCCTATATTTACCCCTCAGGATATTATTTGTACAACTACAGGAAGTATAACTGTTACTAATGTGCCTGCTGCTTATGAATATCGATTAAGAAATTTAGATACTAATGCAGTATCTGCATACCAAACATCAAATGTATTTAACATTCCTGCTGCAGGAAGATTTGTAATAGAAATAAGACAACAAGGTATTGTAGGAGGTTGTGAGTTTGTTTCTGATGAGATAGGAATTACAGAGCGAAATTTTGATGCTGATGTTATCATTAGAGACGAATCCTGTATGGATCTCGGGAGAATACGAATTGAAACTTCAGATGGAGACCCTCAATATACCTTTGTTGTTACCAAGTTAGGTGTTGGAGGCGGATTAATTGGAACTAAAGGACCAAAAAATGGTAGAAATGCCAATTTCAATAATATAAGTGAAGGAACTTATGAAGTAAGAGTAACAACAGATGATGGTTGTTTATATACAGAAACTGTTACCGTAGCTCCTGCTCCTATAATAACTGGAACAGCAGTTACTACCAGAGGACTTACTTCATGTGGTCCTGGAGAAATAACAGTTACAGGTTCTGGTGGTACGCCAGCATATAGCTATGCAATCTGGAGTGTTGGCGGAGTTAGTCCTTATACAGTTATAGGTGACGTACCAGGAACAGCATATCAGATAGCGCCTTTTGACATAACTACAGCTGGTATTTATGAGTTTTTAATTGTAGATGCTAATAACTGTACTGCTTTTGTTACAGAAACTATAGCAATGTTGCCAGACCCAGTATATACTACTGCCTTTACAGATATTACTTGTAGTGGAGCTAATGATGGTACCATAACAATAAATACTACAAATTCTAATGGATTCTCATTAACATATCACCTTAAAGATATATTCGGAAATGTGTTATCATCCAATACCTCTGGAATATTTGTAGGTCTTGGTGCTGGAAACTATGCTGTTGAAATAGAAATGACGCAAGGAGCAACTACATGTTCTTTGCCAGATGAAAATTTTATAATAAGTGATGTTAATCCATTATTACCGGCACAATGTACAGCTGTTGATTGTACACTAACACCTGCCGATGTTGCTGCTTCATTATTATTAAATCCAAATTATACCTTAGCAGCAGGACAGGTATTGTGTTTAACTTCAGATATTTTTATTCCAGGAAGCATTACCATTAACGGAACAATACGCTTTTGTGGAGGAGCCCAACTTAATGTTGGAGGAGCAATGTCAGTATTGACTGGAGCAAAATTAATTTTCACAGATTGTAACAGTCATTTAACTGTTGCAGGTTCTATAGTTTGTTTAGGAGGAGAGATCTTATTACCTAGAAGTGGAGAATGTGTGGTTACAGATGTAACTACTACAGTTTTTCCATTAATTTGTGTAACCGTTGGAGTAATTGATGAATCAGATTCTTTACTAGATATAACGCAAGACTATACATGTGTTACAGATGCTACTATTGAGGTACAAAATGTAACAGGAGGAACTGTTCCTTATCAATATAGTATTGATGGAATTAATTTTCAACCAGGTACAACTTTTACTGGTTTAAAAGACGGAAAATATACTATTACCGTAAGAGATGCTAATGGTTGTTTTATTACCGATAGCGTAACTATAGATCCATTAGACCCACCCACAGATTTAACATTTGTAGGAACAGCTGCCACATGTCCAGCAGAAACATCAGATGTAATTGTAACAGTTGTTGATGGTATTGCACCATATACAGTGGAAATTACAGCACCAGCAGCAATTGCGGCAACATCAATTACAGGAAATGTAGCTACTTTTAATGGATTGGCAGCAGGAGAAACTTACACAGTACGTGTTACCGATGCTAAAGATTGTGTCTATACAGAGCAATATACAATTGCACCAGTACAAAAAATAGGTGCAGTTGCAAGTTTAATAAAAGATGTGAATTGTTTTAACGGTTCTGACGGCCAAGTTGAATACACAGTAAGCAATTTCACAACTACTTATAACTATACCGTTACTAATAGTGCTTTAGCGGTAGTGAATACTGCTGTTAATAGTACCAATGCGACAATAAATCTTACCAGTTTACCAGCAGAAACATATACAATTACAGTTACAGATACCACTACAAATTGTACAGATACCGCTGTTGTGGTTGTTAATGAGCCAGGAACGTCATTAGACTTTACATTTGTAGTAGAGGAGAAAACATGTACTGCCGATGGAAGTGTAACTGTTGCATCTACTGGAGGATGGAAAGGACATACCTATAGTTTAACACAACCAGATGCAAGTATTGTTAATAATGGTGGTAGCACTGTTTTTTCTGGATTGTCACAAAACGGAACATACACAATTACAGTTACAGATGCTAATAACTGTGTGGTAACCAAAACATTTACCTTGGCAGATGCTGTAGCACCAGTTTTAGCAATAACACCTAATGATATTTGTTTTGATGATGCGGTAGGACTTACGCTTACAGCTTCAGTAACATCAGGAGGAAATGGAACATATCAATACAGTCTTAATGGAGGAACGTTACAAGTAAATCCTATTTTTACAGGTTTATCCGCTGGAACATATACTATTGATGTTATTGATGGTAATAATTGTACAGATACAGAAAACATTACCATACACCCTGAATTAGAAATAACAGCAACAGCAACCATAATTTCTGCATGTACAACAACTTCAGCTGTAACAATTATAGCTACAGGAGGAAATGGAACATATCAATATGCAGTAGTTGCAGATGGAGCTACTCCAATAGCAGCAAATTATGGAGCATCAAATACCGTTACCGTTACAGGAACAGGAGCTTATGATGTATATGTACAAGATGGATTGGGATGTGATGTAAAATTTGATATTAATATAACCCAAGATCCTGCACTAACAATTAGCGCTACAGATACAGGAATTGCATGTAATGGTTCAGGAACAACAGTAACTATAACTGCAGGTGGAGGAAGTACTATATATGAATATAGTATAGATAATGGAGTTAATTATCAACCATCACCAATATTTGTAAATGTTCCTGTAGGTAATCATGCATTAAAAATTAGAGATAGCAGAGGATGTGAAATTGATTTGCCATATGCAATAACGGAGCCATTTTCATTATCAGCAGCAGCAGCAGTAACAGAATTAATAGATTGTACACCATTATTAGGGGCAGAAGTTAGAATAACAAATGCTTTTGGAGGTACAGCACCATATTCATACAGTTTTGACGGTGGAGCAAATTATGTAACAGGACCAGGAGCTAATATTACGCATTTGATGCCTGGAACGTATAACTTGTTTATTAGAGATGCAAATATGTGTACTTTTCCAATGTCGGTAACAGTAACACCAGCATTGCCAGAACCAGATTTAACATCTAGTATCGATTATGAATGCGATGGTGAAGGAACAGTTACAATTACAAATAATGATGGATCATATACCTATACGTATTCTTTAAATGGAGCACCTTCGGTACCATCAAATATTTTTAATAATATTCCAGCTGGTTCGCATACAATAACTGTAGGATACCGCAAAACGGTAGCACCACCTGTAAGTACATTATTATTTGAAGATTTTGGAGTTGGAGCTAATACTGCTATTTCAGAAATAGATCCTTTATATTGCTACGAACCTCAAAACGGAACAGTAAATTCTTGTGGATGGGCGATAAATTCAGCTATAAACGATGGAGAATACTCGGTAACAAACACAATAGCTAATCCTTTTGGAACATGGTTAAACCCTAATGACCATACAAACCCAGCAGATCCAAACGCTCGTTTTTTAGCAATAAATGTTGGAGGAGTAGCTGGAGTAAATGGAATCATATACGCAAAAAGAAATATTGAGGTTATTGCGAATAGAGATATTAAAATTAAACTTTCAGCATTCAACTTATTGAGATCAACTGCTACCGGAGGAGATCCAAGTGTAGTTATCGAGTTAGTTGATGCCGGTGGTACAGTAATAAATAGTGTTGCAACTGGAAATATTCCGAAAAACACAGGAATTAATGATTGGCATGATTATGAAGTAGATTTAAACCCAGGAGCAAATTCCAATTTAGATATTGTGATCAGAACACAGTCAGCTGTAATTATGGGTAACGATATCGCCATAGACGATATTACTGCAACACAATTACCATTGGTATGTGATAGAACACAAGATTTAGCAATTGTTATTGAAGCAGGAAAAGCTTTCGCAGCAACGGTCACTGCACATACAGCAGTAAGCTGTAATGGTGCCGCAGATGGAACCTTAACTTTTGAAGTTGATAACTTCGATGCAGTTGCTGGTTTTGAATACAGTACAGATGCAGGAGCAACATTTACAACCTCATTAGTATCTCCTGTAGTCGTTACTGGACTTAGCGGAGGAGCTACTGCAGTAATTATAAGAGATGTTACCGATATAACATGTAATACAACACTAAACCAGAATATAACAGAAGCAGCGGTATTAGTAGCCAATGCTACAATTACTACTGTTATGACCTGTAATACTGGAGCTACACTAACGGCTTCAGCAACAGGAGGAACCTTAAATTATGAATATCAATTAGAAGATAATGTTGGCGGAATACTAACGGCATATTCTTCATCAGCAATTTTTAATAATATTACCAATGGAGATTATGTAGTTAGAGTTAGAGATGCTAATTTATGTACAGATGATTTTGCAATAACAGTTACTGCTCCAGATACAGTTACTTTTACCTCAACAGCAACAAACTGTTATGCAGGTGCTAGTAATGGTACAATATTGGTTAGCGTTGCAACTGGTAATGGCGGGTATCAATATAGTATTAATGGAGGGGCTTGGGTTACTCCAGGAACTTCAACACATACATTTACAGGTTTAACTGCTGGTTCATATACTATAGATGTTAAAGATAGTTATGGTTGTGATGCGGTTCAGGAAACGGTAGAAATTGATGATCGTTTGTTGGCAACAGTAACAACAATAGATGTTAACTGTATAGATGGAAGCATAAGTGTAGCTGCAACAGGAGGAGACAACAACTATGTGTATGCATTTGTAGTATCAGGAAATGCTGTTACAGCGGGAGACTTTAGTGTTACCAATCCTTTTGTGGTGACTAATGCAACAGCCGGAACTTATGATGTATATGTAAGAGATAATGGTGGAGGCGTAGATTTTTGTGAATATACGGAAACAGTTACTGTTAATACAGCACCAGCTATAGCCATAACCGCAACACCTACAGCAGCAGCTTGCCATGATGATACAGGAAATATTCAATTGGATATTACTGCTGGCGATGGACCATTTAATATTCAACTAACAGACGTTACAGGTGCCGGAGCAGGCGATGTTACTGTTAGCAATTTTGTAAATACAACACGAACATTTTTTAATTTAATACCTGGAGATTATACAATAGCAGTTACTGATAAGTATGGCTGTAATGTAAATAGTGGTACAGTTACTATTATTAATCCAGTAGAGTTAACAGCAACTTATGTAGCTATAATACCGCCAGCCTGTAATTATGGAAATGCCGCTATAAACGGAATAGAATTTACCGGATATACTACTGTGGCTGGATTAACAACACAGCTAAGTATTGATGGAGGTACTACATGGACATCAGTAGTTTCTCCTTTTGCAGGAAATGTTCCTTTTACAGGACATGTACCAGGAGAAACAATCTTTCCAGCAATACGTACCATAAATGGTTCAGGAAATCAAGTTTGTATTGAATTGTTGGCTCCATATAAAATAGAATATCCATTGGATAATTTATTTGCTGTGGCTAACATATCGGGATTAGGATGTACAGGAGGTTTTGATGTCACAGTATTGGCATATGGAGCTTCTGGAAATGCATTGCCACCTGGTGGAACTTACCAATTTTCTTATGATTTGGTAACTTGGTTTAATGCTACAGGAGGTGCACCTCCTAGTATAACTTTTACAGGCTTAATACCTGGACGTAGCTATGATTTTTACGTAAGAGATACAGCTAATCCAGCTTGTATAGTTCAGAATAGTGATAATATTTACGGAGGAGCTTATACACCAGATACAGTGGTAGATGCTGTAGCAGTAACAGAATCATGTTTTGGAGTGGCTACTGGAGAAATTACATTTACTGTTGAAGATTTAGATGGTATACACAAAACTCAAGGAAGATGGGAGTTATTTGAAGTAGGAAACCCAGTAGCTATACAAAATAGTGGAGGGACTATTCCTTACCCATTAGTACCTATACTTGTTACAGTACCTGGTTTAGGAGCTGGTACATATTATTTAGTATTTACAGAGGTAGATGGAGCAGGAGCAGATGTATGTTTTGGAGCAAGCGAAGACGTAATTGTTCAAGAAGCACCAGCACCAATAACGGGAGCAGCAGTTGTGGTTAGAGATATTACATGCGATACAGATGGTGCACTCGAGATGCAAATTGTTGGCGGATGGGGAGGATATACCTATACGCTTACAACGGCGAATAATCCTAATTTAATAAATCCAATTACGGGTACAACAGACAATCCAATTATAATTGCCTACAGCAATCTTGTAGATACTACTATTGCATCATTTCCTCTTACTGTAGATGTAACTGATAGAAACGGATGTTCTGAAACATTTACAACGTTAATTGATATTAATGTAGCTCAACCACCAGCAACACCAACTGCGGTTGCAGGATGTACTGCACCATATACACTTACAGTTACTAATGGAGGTACACTTACAGATTACCTCTATTCCATAGATGGAGGAACTACATATGTAGATAATTCTGGACTATTTACAGGATTAGTAGCTGCTAGTTATGATGTTGTACTAAAAGAAAAGGCAACCGGATGTGAGTCAGCGGCATTAACTAAGGTTATTCAGCCAGCTTTAGAAGCTACAGTATTAGCTACAGATTTATTAGGATGTACAGTCGATGGTGGATTTAGAATTGCAGTTACCGAAGGTTCAGGAAATTATAATTATACAATTACAGGTCCAGGGGTAACAGTAGGTCCAGCTTCTATAGCTTTACCTTCTAATCCTTTAGCTGTTGTTTTACCATTTGGTGCGGCTTCAGCAGGCACATATACTATTACAATTATCGATAATGATAATGTTTCTTGTCCTCCATTAGTGAAGACTATAGAAATAGATGCGCCAATAGACCCTGTGTTTACAGTATTAACACCAATAGATGTTACCTGTAATGGAGCATCAGACGGTAGTTTTAGTATTAGCGAAGTAGATAACGGAATTAATCCGCTAACATATACGATAGCACCAGCGGTAGGAACATGGAATCCAACAACATTAACGTTTAGCGATTTACCACCTTCTACTTATACTGTTACAGGTACTGGAGTTAATGGATGTACTTTTGATAGAACAGTATCTATTACACAACCACCTGTATTATCTGTTCCAGTTTTAGATATAGTTCCTTTCGCATGTACTTCTGGAAATACGGTAAACCAAGCTGAGGTAAGTGTCAATGTTGGAAATATTACAGGAGGATCAGGTACATATGTAAGATATGAGTTTGTGTATGATAATGGTACTGTAGGTGTTCCGGGTGATGATATTACTCAAATTGGAGTGAATACTTCAATGACAATAACTAATATTGCTGGAGGATTTGTAACATTAACAGTTTTTGATTCTAACGGATGTTCAGCACCAAGTTTTATTGCGGTACCTGCTTTTGTCCCTATGACAGGTGCAACAGTAGCAGTTACTCCCATTACTTGTGCTACAGCGGAAGATATTGCAATAACAGTTTTAGGAGGTTCAGGAGCATATAGTTTTACGCTTACAACTCCTTCAGGTGTTGTCACAACAAACACAACAGGAATATTTACAGGTTTAACAGAATTTGGTACGCATACTACAATGATAACAGATACCAATACTGGATGTGTTATTCCTTTTATACATGAAATAGAAGATCCAAATACTTTCAATATAGTATTAACACCAGTAAGTGATGTTATTTGCTTTGGAGGTGCAGATGGAGAAGTTACAATAAGTATTACAGATGCTACTTATGTTGGAGGGTTCACTTGGACGGTTAGATCAGACAATGGGACTCCTGCAAATTATGCAGATGATATTCCTGTTGTTGGAAAAACAGGAACAGAAACTTTAGTAACAGATATAGCTTCAGTTAATGGATTATTACAAGGAGGTTATAGCGTAGAAGTAATTCAGACGGCTAATCCATTTTGTCCTAAGTTTGCAAACTTTATCATAGCTGGACCAAGTACAGGTATCACTGCAAATACAGTGGTAACACCAATTACTTGTAATGGTAATGATGGTAGCATAGAAATTATAAATGCAGCAGGTGGCTGGGGAGGATTCCAATATTTTGTAGCACCAGTGGCAGATCCAGCACCAACAGCGGGAGATTATGTAATAGCACCTAAATTTGATAATCTTGGCGCAGGTACATACCAAGTATGGTTAATAGATCAGAATGGATGCCCTGAACAATTAGGAGATGAAATTTTAGTGGATCCAATAGCCTTAGCTGCAACATTACAAGTTAATCAGTTTAACTGTAATGGAACAGATGGTATTTTAGAAGTAGTTGCAATATCCGGTGGACAAGGCAGTAATCGAAGTTTTCAATTGCAACGTTTTGATGGGGCAACATTTGTAGACCATGGAAGCGCACAAACAACTACAACATTTACAGGTTTAGCACACGGAAGATATAGAGTTGTAGTAAGTGATCAATGGACATGTACAATATCAACAAACGAAATTGAGTTGTACGAGGAAATGAATCTTTCTACGGCAATTGTAAAAGAAATAACTTGTAATGCACCAATAGGTGGAGAAATTACAGTCAATGTAGTTGGTGGTTCTACCAATCTTCAATTTGATATTGTTAATCCAGATACTACAGCAGGAATAGGAAATACAACAGGTATATTTACTGGATTAACACAGGTAGGAACATATACATTTACCGTTACAGATTTAGCAACAGGAAGTACCTGTACCGAAACAATTACTGCTGACTTAGAAGCAACAACACCAGTGACATTTACTGTTGTTGCAACTGACGTTTCATGTAATGGAGGTTCGGATGGTACATTAACAGTTAATTTGCCAGTATCTAATATAGTGCCTATAACAAATAATAACCCTGTGTATACCTATGAAATAATAGCAGGGCCAATAACAGTTGCTGCTCAAAACAATCCAGTATTTTCAGGGCTAGCACAAGGAACTTATACCGTGAGGGTACATTCTGGTAAAGGTTGTTTTGCTGATGTTGTTCAAGGAATTACAGAGCCAATAGTATTGGGTGCTTCAGGAGTGCCAACATCATTTGCCTGTGCAGCTGATAATACCATAGCACAATCAACATTAGTTGTCGTTGCAACTGGAGGAACAATTCAATATTCATATAGCATTGATGGGGTTAACTTCCAAAACTCGGATACCTTCTTAATTTCGGATACGGGTGTTGATCAAAATTTAACAATTACGGTTAAGGACGACAACGGCTGTGAATTCAGTTATACAGAAACATTAGTAACATTACCTAAAATTACAGCGGTAACAGTTACACAAGATGTAGCTATTAGTTGTGCACCATTAAATAATGGAGAAGAAGTAACGGTAACCGTTGCTGGTGGTTCAGGAGATTATACCTTTGATATCCTTCCAGTAGGAGGAGTACCAGGAACTGATGTTCAAGATACAGCCGCTGCCGATATGGATGCGACCTATACATTAACAACACCAGGAACATATGTCTTTAGAGTTACTGATGATCTTACTGGATGTTATTTTGATAGTGCAGCATACACAGTTGCCCCATATGATACTATAGATGTAATAGCAACACCAACTCAAGCAGTAATGTGTTTTGGAAACACAGATGGTGCAATAACAATTAATGTTACAGGTTATACA
Organism: Flavobacteriaceae bacterium; assembly: GCA_965247735.1. GTDB lineage: Bacteria > Bacteroidota > Bacteroidia > Flavobacteriales > Flavobacteriaceae > JAOXRU01. The sequence goes on along the minus strand of CBDFHN010000002.1, from coordinate 2,952,793 downwards.
GGAGCCTATACATTTGAGGTTTTTGAAAGCACAGATGTAGCTCAGACTACTGTAATACTTAATGGAGCAGGAGATACAACAGTAGCTAATCCATTAGCAGTATCTGGTTTTGTTGGCGGATCGTATGTTGTAGTTGTTACCGCAACAGGAGCACCTTTTTGTTCAGATATATCAAATACATTTACAATTGATTCTCCAGGAACAGCATTATCAGCATCAATAGCAGAAATTAGTCCAGTAACATGTACTAATGATATAGGAGAAATACAAATAGATGTTACAGGTGGATATGCGCCATATACGGCAGTATTAACTGGCGGAGCAACAACAGTTACTGAAACTGGTATTACAAGTAGTTTTGTTTTTACAGGTTTAGGAGCTGGCACATATACCGCTACTGTTACAGATAGAGAAGGTTGTCTAGTAACAACAAATACTGTTACATTAATAGCTCCAACACCAATAAGTGCAGGAATAAGTACTTCAGGTACATTACAATGCTTTGGAGATACTTCAGCAACAGTTACTGCAACGGCTCCATCTGGAGGCCAAGGAATTGCGAATTTTGTGTATTATTTAAATACATTAGATGCAGCTGGCACAACAATTATTGCAACTTCAGGGCCACAAAGTGGACTTAATTTTACAAATGTAGGTGCAGGAATTTATAGCATAACAGTAAGAGATGGATGGAATTGTGAGTTTACAACAGCAACAGTAACCATTACAGAGCCTACACCAATAAAAGCAGCAATAACAGTTGCAACAGACTTAACTTGTGATGTAGCAAGCACAGGATCAGTAACACTTACTGCTTCTGGAGGATCTGGTACTTATGAATTTAGTACAGATGGAGGTGCAACATATACAGCATTTACTTCTGGGCATACTATTGCTAGTCTTATAGCAGGTAGTTATAGTTTCCATGTTAGAGATGCTAGTCCATGTAGTGCAGTTGTAACAAATACAATTGAGTTGGAACATCCTTTACCAGCAGTTTTAAATTTAAGATTATTATCTAAAATAAATTGTGTTGGAGAAACCAATGGAATAATACTAGCTACGGCAACAGGAGGAGTAGGAAACTATGAATTTGAGCTTACAGGAACAGTAGCAAGACCAAGGCAAACATCAGGAGAGTTTAAAGACTTGCCAGTAGGTAATTATACGGTTATGGTATATAGCGGAACTGATTGTGATGGAATACCACAAGATATAGAGTTATTGGCACCACCAGTATTAACAATAACTACTCAAGACTTTACAAACGAGACCTGTCCTGGAGAAAACGATGGTACTATTACTATTGATGCATCTAATTCCGATGGAAGTCAAATTTTATATGCAATAACACCTACTTTAGATAAGTTTGATACTAAAAACCAATTTACAGATCTAACACCTGGTGACTATCGTGTAATTGTTCAAAATGAAAACGGATGTTTTGAAGCTTTAGACTTTACAATTTTACCAGCAGCTCCAATTGTACCAACACTAGTTGAGGTAACTCCAGAAGTATGTGTTGGTGAAGCAAACGGAACCATAACAATAAGTATAGCTGGTGGTATTGCACCGTATAGTACAAGTATCAATAGTATGGCAGATGCAGATTTTGTAGCTGACAGATTAGTATTTGATAGTTTAGCAGGTGGTTCGCAAACCATTTTTGTAAAAGACGCAAACGATTGTATAGTGCCACTTGTGGTAGCAGTACCAGAAGGAGTTAATATTAGAGGTGCAGCAATACCAATCTATGTATGTGATAGCAATTTACCAAGCAACAGTGTAACTGTAGAATTGGAAGATGATACCATACCAACAAATGATGTTTTGTATGCCTTAGATTCTACCGATCCAGCAGAATTACAATTAACTAGTACTTTTGAAAACTTAGCTCCAGGAAGCCACTTTATAACCATAGCTCATATTAATGGTTGTACAGAGACAATTTCATTCGAAATCGAAAGTTTTGAGCCATTAATAATAGGCCTGCAACAAGGTACAATCAACGAAATTAAAGCAGTTGCTGATGGAGGTAAAGAAGACTATACGTACTTCTTTAATGGAGAAAACACAGGAAATAAAGCTAACTATTTTATTCACGAAACAGGAATATATACTGTTACTGTAATTGACGCTAATGGTTGTGAAGCAACGGAAGAAATATTTATGGAGTTTATAGATATTAAAATTCCAGATGTATTTACACCTAATGGCGATGGGCTTAACGATGGATGGAAACCAAAGAACCAAGATTCGTGGCCAGAGATACTAACTAAGGTTTATGACCGTTATGGTAGAGTAGTTGCCGAACTAAACTTAAATGAAGTTTGGAACGGGATGTACAAAGGAACCGAATTACCAACAGGAGACTATTGGTATATACTAAAACTGAATGGTGAAAAAGATGACAGAGAATTCGTAGGTCACTTTACATTATACAGATAAAAAGGGGGAAGTAAAAAATGCTTAAAAGATCATTATATATAATATTCCTATTGGGGATAACGTTTGGTAGCGCACAAGAATTAACGCTGCCAACCTTTACCCAATACCTTGCAGACAATCCGTTTGTAATATCTCCTTCTTATGCAGGAGTAGGAGATCATATAAAAATTCGACTTAATGGATTACAGCAATGGGTGGGTATTGAAGACGCCCCAGCAATGCAATCTATTGCTGCAGATGGTAGAATAGGAGAGCGCTCGGGACTAGGATTGTTGTTATACAATGATAAAAATGGGAATACCAGACAAAATGGAGCCCGCCTTTCTTTTGCACATCATTTAACTATCGATAGATACGACGATCATTTCTTGTCTTTTGGAGTTTCCTATGTATTTAATCAGTTTAGAATTAAGATAGAAGACTTAAATACCACAGGAGATGCTGGAATTACAGATGATAGAAGAACTGCTAATCATAATTTTGATGTAGGTATGCTCTACCGCTATGGTAAGTTTTTTATTAGTGCTAATGCAGCCAATATTTTAAATAAGGATTTAAATGAATTTGGTTTTAGTGAACCAGGGAAAATCCGAAATTATTACATCTACTCTGGATATAAATGGAGAAAAAGCAAGCGTTCTAGTCTAGAAATAGAACCTTCTGTATTTTTTCAATGGTTTGAAGGTGATGGAAGATCGGTAACCGATTTTAGTATAAAAGTGAAAAAAATAGATTTTCAGGACTACTATTGGGCAGGTTTTTCATATCGTTTTTTAAATGACCAAATTGGAAGTCCGCTTAACCTAGGTCCAATGTTGGGCATGAAGAAAAAAGGCATGTATTTCGCCTATACTTATCAAATAATCCTGAATGATATTATAAGTTACAATTCTGGAACACATATGATTACGGTTGGTTTCGATATCTTTCAAGGACTTAGTAATTGTAGATGCATGTACTAGTGCTTACTCTTGCCTTTAAATTGTTTATTTACTTACTCGGACTCTTGATTTTGTTTAACAATTTAATCGGTTAATTCTCTTCGATTTTGACTGTCGTTTTTGATTTTTGATTTTTTTTGCTTTAATATTGATGAATGACTACTGTTTATTTTGCTTGCTTTTACGCTGTAAATTGTTTAGCGTCTTGCATCTTGCGTCTTGACTCTTGATTTTATTGAATCGTTTAGTTTCTATCCTCTATTTTCTTTTACCTTTTCCCTTTTAATTTTGTTGAAATGCTTAATCGTTTAGTAAACTGGCAACCGAAAACCAACAGCCGACAACTTTTTATCTGAATACATTGTATTTAATACTCAATACTTTTCTACTTTCGTAAAAAAAGAGATAAAATGGGAATCATAAGAGTTAGTAATATTAAAGTTTATGCTTATCATGGCTGTTTGGTCGAAGAGGGCAAGATAGGGAGTGATTATAGAGTTGATGTATCTGTTAGTGCAGATTTACAGAAATCGGCCAAAACAGACCGTTTAAAAGACACGGTAGATTATGTGCATATTAATAGAATTGTAAAAGAAGAGATGGCGATACGTTCTCAGCTTTTAGAACATGTAGCCAAACGAATTATAGACCGTATTTTTAATGAAATAGCAATAGCTAATGAGGCTACAGTAAATGTTTCTAAAATAAATCCACCAATTGGAGGTAATGTTGAAATGGTAACGATAGAAATGCAATTAACTCGTTAAAGGGTGTATTTCCTGTTTTTTTATAGGATAAAAAAGAACTAACTTTGTTTTTCAAAAATGGCATTGTGGCTGAAATGGATAGGCACAGTCTCGCAAGGACTTTCATAGTAGTTCGAATCTACTCGATGCCTCTAAAACACACTTAAAGTCCAGATTATGGGCTTAATTTCGAGAGGTTCGTCTGGAAATTAAAATATTTTTCAAGAAATAGCCCTAGTGCCTTTGAGTTCAGGTTGTTGATTTGAAAGTGTAAAAGTAAAATTGACCTTTATTGGAAGTAAAAAAGATGTAGTATATGAATTCAAGGCTGTTTTTAGCAATTGAGTAAAAAAAAATTACTACATTTGCCAACCTTAAATTGGCATCGTGGCCGAGTGGCTAGGCAGAGCTCTGCAAAAGCTTGTACATCGGTTCGAATCCGTTCGATGCCTCTTCAAAAAATCCTCAACTATGTTGGGGATTTTTTATTTGTTAATTTTTTAGCGCAATCAATTCTTGTCTCTAAAAAAGCCTTTCAAAAATTGAAAGGCCTTTTCTTGATTCTAGTTTTTTAAATAGTTTTGAGTAATGTAATGCTTTTGATTTTTTTAAATTGAATCACTAATAATATCACAAAAATCAACTATATTTTTTTCAGTTAAATCTGCTCTTCCCATTACTCTCAGACCCGCTTTTCCTCTCGAAACAATAGGAAAAAAAACTGCTGAAGTATAAAAACCTTTTTCAAATACTTTTTTAGAGACACTAATTGCTTTCTCTGCCTTAGGAAGCTCAATTACTCTTATAGGTAGATTGTTATTAGCATTTACTGTTGGTATAATTTTATCAAACAAAGCCATATTTTTTGCAAGCTTATGTTGTAATTCTTTTAATTCATTTGTTTTATGTATTTCTGCCGATGCGTTTATTGCACCAAGGGCAGCAACATTAACCGTTTGAGACCAACCCAAAGGTCCAGCAAAAATATCAATTGTACGACGCATTTTACTATCCCCTATTAATACGACACCTCCAGTAGCACCAAAGGCCTTACCTAAAGAGGCAATAATTATAGTTCGTTTATTTAGCTCGTTATATTGAGAACGAACAAATCCAACACCGCGTTCACCATACATTGAAATCGAGTGAGAGTCATCATAATACACATATAGGCCATAGTTATTTTGTAATTGTTGTAATTCTTTTACAGGAGCGTATCCTCCCATACTATATGCTCCATCTGCAATATAAAACACTGACCGATCAGGATTTAACTTAAGTTGCTTTTCAATAAAGTCCAAATCGTTATGCTCACAAGTTACGACCTCTGTTTCATCTCCACAGCTTGATTTTATGTGATTCATAGAAAAGTGCGCTAATTTATCAAAAATCATTAAAGGCTTTTTATTATTGCTAAGCGCTCCTGAAGCTATTAATGGTAATATGCCGCTAGATGCTGCAGCACATGATACTGTCAAAAACGCTTCACAATTAAAAAGCTCACTTACCTTTTCTTCAACTTCATCAAGAAGACTTAGGCCAATACGGGTTCTAGATGTTGGTAATATTAGTACTTTTTGTGCTTCAAGTGCATCAATTGCGCCTTTAATAATTTTTTTATGCTTATCCAGACCTAAATACGAGCACGAGCACATATTAATAAATTCATGATTCTTGTTGTCAAGTAATTTATTTGTTTCTGTGTATTTTGCTCTAATATGGGTTAAACCAAAACTAGACGCTTTATCCCAAGAAGGAGATCCCAATTGGATCATTTTTTGAATATTAGAAAAATTGTTCATTATTATTTTTTATAAATTAAAAGATTCGCTTTCATCAGAATTTTTGGCTAAGAGATATTTAACAAAGTATAAGTCTAGTACCGCTGTGCCTATAGAGCTAAAAAAAGTCTTTTGACTACTAAGTTTATCCTTATCAATAGAAAAAAGCTCGTTTGGTTCAATGGCATTTTTATGTTCTTCACCTGCTTCAGAGATGGCACTTATAATATCCTCGGAAACAACTAGGTGTTGAAACATGTCTTTATGTGAAATTTCTCTTGACATTTTTGTATGCCCACCAATAACACATACATGGGCTGTTTCTTTAATCTTGCTTGCACTAACTAAAGGTGTGTTAGAGCTAGTAGCAGTAATTACAATATCTGCATTCTCTACACAATCATCTATAGATTCTGAAATAATTACAGATAAATTACTTTTTTGTTCTTTTAGTTTTGAAACAAATTTGTGTAGTTTTTTAGTGCTACGAGAAAAAACTCGGATTTCTTTAATTGGTCTAATTGCTAACATGCTAAGCGCGTGGTACCATGCCTGAACGCCAGCACCAATAATAGACAATACCGAAGCATCTTTTGTTGCACAATGGCTAGTAATGGCCCCAGAAGCGGCAGCTGTTCTATAGCCAGTCATGGTTGCACCTTCTATTAAAGCAATAGGATTGCCCGTTAAAGAATTAAATACCGTAGTAAGAGCACCTATATTATTATTATTACCACTTACAAATGCAGCATTTTTAACAACAAATAAGTTAGATTCATTATCCAATACGGGCATTGAGCCAAAAACTGAAAAAGGCTCTTTTTTAAAGATTAATGTCCTTGCTGGTAATTCTACCTCTATCGCTTTTTCGCGTAAGGATTTTTTCATGAAGGCAATTAATTCGGGAAAATCTACGGTGTTGTGGATTGCGGTTGAGTTATACAATTTCATTGCAAATATTTTTAAGGTTGTGATGGGTTTAATGTTTTTGTAGGTACTAGAAAACTTCTTTCCCAAACAAGACATATTGTTCCATCTATTTTAAGTCCTTTGGTTTCTACAGTAACTATACCTTGATTAGGTCTAGATTTTGAAAGTCTTTTATGTAAAACTTTTGATTCTGCATAAATAGTATCTCCAACAAAAACAGGAGCTTTAAGTTCTATATTTTTCCATCCTAGATTTGCAACCCCTCTTGCACTGGTTGCGGCTAGGCTAAGACCTCCAACAATAGAGAATGTTACCAGACTAGATACTAACGGTTTTTTGAATTCTGTTTGTGAAGCATACTCATTATCAATATGTAAGGGATGCGTGTTCATGTTTATTAAAGATTGCCATATGTTATCGGTTTCTGTTATCGTCCTACCTGGACGATGTTCATAAATATCACCAATATCAAAATCATCAAAATAAAGTCCATGAGACTCTCTGTATCGATTTTTTCCAATTGACTCTAGTTTACTTAACGTTTTATATTTCATTAGAATTTACTTTCTTGATTTACAATACTTTTTGCGATGTTAAGAAAAGGAGGACCAATCATGGTTCCGCCTACAGTAACTATTCCTGCTTTTTTTTCAACATCTTCTGTTTCGGTTAATATTTGTGTTGCAAAATTAATTTCTTCCTTTGTTGGACTTAATATTTTGTTGATTAAAGAAATCTGACTGGGGTGAATAGCAATTTTGGCATGAAAACCAAGCTCTTTAGCTTTTTCCAGCTCATCTTTTAAAACCGATAAATCTTTAATTGCAAAACAAGGAGAATCTACAGCCAAAGCATTTATATAATTGGCTGCTAATGAAATTTCGTTTTTAGCATAACTCAAATCTAAAGCACTTGGAATACGTCCCAAATCTTTTGAAAAATCTGCTGAGCCAAAAACCAATCCATCAATATGGTTTTCTGCATGTATAATTCTATCTAAAGATTTTACGCCTTTTATGCTTTCGATTACTCCAAAAATTTTGACATTTTTAAAGTTATCTTTTAACAAGTCACTTACCAATTTAATTCCATCTGGAGATTCAATCTTTGGAACAATAACAATGTCTGGCACAACATTATTTTCTATAAAGGACATTATGTCTTTTAATCCTTCTGCTGAATTTAACGAGTTAATGCGTACCGCTGTTAAGATATCAGTAACTTGTAAAAGTTGCTGTACAATATCGTTTCTAACACTTTCCTTTTTTGCTAGAGGAATTGAGTCTTCGATATCAAAATGGGCGACATGAGAGCCACAGTCTATGGCTCGTTGTACTACATCAAACCTATTTGATGGCCCACACAAAAAACTTCGGAATATCAATTTTTTCATGGTTAATTTATTTTAAAAAGAGTGAAATTTGTTTTTATCTAGTTTAGATATTAATTAAGGTTTTCTGGTGATAGTTATGCTTGATAAGCATTAGAATTTGAATCAACTTGTTGCTATGGCAGCAGATTGATTGAATAGAAATTTGGACATACTCCGTAATTATAAAACTTGATTATGATAGGCAATGTAAAGGAACAGTTGCTATGATGTTTTGCTGTAACGAATCAATCCTTACAATAATTTTATTGTGATTATCTACTTTGATAATTTCGCAATCTACCCCGTTTAATTGCCCATAATTAATCTTATTAAAGTCGCCAATTTTAGGAAGCTGTGTACTTATTTCTATATCAGTTATATTTTTATTTCCAACCAAAAGTTTAATTTTATTTATTTCTTTTTCGGTTACTTTTGCGTATTCTTTTCCAATGCGGACATATGCGCATGCCCCATTGATAGATAAGGCTTTGTGCAGGTCTAATGCACAGTTGATATGTACAAATAGGTATGATGGGAACAATGGTTTTAAAACCATTTTTTTTCTATCACTCCATTGCTTAATTGTTTGCTTTTGAGGTAAAAAAGATTCTAAAGAAATCTCTTGTAAAGATTCATATACTTTTTTCTCCCAACGAGATTTAACATACAGTACGTGCCAACCTATATTTAATTTCATGATAATATTTAGTTTTTAAGTATAGCTCCGCTTCCCTCAGTCACATGAGGTTCTTTTTAATAAAGGTTTGCTATTGGTAAAAAAGAACTCTATTAACGATTATTTTTTAATAAAACAGTGATATATAACCAAAATAGAGTATTAATTGACGCAAAATTACAATTAAATATCACTAAAAGCAATAAAAAGCTCATTTTTATAGAAAAAACATAGAAAATATTGTTTTTGAATAGGTTGTATTCTGGATTAAAAACCAACGATGCTAATGGGTAAAAGAATAAGTTATAGCTTAAAAATTTTCTTAACAAGAGCCCATATTGTATCATTTTTTAAATTCCAATTTAAGGGGCTCCAAAAAATAAGAGAAACAAAAAATTAAGCAAGAGATAAATAATAAAGTTTAATTTTTTTGGTTGCTATAGTAGTAAGAATACAGTTTTTTAAGTGCCTTAAATTGGTTTATGAAGCTAAATTAGTTTTTTTATTCAACTGCATAAAATTTTGACAGAAAACAATAGACTAAAGAGTATATGTTTTTTTAAACGAAGTTAAACTCCTGCCGTCGAAAGTTTGCAACTTGTGGTTAAATAGACTAAAGTTAAACAAGTATATTATTTATTCTTCTTACTCATTACCGCCACTTGTTAAAAACGATTGGTAGTAGATACTGGTGGCATCAGGGGTATTGCATATATTCTTCTTACTCATACTGGGCACAGAAAACATTTCTGCGCTATCATGTTTACGGCGGATATCCGCGCGATCTGGAAACTAAAATCTATTGCATAAAAAAACCACCTCGCTAAAGGTGGCTTATTCTATATTTTATTACTCATAATCGGCACAGAAAACATTTCTGCGCTAGCACGTTTACGGCATATCCGAGCTATCTGGGCAAGTATTTTAGTATGTATTTCACTGACTGTAGTTTCCAGAAGTTGTACTATTTGCTTGTTTGTGGCTTCATAATCATCATAGCTCACCACTTCGTATAGATAGCCTTTTCGTTTGTTTCCTTTAGCTTTACATACTAAATCTGCTAATTGTAATTGTATCATATATCTTTTTTGATTACTTGGATTTATTCGTAAAACTCTACGGATTTCAGTATTAGTAAAAGTGGATTTCTTTTCTTTTTTTAAATATGTTTTAAGATCTTCAAAAAACTGTCTGCATGCACCGTTTAGTAAATCACTTTTACGTAGTAGCACTTCTTGTATTAACTCATTAGCCTCTTGTATATCTTCTATTGTCGTCTCGATATACATCTCTCCTGTTTGGCTGTCGACCTTCGACTCTCGTTGGTATTGCTTGTAAAAGGTAATGGCTTCTATAAATTGTAGATAATGACTATTGGTTCTTCGTGGTTTAAATACAGATTTTGGAAGGTCTAAATACTCAGCAAAAGGATTGATGATGGTAACAGTTTTTAAACAGCGTTGTACATTTTGTAATAATTGTATGGTATCTATTTGAGCTTGCTTATCTAGTTTCCCTGCGGAAGCGCTACGCTGATAATTCATAATACGCTGGTCTTGTGCTTCGCTTTCGTCTATATAAAGTAAAAAACTCCTGTTAGAGTTATCTTCGTAAATACTTTCTTGGGTAGTACAGCCTGCAACACATACAGGACCTTCAACCGTTAAGTGTATGGTTTTGGTTGTCCCTTTTGTGTCTTTATGAACCACTGTTTTTGTGATTCTTTTTTTTGATTGTAATTCTCGTAATGGATATAATACAGATTCTGCTCCGTCTAAATCTTCTATGAGGATTAGTTTGTGCTGTAGTTCTGTTCTGTTAAAATAGTAAAAAGCATTTGCAGATAATACTGTAATTTCTACTTTATCTTCTTGTGGTATTAGTTCTGCAACCTTAGATTGCAAGTGTGTTTTACCAACTCCAGAACTCCCTAGACTAATACAATGCAAAGGATTATTGGTTTTTCTTGATGTAAATATCAAATACATTAACAACCGATTGTCAATTTCTCCAATAACTCCACTTTTACCAATAAGCTCATTGGTTAGCTGTAATAAATTCTTCTTTTTTAAAAACGCTTCTGCGGCTCGCAATTCTGTTGCAGATAATTCTTTGTGATAAGGAGAAGTAGCAAGATGTTCTTTTTCTATGAGTAAAAAACGGTAACTTTCTAATGCTTTAGTAAGCTCCTGTAATGTTCGTCTAACTTCGCTAGTGCCTATTTCTAAACGTTCTGCTATTGTTCTTGTAAACTTTTCTACTTGGTTATCGTTGTATAGATCTACACTATGTCTTAAAATACTATATTCTTTTAGTTTCTGAACTGATAGCGTTACACGTAAAGTCTCCAGTTTTGTAACCTTGATTCCTCCTAGAATATGGATTTCTAGGTGTTTTGCGATGTAATTATAGTTGTTTGCATTGCTTGTATCTAACATTGTGAAAATATTTTTTAAAAAGCATTTAAGACCTATTCGTAGCAAATGTAATCTTTTAGTCAGAACAAAGCAAGACTTAATCATTTTGTTTAAGACGTTTAAATCATCTACTTTTGCTTAAACCTACTTTTAATAGTAGTTTTAACTACGTAAGCGTATGACTTTAGGAGAACATATTTTGATTTTAAGGAAAAAGTACAATCTTTCACAAGCTGCTTTAGGTAAAAAAGTAAATACCTCTGGTGATATTATCGGAAGATATGAACGTGATGCGATGACTCCTTCTATTGAAGTAATAATGAAGATCGCTGATGCACTTAATATATCTATAGATTACCTTGTAGGTAAAACAACTTTAGAACTAGATAATAATGTTCTTAAAAGAGTAGAAGAAGTTTCTAAATTAGATGATGACGAAAAAGACAAAATTTTTATGGTTATCGATGCTCTGATTCGTGACTTTAAAGCTAAAAAAGCATATTCTTAAGACATAAAAAACCACAACATCGCTGCTGTGGCTTATTCTTTACTATTCCATTTTAACGATTGCCATTGCAAATGTTCAATCTGCTTAGAGTTATTCTTTTGCTAAATCTATTAATAAACCTGACTTAAAGGATAGTTTTAAAAACTTACTTTTTACCACATCATCGTATTGTAGATATATTTCAATTATATCACAAAACTCATTATTAAATTTTATTTTATTTTTTGCAAAACCATAAGAATTTACAGTATGTTTTTTATCTAAATCAAAAACATTAAACCATTTTTCAATTAGTTCGTTTACTTGAGTTTTTTCTAAAAAATTATTATCAATAAATCGTTTAGTCTTTTTCTTATCATTAATCTCTACAAATTTTATTAAACTATCTACTGATTTATAACACTTATTAGCTTGTGAGAGAATTGTGTTTTTGAGAGAATAAGTATTCCCTTTCTTCTTATCGTTTATAAAAAGAACTGTATTATTCGAATTCGTCTCCTTAATCGTTCTTTTTTTGTCTACAATTGACGATACTTCTTTAATTATAATTGATGAAAATAATTTTTGCTCCTCTTCCGATTTAATCTCACTATCATAAATCTCCATCCTTAAAGAACCATTATCTCTAGATAAAATAAAATCTTTCGAGTTTGTTAATTCTAATAAATATTTTTTCTCTTCATTGTTTAATAAATCCTCATTTGAACAAGAGGTTAAAATAATAAATACTATCAAATATTTAATTTTATTCATCTTTTGTATTTTTAATAGTGACACCTTTTCTTTGAAAACCGACTTTTGTTGTTGTTGTATTTGTAACACCAGAACTTACTTTCTTTTTTGCCGTTTCAGGTATGAAAATTTGTGTGCTCTTTAACTTGCCATCTGAATTATATACAGATTGTATTTTTACTCCTAAAATACTTATTGTATGCGTTTGAGATCCAGTGCTTGATTGAGATATGTCCAATCCGATCGAACCTTGAATAATATTTATTCCTCCTGTAAATGTTGTTGAAGCTCCTTTGTTTAAAAAGCTAATTCCATTTTTATCCGACGTAACTATTGATTTGTTTAATGTTTGTTTCAAACCTAACTTTCCTCCTATATAGCCTTTTTTGGATTCCGTTTGACCTCCAATAGATGTTTCATTGGTTACAGAGGTAAAAGGAGCAAATTCACTTAAAACTCTTGAAGGAGATTTTGCTTGTATATCATATGCTCCAGCCAAAGAATTTTCTCCTGGTATAAAAATAACTCTACTATCAAATCCTTCTTGCACATCGGGACCGCCTACAAAATTATGCCTTGTCCCTGATTTAGGTATTGGATTATTTAGCTGAAATCTTATAGGTTTATTATATCCTCCTGTTTTGGAATTCCATATATATTTCCATTCAACATTTTCTAACCCTTCCAATTCGATACCTGAACCTAATTTATTTTCTTGGAATGCGTAAGTAGAGTTATATACATAATCTTCCGCAAGTGGATCTACTTGCCAGAATCTCCCAATAGCTGCGTCACTCATTCTATATTTCCATTCATGAGTGTTTAAGCCTAATTCTTCAGTAAACTCTTGCTTTTGGTAAGTTTTTAAATTATTTTTCACTCCATAAGAAGCACCATTATATCCTTTATGTTCTAATCCAAAGGGATAATAATTTTGTTCTCTTCTTATTTCTGAACTAGTAACATTACCGCTACTATCATCATCAGCAAAAGTAATTCTAGTATTTCCCCAAATATCAGTAAGTTGATATACATATTGATAGCCACTACCGCTTGGCTCTACATATCCTTCGCCATGAGAAAATTGTTTTAAAGCATTGTCTTCATAAACATAATTACCTGCATAATCAGTTGTTTTAATACTACCATTATCATTTACAACCTTCTGAACTTTTATACCATCTGCGGTATAATAATAGTTAATCTTCTTGGTGTCAGAATTATCAAACTTAATCTCTGTAGGCATATTCAAGTGATTGTATAAAACACTTGTTACTCCTTTGTTTTTATCACTAGTAAGGTTTCCATTGATATCATATGAATAATCATTTCCAGACATATTACCATCTTTAAAACCAAAATCATTAGTAGAACTGTCTGTTACACTTTGTAATTGATTTCCGCTATCATAAGTATAGTTTAGTAAATCCATGTCACCAAAAGAAGTAGCGCCAACATTTGTATGCCCTTTACGATTTAGGGTTAAGATGTTCCCCATCTTGTCATAGGTAACTCCAGAAAGATCATAACGACCAGTATTTACACTGTTTGAAGAATAATCTGCCGCAGTAATTCGGTTTAGGGCGTCGTAGCTGTAGACATAACTTTTTAGCCCACTATCCGTATTGGCAGTACGCCAACTTGTTGCCGATATGTTTCCATTGTATAAATGCACTCCTGAACCTGTGTTATAATCAAGCTTAAAGTTAAACAATTTATTGGTATTGGCAATATCGTTAATACCTGTTAACCATCCTCTAATGTTATAGGTATAATCTACTGTCTGCAATCTACTCTGTGTAGCTTTACCTCCTACACCTTTGCTTTCTAGTTGCCCTAAGGCATCATAGTTGTTTTCTGTGATTACTTCTTCGGAACCATTATTTATGATCTGTTTTTGCGTTAATAAACGTCCCACATGGTCATAGCTAAATACATCGGCAGTTAGTATGGTAGTAGTGCCATCTTTGGTATGGGAAGTTTCAGTTTGCTTTACTTTGCCTACAAAATCCAGTTCACTTTTTACAGTATCAGTAGTTCCTAAATAATCGTTTCTACTATAGCCATAGATTGCTCTTGCTTTTTCATCATAATAACTAACTGAAGTAATCCAATTGGTAGTTTCTAAAACTTTTACTTTAGATCCTGTTGCTAAGCTTTTGGTATTGCTAGTGCTATTAACTCCAAAAGAAACAACACTAGTTGGCGCTCCATCACGATCAAAACTATAATCATCATAATAGTTTACCGTAAGGATTTCTATATTTAAATCTGGAAAATTACTATTAGTATAATAGCTATTGTTATATCCGGTACCAGTAGTTACTTTAGTTTCGTAATTGGCTTCCGGAGTACCTTGTTTATTGTCAAAAACTTGTTGTAGTTGCTCTCTGGTTTGTGCAGAAATAAACTTACCAGTATATACCACTCTTCCAAATACATCATACTTTGTAAAAAGCCAATCGTTTAAGGCATCTTTGGTTAATACAGGTCTGTCTAGATTGTCATAAACAATATATTCGCGTCCTTTTCCTGGTATTTGCTTTTCTACTAATCGGTTTTGGTTGTCGTATTGGTATTGATAGGCTAGATTTGTTAATTCGTCAACACTAACTCCATCTGTTAAATCCACTTTTGGTGGCAGTACATAAGTTAAATTGCCATAATCATCATAGACATAATAGGTGTCGTGTGCTGTTGAGATATTGTTAATGTTGGCATAGGTACGTTTTAATACTACTTGTCCTTGTTTGTTTTTGAATTCTTCTGTAGTATGGTTTTTGCCTACAGTCCAGTTTTCGTCTTTGGTGATGGTTTTGAAAAGTAGGGCAGCATTATAATAGCCATCATTAATTAAGCTAGGAGTATAACTATCGTTTGCAAAAACTAAAGAAACCGAATATAACCGTACTTCAGTATCAGTATTGGTTTGGTAGTCAAATTTTATGCTATGCCCATCTGAGTGCCCATTTGCGTCTATACTGCTACCAATTTTCCAGCTTTCTCCAGGGGCGGCCTGTTCTAGAACCCGATTTAAAGGAGAGTTTTCAAAAGTTTTTTGCGAATATGGATTTGGTGTAACTCCTAAATCATCAGAGAAATTTGTGGTGTAATAGCTATTGATTGCCACTTCTTGGTTGGTTGTTCTATAACTGCCTTCTGCTCCAGCTGTTGTTGGGACATAGGGAAGCCATTCTTTATCTTGTCTCCCTAAAGCATCATAAGAAATATGACTGATTAGATCCGTTTTATTTGGACTTTGCTTAATTCCTATTTGTTGTTTTGTACGTCCTAGCCCATCAAAATAAGTGATGCTCTCAATAACATCGCTATCTTCTGTAATACCAGCCTCAGTTGTTATTGGTTTTTGAAAAGTTTGAGTATAAATATAATTTTCATCACTTAATGTTGGAGCTAAATACTTACATCCATTATTTGTTCCAAAAATTGCAGGACAAACATCTGTATTATCGATTACATAACCAGCAGGCATTACACTGTAATATATGCTGTCATTAGGGTCTCCAAAACCGTCTCCATCTGTATCCTTATAAAAGGTTTGTGGGGCAATATTGGTGATATTACCAGTACTATCATTATAATCACTACTATTACTTACATAAGTTGACGGCCTAATACTATAATATACACTAATGCTAGGGTTTCCATAACCATCTCCGTCGGCATCCTTATAAAAAGTCTGTGGAGCAATATTGGTAATGTTGGATGTGCTGTCATTATAATCACTATTATTACTTACGTAAGTTGCTGGTCTTACACTGTAATACACACTAATGCTAGGGTTTCCATAACCATCACCATCTGCATCCTTGTAAAAGGTCTGTGGGGCAATATTGGTAATATTGGATGTATTGTCATTATAATCACTATTATTACTTACATAAGTTGCTGGTCTTACACTATAATACACACTAATGCTAGAATTTCCATAACCATCACCATCGGCATCTTTATAAAAGGTTTGTGGAGCAATATTGGTAATGTTAGCTGTATTGTCATTATAATCACTATTATTACTTACATAAGTTGACGGCCTAACACTATAATATACACTAATGCTAGGATTTCCATAACCATCTCCATCAGCATCCTTATAAAAATTCTGAGGAGCAATGTTGGTGATTTTATTAGTAGTATCATCATAATCGCTATTATTAGTTACATAAGTTGCTGGTTTAACACTATAATACACACTAATACTAGGATTTCCATAACTATCGCCATCTCCATCTTTGTAAAAATGCTGAGGAGCAATGTTGGTAATATTGACAGTACTGTCGTCATAATCATTACTATTACTTACATAACCAGAAGGTTGACTAGTATCTGATAAACTAACATTTGCATCTCCATAACCATCGCCATCACCATCATAAAACCAGAAGGTAGGAGTAGCAGTTTGTGTAACATTAAAACTTCCAGGATTGCCATCGTAAGTATAGTTTATATTTAAATTTCTTCCTACATTATTGGGATTAGTTTGGCAAGTGATACTTATGCTATTTACATTATTTTGAGAAATTGTTAACCAACTAGGAGTATTCGTAAAAGAAAGAAACTCTATACATACTGGGCCAGAATAACTAATAGACATGGTTTTAGTTCCTCCCGAATGGTTAAAAACAAGTGAAGAAGGAGAAAAACTATTTAGCGTACATCCTCCTCCAAATTGAGCAGAAGCATTAAATCCTATTATCAATACAAAAAACAGGAAAAGATGTGTTGTTTTTTTTGTTGCTGTTTTCATCATTATTGGTTTTTGTAGTGATAGTTATAATTTGTAATCAAATTACCATCGGCATCTTTTACATTCTTTAATCTATTAAAACTATCATATGAGTAATAGGTTTTAGTACCTCTAGGGTCTGTAGTGCTGATAAGCCCAATAAGTGGGTCGTAAGTATAAGTGGTAACCAATGCCGCTGTAAGATCATTTCTTAAAGAGTTAGCTTGTTGCGTGCTTAGGCCACCTGCTCCCAAATCAAAATCAACATCAAATGTGGATAACGCTTCTATAGCACTATAACTAGTATTTTCAACTTTTGCAACTGGGAATTGATTATTGTAACCCCAGATATATACAATTTTAGTGCCGTCCTTTTTGCTTATTTCTTTGATGTTACCATTTGAATAATAATGATGAAAAACTATTTTTTTTCTTAATTCATTTGTATTGATGCTATAAATTCCTTTTAAGGTTTCTATGTCTTTGGGTAATACAATATCATTACCCCAATCCTTATAATTGGTTCGTTGAACGCTTAATAGCTCGTTTGCTTCCGCAATATCATTCCCATTTTTATCTTTATATTTTTCTATTTGAATTGGTATGGATATTTGATGTAGATCATTTGTTTTTAATCTATCAATTGCAGATTTTTCTAAAATACTTAGTTCTCCATTTGCTAAGGATGTTATAGTGTCGACATCTTCGGGGTAATAGTTTTTTGTTATAATAGGCTTAGAATCACTAGTTGTTATTTTGGACTTTGATGCTAGTAAAGGATTATTGTTATAAGTAAAATCTTGAATGCTTATAACCTCCTTATTGTTGTCAAAAAATGAAGTGGATGTAGTTTTGTGTATCCTATACCACTCACTTACCGCGCTATAAAACCCGTACTTAAAGGAGGCCGGGCCGTTACCGCTAATTGTAGAAACAACATTTAATCCATGATTTACTATTGGCGTAGTTCCTACTCTTTCGTATTCATTTTCTATTCTTGATACGGATCTGTAAAAACCATTTTTAATACTAAACTCTTCCTTTTTAAGAAGGTTACCTCTTATCCAACCAATGTATAGATCTGGTAAATGTACTAATCCTGGGTAAGTGGTATAATGTTGAAAATCTCCAGAAAAAGAAAACGAATATTCTGTTTTTACATTATCACTCCTTAATTCAGTAACATTACTATAGCCCATTACATTCCCTTTTACGAAAACAGAAGGTGCTTGGCTATATGATGTTATTCGGCTTACAGGTCCTGGTGGGCTACAAGTTCCGTTAAAAAAATCAGTGTCCAAAAATACTGGTGTGGATATAATAGTTCCGCTAGTTAAATTATTGTCTAAATAATTATAGCGATATCTTTTTTCTATAACAGTACCGCTACCGTCATTTAGAATAATTTTTTTTATTCGCTGTCCTCCAACATTTAAGTACTCAGGGTGTGCGTCTTCCCACCAATTCATCGTATAAGAAAAATCAGAAGTGTCAGTATTCTCGCCTAAACCTATTTCTAAAGCTTCAATTCTATAAGTTCCAACGGGAAATTTATAAGTAAAACTAGTACTACCAATGTCTAAATTAAAAAGAGGATCGGTTACTCCTTTAATTTTTAAAACATAATCACATGAGAAATCAGAAATTTGATCAGGGTTTGCACATCCTGTTACTGAAACTGAAATATGTGTTGGTTCAATCAAGTCATGCGCTATGGTAAACTCTTTAGCGTATTGGGATGGACCATTTTCATTAGCTGGAGCCTTTATAAAACTAAAATAATTATTGCTTCCTCTGTTTCTAATGTTGTAATAGGTGCTAATTTTGCTTATGATGTTAGAAGCTGTATTGCTTTCAAAAAGATATTCAGTGCTTCCACCAGTGGGGTATGTAATTTTATTGAGCATACCAGCTTGAGAATTTAAAGTGTCAACGGTTCTATTTGCTTCTCCTAGATATAGTTGACCAATTAATACTTCTGGTATTAAGCTAGTATTAGAGGTCATGGCGTTATAATACCCCCAATAATCTTGCGCGTTAGAAAAGCGACTTGGCAATGGAATATTATTGTATTCAAAACTAAAAGGAGGTAACTTTTCGCCAATACTGTTTTCTTCTTCTAATGTTAATAATCGTAATCGATAGCGTCTTTGGTTTTTATCTCCAATATTTATCCATTTACCCGTTTCAATTGGAGACATTGTATAATCATAGTTTAAGTTGTAGCTTTTCAAAATGTTATTTTGGGTGTAGATTTTTATGCTTTTTAAAGCCTTTGCTCCGCTAAGATCAGTTCTTGTATTTATATCTTCAATAAATTCAACTTTTCCGTTAGAAAAAACAATTTCCTTAATAACAGATTGCTCTAAATAATTCTCAACAAAAGAAACACTATATGGATGTGAATTTTCTCCACAACTCTTCGTATATGTTTCCCCGGTCTTACTGGTTTGCTTAATGTTATTCTGCTTTTGATAAACAAACTTAATATGCTTGGTCGTTGGTGAGACAATATCCATTAAGTGCCAAGAAGTAATATGAGCGGACAATGGAAAGCCATCGCTAGGAATAGAATAGTTATTGTTTGAATATGTATAACCAAACGAATTGCTATTAAAATCTGTAGCTGTCCTTAACTGATCTTTAGATATTCCAAAATAATACTTGACACCATCAGGAGTCGTAAATACCCAACTGGTTATCTTACCGCCAGTGTTTTCATATATAGGTGTTATTTTAATATTTGAATAGGGCATTTGAAAAAAAACTCCACTTATTTGATCATAAGAAAACTTCCCAGAATACCCTCCAAAATTAAAACTGAATATATCAGGTTCATAATCTTGATATCCGAGTAAACTATTGGTGATCATATTATAGATTGATGAACTGTTATGGGGTAGATCTTTTAAATCTTGAACTGAGTTTTGAGTATACATATACCCATTAATTGATGTGTCATCGGGTAGCCCTTTAGTTGTTCTTGAGATTAGGCCACCAACATTCAGAGACCAGCCAAGCCCAACCCAAGAAGCAACTTCTTCTACTTTTATTCCACCTGCATGATATGATAAAGAGATGGGTAAAGAGACATCTCCCTCCTTAATAGTATATATAGGGACTTTAATATTTGGTATTCCAGTTTCATATGAAACTGGAGTTTCCAGATACTTGCCTAAAGATGCTGTATTAGGCGATGCTGGAATAATTTTTGGTAAATCTTGCCCAAAACAAAATGTCATTGTTATAGCAAATAGCAAACATAGTAGAGGCTTTGATTCCATTTTTGTTAATAGTGTCATTTTTTTTAGGTTATAATATTCGTTTTAAATCAGACCTCAACCATAGAATATGATTCAAGTAATAGATAAATATTTCTTTGTATTGAGAAAATACAAGTCTAAAAGTATTTTATTTTTTTTAGAAAAAAAACATTTTTAGTTATTTTCGATGAAATACATCTGGGTTTGTATTTGAGTAAATAATATATATTATACGTTGTTTATCTAAAGCATAGCTATAGTTAACACAAGATTTGATTCTTCAGATAGAATCTAATAACGACGGGTTTAGTTCCTGTAAAAACTAGAATTTTTTAGAAAATAATATTTAGTATTTCCAGCTGTTTAAGACCTTAAAAAGCATTTTTAAATCTTGCTTTTTCTTTAGAAAATTAGTTTATGAGTTAAAATAATCTTATTAATAGTTAAAAATATGATCTATTTTAAAACTGGATTATAATCTCAATTATATTGAATAATACTAAGCTATTGCAAGTCAAAACAAAGAACTGATAATTTTACTTCTACTTCAATCGTTCTTTTTTAATATCTTCAATCGCGTTTTTAAATCTCGCTTTTTCTTCAGGGAAAAAACCTTGTACTACAAGTAGTATTCCAAAGCCTAAAATAATAAGGGCAATAAGTTTTTTGCTTTTAAAAATTCGTTTTGGTGTAAGTTTACTTTTAAGTTTTTTGGCAATTACTATTTTGGCAATATCGGTAAGGAAATAACTGGCTAATATGGTTCCTAAAAAGATAAAAACACCTTCTGTTGTACTTGCCATAGAGTTAGCAATAACAATAAAGCCTAGCCAGCCAATAAGCACACCGATATTAATGAAATTAAGAAGTAATCCTTTGATAAACAGTTGTCCGTATTGTTTTTGAATGGCAACAGATTTATGTTCCTTTATAATTTGCCTATAGGTTTTTTTAGTTACTTTTAAAAAGGAAACCAGACCATAAATAGCAAGAATAATACCTCCAAAAATCAGAAAATTTGGATCGTCTTTTATTTTTTCAACAATCTTACTGGTACTATAAAAAGCAATAGCAATATAGATGATATCTGCAATAATTACGCCTAAATCAAAGATTAAAGCGCTTTTAAAACCTTTGGTAATACTTGTTTCTATAAGTACAAAAAAAACAGGCCCAATGGTAAATGCCAATACAAAGCCTAGTAAGGAAGCTGTTAAAATTTCTTGCATATAGTTATCCGTAAGTTTATACAAGGCTTATAAGGTAATTATACCTATAATAAGGATTGTAAAAACAAAGTTAAGAAAAGATAACTAGTGTTCTACAATACGGCCTCCTAAAAATATCTGTTTGTCAATAGATTTTGGATTTCCATGGATATTAATTCTTCCTCCTGCCCTTACTTTTGCTTTAACATGTTCAGCTGCATTAATGGTAGTAAAACCTCCTGTATTAACGCTTACATTTGTTCTGTTACTTAGTAAGTCTTCAGCATTATAATAACCTCCTGTACTTGCGAATACATCTTGGTTTTTTGAGTTTCCTTGTGTAGTAATTACACCACCACTTACAGCTTTAATTTCTAATTGTGTTAAATCTACATTAAGACTTATATCTGCTGCCTCTTGCACTTTTAGCAATAAGCCTGTTTGTTTAATTTTATCTTTTGAAAATACTTTTGCGTTTTCATTAGCATCTATAGTTGTTATGGTGCTGTTGTAGTATAGTTTTACAAAGGTACTGTAGCCACTAAAAACTCTGTCTAGCTTCATTCTAATTTTTAGTTTCCCATTTTTATTTACAATGGTAACTTTATCGGTATGATCTCCTGTGATTTCTGCACTGTTATGGTCAGATTGTATGAGTTCTATTTCAATACCATCATAGGCTTTTAGGATCTCAAACTCACCAATATCTCTAATGTTTTTTTGAGCGCTAATAGTTGTTGTTGCCATGATGATAATGGCAAGGACTGTTTTTTTTATGCAATTCATATAATGTTCTTTAGTGGTATCTACGTATGTTATATAGCATTCAGATTTTTTGCGTTAGGGATTGCAACGGCATCCTTTTTAAAAACCAATAGTTATTTTTACTATTGGTTTTTAAAAAGATACAGTGTAAAGCCCGACCTGTTTAGGTAACGCCCAAAACTACAATGTTAAGTTGCTAAGATATCAAAAGCTATACCAAAAAGACTTATTCCTGATTTTCTGGTTTTCCAAGCAGGCTAAAATCGAGATGACGTTTCATTAAATCGGTGCTTTTTACAGCTACAATAACTTCGTCTCCAAGCTGATACATGTTTTTGCTTTTACTACCGACAAGGGCATATTGTTTTTCGTCAAATTCGTAATAGTCGTCCTTAATATCTCTAATTCTGACCATTCCTTCGCATTTGTTTTCTATAACTTCCACATAGATTCCCCATTCAGTAACTCCAGAGATAACACCCAAGAATTCCTTTTCGCTATGGTCTTGCATGAACTTTATTTGCATGTACTTAATGGAGTTTCGCTCTGCACTTGCAGCCAGACCTTCCATATTGGACGAATGCTTGCACTTAACTTCATATTCATCTGCCTTTACAGAATTACCTTTGTCTAGATAATGTTGTAATAAGCGGTGCGTCATCACATCTGGATACCTACGGATAGGCGATGTAAAGTGGGAATAATGCGAAAATGATAGTCCGTAATGTCCAATGTTTTTGGTTGTATACATGGCCTTGCTCATGGTTCTAATGGCAAGTGTGTCTACTAGATTCTGTTCTTTTTTACCTTTTACATTCTCCAATAGTTTGTTTAATGAATCGGTAATTGAACTCTTGCTCGTTAGATCTACAGCATGACCAAATTTAGAAACAACCGTATTCAATTGTGCTAATTTGTCTGGATCTGGCTCGGCATGTGTTCTATAAACAAATGTTGGTTCTGGTGTTCTCTTTCCAATAAATTCGGCTACTTTTCTATTGGCAAGCAGCATAAACTCTTCTATAAGTTTGTTGGCATCTTTGGATTCTTTAAAATAGACACCTTCCGGTACTGAATTTTCATCTAAGATAAATTTAACTTCTACCTTGTCAAAAGAAATTGCACCATCGTGCATTCTTTTTTTACGCAATACTTTTGCAAGCTCATCAAATTTTAGGATAGCTTCTACAATAGGTTTGTCCACTTCATAGGCACCACTTTCTTTAATAGAGATGTCTGCTGGAATATTTCCATGTTCGTTTTCGATAACAAACTGTGCTTCTTCATATGCAAAACGCGCATCAGAATAGGTAACTGTTCTACCAAACCATTGGTTTAGTAATTCTGCCTTTTCGTTGAGCTCAAAAACTGCCGAAAAAGTATATTTTTCTTCATGTGGACGCAAGGAACAAGCATTATTAGATAATACTTCTGGTAACATTGGCACCACTCTATCTACTAAATATACAGATGTAGCTCTATCATAAGCTTCATCATCTAGGATGGTTCCTGGAATAAGATAATGCGATACATCTGCAATATGGACTCCAATTTCGTAATTGCCATTTTCTAAAACTTTAAAAGACAATGCATCATCAAAATCCTTAGCATCTTTTGGATCTATCGTAAAGGTGAGTGTATCTCTCATATCTCTACGGTTATCGATTTCTGAAGCCGTAATAGAAGTATCTATTTTATTGGCATAGTCTTCTATTTCTTCAGGAAAACGATATGGAAGTCCATATTCGGCAAGAATAGCATGTATTTCTGTATTGTGCTCTCCTGGTTTACCAAGTACTTCTTTTATAATACCGTGTGGTGATTGTGCTTTATCTGGCCAATCTTTAAATTCTACTAAGACTTTATCTCCATCTTTAGCGGTACTGATATGATCTTTGGAAACAAAAAAGTCAGACTGCATTCTACTATCAGTAGGAACCACAAAAGCAAAAGATTTTTGCAGTTGAATAATTCCAACAAAAGTAGTTTTTTTACGTTCTAGAACTTTAGAGATTTCTCCTTCTAGTTTTTTACCTTTTTTTCTTCTTGGGTACACATATACCTGAACTTCATCTCCATGAAAAGCTTTATTAATATACTTTGCAGGCACAAAAACGTCAGATTCTAGTTCTTCAACCACAACATATGCGTTTCCATTACTTGTAATATCTATGATTCCAACATAATAATTTTGAGAAGGAATGGCCTTAAACCGACCACGATCTACTTCTATTATTTTTTTACTTTCTTTAAGTTGGGTAAGCTTTTTTATGAGTTGATTTCTGCTACTAGGGTCTGTAATTCCTAGTTTTGATGCAATTTGCTTGTAGTTAAGACCTCCGCTTTTTTCTTTTTCTAATACGGAAAAAATACCTTTTGTAATTTCATAAGATCGTTGCTTTGTAGCTCGTTTCTTTTTCTTTGACATTAATTATAATTTGTTTGTTGAAAAGTACGATTATTTATTGACGCAGCGCAATTTTTTAAAAAAGTTAAATATTTCTTAAAAAAAGTGTAACATTATCATAATTTATTCGTCTATAGTATAAACGCATTCTCTATTTTGAAACGAAGTTATAAAATAATCATCGTATTTATACTTATCTTTTTGGTAGGTATAATTTCATTGATTAGTTATTTAAACTATTCGTTTGATAAAAATGAAGCTGCAAAAGCAGAAATTCGCTTTCAAGAAGGACCATCTAGTAGTGTTAGTTATTATCGATACTAATTTCTAATCAAGCTTATTCTAGTGGTGCTAAAATGTTATCCTACTTTGATAAGTATTTGTGCCCAAGAGATGGCATCTTCAATTGTTTTAAAGGTTTTAAATGGTTTGTTTGCAAATAGTTTTTCCACTTTTACATTATTTATGGGCAATTCTTCTATGCTAACAACAGCAAGACCCAATAAAGTATGAATTTTTGAGGTTTCTAAATATATTGTGGGGTCAACAGAATACGAATATTTTCGGTTAGTAATATATACAAAAGGAGAGTTTTGATAATAGGGTGTTATAGTATCTATTATGAGTTTTCCCATTTTTTTATGTACATGCACACCTTGATCTATTATTGCAATTGTATAATTATCATAGATTGATAGCGTACAAAAATCGAATGTTAAAATTTTGGGCATGCTTTTGGGGACTTTTATACCAATAATAACGTTTTGTTTTATACAAAGATGCAGATTTTTTTTAAGTTCTCCTATGGAATCTAATGTCTTATCAGGAAAAATCATTAACTAGTCTTAGCGATTACCAATACTAGTTTATTCTAGTAGTTCTACTATGCAAAATCTATTTGGGTGAGTTTTTTTGCCCAAAAGATGGCATCTTTTAAGGTGTTAAAGGTTTCAAGTGGTTTATTAGCAAAGAGCTTTTCTACTTTAACATTATTTAAAGGCAATTTATCAGTACTTACAATAGCAAAACCTAGTAAATCATTAATTTTTGAGGTTTTCAAATATATTGTGGGGTCAATAGAATACGAATACTTTCGGTTAGTAATATATACAAAAGGAATATTTTTGTAATGCGGAATGATGGAGTCTATCAAGAGTTGCCCCATTTTTTTATTCACATGTACACCTTCATCTATCGTCGAAATCACGTAAGTATCGTAGATTTCTAGCGTACAAAAATCTAATGTTAAATTTTCAGGCATGCTTTTGTCGGGCTTTTACACTAACAATAACGTTTTATTTTTTTATTGTTATACAAAGGAGTGTTTTTTTTAATTTTAGATTATGAGTAATGCAAAGATTAAACTTTATAATTTGGGCAAATAGCATTATTTTTTATCTGTTTACTTGTTTTTAAGTTGAGAAGAATTTATTTTTGCTTATTATTTACAAGTAATCTAAATAAAAATAGCGAGCTACGAAACCTCCTAAAACATATAATTTAAAAAGCAGTGCTTCTTTTGAGGAATTGTATCGTTTTTTTTGGAAAAAACTATATCATATTTGTTATGGAAAAACTAAAGATGTGGTAGCCTCGGAGGAAATGGTACAAGATATTTTTATTTCGATATGGAAACGAAGAGCCGAATTAAAAATTACTGATTCTATAGAGCATTACCTTGTGAAATCTGCAAAGTTAAAGGTGATTGATCATTACAGAAAGCAGTATAAAAAGCAAGAATTTTCTGATTGTAATTTATGCGAAGAGACGGGCTTTGATCAAAAGTGTTTAGCTCATAATGAAGCAATTTCTGAGTTTTTGGAACAAGACATGCAGGTAATTGTAAACCAGCTACCATGTCAATGTCAAAAAGTATACAGGCTTAGTAGAGAAGAGCAGCTTAATGTAAATGAAATTTCTGAACGATTGATTATTTCCAAAAAAACAGTAAAAAATCATTTAACAAAAGCACTTTCATTTATAAGAAAAGAGCTGTCTCAAGATTTGTTTTGTTGATTTTTTGTTTCCGAAAGAACATTTAACGTACTGAAAGTTGTCTAGTTATGTGTTTTTTTGAATGAGTGTTTTGTAATTCTAACAAAATAAACAACTGTCTAACTAGGACTCCTTCTGTTTTTCTACGACTATAGTATTGAAACAGTATTTTGCAAGATGAAAATTACACCAGAATTACTAAAAAAATATGCGAAAGAGAGCTGTACTGCTGCAGAATTATTAGTGGTAGAAAATTGGTTGCTAACTCAGGAGGATGAAACAGAAACTGGAGATATTTCAGCATTTCAAGAAGAGAAATTATGGAATAACATTAAAGAAGTTATACATACCTCTAAAACTCAAAAGCCAAAAGTATTCTTGTCTAAGTCAACAATGTTTTGGAGTGTAGCGGCTAGTTTTATGCTTTTTATAAGTTTAGGAGCATACATTTTTTTAGTAAAAGATAGTTTTACATCATATACCACATTAGCACAGCAAAAAGAGATAATTACCTTGCCAGACGGAACAATTGTACACCTCAATGTAGCATCAATACTAAATGTGCCAAATAACTATGGTGATAGTTCCAGAACGGTGGAACTGCTTGGCGAAGGGTATTTTGAAGTAGCAAGAGACAGTTTTAGACCATTTATAATTGAAACTTCAATTTCTAAAACTAGGGTTTTAGGAACAAAATTTAACTTGTCTGCCTATCCAGACGAAGCAACTATTTTAACATTAAATGAAGGGAGAGTATTGTTTTCTGATAACACAATGTTAGATAACAATATGATGTTACTGCCCAACGAACAAGCAATACTTTATCAGCATAATTTAGAAAAACGTACGGTAAATGCTAGTCATTTTAATAGATGGATAGTCAACAAATTATATTTTAATAATGAGTCCTTTCTAACAATTTCACGAAAGATAGAACGGTTGTATGATGTTAAAATACAAATAAAAAATAAAGCTTTAAAAAAGGAAACTTACAAAGGAATGTATGATCATCCGTCATTAGAGCGCCTTTTGGATGATTTAAGTTTTGTATTACAGTTTAAGTACAAAATAAAAGGAAAAACAGTTATAATTTATTAGTCAAAAATTTAGAACACGATGAAAAAAAGTATTCCGCCTTAAAAACAATCACAAAAAAAACCGGTACGCCGTCGACAAACTACATACCGGTAATATGAAAATCAATTCTATAAATCAATCAACATATTAACAAAAATATGAAATATTTTACTTTTAACGCATATGCTATGCGTGTAATACAGCTTTCTGTATTTCTATTCTTAGGGCTGCAGTTAATTAGTGCTCAGCAAAATTCTATTTTAGATAAGGAACTTTCTATAACATTTAACAATGAAACCTTAGCTACAGCATTAACAAAAATCGAGAAAAAAGCTGGATGTGTATTCTCCTACACACCATCATCTTTAAAAATTGAAAGAAAATTAAACAAAAGCTATACAGCTGTTAGCTTAAGAGAATTATTAAACGATGTATTGGTAGCACATAGCGTCTATTACCGTTTAAGAGGAACTACAATTCATATCCAAAGCAAGGCTAAAAAAGGAAAGGTACAAGGTGCTATTAAAACAAGTGATGGTAGTCCTGCAGCATTTGTTTCTGTATTATTGAAAGGAACTTCTTTTGGTTCTTCATCTAATGAAAACGGTTATTTTAGTTTTTATGCGCCAGAAGGAGAGTATATTATGACAACTAGCTCTATGGGGTTAAAAGAACAGTCGCAAACAGTAAGTATAGTTTCAGGGGTTGATACTCAGGTTAATTTTTCATTAAAAGAAACAGCCGAATCATTACAAGAAGTAGTTGTTAATGGAAATATTAGAAAGAAATATGCAATACGTAATCCATCAAAATCGTTGCGATTAGATAATAAACTAATAGATATTCCCCAAAATATTCAAATAATAAGTGGTGATGTTTTATTAGATCAAGGAATTATGAATATTAGAGAAGGTATTTCTCGGAATGTAAGTGGTGTAATGTTTACAGGAGGCTGGGAAGCTTATACTACTATATCTATGCGTGGTTTTGAT
Organism: Flavobacteriaceae bacterium; assembly: GCA_965247735.1. Lineage (GTDB taxonomy): Bacteria > Bacteroidota > Bacteroidia > Flavobacteriales > Flavobacteriaceae > JAOXRU01. Next base: position 2,923,788 of record CBDFHN010000002.1, on the reverse strand, counting down.
TTACCTTTTTTTAGAAATGGTCTTAACATGGACTTGCCTTATGGCCCATTAACAGAAGATATGTCTAATGTAGAAAGTGTAGAATTTATTAAAGGTCCAGGCGGTTTTATGATTTCTTCTGGCGAACCAGGTGGTTTTTATAATGTAACTACTAAAAAACCATCAAAGAATAAAGTTCGTGAAGTAAGTGTTAGTCTTGCCTCTTTTAACACCTATAGAGCAAGTGCAGATTTTGGTGGTTCTTTTGATAAAGCTGGTAATGTACAGTATAGAATTAATGGAATGTATCAACAAAATGAAACACACCGTAAATTCGAGAAAAATGATAGGTTTAGCATTAATCCATCGTTACGATTTTTAGTATCTGATAAAACAACAATTACCACAGAGTTTGGTCTTCAGAAATCTAATATGATGGTAGGAACAAATGGTGTTTCTGTGCCTGCTGGTTATGATTTTAAAAGTTTAGATAGAGATGCTTCGCATATAGATAAAGATTTTCCTGCTACCGAGTTTACCCAGTGGAGTACATTGGTAAATGTAGAACATAAATTTAATGATAATTGGAAACTGAACCTTAATGGGTTTTATATGCAATTAGAACAAGAAGGAGATTTTTTCTGGGGAACTACCTTAGAGAAAAATGGAGATGTTCTGAGAGAAATGACACTTTGGGACGGTTTAGGAACTACAGTGCAGTTACAAGCCAACCTTAATGGTAAGTTTACAACTGGTGTTATTAATCATAAAATATTGGCTGCTGCGGAATTTAAAGAAACGGATACTTATGGTGATGTTGGGCAAAGTGCTATTGTAGACATTACTCCTTTTAATGTATTTAAACCTGTTTATGGGAATGCGGTATATCCAAATTTTGACAGATCAACCAATGTAAAAGACAGAGAAAGTGTTTGGGGAGGTTATACCAAAACAAAATCGATGTATTTACAAGATGAGCTTAACCTTATAAATGATAAGTTAAAGATAACATTTGCTGGGAGGTATACAGAGATTCAAGAAACAGGTATTGGCGGTGATCCAAAATTTGATCATAAGTTTACCCCTAGAGTTGGTATTAGTTATAAGATCCTTTCTTCTTTTAATGTGTATGGTTTATTTGATAAATCTTTTAATCCTAATTATGGAACAGATGAAAACGGAAATAATTTTGATCCAGTACTAGCTACTAACTTAGAATTTGGATTAAAAAAAGAATGGTTAAACGGTCGTTTAAAAACATCATTAACTGCTTATAATATTACTAAAAAGAATATTACGGTAACACCTCCTGGCGCTAGTTTTGATGTGCTAATTGGAGAAGTAGAGTCTAAAGGTATAGAGTTTGATATGCAAGGGCAAATCACTAAAGGGTTAAATGTTGTTATTAACTATGCTTATACAGACCTTACTATTACGGAAGATACTGACCCTTTAAAAATAGGAACACGTTTACCTGGGCATGCAAAACACATTACCAATACATGGTTAAATTATAATTTTAATCCAAATTCAAAATTAAAAGGTTTTGGAGCCTCTATAGGATATCAATATTTACTTGATAGATCTATATGGGGAGGTGATATTTCTGAATGGTATGAATACCCAGATTACTTTAGAGTAGATGGAGCTTTAAACTGGAAGAACGATAAATTTAAAGTAATACTAAATGTTAATAATATTTTAGATGAGTATATCATAAACCAAGGGTCGAAATCGGCAGAAGGTTTAGGATGGGAATCTGAACCAGGTATTAATGGTAGAATTACGGTTAGATATAGTTTTTAAGAAAAGATTAGTTAAATAATTTTAATAGCCTAGTAATGCAACTCTGGTAGTTTATCAGAGTTGCATTTTTTTGGTAATAAAGAAAACTATGATTGTAATAGGCATTTTATCCATGTTATTAGGCATTTATTGTTGTTATAATAGTTCTAAAAAGGCATTGTTAATTAAAGGTAATTTTATAGAAATCTATTTGCAACAGCATACTGTAGTTAGTAAAATACTTGGTTTTTTATTATTGTTTTTCTCTTTTACGATTTTAGTAATTGAATTGGGAGCAGTAAGCGGATTTTTTGCCGCATTAGTGCTGTTAATGACTCTTTCCTGCCTACTTATTTTAGTAATGCCACTTAGAAACTAATTATGCCAGCAAACCCAAAATATTTAAAAACATCAATAGGGCAACGCCTTCTAAAATTTATAGCAGGGCTTTTAGGTGGTTATTTTGTTGCGGTAATACTACACCTTGTAATAGCCAAACTTTTGCCAAGTCATTTTACAGTTATGATAAGCGGTAACTTTAGTATTTGTATGGTATGGGTAGCATGCATGATACCTCCATATATGGTAAGAAATGCTTGGCGAATTATGGGGTACTACACTTTTGCCATCTTACTTGGTTTATTAATTCTTTATATATAATAAAATGAATAAAGAAAATTACAACTCGTTGTTTCATACCCATACAGTTTCTGGTATTGTTATAAGTGTAGCTTTATATATTATTTTTTTTGCAGGTTCTTTCACTTTTTTTATGGAAGAAACTCAATCTTGGGAACAAGAAACTGTTGCACATCATCAAAAAAACACCGATTTCGATAAGGTCTTATCTTTTTTAGAAACAAAAGATTATGATTTATATGGACGTGAAATCTATATGTATCCGAGGCCAGACGGAAAAACAGTGTACACCGCTTTGTATGCATCTAAGGATAGTTTGGCATCAGAAAAAGCAAAAGAAGAGCACTATTTAGAAATAGATATTGAAAAACTTGACATAGCAGAAGAAGGTGCAGGTTTTTATAGTGTAAGCGGTATTTTGTATTATCTGCATTTCTTTTACCAACTTCCGGAAGCCTACGGATTGTATTTGGCAGGGGCAGTAGCATTGTTTTTTCTATTTGCCATTGTTACTGGAGTTATTATTCATTGGAAAAAAATGATCTCTAATTTTTATTTGTTTCGTCCTAAAGCAAAGTTAAAGTTAGTATGGTCTGATGCACATACAGTATTGGGAGTAATAGGCTTACCGTTTCAGTTTATGTATGCGGTAACTGGAGTCTGGTTTGGAATATGGATTTTACTTTTTTTGCCTACAAAAATGTATTTTTATGAGGGTGATGATGATAAGATGAGTATTGATATGGGCTATAGTACTACTGAAGTTCATTTAGAACAGGTAAGCTATTCAATAAATCCAATAAACCCCTTAATAGCACAAACTACTGCCAAATGGGAAAATTTTGCAATACGTTATGCCACCATACACAATTATGGAGATCATAATATGCAGCTAGAATTAGAAGGAAATTTACATAAAACAACAAATTTCATTACCGAAGGTGCTATACGTTATCAGGTAGCAAACGGTGCTATATTGTCCGAACGAGATCCCTATAATCCTGAGTATTTTTCTTCTGTTGAGGACGCTATGGGGACCTTGCATTATGGGAATTTTGCAGGAAAGTTATTTAAAACGGTTTACTTTTTACTTGGCTTAATTACCTGTTTTGTAATTATTTCAGGTGTTTTAATATGGTTAGAGGCTAGAAAACGAAAAAACATAACAGAAAAACAAGCACGTTTTAATAAAAACGTAGGTCATATCTATTTGGCCATCTGCTTATCAATGTTTCCCATAACTGCATTTAGTTATATAGTAGCCAAAGTATTGCCAGTATCAGCACTGACATCTCGAGAGTTGGTATTAAACACTGTCTATTTTGGAGGATGGGTGCTATTGTTTATGTTTTTTAGGTATAAAAGAGATAATTATTTCACTAATAAATACACGCTATTGTCTGGTGGAGTATTGAGTCTTTGCATTCCAATTATAAATGGAGTTGTATCTGGGAATTGGATTTGGAATACCTATGCCGCTAAAAACTATGCTATTTTTGCTATAGATACATTATGGTTGTGTATTGGGTTTACAACACTATTTATTGTATTAAAGCTAAAGAAGAAATAAAAAAAAGGACATTGATTCATCGTATTTCAATTACATTTTAGGGGCATAAAATATAAAGATTGTATCGGATGAAGCAATGACCTTTTTTAAAATAGAGTCAGTATTTTAAGTTAGAATCAAAATTAAGAGGTGCTAAGTTATCTTAGCACTAGCTTCTTTGTAAAGCTACCTTGTTCTGAAACTATGTTTAAAATATAGATAGAATTTTTAAGATTGTTAAGATTTAATGATTGGTTACCGGTATTGATTTCTGATTTTACAACAGGAATACCGCTTAGGTTATAAATATTTGCTACTCCCGCACTTGGGCTATCAATAGTAAGTTGCTTGCTACTGCTTATAAACACATTGTATTTTGCAGGTGGAATAATAGCACTACAATCATCAGAAAAATTAGCGTCATAGTCTTTGTTCCATCGTGTTGTTAAAGCAGAATCAGTATCTTTTGCAATAACATCATCAACAGTAACACAGGTTAAGTTTGGGTTGTTTTCTATGCTCAGTACAGCCAGTGTTTCATTGCTTCCGTTTCTTACATTTAAAGAAGTAAGCTCGTTATGCGAAGCAATTACCGTAGTTAATGCGGTATTAGTAGAGCAATCTAAAGTTTCGATTGCATTAAACATAACATTAATATGATCCAAAGCAGTGTTAGTAGACACATCCAGAGTGCTAAGAAAATTGCTACTCCCATTTAGTTGTTTTAGTGCTGTTGCATTTGTAGTGTTTAATGTAGCAACGCTATTGTCTTGAAAATTTAATGTTTCTAAGTTTTTTAGTTCAGTAACATCTATATCTGCAATTTGGTTATTTTGTGCATAAATGGTTACAATTTTTTCATTGGCAGTAACATCTAGTGCAGTAATATTGTTATCAGCAATAGCCAAATAGTTTAGGTTTCTATTGTTTGTAAGGCTAATGGCTGAAAGTTTGTTTTTATATACGTTTAAAGATTCTAACCAAACATTATTACTAACATTTATGCTAGTAAGTTCGTTAGAGTGTAAGATAATTTCTTTTAGGTATAAGTTTTTGCTAAAATCAATTGCAGAAATAGAATTTCCACTTGCATTGATTTTTTCTAAATTGATAAATGCAGATAAACCAGATAAATCACTAATGTTTTTATTAGGAATATTAAGTTCTCTAACATAGATAACGTTGGTAGCTTCTATAGTTCCATCTACAGTTCCTTGGTCTAGTCCAATAGCAATTAATGCTCTTTCAAAATTTGGGTCGGTAATAGTAATCGTTTGTGCATTAGAGGCAAATGCGTATAACAAAATAAGTACGTAAAAATGTTTCATAATTGTGAGGCTTTAATTATTGATTCATTACTAAATTAGAAAAGTTTTGGGTTTTCTTCGCTTAAAGACCCAAATATTCGATGAAATACATCTTTTTTGCACAATATTTTAAGATTTTTACGTTTCATCGGATTTTTTAAAACCATAATTATGGCAAATTTAAAAAAAAATGCAATAAAAAATGCGCTTTTGCGTTACAAAAAAATGCATTCTTTTTTGTTCTAAGATTTGATGTAATATTTAGTAGTTTTGTACTCTTAGGAATAACCATTATTTTGAATTAAATTATACAAGATGAAAATTGCTATTGGAAACGATCACGCTGGAACAGAATATAAACTTACTATACTAGGATATTTACGTTCAGTAAATATAGAAGTTGTTAATTTTGGTACCGATGATGGTGCAAGTGTTGACTATGCAGATTTTATACATCCAGTTGCTAAAGCTGTTGAGAACAAGGAAGTAGATTTCGGAATTATTATCTGTGGAAGTGGTAATGGAGCTGCAATGACTGCAAACAAATATCCTAAAGTAAGAGCAGCACTGTGTTGGACTAAGGAGATTACAGAATTAGCAAGAACACACAATGATGCTAATATTCTTGGACTTCCAGCACGTTTTATTTCTGTTCCTCAGGCTATAGAGATGGTGAAAATGTTTTTAGCTACCGAATTTGAAGGAGGAAGACACGAAACAAGAATTCAAAAAATCCCACTTTGCCAATAATATGGCATCCGAAGCCGTAATATCGTTTTTAGAAGCCAAAGCCATAAAGGTTACACCTGTTCGGATATTGGTTTTAAAACTATTGCTTGCTTCAAAAAATGGCATGGCAGCCAACGAAATTGAAAAAGAGCTGTTTTATTGCGATCGCATTACAATTTACAGAACCTTAGTTACTTTTGTAGAGAAAGGAGTATTACATGCAGTACTTAATCCTGCGGGATTAAAAAACTATATGTTATGTAGTGATACTTGTAAAATTCATCAGCATAACGATAATCATCCTCATTTTTATTGCGAAAAGTGTCAGAAAACAAGCTGCATAGAAACAGTTAATGTGCCTATAATTCAATTAGGGGAAGCTTATAAGGTAAACGAGATTCAAATAGCTATCAAAGGTATCTGTAAAGATTGTAACACTGTTGCATAGTATTCTCTTGTAATTTTGTTTTAAAATTATAAGATAGTATGGGACACAGTCACAAACATAATCATAGCAATAACCTCAATAACCTCCATAACCTCCATGATCATGGTACATTAACAGGAAAGAATTTAGCAATTGCTATTTTTTTAAATATAGGGATTACAATTGCACAGGCCATAGGGGGATTACTTTCGGGAAGCTTATCCTTATTGTCAGATGCTTTACACAATTTTAGTGATGTAATTTCACTAATAGTAAGTTATATCGCTAATGTATTGTCTAAAAAAGAAGCATCTACTTCAAAAACATTTGGCTATAAAAGGGCGGAAATTATTGCAGCTTTTATAAATGCATCAACTTTAGTTATTGTGGCTGTTTTTTTAAGTATTGAAGCTGTTAAACGGTTTGCCAATCCAGAACCTATAGGATCCATTATGGTTATAGTAATGGCAACACTAGGAATATTAGCCAATGGATTTAGTGTGCTTTTATTAAAAAAAGAAGCCGATGCTAATATGAATATGAAATCGGCATACTTGCATTTACTGACTGATATGATGGCATCTGTAGCTGTGTTGGTTGGAGGGATTTTAATGTATTTTTTTAACTGGTACTGGGTAGATAGTGTACTTACTTTGGCAATTGCAATTTATCTAATCTATGCGGGATATGATCTACTAAAGGAGTCTACAGCAGTACTGCTATTATTTGCTCCAAAAGCAGTGGATGTAGAAAAGGTAATAGCTCATATGTCGAAAGATACACGAATACATACTATTCACCATGTGCATTTTTGGCAATTAAATGATTCTGAATTTCATTTTGAAGCCCATATCGATTTTAAAGAAGATTTTACACTTTCGGTTTTTGATAGCTATATATCAGTACTAGAAGAAGAATTATTTCATACATTTGGAATCAATCATATCAATATACAACCTGAATTTGGAAAATGTAAGGATACTAAACTTATAGCCCAAGATTAAAAATGAAGAGTAGCAATTAATACCTGCTGTATATAGCACAATAGATTCTGTAGTGAATTAAGGTGATTGTCAGGTCGAGTCATTTTATCTAAGTATGCGATAGCATAATTAAATAAAATTGTATCGAGAACTGTATAAGAATTTATCCAATTCTTGATACTAATCTCTTATCAGAAATTCGAACAGATATTCTAGTAAAAAGCAATTATCATTAAATTTGTGGTAGAACCAATACAATAATAGAGATATATGAAAATAACAGTCAAAAAATTTAAAGAATTAAGTACAGATGAGTTGTATGCAATACTACAATTGCGTAGCGAAGTGTTTGTAGTAGAACAAGACTGTGTATATCAAGATATTGATGGTAAAGATCAGAAAGCATTGCATGTAGTAGTAGAAAAAGAAGGTGTTTTGGTTGGTTATACCCGTGTTTTTGATGCTGGAGATTATTTTGATAAGCCAAGTATTGGTAGAGTAGTAGTGGCTAAAGATCAGCGTCAATATGGATATGGTTATGATGTTATGAAAGCCTCTATTGCAGCTGTAAAAGAAGTTTATAACGAAACTACAATCATAATATCCGCTCAAAAATATTTACTTAAGTTTTATAACAACCTAGGTTTTGTTGCCGAAGGGGAGGAATATTTAGAAGATGGCATTCCGCATTTTAAGATGGTGAAAAACTAGGCTTACAGGTTACAAAACCTTTTTTAAGCACTTAGATCCAGCTTACTAATGTTTAATTCTATGTAAATGGATTTAAAAAGCTCTTTGGTATTAATAGGTTTGTTTATTACTGTATGTATTTGGGCTTCTTCAAATTTCTGACGTTCTTCATTTTCTGATACTGCAGTAATTGCTATTATAGGAAGGTTACTGTACATTTCTTTGATAATTTTTGAGGACTCAAAACCATCCATTATGGGCATCATAATATCGGTAAGTATAATATCAAATTTTTCGTTTTTCACTAGGTTTACAGCCTCCAAACCATTGCTAGCAATTTTGCAAACAAAGCCTTCCTGCTCTATATTTTTTTTAATCAATAGCTGATTAATTTTATGATCTTCTACAATCAAGACTTTTATATCTGGAGGATTAATCTTTTGTTCTTTTTCAGCAACTGAAGCAATTTCATAGTTAAATTCAAATTTAAAGGACGTGCCTTTTCCTTTTTCTGAAGCCACAACTATTTTACTATTATGAGCAGAAATAAGGTTTTGAACTATTGATAGACCTAAACCAGATCCGGTTGTTTTTGAGGTTAAAGCCTCCGAAACACGGTAAAAAGGAGTGAATATCTTGTCTAAATCACTAGGAGCTATACCAACACCTGTATCAGAAACATTAAACTGTATGCAAACTTCTTTTCTATTAATTTTTAAGATATCTATTTGCAATGTAATACTTCCGCTGTTAGTGTATTTATTGGCATTTCCGAGCAGGTTGTTTAGAATTTGAATCAGTTTGGGCTCATCGCCAATCAATTCTAGGTATTTAATTTTTGGATCTAAAAGCACATGTAATTTGTTGTTTAGTCCAATTACATTCATTACTGTTGCAATATTATTTACTGTTTTTGTTAAATTAAAAGGATTTAAATTTAATTTAGCTTTTTCCTTTTGATCAGAATTAAGTGTAATAGCATTATTGATTAGATTAAGTAAATTTTTAACAGAAAAATCGATAGTGTCCATATATTTTTTCTGAGTGCTGGTTTGTCCCTCATTAGATAAAAGTAGAGATACACTTGAAATGGTTTGCAATGGTGTTTTTAACTCATGTGTAATATTGTTTAAAATAGATGCTTTTGCCTCCATAGCAACCAAAGCGTTAGCTCTAGATTTTTTAAGCATTTCATTTATTCTCTGAAGTCTTTTGTTTATTTTTTTAAGTCTTTTATTGTACAGCTCTTTTACGTTGTATATCTTTTTTTGATAAAACCAAAAACCAATAAAGGCAATACAGATAAGAGAAGCAATAAGATATAGATTTCGGTTATTTCGTTTTAATAAAAGATTTTCTTGGGCTTTTATTTTTGAGGTTTGTACTAGAATTTCTTTGTCTTTCTTTTCACTTTCATATAAGGCTGTGGAATTGGCAATTAGTCTTATGTTTTTTGCATTAACAAGACTATCAGATAGTTGCTTATGTTCTTCAGAATATCGAAATGCTTTTTTATACTCTTTGTTTTCACTATATAATTGAGCAAGAGCATAGATGACTGACGACTTAAGAGATAGGTTTTTATATAAGTTAGCTTTATCTTTTGCTTTTAAATAGGTATTGATAGCTAAGGTTCTTTTGTTTTGTATGCTATAGATATCTGCTAGTAAGGTTAATGTTCTAGCTTGGATAACATTAATTTCATGTTTTTCTGCTAGTTTATGTGCTTTTAAGGCATAGCTTAATGCTTCATTTGTTTTTTTTAAGGTTAAAAAATGATTTGATACTGCTTTGTTTAACAATATTTTATTGTAGATATTATCAGAAGACGCTACCAAGAGTAGTGCCTCATCATAATATTTTGAGGCCTTTGTAAAATCCTTTTTTCTGTCGCTAATAATTCCAAAATTTATTAAAGCTTTAGCCAGATAAGAATTGTTATTTGTTTGTTTAGCAATTTTATTAGCTTTCTTAAAATAGGCTATAGCGAGGTCATATTGGTGAAAACGGACATAGATTAGACCAAGTTCATGATAAGAAGACATGATTCTAAGTTTATTTTCTTCGGTATAATAATCCAGTGCCCGTAGGTAGTTTTTTGTTGCAGCCTCATAATTCTCCAATTCATAACATGCTGTTCCAATATTAAAATAACAGCGTCCTATTTGGTCTTTATTACCAGGAATGTGTTCTGAAATTATTGCTAATGCACTCTTATAATGTGCGATAGATATATGGTGCTCGCCTTTATAATAATTAAGTATTCCTATTTGGATATGGGCTTCAAAAGCACCAAAGTAGTATTTTGTAGCCAAAGAAACTTCAATAGCTTCTTTTAATAAAAGGGTAGACTCTGTATTGCTGGTTTGCTTAAGCTCTTTTGATTGTATAAGTAACTGTTTTACATATAAGCTGTCTTTTGTCTGAGCAAATGATACCGTAAAGAAAAAAATAAATGCTATTTTGATAAATTGATTGGACATAGCTGCTCTGTTTTATAACTTATTAGACAAATTTCATACTAAAAACAGGAATATAAAAGAGGGTAATACTCCATATTGAAAAATAGAGCTTTACCCTGAAAAAAATATTGGGTTTTCTAGAGCGTTAATTTTTTTTTGGACGTAGTAATTTTTAAGCACTTAGTTGCAACTTACTAATGTTTAGTTCCGTATAGATTGATTTAAAAAGCTCTTTGGGATTAATAGGTTTGTTTATTATCGTATGTATCTGAGCTTCTTTAAACTTTTGATGCTCTTCTTTTTCTGATATTGCTGTAATTGCTATTATAGGAAGATTACTATGCATTTCTTTAATGATCTTTGAGGACTCAAAACCATCCATTACAGGCATCATAATATCGGTTAGGATAATATCAAATTTTTCGTTTTTCACTAGATTTACAGCTTCCAAACCATTGCTGGCAATTTTACAAACAAAGCCTTCTTTCTCGATATTTTGTTTAATTAACGTCTGATTAATTTTATGATCTTCTACAATTAATACTTTTATGTCCGAAGGGTTAATCTTTTGTTCTTTTCCAGAAATTGAGGCAATTTCATAATTCAATTCAAATTTAAAAGATGAGCCTTTTCCTTTTTCTGAGCTCACTGCAATTTTACTGTTATGTGCAGAAATAAGGTTTTGGACTATTGATAAACCTAAACCAGATCCAGATGTTTTTGATGTTAAAACCTCAGATACTCTATAAAATGGAGTGAATATTTTTTCTAAATCATTAGGGTCTATACCTTCTCCAGTGTCAGAAACATTAAACTGTATAGCGACTTTCTTTCTGTTAATCTTTAAGATATCTATTTGCAGTGTAATATCTCCATCACGGGTATATTTATTGGCGTTTTCTAGCAAATTGTTTAGAATTTGAATCAGTTTGGGTTCATCACCTAGCAATTCTAGGTATTTTATTTTTGGATCTAAACGCACATGTAATTTATTGTGTAGTCCAATTACATTTAATACTGTTGCAATATTATTTACCGTTTTAGTTAAATTAAATGGATTTAAATCTAAGATCGCTTTTTCCTTCTGATCAGAATTAAGCGTAATGGCATTATTGATTAGATTGAGTAAGTTTTTAACAGAAAAATCAATGGTGTTCATATATTTTTTCTGAGTGCTGGTTTGTTCCTTATTAGACAAAAGTTGTGATACACTTGAAATGGTTTGCAATGGTGTCTTTAATTCATGTGTAATATTGTTTAAAATAGATGCTTTTGCTTCCATAGCAACCAAAGCATTAGCTCTAGATTTTTTAAGCATTTCATTAGTTTTCATAAGCCTTTTATTGTACAACTCTTTTACGTTGTAGATCTTTTTTTGATAGAACCAAAAGACGATAAAGGCAATGCAAATAAGAGAAGCGATAAAATAGAGGTTTCGATTTTTTCGTTTCAATAAAAGGTTTTCTTGGGCTTTTATTTTTGAGGTTTGTACTAGAATTTCTTTGTCTTTCTTTTCACTTTCATACAAAGCCGTAGAATTGGCAATTAGCCTCACATTTTCAGCATTAACAAGGCTGTCAGATAGTTTCTGATGTTCTTCTGAATACTGAAATGCTTTTTTATACTCTTTATTTTGACCATACAATTGAGAAAGAGAATCGGTAATTCTTGATTTATGTGATAGGTCTTTATATAAGTTGGCTTTTTCTTCTGCTTCTAGATAGGTGTTAATGGCCAAGGTCCTTTTGTCTTGTTTGTTATATACATCTGCTAATAACTTCAATGTTTTAGTTTGTATAATTTCAAATTTATGTTCATCTGCTAGTTTATGTGCTTTTAAGGCATGGTCCAGCGCTTTATTTGGTTTTTTTAAGGATAATAGATGATATGATATTGCTTTGTTTAGCAATATTTTACTGTAGACATCATCAGAAGATTCTACCAATAACAATGCTTCATCATAATATTTTGAAGCTTTTGTTAAATCGTTCTTTTTATCATAATTAATTCCAATGTTTATTAAAATTTTAGCCAAACTCAAATTACTATTTGTTTCTTTTGCAATTTTATAGGCAATCATATAATATTTTGTGGCAAGGTCATATTGGTGTAAACGATGGTAGATGACACCAATTTCATGATAAGAAGACATTATTCTTTCTTGATTTTCTTCAGTATAATAATCCAAAGCTCTTAAGTAGTTTTTTGTTGCAGTCTGGTAGTTTCCCAATTTAAAACTAGCTGTTCCAATGTTATAATAACAACGCCCTATTTGGTCTTTATTACCAGGATCATGTTCCAAAATTAGTTCTAATGCGCTATTGTAATGTATAATGGATGTATTGTGTTTGCCCTTATACCAATTAAGGATTCCTATTTGAATATGGGCTTCAAAAGCACCGAAATAGTATTTTGCAGCTAAAGAAGCTTCGATAGCTTGATTTAATAAAAGAGTAGATTCTATAGTATCGGTTTGCCTAAGTTCTTTAGACTGTTTTATTAATTGTTTTACATACAGACTGTCTTTTGTCTGAGCAATTGATATTGTAAAGAAAAAAATAAATGCTATTTTGATATATTGATTGAACATAGCGACCCTGTTTTAAAACTCATAAGGTAAATTTCGGATTAAAAACAGGAATACAAAAGAGGGTATTACTCCATATTAAAAAATAGAGCTTTACCCTGATAAAATTATAAGATTTTCGCAATAACTAATTATTTTTAGCGATTTGTGTAGTTTTTAAGCACTTAGTTGTAGCTTGCTGATGTTTAACTCTGTGTAGATTGATTTAAAAAGCTCTTTGGGATTAACAGGTTTGCTTATTATTGTATGTATCTGAGCTTCTTCAAATTTTTGATGCTCTTCTTTTTCTGATATTGCTGTAATTGCTATTATAGGAAGATTACAATGCATTTTTTTAATGATTTTTGAGAATTCAAAACCATCCATTATTGGCATCATAATATCGGTAAGAATAATATCAAATTTTTCACTTTTCACTAGATTTACAGCTTCCAAACCATTGCTTGCTATTTTACAAACAAAGCCTTCTTGCTCTATATTTTTTTTAATCAACAGCTGATTAATTTTATGATCTTCTACAATTAATACTTTTATATTCGAAGGATTAATTTTTTGTTCTTTTTCGGTAATAGAAGCAATTTCATAGGTAAATTCAAACTTAAAAGACGAGCCTTTTCCCTTTTCTGAGTTCACTGTTATAGTACTATTATGTGCAGAAATAAGGTTTTGAACTATTGATAAGCCTAAACCTGACCCAGAAGTTTTTGAGGTTAAAACCTCAGATACTCTATAAAATGGAGTGAATATTTTTTCCAGATCATTAGGGTCTATACCTTCTCCTGTGTCAGAAACATTAAACTGTATAGCGACCTCTTTTCTGTTAATTTTTAAGATATCTATTTGCAGCGTAATATCTCCACTACTGGTATATTTATTGGCGTTTTCTAGCAGATTGTTTAGAATTTGAATAAGTTTGGGTTCGTCGCCAAGCAATTCTAGGTATTTTATTTTTGGATCTAAACGCACATCCAATTTATTGTGTAGTCCAATTATATTTAATACTGCTGCAATATTATTTACTGTTTTGGTTAAATTAAAAGGATTTAAATCTAACTTAGTTTTTTTCTTTTTACCAGAATTAAGTGTAATAGCATTATTGATAAGGTTGAGTAAATTTTTAACAGAAAAATCAATGGTGTCCAAGTATCTTTTTTGAAGACTGGTCTGTTCCTTATTGGACAAAAGTAATGATATGCTTGAAATGGTTTGCAATGGTGTCTTTAACTCATGTGTAATATTGCTTAAAATAGATGCTTTTGCTTCCATGGCAATCAAAGCTTTGGCTCTAGATTTTTTAAGCACTTCATTAGTTTTCATAAGCCTTTTATTGTACAGTTCTTTTATTTTGGACATCTTTTTTTGATAGAACCAAAAAACGATAAAGGCAATACAAATAAGAGAAGCGATAAAATATAGGTTTCGATTGTTTCGTTTCAACAAAAGGTTTTCTTGAACCTTTATTTTTGAGGTTTGCACCAGAATTTCTTTGTCTTTCTTTTCGCTTTCATATAAAGCTGTAGAATTGGCAATTAATTTTACGTTTTCAGCATTTACAAGACTGTCAGATAGTTTCTTATGTTCTTCTGAATAATGAAATGCTTTTTTATAGGCTTTATTTTCCCCGTATAACTGAGAAAGTGAGTTAGAAATTGCTGATTCATGTGATAGGTCTTTATGTATGCTAGCCTTTTCTTTTGCCTTTAAGTAGGTGTTAATAGCTAAGGTTCTTTTGTCCTGTTTGGTATAGATATTTGCTAATAAGTTTAATGTTTTAGTTTGTAATACATCAATTTTATAATCTTCTGCAAGTTTATGAGCTTTTAACGCATAGTTTAAGGCTTCATTTGGTTTTTCTAAGGATAAAAAATGATAGGATACGGCTTTGTTTAATAATATTTTATTGTAAATATTATCAGAAGAATCTACTAATAATAGTGCTTCATTATAATATTTTGAGGCTTTTGTTAAATCGTTCTTTCTGTTATAGTTAATTCCAATGTTAATCAGAATTTTTGCTAAATAAGAATCGTCATTTGTTTCTTTTGCAATTTTATAGGCAGTCGTATAGTATTTTGCGGCAAGTTCATATTGGTTTAAGCGATGATAGATTAGGCCAATTTCATGATAAGAAGCCATGATTTTTTTTTGATTTTTTTCAGTATAATAATCAAGACCTCTAAAGTAATTTTTTGCTGCAGCCTGGTAGTTCCCTAGTTTAAAGAATGACGTTCCAATATTAAAGTAGCAACGCCCTATTTGGTCTTTGTTATTTGGGCTATGTTCCAAAATTATTTCTAATGCATTTCTGTAATGTATAATAGAGGTATTGTGCTTGCCTTTATACCAATTAAGGATTCCTATTTGGATATTGGCTTCGTAAGCACCTAAGTAGTATTCTGATTTTATAGAAGCCTCAATAGCTTCTTCTAATAAAAGAGTAGACTCTTTGTTATTGGTTTGTTTAAGTTCTTTTGATTCTTCAATTAATTGTTTTACATACAGACTGTCTTTTGTTTGAGCAAATGATACCGTAAAGAAAAAAATAAATGCTATTTTGATATATTGATTGGACATAGGGGCTCTGTTTTAAAACTATTATGACAAATTTCAGATTAAAAACAGAAATATAAAAGAGGGTAATACTCCATATTAAAAAATGGAGCTTTACCCTGATAAAATGATATAGCTTTGTCAAAGGCTAAGATTTTATATAGAGTATGTGGTTTTTATGCGCTAAGCTGTAGCTTGCTGATGTTTAATTCTGTATAGATTGATTTAAAAAGCTCCTTAACGTTTATTGGTTTGTTTATTACGGTATGTATTTGTGCTTCTTCAAATTTTTGACGTTCTTCATTTTCTGATACTGCTGTAATTGCTATTATAGGAAGATTATGGCGCATTTTTTTGATAATTTTTGATGACTCAAAACCATCCATTATAGGCATCATTATGTCGGTGAGGATAATATCAAAATTCTCTTTTTTTACGAGATTTACTGCCTCTAGCCCATTATTAGCAATTTTGCATACAAAACCTTCTTGCTCTATATTTTTTTTAATCAACATCTGATTAATTTTATGGTCTTCAACAATTAAGATTTTTATGTTTGTTGGATCTATTTTTTGTTTGTGATGAAGAATGGAAGCAATTTCATAGTTCAACTCAAATTTAAATGTAGACCCTTTTCCTTTTTCTGAGCTTACCGTTATGGAACTATTATGAGCAGAGATTAGATTTTTAACAATGGACAAGCCCAAACCAGATCCCGATGTTTTTGAGGTTAAAACTTCAGAGACACGATAAAAAGGAGCAAATATTTTATTTAAATCAGCTGCTTCAATTCCTTCTCCAGTATCAGAAACACTAAATTGTAAAGAAATTGCATTTCTACTAATTCTCAGTGGTTTTATTTGTAATATAATATCACCGGACTGAGTATATTTATTAGCGTTTTCTAATAGATTGCTTAGTATTTGAATTAATTTTGGCTCATCACCTAGTAACTCTATATGTTTTATTTTTGGATCCAAAAAGACTTGTAATTTATTGTCGAGTCCAATTATTTGTAATACTCCAACAATATCATCCACTGTTTTGGATAGGTTAAAAGGGTTTAATTCTAGTTTGGCTTTTTCTTTTTGACCAGAGTTAAGTGTAATAGCATTATTGATAAGGTTGAGTAAGTTTTTAACAGAAAAATCAATAGTGTCTAAGTATTTTTTCTGAAGGTTGCCTTGTTTATCATTTGATAAAAGTTGAGATACACTCGATATGGTTTGTAGAGGCGTTTTTAGCTCATGGGTAATATTGTTTAAGATAGATGTTTTTGTTTGCATAGTAATCAAAGCACTAGCTCTGGATTGTTTTAACATACTATTGATTCTTTTCAGCCTTTCATTATATTTTTCTTTAAATTTTGACACTCTTGTATGGTAAAAAGAAAACAGGATAAGAATAGCTAAAGTAAAACCTCCTACTATGTACAAAAGTCTATTCTTTCGTTTTAACAAGAGATTTTCTTTGTTTTTTGTTTTTGAGGTTTGCAGCAGCAGGTCTTTATCTCTTTTTTCACTAATATATAAAGCCATTAGTTTTGAGCTTTTTTCATTAATTAGGCTATCGTCCATTTTCTTGCATTCATTTAGATAATAATAGGCCTTAGCATATTCTTTTTTCTTGTTATACAATTTGGAGATTGAATTTGAAATTTCTGATGATAGCGCTATGTTTTTATATTTTTGGGAATAACTTAAGGCCTCTAGATAATTTGTAAGGGATAAATAATGCTTGTTTTGAGTGCCATAAATTTTCCCTAATAAATTTAATGTTTTGGTTTTAAACTCTCCTATATTGTGTTTGTTTGCAAGTTTATAGGCCGTTAAGGCAAAAGCTAATGCTTTGTTGCTTTCTCCTTTTTCAAGATGAATAACGGCTTGCGCTTTTTTAATAAGGACCTTATTATAAATATTATCAGAGGCATTTACAAGAGGAACAGCTTCATTAATGCATTTAAGCGCCTTTTTTAACGCTCCCTTATTTATATAGGTAATGCTTAGGTTTATTAAAATTTTTGCGAGATAAGATGTGTCTTTTATTTTTTCAGCAATTTCATAAGCACTTATGTAATACTCTATGGAAACATCATTTTGATGAAAACGATTGTAAATTAAACCAAGTTCATAATAGGTTTGCATAGTTGTTATTTTATCTTTTCCGATAGAATAGCTAAGCGCTTTTAAGTAGTTTTTTGTTGCAATATGGTTATTTCCCATATTAATATTGGCTATTCCTATATTAAGATAACACTGTGCTATTTTAGCATTGCTTTTTGGATAGTATTCCATAGCTATTGCTAGGGCATTGTTGTAATTAATAAAGGATATATTGTGATTGCTTATTTTGTAATTTAGCTGCCCCATTTTAATATTAGCTTCATAGGCACCCCTGTGGTAATTAATAGCAGAAGAAACAGCAATAGCTTCATCTAATAAAATGCTTGCTTCATTAGTATTACTATGCTTAATTTTTTTTGACTGTTTAATTAACTGTTTTACATACAAGCTGTCTTTTGTCTGTGCAAAAGATACTGCAAAGATGAAGATAAAAATTATTTTGATATATCGATACGACATAGTGGCTATGTTTAAAACTCATATAACAAATTTCAGACTAAAAGCAGTAATATAAAAGAGGGTAAAACTCTATATTAAAAAATAGAGCTTTACCCTGATAAATAATTCAATAAGGATTAAGATATAGAGCTACCCTTGCAATAAGGCCGCATATTTATCCCTATAGCCATACAGTACTGCAATATTTAAAACAAGTAGTACCAAGGCTCCCGCAATACCAGCGGGTTCTAATGTGGCATGAAAAAGCACTGCATTTACAGAAACACTCATTAGAATAAGAGCCATTAATGCTCCATATTTATTAAATACAAAAGCTAATCCAGCAGCAATTTCAACAATAGCTACTAGCATTATCGTTTTGGTGCTTGTTAATGCTCCAAAATAAGTCATTGCTTGTTCTCCCATCTCTTCCATAGGAATAAAAGAGTAAAATTTGTTAACCCCAAAGACTAAAACAAAAAGTCCAAGAAGGATACGTAAAATCATAAAAACTTTAGAATTCATAAATAATTGGTATTGGTTAATACCTTCTAATTTATGAATTTTGGATCACTTCAACAAATTTAAGATCATATTGTAGTACTATAATGTGTTGATATATAGTAATATATTGCTAGTTTGAAAAGGGGTGTCGAACTAATGGATCTAATTTAAAACAATATTATTTGTTGTGAGAAACGTTTTTTGAAGATCGATTTTTAGTTTTTATTACTTAACGATTTTAAAAACAAATTCTTCATTTTCAAAAAACTCAACAGCGGTATATTCTTTTTTGTTGGTAATAAACAAAACAAAAGGTTGTATTTGTGCTGCACAATTTGGACCTCCAGATTCCATGGCACCAAAATCGAGTTTTTCTGAATAATAAACGGCTATCTTATGAGTAGTAAATAAGACGGTGTCAAGTGTCATCTCTGCTGAACATGCAGTATATTCCTTAAGAACAGCAATTGAGATATTGTCTTTTAATTCTTTTTCGGTTATTATTTGAGGATCTTTAACATAATCATTCACAGTTAACGTTTTGTTTAAAGAATCAATATTATCAAAGATTTTATATGAACCATAAAAGTCGACTATAAAATCATCGGACACATAGTAATCTTTATATTGCTGATAAAAAGGTTCTGAAAAAGGTAAACTGTCGATCAATGTTTTTGATGGCATTTTTTCCTCAATATGAAAATCATCGTTTTTACAACCAACAAATAGTAGATTAGATAGTATGGTAAGGAAAAATATAATGTTTTTCATATCAATTTGCTAAACGTTAATATGCGTTTAACCAATTAAGATATTAAACATTCTCCTTTAGGAGTTAATGCTATAGTTACTCCTAAATTTTCTATCGGTGAATAGAAGTTTTCTGTCGATAGTTATTTTACTTTAAAATCCCCTCATATTTGTTTTTATTAGCCAACAGTTCTGTGGCAAGTAGGATAGTTTCATCGTTTTTGAGGTAGTAGTTATATAAACCTTCTCTGTAAAAATAACGTTTTACAATTTCATCTTTTAGATTGGCAGCAATCTCACCTTTGTATTCATCTAAAGCGGCAAGCTTACCTTTGTTTATCGCAGCAAGTAGTCCTTTGTATTTTTCTTGTACAGATGCATTAAGTCCTTTACCTTCATCAGTATTCATAATTTCATGAAGCTGTTTTTCGGTTTTAGTTTCATAAGAAAAGCCACTGTTTTTTACAAAGTTTTTAAATTCGGTAAAGCTAGCATCATCAAAATTAAAATCAGAAATGCTAGTAATGTTATGGCTGTAAAAGTAATTAGTAGCATAATCAAAAACTACATTATTTGCCTGTAAAGCTTTAGAGAAAGCACTTGTTTTTTGAGAAGCAACCTCTATGTCTGGAAGTACTCCACCACCATCAAAAACTTTTCTTCCGTTTTTGGTTTTAAATTCATTAAAGGTTTTGGTTTTAACCGCTTTTCCTTCTCTATCTCTATTCCAGTAATCTAATGATTGTATGCAACGTCCAGAAGGCGTATAGTATCTAGAAATGGTAACTTTTAATTGGGTACCATAGGTAAGTCTCATTGGGCGTTGAACCAGTCCTTTTCCAAAACTTCTAGCACCAATTACTACAGCCCGATCTAAATCTTGTAAAGCACCCGATACAATTTCGCTAGCAGAAGCACTTCTTCCATTTACTAAAACAACAAGTGGAATTTCGGTATCTAAGGCCTTACTCTTGGTTTTATAGACTTTATTGAATTTTTTTACTTTTGATTTTGTAGTGGTAATAACTTGCCCTTTTGGAATAAAAAGATTTACAATAGCGATGGCTTCGTTAAGTAAACCCCCTGGGTTTCCTCTTAAATCTAGTACAATACGTTCTGCTCCTTGAGATTTTAGATCCTTAATGGCATCTTTTGTCTGAGAGGAAGCTTTTCTATTGAATTTTGCCAATACAACATAACCAGTTTTATCATCAATCATCCCTGAAAAAGGAACCGCATCAATCTCTATTTCGCTCCTGGTTAATGTGGTAGTTTGCTCTTTTCCTTGTCTTTTATAGGTAATGGTTACACTAGTATTATTGGCTCCTTTCATAAGATCTATTGCATCTTCCTTAAAGTTGGCTACTACAATATCTCCGATTTTAATAATTTCATCACCTGCTTTTAAACCTGCTTTATCGGCAGGATAATCCTTGTAAGGTTCTATTATTACCAGTTTGTCTTTATAAGAACGTATTAATGCGCCAACACCAGAATAAGCACCAGCATTCCTGATTTTATATTCTTCAACATCCTGTTCATTTAAAAATACAGTATAAGGATCTAATTCTCCTAACATATTTTTTATAGCAGAATCCATAAGCTCAGCTGGATTGGTTTCATCCACATAATTCATGTTTAATTCCTTAAACAAAGTCGTGAAAATTTCTACTTGCTTTGCAATTTCAAAGAAATCACTCTTAAAACTAAAACTAGAGCCAACAATCAATACTGTTAGTGCTAGAATAGGTATTAGGATACGTTTTTGTATTTTTTTCATGGTTCTGTACTTATTATTTTTTAACGATCACGTGCTGTCCATTTATAGTCGTTCATTAAAACGATAAGTGTTTTAGCTCGCTCGGTTTATCTCAAAATTAAAAACCCTAAAAAGGGATTATATACTGCCAAATTATTAAAAAAAAGAGTACCGTTATTTTTCTGCACTAGTTTTTTCTAAAAAACGGATCAATAACTGTTCCATCTTATCAGAAATTTCTTTTGCACTTGGTTCTTTTTTACCAAGATACAAAAACATAAACGCATAGGGTGTTGTAATGTTGTTAAAAAGAGCTGGCTTCTGATGACGATAGGCTTCTCTTAATAATCTCTTGATACGGTTTCTAGAAACAGCTAGCTTAAAATTTCTTTTAGGCACAGAAAACCCTGCTTGTGCTTTGAGTTCCTCTTGAAACGATGTTTCAACATATACTAGTCTTATGGGAAAAGAAGATACCGAGTTGCCTTCGGAGAATAAACGTCCAATAAGTTTTTTGCTTTTTAGCTTTTCTTCCTTTGGAAATGTAAAACGGGGTGTTGACATAAGCTGCAAAAATAGAAAAAGAAAAAGAGAAAAGATCGCTTCGCTGTTAGAATCAGGAAAAAAGACTAGTAATTGAAAACAACAATAGCATATCGTTACTATTTATTGCTAACCACATCAATAAATCGAGAGTACGAGTAAGCAATAAATAGTAACAAAATTTTAGATCGAGTAAACTGTTTTAAAATACTCACAAATAATCATCATATTTTCATCAAAATCAGCATTATGAGGTTTCATTTCACGAGTATAATAAGCTTTATGTACTTTTTTCCAATAGGCTAAAGATTTGTCGCCTTCACCTTCAGTTATAGCAAAAGCTGCTGTAATTTTGTTATAAGGAGTTGGGGTTATTTTTATGGTTTCAATTATTGCTTTAGCATTTCCATCCCAATCGGTTATGATAGCTAAATCTCCAGGCTTAGGCAATGCTTCTTTATGGTATTCAAACCACCATAATGAGGTTGCTGTAGCTTGTTTTATACCATTGACGACAAGTTCTGCACATTCATTAGCATCTTTTTCATTATCACAAAAGTAAAATGATTCAGGTATTTTTCTGTTTTTGTGCTCTGGATGTTGTTTGAGGAAGTTGTTCCAGAGTGTTAATATGGACTGCTGTTGTTTCTTCAAGGAAGTTTTTATAACAAAGATAAAGAAATTGCAGATTAGTTGTAAAAAAAAACGGGAAGCAGCTCCACAAGCCACTTCCCGTTTTTAAAATATATTGTTTACAATAGTTACTCTGCTGGAGCAGGATAAACATTATTATTTGGATTGGTATCTGCCATCAATTGCGATGGATCTATAACAATAGTTTCAATTTCACTTGATGCTTTGTCAATAGTAGAGCTATAGATTAGAAAAACGCTAGACCAATCTTTTTTTGACGCTAAGTTTTAGTCCTTAATTTCGGCATAGAATGATTAAGGGTCAAAACAAAATAACTATTAATTACGGACTGTATTATTTCTCGAATTCAAGTAGTTTTTCAATTCTTGACAATCTTTTTTCAAGTAGTTTTAATCTTTCTATTTCTTTCTGCTGTTCAATTGTATAAAGTGTTAATTCCTCTATTTTTTGAAGAAGTTTAATATTCATTTCGGCTAAATGAATACCATTTTTATTCATTTCTATCGCTGAAGCTATTTCTGGGAGATGCTTATTCTTTTTTATATATTTTTCTACTTCATCTAAAGTAGGTAAATCATAATCATTCTCAAAAACAAAATCGGCTCCGCCAGCAGTTGATGTCACTTTTACCTCACGAGAATGAATTAATCCTTTTACTGTAAGTTTAGAATCAGGACTTGTTGTTCCAATCCCAAGTCTACCATCTTTTGTAAATGTAAATTTAGAACCACTAGGATTTGATGAATTACTTACATATAGGTTGTTACCGGTATTCTGAATATCAAATCTCCATAATTTACCACCTCTTTCAATGCCGAATGCAGCTCCACCATCAGGGTCTTTAATATGTAGCTTTAAATTTGGACTAGCTGTTCCAATGCCAAGATTCCCATTGTTTACAACAAAATCCCCTCCTGTTTTAAATTGGTAGTTAATCGTATCGTCTTGTTTTATTTTTAACCCATCACTCTCCACTTGAAAATGATATATTTGATGAGGAGAATAATGGGTGTCTTTTAATGTTATTAGAGAACTTAACCAACTATCAGTTTCAATATGTAATGGACTTTGGGGGTTAGAAGTCCCAATTCCGAGCCTTCCTTCTTTTGCGAAAGTAAAGAATTGACCAACGTTTGCTGAATTAGTCAAGTATAATCTATCTCCCGTATTTTGAATAGAAAACTTCCACAATTTATTTCCTCTTTCGATTGCAAATGCTCCTCCTCCTGCAGGGTTTTTTATGTGTAGACTTAGTGCAGGATTAATTGTTCCAATCCCAATATTTCCAGTTAGGTCAATTTTATTTTCTTGTGCTGTTAATCCAAACATGATTCCAGACAAAATAATTGATAGTAATATTTTTTTCATAAATAACGTTTTTAAGATCTTGTTTAAGATAACAAATTTAGGAAAAATCCTATTTGAAGAAGAAATTGTGAGTAATTAATTATTAGGAGAGCTAGGATACCCCCAGGTTCCATAAAAACACAACAAGCTATTTTTTTAATAGGCTGTGTTTTTGTTTGTGCTGAATAGTTGTTTGCCTTCTATAAAAAAAGTTACTTAGACTTAAGAACTAGTAGGATATGTTTTTTATCAAAATTGAGCACAAAAAAACGGGAAGCAGCTCCACAAGCCACTTCCCGTTTTAAAAATATATTGTTTACAATAATTACTCTGTTGGAGCAGGATAAACATTATTATTTGGATTGGTATCTGCCATCAATTGTGATGGATCTATAACAATAGTTTCAATTTCATTTGATGCTTTGTCAATAGTAAAACTATAGGTTGGAAAAGCCCAAGCCCAATCTGCTAATACTTTTCTGCTGATAGTTGGGTAAGGATTCGCTTTTTCGCCTCTCATCATACGTAATGGAGCATAGAAACTTTCTTTAGTCCCATCTTTATAAACAACAACAATATCTATAGGCATTGGCATTAGTCCGTTGCGCTCTAGTGTAATTTCTGTTTTATTACCCTTAGCGGTTACCGTTTTAATTCCGTAATCGATAGTGTTTGTTGTTTGTGTCCAATCTGTTAAATACCAATCTAAATGCAATCCGGAAACCTTTTCTGCTGTTCTTTTGATATCATTTGGAGTAGGGTGCTTGAATTTAAAATCTTGGAAATATCTTTTTAATGTCTCCATTAATTTGTCTTGTCCAATTACATATCCTAATTGCGATAAGAAAATGGCACCTTTACTATATGCAGCAATACTATAAGGCATGTTTTCGTTATATCGATCTGCATGGGTAGATTGTGGTTGCTCTTTTCCAGATTTCACTAAATATTGATATCCTCTGTACGATCCTCTAAAAGGATTGTCTTTCTTTTGATCCATAACTTGATTCATGCAAAGTGCAGAGATAAAAGAAGTAAACCCTTCATCCATCCATTCGTGTTTAGACTCGTTAGAGGCTAAAATATGTTGAAACCAAGTATGTGCCATTTCATGAGAAGTAACACCTGCTAAGCTTCCAAAATTACGTCCACCAGTAATTAAAGTACACATTGCATACTCCATACCACCATCACCACCTTGTAGTATAGAATATTGTTCCCATGGATATTCTCCAATACTTTTACTAAAAAACTGCATCATCTCTACAGCTTTAGGTTGTAGTTTTTTCCAGTTTTCTATAATTTCTTTATCATTTTTATATAAAAAGTGAAGCATTGGGCCATTAGGAACTTGCATCTTGTCATGTACATAATCTGGATCTGCTGTCCAAGCAAAGTCTAATACATTTGGCGCTTTAAAATGCCATGTTAAGGTCTTCCCTTTGTGTTTTTTAACTTTTACACCATCATCTTCATAACCATGTCCAATTTCATTGGCATTTTGTAAGTATCCAGTACCGCCAATAGTATATTTTTTGTCTAGGGTAAGCTTTACATCAAAATTACCCCATACTTGATGGAATTCTCTTGCAATATATGGAGAAGTATGCCATCCTTCAAAATCGTATTCCGCCATTTTAGGATACCATTGCGTCATAGAAAGTGCAACACCTTCGGCATTATTTCTTCCAGATCTTCTAATCTGAACAGGAACCTGTCCGTCAAAAGTCATATCAAAAGTTACTTTTTCTCCTGGTTGAATGGCTGTTGCAAGTTCCACCTCAAGGACCGTACCTTCGGTAGTGTATTTTAATGTTTTTCCGTTTTGTTTTAGGGATTTAATTTTTAAAAAGCCTATTTCAGAAGGAGAAAGCTTACTGATTCTACTTTCAAATATAGGATCTTTTTTTGTTCCTAAGTTCTTTACCATTCTCCCATCAGGATCAGAAATATTTTGGATTCTAGCGTCCATTTCGCTTCCTGGTTGAAAAGCATTAAAAAATAAGTGATAATATACTTTATTTAATGCTTCTGGAGCGTTGTTGGTGTATTCCAATTTTTGAGTTCCAGAATAGGTAAAATCTTTAACATTAACAGATACATCCATGGTATAGTCAACATGTTGTTGCCAATACGAGGTATTGTTTTGCGATATTGCAATGCTTATGCTAAGAATTGCAATAAGTGTGGTAAAAATGTTTTTTTTCATGTGTGTTTGATTTATTGTTTTTTAACGGTAACATGCTGTTCGCTATTAGTCATTACTCACAATCTTTTTATTGTTTTTCAATGGAGTTCATGAATCTTCGATTTTTCTTAGGTAATAAACTTTTTAGCATGCTCGGTTCACAATTGTAATTTTAAGTTAGTTCTTTAATAGGTATTGATATTTCCAACGCTAGGTTAGAAAATAAGATTTATAGTTTTACTTTTCCAGCGGCAACTTTTTGAGCCAATAGTAAAGCATTATATGCATTTACCATTTTACCAGATTTAGAAATATTAGTAAATTTTTCAGAGTTTCTACCTCCTTCGCCAACAACAACGGTTGTATTTGCTTCAAGTCCAGAATTCATGATAATCTTTTTTACCTGAACAGCACTTAGTTTTGGATACTGCGATCTTATTAATGCTGCAACTCCAGCTACAGCAGGTGCGGCCATAGAAGTCCCCTGTAAATACTCATAAGTACTGCTTGGTGTTGTTGACCATATTTTTGTTCCAGGAGCAAAAACATCAACATTAATTTTACCGTAATTGCTAAAGCTAGCAGCAAGTTCACTACCATATTTATAGTTGAGTGCACCTACGGATAAAAAGTTATTGGCATATTCAGCAGAGTTGTCATAAGCATCGTTTGGATAAGAATTTTTAACATCTAAGTTATACGAACTATTTCCTGCGGCATTTACAATCAATACATCTTTACTGGCAGCATATTTTATCGCATCCATCACCCATTCTTTATGAGGAGAATATCCTTTTCCAAAACTGGTGTTTATAATGGTAGCACCATTGTCTACCGCATAACGCAATGCTAGTGCAATATCTTTGTCGTATTCATCTCCATTAGGAACAGCTCTTAATGCCATAATTTTTACATTATTAGCAACACCATTCATCCCTTTATTATTATTACGTTGTGCTGCAATAATACCTGCAACGTGAGTACCATGCTTAGTATCTGCTAAACTGGTATTAACTTTATTATCTCCATAAACTTTAACCGAAAAATCATCAGGATTATCTCCTAGACCTTTTCTTCCTTCAAAATCGGTATTCAAATTATAGTTTAATGATTCTGTAAAATGTGTAACTCCCTCCTTAATGTCTTTTATCAAGTTTGGAATTGACGGATCGTAAGTAAACATCTGATTGATCATTCCTACTGCTTGCAATACATTTTGATCGGTACTTTTTATACCAGCAACATCGGCTTTGGTATAGGTTTCTTTTCCTAGCTCTTTTTTGATAACTTTATCAGCACCAACAAGACCTTGTAAAATTTGTTCGTATTGTTGTTTGTTTGCAACTGCTTCTTGTTTTTGCTTATCTAAATCTGCTTTCGCCTTAAAATAATCAGGAGTATCGCTGCCTTTTTTTACAATTCTAGTTAATTCTAGTGTTTCGTGAGTAGTTGGCCCTAAAAAATTCCATCCATTAACATCATCTATAAAACCATTTTTGTCATCATCTTTACCATTATTTGGAATTTCACCTTTATTTTTCCAAACAACATTTCTTAGGTCTTCATGATTGATATCAACGCCAGAATCAACAACGGCAACAATAACGGTCTTTCCTTTCTTGTTTTTTATAATTTCTTTATAGGCTTTAGCAACACTCATACCAGGAATAGTATCAGATACAAGATCGGCATGCACCCATGATTTTAACTCTTTTTCGGTAAGATCGCTAACCTTTAGTGGTGTTGTATCTATATTGGCAATAGGTGTTGATATAATATTGGTAGATCCACAGGCAACTAGTAAAAATGAAGCCAGAGCAGATATCCCGTAACGTAATGTATGTTTCATATGTCTATATTTATTGTTTTTTTAACGGTCCCATGCTGTTCGCTATCAATCATTACTCACAATATTTTATTGTTTTGTTATCGGAGTTCATGAACCTTCGGTTTCCCTTGGGTGATAAACTTCTTAGCATGTTCGTTTCATGTTATTTTTCTTAATTAATAAAATCGTTAAATGTTATAATTTCTTTTAGGCGTATGCCTTTTTCTGTTTGATGTACAGTACAAATATCGTTATGCGCATCGTGTTCTAGAAATAAATAGAGTTCGTTTTTGGCAGCTCTATTCATAAAAGTACTTTTCTCGTCCATAGAAATTAGCGGCCTAGTATCATATCCAGTAACATAAGGTACGGGAATATGTCCGGCTGTAGGCAGTAAATCTGCCATAAATACTAATGTTTTTCCGTTGTATTGGATATGAGGAATCATTTGTTTTTCGGTATGTCCATCTACAAAAAGGATACCAAAACCAAGTTCGCTTTGCATTTGAAAGGTTGTATGCTCCTCTCTTTTGATAAAAGCCAATTGCCCAGATTCTTGCATTGGCATCAAGTTTTCCTTTAAAAAAGAAGCTTTTTCTCTAACATTTGGTTGAGTTGCCCATTTCCAATGGTTTTCATTAGTCCAAAATGTAGCATTTTTAAATGCAGGCTCATATCCTGTTCTGTCTTTATTCCATTGGATACTTCCTCCACAATGATCAAAATGAAGGTGTGTCATAAAAACATCGGTGATATCATCTCTATGAAAACCTTTGGCTTTTAAAGATTTATCTGTAGAATGGTTTCCCCATTGCGAATAATAACCAAAAAATTTTTCGGATTGTTTATTCCCCATTCCTGTATCTATAAGAATAAGTTTGTCGCCATCTTCAATTAATAAAGAGGTAGCAGCAATGTCTATAAGATTTTTAGAATCGGCAGGATTTGTTCTGGACCAAATGGTTTTTGGAACAACACCAAACATTGCGCCTCCATCTAATTTAAAATGTCCTGTTTCTATGGAATGTAATTTCACAGATGGTATAATTTAATATGAATTGTCCGCAAAATAAGAAAACCTAAGGAAATACGCTAAAACGTTAAAGAAATATTAAGATTTGATTATGATAATGCTGTTTTACTGATGTTATAATAAATGGTAGTGATGTTTTTTAAAAGAAGAAAATTTATAAGAAAAAACAGAATGGCAAGTGGAGAATAAATGTAATATATTTGAGTTTTAATCATAGCTTTTAACTAAAATTATAATTACATGTATAGATTTATAATTAATGAGAAAGCAGTAACAAAGAACATCCTTCTAACAGAAGCATGTGTAAAATGAATTCAAGCATTAAAACTAATTTTTGATTGTATATGACTAAGTTATTTACGGTATTACTTGTAACTGTAGCTATTGTTTCTTGCAAAACTAAAGTTGAAAACAAATATAATTTTGCTACCATAAACTCACCAGAAAAACTAGATAGCATATTCAAGGTCATAGGTGTGGATACTATAAGAAACAACGATTCCCCGTTTTATAAAGAGATAAGGACAAAAGGGATGCATTATAATAAAATCCCCTTAGAATATATAATAAGGAGTGATGACGCTCTTATCTTATCGGTAGATTCCATAAAACCTTTTGGGAAAAACCTTTTGGGAGAAGTAACTAATTTAGTAGGTAAAGCATCAAAAGAAGAGGGTAGTTATACCGATTCAATTTTTGTATGGAAAAACAGCCTAAGAAAAATAGAACTAAGCAACCATGGTACTACTTATGAAAGCTTAAAAATTGTTTTTTTAAAACAATACAACTCTCCTATTGCCAATTTATACAAAAAAATCAAAAAATTTGAAAATGAACCAGAATATATATTAACCGTTAAAAGTGGCTATGATGATTGCAAAGTAATTATCAATGATGTTATTATTACAAGTATAGGTTTAGGAGAAGAAATAGAAGTATCTATTAATAAATATTTATTGAATAAGGAAGCAAATAAAATTGAATTAGAGGTTTTATCTACTGAAATTAGTAAAGGTTTAGCTTTTGCAGATGATTTTATTGTAAACGTTAGTATAAGAGATGAAAAAACAGATAATCCAATTGATGTTAGTAGTTTAGGAATATCCGTGGCTACTGATCCAAAACACACATTGATTCAATATTCATTCAATTCTAAAATACCTTTTAAATTAGAAGGCTGGTCTAATGGAGAAGATTTAAGAACGGTAAAAAACTTAGAACAAAAGGTTATTGAGCTTTATGATAAACTAGGTAAGGCTTTCTTGAAAAAGGATAAGACGACTCTAAATGAATTATTGGTTCAAAAAGATTTTGAAAAAATGCAAGTAGACTATGATGATGATTTTGAGTCAAATAGGTTTTATTGGGAGAAGTGTTTAGAAACTGCTCTTGAAACTTATAGATACACCGTAAGCAAAGATTTTGAAATAGAAATGAATGCAAAAGGGCGTTTAATATTTACGTATTCTAATGAGTCAGATATGCTTGTGTTAACAGGAAAAAATGTCAACAAAAATTTTAATTATTTTTTATATATGCCCAAAGGTAGTAATGAGTTAAAAATAATAAGATAACTAAGAATATGAAAATAATGAAGAGATACATAGTATTTATCAGTTTATCATTTTTCTTGCATAATTGTACAAGTACTGATATTCAACACAATAAAAACATTGAAGATTATATTTCTGGTATGAACGGAAAAAGTCTAGACGAAATAAGTGTTGAAATGGCAGAAATGTATAAGACTTTAAAATCTTATAGTCGTTTCTATAATGGAGAACTACTTTCACATGAAATAGAACATGTAGAGAAAGAAGATGAACAATTTGAGCCTATTTTTAAAAATGATACGATTATTATAAATAAAGCACTTCATCAATTTAAAAATGTAAGTTTTATTCAAAAATTTGAGGATTATGGATCTAAGTTAATGTTTGGTTTTAAAAATGATGAGGATAAAAAAGTAATTAAATTACCAAAAAATATCAATCAAAAATTTTCATCGCAAAAGATATATTATAAGAATGGGAATGTCCAGACAGATAGTATTTCAGATTTCGAGATTGAATTTGAATTTGAGGGTAAATGGAAGAATACAAATCCAATTGATAGTATAGATGTGATGTATGCTATTGAATACACCTCTGGTTATAATGAGGTTACGTTATCCAGAGAGGTTCCGCAAGTTAAGTATAAAGGTGGAGTTATTAGCTTAGAAAAAATAACAGAGAACTATGTTTATATAACCGATAATGATACAATAAAAGCTCCCATAAAAATACAGGCATATAATGCAGATGGCAAACCGTTGTACTCAAACGGATATAGTTACTCAAATACAAAGCCAGGGGAACAAGAAGAAGTTTTAAAAGAAATGATGGTTTATCTTGAGAAAACAATAAAAGATTTAGAAGATAATAAATTTGCCACTGTTGAAGATTATAAGAGTCATTTACGTAAGGATATAGGCAATTTAGATTATTTTAAAGATACAGATGGTTTATTTCACAGAGAATTATACTTTAAAGGGAGTGTAGAAACAGTTAGACTGTTCTTTTCTAAAGAGAAAAAAGAGCAAAAAGTATATTTTACAGCAAAAAATAAAACAAAATTTGAAGATTTAAATATAATGTCAATAGATAATGGTATCGCATTTCTTAATATAAAAGGAGAAAAACTATTTGCAGTAACAGGATCTGAATATGAAGCCATAACAAATAGATATTTTGAAGATGATGATTATTACTATCACTTAAATTTGAAAGAAAAGCGAATGGATACATTATTGGTTTATGATATTACTGCCTGTGATAATGGTTTGGTAAAGATTTTAAAAAACAAAGAAGAAGATGATTACATTTTATATTCAGAAGAGCATAAAAAGATAAATAGTTATCAATATGAATATATTGAGGATAATGAAAGTGTTTTGTTTGGAAACCGTAACGATAATTTTTATTTTATAAGTAAAAAGGGAAAAGAAATACTACTGAAGAATGTATCTCGTATAGGTGAAAGTACCG
Organism: Flavobacteriaceae bacterium; assembly: GCA_965247735.1. Classification (GTDB taxonomy): domain Bacteria; phylum Bacteroidota; class Bacteroidia; order Flavobacteriales; family Flavobacteriaceae; genus JAOXRU01. The sequence goes on along the minus strand of CBDFHN010000002.1, from coordinate 2,891,908 downwards.
AAGGAATGACTATTATTGAGAATGAAGATAGCATATATGGTTTTGTAAACAGTAAAGGAGAAGTTGTGGTTGCTATGATTTATGATGAAGTTGACAATTTTAGTGATGGCCTTGCAAACGTACAAAAACAAAATTCAGATTTAGAGGGTTATATTAATAAGGAAGGAAAGGTTGTATTACCCTTTATTTACGAATATGCACATGAGTTTATTAACGGAATAGCCTGTGTTAAGTATAATGAAACATATAAGTTGATAGATAAAACAGGGAGTATTATAGTGGAAACAAATTCTAATGGTGTTTCCATTAATGGAAATGGAAATGATAGAACATATACTTTTTCGAAATCTGAATACAATGCCTTTGGAAAATTAATAGTGGAATAAACTAAAGAAAGATATTTTGGTTATGATTAATAAAAAGTATTTATAAGAAAATTGACACCTAAAAAGAAATAACTATAGATTTTGAAGGTGTGGTTACACATAATTTTTCAGATGTCATACATAGATTAAGGAATAAAACTAGTTATTGTTAATTAACAATCAGATAGATAGAAAAACAATGGAGTCCGTCATATTAGTAAAGTACTTTTGGTTTTAAGGCTAAGGCTAAGGCTAAGGCTAAGAATAAAGATATGATTTATAAAGCTGCTGCTGCTTATGATTTGTTAATCATTGAAACACCAGAAAAAGATAATTGGGCAAGTATTCTTTTTGGAACAGGTAGGTATAAGCTTGCAGAAAACGCTACTTTACGTCTTACTATGAAAGATGCTTAGGGAAGAGTTTTTAGTAAAATTAAGCAACAAATTAGTATTTTAACCGTATTGAAAATTTCAATTATTCTTTTTCTATCAAACAATCTAACTTATTGTGCTAAAGTATAGTTTATTACCTTTTTTAAAACAACCCTATCCTTTCTATTATTCAAAAAGAGTAATTTTTTTGACGAGTATGTTGTTGTTTTTAATGACCTTATTTTTCGGCTATTTTTTTGAACCTTTTGATGTTTATGTTCCAGAACATAAGATGGACTATTTTTGGATAGCGTGTATACATGCTTTAACGCCAGTAGTAGTAGCATTATTCTTTTCGGGACTTAAAATCACATTAAAAACAGAAGAAAACTGGACTGTTGGTAAAGAAATACGGTTAATTGCCTTGTATTTACTAGCCATTGGAATTGTACAGTTTCTAATACGTGACCTTATTTATGATAACGACAATAATTGGTCTTGGTACTATTTATACGAAGAGATACGGAACACTTTTTTGGTAGGTATGCTATTTGCAATGCTCATAATACCATTAAATTTTAATAGGCTTAATCTTCAAAATACTAAAAAAGCCAAAGTATTAAATGGCACAAAAACAAAATTAGCCTCAAAAGGGGTCAAAGAAAATGTTGTAACCATAGAGAACTACAAATTGGAAATTAAAGATTTTGTCTTCGCAAAAGCGGAAGGCAATTATCTTGAAATTCATTTAAGAGAAAGCAGCCCATCAAAAATTGTAATGCGCATTACAATTAAAGAATTTGAAGTACTTCTAAAAACGTATATAAATGTGATAAAAACCCATCGTTCTTATATGGTAAATTCCCATTATATTGAAAACGTGAAAGGAAACGCACAAGGATACAAACTTCATTTAAAAAATAGCACAACTATAATTCCGGTGTCCCGGACAATGGTTTCTCATTTTAATACCCAGATGAAGAATCAGGCATAAGTTTGCTAGCTATCACAAAAGCTTGTCAATCGTCACAAAATTAATTTTCGCAGCTCTTCAGCTCATAGTTTTGCTCAAAAAACGAAATTATGCGTAGACACGATTTGGATTGGTTAAGGGTTTTGGTATTTGCATTACTTATCTTTTATCATGTAGGAATGTTATTTGTTCCTTGGGGATTTCATATCAAAAACAATAGCATTTACGAATGGCTTTTTTATCCTATGTGGTTCTTAAATCAATGGCGATTACCAATTTTATTTGTGATTTCTGGAATGGGAACTTATTATGCATTGCAAAAAAGAACTGCAGTACAATTTTCCTTAGAACGGATAAAAAGGTTATTACTTCCGCTTGTATTTGGAATGTTATTTATTGTTTCCCCGCAGGTTTATGTAGAACGTTTGGTAAATAAAGAGTTTGCTGGTGGTTATTTTGACTTTTGGCCAAATATAGCCTTAGACGGTATTTATCCAGAAGGGAATTTAAGTTGGCATCACCTATGGTTTTTACCATATTTGCTGATTTTTTCGTTGCTATTGATACCAATTTTCATGTATTTGAAAAAGCATTCAAATAGCAAATTCATTAAGGGAATCAATACTATTGTTAAAAGTCCTGTTAAGATTTATCTCTTTATTATTCCTTTATATTTATTTGAAACGTTATTAGAACCTTATTTTTCAATTACACATGCATTAATTGATGATTGGTTTAATTTTATCAATTGTATGACCTTATTTTTATATGGATTTCTATTGATTACCGTAAGAAAAACATTTTGGCAAACGGTTAAAAAATTTAGAATGTCTTTTTTAATAACTGGAATTATTTCTTTTTCAGTAATGTTAATACTCGTAAAAAGTACTGAAGACTCAACATTGCGTCATTTTACAGAAGGTGGACTTAAAGTGATAAACTTATGGTCTTGGATATTGGCACTATTTGGATTTGCAGCAAAGTATTTAAATAAAAAGAGCAAAGTATTAAGGTATGCTAACGAAGCAGTATATCCATATTATATCTTGCATCAAACGGTAATGATGGTTCTGGCTTATTTTTTAATTGATAAAGATCTGTCTTTTTGGATAAAAGCACCAGTGCTAGTTTTTGGGACGTTCGGGATTTCAGGGGTAATTTATGAGGTTCTTATTCGCAGATGGCGGTTTGTAAGGCCATTTTTTGGATTGAAGGTAAAACAACAATAAACTAGGTCATAAATCAGCAAGAAATAAAATGCGTAATCCTTTTTTACGAAATTATTATAGAGAGAAAAAGTAAGTTTTAAGCTTAAAGTTTAAAAAGACGTTAGCTGTTCTATTTGTATTTTACTATTATGGGCTAATCGCATAAAATATAGCGTTTTAATCTAAATTTTTAGAGAGATAGGTTATAATTTAAGCATTAGTACTACAGTTTTTTAGTAAAATCAAACAACAATTAGTAATTTAACCCCAAAATTAAGAGGAAATGCTAGAGCTTGGAGGGATAATTATATTAGGAATATTGGCACAATGGGTAGCATGGCGATTTAAAATTCCTGCAATTTTACCATTAATTTTAATAGGTTTATTTGTTGGGCCAATTTCAGCAGAATTTTTTGCTGAGGATGGTCAAAAATGGATAGAACCAATTTGGAATGGAAAAAAAGGATTGTTTCCAGGACATGGGCTGTTCTATTTTGTGTCCTTGGCAATAGGTATTATTTTATTTGAAGGAGGATTAACCTTAAAAGTAAACGAGGTTAAAAATGTAGGCTCGGTTATTACCAAATTAATAACTATTGGATCTGTAATTACTTTTTTTGGAGCAGGTGTTGCTGCACATTATATTTTTGAACTGGGTTGGGAAATTTCGTTTCTGTTTTCGGCACTTATAATTGTTACTGGACCAACTGTAATAACTCCAATTTTAAGGAATATCCCCCTTAAAAAAGATATTTCAGCCATATTAAAATGGGAGGGAATTCTTATAGACCCTATTGGCGCATTGGTGGCGGTTTTAGTTTTTGAATTTATAAGTGTTGGTGGAGGACAAGATTTTACCAAAACTGCATTGATGGAGTTTGGAAAGATTGTTCTTTTTGGATTTACATTCGGATTTACATTTGCCCATGCATTGCATTTTATAATTAAGAAAAAATGGGTACCTCATTATTTACTCAATGTATTTGCTTTAGCAATAGTTTTAGCCGTTTTTGTGCTTTCCGATACATTTGCACACGAATCTGGATTGCTGTCAGTAGTGGTAATGGGAATGGTGCTTGGAAATATGAATGCTCCATACTTAAAAGAACTACTCTATTTTAAAGAATCCTTAAGTGTTTTATTAATATCAATATTATTCATTTTGCTTTCGGCAAATATTAATATTGAAGATTTATTATTGTTGTATACCTGGAAAACTGCTGCTTTATTTGCAGTGGTAATTTTAATAATACGTCCGTTAGCGGTTTTTGTGAGTGCAAGAAATTCTAGCCTTAAAACCAAGGAGAAGTTATTTATAAGTTGGGTAGGGCCTAGAGGAATTGTAGCAGCAGGGATTGCATCACTTTTTGGTTTAAAATTAACTAAAGAAGGGATTCCTGGAGCAGAATACATAACACCCTTAGTTTTTATGATTGTATTGTGTACTGTATTGCTAAATGCTACTACAGCACGGATGTTTGCCAAAATTGTTGGGGTATTTGTGAAAAAATCTGAAGGCATATTAATTATTGGAGCTTCTAAAGTATCTCGATTGATAGCTAAGTATTTAAAAGATAATGATAGGGATGTTGTACTCATAGATAGTAATGATTCTAATATAGAAGAAGCTAAAAAAATGGGAATAGAGGCTATGACAACCAATATCTATACTGATACTTTAGCAGACAATATAGAGCTTAATGATGTAGGGTATTTAATGGCGCTAACGGGTAATTCTGAAATTAATTCTTATGCAATTGATAAATTTAAAGGACAGTTTGGAGAAAACGGAGCTTATAAGCTTGTAGATGCTGAGGAGATAAAAGATGTAGAACGAAATTCTAAAGATGGATTGTTTTCTTATACAGATGATTTTTCAAAATTGGATGAGGTCTCTAGAAATTATCCACAAATTAATGAAATAGCAATTACTGATAAAGAACACTATTTATCTTTGATACAGTTGACAATGGAAGAAGATGATAGCATTCCTCTTTTTCTTAAAAAAACAGATGGATCTCTTCAGATTATTCCATCGCATAGTGAAGGTGTTGAAGGAGTATCTGGAGGTGAATTATTGGTTTATCTAGGAAAATCACTAGAATAATAGATTTTAGATAACATTAGCCAAACCAAACCAAACCAACCCAGGACAAGCGCAAGGAATATTTAGTGGATGGATCACGATGCAGTCTAACGAAACAACTCGATTTGACAGTACCCTTAGAGAACCATGTTAGGTTAAGTAAACTTCCGAAAGAATTTTATGTTCATCTCAAATGATTTTCTTTATTCCAATTCCAGTAAATCATAGTATGGATGAGTAAGAAAATTAATTTGTTTAATGCTCATCTAGGAGCAAAGCATCAAGTTTTTAGCAACTTCAGCAAGATCCTGTAGAATACATGTTCAAATACAAAAGAAATACCCTACACAACATATTACTTATCCCACACAACAATTATAGTGTATTTGTTATTTTATGGTCTTTATTTGCTCCAATTAGTAAATAAAATTTAAATTATTATGAAAAAAGTATTTTTGTTAATGGCTATAGCAGCCACTGTTTCTTTTGTTAGTTGTAGTAGCGATGATGATAGTAGTGGCTCAAATTGTAATACCTGCGGTAGTATTAAAACCTGTGATAATGGAGATAGTACGTATTCAATTACTGTAGAAGGAGAAACCACTACACTAAAAGAAGCTGATCTTAATGGTCTTGGTTTTGATAATTATGTAAAATTATTATGCTTAACTGGAAGTTTGGGAGTGTAAATTAGATAAAAAAAGTAAAGGCTCCATATGGAGCCTTTACTTTTTTTAAACTCAGTTAATGAGTTAATCGTTTAATTTTAATACTGCCATAAATGCTTCTTGTGGAATCTCTACGTTTCCAACCTGACGCATACGTTTTTTACCTTTCTTTTGTTTTTCTAATAACTTACGTTTACGAGAAATGTCTCCTCCATAACATTTTGCAGTAACATCTTTACGTAGCGCTTTTGTGGTTTCTCTAGATATAATTTTAGAGCCAATTGCTGCTTGAATTGGAATATCAAATTGCTGTCTAGGGATTAATTCTTTAAGTTTTTCACACATTTTCTTTCCAATAGTGGTTGCATTGTCAAAATGGATTAATGCGGAAAGCGCATCTACAGGTTGTGCATTTAATAAAATATCTACACGTACCAATTTAGACGTTCTCATTCCTATTGGTGTATAGTCAAAAGAAGCGTATCCCTTAGAAACTGTTTTAAGACGGTCGTAGAAGTCAAAAACAATTTCTGCAAGTGGCATATCAAAAGTTAGCTCTACCCGTTCTGTGGTAAGGTACGTTTGATTGGTAATTACACCTCTTTTTTCAATACAAAGCGACATTACATTACCTACAAAATCTGCTTTTGTGATAATAGTTGCTTTTATATAAGGCTCTTCTATATGATCTATTGTAGACGGATCTGGTAAATCTGTTGGGTTATTTACAATTAAAGCTTCCTTAGGGTCTTTTCTTGTAAAAGCATGGTAACTAACGTTAGGCACGGTAGTAATTACAGTCATGTTAAACTCACGTTCTAGACGTTCTTGAATAATTTCCATGTGTAACATTCCTAAGAATCCACAACGGAATCCAAAACCTAATGCAGCACTACTTTCTGGTTGAAAGACCAAAGAAGCATCGTTAAGCTGTAGTTTTTCCATAGAACTTCTAAGCTCTTCATAATCTTCTGTATCAACAGGATAAATACCAGCAAAAACCATTGGTTTTACATCTTCAAAACCATCAATCATATTGGTAGTCGGGTTTGCAGCGTCGGTAATAGTGTCTCCAACTTTTACTTCACGAGCATCTTTTATTCCCGTAATTAGATATCCTACATCACCAGTTCCAATTTCCTTTTTTGGAACTTGATTTAGTTTTAGTGTCCCAACTTCATCAGCAAAATAGTCTTTATCAGTGGCTAAGAATTTTATTTTTTGTCCTTTTTTTATACTCCCATTAATAATTCTAAAGTAGGTTTCTACTCCTCTAAAAGAATTGTAAACAGAGTCAAAGACTAGTGCTTGTAATGGCTCGTCTGGATTTCCTTTAGGTGCAGGAACACGTTCTATAATAGCTTCTAAAATTTCTTCAATACCAACTCCTGTTTTTGCACTTGCAGGAATAACATCTTCGGCATCGCAACCCAATAGGTCCACAATATCATCTGTTACTTCTTCAGGATTAGCACTTGGTAGATCTATTTTGTTAAGTACAGGAATAATTTCCAAATCATTATCTAAAGCCAAATAGAGATTAGAAATTGTTTGTGCCTGAATGCTTTGAGCCGCATCAACAATAAGTAATGCTCCTTCACAAGCGGCTATAGATCGTGAAACTTCATAAGAAAAATCAACATGACCAGGAGTATCAATAAGGTTTAGAATGTAATCTTCTCCTTTATAAGTATATTCCATTTGTATGGCATGAGATTTAATGGTAATACCACGTTCTCGCTCCAAATCCATACTATCTAGTAATTGATCTTGCTTTTCTCTATCCGTTACAGTCCCCGTAAAACCAAGTAATCTGTCTGCTAGGGTGCTTTTTCCGTGATCTATATGTGCAATAATGCAAAAATTTCTTATGTGCTTCATAGTTGTATCTAAAATACCTCATCATTAAGTCTGCAAATATACTTTATTTTTAACGATATAGTTGGGTAGAGAATCACGAACACTAAAAAACAGAAAAATCACTTGATGATTAGGGCAAAACCTTTATCTTGATAAACATATGATTTTTTGGATGCAAAATTCATTAGTTTTGATCAAACTACTATACTAAATATGTTAAAGCCCTATCTTCAACTTATTATTGGATTTTTATGTTCTTTTTCTTTGTTCGGACAAGGATTCTCCATCTCTGGAGTGGTAAAGAACACCGCTAACGAAGAAGTTGCTTTTGCAAATGTATTAGTATTAAAAACTTCAGATTCTACCCTTGTAAAAGGGGTTAGTGCTGATGAAAAAGGTGTGTTTGTGTTTAAAAATGTAGCAAAAGGATCTTATTATATAAAAGCAGAATACATAGGAGCATCCTCTATCATTTCTGTAATTAATGTTTCAGAAAATCTTTCTATTGGTGTTTTAGTTATAAACGAAACTACTCAGCAGCTAGATGAGGTTGTTGTTACGGGAGTTAAGCCTGTTTTAGAACGTAAAGCTGATAGACTTATTTTTAATGTTGCTAATTCTACATTATCTCAAGGCAGTTCTTGGGAAATATTACAGCAAACGCCAGGATTAATTAGTAGTGGCAATGAAGTTAAAATAAGAAACCAATCGGCAACAGTTTACATCAATAATAGAAAGGTATATCTATCTAGTGAAGAAGTAAAAGAGCTGCTAGAGAACTACTCAGCAGAAAATATTAAAGCTATAGAAATTATTGCAACACCACCAGCAAGTTATGATGCTGAAGGAGGGCCAGTGTTAAATATTATTACATTAAAAAATATAGCAACGGGTTATAAAGGAAGTGTAGGTGCTGATTATACCTATACAAGACCGGAATTTCCAAAATATAGTCTTAAAACGGCACATTATTATCAAACGGGTAAGGTAAATCTGTTTTTTAACTATGCATACGCTCCAAAAGAATACATAAAAAAGACACATGGAGAGACTAATTTTATCAATGATAATGATATTGTTTTTTCACGTTGGGAGGATAATCAAGATAGAGAGACAGTCCAAAAAACACATGCAACGGCATTAATTTTAGATTATACAATTAATGATAGAAATTCGATAAATATTAGCGCAACTGCATTATTTATGCCTGATAGGACAGATGAAAACAAGCAGGTTTCATTAATCAAAAATGCGACTTATATTTTAGATTCTACTTTTACAACAAGAAGCTATTTGACTCACAAAAAAAAGAACATCTCTACAGCAGTTAGTTACGAGCATAAATTTGCCACTAAAGGAAGGTTAACATGGAATGGACACCATACCAAATTTACATTAGATAGAGATCAAGAGGTAAATTCTACTTATACTTATCCATTGCTGACTAATACTAGAACTTTTAGTTTTTTGACAGAGGCTTCACAAGAAATAGATATTTATACCACACAACTAGATTGGAAAACCAAGTTTGGTTCTGTAACTTTTAATACCGGAGGGAAAGGTGCTTTTATTGTTTCCAAAAACGGAATTACATATTACAATACTATTTCTGGAGCTCCAGTTCATAATAATACCTTATCTGATGTATTTAGTTATAATGAAGATGTGTACTCTGGGTATTTTAGTCTAGCAAGAAATTGGGAAAAGATAAGTTTAAAAGCAGGATTAAGGGCAGAGCATACTATTAGTACAGGAGTTTCTAAAACAGCTGCTGAATCCAAAAAATTGGAATATTTTGAGTTGTTTCCAACTTTTTATTTGAGTTATACTATTAATGATAAACATAGTCTTTCTTTTGATTATGCTAGAAGAATTAACAGGCCTAGATATCAAGATTTAAATCCGTTTCGTTATTTTTTGAATGAAAACAATTATCAAGAAGGAAATACAGGTTTAACGCCAGCTTTTAGTGACCGATTTACCTTGAATTATACTTTGGCAGAGCAGTATTATTTCGATTTTTATTACAGAGATAATGGAAATTATATTTCAGTGCTGAGTTTTCAGGATAATACAAATCAGATTGTTAGAAGTGCAAGGCAGAATGTTGCAGAAAGTACTTCTTATGGAGTAGATGTCTTTCATAGCAGATCGCTTAGTCCTTGGTGGTATTTAAGCAGCTATATCTCTATTTTTCATGAAGATGAAACATTTGTTGCAGAAGAGAGCAATAGCCAGTTAGTAACAAATACGGTAGATGGCTTTTATGGAAGTTTTGCAAATTATTTTACCATATCTAAGGCGCATAATTTTAAAGCTAGTTTATCATTTGAGTATCTATCACAGTTTTTAGAAGGTTCATATAAGGTGGGAGAAACCATTGATGTTAATATTGGTATAACTAAGAGTTTTTGGCAAAAAAGAGCAGTGTTAAGCATTATTGCTACGGATGTATTGGAAAGAAAAAATGCGGAGATAACTTCAAAATATCTGAATCAAGATAATTTGTATTTTGCTAGACCAGAAACCCAATATCTTAAAGTAGCATTTACTTATAAATTTGGAAACTTTAGGTTAAAAGACAATAAAAAAACCATCAATACCAAAGAAACGCAGCGCCTATAATAAAAGTCCAAATCATGTGGTGCAATAGTCAATATTAGAATCTCAATACTATTCGTATCTTTGCAGTCCAAAATACAAGAGCTTGGTTAAGATAGGTAACATAGAACTTCCAGATTTCCCATTATTATTAGCACCAATGGAAGATGTAAGCGATCCCCCTTTTCGTGCATTATGCAAAGAACAAGGAGCAGATGTGGTATATACAGAGTTTATTTCTAGTGAAGGACTAATTAGAGATGCGGCAAAAAGCACCATGAAATTAGATATTTATGAAAAAGAACGCCCTGTTGGAATTCAAATATTTGGAGCTAATTTAGATTCTATGCTGCGTTCTGTTGAGATCGTAGAAAAATCTAAACCAGATATTATCGATATTAATTTTGGATGTCCTGTTAAAAAAGTAGTGAGTAAAGGTGCTGGTGCAGGAATTTTAAAAGATATAGATCTTATGGTTTCCCTAACCAAAGCTATGGTAGAACATACCAATTTGCCAATTACAGTAAAGACAAGACTTGGATGGGATGATAGTACTATAAAAATTGTTGAGGTAGCGGAGCGTTTACAAGATGTAGGTTGCAAAGCAATTGCGATACATGGACGTACTAGAGCACAGCTATATAAAGGTAATGCAGATTGGAAACCTATTGCTGAAGTAAAAAACAATCAGCGAATGCATATTCCTGTTTTTGGAAATGGAGATGTAGATACTCCAGAAAAAGCGGTAGAAATGCGTGATGCTTATGGCTTAGATGGCGCTATGATTGGTAGAGCTTCTATTGGTAATCCTTGGTTTTTTAAGCAAGTAAAACACTATTTTGAACATGGTACATATTTAGCGCCAATAACGATGGAAGAACGTGTAGATGCTGCAAGAAGACATCTGCAAATGGCAATTGACTGGAAAGGCGAAAAACTGGCAGTATTTGAAACACGAAGACATTATACCAATTATTTTAGAGGAATTCCAGATTTTAAACCCTACCGCATGAAAATGGTAACTAGTGATGATGCTAAAGATGTTTTTGATGCCTTTGATGAGGTTTTAGAGAAATTTGGGAATTATCAGTTCTCTTAAGCAAGATTATATAGAAAAAGGAATGCAGATAAATTGCATTCCTTTTTTTGTTACCCATTATAAGAACATCAATGTACTTATATCTTTATTGAGGCATTTTTTAATGATAATACATTAAGTTTTTTACGTTCTATAAAGTTTTGACTCTCAAACATTCCTTCTTCATAACTATTATCATCATAATTTTCGTTTGAACAGGCATAAATATTCATGCAATAATAATAGCTAACCTCTTTTTGGGTATCTTCATTAGTATTCCAATCATCTGGCTTAGAGCTTAATCGATTTTACAAGCCTTTTGATTTTAGATTGTAGTACAGGAATACCTATAGGGAAAACCCATATTAGTGGTGCTATTTCTAATGAACTACTCATAGAAACCACTGTATTTAATTCTACAGATTTAATAACCTTGGCAGTAAACAGCGATAAATACCCATAAGAAAAGAAGGTAACTAAAGTATATAGTGTTAATATTGGACCGAAAACAGATTCTGGAATGTATAAATCTGGACTAAAAATAGAAATACAATTAATGATTACAATAATTAGAAAATAGCCAATAAAAATACCTAAAGCTATTTTAAACCATGTTACAGCTATGGCATTCCCAAAGCACCTTTTATTTAAATAGACCGCAATGCTATAAAGCCAACTTGCATATAAAAAGACCATAACCCCAATAACAATATAACTCATAGAAAAAGTATAATGAAAGCCTCCAAAAAAAGAAACCAATTTTGCTATAAACTCTACTGTTAGTACTATTAGAGGCATTAAAATAAAAAGCAAAACCATTTTAAAAGAATGGAGGTTTAATATAAATAGATGGTATTTTTTTAACATTATATAATCAAATTAGTATTACATCCTCCTTGAGGCATTTTTTGATAAAAAAACATTTAGTTCTTCACATTCTACAAAGTTCTGAAACTTAAACATTCCTTCTTCATAATTATCATCATCGCAATTTTCGTCTGAACTAGCATGAATATACAGGTTACAATCCTCTCTGTTTTCGATTTTATTTATCTGAGAGAATTCAAATTCCTGAATAGTCGGAAACTTTAGAAAAAACAGTTTCATCCTCCAGAATATCATTAATTTTTCTTCGGTGACTAAAATCCAAGCATCATGTTTTCCGTTTTTAACCTTAAAAACGTTAATAACTATGCTTTTAGGGCTCAATTCATCCACAATTAACTCTAATACTTTTTTATGAACTAAGGAAAGTTCTTTAAACTTTAACACCAATTCATTGCGGCTGTTATTATCTATCATAATTCTTGTTTTAATGTAATTTTAGTAACCTCTTGTTTAAACTGTAAATAGTTGAATGCAAGGATTCATTAGGCTCTAGTATGAATACCTTTTTATTGGAGCCTTTAACCTTTTCTTATTTCTAATAGCTACGAGATTTATTTCAAACTTTCCATTGCTTCTTTTACATGATCAAAATATTGCATTTCATCATTGAAAGTATCGTTATTTGTAAATTTATAATGACGATCTCCTTTTTTGAAATAGAAAATATAGTTTTTATCTATGTCGCCTTTTTTATCAGGTTTAGTTTCATAAGAAACTCCAAAAGCATCATTTTTTAGGGTATAAGTTTGAATATTATCATTTCCACTAAGCGCTTCTTTTAACATGATAATTCCAGTAGGGAAATATGATGCTTCAATTTCTTCATATTTAACTCTTTCTCGGTCTTTACCAAAATATACTTCATTGTCTTTAAAGATGCCTGAAGCATTTTTATTATAGGTAATTTCGCTTTTCCACAAGGTAATTTCAAGGTCGGTATTTACTATAGGAAAGGCTACGTATTCTTTTTTACAAGAACTAAGGAAAACTAAAGTAAAAAGGGCTACAAATAAGTGTTTTTTCATGATTTAAATATTTTTGTTTATGCTGTATACTAAGGCTAGGTTTTAATCAACGACCTCAATCCAAGCCCGTCTGAACGGGCAGGTTAAAGCCCCAATGAGGGTTTAAAATGAAATATTAGTGACTTCTTGTTTTACACTATAAATCTTTGAATGCAATGATTCGTCTGGTCCTAAAATGTAGGCTTTCTTATCTTTTCCTTTATAACCTGCAGGAAAATTACCGTTGGCCATTGCTGGTAAAAAACCATCATTCCCAATAGCATCACCATCATCTGTATAAACAACATTACCGTCTTTGTCCAAAAAAGTTGTGGTCATGGTTATCATCTCAAAAGCTTCATCGCTGTTGTTTTCAATGATATAAATCATAAATTTTTCTCCACGACTCTTAGGGTTACTAATAACCCCTTTTAGAACCAAATTATCCATTACGGCTATTTTTTTAGTCCATAGCGCCATTTCCTTTTCTATCTTAGCTATACCACCTACATATAAATTGGCATGATTTTTATCTATGGCATATACTTTTTCCATAGCTCCTTTTAAGGGAGCTATAAGCTTTAATATGGAATCGTTATAGGCTTTTACCTGCTTATAACTCATCTCTTTTGGCTTGGACGTTTTTAGATTCAACACATGTTTTGAAGCCAACTTAAACTCTTCTTTAACCTTGCAAGCCACTTTAGTACCAACTATAGAACAAGATGCTTCTTCTATAGCCTCTGTATTTTCTGCTTTATTTTTTTTACAAGCAACAATGCTCAAAGCCAATGCGCCTATTACTAGATATTGTTTTTTCATAATTTTGATTTTAACGTTTTTAAGAATATTCTTTTTATGCCCCATAAAGCCTGCATACGATGCAATACTTAATTATGATATTGGTTGATTTTTTTTTTTAATAGCCTAATAGCCTTTTTGCCAATGTTGTTTTTATCCTATAAGCTTCAATTAAAAGACTAAAAACATACCAAGTAAAAATGCAAATAGGGAAAAGAACAGGGAATTCTTGTGGATAGCGGTTTTCATCAACAATAAATCTTCCTAGTATTGCCCCAGCAGACATTAACAGTACAAAAAAGGCAAAACCGTCTAGTTTAGTTTTACAATACAAAAAGCTGTTTTTCACAATAATTTTTGAAACTAATACAGGAAATAGAAACCTTAAGATTCCTCTATTTGCAGCTTGTCTATTTCTAGTAATTGTAAAATAATTAGGCTTAGCGTCTATAGTGAATTGTCCTTCTAAGATCTCTTTTACCGTTTTTTCATTGTGAGGTTTATTTAAAGTGACTTTTGTTTTAGTTAAATAGATCATTAAACTTTTTGTTTTAAAAACTTAGTTCTATGTTGTTTTAGAACAATCAACGAGCTTTATACTATTATTTTAAAGTATCACAATGGTATTGACCTCTACCACCAGTTGTGTATTGCCTAATATTTTGAGCATAATTACCGCTGCCTAAATATTCTTTTAGAAAACCAACATTCATTGTGGCGCAGCCTTCATCAGAAGAATACAACATTTCTGCCTCAACATAGTTGCCAATGATTCCTCCAAAATCATCTTTTAGCGTTTGCCAATTCAAGGATATTATAGCACGACTAAATACGACATCATCCCAGCCTTTATTGGCAGCAAACTGACTCATAATACCTAACATTTCTTTTTCTAAAGTAGCATCTCTAAACAATGGTGTTGGTAGTTTTTTTGCCTTAAGTGCTCCTTCTGTAATGTTTTTAGATAAGGTAATAAGTGATTCGGCACCAGCAGAAGTATCATAGGTAATAAAACCTTCAAAATATTCTTCTTCTGGCTTAGAGTTCCCATCAGTCATAGCTATTCTTAGTTCATGTTTGTATGGCTCTAAACGCTCTCCCATACGTTCTAATATGAATGCTTTTCCGCCTATATCTCCTTTTACATCCGCTATTCCACGTGGAATAAATTGAAATACCACATAGTTATCTTTTAACTCCTTTTTAGCTAAAGTTTTTACAATAGATTGATTAAAAACTTCTTTCTCTTCTGCTAATAATTGATCATCTATTTTATCCATACCAACCGTTAGCCAATAGTGAGTATTGCCAAAAGCATCATAAAACGGATTAGCCAATTCTCTTATATATTTACTTTTTTCAAAGGTGGTTGGTAAATACAGAATAGCCCAAATTTCATCACCAACCTTAAAATCGGTTTTAATTTTAGACATATCTTCTTTCCCAATAGTTGGTTCTTCTGAGAAAAAGACAATTTTGCCTACATTTTGTAAATGAAAGTCCGATGTTGGATTCGCTACCCAGTATTCTTTCTTTTTTGGTTTAGGTTTGCTTTTATCACTCTTCACTAAGCCTCCAAAACCTTTTGAAAAATTAGATTTAACTCCTAATTTTTTTCGTGCTTGTTTTAATTCTTTTTTAGAGACAGCAAAAGGCATTTTTTCTTGAATGGCATTTAAATCGTCTAAGACCAACAAACATGGAACTTCCTTAAAAGTTGTAAGTACCCAAAGACGCCTATCTTTTTCTACAGTAAAACTCTTGTTGTCTTTTGTAGGTGTAAAAACTATGTTTTCCTTTTCGCTAGACATTAATACTTTAAAACTAGCCATAAGCGTTCCGTTTCGTCTATTGGCAATGGTGATATTGCTGTATCTTTCACTAGACAAATTATAAGAACCATCTTTAAATAATTGTGCTGAAACTGATAGGTTTATCAGTAAAAAACAACCTATTATTACTCCTTTTATACTTTTCATTTATTATATTTTAGTACCATTAAAATTTAGTAAAGACACCTGTTAGTTTACAAGAAAAAATCATCAAGAACCTAGCCTTAAAACTAAGAACTAGGTCTTCAAATGATTTTTTATAAATTTTATGGCATCCAAGCGGCTATCGAAACAATAAAATTTTGTCAAAACGCCTGATGTCTTAATATTGGTTCTAATTATTCTCTTTACAAAGTTAAAGTTTGAAGTATGTTACAACTCTCTGTATAGAAGGCCGTAGCATCCTTTTGCCATTGGGCATAAACCCCATTAGCTGCAGTGATTTGGGGAAGTAATTCTGTAGCTACCGTTATACACCTTAATTTAGGGTTTCCTTCTAATCTGCAAAAACCACTGATAGCTTTATTATTAGATAAATCTATTCTTGTAAAATCATTATCAGACAACATTAATCCTTCTAACAAAGTATTGGCAGATAAATCTATGCTTGACAAACCACAATTACCAGCATATAGCCTTCTTAAATTTGTTAACTTAGTAACATCTAAAGTGCTAATTGGGTTGCTGTTAATTTCTAAATTAATAAGCTTGGTGTTTTTAGAAACATCCAAAGCTGTAAACCCGTTTCCTTGGGCTAGGAATTCTACTAAATTAATATTATTACTAAGGTCGATACTAGTAATGGCATTGCTATTAAGACTTAAGTTAATCAGTGCTGTATTCTTAGACAAATCTATAGAAGCAATATCACAATTTTCTAAATTTAAATCACTTAAAAGAAGGTTAGCGCTTAGGTCATAACTCGTCAACTTATTCTCCTTAGCGTTTAGAGAGGTTAATGCTTTAAAATCAGCAATTCCAGTAAGGTCTTTTATTTCTTTATTAGAAATATCTAAACTACTTAGGCCTACTATTTCAGCTGTTTTTACTTTGCCATCTTGGAGATCATCAATTTTAAGTGCAATTAATGCTTTTTCAAAATTGGCATCTTTAATAATAGTAAACTTTTCTTCAATTGGAGTAGGAGCATCGTCCTTACTACAAGAAGTATAAAATAGCGTAGCACACGCTATTCCTAAAACTACAATAGGTTTTTTCATGAGTTGGGTTTAATTTTAATATCAATTGAAATTATCTGTGCAAAAATAATTTAGAATGTAAGATCAACTTTCACCCATAACGGGTGATTTTTACATAAATTGATATGAATTCTTTATAAAATAGGGGTTCCTTTTTATTTTATGCATTATTTTGTTTCCAGAAGGAAAGCAATGAACAGCTATAAAAATATACTCATACTCTTTTATCTATGTAGCGAAGTAATGCTTGCACAAGCTCCTATAGTAAAACATTTTACGACAGAAGATGGATTACCTCATGATATTTGTTATGAAATAGAACAAGATAAAGAAGGTTATATTTGGGTAGGAACCGACGATGGGCTTACAAAGTTTAATGGAGACCAGTTTATTAACTATGGCTATAATGAAGGGCTTCGATCCAATTATGTAATTGCATTAGAGATTCGCAAAGACAGTATAATTATTGGAACTTGGGGTGGTGGATTGCATTATATGTATCAAAATAAAATAGAGCCGTTTTTTGAGGCTAAAGATGTTAATGCCAAAATAAATAAGATTGGCTCTCTTAAAGATAGCCAGATATACAGCAATCAGAACCTAAATAATTTTTCTGTTTATAATCTAAAGCAAAAGACTATAAGTATTTTTGCATTAGAAAAAAAAGAAAGCCATTACAAACTAAATATGGATAGTTATCGTGGATCTTTTTACCCTTCAACAGAAACCGTTATCGACAGCACACTTTGGATACATGCTGGAGAAAAAAAAGCCGAAAAGCAATCGTTTGTAAAAGGAGTTCATTTGTATAAAAACAATAAACTCATTCCAATTTTACCCTCTTTAAAAGATAAGGAAATTAGTGCCGTTACAAAAATTGAAGACACCATTTATGCTATAACGCAAAATGTGCTTTACACTATTGTTGATCAAGAGATTGTAAGTAAAAATGTTTTGGAGTTTGCAAACTATAAAATCATTACTATAAAAAAAAACAAAGATGATTTTTATTTTCTGGCACTTAATACACGTAATGAAGAACGAGAATTACTTAGTTATAAGCCTATAAAAAACAGGCTTGTTAATCTGTCTCAGCAGATTGGAATACAGAGCTTTATTTCCGATTTTATGTTTGATAAGGACCAAAACTTATGGATAACCACTTATGGTGAAGGTATCTATATGTTGCAAAACACAAAAAATAAGTTTTTCGGAAAAGAGATTTTTAAAAATGCAGATATCAAAGATATTAAGTTTAAGGAAAATAGCCTTATAATATTGGCAACTAATATGCTTTATGCCCTTAATAACACTAAAATTACCGAGCAAAAGATATTGCCTTACCATACCGAAAAGTTCTATATTGATAAACTTAAAAACGAGATAAAACTGTACGATCCTTTTCTTAGAAATAATAAAAAAGCTACACTTGGCAACCACAATTTGACCTATTATAGTGATAAAAAGTTTAGTTTCAGCAATGCTTCTTTTAGGGTTGAAAAAAAGAATAATCAACTGTTTTTTTATAAAAACGACCTATTCTTAAAGACTATAAATTTTACATCTGAAATTGTTGATCTTACCAATCACAGAGATAAAATCTATGTAAATCTATATAAAAACGGGCTTTATGTTTATAATTACGATGGCACATTGGCGAAAGTATTGAACAAGAAACATGGTTTTATCACCAATAAGATCAATGATTTTATATTTCATAAAAATGATTTATGGCTTGCTACTGATAGAGGATTAATGGTGAATAGAGGAGAAGAGAACAAATATTTTACAGTTCCTGATGGGCTTTTATCTAATCATATTAATAGATTATATATGGATTCTCATGAGGTTTTATGGATAGGAACCCAACGTGGACTTAACTTTATGAAAGAAGGTGAAATCCATACTATTAATAAATCTGATGGTCAAAAATCTTCTTTTATCACAAAGATTTTAGAAAAAAACGATACGATATATATTGCAGGCAATAAGGGGCTTTTTGTTATAGATAACCAATTTCCTATTAGCCCCAAGAAAAATAGTTGGTTGCACATTCAACAAAAAGGATCAACCTTTTTCTTAAACAAGCTCAATTTTATCCATCCAAAATCTTTAACACTAGCTTATCAGTTAAACAACCAAGCGTGGACAAGTACCGCTTCAGATACTCTTAAATTTACGAGTTTAAAACAAGGGAAGTACACTATTGTGTTTAAATATAGAGATCAGAATAGTAATTGGACTATGAGTCCTTCCTATTCTTTTGATATAAAATACGCTTGGTATACTCAGATTTGGTTTTATATTTTATGGATAACCTTAGTGGCTGCATTACTTCTCTTAACTACTTATAAGCAATTGCAGAAAGCGAGAAATAAAAATAAAACATACCAACAAACGCTTAAAGAAGGAGAACAGCTTCGGTTAGAACTTAATAATGTTCGCCACCATATTGCCCAAGATTTTCATGATGATTTAGGAAATAAACTTGCCAGTATCTCTCTTTTATCTAGCCTTGAATTAAAAAAAGCAGGAAATAATAACCCCTCTTTTAAAAACATCGAACAAATTCAAAAAGATGCGGATGAATTATATAATGGCATGCGAGATTTTATTTGGTATTTAGATGGCAGCAACAATAAGTTAGTAGAAGTTCAAAATTACCTCAACGATTTTGGAGAAAAATTATTTCAGCATTCTTCTATAACATTCTTAAGCACTAATACTATTCAGAATCCTGATATGATATTGCCTCATTATTGGAACAAACAGCTAATCCTAGTGTTTAAAGAAGCAATGACGAATGTTTTAAAACACAGTAAAGCGGATTTAGTTACTTTTGAAGTGGATTGTAATAGAGGTGTTTTAAAAATAAGATTAAAGGATAACGGAATTGGTTTTGAAAAAGCAAGTTTAAAACGTATCAATGGGCTTAAAAACATGCAGGAAAGAATACAGTCTATAGACTCTAAATTAACGATTTTATCTAAAAACGGAGTTTCCATATCTTTTAAAGGCATTCTTAACCATATGCAGCAATCTAAAAACAAAGAATTATGACTACTGTAGTAATTATAGAAGACAATCCATACATTCTAGAATCATTTACTGAGATTATAAATGATGAAGATAATTTTGAAGTTATTGGTGCATTTACCAATTGCGAAGATGCACTTGTATTCTGTCTTAACAACAGTCCAGATATTTTATTGGTAGACATACAACTACCAGGAATAAATGGTATTGAGGGGATTAAGAAGTTTCAAGTTCAAAATCCAAATGCAAAAAGTATTGTTGTATCTGTTCATGAAGAATCTAGCTATATTTTTGATGCTCTTTCTGCAGGGGCAGTGGGGTATTTATCTAAAAATAGTACTCCAATAAATATCATCCATGCCTTAAAACAGGTAATTGACGGGGGGTCTCCAATGAGTAGTACCATTGCAAGAAAAGTTGTTGCATCTTTTCAAACCCCTCAGCAAAAAGCATTATCAAATCGAGAAAATGATGTTTTACAAATATTAGCAAAAGGTAAAAGTTATGCTGCTATTGCACAAGAACTTCACTTATCAATAAATACAATAAAAACACATACCCGTAATATTTATGAAAAGCTGCATGTAAATAGTAAAGAAGAAATTATTAAAAAATTTAAAGGATAATTTGATCTTTTAAATTGATAAAAAAGGAATCTTTCATTTTACATAAGAAGTGTTTGTTCAAAATGGATTTTATAAGCCGTTATAATTGTATAGTGAATTATTGCGCTAAGCAGTAATTTTTAATTAAAAATTGCTCCTTAAATCCCAATTGTAAATATAGACCTCTACCCATACTAGAAGCTTGCAGTGTAATGTATTGGTATTGATTTTCAACAGCCATATTTATTAATAATTCCATAATCTGTTTTGCATAGCCTTTTCTCCTCATTTCTGGAGGAATGCCTACAGAATGTACTCCAGCAATAGTGTCTGTTTTATATAACATTGCAGTTCCTACGGCTATATCATTATCGTAGGCAATATAGTAATCCACTTCGGTAATGGTTTTTAGGATGGTTTTGTCCGCAATCGTATATCCAAATGATTTTAAGAATAGCGCTGCCCAAAGTTTTACTTCAACTAGATTGTTAACCCGTTTAATTTTTAAACTGCTATTGGTTTCTAGTGCTTTTTCTAGTTTTAAGGACATTCCTATTTGTTCAAACTTCACTTTAAATCCATTTTCCTCAAAAAGAGCATCATCATTTTTGTTGTAAATATTCCAAATGGGAATAGTGATATCTGTTGTTGTGCTTGCGAGCTTTTCTTTTAGAGCAGTTAAGGTGTTTTGATTAACATTTTGATTGAGCCAAAATCTGTTAGGCCATTCAGAATTTTTAATTTCACAATATTCATATAGAGGAGTTTTTAGGTAGGCGTCAAATGGAATTCCTACTGTTTTCCAAAGAGAAGTTAGGTTCTCTATATTTGCGTCTATTAAAGCTATAGTATTTTTCATTTTATATTTATTAAGACTATTCCAGATATCATTATAATAAGACCTAAGCCTCTTTTTAGTGTTATAGGTTCTACAGGCAGGTTTAGCCAACCAAAATGCCCAGCAATTATGGAAAAAGCTAATTGTCCAAACAAGCCCAAAGAAATCATGGTAGAAATGCCAAGTTTTGGAATAGTATAGTAATATAGGCTAATTCCTAAAACACTAAATAGCCCGCCTGTAAACCATAAATAAACAGGTATTTGTTTTATTTCCACCAAATTCGCGGTGTTTTTTGAACTGAAAAACAAAAAAGCAATAGCAAAGATGGTACTGCTAAAAAATGCGATTACCGATGCTAATAATGGGTTTTTAAGAAGTACACCCAAAGTAGAATTTAGACCTCCTTGGGCAGCCAAAAAAACGCCACCTAAAATAGCTAGTAGTGCTAAGGTATACTGACTCATATTACTTCAAATAATTCGTTAAACGGTTTTCTTACTTTCGGACGATTTTGAGTATGATCATCTTTAGATCGGTAACCAATAGTTGCAATTACTGCAGCATTTAATCCTTGTTTTGGGAGGTCTAGTATTTCATTATATTTTTCAATTTCAAAACCTTCCATTGGGCAAGCATCAATTTTTAATTCGGCACAAGCATTAAGTAGATTTCCAAGTGCTAAGTATGTTTGTCTATGTGTCCAATTAAAAGCCGCTGATTTCGTCATTTTACCGAGTTCACTTTTCATGAAATTACCATAATCGTTTAACTTTTCTATGGCTATTGCTTGTGTTTTTGCTGTTCTATTAAGATAGTCGTCTATATGTTGGTTTTTCACATCAGTATAATTGCAAAAAACAACAATATGAGAGGCTTCTGTAATTTGCTGTTGTCCCCAAGAGGCTTGTTTTAGCTCTTCTCTTAATGTTGGATTCTCAATAATAATAACTTTATAGAGTTGCAATCCATAGGCAGATGTTGCCAATTGCATAGCCTCTTTTAAGATTTCTATGTTCTCTAATGAGATCTTTTTTGAGGCATCAAATTTTTTAGTAGCATAACGCCATTTTTGATTTTCTATATAATTCATAATAGTTTTGTTTTAAAGTATGGGACAAAAGTATTAGAAGAAAAACCCTTGGGCATTTACATATGTTGATTCTGTTATTCTTTTTTTAAATCTTTACGAATTCTGCTTAATTGAGTTGGTGTAATACCGAGATGAGAAGCAAGGTGTAGTTGTTGTATGCGTTGTTCTATTTTGGGATGTTTTGCAAGTAATTCTAAATATCTTTCTTTAGCATGATCCATGACAATGGAAACTTCTCGTTGTTCTTTTTCTACAATCCAATTCTGCTCTAAATAGGCAATATAAAAGTTTTTTAGATCAAGGTTAGTATCTATAAAATGTCTGTATTTTTTATAATTAATGCTTATAATAATGGTCTCTTCTAAAGCGTCTAAAGTAAAATTTGAAGGCTTTTGTAAAAGATAAGAAACGGTAGAACCTGCAAAATCTGTTTCTAAGAAAATGTTTTTGGTGTATATGTTTCCTTGGGAATCTGTTGTGTACGCTCTTAGCGCACCAGAGCAGACAAAGTATATGTTTTTGGCAATTTTTCCATTTAAAAGCAATATTTGATTCCTTTCTAAAGCCTGAAACGTTACAATTGAAACAATCAATGCCCATGATTCTTCAGAAATTGGGGCGTAACTTTCGAATTTTAATTTTAGGTCATCAATGTATTTTTCTTTGTTAATTGCCATTTTAAATTTTATCATTATATAAACAAAATAACAACTAAATTTATAGAATAAAGAAAGGCTGCCCATATTAGGCAGCCTCTATCAGTTTTATAAATTGTTTTTTTTTAAAATTCTAAATCTACAACTAGATCAAATTCGTCATAGATGGCTTTGTCTTTTAGGTTGTCAAAAAAACTTGTAGAACCATACCTAACATCATATTTACTTCGGTCTACTTTTAAAGCGGCATTGGCTTTATTTCCGTAAACAGAAAGGTTAAATTTTACCGTATTTGTTTTTCCTTTTATGGTTAAATCTGCAGTTATTTTATATGCATTTTTGCTAGTAGCTTTTACTTTTTTGAAAACTAAAGTAGATGTTGGATTCTTAGCTACACCAAAAAAATCATCAGATTTTAAATGCCCTTCTAATTGTCCTTTTGCATCACCAGTTAAATCAGAAATAGCAATTGTACTCATGTTAATGGTAAAGTCTCCTCCTATTAATTTTCCGTTTTTAAATGATAATGATCCAGATTTTAAGGCTATAGTACCTTGGTGAGCTCCTGTAACTTTGTAACCTTTCCAAGTTACGGTGCTTTTTTCGGTTTTAATTGTTTTTTTACCATCAACTATGGTGGTAAAAGAAAATGTAAGCAGTGAAATTGCTATGATAATTATGCTATTTTTTATTGTATTTTTCATCTGTTTGTATTTTTTGCTATTCATTAATTTTATAATGATAAGCTATTTAATTGATCTGTTTTTTTGTAAATAATTGATTTAAGCCCCGTAATAGAATTTTTCATTGATGATTTTACCATCTTTCCATTGTTGCACTGCTACTTGTGTTATGTTTTTTACACCCCAGTCTTTGTGGGTATAGTCCATATGCCATTCTACCATAGTGGTATTGTTTTCGGCAATGGCTACATTAAGTACTTTTGCGCTTCTAAACTCTGTAATTGCACCAAAAAATTCTTCTTCTCTTTTTCTATTGGCTTCTTTTCCGATAATTACTGGACTATCATTTTCTTGCATTACTACATCTTCATGGTAGAATTGCTCAAAAGCTTCCATTGCATTTCCTTGCAAAACCATATCGTTTAAGTCACTAATGTTTTCTAATAATATACTCATTGTTTCTTGTTTTAAATATTATGGTACAAATGTCTAAAACAAAGAGCTTCTAGAGAATAAGGTAGTTTATGAAATAATAGTAATCTAGATTAACTTTTGAGGTGTGTAACAGTAAAGCGCTGAAAATAGTGATTTTTATTATCCGTTCGTTTATTGTTCATGAATAAGCTGACTCTTAATCTTGCTTAAAAACTCTTTAGTGATGCCTAAATAAGAAGCAATCATGTATTGAGGAATACGTTGTTCTATTTTTGGATAACTTTTTTTAAAAACAAGGTATTGTTCTTTGGCGCTAAGGCTAAAGTTTCTAATAATTCGTTTTTGTGAAGCAACCAATGCATTAGATATTATTTTTCTAAAAAAGCGTTCTAGTTTTGGCACTTTTTGATATAATTCTTCTGCGGCTTCGTAAGAGATCTGAATTAATTCTGTGTTCTCAATACATTGCACATTAAAATCGGCAGGAGTTTGCGTGTTAAAACTTCCCATATCAGAAGTCCACCAATCTTCAATAGAGAACATTGCGATATGCTCATTTCCATTATCGTCTATATAAAAAGTTTTGGTAGCGCCAGCAATAATAAAACATTCGTATTTGCAAACATCACCTTGTTGAACAATGTATTGCCCTTTGAGGTATTTACGATAGGTAATATATTGACATAAAATAGCAATTTCTTCTTCGGATAAACTAATATGAGCACTAATATGTGCTAATAATGGTTTAGGATCCATCATGAAATTAGCTTTTTAGTAATTCTACTGGAAGCTATTTTTGAAGCTATAATTCCCAAAACGGTAATAGTAGCGATTACAATTATAAAATTCACAAATTTTAATGCTACTGGGTAGGCTAGTGTAGGTGTAATTTTTAACCAGCCAAAATATTGTTGTGACCAAACTAATATTGCAGCTAGAGAAACACCTAATACCCCTCCAACAAGTGTAACTAAGATGCCTTGAGTAAAATAGATGCGTCTTAATTCTTTTATGGTTGTTCCTAAATGATAAAGTGTCTTAGAGTTTTCTTGTTTGTCTAAAATCATCATTATAATGGCGCCGACCAGATTAAATAAAGCAATTATAAGCACCAAGGTGAAGATGAGGTAGATGGCAATATTTTCGGTATTCAGCATTTTGTAAAGCGCCCCATTTTGCTCAATTCTATTTCTAATAAAAACGTCATTATTAAAAAGACTAGCAATTTGATCTTTTACAGCTGTTTCGCTGGCATTTTCTGTAAGTTTTATATTAATACCAGTAAAAGTTAGGGAATCTTTTTCTAATAATGCTTGTACCAATGGAAGTTCTGCAAAAACATACTTTTTGTCTAAATCTTCATTGATACTATAAATACCACTAATCGTAGTTTTTTTATCGTTATGTATTCTTCTAGAGCTAGTAATAGAACCTTTCCCGAGCCTTGGAACAACAATTTTTAAGGGACTGTAATAATCGTTAATTCCTAAACCAAGATAGTTAGATATGCCATAACCAACTACCACCTGGTCTGTTGTGTTGCTGAGCCAAGTACCATAATAAATGCTACTATCTATCTGTGTTACTTTGTTATAATGGGCATCTATTCCTTTAATATAAGCCCTAGAATAGTTTTTTTCTTTATGAGCCAAATAGACCCGTTCTTCTAGTTCTTTGGAGTAGGATGCAATACCAGAAATAGCTTTAAGTTTTTGTTCTTGTTCTGGAGCTATGGTAATAAATTTTCCTATTGCACTAGTTACCTTTAAATCGGGGTTAAAAGAAGTGGTAAAAGAGACGCTAAAAATTTTGAGTCCTGCAAAGCCAGAAAGCACAATAAAAAGAGCGGCAGCACCAATAACAATAACCAAAAAGGTAATTAAATTAATAATGTTAACCGTACTTTGACTGCTCTTAGAAATTAAATAACGCTTGGCGATGTAAAACGAAAAATTCAATAGGCTTTTATTTCTTCTTTCTTTTATCTAATAAATCTGGTTGTATAATTGGGTTTTCTGTCCCTTTTAATGATTTTTCAATGCCATCTATATATTCCAAAGAATCATCTACATAAAACATTAGTTCAGGAACTCTTCTTAATTGATGTCTTGTACGTTGTGCTAACTCATGCCTAATTAATGGCTGATTAGATTTTATACCCTCCAATAGTTCAGCAGCTTCTTTATTTGGGAAGATACTTAAATATATTTTTGCAATAGATAAATCTGTTGTTACACGAACCTTACTGACCGAAATCAATACTCCTTTTAATCCTCCTTCTGTAGCAGCACGTTGTAAGATATCAACTAAGTCTATCTGTATTACTCCTGCTATTTTTCGTTGTCTTTGCGTTTCCATAGCGCAAAAATACAATTTAAAAAAGTATTAAGTATAGAGAATTAAGTATTAACAGATATTTTGTGTCTATTACAAAAGTGAAAATTAAGCAGAAACTTTCTCTATTTGATGTTCAATGGTGGAATTGTACAACTGTTGATTGGTTTAACTGTTTAGTTGTGCGTTTTTTGTTTCAGAATTAATATTAAGCAGATTGTTAAATTATAAATGATTCTAATTCTCGCCGCTACGCTTTTCTCTTTTCCTTAAAAAGTGTATTTTTGAGTGAAGAATTGGCAAATAAAATGATGGAAAAAATAGAGCATATAGGTATTGCAGTAAAAAACTTAGAGGTTTCTAATATACTTTTCGAAAAACTTTTGGGAGTTCCAAGTTATAAGGAAGAAGAAGTGGAAAGTGAAGGGGTATTGACATCTTTTTTTAAATCTGGCCCTAATAAAATAGAGCTTTTGGCAGCTACAAATTCAGATAGTCCTATTGCAAAGTTTTTAGAAAAAAAGGGAGAAGGAATTCATCATATTGCATTTGCAGTTGCAGATATTGAACATGAAATTAAAAGATTAAAAAAAGAAGGCTTTGTTGTTTTAAATGAAAAACCTAAAAAAGGAGCTGATAATAAGCTAGTTGCTTTTTTACATCCCAAAAGTAGTAATGGTGTGCTTGTAGAATTATGTCAAGAAATAGCGGAATAGCTTGCAACAAACAAAAATAAATAGTAATATTGCATCCGCAATTTGCGGGTCCTATAGCTCAGCTGGTTAGAGCACCTGACTCATAATCAGGGGGTCCATGGTTCGAGCCCATGTGGGACCACTACTAAATACTAAGCTTCAGAACGTTTTTACTTCTGAAGCTTTTTTATTTGCAAACAATTTGCAAACATCATGAAATTTAACATTTTTTAACAAATATTGATCTTGTAAAGGGGTTTTTACTCCGTTTTGGTTCAATTTTTAAGCTAAATGGGTTTTTAATTTTTTCAGAAAACTGATTAACAACGTGTTATTTAGTTACTATTTTTTTATCTAATATACGGTTAGAATGTAACTAAATCTCTTAACGAAACATTGAGGGCTTTTGAAATTTCTAAAAGAGTGTAAAGAGTAGGGTTAACTTTACCATTTTCTAATTTTTCTAAAGCCTGCCTATCTTTTCCACATTCTCTGGCAAGTTCAGATTGATTCCACCCTTTTTTTATTCTAAGGGCAATGATTCTTTTACCTATGTTTTTTTTCAATAAATCCTTTGTCATATTTCAAAGGTCAGCTAATAGTATGACAATAGTGTCATATAGAAATATGACGAATTGAAATATTTTATATATATTTGTCATATTAAAATACGACACATATTTTTATCTAACATCATTTAATAGTCTAATATTTAAAATATTATGAAACATGAAATCAATATTTCGACTCAATTCCCCCTTCAGGAAGATCTTTTGGAACTCCTAAAAACTATGTTGTCATTACATTCCGTATATGTCATTGGTAACATCAAAGAAAAGAAGAAGCAAAATGTTAATCTATTTCCACAAAGCATCAATTCAGAAGCGTTAATAACTTACACCCTTCTTATTATCTGTTACAAGCCGATTTCTAAACATTTAGGGAGTTTTATGGATGACCTGTATAATAAAATGCAGAAGCAGTGTAAAGTGTATCCTATTGTGTATACTTTATCTGATATTAAATTAAAATTAGATTCTGGGCATAATTTTTTAAATCGCATTATAAATCAAACACCATGCATGTACCAATATGATGATGCTTTATTTAAATTTCATCGCCTTCAACTTTCATATCATAAACGTATTTACGACCGCATTGATACAGAATGGAGCTTACGAATGAAACGCGCAGGTTATCTTATTTCTCTAGTAGATATTATTGATGCCGAAGATGACCCTACAGCTAATTTGGGTATTCTACATTTTGCTTTAGAGCAGATCTGTACTGCGCTCTTGTATCTTTTTTGGGAATTTAAACCTTATTACTATTCGCTATCCTATCTATTGCATTTATGTAGTCACTTTACCCAATTACCTCAAGCTTTTTTTCCTCAAAAGGCTTTTGGCTCACAGCGCTTGTTTTATATACTTTGTAATGCACACCATCAAATGCGGTTTAAAAGTAAAAATCAACTATCGAAAGGGGATAGTGATAAGGCAATTGGTCTTTGTCAAGGCTTTTATTATGAAGTGCAGGGTTTAGGAGAGAAAAAACTAGAACAGCTCAAAAAAATACATTGTTAACTTTCTGATGTGGATGAATACTTTAAATCGAGGTCACTTTAACTTTAATCTAATGGATAACAAGAATAATAGAATGGAATCTAACAAGGAAAAACTAGAGCAAATTGAAAAACTTTTGCGTCCTAGGAAACGAAAACAGCATAAAAATACAGAACAAAAATCATCACAAGAGGTGGTTTTTATGGTTGAGAATAATGCTGAGTTACGTTATATTATCTCTAGCCTTTTAAGAGTAAGTATATTAGCACTGGAGAGTGATAGGGCTATTTGTCCTCCGAGGCTCCCATATTGTTCTAGTGATTCAATTGTTGTGACCATACTAGAATTAATTGATAATATATTGCCTGACGATCAATTAAAGAGTTATGATGAAATAGAAGAATTATTGTTTGCAAAAAAATAGATTAAATCAAACAGTTCTGCTTAGTAAGAAATGAAATTGTAAATATGCAAAGAGCCCCGAATATTCATATAGTTTCACTTAGCCTTATTCAAATTTAATAAAATCCCTAGTCTTTGTATCACCGTTTTTTTGACAGCAAAACAACAACATTCAATTTTGAACGACTGCATAAATCAGGCTCGTTCCTCGCTCTTTTTTATAAGTCTTATCAACCCTGAATGTTGAACCACAAAAGCATCAAAAAAAGGGAATACAAAGGCACTATAGGAAGTAAATCAAAGTCATAGCATAAACATTCATTTACCAAAACTTCAACACCTACGGATATGTCTAATTGGGATGTATGATGTGACCGATTTCAAAAACTATGTATCAGGTGGATAAAAATTAAAAAAGGAGAATACTTCAGGATATAATAAGTAACTCTTTTAAGTTGTATTTGTAATTCTTGTGATTTTCGTTAATAGCTGAAGATGAAAAAAGGACAGGAAATGAGAATCCTGTAATCTAGCAACTGATTTTTTAATCAGGTTGTTCGGAGATTTTTGTTAAGCCTAAGCGAGACGGAAATTGGAGAAGCAAGAGGGTATCGCGCTAAAGCCACGTTACATTTTTATTTTCTTCGAAAAGCCTGTGTTTACAGGAGTTACGAGAGGATGATTAAAAAATGAAAAATGACGGTTTGCAGCAAAAACACTCTGAACCCCAATAAACACGTAGTTTTTTACAGCAAAAGGCAAGAAAAATTGATAATATCATTTAAAGTGGCACTGTTTGACTATGATAGCTAAAGAGAATTAAAACATGTTGATAATAAGAAATTAGTGCTACTCAAAACACCACACACAATTGCTTAGTTATTGTAAGGTTTAGAGTTGACTTTAACTTAAGATAAAGAACATTTATAGATTTATACAATTCTCTAATTTGCTCTTATCTATTCTGTTTTGTATGATTTTTATTGGCTAGAGAATGATATAAGTAATAACTTTCTCATATTTTGATGCTAAATTTCTAGAATTACATTAGAAGAGTATCATGAAAAAATAGTAGAAATAATAAATACGGTAGGAATACATCATACCTCATTTAGTGACTTGCAAGGCATAGATAATGAATTGGAGTTTTTAAGAATCTTTAAGTTTTATAGTGAGACTCTAGAACGGAATCATGATTATGGTATAGCTCCTACGTTTTTATTTTTTGGGAATAGTGATACATTAAATGCTAGAGCCAGCAGAAGTCCAAATAATGAATATTTACTCGGAATTAATCGTGACACTATAAAAACTGGTTGATAGATAATTTTAAGTCAAATAAGACTTTAGTTTCAGATAATAATATTTTCTTATTTGACAACCTAGCACCATATCTAGATACTCCTATAAATAATTTGATGTACCAAGCTGGATGTCATTATACATTTTATCATGAAATGGCTCATTTGATTCAGAAGTCTGATTACTTGGGGCTTAATATGGAAGAAAACCCTCAACCAATAGAGTTTTTTGATTTTAACAGACACCTTTTAGAAATAGATGCAGATACTTTTAGTGCTTTGTGTTTGGGGACACATATTATGCAATATTCTGAAAAAGTCTTTGGCGAGAATACATCTAAAGTATTGGTAGAAGCTCTAATTATTTTATTCTCAATACCGATAATACTGTACCTATTATCATTCGAAGGAAATTCAAAAGAACTGTATTACAGAAAAAGTACTCACCCACATCCAGCGATTAGACTTACAAATTTTCTTATGGTTTTAACGCATTATTGCAATGGGTTTTTAGAAGGAAAAGATTCTGGATTTACGGTTAGTCAAGGTGATATGTTTCTTTCAGCGATGGGAATCGCTAAAAAATTACAACAAACTTTTTTTTGTGGAGAGCTAGTAGCTGATTATAGAAAAGAAATTACTGGAAATAGACCAGAAGTAATGGAGTATTTAAGTGTATTGGTAGAGGCAAATGGAAAATTGACGACTACTGCAACTCATAAATGGAATTTAAAAAATGGTTAACTAATATTCTGTAAAATGACACAAGTTTTTATAGTTTACAACCTCCATTTCAACTTGATAAAGATATTTTGATAAAATACTGTAAAGAAGTTGTAGTAGTAACTAAATCAGGATTATTGGAAATACTATCTTTTTTAAGAATTCATAGTGCTCTAAATTTTGAAGTAGTAAATTATGGTATTAAAAAGGTTTTGAACTCTAGGCCTATATATTATAAGTATTCCAATTGTATAAATACATCTTTATTTTTTCATATATGAAATTTGTCTCATAACACCAGTTTCATTAATCCTTTTGGTTACCATTGGAATACTTGCTACATAATAGTTGGAGATATCAGATTTACTCATGCCTTTTCTTATAGCCCACAAAAGAGATTCTCTAGGTAGTTGTAAGCAACCTCCTAAACAATTCGCTTCATCCTCTTGTTCCTTATCAAAGTCCCGCATTAACCCGAAATCAAATTGAATTTCTGTTTCTCTCATCTTATGACCACATATAATATGAGATAACTCATGCATTAAATTACTTTGTTGTCTTTGGGGTGAATGTGAGTGATTATGAATGATAATTCTGTCACCAGCTCTATTGGGGAAAGTAACAGCAGACCATTCATGATAAAGATGCATTTCTGATTCAGGAATATTAAAATCTAATAGAGTGTAAATATAAACACCCATATGTTTTGCCAGCTCAAAACCACACATTTTATCTGTTGCTTGAAGACCAAGTGCAGTTCGATAAGTAATTGCTTTACGGTTAGCTTCACTTTTAAAACCCCTTCGAAGAGTAGCTTTTTTTGCCATAGAATTTTATACTTGGTCAAATGCCATTTTAATTACTTGCTGTAACATTACCAAAGTTTTTTTATCTAATGCTTTATCTGCTCTGAGGTGATAAGATATTTTATCTTGTGTAGAGCGTTCATCAAGGTTTTTATGACCAGCGATGAACTCATCGGTTGGAATACCTAACCATTTACATATTCTAATGAATGTGTCAACATCTGGAACCTTTCCTTGCTCAATTCTTGAAAGTGTTGATGCGCTTACTCCTCCAATTTCTTCAGCAGTAACTCTTAGTCCTTTTTTTCCACGCTTGTCATTCAGCATTATGGAAAGCTTTACTGTATCTAGTTCTTTGCTCATAATAAATTGTTTTAGTTCATTGTAAAATACAAAAAACGTTTCACTAATGAAACATTTTTAACATTTTATATTGTTAATGCAACATATTATCGTATCTTTGATGCAACAGTTTGTGCCACGAGTGATGCAAATATATAAACAATATTAAAATAGACAAATAATATGATATAAAATTACAATGCATAAAAAAAGCCCAGTTAGACCAGGCCTCAGTATTTAGAAATACATTTAATATATTTCGTTTTCGCACTTCAAATATATCATGTTTTCTTAAGATATACAAATGGTTACTATTTAATTGTTCGATTTGTCTATAGCCTCATAGGTAAGTATTAGCGCTTTTTTTACTTCAATAAACTTCAATATTCTGATGAAGAGAATACAAAATAGAGGAAAAGAATATTAAATAAAATAAAAAAAGATGATTTACACATTTAGATTAAACAGTAAGAAGTTCGAGACCAACGAATCAAAAATAACGGGTAGACAGATATTGACAATTGCAAATTTGTCTCCAGTTGAAGACTATGAGTTGCTTCAAAAAATTAACGAGAAAGGTTTTACACCTATTCAACTTGATGAAGAAGTTGACTTAAAAACAGCAGGTATAGAAAACTTAAGAGCTAGACCTTATAAAGGAATTATTATTAAAGTTGATAATATAGAAATTGAAGTTGAAGAGTGTATTATGACTCCAAATGAAATTATGTCTGTTGCTGGAATTGATTCAGATAGATTCTCTCTAAACGAATTACGTGCTGGTGGAATTGAAGTCACATATAAAGATGACGTTGAGCACAAAATAGCAATCACTAAAAAATCTTGTTTTGTAAGTTGCAAACTAGATTTGATTATCGAGTGTGTTATAGTTAATGCTAAGCCAAAACCATGGGTTAGCGATAAGATTTCATTTGATGAGGTTGTTGCGTTAGAATATGGTACTATATCAGCTAACCCAAATGTAATTTATACTATAAACTATGTTAAGGGGGTTCCAGGTAAGCCAAATGGAACTATGGTGAAAAGTGAAGTGATTTCTGTTAATAATAAAATGATTTTCAATGTCACGCAAACTAATAAATCATAGTCCCGATATCAAAAAACTTCGTGATCAAGGTTATGAAGTTGAGATAATAGGTAATTATCTTTTGATACATAGTATTCCATTATTAAATACTAGCAAGAAGGTAGTAAAAGGCACGTTGGTAACCAACGTGTCTATTGCTAATAATCGAGTTACTAAGCCAAACACACATGTAATTCATTTTACTGGTGAGTTTCCGTGTAATATTGATGGGACAAGTATTGGTCAAATACAACACACAAGTAATACCGTAAAGTTTGCAGAGGGTATTGTTGTCAATCATTCATTTTCAAACAAACCTGCTAATGGTTATGCAGATTACTTTGAGAAAGTAACCCAATATATCAAAATCATATCTGCTCCAGCTAAACATGTTGACTCTGAGGCAACTGCTCAAACATATAAAGTGATTGAGTCATTAACTGAGGATTGCGTTTTAAATTATAGTGATACAAATTCTTCAAAAGCGGAAATCGATGTCATAAATCAAAAGCTCTCTGGGCTAAAAATTGGTATTATAGGCTTAGGTGGTACAGGCTCGTATATTTTAGATTTTGTAGCCAAAACACTTGTAGGTGAAATTCATTTGTTTGATGGAGATAAGTTTCTGCAACATAATGCTTTTAGAGCGCCTAGCGCACCGTCTTTGGAAGAATTGAATAAGTCCACATCTAAAGTTGAATATTATAGTAGAATTTATTCTAAAATGCATAAGCATGTAATACCTCACGAATTATATGTTAATGCAACGAATTTAGGACTTCTTAATAGCTTAGATTTTGTTTTTATCTGTATCGATAATAGTGAAGCCAAAAAGCAAATATTTGAAAAGCTAGAGGACTTAAAAATTTCTTTTATTGATACTGGTATTGGTGTTGAGCGTGTAGACGATTCTTTAATTGGAATGGTAAGAACGACTACTAGTACTGAAGACAATAGAAATCATGTTTGGGAAGGGCGTGTTTCGTTTGCTGATGAAGAAGATGAAGACTATTCTTCAAACATTCAAATAGCTGAAATAAATGCTTTAAATGCAGTTTTCGCTGTTATGAAGTGGAAGAAGCTTTACGGATTTCTTAACGACCTTGAGGGCGAACATGATAGCGTCTATTCGATTAATGTAAATCATATAGAAAACAATGATAGTTCAACATAAGTTCGTAGAGTTTATGCCAGACATAATTAAAGATGGTGTTTTATACATATCGTTAGATTATGGAACAGTAATTCATAACTGTGCCTGTGGTTGCGGTAGTGAGGTTAATACTCCGCTTTCACCAACAGGTTGGAGAATGATTTATAACGGTGAAGCAGTAACTCTTAAACCATCAGTTGGAAATTGGAGTTTTAATTGTAAATCTCATTATTGGATTATAGATGGTGAAATAGAATGGGCTTCAACTTGGAGTGACGGTAAGATTAGAAGAATCAGAAGTTTTGAAAATTTTGAAAGAGATAAGTATTACCTAGGTAAAGACTCTAAAAGTTTAAACAAGGTTGAAGATGATGATACTGAATCGGTCAGAATACCTGAATTTAAAAAAAGGAGCCGATTGCAAAAGTTGATGTTCTGGAAGTAGTTTTTAATAAATACCTTAATCGAAAGATTAGGGTATTTTAGTTTATTGATAGAAGATAAAAATTGGTGTGAGTCGTATAGAAGTCAATTATAAATGGGTGATAAGTGTCGATTTAATTTTTAGAAAATAGTTTCTTTTTCTTTGGATTATCATGTTTTTAGCTTTCTATATAAGAGAATCACTTATACATCGAACAACTTAAACGTTCATCTTTGGATATTTCATCTCGAATATTATTATGTAAAAATAAATAATATTCTAAAAAAGAATCATTAGAGAAACAGCTATTAATAACGCCAAGACAACTAGTTTGTAGGTGAATAGTTTATTTTTTAGTTGTTCTTGAATTTTAGGATTTTCTAATTCTAAGTTTTCAATATCTTGGTTTAATTCTTCAGGGTGTTGGTTTAATTTTTGATAATCAGTTATACCACTTAGTTTGTTGTTTAAAAAAAAAGATTATCATCTAATTGATTTTTTTCACTCTCTAATTCAAGAACCTTTTTTCTTAGTAATACATTTTCTTTGTTGTAATGATTATTTATTACTCTATCCTCATATTGAATAGATATTGGATCGTATAAAAGATCAGCCCAAACAGCCTTGTTAAAAAAGTTAGATATTTTTTCTTCTAAAGCTTGAACATCATTATGTGTAACATCTAGAATTGATTTTAGTTTCAAATAATTAAAGCTCTTTTGTGGTGGTATTTCCAAAATTGGATGTCCAAACTGTTCTAAAAATTTGATTTTATCACCTCGAGTATGACTTGACTCAACTATCTCGATATAAATTTTATTATTCCATTTAATCGCTAAACTAATTGGGCTTTGAAACTCAACAATAATATCAGGAGTTTTGTAGTTTCCTTGAGCATCATAGACCCTTTCTTCAATAAATACTTTTTCAATCTCAATTTTAAAGTCCAAATGTTCTTTTCTTCTTCTTTTTGAGTTGATTATTTTACTTATTTCAAAATTTATTGTTTCCATATTAGATAGAACTTTTTGTCTAAAAATGTGTGAGAATGTTAAGGGGCTATCATTACCATTAACATCATGACTATGCCCTCTGAAGTAACTAAACGTTTTGTATTTAGGCTTGTAAAAAATTAGAGGACTGTCTAAACTAGGCTTAACATGAATTCTCTTTTTGTAGTCATCTTTCCAAATTCTAAGCTTATCTTCTTCGATAGGAATATTGAACTTACTAAACTCTAACCATTCTCCGTCCTCTAAAACATATCCGTAAATCTTACTCTTTCGGCTAATCATTTCTCATCAAAAAAAGTTATCTCATCACCAATATCATACCTATCACCAAAGTCATATAAATCTACCTCTTCTAATCTAATATCAAAATAATGATAATCGTTTTTGAAAAAAAAAGTAAAACCATCCCTTTTGTAGTATGTATGGGGCATTCTTTTTACTTGGTTAAATGATGGAGCATTTAGCATAAAAAACTTTGAGAAACTACCAGTTTGTCATACTAAAATACTTTTTATTCTTTTAACTTACAACTACTTTTATTGAAATCAACAATATTAATGGAAGTAAAGTCTACAGATAACAACAGTTTGTTTTCTGATACAGGTATAGATAATAGTGATCTTAAATCTGGAATTTCGGACGCCCAAGGATTAGCATCAAAAATAAGTAAGATAAATTCATATGCATTATTAGCAGTAGGGGCATTGTGGATACACTACAGCAAGCTGACCCCTCTTAGGGGCAATCAAAACGGCTATAAAAACAACTGTCGTTCTGTCTGATGCTGACCCCTCTACACTAAAAGATAGCCAAATTTGGGTTCAAAAATAGTTTTGGACGCTTTTGTATTGTTATTCTGAATCAAGCTGACCCCCTTTTGGAGTTGGTTTTGTATTATTCTGGAGGATATTGCCCCCTCTAAGCGAGTAATTCTTTATAAGATTCTGGACTATACTGACCCCTTTGGTTATTTGATTTTGGTTTTACTTGATGGTTTTAACCATCAAAAGATAGTCTATGGCTGGAAAACCAAAACGTATGAGTCTTGTAAAACAATTATTAAGAATGCACCATCAGGGCAAAGGCTATAAAACCATAGCCAGAATCCTTGGTGTGAGTAAAAACACGGTAAAGAATTATGTAGCCAAAGTTACCGTAAGCGGTATCCCCATAGCAACACTGCTTGCCTTAGAGGACCCTGAATTGGAAGCTTCACTTTTACCTGGGAATCCCGCTTATAGAGATGCTCGTTATCAGCCTTTAAAAGAGCAGTTAGACTATTACGCCAAAGAGCTCAATAAGGTTGGTGTTAACCGAATGGTTCTATGGGAAGAATACAAATCTGGATCTCCAGATAATCATTATTGTTACAGTCAGTTCTGCTCTGTTTTACGACAACATTATAAAGCAGGCAAGCCTTCTTTAAGCTTAGAACATCATCCTGGTGATAAACTTTATATTGATTTTGCAGGGAAGCTTTTATCTTATATCGATAAAGAAACGGGAGAAGAAATACCCGTACAGGTTTTTGTTGCATGTCTCCCTTATTCGGACTATGCTTTTGCCTTGGCTGTACCTAGCCAAAAGACAGATGATTTTATCCATGCCTTGCAATGTTGTTTAAAGGATTTATCAGGAGTCCCTCAAACATTGGTTCCCGATAACTTAAAAGCAGCGGTAGTTAAAGCCAGTAGATATGAACCTACCATTAACAAGGTTTTGGAGGATTTTGCCAATCATTACACCACTACCGTTACTCCTGCAAGGGTAAGGAAGCCACAGGATAAGGCATTGGTCGAGAATCAGGTAAAACTAATCTACTCCAGGGTATATGCCAAAATACGCCACCAGCAATTCTTCGATATTACTAGTTTGAACAAGGCTATTAAAGATAAAATGCAGGCACACAACCAAACCCGTATGCAGCAAAAGGATTACTCAAGGGTAGAGAAGTTTATTGCCGATGAGAAACAAACTTTATCACCGCTACCTACCCATGATTTTGAGGTGAAATATTATAAGAGCCTCAAGGTGGCGCATAACAATCATATTTATCTAGGGACTGATAAACATCACTATAGCGTGCCTTTTACTTATATAGGAAGGCAAACCAGAGTCATTTATACCAGAAGTATTGTACGAATCTTTGGAGATCGAGGGACGCTTATTGCAACGCATCCCAGAAGTTTAAAAAAATCAGGATACACCACCCAAAAGGAACATTTATGTTCTACTCATCAATACTATAAACAGCGCAGTCCAACATACTATATGCAAAGAGGGTATCGCCATTCTGAGACGCTCTATCAATACATTAATGCGTTGTTTAAACAGGATAAATACCCTGAACAACTCTATAGAACCAGTGAGGGGATCTTGAAACTCTCCAAGCATACCGATACTGGAGAATTTATCAAAGCCTGTGAAATTGCCATGCAATGTAGCAATTATTCCTATGGTTTTTTAAAACGAATCTTGGAAAATAAAATGGTAGAAGCTACTCAGGATGTCCCTGATGCCCCATTACCCAAACACAATAATATTAGAGGAGCAAACTCCTATAAATAACAACTTTAATTTTAAATCAATAGCAAATGACAAACATTGAAAACCACCTAAAACAATTGCGTTTAATAGGGATGTCCCATCGCTGGGAAGCCCTTATGGAAACTAGACAACATCATGAACTATCGCTAAGTGAAGGCCTAGAGATATTGCTACAAAGCGAAGAAGAAGATCGTGCCAATAGACGTTTTGAACGTTTAAAAAGAACAGCCAAGTTCAGATATAGTGCCACTGTAGAAGAACTGAGCTATGGCGCTAGTAGAGGGCTTAATAAATCTCAGATCACAGAACTGGCCACTGGACAATATCTTACAAAAGGAGAGTCTATACTTATTACAGGAGCCACAGGATGTGGCAAAAGTTTTATTGCCTCTGCACTAGGACATAGAGCCTGCGCACAGAGCACCAAAGTACTCTATTTTAATACTCAGAAATTACTGATAAAAACCAAAATGGCAAGACTAGACGGGAGTATCTTTAAGCTCTTTGAACGTATTGCTAAAGCTGGATTATTAATATTAGATGATTTTGGACTCACCCATCTAGACAAAAAACAACAAATGGATCTTATGGAAATTATTGAAGATAGACATGGAAAGTACTCCACTATTATTGCCAGTCAGCTCCCTGTAAAAAGCTGGTACGAAATCATTGGGGAAGCTACAATAGCCGATGCAATTTTAGATCGATTGGTGCATTCATCACATCGTATAGAACTCAAAGGAAATAGTCTTAGAAAAAAACTGTAATTTTGTCATGACTTATCTTTTTAATACCAAATCAGTAGAGGGGTCAGTATGACCAGAATGGGGGGTCAGTATCTATAGAATATCCAGTATACTTGGCTGGAATTATTAACTGCCCATTTACATTGACCAAACCTTTTCTATTTGTAATAGTATCTTTTATTACAAAATATTTTTGTCTTCTATCGTTTTCATTAAAAAAATTATCTTTCTCTATAATAATTGTTTTCTCATGAAAATTGTTTTTTTTCTTTTTCATGAATAATATTATTGACTTTACATTTCCAGAAAAATGATATGTAATAGTTCTTTTTTTTAGATTTACGGATCTTGACATTAACCTTTTAGGTTTCTCTTTCTTTAAAAAATCATTTAATTCCTTTAACGTTTCAAAATCATTATTTTCAATTTTATCAACAGCTTTTTTTTGAAAACTTATCATTTTTCTAAAGAACAATAATTCTTCTTCTGAAGGTAATTCTCTAGACGTTTCTCCTATGTTTTTCAGTACTCTGCCATCAGCATAAATACCATTTACTGCTACAATTCTATCTTTTAATGTATTAGGAATTATAAAAGTGGCTTCGTTTTTAGTTATATTTTTCAAGAAAATATTTTCTTGCTCAAAGTTTAATTTTGTCTTGACCTCATTAAACTCAACACTCTTAATAGTAGGGAATTGGTAATTGATTACAATCTCGATATTTTTAATAGGTTTTGCTGTCTTTAATTCAATCGAACCGTCTCCTGTAGTAAAAGAATTTGTTTTTTGAGTTTTGTTTATGAACACAATTTTTTTAACTAAAAAATCAGGAGACTCATCATGGTTATTGTTATAATAATTGAACTTTCCAAGTATTTTACCCAAGTCATATAAATCACACCTTAACAATACATTAGAAGACAAAGGGTACTGTAAGTCTTGTTTAAAATATGTTTCTTCAAATTCTTTTTCAAACTCGTTTTTAAGTAAAACAGAATCTTTTATCTTAAACTCATCTTCAAAATCACTATCATTTAATAAACCATCTTTATTTGATATTGATGGAGACATAATAAAGCCCTCTTCTATAAAATCTAAAGTTGATTGCATAGATGTAATACTCTCTTTTAATTTAGTCTTTATATTTATAATTTCGTCATTTTGAGTGTTACAAGAAATTATAATCAAACAAAAAAATAAAAGAACCTTATTGGCTATATTTTTCATTTCCGTATTATAACAAACTCATTACTGTCTTTTGGGAGATAGAGTTTTAAATTATAAATCCTGATTGCTCCATCGGGCTCTAATGTTCTTAAAACACCTTCTCCTTTATTTCCTTCATCTATTCTTTCTAAAGAAACAAGTTGATTGTTTTTACCATAAATTTTTAGCTTAAAATTTTCAATATCAACCATATTTCCTTCCGCATACTCTCGAATTCTTTGAGAATTACTCTCGAATTCTTCGAGAGTAGTTCTCGAATTATAATCATAGTTAAAAACATTAGTTTCTTTATCTCTTTGTAAACACAATCTATTAAACTCATTAGCCTCCCCATCATTTAAAATAGTTCGTAATTTTTGGTATTGTGATACTACTTTTTTTAGCAACAGATCTTTATCCCATTTACTAAGGTCTTGCCCATTACTCCAACCCTCTAACTCATAAGGTAAATCTTTAACCTCAATATCCCAACTTTGTTCAAAATAAGGTAAATCTTCACTAGTAGTAACCAACGGTAGGTTAATAGGCGGATCTTGACTTTCTATGTCTTTTTTATCGTTTGTAATTATTTTATAAAAATCTAACCGATACGGCAATTGCTCATTCGCCATATTTACAACGGTATCACCACCTACATCGGGGAAAAATTTTATAGTAACTTTATAGGTTTCATTGCGTAGCAGCCACGGATTTAACTCTACTGCCGAGCTTACGCCTGTAGCACCTCGTTTTATTAAAATATCATTTAGATACAGCTCAAATGGTAAATACACCCCCATACTTATAATGTATCTGTATTGTTTTTCTTTGGCTATCTGTTGTGTTGGTATTAGCTCTTCCATTTTTATTTTATTATTATGGTTGTTATTATTACAAGTACTTATAAGTAAAAAGAATATAATTAGGTATTTCATTGCTTTATTAAATTTTTATTTCGAAAGTAAGCGGGCCTTGTATTAAAAACCTATCGCCTGA
Source organism: Flavobacteriaceae bacterium (assembly GCA_965247735.1). Taxonomy (GTDB): domain Bacteria; phylum Bacteroidota; class Bacteroidia; order Flavobacteriales; family Flavobacteriaceae; genus JAOXRU01. Next base: position 2,850,284 of record CBDFHN010000002.1, on the reverse strand, counting down.
TTTTGGTTCTTCTTTTTTAGGATTTTTAACATCATCTTTATTCTTAGCACTAATGTTCGCAGCAAAAACTACATATAGCCCTTGGTAGTCTATTTGCCATACTTCCTCTCCAGTATCTTTACTTTTAGCCTTTTGCACCACCCACTTGGCTTTTGCAGAGCCGCCTATGAAGGCTTCTCCTTTAAAATCACCCACCTTGATATTGAGTTTTAACATAGCCTCAATACCAAATTGAAACTCAGTAATGGCACTTAAATCACCCCACTCAAAGCCATCTATAGTATGGTATTTACCCGCTGTCCATGTAGGTTTATATGCCGCAGACACTATAAGATCTAGATGGTAGTCTATATCAATATCAATTTTGTATTTTTCATCACCATTAAATAAATCAACAAACCAATTCCAAACATCGTCAGCTACACCAGCACCATCGGCTACTTTTTGTAAGCCCATAACAGCTTGTCCTATATAGGGTATTTTGGTGGCTACAAACAGGAGGTCTAACCTTCCTTCTATTTCTATAAGTGGGTCTGCTTTAAAATTTATAGAAAATTCTGTGCCTAACTCATGCTCTAGTCCTTTTTGTGTGCTTGGAGCTAATTTCCAAGCTACACTACCTCCAAAAACTGGCGGTTTAATAGCTATACTAAATGGGGCTAGCTTATCTACTTTTTTGCCGAGTTTTTTACTTTTCTTTTTTATATCTCTTTGTAAATCTTTACCAGTCTTTTTTAGCTTTTTTAAATGGTCTTTTCGTTTTTTCTTACGTCCTTTAACTTTTTTGGGGTCATGGTCTTTTTCGGCTTGTTCTACTTCTTCATCAAAACATAGTTTACGAATAGTGCTAGTAATATACGTAAAGGTGTCTATGGCATTAAATACTGGATGTTCACCATCAATAGCTATTTCTCCTTGTTTTATACCTCCCAAACTGTACTCAAACCCTATTTGAAGTCCACTATAGTCAAAAATATCATTCAGATTTTTATTTTTTTGTTCTTTTTTATATTCTTTAAGAGCTGAACTATTTTGTTTTTTACGCTTTTTCTTATCCTTTTTCTTTTTAAATAAGCCTAAACTTCCTTTATAATCACGTTTTATAAAGTTTTTACTTTTATACTCGTACAAAGTATCTGCCTCAGAGCTAGACTTAAAACTAATTTCGTACTGCAAATCGGGATAACAAGCAATATTTACCCAACGTTGGTACCTACAAGTTTGTACCAATACTTTTAGTGGTATTGGTTCTATATTAGGTAACCAAGCATTTTTTAGTGCCGTAGGTACATCTGGTATTTCTGCATATACTGCTAAAACAAGTTGGTTATCTTTTTTGGTCTTTACATACTTCTCATCAAAATTATGTGTATCAAACGTATTGTTTTTATGAGGATTATTAGGGTCTGATCCCTTTACATCTTTACAAACGACGAGTTTCTTTTTAGGATCTTTTTCATCAGTATCATCTAAATCTATTGTGATGGTTTTAGTTCCTTTTTCTTTACTACCGACTAGTACTTTAAAATCGTTTAAACTGGTTGCTACCATTGCAGCTTCTTTAAATAAAACAGATTTTCTACCTCCTTCACTTAGCTTAATATATGTAAACTTACAGGGTTCATAACCCTTAGCTTCCATTTCGCTATCATTTTGTACAATGGCAGCTACCATTTTTGAAGCTTCTAGAGGAATTGCTTCTGTAACTACTTTTTTGTTTACATCTAACTTCCCATAATACAATCCAGACTTTGAGCCTGATGTTGAAAGGGTGTCATCATAAACAGGAAGTCTTGGATGATCTATTTTTACACGAATTTCCAGATCAGAAAACCAAACTTTATCGCCAGAATTATCAGCCATATTATCTTTACCATCTCTATCTTGAATCCAAGCAGGGTTAAGATGTACCAAAATATCTAATGCTCCATCTTTATTTAACTTTTCTTTCATAACATCATGGTCAATAGAAAAGCCAAAATCCATTGAAGCTACTGTCCCTTTCCATTTTTCGCCAGTTTTGGGGTCAATATCTTCTCTTGAGATTTGTGAATAGGTATAACCACTACCTCCTTTATAGCCAACATGTGCGTATACATGGTTTGGTTTTCCTGATATTTTTGTTTCAATAGATTTTTTATCTCCATCGTATTCCCATAATGAAATTCTTATCGTTTCTTGTTCAAGATTTTTAGCCATTATGCGTAAAATTGCATATTGCCCCAAACTTTTTTCAGTTACTACTTTTTTTGTTGTTGGGTCTAACCATTCTACTTTTTCAATAATTGGTTTAGGACGATCAAATTTAAGAAACATACCCAAAACATGAGTATTAAGGTTGTTTCTAGATTCTGAAAACTTTGATCTTTCATCAAAAAATTCTACCCAAAAAAGATCTCCTTTATATCCTGGTTTAGCTTTTATGGTATACCGTTTTCCATTATATACATCTGTAGTTGTTCCTGGTATTTTATTGCCTTTTTTGTCAACTTTAAAAAAGCTATAATTTGATCCATTTACTGCATCAAAAAAATCAAATTTATAATTCTTTATTAAATCTTCAGCATCTGTATCTGTAGGAGAAATAGTTTCTATATAAAACTCTACTTTTCCTGTATCTTCAATAACTAATGTACGAGATTCTGGATTCCAATCAATAACATTTTTACTTGAATATATAATTCTAAACCTATCCATAGTCTTATACTATTTTAATGTTATCAAAAGGGTTGTTTTCTTTATTCTGCTTTGGATTCACCAAAGGATTCACCTGACTAATTACATCTTCTTCTGCCTCTTCAAAACTAGATTCTGAAGGTTCGCCAACTTGCCCATGAAAAGTAATACTTACACAGGGAGCACCCGCAATGGCACAAGTAGCTTTGCTACCTTCTAGCAAAGGATATCCTCCATTTTCTTCTAGTTTTACTTTATCATAAAACTCTGTCCATTCAGTTATGGTAGGCTGGCAGGGTTTATATCCACTTGGTGTAGGCTGCAATTTGCATTGCCCAAAGGTCTTCTTCTCAAAAGGCTGCCCAATTTCCATATCAGTAGCCATTAGTTTTTCTGATCCTTCAGGGTCATTTATATAATGTTTACTTTGTGTTTCTACAATAAGTTTATCTGGTGTATCGCCTTGTTCGCATTCGCATTCTGCTCCATGACATACTAGGTTTCCTGTTAATCCCATATTATTAAGTGTTTAACCAGTTATAAAATTGTTCTTTTAAGCCCTTTTTGGGCTCCTGTGCTTTTTCATTTTTCCTTCGTTTTCTATGCCGTTGTCTTATTTCTGATTGCATTTCACTAGCATACTTCCATAGGGTAGGCTTTTCTTTTAAATGATATACCTTTACAGTTACAGATTTTAACAGTGTATCTTTGTGTTTTAACAAACATTGAGCAGTACAATTCTCTAGCACAAAACTTTTGGACTCTAAATCATACTCAATCTTTAAATTTGCATTAACATCCTCGTTTTTAAGGTTTGCTTCAAACTCAACTAATGCCGTTTGATAATAGGTTTTATAAGTATTTAACTTTTGTGTTCCTTTAAAAACCAAAGGTTGTTTAAAGCCTAGTAATGGAAAATTAATGCTGGTTTCCTTTTGTTGTTCACTTCCATATTTACTGTTAATATCATTAAACAAAAGACTATAAAACAGTTCTTCCTGCAGTGACCGTAATATAGCTGCTTCAGAATTCAATGCTTTTTCCATCTTAGAAACATAATTAGTAATGGCATTGCCAGTAAACTCTTTTAAAATAACTGCTTTTATTGTTTTCCAGCGTTCAAGAATTTCCTGATGGTTAAGGACTGCTACTGGTTTGTTTATAGCGTTTGTTTGTACTTCTAAAGGGTAAACTGCTCTTAGTGTTTGTACTGCTAATTTTTCAACTATAGTAATTGGTTTTTTTTTATTGATAAATACTTGTTTTTTATCTAGTGTATATTCATAATATTTTTCTCCTGGAAAATTCCTAAGGGTAATTTCCATTTCGAACTGTATTTTTGAAGTTTTATCTTTTTGTGCATCATAATTTTCTATTGTAACACCATAAGTCCTTGTAAATAGATATCCACGTAAAGCTGTGCTTATATTAAGTCCAAGTCCTACCTTTTCTTCCGTAAATCTGGCATCGTGTTGCTTATCCTTTTCTGTTTTTATAGGTTTTATTATAGTGTATTCTTCATTCATCTATTTATATTTTTTTTACTAACAGGGCACATTATTTCATTGCCATTTGCAAACCTCTTATTGGTAGGATTTTGGTGCTTTCCTTGTGACATTCTACAGTTACTTTTTGAGCTTTTATCATAAATATAGTCAGCAATACCTTCAATACATTTAATAATAATGTCTAGTTATTGTTGACTTACTCCCTATAACTAAACTGAAATTAAATACATTATTTAGATTCTCAACAATAGTGTATTTTACATCAAAGTCTAAACTGGTATTTCCATTTATTTTTAACTTTAATAAAGTGGTTCCTATATCAAATTTCGAAAACGCTTTTTTTTCATTAAAAAAATAAGCTACCCCAATATTGATATATGGCTCAATATCTAGTCTGATATTTCTAGAGCCTATATCTAAAATTGAAAAACGATTAAACTGTATATATGGACTAATAGCATCTATATCCTTATTATTAAATAATCCTTCAATTCCAATATCAATATTTCGGTAAAGAAAACTCCCAAGTTTTGTTTTATTTAATTCATCATTAGTCTTATTTTTTCTGCTTGACCGATTAGAAAAAGAATAACGGTAACCCATCGAAAAATTATTTTGAAAACTGAAATCAAAATATAAATTATGCATTTTATCATCAATTACTTCTGAAAAGGTTATACCAAAATCATATTCTGTTTCGTGCAGTAATACATTATACAATCTCTTATTAGAAATCATTATTTCTTTTGATTCATAACCAACATAACTCATAACTAAAGTGTCACCGATTTTAGCGTTTAACAAAAAATTTCCATCAAAGTCTGTTACTATGTATTCCGTTCCTCCTTTAATTTTTACAATTACTCCTGCTAAAGAAGTATTAGTTTTACTGTCTTTTACAGTTCCTTTTATTTCTTGAGCATATAGGCTAAGAAAGCTAATTAGAAAAAGAAGAATGAAAAGAAAAGATGTCTTTTTTTTTATCATGGTAATTGTTTAAAATATTTATTTTTACCAACAGTGCGCATCTGCTCCCATTGCCATTTATAGAATACTTTACGCTCCATATCCGAGTTTGCGGTTCCTGATGTATTTTGTGGGTAATCCATATAATTCTCTATAGTCTTTGATTGACTTTTACTATTAGGATAGGTCTTTAAATCATCCGTTGTTGTTTTCTTTTCTAATGTTACAATCTTAGTTTTTGTTTTTGTTATATCGGCATTTAACTTTGTGATTTCTGCTGAATTATTTGTTACAAAAGGCTGCTCTTCAAAGGCTATAGCCTCAAATATTTTATCTATAAATTGGGACTTTACACCATCAATGTTTTTTAGAAACCAACTTTTATTCTGTGTAGCATTTTCTATTTCTAAATATGCTCTAAAATCATTACCCTTATTTAATACTTTTATTCTATCTTTTGTTCTGCCAATTTTATCTTTCAATTCATCAATTTCCTTTTCTACATCCTCTTTATAAGTTTTACCAGATTGTCGATCCTCGTATTTGCCAAGTTTATCACTATCAAACGTATGATCTAATCCTAAACTATGGCCTATTTCATGCAATACATCTGGGTTAGGTTTGTTTGCTATTAGGGCTGCATTAAATACATGAGCAACACCTGTACCTTTAGAGGAGTAAGCCAAAACTTTAGCAGAAGGGTTTCTAGCTGCGTGAATTTCTGTTGAATAAAAAAGATGTATAGTATCCGTTTTTTTTAGCCTTCCAGCTTTACCTGTATTCTTATATTTGCTTAAAGCATTTTGGTAAGCCGTATATGCAGCCACCACTTTTTGGTGTCCCCATGCTTCTTTAGCAATTTTGTTTTTATGTTGTTTTTCTACTTTACCTTTATCTCTATACTCATTATCGAAAGCTATAAGGAGAGCATTAATTGTTCTTTTTAATTGTTCTTCTGCTTTAATTTGCCCTACCTTGTTTACAAGTAATGAAGCATAACGGTTTTCTACCAAGGCACTATATTCTTGAGTTGTAGAGTCTGTCTCATTTTTTTTAATAAGATACTGGTTGCCATCTGCTTCATTTGTAAAAAACTTATTAAACTGTGCTTTAGTTAATGTTATTTGATGTGTATCTGTTGCTAATTCTCCATAAATGTAAGCTTGGTTAAAAGCTGTGGTATTAAAATCTTTTAATAGGCTTTTAAAAAAGGGGGTGTGAGGTCTTTTTGTTACAACTTTACTTTCTGTAGTTGAAAATTTTATTTCCACAGGCTGAATAATAGTCTTATACCGAACATCATTTGGGTAAACAATAAGTTTACCGATTTTTTTAGCTGGATCTCCCTCAGATGTTACTGTAATAACTACCTCCTGAGCAAAAACGTTTAAACATTCTATTGTTACTGCCTTTGGAGCGCCTCCTATTTCTAGTTCTATTGGAGTGGTTGGAACTTTTATAGCACTAGGGTTGCTGCTCTTTAACATTACTTTGCCTTTAGCATCTATTTTTGTGGTTGCTTCTTCTGCCTGTATATACAGCGTTGCTTTACTAGAGGCTCTTGAAGGATTTTTATTGGGCTGTGGAGGCCAAAGGGATATATGTGGACAAAAATAAATATTTTGCTCCAACACTTTTTTTGTGGGTTGTATGCTACCTAGCTTTTGATAATATTGTGCCAAACCTTCTGCATGTATCTTAGGGTCAAACTTATCAAACCCAAACGCACCTTTATAGCTACTGTCTTTTGTACCATACTTACCATCTATATGCTCTTTTGATCTATAAAACTGTATAGCAGCTATAAAAGTTGCACTTAATATTTCTTTTGGTTCAGGTGGATCAACATACTCACCTAAAACAATCTCTTCTTCTGCTTTCATTTCAATAGAGGTATTAGAATAAAGACTTATATCTCCATCTGTAGTATAAACACCTATCTCTTCAGCAGTTTTAGTTAAGGTACCCCCAACTTTGGTAATGTAGTTTTCTTCTACAATTTTATACATGTTCTTAGCCTTACGTATTATGCTTCCCATGCTTATTGAAAATTAGATTGTTCATTAGTGTTACTAACAATACTCTTAGAACTATTAAAATTAAGATTTTCAACTGTACTTGCAATATCTAATTTACCTACTACATCTTGAGACAGTTTTGCAGAAACATCCATATTCTCATCAACCTCTTCACTCATATTGATACTTTTATTAACAAAATCGTTCCCAGCTATTTGACTGATGTTTGTACCAGCAACCATGTTAATATTTTGCCCCGCATTTTCGCTTATATGATTACCTACCATTGTATTCATATTCTCAGCAACATTTATATTCATGTTTTTGCAATTAAATGTCATCGTTTCATTAGCACTTATCTCGATATTGTTATTTGCCGTATCTATAAAAACAATATTCTTGTTTTTATCCGTAATCGTAATACTCTCTGCATTATCAGTATCATTAAACTCAATCATATGACCAGATCGGGTAATAATACTTTTGATATTGTTGTTTTGTTTACCACCTGCTCCGTTTCTGCCATGAAACATTCCTCCTTGTACATAAGGTCTATTGGGGTCTCCATATTCAAAACCTACCATGACCTGATCTCCTGTTTCTGGAATAAATACATGGCCTCGGTTTTTGCTATGTTCATTTCCTTTTCCGGCATCGGGAGTCATTACACGAATCCAATCGCTTCGCATAATTCCATTTTGCCAGAAAAACTGTACTTGTACTCGTCCTTGGTTTTTTGGATCGGTATTGGAAATAACTTTTGCCAATTCGGGTTGTGCTATTGGTTTTGTTATTTCTGGTGCTGGAAGCACTTCTAATCCCCCAGGAAGGGCAGTAATATCATTTGAATATTCGTAATTATTGTTTGCCGTATGGACAATTTCTGTGATGATATATTCCCCATATTGCTTGATATCAAAATTGATTTTCTTTTTGATACTCGTTTGCGTCATGGTACTCATATCAAAATCGATGTTCTTAAAACGCGCTGCACTTATTTTTACTACCGATGCTAATCCAAGTCCTGCTTTGCTACTCGTGGCTTTAAATACATTTCCTAAGGCGGTAGCTTCCGATTGTGAGCGGGCTAATTCCCTATCTATTCGCATTTTGTCTTCTACATAAGAAGGGGAAAGCTCTTGTGGAACTATAGTATATAACTTTTTGGAGGCTTCAAAAGCATCAAAACCAAGCTCATTAAGTCCGTTTACTGTATTTCTTGTTTTATCGGCAAATTGATTGTCTTGTGCCGCATGATAAGAGATTTGTTTTTTTCGGGTAGCAAAAGTTTGCATTTGTATATCGACATTATGCATATCCTGCCCATATTGTAAGGTGGTGGTTTTTGCTAAGCTTGGTTTTCCAAAACAGAGTTGCGTTCCATCATAAAACAGCCATTCGTTGTATTTGGATGCCATCCGTTGTAAAAAATGAAAATGACTCTCATTATATTGTACTTCGTATGGAATAACTTCTTTATAGGTGGGAGCAATAGCTACTTGCATGTTTACATCCTTCACCACATCATTGATAATGGTAGTTAGGCTCTTTTCTGTCCATGATTGCGTATGTGGCCCAGCTTCCAATAATAACGTTGGGGAAGCCCCAGTAATAATAATATCTCCATCAAAACCTTCGGTGTGTAACATCTGAATTCCAGTTATATAACCAAGAAAATCCTTATCAGAGAAAGAGATGGTGAGACTGGTACCTAGCCAATCCTTACTTCTATCCAAAGTATGCGAACCCAGCTCTTCTACAACATCATGATCCAAGACGATCTCAAAAGTATGATGCTCATTTATCTTCTGATTAAGTGTAATTTTCTTAAAATGAGTAATAAACTTGTTTCCTATACTCATTACTACCTTGGGACGTATTGCACTCGATATAAAATCGTTCTTTCTTCTGGACATCTCTTCTAATTTATTATTGTTTATTTTGCTTACTCAAACCCTTTATTTTACTTACTTGGACTCTTGATATTGTTTAATCGATTAAGCCCTCTTCGCCATTGGCTATTGGCTCTTCGCTTTTTTTAACTGTTTATTTGGTTACAGTCTTAACTACTTCCTTTTGTTTTTTGAACTTTTGGTGTTTGTTTTTTTGCTTTTTTACTGTTCCCTTTTTTGATTGTTTAACTGATTAACGTACTTTTTATTATTTCTTATCTCGTTCAGTATTTAGCATTAATGATTGCTTTTTATCAAAGCCATATAGGTATAATCGAAAATGATTATACATAACAACATTTGATGCTGTACTACTAAACAATGAGGTTACCGTTACAATTACCAAATTATGGCAATCATACGTTATTAATGAGGTTGCTATTTACCGAAAAAAATTCTGAAAAGTGATATCGAACTCTTGGGGATGTAACAAAATTTTTTAATCAGTAGGTTATTTTGCTAATCAAATGTAGGAAAAATATTCTATATAAAAAATAAAACACATGAAAATAGTCATTTATTTTTATAAAACGCTATTTGCTTAAGTCCCAGACATATCCAATGGAATTTAACTTTTTTATTTGAAGTAGAGTCAGTTCTCCATTTCTCATCTTTATTCGTTGACCATATGCCCATCTATATAATGGTTTATTGAAAGTACTAGTGGGGAAGGATTTATGTATTTGCAAATGTTTTTTATAAGCTAAAAAAACACGCTCCCAATGAGGGTTGGAGGCTTTGGATGCCCATATAAATCCAATTTTATTTAATTTTCTTATTCTCGAATCACTTAATTTTTTGTCATTTTTATGAACCCTTTGTGTATACACCCAACCTCTCAGCGCTTTATTTGTATTTACATCGGGATAAGCATCATGGGTTTTTAAATGGGCTATTAATTCATGATATGTATTGTCCCACAATAAATCAATTTGTTTTACAGCTGTCCACTTAAAACCAATTTTATTTAGTTTTTCTATTCTTAAAGGGCTTAATTTTCCATGGAGTTTCTTTTTTCTTTGGGTAGCAACCCAGGAGAATAATTTTTGATTCTTTCTTTGTGTAGGATAGTACTTATGATTTTCTAGATATTTTTTTAATAATAAGCACACCTCTTCCCATTCGTTTTGTTTAAAAGAAGACCAAACAAACCCAAACTCATTAAGTTTTTTAATCTTAATAGCACTTAATTCTCCTTTTTGCTCCTTTGCCCTTAATCGAAGTACCCAATCGGACAATCTTTCATTTGTATTTATATTAGGATATGAATTGTATTTATCTATATGCTCTTGTAGTTTTTGCAATTTTTTCTCCCATTTTCTAGTGACAATACTTATCCAAACAAAATTAATTTCATTTAGTTTATCAATTTCATACTGCGATAGTTTATTCTTTTCTTTTCTACGACGTTGCTGACTAACCCAAGCTGCTAGCCTAGGCTTATTTACTGGACGAGGGTAGATACCATTAGTTTCAATATATTTTTTAAGTATTAAACAATTAGTGTCCCAAGTATTAATGTCATTATTTTCCCATATAAACCCCCATTGATTTAATAGCTCAACACGTGAAGTCCCCAAATTATTATACTTGTGTCTTGTTCTTTGAGCAGAAACCCAATTGCTTATTTTAGGATTATCACCCTGTACGGGATATTTTTTATATAGTGCCACATATTCTTTGAACTTTTTAAAATTAAGAAGCCATTTTGCAGATATTGGATATTTTTCCTTTTTATATAAAATCTTATTGTTCAAACTAACTATTAGTTATATTAATACCAGTAAAAGTAAGAATTTTCCCTTAAACTTTTTTTTCTATAAGTCATTTAATTTTAATATGACAGAATACTCCAACTCCTTGGATCATGTTTTCCTTTGAAAATCCTAATAGAAATTACCTGTAAAGACTTACGCCTAATCAAACACTTTTTTTACTCAATTAGAAAATTATTAGACAACAAATGATATTGTTTCAAACAAACGGATTCACCTCTGATTTGGTTACAGAAGAATAACTCCAAGCTATCTCTAGTAATTATTGAGAAGTTTTGGTAGCCAAAGCTGCATCTTATAACTTCATGATTATTTACCCAGAACCATCTGGTTGGTATAAAAATTTGAAAGCAAGTAGAAACGATTAATAAATAGCGAAGCTATTTATTAATCGTTTCTACTGAAATCTCAGAAAGTACAAGTTGAAAACCTGATTAAAGTTTAATTGTCGTTTTTTGTGTTTTGCCCTCTATAAACCAATAATAATCTTTTAAATTTCGATTATTAATTATTCTATTTAAATTGAAGCCTAACGCATTTACAACTAAAGTACTAACCGCTCATTATACTCATCCAACATCACATTAGGAAGCGATTTAAGATAGATTTGAGTGGTATTCAGTTTGGAGTGTCCAAGCATAGAAGAAATGGCTTGTATAGGTATATTATTTAACATTGCGTTGGTGGCAAAGCTATGGCGAGGAACATAAGATGTTAGACATTGATCTATTTCGCATAATACCGCTATGTTTTTAAGTTTTTTATTATATATCTTCCTCTTTCTGATTACATCAGCATATTGTTGCTCGGGTTTTTCACGTTGAATAATAGGAAAAATATAATCCTGTTTAGATTTATCTCTCAGATAAAATATAAGTATTTGATAGAGCTGTTCTGATATTTTTATATCATAACTTTTTGAAGTCTTTTTTCGTTGATAAACGATCCTTCCATTTTTTATATTGGATAATTTTAAGAAAGCCATATCCATAAAAGGAATACCATAAAGCATATAGGAAATTAAAAAATAGTTTCTTGCATGGAATAACTTATCTTCTGTTGGAACATTTAGCTCCATTATTTTCTTAATATAGGAAATATCTAAAGCCCTTTTCTTGGTTGGTGTGGTCTTTATCTTGTATTCAGCAAATGGATAAGCTTCTTTTTCTATAGTACCATCTTTTATGCCTTTGTTATAAATGGCTCTAATAGTTCGCATATAGGCTGCCAAACCATTGAGATTGTTGTTCTCTTTTGCTAAATGGAATTTTTCAAATTTTTTAAGAAAGGAATAATTTACTTCATTAAACTTTAGATCGCTTTGCTTAACAAATGTTTTTAGGATTTTGACAGTACACTCGTAAGACCTTGCTGTTCCAAATCTGCGAACAGATTTCAGTTCATCAGCCAAATAAGTACCGTATTCTAAAAAAGAATCATAATTGGTTTTCCGAACAATATGTTGCTTAACCTGTTGCAAAGAGATGTAATGAAGATCTCCCTTCTCATATAATTTATTTATAAGATTGCTTACTCTAGCTTTTTCCTTTAAAAGTAAATGGTTTAACAACCGAACAGATTCTACTTCTTTATAATTATGTTTTACCTCTTTTTTTCTTTCATCCCAATAAATCTCAAGAATAGAAAAACCAGTTGCAATAGAAGTAGTTTTTCTATTATGAGTGAGGCGGAAAATGATGGGATATTTGCCATCTTTTTTCATTCTCCTTTTGTCTAACATTAAGGCTATAAGAGTATTCATATACCCTAAGTTATGAAAAATATTTGCAAACAATTTGCAAACATCTCTTTGGTTTCAAATGAATTGCTTTGACGTTAAAAATCACTAATGATTTGATTATCAATTATTTGTGAATGATATTGTATTTGTATTTTCAAATATGCGTCTGCTCATAATCAGGGGGTCCATGGTTCGAGCCCATGTGGGACCACAGAATAACCCTATAAACGTAATGTTTATAGGGTTATCTCTTTTTTAGGGAGTAAGTTCTCTCGTAAAATGTTATTAAAAATAATTCTTTACTTAAAGCATCGGTTCTTTGTATTAATAGGTCTAATACTAAGTTTTTCTTTAACATTTATTTTATGCTGAGTTTTGTTATTTCGTTATTGATGATGTCAATAATAAAGAAGCTGAAACACTTATAATAACACCCTAATTTGTTGTATCCTAATGATTTATTCCTTATTTTGCATCAATATTAATAATAATGGTGCAGTTATGGGAGTCGTTAGAAAATCGATAAGTTTTACAGAACAGCAAGAAACATATATAAAGAGCCTTATAGAAAAAGGTTTTTATACTAACGATAGCGAATACATAAGAGATATTGTTCGTAAAGATCAGGAGAATAGAAAGAATGGTATTGATTTATATGATGCTTTACTCGATGGATTAGAAAGTGGTGTATCAAATGAATCTGTAGATACTATTTTTAATGAAGCAATCAAATCTTATGAATCTAGAGAATAGGGTTGTTTTAAGTAATGAAGCTGTTAATGATTTACGAACAATTGCGAATTATAGTATTAACAAATTTGGAATTCAACAAACAGAACTTTACAGAGATAGTCTCTTGGCTGTTTTTAATAAGCTAAGTGAACAACCAGAAATTGGAAGGGAATACATTGCAATTAAAGATAAGATGTTGTCTAGGTATAGGTTTAAAGCCCATACCATATTTTTTCATCCAATTGATAAAGGTGTTCTAATAGTTAGAGTGTTGGGTAATAGTATGAGTTTTATTAAATATTTAAAGTAATGCTCATTACAAGCAGAGTAAGTATCTTGGATTTGTTTTGGTTCCTAGCTTCTTAATAAGTTGTTTGTATAAAAATTAAGTACTGCTTTATTTAAGATGGGTGTCAACAAACTCGTTTTAAAAACTCTAGCAATAGGTAAGACACTGTTGTTGGTTAAGTATAGTTTGTTACATCATTAGCAGATACCGGTTTTTTTATTTGGTGGCGTAAAAAGAAAAAAAAGAAAGCTTCTTATAAGTGAATGTCTATGCGTTGAAGTAACTGCTATCAATTAATTGGATTTCAATCTTATTTTTCAATTAATGTAGATAATAATGACGTGTAAGTTTCTGCGCCAAATTTGTTAAAATGATTAATATCTAATAAGTAGTCTGAATTTGTTATTGTTGAAATAAAATGCTTAGAATAAGCTAATTTTTGATTACTTCTCAGCGATTGAAATAAAGGAATAACAATGTCTTTTTCTTTTGGAGACTTATATGTGATTGGTAAAAAGAAAACGATTTTAGTTTGATGCCTAGCTGCTAAACTATCTAGATGTTCAATATAATTATGATATTTATTTAGGTTAATTTTACTTTTATGCTGAATATTAATTTCTTTGTAAGTTATAAATGAAGTAATAGATTTGGCTCCTTTTTTTGTATCTTCTGAATAACCGATTTGATGAGATATTTTTTTTGAGAGACCAGGTATGTGTTTTTTCAATCCTTCTTTAATATTTATTTTTGAAAATAAATAATCATTGTATAATTTTAGTTGAAACATTGCTTGATCCAAGTAGCTTTCTTTTCTCTGTAGGCGAAGTATACTTCTAAAAGGATTTAAAGAAGAGGCATCGGCAAAATTTAATAAACCTGGTTTTAAAGATGGAATTATTGGAGACAGCTCAATAAAAATTTTCTTTTTTTTATTACTTCTAATTAAATAATCAGCAAGTATACAATTGTTCAAAAAAGTTGATCCACTTATGCCTAAGTTATAGACATTCTCTTTTTTTGACTTTTTTGACATTAGAATGGGGTCAATACTTCTTTGTACTCTACTAGATCCAAGGAAGTAGTAAGAGGTGTCTAATGGTGCTTCAGAAATACCTTTAATTATTTCTTTTGTGAATAAGGAAGTTTGATTAGATTCTTTTCGATTAAAGATTAGAACTATTGATATTATGAATCCAGCAATAAATATGCCTTTTATAAAAGATTTTATTATTTTCATTTTAAGTTGTTTTAAAAAATAATATAATAATTATCAATTCCTGGGTTTAGTCCAAATGCTAGTAAGAACACAATCATTTTTAAATAAATAAACCATCTTATTGCTACTGGTTTTGTTTCTAAATAGCTATCAAATCGCTGCTTTTTTGCTTTTTTATAATGATAATCCATTACTAATAGGCAAACGATTATAATGCTAATATTAACTGTTTGTAAGGACAATATTTCTGTAGAAATAAAGGAAGGTTTCAATAATATTTTATCAAATAAAACTGAAAGACTTGGAGAAATAAATATTAATGCTAATATGCTAGAGAAAAACATGTGATATCCAATTCCTAATATTTTTCTAAATTTAGGAAATGGCAATTTTTGAATATTTACTTTTCTTTCTAAAACAATCCATAATCCATTGAAAACACCCCAAAGGATTAGTGCAAAAGAAAGGTCATGCCAAAGCGCAATTAGCAAAAAGGTAAGTAATAGTATTAAATCTGTATATTTTCTTTTCCGATCATGTTTAGCGAGCATAAAAAAGAAGTAGTCTCTAAACCACTCATTTAGCGTAATATGCCATCCTTTCCAGAACTCTTGTCTAGATGATGATAGGTAAACACGATTACTAAAGTTGCTTTTAGTGCTAATATTAAAAATGGTAGAAACGCCTTGGAAAAAATCAATAAAAGAGCTAAAATTACAATAAAGGTAGATGAAGAATAAGAATCCAAGCAATAAAACATAGCCTCCGCTAATATCACTTGTATTTAATTGTTTAAATAGTTTGTAGATACGTTGCCCTATAACCATGTTTTTAAACAAGCCCCAGAGAATTAAACGCATTCCATGAGAAATAGACTCGTTGGTAATCTTTATGTTTTTGAATTGTTCCGAAAGGTATTTATACCGATGTAAAGGTCCAGAAAAAAGAGTAGGAAAATAAATAAGATAGAGCAATAAAAAGAAAAAGTTTTTTTCAGGCTCGATAAATCTTTTTTTAACATCTATCAAGTAGCTAAGTGCATTAAATGAAAAATAAGAAATACCAATGAGCATAAAAATGGAAGACCAATTAAATTCATTCGTCATTAATATTTCTTTGCTAGCATAAATTTCTAGAGGAGAATTTGAGGTTAAAAATTTTGATATGACTAGTGGTATTAAAACGATTAGAGATAATAGATATGTTTTAAACTTTATTTTTGATACAGATAAACCAATGAGATATATAAGAAGGCTAAATAGTATTAAAATTAAAACTTTATATCCTGCAATTAAGTAATAAAACAAAACACTAGTAATTAATATAGCTATCCATTTTTTTTTTGAGGGAAATATAAAAACTAATATTCCACTAATTGAAATATATAAAAATACAAAGAGGAGATTAATGTTTGGCATTAGTTAACAGCCGATTTAGGTAGAAGAGGCAATGATTTTAGCGTTCTCATGAAAATTTGTTTGGACCATATTGGCTCTTTTTCTTTATCTATTTCATAATTTTTTAAAAAGTTCAATAAAGGTTTAAGACAGGACCTAAGTTCTCGACGAGCAATTTGAGCGCCAAGACAAAAATGAGCTCCTCCTCCAAACGACAAATGATTATTTACGGTTCTATTTGGCACAATTGTATCTGGGGTTTCAAAAACTTCTGGATCTCTATTTGCACTAGCAATAGATAAGTATAGTTTAGAGTTTTTAGGTATTATTATATCGCCATATGCCAACTCTTTTTTATTAACCCTAACTGTAAATTGCAGCGGAGAAGAGAATCTAAACAATTCTTCAATTAATAGATCTAAAGATTTTGAATCACTATTAAGAATTAGAGTTATCAACTCTGGTTTTTTTAAAATCTCGTATAAAGCAATTGCTAAATTGTCTTTGGATGTCTCAAATGCAGCCATTAATGATATTGACATTATCGAGTTTAAGTTGTCATCAGATAAATTTAGGTTTGATTCTTTTGAAAGTTTTTCAATGTTTTTTTTGTAAGTAGAGTTTTCGTAGATATCTCTTCCCCATAATAGTGAGATGTTTATTTTTTTGTAAATTTGTTTGGGTATAAAAAGATCTTGACTGATAGCAACTAGGTTAGAGTGTTTTTCAATTTCAGCTAAAGTTAGACTGTCTTTAAATTCAAAAAATCTTTTTGTTAAATGGAAAACAAATTGAGAACAGTAAGTAGCTAAATCTAGTTGCTCTCTTTTATCAAACTGATGGTTTAATGATTCCATAGCCTCTTTAAGAATAGTTTGAAGATCAAACTTATTAAAGGCTCTCCCCATAAGACTTCTTATGCTTTTATGTTCTGAATCATTTAAGTACATTGGCCATTTGCTAGTTCCAGTAGCTAAATATGGACATGCATCAGTGTTTCTAAAGATATAAGGTTCCTTTTCTTTGAGATATCTGCTAAAATCAGAAACAAAAAAATCTTTAGACCTTAATATTTTACTAACATCATCATGTTTAAAGAACATCCATTCCTTATGAGAACCAATTTGTATGGGGTTTTGCTCTCTACAATCTTTTAAATGTTGATATGGGTTTTCAATATAGCCTTTTGTATATGGGGACCATATTATTTTTTCTGTTGATGTATCCATATAGAAAGTTTGTTTATTGTATTATTTTCTGTTAGTATAGCAGGATCCATCTCTTCCATTCCTAAAATAGTTTCCAAATCAAAGATTAAAGACAAAAGAGATAAAGAATCCATATTAAAGTCTTCAAAAGACTTATCTAAAGGGATTTCATTAACAGGTAAATCACTTTCTTCGGCTATTTTTTCTTGAAGCCATATTTTTATATCCATAAAAAATTATATTTAAAAAAAGCATGAAATTAGCTTTTTATTTTTAAAACAGGCCTGTTTTTAGATATAAAATTGTAGGGAAAATAAGCAAAAAACGAAAGACAAAAAGAGACGCAAATTGAGAGCATGACTTATGGGAGATGTATCTGCGACTAATATATTGACATAAAGCAAAATACAGTTTTAGTGCGTGTTAGTTATTTTAGCATGCATAAAATTATCCCTGTGAAGAAGCTAATTTGGGGTACATTAAATTTACTTTACAATAGTATTGTTTTATTAACGATTAAATAATAACACTATTTTTTCTAAGCAAGAAATGAACATTAATTTTATCATCTCAAAATAGTTTCATGATGATAAAACCCTTATTAATTATCGCACTAACATTAGTATCACTAGCAAGTAACGCACAAACAAAAATAATTGCCCATAGGGGTTATTCTAGCATTGCGCCAGAAAATACGCTTATCGCTTTTAGAAAAGCAATAGAAATTGGTGCCGATTATATAGAATTAGATGTGCACAAAACACGCGATGGTAAAATTGTAGTAATCCATGATGCGTCAATAGATAGAACAAGTACTACAGGAAAAAAAGGAATTGTTAATGCAATGACTTTAGAAGAGCTTAATGCCATTTATGTAGGGCATCCTAAGAAATATGGAACTACTTATCAAGATCAAAAAATACCAACGCTAAAAGAAGTATTAGAACTAGCCAAAGGAAAAATAAAAGTATGTGTAGAAATAAAAGTTCATGATATTGAAGCAGAAGTGCTCGATATCATAGCTGATCTTGAAATGGAAGATGAAATTGTGATATTTTCTTTTTACTATTCTGTTTTAACACTAATTAGAGAGCTTAATAATACGATACCAATTCTCTACTTAAAAAGTGAAATTTCCTCAGAAACTATAACTTTAGCAAAAGGTATAAATGCTATGGCTATTGGAGTTGGTAGTAGAACCCGAATAACCAAAAAGTTGCTAAAAAAAGCACATGATAATGACTTAGAATTGTGGCAATGGACAATAAATGAAGATGAAAAGATACAAAGACTAATAGACCTGAATATAGATGGTATAATTACTAATTATCCAAATATTGCTGTAGAAAAAATGACGAGTAAAGTCCCAAATTAATTATGATATTGTTTAGAAATACATCAATTTAATAGGTACTAGTCATATTTGCATCCACACAAATAATAAAATCTGCTTTTTGATGATTTTCTTCAAGCAGTTTTTTAATGTTTTCTTGAGAAACGGTAGATATGGTTGCGTAGTTACGAGTAGCATTGTCTCTTTTTAGATACCAAAGTATTCCTTCATAGATATCGGAATGAAATGCACCATTATAATGCACAAAAAGATGATTTTCTTTATAGTTTTTAGTTATAGAGTTCGCCATAGTAGCATCTTTTAATGCTTGTGCCATTACTAGTTTTGGGCTGGCATGATCTCCCATCATTTTAAGAATATTTTGATAAGAAGGTATTTCTATGTCAAAAGCAATAGGTAAAGGAGCAATCCACGATTTTTCTATAGCAGCTAAAGTGTCAAGTACCGAAAATCCTTTTTTGTATACCATGCTGGCATATCTTCTAGGTACATTAGTAGCTATAAAAGACAAATTATTGTCCTTGGCAAAATCAACCAAAGGCGCATAATCTGTTTTGTAATTTGGCCATAATCTAGCTAAGGTATCTAGTGCTTTGCTGTTTATCTTTCCAGAAAGGTAATCGTTGAGTTGGTTTTGGTTGTCTCTTTCTATCATTTCTGCACCTAAAATCAGTTTTCTACTCTTATGAAGTTCTTTGGTAACTTCATATTGCAACCAATGTGTAATAGGATTATCGTGTAATTCCCCAAAAAGAATAACATCACTCTTTACAAGCGATTTCACCATTTTTTTATAAGATACTTTTTTGCCTTTTGCGGTATAGATGAGGTATGCCGGTTTGTCTTGGGCAATGGTAGAAAGAGAAAATATAGTTAGGAGGAATAAGAGGACAATTTTTTTCATCTGCGTGAATTTATAGCAATTATGGTTCGATCTCAAATTTAAGATAAAATCAGCTGTAATTTAGATTTATAGCAACACTATTTTTTAATAATCCAAGAAGTATTTAAACCAAAAAACACAATACATCAACTTTCATTAATGCATTGTGTCATCATTTATTTACAGAAAAAATTTCTTTTAACTGTTTTACCATACCACCGTTTCCAGAGATAGAGATTTCACCAATTTTATCGGCAATTTTTTCAACATATTCCATCTCTTTTAACTTAAAGAGCATTTCATTATCTTCCATCAGTTTTGCGGTATTTAGCAAACTACGGGTAGAAGCTGTTTCTTCTCTTCGGGTAATAGTATTGGCCTGGGCTTTCTTTTGTG
The DNA here is from genome assembly GCA_965247735.1 of Flavobacteriaceae bacterium. GTDB lineage: Bacteria > Bacteroidota > Bacteroidia > Flavobacteriales > Flavobacteriaceae > JAOXRU01. The sequence continues at coordinate 2,830,170 of CBDFHN010000002.1, read as the reverse complement.
CCACTAAAACCTGATTCATAATGGCTTTCATTTCACCAGTAAGAATTACATCTCTAATACCACAAGTAAGTACTTCCACACCCAATTGCTTGGCTGCTGTTTGGACCGTTGTAAATACTGCGTTTGCAATACTTTCTTTTTGCTCTAAAAGCTCATCCAGAGTGTAGGTACCCACATAAGCGCGTAGTGCTAACTGCATAGCAATATACAATTGCTTTTCGTAGTCTTTGTTTGCCAATAATGCTTTTTCGATATCGGTAATTTTATACTGGGTATAAAAATTGATTCGAATGGCAGCTTTGTTTTTGGTAAGCAATTCCTGACCAGAAATTTCTAGTTGCAACTGACGCATATCTACTTTTGCAATTTTAATAGTAGTATCATTTCTCCAGAAACGGTATGTACCGCTACCTAGTGTTTTTTCATGTACGTCATCTACAATTAGTATTGCTTTTTCATAAGTAGCTACTTCAAATAAGCGAATGTGCTGTGTTAGCTCAATACGACTAAAAAGCGCTTTATCAATTTGTTCGGTAATATAGATTTTACTTTTATCAATTTTAGTAAATTCATATGTCAATAGTGAATTCCAAAAAGTATGCTTTCCTGGAGCAAGTACTTGTTTAAAGTTACCATTTTCTGTTACTACTACCAATTCACTATCCTTTACATCAATAACATGCAATAGCGAAGCCAAAGCAGTATCTTGAAGCAAAATTTCTAATGTTATTGGTGCAAAAAAAGTTTTTGTTAACTCATATTTCATTACTTTTTCACCAAAACCAATCCAATGTACACCTTGGGTTAATACTTTTTTATACTCTCCTTTTTTGAAAATTAGACCAATTGTTCCTGTGTTTATTCTTACTTTTTTCATTTGTTTCAATTTTAATTGTTATATATATTAGTTTAATAACTAATCAGTTATTTTTTGTTTTTTAGTAAAAAACAGTAGTTATAAATCATCCGTTCGTTACGGAAATAAATGTTTTTAAGATAGATCTGAATTAGTTTTAGGTAACGATGCTAAAAAGAAAAGGAATGTCAGTATCCTTTTTTTAAAAGACCAATTACAAAAAGTAAAACTTCTGTATCATAAAAAGAACCTAGTTCAAGGTACTTTCAAGACTGTTGTTTTTTCTGAATAGAAATAAATAACAGACCTATAACTACTGTTTTTTGTCATTTTTAAGCCTGACAAGGCTGGAAAAATCAGTTTTACAAGATGATTTAGCTTTTGGATGGATTTTGAGTCCATAACCTACATTAAAAGTGTAGTGCTCTACCAACTGAGCTACATAAGCCAATGGAGTAATACTCCAAGCAAATGACAGGAATCGAACCTGTGACAGCTACGCTGTTGTTCTATCCACTGAACTATCTCAATTTCTTGAGAGTGGGAGTCGAACCCACGACCTACAGAGTTGCTACTATTTTTTGGAAAACAGTAAAACCTTCAAGTCATGTTGCATATAAAACAGAATACATAACTGCACTATTTTATACAATGGTGTTATACAGAAACACGCAACAAGACAAGCTTGATATTTTTATATGTAAAAGAACGTTTTCATTTTGATACTACAAATGTGAAACCTAACTACGCATTCATTTTGCGTAGTAGTTATAATATTCATTTTTTTGTAAGAATAGCAAGAATCGAACTCGCATTTTTGGAATCGTACTCCAATGTTTTATCCATTAAACTATACTCTTAAATTTTGAAACAAACAGGACTCAAAACTGCATCTTTTGATTCTCTTTTGCATTGGTCAACTTTGCAATTGTTCCAATTTGGGTGACTTCGGGATTCGAACCCTGTTCTTCTCATTCACAGTGAGATGTTTTACCAAATAAACTAAAGACACCATATGTTGTAAACCCGACAGGACTTGAACCTATACATCAGGAGTCAAATTCCTGTATGCTCACCATTTACATCACGGGTCTATATATTTCCCTTGGATTAAAATCCAATACTTCTTCCATTTTACCAACAGCATATTTTTGCTTGAGAAACCAATAAACAGCCAATTGTTGTATTCTCGGTTTTCTAGTCAAAAAACTAGAATATTTGGGTGTCTATTAAGAATCGAACTTAATCTTAGAGAACCACAATCTCTCGTGCGAGCCAATACACTATAGACACCATTTGTTAACCTGATAGGATTTGAACCTATACCCAAGAATTAAAATGCAAAGCATTCACAAATTCCTCAATAAGAATTGCTAGGCAGAAGCTAAATCTTGTATGCTACCATTACATTACAGGTCACTTTTGTACAAGGAGAGAGACTCGAACTCTCAAAATGCTGATTCTAAATCAGCCGCGTATGCCATTCCGCCATCCTTGCATTAGTCTGAGAAGCAGGATTCGAACCTGCATCTTCATAACCTCCTCCTGCATCCAAAGCAGGTAAACGGCCAATTGTTATATTCTCAGTTTTTTTGCACCCATCTCAAGATCTTGAGATTTGTTTTTGAGAGACAGTCAAAAACGTGGGTGCAGAGTGGGAATTGAAGGAGTCGAACCTACTCAGCCGAAGCAACAGTTTTACAGACTACCCTAGCTCTCCATCGCTAGCGAATTCCCAATATGGAGACAAGAATGAGATTGCTGCGCTTTCTCATTAAGTCGCAAAGTGGATTTTCTCATAATTCAAACAAAGCTTGATTATGATCCAATCATTGAGACAAGAATGAGGTTCGAACTCATAAAAAACAGATTTGCAGTCTGCCGCTTTAACCATTCAGCCATCTTGTCTTTTTTAAATTTTGGGCATAAAAAAAGCATCTCGGGAAGGAGATGCTTAGTTAAATTTGATAATGGTGCTTATCAATTTATAACTATAAGATACTCCTTGTTTTTTAAAATGAATCCTTTATGCGTATAACACAGCCCTTCTTGTCTCGGAAAGCGAAGACTTGTGTTCAACTGCGGTATTGATTGATAAAGATGTTCCATTTTTATTGTTGTTTTTATAATTACTATAAAAGTAATTGATATATAATTTTATTGTTTTTTGATGCTGCAAATATGACACGTATTTTTTAAATACACAAACATAAACTGAAGTTATTTATTTGAATATCAGTCAGTTGCGTTTATTTTTAGGCATCAGTATTCCTGTCCGCGATTTACGGATAATCAACATGGTATACAATAGGCTGTCTCTCAATTGTTTCCTGTTTCAATGGCTGTTATTTAGTTTTTTCTCTTATTCAAATAATTGCTTAAAAAAAATCATAAAAAAAGCGCCCAATTTCTTGGACGCTTGTTACTATATCAGTTTTTATACCTTATATCATCTTAAAAAATGAGTAGTTATAGTTACATAATGTCCGTTTCGTTTAGAAAAACAAGGTTTTCCTATTCGATAATCACACTGATTTATCAGTAATTCGGGCTTAATATGTATGTTATTGTTTCTCATTTGTATTGCAAAGATGGCTATAATTTATAATAAAGTCCAAATCTGGCTATAAAATTGTGTTGTTTACTATTTATTAAAAAGATGATTTTTGGCTATTCACTAGTTTAATTTGATGTATTTATAGCTGATGTGTCTGTTCGAGTTAATTTCTGATAGGAAATTAGTATCGAGAACTGTATTAACTATTAATACTTATTATTCTCGATACAATTATATTCAATTTATGCTACGCTCAATTAAATAAAATCACTCGAATGGACAATCTTACTTCTATATTAAATTCGTTTTTAGATTTAACTATTAATTTGTGCCAGAATTGTTGGATCTTTTATTTTATTATCATCAGCAAGCATTTTCATTTTTGAAATAATTTCAGCAGATTTTGGATCATCATCTATAAATGGTAAAAAGATACGCCCTCTATGTTGGCTATGAACAGGGATAATAGAAAGTTGCAATCCGTTTTTACTAATAATACCGCTTCCAAGATGTATACTATATGATGCAAGTTTTCCTTTAATAAGTATATGACGTTCTTTTACCGTGATATTATCTAGTTTAAATAACCTGGCAGATTCTTTTGCTAAAACGCCTCTCATTTGTAATGTAGAATGGCTCGCTTCAGGATCAACTCCTCCAACATGAGCAACACTAACGACAAGGTCTAAATCTCGCATAACTTCACTAAAAGTTACAGGATCAATATCTTTTAGTGGAATAGATTTATAATCTTTTCTAGAATAAAAACAGAGTTGTTCTAAGGTAGGTGCTTCAATATCTGATGGTGAATACCAATCAGCCATTGCATAAATGGTAGCAATAAATCCTTTTTTATGATACACCTTCTGTAAACCCTCTTCGTTACTTACAGTCCACCCTCTAGATCTAAGCAAGGCTACTGTTTTTTTAGGCTGAATTTGATGTCCTTGGTAACGCTCAGAACTTGTTCCTGCTTCTATTTCATCTTTGGTAACAAGATATAATTCTCTAAAAATTTGTTTAAAAGGCTGAACCAAACTCGTATCAAATGCAAAACGCTGGTATAAATCCCATTCCACACTTTGATATAAATGAGATGGATGTGCAATTATAAACCTATCATTCGCATTAACAACAATTGGTTTTTTTTCAGCATTAACTAGTTTATCATTGTCCCAAAAACCACTAGTGGCATTCTCTTTATTGAATAGTATAAGTTTGCTTAGCAGAGCTTTTACTACGGGATGTAGCATTATATTATAAATTTCTGCTGCTGTAAACTCGTCCTCTCTTATCATTGCGTTTTCTAACGAAATTCTAGTTCTGGAATACTGTTTTTTTAGATAGTTTTTACCATTTATGAGGGCTAAAACTGTTTTTTCTTTTTTGTATTTGACAGGTATTGATTTTTGAGATTTACCATTCTTTACAACCTTAATATCTGCTTTACCATTGGTATCTATAAAAAGCGTTATTTCTGTATCATCAAAAGTAAGGATGGCATTATCCATAATTTGTTGAGTGGCTTTGGCTTCCATAGCCCAAGAAAAACGAATGCTATCTTCATAACCAGCATTTCTAGAGAGGTTATCTAATGCAATCTCTACGGCATTTTTTTCGCTTTCTTGACGCTGTGCGCCAAACTGTTTGCTTTCTTTTAAAAAGACTTGCAAAAGATTATACCTAGTTAAGAGGTCTTTTTCTTTATTGGTTTTACTAAGCGGAATAAGCCCTAGTGCTTTTACATAATCTTTATCTCTTTTGTCTTTAATTTTTGCTAGGGTTTCTCTAATTTTTATTTCGCCTAGCATTACTCCAGAATATAATTTTACTTGTCTATGTCCATTACCATCTGATATGTATTTTGCAGCATCATGAAGTAATTTCCAGTTCTGTTTTCCTAAATCCTGATAGATTTCATTAAACCAATCAATATCAATGGCACCTTTTATAAAGTCATTTTTTTCGATATTAGAATAGCGCGAAATTATGGTTTCTTTTTCGGCATCCATATAGTCAGAAGCATGTGCTTGAAACCACCATACGGCATCTTCCAGTTTGTTAAGTGATAAGAATTCTCCAATCCAAGGTGTCCATTGTGGCGCATACATAGCAACCTCTACCCATCTTTTTTTAGGAATTTTAGCGTCTTTTGCTAAAGATATAAAATTAGTAATAGTATCACTTTCATTAGGGAAACTTCTTTTTATTAAGGAACTAAAGCTAGATTTTAAGGAAGAATCACTTCCCCAATAATAACCTCTATTAAAAGTTTCTTTTCCCATTCTTTTGAGCAACTCTATTAAATACTCCGTTTTTTTAATTTTCATAAAACGAGAAGTATATCTTGTTGCTTCGGTTGCCAAATCGCCACGTTCCAATTCAATTTTTAAAAGATTTTCTTTTAATGGATGCATCAGGTGATTTGGAAGATTTTCTTCAGCAGAATTTCTATTTCTATAATTTCTTCGTCCTTCTAATAGGTCTATAATACTGATATTGATTAGACATTGGTATTTAAAATCATCATCAGTAATCAACTGTTGTTGATGTAAATATACCGTTAGCCATGTTGGAGGATGAGGAAAGTTGTCTTTTTTATTATAATCAATAACAGCAATTTCTTTTATATCCTTATCTGTATTTGGGTAGCTTAGTTTTGCCATTAGTAAATACATCTGTAAATCCCACAAACGTTTTAGTGGATTCTCCCCTTTTTTATCGATATAATCAATGTCAGTATCATCAATTGCAGCCCCCATTCCTTCATATATAATAAAGTCGTACCAACGGTTTATAGATTTATCCCAATTGCTAACTTCGAATTCTAATGCTTTAAGATCTTCAGGAAGTCTGGCAATCATATCTTCAATCTGATCGACTTTATAATGGATAAGTGTTTTATGATCTTTATAAGCGTCAAAAAAGTAATTTAAGAGACTGTTGATTCTACTATTTAATGAATTCCATTCTTGAGATGCAGTAAGTTTTAGTCCTTTTAGTTCAGGAATATATTGTTTTATAAAAGGAATGTATTGTGGGTAATTAGAAAAACGAGCATTATAATTGGCAGAATAATGAACAGCAGTTTGCAGCTCAAAATCATTTAAATTAGCGTTTTTGTACCATGTTTTCCACACATCGGCTAGTGGTAGATAGTCTAGTTGTTCCTTTTTACTTAGTTTATAGGCATTGCTTTTGGTAAGGTCAAAATGTTGGTTAAAAAGTACAGTACTAGAAGATCCATCTTCTGGATAGTGAATGGTATATTCATCATTTTTATGTTCTTCAAAAAGATCAACAAGTGCGTTTATTGCTGTAATTACTTTTCCTGTGTCAACTAAATCGGGGAAAAGGTATGTGTTTTGAGAAGAGCTTTTTGATAACACCTTAGTAAGCATTGATTTCTTCTCTGCTTTAAACTTAATTTGAGGAGTTATTATTGGACTTAGGTTTTCATAATCGATAACACCAAAACCATTTTCGAAGGTGAATTCTCCAGTTTCGGTAGAGAATTTTTCTAAGAATACTTCTTCATTTTTAGAGAAGCTTTTTCGTTCCGAATATAGTGCTATTTGTGTTGTTGTAAAAGCAATCAGTTTTTCTTCTTCATGTAAAATACTTAACAACTCTAGTCCACCCAATCGTTGATTTACCTTTTTTGATTGTAACAGGTTTTTTATGGTGTGCTCTATCTTATTATTTTCTTGTGCAATTATAAGTTTTATGGTTTCTGATCGTAAAAACACGCTTTTTCTAGATAAGATGTCTTCTAAAATAAAAAAATCATCTTGATTCAAATCCATAGCATTAAGGATTTGCAGCCCTGTAGCCATCACCGATTCGTTTCTATCTTTAATAGCTTGATGAACTAAATCTCGTTTCCATGGCTCGTTATCTAAATCGATTTTTGGAAGTTCTTTATTGCTTTGAAAGTAATATGAAAAATGATCTGGGAATATATTCTTTAGGAACTCTTCTCTTTTTTCTGAAGGAATTTCACTTATATTTTTTGCCATGGATATTGTTTGTTCCTCATTGGCAAATAGGATCATGTATTTATAGAAAAAATCGGGTTTAATGGTGTATTTTGTCCAAGGAAAGACTTGACCTTCTACTACTTTTCCTGTGTTGGGAAGAGAAGAGGCACTGTCTTTTAATTTTTGAAATAGATCATCAGATAGGCTAAGTTGTGGAGCACATGTTAATACCCAATAATCAAGCTCTATGTCGTTTCCTAAATTAGGTTCTATCCATTTTATAAGTTCTGTATTGGTTCGCTGTGTTTCGTTTATAAACATTGCTGCCAATATTTTTTTATCCTTGGTTCCTGTCTTTATCAGCTGAATTGCGCTTAAATTGGCTGCATCAGCATTAACCAAAGCAATTACCCAAAGAGCAACATAAACTTCAAGGTTATCTTTACTTTTTACCGCATTTAAAACTAAGTTTTTGTCTTTCATTAATGAATAACTTAATTCTAAAACGCGCTTTACTGTGGCTTTTTTGGGAGCATCCCACTCAAATCCAAACCAAGTATCTACAGCTCTTACTACACTACTAAATCTCATAAGGTCGTTATCTACAATAACCTTCATAAAATGGTGTAATGCTCCAATAGAGGTTTCATCTAATGATTCTAGTATGGTTTGCCTAAGGCCTTCTTGCCTTTGCGCTGCCAAAAGTAGTTTCTCTACTAAAACCCAATTGTTTTGTTTGTTGGTGAGTAATAATCCTTTAATGATACTTCTAGTAACACCACCTATTTCATCTTCCCCTTGAAAAATATCATTTACCAATGTTATTAATTCTGGATCTTCATGCTGAAAAGCAGCCGCAAATAGGTAGGAGTTGTTATTGTAGTAACGCTGATTATAACAGTCATATTGGATTAATTCAGAAATAGGAATTGCTGCATAGCCTGCTCTTCCGTTTTTATAGAGATGCTGAAAAAAATCAATTTTTCTTAAAACATAAGTTTCGTTTGGTGTTGTTCTAAAAGAACGCCTATCATAAGAGTCTTGGTAGGGTGTGGTACTTATAAGATCCCAAGCAGTAGCAATATAAAAAGCCTGAAACTCACCAAAAAGTAATATGGACAAGCGTTGCCCTTCTTCCGTTTTCCATGGATTAATAACATAGTCTTTTTTAAAATACTTATCATATTCATATCTATTGACATCTATATCTATATTAGAAGTATTGTAATATTCAGAAAGTTTGGTAATTATTAATCCAAGACCTTTGTATGTTTCAGAGAAATCTTCTAATTGAAGTTTGGTAATACTGGTTAGTTTTTTACTTTTTATATAAGCATTTGCTTGTTCTGCTGGGATCATGTTTTTTTAATTTTGTTCTAAATTATTTAGGGACTTATGAGGCTTCTACTACTACCAGTAGGTACCAGTAAGGAAAGTCATTCTAATAAAAGTTATATCGCTATTATCTGTATAAGTAATTGTCTGTTCTAGTGATGTAATCTCGTTATCATCTATAAAAACTACAAACAAACCATCCTCAAAAGCTTGTAAGGCATTAGCAATGCTTGTTTCTAGATCCGCTTTGGTACGGTTATTAATATCTCCGAAGCCAACTTTTCCTGTTTCTGATTGTTCTTGAATTGCTGTAGGAGTTAAAAAAGAAATCAGTTTATTGTCTTCTCTTTTTTGATTGAATTCTTCAACTTTATTCTTGACGAGTTTAGTAATTAGAAGTTGTAGCGTATTACAGTTGTTTTTTAAGATAATTGGTAGGGAATGAACTTTCTTTTTGCCTAAACGCTTTAGGTTAATATTGATATTGGTCATTAAACTGGGGCTTATTTGTAATCAATAAAGATAATTCAAAAAAAGATAATTTGCTGTTATTTTAATGGCTTATCTAGTATTTTTTGTTGGATTGCTATTTGCTTAGCTCTAAAAACGATAAAGACCGCAATTAATTGCGGTCTTTATCGTTTTTAGCATAAAATTCAGTTCTGATTTTTATGAGTAATTCATTGGTTTGTTTTAGACTCACATATTCAGGAAGATTTGTCGAAGCATAGTCTTCTTTTAGTTCCGTTTTTAGTTTTTCAGCCCAACTAACCAATTCTTCATATTCGTACTTTCCTTGTTTAATATCTAAGAGAAAAGTACGGTCTTTCCGTTTTACATTAATGGTGTTTTCTACAGCAATTTCTTTCGCCATATGTAACAAACGAAAGGTATGCATCATGTTTTTGGAATCGTAATTTTTACCATGATCTATTGTCGTTTTATACCGTTCTTCATTTCTTTCTGTTACCCAAATCCAGTACTCCTTATATTTTTTACAATAAGTGGCATAGCCATCTTTATTAAAAAACAGCATTCCTATAGCTTCTTCACTTTTAGGAATGGAACTTAGCGAAATATCATTTGAAGCATCACTTTTTGCAATACCTTTATACGGAATACTTGTACTGTGATATAGATTATGGCAGTCTTTTAAATGCGCTATGTTTGTTATTCCACAGTCTTCTTGTTTTATGTTTTTTACTGCAAGGAAATCGGCTAATGCCATTGTTTTTCCATTAGTATATACCAAGCAAAAGTCTAAAACAGTTTTTCTCTTTTTTGCAATAGGATTTACAATCTTTTTTTCTAAACCTCTTGCTTTTTTAATTTGCGTATAGGCATAGTTTGCAAAAGAGAGTTCGCATTTTTTAGATAAAAACTGACTTAGTTTTATGGTGTCAAACAGTGGATCTTTATATAGGATGCATTCTTCCGGAATATTTAATAATTCTAATATATTTGGATTGTTTTTAGCACACAGTTCTAGAAATTTACGCAATTCATAATAGACAATATCATTAGTCTCGTTATTTATCTGCCCAATATAATCTAAAGAATAAAAATGCTCTTTAGAAGAACAAACACACCTCTGATATCGGTATCGGAAGTAGCAGTATCCAATCCATAGGCTCTGCTACCTGCAATACACTCAAATATAATATGTCCAGATTTTTTTAGTTCTGAAAGTGTCATTGTATTGTTTTTAGAAATAATTTATTGAAAGTCATCGCATTTGGCTTTGTATTTTCTAAATCATTTTTAGTGTTATTATTTTCGTTTATTATTCTTCTCGCTAGTTGTATCAATTTATCAGCTACTTTTTCTTTGCTTTTTTCGATATGATTATTCTTTAACAGAATTAATTCATCTAAAAGCTTAGCTTCAGCAGCATCAATTAATGAATACAATTCTGTAAAAACTACAGGAGGAATGGTATTGTGTTTCAAGATCCAATTGGCACATAAAGCTGTTCTTATGGTGTAGAAATAACTTTTTAGTGTCATACTATCTGTGTCTAGCGTTTCTTCAAAACCTTTATTCATACTATGGTAGTGATAAAAACCAGCAACAGGATTAAAATTTGCAATGGCAAGGTCTTTTAGTTCCTCTAAAAATACAGCATCTGTACGATAAACAATAGGCGAAAATAACCAGCCTAAAAGTGAGGCATTAGATTTTGCCAATAGTTTTATGGCTTTTCTAACATCCCAACCAGAACCATCTAAATCATCTTCGGTCATAAACTGAATAGTATCTTTTTGATCCCAAAGGTTAAGGTACCAATCTGTATTGCTTTTGTAAACAAAACGGATATCATAATCAGAATCTGGAGAAGCAAAACCCCATGCTCTGCTCCCCGATTCTACTGCAAACAAGATTTCTATATTATTGTCTTGTTCTATTTGTTTTAGTTTCTTTAATATTTTTGTTTTCATGATTTTTCGCTTAAAATGGTATAGGTGATTGAAATCCTATTTGCTAATTTTTTGTCCTTAACTGTAAAAAAAGTATTCTCTATTTTTTGTAAAACAACTTCCGTTGAAAGCCATTCAAGTATAGTGTAGTATACTTTTTTGTTTATAGCTAGATTCAGTCCAATTTCATTTAAAACAAAATCAACAATAAATTCTGTTGATTTTAAAGAGTTAGATTGTTCCCAAATAATGAGAAGATCATTTACGTCTAAATACCTTATAACAATAGTTAAAATATTTCCTATTTCACTAATGGAGATTTTTTCATTGATAATAGTTTTCTCCCATAGAGATAAGAAATAATTACTAATCGCTTTGATTTCATCAATCTTCCATGTTTTCCATTTTCCGTAGTTTAATTTTTCGTAATCTAAAAAATCCTCAGTAACTTCATTTTTTTCATTTTGTATTAATTCCAATATTCTTGGCAAAAAATGTTTATAATCATTGATGCCTCCAAATGTTGATATTGCTGAACGCATAAAATGACCAATTTCATTAACAGATAATTTGTTTAATGGTTTTGATAATAATATTTGAATTTCATCATCATTTACACAACATTCACAACTTCTTTTTCTCAGATCTTCTGGAATAGAATAATCACTGAAAGTTCTGTATAATATTTCTGTGTTTACTACTAAATTACTTCTCATGACTTCTTTCTCTTTTTCCGCCTCCAAGGCGCATTTTTTTGACAGTCTCCTGCCATAATACATCCATAAGGCATTACCTCGTCAATAACAGTTCCTAGACCAAATTCTTCCATTTGGGTTCTAACTGTTGCTGCATTTTTATAGGCACTAGGTAGTTCCGATATATCAATCTCATTGGCATAAAAACGAACATCTAGTCCTTTGGTTTCTTTGTTAAATATTTCTTCATTTGTAAAGGCAGCATTGTTTTTTTTATGCTGAGTTCTACTCATATTTCTGCCAGCACCATGTGGGGCAAAACCTAAATTGTTTGTTGTGGTATTTCCCTCCACAATAAGTACTGGTTCTGCCATATTTAACGGTATTAAACGAGGGCCAGTAATATCCGGCATAAACTTAGCATCTAATGGAGTAGCACCTTTGGCATGGTAGAATAAATCATTATCTTTAAATACAAAATTATGCTCGTTCCAGTATCGATCTTCAGCTTCCATTTTTAAAACGTTTAATGTAGCATTATGGATACATTCATGATTTAGTTTTGTCCATTTTCTAATGGTTTGCAAAGCACCCCAGTAATTTTTACCTTCTTCTGTTTCAAAAGGAATCCATGCATTTTGTTTTAGCGTTTTAGGAGAAATTTCTTTTCTAAATTGCTCCGCAATATGCATCCCTCTTTTGTACAAAATGGCACCTACCGCTCTAGATCCATGATGGGTAATTAACATGGTATTCCCTGTTTTTTTAGACTTTCCAACAAAAAGAAAATGATTTCCATCTCCCTGAGTACCTAAATGTTCTCTTGCCACACTAATTAGTTTTTCTGTATTTAAAAACGGATTGGCTTTAAATTCGGCAGTCAATTCATCAGGTAATGAAAATTGTTGTCCTCTAGGTCTACCACCAGGGCCAAAATGAGTATTAGCATGTGCAGCATCTAAAACTGCTTTAGGATCTGCTTTTCCAAAATCGGTAAGCATTACCGAACAGCAAATATCAGCACTATGCATTCCTGGGTGTATTGCATTTTTTGCAACTACAACACCACCAACAGGTATTGTTCCATTACTTCCCGTAGGGCATGCATCTGGCATAATAGCGCCGTTAACCAATGTCGGTGTTTTCATTAAGGTCTCCATAGTAGAAACTACCGTGTTAACATTACTTTCTTCCAATTCGTTCTCTGCCTTTATATTTATGGCAAACGGAATTGCTGTTTCATGTAATTCTATAGTAGGAGCTGTTCTATATTGTTCTAAATAATCAAGAATTTCTTCCTTGCTTAAATCATTGTTATTAATGTAGTCCAAAGCAGTAGGAAACCATTTTCCTGATTTAAAACCTAATGCTAGTAATGTATGTCCTGTAATTGTTGTTTTGTTTTCCATATCTATAGTTGTTATTTTGTCAATAGCCAATTGGCTTTTTTAACTCCGCTGACTCCTCGTTCAGCGGAGCGTTTCTACAAAGCCCATAAAAAGACTTATTATTGATTCCGATACAAATGTTATGTTTATGTGCGCAATCTTTTTGCGTAGTTGAATAATTGTTGTTATTTTTCTGGAAAATTCAATCAATGGCATTAAATAAAAATGCACTTATCCGCTATAAAACCATAGATAAATGTTTGCAAAATAGGTATAGAGAGTGGACGCTGGATGATTTAATAGAGGCATGTTCTGATGCCTTGTACGAATATGAAGGCAGAACAGTAAATGTAAGTAAGCGTACCATACAATTAGACATACAATTGATGCGTAGCGATAAATTGGGCTATAATGCACCAATAGTTGTCTATGGGAAAAAGTATTATAAATATGAAGATGAGCAGTATTCTATAACAGATATTCCACTTACAGAAACCGATATGAGTGTATTGTCGGAAACCGTAGCCATGCTAAAGCAATTTAAAGATTTTTCGTTGTTTTCAGAACTTGGAGGTATTATCCAACGTTTGGAAGATAAGGTGTATACGGCACAGACCGATCAACCAGCAATTATTCATTTGGATAAAAACGAAAACCTAAAAGGATTAGAACACCTTGATTTTTTATATCAGGCAATCCTTAAGAAAATGGTACTTCGAGTTACGTATCAGTCATTTAAAGCAAGACAAGCAGCAGAATTTGTTTTTCATCCTTTTATTCTAAAAGAATATAACAACAGGTGGTTTTTGGTAGGGAAAACAGGAATAAAAAAGCCAGTAGTAAACCTAGCATTAGATAGGATTCATGCAGTAGATTTTGATACAAAGATTCCATATATGATTACTGATTTTAATGGAGATGAATTTTATAAAAATACTATTGGAGCTACGGTTTTAAACGAAGAACATGTGGAAGAAGTGTTTTTAAAAATAGACAGAAGAAATGCCCCATATGTATTAACGAAACCGCTTCATCATTCTCAAGAAAAAGTAGAAACGTTAGAGGACGGATCTGTGGTAATCAAACTTTATGTGCATTTAAATTTTGAATTTGAACGTATAATTATGGGTTTTGGTGAAACTATGGAGGTTATGCAACCTAGGCAGTTAAGAAGAAGAATTCGCAAAAAGTTTGAAAAAGGGATGGAGTTGTATGAAAATCAGTGATTAAGACGATCTTGTATATGCTCTGAGTTAAATATATGTTAACATTAATTTCCGAGTTGAAAAAAACAATAATTTCATCCTCGTGAAAAATCACTCTCGGAAATATCTTTTTTCTTGTGTTTTGCTAGGCATTTTGTTTTTAGCAAACAGTGTCAATTTTCATATCTATACACACGATCAAGATGGAGATACTGTAGATTGCGATTATTGCGAATTTGTATTTCAAGACAATAGCTCATCTTCTTTTTTACCAGTTGTTTTTGAAGAAGAAGTGACTTCTGCCATTGTTTGTACACAAAAACAAATAACATCTTACAAATCTTGGCAAGGAAATAAAACCATATCTGGTTGTTTTTTTAACAAACCTCCTCCGAGCATAAGCTAATTTTTTTGAGTTTTTACGCACAGTAATTATATGTTTTTGGTTTCTTCCAATAGCATATTGTGGTATCAACTCTTTTTTTTGGGTTGCCTAATATCTGGGCAATCATCACTAATTTATCTAAACCTTTTTATTATGATTATTACTAATAATCTCACCAAAAAATACGGTGATTTTACAGCCTTAAAGGGGCTTAACTTAACTGTAAACTCAGGTGAAATATACTGTCTTTTAGGTGCCAATGGTGCTGGAAAAAGTACGACAATCAACCTGTTGTTAAATTTTATTCAACCAACATCAGGAACAGCATTATTAAATGAAATGGATAGTACTAAATCTCCATTGGAAGCAAAAAAACACCTTGCATATATTCCAGAAAATTTAATGTTATATCCTAATCTATCCGCGATTGAAAATTTAGATTATTTTTCAGGAATTACAGGAAAGAACCTTTCTAAGCAAGAAATGAAAGAGTTTTTATCAGCTGCAGGCTTGCAAGAAGATGCTTTTGATAAAAGGATAAAAGCCTATTCTAAGGGAATGCGTCAAAAGGTTGGTATCGCTATTGCATTGGCAAAAGACGCTAAAATATTACTGTTAGATGAGCCTACTTCAGGTTTGGATCCACAGGCAAGTAACGAATTTGGAAAACTTTTACAAAAGTTAAAAAATAATGGCGTTGCAATATTAATGGCTACCCACGATCTTTTTAGAGCAAAAGAAATCGCTTCTCATATTGGTATTATGAGAAATGGAGAGTTAAAGCATCAATTTGTGGCAAGTGAGCTTTCGCTGTCAGAACTGGAGCAGCACTATTTGGAAGCTATGAACTATGAAGAAGCGACAGTATGATTAGGAAGGTATTTACAAAAGAACTCAAAGAAATATTAAGAGACGGTCGGTTTAGACTTTCTTTTGTATTGGTTTTTATCTTGTTAAGCATATCTATAGTAATTGGGAGTAAGCAATATACTAGTGTTAATGAGCAATATGAACTGGCGAAAAGTGCAGAAAGAGAGCTTTGGGATAACCAAGGAGAGAAAAATCCGCACTCAGCAGCCCATTATGGAACCTATGCATTTAAGCCAAAATATCCACTTTCATTATTAGATCAAGGGGTTGATAAATATGAAGGAGTATCTATTTTTATGGAGGCTCATAATAGAAATGAAGCACAATATTCAGAAGCAGGAGACCAAAGTGGTTTGGCGCGTTTTGGAGAATTGAGCCCAGATTTTATTCTGCTATTTATATTGCCACTTCTCATTATTATTATGGGATATAATAGTTATACAAAAGAAAAAGAAGGCGGAACTTATGTACTGTTAAAAAGTCAAGGTGTTAGCGGATGGAAACTAGCTTTTGGGAAACTAATAGCGCTTTACACACCAGTATTTATAAGTTGTAGTTTGCTTTTTTTGACGGCAGCTATACTTTTATCAGGACTGGAAGATTATGGAGTTTTTAGCCTTTCGGCTTTGGGACTTATGTTTTTGATATACCTATTGTATTATCTTATTTTTTCGCAAGTGGTGTTGTTTATTTCATCAAAGGCTAGAAATTCAGGAATATCATTAGTTACCGCTTTAAGTTTTTGGATAGTAGCTTGTTTAATTGCGCCTAAAGCAGCGGCTAATTTTGCAGAAACAAAAGACCCATATCCAACAAGACAAGCTTTTTCTGCAAGTATTGCAGCAGCAAAAAAAGGAGGCTTAGACGGACATAACCCTTGGAATAAAGAAGCAAAGTTATTGGAAGCAAAAGTATTAAAAGAACATGGTGTGGATAGTTTAGCTCAGTTGCCTTTTAATTTTGATGCGTATAGAATGCAAAAATCAGAGGAGCATGAAGCAAAAATTTATTTTGATGAATACAGCAAGTTAAAAGATCAATTTCAGAAACAGACAAACACCTATAAATGGGTATCGTTTTTTTCTCCTTTTTTACCTACCAGATTTGTTTCTATGGGAATAGCACAAACAGATTATGAGTCGCATTGGAATTTTTCTGATGCAGTAGAGAGTTACCGAATAGAAACACAGCAGTTTTTAAATGGGAATTTCGCAAAAAATTCTAAATATGGTGAGTGGGGTTATTCAGCAGATGCTGATTTTTGGAAGAAATTGCCGCCGTTTGAGTACCGTACAGCTTCTTTAATGACAGTTATGGAAAGGCAAAAAGGAAACTTTGGAATTTTATTTGTTTGGATACTGCTAAGCGGATTGTTATTGTTTGTTTCAACTAAAAAAATATAAGATGTTTTTATATAATTTTAAATACGAGTTTAAATTACTGATAAGAAATAAGTGGTTGCCATTGCTAAGTTTAGTTTTTTTGGTGCTGTTTCTTTTTGCCGCAAATAATGGTAAAACAATAGTAGAAAAACGAAAGCATGATATTGAAGGAATAAAAAAAATAGTAGCCGATAAAGATGAGGCTATGTTACAACTTTTAGATTCTGTAGAAAAAGGGCTTCCTGTAAATGCAAAACCTTGGACTATTCCAAATAGACCAATGACAATGGGGGGCAGATATCCAAGAATTGCTGCAATGCCACCAGGAGAAATGGCAGCTATAGCAGTAGGGCAGAGCGATCTTTTTTCGCACTATATACAACCTAAAGCTACAGGAGATGATTTTGCTTTAGACTTTACGGAAATGACTAGTCCAATTCAATTGTTATTTGGGAGTTTTGATATGGCATTTGTAATTATTTACCTGCTTCCGCTTATCATTATTGCATTTTCTTATAATGTATTATCAGAAGAAAAAGAAAGAGGGAGTTTGCGACTATTAGCCTCACAACCTATTTCTATCTATAAATGGATTTTACAAAAGATGGGACTTCGTTTCTTTTGGGTTTGTGGCATTGCAATATTGGCAATTAGTATAGCTTTTGTTGCCAATGGCATTTCTATTTTCCAGACTTCTTTTTTAGTTTTTATAGGATTAATACTTGCTTATGCTTTGTTTTGGTTTGCACTTTCATTTTTAATAAATCTACTGGTGGGGTCTTCAGCTAAAAATGCGATGGGACTTATAGGATTGTGGGTGGTACTTGTATTACTGATACCATCAACTATGAACCAATTAGGGAATAGTTTTTACCCTGTGCCTTCTAGATCAAAAATGATTAATGAAACACGGGAATTAAAAACTGAACTTTCAAAAAAACAAGATGAGATTTTGGATAGTTATCTTAGAGATCATCCTGAATATGCTACCGAAGATGGTTCTTATGGATATTGGCATAAGTATATTGCGGCCAAAGATTTGGTTGAAGATGAGTTAGCTCCTTTTATGGAGAATTATGAGTCGCAATTGGCAGCACAACAATCTTGGGTAAAACAATGGAGATGGATTTCTCCAGCATTGGTTGTTCATCAAGAGTTAAATGCTTTGTCTGGAAATGCTACTTCTAACTATGAAAGTTATAAGAAGCAAGTAATTGATTTTTCTAAAGAATGGAGGGCTTATTTTATTCCAATGTTATATGAAGGAAAATCTTTTAAAACTACAGATTATAAGACATTGCCTAGTTTTACATATGTTCCATTGGTTTTTACAAATGATGGTAAAAGTATGATGCTATTACTTGTCTATTGTGTGGTAATTGCAACTAGTGCATGGTTTTTCTTTCGTAAGAAGATGCAAAAAGGAACGGCAATTTTAAATAACTAATCCCCAATAATTTCCAAAACCAAACCTATTTGATGGTTGTTTTTTACGATAAGAGGTTGTCTTTTTTAGACAGCCTCTTTTGTATTATTTTCAAGGTTAAATCGTTCAAGAGTAATGCGCTTTTCAACCTTTACTTCAAAATGAGTATTAATTTCTACTTTTTCTTTTCGTCTAGATTAAAAAATCATCACACTACTAATGTGTAATTTAACATTAGAATTGGTATTAGAAGTATTTCATTTTAAAATAAAGAATGTATTTTTGTGAAAAAGCAAAGCCAGATAAAACGAACATGCTAGGAAGTTTATCGCCCAAATAAATGATAAATAGCGAAGAGCATGTAACCGATTTAATAAAAATAAGTAAAGCCAGATGAAAAAACTAACTAGTGTATTTGTATTTCTATTATCAGTAACATTCATCAATACGATACATGCAGATGATTGGGGAAAGACAGGACATCGTGCTATTGGAGAAATTGCATCTCAATACTTAAGCGGTAGCGCTAAGCGAAAAATAAAAGAGTTGTTATCTGGCGAATCTTTGGCAATGGTTTCTACCTATGGTGATGAAATTAAGAGCGATAAAGCATTTAGAGCATATGGGCCTTGGCATTATGTAAATGTACCTTTTGAAACCACTTACGAGCAGCATCCTAAAAATGAAGCTGGAGATTTAATTATGGGAATCAATAATTGCATAGCAAAGCTTAAAGACGAGCAGACTTCAAGAAAAGACAAGGTATTTTATTTAAAGTTTTTGGTGCATTTAATTGGAGATTTACATCAGCCTTTACATTTGGGATTAGGAAAAGATAAAGGAGGTAATGATTTTCAGGTGCAATGGTTTTGGAATGGAAGTAATCTACATAGAGTTTGGGATTCCGGAATGATAGATAGCTACGGAATGACCTATACAGAACTAGCAACTAATGTCAAAGGTATTTCAAAAAAGGAACGCAAACAATTGCAATCTGGAACTGTTGAAGATTGGGCAAAAGAAGGACGGGAACTATGTAAAGATGTTTATGACAATACTAAAATAGGCGATAACCTTAACTATAAGTATATGTATGACTATATGAATATACTTCGTTTTCAGCTTCAAAAGGGAGGTCTGCGTTTAGCTAGTGTATTGAATGATATATTTTAGCAAACTTTATAGAAAAACAAAAAACGTGTAGAAATCTTAAAGGATCGAAATACGGATTTAGAACATACAATGATGTACTAACTAAAGTATTTAGTGAATCATAGCGGGAATTTAATGGATGTAAAAGTGATTACCCCTATTAATTATTCTTTATTGAAATGACTCCACAATCTAAAGCATAATTATCTTTTTAAGATGGTATTTAGTCTGAATTATCCATTAGGAAATAAGAAATATATTACAGTATTAGCAGCTTTTATTTCTCTTTTAGAGAAAAATTAATTTTTTCACCGAAAATTTACGAATCAGATTTTATTTTATCTATTTTAGATGAATAATTCGCTTGTTATAGTGTTTTTTGAGCTTGTCTAACTTAACTTTAAAAATGAAATATTTAATTCCTGCCTTGCTATTTTTAACGACATACTTCAATTGCTGTTTTAGATATAATACTAAAGATATAGGTACTAATTTTCTAGTTTAACTAATTATTATCATCCATTATTCTAGTTCGTTCTGAACATGATTATAAATTTTAACATACTATAAACCACATTGAAAATGAAAAATTATATACTATCAGTAGCATTAAGTTTAGTAACATTTACAGCAATTGCACAACAAAACATGTTAGATTCCTCAACATGGACAGCAGGAATAGGCTCGGTTCCGGGGTTTAATGAAAATGGAACTACTGATGATGAAAATGTTAGAGAAGTAGATATAGATCCTTTTGGAAATTCTTCAATGATATGGAAAGCTGTACCTGATGGTGGTAATCATCATGATGGTGGTTGGGGAACTCCTTGGATTACAATTGATAATACTAAATCATATCGTTTTACAATTTGGTTAAAAAAAGAGAATAGCCAAAATGGAAGAACATATTTTGGTGCATATGGAAAAGTCGGTAGTACTTATCCAGATTTTATAGACATAACTGACGGAAGTTTAAATCATAATTTCTTAAATGGTTGGTTACCACAGCTAGGGCAATGGTATCTTGTTGTAGGTTTTATTCATAAAAACAATTATACTGGTACTGTTGACCTTGGAGGAATTTATGATACAAGTGGGATTAAAGTAAGAGATTTAAATGATTTTAAGTTTTCTACTACCCATGAACAGATAGAATTTCTTAATCATCACAATTATAATACTGTTGCTACATCACGACAGTTTAGTTTTGACCCAACTATGTATGAAGTTAACGGTTTAGAACCAACAATTTCAGAGTTAATCAATCCAACAGCAACAACAGTAGATACAACTAGTCCATCAATACCAACAGGATTAGCTTCAAATACTATTACAACTACCACAGCAACACTTTCTTGGAGTGCTGCAACAGATAATATTGGAGTAACAGCATATGAAGTTTATAAAAACAATAGTTTGCAAGCTACCATTACAAGTGGAACAAGTTATGCAATAACAGGACTTACGGCTGGCACAGCATATTCTTATACAGTAAAAGCAAAAGATGCTGCGGGTAATACTTCTGCACAAAGTACAGTCTTAACAATTACCACTTTAAGCTCTGGAGGAACACCAACCACAGGAGGGCATTGGACAAAAACAGGAACAGTAGTCTCATACAATGGAGGTAAAGTAGGTATTGGAACAGCAAGTCCAGATTATGAACTGACCGTAAAAGGAAAAATCCATGCGGAAGAAGTAAAAATAGACTTATCGGTACCAGCACCAGATTATGTTTTTAAAAAGGAATACAAGCTACTATCTCTGGAAGAAGTACAGGCATATATTAACAAAAACGGACACCTACCAAATATACCATCTGCAAAAATGATGGAAACAGAAGGAGTGGAATTGGGTGCAATGGAGATGAAGTTGTTAGAGAAAATTGAAGAGTTGACCTTGTATATTTTAGCTCAAAAAAAGGAGGCTTCAGCTCAAAAGTCAAAAATAATGACTCTTGAAGAGCGTTTAACAAAATTAGAATCCATTCTTATACAAAAATAAATATTGAAAATCTATATGAAAAGACTTCTAATTATTATTTGCATAACATGCTGTTTCTCTTCTTATGCACAGACAAACTTACTAGATATATCTACATGGACTGTAGGTAGCGGTTCTGTGACTGGCTTTACCAAAAGTGGTATTAATGAAAAAAACATTAGACAATTGGGAGTAACTCCTTATGGAACTAGTAATGTCTTATGGACTATGATTCCTGATGCAAATGATGTTCATGATGGAGGATGGGAAACAAGTAGCATAGCTATAACTCATTCAAAGTCCTACCGTTTAACACTTTGGATTAAAAAAGAAAATTCTCAGGATGGACACAACTACATTGGATTTAGAGCTTTTGACGCTCAAAACAATATAGCTAATTCGGACTTGACAGTTCCTAACGTAAACCCTTATTTTTTTACAGGGGATGTCCCGCAACTAAACCAATGGTATTTACTTGTTGCCTATGTTCATCAAAGCGGATATACGTCTACTACTGATATTGGAGGAGTCTATAATTTAAATGGAGAAAAAGTAGCTAATGCCAAAGATTTTAAATTTATTACATCTTCTGAAACCTTAAAATATCGTGCTTCTCTTAAGTATGACACTAATACAAATGACCGTCAATATTTCTTTGCACCAACTATATATGAGATAAACGGTTTAGAACCAACAATAGCAGAATTAATCAGCCCAAATACAACGCCGGTAGATTCAACCAGTCCATCAATACCTACTGGTTTAGCTTCCAGTAATATTGCAGCTACAACAGCAACACTTTCTTGGAGCGTCTCAACAGATAATATTGGAGTAACAGCTTATGAAGTTTTTAAAAATAATAACTTAGAAACTACAGTTACAAGCGGAACAAGTTATGCAATTACAGGGCTAACCGCTGCTACAGCATATACTTACACTATAAAAGCAAAGGATGCTGCAGGTAATACTTCTGTTCAGAGCACATCTTTAACTATCACAACATTAGGTTCAGGGGGAACACCAACAACAGGAGGCCATTGGACAAAAACAGGAGCCGTAGTTTCTTATGCAGGAGGAAAAGTAGGAATAGGAACTACAAGTCCAGATTATGAACTGACGGTAAAAGGAAAAATCCATGCCGAGGAAGTAAAAATTGACTTAACTGTACCAGCACCAGATTATGTATTTAAAAAAGAATACAAGCTCTTAACTCTAGAAGAAGTACAAAATTACATCACTAAAAACGGACATTTACCAAATATTCCATCTGCCAAGGTGATGGAAACCGAAGGTGTAGCATTGGGCGCTATGGAGATGAAGTTGCTGGAGAAAATTGAGGAGTTGACTTTGTATACTATTGAATTAAAAAAACAGGCGATGGAGCAAAAAAAACAGCATCAAAAAAAAGACACTATTTTATTAACGATGCAAAGACAATTAAAAATTCAAGAGTTAAGGATTAAAAAACTGGAAACTGTAAATAATTAAAAAATGAGAATTAAATATATTTTAACGACTGTATCAATATTAATTTTTTCAGGTTATTCTGTAGCTCAGAATTTGATTGCATCAGATTTATTGGAATGGGTAAATGGTGAATCTGGGGCTACAACGTCATTTAGTCAATTTGGAGGTAATAACAGTAGAATTTTAGTAGATGGGCCACATGGCGCTCAAGTAACTGTTTGGAGTGCAACTTCTACAGCAACTACAGCTAGTAGTGGACAAAGTGGTGGTTGGATCCATACAGGAATTGATATTAACACTTCTAAGACCTATCGAATTGCATTTTGGATGAAATCTACAGGAACAACAGTATGTAATAATAATGCAGCTTTTTATACATCACCTGTAGAAGGAGGAGCGAATGTAAGCGCTTTAAGAATTGCTACTAATATGTCAGAAATGTATTGGCCATCACTCTATACTCGTGAACTGCCAACATGGAAGTGGATGCTGGTTATTGGTTATGTTTATGGTAAGGATACAACCACATACGACTTACCTAGTGGCGTTTTTGATCCTAGTACCTTTGATGGTAATTCAGCACCAACCTTTACTACGTATAATTATAAATTTCCTAACAGTCATACAGCTTTAAATTTAAAACTAAGAAATGATTTATGGAATTGCCAGGTGGGAGAAGTCCAATATTCTTATATGCCTCGTATTGAGGAAGTAAATGGGCTAGAACCTAGTATAGCAGAATTAATCAGCCCAACACTGGTAGATACAGCTAGTCCATCTGTACCTACAGACTTAGTTTCAAGTAATATTGCAGCTACTACAGCAACACTTTCTTGGAGCGCTTCAACAGATGATATTGGAGTAACAGCTTATGAGGTGTATAGAAACAATAGCTTGCAAGCTACTGTTGCAACTGGAACAAGTTATGCAATTACTGGGCTAACCGCTGGGACAACATATAATTATACTATAACAGCAAAGGATGCTGCAGGTAATACTTCTGTTCAGAGCACATCTTTAACTATCACAACATTAAGTTCTGGAGGAACACCAACAACAGGAGGGCATTGGACAAAAACAGGAACAGTAGTTTCTTATGCAGGAGGAAAAGTAGGAATAGGAACTACAAGTCCAGATTATGAACTGACGGTAAAAGGAAAAATACATGCCGAGGAAGTAAAAATAGACTTGTCAGTACCAGCACCAGATTATGTCTTTAAAAAAGAATATAAGCTATTGAGCTTAGAAGAAGTACAAGCCTATATTAACAAAAATGGACATTTACCAAATATTCCATCTGCTGAGGTTATGGAAACTGAAGGTGTGGAATTAGGTGCTATGGAGATGAAGTTATTGGAGAAAATTGAGGAGTTGACTTTGTATATTTTGGAGCAAGGAAAAGATGTTAAAATGCTTAAGAAGGAAATTAAAAAGTTAAAAAATAATAAATACTTAGATTAAAGATGAAAACAATCTTAACCATTATTTTCATGTCATATAGTTTTGTCTCTTATACGCAAAATAATTTACTTTCCAATACTAATTGGGCTGCAGGGCAAGGAGAGGTTACTGGATATACCCTTCAGGGAATAGATGCAGAAAATGTACGAGAGACGGGGGTTAATCCTTTTGGAGTTTCTTCAGTATTATGGGTAGCAATTCCAGATTCAGAAGCTCAGGGTTATGATGGAGGATGGAGAACTGATGATGTTAGTAATATATATCACACTAAAACATATAGGTTTTCTGTATGGATAAAGAAAACAAACTCTAATTCTGGTAAGACTTATTTTGGAGCATATGCAAATGAAGTTGGAAGTGAGTTTTCTTCATCAAAATTGAATGGAACATTAGTCAACAAAGTGTATTTTTTTGAAGGCGATCTTCCTCAATTAAACACTTGGTATTTATTAATAGGGTATATCCATGAAAGTGGTTATTCTTCTCAAACTAACCTAGGAAGGATTTACGATGTAAATGGTGTAGAGGTAGCTTTGTTGGAGGATTATAAATTTAGAATTAATGCAGCAAGAATAAAACATCGTTCTTTTTTATATGATGATACTAATACAGCTGATAGGCAGTACTTCTTTGCACCAACTATCTACGAAGTAAATGGGCAAGAGCCAAGTTTGGCAGAATTAATCAGTCCTAATACAACTCCGGTAGATACAGCTAGTCCATCTGTACCTACAGACTTAGTTTCAAGTAATATTGCAGCTACAACAGCAACGCTTTCTTGGAGCGCTTCATCAGATAATATAGGAGTAACAGCTTATGAAGTTTTTAAAAACAATAGCTTGCAAGCTACTGTTGCAACTGGAACAAGTTATGCAATTACTGGGCTAACCGCTGGGACAACATATAATTATACTATAACAGCAAAGGATACTGCAGGTAATACTTCTGTTCAGAGCACATCTTTAACTATCACAACATTAGGTTCGGGAGGAACACCAACCACAGGAGGTCATTGGGCAAAAACTGGAACAGTAATTTCTTATGCAGGAGGAAAAGTAGGAATAGGAACAGCTAGTCCAGATTATGAACTTACCGTAAAAGGAAAAATCCATGCAGAGGAAGTAAAAATAGACTTATCAGTACCAGCACCAGATTATGTCTTTAAAAAAGAATATAAGCTATTGAGCTTAGAAGAAGTACAAGCCTATATTAACAAAAATGGACATTTACCAAATATTCCATCTGCTGAGGTTATGGAAACTGAAGGTGTGGAATTAGGTGCTATGGAGATGAAGTTATTGGAGAAAATTGAGGAGTTGACTTTGTACCTCTTAAAGCAAGAAAATAAACACCAGAAGAAAGATGCTATTATTTTAGAAATGCAAAACCAGCTCGAAAAACAAGAGCAAAGAATAAAAGAGCTAGAAACTGCAAAACCATAAACTTCTTATAACCTAAACGACTACAAATGTTAATACTAAAAAACAGAATTGCCTCATTACTTATTTTACTTGCTACTACTATTTCTTTTTCACAAACAAATATGATGGATACTTCTGGCTGGGTAGCAGGAAGTACTGATGCTCCAAGATTAATTAGGTTGGGTACTCCAGCTGAAAATTTATTAGAATTTGGAACAGATCCACATGGTAATTCTTCTGTGTTATGGAAAGCTATTCCTGATGTAAACAATGATGGAGATGGAGGATGGAATTCTTATTATTTTAGTAATATTAGTCATACTAAAACATATCGTTTTTCTATATGGATAAAAAAAACAAATTCTCAAGATGGTCGTACATATTTTGGAACTAAAATTACAGATAATTCAGGAGTAAATAATGGACTTCAACTTAACGGAACAGCAAATGTAAATCCTTATTTTTCAACAGCAGATCTTCCTCAGCTTAATCAATGGTACTTATTAGTTGGTTTTGTACGTAATAGCGGAACTACCGTTACGGCTAATATTGGTGGAATATATGATACTTCTGGTAATAAAGTAAGGAGTCTTACTGACTTTAAGATGTCATCAGCTACTACAAGGTTATACCACAGAACATATTTGTATTATGACACCAATATTGCAGATAGACAATATTTTTTTGAGCCTACAATTTATGAGGTAAACGGGCAAGAACCAACCATAGCAGAATTAATCAACCCAAATGCAACTCCAACAGATACAGCTAGTCCATCAATACCTACTGGTTTAGCTTCCAGTAATATTACAGCTACAACAGCAACACTTTCTTGGAGCGCCTCATCAGATAATATTGGAGTAACAGCTTATGAGGTGTATAAGAATAATAATTTGCAAGCTACTGTTACAAGCAGAACAAATTATGCAATTACTGGACTCTCTGCTGCTACAACTTACAGTTATAGCGTAAAAGCAAAAGATGCCGCTGGAAATGTTTCTGCGCAAAGTTCTCCTTTAACTCTAACAACATTAAGTTCTGGAGGAACACCAGCCACAGGAGGGCATTGGGCAAAAACAGGAACAATAGTTTCTTATGCAGGAGGAAAAGTTGGAATAGGAACAGCAAATCCAGATTATGAACTGACCGTAAAAGGAAAAATCCATGCTGAAGAAGTAAAAATAGATTTATCGGTACCAGCACCAGATTATGTCTTTAAAAAAGAATATAAGTTGTTGACTTTAGAAGAAGTACAAGTTTTTATTAACAAAAATGGACATCTACCAAATATACCATCTGCTAAAGTTATGGAAACTGAAGGTGTGGAATTGGGTGCTATGGAAATGAAATTGTTAGAGAAAATTGAAGAGCTGACTTTGTATATTTTACAAGAAAAAGAAAATCATAAAAAAGAACTTATGATATTAGAAAAAAGAATTTTGAAACTTGAAAATAAATAATAAAATGAAAGCAGGATTTATAATAATTTTATTCGTTTTTACTGGGGTATTAAGCAATTACAGTCAAGAACTCCCGAAGATATTACCTCCCAGTCCAGAGGTATATGAATTCACTAAATATGGAGACATTAATATTAACGAAGCTACTGGTTTTGCAAATATTCAAGTACCAGTAACTACCTATAGTCTTGGAAGATTAAGTGTTCCAATACATTTTAACTATACCACATCTGGAATAAAAGTTAATCAATTGTCTAGCTGGGTAGGAATGGGATGGACGTTAACTGCTGGTGGCATCATTACAAGAACGGTAAGGGATATCGTTGATGAAGAAGCAAATTCTAGATTTTTCCCAACTGCTGATGACATAGCTCAGATGAAAACATCTACAAACAGCCATGAGTATTATGATTTTATTTATACGGTTTCGGATAGAGACACATACTTAGATGATACTGAACCTGATATCTATAACTTTAATTTCGCTGGTTATTCAGGTTCTTTTATAATAGACGGAAATGGCAACTATAAATTGCTAAAAGCAGAAAGTAATATGTTAATTACCAAATCAGGAACGGGAGGCTTTATCCTTACAGCTCCAGGAGGGCTTAAATATTATTTTAATGTTTCAGAAATAACTATAGTTACGAACTCATGTTCACATAGAGCAGGAGCTCCTCCTGAAGGATCTACGAGTTCTTGGTTTTTAAATAAAATAGAAGACCTTAATGGAGATCAAATTTTTTTCACATATAAAAACGCTGAATTTACGCATATACACTCGTTCTCTCAATCAATTACTGTAAACACCAATATAAGATCTGGATCTGCTCCTACCTGTGGTGTTTCTTCAGGTAATGATGCTAACTGTTTTAATCAATATAGATATGCTACTAATGTTTTAGAAGAAATAACAAACAATAGGAATGATAATAAGGTTGTTTTTAACTCGGTTTCAGATCGACATGATGTGCATGGTACTGCTTATAGACTTACTAGTATTGCCTTAAAAGACAATACAACTACAACAAAAGAAGTTTTTTTAGATCAGGAAAATATTTTGTCGAACAAAAGTTGGTTTTTTGAGAATAGTCAAATTAGAGCAGAGATCAACAGAAAAAGATTGTTTCTAAACAGGGTGTTCGAAAAAATAGGTGCCAAAGAGAATAATGTTTTTGAATTTGAATACAATAATCCTCAGGATCTACCTCCAAGGTTATCGTATTCTCAAGATGGATTAGGATTCTATAATGGGATTACTTCAAAATCTATGATTCCTGGGTTTACCTCATTAAATGATACTCCAAGTATTTTTCGAGGACGTACTTTAGGAAACCGAAATGCAAATTTCAACTATGTTACTAAAGGCATACTCCAAAAAGTAGTTTACCCAACCAAAGGCGAAACAATTTTTGAATACGAACCTTCGGTAGACATTAACACTAATATCAGTAATTTCACATATCAAACACTAGAATTGGAGGCTATAATTTATGAAGATCCAAATGCTGTTGACCAACCTAATTGCTATAAAGAATTACTATTTGAACCAGCCCATAGCGAAACCGTATCTATTTTTGTAACCAATTGGACAGATGGTCATGATACAGTTCACGATAGAAGTCTTATAATAATTAAAGATTTAACAACAGATACTGAGATACTAAACTTAAACTTATCATTAGGAGAAAGTACTCATAATGTTGGTTTTTCTAAAGGTCATCAATATAAAATATCTGTAAATCTATGCTCAACAGTTAAATTTGATCATGTTAAAAGTAAATTAAGATTTCGCTCCAAAAAAACAGAAATCATAGACGGAAACATTGGCTATTCCGGAGTTAGACTTTTTAAAAAAACTAATATTCCACTAACTGGAATTCCAAATGTGATAAAATATTATTACACAACCAAAGAACAAATTAATAACAAACGCTACTACCTTACTGGTTTTAGTAACAACCATGAAGAAAATGTAGAAATGCAATCTTCATGTAATTATGTGCCCGGAATGAATTCTCCGCCAGGACTTACCAATTTAAATGACTATACTACCGCAACAATTTCTTCAGAAAATTTTAGACCAGTATTGCCTGGAGGGCAATTGTTTTATAGAAATGTTACAATTGCTTATGGAGAAGATCATAAAGGTGGAATAATTGAAAAAGAATTTGAAGTTAATTATGGGGCGAATAGAAAAATTCATGGAGAAACCATTAAAAATGCAAATATTACAAATTTAGATATTAATAATGGAAGGTTGCTTAAAGAAGCCATTTATAAAACAAAAAGCGATAGGACATTTAGCCTATTAGAGGAAAGATTATATAATTACAATACAAGTACTTCAACATACTATACGCTAGATGCGTACTCAGGAAATACTAGATATCGAAACAACAACATAGTAGATATTAGTAACTCTTCTGCTACAAATTATGACGCCACAAGAGGTTCAGATATGTCAACATATAAAGTTAATTGCAAATGCAATGAATTGAACAAAGTTATTGAAAAAAAATATCTAGAAAATAAAGTAATTACAACCGAAACCAAATTTTATTATGAGAATAACAATTGTAATGTATTAACAAGAAAAGAAAATGTTGACAGTAGAAACAAGTCTATAAAGACAATAAATTACTACCCAGATCAAGTAATTATTCCTACATCATTAAATCATGATGATTTGCAATTGGCAGAAATCGAAGGAATTACTAAGTTAAAAACGAATTATCAAATTTTTACTCCAATTCAAGTTGAGGTTTATGAAGATAACTCTTTAATCACTAGCCAACGTACTAATTATACTATAAATACTAATAGTGGATTGGTCTTACCAAAAAATGTAGAACTAGCCAAAGCAAACGGTGCCTTAAAGAAAAAGATTGTTTACCATGATTATGATAGATATGGTAATCCTATAGAAGTGTCTAAAAAAGATGGTATCAAAAATATTTATGTCTGGGGGTATAATAAAACTATGCCTATTGCAAAAATTACAAATGCAACTTTTTCTGAAGTTAATGCACTAGTAAGTACTCTAAATTTATTAGCAATATCTAATGCAGATAATGATAGAACTATGTTGTACAATGGTAATGAAGGTAACCTAAGAAGAGCACTAGATTCTTTAAGAAATAACTTACCAAACACTGCAGAGGTAACAACTTACACCTATGACCCTTTAATTGGAATAACAAGTATTACAGATGCTAGAGGAAAAACTACTTACTTTGAGTATGACTCTTTTAATAGGCTTAAAACTACAAAAGATGCTCAGGGAAAATTAATCTCTGATACTACGTACCATTATAAAAATCAGCAATAAGATGAATACAACTATAAAAACAATAATTTTTGGATGCTATTTGATCTTTTCTGGTCTTACCAATAATCTTTTTGCTCAAGAAGGAGATTGTGAATTAATAGCCACAACGCCAAGTCAATTAACTATGAGTGGCCTGGGGGAGTCTATTTATGTTACTCCTAATTATGATGGTTCTAGATGCGATGGGGTAACTGTGGTTTCAAAACCTAACTGGATTTCAGTAGATCCAGTTCCTCACAAAATACAAATTACGAGTACTCCTAATTCTGGTAGCAGCAGAAGCGGAACCATTTTTTTTTATCATTCGGATAATAACTTAGCTGTTCGTTTAAATGTATACCAAGGAGAAGCACCACCGCCGTCTTCCCCTATCACTCCAATAATTTCTACAGGTACTTGTGGAGAAAAAACATTAAATAGCGCTTCAAACCCTGGCAATGGAGCAAATTGGTATTGGCAAGGAAAAAATTATAACGGAACAAGTCAATCGCTAAACGCTACAGGAGTTTACCTAGTTTCGCAAGGATCTGGAAGATATTATATTCGTGCATATCGACTAGGAAAATGGAGTGCAGTTTCTACCTTTGTGGATCTCACAATCGCTCCTCCCTCTGGTGGAATAATTGGAACTGGAACATCTGTTTGTTCCGGAGGTAACCCATCAATAATTAACAATGTATCCCAAGCAACTGGAGCTAGTGGATCTGGTTATCAATGGCAATTTTCTGATGGTGCTAGCTGGATCAATATCAGCAATGCTACAGCTGCGTCTTATGATCCGCCTAGTGGTCTTACCAATGTAAGATCATATCGTCGACGATACAATTGTGGTGGACAAATTGTTTATTCAAATACGACTCAAATAACTATAAATTCTGGAGTAATTTCTGGTAGCATTACCAATGCAGAAGAAATTTGTTATAATGGTAACCCTAGCACATTAACCAACACACAATCTCCATCTAATGGCGGTGGAAATTACATAAACACATGGCAATACTCGGCAAATGGAAACAGTGGATGGACAACCATTAATGGTGCAACTGGACTATCTTATACACCTCCCCCTAGATTAAAAACAACACGCTGGTATAGAAGAGGAAGTACATCGTGTGGAAGCACCAGCTATACCGCACCAATAAAAACAACAGTAAAGGCAATAGTACAGCCTGCTATAGGAGCAGATGTTCCTTATTGCGGAAATGGAGAAGCTATTTTAATTGCTACCCCAGGAACAAATGGAAATCAAATTAGGTGGTACAATTCTGCTACGGGAGGTACAATCCTAAAAACTGGTACAAGTTATACTCCTACCGTAAGCAATCAAACAGCTACTTTTTATGCAGAAAATTATAATACCAACACACATTGTGCTTCTGAAAACAGAACGCCTATAACTCTGGTTATAACTACACCTATAATTTGGTATTCAGATAAAGACAAAGATGGTCTAGGGGATCCAGGCGAAACTTTAACAAATTGCGTAAAACCAGAAAGTTACGTTAAAAACAATAATGACTTGTGCCCAAATATTAGCTCTTCATATAATGAATGCAATGGCGCCAACAACCCTATTAATCACAATTATATATATACAAGAACATATCAGGTAGAACGTACTCAAACAGATCTTCTTTTATTTAAAGAAGATGCTGGAGTATTGCAACAAGTTACCTATTATGATGGATTAGGGAGGCCAACACAACAAGTGGCAATAACTCAGAGTCCAGATGCAATTAAAAAGGATATCATTACACATATAGATTATGATAATTATGGACGTAATGACAAAGATTTTTTACCGTTTGCATATAACAATACGACTCCAGGACATTATAGTGCAAATGCCTTTATCAAACAAAAGGAACATTATGATTCAAAGTATGGAACCACCATAAATCCTTTTTCTCAAAAGGAAATAGAAGCATCACCATTAAGTAAAATAATTCAACAAACAGCACCAGGTAATGATTGGGCAATGGGCAATGGGCATGAAATAAAATTTAACTATCAGGCAAATACTCACAATCCAACTAATCCAAACGACCCTCAAAATGATAACGTGCGCTTGTTTTTTGTTGATACTGAGTCAGCCTTATCAGCTGCGGAAACATTCTATGATGAAGAACAACTCTATAAAACCATCACTAAAAACGAAAACTGGACTGCTGGTAAAAACCACACTACAGAAGAGTTCAAAGACAAGCAAGGCCGTGTAGTTTTAAAACGTAGCTACAATACAAATATTTCGCACGACACCTACTATGTCTATGATGATTTTGGAAATCTTACTTATGTACTGCCTCCAAAAGTAGATTTAACAGATGGAGTTAGTGCGACTGAATTAACAAATCTGTGTTACCAATATCAATATGATGAAAGAAACCGATTAATAGAAAAACAAATACCAGGCAAAGGACGAGAATATATTGTGTATGACAATCTAGACAGGCCAGTATTAACTAAAGATGCCTTAAATGATTGGTTATTTACCAAATATGATGTTTTAGGAAGAGTAGTATATACAGGTATTTACCAATCTACGGAAAACAGAATCCAGTTGCAAACTAGGTTTGATGATAAATCTGGTAATGCCGAAGCCAATTATGAAGAGAAAGTAACTACAGGTTCTGATTTTGAAAATACCCGTTATACCAATTTAGATTTTCCAAGTGCAAATCTAGAAATACTTACGGTAAATTATTATGATGACTACCAATTTGATCGTGCTGGTGCAACAACTACCATTTCTTCTTTTGGTGTTTCTAGCACAAGCAACACAAAAGGACTAGCAACTGGAAGTAAAATTAAAGTATTAGATACCGATAAGTGGATTACCACGGTAAGTTATTATGATGAAAATGCAAGAAACATCTATGCTTATAGTAAAAACGATTATCTAGAAACCGTAGATATTGTAGAACTGAGTTTAGACTTTGTTGGTAAAACATTACAAACTAGAACCCAGCATATAAAAGCAGGAACAACTATAACTACTCTAGATAATTTCACCTATGACCATGTTGGTCGTTTGTTATCCCAAACCCAATGTATAGGAAATGAAGCGCTAGGATATACCTGTCCAGAAACAGGTACTGTTGTTGCAGACCTACCTCCGCTAACTGGTACTATAACAACTACTACAAATGCGAAAGCAACAAAAAGTATAGTTTTATTGCCTAACTTTAGGGCTGTAGCAAGCCCTACGGTGAGTTTTACCGCAAAGATTGTCTCCAATTCCAAACAAGAACTTATTACAAGCAATACCTATGATGAACTAGGGCAGCTAGAAAGTAAAAAAGTAGGGAATAGTGAAGCTAATCCATTGCAAATAGTAGCCTACAATTACAACATTAGAGGATGGTTAACAGGCATTAACGATATTGCCAATACCAATAAATTGTTTAACTTTAAGCTAGATTATAACACTGGTTCAGGAGTGCATTTATATAATGGAAACATATCGGCAACAAGTTGGCGTACTGCCAATACAGATAGTAGTGTTAAAAGCTATGCATACAGCTATGACGCCCTAAACCGAATTACTGCTGCAACGGGAGGTACGAACTCCAATTATGATGTGTCCAACATCTCTTATGATAAGATGGGGAATATCCAATCACTCACAAGGAATGGTTGGCAAGATGGAGCGCCTTATGTCAATATGGATGTATTGACTTATGATTATGGAATTGAGAATGCCAATAGGTTGTTTAAAATAGATGATGCGGGGAATAAGGCACATGGTTTTAAAGAAGGAGTTACCACAGGGAATGATTACCGTTATGATACCAATGGCAACATGGTGATGGACAAAAACAAAGGCATTGGATCTTCTACTGTTGACGGAATAACATACAACCATCTAAATCTACCAACACAAGTTACAATTGCTAATAATGAACATAACGGAAACATCCAATATGTTTATGATGCTACAGGAGTAAAACAACGTAAGATTATAAGCAATGGTGCTACTACAGATTATGCAGGTAATTATGTTTATGAAAAACCAAAAAATGGTAGTACAGCACTTCAATTTTTCAACCATACGGAGGGCTATGTAAACAATAATAACGGCGCTTTTGAGTATGTGTACCAATATAAAGATCATTTAGGGAACGTAAGACTGTCTTATCAAGATGTCAATGGTGACGGAGAAATTACGGTAAGTGCAGACCCTAATCTTACTGAAATTATTGATGAGAAGAACTACTATCCTTTTGGGCTTACTCATAAAGGGTATAATTTTGTGAATTCTTCTCTTGGTAACAGCACTGCTAAGAAAATAGAATTTCAAGGCCAAGAAACACAGGATGAATTAGGCTTAGATTGGCAATCTTTTAAATGGAGAAATCACGACCCAGCGATTGGAAGATTTATGAACATTGATCCGTTAGCTGAAGAATTTTATTATAATTCTACTTATGCTTTTTCAGAAAACAAGGTAATATCTCATGTTGAACTAGAAGGCCTAGAAGCTGTTTGGAGTGCAGCACATGCTTCACGAAGCGGAGCGAGTAAGGAATTCATAGATAAACATCCAGTTGCTGCTGCTGCTATAGCAGGTGTTTTTATAGCCCCTCCAATTATTTTAGCTGCTGGACCGGAAGCAGTGGGAGCTTTTCTTTTAAATGAAGTTAAGGACGAAGTACTATCTGTAGCTACTGGTGGCGCAAGTGACGTATTAGATATTAGTAAAACAATTAAAAATGTAGCCGAAGTAGGGATTAAAAAAATAGTTAAAAATGCTGATGACATGGTAGCAGTTAGACATCATACATCTAAAAAAACTAAAAAAATAATAAAAAAAGAAGGAGAAATTAAAATAAGTAGACCTGCACAAGGAAATCCAACAGGAGTAGACGTCGAAATAGCTCCCTTCGGACCTGTAAGAAGTGCATCAGCTGATGTTGGGGCAGCACAATCAGGAGCATATATTGAATGGTTACAGCCTAGCAAATCGATAACACGAACTCCTAATGTTAGTACAACTAGAAATACAGGACGAATCATTACAGATAAGCCTGTAAAATTACCTAAAAAAGATTAGAGAAAAATATTTCTATGCAAAAAGAAAATCATATAGCTGGATTATACTGTTATTTAAGACAATTAGCACTATCTCTAGATAGAAGAGAGAGAAATAACGATAAAAACCTTAAATTATTTTTTGAAAAAAGTATTAACCCTAAAGTAGTATTATCATATTACGAAAACTATTATGATTTGATTAATCTGCTAAAAAATGATGAACTAAAAAAAGTTTTATTCTTTTTAGAAGGGTATAGTAATTATTTAGAAAATTTACACGACAATACTAAAGAGTTAAAAGAAATCCGAATGGGCCTATCTTTATTGTGTCTAGAACTTGAAAAATATATTCCTGTACTAAAAAAAGAGAAATTAGATAAGATAGAACATTATAATCAGAATGAAATATTAAAGACATATCCATTAATAGTACTAGTTCCCGAATGGACTAATTTAATAAATTTGAATAAGTAATAATAAGGAGCTCCTGCTGGTGCAAGCGTCACGCTTGTTACCGATAACGAGCAAGAAAAAGAAATATGAACCACAGCAGCAATGTTGTGGTTTTTTTGCTTTTTAAGAATATATTTTTTGTTATTGCATTAAAATAAGCAAGTAAAAGCTACTGTTCCCAAAGCTTAGCTACTTTTTCATCAATGAGGTAATCAGAAAGATTGGTATTGTTGTATATTACTTCGGCAATGTAACGTGCATATTGGTCTTTGTCTTGTTTAGAGGTTGTAATGGTAACAATAGCACCTTCGGGGCAGAACTTTCTAGCTACAGCTCTAGCGTGCTTAGCTTGTCGCTCACGGTAAGCCACAGCGCTACGCATCTCTGGTGCGTTAATACGGGCAAGACGTATCTTTTGTATGGTAAGCACGTAAAAACCAGATCGCGCAGATATGCCGTAAACGTGCTTGCCCGATGGAAAAGATATAATAGTCAAAAGAAGAAAGAAGAATTTTTTTAGAAGAAGAGATAAGGTGATTATTAAGTTTAGAGGAAAGTTATTTAACAATTCTTCTAAAAAAATGAGTAGAAAAGAATTGAGAATTGTTAAAAGAAAGATAAGCAATCAAATTAAACAATCTTTCAAAGGGAAAGGAGGAAACATAAAGTTTGTTACTAGAACGAATATTAAATTGGGAACTAAAACTAATTTAAAATCTACAGATCATGCAATACGAATACAAGACCCCAAAAATGTTGCTCCAGGATTGCCAGATATTATGGTAAAGGCATTAGGTGGTTATCCAAAGGGATATGCTGAACCTGGTGATAATTTCATAAACATATCTAGTAGTCTGGTTAATGTTAATACTGCAGTAGTAGGAAAATTCGCGGGGACTGGACTTAGCAATGAAGGAAAGGCAACTTTAGGCAGAACAGCTGCTCATGAGTTTGGTCATTCTGGAACATTAGACGGAGGAATTAGTGATCCAGGGGGGCACCCACAATCAGGAACTTTGAACGGAAATTTAATGCATCAAAGCCATCAGGCAAATGCAGGTATTTTAGTTACAGAACAGCAAATATTAAAAATTGAAAAAGCATTTAACAAAAAAGGAGGGCTTAACAATGGTAATCAAGGTAATTAACTTATTAATAATAATTTTAATTTTTAATACAAGCAAGGTATTTGCTCAAAAACATCTATTTAGTATTGATTTTCAAGAAAGTTTTAAACAGGATACTGTTAGTTTAAAAATTAATAACATTCAGTTCTTTGAAAACTACAAACTAACTAGTAACAGAGTTCTTGGCCTCTCATTAGCTTCAAAGGTATTGTTAACAAAAGAAAAGAATATTCTATTTGAATATTCAAGTTTTTCAGAATCAAATGTGTCTGAATTCAAAGAATTAAAAATTGATGATTTTTTTGAAATCACTGTATTATATCAAAACAATATATTCAGTAAGTTTTTTGATGTAAATAAAGGAAAATATATAGGAGTGCAAAAAAACAAATGTAATACAATTGAATTCGTGCAATCCAAATCACGTTTTATATATGAATGAGCACTAGCTGCCGCTAGAATGGCTACCGCTCGTGACCAGATCGCGCAGATATGCCGTAAACGTGCTTGCGCAGAAATGTTTTCTGTGCCGATTATGAGTAATAAAATATAGAGTAAGCCTCCTGCTGGTGCAAGCGTCACGCTTGTTACCGATAACGAGTAAGAAATACAAAAAGATAAGCCACAGCAGAGATGTTGTGCCTTATCCCCCAGATGGCTCGGATATGCCGTAAACGTGCTAGCGTAGAATTGTATTCTATGCCGAGTATGAGTGATAAAATATAGCATAAGCCACCTTTAGCGAGGTAGTTTTTTATGTCTTAAGAATAAGCTTTTTTAGCTTTAAAATCACGAATCAAGAACAAATATTACAAAAGAACAATTTTTTGATGCAATAAACATTTTAAACACACTTGATGAAAATGGTCGAAATATTAAGAAAAAATAAATTATTTTTAAGGGTAGCTAATTTGAAATTGCTCTCCGTATTTAATTTAATGATATTATTATTGATCATTTCTTGCGATAACAAGAATGACATTGCCTTTGATAAAAAAGATTGGAAGAATGAAAAAACTCCCTTTTCAAGTTCAGCTAAAAGAAAATATATGGTTAAGGATTTGAAAAAAAAATATTTAAATCAAGAATTACGTTTAAAGGGAATAATTGAATTACTTGGGCTTCCCATAAATTACGAAAAGAAAGAAAATGACAATTATTAAATTCGGTACTTAATTGATGAAAAGTATGAATATCTAAATCCAGAGCCAATAAGCCTTAAATTTTTAGAATTATCTTTAGATAAAAATAAATTCTTTTCTTCTTCAAAGATTGTTTCTAAAAAAAAATAGAATAAGCCCCCTGATGCCGCTAGAATGGGCTACCACTCGCTTTTAACGAGTGGCGGTAATGTTGGCTTTATTGGGTAAAAATAAAAGAAAACCTTTTTAGGCACTCTAAAGATTCGAGCACTAGAGGCACTAAAGAAAACACCAATGACTCACAAGAAGATACTTTCCTAAAGGAACCGATTTTAATGAAATAAATGAAAGCAACTTCAAATTATTCAAGAAAAACTTAATAATTTTTCTCGTAATTATAGCATATAAAACACCTAATGAAACGATGAAAACTGAATTAAAAAACGTAGCTTAGTAACATCAAAAACGAATAACGTTTTGTTGCGTCAGAACATTAAATTCATGTAAAACTCACAAAAATGAAAAAGGGAATTTATATTTTATTCTTAATTAGCACTTTAATATGTTCGGCACAAACCACTGTATATTTGTCTTCAAATACGTCTAGTACAAGGTCTGGTCAATGGACTAAAATTGCAAGTGTAACGCTTACCTCACGTTATTCTAATTCGAACTCAACAATTTTATTGTCTGGTGGTAATTCTTCAAATTCAGTAACATCTTCAAAATTGTTTTTTAGAGTAAAGCAGCAAAATGCTTTGTCAGGAGCTCCATATATTCAATTAGAATTAATTCAAACTAATAATTCCCGACTTTCTAGTGATGATATCAAAGCGATTACAATAAGCATAGATAATTCTGAAAGTGTAGTAGATTTATATATAAGAATATCAAACTCATATGAAGCTATAGCTTTTACTCCTATCTATATTAATAATATCTCTCCAACCTTTTATTCTTCTCAGAATTTTTCAACTTCTTTACCTTCAGGAAATCAAACAAATTGCACATACCCTAATAATTATTTTAGTAAAGGAATGTTTAAGAACAGCGTAGGCATAGGAACTGATGCTACTGGTTCTCATAAACTTGCAGTTGAAGGCTCGATTGGCGCAAGAGAGATTAAAGTAGAAGCTAGCGGTTGGTCAGATTTTGTTTTTTATAAAGATTATCAGCTAAGACCTCTCAAAGAAATAGAGCGCTTTATTTCGAAAAATAAACATCTACCGGATATTCCAAGTGAGTCAGATGTTATTAAGAATGGTATCAACCTCGGTGAAATGGATGCTAAACTTCTTCAAAAAATAGAAGAATTAACGCTTTATGCCATTCAACAAGAAAAAAGGCTAAATAGTATTGAATTAAAGAATGAGCAACTTGAAAAAGAAAAAAAATCTCTTAAAAACATGAATTTTAAGCTACACGAATTGCAAAAGAGAATGGAGAAGTTGGAAAAGCAATAAAGCTGCAACCTAAGCCGATAGACTAATATGTTGTTAACAGCCAACACGGAAATGTTTTGCGTGTCCATAAAGAGTAAGCAAATCATAATAGAGTAGTTCTATTAAAGCATACTGGGTATAATCCCAGATGTCGCTTAGTATGGCTCGTTTTTAACTAGTGGCGGTAAAGAGTAAGTTATATGGAGTAAAATAATATCAACCACAACAGCAATGTTGTGGTTTTCTGTTTTCAACACTATTTTCAGCAATTTATATTTGGCTATTTCTCACTAAAAATCAGCCAGCTAAAAACAACTATTTTCCACAGCCAAAAATAATTCTCCAACAATGATAGATGTCAATATTTGTAGGCTTTTATGAGACTACTTTTGAGTAATTATTTTAAACCAAGTAATTATGAGAAATAAATTTTTAGTAGCGTTTATCGCAATGTTTAGTATCAGTATTATGCTAACGGCACAAGAGAAAGAAACTGATTCAGATGATTTTAACAGATGGAAGGTGCGTTTAAGAGCAATTAGTGTTATTCCAAATGAAAGTGCCGATATCGGAATTATTGGCGGAGATATAGAAATTGGTACAGCCATAGTTCCAGAATTAGATTTCACCTATTTTTTCACTAAAAACTGGGCAGCAGAATTAATTTTGGGAACAACAAAACATGATGTTAATACTACAGAATCTTCATTAGTAGCAATTGGAGGACCATCTAGCACAGCAGTAGATTTAGGATCAGTATGGTTATTGCCTCCAACATTAACGGCACAATACCATTTTAATGGAGAAAAACTACATCCTTATATAGGTGCTGGTATTAACTATACTATATTTTATAGTGCAGATGAAGGAGATACAGTTGCAGGTATTGAATATGATAATGCTATAGGATTCGCATTCCAAGGTGGTTTCGATTATGACCTTAACGACACTTGGTTTTTAAACCTAGATGCCAAATACATTTTATTAAAAACGGATGTTACTGTAGATGCTTCTAACCTAGCTCCAGGATTAAGTATTCCTGCTGAAGTTACTATCAATCCGCTTATTGTAGGGTTGGGTGTAGGTATGAGGTTCTAAAAACAAAATATATAAGAGCGTTATAGCTTTTAATTTTTACTAAAGGCTGTCTAATTAATTTTAGGCAGCCTTACCCTTTTTAAAGAATATGATTATATTTAGAGAATGAAAAAAATTAGCT
This sequence comes from Flavobacteriaceae bacterium, assembly GCA_965247735.1. Classification (GTDB taxonomy): domain Bacteria; phylum Bacteroidota; class Bacteroidia; order Flavobacteriales; family Flavobacteriaceae; genus JAOXRU01. Next base: position 2,788,982 of record CBDFHN010000002.1, on the reverse strand, counting down.
CCTCTTTAACTTTTTTGTGTAAAGTAATTTTATCGTCAAAAGGTTTGTTCTTTCTAGGTGTCATGTTGTTTTTTCTTTTTATTGATGTTTGGGCTGTCGTAATTTCTGGAACAGTATCTTTTGTTTTATTATATTTTGCTAAGCGATTAAAGAATGTTTATGTTAAGGGAAACGAAATTATTTATAAAGGTTTTTTTAGTAAGAATAGATGTTTAGTAAAGGACATAGATAAGTTGGGGAGCATCCCTTTTATTCATTATCTAAAATTAAGAGATGGTAAAAGTATATTTTTTTTAAATTCTTTAAATGAAGAAATGTTTGGTTGGTTTAATGCTAATGATTCAGAAGAGGAAAGAATTATGAAAAAAATTAAGAAGTAAAAAAGCTGCCAAAATTGACTTTCAGCAGCTCCTATTTTCAGTTAAGATTGTTTTTATTGATTCGCTCTATACGGCTTAAATTCTTCAAAGAAAAAATCATCATTAGGAACATCAAAATCAAAACCTGTTACTTTTTTATTGGCATCTAGTTTAAATTTTACAGTACCAAAGCTAAACCAAGCATGTTTTTTATCCCAAACAATTTCCCACTCATCATTTTGCCAATGCCTAAATGTAGCTGATAAATCAGGAGAATGTTCAAAATCTAATCGCAATTCACCATCTTTTTCGCTGATGCTAATGGTTCCATAGATATCAGAAGTGTAATCCGCAGTATAGGCAGATAAAGCTAAAGAAGGCTTGCTGTCTAAAACCCGTTTTTCTTTTCTATCACTAATTCTAGTATCGTTTGCTAGGCTTTCGTTTTTTTCTTTTAGCATATCAGCAGACCAGTCTTTTTTACTTACCCCTAGGTACAGGTCTAACGCATGGTAGGTTGCAGCCATTATTGGGCTTTTCATACCGTTGGTAAGTACTACAACACCTAAATTCTCATCAGGAATCATGGTAATAGCGCTAATCATACCATCAAATCCACCAGTATGTCCTACACGTAATTTTCCATGATAATCGCTCAGCGACCATGCTAGTCCATAACCACTAAAATGCCTATTAAAATCGTTTTTACTGGTATGGTCTACATCAAAATTATTATGAGGTGTCCATACCATATTTCTGGTTTTTGCACTTAGAATAGTATCGTTTTTATGGATCCCATTATTCAGGTTAAAAATCATCCATTTAGAGATATCCTCAACATTAGAAATTAATCCACCCATTGCGCCAATTTCACTCCAATCTACCCAATCAATTGGAAAATTGCTTTCGTTTTTAAAACCATGAGGAGTGGCAAAATTACCTTTATTCTTTAATTCTTTTATGGAAGTTAAGGTTCTATCCATGTTTAATGGTCTAAGAATACGTTCTTGCACATTTTCTGCCCAGGTTTTTCCACTTACTTTTTTAATAATTTCTCCAGCGGTAATAAACATCAGGTTAGAATATCCCCATCCATCCCTAAAATCGAATGCTTTTGGTAAGTGTTTTGCTCTTTTGATAATCTCTTCGGAGGTGAGAGAAGATTTGTTCCAAATAACATCACCACTAAAAGAACCAAGTCCAGAACGATGACTTAACAAGTCTCTAATTGTCATTTCGCTACTAATCCATTCATCATTAAAAAGAGAGAAATAAGGCAAGTGTTTTTTCACCTTATCGTTCCAGTCTAGTTTACCTTCTTGAACTAGCATTCCGATAAGGGCAGAGGTAAAAGCCTTAGAGTTAGAAGCAATTGCATACAATGTATTTTGGTTTGGTTGTTCAGGTTTCCCTTCTTCCAATACACCATAATTTCCTGTAAAAACAAGTTTTCCGTCTTTTACAATACCGATAGAAGCACTAGGGATATTCCAATCTTTTACCATTTTACTATAATAAGCATCTAGTTTTTCTAGATCAACAGTGGCAGTGGTTGTATTGGTGGTTTGGTTTTGCTTACAGGCACTAAAAGTAATGGCAATGAGTAAGAAAAAAAGGTTAATCGTATGTTTCATTGTAGTGTTAATTTGTTATTCAGAGTTTAAATGTACCATTTTTTTTAAAATGAAAGAATAGTGAATAGTGCTAAAATAGAGAAGCTATTTTGTTGCAATAGTATGATGTGCATCATAAAAGGATGGAAAAATGAACACGATATTTACTTGAAACCAAAAAACCGATAGTTATGACGAAATCAGAAGCAATAAATAATGCTACAACAGATAAGGTTGTAGTAGGAATAATAGAAGGAGAGCCGTGTATATTAGGAACTAAAAATGGACAGTTTATGTTTTTTAGAATACATAAAGCAGTGTGTAATAATGGTTGTTATGCTTTAAATATTGGTGATATAAAAAGCTTTTTAGAGGCGATTCTGGATAAAAACCCAAACAATAAGATTGCTTCTTTTGAAGAGAAAGATTGGAACGCAGCTTTGGAGTGGTTGTTGGCATCTGCTTAGGATATTAAAAAAAACACACAGCTTTGGAAGTCCTTAGCTGTGTCGTTTTTATGTGTTTAGCTTAAATGCTGTGTGATGCTTTTTTGCATAGCGGCTTTATTATCAATTGCTAGTTGAGCAAAGGCAAAAAGGCTAAAACTACGGTCTAGGTTTTGAGTTTCATAAGAAACTTTATAATACCTGTTGTTTTCTAAATAATCTGTTAGTGCTCTAATACCATGTAAAAAAGGCATTAATACTGCCGCTATTGGCAATAAATCTGCTTCTTTTTTGCTAAGGAAATTACCATTGCTGATTAGCCCTTCAATAAAAGCATCAAACAATGCGGTATTGAATTTTATCAACGAAAGGTTTTTTTCATCTTCTGCTGCTGGATTTACAATAGTACGGATGGCATCACCAAAATCATAAAGAAAAGTTCCTTTCATAATGGTGTCTAGATCTATTAGACACAATGATGTATTGTCTTTAGAAAATAGAATATTATTTAACTTAGTATCGTTATGACAAGCTCTTATAGGGAGCTCATTTGGATTAAAACTGGTAAGCGATGCAATAGTATCGTTTACAAAAGTGATGGCTTTTTGCGCAGTAGCAATATTTTTCGGATTTGCATTTGCTAAGGCAGTAGTAAACTGCTGGTGTCTAAAAGATACATCATGAAACTGTGGAAGTGTGTCTTCTAGTTTGCTAGCGTCATAATTTTCTAATAAGGAATGAAACAAACCAATAATTCTTCCTGCTTCAAAGGCAACTTTAGGATCGTCTGTAGTATTGTGTACCGTGCTTTCTGGAATAAAAGACATTAGTCTCCAGACATGAGCATCTTCAGTTTTAAAAAAAGAAGTGTCAGATGTACTTTTTACTAAAGTAATAGTGCTATAATTTTCGTGTTTTAAAAGAGGAAGAACAGCATCTATATTATGAATTATAGCATTTACATTTTCAAAAATAGAAGTGTTAATACGCTGTAATATATAAGTGGGTTTTTCTTGTTTGCTTACAAGGTAGGTATCGTTAATAAAACCATTAGAGATGGTGCTAAATGCATAATCACTATTTGGAATTTGAAACTGATTTAGAATAGCATTTAGTTGTTCCATAATGGTGATGAATATTCGTTGTTATTGGTTTTATCTGCTAAAGTTTGCACGGCATTTTCTTTGTCTTGTGCATACGTAACACCAAACCAAGGCGAGGTTGTTTTTGCAATGTCTACAGTGATAATCTTATCAACCATCATTTCTTGTATGATAAAAGGAAGGTAGAGTTCTCCTTTTTCAACAGCAGTGGCATCTTTTAAAAAGTTTGCAAATTTTGTTTCTGTTTCATCAAATATGGTAGGTGTGCAAATCCAAAAATTCATAGAAACAGGTTCGTTTCCAGTAAGAGCAGTTCCACTATCATTATCAATAATAGATCCGTCTTTATGTTGTTCTATTTTTGTAAGCTCCTTAATATCAATTAATGAGGTGTCCTCTGCTTTGCAAATTCCTCTAGAAACATGTCCAAAATCAGATAAGGTATCTTTTAGGGAATAAGCTACAAGGCTAAATTGATCAGCTGAAGTATTGTTTTTCATAAAGTTTGCGGCAGAAACAAAAGCAGGAGCACCATAATAATCATCAGCATTGATCACAACAAAATTATTAGTAATTAAGTTTCTAGCAGTCCATACAGCATGTGCCGTTCCCCAAGGTTTTTCTCTGCTAAAAGTATTTGCTACGCCTTTTGGAAGATCGTCTATTTTTTGAGCCAAAACATCAATTTTTATGTTTGCTGGTAATCTATCTTTTAGGTAAGTGCCTATTTCTGAAACAAATTGTGCTTTGGTAATAATTACAATATGATCAAACCCATTTGAAATAGCATCAGAAATACTAAACTCAAATAAAAATTCTTTCTGTGGGCCTAGCTCATCAAATTGTTTTAGGGCTCCATATCTACTGCCATTACCAGCAGCCATTATTAGTAAAGTCATTGTTTTCAGTATTTATAATTGTTAGTTTAAAGCAGTTAGTCTGGCAACATATTTACCAATAACATCAAATTCAAGATTTACAATAGTTCCTATTTTGTAGCTCCCAAACTTAGTATGTTCAAAGGTATACGGAATTATAGCAACACTAAAAGAATCCCTACTAGAATCTACTACAGTAAGGCTTGTTCCGTCAATTGTAATGGAACCTTTTTCTATAGTGATATTGGTTTTAGAAGCATCGTATTTAAAGGTAAAAAACCAACTTCCATTTTTGTTTTCTATATGGGTACAGGTACCAATTTGGTCTACATGTCCTTGCACAATATGTCCATCCAAGCGATCGCCAAGTTTCATGGCGCGTTCTAAGTTTATTTTATCATTAACTTTTAATGCGCCTATTGCTGTTTTTTGAAGCGTTTCATCAATAGCAGTAACCGTATATTCATTGCCATCAATAGCAATTACAGTAAGGCAAACGCCGTTATGTGCAACACTTTGATCTATTTTTAATTCGTTTGTAATTGTAGAAGATAATGTAATGTGAAGGTTGCTATTCTCGCTGTTAAGTTTTGTAACAGTTCCAAGAGTTTCAATAATGCCTGTAAACATATCGTTTTAATTAACTAGTTTTGTACTTGTCAAAGATAGAAATTAAGGATAGAAATTATGCAAAGTGAAGGGAAAATAAAATTAGGAATTTCAGTAGGAGATCTTAATGGAATTGGCTGCGAGGTTATTTTTAAGACTTTTGAAGATGCTAGAATGCTAGATTTTTGTACTCCAATTATATTTGCTTCTAATAAAACTATTTCTTTTCAGTTAAAACAGCTGAAAAAAAGCATCAATTTTAATGGTGTTCCTAGTGCAGATAAGGCCATTGATGGAAAAATAAATGTAGTTAATGTTTGGAAAGAATCTCCAAAAACCAACTATGGAGAGGCTACAGCTGAAGCGGGAGAATTTGCAATAAAATCATTAAGGGCAGCTGTTGATGCATTAAAAAATGATACATTAGATGCTCTGGTAACCGCACCAATTAATAAAAATAATATCCAGAGTGAAGATTTTAATTTCCCTGGGCATACCGATTTTTTAGCTCAAGAATTGGAAGGAAACAGTTTAATGTTTATGGTTTCTGGAGATCTTAAGGTAGGTTTGCTTACCGATCATTTAGCAGTAAAAGATATCGCAGCAGCAATAACTCCAGCGTTAATAAAGGAGAAAATAGCAACAATAAAAAAATCGTTAATTGAAGATTTTGGTATCCGAAAGCCAAAAATAGCATTATTGGGTATAAATCCACATAGTGGAGATAATGGAACCATAGGTAAAGAGGATGAAGCTATTTTAAAACCAACAATTAATAAACTAAGAGAAGCTGGAGAATTGGTTTATGGTCCCTATTCGGCAGATAGCTTTTTTGGATCTAAAGGCTACCAGCAATTTGATGCTATTTTGGCAGCATATCACGATCAAGGGTTAATCCCTTTTAAAACACTAGCTTTTGGAAAAGGTGTTAATTATACAGCTGGTTTGGATAAGGTAAGAACGTCTCCAGATCATGGAACGGCCTATGAAATTGCAGGAAAAGGAGAGGCAGACGAAACTTCATTTAAAGAAGCAGTATTTTTAGCATTGCAAATAGTGAAGCATAGGGCTATGCATGAGGAGTTGACCGCAAATCCTTTAAAAAGGACGCCCAAAAAGATGGAGCAAAGAGGAAAAGGAAGAGTTTAGGTCAAAAGAAATTAGCATGTTGTAGGCAGGAAATTTGCAGTAATGCAAATGTGTAAAATACTATTATAAAAGTGCTAACTGTTTAAAAATGAAGTATATTAGATGTTTTACTAAGTTTTTTTTAGCTTCTTGAAACTTTTTTAGGCTAAGAATTAGGGTTGTAACTATAATTTTTTATCTTTGCACGCTCTAAAACTGATGTTTAACATGATGAAGGATAAGGAGTTTAACATTCCTTTTATAGGACTGAAGCAGGGGGAACACGATTTTGAGTTTAAAATAGAGCAACAGTTCTTTGAAAGTTTTGATTATGATGAGTTTAATGAAGTTGCTATTGATGTAGCAATATCATTAAATAAATTGAGTGTCTTATTAGAATTAGAATTTAAGATCAGTGGATATATAAATGTCAACTGCGATTTGTCTAATGAGCCATACAATCAAGAGATTAAAGGAGTTTTAAATCTTGTGGTTAAATTTGGAGATGATTTTAATGATGAGAATGAAGAAATCTTAATAATTCCACATAGAGAGCATGAAATAAATGTACGTCAGTATATTTATGAGATGATTATTTTATCACTCCCAAATAAGAGAGTGCATCCAGGAATTAAAGATGGAACGCTTGAATCTGACATCGTAGTAAGACTGAAAGAATTAGAGCCAACAATAGAAGAAGAACAAGAAGAAACCGACCCTCGTTGGGACGCATTAAAGCAATTATTAAAAGACAACGATAATAAATAAGTAGATATGGCACATCCTAAAAGAAAAATATCGAAAACGAGAAGAGATAAGAGAAGAACGCACTACAAAGCAGTTGCTCCTCAAATCGCTACAGATCCAACAACTGGAGAGTCTCATTTATACCATAGAGCTCACTGGCACGAAGGTAAATTATACTACCGTGGACAGGTGTTGATTGACAACACAGAGGAAAACGTAGCATAGATAGCATTCGATGAAAAGATAAAACTCTCACTTTTGTGAGAGTTTTTTGGTTTAAAACTTTTCTAGAAATTAAAAACAACCTATTTTGCACCAAAATTTATCGGCTTTTTAGTAATTTCAACTAAAAGGCTGGAAGTAAAGTGTGTTTTTTATAAAACTAATATTCGGATGAATAAATTATCAGCAGCAATTACAGCTGTAGGAGGTTACGTTCCAGATTTTGTCTTAACAAACGAAATCTTGTCAACAATGGTAGATACCAACGATGAGTGGATAACCAGTAGAACAGGAATCAAAGAAAGAAGGATTCTTAAAGGCGAAGGTTTAGGAACTTCATATATGGCTATAAAAGCTGCAGAAGATTTAATTCAAAAAAAGAATTTAGATCCTAAAGAAATAGATTTGGTTATAGTTGCAACGGCAACTGCAGATATGTTTGTAGCATCTACAGCAGCTTATGTAGCTTCAGAAATTGGTGCTGTAAACGCGTTTTCTTATGATTTACAAGCAGCATGTTCTAGTTTCTTATTTGCAATGTCTAATGCCGCAGGTTATATTGCGTCAGGAAGGTATAAGAAAATATTAATCATAGGAGCGGATAAGATGTCGTCTATAATAGACTATACAGACAGAACTACCTGTATTATTTTTGGAGATGGTGCTGGTGCAGCATTGTTCGAACCTAATGAAGAAGGTCTTGGATTGCAAGATGAGTATTTAAGATCTGATGGTATTGGAAGACATTTTTTGAAAATGGATGCTGGTGGATCTATAATGCCTGCTAGTGCAGAAACTGTAGCTAACAAAGGGCATTATGTACAGCAAGATGGTAAATCGGTATTTAAATTTGCGGTATCTAATATGGCAGATGTTGCGGGTCGTATCATGGAACGTAATAATTTAGAAGAAAAAGATGTACAATGGTTAGTTGCGCATCAAGCTAATAAAAGAATTATTGATGCTACTGCCAAAAGAATGGGAGTGAGTGATAGTAAAGTACTGATGAATATTCAGCGCTATGGAAATACAACATCAGCAACATTACCTTTGCTGTTGAGTGATTTTGAAAAGCAATTTAAAAAAGGAGATAACTTGGTATTTGCTGCTTTCGGTGGTGGATTTACTTGGGGGTCTATCTATTTAAAATGGGCTTATAATTCTTAAATAACTAAAGAAAACCTAAAACATAATAATTAATATGGATTTAAAAGAAATTCAAAACTTAATAAAGTTTGTGGCTAAATCTGGCGCTAGCGAGGTAAAGTTAGAGATTAAAGATTTTAAGATTACAATTAGAACTGGAGATCTTTCTAGAGGAGATACTACAGTGGTTCAACAAATTCCTTTGGCTGGTGCGCCAGTAGCTCAGGCTCCTGTGGCAATAGCGACGTCTGTAGCATCTGAAGCTACAAGTGAAACATCAGCAGATTCAAGTGAGGATTCAAAATATATTACTGTAAAATCTCCAATTATTGGAACTTTTTATAGAAAACCATCTCCAGACAAGCCCGTTTTTGCTGAAGTAGGTCAAGATATTAAGGAAGGTGATGTGCTTTGTGTAATTGAAGCTATGAAATTGTTTAATGAAATTGAGTCAGAGGTATCTGGTAAGATTGTAAAAGTCTTAATAGACGATTCATCTCCAGTAGAATTTGATCAACCATTATTCCTAGTAGATCCATCATAAATATTTTTTATCAACTCGAAATCAAGAATTTATTCTTGATTTTTTTTGATTTATAATTAAGCTCAAAATATGTTTAAAAAGATATTAATAGCAAATAGGGGAGAGATAGCACTACGTATTATCAGAACCTGTAAAGAAATGGGGATTAAGACCGTTGCAGTATATTCTACTGTTGATGCAGAAAGTTTACATGTGCGTTTTGCAGATGAAGCTGTTTGTATAGGCCCTGCAGCAAGTAGCGAATCGTATTTGAAAATGTCAAATATTATTTCTGCAGCTGAAATAACAAATTCAGACGCTATTCACCCAGGATACGGGTTTTTGTCAGAAAATGCGCAGTTTTCTAAAATTTGTACCGATCACGATATTAAATTTATTGGTGCTTCAGCAGAAATGATCAACCGTATGGGAGATAAAGCATCTGCAAAGGAAACAATGAAAGAGGCTGGTGTACCAACAGTACCAGGATCTGAAGGGATAATTCCAGATTTTAAAACAGCACAAAAACTAGCTGAAGAAGTTGGTTATCCTGTAATGCTTAAAGCTACCGCTGGTGGTGGTGGTAAAGGAATGCGAGCGATATGGACAGCTGATGACCTGTTAAAAGGTTGGGAAGATGCTAGACAAGAAGCAAAAGCTTGTTTTGGTAATGATGGAATGTATATGGAAAAGCTTATTGAAGAGCCTAGACATATAGAAATTCAGATTGTGGGAGATTCGTACGGAAAAGCATGCCACCTTTCTGAAAGAGACTGTTCTGTACAACGTCGTCATCAGAAATTAACAGAAGAAACTCCTTCTCCGTTTATGACAGATAAACTGAGAGAAGATATGGGGGAAGCAGCAGTAAAAGCAGCCGAATTTATAAAATATGAAGGGGCTGGTACTGTTGAGTTCTTGGTAGATAAGCATCGTAATTTCTATTTTATGGAAATGAATACACGTATCCAAGTAGAGCATCCGATAACAGAACAAGTTGTTGATTATGATCTTATTAGAGAGCAGATATTAGTTGCGGCTGGTGTTCCTCTTTCTGGTAAAAACTATTTTCCAAAATTGCATTCTATAGAATGTAGAATTAATGCGGAAGACCCATATAACGATTTTAGACCTTCGCCAGGTAAAATAACAACATTACATACCCCTGGTGGTCATGGAATTCGTTTGGATACTCATGTGTATAGTGGCTATACCATTAATCCATATTATGATTCTATGATTGCAAAGTTGATTACAACAGCGCAAACAAGAGAAGAAGCAATTAATAAAATGAAACGTGCATTAGACGAGTTTGTTATTGAAGGGATTAAAACTACCATTCCATTTCACAGACAACTAATGGATCATCCAGATTATATTGCGGGTAATTATACCACAAAATTTATGGAAGATTTTGAAATACAACCCATAGAAGATTAACAAAAAGCTCCAAGAAATTGGAGCTTTTTTATTTTACAATTAATATTAAGTAAGTCGTGCATGTTTCGACTAAGTTAAAGTCTAATAGATAAGATAAGCACATGGCAATACAAGACATTTCTACTTATAGCTATCAAAACACGTTTTCTTTAAGTGTTGTGCAATTCGAAAAAGCTTGTGTAGTTAATAAACCAGAACAAGTAGATTCTTATACAATTTTTTGGATTAAAGATGGTGCTGGCATCTATCATATCGATTTTGAAGAATATACTTTTGATGGCAATATTTTGTTTTTTTTATCTCCTGGACAAGTATTTTCTGTTACTTCCGAAAAAATAAAAGAAGCCTATAAGCTTTCCTTTAAGCAAGATTTTTACTGTATCCAGACCCATGATAAAGAGATTTCGTGCAATGGAGTGCTCTTTAACAACATATATGACACTCCTTTTGTAATTCCTAAAACTAAAGATATAGATCGTTTAAGTATGATTCTTGAGGATCTAGTAGAGGAGTTTGGTGCTAAAAATTCTGGACAATATGATATGCTTCAAAGCTATTTAAAGCAGTTTATTATTCATTCGGTTCGTATCAAAAAAGAAGATTTTGTAGTAAAAGAAGAGACAGAAACTAAATTGTATAAAGAATTTAGTGTTCTGGTTGCTCAAAATTTCAAAAAATTACATTCGGTAACTATGTATGCAAACCGATTGGGCGTCTCTCCAAAATCATTAACAAAACATTTTCAAAAAATAGGATCGGAAACACCTAGCGATTTTATTAAAAATAGAATTATCCTTGAAGCCAAACGTCAATTGTTGTATTCCGATCAATCTGTAAAAGAAATTGCATTCGATTTAGGCTTTAACGATCCAGCATACTTTACTAGATTCTTTACAAAAGCGACTCAAAAAGCACCTTTGTTTTTTAAATCTGAGCATAAAAAATAAAACCCGATTGTACTTTTAATACCTATTAAATTTTATAACAAACTGCTAGGGCTGTTTTTTTCTGAGAACTAAAAACCTAAATTCGAGCTAAGAGGATTATTTGATTTCGATACGAAACCCTTTCAGAGTTTCACTCAACATAATACACCATTAAATCTAATGATTTTTGAAGCAAAATTGAATAGTGATTCGGTCACCTAATATTATTGTGCTTATATCTAACTGAGGTTAAAAGCTAAGCACCTATATAATACAAGTATTTTACCTCTCCCTATTTGCTTAATAATTCCCATTAAATTGGAGTAAAACCTAAAACATAACAGCTGTAACTCCATTTGTCCTATTCATAGGAACTTTTGTCCATTTCCTAACACTGTTTTCTACCGCATCTTTGTACTGTAATTAAAGAACAACATTTAAAAGGGCATAACGAATGTTCTTTTAATGATTTAAAAGCAAAAACAAATGGAAGATATAAAAGAAAATGTTTGCCCAAACTGCTGGGGTTATCAAGAGTATAACGAGCAATTTCCAGACAGACAATTATGCGAGTGCAAAAAGTAAGAATAAGATTTTAAAAACAAATAAAAATTAGAAGTTATGAGTACAAGAATTGAAACATTAGATCCAGCCACAACAACAGGAAAATCAAAAGAATTATTTGATGCAGTACACAAGAAATTAGGTTTTATTCCAAACTTAATTAAAGTGTTTGGAAATTCTCCAGCCACATTACAAACCTATTTAAGTTTAGGAGAGCTAACAGCAAGTGGAAACTTTAGCAATAAATTTAGAGAGCAATTGGCATTGGCAATAGGAGAAGAAAATGCATGTAATTATTGCCTGTCTGCACATACTGCAATTGGTAAAATGAATGGGTTAACTGATGAGCAAACTGTATTAAGCAGACAAGGGTTAGCAGCAGATGCAAAGATTGAAGCTGGACTTAAATTTGCACAAAGTGTAACAAAAGACAGAGGGCAAGTATCAGATGAAGAGGTTAAAGCTGTAAAAGCTGCAGGTTATAATGACGGTGACGTTTTAGAAATAGTATTAAATGTGGTTGCAAATACATTAACAAACTATGTTAACCATATAGCGGAAACAAAAATTGATTTTCCAGTAGTAGAGACAGGGAAATTTGAAGTAGTAAATCAATAAAAATTAAGTAAATAAATTTAAAAATAACAAATAGAAAATATGAAAAAGTTAATAGCAATACTAGTATTAGTAGCAGGTTTTTCTGCAACAGCGCAGGTAAAAGAAGTAAAAACAGTTAGTTTAGAACAAACAAAAGGAGAGTTTACTCAAAAATCAATAACATTGTCAGAAGGAACATATGTATTTGAGATTGTTAATACAAAAGTAGGTCATGATGTAGGTTTTGTATTGGTGCCAAAAGGAAAAACAGATGCAAAAGATCACATCAAAAATGCTTATGTTACTGAAGTTGTAAAAAACAATACAAAAGGACATTCTAAGCAGGTAACGTTACAAAAAGGAGAGTATGAATACTTTTGTCCACTAAACCCCACACCTAAATATACTTTGATAGTAAAGTAGTTTTACTATTTTAAGTGTTAATAATAAGGATGTCTAAATATTTTTTAGGCATCCTTCTTTTGTAATATAGTTTTTGTACTTTTCTCTTGATTTAAAGATGTTTGTTTAGTCATAAATTAGAAGAATTGCACTTATGAAGTTGAGTTATTGGGAGTACAAAACATGGTTTTCAAATATAGATTTTACAATTGTAGGAAGTGGTATTGTTGGACTTAACTGTGCATTATCTTTAAGAGTGCAATATCCTAATGCTAAAATTATTATTGTAGAAAAAGGACAATTGCCAGAAGGAGCAAGTACAAAAAATGCTGGTTTCGCATGTTTTGGAAGCCTATCAGAGCTTATAGATGACCTAGCTACACATTCCGAAGAAGAAGTAGTCTCTTTGGTAGAAAAACGTTGGAAAGGGCTGCAATTGCTTCGAAAAACAATAGGAGATACCGCACTGGATTATAAAGCATATGGAGGCTATGAGTTTTTTAATATTGATGATAAAAAACTGTTAGAAGATTGTTTGCAGCATTTACCAGCGGTGAATAAGTTAATTGCTCCTATTTTTAAAAAACCAGTTTTTGAGGCTTGTCAAAACAAATTTTCATTTCAAAAAATACAACAGCAAGGAATCTTTAATGCTTTTGAAGGACAAATAGATACTGGAAAGATGATGGAATCTTTGTTGTTAAAAGTATATGCTAGTGGTATTAAAATTATCAACTCCACAAAAATCATCAGCTATTCAGAAGCAAATGGTGCTGTTTATTTAACTACAGACAAATTGGGATTTAAAACCAATAAACTCTTGATTGCTACCAACGGATTTGCCAAGCAGTTGCTTCAAGAGGATGTAAAACCTGCCAGAGCACAAGTACTGATTACTAAACCAATTCCTAATTTATCCATTAAAGGCACATTTCACCTTGATAAAGGCTATTATTATTTTAGAAATATTGATAATAGAATATTACTTGGTGGTGGTCGAAATTTAGATTTTAAAGGAGAAGAAACTTCAGTATTTGGACAAACAGCGCTTATTCAGCATAAATTAGAATCTTTATTAAAAGAAAACATTTTACCCAATACCCCATTTGAGATAGCACAACGTTGGAGTGGTATTATGGGTGTGGGCAAACAGAAAAAAGCTTTGCTAAAACAATTGTCTAGCAATGTGTATTGTGGAGTGCGTTTAGGAGGAATGGGAGTTGCTATTGGTAGTCTTATTGGGAAAGAATTAGCAGAATTGCTAAAGAAATAATCCAATGTATTGTCCAAATGATATAACTTGCATTTATGAATAATCAGCAATTAAAAGAAGAGCTATTTCGACAATGTGAAATTTTTGTATCCGATAAATTGGCTACGGTAAGGTCAAGAATTGAAGATCTAGAAAGAGCTTTGCAGAGTGAAACCAAAAGTAGTGCAGGCGATAAGCATGAAACAGGTAGAGCAATGTTGCAATTAGAACGTGAAAAAGCAGGCCAACAATTGGCAGAAATAAATCATCATCAAGAAACAATAGTAAAATTGCTGTTGTCCAAAGCTGAAGTCGGAAAGCTGGGAGCAGTAGTAAAAACAAATTTGGCTAATTATTTTATAAGCATTTCTGCGGGAAAATTATCTGTGGATAAAGAATTGTTTTTTGCTGTATCAGCTGTCTCACCTATAGGAAAATTGTTATTGGGGAAGCAAAAAGGTGAGGTCGTGTCTTTTAATGGTAAAGAAATTGAGATAACGGCACTCTTTTAACCTTAGAATCATAAAGATTGAAAGTAAATAAATTTTAAACAGAGGTATCTCAGCATTCTTGAGAAATACACAGCTTAACAAATTAACTCTTCCATATTTTTTAGCTATCGCAACAATTTCAAATGCAACAAATTTTATCTATTTTTGATTGCCTTAGTAGTGTACCATTAATAAGGATCAGTAATTTTTTTGGTGGATAAAAGGATTAATTTAGTCTTGCTTCTAAATTAGGGATAAGAAAAAATAATATAGAGATATGGATTATTATGCAATCATAGCAGTTTTAATTGTGCTTTCAGCACTTTTTGGGTACTTAAATGTTAAGTTTTTAAAACTACCCATAACCATAGGTCTAATGGTGATTACTATTTTGTTTACCTTATTAATTATAGGCATAGCACAATTTGATGATACCCTTCTTTTAAGAGAAAAAGAGTTAATTGCTCAAATAGATTTTAAAACCGTTTTGTTAGATATTATGCTGAGTTTTTTACTGTTTGCAGGAGCATTACATACAAATTTTGAACAATTAAATATTCATAGAGGACCTATTTTGGCCTTTGCGACTTTTGGGGTTTTGGTTTCTACCTTTTTAGTTGGGATATTAACCTATTATATGTTGATAGTATTCGGTTTTGAGGTGAGTTTTATTTATTGTTTGCTTTTTGGAGCATTGATTTCACCGACGGATCCAATTGCTGTTCTTGGTATTTTAAAACAGGCAGGAGCTCCAAAAAGATTAGAAACTAAGATAGTAGGGGAGTCTTTACTTAATGATGGAGTAGGCGTCGTTGTGTTTTTAACCATTTTATCAATAGCTTCTTCCTCTTCAGCTAATGTTGAGGTAATGGATATTGTAAAACTGTTTGCACAGGAAGTTATTGGAGGAGCGCTTTTGGGTCTTGGTTTAGGTTGGGTAACCTATAAGTTGCTTAAATCTATTGATAATTATGAGGTGGAAGTGATCATAACTTTAGCCGCAGTAATGGGAGGGACAGTTATTGCGCATAAGTTACATATGTCAGCGCCTTTAGCGATGGTGGCTTGTGGGTTGGTAGTTGGTAACGATACTGTAAGGAATACATCCATGTCAGAAGTTACAGAAACTTATGTAGATAAATTTTGGGAGCTTATAGATGTATTGTTAAACACAATTCTTTTTGTACTTATTGGAATGGAAATTCTAATACTAACTTTTGATGGCCAGTATATTTTAGCAGGATTAATTTCAATTCCTATTGTGTTAATGTCAAGATATATATCGCTTTGGATTCCAATTAAATTTTTTGCTAAAAGATTAGATTTTGTACCTAAAACAAATTTAATTATGACTTGGGGAGGTTTAAGAGGAGGGATTTCTATTGCCTTGGCCTTAAGTCTATCAAAAGAGATGCATAGAGAATTATTTTTAGTGATTACTTATGTTATTGTAGTGTTTTCAATTGTAGGACAAGGGCTATCTATTGGTCCTTTAATAAAGAAATTGGTTAATAAAGATGTTGAATAATTAGGACTAACATAGCTACAGATCATCAAGTCGATTCGCTAAAACCAAGCGAAAAGGGAATAGCGAAGAGTGCTAACCGATTCCAAAATAGAACGGAATTAAGAGTATGAGTAAGTACTAAACAAGGTCAAAGAATTGAGTGACTAATAAACAATTTACAAAGGATAATTTCACTTCATTAATAAGTTTTTTTTTACCTTATTTCATTAATTCTAAATAGACCAAGCTGTTTTTTTGTAAATCTTGAGGGTGATTAAAAAAAACAGTTTCTTCACCAGATTTACTCTCAATTAAATAGTGAGATCCCTTATAAAAAGCATTGGTAACCCTAACTTTTAATGCAGCTTGTTCCACAACTTTTAATTGATGTGGATAGGCTAATATTTCTTCTCCGTTAGCTGTTAAAGCACTTACTTCATCAAATAAGGAAGCAATATGTATGTTGTTGAGTTGCTTGTACAGTATTTTTGGCTTGTCTAATGCAAGTATTTTTTTATCCTTTAGAATTAATAATTCATCTGCATAGGGCAAAACATCATCTACATCATGAGTAGCAACAATACAGGTGATTTTATTTTTTTTAAGATAGGTAAAGAGTCTTCTTCTTAATTCACTTTTCTTAAAATTATCAATATGACCAAAAGGTTCGTCCAGCAATACTATTTTTGGCTCTTTGGCAATGGCTCTTGCTAGTGCAACACGTTGTTTTTGACCACCACTGAGTAGTTTTACCTTTGTTTTTGCAAAAGAGACCATGTCTATTAAGTTCAATAATTCCAGAGTGCGTTCTTGTAGTTCCTCAGGATAAAATACAGAAAGATATTGCGAGATGTTTTCTTCTACGGAAATAAAAGGCATCAGATCAAAATCCTGGACTAAATGTTTCATCATTGGATGCCCAGGTACTAAATGGTAGTCTGGCCCTAGAAGTTCTTTGTCTTCAAAATACAGGTTTCCTCTGTTAGCTTGTAATAGCCCATAAATTAGCCTTAATAAAGTGCTTTTTCCACATCCACTAGATCCCATTATGGAAAGGTGAGTGCCTTGTGATACAGAAAAAGTAAGGTCTTCTAAAATAGGATGTTCTGGTATATATGAGAAACTTAAGTTTTTTATTGCTAGCATTAATTGGTTTTGTTCTATATACTGATAAATGTTTCTAATGTGATTGATATTACTCTTTGAATGTTTTTAGAATAGCCTTATTTGGCAATTCTTTATAACCCATATTAAAAAGGGTGAATCCAAAAATATCAGCAGCCTGATCAATAGTTTTGTGTACAGGCGTTCCTGCTCCATGTCCAGCATTAACTTCTATTCTAATTAATGCAGGGTTATTGCCTGTTTGTTTTTCTTGCAATTCCGCAGCAAATTTAAAACTATGTGCTGGTACAACTCTATCATCATGATCGCCAGTAGTTATTAATGTTGCAGGATACTGTGTGCCTTTTACCACATTATGTACAGGCGAATAGCCTTTTAAATAATCAAACATTTCCTTACTCTGTTCTGCGGTTCCATAGTCGTACGACCATCCAGCACCAGCAGTAAAGGTATGGTAGCGCAGCATGTCTAGAACACCTACAGCTGGCAATGCTACTTTCATTAAGTCTGGGCGCTGTGTTAATGTAGCTCCTACTAATAAACCTCCATTAGAACCACCTCTAATGGCTAAAAATGAAGAAGACGTATATTTTTCTTCAATTAGATACTCTGCCGCAGCTATAAAGTCATCAAAAACATTTTGTTTTTTTAATTGGGTACCTGCATCATGCCATTTTTTACCATATTCTCCACCGCCACGCAAATTTGGTACAGCATAGATGCCGCCTTGTTCTAACCAAATGGCATTGGTGATACTAAAAGAAGGAGTAAGGCTAACATTAAATCCACCATAACCATAGAGTATAGTAGGGTTTTTTCCATTTAACTCAATTCCTTTTTTATAGGTAATTATCATTGGAACCTTAGTGCCATCTTTTGAAGTATAGAATACCTGTTTCGATTCATAGGCATCACTTTTAAAATCGATATTAGGACTCCAATAAGGTTTAGATTCACCAGAGGAAACATCAAAAGTATAAATACTACTTGGTGTATTGTAATTGGTAAATGAATAGTATAAAAGTTTTTCTTCCTTTTTTCCGCCAAAACCACCTGCGCTTCCAACACCAGGAAGGCCTATTTCACGTACTAATGTTCCGCTATAGTCATATTGTTTTATGTTGGAGATTGCATCAACCATATATTCTGCAAAGAAATATCCACCACCCTTATTTGGACTTAAAACATGTTCCGTTTCGGGAATAAAGTCTACCCAATTTGGTGTTGTAGGATTAGAAGCATCTACAGTAACAATTTTTTTATTTGGTGCGTTTAAATTGGTTACCAAAAACAATTTGCTGTCTTGGTTTTCTATCAAATAGGTACTACTTTCTGTAGTGCTAATTATAGGAATTAGTCTTCTACTTTTATCTGATAAACTCATGATAAAAAGTTTGTTTCCCGATGTTGTTTCGGCAGCAGATATAAGTAGATATTTGCCGTCTTTGGTAACGCTACCTCCAACATATCTGTGTTTTTCTAGTTCGCTATCTCCATAAACAACAACATCCTCTGATTGTGGTGTTTTTAATTTATGATAATAAAGCATATGCTGATCAGTTTTTGCAGAAAGCTCGCTCCCTTCAGGTTTATCATAGCTAGAGTAATAGAATCCTTCATTATTTCTCCATGAAATACCACTAAATTTAACATCTACAAGCGTGTCTTCAAGTATTGTTTTAGAAACAGCATCCATTACAATAACTTTTCTCCAGTCGCTACCACCTTCAGAAATTGAATAGGCAGCTAAAGAACCATCTTTTGAAAAACTCAATTGCCCTAAAGATGTTGTACCATCTTCAGAAAAGGTGTTGGGATCAAGAAAAGTTTCTACTGCTTCAGAATTTTCTTTTCTTCTATAAATCACATATTGATTTTGTAAACCATCGTTTTTATAAAAATAAGTATAGTCACCTTCTTTAAAAGGAGCTGATAATTTTTCGTAATTCCAGAGCTTTTCTAGTCGTTGTTTTAGTTGATCTCTAAATGGAATTTCGTTTAAGTATGCAAAAGTGGTCTTGTTTTGGGCAGTAACCCATTCTTCAGTTTCTTTTGAACGGTCGTCTTCTAACCAGCGGTATGGGTCTTTTATGGCTGTTCCGAAATAGGTGTCTATAGTGTCACCTTTTTTAGTGCTTGGGTATGTCAAAGTGTTTTTTTTAGTTTCAGTGGTACAAGAATAAAGGGCAATGCAACTTAATGAGAGGAGAAATATTTTATTCATGAGTTTTAATTTTTATGGTTTTATTGTGCAGAATGCAATTGGTTGTATTCCTACAATATGCAATAAAAACCAATTAAGGTATGTTACAAATCTATTAAAAATAATAGGATTTTTGTCATAAAAAAACCTCCTAAATAGTGTTTTAGGAGGTTTTTAATAATGTAATCTTAGTTTAGTAAAAGCTAAACTAATGGTGTTCCTTATGCTTCAACACTAGCAGAAACTAAGTTGTTTTCTACTAAGTATTCCGCAATTTGTACCGCATTTGTAGCAGCACCTTTTCTAAGGTTATCTGCAACAATCCACATGTTTAGGGTATTAGGTTGAGACTCGTCTCTTCTAATTCTACCTACAAAAACATCATCTTTACCATGTGCATATATTGGCATTGGGTACGTATTAGTATCGGTATTATCCTGTACGGTTATTCCGTCTGAATTTGCTAATAACCTACGAACATCTTCAAGTTTAAAATCGTTTTCAAAAGCAACATTTACAGCCTCTGAATGTCCGCCAGCCGTTGGTATTCTTACAGCAGTAGCTGAAACAGCAAATGTTTTATCATTTAGTATTTTCTGAGGTTCTCTTGCTAGTTTCATCTCCTCTTTGGTATAGCCATTAGCTTCAAAAACATCACAATGTGGCAATGCATTTCTACCAATAGGATATGGATACGCCATTTCTCCTTCAATGCCGTTAATTTCGTTTTCTAATTGCTGTACCGCTTTTACACCGGTACCAGAAACAGACTGGTATGTAGATACTACAACACGTTTCATAGTATATTTTTTATGTAAAGGAGCTAATGCCAATACCAATTGTATA
The DNA here is from genome assembly GCA_965247735.1 of Flavobacteriaceae bacterium. Classification (GTDB taxonomy): domain Bacteria; phylum Bacteroidota; class Bacteroidia; order Flavobacteriales; family Flavobacteriaceae; genus JAOXRU01. The sequence continues at coordinate 2,768,855 of CBDFHN010000002.1, read as the reverse complement.
GTAGAACAGTTGGGGTTAGCAATAATTTTATCTTCAGCTGTTAATTCGTTTGCATTAATTTCTGGAACTATCAGTTTTTTACTTGGATCCATTCTCCATGCTGAAGAATTATCAATTACAGTACAACCAATTGCTGCAAATTTTGGAGCCCATTCTAAAGAAGTATCTCCACCAGCAGAAAAAATAGCGATGTCTGGCTTTGCTTCTACTGCGGTTTGCAAACCTACAATGGTGTACTCTTTTCCATTATACGCTAATTGTTTTCCAACAGAACGTTCCGATGCTACAGGAATAAACTCTGTAATTGGGAAATTGCGTTCTGCTAATATTGTTCTCATGACTTCACCTACCATCCCGGTAGCGCCAACTACTGCTACTTTCATTTTATGCTTTTTTTTACAAAGGTAGGTATTAATGCCTATCGTACAACTTACTTTAAAACAATTAATTATAACATAACAAAATGTTACAAATATAACAATTCGTGTTTTTCTTATGGTGTAACCTTCGCAAACTCAGGTCGCGCTCTCGGCAGTCGCTTCTAAAAAATAAAAGCATTTTTTAGAGAGCTTCAACAAATGCCTCCATCCCTTACACAAGATTAAATTGCAAAACAATATACTTTTGATCCGTACATTTTTATGAAAATGAAATCTGTTTTATTTTATTAGTTCAGAGCATAAAAAAAGACCCATTTAATTAAAAATGAGTCTTTTGTATTGGTATTGAATAAAGAATACTAGTCTTTCTTCTTCAATGCGTCTCTAATTTCTATAAGTAATTCATTATCAGATGGTCCTTTTGGAGCTTCTTCTTTTACCTCTTCTGGTTTTTTCATTTTGTTGTATGCTTTTACAATCATAAACATCACAAAACCAACAATTATTAAATTGATGATGGCATTAATCCATAAACCATATCTAACAGCATTTTCTGCAGTAGTTACAGCACCTTCAGCACTAACAACAGCTTCAGAAAGCACAATTTTCATACTTGCAAAATCCATTCCGCCAGCAAAATGCCCAATAATTGGCATAATAATGTCGTTTACAAATCCTTTTACTACTAGCCCAACTGCGCCAGCCATAATTACTGCTACCGCAAACTCAATTACGTTACCAGTAATAATAAATTTTTTAAATTCTTTTAGCATTCTTATTTTTTGTTTCTGGTTAATATTAATATCTAAATGTAGTAAAAAATGAAATCAATCAAAAAAAGCAAAACTCCCTAGTTTGGCTTTAATCGATAATCACCCTTTTTATTCGAGGAGAAATAGCAGTTAGGATTTCATAAGATATGCTGTCTCCTCCTTTGGCAAATGTAGTTGCATTATAATGCTCATCAAAAATCACAACTTCATCTCCTTCTTTGCAATCTATAGTGCTAATATCTATCATTATCATATCCATACATATATTACCAACAATAGGCACAGGAGTATTATTGATATATACTTGTCCTTTTGTATTTCCATATTGTCTTCCAATACCATCTGCATGTCCTAGGGGTAAAGTAGCAATCCGCATTTTTGTATTGGCAATTAATGCTCTGTTATAACCAATACTTTCTCCTTTGTCGATATGGTGAATTTGTGAAATAATGGTTTTTAAACTAGCAACTGGTTGTAATTGTTTTTTATAACGATTGTGATTTCCAAAACCATAAAGTCCTATTCCAGAACGCACCATTTGGTATTGAGCCTCTGGGTAATTTAATATGCCAGAAGTATTTAAAATATGTTTCCAAGGTTGTTCTTCTAGTTCTTTGTTTAATCTTTCTGCAATAGCATTAAATTTAGCGATTTGTTCTAACGTAAATTTACGTTCATTTTCATCTTCAGTAGCTGCTAAATGGGAAAAAATAGAAACCAGTTTAACACTCGCATTGCCTTTTATTTTGGAGATAATATCAGTAACATCATTTTTAATAAAACCAAGTCTGTTTAGTCCAGAGTTAAACTTGATATGGATAGGGTAATTTTCTTTTTGTAATGCTTTTATCTTTTCTAAAAAAACATCCAAAACGTGAACAGAGTATAAGTTTGGCTCTAGATTGTGTTTTATAAGTACATCATAATTGCAACTTTGAGCATGAAGAACTATAATTGGAAGTGTTATTCCAGCCTTACGTAACGTTACACCTTCTTGGGTATATGCCACCGCTAAGTAATCTGCACCTAGTTTTTCTAATTCTTTGGCGATACTAATTGAGTCACTACCATAAGCAAAAGCTTTTACTATGGCTATAAATTTTGTACCAGGTTCTAGTTGTTGTTTTAAAAATTTAAAGTTGTTTCTTAATGCAGTTAAGTTTATAAATAATGTTGTTTCCTCTAAAACCATTAGTTAAGAATCAGGTTTTGAATCAGGATTAACCGCGGTAGCATCTTTAACTTCCATTGGGCTAACCTTAGCTTTTAGCATAGCTTTATAATATGCAGCTCTACTAAGTGGTTCATATTCTTCAACCTCGCCTAGTAAGACTAGTTTATCGTTTTGTACTTTCCTAAAACTATAATTGGCTAAATTTCCAGTTCTGGTACAAACAGCATGTACTTTGGTAACATATTCCGCAGTAGCCATTAATGCAGGCATAGGGCCAAATGGATTGCCTTTAAAATCCATATCCAATCCGGCAACAATAACACGAATACCCTTATTAGCAAGGTCATTACATACTGTTACAATTTCGTCATCAAAAAACTGAGCTTCATCAATTGCAACAACATCACAATTATCGGCAAGTAATCTAATATTAGCAGCGGCAGGAACAGGTGTAGAACGTATTTCGTTGGTATCATGAGAAACAATCATCTCCTCATCATAACGCGTATCTACTAAAGGTTTGAAAATTTCAACTTTCTGTTTTGCAAACTGAGCTCTTTTTAATCTACGAAGTAATTCTTCTGTTTTTCCAGAAAACATAGACCCGCAGATCACTTCGATCCACCCAAATTGTTCTTTATGATTTACAGTATTTTCGAGAAACATTTTGTAATTTTCTAAACTAAAAAAGGAAACAATTTCGTTCTATATAAACGAATAACGCAAACTTAACTTAAATTCTTTGTAAATTTAGTGTTTGTAAGGATAATTAAAGAAATGTTTTTATATATTTCTGAGCAAGTATAATGTGGTTTTAAATAAAAAGTGATGAAAGAAAAACTAAAAAAAGAGTTGGATAGCTTGGCAGTTAGTATTTTACAAACCTCTGCAGAAGATTTTAAATTGCTGTATGAAAGAGGGAGAGAATTGTATGAAAAACTGGCAGTGCTTAACTATATGAATAGTACTATTCCAGTTCAAGGAAATGAAAATACTGGTGCAAAAGCAGAAATTGCAGATAGGTTTGAAAAATTAGCAAACGCAATATTAGATGAGAATGCAAATGTACCAGAGAGCAATCCGCACGAAGAAGATATTATAATACCAGGAATGGATACCATTAAAGATATCGTTGCCGAAATGCCAGTAGAAGAGACTATGGATGATTTATTGGTTGATTTTCAGTCTGAACCAGAGTTTGTAAAGAGAGAAACTAATGGAGCGGATGCAACTGATACCACGGCTCTTATTAAAAATAAGAACGATGTATTGCAAACAAGAATAACCGTTGGCTTAAACGACAGAATTGCATTTGTAAAACATCTATTTGATGGCAATACTGAAGATTTTAATAGAGTAGTGTCTCAATTAAATACTACTTCGTCAGCAGTAGAAGCAGTGGATTTTGTAACAAATATGATAAAGCCAGAATATAACAATTGGTTAGGAAAAGAGGACTATGAAGAACGCTTTTTAGGAATGATTGAAAGAGGATTTAGTTAAATAAGGCGAAGTTAAAAAAAGGAATGAGTTAAGGAGGGGTTACTAGAAAATAGTATTGCGAAGGCAATTCCGTTTTTGAAGTGAAATAGTCAAACAAAACCTGTTGTTTTTGATTTCGTAATGGTTTTTGATTATCATTTACAATTCTTAATATACGAAGTAAGGAGTTCCACATTAAAGAGGTAGTTTTGCACCAAAATCAGCAATAAAAATAGACATGAGCAAATTGTATTTGGTTCCCACACCTATTGGGAATTTAGAAGACATGACTTTTAGAGCCATTAGAATTCTAAAAGAAGTAGATCTAATTCTTGCTGAAGATACCCGCACCAGCGGAAAACTGTTAAAACATTTTGAGATTAATACGCAGATGTATAGCCACCATATGCACAACGAGCATCAAATGGTGGATAGATTAGTCGCACAAATTCAAGCAGGAGAAACTATTGCGTTAATCTCAGATGCAGGCACGCCTGCGATTTCAGATCCAGGATTTTTATTAACAAGAGCATGTGTATTGGCAAATATTCCGGTAGAATGTTTACCTGGAGCAACTGCTTTTGTGCCAGCATTAGTGAATAGCGGATTACCAAACGACAAGTTTGTTTTTGAAGGTTTTTTACCCCCCAAAAAAGGAAGACAAACCCGATTAAAAATACTAGCAGAAGAAACGCGAACTATTATCCTTTACGAATCTCCACATAAGTTGGTAAAAACATTAGGTAGTTTTGTGGAATATTTTGGTGAAGAACGCCAAGTTTCTGTTTCTAGAGAATTATCAAAATTATTTGAAGAAACGATAAGAGGAACAACAATCGAAGTGCTTGCTCATTTTGAAGGCAAAGCCCCAAAAGGCGAAATAGTAGTGGTGGTGGAAGGGAAAAAAGAAGTTAAGAAGCAAAAAAAAGAAAGAAGAGCATAACTTTTTAAAAGATCAAAATTTAAGAAATAGATCTGCTAATACTTAGCGTATATTTATGTGATGTCCTAATTCGTCTTTTCTCTTTATTCCAGAAGCGAAGCGATCTTTCTTCTTCCTTATTGTTGAATCGTTAAACTGTTTATTCGGTTAACTGTAGAGATGCTATCAACTTGTCTCTTCTAGCCATCTTTATTCTTTTTTAAGGAGCCAAGTTATCAGCACAAATATTGAATGATTAGCATCTAATTTACATCCTATCGAGATCCTGTATTTTCTCTATATTCTATGAGCAAAGCGATCTTTAATCTTTTTTAGAAGTCAAAGCTACCAGCACAAACATTGAATGTTTAGCGTCAAATTTACATCCTGTCCTGATCCTATCTTTTCTCTTTATTCCAGAAGCGAAGCGGTCTTAGGAGTCCAAGTTATCAGTATTAATGTTGAATGTTTAGCGTCAAATTACAAATTGTTCTGATTCGTCTTTTCTCTTTATTCTAGAAGCGAAGCGATCTTTATTCTTTTTTAACGTCAACTATAATTTTTCCACTAAAATGGCAATCATTGTTTTAACACCTTCTCTATAGTTTCCTAGTCTAATGTTTTCGTTTGGGCTATGTTGGTTATTATCTCTGTTGACTGTTGGAACAATAACTGCAGGAATGTTAAGTTCACTTACAAATGGAGAAATAGGAATAGAACCGCCTGTCATCCTTATGAGAATAAGATTAGAACCAAAAGCCGTTTTCATCGCTTTTTGCAACCAAATACCAGGTTCAGAGTCAAAATCTGTTCTAAAAGATTGGTATGAAATTTCATGGTTAAAAGTTGCTACTTTTTTATTGCTCATCCGTTCTTGTTTACTAGGAATTGTATCGGTTAGAAAATAACCCTGATCTTCGATATGTTTTTTTACCAAACCAATCAATCGTTCAGGGTTTGATTCTAAAACCAACCTGATATCTATTTCTGCTCTAGCCCAAGCAGGAATAATTGTTCGTACTTGCTTATCAATCCAACCAGATTGCATTCCTCGGATATTTAAAGAAGGATATTGCATGGCTTCTTGGTAGTAATTACCTACTTTATCACTACTATGTATTTGAAGTCTATCAAGAATCTGATTTTCATTATCTGGAACTGCTCTTAGGATCTTTTCGGTGGTAGCATCAATGGAAATTCCATCATAAAAACCAGGAATGCTTACTCTTCCTTCGTCATCTTTCATCCCTGCGAGTAACTTAGATAGGCCAAGGGCAGGATTTGGCGCATAATTACCATAATGTCCACTATGTTGTGGCGCAATTGGACCATAAGTCGTAAGTGTAATGGTAGCAATGCCTCTAGCGCCAAATGTTAATGTGGGTTTGTTGGAAATATGTCTTGGGCCATCAAAAATTATTAGCATGTCTGATTTTAGCAATGCATTATTTTCTTTTACAGCATTCGGAAGACGAGGCGAACCTAATTCTTCCTCAAAATCCATAATAACTTTGATATTAAAATTTGGTGCTATTTTTTTTTCGGCAATAGCATCAAGAGCGGTAAGAAACATTGCTATTGGTCCTTTTGCATCAGAGGTTGATCTTGCAAATACCCTCCAATCATCATCGTAATTCTCTATTAGATCCCATGGCATTTCTTCCCAATCTCCAGTACTAGTTTGTTTTTTTAATACTGGTTGATAAGGGTTTTTTTGATGCCATCTTGTGGTATCAACTGGTTGCCCATCTACTTGAAGGTAAATAAGTACCGTTTTTTTTGCATTTTTTACCTTACGCTCTGCTAATAATAAGGGTACCGTTTCCGTTTCAATTCTCGTGGTTGTAAAATCTCTTTTTTCAAATGCCTGCTCACACCAACGTACATTCTTTTCAATATCTATTGGATAAAAAGCATCGTTTGGAATACTTAAAATATCCTTTAGCATTGAAAAAGAACTTAACACATGCTTTTTAGAAAGATCATCAAGTTGCTTCTGATTAAGTTTTTGGGCAAAAGATTGACCACAGAAAAAGAGAATAACAGCGAAAAATGTAAAAGACTTTATAGGCATCGTTAGTATCAATTAAGAGTTAGTATCATTTGTTTATTGTCCGTAATAATATGGGATATCTGAGCATGAAATTTATATAATATTTCATACTTGTCTTTGTTTTTTGTCTAAAAGCACAGCGTTCTTTACTCTTTTAAATATGTTTTCCTTTTTCCCAACCATGTTTACCTAGATATTGCTTTCCGCTTTCTACAGCATCATCTTCAATAGTAGTTCCCATAGAGTCGTTCCATCTGTTTAAATAGCCAAAAAGAGAAATTACGCCTAACATTTCTACAATTTCTCCTTCATCCCAATGTTCATGCAAACGTTTATTGATTTCTTCATCAACGGCATTTGGAATCATAGAAGCGGCAAGAGAAAAATCCAGAGCTACACGCTCGGCTTCAGAAAAAGCAGGATGGGTTTTATATTCCCAAATATTATCTAATTGTTCTTGTTCTGCACCATAACGTTCTGCAGCTCTAATGGCATGTGCTTGACAATAACGACATCCAGTAGCATTACTAGACACCCAAGCAATCATTCTTTTTAAGGCAGAAGTTACTTTACCTTCATTTGCCATTACTGCTTTATTAAGGTTAATAAAGGCTTTTGAAATTGCAGGCCTATGTTGCATGGTTAGCACAGAATTAGGGCAAAAACCAAGGGTTTCATTAAAAAATGCTGCTAATTCTTTTGTTTCTGGACTGTAATCGGGACTTAAAGGAGATACTAATGGCATAGTTAGATTTTGTTTTATTAATTTAGTGGCGTCAAGTAACAAAAAAAAAATGAATTATATGACCAATAATATTACAACTAAGTGGTTAGGAAACATGAAGTTTGAAAGTACCAATCCTTCAGGAAATAATCTTACCATAGATATTGCACCAGAAGATGGTGGTACAGGAGAAGGATATAGACCAAAAGCATTGATGCTTGCTGGCTTAGCTGGCTGTTCAGGATTAGATGTAGCGGCGCTTATAAAAAAAATGAAGCTTGAGGTAGCGGAGTTTAAAATTGAAACCATTGCCGATTTAACAGAAGAGCACCCAAAGTATTATGATAAGGTAGCAATTGAATATCATTTTCATGGAAGCAATCTAGATGAAAAAAAATTGCAAAGAGCTGTTGATTTGTCTGTAGAAAAATATTGTGGTGTTATGGAGATGTTTAGAAAGTTTGCAACATTAGATATTAAAACTATTTTTCATCATTCGTAAATAAAATCAATTCCGTCCTAAACGTTTTTGTAAACTATTTAAATTTCTTTTATTGGAACTTAAACGGCAATGTAAGGATAGTGGGTTTCTTTTAGAATGCTATAGTTTTTATGTCATATCTAGATTTTTTTGTTTAGCGCATTATTTGTTATTGTCTTAGAGGTATTTGTGAATCTCCTTTGTCGATTTCGTTTTTTTTTCAATGACCTGAGCGAAGCGAACTGATTATTCTTATTTATGTAATAACTAGTTTGAATAAAAAAATGAAAAGGATTCTTTATTTAGGATGCTATTAATGTAAAATATAGAAATAGATTAATTTTTAAAACTAAATTCTTATGGATAGTACACTTTGGTTATCGTTTGTAGGTACCGTTCTGATTATTACCTTAACTCCTGGGCCTAGCGTATTATTGGCTTCAGCTAATAGTATGGATCATGGTTCTAAAAAGGCAGTAGGCACTATTCTTGGAGATTTGTCTGCAAATACCTTGCAAATTATATTGTCCTCTTTAGGTTTGGCGTCAATTGTTATTTCTTCTGGAGAAATTTTTGGTTTGATAAAATGGTTGGGTGTTGGATATCTAATTTATATGGGAATTAAGCAAATAATAGCGAAGCCTACTACAGCTACTTTTGGAGGTAATAAAAAGAATAAAAGCTTTTTCAAATTATACAGTGAGGGTTTTTTTATGTCTGCCGCAAATCCAAAAGCAATAGTGTTTTTTGCAGCATTGTTTCCATTATTTATTGATGAAAAAATGGCATTTCTACCACAAGTATTTATTCTAGGAATTACTTTTTTAATTCTGGATGGACTTTCACTACTTACTTATGTTAGATTTGCTTCTCGACTAAAAAAGTATCTAGCTGATAAGAAAAAAGTCCATATGCAAAATAGAATAGTAGGAAGTTTGCTAATTTTTAGTGGACTGATGTTGTCTATGGTAAGAAGAAATTAATATTAGTTTTTTAAGCTCTTTTTCTCCACATCAAAATGCAAACTCATAATAATTATCTTAGTGCGAATTCAGTTTTTAGCCAGAGATTAAAACATAAAATATGCGATGGACGCTAAAGCCAAAACAAGATAAAGAGCAAGTAGCTTCCTTAGCGAAGCAATTAAATATTGATGAAATTTTGGCCTCTTTATTAGTGCAGCGGGGCATAGATGATTTTGATGCAGCAAAACATTTTTTTAGACCTTCGCTAGATGATCTTCACGATCCTTTTTTACTTAAAGATATGGATTTAGCAGTAGCCAGAATAGAATTAGCTATTGCAAATGAGGAGAATATTTTAGTTTATGGAGATTATGATGTAGATGGTACTACATCCGTGGCCTTAGTTTCTTCCTATCTGTTAACTAGGTATCCAAATGTTGCCTCTTATATCCCTGATCGGTATGCAGAAGGATATGGCGTTTCTTTTAAAGGAATTGATTTTGCAGATGACAACGATTTTTCATTAATAATTAGTCTAGACTGTGGCATTAAAGCAATTGATAAAGTAGCATATGCTACTGATAAAGGTATAGATTTTATAATTTGTGATCATCACAGGCCAGGAGCTGAGCTTCCAAAAGCTATAGCAATATTAGATGCCAAACGCGACGATTGCAGTTATCCTTATGACGAACTATGTGGTTGTGGAGTTGGGTTTAAACTAATACAAGCTTTAGGATCTAGAAATGGCGAAACTATTGAAGATCATATTCCATATTTGGATTTGGTCGCCACAGCAATTGGAGCAGATATTGTTCCGATTACTGGAGAAAATAGAATCTTAGCTTATCATGGTTTAAAAGTGATAAATACATTTCCTAGAGCAGGAATGAAGGCAATGATAGATCAAAAAAAGAGAAAGGAGCTTTCTATTACTGATGTTGTTTTTGGAATAGCACCAAGAATTAATGCAGCTGGAAGGATGAAACATGGTGCCTATGCGGTAAATCTGCTTACAGAAACAGATTATGAAAAAGCACAGGTATTTGCAGAAGAAATTAATGAGTTTAATATCGCTAGAAGAGAAAAAGACCAAGAAATTACCGTAGAAGCCTTGGCTCAAATAGAAGAATTAGGAGAGCAAGAACGTTTTACTACTGTTGTTTATGATGCCAACTGGCATAAAGGAGTAATTGGTATTGTAGCCTCTAGGTTGATAGAAAATTACTACAGACCAACATTGGTATTTACCAAAAGTGGCGATAAATTGGCTGCGTCAGCCAGATCCGTAAAGGGTTTTGATGTGTACGAAGCATTAGCTGCTTGCTCAGAATATATTGAGCAGTTTGGAGGTCATAAATACGCTGCTGGATTAACACTTTCAGAAGAACATTATCCCTTGTTTAAAGCCAAATTTGAAGAGGTAGTTGCTAGCACTATTGATAAAAGATTGTTGGTGGAAGAAATTACCATCGATACCGAACTGGATTTCACCAATATTACACCACGTTTTTATAGGATTTTAAAGCAATTTGCACCTTTTGGCCCAGATAATATGACACCAGCCTTTTTAACAAAAGGATTGAAAGATACGGGCTATGCAAAAGGAGTTGGGCAAGAAGAAAAACATTTAAAATGTGCTTTAAAGAAAGGAAATCAGACTATATCCGCTATAGGTTTTGGTTTAGGAGATAAATTGGCCTTGCTTAAAGATAATACCGTTGATGTGATATATGGTTTGGATGAAAACGAATGGAATGGCAACGTTACTTTACAATTGATGCTTAAAGATTTAAAATAATATTATTTAGAATTGTTTTAAATAAATGTATATTTGAATATATGTTTATATAAAATGAGTGACATTATAAAAATTTACCACAATAGTTTTGGGGTTGCATTTAGGTGGAAACCAAGTTTAAGAGCAAAGAATTGCCAAAAAATACAATTGGTATTTAGAGAAATGGGATTTCATTTGAGTATAGATGAGATTGGCCTGTTTCGGGAATTAATTCAGGATAGTTTAAATCAAGAGTTATGTGAAAGTTGTGAGGCAAATAAAGATTGCAAAGCACATTTATTGCAAACACCAAGTACAATGGTAAATCTAGCAATTAGTTATAACGAATTAACTCTTTTGGACGAATTGGTTACTGGTACGTTGTTTTATGCTAAGTTTGATGCCGAAATAAAGGCGTTGTTGTAAAATTAAAATGATACTTCCTAAATAATTGTTGGTGTTTTTATTGCTGTGTTTTTAGAAGTTTTAAAAGCTCTTGCAGTACAATATCTTTATTTTTCCAAGGAATAAAATGATTCCCCTCTTCTAATATAATTGCCTTAAAATAATCTGATGGAAAGGCTTTTTTGGAGTAATATAAGTTTTCGAAAGGAACAATATTGTCTTTTTTTCCATGAATATGGACAGTAGGTATTTTAATCTCTCCCCAACTTGTATTTAGCGCTTTTAGTTCTTGTACATGTGTAAATTTTTCATCTGCGGAAACCACTAAAGAAGTTGGAACCATCCATTTGGTAAGTTTCCATTTGGCAAAATTAGCAATCCACATTATTTTTTCATGTTTGGCATCTATTGCAGGTGCTAGTAATAAAACACTAGCTACGTTTTTGTTTTGTAAGGAGGTTAATGCAGCTATTGGACCACCAAAAGAATGACCTACAAGGATTACGTTTTTCAGTTGATAATGTTCAATAAGTTCAGAAACAACTTCAGCTTGCTTTGCTATTGATATTTCGGATTCTCCAAAATTAGAGTAGCCATAACCTGGGCGATCATAACTTATTAGAAAAGCTTTAGTCAATAAAGTGCTGTCTTGCAAATACCCATAGAAAGCATCTGCGGAACCTGGAGCACCATGAATAAACAGTATCGCAGTAGTACTTTTTTTATTTCCAGAACTAATTGTTCTAACCGTATAGTTCTCATTTTTTGGTTGATAATATTCAATTTTAACAGGTACACCATGTTCGTCGAACTGTGTTTTTGTGGATTTATCAGAGGTTCTAAAACGCATGCATGAATTAATAAAGAGAATAAAAATAAGGATAAGATATACTGGAATATACCTTTTTTTTAGTTTTATCTTTTTACCAAAAAAAATCATTTTGCAATAGGTTTTAGTACAATCAGTCGTTGTTAATTAAAAAAACTTACGAGGGGGAAGCACATATGTTTTAGAGAAACAATACTAATATTTTTTTAGAGAAAAGTGCTCACCATCAAACTCAGCATAGGTATAATAATTAATCCAGTCACCAAGGTTTGTATAGGTACTATTATTGCCAAGGTTTATCTCCATAGGCAAATGCCGATGACCAAATACAAAATAATCACGATGTTTTTGAGACAATTTCCGTTTGCAATATTGAACCAACCATTCATCATCTTCTCCTAAAAAAGTGACATCGTCATCACCAGAAATCAATTTGTTTTTTACCGATAGGTATTGCGCCAATCTAACTCCAATATCTGGATGTAGCCATCTAAAAAACCATTTCGCAACTGGATTTGTAAATAGCTTTTTCATGCGTTTATAACCTTTGTCTCCAGGTCCTAAACCATCACCATGTCCAATAAAAAAGGTTTTGTTATTAAATGTAAATTCTTGAGGTTTATGGTAAACAGGAATATTGAGTTCTTCTTCAAAATATCCATTCATCCACAGATCATGATTTCCAACAAAATAATAAACAGGAATTCCAGAATCAGTAATTTCTGCAAGTTTCCCCATAGTTCTAGTAAATCCTTTTGGAACTACGGTAGTATATTCAAACCAGAAATCGAACATATCACCTAATAAAAATATGGCTGCAGCATCGTCTTTTACTTCATTTAACCATGCGACAAATTTTTGCTCTCTAGGAAAACTAGTTTCTGGAGTTGGTGCTCCAAGGTGGTTGTCAGAAGCGAAATATATTTTCTTTCCTTTGGGAATATTCATGGCGTAAATATAGGGAATGTTAAAGTATTTTATGATTGAGATTTTTAAGAAATCATACAACAAAAAGCAGTATATTGTTTTGTTTCAGAAATAATGGCATAAAAGATGAATCAGAACATAGCACATATTGCCTTAGTTGTTGAAGACTATGATGCAGCAATAGCTTTTTATACTAAAAAATTAAATTTCACTTTACTAAAAGATATAAAATTAAGCGAAGAAAAACGTTGGGTAGTAGTTATGCCACCTGGTGCTAAAGAATGTGGATTGCTATTAGCTAAGGCTGCTAATGATAAGCAAAAGTTAAGTATAGGAAACCAGACAGGAGGAAGAGTATTTTTGTTTTTATATACAGACGATTTTTGGAGAGACTATCACAAAATGCTAGCAGATGGGATTAATTTTGTAAGACCACCAAAAGAAGAGAACTATGGAACTGTAGCCGTTTTTGAAGATTTATATGGAAACCTATGGGATCTGTTAGAGATGAAGGTTTAATTGCATAAAAAAAGCTCCTTTCTAGGAGCTTTTTTTATGCGTTATTTTCTTTAATCTTTAATTGGTTTTTCAACCGGGTTTAGTAAAATAGGTGTTCCAAAACCTAGTTTTTCTAATCGTTTTAACTGTGTTTTAGCATCACCTACAACTAGCCAAATCATTTTATTTGGATTTAAATAGGTGTTAGAGAGTTCTTGTATACGTTCAATAGTCATATTATTTACAATGGTTTCTCTATCTTTTACATAGTCGTACTTAAGGTTATAAGTGCTTATATCTTCTAGCATTCCTAGTTTAGCTCTCATAGTTTCAAAAGCTCTAGCATTACTTTTTATTAAAAAGCTTTTTGTTGTTGCTAAGTCAGTTTCTGAATATTCTTTAGGGTAATTTTCTAATATTTGTTTTACCAATTGGGCAGATTCTAAAGTAACATTAGACCTAACACCACTAGAGATGGTAAATGCTCCTTTGGCTTTGGTTCCTCCAAATCTAGAACGAATGCCATAGGTATATCCTTTTCCTTCTCTAAGCTCTTGAGTTAGTTTTGAAGCAAAACCTCCACCACCAAGAATATAGTTCATTACTGTTGCTGGATAAAAATCGGTATCATTAGCAGCAAGTGCTGGAGCGCCAAAATTTAATACAGATTGTTTGGCATTTGGTACATCATAGAAATATACAGTAGCTTTTGATGGAGCAGCTGGTGTTTTATAAACGGGGATAATAACATCTTTGGCTTTCCATTTATCAGCAAAACTTGTTAATGAAACTAGTGCATCGTCCTTAGAAATACTACCAACAATATGCATTTTTGCTACAGATGGTGAAATATAATTTTTATAATAATTTTTTAGATCTGCAATAGTAATCTCATTTACAGAAGCAATAGTTCCTAAAGTATTTTTAGACCTGATATTTTTAGCACCATAAATTAGTTCATTATATGCATTTCTTGCAATAGCATTAGGGCTTGCTTCTTGTTGACGAATGCTACTAACGGCATTCTTTTTTAACAATTCAAATTCTTTTTCATCCCATCTTGGTTCTAAAAGTATTTCTTCAACTAATGCCAAAGTAGCATTATAGTTTTTAGACAAAGTGGTTCCAGAAATACGAACACTTTCTTTTCCTGCATAAATATCAATTGAAGCACCAAGTTGCTCTATAGTCTCTTCTAACTCAGCTACAGTTTTATTCTTGGTTCCTTTATTCATTAGATCGGCAGTAAGGTTAGCAATACCTAGTTTGTTAATGTCTTCTAAGAGTTGTCCACCGTCAATAACAATATTAAATTGAACCAAAGCAACTTCATTGTTCTCGACACCGTACACTTTTAGTCCGTTTGCTAAGGTATCTTCCCAAACTTTAGGAGGATTTGTTTGTGGTGCATTCCCGTATGGAGGCTCTTGAGAACGGTCAAAAGTAGAAGGTGTTTTTTCATATTCAGCAGCAATAGAAGCATCAAAGTTTTCTTCTGCTCCTTGAACTATTATTTCTTCTTCAATAACTGCTACTTCAGAACCTTCTATAGCTAGTGCTAGATTACCTTTAGGGATAAAGCTAGTACCTATATAGTTTTTGTTCTGGATATACTTTTTATAAACACGCATAACATCATTAGTACTTACTGCTAAGATATTTTCAATGTCTTTTGATGCAAAACCAGGTTCATTAGCAAATATATTATAGTTTGCCAATTGACTTCCTTTTCCTAGTACACTAGAAAGGCTATTATAGAAATTTGTTTCTTGCCCTGCTTTAATACGTTCCAAATCTTTTTCAGAAATACCTTCGGTTTCAAATTTTTCAAAAGCTTTGGTAATTCCTTTAGCAACATCATCTAAATCTTTACCAGCATAAGCCCTAACTGCCAGTTGAAATTGTCCAGCTATTTCAGAAGACCAGTTGTACATTCTTGATCTAGCGGTTAAAGCAAGCTCATCTACCAATATTGTATTTAATGGCGCTTTTTTTCCACGAGATAGATACTGTGCTAATACGGTTAGCGGATAAGAATCTGGATGAAAACGCTCAACCGTAGGCCATGTTAAGGTTAGTTCTGGAAGTCTTGCAAAATTATCTTCGTAATACAATTGTTTGGTTTCAGAAACAACAGCTGCTTGTTTTTCTTGTTTAACAATAGCTTCTCCTCTTGGGATTTCATCAAAGTATTTATGTACCCATTCTGTAGCTTTAGCGATATCAAAATCACCAGAAATCACTAAAGTTGCATTATTAGGAACATACCATTTTTTAAAAAAATCTTTTACGTCGTTTAAAGTGGCGTTTTGTAAATCGGTTAACGAGCCAATTACCTGCCAGCTGTATGGATGCCCTTCAGGATATAAGTTTTTATCAATAACGGCACTTGTGTATCCGTAAGGCGCGTTATCATTACTTTGTCTTTTTTCGTTTTTTACAACTTGTTTTTCTTTAGCCAAAACAGGATCGGTAACGGTATTTATAAACCAGCCTAATTTATCTGCTTCTGCCCAAATCATTTTTTCTAAAGCATCGTTAGGCACCGTTTGTAAGTAAACCGTAACATCTCTACTAGTGCTTCCATTAGCGCCAGATCCACCAATACGTGCACTCATTTTATCTAAACCACCTTTACCCAAGTTTTCTGATTCTAAGAACAAAAGATGCTCAAATAGATGTGCAAAACCAGTTCTTCCTGTTTTTTCTCTTGAAGAACCTACATGAACCGCCAATTCTACACCTACAACAGGGTCCGATTTATCGACATGAAAAACAACATCTAAGCCATTTTTAAGTTCAATTTTTTCGTAATTGACACTAAATTCATTAGAATTTTCTTTTTTTGTTTCTTTGGAATTATTGCAGGAAATAAATAGCGCAACAAATAATCCCATAACGATTTGCTTGGTCATGATTTTAAAAATTTGCTGTGAAAATACTAAAAGCAAATCGATTGCCTGAAACCAAAAGTGCTAAAGAAATGTTAAGAAAAAATAATTTCAAGTGCTGGCTTTAGGTAAAAACAAAAAAACTTAAGCCTTTCAAGAATCGGAACTATACGGTGCCTGCTTTGAAACAACTAAGCGGTTTTCTTTTTATGCTTTGTAAAACTACTTCGAGTTTATTGACTCAATTGTCACTAGCATACCATTCTGCATATGAGCTATCAGTTTCTTGGAGTTTAAGGGAAAATAAGCTAATTTCTTTAGGCAACCTTGCTTTTATTTTGGAAGAAAAATCAATAACCATTTCTTCACTAGTTGGTTGGTAGTTTACAAGAATTACATTATGTCCTCTGGTTTCTAGTTCTTTGGCAAGTTCCAGATGAGGTGTGTTTTTATTAAAAACAGTAGCATGATCAAATTTATCTACAATTTCTTCTTTTACAATCTTTTTAAGATCACCAAAATCTATAACCATTCCAAACTTTACATTATTTGGGTCATTTATTGGTGTTCCAATTACAGTAACATAGAGTTTGTAGCTATGCCCATGTACATTTTTGCATTTACCATCATAACCATATAATGCATGTCCTGTTTCAAAATTGAATTGCTTGGTGATTCTGATTTTACTCATCTCCTATAAATTTGAAAAAACAAAGATAAGGTGTTTTTTTTTGAAAGATGACAAATATAATATGGAAAAAGGACTCAGTTTTAGAAACGGAATTAGCTTAGTTTTTCATTAAAGATATAGAAATTCGATGCGTTTTTAGTGTTGATTGTAAACCTTAATACATCTCTTTTTTACTTGTTGTGATTGTTTAATAAACTGATATATAGTTATTAATCATTAACTGTTTTAGCTGTAAGGGTTAACCCTTGTTTTTTAATTTGGGCAAAATAACGGGTGTTTTTACCATATAAAATTCAGAAATTGTAACTAGTATTTTTTCAAAAATGATAACACGAATAAATGGTAAAAACCTAAACATTAGGCAGAAACTTAAATGGATATATTATGGATGGTAAAATAAACATATTATTGATTGAGAAAAGAGAAACCATTGTTGAGATGTTTCATACTTTTTTTGACGACAGCCATTTTCAAATTATTCAACATAGTAATCTAGAAATGTTTAAGGAAGTAATGGTAAATAAAACTCCATGTTTCATTATAGTAGACTGGGAAATGAGTGTGGCTAGAAATTTTATGTTTAAAGAAATAGAAGCAAGCCAAAGTATTAGTCAGGTTCCCATGTTTTTTTTTAATGTTTCGGATCAGATATTTAACTCCAAACGACTCCCTAACCACAGCAACATTACCTATTTGCCAAAGTCTTTAGCTAAACTTAAGCTCTTTGGGAAGATAAGCGCAGCTATGATTTCAAAGGCTTTTTCCACGAAAGATCAACCATCCTCCTCATCAGGTCATTATGAATGCAAATTAAATTTAGAGGATGAAATGGAATTTGAAAGTGTTGCCAATAGCTCTATGCTTGCCATTTTTAAACTCAACAGAAAAGGAATTGTATGCAACTGGAATAATGGAGCAGAGAAAATATTTCAGTATGTACCAACCGAAATTATCGGCAAGTCTTTTGCTACAATCGTTCCAAAAGAGAATTTGTATAAATCTAAGAAGATTATTAATGATGTTATTGTTAATAAAAGAGAAATGCATATCTCTAGAATAGGAATTAGAAAGGATAAAACATTTGTTCCAATACTGTTTACATTATCCCCAATTATTAAAAACGATAACGTAACGGGTGTTTATGTTTTTGGAAAAGATATTAGTGGAGAAAAAAGATTAACGGAAGAATTAAAGAATTATCGATATGCATTGGATAAATCAGGAATTGTATCGGTTACCGATTTGGAAGGCAAAATAACATATGCTAATGCTAATTTTTGTAAGGTATTTAAGTTTAGTCAAGAAGAGATTCTTGGGAAAACGCATAATATTATAAAGACAGATTTTCATGACAAACAGTTTTATAGTGAGTTATGGGCAAGTATTTCTTCAGGAAAAATATGGAAAGGAGAAATGCAAGAAAAAGCAAAAAATGGAGAGCTTTTTTGGATGGACACCACAGTAACTCCATTTATAGATGAACAGGGCAAACCTTTTAAATATATTGTTCTTAAAAATGATATTACAAAAAGGAAATATCATGAAGAGGAGTTAAAGAAGAATATTCTAATGGAAAAATCATTGAAGATGAAAGATGAGTTTCTAGCTAATATGAGTCATGAAATTAGAACACCTCTTAATGTTATTTTGGGGTATTCAGACCTATTATTAGAATCTAGCGCTACAACTAACCAACACAAAAAAATAAGTACGATTAAAAAATCTGGTAAATTATTACTCTCTATTATTAATGATATTTTGGACTTGTCAAAATTAGAATCAGGAAAAATTGTACTGGATAATAGCCCTTTTGAATTGGCAAAAGTATTTGAAGATGTGCGAGATATGCTTACCTTAGAAGCAAATGCAAAGGAGTTAGATTTTTCTCTAGAAATTGACCCAAAACTACCAAAACATGTTTTTGGAGATGCTACAAGAACTGAACAAATACTGGTAAATGTAATAAATAATGCAGTAAAATTTACTAAGGTGGGATTTGTAAAAACTTCAGTTGAAGTTGGTCAAAAAAAAGGAGATGAAATATCAATTGTTATAAAAGTTAGTGATAGTGGGATAGGAATTCCTGAGGATAAATTAAATACCATATTTGAATCTTTTACCCAAACTTCGAGATATATAACGCGCCAATTTGGTGGAACAGGATTGGGATTAACAATAGTTAAAAAATTAATTGATCAGTTGGGCGGAAATATTGAAGTAGAAAGCGAGTTAAATAAGGGCTCGTTGTTTGCAATAACGCTTCCATTTAAAATAGCATCAATAGGGCATCTGCAAAGAGAAAGCTCCACTGTTTTGACTCCAGTTGCTCAGCATAACTACGAAAGTTTAGATTTAAACATATTATTAGCGGAGGATAATGAGTACAATCAAGTCCTTGCCGTAACACGTCTTAATTCTTGGGGATGTAGAGTTGAAGTTGCTAATAATGGTTTGGAAGCTATAGAAAAACTAAGAAACAACAATTACGATCTTATTTTGATGGATATTCAAATGCCTGTAATGGATGGGTATGAAGCTACAAAAAGAATTAGAAGAGAATTTGATAAGTCTAAGTCAGCAATACCAATATTGGCGCTTACAGCACATGCTTCTAATGGAGATGCTATTAAAGCAAAAAAACTAGGATTTAACGATTACCTTTTTAAACCTTTTAATTTGCCTTTGATTTACAGTAAATTAAAAGAATTTGGTGTCAATACCAATGAGATTGTGCCAGAATTACTTCAAGAACCAAACAAAGCCAGAGATTTTCTGAGCAAAGAGTTGGTAGATTATTCTTATATCGTTAGCGAATCACTAGGGCATAAAACGATTATAAAAAATCTTATTGAAGCATTTATTAGTGAGTTCGAATTATTTATTAAAAGTGCCAATGCGGCAATATGTATAAACGATTGGAATGCTGTGCATAAAGCAGTACACAGAATAAGTCCTAGTGTATCAAATTTTAATATTAAAAGCTTGAAAAATCCCATAAGTAATTTATATAAAATTAGTAAAAGTGAGCTTGATACATCATCATATAAAGGAATATTAACAAGTGTTGAGGTGGATTTTGTGGCCGTTAAAGCACATATGAAAGATAAACTTATAAATATATAGGGGATTAATTTTTCTTATTATATAAGTGGTAGTGCTAAAAAAACAAAAAACAAAAAACATAAACAGATGAAAACAGATAAAAAGTATAAGATTTTAATTGCAGAAGACGATACTTCTCTTTCATTATTATTACGATTTAGATTAGAAGAGGAAGGATATCGGGTTTTTGTAGCACACGATGGTAAAGAAGCTATAGAAAAAATAGACAAGAACAATCCCGATATGGTTATTAGTGATATAATGATGCCTTTAGCTACCGGATTGGAAGTTGTAAACCATATTAGATATGTGAATAGTCTAAGAACTCCAATAATATTATTGTCCAATGCAGGATTAGAAGAGATAGTTCTTAAGGCTTTTAAAATTGGATTAGACGATTTTATTAGTAAACCCTTTGTAATTAGTGAATTGTTGACTAGAGTAAAAATGATGTTTTTAAAAACTCAATTTAATTGTTAATACAATCATGATTTAAATTTTCTGAGTTTGTATCGAAATGTAACTCTTTTTATGCTCAGTTACAGATTAAATTTACCTTCTTCGTCATTAAATATATCAGGATAATGTTCTTTAGCATTATTTTTTATAAAAGCTACTGGAACATCATCAAAAAACCCATAATCATCAATATATTCCATAAAAACATTGCCTTGACTATTAAATTCTTGTAAAAAGGAATCGTTTTCCCCATCAAATTCTAAAGGAGCTACTTTAGACATTCTACATACCGATGGATTAAATGCTGGCGATAGTTTTAACCATTTGTTATTGAGGAAAACATTTACCATACCATGAGGCGTTAGCTCATTGGTTCCAAATTTTTCGGTTAATTGATCTACAGCAATATGATTTTTTACCTTTCCCAAATGCAGTCTTGCAGGAATACCTACTGCCCGTAAAAACGTAATTAGAAGTATAGATTTGTCTATGCAATGTCCCTTCGTTTTTTTTGAAATGCTACTGGCAACAAAATGTTCTTTTGAAAATCTAAAATTATAAGGGTCATACCGCCAAGTATCACGAACCATTTTATAGAGTTGTATGGCTTTTTCCTTATCGGAAAGACTATCCGTTTTAAACTCCGAAATTAATTCTTGAATTGCTGTAGATTCATAATCAAAAAAATATGTTGTTGACAGGTAGTCCATTTATTTCTTCGGATATGATTTATTTCGTCCACGTTCACCGGGATAAAAAGTATGGACGGCATCGCTCTGCCATACTTCTTTAGTATCTATATCTATTGCAGATAGTGGCCCTTTAAAGGCTGCGCCAGTATCTATATTCCAAACATTAGCAGCATTTACTGGAATTATTTGTTCAATACGAGTAACAGGAGTATGACCTATATAGATTTCGGAATAACAAGTTAGTCGTTTTGGAAAATGAATGTCTGTCTCTTTTAGTGCAGGATCAACAGCTAAAGCTAATTCCCAAAGTGTTCTGTCCCAATAATACATTTTTTTAAAATGTTCCCTTTTCACACCTTCCATATGTGTGTACCCAGCATGTATAAATAACCTGTTTTGAGTATCTAGATGATAATTTTTTAAAGTTTTAAAAAATGCAATATGATTACTTCGTTCTTGAGTGTTTATGGTTCTGTATGAGAATTTAGTGGCACTACCGCCATGTTTTAGCCATATTTGATTTTCTTTTTTGCTGGTTAGCCATTCTAAGCACAAATCGTCATGATTCCCTTTTATAAAAATACAGTTATGTGTTTTTTTTAGTGCAATCAAAAAAGAAATGGTAGGTGCGGCATCACTCCATCCATCAACATAATCTCCTAAGAAAATTAATTGATCTTCTGTTGTGATTTTTGCACGAGTAATAAGTTGTTTTAATGCTTTTAATCCGCTGTGGATATCTCCAATAACTAAGGTTCTCATCATTGAGTAAATAATACAATAGCAGCTATTATTGCTAAAATTGCGATGACTAAAAAGAATATTTTCCAGAAAGAATAGGGATGTTTTCCACTAATTGCTCCTGTCTGCCCATTTACATAAAAGTGGTATACTTTACCGCTATATTCATAAGTGCTAATATATACTGGCAGCAATATATGTTTAAAGGTTTCATCCTTTAAGGTGATGTCTGCCGTGCTAATACGTTGGGTATCTCCTCCAATATCTCTTCTGATCCAAGAATAGGCAATATCTTTTGCTTTTTGAAAAGAATGATGATGCCCATCTTTAAGCGATATGGTATATTTTTCAGTAACAAAACCAGAGAGGTATTTTGGATTAAATACTTCCAGCATTTTTAAATTCCAATTTGCAATTTTAGAAGGAATAACTCTTCTTTTTTTCTCAGAAGCGTTAATTAAGATATCGTCTACAAACCCGTCTACATTACCAGAAGCACTGCTCCATCTTGTTTTTCTAACTTGTCGGGTTTGAGTCCCGTTTTTTGTTTTATAGGTTTCAGTTACATAATAATAATCGCCACGTTGTCCATGATAAGAAGCATATAAATTAGCATCAAAAGTCCAATGAGGAAGGTATAATCCATGTAGTCCTTCTGGATCTAATGCTGCTTTTTGAAGCTTATTTGGCGCAAACCAAACTCCAGAAATCCATTTTTTAAAAATATGCCTCGCTTTTTTCTTATCAAACTGAAAAGGCAATACAGCACCTGGCATAATCCAACCTTCTTGTTGTGTATCTTCAATGATTAATGGCTCACTACAATATACACAATTTAGCGATTTGTAGTTTTCTTCAATATGTTGATTTGCACCACAGTTTTTACATTGAATAACATCAATTGATTCGGTATAGGAATTGTCACCAACAACTTTTAAATAGTGTTCTAGCTCTAGTTCCTCAAATGAGGTTTTACTTTCCTCTATAAACTCTTCATAACCACAGTATCCGCAAAGCAATTGCTTAGATCCTGGTTTGTATTTGAGTTCTGCACCACAATTGGCACATGCTTTTTTATCTTCGGAATGTTTAATTTCTTCCATCAATCTTTTAGCGTATTAAGTATTAGGTATAAAGTATTAAGAAAAATAGAAATGTAAAAAGAGTTACATTCCTATTTTAGTCTTTTATCCTGATTCTTATTGTCTATTATTTTTAAACAGTAGGTAATGGAGGTGGAGTATTGCCGCCTAAAAATGATTTTAATTCTTCCACATCTTTTAAAGCTGTCCAATTTCCCATTCCTTGTTTCCAAACTAAGCTATCTTTGTTGATGGTTCTGCTTGCAAAAAGTGCTTGCAAATTATCGATAGCAACAGGGCCAACCTGCTTGCCTTCAAAAGCGTAGTAATACTGTGCTTGCACTGGCATTGGAGGAGGCGTTGCTGCCTGTGGTTGTTGTGGAGCGGCTGCTTGTTGTGTTGCTCCCATTGGGTTAAACATGTTTCCCATTTGTTGTGCTAATACAAAGCCCATACCCATACCCATACCTGCACCTGCAGTACCGCCTTCATTTTTTGCAGCAGCTTCCATTGCTTTGGCAGCTTTAAATTGTGCGAGTTTGGTCATGTCTAGTTTGTCTAAACGGCTGTATTCAAATATTTCTTTTTTAAGTTCTTCAGGCATAGATACGTTTTCGATATAAAAACGTTCTAATAAGATACCAACTCTATTAAATTCAGGTTGCATTACTTCTTGGCAAGTCTCTGAGAGTTCGGTAGTGTTAGCGGCATAAAGCTCTATAGGCAAGTTTGCTTCCCCAACGGTATCGGTAAATCGGGTAACTATTAAACTTTTTAGGTGCTCATTTATCTCATAATTGGTAAAATTAGCATCGGTACCAACTACATCAACTATAAATTTACCTGCATCTTCAACCTTAAAACTATAGGTTCCAAAAGCACGAATTTCTACCATTCCAAAACGATCATCACTAAGAATAATAGGGTTTTTTGTTCCCCATTTTTCATCGGTAAATAATCTGGTAGAGACAAAATATACCTCTGCTTTAAACGGACTGTTAAATCCGTATTTCCAACCTTTTATAGTGGTTAGGATAGGCAGATTTTGTGTGCTAAGCTCATAGCTTCCTGGAGTGAAAACATCTGCCAGTTGTCCTTCGTTAATAAAAACAGCAACCTGTCCTTCTCTAACAATAAGTTTTGCGCCGTTTTTAATTTCGTTTTGGTAACGTTCAAATCTATGTACAATAGTTTCGTTATTAACATCTAACCATTCTACAATATCTATAAATTCGTGACTCAGTTTGTTTTTGATACTATCAAATATTCCCATGATTTTTCTTTTAAGTTGCTTTTTTATACAAGTAGCATTTTTTTATGTTTTGTTACATGTTGATTTTAATATTATTAAAGGCTACTCAGCTTATAAAATTACAAAATACTTATCGCTATGCAATAATAAACTGATGAAGCTTGTATTAATTATACCTTACTTTTCTTAAAACACGTAGTGATTTTTTTAATGAAGCATAGATTTCACCATTATATGGCTTTAGAATAGGTCTTGCCAGTTCTAAGGTTTCTTTGGCACTCTCAAATCCATTGAGGTAGCAAATAAGATGTGTGTCGGGGAATCCATATAGATCTTCCTCCTCTTCTTTTGATAATGAAATCCCTTTTTTTAGCTTTTCAATAAGTATATTGTTTGTATTGAATACATGGTGAAGGATTTTTTTATCAAACTGCGGAGCTTCAAAGATAAGATTACTCTCTATTTTGTAGCTTCCGTTTTCAGAAAAAGTGATAAAATTTTCTTCTAGGGGATAGTGTTTTTGTTGTTTTTTGATGCCTAATTGAACATATTCGATTATAGCAAACTCATCTTCTTTATAGCTGATTTTTACATCATCTAGGGTAGAGAAAAATAGTTTTACTTGCTCGTTAATGAGTTCAATATCTACTCTGGAAAAGAAGGTTTCTCCGTTAATAATCTTTTTGTTTCCTGCCCAACAAACCACAAAATGGTCTTTAAAAACCTTATAGTTAGACTCTAAATCTTTGTGTCTATTGTTTAAAAAATCGATAACCCCATCTAAGGTGTACTCAATATTATTTCTGGCATGTTTTTCTATTGTGGCAACACGTTTAGAGTTGTTGTCTTTAATTTCAATATCATAGGATCTAGGTTTGCTATTGCTGCCTTCTCTAAAGAAAACCATGCCTCCATAATATTTCCAAATCTTCTTTTTTAGAGAGCATATTTCACCGATAGAGCGTACGGTAACTAGGCCTACAACTTTGCCTTCGGGAAGGTTGGGGAAAGGAATGTTTTCGTAAGTAATTAAAGGCGGATTAATGAGGTAAGCATTGATGAGGTTCTGAATTTTACTATCATCAAAAAAGTCTACTCCAATAATTTCATTATTTTCATCTTCAATGCCAATTACGATATATGAATTATTGTTGGGGTTGGAGTTTGCTAAAGCGCATACATGTTTTAGAAATTTACCTTTGCCTTCTCTTGCACTGATGTCAATGGAGCGTTTATTATCATAAAAACTATTTTCACCATTATGGGCAAGTAGGTTTTTTACAAGAAGACGCTTATTAATCATGTCTAAAGCTAAGTGTTTTTCTCGAAAACGACCACGTTTGTGAGAATATTTTATGATTAGTTGTTGATTTGGATAACTAATCTTAAAATAGACAGAATACTAATTTCTCAGAAAATGCTACTGAGTAGTGGATTTACAAGCACCACCTTCGCAGGTACACGCTCCATCGGATTTACATGTACTCTCCATCCGTATGTGCAACTGTTTTATCTTTGCAACTGCCTGCTTTTTTACAGTCTTCTTTGCTTTTTGTGCATTCTTTATCTTTACTACATTCTGCTTTATTTTTTGTGCATTCTTTGGTCTTTTTGTCTTTAGCACAACATGCTTTCTTGCAATTTTCACTGCAGCTGTCTTTCTTCGAGTGTTCGCTTTCAGGATGTCCTCCTTTAGCTTTTAAAGCCATTTTACAAACAGCGCAATTTCCAGGCTCAGTATACGTTTTTCCTTTTTCGCAATTCATTGGACATTGGTAGACCAATTCTGCATGTTCTTTATGATGATCCTTTTCTTTTTCTTTTTTCGTGTTTTTACATGCTGTACTTAGCATTAAAGAGAAAAGTCCAAGAAAAAGAATTTTAATGGTAGATTTTTTTATATTCATAATAGTTGTTGTTAATGTTTTTAAAACGCAAAATTATGAAATATGTTATCTCTAGAAGCTTTCATTTATCAGTTTTACACAAAAAAGCCAGCAATTTAATGTTTTAAGCATCTTTTTTCACCAACATACTGGTAGCCTGTGCAGTTGGGAAAACAACAAGATCAGCGATGTTAACATGATAAGGTCTAGAAACTACAACATGTATAATGCCTGCAATGTCCTTAGCTTGTAGTGCTTTAAAACCTTTATAAACATTAGCGGCTTTATTGTATCGCCTTTAAAACGAATTTTACTAAATTCTGTTTCGACCAAACCAGGGTTAATTGCTCCAACTCTAATTCTATATTGGTTAAGGTCTATTCGCATTCCTTGGTTAATAGCATCTACAGCATGTTTATCTCTGACATCAAAATTTAAGGTATGTACAGCAGTAGTATTTAATTCTAATTTTAACGCTGCTAAACGATCTTGTCTTCGTCCACAAAGAATAAGAGCGTATCCTTCTGCTGCAAATCATATGGCTGTTGCTTATCCAATTGCACTAGTTGCTCCAGTTATAAGTGCTATTTTAGTCATTTTTATTGTTGTTTTATTTGAATTAAGGAACTTTATGTCCCTGACTTGCTACCAGCATTGAAAACCAGTCTTCAAGTTTTAAATCTATTGCCAATGCAGCAATAGCATTATCAATTCTTTTCAGATTTGTGGTACCTATTACAGGATGAATATTTGCTGGGTGTTTTACTATCCATGAAAGCAATAGTTGATCTTCGGTAGCATTGTATTTCTGAGTTAATTCTTTTAAAACAGCCGTTATTCTGCTGTTTTGCGCATTTGTTTCTTTAAAATATGTTCCCAAGGGATTCCATGCCATTGGAAGGATATTATTGGTGGTCATATAATCCAAAACACCATTGTGCATTGCATCATGATGGGTTAGTGAAAACTGAATTTGATTTACAGAAACTGGTGTTTTTTGATGGATTAGTTGTGTAGAAGCTGAAGAGAAGTTAGAAAGTCCAAAATCTAGTATTTTCCCTTCTTTTTTTAGCTTAAAAATGGCCTCGTTTATTTCATCGGTCTGCATTAATGGACTTGGTCTGTGCAGCAATAAAAGATCCAAATAATCTGTTTTTAAATTTCTTAAAGAATTTTCTACTGACCAGATGATGTACTCGGTACTATAATCGTAATGTTTTATTTTTTCAGGTCTATTTTCGCAAACATATTTAATACCACATTTAGAAATTAGTTGAATGGCATTTCTGGAGATATTACTTTTAGAAAAAGCAATTCCAAATTCTTCTTCTGTAGTGTAGCCTCCATAAATATCAGCATGGTCAAAAGTACTGATGCCTTTATCAAGAAAATAACTCATAAGAGACATCATTTTTTTGGAGTCAAATTTGTTGCCCCAAGCACCCCATGTCATTACTCCGGCGATAATTTTAGAATACATAAATTGGTGTTTTTTTCAAAAAATAATTATAATAAATATAAATAACCCTTAAAACTTCGTATTATCACTAATTTTTAACCAATTATTAACAGGCAAAAAATAAAATAAGTTACAAATTGCAAAAATGTTAAATTAGCGTTTTTTAAAATTGATTTTAAAATAGAAATATATGGACGAAAATAGTACTATAGACATTAGTGTTATAAACGAAAAAATACAGAAAGAAAGTGCTTTTGTAGAATTACTTACTTTAGAAATGAACAAAGTAATTGTAGGTCAGAAGTATATGATAGAACGGTTGCTTATAGGGTTACTTGGTCAAGGTCATATTTTATTAGAAGGAGTTCCTGGATTAGCAAAAACATTGGCAATTAATACGCTTGCTAGAGCGGTAAAAGGGGAGTTTAGCAGAATACAGTTTACACCAGACCTATTGCCAGCAGATGTTGTTGGAACCATGATCTATAATGTTAAGGAAAGTGATTTTACCATAAAAAAAGGACCGATTTTTGCCAATTTTGTTTTGGCAGATGAGATTAATAGGGCACCAGCAAAAGTACAATCGGCGTTGTTAGAAGCGATGCAAGAAAAGCAGGTTACCATTGGCGATACTACCTTTAAACTAGAACGTCCGTTTTTGGTAATGGCAACGCAAAATCCTGTAGAGCAAGAAGGTACATATCCTTTACCAGAAGCGCAGGTAGATAGGTTTATGCTAAAAACGGTAATTGATTACCCAAAAATGGCAGAAGAGCAACTTATCATGAGAGCAAATCTTAAAGGTTCTTTTGAAGAAGTAAATGCGGTAGTTAGTGTGGCAGAAATAAAAAGGGCACAAGAAACGGTACGTGAAGTATACATGGACGAGAAAATTGAAAAATATATTCTTGACATTATTTTTGCAACACGTTATCCAGAAAAATACAACCTAGCAGACCTAAAACCATTAATTAATTTTGGAGCGTCACCAAGGGGAAGTATCAATTTGGCAATGGCAGCAAAATGTTATGCTTTTATCAAAAGAAGAGGATACGTTATTCCAGAAGATGTAAGAGCAATTGTACATGATGTATTAAGACATAGAATAGGGATTACCTATGAAGCGGAGGCAGAAAATGTAACTTCTGTAGATATTATCAATAAAATTGTAAATGAAATAGAAGTTCCTTAAGATTGTAGATTTTTGAATAATGATTTTAGACTGAAGATGTAATTATGAATAGGTACGAACTTGAAGAACGCTTAATTGATTTTTCGGTAGTAATTATTAAAATGACAAAAACTGTGAAAAAAGATTTTGCAGGAACGCATCTTTCAACTCAAATTATTAGATCAGCTACATCAGTTGCTTTGAACTATGGTGAAGCACAAAGTGCAGCATCAAAAAGAGATTTCATACATAAAATGAGTATTTGTTTAAAAGAACTAAGAGAGACATTTGTGAATCTTAAGATCTTAGAAAAAGCAAATTTAATAGAAAGTAATATAGAAAAAATTAAAGGAGAGAATAATGAGCTGATTTCGATTTTTGTAAAAAGTATTAAGACAAGTAGAAATATATCTTAATATTTAAAAAACTAGAATCATAAATCAACAATTTAAAATCTTCAATCTAAAGATGGATACTAAAGAATTACTCAAAAAAGTACGGAAAATAGAGATCAAAACACGGCGTTTATCTGATCATATCTTTGGTGGAGAGTATCATTCTACCTTCAAAGGAAGAGGAATGACTTTTAGTGAAGTGCGACAATATCAGTTTGGAGATGATGTAAGAGCAATAGACTGGAATGTAACTGCACGTAATAATGAGCCTTATATCAAGGTTTTTGAAGAAGAGCGTGAATTGACTATGATGCTTGCGGTTGATGTTAGTGGATCCGAATTGTTTGGAACAGCCAATCAGTTTAAAAGAGAAACACTAACAGAGATTTCGGCAACATTGGCATTTTCGGCAATGCAAAATAATGATAAAGTAGGATTGCTATTATTTTCTGATGAGATAGAACTGTTTATTCCTCCAAAAAAAGGAAAAACACATGTTTTAAGAATCATTAGAGAGTTGTTAGAATTTCAGCCAAAAAGTAATAAAACCAATATTTCTGAAGCTTTAAAATACATTTCTAATGTTATAAAAAAGAAGGCAATCGTTTTTGTGCTTTCCGATTTTATCGCAGACGATTATTTGCAGACATTACGTATTGTAGGAAAAAAACATGATGTTACAGGAATTAGAGTTTTTGACGAAAGAGAAACTGCAATTCCAAATTTAGGTTTAGTGCAGTTTAAAGATGCGGAAACAGGTGAGGTGCAATTGGTGAATACGCAGTCTAAAAAAGTTAGAAGTGATTATGCCAAGTTTTATAGCGATAATGTGTCCTATTTTGAAACTACATTTACAAAAAGTGGATGTGGAACATTAAGCACCCGAGTAGACGAAAGCTATGTAAAAAAATTACTAGGATATTTTAAAAGAAGAGCATAACAAAATGAAGCATATAGTATTGATAATGCATATTGCAAAACAAAAAATAGCAGCTTCAGTGTATCATACTGGAGGTATTAGCTTGTTGTGTTTTTTCTTTTCAATTGGCTCTTTTGGTCAAAAAGTAAGTTCTTCTGTAGATGTAGAAAATATAAAAATAGGCGAGCAAGTAAAATTTAAGATTGAAGTTGAAGCAGATTCTACAGCATTAGTAGTTTTCCCAGAAGGTCAAACTTTTGCGCCATTGGAGATGGTAGAAATTTCTGAGACAGATACCATACGTGTTAAAGATAGAATTACATTACAACGGATATACGCACTTACCCAGTTTGATTCTGGAGCATATAAATTGCCTAGACAAAAAATACAAGTAGAAGACCGTATATTTTATACCGATTCGCTTAGGATTACTGTGGCAAATGTTGCTGTAGATACTATTGCACAGCCAATGTATGATATCAAAACTCATATTGATGTATCTAAAAACAGTACAATATCAGTACTAGTATGGTTGAGTATTTTGCTAGTGTTACTAGTTATTGGTGGATTGTTGTATTGGTTTGTATTCAGAAAAAAGCCATTGACAGAAGAAGAGGAAATAGCATTGCTTCCTGCCTATGATAGAGCCTTGTTGGAGTTAAAAAAATTAGAAAATTCTAGGTATTTAATCCATTCAGAATATAAAACGTATTATTCAGAATTAACGGGTATTGTTCGTCAGTATATAGAAGAAGATGTCCATGTTTCTGCATTAGAAAGTACAACAGATGAGCTTATAGAAAAGTTAGAATTGCTTAAAGATTCTGGGAATCTAAAAATTGATCATGATACCATAGCCCAGTTTAAAAGAGTACTACAAACTGCCGATTTGGTAAAGTTTGCAAAATCTAAACCAGATGATAAAACTGCCGAATTAGATAGAAATTATATTGAAGATATCGTTATCAAAACCAAAGAGGCACTTCCAGAGCCAACAGAAGAGGAGTTACTAGAAAATGAAGCCTACTTGGAAGAGTTGGAAAAAAAGAGGCGAAAAAAGAAAACTATCATTGCCATAGCAGCTGTGTTTTTAGGGATTCTTGTTTCTGGAGCAGCAGCAACTGCGTATTATGGATTTGACTATACAAAAGATACCGTATTAAGACATCCAACTAAAAAATTATTAGAAGGAGAGTGGGTAAAAAGCGAATATGGTTATCCGCCAGTAATTATTGAAACACCTAAGGTGTTGTTGCGTAAAAATGTAGAAATTCCGGCAGAAGCTAAAGCTACAATTAAAGAAATGCAATATTTTACTTTTAGTAGTTCTAAAGCATTTTTTAATATTGTGATCAATACGGCAAGTCTTAATGGTGAAGTAGAAGCCAATTTCGAAAAATCTGTAGAAGCAGTTATAAAAGAGATGGAAGCGGCAGGTGTAAAAAATATCATTACCAAAAAAGAAGAATTTGAGACGCCTAGTGATGTAAAAGGGTTAAAGACCTATGGTAAGGGTAATTTTACAATTCCAGGAACTGAAGTTGTAGTAGAAGGAGAATACCTAATCCTTAATTTTGGAGGAAAAGGATTTATGCAGCAAGTAGTTATACAATGGGAAAAAGATGATGATTACGCTAAAAAAATAATAGACAGAATATTGAGTTCTGTAGATGTTAAAAAAGAGATTTAATTTATGTTAGAAAATATACAATTTGCAAATCCACATTTCTTTTGGTTGCTTTTAGTACTTCCATTAGCACTGCTATGGTATTTTTTAAAGCATAACAAAGAACTTGCCAGTGTAAAAATTTCTAGTTTAAAAGGTTTTCAGACCAGTTCTGTGCTAGCCAAGCTTAAACACGGTTTATTTTTACTAAGACTTGTAGCATTAGCAGCATTAATTACTGCATTAGCAAAACCACAAACAGAAGAAGTTACTTCAAAAACTAAAACCACTAAGGGTATAGATATTGTAATGGCAATAGATGTATCTTCTAGTATGTTGGCAAGGGATTTAAAACCCAGCCGTTTATCAGCACTAAAAAAGGTTGCAGCCGAGTTTATAAAAGGACGAGCTAATGACCGTATAGGGCTGGTAGTTTATGCAGGAGAAAGTTTTACAAAAACACCAATAACTAGCGATAAGTCTATAATATTAACTTCGCTTAGAGACATTACTTATGGGCAATTAGAAGATGGTACTGCTATAGGAATGGGCTTGGCCACATCGGTAAACAGACTTAAAGACAGTAAAGCTAAGAGCAAAGTTATTATTTTACTAACAGATGGAGTTAATAATACAGGCTTTATAGAGCCACAAACAGCATCTGAATTGGCAGTTGAATTTGGAATTAAAACCTATACTATAGGGCTTGGAACTAATGGAAATGCGCTTTCGCCAGTATCCTATAATAATGATGGTAGTTATAGATATGGTTATAGAGAAGTAAAAATAGACGAAAAACTACTAGAAACAATCGCTAAAGAAACAGGAGGAAAATATTTTAGAGCAACAAATAACAAAAAGCTAGAAGATATTTATGAAGAGATTAATAAACTAGAAACTACAGAGGTAGAAGAATTTAAATACCATAAATACGAAGAAAAATACAGACCATTGGTGTTTTTGGCAATGGGCTTGCTGTTGTTAGAATGGATGTTGAGGACAACCGTATTTAGAAGTTTTGTTTAAAATATAAGAAGGTATAAATGCAATTAGAAGAAAAAATATATTTCTATTTACTATTCATTATTCCAATAATGTTTGTCCTTTATATAGGGTATCAAGTTTGGAAAAAGGCAAGTCAAAAAAAGTTTGCTTCAGAAGAGTTGTTGAAAAAACTAAGTCCAGATAGATCTAAATTTAAGAGCGTTTTTAAGCTAGTAATATTAATGCTTGCAATTGCTTTTATGGTAATAGCATTGGTGAACCCTAAACTCGGAACTAAACTAGAAATAGTAAAAAGAGAAGGAGTGGATTTGGTTTTTGCAGTAGACGTATCTAAAAGTATGTTGGCAGAAGATATTGCGCCAAATAGATTAGAAAAAGGAAAACGATTGGTCTCCGAAATTATCAATGGACTGGCAAGCGATAGAATTGGAATTATTGCATATGCAGCACAAGCATATCCACAATTGCCTATTACCACAGATTATGGAGCGGCAAAAATGTTTTTACAAGGTATGAATACCAATATGTTATCCTCTCAAGGGACAGCATTAGATGAGGCTATAAAATTGGCATCAACTTATTATAATGATGAAGAACAGACCAACAGGGTTCTAATTATTTTTTCTGATGGTGAAGATCATTCAGGTGGTGCAGCAAAGCTAGCCGTGCAAAAAGCAGTAGAAGAAGGTATAAAAGTATATACTATAGGAATAGGGACTCCAAAAGGAGATCGTATCCCTATCAAAAGAAAAGGGGTTTTAGAAAGCTATAAAAAAGACAACCAAGGAAATACGGTGATTACAAAGTTAAATGAAGAGGTGTTGTCTGCTATTGCAGATGAAGGTAATGGAAAATATTTTAATGGAAGTAATACCAAGGAGGCTGTAGATTTTGTGATTGAAGAATTGAGTAAAATGAATAAAAAAGAATTTGAAGCAAAGCAATTTGCCGAATTTAAAGATCAATTTCAATGGTTTTTGGGTGGAGCAATTCTATTTTTATTTCTAGATATTTTTCTTTTAGATAGAAAAACAAAATGGCTTAAAAAGTTGAATTTATTTAATGAAAAGCAAGACTGATGAAATCATTAACATACCTATTATTACTACTTAGTACAATTGCTTTTGGACAGGATAATGATCAAGAAAAGCAAAAAGAAAAGGATAAAAAAGCATCTACTAATTTCACATATCATGCTAATAATGAACTGTCCGATAATAACTTTGAAGTAGCAGAAGCATCTTTTAGAAAGGCAATTTCTAAAAGTGAAGACAATAGTATTGCAAGATACAACCTTGGAAATGCGTACTATAAAAAAGAAAGCTATAACGAAGCATTTACAAGATATAAGCAAGCTGCTGAGACTGCAAGTTCTAAAGAAGAAAAGCATCAAGCATTTCATAATTTGGGAAATGTATTTATGAATAATAAAAAGTATGATAAGGCAGTAGTGTCATACAAACAAGCATTGCGAAACAATCCTTCTGATGAAGAAACACGGTATAATTTGGCATTAGCCAAAGAAATGCTAAAAAAACAACAGGACGAACAGAAGAAAAAAGACGAGCAGAATAAGGACGATAAAAAGAAGAAAGACGACGAAAAGAAGGACGATAAAAAAGACAAAGATAAAGAAGGAGACGATAAGAAGGATAAAGGCGGAGATAAGGAAAAGGATAATAAGGACGAAGGCGATAAAAACGATAAGGGCGATAAGGATAAGGATGGAGAAGGTGATAAACCTAAAGAAGAAAAAAAGGATAAAGACAAGAATAAAAAAGGCGATAAGCCAAATCAAGATAAGAAGGATAAGCAACAGCCTAGACCCAATCAACTTTCACCTCAACAAGTTAAAAATTTGCTGGAGGCAATGAAAAATGAAGAGAAAAAGGTGCAGAAAAAAATGAATGCTAAAAAAGTAAAAGGACGTAAAGTCAAAACAGAAAAAGATTGGTAATGAATTTTAAACATACAGTTCTATTAATTTTACTCATCGCCTGTACAGGAGTTGCGCAAGCTCAGGTTTCTTTTAAAGCTAAGGTCAGCAAAGAAAAACTAGGAATTAACGAGCGTTTGCGAGTAGACTTTGTCATGAACAAAGATGGAGATAATTTTAGTCCTCCTAATTTTCAGGGATTTAGGGTGGTTATGGGGCCATCACAATCCATAAGTCAATCTTGGAATAATGGAAAAAGAAGTTTTTCTAAGTCATATTCGTATACGCTTTCGCCAGTTTCAAAAGGGAAGTTTACTATTCGACAAGCTACCGTTGTTATTGATGGGGCAACTTATAAAACAACTCCAATTCAAGTAGAGGTTACAAGTGCGGTATCAAAACCAAATGCAGATACCACAGCAGCAGATGTAGCTGATAAAAATTTACATTTAATTGCGGAGGTTTCAAAAGCAAATCCATATCTAAACGAAGCTATCTCGGTAGTCTATAAGCTTTATATAGGGCAATATGTTTCTGTTACTAATTATAAAGCTATTGATAACCCAAAGTATAATAATTTTTGGAGTCAAGATATTGCCATTGGACGTTTAAAAGCAGAAAGAGGTACTTACCAAGGAAAACCATATCAGTTTGTAGTTCTTAAAAGGGTAGTGTTATATCCACAAAAAACAGGAAAATTAGAACTGGAGCCATTAACATTAGACGTTTCTGTGGAAGTGCCAACAAATAAGAGAGATTTTTTTGGAAGACGATTACAGGTACAGACCAATAAGACAGTAGCAGCAGGACGAAGAGTTATTAATGTAAAAGAATTGCCAGAAAACGGGAAGCCAGAAAATTTTTCTGGAGCGGTTGGACAGTTCAATTTTAAAGTTACTACTTCAAAAACAGAATTGAACGCCACAGAATCATTACAGGCAAAAGTTGAAGTTAGTGGAAAAGGAAATCTAAAGTTATTAAACATTCCAAAATTAAACTTACCAAGTTCATTAGAAGTTTACGAGCCAGAATTTGAAGAAAAGGTAGCAACATATTTTTCTGGAATGCAGGGTAAAGTAACTAATAATTATACTGTAGTGCCTTCTTATAGGGGCAAATATCCAATTCCGAGTGTGGCTTTTAGTTATTTTGATCCAAAAACAAGATCATATAAGACCTTATATTCAGAAGAAAAGCTGGTTAATGTTATTGAAGGGCCATCAAGTGCCATTGTTCCTACTGCAAATAATAATGCTTCGGGTACTGTAAAACAAAATGTAAATACAAACAATAGTCAGTTTAGGTTTTTAAAACAAGAATCGAATCTTGTGCCTACAACAACAACTGCCTTTTTTGCTTCACAATTATTTTACTTGTTAATGTTTCTTCCTTTGTTGCTAATACCAATAGCTATATTTATAGGGAAGAAGAGAGCTGTAATGGCAAATGATGTACAGGGAAATAAGATTAGAAGATCAAGCAGATTGGCCAAAAAATATCTTTCAACAGCTAAAAAAGCATTACAACAAGAAGCTGCATTTTATATTGCTTTAGAAAAAGCATTGCACAACTATCTAAAAGGAAAACTACAGATAGAAACCACAGATTTTTCTAAAGAAAAAATAGCAGAATTACTTGCAGAAAAAGGGCTTGAAGAATCCTCAATATCAAAGTTTATCGCATTGCTTAATAGTTGTGAGTTGGCAAGATATACACCAATATCGAGTACAGCGATGCAGGCTGATTATGATAAAGCGGTAGATGCCATATCGTTATTAGACAAACAGCTTTAAAAGACAGACAATGAAAAAAATAACACTTATATTATTGCTATTTGTTACTTGTGGAATTCAAGCTCAAAAAGACACTCAGTTTTTTGCAGAGGCAAGCAAATATTATAATGAAGGTAAATATGAGCAGGCAATTGCTAGTTATGCTAAGATTATGGATACAAATAAGCATTCCGCAGAATTGTATTATAACTTGGGTAATGCGTACTATAAATCTAATCAAGTAGCGCAAAGTATTTATTACTATGAAAAAGCTCTGTTACTAGCTCCTAATGATACTGATATCGAGAACAATCTGGCCTTTGCTAATAATATGACAATTGATGCTATAGAAGAGTTGCCAGAAAGTGTCCTGTCCAAAACATATAAAAATACCGTGGCCTATTTTTCAACTGATCAATGGGCTGTATTGAGCGTTGTTTTTCTGTTTTTATTTGTAGCAAGTTCTATTGCGTATTATTTTTTGATGCTTCCAAGAAGCAAGCGCATCGCATTTATTACTAGTATTTCTGCTTTGTCAATTGTAGTTTTTACAGTTATATTTGCTTTTTTACAAAGCAAAGGGCAAGAAAAAGATAGAGGAGCAATTGTTTTTAAAGAAGAGGTATCTGCACAGACAGAGCCAAATTTGCGTAGTGAGTCGGCTTTTGTGCTTCATGAAGGAACAAAAGTGAATGTTATTGAAGCCTTTGAAGATTGGAAAAAAGTAAAATTAACGAATGGAGAAACGGGATGGTTACTGGCAAATGATATTAAAGAAATCAAGGAAAAAAGGTAAAGAACGTATAATAATTGACCTTAACTAAAAAAAACGCCTATTTTTACATTCTTAAAATTAAAAACACCTGCATAAAAAACTTTTACATATTGGTCGAAAATCAATGCTTTATATACTTATTTTAAGCATGTTTTCTTATGCAATTGAATCATTAAGTATTACGTATGATATTATTGTTGGTATCGATGATATTACTGCTACTATAGATTTATCTCCTTCAGAGTCCACAGATGAAAATCAAGAATTAGAACTGGAAATTGAAAATGATGATAAGATTGAAGGCGCAACTACTTATGTTGTTTTTTATCCTTTTTTAGAAAAAGAAAGTTTTCCTAATCAAGGAGATACTTTAAATTTTTCTACTTTTTTGGAGCAGCAAACTCCGCCTCCAAAAGTATAATTTATTATAAAACAAAAATACTAGTTTAATAGATTTCTAATTTTATAGAAATTTGTTTAGCGTCTTAGTGTTTTTTGTTTTTTTCTTCAAAAATAGGATTCTTTTTTTTGAAGCAAATAAAAGTAAATCAGATAATTACATTCAATTTTATAATACAAAAAATGAAAAAACTATTTTCAAATATAAAAGGTGACGCTTTTGGTGGTATAACTGCAGGAATTGTTGCGTTACCACTGGCATTAGCATTTGGGGTTTCCTCAGGACTGGGACCTAGTGCAGGACTTTATGGAGCGATATTTCTAAGTTTCTTTGCTGCGCTTTTTGGAGGAACAAACACGCAAATATCAGGGCCTACAGCTCCTATGACAGCCGTGAGCATGGTTGTTATTGCAGGTATTATTGCGGTTAATGATGGAGATGTAACCAAAGCATTGCCAGCAATACTTACAGTTTTCTTATTGGCAGGTTTGTTTCAGGTAGGTCTAGGTTTATTGGGCTTAGGGAAGTATATAAAGTACATTCCTTATCCAGTAGTATCTGGGTTTATGACTGCTATTGGTATTATTATATTAGTAACACAAGTGCTACCAAGTATTGGGTATTATCCAAAAGAAGATGTTGATTTTGTTCAGCAGTTCAAGCCACAAGCTGAAGAGGTCATTCTAGAGAATATCCTTAAAGAAGAAGCAGGGGAGGGAATTCTGGTTTTGGAAAACTTTAAAGAAACCATAGATAGAGGAGAGAAAATTACTTCTGCCGATATTTTAAAAGAATCACAAACATTGGCAAGTAATAATGCTTCTGGTGTATTAGGGACGTTAAAAATAATGCCTAGAGCACTACAGCGTATTAATTGGTTAGAATTAGGACTTGCCTTAGCTACAATATTAATTATTTATGGGTTTAAAAGAATTACAACAGCAATACCTAGCACCCTGGTTGCACTTGTTGTTGTATCAGGAATTGCATATGGATTTGATATAGGGTATAGGCCAATTCAGGAAATTCCAGGAGGTATTCCACTTCCAAATCTCGAGATGTTTAGTCATTTTAGCGTAGGCAGTATTACTCCATATGTATTCACGGCATTAACATTATCGCTTTTGGGAGCAATAGATTCCTTATTGACTAGTGTTGTGGCAGATAATATGACAAAAACCAAACATAAGCCAAATAAAGAGCTGATAGGGCAAGGAATAGGTAATGCTGTAGCTGCACTTTTTGGCGGTATTCCTGGTGCCGGAGCAACTATTAGAACAGTGGTAAATATTAAAGCTGGAGGTAAAACCAAGTTGTCAGGAATGATGGCTGGTATTATGTTATTGTTTATTTTATTGGTTTTAGGGCCTGTAGCTTCAAAAATTCCTGCAGCTGTACTTGCTGGGATATTAATTACTGTAGGTATAGGAGTTATGGATTATAAAGGTTTAAAGGCAGTCCGATTATTACCTTCAGATATAAAAATAGGACCAATTAAGTTAAGCTCAGAAGTGCTTATTATGGTTGTTGTATTATTACTTTCTTCTTTGTGGAACTTGGTGTATGCTGTTGGTATAGGTTTAATCATAGCATCATTAATGTTTATGAAAAAAATAGGTGACCTTACTGCCGAACGTTCAGATGTAAAATCACTTAAAAAAGAAAAAGCATGGGATGATGAGCTTGATTTTCCTGAAGAGTTTAAAGAAAAAGTATTTATCAAGCACATAAAAGGACCTCTGTTTTTTGGTTCTACAAGCGATTTTCAACAGTTGGCAAAGCAAATACCGAGTACAGCTTCTTCTGTAATTATTAGAATGGAAAGAATGCAGTATATAGATCAATCAGGATTGTATGCATTGGAAGATATTTTGGTGGATTTAAGAAAAGATGGAATTGAGATATTATTGGTAGAAGTATTACCACAACCAAGATTAATGATGGAGAATATTGATATTATTCCAGATTTGATTGCTAAAGATCATCTATTTCACACTTTTGATGAGTGTATCGTTTGGTTGAAAGAGAATAGTTAATAGGATTTTATAATTATGTTAAAAAGCATCAATTCTTTCAATAGAATTGATGCTTTTTTTGTTTTATTTAGAAATATAATGCTAGTGTTCTTTGGGTTTATAAACGCTCTTCCTCATCATTAAAAACAAGTCCAAAAACAATGGCTCCAATAGTTTTTACAGGTTCATATAGTACAGATTCTTTAATAGTATCTTCCTTGATGAGTCCAGCAGCATTATTGGTTTTATGAAGAAATAATAGTGCCGCGCCAAGAATTACACCTATTTTAAGACCACCAAAAAGCCCTCCTAGTATTTTGTTAAATATACCCAAGGCAGCAAAATCAGCAACCTTAGTCAGTAATTTTCCTGCCAATGAAACAGCTAAAATTATAGCAATAAAGGTTATAATAAAAGCAGTGATATTGATATATTTTTCTTGCCAATCTACTCGAGTTCCCAAATAGTCGCCTACAAAAAAGGAGAAATGAATAGCACCGTATATTCCTGCAATAAGTGCAATTAAAGAAGCGATTTCTACAAAAAAACCGTTTTTTAAGCCTTTAAAGATGCCAAAAACTAGTAATCCTCCTAAAACAATATCTATAAAATTCATGTCTTCTATTTTAACAAATATAATTTTTTATTGAGGAATAACAAGCACTAGAGTTGTTACCAAGCTTCTCTTTGCAATATTCCTACTCTATTACCAATAATAACTTTGTATATTTGCCTTCCATTTATATAGATATGTCAAGAGACGAAGAATTAAAAACCCGTTGGGGCCTGCTTGTAAAAAAACTATCAAATCAGTTTGCTGATGGTGATCGTTTGGATTTGGATGCTATTATTTATTTAGTAGGGATTCAGGAGCTTGGGCAACTGCATAGGGAGTTTAAAAAAGATGAAAAAATAAATCTAATGCATATTGCTATTTGCAGATTGTTAGAGCCTTATGGTTATTATGAGTTTGATTATTATGACGAAGATAGTTGGCCTCATTATAAAACAAAAGAAACACTTCCAAATTTAAAAGCAGGAGAGCAATCTGTTTTAATGAAAGAGGCACTAGTTAGTTATTTTTTGGATAAAAGGTATATAGAATAGGGGAATTGGAGTAAAAAAGCAGTTAATAATCGTTTTGATGTTTAATTGGTATTGCTAATTAATAAAGTTAAATTTGCTGATCTTAAAAGAAGAGAAATGATTGATAGGATAAAGGAACATATTGCTGAAGCTTCACAATTTAAAGCAGAAAGTAAGGAGAAAGTTGAAGCTTTCAGGATAAAATACTTAGGTAAAAAAGGACTGCTAAAGGACTTTTATACCGAGTTTAAGAATGTTCCTAATGAGCAAAAGAAAGAATTTGGGCAAATTATCAATACGCTTAAAAATATTGCAGAAGAAAAAGTTTCAGATTTTAAAGCTATATTAGAACGTAATAGTGAGGAAAAAGGACTTTATGGAGATCTAACACGCCCTGGGGATGCTTTAGGGTTGGGTGGACGCCATCCTATTTCTATCGTTAAGAATCAGATTATAGATATTTTTTCGAGAATAGGATTTAATGTGTCAGAAGGACCAGAAATTGAAGATGACTGGCATAATTTTACCGCATTAAACTTACCAGAATATCATCCAGCAAGAGACATGCAGGATACTTTTTTTGTGCAAACAGATCCAGATATATTATTGCGTACACATACCTCATCGGTTCAGGTGCGTTATATGGAAAACAACCAACCACCTATCCGTACTATCTCTCCTGGTAGAGTATATAGAAATGAAGCCATATCATCACGTGCACATTGTTTTTTTCATCAGGTAGAAGGATTGTATATAGATAAGGATGTTTCTTTTGCAGATTTAAAACAGACCTTACAATTTTTTACGACAGAGCTATTTGGTAAATCAGAAATCAGGTTGCGACCTTCTTATTTTCCATTTACAGAACCTAGTGCAGAAGTAGATGTGTATTGGGGTTTGGAAACAGAAGTAGATTATAGAATTACTAAAGGTACAGGTTGGTTAGAAATTATGGGCTGCGGAATGGTAGATCCAAATGTTTTAGAAAACTGTGGAATTGATTCAAAAGAATATTCTGGCTATGCCTTTGGAATGGGAATTGATCGTATAGCAATGCTATTGCATCAAATTTCTGATATTAGATTGTTAAGTGAAAATGATATTCGTTTTTTAGAGCAGTTTAAGTCTTCATTATAAAATGACACAAATAACAAAACACTAAAAAGCATTTTAGAAAAATGGGCTAGTTAGTGTTTTTTTTTATTTAAAATTGACTGTACTTTGTAAGTGTATAATAAAAGCAGATAAGTGAAAAAAGATATTGAAATACCAATTGTAAAAAATGTATATGTTGCCATTGTTAGAGAATGGAACGAGGAGTTTTTATGCAACGATTGGAATGCGTATATCATTAATGATAAAACCTCTCTGATAGAAATGGTAATGGTGGTTTCTCAAGGTTTTTCTAAAGATAAAATGACTTCAAAAATGAGACATGGAATTGGAGTTGTTCCTGCCAAATCTGCAAAGAAAATTGAGTTGATTCAAGAAGATGTTCTGACTATAGATAATGAGTTTTCTGTTACCTTTTTTGCTGATGATAAGCTTTATGAAAAGAAATATGTTTTTAAAGGAAACACAGTAAAAGATAGTAATTTGGCTTCCGTTTTGATACTTGATAAAGAAGGAGTCTTGGCTAAATAGTATCAGTTATGTTGTTTTTAAACAACTAGAACAAACAAACCATACAGTTTGTTTATGCCTGTTAGCTCCTTGCTTTTCTATAAAAAAAGTGTTTTTATAGATTTGTTTACCAACCAGCTAGTTTTTATGATCTATATTGTCTACTAGGAGTTGATTATGGTTAAGATTGGTGTTACCAATTGATAAAAGGGTTTTTACTGAGGTAAGAATTGTAATATCTTTTGTCTCCTGTAACCTCTTTTCCTAACCATGCTGGACTTGTGAATTTTTCTGTTTCGGTACGCAGTTCTACTTCTGCAATATAGAGGCCATTATTGTCGCCAAGAAACTCATCTACTTCAAAAATATGGTTGCCAATAGAGACTTCATATCTTGTTTTTTCAATAACACCAGGTTCGCATAATTTTAGTAGATTTTTAGCGTCAGAAAGCGGGATTTCTTTTTCCCATTCGAAACGAGAAAGCCCAGAAATATTTGACTTTCCTTTGATGGTGATATAGCCTTTTTTGTCTTTGATTCTAACTCTAACTGTGCGTTCTTTATTGCTGTTAAGATAGCCTTGTATAATTTTGTTTTCTGAAGAGGCATGCTCTTTAAATGTGTGATTTTTAACTAGGAATTTTCGCTCTATTTCTACCATATTTTTTTGCAGCAAGGTTTATTTTATCACTTTCATAAGTTCCCGAAGGATAGTTCATATTTACCAGAATTAGCATTGCGTCAATAACAGATCTGGCACTAATTGGACGATATTTTTTTAAAGGGCCCTGCATAAAAATAACAAAAAAAGAAAATATAGCGCTTGCAAATCGTTCCCAAAATCGAGATTCAGTTCTTTTTCCTGTTAATATGGAAGGCCGTAGTATATATGTGTTTTTTATCTTTTGAACTCGTATTTTTTCCTCCATTTCTCCCTTTGTTTTGTTGTAAAAAAAAGCACTGTCTTTGTTAGCGCCAATAGCGGAGATGATAGCAATAGTATTAATATTGTTTTCCTTGCAAAGTTTGGCAGCTGCTACGGGGATTCCATAATCTATATTATGGTACACTTTAGGATCAGCATTTTTAGCCTTAGTAGTACCGATACAGCAATAAACTTCATCGGCAATAAAAAAACTGCTGTATCTTTCTAGGTCTAACACATCAATAATAAACTCTTTTAAGACAGGATGTTCAAATCCGATAGTACGTCTTGAAAACAGCTTTATTTCGCTATACCTAAGGTCGTTTATTAGCTCTTCAACAAGAAGCCTTCCTGTTAAGCCAGTAGCACCTAATACTATTGCTTTCTTTTTTTTCATTGCAGATAAGGGGAATTGTAACAAAAATAATAATTTTTTGAATGGAAAACTCGCCCTAATGTTTATTCTTTTTTCAAGGGCTATTATTTTTATTTAAAATGCCAGTATCATGTTTTAAAATGGAAACAGGAAGAATCATTGTTTTTTATTTATGCGATAGGTGTCAAGATGTTTTTTGGAATTAGAGTTTTATTCTTGTTATAAAAATTAATTAATCCATTA
The DNA here is from genome assembly GCA_965247735.1 of Flavobacteriaceae bacterium. Taxonomy (GTDB): domain Bacteria; phylum Bacteroidota; class Bacteroidia; order Flavobacteriales; family Flavobacteriaceae; genus JAOXRU01. The sequence goes on along the minus strand of CBDFHN010000002.1, from coordinate 2,724,900 downwards.
TAATCCATGCGTATTGGGATTGTTTCTGAACCTAAATAATTGATTTTTTTTCCTATAATTGATGCTTTAATGCCGAGTAAGGTTAAAATTCGTAATAATTTATTGTCACATTCCGCAAATGCAACATTTTTCTTGTTTTTACAGATGGGAGCTATGGCACAAACCATTAGTTGTTTAAAAAGATTAATATCATGGACTTCTTTTTTTATGGCAAATCTTCCAATATGCCAAATGTTTTTAGATGAAATATGGTCAATATCTGTTAATGGATTAATATTAAAAATTTTTTGCAGGGGTAATATGTCAATGGTGTTCCATTTTAAAATGCGAATAGATCCTAAGATATTTCCATAATAATCTTTACAAACAAATACTTTAGCATTTTTCATATAAAGTATTTCTTCTTCGAATACAGATTGTATATCTGCGGCGTATTTGTCTTTCAATTTGGGTTTTGAGTGTTGCTTGTAGTTTTCAGAAACTACAAATCTGGATAAATTATACAGCTCATCTGTGGATAAATTTTCTAAATGCTTTTTTAGTGTTTTCATGGTAGAGTTTTTTGTGTTATCCAAAAATATTTAGTTTAATTCATTAGTTTATTACCCAATATGGTAGTAATTTTCTTGTTAAACTAAGAAAGAATAATACTTAATAAGGAGATAAACTGTTTCGCAAAGAATAATGTTTTATGGTTTGTAGCTGTGTTTGTTAGCGTATTTTATTTTCTTTAAATACAGGTGCAATTGACTATACGTAAGTAATTTGTTGGTGTTTGTAAGAATATTGTCATTTTTAATAGAATAAAATATAAATTTTTATATTTAGGTTTTAATACTCAACAAGGCTTTATGTCTATAGATTAAGTAGAATATAAAAAATCAAATTAACTAAGTTGTAATTGTTTTAGAATGATGAATAAAATAGATGGTTTTTTTTCCTTTAAAAATGCACCTAATGTTGTTTTTGAAGATCAAGAAAGGCAACAAAAAAGTTACTTACAGGCTATTATGGCTTTTGCTAGAACAACCTATAGCAGTATTTATGTAATTGATTATCAGAAAAAAGGATTTGAGTATGTGTCAGAAAACCCATTGTTTTTATGTGGGTATACTGCAGAAGAAGTAAAAGCGATGGGCTACATATTTTTTGACAAATGTGTGATGGAAGAAGATGTTGACTTATTACTGAAAATTAATACAATTGGATTTGATTTTTTTGAATCAATACCTGTTGAAGATAGAGGTTTGTATACCATATCATACGACTATCATTTAAAAAACACTGACAACAAATCAATTTTGGTTAATCAGAAATTAACACCATTGTTTTTAACAAGTAAGGGAAAGATATGGAAGGCTATTTGTGTAGTGTCCTCGTCTAACAAGAAAAATTCAGGAAACATAAAAATTCACAAAAAAGGAGATGATAAAATAGTTGCATACGATCTCCCAGGAGGGTTTTGGAAGACCATCCAGAAGATAAAACTATCGGAGCGAGAAAAAGAAATTCTTAGGCTCTCGGTTAGGGGTTACACAATAAAAGCCATAGCAAAAATAATTTTTGTTTCTCCAGAAACAGTGAAATTTCATAGAAAAAAAATATTCAGAAAACTTGGGGTAGCTAATATTGTGGAGGCCATTGCCTGCGCTACTAATGATATGCTTATTTAGTTGTTCATTATTGTTGAAAAATAAAATTCTGGAAATTGTTTGATTTTTTTATCAGTAGCAATATTGAATAATATATGTGTGCACATGGCGGCTACTGTCCATGAGGCAACTGATAATTGTGGAGGAGATAGGTCCTCTTTTTCATTTTTGTATTGTTTTACAATATCATCTATCCATGTTTGTGGTGTGCCTACAGATTTCAGGTAATTAGAGGCGTATTCAACCATGTTGAGTTCGTTAAATTCCTGATTGGAGTTTGTTATAGTATTTAATTCTGGACTGCTAGGAGAGATTATAGTGGCTAAGCCTCCCCATCCAAGATTATAAGGATGTAATACAGGAATATTCTTTTTCAGACAAGTTTTGTCAAAAAGCAATGGAATATCCGATGTGAAATCCAATGCATTTATAGCTATTTTATACTTTTTTTTAATAAGGTATTCAATGTTTTCTGTTGTCAAAAAACGATTGTGTGTAGTGATGTTTGCGTCTCTGTCTATAGCTCTTAATCTTCTAGCTAAGGCATCTACTTTGTTTGTAGAAATATCATTTTCTGTGTAGTTTTGTCTATTAAGATTGGATAGTTCTACTTTGTCTCCATCAATTATGGTGATGTTCTGGAATCCTAATCGTAATGCACATTCAGCGATATTGCTTCCAATGCCGCTACCTCCAAGTAAAATTGGATAATCTCTGATGGTTTCTTGCTCTTTTTCTGTGAGGTACAGTCGATTTCTGTGGTGTCTTGTTTTCATTTTTTTTTGTGGTTTTCACAAAAATAGGCTGCTATGAAGTGACAAATTTTACCCAAAAGTGTAGTTTTGTGATTAAATAGTTGTAAAACTAATAGGATTTTAAGAGCAAAGAATTCCGTAATTTTATACTCCAATTCAAAAACACTTTTACTGTTTGGCAAATGCAAAATAATTTTCCATCTCGAAAAATTATCCATGTGGATATGGATGCTTTTTATGCGTCTGTAGAGCAATTGGATAATCCTGAATTGAGAGGTAAGCCTGTTGCGGTTGGCGGTGGTGGGAAAAGAGGAGTAGTGTCTGCTGCGAGTTATGAAGCGCGTAAGTTTGGTGTTAGAAGTGCCATGAGTGGTTTTTTAGCACTTAAAAACTGTCCTGACCTAATCTTTGTTCCTGCACGATTTAAACGGTATAAGGAGGTGTCTAAACAGATAAGGACAGTGTTTTATAAGTATACAGATTTGGTGGAACCACTTTCTTTAGATGAGGCATACTTGGATGTTACTGTTAATAAAAAGGGAAATCCTTCTGCATCGAAAATCGCAGAAGAAATACGTGCAGAAATATTTGCAGTAACTGGGCTTACAGCTTCTGCTGGAATTTCTGTAAATAAGTTTGTGGCTAAAATTGCAAGTGACTATAACAAGCCTAATGGGCAGAAAACAGTAACACCAAAAGAGGTGATTCCTTTTTTGGAAGCATTGGATATTCGGAAGTTTTATGGAGTGGGCAAAGTTACTGCTGAAAAGATGTACAAATTAGGAATTTTTACGGGTACAGATTTAAAATCAAAAAGCGAAGATTACTTAATAGCGCATTTTGGAAAATCAGGAGGATTTTATTATCAAGTGGTTAGAGGGGTGCATACTAGTCCTGTAAAACCACATCGGGTAAGTAAATCTATGGGAGCGGAACGTACCTTTTTAAAAAACCTGAGTAGTGAGATTTATATGTTAGAGCGTTTAGAGCATATTGCTATTGAGCTTGATAAGAGATTAAAAGGCAGTAAAATTGCAGGAAAAACAATAACATTAAAAATAAAATACAGCGATTTTACCCAACAGACTAGAAGCAAAACCTTGCCGTATTATATTGCTGATAAAGATTTGATAATGGATAATATAAAAATGCTTTTGTATCAGGAAAAATTGCAGAACTCGGTACGATTACTTGGGATATCATTGTCTAATTTGAATACTTCCAAAACACCTAAAAAAGAAAAAACTGAACAGAAATCAATTTCTGTTCAGTTATCTTTTAAGTTTTAAGCCCACCAGTGGGTTTAACTCTTTAAATGTTTAGATCGAAGTTTCCTTTTTTTATGCCTCGAGGTTTTGACTTTCGCTAGTGTTAAAAATAGTACTATTGCTCTCGACTAAAAATAATTAGGAGTTGGATGTTTTCTAATATCCTAGCCCTGATAGTAGCGGCAGCTTTTTTGGTGATTTTGCACCAAAAAACTACAGCGGATAGCAGGAAATAGCTTCAAAAAAATATTTTTATCTTTTTGTTGTATCTTGCCCAATTTCGGTAACTCTTAATGTGTTCACCATTCCTTTGTCAGCAATTGGCATTGCTGCAAGACTAATTAGCATATCTCCTTTTGTTAAAAATCCTTTATCGCAAGCAATTTTGTTAACATCCTCAATGGTTTCATCTGTACTAACATATTTGTCGTAATAAAATGCTTTAACACCCCAAAGCATGTTAAGCTGCGTTAATATTCTTTTATTAGATGTGAACACCAAAATATGTGCTTTTGGTCTCCATGCTGAAATCTGAAATGCAGTATATCCACTATTGGTAAGTGTAGATATTGCTTTGGCTTCAATTTCGTTTGCCATAATGGCGGCATGGTAACAAACAGCTTTTGTAACGTATCTATTGGTTTTTACATGTGGAGGATTTTGTGGGACTTTTATTAATTCAGAATCTTCAACACTGTTGATAATGCTAGACATTTTTTCTATAACTTCTACTGGATAGTTACCTACAGATGTTTCTCCAGATAACATTACAGCATCTGCACCATCCATAACCGAGTTAGCAACATCATTTACCTCGGCACGTGTAGGCGTAAGGCTAGTAATCATTGTCTCCATCATTTGTGTAGCAATAATAACAGGTATTCTGGCTGTTTTGGCTCTTAATACCAATTGCTTTTGGATTAATGGTACTTCTTGAGCAGGTACTTCTACACCTAAATCTCCACGGGCAACCATAAGTCCGGCACAGTGTGCTACAATACTATCAATATTGGCAACAGCTTCTGGTTTTTCGATTTTAGCGATTATAGGAATGTTATGATCAGAGTGCTTGTCAATAATTTGTTGCAAGTCTTTAAGATCTTGACTGTGTCTTACAAAAGACAATGCCATCCAGTCTACTTTTTGTTCAATAGCAAAAATGGCATCATTGATATCTTTTTCTGTTAAGGCAGGAAGTGAAATATCTGTATTAGGAAGGTTTACTCCTTTTTTAGACTTTAAAGGTCCTCCTTGGATAACCTTAGTTTTTACCTCTGCTTTTTTATCAGTAGCGATAACTTCAAACATCAGTTTTCCGTCATCTAATAAGATGCGTTCTCCAGGATTTACATCTTTTGGAAACGCTTGATAGTTCATGTAAACTCTTTCCTTGGTGCCTTTGAATGCTTCTCCAGTTACAAAAGTAATTTCGTCTCCTGGATTAACAACAATGTCTTCGGACATAACACCTACTCTAAGTTTAGGGCCTTGAAGGTCTCCTAGAATAGCTGTATTGTATCCGTATTCTTTGTTAAGATCGCGAATCATTTTAATCCGTTCTTTTACATCGTCATAGTCTGCATGTGAAAAGTTAATTCTAAACACATTTACACCTGCTTCTACCATTGCTTTCAGCACTTTTTTAGTGCTTGTAGCAGGTCCAAGTGTTGCAACAATCTTCGTTTTTTTAATATTCGGCATTCTTAAAAGATTATGTTATTAGTTGATTTTAATTGTTTTGATTGTAAGGTGTATGCTGTGATTATTTTAGGGATTCCTAAAATTTTAGCACAGGCCTCGGTAGCTAGATATTTATCATCTGTTTCCATTTTTAAAAAGAAATCTACTTCTTTATATTGTGGAACTACAAAATAGTTGGAATAGGTTACCGATTCTCCAAACAAATTCTGAGTAGCGTTTTTTGCTACTACTCTTATTTTATTAGGAAATAATTTCCAGTTAGTTTCCTGAAAAGTATTTTCCCATTCATAAAAAGGCAATGTTACATTTTCTGTTAACGATATATCTGTAATTGCTCTTTTAAATTTTGATTTAGTTGCTTGATTTATAAAATAGGCAAGACTGTAATTTTCCATACTGCCATGAATTGCAATTAGGGAATAGGAATCTTCAAAAAAGTCATCTGTTAACTTCAGGGTTGCCATAAGTATAAATGTGCTAGGTAAAGATATGCTTTCTTTATAGATATATATGCCTTAAAAGAGGACTTAATGCTAATTTAATACCCGCAAACGTTTTCGGAAGCCTAGTGTTTTACTACATTTTTTTTTGCAGTGCAAAAAAGGCTCTTTTTGATGCTTTTTCTTCCGCCTTTTTCTTTGAGGTAGCTCTTGCTTTGGCAATAATTTTTTCATCAATAAATAGTTTTACAGCAAAGTGTTTAAAGGTGTCGTTACCGGTATCCTCATAAACTTCATAGTTGAATGGTATTTTTTCCTTTTGACACCATTCAATAACAAGGCTTTTGTAGCTGATGACTCTTCCTTCTAGCTGTTCTATATTTACATAAGGTTTAATAACACGTTTGCTGATGAATTTTTCGCTATAAGAATATCCTCTATCCAAGTAGATGGCACCAACTAATGCTTCAAAAACATTACCGTGTATATTGTCTCCAAAATTAGATTTATGGATTCTACTTTTTACAAAAGTAATAAGTTTTAGGTCTTTTCCTAGTTCGTTGAGGTGTTCTCTACTAACGATTTTTGATCTCATTTTGGTGAGGTATCCTTCATCCCCAGTTGGAACTTCATTAAATAGGTATCCAGAAATGACAGCACCTAAAATAACATCACCAAGAAATTCTAAACGTTCGTAGTTGGAAGGAAATCCGTCTTTGTCTTTGATGTTAGCAGAGCGATGGGTGAATGCTTTTTGATAATAATGAATATGTTTTGGCTTAAAACCTAAGATTTTAGTTATTCCCAAAAAAAAGTCCCGGTCTTGAGGAGACTGGGACTTGAATATTTTAGAGAATATTGACATATTCTATCTTAATCTAATTTTTTAAAAACAACACAAGCATTATGGCCTCCAAATCCAAAAGTGTTACTCATGGCAACTTTAACATCGCGTTTTTGTGCTTTGTTAAGTGTCAGATTCAGTTCGGGATCAATATTTTCATCTATAGTACTGTGATTTATAGATGGGGGTACTATTCCATGTTCTATTGATAAGATAGCAGAGATCGCTTCAATAGCTCCTGCAGCACCTAACAAATGACCAGTCATGGATTTTGTTGAATTGATATTTATATTTTTGGCATGATCTCCAAATACTTTTCCTATTGCTTTTAATTCTGCAACATCTCCAAGTGGAGTAGAAGTACCATGTGTATTTATCGCGTCTATATCTTCAGGTTTTAAACCTGCATTTTCTAGGCAGTTTTTCATTACAAGCGTAACACCGTCTCCATCAGGATGTGGTGCAGTCATGTGGTAAGCATCAGAAGATAATCCTCCTCCAGCTAGTTCTGCATATATTTTTGCTCCTCTTTTTTTAGCATGTTCGTATTCTTCTAATACTAATGCTCCAGAGCCTTCTCCTAAGACAAATCCATCTCTATTGGCATCAAAAGGCCTAGAGGCTGTTTTAGGATCATCGTTTCTAGTACTCATGGCATGCATGGCGTTAAAGCCACCCATTCCAGCATCGGTAACCGCAGCTTCAGAACCTCCAGTAATTACAATATCTGTATGTCCCAAACGAATAGAGTTTAGCGCATCAAAAATTGCATTTGCAGAAGAAGCACAAGCAGAAACCGTAGTATAGTTAGGTCCCATAAATCCATATTTGATAGAGATTAAGCAGGAGCTATGTCTGCTATCATCTTTGGAATAAAGAAAGGGTTGAATTTTGGAGTACCATCACCTTTAACGTAATTGGTAACTTCATCTTGGAACGTTTGAATACCTCCAATACCAGCTCCCCAAATAACACCTACTCTGTTTTTGTTTATTTTTTCTAAATCTAATTTAGAATCTTTTAAAGCTTCATCGGCAGTAACCAAAGCAAATTGAGCAAATGGATCTGCTCTTCTCGCTTCTTTACGGTCCATAAAATCTGTAGGGTTAAAGTTTTTAACCTCACAAGCAAACTGTGTTTTAAACTTTGAAGCATCAAAGTGTGTGATTGGAGCAGCTCCGCTAACACCATTTATTAAAGCATTCCAATATTCTTCTATATTATTACCGATTGGGGTTAGTGCCCCCAGTCCAGTAACTACAACTCGCTTTAACTCCATTGAATTCAAATTTTTTGTAAACTAGCGTTTTTTTAGCAATCAAAAAAATTTATTCATGCCATTACAGCATGAATAAATTTTATAATTTTCAATATTGTATGAAAAATTACTTTGCTTCTTCGATGTAACTAACTGCTTGACCAACTGTTGCAATGTTTTCAGCTTGATCATCTGGAATTTGAATATCAAATTCTTTTTCGAATTCCATGATTAATTCTACAGTGTCCAATGAGTCTGCTCCTAGGTCGTTAGTGAAGCTAGCTTCCGTTACAACTTCGTTCTCATCAACTCCTAATTTGTCTACGATGATCGCTTTTACTCTTGATGCAATGTCTGACATAATGTTTTAGTTTTAAAATTTAATTGTTGGCAAAAATAAAAAACTTTGGATGATTACCGCAATTATGCGGTAAAATGTGCTTTAAAATTAAAAAATATATCCAAGTAATTCATTTTAAGCCCTAATTTATTAATAATTATTCTTTTTTTTGTGTGAAATTTATAACTTTTTTTATTGCTATGAAACATTTAGTTCTATTTGCGTCCGGATCGGGTACTAATGTAGAAAATATAATTAATTTTTTTCACGATAAGAGTGAAGTTACTATTTCTACTGTATTAACTAACAAAAGGGATGCCAAAGTTATAGATAGGTGCAATAGGTTAGGTATAAGTTGCTTGACATTTAATAAAACTGCCTTTGTGACCGACGATATTGTCTTGAATTTAGTAAAAGATATCAATCCAGATTTTATAGTGTTAGCTGGCTTTTTGTGGAAAATACCCGAAAAGTTCATCTCAGCATTCCCTAATCGGATTGTAAATATTCATCCAGCGTTGTTACCAAACTATGGTGGAAAAGGAATGTATGGGATGAATGTGCATCGAGCGGTATGTGAAAATAAAGAATCGGAAACCGGCATCACTATTCACTATGTAAATGAGAATTATGATGAAGGAGCGGTCATTTTTCAGGCCAAAACGGCACTTTTAACATCCGATACTCCAGATGATATTGCTAAAAAGATACATTTATTAGAGCAAAAGCACTTTCCAAGCGTAATTTTTGAATTGCTAAATGAATAGTGCTAGCGTACATATATATACGGACGGAGCTTGTAGCGGAAATCCCGGACCTGGTGGTTATGGGATTGTTATGGAATGGGTAGGAAAACCCTATAAAAAGGAGTTTTCTGATGGTTTTTTAAAAACAACCAATAATAGAATGGAGCTTTTGGCAGTAATTGAGAGCTTAAAAAAGCTAAAAAAAGATAATGTTTCTGTGCTAGTTTATACCGATTCTAAATATGTAGCAGATGCTGTAGACAAAAAATGGCTCTTTGGATGGGAGAAAAAGAATTTTAAAGGAAAGAAAAATCCAGATCTATGGAAACTTTTTCTAAAAGAATACCGAAAACACAAGGTAGCGTTCCAATGGATAAAAGGACATAATAACCATCCGCAAAACGAACGCTGCGATTTTTTAGCGGTACAAGCAGCCAAACAAACTAATTTAAAAGCTGATGTTGGATATGAGGATAGTGTTAAATAAAGAGTTGCTGTTTGTCTTTTTATTCCTTGTCGATAGTGAGTAGTTACTAGGTGCCATAATATGCTACGGTTATCTAGTAGTTGTATTTTTTCGAGATTTTATTAATAGATGAAGTAACTGCTTGAGAGGATAAGTTTATCAAATATTAATAATCCTCAATTCCGAATTCTTTATGTAAAACAACAAGCATGAAAATAAGCTCAAAACAAATAAATAAGTTATATTTGGTTTAACGTTTATTTAAAAATTCACTGATCAAGAACATAAGGAAAATGAAAAATAGTATAGTAATAGTAGCAGTATTAGGAATTGTTTTTGGGGTTAAGGCTCAAGAGGTTAAATTGGTTACAGGCAATGCAACTGATTTTTACTATAATAATGGAAAAGTGGGAATTGGGACAACAAGTCCAAATCAAAAACTGCATATCTATGATGGGAATTTATCAATTACTAATTCTCAAGGTAGTTATGATCAATATTTTGGAGAAATTAAGTTTTATAACAGATGGGCAACTAATTCTATAACAGCAGCATCAATTGGTGTAAAAACTAAAAATGGTGCAAATCCGTTTAATTATTCGAGCATAGTTTTTAACACTTGGAATGGATATAATACATTATCAGAAAAAATGAGAATTTCATATAATGGACATGTAGGGATAGGAACGGCAAACCCTACATCTAAATTAGATGTAAATGGTAGTGCAAATTTTAGCGGTAGAGTAAGTTTGCTTACGGGAACTATTGTAGGGCCAAAGGAAAATTTAGATGGTAAGCTATGGATAGATAGACATGCAACCCAAGGGAAAACTTTTTTTGCTCCTTATGATGATGGTGCATGGCAGTGGGGAAGAGAGTTTGGGTATAATACAGCATATAACTCTTGGTATGTATCAAGTAATTTTGGGATAGGTACAACAGATACAAAAGGTTTTAAATTGGGAGTGAAAGGAAAAATTGCTGCGGAAGAAGTAAAAGTAGCTTCACATAATAATTGGCCAGATTTCGTTTTTGATAAGGAGTATGCTTTACCAACACTAAAGGAGGTAGAAAGTCATATTAAAGAAAAAGGGCATTTAAAAGATATTCCTAGTGCGAAAGAAGTAGCCGAAAATGGAATATTTTTAGGAGAAATGAATGCTAAGTTATTGCAAAAAATAGAAGAGCTAACATTATACACAATTGCGCAAGAAAAGAAGATCAAAACATTTGAAAATCAAAACAACGAAATCAAAATGCTTAAAAAAGAAAATAAAGCATTGGACTATCGTTTAAGTAAAATAGAAGCGTTATTGGTTAAAAATAATAAATAGATAACATATTTAATATGCAAATAATTAAAAAAAGTATACTAACACTAGCGGTATTAGGAATTGTTTTTGGGGTTAAAGCTCAAGAGGTTAAGTTGGTTACAGGAAATGCAACTGATTTTTATTATTATAATGGAAATGTTGGGATTGGCACTACTTCACCAGATAAGCCTCTTGTTATAAAAACTCAATCTGGAAATACTGAAATGAGAATTTTAGTAAATGATAACACCTCAAGGTCTGCAATTTATTTTGGAGATATAGATCATGGTTCAAGAGGACAAATTTATTACCAGCATTCAGATGAGAGTTTTAGGTTTCTAACTAATGCAATTGAAAGAATGCGCATTTCAACAAACGGTAATGTAGGAATCGGGACATCAAGTCCAGAAAATAAATTTCATGTAAAGGCAAGCGCTTTAGGAACAACAATTAACGATCAGTCAGTTCTTACTACAATAGAAGGTAGTGTAGTTGGTAATAATTCAAAATTTCAAATTCTAAATAAAAGAAACAGTAATGGATCAAATTGGAATAATACTTCTCTTAGAATCCAAAGGGTCGTAGATGTTACTCCACAGGCTTTTATTGATTTTGGAATAGAAGGTAAGAATTCAAATTATGGTTTAGCATTTGGCACAAGAAATGGTTATAGTGGTACACAACAGGTACGAATGATCATCGAAGAAAATGGAAATGTAGGAATAGGTACAATAGATACGAAAGGTTTCAAATTGGGAGTTAAAGGAAAAATTGCTGCGGAAGAAGTAAAAGTAGCTTCGCATAGTAATTGGCCAGATTTCGTTTTTGATAAGGAGTATGCTTTACCAACACTAAAGGAGGTAGAAAGCCATATTAAAGAAAAAGGGCATTTAAAAGATATTCCTAGTGCGAAAGAAGTAGCCGAAAATGGAATGTTTTTAGGAGAAATGAATGCTAAGTTATTGCAAAAAATAGAAGAATTAACACTGTACACAATTGCTCAAGAAAAGGAAATTAATACGTTAAAAGAGCAAAATGCTAAAATTGAAAGATTAGAAAAAGAGAATATGGTTCTTAAATCGTTATTCCAAAGAGTATCTAAATTAGAAGACCATATAAATAAGGAAAATGAAAAATAGTATACTAACACTAGCAGTATTAGGAATTGTTTTTGGGGTTAAAGCTCAAGAAGTTAAATTAGTTACAGGTAATGCGACTGATTTTTATTACAATAATGGTAATGTGGGGATTGGAACAACATCACCAACTATGAAATTAGATTTTGGTCAGTTAAAATCATATGATGGTATTAAATTTGGAACCAAATTTAAGATTAGAACGTCAGACATTCAAAGTAATAACTTTGTAATGGAAAATATTGCGTCTAATGGAAATCTTTATATTAGGAGTAGAATAAATTCTAGTTATAGTGGAAATATTATTTTGAATGACATAGGTGGGCATGTTGGTATTGGTACTTCATCACCATCAAATGGACTTCTTCACATCTATAGAAATGCAACGATTGGGAATATTTCATCAGTTAACACGGCCAACGCAGGAGTAAGAATTCAAGATAATGGATCAAGTTTGTACATCGACGGGAATACCATGTATACTAATGGAAATATGGTAATAGGAACAATTGCTGATAAAAGTTTTTCTATTGGCACTAATAATGTTGAAAGATTTAGAATCACAAAAACTGGAAATGTAGGAATAGGAACAGTAAATCCTGATTCGAAATTGACAGTAAAAGGGTTAATTCATTCAAGGGAAGTAAAAGTAACTGCTACAGCTGGTGGGGCTGATTTTGTTTTTGAAAATGACTATGATTTACGAACAATAGAAGAAGTAGAAAGTTTTATTAAGAAAAACAAACACCTTCCTGAAATAGCGTCAGCAAAAGAAATGGAGAAAAATGGTATACATTTAGCTGAAATGAATATTAAGCTTCTCCAAAAAATAGAAGAGCTAACATTATACACAATTACCCAAGAAAAGAAATTAAAAAAGCAAGAGAACGATGTTGCAGATTTAAAAGCTTTAGTTGAAAAACTGATAAAGAAGATCGAAAAATAGTTAATCTATAAAAGTGAAGTAAGGATGTATTACTCCTTATTCCTCTTATTATATCGATATATAAGGTAGGCAATAACAACCAAAATAAGTAGTGGAAGGTATGATCCAATAAAAACGCCTATTTGATAAGCATTATCTGGTGCATTTTCGATTTTGTCATCTATAACAGAAGCGTCTTGTAGGAGGATTGTATTTAACATATTTATTTTTTAAATTTTGCTAATGCTTTTTTTGTAAAATCAGAGAGTACTAATTTTCCTGATAATTCGGCTTTTTCTATTAAGAGTTTGTCCCAGTGGTCTGTGTCCATCCATAGTGTTTCTTTTAAGGAACGTAACGCCTCGGGATTATAGGATGCTAATTTTGAGGTAAAAATATCTAGTTCCTTATCAAGGTCTTCAATAGTATTAAAAACCTTAGCAAAGAGTCCTTTTTCTTTTGCCCAATAAGCATTTTTCCACTCATCAGCAGCAAAAGAGAGTTCTGTAAAAGCAGCTTTACCCATTTTACGTTCTACAGCAGGGCCAATAACAAATGGACCAATACCAATAGTAAGTTCAGAGAGTTTTATGGATGCGGCTTCAGTAGCTAATACATAGTCGCAAGCTGCAGCAATACCAACACCGCCACCTACAACTTTACCTTGGATGCGACCAATAATAGGTTTTTTGCATATGCGCATGGCATTGATGACATTGGCAAATCCTGAGAAAAAAGCTTTGCCTTCATCAAGGTTAGATACTGCAACAAGTTCATTAAAACTTGCGCCAGCACAAAATGCTTTTTCTCCTTCAGATTTTAAAACAATAATAGTTACCTCTTCATTATTTGATATTAAATGTAACTCTTTGCTAAGCCTAGCTAGTAATTCAGAAGGAAAAGAATTACTCGCAGGATGACCAAATTCTATGGTTGCAATTCCGTTTTGAATAGCTGTGTACAAACTTCCGTTGGTTCTTGTTGTTGCCATAAATAATTGTTTTTTCAAAAATACAAATCTTGTCTGAAGATAGTAAGTTAAAAGTAAAAAAGTAAAAAAGGGAACAGGTTAAAAACTGAAAAAGCAAACGAGTTAATGAGTTAAGAAAACGGAATAAGTTAATAAGTAATGAAAGGCGAATATGACTAAGAGTAGTTCCTGTTTGTTGTTTTTTACATTTATGCCTCTTGCTCTCTTGCTCTCTTGCCTCTTAGTTCTTGTTCAAATATTTTCGTCTAAACTTATATATTAAGGTTGCTCCTCTAATTAACATCCATACGGTAAAGGCTATCCAAACACCATAAAGTTTTAGGTCAAAATAGTCTACTAGAAGTAATGTCGGAATAAAACCTAAAAAGGTAGCCGCAAAAAGCACATTTCTTAAAAATGCTGCTTCTCCCAGTCCTTTAAAAATTCCGTCAAACACAAAAGTAATAGCATTTAAAGGCTGCATTAGTAATACCATCCAAAAAAGCTGTGTAAAAAGTAGTAATACTTGTTCTTCCTTACTGAATATAAGTCCAATTGGCTGGTAGAATATGGCGCAGATTATCATTAGCAAAAGTGCAATTATAACGGCAAACTTACTAAGGTCAATACTGAGTCTCCACAATTTTTTATAGGCTTTTTGTCCAAGCAATTTCCCCGCGATGGCATTTCCTGCATTAGAATAGCCATCAACGAAAAAAGCAAAAAACAGCCATATGTTCATCAAAATACTTTGGGCAGCAATATAGTTTTTCCCATAATCTGTAGCATAGGCATTAGCCAAATAGATGGCAATGTTTAATGCAATAGTTCTAAGGAATAAGTTGGCACTTAAAAGCAGGTGTCTTTTTATATTTGGATTTATATTTCGTTTGAGCCGTAATCCAAATACTGTTTTATTGAATAAAAAATAAAGAGCCATTACTAACATTACTAATTGAGCAATAACACTAGCATATGCTGCTCCTGCTAGGTGCATTGGAGGGATAATGCCTTCAATACCATAAATAAGAACAAAATCTAAAATAATATTGATTAAGGCCCCCGCAAGACTAGCTTTCATAGCCCAGAATGTATTTTGTAGTCCTCTAAAGACTCCGAAAATAGCAAAAGTCATTAGTGTAAGCGGAAATCCAATTGCTCTAATTTTATAGTAAGAAATACCATAATTAAGAATAAGACCTTTAGCATTGTATTGTATTAAGATGCCTTCTGCAAAAAGTAGTGATGTTAAATAGATAAAAACTCCAAGAGCCAAGTTTATAAAAATTACCTGTGGTACAAGTGTTTTTACAGCATGAAGTCTTCTTGCTCCAAAATGTTGAGATACTAAGCTAGAAATGGATGTTTTGGTCTGGGCTAATGTCCAGATGATAGCAGAGATAAAAGAACCTACAATACCTGCTGCAGCAAGCGTTTCTACCGGATTGGAAGTGACGTTTCCAAGGATTGCTAAATCGGTGAGTGAAATTAGTGGTTCTGCAATACCTGCAATAATGGAGGGTATAGCAAGTTTATTTATTTCCTTAAAAGAGATCTTATTAATCATTGGTTAGTACAAGTTCATAGCAATGAAAAGGGTGTTTGCTTTGTTTAGGAAAATAAATATCTCCGAGACGTTGGTATCCTCTCTTTTCGTAAAAAGTATTGTTTCTAGCGTTTTGACTAAAGGTATCTAGTCTAACAGAATTGAATTTGTTTTTTAAGGCATATTGTTCTGCAAAATTCATTAGCTGCTGAGCTAGTCCTTGACCTTGAAATTCTGGATGAATAGCCAATCTGTGGATGTAAATATTTTGATGATTGGATGTTAGCCACAAAATAGGAAGGTATTCATCATCCATAAAAGTAGACAATACAATAGTTCCAATAATGATGTTGTTTTTTTCAAAAACATATAATTCTTTTCTGTCTAAATCCTTTAAAAAAGCAGTTTTAGAGGGGTATTCAGAATTCCATTGGTGTATTCCTTTATCGATCATATGTGTTGCACATGCAGTAGTGATTTCAAGGATTTGATCAATATCTTCTTTTTTTCCGAGTCTAATCATAAGATAGAATTAAAATAAAAGTGTAAATTTATGCTTTAATTGGCAAAAAGCAGTATCATAAGCTGTTGTTTTAAGTATTCATTTAAAGAAAATTTAGGTTTACTATCTGAGTACTGTATCTGCCTGATTGTTAATGCAATTTATTGCTAAAATTTATTATCTGTGAAAAATATATTAGTACCAATTGGCCCATCAGACAACGCAGTTTTTACCCTGCAATATGCAATTGATTTTGCTAAAGAGTTTAATAGCAACGTTTATGTTATGGAAGCATTTAGCGTAGTATCTGCTCCTTCTGGAGCTTTGGGAAATGTTGCGGATAAGGTTACAGAGAGTAGCAAAGAACATATGAAATCTGTACTTGCTAAAGTAGATAATAAAGGGGTAGCTATTAAGTTGGTCGTTTATAATGGAGGTGTTGTAGATGGGATTAAAGGCTTTGACAAAGAGCTTGGAATAGACCTTATTATTATTGCTTCAAGAAGTAATTCTGTTAATGAAGAGTATTATTTAGGAAATACAACAGGTAAGATTATTAAGCAGACAGATATACCTGCTTTGGTTATTCCAATGGGAGCAAAGTATAGCCAATTTGATAAAATTATGACCGCTTTTAAATCTGGAGTTTTAAAACGGAATAGAATATTAAAAAGGTTGCAAGAAATACGTATCAAGTTTAATTCTGAGGTAAGTTTATTATTGGTAAAAACACCAGGATATACAGATGAAGATTTAAGAATTAATGCTTCTCTTATGGATTTGAGTTCTAAGGTTGTTATTACAGAAAACGCAACTACCTTTCAAGGAGTATTAGAGCATTTTCAGGCTGCAAATCCTGATTTGCTTTGTGTTTTTAGAAGGAAAAGAGGTTTTTTTAGAAAGCTTTGGGGAAAAAACACCATTCTTAAGAAAGAATTTTTTGTTCCAATTCCTGTTTTAGTATTAAGTGTTAAAAAAGATTAGTATTTTCGTGTCCGTTAGGTTTTAGGTTCGCTTAAAATTTAGCGGATATTATATTTGGGGATGTAGCTCAGCTGGCTAGAGCGTTTGACTGGCAGTCAAGAGGTCGTGGGTTCGACTCCCATCTTCTCCACAGTAAATAGAAATCTGCACGAAAGTGTGGATTTTCTTGTTTTAAACGACAGTATAGTTGTTTCGATGCTAATTACGAGTTTGTTTTTTCTCTTTTTTACAAAAGACTCTTCCATAATTTTTTGCGTGATGCAGTGTTACTTTTCGGATAGAATCTTTACATATTTTTAAACCAGCACATTGTTTTTTATAATGAAAAACTTTGCTCTGCAGGCTATTACAGATATAAACCATTTTTTCTTTTTTTGCTTTCTTGTCTTGGCTGAATGCAGTAAAAGAGCAAAGAACGATTAAAATAAGTATTGCTTTCTTTTGGTAAGGTTTTCTTTTTAACATTCTATTTTTTTTGTTTTATACATGCTTTTGGGTTTGTGAATAAGATTGAAAATACCATTTTTCTGTACAAAGTCATTTACAGAAATACCATAAATGTTGATTTTAAGATTAATACTTGTCAAAAATACAGCTCATTACTATTGTATCCTTGTGGTTTTCCACAGGGGGAATAAAAAAAGGACTCACAAATTGTAAAATTTATGAGTCCTATATACACCAATTACCTAAAAACAATTTTTAAAGAGTTTTCCTTTCCTTATCATTCCTCAATTTTCAGAAAGGCAACATATTTGCCTTAGGGAAAATCAAAACTACTACTATAAAAGGGGTTTACAGTGTGGAAAACCACAGGCTTTAAGACGTAATGTGTGGATTAATCGATAAACCCTGATTTATTGGCTAGATATAAGAGTTGAGAAGGGGTTTTGGCATTAAAACTATCCTTTAGCTTGCTTATTTTGTCTTCTATGGATCTCTTGCTATTTGGAGACATGTTGTTATTTTTGAAATAATCACTTACTTCATCATATTTATAACCTTTAGCAAGCAATTGCAGTAATTTTTTTTCATATGCATTTAGCTGAACAAGGTTATTTTGTTGTAATGCATCTGTAGCAACGGGGCAGGTATATGTTTTGTCCTGATGCACGGTTGTAATAGCTTTTTTAAGCTCGGGAAGACCATAAAGACCTTTACATACATAGGCATTTATTTTTTCGGTTTCAAAAAACGATTTAATAATTGCTGATTTCGTTTCGCCGCTGAAAACAATGATTTTTATATTGGGTTGTATTTTTTTTACTTCGCTAATAAGTTCTCTTCCAGATGTTATTTTATGTTTTTTATAATCCAAGTCAAAAGAAAGATCACTTATCAATAGGTCAAAAGGTTCTTTTTTATACAGTGCTTCTTTAAGTTTAAGCACCGTCTTATCGCAAAATTGTGAGCTATCAATATTAGCATCTGTAAATTCTTTAACGGAGGCTACGAGGCCAAATTTTTCATTATCTCTATCTTCTGCAATTAGTATTTTTTTAAACATATCATTAAATTTATAAAGCAAAAATTATGGTTGCTTTAAAACCATCCTTAGGTTCTGATTCAAAAGTAATACTCCCTCCTATTTCTTTCATGCGGTTTTCCGCATTGAACAATCCATTTTTAGAAATTCCGTTGTTTAGATTTACTCCAATTCCATTGTCGAAATAGTTAATTGTGATGTTTTTATTGTTTTTTACAAAGCGAACACTATAGAAATCAGCGTTGCTATGTTTGTTCATATTGGTAAGCAGTTCTTTTAATACTAAATACAACTCTTCCTTTTTATGAGCAGCAATTGTTGTCCAAGGAATACGGTCTAAATCAGAAATTACTGTTTTAACAGATAAATTACTGTAAGAATTTAATAAATCTAGGATTTCATTTTCGTATTCTGGTCCTGTTTCTACTCTAATGTTTCTAGAAAAATCCCGAACGCTATGGTAGATGAAGTTAAAGCCTTCTAGTATTTTAAGATTGTCTTTTTTACTTGTAAAATCGATGTTGTTTTTTAGCTGAACCATTAAGTGATAGATGTCGTTCCCTAGTCCATCATGGAGTTTTTTAGATAATTTATGCTGGGTAGCGTGGCGTTCTTTTATTCTTGCTATTCTAGTTTCTTGTTTTCGATAATAATTAAGGAAGAACCCAGATCCAATTAGTAAGACAATTAAGCCTATTAGCCATAGTTTGTAGTTAGTCTCTACAGCTAATGCTAGGTCTTTTTTTGCGTTTTTAGCTTTTAGGATTAAATTTTCACGACGACTTTCTTCTGTCCTATATCTTATTTTTGCGAATTGGTTTTTTGCTTTTAAAGTTTCGGTTTTTAAACTATCATCTAGCTTTAAAAATTCAACAATTCGATGTTTAGAACTTCCTTCTAGTTTAAGTAAAAATGTTAAAGATTCTACTATTGAAGCACTGTTTTTAAACTGTTTTGATATTTTATAAGCCATTTCAGCATAAAACAAGGCTTTTTCTGTACTGTTGTTATTTTTATAATGATCAGCTAAATGCATATAACTAGCAATTAATCCATAATTGTCTTTTATTTTTTTTCGAATGTTTAAAGCCTTCAATAACTCTTTTTCGGCATCTGGGGAGTTTGTTTTAGACTTTGCATGGGCAAGATTATCAATTATTCTTGCTTTGGTTTTTGGATTTGTTGCCAGGATTTTAAGCTTCAACAATTCAGATAAACTGTTTATTGCTACGTTAAATTGTTTTTCTTTTATTGCAATTACAGCAATATTGTTTTTTATAGTAATACCTTTTAGTGTGTCTTTGTTTAATACTAGTGCTTTTTTATACCACCTAATAGCATCTTTATAGTTAGCTAATTCTTTGGTTGTTATTCCAAGGTGATTGTAAAGAGCTAATTTAAGGGGCGTGGCTGTTGAATCTGATAAGTTATCACATAGT
Source organism: Flavobacteriaceae bacterium (assembly GCA_965247735.1). Lineage (GTDB taxonomy): Bacteria > Bacteroidota > Bacteroidia > Flavobacteriales > Flavobacteriaceae > JAOXRU01. The sequence goes on along the minus strand of CBDFHN010000002.1, from coordinate 2,705,129 downwards.
TTTAAGGCGCTAATTGCTGTGTTTTCACTGGAGTTTAAATCTCCTAATTTTTTTTGAATGCTAGCAATAAGTCTACTAGCATTAATTGCAGAAATGGTATCATTTACAAGCAAAGAAAAATCCCGAACATAGGTATAGTACTTAACAGCATCAATTGGTTTATTGTGCTCTTTATGATAAAGAGATAGTTTTTTATAGGCCTTAAGAATATAGGTGCTATCGTGCGTCAGTTTTGATTCTTGAAGTAGTCTATTTGCATAAAAAATTGCGCTATCTAGTTTTTGTTTTTTTCTAAATAAAGCACTTTTTTTAGAGATGGTTTTAAGGTATAAATTTTGATCTGTATTTTGGTTTTCTGATTGAGAAAATAAAAAACAGCTACAAAAAAAGAGGAATGTAACAACAAGTTGCTTCATTCCTCTAAAGTAGTAAAAGTATGGGATTACAAAACGATTAATTAATCTTTATCCTCTTCTTTTGGTAATATTTCTCCGTCTTCTCCATCGGTAGCTAAAACTTCTATTGCTATTTCATCAGCTATTTCTGGCTTTTCACAAGAAAATAAAACGGTATTAATCAATACTATACTTAATATAAATAAAACTCTTTTCATAATTACTATTGTTTAAAAATTTGCAATAGCATGCACTGTCTGGGCTTTGAACCCAGAGGATAAATTGCCAATACAGCAACATGCAAAAATGAAAAGAGGCGCCTCTTTATTTTGGGAAGTAGTGTTTGAAATAGGCAGACAGAAAATGTTCATTTTACTTCCCAGATCTATTCGCAGATCCTGTCTTATATTTCTAGTTTAGAATTTGTTCGTTATATTTGTCTAGGTTGTTCTTTTAAGACACAAACGATTCTTGGACAAAGGTATGGGCATGAAAAGCCTGTGACAGCAGAGGATTCCAGTAATTCCGAAGATTCCAGTGTATTCTTGATAATTCCGATAAATTCTGATTGATTAGTTATGAAGTACAAAAGTTTTGATGATTATAGAGAGGAGATTCTTGGTTTATACAAGAAGAATAGAGGAGGTGATTTAAAAGTATATTTGTTTGAGCCTACTCCTGCAAAAATTAAAAAAGCTTGTAGTCAAATTTTTAGTAAAATAAAATCAAAGGCGGATAAAGAGATTATTGATGTTTTTTTTGGGTTAAATAAGGATGATGATAAAGTAAAAAAGATTAAAGTCTTTAATAATGGAGAACTAAAATCTATTCAAAATTTCTTGACAGATAAAACAAATAAGACAGAAACAGAAACATTAGATTTGGTAGCATTACTGATAGGTTTTAAGCTTAGACCGTATATAAAATATTATGATGAACATAAGTTTGGTAGTGTTCCTGAAGAAATAAAAGGACCTACAATAACTGGTGATGAAGGAGGTAAAAGCGAAGAAGATGGTTCAGCTACGAAAACTGATATAACAGAAGAGCCACCAAAAGAACCTTGGTTAAAGAAACTTAGCTACATAATGTTGCCACTACTAATTGCAGCAGGTGTTTATTTTGGTGTGAATCAGTTAGAAAAAAAAGAATGTATGATTTGGTCAGTAGATCATTATGAAAAAGCAGATTGTAACGTAGATTCGGCTGCCAGTATAGCAATGGATCAACATAAGATAGAGAGCTTCAAAAGAGTTCCATTAGACTCTACAATGAACCTGTTCAAAAACGGAAAGAGTTTGTATTGGTACGATAAAACTAATGGAGAAATTACATTTTTTAGTGACGAAGGCAATCATCCTGTTAATGGTAAAAAACTAAAACGTTTAACACAGGCTATTGTACGTAAGTATATTTACTTTGAAAAATGATGAAATTTATAATATTGGTAGTAAATACCCAAGGCTATATGTTTTTGCGGTATGATTTTAATAAAACGACTGATTTTGATATTAGGGAAAGAGATTTTTTATGATCTAGAATAAAAGTTCTAATTTTATCCAAACATCAGTTTTGAGTTAATTTCTCAAAAGGTTCTTTTTTTTGAGTTATCTAAAGCCAGAATATGATCGTAGCGACACAACAATTATAATACATGAACAAAAAGCCTAAAGCTTCAGGAATGCAGTTAACACCCGATTATATAAAGTTACTAAAAGAAGAAGGACAAAAGGCATGGAAAATATGTTCGGTTCTTAATACTGACAAGGACTTTAATGGAGCTCTTCTGGCTTTACAAGCAGATTCGGCAGCCGAAGTAAAATATAAAGCAGAGCATGTATTGTTATATGATCTTGTAAAAATATTTGATGCTTTTGCTTCTCTCAAAGGCAGTTATGATGCTATACCTGCAAAGGCAAAATTTGTATTGATTTATTTTTATGAAATCCTTCAAGGCAAAGACCTTAGTGAGGCATATAATTTGACACTTATAAAAAAATTGTCTTTGGCAAAACAGTTCGATAAAAATGTAATTGCAATTAGAGAATTGCCTTTTTTTATTCCGATTGAAGAAATGAAAAAAGAATTGCTATTGCCTTCAGTTTTAAAAAAAATTAATAATGAGCAGTTTTTAAGAATTACTTCTTTTGAAAATAGAGTGGCAACTTTGATAGCAAAAGCAGATGATAAGTTGTCTAATAAAGACAAAGAATTGCTTCAAAAGATCGAAAAAAAGGCAAGAAATCCTAAAGTTTGGATAGAAGAAGGTGTTTATAAAGAAATTCCTGAAGATGATACTTTAGAAAAAGTGCTTGCTGAGCTTAATGAACTGGTAGGTTTGGAGGCGGTGAAAAAAAACATAAAAGACCTAACCGATTTTCTTAAAGTTCAAAAATTAAGAGAAGAAAAAGGCTTAAAAACAAGTAATACCTCCTTGCATACTGTGTTTATGGGGCCTCCAGGAACTGGTAAAACTACAGTTGCACGATTGTTAGGAAGGATCTTTAAACATTTGGGTTATTTAGAAAAAGGACATGTGGTAGAAACCGATCGTTCTGGATTGGTTGCAGGTTATGTTGGGCAAACAGCAATTAAGACAGATAAAATTATAAAATCGGCACTAGGCGGGGTGTTGTTTATAGACGAGGCTTATGCCCTTGTTTCTGGCGGATTTAATGATTTTGGTGGTGAAGCAATAGAGACGTTATTAAAACGAATGGAGGATCATAGAGGAGAATTTGTGGTTGTTGCTGCCGGCTATCCAGATCAAATGGAAGGTTTTATTCAGGCAAATCCAGGACTACAATCACGTTTTAATCGGTATTTTGAATTTGATCATTTCCCAGCAGATGCGTTGCTTAAAATTTTTAAACTCTATGTGGGTAAAGCAGATTTTGTGCTAACAGAAGATGCTGAAGAAAAATTAGTAGAAATTATTGAACGTTTATATGAAAAACGACATAAAGGATTTGGAAATGCACGTACCATGCGTAATCTTTTCGAGAAAATTATTGAACGTCAAGCAAGTAGGATTGTGTCTATAACTGCAATCACTAAAGAGGTGTTAATGGAGCTTACAGAAGAAGATATTCCTCCTGTTATAGCAACGGTAAAACAAATACTTGTTTTTAATGAAGACGAAGATTAAGTAGCGTTTGAAAACGGTTTTTATTTTAATACTTAGAATTTTATAAAATATGACAATACAAAATGTAATAGATTGGTTTGGAACACATCAAAATATGATTTTGATTTATTTTGGTGGGTTAATAGTGCTTACATTATTAGTTTTAGCAGTACTAAATGCAAAAAACAGTAAAAACTTAAGATATGTAATGTCCCTGTTGGTCTATGGCGTTTCTATTCCTGGAATATTGGCGCTAATATTAGTGTTGTATGGATTTTTCATACAGAATTCTAACATGCTAAATGTTAATGTTATTGCCTATTTTGTGCCAGTAGCTAGTATGTGTTTGGTATTGTTTTTATTGAATAGAAAAGTGCATATGAAAGACATTCCAGGGTTTGGAAAACTATCCAGTTTAATGGTGCTAATTGGAGTTTCATTTGCAATAGTTTTTGTTTTACAACGGATGCATTTTGGAATATTTTTTATTGGCGGATTTGGGCAGTTGTTACTTGTCTTTGGAGTTGTATTGCTTATTTTGAAAATAGCATGGTCTCGACTTACTAGAAAAAAATAAAATTCATAAGAGCATAATATTTGTAGTTTTGCATAAAATATTTCCTTGAAATCGGCGTTTTGTTTCTTTAATTTGATGCAAAATAGAGCCGATATTAATGCTTTAATTCAAAAAAGTTTTAGATTTTGTAACAAAACAATATTCTAAAGTACATATTAAGGTAGGCAATCTGGGATTTATTTTTTATTTTTAACAGTTGAAGTCTAGTTTTATCTAAAAAATTATAAATGGCTAAAGAAAAATTTAATTGGAAAGCTCTTTTTATCAATGAAGAAGAAGGATCTAATACTGCAAAGAATACACCTGCAGCACCAAAACCAACAGTTACAACTACTACTACTAGTTCTTTTCCTAAAACTAGTGCGCCTGTGTCTAAGTTTCCAAATTCGATACCTACAGCGCCACCGGTTAACTTAGGAGCAGCAGTTAGTAATTCTGTTTTAAATACAATTATAGAAATGTATGAGTCAGGTTTTGAGTCGTTAAATAAACCTGGGTATGATTTTTATGAGTTTTTTAAAGCTATAAAAGCAGTAGGTTCTAATGATCCATCTGCATATAAGATGGCATTGGTAATGGCGCAAAGTGCAGATCCAAAGATGAATAAATCTACTCTTTTGAATGAAGCTGATTTCTATATTAAAGAAATAGAAAAAGTACACCAGCAATACAGTGTTCAGGGCAATAAGAAACGTTCCTTAATTTTAGAGACGCAAAACAGCAAGAAAAGCAGTTTGGATACTCAAATTAAAGATTTAGAAAGAAGACTGTTGGAAATGCAAAATCAGATTAGCGAAAAAAGAAATCAATTGCAATCTATGGATTCTGAAATTATCAATGATATTTCTGAAATTGATCAAAAAATAATGGCCAATGATAAGGCAAGAAATAAAATTTTAGAAACCATTGGTACGGTTGTCAATGGAATTAAAAATAATGTATAAGTAAAAACAATAGATGGATCTTAAAGAATCAAAAAGTCATTTACTAAATCTTCCTATTTTAAAGCATTTTGACGATGAAAAGGGGGAGATTTCATTAAACCCTAGTAATTGGAGAAATGGAGAGAAAGGATTAAATGCATTTCTAAAAATAGCATTATTTGCAGGATTAGGATATGCCGCTTGGATATATATATTGCCACCATTATTTACTGCTTTGGGGCAAGTAATTGCCCTTGCTGGAGTGGCAATTTTTTTGGTGTTCTTTGTGATGATGCTCCCAATAATTTTTAAATTTTTGAGGAGAGTTACTCGTGGAATTCATAAATCGTTGATAAAGCATGATCCTTTTGGGGAGTTGCAAGAGCAAAAGCAAAAAATGTTGAAAAACAGAAGGGTTTTTAAAGATGCGAAGGCAAAAATAAAAGCACTAAAAAACAACATGGAAGGTGAAGCTTTTAAAGCAGAAAAAGAAGCAAAAGATTTTCAAACTCAAGTGGTTTCTTTACAAAAGCAGGCTCAAAAGCTTAAAAGTGGAATGGAGCAGATTATTTCTGAGAAAGGAAATGCGGGTAAAGATACAGATGAGTATGTAGCATTGCATAGCAGCTTGGCAAAAAAATTATCGCAATCGCAACGGATAACGCACCAACTGGAACAGAGCAAAAGTTTTATTAAAAAATACGGTAGTAGAGCTTCCGTAATGGGGAAATTGGATAGAAAATTAACCATGGCAGGTACTGCAATAGATATAAAAATTTCTGATTTTGAGGTAACGATTACCATGTTAGAAAAAGAATATCAATTTGCAAAAACGGCTAGAGCAGCAACAGATAGTGCCAAATCTGCAATGTTATTTACTAAGGAATGGGAATTAGAATACGCTTTAGATGTGGTTACAGAAACTATAGCTATGGATATTTCTAGGACTCACGAGAATCTAATGGATATAGATACACTTACGGCTAAATACGATGTGGATAGCGATGAGTTGTATGCACAATTGGATACGCTTGCAGATAAGATAAAGACAGGAAAAGATTATATTCCGGAGTCTAAAAAATACAATAATCCTAATTATAAACTTACTGCTGAAGATAAGCAGGAAAGTGGTGGATTTGGAAATATGTTTGATTAAATTATAGAAAAATAAGTAAATAATAATGGGAAAAATTTTACGTACAAAAAAGCTAACTACTTTTTCGGAATTAATAATTGTAATTATAGTACTTGGTGGTATTTTGGGAGCTGTGTATTATTTTGCGCCAGGACTTAGGGTTGGTGAGGCAAAACAATTAGATAGTCTTAATGTAGATAAAAACCAAGTAGATAATGTTACTACTTCTGCGAAAATGGACTTGCCTTCTACAAGCCTTTCTAGTGAAGTAAAAAATAAACCATTGGTAAAAATTGCTGCATATGCGTGGAATGCGCAATCAGGGATTATTGTAGCAAATGGAGGCCCAAAAACAACAAAAGGTTCTTTAATGGAACAAAATGGTGTTAATTTGGAAATAGTTCGTCAAGACTGGTTGTCAGAATTGAGGAACATGCAAATGAAATTTATAGAAGAGTACGATAGAGGAGAGGAGTTTCCTGATGCTGATAAAAGTGCTTTTGCAATTATGATGATGGGAGATGGTGCACCATTTTATATCAGTACTATGCAGCAAGCATTAAATGATAAGTTTGGGAAAGATAAGTACCATGTACAGGTTATTGGAGCTGTTGGACTTAGTTATGGTGAAGATAAATTAATAGGACCGCCAAGTTGGAAAGTTGATCCACAAAGTATGAAAGGAGCCTTAATTTCTACGGTACTTGGAGATGGTGACTGGGTAACAGCACTTAATTATGCTTTTGCAAATGGCTTAAAAGTAAATCCAGATACTTCTACTTATGATCCTGATGCGGTAAATTTTTACCCTTCACAAGATGATGATTATATTAAATCTGCTGAAGAATTAATTAAATCTCAAAAAGCAGGATGGACAATTCCTTTAAAAGTGGTGAAGAATGGAAGGCTTACTGGGAAAACAATCAATAAAAAAATTGATGGTTGTGCTACATGGACTCCAGGAGATAAGATGGTTTTTGATGCACTAAGTGGCTTTACGGATATTGTTTCTACCCGTGAGTTTAACAATCAAATGGCAACGACTATTATTGCTGTTAAAGAATGGTCTGTAAATCATCCAAATATTGTAAGTAATATATTGAAATCAGCATTAACAGCTTCTAATCAAATGAAGCAATATGACGAATGGCAAGTAAGAGCTTCTGAGGCTATCGCTGAGGCATATGACTTAGAGTCTCCAAAATACTGGTACGATATGTTCAAAGGGCAAAAAGGAAATAAAAATGGTATTGAATATAACATGGGAGGGTCTAGAGTTTTTAACTATTCTGATGTAATGCAATATTATGGTATTACAGATGGGACTAATCGATACAAAGCGGTTTACAACCAAGTATCGTCTTATTTGTTAGAGTTGAATCCTTTTGGATTTAATGAGTCGGTAGAGCGTATTATTCCTTATGATGAGGCAGTCAACCTTTATTTTGTTAAAAACATCAATGATATTGATGCAGGATCGGCATATAAAGCAGATTATACTAAAAAAGCAGAAAAGGTATTGGCTTCGGGAGAATGGAATGTAACATTTAATACAGGAAGTGCTACTATATCATCGTCTTCATCTGCTACTTTAGAATCTATTTATAACTTATTGATTCAAGCAGAAGATACGAAGTTACGATTAGAAGGACATACCGATAATTCTGGTTCTTCAGAGAATAATTATGTATTGTCACAAAGAAGAGCAGAGGCAGTTGTAGCATTCTTAAGAGGTAGAGGTATTCCTCAAGCACGTTTCCAATCGGTAATTGGTAAAGGAGAAGATGCGCCAGTAGCAAATAATAATACCAATGCTGGTAAAGCTAAAAACAGACGTGTAGTTATTACATTATTGCAGTAATACACTTTATAATATAGATAAGGTTGTCTTGAAGCACTTTCGAGGCAACCTTTTTTTAATCAATTAGTATGGTCTAACTTTTAATTCATGTTTATGAAAAAACTATTTAAACCATTTGAAGAGCTAAGCAAAAATAGCAGACTTATTATCGTCTTATCTTGGGTGGTGGCAGTTGTAGCATTTTGGTTTATTTCTAGTATGGGCGAACGCCATTTATTTCCAACACCTAGTCAGGTTTTAAAAGGTTTTACAGATTTGTATGCCGAAGGCTTGGTGGTGCATATAGGAAGTTCTCTGTTTTTGTGTCTTAAAGCAATTGTTATTGCCGTTATTATATCTTTAGTTTTTTCATATCTATCTACGATACCGGTATTAGCGCCAATTGCAAAAACAATAAGCAAGTTGAGGTATTTGCCATTAACAGGAATCACATTCTATTTGGCAATATTAATTAGTGATGCTAGAACAATGCAAGTTTGGGTATTGGTTGTTTTTATGAGTACCTATTTAACCACTTCATTGTTGAGTATGGTAAGTTCCATAAAGCAAGAAGAATTTGATCATGCCCGTTCTTTAAAATGTGGAAGATGGGAAGTATTATGGGAAGTTGTTATTAAAGGTAGAATAGATCATGTAATTGAAGTTATTCGTCAGAATCTAGCAATTGTATGGATGATGTTGGTAACTGTAGAATCTATATTGGTAGCTGCAGGTGGACTAGGGTTTTTGATTAAAAACTCGGATAAGTTTATGAATCATGGACGTATTATTGCACTTCAGATTGTGATATTGGTAGTGGGTTTATCTATAGATTTTGTATTAGATTACCTTAGAAAAGCATTTTTTAGATATTCAAAAATATAGTCGATATGGGTTATAGTATGCAAAATACATTATTGTATGTGGAAAGCTTAAGTGTCGCATATGGTGAAAAAATAGTGTTAAAAGATGTCAATTTTGTTGAAAAAGATGTTGTTAGAGAAGGCAGTGTTACTGGACAAGTTATTGCTTTTGTTGGGCGATCTGGACGAGGGAAATCTACCTTGTTTAGGGCGCTTACAGGTTTGATAAAACCAACTACAGGAAAAGTGCTAATTGCTGATACGACTACAGATGCTCAAGACGATGCTAAGGAAGTTCATGAAGGTGATATTGGTTTTGTAGATCAGCGGTATACTTTATTTCGGAATAAAACGATATACGAAGCATTGTTGTTTTCTTTACGCCTTAAAGACATGACTAAAGAAGCAAAGCACGAACAAATAATGAAATATTTGGTTGATTGGGGTTTGGAGAAGATGAAAGACCAATATCCTTGTGAATTATCGGGAGGACAACGTCAGCGTACCGCAATTATAGAGCAGATATTTTGTGCTGGACACTACCTAGTTTTAGATGAGCCATTTTCTGGTCTAGATGTAGGGAATATTGAAGATGTTAAAAATGCATTTGATATGATTACCTCTTCGCATGAGTTTAATACTGTTATTTATTCTACTCATGATATAGAATTAGCAGTAGAACTTGCTGATAGTATTTATGTTATTGGTTATCCAACTGTAAATGGTGAAAAAGCTGATTATGGAACCATTGTAAAGCATATTGATATGAAAGAATTGGGACTAGCTTGGAAAGATTTTGGAATGGATCATATAGAAATTGTTAAGCAGATTAAAGAAACGATGTTAAGTTCGTGATGGTTACTCTTTTGTTGATGAATTAACAGGGTTAAATTTATAAACATGTATTTATTGTATATAACATAGCTATAATGATGAATACGATTCCAATGTATGAATATTTAGGAAAAAATAGTAATGAGATTTCTGGTGTAGAGTTCCAAGATAAAATTGATGATATTAAGATTGGGGGAAGTGCATATCATCATGTAAAAAAGATAAAGAATTTAGAATATGGATCTGATTACTTGGCTATTACATTTAATACAAGTTCTGATAATGTTGTAGTTAGTATTTCTGTTCATATAAAAGGAGGAGCATTTCCAAAAGAACTCTATCAGAAAATGTGTTCAGTCTATGGTGAGCCAAGTCAAATATTAGAATTGGATAAGCTTACGAGTTCTGAATCGGCTCCAGAGGAAAGTACTGGTAGAGGTGTTGATGGTATAAGTGTTCAGTTCTTTTCCAGTTCAACAAAAGAATGTAGGTTTGATGAAAATCCTGCCATTATCATTTGGCAAAAATCGAATTATAAAATCGAATGTAATATTGATCTTCCTTACCCTGAGGTTGGTGATCAAATTAAATATACAACCATTAGATATAGCTTAGACTAACGAGGTTTACCGTTCTTCTAATTCTTTTTCTAAGAAAGGAATTTCGATATTAAAAAGTTCTAGAACAAGATTTTTTAGCTCAATAGTAAATAGTTCTAGTGTTTCCGTGCTTACTAAAGTGTCTTTTTTTCCACCTCTAGCTTGTTCTTTTTTGGTGAACTTCATAAAACCAGCACTTGCATTTTTAAAAGAGATGATTCCTGCTTCAATTGGGGAATTAATAGTTCCTTTGGTAAGTAGTAAGGCATAAAATAGCACTTGAAATGCTTTGCTGTATTTGTAGTCTTCGGTTAGATTGTCCCAAGTTACAATTTCAAGATGCCTAGGCTCTACTTTTCCTGTTTTATAGTCAATAATTCTTAGGGTTCCGTTTCGTTCATCTACGCGATCTACAATTCCTTTAAATGTTATGGTTTCCTGTAGCTCGTCAATATATAATTGGTGGCTTAGGTTTTGTTCCAGAGAAACTAGTTTAATACTGTTATCTGCAAGATCTTTAATTTCACTTTTCATAAAATTACTCACATATCTTACCGCCACATGGTAAATGATAAGGTTTTTTCCGGTTGTAATATCGGAGTTACTATAGTGCTTTTTAAAAAAGAAAGTAATGGTATCTTCTATTTGTGTTAGTGCTTTTTTTAATGTTGCACTAGAGAGTTCTTGTCCTAAAAAAGGGGTGTACAGCTTCTCTAGGGTATCGTGTACAATAGTACCAAGGGTATTGGCAGCCACAGTTTCCTCTAGGCTGTTATAACTTCGTATTTTTAAAATAGTATTGTTAAAAAAATCAATAGGGTTTCTTACATAGTTGCTTAGTGCTGAAGGAGAGAAACCTACTTGTGCCCTTTGTTTTAAGGTGTTTATGATGGCAGCATTTTTTTTGATTTCTATGAGTGCTGTACTACTTGGGTTTATGGCTGGGCTAGCAATAATTTCTTTTGTATTGTGATTTTCTAAAGGGTTTGCTAGTAATTGTCCTATAAACCTGCTTTTTTCTCTGCCTTCTAATACATCTGGTTCCGTATTGTAGATAAGATATATGTTTTTGGCACGTTGTGTCAATCTATAAAAATGATAGGTATATACGGCGTCTTTTTCGGAATAGGTAGGGAGTTTGTATGCTGTTTTTACTTCAAAAGGCAAAAAAGAATTGTTTGCTTTACCCGCAGGAAGTATGCCTTCGTTTAGTGAAGAGATGATAACAGTTTCAAAATCCAAGTTTCTACTCTCTAGCATTCCCATTATTTGAAGTCCAGATAATGGCTCGCCTTCAAAATCTAAGGTTTCAGAACTGATCAATTCACCATAGATGTTTTTTAGATCTTTTATGGATTTTATATATGGATAGTTTTCAATTAGCTCTGATGTCTGATTAAACAATTGATAAAATTTGTAAAGGTATTCTAAAGCTAATGTGTGTTGTTCTTTGTCTTTTGAGAAGGTTTCTTTTAGAAGGTGAATCAGTTCTTTAAAAGCTTGCAATAGGGTCTTAGGATTTTCTTCTTTGATGCTAAAAAGATTGGTAAATGCTTTTGGGCATTGTTTTAGTGTTTTTTGGAGTGATGTAGGGGTTAGAAATATTTGATTATTTGCATTTATATTGATAGTAATAGTATTTGCAATGGTATTGCCAAGTAATTGCTGAATATAAGGGTGAGCCAAAAGATTGCTGATGGTTTTATGATACCATCCCTTTTGATTTTTTTTAATATAAAGCTCAAAAAGTTGATGAAAAAGTGTAGCCAGAGGTGTTTTCATTAAAGGCGAACCCATAGTGATGTTGAGGCTGTCTACGCTTTTAGGAATACTATTTAATAGTGGGTTTAGTAGCTGTTCATCGCCTAAAACAATAGCTGTTTTTTTAGTGTTTATTGCAGTTTCATTCTCTAGAATTGAAGCAATTTGGTTTACTTGAGAGGTGTATTTAGGTACACCAATAATGGAAATTTTTTTTGTTTGACTAAAATTTTCTTTGCGCCAGTTAAACGTATTGTCTTTGTAGTATTTCCATTTTGTGTAGGGTCTAATAAAGTTTCCTGCTTTATGGATAGGGTCTTCTAAAAAACTCTTGTCGATGTCCCAATAAATATCAGCTAAGTTTTTTTCTAGTAATTCTTTGATAATAGTTTCTTCACAAGTGTTTAATGCGTTAAAACCAACAAAAATATGTTTTTTGTTTTGGTGCTCATCAATATATGAGCTAAGATTTTCAACGGCATTTCTATAGACTTTTCCTTGATATCCTATTTCTTTATCGTCTAGACTTTTGTTGAATTTTGTATAAATAGGGTATAGCGATTCTGAAAATTTCACATAGTTACTAACCAATGTTGTTGGTTCGTTCTCTACATTCCAGCTATTTATTTTTTGAATAGAGGTAAGGTCTTCAAAAATGGCTTTTGCATCAATTAGGTACCTGTCAATTTCATTAAAATCTTGAAGCAATAGTTGGCCCCATTTTGTAAAGGCATTAAAAGATTCCTTTTCAGAATTTTCAATGGATAGGTATATTCGGTAAAGCTCAAAAAGTAAGGTTGGATTGGTAGTAAATGCAAGTGGAGCAATTTTTTCTATTAAGTCTTCTATACTTAGTATTTCTGGAAGAAATAATGTTTTTGTTACTGTTGCTCCTAGGTGTCTTTTTAAAAAAGTACCCGCTCTTTTACTTGGGAGAATAAAAATTAAATCACTGATGTTTTCGTGTTTTAGTTGGATGTCTTCAACTACCTCTTGTAAAAAAGTCTTCATAATTGCAGCGAAATAATACTATTGCTATTTGCTGCAAGTTAAAAAAGGATTGTGGATATTAGTATAGCGTTTTGTTTAATTTTTTTGAAAAGCTTAATTATTGGGCATAAAAAAAACGCTCTGGATATCCAGAGCGTTTTTAATATATATTTTAAGTTGACTTTAGTAAATTACTTTACTAAGTTAATTTCAACTCTTCTGTTTTGCTTTCTACCAGTTCTAGTTTTGTTAGTAGCAATTGGCTTATCTTCACCGTAACCGATTGAAGTTAATCTGCTAGTAGCAATACCATGAGATGTTAAGAAATCTTTTACAGATGAAGCTCTAGAATCAGATAATCTTTGGTTAGTTTTAGCACTACCAACACTATCAGTATGTCCTTCTACAGTAAACTTAGCATTAGGATATTCTTTTAAGATAGCAATGATATCGTTTAAAACAGACTCAGACTGAGTTTTGATAGAAGATTTACCTGTATCAAATAAGATTGTTTTAGCATAAGCATTTAAAGCTTTCTGAACTGCTTCAGAAACTTCAGGACAACCATTGTTAGCTACAGTACCAGCAACTTGAGGACAAGTATCGTCTTTATCTAAAACGCTATCTCCATCAGCATCAGGCCAAGGACATCCTTTGTTTGCAGCAGGACCAGCTTGGTTAACACAAGAGTCATCTTTATCAGCGATACCATCAGCATCAGCATCAGGACAACCAGCTAAAGAAGCTAAACCAGCAACTTGAGGACAAGCATCATCTTTATCAGCAATACCATCAGAATCAGAATCAGGACAACCGTTCATTTCTTTAGAACCTGCAGCATTAGGACAAGCATCTTTGCTGTCTTCAATACCATCGCCATCAGCATCAGGACAACCGTTGAATGCTTCTAAACCAGGAACTTCAGGACAAGCATCATCTTTGTCATAAACACCATCTTTGTCAGTATCAACACCACCAAATTTGATTGAAATACCAGCTAAATGCTGGAAGTGAGGAGCTAAGTAGTCTTCGAAAGAATGCTTATATCCTGTTTGTAAAGTAAGACCAATGTTTTCAGTAAACCAGTAGTTAAAACCTAAACCTCCATTAAGTGTACCAGCACCAATGTTATCGATCCAAGAATATCCACCACCTACTTCAACGAAAGGGTCAAATTTTTTGTTTTTTAAGAAGTTATACTTTACTGTACCGTCTAATCCGTAGTAAGATAAGTCAGAAACAGAAGAATCACCCCAGTTTTCAATTTTGTTTAAAGATCCTCTTGCTCCTACAGAAAAACCATCTCCAACATATTTAGAAACAGATATAGTAGATATAGATGGAAGTATGTTCCAGTGATCTTTTGCGTTGAAATACTCATCTAACCAAACACCTTGTCCAGGTTGGTTGGTTGGATAAACGTCAACCGCATTAACTCCAAAGCTTACTAACCAAGGATTGTTTTGATCTTGCGCTTGTACATTGCTTAGTCCCACAACTAATAACGCAGCAATAAATAATTTGCTAAGATTTTTCATTTTAATTATTTTAAAAATTAAGTGTTAATTAAGCGCAAATGTAAGTGGTTAATACTAGATTAACAAAATCTTGGCTAGTTTTTTTGCTTTATGTCGATGTAAATCTAAGTTATTATGAAATGATATTCAATTCTTTTCCTACTTCAGCAAAGGCTTTAATGGCTCTGTCTAAGTGGGTTACGCTGTGGGCGGCAGAGAGCTGTACTCTAATTCTTGCTTTGTCTTTTGGGACAACTGGAAAGAAAAACCCAATAACATAGATTCCTTTCTCCAACAGTTTGTCTGCCATTGTTTGCGATAATTTTGCATCGTATAACATTACGGGAACAATAGCGGAGTCTCCATTTACAATATCAAAACCAGCAGCTTCCATTCCTTTTTTGAAGTAAGCGGTATTTTTTTCTAGCTTATCTCTTAAGGTGGTATCATTACTTATCATCTCTAAAACTTTTATGGAAGCACCAACAATTGCAGGTGTTAATGAGTTAGAAAATAAATATGGTCTTGATTTTTGGCGAAGCATTTCAATAATTTCTTTTTTACCAGTAGTATATCCACCCATTGCACCACCAAGTCCTTTCCCAAGAGTACCAGTAATAATATCTATTCTACCCATTACTCCTTTTTCTTCTAATGTACCACGACCAGTAGCGCCAATAAATCCTGCGGCATGGCATTCATCTATCATTACTAGGGCGTCGTATTTATCTGCTAAATCACAAATTTTATCTAAAGAAGCCACAATACCATCCATAGAGAATACACCATCGGTAACTATGATTTTAAATCTAGAACCATCTTTGTCTGCTTGTTGCAGTTGTTTTTCTAGTTCCGTCATATCGTTATTGGCATACCTATAACGTTTGGCTTTACATAAACGAACCCCATCTATAATAGAAGCATGGTTAAGGGAATCTGATATAATTGCATCCTCAGCATTTAGTAAAGGTTCAAAAACACCACCATTAGCGTCAAAAGCAGCAGCATATAATATAGTGTCTTCGGTTTCGTAAAAAGCTGCAATTTTTTGCTCTAATGTTTTGTGGATATCTTGTGTTCCACAAATAAAACGTACAGACGACATTCCATAACCATGAGAATCCATTGCGTCTTTTGCCGCTTGGATAACCTCAGGATGTGCAGAAAGCCCTAGATAGTTATTTGCACAGAAGTTGATAACTTCTTGTCCAGAATCTAAGGTGATTACCGCATCTTGTTTAGAGGTAATTATACGTTCTTTTTTATATAAACCAGCTGCTGTAAGCTCTTCTAGTTCTTTTGTTAGGTGCTCTTTTATTTTACCGTACATGTTTTTCGTTTTTTTGCAAATATATTTATTTACGGGGTTATAAATATTTTAATTTGATGTCTTTTTCAATGTAAACAATTATTTTGTGTTTAATATGATAGCCCATTTCAAAAAGTGCTTGGGCATATTGATTTAATTGATTGGCATAGCTTGCTTTTTCATCACCAGTTTTATAATCTATTAGTATGGCTTTATTATCTTTAATGACCACCCGATCTGGGCGTAGTGTTTCTCCAAACTGGGTAAGGATATCTCTTTCGTTATAGATTTCGTACTGTGCTGTAAAATATTCCTGTAGTTCTGGATGAGAAGTAACATTTAAAAGTTGTGTTTTAAGTAAAGGAATATGATCTTTTGTGATCATTCCTTCTTTAAAAGTGTCTTCAAGAGCTTGGTTTATATCATCATGGAGTTGTATTTTAGAAAGTAGATGATGCACTAAAATTCCTTTCTCAATCGCATTTTCTTGCTTGCTTTCCCATAGCAATCCAGCTTTGGTAACAATGTTAAATTTAGAACTAGATTTTGTGGTGTAATAATAAGGTATACTTGGGTTAATAATTAAATCTTCTTCTTTACTCTTTTTTGAAGGCAAACCAAAATGATATTCAAATTTAGCAGGTTCCCAAAGATTATTGTCTGTTAGATATGCTTTTAAAAGATCGGCAGTAGAGCCTATTGTCTTGCTTTCTTTTTTTCCAACTTCAGAGATAATATATAATTGTTCTACCGCTCTAGTTAATGCTACATACAAGACATTATAACTGTCCAGCTCTTGTTTTTCAATCTCTTCTGCATAAGTATTACTTATTTCTGGAGCTAGTTCTAATAAGTTTTTATTGGCACTTAACTGGGCTTCTTCAAAATTATGGTATTCCTCTTTATTAATGTTTACCCAAAGGGAATCGCTTTTGTTAGGTTTAATAGCGCTATTAGCATAGGGGTATATAACTATTGGAAATTCTAATCCTTTAGATTTGTGGATGGTCATTAATTGTACCGCATTAGAAGCAGCGGGAGCAACTACGCTTAAGTTGTTTTTTTTCTTTTCCCAAAAAACTAAGAAATCTATAATGCTATCGGAATTAGCATTTGTAAAATCATAGATTTCATCAAGATAGTAATTGATATAAGCATCAGATTCTTTTACAAGGTTAAAGCATTTTACAGCATAACTGATGGCATCAAATAGCGAGGTGTTTAGGAAAAAATGAATATCGAATTCGAAAGCAGTTAATAAGTATTTTGAAATATCTTGTAAATGTTCGGCAGCATATTCATAAAAACCATGTTCTTTATCAAACAGATGATATAGCAGTTTTACTTTTAATTCTTCGTCTAATGGGTTAATAGAGAAAGCCAAAAGATTGTTTAAGAATTTTATATTGGGATAGTTATTGAGCAATAAAGAGTCTGATGATATTATCGGAATTTCTTGTTCGGTAAGGTAATTAGCTAGAATACTACCTTCTTTATTACCTCTAGTTAAAATACAAATATCTTTATGGGCATAACCATGCTGTTGTGCTTTTTTTATAGCTGCTAATACGGCAGAGCAATAGGCAGCATTTTTATCTTCTGTTTCTTTTTCAATAAAATTAATGGAAACATAACCGCCAATATTATTATTGCTTTGTTGCCAGCTACCGTTTTCGAACAGCTCTTTATAAGTAGGATTTGTTAGGTAATTAGCAGCGTATTTAAAAAAAGCATTGTTAAAACTAATAACTTCATCACAGCTTCTGTAATTGGTTTCTAGTGTTATGGTTTCGTTGGCAATATAGAACGGGTTATTAGTTTTGTTAAAAAGTGAAATAAACTGTTCTGCCTTTCCACCTCGCCACCTGTATATTGCTTGCTTGGCATCACCTACAAGCATTAATGATGCATTTTCATTTCCTTCTAAGGCATTGCCAATAAGAGGAATTAGATTATTCCATTGTAAAGCTGAAGTATCCTGAAATTCATCAATAAAATAGTGTTTGTATCGTTCGCCAAGACGCTCATAAATAAAAGGAGTAGGTTGGTTTTTTATTTCATTGGCAATAATGGTATTAAAATAGGCTAGAGGAATTTCATCTCTTTCTATTTCAATATTTTTTATTTCTTTTTGTATGGCATTGATTACGGATAGCGGTGTAATGTTTTTCTTGAAATTTTTTAAAAATGCCAATTCATAAAAACTACTTTTTATTTCTGAAAAAAGAGATGAAAAGCTTGGCATCAAGCCATCAATAGTAGACTTATTGCTTTCTGGAGTAGATTTGTTGTAATGTGTAGTGCTGTCAAAATTAATTTTCCATCCCGCAGTAAAATTTATACCTACAGCTTCTTTCCGAATGGCAAGCATAAATTTTGGAAACCAAGCACTTTTAAAATCTGTATAGTCTAATCCGTTTTCTTGAATTAATGCTAAAATTTTTTCAGCAGCAGTTACCATTGCTTCTGTATATGTCTTTATTTTTTTGGAAAGTATGGTGCTAAGCGCATCAAAGTCATCAAAGGTTTTGTTTTTTATTTTTTCCAGATGTTGACTGTGGTTTTCATTAAAAATAAGTTTCCCTTTTTCTTGAAGATCAAAAGAAATATCCCAACTTTTATCCTCATCAATTTTGGCTAGCGAAAAATTCAGCAGTGTTTTTGTAAGTTGTTTTTCTTCTCCTACTTTAGACAAAAGGTTGTCTATGGCTTCGGAAAGTAACAAATCGGTGTTTAAAACCACTTCAAAATTTTGTGGCAATTGCAAATCTTTGGCAAAGGTTCTAATAACCCTATTGGTAAATTTATCTATGGTAGAGATTTCAAAAAAAGCGTAGTTGTGTAAGATGTGCTTTAATGTTTTTTTTGCTCTATTCTTTAATTCCGCTGCTGTTAGTTGCAATTCTTCTTGTAACGATTCAAAAAGTATAGTTGGGGTATTGATAATACTGTCTTCACTAAATTCGGCAAGGTTTTTTATAACCCGTTGCTTCATTTCGTTTACGGCTTTATTGGTAAATGTAATGGCCAAAATATACCTATAGTTTCCAGGGCTTTCGGAAGCAAGAATTAACGAAAGGTAGTTTTTTACTAAAGAAAAAGTTTTGCCAGACCCTGCCGATGCATTATATATTTTATAGCTAGAAGAATTGTCCAATGGATATTTTTTATTGCAAAATAAAGAAACTCTATAAGTAATTATAACAAAATGACTAAGTTTATACTTAAATTTGAATATTATTAAAAACAATCACAAAAACTAAAATATTATGGCATTTGAATTACCAAAATTAGCTTATGCATACGATGCATTAGAACCACATATAGATGCACGCACAATGGAGATACACCATTCTAAACATCATAATGGCTATACATCTAAATTAAATGCTGCAATTGCAGGGACAGATTTAGAAGGAAAATCAATAGCAGATATCCTTGAAAATTTAGATATGACAAATGGAGCGGTTCGTAATAATGGAGGTGGTTTTTATAACCATTCTTTATTTTGGAGCGTTATGAGTCCAAATGGAGGAGGAGCACCTTCTGGAGCTTTAGCAGCAGCTATTGATGCCGCTTATGGTTCTTTTGAAGATTTTAAAAGTGCATTTGCTACAGCAGCAGGTACGCGTTTTGGATCGGGTTGGGCATGGCTTTGTGTTCATAAAGGAGGTAAAGTAGAAGTATGTTCTTCTCCTAACCAAGATAACCCATTAATGCCAGGAGTTGGTTGTGGTGGTTTTCCTGTATTAGGATTAGACGTTTGGGAGCATGCATATTACCTAAACTATCAAAATAGAAGACCAGATTATATCAATGCATTTTTTAATGTAATTAACTGGGATGAAGTTTCTAAGTTATACGAAGCTAACAAATAGGCTAGCTTTAAATAAAGTTCTTTTAAAAATCCTATCATTAATTTGATGGGATTTTTTATTTGAAAAGTTTAAAACTCATCAACTTCAATAACATCACCAGCTTGCATATTTCCTATAGTGATAGTTCCAACTCTAGCTCTAACAAGTCTTAAGGTAGGAAAACCAATAGCTGCAGTCATTTTTCTAACCTGTCTAAATTTCCCTTCACGTAGTGTTATAGAAACCCAGCTTGTTGGACCATGACGTTCGGCTCTAATTTTTTTTGCTCTTACAGGTAATTTTGGAATTGTTTCAATTTTATTAACAACACATGGTTTAGTAATATATGGAATACCTTCAACATTAATTTCAATACCATTTCTAAGTGCTTCAACTGCTTGATCGGTAATTATACCATCTACTTGGGCGTAATATTCTTTTTCTACTTTATTACTCCTAATATGGTGACTCATCATGCCATCGGTGGTTAAAAGAAGTAGTCCTTCTGATGCTTCATCCAGGCGTCCAATTGACATGGTGTTTTCAGGAAAGTTATAAAGCGACCCGAGTAATTTTTTAGAATTTTTTTTTGGGCCATTATTTACAAACTGACTCAAATAACCATAGGGTTTAAAAATAATAAAATGATGATGTTGGTTTGGTTCCATGGTGTTATTTGCTGTCCAGCAAATTTATGGTAATAATTTAGAATTGATTGTAGGGATATTCAGTTTTTAGGAGTGCCTTTACTAGTTATATTTTAAACTCCACATTAAGCACAAAAAAACCGCCTAAAATAGATTCTAGGCGATTTTTTAAGACAAATTATTTTCTTGTTTTACAAGCTACAATTTTCATCGTTAAGAGAAAGTAAGTCAGGATTGTATAGGTTGTATTTTATCGAATAGCCACCTGGTCTAATTCCTTTAAGGTTACAGTAATCTTTAAACTTAACGTTGTTCGCGAAGATTAAGCTACTAGCAATTCTTATTTTACTTCTTATTGAGCTTATGGATTCTAATTCTGGATTATAAAAGAAGCCTAAATGTGTTTCTACTTTGATTAAAACAGGTAGGTTTACAATAGTTAATTTGGTGTTGTAACCAATTAATAACTCCCCTCTACCTATTTTGGTAAACCCTCTTCTTTTAAGCTCTTTAAATTTTGGTAATGATATATCTATTAAATTTATATTATTTAATATTTCGAAACCTGATGATACCGTTACTAAATTTGATAATCCATTTAGATTGATTAAACTAGAGTTGTGTTGTATTTTAATTCCGTCTGGAACATTGGTGATATTTCTTAAGAAATCGATATTTGTAAGCTTTTCATTATTACCTATACCTATAGACACTACATCTGTTAGCTCATTCATGACGATGGTTTCCAGAGCTTTATTTTCTTTATTATGGTAGATGGCATCATAATTTAGGCTTAAACCTGAAGTTTCTACGAAATGATCGTACCAACTTCCTATCCAAAAACGATTTGTACGCCTTAAAACGGGCATTTCTAATGTGGTTAGTATATCATTGTTATAAAGGTAGAAATGATTGGTGCTTGTTAGTGTAGAGAACGTAATTTTGAGTAAACCTTTGTTGTCACGTAAGGCAAAATCACCAACTACTTCTTTTAAATTTGCAAACCCTATACTTGTATCAAAATTGGCGGTTGTTTTTCTAAGTGCAAAACCACCTTCTACTTTCCTAAGAGAAGTCAGCCCGTCTATGTTGTTAATAGCTGGCCCGTCTATTATCAGATATCCCTCATTGATGTGTGTATAAGCATTGGTCTGAAAATCGTTGATCTCTTGTTGATTATTTAGTTCTAAATTGCCATGATGTATACTTAGGTTATAAGCATCGGTATAAGTAAAAGTACCTTCATGAAAATCGTTTAGCTTGGTAGCTCCCTCATATCCATAAATTCTATAAGTATAAGTAGTTCCATTTACTAAGCCGTACATAGGCGTTTTTAAGGTGGTTAAGCCTGTGTTTACAGTTGCCAAGGTTGGAGTGTCGCCTATTTGAACCTCGTATGTGTTTGCTCGTTCAATGGTAGTCCAAGCAATACTACCAGTAATAACACCAGCCTGAATAGAAAAAGTTCTAACTTCGCTAGGAACTTCCGTACTATTTGTTTTGGAAACGACCTTCCATTGGTAAGTTTTTCCGTTCTCTAATAGAGTGTATTCATAAGAGTTTTGTGTTAGATTCGTGGCAGTTGGTTCAGTTGGTATGTTTTCCCCGATATACAGGTCATAAGTAATAGGAGTCGAACTATTTGTAGTACCAGTCCAATTTAATTGTATTTTATCAGTTCCTGCAGCAAGTATTGCATTTTGTTCTGGAGTATTTAAGTTAACTGTAAGTTCTGTAGCTGTAGTGTTAAAATCCCAGATCTCACTTGATATTGTATTTTTTTGATCTTTGGCAACGATCTTCCATTGGTAGTTTTTTCCGCCTTCTAAAGTAGTGTATTCATAGGAATTTTCTGTTAGGTTATTTATTGTTGGTTCGTCTGGTATACTTTCTCCTATATAAAGGTCGTAAGTAATAGGAGTTTTACTATTTGTAGTGCTAGTCCAGTTTAATAGGATTTTATTAGTTCCTATGGCAAGTGTTGAATTTTGCACTGGAGTATTTAAATTAACTGTAAGTTCTGTTAATTCTGAAGCTATAGTGCTGAAATCCCATATTTCACTTGAGGTTGTACTCTCTTGATCTTTGGCGACTACTTTCCATTTTATAGTTTTTCCTAGTGGAAGTACAGGGACTAAAAAACTACTTTGTTTTAGATTTTGTTGATTGGGTGATTCTGGAAGTGTTTCTCCATAGTACAGATCAAAGGTTAATTCATCGTTGTCCTTGTCTTTAGCTTTCCAGCTTAATAATTGTTCTGTATTTCCAGGTTCTAAAGAGTGATTATTGATTGGACTCGTTAGAGAAATAGTTGGAGTTGTGTTTATAGAATCTTCATCCTTTTTACAGCTGAAAAGCAGGATAATAGACAAAACAAATAAGTAAATAGTTGGTTTAAGATTGGGCATAATATTTTTTATTAAATTAAATTTTAGGGGTAAAAGTAGCCACAAAAACCAAATAAAATATAGCCTGAAAAGGAGTCTAGGCTTAATGCCCTTTTTTCTAGTGAAAACTGTAGGTATCCTAGTGAAAATAGTTGTTTGTCTTTTTTGTTACGGGGTTTGTTTTCAGTTTAACTGATGATTTTTGCTAAGAATGATTCTACAAAATTTTACCCCAGTTCAATAGAAAAGCTTAAAAAATAGGTATTCTGTTAGTCAGATATAAAAGCCTATTATGCATTAAGCTATGGTAGTTTAGTTTTGATTATGCGGAAGAATGTTGTTTGGTGTTTTTTCAGGTTAGGCTTTCCGCAGTCGCTTCTTCTGTAATTCTTCCAGAAGAGGGTTTCAACAATGTGCCAATCCTTCACATTGTATTGGGTTTTCAGTTTTTTTATCCAGAGTATCAGAAAATAAAAAAGGTGAAGAAAACCTCACCTTTTTTGCCCCAAATCTTACCATGAACTTAACCTACTTATGTTATGGTGATACAAATGTATGTTAGTAGTATGGTTTGTAGAAATTTAATTGTTCAGCATCAGTTTTTGAGGTTGAAATACTGTCCTGAAAAACAATGCTTTAAATATGTAAATAAGCACTTACGTTTTTCGATTTTGTAGCCATATTGATTGTAAGGTTGTTTTGTTTGAGGTCAATTGACTGAAGCAATTTTGGTAATGAACTGTTGTATTAGATCTTTTTTGAAAGATAATGATGTAACCAGTTAATCTCAATATTATAAATTTTTGAGCAACTAATAAGGGAGTAGTTAGATAAATTGTGAATAATATGAATGCTATTATAAAAAGGGGAAGTCAGAAGTTGACATGTTATAAAATAAAAAGGTGGAGTAAACTCCACCTTTTTGCCCCAAATCTTACCATGAACTTAACCTACTTATGTTATGGTGAGACAAATGTATGTTAGTACCATGCTGTTTTGAAATATAATTGATAAAAGAATGTTTTAATGGTTAAAATGCTTCGGATTACAAGACTCCACGTAGATTTGTAGTATACTGCTTACCTAGATATTGAGTTTTGTTTTCAAAAAGGTGTAGATGAATAAGATTAAGGTATTTTATAAACAAACTTTATGTAAGCTGTAGGTCTAAATTTATGCAAAGAGATAGCGATGCTTCTTCTTTAAACAAGAATCCATTTATAAATGTTTCAACACTTAAGAAAACGATTAATTACTTGTTACTTTATTGCTTGTTTAATAAAAACAGTATAGATTCAGAAATACGAAAGGAAAAGTTGTTTTAGTGAAAGATTAGCAATTAAACTTGAAAGAGGTAATAAAGATGTTAATCTTTAAAAAATCGACTTGAGATGCTATGAAATAAACCTCTTTATCAAGAATTGTAACCTTTTGAGAATATTGACTTAGCAAGGTGCCTAAATACGGAATACGGAATACTAGAAAATAAAAAAGGTGGAGTAAACTCCACCTTTTTTGCCCCAAATCTTACCATGAACTTAACCTACTTATGCTATGGCAATACTAAAGTACCTTAGTCAATCGATGAATGAACAATAAATCAGTTGAAGTACGTGAAATATCGATGAAACGCCGTTTAGTGTAGATTATTTGTATTTTTTTGTCAGTAAGCTCTTTCATTTTTACCTTCATAGAAGTTTATAAAAGCAGTGTTTACAACTTTATTTCCTCCTGGAGTTGGGTAGTTTCCTGTAAAATACCAATCCCCTAGGTTTTCTGGACAAGCTATATGTAGATTTTCTACGGTTTGGTATACAATCTTCACTTCGGCTTTTATTCCTTCTGGAGAAAGTAGTTCAGCAATTTTAGTTGAAACCTCTTCTTGGCTAAAAGAACTATATACATCTTTTACATGGTTTACTACATGTTCTTTAGGGATATCTTTTTGAGCTTTGCACCTTTTATAGATGTCATCTATAATATGCATGGTATTATTGTCTTTATGAAGTGCTATTGCAGCTCTAAAAGCAATAAAATTTTCCAGCTTTGCCATATCAATTCCATAACAATCAGGATATCTTATTTGTGGAGCAGAAGAAACCACTACGATTTTTTTAGGAGACAAACGATCTAGCATTTTTAAGATACTTTTTTCTAGCGTTGTACCTCTTACAATACTATCGTCGATTATAACGAGGTTATCTGTAGGTTTTACAGAACCATAAGTGATATCGTATACATGAGCAACAAGATCATCTCTACTACTATCGTCTGTAATAAAAGTTCTTAATTTGGCATCCTTTATAGCTACTTTTTCAATTCTAGGACGTACCGTTAATATTTCTTGAAGCTGCTCTTCTGTAACATCACCTTTTTGGGTTAGTGCTATTATTTGTGCCTTTTTCTTTTGATTAAGATAGTTTTGTGCTTCTCTAATCATTCCTAAGAAAGAAGTTTCAGCTGTGTTTGGAATAAAAGAAAAAACAGAGTTTTGTATATCATTGTCAATAAGCTCTAAAATTTTAGGGAATAATAAACCTCCTAATTTTTTTCGTTCCTTATAGATATCTAAGTCACTTCCTCTAGAAAAATAGATACGCTCAAAAGAACAAGCTTTCTTTTCTAGGGGACTAAGTACTTTTTTGGTAAATACATCTCCTCCTTTTTTAATGATAAGTGCTTTTCCAGGATCTAATTCTACAATTTTATCATAGTCTATATTAAATACTGTTTGTATTACTGGTCTTTCTGAGGCTACAACTACAATTTCCTCATCTTTATAGTAATATGCCGGTCTAATTCCTGCTGGATCTCTTAAAACAAAAGCATCACCATGTCCTAGAAGTCCAGACATTACATAGCCGCCATCCCAGTTTTTTGCTGCCTTTTTTAATATTTTTACAATATTAAGACGTTCAGCAATTAATGGGGAAGCATCCTTTTTTGAAATGCCTTCTTTTTTAATGTCTTTATATAATTTGGCAACAGCATCATCTAAAAAATGACCTATTTTTTCCATTACGGTAACAGTATCTGCTTTTTCTTTCGGATGTTGCCCTAGTTGAATTAGGTTTTCAAAAAGTTCATTAACGTTGGTCATATTAAAATTACCAGCGATAATAAGGTTCCTGTGCATCCAATTGTTTTGTCTTAAAAAAGGATGTACACTTTCAATACTATTTTTTCCAAAAGTACCATACCTAACATGTCCCATTAATAACTCACCTAAATATGGAATGTTACGTTTTTGTGCATCAACATCATTAGCGTATTCTGGATGTTCTTGGAATGCCTCATTAATAGTACCATTAATTTTTCCAAAAATATCTTGTATTGGTAATTGTTGGCAAGAACGGACTCTACTAATATAACGCTCTCCAGGATTCACATCTAGTTTTATACTAGCAAAACCAGCACCATCTTGTCCACGATTGTGTTGCTTTTCCATCATAAGGTACATTTTATTTACCCCATAAAAAGCAGTACCATATTTTTCTTTGTAATATTCTAATGGCTTTAGCAATCGTATTAAAGCAATTCCACATTCATGTTTTATCGCGTCACTCATACTTGTAGTTGTTAAATTAAAAAAGCCCCAAAAAATTGAGGCGTTTTGTTATGATGTTATATTTTAAATGTTGTTAGTTTTTTAAATACTTCTAGTCTGTCGTCAACATCTTCCTTGCTGAGATTTTCCATGCGTTCTGTGCCGAATTTTTCTACGCTAAAGGAGGCAAGGTTAGAGCCGTATATAATGGCGTTTTTTAAGTTTTCAAAAGTATAGTCTTCTGTTTTTGTTAGGTAGCCTACAAATCCGCCAGCAAAAGTATCTCCAGCTCCAGTTGGATCAAAGACTTCTTCTAATGGCAATGCAGGAGCGAAAAAGATGTTTTCGTCATTAAATAACAGTGCACCATGCTCTCCTTTTTTGATGACTACATATTTAGGACCCATTTTATGGATTTTTTTAGCAGCAAGTACCAAAGAGTATTCTCCTGTTAACTGTCTAGCTTCTTCATCATTAATGGTGATAACATCTACTTTAGCAATAACAGTTTTTAATTCTGCTAAGGCGCTATCCATCCAGAAATTCATGGTATCCAAAACAATAAGTTTTGGTTTTTTTTCTAATTGTTCAATAACGCTTAGCTGAACACTTGGATGTAAATTACCCAGCATTACAACATCTGCATCCTTATAATTGTTTGGAACAACAGGGTTAAAATCGGCAAGTGTGTTTAGCTCCGTAACTAGCGTATCTCTAGTATTTAGGTCATTGTGGTATTTTCCACTCCAGAAAAAAGTTTTACCGCCTTTTACAATTTCTACCGCTGAGATATCTATGTTTCTATCTTCTAAAAGCGATAAATGCTTTTGAGGCATATCGTCTCCTACAATAGAAATAATAGCTGCATCTATATTAAAATTAGAAGCTGCAAGACCAATATAGGTTGCCGCACCTCCTAGAATTTTGTCTGTTTTTCCGAAAGGACTTTCAATGGCATCGAAAGCAACAGTACCTACAATTAATAACTTGCTCATATGGTATCTAATTTTTGTGCAAATTTACATAAATTATATTCAAAAAAAAGGATAGTTTTCATTCAAAAAAGACATCATTTTTCTAATTTTTTTCTAAGACTTTCAAAAGTTTTATACATTGTATTGGTAATAACACCATCTAAAACCCAAGAAGGGAAATTGCTTTTAGGATTACCATACATCTGTTGTGTAATGATAACAGCATGATCCTGTTTTTGAATATGCCAAAAGCCATAAAAATGCTTAAGCCTTATAATCCCTTTTTTTTCGGGGACTTTAATTTCTGTCTCTGGGGTTATTTGTATTTTGTAACTAATACTATCTAGCTGTATTATTTTCAAATGCGATATATTATCTCTGTCTTTTACTGGCCATGAAAACTCATTTTTCATCCAAACCACAAATTCCTTTTCGTTTATTTTTTTAATAAGTTTGCTTTCTGTTGTCTTATCGTTCCATTCCCACAAGTTATCACCATTGGTAATAAATGATATCGCTTTTTTTAATGTGGTTTTAATACTGCAACTTGCTTTAAACTCTTTAAAAGGTAAGGAGTCAATAGTCCTATTATAGATGTCAATATTTTTTTTACTTTTTTTTAATTCCCATTCTTGGGCATAAGTATTAGAGAAACAAAAAAGAAGTAACATATATAGGGCTATTCTTATGTGTTTATACATATGGTTTTTAATTGTGAAATGGGGTTAAGTCTTGCGACCATTTTTATAGTTCTAGACAATAGATTTAATAAAAGTACAGTTTTATTTTTTTATAGGGGTTTGGGCTACAAAATAATCATTTTTTCGTTGCTGAGGTTTCGTTTTGGTTTCAGTACTCTTAATGATTTTGTAATTAATGAGACAATTTTTTAAGCTGTTGGACTAGCGCTATTTAGATAGTTCGGTTCAAGTTAGTGCGATGAAATGATTTTCTCTAATTCGAGATCTTTATTTATAACCTTTCTAAAATGAGATTTTTTATTAAAAAACAAACACAGTATTGTAATTGATAATTGTATGATAAGCATCTAATTATCAATTGTTTAAATCTGTATTGCGAATTTTTTTATGATTGGTTTTAGTGCCAACGATATTGAGTTTTTATGCTAAAACATTTGACTGCTGGTTTTGAAATACGTTTTCAAATTTTGTTTTTAGCAAATCATTTTGTAGGTTTAATCCTACATAATAAAATATAAACGTATATATCAAAAGGGATAAAATTGATTTTATTTGAATGTATCATTATAGCACACTTGGGTAGTTTTTATAAAGCAAATTCCTTGTTTTAACCCTAAATAGAAAAGAATAAAATGATAAAAAGAGATTTGTTTGCTTTGCTTTTAGGGGTGTTTTCCTTACTTTTTTTATTCGAAAACAATAATTCACTTTACGTTGTTAAAATTGTATGTAGTGGTATTTGTCTGGTTGCTTTTCTCGTTCTTAAACCTAAGAAGTTGCTGGGTATTTTGTTTATAGCTTTAATTGGCTGTCATAACACACACAAGAAGGATTCAAAACCATTATCTGCAGGGCAAACAGAAAAACCTAACACAGGGTACAGTGTTGAGAATTCTAAAAAAAAGGATTACGAAACGGCCCATAAAACAAGGGTAAAAGAACCGTATAAAAAATTGGTACCACGTATTTTACCAGATATTCCTAATCAGTTAAAACCACATTCTAGGTTGTTATTGACGGATGTTGAGGACAGACCATTTTTTGATTATTTTGCTTGGCAAACTTTTATAGGGTTAGTTTGGCCAGTCGATCAAAACTATAGAGGAGTTCCTGATAGGCAGATAACTTCAGCAGATTTCAAAAAATATAATACTAACAATAAAAGCAAGCCAAATAGAGTACCTGTAGTTTGGGAAACATTTAGGACATTTAATGCTGTTTTACCAAATACAAAAGAAAGCATTGCTAATCCTCCTAAAGAGTGGAATGCTATTGCTTATAGTCGCCCTTTTAAGTTAGATTTAATGTCAAAAGGATCAAAACATGGGAATTTGGATGAGGCTTTTTCATCACCATTAATAGACCAAAACCGTCAATATGTAAGATACAATCTTCAAATGAATGAAGTGATGTATGAATTCATTAGGCAAAACAAGTGGTATCTAAAAGAAAACTTACCAAAATCACCTACTCAAGCTACATTGCCACCTTTGCCAGTAGATCCTGCTACTGGTAAAATTATTTCGGAACAGCAAGCCCAAACAAATACAATTGTGAAGCAACCAGTAAACGGGAATTCGATTGAAATAAAGTCGGCTTGGCGTATTATGATTACCGAGGAAGACAATACCAAACCGTGGAGAAAAAAGGATGATTTATCTCGATATTTTATAGCCAAAGCAAACATTAGAGATGCAGTTACTGGTGAAATAAAAAAAAATCAATTGGTAGGATTGGTTGGTTTGCATATTGTGGTAAAAACACCACAGTTTGCACAAGGAATTTGGTCTAGTTTCGAACATAATGATAATGTAAAAACACAAAAAGGAAGTAAAATAAGGCCTTCTTTTCATAACGATGGTAATAAAGTTTATAAGCAAGGCTTTTCATATCAGCCGGATGCTCTTAGCGTAAAAAAAGCACAAAAAGAAGAGCTAAGGATACCTGTAGAAGTAAGTAGGGTTTATAAAATTCCTGATACTCCAACAGGAAAAACTACAAATTTCCCTGATGGATTATCAACGGTAGGTCTAAATAAAACATATCAAAAGCTATTAGAAGGTACGGTGTGGAAAAACTACCAACTAGTAATTACACAATGGCCAACTGACCCAGCAAGATTTTATGCCAAACCATTTTTATATCCAAGAGGGCCAAAGCCAAATTCAAAAAGTTTACCCGCTATTAAAGAAGTGTATAAAAGGGCTCTAGAAAATGCAAAAAGGGCATATCCAAAATGGTCAGGATTACCAATACCTCAAGTTGGAGCATTAAATACAGTAATGGAGACCTATTTTCAGAATCCAAATCCAGATTCATTAGGAATACGACAACCATTAGAGAATACAAGTTGTATGGGATGCCATTATGGGGCATCAGATATGAGTTATAGTTGGGCATTAAAACTAAGAACTTATCCTCAGCAGTTTAATCAAGGGCGTAAAGATAAGGCCAACGATTCGTTATTAAGAAATTATAATATGACCAAACCTTAAAAATAAAGGATATAAATACTAATCAATGGTAAACCAAAAAAACAAGTCATCATGAAGACCAAAAACAAATCTGTTTTATACAAGTTTATGACCATAACTTTTGCAGTGTTATTCTTCTATTCCTGTATAAATGATACTGAAAATGTAACTATAACAACAATAGATGGTTCTCCTTCTTCTTCTTCTTCAACACCTCTTATTATAAATTATAAAGTACCTCATGATTTGCCAATTGGTGCTTCTGAAGAGGATATTGCCAATTTTGCTTGGAACGAATTTTTTGCCTTAAACTGGGAAGCTGCTTGGACAGAAGCCAGCCCAAATAGGTTTGAGCCTAATAAAAGTTGGACAGCTAATAAAGTAACACCCACATTAGCAGTTTGGGAAACATATGCCCATCGTACCGAATTACGTCCTGCAAATGGTATGATTTCTAAATCATTAGAGACAGGGAGTCCAAACTATACATTTGCTAAATCTGATAGTATAAGTAATAAAGCTCTTCTTAATAATAGCAAGTATTGGAATGTACTTGATGAGGATAATGAAATTGGGTCTGCCTATTTATTTGCCAATAAAAATAAGAGTGAAGTACTGTATATGGCAAAAACTAATTTGACGGAGTATAATTACCTTAAAACTTATTATGCCAATAGTCTTTCTTTGACAAATGCAACGAATAAAACAAAGACCTTATTTGGAAAACTAAATAAAGCCCAAATGTGTGCTAGTGATAGTTTAACCACAAAAGGGTATGTCTGCCTTCCTTGTGGTGATGATGGTTCTGAAAATGAAGGAGCTATTGAAATTAAATTAGCCTTTAAAAAATTAGACAGTACAGATATTGCCAGCAGATTTATTACAAAAAAGGTAGTAGTCTTTAAAAAAGGGCATAATTATAATGGAGAAATATTAGCTAGTGTTGAGACATTAGGACTTATAGGAATGCATATTATTCACAAGACTAAGAATTATCCAACATTTATTTATGCTTCGTTTGAACAAGTAGATGTTAGAAATAACAATATGCAAACCATAGGGATTGATACTGTAGAAGTAAACAGTAATGACTATGTAGATGTAGATCCCCATCGATTAAACCCAGTTATAGAAAGAACAATACCAGAAACCATACGAACAGTGAATGCTAATGCCAAAGCATTAATAAAAGATCTAAATCCAGATTCTAAATGGCAATATTATCAGCTAATCGGAGCACAGGCTAGACCTACGGATTATAAAAATAGAAATGATGATTCAAATTATTTTATGGCAAATTATGTGATAGAATCAGATTTAAAGCTGACTAATTTTCATGGATCTTTCTCAGACCCTTTTGATTCAGAATTTGAGAATGTTGCATTAGGGAAAAACCAATACAATATGGGAGGTTGTATGGGTTGTCATGGAAATGCCCAAATTTCCGGTAGTGATTTTAGCTTTTTGGTAAGCAGTCCTAATTTTGATAAACCAGATCTTTATCAGACGTATCAAGAAGCGTTATTGAGTGTAACAAATTCTGTAGGGATTACCGTTTTTGCTAAAAAGGGATGGATAGATACAGGAATAGCTGTAAAACAAGGAGATGCCATCACATATCAGTATGGAAAATGGACTGCTGATCCAAAAACTTACAGCGGAAAACGTTACGGTGCTAATGGAGGAGCCCCAAAGATGATTGCAGCATCAGGATATGCTCTTCCTGGAGAAGCTATAGGAGCGCTTGTAGGAAAAATTGGGGAATATCCTGCATTTTTAATAGGGAATGGACCAACTGCTATACCAGCTAATCAAAGTGGAATATTAAAATTATCTATTAATGATGACTTAAAAGGGAAGTATGGCTCAGGTTTAAAAGATAATAAAGGCAATCTAAAAGTGAAAATTAAAATAAAATAAAGAGCTATTCATTTAAAACTCAAAAACAATGATACACCACAAAAAAATGCCCATGATGACCTTTTTTGCATTGCTTTTTCTTTTTTCTTGTGAAGAAAAAGTAACAAAGGTAGACATAAGTGAAAATAATATAGAGTTAAAGAAAACGATAACATTTGAATTACCTGGTAAAAGAGGAACTGTCACACATCACAGGAAAGGAGGAATATTACCATTTGAAAACTCTTATTTGTCTCTTCCAGATGGTTTTACTGGAACTAGTTTTGCTTTAAAACATGATTACCCTGTAATGGGATCTGTAGAAACACCAGAGACTTATCCATGGAAAACAGTAACCAAAAATGGCGCAATAACCCAAGAAAATGCATTAGCTTACGTAGAAGCCTTAAAAGAATACGTATCTGCCGATATGAAAAAAATACTTTATGAGTATGATAGTTGGAATCCAAATAATAAACCTTGGTACCAATCCATATGGTTAGGGCAGGTAAGAGAGCCTATTCATGGAATGTATATAGGTTCTAGTTTTGCTCCCAAAACTCTTGGAGAAACACAAAAAGAATCGTTAACAACTTATGTATATACTTTATATCATAAAACTGCTGCCCAGACATTGAATAATATTTGGGGAACAGATTCGATAAATGCCTATAAACCAAATTTTAAAAGTGCAAAAAACACACAATATGCAGAAGGAAGTGTAATCATAAAATTTGCTTTTATAAATTATAATAACGCTACTAATAACTGGAGTACTTTAGAAAACGCTGCAACTTGGGATGTATACACAGATGTTCTTGCAGGAGCTGAAACTGCTTTAAAAGGGGCATCACCAACGATACGATCATTAAAATTAATGCAATTTGATATTATTGTAAAAGATACTAAAGCATCGCCAAGTACAGGATGGGTGTTTAGTACGTTGGTGTATGATAAGGATGCAACAGGAGCTACAGCATGGGATAAAATGATTCCGTTAGGGGCTACTTGGGGAAATAATCCCAAAAAAGTTGCGCAGCTTACCAAGAAAAAGGCTTTGGCAGATGCCGTAGTTCCAGCTCCAATAGATCTAACACTTACAGAAAATTGGATAAATCCAAAAGCACCATCCTACGCGATACAAACATTAGGTTGGGGAGGAAGACTTTCAGGGCCAAATGATGGAGCAGTATTTAGCACAGGGCCAGAAACTAGGAGCACATCTGGTGAAGTATTTAAAGATGGAGGCGTAAGTACCGTTGGGTGTTTGGGCTGTCATAGTTCTGCACAATATAAGTTCAATTCATTTTTAGTCCCTATTGTTTTTCCTACTCCAAATGGAGATGGAACACCTTTAGTTTATGAAC
Organism: Flavobacteriaceae bacterium; assembly: GCA_965247735.1. Lineage (GTDB taxonomy): Bacteria > Bacteroidota > Bacteroidia > Flavobacteriales > Flavobacteriaceae > JAOXRU01. The sequence continues at coordinate 2,671,406 of CBDFHN010000002.1, read as the reverse complement.
CAGGAAGTCCAAATTGGAATAGATGGTTTATGAATAATAATGGACAAGTTCCGTTTGATTCTGGGTCAGGTCAGGTAGGTTTAGATTATGATATGGTTACTGCATTTAAGGCTGTTCCTGCATGGAAACTAGCGATGAAAAATTGAACAAAAAACAGTAAAATAATACCATATGAGTCATGTTGATAGGAGTACAAATGTTTCTTCAAAAAAGACAATATCACCAAAGCAAAGAGAGAGAATTTTAAATGAACGAAGATGGAAATACGTTAAAAAAAAGCCTTCAAAAGAGATTTTGGATAAGTATTTTGATTTTTTAAACGATGCTGTTGTTATTAGGTCTAGTGCCGAAGGAATACCATTAATGACAACCACAGGCATCTATGGGCCAATCGAAAAACATCAAGTTGTTCAGTTACATCAAGGGCAAGATTCTATTATAAAAGTTCTTTCTGATCATCCAAAGAAAAAAGACTCGTTGCTAAAAGAATTAAAAGAACTTAAAAAGCATGCTAAGGTTCCAAAAAAGAATAATTCTGTAGTGGTAAAGGCCAAATGGATAAGTGGAAAAGAGGGAGGTTTACTTCCATCTATTGGAGCGTCGTCAAATGTTTTTGGAAGTACTGGTTCTCTTTTGGTAAATGAAATGAATGTAGATTTTCCTGTTCTAGATATTAATCATATCGATTTTCATGAAACATTACATTATTATGGTGCAAAACTTCTTGAGCCTTTTGAACCTTTTTCTATGGAGTTTGATAAATTGCTCTTTGGAATGGAGTATGATACAAGTTTGCCAGCCTATATAAAAGACTATGTTATGGAGCCTTATGGTGGGGGTGGATTATTTGTAGAGCATCATCCTTTTCCACATATTTGGTTTCCAAATCCTGATGAAGCAGAAAAAGAGACTAATATTTGTAGAATTCTTTTAGGGAGAATAGTTCCAAAAAATAAAAAAGAGAATGCAAAAATAAACAAGTATGAAAATAAATGTTTAGAAATTGAAGGCGATCCTGAAAAACCAGAATACCATTTTACGGTTTTTAGAATTCCATCAGATGGCCATGCTTTGGCAGTAGATGAATGTTCTATTCATAATGATAGTTTTTGCAAAGGAAAACAAGTGGTTTTCCTTGCTGATACCTCTGCAAATACCGTAGCACTACGCGAAACTGCTCCTTTTAAAAACATTAGAATTACAGAAAAAGAAACACCACATAGCTAATGAAACAGGTGTGTGATGTAGCTTTTTTTTGTTTTTTATCATCAAATAATTGACGAGAATCTCGATATAATTTTCTTTCAGAAAACTACTTGATTTAACAGACTTGGAGGAGGATCATGTTAGGTTGAGTGAAACTCTGAAAGGATTTTGTGTCGAAATCAAATAATTCTTTTAGTTCAAATTCGGGTTAATTGGTATTATTTATAATTTAGCTGATAAATAAACAGGAATTAGAATGTTAAAAGATGTTTTTGAAGTGCTTTTAAATAAATACACTACTGATGCCATTTTTATTGAAGAATTATGGGAAGAAATTGAACATTGCTATACTAATAAAAGGCATTACCATTCCTTGGTTCATTTAGAAAAGTTATTGGAATCGCTTTTACCTATTAAGAATTTAATAAACGATTGGGATACTGTTATGTTTACCTTATTTTATCATGATATTGTGTACAATACGTTGCGGTCAGATAATGAAGATAAGAGTGCGGTTTTTGCTGAAAATAGAATGTTGAAAATTGGCTTGCCTACAGATATGATTATTGGTTGCAAAAAACAAATTTCTGCAACCAAACTTCATGAATTATCTCTTGATAGTGATATCAACTATTTTAATGATGCCGATCTTGCTATTTTAGGACAAGAATGGGAGGTTTACCAACAGTATATGCTAAGCATTAGAAAAGAGTATGCTGTGTTTCCAAATTTGGTATATAATCCAGGGCGAAAAAAGGTATTAGATTCTTTTTTAAAGACGGATGCTATTTATAAAACCGATTATTTTTTTAAAAAATATAATACACAGGCCTTTAGCAATATTAAAAAAGAACTATCAATGTTGTGATAGGACCAAACAAGCGAAACACTAATTTCGATTCGCTTGTTTTTTCATCACCTTAAGTACTTCTTTACTAAAAGACAGGCTGTCTGAACTGCTAGCATTTTCTTTGGTTTTTTGTTCGATATATTCTCTTCTTTTTTGATTTAGTTCTTTTAGTTTTACAATGTTTTGATCTCTAGTAGTGGTTAGTTCTTTAAGGATTTGTTCTTTTTCTGTTGTTGATTTTCCCTTAAGTACGGTTGGAAGTTCATCATCGGAAACTTCGTCTAAAGCAATTTTACCACTTTTATACTCACTAATAATTTCTTTGGATCCCATCCATGATTTACGTCCAGATTTACTGCTTTTATAAGAAGCTCTAGCGCTGTTTGCAGTAGCAGAACCTTTGTCATAGACATCTAATGATTTTTGTTTTTTATTATTGTTTAGTGCTTGCTCCGCTTTATTACCATAATAGAGTCTGGAATCGTCTATGGCTCTTGAGGTCTTGTTTATTTTATCATCATATGGTGTTGCAATAGTAATATCTGTTGCATCTTGGTCTAGTTGTAAAAACTCGCCATTAGTACAGCTTGCCATTTTTTTAAAGTGTGGTATAGCCTCAGCGCAGCCTGACCCCAGTTTAATAGTATTGATGGTTATCCTCTTTTCAGCTGCTTTTTTACAACTTTCGGTATACAATACATCATTGCTATAATCCATATGAGGAGGACAATCGCCTACAACAAATATGGTACGGTAGGTATTTGGGCTATTAGACCATTGAATTTCGTTTACCGATTCGTTAAGGGCTTGGTTTACACTTTCTGGAGTATCACCGCCACCATCTGCGGTCATTTCTAGAAGATCGGAATATACGGCATCAAGGTCGGTGGTGAGTTGTATTTGTTTGGTGACGAATGCATCTCCACGATCTCTATAAAATACCATCCCCATTCTTAAGGTATCGATATCATTGCTTTGCGCCAAATCAGAAACAATATCCCATATTTTTTCTTTAGCGGTGCCGATTAGTCCACTCATACTGCCGGTTGCATCTAGGCAAAATACAATTTCTGCATTTTTAGTAGTACTTTTTTTAGGAGTAGTGAGTTGAATAGAAGGGGAGTTTTCGCCTTCTGAAGTTTTTTTTGCAATATCAGTTTTTGGGTTTTTACAACTGATAAGCAGTGGTAATGCGAGTATTAAAATGTATTTGTTCATGTCTTTGTTTTTATTCAAAGCTAGATGAAAGGAGAGGTTTGTTCAACTACAAATTAGGGAAGTAGTGTTTTGGGTGAGGGAATGGAGGTTTTGGAATAGGTGAAATGGTTTTTGAGGAACGGGCTTCGTGGTTAAAATGAGTACGGTATAAAATTATATGCTATTTTAGTATAATAATAAGTGGTTATGGAAGAAAAATCAATTGTAAAAAAAGCAACAACAACAGTTGCAGATTCGGCTGATCAAATATTAAGTCAGTTAAAAAATGGGCTTTCAAAGATTGGTGATTTTGGGATTAATGTAAAGGATAAGTTTGTTGATTATGTAAAAGATGTTTTTGATGTTTTGCCGCTAATTGAAAAGGCAGGATTTAAAACCAATAGATTGCTAGTTGGAATTTCTGTTCCTCCTTCAATTGAAATTCATTTTAGTAGGTTTAAAGAAATTAGTGAAGAGGAAGTTGAAGAGTTGATGAATGAATATGCTGAGAAAAAGATGTTTAAATTGATATTAAAAGGACTAATGATGTCTAACGATTTTCAAGGAAAATTATCGACGGATAGTTTAGTGTTTACAGAAACCTGTATTGAAATTTCAATACCTCCAAAAATTAGCATTAAATATTTAAATAAAGACATTGCTAATGTTACCAAAATAGAACGGGAATTTGATTAGGAATTAGTAGTTTTTAGCCGTGATAGCAGCGGCAGCTTTTTTGTGGTGACAACCCAAAAAACTATAGCGGATAGCGCGATTGGCTTCAAAAAAAAGAATTAAGTATAAAGTACAAAGTATTAAGAGAGGTAAAAATGAAAGATAACGAGGTGCGTCTATTCTCTTGATTCTATGAGCGAAGCGGTCTTTTGTCCAAAAGAAAAGCGATCTGTTGTCTAAAAAAAAACGCCATCATTCAATAAAGAACAATGGCGTTTTGTATTATAAAAGCGTTTTAATGCCGCTTATAGGTCAAATTTAATTCCTTGTGCCAAAGGAAGCTCAGTTGTATAGTTGATCGTATTTGTTTGTCTTCTCATATATACTTTCCAAGCATCAGATCCAGACTCACGTCCACCACCAGTATCTTTTTCACCACCAAAGGCTCCACCGATTTCAGCACCAGAAGTACCAATATTTACATTTGCAATACCACAATCAGATCCGTTAACAGATAAGAAATGTTCTGCTTCTCTTAAGTTATTGGTCATTATTGCTGACGATAACCCTTGTGCAACGTTATTTTGGATGTTAATAGCATCTTCCACAGTACCGCTATATTTTAATAAATACAATACTGGAGCAAAAGTTTCGTGTTGTACAATTTTAAATTCTGGTTTTGCTTCTGCAATTGCTGGTTTTACATAACAACCACTTTCATAGCCTTCTCCAGATAAAACACCACCTTCAACAATAATATTTCCACCTTCTGCAACAACTTGTGTTAGTGCATTATTATAGTTAGCAACTGCATCGGTATCAATTAACGGTCCTACATGGTTGTTTTCATCTAGAGGGTTTCCAATACGCAATTGTTGGTATGCTTTTACAACGGCATCTTTAACAGTATCATAAATATCTTCGTGAATAATTAATCTACGGGTAGAAGTACAACGTTGTCCGGCAGTACCTACTGCACCGAATACTGCACCAATAACGGTCATTTTAATATCTGCATCTGGAGTAACAATAATAGCATTATTACCACCAAGCTCAAGTAATGATTTTCCAAGACGTTGTGCTACAGTGCTGGCAACTATTTTACCCATTCTTGTAGATCCAGTAGCTGAAACTAAAGGAATACGAACATCTTGAGTCATAAACTCACCAACTTTATAATCACCATTAATTAAGCAAGAAATTCCTTCAGGAAGGTCGTTTTCTTTTAAAACTTCGGCAATTATATTCTGACAAGCAATACCACATAAAGGTGCTTTTTCTGAAGGTTTCCAAACGCAAACATCTCCACAAATCCATGCTAAAGCAGTGTTCCATGCCCAAACAGCTACTGGAAAGTTAAATGCAGAAATAATACCTACAACCCCTAAGGCATGGTATTGTTCGTACATCCTATGTCCAGGACGTTCTGAGTGCATTGTAAGTCCATGAAGTTGACGAGATAACCCTACTGCAAAATCACAGATGTCGATCATTTCTTGTACCTCTCCTAGTCCTTCTTGGTATGATTTCCCCATTTCATAGGAAACTAATTTCCCTAATGGTTCTTTATATAGTCTTAGTTTTTCTCCAAATTGTCTAACGATTTCCCCTCTTAATGGAGCGGGTTTTGTTCTCCAATCGGTAAAAGCACTTGTGGCGCTTTGCATTACTTTTTCGTAATCTTCTTTTGTGGTGGTTGTTAGCTTTCCAATTAACTTACCATCTACAGGAGAGTATGATTCGATTTCAGAACCATTAGAAAACCACTGGTTTCCTGTTGAGGTTCCTTGGTTTACCGCTGAAATTCCGAGTTTTGCTAATACTTCTGTTATCATTTTTATAACTTTTTATTATCGTATTGTTAAATTTGTAACAAACATACAAAAATACTGTCACTAATGTTTGTAAGTTCATGGGATAAAATTAAATAGACTTATTGTTTTTCGGGCATAGTACCCCCACAGTTATTACAAGTTCTAAGTGATTTGGAACTATAGAAGTGCTTAAAATGCGCTAAAAAATCTTTTTCAATGTCTTGAAGTTCAAAATATACTTCATGTAGTTTATGATTACAGGTATCGCAAAACCATAACAAACCGTCTTGCATACCAGTGCCTTTTCTTTTGCGTTCTATTACAAGACCTATGGAATTGGCAGACCGTTCTGGAGAGTGCGGAATTTTTGCAGGCAATAAAAACATATCACCAGGACCTAGTTCCATAGTTTTTTTCTTTCCCTCTTCTTGTATATGTACTTTAATGGTACCTTCTAGTTGGTAAAAAAGCTCTTCGGTTTCATTAAAATGATAATCTTTACGAGCATTTGGACCTGCCACAATCATAACAATATAATCGCCAGCGTCTTTGTATAAGTTTTTGTTTCCAACGGGTGGTTTTAGTGTAGCTCTATTTTCAGCTATCCATTGGGTTAAATTAAAGGGTTTTAAAATGGCCATGCGTTACTTTTTAGAGTAAAAGTAACGCAATTATGCCAAATTGAGGTGGGTTGTTAAAAAGAATATTTTAACCAAATAAACAAAGACTTCAAAATAGTGTTCAGTTAAAAAGAGTCTTATTTTTTAAGAAATATTTGTGTGAGATAGAAAAATCCATCGTCATCTTTTTTGATGCTAATACCAGTATGGGTGTAATCTCCGTTTAATGCTTCTTTATGTCCATATGTACTTTGTGTCCAGTTGATAAATGCACGTTGTATAGTAATGTTCTTTGCTACATTTTCGGATAGAGCAAGTACGGTTTCTTTTTTGTTGATTTTGGCTACTCTATTGTCCCAATTGTCATGACTAATGGTTTTTTTGGATAGCATATAATTACTGTGTCCATGTGCTTCATTTAAAGTAATGTCATTTAGTTGTAATTTACTTAAACTTCTGGAAGTTCTATATGAATTTACCATGTTTAGCAATTGTTGTTCTTCTATTGACAAAGAAATGTTGACCGCTTCAGGACCTAGGGATTCATCAAGATCTTCTTCTGAACATGCAAATAAAAGACTACTAATGAATACCGATAAAAATATTTTTTTGAGCATTGTTATTTTTTAAAATTAACAGCTGCTCATGGTTGATTCTAGGGAGGTAAATCTATTTTAAATAGATTCAGGACTAAAGTATGGTAATGAAAAAAGTTGGTAAAAAATAATGGATAAAACCCCTCTTTTATCGATAAGAATAAGTAATTAGGCATAAGGAAGGTATATTCGATGATTTACTCTTTTGTGTTGTTTGTTGGTAATTTACTATCGGTAAGTCGATGTTTTTGGTGTTTGATGGGAAAGCGTAGTTACTATTCCTAAAGTTTTAATCGGTACGATAGCTTGTGCTAATTAAAACTTTAGGAGAATAAGTGTTTTTTCTTAATAAAATAGAGCAAAATAACTTCTAGTGTTCAGGTAAAAGAGACTATTTTTTTAAGAAAATTTGTGTAAAATAAAGCTGATCTAAACTATCTTTTTTGATGCTTATTCCAGTATGTGAATAATCGCCTAGGATGGTTTCTTTGTGTCCAGATGTACTTTTTATCCAAACAGTAAAAGCTTCTAGTATAGTTAACTCTTTTGCGACATTTTCTGATAAGTCTAAAGAGTTTTCATTGGTATTAATTTTTTGAACCCTAATATCCCAATTATCATGACTTAATGTTTTCTTATCTAACATGTATGATGTGTGGATTCCTGCTTCATCTATAACAGAACGATTTAGTTTAAGCTTGTCGAGGTCATGAGACTTTCTGTAAGTATTGATTAAATTGAGTAGTTTTTGTTCTTTCATCGAAGTAGATAAAAGAATGTTTTCTTGTTCATAAACTTCTGATTGATCATCTTTAGAACAAGAGCAAATTGTAAGAAGTAAGGTTAGGTATAAGATTGGTTTTGTAAACATTTCAATAGTTAGTTAGAAAATTAAAACTTGTTTTTAAAAAAGCCTATTAGGTTGGAAGACCTTGAAAACTTCGGGACAAAAGTATTTTAAAGGATGCTTTTCAGTAAAAAAAATGGGTAATAACTCATGTTTTCTCGTTAAGAAAACATAAAAACGATGAAATAATTGAAATGTCTGTCAGCTGACATCGCTATTGTTAGCCCTAGTATTTACACGGATTATAGCGTGTTTATGTCGGAGATGTACCAGTATAATGGCTATGAAAAGGTATGCTTTTGGGTAAGATAGGATTGATTTGTAGCGATGTGTGTGTTTTTATGATAAGAAGAAAATAAATTGTTTTTTATGTTATTAGTTTTTTAATCATAGATGATGCTATGATATTTAGTATATTTATTCAAAATTAAAGATCAGATCGTAATGAAGAAAATTGGATACCTGCTTTTGGGAATAATACTTATGGTTAGCTGTAAAGATAAAACTGCTGAAATAGCTGTAAGCAATACGGAGAAAGTAACTAGTATTGAAAAAAGTGAAATAGGGAATTTTGGAATTGTAATTCATGGCGGAGCAGGAACAATATTGAAAAAGAATATGACTCCAGAAAAAGAAGCTGCATATACGGCAAAACTGGAAGAGGCAATAAAAGTAGGGCATAATATTCTTAAAAATGGAGGGACAAGCTTAGAGGCGGTAACCAAAACCATAAATATAATGGAAAACTCTCCTTTGTTTAATTCTGGAAAAGGAGCAGTATTTACCAATGCGGGTACTAATGAGTTGGATGCTTCAATAATGGATGGCGCTACATTAAATGCCGGTGCTGTTGCTGGAGTAAAAACAGTTAAAAACCCTATTGATGCTGCATTGGCAGTAATGGAAAAATCAGAACATGTATTGTTATCTGGAAATGGAGCCGATCTTTTTGCGGCAGAACAAGGGCTGGAAATAGTTGATCCTTCCTATTTTTTCACAGAAAACAGGATGAACTCCTTAAAAAGAGCACAAAAAAAGGCGAAAGTAGAGCTAGATCATGATGGAGATAATAAAACAGCATCTTTTTATGATCCATATATAAAAGATTCTAAATATGGTACAGTAGGTTGTGTAGCTTTAGATAAAAATGGAAACCTTGCTGCAGGTACTTCCACAGGAGGAATGACAAATAAAAAGTGGGGACGTATTGGCGATTCTCCAGTAATAGGAGCAGGTACATATGCTAATAACAAAACATGTGCAGTATCTTCTACAGGATGGGGCGAGTATTTTATTAGAGGTATTGTTGCCTATGATATTGCTGCTATGATGGAATATAAGGAGATTTCCTTACAAGAAGCAGCTACAGCTGTAATACAAGAAAAACTAACAAAACTTGGTGGTACTGGTGGTATCGTTGCAATAGATAATAAAGGTAATGTTGCAATGGAATTTAACACAGCTGGTATGTATAGAGCTTCCATGAATAGTGAAGGTAAGCTTGATGTAAAAATTTATAAAAAGTAAATATAATTCCCCAAATAAAACAGAATTGTTATGCGTAATTACAAATTGATGCTACTAGGCATTATCCTAGTCTTGTTTTCATGTAAAAAGAAAACAGCAACAACTGAAGGAGACGAGATTTTTGAATATAGAAGTTATATAGCTGAGATCTCAAAAGGAGTTATTTCGGCAGAAGAAGATGTAAAAGTAGTATTGGCAAAGACAATAGAGAATATTACTGCCAATGAGGAATTGGATGATGATGTTTTAACGGTTTCTCCATCGGTATCAGGAAAAGTAATAGCACTTAATGATCAAACAATTGCTTTTGTACCAGAAACAAAATTTGAGCAAGATACGGAGTATACGTTTACTTTAAATCTTGAGCGTTTAATAAAAGAGGTGCCCGAAGAGCATAAAGAGTTTACATTTAAGGTGAAAACGCTAAAACAGCAGATTAATGTAATTACTGAACATTTGCAATCTTATAGTAAGGAGTGGCAATATGTAGAAGGCGTATTGCGTAGTAGTGATGTGCTTAGTTTAGAAATGGCGAAAAAGCTTATAAAAGCGAGTCAAGAAGGGGAAGATATCGCATTAAAATTTGAAGATAGTTCAGAAAAAGGAACTTCTTTCTCTTTTAAAATTGATAGTATAAAAAGAAAAAAGGAAGATACTAAGCTTATGGTTTCTTGGGATGGAGCTCCTTTTAATATAGAGTCTAAGGATGATATAGAGATTGCTATACCAGGAAAAGACAATTTTGTAATTGTAGATGTTAAGGTTGTTAATGCAGAACGTCAATATTTAGAAATCAATTTTTCTGACCCTGTAAAATCAGATCAAGAGTTTAAAGGTTTGGTTGCAATAGCAGAGGTAAAGAAATTACGTTTTTCAGTAAAAGGAAATGTATTAAGAGTATATCCAAATGTAGATGTAAAAGGAGCTGCATTATTAGAAGTCTTTCAAGGAATAAAAAGTGTAGACGGATTTAAACTTAAAGAAACATATTCCCAAAGTATAGCTTTTGAGGAGTTAAAGCCAGAAATACGTTTTATTCAAAGTGGAACGATACTACCATCTTCTAACAATCTAAAGGTGAATTTTGAAGCCGTTAGTCTTAAAGCGGTAGATGTTACGGTATTGCGTATTTATGAAAATAATATTTTACAGTTTTTACAAGAGCAAAACCTATCGGGAGGAGGAGAGTTAAGGAGAGTATCTCGTCCTGTTGCTAAAAAAACCATACAGTTAGAAAACGAATTATCTAAAAGCAGTAGAAATTGGAAAGCTTTTGCTGTAGATTTAAATGCATTAATCACACCAGAAAAAGGAGCTATTTATAGAGTTATTTTTAGTTTTAAGCCTTCCTATAGCACCTATACTTGTAGCAACACCAATTTTAGTACTGAGGAAACTCAAGAAGAAAATTTTGATGAAGAAGAAGATGAAGGCAGTTATTGGGATAATGCAGAAAGTTATTACAATAGCGATTACGATTGGTACGAAAGAGATAATCCATGCCATACCTCTTATTATTACAATAAAAAAGTAGCTACAAATGTATTGGCTTCTGATCTAGGAGTTGTGATTAAAAAAGGAACAAACAAATCGTTTTTTGCAAGTGTTAATAACATAGTAACTACGCAGCCTATAGAAGGAGCAACAGTAACTTTTTATAATTACCAACAGCAAGAACTAGGTACAAAAGTAACCGATGTTGATGGAACTACGTTTTTTGATGCCGATGCTGAGGTATATTTCGCAGTTGTTTCTCATAATAACGAAAAAACATATATAAAACTAAACGAGGGCAATGTGCTGTCTGTAAGTAAATTTGATGTTTCGGGAGTAAAATTGCATAAAGGGCTTAAAGGTTTTATCTATGGAGAACGTGGTGTTTGGAGACCTGGAGATGATATTTACCTAACTTTTATGTTAGAAGATAATGCTAATCCGCTTCCAAAAGGACATCCAATAAAATTGGAGCTAATAGATCCTTATGGACAAACTACTAATAGAATTGTACAGCGTTCAGGAATTAATAATGTATATAATTTTACGGTAAGTACAAGTTCAGAAGAACCTACCGGAAATTGGCAAGCAAAAATTTCTGTTGGTGGAGCAACATTTGTCAAAACATTAAAAATAGAAACGATAAAGCCAAATCGTTTAAAAATAAAAGCAGATTTTGATGCAGATTTAATTACCAATTCAAAACCAGTAAAAGGACATTTAGCGGTAAAGTGGTTGCACGGAGCAATTGCGAAAAACTTAGCAGCAGATGTTACAGCAAAATTTAGTGCAGTTGAAACAAAATTCAAGAAATTTCCTGGTTATATTTTTGATGATCCTTCTAAACGATTCACAGGTCAAGAACAAGTGGTTTTTGATGGCGAAATTGATGCTGAAGGAAAAGCAGATTTTATGCTAAAAACGCAGTTGTCAAAAACTTCTCCAGGAATGTTAAAAGCTTCTTTTATTACCAAGGTTTATGAAGAAGGAGGAGATTTTAGCACCGATGTGTTTAGCAAACCATATTCGCCTTATCAAACTTATGTAGGGATTAGTGTTCCAAAGGGAGATAAAGCAAGAGGAATGTTGTTAACAGATGTTAAGCAGAAGTTTGAAATTGTTACTGTAGGTGAAAATGGAAGGGCAAAAGCTGTCAAAAATGTTGAAGTTAATATTTATAAAATCAGATGGAGATGGTGGTGGGAAACCTCAGAAGATAACTTATCAGGATACAATAGTTCTAGTTATAAAGAACCGGTTTATAATACAACAGTAAGCACCAATGCATCAGGGAAAGGTACTTTTGAATTTGAATTAAAATATCCAGATTGGGGACGTTATTTGGTGATTGTTAAAGACCCTAACGGAAAACATTCAGCAGGAAAAGACGTGTATATAGATTGGCCAGGATGGGCAGGAAAATCACGTAAAAATGATCCATCTACAGCATCAATGCTAATGATTTCTACAGATAAAACAAATTATCAGGTAGGAGAAAAAGCGATTGTGACTTTCCCAAGTGGAGACATCGGAAGAGCATTGGTTACTATAGAAAACGGTAGTGAGGTATTAGAATCGTTATGGGTAACACCAGAGAAAGGAGAAACAAAGTTTGAGCTGCCAATAAAAGAGTTGTATTCCCCTAATGTATACATCAATATTACCTTGTTGCAACCTCATGGAGCTACGGCTAATGATTTGCCAATACGTATGTACGGAATGGTACCAATACAGGTAGAGGATCCAGTAACAAAATTGGCACCAGTGATTAAAATGCCAGATGTGTTAGAGCCTGAAGAAAAGATTACGGTAAAAGTTTCTGAGTCTGATGGAAAAGCAATGACATATACACTAGCAATTGTAGATGAAGGATTATTAGATCTAACCCGATTTAAAACACCAAATCCATGGAGTAGTTTTTATGCTCGTGAAGCATTGGGAGTAAAAACATGGGATATTTATGATGATGTTATTGGCGCATTTGGAGGCAGAATAGATCAGATTTTTGCTATTGGAGGCGATGATGAAGCTGCAGGAGCAAATAATAAAAAGGCGAATAGGTTTAAACCAATGGTGATTTATAAAGGCCCTTTTTATTTAAAAGCAGGAGAGACCAGATCGCATAATATTGCAATTCCTAAATATGTAGGATCTGTTAGAACCATGGTTATCGCAGGAAATAATACCAGTAGTGCATACGGAAGGGCAGAAAAAACAACACCAGTTCGTAAACCACTAATGCTATTGGCATCATTGCCTAGAAAAGTATCTCCAGGCGAAAAAGTACGATTGCCAATTACTGTTTTTGCAATGGAGAAAAAGGTAAAAAATGTTACTGTAAAAGTTAAAACTAGCAAAGGATTTAAGATTGTTGGTAGTAAAACACAACAGTTAAAATTTACTGAGCCTGATGAAAAAATGACCTATTTTGATTTGGAAATCACCAATGATGAAGGAGTTTCTAAAGTAACTATTGAAGCTTCGGGTAATGGGGAAAAAGCAAGCTACGAAGTAGAGATTGATGTAGTAAACCCTAATCCAAAAACAACCAAGGGTAGCGATATTGTATTAGCTGCGAATGGAAGTCAGACCATATCATTAGAAACTTTTGGGATAACAGGAAGTAATACTGCGCAAATAGAATTATCGACATTACCATCAATGGACTTTACAGGAAGGATGAAATATCTTATTAAGTATCCACATGGTTGTGTTGAGCAGACAACTTCAGGGGCATTTCCACAATTGTATCTTGCTGATATTTTTGAATTGAGTTCAGAGAAAAAGGCAAAAATTGAAGGCAATATCAAAAAAGGAATTAAGAGACTGAGTAATTTTCAGCGATCTAATGGTGGATTATCGTATTGGCCAGGGCAAAGTAATGCTAATGATTGGGGAACTAGTTATGCAGGTCACTTTTTATTAGAAGCGGAACAAAAAGGATATGTGTTGCCAATTGGTTTCAAATCTAAATGGATTGCCTATCAAAAACAGAAGGCTAAACAATGGCGAAAAAACAGCAATAGATCAGATTTATCTCAGGCATATCGTTTATATACATTAGCACTTTCAGAAAGTGCAGACGTTTCAGCTATGAATAGGTTAAGAGAAACAAATGATTTGTCAGATGAAGCAAAACATAGGTTAGCAGCAGCATATGCATTAATAGGGCAGTCTACAGCAGCAAAAACGTTATTTGAAGATGGTGGATCTGGAGTAACATATACGAGTACCTCTTCATACAGCAACACTTATGGTTCATTGGCAAGAAATAGAGCTATGGCATTAGAAGCTACAGTATTGCTAAAAGATATGAATAAAGCTCAAGAGCTGGCTAAAATTATAGCAAAAGGACTTAGTGAAAAAGGCTGGATGAGTACACAAACTACCGCTTATAGTTTAATGGCAATGGCAAAGTTTGCTAATTTGGTTGGTGGTAAAGGCATACATGTAAAAGTGAGTGTCAACGGAAAAAACAGTACTGTAAAATCAGCAAAAACATTAGCCGAAAGTGGTTTAACTATCAAAAAGGGAAGCAATACCATTACACTAAATAATAAAGAAGGTAATGCTGTTTTTGTTAAGGTATTAAATTCTGGAATATTACCAATTGGAGAAGAAGAGATTGTTGTTCGGAATCTTAATGCAAGTGTTCGTTATGTAAATAAAAGCGGAAATTCAATAGCAGTAACATCGCTATCTCAAGGAACTAATTTTATTGCTGAGGTAAAAATCACAAATACCAAGGCGGTAAACGTTAAAGACGTTGCGCTAGCCGAGATATTCCCTAGTGGATGGGAAATTATCAATACTAGATTTACCGATTTTGGAAGTTTTGCAGATAATAAAGTGGAGCATACCGATATTAGAGATGATAGGGTAAACTTCTATTTTGATTTAAAAGCGAATCAAACAAAAACCTTCCGTATTTTATTGAACGCATCGTATTTAGGAAGCTATTATATTCCAGGAATACAATGTGAAGCGATGTACGACAATGATTTTGCTGTACATACCAAAGGAAAGTGGGTAAAAGTTGTGAAATAGAGATGAGATTATAGTACTGAGTATTGAGAAACCTTGTGTTATACTTCTTGATGCTCAGTACTGGTATCTCCATACTTTGAAAAGTATAAATGAAAAAAATCAAAGTATATATACTTAGGCATAAGATAAAGGTGATCTTGCTTTTGATGCTTTTAGCTTTCTATTATTTCTGTTTACCCAAACAGTTGTTTCATTCGCCAACAGCAACGGTTATCGAAAGTAGAGAAGGAGAATTATTAGGGGCGAAAATTGCAACTGATGGGCAGTGGCGATTTCCAAAATCAGATAGTATCCCTTATAAATTTCAAGAGTGTATTCGGTATTTCGAGGATGAATATTTTTATAAACATCCAGGTTTTAATCCTATTTCTATCTTTAGGGCTTTAGAACAAAATATAAGGGCTAGGAGAGTTGTCCGTGGAGGAAGCACACTTACCCAGCAGGTAATACGTTTGTCTCGAAAGGGCAAAAAAAGGAGTTATTTCGAAAAGGCAATTGAACTTATTTTAGCCACCAGATTAGAGTTTAGAGATTCTAAAAAAGAGATTTTAAAACTATATAGTGATAATGCTCCTTTTGGGGGTAATGTAGTAGGCTTAGAAATGGCAGCTTGGCGATATTTTGGACAGCAATCATCACAACTATCATGGGCAGAAAGTGCAACATTAGCGGTGCTTCCAAATACACCAAGTTTAATTTATCCAGGAAAAAATCAACAATTATTACTAAAAAAGAGAAATAGATTGCTAAGAAAATTAGTAAGCAATCAAAAAATAGATAGTCTTACTTATCAACTGGCATTGGCAGAAGAATTGCCTAAAAAACCGTTTCCACTACCAAGGATAGCACCACATTTATTAGAACAGCTAACTAAAAAACAAAAAGGAGATCGCATCCAAACAACTATAGATTTGCCTCTGCAATTGTCCGTAAATACAATATTAAAAAAGCATTACCGCGTTTTAAAACAAAACGAAGTGCATAATGCTGCGGTATTGGTGATGGATGTAAAAACAAGGCAGGTATTGGCCTATGTTGGCAATACTCCAACAGATAAGCTGCATGAAAAAGATGTAGATATGATTAGGGCATTTAGGAGTACCGGTTCTGTATTAAAACCGTTATTGTATGCTGCAATGTTAGATGGGGGAGAATTATTGCCTGAAAGTTTAGTTGCAGATGTACCCACACAAATAGCGGGTTATTCACCAGAAAATTTCAACGAGCGTTATGATGGAGCGGTAACGGCAAAAAAGGCATTATCTCGATCCTTAAATATTCCAGCGGTACGAATGTTGCAAAGTTATGGGCTAGGGAAATTTAGAGACCAATTAAGGGCGTTTCGCTTAGGGGGGATTACAAAATCAGCCGATTATTATGGATTGCCATTAATTTTAGGAGGCGCAGAAACTAGTCTTTGGGATTTATGTAAAACCTATGCTTCCCTGGCAGCTACGCTAAATAATTTCAATAAAACATCAAGTGAATATTTTACCAATGAATTTACGGAACCAGTAGTAAATAAGGAAAAAGACTTGGATTTTGGAAGCAAGACTTCGGAGAAACCTGTTTTTGATGCGGCTAGTATTTACCTCACTTTTGAAGCGATGAAAGAAGTAAATAGACCCGAAGGTAATGAGGCATGGGAATTTTATGATTCCTCTAAGCAAATAGCCTGGAAAACAGGAACTAGTTTCGGGAATAAAGACTCTTGGTCAATTGGTGTTACTAGAGATTATGTGGTGGGTGTTTGGGTAGGAAATGCCGATGGAGAAGGAAGACCAAATATTACCGGAGTAAAAAGTGCTGCTCCAATTTTATTTGATGTTTTTGATGTATTGCCAAGATCAAAATGGTTTCAAAAACCTTTAGATGCTATGATTGAAGCTGAGGTTTGTACGGAAAGCGGAAATTTAGCATCACCAATATGCCCAGTTAAAAAACAATGGATTACAGCTGTAGGAATGCGTTCTAAAGTTTGTAAATACCATAAATTGGTGCATTTAGACATCAATAAACAGTTTCGAGTGAATGCTTCCTGTGAAGCCCTTTCCAATATAAAAACAGAATCGTGGTTTGTATTGCCTCCATTGATGGAATATTATTACAAAAGGAAAAACCCTAGGTATAAAACAGTTCCAGCCTACAGAGAAGATTGTTTTTTAGAAACCAAAACGGCAATGGAATTTATCTACCCTAAAAACAGGGCAAAAATAGCATTGGCAAAAAATTTTGACGGGCAATTAAACGATGTAATTATAAAACTAGCACATTACAAACCAGCAACTAAGGTGTTTTGGTATTTAGATGAGCGTTTTATCAAACAAACCGAAAGTTTCCATGAGATAGGAGTGCTACCGAGTAAAGGATGGCATGTTATTACTGTTGTGGATGAGTTGGGCAATGAGCGGCGATTGCGGTTTGAGGTGTTGTAAAAATTGTTATCAATTTAAATGGTACAAAGGCTGTCTTAAATAAGGTAAAATAATAGTAAAAAAGTTTGAAGAAAGAAGAGCTTAAATTTTGATATAGGCATTATATAGAATATATTTGAAAGATATACACTTAAAGACATGTGTTTGTATGCAACTAATAAGCATGTGTAATTACTATAAATTACAGAAAAAACGTTAACTAACTGTTAGTCGATATTATAAAATGATCCAATAATATTTTTGTCAGGAGTGCAATTTACTATGAGCAATAGTTGCGATGTTGATCATCATGCATCGGTTAGAATAGTTAAAGACTAAGGATAGATAAAAACTAAAAAGGAGAAAATATAATGAAAAATACTTTTATAGTACTACTGTTAATAATGACATTTAGCGCAGCTGCGCAAAACACCTTTCCTGTACATGGTAATGTTGGGGTGGGGACAACAAGTCCTAATTCTAATTTACACATTAAGAACAGCAGAGCCAGTTTATTTATCGAAAACACCAATGCTACAGATTGGACATATATAAGGATGAAAGGATCTGCTTCAAATTTTTGGGATATTGGGCAATATGGAAATAACGATTATTTGGAATTCAGACCAAGAGGTTCTAGTGCAAATAGAATTGTGTTTAAACAAAATGGAAATGTTGGTATAGGTACTTCTACGCCAACTAGTAAACTTCAAATACTTCAAGCTTCCAATACATATTGGGCTGCTATTATTTCAAATGTTGGGGGTGTAGGAAAAGGATTGAAAATAAAAAACGCATCTGGCGGTATTACTCCTTCATTACTTATTGAAGATAATAATGGCAATTCTAGATTTTTAGTTCAGTCTGATGGCAATATTGGAATAGGAACCAGTACCCCAGATTCAAAACTAACAGTAGCAGGAAATATCCATTCTCGGGAAGTTAAAGTAACGATAAATGCTGGAGCAGATTTTGTTTTTGAAAAGGATTATAACTTGCCTTCTCTTGAGTTTATAGAGGGTTATGTTGCAAAAAACAAGCATCTTCCAGGAATCGCTTCTGAAAAAGAAATGCAAGGAAATGGATTGCTATTAGCAGAGATGAACATAAAACTATTGCAAAAAATAGAAGAGTTAACCCTGTATACAATTGCTCAAGGTAAAGAGATAAAAAAAATAAATAAGCAAGCTAAAAAGATGGACCTTCTTGAAAAAGAAAATAAAAAACTGTCTGACAGATTGGAACGCATTGAAGAACTATTAAGAACAGCTAATTAGAAAAAGAAATTACAGCTTTAGAGAAGCGAATTTTAAAACTTGAAAACATATAATTATGAAATATTATTTATTAACATTTTGCATTCTGATCAACATGATGATGTTTGGGCAAGATCTAGATGAAGCAGTAAAAATACCTTCCATACCATCTGCGTTTTCTTTTGAAAAATATGGCGAAATACCAATTGGACATGCAACAGGAACAGCTAATGTTTCTGTCCCTATTTATTCTATAAAACACAAGGATTTTGAATTTCCTTTATCTCTAAGTTATCATACATCTGGAGTAAAAGTAGAAGAAAACAACCCAGATATTGGTATGGGATGGAACTTAAATTTTGGAGGAATGATTTCGTGTACTGTAAATGATTTATACGATTTTACTCCAAATATCGGAGTAGGAGAAGATCAATCTGCAATGAATGAAATGTACGAAAATTATTTTAACGCCTTTGCATATAACGGGTCTGGAGGGGCAAGTGGTGTTCCATTAGGAACTGGAGGAGATTTAAAGGAGTTGCTTGCAACTCCAACTATTGCAACGATGCTTACTTTTAGTAGAGGATATAATTTTGGGCAAGATACATTTTACAATTTATTAGACGGAGCTCCTGATACTTTTTCCTATTATTTTACCGGAAATAGTGGCAAATTTATGTATAATCAGCTGCGTAAACCCCATACTATACCTTATGCAAGTGTTAAAATTGAAGAAATTCCAGGAACCTCAAACGGAGAAGGAACAATAGAAGGTTTTGTTCTAACAGATGAGCAAGGCGTACAATTTGTTTTTCGAGCATTAGAATATATAGTAAGCCATAGTACAACATTGGATTTATCTTACTCGTTGATAAATTCCGGAGGTCCAGTAAAAAATAAGAATTGGAGAATTAGTAAAATTATTCTAACAGATGGAGAAGAGATAAATTTTGAATATGATGAAATCAGCTATTCTTATAAGTCACATTCTTCAATAAAACATGAATTTATCTTACCTCGTTACCGTAATCACCCTTATGGTCTTTCAGATAATTTACAGCAAGTAGAGTTTATAATGAATGTGAGTGGAAAACGACTAAAAAGGATAACGACTACATTTGATAATCAGTCAGTTCTTTTTAGTTACGAATTTACTACAGGTACTCCTTTGGGAGAATTAAGTCCATTAAGTAAGGTTACTATATTTAATAGAGACATCATGGTTAAAGAAGTTGATTTTTCACATTCTTTTTCATCTTCACAAAGATTTTTTTTAAACAGTGTTCAAGAATTAGGGAAACCAGCATATTTATTTGAGTATAATGGAGGTGGATTGCCTTCAATAAACTCTAAAGCCAAAGATTTATGGGGATATCAGAGTAGTACGAATCAACCAATTGGTCAGGACATTGCAGGTGATTTTGCTTATTCAGGAGGTACGAGAATTCCAGATTTGTATTCTACAAAAAAAGGATCCTTAAAAAAAATAAATTATCCAACTGGGGGAAGCACAGAATTTGTATATGAATTGAATGAATATGAGGGAACAGAAAAGAGGTTTAATAAATTAATAGGGGGAAACGTTACATTTAATGATTCGCATTTGTTTAATACAGTAACTTCAGCACCATTTACAATTAGTAATAGTGGAGTGATGGTTATAGAGGGGAAAATAGAACATTTAGGGAATACTGGCCCATCAGGTTTTGTCCCACCTGGAACAATCATAGAGATCAAAAAAAATACTACTAATGAAGTGGTTAAAACCATGCATTTTACAGGGGACAATATTAGCTGGCCATTCTTTGTTAGTGAGGAAGAATATATAAACGCAGGAACTTATGTTTTATCTGTTCAGAATTTCGTAGATGGTATAGGGGGCTCATTTCAAGTGTCTTGGAATAGTGTGTATGAATATACTGGAACATTAACTGGAGGTGGATTGAGAATAAAAGAATTGATTAACAAAACGGAAGGCAATAATGTCAGTTTAAGAAAACAATTTAAGTATACTGATCCATCAAATGTAAATGTAAGTTCTGGATATCTTTCAGGAAAAATTGAAACGATTAAGGCTGTAGAACATCATTATCTCGATCCTAGTTCGCTGACACACAACGTGCAAGAAGTGCTCAAAAGATCGTCTAATAGCTATTATAATGTTGGAAATGTATTTTATGAAAATGTTACCGTTTTGGAAGAAGACAGTAAAACCATCCATAAGTTTACCAAGTTTAAAGATCAATTTAAAACTGTTGATTGGGAAACAGGCCCTACTATTGATTATTCATGGTTAAGGAATATTCCATTAAAAAAAGAAATATTCAAACGTATAAATAATGTAGATGTTCCAGTACAAACAACGGTTTATGATTATGCAAATTTAAATTATATTCCTATACCGTTTTCTACCTATTATAATGATAATGTAAATACTTATAAAGAATCGTTAATAGGTTTTGTTGTACGACTTAGAACTCCTGAAATTTATTCAACAACGTCTTTACTTTCTCCTGCAAACTATACAATGATTCCATATCATGTGCCTACAAATTGGATATATAAAACAAAAGAAACAAATATTCTGTATGATTTGAATGGTGCAAATCCAACAACATCTGTTAATAACTATTTTTACGACAATTCAGCTCATTTACAATTAACGAGAGTTGAGATGACAAATAGTAAAGGGGAGTTTTTTAAAACAAAGACCTATTATCCTAGTGACGTTAATTTTAATAATGATTTAGGTCATGAGAATCTAACGATAATTGAAAAACAAGCTATTGATAATCTAAAAACACAACATCGGATATCAACACCAGTACAGGTAGAGTCATATAAGAATAGTGTATTATTATCAACTAAACGTACCAATTATCACCAAACTATTGATGGATTAACATTACCTAAAGACATGCAAACGGCAAAAAAGAGTGAGATCTTAAAAGATAATATTGTATTTCATAGCTATTATGCCAATGGAAATGTAAAAGAACTCTCTAAAAAAGAGGGTACACATGTGTATTATATCTGGGGATATAATGATACCCAACCGATTGCAAAAATAGAGAATTTTACAGTTGCTAATTTAAGAGCTGTTCAATCATTTATTACTGCAGCAGTAAATGCTTCTAATTTTGATACAGACAATTGCCGTACTGTCTCCTGTAAAGAAGAAGAACTGCGTATAGCATTAACAGCATTACGTAATGCATTGCCAGATGATGCCACAATGTCTTCTTATACTTATGATCCGCTTATAGGAGTAACTAGTATGACTGATGCTCGGGGTCAAACTATCTATTACTATTACGATAGTTTTAATCGACTTCAATATGTAAAAGATGCAGAGGATAACATTTTAAGTAACAATGAATACCACTATAAAAACTAGTTAACAATGAGAAAAATAATATTCCTTTTAGTGTTATTCCCATATATAATACTAGCACAAACAGCAACCCAGACAGAAAATTATGTTAAAAGTACCACATATACGATTCCTGTAAAAATGTTGGATTCTTTAGCATTGGTTCCTAATGATGATAAAAATACATCCATACAATATTTTGATGGCTTGGGAAGAGCCAAACAGAGCATTGCAATTAATGCAGGAGGAAGTAGAGAAGATATTATTACGCATTATACTTACGATGCTTATGGCAGGCAGACAAAAGACTACCTACCTTATAGCAATGGAAGCTCTAATGGACAGATAAGAACAGGGGATGTAGGTTTGGCGACTCAAACCTTTTATAAAAATAAATATCCCTTAGATTTTGCAGGGGTAACTTTACCTGAAGATGCTAATGCATTCTCAGAAAAGGAGTTTGAAGCCTCACCACTAAACAGGGTGTTAAAGCAGGCAGCACCAGGCGCAGCTTGGAAATTAGGAAGTGGACATGAAATACAGTTCGATTACCAAACCAATACTCACGACCCAGCAAATACCACTAACCCAGCCAATGATAATGTGCGTATGTTTTCCGTAAGCTTAACAGCGAGCTATGCACCTTCTCTAGACGCAAGTACATTTTATGCCGCTGCAGAACTCTACAAAACGGTTACCAAAGATGAAAATTGGACCACTGGTAAAAACCATACTACAGAAGAGTTTAAAGACAAACAAGGACAAGTACTATTAAAACGTAGCTATGCCAACATTAACAATATCTCAACAGCACACGACACCTATTATGTTTATGATGATTACGGGAATTTGACTTACGTATTACCACCAAAAGTAAATTTAACCGATGGAGTAAGTACATCAGAATTGGCAAATCTTTGTTACCAATACCAGTATGACAGCAGAAATAGATTGGTAGAAAAGCAAATACCAGGAAAAGAGCGCGAATATATCGTATATGACAAGCTAGACCGTCCAGTGATGACCAGAGATGCGCTAAACCCGTGGATGTTTACCAAGTATGATGTTTTTGGAAGAGTAGTCTATACAGGGGTCTATACTGGAATAGATAATATAACGACTATAAAATCCACTTTTGACAGCAAAACACCTGAACAAAATTACGAGACAAAAGTAACTACTGGTACAGGCGTTGATGGTTCTTATTATACCAATGCTAATTACCCAGATACAAATATAGAAGTGCTTACTGTTAATTATTATGATAATTACACATTTAATCGTGCTGGTGCTACTACAAGCATTTCTTCTTTTGGTAAAACAAGTACCACAAATTTAAAAGGATTGGCAACAGGAAGTCGAGTAAAAGTATTAGATACTGATAATTGGATAACAACCGTAAGTTATTATGATGAAAAAGCAAGGAATATCTATGCGTATAGTAAAAATGACTACCTTGAAACCGTAGATATTAGCGAATTTAAGTTAGATTTTATTGGAAGAACAACACATAGTAGAATTCAGCACACAAAAGCAGGAACGACAATTGTTACCTTAGACAATTTTAACTATGACCATGCTGGACGTTTACTCTCTCAGGTCCAGTGTTTGGGAGATGAAACTTTGGGTTATGATTGTTCCGGAGGAGGCAATGAGCCTTTAAACATAGTTTTATCACAAAGCATAACAACTAGCACTAGTAAGATAGCGAGTAATAGTGTTACCTTAAAAAATGGATTTCATTTTATAGCAACTACAAATCGTACCTTTTCTGCAAAAATAGCAGATGCAGCTGGCGAACTTATAGTAAGCAATACCTATGATGAACTTGGGCAACTGGAAAGTAAAAAAGTAGGAAATAGCGAAACAAACCCATTACAAGATATAGCTTATGATTATAATGTTAGAGGATGGCTAAGAGGTATTAACGATGTTAGCAATACCAATAAATTGTTTAACTTTAAGCTAGATTATAACACAGGTTCAGGAGTGCATTTATTTAACGGAAACATATCGGCAACAAGTTGGCGTACTGCCAATACAGATAGTAGCCTTAAAAGCTATGCCTACAGTTACAATG
Source organism: Flavobacteriaceae bacterium (assembly GCA_965247735.1). Classification (GTDB taxonomy): domain Bacteria; phylum Bacteroidota; class Bacteroidia; order Flavobacteriales; family Flavobacteriaceae; genus JAOXRU01. Next base: position 2,647,410 of record CBDFHN010000002.1, on the reverse strand, counting down.
CCCTAAACCGAATTACCGCTGCAACTGGAGCGAATTCTTTTAGCAATTATGATGTGTCTGGGATATCTTATGATAAAATGGGGAATATTATGTCTTTAACCAGACAAGGGCATGTGGTAGATAATCCAGTACTAGGAACGGCAAGTGATTTTGGAGTAATGGATAACCTTAGCTATAGTTATGATAGTGGTAACAGATTAATGAAAGTTACTGATGCCGCAACATTGGATAAATATGGTTTTAAAGATGATGCCGTTAATACAGCTACAGATTCTTTAGATGATTATAGTTATGACCTTAATGGCAACATGATCTCTGACGCTAATAAAGGCATCATTGAAATCCTATACAATCACTTAAACTTACCGACAAAAGTTACTATTGTCAATACAGAACATAACGGAAACATTGAGTATGTTTATGATGCTACAGGAGTAAAACTTCGTAAAACTGTTAGTGATGGAACTACACAATCTTATGCGGGTAACTATATCTATAAAAACAATGTTTTAGAATTCTTTAACCATCCAGAGGGCTATGTAAACAATAATAACGGCGCTTTTGAGTATGTTTATCAATATAAAGACCATTTAGGGAACGTACGATTGTCTTACCAAGATGCTGATAATAATGGCGTTATTGATGCGGCTACCGAAATTATTGATGAGAAGAATTATTATCCATTTGGACTTACTCATAAAGGGTATAATAATATCCGAAGCCCCCTAGGAAATGGGGTTGCTGGGAAGTTTGGGTATAATGGGATTGAGCTTGAAGAAGGTTTAGGACTCGAACTTTATGAGATGGATTTGCGTCAGTATGATCCAGCGATTGCTAGATTTACTTCGATAGATCCAGTAACACACCATTCAATGTCTCCATATGTAGCTTTTGATAGTAATCCCGTATTTTGGGCTGACCCAAGTGGTGCTAACGCAGCATGTCCAACTTGTGGAGAAGCTAAGGATGTTTTTGGAAGAAATAGATATGATGAAAATAACATGTATATTCCACCACATGAAAGGGGAAATAAAAGTAATTCATCTGCAAAGAATGGTGATGAAGGACAACAAAGTTCTGATATGCCTCAGAAAATTGATTTGAGAAGTAAAGATAAAAACGAAATAGTAAATAGGATCATTGAATGGGCAATTTACATAAGAAAAAATAGAGCTTCTAATAATAATAAATTGATCTACCTATCCAATATTATATTTTTTGATAAAAAAAGTCAGATGAATAAAACTGCAAAAATAGGACTTCGAACCTTGGGAGGTAGTGATGTTTTTGAAACACAAATAATCTATGATGACCAAGGAAATAGTGTAGAGATTGGTTATGACAAAAGATATATGAAAAGTTATTTTGATAAAGGAAATACATGGGATATTTACGTAGATTCATTTAACGACTATGGATATTTAGAAGGCTCTAGAGATAGATATCATTTAAGGTTTTCTAAGATTAAAAAAGATAAAAACGGAAACCCTCCTACTTTATTGTGGATTAATTTTACAGGTAAAGATTTTTATGAAAGGGTAACAAAACGAATTTATAATCCAGTAGAAAATCAATTAACACCAATAAATGATGGTAACCAAATTATTAAATTTCCAAAAAATTAGAAAGATGAAATATATTATATGTTGTTTGTTTTTTATCGTTTTTTCGTGTAAAGGACAAGAAGAAAATTTTAATATAATGGGAAATTGGTATAATTATGAGAACACTTTTACTAAAGAATATACCTATACTGAAAGCTACATTAATCACGATACATTTGTTACATATCATGATAAAAGTTACGATTTTGGATCAAAACAAAAATATTTATTAAAAGGAAGTGTTTTTTATTTTATAGATGATAATGGAGACAAGATAGAATCAAGTACTATTGAAGTTGTTGATAATGATAGTTTTAAAATGCGATATGAAGGAGAGGAAGGCTATTTGTTTTTCAAAAGAGTAAAAGAAGAGTCTAATTTAGAAAACTATATTTTAAAAAAAACAGATAAAAAAGCTTATCTGTCTGCTTTTTTGGATAGAAAGAAATTATGGGAAGATCGTTTTAATCCAGATAGCTCGGATATGCCGTAAACGTGTTTGCGCAGAAATGTTTTCTGTGCCGAGTATGAGTAATAGAATATAGAATAAGCCACAACAGCAATGTTGTGGTTTTTGTGTTTTAGGAATATATTTTTCACTCTTGCAACACAGAACTACTGCTCCCAAAGCTTTGCTACTTTTTTATCAATAAGGTAATCAGAAATATTAGGGTCATTGTATATTACTTCAGCAATATAACGTGCATATTGGTCTTTATCTTGTTTAGAGGTTGTAATGATAACAATAGCACCTTCTGGGCAGAACTTTCTAGCTACAGCTCTGGCGTGCTTAGCTTGTCGCTCACTGTATTGTGTTTTATGAATAGAGAATGGAACCACAAGTTACAAACTTGCGGTAGCGGAGACTAGTTTTAAGTTTAGATATTTAATAGGAGTGTGTTTGTCATAAGGTGCAAATTTGCGCCAACGTCATTTTTATGAAATTCGCGAAGCAATGTTTTCCATATCAATTAGAATATATAAAAGATAAAACTCCTACAGCGACATAAAAGCTTCTAATTTTTTAAATTTGCCTACTGCCTACTGCCTACTGCCTACTGCCTACTGCCTATTGCCAAGCATCACAATCCAACTTGTCTTTTTAAAACAGCATAGGGCAACGAGCCATTTTTTAAAATATTTTTATGAAACTCTTTAGGATTAAAATCTGATTTTTTGGAACATGCTGCTTTCCATTGTATAATTTTATCAGATCCATATTTATAGGTAATTACTTGAGCAGGCCAGCGTTTCATCCTGTTAATTTCACGAATAGCAATATCGTCTTTTCCTTTAATATGCTGTTGCCAAAAGGCTAGTGCTTTTTCATCAGACCAACCATAGTGGTTAAGCGCTACATCCAAGGCTACTCTGACTGATCTGATAATATCCCATTCCCATTTTCCAAGCTCATCATAGCTATTTTGGTATGCACCTAATTCTTCCCCGAGCTCTTCAATATAGGCGGCCCATCCCTCGCTTACACCTCTATAATTAAAAGCTTGCTGGATTTCTGAGCGTTTTACAAAGTTTTGTATGGTTTGTTGGTAATGATGTCCAGGCATGCCCTCGTGCATATATAACCATCCTACCTGGCGTTTAGAATAAGAAGTGCCAAAAAAATTATAATACACCGTATTCTCCTTATAAAAACCTGGTACTTTAGCTAGTTTTTTATTCGTTCCTTGTGCTATTTTTAATTCGGGAATACTATCTAAAAATGGAAATAAATCTGCTAGTTTTTCTGCTACATCTTTTTGAGTTTCTTCAAATGCATGTTGCACTTCGGTAACAGAAGTATAATAAAAAGAAGGCCCATTACTATGATTATTAAAACTAAGGCTATCCATTCCCGAATTCAATTGAATGGCTTTTATTTTTGCTTTTACTTTTTTTATTTCTCTAATTCCTAGCTGATATAATTCATCAGGATTGGTTTCTTTATCCACCCATTTTTTTATAAAATAGGCATACCATTGCTTTCCATTTTTAAGATCGAATATTCTATTGTTTGCTATACTGCCTTTAGCAGTGGCTAGCCATTTTTTTTCAAGAGTAATTCGTTCCAGATTAAGCTCACATTCGTAGTGCAGCAATTCGTAATCTAAAAGTTCAGATTCAGATAGCTTGTTTTTTTCGATCTTTTTTAAGTTAATTGCTAGGTCTTTAAAAACACGTTCTTGCTGAAGTACAGAATCGATGCTTTTAATTTGTTCCATATTTGCAACAAAAGAAAGTTGTAATAAAGGGATATTTAGCTTCTTGTAGTCATTTATAAACTGAGAGCTTATTGTTTCCCATTGTTCAGTATTAGATCTGTCGTTTTTGCAAGCTAGTAAAAGACAGCTACAAACGAGTAAGAGAGCTGCTCCGTATTTCTTATAAGAACTAATTTTCATGTGTCTATATTATTTTATTAAATCGGTCACATGGTACATCTTTATTAGTCATCTCCTTGGGTGTAGAATCCTTTGTTAATGGATGTTTCATGAGTTTATATTTATTGTTTTTTAACTGTCACATGCTATTCGCTATTAATCATCTCCTTGGGTGATAAACTTCTTAACATGCTCGTTTCATATACTTATTTTTTGTTGACAAGAATACAATTCAAAATAGGATAAACCTTTGTATTATCTTGCTATTTTATGTTTTTGAGGTATTGAGAGGGAGGAAAATGATGATGATTATTAAATGTTTTTGAGAAAGCTGCTAAATCCGTATATCCTAATTGATATGTAATATCGGTTAAGGAAATGGTGTTTTTTAAAACTAGTTTTTTAGCTTTTTCCATTCGCAATTGCTCTTGCATTTTTTGAGGGCTGATGTTAAAACACTCCTTAAAAATACGGCTTAGATGGTATTTTGAGAGTCCTGCGGTAGTAGCAAGTGCATCTAATGTTATTTTATGGGAGAAATGGTAGTGGATATATTCCCTTGTTTTTAAGAGCTTGGCGATAAGGTGTTTTTGTGTTTCCGTTTTTTTTGTACTTGTTGCTAAAGCATTTTTTAATAGCACTAAATCTTTTTGAAAGTCTAAGAGTTCATCTTTAAGAGAAGAAATAATATGTATTGGATTGTAATCAAAATCTTGACCTGAAAAAGTGGATAAAGCGTTACCGAGTTGGGTAGACAATACGCCAGAAAAAGGCATATTGAAGAGCAGGTTGTTTTCAAGGACATCTTCAATAGTGTCATCAAATAGTTTGGAGCTAATATCTAAGCATAATCCTTCGGTATAGGTATTGGATGCTGAAACCCTATAGGCTACATTTGTTTTTAGAATAACAAATTGCCCTTTGTATAATGGAATTTGCTTGTTATTAACGGTATAAATTTCTTTTCCTGCTATGGCATATTTTATAGCAATACCGCTTGTTTCTCCATTAAATACCAATGGAGTATTGCTTTTAGAATTTTTTATTCTTCCAAAGTCAGTATCTTGATATTTAATTGTATTTGTAAACATAAAATTTTCACCTATTTATGTATTTAAAAATACTTCGAAGAAAGAATATTGTTAGCTTAATCTAACTTCTCTGTCAATTTCTTAAACACTGGTTTTGGGTCTTTCCCTTCATAAAGAACAGCATAAACAGCATCTATAATAGGCGTTTTCACCTTTTTTTCGTGTTTTTCAATAATTAAATGAGCGCTTTTTGTGGCATAGTATCCTTCCGCAATCATATTCATTTCTAATTGTGCAGATTTTACAGTATAGCCTTTCCCTACCATATTTCCGAACATTCTATTTCTACTAAAAACAGAATAGCCAGTAACCAACAAATCACCTAAATAGGCAGAGTTATTGATATTTCTTTTCATATGATGTACACGTTTTATAAAACGTTTCATTTCTCTAATAGCATTACTCATTAGCACACTTTGGAAGTTATCACCATAACCAAGTCCGTGAGCAATACCAGCAGCAATTGCATAGATGTTTTTAAGCATGGCAGCATATTCGGTACCAATAATATCATCAGATGTTTTTGTTCTGATATAGTTACTGCTTAATTGATCGGCAACTAAAGAAGCCATATCATTATCAGCACAAGCAATGGTAATATAAGATAAGCGTTCTAATGCAACCTCTTCTGCATGGCAAGGTCCAGTAATTACCCCAATATTTTCAAAAGGGATATTGTACTCTGTATTAAAATGCTCACCAACAATAAGGCCTGTTTCTGGAACAATACCTTTAATTGCTGAAAAAATAATTTTTCCTTCTAGCGATACATTCAGCTTTTGCAATTCGGTATGTACAAATGCAGAAGGAATAGCAAAAATAAGCACATCTGCATATTCAACTATTTCATTAATATCGTTACTAAGTTTTAGCTGGTCTATTTTAAACTCAACAGAACTTAAATAGTTAGGGTTATGAAATTCTTTTAATAGATGTTCTTTAGCATATACACTTCGCATATACCAACCTATGGTTTCTATATTTTCGGATAGCATTTTTACGATTGCTGTAGCCCAACTTCCTCCTCCTAAAACCGCAAATTTTAAATCTGTCTTCATGTTTTTTTTTAATTATTTTATCAGAATGATAAGATACCACCTGCTTTAGTCTTCTATTTTAATAGTTGAAAAACAAAAACATATCAATGTTAGCTATCAATACCGATAAGTAGCAAAATTAATTAAAAAAAAGAAGATAAGCTTATATTGATACTCAGTAAGTTATGTGTTTTGGCACGATGCTTGGTTAGGGTAAAGAGAATGTATGTCATTATTAGTACTAAGAAATGGCATTAAAATTACCATACTATGAAAGCAATAAAATTACTATCTGGATTTTCTTTAATAGCGTTATTATTGACCTCTTGTTATACAGAGGTGATTATTGATGATGTTGTTGAAGAACCACAAATTTCATTAACAGAGGTATTGCAACGTCACGAATTATGGTATGTAAACATTAATGAAACTAAAGGCAATGGTGAAATTCCTTTTTTACAAAGGGCATTTACCATCACATTTGACCGTGGTGTGCTTATGGCAAACAACAACCTAGTAGGTTTTGGAAAGGCTGGTGATGGTTTTGGAATAGATGTTGGTGATTATGGTGTTGGTGCGACAAAAGTAGAAATAGATCATGATATTGATGGTGTATGGAGGTTTGAAGTTTTTCAGGTTAACAATTCAAAAATAGAGTTGTATCATAAAGGGACAAATACGTCTTATTTCCTAACGGGATACCAAAGAAGTACTTTTGATTATGATATGGTGTATTATGATAATATCCATTATTTTTTGCAAGAATATGATGCTTGGGAAAAAGTATACACAAGTCAAGAAGGAGCACTAAACGATTTTGATAAAGAAAATTATTTACAGTTTTTAGCAGATGATGTTGATGGGTTTTTTAGGTCTTCTATAGATAAAATAGGAACTAGAATAAGTAGCTTACAATGGGACTTTGAGGGCGATTATACCGTATATGATGTTACAGGAAATGCAACACTAAAAACTTTAACATTAGGTTATGATACCATGGGCAATGATTATTTTGAATTAAACGTTATTAATGATAGTACCATTGAATTGTACCATCCAAATTCAGGAACGGTATATGAGTTTAAAGGACGTGGATATATCCAGTATTCTAAACCTGGAAAGGCAGGGAAAAGTAAAATAAATGTTAAAAAACGAAGAAAAACTATAAATCCTGTAATGAATATAAAAAGTAAGAGACCTAAAGTGTAATTGCTATGAAAAAGAAATAATAATTTTGGTTGATTATTTAGTTGAAAACCGCTTTGAGCATTTAGTGTTCAAGGCGGTTTTTTTTATGATGGTACGTTATCTGAGCTAAAATTATTAGAATAGCTATTTTTTATGAAGTTTGTTAGCTGTAATTGCTTTACAAATGGAAGCAATAGTACTGGAATCAGTATAGCAATTGTGCGAAGTATTAGCAATTATTTTTGGTTCTAATTGCATAGTGTTACACCATGTTTTATCAGGAGCAAATTCATCTTTTTCTCCATAAAATAAGCTAATATTTCCTTTTGGCTTTTGAGTTTCGTATCGAAGCCTTGTTGCCGAGACTGCATAAAGGTTTTTAAATTCTAATCCGGCCAATGCTGCTTTCCAGGCAATAGTGCCTCCAATACTAAAAGAAAGAACATCAATTGGTTCTTTTTCTAAAGCCAAAAGCGCTGTTACAGCAGTTGCAATACCACCATTTATAAATTGCTGATGCAGGTCTTTTTCCGTGTAAGGCAGGGTATTAATTTTTCCAAGTACACAACAGTCATAATAGCTGATCTCAAAATATGGAGCTAGAATATCACGATAAGTATGTATCCAATCAGATTTCTGTTTCCCCCAGAGGTCAGAAAGGATAATAAGCTGGTCTTTTTTCATTTAAGATTGATAAGCTGTGTTCTGTTCAATATGTTGTTTAAAACGCTTTTTGTCATCAATATAAAAAGCTATGGATTGGTACTTCTTTTTTATGCCATAAAAACCAGTAAGTATATGTGGCTTTTTTAGATGAAGAATAATATTATGTTCAGTAAGCTCACCTAAAGGAGATAGGGTTGTAGTAGTATCAGAATTTAAATCTTTAGTACTGATTTCAATACTTGAAATTTGATCAATAGTAATCTCTGCTTCACTTAGTATTCCAAAACGTAAAAGAAGTGTGTTAGCGTCAATACAGGTAAATCTATGATTGTTGGCTTTCGAAAACCCTAAAAACTGTACCCCTGTATAGCAACTTAAGCCTGTTATAATCCAAGTTATGGTAATTGGTGCATTCCATTTCAGCATTAAAAAATGTAGTGCTACGGCCTCAATAGCAATAACGATAATAAAACCAATAAAGGTGGAGTTGATGTTTCCGTTTTTATGATAGGTAAATTCATTTTCTTTAGGAACTGTTGTTTTCCAAAGTACAAAAGTATAGTAAAATGTTGCAATCTCTGTGGCTAAGAAATGACCAAGTTTTTTTGGAGCTATTGTGGTGCAGTATTGTTTTAAGTTGCTAAAAAAATCAGCGTTTGTATAGTGAGTTTTATAGCGATGTACCGTTTTTTTAATGCTATAAATAACATAGGCAATTATGGAAAGTTCTACAAAGGGGAAAATCCAAGTTTTTATAAAATTCAACAGCTCTTGCTGCTCTTTTGGTATAATGTAAGTACCTATTAACATTCCTATGACAAAAACAGGAACAATAGTTGTTTTTGGAATTTTTTTAGTTCTAATGAGTAGGTAGTAGACTAATGGAATGGTAAGAATAAGATCTAATGTTAGCCCTATTGCTAATAGCTTATTATTAGCGTTGAAAATTGAGGTATTAGAAAAAAAGATTAAGAATAAAAAAAGTAAAATGGGAACTCCAAAGACTAAAAAATACTGTTTTAATGCGTTTTTTACATACATATTAGCAATTGTTTTTAATTGGTAATAATGGTTTTTGTAAAGATACAAATTGCTATTGCTTAGGCATAAAAAAACGAATCATTTTTAAGAAAAAAAAGCAAGACAGCCATTTAAGGAATCTTGCTTTTTAATCACATTTTTCTTTATCAATTATTCTTTGCCTTTGTCATGAATATCTTGCCACTCTTTTAGTTTTTTCCATTTTCCAGCATAGGCCATTTTAGCTTGTTTGGGCCAGGAACCTGGATCATGCATTTTATAACGGGAACCAGCAGCCTCTAATATTTTACGAAGCCTTGGAGTTTTTGTTTCTGATAGTTTTTTCCATGTGTTAATATCTTCCGCATTAAAGAGTTCTTCAATTTTAGGCCCAATGCCTTCTACTACAGTCAGGTCATTTTCTTTAATACGTTTGCCCATTGCCGTTTTTGCTAATGTTGCATCAAAAGAAAGTAATATAGTATCGCTATTGATTGCTGAGGAGCTTATGTTAGAAATCAATTTATCAGGCATTGTATTGCCTTTTTCTCTTTTAGCTCTTGTTAATTTTACAATTTCTGCTGCGGATTCTTTTGGTAATGCTTTTAACTCTGCTTCTAGAGCATTGTATTTGTTTTCCCAATCAATATTTGCTTTGGCCGCCTTGGTTGTTTTGTCTGCCAAACTCGCATTACATTTATTAAGCTCTTTTTCAAGGGCTTCATATTTTTCTTCCCATTTTAGGGTTGCAGAATGTTTTCCCCAAAGATACCCCACTCTTGCACAAATAAGTCCTACCGCTATTGGGATTAATAAGTACCAATTAATATCCATCTGATTGTTTTTTAATTAATAGTTATTTCGGTTCGTCTATTTTTTGCTCTTCCTTCTGCTGTGGCATTAGAAGTTATAGGCTCATCAGGGCCTTTAGAATCGGTAGTAATGCGTTCTGTTGGAATTCCGTTTTCAACCAAATATGCTCTTACAAAATCTGCCCTGTCCAATCCTAATTCAATGTTTTTATTTTTGTTTCCAGTATTGTCACTATGTCCTGTAATAATGCAGCTGGCTTCAGTTACATTATCTAGATATTTAGAAATATTGGCTATTTTTTGGCGCTGTTCATCACTTAGATTAATTTTACTTTCTCCAGTTTCAAAATATACGATTAGCGGCTCTGCCTGTAATTTGGCTTTTAATTCGTCAAAACTCTGATTATCATTTGCTGCTATTACAAAACGTTGTGCGCCAACAGCATTTCCATTGCTAATATTAAGCGTGTCTGTAAGAGAACCAAAAGTACCAATTTGTTGTGATGGAATACCTTGAGATGTAAAATAGTTTTTGATCGTATTGGCTCTTGCTAGTCCTAAATCAGGAAAAGCGGATGAGTTGGTTTCACCTAGTGTATATTGACCTAAAATATTGATCTGTTTATCGGGGTTGTTGCTAAGGTATTTTCCTAGTTTCTGAATGCCTAATTCAATAGTATCTGCAATAGGAGTAATTAAATTATAATCAGAATTAGGAAAAGAAAAATTTTTATCCGAGCTGAAATGAAAATCTCCATTTGTAGTCCTAAATGTTAAAGGATTTTCGGATTTTTTTATTGGAATTGCACTTTTTTTAAGCTCAAAAATATGATTCCAGAGTGCATATGTGCCTAACGATATTGAAGTTAGGATAATAATAAGGTAAAGTATTTTCTTTCCCATGATTAGTCAATGATTTAAAAACTAGACTAATATATGTCTTTTTTAACGTTTAGGGCGCAATAAAAAGTGATTTTATGCTAAAAACGACTATTTTTTTACTTATCGATAGAAATTCATTTCATCAATATATTTCCAAACAGCTGCTGGAAGTAAGGGCATTATGTTTTTTCCAGCCAAAATATTTTTTCTTATAAAAGTTGAAGAAATTTCCATTATTGGAGCAGCAACTTGTTCTATTTTGTTATGATTTTTAAATTGATGATCAATAACTCCTTCAGAAATTCTTGGATAGACATAAATAGAATAGTTTTCTAAAATAACATCATAGTTTTTCCATTTATGAAAACCTTTTAGATTGTCTTCACCCATAATTAATGAAAAACGATAATTATCATCGTATTTTTCTTCTAGATGAGCCAATGTATTTATAGTGTAGTTTGGTTGCGGTAATTTAAACTCTATGTCACTAGGTTTTATTTTTGGATAATCTTTAGTAGCTTCATAAACCATATTATAGCGATGTTGATTGTCTAAAAGGCTACTTTTTTTCTTAAAAGGATTATGTGGTGTTACCACCATCCATATTTCATCCAAATCAGAAAATTCCACCATATGATTGGCAATGGTTAAATGACCAATATGGATGGGGTTAAAAGTTCCAAAATACAGCCCTATTTTTTTCATCTGCTTATATTTACTGTTTTTTTAACGGACAGTTATAGTTTGTAATTAATGATTATCAGAATGTTTTTTCTCAGGAGATAAGTTTTTTAGATATGTTTTATAAATCTAAGAGTATATTCTGAGAAGAACTGAATCTATTTTTTAGGTGCTTCAACAAAATCTGCAACTAAGTTGTAGGCTTCATCTAGGGCATTTTCCAAGATATCGTTTTTAATAACAGTATCAAATTGTGGAGCTGTAGCAAGCTCTACCGAGGCTTTAGCAATTCTCATGTTTATCTTGTCATCGCTTTCCGTTTTCCGCCTTTTAAGCCTTCTTTTTAGCTCATCTACACTAGGTGGTTTTACAAAAACGGCTAAAGTTCTATCAGGATATTTTTTCTTAATTCGCAATCCACCAACAACATCAATATCAAAAATAACATTTTTACCTAATGCCCATATGCGCTCTATTTCGCTATTAAGAGTTCCGTAAAAATTGTCTCTATAGACTTCTTCCCATTCTAAAAAGTCACCATTTTTAATATGACTTTTAAAATCCGAAAGTGAAATAAAATAATAGTTTTCGTTATGTTTTTCATCTCCTCTAGCTGCTCTTGAAGTTGCAGATATAGAGAATTCTAAATTGAGCTTTTCTTGAGCGAGTAAATGCCTAACTATTGTTGTTTTTCCAGATCCAGATGGCGCAGAAAAAATGATAAGTTTTCCTTTTTGCATTAGAGTACGTTTAGCAATTGCTCTTTTATTTTTTCCAATTCATCTTTCATCTGCACCACCATTTGTTGCATAGGAGCAAAATTAGCCTTTGAACCAATAGTATTGATCTCTCTACCAATTTCTTGGCAGATAAAAGCTAGCTTTTTACCATTAGATTCATTGGTAGCTATTGTTTTTGAAAAGTATTCTAAGTGGTTTGCAAGCCTCACTTTTTCTTCAGTAATATCATATTTCTCCAGATAGAAAATTAGTTCTTGTTCAAATCTATTTTCATCTTTTTGTACTTTTAGATCAGCAACAGCTTTCTCCAAACGTTCTCTAATAGCTACTGTTCTTTCTGAATCTATGGTTTTTACATCCTCTAAAAGTGCTGTAATATTTGTGATACGCAATAAAAAATCTTTTTCTAAAACTTCAGCCTCTTCGGTCCTAAAGGTATCGATATCTATTAATGCAGCTTTTAAAGCCTTTTCAATTTCTAAATACTCGTTTTCATCAACTTCGTCACGTTCTGTTTTTAATGCATCAGGCATACGTAATGCCATTTCTAGCAACTTTATATTATCACCTGAATTGGCTATCGTTTTTAACTGTTGCATATAGTCTTTTACAACGCTTGCATTAACTTTAGTTGTAGTTTCTTCTCCAGTAATTTCAACGTATAAACCAAAATCTATCTTACCTCTAACAAGTTTATCAGCTATAATTTTTCTCATTTTCAACTCCTTGCTTTTATAAATAGAAGGAACTCTTGCGTTTAGATCTAAACTTTTGCTATTTAGAGATTTTAGCTCAACTGTTATTTTTTTGGTAGGAAGCTGAATTACATTCTTCCCAAAACCGGTCATAGATTTTATCATATATAGAACTTAAAAAAGTTATGCGAAGGTACAAAATGAAATGTTACAACCTATTTTTTTTAATCGACATAGTTGCCGATATACTTGATAAGTACTGGCTTATTTTCGACAAATATTTGTTGAATGTTAAAAAGTAATAGTTCTTTATTTTAATTCATTATAAATAAAAATAAATACATTTGCGATTCTAAACTATACAATGACATAACAAATGAGAATCATTAAAATATTTATTGCTGTACTATTATTAAGTTTTAGTAGTTATGCACAAGAAGGAAAACTTAGTGGAACCATTACTGATATTTCTAATATTCCTTTGCAAGGAGCATCAGTGGTTTTACAGCCAAAAAATAAAGGAACAATTACAGATGCATCTGGAAATTATTTAATAGAAAATATAGCAGACGGGAATTATACACTAATAGTTTCTTATATGGGTTTTATCACTCAAGAAAAAGAAGTCAAAATTAACAATGGAGCATCAGTTACTATAAATAGTACACTTCAGGAAGATAATGTACAATTACAAGAAGTAGAAATCATAGGTAGAAAAGCAAAAACCTATAAAAACGATGTTACGTTTTCTGCAACAAAGACGGCAACAAAGATTAAGGATATTCCACAGGCTGTAAGTTATGTTACCAAAGAGATATTTGCTGATCAGCAGGCCTTTAGAGTTAATGACGTGGTGAAGAATGTAAGTGGTGTGAACCAATTTTCGTTCTATGACGATTTTTCCATGCGAGGATTTAGATCAGGAGAAACCTATATTAATGGATTGCGTGCAATTGGCTTATTTGGACCAACACCAATTTTGGCGAATATAGAACGTGTTGAAGTTTTAAAAGGCCCAGCTTCTGCAATGTTTGGAAATGCAAATCCTGGTGGAACAATGAACAGGGTAACAAAAAAGCCTTTGGCAGAAAGCAGAAAAGCAATAAGTTTTACTACAGGAAGTTTTAATACCTTACGTACTACATTAGATTTTACTGGAGCAATGAACGAGGCAAAAACATTGCTGTATAGATTAAATATGGCTTACGAAAACTCAGATTCATTTAGAGATCTTCAAGAAACAAAATCATACATTATTGCACCATCAATATCGTTTTTACCAACCGATAAAACAAAAATAAACTTTGATTTGGTAATTCAGAATTTTAATGGAAAACTAGATAGAGGGCAACCAGTATTTGGGGCTACTGCAGAAACAGGCTTAGAAAGTGGTGGTAATACTCCTATAAATTTTGCTATTGGAGCAACAAATGATTATCATAAGAGTGATGCCAATTATTTTACCTTATCATTAAGTCATAAGTTTTCCGATAAATTATCGTTTAATTCATCATACATGCGTTATGTAAACGAAGAAGATTTGTTTGAACATAGAACATCTAACAAATACGCTTTAGATGCTGCAGGAGATGCAATTCCTACACTTATGGGAATGCGTATTAGTGCAAGACAGCAAAAAAGAATAGCAGATAATGTAAGCAACTATTTTGTTTATAAAACCAAAACTGGAGCGCTAAGTCATAAGATACTATTAGGTTTTGATTATGCTCAGAAAGTTAGACCCGCGGGTGGAGCCAGAATTTGGACAAGCGGTAGTAGTGCATATCTTAAAAAAGATGGTACCGTTGCTAAATATGATCCAGCAAAAATAGACGAGTTTATTTTAAATGCAGATGGAAATCCTAAGCCTAATATTCCTCATTTTAATTTAGAAAAACCAAATTATAGACTGGCATATCCTAATGATTATATTTTAGGAAGTTCAGGATACGGCGAAACAAAATATAACATGACTGGATATTATATTCAGGACCAAATAAAGTGGAATAAGTTGCAAATTTTATTAGGAGGAAGGTTTAATACCTATAATCAATACTTAGACTATAATACTACTGATGAAAAAGAAATAAGTGATACCAAATTTATTCCAAGATTGGGATTGGTTTATGAACTTAACAAAGCAATTAATGTATATGGAACCTATACACAAAGTTTTGAACCACAAGATGCTAGTGATTTTGAAGATGCAAGTAATGGTCCTTTTGATCCTTTGGAAGGAACAATGGTAGAAATTGGTGCTAAAGGAGAGTTTTTTAACAATAGATTGGCAGCAAACTTAGCAATATACAGCATCAAGCAAAAAAATGAATTGGTTGTAGATCCTAATGACGATTCTAGAATGTTACAATTAGGAGAAACAGGTTCTAAAGGTATAGAGATAGATATAATGGGTAGAATTAATAATAATTTTAGCATTATAGCAAACTATGCTTATAATGAAGCTAAGTTTTTAACTACACCAGCTGATTCTGATTTTAATAAGGATGAAATTAGACCAAATGCACCCAAGCATCAAGGTGGGATATTTGCAAAATATAAAATTACCAATGGTGGTTTGCAAGGTATAAGTTTTAATGCTGGAACAAATTTTGTTTCTGAAAGAAATTCTGCAGATGGAGCGGCACTTAAATTTCCATCATATACTGTTGCAGATGCAGGAGCTAGTTATGAAATAGATAAATTTGTACTGAGATTAACAGTAAATAATGTATTTAATAAAACGCATTGGGTTGGTGGATATTCTTACCATAGAATGTTTCCTGGAGCTCCAAGAAATTATTTATTAAGCGTTGGTTATACTTTTTAATCCCTCATTGAGGATTTAATTGAGGTGTATCTCAAAATTAAAATGTTTTGGAGGTACGCCTCATCTCTATGGCGTATGATTGTTGATTGTTAAAAGTGAGTTTTAATACATAATGAAGTTAAAAATTAATAAAAAATTATTTTACAAAATTCACCTTTGGATTGGTGTTAAGCTAAGCATACTATTTTTTATAGTATGCTTTTCTGGTACACTAGCAGTTTTTAGTCATGAGATGGATTGGCTGTTTATTCCAGAAATAAGAGCTACACCAACTAAGGAACTAGCTTCAAGAAACTTAATTGTTTCCAATATTAAAAAAAAGTATCCCAATGGAACTATCACCTATTGGATGAAAGCAGATGAGTCTTATCTATGTGATATTGTATATGTAGAAGAAAATGAGAAACAAACTTATGTTTTTGCAAACAGATATACTGGAGAAGTACAAGGAAATGCCAATATAACAATTCAGCGTTTTTTTAGAGATTTGCATTACTTTTTATTCATTCCTTTTCAAGTAGGAAATTATACAGTATTGTTTTTTGGATTTGTATTGCTAGTATCACTGGTAACTGCATTGTTTTTTTATAAAAAATGGTGGAGGAAGCTGTTTCTATTACAAGTAGGTAAGGGAACGGTCCCTTTTTTTAAAAGCCTACATCGTTTAGTTGGTTTATGGTCTGTTCCTTTTTCGTTGTTGTTTTCTATAACAGGAATATGGTATTTTGTAGAAAGAGCAAATGTAGCAGGCGTAGATGATATGGTAGATCCTAATGTTCCTGAGGTTGTGTTAGCAGAATCTGACGAACAACATAGCTACGATGTGGATTATGATAAAGCAATTGCTAAAGCAAAAGAGGAGATTCCAACATTAATTGTTGGGGGAATTTCACCTCCAGATGGGAGTGATGGTATTATATATATGAGAGGTAAATCTCATGTGCCATTAGTTAGAGAACGAGCTAATAGAGTATATCTTAATGCAAAAACTTTTGAACCAATCTATGTACAACGTGCAGAAGATATAAATATAGTAATGTGGATTAATGATATTGCCGATCCATTACATTATGGAAACTGGGGAGGACTAGTTACAAAGTTTATCTGGTTTGTAATGGGCTTAGGAATATCTTCTTTAATTTTAAGTGGTATTTGGATCACATTAAAGCGAGAAGCATCACGAAGAAGAAAAGTAAAAAAGAAAGTTATTGGTATTTGGAAATATATAAATTGGGCAATTTATGGAGCAATGTTGTATTTTATGTATGTAAAATTGATTTCAAGATACAATGCTTCAACAACCGCAATTGTTGTAATTAGTTTAACTTGGAGTCTGCTAATATTCTTAACCTATTATCTGTTTGTATATCGAATAGGAAAAAGTGTTAAAGGGTAGTTTACCGTTTGTAAAAGATATAATCTAATGCTAACGGTTCAATATTACTAAGCCTGAAATCAACTGTAATTTTCGCTCTTTCATGGGTAGAATGATTGATGACATGAAATAAGATTTCTTGAAGCGTATTTGAGTACTGACGTTTTTTAAAGTTTATGTATTCCACCCTTTTTTCCAGATCATCTGCGTTATTGATAATTTCAAAAGTTGTGCGTTGGTTTTCATAATGAATAGCCTCCCATTGTTCAACATCATGAACTTGCCATATTTTGTATTGTACAGGTGTTTCTAAAATTCTCATATTCCAAATATGATGTGCATTTAAAATATGACTAAAAAGCGAAGCTGTCTTTTTTGATATTGTTTTTTCTGTCAAACATTTATCAATCAGTGATTTATTGCAGAAAAAATTATAATCATATAAATGATGAAAAAAAGTGTCCATATCACAAAATACAAGTTTTTTTTAAAACAACCACGCTTATTATGCGAAAATTTATGCTGCCTATTTAGAAAATTATTTTTTTTTGGTAGTTATATCCTTTAATATTTGC
This sequence comes from Flavobacteriaceae bacterium, assembly GCA_965247735.1. Taxonomy (GTDB): domain Bacteria; phylum Bacteroidota; class Bacteroidia; order Flavobacteriales; family Flavobacteriaceae; genus JAOXRU01. Next base: position 2,629,839 of record CBDFHN010000002.1, on the reverse strand, counting down.
AGATAGCACTTAAAGAGTAGTTAAGGGAATAAAGTAATGCTAATCAGTGATTTAATTATTTCAGGCTTAAAAAAAAGTATAAAACAGTCCGTTTTATACTAAGAACAAGGATTAGTGCTAGATTGATAGGTTTTTTTGTAATGTTTTTCACAAAAGAACGGCTAAACCAAAAACTCCAATATTGGTTTTATATCAAATAAATTAAGATGAGTTATTCAAAAAGTATTGTTCTGTCATTATTTCTTACAGTATTATTTATTTCATGTACAGATAATGATGATGAGTTAGATCCAGATAAACTATCTACAGTTGTAATTGGTAGAACAGTAGAATCAGGAGCTGTTATAGCCTGTGCAGCAAGTAATGCTACTAACCCCGATATTGTTTCCGTATTTTTTTATCCAAAGGAAGGAACATCAGATTATCGTTTATATGAAACATCAGATACGACTATTGATGCTAATGATTATAGCAATTATACTATTATAAAAGACACTGTAATAGCACCAGTTTTTAATGGTTACTTAAAGAAATTTGATAGGGAATATCCAGAAGAAAAATGGGTAATTGTTACTTTTGAGTTTGAAAAAGAATTAAAAATTTCCAATCCCATACGGTTAAAAAATAAAACGAAACCTACGGTATGGAACGATTTGCTAATGATAGATATGTCAATTTCTGGTATGCCAAAATTTAGTTGGGAAGATAATGCTAATGGGGATAATGCTATTTATTTTGAAATTATTTCTGATTCAGATAACAATTTATTGTCGGGGACCTATACATATGAAAATATGTTTCAATATTATAAAACAGATAACGTGGTACTTAATATCACAACCGAAATTCCTCCTAATTTAATCATTAACAGCAATTATGCATTTACATTAATGGATGTAAGTGAAGATAACTGGGTAAATACCGTTATTATGAAATCTTTTCTAGCGAATTAATAAAGTGATATGATATTTGCATAAGTTAATTAATAGAAGTGTGTCTTATTTATGATTATATTACAGCTATACACATAATTATGTCAAAAATAAGCCAGTTAATTCTGTTGCTTTCATTGCTTCTGGGTGCATGTGTTCAGAAAGAGAAAAAAGAAGTTATTAGGGTAACTTACGAAGAACAATATCCTATAGATACTTTGAGTTTTAATATTGTTGGAAAATGGAGGTTAGACTCTACTTATTTAGTAGATAAAGGAGTTAGAGCTAAGGTAAGTTATCCGTTTTCAGATACCCAATGGCATTTTAGTAAAGATGGAGAATATACAAGTAAAATAGCTGAACAGGTTTTCACGATTGAAGGACAAGGTGATGAACTTAAGTCAGACACTAATCAGTACAAGGGGACATATACGGTACAAGGGAAGAAACAACTTACTATTTCTACAGCTTTGGGGAAAAAAGAGCATGAGGTAATTGCCAGTAAGAATAATCTATTACAGATGCAGTTTAAAGTGTATGAAGGCTTGCTAATGGAAGTATATTTAACAAAGTTAAAAAAGAAAGTCGATTAGAAGGACAAGCTGATTATTGAACTGAAAAAGCTTTCTCTTTTAAAAGAAAGCCCGATACAGTATATAAAACGATTACTAGGTATTCATTGAGGTTATTAAATCTTCGTTTTTTATTAAATAGCTCCAAGTAGCACTATACTAAGCCCTATTGCTATTACGGTAATAATTAATACAAACGAGTTTAAGATTTCTTTTTTTGACTTCATCATTGCTTTTGTTTATTACATAGATGCTTGTTTTAATAAAAGGTTGCGTGTTTTTTTGTTCCTTTTTATCTGTATGGACTAAGTTTCTAATAATATGCTATATGCCAGTACTTTTTCAAAAAAATGGCAAGAGATTTTTAGATAACTAATCTATTCATGCCTAAAAAATGTTTTTTAGACATGAATAGACAGTATCAATTAAGAATTTACAGTCTTTTGTTTAATAAGGGTTAAATAACGTTTGAGTTCTTCTTTCACTTTTGGGAATAAAAAGAAAAGTCCAATCATATTGGGGAATACTAATGCTAGAATCATGGCATCAGAAAATTTGATGACAGCATCCATTGTTATTGCTGCACCAAGTACAGTAAATAGTAGAAAGATAATCTTAAAAACAAGATCAGTAAACTTGGCTCTTCCAAACAAAAACTTCCATGCTTGTAATCCATAATAAGACCAGGATAAAATTGTAGAAAAAGCAAATAGAGTTACGGCAATTACAAGAAGATAGGAGGAGCCGGGAATGGAATTTTCAAAAGCTAATGAGGTTAAATTTACACCACCAACTCTGGTGCCATCTTCCATCAAAGCCATACCATTAACAACATTTCCATAATCAAAGGCTCCATCTATATTAAACATAATAATAGTAATTGCTGTAAGGGAACAAATAACGACAGTATCAATAAAAGGTTCTAATAAGGCTACAAGACCTTCTGAAGCCGCATATTTTGTGTTTACTGCCGAATGTGCAATTGCTGCTGATCCAGCTCCAGCTTCGTTAGAAAATGCTGCACGTCTAAACCCTTGAATCATTACTCCAATAAAACCACCAGTAATTGTGGCCCTAGGAGAAAAAGCTTCTTTAAATATCAAAGCTATGGCATCATCGATATAAGAAAAATTAGAAAAAATAATAAAGAGGATAACAAGCACATAGATGCCAGCCATAAAAGGCACAATTTTTTCGGTAACTTTTGCAATTCTTTTTATGCCTCCAATAATTACAATACCGACTAAAATGGCAAAAATAATTCCTACAATTGTTCCAGATGCCTGACCTTGAATTCCAAATTGAGTAACAATTTGGGCAGCAGCCTGATTGGTTTGAAAAGCGTTTCCACCACCAAAAGAAGCGCCAACACAAAGTATAGCAAAAATTATGGCTAGAATTTTTCCTAATTTATGAAAACCTCGATCTTTTAACCCTCTAGAAAGGTAATACATTGGACCTCCATATACATTCCCTTCCGCATCAATATCCCTATATTTTACTCCTAAAGTACATTCAACAAATTTTGTAGACATCCCGATAAGTCCAGCAAAAACCATCCAAAAAGTAGCGCCAGGGCCCCCAATAGAAATAGCAACAGCAACAAGAGCAATATTTCCCAAGCCTACAGTACCAGAAACAGCAGTAGCCAAGGCCTGAAAATGATTGACCTCTCCATGGTGACTTTCATCTTTAATAGTGTCTATAATATCGCCATCAACCTGATGAATTGTTGATGTCGTTTTTGATGGTGCTAATTCCAAATCATCATATTTACCTCGAACAACTTGAATGGCTGTAGAAAAATGTCTAACATTGATAAACCCAAAATATGCAGTAAAAAACAAGGCGCCACCAACTAATAAGATTAGAATAATTGGAATATTGTAACCAGCGATAGGAATGGTACTAAGAACTAGGTTTTCCCACCACGTTGCAAATGGCATAAAAGCATCATTAATACTTTGGTCAAATCCCTTTTCTTGTGCATTTCCCCATATTGGTATGAGGAATGATAGGCTTAAAAACACGAGGCTTTTTTGTTTTGATTTCATTATCAGTTGTTTATGATTATGAAAACAAGTTGAGGTTTTGATTTCTTCCAATCTTTAAAAGTCAGAAAAAAAACAGAAATGTCAGTAATTGACTTACTGACAAAAAGGAGAAAAGGCTTTTATTTAATAGAAATATTGGATTCTGGAATTGACAAACGAATTTTACGTTCTCTTTTTTCCGACATTTCAAAAAGTGTGTTTTTAAGCGGATTTAGGTGTAAGTTTTTTGTCCAATTATCTTTTCCAAAGATATTATCGAGTAGGGAAATTAGGAGACGTTTAATTTCATTATAATCGTTAATGTCGTATTTTTTTTGATTGTTTTCGAAATTTTTAGGTTTAATTTCTAGCCAATCATCACCATTTTCTTTTTTTCGAATGGCAAATTTCAGAAACAATTCATAAAGTGCTGGTGTTAATAAAACAATTCTTTTTTCGCTGCCTGGGATTCCTTTGATAATAACGTTATAGTTTAGTTTTTGATCGGAACTTTTTTCTTTACTAAAATAAAGAAAGAGTTGCGAAGCTGGGGGCAAGATATTTTCAGAAAGCTCTTTTACCCAACTCAATGCTAAAGCAAAAAAGAGCATAATAAGGCAGCTTTTAAAAATGGATGAAAAGAGGGTAAGATTAATTTCTGAATTGGTGAGTTTATAGAATTGGGCAATAAGGGTAATTAAAATACATATCATAGCGAGCCACGACAGCATTTTAAGTCTTCTTTTTATAAAAGAGTTCCATAAAACAAAACCCAAAAAGCCAAGAGTAAGGATAGCGTAATACACATCCAATTCGCTAATAATACCAAGGGTTTTATGAAAAATCATTTTATTGATGGTAGGCAATAAAGAAAATAAGAATGGAAGGCCTACAATATAGCCCCAATAATTAGATTTGATAATATGGGCAATTGGTTTTGGAAGATATTTGAACCAAGGCAATGCTAATAAGATAAATAGACTATTAAATAAGGACAAAATACTGCGCCAGCCTTCTAGTAAAAAAGCATTTTCCACTGGCAGTTTAGCATATATAACTTCTACAGCCCCAGAAATACTCCAACATAATACAGATAGCGCCAGCCATACCTGACCATAATCGTCAAGTTTTTTACCAATATGCCACCAAATTGCCATTAATGCAGCAAATGCAAACAAACAGACAGCTAGTTGCCACCAACCATAAAACGTGTGTATTTCAATATCAATCATAAGTAATCGTTTTGGTTAGCAATCAAATTTAGCAAATAATTTATTGAGGCAAATATCCATAGGCTTGTAAGGTTGCTAAACTGTCTATGCATGTTGTTTTACCTTTATGAATGGCAATGTTTCTATCGGTAATTGCCCAAACATCTTTGTAGTAATGATCGGTTATTAGAATTCCTTTTTCTTTTTTTAAATCGATTAGAAAATCTTTAATCAAATCTTTGTGTAATGGATCTATCATAGAAAAAGGCTCGTCTAACATTAAAAACGGATGGTCTAGAAAACTAACAAGCAAAAGGCTTAAGTAACGAAGTTCGCCTAAAGAGAGTGAACCGATTTTTTTTGTTGCTATTTTTGAAATGTTTGGTGCATAAAAAATCTGATCTTGCAATTCTCCTTCCTTAAAATACATGGGGATTAGTTTTCGGACAGTTATATTTTTAGGGAAAAAGTTATGTTGAGGTAAATATGCAATTAACTGCTTAGGAATAATATCTTTTTGTAAAACGGATGCGTTGTTGATTGTGAGTTCAAAATCGTCCGCTGACAATGCGCCAAAAACACATTTTAACAAGGTAGATTTTCCACTACCATTCCTTCCAAATACGCCTAAAATTTCACCAGTGGAAAGAGTGAATTTTGCAGCGTCTAATACTACTTTATTAGAGAATTTTTTACTTGCTTTATGTAAAGATAGTGTATTCATCTGCCTAAAAGAATATGCTTATTGCTGAAAAAATAAGAATAAAAGGAGCTGAGAATGCTGTTTGAATAACTGCAATTTTTTTATAAAGCATTTTTCGAGAATAGCCCAAATTGTGATAACAATAATACTCGTTTGGTGTTAGTGTATTAAAAATAAGGATGCCAGCAAGGGAGCCTATACTAAAAAAGATAATGATAGCCCAAACCAAAAAACTAGGAAAGCTATTTCTTAGAATACCAATACAGATGCCACAGATAATTGAAAATACAATATTGTATGCGCTTATGGTAAAATAATATCTTACTATGGCATTCATAAAAGTAGTTAGTTATAATCTAATTCATAGTAAATAACAACTTATTTGCTTAACTACGGGATGGTTTAACGCTTAATTATGACTTTAGGTATATTAATAAAACGGATAACAGAGGTGTGTTTCGATCTTAGTTTAATGTTTGATTTATAAAGCTAATGGCTCGTTTTTCATTATGATGGACATTTTTTTTATCAAAAAAGCCAACATGACCACCATAATTAGGCATTTCTAAAAACAAGTTTTTATTTTTCTCTGCAATGCAAATTGGATAACATTCTGGGGATAAAAAAGAGTCATTTTTCGCATTGATAAGTAATGTTGGAATATCGATATTTTTTAAATGAGGTAAGCTGCTACTTTTTTCATAGTAATCCAGTGCGTTATCAAAACCATGGGCTTTACTAGTGTAAATATCATCAAAATCTTTTAATGTTTTTATTTGATTGATTTCAGAATCAGATATTTTATCGGGGAATAATTGTTGTTTTTGACGAAGTTTTTCCAGAAGGTTTCTCTTAAATTTTATTTTGTAAAGCAAGTTGTTGTATTTATGTAATTCTAACATAGATCCATATAAAAAACAAGGAACAGAAACGGCAATAGCTGCTTTTATTTGCTCAGGAATGTTTTTAGCGGTACCTAAATACTTTAGTGTAATATTCCCTCCTAGACTAAACCCTTTTAAAATAATAGTATCGTAAGATTTACTTGTGATGATATGTTTTAACACTGTTTCTAAATCTTCCGTGGCTCCAGAATGGTAAGAACGGTATAGGTTGTTTTGAATGCCACTACAACTCCTGAGGTTTATTGCACAGGCATCAATGTTATTATTGTTAAAAGCTTTTGCACTTCCTAAAATATACGGTCGGTTTGCAGAGCCTTCAAGGCCATGAAGTAAAACGACCAACTTTTTTGTTTTTTTAGATGCATAACTCCAATCTAGATCTATAAAATCATCATCTGGAAGCGTTATACGCTCTCTTTGGTATTCAACACCCTCAACAGTTCTTAGAAGTCCACTATAAAGTGTGGCAAAATGATTGCTTTTAAAAACAAAAGGAGGAGCATATGTAGATGAAATAACGGGCATAGAAATTAAAATTGTAGTCTAATATACAACGCATTTATAAAATAACTTACATTTGTTATTGTTATGCATGCATAATATAAAAGAAAAAGAGATGTATATAAAAGAATTTGATGTTCGTTGGAATGATTTAGATGCTAATCGTCATTTGGCCAATTCCTCATATATTAGTTATGCTGCCCATACAAGAATGTCTTATTTGATAGAACGTGGTTTTAATCAAAAGGTATTGCATCAATTTAATATTGGTCCAGTAGTTTTTTATGAGCATATGTATTATTTTAAGGAAGTTTTTGGAGAAAAACCTATTCGAGTATCCTTAGAATTGGTTGGACTTAGCGCAGATAATATGTTTTTTGAATTTGTGCATAATTATTACGATTATAAAGGACGGAATATTGCACATTGTGAAATTATGGGTGCTTGGATAAATTTAAAAGAACGTAAATTGATTGGTTTGCCAGAGGAAATAGCGAGTTTCTTGGCAGATGCACCAAAATCAAAAAACTTTAAAGTGTTGACCAAAGAAGATACTAGAAAGTTTATGAAAGCGCCAGTTCATTTGGAGGAGTAATGGATCATTGCTTTTTTATTAAACCTGCATAAAAATGCAAACTAGCAACTTAGCGCTAGCTTCTTTAATAAGGTGTATATAGCATTTCATCTCAAGTATCTTTCGGTTGAGACTAATTCTCGGTTTGTTTGGCTAATATAATTTACTGCTATTTGAAAATAGTGCATATTTGTAATTGTTTTAAATTTTATAAACAGTCACTCATCCAATGCTAAAAGAAGAAAGACAAAGATTTATTCTTGAAAAACTAAAACTAAACAGAAAAGTACTTTCCTCAAATTTGAGTGTGGAGCTTACTGTTTCTGAAGATACTATTAGAAGAGATTTAAATGAGCTTTCTGAAAAAGGAATGATTAAAAAAGTTCATGGAGGAGCACTTTCTGTAATAGAAACAAAAACACCTTCTTATGAAGAAAGGAGCGTTAGTGACTTAGAAGGAAAGAATATAATTGCAAGAAAAGCGGTTGCGTTAATAGAAAACGGGCAAGTAATTATCATGAGTGGTAGTACTACCAATCTGCAGTTAGCCAAAATTATTCCAGCAGAGGTTAATGCAACAATATATACTTATAGCTTACCAATAGCATTACAATTAACAGAACATCCATCATTAGAAGTTATTTTTATTGGAGGAAAATTGCATAAAAGAGCTCAGGTTACGGTTGGCTTAGATGTAGTTTCTACAATTTCTACACTAAAAGCAGATTTATGTTTTATGGGAACTGGAGGCATAGATGTTGAACACGGAATGACGGAGCCAGATTGGGAAGTTTCACATATCAAGAAGTGCATCATAGAAAACAGCAAAAAAGTTATTGTGTTATGTACGAAGACTAAATTGGATCGTGTTAGAAGATATCCAGTGTCAAGTATTGTGCAAATCAATACAATTATTACCGACTTAAAAACTACAGATCCTGCCTTTGAAGAATACAAAGATAAAGGGGTTAACATCATCTAAAACACGTAAACATGCAGAAAAACGCATATTATTATAGTTAAATTGCATTTTTTAGCGTGTTTTATTCAATAAAATACTTACATTCGGGCAACTAACGTAAACAAAAGCCAAATGAAAAGTATTATTACACACTTTAATTTTATTATTGTTGTGCTGTTATTGGCCAGTTCAAGTGCCTTTTCTCAAGAGAGTAAAGTTACTGGGACGGTAACTGATGAATCCGGTTTCCCTATCTTAGGAGCAAGTATTGTTATTGTAGGTACTTCTACAGGAACACAAACTGATTTTGATGGAAATTACAGCATAAACCTGCAAACAGGGCAAAAGTTGCAATGTTCCTATATAGGAATGAAAACAGTGACTAAAACATTAGAAGGACAATCAGTTATTGATTTTGTTTTGAGTGAAGATTTATTGGGACTAGACGAAGTTATTGTAACAGGAACTTCTGGAATTTCAACAAAAAAACAATTAGGATCTGCTATTTCTACAGTAAGTAGCAAGGATTTAAGTGATGCGAAAGCAGTAGTAAGTATTGGGGAAGCTTTACAAGGACAAATTGCTGGAGCACAAATATCAAGAAACTCTGGAAACCCTTCTGGAGGTATTTCAATACGACTTAGAGGAGCGAGTACACTTGTAGGAAGTTCAGACCCATTATATATTGTTGATGGTGTTATTATTAACAACAGTTCATCTTCATTAGTAGATCTTGGAGGATATCAACAAAATAGATTGGTAGATATAAGCCCAAATGATATAGAGCGGATAGAAGTATTGAAAGGAGCCGCAGCAGCTGCTATTTATGGATCAAGAGCAAGTAATGGTGTAGTGCAGATCTTTACCAAAAGAGGAAAACAAGGGAAGCCAAAAATAACATATTCAACTAGTGTTAATATGAATAAGTTAAGAAAAGAACTTCCATATAACGATGCACAATTGAAATGGGATGGAGATAATGCTGTGGCTGCTACCAGATATAATTATCAAGATTATATTTTTAAAGATTCTTATGGATTTGAAAACAGTATAAATGTTAGTGGAGGAAGTGAGACTACTGCATATTCTGTGTCAGCATCACAATATAAAAACGATGGTATTGTTAGAAACACCAGTTTTGATCGTAAAACATTACGATTAAGATTGGATCAGACACTTACCGATTGGGCAAAATTTTCTGCAGGTTCATTCGTTTCTTATAACAAAAGTAATGATGTTCCAAATGGAAAAAATTATGGACCTATCACGAGTTTAATATTTGCAGATAACATTAATGATGCCGCACCAGATGAATTTGGGAATTATCCAAATATTGGATGGATGCCAAATCCTTATGAGGTTTTAGATAGAATTGATGCAACGACTACCAATTTTAGATCTATAACAGATTTTCAATTAAAACTGACTCCTTTTAAAGGGTTTAATGCTAATTATGTTTTTGGATTTGACCATTCTAATGCGGAGGGACTGATACATATTCCAAACGGATTTAATACCAAAGCAAACGGATTAGCTCAAAAAGCTACAATTAAAGCTGATATGATTAATAGTGATATTAATTTAAGCTACCGTTTTGATATTAATGAAGATCTTAGCTCCACTACGGGGCTTGGCTATAGTTATCAATATGAAAAAAGAAGCACTTTTGGGGTAACTAATGATTTAGTAATTGCACTTCCAGGCATTATTGTTACCAGTCCTGATTCAGCTGTAGATGGAATTGACTATAGAACAAAAGCAGCTTTTTGGGGAGGATTCTTACAGCAAAGTTTTGCTTATAAAAACAAGTTGTTCTTAACGCTTGCAGGAAGAATTGATGGTGCTTCTACTTTTGGAGAAGACGAAAGACAACAATTTTATCCTAAGATAAGTTCATCATATGCGGTTTCCGATGAGGATTTCTTTAAAAACTCTTTGGGTACTATTTTTGATACGTTTAAACTTCGCGCTGCATGGGGCCAGGCTGGAAATTTAACTGCCTTAGCTCCATTTCAAATATACACCAATTACAATAGTTCTGTCTATAATAATAATTTTGGCTTTATACCAGAAGATGCTCGTGGAAATTCAGATTTGAAACCTGAAAGACAAACTGAATTAGAGTTTGGTTTTGATACTTCTTTGTTAAATAATAGATTAAGTCTAGAGTTCACATATTATCAACAAGAAATTGAAGATTTACTTCTCAACAGAACTCTTTCTTCATCAACAGGTTTCGGAAATCAATTTGTCAATATTGGAACCATGGAAAACAAAGGATTTGAAGTAATGCTAAAAGCAGTTCCAATAAAAACTCAAAACTTTAATTGGGGGATTACGACAACTTTTAGTAAAAATAAAAATGTTACGCCTTATATTGAAGGTGTAAAACGTAGCTTAGGAATGTTTGGCACTTCAGTTGCTATATCAGGTGAGCCTTTAGGTGTGTTTTATGGGACTTTCTTTGCAACAGATGCTAATGGGAATAAAATTTTGGATGCTGATGGAGATGCACAAAGAGCAAAAGGGCATTATGTGGATAAAACACTGGCTAATGGGCAAGTTGTTCCAGTAGCTGTACAGGATTATGATGCTAATGGGCAACCTGCTGGTACTTATTTGAGTAAAGTAATTGGAGATCCAAATCCTGATTTTGTTGCCTCAATAACCAACGAGTTTGAGTATAAGAATTTTGGATTTAGATTCCAATTTGATATGTCACAAGGTAATGATGTAATGAGTTGGGACAAACGTATGGCTTATCTTTTTGCAGGAGGAAAAGCTACTGCGGATGAGCTTAATGGTGATATTCCGAAAGGGAGTTCCGGTAAAAATTTCAGGCTTTATGAATCTTTTATTGAAGATGGATCATATATTAAACTTAGAGAAGTATCATTTAGCTATAACTTGTTAATAAACAAAAGTTATATGGATAATATAAAGTTTAATCTAAGTGCAACTAATCTTTTCTCTATTGATAATTATTACGGGTTTGATCCCGAAGTAAACACTGAAGCTCAATCTAATGGGGTTAGAGGTCAAGATATGGCAAATGTGCCTATTCCTCAAGTATTTAAATTAGGTGTAATCTTTAATTTTTAAAATTTAAGACAATGAAAAAAATATCTATAATAGTATCCGCAATCTTCATCGCTATTGGGTTTACGGGTTGCGAAACCGATTTTGAAAATAAAAGTAAAGCAAATGAAAATATAGTGCTTTCTACAAAGGCTGGCCTAATTGGTATTGCTGTTGGGATGACAGATCATTTTGCTTCTTCTACTCTAGCTCCTATCGTTGAAGTTCCTGGACTATCAACAAGAGAGTTGGGGAACTTGTCAACTTTTGCCACTCCTGATGAATTGGTTCTAGGGGGTGAACCATTAACCAATGATAATGCTGGAATTATCCGATTATGGTCTCGTTTATTAAAAGATAAAGGAATGGCAGAATCTATTCTTTCAAATATTGAAAATGTAGAAATAGAGGCAGGAACTAAATCTGGATTAATTGCCTATGCAAAGTGGTTTAAAGCCATTTCTTTGGGGTATTTAGTTCAGAATTTTGAGCAGGCTCCGATAGATAATGCTGCAGACGGCGCTGCATTGTTTAGTTCTAGAAGCGAAGTGTTAAGTGAATGTATTCGTTTATTAGAATCGGCTAAAGCAGATCTTAGTGTAACTCCAGCTTCGGACGAGTTTGAGGACATGTTCCCCACTATAGATATAGGTAATGCTATCAATGCTTTTTTAGCGAGATATCATCTTTTTGCTGGTAATTATTCTTCAGCTATCACAGCTGCGGACTTAGTGGATTTATCTGTAAAGTCAGAATGGTTTTATGATGGGAGTAATAGTAAGAATCCAGTTTGGGGCTTTGCTTTTTTTGATAGTCCTGACACTAAACCTCAAGATAACTTTGGTCTTATTGGAGCTATGATACCAGAAGCTACTGATGGAAGAATTGCTTTTTACCTGACTAGTGTAGATGAGACAGAAATAAGCTTTGGATTGCATAATGTGGATAATATTGCAGGGTTTTATGACGATGCTGCAAAGTTCATTCCAGTATATCTACCGGGAGAAATGTTGTTGATACAGGCAGAAGCCTATGCAATGAATGATAATCTTCCGAAAGCAGTAGAGTATATTAATCTGGTTAGGGAAAAAACAGATGATGTTTTTGGCGTAAATGCTGGGTTAGCTGCTTGGACAGGAGATGAGAATAATAAAACTGCTATTCTTGATGAGATTTTCCGGAATAGAGCAATTGAATTATTTATGACAGGACTTCGTTTAGAAGATTCAAGAAGAATCCACCCCAACCTAAGTATTCCAACTGGTGGAGATTATAGCGTAGAAAGAAATAGAAACTATTATCCTTATCCATTTGATGAAAGAGAGAACAATCCTAATACTCCTAATGACCCATCAATATAGTTTAATGGAGGTTTAGTTAAGATCAAATTTTTTGGACAACAAATATGGTGTCTAAAAAAGAAGGTTGATATTAAATATGTTTGTTAATTTTTTTTATAATTAAAAGGGGTTATTGGTACCATATAACCCCTTTTATACATTCTAGTTATGGGTACAAGAATCTATTATTTAATAAGATTAAAGAATTGTAATGCAAAATGAACAAGAAACCTACAACTGAAGCATCTTCTATTTATACTAATCTTGAGAAGATGAATACGCTAGAATTACTGACCAATATTAATGAGGAAGATAAAAAAGTACCTTTAGAAATAGCAAAAGAAATTCCATCTATTATGATTTTAGTAGATGAGATATATGCTAAAATGAGCAAAGGAGGTCGTCTTTTTTATATTGGTGCTGGAACAAGTGGGAGACTTGGAGTATTAGATGCATCTGAATGCCCACCAACTTTTGGAGTAGACGATAAACAAGTTATTGGAATAATTGCAGGGGGAGATGGCGCATTAAGAAAAGCAGTTGAAAATGCAGAAGATGATATGGAGTTGGCTTGGAAAGATCTTCAAGAACATAATATTACAACTAAAGATGTATTAGTTGGTATTGCAGCATCAGGTACAACACCTTATGTAATTGGTGGAGTTAAAACTGCTAAACAAAATGGTATAATAACGGGATGTATAACTTGTAATAATGAAAGTAAACTTGCAGCTGAAGTGGATTTTCCAATAGCAGTAGTGTCGGGACCTGAATTTTTAACAGGAAGTACACGAATGAAAGCTGGAACAGCTCAGAAATTAGTACTCAATATGATTACGACTTCAGTAATGATTAAATTGGGTAAGGTAAAAGGCAACAAAATGATTAATATGCAGCTTTCTAACAAAAAGCTAGTAAATCGAGGTGTGCAAATGCTAATGGAAGAATTAAAAATAGAAGAAGAATTAGCTGCAAAATTGTTGCAAAAACATAAAAGTGTCAAAAAAGCTATAGAAACTGCTACTAACAACTAAAAAATGAGAACAATTAAGCATGTTATTGGTGTCATGAGTGGAACTTCTCTAGATGGGATTGATTTGGCTTATGTGCAAATTTGTAACGAGATTGATTTTGATTTCAAAATTTTGGTTGCGGAGACCATTGCATATAGTCAGGAGTGGACAGAGAGGCTAAAAGGCGGGTTTCATGTTTCGGAAGAAGAACTTTCGAAATTAGATACAGAGTATGGTTTTTTTTTAGGCAATATTATTAAAAGCTTTATTGATAAAAATAAAATCAAAGAAATTGATCTTATTGCTTCTCATGGGCATACCATTTTTCATAAACCAGAGCAAAAGTACACCTTACAAATAGGAAATGGTCCTGAGATTTGTAGTGTTACTAATATCAAAACCATTTGCGATTTTAGAGTTCAAGATTTAGTTCTTGGTGGACAAGGTGCTCCATTGGTGCCTATTGGAGATCAGTTATTGTTTTCTTCTTATGATTATTGTCTTAATCTGGGAGGATTTGTAAATGTTTCTTTAGTGGAAAATGAACAACGAATAGCTTATGATATTTGTCCAGTAAATATTGTTCTTAATCATTATGTAAACAAGTTAGGTTTAACTTATGATGATAAAGGAATAATAGCATCATCAGGAAGGGTAGATAGTGCTATTTTAATGGAATTGAATGCGTTATCGTTTTATAAGAAAATGTATCCTAAATCACTAGGCTATGAATTTGTGTTGGATTCTATTTTTCCTATTTTAGAAAAGGAAGAGATTTCAATCAAAAATATCCTTTGTACTTTTGTTGAACATGTAGCAATACAGATTGGTAAGGTATTGCCTGATGATAGTTCTAAAAAATTATTAATTACTGGAGGTGGAGTATATAACGATTTTCTTATTGAGAGAATAAAAAAGCATACTGGTGTTGCTATAGTTATTCCTGATGACGATGTTGTTAATTATAAAGAAGCATTAATTTTTGCATTACTAGGTTACTTAAAAGATCAAGGGAAAAATAATTGTTTGGCAAGTGTAACTGGGGCTAGTAGAGACCATAGCAGCGGTGTTGTTTTTGTTTCAAAATAAATTAAGTTTTAGGATAAAGTAGTACTTGAAAAAAGAACATGTTTTAATTTATTTTTTCAAACACCACTTGTGTAGTTGTCATCTCCTGGGTGTCAATAAGTATAGTTTTTGAATGTACTAACATAGCAATAGAATCGTTTTTAGAGCTAGTTGTTGTATTGATGTCAAAACTGATTTTTAAGCGTTGAGAAGTATCAGAAACTCTTACTAAGTTACCTATCTGTTTTATGTTTTTAATTTTAATATTGGTTGAAAGACTATCGATAGGGAAGTTGAAATTTGCCATTTTTCGTATTTGTAACTCAAGTTCTTTTTTAAATTCTGGATGTTTTTTCTCTAGCACTAAAAGGTCAAAATATTCTTGAAGTTTTAGCGTAGTTATATTTTCAAAGGCGAATTTTTCTGGAATAATTTCTTCAATATCAAGCGCAGATATGTTGCTCTTGGCTTCTGAATTTTCTTTATTTGGAGCATGAGCACAGGCTCCAAGTAGTATAATTAGACTGTAAATCAGTATTTTTTTCATGTGTCTATACTTATTGTTTTTTTTAACAGTTACATGTTGTTCGCTATTAATCATTCCTCACAATGTTTTTCAATGGAGTTCATTAAGCTTCGGTTTCCCTTGAGTGACAAAATTTTTATCCTTCTCGTTTCATTTGACTATAAATTTTAATTTTACAATCTTTTCGTTTTTATAACTCTTGTCCAGTATTTTAATGTTTTTTAGGCTGTTTGTAGGTGTTGTAAGTTTGCTAATAAATTCTTGTTTAGAATACAATTCTATTCCAATATGTTGTTTGAAAACCTGGTAAATTTGTGCTTTTTCAGCGATTAACATATTCAGTTGTTCTTTTCTCTTATTCCAATCTTGTTTGTTTCCATTCGCATAATAATGGAGCATTAACGCATAATCATCAGTTTGTAGTTTTACAGTTTTATTGGTGCTTGATGAAAAACTTCTAGTAATAGTATCTGTCTTATGATAGGGAGAACTTACTACAAAACGGATACGGTCCTGATTAGTTTTTACAGAAAAACAGCCTAGACTATCGGTTTTAAAATACAATGGAGATTCGTTGTCCTGAAGAACTTTAATATTTAATACTGTATTGGTAATAGCATTACCTTGATCTTCATTAATAAAGCAGAACTGAAAGGTGTTTGATAAATTTAGGCGATAAACAGCCAATATGATAAGTGGTATTAAGAATAGGAAGTATCTTTTTTTTAGATGCTGTTTTTTTGATACTTTTTTTTGGTGAGCAGTTTTAAAAGTGTTCCAGGTTTTAAAACCAACATAAGCACTTAGCAAGTTTAAAATATCAATTCTGGGTAGTTTTTCAGGAGTGTTCTTAATATAGGTATAAAACCATTTTTCACTCACTTTAGCTTTAGTTGTAGCAAACAAATCCTCTTGAAAAAGAATAATCTCTTCGCCTTTCCAATTTGCTATAGGATTTGTTACACCATTTTTTTTTGAAAAAGTGCTGAAAATTGCCTGTTTAAGGCAGTTAAAACAATGTTGATCATTAATACTCAATATCTAGTATTGTTCTGATAATTAGTTAAATAAAAATTGTAAAATAGTTTACAATTACTTTACAAGTGTTTTTCAATAGAAAGCAGTGCTTCTAGAATAGGTTTGTGCTTTAGAAATATTAAAAATATAACATTATGAAAGTAATTGCATTAAAAAAGTTAAGTTTTATAGGAGCATTTTTGTTTTTGCTGTCTTGCAACAGCAAAACATACAAAGATGAAGTTGGTATGGAATCGGTATCATTATCTAATGATTATAATACTGTTTCTAATAAAACAGAAGCTAATTTAGGAGAAAACCCAGTGCCTAATCTTAAGATTATTAAATCTGCAGAAGCAAAATACAAAGTTAAAAATGTAAAGCTGGCAACGCAAAACATAAAGAATAGTGTGCAACGTTTTGGAGGTTATATTTCAGAATTACGTTTTGATAATAATATGCGCATAAAAGAAAACAGATTTACCATAAAGATCCCAGAAAGAAACTTTGATACTATATTAGCGTCGCTAGGTAAAGATTCTGAATTTGTTGACTATGAAAATATAAGTACTGAAGACGTTTCTGAAGAATATGTGGATATAGAAACGCGTTTAAAGACAAAAAAAGAAATTAAACAGCGTTATGAATCTATATTGAGGAAGAATGCAAAAACGGTAAAAGATATTCTTGCTACCGAAGAGAAGCTGCGAATTATTCAAGAGGAAATAGAGTCTGCTCAAGGGCGATTAAAGTATTTAAGTAGCAAAGTGTCTTATAGTACCATAAACGTAATTTTTTACGAGACTGTTAATTATAAAGAAGAGCCAGAAACTTTTGAGCGTACCTTTTTATCAAAATTAAAAGAAGGAGCATTGTTTGGTGTTGATATTATTAAGACTATAATTATTACGCTAGTTTATTTGTGGCCTTTAATTTTAGTTGGATTGTTATTGTTTTTTGTGTTAAAGAAACGTTGGGCTAATAGAAAAGGCTAAAAATCAAGAGGAATCTTTAAAAAAGATTCCTCTTTTAATTATTTCGGATACCTATTAAGTAATTCGTACTGCTTTTCTATAGCAGTCTTAAATTCTGTTTTTAAGGAGTCAACCAATTCTTTTACAGGTGTAGTTTTATTAATAGTAGCAACACCTTGTCCAGCAGACCAAATTGTCTTCCATGCTTTAGCTTCTGCTTTTGCAGCATCAAGCTCCTCACCAAAATCTATTTTTTTAGATTTATCCCATGTTTCTTCGGTAATCCCCATGGCTTCTAGACTGCCTTTAAGGAAATTGGCTTTTACACCAGAAACGGCAGCGGTGTAGATAATATCATTAGCAGTACTATCGATTATCATCTCTTTATAAGCATCACTAGCCTTGCTCTCTTCTGTATTGATAAAACGAGTTCCCATATAGGCTAAATCTGCTCCCATCTGCATAGCAGCGGCAACATCATTACCATTACTAATACATCCAGAAAGTAGAATTGTTTTATCAAAAAATGCTTTTATTTCGGCTACAAGTGTCATTGGATTTATGGTTCCACCATGTCCACCAGCACCAGCAGCAACTAATATTAGACCGTCCACACCAGCTTCATTAGCTTTTTCGGCGTGTCTTTTTTTAATAATATCATGAAAAACTAATCCACCATAACTATGTATAGCATCTACAACTTGAGAAACAGCACCTAAAGAAGTGATAACTAAAGGAACTTTATGTTTTACACAAAGCATAACATCAGCTTGTAATCTAGGATTCGTAGGGTGTACTATAAGGTTAACGCCAAATGGGGCTGCTTTTTTACCCGTTTCTTTTTCAAAAGTGTCTAATTCTTGCTTTATTTCAATAAGCCATTCTTCAAAACCTTCACTTGTTCTCTGGTTTAGTGCTGGAAAAGTACCTACAATACCGTTTTTGCAACATTCAATTACTAGTTTTGGTCCTGATATTAAAAACATTGGAGCTGCAACAACAGGAAGTGATAAATCGTTTATGAAATTGGCTTTTTTTGTCATTTTGTTATGGGTTTTTTACTTGCTAAATATACGCCTATAATTATAAGTATTGCCGAACTAATTTTTATAGGAGTAAGACTGTCTTGTTTGCTAAATATAGCAAATATTATCCCAAATAAAGGTTGAAGATATATAAAAGAGCTTACTGTAGATGCCTTTAGGTGTTTAATGGAAAAAATATTAAATAGATAGGTTAGAAAGGTGGTAGCGATAATTATGAATAATACTTTTAGTGTAATAACTGTTGGTAAATTAAACCAATCGGTTTCTAAAAATTGAGGTAGTGCTACTGGTAAACAAAGTACAGTGCCTATGGTAAACAACCATTTTATCGCTGTAAACGGATGGTATTTGTTGAGTAGCTTCTTTACAAAAATAAGGTAGAGGCCAAATGCTGTAGCATTGGTTAGTAATAGAATGTTTCCTAGTAAGATATTTGGGGCATCAGCTCTAGTTTCTGCTCCAAAAAGTACAAGTCCTAAGGCTCCCAAAAAACCAACTCCAATACCAATAGCTCTTTTAAGATGTATTTTTTCTTTAATAATGATGGCAGATAATAGTACAACCAGAATAGGAGATACAGTCATGAGTACTGCACTGTTAATTGGAGTAGATAGTGATAATCCTTTAAAGAAAGCAAGCATATTGATACACATACCAAGAGCGCCACATAACAAAAAACGAGGCCAATCTTTTCTGTCAACTTTTTCTTTAGGACCAAACAAACCAAGAATCCAGAATAAAGCTGTAGCAACAATTAATCTAGCACAGATAAAGGCAAAAGGCTGAACATAATCTGGCATTGGCCCTTTTGCTATGGTATGGCTAATGGCATAGATAGAAGTAGCAACAACGCATGCAATAATGGCAAGGGTTCTGTTACTCATGAATCGCCTTTTTAGCGGCTTCAATATTTTTTTTGCTATTGCCAATAAATATTTGATTGTCGGTAATTAGCACTGGTCGTTTTAGAAAAGTATAATGCTCTAGAATAAATGCTTTATAATCGTCTTCGCTAAGTGTTTCGTTTTTAAGATTTCGTTCTTTATATAGTTTGGCGCGTTTGCTAAAAAGAGATTCGTAGCTAGTTGTTAGCGCTCTCATTTCTTCAATTTGCTTAACTGTAATAGCTTCTTCTTTAATTTCTTGAAAAACAAAATCCGCTAAAGGCGCTAATTTTTTTATGATTCTTTTACAGGTATCACAAGTTTTTAAATGGTATATTTTTTTCATAGAAAGACTGTTTTATCTATAGTAATTTATAATTCAGCTGAATTACAGGTAAGATTATAATTTCTTGTACAAAGAAAGACGAATTTGTACTAAAAAAAGTAATTTTATCAAAAAATAAGGAAATGCTAAAAACATTAGAAAAAACACTTACGACTAGAAAAGTATTGTACAAATTTTTAACAGAAACATCAGATGAACAGCTAGCACTGATTCCAGAAGGTTTCAATAATAATATTTTTTGGAATATAGCACATGTGGTGGTTACACAACAATTATTGGTTTATAAGTTTAGTGGTTTACCCTTGGGTGTTAGCGATGTTATGGTGGATAAGTATAGAAAAGGATCAAAGCCAGATGGTAGTTTTGATATTGCAGAGAAGGAATTGATAAAAGACTTATTGTTGAGCAGTATTGAAAAAACGATCACGGATTATAAATCGGGACTTTTCACTAAGTATTCAGAGTATATGACAAGTATTAAGGTTGCTTTACTTGATGCAGACGATGCCATTACCTTTAATTTATATCACGAAGGTATTCATCTAGGATCGGTATTGGCTTTAAGAAGGGTTATTGCAAAAGACCAAAAGTCTTAAGCTCGTTATAAGGAAGTATTAAGGTTTTCTGACCATCAGCATAAGAAGTGATTTCGTATTGATTATAGATCAGTACGATTCCTTCTTTGGTATATCCCATGTTTTTAGGAAGCTCAAAAGCATCGGTTTCAAACATAAAACCTGTAGTATTGATATTTTCTTCTTGAGGAATACTTTCTTGAATCCGAAATTTACGTTCAGCAAAAGCAGTAAATTCTTCTAGGTCCTTAAAAAGCTCCCAGTTTTCTACATGTTCTCCAGTCCTTTTATCATAATTAAGGAATGTTGTAGCACTATAACCATGTGCTCCACCGGTAAAAATATAAGACTCTAATTTTATGGTAAGTATGTTTTTTGATTCATAATTAACACTTCCATCAATGTCAACTTCCCATTGATCCGTAGCTTCATCAGGAAATTCTTCTTGCATTTTTTTTGCTTCATCATTAAAAAAGACCAAAGCTTGGTTAATGGTAGTAATTTTTATGTTTTCATCAAAAGTAAAAATGGAAGCAGTTACTTTTTCTATATGAGCATTGATGTTTTTTAAAAACGCTTCTTCAGTATCAACAATCACAGGAACAACCACATTAATTACAGGGCAGTTATCACATATTTTTGATGTTTTTTTTAATTCGTCAAAAGAAAGTTTTTCTTCGTTTTTACAGGCAAATACTGTGCTGATAAGAGCACATAAAAGAAACAGTTTTTTCATGAAGTAGATTGTTTTTTTCAGGATAAAAAACAAAGATATTCAATTCCATCATTTTTTTTAGGTTTGAAGGCAAGAAAAGAAATTGATTAAGATGAAATTTAAGTTTCTAATATTTTGTAAATTCACTTTTATAAAGAATCTAGGATGGAAAAGGAAGGTTTAAAATTTAATAGCAAAACAATTCATGGAGGACAAGAACCAGATAAAGCATATGGAGCTGTAATGCCTCCAATTTATCAAACCTCTACCTATGCACAGTCAAGTCCTGGGATGCATAAAGGATATGAATATTCTAGAAGCGCAAATCCCACAAGAACAGCTTTAGAAAAATCATTAGTAAGTATAGAAAATGGAGCATATGGTTTGGCTTTTGGAAGTGGATTGGCAGCAATAGATGCAGTGATGAAACTATTAAAGCCTGGTGATGAGGTTGTGTCTACCAGCGATTTGTATGGAGGAAGTTATCGACTCTTTACAAAGGTTTTTGAAAATTATGGAATAGTGTTTCATTTTATAGGAATGGAAAATCCTGAAAATATTGAAAAATATATCAATATCAAGACAAAGTTAATTTGGATAGAAACACCAACAAATCCTTTGTTGAATATTATTGATATTATAGCTGTTGCTAAGATTGCAAAAGCGCATAAGATTTTATTGGCTGTAGATAATACTTTTGCGAGTCCATATTTGCAGTTGCCATTAGATTTAGGTGCGGATATTGTAATGCATTCAGCTACAAAATATCTTGGAGGTCATAGCGATGTAGTGTTAGGGGCTTTAGTTGTAAATGATAAAAATTTAGCCGATCGCTTATATTTTATTCAGAATGCTAGTGGAGCTATTGCTGGACCAATGGATAGTTTTTTAACTTTGCGAGGTATTAAAACTTTACATGTGCGGATGCAACGACATTGTGAAAATGGTAGAGCTATAGCTGAATATTTAGTTACGCATCCCAAAGTAGAAAAAGTATATTGGCCAGGGTTTGAGTCCCACCCAAATCATAATATAGCAAAAGCGCAAATGAACGATTTTGGAGGAATGTTATCTTTCGTTACTAAAGGCAATGATGCTGATGCTGCAATAAAAATTATTGAACGATTAGAGTTGTTTACATTGGCAGAATCATTGGGTGGTGTAGAGAGCTTAGCAGGACATCCAGCAAGTATGACCCATGCAAGTGTTCCAAAAGCCGAAAGAGAAAAAATAGGTGTGGTAGATGCCTTAATACGATTGAGTGTCGGTATTGAAGATAAAGGCGATCTTATTGCAGATTTAAGGCAGGCTTTAGGTTGATTTAAGAGCGGTTTTAATACGGAAAATAGGTTTTAACGCAATCGATATAGTTAATTTTGAAATGCTACTGGAAAAATAAACAAAACTATAAATCAATAAACCAACAGTATTTATAGGAGTTGGGACTTATCTGTAGGGTTAAATAGGGCAAAGAATATGATATAATGCAAAAAAGAACAGGTTTTTTTGCGTAAAAGGCATATTTTTGTTCAAGATTTTACAAAAAATAATAGTATTCATATTTTATAATTTTTATGGAACAAAAAATTAATGACTTTATGGAGTTGGTAAAAACTCGTAATGGTCACGAGACAGAGTTTTTACAGGCAGTACAGGAAGTTGCTGAAACAGTAATTCCTTATATAGCTGATAATAAGATTTATAGTGGTAAAAATATATTGCTTAGAATGGTAGAGCCAGAAAGAGCAATTACATTTAGAGTGCCATGGGTAAGTGATAATGGAGAAGTTCATGTAAATAGAGGATATAGAATTCAGATGAATTCTGCAATAGGACCATACAAAGGTGGACTTCGTTTTCATCCATCTGTAAACATGAGTATTTTAAAATTCTTGGCATTTGAGCAAGTATTTAAAAATAGTTTAACAACACTTCCAATGGGTGGTGGTAAAGGTGGCTCTGATTTTGATCCTAAAGGGAAGTCAGATGATGAAATTATGCGTTTTTGCCATAGCTTTATGAGCGAATTGTGTAGACATATTGGTCCTAATACTGATGTTCCTGCTGGAGATATTGGAGTTGGTGGTAGAGAAATAGGTTTCCTTTTTGGAATGTATAAAAAAATGAGAAATGAATTTACTGGTGTATTAACTGGTAAGGGTATTACTTGGGGTGGATCTTTAATTAGACCAGAAGCTACAGGTTATGGTACTGTTTATTTCGCACAAAGTATGCTAGAAACTCAAGGTACTTCTTTTGAAGGTAAGACTGTTGTGATTTCTGGATCAGGAAATGTTGCACAATATGCTGCTGAAAAAGCGACACAATTGGGTGGTAAAGTAGTAACTATGTCAGATTCTTCAGGATTTATTTATGACAAAGATGGTATAGATGCTGAAAAGCTAGCTTTTGTTATGGAACTTAAAAATGAAAGAAGAGGAAGAGTTAGTGAATATGCTACTAAATATCCTTCTGCTGAGTTTCATCAAGGGAAAACACCTTGGGGTACTACATGTGATGTAGCGTTACCATGTGCTACTCAAAACGAACTTAATGGAGACGATGCTAAGGCATTAGTTGCTAATGGATGTGTTGCTGTAGCCGAAGGTGCTAATATGCCTTCTACTCCAGAAGCAATTCATGAGTTTCATACTAGTAAAATTTTGTTTGCACCAGGAAAAGCATCTAATGCTGGTGGTGTTGCAACTTCTGGTTTAGAAATGTCTCAAAACTCTTTAAGAATTAGCTGGACAAGAGCGGAAGTAGATGAGAAATTAAAGAGTATTATGAGTGAAATTCATGATTCTTGTATTGCTTACGGAAAAGAAGGAGATTATGTAAACTATGTTAAAGGAGCCAATATTGCTGGTTTCGTTAAAGTTGCTGATGCGATGTTAGCACAAGGAGTGGTGTAATTTTCTAGTAAATAAATATAACAAAAAGGACTATCTAATTTTTTAGGTGGTCCTTTTTTTTGTTTATGATGTCTCGTTTTAAAACAACGACAACACGTAGGCATTAACCTTCTTTTATTGATATCTATATCTTTCGAGATATGTTCTTTTTTCTTGTTGATAACGAAATATTTTATATATTTATGTAGACTTCCCTTGTAGCCTATTAACTTATAATATTAATGTCTCACTTTTTGGTGAGGTAAATAGGTCTTGAATGAAAAAACTACAGGGATATTGGTTGGGGTTTGTTTTGTTGAATATATTTCTTATTAATAATAGTTGTTCGCCGCTTAAAGCGGTAGAGTTTACTACTAAGATTGACACCGAAGATAAAAACATCAATTATCAGGAGAAAAAAACATATATATCCAAGAGTGCTAGTGTTTATATAAGTAATGAATTTGATGGCGCTCGTTTAAATGGGGTAAAAGAATTAAACGATAGTACTTCAATAGTCTTTTTTAGTCCAGAAAACACTCCAATCAATTCAAGTCCTTATTATGCTTTTAAGGCCTGGGCAAATAAGCAAAAAACCTATTATTTTAAGTTTAAGTATCCAGAAGGTTTTGAGCACAGGTATATTCCCAAAGTAAAAGTTAAGGGGCGGTGGAGTGTTATTGATACTTCCCGAATAAAAAAAGAAAATACAGTTGTTACTATAAAATTGGTGTTAGATAGTGATCCAATTACTGTTGCTGCACAAGAAGTGCATTCTTCAAAAACAGTAAAAAAATGGATAGAAAATATAGTAAAAAATAAGACCGACTTTATAGATGTTTCTAGTACAGGAAAAACAATTTTGGGTAAAAATATACCAGTATTAGCCATTTCAAAAGGAGAAACAAAAGGTAAAGATGTAATACTACTGCTTACTAGGCAGCATCCACCAGAGGTTACTGGGTATTTTGCTTTTCAATCGTTTTTAGAAACTCTATTAAGCGAATCTGATTTAGCTAATAGGTTTTTAGAAAAATATCATGTTTTGGCATTTCCAATTATGAATCCTGACGGTGTCGATTTAGGGCATTGGAGGCATAATGCAGCTGGAATTGATCTCAATAGAGATTGGGCTAAGTATAATCAATTAGAAATAAAAAGAGCGGTAAGCTATATCAGTAAGGTGCTAAGAAAGAATAATGCAAAGCTTGTTCTTGGTTTAGATTTTCATTCTACTTGGTACGATGTTTTTTACACAAACAAAAAGAGAGCAGGAACTTCATTGCCAAATTTTATCAATGATTGGTTTAAAGGGTTAGAAGAAAACATTTCAGAGTATAAAGTAAACGAGAAATCTAGCAATAGTACTAAGCCTGTTTCTAAAGGATGGTTATTGTATGGGCATAATGCTACAGGAATTACCTATGAAATAGGAGATGAGACTCCAAGAGAAAGGATAAGAGAAATAGGAAGGATTTCAGCGGAAGAAATGATGAACATTTTATTGAAATAAATATTAACTAAACTAAAAAACAAATGAACAGAATAAGGAATTTAATTTTTGGGGCTTGTGCGTTATTGTTTGTGAGTAGCTATACTTACGGACAAAAAACAGTCACAGGAACGGTAAGTGATGCTAATGGTCCTCTTCCAGGTGCTAGTATTGTGGTAAAAGGAACAACTAATGGAACTACTACTGATTTTGATGGGAATTATACCATTGACGTCCAGAGTAATGAGGCGACATTAATAATTAGTTATATCGGATACACTACAAAAGAAATCTTAGTAGGCGATCAGACCACAATTTCAACAATTTTGGAAGAAGATGCCGAGTCACTAGATGAGGTGGTAGTTACGGCTCTAGGTTTTGTAGAGAAAAGAGATAAAATTGCTGCTACATATTCTAAAATAGATTCTGAAAAGCTGGTGCAGCCAGTAGAGAATAAAATTATAGACGGGATCGCAGGAAAAGCTGCTGGAGTTACAATTAATGGTACCTCTGGAGATCCTGGATCTGGATCAAATATTCAAATTAGAGGAACAAGTTCTTTGGGAGGATCTAGTCAGCCTCTAATTGTTGTTGATGGAATTCCTTTAAATAATGATAATATTGCAGGCTCTGGAGATAGCGATGCCTCTGCTGGAGTTTCTCAGCAATCTAGGTTGAATGACCTTAATCCAGATGATATAGAATCGTTTCAGATATTTAAAGGAGCTTCAGCTGGAGCATTATATGGGTCACGAGCATTAAATGGTGTAATAGTAATTACGACAAAAAAAGGAAAAGCAGGTAGGTTTAAGGTTTCATTCTCTAGTGGAATATCTATTGATGAAATATCGTATAAACACCCATTGCAAAAATCATATGGTCAGGGGACATCTGGAAATGATAGTCCAACCTCTGCCTTTTCGTGGGGAAGTGAGATTTCTGAGAGAGATGGTGGAGCTGATGAGGTAGACACTTCTGGGCAGTTTTTTAAATCGTTAGTATCAGATAATACGATCTATCCAATAACAAAAAAGAATTCACAGAGTGTTTATACAGATCAAAATTTTGACAAAGTATTTAGAACAGGAATTACCTACGATAATAAATTTTCAATTAGTGGAGGAAATGAAAAAGGAACATTCTTTTTAAGTGGAGGTCATATTAATCAGGAAGGAATAGTTAGAAGTAGTTTTTATAAAAAAACAAACTTTACGGTATCAACAAGACAAAAATTAACAGACAAACTTACTTTTAGTGTTAAAGCAAATTACATTCATACAGGATCTAATAGAACACAGCAAGGGTCTAATACTGCTGGTTTATATCTTGGATTATTAAGAACATCGCCAGATTTTGATATCACAGATTATAAAGGAGATTATTTTGATAGTTCTGGAAATGTAACTCAATCTCGTCATCGTTCTTATAGAAGGTATTTAGGGAATAGCGATAATGCTATTTATAACAATCCATTATGGACTATAAATGAACAAGAAAGTACTGCAAAAGTAAATCGATTTATCGGAACAGGAGAATTCTCTTATAATTGGAATAGTCACATAAGTACTATTTTAAGATCAGGTGTAGATTTTTATGTAGATACTAGAGAGTACTTTTTTCCATGGTATACAGCAGGATCTGGACGTAGATATGGGTTATTAGATGATGAAACTATAAATAATCAAGAGTTTAATGCCGATTTACTTACTTCTTTTAGGTATAATTTAATGGAAAAATTAGATGCTAATTTTGTTGTTGGTTTTGGTATTAATGATAGAAGAAGAAAACGTAATTTTACAGAAGCCGATAATTTTATTGCTAATTTCAGAGCTCCTCTTGATGCTGCAGAAATAAGCTCTAAGGATAATATTTTTTCGGAAACAACAAGAACACTAAGAAGAAATTATCGTTTTTATGGGACAGCAAATTTTGATATCGCAGACCAACTAATTTTTGCATTAGGAGGAGCGTATGAAAAACATTCTGTGTTGCCTAAAAATAATAATGGGTTCTTTTATCCTAGTGTAGAAATAGGGTGGACATTTAGTAAGTTATTAGAACAGAAAAAAGCATTTACTTTTGGTAAGTTAAGATTGGCCTATGGGCAAGTAGCTAATGTTCCAATAGCACATAGAGAACAAACAGTTTTTGAGGTGGGGAAATTTTCATCGTTTTCGGACGAGATAGCTCTAGAAGATTTTGGAGGAGGTTTTCAATTTGATGAGCGTTTAGGGAATTCTGAGTTAAAGCCAGAAATAAAGACAGAATATGAAATTGGACTAGACTTACGTTTTTTAAGAAATAGACTATCCCTATCAACTACATATTATCAGAACGAAACAACAGATGTATTATTGAACATTCCGATACCCCCTTCTTTAGGTTTTGAAGAAATATATGGTAATGGAGCAACTATCGAAAACGAAGGTTTTGAAATAGAGTTAAGATACGATTTTTTAAAACTAACAGATTGGAAAGGTACGGTCTCTATGAATTTTAGTAATAATAAAAATTTAGTATCTAAAATAGAAGGAGGAGGAGTTATTAGTTTTACACCAGGAAGCTCTATACAATCTGTGGCTATTGAAGGAGAACCTTTAGGTGTTTTATATACACAAGGAGCTTTAAGAAACGATGATGGAAGTTTAGATTTAGATGCCAATGGTTTTCCACAAGTTGATACTGGAGGAAATTTGGTGGTAGGGGATCCTAACCCAGATTGGAGAGGTGGATTACAACTAGGGTTGTCTTACAAAAAATTAGCTTTGGCGGCTTCCTTTGATACCAGTCAAGGGAATGATATGGCGGAACGTACACGTTTTATTACTTCCTATTTTGGAACACATGATGATGTTGGTAATACTGTTACATTAACAGAAGATTTGGTTAATTATGATGGAGTTGTGATGCCTTCAGGAACAACAGTTAGAGGTAATGTTGAAAACTTTGGAAATGGAAATGTACTGTTAGATGAGAGGTATTATAGATCGCTTCATGGATTTGGAGATGGTAAACTTAATGAATTTGCAGTACATGATGGAAGTTGGACGCGACTTCGTGAACTTTCATTGTCGTATACATTAAATTCTGAAAACTTTAAAAAAGTAACAGGTTTTGAATCTATTAAATTTACTGCTTCTGGAAGGAATTTAGTGATTTGGACAGATGTTGTGGGGATAGATCCAGATATCAATCAATTTGGTGTAGGAAGAGGAAAAGGATTGGATTACTTTTCAAATCCAGGCTCTAGAACTTATGCATTTGGAATAAAATTTAACTATTAAAAAAAAAGATTATGAAAACTAAATATAATATAGGGATATTGTTTGTTTTTCTATTGATTGTTGTGTCTTGCGATAGTTATTTAGAGGTAAATGAAAATCCAAATCAATTAACAGAAGTACCATCTGGAGATTTATTGTTAAAAGGAACATTATTGGCCAATGCCCAAATTCAACAAGGACAATTGTCTAGAGTGTCAATGTATTACACTGGTGGGTTAATAGGTTTAAACCTTGTGCAGCAAACAATTTACGGATATACATACACTCCAGGGGATTCTAATGAAGTATGGAGTCATGTGTATAATGGTGTTTTAGTACAAAATAAAGAAATAAGAAGAATTTCTCCTGATGTTGGTTTGTTACAGGGCATAATTGATGTAAATGAGGCTTTGGTTATTGGAACGACTTCATCCTTGTTTGGAGATATTCCATATTCAAAAGCTGTGCCCGATGATCCGACCTTAAGTTCGGAAGACCCAACATTAGATAATCAAGCAGATATTTATGGAAATATTCAGTCTTTGTTAGATAATGCTATTCCAAAATTAATAGATGGAGCTACTACAGCAGTTACTGACACACACGATATTTATTACAGTGGAGATAGAACAAAATGGGTAGAAGCAGCAAATACATTAAAAGCTAGGTATTATTTGCAAACTAAGCAATATGATATGGCGTTAAGTTTTGTAGATAAAGGAATTAGTAGTCATTCAAATACAATGGCCTATCACCCAATTGGTGAGGTAGATGGAAATAGTAATATTTTGTATAATTTTGTAAATAGTAGTAGAGCAGGAGATATGACTGGTGCTGGAGCATTTTATAGAGAATTATTAGACCCTAGTAATCTGTCGAGCAGAAATAACGCAAAAACAGATGAAACTGCAAGAAGAAACTACTCTTATATAGATGGAGATGGAGAACAAACAAATGGTATAGATGATAAAGCTACTCCAATGAAATTGGTAAGTTTTGAAGAGAATTTATTGATTTGGGCAGAATGTATATTAAGAGTCAATTCGGATAATCAAGGAGCAATTGATAAGCTAAATGAGTTAAGAGTATTTTTGAGTTCTGGAAATGCGTTTAATTTAATTGATGCAGGAGATACTTATAAATACGATGCCTATGTTCAAGCTGATTTTGATGCTGGAGGAATGGAGAATCTGGATAATATTGCAACTGATAGGGCTATTCTTAGAGAGATAATTGAGGAAAGATACGTTTCAGGTTTTTCTACATATATACCTTTTAATGATACAAGGAGGTTGTTAAAATCTGATAGTGATGTAATTGTGCCATTTCCACTAAATAACGGGACAACTACAGTAAACCCACAACGGTTGTTATATCCTCAATCGGAGATAGATGGGAATAGTAATATTCCGAATCCAATACCCAACTTGTTTGATGTGACTCCAGTAAATCAATAATAAATAAAGCCACTAAAGACTTTTATCATTTTCAGGTATTTAGTGGTTTTTACTTTATTTTTTATTAGTAAGCATTAGAGATGTTGTAAATTGCTGTTTTCAATTTTATTATTATGGAAATCACTACTGCGGCCATTGTTCTTTCTTCTCTAAAATATGGAGATACTAGTCTTATTGTAAAATGTTTTACAGAAACATCTGGTATAAAAAGTTACATGCTTAAAGGAGTGTTGGCTTCAAAAAGAGGAAAATTGAAAACTGCATATTTTCAACCTCTAATGCAATTAGAACTTACTGCAAGTCATAAAAACAAGGGGGGATTGGAACGGATAAAAGAAGCTAAGGTTTCCTACCCTTATCGGTCTTTGTATACCAATTTTAGCAAGAGCACTGTTGCCATGTTTTTAGCAGAAGTTTTATCAAAAAGTATTCATGAAGAAGAGCAAAATCAAAAGTTATTCCGGTATTTGGAAGCAGCATTGCAATGGCTAGATACGCACGATGAAGTTGCAAATTTTCATATTTTTTTCATGCTCCATTTAAGTAAGTATTTAGGGTTTTTTCCAGACGATTCAAATGAAGATTTTATATATTTTGATTTGCAAGAAGGAGCCTTTGTAGATTCATTAGGAATTAACCCAGTAGTAAAAGGGGAAGAACTATTTTATTTTAAATCCTTTTTGGGCATAAAATTTGATGCTATTCATTTGATAAAAATGACGAAAACCATGAGGACATCACTTTTAAATACGTTAATTCTATATTTTGAATTACATTTGCATGGATTTAGAAAACCTAAAGCTATAAGTGTTTTAAATGATGTTTTTAGATAGCGATAAATCTATGGATAGTGTAGAGTACCTATGGAAATCGTTTTTGAATTAAAAAAGGCATAGGTAATAGTTAAGTGATTAAAATGTAGCCTAGTAATATGCTAAAGGCAAAAAAATAAGTAAATGCATGAAAAAAATAATTCTAATATTATTTTTTATATTTTCATATCAAGGTTTTTCCCAACAGATTTCAGTTTTAAACTTAGACACTCGTTTTCCGTTAACAAATGTTACTGTTTATAACGAAGCAAAAACAACAACTGCTTTTTCTGATGTTGATGGTCTTGTAGATTTATCTGGTTTTAAAACAGACGAGCGTATTTATTTTTCTCATATCGGATATATTTCTAGGAGACTTACCAAAAGGCAGATCTTAAAAAAGGAAAAAACGGTTTACCTCACACAAACTTCAGAAGAATTAGAAGAAGTGGTATTATCGGTTTCTAAGTGGGAACAGCAAAAAAAAGACATTCCCCAGAAGCTAATATCCATTTCTGCTGAGTCCATAACTTTTACGAATCCACAAACGGCTGCTGATCTCTTAAAAAACAGTGGACAGGTTTATATTCAAAAAAGCCAACTTGGTGGTGGTAGTCCTATGATTAGAGGCTTCGCAACCAATAGATTGCTGCTTTCTGTTGATGGTGTTCGTATGAATAATGCCATTTTTAGAAGTGGAAATGTTCAGAATGTAATATCAATAGATCCGTTTACCATAAAAAAAACGGAAGTTATTTTTGGTCCTGGTTCTGTTATATTTGGTAGCGATGCTATGGGTGGTGTGCTTAATTTTTATACAAAAGAAGCGCAGTTGTCCCTTAGTGATAATAGCAATTTTAGTGGAAGAGCAGCGATGAGATACGCCTCAGCAAATGAAGAAAAAACTGGAAATGTTAGTTTTAATTTTGGGAAAAGTAAATGGGCGTTTTTAAGTACGATAACGTTTAGTGATTTTCAAGATTTAAAAATGGGTAATTATGGTCCTGAAGATTACCTAAGAAAAGAGTATGTGTCAACAGTTGATGCCGAAGATAAAATCGTTGCAAATTCATCTCCTAGAATTCAAAATCCTACAGGATATCATCAGCTAAATTTATTTCAAAAAATTAAATTTGTTCCAAACGATATTTGGAATTTCAACCTTGGTATTCATTATTCTGAAACCTCGGACTATGATAGATATGATAGATTGATAAGTTATAAGGATGAGGTATTAAAAAATGCAGAATGGTATTATGGACCTCAAAAATGGCTGATGACCAATTTGCAAATAGGCCGAAAAAGTGAAAGCAATCTTCATGATGCATTAAAAATTACTGTCGCGTATCAGTTTTTTAGAGAGAGTAGACATGATAGAAAGTATCAGGCAGATATATTAAGAAATAGAGAGGAGAAAGTACATGCTTTTTCTTTTAATTCAGATTTTGAAAAACGTCTTTCTAAAGAGATAAAATTGTTTTATGGATTTGAATATGTTCATAATAAGGTGTTGTCTGAAGGTGATGAGATAAACAATACAACTCAAGAAAGTACAGGTATTCAATCTAGATATCCAGACGGAGCTACATGGCAAACAGTAGCTGCATATATGAATTATGAGTATCTGGTAAAAAAGAATTTGACATTACTTGCTGGTGCTCGATACAGTCATGTATTTATCAATGCAGATTTTGACACAGAATTTTATCCTTTTACCTATGGGAATACTAATGTAAATACAGGAGCATTTACAGGAAGTATAGGGATGAGCTGGTTTCCTGGTAAAAGTTGGCAAGTTACTTTAAACGGTTCTACAGGTTTTAGAGCTCCAAATATAGATGATGTAGGCAAGGTGTTTGATTCAGAACCAGGTGCAGTTGTAGTTCCCAATCCAGATTTGGAAGCAGAATATGCCTATAGTGGTGAATTGGGACTAAAGAAAAATATTAAAAACAAACTGTTTTTTAGTGCAACTACCTATTATACCTATTTGGTAGACGCGCTAATTAGGAGAGATTTTGATTTAAATGGGGAAACTATAATTGAATATAATGGCGAGTCTAGCAAAGTACAAGCCATTCAAAATGCTGCTAAGGCCTATGTTTATGGTTTTGAATTTGGACTTGACTATTTTTTTAGCAGTAATCTATCTTTTACTTCAAATGTAACAATCACTGAAGGTATTGAAGAGCTTGAAGATGGTACAAACGCTCCATTAAGGCATGCAGCTCCACTATTTGCTAATGCACATATGATTTGGAAAAATCATAAACTAAAAATAGATTTATTTATAGACTATAATGACGAAATTTTAAATAAAGACTTAGCACCATCAGAAAAAAGCAAACCATTTATTTATGCTTCAGATAGCGATGGTAATCCGTATGCACCATCTTGGTATACACTTAATTTAAAATCGAGATATCAACTGTCCAAAAACATCACTACTACGGTGTCTATAGAGAATATAACGAATCAGCGGTACAAACCATATTCTTCGGGAATTGCAGCTGCTGGAAGTAACTTTATTGTAGGTATATCCTGTGACTTTTAAGAGGGATTCTTGCTTTATTTTGGTTGTTGTTAGTTGGTTAAGCCAACTAAAGTAATGTTGTAAAATACTATTAGGTTTGGTATTATGTACTTTTTTTGACTAATGCACAATAGGTTAGCGGTCTTTTTTAAGAATTCAATATCCGAATTCATAGGAATTTAGTAAATTCGCAGACTTGAATTAGATAAGGAAAACCGATAATGAAGTTTGCAGAATATAAAGGCTTAGATTTACCAAAGATAGCGGAAGAAGTTTTAAACTACTGGGAGGAAGAAAATATCTTCGAAAAAAGTATTTCAACAAGAGAAGGAAAACCTTCATATATATTTTTTGAAGGCCCACCTTCTGCAAACGGATTGCCAGGAATTCACCATGTAATGGCAAGAACCCTAAAAGATATTTTTCCAAGGTATAAAACCATGAAAGGATTTCAAGTAAACCGTAAAGCGGGATGGGATACACATGGTTTGCCCATAGAACTTGGAGTAGAAAAAGAATTAGGAATTACCAAAGAGGATATTGGCACTAAAATATCTGTAGAAGAATACAATGCGGCTTGTAAAAAGGCAGTAATGCGTTATACAGATGTTTGGAACGATATGACACGTAAAGTTGGGTATTGGGTAGATATGGAAGATCCATATGTTACCTATAAATCCAAATATATGGAAACGGTATGGTGGTTGTTAAAGCAGATTTATAATAAGGATTTAATTTATAAGGGGTATACAATTCAGCCATATTCACCAAAAGCGGGTACAGGTTTAAGTTCTCACGAAATTAACCAGCCAGGCGCTTATCAAGATGTAACCGATACCACGGTAGTTGCACAGTTTAAAGCATTGCCAGAAAGCTTACCTAGTTTTTTAAGTGATATAGGTGGAGATGTGCATTTTTTAGCATGGACAACAACACCATGGACTTTACCATCTAATACAGCATTAACAGTAGGGTCTAAAATAGATTATGTTGTTGTAAAATCATACAATCAATATACATTTGAGGCGGTAAATTTAGTTTTGGCTAAAGGATTGGTTGGAAAGCAATTTTCCGGAAAATTTGTACAGGTAGCAACTGAAGAAAAGTTAAAAGCATTTGAAAAAGGAGATAAAAAAATCCCTTATTTAATAGGTGATTCTTTTAAAGGAGCAGCCGTAGTAGGTGTTAAATACGAACAGTTATTACCATATGTTTTGCCACATGATAACCCAGAAAATGCTTTTAGAGTTATTTCAGGAGATTTTGTCACCACAGAGGACGGTACAGGAATTGTACATACTGCCCCTACTTTTGGTGCAGATGATGCTTTGGTAGCAAAACAAGCAGAACCAGAGATTCCACCATTATTGGTAAAGGATGAAAACGATAACTTGGTTCCTTTGGTAGATTTACAAGGAAGGTTTAGACCAGAAGTAGGTCCTTTTGGAGGAAAGTATGTTAAGAACGAGTATTATGCAGATGGTGAAGCTCCAGAACGCTCTATTGATGTAGAGATAGCAATACAATTAAAGGAAGAAAATAAAGCATTTAAGGTAGAGAAATATGTCCACAGTTATCCACATTGTTGGAGAACAGACAAGCCTATTTTGTACTACCCATTAGACTCTTGGTTTATAAAAGTTACAGATATTAAGGAACGCATGTCTGAACTTAATGATACTATAAATTGGAAACCAAAGTCTACAGGAGAAGGACGTTTTGGAAATTGGTTAAAAAACGCTAACGATTGGAATCTTTCCAGATCTAGGTATTGGGGAATTCCTTTACCAATTTGGAGAACAGAAGATGGTAAGGAAGAGTTGATGGTTGGTTCTGTTGCAGAGCTTAAAGACGAAATGGCTAAGGCTGTAAAAGCTGGTGTACTCAAAGAAGATATTTTTGCTGATTTTGAAGTTGGTAATATGTCCGAAGAAAATTATGAAAAAATTGATCTTCATAAAAACATTGTAGATCAGATAGTATTGGTATCTCCATCCGGACAACCAATGAAACGTGAAAGTGATTTGATAGATGTATGGTTCGATAGTGGATCTATGCCATATGCACAATGGCACTATCCATTTGAGAATAAAGAATATATAGACGATAATAAATCTTTTCCGGCAGACTTTATTTGCGAAGGAGTAGATCAAACTAGAGGATGGTTCTATACGCTTCATGCTATTGGAACTATGGTTTTTGATTCTGTAGCCTATAAAAACGTGGTGTCAAACGGGTTGGTATTAGATGCTGCAGGACAAAAAATGTCAAAACGTTTAGGTAATGCAGTAGATCCTTTTGAAACCATGAAAGCTTATGGCCCAGATGCCACACGTTGGTATATGATGGCAAATGCAAATCCTTGGGACAATTTAAAGTTCGATATAGAAGGTGTTGCTGAGGTAAGAAGAAAGTTTTTTGGAACCTTATATAATACCTATTCCTTTTTTATACTATATGCAAATATTGATAAATTCTCCTATGCAGAGGACGATATTGCAATAGAAAAACGTCCAGAAATTGATCAATGGGTATTGTCAGAATTGAATTCTCTAGTAGAAAAAGTTGATGAATATTACGCAAGTTATGAGCCAACAAAAGCAACAAGAGCAATATCAGATTTTGTGCAAGAGCATTTAAGTAATTGGTATGTGCGTTTGTGTAGAAGAAGATTTTGGAAAGGAGAATATGCCCACGATAAAATATCTGCATATCAAACATTATATACTTGCTTGCTGACCGTAGCAAAAATAAGTGCCCCAGTTGCTCCCTTTTTTATGGAAAGACTTTACAAAGATTTAACAAAAGCAACACAGGGTGAAAATGTAGAAAGTGTACATTTGGCTGAGTTTCCTGTTGCAGATAAAGCGCTTATAAATACAGTATTAGAACGTAAGATGGAAAATGCACAGACAATATCTTCATTGGTATTGTCATTGAGGGCCAAAGAAAAAATAAAGGTAAGGCAGCCATTGCAAAAAATAATGATTCCAATATTGGATGAGGTGCAAAAGGCAGAAATCTTGGCAGTTGCTGATCTGATAAAATCAGAAGTAAATGTCAAAGAAATAGAACTTTTGGATGATGCATCTGGAATACTGATAAAGCAAATAAAACCTAATTTTAAAGTTTTAGGGCCGCGTTTTGGAAAAGATATGGGCTTGGTTTCCAAAAAGATACAGTCTTTTTGTCAGGAGGAAATTCAGGAAATAGAGAAAAAAGAAACAATTGTTGTTGAGATTAATGGAAAAAGTATTACATTAGAACTCAGCGATGTGGAGATTTCTTCTCAAGATATTGAAGGTTGGTTGGTTGCTAATTCTGGTGGTATTACAGTAGCATTAGATGTAACAATTAATGAGTTGTTAAAGAATGAAGGTATTGCTAGGGAGTTGGTAAATAGAATTCAGAATGTTAGAAAAGATTCTGGATTAGAGGTTACCGATAGAATTATAATAAAACTCGAAAAAGGAGGTTTAATAGAAGAAGCTGTTTCTGAAAATATAAATTATATAAAATCAGAAACATTAACAGCTGAACTAATTTTTGAAGAAACTTTAGAAAGTGGTATAGAAATTGCTTTTGATGATGTGAAAACGAAATTAGTTCTCGAAAAACATTAAAATATGCAAGACATTAAAGAAAGATATGCTGATAAGGACTTAAATGAATTTAAGGAATTGATTGAGGCTAAAATAGAAAAAGCTACAGATCATTTAGCCTTGTTGAAAAGTTCGTATATGAACGATGGTAACAATGGTACCGACGATACATCGCCTACATTTAAGGCTTTTGAAGAAGGGTCAGCAACTATGAGTAAAGAGGCGAATACACAATTGGCCATCCGTCAAGAAAAATTTATTAGAGATTTAAAAAATGCATTATTAAGAATCGAAAATAAAACTTATGGCGTGTGTAGAGTTACAGGAAAATTAATCAATAAAGAAAGGTTAAAGCTGGTTCCGCATGCAACATTGAGTATAGAGGCAAAGAATATGCAAAAATAAAAATAATTTAAATAGTTAAAAAAACGCCTCTAAAAAGGCGTTTTTTTTTGTTTTAAATTTTATAGATTAACTATGAAAAAAAGAATTTACTTGTTGGCATTACTTCTGTTTTGTTTTTACAGTCAAGGTCTTTTTTCGCAGAAAACTTCAAGAAAAGAAATACGTAATGAAGATATAACATCGGTACAAATTTTAACAGATAAGTGTTATCAGTTACAGATAAGCACACATAGGTCTAAAGAGGTGGTGGTGGTTGCTTCTATTGAAGGAGAATACCAAGATAATTTAATCATTACATTTCAAGAAGAAGTTAATACCTTAATTGTTGCAGCTAGTTTTCAGCCAATTTTTAATGTCCCAAATGATAAATTAAGTGCGCATAAGGTAATATCAATAGGATTAGAGGTAATACTTCCCGAAAACATTGATATTGTGGTTTCTGGTACTAACACTTCGGTAATGGCAAATGGGATGTTTCAAAAATTATCCATTTCATTGGCAGATGGTTCCTGTGTTTTAAGCAATGCCTATGGCGTTATAGCTGTTAAAACACATTCTGGTACAGTAAGATATCTGTCTGATAAGACTGATGTAAATGCGAGTTCTAAATATGGAGTTGTTTATAGGAATGAGGAAAATAATGTGCTATCCAAAATAATATTAACCTCTATAAAAGGAGATGTTTTTGTAAAAAAACAAAAGGGAAAATAAGTTTAAAATTATATGGACTATTTTATTATTTAAAATGGTAATATATTACTATTTTTAGGCACTTAGAATATAAGAATGAATTTAAAGAAGGCTAGCTTAATTGTTGTTTTGATTTTAATTGTAGATCAATTAAGTAAAATTTATGTCAAGACACATTTCCAATTGCACGAATCTGTTGATGTTTTCAGTTGGTTTAAGATATTGTTTGTAGAGAATGAAGGAGCAGCTTGGGGAACTAAGCTAAGCGATATTTTTCCTATCTCTGATAAAGCAGGGAAATTGACACTAACGGTATTTAGGTTGTTCGCAATATCTGGTATAGGATATTGGTTGTACGATGTGGTTAGAAAGGCGTATTCTAAAACATTAATTGTAGCAGTAGCTTTAATTTTTGCAGGTGCTTTGGGTAATATTATCGATTCTGTATTGTATGGATCTATTTTTAATCATAGTGCTGGGCAGGTAGCTGCATTGTTTTCTGATAATGCATATGGCAGTCTTTTTCATGGGAAAGTAGTAGATATGTTATATTTTCCAATGGTAGATACTATCCTTCCGGAATGGATACCATTTAGAGGAGGAACCAGATTTCGTTTTTTTGAGCCAGTTTTTAATATTGCGGATATGGCTATAAGTACTGGAGTAGGAATCCTAATAGTATTTAATAAAAAAGCTTTTAAAGATCAGAATGCTAAAACTGGTACCCCTGTTTTGGACTAACAATCCAATCCAATGGAATATCGTGTTTTTCTGCAGAGATTTTTTCTGAAATAGGATCAAAAAAAGTGAGACCAATTTTGATAACATCAGGTCTGCAGTCCTTTAAAAAAATATCATAATAGCCTTTTCCGTAACCTATTCTGTTTCCTAACTTATCATAAGCTAATAGAGGAACAAAAACAACATCAATGGTTTTGTTTGGAACTTCAATTCCATTTTGCGGTTCAGGAATATTCCATTTGTTTTTTTTAAGAATAGTATTGTCAGTGAGTAGAAAATTGGTGAGAGTGCTATCGTTATTGGATTTAGAAACCACAACTTCCTTGTCTTTACCATGCAGAATAGCCAAAATATGACTAGTGTCAACTTCTTTTTTTTCTAGAATACTAAGAAAGAGATGAAAATAAGTGGCGTCCCATATAGGTAATTCTAATAGTTGGTTTGCGATTGCAATACTATAGTCTTCTACTTGGGTAGGTGTTAAGGAGTCTCTTAGTTGTTGAAATTTAGTTCTAAAAAAAAATTTATCCATTACTAGTACATTTAATAATGTGCTAAAGTAATGGATAAATATGTCTAATTTTTACTTTATAGTTTTCTTTTTGCCCAATTTAGAAAAAGTCACATAAGACAATATTAAAAGGACAAAATATACTGCAAGGCTTGATAAATAAGTTTCCATGTTAATACGCTATTTAATTAATTAAGGTGGTTAAATATAAACATTAATTCTATTAAATGCGTAATTTTAACGATAAATAACAATCGTTTTAATAAAAAATTAATAATTGGTTGTTTTAACGTTAAGCTTATTGCTAATTGTACCGAGAAAATTGCTTTTTTAAGCGATGTAACTATCTATGTTGTTTGGTTATTTTTTAAGATTCAAGTGACTAAGTATAGCCGCAGTCATTCTTTTTTTTAATTTCGTAATAGAATTTCACAAAAGGCGTAATACACTTGCAGAATTAATACTTTTTTATAGATGGAAGAATTATCAATAGACATACAACTCAGTACATTGCCTAGTAGTCCTGGGGTGTATCAGTTTTATGATAAAGATGATAAAATCATCTATGTAGGCAAGGCAAAGAGTTTAAAAAAGAGAGTCAGTTCGTATTTTCATAAAACACATGATAATGGAAAAACTAGGGTTTTAGTAAAGAAGATCAAAAAAATAAAACATATAGTAGTTCCTACAGAAACAGATGCACTTCTGCTAGAGAACAATTTGATAAAAAAGTACCAGCCAAGGTATAATGTGTTGTTAAAAGATGATAAATCTTATCCTTGGATTTGTATCAAAAAAGAGCGTTTTCCAAGAGTATTTTCAACCCGTAGACTTGTAAAGGATGGATCCGAATATTTTGGGCCTTACACAAGCATGAAAACAGTAAGTACTTTGTTAGATTTAATAAAAGGATTATATCCTTTGCGAACCTGTACTTACGACTTGTCTTCTGTAAAAATTGAAACGGGTAAATATAAGGTGTGTTTAGAGTATCATTTAGGGAATTGTAAAGGAGCTTGTGAGGAGCATGAAACGTTAGAAGACTATAATGAGTATATAAAAAGTATAAGAAGTATATTGAAGGGTAATTTTAAAGATTCGCTAAGTAATTTTAAAACTCAAATGAAAACCTATGCTGAAAATATGGAATTTGAGCAAGCGCAATTGATAAAAGAAAAAATTGAAGTCTTAGAAAATTACCAATCAAAATCTACAATTGTAAGTACTACAATTAATAATGTAGATGTGTTTTCTATTGTTTCTGATGAAACCTATGCCTATGTTAATTTTTTACAGATTTCTCATGGATCTATTATTAGGTCACATACGATAGAGTTAAAAAAGAAACTTGGAGAATTAGATGAAGAATTGTTAGCGCTGGCTTTGGTAGAAATACGACAACGTTTTAATTCTATGTCAAGAGAGGTATTTCTTCCTTTTAAAATTGCAGTACCAGAGGGAATTAAAATTACCATTCCAAAATTAGGAGACAAAAAAAGGATTTTGGAGCTTTCAGAGCGCAATGCAAAGTTTTATAGATTAGAGCGTTTTAAGCAAGTAAAGGTCACCGATCCAGATCGGCACTCCAATAGAATTATGTTGCAGATGAAAAAAGACTTACGCTTACCTCAAGAGCCACGTCATATAGAATGTTTTGATAATTCTAATACTCAAGGAACCCATCCTGTAGCTGCATGTGTAGTTTTTAGAAACGGAAAACCTTTTAAGAAAGATTATAGGCATTATAATATAAAAACAGTAGAAGGGCCAGATGATTTTGCTTCTATGGAAGAAGTGGTGTATAGAAGATATAAGCGTCTAGTGGACGAAGGTGTAAGTTTGCCGCAACTAATTGTTATTGATGGAGGTAAAGGGCAGTTGTCATCAGCTTTAAAAGCTCTGGATGATTTGGGTTTAAGAGGAAAAATAGCAATAATAGGAATTGCAAAGCGCTTAGAAGAAATCTATTTTCCAGGAGATTCCATTCCGCTTTATTTAGATAAAAAATCAGAATCATTAAAAATAGTTCAGCAGTTGCGAAATGAGGCTCATAGATTTGGAATTACTTTTCATAGGCAAAAAAGGAGTAAAGCGGCTATTAATTCCGAATTGGAAGAGATCAATGGAATTGGTGACAAGACGATAAAAGAACTCCTGACACATTTTAAATCTGTAAAAAGAGTAAAAGAAGCTTCCTTGGAGGGTTTGACTACCGTAATTGGGATGTCAAAGGCTAAAAAAGTATATCAAAAATTTCATTAATTTAGTATATCTTAAAATACTGCTTTTTTGAAAAAGCAGAAGTATATAGTTTTAATGTTTTTTTAAGAGTTACAAGTCTATTTTTAAGTAGAGAATAAGTAGTTTTATTAAATTTAATTTTCAATATTAATTATTCGTGAAAAAAGTAGTTCTATTACTGTTTGTACTTGGTGCTTTTTTTGAGTCTTTTGCTCAAGAAGAGGTAAAGCGCGCTCCTAAAATAGGAGTAGTACTTAGTGGAGGAGGAGCCAAAGGTTTGGCGCATATCGGTGCATTAAAAGTTATAGAAGAGGCAGGTATTGAGATCGATTTTATTGCGGGTACAAGTATGGGTGCTATTATTGGTGCACTTTATGCTTCGGGCTATTCTGCTAATGATTTAGATTCCATTTTTAGGTCTGCTGATTTTGAGACGCTAATACAAGATCATTTGCCCAGATCGGCTAAGACATTTTACGAAAAAGAAGATTCGGAACGCTATGCTATTACGCTTCCTTTTGATAAGCTAGAGTTGAAATTACCTTCAGCAATATCAAAAGGTCAAAATGTATATAATCTTTTTGTGAAATTATTGTATCATGTAAGTGATGTGTCTGATTTTAAGAAATTACCAATTCCATTTTTTTGTATAGCAACTGATATAGAAAAAGGAGAAGCAGTATATTATGATAGCGGTTATTTGCCAGATGTTATTGCTGCAAGTGGCGCTTTTCCAACATTGTTTGAACCTGTGTCTATTGGAAACCGATTGCTTGTAGATGGTGGTGTAGTTAATAATTATCCTTTGGGAGAGTTAAGAGCGTTAGGAGCGGATATTGTTATCGGAGTAGATGTGCAAAGTGATTTAGCGGATAGATCAAGATTAAATTCGGCAACAGATATTTTATTGCAAATCAATAATTATCGAACAGTTCGTGATATGCGAAAAAAATCTGGTATTACCGATGTCTATATTAAACCAGATATTAAAGATTTTGGAGTTATTGATTTTGATAAAGGAACAGAAATTGTAAAAAGAGGAGAGCATGGCGCTAGATTGCAATGGGATAAATTAAAGGCTCTCGGAAATAAGGACAAAAGAACTGTTAAATTAAAAAAGGAAAGAATATTTAATGATTCTATTACAATACATGGTTTAATAGTTAATGGTAATGAAAAATATTCATGGGGCTACGTTAAGGGAAAGCTTAGGTTTAAACTCGGAGATAGAATTTCTTTTGAAAAACTACAGCAGGGAATCAGTAACCTGTCTTCTACCAATAATTTTAAAGCCATACGGTATCAGTTGATAAAAGAATATGGAAAAATTAACTTGCTTATAAATTTAGAAGAAAATAAGGGCAAAACTTTTTTGCGATTGGGAGCTCATTATGATGATTTGTATAAAAGTGCTGTACTTGTAAACTTAACTCATAAAAATTTTCTTTCTAAGGATGATGTAGTTTCTTTTGATTTGGGATTGGGAGATCATTTAAGATATAATTTTGAGTATTATATTGATAAAGGATCCTATTGGAGTATAGGCTTAACTTCAAGATTTAATTCTTTTAGACATAATGTTTCTCCTGAAATTTTAGGAAGTGATTTTAACCTTGGAGAGCTGTCAATAAGTGAAATTGCACTTAATGTTTTTGATATAACGAATAGATTTTACATTGAAACCGTTTTTAGAGAGGAGTTTTTAGTTGGAGTTGGCGCAGAACATAAATACCTAAAGTATGATACAAAAACAATAAAATTTACTGGAGATACAGAACAAAAAGTAGTGTACGAGAAAAGTAATTTTGCAAGTGTTTATGGTTTTTTAAAATTAGATACTTATGATAATAAATACTATCCAAAAAGGGGAATATATTTCGATGGAGATATGTATTTACATTTGCTGTCCTCTA
Source organism: Flavobacteriaceae bacterium (assembly GCA_965247735.1). Classification (GTDB taxonomy): domain Bacteria; phylum Bacteroidota; class Bacteroidia; order Flavobacteriales; family Flavobacteriaceae; genus JAOXRU01. Next base: position 2,586,311 of record CBDFHN010000002.1, on the reverse strand, counting down.
ATTACACAGGAGAGTTTAATGAATTTTCAATAGGGAAAGCTAAGATGGGAGTTGCAATACCTTTTGGAAGTAAAATGGCATTAAATATAGGGGCAAGTGGGGGATTTCGTATCGGAGATACAGAGTTAGAGACGTTGAGTTTTGTGCTTGGGGGTTATGGTAGTAAAATGATTAATAATTTTATACCATTTGTTGGTTATGATTATTTAAGTTTTGCAGGGAATAGTTTTGTAAAAGGGATGCTAAGGTATGATTATGAGTTTTTAGATAAGCACCATTTTTATGGAATTGCAAACTTTGCAAATGCTGGAGATGAAATTTTTGAAACAGGAGAATGGTTTACCCTTCCTGACTTTTCTGGATATGGAATTGGATATGGTTTTGAAACTTTTTTAGGGCCTGCAGAGTTGACTTATTCTTGGTCTCCAGAAACGGATGATAGGAAGTTGTTTATTAATATTGGCTTCTGGTTTTAGTTTTTAAGCAATAATTCCGATATTTGTTAACTATAACGTTATAATTAATGCTGCAATATAGAGTAGATATAACCTCGCACTTAAGAGCCATGTGGTAAGTTTAGTAAAAGTAACCTCAATTTTTTTAGGTGCATTTCGCTTGTAAAAAAATAAACAAACACAATTAATAGGTCAACTTACTAATAAATAATACCAATAATCATGGCAGATATAAAAAATTTAGAGAATTTACAAAACACAGAGTATAGTTTAAAAAAATTGTTTGATGAAGCAGAAGATTTTCTTCCACTTTTAGGAACAGATTATATAGAGTTGTATGTGGGTAACGCAAAACAATCAGCTCATTTCTATAAAACGGCATTTGGGTTTCAGAGCGAAGCTTATGCTGGTTTGGAGACAGGAATGACAGACAGGGTTTCTTATGTTTTAAAACAAGGCAAAATTCGTTTGGTATTAACAACGTCATTGGAGAAAGATGGTGTTATTAACGAACATATTAATGCACACGGAGACGGAGTTAAGGTTGTAGCGCTATGGGTAGAAGATGCTACGAAGTCTTTTGAAGAAACAACAAAAAGAGGGGCTAAGCCTTTTATGGAGCCAACACGAGAAGAAGATGAGAATGGATATGTAGTTAGGTCAGGGATTCATACTTATGGAGAAACTGTTCATATTTTTGTAGAGCGTAAAAATTATGATGGGATTTTCTTACCAGGATATAAGAAATGGGAATCTCATTATAATCCAGAACCACTAGGATTAAAGTTTGTAGATCATATGGTTGGTAATGTAGGATGGAATGAGATGAACCAATGGTGCGAGTTTTATGGTAAGGTAATGGGTTTTGCACAAATTATATCTTTTGATGATAAAGATATTTCTACAGATTTCACCGCTTTGATGAGTAAGGTAATGAGCAATGGTAATGGTAGGATTAAATTTCCAATTAACGAACCAGCTGAAGGAAAAAAGAAATCACAGATAGAAGAATATTTAGATTTTTATAATGGAGCTGGAGTACAGCATATCGCAGTTGCTACCGATGATATCGTAAAAACAGTATCAGCAATGAGAGATAGGGGAGTTGAGTTTTTATATGTTCCTGAAAATTATTATGATGATTTATTAGAACGTGTAGGTAAAATTGATGAAGATGTAGAAGTTTTAAAAAAGCACGGTATTTTAATAGATAGAGATGATGAAGGGTATTTATTGCAGTTATTTACAAAACCAGTAGTGGATAGACCAACCATGTTTTTTGAGATAATTCAAAGAAAAGGAGCGCAATCTTTCGGAAAAGGAAATTTCAAAGCACTTTTTGAAGCAATAGAAAGAGAACAAGATGCAAGAGGTACGTTGTAGTACGCTTATTTTTGTAAATTAAATTTATTGATAGTATTAAAAATAGAGTCCAGTCTTTTAGATTGGGCTTTTTTTATGCGTTTTTAATGCTGTAATGAGGAAATCACTAATAATTATGAATAAAAACCATGGTTATAAAAAGAATTGCGCAATACTTTGGAACAAAAATTGTTTAACATATAATTAGAACAAATAATGAGAATGATTTTGTTATTTTTACAATGGTTTTAGTTATGAGAAAAATAGGAGTTATAATAGCCGTAATGTTTGCCCTTTCAGTTTCTGCACAAAACGGAGATACTAAGCAAAGTGCATTCAAGGCAGGAGAGTGGTTTAAGTTTAGGGTGCATTATGGTATTTTTAATGCATGTTATGCCACATTACACGTTAAAAACGATAAGATAAACGGGAAACCCGTATATCGTGTTACTGGAAAAGGAAGAACAACAGGCTTGGCAAGAGCTTTGTTTAAGGTAGATGATTTGTATGAAAGTTATGTGGATAAGAAAACAGGAAGGCCATATAAGTTTGTTCGGAATATTTATGAAGGTGGGTATACAAAGGACACTGAAATAAATTTCGATTATACAAAGAAGAAGGCCGTTTTAAAAGATAAAAAAAATAAAAAGGAAAAAGATTTTAAAATAAAAGGTGGGATACAGGATCTGATTTCTGCTTTTTATTATCTAAGAAACAACTATGACCTCTCAAATATGAAAGTAGGGAAATCTGTGAGTTTAGACATGTTGTTTGATGAAGATGGTGTGTTTACTTTTAAGTTGAAGTATTTAGGAAAAGATACATTGAAGACAAAGTTTGGGAAAGTAGCCTGCTTAAAATTTAGACCCTATGTTCAGGCAGGACATGTGTTTAAAGAGCAAGAGAGTTTAACCTTGTGGGTTTCTAATGATGATAATAAAATTCCTATTCGGATAAAAGCAGACATACAAGTTGGATCTATAAAAGCAGATTTAGATGCTTTTAATGGATTAAAACACCAATTTAAGATTATAATGAACTAGTTAGTAATGACAAAACCAGAGGAGATGAGTCCAGAAATTTTTGAGCAAGTATTAAAACTCGAAAAAAAATATAAAAATTCTGGACAAGATTTAAGTGCATATTTAGATGGGTTACTGCATCAGCGATACCTCACCTATTGGGATTATATTCATTTAGATACCCTATTGAGTTTGCAGATTCCTAGAACTCATTTTCCAGATGAAGAAATTTTTATCATGTACCATCAGATTACAGAACTTTATTTTAAGTTGATCATACATGAGCAAAAACAAATTATTGATGATAAATTGCAGAATGCAGCTTTTTTTACCCAGCGCATTTCAAGGATCAATAATTATTATAAAGCATTGATATCTTCCTTTGGTATTATGATTAACGGTATGGAACGCGAACAGTTTCTGCAATATAGAATGTCGTTACTGCCAGCTAGTGGTTTTCAATCTGCACAGTTTAGGATGATTGAGTTGTATGCCACATCACTTGAGAATTTAGTGCACTCTTCTGTTGCAGATACGCTATCTTTAAATGATACTTTAGAAGAACTTTTTGAAAATATCTATTGGAAAAAAGGAGCTACGGACAGTAAAACAGGTGAAAAAACATTAACACTTAAGCAGTTTGAATATCGATATACACCAAGATTTATGCGTATTGCAAATGGTGTTAAAACTTCAAATATCTATCATAAGTATATGCAGCTTCCAGAAGCAGAAAAAAGTAATGAGGAGCTAAAGAAAGCATTACGAGAGTTAGATGTAAATGCAAATGTAAACTGGCCTTTAATGCATATGGGTTCTGCTTATAGGTATTTAAGAAAGGATAACGAAAGTGTAGATGCTACAGGCGGAACTAATTGGAAAAAATACTTGCCCCCAAGTTTTCAAAGAATAACTTTTTTCCCTATGTTATGGGCTAAAGACGAATTAGATAATTGGGGTAAACAATGGGTTGATCATGTGTTTAATCCAGAAAAGTAAATTTTAAGAGTAATGAAGAAGATTTTTTTAGGATTGCTATTGGTAGCAATCGTAATGAGTTCATGTAAAAATGAAAAGAAAGAAGAGGTTGTAAAGGTAGCACCTGTAGTTGTTCCAAAAAAAATAGAATATGGTTTTGATTTTGGAGATTATATAGTGCATAGAGATACGATCAGGAAAGATGAGAGTTTTGGAGAGATATTGTTGGCACATAATATCGGGTATTCTACAATACATAAAATAGCAGAAAATTTTAAAGATACGTTTGATGTTCGTAGAATACGAGTGGGAAAACCATATACCATATTAAAATCTAAAGATAGTTTAGCGACAGCGGAGGTTTTTGTTTATGAGAATAACGTTGTAGATTATACTATTGTAGAGTTAACAGATTCATTAAAGGTTTATAAAAAGAAAAAGCCAATAACTTTTGTGGAAAGAGAAGTTAGTGGTATAATAAATTCGTCGCTTTCTCAGACAATTTTAGATCAAGGAATCGATTATAACGTTACTAATAACATGTCCGATATTTATGCATGGACAATTGACTTTTTTAGATTGCAAAAAGGAGATCGTTTTAAGTTGGTTTATAAAGAGCGTTATATAAATGATACTATTTATGCCGGTTCTGAAAAAATAGAATCAGCTTATTTTGAACATAGAGGAAAACCTTTTTACGCATTTAGGTATAATGCGGATACCATAATGGGGGTATCGGATTATTATGACGAAAAGGCAAATACACTTAGAAGAGCTTTTTTGCAAGCTCCAGTAAAGTTTAGCAGAATTTCGTCTCGTTATAATCTAACACGAAGAATTAAGTATTACGGATATAAAATACGACCACATAAAGGTACTGATTATGCTGCAGCAATAGGAACTCCAATTCTTGCAACAGCTAATGGTGTTGTAGAAAAATCTACTTATGCTAGAGGTAATGGTAAGTATGTGAAAATAAAACATAACGGAACCTATAGTACTCAGTATTTACACATGAAAAATAGAAATGTAAAAGTTGGGGAATATGTAAAACAAGGTGATGTTATCGGATGGATAGGCATGACAGGTAATACTGGTGGTCCTCATGTATGTTATCGTTTTTGGAAAAACGGAAAACAGGTAGATCCCTTAAGAGAAGATCTGCCGTCAGCAGAACCTATAAAGCCAGAGCTTAAAGAAGCGTATTTAGATCATATTTCAACTAAAGTAAACCAACTAGATTGTATTCCTTTTGTAGAGGAGCCAATAGAAGAGACTATAACAAATTTGTAATGACATTATTAAAGAAAAGCCCAACAACTACTTCATCTTGGGGGAAATTGGCAACACATTTTACTCATATTCAAAAAGAGAGCTTAAAAGAATTATTTGATAAAAATATAAATAGGGCAACAGATTTTACAATTAATTGGAATGATTTTCTTGTTGATTTTTCGAAAAATAGAATCACAAAAGAAACCACTAATTTATTGTTAGAATTAGCCAAAGAGTTACACTTAGATGATGCTATAGAAAAATATTTTGGAGGAGCACTTATCAATGAAACAGAAGGAAGGGCTGTTTTACACACTGCTTTAAGAGCAAAATCTTCTGATGAGATTTTTGTTGATGGCATTAATATCGTACCAGAAATACATGAAGTAAGAGCAAAAACTAAAGTATTTGCAGAAGCTATTATTTCTGGAGAACAAAAGGGATATACAGGTAAGGAATTTACCGATGTTGTAAATATAGGAATTGGAGGATCAGATCTTGGTCCAGCTATGGTTACCGAGGCATTAAGGTTTTATAAAAACAGGTTAAAAACACATTTTGTTTCTAATGTCGATGGCGATCATGTTTATGAAGTTTTAAAAGATTTAAACCCAGAAACAACATTGTTTGTGATTGTGTCTAAAACATTTACAACACAAGAAACGCTTACAAATGCTACTACCATAAAGAAATGGTTTTTAAAATCTGCTAAACAAGAAGATATTGCAACCCATTTTGCGGCTGTTTCTACCAATATTTCTGATGTTACTACATTCGGAATTGCTTCAGAAAACATATTCCCAATGTGGGATTGGGTTGGAGGGCGTTTTTCGCTTTGGAGCGCTGTTGGTATTACTATAAGTTTGGCTATTGGTCCAGATAATTTTGAAGAATTACTTGCTGGAGCTAATGATATGGATACTCATTTTAAAACAGCAGATTTTGACCAGAACATACCAGTAATGTTAGCCTTGTTAAGTGTTTGGTATAATAATTTTTTTGATACTGAGAGCGAAGCAATCATTCCATATACACAATATTTAAGTCGGTTTTCGGCATATTTGCAACAAGCGATTATGGAAAGTAATGGTAAAAGTGTAGCTAGAAATGGTGAAAAAGTTAATTACCAAACAGGAACTTTAATTTGGGGAGAACCAGGTACGAATTCGCAACATGCTTTTTTTCAATTAATCCATCAAGGAACAAAAGTTATTCCTACAGATTTTATTGGATATAAGGAGTCACTTTATGGAGATAAAGAACACCATGATAAATTAATGGCTAATTTCTTTGCGCAAACTGAAGCTTTGCTAAATGGTAAGACAGCAGAAGAAGTGGCACAAGAACTTTCTGAAAAAGGAATTTCAGAATCAGAATTAAAGAAATTATTGCCTTTTAAAGTTTTTGAAGGGAATAAACCCACAACCACACTTTTAATAGACAAGCTTACTCCAAAAAGTTTAGGCGCATTGATTGCAATGTATGAGCATAAAATTTTTGTGCAAGGAGTGCTCTGGAATATTTTTAGTTATGACCAATGGGGAGTGGAATTGGGAAAACAATTGGCAAGCACTATTTTAAAAGATTTAAAAAGTGAAATTAATGCTAATCATGATGCTTCTACAGCAAATTTGTTGCGAGAATTCAAGAAAAACTGTTAAAATAAGGAGAAAAACCAAATCTTATCATTTGTAATTAACAATCACACAGCAGATTGTTAAATTTTTATATATTTACTAGGTGTTAAATTATTAACATTTGCTTAATGCTAGATTCGTTTTTTTATAGCATTTTTGCAAAGCTTAAATAAAACAAACTATATAAAATGAGAGCAATGAAAAAAATGTATTTGGTAATGGCTGCAATTCTATTTTCAGCTGTTGCGTTTGCGCAAGGGGTTACCACTTCTTCTATTGGAGGAAAAGTATCTGATGCAGATGGAGAGCCATTATTGGGAGCAAGTATTGTTGCTGTACACGTATCATCTAATACTAAGTATGGTGCTGCTACAGATTTTGATGGATTCTACAGGATTTCTGGAATGAGAGCAGGTGGGCCATATAAGATAATTATATCTTATGTTGGTTTTAATGATTTTGTAAAGGAAAATGTTACGCTAGGATTAGGACAAACGACTAGGTTTAGTCCAAAATTATCTGAATCAGCTACTGCTTTAGATGAAATTGTAGTTACTGCAACCTCATTAGGAAGTACCTTTAATTCTAATAAAACAGGTTCGGAAACAACTATTAGTAAAAGGGATATAGAATCTATGCCTACTGTTTCTAGAGGTATAGCTGATTTTGTAAGACTGACTCCGCAAGCTCAGATTACAAATGATAATGAAATATCAATAGCTGGACAAAATAATAGATTTAATGCTATTTATATTGATGGAGCTGTAAATAATGATATGTTTGGGTTAGCAGCATCAGGAACAAATGGTGGGCAAACTGGAGTAAATCCATTTTCAATTGATGCAATTGAGTCTTTTCAGGTAAATGTAGCACCATTTGATGTTAAAATTTCTGGTTTTTCTGGAGGAGCAATTAGTGCAATTACAAAATCTGGGACAAATAATGTAGAAGGATCTGTTTATGGTTTTTTAAGAAATCAGGATTTAGCAGGAAAAACTCCTTATGCTATATCAGAAGATGATAGAGAAAAATTATCTGATTTTAGTGCTAAGACCTATGGTATTAGAGTAGGAGGTCCTATTATTAATGATAAACTATTTTATTTTGTAAATTATGAAAGACAAGATGATGAGACTCCTCAACCTTTTTTAGCTAGTACTTATATTGGAGATTCTAATGAAGCTGGTTTATCTGCCTTAAGTAGCTTTTTACAAAACACTCATAATTACAATCCTGGTGGATATGTAAATAATATTAGCTCGTTAAAAAGTAACAAGTTAATAGCAAAAATTGATTGGAATATTAATGATAATCATAAATTATCTTTAAAGCATTCTTATGTGAAGTCTGAGCAAATAAGTGCACGTGCTTCTAGTAGTAGTAGTGTTAGATTTTATAATACAGCAATATCTTTTCCATCTACAACAAATTCTACTTCTCTAGAGTTAAATTCAAGATTTGGAAATAAGTTTTCTAATAATTTAGTAATTGGATATACTAAGGTGAAAGATGATAGAGATCCATTGGGAGATCCATTTCCAGCAGTAAAAATTGAAGATGGAGATGGTAATATTTATTTTGGTTCTGAGCAATATTCTACAGCAAATATTCTAGAGCAGGATGTATTGACTATTACTGATAATTTTGAAATTTATCAAGGAAGACACAAAATAACAATAGGTACTCATAATGAGTTTTCATCATCAAAAAATTTATTTTTTGCCAATAACTATGGATATTATGAGTTTGATTCTGTAAATGACTTTATTACTGGTGGAGCACCATCTAATTATCAAAGAGGTTATTCTTTGTTAGAAAAAGGTGCAGGTAATAGTTCTGGTGGTGCAGCCGAATTTAGTGTTGCTCAAGTTGGGGTTTATTTTCAAGATGAGGTTGATGTTACTGATAATTTTAAAATTTCTGCGGGACTTAGATTTGATGCCCCTATGTGGGAAGATGGTTTGGTAAACGAGGATTTTAATAATAGAACAATTCCATTATTAGAGGCTGCAGGTAAAAATTTGCAAGGAGCTAAAATTGGTAAAGCGGTTAGTACAAAAATACATATCTCTCCTAGAGTTGGATTTAACTGGAATGTTAAAGGAGAATATAAAACACAAATTAGAGGTGGATTTGGAATATTTACTTCTAGATTACCTTTAGTATGGCCTGGAGGAACATATAATAATAACGGTATTACTGGTGGTTATTATTTCACTAATAGTGGTGTTACTTCTTTTAATCCAGATGTTAACAATCAACCAGTTAATGTAGAGCCGGGAACAGGTGGAACAGGTGGAGATATTGATTTATTTGCACCCGGATTCAAATTACCTCAAGTTTTTAAAGTTAATTTAGCTGTAGATCAAAAACTACCATTTTTAGGATTGATTGCTAGTGCTGATTTTATTTGGACAGATAATATTTCTGCTATTTATTATGAAAACTTAAACTTAAAAGGATCAGTTGGTAATTTAACTGGAACAGGAGATAATAGACCATTGTATAGTACATCATCTTCTAACAGAGTTGATAGAGAATACGGAAGGGTTATTTTAGCTTCTAATACTGGAGAAGGTAATTCTTGGAATGCTTCGTTTACATTAAAAAAACCATTTACAAATGGATTTTCAGCGAGTGCAACATATGGTTATGGAGATTCAAAGAATATCTTTGAAGGAACATCTTCTCAGAATAAATCGCAATGGAGAAATCAAATATCTGTAAATGGTAAAAACTCTAATATTCCAGTTGCTAGATCTCAATTTGCACAAGGTCATAGAGTAAATGCAAATGCTGCTTACCAATTAAAATGGAATGAAAATGTAAAAACTACATTATCTTTCTTTTATGAAGGTAGACAAGCACAGCCATTTTCTTATATTTATAGAGAAGGAAGAGATTTGTTGAAGGATGATTCTAGGGATAATGCTTTGATGTATATCCCAATAAACGCTTCTGATATTGTTTTAGAAGAAGGAGCTAATGGTTTAACAGCAGCGGAACAATGGGAAGGTTTAAACTCTTATATTGAGAATGATAGTTATTTAAGTGGGCGTAGAGGGAAATATGCAGAAAGAAATGCTGAATTTGGTCCTTGGAGTCATGTTGTTGATATGAAGTTACTTCAGGACTTTTCTATGAAAATAGGAAAGAAAAAACATACATTCCAATTGTCAATTGATGTATTTAACTTTACAAACTTAATTAATAAAGAATGGGGAGTACGTAAGTTTGTTACTAACTTTGGCGAAGCTTCAATCTTGACAACTGAAGGTTTTGAAGCTGATGGAACTACACCTATCTTTAGCTTTGATCCAGAAGCTACAGAAAGAATTTATACTGTAGATGATAGTGGCTTACAAAGTTCTAGATGGCAAGCGCAAATAGGATTGAGATATATCTTTAAATAATTTAGAACACATATAAATTAAAAACCTCGCCAGCTGGCGAGGTTTTTTTTATGGACTAAAATGAGTATTTTTGAATGAAAAACAAACACTAATTAATTATGTATAGCACGCTTTTAGATTTACACTCTTACATTGCATATATTGTATTTGCAGTTTTAATATTTGCAGTAATCAATAGTTTAATGGGATACTTTGGTAATAAAGAATTTACATTAGCTAAGGATTTCCGTATCGGTCTTTTTACACTCATTTTTACCCATATTCAGGCTACTTTAGGCTTTGTATTGTATTTTGTGTCTCCAAACGGATTTAATGCAATACAAACTAATGGAATGGGAGGATTAAGCACTATTGCAAGATTGCTTGCCGTGGAACATCCATTTGTAAATATATTGGCTGTTGTTATCATAACTATTGGCTGGTCTAAGCATAAGAAAGAAGAAACAGATAAACGTAAGTTTGGTAAAATAGCACTTTTTTTTACTATCGGACTGATACTGCTTTTAAGCAGGGTTCCTTGGGCACAATGGATCTAGTTAGTTTAAAAAATATAGGTGATAAACCTAGTATAAACATAGAAATCCAGAAGCTAAAGTTTAGCTTCTGGATTTTGTTTTTTTAATATTATTCTAAAAACAATTAATAGTACTTCTATTCTCTTGTTATGCGTTGCAATAGGTGCATATAAACAGGGAAGTGATCGCTATAACCAGCAGTATAGTTGCCTCCAGAATAACTTCGGAATGGGTAACCTTTATATCTGCCTGAGACAGTACTTAGAAAACCAGGTTTATAAACTTCTGCCTTCCAAAAAAAATAACCTTCTTGACTTCTATCTAATAATGTTGAGGTAAAAAAGAACTGATCAAATAGATGCCATTTATCTCTGTATGCTAAAGATCCAATACCTTTTTTATACAATTTTTCCATAGGATTGTATAAAAAGGAAGCTAATGTATCTTTTTTATTGGAAGAAGTACGTAGTATTTTTTTAAGACTTCTATCGTTTGGATTGTCGTTTAAATCACCCATACTTATAATTTTTGCATCAGGATTATAGCGTTGGATAGAATCAATAATTCTTTTGTTCAGTAAGGCAGCAGATTTCCGATAGCCTACCGTTTTAGATACGCCACCACTTCTAGATGGCCAATGGTTAATTATTAGAGAGATGATATCACCATTTAGATATCCAGTAACAACCAATTGGTCGCGAGTATGGTTTCTATATCCATCATTATTATATAAGTATAAGGGACGTTTGTTTATGGTTTCTGGAATAAATACATCAGGATTATAGAGCAGTGCTACATCAATGCCCCGTTCGTCAGGAGAATCAAAATGAATAATACTATAATTGTTTTTTGACAATAATGGATGATTAACAAGATCTTCTATTACTGTTCTATTTTCAATCTCTGCTAATCCAATAATATCAGGAGCGTTTTTAGCAGTTGGTTGTCCAATAGCATTGATTACAAAAGCTAGTTTTTCAATTTTATCCAAATAGCTAGCGGTATTCCATCGGTATTTTCCTTTTGGTGTTCTATCATCATCAAAGGTGCTTGGGTTGTTTATGGTATCAAATAAATTTTCAACATTATAAAAAGCGATAGTTTTTATATCGTATAGCTGTTGCTCTTGTGCGTATAGTTTTACGTTTACCCATAGCAAGAGGTTTATAATCAGAAGAATGTATTTGAACATAAGCAAACTGTTAGTGGTCTTAAGTTACGGTAAAATAATCGATATGAGAGCGTTTCGCAATAATTACTTGTGTAATTTAAAAAACTAAATCAGGACAAATGAAGAAGAAATGCTGTTTGGTAGTTGTGGTTGGATTGTTTTTTTCGGTACTAAATGCCCAACAAAATTTTACTATTACTGGAGTTGTAAATTTTGAAGGGAATCATAAAGCTGTTGTCAAGTTTAGTGTTGCGTTGGTCAACTCTACTCCACCTATTGAGTATGATGCTACTGTATTTTATATTAGAGAAGTAAAAAAAGGGGTATATGTCATAAAAGTAACTGCTATTGGTTATGTAACTCAGTTTATAGAAGTAACAATAATAGATAAAGAATTAAATATTGGTGTTGTAGTATTGGAGAAAGAAAAACAAGAAAGCAAAAATTTTGAAACCACCATAGTTCTTGATGATGCTGTTTTTAATGATGAAGAAACTATCCCATCAATGAATTTATTACAGTCTAACAGGGATGTGTTTTTGGCTAAGGCGGCATTCGATTTTGGACAAGCTTTTTTTAAGGTTAGAGGTTATGATAGCAAACAGCTGTCATTACTATTAAACGGGATTCCGATGAATAAGTTCTTTTCAGGAAGGGCGGAATGGAATAATTTGGGCGGCTTAAATGATGTGTTAAGAAATCAAGAGTTTACCAATGGATTAGGACGTTCAGCATACGCATTTGGTGGACTTTTAGGAACTAATAATATAAGTACAAAGGCTTCTAAGTACAGAAAAGGACCCCGTGTATCTTCCTCGTTGTCTAACAAATCATATGCATATCGCATAATGACAACGTATAATTCTGGAAAACAAGCAAAGGGAATATCTTATAGCGTGTCTGGATCTAAACGTTGGGCAAAAGAGGGTTTTGTTGATGGAACATTATATGATGCATATTCGTTTTTTGGAACTTTAGAATATCCCTTTTCAGAAAAACATAGTATAACGGTAACAGGAATATTTGCAAGAAATAGAAGAGGGAGGACCGCGGCTGTTACTGATGAAGTGTTTCAGTTGGTAGGCAATACATATAATCCAAACTGGGGAATTCAAGACGCAGAAATTAGAAACATAAAGGAGAAGCTAATAGAAGAGCCTTTAGTGATGTTGAATTATTACTATGAAGGAGAAAAATTAAAGCTAACTTTTGGAGCTTCCTATCAATTTGGAGAACAGAAAAGAAGCAATTTGGGTTATTATAATGCACCCAATCCAAGTCCGGTTTACTATCGGTATTTGCCAAGTTATTATATCAATAAGTATAATGCCGATTTTGTAGGTGCTACTTCTGCAAAAGAAAGTTTTATAGATAACCCGCAGGTAAATTGGGGGCAACTGTATCTCGCAAATGCTAATACTACCAGAGCAGGAAGAGCTGCATATGTATTATATGATGATGTTAACAAAGACAAGCAGTTAAGTATAAATTTGCTTACAAACATAAAACTTGCAACAAATTTAACATTAGATGTAGGTGCATCCTATCGGCAAATGAACTCAGATAATTATGCGCAAATAAAAGATTTGTTAGGAGCTACCTATCATGAAGATATTGATGTTTTTTCTGGAACAAGTAATAATGTATTAACGGATGGGATCAGAAAAGAGGATGATAAATTTTCCTACAATTATAAATTAAATGCAAGCAGCGCAGCAGTATTTGGACAATTGGCTTATGAAAGATCAAAATGGAAGCTTTTTATAAGCGGAAACTATTTAATAACTACATATCAACGAGAAGGATTGTTTGATAATCAGCGTTTTGAAAATAATTCCTTTGGAGAAAGTGAGGAGTTGTCTTTTTCTGATTACGGTGCAAAATTCGGATTTAGTTATAATCTAGGAAGCAGGCATTATTTAACGCTTAATGGCGGAGTTAGAACAATGGCACCTACACTTCAAAATGTATTTGTAAATGTTAGAGAACAAAACAGTACAGTACCCGAATTAAAGAGCGAATTTATAACAAGCGCTGATCTGAATTATATATTGCGATATCAAAAATTACTAGGAAGAGTTACTGGGTATTATGCGAATTTTACTGATGAAACCGATATTAACTTCTTCTATTTTGAAGGAGGCGTTGGAACCGATTTTGTTCAAGAAGTAGTTTCGGGAATTTCAAAAACACATTACGGAGTAGAACTAGGGTTGGAGTATGAGGCTTTTGCGAATGTGAAAATTATAGCCGCAGCTGCAATAGGAAAACATGTTTATTCAGACAATCCTAATGTGAGTATCAATTTTGATACCGCTGGTGATGAAAACGAATTAATTGCTGCCGAAGGAACTCTCGATTTAGGGAAAGCAAAAATCACAGATTATAAGCTGGCAAATGGCCCTCAAAAAGCCTATTCGCTTGGTCTAATGTATAGAGATCCTAGTTATTGGTGGCTAGCAGCTACGGCAAATTTAATGGGCAATAGTTTTGTGAATATTTCAACGGTAAGCAGAACGGATAGTTTTTTGATAAACCCAGAAACGCAGTTGCCATTTCCAGAAGCTACAACAGATGAGGTAAATAAATATTGGAAGCAAGAGCGTTTACAAGATGTGTATCTACTTAATCTTGTTGGAGGAAAATCGTGGTTACTAAATAAGCGGTATATCAGTCTTTTTATAGGTATTAATAATCTGTTCGATTTAACCTATAAAACTGGAGGTTATGAGCAAAGTAGGAAAGCTAATTTCGGAAATTTGCAAAAAGATAATACCAGAGGGACACCATCTTTTGCTTCCAAATACTGGTATGGATATGGACGAACTTATTTTATAAATCTAGCAATAAACTTTTAGAATGATGAAAAGAATTGGTGTTGTATTGGTAGTGTTATCGGGATGTTTTGCTTTTTATAATTGTGTGCCTAGTAGTTTTGGTGATTCAGGCAACTATTGCGAAAAAGAGCTTGGTGTTAATAGTACAATAGCCGAAGTAAAAGCACTTGCTAAAGAAGAATTGTATCGAATTAAAGAGGATTTAATTATAGAAGGCTATGTGATCTCTAGCGATAAAACAGGTAATTTTTTTGGAACGGTTCATTTGCAAGATAAAAACGGGGAAAACGGAATCCAATTGCATTTGGATAGTTATGATCTGTACTTGTTTTATGATAGTGGAACTAAGGTTTTTGTGAAGTTAAAAGGATTGTATATAGAAAATAAAGACGGAATCGTAAAATTGGGAGGGAAATACCAAAGTCCTTTTGGAGGAGATAGTGTTGGGAGATTGCCAAAAAATGAATTCCAAACACATCTGTTTGCTGCTTGTGATGAAATTTCTGAAATTATTCCAAAAGTTTTTTCGGTGTTATCATTGTCAGATAAGGAGCTAAACACTTTAGTGCTAATCCCAGGAGTGGAGTTTTTAAATGAAGATTTAGGTAAAACATTCGCAGAACCAGAAGAGAGTACAATTAGGGAGCTGGTAGATTGTGAGGGTAATACATTAGAGTTATTAACTAGTGGTTATGCAGATTTTAGTACTGCTATTTTGCCAAGTACTAATGGAGAGGTTACTGGGGTGTTGCAAAAGAAAAACAGTAACTATCAATTGGTGGTAAGAGACACTATAGATTTAGATTTTGGAGCAGAAAAATGCATTATAATCCCTAAAGAAGAAACAAGTACTTCTGTTTTTTTTTCAGAGTTAGCAGATCCGGATAATAATAGTGGAGCTCGTTTTGTGGAGTTGTATAATGCTGGAGATACCGATGTTTCTTTGGAAGGGTGGAAAATAGTGAGGTATACAAATGCGAATACAGAAGTTAGTTCTACAATTGAGTTATCTGGTATTGTGATTCAGGCAAAAAGTACACTTGTAATTGCATCAAATGCAGAAGAGTTTGAAAAAATATATGGTTTTTCACCAGATCTAATTGGTACAGCTTCAGGACCAGCAGGCAGTAATGGAGATGATAATTTACAATTGATAGACCCGTTTGAAACTCTAATTGATGTTTTTGGAATTGTAGGAGAAGATGGTTCAGGAACCAATCATGAGTTTGAAGATGGAAGAGCAATTCGGAAAAGTTCCGTTACGCAAGCCAGTGCAGAATATGTGTTTAGTCAGTGGTTGGTGTATAATGATAGTGGCGAAAATGAAACAATTAATTTACCACAAAATGCACCTGATGATTATACTCCAGGCGAGCATTAATTTTTTTATTTTTAAAAAGTGAACAAATTATCCTTTTTTGTAGTATTTTTATTTGATATAAATAGGACTATGGAAATGTTGTTTACTGCTATTAGAGAAGGAAATATTGATACTGTTAAGGAGCTGATTTCTAAAGATACGACAGTAGTTAATACTAAAGATAGTAGAGGGTCTACACCTTTAATTTTGGCTACATATTATAATCAAGAAGCAATTGTAAAACTACTATTAGATTTTAATGCTCCAATTGACGATAGAGATGCTACTGGAAATACGGCATTAATGGGGGTTTGTTTTAAAGGTTATTTTGCCCTTGCAGTAAAATTATTAGCAAAAGGAGCAAGTATTGATTTGGTAAATACTACTGGAATCACTAGTTTAATGTATGCAGTTACTTTTAATCAACCAAAATTAGTAGAACTATTATTGGCACATGATGTAGATGTTTCAATTAAAGATAATAATGGAAATACAGCATTACAAATTGCCGAAAATCAACGTTTAAAAGAGATTGTTTTATTGTTTACCAATTAAGAAAAGCCACAAGTCTTAATAAAACCAATTACTTATGGGAATAGAGAAAAAAGCAATAAAAGAAGAGCTTAGTGTTTCGTTAATACAAACACAGTTACATTGGGAGGATCCTGCCGCAAATCGGAAGATGTTGCGAATAAAAATACAAGCATTGGCACCTACAGATGTTATTGTGTTGCCAGAAATGTTTACATCCGGATTTACGATGAACCCTGAAAAGGTGGCAGAAACAATGACTGGAGAAACAATGCAGCTTATAAAGCAATTGGCAGAAGAAAAAGATGCCGCAATTGTAGGGAGTTTGGTGATATCAGAAGGTAATTCTTTTTATAATAGACTTTTGTTTGTGCATCCATCGGGCTATGTAGAGTATTATGATAAGCGACATACTTTTACATTGGCAGGTGAAGATAAGGTATATGCCGCTGGAAATTCGCGTTTAATTGTATCTTTCCGAGGCTGGAAAATATGTCCCTTAATATGTTATGATTTACGTTTTCCTGTTTGGGCCAGAAACAAAAATGAATATGATGTGTTGTTGTTTGTTGCCAATTGGCCTAGACCAAGAGTAGCGGCTTGGGATGCCTTGTTAAAAGCTAGAGCTATTGAAAACATGAGTTATGTAATAGGTGTCAATAGGGTAGGAGTTGATATAAATAAGCATGAATATTCTGGGAACTCTGCTATTTATGATGTTTTGGGGCATCAAATATTGATTTCTGAAGAAAAAGAGGAAGTACTAACTTCAATTTTACATAAAGAGCATATTAGTTTTTATAGGCAAAAGCTTAAGTTTTTAAACGATGCGGATTGCTTTAGTCTAGAAGGGTAAATTCACCATCCCAGTCCCAGTTTGGACGTAGATTAATAGCCTCGGGATGATAACTAATGCGTTCGGGTTGTGTCTTTAAGAGATAGTTTCCGGTATCCCAGATACCATTTTTGTTCGTATCAAAAACAACTCTAATTGTATATTTTCTTGGACTAAGATGTTCAAATTTAAAGAATGTTTTTTGGTCTCTAGCATATTGAGATCTTAAGACCACATCCTTTTCATCAACAAGTTCTACAATAATAGGAAAACTAGAAACATTTTTTAGGGTTACACTTAGTGTACCATAATCATTAGGACTTTTGGTGGCGAGTCTATAGTTCAACGTGTCGTTTTTAGTTCCAAAAAAATCTTCAAATGCATCTGGTAACAGCTGTACATAATATTTATTATCTGGAAGCTTATCAAATTCAAAATCGATTTTGTTTTTAATACGATCTAGTTTTACTTTAAAAGGAACAGCAATAGAATCTTTGTCTAAAAGAGAAAATTTAGTACTATCAATTTTTGTTAAAGGCGTATTTGTGCGAATAAAGAAAGAATCATTAAGGTCTAAAATCCCATTAGTTGATGATGAAATTTTTATAGAGTCTAGTTTTAGATTTTTTCGTTGTTTAATCGTAAACGTATCTCTTGTTTTTTCAAGGTTATTACTAATTTTAAAAACAATAGAATCAAATTCCATTGGAGTAAACCAATAGTTAAGCGTGTCTTTTTCTACTTCTTTTAGTATTTTATGCCTAAAACTATCTGGAAGCTTAGTTAGTGCTTCAATAGCAACCTCGTCATAAGGACCTTCAAAACCAAAAACTATTTTATTAGTAGCAACCAATGATGGTCTTGTAGCTCTATAATTAGTGATTTCTTTAAATAGCTTTAGTTCATGTGTTTTTTGCTGAAATATAGAATCTCCAGGAAGTGTAATGGTGTCTTTTAAAAATGCTATTTTATCTGTTTTTTGATCGAAAAGATAATTTTCACCTTCATCTTTCATGGCAACCATCATGTATTTTCCTGCTTTTAAATTAGAAAGTTTAAAAGAGGTAAGGCTATCCAGGGTATTGGTAATATAAGTTGGTGGTTTTTTGTAGATGGTAGAGTCGGTATAGGTAGAGTCAATCTCATAAAGCATTACATTTACAAAGTTGTCTGCAGTTCTTTTTAAGGCATCTTTTATTACGCCAGTAACACTGAGAGAGTCAATATATGATCCAGTAGAAAAAATGTATTTAAAGTAGTTATATGGGTTACTTTCGTTATAGTCAACAATGCTCTTTCCGAAATTAAAAGAATAGGTAGTATTTTCTTTAAGCGTGTCTTTTATCTTTATCTCTATATATTTACTAGCGCCACTCTGAGGAGTAATTTCAGGGGTGTATTTTAATGGAGGAGAAATAATAAGCTGCTTGTTAATCTCTTTTAGGGTTATGTATTCATCAAAAGTTAAACGAATGGTTTTTGCCTTAAAATCAACAGACATATTCTCTGGACTAGCCTTGGTGAGTACAGGCGGTGTAATGTCCTTATCACCACCAGTTGGGGCACCTCTCTTGGCACAGCTATTTATACTAATTGTTAGTACACAAAAAATGACAAAAAAAAGAAGCTGTTTTTTCACTAGATATAGTTTTTATGAATCGCTAAAGAGTGGCAAAGTAACGACTAATTTTTAGTTCAGGAAAAATTAAGAAGTCAATGCAATCGCTATTATACTAATTTTAACGTTCTTGATTTTTAAAAGTTCCTGTGCACAGGCTTCCATTGTGGCTCCAGTAGTTATAATATCATCAACCAATAGAATGTGTTTCCCTTCACATAAACTTATATCTGTTGTTTTAAAAACGCTGTTTTTATCATTCCATCGAAGTAATCTTGATTTAAAGATTTGTGTTTTAGTATGTGTTACTTTAATAAGGCTGTCTTTTTCAAAATCAGCATCCATATGATTAGCAATTGCTTTTGCAAAAGAATGAACTTGATTATAGCCTCGTTTTTGAAGTCTTTTTTTATGCAATGGAACCGGAATTACCATATCAACAGTAGTATAGGTATTGTCTTCTTTTAAAATTTGTCCATACCAGTCTCCTAAAAAAGTGCCAATTTGTTCTTGGTTTTTATACTTAAGATGATGTATTATTTGTTGAACAATTCCTTTTTTGGTATAAAAAAGGAAACAGCTTGCTTTTGCTATAGGAATTCTCCCATAAAAAACACGCTCAGTACTGTTGTTGAGCTGTTGGTGTTGGTCGGTGAGTGGTAACTGGTGACGACAAACGGTGCATAATAATCGTTCATTTAAAGCTAGGTGTGCATTACATCCAAAACAGACAGTAGGGAGTAGTATTGTATTGATATCATTCACTATATTTACCACCCTATCTAATTTAATTTTGGAAAACTAACTATTACTTTTGCAAGCCTCTCAGATGAAAGAACAATTTACGCAAAAAAGACTACTTATACTATTAGGCGCCGTTATCCTGGGCTTAGTTGTCGCTTTTGCCTATAGTTTTACGACAAGTAATAATAAAATAAATTATCTAGAGGATGAAAAGGAACTATTGATAGAGAATTTGCAATTGATGGAAATGCGAATTGATAGTCTTTCTGCTCATGAAGAGTTAAATACCATAGAGCTCCAAGCATCAAAAGAACGGGTTTCAATATTATTGGATTCTATAGGGAAATTGCATGCAAATATATCTCATTTAAGAAAGTTCAAATCGGAGCTGGACAGGCTAAAAGTAAAATACAGTTGGTTGCGCACAAAAAACGATTTGTTAAATGATGAAAACGGGGCTTTAAATTCTAGTGTAGGAAATTCAAAAACAAAAATTGAAGCACTGGAAAAGGATAGCGAGGAGATGTTGGAGATTAAAGCTATTTTAGAAGAAAAGAACAAAGAATTAGAAGATCAGGTTCGTAAAAAATCATTATTGAATATTAAGGACACAGAAGCAAATGCTTTTAAGGTAAAGTCAAATCAAGATATTTCAAGAACTTCTAGAGCTTCAAGTGTTGAAAAATTAAGAGCTTGTTTTACAATAATTGAAAACCCGAATCTTATAAATGAGGAAAAAACCATTTATATTCAGTTTATAGATCCACAAGGTACTGTTGTTACTGACGAAGGTAAGTACACAACTAATAGAGGAGTAAAATTTAGCAAGAAAACAAAGCTAGAATACAATGGTGATAAAATAGAAGTTTGTGATTTTATTACCCTTACAAAAGGTAGTTTAATTAGCGGACAATACACCTTGATTATCTACGAAGAGAAAAAAATACTTTCCAAGACCATTTTTCAGTTAAAATAACTTCGCTGTTACAACTAAACCCTTTATTTTTGTCGGATATGGCAAAACAAGAAGATAAGTTTAAGAAGGTAATATCACATGCAAAGGAATATGGTTATATATTTCAGTCTAGTGAAATCTATGATGGCTTAAGTGCTGTTTACGACTATGCTCAAAACGGAGTAGAACTTAAAAAAAATATTAGAGAATACTGGTGGAAAGCAATGGTGCAGCTGCACGAAAATATTGTGGGTATTGATGCTTCAATATTAATGCATCCAACTACATGGAAAGCTTCTGGACATGTAGATGCCTTTAACGATCCGCTAATAGATAATAAAGATTCTAAAAAAAGATATAGAGCAGATGTTTTGGTGGAAGATTATACACTTAAAATTGAAGCCAAAATTGAAAAAGAAGTAGCTAAGGCTGCAAAACGTTTTGGTGATGCTTTCAATAAAGAAGAGTTTTTGGCAACAAACCCAAGAGTACTTCAGAATCAAGAAAAAATAAATACCATCTTAAAGCGCTTAGGGCAATCTCTAGAAAAAGAAGATTTGGCAGATGTAAAAGCGCTTATTGAAGAGTTGGAAATTGCATGTCCATTATCTGGGTCTAAAAATTGGACAGAGGTAAAGCAATTTAACCTTATGTTCGGAACAAAATTAGGTGCTTCTGCAGAAAGTGCCATGGATTTGTATTTAAGACCAGAAACCGCTCAAGGTATATTTGTAAATTTCCTTAATGTGCAAAAAACGGGGAGAATGAAGATTCCTTTCGGAATTGCACAAACAGGAAAAGCATTTAGAAACGAAATTGTAGCACGACAGTTTATTTTTAGAATGCGTGAATTTGAACAAATGGAAATGCAATTTTTTGTACGTCCAGGAGAACAAAAAAAATGGTATGATACCTGGAAAGAAAACAGGCTTAAGTGGCATTTATCGTTAGGACTTGGAGCTGATAACTACCGTTTCCACGATCATGAGAAATTAGCACATTATGCAGATGCTGCATCAGATATAGAATTCAGGTTTCCATTTGGTTTTAAAGAATTGGAAGGAATTCATTCTAGAACAGATTTCGACCTAAAGAGTCATGAAGAACATTCAGGAAAAAAATTACAGTATTTCGATCATGAAATAGACGAAAGCTATGTGCCATATGTAGTAGAAACGTCTATTGGTTTAGATAGAATGTTCTTAGCGGTATTCTCAAATTCGTTACAAGAAGAAGCATTAGAAAACGGAACCTCAAGAACGGTATTAAAACTACCAGCAGTATTGGCGCCAACAAAAGCAGCAATTTTGCCATTGCTAAAAAGAGACGGGTTGCCAGAAGTAGCTAGAGAAATTTTGGATGATCTTAAATGGGATTTCAATGTTAGTTATGATGAAAAAGATGCAGTAGGAAGACGTTACAGAAGGCAAGATGCTGCAGGTACACCATTCTGTATCACTGTAGATCACCAGACGTTAGAAGATAAAACGGTAACCATCCGTCATAGAGATTCTATGGAGCAAGAGCGTGTTGCCATAGCGGATATTAAAGGTATTATTGCTAATGCGGTAGATATTAGAAACTGGTTGCAGAAAATGAAATAGGGAGATTTTCAAATCATTTAATCATTGATTTTTTCTAATTAATTTCAGGAGCTATTTCCCGCTATACACTATAGTTTTTTAGTGCAAAAAAAACACTAAAAAAGCTGCCGTTACTATCGGGGCTAAAACAAAAAAAACGAGCTAAGAATATTATTTCTAGCTCGTCTTTTTATATAATAATAGTATTATAAAAATCTATAACCTACCGAGAGCCCACCACGAATTATAAAGCTGTCTTGGTATTCAATAGTGTTTATGTTTCTTCCAAAACCAATATTAAATTCAAAGGTAAAACGTTGACTCCTGGTTGTCCATTTGTTTCCAGCACCTAGACCAAGAGCAAAAGAAGAATAGTCAAAAACTTTGGTTTCTGAACTTCCAATTAAAGAAAAAGTTTCTTCAATTTCTCCACTATGGTAGAGACCAAAAACTTCGGCATAAAAGCCGCTATTGGGACGTCTTCCAAAATAGGCTCTAAAATTAGAGCCAATTCCAAAATTTCCATTAAAATCAGCAGGACTATCATCAAAATAGACAAGCCCTCCAATACTGGTGTCTTCATTTAGGAAATACTCATAAGAGCCTTCAATGGTCGTATTTGCAAGGAATATTCCTATGTTGAATTTTATTTCGTGACCCAGCATGTCATTGTCTCGATATGCTTGTGCGTTACTAAAGAAAGAAATGAGAACTAAGGCGGCAAATGTTATTTTTTTCATAATATAGCATTCAAAAGTGTTTTGCTCCTTTGGGAGTATTGATTTCTAAAAACAAAATTATACATTTATACTTTAAATGAAAGTAGTTTCAAAAGTGTATGATTTTAATTCGGTAAATTAGTATCATAAACTATGCCTTTATGTATTTTAAAGGAAAAGTAAATGCAGTAGAATATACAATAATAGCTTAAAATAAGTAAAATGAAGATTATATCGTACAATGTAAATGGAATTCGTGCAGCACTAAATAAGGGCTTTATAGATTGGTTGGTAAGTGCCGATCCTGATGTTATATGTCTTCAGGAAATAAAAGCATTAGAAGAGCAATTAGATACCTCTCTTTTTACGGAAGCAGGATATAAGTATCAGTATTGGTATAGTGCTCAAAAAAAAGGATATAGTGGAGTTGCTATTTTGTCTAAAACAGAGCCTAGCCATGTAGAGTATGGAACGGGAATTGATTATATGGATTTTGAAGGTAGAAATCTAAGAGCAGATTTTGATGGTGTTTCGGTGATGAGTTTGTATTTGCCTTCAGGAACTAATATAGAACGATTGGAGTTTAAGCTAAAATACATGGCAGATTTTCAAAACTATATCAATACATTAAAAGCAACTGTTCCTAACTTGGTTATTTTAGGAGACTATAATATTTGCCATACCGAAATTGATATTCATAATCCAAAACAGAATAAAAACACATCTGGATTTTTGCCAGTGGAGCGGGAATGGATTGGCGCATTTATGGACAGTGGTTTTATCGATAGTTTTAGGGAGTTTAATAAAGAACCACATCAATATTCCTGGTGGAGTTATAGAGCAAATGCTAGGAACAATAACAAAGGATGGCGTTTAGATTATGCAATGGTAGCAGAGCCATTAAGAGAACAGTTAAAAAGAGCAGTGATTTTACAAGAAGCCAAGCATAGCGATCATTGTCCAATATTAGTTGAAGTAAAACAATAAAAACATACAAATGAAAAGAGCCATAAAGATCAGCCTCCTAGTTTTTAGTTTAGTACTATTAAACTCTTGTGTAACGGCAAAAGTATATAGAGATTTAGAAGAAAAACATGCTAGTTTAACAGCAGAACGTGATAATCTTACAGATGAAAATCAAGAGCTTTCTGCTTCAAAGAATAAGTTAACAAATGAATTGTCTGCTTTGCAAAAAAAATATAATGAAGCGGCAAGTGATAGAGAGCGACTAAGGCAAGAATATACTGCGGCAAAAACAAACTTAGGTAATTTGCAAGAAGCGTATAATGCTTTGGAGAAAAATAGTAGCTCAGCAATTGCAGCAAATGTAAAACAGAATAGAGCTTTATTGGCGCAGTTAGAAGAAAAAGAACGAAAGCTAAAAGAAGAAACCCAACACTTAGCGAAGCTTAAAAAGGAATTAGATGCCAGATCAAAACGGGTAAACGAATTGGAAACAGTAATTGCTTCTAAGGATGCTGCCATGAAAAAACTAAAAAATGCAATTTCAAAAGCATTGTTAGATTTTGAAGGAAACGGACTTACGGTAGAGCAAAGAGATGGAAAGGTATATGTTTCTATGGAAAATAAACTGCTGTTTAAATCTGGAAGTTGGGTAGTTGGTGAGCAAGGAGCGAGAGCGGTACGTCAATTAGGGACAGTATTGGCTACAAATCCAGAAATTTCTGTTTTAATAGAAGGCCATACAGATAATGTAAAATATTCTGGATCTGGACAAGTACAAAGTAATTGGGATTTGTCTGTAAAAAGAGCAACAGCAGTTGTTGCAATTTTAAGAAAGAATGCTGCTATTTTGCCGGAGAACTTAACGGCAGCAGGAAGAGGAGAATTTGCCCCTATAGCTAGCAATACAACAGCCACTGGAAAAGCAAAAAACAGAAGAATAGAAGTTATTTTAACGCCAAAACTAGATGAGGTTACAAGATTGCTAAACGATATGTAATTGCTTGTGTAGAAGAGGGGGGTAACGTTAGTAATTATTAAAAAAAGAAAGCTAAGATGAAGTATACAAAATTACCAAATACTGATATAAAAGTTAGTAAGATATGTCTAGGAACAATGACCTGGGGGAATCAAAATACAGAGGCAGAAGGGCATGAGCAGATGGATTATGCTGTAGAACAAGGGATTAATTTTTTTGATGTTGCAGAAATGTATCCAGTACCAGCTACTCCTGAAACATATGGTGATACCGAAAGGATTATCGGAACCTGGTTTAAGAAAACAGGAAATCGTAAAAAAATAGTTTTAGCTTCAAAAATTGCTGGAAATGGAGATTATACAGCACATATCAGAACCAATGGTTTTAGCGCTTCTGCATTAGTTGATGCCGTAGAAGGGAGCTTAAAACGCTTGCAGACCGATTATATAGATTTGTATCAGTTGCATTGGCCAGAACGAAGTACAAATTATTTTGGACTTAGAGAGTATGCACTTGATAAAAAGGATCCTTGGAAGGATAATTTTAATGAAGTGTTAGAAACGCTAAATACATTAATAAAGCAGGGTAAGATTTTAAATATTGGAATTTCTAATGAAACACCTTGGGGAACCATGCGTTTTTTAGAAGAAAGTAAAAAGCACAATCTGCCAAAAATGATTACCATCCAGAATCCATATTCTTTGTTGAATAGAACTTTTGAAAGTGGATTGTCAGAAATAGGAATACATGAGAATGTTGGGTTGCTTGCATATTCTCCATTAGCATTTGGAGCGTTATCAGGAAAATATTTAGGTGGGAAAAAACCTAAAGGAGCTAGATTAATGCTTTTTCCACAATTTGCAAGATATAGTTCTGGGAATTCGGAGTTAGCAACAGAAAAATATGCAAAATTAGCAGCTAAATATGATCTATCTCCTTCGCAAATGGCATTGGCCTTTGTAAATCAGCAGGCATGGGTTACAAGTACTATTATAGGAGCAACAAGTATGAGTCAGCTTAAAGAAAATATTGATTCTATTAATATTGAATTAAATGATCAAATTTTAAAAGAAATAGCAATAATACATAACGATAATCCTAATCCAGCACCATAAAATACTGTTTAGAAAAAAAAATACCTAAGCGAATATGTATTATTCACTTAGGTATTTTATAAGTTTTCCTGGACTACCAACCATAACAGCTCTTTCAGGAACATCTTTAATGATTACAGATCCTGCTCCAATAAGCGCACCTTTACAGATTCTAATTTTTCCGCTTAAGATTGTGGAGCCTACTCCAACTAGCACTTGGTCTTCAATAATAATCTCAGCACCAATAGTAACTCCGCAAGAAATCATTACTCCTTTACCAATACTTACATGATGTGTAATTGTAGACCCAATGCTGATTATAGTAAAATCAGAAATAGAGCTATGTGGCATAAGCGAACAATTGGGTAGTATGTATACCGCCTTTCCAATATTAGTATCCTTAGTGATTTGTACAGAAGAATGAATGTAACTTGGCGTTTCAATGCCTAGTTGTTGAAGTTTTGATAGGTAATTGACTCTTGTGGCGTTATTTCCTATAGCGCAGAAAACAACATCATAAGCAATGTCAATATTTTTTTGAATAAGGTCATTAAAAGTCCCTGCGATAATCGTGTTGTGCAGGTAGCTTCCTTTTTTTTGCAGATCATCATCTATAAAAGCAACAACTGTGTAATCTTCGTTTAAATAGGTAAGAAGCGCTTCGCCATAACTGCCAGCTCCAATAAGTACTGCTCTTTTTTTTGTCATTGCTCTTTTTTGTTAAGTAAATTATTAAAATCGGGGTGTTTTAAATAGCCGCCATAAACAATATCAGCAACAAATAGGCTAAACATATGATTGGCTTCTATTAATATAGGTTGTTGAATTCCAATGGCAATGTCCCAGCCTAACATTTTAAAAGAAGGAGTTAGTAAGCTAGCGTTACAAACGAGTTCGCAAGCTTCTTTAAAAAAGGGAATGCTAAAATTGTTGAATTCGTATAAGGTATCTGGATGTTGGTGAAAAACATTGCCTCCGTATCTCATTAGCTGTTTTCCTTCTTGCTTTAATCTTCCAGTTTTTAGATTTATGGGAACATAGAATCCTCCAGAACTACCATTGTCAACAACACTGCCATTAGCGCCAAAACGCATAAAAGCAGAAAGTATTTCTACATTTCCTTCTTTGTTTATAAAAGAATTAAACCGAATGGAGTTAATACAGCCTGGGTTAATGGCATTTACTTTGGGGTGTTGAGGGATTACTTCTTGAAAAACAAAAGAGTTGTTGAGTAACTGCGATTGAAGCCTTTGAAGTTGTTCTTTTAGTGTGTTATGATGCAAGATATAGCAGTCTTTTCCTCCTTGGTCTGAAAAAGGTTTGATAAAAATGGATTCTTTTTTGTTTTGTTTAAGGAGATTAGTGAAAAAAGAAAGTAGTTCTGGAAAGGTGTTTATCGTATAATCTTGATTTTGAAAATTGAAATTGATTTTTTTGTTAAAACCGATAAGAATAGGAGCAGGAATATTGTTTTTTTTTTGAAATTGGTGAAACAGTAATTTGTTTTTGATGAGTTCTGTATCTTTTATTTCAACGCTGGTATATTCTTGGTATAGTTTTTTTGTTTCTGTATTGCTAAGGTATTCTGATGGATTGGTAACTTCTTTACGGTATAGAAACTTTGCAAAATAGTATAGTGGAAGCTCTTTTTTGATACGATAGAGGGTTAAAAAGTCTTTAAAGATTTGAAGCGTTCTTTTTTTGTTCTTATCTTTTAAGAAGGCAGAGATTCTAGTTGCTATGTTTTTTAGTTTTATCACGGTTAAGAAATATACGCTTCCAATACTGGTTTTAGTCCACGCTCATGTGTTTTTTGCCATAACAGTTTCCCCCAGTTATGGTTCCCTTCTAGGAGTTGAGGGCCAGTAGATGTAATAGCAATATCCCATCCTATGGTTTTTGCTTCTGGTAATACTTTGCATAATGATTTAACTAAACTTAGGGTTTCTTGCCAGAAAGGAAGTTCTAGTCCTATCAGTTGACTATTTGTAAATGGTTTTCCAGAGTTTTTATCAATCTCAATTCTCGGATCTTTTATGACTACAGGTGTTTCTATAATTCCAGATTCTAAACTTATTTTGGCAGCAATTCCGTTAGCGCTAAAATTATCAATTATACTATTATTAGTACCAATTCTAAGTATAGCTCCAAGGATATTGATATCATTGTTTTTGTCAATAATACTAATAACTCTAATTGTGTTTAGGGATTCGGGATGTAAGTTTTTTAGAAGAGGATGTTGTTTTATATTAATTTCAATTAGATCTAGTTTGTTTTCTGATAGAAAATTGTGAAATTCTAAAGTGCTAAGATTTCCAATATAAAAAGAGTTGTTTTTTTGTATTACATTGAATTTGAAAATATTCTTTCCAGCCTGTCCGTTACTTCTTTTGCAGATGATGTTTTCTGGGTGGTGAAGCAAGAGCCAATTTTCTAATGCAGAAAATGAGCTTTCAAGAGGTAAGAAATAATTGTGCTTGATAAATTTGTTAAACTGTTGATGGAATAGGATTTTATTTTTAAAAATAGCTACGGCCTTTTTGCTGTTCATTTTTTTTTGAAAACGATACATGGATAATGTATTGGCATAAGTGCGTATTTCATTGTAGCTTCTTTTGTGTAATTCTAAGTAAAAGTAATCAAGAAATGCAGTATTGTATCTGATAAAGCAATACAGCATTCTAAAAGTTATATTTATAAAGCTTTGATTGTGCTTTTTTTGTGTGTAGTTGATTAGCTTATAGAGTGTCTTAAAGCTGGTGTTTTTGAAGAGATAGGCAAGGTATAGCAGTTTCATTGTTGAGATAGGTAGGTAGGATTGCTGAGGATGTTAAGATACATAAATAAGGGAGGAGCTTAATATATATTCGTTGAAATGAGCAAAATAAAAAATTAAGCAAAAAGCCAACTAACAACATCTTCTATTTTAGCAACTTTTTTAATACTGATTACAGGGTTTTTAAGTGAAATTTTACTGTATTTAGAAACAAAAATGGTTCCGAAACCTAGTTTTTCGGCTTCAAGAATACGTTGGTCTACTCTGTTTACTGGTCGTATTTCTCCAGCTAGCCCTACTTCCGCTGCAAAACATAGATCTTTATTGATGGCAATGTCTTCATTGCTAGAGAGTATTGCAGAAACTACAGCAAGGTCAAGTGCTGGGTCTTCAATTGATATTCCTCCAGTAATATTTAGGAATACATCTTTGGCGCCAAGTCTAAAACCAGCTCTTTTCTCAAGAACAGCAAGTAACATGTTTAGTCGTTTGGCATTGTATCCTGTTGTACTTCGTTGTGGAGTACCATATACGGCTGTGCTTACTAATGCCTGAATTTCTATCATTAATGGACGCATGCCTTCTAAAGTTGCAGCAATAGCTGTTCCACTAAGTTCTTCATCGTTTTTGGAGATTAAAATTTCTGAAGGATTGGAGACTTCTCTTAATCCTGCTCCTTGCATTTCGTAAATTCCTAGTTCTGAAGTGGCTCCAAATCTGTTTTTATTAGCTCTTAAGATTCTATAAACATGGTTTCTGTCTCCTTCAAACTGCAAAACAGTATCCACCATATGTTCCAGGATTTTAGGGCCAGCAATATGACCATCTTTAGTGATATGTCCAATAAGTAATACTGGGGTAGCCGTTTCTTTGGCGAATTTAATAAGTTCGGTAGTGCATTCTCTTATTTGAGAAATACTTCCGGCATTACTTTCAATATAATCAGAATGCAAGGTTTGTATAGAATCGATAATTACAATATCGGGTTGCATTTCTTCTATCTGTTTAAAGATGTTTTGAGTTTTTGTCTCGGTTAGAATATAGCAATTTTCAGAATTTGGGTAGATACGTTCTGCTCGCATTTTTATTTGCTTTTGACTTTCTTCTCCAGAAACATAGAGTGTTTTGTATGGTAGTTTTAAGGATATCTGGAGTAGCAATGTGCTTTTTCCTATACCAGGCTCTCCACCAAGCAATGTCATAGAGCCTGGTACAATACCTCCACCAAGAACTCTATTGAGTTCTTCGTCCAAAGTATCTAAACGCATTTCTTTTGTAGCGTCTATTTCTTTTATTTTTATTGGCTTAGCAATACCTCTCTTTGCAACGGTATTGTTGGTTTTCCAATCTTTTTTTTCTTCTTTTTGAATAACTTCTTCAACAACAGAATTCCAAGTTTTACAAGTACTGCATTGTCCTACCCATTTTGCATGTTGTGCTCCGCAATTTTGACAGAAGAAAGTTGTTTTAGTTTTAGCCATGAAAAGTTTCTAGTATTCAATAGCGAATATTATGAAATATTTGTTGATTAGCAAAAGAACAGCCGTCAAATTCAAAAATAATACGATATCAGAATTTGTATGGTATTACCAGCCAAAATCAGCTTTTATAGCATCAATTTTATCAATTGCCATATCTTTGGTGATAAAATCTATTTCGTCCATGCCAAAAGCTTTTTCGTAAGTACGCATAGCCTTTTTGGGTTCGCCGCTTTTTTCGTAAAATTCGGCCATAAAATAAAAACCTAGCATTGTTTTTGGAAATTCTTTTTTCCCTAACTCAGCCAGTCTTTTTAAAGAAGGAAGGTCTTCTTTTTTTAGACAAGCAGCATAAATTGCCATTATATCATTAAGACTTACTGGTTTTTTAAAGCTAAACAGTTCTTCTATAGTGGTGTACTTTTCGTCAAGATAATCATAAACGGGGCCTTCTAGTTTTAATATATTTTCTCTGTATTCCTTGGGGCTAATTGGTTTAAAGATTTTAAAAATCTCATCTAAAGCTTGAGGAATTGCATAGGAGGCTACAGAAATATGGTTGGCACTTTCGTAGTTTTTATAGTAGTACTTTAAGGAGTTATTTTCTATTTTCTGTAGATTGTTGTTTAGTAGTGAAACACGTTGTTTGTCTTTTTTCTTGTCTTGACTACTTGAAGCTAAGTAGTAAAATATTTTTTCGTCCATTCCAGAAAGGCGTTCCGCTAATTTGTTTTCCATTCCAGGAGCCAATTTAGGAGAAAGGCTAATATATGCTCCAAACAAAGGATTGTCTTTAAATAGATAATAATTGATGAAGTTGGCCGTAAAATCATATCCAACTGCAATTTTAAAAGGAGCAATATTGTATTTTTTTTCCAGATGAGGTATCAATTCCATTCCTATAAATTCAAAAAACTGATTTCCTTTTTCTTCAGGAAAACCATTTTGGTCGCTATAGGCACAATCATCGTATCTGGCATCATTAAAATTTTGATTGATTCCAACAACAATAGCATCTGGCATTTCTTGCCAAAATCGATAAAATTTTGCATTTGCTGTTACAGCATCAAATAAATATTCTGCGTCAAGAACAACAAAAAGTGGGTACATTTTTTCTTCAGAATAATCTTCAGGAACATAGATTTGGAGCTCTCTCTTTTCTAGTAATTTGTAAGATTCAAATATTTCGGTGCTTACTTGTGCATTTGTAAAATAGCTGTTAGTTAATAGTAGTAGGATTGCATATTTTAAAATAGACTTCATGGTGGTAAATAGATCAGATTGTGTATTTGTTAATCCTCTATTGTTGTAGAGGCATTATAGTGTTAACGTTTATAGCGCTACAAAATTGTTTGCTATTATTTGTT
The DNA here is from genome assembly GCA_965247735.1 of Flavobacteriaceae bacterium. Taxonomy (GTDB): domain Bacteria; phylum Bacteroidota; class Bacteroidia; order Flavobacteriales; family Flavobacteriaceae; genus JAOXRU01. The sequence goes on along the minus strand of CBDFHN010000002.1, from coordinate 2,554,644 downwards.
TCTATTGAGTATGGGGATTAGAAGAAATGAAATTCCACCAAGAACAATCACCATTAGGGTCTGAGAAATCCACATAATCCATCCATAAGCATCAGCAGAAACTTTAGAAACACCATAAAGTACAAGTATTTGACTTACTGCAATAGGAAAAAGCCCTAGTCCTCCATTGGTAGCAGACATAGCAAAGGCGCCTGCTATAAAAGCAACAAGAAGTACACTTGTGTCAAGATTTTCGGTTTCTGGTATGGATAGTTTAATAACCCAGAACATGGCGATGTAGCAAAACCAGATAAAGAGAGTATGAAATAGAAAAGCCCATTTGTTTGGCATCTTAAAGATGCTGGTTACACCTTCTAGTAGTCCAAGAATAAAGTTTTTTATTTTAAGAACAAATGGCTGTGTTGATTTTTTTATAAAAAAGAAGAAAAAAAGCAGGGCTGCAATACCTATTGTGACAATTATGACAATGCTTTTGGTGCTAAATCCTTTTTCTGACATGATGGCAATAATGCTATCGGTCTGAAGGAAAAAAGCAGTAGCAATAAGTAATAAGAGCATTATCATATCAATAACACGTTCCGCTACAATGGTGCCGAAACCTTTTTCGAAAGGGACATCCTCATAAGTAGTAAGTGCAGTAGCTCTAAGTATTTCTCCAGATCTAGGGATGCCCAAATTGGCAAAATACGACATCAAAACAATTAAAAAAGTGTTGTTTAGTTTTGGTGAGTAACCAATAGGGTTTAGCATGTATCTCCAGCGTATTGCTCTAGATAAATGACTTAATATGCCAAAAATTAAGGAAATGCTTACCCAAAAATAATCGGCTTCTTTGATGTATTTAAGAATTTGAGTTCTATCCTCAGCAGAAGTAATAGAATAGGAATATCCAATTAAAAAAACTCCCAATGCTATTGGGAGTATGAATTTTAAGAGTTTGATGTGTTTTTTTTTCAATTTTAATTGAGTAAATTGTTTTCTTCATTAGGGAATACTAATGATGGTTTAAAATCTTTGGCTTCTTCCATTGTCATCATCCCATACGTAATAAGGATTAAAACATCGTTTACTGCCACTTTTCTGGCGGCAGCTCCATTGAGGGTGATTTCACCACTTTTTCGTGGTCCTGGAATAGCATAAGTTTCTAAACGTTCTCCATTGTTATTGTTTACAATTTGAACCTTTTCTCCTTCCACAATATTTGCGGCATCCATAAGGTCTTCGTCAATGGTGATACTTCCAATATAGTTTAAGTCAGCTCCTGTGACTTTTACTCTGTGAATTTTTGATTTTACTACGGTTACTAGCATGGTGCAAAGTTAATTAATTTAAGGCGATGTTGTCTATAAGTCTAATATCATTTGCGTAAACAGCAATGAAAGCTCTATATTTTTTGTTTTTTTGTTTTCTTTTAACAGTTTCGAGAGTGGATTCCTCAGCAATTTCAATATACTCTAACTCTAAAAACTTGTTTTTCTGAAATTCTACAGTTACCCATTCCTTAATTAAAGGAGCACTTTTTGTGCCAAACTTAATTTTGGCAGCTTTAAGTGTTTTGTAGATAAACGAGGCTTCATTTCTAAGCAGAGCAGAAAGGCGTTCGTTTCTAGAGCTCATTGCTAATCCATTTTCTTCTCTATGGATCTTACAAGGTACAATAGTAACTGGAATTTGGTGTTTTTCTACTAGTTTTTTAATGATTTGCAATTGCTGAAAATCCTTTTCACCAAAATAGGCTTTATGTGGAGTTGTAATTTCGAGGAATTTTTTAACAATAGTTCCCACTCCATCAAAATGGCCTTGTCTAAATTTACCTTCCATTTGGTATTCAAGTCCATCAAAATTAAATTTCTGGGCTTTTATTTCATTGCCATAAATATCATCGGTTAATGGAGCGTAAACGAGAATGTTTTTATCTAAGTCCCATAACTTTTTTGAATCGTCATCTAGGGTTCTAGGGTATTTTTTTAAGTCATTTTCATTATCGAACTGTGTTGGATTAACAAAAATGGAAACAATAACAAGATCGTTTTCTGAAAGTGCTTTCTCTACTAAAGCCAGATGACCTTTATGGAGCGCGCCCATGGTTGGTACGAGTCCAATGGTTTTTTTAGAAAGAATAGCATCGTTGATATGGTTGCCTAGCACTGTTTTTTTATAGAAAATTCCCACAAATAAAAAAATTAAAATACGTGCAAACTTATATAAAATACTGGGATTCTGTATAATTTTTGTAATTTTGTAGCCTTTATAACTAAGAGCACTCTAAATATAGATTATATGACAGGTAAAAAGATATTGTTTGTATCTTCAGAATTAGTACCATATCTCCCAGAAAATGAAGTATCATTAATGTCTTATGAGGCACCGAGAATGGTTAATGAAAAAGGAGGGCAGATTCGCATATTTATGCCCCGATTTGGGAATATTAATGAAAGAAGACATCAATTACATGAGGTAATACGTCTTTCTGGAATGAATCTTGTTGTAAATGATATGGATATGCCACTTATTATAAAAGTAGCTTCCATTCCAAAAGAAAGAATTCAGGTTTATTTTATTGATAATGAAGAGTATTTTAAAAGGAAAGCTACATTTTCTGATGTTGATGGAAATTTGTTCCCTGACAATGATGAAAGAGCAATATTTTTTGCTAAAGGTGTAGTAGAAACTGTTAAAAAACTAAATTGGACTCCAGACATTATACATGTACATGGATGGATGGCTTCTTTAGTGCCCTTATATCTAAAACAATATTATGCAGATGAGCCGTTGTTTTCTGAGAGTAAAATAGTAACGTCTGTATATAGCAAAGGTTTTGAAGGGAGTTTAGATTCTGCTTTAGAATCAAAGCTTAAATTTGATAAGATTACAGAAGAGGTTAGTGCTGAACTAAGTAAGCCTAGCTATAATAATTTGTTAAAGGTAGCGGTAAATCATTCTGATGCTGTTATTTTAGCCTCCGATAATGTGCCAGAAGAGCTTCAGCAACATGTGGAAGGCTTAGATAAACCAGTATTATCGTTTGTGGATAAGGCTGGTTTTGAAGAAGCATACGAGAATTTTTATAACACAGAAGTTTTAGGCTAAACAACTTGAATTACCTTTAGGATGATGAAAAAAATGATGTTAGCGGCACTAGTTGCGGCATGTGGTGTAGTGACAATTACTTCATGTAAAGATGAAATTAGTACACTTGGAGCAGATATAATAGATACTGACAATACAGAAGGGCTTACGGCTAGTTATAATGTAGGAGTTACCAATAAAAAGGTAACAGCCTTCTCTGCAAATAACTTGCCTTTTTATCAATTTGGTCGTTATGTAGATCCTATATATGGTACTACAGATGCAGGCATCGTTAGTCAGTTGTTGTTATCAACACCTAATCCGTCATTTGGAGGTTTAAGCCAAGCAAAAGAAACTACAGATGGGTTTAATGAGAATGAAACCGTTACTGAAGTATATTTGCACCTTCCATTTTATATCAAGGCAAAATTAGATACTGATGGTGATGGAGTTCCTGATGATTTGGAGAAGCCTGGGAAAGAAAATGAAGATGATGATTACGATGGAGACGGATTAACTAATGCTGAAGAGAAGGCAAAAGGAACTAATCCATATTTGGTAGATACGGATTCTGATGGTGAAAATGATGATGTGGATACTGATACTCCTCAAAATATTTTTGCTAAGACATTTGATTTAGATAGTATATATAATACCTCAAGCATCGGTTTGGATCTTATAAAGGTAAAGATTAAAGTAGAGGAATCGCTATATTTTTTAAGTGATTTTGAACCTACATCGGGTTTTGAAGATCCAAAAGAATATTATTCAGATTTTTCAACAAGTTTTGTTGGGACAGTATTAAATGATGAAAATGTAGAGCTAAGTATTTCTGAGGTAGAGGAACTTGTTTTTGAAGCATTGGTTGATGATCCAGATACTACAGATAAGGACGAATCAACAACTGTTAAAAGACGTTTGGCTCCAGGGTTGAAAGTAACTTTAGATGCTGCTTTTTTTCAAGAGAATTTTATAAATAAAGAAGGTAGTGATGAACTATTTACTGCCAATAACTTTAAAAGCTTCTTAAAAGGTTTAGTTATTTCTGCTAATTTGGATTCAGCAATAATGATGGGTATAAATATAGATGCTGCATCATTAACGGTAGATTATACATACGATGTAAAAGATGATGATGCTAAAAATAGTAGCTACACCTTTGGTTTAAGAAGTTCGGGGTCTTCAGGATACAATGGTAATGTTATTAATACGCTAACACATACAGCTCCAAGTTCTGAAGTGGAACAAGATGGACGAATATTATTAAAAGGAGGAGCAGGATATATTACGGATTTAAGCTTAGATTACGATGTTAATGATCCGGTTATTATGAAGATAAAAAATAAAGAAGCTATACTTAACGAAGCTAATTTAATTTTCTATGTGGATTCAGAAACATTAAAAGAGAAGGGAATATTGAATAAAAATGAACCTTTTCGCCTATATGTATACAATACAGATACTAATCTGCCTTTATATAATCCTACATATGACTTGGTGAATACCGATGATCCTCAAAAATCATTATTAATCTATGATGGTATTTTGGAGAAAAATGATGCTGGAGAAGGAGTAAAATATAAAGTAAGAATTACTGATTATGTAAATGAGCTTTTGTTAGAAGGAGCAGATAATATAAAATTAGGACTTTCTTTAACATCTAATATCAATGTTTTTTCTAATGTTAATGCTAGGATAGACGGAGCAGGAATTGAAATTATTCCTCAAATGTCAGTAGTTAGTCCATTAGGAACTGTACTGTTTGGAGATACTTCTGGTCTTTCTGCCGATGAAGAAAGCAAGCAGTTAAAATTAACCCTACGTTACACCGAAATAAAGTAGCATTTCATAGCGGTACAAATGTTCTTCATCTGTAATTAGGTGTTGTTTGTAGAAATTTATAGCTTTATACCCATAAAATATTTTGGTTTTATTGTCTTCTCCTATATTTGAAGAAAATAATAAAATATTTACAAAAAATAATTGTAAAAATATGTGTGGTATAGTTGGTTATTTAGGGTATAGAGAAGCGTATCCAATTGTTATAAAAGGTTTAGAGAGATTAGAGTATAGGGGGTATGATAGTGCTGGAGTAGCGCTTTATGATGCTGGCGAAATAAACCTAATAAAAACAAAAGGTAAAGTTGAGGATTTAAAAAGGAAGGCCGAGGCTGGAACTTCTATAAAGGGAAGTTTAGGTATTGGACATACCAGATGGGCAACACATGGAGTGCCAAATGATGTTAACTCACATCCGCATTTTTCAAATTCAGGAAATTTAGTAATTATCCATAATGGAATCATAGAGAATTATGCATCTATTAAACAGGAGTTGATTAATAGAGGATATGTTTTTCATTCAGATACAGATACCGAAGTTTTAATTAATCTAATTGAAGAGGTTAAGAAAAAAGAAGGTGTAAAGCTTGGAAAAGCAGTTCAGATAGCGTTAAATGAAGTTGTTGGTGCATACGCAATTACTGTTTTTGATAAGACAAAGCCAGATGAGTTAGTGGTTGCAAAACTTGGAAGCCCGTTAGCTATAGGTGTAGGTAAGGATGAATTTTTTATAGCTTCAGATGCTTCTCCTTTTATTGAATATACAAGTAATGCTATTTATTTGGAAGACGAAGAAATGGCAATTATAAGGCTTGGTAAAGAAATTAAGGTTAGAAAAATTAAAGACGATTCTGTTATCTACCCAACGCTTCAAGAGTTAAAACTCAATATTGAAGAGATAGAAAAAGGGGGCTATGATCACTTTATGTTAAAGGAGATTTATGAGCAACCAAGAGCTATAAAAGATACGTATAGAGGACGTTTGTTAGCAAACGAAGGCATTATAAAGATGTCTGGTATAGATGATAATTTAGAGAAATTCTTAAATGCTGATCGAATTATTATTGTTGCTTGTGGTACATCTTGGCATGCTGGATTGGTTGCTGAATATATCTTTGAAGATCTTGCTAGAATACCAGTGGAAGTTGAGTATGCTTCAGAGTTTAGGTATAGAAATCCTATTATAAGAGAAAATGATGTAGTAATAGCAATTTCGCAATCTGGAGAAACAGCAGACACTTTAGCGGCTATTAAATTGGCAAAAGAAAAAGGAGCCTTTGTTTTTGGAATATGCAATGTTGTGGGGTCTACTATAGCAAGAGAAACTCATGCAGGAGCATATACCCATGCTGGGCCAGAGATTGGAGTAGCATCTACCAAAGCATTTACTACCCAAATAACATTATTAACGCTTGTTGCTTTAAAACTAGCACAAAGCAATGGGAAATTATCCCAGGCTAAATTTCATGAATATTTAACGGAGTTGGAAAGTATTCCTGCAAAAGTTAAACAATCATTGGAGGTTAATGAGCATACAAAATTTATTGCTGCAGAATATAAAGATGCGCCAAACTGTTTGTATTTAGGAAGAGGGTTTAATTTTCCTGTTGCCCTAGAAGGAGCATTAAAGTTAAAAGAGATTAGTTATATTCATGCAGAAGGATATCCTGCTGCCGAAATGAAACATGGACCAATTGCATTAATCGATGAGCAGATGCCTGTAGTAGTAATTGCTACTAAAAAAGGACATTATGATAAAGTGGTGAGCAATATCCAAGAAATAAAATCTAGAAAAGGTAAGATTATTGCCATTGTTTCTCAAGGGGATGTTACCGTGAAAGAATTAGCAGATCATGTAATTGAAATTCCAGATACTGCAGAATGTTTAACACCATTATTAACAACGATTCCATTGCAATTGCTTTCGTATCATATTGCGTTAATGAGAGGCTGTAATGTTGATCAGCCAAGAAATTTGGCCAAATCAGTTACGGTTGAATAATAAAAAATAAGGTTTTAGATTTAATTGAAAAAGTCTGGTTGCGATGTTTTTAACATTGTAGCTAGATTTTTTGTTTTTGGCTTATATTCTCGTTGTTTTTTAATCAAATTCATAATAATTCAAGCTTTTCATTGAATAAAAAACACTATGCATGCATAATTTTCTTACTTTTCCTATTGACCAACCTGAAAAATAATGTATATTGTGTCTAACTAATGATTTAATTTGATATATAATGAGAAAAGTTTTACTTCTATTTTTTATGCTAGTTGGTGCAATTGGGTATTCGCAAACAACAATAAAAGGGAAAGTTGTAGATACAGATAATCAACCAATACCAGGGGCAACGGTTTTAATTCAAGGAAAAGCTATAGGAACAACTGCTGATTTTGATGGAAATTTTGTTTTGAATACTTCAGAAGTCCCTCCATTTAAAGTAAAAATTTCTAGTATTGGATTTACTGCTATAACTGTAGATGTCGCTTCTAACAATCAATCGTTAACAGTTACACTTGAATCTGAAGATACACTATTGGATGAAATTGTAGTTTCTGCTTCTAGAACACCTGAACGAGTAAGGGAGTCCCCTGTTACTATTGAGAGGATGGATTACAAAGCAATAAAAAATTCTTCGGCACCTAGTTATTATGATGCTTTAGAAAATCTAAAAGGAGTAGATGTAAATACAAGTAGTTTAACTTTTAAATCAGTAAATACTAGAGGTTTTGCAACTTTTGCAAATACACGATTTATGCAGTTGGTAGATGGAATGGACAATTCTTCTCCAGCATTAAATTTTGCTCTAGGAAACTTGCTTGGAATGAATGAGCTGGATGTAAATACCGTAGAGCTGTTGCCAGGAGCAGCATCGGCTTTGTATGGAGCAAATGCTTTTAATGGTATTATGTTTATGACTAGTAAAAACCCATTCGATTTTCAAGGAATTAGTTTTTATGCAAAAACGGGATTGACATCTTCTTCTAATGCAGGAGATAATAATTTTACAGATTGGGGAATTAGAATGGCTCATGCTTTTAGCGATAAAGTAGCGATAAAAGCTTCTTTCTCTATGTTAAAAGGTACAGAGTGGTTTGCTACTGATTATACCAATTACGACCAAAATGAAGGTTTTGCAATTCCAGGAGATAGAAGTTCAGATCATGGATATAATGGACTTAATATATACGGAGATGAAGCGGCTACAACATTAGATTTTGATGATTTGGCATTACCAGATGCAGCGGATGGGACGACAATTTCTCTTCCAAAAGGGACAGTTACTCCATCGGGTTCGGCTTTTATATCTAGAACAGGATATGAAGAAAGAGATTTAATGGATTATGATGCAGAAAGTGTAAAAGCAGATTTTGCAATGCATATTAGACCTTGGGCAAACGATTTTGAAATTATACTTAATTCTAAAGTTGGTCGTGGTAATACTATTTATCAAGGAGCAAATAGATATTCAATAAAAGGATTTTTTATGCAACAGCATAAAATTGAATTTAAAAATAAGAACTTTTTCTTAAGAGGATATATGACATCAGAAAACGCAAGGGATTCTTACGATTCTCGTTTTGCAGCACTTAATGTCAATAGGTCTTGGAAAAGAGATGCACCAGATCCAAACAACCCAGCAACACCATCTTGGTTTGGAGATTATGCTAAGGCATTTATAGGAGCTAGGCTAGGGTTGATTCCTGGGCTTGGATTTGTTCCTGAAGAACAGGCACATGTAATTGCAAGAGCGGCAGCTGATACAGGAAGATTAATTCCTGGAACACCAGAATTTCAAAATGCATTGAATACCGTTGTTTCTGATGGGGATTTGGCTAAGGGAGCACGTTTTATAGACAATACAAAGTTGTATCATGCAGATGGTAATTATAATTTCTCAAGCCTGCTTAATGAATGGGCAGATGTTCAAGTTGGAGGTTCGTACCGTAAGTATTCTTTAAACTCTGAAGGAACAATTTTTACAGATTATGATGGCGCTATTGATTATGATGAATATGGGATATACACACAAATTCAAAAGAAGTTTTTGAACAACCAATTGAAACTTACAGGTTCTATGCGTTATGATAAGGCGCAAAATTTTGATGGAAATGTGTCGCCAAGATTATCTGTGGTATTTTCTCCTGGAGAACGAAGCAAGCACAATTTTAGAGCATCTATACAAACAGGATTTAGAAATCCAACAACACAAGATCAGTATATTGGTTTAAATGCTGGTAGAGCAATTTTAGTAGGTTCCGCACCAGATAATTTAGATAGATATACTTCTGGAGCAATATTGGTAAGTACCAAAGGGCAAAGTTTGGGTGCGCCTCCGGAAGTACAGTTGTCAGGTAGGACTGCTTATGACAATGCATTTACCTTAACTTCGGTTCAAGAATTTGGAGCAGCAGCAGCAGTAGGAAATATTGATCCATCATTATTAAAAGTGTCTGATGTAGCTTATGTAAAACCAGAAAAAGTAACTTCAGCAGAAATTGGATATAGAGGTAAAATTGAAAATTTCTATGTTGATTTAAGTGGATATTATAATTCTTATAAAGATTTTATTTCTAATAAAACAGTACTGGTACCATTGTACGGAACGGTAGATAGATCAGCAAATACTTTTGATGCCTTAGCAATAGGTGCTGTTGGTAATGGAGATTATCAGGCATTCCAAACCTATACCAATACAAATGCAGATATTAGTTCTTATGGTGGTTCTATAGGAGTAAATACAAAAGTGTTAGGGAATTTTGATTTAGGAGTGAGTTATACATTTACAAAGATGGATTTTGATCAGGCTTCTGATCCAGATTTTGAAACAAATTTCAATACACCAGAACATAAGACTAAAGTAAGTTTTGGAAATAGTAAATTATTTAAAAACTTTGGATTTAATGTAAACTGGAGATGGAGCGATACGTACTATTGGGAATCTACATTTGCAGATGCAGATATTTCTGCGAGATCTTTAGTAGATGCTCAAATGAATTATACGGTACCAAGTATGAAGTCGACATTTAAAGTTGGAGCAGCAAATATATTAGGGAATGAATATTCAAGTGCTCCAGGAACAGGACTAATAGGTTCTCAGTATTATATTTCTTGGGTAATCAATCCATAGAAACCCAAAGCATTTATTTTTAATAAGTAAGGAGACTGTCTGAGAAGACAGTCTTTTTTTTCAAAAGTCTTTGTTGTTTATAACCTGAGTTCAAGCTAAGAGAATTATTCTTGTACTGAGCAAGGCTGAAGTATCGATACAAAATTCTTTCAAAATTTCACCCTAGCTAACATAATTCTGTCAAATCGAGATTTCAGTTTTTGCAAAAATAAATTATTGTAATGACGCATTTATCTAACTGCATAATACGCAAGTTATAAAGTATGTCAATGGCAGTGATTTTCATTAGAAAATTATACAGAGATTCAACCATTTAATACTATTGTGCTTATATTGAATTGAGGTTACTAGGTACTGACTGTATGAGGATAAAATTCACTGAAGACCACTTAACCCATATGAAATACTATTTATCTACAGCTAATGTGTTATTCATCAAAAATAAATATCAATAAATAAAGATTATCGTAAATTATACCGGATTTATGAGTGATATATTTCACAGTTGAAATTTAATTCTAAATAATAAACGGTTTAAAAAGCAATATTTTCGAAAAAAAACAGTTATTCCAAATAGCATAGAGTGTTTTTGCAATCAAAAATAGTTTTTAATCTAAAGCCCCTATTGTATGTTAAAAGCATTATCCTTAATTTTTTTTTCTGTTTTTTGTTTTTTTTCTGCAAGTTCCAAAAACAACATTCATTATAACGATAGTATAAAAACCAAAACAATACCAAAAACAAATTACTTCCATTCAAATTATATAGCTCCAGAATTTAATAATGAATACCTTGCTAAAAACTTCCCTACCAATGATAGCATTGCGAAAAAAGTAGAAAAAGCAATTGCCGTTTTTGAAAAACTAAACAGTACACAAAACTACTTAGATTTAGTTTCCCCTGACGATTTAATACAGCTACCAGTTGGTATAAAAAAAGAAATAGGCAACCTTACTTATACTCTTGGCATAAGTAAAACACGGATTACTCCAAATTATACCGAGGTAACGGCATTTGTTAAAGTAGAAATTCCACAGAGTGATTCTGAAGGAAATCAGAAACAATTATTTTTTGGAGCAGATAATATAAAACTTTCACATACAGGAGGGATTTATGGAGATGCCAATTTGGTCTTATTAGGAGATATTGCTATTCCTATAAATGGCGGTAATGGAGCTGTTGTGCTAAAAGGTGGATTTAATATGAAAACTGGTAGTATTGATAAAAAAACATATGTCACCATTGACTGTAATGGTTTTAAAGAAATGGGGATTTCTGCAGATGTTTTATTTCCAAGAAGTATGTTGGAACCCGTTGATGAAAATTATAAAGTAAATCCAGATACGAAAATAAAAGTAAAAGGACACTTTGAAACAGTAGTTAGTGATTGGAATGATATCCTAGCAGAAATAAGCCTGCCTCCTTTTCAGTTAAAAAAAGATGATTCTAAAGATGGTTCTGGAAAAGCAGGATTAATTTTTGAACTTAATACTGCTGTTTTTGATTTTAGTGACATCAGAAATTCTCCAAATGTTAATTTTCCTAAAGAATATAATAAATATCTAATTCCAGGAAATAAAGAAGCTTGGAGAGGCGTCTATGTTAAGTCCTTAAAGGTTGTCCTTCCAAAACAATTTAAAAAGAAAAAGTCTGAAAAACGTGTTGCTTTTGAAGCTTCTGATTTACTAATTGATGGTATGGGGGTTTCAGGAAACTTTTCGGTAGATAATATTCTTCCATTAGATGAAGGAGAAGCTTCTAAGTGGCAATTTTCTGTGGATCATATCGATGCAACTTTTGTGACCAACACTATTACCAAAGCTAACTTTAATGGCCATATTGTACTCCCAATTTCAAAAGAAGTTTCAAAGAATGAAGCAAAAAACGATAGCAAAGAAACCTTAGCTAAAAAAGCATTACAATACTCCGCAGTAATTGATCCTACTAATGAAGAATATGTATTAACAGTTACAACGTTAAACGATATTAATTTTAGTCTTTTTAAAGCCCAAGCTAAGCTTACTAAAGATTCTTACATAGAACTAAAAGTAAAAGAAGGTGTTTTTAGACCCAAAGCCGTTTTACATGGTAGCCTATCTATAAATGGAAGTAATAGCAAAACTAACCCAGATAAATCTACAGTAGATTTTAAAGGAATTACATTTCAAAATTTGCAATTACAAACAGAAGCCCCTTATTTTAAGGTGGATTATATGGGCTATAGTGGTAAAGTAAAATTTGCAAACTTCCCAGTTACCATCTCAGAAATAGGAGTTACAGCAACCAATACCTCAGCTTCATTAGAATTCGCCATTGATATAAATATGATGAGCAAAGGTTTTTCTGGTGGTACTAAACTCGCAATTGTTGGAAAATTTAAAGAAAATGAAGGTCTACAGCGGTGGAAGTTTGATAAAATTAAAATTAAAAGAATCAATGTTAAAGCTGATTTAGGGTCCATAAAATTAGAAGGTTTTGTAGATATTAAAGATGATGACCCTGTTTATGGCGATGGTTTTTATGGAGAACTCTCTGCTGATTTTAATGGCATTAATGTTAAAGCTTCGGCTTGGTTTGGAAAAACGGATTTCAGATATTGGTACGTAGATGCCTATGTAGATTTATCAAAATCATCTGTAAAAATTACAATTGGCCCTGCCATTGTTAATGGTTTTGGTGGTGGTGCTTATTATAGAATGTCAAAAAAACCTGGTGAATATTCTTCCAAGATCCCAACAGGTCTTTCTTATATTCCTGATGGAGAAGCTGGATTAGGGTTTAGAGCATTAATTGGTTTTGCCCTAGCAAATGAAAAAGCATTTAACGGCAAAGTAGGCTTTGAAATGGCTTTTAATAGACATGGTGGATTAAATAGAGTCTTATTTTTTGGGGAAGGGCATATTGTAAAAGCACTTGATTTTAAGTTTGGAGATAAATTTAAAGACAAGCTTAAGGGCATGGAAAACAAGATCAATGATCTTGGCTCAAATAATGCTACTATGAACAAGCTAAAAGAATCCAATTTGGTGGATTATAGTAAAGTAGCTTTTCCGCAAGATGGTTTATCTTTTGATGTGGGTATAGATGCGCATTTTTCTATGGAAATGGATTTTCAAAATCATGTTTTCCATAGCGAAATGGAAGTTTTTGTGAATACCCCTGGGGGCTTTCTTCAGGGAGTTGGTCCAAAAGGAAGAGCCGGATGGGCAGTATTCCATATTGGCAAAGGAGAATGGTATATGCACATGGGGACTCCTTCAGATAGAGTTGGTTTAAAAATAGGAATTGGAAGCTTTTTTATTAAAACTACTTCATATTTAATGATTGGAGATAATATCCCAGGAAGTCCAGCACCTCCAGCCATAATTGCTGAAATATTAGGAGAAGAATTAGATAAGCTAGACTATATGCGAGATCTTAATGCTCTTGGTGATGGTAGAGGTTTTGCTTTCGGAATGGACTTTAGCATACAAACAGGAGATATCTCCTTTTTAATGTTCTATGCTAATTTTCAGGCTGGTTTTGGATTCGATATCATGATTAAAGATTATGGAGAAACTGCCTGTGAGGGTAGCGGAGCAATTGGTATAGATGGTTGGTATGCCAACGGACAATCTTATGCCTATATGCAAGGGAAAATGGGGATAAATGTAAACCTATTGTTCATTAAAAAAAGAATTACAATTCTTGAAGCTGGTGGTGCTATGTTATTGCAAGCTAAACTACCAAACCCTGCCTGGTTTAGAGGATATCTTGGTGGTTATTATAATTTATTGGGTGGATTAGTTAAAGGTAGTTTTAGATTTAAAGTAGAATTAGGTGAAGAATGTGAAATTGTGGGAGGTGCTCCATTAGGTGGTATCAAAGTAATTTCTGATATCTCTCCTAGCAATACTGATACCGATGTTGATGTATTTACCGTCCCTCAGGTAGCATTTAATATGGCTATTAATAAACCTTTTGAACTAGAAGATGATGAAGGGGTAAAAACGTATAGAATTTTATTGGATGAATTTAAAGTCACACAAGAAGGAACTCCTATTGAAGGTAGTATGGAATGGAGCGAGAATAAAGATTTACTAAACTTTGTTTCTTTTGACATCTTAGCTCCAAAAAAAGAAATCAAAATGATTGTTAAAGTGAGCTTTCAAGAACTAATAGGAAGTACATGGGAAACAATTATGGAAGACGGTCAAATAGCACAAGAAATAGAAGAAATTTCATTTACAACTGGAGAGGCTCCAGATTTTATACCGCTTACAAATATTGTATACACATACCCAGTAATAGATCAGAATTATTTCTACCAAAACGAACGCAATTCTGGATATGTAAAATTAAAACGAGGTCAACCTTATTTATTTGCTCCAGAAACCGATTGGACAGTGCAAACCTATTTTAAAAGCGAAACAGAAACAAAAACAACTTCTGAAATTAATTATGATAAAGGAGATCGATTGGTCAATTTTAGTTTCCCTGCATTAACTAAAAAAGTAAAATACGCATTTAGTATTATTAGTATTCCACCAGGACAAAATTCATCTGGAAATGACAATACCAGTTATACTTCTCAAGAAACTGGTCAAGAAGGAAATACTGTAGAAATTAGGAATAAAAAAGCGGAACCAATTATCCGTGAAGGAGAAGAAGTAGAGATTCTTGTTTATAATTTTACTACAAGTACCTACAATACATTTTCAGAAAAAATAAATGATAAAAAACGAAAAAAAGCGTATTTAGAACCCATATATTCGGATGTACATGCGCTTCAAGTTGATGTACAACCCTCCGAACGTTTTGATAAGCTAGAGCTTTTAGGAGGTGACTATACTGCTTCTAAACCATTAATAGCTACCGAAGCAGTGTTAGATGATAACTATTACAAAAATGGAATTTATCCGCTTATTTATGAAGGCTATCCTTTACAACCACAATTTACGGTGGATAGAGATATTAATGACTTAGGCTTGCCTCCTAAAAAAGGAGTAGATATTTTAACTTGGTATCCTAGCTATCTAGAGCATAACCCTAATTTTTTATTATTAAAAACGAGGTTGCCTTACCGGTATTATTTACCTTATTATTACAAACAAGATTTTATAGATATTCAATATAAAATAGTGAATACCTATTTAAAAAACCCATCAGAATTCAGCACTCAGATACAAAAGTATAAGTATATCATTAGTGGTACTTTCCCTGCTATTTACTCCGGAGATTATAAAGTAAAACTTCAATATGTAATGCCCGGTGGTATCAAAGGAAGTTCAGCCATTTTCAACTATAATAACCCATTTTAATGTCTAAGAATAGTAATAAAAATAGCATAGTACAAATGGTAAATAATTCCAAGAGAATAATGCATAATCTATTATGCGTTTTTCCTGATGTACTTCACATACATAACAATGAAACTATTATATTGACAAATCAAAATCACAAAATTACACGGTCATTTTTTACTATTATTCTAATACTTAGTTGTTTTTTAATGACTAAGCAAACAACAGCACAACAACTTCAAGATTCTTTACAAAAAGAAGTGCCAAGAATAGCAGTTATGGCACGTCCTCAAAAAAATGGTAAAATCTTACTTCGTTGGGCAGTAACCACACCCAGAGCCTGGCGAAAATCTAATGCTTATGGTTATGAACTTAGACGATATACTATATTAAGAAACAAACAAACCCTAGCGAAACCAGAAGAAATACGTCTAGGTATTTTTCTTCCAAAACCTTTAGAAGAATGGATGAAAATAGTGGAAGATGATGATAATGCTGCTGTTATGGCACAATCATTATATGGGGAGACTTTTAGCGTAGAAGGAATGGATAAGCTTTCGCTTATTATTAACCTATCCGAAGAACAGCAACAACGCTTTACTTGGGCATTATACATTGCTGATCAGGATTATGAAATTGCACAATTTGCGGGATTAGGGTTTGTAGATATTACAGCTAAAGCAAATGAAAAATATGTATATAAGGTAACTAGTATGGTTCCAGAAAATGAACTAAAAATAGAAGAAGGTGGGGTCTTTATAGGTTTACAAGATTATGAAGAATTGCCAAAACCTTTGGATTTAGCAGCTTCATTTTTAGACGAAAAGGTAATACTAAACTGGAATTATGCCATCCATAAAAAAATCTATAATAGTTATTTTATAGAACGTTCTGAAGATGGGAAAACTTATAAAAAACTAAACGATTTACCCATTACAGGCTTAAATAACAGTGAAAAAACGAATCCAAAACGAATGTTTTATATTGATTCTATTGCTAATAATAAAACCTATCATTATAGAATTAAAGGGGCAACTCCTTTTGGGGAATTTAGTCCATTGTCTGAGGCCGTTTCTGGAAAAGCAACAAAAATTCTTCCATATACGCCTAGAATAACCAATAAAAATTACCTGGACAATAAACGTATCCTTTTAGATTGGGAATTTCCCATAGAAGGTAATGACCATATTTCTGGTTTTGAATTAAATAGAAGTGATAAAGCTACAGGCACCTATAAAACAATCATTAAAGATATACCTGCTACCACAAGAAAAATACTTTATGATGATATGCAGCCTACCAATTACCTAACCATTACGGCGATTGGGAAAAATGGGAGCTCTAGAACTTCATTTGCAGCATTAATACAACCTGTTGATTCTATTCCACCTGCAAAACCAGTTGCCTTTGAAGGAAAAGTTGATAGCCTTGGAATTGTTACCTTAAAATGGAAAGCCAACACAGAGACTGATATGTTGGGCTATCGGGTATTTAGAGGAAATAACAAAACAGAAGAATATAGCCAAATTACTGTAGCTCCACATCGAGGAACAGTATATTATGATAGTATCTCTGTTAAAAACTTAAACAATAAGGTGTACTATACACTTGTTGCAGTAGATCAGCGCTTTAATATGTCTGAAAGCTCAGAAATCTTAGAAATTGTAAAGCCAGATTTTATAGCACCAAGAACTCCTGTATTTAAATCTTATAACATTACTGAAACCGCAGTAGTACTCCAATGGGAAAACAGCTCTAGTACAGATGTTGTAAAACACGAAATCTATAGAAAAGAAAAAGATAGTATTAACTGGAAGCTTATGCATACTGTGTTAGGTAAGCAGTTAGCAGTAAACAGTGATGTCCAAACCAACGTTTCATTACCTGCTGATACTGACCTACTGAACACTGCCACTGACACACTGCCTACTGAACATTGGCAAGACACAAATACCATACAAGGCAAACAATACAGTTATACTATAGTTGCCGTAGACGAGAGTAATTTATCTTCTGAGCAAGCAAAACCACTTACGGTTATCATACCAAAATCTTCTTTAAAACCAGCCATACAAAAACTAAGAAGTTATGTAGATAAAAAAAATGGCTTTATAGAACTCTATTGGAAGCAGTATACTGCTTCCAATGTAGCAGAATTAATGATTTATAAAGGCTTAAAAGACAAACCCATCACCTTATTCCGAAATATCCCTCCTACTATAAAACGTATTGTTGATGATAAAGTAAAACCTAATAATGAATATGTATACCTAATGCGAGCCGTATTTACCGATGGAAGCATTAGCGAAATTGTTGAATTGAATGTAAAGTATTAGATTATGAAAAAAATACTGTATTTTGTCATTATATTTAATATTTATAACATAAATGCGCAATATAAATATAAATTAGAAAATAAGATAATAGTAGATTTAATTGCCATATCTAATGGTATTCAAGTTTCTGCTAAAGCAGAGAATACATCTAATTTATTATTTAATATCGGTGTAATAGATTTTAACTCCCCTATCCTAATCCATACACAAGATGAAGTTGTTGAATTTAATGAAGAAATACTAACACTTAAATACAAAATATTCAAAGCAACATCTCCAACTGCACCGACGTTTGTTCTTAATTATGTAAAAGATTATAATAATTGCTTTAGCGATGAAATGCCACGCGACAATGATTATGGTTATGAAATAAAATATTTACGCTTATACAGAATACTTCCTTTAACAACTTTAAATAATTTTTCTTCAACAAATAATGAAATCAAAGTATGTGAAACAAAAATCATTAAAGCCGCTAGTTGCAACAACAGTGGTAGTTTTTCATACGCTGTAGATTTTTTCATTGGAAATGATTTGATAAATCCGATAAAATCTCTTCCTTATGCACTTAGAGAACCTACATTCTCTGTTGCATTCAGTGATTTCAATAACCTACCTTTAGGGTCAAATATTAATATTAAAATTAGGTATACAAATGACATTAACGGTTTTACAGATGCTTTAACTTACAAATTCATCTCCTGCTCCCCACAACTACAAAACTTCACTCCCATAGACGCCACATGTTCCTATAAACAAGATGGAAAATTTAGTATGATACTAGATCAACAAATTCCATCTAACAAAAAACTGGTAGTCAGTCTTTTCTTTGAAGACCAAACAAACCCTGGAAGTTTTAGTTTATTGACTCAAAAAAGCACTACTTCTTTAACAGCTAATGGAAATAGCACCTATTCTTATCTTTGGCCAGATGATGTTTTACCTGGAAACTATAGCGTAAAATACCAAACATTTGATACCACAACACCTAATCCCGTATGGGACAGCCTTGAAGCTACTGATAGTTTTACTATTGACAGCCCTTCCGAATTCACCTTTTCAGGAATAGAAAAAAACAAAGTGTATTGTTATGGTGGTAATGATGGTGCCATTACAATTACTGGAACTGGTGGTACCTTACCTTATAAATACAAAAAAGATGGGGATGCAAACTGGACAGCCTTCGCTAATGGAACTACACATACCATTTCTGGTTTATCATCAGGGACTTATAACATAAAAATTAGAGATGCTAATGACTGTTCTATATTAAACACCAATGGAAGTGATAAAGCAATTGCTGTAGCTGTTGGTCAAATCCCTAATTCCCCTATTGCCATAACTTTTGCTGGTGCTAATCATGCTACTGCATTTGGTTTTAATAATGGTGATATATCTGTAGATGTAAAAGGTGGTACTACATTTGCAAATGGAAGTTATAATTTTACATGGAGAAATAGTAGTAATACTGTAGTAGCAAGTACTACAACTCAAAATGTAGCTTCTGGTTATAGAATAATAGTAAACAATTTACCGGCAGATACCTATACCCTGACAGTTACTGATGCTAATTATACCACAGCTACTTCTAAAACTGGATGTACCTATCAATATACCTATACCATCACCGAACCGCCTTTATTAACGTTAAACCTTCAAGAAACTAATGCGATTTCTTGTAATAGTACTAATACCTACAGTAATCCATCTAATGATGGACAGTTAACAGCTATTACAAATGGAGGTGTAGCATTCTCTCCACTTATTAATGGATTTTACAAATACAAATACACTTGGAAAAAGAAAAACACTAGTGGTATTTGGGAAATTATCCCCGGTCTTATCGGAAATATAGCTTCAAATTTAACAGCTGGTGAATATGCAGTTAATATTGAAGATGCTAATGGAATTATTATTGGTGCTTACACAAATAATCTCCTAGTTACGGCAACAGATAGAACAATTCAACTATCCGAACCACAACTATTAACAGTATCATTAACCAAACAAAATGTATTCTGTAATAACGGAAATGATGGAGCAATACAAGCAACTGTCAACGGAGGTACTGGTTCCTATACTTTTTTATGGAATAATGGAGCCAATACTCAAAATTTAAGTAGTATTCCTGCAGGAAATTATTCAGTATCAGTAACAGATGGCAAAGGCTGTGAAGCCCAAGCATCAACTATCATTACAGAACCTGCTACGCCTCTAGAGGTTAGTTATACTTTTTTTGAGCCTACATTTGCAGGCGCTACAAACGGTTGGATAAAAGCAATAATTACCGGAGGTAGTCCTCTTGCAGATGGTAGTTATACTTTTTTGTGGGAAGATGCAGCAAATTCCGATTTAGTAGCAAAAGTAAACACCCAAATTAATGCAGCTAGTTACGAATTAACTTTAACAGGTTTAGGAGAAGGAACTTATAATTTAACCATTCAAGATAAAAACTATACAGCTGCAATAGATAAGTCAAATTGTACCATCATAAAGAGTGCTTATATCATTGATGATCCTGACGTTCTTATTGCAACTGTTACCATACAGACTCCAATATCCTGTAATAGTACTAATATATATACCGATCCTTTTAATGATGGTGCTTTAATTGCAGATGCAAGTGGAGGTATAAAACTACAACCTTCAGACAATGGAGGGTTAAGCTATTACTATACTTGGAAAAAGGAATCAAGTACTGGTGTCTGGGAAATACTTCCTTTACAAACATCAAATATAGCCACTGGATTATCCGATGGCAACTATGCAGTAAATATTGAAGATGCCAATGGAATTATCCTTGGTGTATATATCGATAATGCGCTAGACCATGGCACAGACGTAGTATATAGCTTTGAAGAACCAGAGTTATTAGCTATAAACTTTAATAAGCAAGATGTTTTTTGCTATGGTGGTTCTGATGGATGGGCAGAAGCAATTATTTCTGGCGGTACTGGTGCTTATACTTTATCATGGAATAATGGAGACAGTACATTGCGATCAGAAGATTTGGTTGCTGGCACATACACCCTTACTGTAACTGATGAAAAAGGATGTAAGGCAATCGAAAGTATTGAAATACTTCAGCCAGACAGCCCTTTAATTATTTCCTATACCGCATTTAGCCGCCCCTCAACAGATGGAGCTACTGATGCATGGATTGAAGCGCAAATTTCTGGAGGAACAGCTTTAGGAGGTGGTTCTTATACGTATAGCTGGACTGATGAAAATGGACTACTATTAAATTCACAGACTAGCACAAGTTTTGAAGGTTCTGCATCAAATATATTTCAAATACGGTTAAATGCCATTACTGCAGGAACCTATTTATTAACTATTGAAGACGCAAATTATACATCGGCTATTACAAAACAAGGGTGTACTAATATAGCAAATCAATTTACGCTTTATGAGCCTATAGAAGCTTCAATAAATGTGCTTTCTCCAATCTCATGTAATCAAAACAATACTTTTGGCAATCCATTTTCAGACGGAGAACTTAAAGTAAATGTGACTGGAGGTTTGCCTTTCGTAACTGGAGAACCCTATATTTATCATTGGAAAAAACAAAATTCATCAGGCATCTATGTTAATATTAGTGCCGCTACTTCTGATATCGCTATAAATTTATCCGCTGGTAATTATGCGCTTAATGTGGAAGATTCTTTGGGTACTATTATCGGTATTTATGATAGTAATACACTTATCACTCCTACAGATGCGCAATTTACTTTTGAAGAGCCACAACTATTAGAAGTTTCATTAAGTAGTGATGCTATTTCTTGTGATGCAGGAAATAATGGTACAGCTACTGTGATAATAACTGGTGGAATAGGAAACTATACTATAGAATGGTCCAATGGGGATACCACTCCAATACTAAATAATCTTATTGCTGGAACTTATATTGTTTATGTTACCGATGAAAGAGGCTGCAAAGCAACAGGACAAATAACGGTGGGGCAACCCGGAGGTTTAAAAATTGACATCCTAGAACAAAAAAATCCGAGTTGTTATTTAGGTAATGATGGATCTATCGCTGTAGAAGCCACAGGAGGCCAAGCACCATATACTTACCTATGGAGTACTGGCACTTCTATATCTTCCATAAAAAATCTTAGTCAAGGTTTGTATTCTTTAAAAATTACTGATGCAAACGGATGTACGGCTTTTAAAGAAATAACACTCGATAATCCTGAACTCATCACGGTAGATTTAGGTGAAGACAGAACACTTTGTATTAATCAAACTCACGAATTAGATATTGAAATAAGTGATAGTAATGCAAGCTATTTATGGAAATCGGACAACGGATTCACAAGCACAACTGCTGCAGTTTCTTTAACAAAACCAGGAATTTATACGGTAACACTTACCACTGGTTTTGGTTGTATTGCTTCAGATACTGTGGAAATTAAAACTGTTGCTACTGAAATAAATTCTGAATTTATAATTACTTCTCAATCATTTGCTGAAGAAGATATTATATTAATCAATACCAGCACTCCCAAAAGCAGTAATTTAGAATGGATCCTTCCAGAAGCAGCAAAACTTATTGAAGAAACCAACGAAACACTTACACTCCGTTTTAGTGAATCTGGAACTTATGAAATAACTTTACGAGCCATTCAAGGAGATTGTTTCCAAGACTATACAAAGTCAATTCTAGTAGAAGAAGCAAGAGATTTACCAGATGTTGGAGATGCAGATACACCATTTGTCAGTGAATTTATAATTGCACCAAATCCAACCACTGGACAATTTAAAGCAACTATAACACTGCAAAAAGAAGCTGCAATATCACTCCGTATTTATTCTTTAAATGCATATGCTGTTATTGATGATAAAAAATTACAAAACGAAAAAGAATACGAAGTCGATTACAATTTAAATTTATCAGCCGGAATGTATCTATTGCTTTTAGAAACACCGAAAGGCAGTAAGATTCATAAAATTATAATTAAATGATGACTGTGAAAAAAATAACAAATCTCAAAAAACAAAAAACAAAAAACACAAATACCAAAAAAATCAAAAACTAAAATCAAAAAAAAACAAATAACAAAAAGTCTAAATCATAAAAAAATTAAATCTCAAATCTCAAAAAAACAACAAATATCAAAAACTTAAATGTTAAAAATGAATATCAAAAAATGAGTTAGAAACAGCTAAAATGGGCATTCAAAAAAAATATGATTTAGAAGAAAGAACATTTCTATTTGCAAAACAGGTACGATTGTTTATAAAAACACTTAAGAAAACAATTGCAAATATTGAAGACGCAAAACAAGTTGTTCGTTCGTCTGGTTCTATTGGAGCAAATTATATTGAAGCTAATGAGTCTTTAAGTAAAAAAGATTTTGTCTATCGCGTAAAAATAAGTAGAAAAGAAGCCAAAGAAAGTACCTATTGGTTGAGGTTAATAAAAGAAACAAATGATATCACAAATAAAAACAAGATCGAAGAACTAATCCAAGAATCAATCGAAATAAAAAAGATTCTCTCAGCAATATTAGAAAAATCAAAAATAAAATAGTTTTAGAATACAAGATTTGTTGTTGGAATTTGACATTTTGAAGTTCGTGTTTTGAATTTTGTGTTTTTGGAATTTGTGTTTTAGAGTTTGAGTGTTGTCTTTTGGTATTTAAGTTTTGAAGTTTGTTGTTTGGAATATAGTTATGAAGTTACAGAGTTATCAAGTTATGAAGCTCCAAGATTATGAGTATTGAGTATTGAGTATTGAGTTTTCGAGTTTGAGTTTTGAAGTTTGGCATTTTTGTAGTTTGTGTTTTGACATTTGGAATTTGAGTTTTAGTTATGAGTTTTGGAATTTGCTATTTGTGTTTTGGAATTTATGATTTGGAATTTGAAGTTTGAAGTTTGAAGTTTGGAATTTGCTATTTGTGTTTTGGAGTTTGCTATTTGAGGTTTTGGAACTCGTGATTTAGTATTTTGGCGTTTGAATTTTTGTGTTTTGGCATTTGTGATTTGAGTTTTGAAGTTTGTGTTTAAAAAAAAATAACTATGAATAAAATAAAATTAGTATTATTAGGAATCTTATCCCTGTTATTAGCATGTGTTAATGAACAGGCAATTCCGGTAACTGCTGATTTTCAAATTAAGGTTTTAAATGACGACCATTCAGTTCCTGTTAACATACTAATCACAAATAAATCTATAGGAGCAGAATCTTATAAATGGACATTTAAAGGGGGATCTCCAGAATTTTCTACAGATAGAAATCCTGGAACAATTACATATACAACTGAGGGTAATTACACCATTTTATTAGAAGCTACTAACCGAGACGAAAGTTTTGACAGCAAAGAAATACAAGTGCCTATTGATGCCCAAGTCCGTATTGGATTTAATGTTGATATTGTAACTAGTAATTATTCCCCAGTTGAAATTTCAATTAGCAACACTACAGTTGGTGCTACTACTTACCTTTGGACCTTTGAAGGTGGAACTCCAGCTACATCAATAGTAGAAAAGCCAACAAATATAATATTTACAACTCCTGGAGTTCATAAAATAACCTTGGCGATAAGTAATGGCTTAGAAGAGTATAGCAAAGAAAAAAATATTACCGTAGCTCCACATTTAATCTCAGATTTTGATTATAAAATTGCTTTTGAAGATGATGATTTACAGGTTCCTGTAAAATTAACCTTAGAAAATAAAAGTACAAGTGTTACGGACTATTTGTGGACATTTACTGGTGGATCTCCTTCAACATCAACTGCAGAAAATCCAATAGTGATCTTTAATACTCCAGGCACATATAGCCTTAAGCTAGAAGCCACAAATGGAAAAGAAAGTGAAACCATCACAAAGTCAATTACTGTTATAGAAAACACCAACTTAAGAATATTTGAAAATATAAAATTGGGGATTAATACAGCTCATAATACCAATACTATAGGAGCATTTTTCTCAACGATTACACGAGAGGTCTATCAAAAAGATGAAATCATAAGTGAAAATTCTGATAAAATTGACATTCCTTTTTTTGGATTAAGTCAAAATTTCACAGTAAATAAATTTGTGAGTCCAGACGAAGTACAAACAACAGCTTTTGATGCCTTAACAAATGCTACGCATACAAAATTTATAAATTCATTGGAATTATGCGCATGTTCGGCTGCTTTAACTACAGCTCAATTTGATACTATGACTGATGATTCACTCTTAGATCCTTTGGTAATTACAGAAAGTATAGACGGATTAAAAGAATTTAACAACAGTCTTGCACCCAGAATTGTGTTATTTGAAACATTTGACGGCAGAAAAGGAGCAATAAAAATAAAAGAATATAAAACAGATGGACAAAATTCATACATCCTAGTGGATATTAAAGTACAAAAAGAATGAATTTATTCAGGTTTCAGTTATCGGTTGTCAGTTACTAATTTTGGAATTTAGAATTTGTGTTTTGATATTTGAATTTGAGAGTTTGGAATTTGAGCTTTTGCAATTTTAGATTTGAGAGTTTGAGAGTTTGAGAGTTTGGGATTTGTTGTTTTGGAATTTGACCTTTGAGTTTTGATATTTGGAATTTGAGCCTTTGGAATTTGAGTTTTGATATTTGGAATTTGTTGTTTGCAGTTTGGTATTTAAAAACATGAAGTAAAATTAAAGGATTACCACAAATGAGGAAATTTGTAAAAATAAATAAGAAGAATAATGCTAAGCAATCTATTGCTGATCCCACGCTTTTTTCAAAAAAGAAGCTCTGGTCTGTTATGCTTAAAAAGCAGCTATTATTATTATGGATATTCATAAGTTTCAATGCTATTTCACAAACCTATCCTGTACAAGTAGTTCCACAACTAATACCACCATATAGCCTAAAACTATCTGATTATCAAACATCAGCTAGCGAAAAACTATTTGTAAATATTCTTTTAACAGATATCAACGAACAGGCAAGACAAGTCCGATTAAAAATGTATATAGAAGGGCAGGGACTAAACATAACTACCTCTTCTATTGTTGCTGGAGCAAAACCTATATATTTAGATGGCGGAATCAATTTACGTTTATCAAACTTAGATTTAACCCCTTATTTTCTGATAAATAATCTTGTTGGAATTAATCCTCAGCAATACAATACTCCATTACCAAATGGGCGTTATAATTTTTGTTTCGAAATTTACGACTATATTTCTGGTTTACGCTTATCTACCAAAAGTTGCACTTCGGTTTATTTAATTCAAAACGACCCTCCTTTTTTAAATTTACCCAATAGAGATGATGCGCTGACGGCTACAAACCCTCAAAATATTATTTTCACTTGGACACCACGACATTTAAATGCCACCAATGTACAGTATCAATTTACCTTAAAAGAACTCTGGGATACTGGAGTTAATCCTCAAGCAGGATTTCTAGTAAGTCCCCCATTATATTCTACAACTACCCGTAGCACTACCCTACTCTATGGACCAGGGGAACCTCAGCTATTGGAAGGTAAAACATATGCCTGGCAGGTAAGAGCATTAGTTACCGATGGAATTAGTGAAACTTCGGTGTTTAAAAACAATGGAAATAGTGAAATCTATTGGTTTAACTATACTATAGATTGTGATGCCCCTAGTTTTATCTTATCAGAAGCCATAAGTTCTAAGACCGTAAAAATAATGTGGCAAGTATCAGACCATAATCGGTATCAGGTACAGTATCGAAAAAAGGGATATGGTGATGACGATTGGTTTCAAGTTTTCGCATACAATACACAAAGTACAATTCATAATTTAGAAGCTGGTACCACATATGAATTTAGAGTTGGAGGGGAATGTTCTCAGCCACAAGGATTCTCTTTTTCACGAATTCAAGAATTTAAAACTCCTTCGGAAGATGAAGCCGCCTATTATAATTGTGGAATTGTACCTAAAATAGAAATTGCAAACCAAGATCCATTACAGGAAATAGGAGCTAATGAAGTTTTTATTGCAGGTGATTTTCCAATTGTAGTGGGGAAAGTTAGTGGTAGTAATGGCAATTTTTCGGGATGGGGATATATTACACTTCCATTTTTAGAACAATTTAAAAATGTAATAGATGCTGCTAATGTAGTAAGTGATGGAAAAGCAAATATTGGAAAATATACCCGTATTAAAGTCGATTTTAAAGGCATTAGTATTAATACCGATTACCAACTGATAAAAGGAGTTGTAGAAACCACCTATGATCCTAATTGGGGAGGAATACTTGATGTTGATGCCGTAAAAGAAGAAGTGCTTGGTGCCGATGGGGATATTAAAGGATATGACGCTTCTAATATCGAAATTAAAAATGTTATTGTTAAAGATGGCAAAGTCATTATTATTGGTACTGATGGAAAAGAGCATGTTATAGAAAGTAAATTACCCGTAGTTGTTACTGGTAAAGGCAATGATAAATGGCAAGTAAATGAAGATGGAACTGTAGAGCACCTAGGAGAAGGAGCAGAAGGCGGTACTCCAAACAAAAAGAATACCAATGGTATTAGTAGCAGTGGAAAAGTAAATGAAATTAGCTCCAAAGACGTAACCATACTTTTTACCCCTTCTGGTTTTTATGCTACAGACCAATTGTCGAGCACTATTTCTTCTTCCAAATTCAGTAAAGAATATGAAACTATAAAAAAAGCTGAAGGTGGTGATTATAATGTACTTTATAAAGCTTTTGGAAAAACACCACATCAAGAAGATTTTATAGAAGCAACCGCAACCTTTAGCAATGGAAAAACAAAAGATGATATTGTTTTTAAAACCATAAAAGGAATAAAAGTACCTGTAGAAAAATGGGAAGGAAATACTGCTACCCTAAAACTAAACCAGCATTTAGGATTTGCTAAAGATGAAATTTTAGCAACTGTAAAACCTAAAGACTCTACCAAAAAATATGATATTGCTGGTAAGCTTAATATTTGGCACCTCCCAGAATTAAGTATCAATGTAACTGTTGTACCACTTAACAATGTTGTTTTTGATGAAGCCACCATAAAAACTACAGTAAATGAAATTTACAATAAGGCTGGAATTAATTTTAATATCACCGTTGCCGATCCGCTTTCCATTCCAGAAAGTGCTTGGGATACTGAAAATGTAAATGGCAAACTTGATATTGGAGATAGTAATACTTTGGCCAATTATACTGTAGAAGAACGTGCCATTTTTAGCTATTATCAAAAACAAAAAGGCACAAAGGCAGAGATGTATTATATCTTCTTAACGGATATGCCAACTACAAAAGAAGCTATTGATGGTTTTATGCCCCTAAAACGCCAATATGGCTTTGTTTTTAACCAAAATAAACAAGAACGTACTATAGCACACGAACTTGGCCATGGGGTATTTGGATTAAAACATCCATTTACAGAATACAATACCAAACAAGGCAATACAAAGCTCTTAATGGATTATGGCACTGGTACTGCTTTTTCTCATATGGATTGGCAGAAATTACATGAGCCAGGATTACAGTTCTATTTGTTTCAGAGTGAAAGTGCTGGGGAACATGTATCATCTTCCCTAGGGAAAAAGTTTGCTATTAATGAAAAAAAATATATCTGTGATAATGGTAAATGTAGAAAAGTAAGTGATAATAACAAGGATGGGAAATACTACTATGGCTTTTTAACTCCAAGCGGAGATAGAATTATTTTACCTGAAGACTTTATTCCAATTTTTTATCATGGAATTAGTAATGATAAGTATAATGAAATCGTGTCAGGATGTTTGATAGGGTTTAAGGAGAAGAATCAGGATAAGAAAAATGCCAAAAGGTATTGGGCGACAATTGATAAAGAGGTTTTTTCTGGTTATGATGAGTATCAGTATCAAGAAATTAAAATAGAAGGAGATGATAATTCTGTGGTAATTGGGCTTCCTTATGGAGGGAAGAGTCAATTATTCTGGAAAAATTATAAATTTAAAAAAGCGTTAAGCTCATATTCCGGAAGCAAAAATATTTTAAAAATAACATCAGAAACATTTAAAGAATTAGCCTTTTTTGAAAATGGCGATGTTTTGACTTCAAAACCAATTGGTGGAGTTGATAAATTAATAGGCAATTCTCAATTAAGTGTTTCAGAAAAAGAATTATCATTACTTAGAGGAGATTATAATATAGATTGGGCTGCTGTTACTAAAAATTTGCTTGAAAACTCAAATAGGAATAATGTTATAGTTTCACATAATGAGAAACCAGAAGTGTTCTTAATTATTAAGATTGCTGAGATATATAATCGTTATCCTCATATATTTACTGATTTTACAAAGTTTTTTGATAATTGGGATTTTGGACTACCCGATAGATATGATTTCACTATAGGTTATTGGGACGAAAAAAACATAATGCGTTCTAAGAGCCCAGAATATCAAAAATGGAAAAATAATATTTCAAATGAGCCCAGTGAGGAGTTGTATGATTTTTACAATCAATTTTTAAAAGAGCTTTTAGTATTTATTACAAAAAAGGCTAAAGATAACAGGGATTGCTTATCAAGTAATTTTAATTCAAAAACTATAGAAGAAGTTTTTGAATGTATTAGAAGAGCAAGTATCAAAGAAATTGATGCATTAGAAGTTTCTAAAAAAATTGATGCCATAATAAAAATAATTCAAGATGATGTTTTATCAGATACTGAAGAAATAGAGATAGCAAGGCTGCTTAAGTCTATTGCAAAGAACCCTAATGCTGCTAACATGGCCTTATTCGATCTCATAAATGAGAAAATCACTGTTAAAGGACATATAATTAAAAGAGATTCACGTGAGCCTAAGATAAAAGATCAGGTTTATCCTTTGTGGGAAGTTTTAGCTAAAGTTATACAGGATGAGGTAGTTTTCTGGGGAGAAAACAATAAACAAGGTGTATTTGGGTCAATAAACAAAATCTATCTTAACTCAGACACATTTAAAGAGCAATTAAAAGAAAAGATAAAAGAGTTAGATAATATTCAAACAACATTAACTTTTGATCAGCTTGAAAAATTACATGAACATACAGGGACTTATATAAACGATTATCAAAATATAATAAGAAGAGCATGGAGTGATATTGGTGCACATCCATTGTTTATGAATTATGAAAGTAATGACTATTATAAAAGTGTTGATGCTTCTATAGCAGATCATAAGATTGTACTTCAACAAATAATTAAAAGAGGACTTTTACCTGGTGATTTTCAAAAAACAGAAACATTAGATCCGTTTAAAATGGTTTCTTTTCTTAATCTTTCCAAAAGTCGCCTTTTAAAAGATTATGTCCTAACAGACTCAAAAGGAAAACATATTCCTCAGTTCTTACCTGCTTTAGCTGTTTATTATGCAAGTGAAGTAGATCGTTTACAGACACAGGAAGATATTATTGTAACCACAATTGATATAGCTACCTTAATTGGCTCTGGAGGAACAAGCTCATTGAATAGTTTTGGGAAGTTTTTGTATTATGCGGATAAAGTAAGTTCTATTAGTAGTATAGTTGGTACTGCTACAAGAGAAGATCATCCTGAGGTAAGTGCTTATCTAAACATGTTAAGTGCTGCAGCTGGAGCTACTTCTGCCGTTAGCATTTTTGCTGGAGCCAAAATCAAAACGAAAAAAATAACCGATATTATTGATACTGATGCCAATGTTGTAGAAAGAACCAAAGCATTAGCAGCCTATATAAATGATCCAAAAAATGCGAGTACAATAGCAAAATTAAACGAAAAGGAAATTAATGGAACTATTGAGTTATTGGTTAGAGATATAAAAGATTTTGACGGAGCAAATATTGATACTAATACTCTTAAAAAAGCATTAGAAAAAGTTACTGATGGAATTAATAAAGTTTCCGATGATTTATTTCCTATTTTAAGAAAAAAACTTGCAGATTTAAAAGTTCCACATATTAATGATATCCTTATTAAAGTTGATGACATTAATAAAGGATTAGGAAACAAAAAAATGTCTGATATTTTGGATAGACTGCTTTCATACGATAATTTTGAAAACCCTAAGAATGTAAACGATTGGTTAAATACCTCGATTATTGATTATGGTAGTAAAAAAGGAGTCCTTAAGAAAGAAGCAGCTTACGATTTAATAAACGAAATAGAAGAAGGAATTCATTATTTAAAATCAGGGAAAAAGGTGAATATTTCTAAGAAACTTAATAAAGATACTAATGAAATTGATGTACTTCTTAAAGAAGAAAGAATAATTGTAGAGTGTAAGAGAGTACATTCAGATAGCGAGAAAACTATGTATCAGAGAATAGGAAAGATTTATCAAAAATTTATTGATGAAGGGAAGCTTACCGCTGAGGCGAAACAGCAATATCCCATATCTATTGGGCAAATTAGAATAGATGGAGATGTGCCGTTTAAAAATCTTGACAAACAGCAGATTGTGGATCAAATGAAGGATTATTTTTCAAAAATGGAAACGAGTAATTTAGTTTATAGATATACAAGAGATTTATCTATTCTAAAAGAATTTCACGTGATTAACAATAAAGGAAGAATTATAATTAAAGCAGAAGATTGGCTGCACCCATTAGAGAAATTAATTAAAAAGAAAAATGCAGATATACTAAAGAAGTGGATAAAAGAAAGTGATTTGAAACAAAGTTATTTAGAAAAATTATATGGACTAGATGGGGCTGTTTTAACAAAGTTAAGTGAAGATATAGAGAATAGCGCAAGTCTTAGAAAAATAGTTAATAACCCTAAAGGGCTTTCAGCATGGCAATTATATAGAAAATCTTTCCCAACACAACCATTATGTCTGTAGATTTAAAAGTAAAAAACAGTAGCGATTATTGGTATTACCATGACGAATGGGATGTTGCCTATTGGTATTTTGAAGGGCTAAAAAAAGGTATGGAAAAAGACAGCGAAGGTTTCTTTTATAAATACCTTTCGTTAACAAGAAAATATCAAATATTAGTGCCCACGGTCGATCTATTAAAAGAAGAATTAGATATAGAAAATTTATACGAATATTATTTAAGTATATGTGATGAACATAGAAGTACACATTTGAACTGGATATATGTTGTGAATAATATAATTCTTCCAATTGCTCTTTTTGTAAAAATTGATGGAGAAATTGTAAAGAAAGAAGTATTAGATGTAAATGAACTTGTTTTTTTGGACGAAATAGGTTTGTCCGTGGGAAAAACTTTCGAGGGTCCAATAAATTTTAGCCATTACGATGATATTGGTGCAATATATATAAGTATCCAAAACGACGCATTATTCCCTTCTTTAAGCAATAGAAAAGTTTGGAATGATTTTGATAATAATAGTATAGATAATTCAGAACTAGCGTATTTAAATGCACCACGGTTTAATAGCTTTTTAAGAGATTTAAAAAAGTTGTGTGTTAGTTATGGAGGTACGCTTGAGTTTGATATTTGGGATGAAAAAGAAAGCGTAAGCAAGCATGGTATTTTGTTTGATGGAGAAGTTATTTATTACGAAGACATAGTAGATTTATTAGAAGAAAAATATAGAATAGTTGACCTATCTGTAGATACCAATTTTTGTTCTTTAGAAAATGTAACTATAAAAAGAAAAAGTAGTGACTTATGAGTATAATTAAAAAATATGCAATAGTAGTACTACTAAGTATTTTTGCGCTTCAGGCAGCTATTGGGCAGTGTTCTACATCTGATTACATAAAGTATATAGCTGAGTCAGGGGGAGAATTAGAAGAATACTTGCAGGCAAACACCAAAGTTTCTAAACAAGCATGGGATGTGCTTTATGAAGCAGGTGAAGCTAGTGCTAATCTCTCTTTAGAGAAGCTAAAAAATGTAGCTGACAATATTGGAGAAATTGAAGATTTCAAAGGAGGGTATCAGGCTTGGAAGTTGGCTAATGGAGGGAGAGTTTTTAAGGAAGTAACGAAAGACATTGCAAAACAAGAACTTCCAACGGATTTTGTGAATGCTCTTAAGAAAATGGATTTTACAGAAGATAAAATATTAGAGAGCTTCGCTAAGTATCACAATGACAATGATTTTAGATTTTTTAATGAAGTTGGGGGCTTAATGAAGAAATATCCTCAACTTAATAAAACAGATGTAAATTTACTTTGGGGATATACGACTAATATTTTTTACAAGAATCTGAATCTTTGGCTTAGAGAAGCTACCAATGTTTCTAAAACAAAAAGTATAAAAGAATTATTAAATTCTACTTTGAGTAAAATGGATAATTTTAGACAACCTATTATTTATAGAGGGATTGGAAGAAGCGGAGATGTTTCAAAGTATTTGAATGAGTATATTCCAGGTACAAAGCATACTTGGAGTGCTTTTACGTCTTGCGGAAGTAGTCATAAAGCTTCTTTTATAGATAAAGCTGATGTGATATTTGAAATTAGACATTTAGATGCTAAGGATATTTCTGATTTCGCAGATGGAATTAAATTTAGAGATTACCCACGTTCTGAGCTTCTCATTAAATCTGGGAGTGAATTTAAAGTAAAGTCAAATCATAAAATAGATGTTTCAACAGGGAAGCCTATTATTGAGTTAATTCAAATAAAATAACAAATTGTGAAAAGGTTAAAAGACTATACCCAAGATGAGTTTTCAAAAATGACTGATGAAGAGATCGATAAATTAATGGAGTTTGAACGAGGAGAGAATTTCAAAGAGGAACTTCGTTTCAAACAAGTAGAATATCCAAATTATAGTTTTGAAAAAAAAGTTAAATTTTGGGGGTCTACATTACACCGTAATATGAGGTGGTTGGAAGAAGATGGGGATGATCCATATTCTATATATAGCCTAGACTGGTATAGATCCGTTAAGGAAAAGGAACCAAATATAGATGATATAATGAAAAAAGTAATATCTAAATATTGGGGTACAGGAGCAGATTGGAGTAAAGAAGAGTATTTGAAAAGGATTAAAAAATAACGCCCTGCTCACCAAAATCTCCCAACTTAGTAATCAAATCAAACGAAAGCGAGCTCGAAAAACGTAAGAAAAAACAAAAATAAAAAACAGCAATAATAGTATCAGAAAAGAATAAGGCTCAACGTCAGGATACTTTGCCCAACATATTAAAAAACAAAAAATAAGAGATTAAAAGCTTGAAATACCTACACAACATACAACTCATACTATTCCTGTGCCTAACGGCAAGCATGGTAAGTTCCCAAAATATAGATTTCGGGAATATTGGTAAGGGAAAACCATTTAAGGTTAGTGGTAGTGTAGCTGCAAATTCTGTATTTTATTCTTCGGATCAAAATAATGCCAGAGATCCTTTTACTTATTTTTTACAAGGGAATTTAAATTTTAGTCTTTATGAGTTTTCTATTCCTGTAAATTATAGCTATTCTAATTTAGGTTCGGATTTAGGGTACCAATTGCCTTTTAGTTTTAACAGGCTAAGCCTGCATCCAAAATACAAATGGATACAAGCACATATTGGAGATATAAATATGAGTTTTTCTCCATATACCCTTAGTGGACATCAATTTACTGGAGGAGGTATAGACCTAACACCAAAAGGGCCACTTAAATTTAGTGCCATGTATGGACGGCTACTAAAAGCCACGGAAGATGATGGCAATGCACAAACACAACCTGCCTTTAAACGAATGGGATATGGAGCCAAAATAGGATTCCAACAAAAAAAATATAACCTAAGCCTTATTGCTTTTTATGCAAAAGACGAGTTAAATTCTATTCTGTTGGTACCAGAAGAGCGGAATGTTCTTCCCAAAGAAAATTTAGTGCTCAGTGCAGAAGTTTCCCTAAAAATCATAAAAGACCTGCAATTTAAAGCAGAATATGCTTCTACTGCTATCACTCAAGACCTAAGAGCAGAAGAATCAGCAAATGGCAGTGGTTTAGCAAGCCTACTTTTTAACAATACAGCTTCAACAGAATACTACAAAGCCATAAAAACGGAATTAGAATATAGTTTTGAGGCAGCCAGTTTTGGACTTGGATATGAACGTATAGACCCTGGATACCAAACACTAGGTGCTTATTATTTTAATAACGATTTTGAAAACATCACCTTAAAACTGAATACCTCATTACTAAAAAACAAAATTAACCTAGCCTTTAATATTGGATACCAACGTGACGATTTAGAAAACCAAAAAGAAAGTGCTACCAGTAGAACTGTTGGTAGTGTTAATGCTACTTATGCTGCTAGTAAAAAGATAAATATTACTGCTGCTTATTCTAATTTTACCACCTTTACCAATACCAAACTCAACCAGTTTGATCTTATAAATGATGACAATCTATTAGACAATCAGGCAGATCAATTTGATTATAGACAACTCTCCCAAAATGCCAATCTAGGGATTAATTATGCAATGTCAAATTCAGAAACCAAAAGTCAGAATATTAATTTTAACTATGCATTAGCCACTGCCGCTAACGAACAAGGAGGAATTGTAAGAATTGGTGATGGTTCTACTTTTCATAATTCTAATATTGCCTATACTATTGGTTTCCCAAAAAAGAAGATGAATATTACTACAGCTATTAATGGTACTTATAATACCATTGGTAGAGAAGAATCTACTACTTGGGGTCCAACATTAAATATTAGTAAAAAGTTTTTAGACAATAAGTTAAATACTACATTAGGGTCATCATACAATAGTAGCACCAATAAAACCAGTATAAATGCAACTACTAATATTAGAGCCAATGCCTCTTATATTTATAAAGAAAAACACAATTTTAACCTTAATGCTATACAGTTATTCAAATCCAACCCCGATAGTAATTCCCAAGAACTTACCATTACTTTTGGATACAATTATGCTTTTGATTTATCGGTAAAACGAAAATTCCCTAAACGTGAAAAGATAAAAGAACCTAAGGTTTTTAATTTCTCTTATAAAACACATGTTTTTGAGGGAGAACCTAGTAGCATCAGTCCAGAAGTACTTGCTGTTTCTAATCTTCAAATTTTTAAAGAATTGTTGAAAATTGAAGGGATACATCAAAGGTTAAATGAATTAGAGATTATCTTATTAGAAAAAGAAGATGTATCAAATCAAAAATATAAAGATGCTGCTATTTCCTATTTAAAATACCTTTATAGTCATCAACAGTTTTTAGAAACCTACTATATCACTTCTTTTAGAAGTCTTAAAAAATTATATGCAGATGCCATTAGACTAAATACCAGAACAGAAAAAGAATATACCAGTGCGCAAGCAAGATACAATACAACTAAAAATAAAAGAGATAAAGAAAACCTAGCCTTAAAAGAAAAAGCTTTTAAAGCACATAATTGGATGATATCACAATTAAAAGACCTGCATTATGATGATTTAAAAGCAGAAACGGGTGTTTTAGCCAATTTT
The DNA here is from genome assembly GCA_965247735.1 of Flavobacteriaceae bacterium. Classification (GTDB taxonomy): domain Bacteria; phylum Bacteroidota; class Bacteroidia; order Flavobacteriales; family Flavobacteriaceae; genus JAOXRU01. Next base: position 2,518,657 of record CBDFHN010000002.1, on the reverse strand, counting down.
AAAGACGAACATATTTCTACCATTTTTAAAATGCTAGAAGAGAAAAAACCAGAATTGGAAATTTATAATTATTTAGAAATTGAATTTGCTGAACTATATCACAGCCAATCTTTTTTTTGAATTAATTGAAATTTATCAATTTCCGTTCAGGCACTAATTATGAGATCCCATCATTGGCAGCAGGATTGTATTTTCTGGTATTAGAAACGCCAAAAGGAAGCCAGGTGAGGAAAATTATTGTGAAATAATCCATATGATATTAAATAATTGGAAAGAGGATGCTTACAGAGTATCCTTTTTTGTTTTGGATATAATCGCTGTTTTTGTAATATTGTGCTAAACAGTTGAAATGTTGTATAGTAATAGGTTTTTAGTGTTTGTGTTAATTTTGTTTGTTTTTTGCGAAAAAAGCAGCGCACAAGATAGTTTGCAGACGGTTATTGCAACAAAAGGAGATGGAATCTATGGGCTACTACGAAAGCAAGGCTTAGATCCTATAAAATATTACAAAGCTTTTATTGAACTGAATAAGGAAAACCTTAAAGATAGTATTGGGTTATATCAGGGGAAATCTTATTTGATTCCTACTTTGGTAAAAGATAGTGTAATGATAGTTTCAGCTATAGATTCAATCCAAAAACCTGATGAGTTACTAGATTATTTAAAAGATGAATATCCTATTTTTGGAAAAGAGCATGCAAAAGTTTTACGAAAGAGCAAGCGATTAGCAGGAACAGTGTACTACTTGGTTTCAGGACATGGTGGTCCAGATCCAGGTGCAGTTGAAGATTCCGATGGAGTAGTGCTTGCTGAAGATGAATATGCCTATGATATTACATTACGTTTGGCAAGAGAATTGGTTGCTCATGGTGCATTGGTCTATTTGATTATTAAAGATGAGGATGATGGTATCCGTTCAGAACGGATATTAGCTGTAGATAGAGATGAGTTGTGTTACCCAGAAGATGAATTGCCTTTAAGTCAATTAGGGCGGTTAAAACAACGGACATTAGCAGTGAATGGATTATATCTAAAACATAAAGGACAGTACCAACGTTTAATCGTAACTCATATTGATAGTCGTAGTAAAAGTAAAAATATAGATGTGTTTTTTTACCATCATAAAAAAAGTAAAAAAGGAAAACTGCTGGCAGAAAGTATTCATACAACGTTTTTAAAGAAATACAAAAAACACCAACCTAATCGTGAATATTCAGGGCAATTTCGGATAGAAGTTTATATGTTATTGATAATACATATCCGGTGATGACCTATATTGAAATAGGAAATATTAGAAATAAAAAAGATCAAAAACGTATTTTAGATCCTGAAAATAGGGATGCACTTGCCAAATGGATTTCAGAAGGTTTACTACTAGATTATGAGAATAAAGAGTAAGAAGTAAAAGACTATCTCAAAATAAAACCATCTTTCATAGGGTCATTAGGATCTATAATAAAAGTTTGTGTCCCTGTGATATATGCGGTTCCTTCTACTTGCGGAATAACAGCAGTAAATGGACCATATTTTTCTTCAGAAATTACAGATCCTTTAAAAACAGAATCGGTAATGCTTTCTATGGTCATTGTTTCGCCATAGTTAATTTCGTTTCTAGCCTTGTGTATAGCCATACGTCCAGAAACTCCAGATCCTGTTGGGCAACGATCTATTTCACCTTCGGCAAACATACATACATTTCTGCTGTCCACACCAGACGGTTGTTTATTGTTGTCAATAAATATGGTACCGTATAGAAAACTTAAGTCATCTTCAAATGGATGAGTTATTTCTTTGTCAGCATCTATTACTGCATGTTTTATATCCATTCCTTTTGTAATGAGTTGGCGATATGAGCCAGTACTTAAATCAAAATCAAAGTTGTTTTTTGCAAGATCCACATAGGCATAAAAAGCGCCACCATAGGCAAGATCATAGGTTACCATTCCCAATCCGTCTACATGTACCGTTCTGTCCAGTCCAACAACAAAACTAGGCACGCAATGAAAACGAACTCCAGTAACTTTACCATCTTTTACATTTGCAAAAGAGGTAATTCTGCCACAAGGAGCATCAATTTTTATAATATTGTCACCTTCATTTACCGCAATCCAATTCATTTCAACTGCCAAAGTAGAAATGGCGATAATGGCATGACCACACATGGTAGAATAACCTTCATTATGTAAAAAAATAATTCCAAAATCACCTTCATCATCATTAGGAGGTAATAGGATACATCCATACATATCTGCATGACCACGAGGCTCAAACATGAGTGCAGTACGTAGGTGGTCAAAATTGTCTTTACAATACCTACGGTATTCTAAAACAGAATCTCCTTTTAATTCAGGAAAACCATCAATAATAACACGTAGTGGTTCGCCGCCAGTATGCATGTCAATAGTTTTTATTTGCAAGCATTCTTTGTTTGGTGTAAAAGAGCTGTTGTTAAGAATGTTGTTATATGTATTAGCCATTGTTGTTGTGTTTATTGTAATAATAAGTAGCTGCAGTTAGATCTTCTAAGGCATGCCCTACAGATTTAAAAAGAGTAATTTGTTTGCTGTTTGTTCTTCCTGTTTCCTTATTGGAAGATAAGGAGAATAAATCGGCTTTAATATCCTCTTCTTTGAGGATGCCTTTTGAAAGTGGAATAACAATATCTCCACTTTCTTTAAGACCACCTTGAAAAGTATCTACAAAAACAGTTGCTTTAGTGATGGCTTCATCATCGGATTCTCGCATATCTTTTTTATAAGCACCTACCAAATCTATATGCTGACCATCGCTTAAGTATTTGCCTAATACCAAAGGGATTTTAGAAAGTGTTGCACAGGACACAATAGCGACTTCGCTTATTTTTTCTGCGATGGTTTCAATTGGGGTGCAGCTAAATTGTTCATTTTTTAATTGATTGGAAATTGCTTTTGCTTTTTTATAATTCCGTCCCCAGATATATACATTTTTGATAGGGCGTACACTTGTATGAGCCTTAATAAGGTTGCTAGATAGTGCTCCAGTACCTATCATTAATAAGGAGTCAGCGTCTTCACGTGATAAAAATGAAGAGGCAAGGGCGGAAGCGGCAGCTGTTCTTTTTACAGTTAGGCTTTTGGCTTCTAATATGGCTTTGATAGTTCCTTTTATGGCATCAAAATAGATATAGGTGCCTTGAATGGATGGCATATCAAATTGTGCATTTTCTGGACTTACTGTTACAATTTTTACTCCAGCATTTTTACTAGGATTCCATGCTGGCATTAATAACAAAGTAGAGTCAGCTTGCGCCTCAGGATTTGGAAAGTCGTGATGATGGCGCATAGGTACTAGTACTTCATTGGAAGCGAAGTTTTGCTTAAGTTCGGCGATTAGTTCCGGGAAATTGGTGTTTTTTTCAATGAAAGCTGCACTTATTTGTGTGATGTTATCCATGTAGTAAAAGTAAATAAATCTGCAAGGATTATGGTATTGGAGTTGGTGATGAAGTAAAATAATATGTGTAGTGAGGAATATAGTATTGATTTGTGTTTTTCTTTTGAATGATAAAGTTGTAGATACTCAAGATCTTCGCGTAAGGGATAGAACGGCATGTTTGAGCTCTCTAGATCTTTTTTGATTTAGAAGCGAGTAGTGATAGCCCGACCCTTTTAGGGATACGCCCAAAATGGTAGCATGTATAAGAGGAAAATATGTGACCTATTTGTGTGTTTATTGCTAATATAGATAAGCGAAATCAGTGGTGTAAACAAGCAAATGCTATTGCCTAAAATACTTCTTTGTAAGAAATTTTGCTTACTATTTTCCAGCCATCTTTTGTTTTCAGCATATTCATATAGTCGGTGTATTGGTACGTCTTATATTTTGTAGAAAGCTTAACATTTGCGGCATTTCCTGTAATGTCAATAAAGAAAATTTTATCTTCAAAAGTTCTGGTTTTTGTATTTGTAAAAAAGCTAAAGAATTTTTGAATAGGAAGCATCTTATATTCATTAGCATTAATGTATTTTAAGGTTGCTTCAGGGTGGAATGCTTTTTTCAGCAATTCTGGATTATCGGTACGTGAGCCTTCGAAATAATTGTTTATGGTTGCAGTAATCGCTTCTTTATCGGTTGTTTGTTGGGCAATGATTGCATTAGTAGTCAGGAACAAAATAAGAGATGCTAATATTGTCTTTGAAAGGTTCATAATCAATAGTGTTTTTCGTTTTTATAAAAACAAACATATATAATGCTATTGTTGTAAGGTATTAATGTGTTGTTAAAGTTTAGAATGCTTTGAGGTATAATGGTGCTGTTAGTCAGTAAAATGAGATGATGACGCAAAAAGAGAAGTGTTTTTTTTATTTCATTTTTAAGTTAAAAAGATATTATATAAAATTTCATTTTAATTATGTTTCCTTTTCAAGAAGAAAAACATATCTTTGCGCCCAGAAAAATATGCTGTTTTTCGATACAGTAAACACATAAATTAAAACAGGTAAGTAATGTCAAAAGTTACAGGTAAAGTTGCCCAAATTATTGGACCAGTAGTAGATGTAGAATTTGAATCTGGTGCAGAGCTACCAAGAATCTATGATTCTTTGGAAGTAAATGTAAAAGGGGTTAAATTAATTTTAGAGGTACAATCTCATGTTGGAGAGGATACAGTTAGAACAATGTCAATGGACTCTACAGATGGTTTAAGTAGAGGAGTTGAAGTAGTTGCTACTGGAAACGCTATTCAAATGCCAGTTGGTGATGATGTTTACGGACGTCTATTTAATGTTATTGGTGATGCTATAGATGGTTTAGGAGATTTGCCTAAATCAGGAAAAGATGGTTTGCCAATCCATAGAGATGCACCCAGATTTGAGGATTTATCAACGTCTACTGAGGTGTTACTTACAGGAATAAAAGTTATTGACCTTATTGAGCCTTACGCAAAAGGTGGTAAGATTGGATTATTTGGTGGTGCCGGAGTTGGTAAAACTGTATTGATCCAAGAGTTGATTAACAATATCGCAAAAGGACACGGTGGTTTATCTGTGTTTGCAGGTGTTGGAGAGAGAACTCGTGAAGGAAATGACCTTTTAAGAGAAATGTTAGAGTCAGGTATTATCAAATACGGTGATGATTTCATGGAATCTATGGAAAAAGGTGGATGGGATCTTTCTGTTGTTGACAAGCAAGTAATGAAAGAGTCAAAAGCAACTTTCGTATTCGGACAAATGAACGAACCTCCAGGAGCTCGTGCTCGTGTAGCACTTTCTGGATTAACTATAGCGGAATATTTCCGTGATGGAGCTGGAGATGGTCAAGGAAAAGATGTTCTTTTCTTTGTAGATAATATCTTTAGATTTACACAAGCAGGTTCTGAAGTATCTGCACTTCTTGGTCGTATGCCATCTGCAGTAGGATACCAACCTACATTAGCAACTGAGATGGGAGCAATGCAAGAGCGTATTACTTCAACTAAAAAAGGATCAATTACATCTGTACAGGCGGTTTATGTACCTGCGGATGATTTAACGGATCCTGCACCAGCAACAACATTTGCTCACCTTGATGCAACTACAGTATTGTCTCGTAAGATTGCAGAATTAGGTATTTACCCAGCGGTAGATCCACTAGATTCTACATCTAGAATTCTTACTGCTGATATCTTAGGAAATGAGCATTATGACTGTGCGCAACGTGTAAAAGAGTTGTTACAACATTATAAAGAATTGCAAGATATTATTGCTATTCTTGGTATGGAAGAATTATCTGAAGAAGATAAGTTAGCAGTAGGTAGAGCAAGACGTGTACAGCGTTTCTTATCTCAGCCTTTCCACGTAGCAGAGCAGTTTACAGGTCTTAAAGGATGTTTGGTAGATATTAAAGATACTATTAAAGGATTTAATATGATTATGGATGGTGAATTAGATCACTTGCCAGAAGCAGCATTTAACCTTAAAGGAGCTATCGAAGAAGCAATTGAAGCTGGAGAGAAAATGCTTGCAGAAGCATAATCATAACAATTAACAATAGAGCGTATGTTTTTAGAAATTGTATCACCAGAAGCTACATTATTTAGTGGAGAAGTTACTTCGGTAAGTGTTCCAGGTGTTAATGGTGGATTTCAGATGTTAAATGATCACGCGCCAATAGTTTCATTGTTAGGTAAAGGAACAGTGAAAATTAAAGGTGATATCACAATTGATAAAGCTTTCGAAAGTAAGTTTACCAAAGGAGATGCTGATGAAACACTATTAGCAATTAATTCTGGTACACTAGAAATGAAAGACAATAAAATAATTGTACTAGCAGACTAGTAGTTATTATTTTTATAATATTTTAAGAGCCATCAAGCAGTTTTGTTTGATGGCTTTTTCTTTTGAAAAAAGTGAGACAATGAGTAAAAAGTTAATGAGCTAGGAGCTGAGTCATTGGCGACTCAAAATAGGTAATAGATTAGATGTAAATTCTAAAGGTCCTAATACTACTTCATACTTAGTGCTTCATGTTTTTTTTGGGTGTATCCCTGCGTAAACTACGGGTCAGGCTTTCGGCAGTCGCTTCTGCGAGAAAAACGCAGAGAGCTCCAACAAAGCCTTTATCCTTTACACGGAAGAAAAAAGTTAATCATTCATAATAGAGTTAAGAAGGGAATTAGTAAAAGAGTTAAATTAAAGGTGTGGGAATCTGAAAACACAAAACTATCAACTTATTAAGTACCAATACTAAAAAATATCACTACTATTGTCTTAATGTTATTTAGGTGCGAATCCTTAATCTTAATACTCCATACTTTGTGCTTAATACTATTTTTAGACTTTCTTGATCACATTGGTAACAATACCCCAAATCATAAAATTGGTCTCATCAGTAACTTTTATAGGCTGATATTTTGGGTTTTCTGGTTGTAGCCATATACCATCTGCTTCTACTTTAAGTCGTTTTACAGTAAATTCACCATCTATAAAACAGACTGCTATTTTGTTATGTTCAGGAGCTAAACTTCTATCGATAACCAATAGGTCTCTGTCGTCTAATCCAGCGCCAATCATAGATTGTCCACTTACTTTGGCAAAAAAGGTTGCTTCTTTGTTTTTTATAAGCTCGCGATCTAGGCTAATGCGTTGTTCGTTAAAATCATCTGCAGGAGCAGGGAATCCAGCAGAAATACCTGTGTCTATAAAAAGAGCGCCTAGCCCATCAGATTGTTCTGGGGTAAAAAATGTAAGTGCAGCTGTAGCAGTGTCTTTTAGTATCATTTTACGGTAATTATTTCATTAATAATGCTAGTTAATCTTGAGTTTTTAATGCTGAATTAAATTAATTAGAGTGCCACAATTAAGAATAAATCTAGTAAGATAAGAGCAACACCTTGTATAGGTCTTTGTTAAAAGAAAGAAGGTACAGCTTTTATTGGAAGATTGCTAATTAGTACTTAAAAAACTATAGGATAAGAAAAACAAAACTTAAAACTTGTTCAGGCTTATGCTAGTTCTTTGTGAAGGTTAATTATTCAAATATAAAATAAAATGAGAGCTATTGTTCTTTGCAGATTACTTTTTAAATGGTTTTCAAACTTACAATTTCCCATTCCTGTTGCTCATGCAAATATGTTTTAAGTTTTTCAAAACCAATTGCATAATGGGCATTTATAGAACGGGTGTTTTTGATTGCTATTTCGGTAACAATACAATCATAATTTGCAGCTAAACTATCTGCCATATACTGATATAGTTGTCTAAAAACGCCTTTTTTTCTAAAATCTTTGGCAACACAGATTTGTCCCATAACCATATAGTTGGTTTTTGGAGCGATAGAACGTTCTATTTGAGTAAACATAGGTTTTAAAGCTGCAATCTCATCTTTAAAATCGGGATGCATACAAAGCGCATATGCAATTACTTTCTCTGAAGATTTGGCAATAATATGCGCACATTTTGTATTCATTTCAGTTAAGATATCTAATGTGTGAACCACAGTAACAAACCCTTCTTTATTTTTTTCAAATTCAGAAACAGACTTTGGCAAATTGTTTTGCTGTAATGCCAGAATCTGTTGCAGTTCTGTTACTGTAGTTACAGTAGTATATGTTATCGTTTCAGCCAATCATTTCTGTTTTTCAATTCTTTTTTAGAAGGAGATTCAGATAATGATGTGGTGTATTTTGGGTTTTTTGTAAGTATAATAGTAGCTTTTTTTGCAGTGTTATGTCTGGTATATGCTAAGGTAAAGGTATCTCCAGATTTAAAATTAGCTAATATTTTTTTTATGTTGTTTTCATCGCTAAGTATAGTCTCATTTATTTTAGTAACAACATCGCCTTTTTCTAAACCAGCAATATATGCAGGTGAGCCTATTGTTGCATTTGTTGCAATTTTGTTTCCTTTGGTATACGCTCCAAGATATGCCGTTGTTGTATTCTGAGAAATGGTTACGCCTACAGCATTAAAATAGCTGTTGTAGTCTGGAATTTTGCTACTATTATAGATGTAATTGTTGAAAAAATCGTCTGCAAAAGATTTTCCTGCAAAAGTATTTAATGTCTGGTGTAGATTATCTATTGTATAAGGGATTTCTTTTTTACCATAGGTATTCCATACCAGCTTCATATAATCGTCTAAGTTTAATCCTTTTTCTCTTAAGGATAGATCTAAAGCAAGGCCTAAAACACTTCCGTAAGTATAATAAGAGATAAAAGTATTATTTCTATTTACAGGGTCTAGAGCGGTAGCAGCATCTACAAAAGGAGCTTGGTAGCTCATTTCAATAGGGTTAAAAAACTGTCTGGCAGGAGAGTTCCATACATAATTAAGTCCTCCAGCAAGTCCTTTTACGTATTTTTTTGGAGTCATTAATCCTGCTCTACATAAAATAAGGTTGGTGTAGTAGCTGGTAAAACCTTCAGCAAACCAAAGTTCGCCGCTCATATTTGATTCCTCAAAATTAAAAGGCTCTAATGATTGTGGTCTTATTCGTTCTACGTTCCAAGCATGAAAAAGTTCATGAGAAACAGTACCTAGATTTCTGTTCATACCTCCATTGGCAAGTCCTCTTGTACTTGTTAATATGGTAGAATTTCTATGTTCCATTCCGTCACCACTTGCATTAGCAATATAGCAGGCTAAAAAAGTATATCTATTGTAATCAAAATTTGGAAGTTCTCCAAAAACAGCCTTTTCAGCAAGGACAATCTTTTTTACTTTTTCAAAATAAGTGTCTAATTCAGCTTCAGTAGCAGTATCATGAAGTACAAATTCGATAGTTTTACCATCCACATCAAATTTACGAACACTATGGTTACTTACTTCAGTTGGACTATCCATAAAATACTGTAAATTAGGAGCAGTATAGGTGTTTCCCTTTTTATGTTGTAATTGTGTGGCTACTTTCCATCCTAAATCAGTTCTAGGCACAAAAGTTGCTTCAATATTTTTATCGCTAAGTGATGGTGCGTAAATAAAAACAGAAGGAATATTAAGGTGTGCATGTGTCTCATCAATCTGGCTATAGGTACCATCTCCTCTATTCGCAAATAGTGTATAGCTAAATGTTACCGTTCCATCATGATTTAAAACGGTCCATACCTGAGTGTTTTTACGGGCTATTTTTAATGAATTACCTTTGCTGTCTACAGCTTTTACTCCGTATACGTTTTTAGCAAAATCATGAATAGCGTATCTTCCTGGTGAAGTTCTACTCATACGTAAATCTAAGTTTTTTCCAGAAAGGTTGTTGTAGGTAGCTTTTATGTTTGCTTCATGATGTGCGGCATTCTCAAAACTTATGGTATAAGTAGTGCTTTGTGCAAAAAGAGATGAGATTGCGATAAATGCAATAAAAGAGAGGATTTTTTTCATTTTCAATAGTTTTTATTGCGGGCAATATACAATATATAAAAATGTTGTACTAAATATTTAACGGTTCTATATTATCAATTATTGAGCATTTTTTGGTTTAAAAGCATGATTGTTTTTCAAAGTATTTCTGAATATGGTGCTTAGCAAAATGAGATTAACTAAAATTGTTTTTTAGCGTATCTTTATCAAATGAATTTTCCAGAAAAATTAAAAAAAAAAATTGAACATAGAAAAGAAAATGAAGCGCTAAGGCAGCTTACATTTTCTTCTGGATTAATAGATTTTTCATCTAATGATTATTTAGGATTTTCAAAATCAGAATATATTTTTGAGCGTGTACAGGAGTTGGTTCAGGCTAATGATTCAAAAGCTAATGGAGCAACAGGTTCTCGATTACTATCTGGAAACACTAAGTTTTGTGAAGTGCTAGAATTGGAAATTGCTGAATTTCATCAAGAGGAAGCTGCATTAATATTTAATTCTGGTTACGATGCTAATCTTGGACTGTTAAGTACTATTCCACAACGAGGAGATATTGTGTTGTATGATGAGTATATACATGCTTCTGTTAGAGATGGCATGCAATTGTCAAATGCAAAATCTTATAAGTTTAAGCATAATAATTTAGGTGATCTAGAGCAACGATTGCTAAATGTAGATAAAGAAGGGAGCTCAAAAGAAGTTTATGTGGTAACAGAGGCGGTGTTTTCTATGGATGGTGATGCTCCAGATTTGGAAAAGATGATAGTAGTTTGTAAGAAGCATAATGCGAGATTAATTATTGATGAAGCACATAGTTTAGGTGTATATGGAAAGGGGATTGTGGCAAATTTGAAGCTCCAAAAAGACGTTTTTGCAACTGTAGTTACTTTTGGGAAAGCATTGGGTTGTCATGGAGCTGCAATATTGGGCTCTGCTGATTTAAGGATGTATCTTATTAATTTCACAAGAAGTTTTATTTATACAACGGCATTGCCTATGCATTCATTGGCGACAATAAAAGGGAGCTACGAGCTGTTAAGACAGCAAGATGGACAGCACGATTTAATTACGAATATCTCATTTTTTAAAAATGAAATTAAACGTTTAGGTTTAAATAATAAATTTGTAGAAAGCAGTGCAGCTATTCAGTGTTGTGTTATTGGCGGTAATAAACGGGTAAAAACAATTTCAAGAAATCTTAAAAAAGATGGTTTTGATGTAAAACCAATATTGGCTCCAACGGTAGCTGAAGGAGAAGAGCGTTTGCGTTTTTGTCTACACAGTTATAATACTAGTACGGAGATTGCCAAAGTGTTGCAGTTATTGCTAATACATCTTAAAAATACTAATAAATAAATGAGTAATAAGTATACGATTTTAGATACCTTCGATTATACAGCAGAAGCGCAAGTTGTAAAGTTAAGATTGGAGATGGAAAGGATTCAGGTTTTTTTAGTAGATGAAAAGACGATAGATTCAGATCCACTTACAAGTCAGGCTATTGGAGGAGTAAAGCTTCAGGTTTTTACCGAAGATGTAGAAAGAGCAATGATTATTTATAATGAGATTAGGACATATGCTAGAGATATAGATGAGAATCCTATTTTTTGTACGGCTTGTAACTCTTCTAAAACGTTAGCGGCTCCTCGAGAGCGTAAAAATATATTTTACATGTTATTTCCGTTTTTCGAAAAAACAAGATATGTATGTTTGGATTGTAAAAAGGTATTTAAGTATCAAAAAACGCATTTATCAATTAAATAAAAAATAACAATTGAAAAAAGTATTTATAACAGGTATAGGAACTGAGGTGGGAAAAACCGTTGTTGCTGCAATTGTAACGGAAGCGTTGCAAGCAGATTATTGGAAGCCAATACAAGCAGGAGAGCTTGAGTATTCCGATACCGATAAAGTAAAGGAGTTGGTTTCTAATACCCTTTCAGTATTCCATCCCAATAGTTATGCATTGGAAACGCCGATGAGTCCACATGCTGCTGCAGCTATTGATGGGGTTGAGGTAAAACTAACTGCTATTAAAACTCCTGAGACCAAAAACCATTTGGTTATTGAGGGAGCGGGTGGTCTTTATGTTCCTATAAATAATACAGCTACTATTCTAGATATAATTGCATCAGATTATGAAGTTATTGTAGTGTCTAGACACTATTTGGGAAGTATTAATCATACCTTATTAACAGTAAAAGCACTTCAGGATAGAGGGTTTTCTCCACGTATTGTTTTTAGTGGTGCAGAACATCCAACAACAGAAAATATCATTAAAGAAATGACAGATGCGGTTGTAATTGGTCGTATAGATGAGGAGCCATATTTTGATAAAAATGTGGTATTAGAATATGCAGATATATTTAGAGAAAAATTATAGTTATGGAGTAAATAGCGTTTGAAATAAGTATAAAATGTTGTTTGTGATATTTTTTTGTTATTCTTTTTTAATCAATGCTAAATCAACACCTTGAATAGTAAATTGATAGAGTTTTTTTTGGTTTTCAAAACACAAAACATTAGCAATATAATAGCCTTTATCGCTTAATGTAGCTTTCTTTTCTAGGAGTTGCTTTTGATGCATTTGTAAGTAAATACCTGTTTCATAAAATCGAAATGGAGTGTCTATAAAAACATTCATAGGGTCTTGTGAGAGCAAATATATTGGTTGGTTTTTTGTGATTTTAAAAATTTCTTTAGCATGTTGCTTTCGTTCTGCACCAGAAGCAAGTTCTGCTTTTAGAGGATAAGCTACAACAGTGTATAGTATTCTTGTAAAAATAAAAAAGCAAATAACAAGCAAGTTTTTGTTCCAGCTATTGGTAGTTTTTTGTGTGCTGATAAAAAGAGCAATAAAAAGAATTCCGAAGAAAGGAGTGGTATATTTTAAATATGGAATTCTATCAAAAAATGCTACAAAGGGAATAACAAAACATGCAATGCTAACCAATACAATAATGCCGCTTATGATGCCAAAGAAGGTTTTGTGCTTCCAGTTTTTTATATCAATTTTTAAAGAATACAGGTAAACAAGTATGCTGATTACCATTGGATAGAACATATAAGTGTATCTAGCTCTTGCTCCAGGAGAAATTAGGTAAATAATAAAGTTGGCAGCAAAAGCGATCAATAAGAATAAGATGTATTTATTGTTTTTGATTTTGGTCACCATCTTTTTGTCAAAAGCAAAAAGTAAAAATAGAGTTGCTGGAAAAAGATTTGCAAGCAAATTGGCTGGGAAAAAGAAAATATGAACAAATAGGCTTCCAAATTTATCACTTGTTATTGATCTATTGCTTGTTAATCCCCACATTTTTTCGATAAATGCAGTAACATCTTCATATTGATTGTACCAATAAAAATATAAAGCAATAATAGCAAGACTAATAATAGCAGTACCAATATGTGCTAATGAAAAAAGGCGTTTGAAATCTTTTTTATACAAGAAAAATACACTTAAGGTAATACCAACAAATGCCAATGCTGCAACGCCTTTGGTGAAAAAACCTAAAACGCCAAAGAGATAAGTAAATACAAATAATAGGATGTATTTTTTCTTTTCATAAAAGTGAAAAACACTAAGAATACTTAAGAAAATTAAAAGGGAGAAGAAGATATCTATTTCTGCTGTAGCCGAAAAGAAAAAATAAAGGTCTACCGAAACCATATAATAGAATGCGCTTAGAACTCCAACCCTAATGTTAACATATTTTTTTGTCACAAAAAAGACCAATAACCCAGTTAGTAATAAAGATAAAGCCGAAGGAAAACGGAATGCAAATTCGGTAGAATAACCAAACAATTCTGCGCTATAAGCCAATACAATATTCCACAAAGGAGGATGGTCGTAAAAAGTTTCGTCAAATAAAGTGGTTACAATATAGTTGTTGTTAAAGATCATTTCTAAGGCAACAAGAGCTCTTCTTGGTTCTTCTTGACCTAATGTAATGACGTCTAAATTAAAAAACAGGGAGAATGCAAATGCTATTAGGAGGAAAATGGAGAATTTAAAGAAAAAATTATCAGTATTACTGAAGGTGGAAAAGATGTTTTTATTCATCTTTGCAAGGTAGTAAAAAAGGTATTTTAAATAAAAAGGTTTGAAAAAAATTTCAGAGAGAGATCAGCAATATTTGTGGCATCCATTAACACAGCACAAGTTACACCCGTCTAGTATTGCGCTTAAGAAAGCAAAAGGGACAACCTTGTATGATGAGGATGGAAATGAGTATATAGACGGAATAGCATCTTGGTATACCTGTATGTATGGGCATTGCAATGATGAAATTATTGCTAAGGTATATGTGCAAATGCAAGAGTTGGATCAGGTGGTTTTTTGTGGGTTTACTCATGAGCCTGCGGTAAAACTTTCTGAAGCGTTAATAGAAATATTGCCAAAAAATCAACAAAAACTATTTTTTAGTGATAATGGTTCTACGAGTGTTGAGATAGGGGTGAAAATGGCATTGCAATATCATTTCAATAAAGGAGAACGAAAAAATGTACTTGTGGCATTTGAAGATGGTTTTCATGGTGATACTTTTGGAGCAATGAGTGTCTCAGGCTTATCGGTGTATAATGGACCTTTTGAAGAGTTTTTTTTAGAAGTTAAGCGTATTCCGGTACCGAATGGGACTAATAATGATGAAGTGTTGGCTGCATTAGAAACAATAAATGCGACTGGAACTATAGCGGCCTTTGTATACGAACCTTTGGTGCAAGGTGCTGCTGCTATGAAAATGCATGATGCTATTGGTTTAAATATGCTTTTAGAATATTGTAATACAGCAAATATTGTTACCGTTGCAGATGAGGTGATGACTGGCTTTGGAAAAACAGGAACTTATTTTGCTTCTGATCTAGTAGCAACTAAACCGGATATTATTTGCATGAGTAAAGCCCTAACGGCAGGCTTGGTACCTATGGCAATTACATCCTGTACTCAAGAAATATACGATGCTTTTTATGATGATGAGATAAGCAAGGGTTTTTTTCATGGACATACTTATTCTGCTAATCCGTTGGCGTGTACTGCTGCTTTAGCTGGAATAGAATTGTTGAAGTCTGCAGAAATGCAAGACAATATAAAACGAGTTATAAGATCACATCAAGCTTTTGATAGTCGTGTTAAAAATCACCCTAAGGTAAAATCTACTCGACAAACTGGGATTATCTATGCTTTAGATCTAAATATAGAAATGGATAGGTACGGGGATTTGCGAGATAAGATGTTTGCCCATTTTATGAATAATGGTGTGTTTTTAAGACCATTGGGAAATACTATTTATATTTTAGCACCTTTTGTGATTACTGATAAAGAACTTCAAAAAGTGTATAAAACTATTGAAGATTTGTTAGAAATGTTATAGTTTTTGACAGCAAGTAAATCAATATTCATCGTTTAAGAGGTTAATTTCCTCATTGCCACTTTCTGAAGCGAGGTATAGGTATTCGTAGTTCCAGTCCCCATCGGTTTTTGTGCCTTTAATATGGAGGGTTCCACTTTTTTTCTTCCCTTTTATAGGTACTTCCATGTCAATTTCCCCATCGTCATTATTTAGTGAAATATTTCCCATGGGCATTCCGTCACTTTCTATAGGTGTGCCAAATAGGTCATCTACATATTCGTTGGTATTGGCTTTTATTATGGCGTCTTGATACGGAGTAGAACTTTTAATCAAAGAATTCACTCCAAAAATAACAGAGCTGGCAAATACGATAATTACAATTATAAAGGTTAGGCATCCTCCAAGAGGAATTGCCCATGGCCAATTTCTGGCAAACCAACTTTTTTGATGGTGTTCTGTCATGTTAAGTGTATTGAGCTATGAATATACAAAAATGAATGAATTAGAGGAAGAATATTTTATTTTCTAGTTTTTGGATGATGACTTCTTTTTGGTGTTCCCAAGATATATATGAGATCGGAAGTATTTCTATACCTACTCTATTCAGAATTTTATAGCGTTCTATAGAAAAAGCAGCTTTGAAATCACCGGGATAACCAATAAGATCAATTCCTAAATATTTGCCTTCCTTTTCTATAAGAATATCAATAGATAGACCTGCAATATGATAGCCTGGATGAATATTGACTTTTTTTGTGGTTAAAAAGGCGATAACTTCTTTGCTAAATTTATCTTGTATTGGGAGTGAGTTGCATGATGTATCTGTGTCGCTGTAGGTTTCTAGGAATATCCTAAGCAAAGAGTTATGGTTTAGTAGTTTTGTGTCTACTGATATAAAAACATGTTGTTCGTGTTTTGCTCTAGTAATGGCTACATTAAAAACATCAGTTTTGTTAAGGTAATTAAGACTAGCAAAATGAGAATTGTTATCAACTGTCATTGAGATAAACATATAGTCTTTTTCTTCACCTTGAAAATGGTATGGAGTACCTAGTCTTAATTTGTGTTTTTTTATTTGGTTAAGGTTTAGCTCTTGTTTTATAAGTTTTGTTAAATAATCTGTTTGTTGTCTAAAAGGAGAGAGAACTCCTATAGTGCTGGCTTGTTTTTTTGTAAATGATTCTTCTTTTGAAATAATCTGTTTTACTTTTTTTAATATCTGTTTGGCTTCATGCTCATTAGTACCAGAGTTTAGTTGCTTTCCTTTGATTTTTTTAATAAAAACGGCTCGTTTGTTTTTGTTTTTTGGAATATCAGTCATAATCCGTAAAGAATTATGATAAAATTGCTTATTGCTAAAATTTATGATTTCAGGAAGCGATCTATAATGTTCATCAAGAAGAACTACTTGTTTGCCATCTGGGGTGTTTGCTAAAATGAAATCTAACAGACTATTTTTTCTATAGTCAAAATTATTATTAGTTGTTAATTTATGCTTTTTCTGAAAGTTAAACATTTGTGTTTTAGACAGAAAGCTAATGTGCCTAAGTTGGTTGGTGTCACCGGCTACAATTACTTTTTTTGCTCTTTGGAAAACAGGCAAACAAGATGCAATATCACATTGCGTTGCTTCGTCAACAATAGCAATATCATAGAGTTCTTTTTTTAAGGGGATTGCATTAGATATCTCATCAATTTTTACTAGCCATAACGGAAGAAATTTTACGAGGAGTTTTGGGTTTATTGTTCTTAGTTGATTGTTTGCTTCCGCTTTGTCTTTACTTTCAAAAACATTAACAAGTTTTAAGAGCTCAAGCCTGTTTTCATTAGCATGTTTAACAATATCGCTAAGAACTGATTGAAATAAAAAGGCATCAGCTGTTTTTTCAAAATCTTGAAGTAGCTGATAGTATTCTTCAATAATTTCCCATTCTTTTTGCTCAAAGGATCTAAAAAAAATGAGATCTATGCTATTTGTGATTTTTGAAAAGAAGCTTTTGTCAAAGATGCTTTCGACCCGTTTGCCTTCTTTTATTATTTTTTGATTGAATTGTTTCTCAAAAGCTGTTATTTTATCATAAAGTTCATGGTATTGCTTTCTTATGATTTGATGTTTACTAGCAGAATACTTCTTATGAAAAAAACCATTCGCAATTTTGTTTAAATAGCTCTTGATACTTCTTTTGTAGTAATCACCTCCAATTTTTACTGCAAATTGACCTATTTTGAAGGCATTCAATTTCTCCTCTAAGACATTTAGGGCTTGACTGGTTTTGGTAACTATGAGTACACTTTTTCCTTTGCTAATATAATCTTGAGCAATTGCAGATATTGTATAAGATTTACCAGTTCCTGATGGGCCAAAAATAACAGATTTATAATAAGAGTTGGCGTTGTAAACAATATGTTCTTGTGCCACATTTAGTAATGCTGGGATCTTAAAATCAGTCTTAGAGAAATTTGGAATTTCCTTTTCTTTAGAGAAAAAATAGTTAAGCCCTGTAGAAAGATTGTTTTCATGGCTAAGGATATTTAACTCATTAACAACTCCGTTGATATTGTTAGCTTTGCTTGAGATTAAAACTCCTGATGCGGAATGTAGTTCAAACTGTTCTATTTCGATTGTTTCTGTTGCGTTCTTTTTTAGAAAAGAAGCAGATTTTAGTTTTGGAAAATCTAGTATTTGCGTTTTTAGATTATCGATATGAAATTCTAGTAGTTCTTTTAGTGAGAGGATAAAGTCATTGTTAATACAAGGATGTTTTATAAGAAGTTCTTCTAGTTCATTATAAAAAACATTAAAGTTTGTCTTGTAGGAGAGTGTTTTTAAAAAGGCAATGTTTAGCGTTCTTTCTTTTTCAAGATTTAGTTTTACAAAAGGCAGATCATCATGGGTTATAACTTCTGCGTGGTAGTAAAATAACGGAGCAATGATATTTGTAATACGGCTTTGGAAATTTTTTCTTTTGCCGATAAAAAATAAAGAGCAATACAAAAGCTCTTTGTCATGGTTGTAAAGTTCTAAATTTTGCTGAATAGATTTACCAATTTCTATCGGTAAATACTGAAAAGGAAGTTCATCATTAACAAGTTCTTCTTTTTGTTTAATAATAAGTTGGCTTTCGTATTTGGAAGAAAAGAAATTTAAAATAGAAAATGCCCTATTGTCTGCTTTGTAGCAATCAGTAAAGTACGAAATATAATTGTTCAACATTTATTGGAGTCTATATTAGCTAACTTAGTAAATTTCGACTAAACCATACTTGTGTATGTTATAATTGTACTAATTACCGTTTAATTTTCACAAATTATCTTTCCAAGAGCGTTAAAAAATGCAGACCTTTGCGGCTTCGGTATTCGAAAAATATATGATGAAGCAAATTATAGCTATTACGGGCATGAGTTCGGTTTCTGCATTGGGAAACTCACAAGATGAAGTGTGGGCCAATTATAAACAAGCACAACATTGTCTGTCCGAATTGGATTTAAAAGATCAGACGGTTTTAGGTGTTACTGTTACCGCAAGTATAAAAGAAGAAATTAGAATATTAAGAAATTCTGACATAAAGTACAAATTTTTGGATGATACAGTGCTTTTTGCGATGTATTCGGCAAGAAAAGCTATAGACCAGGCTGGGTGGCGTGTAGGAGATGATTTTGGGATTAATATTGGGTCTTCAAGAGGGGCTACGGCCTTGTTTGAAGAATATTATGAGGAGTTTTTGGTAAAAAAAAAGTCTTCTACGTTAAGTTCTCCAACAACAACCCTAGGTAATATCTCTTCATGGTTGGCTCATGACTTGCAAAGCAAAGGACCAAATATTAGCCATTCCATAACCTGTTCTACAGCATTGCATTCGTTGCTAAATGGTGTTGCTTGGTTGCAATCAGGTATGGCAAATAAATTTATGATCGGTGGTAGTGAAGCGCCACTAACGGCATTTACTATTGCGCAAATGCAGGCTTTAAAAGTATATGCTAAAAATGAGGAAGCATATCCGTGTCAGGCATTAAATTTAGATAAAACCGAAAATACAATGGTTTTGGGGGAAGGAGCAGGAGTTGCTTGCTTGGAAATTGGTGATAACACAAATGCACTTGCATATATTGTGGGTGTAGGTTATGCTACAGAAGTGTTAACGCATTCGGTTTCAGTAACCAAAGAAGCAGAATGTTTTCAAGAATCAATGAAGATGGCATTGGGAGATTTGAGTCCAGATGACTTAGATGTTGTTGTGATGCATGCTCCAGGAACGGTAAAGGGAGATTTATCTGAATATAATGCTATAAAAAAGGTTTTTGGTGAAAAATTACCTGCTTTAACCACTAATAAATGGAAAATAGGGCACACTTTTGGTGCTTCGGGTATATTGAGTTTGGAACTTGCAGTATTGATGTTACAGCGTCAAGAATTTATTGATGTGCCTTATCTTCAAAGTAAAGAGCCGAATAAAATAAAGCATATTTTAGTTAACGCCGTTGGTTTTGGTGGTAATGCAGTAAGTGTATTGCTAACAAAGGCTTAAATCGGGGTTTAATTGATTTGATTTTTGATCTTTTGTAATTCAATTTCAATGTTTTGTAGCTTGTCATTATAATCATTTCCAAATTCAGGAATACGTTTACAGAACACATAGCGCACACGCCATAATTCTTTTAGTTCTTTAATTGGAAATGTTTCATCTTCAATATTTTTATGATCTGCTCTTAGTATAATAGTATTTCCAGTAATATATAGTCTTCTAAAAATAATACTGTTGTTTACAAGAGCAAAAACAAGAGTACCATTTGTTAGTTTTTTTATAATGTTATTGGGCACTTCTTCTCCAATTACAATGTCTTTTGGATAAAAACCACTATCGTGTTTGGTCATTTCTAAACTACTAACAGTATATGCCCTAAAGTTTTTAGTAAGATTTAATGGAAGCTGCAAATAAGGTAACTCGGTTATGTATTCAGGGTTTTTGTGTGAAAGTAGGTATTCGTTTAGGTTGTTTTCGTTAATGCATGGTATTTTGGAAAACTGTATGGTACTTGCATTTTCAGCATAAGTAGTTAGATCGCCTTTAAATTTTAATAATTGATTAACGGTGATGTCATTAGTAAGCAGATTGTCAATTTTAATGCTAAAATAATTAGCAATTTTAATGATAGTTTCTATTTTTGGTTCACTTCTTCCTTCTTCGTAAGCCCCAAGAGTACCTCTTTTTAGCTCAAATAGCTCTGCGAAAGCCTGTTGGCTTAATCCTTTAACGTGTCTTATTTTTTTGATGTTTTTTCCGAAAAACGACATATTTTGCTAATTTAATTTGCAATTAAAGATTTTATTTGTATATTTACGCTAATAATATTAGTTATTGCATTTGTGTTTAGCTAATATAAATAGATTTTTATTAATCAGCTACTTTTTTTGGCACAAAAAGTAATAATTGCTAAAAATTTTAGCAATTAGACTAAATTAACTCCAATATAAAAATGATCCATGTAATATATATTATCATAGCTTTTGTGTTTAAATTAGTGCTGAGTTTAGTGTAAGTTTTGTAATATTGATAGTGTCAATAACGAAAATAATAATCAAAATATAACGTTTACGATTTATGGAAGCACATTTTAAGATGGTTAAGGAGTATGTAATGCAACTTCAATATGATATTACTTATGAGAATGTTGCGGATGGAGTGTTAATGATTAGCAGAGAAAGTGAAGGAATTAAGAATTTAATTATAGGAGTAGCTTCTCCCATTTTAATTATGGAACAACACATTTTTGATATCCGTAATAAAAGTGAAGATGTATTTAGAAGTTTACTTCAAAAAAATAGAGATATTGTGCATGGGGCATTTGTTTTAGACGCTTCTGGTAGAAAAGTTATTTTTAGAGATACATTACAAGTAGAGCATTTAGACCTTAACGAGTTAGAAGCTTCGCTTAACTCGCTTGGATTGTTGTTGAGCGAATATTCGGAGCAAATTATAAATTTTTCAAAATATTAGTAGGATGAATTTTTTCAAAAGATTGTTTAAAATAGGACAAGCAGAGGCGCATGCAACTGTAGATGGTATGGAAGACCCAATTAAGATGACCGAACAAGGCATTAGAGATATGAAAGGCGATTTAAATAAAAGCTTAGAATCTTTAGCTCAGGTAAAGGCACTTGCAATACGGGCAAAAAATGAGGTAGAAGAATTTTCTGCAAAAGCTGAAGATTATCAACAAAAAGCAATGTTGATATTAAAAAAAGGACATAGTGGAGCTCTGGATAGCCCAGAAGCAGATCGTTTGGCCAAAGAAGCATTGATTAAAAAGGAAGAAAATCAAAAACATGTGGTACTGGCAAAAGAAAATGAAACTAAGTTTGAGGATTCTATTGCCAAATTGGACAAAAATATTGCAGAGGTAAAAAAGAATATTAGCAAATGGGAAAGTGAATTAAAAACACTTAAGGCAAGAGTAAAAGTGTCTAAAGCAACCAAGGACTTGAATAAGCAAATGGCAGAAATTGATAGTTCAAGTACTGTTGCCATGCTAGAAAGAATGAAGGACAAGGTAAGTCAGGAAGAAGCTTTGGCTGAGGCTTATGGTGATATTGCCGATGCGTCTAAAAGTATAGATCAAGAAATAGACAATGCTGTCGATATTACCGATACAACTGCCGAAGATGAGTTGGCAAAATTAAAAGAACAATTAGGGTTTAATCAAGATAAAAAAGAATAAGAATTGGATTCCATTATAGACATAATTTTTTCAACAGTAAATATTACCTTAACACTATTGGTGATTATCCTAATCCTGTACTGGATTGTTACCATGTTTTCAGGAATTGATTTTGACTTAGATTTTGATGTTGATGTGGACATTGATGTAGATATCGATGCAGATGTAGATATGGGTATTGAGGGTGGCAATGTTGATTTTCATGATATAGCCAATGCAGAAATTAATAAAGAAGACGTAGTTGGAGAGTATAGGAAAAAGCCATTAAAATGGTGGCAAGTAATACTTATTTACTTCAATTTTGTAGGATTGCCTTTTATGTTTACGTTTACAAGTTGGATTTTTATCTGGTGGATATGTACCACAGTAAGTACAGTATTGACTTTAAGTTATAACAATAGTTTTGGTTTTGTATTAATGTTGGTTGGTATTATACCGTCTCTAATTATTACCAAAATATTTACTACTCCATTTAAAAGTTTCTTTAAAAATTTGAATCAAGATGGAGATGAGCCAATAGATATTGTGGGCAGAAGAGGGCTTTCGTTGTCTACTATCAGTAAGGAAAAAATGGGGTCGGCAGAAGTGGTTGCTGAAGGAAATAATCTGTCAATATACATTAAGTCTTATGATGGAGAGCAAATAGCGTATAAAGATGAAATACTAATTATAAAACAGAGTAGTGATAAGGCGTTTTATTACGCACAAAAACACAAATAAATAAACACAAATAATATGGCAGATAGTTTACTTCAAATAGTAGGAATGGGTATTGGATTGCTCCTTTTCTTAATCATTTTATACTTTGCAATAGTTGCAATGTTCTATAAAAAGGTACCTCAAGGTCAAGCTTTGGTGCGTACCGGTTTTAAGGGTACAAAAGTGGCAACAGATAGAGGAATGTATGTGGTTCCAGTATTTCATCGGGTAGAGATTATGGATATTTCTGTAAAGAAAATTCAGATAGAACGGCTAGGTAATGATGGTTTGGTGTGTAAGGATAACATGAGAGCAGATATTAAGGTTGCCTTTTTTGTTCGTGTTAATAATGAAGTGGAATTTATTAAAAAAGTAGCTCAAACTATTGGTTGCGAAAGAGCATCACACCATACTACATTAGAGGAGTTGTTTGAAGCCAAATTTTCGGAAGCATTAAAGACTGTTGGGAAAAAATTCCAATTTATAGAATTGTATGAGGCTAGGCGCGAGTTTAGAGACGAGATTGTAGATATTATAGGTACAGATCTTAATGGTTATACGTTAGAAGATTGTGCTATTGATTATTTAGAGCAGACACCAGTATCGTTTTTAAAGGCCGATAATATATTGGATGCAGAAGGGATAAAGAAGATTACAGAATTAACTGCAGCTCAGAATGTAAAGTCAAATTTAATTAAAAGAGACGAAGAAAAAATAATCCGTAAGCAGGATGTTGAGGCAAGAGAAGCTATATTAGAATTGGACAAGCAGTTAGCGGAAAAAGAAGAGCAGCAGAAGAGGGAGATTGCTAATATTATGTCTAGGGAAGAGGCAGAAATACTAAAAGTGGGAGAAGAAGAGCGTCTTAAATCTGAAACGGCAAGAATAGCAACAGAGGAAAAATTGCAAGTAGCTGAAGAAAATAAGCAACGTCAGGTTATTGTAGCATCAAAAAATAAAGAACGTACCGATGTTGTAGAAACCGAAAGAGTTGAAAAAGACAGAATGTTGGAGGCTACCGAAAGAGAACGAATTGTAACACTAGCACAAATAGAGAAAGAAAAGGTTGTAGAAGTAGAAAAGAAAAATATTCAAGATGTTATTCGCGATCGTGTAATGTTAGAGAAAGGTGTGGTAGAAGAGCGAGAGAGTATGAAAGATATTGAGGCTTTTAAAACTGCAGATCGTGATAAGCAGGTGAAAATTACAGTAGCAGAAGGTGAAGCAGAGCAAGCGTTGGTTAGAGTAATTAAATCAGCAGAAGCACAAAAAGAAGCTGCAAAACAACAAGCCGAGGAAATTAATATAGAAGCTTTAGCTAAAAAGCAAGCAAGTGAAAAAGAAGCAGAAGCTAGAAAAATATTAGCAGAAGCTCAGGCAAAAGAAGAGGCAACTGTGGGAATGTCAGAAGCGCAAGTAATGCATGCAAAAGCGGATGCTGTAGAAAGAGAAGGTATAGTTGAGGCTTTAATTATAGAGAAGAAAGCAAAAGCTGAGGCGGCAGGAATAGAAGCAAGAGCAGCAGCGCTTAAGAAAGAAGGAATAGCAGAAGCAGAAGTGATTAAAGAAAAAGCGCTGGCAGATGCAGCAGGAATAGAAGAAAAGGCTGAAGCAATGAAGAAGCTAAATGGTGTTGGAAAAGAACATGAAGAATTTAAATTGCGATTAGAAAAAGAATTACAAGTAGATTTAGCAGAAATCAATATCCAAAAAGATATCGCAGATGCACAGGCACAGGTAATTGGAGAAGCGCTTAGGGCTTCTAATATTGATATTGTTGGTGGAGAAACAATGTTCTTCGATCAGATAATTGGGCAGATTACTAAAGCCAAAGGATATGATAGATTGGTGAAGCATTCAGATACTGTTCAAGAGGTAAAAGATGCTATTTTGGGAAGTGAAGATGTAAAAGGAAACTTGCTTGGAAAAGTAAAGGAGTTTGCTGATAAGTATGGTGTATCATCTGAAGATATCAAAAACTTAAGCATTGCCAATATTTTAATGGATTTGAAGCAGAAAACAACAAGTGCAGACGAAAACAACTTATTTACAAATCTCCTAAACCTTGCTAATGGATTAGGGATGGGAGATAAGAAGATTAGTTAGTTAAATGTCAGTTCGAGTGATTTTACCGAAGAGAAGCGTAGGTGAAATAGTATCGAGAACAATGAAATGAAAATTTATTATGTATACATATTAAGATGCTCAGATAATACTTTTTATACAGGTGTTACTTCTCGAATGGAAATGAGGATGGTTGAACATCAAAAAGGAAAACATAAGGAGAGCTATACATTTAGGCGAAGACCGGTTGAGTTAGTTTTTTATTGCGAGTTTACAAATGTTGAGGTAGCTATTGAGAAAGAAAAGCAGATAAAAAAGTGGTCAAGAGCGAAGAAAATTGCTTTGATAAATGGCGATTATGAAAGTTTAGTAAATTTAGCGAAGAAGAATTTTAAGTAACTGTCTTGTCAGTTCGTGATTTTGCCAAAGAGTAGCGAAGGTGAAATAGTATCGAGAACAGGATTGGGTAAGTGAAACATCTCGATACAAATTTGCTCCATTGCATTATTCAAATTCACTCGATGTGACAGTTGAGTTGTAGTGTGTATAGTTGATGAGGAATTGAATGTCAGTTCGAGTGATTTTGCCAAAGAGAAACGGAAGTGAAATAGTATCGAGAACAAGTTTTTAAAAAACAATAAAGATAAATGCAGGATAAAGAAATGTCGAAGAATGTTGTTCAGCTCGATGGAGGTACTTATGAGATTATCCAAGGGCGCTTGCAGAAACAAAAAGTAGAGTTGCAAGATCGACTAGGGAAGCTAAATTTGGCGAGAGCAACTGTTTTTGGAAGCGTAGAAACTAAGTTAATTGCCAATAATAGAATCAATACCAAAAGTAGTTGTATCGCAAGAGATATTATAACTATTAATAACCTCTGTATTTTTGGCTATAATGTGCATTTTGGATTGCGAACAGAGATACTGTTATCCGATGTGTTTGAAGTATGTAAATATGATGGAGATCATTTTACAACACAATCTTTAGCCCTGTTTCAAGACGAGATCTTTATTTCTGATTTTACAAATCTATATAAGTATTATAGGAATACTATATTCTCAAAGTTTGCTGTAATTGGTAATTATTTGCACTTGGTTTTTCAATTAAGTGATAGTGTTACCGATATTAAGACCTTCAAATGGTTGATTACAGACGATGGTTTAAAATATGTTGATAATAGAAGCGAAAATGAATTTCGTTATCCAAATCAGTACGATTTTAATTGGAAAGAAGTTAGTAGAGATATGCATCGATATGGAACCCATCCTCATATTTCTATTCTTGATAAAGTATTTGTTGAAACTGTAGGTGGGGATTTAACTATCAAAATAGAAGACAATACAGACGATGGAAAAGGGGTTTTTAGTGAAGCGGTAACACATGTAGATCAGACCTTAGATGACGGCCAATATCGTTATGCTGATTTAGGAAATCTAATCGTTTTAGAAATCAAACCATTTCAAGAAACATCACGTTATTTTGTCTACAATCATAAAATTCAAGAAATAAAAAAAATACAAAGTATTGGTGATGCTGCTATTTTACTTCCAGACGACCAAGGTATAATTTATCCAAATGGATATTATCTGCAATCAGGTACATTTAAGCTTTTTGATCATGGTATTTCTAATCTTAATTTTCAGAAAAAAATAGTATCTCCTAATGGAGAAGATTATATCTATGTTTTTTATCATGCAGAAAAAGGAATCAATATTCTAATGTCCTATAATGTAATCTCTCAAGAGGTAAAAACACCAATTATTTGCAATGGATTTACCTTTTTGGAAGGAGGAGAATTGTGTTATTTTAAAACTGAAGAAGAACAAACAAAACACCATGTAATTCAAATTTGGCAAACCCCTTTTGTAAAAGCAGATGTATTGCCATCGGAACATAAAGATTCGTTATTATATAAAATCGGAAATAAGGATATTGTAAAAGCGATGGCGGAATGTCAAGGGCTAATTACATTATTGAATAAAGAAGATAATTATGATGGTTTGTATGATGATGTTGCAAAGCAGTCTTTAGATGTAATTGATAGTTATTATTGGATTCGGGAATCAGAGACTCAGGAGTTAGTACTTCCGTTGCAAGAAATTAATAATGCTGCTAATGCGGCAATAGATGAGTTCGAAAAGGTAGTTCAGCTTAGAAAAACGGCATCAAATATCACTAATGAAGTTGCAGACAAGAGTACAGCGCTTTTTGGAAAAATAAATAGCACTTCTTTTAGGACTATTGATGATTTTGTGGGTGTATTATCGCAATTGCGTACCTTAAGAGGAGAAGTTATTGGATTAAACGAGATTCGGTATGTAGATACTGCTTTTATAGAAGATATAGAAGTACAAATTACAGCCCAAAACGATAAGATATCAGAGCGTTGTGTACAGTTTTTATTAGATGATAAGGCTTTGGTGCCTTATCAAACAAGAGTAATAGCAAAAGAAAAAGAACTTGCAGATATAACAAAGGTTATTGATGCTAAAAAGCTAGAAACAGAGGTTAACCAAGTGGTTGTGGATCTAGAAATGCTGATAGAGATTGTATCCAATTTAAAAATTGAAGACACCTCACAATCCACCAAGATTATTGACAATATTTCTTTGATTTTCGCAACAATAAACCAGTTGAAGGCAGGGATCAAAAACAGCATCAAATCATTAGGGGGAAAAGAAGCTACTGCAGAGTTTGCTGCACAATTAAAATTGGTAGATCAGAGTATTATCAATTATTTGGATATTTCTGATACTCCTGAAAAAACGGAAGAGTTACTTAATAAAGTCTCAATCCAGTTAGAAGAATTAGAAGCTAGATTTGCCGATTTTGAAGACTTTATTGTGCAGATTATTGAAAAACGAGAGGAAGTATATAATGCTTTTGAAGCTCGTAAAAACAGTATTGTTGAAGGGCGAAACAAAAAAGCAGTAGCCCTAGAGAAAGCTGCTAAAAGAATATTAAAAGGAGTAGGAACTAAGGCTTTAAGTTTTGATTCAACAGTGGATATTAATGGGTATTTTGCTGCTGATTTAATGATAAGTAAGCTTAGAGATATTGTTTCTCAATTGCAGGATTTAGATGATGGTGGAAAGGCAGAAATGATAGAAACTCAACTAAAATCTGCCAAGGAAGATGCTATTCGGAAGTTAAAAGATCGACAAGATTTATATGAAGATGGGGAGAATATAATAAAGTTAGGGAAACATAAATTTGGAGTAAACAAGCAGCCTTTAGATTTAACCATAGTTTATAAAGATGAAGAGTTGTATTATCACCTTACCGGAACCGATTTTTATCAAAAAATAGTAGATGAAACCCTAGTGTCTTCTCAAAAATATTGGGATCAAGAATTGGTTTCTGAAAATGATAAAATCTATCGTGCTAATTATCTAGCTTATAAAATATTTAAAAAGTTTGATGGGGAAGAGTTGCGCAACCTAAATCAAGAAAGCATATTGGCTCTTGTAAAAGAGGAAAGCAGCAAGTTGTATTCTGAAGGTTATGTAAAGGGGGTTCATGATGTAGATGCAGTACAAGTGTTAAAGGTTTTGATAGAAAAACATCATGATTTGGGCTTGTTGCGTTTTTCGGCAAAAATAAGAGCGTTGGCCATCTGTTTTTGGAATAACCTGCAAAACGGAAATAAGGCAACATGGAATGCAAATATAAAAGCCTCAGGAGAGGTCTTAAAAATGTATCCCAAAAGCATGGCTTATGAGCAGCTAATTGGCAAAATGTTATTAGAGATGAAGCCTGTTTTAGAAGATATGTTTTTTGGAATAGAGGTGTTTTCTGAGGATGAAGTTGCCTTGGCTGCTGAATATTTATTTGTAGAATTGAGTGTTGATAATACTTTTTGTGTGAGCTCAGTAGCACAAGAACAATTTGAGGCTTTTGTAAAGTCACTTAAAAAAAATAAAGTATTTGTAAAATTAGAAACTCATTTAGAGTCAGCAATAAATTTAGGGGCAAAAATTGGCTTATTAAAGCAATGGGTAAGTTCTTATCTGGAGGTTAATGCACCAGAAAAAGAACAGTATTTATATGAAATTATTTCCTTGCTTTTATTTAGAGAACATGTGGTTTTTGAAGTAAAAAACATATCGCCTTCTCAAGAGATAAACAAATTGAATGGCAGTCACAATACTATAATTGAAAGCAGTTTTAGTTTTAATTATCATCAGTTTATAGTAGAGATGTCTTTATTTGTGGAGGTAGAAGTACCTGCGTATTTAGCATACAAAGAGGCGAAGCATAAGGTTACGGATACCCTTAAAGAGGAATTACGTCTTAATGAGTTTATGCCAAGAGTATTGTCTTCTTTTGTTCGTAATAAGTTAATAGACCAGGTGTATTTGCCATTGTTTGGTGATAATTTATCCAAGCAATTGGGAAGTGTTGGTGAAACCAAGCGTACGGACCGTATGGGGATGTTGTTGTTGGTCTCCCCTCCCGGGTATGGAAAAACTACATTAATGGAGTATTTGGCCAATAGATTAGGCTTGGTGTTTATGAAAATAAATGGACCAGCTATTGGGCACGAAGTAACATCTGTTGATCCTATGGCGGCAAAAAATGCAGCTACTAGAGAAGAGTTAAAAAAGCTGAATTTAGCTTTTGAAATGGGAAATAATGTGATGTTGTATTTAGATGATATTCAGCATTGTAATCCAGAGTTTTTGCAGAAATTTATTTCTCTTGCTGATGGGACACGAAAAATTGAAGGAGTATATAATGGAAGGCCAAAGACATACGACTTTAAGTCTAAGAAGTTCTGTGTTATTATGGCAGGGAATCCATATACCGAAAGCGGAGATAAATTTCAGATTCCAGATATGTTAGCCAATCGTGCTGATATTTATAATTTAGGAGATATTATTGGCGATACTGCCGATTTATTTAAGTTGAGTTTAATTGAGAATTCTTTGACTTCCAATCCAGTGTTGCATCAGTTGAGCAGCAAGTATTTTGAGGATATTTATGGTTTTATCAATATGGTAGCATCAGGAACAAGAGAAGGAATAGAGTTAAAAGGTAATTACGCTAAGCAGGAGGTAGAGGATTATATTTCGGTGTTGAAAAAGGTGATTACCATACGAGATCGAGTAATGCTGGTAAATGCTAATTATATAAAATCGGCAGCAATGGAAGATGCTGATAGGACAGAACCGTCTTTTAAGCTACAAGGTTCGTATAGGGATATGAATAAGTTGGTGAGTAAAGTAGTAACGGTAATGAATGATGAAGAATTAGAAACCGTATTGCAATCGCATTATAATAATGAATCTCAGACATTAACAAGTGCCGCTGAAGCCAATCTTTTAAAGTATAAAGAACTTTCGGATGTGTTGACCATAACAGAGCAAGAGCGTTGGGATGTTATAAAAACCACATTTATAAAAAATAACAAGCTAAAAGGATTAGGAAATAAAAATGATATGGGACAGATATTGTCTCAGATGATACAATTTAGCGAGCACTTAGAAGGGATTCAAGAAGTATTGAAAAGAGGGTTAGAGAAGTAGTTAAATTGTGGTTATATGATATTTAAAACCGTTTTGCCTTGGTTTCTGTGTGCAAAACGGTTTTTTGTGCAAAAAAGTTAGAAAAAGAAATCTGTTACCCAGTTAAATCTTTCTTTTTCTAACTTAAATTCGTTTTTCTTTTTTTCTTTAAGGATAATATTTAGCGTATCACTTCTGTGAATTCCGCTAAGTTTTAAGAGGTCGCCAGTTTTTGTGTAGTTAAACTTGTAGTTATTGGTGCTGTCTCTATAGCTTTCAAAGGTTATGGTTTTTTTTAGGGTATCAATTTTTTGGGCAAAACGATGCTTTTTATCGTCCATGGTAATAATGATACCAGATCGTTTGTCTATTAAAAGGTGTTTCCATCGGATGCTATCTTTGGCAGAAGAAAGTGTGGTGTTTTTGTTGAGTGAAAATTGTTGTACGTTTTGAATGCCAAAAAGCGGTGTTGCCGAGGTAACGTTTTTGCTACGTTTAATATGGTCTTGTGTTTTGCTTATTAAAATGGTTATGATAAATACTATTTTTATAGCTAGTGCAACTCTATTCCATTTTTTTTCTTTAAAATAGGGTTGAATAGAAGAAAAACTAACGGATTTATTGAAAACAAAGAGTTTAACGAGTTTTTTAAGTTCAGGCGTAATAATAACAATACTCATTAGTAGTAGGCTTCCAGAATATAATTTTACCCAAACATTAAAAGCTAGGTTAAGTGCAAATACATTTAGCATTACGCCAAAAGAACTAATTGCGCCAAGAATGTATGTTTTTCTGTGTAGTAGTAATAGTCCTCCTATGAGCTCTAGATACCCGCCAAATTGTTGGTAATTGGTAGAGTGGCTCATAAAAGCCCATAACATGTTCATGGGGCTACTGTCTCCGTATGTTGTTAAATATGTTGTTTGTTGCATGATTCCAAACTGAGAAGGGAATATTTTGGAAAAGCCATAAGAAATCATGGTTATAGCAAGGTAGTATCGTAGTGCGGTTATTAGATATAGGTATAGTTTTTTGTACTGCTTTCTTTTTCTGTCAATTGCTGTCCATAATGTTGCAATTACTAGTGCTAAAAAGGGTTGAAATATTAGCAAAGCATAATGAAAATGTGTGTCACTAGAGGCATAAGTTGTTACATTAGCGTCACTGGAAAGTTGTAAGATATATTTACCAAATAGAGGTGTGGTAATTTCCCAAAACTTAGTGATCCAATCAAAAATAACAAGTCCAATATTAAAAGGCATTTTTCCGAAAGGAAAAGGGAATATGATAAAAAAGTAATATACGAATAGGAATCGAAAAGTAAATTTTTCGATACTATTCCATTCAATGTTTTTTAAGTCTACTGTTGTCATGATAATGATAGTTCGTTGAATACAGTAAACAATATAGGTGTTTTAATTCTATAAATGGAGAAATTAATTGTTTTTAACAGTTTGTTTTATGTTAGATTTAGTTTTTTGTAAAGGGTGTTTTTATATTTTTCACTTATGGGAATTCTGGTTGTGTTGATGTGTATTTTGTTGTTTTCAATCTTATCTATGTGTTGTGTATTAACGAGGTATGATTGATGAGTTCTAATAAAGTCAGCAGCAGGTATTTTTTCAATAATGTTTTTAAATGTCATTCTTGAAATATGAATTTTACCTACAGTGTGTATTTCTAAATAGTTTCCTGATCCTTTAATGAAAAGGATGTCTTTAAAAGTTATTTTTATGTTTTTAAATCCATCTTTAATAAAGAAAAATGGTTGAGAGAGTTGTTTACTTTTAATTTTATTTCTTGCTTTTTCTATTGCGGACAAAAATCGGCTAAAGGAAAAAGGTTTTAAGAGGTAGTCTATTGCGTTGTAGTTATAGCTTTCGAGGGCGTGTTCTGTATAGGCAGTGGTAAAAATAATGTTTACAGGACGATCTATTTCTTTTAATAAGTCCAATCCCGATTTTTCAGGCATGTTAATGTCTAAGAAAACTAAATCTACAGGTTGTTCGTTTAAAAAAGTGATGGCGTCTTCTGAGTTGTGAAAATGATGAATTAAAGAAAGGTAATCAATACGGTTGATAAGATGTTGTATTACTTCTATAGCTTTAGGTTCGTCATCTATGGCTATTGCGTTTATCATCATGATTTTGTAATATTTATGTTAAGTGATATTTTGAAAACACCATTTTCGTTAGAGATGTCTAGTTGGTGAGTATTAGGGTAGATAAGATTCAGGCGTTGTTTGGTGTTTTTAATTCCGATTCCGAAACCTTGTTCTTGGTGGTAAACTTTGTTTTTGTTAAAAGTATTAGTGCATTCAAATAGTATTGTTTTTTCTTTTCCGATAATAGAGATATCTAAAGATGAATTTTTGTTGGGGTTTATTCCGTATTTAAACGCGTTTTCAATAAATGGCATCAATATTCCTGGACTTATTGTATGGTTTTTGATGTTTTTGAAATTTGTGGTGATGTTAGGAGGGGTTTTACAACGGAGTTCTTGAATGCTAATATAGTCTTTAATGTATTGAATTTCTGTGTCTAAAACGATGAGATTTTTGTTAATGTCTTCTTGCATGTACCTAATAAGGCTAGCTAAATTTGTAATGCTTTCCGCGGTTTTATCTGCTTTTTCGTTAAGAGCAGTTGCGTACAATGTATTGAGCGAGTTGAATAAGAAATGAGGGTTTACTTGTGATTTTAGCAATTGAAGCTCTGTGTTTTTAGCTGCTAGTTGTGTAGTAAGCATGTTTTGTTCTTTTTTGGATTTTGCTCTTTTGTATCCGTATAGGTAGGATGGAATTAATATTGCGATGAGTACAATGGTAGTGGAATGGAAGTTATTTTTGATAAATAGATATAGGGGTTGATTGTGGAAATCGGAAGTGTTTTTTGAAAAATAGATAATGCTTCCGTAGTATGTAATAAGACATATGGTAAGGTAAACAGTGTATTTGTAGTTTTTTTTATGGGTTATTAGCGTTGGAAGTAAAAGAAAAGTATGAATATAGTAGAAGATTGCGCAGGCGTAAACTGGGATTGCTGTGAAAAATATTTTGCCCATGTTTATGCTTGGACTAAAGGTAAAAGCAGTTATTAGGGCTATGATTAGTGTGTGAATAAGAATTTCGAATTTTTTGTTTAAGAATAATGGTTTTAGTTTTTCTGAGTCAAAAATAATAATGCTATAAAAAAATGACATTATGGCTATTGGGGTAATTTGAGTAAAAAGGTTGTGTATCTCTTCTAAGAAATTAAGGTTGTTGTAGTTTTTAAAAAATGTATAAGGATTAAAGTATATGATTAGAAAACCAAAGAGTAGTAAGATTCCTTTTTTTGTATTTGAAATAAGTTGAGGTATTATCCATAATGCTAATATGTATAAGGAAATAAGTTCTAAGCTTACTGATGTTATAAAGCTGCTAATTTTTGTTTCAGTTAAAAAAAATGTAGGGATTATGATGGCTAAATATCCAATTAGGATTAGAGCGTGAATAACAATTTTGTATCTAGGATTGAATAGGGTGTGGATTTTCATAATAACTATCGTTTGTTTTCAAAACTAGTGTGTTAGCTAAAGTAAGAAAAATAGATGTTGTGTTTGGGGCTGTTGTTGTTATAGTTTGACTATATATTGTGAAAGTGTTTTTGGTATCAATACTAAAACCTAAATTCTCAATACTATTTCAACATTTTAGCCGTGATAGCAGCGGCAGCTTTTTGAGGTGTTTACCTCAAAAACTACAGTGGATAGCGCGAATAGCTTCGGAAAAAAAAGAGAAAATATAATAGGTAAAAGAAGTATTCGCGTTATAGGTAAGAATGATCTTGATGGCAGTCTACCGAAAACTGGCAATAAGCGGTTCTAAAATGATAACCAAAAACAGCATAAGAAAAAGTCTTTTAATTGATTTTTGCTTATTGGGTAAATCCTTTTTACTATTTTTGGCAATCAATTAGATCAATGATTTATGAGTGAGATTAGACACAATTGGACAAAAGAAGAGATACTAGCGATATATAACAAACCATTAATGGAGTTGCTTTACGAAGCGGCAACAATACACCGTTTGCATCATGATCCTAATGTGGTACAGGTAAGTACATTGCTATCTGTAAAAACAGGAGGATGTTCTGAGGATTGTGGATATTGCCCACAGGCTGCACGTTACCATACCGATATTGAAGGAAATGATTTGATGAGTGTACGGCAGGTAAAAGCACAGGCTTTGCGTGCTAAATCTTCGGGTAGTTCTCGTGTTTGTATGGGAGCATCATGGAGAAATGTAAAGGATGGGCCAGAGTTTGATCAGGTTTTAGAGATGGTGCGTACTATTAATAAGTTAGATATGGAGGTATGCTGTACCTTGGGTATGGTTACTGAAAACCAAGCACAACGTTTGGCAGAAGCGGGTTTATATGCGTATAACCATAATTTAGATACGTCAGAAGAATATTATAAAAAAGTGATTTCTACTCGTGGTTATGAGGACCGTTTGGATACTATTGCAAATGTTAGGAAAACTAATGTTACGGTATGTAGTGGAGGAATTATTGGAATGGGAGAAGAGGTAGAAGATAGAGCGGGGATGTTAGTTGCGTTGTCTACATTGGATCCTCAACCAGAATCTACTCCTATAAATGCGTTGGTAGCGGTGGATGGTACGCCAATGGAAGGGGAGAAGCCTGTAGAGATTTGGGAAATGATTCGTATGGTGGCTGCTTCTAGAATTGTAATGCCAGAAACACAGGTGCGTTTATCTGCTGGAAGAACACAAATGAGTAGAGAGGGGCAGGCAATGTGCTTCTTTGCGGGTGCCAATTCTATTTTTGCAGGTGATAAGTTGCTAACGACTCCAAACCCTGATGTAAATGAGGATATGAAGATGTTTGAAATGTTAGGAATGAACCCTCAAAAGCCATTTACAAAAAAGGTACAGCCAAGGACGGTTGAAGAGGTGGATTCTGAGTTTAATGCACTTGGTGAAAAACCAAAATGGACGCGTCCAGGACATAAAATAGAACGTAACGAAACGGCTAAACAAAACCGTTTGGATATTATAAAGGCAGAAAAAGACAAGATTGCTGTTAAATAAATAACTTGGCTTTGGCGTTTTTCGTTGAAATAAAATAGAGAAAAGAGACTAAGTAATTGGTCTCTTTTTTTATGCGTCTAATTTTTTTATTTGACAAGACTGTTGGTGATTTCATAAATGAGATGGGTTTCCCAACCTCGATATGCGAGATAGTCAAATAGTTTTTTTTTGCGTTTTCTTATATCGGTTTCTTTAAGACTGTCTAATCTTTTTTGAGCTATTTCTTCTAAAGTTTCTAGATACTCGGTATTGTCAATTTCTTTAAGTGCCGTTTTAATATTGTATGCGGAGATGTCTCTAAATTTTAGTTCTCTGGTGATGCGTTGTCTTCCCCATTTTTTAAAACGAAATTTACCTCTGGCAAATGCTTTTGCGAAGCGTTCTTCATTAAGGAATTTGTGTTGAATGAGGTGAGAAATAATATGAGCAATAGCCTCAGGGATCATGTTTAGCTGCCTTAGTTTTTGAGTAACTTCTTTATGGCAACGATCCTGATAAGCACAATAGTGCTCTAATTTTTTGGTGGCTTCGGCTACAGTGTAGCTATTTTTTTTTAAATGCATTAGTAGTGGTCAGGTAAAAAAAAACCACGCTTTTAAGGGCGTGGTTTTTTTTAGTATATGGTTTTTCCGCTTTTGTTTTTAAAGCGGTATTCTAGATATGTATACGCATCTCTAGGTGTTATTTTCACCCATTTTTTATGGTCTAAAAACCATTGAAAACGTATAGATGAATATCCTTTAGTTAAATAAGCGGCAATAAATGGATGTATATTTAAAATAATACCATCATCACCTCTTTTTCCACTAATGATTTTGTCTAGGTCGGAAGCAATTTTTTCTATCAATACTATTGGAGCTTCAACTTCTCCTGGAGCCCCGTTAGGGTTCTTCTCCATAGTTTTAATATTTACTTCTGGCCGTACTCTTTGTCTAGTAATTTGTATAAGTCCAAATTTACTTGGGGGCAGAATTTTGTGCTTAGCTCTATCATCTTTCATTTCTTCTTTAAGATGATTGAAGAGTTCGCGTCTGTTGTCAGGATTTGTCATGTCGATAAAATCAACAACAATAATCCCTCCCATGTCTCTCAAACGAAGTTGTCTTGCTATTTCTGAAGCTGCCAATATGTTTACCTCTAGGGCAGTACCTTCTTGGGTTTTAGCTTTGTTAGAACGGTTTCCGCTGTTTACATCAATAACATGTAATGCTTCTGTGTGTTCTATAACAAGGTAAGCTCCTTTTTGCATAGAAGCTGTTTTTCCGAATGATGTTTTAATTTGTCTTTCAATTCCAAATTTTTCATAAATTGGAACATTTGAACTATACAACTTAACTATAGATTCTTTTTTAGGCGCTATTTCGCTCAGATATTCTTTTATCTGATAAAAAAGCGTCTCGTTGTCTACATGTATTCCAGTAAATGAGTCATTAAATATATCTCTCAATATAGATGCTGCTCTATTCATCTCATTCATCACTTTGGATGGATGTGGTGCTTTGTAGAGTTTGCTACACATTTTTCCCCATTTTTCAATAAGGTCGTGTAAATCTTTGTCTAGTTCGGCGACTTTTTTGCCTTCTGCAACTGTACGTATAATAACACCAAAACCTTTTGGTTTGATGCTTTTTACAAGCCTTTTTAAACGATCTTTTTCTTCTCTACTTTCTATCTTTTGAGAGACAGAAATACGATTAGAAAAAGGAACCAAAACAATATAACGTCCAGCAATAGATATTTCTGAACTTATACGTGGTCCTTTTGTTGATATTGGCTCTTTTACAATTTGCACTAATATAGATTGGTTGGCTTTAATGACGTCATTAATAGCACCATTTTTATCTATATCTTCATCAAATGGAAAGTTGGTTAACGAATAATCTTTTAATTTACCAGTGCTTACACGCTTGATAAATTTTAACATTGAAGATAATTGTGGTCCTAAATCGTGATAATGTAAAAAGGCATCTTTTTCATAGCCTACATTTACAAAAGCAGCGTTAAGCCCAGAAACAGGTTTCCGAATTTTGGCAATCATAACATCGCCAACGGCAAATCCGTTTTGTTCTTCTTCTTTGTGTAATTCTATTAGTTTTCCTTCCTTGAGTAAGGCAAAATCGACGTCAGAGGAACCAGATCTTACGATCAATTCTCTATTCACTCTGATTCAATTTGTATTTATTCGAAATATCGAATAAAAGGGTTAAACAAAATTTTCACGGGTGTTTGTACCCGTCGAAACCTTTTTTTGGTTTCTATTTCAATGAACTTAAAAAAAAGAAAAAGTAGTTTAAAACTACTTTTTCTTGTGGCGGTTAGCTCTTCTTCTTTTCTTACGCTTGTGCGTAGCTACCTTATGTCTTTTTCTTTTTTTACCACTTGGCATAGTGCGTGTAGTTTAAATGGTTAATATTATTTTATTGTTACATTACTCTTTACTCCTTCAATAAACACTTTTGCAGGTTTAAATGCTGGAATGTTATGTGCTGGAATCTTAATAGTTGTGTTTTTAGAAATGTTTCTTCCAGTTTTTTCGGCTCTAGTTTTAATAATAAAACTTCCAAAACCTCTTAAGTAAACATTATCTCCACTCTCTAAAGATGTCTTAACTTCGTCCATAAAGGATTCTACAGTTGCCTGTACATCGCCTTTTTCCATTCCTAATTTCTCTGAAATTTTCGCTACAATATCTGCTTTCGTCATTGTTGTTATAAATTGTTTGTTCGCTATTTATATTTTTTAAAAAGGTGTGCAAATATAAGAATTAATTGGACATCTTTGTATCCTAAACAACTTAATTTTAACTATATAAACTTTAAAGGTAAATAAATATTTTGATAAGCCCTTATTTTTCAGTGATTTTGATGAAATGGTACGCCATAAATAAACGTGATTTGCCATGGAGAAAAACAAACGATCCATATAAGATTTGGTTGTCAGAAATAATGCTGCAACAAACTAGAGTAGAGCAGGGTATGCCGTATTATTTGGCTTTTGAGTCTGCTTTTCCCACTATTCATGATTTGGCTAATGCAGGCGAAGAAGAAGTGTTAAAATTGTGGCAAGGACTAGGTTATTACTCCAGAGCAAGAAATTTGCATTTTACAGCAAAGTTTATTTCAAAAGAACTAAAAGGGGTGTTTCCCGGTAGCTATAAAGAGCTTTTAGAGTTAAAAGGAGTAGGAGATTATACTGCTAGTGCCATTGCATCTATATGTTATGAAGAGGCAGTATCTGTTGTAGATGGCAATGTGTATAGGGTATTGTCTCGTTATTTTGGAGTAGCTATTCCAATAAATAGCACAGAAGGGATTAAATATTTTAAAAAATTAGCTTTTAAGATGTTGGATGTAAAATCTTCAGGTACATACAATCAAGCAATAATGGAGTTTGGGGCAAAACAGTGTAAGCCCAAAAGTCCAAATTGTACTGTATGTCCCTTAAATGATAGTTGTGTGTCTTTGCAAAAAAAGTTGGTAAATGATTTGCCTGTAAAATTGAAAAAAGTAAAAGTTAAGAATCGTTTTTTTAATTATTTGGTGTTTCGAGATGCTTTAGGAAATACATTAATGAACCAACGAAAAGGGAAAGGTATATGGCAGGAATTGTACGAATTCCCTTTGGTAGAAACAACTAATACTGTTGAAAAAGAAGAATTATTGTTAGCCGTAAATGATGAATTAATAGCTGAGACAAATATTAGTATGTATAATGATAAGGTAATTATACATAAATTATCGCATCAACATATACATACCAGGTTTTGGATAGTAGAGGTAAAAACTGACTTGCCCAATGGTATTTCAACAAAGATGGCTAAGGAATTACCTGTACCAATATTGATTGCTAATTTTATAACAGCTTTTGGTTTTTAATGTTTCAATTATTTAGTACATTTGATATGATACAGATATAATTATGAGTGGTACACTAAATAAGGTAATGCTAATAGGGCATTTAGGAGATGAAGTTAAGATGCATTATTTTGATGGTGGCAATTGCTTAGGTCGTTTTCCTATAGCAACTAATGAATCTTATACCAATAAGCAGACTGGAGAGCGTATTACAAATACAGAATGGCATAATGTGGTGGTTAGAAATAAAGCTGCAGAAATTTGTGAAAAATACCTAAGTAAAGGAGATAAGGTTTATGTAGAAGGCAGGTTAAAAACCAGACAATGGCAAGGCGAAGATGGTAATAATAGATATTCTA
This sequence comes from Flavobacteriaceae bacterium, assembly GCA_965247735.1. Lineage (GTDB taxonomy): Bacteria > Bacteroidota > Bacteroidia > Flavobacteriales > Flavobacteriaceae > JAOXRU01. Next base: position 2,479,196 of record CBDFHN010000002.1, on the reverse strand, counting down.
CCGAGATACATGTTGTAGATTTTACTTTTCTTTCTACAAAAGGAGATGGACAACAAGGAGCTGCTCCTTCTTCGAAAGAACAACAAGTTTCAACAAAAGATACAGGAAATGTTTCTACAAACACTGAACCCAATTCTAAGGAAGAAGAAGATGATCTTCCCTTTTAAACTTAACTAAAATTAGCGCTATTGGATCCTGATCCCTACAGTTTGTATTATTTGTTTTTAATAGTTGATAGTATTGTAATATTAAAAATTGTGGCGCTTTTAATATTGCTTTTTTGTTCTGCATTGATTTCTGGAGCAGAAGTAGCTTTTTTTTCGTTGTCGGTAACCGATGTCAATACTATTAGAGAAAAAAATACGACTAAAGGAAATATTGTAGTGCGTTTGCTTGGCAAGCCAAAAAAATTACTAGCAACAATCTTAGTAGCCAATAATTTTATAAATATTGCTATAGTTTTACTTTTTGCATCTTTAGGTGATGTTTTGTTTGGAGCGATAAGTATAAGCTGGCTAAAGTTTTTATTGGAAGTAGTCGTAATCGCTTTTTTAATTTTGATATTTGGAGAGATCCTTCCAAAAATTTATGCCAATAGAAATAGTATTACTTTTTCTTATTTTATGGCATATCCATTAAGTATTCTAAATGTAATGCTTACTCCATTAAGCGGGCCTATGAAGACTGCTATTTTATTTTTAAATAGAAGACTAGGAAAACAAAAGCAGAATTTATCGGTAAATCAATTGTCACAAGCTTTAGAGTTGGCTTCAAAAGGGGATACTACTAAGGAAGAGCAAAAAATGTTAGAAGGCATAGTTACCTTTGGAAATACAGATGCAAGACAAGTAATGTGTCCGAGAATAGATGTTTTTGGGCTTAATGAAGAGATGAAGTTTGAAGAAGTATTGCAAGAAGTAAAACGGCAAGGGTTTTCTAGAATACCAGTTTTTGCAGAAAATATAGATACCGTTACAGGAGTGTTGCATGTTAAGGATTTATTGCCATATCTAGATGAAAAAGCGTTTGATTGGGTAGCCTTAAAACGCGACCCATATTTTATACCTGAAAACAAAAAACTGGATGATTTATTGCTAGAATTCAGAGAGAAGAAAAACCATGTAGCTATTGTGGTAGATGAATACGGAGGAACATCTGGTTTGGTAACTTTGGAAGATATTATAGAAGAAATTGTTGGAGATATTAGTGATGAGTTTGACGATGAAGATTTGGTGTTTTCTAAGCTAGATGATTTTAATTATATTTTTGAAGGGAAAACAGCATTAAAAGATTTTTACCGAGTGCTAAAAATAGAAGATGATAGTTTGTTTGAAGAGCAAAAAGGAGAATCAGAAACTATAGCAGGGTTGATATTAGAAATAGCAGGAAGTTTCCCGAAAAAAGGAGATAAAATATTGTTTGATGATTATGTTTTTGAAGTGGAAGCATTGACTAAAAAAAGAATAAAACAAATAAAAATCACATTGCCAAATGAAAATTAAGACCTTGGTTTGCTTGTTGGTGCTTAGTATAGTATTTAGCTGCAAAGAAGATACCTTGCCAAAACCAAAAGCACAATTACGACTAGAATACCCTCAAGCTAAATATATGGAGCTTAGCCAGAATTGTAACTATAGTTTTGATGTTAATGCTTTAGCAGTTACCAAAAGTAATAATAATTGTGATATTGAGATTAGATATCCTAATATGAATGGAACTATTTTTATTACCTATAAAAAGGTTGATGGTAATCTAAAAAAGCTGGTTATTGATGCAGAAAAACTAACCTATGACCATACAGTGAAAGCAGATGGAATCCGTCCAGAAGTTTTTGAAAACCCAGAAGATAAGGTATATGGGGTTTTTCATGAAGTAGATGGTAATGCCGCTTCTCAAGCTCAGTTTTTTGTAACAGATAGTACCAATCATTTTTTAACAGGAGCATTGTATTTTAATACAAAACCCAATTACGATTCTATTTTACCAGCCGCAGCCTATCTTAAAAAAGACATGCGTATTATTATGGAATCTTTGCGATGGAGGGAGTAGGGTTGGGTAGTAAAAGAGTATTGTTTTTATTGGAATAATTTTTAATGATTGATTATGAGTAACAACCACACCCAATCAAAAATAGATCAAATGTGGTTGTATTGTTTGTTTTTAGACAGCTCTCAGCTTTTTTCTTAAAAGCTCAATAAGAAAAATTACAATAATACTAATTCCGAATAATGGAAAAACAATGCCTAGTAGTAGAACAATGCTTATAATTCCGTAACCAATATTAAAATTTTCAGGCACTTTAGGTACGCCCCATTTGCCTTTTCTTTTTCTAAGAAGATAAGAAACAATACCAGACACACACAAAATTATAAGCGCTATTCCTGTACTAAAAATTAAGATCCAATTCCAGAGGCCAAATTCACCTTGATGAAATGCCATTAGCCACATCCTACCACGCATTAGTACACCAACGTCTTCCCAGCTGTGTTTTAGAATTTCTTTTCCTGTGTATTGATCAAGAAGATGTACTTTTTGAAGATTCAGTTCTGGTGTTCTGTTAGAAACACGATAAACACCATTTTTTCCTTTCGGAAATTGAATGGTTACATCGCCAGCAAGTTTTAGGTTTTTTGCAATATGGACAACTTTATCTAACTGAAGTGTTTTTGTTAGTTTGGAAGAGTTAATGCCTTTGCCGTTCCATGTACTTGGATATCCAGTATTGGTTATCTTTTGAACCTGTTTAAAATTATCTCCAAAAACACTAGTCCACGGAAAACCACCTGCTAAAATTAGCAGAAGAACTATTGATGACCAGAATCCCAAAATAGCATGCAAATCTCTATAGAAAGTTCTTTTGTCTTCTTTAAATCTTGGAATAAAAAAACCTTTAAGTTTCCATCCTCTTGCTGGCCACCAGATGTAAAGACCAGAAAGAATAAGTACTACCATCCAACTGGCAATAAGTTCTACTATTTTTGTTCCGAAGTTTCCTAATAGTAATTCTCCATGTAGTTTTCTAACCTTAAACATTAAAGAGTTTTTAGGGATAATTTCACCAGAAACAGTATTTTTATAGGGGTTAATATATAGACTAGATTTTCCGCCAAAGCGCCCTGAAACAAACTCTGTGGCTTGGTTGTCCTGGGTAGGAATAACCATTCCATTTGGCTTTTTTATTGCGTGTTTGTTAGCCGTTTCCCATTGGTCTTGGAAGCTAGTATCATTTTCTTGTATTACTACTTCCTTAATCGTCTTTTGTTTTGGAGCCTCATAATCGGCTTTAAACATATAGATAACCCCTGTTACAGAAAGTAGTAAAATAAACGGAAGTGATATAAGACCAGCAATAAAATGCCATTTCCACAACCATTTGTTAAGTTGTTCGTTTTTTTTCATCGTTAGTTTATTAAAAGCTACACGGAGAAACATACTGTTTCCCCATGTAGTGTTTTTGCTTAGAAATTAAATTTTATACCAGCATGAAAAGCTCTTGGGTTACCAATAGTGTAACTGTTTTCTTTTCTATATTGGTTGTAAGAAGCTCTTGCGGCGTATAAATCGTCAAAAATATTTAAAGCATGTGTCCATATTTCAAAACTTTTGTATTGGTATGAAGCACGTAGATTAATAATATTATGTCCGTCATAAGTAGCTGTACTACGTGTGTCATCCGCGTTTTTAACCTGATTTTCAAAACTAGTATTGTAAGAACCTACCAATTCGTGCTCAGCAGTAATAGCAAAGTTTTTAATAAAATTGGGTTTATAGGTAATGTTAGACATTCCTAATAAAGAAGGAGCAGTACTTCTATCGGTATCGCTGTAGTCAATATCTTTTTCGAAGAAGTTAATGTAACGATGTTTTGCAAAGCTACCATTGTGGCTAATACTAAGTTCTGGTGTAGGCGTATAGGTAATGCCGTATTCTATACCATAAGATCTAGTTTTACCAGCATTAGCATTAAAAAAAGCGTCGTTTTCATCTCGCATAGTAACCAGGGTGTTTTTGCCATCTAGTAAATATAGTGCAGCATCTAGTTTCCATTTGTTAGCAATCATGGCATAACCGCCAATTTCGTAGTTGTCATAGTTACTAGGTTTTAAGTTGAAAACATCACCACCAACACCTACAAATTTGTTTCTGTATAAAGAGGAGACTTGCGGAGGTGTAAATCCGTTAGAATAGTTGATGTAAAGTCCTGCTTTGGAAGAGAAATTATAATTCATTCCTATTTTAGGAGAAAAATTATCGTAGTAATTTTTGCTGTCCTTTGGTCCTGCTGTGCCTTCAATGTTATTGTCGTAATTGTATTCAAAACGATCGTATCTAAGCGCAGCAGTAATTTTTAATGCTTCAATTGGTGAAATCTCGTATTGGAAATATCCAGCATAGTTAAAAATATCAGCATTATAATTAAGTATTGGTGCATTTATATTTGCGTCGTAATCTGTGTTTTTTCCAGTAATAGGGTCAACAGTAACCTTAATTTTGTCTGCAACATAATCTTGTGGAGAATAATCTGCGCTGGCTCCAATAATTAATGAAGAATTAGCAACATTAAAATTTATCTTGTGTTGAACAAGTGCCACAAAACTATTAAATTGATTAGAGTTAATTTCACCACTACCTGTACCAGTAAGTTTTCCTTTGTTTCTAGATTGTCTAATTCTATAAGAAGGAATTTGGTTCATTCTATTGTCTCTATACACAAGGTTAAAGGCGGTTTTGTTGTTGTCGTTCCAGTATTTATGCAGTGTACTTCTAAAACGAAAAGAAAACGCATCTCTTTCTGAAAACGTTTGATCGCTTTCGTAATTACCATTAGTATAATCGTCCTGACTAAGTGAGCCAGACATATCTGATCTAAAGTCTACAAGGTCAATAACATTTGTCCAAACTGCAGATGGACCAAATTTATGAACAGTTTTAAAAGTAAGTGCTAATTTTTCATAGTTGCTATGTGCAATTGGTCCATCTTGGCGTTGTACATAATGTGTACCTAGGTATATCCCTAAATTTTCGTTTACATGGTCAGAAACTTCAAATTCATAACGGGTTAGTCCTAAGTCATTAATCTGAAATCCTAAGCTACCGCTAAGTTCTTTTGTAGGCTTTTTGGTGATAAAGTTAAAGCTACCACCAATGGCTTCGCTTCCATAAATGCTAGAGGCAGGGCCTTTCATAACTTCAATTCTTCCAATTGCAGTAGTATTCATTTCTAATAATGCATTATGATTAAAAACCGCAGTAGGACGTATTGGAATACCATCTTCTATGTATAAGAACAATGATTTGGTAGAAATAGGTGTCCTTACAGCCATAAAATGTTGCTCGTTACTTGCTGTTTTTGAAGTAGACATAAAAACCCCTGGTACTTGGTTTACCAATTGTTCTATGCCGAAAGCTTTAGTGTCTGCTATTTTTTTTGCACTAATGGCTGTAATTGCAACGGGAACTTCAGCTCTTCTTTGTTCTTCTCTACTGGCAGAGATTACCACACCTTCAAGGTTTTCTATATCTTCTTCTAAAATAATAGTTGTAAAATTAGTTTTAAGCGAAACAGTTCTGTTTTTGTAGCCCATGTAACTAATGGTTACATTAGGTGAATTAAGTTCTAGTTGAAATAATCCGTCTGAGTCGGTAATAGTTCCCGTTTTTGAGTCGATAGTAGCAATAATTGCTGCACCAATTAATGGGGTATTGTTTGTATCTGTGATTTTACCTTTGTAGATCTGTTTTTGCTGTGCAGTTGATGAAATGATACTTAAAAATACTAAAAGTATAAAAAATGTTTTTTTCATTTTAATATGTAGTTATTATATGCCACAAGAGCGTTACGTCTAAAAAAAACGAGATATAGATCTGGTTTTTTTAGTCAACTACTAGTGTAGCTTTATCGTTATGATATTACTTAGTTTTGAATATAACCTAGTACTTTAACTGGGTCATTGATAGCATGTTATTTGCTTTATAAAAGCAGGAGATATAGGCTAGATGATACGTGCTGTTATATTCTTCAGATTTAGTTGATAAAAATGAAGAACAACAGTGTTGTTTAAAATAAGTTTTAGTAACTAGTCTATATGTGAAGACTAAATGGTAGGTGGATGAAAAATAGCAAACTCAAAGTCTAATCTATATAAGTTAGAGTAGAAGTTATTGCGTTTATTTGCTGTATTTGTTATCGTTGTTTTTTCAAAAGAATCAGTAGCTACTAATGCTAATGGATAATCTTGAAGGTTAATGCTCGGAAGATTGTTTTTTTTATCCTCTTTCTTTTTCTGAAGCATTTTAGCAAGGTAGCACTTACCATCACAATTAAGTTCAGGTTTATCTTTGTTGACACAAAGGAATTCTGCAATATAATCCTTATCTATTAAATATTGAAAAAGTGGTAGCACAGGTTTTGCCATTGCAAGAAGATACAAAGAGACAAAAAACCATGTTTGTACTATTTTCAAAGGAGGTAAATTTTATACAAAGATAAAACAGCTTTGTTTAATAATAGCTGCAATGATATCCTTTTTTTATAATAAATTTTGTTTATAGAAGCATAGATAAACTTAACCTTAATGATGTTATTTTATTTAAAATATTGTTAGATTTTTGTAGGATGAGTAATCAAAAGAAAAAATGGATATATTTAGTGGTGCTTTCTCTTATATGGGGAAGTTCTTTTATTCTTATAAAAAGATCACTGGTAGGTTTAACAGCATTTCAGGTTGGAGGATTACGAATTTTAATGACAACATTGTTTTTGCTTCCAGTGGGCTTAAAAAGTTGCGCAGTAATTAAAAAAAGCGAATGGAAATGGATTGCTATAACTGGTTTTTTGAGTTCTTTTTTTCCTCCTATTTTATTTGCACTCGCACAAACAGAAATTGATAGCGCTGTTACATCTATTTTTAATTCTTTAACACCATTAAACACTACTTTAGTAGGTGTGTTATTGTTTGGGCTTGTAATAAAGAAAAAACAGATTATTGGAGTAATTATAGGACTATTGGGAACTTTTGTGCTTATTTATGCGGGAGCAGAATTTAATCCAGATCAAAACTATTATTATGCATTTTTTGTGCTGGCATCATCATTAGGTTATGCCTTTAATATTAATATTATAAAAAAACGTTTAGGGCATATCAGTGCATTAGCAATTACTACAGGTAATTTTATCGTAATTGTAGTTCCTGCTATTGTATTAGTGTATTATACAGGTTTTTTTGAAACTGTTTGGGAGTCTCCTGAGATGCATGTGGCGCTAATTTATCTTTCCGTATTGTCTTTATTTGGTACAGCAGTTTCAAAAGTATTATTTAATGAGTTAATTCATATTTCTAGTCCAGTATTTTCAGCCTCTGTTACCTATGTTATTCCACTAGTTGCCGTGCTATGGGGAGTTTTAGATGGTGAACAATTAAATTTGTATCAATTAATTGGTGGATTAATAATATTGATCGGGGTGTATTTGGTGAATAAGAAGAATAGTTCTAAATCATTAAAAAAATAATAATACGAACTGTATTATTAGCTATAAACACTCTTAAATAAAATATAATTGAATTTTTATTCGTAAGTTTAGATCTTAATCTAACTGCTCCTTAAGCTATAAATTGATGGATACGAATAAAAAGAAATGGATTTACCTTATTATAGTGTCTGTAATTTGGGGAAGTACTTTTATACTCATTAAAAGAGCACTGCTTGGACTTTCGGCGTATCAAATAGGAGGTTTGTGCATAATTATGACTACTTTTTTATTGCTGCCTTTTGGCATTAAAAAATGTAAATATTTAAAGAAGAGAGAGTGGTGTTGGATAGCCATTATAGGTTTTTTAAGTTCTTTTTTACCTCCAGTGTTTTTAGGGCTAGCCCAACAAGGAATTAATAGTTCGGTATCGTCCATTATAAATTCATCAACACCATTAAATACGGTTCTAATTGGAGTAGTATTGTTTGGCGTTTTTATTAGTAGAGTTCAGATTTTCGGGGTACTTATTGGTATGTTTGGTGGGCTATTGTTATTTTATTCTGATAGTTATGGTGTAGATCAAAACTATTATTATGGAATTTTCGTACTGGCTTCATCTCTAGCTTATGCGCTTAATATTAATATTGTAAAAAAATATTTGAGTCATATTGATTCATTAACTGTTATTACTGCTAGTTTTATAACTATACTGATCCCTGCACTTATTCTAGTTTATTTTTCTGGTTTTTTTGATAATATTTTACAAGATCTAGAAATGCAACAAAGTCTGATTTATTTGGGTCTTTTTGCATTGTTCGGTAATGCTATTTCTAAAGTTGTTTTTAATGAGCTAATAGTAATTTCAAGTCCAATATTTGCAGCATCTGTAAATTATCTTATTCCATTGGTAGCAATTGCCTGGGGGCTTCTTGATGGTGAAAAATTGGGAAGGACACAGTTAATTGGCGGAATAATTATTGTTCTAGGTGTTTTTCTTGTAAATAAAAAGCAAATAAAAAAGTTAGAGTAGTTATTAAAAGGCTTAGTTTTTTTGTATCTTACTACTGAATAGTAATCAGTTAAGTTATGGATTCTAAAGGTTTATATATTAAATATGGAGCGTTTATAGGAATAGCAATGAGTTCTTTTTTTATGCTAGTTAAGTTTTTAGGCTGGCACGATAATCCATGGCTACGACTTTTTAACGTTATCATTATTGCCTTCGGTATTTATGCTGTGATTAAAAAGAAAAAAGATATAGAGGGCGATAGTTTTGAGTATTTTTCTGGATTTAAAACAGGGATCTCTACAGGACTACTTGCTACTGGTATTTTTGTGTTATTTATGGCTATTTATATGTTTCATTTAGATACTGCGTTTACAGAAAAACTAATGGCTACATGGATGAAAGGCTATAATCAAGGACCTGGTATATTGCTGTTTATTCTTTTGGTAGAAGGCGTGTCCTCTTCAGTAATATTATCACTTACCTTTATGCAAAAGTTTAAACGTTCTAGGAATCTAGCATAAAAAGAGCTTTATATGCCATAAAACATTTGTATTTTAATGATTTAGCACTATATTTGCACCCGCATTTCTTTTTTGAAGGGTGCATTTTTCAATATAATAATTATAAAGAATACAGTATGTATGCAATTGTAGAGATAGCAGGGCAGCAATTTAAAGTTGCGAAAGACCAGAAAGTATTCGTACACCGTTTAGCTACAGAAGAAGGAAAGAAAGTTACTTTCGACAACGTTCTTATGTTAGATAATTCAGGTGACGTTACTATCGGCGCCCCGGCTATAGACGGAGCTTCTGTTGAGGCAAAAGTCGTAAAGCACCTTAAGGGTGATAAAGTTATTGTTTTCAAAAAGAAAAGACGTAAAGGCTATAGTGTAAAAAATGGTCACCGTCAATCTTTAACGGAAATCATAATTGAAAGTATTAGTGCTTCTGGTGGAAAGAAAGCAGCTCCTAAAAAAGCAGCAGCTCCAAAGAAGGAAACTAAAGTAGCTGAAAAAGCTGCTCCAAAGAAAGAAACTGCTAAAAAAGCGGCTCCTAAAAAAGCAACTAAAGCAGATGATCTTAAAAAAGTAGAAGGTATTGGGCCAAAAATAGCAGAGATATTTGCTGAAAATGGTATCGTTACTTTCGCTGATTTAGCAGGAACTAAAGTAGATAAGCTAAAAGAAATTTTAGAAGGTGCTGGTTCTAGATATGCTTCTAAAAACCCAGGTTCATGGCCAAAGCAAGCTAAAATGGCTGCTGATGGTAAATGGGATGAGCTAAAAGAATGGCAAGATAACGTTAAAGGAGGTATCGAGTAATCGACCTTTAATTTATAAAAATATTAATAATAAAATAAAACCGAAATAAAATGGCTCACAAGAAAGGTGTTGGTAGTTCCAAGAACGGTAGAGAATCAGAATCGAAACGTTTAGGTGTTAAGATATTTGGTGGACAAGCTGCTATCGCTGGAAACATTATTGTAAGACAGCGTGGTACAAAACACAATCCTGGTAACAATGTTTACTTAGGAAAAGATCATACATTGCATGCCAGAGTAGATGGTATTGTAAAGTTTCAAAAGAAAAGAGATAACAAATCTTATGTTTCTATAGAGCCTTTTGAGGCTTAAGAAATATTTTCTTTAAAATATAAAAACCCTTTTCATTAGCTTGGAAAGGGTTTTTGCGTTTTATTAGAAGCGCCTGGCTAAATATTATCAAACCGAGCATTTAGTTCAAGTGTTATTTATTCTCCACCACTCTATACAATTTTAATGATAATTTTGGCTACTCAAATTTTTTTCTAATCTTTCGAAATGCAATGCTTATTTGAGACTCCACAGTTTTTACCGAAATGTTTAGACATCTGGCTATCTCTTTGTTTGCCAATCCTTCTTTTTTACTCAATAAAAGTATCTCTTTACACTTTTGAGGAAGCTCGTTAATAAATTTTTCGAGTTGGTTTAATTCTTCTTCTTGATCCGATTCTTCTTCTTCTATTTGTGCAAGCAAGCCTTGATACTGTAACTCTTGTAAAAACAAATTCTTTCGTTTTTCCTTTCTTAATTGATCTATATAATGATTATAGGCCGAACGGAAAAGATAAGCCTTAATAGAAGTTTTGATTTTTAATCTATGCTTCCTAGTCCATAATTTAACAAATATACTTTGAACAATATCTTCTGCATCCGCCATATCCTTAGTAAACTGAAAGATATAGATACACAAGTCATTATAGTATAGATCAAATAATTGTTTTAAATGCCTAGTGTCATCTTCTAATATTTTATTATAAAGTTCTTCGCTGTCCAAAATATAGAAAATGAGTTAAACAAATAAATTTTATGTGTAAATATAAAAAAAATTAAAAAAACTTAGGGGTTATCATTTATTTTAACGTCATCTATAAAAGAATAAGTAATTTGGAACATTTAATTATCAAATATTTAACCAACTCTATTTCTGAAGAAGAGCAGCTTTCATTAAAGGTGTGGTTAAAATCTAAAAAAAATCAAGAAGTATTCAAATCAATAGTCAAAACTAACCAAAAGATAGATGCTGTTTACAAGAGGAACGATATTGATCTTGTCTCTGCCCATAATAACATCCAGAATGTATTAAGTGGATCTCGCATTATTCCACTAAAAACTTTTAAATCAATCTTTAGGTATGCCGCTGTAATTTTGATGGCATTTGGGCTATTCTTTGGTTTCCATTCAATTTTAAATGTTGACACTGTAGCTCCAAAGAAAATGATATCTATACAACTAGATGACGGGACTAGCTATGAAATCAAAAAAAATAGTGCATTAGAATTAAAAGATAACCAAGGAAGGATTATTGCTTATGTAAAAAACGACACCTTATTATATCTTAAAAATAGCATTCCCAGAAAATCAAATTATCATACTTTGAATGTTCCAAATGGCGAATTGTTTAATGTAATACTTGATGATGGTACAATTGTGACTATTAACTCAGGAAGTAGCTTAAAATATTTTAACACCAGCTCTAATCTTGATACGACAAGAAATATCTACCTGAGTGGTGAAGCTTATTTTAATGTTGCAAAAAATGAAAAACAGCCATTTATAGTACATACAAAAGACCTGGATATTAGAGTTTTGGGAACTAAGTTTAATGTTTCTAGTTATCAAAATGACGATAACTCTTCTGTATTACTAGAAGAAGGTAGTGTAAGTGTAAACAAAGTTTTGGTAGGTCATGAACCAAAAAAAATCATAATTATAAAACCTAATCAGCAGCTTGTTTTCACAAAAGAAAAACAAAGCATTCAAAAAGTTTCAATTGATAAACATATAGCATGGAAAAAAAGACAATTGTTCTTTAAAAATGACCGTTTTGAAGACATTCTAAAAGAAATGGAGCGGTATTATGATATCACTATTAAGATTAATTCTTCATCTCTAAAGAAAAGAAGATATACTGGAACCTTTACTACAGAGACCATTGATGAAGCTTTAGAAGTATTTAAGGAACTATCACATTTTAATTATAATATAAGCAACAATTCTATAATCATTACTAAGTCGTCGGATTAATTTTTAAACCTCAATAAAATTATGTCATTATTACCTCGTACAAAAAGGATCTTTTCATTTTTAAGGCTATTCATTGCCGTGTTAGTATTTTTTTCCATAAGTACAAAAGCATATTCTGTCACCAAAGAAAAAATCAGGATAAGCTTAAATGTCACCAATGATCCATTAGAAGAGGTTCTTCGAAAAATAGAGCTACAAAGTCATTTCAATTTTTTTTATGAAAACAATACGATTAACCTAAAACGGCTTGTCACCCTAAAGGTTGAAAATCAATCGATTGATTTAGTTTTGTCCAAGGTCTTTAATAAAAAGATAATAAGTTATAAGGTTATTAAGAGTCTTGTAGTAATAAAACGAAATAAAAAAATACAATTACAGAAAATCCAAGGAAAAGTAATTGATAAAACATCAGGAGAAACAATTCCTTATTGTAATATTACTGTGACAAATTCACATATTGGAACATCTACAAATGAAATTGGCGAATTCGAAGTGAGAACGGATTCTCTTCCAACCGAAATAACATTTTCTCATATAAATTATCAGAAACAAACGATTTCGATTTTAGATACAAAAGAGGCATTGGTTGTTGAACTAATTCCTGTAGTTAATGTTCTGGAAGAGATTGTGTTAGTGTCATCAGACGAAAATGACAAATATGCCACCAAACTTGCTAAAAGGGCATACAGAAAAATTAGCTCCGAAACGAGCGCTAAGAAAAAATATGGAAGAGCTTTTTATCGTCAAAAAACCAAAAACAATGATGATTATAGTGAGTTTTCCGAAATTATATTTGACATTCAGTACAACAATAGTGGGATTTTGAAATGGGACATACAAGAAGGGAGATACGCTATAAATGAGGAGAAAGTCAACAATAAAAATTTTACAAAATTTACTCAAATATTAAAATCATTCCAACCCCCAACACATGATATAATATTTCCACTTCACCCCAATCTTGATAGGTATTATAATGTTACGATTGATAATATGATACACTTGGAGAAAGACAAAGTTGCCATTCTTAAATTCATCCCTAAGAAAAAAATAAAAACACCAATATTTGAGGGTGAAGCATATGTAAACACAAGCACTAATGAGGTTTTAAAAATTACCGGTTTCATTTCTCATGATAAAGATAAAATACTAAGGCTCTCAGAAAAAGAATCGACTAAAAAAAAATATCAACTATCTTACGAAATAGTATTTAAAAAAGATAGTTTACAAAATTCAATTCTAGACTATATAAAAGTTGATCAAAAATTCGATTACTATAAAAACGATATATTTTACACACATGTATCTTCTACTTCAAACCTTACTTTCTTTGAGCATTACATTCCTAGTTCTGGAAAGAAACTGGGAGGACAGTTTAAAAGAAATAAAAGTGATTGGGGGAATTTAGATAAAATCGGTTATAATAAGCAGTTCTGGGAAAACAATCCAATAGTAAAACGAGATCCTGTAGAAAACGAGATTATTGAAGCTTTTGAAAAGAAAAATGCTTTTGAATCTATTTTTTTAAACGGAAAAAATAAAATAGAATTTACTCAATCTAATATTTCTGAAGATCTATTCATTAAAGAATTAGACAATAGTTTAAATAATTACAATAAACATAATCCTATAGAAAAAGTATATCTACATACAGATAAGGATATCATTAATGCGGGTAATGATCTTTGGTATAGTGCATTTACCGTATTAGGGCCATTACATTATTATTCAGCTGCAAGTAAGGTTTTACATGTAACTATCGTAGATAGAAATAACAAAATTATCTTCTATCAAAAACAAAAACTCTATGATGGAACCAGTAATGGACATATAACAATCCCTAAAGACATTCCGTCGGATTACTACCAATTAAGAGCTTATACAGATTGGATGGAGAGATACGACCCTGATTTTGTTTTCAAAAAAACGATAAAAGTTAATCATCAGAATCTTGAGGTTAAGCCAATAAAAATAATGACTAACAATGTTGATTTACAGTTTTTCCCAGAAGGAGGAAATTCTGTCGCTGGATTAATTGGTATTATAGCATTTAAAGCTATAGGAAACGACGGATTAGGTAAAGCGATTCAAGGCAAAATTATTGATAATCAAGGAAATGACGTTACGCTATTTAAATCCAATAATAGAGGAATTGGTTCTTTTAGTTTAACGCCCAAAGCTGGTACAAAATATAAGGCCATACTGAATGATGATTCTGAATACCCTCTTCCAGAAATACTGGCTTCTGGATATAATGTACGAATTAACAATATCTTTTCAGACTTTATGCGTATAAGAATTCAGGCTAGTAAAAATTTAAATGATGCTCCATTTTTTTTAATTGGTTCCATAAGAAATCAGAAATGTTTCCAGGGAAAGTATTCTTTTAATGGAAGCTCTTTTGTTGATCTTGAAGTTCCAAAAAACAGATTTCCTAGCGGCGTGATGACTTTTACACTTTTCGATAAAAACATGAAGCCTTGGTGTGAGCGGATAGTATTTATCAACAATCAAAAAGAACTGGTTATTAATACCTCCATAGATGCTAATACCTTCAAGAAAAAAGGAAAAGCAACAGTAAAAATACATGTAAGTTGTCCCGATGGAACACCAGTTTCCGCTAACTTATCTATGTCTATAAACAATTCTTCCAAATACGAAAAGAATGATAATATGTCTAATATTCTAACTTATTTTTTGTTAGAATCGGATATTAAAGGGCATGTGCAAAATCCCAACCAATTTTTTAAAGATCAAAAACGTTCTACAAAATACAATCTAGATTTAATCATGCTGACTCATGGTTGGAGACGTTTTAAATGGCAGCAACACAAAAATCATGAAAGTAACAAAAAACTTTCCTTTGCGCAAGGGTTTAAAATTTCTGGATTTGCCCGAGGCAAGAAAGGTGCTCTTTTGACAAACACTTCTTTGCACTTAATAGTTAAATCTGAGAATGAGATTAAGATGCACACGACTAAAACGGATGTAAATGGTCATTTTAAATTTGATAATTTGGATTATATTGGGCCAATAGATCTTTCTTTTAGTGCCTATAAAGAAAACAAGAAACTTATAAAAGTCCATGTCTCTTTAGATCCCAAGACATCAATAAACTTAGTTCCTCAACTACCAACAATGACTTCAAAGCAAGAAATCAATGTCTCAACAATGATTTCAAAGCAAGAAATAAATGTTTCTAAGAACAATGATAGTCAGGAGTATACTAAGCTTGATTTGGTAAAAAGAGATGAAGCCAAAGAGATAATACTTGAAGAAGTGGTTGTGAAAAAGGACATAAAAAGGAAAAAAAGTTCTTCTTCTGTTTACGGTGTTGAGCCAGATGACATGGTTTACGTAAAAAATACAGATATAGATTTATTACAGGTTATCAATAAACTTAGTGGTATCAACGTAACGGGAAACTTTCCTGTAGCAAGAGTTAGAGTGCGAGGGTCAGGAAACCCTTTATGGGTTATTGATGGAATGCCCATAGCAAAAGAACCTTTTGCTAAGGGAACTGGAGATCTTGGAGGAATCGTATCACCAACATTGATGGCCATGATTAAACCGAGTAAAATTCCAAAAGCTATTTTTTCTTTAGATGTGCAAAATATTGAAAGAGTAGAGGTGTTAAAGGGTGCGAAGGGAGCTGTTTTTGGCTTTAGTGGCTCCTCAGGTGTTATTGCCATTTATACTAAAAGAGGATCATATTCGAAGTCGAAAATTAACACATCACACGATTTTACTAGCAACGGATTTTCTAAGGAAAAAGAATTCTACTCCCCTAAATATAATATTGAAAATGACAAGAATAACAATACAGGTTTATTTTGGAATGGATCAATTATAACAGATAAAAATGGAAATGCTACAGTAGAATTTCCAATTTCAAAAAAAATTAAAAAAGCTCAAGTTGTTATAACTGGCCTTTCTTTTTTGGGAATTCCAGGAGCATATTTAGAAACATTTTAAAAAAATCACGCTCATGAGCTAAAAGCCACGTTTGTGTACTTTTTGTTTATATTGTAACTTCTTTTCTGTTGCTTTGTGCTATGCTAAACGAAAAGGAGAATAAAAACCCATTAACGCTTTCCAATTATTGGAGATGCCAACTTATCGGTTGGGGAACGGTATCCTTATATTGGGCGTATACTGTTTTTTCTAGAGATGATTATGGTGTTTTCTATACACTTCTTAATTATGTTTTAGATGCTTCAATTGGAATAGTTCTTACTCACGGATATCGTTATTATGCTTTAAAATTCAAATGGAGCGAGTTAGGTATGCGCAAACTGTTACTGCATCTTGTTCCTTCCATAATAGTATTGGCTGTTTTATACATGACAGTAAATAATATAAAATGGCATTGTTACTGGATATGGATAGCAAATAAAGATTATGTGCTATGGCGCTCGTTATTGTATTGGGATCCAATATTGATTACGGGATTAAGGTTAATGGCTATTTGGTTATTAGCGTATCATTTGTACCATTATTATAAAAGGGAATTGCATACAGCAAAAGAAAATGCACAACTTTCTATTGTTGCAAAACAGGCGCAACTAGATAATTTAACAGCGCAATTAAACCCTCACTTTTTGTTTAATTCTTTAAACTCCATAAAATCATTAATTATCGAAAACCCAAATACAGCAAGAAGAGCCATTGACCTTCTTTCTGATCTATTGCGGTCTTCTCTTTATGAAAAAGAAGAGCAACTTATTAGTATAAAAGAGGAGTTGCTTTTGGTTAATGATTATATTGAACTTGAGAAAATGCGGTTTGAAGAACGATTGGAAGTTGAAATCTCAGTTGACAGTTCTTGTGAGGCTGAAAAAATACCACCATTAAGTATTCAACTTTTGGTAGAAAATGCAATTAAACATGGCATAGATAAACGTAAAGAAGGTGGAAAGGTTAACGTTTCTATAAACAGAAAAGGGACTATGATGCAAATATTTGTGGTAAATCCAGGGAAATTAGAGAAGGAAAAAAGTACAGGATTGGGTTTGGATAATTTACAGAAACGTATGCAAATACAATACAAGGGACAAGCAAAATTTTCCATGATAGAAAAAACAAATGCTATGGTTGAAGTAGAGTTATTAATTCCAGTTGGAGATCATGATAAAGTATAAAACAATACTAATTGATGATGAGCGGTTGGCAAGAGAAGAGCTAAAAAGAGCTCTTGCTGTATATCCAGAATTTGAAATTGTAGGGGAAGCTAATAATGTAGACTCAGCACTGCTTTTAATTGAAGCAGAGCAGCCAGACATTATTTTTTTAGATATTCATATGCCTGAAAAACCTGGATTTGATTTATTAGAAGAATTAACCACTGTTCCTGAAGTAGTTTTTACAACAGCATACGACCAATATGCGGTTAAGGCTTTTGATATTAATGCATTGGATTATTTAGTAAAGCCATTACGGGAAGAGCGTTTTGCAAAAACAATAGCTAAAGTGAAATTGGAATTTGCCAAAAAAGAGGAGAAACAAATTCCATTGACGATACATCAAAAAATATTTATTAAAGATGGCGAGCGTTGCTATTTTATTCCCTTATCGGAAATTCGTGTCATAGAATCTATGGAAAACTATGCGCGATTGTATTTTGGAGATCAAAAACCAATGATAAAACGATCATTGAATTTGCTAGCAGAAAAACTAGATGCGAAGTATTTTTTTAGAATCAATAGAAGTCAAATTGTAAACACACAATACATTACAGAAGTATATCCTCATTTTAAAAACAAATTAAAATTGGTTTTAACCACTGGAGAGGTTTTAGAGGTTTCAAGCCGGCAATCAGTAAAGTTTAAGAGTTGGAATAGTTTGTAAGCTTACTCTATTATAAAATAATCTAGGATTTAGTTATTTCTATTTAAAGTTATAATTGGTCTATAGGTTAATTAATCAAATTCATTATGAAAAACATCAAGCAGTTATTGTTGCAAGGATTTCCTGCGTCATTATTTAGTCAAAAATTGAAATGTTTACGAGTAAGATCTTACGCAAAATTGCTAATCTTAATTTGTATAGTATCACTTGCTTCGTGTAAGGAAAAGGAGAGTATTCAAAAACCAAGAGCACTAACTCATGAGGGGAAGCATTATTTAGTACAAGATAGTGTGCTGATTACTACTCGAGATGGGGCAAAAATATCGGCAATAATTGTTAGAAGTAAAGAGTTAAAATTACCAGAGACCGTAATTTTACATCATACGGTATATGCAAGAACATCAGATGTGGAGGAGGCGATGAAATCTGCTGATAAGGGATATATTGGTATGATAAGTTATACAAGAGGAAAGGTTTTAAGTCCAGATAAAATTGTGCCTTATGAGCATGAGGCTAATGATACCTACGATGTTATTGATTGGATAAGCAAGCAATCGTGGAGCAATGGAAAAGTGGGAATGTATGGAGGTAGTTACACAGGGTTCACCCAGTGGGCTGCTGCAAAGAAATTACATCCAGCATTAAAAACGATAGTGCCATCAGTAGCTGCTGCTCCTGGTATTGCAGAACCAATGGAAAATGGTGTGATTCCTCATTTTTTTTATCCATGGTCTCATTATGTAACAACTAATAAGTATTTAAATAAGGAGTTGTATAACGATAATAAAAGATGGGGTAATTTGTATCAAGAGCTATATAAAACAGGAATAGCGCATAAGTCATTAGATAGTTTAGATGGTCTAGCGAATCCTATTTTTAGAAAAGAGTTAACGCATCCTACATATGATAGTTATTGGCAAAATATGATGCCTTATAAAGAAGATTTTGCTCAAATAGATATTCCTGTTCTGGCAACTACAGGATATTATGATGGTGGACAAATAGGAGTGATGCACTATTTAAAAGAGCATTATAAGTATAAAAAAGATGCAGAGCATTATTTGCTAATTGGACCTTATACGCATTTTGGAGCGCAACGTATTCCTGATAAACAAGTGGGGAATTATACGATTGATGAAGTGGCCCAGATAAATATAACAGCTATAATTTTTGATTGGTTTGATTATATTTTTAAAGAAGGAGAAAAACCAAGTTTATTAAAAGATAAGATTAACTATCAGGTAATGGGAACCAATAAATGGGGGCATGCCCGTTCTTTAACCACAATGAGCACCGATACCTTAACCTATTATTTTAGTAATAAGGCTTCTGGACTGGCTTTTAAATCTACCTACGATTCTGGAAATAATGGAAGTAATCAGCACTTTTCGTTCAAGAAAAAGAAACCGGATACATTAGGGTATATATCGCTTGAGGTTGATTTTTCTGATCGATCTCCTGGGGCACAACACAATTACTATACACCAGCTACAATTGGTAAAACGCTTACTGTAGGGAATGGATTATCGTTTGTAACACCAGTTTTTGAGGAAGATTTTGAGTTGAATGGTTCTTTTTGGGGAGCGTTTAATATTTCGATTAATAAAAAAGATATGGATGCATCTATGGTTTTTTATGAACAGACTCCAGAAGGGGAGTATTTTAAGCTAATGTTGAGGTATGTTGGTAGAGCAAGTCATGCAAAGGATGTAGAAAAAAGACAACTGTTGGTTCCAGGAGAAATCACCTCTTTTCCGTTTACGAATGTAAGAATGACAAGTAAAAAAATCAGCAAAGGAAGCAGGTTGATTATCGTGTTGAATGTAAATAAGCATGGATATGAGCAAGTTAATTATGGGTCAGGAAAACCAGTAGCAGAAGAAACTATAAAAGATGCTAAAGAACCACTAGTTGTAAAATGGTATACTGATAGCTATATTAACTTTCCGATTAAAAAGTAAGGTGTTTTTTTGAAAATGAGTAGGGAGGTTAAGTTGAGGCATTTTCTTTGGAGATTCTCGTTTGTGATATAACCTTAACGTAATACTGAGGTTAACTTTAGGAAAAACACACATATTATCTTGGTGGATTAAATGTTGCTTATCTAATACTATAGATAGGTATTATAAAAGATCTATGAGATTAAGGTTAACATTTCTTACATGCACAACAGTGTTGTTTGTCTTTGTTTCTAGTTTTGGACAGGAAACCAGAGTTTCCCCTAAAGAAGATATAGAAACTCAGTTTTTAAAGCTAAAAGAGCTTTTAAAATCCGCTAAGATAGATGGTGATAAGAATGAGATAGCGTTAAAATATTATCAGTTAGGAGTATTTTGTGTCAGTAATGGAGTTTATAGTGAGGGTGTGTACCAGTTTAATGAAGCATTAGCAGTTCTAGAACGTGGTATTAAAAACAATCTTAAAGTTGATGTCTTTTTAAGTTTAGGGAAAATATATCTACAGCTGAAAAACTTAAATCAAGCAGAAAGTTATTTTCTAAAAGCAAGTGCTTTGGCCAAGGTTAATAAATACGGAAGCGGCACAGCAAAAGCTAGAAGCTTACTAGGCTCTTGTTTTGAAAAAAGAGGATTGTACTTAAAAGCATTAACTTTTCAACAGGAAAGTCTGGATAGTTACCAAAGACTAAATGATAGTATTGGAATTGCTTATGTTAAAAATAATATTGGAAGTATTTATGAGGATTTAGAAGAATTTGAGAAGGCTCAGAAATACTTTTTTGAAGCGCATAAACAATTAAAAGATGGAGAATCCGAAGTTTTGATAAATGTGCTTAATAATATTGGAGATATTTATAGAAAAACAGGCAAGTATAAAGACGGAGAAGTATATACTAAAGAGTCTTTGAGATTGGGTTTGAAAATTAATAATCAATTTAATGTTGCAAGTGCTTATAAAGATTTGTCAAAAACATATACATTTTTAGGACATCATGTAAAGGCACTGGCTATGCTGCAAAAGTCCAACGAAGTAAAAGAGAGTATAGTTTCTGAGCAAAATCTAAGTAGGATGAATGCATTGCAAACAATTTATGATACAAAGCAAAAAGAAATTCAAATTAAAGATTTATTACAAGAAAATAGAATAAATAAGTCTCAGCAGAAATTGTTGTTGGTTGTTTTGGGAGCTTTTGTAATAATTGTAGGAATTGCCTATTTGTATTTTTTGATAAAACGTAAAGAGCAACAACGGATTCAGGAATATAAGCAGCGAACGTTACAAGTAGAATTAGAAAAAAAAGTTGTAGAGGAAAAAAAACTGCAGCAAGAGGTACAGTTAAAAGCAGCAGCACTTTCACGGTATAGTTTGCATTTAGCTCAAAAGAATAAAATATTGTCAGATTTATCACAAACGCTGAGTAATATGGTGAATCGAAAGAATATTGATTTAAAGGCTAAGTTGAAAGGACTAATAAAAGAAATCGATTTTGATTTGGCACAAGAGCAAGAATGGAAAGAGTTCATGACCTTTTTTAAGGATATACATCCTGAATATGAAAAAAAGATATCAGCAATAGCAAAAGAAGCATTGTCTCCTGCAGAATTACGATTAGGAATTTTATTACGCCTTAATTTGTCCTCCAAAGAAATTGCTTCAATTTTAAGAGTTACGCCAGATAGTGTTCGTGTAGCTAGGTATAGATTACGAAAAAAATTACCTATTGATGCCAAGGTGGATTTGATTAAGTTTTTAATAAAAATATAGTTAAAAAAAGCGGTCTATTTAGCTAAGGTTATATCCATGTAAATTAATTCTTTTTGTTGCCTCTATGTTTCCTTCTTTTATACAAATGTTTCCTTTTTGTTGCTTGTTTTTTAAAAGCTTATCTGTTTGATAAACATAGTTTTGAGTAGAAAATTAAACTATAAAGATGAAACTGGTAAAAACTTTTAAATTTGTAATTGTAATACTTTTTGTTGCTGTAAATTCATATAGTATGCAAGCGCAAGGAGGCAATGTTCAAGGAGGCAATGTTCAAGGAACTATTGTTGATGAACATGGACTTAGTATTCCTTTTGGAGAAGTAGTGATAGAATCACTCCATAAAGGAGTTATTTCTGATGTTAATGGTAAATTTGTCTTTATCGATTTACCTGAAGGGAGTTATACCATAAATGTTTATTTTTTAGGATATGCTGATAAAAAGGTTGAGGCAATCGTAAAAAGTGGCGTTACTACAGTCGTAAACATTAAGCTAACACAGAAAACTCAAGAGTTGGATGGAGTTGAGGTATTTGGAAGAAATGGTCAGTTCAAAGCTTTAAATGCTCAAAAAAACAAGCAAAACATCACCAATATTGTCTCAACAGACCAGATAGGGAAGTTTCCAGATGCAAATATAGGAGATGCGATAAAGCGGATTCCAGGGATAACGATGCAGGTAGATCAAGGAGAAGCCAGAAATGTTATTATTAGAGGGTTGGCTCCTCAGCTAAATTCTGTGACGTTAAATGGAAGTAGAGTGCCTTCTGCAGAAGGAGATAATAGAAATGTGCAGATGGATTTAATTCCATCAGATATGATCCAAACAATAGAAGTTAATAAAGCAGTAACACCAGATATGGATGCAGATGCTTTAGGAGGTTCTGTAAATTTGGTGACAAGAAATTCTCCAAGAGATTTTAGACTTTCAGCAACTGTAGGTTCGGGAATTAATTTTATTACCAATAAAAGAGTATTGAACGGGTCATTTATTATAGGCGACCGTTCTAAAAATGAAAAGCTTGGATGGATGGTATCTGCCTCAATCCATGATAATGATTTTGGTTCACATAATATTGAAGCAGAATGGGACGATAAATTCGAGTATTATACAGGCGAAGACGATGATGATGGTGAGCCAATTTTAGATGAAGTTGACGTAAATCCTTATGTTAAAGAATTTCAACAAAGAACATATTTAGTACAACGAATTAGAAAAAGTTTTTCTGTTAACTTGGATTACGCTTTCAATGCTAATACTATAATTAATTTTAAAAGCATGTACAATTGGCGGGATGACCGTGAAAATAGATTTCGTTTAAAACAAGAAATCTTTGATGCAGAAGATATAGAACTTGGTGATTTTACTGTAACCGACAGAAATTTAGTAAGGTTTCCTATTGAGGCAAGAAGACAAACTAAAGGTGGAATTGATAATGGTCGTAATAAAAATAAAAGATTAGAAGACCAAAGAATGCAGAATTATAGCTTAAGTGGAGATCATCTTTTTGGTAAGCTAAAATTTAACTGGATGGCGTCATTTGCAGCTGCTTCGGAGGAGCGCTTAGATGAACGTTATATTTCTTACAAAGGAAAGTACATTATAAAAAACGATGTATCAGATTCAAAGTTTCCATTGTTTAGCCCAGAAAACGCGGAAGATGCTACTCCTGAAAATTTTAAATTAAAGGAAATTACAGGTGAAAATAAATTTACAGAAGAAAAAGATATTAATTTCTTTGCTGATTTTGAGCTACCAGCTAACTTTTTTGATGTAGCGGATGGAATACTAAAATTTGGTGGACGTTTTAGGATTAAGAATAAAGAAAGAACGAATAATTTTTTTGAATATGAAGCTTTAAATGAAGATCGGTTTAAGAAAATGAGCAATCTATCATTAGTAGATAAAACTGATGAAAACTATCTAGCAGGAAGTCAGTATAAAGCAGGACAATATGTAGATCCAAAGGTATTAGGAAAGTTAGATTTTAATGACAATACAGTTTTTGATAAAAAAGATGTTCCTGATGAGTATGTACGTGCTAATTATGAAGTAGAAGAAAATGTATATGCAGGTTATGTGATGTCTAATCAGCAATTGTCAAAAAAATTAAGTGTCTTGGCTGGTGTTCGTCTGGAACACACTACTATAACTGCTACGGGTAATCAAATATTAGATGAAGAAGATGTTGTTGGTAAAATAATTAAAGAAAGTAAGTATACAAATGTTTTACCTGGAGTACATTTAAAATTTGATGCTACAGATAAGACTATTTTTAGATTTGCATGGACCAATACATTGGCAAGACCAAATTATAAGGACCTAGTGCCTAGTGAGGATATTATTGAGGATGATGAAGAAATATATAGAGGAAATCCAGAGTTGAAAGCTGCAACAGCTATGAGTTTTGATCTTATGGCAGAGCATTATTATAGCAATGTAGGTATATTATCTGGAGGATTGTTTTATAAAAACATCAACGATTTTGTGTATGATTATCAAACTAAAGATGCAACAACAGGATTTGATTTGTACCAACCAGAAAATGGAGATAAGGCTGCTATTTTTGGTGCAGAGATAGCATACCAACGACAATTAGATTTTTTACCAGGTTTTGCTAAAAACTTTAGCTTAATGCTGAACTATACGTATTTAAATTCTTCAGCAGAAGGTATTAGAAACGAAGATGGCAAAGAGAGAGATGATGTTGATTTACCAGGAACTGCTCCGCATATGTTTAATAGCTCTTTGGCTTATACGGGAAAGAAGCTAAATGTAAGAATATCTGCTAATTTTTCAGACGCCTATATTGATGAAATAGGAGGTAGTGCTTTTGAAGATCGCTATTATGATCAGCAATTCTTATTAGATTTTAATGCTTCCTTTTCGATTAATAAGTCATTAAGTATTTATTTCGATTTAAATAATATTACCGATCAACCATTACGATACTATCAAGGTATTAAAGAAAGAACAATGCAATCAGAGTGGTATGGTAGAAAAATCACATTTGGACTTAAATACAATCTTTTCGGAAAGTAAAAATTAATAAAACTTCTTTTATATAAGCTACTTAGAAAGAAGGCAAATACTAGTAACATATGAAAATAATAATAACTCTATTTTTAGGAGTAATCACACTTGGGTGTACAGGATCATCTTTGACGAAAATTTCACCAAAAACTATTACAGAAAAAACAATAAACGATACTGATGACCCTGCAATATGGGTAAACCCAAACGATGTAAGTAAGAGTATTGTATTTGGAACAGATAAAGCAACTAATGGAGCGGTATATGCTTTTGATTTGGACGGAAAAATAATTAAAGAAAAATCCATTCTAAATATTAAAAGACCAAATAATGTAGATGTTGCCTATGGATTTCGTTTAAATGATACTCTTAAAACTGATATTTTAGTATTTACTGAGCGAGAAAAAAAACAAATAAGATTGTTTTCTGTACCAGAACTAAAACCGTTAGATAATGGTGGTTTTAAAGTGTTTCAGGATGCTAATGGAGAGGAAAAGCTACCTATGGGTATTGCACTTTACAATTCGGCTAAAAGTGGTAAGATGTATGTTATTGTAGGACGAAAAACAGGACCTTCAATAGGGTACTTGTATCAATATGAGTTAAAATCTGATAGCTTAGGCATTACTTCAGAATTGGTACGTAAGTTTGGAGCTTTTAGTGGTAAAAAAGAAATTGAAGCTATAGCGGTAGATAACGAGTTGGGCTATGTTTACTATTCCGATGAGCAATATGGTATTAGAAAGTATTATGCAGATCCAGAAAAGGGAGATGAAGAAATTGCAACTTTTGGAGCTGAATTTTTTAAAGAAGATATAGAAGGAATTGCAATAGCAAAATATGCAAATGGAGAGGGCTATATTTTAGTGTCCAATCAACAGGCGCATACATTTAACATATTCGATAGAAAAACAAACTCTTTTGTAAAAGAAGTTAATTTAGGGACAATAGAAACGGATGGATGTGAGGTAGTGACGCAATCATTAGGGGATAAGTTTCCCAATGGATTGTTCGTTTCAATGAATGATGAGAAGAATTTCTTTTTTCACGATTTATTAAAAATTATAGCGCCGAAGTAATTTGGAAGAAGCGTAAAATAGTAGTTTTTCTTATAAAAAAACCGAGTTGCAATTAATTGTAACTCGGTTTTTAAGATTATAGAAATTCAAGAATTCTGATCAGAAAGAAAATGTGGGAGATATTGATATTTGGTAAAAAAATCTTCATTATTATATGCTAGACTCACTCAAAGTATGCCTATACTCATTGTTGATTTTTAGAAATTGAAATTTGGACTAATTTAGAATACTAATTAATCCAGTCATACCGTGAAAAAAGTACTAGTTCTATTAGCAATAATCATTAACGGAATTACGTTTGGTCAATCAAAAGAGTACAGAGGTACAGTGAAATTGAAAAATGATAAATACCCACTTCCTGGAGTAAATATTGTTGTAGAAGGAACCAGGGTAGGGACTCAAACAGATTTTGATGGTAATTTTTCAATTACGGTTCCTGATACATTGAGAGTTTTGGTATTTAGTTATTTAGGAGTGAAAACGTTGAATTACAAACTAGATGAAGTTCTTGATTTGAAAATAGAATTAAAAGAAGACTGCACAATCTGTTATTTGTATGGGAAGCATATTGGTATCAGTTATTTTGTAAATACTAAAAGTAGGGAGAGAGGGGGTTTGCTAGATTTATTTTTCCCTTATGCCTTTGGTGTTGATGCGGCTCTCCAGCTTAAATATGGGTATTTAAATAATAAAGGACAAAATGGGCGTCATTATTTAGAGTTTGGATTAACAGAACTGGTTAAAGATTGTGATTATATTGGAAGTTTTCGGTTTATTCATAATAATATAAAAATGGATAAAAATAATTTTTCATATAAAGATTATAGAATTGAAGGGGAGCATGAGTTTAGTTTAGGATTGAATAGAAGTACTTCAATTTATACAGGAATTGGCTTGGCAGATTATAAGAAAGCTGGAAATGTTAAGACGGAAAGAGGCTATGAAATAGGCTTAAAACAAGAGCTTCCGTTTAGATATGTACGTGTATCAGTTTATGTAAAAACTACCTATTGGAGTTCGTTTTGGCAATTTCAATCTGGAGTATATATTGGGTTTCAGGGTGTAAATTTATCTTATAATTACAATGTGATTGGTGCTTATGTTGAAAGTAATATTGGTTTGGGGTATAGTTTTAATCTTTAACAGATTAAAATTTATAACAATTCTCTTGCTAATTACTTCTTAAAAGCCTTATTCAGCATAAAATTCTCTTTATAATTACCGCCAATTGGAATTTCAATTTTTCCAATCTCAATATCATTTGTGGTATACGCAGTAACTTTGTCAGAATTCACGATATAAGAGCGATGTACACGAATAAAACGGTAGTCTAACTCTTTATGAAAAGTAGAAATGCTATATTTAATACTATGGACGGAACTGTCTTTAAGATGTATTTTTATATAGTCTTTTATGCTTTCTATGTATAAAACAGTGTCCAATTCTATTTTTACCTGTTTTCTGTTTTCGGAAATAAAAAGATAATCATTTTTAAGAGCGGAAGGTAAAGGTGAGTTAGCATCGATTTCTGTTTTTTGTTGCGATAAAAATTTCTGAATGGCTTTAAAAAAACGATCAAAAAATATTGGTTTCAAAAGGTAATCAATAGCATTTAGCTCAAAACCATCATAGGCATAATCCCGATAAGCGGTTGTAAAAATTACTTTAGGTTTTTCCACCAAATTTTTAAAAAAATCGGTGCCTTTTAACACAGGCATTTCAATATCTAAAAAGAGTAAATCTATTTTGTTTTCATTTAAGATACTACTTGCATCAATGGCATTTGAACATGAAGCAATGACTTCAAAACCTGGAATTTGAGAAATATAAGTTTCTATAAGACCTCTGGCTAAATCCTCATCATCTATAATTACACATTTGTAAATCATGTTGTTTTAAGTTTTAGATTAGCACTAAAATAATTTGTATGATTACTAATGTTTAGTGTAAAAGAATTGGGGTATAATAACTCTAGTTGTTTTTTGATATTTTGTAAACCAATAGCTTTTTGATCATTATTACTGCTATGTAAAGTAGAAGGCTTGCTATTCTTGATGTTAAATACAATTTGTTCTTGTTCTTGCTTAATTTGGATATGAATTGTAGCTTTTTTTAATTCTTGGCTAACGCCATGTTTGAAGGCATTTTCTAAAAAGGTAAGCAGAAGTAGAGGCGCTATTTTTCCATCTGTAATACTTTCTTTTTCAAAAGTAACTTCCATTCTATTTCCATATCTAACTTGCTCTAGAGCAATATAGTTCTCTAGCAGATCAATTTCATTTTTTAAAGATACATAGTCATCATTACATCTGTATAAGATATAATCTAAAATATTGGAAAGTTTCTGAATAACATCTGAGCTTTGATCAGATTTATTTAAGACCAGGGCATGCAAATTGTTTAGCGTATTGAAAAGAAAATGTGGATTCAACTGGTTTTTTAAAGCGCTAAGTTCTGCTGTCTTTTTCTGCTCTTTAAGCTCTAATAGATTTTTTTGTGTTTTGTAATATTGAAAAGCAAGCAATAAAAGTGCTGGGTAGGATAGCAACGCAGATTTGCTTATAAATTCTTTAATATTCGTAAGTCTTCCAAATAGAGAAGGGTTAGATAGTCGTTTTATATATGAAACATAAGTATCTGGGTAATTTGGTTCTAAAATATAGATTTGAATTAAAGAGCAGAGTATAAAGACAATAATTAAAAGCAGTACTATTAAAAATCCAAAGAGTTTTTTATGATTTTTAGTAAGGAATTTAGGAACTAAAACAAAGAGTATGGTATAGGCAACAATAAATTGTAGTGTTATTCTAAATGCGTAGGTTATTAAAATTTCTTTAGTACTAGAAAAATACCAATTAGATATTCCTGCTGAAAATAAATATACAAGTACCCAAAACAAAAAAAAGCTTAATTGCGGATTTTGGAGATAGGCATATGTTTTTTTTAGCATCAGTATGTTTTTATTGATAAAACTAGGAAGGACAGTGATTTGTAAAAATACAATATTAAACTGCGATATTTTTTCAAAGTAGATAGAACTCCATGTTAGAATGATAGATTCAAGATTTAAGGAGATTAAGCAAGACAGCTATTTAAAATGACGATCTAGTAGTAGCGTAGGCGTATCTGTCCACTCAATAACTCCTGAATAAAGAATCAGGTTAGTTTTGAGAAAAAAACAAAAATAATGTTGATAAGAGTAGTCTTAGTATTGGCTTTGTGTTTTATGATGTGCTCAGAGATTAGTGCTCAAAATAATGCAATAACGAGTAATAAAAAAGGAAAACTTAGTGGAGTTGTAATAGATGCAGATTTGGAAGAACCAATTGCATATGCTTCTATTGTTGTAAAATCAAAAAGAGATAATAGTATACTTACTGGTGGGGTAACTGATGAAAAAGGTTTTTTTGAGATAAAAAAGATTCCTTTAGGGGCATTGGTGGTTGAGGTGCAGTATATAGGGTATCAATCTTTTTCTAAAGAAATAACACTTGCTGAAAAAAGCCAAAATATAAAAATGGGAGCGATTGCAATACAAGCTGTTGTTGAAGAGTTGGAAGGAGTTTCGGTTATTGCTGAACGTTCTACAATAGAGCAAAAAATTGATCGAAAAGTAATTAATATCGGAAAAGATTTAACAACAATAGGTGCTACTGCTGCCGATATTATGATAAATATACCTTCCGTTAATATGGATCAAGATGGAAATATTGCATTAAGAGGAAATGAAAATGTTAGGGTGCTGATTGATGGAAAACCTACAAACATTAGTGCTGCACAAGTATTACAACAGATTCCTTCTACAGCTATAAAAAAGATAGAGTTAATTACCAATCCTTCGGCAAAATACAATCCAGAAGGAATGAGTGGTATTATTAATATAGTGCTTCGAAAAAATAGCGCAATAGGATTTAATGTTAATTTAAATATGGGCTTGGATGTCGGAATAAAGGCGAGGTATACAAGTGCAGCGGATTTTAATTACAATACAGGAAGGCTAAATTTTTATGGAAGTTATGGGAATGCAATTGGAAGAAAACAGGTTTTAGGAACAATTTTTAGACCAGAAGATGGTTCTAATGAAACTTGGAAGTCAGATGCAAATGCAAAATCTCATTTATATAAATTTGGAATAGATTATTTTATTAATGATAGAAATGTACTGTCTGTGTATACAAATCAGAATAGTTATGATAGAAAAAGATTGGCATCAACACTAATAAATTTTTCTGATCCTAATACAGATTTACATCGATTGACTACTAGCGATACTAATAATACAACGGCAACCTACAATTTTGATTACAAGCATAAATTTTTGAAAGTAGGACATGCTGTTGAGCTAGAGTTTGATTATAACACATATAAAAGTGATGAGCTTGCTGATTTTAATTATAAGGGAGGAACATTTGAGCCATTTATAGATGAGTTTAATAAAGAAAGGAAGAGTAGTATTTTAAATATTGATTATGTTAATCCGCTTTCTGAAACTTTAAAATTGGAGTTGGGTGCGGAATCTCGAATTCAAAAAACGGAAAATAAATATATTAGTACTAGTATCAATTTAAACGATTCAGCGTATACTTATAATAGGTACATTAATTCTTTTTATACAACATTTAGTCAGCATTTTAAAAAGTGGGATTATCAGTTGGGAGCACGTATAGAAAATTATAAATCTGAAGCCATTTTTAATGAAATTGATAAGGAAAACAATGCTTTTGATACGGCAGTTTTTAATGTGTATCCTTCAGCTTTTTTAAAATATACTCCTGATGAAGAGAATCAGAAAAATGCTTATCAAATTAGTTTTAGTAGGCGTGTAGATAGACCTAATTTAAAGCAAATAACGCCAATAAGAGCTTGGAGTTCGGCTAGGGTAACCGATATTGGAAATCCAAAATTGCAACCTCAATATACCAATTCATTAGAGTTTAATTACACAAGGCGAATAAATAGCGGAAGTATAACTATGGGGTTTTTTTATAGAAAAATTGAATCTGAAATTACCAGATTTGCTTTTGAAGATCCGGAAGCGCCTGGAAAGATTTTATTTTCGTACAATAATTATAAGGACAATTCGGCTTATGGTTTTGAACTCTCGGGTAATTATAAGTTAGCAAATTGGTGGAGTGCTAACGGGAGTTTCGATTTGTATTCCCAAACTCAAAAAGGGGAAACCCAAGGAGAACTTATTGAAGTTGATAATGTTCTGTATAGTTTTAGATTTAGTAATAGCATTAAAGCAACTAAAAATTTAACTTTTCAGGTTTTTGGAATGTATAAAGGGGTAAATACAAATTTACAATATAAAACAGGAGCATTTTATTTTATGAATATTGGAGCTCGTTATAGTTTTTTGAAAAAGAAAGGAGTGCTTAGTATTAATTTTAATGATATTTTTAAAACTCAGCAATTTTCTTTTGATGCAACACGTCCATTGCAGCAGATAGGGGATTTTACATGGGATAGTCAAACTGTGTATTTCGGCGCTTCCTATCGTTTTGGTGGGGGAAAAAGTAAAAATCAAAAACGAAAAAAACGCGATAATAGTGAAAAGAAAAGCAGTAGTCTATTGTAAATTGGACATATAAAAGTATATTGAATCTAGTAAAAAGAGAAGTAAGATGATAAATAAACAAATAAAAATAGGATTAGGTATTGCAGTATTGTTTTTGGTTTCGTGTAATGAAGAGAAAAAGAAAACTGCTGAAAATTCAAATGAAGAAACTGTTGTAAAAATAGATGAAGCTAAAGAATTGGTTAGGGAAATGGTAGCAAAGGCAGGTAGTATGAAAAAGTTAAGAGCATTAAAAGATGTAGAATATACCTATACTTTTTACAATGCTATGAGCGATACAAGAGATATCTCTACAGAACGCTATATTTTTGATGGAGAATTATCATGGGCAAAGTACGATCATCATGAAGCTTATGTATATGCGAAGGAAAAAGGAACTGTGATTCAAAGTCAAAATGGAACAGATATATGGGTGAGTTTTGATGGGGAGTTAAAAAAAGAGGCAAAAGATATTGGACTAACTAAGTTTCTTAGAGAAGCTAATTATTATTGGTTTACCATGATGCCAAAATTGCTAGACAATGGATTGGTTTATGAGTTGATGGAAGATAGGGTTGTTGATGAGGTTGCTTACAAAATTGTAAAAATAACATTTAATGCAAGGATTGGAGCTGTGCAAGATGATTTTGTACTTTATATCAATCCAAAAACAGATTTGGTAGATCAGTTTTTATTTACCGTAAAAGGAACTAAACTTCCGTCTCCTATGTTAATGAAGGTCAAGTATGATATAGTAGATGGTATTTATTTAATGACCAAACGAAAAGTCTATAAAGCAAATTGGGAAGGTGTAATAGAGGGTACACCGTTATTGGAACAATATTCAGAAAACATAAAATTTAATAATGGTTTTACAGCAGCAATATTTGAACAGAATTAAGTCCATTTTATTTCTGATTGCTCTTGCTAAGTCGTTTTCTAACCCTACTTAGGGCTTCAGGAGTAATCCCGAGATAAGAAGCAATCATGTATTGAGGAACACGTTGCATTACTTTTGGGCGTTCTTTTATTAAGTTTAGATATCGCTGTTCTGGGGTATTTAGTATAAAAGATGCTTTTATGTCGGTAACCTTAATATAGAGCTGTTCGGCAAGTGTTTTACCAAAATAGACAAAATTTGGTATCTCTTTATAGCAGGTATCAATATCTTCCTTTTTTAGGATTAGAACAGTGCTGTCCTCTATGGCCTGTAGGTATGTTGTAGATTTGGTTTGTGTTAGAAAACTACCATAATCGGTACAAAAATTATTCTCAAAGAAAAACTGCTTGCTATATTCTTGCCCGTCAACAGTATAGAAAGAACGAAATAATCCTTTATTGATAAAAGCAACAAAGGTGCAGGTTTTTCCTTCTGTAAGTAAAAATTCGTTCTTAGAAAGATGTCTTACCGTACAAAAACTCGTAATCAGTTCCACATCCTCTTTGTTTAAGGGAATGAAATTTTCAAAAAAAGAAATGAGATGACCGTACATTGTTTTGTGTTAGGCTATAAAAATATGCATAAAACTCATACTTTGATATTTATTAGCAAAGTATGAGTTAAATAATAAGCATTTTGCAGTGTTAGAACTGAAAACGATAACCAAAATCAGGAAAGAAGCCTCTCTGATCAACATTATTTACACTATTTGTAAGTCTGTTGTATTTACTAATTAGGATGTTCTCGTTGTTAGTAATGTTTTGTAGATCGACATAAAACTGATGAGAACGTTTTTTCTTTTTGCTATTAAAAGTGATGCCTAGTTTTAGGTCTAACCTCATGTAGTTATCATATTGCTTACTATATGCTAGGTTGTCGTGATCAACTTGGTAGCCAGCAATTTTTGAAGCTTCCAGGTTTATAGGAGTGTAGTGTTTACCTCCTGCGGTAGAGAAACGAGTATCTATAGAAAAAATGTTTTTCTTAGCCTTTCCGATTTTGAATTCTTTACCAGCCAAAATATTAAAAACAAAATTATTATTAAACGGGCTATCTCTTTCGATACCATCACTGCCTTTGTATTTACTTTCAAATATAGAAGTAGTTGCCAGTGCATGAAAACCTTTGCTAAAGAATTTTTCTATGGTTAGCTCAACACCAGTATTGGTTCCAGTCCCTTCGTTTACTAGATCAATTTTGTCTGAGGAAAAACCAAAGTCCGCCCCTTCAGTTAATGTAGAATAACTTGATGCAGTGCTTTCAACACCAGCTTTATCGATAATTTGATGATATGCTTCTAGTTTTGCTCTCCAGGTACTTGCTATTTTATAATCATATCCAATAACGTAGTGCTGGCTTCTAACAAAATCCAAATCTTTGTTAGGGTTTGTGGTAACGCCATTAACATCTTTACTTAGGTATAAAAGTGGTAAAGCAATGTTTTGGTGGTGAAGCCCATATCCAAAATTTAGTGCATTTTTTTGATTTATTCTCCAATTGATAGCAGCTCTAGGTTCAATTACAAATTGTTCGTTAAGGCTGCTGTACATTCCATGAATCCCTGCGTTAAGAGTTAGTTTTTCTGAGAGTCTAAATTGACTTTGGATAAAAGGTTGCCATACACTGTGTTTGCCATCAATGTCAATAACAGTGGTAAGATCGGGGTCGCCATCATTATTGAGGTCTGGTTTTTTGTGACGCTCTTTGTTGGTGAGTTCAGCAGAATAGTTTTCAAATAACACACCTGTTCTTAATGTGGTTTTTTGATTTATTTTGGAATTGAATACTGTAGAAACGGTAAACCTAGATTCACTATTCTCTATATCAGTATATCTAATAATACGCTCTTGTGGAGTGTTTAGATTGAGAATACGATCTTCAAGATAGGTGTTAGCATTAGCTGCCCCAGAAATAACAGTTTTTAAATAAGAATTATTGCTTAGTTGAATTTTGTGTTTTAAACCTACAGCATTTACATTAGATGTTACATATCCATTTTCGTCTTGAGCAGCAAAAAGATCATCTTCATCTGCGTCTTTACCAAGTAGATCAATATTAGAATTTCCGATAATTCCAAAAAGCGAAAAATTTCCGAGTTTACTTTTTCCAAGGTCAACGTTAAAAGAAACATCGGAATAAATTGGTGTTGCACTTGTTCCGCCACCGCCACTAATAAGTCCAATAAGGGAATATCTTGCTGCAACTAAAAAAGAGCCATTATTTTTTTTGTTAAAAGGGCCTTCAGCTGTAGCTTCAAGTCCTGAAAATGCACCCATTTGGAAAGAAAACTCATGATCGTCTTTATTTCCGTTTCTAAAACCAAGGTCAAAAACACCACCTAGAGCATTTCCGTATTCAGAAGGGAAAGCTGAAGTGATAAAATCAGAGTTTTTAAGCATATTTGGATTTAGTGCAGATACTGGACTTCCTGTTGTTCCTAATGTAGAAAAGTGATTGGGGCTAGGTATAGGAATTCCTTCTAGCCTCCATAACAATCCTGTAGGGGAGTTTCCACGAACAACAATATCATTACGGCTGTCGTCTGGAGCGGCAACACCAGCGAAATTAGCAGCTAATCTCGCAACATCATTGCTTCCTCCTGCATATCTTCCTACTTCTTCAATGCTAAATTGACGTGCAGAAACAGTTGCCATTTTGTTAAGAGCTTTGTCTTTGTTGCTATTTCCAGTAAGCACAATTTCGTTTAGTTGGTTAAAAGATTCTATAAGTGAAACTGATAAAACCACATCTTTTCCCGAAGTTACCTCTATGTTGGGAACGGTATTGGTCTCATAACCAATATAACTAATTCTTATTGTATGTCTGCCAAGCGGAACATTGCTAAGGGTAAAATAGCCATCAAAATCTGCTACTACGCCTGTGGCAGCTGTAGTATTTAGTAATTGTATGGTTGCACCTGCTAGCGGTAGTTCGGATTGTTTGTCTATAATCTGTCCTTTGATGGTTCCGCTTTGGCTATAACTGAGATAGCTTAGTAAAAGGACAAAAATGATAATTGTATTTTTCATATGCTTTTTTTGATTTATGAACTGCAAAGATGTGGTCTGAAAAAATAAATCTCATTGATGATGATCAATAAAGTTTTTTTTAACATTTTTTATAGTATTACTAAAGATCAAAAAAACGAAATGCTTGTATGGCACTAGAAATTAAAGTGTTAAAAGGTGGAGAGTAAGGTCAGGACATTATAAGCTAATAGTCTTACGGCAATTACCGCAATAGGGATTGATGCGGTTAGCTGTTGCTTTTTTAGCAACACTAGTAGCGGAAAGCGTGGTGCCTAGTTTTTACTAGGCAATTGTCCAAAAAATAATAAATCGTAAATTGTAGACGTTACTATAATAAATAGAAGAGTATGAAAAAGTCAGTTATTGGTTTGTTGTTTGTTGCATTGTTTTTGTGTAGTGTAACACAGGTATTTTCTCAAGAGATTCAGAAATATGATTTTTTGGAGATCATAGTTATCCAGAAAGCAAAAAATAGTGGAAAAGTAAAACGAATAAAAATAGAGGAACAACAGTCTTTAGTTGGCAAAAGCATTACAATTAAGGAAATTGAAGCTATAAAAGCAACTTCAGATTTGTTAAATTATATGAATGCAGCCAATTGGGAGTTTGTAGATAGAAAAGCTGTAGTATCTGATAATAATGACCCAGTTTGGATGAGTTATATATTTAGGAAGCGGAAGTAGTAGCCATGTTTTATTTTAAATTTTTAAAGCCGTAGCTATTCAGCCAAACCCTGTGATATTATGGATTTTTTTAAATTCGATAAGTGTTGTTTTTAAAAATAATATTGATTTTACGCACAGTATATTGTAGGGTTTTTCTAGAATATAGAGTTGTTTTTGTCCAGCTGTTTTATGAATAAAATTTTTTACTTGTAAGGGGTAAATAGTTGTGATTATTTGGGTTTTTAGTGTTAAATATTTGATATTCTGTGTTTAATCAGCTATTTTTATAATACTTCACTCCGAAGAAAAAACACAATAATGATGAAACTTCAAATCATCTCTTTTAGTTTTAAAAAGAAATTATGGATATATGCCGTAATCTTTTATTTGTTTAGTAATTCTTCTTTTAGTCAAGTTAAAGATACTGTTTACGTAAATCAATTATTAAAAGAATCCATATCGCTAAGAAAAGCTAAAAATTACGAGGCCTCAAAATCGATGCTTGATGAAGCCATAAAGATTTCAGAATCTATAAACTATTATGTCGGAATGTCTGATAGTTATTATGAGTTGGGTAAGGTACATTTCGATAAAACAGAGTACGAAATGACTATTGCCAGTTTTGAAAAAGCTTTATCTTCATTATCAGACAATAACATAAAAGATCAAAACAGGAACATTAAATTTTATACAGGAATAGGGACTATATATTATTATATGGATAACTTTCAAGAAGCGTCTAAGAACTATTTAATAGCCATGAATTATTCCGAAGGGGAAATTGATGGAAATGTTATACGTACCTTAAATGGTTTAGGAATAGTTTACTATATTTTAGGAGAGTATCAAAAATCAATGCCTTACTATATTAAAGTATATGATTTTTGTAAAAATAAAGAAGGGGAAACTAATTTATGGGCGATGTCAACATTAAACATCGGTCTCTGTTACTCTCAATTAGAGAATTCTGAAATGTCTTTTAAATATTATTTTGAAGCACTTGATATAGTTGATGGTTATACAAATGAATATTTAAAAAGACAAGTGAGAATAAGTATAGCAAAAGAATATGAAAAACAAGGGAAATTAGATACAGCACTAAAGTATATTTTGCAAGTAAAACGATTAAAAAACAATTTAAAAAATGAGGCAGAAGCCTTAGAGTTATTAGGGGATATTTATAAAGCACAAAACAAAAAAGAATTAGCAAAGAAGGTATATTTAGAAACTTTAGAAGTCTTGGATGCCTCTAATCAAAATAAAGAAAAGAGAATAAGAATTTCAGTCTCAAAAAGCTTGTCCACACTATATTTAGAGAGCAAAAATCATCAAAAGGCATATCAATATCTAGAGCATTATACTAGGCTTAAAGATAGTACATTCACTCAAAAAATAGCAGAGGTAACAACTAGATCCATGGTGTTATTTGAAACCGAAAAAAAAGATAAGGAGTTGGTTTCGCAAAAAGTAAAACTTAAAGCACAAGAAAATTTATTATTAAAACGGAAAACACGTAATTTATATGTGATCTTAAGTTTAATAGCTAGTTTGTTTATCGTGTTTGGTCTTTACCAAAGGAAAATATTTAAGTTTAAAGACAAATACAATAAAATACTAAAGTTAAAAAATATAAGGTTAGAAAAGGCCAAACAAAAAGTTGTTAAAGCAATGGATACAAAAAAGTCGTTATTGAATGGAATAACGCATGAATTGAAAACTCCATTACAAACTATTTCGAGTATTTCCCAATTGTTAAATGGAGATCGCTCAATAATGGAGAAAAAATATTTAGAAACAATAGATTTTTCTGTGGCAAACTTACTTAACTTAATAGATAATGCCATAGCTGTTAATGAAGAAAATAGAGGCACTATGGTACTAAATATTGAGCCTTTTAATTTATTAAAGGTGTTTAACAGTTTTACAGACTCTTTATTGATCTCTAATAATACAGATAATGAATTGCATATAGAAACAGATTCTAAATTACAAGATTTGATTGTTTTAGGAGATGAAGGTAAGCTTATTCAAGTGCTATATAATATAATAGATAATGCTTATAAGTATACAAAATCTGGACGCGTTATATTAAAGATAGAGGCATTAGACCTTAGTTCAAAAATGGTTAATCTTCAATTTACAGTTTCAGATACAGGTATAGGGATTGAAAAAGTGCATTTGGATAAAATTTTCGAACATTTTTATAAGGAGGAAGAGAATATAAGATTAAATACTTCTGGTATGGGTTTAGGCTTGTCAACAGTAAAAAAGATATTAGACTTACATCAAGGAACAATTAACGTGGAGTCGAAAAAAGATGAAGGAACTACTTTTTGTTTTTCTTTAAAGTACGAAATACTTCAAGAGGTAAAAATAGTGAATGGGAAAACAAGAAATATTGATCCATCAAAGATAAATGTGCTTTTGGTAGAGGATCATAAAATAAACCAATTGCTTCTAAAGAACGTGATAGAAAAAGAAGGGTTTATAAATTGTCATTTGGCAAGTAATGGCTTAGAAGCTGTTAATTTGTTTAAAAAAGAAAATTTTGATATTGTTCTAACAGATATTATGATGCCTGACATGAATGGTTTTGAATCCTCAAAAATCATGAAGTTACTTAATCCAAATATCCCGATAATTGCTATTACAGCTTCATCTAAAGAAGAAAAAAGTTTTAAAGAAGCGCAGATTGATAGAGTAATTTATAAACCTATTGACCCAGAACTACTTTATAAAGCTATGTATACTATGTTAGGATAAAAACAATTTGATTTTTTCTGATTTACCAATTTGTATAAGTGCAGCCAATTAGAAGTTTATATCTAGGAAAGCCCTAATGTGTGATAATAATTACTCATTATGGATGTGTTATCTTTTCAGGAAATTTGTGGTCAGCAAAATTAATAATAATGACATAAAAAAAGCCTAAGTTTTAAGTGTAATACTCAAAACTTAGGCTCTAGTATTTTTTGGATACTGATATGTTTAGTATCTGTAGTATTCTGGCTTAAACGGGCCTTTTACGGTAACACCAATATATTCAGCTTGGTCTTCACGAAGCTCAGTAAGTTCAACACCTACTTTTGCTAAGTGTAATTTAGCAACTTTTTCGTCTAGATATTTCGGAAGCATATATACTTCATTTTTGTAATTATCTCTATTGTTCCAAAGCTCTATTTGTGCTAGTGTTTGGTTGGTGAATGAGTTGCTCATTACAAAACTAGGATGACCAGTTGCACAACCTAAATTTACCAAACGACCTTCTGCTAGTAAAATAATATCTTTACCGTTAACAACATATTTGTCTACTTGAGGTTTGATTTCAATTTTCTCATGATTTGTATTTAACCATGCAACATCAATTTCATTATCAAAATGACCAATATTACAAACAATAGTTTTGTCTTTCATTGCTTCGAAGTGACGCCCTTGAATAATATCTTTGTTTCCAGTTGTTGTAATAATAATATCTGCATTGGCAACAACAGTTTCTAAACGTTTTACTTCAAAGCCGTCCATTGCCGCTTGCAATGCACAAATTGGGTCAATTTCGGTAACAGTAACAATACTTCCTGCACCTTTAAAAGAAGCCGCAGTACCTTTACCAACATCTCCATATCCACAAACTACAACACGCTTACCAGCAAGCATAATATCTGTTGCTCTACGGATTGCATCTACTGCAGATTCTCTACAGCCATATTTATTATCAAATTTAGATTTGGTAACAGAGTCATTTACGTTAATGGCTGGCATTGGTAAAGTTCCGTTTTTCATTCTATCATACAAACGATGAACACCTGTAGTGGTTTCTTCTGACAAGCCATTAATTCCAG
The DNA here is from genome assembly GCA_965247735.1 of Flavobacteriaceae bacterium. Taxonomy (GTDB): domain Bacteria; phylum Bacteroidota; class Bacteroidia; order Flavobacteriales; family Flavobacteriaceae; genus JAOXRU01. The sequence continues at coordinate 2,439,439 of CBDFHN010000002.1, read as the reverse complement.
CAACTAATTCTGGATATCTGTCTAAAACCATATTTGTTAAGTCTCCACCATCATCTAAGATAAGGTTTAGTGGTTTTCTATCTTCTCCAAAGAAAAGTGTTTGTTCTATACACCAGTCAAATTCTTCTTCATTAAGTCCTTTCCAAGCATAAACTTGTACTCCAGATGCTGCAATTGCCGCTGCCGCTTGGTCTTGAGTAGAGAATATATTGCAAGAACTCCAGGTAACTTCAGCACCAAGAGCTAATAAAGTTTCTATAAGAACAGCAGTTTGGATAGTCATATGCAAACATCCTGCAATACGAGCACCTTTAAGAGGTTGTTCGTTTTTGTATTCTTCGCGAAGACTCATTAAGCCTGGCATTTCTGCTTCAGCAAGTTCAATTTCTTTTCTTCCCCAATCGGCAAGATTAATGTCTTTTACCTTGTATGTTACGTAAGGAACAGTTTTAGTGCTCATATTGTTTTTTATTTGTTTATTTTTGTAATACCAGTACGCAATTGATTATGTTTTTGCAATTAGCGGACTGCAAAGATAAGTAATAACTTTATAAATCTTATGGCTCTTTATAAAACTATATCGGTTTCTGATACTACTAAAGTCCTCATTTGGAAGATAGAAGAGGATGAAGATACTTTATTGGAGAATATAACGCTAAGTGAACGCTGCAAATCTAGGCTTTCGAATATGAAGTCTGAATTGCATAGAAGAGGGTTTTTGAGCGTACGACATTTATTGAAAGAAGCAGGATATACGGCTGAAGAGTTGTATTATGATGAAGCTGGAAAGCCGCATTTAAGGGATGGAAAAAAAATATCGATAACACATTCGTTTATTTTTTCTGGTATCATTATAAGCGATAGCATTGAAGTAGGAATTGATATTGAAAAAAGGCGAGATAAAATCACTAAGATTGCCCATAAGTTTACCCCTATTCATGAGTATCGAACTTTAGCGAATACGGAGGCAATTATTCGTAAGTTAACAATAGTATGGTGTGCAAAAGAAGCACTGTATAAGATATATGCTACTCCTGGATTACTGTTTTTAGAGCATATATATGTAGATGAATTCTCTTTGGAAGAAAAAGGAGAAATGTCTTCTACGATTTCTTATAGAGGTGATGTTTCTGATTTTGATGTGAGGTATATGGAGTTAGAAGATGAAGAGTTTACCTGTGCTTTTGCATTAAAAGAATAGTATAATTTGTAGTTACCACCTAAAAAGACTGATGAATAGTATTATAGATTTTTTTTTAGAACCTTATCAACAAGCAACTTTACCAAATATTATAATTGAGGTTTTGGCTGTTATTTTTGGAATAGCAAGTGTTTGGTGTGCAAAAAAGGAAAGTATTTGGGTATATCCCACAGGAATTATTAGTACTGCATTGTATGTTTATATCTGTTACCAGTTTACGTTGTATGGCGATCTTATTATAAATATATATTATACAATAATGAGTATTTATGGTTGGTATATTTGGGCAAAACTTGTAGATGATGCTGTTATTCCTGTTACTATATGTAATTCAAAAGATTGGCTAAAATCACTAGGGATATTTATTGTTACCGCTCTTTTTGTTGTAATTGTCTATTTGTATTTTAATAGATTTGATAGAATTACAGATTATTTTGATACGTTTACTACTGGCATATTTTTTGTTGCAATGTGGTTAATGGCTAATAAAAAGATAGAACATTGGCTGTTTTGGATTGCAGGGAATATCATTTCGGTCCCATTATATTTTATTAAAGGACTTGGGTTCTCGGGGATTCAGTTTACTATATTTTTACTAATAGCAATACAAGGGTATATTGTATGGAAGAAAAATTTAGGCAAGAGCCTTCAGAAGTCGTAAAGGTTGTGTTGTTTGGACCAGAATCTACTGGGAAAACTACACTCTCAGAGCAACTGGCAAGACATTATAATACAGTTTGGGTGCCAGAATATGCGAGAGCATTTTTACAAAACAAATGGAATAACGAACGAAAAACATGTGAGCCAAAAGATTTATTACCAATTGCAGAGGGACAAATGCAATTGGAAAATGAATTGGCAAAAAAAGCAAGCAAAGTCTTAATTTGTGATACAGATTTGTTAGAAACAAAAGTGTATTCCGAGGCTTATTATTTGGGTACTTGCGATCCAGTTCTAGAAGAGTATGCGATAAAAAACACATATAGTATATACTTTCTAACCTATATAGACGTTAAATGGGAGATGGATGATTTAAGGGATAAACCCAATCATCGAGAAGAGATGTTTAATTATTTTGAAGATGCTCTTAAAAAGTATAACAGGAACTATGTATTGCTTAGCGGTGGAAAAAAAGAACGTTTGGAAAAAGCAATACAACATATAGATCAATTATTAGAAAATAATGCAACTAACAACTAAAGATCTAGCACAACTAGGAGAAAAAGGAATAACTCAGGAAAAAATAGTTACTCAGGTAAAAACTTTTAAAGAAGGAATTCCTTTTGTTAAACTTAAATCATCTGCTACTATTGGTAAAGGAATTGTGTTTTTTACTGCCAAAGAAGAGCAGGATTTACTAATTGATTTTGAGCGGAAGAAAAACAGCTTGTCTCTGTTGAAGTTTGTTCCAGCCTCCGGTGCAGCTACACGAATGTTTAAGGCATTATATGCTTTTTTAAAAGAGTTTAATCCAGAAAATGAATCTTTTAATGCATATATAGAAAGAACAGATGATGTTTTTACAAAGACTTTTTTTGAAAGAGTAACAGAATTTCCTTTTTATAAAGAAATCAAAGAAAAGTTAGAAAAAAATATAGCTTTTATTGATTTCTCTAAAGATAAAAGAAAGTATGCTTTTGTTGAAGAAATGATAGGAGAGCAATATACCAATTTTGGCTTTTTGCCAAAAGGATTGTTGCCGTTTCATAGGTATGAGCAAGGGTGTAGAACTCCTTTTGAAGAACATTTGTACGAGGCAGCACAATATAGTGTCTCTAATAATAAAGCAAAAATACATTTTACAATATCTAAAATCCATAAGCCATATTTCGAGGCATTGTTTTCAAAAATTGAATCCGATGTTAGTGCAAAAACAGGCGTGGATTATGAGGTAAGTTATTCGTATCAAAAAATAATGACAGATACTGTTGCCGTACGTCCAAATAACGAGTTGTTTAGAGAAAAATCTGGAGATCTTTTATTTAGACCAAGCGGGCATGGTGCACTTATTGAGAATTTAAACGAATTGGATGCAGACATTATTTTTATAAAAAATATAGACAATATTGTTGCAGAACAATACCTCGAAAAAATAGCGGAGAGTAAAAAAATTCTTGCAGCAAAATTAGTAAAGTTGCAAGCAAAAGCATTTGTCTATGCTAAGGTGTTAGACAGTAATTCCAATGCTATTGATTTAGATGCAATAAAACTGTTTTTAACAGAAGAGTTAAATGTTAGTTTTTTATCAGATTTTAATACATTGACAACAGCACAAAAAAGAGAGGTACTAGCAACAAAATTAAATAGACCTATTCGTATTTGTGGAATGGTTAAAAACCAAGGCGCTCCTGGTGGTGGTCCTTTTTGGGTTGAAGATGCTAATGGGGTAATAAATTTGCAGATCATAGAAACTGCACAAATTGATAAAGAATCAAAAACACAGCTTGATATTCTTTCTAACGCTACACATTTTAATCCAGTAGATTTGGTTTGCGGTGTTAGAAATTACAAAGGCGAAAAATACAACCTTTTGGATTTTGTAGATTCAAGTCAAGGCTTTATTTCAAACAAAACTAAAGACGGAAAAGCGTTAAAAGCTTTAGAGCTTCCTGGGCTTTGGAATGGAGCAATGGCAAAATGGAATACGGTGTTTGTTGCTGTTCCATTGTTTACCTTTAATCCTGTGAAAACAGTAAATGATTTGCTAACTGACTCTCATATAGTTGTTTGTGATAATGAAATAAAAAGTTAATTTTCGTTGTAATACCTGTTTATTCTTTAAAAAACATAGGTCTTTGCTCATTGGCGATATAAACTCTAATATCTACTACTTATCGATTATTATTCACCAAAGTGGAGTTGTTTTTTAACTTTGTGTAAAAATAATTGCTATGAAAAAGTTTGTTTATCCTTTCCAAAAATTAGAGTTAGAATCTAATAAAAAAACTAAAGCACCTATTTTTCACGATGGTATTATGGAAACTATTTTTCATGATGACTTAAAAGCTGAAAATAAAGAGTAGTTACAATACAGTTTCACTTTTTTGAGTAGTATCAAAAACGAATTATTTCGATATTTGTTTTGATATAGATTGTGTTTTGCTGATTTTTATCTTCAAAAAAATAATAGTTAAAATAAGTCATTTTTTAGGGCTCTAATTTATAAAATAAGTAACTTTGCTGCCAATCTCAAAGGGGTGCTTAAGTTTGTTATAACCTAGGCTGAGATAATACCCAATGAACCTGGGCAGGTAATGCTGCCAAGGAAGACAGAAATTGTCATTTGGTAAAACTAAATGTAATTAGTTGTTTTGAGAACTGAGCTTAGATTTGTTAGACAAATTTGATTTCTTAGGTTATATACAATCTCTTCTTCTATTTATATTTTTAAATTGTTAACTTAAGAGTAATTGCCCCTTTTATTCATGAATTTTAATCTTGAATGAAAAGTATTTACACATTTTTAATGATGTTGGCAGTAGTAGTAACTACACAAGCACAACAAGAACAAGCAAAAGATACCGTATTAGGAACAAAGGTTGTTCTAGATGAGGTTTTGGTATCTTCGGTAAGAGTAAAAGCACAAGCTCCAATAACCCATTCTAATATTTCTAAAGCACAACTTGCCAAACGTAATTTAGGACAGGACATTCCAATTTTAATGAATTATATGCCATCAGTAGTAACTACTTCTGATGCTGGAGCAGGAATTGGATATACAGGAATTAGGGTTCGTGGTAGTGATGCAACAAGAGTAAATGTTACTATAAACGGTATTCCGTATAACGATACCGAATCTATGGGGACGTTCTGGGTAGATTTACCAGATTTCGCCTCTAATGTAGAGAGTATTCAGTTGCAGAGAGGAGTAGGGACCTCTACAAATGGAGCTGGTGCTTTTGGAGCTAGTCTTAACTTATTGACTAATGCAGTTTCCAGAGAAGCGCAAGGAGAGATAGCAAATTCTTTTGGGAGTTTTAATACTAGAAAACACACGGTAAAGTATAGTACAGGTTTGTTAAATAACCATTTTGAAGTAACAGGTTCTTTATCAAAGATTAGTTCTGATGGTTACGTAGATAGAGCTAGTTCCGATTTAAAATCGTATTTCCTTCAGGCCTCTTATGTAGATGACAATACGTTAATTAAAGCGCTGGTTTTTGGAGGTTTTGAAGAAACGTATCAATCTTGGGCAGGTGTAGATGCTAAAACACTAAAAGAAGACAGGACTTTTAATGAGTATACTTATGAAAATCAAGTAGATCATTACAATCAAGATCATTTTCAATTGCATTGGAACGAAAAATGGAATACCAACTGGTCTTCAAATTTGGCAGTGCATTATACTAGGGGAAAAGGCTATTATGAGCAGTATAAAGAAGAGGAGGACTTTGATGATTATGGTTTTGCACCAATAGTAATTGGAGAAGAGACCATTGATAAAACAGACTTGGTTCGTCGGAAATGGCTAGATAATGATTTTTATGGAACTACTTTTTCTGTAAATTATAAGAAAAACAGGCTAGATTTCTTGCTAGGTGGTGCGTATAATAAATATGAGGGAGATCATTTTGGAAAGGTAATTTGGGCTCAGTATGCAAGCAATTCTAAGCCAGCTGATCGGTATTATGATTATTTTGGTGACAAATCAGACCTTAGTTTATATGCTAAAGCTGATTATAAGATAAGCGATGAGCTTAGTGCATATGGAGATTTGCAATATAGAAGAGTAGTATATGAGGCAACAGGAGAGTTTTCTGATGTAGATGATACTTTTAGCTTTTTTAACCCTAAAGCTGGACTTACCTATATGTTTTCGAAAGCCAATAGTATTTATGCTTCTTATGCAGTCGCAAATAGAGAGCCTAATAGAGATAACTACGAAAATGGAGCAATTAAGCCAGAAAGATTACATGATATTGAATTGGGTTGGAGACATCAAAGCCAAGCGCTAATAGTTAATGCCAATTTGTATTATATGAATTATAAAGACCAATTAGTGCTTACCGGTGCTTTAAGTCAGGATACAGGATCGCCTTTAGCAAAAAATATAGGTGATAGTTATAGGTTAGGATTAGAAGTTGACGTACTTGTGAAGCTAACAAATAAAATTAGTGTACGTCCAAATATTACATTAAGCAGCAATAAAAACAAAGACTATTTTTTCGAAAGAGATGGTGTTTTATCAAATTTAGGAGATACAAATATTTCTTTTTCTCCTAATGTTATTTTTGGAAATGTTATTAATTATATGCCTCTAGATGGGCTTAATTTGTCTTTTCTTTCTAAATATGTTGGAGAACAGTATATGGGGAATATAGATGCAGATTCGTCAAAGTTAAGTGATTATTTTACTAGTGATTTTAATGTGCAATATGAATTAAAGATGAATTCTGTTTTCAAGTCAATAGTCTTTACAGGGTTGGTAAATAATGTGTTTAACAGGTTGTATGAGTCTAATGGTTTTTTCTATACATATGATGATACATGGTCTACTGCAGGAAAAACAACAACTGTAGAGGGGGCTGGGTATTATCCGCAAGCAGGAACCAATTTTTTAATAGGAGCTACTATTAAGTTTTAGAGGTGTATCTTCTTGAACTAGAATAAAAAAAGCACTTGTTTTACAGAAACAGGTGCTTTTTTATGGAATTGTATTTTAGTTAAAAATGGTAACTGTGCTTCCGCTAGTTTGTGTTTTGTATTGTAATAAGCTATGTAATGTTACTTCCTTATTGTCATTATTGGTTACGGTTCCGTTTGCGAGACTGTATGTATAACCTTCACAAGAGCATTTTGCTAAAATCCCATCTTCTATTGTGGTTGTAGAACAGTCATTTGGCACATGGTTGGGACAACTGGCTTCCCAAGCAGAATAGCTATTGAGAAGATTAATAACAATAACACCTCTTAGGCCAACATTACTGTTTCCAATATAAATGGCACTGCCTGGTGTTTTTAGAGGAGCGTATAGTGGTAGATCTGTATTGATGTCGAATCTAAAATCTGTTTCAACAAGGTATGGGTTTCTATTTGTTTGATCGCTAGAACAAGCAAACAAGACTAGGGTTGCAATAGCAAATACTATTTTTTTCATTTTTCAAATGTGTTTTATTTTCTAACGTTAGAATGGGGAATAAAGTATGTTGTGATAGAATATTGGTGAAGGTTTATAAATTATAACAAAAATCCGTATATTTGTATAGGATCCTCTACAAAAAAGGGGATTTTTTGTATTAGTAAAAGAATGAAGTTATGAGTAATGTATCTTATTATACTGCCGAAGGATTAAAAAACTTACGCGAAGAGTTAAATCAACTTAAAGATATAGAGCGTCCAAAGGCGTCACAAGCTATTGGAGAGGCTAGAGATAAAGGAGATTTATCTGAAAATGCGGAATATGATGCAGCAAAAGAGGCACAAGGACTGCTAGAGATGAAGATTTCTAAAATGGAAGCGGTGCTTTCTACTGCAAGACTTATAGATGAGTCTCAGTTAGATACTTCAAAAATATTGGTACTTTCTAATGTGAAGATAAAAAACCAAGCCAATGGAATGCAAGTGAGTTATACCTTAGTTGCAGAAAGTGAGGCTGATCTTAAAACAGGAAAAATATCTGTTAATTCTCCTATCGGTAAAGGACTTTTAGGAAAATCTGTGGGAGATATTGCAGAGGTAGAAGTACCAAATGGAGTTATGAAATTTGAGGTAATAGAAATATCTAGATAATATATGTCTTCTGTTTTTTCTAAAATTATAAAAGGAGATATTCCATCTTATAAAATTGCTGAAGATGACAATTTTTATGCTTTTTTAGATATCAATCCAAATGCAAAAGGACATACACTATGTGTGCCTAAGGTAGAAGTCGATAAAATTTTTGATTTAGATCAGGAAACTTTTATGGGCTTAATGTCATTTTCTAGAAAAGTGGCAAAAGCAATGGAAAGTGTTATTGACTGCAATAGGGTTGGTATAGCTGTTGTTGGGTTAGAAGTTCCACATGCACATGTACACCTGATACCGTTACAGTCAATGCAGGATATGAATTTTAAAAACACTATTTCTCTTAGTGCAGATGATTTTTCTGCTATAGCAAAAAGTATAAGCGCTGCTATTGTATTATAATTCCTTAAGGATTGCCTTGAAATTAAAATAATTTTCTGGAAGCGTGTCTCGAACCATTGAGTAAAAGTCATTGACTTAAAGGGAAATATAACCAGTATAAAACAGGTATCCAAGTATTCCGAAAATTACCATCGGAATAGAGATAAGTATGTAAAAAAGGCTAGTGTATTTTACTGATGCCTTTTTTGGTTCTACTGCTTTTTGATAATAATTCATGACCAATTCCAAATCATTTGTCCATTGTACAGGATAAATGATGGTATCACAAAGATTGCATTTTATTTCATTGGAAATCTCGTTCGTAATTCGTTTAGAAAAGCGTTTAAATACGTATTTCTGGTAAAATGTAAGTTTTAAATCAGCACCAAAACATTCGGGACAATTATTGGTGATATTGGTGATTTTTATTGGCATTAGTTTTTCCTGAGTCATAACTAGGTGAGGGCTGTGGTTTGTATGATTTTTAAGGTTACTTGCATTACTGTTCCATTATCTTTAGAAGAGGAAAGTACTTTTATTTTTCCATCATGATAATCTTCAACTATTCGTTTTACCAAAGATAATCCTAGTCCCCAGCCACGTTTTTTTGTAGTGAATCCAGGGTTAAAAATTGTCTGCTGGTTTTTTTTTGCAATTCCCTTACCTGAATCAGATACTAAGATATATGCAAGGTTGCCACGTTGTTCAATAGAGAGGGTAAGTTTTCCTTTGCCTTTCATTGCATCTATAGCATTTTTAACAAGGTTTTCTATTGTCCAATGGAATAGTGATTGATTTAGCATTACAAAAATTTCTGGATTAGAAATTATAAGTTCAAAATCTATGAGTTTAGAGGTCCTGATTTTTAAATAATCATAGGCGTTTTTTGTTTCCGAAGCAATATTCATTTTTTCTAAAATAGGTAAGGATCCAATCTTAGAAAAACGTTCGGTAATGGTATGTAATCTGTCTATATCTTTTTCTATTTCTTGTGTGATATCAGGGCTAATATTTTCTGATTTTAAAATTTCATTCCAACCCAAAAGCGATGACAAAGGGGTTCCTATTTGATGGGCAGTTTCTTTTGCCATACCTGCCCAGAGCTTGTTTTGTTCAGAAATTTTATTTGTTCTAAAAAAGAAAAAGATTACCGCAGCAAAAAGAAAAATTATTAATAGCAGGGCAACGGGGTAGTATTTTAGCTTAATTAGTACCTCTGAATTTCCATAGTAGAGGGTGGATAGGTGCTCGCCTTTATAGTTGATTTCTATAGGAAGGTTTTCGTTTTTGAAATCTAGAATTTTGTTGTTTACAAATATGGTGTCACTAGCTTTATGGTTTGGGATATTATTGAGTTCTACAATACCATCATTGCTAATTAATATCATTGGTGTAGTGGTGTTATTTCTTAGCACTGTAAGGATAAGGTCTCCCAGTTCAGTCTCAAGATTAGGAGATTGCGTAAATTCCGCCTGAGCCGTTCCCCATATCTCCATTTTTTGCCGTTCTTCTTCTTTAAATTTTTTAAAGAAAATATTAGTGTTCCATAAGATAAGGCTCACAATAACAAATGCGCCTAGAACGGATAAAATGTTAATAATATTTCTCTTATTTTGAAACTGCACTTTATAGGAGTTGGTTTGATCTGATAAATATAATGGAAAAACTTAAGATTTATTGTTATTAAGTTACATAGTATTCATTTTCGTAGCACTTGTATTTTGTTTAACTTTGCAAAAATCTGCTATAGTTGAAGAAGAGGCAGTGTTAAGTAATTAAGGATCAAAATAAGAGTAATGGAAGTACAAGGGAAACTAAAATTTATTGATGAAACTAAAACTTATGGTGGTAATGGCTTTAGAAAAAGAGAAGCTGTTGTTACTACTGAGGAACAATATCCGCAGCATATTTTAGTTGAGTTTGTTCAAGACAAATGTGATATGTTAGACAGCTACAAAGTTGGTCAACAGGTAAAAATAAGTATTAATATAAGAGGTAGAGAATGGGTTAATCCACAAGGAGAGACTAAATATTTTAATTCTATCCAAGGCTGGAGAATAGAAAACGCTGCTGCACAAGAAGCTGGCGCACCACCAGTAGCTCCTGTAGATGCTTTTGAGCCTGCTGCAGATCTTAAAGAAGATGATAATGATGATCTTCCATTCTAGAAGATTTATTTATAGTTAAAACATAATTAAGACCTAGAAGTTTGCTTCTGGGTCTTTTTTATTGCCATAATTTCTAAAGATTAAGACAGGATAAGTATAATACTATTCTTGATATGGAAATAAAAGCAAATGGTAGTACTTATTAATTGTTGTGAATTTTAGAAGGGGACTCGTTAGAATTATAATTGAAAAGAGTTTTTAACATAAAAAAAGCCCTGATTCAATAATCAAGGCTTTAATGTTGTGGTTTTAGGTATTATCTTTAATCAAAATTAAAAATTCAAAAAGCAATGATGAAAAATAATTTTTGCTGATTAAAGACAGTTGCAATATCAAGAAAATCTACGTATTAGCCAAATAAAAAACGATTAATGTTCTATTTAAACGATAAAATTGAATTTCCCGATGCAAACAGTGCTACCGACGAGGGAATTGTTGCTTTTGGAGGGGATTTATCCCCCGAAAGACTTTTCTTGGCTTATAAAAAAGGAATATTCCCTTGGTTTGATGATGACGATGAGATGATTATGTGGTGGAGTCCAGATCCAAGAATGGTTTTATTTCCCACTGAGCTTCGGATTTCAAAAAGCATGAAAAAAATATTGAGCAGTGCTGTTTTTACAGTTACGTTTAATACCTGTTTTGAAACTGTTATAGAAAATTGCGCAGCTATAGAAAGGAAAGATGAAGCAGGAACTTGGATTACTAAAAACATGAAAGAATCATATATCGCTTTGTTTAAAAAGGGAATCGCAAAATCTGTTGAGGTTTGGCAAGATGATATACTCGTAGGAGGGTTGTATGGAATTGATTTGGGTACCGTTTTTTGTGGGGAAAGTATGTTCTCTAAAGTTTCTAATGCTTCAAAAGCAGGGTTTATCACTTTGGTTCAGAAATTGAAACAAGAAAATTATAATTTAATAGATTGCCAAATGCATACAAACCATCTCGAAAGTTTGGGTGCTCGAGAAATTGATAGAGAAGCTTTTCTTTCTTATTTGGAATAGTTTGGGAATTAAGAGAAAGCTGCTATTTTTTTAGAGACGAATTTTTGTTTTTCCGAATTTCATTATGTGTAAATACTCTTTCCGAATTTCTTTCTTTTGCATATAATAATGAAACACGCAATGCTTTTAGACCACTTACGCCTTGCAGTGGTTCTATTTCTAGATGTTCCACTTCTGAAGTAATGTGTTTTTGCGTTTGCAAGAGTTTAATATATCTGAGGTACTCTGTTTCGTCTTTACGTTGCGAATACACGATAGTTAGTTTACCAGCTTGTGTAATACGTTCTGTTGTTCCTTTAATATAGGCTTTGTCTAGGCGTTTTTTAATAATTTCATATCTCGCATTATATGTACCATCAACATCAAATTTATGTTCATCCATTCTAAACCGAATGGATAGTGTTCCTGAATGTACTAATACTAATGAAGCTACATCTAGTTTTACAGAGAGGGTAGATTGCAATTGGTAAAAAGCATTCTCCATATCACACATAATTTGCAGTTGCCATAGTCTTAGGTTTTGTAAATAAACTTGACTAAATTTTCTGCTTTGAGAAATAGAAGCACCAATATACATATTGTGTTCTACACCATCAGTTTTGTAGCGTTCAAAAAGATGAGGAAACATTCCCTGCGCTTTTATCTGATTTTTGTCTAGCATTTCTGCCATTTCCTTATTGATGATCCTAACAGAATTATCATAATCTTTACGGTAATGGTATATGCCTTCTTCATTGCTAACAGAAAGCTCATAGTTTACAACCATTGCTTTTAAAGTAGCGGTAAGTGTTTTTACATGATCTAAAAGTGGTCGAATATCTTCATTAAAAAAGTCAGTAATAGTTTCTTCACTATTGGTTCTGTATTCTTCTTTTATTTCTTTTAAGTAGTTGCGTAGTCTAAAGACAATCTCATCATAAATTGGGAGGCCTTCTTCTTTTGCTACTGCTCCAAATAGTTCAAGTAAGAGTTCTAATTGTGCACCAAGATCTTTAATGATAGCATTATTTCGTGCCTCAGAAGATCTTCTAATATCAATCTGCCCATAGAGCGGGTATACGTCATCAAAAACAATTTCGTTTAGTGTGGTTTCATTTCCTCTTAGTGTGCCTCTTAAGTATCGTTTTGCTTCTTTTATAAATTTCCATGACACACTTTGATGAATTGCAGTAAATTCTTTTTGAATAATGGCGTCTACTTCATTTTTTTCTTCTTCTTTCGATCGCATTACTGCTGCCAGTAAAAAAGGCATTACATCTGCCAGTTTGTTAGCATTTACACTGTGGAGCGCATAAGGTTTTGGAGATACCAACTCTAAAATTCCTAATACTTCATCTCCATTAGCAATAGGGGCAAAAATAGCACTACGATATCCTGCTTCATAAAGCGTTTTAAAAGGCATACCTTCGTTATTCATCTTATAGAATTTTTCAATATTTGGCATAGACAAATATTCTCTATTTGATAAAAGGCATTGATAAGAATGACCACATAGCGATTCTCCGCATTCCATGCGATCTTTATCCATCAAAATAAAACTTGACATTCCTTTACTTGGTACAGCTTCAAAAACATCTTCGGTATTGTCATAAATAGTAAAGCCAACCTTTAAGTCTGGTATATGAAATAGCGATTGGAATATTCCTTCAAAATTTCTGATGAAATTTTCATCATGATGGCTATTCTTGGATGCTAATAAACTACTTTTTAATGATGAGATGGCTTCATCCGAAGTAACGTCAAACATATTAGAAATTACAAAACCAGAACTGATATAACTATGTGGAGGAAATTTTTCTTTCCAAAGTTCAATATTATTGAAATTTTCCAATAACTCTTTAATATCAGCGTCTGTAAGCGGAATTGCTTTTTCTGTCGGGATTATTTCAGTAAAATCTGCATTGTATAAAATTCTATAGTTTTTGATGATTCCATTTTTGTCTGGAATATCAAAGAACAAAGGTCTTTTATATTCTACATCAACATTATAGTGTCCTCTTAATATAATACTACAGCCTAAGATGTATAAGTGATCTTCTGGCATGTTTCTGATTTGTAATTTAAAATCAGGACCAGCATTTTCTATAATTTTGTTAAACCTATTGGAAGGGTTAAATACAAGATTCTGAAAAGGTACCGTTGCGGCTTTAATTTCATTGTCGGAGAGTACAGTAGTAAAAGTATCTTCTAAAATTTGACTTATTTCAGAATTATACTTTTTAAGAATGTTTAATTCTTCAAACCCACCTACTAATTCTGGACATTGTTCTTTTATTGCCAATATTTTTTGTGCACGCTCGGCCAATAACGGATTATTGCTATTTGCATGTTCTTCGTACTTCGCAAAAAGTTTTTTAAAACAAAAGCTTAATCGTATAGGAAGATCCAATCCATCATTAATATTCTCCAAGTCTTTCCACATAATACAAATTTACAAAATTGACGAATACGATAGTATAAAAAATTGTTAATACCGTTATTCTATCGATGGTTGACATGGATATGATGTTATGAGGTTACTTTTATTTCAGAAAAAGGTATTTCGTAGTGTATTTTTTTTTAGTTTTATTAAAAAATAACAATAATGTCTTCTCAAACCAGATTATCAAGAGCCTATAAAAATGCAAAAGTAGTGGCTTTTGATGATAGTTCTAAAATAGTATTGTTTAGCGATTGTCATAGAGGTGATAATAGTTTTGCTGATGATTTTGCAAATAATAAAAATATATATTTTCATGCTTTAAAGCATTATTATAAAAACGATTTTACATATTGTGAACTTGGTGATGGTGATGAATTATGGGAGAATTTAAAATTCAAATCAATTTTTGAAGCACACAAAAATATTTACTTGTTAATGCAAAAGTTTCATTTAGAAGACAGAATGCATATGATTTGGGGTAATCATGATATGGTTTATCGAAAACCTAAATATGTGAAAAAGTATTTGGCGGAATATTATGAGCCAGTAATTGAAAAGAATAAAGCCTTGTTTACCGATATCAAATATCATGAGGCTATTATTTTAAAGCATAAAACCAGTGCACAAGAGATTTTTTTGACCCACGGGCATCAGGCGGATTTCATGAATTATATTGGATGGAAGATTAATAGGGCACTAGTGCGGGTGCTTTGGAAACCATTGCAAGTTGTAGGTATAGCAGACCCAACTAGTCCTGCTAAAAACCATAAAGAACTTATAAAGGTAGAGCGTAGGGTAAAAAAATGGATTGCAGCTAATAATAATTTAATGACTGTTATAGGGCATACACATAGACCAAGATTTCCAGAACCAGGAGATCTTCCTTTTTTTAATGATGGTAGCTGTGTGCATCCAAGGAGTATTACAGGTATTGAGATAGAAAACGGACATATTTCATTAATAAAATGGCAAATTGCAACCAATGAAGAAGGTGTTTTGCAAATTGTAAGAGTGTTATTAGAAGGGCCACAATGTATTTCAGATTATAATAAGGGATACTAGAAAGGCGTTTGTGTTATGCTAGAGTAGTGTTTTTATGGAGCTTTAACTTGCTATTCACTATAGTTTTTAAAGGTTAAACTCCTTTAAAAAGCTGCCGTTGCTATCAAGGCTAAAAAAAAAAGAAAGAATGTATCAGTATTGTTTAAAAATTTTAGTTGTACTCGTAACGCTTTTATGTGGTGCGTGTAAAACAGTAAAACATCCTTTGGAGTTTGTGGCTAAGTTGCCACAAGTTTTAGAAGAGAACTCGGGTATAGTAACTTTAGACAAAGGGTACCCATGGTTTATTAATGATTCTGGTAATTTGCCGCGAATATATCAGGTTAATTATAAAGGAGCGATTGTCAATGATATCCAGGTGAAGGCTACAGCAAATATAGACTGGGAAGAACTTACAAAAGATGATAAAAAGAATATTTATATAGGAGATTTTGGAAATAATGCCAACAAAAGAAAGGATTTGAGTGTTTATAAGATTCCTAATCCTATTAAAAATAAAAATTTGACTCCTGAGAAGATTAGTTTTTATTATCCTGAACAAAAAAAATTTCCGCCCAAAAAGAAAAAAATGTTCTACGATGCTGAAGCCATGTTTTATAAAAACGACTCGCTTTTTATCATTACCAAAAATCAGAGTAAGGGTTCTGATGGTACTGCATTGTTGTATAAAGTTCCGGCTAAAAAAGGAAGCTATAAAGCAGTATTGGTTGCAAAGTTTATTCCTTGTGTTTGTAAGGTTACCGCAGCAGCAATTTCACCAGACAAAAAAACAGTAGCATTGCTTACCTATGGGAAATTGATACTTTATAGTAATTTTAAAGGAAGTGATTTTACTACTGGAACAAAAAAAGTAATAGATTTAAAAACAACTACCCAATTGGAGAGCCTTTGTTTTAGAACTAATGATATGTTGTTGATTTCTGATGAAGAATCTGGACTTTCTGGAAGAAATTTATACCGTTACCGATTGCGATAAAAAAATGGAAGTAGAGACTAATTGAATCGACTCCCATTTTTTTGGAATGTTATAGTGTTGTATTAACTTTCTGGAGCTAATTCTATTTTTAATCCTTCTAGGTGTTCTGTAACCTGTATTTGGCATCCAAGTCTACTGTTGTCTTTTACGTGAAAAGCTTCAGAGAGCATTGCTTCTTCATCATCTTGCATTTCTGGAAGTTCGTTTTCAGAATGCACATAGCATTGGCATGAGGCGCACATTGCCATGCCTCCACAAACACCAATAGTACCTTCTGGTGCTATTTCGTATGCTCTACATACTTCCATTAAATTCATTGCCATATCAGTAGGTGCATCTATGTCATGTGCTACACCTTCTCTATCAATAATCGTGATTTTTACGTCTGCTTCCATTTTTAATCTATTGTTCGTACTACGGCTTTTTCGGCTTCTTTTCTACTGCCATCAAAACCATTAATACCGCTTACTGTGGTGTATTTTAGTACATATTTTTTGCCAGGGTTAATAATTTTATATGCTGCCTGACACATTAATGTGGCTTCGTGAAACCCACATAATATTAGTTTTAACTTTCCAGGATAGGTGTTAACATCACCAATCGCAAATATCCCAGGAATATTGGTCTGGTAATCAAGGGCATTATTCACCTTAATTGCGTTTTTTTCTATTTCTAAACCCCAATTTGCAATTGGTCCTAATTTGGGTGATAATCCAAAAAGAGGAATAAAACAATCCGTTTCTAGATTTATTTTATCTTCTCCTTTAGCAATAGTAATGCTTGTGAGTTTATCTTCCCCGTTTACTGCTATAACTTCTGCTGGAGTTATTAACTTAATTTTTCCTTTTTGTTTGAGTTCTCCAACTTTTTCAACAGAGTCTAAAGCGCCTCTAAATTCATTTCTTCTATGGATTAGGGTAACTTCTTTAGCAATGTCAGCCAGAAAAATACTCCAATCTAGAGCAGAATCTCCACCTCCCGAAATTACTACGCGTTTGTTTCTGTAAACTTCTGGGTCTTTTATCATATAAGCAACACCTTTATCTTCATAAAAAGAGATGTTCTCAATTTGTGGTTTTCTAGGTTCAAAGCTTCCAAGTCCACCTGCAATTGCTACTACTGGTGCTTTGTGTTCTGTTCCTTTATTGGTAGTTACAATAAAGCTACCATCTTTTTGTTTTTCAATAGTATCAGCACGTTCACCAAGTGTAAAGCCAGGTTCAAATTGCTTGCTTTGTTCTAGAAGATTTTTTGTAAGGTCATCCGCCAGAATTTCTGGGTAGCCAGGAATATCGTAAATTGGTTTTTTTGGATACAGTTCAGAACATTGCCCTCCAGCTTGTGGCAGTGCATCTATAAGATGGCATTTTAGTTTTAGTAAACCAGCTTCAAAAACGGTGAAAAGCCCTGTAGGACCAGCACCAATAATTAAAATATCAGAAGTTATCATTGAGAAAAAGTTTTAAAAAAGCAAAAATACAATTATTGCTTTTCATGCTTTATGATAATTATCAAACTTTAATTTTCAAGATTTATTACTTCTTCTATTTGTGGAGCATGTTTTTTAATGGTCATTTCTACACCACTTTTTAATGTCATTTGATTAACACTACATCCTACACAAGCGCCTTCTAATTTTACTTTTACAGAGGTTCCGTTGTCAATAGAAACTAAAGTAATATCACCTCCATCACTTTGTAAAAATGGTCTTATTTCTTCAAGTGCTATCTCTACTTTATCTTTTAATTCTGTTGCTGTCATAGTATTTACTTTTTAGTTACAGAAGAGCATCCTGCCATTGTTGTAATTTTAATTGCCTCGGTTGGAGGTAAACTTTTGTTTCTAGCAACTACTTCTTGTACAACATTCTGTGTTATTGTTTTAAAAGCGGCTTCTAATGATGTTCCAGATTGCATTGCTGCTGGCCTACCAATATCTCCAGCTTCACGAATACTTTGTACTAATGGAATTTCTCCTAATAATGCTACTCCTAAATCTTCGGACAAATGTTTTGCTCCTTCCTTACCAAAGATATAATACTTGTTCTCTGGTAATTCTTCAGGTGTAAAATAAGCCATATTTTCTATAATTCCTAATACGGGAACATTTATCGTTTCTTGTCTAAACATCGCTACCCCTTTTCTAGCATCTGCTAATGCAACAGATTGTGGTGTGCTAACAATTACAGCACCAGTAATTGGTAGTGATTGCATAATGCTCAAATGGATATCTCCTGTTCCAGGAGGAAGGTCTATAAGTAAGAAGTCTAATTCTCCCCAAGAAGCATCAAAAATCATTTGATTTAATGCTTTAGCAGCCATAGGGCCTCTCCAAATAACCGCCTGATCTGGTTGTGTAAAAAAACCAATAGAAAGCACTTTAACACCATGGTTTTCAACAGGCTTCATTTTTGATTGTCCGTCTACTTTTTCTGATAAAGGGCGCTCACCTTCTACATCAAACATAATAGGGATAGATGGACCATAGATATCAGCATCTAAAACACCTACTTTGAATCCCATTTTTGCTAAACTTACAGCAATATTAGAGGTTACTGTAGATTTTCCGACACCACCCTTACCAGATGCTATTGCAATTATGTTTTTCATATTTGGAACAGCTTTACCTTTAATTTCAGGTTTTTCTGGCGCTTCCACTTTTATATTTACTTTTATTTTTGCCTTTGCATACACCTTTTCGTGTATGGTTTTAAGAATTTCAACTTCTGTTTTCTTTCGTGCTTGTAATGCAGGGTTGTTTATCGTAATATCTACTACAACTTCGTCTCCAAAAGTTATTACATTTGTTACGGCACCGCTTTCTACCATATTTTTACCTTCACCAGGAACAGTAATGCTTGATAGTGCGCTAAGAATATCTTTTTTATCTATTTTCACTTGTATTGTAGCTTAAATGTAAAGACAAAGATACTGCTAAAACTTCTAAAAAAGAAGCGCTTAAAATTCTAATTAAGAAATTCTAAGGAGGAATAAAAAAGTATTATAATTCTTCTGAAGGATTCCAAAAGTGTTTTTTAAAATCGATAACCTGATTTTCTTTTATTGCTATGCCTTCACTTTCTAGTAATTGTTGCATTAAGCTTGTTCCGTCAAAATGGTGTTTTCCGGTAAGCATGCCTATTCTGTTAACAACTCTGTGTGCAGGTACATCAGCTTTTAATCCAGAGCCATTCATTGCCCAACCAACCATTCTTGCACTTCTTGCTGCGCCTAAATAGGTGGCTATTGCTCCATAGCTTGTTACCCGACCGTAGGGGATTAATTTGGCAATCTCATAAACTTTTTCAAAGAAATTTTTGTTTTTAGGCTCCATTTTTAACTTTTAAAAATCCGAAATAGGGTAACTAATGCAATTAATCCTGTTACGAAAGCAACAATATAACTCATTTTTCCATTTTCTTCTTTGGATTTATTGCTGTATTTATGGAAGAAAAAGATATATAGATATAGCATTGTAAATGTTCCTAGGGTTGCCCCAATAATATAAGTGCTTATTTCTATGGTATTAAAGTGAAGCCAGCCTAAACCAGCTACTGAGGCGCTCATAAATGCTTGAAAAGGAATTGGTAATACATTAAGAACAGCCATAAACATGCCTGAGAAAAAATGACTCTTTTTGCTTTTCCTAGGCGGTTTTATTTTCATTTTTTGCTTTTTGTTACCTAAAACTATAAAATAGATGGTAACAAAAGTAAAAATTACAAATGCTATTTTTTGAAGAATAGCATTCAGCTCTGGGCGTGCATTAATGTATTTAGCAAAAAATACGGCAATTACTGTTTGTGTGGTAAAAACAACACAAACTCCAGCAACATAGACCAAAGCTCTAGTTCTGCCTTCGTCTACACTAATTTTTGCTGCCGTAATATTTAGCATTCCAGGAATTAGCATTCCTAGTAGTGCTATTACAAAAGCTATTAAAAACAATAGTACTATACTCACTATTCTCCGATTTTAAATTTTATATACGTAATAGCCTTGTCTTTTTCTAGGTATTGTTTTTCGTAAAAAGTTTGAGTTTTCGTAACGTCCTCTGGGCTTCCTTCGTTTTTATAAACATCATGGTTGGCATAGAGTACTTCATAGCCTTTGCCATGAAGTAATCCTAAGGTATAACCGTGCATAAATTCGCTGTCGGTTTTTAGATTTACCACACCATCTGGGCTTAGTATACTTTTATATTTAGCTAAAAAGGCGAGGTTGGTAAGTCTGTGTTTAGTCCGTTTATATTTTATTTGAGGATCTGGAAAAGTAATCCAAATTTCTGCTACTTCATCTTCTGAAAACAACTCGGTGATTAATTCTATTTGAGAACGGATAAAAGCAACATTAGTGATGTTTTCTTCTAGTGCTGTTTTTGCTCCTCTCCAAAAACGCGCGCCTTTTATATCTATTCCAATAAAGTTTTTATTTGGGTATCGTTTTGCCAAAGCAACACTGTATTCTCCTTTTCCGCATCCTAACTCCAATGTAATTGGATTGTCATTATTAAAAAACGCGTTCCATTTTCCTTTGTGCTCAAAAGGAGCATCTATTACTTCTGACCTTGATGGTTGAATTACATTTGGAAAAGTTTCGTTTTCTTTAAATCTCTTTAGCTTATTTTTGCTCCCCACAACAGTAAATTAAATTTTTTAGCAAAACTAAGAAAATCTTAGTCCTATTGCTACTTCTTTTTTGGAAGTACAATTAAATTTAATTATTGTTTTGTTTTTTCTAAGGTAAAAGAGAATTCTGACCCTACTCCGAAAGAACTTTCTATATAAATTTTTTCGTTGTGTGCTTCTATAATATGTTTTACAATAGATAAGCCTAACCCAGATCCACCAACAGACCTGTTCCCTGATTTGTCTACTCTGTAAAACCGTTCGAAAAGCCTTGAAAAGTTTTTTTCTTCTATCCCTTCTCCATTATCGGTAACTCTTACAATTACTTTGTTATGAACTAAGTTCTCGATACTAATTTCAGTTGTACCATCGTCTTTTCCGTATTTAATAGAATTTACCACTAGGTTTGTAACCACCTGTTGTATGCGTTCTGCATCTCCAGAGATGTATATGGGATTGGTGTATTCCATGTCAAAAGAAAGCGTGATTCTTTTTTTATCAGCTTTCATTTCTAAGAGTTCAAAAACATTTTTTATTAGTTCAACAATATCAAAGGTTTCTAGTTCTAGACTTAGATCTCCAGCTTCTAGTTTGGAGATCATATCTAAATCTTTAATAATATAGATAAGACGTTCTACTCCTTTGTTGGCACGTTCTAAGTATTTTACTCTTACTTTTTTATCTTCTAAAGCTCCTCCTTCTAATAAGGTTAGGATATAGCCTTGTACGGTAAATAAGGGTGTCTTTAATTCATGAGAAACGTTTCCTAGGAACTCTTTTCTATAGGCTTCTCTAATTTTTAAGGTCTCAATTTCTAGCTTTTTATCTTTAGCAAACCGACCAATTTCTTCTGTTAATGTCTGCATATCTGTACTAATGGGTTTAGCATGAAACGTAGCAGATTCCAGAAGAGAAACGTCATCATATATTTTTTTAATCCTACGATAGATAAAACGCTCTACTCTGTATTGAAGAATAAAAAAGGAAGTAAAAAAAAGAAAAAGGCTGTAAATAATAAGTACAGCCCATATGTTAAGTTTAAATATAAAAAAAACAATACCAATAAAGAGCATGCTCAATATGGTAATGTAGATAGTTGATTTTAATGCAAATTTGTATGATTTTTTTAAATTCATTTACAATACAAACTTATATCCGACACCTTTTACCGTTTTAAAATGGTCGTCTCCTATTTTTTCTCTTAATTTTCTGATATGTACATCAATAGTTCTTCCACCTACAACAACTTCATTACCCCAAACTTTATCTAAGATATCTTCTCTTTTAAATACCTTGTTTGGTTTTGAAGCTAAAAGTGAGAGTAATTCAAACTCCTTACGGGGTAAAACCAATTCTTTTCCTTTCTGAACTATTTTATACTCTTCTCTATTGATAACAATATCACCTACGGTTAGCAAATCGTCAACAGCATCTGCTTTAGTATTAAGTCTTCTTAATAGAGCTTTAACCTTACTTACTAAAACTTTTGGTTTTATAGGTTTGGTAATATAATCGTCCGCTCCAGCATCAAAACCAGCAACTTGAGAATAGTCTTCTCCTCTTGCGGTTAGAAATGTAATGATAACATTAGATAATTCGGGAATTGCTCTAATAACTTCACAAGCCTCTACGCCATCCATTTCTGGCATCATTACATCGAGTATAATTAGCTGTGGTTTTTCTTTTTTTGCTTTTGAAACTGCTTCTACACCGTTCTTTGCAGTTACTACTTGATAGCCTTCAGTAGTAAGGTTGTATCCTACTATTTCTAGGATATCTGGCTCATCATCTACGAGTAGTATTTTAATATCTCTTGTTTGCATTTCTTTTATGATTTCTCTTTTGCTAATCAAAAGTAGATATAATATTAATACAAAATAACCACTTAACATTGATTTAATCAGGGTAACATTAGACTAACATTAAAGACGCAATATCATCATATATCTTTAACATGGAACTAACCCTTTAAAGGTACGGCTACTATTTCTTTGCACAAAATTAAACTATCATTTTAAATGAAACGAACACATCTACAAAAAATGTCGCATAACAAAATGACAAATAGCGGACAAGATGTGCTAGTTAAAAACAATAGAAGAAAACGCATGAAAAAGATTATTTCAATGTTATCGCTTATCCTAATTGCTGTTGCAATGAATGCTCAAGAGCAAGGATCTATTATTGGGAAAATAACCGACAAAGAACTAAATAACGAAGCTTTACCATTTGCTAATGTTTTAATAAAGGGAACGGCAAAAGGGACAACTACTGATTTTGATGGAAACTATAGTATAAGCAATGTTGCTCCAGGAACGTATACAGTTAGTGTTAGTTTTATAGGCTATGAAACTAAAGACATACCAAATATAGTTGTTGTTGCAGGGAAAGATACTACTGTAAATACAAGTCTTGGTCAGAATGCACAAGCTTTGGATGAGGTAGTATTGACAACTACGGTTTCTAAAGAGTCAGAAAATGCACTTTTACTAGAACAGAAAAAAGCAGTTGCGATACAGCAAAATATAGGAGCTCAAGAATTGGCTAAAAAAGGAGTAGGTAATGTTGCGGCAGCCGTTACTAAGGTTTCTGGGATCTCCAAACAAGAAGGTTCTGGAAGTATTTATGTAAGAGGATTAGGAGACAGGTATAATGCAACTACACTTAATGGTTTACCATTGCCATCTAATAATCCTTCTAGGAAGAATATTGATTTAAATATTTTTTCCACAGATATTGTTGAGTTTATTGGAATTGATAAAACATATAGTACTTCAAATTATGGAGATTTTGCAGGAGCAAATATTGACATTGTTTCTAAAAATTACAAAGGATCTGGATTTGCAGCTTTAAAAGTTGGGATAGGTGCTAATACAGAAGCAATATCTCAAAAAGATTTTTACCTGCATGATGGGCCAAGTGCTTTTGGTTTTTATAAAAAAGAGTACCCAAAATTTCCGTTGAATAATTATAACTTTACTACAAGCTGGGATAGAGAAAAAGCAGGAACGCCTATAAATTCTAGTTTTTCACTTAAAGGAGGAGATTCTTATACTTTTGGCGAAGAAAGCAGACTTAGCTTTTTTGCTGTAGCAGCGTTTGATAATGGATATAGCTTTAAAGAAGGTGTTTCTAGAGGAGCAGTTAATGTTTCTGGAGTAGCCAGAAAAAACTTTGGTTTTGCTTCTTATGAGTATAAAACCAATACAACACTGATGGGGAATATTGGCTTTAGAAATAGCGGTAGTAAGATAAAATATAATACACTTTACTTAAATTCTTCAAATCAAAAACAACAAGAATTTACTGGTGTAATAGATGTGTTTGATTATGCTCCTGAAGGAGGAGGTTTTGTACAACGATCTACTTTTGAAAGAACATCTATTTTTATTAATCAACTTTTAGGAGATCATGATTTTAATGAAAAACTAGATTTAAATTGGGGAGTTTCATATAACATGGTGGCTAATACGATTCCAAATAGAAGACAAGTTGTTTTATCTCCAGATAACTGGGATAACCCAGAAGGACCAAAATCTTTTAGACAATCAACAAATACTTCAGATAACCACAGGTATTATCAAGAGTTAGATGAAAATGAATTCGCTGCTAATATATCTAGTACCTATAAATTCAATATGGATGAAGATGACGTTTATAGAGGAAAAATAACATTAGGTTATAGCGGAAGGTTTAAGAATATAGATTTTGAGTCTACGCAGTTTAATCTTGGAATTAGATTTAGAGATAATAACGGTGCCTTTATAGATCATCCTTTGGTGGATAATGTTTATAATGTTGATTCTTATTTTAATCAAGAGAATCTTAATAAAGAGTTGTTTACTATTGGAACATTTAGGGGAGGAAATAATCCTTTAGCTCCACAAACATATGCTGGAGATCAAAAAATACATGCAGGTTTTGTTTCAGCAACTTATGCATTTTCTCCTAAATTTACCCTAATAGCAGGTCTTAGGGGAGAGCAAATTTCACAATTTATCGAATGGAGTACGGCTTTGGATGTTGATGGAAATAAAAACACATACGAAACTTTTGAAGTGTTGCCTATGCTAACACTTAAATATGTGCTTAATGAGAAGCAGAATTTGAAATTTGCTGCAAGTAAAACATATACACTTCCTCAATACAAAGAGAAGGCACTTTTCTTATTTGAAGATGTCACACAATCGTCTTTTGGTAACCCTGCCTTATATGCGTCAACAGATTATAATTTTGACATAAAATGGGAGTTGTTTCCAAAAACAGGAGAGTTAATTTCTTTAGGAGCTTTTGCAAAATATATTGAAAACCCAATAAATGACATTACTGTTAATTCTGCTTCAAACGATATTAGTTATGTTAATTCTGGAGATTCTGCGCAGATTATTGGAGGTGAGTTTGAGGTAAGAAAAGAATTATTTCAGAATGAAAAAGAGAGTGCTGATAAAATATTAAAAAGTAATCTATCTGTTGGTTTTAATGCATCATACATGTATTCTACTCAAGAATTGGATGCTGATAAAGTAAAAGAGGAAACTACAGCGGCAGGAATATTACCACTAAGTGTTGATTTTAGTAATACAGAAGATAAGCTTACAGGAGCTTCTGATTTATTGCTTAATGCTGATGTTAGTTTTTATAAAGATTTTAAAAAAGATAGAAACATAAGAGCAACTTTAGCATTGAATTATTTTTCTGATCGCGCGTTTTCATTAGGTACTGAAGGAAAAGGGAATCTTGTAGATAAAGGTTTGGCAACGTTGGATTTCATTGTTAAAACAGAGTTAACAAAAAGAATAGCGCTTGGTTTTACTGCAAAAAACTTATTAAATCCAACGGTAGAAAGAATTCAAGAAAAACAAAACGTAGTTGTTCAGTCCTATAAAAAAGGAAGCAATTTTAAATTGTCTTTAAGCTATAACTTTTAGTTAATATAAAGATTACGTATTCGTAATTTTTGATTAACAGCTAGATAACAACAGTATTGTTTCTTCGCTTTAAATAAATTAAACAAAAAAATAAAAAACAAAAAAATGAAAAAATCAATCTTAGGACTAATGATAATAGTTGCTTCGTCAACATTCGTTATGTCGTGTAGTAGTGATGATGATTCAGGAAGTACTTGTAGTGACGGAATCCAAAATGGAAACGAAACTGGTGTTGACTGTGGAGGATCTTGTACTCCTTGTAATGCTACTAGTGAAGATTTAAGTGGCGATATTACTACTGAGGTAGAATTGGATGCAGCTATAGCTTATAACTTAACAGGTGCTTTAGTAGTAAAAGAAGGAGGTAAACTTACCATTCCAGCAGGAACAGTAATTAAGGCAACAGGTGGAACTAGCTCTTATATAGCTGTTGCGCAAGGAGCACAAATTTTTGTAAACGGAACTGCTGATAAACCAGTAGTTATGACCTCTGGTGATAGTAGCCCTAAGGCTGCAGACTGGGGAGGATTAGTTGTTTGTGGTAAAGCACCATCAAATACAGGAGATAGTTCTATTTCTGAGGTGGCAGATCTTGCTTACGGAGGTGTAGTTGCTAATGATAATTCTGGGTCTATAAGATATTTAAGAGTTGAATATACTGGTGCTCAACATACCAATAGCAAACAGTTTAATGGTGTTTCTTTATTTGGAGTTGGTTCTGGAACTACATTTGAATATGTGCAATCTTACAACGGAAACGATGATGGAATAGAGTTCTTTGGAGGAACAGTAAATGGTAAGTATTTAATTTCTACAAATGCCAATGATGATGGTATTGATTTTGCTGACGGATGGGCAGGAACAGGAGAAAACTGGTACGTATCTGGAAGCGCTAAAGCAGGTGTTGAAGGTTCTAATAATGGAGATAATGGTGATGCTGCTCCTGTAACTAATGCTACATTAAAAAATATTACTGTTGTAGGTCCTGTAACAGAAGGGGCACTATACTTTAAAGAAGGTGGTGGTGAATTTACAGTAGATAATTTCTACACTTCAGGAGTTAACTTAGGTGTTAAGGTAAAAAGTACTGATGCAGAAGCAGCTGTAAGAATTGAAGCTGGAAAATTAACAATAACTAACATACAGTTTGATGCTCCTGCTGATGGTTTTAAGTATACAGATTATACAGGTGCAAAACAAGATTTCTTTACAGAAGGTGCTGCTAACGGTGCTGCTAACGGTGCTGGTAATGGTGCAAGTGCTCCAGATTGGGCACAAGGATGGTCTAAGGGATTAGATAATAGTGCTCCAACTTCACAAACACTTGAAGGTGATATTACTTCTAGTATAACATTAGATTCAGCATTAGAGTATCAGTTGACTAGTGCATTGGTTGTTAAGGATGGTGGAACGTTAACTATTCCTGCTGGAACAGTAATTAAAGCTACCGGAGGAACAAGTGCTTATATTGCAGTTGCTCAAGGAGGAAAAATATTTGTAAACGGAACTGCTGATAATCCAGTAATTATGACTTCTGGTGCTGCGGTACCTGCTCCTGCTAACTGGGGTGGATTGGTTATCTGTGGTAAAGCACCATCAAATACAGGAAGTAGTTCTATTTCTGAAGTAGCTGATCTTACTTATGGTGGAACAGTATCGGATGATAATTCTGGGTCTATCCAGTATTTAAGAGTAGAGTATACAGGTGCACAACATACGAACAGCAAGCAATTTAATGGTGTTTCTTTATTTGGAGTTGGTTCTGGGACTACATTTGAGTATGTACAGTCTTACAATGGAAACGATGATGGAATTGAGTTTTTTGGAGGAACAGTAAATGGTAAGTATTTAATTTCTACGAATGCTAATGACGACGGTATAGATTTTGCTGACGGATGGGCAGGAACAGGAGAAAACTGGTATGTTTCTGGAAGTGCAAAAGCTGGTGTTGAAGGTTCAAATAATGGAGATAATGGTGATGCTACACCTGTAACAAATGCTACATTAAAAAATATAACAGTTGTTGGACCTGTAACAGAAGGAGCACTATATTTTAAAGAAGGTGGTGGAGAATTCACTATTGAAAACTTTTACACAAAAGGAGTTAACCTAGGAATAAAAGTTAAAGATAGTGATGCGGAAGCTAAAGCAAGAATTGAAGCTGGCAAATTGACTATCACAACAATGCAGTTTGATGCTCCTGCGGCAGGTCTAGAAAAGACAAACTATACCGGAGCTAAGCAAGATTTCTTTACAGAAGGAGCAACTACAGGAGCAGGTAATGGAGCAGAAGTTCCAGCTTGGGCTAGTGGTTGGACAAAGTTTTAAAGTAAGAAATAATAATATAATTTTATAGAAAAACGTTCTTCATTAGAAGGACGTTTTTTTTTGTTATAACTAAGTGTAAATGGGTTGTTGTGAGTGTTTTATTATTTGTTTGAGAATATATTTAAGTCAATGGAAGTTTTTTTATATATTTGTTATACAATAAAATACCTTAGAACACCGTTGCATGGCAAAAAAATACTTTCTACTACTAACATGTTGTCTTTTTGGTCTTGTTTCTTATGCTCAAGAGGCTAAGGAAAGACCAGTTGCTTTTGGAACGGAAAAAAATATAGCTCGAGAAATAGCGGAATTAAAAATATTTCCAAATCCAATAACTAACGGTAAGGCTTTTATCACCACGAAGAAAAATCATAAAAAAGTTGTTCTAATTTTTGATGTTTTTGGAAAATCAGTTTTAAAAACACTATTACATTCTAGTGAATTGGATGTTTCTAGACTGAAGCCAGGTATTTATATCATTAAAATTACGGAAGATAAGATTACGAGTTCTCGGAAATTGGTCATTAAATAAATAGATTTTTGGCTCTCTTTTCTGTTTATCGATAGCGAATAGGATCTTCACCTACTTAAATTATCGTTTCACAACATTTACCAACGTCAAAAGAATAGAATTATTACTTTTATCATGTTAAACGCCCCTAACAAGATGAAAAAAATTTACTTAATATTACTATTCGTATTGCCTACACTGGCCTCAGCACAGTTTACAAGTAACGATGTTGTAAAAGAAAATAATAATAAGCAAGGTTCTACGGAGATAGTAGACCTTAAGTTGTATCCAAATCCTGTTACTAGTAATGTGGTGTATATAACAACTAAAAATAATGAGACAAAAGAGATTGTTGTTTTTGATGTTTTTGGAAAACCAGTTTTAAAAGAAAAAGTAAGAACAAACTATTTGGATGTTTCTAACCTTAATAAGGGAGTTTATATAATGCGAATAAAAGAAAACGAAAATACATCTACAAGGAAACTTGTAATACGATAAATACCAACCAAAATAAGCAATGAATAATTAAGCCTCCATATACGGAGGCTTTTTTATTTTGTATACTTTTGTGAAGATGGTAAAGAACAATATTTTTAATATAAAATCTAAAGATGAATTTGAAACACTAGCGCTTTCTGTGTTTCGAAAGCAATATCAGGATATTCCTATCTATAATTCTTTTTGCAATCATCTGGGAAGGACGCCAGAAACGGTGCAACAACTTACCAATATTCCTTTTTTACCAATACAGTTTTTTAAATCTCATAAAATTGCCCCGAAATCTAAAGTTGCTGAGCTTGTTTTTAGCAGTAGTGGTACAACAGGAAGTGTTGTAAGCAAGCATTATGTTACAGATGCTTTAATGTATACTGATAGCTATCAGAAAGGATTTTTTAATTTTTATGGTGCTATAAAAGACTATGTCGTTTTAGCATTATTGCCATCTTATTTGGAGCGCAAAGGCTCTTCGTTAATCTATATGGTGGAAGATTTAATAAAACAAACAGAAAATGAAAATAGCGGATTCTATTTGGATGATACAGATAAATTAGCTAAAAAAATACTTGAATTAGATACAGCTGGTCAAAAAATACTCCTTATAGGCGTTTCTTTTGCTTTGTTAGATTTTGTGGAAGCGCATAAATTTCAGTTGCAAAACACAATTGTTATGGAAACTGGCGGAATGAAAGGGAGGAGAAAGGAAATGATAAGGACGGAACTCCATGAGATTTTATGTGAAGGATTTGGCGTTTCAGGTATTCATTCGGAATATGGAATGACAGAATTATTGTCTCAGGGCTATGCAAAAAAGAATGGAATTTTTGAATGTCCACCATGGATGCAAGTTCGCATTCGTGATACAGAAGATCCATTGACTTTGCTTGATGTGGGTAAAACTGGAGGTTTAAATATAATTGATTTGGCTAATATTAATTCCTGTGCATTTATTGCAACTCAAGATTTAGGAAAGCAGTATAAGGATGGTTCTTTTGAGGTTTTGGGTAGGTTTGATGATAGCGATATTAGAGGATGTAATTTAATGGCTTTATAGGCGAGAAAAGGTATAGGTATTTAATGTTCTTAAATAAAAACTAAAAAAGAAAATATTCTTGGAAGTCATTTTAAATTTTTATAACCTCATTATCATAGGATCCGTATTTATAGGAGCAACATTTGGGCTGTTACTTATTTTTACAAAACGGATAAATAAAAAGGCCAATGTGTTTCTTGGACTGGTTACTTTTGTAATCGTTTTTTGGAATATTTGGATATTAAGTTTGGATCTTCATATGGCTAATTATTTTCCGTATTTCTATTTGATACCGCTAAATTATTCTTTGGCACTGGGGCCATTATTATATTTATATGTCAAAAAAATAACTAATTCTAGTTATCATACTTCTAAGAGAGATGGCATTCATTTTTTGCCATTAATAATAGAGCTTGCTGTACATGGTATTATAAGTCGTGAAGCACTTGTGTATAACATTATTGGTATCGATACAGGGGCTTACCTTAAATTAATGCCCATTGTTCAGTTTTTAGCAATTGTTTCTATTGTAAGCTATTGTATATATTCCCTGAAAGAAATTAAAACCTATCATTTTTGGTTGGCTAAAAATTATAGCAATACTGATGCTTATCGTTTAAAATGGTTATATAGATTACTTATGATCTTTGCTGTACTTTGGTTTTTGTGGACACCCTTTACCATTATTGATTATGTGGTATTTGATTTTCAACTTGGTATAAGCGACTATTACCCAATTTATGTGTTGCTTTCTATTATAACGATATGGATTAGTGCCGAAGCTTTTTTAAGACCAGAAATCATATTGCTTGAAACCAATAAACAAACGATTCTTGAAAAAAAGCCTCCATCAAAAGAGATTGTTAAAAAAGCATCTTGGTTAAAAGAGCAAATGGAAACCAACCTTTTCTATCTTAACTCAGAATTAACATTAAAGTCGTTGGCAGATGATCTTAAGATCCATCCCAATATTTTATCCAAAATAATAAACGATGGATTGCATAAAAATTTCTCAGATTTTGTAAACGGTTTTCGTGTTAATGCTGTTGTTGATCGATTGCATGACGCAAATTATGATCATGTAACACTATTGGGTATATCTTTTGAATGTGGTTTCAATTCAAAGACGACATTTAATCGGGTTTTTAAAAGTATCAAGGGTGTAACTCCTTTAGATTATAAAAAAGCAAAAAAAACAAGTCTGTATAACTTTAAATGAGTGCCATTCTATAATATGGCACGTCCAAAATTAGAATTAAGTATATGTTTGTTGAATCAATCAAATTTAATCAATCAAATATGAAATCAAAGTATCTTATACTTATTAGCATTTGTTTAATGCTATCTTGTAAAAAAAATGCAGGAAGGGCATTAAAACAAGCCAAAAACAACACCGATTTAGGACAAGTTGAGAAGCTCTTCTTTTCTAAAAACAAATTTGGAAGGAAAGCAGATACCCTAAGCCAGTTTTCCAAACATTTTACACTTAATAAAGATAAAAACTTAAGTTTTCAATTTGCCTTAGAAAAACCATTGGCAGCAAGTCTTCAAAAATTGGCGCCAAACTTGTCTAGTGAAGAGTTACTTGATAAAGGAAATTTTCAATTTACACTATTAGTAGATGATGAAATTATACGGACAGATAATCTTAATAAAGGTGCTGGTACAGTAAGTTCAAAAACAGAACAGCTTACGCATACTATTCCATTAATTACATCCGAACCTGTAGACCATTGGGGTTGGTTTTTGTGGTTGAAATTCATGAAATTAAGTGGTGGGCAAGATGCGCTTAGTGAAGGAAACCATGTTCTGAGTATTGAAGTACGCCCGTATTTAAATGATGGAGCGCTTAAAGTTGGTGATCTTTTGGTTAAGGGTAGTTTAGCCATTACCGTTTCGGATCTACCATTTGATAAAAATGCTATTCCTGTACAAACTATTGCTCCAAATAGTGGGTGGACAGTTTCTTCTGATAATTATGATCGTACAAAAATTAAAGCCCTCAATAAAAAAATTGTACAAAACAGATTCGAAAAAATCAATGGAATTGTTGTTGTTAAACAAGGAGAACTATTGATAGAAGAATATTTTAATGGATCAAGGAGAGACAGTTTGCATGATGTACGATCAGTTGGAAAGTCTTTTGCATCAACAATGATGGGAATTGCCATTGCAGAAAAGTACATAAAAAGCGAAGCTGTAGAACTCAAAGAGTTTTATGATCTTAAGGAGTTTAATAACTATAGTCCAGCAAAAGATAATGTGACTTTGAAATCGCTATTAACCATGAGTTCTGGGTTTCTAGGAGATGATAGTGATTATAGTAATCCAGGTAACGAGGAGCTCATGTATCCTACTGATGATTGGGTAAAATTTGCATTAGATCTACCGATACAAAAAGACAAAATAATGGGTAAAGATTACAGTTATTTTACAGCTGGAACAGTTTTGCTAGGAGATATTATTCACAAATCGGTACCTGATGGACTGGTTTCATATGCTGATAAGAAATTGTTTTCTCCAATGGGTATTACCAATTATAAGTGGCAGTATACGCCACAAAATGTTGGGAATACGGCTGGAGGCATACAATTGCGAGCTGTTGATTTTGCAAAATATGGACAACTATATAAGAGCAAGGGTAGGTGGAATGATAAACAAATTCTCACTAAATCATGGGTGGAAAAAAGTTTGTCTAAGCAAGTAAAACAAGTTGGTCAGAATAATGGATATTATGGTTATTTGTTTTGGAATAAAACATATACAGTCAATGGCAAAGACTACGAGGTTTCTTTTTGTACTGGTAATGGAGGTAATAAGATCTTTGTATTTAAAGAAATTCCATTTGTAATTGTAATTACCTCATCAGCTTATGGTTTACCGTATGCGCATGCAAATGTTGATAAAATGATGCTTGATTATATTTTACCAGCAATACTAGGCGAAGAATAAAACTAGTATTTAATAAAAAGGGGTATAGGTGATAGCGGTTTTTGAGTAGTGACACAAAGCACTATTTTCTTAACCTCTCATTTAGGATTTTATTCTCAGAGGCTTGCCTCGAAATCAAATTTTTTTATTGAAAATACATCTCGTACTCTTGGGTTTAGGTTGTTGATTTAAATACCCTGCCGCAGGGTAGCGACATTAATTTGCTGCTATAAAAAAGAGAGACAGCTAAACTTAGGTTAGGTTGTCTCTCTTTGCTATACTATTGCGCAAGGGATAGAACGACTTGCTTGAGCTCTTTTAGCTTTTTTAAGCTAAAAAGCGAGTAGTGATAGCCCGACCCTTTTTTAGAGTTGCGCCCAAAATTAAATTACCTTAATGATAAAATAGTTTCTTCTACCTTTTTGTAGTAAAACGAATTTATTGTTGATGAGTATAGATGTATCAATCACAAAATCTTCTTTTACTTTTTCTCTGTTTACCGATATAGAGTTTTGTTTTAATTCTCTTCTTGCTTCACCATTAGAGCCTAAAAACCCTGTTTTTGCCGCTAATGCACCAATCATGTCTAGCCCATTACCGATATCTTCTCTAGAAACCTCTGCTTGGGGCACACCATCAAAAACATCTAAAAAAGTTTCTTCGTCTAACGTTTTTAGATCCTCAGAAGTAGATTTTCCAAACAATATTCCAGATGCTTTTATAGCATTGTCAAGTGCTTCTTTTGAATGTACCATTATGGTTACTAATTCGGCTAGTTTTTTCTGAAGTACGCGAACATGTGGTGCTTCGTTATGCTCAGTAATTAGAGCATTGATTTCTTCTTGGCTTAGTAAAGTGAATATCTTAATGTGCTTTTCGGCATCTACATCGGTGGTATTTAACCAATATTGGTAAAATTTATATGGAGAAGTACGTGCTGCATCTAACCAGATATTTCCGCCTTCTGTTTTTCCAAATTTTGTTCCATCTGCTTTAGTAATTAGCGGACAAGTAAGTGCAAAACCTTTACCTTTTGCTATTCTACGTACCAATTCTGTTCCGGTGGTAATATTACCCCATTGGTCACTTCCTCCCATTTGCAACGTGCAATCTGCGGTTCTGAATAGGTGTAAAAAGTCATATCCTTGTACCATTTGGTAGGTGAATTCTGTAAAAGACATGCCTTCTGATGATTCTGAAGACAATCTTTTTTTAACAGAATCTTTTGCCATCATATAATTAACAGTAATATGTTTACCAACATCTCTGATAAATGATAGGAAACTAAACTCCTTCATCCAATCGTAGTTGTTTACTAAAACGGCTTCGTTAGAACTTCCATCATCAAAATTTAAAAAACGTGACAATTGTTCTTTTAGTGCTTCTTGGTTGTGGCGTAGTGTTTTTTCGTCTAATAAATTACGTTCATTAGATTTTCCTGAAGGATCACCAATCATTCCTGTTGCACCCCCAACAAGAGCGTATGGCTTATGACCACAAAGCTGAAAATGCTTTAACATCATAACTCCAACTAGGTGACCAATATGTAAAGAATCTGCAGTTGGATCTATTCCTAGATAGGCCGCTCTCATTTTTTCATTTAAATGTTCATCAGTTCCAGGCATTACATCATGTATCATACCTCTCCATTGCAATTCTTCAACAAAATCTTTTAGCATCTCTTTCAATTATTTTTAATAAACTTTAGCAAAGATAAAAATCAAAGTATAATTCTTACTCAATTATTTAATTTCTTTATTTTAGCGGTATGATATTAGTTACTGGAGGAACTGGACTTGTAGGTTCCCATTTATTATATAAACTTACAAAAGAGGGTAATGCTGTTGTGGCTATTTATCGTAGTAAGCATACAATTGCTAAAGTTAAAGCGGTATTTGCATTTTATGCTGATGGTGTAAACGAGCAATTTTCGTTAATTAAATGGAAAAGGGCTACACTAGATAATATTCCAGAATTACAAGAGGCTTTTATTGGAATTACTCATGTTTATCATGCGGCAGCTCTTATTTCTTTTGATGCTAAAGCGTATAAGAAACTTTGGAAAACTAATGTAAAAGGAACTGCAAATATCGTAAACCTATGTGTTGCTAATTCGGTTAAGAAGTTGTGTTATGTGAGTTCTATTGCTGCTTTAGGAAAACCATTGGATAGTGATGAGGTAATTACAGAAAAAACAACTTGGAATCCTGATGTAAAAAAGGATGTGTATGCAATAACAAAATATGCAGCAGAGCTTGAGGTATGGAGAGGTAGTCAGGAAGGTCTAGATGTGGTTATTGTTAATCCTGGCGTTGTTATTGGGCCTGGGTTTTGGAATAGTGGTAGTGGGGAGTTGTTTAAGAAAATAAATAAAGGTTTGGTGTATTATCCAACTGGAGGGACAGGTTTTGTTGCTATTACAGACGTTATTACTGCTATGGTGCAGCTTATGGGTAGTACAGTTGCTATGGAGCGTTTTACACTGGTGAATAAAAACTTGAAATACCAAGAGGTTATTATGCTGATAAGTGATATCTTCAATAAGAAACCACCAGAAAAACCATTGCAGCAATGGATGTTAGCGATATTGTGGCGTTTAGATTGGTTGCGCTGTTTTGTTACCAGGTCTTCTAGGAAATTGGATCGTTTTGGGGCTTCATCTGCCTCTTCACAAAGTTTTTATTCTAGTGATAAGCTTATAAAAAGCTTAGATTTTGAGTTCAGTAATTTGGATAAAGCAATGCATTTTTGTGCCAATAAGTTTATTGAGCAGCAGACATAGGCATTTTTTTAGAAGCTGCTTTTAGAGAATCTAAGGAAATTGGATTATCCTTTTGTTTGCGTTTGAGCTTGCTAATAGAATCTTTTAATTCTCTTTCTTTCAGGATTCTTTTATTGATACTATCCTTTTCTGTTTTTAGGCGTTCGTGTATTTCTGTGTAGATTTCTTCTAGATCTTGAGGATGTGATACATAATAGAGGTTGCTATTAGAAAAAACAGTGCTGTCTATATTGTATTTTTTATAGAGGTATTGTTTTGGTAATACATTATTACTAGATAGTATTTTTGCGTCCACACTTCTGGCAGAATTTAATATAGCCATATCATATAATATGTTCTTCATTTTTTCTTTTCCAATAAGATTATCAGGTTTTTCGATAAGGTCTTTTTTGCAAGAGAATAGAAGCATACAAACCGTAAGAATACATATAGTGTTTTTCATTAGTCTCTATTGAAGGTTAAGCGTTTTGCATTTTTTACTTCAGAAAAAGTACCGTTGTCATAAGCCAAGTGCCCGTTTACAAAAGTATGTGTAACTTTTGCATTAAAAGTATGGTCTTCAAAAGGAGACCACCCGCATTTGTACACGATATTATTTTTGGATACTTGCCATGGAGTATTTGTGTTAAATAGTACTAAATCTGCAAAATAACCTTCTCTAATATAGCCTCTTCTGTCAATATCGAAAAGTATTGCAGGATTGTGACACATTTTTGTAGCAATTTGTTCCAAGCTAATTTTTCCTTGCTTGTAAAAGTCTAACATTGCTGGAAGGGCATGTTGAACAAGTGGACCTCCAGATGGAGCATTTGTGTATACGTTATCTTTTTCTTCTAAAGTATGTGGCGCATGGTCAGTCGCAATAACATCAATACGGTTGTCTAAAAGAGCATCCCATAACTTGCTTCTATCTGCAGCTGTTTTTACGGCAGGATTCCATTTTATAAGCGTACCTTTCTTTTTATAATCTTCATCGGAAAACCATAGGTGATGTATACATACTTCAGCAGTAATTTTCTTTTCTGCTAATGGAATGTTGTTTTCAAACAAATCGGTTTCTATGCCCGTAGAAAGATGGAAAACATGTAGTCTAGCTCCTGTTTTTTTAGCTAAAGCAATAGCTTTTGAAGAGGAAAGGTAGCATGCTTCTTCACTTCTGATTATTGGGTGATATTGTATTGGAATGTCTGCTCCGTATTTATCTTCATATAATGCCATGTTTTTACGAATGGTTGTTTCGTCTTCACAATGTGCAGAAATCACCATTTCGGTATTCGAAAATATACTTTCTATGATTTTCTCATCATCTACCAGCATATTACCTGTACTGGAACCTAAAAAGAGTTTTACTCCAGAACAGGCGTTTTTGTCTAATCGTTTTAATTCCTCAAGATTGTCGTTTGTGCCTCCAAAAAGAAAGGAATAGTTGGCATAAGATGTTTGTGCAGCAAGGTTAAATTTTTCTTCAAGCTTGCTTATAGTTGTTGTTTGTGGATTGGTATTTGGTTGCTCCATAAAAGTGGTGATTCCACCAGCAATAGCAGCTTTACTTTCTGAAGCAATGTTTCCTTTATGGGTAAGCCCTGGTTCTCTAAAATGTACCTGATCATCAATTATTCCAGGCATTATATAGTTTCCAGCAGCATCTATTATTGTGGCATTGGCATCGCTAATATTGTCCGCTATTTTTTCAATAAAATCACCAGAAATTAAAATATCTTTTTCAAGAATTTGTCCTTCGTTAATAATTTTGGCGTTTTTTATTATTGTTTTTTTCATGGATCAATCTTTAGTTAGTGCTTAGCATTGTGTTTTTTGCTATATTTTTCTTTATACTTTTGAAAATAAAGCCATCAAACGCATTTGTAATACTCCTATAATGCCTTCTTTTATGATTCCGCCATTCATTTTTGATTTTCCTTTAACACGGTCACGGAAAATAATGGACACTTCTTCTATGTTGAATTTTTTTCTATAGATACGATATTTCATTTCTATCTGAAATGCATAGCCTACAAATTTTATCGCATCAAGGTCTATAGCTTCTAGCACTTTTCTCTTATAACAAACAAAACCAGCTGTAGGGTCATGAATTCTCATGCCAGTAATTAATTTCACATAAACGGAAGCCCCATAAGAGAGTAAGACTCTGTATAATGGCCAATTAACAACATTTACCCCTTTTTTGTAACGAGAGCCAATAGACATATCTGCTCCTTTAATACAGGCAGTGTGTAGGCGTAGTAAATCTGAAGGAGTGTGAGAAAAATCGGCATCCATTTCAAAAATATAATCATATTTTTTAGCTATAGCCCATTTAAAACCATGAATATAAGCAGTTCCTAATCCTGCTTTTTCTTTTCTTGTTTCTAGAAATAACCTGT
Organism: Flavobacteriaceae bacterium; assembly: GCA_965247735.1. Lineage (GTDB taxonomy): Bacteria > Bacteroidota > Bacteroidia > Flavobacteriales > Flavobacteriaceae > JAOXRU01. Next base: position 2,401,474 of record CBDFHN010000002.1, on the reverse strand, counting down.
CAGGAAATAGCTTTTGTAATGTTATTACTTTTTGCGAGGTGCCATCTGGAGAATTGTCGTCGACAATTAATACATCATAGTCTCTTTTTAAACTAAAAACTGCCTTAATAATGGCTTCTATATTTTCAATTTCATTGTAAGTTGGGATAATAACTAAGCTATCTGACATCTGTAAAATTATAATTTTACAAAAATAACATAATATCTTAGCATAAAAGAAGATTATAATGATTTTATCATTTTTTTAAGTCTATTTTAAAGATTAATTTTGGCATCTGAATTTTAATAATAGTATTGGTTTTAGTTTTTATAATATAGTTAGTTTTTAAAAAGATGAAATTGAAGTCTCCAAGAGTTTTTTATGTTTTAATGTTTATTGTTTTATGTGTAAATGTTATTCAGAGTTATTTTACAGAATTGATTAATGATGAATCATATTATTGGTATTATGCCCAAAACTTAAGTTGGGGGTATTTTGATCATCCACCAATGGTTGCATTATTGATAAAAATTAGTGGTTTCTTTTTTGATGGAGAGCTTGGTGTTAGGTTTATGAGTAATATTCTTGGCTGTGTAGCTACATATTTGCTATGGCTTCTAATAGATGTAAAGGATAAGAATAAGCATGTGTATTTGTTTTTTGTGCTAGTTATATCAGCTGTGCTTCTGAATGCGTATAATTTTTTGACACTTCCAGACACACCACTTTTGTTTTTTGCAACATTGTTTTTATGGTGTTATAAAAAGTATTTAAAAGCTCCAACATTAGTTAATGCGCTTGTACTTGGGTTAACATTAGCTGCAATGATGTATAGCAAATACCATGGTATTTTGGTTATAGGTTTTGTTTTTATATCAAACTTAAAGTTGCTAAAAACACGTAATTTTTGGATTGCAGTATTTTTTGGGATATTTTGTTATTTACCTCATTTAATTTGGTTGTACCAAAATGATTTTGTTACCATTAGGTATCATCTTGTTGAGAGGTCTCCTGGAGCTTATACTATTGATAATACAATCGGTTTTTTTGTAAACTTGCCTGCTATTTTTGGGTTTGTATTTCCATTTGTCTATTTCAGTCTTTTTAAAACAAAACCTAAAGATGCCTTTACTAAGGCTCTTTTATACCTTGTTTATGGTGTATTGGCTTTTTTCTTTATCGCTAGTTTCAGTAAAGAAATACAAACACAATGGATCGTTGTTATTTCTATCCCATTAATTATTATTACGTATACCTATTGTATTAAAAATGCAGTGGTTCGTAAATGGGTCTTTCGTTTGGGGATAATCAATATAGTTATAATGTGTTATTTAAGAGTAGCCTTGATATATTTTCCTATTTCACCTATAGTCTATGAAACTCATGGGAATAAAAAATGGGTGTCAGAAATTGCGGCTGAAGCAGGGAGTCTTCCTGTAATTTTTAATAATGCGTATGAAAATGCTGCGATGTATGCTTTTTATTCTGGTAATGATTCTTATTCTCTTAATAATATTGAATCTCGTAGAAATCAGTATAATATTGATGATTCTGAAGAGGTAGTACAAGGAAAAAAAGTTGTTCATGTTAAAAGAAAATGGATGAACAAACTTGATTCTTATTTTTCTTATACAACAACTTTTGAATCTCTTACGTATTATGGGTTTATTACAAATAATTTTGAATCGTTTAGGAGGTTAAAAGCAATACTAGAGTTGTCGGAATTAAAGAAGAACACATCCGATACAATCCATTTTACCTTAAAAAATCCTTATGATAGGGTTGTAGATTTAGAGAAACTACAGTTTTTTGGAGCCTTTTTTAATATAGATAAAGGTTTTACTTGTAAAGAAGCTTTTAAGACACTAACAACAGTGGCAGGGAAGCAGCTTTTACCTGGAGAAGAAATAGAGTTGTCTTTTTTATTGCCCAAAATTGAAATAGATAATGTTTCGTACTTTCGGATTTCAATAACAAATAATGATTTGCAACCTGGATTGCAGGGAAATATGGTTCCAATGGTAGATTAATGGATTTTATAGCAAGAAACTTATATACGGATAATTGGATAACAATAGTGTTAGTGCTTTGTCTATTGATATTTGCATTAGCTAAGGTTGTTGATGGGAAAAAGTTTTATGATTTTATGATTTTACCATTTAATAATAAATATTTATTGCTCTATAATAAAACAGGAAAAAGTAGTAGCGGATTTAGTATTTTGTTGTCATTATTTCAACTACTATCAGTTTCCCTTTTCTTTTGGATTAATTTGGATTTTTTTAATTTAAAGTTCGTTAATACTAGTGGTACTGGTTATTTAGCAATGTTAATAGGGCTTAGTTCCTTTTTTTTAATAAAAATTTTTATTCAAAAAATTATCGGATATTTATTTAATATTGAAGAATTAATAGATACGTATATTTTTAAAAAAGTTAGTTATTTAAATTATAGTAGCATCTTGTTGCTAATCGCTGTAAGCCTTATGCTGTATGCGTTTAATGATTCTTCCTTAGTTGTTTATCTTGCTGTCATTTCTTTTCTGTTGATTAACATTATTGGTTGGGTTTTTACGGTTCGGATACATCAAAAAGTAATTTCCCATAAAATTTTCTATTTTATTTTGTATCTTTGCGCTCTTGAAATTGCTCCCTATGTTTTTATAGGACTTTATTTTTAAAGACTATTATATGAAAGTAAAAACAATTTTAATCTCTCAACCTGAACCAAAAGCTGAAAACTCTCCGTATTCAAAGATAATTGAAAAACAGAAAGTTAAGGTAGATTTTAGACCGTTTATACATGTAGAAGGTGTAAGTGCAAAAGAAGTTAGGCAACAAAAAATTGACCTAAACAACTTTACAGCCATTATACTTACAAGTAGAAATTCTGTAGATCATTTTTTTAGGATAGCCGAAGAGATGAGGTTTAAAGTACCAGATAGTATGAAGTATTTTTGTCAATCTGAAGCTGTGGCTTATTATTTGCAAAAATATGTGGTGTATAGAAAGCGTAAAATTTATGTAGGTAAGCGGATGTTTGTTGATCTAATTCCTTTGATTAAAAAATATAAAGACGAAAAGTTTTTGTTGCCATCCTCAGATGTATTAAAACCTGTTGTACCTGAGTCTCTTAATGAGATAAAAATAGATTGGAAAAGAGCTATTTTTTATAAGACAGTTATTAGTGATCTATCAGATTTAAGAGATGTTTATTATGATATTTTGGTGTTCTTTAGTCCATCAGGCATAGAATCATTATTACAAAACTTCCCTGATTTTGATCAAAAGGGTACTAGAATAGCAGTGTTTGGGAATACTACGGTAAAAGCAGCTAATGATGCTGGTTTGCGAATAGATATTGAGGTACCCACTCCAGAATCGCCTTCAATGACAATGGCACTTCAGAAATATATTACAGAAGTTAATAAAAAATAAGTTTTGTTTTAAGACGTAAAAAAAGCTCCTGATTATTTTCAGGAGCTTTTTTTGTGAATTATAGTTTTTAACTAGTAAGCAAAACGTTGCGGTCCGCCTCTTCTAGTTTCTTCGTTTGCATGTTCTTCAAACTGCTCAAAGTTTTTTCTAAATGCATTAGATAATTTAAAAGCCATTTCATAGTATGCCTTGTCATTGTTCCAGCTTGTTCTTGGGCTAAGTACATCAGTTGGTACCCCTGGACAAGTTCTAGGTTGCGCTACACCGAAAACAGAATGAATATGGTAGTTTTCGTAATTATAGTCGCCTAAATCACCATTTAAAGCTGCATTGATCATTGCTCTAGTATGTTTTAACTTCATACGAGTGCCAATTCCGTAAGGTCCGCCAGTCCATCCAGTATTTACCAACCAAACGTTTACGTTTGCATCTTTCATTTTTTTGCTTAGCATTTCTGCATATTTTGCAGGATGTAAAGGCATAAATGGTGCGCCAAAACATGCTGAGAAAGATGGTGTAGGTTCGTTTATGCCAGCTTCTGTACCAGCAACTTTCGCTGTATATCCAGAAATAAAGTGGTAAGCAGCCTGATTAGGCAATAGTTTTGATATTGGAGGTAATACTCCAAAGGCATCAGCAGTTAAGAAAAATATATTCTTAGGATTGTTTCCTGTTGATGGTGTTTTGATATTGTTGATATGGTGGATAGGGTAGCTTACTCTAGTGTTTTGTGTGATAGATACATCAGAAAAATCTACCTCTCCATTAGCATCCATGATTATATTTTCTAGAATAGCACCAGATTTAATAGCTCCATAAATGTCAGGTTCATTTTCTTTAGAAAGGTCAATAACTTTTGCGTAGCAACCTCCTTCAAAATTGAATACTGAATTTTCATTTGTCCAGCCATGTTCATCATCACCTATTAGTTGTCTATTAGGGTCTGCTGATAAAGTAGTTTTTCCTGTTCCAGAAAGACCAAAGAAAATAGCAGTGTCATCATCTTTTCCAACATTAGCAGAGCAATGCATTGGAAGTGTGTTTTTAAAGACAGGTAATATAAAGTTAAGTGCCGAGAAAATTCCTTTTTTCATTTCTCCAGTATAACCAGTACCACCAATAAGGGCAATTTTTCTAGTAAAATCTAAAATTGCAAAGTTGTGTTGTCTTGTTCCATCTATTTCAGCTTCAGCCATAAAATCTGGAGCATTAACAATAGTCCATTCTGGTTTAAAATCCTCCAATTCTTTTTCGGTAGGTCTTAAAAACATATTCTGTGCAAACATATTAGACCAAGGATATTCATTTATAACCCTTATGTTTAATTTGTAGTTTTCATCAGCACAAGCATAGCTATCCCTTACGTATACTTCTTTTTCGGAAAGATAAGAAACTACTTTGTCGTATAGCTTGTTGAATTTTTCAGAGTCGAAAGGGATGTTGATGTCTCCCCACCAGATTCTATCTTTTGTGATATCATCTTTTACAATAAAGCGGTCTTTGGGCGATCTACCGGTAAACTCGCCAGTATTTATGGCTAAAGCTCCAGAAGAGGCCTCTTTTCCTAATCCTTTTTCAATAGTAATGCGATGCAATTCATCTGATGATAATTGATATTTTACTTTTGCATTTTTGATTCCATATTCTTCTAACGAAATCGATTTCGAAGAAATAGTGTGAGATGCCATAGTTTTATATTTTTTGCTATTGTATTAGGTTACAAAACTATAAAAAAAAGAATGTTAGCTTCAAAAAAAGATAAATTATTTCGTCCTTTTTGTGATAAAATCGGTAATAAGCAAAAACCAACCAATTATTAACAACAATCCGCCTATTGGAGTAATAATTCCAATGCTTTTTGCATTAAAATTTAAAAGTTCATCTATAGATAAAAGGTAAATTGAACCTGAAAAAAACAGTATTCCTAATATTAGGCACCAAAAAATCCTTTTTTTGAACTTAATTGACACTAAATTTGTGGTTCCAATAATCAATAGTAATAGGGCATGATACATTTGATATCTTACACCAGTTTCAAACGTGTCTATCGCATTTTCGCTTAATGCTTCTTTTAGTGCATGAGCGCCAAAGGCACCAAAAATAACGGCTAACATTCCTAAAATTGCACCAGAGATTACTATTTTATTGTTCATTTTTTTACTGTTTTTAAAGAGGCTTGTTTATTTCGTAACTTTTAGTGTAATTATTGTTAGATTTGTAACAAATGTTTATTTTAGCAAGTGTAAAACAAAAGTAGTCTAAATGCGTAATATTCTTATTATAGGAGCTGGAAAATCTACAGCATATCTAATTGATTATTTTATTGAAAAATCAACTGAAGATAAACTCTCTATTACTATTGGAGATTTGGATCCTGAAAAATTAATGCATTACAGTTCTTATGACTGTGTGTCAATAATAAAGTTGGACATCTTTAATGTTGAAGAACGAAGAGCTGCAATAGAAAAAGCAAACATTGTAGTATCAATGCTACCTGCTCGTTTTCATTTGGAGGTAGCAAAAGACTGTCTCTATTATAAAAAACACTTGGTGACAGCATCATATGTAAGTAAAGAGATGCAAGGACTGAATGCTGAAGCTGAAAGGCTAGGGTTGGTTTTTATGAATGAAGTGGGTTTAGATCCAGGAGTAGATCATATGTCTGCCATGAAGGTCATAGATAGTATTAGAGATAAAGGGGCTAAGATGTTACTTTTCGAATCTTTTACGGGAGGACTTGTTGCTCCGGAGAGTGATACCAATCTTTGGAATTATAAATTTACATGGAATCCTAGAAATGTTGTTGTGGCTGGTCAAGGAGGAACTTCAAAGTTTGTTCAAGAAGGGAAGTACAAATATATTCCTTATCATAGACTTTTTAGAAGAACAGAGTTTTTAGAGATAGATGGTTATGGTAGTTTTGAGGCCTATGCAAATAGAGATTCACTAAAATACATGTCTGTTTATGGTTTAAAAGGAATAGATACTTTATATAGGGGGACGATGCGTAAAGTAGGGTTTTCTAGAGCATGGAATATGTTTGTGCAGCTCGGAATGACCGAGGATAGTTATACAATTGAAGATTCTGAAAACATGTCTTATCGTGATTTTACTAATTCTTTTCTTCCATATTCCGAAACAGATTCTGTAGAGTTAAAAATGCGCCACAATTTAAAAATTGATCAAGATGATATTATGTGGAGTAAACTTTTGGAACTAGATATTTTTAATGCTTCTAAAATGATTAAGCTTAAAAATGCCACTCCTGCACAGATGCTTCAAAAAATATTAGAGGATAGTTGGACACTAGAGGAAACAGATAAAGATATGATAGTGATGTATCATAAATTTGGATATCTATATAAAGGAGAGAGAAAACAAATTGATTCTCATATGGTGGTTATTGGCGAAGATAGTGTGCATACAGCAATGGCAAAAACGGTAGGCCTTCCAGTAGCAGTTGCAACTCTTTTAATTTTGAATAAGAAAATTACAACTCCAGGAGTACAGATACCAATCAAAAAAGAAATTTATCTTCCTATTCTTGAGGAGCTAGAAAAGTTTGGAATTGTATTTCAAGAAAATCAGGTGCCTTATGTGGGATACAATGAAAGTAGTATAGTTTGATAGTTTTATGTTATTTTTGAGTTTTTAACATGAAATTGAAAGTAAAAAATGAAAAAAGCTACGAAACTTGCACAAATTGATGGTATTGATAAAAAAATACTAAGATTTCTGATGAGTGATGCAAGAAAACCAATTTTAGAAATTGCAAGAAATATAGGTATTTCTGGAGCAGCAATACACCAACGACTTAGGAAATTAGAAGCTTCGGGCTTAATTGCAGGGTCAAAATTTGTGATAAACCCAAAAGCACTTGGGTATACAACCATGGCTTTTATTGGTGTGTTTTTGGATAAGGCAATGAGTAATCCTAAAGCTGTAAAAGAGTTAGAGAAGATCCCTGAGGTTTTAGAGTGCCACTATACAACTGGAAATTGGAGCATTCTAGTGAAGATACTTTGTAAGGATAATGAGCATTTAATGTATGTTTTAAATCAAAAAATACAGCAAATAGAAGGGGTTTCTAGAACAGAAACCTTTATTTCTTTAGCGCAACAAATTGAACGTCAGATAAAAATTTAATATTTTGATTTAATCTAAATAATACTTATTTTTGATCCATAATGGAGACAGTATATACCTCAAAATATTATAGTTTATCACAATCCGACAGCAAACGTCGGTTTTATATTGATTTTGGTCATAAAACTGTTCAATTATCATTTTGTCAACTTTTGGCGCTTCGTCAAAAAATTAATGCAATCAAAATTACAGATCATTTTGATGCTGATTTAAACAAGCATGGTTTCGAAATTCTAATGCTCTGTAATAAAGAACACCTTTTTATTCTCAATACTTTTGAGGTTATTGATCTTAAGGAGTTGGTGTTAAATAGCTTCGAAATACTTCATCAGACAAATCGGACTCTTTTGGAGGTTTAGTTTTGCTAACCCTTTACTCTCACTAATCTTATGTAGTCTTAGACTGCTTATAAATTGAATCTGTTTTATGGTTTATGCATAGATATGTTTTAACTTTATTAAAAAAAGGAGAAAACATGAAACATCTATTATAAGGTTTCCGTATCGAAGGAAATGATTAATTATGATGTTCCATGTGACCGATTTAACATAATAAAGATAGAGACATGAAAGATATAGCTAGACAACAATTAAGTATTAATGTAGAAACAATGGATATGCTAAATGCGCAAATTGGTAGAGAAAGCCATGCTGCAGCATCATATTTAGCAATGGCTTCTTGGTGCGATCAGCAAGGGTATGATAATAGTGCACATTTCTTTTATCATCAAGTGAAGGAAGAACGTGAGCATATGATGAAGATTTTTAAGTTTATTAATAACTGCGGTGGCAATGCTATTTCTCCTGAGGTGAGTAGCATATCACATGATTTTTCTTCTTTGGAAGAGATATTTGAAACAGCTTTGGATCAAGAAATTGCAATTACAAAGGCTATTCATGCTATTGTTTTTAAATGCAGACAACTAAACGACCTTAATGGGGAGCATTTCTTACAATGGTTTGTAGAAGAGCAGTTAGAAGAAGAGCAAACAATGCGAGATATTCTTAACCTTTTTGATTTAATGGGAAGAGAAGGGATAGCATTAAAGCTTATAGATGAGCGTATTAAAACAGACTAAAAAAGTGCTAAACACTTATTTTAAACGTATAAAAAAAGGTGATGTTTTGAACATCACCTTTTTTATTCCCTTTATTTAAGTTATCAGTAGTAATGACCACTGATGGTATAACAGAACTCGAAATGAGTTTAGTTAGTCTCTACCTCCAAAAACCTTTATTGCCCAATATATTAAGGATGCTAATGCTCCTAAGGCAGCTACTAAATAGGTTCTTGCAGCCCATTTCAAAGCATCTTCCGATCCTTTGTATTCTTCCTGGGTAAGCATGTTTTTGTTTTTTAACCAAGCTAATGCTCTATTGCTGGCATCGTATTCTACGGGTAATGTTATAAAGCTAAAAATTGTAGCAAAAGCCATTAAAATAAGACCAGCAACGGCAACATAAAAACCTACACCTCCAATAAGGTTGGTTGCCATTAATGCTATACCGCCAAAAACGATCCATTGCGATAATCCTGAACTCACGCTTACAATAGGTACTAGCATAGAACGCATAGATAGCCATTGGTACGCTTGTGCATGTTGCACAGCATGTCCGCATTCGTGTGCTGCTACCGCAGCAGCAGATGCATTTCTTTGGTTAAATACGCCTTCGCTTAGGTTTACTGTTTTATCTCTAGGGTTGTAATGATCTGTTAGCATACCTGGAGTAGAGATTACCTGTACATCTCTGATTCCGTGATCAGCTAACATTTTTTCTGCAATTTCAGCACCAGACATTCCGTTCTTTAGTTGAATTTGAGAATATTTCTTAAATTTTCTTTTTAATTGTTGGCTTACCAGCATGCTTATTAATCCAATGGCACCTAGTAAGATATAATATCCCATCATATCTTGTAATTTTTACTTCTTTAATATAAAGCTAACATCTCAAAAACCAGTCCAAGTGCAATTAGTGCAATTATGACAGTTATCAGTGTCAGTATTATTGTTGTAATTAGTTTTGTTAATGTTATAACTGTTGTTATTGTGCTTAAGTATGTTTTAATGTGCTTTTTAACAAAATTTAAGCCTCTTTTCGATTAAAAGCATAATAATCTTGTAATTATGTTCTTTTTTGCGCAAAAAAATAATGCACAATTTAGAATTGTGCATTAGCTATATTTTTATGTTTAATGGCAGTTTAGCCAACAATATTTACAATTTTTCCAGGAACAACAATTACTTTTTTGGGTGTCCTTCCATCTAGTTGTGCTATGGTTTTTTCATTTTCTAACACCGCTTTTTCCAATTCTTCCTTGTTAAGGTCTAATGGGAATTCTAACATAAAACGCATTTTTCCATTAAAAGAAATGGGATAGTTTTTTGTGCTTTCTACAAGGTGCGATGCATCAAACTCTGGGAAAGCAGCAGTTGAAATAGATGTACTGTTACCTAGTTTTTGCCATAATTCTTCTGCAATATGAGGTGCATAAGGAGAAATTAATACAATAAGTCCTTCTAATATCTCTTTTGAAGTGCATTTCTGAGTAGTAAGCTCATTGGTAGCGATCATAAAAGTAGAAACGGAGGTATTGAAAGAAAAATTCTCAATATCTTCTTCAACCTTTTTTATGGTTTTGTGCAAGGTTTTTAGGTTGTCTTTTGTGGGTGTTGCATCAGTGGTTTTTATACCATTATCATCAACATATAGTTTCCATAGTTTTTTAAGGAAGCCATGTACTCCAGTAATCCCTGCGGTATTCCAAGGTTTAGATTGTTCTAGAGGACCTAAGAACATTTCGTATAAACGTAAAGAATCTGCACCGTAATCTATACAAATGCTATCAGGATTAACAACATTGTATTTGGACTTAGACATTTTTTCGACTTCACGGCCAACAATATATTTACCATCTTCTAAGATGAATTCTGCATCCTTGTATTCAGGTCTCCATGTTTTAAAGGCTTCTAAGTCTAATTCGTTAGAGGAATCTACAAAATCTATAGACACATTAATTGGCACTGAGTAAGGAGTAACGTTAAGTGAATAAATAGATTCATCTGTATATTTCTTATTACCAGACTTTTCTAACAAAGTTTTTAATTGCTCTTTTATTGATGAAAATTCACTCCAATCAAGTGAGTTTTTTGAAATGTAAACATTGTTAAATGGTATCTTTTCCACTCCTACGATATCATCATTTTCTTTTTGTTTCTTTTTAAAAACGCCAATTACAAGTCTGTACACAAAAGCACTAGTTCCGGTAATCATCCCTTGGTTAATCAATTTTTTTGCAAATTCCTTTACAGGAACTACATCTAAGTCAAACAAGAATTTTTGCCAAAACCTAGCATATAATAAATGTCCAGTAGCATGTTCGCTTCCTCCAATATATAAATCTACTTCTTTCCAGTAGTCCATAGCTTCCTTTGAAACCATTTCGTTAGTGTTCGTAGGATCCATATATCTATTGAAGTAATAAGAGCTACCAGCCCAGCCAGGCATAGTGTTTAATTCTAATGGAAATATAGTTTTATGATCGATTAGGTCGTTGTTTACAACTTCGTTTTTGGTACTGTCCCATGCCCAAACAGTTGCGTTCCCTAATGGTGGTTCTCCTGTTGGTGTTGGTAAATATTTTTCTACTTCTGGCAAACGAATTGGTAAGTGTTCCGCAGCTATCATTTGTGGTAATCCATCTACATAATACACAGGAAATGGCTCTCCCCAAAAACGTTGACGACTAAAAACGGCATCACGCAATCGGTAATTGATTTTACCATATCCAAAACCACGTTGTTCCATTTCGTAAATTACAGTTTTCATTGCCTTTTTATAAGGCAAACCGTTTAGGAAATCAGAATTTGCAATTACAGTTTTGTCTTTGTCAGCATATGATTCTTGAGAAATATCTACACCTTCAAAAATATTAGGGATTTCAATTCCAAAATGCTTTGCAAAGTCATAATCACGTTGGTCGCCACAAGGTACCGCCATAACAGCTCCTGTTCCGTAGCCAGCAAGTACATAGTCTCCAATCCAAATTTGAACTTTTTCACCGCTAAAAGGATGTATAGCATAAGCACCAGTAAATGCACCAGAAATGGTTTTTACATCGGCCATTCGCTCTCGTTCGCTACGTTTTGCTGTTGCAGTAATATATGTGGTAACCGCTTCTTTTTGTTCAGCTGTAGTTATTTTTTCAACCAAATCGTGCTCTGGAGCTAAAGTCATAAAACTTACTCCAAAAATAGTATCAGGTCTAGTGGTAAACACTTCTATTTTATCGTTCGTGTTTTCTGTAGTAAAAGATACCATTGCACCTTGAGAACGTCCTATCCAATTGGTTTGGGAATCTTTTAAAGGCTGTGGCCAGTCTATTCCTTGTAAGTCATCCAATAAACGTTGCGCATAGGCAGAAATACGCATGCTCCATTGTGTCATTTTTTTACGAACAACAGGATGAGATCCGCGTTCAGAAACGCCATTTACAATTTCGTCATTGGCTAAAACAGTACCTAATTCTGGACACCAGTTTACTTCGGTCTCTGCTAAATAAGTTAATCTATACTGTAGTAATAGTTGTTCTTTTTTTGTGGATGGATAGGCATTCCATGTTTCCGCATTAAAAACAGGAATATCCTCATCAGAAACCGCATTTACTATTGCATTTCCTTCCTTTTCAAAAATTGAAGTTAATGTGCTAATGTCTTCAGCTTTGTCTGTGTCCTTATTATACCAAGAATTAAATAATTGGATAAAAATCCACTGTGTCCATTTGTAATATTCGGGACTACTAGTGCGTACTTCACGAGACCAATCAAAAGAAAAGCCTATTTGATCTAATTGCCTTCTATAGGTTTTAATATTTGCTTCAGTTGTAATTGCTGGATGTTGCCCTGTTTGTATGGCATACTGTTCAGCAGGTAATCCAAAAGAGTCATAGCCTTGCGGGTGCAATACATTATAACCTTGGTGGCGTTTGTATCTGGCATAAATATCACTTGCAATATAACCAAGTGGATGTCCAACGTGTAATCCTGCTCCCGAAGGGTAAGGAAACATGTCTAAAACATAGTATTTTGGTTTTTCACTAGTGTTACTTGCTTTAAATGTTTGGTTTTCTGCCCAATATTTCTGCCATTTGGCTTCAATTTCATTGAAATTGTAGTTCATCTCTATCCGCTTAAAGTATGTCTAAATCAAATAATGACAAGACGTTATTATGTTAATGCGGACAAAAATACAGTTATACCGCTAAATACTAAAACTTATGTTTAATATTTTAATTTTGAGCAAACTCTATTAGCGGAGTTATATCTCCATTATCAGCTGATTTTAATGCTTTAATATAGTTTTTTCTTGTTTCGTTTGCCTTGATCATATTTGATTTGTGCCAAGAGAAAATGTTTTGTCTAAAAATAGATTCAATAATTATATCTGCCATCATTCTTGAATGTCTTCCATTGCCATTAGGGAAACAATGAATAGATGCAATTCTATGTTTAAATCTTATGGCAATTTCTTCGGGGGAATAAGTCTTATTTTTTATCCAATATTTGGTATCATCAATTAGGCTCTTTAGTTCTACTCCTATTTTAGTCCATTTTGTTCCAATATTTTTATGCGTTTTTCTGAATTCACCCGCCCATTTCCATACATCACTATACATTTTTTTGTGTAAATTCCTTATGAACTTTTCCGTCAATATTTTTTCAGATTTCAGGTTAGAATGTATGGTCCATTCAACTGCTTTTTCAATGTTTAATTGCTCAAATTCATCAAGTTCTTTCTGTGTGGTTATAGATTTTATCTTAAGGCCTTCCTTTTCTTCTTCATTTAAAGGTGTTTGTCCATCTTGATATTTAAGTTCTAATCCCATAATGATTTTCTCATTTCTCTTTTTATTTGATCTGCCAAGTCTTTGATTGATTCGTTAATTTTTTTATCGCCGATCCCTTGATTTTCCAATCTCATGTTTTGATTAGTTCTTTGTACAATTTTTCGAGCTAGATTTTCAGCTTTTAAGCTGATGAAATTGTCAATAGAACCATCTTTTGGGACAAATCCATATACAAACTTTAAGTCTAGGGATTTTCCTATTTCTTTTAAAGAGTTGATTGATATTGTGCCTTTAGATTCGCTTTCTTCAATTTTTTTCACACCCTGCCTAGTAATATTTAGTTTTTCTCCAAGTTGAGACATAGTCATATTAAGAGCAATTCTTATGGTGTTTATCCATCCTTTGTCTGGGACTAGGATCAATTCTGTTTTTTGAAAAGGTTCTAGTTTTTGATCTAGTTGCTCAATTAAAAGTTTCTTCTTATCCCTCATAATTGTAATCTTTTAGGTTTACTAAAATGAATTAAAGTAAACCAATGCCTTTACAAATATATTAAAAAGTAAACCAATAGCTTTACTTTTGAGTTGAGTTTGTAATTTTTACACCTAACCGTGCTTTATTTTCCTGAGGCAATAAACAGCGATATATAAATTCATTCAGAGGTGTAGGAATATTTAGGCGTTTGCCTTCGTTAACGATATATCCATTAAAATTTTCTAGTTCTGAAGGTTTACCTTCCATAAGGTCTCGTTGCATGGAAGCTGTTGATTCTGGGTTTTGATTTTCAATAGCAGTAAAAGCGGTAGTTATTGCAGATTGATCAATAGCTATGTTTTTGGCTTTTGCTATGCTTAGTATTTCGTCAGCTGTTTGTTGCATCAGTCCTTTTATATAAGGATCGGTTCTCATCACTCCAATTGGACTTCTGGTTAAAGCGCCAATTCCGCTTATTGTGGTAATAAATAAAAATTTTGCCCAAATAGAAGCTTGAATATCATTGGAGATGTGATTTTCAAAGCCTGCGCTATCAAAAACTGCCTTTAAATTTTGAATTCGTTCGGTTTTAATATTGTCTAATTCTCCATAGTCCAATTGCGGTTTAAAAGCAAAATGGTTTATTACTCCAGGAGACTCTACAAAACTGATTATCCTAGATAATCCTCCAATAACATTTTTTTTAGGTAAGACTTTTAATAATTCTTCTACATTATTGGCACCGTTTTGCAAAGGGAGAACCATGGTTTGTGGAGCTAAAATAGGTTTGATTAATTTTGCCGTGGCGGTTACTTGCCATGATTTTACACCAAGAATAATCAAATCAGGATTTTCTATGTTATTAATGTTAGCAGTAGCTAAAGTAGGAATCGCTTTAAAATCACCAGCTATACTTTTTACGGTAAGCCCATTTTTTTTAATGGCTTCAAGATGTGTCCCTCTAGCAATAAAAGTAACATCAAATCCTGCTTTAGCAAGTTTTCCTCCAAAATAACCACCTACACCGCCAATCCCAAATATCACTATTTTCATCTCTTAACGTTTAATTTCTATTGAGATTAAAATTACTTTATTATTTTTACACTACCAATATAGAATACTATGAGTAAATCTTTTGAACGCTATCAAAAACGAAAATTAATATCTTCTTATTTTTCGGTAATTTTAAGTATTGCGTTGGTGCTTTTTTTATTAGGGGTTTTGGGCTTACTTGTCCTGAATACTAATAAGTTAGCAAATCATTTTAAAGAGCAGGTTACTGTTGCCGTATTTTTAAAGGATAATGCAAAGCAAATAGAAATTGATCAATTGCAAAAAAGTTTGGCTTTAGCATCATATACTAAAACAGCAACTTTTGTGTCCAAAGAAGACGCTGCCGAATTGCATAGCGAAGAAATTGGTGAAAATTTCATAGATTTTTTGGGGTATAATCCGCTTCAGAACTCTATTGATATTACTTTAAATGCAAATTTTGTGAATCAAGATTCATTAGCGTCAATAGCAAGTGATATTTCTTCCAAAACATATGTAGATACGGTGACTTATGACAAACCATTGATTTCGTTATTAAATGATAATATAAAACGAATAAGTTTATGGATCTTAGTTGCAAGTGCTGTTTTTACTTTAATTGCAGTATTATTGATTAATAGTTCAATCCGTCTGGCTATTTATGCAAAACGTTTTATTATAAAAACAATGCAAATGGTTGGTGCTACAAAGCGGTTTATTCGAAGACCATTTGTTTGGAGTAGTATTAAGTTAGGCATGATTGGTGCTATTGTAGCGCTTTTGGCTTTGGCTGGAGCTATCTTTTATATGAATACTAACTTTCCCGAACTTGGATTGTTGGATGATGTTGTAAATTTAGCGATTGTTTTTTCAGGAGTTTTTCTTTTGGGCATAGTAATTTCATGGATAAGCACCTATTTTGCAACACAACGTTTCTTAAATCTTAGGACAGAAGATTTATATTATTAAATTTGCGGAGATTAATTGTACAATTATAAAAGTATAAGATCGTTAGTAAAGCAAACTGTGAACAGATGAAACGAGTATGATAAGGAGTTTAGCATCTAAGGAATGACTATAATTGAACAAGATATGATCGGTTTAATAAAATAATATAGACACATGAAACATCCATTAACAAAGGATTCTACACCCAAGGAAATGACTAATAAAGATGTACCATGTGACCGATTTAATAAAATAATATAGACACATGAAAAATCAAAAAAACATAACTTCTAATAAGGAGTTTATCTTTCAAAAAAGAAATTATCAATTTATGTTTATTGGTTTAGCTTTTATTGCCCTTGGTTTTATTTTGATGAGTGGTGGTGGTAGTGATGATCCAAATGTATTTAATCCAGCTATTTTTAATTTTCAAAGAATACGCTTGGCGCCAACATTGATTTTGATAGGTTTTGGTATCGAAATTTATGCAATTCTCCTAAACCCTCATAAAAAGAAATAAAATAGTGGATATTTTAGACGCAATTATACTTGGTATTATTCAAGGATTAACCGAGTTTTTACCAGTCTCTTCTAGTGGGCATTTGGAGCTTGGAAAAGCAATATTGGGAGATAACTCTCTTCCTAAAGAAAGCCTTCTTTTTACAGTGGTTTTACATTTTGCCACAGCTTTAAGTACCATTGTGGTTTTTAGAAAGGATATTTTAGAGATATTAAAGGGGTTATTTCAGTTTAAATGGAACGAACAAACAAAGTTTTCTCTAAAAATTATTATATCAATGATACCTGCTGTTTTTGTAGGGTTATTTTTTGAAGAGCAATTAGAACAACTTTTTGGAGGTAACATTCTTTTGGTAGGCTGTATGCTTTTGGTGACAGCAATACTATTGTATTTTGCTGATAAGGCAAAAAATACAGTAAAAAATGTTAGTAATAGCAATGCAATTGTAATAGGGATATCGCAAGCAATTGCTATGATACCTGGTATATCAAGAAGTGGAGCAACAATATCAACATCTGTTTTATTAGGAAATGATAAAACGAAAGCTGCTCGTTTTTCCTTTTTAATGGTAGTGCCGTTGATTTTAGGGAAAATAGCAAAAGATTTTCTTGGAGGTGATTTAACTTTTGAGAGTTCGCAAATGCTACCAATGTCTATAGGTTTTGCAGCAGCATTTATTTCTGGATTAGCAGCTTGTACATGGATGATTGCTATAGTTAAAAAAAGCAAATTGAAATATTTTGCTATATATTGTCTTGTTGTAGGTGTTATTGCGATTGGCTTTAGTTTTAGCTAATTTTGCAGTAATATTTCTTAATGATGACTTACTAACCCATATTTTATAAAGTGAAAACCGAAGCTGATTTTTTAAACGGACAAGTTTTATTGATTGATAAGCCTTTAAATTGGACTTCGTTTCAGGGAGTTAATAAAATTAAATGGGCAATTCGAAAAAAATTCAATCTAAAAAAAATAAAAGTGGGTCATGCAGGGACCTTAGATCCTTTAGCTACAGGATTGCTTATTGTTTGTACAGGTAAATTCACCAAAACAATAGCAGATATTCAAGGGCAAATTAAGGAATATACAGGAGTAATTACTGTTGGTGGAACAACCCCTTCCTATGATTTAGAAACGGAGATAAATGAAGTTTTTCCAACGGAACATATTTCAGAAAAGCTTATAAAAGAGACTACTAAGCAGTTTGTTGGAGAAATAGAACAATATCCTCCTATATTTTCCGCTTTAAAAAAAGATGGAAAACGACTTTATGAATATGCAAGGGCAGGCGAGGAAGTAAAAATTAATTCTAGAAAGATTGAGATTTCTGAGTTTGAAATCACTAAGGTTAACTTACCAGAAATTTCCTTTAGAGTTGTTTGTAGTAAAGGTACTTATATCCGGTCTTTAGCACACGATTTTGGAAAAGCATTGCAATCCGGCGCACATTTATCTGCATTGAGAAGAACCAAAATAGGACTTTATGACGTAAATAATGGTATCACTCCTGAACAATTTGAGGAGAGCCTCCAGATCAATGAAGACAAAAAGTAAAATAAATTCAAAAAAAACAGGTTATAGAAGTATGAATCTTAACCGAAATCAGCTTTCTTTTCTGATTACATTTTTATTGATGTCTATTGTTGTACTGTTATTGTTCAATGTAGGGATGTCTTCTGAGCAAGAAGAAGAATACCTAATGGAAATTACCCTAGAAGAGGAGCTAGAAGAATTACTTCAAGAAGCAGAGTTCATAGAACAACAGCAAGCTGCAGCTGTAGTTAAAACTCACATGGCATATAATGAAACTGCTAAAAGTAGACTTGATGCTCCAGAGCCCTTAAAAACGTTAGAAGAGTTAGTTGAAGAAGGAAAGACTTCAGAAGCAGCAAATGATAATGATACCGAAGAAGGCAAAAATGAACTGTTAAGTTCGGAAAACGGCTATGCCAAGCTTCAGGAACTTATCAAAAAAAGAAAAAAAATAGAGCAGTCTTATGGCGAGAAAACTACTAACGCCCTTAAGACGGTGAATACCACCAATAAAAATGCATCAGTGTCTTATTCTTTATTAGATAGAATAGAACAGAAGTTACCTATTCCAATTTATACTTGTTTGGTGTCTGGAAAAATTGTGGTTAATATTAGAGTTAACTCTTATGGCGATGTTACAGAAGCTACAATTAACGGTACTAGTAGTTCAACTACAAATGGTTGCTTAACCGAAAATGCAATGTTGTACGCATTGCAATCTCGGTTCGATTCTTCTTCAAAGCCAGAACAAATAGGAACAATTACTTATCTATTTCAAGGAAAGTAACTCTAGTAAGTCGTCTTGCGTATTTTGTCCTTTGTTCTTATTGTACCAAACTTGTAATTCTTGTTTAAATTCTGGAGTAAGTTTGCCGTGTTCCTCTTTATAGTCTTCAACCAGTTTTGTGGCTTCAGATGGTCTTGGTCCCCAAGTATTAAGTACATCACCGGTTTCATCATCAATCATAATCAGTTTAGGAATAGATCTACCACCATTAGTTAGGTGTTGATCCATTAACGGAAGCTGTTGATCTCTTAAGACAACTTTAAAATTTATATTGCTAGATTCAGAAGCAATTTTGTCAATTATAGGCATCGTATGTGCTGCATCTCCACACCAGCTTTCTGTAATAACCAGCCAAGTTACTTTTTTGTTGAATGCCTGTATTTTTTCTTTGGCACCATCACCAAACTTAAATGTTTTTGTCCAACGTTTCATTCTACGTTCGTTAAGTTTAGTGTACTCAACTAGCGCATCCAGATGTTCGGGACTTGAAGATTTGCCTTCGCTCACTAGGTTGCTTACCAAGGTTTCATATTCGCTATAGCTAATGCTTTCTTGTATTGCTTTGTCTGTGTGGTTTTCTAGAACTAAACTCATATTTTTAAAGGCTTTAGATTAGGGTAAAAGTACTTGTACTTGTTTTATTGTTCAATGATTTTTATCATAAGTCGCTAATTAATAAAAAAACTTACTATTTTTAAGCTAAAGAAAATAACTATGGAAAAACATAAATGTGGATGGTGTGTAGGAGATGAGTTGTATGAGAAATACCATGATGAAGAGTGGGGAGTTCCATTACGTGATGATGATGCTTTGTTTGAGTTTTTAATTCTAGAAACATTTCAAGCAGGACTTAGTTGGATTACTGTGTTGCGAAAGCGTGAAAATTTTAGGGAAGCATTTGACGGTTTTGATTATAAGAAAATAGCAATATATAACGATGCTAAGCAAGAAGAGTTATTGACAAATAAGGGGATTATTAGGAATAAACTAAAGATTAAAGCAACCATAACAAATGCTCAAGCTTTTATGAAAATACAAGATGAGTTTGGTAGTTTTAGCACCTATATTTGGAAGTTTGTAGATGATACACCTATTGTAAATAAATTAAAAAACTATAAAGATGCTCCAGGAAACACAGCATTATCAGATGTTATTAGTAAAGATTTAAAAAAACGAGGATTTAAATTTGTAGGCAGTACCGTAATTTATGCTCAGATGCAAGCCACTGGTATGGTGAATGATCATGAGGTTGGCTGTTTTAGATACAAAGAGTGCCAATAGGTAACTATGTTAGTGTTAATTGGTTAAACTCGGTCAACACCAAACATTTGATATGCAATACCAAAAGCAACTACAGATAAGATAATACCTATCATAAAAATAGTATAGGTTGTTCTTAATATTTTGTATTTTCTATTGAGTACTTTGCCTAAAAAGAATAAATCTTTAGTAAGCGCATTATTTAGATAGTCTTTATCTTTTATCATTATATTCATTGCGTTTTCATAATCATCTAAGTTCATTTTATGAAAATTACCAAAAAATAATAGGTTTACTTTTTTATCTTCAACATCTTTTTGGGTGAAGGCGCCAGAAGTAATATTTGGTCTAGTGGCCAGAATTGATAGGATCATGGAGGTAAGACTAAAAAGCACAAAAAGTGCAGTTGGTATCACCAGGTAATGATTGCTTGGGTTGTCTAGTTTAGGGATAAGGTTAGAGAGGGCTAATGATATAATAATGGCGTTTACAGAAAGTAAAATATTTGCTTTTGTATCTGCAATGCTACTGAGACTCAGGTGGTTTCTAAGTGCCACCCTATACATAGTCTGGGCAGTACGTTCAGGACTTTCCTCCTTAAACTTCATTTTTAATTTTTCCTTTTTAACGAAGTCTTTTTCTTCTTTTTTTCCTTTTTTTAATCGTTTTAGGTTGTTTTCTTTCCCTTTTTGCCAATTGTCTTTTGCATAATCAGTATGAAATTGATGTTTTTTAGAAAACATTTTAATGTTTTCGTTTCTCCATTCTTTGGCAGAGTAGTTGACAGTACCAAGCCTTGAAAGTTCTTTTTTTAGGAAATTGGAAGTCTCAATATAGGTCTTATGACCAAAATGAGAGCTATCTGCGTCTCTAATTATTTTTTCGGGTAATGAAATAGGAACATGAGACATTTTTGTTGCCATAATGTAGCTGCAAATAAGTCCTATGTCTTCTTTGGGATATTGTTGTTCAGTTAGAAAAGAAGTGGCAATAACACAACTTTTTTCTTCATGATCCTTACAGCCTTGGGTATATCCACTATCATGAAACCAAGCAGCAATAAGAATATTTTGGTTTTCTTGAGCAGTTAACTTCAGGCTTCCTAAAATTTGAGAAGTGCTTTTAACAACTCTTTGGGTATGTTTTAAGTTATGATACACTATATTATCACTCAGTTTATCTGTTAAAAGTTGTTCAACATATTTTTTAGAAAGACTAAGGATATCAGACATGGTATTTGTTTAAATCGATTTCAAATTACGAATTTACTATTAAATATAAGGTATTTACAAGTAGCTTTAATAAATTTGAAAGAAATAGAACTTAAAATATAAAGGGTGAAGGTTATTTATCGTGTTTTGGTATTGTTTTTGTTTGTAATATTAAGTGCCTGTGCTACATTCAAATCTCAATATAAAGGAGATCGTATTGTAAAGGAAGACTTATCTTCAAAAAAAATCAAACATTCTTTTTACTTAATTGGTGATGCAGGGAAGAATGCTATTGGGGATACAACAATTGCACTTAAACAGTTTTCAAAAGCTTTAAGTAAGGCTTCTGAAAATAGTACTGCATTGTTTTTGGGAGATAATATCTATCAAAAAGGAATGCCTTCCAAAAAAGATCCTACACGACCTTATGCCGAACATCAGCTAAATGTACAGATTGCAGCGGCAAAAGCATTTAGTGGTCGGTCTATTTTTATTCCAGGAAATCATGATTGGTACTCCAATGGATTAAAAGGCTTAAAAAGGGAGGAAAATTATATTGAAGATCGGTTGGGTAAAAATTCTTTTTTACCAGAAGACGGTTGTCCATTAAAAAAAGTGGAAATTACTGATGATATTACGCTTATTGTTGTGGATTCTCAATGGTATTTAACCAATTGGAATAACCATCCAACTATAAACGATGATTGTGAAATAAAAACCAGAACAGTTTTTTTTGAAGAACTAGAAGGCATGATCAAAAAAGCTAGAGGCAAAACTACGTTAATAGCGCTGCATCATCCTATGTATACCAATGGTCCACATGGTGGAAGATACGGAGTGAGGCAACACGTTTCTCCAGTTCCTGTTTTAGGATCGCTACTTTCTTTTGTTCGTAAAACATCTGGTATCTCTAATGCAGATACGCAAAATAAGAGGTATTTAGAATTGAAAAAAAGGATAGTTACTTTGTCAAAAGAGAATGCTAAAGTAATATTTGTTTCTGGTCATGAGCATAGTTTACAGTATTTGGAAGAGGATAATGTGCCCCAGATAATTAGCGGAGCTGGAGCAAAAAAAACAGTTACAAAAAATAAGGGCGGCGGTCTTTTTTCTTACGGCGCTATGGGATATAGTAGGTTAGATGTTTTCGAAGACGGTGCTGTTGTTGTGCAGTTTTATGAAGCTAAAGACAATAGGTTGGTTTATCAGAAAGAAATTTTTTCTGCAGAAAACAAAGGAGAAGAGCAGGTTTACGAAACTCGTTTCCCTGAATATAAAAAAGCTTCAATATATACAGCAGATGAGATAAAAAAGGGTAGGTTTTATACTTATTTATGGGGAGACCGTTATCGAAAGTACTACGGTGTTAAAATTAAAAGTAAAACAGTTGTATTAGACACTCTTTTTGGAGGATTAACTCCTGTAAGAAAAGGGGGAGGACATCAATCAAAATCATTACGATTAAAAGCAAAAGATGGAAGAGAGTATGTAATGCGGGCAATTCGTAAAAATGCAATTCAATATATACAAGCAGTAGCGTTTAAAGAGGAATTTATAGAAGAGCAATTTAATGGAACTTATACAGAGGATTTAATTCTTGATGTTTTTTCAGGTTCTTATCCTTATGCCCCTTTTGTAGTTGGTGACCTGGCAGATGCTATTGGTCTTTTTCATAGCAATCCAACATTGTATTATATTCCAAAACATAAAGCGCTTCAAGGGTTTAATGATGAGTTTGGTGATGAGTTGTATATGATAGAAGAAAGAGCTGCTTCTGGACATGGGGATCAAGCAAGTTTTGGATTTTCAAACAAAATTGTAAGTACTGCGGACATGCTCAAAAAAATAAGAAAGAACGAACACCACGTAGTGGATGAAGAGGCTTATGTTAAGGCACGTTTGTTCGATATGCTTATTGGTGATTGGGATAGGCATGAAGATCAATGGAGATGGGCAATTTTTAACGAAGGTAAAAAAATAGTATATAGGCCAGTTCCAAGAGATCGTGATCAGGCATTTTCTATAATGGACGATGGTGCCCTTTTAGGAATTGGGACAGCATTAATTCCTGGATTGCGACTATTAAGGTCATATGAAGAAACATTAAAAAAGCCAAAATGGTTTAATGTGGAACAGCATGCTCTTGATATGGCATTGATAAATAGAACAGGAAAAGAAGTATGGGACAATCAAGTAGCTTATATTCAGCGTCAAATTACAGATTCGGTTATTGATACTGCTTTTTTAAATGTTCCAGAAGAAGTAAAAGGGGAGACAATAGACGAGATAAAGGTTAAGCTTAGAGGTAGACGAAAAAATCTTAAAGAAATTTCTGATAAATATTTTGCATACATTAATAAAACTGCAATCATAAAAGGTACAGATAAAGCAGATTGGTTTGCTATAGAACGATTACCAGAAGGAAAAACAAAAGTGGTTGTTTATAGAATTAAAAAGGGAAAAAAAGGAAAAGTAATTCATGAAGGGGTTTTTGATAAAGATGTAACAAAAGAGATTTGGTTATACGGTTTGGATGATGATGATGTGTTTAAGGTCTATGGATCAGGGAATAGAAGGATAAAATTAAGGATAATAGGAGGGCAGAATAAAGATACTTATATCATTGAAAATGGAAAACGAGTTTCTATGTATGATTATCGTTTTAAGAAAAGTGTGTTTAAGACTAAAAAGGGAAGGCGAAGGTTAACAAATGATTATGAGACAAATATATATGATCATAAAAGACCAAAAGATAATCTCAATCAACTAATACCAGTATTAGGGTTTAACCCAGATGATGGTTTTAAAATTGGAATTAAAGAAACGTATACCAGTTATGGTTTTGAGCGTAATCCTTTTACAAGTCAACATAAGTTTTCAGGAGCATACTTTTTTGCAACCAATGGTTTTGAATTTAGTTACCTAGGAACATTTGCTAATGTTGTAGGAGATTGGAATTTAGGGATTAATGCTATTTTTACAAGTCCTAATTATAGTATTAACTTTTTTGGATTTGGTAATGAAACGGTGAACTTAAATGTTGATGAAGATCAAGATTTAGATTACAATAGAATGCGGATAAGTAAGCTGAAATTTGAGCCATTTTTAAAATGGACAGGAGAAGGGGGAGGCAGTTTTAAAGTTAGTGTCAATTATGAGTCTGTTAATGTAGAAAACACAGAAGGACGATTTATAGTACCTTATGCATTGTCAAATGAGTTAAAAGATACAGGCGATTTTTATGGATCGGATGCAGAATACTTGTTTAAGAATGTAAATAACGAAGCGTTTCCTAGTCTTGGAATGACAGCAAATTTAAAGGTGGGGTATAAAAGAAATGCAGGAGATGGAAAAGGGTTTGGATATGTTATTCCATCTATTGGTTTTAATTATCAATTAGAACCTAAGGGGCAGTTAGTATTGGCAACAAAATTGCATGGACATCTTACTTTAGGAAATAATTTTGAATTTTATCATGCAGCAAGTTTAGGTGCAGATAATGGACTAAGAAGTTTTAGGAAACAACGTTTTACTGGAAAAAACTTTTTTTACCAAAGTTCAGATTTAAGACTTAATGTTGGTAAGGTAAAGACGGGATGGATGCCATTGAGTATTGGACTGTATAGTGGTTTTGATTATGGAAGAGTATGGTGGAAAGGAGATAGTGTAGATAAATGGCATAGTTCTTATGGAGGCGGTGTGTTTTTAACCGCTGCAAATATGATTACAGGAAATTTATCGCTGTTTACAGGAGACGAAGGGGCTAGATTTGCACTTACTTTGGGCTTTGGGTTTTAATTTAACTAATGAAGTTCAGCTAGGTGTAATATAGCATGTTCTCTTATTTTGAATGTGTGTGCGTATTTTTGTCGGCTACTTCCATATCAATAAGATGAGCAAAAGAGGTAATAACTCTATTGTGTTTTTTTACAAAAGGATTGTTTTTATCCCAGACATAACCAGCAAGAACGGCACATATTTTTCTTTTTATTTCTGGGTTTTCTGGCTGATGGAAAAATAGTTTTTGTAAATTTCCGGTATACCATTCTTTTACATAAGTAGCAAAAACGGCAACACCTTCCTTTATGTGTTTTGTATATTCATTTTCCCAATCTACAACTTCTCCATTTTGTTCTTTTGTAACTAGTTTAGCGGCTAGAAGTCCTGATTCGGTTGCAAAACTAACTCCAGAAGAAAAAACAGGATCTAGAAATTCCGAACTATTTCCAGTAAGTGTATATCCTTTTCCATAAAGTTGTTTCACAGATTTTGAATAGTTATTAATCTTTACTGGAGGATATTTGTATGGCAAATCACTAAACCTATTGCGATAGTGTTTGGAGAGTTTTAGAAGTTCGGAAAGTATTTTTGCAGCATCACCTTTAAAAGAGTCAATAAATGTAGTTGGTCCTACAAATCCAATACTGCAATCTCCATTTGAAAAAGGGATTACCCATAGCCAAACATCGGTTTTTATAATCTCAAAGGTAATTAATGTTCCCTCTTGCCCCTCTGGTCTATTGATGTCTTTAACATGAGTAAAAATTGAAGAATGTTTAGGTAGTTCTGATGGTGCATCAAGCTTTAACAGCCTAGGAAGGACTCTTCCATAACCACTAGAATCTATAATATGTTTGGCTTTTATTTTTTTTATTTCTCCATTCTTGCTTTTTAGGGTTGTTGTAGAGATACTGTTGTTAAAAGCAACATCAATAACTTCCCATTCGAATAGGATAGGTACACCTTTGTTTTGCACAGCAGTAGCTAAGGTGTTGTCAAAATCTGCTCTAGGTACTTGCCAGGTCCAATCCCATCCTTCAGTGAATTTTTGGCTAAAATCAAAATGACAAACATCATTTCCTTTTATAAATCTTGCTCCATATTTTTTTTCGTAACCTTTTGTTTTTATAGCATCTAAAAGCCCTACCTCTTCAAAATGATCCATGCATCTAGGTATTAAGCTTTCTCCGATAACGAATCGTGGGAATTTGGATTTTTCAACAACAACAATGTTTTTGTTTTGTTGCTGTAAATATGCCGCTGCAACACAACCTGAAGGTCCAGCACCTATAATAAGAACATCTATCAATTTTTCTGACATAATATATTTGTTGGAAAGTTTATAAAAGTATTACATTTGTGGTAAAGTGACTTAGTAAATAATGAGTTATTTTTAGTAAATAATTAGCAAAACCTTTCACGATATAATAAAATTACATGCCAATACTTAATGGGAACCTAGATTTACAAGACTTTTATGATGTTGTTTTTAAGAAAAACAGTATAAGTCTTGATGATGTACTTGTAGAAAAAGTACTAAAGAGTTTTGAGTTTTTAAGAGAATTCTCTGAGAATAAAATTATATATGGAGTCAATACAGGGTTTGGTCCTATGGCTCAGTATAAGATAGATGATAAAGATAGAATACAGTTGCAGTACAATCTTATTCGAAGTCATGCTTCTGGAACAGGAAAACCATTGACAGAAAAGTATGTGAAAGCAGCTATGCTTGCCAGAATGAATACACTAAGTTTAGGGAATTCAGGAGTTCATAAATCGGTTATAGAATTGATGACGAAGTTGATTAATAAAGATATTACTCCACTTATTTATGAACATGGAGGAGTAGGTGCAAGTGGAGATTTGGTACAGTTGGCACATTTGGCATTGGTTTTAATTGGAGAAGGAGAAGTGTTTTACAAAGGAGAGCGTAGGGCAACTGAAGAAGTCTTTAAAATAGAAAACTTGCAACCAATTAATGTTGAACTTCGTGAAGGACTTGCATTAATGAATGGAACATCTGTGATGACGGGTATAGGAATTGTAAATACAATCTATGCAGAGCGATTATTAAATTGGGTAATATCATGTTCTTCAGCAATTAATGAAATTGTAGAGGCTTATGATGACCATTTGTCTTATGAACTTAATCATGCAAAAAAACATATAGGGCAACAAAAAGTAGCAAAACAAATGAGAACTCATTTGCAAGACAGTACTTTGGTTCGAAAAAGAGAACAGCACCTATATCAAGGAAACAATGAGACCCCTGTGTTTAAGGAGAAAGTTCAAGAATATTATTCTTTGCGTTGTGTTCCACAAATTTTAGGGCCTGTTGTTGATACTTTAGATAGTGTAAAAACTATTTTAATAGAAGAAGTTAATTCTGCAAATGATAACCCTATTATTGATGTGGAAAAAAGACAGGTGTATCATGGAGGGAATTTTCATGGAGATTATGTTTCTTTAGAAATGGATAAGTTAAAGATTGTAGTTACCAAAATGACAATGCTGGCAGAACGCCAACTGAATTATTTGTTAAATGCGAAGCTTAATGATATATTACCTCCTTTTGTTAATTTAGGGAAGTTAGGTTTGAATTTTGGAATGCAAGGAGTGCAGTTTACAGCAACTTCTACGACAGCAGAAAGTCAGACTTTATCAAACCCAATGTATGTGCATAGTATACCCAATAATAACGATAATCAGGATATTGTAAGTATGGGGACTAATGCTGCTTTAATAACTAAACAGGTAATAGAAAATGGATTTGAGGTTGTTGCTATAGAATTAATTACTGTAATTCAGGCAATAGAGTACTTAGAGTTTAAAGATAGGGTGTCAGCAAAAACAAGAGCATTATACGATGCCATTCGTGATATAGTTCCTCCATTTAAGGAAGATATAATTATGTATCCTTATGTAAATCAAGTGAAAGATTATTTAATGAATACCAGTAGTGAAAATTAGAATTGTAGTTGTTTCCCTTTTCTTAATAATTTAAAATTTTAAAGAAATGAAAAATTGTATTGTTTTATTGACGTTTTTTTTAGGAGTTAATTTATTTTTTGGGCAACAAGGTATTGCTTTGGCAAAGATAGATAAGAAAGTAGGTTATATAGATACTGCTGGAGAATGGCTAGTAGAACCATTTTATAAAAAAGGAGGGAATTTCTCTGAAGGATTAGCTGCCGTTTTTAAAGATGAAAAATGGGGCTATATAGACCAGTCAGGAAAAGTTGTTATTGATTTTAAATATACTAGAGTAAAGAGTTTTAACAGTGGAGTAGCTATTGTTTTAATTGAAAAACGTTGGTTTTATATCGATAAAAAAGGGAATGAATTACAGTTGCCTGAATCAGATAAACTTTATGATTTTGAAGAGGGAGGAGTAGCCAAAATAAAAAGAGCAGAACAGATTGGATTAATTGATACTAAAGGAGCAGTTCTATTAGCACCAAAATATCAAAAAATATTAGCTTTTCACAACGGTTTTGCTAAAGTGAAATTAAAGGATAAGTGGGGAATGATTGATGTTGAAGGTAAAGAGGTTGTAAAGCCCAATTATGAAGATTTAGGTTACTATATTGATGGTGTTACAAAAGCAAAAAAGAACGGTGTTGTAGGTTTGTTAGTAGATAATGTATTTGTGCCTGTAGATGGAGCAATCAAAATATGGGATTTTAAAAAAGGGACACTTTTAACTTATGCGATCAATAGTGAAAAAAAAGTAGGATTTATAGACAGAAAGGGAAAATGGGTAATAGCTCCAACATATAAAAAGGTTAAAGCATTTGCAAATGGATTGGCGCCAGTAAGTAGTGATGGCAAAAAGTGGGGATATATAGATAGAACTGGAAAAATGATGATTGAAGAGCAGTATAGAGATGCTGAAGTTTTTAGCAAAGATGGATTGGCTCCAGTGAAAATTTCTAAATTGTGGGGTTTTATAGATAAAAAAGGGAATCTTGTAATACCAGATGACTATTTGATAACAACAGGAGGTTTTTCTGGGTTATTTAAGAAAGGTCAAGAAAAAGGGTTTATTAATGGAATGGCAAAAGTAGGACGTCAAAAAAAATGGGGTTTTATAACTGCGGATGGAAAATTACTAAAAGATACTTGGTTTCAAAGTGTCGGTAATTTTGTGTATAAAAAATAGAATATTAGAAATGAAGTGTGCATTAGTAACAGGAGGATCTAGAGGAATTGGAAGCGCTATTTGTGAGAAAATTGCTGAAGAGTTGGAATATCATATTCTTATTAATTATCAATCTAATGAAAAGGCAGCAGAAGAAACATTAGCTAAAGTTGTAGCATTGGGTGCAACCGGAGAAATTATAAAATTTGATGTAAGTGATGCAAACAGTGTAAAGTCTGCATTGGATATTTGGGTAGCTGATAATAAGGATGCAGTAGTTGAAATTCTTGTAAATAATGCAGGAATTACAAAAGATGGTTTGTTTATGTGGATGCCACAAGAAGATTGGCAGAATGTAATTAATACAAGTCTTAATGGGTTTTTTAATGTAACTAGTTATTTAATCCAAAAAATGCTAACCAATAGATATGGGCGTATCATTAATATGGTATCAGTATCTGGGGTAAAAGGTACTCCTGGACAGACCAATTATTCGGCAGCGAAAGGAGCTGT
Source organism: Flavobacteriaceae bacterium (assembly GCA_965247735.1). Taxonomy (GTDB): domain Bacteria; phylum Bacteroidota; class Bacteroidia; order Flavobacteriales; family Flavobacteriaceae; genus JAOXRU01. Next base: position 2,371,868 of record CBDFHN010000002.1, on the reverse strand, counting down.
TATTGCTGCAACAAAGGCATTGGCTCAGGAAGTGGCAAAACGAAAAATAACGGTTAATGCCGTAGCGCCTGGTTTTATAAAAACAGATATGACTGAGGGTATGGATGAGAAAGAGCTCAAAAAAATGATTCCAGTAAATAGATTTGGAGAAGCAGAAGAAGTGGCTAATTTAGTCTCTTTTTTAGCGTCTAAAAAATCATCCTACATTACTGGTGAGATTATCAATATTAATGGAGGTATTTATTCGTAAGAATTAATAAAAATGAAAAGAGCATGTTAAGAAGCCTATCACTTAGGGAAATGACTATAAACACATGAAACATTCATTAACAAAGGATTCTACACCGAAGGAGATGATTAATAAAGATGTGCCATGTGACCGATTTAATAAAATAATATAGACGCATGAAACGTCCATTTACAAAGGTTTCTACATCCAAGGAGATGACTAAAGAGGATGTACCATGTGACCGATTTAATAAAATAATATAGACGCATGAAAAGAGTAGTTATCACAGGAATGGGGATTTATTCTTGTATTGGAGAAAATCTAGACGAGGTAAAAAAATCATTGTTCGATGGGAAATCTGGTATTGTTTTCGATCAAGAACGTAAAGAGTTTGGTTTTAGATCGGCATTAACGGGTATGGTAGCAACTCCAGTATTGAAAAAAATGCTATCAAGACGTCAACGTATTAGTATGGGAGAAGAAGCTCAATATGCGTATGTAGCAACAATGGAGGCTTTTAAAAATGCAGGTATAGATGAAGCTTTTTTGAATAAAAATGAAGTCGGCATTATATATGGTAATGACAGTACAGCAAGCTCCGTTATAGAGGCTGTAGATATTGTTAGGGAAAAGAAAGATACGTCATTAGTTGGGTCTGGTGCTATTTTTAAGGGAATGAATTCAACAATAACGATGAATTTGTCTACTCTTTTTAAGCTTAAAGGAATAAATTTAACGGTTAGTGCAGCATGTGCTAGCGGCTCACATTCTATTGGCTTGGGTTATAGCTTAATTAAAAGTGGAATGCAAGATTGTATTATTTGTGGAGGAGCCCAGGAAATTAATAAATATGCAATGGCAAGTTTTGATGCTTTGGGAGTATTTGCGCCTGATGATCAAGAACCAATAGTCGCAAGCCGTCCATTTGATAAGAATAGAACTGGGTTGGTGCCAAGCGGAGGAGGCGCAACTGTTATTTTAGAAAGTTATGATTCTGCAATAGCTAGAGGTGCTACTATACTAGGAGAAATTGTGGGCTATGGATTTTCATCAAATGGAGATCATATTTCTACGCCAAATGTAGAAGGGCCAGCTAGAGCAATGAAAAAAGCTATTGATGAAGGTAATGTAGATGCTGCTGAGGTAGATTATGTAAATGCACATGCAACTTCAACTCCAATAGGAGATGCAAATGAGGCAAAAGCTATTTATGAAGTTTTTGGTGAGCATAAGCCATTGGTTAGTTCAACAAAATCTATGACAGGACACGAATGTTGGATGGCCGGAGCAAGTGAGTTGATATATAGTATGTTGATGATGCAAGGTTCTTTTGTAGCGCCAAATATTAATTTGGAAAATCCAGATGAAGATTCAAAAAAAATAAACTTGGTAAATAAAACTACGCTAAAAGAAATTGATGTATTTTTGACAAATTCTTTTGGATTTGGTGGAACAAATTCAGCTTTAGTTGTAAAAAAATATAAACATTAAAAATGAATAAAGAGGTTATTGTTGCAAAAATAAATGCGTTCCTTGTTGATGAATTTGAAGTGGAACAAGAAGATATTGTGCCGGCAGCAGATTTAAAAGAAACTTTAGAGTTAGATAGCTTAGATTTTGTAGATTTAGTGGTAGCTGTAGAGTCTAATTTCGGAGTAAAACTAGTAGGAGAAGATTTTGAAGGTGTAACAACGCTTCAACATTTTTATGATCTTATAGCTAATAAGTTAGCGTAATTTTTTAGTGCTTTATGGCTCAATGGAAAGGTAAGTCTAGGGGTACAGTTTTTGGATATCAGATTTTTATTTTTTTTATTAAAAGGATAGGGATTAGCGCAGCATATGTGCTACTGTATTTTGTCGCTTTTTACTTTTTGTTATTTTCTCCCGAAGGTTCTAAAGCTGCATATTATTACTATAGAAAAAGATTAGGTCTTTCTATTCCAAATAGTGTTTTAAAAGTTTATCAAAATTATTTTAAGTTTGGACAAACTATAATTGATAAGGTCGCAATTTCTTCAGGACTTAGAGATAAGTTTACATATGAGTTTGATGGGATTGAAAAAATTAGAGCGCTATTAGAAGAAAAAAAAGGAGGAATACTGATAAGTGCTCATGTTGGTAACTTTGAAATTGCGAATTTTTTTTTCGAAGAGATCGATTTTGATTCCAAGATAAATTTAATAACAACAGATGCTGAGCATGAGGGTATTAAAGAGTATTTGGACGGTGTAACTGCAAAATCGGGACTTAAATTAATATTAATAAAAGATGATATGTCTCATATTTTTCATATCACAGCTGCACTAGGTAGGAATGAGCTAGTTTGCTTTACAGGAGATCGTTATTTTGAAGGTAATAAAGTGTTGAGTGAAGAATTATTAGGTAAGGTTGCTGATTTCCCAGCAGGCCCCTTTGTATTAAGTTCTCGATTAAATGTTCCTGTATTGTTTGTATATGTAATGAAAGAGACTAGCAGGCATTATCATTTGTATGCAAGAAAAGCAAACTTTAAACGTAGAGATGCACAAGCTGTTCTTAAAGAGTATACAACTAGTATAGAGTGGATATTGAGTATGTATCCGTTGCAGTGGTTCAATTTTTTTAATTTTTGGAAAAATAAGGAAAAACACTAATAGCTAAAATTATTGGTGATCGTATAAGGTAATACAAATAAATAAAACATGTTGAGCGGTTTGTCCCTGAATCAGTTATTAAGAGCAACAACATGAAACATCCATTAACAAAGGATTCTACACCCAAGGAGATGACTAATAAGGATGTACCATGTGACCGATTTAATAAAAACAGATATAGACACATGAAAATAAATTAATAAAATAGAGTAAGACGCATGAAAGAAGTTTTGGTTCTTTATTATTCGCAAACAGGGCAATTATTTGATATTGTAAACAATATAGTAAGTTCTTTAGAGGCAGAAGTTAATTTAACATATCATCAAATACAACCAAAAAACAAGCATAAATTCCCTTGGAAAAAAGATACATTTCTTGATGTGTTTCCAGAATCATTTCTTCAAATTCCTCAAGAATTAGAACCAATAGATGAAGCAATTTTAACTAAAAAATACGATTTGATAATTTTGGGGTACCAAGTTTGGTATCTGTCTCCATCAATCCCAATAAATTCTTTCTTAAAATCTGCACAAGCAAAAAAAATACTAAACAATACTCCAGTAATAACTGTTCTTGGGTGTCGAAATATGTGGATTCAGGCTCAGGAAAAAGTAAAAAAGTTACTAGTTTCTTGTAATGCCAAGTTAGTAGGAAACATTGTTTTAGTGGATCGAAATATAAATCATATAAGCGTATTAACTATTGTGCATTGGATGATGTCTGGAAAAAAAACCAGGTATTTAGGGTTTTTTCCAAAACCAGGAGTTTCTGATAAAGACATAACAGAAGCAGTAAAATTTGGAAAACCTATAAAAGAAGCACTAAAAACAGATGATTTTACTGATTTACAGGAAAACTTATTGGTATTAGGAGCAGTTAAAATCAAGCCTTTTTTAGCACTAGCGGACAAAAGAGCCAATGTGTTGTTTTCTAAATGGGCAAATTACATTGTGGAAAAAGGAGCTACAAGCGCCCCAAAGAGGAAAAAACTACTAGGATTTTTCAGATTTTATCTAATATTCGCGATATGGGTAATAGCTCCTATAGTTTTTATTGTATTTTTGGTAACTTATCTTCCATTATTTTGGAAAATAAAAAAGGAAAAGAATTATTATTCATCAGTTGAGTTAAAGAAGAGTTAATGAAAGACGTCTATATTACAAGGGTATCAAAATTTTTACCAAATGAGCCTGTAGAGAATGACTTTATGGAGGAAAAACTTGGAGTCATTAATAAAAAGCCTTCTAAGGCTAGGCGTATTGTATTGCGAAATAATCAAATAAAAACAAGATATTACGCTATTAATGGTAATGGTGAAGTAACGCATAATAATGCCGATTTAACAAAAGAGGCAATTAAACAATTGTGTGATGATAATTTTACTGTAAATGATATTCAATTATTGTCATGTGGTACTACAAGTCCAGATCAGTTAATTCCTGCACACGCATCAATGGTACATGGCTTGTTAACAGGTAGTGGTAGTATGGAGGTTAACACAGCTTCTGGAGCATGTTGCTCAGGTATGAATGCTTTAAAATATGGTTTTATGGCTATAAAAGCAGGGATTGTTACTAATTCTGTTTGTGTAGGGTCAGAAAGATCATCTACTTGGTTAAACTCTGATAAGTTTAATGAAGAAGTAAAACATTTGGAAGCCTTAGAAGAGCAGCCAATTATTGCGTTTAATAAAGAGTTTATAAGATGGATGCTTTCTGATGGCGCTGCTGCCTTCTTATTGCAAGATAAGCCAGGAAAAGAGTTGTCTTTAAAGATAGAATGGATGGAGGCATATTCTTATGCTGATGAGCTAGAAGCTTGTATGTATGCTGGTGGAGATAAGCAAGAAGATGGTTCTATAAAATCTTGGACAGAGTTTAAAACAACAGATTGGACAGAAAATTCCGTTTTTGCAGTAAAGCAAGATGTTAAGTTGTTGGGTGAAAATATATTGGTAAAAGGAGTGGATTGTTTGAAAAAAGCGATTACTAAAAATAATGTTTTGCCTTCAGATATAACCTATTATTTGCCACATATATCTTCTTATTATTTTAAAGAAGGCCTTTTTGAAGAGATGAAAGCTCAGAACGTTGAGATTCCATGGGAAAATTGGTTTATGAACTTGTCTAAAGTTGGTAATGTTGGTGCAGCATCAATATATTTAATGTTAGAAGAATTGGCAAATTCTGGAAAGTTAAAAAAAGGAGATAAAATACTTTTATCTGTACCTGAAAGTGCAAGATTTTCGTATGCATACGCCTACCTAACGGTTTGTTAAATGAATATATTAAAAGAACAAGTTGTGGATGCAAACTTTGTTAAAAGTTTAATTCCCCAAAAAGACCCATTTGTAATGGTAGATAAGCTACTTTCTTTTTCAGATAAAGAAGTAGTTTCTGGTTTTACAATAAAAGCGAATCATATTTTTTCTGATGACAATGTATTTAATGCAGCTGGACTTATAGAGCATATGGCACAAACTATAGCATTACATACGGGTTATCAGTATTATTTAAAAAAAGAACAGGCGCCAACAGGTTATATCGGGTCAATAAAAAAAGCAGAGATACTAAGTTTGCCTAAAATAGGGCAAGAATTGGTGACTACAGTAACTATTTTGCATGAAATAATGGGAGTAACTTTAGTTAAAGCTGAAGTTAAATGCAATGAAGTATTAATAGCAAGTAGTGAAATAAAAACTGTTTTAGCAGCATAAGGCATGAAACATCGATTAATATAGGCTTCAGTACCCAAGAAAATGACTAATAAGGATGTGCCATGTGACCGATTTAATAAAATAGAAATAGACACATGAAATCATTAGAAACTATCGATATTAAAAAGTTTTTACCACATAGAGCACCAATGCTAATGGTAGATCGGATATTGTATATTGATAGTGATTCTGTGATTGCAGATTTTAAGATAACATCTGAATGTATTTTTGTATCAAATAATAGTTTAAAAGAGGTTGGTCTATTGGAGAATATTGCACAATCATGTTCTGCAATTGTAGGTCAAAGTTATTTTTCTAATCAAAAGGAGAATACAGAACATAAAAGAGTTTTGGGATTTATAAGCGCTATAAAAAAGGTTGAAATACACCAGCTGCCAAATGTTGGGGATGTTATAATTACAAAGGCATCATTAGTTTCTAGATTTGATACTGGTAGTATAAGTATGTGTGCAATGGAATGTACCACAGAAATAGACAATCAGTTGTTAGCAAGCTGTACTTTAAATTTGCTGATTCAGAAAGAAGAGTAGTTCGTTCGTCCATTTGTGTTTGTTCATGGTAGCGATTGAATTATGTTTCTAACATAACTTCAGTTATCACTTTTTGTATTTTTGATATTTGTTTATCAAAATAATAATATTTTAGATTTTTTAATAATACTCTAACTTCTTCCTCTCTTTTCGTGTAGGATTGACTTATTGTTTCCTATTTTGAGAGTTAAGTTTTGTTTAAGATTAGAGATTTTTTAAGGCAAATCGTGCTCTTTTTAATGTTTAAAACACAGATTTCACAGAGTTATAAAGCCTACACACGGCACAAAACACGTATAAATATTACTTTTTTAACAAAAAACAATCACTATAATAGTATTTAATCTGTATATTTACGTTTGTAATGTTTTATTGCGCAAAAAAGCATTAATCTAACTGATTTACTAACATAAATAAATAATAATGAAAGATGTCTATATAACAAGAGTGTCTAAGTTTTTACCAAACGAACCTGTGGAAAATGATTTAATGGAGGCTAGACTTGGAATTATTAATGATTCAGTATCAAAAGAAAACGTATTGTACTAAGAAGTAATCAAATTAAGACAAGGTATTACGCTATTAATGGTGATGGAGAAGTAACGCATAGTAATGCTGACCTAACTAAAGAAGCTATTGAAGAATTGTGCGATGATGATTTTACCATAAAAGACATTCAATTACTATCATGTGGAACTACAAGCCCAGATCAGTTGATGCCTTCCCATTCTTCTATGGTACATGGTTTGTTGGCAGGTAGTGGTAATATCGAGTTGAATACTGCATCAGGCGCATGTTGTTCTGGGATGAATGCTTTAAAATATGGCTTTATGGCTGTAAAAGCAGGAATTGTTGATAATTCTGTATGTGTAGGATCGGAGAGGACATCTACTATGATGAATTCTGATAAGTTTGAAAAGGAAGTTGAGCATCTAATTGAATTAGAAGAACAGCCTGTTCTTGCCTTTAAAAAAGATTTTTTACGATGGATGCTTTCTGATGGAGCTGGTGCTTTTTTATTACAGGATAAACCAGGAAAGAACCTGTCATTAAGAATAGAATGGATGGAAGCTTTTTCATATGCTGATGAGTTAGAGGCTTGTATGTATTATGGAGGTGATAAGTTAGAAGATGGTTCTATAAAGTCTTGGACAGAATTTAAAACAACTGATTGGATAGATAGCTCTATTTTTGCAATGAAACAAGATGTTAAATTACTGGGAGAGAATATTTTAGTAAAAGCGGCAGATAGTTTGAAAAAGGCAATGGAAAAAAATAATATACTGCCTTCTGATGTTACTTATTATTTACCACATATTTCTTCTTATTATTTTAAAGAAGGTCTGTATGATGCAATTAAGGATCAAAATATTGAGATTCCTTGGGAAAAATGGTTCATGAATTTATCCAAAGTAGGTAATGTTGGGGCAGCATCAATATATTTAATGGTTGAAGAGTTAGCTAATTCAGGAAAATTAAAAAAGGGAGATAAAATATTGTTAACTGTTCCTGAAAGTGCAAGATTCTCGTATGTACATTGGTATTTAACTGTTTGTTAGTGTAATATGTAAAGTAAGTGTTAATGCAGATTTTGATTGCTTATTTAAAGAATTACATTCGTGATCATCTGGGTGTAATTCTTTTTTATTTTGGTAGAAGTTTTTGATTGGTTCTTTTATCTAATCTTTAAAATCAATGTTCCCATTTTTGTAATTATTTTAGTAGTTGGTTTTTTATCTCTAATTGGTTGTTTTTAATTTTATGCTAAATTTTAGATGATTCTAATGCTAATATTTCTTTAGTAGTTTGGCTGTCTTTTTATCTCTCTATTTCTTCTTCGATGTTTATGAATTATTGATCAAACGATTTTATGATGATTTTAAGTTTGAATGATATAAGTTCCTTTTGTTGAAAACTCTTCTAAAAATATTTTTTTATTGTTAATTTAGCGAATTCATATCATTTGTGATATAGGTTTAAAATAAAGCGCATAAATAAGATTAATTTAGTTTTTTAAAGTAAGATTGCTATAGATGTTGTAAGTTGTAAACATTGAGAAATAAATATGAAAAAGAAAGAAGTACCTCAAGATAAAGGAAGTTTGTCCGCCGCAAATTTTAAGGAGCTTTGTTATGCTGTGGATGAAAAAGGGGAGTATACAACAGCGTTAAGTTCTGGATGGGAACCTAAAACTATTGCTTTGGATAATGCCCTTCAGGAGATAGAAGATAGAGTTACTAATGCAAAAGAAGATGTGCTTAATGAGCTAAGTAGTCCTATAGCATATTATATGGAGCTTCATAAAATGGACATGTCAATTCTATCGAGTTATGTAGGTTTTTGGAAATGGCGAATAAAAAAGCACCTAAAACCTTCAGTATTTCAAAAATTAAAAACAAAAACCTTGCAAAAATATGCAGATGTCTTCAGTATCTCAATTGAAGATTTAAAACAAATTCCATCATAACTAAATTGATTAATGAAAATAGATTTTACACATCATCAGTCTGCTCATTGTGAAAATGGAGTGGTATCAAATTTAATGAAACACAATGGTTTTCAGGTAAGCGAGCCCATGGTTTTTGGTATTGGAGCTGGGCTGTTATTCTGCTATATTCCTTTCTTAAAGGTAAACCACGCCCCAGCAGTTACATACAGATGTATGCCTGGCCTTATTTTTAATCGTTTTGCAAAACGAGTGGGAATAAAAATCAAAAGAGAAAAGTTTAAAAACCCCATAAAGGCTAAAGAAAGATTAGATCAGAACTTAGCAAATAATACTCCTGTAGGTCTTCAGGTGGGAGTGTATAATTTAACATATTTTCCAGATGAATACCGTTTTCATTTTAATGCCCATAACTTGGTAGTATATGGAAAAGAAGAAGGCAAATATCTTATAAGTGATCCTGTAATGGAAACGGTAACAACACTTACCGAAAAAGAATTGGAAAAAGTGCGTTTTGCTAAAGGAGCTTTTGCTCCAAAAGGACATTTATATGCTCCTGTAGATTTTCCAAAAGAATTGACTATAGAAAATGGAATTGTAAAAGGAATAAAACAGGTATGTAGAGAAATGCTGGCTCCGGTTCCAATTGTAGGGGTAAAGGGAATACGATTGGTAGCAAAATTAATTCGAAAATGGCCAAAGAAAAAAGGTATTAAAGTTGCAAACCATTATTTAGGACAGATTGTAAGAATGCAAGAAGAAATAGGTACCGGTGGTGGTGGTTTCAGGTATATTTTTGCCGCTTTTTTGCAAGAAGCGAGTACTGTACTTTCTAATGATAAATTGTTAGAATTATCTAAAGAAATGACAATAATTGGTGATAAATGGAGAGATTTTGCTTTAGATGCTTCCCGTATTTATAAAAATAGAGGAGCCAAGTTAGATGGGTATAATGATGTTGCTACACAGTTAGAGCAATTAGCTGATAGTGAAGAAGTTTTTTTTAAAAAATTAAGAAAAGCTGTTTAGTGCATGATAGAGATTAAGCAATTGGCAAAAAAATACAAAACGGCAGAAGAGTATGCTGTTATTGACTTGGACTTAACGATAGAGCGTAACGAGATTTTTGGTTTGTTAGGTCCTAATGGAGCTGGAAAAACGACACTTATTTCTATGCTTTGCTCATTGATAAAACCTACTTCAGGTAATTTTACTATTGATGACCTTACTTATAAGGCAAATAAAAATCAATTAAAACAATTAATAGGTATTGTACCTCAGGAATACGCGTTGTATCCTGATTTAACAGCCTACGAAAACATCCATTATTTTGGAAGTATGTATGGTTTAAGAGGGCCAGCATTTAAAAAGGCAATTGCAGACAATTTGGAGATATTGGGCTTGTCTAAATTCGCAGATAAAAAAATAGCCACCTTTTCTGGAGGAATGAAACGGCGAATAAATTTAATTTCAAGCATACTACATCAACCAAAAGTTTTGTTTTTGGACGAGCCTACGGTGGGGGTAGATGTGCAATCAAAAAATGTAATTATTGCACATTTAAAAAAGTTGAATGCCTCAGGAGCTACAATTGTATATACTTCGCATCATTTAAATGAAGCAGAACATTTTTGTACCAAAGTAGCAATTATTGATCATGGAAAAATAGTAATACAAGGAGAACCAAAATCACTTGTAGCGAATCAAGAAAAAGCACATAATTTAGAAGATGTGTTTATTGCATTAACAGGAAAAGGACTTAGAGATAATGCATAAGTTACTAGCGTCGGCATATAAAGAATTTTTGTTATTAACCAGAGATATTGGCGGTATTGCTATTCTATTTGTAATGCCATTGATTTTAATAGTGACGATAACACTAATTCAGGATAGTACTTTTAAAACGGTAAGTAATGCTAAAATCCCGATTTTATTAGTAGATAATGATAAAGGCGATGTTTCGGAAACAATAGCAACCGGATTTGGAGCATCTAATACATTCGAGGTTTTAAAAAAGAAAACAGAAGAAGAGGCTAAGGAATTAGTTTTTTCGGGAAAATACCAGTTAGCCATTGTAATTCCTGAAGGGCTTTCCTCTGGTTTGGAAGCCAAAGTAAATGAAAATGTAGAAGGTATTTTGGCTAAATTTGGTTTAGAAGAAGATTCAATACCAGGTGTGAAAACAAAAATAACGCCTAAAGAGGTGAAATTGTATTTTGACCCAGCCACACAACTTACCTTTAAGAGCTCTGTAAAAAGCGGAATTGATAAGATGATTCTAAAAATAGAAACACAGACGATCTATAAAAGCTTTCAGGATCAAATGGAAGAGGAAGAAAGCGAAGTTTCTGAATCGTTTTTTGGAGAAGAAAGTTTTATAAGTTTTAAAGAAATAGCACAAGAAAATAAAGAGGGTGAAGTTATTATTCCCAATTCGGTACAACATAATGTGCCTGCATGGAGTTTGTTTGCCATTTTCTTTATTATAGTGCCTTTATCCATCAATATGGTAAAGGAAAAAAATCAAGGTACTTTTGTGCGGTTAAGAACCAATCCTGTTTCTTATGCTACAGTATTGGGAGGGAAAACACTAGTGTATTCAGCGGTGTGCTTAATCCAGTTTGTACTGATGTTACTTATAGGAGTGTATTTGTTTCCTGTATTAGGATTGCCTACATTAGATATTTCAGGTAAAATAGTATTACTTTTTGTGGTAGCATTGTTTGCAGGGCTTGCAGCAATAGGCTTGGGCTTATTACTAGGTACTGTGGCGAAAACGCAAGAACAAGCTGCTCCTTTTGGTGCAACGTTTGTGGTTATTTTGGCAGCATTAGGAGGTGTTTGGGTGCCTGTATTTGTAATGCCAAAATTTATGCAAACCCTATCTTATTTGTCACCAATGAATTGGGGGTTAAATGCATTTTATGACGTTTTTTTAAGAAACGGAAGTTTTATAGATTTAATACCAGAAATAACATTGTTATTTGCTTTTTTTATAATTACCACTTTAATTTCTATTGTATATAATGAAAAGAAGAATGCCGTCTAGATCAGATAAGGAAGTTAGTTTTATTAGTGATGTAAGAATTCGTTTTGCGGAAACAGATCCGTTAGGTATTGTATGGCATGGAAATTACATTCAGTATTTTGAAGACGGAAGAGAAGCATTTGGAAGATACCATGGTTTGTCTTATTTAGATCAGAAAGCAAATGGATATACAACGCCAATTGTAAATTCTAGCTGTTCTCATAAAAAGCCATTGTATTATGGTGACGTGGCAAAGGTAAAAACGGTATTTGTGGATTCTCCAGCAGCAAAAATGATTTTCAGATACGAAATTTATAATTCAAAAGACGAATTAGTTTGTACCGGAGAGACAACTCAAGTTTTTGTAGAAGATGAAGGGGAGTTGTCATTAACTATTCCAACATTTTTTGATGAATGGAAACAAAAAGTAGGGCTCAAAAATGACTAAGGCTTATGTGTCATATAACAGTATCGTTTCTTCTTTAGGTTTCGATAGCAAAACGGTTGTAGAAAAGGTAAAGAATGAAATTTCAGGATTGGAAGTTATAACAGATGATTCTGTATTGTCAAGTCCTTTTTATTCTTCATTAGTACCCACAAATCAGCTTACAAAAGCATTTGATGATTTAAATTTAGAAGGAGAGTACACCCGTTTAGAACAACTGATGAGTGTTGCGCTATCAAAAGTGATTAAGGACTCTGGAATAGCACTTACAAAAAGAGTTGGCTTAATTATTTCGACAACAAAAGGCAATATTGATGTTTTAGATGACAATAGTCCTTTTCCAAAAGAACGTGCATATTTGAGTGAATTAGGAAGCGTATTAGTAAAAGCTTTTGGCTTTAAAAACGAAGCAATAGTACTTTCTAATGCATGTGTTTCTGGGATATTGGCTGTAGCAATTGCAAAGCGATATATAAACCAAGATATTTATGATCATGTGTTTGTAGTTGGCGGAGATGTACTTACAGAATTTATTATCTCAGGATTTAATTCTTTTCAAGCATTAAGTACAGAGCGTTGCAAGCCTTATTGCAAGGGTAGGGTTGGAATTAATATTGGCGAGCTATCAGCCGCCGCATTGGTAACTTCTGATGATTCACAATTGCCAAATGAAGCAGTAGAAATTATTGGAACAGGTTCTTGCAATGATGCTAATCATATTTCTGGCCCGTCTAGAACAGGAGAAGGGCTGGTTAGAAGTATAAAATCTGCTTTTTCAGAAGCTAATATTAAGGCTAAAGAAATTAGTTATATTTCTGCTCATGGTACAGCAACCTTATATAATGATGAGATGGAAGCTATTGCTTTTAATAGATTGGGACTTGAAAAGGTGCCAGTAAATAGCCTAAAAGGATATTTTGGACATACACTTGGAGCATCGGGGCTTGTGGAAGCAATAATAGGAATGCACTCGCTGTATCAGAATACATTATTTACATCTTTGGGGTTTGAAGAGATGGGCGTGACGCAATCAATTCATATTATAGAAAAACCAACAAAGCAACCGTTGCAAACTTTTCTAAAGACAGCTTCAGGTTTTGGTGGTTGCAATACTGCGGTAGTATTTAAAAAGGTAAAACAATAATGGTGGACACTATGTATTATATAACATCGTATTGTAGTATTAAAAATAATACAGTTTCTTTAAATGGAGAGAAATTGTACAGTGATAATGAAACGGATTTCTCGGTATTTATAAAAGCTGCATATAAAAACTTGGAAACAAATTATCCAAAGTTTTTTAAAATGGATTCATTAAGTAAACTTGCTTTTCTGGCTGGAGATGTATTACTTAAAAATGAAGGATTTTTAGCAGAAACAGAGCAAAATATCGCAGTTGTTTTTTCAAATAAAGCATCTAGCTTGGATACCGACAGAAAGTATCAAAAATCAATTCAGGATAAAGAAAATTATTTTCCAAGTCCAGCAGTTTTTGTCTATACATTACCGAATATCTGTATTGGAGAATTAAGTATTAAACATAAACTATATTCTGAAAATAGTTTTTTTATCTTTGATGCCTTTAATGCCGATCACTTATATGATTATAGTACAAGTTTGTTAAGAACACAAAAAGCGGATCAGGTGCTTTGTGGATGGGTAGAATTTGATGGCGAAAATTACGAGGCATTTCTTTATTTGGTATCAGATAAAGGAGAGTTAGAGCATAATAAAGAAAAAATAGTAACCTTACATAAAAGATAAAAATGGAAGTATTAAAACAAGAATTAAAAGAAAAAATTATTGAGCAGTTAAATTTAGAAGATGTTGCTGTAGATGAAATTGGAGATAATGATATCTTGTTTGGGGATGGTTTAGGTTTAGATTCTATCGATGCATTGGAGCTTATTGTTATGTTAGATAAGGATTATGGAATAAAGCTAACCGATCCAAAAGAGGGAAAGAAAATTTTTGAATCTGTAGCAATAATGGCAGCGTATATTACAGAAAACAGAACTAAATAATTGTTTCCTTAAGGTGAGGATTTAAAGTAGAGGATGTAAATGAGTAAAGGAGTTGCAATAACAGGGATGGGAATCATTTCTGCCATTGGAAACAATGTAGCTGAAAATTATCAGTCGCTTATAGCGGCTAAATCTGGTATTTCCAAAATTTCAAATATCAACACGATTCATTCTGATGCAATTATGGTTGGTGAAATTTCAGCAACGAACACTGCATTAGAAACAAAACTAGGTCTAGCAACATCAAATAACTACTCACGAACAGCTATGTTAGGTGTTTTGGCAGCAAAAGAAGCTGTTGCTAATGCAGGAATTACTTCCATAACAGACTATAAGACTGGGCTTATCTCCGCAACTAGTGTAGGCGGAATGGATAGGACAGAAGCCTATTATTATGATTACCTAACAGATAAATCTTTAAGGAAATATATAGATTCTCATCACATTGGAGATAGTACTCAAAAAATAGCCAATGAGCTGGGAATAAATGAAAGCTTGGTTACTACAATAAGTACTGCTTGTTCTTCTGCGGCAAATGCTATTATGCTTGGTGCTCGGCTAATTAAGGCAGGGAAATTAGATAGAGTGGTTGTAGGAGGTAAAGATTGTATGTCTAAATTTACCATCAATGGTTTTAAGACTTTAATGATATTGTCTGATTCTTATAATACTCCTTTTGATGAAAATAGAAAAGGACTTAACCTTGGAGAAGCTGCGGCATACTTAGTACTGGAGTCTGATGCTATTGTCGCAAAAGAAAATAAAAAAGTATTAGCTTATGTAAAGGGCTATGGTAATGCTAATGATGCATTTCATCAGACCGCATCTTCAGAAAATGGGGACGGAGCTACGCTTGCTATGGAACAGGCTTTAAAAGTAGCTGGTTATGTAGCTAGTGATATCGACTATATAAATGCACATGGTACTGCCACTGGAAATAACGATTTGTCAGAAGGAAGAGCGCTATTGCGTGTTTTTGGAGATGATGTTCCTGACTTTAGCTCAACAAAAGCATATACTGGACATACGCTTGCGGCAGCTGGAGCTATAGAAGCCATATATGCAGTATTGGCTTTGCAAAACAATATGATCTATCCGAATTTGAATTTTAAAACTCAAATGAAAGAATTTGATTTAATTCCACAAACAACTTTAAAAAAGAAGGAATTGAATGCGGTACTTTCTAATTCACTTGGGTTTGGAGGCAATTGTTCTTCATTAATTTTTTCAAAACAGCAATAGTTGTGAAATGGCATGCTAAAAAACATCATTAAGAAAATGATTAATAGCAAACAGCATGTGACCGTTAAAAACAATAAATATAAACAGATGAAACATCCATTAACAAAGGATTCTATACATAAGGAGATGGCTAATAAGGATGTACCATGTGACCGATTTAATAAAATAATATAGACACATGAAAAAGGTATATGTGAATAGTGTTGGGTCTATTTCTTCTCAAAAAACATTTGATAATGCTTTGTTTTTAGAAGAGGTGGAGACATATGAGGAGGATGTTTTAGTCGCTATAACCCCTAATTATAAGGACTATATTCCTGCAGCTGCAGCTCGTAGAATGGCAAAAGGAATAAAAATGGGAGTAGTAGCTTCTAAAATAGCACTACAAGAAGCTAACTTAGCTAATGTAGATGCTGTTATTACTGGTACAGGAATGGGATGTCTTCGTGATTCCGAAAAGTTTTTAAGCGCTATACTAGACAATAATGAGCTGTATTTAACACCAACATCGTTTATACAATCTACACATAATACCGTTGGAGGGCAGATTGCATTGGGCATCAAATGCATGGGGTATAATTTTACTTATGTACATTCAGCAATTTCTTTTGAATCCACATTAATAGACGCCCATTTAATGCTATCGGCTGATGAAGCTTCTACTGTTTTGGTAGGTGGTGTTGATGAATTGGCAGACCATACTACAACAGTACATAAGTTAATAGGACATGTTAAGACAGAAAAAGTAAATACTGCTGAATTAATACCAGCAAAAACCCCAGGAGCTGTATTTGGTGAAGGGGCAAACTTTTTTGTGCTTGCTAATGAGAAACATGAAAATACTTATGCTGCACTTCTTGATATTAAAATAATAAACACGCTTTCTTTAGAACGGTTAGAAGACTCTGTCATAGCGTTTTTAACAGCTAATAATGTTGCAGTTACAGCTATTGATGTTATTGTTTTGGGTAATAACGGGGATGTAGATTATGACCTGTATTTTACCAACCTGAGAGAAGGACTTTTTAAGAATACCCAACAGGTATATTATAAGCATTTGTGTGGTGAGTTTGGAACCGCTTCTTCGTTTGGCTTTTGGCTTGGATCAAAAATTATAAAACATCAAGAATTACCTGAATCGGTAAGGTTAAATCAAATAAAAGACACTGGTTTCAAAACCATATTATTATACAACCAATATAGAGGCGAAAATCATAGTTTTACTTTAATTCAGCAATGTTAACTTATAAAACATCAGTTTATATATTGATTATAGTTATTGGAATAATGCTATTGCTTAATTATTCGTTTGATTTTTCTGTTTGGATTTACTTCCTTCTTATATTTATTTGGCTCGTTTTTACCGTAATTGGATCTTTTCATATCAGATGGAATTATCATATAAAAGCATTCCATTCCAATAAAAAAACAGCAAAGAATGAAATAGCGATTACTTTTGACGATGGTCCTGATCCTGTTTTTACGCCAATGGTGTTAGCATTGCTTGAACAATATAATGCTAAAGCTACTTTTTTTTGTATCGGAAAGAATATTGAAGCACATCAAAACTTATTTCAAGAACTTATAGCAAAAGGACATACGGTGGGAAACCATACCTATAGCCATGATACCCGATTTGGTTTTTTTAGTGCTAATGAAGTTGCATCCGAATTAAAAAAGATGAATGCGCTTGTTAAGAAAATTACAGGATTAAAACTTAAGTTGTACCGCCCTGCTTTTGGAGTAACTAACCCGAGAATAAAAAAAGCGGTTAGTGCGATAGGGTTAACAACTATTGGATGGACTGTCAGGTCGTTAGATACAACTACTAGGACTGAAAAACAAGTGTTAGAACGGGTGTTAAAAAAGGTAAGCAATGGAGATATTGTTTTGCTTCACGATACTAGTAAAAAATCAGTAGCAGTTTTGGAACAGTTATTGTTATTTTTACAAGAAAACAAATTGCAGGCGGTTACTGTTGATCAACTGTTAAGAATAAAAGCATATGCATAAGTTAAGTAAGGCTCTATTACTAGTTTTAATTTCAGGAGGTGTTTTTGCACAAGATCAGATAATGACCACAGCAGAAATAGTAGCTTTTAAAGAAAAAGTTGTTGTGGTATCAAAAGCTACAAATAGTATGAAAAGTGATTTTGTTCAATACAAACATTTGGATTTTTTGGAAAATGATATTAAAACTTCTGGGAAGATGAGTTTTAAAAAGCCAAATTTGGTCAAATGGGAGTATACCAATCCTTATAAATACAGTGTAATTTTCACCAAAGAAAAGTTGCTAATAAATGATGGAGGTACCAAAAGTGATGTTAATATTGGTTCTAATAAGATGTTTAAGAAATTAAACCAACTTATAGTTAATAGTGTTCAAGGGAATATGTTTAATGATGCCGATTTTAAAGTTAAGTATGCCAAGTTTCCTAATTATTATAAAGTAGTATTTATTCCAAAAGATAAAAAAATAGCAAAATACATAGCTTCTTTTGTACTTCATTTTAGCAAAAAAGAAGCTGCCGTATTGGAAGTGAAAATGATAGAGCCATCTCAGGATTATACACGTATCGTTTTTAAAAATAGAGTTATAAATAGTAATATTTCAGATGCGGTATTTACCAATTAGTTTTTTATTAATCTTGTTGTTTAGTTCCTGTGCGTTAAAAACAACCAAAAACTTGGTAAAGCAGTCTGTAGTTAGTGAGAAAGTAGAGAATGTCTATTTTTCAGATGCAGCTAAAGATTATGTGTACAAGGCTAAAATTGCTATTTATGGTAAAAATTTTGGAGGAGTACTAATTGTAAAAAAAATCACAAAAAGGACGCATAGAGTAGTTTTTACAACAGAATTTGGAAGCAAAATTTTTGATTTCCTATTTGATGAAGATAAATTTACCAAAAACTTTGCCTTAGAAGAAATTGATAAGAAGATAGTGATCAATACACTTCGTAAAGATTTTAAGACTATGATAAATCAGTATTTGCATAGTAAAGAACAATTAAGCACGGAGGTGTATACGGTGTATAAAACTCAGGAAGAGAAACGATTTAATTATTATTTCTTTGATAAGAGCAATAAACAATTAGCAAAAATTATTAATACATCAAAACACAAAGAAAAGGTAATTTTTGTTTTTGAAGGATTAGAAGAAAAACTAGCAAAAAAAATAGAAATAAAACATCAAAATATAAAACTAAATATAAAATTGGAATATTTTAGCACTAGTTAAAAATAGTATAGTTTTACAACAGGTATTTCCTGTCAGTTTTAAAAGAAGAAAAAATGTTAATAGAAGGATTATATAGTATAGCAACTTTTGAGCAAAACGATGGGGAGTTAGATGCTACAATTCTCATAAATGCTGCACATGATGTGTTTAAGGGACATTTCCCTGGTAATCCAGTAATGCCTGGCGTTTGTATGATACAGATAGTTAAGGAGCTTACTGAAAAAGCAGTAGGCAAAAACTTGTTTTTAAGTGTATCATCTAATGTGAAGTTTATGGCAATTATAAACCCAGAGACAAATTCAAGTTTAAAGCTAAATATAAAAATAAAGGAAGATCAAGATATAATTAAAGTCAAGAATATAACTTCGTTTGATGATACTGTGGCATTAAAATTGAATACTACATTTAAAATAATAGCTTAGATCTATGCGATTTTTAATAATTATATTTTTAGCCACATCACTTTTTATAAGCATCCCAAAACTTAGTAAAGTAAGAATAGCTTATAAAAAAGCTTCGGAGAATAAAGAAATTGCTATCAAATTGTATAAAGATTTGGCTTCTGTTTCTAAAAAAGATAATACAGTTTTACTCGGGTATAAAGGGGCTGCATCGGTATTGATGGCTAGGCATACTAAAAAGAAAAAAGAAAAGAAAACTTTTTTTAAGACTGGAGCATTACTTATAGAATCTGCTGTTACAAAAAAACCTAATAGTATTGAAATTAGATGGATTCGATTGAGTATTCAAGAAAATTCTCCTAAATTTTTAAAATACAGGAAGAATATAACTGAAGACAAACAGTTTATTATTGACAATTATAAAAAAACTTCCTCAAAAACGGTACAACAATTAATAAAAGAATATGTGCAAGAATCTGCTATATTCACTCTTAAAGAGAAGCAATTATTTTAAGTTATATTTGTTCGTGCAAGTAGCATTTTTTATTACTTACCAGATTAAGTTTTAAACAAATGATAAAGTTTTATTTGATGTTATTTATTATAAATACCAAACCTAATTTTAGAAGTGTCAGCGAGTACAGAAACTATTGGGGATAAAATGGAGCAACTAAAATGTTGCGTGTTAATACCTACCTATAATAATCAGAAGACATTAAAAAATGTTATTGAAGGTGTTTTAGAAATTACAAACCATATTGTTATTGTTAACGATGGTGCTACTGATAATACATCACAAATATTAAGAGAATACCCAAAACTTCAGCAACTTCATTTTTCAAAGAATAAAGGAAAAGGAGCAGCGTTAAATGCAGGTTTTAAAAAAGCGTATGCACTTGGGTATATTTATGCAATTACAATAGATTCTGATGGACAACATTATCCAGATGATTTGCAAGTGTTTGTAAATGAAATCGAAAAGACACCAGGGAATTTACTGATTGGAGATCGAAATATGAATCAGGAAGGGATTCCTGGAAGTAGTAGTTTTGGAAATAAATTTTCTAGCTTTTGGTATCGTATAGAAACAGGAATTAGGCTTCAAGATACACAATCTGGTTACCGATTGTATCCATTAGAACCATTACAAGGATTAAAATTTTATACAAGCAAGTTTGAGTTCGAAATTGAAGTCATTGTAAGAGCTGCATGGAAAGAAATACCAGTTAGGAATGTGCCAGTAAAAGTACTTTACGATATGGACGAGCGTGTTTCACATTTTAGACCTTTTAAAGATTTTACAAGAATTAGCATATTGAATACGGTATTGGTAGTAATTGCTTTTTTTTGGATAAAACCCATAGTTTTTTTTAGAAACATAAAAAAAAAGGGTATTAAGAAAACTCTTGTAGATCATCTTATAAAAAACACAGATTCTAATCTAAAAAAAGCACTAGCAATAGCTTTAGGAATATTTGTTGGAATTTCTCCCTTTTGGGGGGGGCAGACAATATTGGTGCTTTTTTTGGCTTCAGTTTTTAAATTAAATAGAGCAATAGCTTTCACCTTTTCTAATGTAAGTTTACCACCATTTATTCCTTTTATTATTTACGGAAGTTTAGAATTGGGGGCATTGTTACTCGGGCAAAAAAACACACTTAGGCTAAGTGAAATTGATAAAGGATTTGATATTAAGAAAAACTTAATGCAATACGTTGTAGGCAGTTTATCTTTGGCGACAATCATGGCAATACTATTTGGGGTCATTAGTTTTTTTTTGTTATTAAAATTCAAAAAGGAGAAGATAAATGAGTGATTTTTTTGAAGCATTATATATTGCAATAAAAAAGAAAAAGATCATAAGTCTGATGTTTTTTTTAGGGCTTTTGGGAATGTTAGTTTTTTTGAGCAGTAAAATTGCTTTTGAGGAGGATATAACAAAACTGATACCGTCTTCTGAAAAGTCTAGTGTTATCAATAAGGTTTTAAAGCATGTTAATTTCGCAGACAAGATTATTGTAAATATTAGTACTAATACATCAACCAATGAAGAAGAATTAACACGTTATGCTACACAGCTAGTAGATAGCTTAGAGCGAAAGTGCAACGCATATATCAAAGAAATTCAAGGAACAGTAGGAGAGGATCAACTAGAGGAAACTCTTGGTTTTGTTTATGAGCATTTGCCTGTTTTTTTAGATGATGCAGATTATGATAAAATTAAAAGCAAATTAGCAAAAGATAGTATAACAAAACGAACAGCTGCTAATTACAGAACCTTAATTTCTCCAACAGGAATCATTGCTAGAAACACAATTTTAAAAGACCCATTAGGACTTACGTTTATGGGATTGGAAAAATTGAAAAACCTAAAAATAGGTGATGATTTTGAATTGCATAATGGGTTTCTGTTAAGCAAAAACAGAAAAAACATACTGCTTTTTATCACACCATCTTTAGCGACTAATGAAACGGATAATAATGCTCTTTTTGTAACAGAATTATATGCTATTCAACAACAATTGAATATGCAGTTTATGGAAAGTGATATCCGTTCAGAATATTACGGATCTACAGTTATTGCAGTTGCAAATGCTACACAAATAAAAACGGATATACAATTTACTGTAAGTATTGCATTGAGTATTTTATTGGTGATTTTAATTGTGTTTTATAAAAAAATAAGCATTCCGTTGCTATTGTTTATGCCAACGCTTTTTGGAGGACTTTTGGCAGTAGTAGTTTTGGCATTACTTAAAGAATCGGTTTCAGCAATATCTTTAGGAATAGGAGCAATACTGCTAGGGATAACCTTAGATTATTCTTTGCATGTACTTACTCATTATAGAAATAATCCAAATTTAACAGCATTATACAAAGACGTTACTAAGCCTATTTTAATGAGTAGTTGTACAACAGCAGTTGCTTTTTTATGTCTGGTTTTTGTAAAATCAGAAGCATTACAAGACTTGGGTATTTTTGCTGCAGTAAGTGTACTTGGGGCATCATTATTTGCTTTGGTGTTAATACCACAATTGTATCATGTAAAGGACAAAAAACAAAAAGAACACAATACACTAATAGATAAATTTGCGAACTATAAATTTCATAAAAGCAAACTATTAATAACAATCGGTATTGTACTGTTTTTGATAAGCATATTCACCTTTACTAAAGTAGGGTTCAATACGGATTTGGCAAAAATGAATTTTCAAACAGCAGCATTAAAAGCAGCAGAAAAACGTTTGGATACTCTATTGAATACGCAATCAAAATCAATTTATGTAACCACATATGGGAAAAGTACAGAAGAGGCTTTAACAGCTAATAACACTGTTTTCTCGGAGTTAAAATCATTGAAAAGTTCTTCAAAAATACTTGGTTATAGCTCCATTGGCGGAGTAGTGCTTTCCGCAGAAATTCAAAAGCAGAAAATTGAAAAATGGAATGATTTTTGGAAAAAAGAAATTAAAGATACTTTAAAAGCTAATTTGATTAGAAGTGGAGATGAATATGGGTTTAAAACAACAACTTTTAGTCAGTTTTATAACTTGTTAAATACTTCGTTTGAAACAATAAGTTTTGAAGAGTACAGTCAAATGCAAAACCTTTTTGTAAATGAATTTGTGTCGAATAAAGCTGTTGATTTTTCAACTGTTGTATCCTTAGTAAAGGTTGAACCAGAAAATTTAAAAGAAGTTGTTCAGCATTTTTCTAGTGCTAAACAAACTGTGGTTATAGACAGACAGCATATAAATGAAACTTTTTTGGGAAGCCTAAAAGCTAGCTTTAACAAATTGATTGGATATTCTCTTATTGCTGTATTGTTAATTCTAATGTTGTTTTTTAGAAATATTGAGCTTACCGTTATTACTATTATTCCAATAGGAATTACCTGGCTAATTACTTCTGGTATAATGGGTCTTTTTGGAATGGAATTTAATATTTTTAATATTATAATATCTACGTTTATTTTTGGGCTAGGTGTAGACTTTAGCATTTTTATGACCAATGGTCTTCAAAAAAAATATACGACAGGCAAAAATGTATTGCCAACATATAGGGCATCAATCATACTATCTGTAATTACAACATTATTGAGTGTTGGCGTTTTAATATTTGCAAAACATCCAGCATTAAGATCTATTTCAATAATCTCTATAATAGGGATTGTAACGGCTGTTTTTATTAGTTTTACATTACAACCTTTGTTGTTTAAAGCTATAATATCTGGAAGAGCAAAAAAAGGCTTGGCTCCCTTGAGACTGAGAACAACACTACATTCTTTGTTTTTATTATCATTTTATGCAGGAGGAGGAGTTTTATTATCCCTTTTTAGTATTAGCATTTTAAAATTAATTCCAATTTCTAAGAAAATAAAGATGAAATGGCTGCATGGTGTCATTTCAAAGTTTGTGGCTGTGGTATTAAAGATCAATCCTTTTGTTAAAAAAAAGGTGAGTAATCCTAATAAAGAAAATTTTTCTAAACCTGCAGTAATTATAGCCAATCATAGTTCTTCTTTGGATACCTTATGTTTGGGGATGTTAACACCTAAGATTATATATCTGGTTAACGATTGGGTGTATAAATCTCCAGTATTTGGAATTTTAGCAAGAGTAGCTGGTTTTTACCCTGTTTCTAATGGCGTGGATAATAGTCTGGATCATTTAAGAGAAAAGATTAGACAAGGATATAGCTTGGTAATTTTTCCAGAGGGAAAACGATCAATGACAAATAAGGTAGGACGTTTTCATAAAGGAGCTTTTCATATTGCCAATGAGCTTAATTTAGATATTCTTCCAATATACATCCATGGAGTTTCTGAAGTAATGCCCAAAAATGATATGATTATTCACGATGGGGCAATTACAATACATATTGGAGATAGAATTTTACCAACAAATATCATAAGAAAAGGAACAGATAGAGAAGTAACTAAGCTGATTTCATCGTTTTATAAGACAATTTTTATTGAGCTAAAGAAAGATTTAGAACATGAAGATTATTTTAAATATTTTTTACTTAATAATTATAGATACAAGAATATTGATGTTTTTAATAATATAAAACAAGATTTTGAAACCAATAAGACAGGATACCATCAGTTATTAGCCGCTATTTCAAGAACATGCAAAATTGCACATATTTCCAATGATTATGGACAGTTAGCCATTCTATTGGTCTATCAATCTTTAGATCGAAAAATAACAGCATGCATCCTTGATAAAGAAAAGTTAGCTATAGCAAGTAATTGTTATATTTCAGAACATAGAAAGGTTAGTTATGTAGATGATTTACTTGAAGTAACAAGAAATAGTGCTTCAGTTTTATTGATTTCTAAATCAAACGTAAAAAGAGAAGAAATAGAGATGCTGGACTTATCTCTAATAGAAACTGTTTTTTTATGGGACAATATGAGTTTAATTGATTATTTTCAGCATCAAAAATATACGATAAGAACAAAATCAGCATATTTTACAGAATTTGTAAAATAGAGAGAATTAAGATTGAAAACACGTGAAAGAAAAATACGATGTTATAATTGTTGGAAGTGGATTAGGAGGGTTGGTATCTGCAAACATCTTATCACGAGAAGGATACAAAGTATGTGTGTTAGAAAAAAACAATCAATATGGAGGGAATTTACAAATTTTTGTCCGTGATAAAACTATTTTTGACACAGGAGTTCATTACCTCGGAGGGTTAGATAAGGGGCAGAATCTAAATCGTTACTTTAAGTATTTGGGGATAATGGACGACTTAAAGTTGATTCAGCTAGACAAAGCATATGATGTTATTACCTTTGATGGTGATGAAATAGAATACCCACACTCACAAGGATATGATGTTTTTAAAAAAGAATTAGGTCATATTTTTCCAGAAGATAAAGAAGCAATAGCAGCATATTGTGATAAAATTATAGAAACATGTGCAGGTTTTCCTTTATATAATTTAATCCAAGCAAGAGAATATAAAGATCGAACAGAATTATTATCTCTAGGTTTAGATGCTTTTTTGGATAGTATAACCGCAAACAAAAAGCTAAAAGCGGTATTGCTAGGGTCAAACTTATTATATGCAGGAATTAAGGAGAAAACACCTTTTTATGTGCATGCTCTTTCTGTAAATTCATATATACAAAGTTCTTGGCGCTGTGTAAATGGGGGATCGCAAATTGCTAAGTTACTAATCCGAAAAATTAAAGAGTTTGGAGGTGAAGTTTATAGATATAAAGAAGTTACACGTTTTGGTTTTGATGAAAAACGCCTAGCATCGGTGGTTTTAAAAGACGGTACTGAGATTTTTGCGGACAAATTCATTTCTAATATAGAGCCCAAGCATACCATAAAAATGCTAGGAGAAAATAGGCTTCGAAAATCATATACTAATCGTATCAATCGCATTGAGAATGTAATTTCAGGTTTTAGTTTGTATATCGTATTTAAACCAAATACGTTTAAGTATTTGAATCATAACTATTATCATTTTAAAGATTATAATAGGGTACTTGATGGACAGGAATATACCTCAGAAAGTTGGCCAGAAGGATATATGATATCTATGAGCGCCAAAAAAAATATGGATGGCTGGGCAGAGAATATGACAGCAATAACGTATATGCATTTTGATGAAGTTAAGGAATGGGAAAATACATTTAATACTGTTGCAGAAGAGAACGAAAGAGGTGTTTCTTATGAGCAATTTAAAGCAATTAAGACCGAAAAAATGCTTCAGGAATTAGAGAAGAAGTTTCCTAATATTAGATCGTGTATACAAAGTTTACATGCTTCTACACCACTTTCATACAGAGACTATATTGGAGGAGATAAAGGAACAATGTATGGTTATGCAAAAGATGCCGCTAACCCATTAGGAGCATTCTTATCGCCAAAAACCAAGTTAGGAAATTTGTTTTTTACAGGGCAAAGTGTGAACATGCATGGTATTTTGGGAGTAACCATTAGTGCTGTGGTTACTTGTGGCGAAATTGTAGGTAAAGAGTATTTATTGAATAAAATCTTAGAAGCAAATAAAGCCTAATAAATGAAAAGGGTATCAGACATAGCATTTAGGTTTTTTCTGTTATTTATAGTTGTTATTGGGTTGCAGTCTTGTGGTGTTTCAAAGTCAATAAAAGCAGCACCTAAATATGAAGTTGTACTTCCTGAGCGAAGGCAATTATCTGATACACATTTTGTGCTTGATAATAATAGTCTTCAAAAAAATAAATTGGGACTTTGGGAACTCTATGTAGAAGGCAATGCTTTGGAGCGTGGTTTGGCTATTGGGAGTTTAACTCAAGAATTGATGCAAACTCAAGAGCATATTTTTTTTTCTAAGGTAGAAGAAATGGTTCCGTCAAAAGGCTACCAAAAGCTATTGCGTAAATTTTTGGCTTGGTTTAATAGGAAGTTATACTTGCATATTAATGAAGAATATAAAACGGAAATCTATGGTGTTTCTAAATTTGCAGCAGCAAAATACGATTATATAGCTAGCCCATATTTAAGAAGTTTATACTTACATGGTGCACACGATATAGGGCATGCATTACAAGATTTAGCCTTAGTTGGTTGTTCTTCATTTGCTGCATGGGGAGATAAAACTGTAGATGGAGGGCTAATTATCGGGAGAAATTTTGATTTTTATGCAGGTGATGAGTTTGCGAAACAGAAGATCGTTTCCTTTGTAAATCCAGATATGGGCTATAAGTTTATGTCAATTGCTTGGGGAGGAATGATAGGAGTAGTATCTGGGATGAATGATCAAGGGATAACGGTAACAATTAATGCAGGAAAATCCAAGATTCCACTTATCGCCAAAACACCCATATCTTTGGTTACAAGAGAAATTTTACAATATGCAAGTACAATAGATGAGGCAATTGCTATCGCAAAAAAAAGAGAGGTTTTTGTATCCGAATCTATATTTATTGGAAGTGCAAAAGATAAAAGAGCAATGCTTATTGAAGTCTCTCCAAAGAATTTTGGAGTCTATGAGGTAGCAAATTCCAATCAGTTGGTATGTGCTAATCATTTTCAAAGTGATGCTTATAAAGATGATAAAAAGAATTTAAAACATATTAAAGAGAGTCATTCTCAATATAGATATGATAAGATGCTTTCTCTTTTAGCAAAAACGCCAAAATTATCGGTAAAAAAAGCCGTAACAATGCTTAGAGCTAAAGAAGGTTTGAAAGACAAGGCTATTGGTTATGGAAACGAAAAAGCATTAAATCAACTATTGGCACATCATGGGATTGTTTTTCAGCCCGAAAAATTAAAAGTTTGGGTATCTACAAATCCATATCAATTGGGAGAATTTGTTGCTTATGATTTAAATGAAGTTTTTAATAAGCTAAAAAATAATCCTGAAACAAAAGTGCTTTCAATTCCTGCAGCTCATATTCCTGCAGATGATTTTATAAATAGCAAAGCTTTTGCCAATTATGAAGCCTATAGAGTTTTAAGTAGAGAAATTCAAAAGGGAATTGTTAAAAAGAATATCGTTTCTGAAGAAAAATTAATAAGCTTACAAAAGCTTAACCCAGAATATTGGGAAGCTTATTATATTGCGGGTAAATATTATTACAATAACAAAATGTATGACAAAGCACTATTAGCCTTTGAACAAGCTATTGCTAAAGAAGTGACTACCTTGCCAGATGTGGAGCAATTGAATACATATATTAAAAAGAGTAAAAGGAAAAGGAAATGATTCCAGAAATAGAAAAAGCAAGTTTAGGAGAAATACAGCAATTTCAGGAGCAGAAGTTACAAGAATTGATGGCATACCTCAATGCAAAATCACCTTACTATAAAAAGTTGTTTTTAGAACAAGAGGTGGATCCTAAATCCATAAAGACCTTAAAAGATTTAGAACAAATTCCTGTAACAACAAAAGAAGATTTACAAGAATGTAATGATGATTTTATTTGTGTTTCTAAGAGAGAAATTGTCGACTATGTAACTACATCTGGAACATTAGGAAGTCCTGTGACTTATGCGCTTACCGATAATGACTTAGATAGATTAGCTTATAATGAGGCTATTTCTTTTGCTTGTGCAGGTGTTGGGAAAAACGATATAGTGCAGTTAATGACAACTATGGATCGTAGATTTATGGCAGGTTTGGCATATTTTTTGGGAGTTCGTAAATTAGGAGCAGGAATTATAAGAGTAGGAGCAGGAATTCCAGAATTGCAATGGGATTCTATTTTAAAATTTGAGCCTACCTATGTAATTGTCGTTCCTTCGTTTCTACTAAAATTGATTAAATATGCAGAAGCTAATGGAATAGATTATAATAATTCTAGTATTAAAGGAGCCATATGTATTGGAGAGTCTTTGCGAAATCAAGATTTTGAGTGGAATACGCTTTCTAGGAAAATAAAGGAAAAGTGGGATATAGAATTGTATTCTACCTATGCATCTACAGAAATGAGTACCGCTTTTACAGAATGTGAGCAGCAAAGAGGAGGACACCAGCATCCAGAATTGATTATTACAGAAATATTAGACGATGATAATAATCCTGTAAAAAATGGAGAAGAAGGCGAATTAACAATAACAACTTTAGGTGTGGAAGCAATGCCGTTATTGCGCTTTAAAACGGGAGATATTGTAAAAGCACATGAGGAGTCTTGTGATTGTGGAAGAAATACTCAACGATTAGGACCAGTAGTAGGGCGAAAAAAGCAAATGGTAAAGTATAAAGGAACAACACTATACCCACCGGCTATGTACGACTTGCTTAATGATTTTGATGAAGTAAAAAACTTTGTAATTGAACTAAGCGAAAATGAATTAGGAACGGATGATCTGTTTATTAAAATCGGGGTAAAAGAACCATCCGAGCAATTATTAAAAAAAATAAAAGATCATTTTAGAGCTAAATTGAGAGTACTGCCAAGAATAGAATTCCAAAATATAGATGAAATTAATTCTTTACAGTTTCCAAAAATGAGTAGAAAACCAGTAATTTTTATAGATAAAAGATAATTTACAACACTATATGAACGAGAATGTTGCTGTTTCCCCTTTTAAAGATATTGAACCTTATAGTCAGACCCAAATTAATGAGGCCTTAAA
This sequence comes from Flavobacteriaceae bacterium, assembly GCA_965247735.1. Taxonomy (GTDB): domain Bacteria; phylum Bacteroidota; class Bacteroidia; order Flavobacteriales; family Flavobacteriaceae; genus JAOXRU01. Next base: position 2,342,818 of record CBDFHN010000002.1, on the reverse strand, counting down.
ATGGCTTGCTAATAGCGATGTGTTTATTAAAGGAGTACAGTTTATACATACAGCATGGACAAAAAAGCAAATTGTTGAAAAATTAGAAAAATGCAATAGTTGCGCAGATTTTCAAGTGTTCTTTATAGAACCAATGATAAAAAAACTAATATCAAAAACTATAGATAAACTGTCAATAGTAGGATTAGAAACGCTATCTAAAGAAGACAACCATCTCTATATATCCAATCACAGAGATATTTTCCTAGATTCTGGATTATTACAATATCAATTATACCATATTGGTTATCGATTTACAGAAATCTCTTTAGGAGATAATCTTATTGTAAATGAGGTAATGGAAAAAGTTGCTAAGCTCAATAATATGTTTACCGTAATTAGAAACGGTACAAAAATGGAACAGTTTAGGAATGCAAAAACCTTGTCTTCCTATCTACGCCATGCAATTACCAATAAAAGAGTATCTACATGGATAGCACAAGGAAATGGAAGAACCAAAAATGGAAATGATCAAACGTTTCCAGGTTTAATTAATATGTTATTGTTAGACAAAAAAGTAGATCTAAAAGAAGAACTAAAAGAATTAAATATTGTAGTTGCATCAGTATCTTATGAATATGAGCCTTGTGTAGTAGAAAAAGCATTAGAGTTACAAACAGTCTATGATATTGGTGTTTACCAAAAAAGTAAATATGAGAATATCAATAGTATTGTAAAAGGAATACATGAATATAAAGGAAGTGTAAGCTTGCATTTTGAAAAACTAGATTGTGATGCGATAGATTTTGATAACTCCAGAAAAAATATCATTTGTGCTATTACATCAGAAATTGATCGTATTGTACATAAAAACTATGCATTGTTTAAAACCAACTATATGGCTTATGATATTAGCTTGTCAACTACAGAATTTAGTGCTAAATATAGTTCAGAAGAATTAAAAGTCTTTAAAGAATATATCAAAGAATGTCATGATAATTTAAGTATACAGAAAAGGATTTTACAATTGTATGCTGTTCCCGTTTTTAATGCGTTAAAATAGTATCACTTTAATTATAAACTGGTAGGGACTAGTATGGTAGTATTTTGAGAGTTGTATATTTACTAAAGGTTATTTTGAACTACCATTATAGTAAGATATAAGATTGATACTTTACTAGTGTTAAATTGAGCTATAATGGTAGCTTAGCTAAGTTTTTGTGAGGAATATATACAGTTATATTTATTTTAAAACTACAGCTGCTTTTTCATAAAAGCAACACATTATAGTCTTTCAACAAACCAACTAGTTGCTAATTAATTTTGAAAATGAATCAGATCCACTATTTTAAAAAAGTCCTTTTTATATTTCTTATCGCTGTGGGATATATGCAAGCGCAAACATTAGATTCCGTCATAGAAAATCCAGAAGTTATCGGGATCAATAAATTGCCAGCAAGAGCATCTTTTTTTGCCTTTGATAATTTAACATTGTCACAATCAAATAAGCTATCAGAAGCAGATAATTATTTATTATTAAACGGATCGTGGAAATTTAATTGGGTAAGAGATTCAGAAGATAGACCGCGAGATTTTTATAAGGAGAATTTTGATGTTAGCAATTGGAATACAATAAAAGTGCCAGCTAATTGGGAATTAGAAGGTTATGGTGTGCCTATATATACCAATACGGAATATCCATTTAGCCCAAAAAATCCTAATCCACCAGATATTCCAGATGGTTATAATCCTGTAGGATCATATAAGAGAAATTTTACTGTCGCTGAAAATTGGACAGGGAAAGAAATATTTATCCATTTAGGAGCGGTAAAATCTGCTTTTTATATTTGGATTAATGGAAAAAAAGTAGGCTATAGCCAAGGATCAAAGTTACCAGCAGAATTTAATTTAACCAGTTTTGTAAAACCAGGAATCAATACAATTGCCTTAGAAGTATACCGATGGAGTGATGGTAGTTATTTGGAATGTCAAGATTTTTGGAGAATATCAGGAATCGAGAGAGATGTGTATCTCTATGCAAGACCAAAAGTACATGTAGCAGACTATTTTGTGAAAGCAGGACTGCAAAATGAATATACAGACGGAACTTTTAATTTAAGCGTTGATTTAAAAAATGTTGACTTAAAAAAGTACAAGGGAAAACTAAAAGCAACGGTAGCTAAAAATGGCAAAACATATGTTAGTCAGGAGAAAGAAATAATCTTTGAAAAGGAAGAACATAAATCGATAACATTTTCTGCTATTATACCCAGTATAAAACCTTGGTCTGCGGAAATTCCAGATTTATATGAGTTAACAATTGTACTTACCGATAAAAGAGGAAATGTAAAAGAAGCTATTTCTAGAAAAATAGGATTTCGTACTTCAGAAGTTAAAGACGGTCAGTTTCTAGTTAACGGAAAACCAATTTTATTTAAAGGAGTAAATAGACATGAAACTCATGAAACTAATGGGCATGTAATTTCTAAAGCAGATATGCTTGCTGATATTAAAATATTTAAGGAAAGTAATATTAATGCCGTGCGGACTTGTCATTATCCAAACGATCCATATTGGTACGAATTGTGTGATGCCTATGGAATCTATGTTATTGATGAGGCCAATATAGAATCGCATGGAATGGGTTATAATTTGGAGCAAACACTTGCCAATAACCCAAAATGGTTAAAGGCGCATATGGATAGGACAGAACGTATGATCGAAAGAGATAAAAATCATGTTTCTATTATTATCTGGTCTTTAGGGAATGAAGCTGGAAATGGGTATAATTTTTATAATACCTATTTATTAGCCAAAAAAATGGATAAAACCAGGCCAGTACAGTATGAACTAGCGGGATTGCAATGGAATTCGGATTTGCATGTGCCAATGTATGCAACTCCCGATTATATAGAGAAGTATGCTAATGATGATACTAAAAAGAAACCTTTAATTCAATGCGAATATGCACATGCTATGGGGAATAGTATGGGTGGTTTTAAGGAATATTGGGATTTATATGAAAAGTATGATAAGCTTCAAGGTGGTTTTATATGGGATTTTGTAGACCAGAGTTTTAAAGGAGTCAAAGATGGTAAAGAAGTGTATATGTATGGTGGTGATTATGGACCAAAAGATGTACCAAGTTCTAATAACTTTTTAAATAACGGATTGGTAGGACCAGACAGAAAACTCAATCCTCATTTTATGGAGGTGATGCATATTCATCAGAATATAAAATTTTATAAAAACAATCTTTCGAGAGGAGTCATTAATATTAAAAACTGGAATTTCTTTAGAGATTTATCAAATTATAATCTGAATTGGGAGGTTCTGGCTGATGGTAAAGTTGTAGAACAAGGAAGTATTACCAATTTACAGATAAAAGCACAAGAAACTAAAGCTGTTACGATACCTTTTACTACAAAATTAACTGATGGTGTTGAGTACTTTTTGAATGTAAAAGCAGTTTTAAAGACAGCTGAACCATTGGTAGACAAAGGACATCAAATTGCATATGATCAGTTTGCGCTAACAGATATGGTTGGTGTTATTGCACCTAAAAAAGCTACAGCAAAACTTTCTTATAAAAAGACAAAAACAACAATTGAGATAAAGGGAGCTAATTTTTCTTTAGCATTCAACACTGAAGAGGGAAAACTAAAAAGGTATGTCTATAACGACAAACAGCTACTAGAAAAAGGACCAAGTATTAATTTTTGGAGAGCTCCAAATGATAATGATTATGGATCTGGCTCTCAGAATAAATTTTCAGAATGGAAAAATATAGCAGCAGAAAAAATCACTAATGTTGAGGTCAATACCAAATCAAAAACAGCAATAGAAATAGTGTTTACAAGAGCTGTTTTTGGAGGTGATGCTGTTTATACTCAGATTTTTAATATTGATGGTAATGGAGTTGTAAAAGTCACTAATGATTTTAATGCCATTAAAGGAGAGCATAGTAATATATTTAAATTCGGAAACGAATTGGTATTGCCAAAAGCATATAAAACTATTGCATGGTATGGAAAAGGACCTTTTGAATCTTATGCAGATCGTCAGCATGCGGCAAAAGTAGGGCTACACAAAGGTACAATAGACGAGCAATATTTTCCATATATCCGTCCTCAAGAAAATGGAAACAAAATGGGAGTACGATGGGTAGAATTAACCAAGAAAGATGGCTCTGGAGTTAAAATTTATGGAAATAAATTATTACAGGTATCGGCCTTGCACTATAGCAAAGAAGATTTGGATTCTGGAGCTAAAAAAACACAGGATCATGCGGGAGAATTAACGCGTCGCGATGAGGTATATTTAAATATAGATGCAGTACAAAGAGGACTAGGAAGCATTAACTCTTGGGGGCGACTTCCATTAGCACCCTATCGATTAAAATACCAGTCTTACAAGTATTCGTATTGGATTGTACCTATTTCAAGATAATATAATACTGTAGAAAAATTATTTTTTCTTGAATTATAGTAACTTGCAAGTATGAAGTATAGTGTACGAAAAGCAAGATTAGAAGATATGCCTAGGTTATTGGAGTTTGAACAAGGGATTATTGAGTTCGAACGTCCTTTTGATCCTACCTTAAAAAGCGAAAAAATAAATTATTACAATATTAAAAAAATGATAACTGCTGCTGATGTTGAGGTATTGGTTGTTGCCTATGAAGATGAATTGGTAGCATCTGGTTATGCAAAAATTATGACAGCCAAGCCATATTTAAATCATGAACGCTACGCCTATTTGGGTTATATGTTTGTGGATAAAAATCACAGAGGAAAAGGCGTTAATAAAATGATTATTGACCAATTGCTAATTTGGTGCAAAGATCAAGGACTAGCAGAAGTAAGGTTAGATGTATATGATGACAATCCTGGGGCAATTAGAGCTTATGAAAAAGTAGGTTTTAAGAGGCATTTGGTTAACATGAGAATTGGTTTAGGAGAAGAATAGGCTTTTGTAAAGAGATTAATATGATCAAGGATAAAATTGAGAATTATAAGTTATATGAAGGCATTAATAGTAAAATAGCGAAAGCTTTTAATTATATCAATACTACCAATCTGATGGAAATTCCTTTAGGGAAGTATGAGATAGATGGGGATGTTGTTTTTGCAATTGTTAATGAATATGAGACTGTACCGATAGCCAAAGGATTTTATGAAGGACACCAGAAATATATAGATTTGCAATATGTTATTTCTGGTTACGAATATGTAGGCATAGCTACATTAAATAATCAAAAACCGACTGAAATTCACGAAGAAGAAGATTATGATGTGTATGATTTAAAATCTGATCTTATAAAGTTTGAAGCAGGCAGTTTTATGCTTTTTTTTCCAGACGATTTACATATGCCCGAAGTGCATATTAATCATCCATCAACAATAAAAAAAGTAGTTGTTAAGATTAAGATTTAGTACTTTCTAAAAGCGTAAATATGACTCAGAATTTACACCCCACCGAAATTTCTTTTTTAGAAAGCCCGAAGGAATACTCATTTCAGCTTTTTTTCGTTCAAACTTTTATTAATTTATTAGCAAACGATGTGTTAGCTCTTAAAGAAAAGGAGATACAAAGAAGCCGTTTTTTAAGTAAAATAACAATTGTAGTACCAGGAAGTAGAATAAAATCATACTTGCCAAAAGAATTTGAAAAAGCTTTTGTAGCAGATTTTCAAGTGAATATTACTCAGCAATTTGAATTGGATAAGTATATTTTTGGAGTTCTTAGTATTGTTAAGGAAAAATGGAAAAACCAGCTGTATGAATCTAAACAATTGATTCCCTATTTTAATAATAACTATGCTCTAAATGAGGAAGGAAAAAGATTAAGTAATTTAATGTTGTTTAATATTGCTAAAGGCGGAGAGAGAATATTAGAATCTAATTTTTTTCAAGTTACAGTTCTGAACTCTAGTTCATATGAAGATAATGAGATGGATAGTAATAAAAGAAAAAAGAGGCTATACGTCTCTAATTTCTTTAAGGATATAAGTCCTAGAAAAATAGATTTTATTTACACTAGAGTTATTGATGTGTACAGTGCTTTCCAAAAACCTGATGATAGACTTAAATGGGGTAATTACGGGGCAGGTAATAGTTGATGGTATTATTTTTTTGAATAAATAAATTCAGAAATAAGTATATTTATTGCTTGAGATTAACCAAAAGGAAGAAATAACATGAAAAGAATACTACTATTAATATGCCTGTTCGTTAGTTGCATTGGAATCTCTCAAACTACAGAAGCCACAGATAAAAAAGAAATTTTGGCAGTTTTAAAGACACAAGAAAAAGCATGGTCAGCAGGTGATATAGAAACTTTTATGGAAGGCTATTGGAAATCTGATTCTTTGCGTTTTTTTGGCGCTAGTGGAATAACTTCAGGTTGGGATAAAACACTAGCAAATTATAAAAAAGCGTATCCGACAAAAGATCATACAGGAACATTAAACTTTACGCTAGAAAGCTTTACCAAAATTAGTAATGGCGTCTATTATATAATGGGAAGGTATAATTTACAACGAAAAGTTGGAGATGCCAAGGGGATTTTTATGATCATCTTTAAAAAGATTAATGGGGAATGGAAAATTATAGCAGATACCTCTAGTTAGAAACAGATAAAAAGTAAAAATGAAAAACATAAAAAAGACCACAGCATTAATAAGTATTTTTTCATTAGTTATATTTATAACGGCTTCAGCACAAGTAACGCCAGCATTTAAAGTGCTTCAGAAATATGCAAAGGTTAGAGATCTAACCATGAATGTTGCTGAAGATGAAGCTTATGTAACTGTGCAGAGTTTTTTGGATGAACAATCGGTGATTGTTAGATTAAAAAAAGAAAATAACAAATGGATAGAAGCAGGTATTGCTAGTTTTTCCGGGAGTTATCACGATTTAGAAGCTTTTCTTTCTCCAAATGGATTGCAATTGTATTTTGTCTCCAATAGACCTTTAGATAATAGTAGTGAGAAAACTAAAGATTATGACATTTGGATGGTAGATCGAAAAGATCAGAAAGCATCTTGGTCAACACCTGTAAATTTAGGAGCGCCAATAAATACTAGTTATGATGAGTTTTACCCAGTGGTAGTTGCTAGTGGAAATTTATATTTTACATTAGATGCACCAAGTGCTAAAGGTAAGGATGATATTTTTTTTAGTGAATTTAAGAATAAAACATATACTGCTCCAGTATCTTTAGATACAGGAATTAATAGCGAAAGCTACGAGTTTAATGCTTTTGTTGCTCCAGACGAATCGTATTTGCTTTTTAGTGGATATAATAGAAAAGATGGATTAGGAAGTGGAGATATGTACATTAGTTTTAAAGGTGAAAATGGAGACTGGAAAACTGCTAAAAATGTAGGAAGTACTATAAATTCTAAGTTTATGGATTATTGTCCGTTTGTAGTCAACAATACATTGTATTTTACCAGTAGAAGAAGTACCCTGAAAAAAGGAGGGAAAATAGACAATCTAAAAACGTTAGAAACGGTATTCAATAGCTATGAAAATGGATTGAGTAGAGTTTATAAAGTGAAGTTTGATTTAGAAACTTTAAGAAAATAATGATTTGGTTAATAATGCCTTCAAATTAAAATTCATATTATAAAATGAAAAAAGCAGTAAAAGTAGTTCTTTCATTAGTGGGGTTGCTGTTTTTATTGCACTTCTATCTAAATCAAGATTTTGATAAAACAGGGCCAACATTATATAAAAATGGACATATTATTACGTTAAATGAGAACCAGCCATTTGCTGAAGCAATGTATGTTGTGGATGGAAAAATAGTAGCAATTGGAACGAATGAAGATGTAGAAGAGCAGTTTGTAAAAGAGGTAACGATTGTGGATTTAAAAGGAACCACTGTATTGCCAGGGTTTATAGATCCTCACACTCATTTCTCCATCAGTATGTTCTTGTCCGAAATGCATGATTTGTCTGGGTTTAAGTACAAGACGAACAACGAAGTTTGGGATAGTTTCGAAAAAATAGTAGCAAAAACAAATAAAGGTGATTGGATTATCTGTAAAGGAATTGATCCAGTTTTAGTGAGTGATTTACAACCACCTTCAATAGCGTATTTGGATAAAATTGCATCAGAAAACCCTGTGTTGTTTTTTAGCCAGAGTTTACATAATTATTGGGCTAATTCTAAAGCATTTGAAATTGTAGGAATAAACAAAGAGACTGCAAATCCATCAAGTCATAGTTATTATGGGAAAGACAAAGACGGGGAATTAAATGGTTTAATTGTGGAGCAACTTGCCATAAAGCCTTTTTTTGATATTTTAAAATCAGAAGTTTTAACGGCTGATAAATTAACTAAAGCAGCAGCTAATGTTATGCATGATTATGCTGCAAATGGTAATACAACCATTGTGTCGACAGGCATTACAATTCAAGATGAAAAACCATTATTGTTATTTAAGCATTTATCAGATAAAGAGCCAGGGCTAATTGGTAGTTTTCTGGAAAAAATAGGGATGCTTCCAGTTAGAGTACAAAACCCTAGGCATTTTATGTATATGCGTCATGATATGAGTCATCTAATGCCTGAAAAAAATGAGAGGGATAATGATTTTTATGATATCATAGGAATAAAGCATTGGTATGATGGATCGCCTTATATTGGATCTATGTATTTGAAGAATGCATATCTAAATACAGCACTTACTAATGATAAGTTACAGTTACCAATTAACCATAAGGGGAACGCGCTAATTGAAAAAGATGAGTTAACAACATTCATCAAGAGCTATCATAATAAAGGATGGCAAATAGCATTCCATACCCAAGGAGATAAGGCAATAAATGACGTTGTTGAAGCCTTTGATGAATTAGATGCTGAACTTGATTTTTCTACGTCTAGACATAGATTAGAACATTGTCTTTTATTCCCAATAGAAAACATTGAGAAGCTTAAGAAATTAAATCTTACTCCAAGTTTTCATATTAATCATTTGTATTACTATGGAGATGCGTTAAAAGCGGATTTATTGGGAGAAGAACGTGCAGATAAGATATTGCCAATAGGAGCGATAGCAAGTAGCAACATAAAATATTCTTTACATGCCGATCAACCGATGTTTGAAAGTAAACCTTTTAAATTAATACAAACAGCTGTAGAACGTAAAACAGTTTTGGGGGATACTTTAGGAGCTGATCAAAAAATAACAGTGCTTGAAGCTATAAAATCATTGACAATAAATGCCGCTTGGCAAATTAATATGGAGAATAAAATTGGTTCCTTAGCGAAAGGGAAATATGCCGATTTTATTTTTTTAGATAAAAACCCACTAGAGGTTAAAGCCAAAGAATTGGAGACTATCAAATGTTTAAAAACATTTGTTAATGGTAATTTGGTAAACTGAGGGGGAGAAAAATACTATAAAACCCCAGAAGCATTATTTTTCTGGGGTTTTACGGTTAAGCATAATAAAAAGGTTAGATTATATTGTAATACCAATTTGGTATGCGTCTTAAAATAGGTTTTCTAATAAATTATCTTCTACTATATTTGGAAGGGTAACTTTTAGCTCTGGAGTACGTTCCATTTCGCGTTTTATGGCAAAAATAGCTTCATCGTTTCTAGCCCAACTTCGTCTAGAGATACCATTGTTAACATCATAGAACAGCATACTTTTTAAACGCCTATCCGCATCAGCAGAACCATCTAAAAGCATTCCAAAACCACCATTGGTAACTTCTCCCCAGCCAACACCACCACCATTGTGGATTGATACCCATGTAGCGCCTCTAAAACTATCTCCAATAACATTATGGATTGCCATATCGGCAGTAAATTTACTACCGTCATAGATATTACTAGTTTCTCGGTATGGAGAATCTGTACCACTTACATCATGATGATCACGACCAAGCACTACAGGAGCACTTAATTCTTTTGAGCTTACGGCCTTATTAAAAGCTTCTGCAATTTTAGATCTTCCTTCAGCATCAGCATATAAAATACGTGCTTGAGAACCAACAACCAGTTTGTTTTGTTCCGCTTCTTCTATCCAACAGATATTATCATTCATCTGTTGTTTTATCTCATCTGGAGCAGTAGCTACAATTTCTCGCATTACTTTTAAAGCAATAGCATCTGTTTTCGCTAAATCTTCGGGTTTACCAGAGGTACATACCCAACGGAAAGGGCCAAAACCATAATCGAAACACATAGGGCCCAAAATATCTTGAACATAAGAAGGATATTTAAAATCAATACCATTATCCGCCATAATATCGGCACCAGCTCTAGAAGCTTCTAGTAAAAAGGCATTTCCATAATCGAAGAAATAGGTGCCTCTTTCTGTATGTTTATTTACAGAAGCAGCATGTCTTCTTAAAGATTCTTGTACTTTATCTTTAAATTCTTCAGGTTTTTCAGCCATCATTGTATTGGCAGCTTCAAAAGATAAACCAGCAGGATAGTATCCGCCAGCCCATGGATTGTGTAATGAGGTTTGATCTGAACCTAAGTGTATAAATATGTTTTCGGTATAAAAACGCTCCCAGACATCAACAACATTGCCGATATAAGCAATAGAGACTACTTCTTTATCTTCAATGGCTTTTTTGGTACGAGTTACTAATGTATCCATATTATCAATCAATACATCTACCCAACCTTGTTCGTGTCTTTTGGTAGCAGCATTTGCATTTACCTCTGCACAAATGGTAATACAACCTGCAATATTACCTGCTTTTGGTTGCGCACCACTCATACCGCCAAGACCAGCAGTTAAAAATATTTTACCAGCAGAGCTTTCGTCTTTTTTAAGTTTTTTACGGAAGGCATTCATCACTGTAATTGTTGTTCCGTGTACAATACCTTGTGGACCAATGTACATAAAAGAACCAGCTGTCATTTGTCCGTATTGGGTAACACCAAGGGCATTAAATTTTTCCCAGTCGTCTTGTTTTGAATAATTCGGAATCATCATACCATTGGTCACAACAACTCTAGGTGCTTCTTTAGAAGAAGGAAATAAGCCCATTGGGTGACCAGAATAAAGGTGTAAGGTCTGTTCGTCGGTCATTATTGCTAAATACTGCATGCTAATTATATACTGTGCCCAATTTTGGAATACAGCACCATTACCACCATAAGTAATTAATTCTTCTGGGTGTTGTGCAACTGCAGGATCCAAATTGTTTTGTACCATTAGCATTATCCCTGCTGCTTGTGTGCTTTGTGCAGGGTATTCTTCAATGGGGCGCGCATACATTTTATACGTTGGTTTAAAACGCAACATATAAATACGCCCATAATTGATAAGTTCTTCAGCAAATTCAATAGCTAGTTCTGCATGCCAATCTTTTGGAAAATAACGCAATGCATTTCTTATTGCCAGTTTTTTTTCTTCAGGAGAAAGAATATCTTTTCGTTTTGGTGCGTGGCTAGCATCAATTGCATAGCTTCTTTTTTCTGGTAAAACGGTTGGAATTCCTTGAAGTATTTCTGCTTTAAAATCCATATTTTTTATGTTAATCCCTACTGGGGTTAATGTATTGTTAGTATCGAATAATTAACTGTTTTTACTATAGGCCAATTTTCCTTTTTTAATCACCATTTCAGGAGTTATTTGTCCTTGATGATATAAGATTTCGGAATAATCATCAGTCTTAAAAATGGCTACATCCGCTAAAAAGTTAGGTGCTAATTGTCCACAATTATCTAGTTTTAATGCAGCGGCAGCTCTAAAGGTAATTCCAGCTAATATTTCTGCATTTGCTAATTTTTGGAACGAACCTAAAATTGCAGCTTGGGTAAGTAAATCTCCCATTGGTCCAGAACCAGGGTTCCAATCGCTAGCAATTGCTACAGCGGCACCAGCATCTAATAATTTTCTGGCAGGTGTGAAATCACAGCCTAAACCAAGAGAAGCTCCAGGTAGAGCAGTTGCAATAACATCACTGTTTGCTAATAATGCTACTTCTTTATCAGTACTTGCTTCTAAATGATCGGCACTTATAGCTTTTGCTTTAACAGCAACTTCACTACCACCTGTACTAAACTGATCGGCATGGATGGTAATATCGAAGCCTAGTGCTTTTGCTTTTTCAAAATAGGGAAGTGTTATTTCTGATGAAAAAGCTTCTTCTTCTACAAAAGCATCAATTCTAGTAGTCAATTTTTCTTCTTGTAGTATTGGAAAAAGCTCAGTTGCAATATGTTCTAGATATGCTTTATGATCTCCATCAAAATCTTTTGGAAGAATATGTGCTGCCAAGCAGGTAGCAATTAAATCGACATCTAAAGTTTGATTCGCGGTTTTTATAGCGCGAAGCATTTTTAATTCTTCTTCAACAGACAATCCATAACCACTTTTTACTTCAATAGTAGTAATTCCTTTGCTGAGGTGACGATCTGCTCTTTGGATAATACCATCAACAAGCTCTTCAGCAGAAGCTTTTCTAGTTTGTGTAACGGTATCCCAAATTCCACCACCAGATTTTGCAATTTCTAGGTATGTTTTTCCGGCATTTCGCATGGCATAATCTTTGGCTCTAGAACCACCAAAGCAAATATGAGTATGCGAATCAATAAAACCAGGTAAGGCAATAAAATCACCCTTTAATTCTGTTATTTTTGGTTGTAAGTCTTTTGCGCTTTCTACTAAGACATCAAAATCGGCAATACGTTCAATAGTGTCATTTGCAATTAAGATTCCAGCATTTTCTACGATTGGTAATTCTTGATCTTTTAATGCGCCTTTTAATGGCAAATTTGCCATAGAGACTAGCTGTTTAAAAGGACCAATTAAATGATATGTTGTGCTCATATTTTTATTTAATAAGTTAAAGTGTGAAATATCCAAAAGCCAGTAGAGGTGTTTTGGTTAAATTACTTTTATTTAATGTTCTTTATTTTATAGTTAAGTACTTGATATATAATAATCAGAACTTAATATTAATATTTTAGAAATTTTCAAATTCATTTTCAAACTGTGTGTGCAATGGTATTCCTTTTTCGGCTGCTACTTTATGTGCTAGGCTAAGAATAGTCTTGTCCTTTACAATTTTGATTCCTTTTTCAATATCATCAGCAAAAACACGATCCTGATCAGCAAAAGGAACTTTTGCACGTACCGTAGTGTGTATAGCATCTATAATTACTCCAGATTTCATCGGTTTTCTAAACTCAAATGCTTGGGCGGCAACTAATAATTCTATTCCTAGTATTTTTTCAACATTATCAATAACACGTAATGCTTTTCTCCCTCCTATAGATCCCATGCTTACATGATCTTCTTGTCCTAATGAGGTAGGAATACTATCTGCACTAGAAGGGAAACACAAACCTTTGTTTTCGCTTGCTAAAGCTGCTGTTGTGTATTGCAAAATCATATATCCAGAATTCAATCCTGTTTCTCTCAATAGTAATTTTGGTACTCCAGGTGATGTTCCTTCTAAAGAAAGATAAATTCTACGATCAGAAATATTTCCTATTTCGGAAGCAGCTAAACATGCATAGTCTAAAGCCATTGCTAAAGGTTGTCCGTGAAAACTACCACCACTGATTGTGAAATCAACACTAAAAATAACGGGATTATCTGTTACAGAATTTAACTCTATTTCTAATAATTCTTTAAGATGCAACCAAGCATTTCTAGATGAACCATGTACCTGAGGAATACAACGTAAAGAGTACGGATCTTGAACACGCTCACAATCTTGATGATCTGCTAAAATTTCCGAACCTTCAAATAAAGAAGTAATACGCTCAGCAACATGAATGTTTCCTTTGTATGGTCTTAGCTGATGTAATTCTGGACGGAATGGTTTGACAGAGCCTTGCAAGCCTTCTATCATCATAGCGCCAATTAAATCTGCCTGAGAAAGGCAACTGTGCAGCTGTTCTACTACTTTTACAGCATGCGCAGCAATAAATTGTGTTCCGTTTATTAGGGCAAGACCTTCTTTTGGACCTAGCACAATAGGAGATAAGTTTACTTTATTGTATAATTCTTCGGTAGTAATTACGTCACCTTTATAAGACACTTTTCCTAATCCAATAAGGGGAATAAATAAGTGTGAAAGTGGAGCAAGGTCCCCAGAAGCACCAACTGAACCTTGTTCAGGAACTATAGGTGTAGCATCATTATCGATAAACCATAAAATACGATCTATAGTACTTTGCGCAATTCCTGAATGTCCTTTACATAGGGATTGTAATTTTAAAATCATCATTAATTTTGCAATCTCATCTGCAATTGGTTCACCAACACCAACACTATGACTTTGTAATATGTTTGATTGTAGTTTTGCCGTGTCTTCTTCTGAAATCATTGAAGTACATAGTGGTCCAAAACCAGTATTAATGCCGTAAACAGGATCGCCTTTGGCAACAATTTTTTCTACAATTGCTCTGCTTTCAGCTACTTTCTTCTTTGTCTCTTTAGAAAAGAGCCCTTTTATTTCGTTTCTAGCAATACCTAATGCAATGCTTGCAGTAAGGTGATCTTGTCCAAGATTAAATGTTTTTATGCTCATGATATATGTTTTTCGCTGTGGTAAGTTTTGTTACTGGTAATAAGTACAAAAATAATCCGTATTATTGATAATTAAAAATACTATTTTGTTTATGTATTAATAACCACAGGTTATTAGTGGTTTTTTACTTCATGATTAATAATTTATATGCGTTTATGGTAGAGCTAAGACACTTGAAGTATTTTTTGGCAGTAGCTGAAGAGTTGAATTTTAGGAAAGCTGCGGAAAAGTTGTTCATCTCTCAACCAGGATTAAGCAGGCAAATAAAACAATTGGAAGAGAATTATGGTGTACAATTGTTTGAAAGAACAAAAAAGAAGGTGATGTTAACTGCGGCTGGTGAGTATTTAAAGGAAGAGGCAGTGGTTGTTTTTGAGCAAATGGTATTGATAAAAAGAAATGTAAAATTGCTTGATGCTGGAGAAATGGGAGAATTTAGAATTGGTTTTGTAGGATCTGCAATGCAAAAAATTGTTCCAGAATTTTTGTTAAAAATCAATAAAAAATACAAAGGTGTAAAGGTGAGCTTAAAAGAGATGTCAATAAGCGAGCAAGTAACTGCTTTGCAAAAAGAACAACTAGATATGGGCTTTGTACGACTGAGTAAAGCTCCACTTGGAATGCAGATTAAAACGGTATTTAAAGATACTTTTTCTATTGTACTGCCCAAAAATCATGAGTTAGATGAGTTTAGTTTTAAAAATGTAGGGCAATTAAGAGCTGAAAATTTTATTATGTTTTCTAGTGCATACAGTCCATTGTATTACGATAAAATTGTAAGTATTTGTCAGGACAGTGGTTTTACACCAAACATATCACATAAATCGGTACATGCACAGACTATTTTTAAATTGGTTGAATCGGGTTTAGGAGTTGCTATTATTCCAAGTGCATTACAGGAAGGTTATAATTTGGAAGTAAAATTTATTGAAATTAAAAATATTAGACAGCAAGCGTTACTTTCGGTACTATGGAAAAAAGAGAGTAAAAATAAATTGCTTCAGCAAATAAAACAACTAATTGATTAAGGTATTTAGGGTTGCTATAAGAATATCACTTTTAATTCTAGTTCATCCAAAGGTTTACTTCGTATTCTTGATCTGAAGTTGGAGAAAGAAGCACTTGATTTTTAACAAATCTATACTATTATCGAAAGTTTTTTAGTACTTTTGGCTCGTTGTGTTGTATTGCGCATTGCGTAATACCGTTGTTGAAGCTAATTAAGTTTAGCTCTAACCAGTGAAAGGCTTTCCAATGTGGAAGGCTTTTTTGTTTTAAAATAGTTATTAAACACATCGTTTGCATTCTCCAGAGATAAAACCATTGAAATGGGCTGCAGTATAACCTTCAGGCAAAGAAACTTTAATTTTAGCATCTAAACATTCAACAGTACCACAGGAAGTACATCTAAAATGAAAATGATTGTGCTTGTGTTTTTTTTCTTCGCAATCAATACAAAGTGCAAAATATTGTTTTCCATCATCGCTTATAATACGGTGTATAAGTCCGTCTTCCAAAAAACGATTTATAATACGGTATATAGTAGCTCTATCCGTCTTTTCAATAATCTCTGATTGGATCATTTCGTGGCTTAAAGCGGTATTTGAAGACTTAAAAATGTTTAAAATTTCTTGTTTTGAAGCCGTATTTCTTCTTTTCATAATATTTTTTAACGCGATTAAGTCACAATTATATAAAACTAGATTGTCTCTGCATTAATTATATAACTGAGATTACAAAGTTATTAAGAATTTATTTGATGAAGAAGTAATTTGAATTAAGCGATAAATCTTTCTTTTTCTAGCTTAAAATTTAAGAATAAATTGCCAATACTTGTAATCGTAAAAAAATGATAAAAATGAATACTGAATTTAATGTCCTAACTATAGGAGAGAGTTCAGTAGGTTTTGGAGTTGATATATGATCTTTTTTGAACCCTTCATTGAGGTGCTAATTATCTGAGGCTGGTCTTGGAACCAAAAATTATTTTTAGCAAGCATAGCTAGTACTCTTTGGCGAGCTTGTTGATTACACTAGAGTGATTGGGTGAAGGATAGCGGCATTTGTTGAAGCTCTCTGGAGGAGCTTTGAAAGCTCTCCAGAAGCGACTGCCGACAGCCTGACCTGAAAGGGCACCTCCAAAAAAAAGAAAAAAGTTATAATGGTATTATTCAAAAAATGGAAAAAGAGCTGCTTTGTAATCCCAAACGGTTGTTAAAAATATTCCGAAATATGCAATGGCGACCACAAATTTTAAAAAAGTTCCTGTAAGAAAACCCAATAAAGATCCAAAAGCAGCTTTTGTAGCCGTTTTTTTATCAGATTTATTGATGAGTTCCCCAACAAAAGCCCCAACAAAAGGCCAAATAATAAGGCCAAAAGGACCAAATATTGGTACAAATATGGCGACTAATAAGCCTACGGTAGTACCAATAACACCATATTTACTACCGCCGAATTTTTTAGTTCCCATTGCTGGGATAATATAGTCTAAAACAAAAACCAATAGGGCTATTGCTAGTGTAATACCCAAAAGTGTCCAGTTTTGTGGTACAGCATCGGTGAGATGTAGTAGTAGCAGTCCAATCCAACTTAATGGTGGTCCTGGGATTATAGGAAGAAAACTACCTAAAATGCCAAATAATGTAAGACAAAAGCCTAGTATTAGTAATGTGATATCCATATGTTGTTATTCGGTTGTTAAAAATAGACTATATTTTTCAATATAGAAGGAGACTAGTTTAAAAAATAGTGTGTTTTAATTAATAATAGTTGTTGTTACTGCGGAAGATATAATGATAACCATAATTGCTTCAATTTCATGTTGAATTTCTTTAACTGTTGCATTAATTTCCTTATGGGCGTTTGCACTTTCAATTATTGTCTTTATGTTGTTTTTATATTTCTTGGCATTTTCTTTTCCATAGGTGGCTCTGCTTAAAGTACAAGAATCGATTAAGCTAATAAGCATCATATCGTCTATTTCTGGCTTAATAGTATTCGCTATAATTTTATTTAAATGTATCCTTAGTTTATGTTCGGGTAAGGGATTTTTTGTGGGATATTTTTTAAGTGTAAATACCCAAAGAAATTTCTTTTCTTCTTTAATTAAAATACCTTTTTGTATAAGTTTGTTTAGTGTTGTGTCTTTTATTGCTGTGCTTTTTGAAGTAAATGTATGAATCCAATGACTGAGCGATTTTTCTTTTTTTGAATTCGTTATCAGTTCTAAATAGGGATCTAGCACCATATCTCCAGTTTTTATGCTACTTAGTACCGCTATCTTTTTATTACTAATTTTTATTTTTTCTTTTTTGGTTAGTTCCAAAAGTATTGCCCCAGCTAATCCATAACCAAGGAATACAGAACTTTCGCTAAAGGATCCTTTTTCATCATCTAAAGCGAGAAGTATTAGTTTATCAATTAAATTTAGTTCCATAGGCTTTTGTATTTATTATATACGACGTAAATAAGAGTGTTTTGTTACAATTTTTCAACTAAATAATTAGTTTCAACGGGTATTTTGATTATATTTGTTTTGTACAACTAACTATTTAGTTGATTAAACGCTAAGATTATGAGGCAATTAACAAAAGCAGAAGAGGAAATAATGCAACGGTTATGGGAAATGGAAAAAAGCAATGTTGCAGGAATTATTGATAAATTTCCTGATCCAAAACCAGCATATAATACGGTATCTACCATAATACGAATATTAGAAACCAAGGGTTTTGTTGCACATGAACAAAAAGGAAAGGGTTACTTGTATTTTCCTTTGGTACAAAAATCAGAGTATAGCAATCAATCTATTACCAAGTTGGTAGATGGATATTTCCATGGTTCTTTTTCGAGTATGGTATCGTTTTTTATGAAAAAAAATGATGTAAGTCTTCAAGAATTAGAAGGTATTCTTAAAGAAATTAATAAAAAGGAAGAAGAATGATACATTATTTGCTACAAGTAGTTTTTGTACAACTGTTGTGTATGGCGGTGTATGATTTGTTTCTAAAAAAAGAAACTTTTTTTAATTGGAACCGTGCTTATTTGTTGATCTGTTCATTTTTGGCTTTAATTTTACCCTTGTTTAAGCTTAAAACATTGTCATCGGTTATACCTAATGAATATATGGTGCAGCTACCAGAGGTTATAGTTGGTAGTGGTGCCAATAGTAATGTGCCTGTTGAACTTTTAGGAACAGGATTAATTGCAAATGGCAGTTCTTTTTTATGGATTTGGTTGTTGTTGATAATTGGAATGATGATTTCATTTTTAAGTTTTTTATATAAACTGTTTGTTGTGTATAGCCTTAAAAAAAACAATAACAATCAGGAGAAAGATGTCAGAATAACAAAAATAGTAGTCAGAGACAGCGAAACTGCATTCTCTTTTTTCAACTATGTGTTTATTGGAGATAAGATAGCTGTTGAAGATGAAAAACAAATTATAAAACACGAAATGGCTCATGTTACTGGCGGGCATAGTTACGACTTATTATATTTTGAACTGCTTCGCATTGTTTTTTGGTTCAATCCATTAGTGTATTTGTATCAAAAAAGAACAGCAGAATTACATGAATTTATAGCAGATGCTGTGGTAGCAAAAACATCTAGAAAAGCACAGTATCAACTTTTATTGTCTGAAGTATTTAAGACCAAAGAAATTTCTTTTATCAATACTTTTTATAAAGAATCATTATTGAAAAAGAGGATTGTAATGTTGCAAAAAACAAAATCAAAACAGTTTTTTAGATTAAAGTATTTGTTATTAACACCTATTGTTTTACTATCTCTAATATATAGTTCATGTGAAAGAGAAAATATTGAAGATAAAGAAAATATTGAAAGTGTAACGCTTAAGTCAGACTCAACCGTACAGGCTATTCCGTTTATGGTAATAGACGAAGTACCTGTGTTTCCTAGTTGTGAAAATGTAATTGATAGCCGAACATGCTTTCAAGAACAAGTGGTAAAACATATTAGAAAACATTTTAGATATCCGTCAGAAGCGCAAGAAAAAGGAATACAAGGAAGGGTTTCAATTATGTTTACTATAGCTACTGATGGAACTATAGTGAATATTAGAAAAAGGGGTCCACATAAATTACTGGAAGCTGAAGCGGTAAGAATAATAAAGAAGTTGCCAATAATGATTCCAGGGAAACATAAAGGAAAGGTAGTGCCCGTTCCGTTTTCAATTCCAATAACATTTAAATTGGGAGGGCAAAAAACAAGTTCTGTTTTATCATCATCAAAAACAAATAAACCCTTCTTTGTTGTTGCTAGAAATGTCCCAATATTTCCTGGATGTGAAAATGTTACTGATAAGTCAGCTTGTTTTGTAGAAAAAGTAAAAACACATATTAGAAAACATTTTTATTACCCTAAAGATGTACAAGAAGAAGGTGTACAAGGTAAAGTAATGGTAATGATGTCTTTTGATGAGCAAGGAAATGTAGGGATGATAAAAACGATTGGTCCAGATAAAAGGTTAGAAGCTGTTTGCGTTGCTATAATATCTAAACTACCAAAAATGAAGGTTCCAATAGTTGATAATAAGCCTAAAAAAACTATGTTTTCAATACCAATAACTTTTAAACTACAGTAAGCATGCGTAGAATTGTAATTTTAATGTTTTTAGTTAGCGGAATCTCTAATGCACAAGTATCGTCCGAACAAGCGGGAGATAGCTTGTATGCAAGAGGTAACTATGCAACAGCAATAAATAGTTATGCCAAGAGTCCAATACTAAAAAGCAAAATGCAAATAGCAAGGGCGTACCATATGATGGGCAATTATGAGAAGTCTATTTTGCAGTACCAGCATATTGTTAAAAACAATAAGCAATTGCAACTTCCACAATTTGAATTGGGAAAATTATTATTTAAGCGTAAAAAAGAAAAAGAAGCCAAACTGCTTTTTACAGATTTGGTAGAGAAAGACAGTCTTAATCCTGAGTATTTTTATTATCTAGGACGTACTACATTTGGATCAAAAGCAGCAATGGAATTGTATAAAAAAGCAATAACCTTAGATAGTACACATTTAAGAAGCTTGTATCGTTTAAGCAAAGCCTATTTAGAAATACAGTACTATCACGATGCTATTAAATATGCAGATTTAGGTCTAGTATCTTATGAGAATTCAGGAGAATTGTTGAATATTAAGGCACAAAGTTATTTTAAAAACAATGATTATGCTGAGGCCATTCCTATTTATGAAAGATTAATTGAGCTTGGAATAGAAAAGGATCATATTTTGTTTAGTCTTGGGCATTGTTATCATCGAGAATGGGAGTTTGAAAAAGGAATCGCTTTATATGAAAAAATGATAGCTGATGATTTTGAGGGTACCAATTATAGAGTTTGGTTAGACTTAGGAGGGTTGTATATGAAAAAGAAAGAATATGATAAGGCTATTGAATGCATTAATACTTCTATAGAGATTAAAGCGGTTACCTTTGAAAAAGAATACAGTGCTTTGGCTAGTGCTTATAGTAGTAAAAAAGCTTATGCAAAAACTATTAAATATCATGAAAAAGCACATAAAGAAGAACCTGATAATTTTAGACATCTGTTTTATGCCTGTGTAATTGTCGATAACTACTATACTGATGATGCAAAAAAGCTAGCTTATTTTGAACGTTTTAAGAATAAATATCCAAAATTGCGCCCAAGTGGTTATTACATGAAATATGTAAATCAAAAAATTAGCAAGCTTAAAGAGAACATGTTTTTATCAGAAAAAAAGTAAAGATATAGCAGAAAAATCTTTATTTAGAAAAAATATATCTATCTTATCGGAGATAAGTTGCAATACATCGGCATTGACTAAATTCTATTTGGACTGTTTTGTTAAAAAATTGTAATTTTCCAGAGTGAAACTATAACTAATGCAAAAAATTTGGAGTTTTTTCTTGATTTTATGCGTAGTATCATGTAACCTTAATAATTCTAAAGCTTCTAAAAAGAAAGAATTTGTTGCAGAAGCATTAGATAGTATTAATTGGGATGATGTAGAAGTATATCCGTTGTTTTATGATTGTAATGAAGATGATAAAAAGGTAATACAACGACAATGTTTTGAAACTACACTCATAAACCATTTAATAGTATGTTTAGAAAAAACTAATTTAGAGGTTGATAATGATATTGCAGATATTATTAAGGTAGATTTTATTATAAAAAAAACTGGTGTTATTTCCGTGTCCTACATTGAAAAAAAACCGTACATAGATAAGCTGTTGCCTAATTTAAGGGAAGTGATATCTAAGTGTTTATCTAGTCTTCCAAGAGTAGAACCTGCCTTAGTAAGAGGTAGAGAAGTAGATAGTAAATTTAAATTACCAATAATTATTAACGTTCGTTAATTGGCAAAAGAAAGAATAATACTAGGTATAGATCCAGGAACTACCATTATGGGCTTTGGTGTTATCAAATGCGAAGGTCAAAAAATGACTTTACTACGTTTAGACGAGTTGATCCTTAAAAAATATACAGATCATTATATAAAGCTTAAGAAGATATTTGAAAGGACTATAGAACTCATAGATACCTATCATCCTGATGATATTGCTATTGAAGCTCCGTTTTTTGGAAAGAATGTTCAGTCTATGCTAAAACTAGGAAGAGCTCAAGGAGTAGCAATGGCTGCAGGACTTTCTAGAGAAGTAAGTATTACAGAATATGCACCTAAAAAGATAAAAATGGCAATTACAGGTAGTGGTAATGCTAGTAAAGAGCAGGTGGCAAAAATGTTACAAAGTTTAGTAGGTCTTAAAGAATTGCCAAAAAACTTAGATGCTACAGATGGTTTAGCCGCTGCAGTATGTCATCATTTTAATTCTGGAAAAATTAGTACTGGAAAAAGCTATTCTGGCTGGGCAAGCTTTGTAAGTCAGAATGAAAAGCGTGTAAAAAAATAGTAGCGTTTGCTTTATTTTTTTAAAATAAGTAATGTGCTTTTTACAAAAGAATTATCCCAAAAAATAAACAAAACAAGTGTCAGGAATATATATTCATATCCCATTTTGCAAACAGGCATGTCATTACTGTGATTTTCACTTTTCTACTTCCTTAAAAAAAAGAGAAGAGATGGTTATGGCATTGCAAAAAGAAGTGGTGCTTAGAAAAAACGAATTTTCCGAGACATTGGTAGAAACCATATATTTTGGAGGAGGTACACCATCTTTGTTAACAACAGCAGAAATTAATTCGATTTTAGAAACCATTTATGCAAATTATAAAATAGCTTCTAACCCAGAGATTACTTTAGAAGCTAATCCAGATGATTTAAATAAAGAAAGAATAACTGCTATTGCTGCATCAAAAATTAATCGATTGAGTATTGGGATTCAGTCTTTTTTTGAGACAGATTTAAAACTGATGAATAGAGCACATAATGCTGAAGAGGCAAAGCAGAGTATTACCTATGCAAAACAGTATTTTGATAATATCTCTATAGACCTAATTTATGGCATACCAGGAATGAGCAATGCCCAATGGGAAGCAAATTTGCAAGAAGTTTTACGCTATAATATTCCTCATATTTCTAGCTATGCATTAACTGTAGAACCAAAAACAGCATTAAAAAAGTATATTGATGAAGGTAAAATAGCAGCAGTAAAGGATGAAGTTTCTAGAGCGCATTACGATATACTTGTTGCGACTTTATCAGCAGAAGGTTTTGTAAATTATGAGTTTTCTAATTTTGGGAAAGAAGGTTATTTCTCTAGAAATAATACAGCCTACTGGGAGGGAAAATCATATTTAGGCATTGGACCCTCGGCACATAGTTTTAATGGAAAAGAAAGGAGTTGGAATATAAACAACAACTCAAAATATTTAAAAGCAATATTAAAAGAAGATCGTCTACCATCCGAAGTTGAAAAATTAACAGTTGCAGATTGCTATAACGAATATGTAATGACAGGCTTGCGGACTCAAAAAGGCATTTCTCTAGCGGTTATTACTAGTCGTTTTGGATTGGATTATAGTGTTTATATAAAAAAACATGCAGCGCGTCACCTAAAAGAAGAAACGCTTTTGTTAGAAAACAGAATCATAAAAGCTACCCAAAAAGGGAAGTTTTTGACTGATGGTATTGCCTCAGATCTTTTCTTCTTAAATTAACCATACCTATCTCCTTAATAATCCTTATTTTTAAGATTGTAGGGATTAGGTATTAAAAACAAATTTATTTTGAAAGCAACAATAGAATTTAATAATAGACATTATGAAGTGGATTTTTCCAAACCACTAGATATTTCTATTCCGATAAGAGGAACCAAAGATAATGTAAACGCTTGGTATCAATCACATCCAGAAATTAAACCGGTAATAGATGATGGTGTAGAAATAAGTGTTGCCGCTGGGGCATCTACTAATTTTAATAATATATTTTTTAATCCTCATGCTCATGGTACGCATACCGAATGTGTCGGGCATATTACCAAAGAATTTCATTCAGTAAATGAAAACCTAAAAGAGTTTTTTTTTAGAGCTGAGGTTGTTACAGTAGCACCTGAAAAAATGGATGACGATTGGATAATATCTAAAAAACAATTGCAATATGCATTGGGAAAGAAAAAGAGAGATGCTATAGTTATTAGAACACTTCCTAATCTTTCGGATAAGTTAACAGCCCAATATTCGCATACAAACCCACCTTATTTATCTGAAAAAGCTATAGTTTTTTTAAGAGATAGTGGAATTAAACATCTTTTGATAGATTTGCCATCTGTGGATAAGGAAAAAGATAAAGGTACATTGTTGGGGCATAAAGCGTTTTGGAATATTGATGGGGAAATAAGATATGATGCTACAATCACAGAATTTATATTTGTAAAAAATACTATTAAAGATGGTGCTTACCTATTGAATTTACAAATTGCCTCTTTTGAAAACGATGCCACACCCAGTAAACCTGTTTTATACCAAATTGTAAGCAAATAAAATTTGTTAGGATGAAAGAAGTACTTCGCTTAGAAGAATTAATTCAGTTTGTTTTTGGAGTATATTTATTTTCACTGCTACCATTTACTTGGTGGTGGTTTTTGGTATTGTTTCTTGCACCCGATCTTGCAATGTTAGGTTATGTGTTTGGAAATAGAGTAGGAGCATTTGCATATAATTTATTTCATCATAAGGGTATGGCAATAGCGGTATATTTGTTAGGAGTATATCTAGGAAACGATATTTTATTGCTTGCAGGAGTAATTCTTTATGCACATTCTGCTTTTGATAGAATATTAGGATATGGATTAAAATACGGAACTGGATTTAATAATTCACATCTAGGAAGTATTGGAAAGAAAAAAGAATAATGGAAGATTTTTTAAATCTATTTTTAGGATTGATACTTGGAGCATTACTTATGTATTGGTTCTGGAAGAGTAAAGGCAAGAGTCAAACAGAAAAGCAATCTGTAATATTGCTAGAAAAGATAAAAAGTGTGTGCAGGCTTATTACTGTAGAGGGAGATTTTGCTGAGGTCTATCATTATGAAAATGAAAAAGATGGATTATTGAGCTTGTTAAGTACCAAAAAGAAGGCCATAGTATTGGTAAATGCAAAAGTTCATATTGGTTATGATTTAAAAAAAGTACAAATGAGAACCGATATAAAAAATAGAAAAATAATAATTTCTAATTTCCCCCAACCAGAAGTGTTAACAATTGAGCCAGAATTACAATATTATGATATTAAAGATGGGTTTTTAAATAAGTTTGATGCTGGTGATCTTACCAAACTAAATAGTGAAGCAAAAACACACATTAGAGATAAAATTCCAGAAAGTGGATTAATGGTAACAGCCAAAAAAGAAGCATTAGAAGCAGTATTAATTATCGAAAAAATTGTGGAGACTATTAACTGGAAGTTGGATTATTCAGCACTAGAGATTGCTACAGATATAATACCATTAGAAGAAAAAAATGATTAACATCTCTAGTGATAAAAGCAAATTAAATATTGATGTAATATATCAGTTTCTAACGAATAGCTATTGGGCAAAAGGCAGAACAGAACAAGCTGTTAAAAAATCTATAGCTAATAGTATGTGTTTTGGGGTATATAAAGGAGATAAGCAAATAGGTTTTGCAAGAGTTGTTACAGATTATACTGTTTTTGCCTATCTAATGGATGTTTTTATAATTAAAGAATACCAAGGAAATGGCTATGCAAAGCAATTGGTGATGGCTATTGTAAATGAGGAAGAATTAAAAGCATGTACAGTATGGATGTTAAAAACTGGAGATGCTCATGGTCTGTATCGCAAATTTGGATTTGAAACACCAAAAGATTCAAATTTATTAATGGAAAGAGTGTTTAAAGATCATAAAGATGAATATTGAATTAATACGCGATTATTGCTTGTCAAAAAAAGGAGTAACAGAAGCATTTCCTTTTGATAAAGAAACATTAGTATTTAAGGTGATGGGTAAAATGTTTGCCTTAACATCATTAAAAAATTGGGAGGAAGGGGTTGCTGCTATAAATTTAAAGTGTGATCCTGAAAAAGCCTTGGAGTTAAGAGCAGAATATGACAGCATAGAACCAGGCTGGCATATGAGCAAAAAGCATTGGAATACATTACGCCTATGGAAAGGGGAGTTGGATTATTCGTTTGTGAACAAATTAATAGATCATTCTTATGACTTGGTAGCGGCAAAGCTTAGCAAAAAAGATAAGGAGTTGTTAAACAATTTGTAGAAATAAGAAACAGCAAAACGGAATGCTATCATTCCATTTTGGTGTTTCTATAAAATATGTTGCTTATTGAAAAGCTGGAATACCTGTAATATCCATTCCAGTAATTAATAAGTGTATATCATGAGTACCTTCATAGGTAATAACACTTTCTAAATTCATCATATGTCTCATAATGCTATAATCTCCTATAATTCCCATAGCACCAAGTATCTGTCTTGCTTCTCTGGCAATTTCAATAGCCATGGCTACATTATTTCTTTTAGCCATAGAAATTTGAGCAGATGTTGCCCTATTCTCATTCTTTAAAACACCCAAACGCCAAGTTAATAACTGCGCTTTTGTTATTTCAGTAATCATTTCAGCAAGCTTCTTTTGTTGCAATTGAGTACCAGCAATTGGTTTGCCAAATTGGATACGTTCTTTTGAATATCTTAATGCGGTGTCATAGCAATCCATTGCTGCACCAATAGCTCCCCATGCGATACCGTATCTTGCCGAATCTAAGCAGCCAAGTGGAGCACCAAGTCCACTTTTATTTGGTAATAAGTTTTCTTTAGGCACTTTTACATCTTCAAAAATAAGTTCTCCTGTACAAGAAGTTCTTAGGGACCATTTGTTATGAGTTTCGGGAGTAGAAAAGCCTTCCATTCCACGTTCTACAATAAGACCATGAATTCTTCCTTCTTCATTTTTAGCCCATACCACAGCTACATCAGCATATGGAGCATTAGAAATCCATAGCTTGGCACCATTAAGAAGATAATGATCTCCCATATCTTTATATTTTGTTTCCATTGCCCCAGGATCAGATCCATGATTAGGCTCGGTAAGTCCAAAACAACCTAAGAATTCTCCTGAAGCTAGTTTAGGTAAGTATTTTTTACGTTGCTCTTCAGAACCATATTTCCAGATAGGATACATCACTAAAGAAGATTGAACAGAGGCAGTAGATCTAACACCAGAATCTCCGCGTTCTAATTCCTGCATAATAAGACCATAACTAATCTGATCCAAACCAGCACCACCATATTCTTCTGGAATATAAGGGCCAAATGCGCCAATTTCTGCTAATCCACCAACTATTTGCTTAGGAAAAGCAGCACGTTGTGCATAGTCTTCAATAATTGGAGAAACATCTTTCTTTACCCATTGACGGGCAGCATCTCTAACTAGCTTATGCTCTTCTGTTAATAACTCATCTAGAAGGTAATAATCAGGTGCTTCAAATAAATCTGGCTTCATAACATATTTTTTACCAAAAATAGCTAAAAGAAATATAACAATAGTGGTCTTTATTGTTGTATTTTTAACATAAAAGGTTTAAGTTATTGAAATACTGCAAAAAAACATAATTCAAGACGACAAGACAAGGTGTATATAGTATTTAAAAAGGAGTGTTTAGTATTGAAACTGATCTGGTTTTATCTTACAAATTTATTTTCAGTGTAAGAAAAAATTGGGCAACCACAGAATGAATAGTTCAGCCCACAAAATAGCGTGAGTTAACAACTGTTATTTTCTAGGAGTATGGTAATGGAGTATGTTTGTAGTGTTATTAATCGGAATATAAACGAATAAATAATAAAACCCCAAATAAAGAATAAGTCCCAAATCTTATCATTTATTTAAACCTATTTAGTTACAATAAAGCCCTGTATTTTCCATTCAGGGCTTTTTTTATGTTTGTTTTTTTAGGTTTTAAAAAATCTCCGCCCTAAACGTTTTGTTAACTATATGAATTCCCTTGGTATAATAGAATCTAAGAAGAATTATAATAAGAAAGGGGTTCGTTTTGAATGCTATTGTTTTTATGTCCTATCTAGATTTTGTCGTAAAATTTGCAGTGAAATTCCAGTAAAATTATAGGCTGTTTGAACGATAGTGAGTTCCTATAATTTATGGGATGAATAATAAATTTAGGCAAAATATAGTCAGACTAGATTTTTTTGTTTCGTTTTTTTATCAATGAAAAAAATGAAAATGATTATTTATTTAGGCCGCTATTGGTTTTAAAACTCTTTATTTTGTCTTACAAAAAAGGTTTTATATAAGAAAAAATTAGGCAACCACAGAATGAATAGTTCAGCCCACAAAATAGCGTAAGTTAACAACTGTGATTTTCTAGGAGTATGGTAATGGACTATGTTTGTAGTGTTATTAATCGGAACATAAACGAATAAATAATAAAACCCCAAATAAAGAATAAGTCCCAAATCTTATCATTTATTTAAACCTATTTAGTTACAATCAAGCCCTGTATTTTCCATTCAGGGCTTTTTTTTATGTTTGTTTTTCAGGATTTTAAAACTCTTTATTTTGTCTTACAAAAAAGGTTTTATGTAAGAATAAAATAGGCAACCACAGGATGAATAGTTCAGCCCACAAAATAACGTAAGTTAACAACTGTTATTTTCTAGGAATATGGTAATGGACTATGTTTGTAGTGTTATTAATCGGAACATAAACGAATAAATAATAAAACCTCAAATAAAGAATAAGTCCCAAATCTTATCATTTATTTAAACCTATTTAGTTACAACAAAGCCCTGTATTTTCCATTCAGGGCTTTTTTTTATGTTTGTTTTTCAGGATTTTAAAACTCTTTATTTTGTCTTACAAAATAGATTTTATGTAAGAAAAAATTAGGCGACCACAAGATAAATAGTTCAGCCCACAAAATAGCGTGAGTTAACAACTGTTATTTTCTAGGAGTATGGTAATGGAGTATGTTTGTAGTGTTATTAATCGGAATATAAACGAATAAATAATAAAACCTCAAATAAAGAATAAGTCCCAAATCTTATCATTTATTTAAACCTATTTAGTTACAACAAAGCCCTGTATTTTCCATTCAGGGCTTTTTTTATGTTTGTTTTTCAGAATTTTGAAACTCTTTATTTTGCCCTACAAAATGAATTTTATGTAAGAAGAAAATGGGCAACCACACAATCAATAGTTCAGCCCACAAAATAACGTAAGTTAACAACTGTTATTTTCTAGGAGTATGGTAATGGAGTATGTTTGTAGTGTTATTAATCGAAACATAAACGAATAAATAATAAAACCCCAAATAAAGAATAAGTCCCAAATCTTATCATTTATTTAAACCTATTTAGTTACAATCAAGCCCTGTATTTTCCATTCAGGGCTTTTTTTATGTTTATTTTTGAGATTCTGAAACGGTTTGTTTTGTCTTACAAAAAAGGTTTTATGTAAGAATAAAATAGGCAACCACAGGATGAATAGTTCAGCCCACAAAATAACGTAAGTTAACAACTGTTATTTTCTAGGAGTATGGTAATGGACTATGTTTGTAGTGTTATTAATCGGAACATAAACGAATAAATAATAAAACCTCAAATAAAGAATAAGTCCCAAATCTTATCATTTATTTAAACCTATTTAGTTACAACAAAGCCCTGTATTTTCCATTCAGGGCTTTTTTTATGTTTATTTTTGAGATTCTGAAACGGTTTGTTTTGTCTTACAAAAAAAGGTTTTATGTAAGAATAAAATAGGCAACCACAGGATGAATAGTTCAGCCCACAAAATAGCGTGAGTTAACAACTGTTATTTTCTAGGAATATGGTAATGGAGTATGTTTGTAGTGTTATTAATCGGAACATAAACGAATAAATAATAAAACCTCAAATAAAGAATAAGTCCCAAATCTTATCATTTATTTAAACCTATTTAGTTACAATCAAGCCCTGTGTTTTCCATTCAGGGCTTTTTTATGTTTATTCTTTAAAACTTTTATAATAAAAAGGAGAACAAATTGGGCTCAACACAAAAAGTTGTGGAGTAACTAAATTAGAGGCAACTTTGCTTTTAAAATTTCTATGTCCTCAGACGCTTTATTTGCAGTTGCTAATTTATTACTTCCCGAAGTACTGGTAAGTCATTTTGATTTAACCAAACACGAGATTAAAGGAGAAGAGATACATTTCTATTTTACAGAATTAAATGAGGTTCCATCTGTACTTAATAATGCTAAACTCCACTCTAAAGGCTTCTTTCCAGAGGCGACCGTTCAAGATTTCCCTATACGAGGTAAGGATGTTTATCTGCATATAACACGGCGTAGATGGCTTAATGAAGTGACTAGTAAAGTAGTTACAAGAGATTGGGATTTAGTAGCAAAAGGAACTAGAATAACTAGTGAATTTGCTGCTTTTTTAAAAGAGGTCTATAAGTAATAACGCTTCAAGTACAACACTTGTAGCTAATTTCTATGGTGTTAATCCCAGAAGTCTACAAAGACAGTACAAGGACTATCTGAGTGATTTTAAAGCGTGGGGTCAAAAACAACACGCAACAGATTGGCTATTATTCGCACAAAACTTAGGCGCAAATTTATCCCTTGATGAGACTGCCTTTTCTAATGGTGATTTATATACCATACTAACCAATAAAAAAGCAAAAGGAAAGAAGGGAGCCTTAGTTGCAATGGTCAAAGGAACCAAAGCCGAAACTGTGATAAAAATACTAGAGAAAATTCCTTTAAAGCAACGCAAGAAAGTTAAAGAGGTAACTTTAGATATGGCAGGTAATATGGGACTTATCGTTAAAAAGTCTTTCCCAAATGCTACCTTAGTAATAGATCGTTTTCACGTGCAAAAACTAGCCTTGGACGCATTACAAGAAATAAGAATAAAACATCGATGGGATGCTTTAGATACTGAAAATGATGCCATAGAATATGCTAGAAATAAATCATTAAAATACACTCCAAAACTACTGCCCAATGGAGATACTTTAAAGCAATTATTAGCAAGAAGCAGATATTTATTATATAAATCAAGTAGTAAATGGACTGACAATCAATCCAAAAGAGCAGAAGTCCTTTTTCAGAGATATCCAGATCTAGAGAAAGCATATAAGTTATGCCAAAACCTATCTTGGATATTTAATAATACCAAAGACAAAACTTCAGCACTTATCAGGCTTGCAAAATGGGATGAAAAAGTAAGACAAGCTAAATTTAAAAGCTTCAACACAATCGCTAGAACAATGTCAATACATTATCAAAATATACTCAACTATTTTGATAATAGAAGTACAAATGCGTCTGCAGAATCTTTCAATGCTAAAATTAAAGCCTTTAGAGCACAATTTAGAGGGGTTAGAAATGTAGACTTTTTCTTATTTAGACTTACTACAATTTTTGCATAATCCTAAAATCCCACAACTTTTGGACTTGATCCACAAATTGTGTATCCTGTTTTAGAACTAAATTGGTGTTGCAGAATTAGTGTGATACAGCCTTGTGCTTTTGTAGAAATATATAAAAAAGATTTTTTTGCTGAAAAGGAAATTATTAGGCATAAAAAAAGGAGAGTAAAACTCTCCTTTTTTTGCGGTCTGGACGGGACTCGAACCCGCGACCCCCTGCGTGACAGGCAGGTATTCTAACCAACTGAACTACCAGACCGTTGCTCAATGCGGATGCAAATATACGTTGTCTTTTTTGTTCTCACAAGATTTTTTAAATAGAATAATCGATTAAGAAAAAAGGAAACTATTAGGCATAAAAAAAGGAGAGTAAAAACTCTCCTTTTTTTGCGGTCTGGACGGGACTCGAACCCGCGACCCCCTGCGTGACAGGCAGGTATTCTAACCAACTGAACTACCAGACCGTTGCTCAATGCGGTTGCAAATATACAGCGCCTTTTCTTTCCCCACAAGCATTTTTAGTAAAAAAATAACTTTGCTTTTTAAGGCTTAGCTAAACTTCTGTCGCTCTACCATATAGGTATTTAATATTTTATTAAAACCAGCTGCTGTATCAGCTTCAACATACTTTATTTTATATTGAGCACACTTCATCTTAATGGTATTAAAGAAGGAAAGCATATGTTTTTCGTAATCTTCTTTTATTGTTTCAGCATATAAATCAACATAAGTATTGGTCTCTACATCTAAAAAACGTTTTGGAGTGTTTTCAAAATTAAAACGCATTTCTTTTTCTTTATCAAATACATGAAATAATACAACTTCATGTTTATTGTATTTTAGGTGTTGTAAGGCTTCAAATAATTTGTCATCTTCTAAGTTAACCTGAAGCATATCTGTAAAAAGAAAGACCAGGCTACGTCTGTGAATTTTTTCTGCAATTTGGTGCAGATAAGTATAGGTATTGGTGGTGGTTGTAGCCGTTTTTATTGATGTAATGTCGCTTAGTTTTGCCAATAGCATTTGATGGTGGCGTTCGCTACTTTTTTCAGCACTATAATACTCATAAGAGTCAGCGTATATGCTTAAGCCAACAGCATCGCGTTGTCTTTTTAATATTTTCATTAATGCAGCTGTAGCTAGTGCACTAAATCCTATTTTGTTTAAATTATCAATTCCAATATTGTCTACTTCTGGATAATGCATAGAAGAAGAGTTGTCGATAATAACATGACATCTTAGATTGGTCTCTTCTTCGTATTTTTTGGTATACAATTTATCAGTTTTTGCAAAAAGCTTCCAGTCAATATGCTTTGTGCTTTCTCCTTTGTTGTACATCTTATGTTCAGCAAATTCTGCAGAAAAGCCATGAAAAGGACTTTTGTGAATTCCGCTAATGAATCCTTCTACCACCTGTTTTGCTAAAAGTTCTAAGTTGTTAAAAAGTTTAGCTTTATGTAATTCGTTTTGTAATTTCATATGTCTATACGTACTGTTTTTAACGATCACATGCAGTTCGCTTACGAGTCATTTACTCACAATGTTTTTATTGTTTTTCAATGGAGTTCATGAACCTTCGGTTACCTTGGTTGATAAAACTTTTACTATGTTCGTTTCATGCGGTTAATTTCATCTAATCTTGCTCTAAAATAAAAAAGGTTTGGCTAAATGCCAAACCTATATATATTATTAATTGTTACTCGTATTTATAACAATCCATCTATTGCTTCTGCATATGTTGTTTTTGGAGCAACACCAACTTGTCTTGTTACTACTTCTCCGTTTTGGAATACCAATACAGTAGGGATGTTTCTAACCCCGTATTTAGCAGCAAATTCTTGATTTGCATCTACATCTAGTTTTCCAACAACAGCTTTTCCTTCATAGTCATTACTAATTTCATCTATAATAGGACCAACCATTCTACAAGGGCCACACCATGCTGCCCAAAAATCAACCATTACTGGTTTTTCACTTTTTAAAACTAATTCCTCAAAATTAGCATCTGTTATCTCTAAAGCCATTCTATTTGTTTTTTAATTACACAAATTTAGTCAAAAAAAAAGCTATTCCTTACATCTCTATTATTTGTTTTAGTTATAGTGTTATTGTAGAATCTTATATTATATAAAAACTGCCCATATAGGGCAGTTTTAGAGGAAAAATAATAAGGTAAGGGTTTAAAAGATTTTAATGCTTTTTTCTTTTTCTTTTCAATTCAATTTCTGTAGTTGTACCATCTGGTTTTGTAAGCGTAGCTATTGCGTCACATGTACCATCTCCAAAATCTATACTTGCAGTACCGTCTGTTGTTGTAATTTCTTTAATACCCGATGCTACATATTTACAAGCTGCAGGTTTTACCAGTGCAGTGGTTATTTCTACTACAATTGTATCTCCAGAAGCTTTAGTAATACTACGTTTTCCTGTAATGGTTCTTTCATCATCTTCCCAAGTATCGGTGTCACCACCAGCAGTAACTTCCATTTTTTTGTTTCCAATAATGGTAATTGTACCTTCATCAGTTTCAACAGTTATGTTTACAGTACCTTCCATTTCTGGATTTCCAGCTGCATTGGCTTTTGTATGTGTAAAACTTTTAGTTCCGTTAACTACAAAGCCATTAATGGTTAAGTCTGTAATGGTTACCTCGTTTTCAGAAGAAGTATCTCCTTTGGTTTCTACTTTTGTAATAGTACCTGTAATCTCGTTACCATAACGATCAAGACAACCATCTTGAAAAGTAATTACCGTTGTAATGGTGTCTCCATCTTCTGTAACATTTATTTCTGCACATTCTTTAAAGAAGCCCGAGTGTCCTTTTAATGCACCACCTTTTCCCGAAGTAATTTGTCCTATTCCAAAAAATGAACTGGAATATAATGCTACTTCGTCAATAGCATTTTCTGCGCTTTCCGCATTAAAAACATAATTTACAGCAGCTTCAACGGCTTCTGAATTAGTATCTTCTGTGTTTGTTTCGTCCTTTTCACAGGAAAAAAATATAATGGTTAAGGCAAATAATAAGACTTTTAGATTTTTCATGACTTTTAGATTTTTAATTTGGATTATATATTTAAAACAATTCAAATACGAAAAACCCTACCTTTACATTTTTTTTAGAAGCTTTTTCCCGCTTTCCGTTGTAGTTTTTGTCGTTCCTCCAAAAAGCTGCCACATCAATCGGGGCTAGGAAAAAGAAGTCTATTAAGCTGATGTATATTATTTGCTTATAATTACCTCTTTTAATTTTGTAAGAGAAGTATAGATTGCGTCTAAATTTTCATTTAACATACCAATAAATTCAGATTTAAATATAATAAAGCCACCCATAATGATTAATTCAGATTTTGGATGTTTTAGAAGAAATTTTAATTCAGGTAAATTAGTTATTCTTTCTAAAAATAAAGGTTCGTCACCTGAAAATGAATATTGATTTTTTAGGTTAACTCCTATTCTTTTAATGAATGGCTTTCTTCTGATTCTAATTTTTAAAGCTTTACTGTTATTGATTGATAAGTCGAACTGTATTTTTTCAAAATTGTAATAATCAGATGTGCCAAATGATCTTCTAATAGTTTTTTTTATACTAATTTTTTCGAAATTGACTTCTTTTTCAATTTTTTTTGTTATTGATTCACCTCCAATAAAGTTGCTTATTGTTTTATTATAAGTTCCTTTTATTGGTCTCAAAAATAGTTAAAACTATGTACTTTAGTGCATGTTGCTTTAGCTTCTAAAAACCTTTACATTTGTTTTATGTCAGAACAAAGATCAAATGGACATAGTGTATCCCGTTTAACAGTACATATAGTTTGGAGTACAAAATATCGTTATCATGTTTTGAAAGGAGATCTACAAGTCCGTTGTCGCACTATTTTGGTACAAATATGCGATGCAGAAGATGTTAAAATATTAAAAGGGGTGATATCTAAAGATCATGTTCATATGCATTTGGAATATGGTCCTTCTCAAAATGTGAGCTATTTGGTTAAGAAGTTAAAAGGGCGTAGTTCAAGAAAGCTTCAGCAAGAGTTTCCAGAATTAAAGCATAAATATTGGGGTAGGCATTTTTGGGGTATTGGTTATGGATGTTGGAGTACAGGAAATATTACTGATGAGATGGTCAATGAATACTTGGAGCATCATCGAAGACCAGATCAAGGTAATGCAACGAACTTTATAATTGAGCAATGACCACTGGGTGACTTTGAGTCACCAGCCCGAACCTATGGACTTTAAGTCCATAGTGGTTCAGTTTTTTTGAAAACTCTTGCCAACTTACTATCAAATTTGCTGCTGTTTAATTCTTTTAGCTGTACTCTAAATACAAAGTGTTCTTTTAAAAGAATATCATCTTTTTTGAAGAGGAGCGATATACTTTTAGTTAGCTATTAGTTAATTCGGTATTTAACATCTTGGCTGTCAAGAAGTACTAAGAGTTCACTAGATATTTTCACTTTTTGAGACCTGCTAATCATTTTTACTTTTATCTGCTCTTGCATTTCGTAAATAGTAAAGTTTAGTTGGCAGTTTCCTTCATGCTCCGTAAAAATTGTCTTTAACGAGTTAATATGATCGTTTTTAAGCTTGCTAACATCTACTTGTACTGTAAGCTTTTTTGCATAAGCTTCCATTACATCTTGCAATTGTTGCATGCTGTTGAACTGAATTCTTGCCATACCTTTTTTACCAGTATCCTTATTAATCCATCCTTCTTTTATAAAAATTTTAAAATAGACAAAGGAGTTGATGATAAAGAAATGCCTAAACTTAAGGTATTCTTCTCCAAAAATCCTAAACTCATAAGAGTCCATATAATCTTCTACAGTAAATAAAGCCCACCCTTTTCCGTTTTTTGAAACTCGATGTTGTACGTCTATAATAACTCCAGCAAAAGTTAGTTCTCTATTTGCAAAGGCATCAATATCTAAAAATGCAGAGATATTGGCATTGCAAAAACTCTTCATTTCTACTTTAAAATCATCAAGAGGGTGTCCTGAGATATAAACTCCAACAACTTCTCGTTCTCGACGTAGTTTTTCTATAGTTCCCCAGTCGTCACTAGGTGGTACTTCTGGTTCGGCTATTTGAACATTACTAGATTCTCCAAATAGACTTACTTGAGAGGAGTTTTTACTTTCTTGATATTTGGAAGCATATTTTACGGCTTTTTCTAAGAATGTAATTCCATCACCTTCATTATGGAAATATTGGGCTCTATGTGTTTCTTTAAAAGTATCAAAACCACCTGCTAATGCTAAGTTTTCTAGCGCTCTTTTGTTGGCAGCTCTAAGATCTATACGTTTGGTTAGGTCAAATATAGATTTGTATTTCCCATCATCTTTTCTATTTTCAATAATGGTAGCTACTGCACCTTGTCCAACGCCTTTAACAGCTCCCATTCCAAAACGTACAGCTCCATTATCGTTTACAGAGAACTTATAGTAAGATTCATTTACACAAGGACCAAGTACATCTAATTTCATACGTTTACATTCTTCCATAAAGAAGGTAATCGTTTTAATATCGTTCATGTTATTAGACAATACCGCCGCCATATATTCAGCAGGATAATGTGCTTTTAGGTATGCTGTTTGGTAGGCAATCCAAGCATAACAGGTAGAGTGAGATTTGTTAAAAGCATAGGCAGCAAAGGCTTCCCAGTCTTTCCATATCTTACCTAAAATTTCTCTATCATGCCCATTTTTTTCACCTCCATCTAAAAACTTAGGTTTTAGCATTTCCAGTAATGAAAACAGCTTTTTCCCCATGGCTTTACGCAAGACATCAGCTTCACCTTTTGTAAAATTTGCTAGTTTTTGGGAAAGTAACATCACCTGTTCTTGGTAGACCGTAATACCGTAAGTTTCTTTTAGGTATTCTTCACAGGCTTCTAGATCATAATGTATTTCTTCTTCCCCAAGTTTTCTACGAACAAAACTTGGAATGTATTCCAAAGGACCAGGCCTATACAAGGCATTCATGGCAATTAAATCGGCAAATACAGTAGGTTTTAATTCCTTCATGTATTTTTGCATGCCTGGAGATTCATATTGGAAAACCCCAACTGTTTCTCCACGTTGGAAAAGCTCGTATGTTTTTTCATCTTCCAAAGAGAAATTCTCTGGATCCAATTCTACTCCGTATTTTGCTTTTACAATTTTTACAGTATCCTTAATTAGGGTTAGTGTTTTTAACCCCAAGAAGTCCATTTTTAGTAATCCAGCATTCTCCACCACCGAGTTGTCAAACTGGGTACAATACATTCCAGAATCTTTGGCTAAGGCTACAGGAACGAACTTTGTAATATCATCTGGGGTAATAATAACGCCACAGGCATGGATACCTGTATTACGTACTGACCCTTCAAGTAAACGTGCTAAATTTATAGTTTCAGCAATTAAATCATCACCTTCAGATAGTGCAATTAGTTCATTAATGGTTTCTAATTCTTCTGATCTAAATTTTGCTTTTAATTCGGCTTCTGATTTTCCAAAAATCTTAGCAAGTTTGGTATTCGGAATTAATTTTGCAATTCTATCTGCTTCAAATAGTGGCAAGTCTAGAACTCTGGCAGTATCTCTAATGGCAGACTTTGCTGCCATGGTACCATAAGTAATAATTTGTGCCACCTGATTGGCGCCATATTTTTCAATTACATAGTCCATAACTCGCCCACGACCTTCATCATCAAAGTCAATATCAATATCGGGCATACTTACACGATCTGGATTTAGGAATCGCTCAAAAAGTAAATCGTATTTAATAGGATCCAAGTTGGTGATCCATAAACAATATGCTACAACACTACCTGCAGCTGACCCACGTCCAGGGCCAACCGAAACTCCCATTTTTCTGGCCTCCCGTATAAAGTCTTCTACAATTAGGAAATAACCAGGGTATCCTGTTTTTTCAATTACAGCAAGTTCAAAATCCAATCGTTCTACAACAACATCAGAAAGTTCTTCTCCGTATCGTATTTTTGCACCTTCATAAGTAATATGTCTTAGAAGTGCGTTTTCACCTCTTTTACCTCCGTCTTTCTTGTCTTCATCAGAAACAAATTGCTCCGGAATATCAAAGGCAGGTAACAATACATCTCTGGCCAATACAAAAGGTTCAATTTTGTCAATAACCTCCTGTATGTTTAAGATGGATTCAGGAATATCTTTGAAGATATCCTTCATTTCATCCTGATCTTTGAAGTAGTATTCTTGATTTGGCATACCATATCGGTATCCTCTTCCTCTTCCTATTGGTGTTGCTTGTTTTTCTCCATCTTTAACGCATAAAAGAATATCATGGGCATTGGCCTCATCTTGTCTGCCATAATAGGTGTTGTTGGTAGCAATAAGTTTTACACTGTGTTGCTTAGCAAAATCGAGAAGTACTTTATTTACACGATCTTCATCTTCTTGACCATGACGCATGATCTCAATATATAAATCATCACCAAAAGCTTCTTTCCACCAAAGTAAAGCTTCTTCTGCCTGCTTTTCACCAACATTAAGTACTTTGTTAGGAACCTCACCTTGCAAATTTCCTGTAAGTACAATAAGGTCTTCCTTATACTGTTCAACTATTTTTTTATCGATTCTGGGCAAATAATAAAATCCGTCTGTAAATGCTAAAGACGACATTTTTGCCATGTTGTGATATCCGTTTTTGTTTTTGGCTAAAAAAACAATCTGATACCCATTATCTTTTCTGCTTTTATCCAAATGGTCTTCGCAGACAAAAAATTCGCAACCGACAATTGGTTTAATATCTTTTTCTGTAAACTCTTCCCCTTTTTCTTCGGCATCTAACCTACGCTCATCTAACGCTTTATTATGTTTAGCAACTGCTGTAACAAAATGAAAGGCCCCCATCATATTAGCATGATCGGTAATGGCTACAGCGGGCATTTTGTTTTTTGATGCCGATCCAACCAGATCAGGAATGCTCATGGTGGATTGTAGTACCGAATATTGAGAGTGATTATGCAAATGCGCAAAAGAAGCATCTTCTAATGCAGTAAGGTTCTTTTGTATTTCTTCTTTAGATACTGATGTATCTGTTTGTTTTGCAATCCTAGCTCGAATTTTATCCGAAGCTTTTTTGAGATTAATATGTTTTAAACCAATTAACTCAATTGGTTTTGGGTGTTTGGCAGAAAAACGGTCAAAATAATCATCAGAAGCATCTAGTTCTTCAATAGTAAACGACTGTTTTCTAATTAATTCAAAGAAACAGCGTGTAGTGGCTTCCACATCGGCAGTGGCATTATGTGCTTCGCCAAAAGGAATATTGAAAAGATGCTGATGCAGCTCGGTAAGTGTGGGAAGTTTAAATTTTCCACCTCTACCACCAGGAATCTGACATAAGGAGGCTGTTTTTTCGGTACAGGTATCTAATACAGGTTTTACAGTAAGTTCAGAATCCGTAGCTTCTCTATGAAATTCGCATCCCATAATATTGACATCAAAGCCAACATTTTGACCAATAATAAACTTAGACTTACCAAGTGCAATATTGAATTTTTCCAAAACTTCGGTTAAAGAAACACCTTGTTCCTCGGCTAATTCTGTAGAAATACCATGAATACGTTCCGCATCATAAGGGATGGTAAAACCGTCTGGTTTTATTAAATAATCTTCATGTTCAACAACATTACCAAGTTCATCATGCAACTGCCATGCAATTTGTATTGCCCTAGGCCAGTTGTCTGTATCGGTAATGGGGGCGTTCCAACGCTTAGGTAAACCAGTAGTTTCCGTATCAAAAATTAGATACATATAGTCCTTTCAATTATAAGTTTATCGAGACTTAAAAGTAGCTATTTTGAGGAAAACTATTGCAATTATTTATAAGTACTTATCAACGGTAGTTTTTAAGCGCTAATAGCCAGTTGGTTTAGTTGTTGCATTAACACATTTTGGATTCTACTTTTGTTAAATGGTTTACTAAAATAGTCAATAATGGCATCATACTCTTCTGCTTTTTGTAGATCACTTTCTGTTTTAGAAGAACTTGCTATAATAACCCTATGTTTAACTTTGTATTCTTGAATACGATCCATAAATTGCCATCCTGTTATTTTAGGCATGTTGATATCTAAGATGATTAAAAGAGGTTCTTCTTCTAAAGCAAGATGTTTTAGTGCTAATGTAGGATCTAAAAAAGTCTGTAAAGAAACATTGGGTTCTAAGGTGTTGACGAATAGTTTAAAAAAGAGATGATTTATTGCACAATCATCTACCATGAATATTGTTGGGTTGTTCATATTGTAGGTTGTATTTAGGGGTTTTGCAAACAAAGATAGGGATAAAAAAGAGAAATATAAGTATTTTCCTACAAAACAAAAGGAATTTAAAATCATTATAAGATTGTTTTTAAACGAATTAGCTTTTGGTATTGTGAGTATTTGTTGTAGGATAGTCTTTTTGCTATTTGTTTGTGATCAATGATTTTTATATCAAAAAGATTAAAAATAAACTTGATTTTAAAGTAGTTGGGTAAAAGTAAAAGAGTATCTTTGCAGCCTTAAATTAATAATATTTAGGTCGCGTACCTTAAAAAATTAATGCATTATGCCAGTTAAAATTAGATTACAAAGACACGGTAAAAAAGGAAAACCTTTTTACTGGGTTGTTGCCGCTGATTCGCGTGCAAAAAGAGATGGTAAATTCTTAGAGAAATTAGGAACTTACAATCCAAACACAAATCCTGCTCAAATAACTTTAAATGTAGATGCTTCTGTACAGTGGTTGACCAATGGTGCACAACCAACGGATACTGCTCGTAGAATTTTATCTTATAAAGGAGTTATGCTTAAGCATCATTTACTTGGTGGTGTAGCAAAAGGAGCTTTAACAGAAGAGCAAGTTGAAACAAAATTTCAAGCTTGGTTAGATGAAAAAGCAGGTATTGTTACCGCTAAAACAGATGATTTAGCAAAAACAAAAGCAGATGCTAAAGCTAAAGCTTTAGAAGCTGAAAAAGAAGTTAGTGATAAGCGTAAAGCTGATCAAGTTGCAGCTGCAGCACCTGAAGAGGTTGCTCCAGAAGCAGAAGCTACTACTGAAGAAGCACCAGTTTCTACAGAAGAAAGCGAAGAAAAAGACGCA
This sequence comes from Flavobacteriaceae bacterium, assembly GCA_965247735.1. Lineage (GTDB taxonomy): Bacteria > Bacteroidota > Bacteroidia > Flavobacteriales > Flavobacteriaceae > JAOXRU01. The sequence goes on along the minus strand of CBDFHN010000002.1, from coordinate 2,301,320 downwards.
TAATTTCTTAGTTTTATGAGAAAAGAAGATTGTTTCTATCTCGGTAAAATAGTAAAGAAATTTAGTTTCAAGGGAGAGGTTCTAGTAAAACTAGATACTGATGAACCTGAAATTTACGAAAATATGGAATCAGTATTTGTCAGTTTTGGCAATTCGCTGGTTCCATTTTTTATTACTTCTTGTGTATTGCACAAGTCTTTACTATTGAGAATTCGTTTTGAGGAAGTTGAAACAGAATCCGATGCAGATAAAATTATGGGTACAGCACTGTACTTGCCTTTGAGTTTTTTACCAAAATTAACTGGTGATCAGTTTTATTATCACGAGGTTATTGGTTTTACGGTAAATGATACTACTCATGGCGATATTGGTGTAATACAAAGTGTGAATGATTCTACCTCACAGCACTTGTTTGAGGTATTAAAAGGAGATAAGCAGTTGTTGATTCCTGTTAGTGATCAAATTATTAATAAAATTGATCGCGACAATAAAAAAGTTATGGTAACAACACCAGATGGACTTGTAGATCTTTATCTTTCCTAACTTTTTTTTGTAAGTATGGGAAACAAGCCTTTTAAGTTTAAGCAATTTACGATAGCTCAAGATAAATGTGCCATGAAGGTTGGTACGGATGGCGTTTTGTTAGGAGCGTGGAGTTCTTTAGCAAATAAGCCTGAAGCCATTTTAGATATTGGAACTGGATCGGGGCTTATAGCATTAATGTTGGCACAGCGAAGTACTGCGGAGTTGATAGATGCTATAGAAATAGATGAGCATGCTTATGAGCAATGTGTGCAAAATTTTGAGAATTCGGACTGGGGAGATCGTCTTTTTTGTTACCATGCTGGTTTTGATGAGTTTTTTGAGGAAATAGAGGAAACATATGACCTTATTGTAAGCAACCCCCCTTTTTATGAAGAGCAGGTTTCTAGTGGAGATAAAGCTAGGGATATGGCAAGGATGAGTGCCGCTTTACCTTTGGAAGAGTTGCTTTTTGGAGTCTCTAGATTATTAGCGCCTGATGGTGTTTTTACGATAATAATACCTTCTGGTTCTGAGGAAAAAATAAAAACTATTGCTGCTTTATATAATTTACATCCTAATAAAATAACTAGGGTTAAAGGCAATACAGAAAGTGAGGTAAAACGCTGTCTTTTAGCTTTTTCTTTTGGAACAAAAGAAATGATTGTAGCGGAGTTGATAATTGAAGAAGAACGCCATCAATACACTGATGCGTATATAAAACTTACCAAAGAGTTTTATTTAAAGATGTAAAATTATATGGTTTTAAATAAAGACCTCAAGTTAATTTGTTGAGGCCTTTGTTTTTTACTCCACAATAAATTTTCCTTTCATCATTGCATAATGACCAGGAAAACTGCATAGAAAATCATAAGTGCCAATAGCAGGAGCATCAAAAGTTATTGTAGTGCTTTCTCCACCACCAATAAGTTTAGTATATGCAATAGTACTATTGTCTTCAGGAATGTATGCTGTTTTAGTTGCAGTGATAGCTTTCATTGCAAATTTGCCTAAATTAACACCATCTTTTAAAAGCACAAAATTGTGTCCCATTACATTTTTGGCCATTTTTCCAGTGTGTTTTAATGTTAGGGTTATTTTAGTACCCGCTTTTACACGCAATTCTTTTTTGTCAAATTTCATTTGATCGTCTGACAAGAGGAGGATGCTTGTAGTTGCAACATTGTTATTGTTGACTACTTTAGGAGCTTGCGTCTTTTTTTCTATTTTGGCAGCTGTTTCAACCGAAGTTTGTGCTTTGTTTGCTTTTTTGTCGGTTTTATTACCGCAACTTATGGTAAGCAATCCAGCAAGTGTAAGTATGGCAATTTTTTTCATTTTGATATGATTTTTGTCTAAATGTCAGCAAAGATAAGTGTATAATTTATCTTTAATGCCAATTGTGTTTTTTAATCTTTAAAGGATGAAAAAGGCAAAGGCTAATATTCGTTTGGCATAAAATATTACTATTGGTAGATTTATGCGTTAAGGGTAAAATTGTGTGTTTCTAATTCTGTTCCATTAATTATTAATGAAACTTGGTGTGGTCCCAGATGAAACTTACGCGTGGTAATAATTTTGAATGATTGATTTCTATTTATCGTTGTTATGGAGTTAGCAGCATAAATTTTTTCACTTATTTTGAATACTTTTTTGGCTAATGTTCCATTTGCTTTTTGGTAATAAAGTCCATATTCTAATCGCAGATTACTTTCAGTGTTACTTGTGTTTTGCAATTGAAATGAAAAAGAAAGATAGTCCCCAATTTTTACACTAGGAGTTAAGATTTTAAAATCAGTAATTTTTATTTTTTTAATATCTCCAAACCCAAAAAGCTTCATTATTTCTGGAATTCCTTGCTTCAATAGGGTTCTGCATCCGTGTTTTACTAACCAGTCTGTTTCTGTAGAAATACCTTTCCATTTTTTAGCTAAGGCAATAACTATTTCGGGGTTGTCTTTGGCAATATCATTAAGATTATTGGCAACGCTTCGTCTTACATATTCTGAGCTATCGGTTTTAAGGTGGTTTAGAATTGGAAGAATTGAGCTTGGGTCCTTTTTTAAGGAAGGAATTGCCATTGCCCAGGGCAAACGTGGTCTGCAACCTTCAGAAGCAAGACGCCTTACGTGCTGGTTGCTATGCGATGCCCATGTTAGTAGTTTAGGGATTAAGGTTTCAGGATATTTTATAATAAATGGTCGTATGGCAAATTCGCAGCTGGTAAATTTAGTAACTTCTTCAAGCGCATTTACTGCAATGGCTGGCTTTTCTATACCATATATTTCTATAAAATCTGGAATAAACATGTATTCGATACTTGTTTCTTTGATTCCGTTTTTTTCTAAAGTATTAATGAGTGTAAACACAATATCTAGATCTTTGGAGAAGTCCTTAGTTAGGTGCTCATGCAAAGAAACGCTAATATGACGCATGCGTTCTTTAAGTTCTTTGGCTTCCCAATTGGCATCAAAAATAGCTTTGGTAAATGAATTCCCGTTAAATTTAGGATATACTTCTGTTAAATAAATACTTAGTGTTTTAATAAAAGTAGTGTTGTATATGTTTTTAAAAAGTTCAGCCATAATATGTGTTATACCAACAAATATAATTGAAAACTAACAAGTCGGTTCTTAATAAATACTTAAATAATTGATAGAAAAATTAATGTATAATGACTGTTATAGCCCCGATAGTATTGGCAGCTTTTTTGAGGAACGAGAAAAACTATAAAGGATAGCGGGAAATAGCTTCAAAAAAAGAAACCTCTCTATTGTAAATTATAAAGAGGTTTTTCTAAATCTTTTGTTTTAAGAAATTTTATGCTGTTTTTTTTAAAACAATACAGGCAATTGCGCCCATAATAGCAAAGAAAAGTACGTAGATAAGACCGTTTACGATTGCTCCAGTCATATCTAAGATATTAGTAGTGGAATAATCAATGAGGCCACTTCCAAAACCACGTAGAATACCTACCCAGATTCCAAAACTAAGCGCATTTTTAATAGTGTAACTGCCTTTGCTCCATCGGGTGTAAATAACGGTAAAAGCTAAAGCTAGAATAAAGCAGCCAACTGCTAAGAAGGCAAAATCTGGGTCTTTCGGAACACCAGTAGCAATTCCAAGATGATTATTTAAAAAGTCTTCTGCTAAAATTCCCCATAGGAGAAACCCTCCAACAAAAGCCCATATGAATGTAACAATTGTAGAGAGAATTACTGATTTGTTTTTCATTATATTAAAGTTTATGTGTGTTATAAATATATTAAATTACCAGTTAAAACGTTAAAATATTGAAATAAAAATAAAAATAATACATTTTTATGCGTTTTTTAATGAATATGGATAGTGAAAAATGGATTGATGATTTATAATGAATAAGTGATATTATTAGATATTGTATTTTTGTATAATTTTTTATTTAATATATTAATAGAAGCAGGTAATTGATGTACGATATAATAGTTATTGGAGGTGGAGCAGCAGGTTTTTTTACAGCAATAAACACTGCTGAAAAAGATCCTAAATTAAAAATTGCTATTCTCGAAAGAGGAAAAGAGGTATTGACAAAAGTTAAGGTTTCTGGAGGCGGACGATGTAATGTAACCCATGCAGAATTTATACCTCAAGAACTGTCTAAAAATTATCCCAGAGGAGAGAAAGAATTATTGGGGCCTTTTCATCATTTTATGACTGGAGATACCATGCAATGGTTTGAAGAAAGAGGAGTTCCATTAAAAATTGAAGATGATGGGCGCGTTTTTCCAGAATCAAATAGTTCGCAAAGTATAATTGACTGTTTTTTAACAGCAGCTAAGAATCAACAAATTGAAATTTTAAAAGGGACTGCGGTAAAAAAGATTGAAAAAAACAATGGTAATTGGGCTATTTCTACAAATGATCAAGAATTTGAGACTAAGAAAATAGTGGTAGCAACAGGTAGTAATTCCAAAATTTGGAAATTGCTAGAAAAAATGGGACATACTGTGGTTACAGCAGTGCCTTCGTTATTTACCTTCAACTGTAAAGATAATCGAATACAGGATTTGTCAGGTTTGGTTGCTGATAATGTAACCATAAAAGTGAAGGATACTAATTTAGAAACTATTGGACCTTTATTAATTACACATTGGGGAATGAGTGCGCCAGCAATCTTAAAATTATCTGCCTGGGGAGCCAGAATTTTAAATGAAAAACAATATAAGTTTGCTCTAGAAATTAATTTTGTTGGACAATCGTTTGATGAAACATTAGTAGAGCTTAAAAAGCTAAAATTGAAATTGGCAAAAAATGGGGTGTACAAAAACCATCAATTTGCAATTCCAAAAAGATTATGGAGGAAATTGGTATTGGCTGCTGCTATTAATGAAACGGATAAATGGGCAGATTTAACAAGTATACAGCTTAGAGGTTTAACTACAGAACTAAGCAAAGGAGTATATACAATCAATGGGAAAAGCACTTTTAAAGAAGAATTTGTATCTGCAGGGGGTATTGATTTAAAAGAAGTGAATTTTAAAACCTTTGAAAGCAGAAAACATAAAGATTTGTATTTTGCAGGTGAAGTTTTAAATATTGATGCGATTACAGGAGGATTTAATTTTCAAAATGCATGGACAGGTGGTTTTATGATTGCCAATGCAATAACAAGATAAATGCAAATGGGGAATTATATAGCATTATTAAGAGGTATTAATGTAAGTGGACAAAAGAAGATAAAAATGGAAGACCTTAGGTCTCTGCTTTCTTCTAATGAATTTGAAAATATAAGAACATATATCCAAAGTGGAAATATTGTTTTTACAAGTGCAACTGATAAAGCGTTACCCTTGGAGCATAAAATAGCGGAGCTAATAAAAGAAGCCTATGGTTTTGATGTCCCAGTACTTGTTTTGGCTATAAAAGAGTTGGAAATCATCATGAAGAACAATCCTTTTAAAGCAGAACAACAAAAACAAACGTATTTTACCCTACTTTCTGCCAAGCCTTCAAAAGAAGCAATAACAGTTGTAGAGAGCCTTTCTTATGAAGGAGAAACGGTTGCTGTAACAGCAAACTGCGTGTATTTTTTTTCAGAAAAAGGTTATGGGAAGGCAAAAATGAACACCAATTTTTTAGAACGAAAATTAAAAGTAACCGCTACAACAAGAAATTATAAAACAATGGAAAAATTGATTCTATTGGCTTCTGAATAACTTTTTTTAATTGTGTTGTGGTATAAAGCAATGCGAACTCTACAAGGAAAAGGTTATATTTGTATAAATGAATCTATAAAATGACAGTAAACGATTTTGTTCCAAGTAAATATTTGCAAACGGTAACTGATGGAAGTATTACATGGAAATCGCCAAGTAATATTGCTTTGGTGAAATATTGGGGGAAATTAAAAGATCAAATTCCTGCAAATCCTTCTATTAGTTTTACATTAGATTCTTGTACAACTACAACAACAATTTTATTTGTAAAGTTAAAAGAAAGAGCAGACGATTTCGATTTTAATATCTTGCTAGATGGAGAATTAGCACCAGATTTTAAGCCCAAAATTAAAACGTTTTTTTCGAGAATAGAAAAGTATATGCCTTTCTTAAAAGATTTTCATTTTACCATTCAAACTTCAAATTCTTTTCCTCATAGTAGTGGTATTGCTTCATCTGCTAGTGGTATGAGTGCACTAGCCTTATGTTTGTTAAGTTTAGAAGAGCAGATAGGCAATCGTATGGATCCTGTTTTTTTTAATCAAAAGGCCTCTTTTCTGGCGCGTTTGGGTTCTGGATCCGCATGCAGAAGCATTTATGGAGGATTGGTAGGTTGGGGAGTGCATAAAAACATATCGGAAAGTTCTAATTTATATGGAGTTGCTTACGATGGAGCTGTGCATTCTATTTTTAAAAATTATCAAGACACTATTTTATTAGTAGACAAAGGACAAAAGCAGGTAAGTAGTTCTGTAGGACATAATCTTATGCATAACCATCCTTTTGCGGAGGCAAGGTTTCAGCAAGCACATAGCAATCTAGAAAAACTTCAAGAAGTTTTAAAAAAAGGAGATTTAGATGCTTTTATAACTATAGTTGAAAGTGAAGCACTTACCTTACATAGTATGATGATGGCTAGCCAGCCCTATTTTATACTAATGAAAGCAAATACACTTAAGATTATCAATAAAATTTGGGAGTTTAGAGCAGAAACAGGATGCAAACTTTGCTTTACCTTAGATGCCGGTGCTAATGTACATGTATTATTCCCTGATAATGAAAAAGCAAGGGTCGATCAATTTATTAAAGATGAATTGGTTAAATATTGTGAAAACAGCCAGTTTATCTGTGATAGAGTTGGAAGTGGAGCAAAAAAGGGTTAGTTTTGTACAGTTAAAAGCTGTGTGTAATAAGCCATAATGTCAATATGAAAAAGGTGTTATTTAAGCATGACTAGATAAATGAAACATCAATTAACAAAGGAATCTACGCCAAGAAGATGACTAATAGGGATGTTGCATGTGATCGATTTAAGTAAGATAAGTATAGATACATGAAAGGACCATTATTTTATTCAAAAATTTTATTGTTTGGAGAATACGGAATCATCAAAGATTCTAAAGGTTTATCTATACCCTATAATTTTTATAATGGAGCATTAAAAAAGACAACTAATCCGTCTGATATTGCCAAGAAATCGAATCAAAATTTAGAAGCATTTGTTGTTCATTTGCAGACCTTACAAGAAGAGCAACCAGCACTGGTTAACTTTAGCATGGAGGTATTAAAGCAAGATGTTTTAGAAGGTATGTATTTCGATAGTTCTATACCACAAGGATATGGAGTAGGAAGTAGTGGTGCATTGGTAGCTGCTATTTACGATAAATATGCTACAGATAAGATTACTGTTTTAGAAAACCTTACTAGAGAAAAATTATTAAAGTTAAAAGCTGTTTTTGGTGCTATGGAGTCTTTTTTTCATGGCAAATCATCTGGCTTAGACCCGCTTAATAGTTATTTAAGTATTCCGATACTCATTAATTCTAAAGACAATATAGAACCTACCGGTATTCCATCGCAACACAGTAATGGAAAAGGAGCCGTGTTCTTATTGGATAGTGGTATTGTTGGAGAAACAGCTCCAATGGTTCAGCTCTTTATGGAGAAAATGAAAAAAGAAGGCTTTAGAGCCATGGTAAAAAATCAGTTTATAAAACATACAGATGCCTGTGTTGAAGATTTTCTTAATGGAGATATCAAATCACTTTTTGGAAACTTAAAACAATTGTCTAATGTTGTTTTTGATAATTTTAAACCAATGATTCCAGCGCAGTTTCATAAATTATGGAAACAGGGAATAGAAAGTAATGACTATTACTTAAAGCTTTGTGGATCTGGTGGTGGAGGTTATATTTTGGGCTTTACTCAAGATATCGATAAAGCACAAAAAACCCTTAAAAACTATAAGTTAGAGGTAGTATACAATTTCTAGAGTTTCAATTTTTATGTTAAGCACAAAAAACAAACGCTCACTTTTAATAGCTTTAAGTTTGTTTTCTGTGGTACGCGGTTATAACGTTTTGGTAGTGGCAATTGCCCAATATATAACCTCTATTTATATCCTTGCGCCACAACTTTCTGCTAAAGAAATACTTTTAGATTTACATTTGTTTTTGATTGTTATGGCGTCTACTCTGGTAATTGCTAGTGGCTATATCATCAATAATTTTTATGATGCTGATAAAGATTTAATTAACAAACCTACCAAAACTATGATAGATAGGTTGGTAAATCAACAAACAAAATTAATAGGTTATTTTGTATTGAATTTCGCTGCAGTTTTTTGTGCCAGTTACGTTTCTTTTAGAGCGGTAGTCTTCTTTTCAGCTTATATTTTTGGAATTTGGTTTTACTCTCACAAACTCAAAAAAATGCCTTTTATAGGTAATTTGGTGTCCGCATCCCTAGCAGTAACTCCATTTTTTGCCGTTTTTGTGTATTACAAAAATTTTGATCCTGTTATTTTTGTTCACGCCACATTTTTAATATTGCTACTTCTTATTAGAGAAATAATAAAGGATTTAGAAAATATAAAAGGGGATTTATCTCATAACTACAAAACAATTCCTGTAGTCTATGGAGAAAAAAAAGCAAAAGCAATCATAACCGTTTGTGTCCTTTTGATGGTGATTCCCATTGCTTTATTGCTTTTTAAATACAATATAGGTTATATGTATCTCTATTTTTATGGATGTATTTTTGTACTGCTTCTTTTTTTAGGATTGTTGTGGAAAGCACAAAAGAAAATGCATTATGTATGGCTGCACAATATTCTTAAATTAATGATTGTTGCAGGGATTTTTAGTATTGTTCTGATTAATATTAGTTTAATTTCCGATCGTTTTTAGAAGCTATTTCCCGCTATCCTTTATAGTTTTTGAAGAAAAAAGGCTTCAAAAAGCTGCCAATACTATCGGGGCTAGGCTATTTTGCCAACTTATGTCGGATCTTATATTTCAGATAAAATAAGAAATGTATTGGTGTCTCCAAAAATCATAAGTTGATCTAATAGTTGTTGTAAGCTCAACTGGTTTTTTACCACAACTTTTAAATGTATGTTCTGACTTCCAGTTATTCTATGTGCTTCCTTAACTTCTCTAAATGCCTTAATCTTTTCAAGAATATGTAGCAATTGCCCTGGGAAAACTTTTAGTAGAATAAAAGCCTCCAAATCATAACCAAGTTTTTTGTGTTCTAGTTGAATGCTATATTTTTTTATAATACCAGTATCTTCAAGTTTTTGCACTCTTTCTCTAGCCGATGATGGGGATAAGTTTATTTTTCTTCCCAAATCGGCAAAGGATAAACGCGAATTATCTTTTAAAATATCAAGTAATTGATGATCTATTGCATCTACCATTGAATCAGTTTTAATTATTGAAAATAAATTGGTTTTCAATGGTAAATATAGCTATTATCCTAATAATCAATTTTATGTTTTCTGAATTAGCAGCTACCTTTGCCATAAAATTAGAGGTATGAGTGTATTGTTAATATTTGAAAATAAGGATGTTGCCCCTTGGGTAGAGGCACTACAGGAAAAATTACCAGAGGCAATAATTGAGGTTTATCCAAATATAAAAAACAACTCAGCAATTGAATTTATTATCTGTTGGAAACCCCAGAAAGATATAGTAAAACAATTTCCGAATGTAAAAGTGATACAATCGGTTGGTGCTTCTGTTGATCATATTATAAACACACAAGATGTAGGAGAAGAAATTGTAATTACACGTATTGTAGATGATCAGTTATCAAATGATATGTGGGAATTTTTAATCACTGTTGTTTTAACAGAGTTAAAAAACATGAGTGTTTATTTGCAGCAGAGAAATGATAAAAATTGGCAGCAACATCAATACCAATCAATGAGTAGTACTACCATTTCTATTTTGGGTCTTGGAAATATTGGAGGTTATGTTGCATCGCGGTTTGCTCAATTGGGATTTAAAGTAAAAGGGTGGAGCAATTCAAAAAAAGAAATTGAAAATGTGAAGAGTTTTAGTGGGGAAAAGGAATTGGAAGGCTTTTTAATAGATGCTGATTTTTTAATTAATCTCTTGCCTTTAACATCAAAAACTAAAGATCTAATAAATAAGGACTTGTTGCAATGTCTGCCACAAAGTTCTTTTTTAATTAATGTTGGTAGAGGAGAACATGTAGTAGAATCAGATTTGGTAGCGTTATTAGATGAATCCAAACTATCTGGCGCTTTATTAGATGTTTTTAGAGAGGAACCTTTGCCAAAAGAACATCCTTTTTGGAGTCATCCAAAAATTAAAATAACACCGCATGTGGCAAGTTTAACAGATATAGAAAGTGCTATTGATCAAATAGTGGAGAATTACAATCGTTTTTTGAAAAAGGAAGAACTATTGAATGTTGTATCATTAAAAAAAGGGTATTAGTTATGGAAGCAATATTTCATTTGGCTTTTAAAGTCACAGATATTAAAAGTACCATTACTTTTTATAAAGAGATATTAGGTTGTCAATTGGGTCGGCGAACAGAAAATTGGGTTGATTTCAATTTTTTTGGTCATCAACTTTCTGCTCATGTGTCTAATAATATTCCAGACCTTGACTATTGCGGGCAAGTAGAGAATCTTAAAGTTCCTATTCCTCATTTTGGATGTATTGTAGATAAAACTACGTTTAGTGCCATAAAAGAACGACTAGAAAAACATAAAGTTGATTTTATATTAAAACCACAAAAAAGGTATAAAGCCAAAAAGGGAGAACAGCAAACCATGTTTGTCTTGGATTTTAGTAACAATCCATTAGAGTTTAAATGCTTTACAAATGACAGCGATATTTTTAAATAATTGCAACAAAAAATTAAAAAATGGACCTAAATTGAATAATTCAATAGGGTCAAACTCAGGTTTTAAGTAAGTTCTAAGGTCTAAGCCGTTTACTTTGCGTAACTTTGCCAAAATTTTTAGAATGAGCAAGCAAGGTAAAGCCAAGAAAGACGGACGAAAAGAAGGAAAAAGAGAAGGAAAAGGGCTAAAGAAGAATTTTGGAGGAAGCAAGGCAACTACTGCTGCGCCTAAAAATGTGGTGCCTAAGCCTAAGAAAGATAGTGATACACTTCGATTAAATAAGTTTATTGCCAATTCTGGTGCCTGCTCTAGAAGAGATGCGGATATATATATTGCTTCAGGTAATGTTACCGTTAATGGAAAAGTTGTTCAAGAATTGGGTGCAAAAGTAAAATTTACTGATGCAGTAAAATTCGATGGAAAACTATTAACTCCACAAAAGAAAGAGTTTATTTTATTGAACAAGCCAAAAGGATTTAGCACCAATTTTAAAGGTGAAAGCGGACAACGTACTGTAATGGATTTGGTAGCTAATGCTTCTAGATCCCGTTTGGATCCTGTTGGTCGTTTGGATAGAAATACTACTGGGTTATTGCTGTTTACCAATGATGGGGAGGTTACAAAAAAGCTAACCAATATTAAAAAAGGAGCGCGACAAATATATCATGTAGAGTTAAGTAAAAATTTCAAATACGAAGACCTTAGGAAAATTCAAGATGGGCTAAAAGTAGAAGGTCATCCAGTGCCTGTTGATGAAATTACATACATAGAAAACGCACCAAAAAGAGAAGTTGGAATACAAATACACACTGGTAAAAACCGAATTGTAAGAACACTTTTTGAGCAATTAGGTTATGATGTGGTAAAATTAGATCGTGTTATTTTTGGAGGACTTACCAAAAAGGATTTACCAAGAGGACATTGGCGTTACCTTTCTGAGCAAGAAATTATAAATCTAAAAATAAGCTAGTATTAGTGCTGTTTTAGGTTAACAAAAGAGGCTCCGTAAATTTTAAGTTTACGGAGCCTCTTTTGTTCGTAATATTATAGCTTATCCATTTTATGTTTAATCTTATCCAGACATAGGTTTCCAATACTGCCTTCATGAGTATGATGAATGTCTTTTTTAGGACTAAAAGCACCTTCTTGTATCTCTTTCCCCATTTTTAAATAGGCATCCCTAAAAGGCATCCCATCGGTTACCATATGATTAAGAGTGTCTACACTAAAGAGGTAATCATATTTTGGATCATCAAGTATGCCAGTATTAACTTTTGCTTTTTTAAGGCTAAAAGTAAGGAGTTCTATACAAGCTTTCATATCCTGTATATTTGGGACAATTACTTCTTTTACTAATTGTAAATCTCTATGATAGCCACTAGGTAGATTGTTTATCATTAAAGCTAATTGTGCTGGAATACTTTGGATTTTATTACATTTTCCTCTAATAAGTTCAAAAACATCAGGGTTTTTTTTGTGCGGCATTATGCTACTACCAGTAGTTAATTCGTCAGGAAAGGAGATGAAATTAAAATTCTGACTCATATATAAACAAATATCCATTGCCATTTTGGAAAGTGTAGCAGCAATGTTACTCAGTGCAAATGCTACATTCTTTTCTATTTTCCCTCTTCCCATTTGTGCAGCAACTACATTGTATTTTTGGGTTTCAAAACCGAGTGCTTTTGTGGTAAAATTTCGGTCTATAGGAAAAGAACTTCCATATCCTGCAGCGCTACCTAATGGGTTTTGGTTTACTGTTTTGTATGCAGCTTCTACAAAATACAAATCGTCAATTAGGCATTCTGCATAAGCAGAAAACCATAGCCCAAAAGAAGATGGCATTGCTATTTGCAAATGTGTATATCCTGGTAATAAGGTATCTTTATGTGTTTCGGCAAGTGTCATCAGTTCGTCAAAAAGAGAGGTGACTCCAGTTTTAATTTCAGATAATTCATTTTTTAAATACAGATGCATGGCTACCAAAACCTGATCGTTTCTTGATCGTGCAGTATGTATTTTTTTTCCAGTATCACCTAGTTTCTGAATCAGAATATACTCTAGTTTAGAATGCACATCTTCAAAAGAGTCTTCAATAGTAAAAGTCCCGTTTGTAATGCTTATGGCAATCTGTTCTAACTCATAAACTAGCTTTTCTGCTTCATCATTACCAATTAAACCAACTTTTCCAAGCATTTGTGCATGCGCAATAGAGGCTTGTACATCATATTTTGCGATAACTAAGTCTAATTCTCTATCGTTTCCAACAGTAAATTGCTCTATTTTTTTATCGGTACTTATTCCTTTTTCCCAAAGTTTCATTTGCGTATTGTTATCATGTTAGATCGAAGTATTTCTAATTCGATTTAAAGTATGTTATTTAATATTTTAATATATAAATCAATTCCTTCTTCAATTTCATAAAGATAGATAAATTCATCTGCAGTATGTGATCGTGTAGAATCTCCTGGGCCAAGTTTTAAAGATTGACAACTAAGTACACTTTGATCGGATAGGGTTGGAGAACCATAGGTTGTTCTTCCTAATTTTATGCCTGCTTGTACCAATTCGTGACCCGCATCAATTGAGGAGGAATTTAGACGTAAGGAGCGTGGTTTTAAATGGCAAGGTGCTTGTCTTTCTAGAATTTCAGCAATTTCAGCATTGCTGTACTTGTCATTAACACGTACATCAACAACAATAGTTACCTCTGCTGGTACTGCGTTATGTTGTTTTCCAGCATTAATTTGACTCACGGTCATTTTTACATCCCCTAAAACTTCAGATTTTTTATCGAAAGTATAATCATTAAACCATTGTAGAACTGGTATGCTGTTATAAATAGGGTTGTCATCGTTTGGATGCGCAACATGGGAAGCCGTGCCTTTAATTAGCCCATCAAAAACAACAAGTCCTTTTTCTGCAATTGCAAGTTGCATTAGTGTAGGCTCACCAACGATGGCAACATCAATTTTAGGAAGGATAGCCAGCATACTGTTTAGTCCATCAGGGCCAGAGCTCTCTTCTTCGGCTGATGCTACAATTACCAAATTGTATTTTAAATTTTGTCTGTCGTAAAAATAAGCAAAGGTAGCCAGTAGCGAAACCAGGCATCCACCTGCATCATTACTTCCTAGACCATATAATTTTCCGTCTTCAACAATAGGAGTGAAAGGGTCTTTTGTGTATCCAGAGTTTGGTTTTACAGTATCATGGTGAGAGTTTAGTAAGAGCAGTGGTTTACTATCGTTAAAATGGAGATTGTAAGCATAGATGTTATTTACCTCCCTTTTGTAGGGAATGTTCAGTTCTTTAAACCAAGCCTCGATAGCTAAAGCTGTAAATTGCTCTTCTGAGGAAAAAGATTGAATTGAGATTAGTTTTTTTAATAAGGCAATTGCTTTTTCGCTAAGTAATTTTATATCCATTATTTTGTGATTGTAGTGTGTTTAACTCCTTTATTTAACATATTGATATTACCAATATGGATGGCAGAAACATTATTGTGTATAGCGCGGAAACAATTTTCTAATTTGGGCAGCATTCCTTCAAAAATAATATTGTCTGCCAGTAGTTCTTGATAGCTAACAGTGTCTATAGTTTCAATAATACTTTCGTTATTGTTGACATCAGCAAGTACTCCATTTTTTTCAAAGCAATAGTAAAGATTGCACTTGTAAAACTCACTCATTGCAATACTAATTTCTGCTGCAATAGTATCTGCATTTGTGTTTAATAGTTGTCCATTAGTATCATGACTAATCGCACAATATACTGGAGTAAAATTCGCTAATATTAGCTGCTGAATTGCTTGTTGATTTACAGTAGTAATATCACCAACATAGCCATAATCGATATCTTTAACAGGTCTTTTTATAGCAATAATTGTATTGGCATCAGCTCCGCTAAGTCCAATAGCATTACAGTTGTTTTTTTGGAGATTTGCTACTATTTTTTTATTGACCAACCCGGCATATACCATAGTAATAATATCCAGGGTTTCTAGGTTGGTAATTCTTCTTCCGTTAACAAGTTCTGAAGCAATACCTAATTTTTCAGATAAAGAAGTTGCTAGTTTTCCGCCACCATGCACTAGAATTTTAGGGCTGCTAAGCTTAGAAAAGTTTGCTAAAAATAGGTCTAGTTCTTTTTCGTTTTCAATAACATTACCTCCAATTTTCACAATATTAAGTGTTTGCTTATGCTCCATGTTCTAGTATTTTTTTTAGAACCAATTGTGCAGCAAAAGTTCTGTTGTTTGCTTGTCTTATAACTATAGAACTGTCGCTGTCTAGTACTTCGTCAGCAACAACAACATTTCGCCTTACTGGCAAGCAGTGCATAAATTTGGCATTGTTAGTTAGCTGCATTTTCTCCTTGGTAATTTTCCAATTTTCTGTAACCAATGGCATTTGTCCGTAGTCTTCATAGGAACTCCAGTTTTTTGTATAGATAAAATCAGCATTAGCAAAAGCTTCTTCTTGCTTGTGATTGATTTTTATGCCTTTGGTAATTTCTGAATTTAGATTGTAGTCTTCAGGGTTTGTAATTATAAAATCTACATCCATATTTTTCATTGCAGCAATAAAACTATTGGCAACTGCATGTGGTAAAGGTTTTATGTGAGGAGCCCAACTCAAAACTACTTTGGGTTTAGTTTTTGTTGTGCTTTCCGATATGCTAAGTGCATCAGTTAGTCCTTGAAGCGGATGAGCAGTGGCGCTTTCCATATTAACAATCGGGACAGTTGCATATTTTTTAAAACTAGTTATAATGTGCTCCGCTTCATCTTTTTTCTTATTCGTAAGAGAAGGAAATGCTCTAACAGCGATAATATCACAATATTGAGAAACTACAGCAGCAGCTTCTTTAATATGTTCCGCATTATTGCCGTCCATTACGGTGCCGTCTTCAAACTCTAATCCCCAAGCATCATTTGAAATGTTCATAACAATAGTGTTCATTCCTAGATTTGTAGCTGCTTTTTGTGTGCTTAGTCGTGTCCTTAGGCTGCTGTTAAAAAAAAGGAGTCCAATTGTTTTATCCTTTCCTAGTTCTTTATTGGCTAATGGATTCTTTTTTATGAGTTTTGCTTCTTCAACCCAAGCGGGTAAATTATTAATGTCTTGTATGGAAGTATAATGTTTCATCTTATTGCTTTTCAGTAAGGATTAATTCTTTTTCAAGTGCTGTAAAAAAAGTGTCTACATGTTTTTTTTTTATGACTAGAGGAGGAAGGATACGCAGTAGTTTTTTGTTCATGGCACCACCAGTAAAAATATGATGCTCATGAATTAATTTTTTTCTAAGTGGTCCTACTTCAAAATTAAACTCCAGCCCTAGCATTAATCCTTTTCCTTTTATGGATTTTATAACGGCTATTTTTTTTGCTTTTTCAATGAAATAATTTGAGATTTCTATGGTGTTTTCAATAAGTTTTTCATCATCTATTGTTTTTAATACAGATAATGCTGCAGCACAAGCCAAGTGATTACCACCAAATGTAGTACCAAGCATTCCGTGTTTGGCAGTAATATCTGGATGAATAAGGATGCCTCCGATTGGAAAACCATTACCCATTCCTTTAGCCATAGAAATAATATCTGGAACTAAATCAAAGTGTTGAAAAGCAAAGAATTTTCCAGTTCGTCCGTAGCCTGATTGTACTTCATCGGCAATTATAAAAACCTGATGTTGTTTGCAGAGTATGTTTAACTCTTTATAAAATTGCGCTGAGGCCATGTCTAATCCTCCAACACCTTGTATTACTTCAAGTATTACAGCACATACATCTCCTTTATCCAATTCTTCCTTAAGACTTTTAATATCGTCAAAATCTAAAAAAGTGACTTCTTGTTGCTTGTTTATAGGTGCGTTTATTGCTGGATTATCGGTGACAGCCACAGCTGCAGAAGTTCTACCATGAAAGCCATTTTTAAAAGCAATCACTCTAGATTTTCCAGTTTTAAAAGAAGCAACTTTTAATGCGTTTTCATTAGCCTCTGCTCCGGAGTTGCAAAGAAATAAATTATAGTTTTTACAACTCGAAGCTTTTTCCAATTCGCTAGCTAACTCTTGCTGTAATGGATTCTGAATTGCATTAGAATAAAAACCAATTTGCTGTACCTGAGTGTTTATGGCTTGCACATAGTTTGGATGCGCGTGTCCGATAGAGATCACAGCATGACCTCCATAAAGATCCAAATAGTGAACACCATTTTTATCTTGAATATGCATGTTTTTTGCAGTTACTGGAGTAACATTATACAGAGGGTAAACGTCAAATAAAGGCATTTTATCTTTTTTTAATTTCATTAATTTTTTCGAAAGAAGTAACTATTCCTTTAATAAGGGAAGAGCTTAATCCTTGATGCTCCATTTCATTTAGTCCTTCAATAGTACATCCTCTAGGAGTAGTAACTCTGTCAATTTCTTCCTCTGGATGATTACCAGATGTGATTAAGAGCTTTGCAGCACCAAAACAGGTTTGCATAGCTAGTTCTTGTGCTTCATGAGCCTCAAACCCTAATTGAATGGCTCCTTGGGTTGTGGCTCTAATTAAACGCATCCAATAAGCAATACCACTTGCACAAATAACAGTGGCGGCTTGCATTTTTCCTTCTGGGATGTCTATAGTTGTGCCTAGTCTGTTGAAAATAGCTTTTGCAATAGGAATACTATCTTTTCCCGCTGTATTACTACAGATACAAGTCATAGAAGAACTAACTGCAATTGCGGTATTTGGCATACTTCTAATAATATGTCTATGTTGACCAACAATGCTTTCCATCTTAGCAATACTAAATCCAGTAATAGCAGAAATAAGTATATGTTTATCAGTAAGTAAATCAGCTATTTCTTTTAAAATATGCTCAAACTGTGCAGGTTGAACGGTAAAAATTAGAATATCAGAATTTTTAACCGCTTCTGTATTATCAGTGGTTGTGCTGATGTTTTCATATTCATTCCAGTCCGCTATACCCGTTGTATTTCTTTTGGTAAGGTACATTGTAGTGATTGCATTTGCGTCCCGTAATCCTTTGGCGATAGAGAGACCCAAATTTCCAGCTCCTATAATTGCTATTTTCATGTTTTATTTTGTTTTTTATGCTTGCATGCTGCTCGCTATTAATCATTTTATTGAGTGATAGACTTTTTAGCATGCTCGTTTCAAACTGTGGTTTTTATTAAAAGTATGATGACTTTAGTTGTAATCCTTCTTTTTCAGCAAAACCAAACATTAAATTCATGTTTTGAATTGCCTGTCCTGAAGCTCCTTTTAACAGGTTGTCGATAATACTAGTTACTAATAGTTTGTCTTCATGTTTGTGTAGGTGTAGAATACAATTATTAGTGTTTACGACTTGTTTTAAGTGAATTTCTTTGTCAGAAACATGTGTGAAAGCTGAATCTTTGTAAAAATCAGAATAGTAATTTTTAGCTTCTTCAATAGAGCCTGAAAAATTAGTATATGCTGTTACGAAAATTCCTCTAGTGAAAATTCCACGCATTGGTAAAAAGTTAATGGCAATTTCTTGTTGCTGGTAACTTGTTAATGTCTCATTTATCTCACCAAGATGTTGATGGGTAAAAGGTTTGTACCAGGAAACATTGTTGTTTCTCCAGCTAAAATGTGTGCTTCCTGTAGGTTGAATTCCAGCTCCAGTACTTCCTGTTACTGCATTAACATGTACCTCTTTTTCTAGTATATTTTGTGCTGCTAATGGTAGTAACGCAAGTTGAATAGCTGTAGCAAAACAACCGGGATTAGCTACAGCTTTTGCAGTAATTATTTTATCTTTTTGATGCTCAGGCAAACCGTATACAAACTCATTTGTATTCCAAGAAGCATCGTTTTTAAGTCTAAAATCATTGCTTAGGTCAATGATTCTCGTATGTTTAGAAAATTGATTTTTTTCAAGAAATTTAGTGCTATTGCCATGACCTAAACATAGAAAAACTAAATCTATATTTGGATTTACTTTTCCAGAAAAGCAAAGCGATGTTTGTCCTAATAGATCTTCGTGTGTTGCTGCAATTGCCTGGCCTGCTTTAGTGGTGCTGTAAACAAAATCAATAGTTGCTCCCGAATGCTGTAGTAGTAGTCTAATGAGTTCACCTCCAGTATATCCACTACCTCCTATTATTCCTATATGTATCATTATTGATTATTTACTAGTTGGTGTATTTTGTTTTGATTAGCGGTAAGTTTTATAAAGCCTTTAGCATCCGTAGCAGTCCATCCTTTATTTACTTCACCATAACTTCCAAAAGACGATTCCATTAAATCGTGCTTAGAACTAATTCCATCTACTGTAAATCTGTAGGGGTAGAGTCTTAAAAACACATCTCCAGACACATATTTTTGAGTGCTTTCTAAAAATGTTTCAAAGTCTCTCATTACCTGATCCAAATATTGACCTTCGTGTAATAGCATGCCATAAAAATTACCGATACTTTCCTTATGATGTTGCTGCCATTTTGTAAGTACATGCTTTTCTAGTGCATGGTGAGCTTTAATGATAAGCATTGGAGCGGCAGCTTCAAAACCAACTCTTCCTTTAATGCCGATTATGGTGTCACCAACATGAATGTCTCTTCCGATAGCATAATCTTGTGCGATTTCTTGAAGATATTGTATGTTTTCAACGGAATCTCCTTTTTTATCATTTACAGCAGTAAGTTCTCCTTTGTAGAAAGAAAGTTTTAATTTTTCTGATCCTACCTTTGTCAATTGAGAAGGAAATGCTTCTTCAGGAAGTGGGCTATGCGAATTTAGGGTTTCATCACCTCCAACACTTGTGCCCCAAAGTCCTTTATTAATTGAATATTTTGCTTTTGACCACGGAATAGTGATTCCCTTTTTTTTTAGGTACTCAATTTCGTCTTGTCTGGAAAGCTTTAAATCTCTTATGGGAGTAATAATTTCTATTGTAGGTACTATTACTTGAAATATTAAATCGAATCTGACTTGGTCATTTCCTGCACCAGTACTTCCATGAGCAATAGCATCTGCATTGTTTTTTTTTGCCGCGTTTGCGATTTCTATGGCTTGTACAATTCGTTCTGCACTGACAGATAGTGGATAGGTATTGTTTTTTAAGACATTACCGTAGATTAAATATTTTACTACCTTATCGTAAAAACTACTAACCGCATCGATACATTGGTATGATTTTGCTCCTAAATCGTATGCTTTTTTTTCTATTTCGTCTATTTCTTTATCTGAAAACCCTCCTGTATTTACCGTTACGGCATGTACCTCCATTTGTTTTTCATGAGTAAGATGTTGTATGCAAAAAGAGGTGTCTAATCCTCCGCTGTATGCTAAAACTACTTTTTTGATGCTGTTCATTTTTTCTTTTTTAGTAGTGTTAATTTTATATTTTTAAGTCGTTGTAATGTTTTAGTACTGAATTTATGTCTGTGCTTTTTTCCTTTTTTATCTGGATCATAAAGCATACCTGTACAAAGGCACATTTTTCTTTTTGTTCTTGTGAGGACATCAAAGTTTTTACAGGTTTCACATCCTTTCCAAAATTGAGGATCGTCTGTTAGTTCAGAAAAAGTTACTGGTTCATAGCCAAGGTTATAATTTATTTTCATGACGGCTAATCCTGTTGTAATGCCAAATATTTTTGCTCCTGGATATTTTTTTAATGAATGCTTAAAGATGGCTTCCTTTATTTTTTTTGCGAGTCCTTTTCCTCTAAAATCAGGATGTACTATAAGTCCTGAATTGGCAACATGTTTGCCATGACCCCATTGCTCGATATAGCAAAACCCTGCAAAAACATTGCCTTCTAGTGCTATAATTGCATTGCCATTTTCTATTTTGGAAATAATATATTCTGGGGTTCTTTCAGCGATCCCAGTTCCTCTGTCTTTGGCAGATTCTGTGATGGTATCACAGACTGCTCCAGCATATTTAATATGCGTTTTATTTGCTACAATAATTTGCATGCGAACAAGTATAAAAAGTAAAAAGTAAATGTTTTATTAACGGAAAAAAGAGACGGACTCACCTAATCTCCCAAAATGGAAATGACCCTTACGGGCGACGGCGACGAGGAGTAAATGCAGCAGCAACTCTAGAAGTAGTAACTTCTAAAATTAAAAATGATAATATGTCATTATTCTGCTTCAATCTAAGTCGATTGTTATTTTATGAAAGGCGAATATATGAATAATTTGTAAGAAAAAGTACTTTTTTAAAATTAATGCAAAAAAAAGTACTACTAGTTAGGTACCTGTCTTTTTTGTAGTTTGGTGTATAATTCAAACCCTAATAGACTGTAAACAGGTAGATACTCAAAGAAAACAAGAATTAAATTTTCTTTATTGTCAACATTCATATAAGCCAAGTAGCTTAAGATTATGCTTAATGTCCACAGGATTGGGAATTTGAAATCTGCCAATATCCCCAATAGTAATAAAAAGATAAGATACCAAGGGTGTACCGTTGTTGATAAGAAATAGTAGCAACTAAGTGCTGCTAACATTGATATGCATACAGATTTTAAAGTATTATTTTTTCTTAAAAAACTGAGAGATAAAACGATAATGATGACGATAAAAGGAGTGATTTTACCAACAGTTTGTATAATATTATAGCCTTTTATATGAAAGCCAATTTCTCTTATTATATAATAGATACTGGCATTGAACTCAAAATTGGTAAACCAAAGGCCAATGGTCTCTGAATAATTTTCTATAAAGCCATCTGAGTAGAATGGTATAAATAAAAGTACGTTTATTAGAAGTACAAGAATATAAAAAATGATGCTTTTTTTGAAGCCAAAATACTTGAAGAATATTGGAAGAAATAATAAAGGGACTAGTTTTATGGAAATGGAAAAGGCATAAAAAACACTTGCAAGTTTCCAGTTGTTAAGTGATAGTAGGTACAGGCTGAGTACAAAAAAGAAAAGCATTACTCCTTCAAAGTGTAGGTTTCCAGATAGCTCTATAATCACTAGGGGATTAAGAAAATACCAGAATATCGTATAGGTAGGGAGTTTTAAGTTCTCCAGTAGTTTTTTTCCAAAGTATAAAATACCAATGTCTGCGGATATAATAAAAACACGCATTACAATTACTGAGCTAAGAATGTTTTTCCCTCCTATAAAAGAAGCTATAGCAAATATAAATTGATTTAAAGGTGGGTAGTTTGAGTAATGTTCTGCACTTAACCAACCCATTTTTGTATACAACAAATCTGCATTAGCAATAGTGATTGAAGATTGCTGAATAAGATCATTTGGGAGATGTAAATACGGATTTATTCCGTTAATAAACAATTCTCCATCCCATATAAAGCGATAAAAATCTTGAGATAGATTTGGAATTGTTACTAGGCTTATCAGTCTAAAAAGGATACCAATAGTGATTAAGAATTTAAAATTCCATTTTTCTAATTGTATCAGCTTATAGCAACAGAAAAAAAGTGCAACAAACAGAGATAGTAGTTTTATATAATCTGTTCTAAGCAGATCATATGAAAACGAATAGTAAAATAATACACTAATAAGCGCAATAAGAATTGGAAATTTATGAAGCTTCCAATAGGTTATCATTTATGCTTTTGCAGTCAATGAGTTAAAAAACACATATCCAAAACCAATAAAAAGCATTAAATGAAAAGGGAAAAGACCAAAATCATTTAGCGGAATTGCACTGTACATTCCAAAAAGGAAGTAAATCATAAGAGCAAATTCTAAAATCATGTTTGGTGATAGTTTTTTTGCTAGATATTTATTGTCTTTCCAAGAACTTTTTAGATCATCGAGGTTAAACTTTGGAGTTCTAACAAATTCACTTTTCTTTCCAATATGACCTTCTAAAACAGCTAAAGAGTTATGTAATGAAAAGCCTAATGCTACAGAAAAGAATGAAAAGAATAATCTTATATAATCTATAAATTTACTAAAGCCACCACCTTGAGTACTTTTATAGGTAAACCAATAACATACAAAAAGAATAACAGTACTTAAAATAAAGAAACTAGTTACTTCATATATCCAAGAAAGGTGTTCATAGGTGTTTTTGATATATAGCATTGGAATACTTAAAAAAGCAACTACAAATACACAAAGAAACATAGAGCTGTTAAGTAAGTGCATAACTCCATGAAATTTTGTTTTAAAAGGCACATGTTTTGCTTTAAGTAAACTAGAAACAGATTTCCTGAAATTTTCAGCTCCTCCTTTGTTCCATCTAAATTGTTGAGACCTTGCAGCACTTATTACAACAGGAAGCTCTGCTGGTGTTTCTACATCAACTAAATATTTAAATTTCCAGTCTTTTAATTGCGCCCTATAACTTAAATCAAGATCCTCTGTAAGTGTATCACCTTCCCAGTTTCCAGCATCTATAATACATTTTTTTCTCCAAATACCAGCAGTACCATTAAAATTGATAAAATGTCCTTTGGCGTTTCTACCTACTTGTTCTAAGGTAAAATGTGCATCTAGCGCAAAAGCTTGTACTCTTGTTAATAAAGAATAATCTCTATTTAAGTGTCCCCATCTCGTTTGAACCACTCCAATTCCTCTATCTTTAAAGTAGATTACTGTTTTTTTAAGCCAATCTGCATCGGGTAAAAAATCAGCATCAAAAATTGCGATAAACTCACCTTTTGCAGTTACCAGGCCATCTTTTAAGGCGCCAGCTTTAAAACCTACTCTATTTTCTCTTCTTATATGTTGTATGTCTAATCCCGTTTTTTGTAAATCGGCTATTAATGTTGCAGTTTGTTCGATAGATTCATCAGTAGAATCGTCTAAAACTTGAATCTCTAATTTACTATTAGGATACTCTATTTTTGATATGTTTTCTAAAAGACGTTCCACTACATATTTTTCATTATAAAGTGGAAGTTGTATCGTTACATAAGGAATCTCTTTTGGATCTAATAAATTGAACTTTGGAGAATCCTTAATACTTTTTTTATAGCCTAAGTAATTGATAAGTAGGTTTAATTGAGCTAAGCTGTATAAAAAGATTAGAATCAAAGATATGCTATAAATAGCAACAATAATATAAGAGATGGTAATGCTCATTTTGTTAATGTGTATTTAAAAATCCACTGAAGGATTTTAATTCCTGCAAATATAGTACCTTTTATTGTACCAGACACTTTAGACACTCCTATTCTTTTTTTATAACGTACTGGAACTTCGATATAAGAGAACTTATGCTTTAATGCTTTTAATTGCATTTCTACTGTCCATCCATAAGTTTTGTCCTCCATATTTAGTTTTAGCAGCTTATCATATTTTATAGCTCTAAATGGACCTAAATCGGTATAGGTAGCTCCAAAAAAGAGTTTCATAAGCGTTGTTGCTAGCCAATTTCCAAATACTTGTTGTGGCGTCATAGAATTGGCAGCTCTTAGTTCTTTTGTACGAGCTCCAATTACCATATCTGTGTCGTTAGTTAATATAGGTGCTACTATTTTGGTGAGTTCTTCTGGATAATCAGAATAATCTCCATCCATAAATACGACAATATTTGGCTTTTCGGACTTCGATGCAATGTAATTTAATCCACAAAGACATGCATATCCATATCCTTTTTTAGGTTCTGAGAGAACAGTAGCTCCGGCAGAGGCTGCTTTTTCCGCAGTTTGATCATTAGAGTTGTTGTTAACTACAATTACCTCAGTAACATTTTTTGGAATATCATTAATAACTTTTCCAATGGATTCCTCTTCATTATAAGCAGGAATAATAACGGTAATACGGGTCATTTTAAATCCGATAATTTGTTTTCGCGTCTAAAACTACTAAAATCAAACCACTCTTTTATTTTTTTTCCATCTTTATATTTTTCGGCAGATTTTAGTTTCTCGTTTGTGTATTTTAGACAATATCCATTTTTCTTACCATTTTTTAGTTGGCATTTATGGTTAACCTTTTGATTGTCATCATAAAAAATCCACCAATTGTTTTTATTGCCTTGTTTGTAATGGCCTTCCATAATAAGTTTGCTATTCTTACTATAAAAATGCCAGTACCCAGAACGAACATCATTTTTATAATGCCCTTCTTCTTTAAGTTTACCGTTTATATGATAGGTTTTCCAATAGTCACTTTTTTTTCCGTCTTTTAACCAGCCTTCACTAGCTAAAGTACCAATATCAGTTTGGTTTTTTTGATATACTTTTTGTGCCCAGTTGAACTGACTTGATAACATAACAATGATGACTAAAAATTTTAGATTACTTGACATAACTATTTATTTAACAAATCCATTAAATCCACATCATTCCCGAGTAGAATCTCAGTAGGATTAATTCTTCCTTCTTCAGGACCATTTTCTAGTTTAAGTACTCCTCTTGGACAAACGGCTGAGCATATTCCACACCCAACGCAGCTAGATCTAATGATGTTTTCTCCTTTTTGAGCATAAGCACGTACATCTATTCCTTGTTCGCAATAGGTAGAACAGTTTCCGCAAGAAATACATTGTCCTCCATTAGTAGTTATTCTAAAACGAGATTTAAAACGCTGAACAAATCCTAAGTAAGCTGCTAATGGGCATCCAAATCTACACCAAACTCTGTTTCCGAATATTGGATAAAATCCTGTTCCGATAACTCCTGCGAACACTGCCCCTATTAAAAAACTATACGTATTCATTACACTTTGCACTTTCATGCCTAATACCGTACCTGTCTCTGCGAAAAACCCATATAAAGTCATGCCTGTCATTACTAAGGCAAATAATAACACACCGTGAATCAGCCATCGCTCAACTTTCCAAGAAAAAAGTGATTTACTTGAATGTTGACGATATGGATCACCTAAAGTTTCAGCCAATCCGCCACATCCGCAGACCCATGAACAGTACCATCTTTTTCCAAAGAAATAAACCATTACAGGTACAATAATTAAGGTTAAAACAATACCCCATACTAAAATGAACATGCCTAAGCCACCACTTGCTATAAGCTCCTTTAAATTCCAACTAAAAAAGAAATCATAATCCAAAGGAAAAGCATTTTTAAAATCATATCCTTTTTTATAAGATAATTGTAAGCGTACCATAATTTCAGGAATCAAAAAAGCGAAAACAATTTGAAAAAATAATACTGAAGTGGTTCGGACAATTTGATACATATTATGGCGGTACTTTATATACATGCGTATAGCCATTACAGTCATGACTATGCAGTACATTAATCCGTATACAAACCATTGCCCCGCGGGATTGCCATTAAGGCCTTTACTGATAGGATCTGCTAAAAAAGTCCAGTTCACTGCATATTCTGGACGGAAATAAAGAATAAGGTAAAACGAAACTAAAAAGATAAATACCAACCACGCAACGAAACCTTTATTTGTAGAACCCTCTAAGTAAATTCCATCATTTTTAATACCTTTTTTGCCTAGTAGAACTACATTTGGGATAATAAATAAAAGCGCTCCAATAATACCTAAACCAAAAGTCAAAAACCACATTAGACCTTTGTTTGCCACTATAAAGCCTGTACCTGCTTTTTTACCTATGGAGGCAGCCATATCATGAGGTTTGGTATAAATTACTTTTTTGTATTCTTTGTTTTTTCGGTGTTGAGTATTTGCTTCTTCTAACGCTGTTGCCACACTACTTGATAAGGTATAAATGCCTTTAAACTCTTTTTCGACTACATTTTTTTTAATACCATCTGAAAAAAGTTCACTCTTAATATTATTGTCTGTAATAAATTGATCTAATGCGTTTTGTGAAAGATTAAATTCTCCAATTAAAGGTAATGCAGTGAAAATACCTAAGCCTACTAAAAAGATTACTAATCCTATATTTTTTATAATTTTCATTTTCTTGATGGGTTAAGCATTACTAAAGATTCGTTTCCAACTTTTCTTTTTGGGAGTAATTGTTGTGCCAAATTCTGAATTGTATTTTGTAATAATTTCAGACTCATATTGTTTATAAAATTCAGGATCAAAATTGGCATCTTTTAAGTGTTCTAAAACAAAATTGACATCTTTTTTCTGAGTTAACCAACGGTCAAATATCTGATGACGCATCCGTATGCCAAAAGTATTTATGCCTAGAAATTCTTTAGTATCATTATGAAAAGCTATAGTGATGCATATTTTTTCTTTAGCATGTCTCCAATGGAAATGTTTTTCGTGTTCTTTTTTGCCTCGTTCGCTAAACACCCAACCATAGGTCTGGTATTCTATATCCAAAAATTTTGCTGAGTTAAACCAGTGGCCAGGCTTATATGCTGTTTTGTTGTCGCAAATTGTTTGTGCAATGGTCTCTCCCATCATCCTACCAGTATACCAAACGGCTTCAATTGGTCTTCGTAGGCCAATAGCTTCATGTTGTTCCGCACAATCACCAATAGCATAAATGTCTTTTATGTTTGTTTCTAGAAAATTATTTACTTTAACACCTCTTCCTAGTTCAATTCCAGATTCTTTTAAGAATTTTATGCTAGGAGAAACGCCAGGGGTTAAACCAACAACATTACAGATTATAGTATCTCCTTTATCTGTTGTTACTTCTTTTACACGTCCGTTTTCATCAGAAATTATTTCTACCAAATTTGTGCTTAACCTTAAGTCTATATGGTGATCTAAAATATGTTCATTCAGAAGGTTTGATTCCCCTTTTGGTAATACTCCATTCCAAAAGCTATCTTCTCTTACTAGAAAAGTAACAGGTATTTTTCTTGAACGAAGCATTTCAGCCATTTCAATACCTATTAACCCGCCTCCAACAATTACGGCTCTAGGACACTGTTTATTGTCTGGTGCATTTGCTTCTAACGAATCTAAATCTTGTTTAGAGTACAGCCCTTGAACTCCTTTTAAATCTTGACCTGGCCAGCCAAATTTGTTGGGCGTAGATCCAGTTGCAATTATTAATTTGTCATAAGTTATAGACGTGTTTTCTAGTACTAATGTCTTATTCTCATGGTCTACTTTATTAACAAAGCCTTTTACAAGATTGATCCTGTTTTTTTTCCAAAACCAGTTTTCATAAGGTTGAGTGTGTTTAAACTTCATATGCCCCATGTATACATACATAAGTGCAGTTCTTGAAAAAAAATACTCAGTTTCGGAAGAAATAATTGTGATTTTTTTATCAGAGTTTTTTCTAATATGCCTTGCAGCTGTAACTCCTGAAATTCCGTTTCCAATAATAACGATGTGTTCCATATGTTAAGAAAATGTACTGATTAGTCGAATGGCAAGATATAAACTTAATGGTAAGATCTTATTTATAATAATTTTAAATATGCTGGTTGTTTTATGTTAAAATTGGCGAATTTGAAATAGCATTTGTCCTAAAAAAGAAATGATAGAGAGAGATTTGTTAATTCCTTAATTGATACCAATAAAAGATTAAGTTAATCAAAAGAAGCTAGTTTTATTATATTTTGCGTAAATTTATTGTGCACCCCATTAGTTTTGTGGGAGTTAAAGACCTTATCTAGGTAAGATACTATTGTTGTTTTATTTCTTTTAAATTAAAATAAACAATATATAGAAAACATTTCGATAATTATGTTAGGTTACTTATTTTGTGTCGACTGATACTAGTGAAATGTAATAAAAAGTACAGAATGAAAAAATTGTCATTATTAATGGTGTTATTGTTTATTGGTTTTTCTGAAATCAATGCGCAAGAAGAGAAATTGTTTTTTGATGAAGCCAATGTGTTTCTGAAAACATATGTATCTAATGGAAAAGTTGATTATAAGTCAATTTCAAAAAGCCCATCGGGTTTAGATAATTTGTTAAAAATGGCTTCCACCATAAAAATAGATAAGTCTGATAAGAAAAGTTACCAAGCTTTTTGGATCAATGCGTATAATTTAGCAGTAATAAAAGGAGTAATTGCTAATTATCCAATAAAATCACCATTAGATAAAGCTGGTTTTTTTGATAAAGTTAAATACCAATTGGGAGGAAAATCAATAACATTAAATGATATTGAACATAAGATGCTTAGAGCTGTTTTTAAAGACCCAAGATTCCATTTTGTGCTGGTTTGTGGAGCTATTGGTTGCCCGCCATTAATAAATGAGGCCTATTTGCCTGCAAAACTAGAACATCAATTGCAAGAACAGACAGTAATTGCAATAAATGGTAACTTTATTAAGGTAAATACCGATAAAAAACGTGTTTCTGGATCAGAAATATTAAAATGGTATAAAGAAGATTTTACCATGAACGGAACTACAGAGATTGATTTTATCAACTTATACCGAAAAGAAAAGTTAACTAAAGATTATAAGCTTAGCTATTTTCCATACAACTGGAAATTGAATAAAAAATAGTTTTATAAAAGACTTCCTTTCCCTAAATATATTAATAAAAAATAACATAGTCCATGTATGGACGGTTTTGCTATGCCCTAAAGGTATGTGGCAAGTAAGATTCTATAAAAAAGAATAATATGAAAAAAGTAGTTGCATCTTTGTTTATTATAGGCTTAAGTTTTTCTGGACTGGCCCAGGACAATGAATCAAATAGCAGTAATATTTTAGAATACACGCCTTCTAAATTATTAAAAAAAGGAGATTGGGATTTTAAACTCTTTAATAACCTGTATACGCAGACAAAAAGAGATGAGGGAGGAAATACGATATCTGGTAATCGAGAAAACTATTTCACTACAACAATAGAAACGTATACAGGGGTTTCAGAAAATTCTAGAGTAAATGTTGGGTTAATAGTAAGTTTAAAGTCAAATACCTTTGATAAAAGCGCTACAAGTGTGTTTTCTTTTGGAAATAATAAGTCTGATTCTAGAAGTGGTATTGCAAGCATAGCACCAAGTATTAAAGTTCAGCCTTTCAGGAGTATTTCTAATTTTTCTATCCAAAGTTCGTTTCATATTCCTGTTTTTGACGATCAGCCACAATCGTATTTGGACAAAAGAAGTTATGTTTGGGAAACGAAATTTTTCTACGACAGAACTTTTGGGAATAATAAATTTCAATTTTTTGGAGAAGTAGATTTTGCTTATAACTTTGGTGAGAAAGGTGAAGATGCTAGTGTTGATGAGAATAGAGGAGAGCGTTTTGCAAATAATAGTCTTGGAGTACCTGTAAGTGTGTTTTTTAGTTATTTTCCAACCAATAAATTTACGGTATATGCAAATGCACAACATTATCAGTTGATAGACTTAGGAAACGATTTTTCTCAAAATTATTCATTAGTTGGTCTAGGTGTAAAATACCAACTAACATCTGCGTTAAACTTAGAACTGTCTTCTGCTAAATTCTTTAGGGCTAAAGATGCTGGTTTAGGGCAAACATTTAATTTGGGCTTACGTTATTTATTGACAAAGTAAAAGAAAGCAGATAATTTCAACTAAAACCTAATAGATTATGCGAACTTTTGTACTTTTAAAATCAATTAAAAGAGTAATATCTAAAAGATTGTATTTTATGAAGTATATAGGGATGTTTATCGTTATAAATTTATGTATTGGGCTTAAGGTTGGTTGTTCTTCCTCAACAATAGAGGAAGGTGAAGAAAGTAGTGTAGGAACTAAGATTAATGGAGTAAGCTTTGTTGCTTCTAGAAATGCTGTTTCAGCACAAAATGTAACACCAGTTGTAAATGTAAATGCGAATTATGCAGCGGTTATGCCTTTTGGATTTGTAAGTGATTTAGACGACCCTACAATTCATTTTAATGGAGAGCAATGGTTTGGAGAAACATCTGCAGGAATACGGCAGTATGCTGATGAATTACAGAAAAAAGAGATAAAAATAATGGTAAAACCTCAATTGTGGATTAGACATGGGGTGTTTACGGGCAGTATGGTAATGGACAACGAAGAAGATTGGTTGTCTTTAGAAACGTCATATTCGAGTTTTATTTTAGAATATGCACAAGTGGCTCAAGATATTAATGCCGAGTTGTTTTGTATTGGAACTGAACTGGAATTATTTGTAAAAAATAGACCAGAGTATTGGTCAGTTCTAATTGATGAGGTGAAGAATATATATAAAGGAAAACTTACCTATGCTGCCAATTGGAATGAATATGAGAAGACACCTTTTTGGGATCAAATGGACTATATTGGGATTGATGCTTATTTTCCATTGAGTACCTCAAAAACACCAACTGTTGCTGAATGTAGATTGGGCTGGACCAAGCACAAATCAACTATTAAATTAAAGTCTGAGACATATAATAAACCTGTGCTTTTTACAGAATATGGGTATAGAAGTGTAGATTTTACAGGAAAAGAACCTTGGGATTCTAATCGTATAGAGAATTCTGTGAATCTGCAAGCGCAAACAAATGCTACGCAATCGTTATTTGAAGAGTTTTGGGAAGAAGATTGGTTTGCTGGCGGTTTTGTTTGGAAATGGTTTATAGATTATGAAAATTCGGGTGGGGCAGATAACAATAGATTTACTCCTCAAAATAAACCTGTGGAACAATTGATTAAGACACAATATGGCAAATAGAAAAGAGTTCTTTTTTTGTTTCGTTTTTGGATTGTTTTTTTGTACCGTGTTTTCACAAGAGGCAAGGGTGGCAGATCTAAAAGTGCAAGGAAATTCTAAAACGAAAGCCTCTTTTATAAAAAAAATAGCCAAAATAAGGGCAGGAGCATTATTAGACTCATTAGCAATAGAGGAAGATATTAAGGTGTTAAAAAGATTACCTTCTATAGCGCATGCAAGTTACCAGGTGTTTTTGGCTGAAGACAATAGTTACAATGTGTTTTATGATATTGTTGAAAATTTCACATTAATACCAAGTGCCAATTTTTATAGAACCAATAATGAGGAATTTGCGTATAGACTAGGACTCTACGAGTTTAATCTGTTAGGACAGAATATTATTTTAGGAGGTTTTTTTCAGAAGGATATTTTTAATTCCTATGCTGTTAATTTCAGAGCACCATATTTGTTTAATAATCAATTTGGTTTGGCACTTAGCTATCAAGATTTAACCACTCAAGAACCTGTTTATTTTAATGATTTTTCAGCAGATTATAAATATAATAATGCTTCTATTGAAGTGATGGGACTGTACCAAATCAATTTTAAAAATAGAATTGAAATTGGGCTTAATTTTTTTAAAGAAGATTACCAATACATATCAGGAGCACCAGAAAATGCAGTTATTCCAGAATTGAATGTAAATAAATATTTGTATAAAGGTATTTATGAGTACAACAATTTAAAATATGATTATCAGTATGTCTCGGGGTTTAGAAGTGTTTTTAATTTTCAATATGTAATCAATAGAGATATGCCGACTCCAGATTTTATCATCGGGAGAAACGATTTTTTGTATTATGCTAGAATAGGTAAACGAGGAAACTGGGCAAATAGAGTTAGAGTAGGATTTTCATCCAATGAAGAAACACCTTTTGCTCCTTTTTCTGTAGATAATAATGTTAATATTAGAGGTGTAGGGATTGCCATAGATAGGGGAACTGCAGTTGTGTTATTAAATACAGAATATAGGCACACATTGCTAGATAAAAAAAATATAGTATTACAGAGTAATGTGTTTATAGATGCTGGTACTTGGCGTAAAGCAGGTGGTACGTTAAGTGATTTTAGCGAAGAAGAAAATATAAAGGTATATCCAGGTTTAGGATTTAGATTAACTCATAAAAAGATTTTTAATGCTACGTTTAGAGTCGATTATGGATATGGAATAACAAAAGATGCGTCTCATGGAATTGTTTTTGGAATAGGGCAGTATTTTTAGCTAGGGCTATGGTTAAGAATGTATGTGCTTGCAGTAATAGGCATTAAGTCTTTTTGGGGAATGCCTCAACCTTCTTTTTAGATGAATAATAAAAAAGTGATATTGAAGTCGCCATGTGCCATTTTTGGTATACCTTCTAGCAGATGTCTTGACGTATTTTGGAATAACTTTAAATTTTCCTTGATTATAGATTCGGCCTATAAATTCTGAATCTTCATAAATTACAAAATCTTCATTAAAACCGTTTAGCTTTTTGTAAAGGTTTTTGGTGATAAAAAGGCTTTGGTCACCACCTCTACATATTTTATAATTAAAACGAGTAAACCAAGCTGAAACTTGAAGAAGAAAATGGGGACTATCAAATTTCATTCTAAAACAGCCAGCTAAGTTTGCCTTTTTGATTTCATTAATAATAAAGCTGTCAAAGTTTTTAGGAGGAAAACTATCTGCATGTAAAAAATAGAGTACATCAGCTTTTGCTAGGTTGGCTCCAGCATTCATTTGTACTGCCCTGCCTTTTGTTGAACTGATAAAAGTAACTTCGTTGAACTGTAATGCTATTTCTTTAGATGTATCTGTGCTGCCACCATCTACAATAATAATTTCAGTAACAATTGCTCTGTTTGAGTATTGAATAAGGTATGGAAGTAATTTGGCAAGAGCTGTTGCCTCATTTATAATAGGAATTATGATTGCTATTTTATTCATTTAAACGCCAATCGTAAACTTTATATTGTTTTTTTGCATTGTTATCAATTTCAATATTAGCATAATTATTTAAAAAAGCAATCAATGAGCCTTTATTTTTAAAATCTTTGGCAAACCATTGAAATATTTTGGAAATTTTAATGCTGTTTTTGGAAATTTCATTCCTTTTGTTATCATTAATAAAGGCGGAAGTAAGCTGCTCTAAAAGCTGATCTACATTAATTGCTGTAAATGCTTTATTAGCTAAAGGAGGGCAAGAAAAAGAAGCGCAATTGATTCCAAAATGAATTCTGGGATCGTCCATCTTTCTTAATATTTGGTGTTCTATATCGTTAAGATTGTACCATTTTTTGCCAAGTTTAAAAAAGCGTTTTTTCCAAGGATTTTTTATGTTTTTTATACTTTTTATGGGATAATTGTCTAGAATTAGCTTTATGGTAAAAGCGTTATAGGCATTCATCCAATAGGCGAGTTTTTCTGTTTTACTCCATTCTTCGGTTGGCAAGTTATTACTAAGCGCATCAAGGTATTTTTGTAATTGGACCCTATCTTTTTTAAAGCCCTTGTAATTGCTGTTTCCGGAATTTGAAACATGTTTTTCTAGTAATGAATTCCAACTGTCATGATTAAAACCGACCGCTACTATTTTTGTTTGCTGTGGTACGTTTTGAGGTTCTTCTTTTAGAACAACGTCTTTTTTGGGTTCTTTTTTGATTTCGATAGGAACTTTTGTAACTGTTACAATAGTATCATTTTGTTGTTTGTGAGATTTAACTATTGTTTTTTTTGTGCTACTACATGAAAAGAAGCAAAAAGCGCAGAGAAAAAGTAAAAGAACTTTTTTTATCATGATTTTTTTTTAAAAATTGGGTATAATTCTTGAGCAATAAAACTAGAAGGAAATTGCTCATCGTCTTCAAAACCAAGTTCTATGTCTCTTCCATTACTTGGGATATAGTTTGTCTTAAAAAGATAATCCCAAATGCTAAGACTTATTCCATAATTAACGCCATTTTTACGTTCATCAGGAAGTGCTTTTACATGATGCCAAATATGCATTTGTGGATTGTTAAAAATAAATTTTAGTGGTCCTAAATTGAGTCTAAAATTGGAATGGTTAAAATGACCAATGCTTAATGCTATGATATGTATTATAAAGACGTTTTTGATGTCAAAACCACCAATTATAGATAACGGAAGGTAAAGTATTGTTCTATAAACTAAGGTTTCCATCCAGTGGTAGCGTAAGTGAGCAGCAAATCCCATTTGTTTTACCGAATGGTGTACTTTGTGGAAGTTCCAAAGCCATGGAATTCTATGCAATAATATATGGGTAATCCATTGTACAAAATCAGAACAGATAAAAAAGATGAGTAGTCCCAAGGAAAATGGAAGCGCATTTAAATTTACAAGTTGTAATTGTTTGCTGGAGCTTCCAATTAATCCTAATAATTGATCAAAAAGATAAACTGTAGTGTTAGAGAACGCAACAAAAAGAATTAAGTTAAAAAGGAAAAAATTAAAAAACATATAAAATGCATCAAGCCAAAAATCTTTTCTAAACACAGCTTGTTTTTTTCGCCAAGGAAAAAGTAATTCTAAACCCCAAAAAAATAGAGAAAGTCCTATTAACCAATAAAAATAGTTTGTGCTATCTGGATGGGAAATTTCATGGCTTAAGTAATTATAATAGCCATGATAGGCATTTCTAATAATTTTAATTAAATCCTCTAACATTAGTATTATTTTTTAAGCAACCATTTCTAATAGTTTAAAAACTGTTGCACTTAGTAGTGCCGCAATAGGTAAGGTAAGCACCCAAGATAATAATATTTTAGAAATTGTTTTTGTATTGGCTTTTTTTGTAACAGTACCTATTCCAAAAATGGAACCTACAGAGACATGAGTTGTAGATACCGGTAATCCATGTATGCTTGCAGTTGTTACGAGAATTCCAGTAACCATATTGGCTGTGAAACCTTGACCAGAATTCATTGGTGTTATTTTTTTACTCATGGTGTTTCCTACTTTTTTAGCATTTAATAGTCCACCTATAGCCATGGTTAAAGCTACAGCTATCATTCCCCATTTAATGTCCAAACTATTGATAATAACAAGTAAACCTACAATTTTTGGGGTATCATTAAGTCCTCTCGCAAAACTAACGACTCCCGCACTTAAAAAATGTAATGCATCCAATACTTTTTGAGAGTTAATACCTAAAAGTGTTCCTGAATAGGATAATATTTCATCATGGCTGTCTTTATCTTCTAGAGAAGCAGTCATATTATCAGCTTTAACAATTTGTAGTTTTACTTTGGTTGGTGTATGTATTTTGAGATTAGAGTCTTTGGTGATTCCCATTTTTTTTCTAAGAAACCTAAAGATAATATAGGCTACAAAACTTAGGATTGCTGCCATAAGAGGGCTTACAATTAATGGCATTAAAAAAGTGTTTCCTAGCTTGGCAAAATTAAATTCGCTACCTACAGCTACAACACCAGCACCAAATAATGCACCTACAAGACTATGTGTAGTAGATATTGGCATCCCAACTTTTGTGGCTATAAAAACGGTAATAGCTGCCCCAAGAGCTATAGCGATGGCGAATATAGGAAGTGCTATCAATTCTGGTGGTACAAGACCTTTTCCTGAGAAGTTTTTAACCAATTCATTAGCGAGAAAAATAGCAGCTACTGATCCAGAAAAAGTTGTAATCGTAGCCCAGTTAATGGCGTTTTTGTAGGTTGTAGTTTTGCTGCCAAAAAGTGTCGCAACACCTTTAAAGTTATCATTAGCTCCATTGCTAAATGATAAAAAACATGTGGCTATAAATAAAAGTATAAATAACATAAAATTGTATTTGTGAATTCTTTTCGACGGAAAAATATAACAATACTTTCAATTTTTATCTCAAA
This sequence comes from Flavobacteriaceae bacterium, assembly GCA_965247735.1. Classification (GTDB taxonomy): domain Bacteria; phylum Bacteroidota; class Bacteroidia; order Flavobacteriales; family Flavobacteriaceae; genus JAOXRU01. The sequence continues at coordinate 2,265,100 of CBDFHN010000002.1, read as the reverse complement.
TATATTTAGTTTTTTCAATTATATTGACTTTGGCTATACTTCTAAACTAATTGGCACATTATACTATTTTTATAAGTGGTTGTGTCTGTGTTGTCTATTCTGAAATTCTATAGGAAAAGTATGATTATTATCTATTGGTATTTTTCGTCACCTTCCTTTTCTTTAACCATCAGCTATTAGTCAAAATGTTTTTAGGGCTTCGATCCAAAAGACTGTGGTTTGTATTGAAATAAAATGGAACTTTTTTCGTTAAACACTTGATTACCGTTTTAAGCTTATTAGTTTTACTTGAAAGGTGATTTATCAATAGTCTAACATTAGTTGTTCCTCAATTGAACTCTATAATTAGAAGTTTACTGATTGATATTTAAAAAAGAATGATTTATGGATCTTGTTAGTTTTTTTGAAATATTTAAATCTGTTTTTTTGGCAGTTTTGGCATTAGCGATCGTTATTGTGATGTATAAAAGACTAAGGGATAGGCGTTGATAGGTTGTTCTTGTTTTTGGTACTTCCATAACTGCTGTTGTTTTTCATATTTTTGATTAATGTTTGATAAAATATATAAATCTTTACATTTTAAGTTAATAGTTGGTGCTTCTGTATGCTATGTACTTTATTCTTTTATTAGATCAAACTATGAACTAATCATTCTTTTGAAAAAGGAATTAGAGTAATAGGTATTACTTTAGTTATATTTTTAATAATCACTTTGTTGTTTGACTTAGCGAATTTTTTTAATAAAAAGTTTGAAAAGCTTCTGCCAAGATTACCCAAATCTGTGATTTATATTCTTTTAATTATTTTTGCTTCCTTGTGGTTTTTATTTCAGCTTATGAAGTGGGGAGTAATTAAGCCATAAAACTTTTTAAATTTTGTTTTTTACTTTTGCTTTATGAGGTACCAAATCATTTTTTGTGTAATAATTGGTGTTGCTTTACTAATTGAAGGTTTGTTTAATTGGGGCTTTTTTTCTAGGAAACTTGTTGTTAAACTCATAGGTAGAAAATTCGAACGGATCTTTCAATTTATAATAGGATTACTTTTTTTTGCTATGGCTGCTCATATATATTATAATTTCGGGGTTAATTAATTATTCCATGCTTTAATTTTGTTATTCATTTCTTCTTTTTACCAATTCCAAGACACACAACTAGGGCTAAAAATTAGTTCCCTATCTCTATTGTTATAAATTAATCCTTTACGCATGTCAATTATTAAGTGTTCAGGGTTTCATTACTTTTATATTTGGTAAATGAAAATTCTAAAAATTATTAGTTTTCTTTTTCTCTTTGCTATTGCTGGCATTTCATTTTTCCTAGCTTTTCTAAATGAATTTCTAGACGGTATGTCATTTGGAGGCGGAAATCCGGCTAGTAATGCTTCTGATCTTAGGGTTACACCGTGATTAATAGCCATAGGAGTACTATCCTTTACAATAAGCATTATAGCGCTAAGGTATCTGCTTAAGAAAAAGTGAGTCTTGATTCCATACTATTTTAACTGCTGGATTAATAATTGTTCGAATAAATACATTCGATCAATTAATTCTGAATGCTCATTTGGTGGTTTTGAAACATATTTGGGGCAGTTATCATTTATCCATTAAAATAATCTCCACCAATTTTTACTATCTACACTATCGTATATTCTCATAGCTACAGATTTGATGTCTCCGTATTATTAATCAAAGTTTTAAACTCTTGGCTTCTTTGTGTTTTAGCATTTTCTATTCCTTGAATATATCCGCTTTGAAATATGAAGAATATTATACCCTCGGGCTTAGTTCCTTTATTTATTTTAAGTTCTTCGTATGCTGTTTTATCCACTATCATTCCTGTTTTTTTCTAGTTCCATGTCTGTCATTTTTACTGCGTTATTTAGTTTATAAACGTTAGGCTATAAAGCAATTTATTTCCTATCCATTATATTTTATCTATATTTAGATATTATTAATTATAATTTATAACGATGTTAAAAAGTCTTTTAAACTTAAAAGGTGTTCAAAAACTAACCAAAAGAACACAGAAATCAATCAATGGAGGTGGACCAATAGTTAATGATGAAGATTGTGGCCCTGCGGAGATGGGAAACCTACCTATCGGATGCCCCTGTTCACAAACTTCTGAATGTAGTAATCAAGTATACGGGGTTAGAACAAAATGCTGGTATGGAATTTGTACTCCATACTAATATTTTTTTTTGAATGGCGATAATTCATCGCCATTTTTTTCTGATTTTCTTTCATCTCATTTGCGTCGTTTTAAAGTGTGAATGTTAATTTTTGAATGATTTTTCTTCCGAGTCAGAGAATTCAAATTCTTTTCCATGTTCATTGTGAACTTCTGAAATTGCATATATAACTGTTCTAGCTTTTTCTCCCATTCCTGCTGTTATTGGGTAGTTTTTTGTATTTATCGCTTGCCATAAATTCATCAACACAACCGTAATCATTATTATTCATTTTCATTAAATCATTCCAGTTATACTTCTTAAAAAAGAGACTTTTAGTATTTCTTAACACATATAGAGGATTAATACGTTATCTTTCGTATATATTAATCTTAAATTTTTGTATTATGATAAAAAACTTATTAACCTTAGGAACAGTTTTAAACAAGGAACAACAACGTTCTATTAATGGAGGGGTTCTTGATTGTAACGTAACTGAGTATAGATGTTGGCATTATGAGGCATGTAATGAAACTTGTGTTAATATTTGCGACCATATATACGTTGACCCTTGTTGATAATTTATTAATAAGCGGACTTCGGTTCGCTTTTTTTTACTCTTTTGTGTCCATATTTCTTTATTTACTGTTAATAGTTTCTTGCTCCACAATCCAAGCATTGATTTAGACCGTCTTGTCTGTCTAGATTTTTACTACGATTTCTTTTTCTCCCGCTAATCCACCGTGAATCATTCAACTTGGATTACTACAAGAGCATTTGTTTTGTCTCTCTCATATCGTTTTTGTCTTGCGTAGTCCTATAACTACTATTATTTATGTAAATACTGTTTTTCTTATTTTTGAGTTATGATTGGAGTATTAATTATTTCTGTTGCATTAATTTTATATGTAATTGTTTCTTTTGCCAGATATATAAAACATCCAAATGATCGTTGGCTTAAAACCAAGGACTTTTTCCCAGATTATTCTAAAAAAACGTAAAGACGATAATTAGTCGCTTTTTTAAGTGTTTATTTTTTTATTTATCTTTAAGCTGTAAATTGAAACAACTTTTTATGATGTAATATTTTTCCTTATGGAATTAAAAAAAAACCCAGATGGGTCTTATGGCTCAAAAACTGCTAAAAATAAACCAACACCGAATTTAGGATCAAAATTAAAATCAAAATTAAGGGAGATACGTGATGTAGATTGGTTCGAGAAAACTTATATGTTTTTTTACCTTTCAAAACAAGTTTGGAAGGTTTTATCTTTTATTTTAGGATTAATATTTACGCTATTCGGTCTTTATTCTTATTTTTTTGGTTAGAGATACTACAGTTAATTAATACGTTATAGCTTCATTTTTATCCAACGCCATTAGATCATCGCAAAACCCCATGCATTTCTTCTTCGCTTTCAATGTCTTGATAATCTTCTGAATTTTCATAGGGAGAAATATCATCAAATGAAACGTCATAAGATATAGGGCAGCTAAATGAAAAACATTTTCATTGGAAATTTATATCCTGCTTTCTCAATAGCTTTTTCTCTTTCCTCAGTTGATAATGATTTTGCTTTTTTCCAAAACTTTAGTTATATAATAAATTCCAGAATCACTTATAATTTTACCTTTTAAAAATGGACCATTTCAAATCTTATGACTCCTTTTCTTATGGCTAATACATTTTATTTAAAATTTAGACACAGACTATAATAGTAACATTTGTCATGTTAGAAATTAGATTCTAGAATCAAAAAAAATAAGATATAGTGCTTGCCATTAGTTTTTCTGATATTTGCACTCTAATAAGGAATGAGACATGAAGTGGTTTTACAAGTTTATTTATTTCCAATTAATGGGATGGAAATTGGAAGGGGAAATAGAAGAAAGCACAAAAAAATGTGTGATTGCTGTAGTACCACATACCAGCTGGCACGATTTTTATTTGGGTGTTTTTGTACGAGGTGTAATGAAATCTAAATTGCATTTTATTGCAAAAAAAGAATTGTTTATTTTTCCGTTTGGGACTTATTTTAGATGGATGGGAGGAGCGGCTATTGATAGAACTTCTGGACAGAATAAAGTTGAGGCTATTGCTGAAATTTTTAAAGACAAGAGTGTCTTTAGGTTGGCGATGTCACCTGAGGGCACAAGAAAAAAAGTGGAAAAGTGGAGAACAGGTTTTTACTATATTGCCAAAACAGCAAATGTTCCCATAGTTATGGTGGCTTTTGATTATGCAACAAAAACGGTAAAAATAGCACCGCCTTTTATGGTGTCAGATGATTTTGATTCTGATATCGGAGTTATGAAGTCTTTTTATAAAGGAAGTATTGGTAAAGTACCATCAAATACTTAGTGTTAGATTTTTTCTTAAAACAAAAAATCCTGAAATCAATTTTTATAACAAAATTGAAATCAGGAAATGGCTATTAAATCAAGGTTTAATTTATTTTTAAATAACAGATTTAGGACTTAGTTTTTCTATCATAATAGCTGTCATACTTTGCAGATTGTACTTTGGAGACCATCCCCAATCATTTCTTGCAGCACTATCATCAATACTTTTTGGCCATCCTTCTGCAATATTTTGTCTAAAGTCTGGATTATAAGAAATTTTAAAATCAGGAAATATATGCTTAATACTTTCAGCAATTTCAACAGGAGAAAAACTCATGCTTGCTAAATTGTAAGAAGTCCGTGTTTTTATATTTTCTGAAGGAGCATCCATTAGAGCTATTGTAGCATTGATAGCATCTTCCATAAAAATCATGGGTAATTTTGTGTTTTTAGCTAAAAAACACTCGAAATCCTCTCCTTTTACTGCTTTATGGTAAATATCAACAGCATAGTCTGTTGTTCCTCCTCCAGGTAAAGATTGATAACCAATAACTCCTGGGTATCTTAAAGATCTAACGTCAACACCATATTTGGTAAAATAGTACTGTCCCCAGTTTTCTCCAGCAGCTTTACTTATTCCGTAAACGGTTGCAGGATTTAAAAAAGCATGCTGAGGAGTATTTTCTAGTGGTGCTTCGTTTCCAAAAACTGCAATAGAACTTGGGAAAAATACTTTTTCTATATTGTAATGACGTGCAGCTTCCAATACATTAAACAAGGTTTTCATATTGATATCCCAAGTTTGTAAAGGGTTTTGTTCCCCTTTTGCTGAAAGTATAGCCGCTAAGTGATAAATTTGAGTAATATTATATTTTGAAACAATTGTAGTTATAGTTTCATAGTCAGTGGCGTCCAAAATCTCGAAGGTACCATCAAAATTGGGATTGTCTCTTAAGTCGGAAGCAATTACCGCATCTTTTCCGTGTTGTTCCTGTAACTTTTTGGTAAGTACAGAACCAAGTTGCCCATTTGCTCCGATGATTAAAATTGATGGAGTGTTCATAATTTTTGTAATTAGTGGTTTAACTAAAAAAACAGTAGACAAAGATAAGTTAAACAGGGTTATTGTCTGGCTTTTATCTATTATTAAGTGTATTTTATTGTATTTAGATGTTTTATAAGTGAAATTATCCAAATAAAAGTAATCTTTGTAGGTGAAAACGTAATTTTTGTGGAAAAATGGAAAGATTAGACGAAATAGATAGAACGATATTGAGGGTTCTTCAAACCGATGCCAAAAAAACAGCAAAGGAGATAGCACATATATTAAATCTAACAACGTCTCCTGTGTATGAGCGTATCAAAAGGTTAGAAAAGCATGGGTTTATAAAAAAATATGTAGCCATTTTAGATAAAAAACTTATAAACCTTCCCGTAACGGCAATATGTCAGGTCTCTATGCGTCATCATGGAGAATCGTTTATAGATCGGTTTATGGATCAAATAAAAGAAATGGAAGAGGTGCAAGAGTGTTATCATATGGCAGGTGAAGTAGACTTTTTGCTTAAAATACATTTAAAAAGTTTAGATGAATATCATGATTTTGTTCGTTTCAAGCTTTCTATATTAGAAAATGTAGGAATGTTGAATAGTACCTTTGTGTTAAAAGAAATTAAAAATAGTTCTGAATATTATATTTAGATAAATGAGGAGTCATATGTATTAAATTCCTATTTTCGGCAGGAAATATTTTGAATAAAAGATTAAGAATAAAAGATGACGCCAAGAGATTTTTATACTACTCAATTAGAAATACATAAAAAAGAATTATCGAGTTTGCATAAAAAATTACGTGGATTAGGAGCATTGCGCCTTTTTCTGTTCTTGGCAACTGTACTTGGTATTTATTTCTTTTTTGATTCGGGTAAAATTGCTGCGATAATTGCAATTATTGGAATAGTTGTGTTTTTGTACTTGGTAGTTAAATATACTGCTGCTGCTTATGAAAGGAATAAATGCAAGGCACTAATAGCAATTAATGAAACTGAAATTCGTGTTTTAAATCGTGATTTTCACCATTTACCATCAGGAGATGAGTTTAAGGACGATTTGCATGCTTATAGTCAAGACGTTGATTTGTTTGGAAAAGCTTCTTTTTTTCAATATATAAATAGAACTAGACTAAAGGAAGGAAAAAGTAAGTTAGCAGCATTTTTTTTAACAAATAGTACGAGTAACATTATAGAAAAACAAACGGTATTAGAAGAACTGTCTAAAAATGTATTGTGGAGGCAAGATTTTGCTGCTGATGCTACACTTTTGGAAACAGAAACGTCATGTGCTGAAGTGGTATCATGGTTAAAAAAACATCAATCTTTTGTCCCGAAATATATGAAGTATATTATTCCGGTGATAAGTATTGTTTCTTTGATGATGTTTGTACTTGCCTTTTTCGATATGGTAACTGGACAACAGTTATTAATATGGTTTTTTGTAGGGGGACTAATTAGTATTTCCAAGCTTAAAAAAATTAATGACCTGGCTGTAAATGTAAGTAAAATTCAAGATACTTTTGAGCAGTATTATAGGCTGTTGGAAAAAATTGAAAATACAAGTTTTAAAACTTCAGGTCTTAAAGATAAGCAAGAACAAATTAAAACAAAGTCAAAAAAAGCATCCGAAGTTTTAAAAGAATTTTCGAAGCTGTTAAGTTCTTTAGACCAGCGAAATAATATTTTTGTTACCATCCCTGCAAATGGTTTTTTCTTAAAGGATATTGCTGTTGCGTTAAAAATTGAAAAATGGATGGAAAAACATAAAGACACTGTTGTGGATTGGTTTGAAGTAGTTTCTTATTTTGATGCGATGAATTCGTTAGGGAACTATGCCTATAATCATCCTGAATATGTTTTTCCAAAACTTTCTAAGACCAACATTCAGTTTTCTGCCACAAATTTGGGACACCCTTTGCTTAAAGAAGAAGGAAGGATTGATAATGATTTTAATATAGATCTACAGCAGTTTTTTATTATTACAGGGGCTAATATGGCAGGAAAGAGCACTTTTTTACGTACTGTAAGCCTTAGTTTAGTAATGGCCAACATGGGGCTGCCAGTTTGTGCAACAACATTTAGTTATACTCCAATAAAATTAATAACAAGTATGCGTACTACAGATTCGTTAAGTGATAATGAATCGTATTTCTTTTCTGAGTTAAAACGCCTAAAATCTATTGTTGATACTATTGGAACTGACAGTTATTTTATCATTTTGGATGAAATATTAAAAGGGACAAATAGTACAGATAAAGCAAAAGGTTCTCGGCAATTTGTAGAAAAATTGGTGGGTTCTAATAGTACAGGAGTTATTGCAACACATGATCTGAGTTTATGTGAAGTGGAAAAAGCACTTCCTCAGGTTAAAAATTATTATTTTGATGCAGAAATAGTAAACGATGAGTTGTTTTTTGACTACAAATTAAAAACAGGAGTATGCCAAAATATGAATGCTTCCTTTTTGCTTAAAAAAATGGGAATTGTTTAGTAGAGATATTATGCATTTCTCATCAATCGCCAATCTCTGGGAGTATGTTTTTTAATGTTTTTAAATGCTCTATTAAAATTTGAAATATTATTAAATCCCGATTTTTCTGAAACTTCAGCAATTGAAAACTCCTTTTGCTGGGCTAATAGTTTACAGGCATGAGCAATCCGTATTTCATTCAAAAAGGTAACATATGTTTTATTCGTTCTCTTCTTAAAATATTTGCAAAATGCATTTTTGGTCATTGCTGCTTCTTTTGCAATTGTATCTAATGTTATGTTTTGCGTATAGTTGTTCATGGTATATTCAAAAACAAGACGCATTCTTTTTCCTTCGTTGTCTGTATACTTTTTTTCGAAAGAGAAAGAAGAGAGTAGTTCCTTTTTGGAACTATTTAACTGTTGTAAGAGTTCTAAAAAAGAAATAAACAATTGAAGCCCAGTTGCAGTCTGTAATGTTAGTATTTTTGCTTTAAGAACAGAAGGATTTAATACTTTAAAGCCTAAAACTGATGTTTTAAAAAAGGAAGCACTGGCTTTTAGTTCTTCAAGATCAAAAAAAGAATCTCCAAAAGAGTTATGTTTAAAAAACACACTTATCATATGAGAAGATTCCTTAGTAGTGTTTTCGCTTCTAAATACATGAGGTAAGTTGCTTCCAATAACAAAAACATCATTTTTTTTATAGTGTGTAATACCGTCTCCAACAAGAAGAGTACCCTCTCCTTTAAGAATAATACTTATTTGTATTTCTTCATGCTGATGCAATTGACTATAAAAACGATTTCCCGTATCTTCTTGGATAATAAGATTCTTATGAATCGGTTTTGGAATTTTAAAAGGCAGTACTTGCATATGCAAACATAAAAATATTATCCATAATAAGCAAGCTGTTGTCTATTGTGGATAATATAATATGCAAATCGATTAAAAAAAGATTTATATATAGCTACTGGTAGGCTTTATTTTTGCACAAACAAATGATATTAAAATCAATAGATATGGGAATTAAGTGGAAAGGGGTAATGCCAGCGGTAACAACAAAATTTACAGCTAATGATGAATTAGACCTGGATATGTTTGCTGTAAATGTTAATGCACAACTAGAAGCAGGAGTACATGGTATTGTTCTTGGGGGTACTTTAGGAGAGGCAAGTACGCTTACTGATACTGAAAAAAGAATACTGACAAGAAAAGCAATTGAACTTGTTGATGGAAAAGTTCCTGTATTGATTAATATAGCAGAGCAGACTACAAAGGCAGCTATTGAAGCAGCAAGTAATGCAGTTGAAGATGGTGCATCAGGATTAATGATGCTGCCTCCAATGCGTTATAATGCAAGTGATGAAGAAGTGGTTGTTTATTTTAAAGCAGTTGCTAATAGTACTTCTTTGCCAATAATGATTTATAATAATCCAGTAGATTATAAAATAGAGGTTACTTTAGAAATGTTTGAAGAATTGTTAGCTGCATGTCCAAATATTGAAGCGGTTAAAGAATCAACAAGGGATATTTCTAATATTACTCGTATTAAAAATAAATTTGGTGATCGTTTAGCAATTATGACTGGAGTGGATACGCTAGCCTTAGAAAGCCTAATTATGGGAGCAGACGGATGGGTAGCAGGTTTAGTTGATGCTTTTCCTAGAGAAACTGTTGCTATTTATGAATTACAAAAAGCAGGAAGAATTCAAGAAGCTATTGAAATTTACAGATGGTTTTTGCCATTATTAGAACTAGATATCCATGCAAAATTGGTGCAAAACATTAAACTTGCAGAAGTGTATACAAAAATTGGGACGGAACATGTAAGAGCACCAAGATTAATACTTTCAGGAGAGGAAAGAGCAAATGTAATTGCAATAATTGAAGAAGGTTTAAGAACTAGACCTACATTGCCAGACTATAAAAGCTTGCAATAGTACTTTTTAAAACAAACAAATAGTTTAGTGTAACTTGCTATTTAATAGATAAACAAATATGATTACAGGTAAAAACTATATTGGAAATAACCTTTCTGCTAGTGGAGAGGTTACTTATAAAACATTTAATCCTCAGAAGAATATAGAAAACGATACTGTTTTTTATGAAGCTTCTCAAACAGAGGTAAATCAAGCTATGGAATTGGCTGCGGATGCTTTTAAGGAGTTTAGAGCTGTGTCTGGAAAAGATAGAGCCGCTTTTTTAAATGCAATAGCTGACGAGATCTTAGACTTAGGAGACGAATTGATTGATACCTATATGTCTGAATCTGGACTTCCACAAGGTAGAGCTATGGGAGAAAGAGGAAGAACTGTAGGCCAATTGCGTTCTTTTGCAACATTAGTAGTAGCAGAACAATGGAGGGATATGGCAATAGAAGGAGCAGAACCAAGTAGGGAACCAATGCCAAAGCCAGAACTTAAGAGAATGCTAATTCCAATAGGACCAATAGCAGTTTTTGGAGCTAGTAATTTTCCATTGGCATTTGCTACGGCAGGAGGAGATACGGCAAGCGCTTTAGCCGCTGGATGTCCAGTTGTTGTAAAAAGTCATCCTATGCATTCTGGAACTGGAGAATTGGTAGCAAGTGCAGTTATTAAAGCAGCTGCAAAAACAAATATGCCAAACGGAGTGTTTTCGAATTTAAATAGTAAAGGAATCACTGTTGGACAAGCCGTAGTTTCACATGATAAAACAAAAGGAGTTGGTTTTACAGGAAGTATCAGAGGAGGACGTGCATTATATGATTTGGCAGCAAAACGTAAAGAGTTAATTCCTGTGTTTGCTGAAATGGGAAGTGTTAATCCAGTTGTAATAACAACAGCAGCACTTCAACAAAGGGGAGAAGAATTAGCCACTACTTATGCAGGATCTATTACTGCTGGAGCTGGACAATTTTGTACAAAACCTGGGTTAATTTTGACTATTGCAGGAGCAGAATCTGATAGTTTTATTCAAGATTTGGCAGCAAAAACAGTAGCTATAGATTCGCAATGTATGTTGCACCCCAATATAAAAAGTGCTTATGTTTCAAATGGAGCATTAGTAACTGGGCAAGGAGGGGTTACTGTTGTTGGTAAGGCTAATAATGATGAAGTATCTGCAAATTATGGAGCTTCAGAATTAGCAACTGTATCTGGAGCAGATTTTATAAAAAACTCAAAAATACAAGAGGAAGTTTTTGGACCATTTTCATTAGTTGTAAAATGTGCAGATAAAGCTGAATTACTTCAAGTGATTTCTAGTTTATCAGGACAACTTACAGGAACATTAATTGCAGAAAAATCTGATTTTGCTGAATTAACGGATATCGTATCTGCATTGCAAAATAGAGTAGGACGAATTATTTTTAATGGTGTACCTACAGGAGTAGAAGTTACTGGAGCCATGACACATGGTGGGCCATACCCTTCATCTACAGATTCTAGATTTACCGCAGTAGGAATTAATGCTATAAAAAGATGGGTAAGACCATTTTCTTATCAAGATTTTCCAGAAGAATTATTACCAGTTTTTTTAAAATAAAAATGAAATAGAATTATAAAAACAAAGCTGCAATACAGCTTTGTTTTTATTTAAGGAAAAATAGATTGATAATGAAGAGTACTTTTGTTTGTATAGATGCGCATACTTGTGGTAACCCTGTAAGAGTTATTAAAGAAGGAGGACCAAAGTTGATAGGGGAAACTATGAGCGAGAAGCGTCAGCATTTTCTTAAAGAATACGATTGGGTAAGAAAAGGGTTGATGTTTGAGCCAAGAGGACATGATATGATGAGTGGAAGTATTTTATTTCCGCCTCATAATCCAGAAAATGATTTTGCAATTTTATTTATAGAAACATCTGGTTGTTTGCCAATGTGTGGACATGGAACTATAGGAAGCATTACAATAGCTATAGAAGAAGGTTTGGTGGTTCCTAAGATTCCAGGAAAGATACGTATGGAAGCTCCAGCTGGTTTGGTAGAGATAACTTACGGAGAAAACAATGGAAAGGTATCTTGGGTAAAGCTTAAAAATGTAAAATCATATTTAGCGGCAGAAAGTTTAACAATTACTTCTTCTGTGTTAGGAGAAATTACTTTTGATGTTGCTTATGGAGGTAATTTTTATGCTATTGTAGATCCACAGCAAAATTTTAGTGGTGTTCATGACTTTACGGCAAGTCAATTAATTCAATATTCTCAGGAGTTAAGGGCTAAGATAAACGAGAAATATCCTGATATGTTTGTGCATTCAGAAGATAGTACTATCAGAGATGTAAGTCATATGTTGTGGACAGGAAATCCTTTAGATGCTGATTCTTCAGGTAGAAATGCTGTTTTTTATGGAGATAAAGCAATCGATAGGTCTCCATGTGGTACAGGAACTTCAGCGCGAATGGCACAGCTTTTTGCAAAAGGAAAATTACAAGTTGGGGAAGAGTTTATTCATGAAAGTTTTATTGGATCAAAGTTTATTGGTAAAGTAGAAGAAGAAGTTTCTATTGATGGCAAAAAGGCAATTGTACCATCTGTACAAGGCTGGGCAAAAATATATGGATACAATACCATTAGTATAGATGATGAAGATGATCCATATGCTCATGGGTTTCAGGTTATCTAAATTATAAAAAAGAAGCACAATAATTTTTGCTGCAAAAGCAAGCTATTTGATTAGAAAAAAACTAATTTAATAGCTTGTTTTTAATTTTAAAAATAAAGAATATGAAAAGTGTAGTTGTAATAGGTGGTGGAATTATTGGTTTATGTTCAGCTTACTTCTTGCAAAAAGAAGGGAATGAAGTAACCGTATTAGATCAATCAACTATGGATTTTGGAGCTTCATATGTAAATGCTGGTTATATAACTCCTAGTCATTTTATTCCATTAGCCGCGCCAGGGATGATGATGAAAGGGATAAAATGGATGTTTAATCCTGCAAGTCCGTTGTACATAAAACCACGTTTAGATTTTGATTTTTTAAAATGGGCATATGCATTTAACAAGTCTTGTAATAAAAATCATGTATTGCGCTCGGCAGGACCTTTAAAAATTATTAATGAGAAAAGTAGAGCACTTTTTGAATTGATAAAAGAAGAAGAAAAATTTTCATTTCAATATGAAAAGAAAGGCTTATTGATGTTATGTCAAACTGAGAAAGCATTGGAGGATGAAATTTCTGTAGCTGATATTGCAAGAAAAGAAGGATTAGAAGCTAGTGACTTAAGTGCAAAAGAAGTGTTGGAATTAGAGCCTAATACTAAGATGGATATTAAAGGAGCAGTACATTATCATTGTGATGCGCATACTACTCCTCATGAATTTATGCAAGAGATGAAAACGTATTTGTTAAATTCTGGAGTAAAAATACTAACCAACCAACATGTAAACGATATACAGGTTACTAATGGAGTAGTAGCAAGTGTATCAACAGGCATAACAACATATAAAGCGGATGAATTTGTGATTGCTGCAGGATCATGGTCTAATATCTTAAGTAAAAAATTAGGGACACCATTATTGTTGCAAGCTGGTAAGGGATACCGAATGAATACAAGTAGAGCAACAGGAATAACTATTCCTTCTATTTTGGCAGAAGCAAAAGTGGCTATTACTCCAATGAATGGTTTTACACGTTTTGCTGGTACTATGGAAGTAGCAGGAATAAATAGAAAGGTGAATAAAATTAGAGTTAATGCTATTGCAGATGCAGTAAACAAGTATTATCCTGAGATCAAAATTAATACACAAGAGCGGGAAGAGGTTAAAACAGGGTTAAGACCAGTTTCGCCAGATGGGATGCCATATATTGGAAGGTCCTCAAAATCAAAAAATGTAATTTTTGCTACAGGTCATGCCATGATGGGTTGGAGTCTTGGTCCCATTACAGGAAAACTAGTCTCGGAGCTCGTTTCTAACAAGAAAACAAGCCTAGATCTGTCTTATTATCATCCCGATAGGAAATTTTAGTATTTATTAGATTTAATTCTTCGACTTTTTTTAGTACAATTATATCCCGATGGTGTTTTTTTATTTATACAACAACAAAATAGAAATTTCACCATCATAATTGTGCAGTTCACAACTATTGTAGGTTTTTTAGTCTATGTCATGTCAATTTTAGCTACATTTACTACAGTTCAAATTAGTGTATAACAGCATAAAAAACGATAACTGGCAGGTAAATATCGGCGAAATGCGTTTTTGCTAGGTGTAGTCACTTAACGCTTCACAAAGACCATTCGTCGACACTTATTTAAAGTTTAGTCTATACTACAACAGTATAAATATGCGGATACAGTACTTTTATATTTAAAACCTTTGTCATGGCCTTAAAAATTCTCCTCATCGAAGACGATGCTATTGAAGTAATGAAATTTCATCGTACAGTTTCCAAATTAGGAGTGGAACACGAAATTATTGAAGCAAACAACGGAGAGGAAGCTCTTAGTATCTTAAATAATAAAGATAGACTTCCAGATATTATTCTGTTAGATTTAAATATGCCTAGAGTTAATGGAATTGAGTTTTTAATAACATTAAAAAGTGATGATGTATTAAAGTATATTCCAGCAATTGTGGTAACAACATCCATAAATCAGAACGATTTAGTTTCTTGTTATAAGATTGGTATTGCTGGCTATATTGTAAAACCATTACGTTTTGAAGAATATCAAGAAAAAATTAAAGCAGTTTTAAGTTATTGGACGTTAAATGAGCTTGTAAAAGTATAGTATTATGGTTTCCGTTTGTCGAAAAACAGCAGGCAGAAGCAATATATTACTTTTTATGTAGTTATTTTATTACAAATGTTAGTTGATGAAGGGGGTAGTTTTTACTGAATTTTTAGAAATGGTAGAAAAAACATATGGTTTGGAGACTTTAGACTTTGTGTTAGAGAAGTCAGAATTAAAATCTGAAGGTATCTATACAGCCATAGGCGATTATGAAATAGATGAGTTTTTTACTTTACTTGATAATCTTGTTTTAAAAACGAAGGAATCAAAAAATGAAATACTCTATGAATATGGAGGATATATATGTAATTATTTGGAAAAGAATTATAGTGATCTTTTTAAAATATTTAATGAGCCGTTAGCAATGTTAGCTAAGCTAGATGAATATTTTATTTCTCAGTTAAGAAAACACTATCCAAATGAAGATATTCCAAGTTATGATGTAGTTGATAGAACTAAAGATTCATTAACAATCATATATTCCTCACAAAGATGGCTGTATAAATTTGCAGTAGCCTTTATTGAGCGGGCATTTAAATATTTTAAGCTAGAAGCCAATATAGGTACAGAATTATTGTTAGACAATGGAACAAAAGTTAGGTTCATCATATCACAGAGAGCAGACTAGTAAGCGAGAAGTCTTATTAGAGAAAGAGCTTGAACGTCAAAAAAAAGCACGAAAAAGGGCTGAAGAGATCTTGGAAGAAAAATCCAAGGAGCATCATTTAACTACCCAACAGTTAAAAGAAACAAATTCAAAACTAGAAGGATTATTAATAGAGAAAACATCAGAATTAGAGGGTGTTTTTCTTAATATATTAGATGCATATGTAGTAGTTGATATGTATGGTAATATTATAAAAATGAATAATGCTGCTAAAGATCTTTTGGGGACTGGAGAAAACCAAAACGTTAATGTAATGAACTTGGTTCATCAAGATTATTTAGAAGAAACGCAACGTTCTTTTGAGAAATTAAGAGCATTAGGGGCGTTACCAAATTTGACCGCAAAAATTGTTACAAGTAAAAATGAGGAGAAGTTAATATCAATTAACTCTAGTATTATTTATGATAGACATAGAAACCCTATTGCCGCACAAGGTATTGTTAGAGATATAACCAGAGAAAGCCAAATTAAAGAATTATTAGCAACACAAAGACGACAATTAGATGTAATTGTAAATAGATCTCCAATAGCAATTGCACTTACCAAAGGTAAAGATCTGGTAAAAGCAAATGTAGCTTTTGAAGAACTAACGGGTTATTCTTTTCATGAATTAAAGCAATTAAAAAGTTATAGAATTCTATCCCATAAGGAAGATATGCCTATTCTTTTGCATAAAATGAGAGAGTTAAAGTCTGGAGAAGCAGATAGTTTTACTTTAATAAAACGATTTCTTAGAAGAGATGGTTCTCTTATCTGGGCAAGAACTACGGTATCGGCAGTTAGAAATAGAAAAGGTGAAATAGAATTTGAAATTGTACTGGCTGAAGATATTTCTGAAGAAATAAGAACACAAAGTAAAATAGAAGAGCAGCAAAAACAATTGCAAATTATTGTGGATAATTCACCATTGGGAGTTGTTTTATTAATTGACAATACAATAATAAAAGCCAATACAGCATTCCAAAACCTTATAGGATATACAGAAAGAGATCTAATGGGCAAATCAATAATACCATTAATGTATTCTAGAAACGATAAGGAAGTGGAAGGCTATTCCGCTAATATATACTCCACAATAGAGTATGTAAGAGAAGATGGCACTTCTGTAATTACTAGAACCACCACCAGTGATGTAAAAAGCAATACTGGTATTGTGTTGTATCAAGTATTAATTATAGAAGATATAAGAGAAGAAATAGCGGCTAAGAAACAAGAAAAACTACTAATTCAAGAATTGGAAAGTAGCAATAGAAGTCTTCAAGAATATGCACATATTGTTTCCCATGATTTAAAATCACCCTTGCGAAGTGTAAGTGCACTTGCCACTTGGTTAAATGAGGATTATAAAGATGTTTTAGATGAAAACGGAGTTTATAATTTAAATATGATGCAAGAAAAAATAGAGTCTATGGATAAATTGATTGGAGGGATATTAAATTATTCTTCAATTAATAAAGATGATTTAAAAAGTGTAGATGTAGACCTCAATAAGATAATTAAAAAAATAAGTGATGTTATTTTTATTCCGGATCATGTTAAAATTGTAACAGCAAGAGAATTACCTTTTATAAAAGGGGATGAAACTAGATTTCATCAGTTGTTTCAAAACATAATTAGTAATTCTGTTGTCCATATAGAAAAAGATGAAGGACTAGTAGAAATAGATTATAAAGATTTTGGCTCTCACTGGCAATTTAGTATTTCAGATAATGGCGTTGGAATCCCAAAAGAATATCACGAAAAAATATTTAAAATATTTGAGTCTGTAGGAAATAAAGAGCGTTCAACAGGAATAGGATTGTCAATCGTAAAAAAAATAATAGAAATATACCAAGGTGAAATTTGGTTGGAAAGTGAAATCAATGTAGGTACTACTTTTTTCTTTACCATAAAAAAGACAGTAGTACATGAAAATAGTGTTAGATAAAATTGCCCCCAAGTAATCATGAACTTAACCTTACTTAATAATACATGCATTCTTTTTTAAAAATTCAAATTAGAAAACACCTAGATTTAGGTAACAATATAAACGAGGCAGATGTCTCAGAGTTTATTGCTGCAGTAAATTCTTCTTATGAAAATTACGAAGAACAATTACGGATGACACAGCGTACCTATGCTGTAAGCTCTCAAGAACTATACGAGGCTAATTTAAAACTAAATGATGAATCGTTAAGCCAGAAAAAAATAATCTCTTCTTTAAATAGTGCAATTCGTCTTCTTGGAAAAAATATCCAAGGCAAAAAGAAAGAATTAAATTTAGAAGAACTAGATGCGCTCAACTTGGCCAACCTTGTAGAGAACATGGCAGAAAAGATTCTAAAGATTAATATGGAGCGCGAAAATGAGTTTAGCAATATGGAGCGTAACAATGTTTCTTTAAACGGCTATGTGCATATGGTTTCTCATGATTTAAAAAAACCATTACGAAATGTAAATGCAATTCTAAATTGGTTAAAGGAAGAAGAAATAAAAGGGATGTCTAGTGCAGGAAAAGAAAATGTAGACGATATTTTTAAAAATTTAGAAAAGATGGATTACTTAATCGAAGGCATCTTAAATTATTCAACTGTAGATCATCAAACTAGAGAAAGAAAAACGATTAAATTAGATAAACTAGTAAAAGAAATTATTAGAGTTAATGTTATCCCCAAAACAATAAAAGTAATACTAGAAGATACATTGCCTGATGTAGATGGCAATACATTTATGTTTCAACAATTGTTTCAACATATTATAGCAAATGGAATAGATGCAATTGGAGAAAAAAAAGACGGAGAGATTAAAATATCAGTTAGCGATGAAGGAAAAATGTGGGAATTTGCTATTTCAGATAATGGAATAGGTATTGCAGAGATGCATCTTCCTACAATTTTTGATATTTTTCAAAAGGTAGATAATGAAAGTACATCTAGTGGTATAGGTTTGTCTATTGTAAAGCGTGTAGTAAATACGCTTGGAGGTACTGTTTGGGCAACGTCAAAAGTGGGTGAGGGAAGCATTTTTTATTTTACATTAAAAAAGAAGGATTCATGAAAGAAACGCCAAATTTAACGTATATCAAAGACTTATCTGGAGGAGATCAGGTTTTCGAAACTAAAATTATAGAGATAATAAAAAGGGAGTTTGCAAAAGAGCGAACCGCTTTTTCAGAGGCCTTTGGAGATAAAGACCATAAGAAAGCAGCAAGTTTAGTACACAAAATAAAACATAAAATAGGGCTAGTTGGATTAAAAAAAGGATATAAAATATCTGAAGATTTTGAAGAAGATCTAAAAAAAGGGGATGAGAAATTATTTACAAGTTTCACAGGAATTTTAGATACTATGGAATATTTTATACGCGATTTGTAGTTTTACAACAACTGTAAGCTATTTCACATCATTTATGTACTAATACAATATGAAAAGACTTTTTTTTCATATATTTAATAAAGAAAAATAAACATATAATAGATATTGGGGTTTTATGAAATGCATTATTGTAGACGATGAGGAAGCATCTAGAGCTATTGTTAGCCAGCTTTGTGTTTTTAGCGATGAATTAGAAATTGTTGAAGAATTTTCTAATGCTATTGATGCAATGATATTTTTAAACAATCACGAAGTAGATGTGGTGTTTTTAGATATCCATATGCCTGGTTTTTCAGGACTAGACTTCGCACAAACGGTGAAAGAGCCGCCGAAAATTATATTAATCACTTCTGATAAAAACTTTGCTCTAGAAGCATTTGAATATGAGGCTGTGATTGACTATTTAGTGAAACCAATTCAAAAATCAAGATTTGATAAAGCTTTGGTAAAACTGAAAAAAATAATAGAAACTTCGAAAGAAACTGTTGAAGAAAATTCAGGATTGCAACCAGCAACAAATGGAGCTGGAGCAGCAACAAAAGAACTATATATTAATATAGATAGAAGATTGATAAAACTTAACCTTGATGAAATTACAATAATTGAGGCAAAAGGAGATTATATCAATATAAAAACAGATTCTGGGAATTTTGTAGTTCATTCTACATTAAAGAAAATCTATGAAAAATTACCAGACAATAAATTTCTGCAAATACATAGGTCGTATATTATTAACTTCATGAAAATAATTGATATAGAAGATAATAGCGTGTTGATCGCTAAAGATGTTATACCAATTAGTAGAAGTAATAGGCCAGAATTAATGAGAAGGTTAAACCTCTTGTAATTCAAAAATAGAAAAAAACGATTTTAGAACTCAATAGAGATCAGTGTTTAGCAGTAATGCTAAGTGCTGATTTTTTTATTCTCTATACTTTTTAATCATATTTTCTAAGAACTTTAGCTTTTTGTGATGCTAACAAAGCAGATATGCTATAAATTTGTGGCAAGCTTTTAAGTTGTATGAAAATAGTAGAGACAAAATTTAAAGATTGTTTTATAATAGAACCATCAGTTTTTAATGATAAAAGAGGTGCTTTTTTTGAAGCCTACAATAAAACAAAATTTGAAGAATTAACAAATAAGGAAATTAATTTTGTTCAAGATAATCAGTCATTCTCAAAAAAAGGAGTGCTAAGAGGGCTACATTATCAAATTGGAGAATTTGCTCAAGCTAAGTTGGTAAGGGTATTGCAAGGCGAAGTTTTAGATGTTATTGTAGATTTAAGAAAGGATGCAAGTACCTATGGGCAAAAATTGATTACCCTATTATCTTCCGAAAACAACAAACAATTATATATACCTAGAGGTTTTGCTCATGGTTTTGTAGTACTAAGTAATACTGCTAGCTTTCTTTATAAATGTGATAATATATATTGTAAGGAAGCAGAACGCGGTATTGTTTATAATGATAAAACACTAGCTATAGATTGGAAATTAGAAGAGTCAGCACTTATTATTTCAGAGAAAGATTTGGAATTGCCTACGTTTAAAGAAATGTAAAGATGAAAAAAGTATTAGTTACTGGTGCTGGTGGGCAATTAGCTACTTGTATCAAAAATAGTGTGCAAATATCAGATATACCCTATCAGTTTGTTTTTAAAACATCAAAGGATTTGGATGTTACAAATAAAGATTTGCTAGCTGTTGATTTTGAAAAGAATGGTTATGCCTATTGCATTAATTGTGCTGCATATACAAATGTAGATAAAGCCGAAAGCGATAAAAACCAAGCCATGAGTATAAATGCAGATGCAGCTACTTCTTTAGCTGAAATTTGCTCAAAACATAATACTGTATTAGTGCATATTTCTACAGATTTTGTTTTTGATGGAACAAAATCAACTCCGTATAAAGAAGAAGATGAGGTTAGTCCGTTAGGAGTTTACGGAAAAACAAAGCTGCTTGGCGAAGGCAATCTGATGGAGAAAACAAATAAGTATTTTATTATCAGAACCTCATGGTTGTATTCCGAGTATGGACATAATTTTATGAAAACGATGTTACGTCTAGCAGAGGACAAATCAGAACTAGCTATAGTAGATGATCAAACAGGGACGCCTACCTATGCAATGGATTTGGCGGCATTAGTTTTAACAATTATCGCAACTGATAGTAAGGCCTATGGTATATACCATTATAGTAATGAAGGTGTTGCAACATGGTATGATTTTGCTAAAACTATTTTCGAACTATCTAATATTAACATCACTGTTTCTCCCATTTCGTCTGCCTCTTTTCCACAAGTAGCAACAAGACCAAAATATAGTGTTTTAGATAAAACTAAAGTTAAAAAAGAGTTCCTCTTTAATATCTGCTCTTGGAAAGACAGCTTAGCAGTTGCATTAAAGAATTATAAAGAAAAATCGCAATAAATCTTGCCTTTTTGCAAGTTATTAATTCCTAGTTTTTAGGTAGGAATTTAACTGCAATTTAAATCAAGTGGGCAACACTCAATAAATTCATCGAAGCAATCTATCTATTCGGCTATAGTTATATCTACTCAATCGAAAAAAATAATTAATCATGATGTTCTAGATTAAATTAGTAGTATAATTTAAAACAAGAACACGATGGCAAATGAGGGTAAAGAAAAAGAAACTATGGGTTTCATTCAATATAGCAATTCCAATGAAATTTTAGAATTTAATAAATTTAATATTATTGGAGGAGAATTAGTTTTAGATATTGTCTAAAAGGCTATACCAAAAAAATAATTTTGATACAGCAATAAGAATTTCATGTAGTAATTTGAGTTAATGTCGAAAAAGTCCTAACTATAATTGTTAGGACTTTTTCATGTTTAATACTGTTGTCAGTTTATAGACTTTTTTTCTGATGTGCGTAAAAGGCATCCTCTTGTAGTTTTAGTAACTCTTGAGCCTTTTTCTTCTTATAGTTGTATAATTCTTCTTCTTCAGCAATATCGGTATATACTTTATTATTAAGAATGGTATCTGTTTTTGAAAGGTTGTTGCGTTGTTGTTTTTTCTGATTAACCCATTCCTTTGCAGTATGTTCTCTATCATCTTGTTTAATGTCATATTCACCTCTTGGAGACATTAATTTAGTTAATATTGGAGCAGTTTCAATGGCTAAAAACAGTAAGAATATAAAAAAGGAAGGCAACCATGGAAGCTTGCTTAATGCATTTATTCTAGCCATCAATCCATCAAAGTTGTCAATTATTGGTTGTGAAGAACTCACTTTATCATTATACGTTTCTGTAAGCTTCAGTATAGTAGCCTCCTTTGCTTTTATTTTACCAGCATTAGCTAGTTTTAAAGCCTGTAATTCGTTTAATGATGCATCATGCTTTTCTCTCTTTTCAGCATATACTGGTCCTTTTCCTAGCTTTTTAGTTCCAGCTGTACCTTCGGCTTCAGAAATATAAGTGCTATAAAGTGCATTTACTTCTTTTTCTTTAGTGATAACTTCTTGGTTTAGTGCAGTTATCTCGTTTTTTGTTTTTTCAATACTAGGATTGTATTGTAGTGCTATTTGATCTTGATTAGCAAGAGATAAGTTGTTTTTTTCTTCTAAAAGTACGCTATCAATCTCTTTTTCAAAAATTTTAAGCTCAAGAGGTTTTGAAATTACAATGGCAATAATCAGTGCTAATATTAACCTTGGAATGGCCTGAATAAATTCGGATTTTGGATTTTCCTTTTTTCGGATTGAAGAAACAATAAACCGATCTAAATTAAATATGAGTAAGCCCCAAATAAAACCAAAAAATATAGAGGTATATACATTGTCAAAAACGGTATATAAGGCATAGCCAGAAGCTATAAAAGCCATTATGGCTGTAAAAAATACAGAGCCTCCAATACCGGCTTGTTTTATTTGTTCGGATTTGGAACATTGTTCCAAAATGTCTTGATCAGCGCCAGAGCACATCCAGAAGAATTTTTTTATCATTTTTACGTAGTTTTTTGATTGATGATGATTCACATTATTAGTAAATGCGTTATTACAAGTAACGGATAATAAACTGATTTTGTTGCGTCTAAGAAGCACTATTTATGCGAAAAAAGGAAAAATTATGCTTTTTTTAGCATGTTTTTGAGTTTTAGAAATAGAAACGACTCATATTTATTATCATATGAGCCGTCTGTATCGTTTTGTTTGACCAAAATTTAATAGTAATAACAAAGGAGATCAGTCTAAAAATAAATAATCAGAAAAACACTTATTTTATTTTTGTATGTTTTCTGAGCAGATTCCTTAATTGCTTTTCATTTCTGTAAAGTATTTATAAAACCATGGAATAGTTGTTATTCCTTTAAGAAAGTTCCAAACGCCAAAATGCTCGTTAGGAGAATGTATGGCATCGCTATCAAGTCCAAATCCCATTAGAATAGTTTTGCTCTTAAGTTCTTTTTCAAACAAGGCCACAATAGGAATACTACCGCCACTACGTTGAGGAATAGGAGTTTTTCCAAAGGTTTGCTCATATGCTTTGCTTGCAGCTTTGTATCCAATTGTATTTGTTGGAGTAACATAACCTTGTCCACCATGATGTGGAGTTACAACAACAGTTACACCTTCAGGAGCAATTTTTGTAAAATGCTCGGCAAATAAATCGGTAATCGTTTTCCAATCTTGATTAGGAACCAAGCGCATAGATATCTTGGCATAAGCTTTACTGGCAATAACTGTTTTTGCGCCTTCACCAGTATAGCCACCCCATATTCCATTTACATCCAATGTAGGTCTTATGGAGTTTCTTTCGTTTGTGGTATACCCATTTTCACCATATACAGCATCAATATCAAGTGCCTTTTTATAATCCTCTAAAGAAAAAGGAGCTTTTGCCATTTCTGCACGTTCTTCTGTGCTAAGTTCTTCAACATTATCATAGAAACCAGGAATGGTAATATGGTTGTTTTCGTCATGTAATGAGGCAATCATTTTGCTAAGGATATTTATTGGATTGGCAACAGCACCACCATATAATCCTGAATGTAGGTCTCTATTTGGCCCAGTAACTTCAACTTCAACATAGCTCAACCCTCTTAATCCAGTAGTAATTGATGGAATATCGTTGGCAATCATTCCAGTATCAGAAATAAGAATAACATCGTTAGCTAGTTTTTCATGATTACGTTCTACAAACCAAGCAAGGTTGTTAGAACCTACTTCTTCCTCTCCTTCAATCATAAATTTTACATTACAAGGAAGCTGATCTGTACTCGTCATAAATTCTAATGCTTTTACATGCATGTACATTTGTCCTTTATCATCACAGGCACCTCTGGCAAAAATAGCACCATCAGGATGCTTTTCTGTTTTTTTGATAATTGGAGTAAAAGGATCACTGTCCCATAATTCTAGCGGATCTGCAGGTTGCACATCATAATGACCATAGACTAATATGGTTGGTAAATTTTTATCCACCATTTTTTCGCCATATACAATAGGGTATCCTGGCGTTTCGCATATTTCTACGCTATCGCAACCAGCTTTCTCTAATTGTAGTTTTATGAGTTCAGATGTTTTAATAACATCATCATGGTATGCTTTATCTGCACTTATTGATGGTATTTTTAAGAGTTCAATAAGTTCTTCAATAAAGCGATTTTTGTGCTTAGCAATATAGGTATCAATGTTTTGCATACTTGTTTAAAATTTGATGTTGGGTAAAAATAGGAAAAAGAGATATTTTTTTACGAATTACGTTGTTTTTTATTAAAACAAATAGTTATATTTGCATCCCTTTTGCAGGCGTGGTGGAATTGGTAGACACGCTAGACTTAGGATCTAGTGCCGCGAGGTGTGAGAGTTCGAGTCTCTCCGCCTGTACAAACTGAAAACCGACTTTAACGAGTCGGTTTTTTTGTTTTCACAAATATTACTCTTCTAAAATGAAACTGCCTTATTTTTTATATGAATTTATAGCGTTAGTAAGAGTATTTTTGTATTGATCATCTTTAAGAAAGAATGCCTTATAAAATTAAAAGTACATCAGTAAAGAATGAATTAGGAACTATTTGGTTTTCAGAAAAAGAAAAAATAGATATTGATTCAACCAGCATTCCATTTTTACAGCATGAACTTATTATTAATTTTGGAGATGTCTTTAGTTTAAATAATAGTAAGCAAGAACAATCACTTCTATTTTCAAGAATAAAGCCATCTTTGATAAGTACAAGAGTAAAAGGAAAGTACGAAGCGCTAGGTGTTTTTCTAGATCCTCATAAAATTTATCAAATCTTTGGTTTATCTATTGCAGAATTTGACGCTCAATTTCCCTTGGATGTTAATTCTTTATTCTTCAATAAGAAAGATGAGTTTTTAGAAAGACTAGATTCTTTAAATGCGTTGGAAAAGATTAATGCGTTTACTAGTTTTTTTATGGAAAATTCGATGAATAGGAGTTGCCCCAAAGTTGTAAATGAATTATTGGTATTACTTGCGAATACTAATTTTGATTATGGATTGCGGTTAAAAAAAATAGCAGAGGATATAAATTTTTCTTCAAAACATATAATTACGCAGTTTAAAGATGTAATTGGAATTACGCCAAAAAAATATTTTCAAATAAAGCAAATCAATCTTGTAACTCAGATGATGTGGAACCAACCTCAAAAAAGGTTGACTCAAGTTGCTTTAGAATGTGGTTTTTATGACCAATCGCATTTTATAAGAACCTTTAAGAAAATTACAAATTTAACGCCGTCTCAGTTTAGGCAAAGACAACTACATAACCATATTGCATTTTCGAATATAATTTTGAGCTAGGTTAATTTTGTACAATTTTGTTAAGATAGAGCTAAGTAATTTTGCTTTCACATTTATATAATAAAAAGACGGATAACCACTCCTCATAGAAAGGCTACTGTATAAAAATGGGTTTTTTATGAACACTAATTTAAAACAAATGAAAGAAAGGAAAATAATACTAAATTTATGCACCAGCTTAGATTCCTATATAGAGGGAGGAAATGGAGAAATTGACTGGTGTTTAATGGACCAGGATTACGGTATGGAAGAGTTTTTAAATAGAATTGATACTATCTTTTTTGGAAGAAAAAGTTATGAGCAATTGGTTAGGGAAATGCCAAATGCGTTTTTAGACAAAAAGAAAGTTGTTTTTTCCAGGACATTAAAGAATGGGAGTAATAGTCTAAAAATAATTAGTAATAATATTGAAGAAGAGGTTAACCAAATAAAAAAAGCTGAAGGAAAAGATATTTGGCTTTTTGGTGGAGCGAGTTTGGCGACCGATATGATTAATGCCAAGCTTGTTGATGAATTAATGATTTCTGTTCATCCTCTTATTCTTGGACGTGGAAAATCCTTGTTTATTGATATTCAGAATAGAACAAAATTAAAATTGATTGATAACAAAACATTTTCTACTGGATTAGTTCAGTTATTATACAAAGTTGAAAAATAATGATACTCCATAATGAACTGTATACAGAAATATGATTGAATATGTATTAACTATAATAATCGTTGCATACTCACTTTGATTTCTATATTTATTCGGAATCCAAATACTTTAATACAGCAGGGAATAAAATACTCCAGTAAAAAAAGGATGTAGGAGATTGTTTTAGTTCGCTATGCATATTACCAACATTGGCCAAGGCTACAATAACAATATCGGTGTCTTCAATCCAAAACATATTAGCAGAAAAACCTAGTGTACCTCCAGAATGTCCTATTACTGTTTTCCCTTTGTAGTAATTTTCTAGTTTATAGATTCCTTGCATATATTTTAGCGGAGAGGGGGATGTTGTTTTAGGTGGGTAATACGTAAAGTACTCTTCAAATACTGATTTATTAATTGTTTTTTTTGCAAGTAGAGCTTGTCCCCATTTTACTAAATCACTTGCAGTAGAAGCCATTCCACCAGCGGCCCATTCAGTAGAAAGGTTAGCTGCTGTAGATTCAACTAGAAATGGGCGAATTTCATTAAACTTTTTATGTACACCAGCAATTTTATCAAATTCAGGAGTACTGTAATGATAGTGGTGAACAAACTCTTTTCCAGTTTTTTCAAATGATTCCAAAAAGGTGTTTTCTATACCCAATGGTTTAAAAATCCTTTTTTGAATCGCTACTGTTAAATCCTTGCCGCAAACCGCCTCAATAACTAAACCTAGTATTGTATAATTGGTGTTGGAATAAGAATATTTCTCTCCAGGATCGAAATCAGGAGGAATGTTTTTAATGTACTGTAGTGTTTCATCTTTGCCCCATATATGACTTAAATCCATCAATGAGCCTCTTCCTTTACGAATCCAATCTTTTTGAAACTCCCAGTGGGAATACCGCTTTGATGGTTTAAAACCTGTCGCAAAGTTGCTTTTTCAATATTTGGAATTCCTTTTATCGCTTTTGAATCAAGGTAATCAGAAGGTGTGTTGTTTAGATCAAGTTTGCCTTCTTCTGCCAATTGCAGTGCTAGGATTGCTACAAATGTTTTTGTAATACTTCCTATACCAAATTGACTATTTGTTTTTATAGGAGTTTTTGTCAACACATCGCTATATCCTGCCGTACCACGCCATACAATACTATCTCCTCTTCCTATAGCAACTGAAATACCAGGAATCCCTAATGCAATGCCATTTACAAGTGCTTTGTCCAGATGATTTTCCTTATTCTGCGCCTTTAGATTGAACTGGACAAGTA
This sequence comes from Flavobacteriaceae bacterium, assembly GCA_965247735.1. Taxonomy (GTDB): domain Bacteria; phylum Bacteroidota; class Bacteroidia; order Flavobacteriales; family Flavobacteriaceae; genus JAOXRU01. The sequence continues at coordinate 2,237,615 of CBDFHN010000002.1, read as the reverse complement.
GAAAAAATAAAAGAAAATAACTTATTAATAAATGATTAAAATTTGATGGGTTTGCCCTGTCCCATTTTATTTGTGCAATGAAGATAGCCATGGTCTTGATGATTTATTTTAAATAGATTAATATTAAATCTGCTAAGTCCTAGCATCATAGTAAAAGCCAGGTTGCTGTTCAGTCCTCAGTAGTTTACTCAATAGTTATAGTGCCTTCGGAATATGTTTTTGCATTGCCTGCAATTAAGACTCTGTCCTTTTTGCTTGTGCAAAGCAGTTTTCCTGTTCTCGCTGATAGTTGCATAGCCGATAATTCACTTTTCTTTAAAACTTTACTCCAGTAAGGAGTTAATGAAGCATGGGAAGAACCTGTAACAGGGTCTTCGAATATTGTTGCTTGTGGAATGAAGAATCTAGATACAAAATCAACATCATTTCCTTTAGCAGTAATCGCAACGCCTCCTGGATCAATATTTTCTTGGTCAAATATGTTTTTATCTATTTTAATATTCCTTACATCATCTTCATTTTCATAAACCAATATATAATCTCTTGCCTTTAGTACTTCTTTCGGTTGCTTATTAAGAGAATCCCTAATAAAATCAGGTAACAATACCTTCACTGGATCCCTTTCAGGTAAGTCCATTTCATATTGGTCGTTTTTTACGTTAACATAGAGTGGTCCACTTTTAGTATTGAATGTTATTTTGTTTTTTCCGTAATCCAAAATAGAGTTTAAGGCATGTGCGGTAGCAAGGGTGGCATGGCCACATAAATCAAGCTCTAAATCAGGCGTAAACCATCTTAATTCAATAGTATTTTCATTATTAATAAAAAAAGCAGTAGCATCTACTGAGTTTTCTTTAGCGATATTCTGAAGTAATGAATCATTAAGCCATTCAGTTAATTGGACTACGATAGTAGGATTTCCACCGAATATTGTATCGGTAAAAGCATCTATTTGGTAATAATTTAGTTCCATGATATAATTTTAAGAGGCAACAATAAGTTACTTAATGTGCTTTGGATTAAAAATCCATAACCGCTAAATTAATAAAATCATTAACAATATTAGTATTATTAACATTGTTAATTATATTTGCAGTGTTAAATGATAAGCGGTTAATTTTAATAATGAAGAATAAGGAAATACAAGAAAAAAGAATGAAAGGATATTTCATTCATGCTACAAAAGAAATACTAAAAGCAGAAGGCATTCAGAGTTTAAGTGTTAGGAATATTGCTGATAAGGCGGGTTATTCATATGCAACCTTATACAATTATTTTAAGGATGTAAATGAATTGTTGTTTTATTGTATCGTTGATTTTCAAGAAGAGTGTAAATTATTTGTGGAAGAAAATACAAATAAAGGAACAGAAGGAATCGATAGTTTAAAAGCAACAGTTGTGGCTTATATGCGATACTTTATTGAATATCCAGGAATATTCGATTTATTTTTTATTGTAAAAATGGATAATATGGGTAACAAATCTTCTATAATCAATATTATTAATAATTCTTTAGGAGATGTATGTGAATCTGATTGGAATTATTGTCAGACCAAAAATATAATTCAGGTAGATGAAATAGAGGCGCTAAAAATACAATTGAAATATACTATCACAGGATTACTTGTATTTTATCTTAATAGAATAAGTCCAGAATCATATTCTGAATTTATTGAAAATTCAAAAAAGCAAATAGATGATATTTTAAATTTCAATTAAAAAATGAAAGAAGCCTATTTAACTTCCAGATAGAGGCGGGACAAAAATTTGTGATGCGAGAATTAAGGGAATTGGACACAGAATCCAAGCCTTAGAAGATTCGCGACTACTTCCAATAGATGAAACCAAATAAGAAGTTTATGAAATCAAAAAAACAATTAAAAGAGGAGTACAAACAAATGAAATTTCCGATGGGAGTTTTTCAAATAAAAAGCATGGGTAATAATAAAGTTTTAATAGACAATAGCCTTGATATGGTTTCTAAATGGAAAAGGCATAAAATGGAACTTAAATTTGGGAGTCACAGAAATAAAAACTTTCAAAAAGATTGGAATCAATCTGGGGAAGATAATTTTATTTTTGAAGTTTTATCTGAGCTAAGAGAAAGTGAAGAAAGTATTAATTACGATAAAGAATTAAAAACACTTCAAGATATGGTTATTAAAGAACTAAATATCTCTCAAGATAAAATGTATTAATAAACGGTATTGTTTTTGAGACTGTTTTAAATTGAACAAAAAGTGTATAAGGAACTGTTTTAGGCGATCAAATTTTTAGCGACTAAATTGTTTTTTGAAAATAAAATTTTTGAACGTATTTCAGTAGCCAAACTGAAAATAAAAACACTAATTTTGAAAGACGATACACATCTTAAAAGCGATAATGAATCCTATAAAAATATTAGTAGTTGAAGATGAATTTACCATTGCTTTGGATTTAAAAACAAGTCTAGAGAAATTGGATTATCATGTGGTAGGAATTGCTTCAGATTATGACGATGCTATGCATCAAGTTGAGGATTCAAACCCAGATATTGTATTGATGGATATTCAGATTTCGGGTGAGAAAGACGGGATATTTACAGCAATATCAATTTATGAAAAATACCAAACGCCAATTATTTTTTTAACAGGAAATGGTGATGATGCGACTTTTAAAAAGGCGCTAAATACAAATCCGTTTGGGTTTTTATTAAAACCATTCAATATTAAAGAATTGTCTTTTGCTATTCAGGTAGCCTTAAAAAAGAGCAAAGAAAAAAAGAGTTCCATTACACAACAAAAAGTAGCCAACACGTTGTTTATTAAAAATAAATCGCAATTAACAAGCATTAAAATAAACGATATTCTTTGGGTACAAGCTATGGATAATTATTCCCTCATATTTACGGTGAAAGGAAAAGAGATCGCTAATATGTTTTTGAAAGATTTAAAGGGGAAAATTCCAGAAGATAAATTTTTAAGAATCCATCGTTCTTATATTGTAGCGTTGGATAAAATTGAAAAAATTGATCATAATTTTGCCATTATTAACGATCAAAAAATCCCCATTAGTAAAGCTTATAAAAGCGAATTGTTAAATCGATTAGATATTCTTTAAAAAAATGAAACAGTTCAAATTTATACTTATAATTCTTACTTGCTTTATTGTGACAAATACTAAAGCACAAATGGATAGCTTAGAACAGCGTTTGTTAGAAAGTTCGGCAGAAGAAAAGGTTCAAATTTATATTCAATTAACCAATAAATATTCGCGAAAAAATATTCCTAAAGCGATAGGTTTTGCTAAAAGAGGTCTGGAAGTTTTAAAAGACTCCATCAATAAACATTCTGGTTTATTACATGTAAGATTAGGCAATCTATATAGTGATGCATCGAAATTGGATTCGGCAATGTATCATTATAAAGAAACATTACGAATGGCAAAATCTCTTAATCTTAATTTGAGCATTGGAAAAAGTTATCATAATATAGGTGTTATTTATAAACGCTTGGGCAATTATAAAGAGGCTTTAGATTTGTATTTAAAAGCGCTTAAAATTTATGAAGACGAAAATAAAGATAACCTAATTGTTGGGCTAAGTAATAATATGGGTACGCTATATTCTTGTACACTAAAGGATGATGAAAGGGCAAATGTCTATTATCAAAAAGCTCTAAAACTATCCGAAAAACCAGAGAATAAAACGTACAGAGCACATGTTTTGGTGAATATTAGCGAAATGTATATGCGTCAAAAAAGGTACGCTATAGCTCGTAAAAATTTAAACGAAGTCTTGAAAATTTCAGAAACTCATGATAATTTGGGTATTGAAATTACAGCACTTAATAATTTAGCGCAAATCAGTATCGAAGAAAAAAAATACAATGAAGCTGAAAAATACGCGCAAAGCATTCTAGATAAAACAGAAATTACAGGTTATTCCGAAGATAAAACACTTGCTTATTTAACCTTAGCAAACGTTTATGAGCAAATTAATAACCAGCAAAAGGCAGAAGAAAGTTATAAACTTGCTTTAGAATTAGCTAATAAAATTAATGCTTTACCCAAACTGTCTGAAGTTTATGAAGCTATGCATTTGTATTATCATCGTAAAAAAGAAGATGCTAAAAGCTATCAATATTTAGTACGGTATAATACAATAAAAGACTCCTTATTTAATAAAGAAAAAAATAAACAGTTAAAAGAAATTGAAGCAAGGTTTGATGTTGCATCAAAAGATAAAGAACTTAAACTTCTTGCTAATCAGAATAAAGTTAAAGACTTAGAAAATAAGAATCAAAGAAATACACTGCTATTTTTAAGTCTTGGAATATTCCTTTTGGCTTTGGTAATTGCAGGTTTAGTCTATGCATACAAAAGCAAACAAAAGACTAACAAAAAATTAGAGGAAGCATTAAATGATAATCAAATTTTACTAAAAGAAGTGCATCACAGGGTTAAAAATAATTTACAAATTGTTTCTAGCTTATTGAATTTGCAAAATCAATTTAGTGCTAAGAAAAGTTCAGTTGAAATTATACAGGAAATTCAGAATAAGATTCAAGCCATGGCGATTATTCATGAACGTTTGTATAAATCTTCCGATTTATCGACAATCAATTTGCAGAGTTATTTAGAAAACTTATTATCCTATTTTAGTACGAGTTATAACCTGCCTGAGCAAAATATTCAGATCAAAACCAACATTGATAAAATCTATCTGGATATGGATCATTTAGTACCATGTGGACTGATTATAAACGAGATTATTGCCAATAGTATTAAGTATGCTTTTCCTAATGAAAAAAGTGGAATCATTACAATTGAAGCCCGTCAAAATAATGAGATATGTGCCATAAAAATTATGGATTCGGGTATTGGTCTTCCCAACGATTTTAAGATAGAAAACAGTCCGTCTTTAGGCATGAAACTAATCCAAGGATTAACCAAACAAATTAAAGGAACTGTTAATATTATTTCAAACCCAGGGGTTAGCTATACTATTACATTTCAAACCACAACCTAGTATTCCTATGTTATAAAAAATGCTCACCATTTGTTTTTAGTCATTCACAAAAAAAACAAGGCAATTCACCATATAAGTTTTTAAAGAAAAGGCAGTGCAAATACTTTTACTTTCAAAAAAGTATAAAATGAAAAAAATGAAAAATAGAATACCAAGTTTAATAATAGTTTTAATTGCTACCATTTTTATAGGTTGTAGCTCAGATGATGATACCACTAGTCCTAATAATGGAAACGCAAAAATTAATATTGTAGATGCAAAGTTATCTGCTTTTCCGTTATTTGGGATCACTCCAGTTTCTACGGAAATTATAGATCCAACTATTGTGGATAACAAAGAAACAGCTTTTGGCGAAATTAATATTGTAGTCCCAAGTATGACTTCATTAGATGCTATTGCAGCATCTATCACCTCTGATGAACTTAATTTAAGTCGGTTTAGAATTTTGCATAGTAATAGTGTACAACTCTCTTATGAAGGTGGCGTAACGCAGACCTATAAAATTGTAAATGTACGTGATGAATCGGAAGAGTTATTACATTATAAAGTAAGTATTGTGCAAGAGGTACCACCAATACCATCAACATTAAAAGTAACCGATTTTAAATTTGAAGCCAGTAAAAATATACAGCTAACAAATGATGTTATTATAGAAAAAACAGTAGAAGATGTAAATTTTGATTATATCTACTTATTTGTACCCGTAGGAACAGATTTTTCGGACTTAACACCAACTGCAACATTCGATGCCGAAGCAGTGTTTTATAATCAGGGAGCTTCATCTACAACAGAACCATTTCCGACAGTTGAAACCAGTCTTGATTTTGCCTACCCAAAACGTTTTACCATTGTTTTAAAAGACGAGGCAAATGATAGAGAACGAATGGTATTTGTTATTGTTGATGTGAAAAACCCTGTTCGTCTTGAAAACGAGTCTATTACTACGCCAAATGCAACAGTAGGAACATCTGCCTTTTTTACTGATGTTACACGTTGGGTTAATCAAGGAAATCACAAGTTAGAATTTCAGAAAGCAACAACTTATGAGAACCGAATACCAGACACAGGTGAAAACAATGTCATTAGATCGAATAGAGAATTGGTTCCAGGCGATCTTGCACCAGGAGAAAGTGCGGGGGTACATGCTACGGTAAGATCAAATATTTTCCCTTCTGGAAACTATAAAACAACTGCCGTTTTTTATACAAGAATTGTAAATCATAGCGCAATAGACGATTTAATTGAACCTGTTAAGCTAGAAATTACAGCCAATATTATTGATTAAAGATATTGTATTAAAAAAAACACCGATTTACCCAATTTGAAAGTAGGGAAAATAGAAGTCGTTTTATTATAAATTAAAAAGCAACTATATATCAAAAAAGAAACCTTATTTTAAGGTTGATTATAGTTGCTTTATTTTGAAGAAATTGAAGATGAATAAAAGCCAGTAATGGTGAGGCTTCATGGTGGTTTTGGAACTATGGTGGATTACAATAGTATGACACCATATTTTGTCAGAACATTTTAGAATTATTGGTATTGATAGCCGTGGACAAGGAAAATCTACACTTGGTAGTCCTAAAGATTTGAATTATGAACAATTAACCACTGTTATCCTCTTTAATATCTTGGATACTGTATTTAGAAAGCTTGTTGTTAAGTGGGTTTTCTAGAAGGATAGTACTGTTTCATAGGCAACATCCTAACTTTGTATTTAGCAGTTGGTATTTCAAGCGGTATTTTTAGATACAATTTGATTGTTGACATAGCTTAGAAGATTAAAAATAATTGATAGTCGTCTACTATATTGATGAGTTAGTACTTAATAAAAGGAATAAATTATTAAGTGCCAATCCAAGAAGATTATTGCTACCATATTATTATGGTAAAAAATAATACTTAAAATAAATAGCATACCCAAAGTTGAATGTTTATTCATTCGCATTTTTTATTCTTGACAATAAAAATATTTTTAGTGTGCTAAGGAATTATCCTAATCAATTTTACGTGAGCATATTTTCAAGGCAATATTTATAATAATCCTCAAACGCAATATTTAAGAACTGTTTACAAGCTATTTTTTTAATAACAGCGATCTGGTTGTTAATTACTCCTGTACTCTAAACAATTAATTCTACTGTATATGTTTTCCAGAGTACATTTAACTCAGGGTCTGTATAGTTCTAATGCTGTTGCTAACAGTTTCTTATGGTCTATTTTCAAAAGCGTTTTTTACTTTTTTTTTCAAAAAACCACAAAACAATGCAATATTTTTATATATTTGCATATACACAGTATGTACACTATTAACTCTATAGTCAATTATTAATATTTAAAAATGAAAATAATTATTTCAAATGCGTCCGCTGAGCCTATTTATGAGCAAATAGGAAAACAGATAAAGGCACAAATTATTTCAGGTGATTTAAAAGAAGGAGAGGGGTTGCCGTCGATACGAAAGTTGGCAAAAGAACTTCAGATAAGTGTAATCACTACCAAAAGAACCTATGTAGAGTTAGAAAAAGAAGGTTTTGTTGATGTTGTTGGGGGCAAAGGAACTTTTGTGGCTGTTCAAAATAAAGAATTACTAAAAGAAAAGAAAATGAAATCTGTAGAAGATTTAATGTCAGAAACTGTTTTAGAAGCTCAGAAATTGGGGATAACGTTTACCGAGTTACAAGAGATGTTATCAATACTTTATAATGATTAGGAAGATAATAGATTAATACCATTTACATGAGTAATACATTAGAAATATCGAATTTATCTAAAAACTATGGAGATTTTCATTTAGATGATATATCCTTTTCCTTACCCAAAGGTTATATTATGGGATTAATTGGTCCCAATGGCTCAGGTAAGACAACCATCATAAAGATTATTATGAATCTTATCATGAAACAGAGCGGTGATGTTAAAATTTTTGGATTGGATCATCAGGCCAATGAAGTAGCTATTAAAAAGAGAATAGGTTTTGTTTACGACACACCAAATTATTACGATCATCTTAACCTGAATAAATTTAAGAATACTATAGCACCTTTTTATGAGGAATGGGATGATGCTGTCTTCTATAACTTAGTGGAACGTTTTAAATTACCATTGAACAAAAAATTAAAAGCCTTTTCAAAAGGGATGGCTATGAAAAGTGCTATTGTTATGGCATTGTCTCATAATGCAGATTTTATAGTTATGGATGAGCCAACATCAAATCTTGATCCGGTGGTACGTCGTGAACTTCTTGATTTTTTTAGAGAGCTTATTCAAGATGAAAACAAGGCCATTTTATTTTCATCGCATATTACAACAGACCTAGAGCAGATAGCAGATTACATTACCTATATTAATGAAGGTAAGCTTGTTTTTTCAAAAACAAAAGATGAAGTTTTTGAAACCTATGCCTTAGTAAAAGGAGGAAATGAATTACTTGATGCAGATACTAAAAAAAGTTTTGTAGCGGTAAGGGCATCAGAATATGGATTTGAAGCGCTAACCAAGGATGTAAAAGAAACTCGAAAACTATTTGGAGATTCGATAATATATGACAAAGCTAGCTTAGAAGATATTATGTTTTATACTAAAATAGAAACCGAAAATAAATTATAGTATGCTGCAGCTGGTTATTAAAGATTTTCGTGCCAATTGGAGTTATGTATTGCTGGGCTTAGCCGTTCTTTTAATGCTGAGTATGGCATTTATATATCTTGGATTAAAAGAGTCTTTTGAAGTTGATCCAGATGTTCTGATTTATTTTTTATTTGTTATTGTGAGCAGCATTTTGTTTTCCTTATTATTTTTAATGATAGAACAGTTGTATAGTACCAATATTTTGTTTGCAACTGTGCCAGTAAGTAGAAAGCAATTTGTAATACAGCGATATATCTCCACATATATACAATTTGTACTGGCGCTTTTAACACATTTTGTTGGGCAATTACTTGGTAGTTTTTTTTATGGAGAAATAGATAATTTGATAATGGAGCCATTGTATAATCCATTAATATGGCTAATGATTCTTATTGTTTTGATTATAATTAATGGGCTTTCTATGCCTTTATATTTTAAGCATGGACTTAGAAAAGGTTTTTTAATTATTGGATTAATACAGTGTTTTTCATTTATTGCCTTTGTCTATATTATGCTGTCTTTTAAAGAAATTTGGGATGTGTTTCAAAATATAATTTTTACTGTGATCTCGCTTAATACTGTAATTACAATACCAATATGTATAGCCTTATCACTTTTAATTACCTGGATCTCTATACAGACCAGTATTTTAATTTATAAATCAAAAGACCTATGAATAGCACTACAATTATACGTCTTGTTAAGAAGGATCTAAATGTATTTAAAGCAAACTTTATAAGTATTTCTGTATTAATGCTAATTGTTAGCATGCTTATTATTGTTGCAAATACAAATATGCTCCGGATTTTTTCAGGAAGTGGAAGTTCAATAGCCATATTGGTTATTTATACGTTTATGATAGAACGAAAAAATACAAGTGCATGGGCAAATATAGCAAGCTTGCCAGTGAGTAGAATTGAGATAAATACTGCACGTTTTTTAACTGTATTATTGATTTCTATAGTGAATTTAATGATTTGGGTTTTAGTCTATCATTGTATTTTATATTTTGTGATTGAGAGACCTCAACATGCAGCTACAGTTTCAATTGTTGTATTTACTTTTATGAACATACTTATATACTTGGCTTTGTATTTCATTTTCTATTACAGGGTAAATAATATTGTTATAATGATTGTATATATCATTCCTGCAATAGCGGTTAATTTTATAAACCCTAGTAACAGTTCTTTTGCCGAGTATATTATTGAAGATGGTAATAGATTTGTGTTATTCTGTAGTGGTAGTATACTTCTATTTATAGGAGCATATTTGTATTCCAATTATTATTTTAAACATAAAGAAATCTGATTGATATCCCTAAATTAAATGCTATGAAACAATAAATTCTACTAATATGAAAAACTAATTACCTGTCTATCTAAAAAGAACCACTAGGTCAATACAATGACTTGCAGTCTAAAGGTTCAATTATTTTAAAACAAGGGTTTAGAAACCGAGGAACCCCGTATTCTTTTTACAAATTCTCATCGCTATTATTGCATCATTTTTTTGATAAAATAATACCGAACAGGAATCCTCATGCATCAAAACAATCAAACAATCAAAAAACGAATAGTTATGAAATTAATACTTAAAAACGTATCAAAAACCTATGCTAATAATGTGAAGGCAATTGATAATCTTAGTTTAGAAATCGGAACAGGAATGTTTGGGTTACTAGGCCCAAATGGCGCTGGTAAATCATCATTAATGAGAACTATAGCAACACTGCAAAGCCCAGATTCTGGCAGCATATCATTTGGAGATATTAATGTGCTAGAAGACAAAATGAAGTTGCGTAAACTATTAGGATACTTGCCACAGTCCTTTGGAGTATATCCTAAGATGTCTGCCGAAAAATTATTAGATTATTTTGCAATGCTTAAAGGCGTGAGTTCTAAATCTGATAGAAACAAATTGGTGTCAGAAGTACTAGAAATCACTAACCTTAGTGAGGTACGTAAAAAACATGTGGCATCTTATTCTGGAGGAATGAAACAGCGTTTTGGAATTGCACAGTTGTTATTAAATAATCCAAAATTAATTATTGTAGACGAGCCTACAGCAGGATTAGACCCTGCAGAACGCCATCGATTTTTAAATGTACTACGAGAAATAGGAACCAATAGTACCGTAATATTTTCAACTCATATTGTTGAAGATGTAAAGGAGTTGTGCAATGAAATGGCAATTTTAAATGGCGGACGTATTTTAAAACATACGACTCCAGAAAAGGCGACTGCTGAAATTGATGGTCAGTTATGGACCAAAGTCATTCAAAGCGATGCTTTGGAGCAGATGGCATCAGTATATACTGTTTTGTCTTCCAATTACAATAGAAATAATACCATGAACATACGTGTGTTTGCAGATCAAAAACCAGGAGAGGATTTTGTACAGATTGCTCCTGAGCTAGATGATGTTTATTTTATAAGTCTATTGAAAGACGAAATTAATCTAATACCATCTCTAGTTTCATAACCGATATTTTCAATCTTAAAAAATAAGCAAATGTTTACAATAATTTTTAAACACGAGTTAAGCTATTGGTTTAAGAAACCAATGTTTTACATATTTCTGACAATTTTCTTTATAGCAGCATTACTAACAGCAGCTGGAGTGGCAGGGGCGTTTGATGGTGAGGTTATTCAAAACTCGATACCTAAGAAGGTAAATTCTCCAATGGGAATTTATAATATATTCAATACGCTAACTGCATTAATATTATTTTTGTTGCCTTCTATTGTTGGTGTTAGTATCCATAGAGATTTTAAAAGTGAAATGCATACGATTTTGTATTCGTATCCATTTACCAAAGCCAATTACCTGTTTGCAAAGTTTTCTAGTAGCATTATTATTGTGTGCTGTATTGTATTGGCAGTGGGTATTGGAATTCAAATTGGATTTAGTTTACCCTATGTTAATAAAGATCTTTTGCTGCCTTTCAACGGTATGGGATATGTGCAAACGTATTTAATATTTCTTATTCCAAATGTATTATTGTATGGTGCTATTGTATTTGCTGTGGTTACTTTTTCTCGAAGTATTACAGCCGGATTTATAACTTTTATTAGTTTAATTTTGATGCAAGTACTTATGGTCTCTTTAGTCTCTGGTCCCAATAGTGGGTACTTGGCAGGGTTATTAAATCCTATAGGAGGTTCTGCAGTTAGCTATTATACAAAATACTGGACGCTAATTGAGTTAAATACATTAACAATACCCTTTAAAGGTCTTATTGTTTACAATAGGCTCTTATGGTTAGGAGTTGCTGTTATCATATTTGCTGTTGTATACCGATATTTTAGTTTTAGCCAGGATGCTGTCGTCATTTCCTTTAAGAAGCGAAAAGGAAAACGTATTTTAAAAAGCAATGTAGGAGGAGTTAATAGGGTACGGCTGCCGAAAGCTAAACTACAGTATTCTTTTATTCAAAATTTAAAAATTACTTGGAGGCTCTCCAATATGGATTTTAAATATATTGTTAAAAGTGCTGCTTTTATTATCATTTTGATTTTTGGAGTATTTACAATTATAGGCGAATATGTGGGTTCTGAAAGTTTTAGAGGAACCAATAAGTTACCAACAACTTGGCAAATGGTTCGTTTTAGTGAAGGCTATCTAATTGCAATAATGATTTGTACGTTTTTATTTTCAGGAATGCTTAACAGTAGAGGCAAGACAGCTAACATTAATTTATTGCTAGATGCAACTCCAATACCAAATTGGACTTTAGTACTTTCCAAAGTTTTTGCCTTGGCAAAAATGCAATTGCTTATGCTGCTGATGGTAATGATTGCAGGGATTTCTTTTCAGCTTTATAAAGGCTATACTAATTTTGAGATTTCACATTATCTATTTGATCTTTTTATTGCGAGCTTTAGTCACTTTTTACTTTGGGCATTGCTAGCATCATTTGTTCAATCACTTATTAAAAGTCCTTATTTAGGGATATTTGTAATGATGGTTTTGTTTTTTTTATTAAACACGCCTTTATCAAGAATGCTAGGTATAGAACAGGCTGTATTTAGATTTGGTGATGGTTCCTGGTATCAATATTCAGATATGGATGGTTATGGAAATTATTTGTCTAGCTACTTTATATACCGTTTGTATTGGCTTTTATTTGGATTGTTATTACTAATTGGCTCAGTCCTCTTTTTATTAAGAGGTCTCCCCAATTCTTTTAAAGAACGCCTTTCTATTGCGAAATCTAGATTTGGACGAAAAACAATAGTAACTTTTTCATTGATAACAATTGTATTTTTAAGTATGGGCTTTCGTATTTATTATGAAAACAATGTAGAAAATATAAGGATAACAGAAGACGAGCAAATTGATCATAAGATTGCTTGGGAGTTAAAATATCGGAAGTTTAAAGATTATGCTCAACCGAGAATTACAGCAGTAAAAGCGAACGTGAATATTTTCCCTAAGCAATTGCGATTTAATTTAGATGCCAGTTACTTAATGGTGAATAAAACAGAGGTGCCAATAGATAGTATTTTTATAATGCATAAGGGATATCCAATAACATTTAATTTTGATAAAAGCAGTAGTTTAGTTGTCAACGATAGCTTGTTTCAATTTCAAATCTATCGTTTAGATAATGCATTACAACCTGGTGATAGTTTAAAATTAAATTTTACAATAAAAAGTGTTAAGAATACCGCACTAAGAACCAATTCTCCTGTATTAGGTAATGGTACATTTCTTAAAAGCTCTAAATTGTTTCCAAGGTTAGGATATAAGCAATCCGACCTTAAAAATAATACTTTAAGGAAAGCTAATGGATTAGCGGATTACGTAGAGAAGCCATATCCGTCTGATACTACTGCGTTGGGGAACAATTTACTATCAAGAGATTCAGATTGGATTACTTTTGAAGCTACAGTAAGTACATCTGAAGATCAAATTGCAATAGCTCCTGGTAGTTTACAAAAAGAATGGACGGCAAATGGACGGCGTTATTTTAATTATAAAGTGGATGGAAAAATGCTGAACCTGTTTTCTTTTAATTCTGGTCGTTATGAGATAAAAAGAGACAAATGGAAGGCTATTGATTTAGAAATCTATTATCAAAAAGGACATGAAACTAATTTAGATAGAATGATGGCTGGTATAAAAACATCATTAGCTTATAATACTAAAAATTTTGGACCATATCAGCACAAAGTTCTTCGTATTATAGAGTGCCCAAGAACATTGGGCTTGGGTGCACAGGCATTTCCAAGTACGATACCTTTTTCTGAAAGTCATGGTTTTATTGCAAATGTTGATGATTCTGATGAGAATGGTATTGATTATCCCTTTGCTGTGGCTGTGCATGAGGTTTCTCATCAATGGTGGGCACATCAGGTAATTGGTGCTAATGTTTTAGGAACAACAATGCTTACAGAAAGTATTTCTGATTATATCCGGTTAAAGGCATTAGAACAAAAATACGGTACAGCCAAAATGCATGCCTTTTTAAAATATGCATTGGATCATTATTTATCGGGAAGAAAAAATGATGCTACTGGAGAAAAACCATTGCAATACAATTCTGGGCAACAATATATTAGGTATTCTAAAGGTGCAGTGGTATTTTATGCATTGAGTGATTATATAGGAGAAGAGAAACTGAATACCGTGCTACGTCAATTTTTAGAAAAAAATAAATTTCAAGGGCCACCATATCCAACTGCTACCGATTTGGTTTCAGAAATTAAAAGACATACTCCAGATTCCTTAAAATATATTATTAAAGATATGTTCGAAACGATTACGCTGTATGATAATGGAATTGCTGAAGTTTCATCAACAGAATTAAAGAATGGCAAGTATCAAGTAGATATCACCTTTAATGTTTGCAAATTTAGAACAGATGAAAAAGGAAATCAAATGTATAAGGAACAATCAGGAAAAATGTTAGAATACAAGCAAGAACATTCAAAAAAACCGTTGTTGTCATTGCCTTTGGCTGATTATATTGAGGTTGGTGTTTTTGGTATTGATCAAAAAAGTGAAGAAGCTAAAAAAACTGTTTTATATCTAAAAAAACACAAAATAACAGCTATTCATAATAAAGTTAGGATTATCGTGAGTCAAAAACCTATAGAAGTAGGTATAGATCCTAATCATAAGCTAATTGATCGAAACGCTAAGGATAACCGAAAAAAAATATAGCTAATTAAGGGATAGGGAACTAGATAATATAAAAAGTATATTCTTATTGAATACAACTAATGACAGTTGATTTACAGCGTAAATGTCTCTCTATTATGAGAGGCATTTAATTTTTATTGCCCGCTTGCTTTAGGCAATAAATACTCTTTTATAATTGTTAAATATAAGTTAAATAAGTACCGACTTGTCTGTTCTGTATCTAAAGTGTTATACATTTGTCCCATGAGAAAGAAAGGAGCCAAAGAAAGAATTAGTGAAGCAGCTTCAGATTTGTTTTATGTTGAGGGTTATAATCAAACGGGAATAAATCAAATATTAAAAGAATCTGGTGCATCAAAAGATAGCATGTATAGGCATTTCAATTCAAAGGAAGATATTGCTGTTACTTATTTAAAAGATAGACACATTATGTGGACAGGGGATTTTTTGGAGTTTGTGAAAGCTAAAAAAACCAACAAGGAAAAATTAATTGCAGGTTTTGATTATTTATGTAAGTGGTTAATAGAAGTAGAATTTAGGGGTTGTGGTTTTCAGAATATAATTTGTGATTTGCCTAAAGGTCAAGATAAAATAAAAGACCAAGTAGTATTACATAAAAATGAATTGCGCAATATGATTCACGATTTATTAAAGGATGAAAATAAATATGCTAGGCAAGAAGCTGAACAAATTGGGGATGAAATTTTGGTGCTTATGGAAGGAGCAATAATACTTTCGCAAATACAAAAAGATACTTGGCCAATACTTTCAGCTAAAAGAAATTGTATCAGATTGCTTGAATAGTTTTTCAAGAATAAAAACAAACAGACTTGTCTGTACTAATAGTTAAATAATTTAAGAAATGAATAAATTAATACCACCTTTTACAAAGGAAACAGCACTAGCAAAAGTACAAGCAGCAGAAGATGCTTGGAATAGCAAAGATCCAGAAAGAGTATCAATGGCATATACACTTGATTCTAACTGGAGAAACAGAGATCAATTTTTTATTGGGAGAGCGGCCATAGCTGAGTTTCTATCTGATAAATGGAATAATGAGCTGCACTACAAATTAGAAAAATACCTTTGGAGTTTTACCGATAATAAAATTTCCGTACGGTTCGAATACGAATGGCAAGATGCTGTTACACAACAATGGTACAGAACTCATGGTAATGAGCATTGGCAATTTGATAAAGAGGGACTGATGGAAATTAGAGACATGAGTGCCAATGATGTAAAAATTAAAGAATCAGAACGAAAATTCTAATACCGCATCGAGGTAGTAGATTAAAAAAAACAAAAATTAGAAATTATGAAAACACAAATATTAAAATCAGTATTAAGAATAACGCTATTAGCGGGCCTATTTATTAGTTTAACATCATTTACAGAACTAAAGCAAGAGGCAAGACAAATTGTAGGAGAGAAAGTACCAACACCTACATTTTATAAAAACATTAGCGTTAACGGGTTGAATATCTTTTATAGAGAAGCTGGAGATAGTAACAAGCCTACTATTCTGCTATTGCATGGTTACCCAACATCTTCTCATATGTTTCGCAATCTAATTACAGACTTGTCTGTTCGTTATCATGTACTTGCTCCAGATTATCCTGGTTTTGGAAAAAGTGAACAGCCAAAAATAAAAGATTTTGAATATACTTTTGATAATATGGCAAGTATAGTAGAAGGCTTTTTAAAAGAATTAAAAGTTGAAAAATATAGCATTTACTTAATGGATTATGGCGCTCCTATAGGGTTTAGAATAGCTGCTAAATACCCAGATAAAATTCAATCGCTAATCATTCAAAATGGAAATGCTTATGATGAGGGGTTAAAAGATTTTTGGATTCCTATTAAAAAGTATTGGAATAACAATACTGTGGAAAACGGAAAAGCATTGGAGGGTTTTCATACCATAGATGGTTTAAAATGGCAATATACACATGGTGTTAAGGAAACTTCAAAAATTAGTCCAGATAATTGGCATATTGATTTGCAACATTTAACACGTCCAGAAAACAACGAAATTCAATTGGCAATGTTTTACAGTTATAGAACTAATGTACCTTTATATCCCGAATGGCAACAATACTTTAGAGATCATCAGCCACCAACGCTAATTGTATGGGGAAAGAATGACTATATCTTCCCTGCTGATGGTGCTTATCCTTACAAAAGAGATTTAAAGAATTTAGAATTTCATCTATTAGACACCGGACATTTTGCTCTTGAAGAAAAAGGTGATGAAATCGCTAACTACATTATTAATTTTCTTAAGAAAAATAATATCAAATAATATTTAAAAAAGAGCCTCATGTTTTTATATAAAATTTCATGGGGTTCTTTTTATATAATTCATTTTGAATACTAGTATTATAATGGAAGAAACGAAACTACTAAACACTTTATACAATGGCTAAAAATTTTGCGGAGATAGCATTTACAGATGCAGTAAAAAAAATACAAGAACGTCAGGGCAGTCGGAATAGTTATGAGCGGATGGAAAAGTTTACTATTATTGATGGCTTAACAATAAATGAAGTCAATTTTATTCAAGATCGTGACAGTTTTTACTTAGCTTCAATAGGAGAGAATGAGTTTCCCTATATACAACATCGCGGAGGCCCTAAAGGTTTTTTGAAGCTATTAGATTCAAAACGAGTTGGTTTTATTGATTTTGTTGGTAATAAACAATATGTTTCGGTTGGTAACATCACTACCAATCCTAATGTTTCTCTTATTATGATTGATTATCCTTCGAAAACGCGACTTAAAATTTTTGCTAAAGCAGAAGTGGTTGAGCTAAAAGATAATCCTGAATTATATGATTTACTTAATGTTGAGGATTATAAATTTAGACCAGAACGCATGATGATATTTCATATTGAGGCGTATGATTGGAATTGTCCTCAACATATTACACCACGATATACTGTTGATGAAATAAATGAAGTTTTTGCTTCTCAAAAAGAGTATTTAGTAAAACTGGAGGCGGAAATAAAAGAACTTAAGCTTAAATAAATGAAAGTACAGCAATCATTAGTTGTACTTTCTTTTGACGTATCTAATTTATAAAAACTACTTTATTCTCTTCAATATGTTGTTCAAGGGATCTTGAATCATAACCTGTAGCAATTATAGCTTTGTTAGCTGATAATAATTTTCAAAAAAATCTTGGGTAGGAGTTCCATTTTAAAACCAATGTAAAGACAAAATACATGATATGTTTTAATATGTAAATTAACTAGAGGATATATTAACGACATCCCCATTTTATATTATTTTTTACTTTCTTTTATTGTGTTAATTTATTTGTAATAAATCTAAATAAACATATCTTTGCCGCAAAAAAATAGCCTACAATTGTCTCGCCAAAAGCTAAATACAAATTCATATCAGATTTTAGATGTAAAAACCTCAAAAGGCTTTGAAAACATCTACAATTTATATTGGGAAAAAGTATATGCTGTTTGTTATAATAACATTCTGAAAGTAGAATTGGCTCAGGGCATGACTCAGGATATTTTTAAATCGCTTTGGGAAAGAAAGGATACTTTGCAAGTACAAAATATGGAACATTATTTAGTACGATCTGCAAAAATGAAAGTGTTCGAATATTTTAGAAATAAAGTAAGCAAGCAAAAGCACTTAGATATTTCGTGTCAAAATTATTGTAATTCAGCCAACTGTACAGATGATGATGTGTCTTTTGCTATGCTTATAGAAGAATTAGATATACTTGTAGATAAACTTCCTTGTAGATGTAGAGAAGTGTTTAATATGAGTAGGAAACTAGGATTTAAAAACAAAGAAATAGCTTCTAAATTACAAATATCTGAACGTGCTGTAGAATATCATATAAGCAAGGCCATTTCTTTTTTGAAAACAAATTTAAGGGAACATCATTTAGTGTAAACTAACCCTTCTTTATTCACTTCACTTTTTTATTAAAAAAAAACATCAAGTTAATAGCTTGGTTTTTATGTCATTGTATTGTTTTGCTGTTTGATTTTGAAAAAAAATCAAATACTACCTTCGGTAAAACAAGAGTTACGCTACTACTATTATAAAGGCGTAAAAATAAACTTGTGAAAGTAGATAGTAAACTTATTGAAAAATACCATTCAGGTCTTTGTTCTATTGAAGAGCAGAAAGCAGTGGAAGCATGGTTAGATTCTGGTATTTTTAATGAAAAATTATTTCTTTCAGAGAACCATGCAGGAGTTAAGCAGGCATATAAAGATAAAATGTGGGCAGATATTTCACAAAGTATTGATAAACCGAATACAGAACATGTTACAAATGGAAAAGAAGTAAGCTCACCTCTTTGGATGGCGAAAAAATGGCTTGTAGCTGCAAGTATTTCATTGTTGGTTGGTATGGCTTCTTATTTTATGCTTTTTGATACTAGCATAGCGACATATCAAACTTTGGCAGGTCAGAAGCAGACCATAACATTAAAAGATGGTACGATAGTCTATTTAAACGCAAACTCTACATTAGAAACGCCAAGTGAGTTTACTGAAGATACTCGTACAGTAAAATTAACAGGAGAAGCTTATTTTGAGGTTACTAAGGATAGTTTAAAACCTTTTATAGTTGAAACAGAAAAATCACAAACCACCGTTTTAGGAACTAAATTTAACCTCTATGCATTCTCAAAAGAGAAAACCGTGTTAACGTTAAATGAAGGGAAGGTGTCTTTTAAAGATAAAAACAATTTAAAAGGCGTAGGACTTATTTTATTGCCAAACGAACAGGGAATCCTGGCTGGTAATGTTCTAAAAAAGAAAAACGTAAAAGCCAAATATTACAATTCGTGGATAGGGAATGATATGTTTTTTGATGAAAGTTTAGCATCGATTTTTAAAACGATAGAAAGAAAATTTGATGTAGCTATAAATGTTAAAGACAAGAGTTTATTGACAAAAACATACAGAGGTTTTCATCCACAGGCAAATTTAAAAGACTTGTTAAAAGAACTGAGTTTTGTAATGAAATTTAAGTATAAAATTAAAGGAAAAACAATTACGATTAATTAAGAATACAAAAGAGAAAATATGAAATAGCCAATTACATTTATATAAAAAACAAACCGGTAACGTCGCCAAACAGATACCGGTTAAAATTTTAAAAAAAACGACTCATCATTTTTTTACAAAAATATGTATTATTATAGAACTGAAATAATATTTAAGCACTATTTAAAAATAGTGCTTTGCATCTTCTTTTTTGCGTCTCAGGTAGTATCCGCTCAAGACGCTTCATTAGAAAAGAAAATTACCATCAATATAAACAACAAAAGTATCGCTGAAGCTCTCAGCGAAATTGAGGCTAAAGAAGATTACTTTTTCTCTTATGATTCTTCCATCATAAAAAACAAAGGGAAGCTGTCAAAAAACTTTGTAGCTATTTCTTTGCGCAGCATATTGGATGAATTGTTTGAGGGGTATAAAATGTATTACCATACCAAAAACAATGTGGTTTATATTAGAAATCATGCCAAGAAAGGAAAAATACGCGGAAAAATAGAGAGTGCTAAAGGTGGTACAATTCCTTTTGTCTCTATTATTTTAAAAAATACAACATACGGAACTACCTCAAGAGAAAACGGAACCTATAGTTTTTCTGCTCCCGAAGGCAGTTATACCATAGCTGTTAGTACTATTGGATTTGGTACAGTAAAACAAAATATTACAATTACTGGAAACGAAACGTCAACATTTAATTTTGTTCTTAACGAACAAGAGCAAGCATTGGATGAGGTAGTTGTAAAGGGTAAGACAATATCTCGCCAAGTCAAAGAAATGCCATTAAGTGTAAATGCTATTGAGTTAAAGAAAATGGCTAATGTTACCTTAAATCTAAATGAGGTATTGAACCGTAGTACTGGTGTAAAAGTACGAGAACAAGGAGGTATGGGATCGGATTTTGAATTTTCGATCAATGGGCTTTCGGGTAAAGCTGTAAAATTCTTTGTAGACGGTATACCAATAAGTGTGATGGGGAGTAGCATGACTTTAAATAATATCCCTATTAATATCGCAGAAAGAGTTATAGTCTATAAAGGCGTAGTACCTGTACACCTTGGCTCCGATGCGCTAGGTGGAGCAGTAAATGTGATTACTAACCAGCAGGTAACTAATTATTTGGATGCGGCATATAGTTTAGGGTCATTCAATTCGCATCGTGCATCAATAACTGGGCAGTATAAAGACAAAAAAACTGGGCTGATTACAAAAGCGTCTGGTTTTATCAATTATTCGGACAATAACTATACGATGCGAGATGCTAAGGTGATAAAGGTTATAGATGAAGATAATTCAGAATTTGTAACAGGCAATTTTAAAAGGTTTCATGATAAATACAAAACAGTACTAGGACAATTAGAAGTTGGTTTGGCGGATAAATCTTGGGCGGATAGAATTTTTATAGGGGCAAGTTTTTCAGAAACAGATAAACAAATACAGACAGGTAATAATCAAGAATCGGTTTATGGTGGTGTAGTAAAAAAGGGGAATGCCTATTCTGTATCACTTAGATATGCAAAAAAAGATGTGTTTGTAGATAAATTGGATGTAAGCTTGTTTGCTTCTCTTTCAGAAGATAAATATGTTGTTATAGATACGCTATTGCGCAGGTATTATTGGGACGGTTTTTATAAAGATAAACCGAGTAGCGAACTTGGAGCAGATGTCTCAAAAACTCAGATTAAACGGCCAAAGAAATTTATACAAACTAATATAAGTTATGAGTTTAATACCAATCATTCTTTAGGTATTAATTACACTTTAGACAATGTAAAGAACCACAATTGGAATAGGTTGCAAATAGATAAGGATTATAACCCTGGAAAATTGACAAAGCATAATTTGGGGTTGTCTTATCAACAAAACTTCCTAAACAAAAAATTAACAAATAGCTTTTTTGTTAAATATTACGGCTTGCAATTAGATATTCCTTTTGCTATTGAGCCAGGCTCACAAGGAAAAAGAATAACATTGAGCAATTGGAAAGATTATTTAGGTTATGGTTTTGGGTCACGCTATAATTTTAAAAAAAATATTGGTCTAAAAGTATCCTACGAAAAAGCATATCGTTTGCAAGAAGTGGGCGAGGTTTTTGGTAATGGGTTTACAGTAATTACTAATCCAGACTTAGAGCCAGAGAGCAGTCATAATATTAATCTCGGCATATTTTTAGGGACTAATTGGCAAAACCAAAGCTTATTTTTTGAAACAGGAGGCTTTCTTAGAAGGGCAGAAAATTTTATATCACCTGTAGCATATCAATCCAATTCGAAAGCAGTACGATATGAAAACACTTCTAAGGTATTAATTAGAGGTCTAGATGCGGAAGTAAATTATACCTATGGTGATTTTTTAAGCGTATCCACAAATGTAACATATCAAAGTACAATAAATAACACAAAACATCCAACAGGATCCAGTTCAGGAACCATTGAAGCAACTTATAAAAACGAACTGCCTAATAGGCCTTGGCTTTTTGGGAATGCAGGTATTGGACTGGGAAAGTCTGATGTTTTTAAGAAAAAAGAAAATCGATTGCAGTTTAATTGGGATTTCCAGTATGTGCATTGGTATTATCTAACATGGGAAAGTTACGCTAGCATTGATAATATTAGTACAATTCCGGATCAATATATACATAATACATCACTTTCTTATTCTTTTAAGAGCGGTAAATACAATATAGCATTAGAAGGCAGAAATATAACGGATCAATTAGCATTTGATAATTTTAAATTACAAAAGCCAGGACGCTCGTTTTCAGTTAAGTTCCGCTACTTTATCAAATAGGAAAAGAAATTCTCAATAAAGATTTTATAAAATGAAACGAGCATGCTAAGAGATTTGTCAGCTAATAAAATGGCTATTAGCGAACAGCAGGCGACCTTTAAAAAACAACGATATAAACAGATGAAAAATTTACTTAAATACACTATAACAATGAAACAATTCGTAAAACCAGCCTTTTATTTTAAGGCATTATGTACCCTTACAATAGTTGGGTTAATCTCTTGCTCAAGTGACGATAGTAAGCCTGAGGAAGTAATCGATGATGGCAAAGCAGACTTTGCACTATGGCTACAATTGGGTAGTTGGCCAAATACCACACAATATGTTGTAGGTGTAGATGATCTAACAACAGGTGAAATTAGTTTAGAAGGTAATGGTGATGAAGTTACTAGTAAAGCTGATTACGGTGTTGTAGCACGAGATGGGTTTTATTATTATCCTAGCAGTAGTACCGATTTTGGTAAACTTACAAAATTCGAGTACAAAGATGATAAATTACAGGTGGTAAATGAAGTGCCTTTTACCTATCAAAACGCTATTAATTCATCTGTTTGGGTAGACGAAAACACACTTGTTTTTATAGGCAGAAATGGTGCTTTTGATAAAGTTATATATAGTATTGTTAATACTACAGATTTAAAAGTCACTAATGGAGAATTTGCCTTACCTGAATTGCCTGAGGAATATGCATCAATTGTTGTTGATAACGTTGAGTCTGTAAATAACAAACTATTTATCTCTTTTAACTTTGTTAAACAATGGCCAGAAAAAGGAGGAGATTTTATTAGCATAGCAGAAATTGAATATCCTTCTATGGAAGTTAAATCAGTATTTCAAGACAAACGAACTTCAGCTATGGGGGGTACAAATATGTGGGAACCTGCTTCTGGTGTAGATGAATCGGATAATATTTATATGCTTTTTTCTCCGAGATGGGCATTTGAAGCCAGTAATATTTCTGCCCTGTATAAAATTAATAACGGAGAAGCGGGTTTTGATCAATCTTATTTTTTCAATCTTACAGAAGCACTTGGTGGAGAACCAAGTGGTTATTGGCACATAGGTAATGGTAAAGCAATTGTAAAATATACAAAAAGCGAATATGTTGGGAACCGTGATATATTATTTAATGCAAGTTTTGCCCTTATAGATGTTAATGAAAAATCGGTAATAAAAAAGTTAGCACTACCATTAGATAAAGGTTCTGGACTGGCAAGTGTAATTGTAGAAAATGGCAAGGCTTATATTGCTGTAAATGCTGAAAATGAAAAGGATTATGTTTGGGAAGTAGATTCGGCAAACGGAAATGTAAAAGCAGGTTTAGAAATAGTTGGAGGATATGATTATATCTTAAGAATAGATAACCTAAAATAATAAATAGTAACTTTTATTTAGACTTATAATCAGCCTTTGCCGTAATGGTAAAGGTTGTTTATTTACCACAACCACATGACTCTAACAGCAATTATTTTCCTTTTTTCAGGTTTTTACCTCTTGTATAACACTTCTAAAAAAGCTCAGTTTCCAAGACCTTTTTTTTCTGTATTTATACAAAACAACTCAAAAGCCTTTAGCGCATTTGGACTTTTACTCATTTTGATTTCTTTATATATGAACATTGAAGTCATTGGTTTAGGAGCAGGAATATTTATGACATTGGTATTACTTATGCTAATGGCAAGTTTACTAGTATTACTATATCCTTTAAAACAGTCAAAAATAAAAAATCAATTATAATGCCAGCAAATCCAAAACATTTAAATACTAATAAATGGTCGCGTTTTGGGAAGATAAGCGCAGCCATTTTTGGTGGCTTTCTTGTAACTACACTACTTCATTTAGCAATAGTACAATGGGTGGGTAACTTTAAAACAACCATAAATACTTGGAGGTATAGTATATTTCTAATTTGGATGGTATTTTTATTTGTTCCATTCTTTTTTAAAAAAGTATGGAAATGTTGGATGATTTATTTAGGATTGATGGTGTTTTTTGGAGCAGTTTTTTTTCTAGGTAGAATATACCACCCTGTAATTTAAGGGAAATGAGTTGTTTATGTGTTGCTGTTTTTGATGTCCTATCTAGATTTTGTTATAAAATTTGCGGTGAAATTACCGTAAAACTATAGACTGTTTGAGCGCAGCGAGTTTCTATAGTTTAGGTGATGAACAATAAATTTAGACAAAATATAATCAGACTAGCTTTTTTTGTTTAGCGCATTATTTGTTATTGTTTTAGAGGTATTTATGAATCTCCTTTGTCGATTTCGTTTTTTTAGCAATGAAAAAAATGAAAAAATAATATTATTTAGAAAATGATTTGTATAGAAGTTATAAAAATAGACTCCATTTCTTAAAACGAGTATGTTAAGCAATTAACCATATGATGATTACTAGTGAATAACTTACGATGTAAAAACAATAGATAAAAATGAAAAAAATAAATTACAATCGCTTTTTTCACTTGCATACCGTAAGTGGTATTGTAATCAGTGTGGGCTTATACGTTATATTCTTTGCTGGCGCTTTTGCCTTATTCTTAGAAGAAACCGACCATTGGGAAAAAAGTCCCGATACCCACGAAAAATCAGTTTTATATTCAGAATTGAACTATGATCGTCTGTTAGATTCATTAGATCAGAAATATGGATTATATGGGCGTAACATATCTTTTCGATTAGAGAATGGTAAAATAGACCATTTTGATCTTTCTGCGACCAAAGATACCCTTGTATCTTCAGAAAAGAATGAGTCTTATGAGTTAGAAATAGACCCAGATACTTATAAAATGGTAACACATAAGGAAGAACCATATAGTATGGGTACGCTTATGTATTATCTTCATTTTTTTTATCAAGGAGGACAGGTTGGCTATTATATTTCAGGTTTTGTGGCACTATTTTTTTTGTTTGCAATAGTATCGGGTGTTATTATCCATTGGAAAAAAATTGTTCCAAATTTTTATCAGTTTCGTCCTCTAGCTAAGCTAAAAACCATTTGGACAGATGCACATACGGTATTAGGAATGATAGGACTTCCGTTTCAGTTTATCTATGCACTTACCGGTTCTATGCTGGTGCTAAGTATTGTTTCTGCACCAGCCCTACTTCTTTTTGATGGGGATTTTGAACGAGCAACAGAAGAAATGGGCTTTGCACAACAAGATTCTTTAGGTGTAAAAACCGAAAAAATATATGAGGTAAATTCATTTATAAACAAGGTAGCACCTAGTTGGTATACCTTTACTCCTGGTAATATTACTTTAGAGAACATTGGAAGTACTACAATGAAGTTAAAAGCATCTGGGAACATAAATGCAGAGCATTCAAATTTTTTAGATACCTACAAAGAGGTGTCTTATTTGCTGATTTCAGGAGAAAAAGAACCAGAAAAAACAGAAAGTAATTATGTGAAAGCAATTGCATCTGGGACATATAATTTGCATTATGCTAATTACGGAGATATTGGTACTTGGAAAAACTACCTATTAAAAATCATCTATTTTATAATGGCACTTATTACCTGTTTTGTGATAATTTCTGGGGTATTGATATGGTTAGAAGCGAGAAATAAAAATAATGTCCCAGAAAAACAACGAAGGTTTAACGAAAAGGTTGGGTATTGGTACTTGGCCATTAGTTTGAGTATGTTTCCAGTAA
Organism: Flavobacteriaceae bacterium; assembly: GCA_965247735.1. Classification (GTDB taxonomy): domain Bacteria; phylum Bacteroidota; class Bacteroidia; order Flavobacteriales; family Flavobacteriaceae; genus JAOXRU01. The sequence continues at coordinate 2,211,343 of CBDFHN010000002.1, read as the reverse complement.
CAGCTTTATCATATATTGTATCTAAACTTTTACCAACAACAGCGGATAATTATAGAGAAACGATACTTAACGCAGTTTTTTTTGGTGGGTGGTTAGTTCTTTCTATTTATTTTAAGTTAAAAAAAGACAACTATTTTACCAATAAATATACGTTATTATCTGGCGGAGTTTTGGCCTTGTGCATTCCGTTAATTAGTGGATTTACTTCTGGAAATTGGATTTGGAAGACATTTACTGCTGGACAGAATAATGTGTTTATGATAGATGTGTTGTGGCTGATGCTGAGTTTAACTTCTTTGTTTGTTATTGTTAGGCTAAAACAAAAAGTAGTGGATGCTTAGTTCCTGTAATAATAAATAGGATGTTGATGAAGTATTGTTGTTTTAAAAGTACAGATTAAGAGTTCTTGATTACATTGCTTTTTAGTAGTTTTGCATTTTTAAAATAGCAATTATGATTTCAGTTGATGCTTTAGCAGTAGAATTTAGTGGAACTACCTTGTTTAGTGATGTTTCTTTTGTGATTAACCCAACCGATAAAATTGCCCTAATGGGTAAAAACGGAGCAGGAAAATCTACAATGATGAAAATTGTAGCAGGCGCACAAAAACCAACTAGAGGTAATGTAAGAGGACCAAAAGATGCGGTAATTGCTTATTTGCCTCAGCATTTATTGACAGAAGATGATTGTACTGTTTTTGAAGAAGCAGCCAAAGCTTTTAAGCATGTATTTGCTATGAAGGATGAGATGGATACCCTTAATAAAGAATTAGAAACCAGAACAGATTACGAAAGTGATGCCTATATGGCAATTATAGAAAAGGTTTCTGATTTAGGAGAGAAATTTTATGCTTTAGAAGATGTTAATTATGATGCTGAAGTAGAAAAAGCGTTAAAAGGACTTGGGTTTAAACAAGAAGATTTTACTAGACAAACAAAAGATTTTAGCGGAGGATGGAGAATGCGTATAGAATTAGCTAAAATATTACTACAAAAGCCAGATTTAATATTGCTAGATGAGCCAACCAACCATATTGATATAGAATCGGTAATATGGTTAGAAGATTTTCTGGTAAATAAGGCAAGAGCAGTAATGGTAATTTCTCACGATAGAGCTTTTATTGATAATATTACCAATAGGACTATAGAGGTTACTATGGGGCGTATTTATGATTATAAGGCAAACTATTCACATTACTTGCAATTACGTGAAGACAGAAGAGTACATCAGATAAAAGCCTATCAGGAACAGCAAAAAATGATTGCTGATAATATGACATTTATAGAGCGGTTTAAAGGAACCTATTCCAAAACTAACCAAGTGTCTTCTCGGGAGCGTATGCTTGAAAAATTACAGATTATAGAAATAGATGAAGTAGATAATTCTTCATTAAGATTACGATTTCCACCATCACCACGTTCAGGAGATTATCCTGTAACAGTAAAAGATGTGTCAAAATCTTATGATGATCATGTGGTTTTTAAAGAAGCCAATATGTCTATTGCAAGAGGAGAAAAAGTATCTTTTGTAGGACGTAATGGAGAAGGAAAGTCTACCATGATAAAAGCTATTTTGGATGAAATAGAAGTAGAAGGTACCTGTCAGCTTGGTCATAATGTAAAAGTTGGTTATTTTGCTCAGAACCAAGCATCGCTTTTAGATCCTGAATTAACTATTTTCCAGACAGTAGATGAGGTTGCTAAAGGAGATATGCGTACACAGATAAAAAATATTCTAGGACGTTTTATGTTTGGTGGAGCTGATATCGATAAAAAGGTAAGTATATTATCTGGTGGAGAAAAAACCAGACTTGCAATGGTAAAACTACTATTAGATCCTGTAAACTTGCTAATTTTAGATGAACCAACAAATCATCTTGATTTAAAATCTAAAGATGTACTTAAAGAAGCATTACTAGAATTTGATGGTACCTTAATATTGGTTTCTCACGACAGAGACTTCTTGCAAGGGCTTTCAGAAAAAGTATTTGAATTTAAAGATCAACGAGTGATTGAGCATTTTGAAACTATTGATGCTTTTTTAGAACGAAATAGAATAAAAAATATAGCGGAAATTAATTTGTAATTGCTAAGTAATTCAAATTAAGAAATAGAAAATGCAATAGTGACTATTAAGGACTTTTAAGGCCATTAATAATCTTGCTTAGGTTTGATATAAAATCATTAAAAAACGACAGCGAAACACTTATTAGTTAAGTATGCCTGCAACCGAAAGACTAATGCATAGTACTACAGATGAGATAACTAATATTAGTATACCTACTACCAAATAAAGAGTTCCATTTAAAATTCTTGTCTTCATATATAATTAACGTGTATTTGTTGGGTACTTAAATATACGAAATAAGTTTTTAAATAGGCTTTTATTCGTTTATATATTAGAGAGTTAGGCTAAAGTGTAACTATTCTATAGATAAAAATCTTTTTTGATAGGAAGTTGGCTAATTGCTTGTTTGCAATTAAAGCAATATTTTTCTTAAAGTGTCTGCTTTTTTTTTGGGAACAGGTCTAAGTCGTTTAGTGTCTTTTTTTAGGCTATCGATATTAACAGGATTTCTAGGTTGCTCTTGTTGTTTTTGCTTTCTGCAAGAAGATAAAGAAAGAATTAATACAAAAAACAGAATAGCACTAAAACGAGACATAAAGTATTGTGGTTTACAATAACTTACGAATATAGTTGCTTATTTGGATGCTTGCACCTGCATTATTACGTACATAATCTTTATTGACCTTTCCTATAGCAGCTCTTTTTTCATGATCTGTAAGGAGGGAATATAGTTCTTCAGAAAACTCCGTATAATTCGCAATTGTTTTAAGTCCTCCGAGTTGCACTAGTTCTTCCGCTTCTAAAAAGCCACTGTATTTAGTGCCAATAATAATTGGAACTCCGAAAACGGCAGGTTCTAGTGTATTGTGTAATCCTGTATTGCCAATACCGCCTCCCACATATGCAATGTCTGCATAACTATATACTTTGGTCAATAATCCAATGGTATCCAAAATAAGAACATCATAGGTTGCTAATGAAGCATTTTCTTTTTCAGAATACAAAATGGTTTTTTTGTTAAGGGCTTCCGATAGTTTTTTTATTTGCTCTGGTTTTATATTATGCGGTGCAATAATGTATTTTTCATCCGTTTTAGAGCTATTAATATAGTTTATCAATAATTCTTCGCCAGGAGACCAAGTACTACCAGCAACAATACAGGTTTTACTATTTTTAAATTCATCTAAAAAAGAAAGCGTATTGTCTTGATCTAAAATTTCTAGTACTCTATCAAATCTGGTATCACCACTTACTGTAGTATTGGTAATATTAATAGTAGCTAAAAGTTGTTTTGAGTTTTCGTCTTGAATAAAAAAATGATTGAAAGTAGCTAGTCGTTTTCGCATAAAAGTGCCATACCATTTAAAAAAGATATGCTTAGGTCTAAAAATGCCTGAAATTAGCACTGTAGGTATTTGCTGTTGTTGTAATTGAATAAGGTAGTTTGGCCAAAATTCGTATTTCACAAAAATGGCAAGTTTTGGTTTTACAATAGCCAAAAATTGTTTTGCATTGGCTTTAGTATCCAATGGGAGATAGCAAATAATATCAGCAATAGTACTGTCTTTTTTTACCTCATAACCAGAAGGAGAAAAAAAGGTAATAAGGATTTTATGATTAGGGAATTCTTGCTTTGTTTTTTCGATAACAGGAAGACCTTGTTCAAATTCACCAAGAGAAGCGGTATGAAACCAAATGATATCATCATCATCTGAGATTAGATCTTTTAAAAGGGTAAAGGTATTTTTTCTTCCGTTTACAAAAAGTGAAATTTTAGTACTAAACAATCCAATAATAGGAAGGAATAATTGGGCTAAAAATGTTAAAATGTTATAAAAAAATATCAAGACATATAGTTTGCCGCTAAAATACGTTTCTTTATGTAATACATTGGCAGCAGTTCCCTATTTTTGTAAAACTATTTAGATTAAGAATTCATTATGAAAAAAATACATATGGTTGACCTTAAGGGTCAGTATCAAGATATAAAAGATAAAGTGAATACATCTGTAATAGATGTTATAGAATCTGGCGCATTTATTAATGGTCCAGAAGTGCATAGTTTTCAAAAAGAGCTAGAAGAGTATTTAGATGTTAAGCATGTAATACCATGTGCTAATGGTACAGATGCATTGCAGATTGCGATGATGGGCTTAGGTCTAGAGCAAGGTGATGAGGTAATTACTGCAGATTTCACTTTTGCTGCTACTGTTGAGGTAATAGCGTTATTAAAGCTTACACCAGTATTGGTTGATGTAGAACCTGATACTTTTAATATTTCTCCTGAGGCGATTAAGAAGGCAATAACGCCAAAGACAAAAGCTATTGTTCCTGTTCATTTATTTGGGCAATGTGCCGATATGGATGCTATTATGGAGATAGCAAAAGAGCATAATCTTTATGTAATTGAGGATAATGCACAAGGTATTGGATCTTCATATAGCTTTAAAGATGGTAAAAAGGTAAAAACAGGAGGTATAGGAAATGTTTCATCTACTTCTTTCTTTCCTTCTAAAAACCTAGGCTGTTATGGAGATGGTGGAGCAATATTTACCAATGATGATGAACTGGCACATTTAATTAGAGGAATTGTAAATCATGGGATGTACAAACGTTACCATCATGATGTTGTTGGTGTAAATTCTAGATTAGATTCTATCCAAGCAACAATATTAAGAGCGAAGTTACCTAATTTAGATAGGTATAATGATGCTAGAAGATCAGCAGCAGATAAATATGATGCCGCTTTTGCAAATAATGATAAGATAGTTACTCCGTTTAGATACGGTGATAAGGAAGCTCATGTATTTCATCAATATACCTTAAGGATTCTTAATGGTGATAGAGATGCTTTGGCACAACATTTAAATGATAAAGGAATTCCGTGTGGAGTATATTATCCAATTCCGTTGCACAGTCAAAAAGCATATGTAGATTCTCGTTATAAAGAAGAAAATTTTCCTGTAACCAATCAATTGGTAAAAGAAGTAATTTCATTACCAATGCATACTGAGTTAGATGATGAACAAATTGCGTTTATAACAGGGACAATTATCGATTTCATCGAGAATAAATAAAACTGATAGTATAAAGTATGAGTTTATACAAAGGAACTCTGATATTTGATAAAAAAAGAAACACATGAAAATATTGGTAACTGGTGGACTTGGATTTATAGGTTCGCATACTGTAGTAGAGCTTCAGGCGCAAGGACATGAAGTTGTAATTGTAGATAACTTGTCTAACTCGTCAATAGATGTATTGGATAAGATTACTGAAATTTCAGGAAAGAAACCAATTTTTGAAGAGTTAGATCTTAGAGAAAAGAGTAGTGTCTCTACTTTTTTTAAGAAGCATGAAGATATTGCTGGAGTTATACATTTTGCAGCGTCAAAGGCTGTAGGTGAAAGTGTTGAAAATCCATTGTTGTATTATGAAAACAATATCGGAACATTGGTGTATATCCTTCAAGAGCTTTCTAAAAAGGAAACTTCAGGATTTATTTTTAGTTCTTCATGTACGGTTTATGGGCAAGCAGATGTAATGCCAATTACGGAAGATGCACCAATAAAACCAGCAGAGTCGCCTTATGGAAATACCAAGCAGATAGGAGAAGAGATTATAGCTGATACCTGTAAAGTAAATAAAGGATTAAATGCAATAGCGTTGCGTTATTTTAACCCTATGGGAGCACATCCTTCGGCGATAATTGGAGAATTGCCAATTGGAGTTCCTCAAAATTTAGTACCATTTATCACGCAAACAGGTATCGGTATGCGAGAGCAGTTATCTGTATTTGGTGGAGATTATAAAACGGAAGATGGTACTTGTATTCGTGATTATATCCATGTGGTAGATTTAGCAAAAGCACATGTAAAGGCGTTAACTAGAATATTAGAAGGAGCAAACAAAACTAACTTTGAAGTATTTAATGTAGGTACTGGTACAGGGAGTTCTGTATTGGAGGTTATCAATAGCTTTGAACGTGTTTCTGATGAAAAACTCAAGTATAAAGTAGTAGACAGACGAGAAGGAGATATTATGTCTGCTTATGCGGATACTACCAAAGCAAATAATGAATTGGGCTGGAAAGCAGTTTCTACATTAGATGAAGCTATGGCTTCAGCTTGGAAATGGGAACAAAAGATTAGAAGCTAATTTATAGCTATTATAATAGAAGTAAACAAAAAAAGCGCCATCATATGGCGCTTTTTTTGTGATATAAATGAGTTGCTAAGCTGTTTTTATCTTTTCTTTTAAAAGAAATCGATACGATATATACGAAACACTAACTATTGCTAAGGCAACAAAAGCAGGGATAGATCCTCCGTCACCAGCATTTAGATGTGTGAAGAAATGCTGAAAATTTTGCAAATTCCAATGGGTAGATGATAAATGTAGGAGAGGATAGTGAAAGAAAAATTTTGGCAACCATTTCGTAGTTTAAGAAATACATTCTAGCCTCAATAACATTTTTATAGTTAGTGATCTTGTTGTTATTAAATAAAACGGAGAGCCATTATTTTTTGTAATCCCTTTAAAATATTAAGTTAAACTTCTTCTTCTATAAGTTTTTTAATAAAATATGAAGGCAATATTCCTTGTCTCTTTTTAAAAGCCGCATTAAAAGTATTTAAATTATTGTAACCAACTGAGACCGCAATATAACTAAGTTTGTTTTCTCTAAATTGTTTATCTTTTAAAAGCTTTGCTAATAAGTGATTAATTCTCAATTCATTAATATAATTGTTGAAGTTAGATTTTTTTTCCAGATTAATTACTTGGGATAAGTATTTAGGGTTAGTTTTTAATTGTTCAGCTATTTTCCTTAATGTACAATTCTGATTTAAAAAAAAATGCTCATTTTCGAGTAAATTGAGTTTTTTTAATATTATGTTTTTTACATTATCTGCTATGATACTAGTTGTTTTATTATTAGAATCGAGTTCTGAATTTTCTAATTTAGTTATCTTATTGTTCATTTCAAATTGAATTCTTGCCAATTCAATTGTTCTCTGGTACAATAATTTGTTTTTATTTCTTACTTTTATATAAGAAAATGCAATAAACAAGCTTACAATTACTAAACATAAAAGAGCAAAAGCAATGGATTGTAGTTTTATTTTTTGAGTATGATTTTCAATCTTTAAAATTTTTTGTTTGTGATTTATTTCTTTAATTTTTTGTTTGGCCTCTAAAATAATTATTTTTTGTTCTTTTTCGTTTGAAAAAAGAGAATCTTTTATAGCTTTGTGCAAAGCTATATACTCAAACGATTTTAATGGTTGATTATTAGTTTTATATACATCACCTAGTGTTTTACTGACAGATTTAACTACATCAAAAGCATTAATTTCTTCAGCAGAATTTAAACTTCTCTCATAATATTTTATTGCATTAATTGTGTCTTTTGTTTTTAAAAAAAGGGCTGCTTGTAAAATTTGTGCTCTTGGTATTCTAAACCTAAAGTTATTTTTACGATTTAATTCTAAGGCTTTACTGATATAACCCTGAGCTCTTTTTAATTGCTTGTTTGAGGTGCATATATCAGCCATGTTCATATATACGATACTTTGAATATAATCACCTGGAGGAACTTTTATTTTTTCTAAATTAAGATAAAAATCATACACTTTTAGAGCTTCTGAGTTATGCCCTAGTTTAGCTAAAATTCTAGCTATCTCATCAATTTTGAAATACAAATATTGTATTTCCTTAATCTTTATTGTATAATTGAGCCCTTTTAAGCAATGGTTTAATGCTTTTTCATAATTCTCTGTTCTTAAATAATAATGCAACAATGCTCCATGAGCTTTCATTAGCACATAATCGTTTTTATCATTTTCTCCAATTTCTAATAGCTTTAAAGCTAATTCAAGAGCAATGTCATATTCTCCTCTTTCTGTATGAATTAAAGATTTTAAACAATTTACATCGGAAAAAATATTTTTATAACTTTTTGGGACATTAATCTTATTGAGTAACTTAATTGAGTTATTGAAAGAACCATTAACAAATAACAAATAAGCACTATTATAGTTGGCTTGGAGTTTTCCTTTCTCAAAACCTATTTTTTTAGATAAAGATAAGGCTTCATTATTGTACTTTACAGCAGAGCTATTTTTTTTATATTTATAAAAAGTATAAAGATTTAAAAGAGCCTTTACTCCTTTTTTGTCTTTGGTAATATTTTCTTTAACTAAAGGGGTGTTAATAAAATTTTGCTTGTTATTAACTAATTTTTCTATTTCATCAAAATAATTTTTTAGCGAATCGGCTCTGTTTTTTTGCGAATAAATAAACGAGTTCCCCAAAAGAAAGATTGCAAACAATTTTATTATTATGAATCTCTTCAATTTTTATTATTTAATGGTTAATAACAAATTTAAGCAATATTCATCAACCTGTTGATTATTTAATTGTTATAAAAAGAATTGAATAGTGATTTAAATTCAATTAGTATAGGCATATGAAAGGCATGTTTTTATGAATACTAACTAATTGTTTTTTTGAAATAGTCTCCATTCGCTTAATTGAAAAATAGTTCCTCCATTATTAGCTGTAATTGCTATACGATAGTATTTGTATGGAATAATAGTATCAAAAAAATATTCTTTAGTTGCATTTCTACCAGTAAAACTCTCACTATTTCTAGAGTCTAAAACAGTCCAGCTTTGTTCATCATCAGACCCAGATAAAGTCCAGTTCTTAGGATCTCTGTCTTCTGCATCATTACCAGAAATTAAGGTGTATTTATTTATTATTTGTTTTTCAGGTAGTTCTTGTTGCATCCAAAAATTATTTGGAAAATCAAAAACCAAAAATTTACTACCAACATCACCATCTATTACTTTTAAAGACCCTTCTAAGGAATTTACGCCATTTACATTTTCTTTGCTTACTTTAATTGTTGCTCCAATGGTCCAATCTTTATCTCCTAATGGCTTACCCGCATATAAGTTCCATAAATCTGGTAAAGTGTATCCTGTGTTTGTTACCCATGAGATGTAAGTATGTGTTTCGTTTCTTAAATTTCTATCAAGTTTATTAATGATTTTATCATCATATTTATTTTTAATCCACATTAAAAAACTAGCAGAAACACCATAACCATCACTGTAATTTTGATTAGCAGCATATTGTGGTAGAGACCACCCAGCTGCGGCATTATTGGTACCATAAATATGCCTGGCATAGTCTGCAATACCTTCTGTTAACCAAAAAGTTGCACCATATGGATAAGATTGTGTTATGTGCATTAGTTCATGGGTTAACAAATCAGTATCACTTGGTTTTCCTTTAATGTAATCTGGACTAATTGTTATGGTAGCTTTATCATACTCAGCATAAGCAACACCATCATAAGTAGGGTCTACTACAATATCTATTTTTTTTGGAGCATCGGCATTAAATTTTGCCACCATTTTATAATATACCTTGTGAAAAGTATCTATTAAACTTTGCTTAATTTCTTTATTTAATGCTAGCTTTTTATCTATTATGTTAATTGTATAGCCATCTTTTTCAGAAGTTATTGTTGTACTTACTTCTTTTGGAGGCTCTTCACTTTTTTCTTCTTTGATTACTTCATTATCTGTATTACTACTACAAGATAAAAAACAGAACATAAATAATAGTAGTACACCTTGAAATTTTAATTGTTTAATTTTCATGAATTTTAATTTGATTAGTAATTAAGTTTTTTACTATAAAACGATGTTGTTGGAATTTTTTCTCTTTTAAAATTTGGTCCTTCCCAGAAGGTTGCTAATCCAATTTTATCTGAACATTGAAAATATTTAACTTCAAATTTGTGCAATCCTTTAGACAGAATAATATCATTCTTTTGTGAAAAACTGAAAGATTTTCTACCATCACTTTCAAACAACTCTACACCATCTATTAAAAGTTGGGCGCCATCATTTGCAGATATTTCAAAATTATAAGTGCCAGATATTGGTATGTCTAAATAGCCGTTAAAGTCAAACCCAATCCATTCATCTCTTAACTTTTTGGAAATGTCAACATTCCTAACTTCACCTGTAGCTATTGGTTTTTCTCTTGAAAAATCGTAAACAGATCTAAAAATACCTTCGTAATATGCGTAGTTTAATCCTGTTTTTAATTGTTTTTTGTTGATGTTATTAAAGCTTTTTACTTTATTAAGAGTAATATTACTGGTATAGCTAGATATTAAATTTTTATGAAAAGCTTTTGCTTTAAGGTTTACAGAATTGATAATCTTAAATGATGCTGTATATTTTGTGCTTTCCTTTGTTGGTTCTGATCCGTCTAGCGTATAATAGATTTCTGCGCCATCTGTATTACAACCAATTTCAATAAGTTTATCTTTTAAAAATGACTTATGGTCAGATTTAAGAAAAGGAATACTCACTGTAGGTCGTGTATCAGAAAGTGGCCAGTATGCTTTATCTGTACCCCATTCTTTGTTTGGTCTGTTAGTCATTTCAAAAACCAATTCGCCTCCTTTTAAAAGATCTTCATGCTTTAAATAGGAGTAGGGGTAAGGGCTGCCGTTTAATGTTAGCGATGAAAAGTAAATATTTTCTTTGGAAGCATTATTGGCTGTAATAGTGAATTTTTTACCATTATCAAGATTTAAAGTAGCCTTTTCAAAAGTAGGACTAGCCAGTACATAGTAAGGACTTCCTGGGGTTACCGAGTAAAACCCTAAAGTGCTTAATACGTACCAGGCAGACATTTGACCAGCATCATCATTACCGCAAATTCCATCTGTTTTAGAGGTGTACAACTCATTTAGTATTTGGTGTACTTTTTCTTGAGTTTTCCAAGGTTTTCCAATGTAATTGTACAAATAAGCAATATGATGACTAGGTTCGTTTCCTTGGGCATATTGTCCAATTAATCCAGAAACATCAGAGTCTTCTTTTTCTTCTTCTGCTTTTGCATTAAATAGATTATCTAGCCATTGGTCAAACTTTGCTTTACCACCAACCAAATTTACCATAGTAGCAATGTCATGCGGTACAAATAAGCTATATTGATAAGAGTTGCCCTCTGTAAAATTAAAATTATAGGTTTGTCCTACAGATGTAGGGTCAAAATCTTCAAACCATTTTCCATCAGAATATTTTGGTCTCATAAACTTTGTTTCATCATCAAAAAGATTGGTGAAAAAACGAGCTCTTTTAGAAAATTCATCATACACTTCTGTGTTACCTATAGCTTTTGCCATTTGTGCAATACACCAATCGTCATAGGCGTATTCTAAGGTTTTTGATACAGATTGACTGCTTTTGTTGGTAGGTACATAACCTAATTCTCTGTAATAGTTAATACCTCTTTTATTTACATTGGCACTTGCTACCATTGCTTCTAATACTTTATCTGCATCTACATTGGTAATACCTTTTACATAGGCATCTGCCATTACCGATACGGCGTGGTAACCAATCATACAACGAGTATCATTTGCCGCCAGCTCCCACATTGGAAGTTCACCAAATTCTTCATACTTATTCTGTAGTGCAACTACAATATCTCTTGTAACATCTGGTTCTACTATGGTTAATAATGGATGTAATCCCCTGAAAGTATCCCAAAAAGAAAATACGGTGTAGTTATTAAATCCGTCAGCGGTATGTATAGCATCATCCATTCCTCTGTATTTTCCATCTACATCGCTATATAGATTGGGAGTTAAAAGACTGTGATATAAAGAGGTGTAAAATATCTTTTTTTTGTCTTCATTGGTATCTGTAACTTCAATTTTACTTAAAGATTTGTTCCAAATTTCTTTAGCCTCATTTTTTACTTTATCAAACTCCCAGTTTGCAAATTCTGCTTCTAAATTTTTTTGTGCATTTTCAGTACTAACGGCAGAAAGTGCAACTTGAACTAATACTTCACTATTTGAAGCGTCAAAGTTAAGTGCTGCAATAATTTTTTTATCATTAAAAACTTTCCCCTCTGTGGTAATAGTTTTACCGTGTAAAATTTGATAAGAAGTAAACGGCTTAGAGAACTTTGCAGCAAAGTATTGGCGCTGATTCCCTGCCCATGCTTTAGATCTTCTATAGCCAACAATTTCGGTGTCACTAATAATTTTAAATTCAGCTTCAATAACAGGGTCTCTATGTTCTAAATCTATAATTATATGTGCATCATCGGTTTCAGGAAAAGAATAGCGATGTAAACCAGTCCTTAATGTAGTTGTTAATTCTACTTTTACATTATAATCGTCTAAAAGAACACTGTAATACCCTGGGTAAGCGGTTTCATTATTGTGAGTAAATTTTGAACGATAACCAGTTGTTGTGTTTTTTGATGTACCAGTTTCGGTATAAATTTTTCCAGTTGTTGGCATAAACAAAATATCTCCCAAATCTGGGACTCCTGTTCCAGATAAGTGCGTGTGTGTAAAACCAAAAATAGAGGTATCTGTATAATCGTAACCTGCACAAGCTGGCCAGCTGGTATGGTCGTTTCTAGTATCAGGACTTAATTGTACCATTCCAAACGGTAGGGTAGCACCAGGATACGTATGTCCAGGAGCTTGTGTCCCAATAAAAACATCAACATAATCAAACGGAGTTTTTTTGGTTTCTTTGGAGCAACTTATAATTAAAGCTATTAAAAGTGATAAAACAATTCTGTTCATAAAATAAGAATTAATGAGATGATGACTATGTATTTTAATTGGTGATTTGTTGGTGTTTTTTATAAACATAATATCCAAACCAAGTGATGTAAACAAAACACAATAAGGGCAATATGAAAGAAAAATTAACCTCAGAAACACCTGCTATTTTTGTGTCGTTCACAGCAGATCCTCCAACATCTATAATCATTCCTTGAAATTTTGGCATTAATGCGCCACCTACAATGGCCATTACCAAACCAGCAGCCCCAATTTTTGATTCTTCTTCCTGTAGGCCATCTAGTGCTATCCCATAAATGGTAGGGAACATTAAAGACATACAGAATGATATGCCTACTAAACAATACAAGCCATAAATATTCTCTAATGCAATGGTGCCAAAACAAAATACTATGGCAAATAATGCAAAACACATTAACAATTTTCCAGAACCCATAAAACGTAGCATATAGGTGCCAATTGCTCTACCTACAAGAAAAAGTATAAAAGCTGCAAACTGATAATTAGCAGCATAATCACTACTAATACCAATGCCTTCTGCATATTGGTAAATGTAGGTCCAGCACATTATTTGTGCTCCTACGTAGAATACTTGAGATAAGACTCCTAAAACATATTTTCTGTTTTTTAATAAGGAGCTAAAGGTTTTTTTTAAGCTAGGAATACCACCTTCATCTTTTGCTTGTGGCATTTTGCTAACCACAATTAAAATAAAAACGCCTATAAGAACTAGTCCCAAAATAACGTAAGGGTCTCTAATTACCAATAGGTCTGATGTTTTTATAAGTATTTTTTTTGCTTCAGCTAAAGAGCTGAAATTTTCTATATCGTCTGACTGTAATTTTTTTAACACAAAATATTGTGCTACCAATAAACCAGCAATTAAACCAACAGGGTTAAATGCTTGTGCTAAATTTAGTCTTTGGGTTGCTGTTTCTTTTGCTCCCATTGCTAAAATATATGGATTGGCAGCTGTCTCTAAAAAGGCAAGTCCAAATGTTAAAATATAAAGACCTAAACAGAAAAACCAAAACTGCTCTGTAATAGCTGCTGGATAAAATAATAATGCTCCAACAGCATATAACGCAAGACCAATTAAAATACCTACTTTATAAGAATATTTCCGAATAAAAAGAGCAGCGGGTAGTGCCATACAAAAATAACCACCATAGAATGCCATTTGCACCCATGAAGCTTGAGAATTTGATAATTCTAAAACCTTTTTAAATGCCTGTACCATAGGGTCGGTAACTGCATTTGCAAAACCCCATAATGCAAATAATGAAGTGATAAGAATAAAAGGAATTATTACTTTTTTAGAAACTACGGGTATTTTTTCGCTGCTAGTCATATTTTTTTGAGGTTATTGTTGGGTTGCTTTAGTTATTTTGAAAAGAGCTTTGCGGTTTGTTACTTAAATAAAAAGTAATAGTGCCACCCTCTAATATATCTGTATGACGTAATGTTGGTTCTGTAAGTAGTCTACCGTTTATATCTATTTTTTGCACATATACATTTTCTTTACTTTGATTAACGGTATTAATGGTTAATGTTTTTCCATTTTCAAGCTTTAAAATAGCTTGTTTAACTAGTGGGCTACCTATTGCGTAGGTATCAGAGCCTGGAGTTACAGGGTAAAAACCTAGAGCACTAAAAACATACCAAGCACTCATTTGACCAGCATCATCATTACCACACAGCCCATCTACTGTAGGTCCATACATAGTATCCATAATCATACGTACACGAGCTTGTGTTTTTTCTGGTCTACCTGTCCAATTGTATAAGTAAGGAATATGATGCCCTGGTTCGTTACCATGTACATAGTTTCCAATAATACCGTCACGTGTAATGTCCTCATGGTTAGCAATGTATTTATCTGCTATTTCCATAGTAAATAAAGAATCTAAATGCTGTGTAAAACGTTCTTTGCCCCCCATCATAGATATCATTTTGTCAATATTTTGCGGTACATACAAGCCGTAATTCCAAGCATTACCCTCTATAAAACCTTGTCCGTGGGTATCCATAGGGTCAAAATTTTCTCTAAATTTCCCGCTACTTAGTTTTGGTTGCATATACCCTGTTTTTGGGTTGTATACATTATTGTAATACTCAGATCTGTCAAAAAAATCTTTTTCTATTTTGGTATCTTTTGTACTGTTTGCTATTTTAGAAATACACCAATCATTATAGGCATATTCTAAAGTTTTAGAAACAGAAGAATGTCCTTTGTCATCTGGTACATATTTATAGTCTATATAATCTCCAATACCATCAAAATATCTAACATTAGCCGTGTTTACAGAAGCTTGTAAAGCACGTTCTTTGTCAAAATCACCAACGTTTTTTGCAATAGCATCTGCAATAACAGAAGTAGCGTGGTAGCCAATCATACACCAATTTTCATTGGCATAATGACTCCAAATAGGTAGCATACTGTGTACACTTTCATCATGGTGCGCTAGCATAGATTTTATCATATCATTGTTGCGCTCTGGTTGTGTAATATTAAATAGTGGGTGTAAGGCTCTGTAGGTATCCCAAAGTGAGAAAACAGTATAGTTTGTAAAACCTTCTGATTGGTGTATGTTTTGGTCTAAACCTCTATATTTCCCATCTATATCTTCATAAACAATTGGCGATAAATTGGTGTGATATAAAGCAGTATAAAATGTTCTTTTATCGTCTTCTGTAATAGTTTTAACCGCTATTTTAGAAAGTTCTTTATTCCATTTTTCTTTAGTCTCATTATGTGTTTTGTTAAAATTCCAATGCGGAATTTCAGCTTTTAAATTTTTTAATGCACCCTTTGTACTTACAGGTGATAAGGCAAATTTTATTTTTATTTTTTCGTTTTCTGTAGTATTAAAATTAAAATATGCCCTAAGGTCTTTACCTGCCATTTCAGGAAAGTTTTTGTATTGGTTAAAACGACTGTAAAAACCATCATATTTAATTTCATCATATTTTTTATGACCATAGCTTTTAAAAGGCTTGGAAAATTGCATAGCAAAAAACACTTTTTTTGTTCTTGCCCATCCTTTGGTTTGTCTGTATCCGGTAACTAAAGTATCATTCTCTACTCTAATAAATGTCCATACGTTTTTATTATCGTGATGGTATACATTGTAGACCATATCTAAAATGATATGAGATTCATTTGATTTTGGAAATGTATATTGATGAAAACCAACACGGTCGCTTGCAGTAAGTTCTGCTTTAATATTGTAGCTGTTTAACTCTACTTTGTAATAACCCGGTGATGCCTCTTCATTAGTATGAGAAAATGTAGAGTAAAAACCTTTAGTTCCTTCTTTAGTTTCAAGAGGATCTAGTGTTAATTTGCCTGTAGTTGGCATAACTAAAAAATCGCCTAAATCTGCATGACCTGTACCACTAAAATTTGTGTGTGCAAAGCCAATAATTGTAGAATCTCTATGCTGATAACCAGCACAGTATTCGTAAGTTTCTTTATTGTATTGCCCTTTATCATTAAACATAACCTCAAAATTGGTTTGCGGACTTAATTGCACCATACCAAATGGAGCTGTAGCCCCAGGAAATACATGTCCCATTTTGCTGGTGCCAATAAAAGGGTTTACAAAAGTTGTATAGTCTTCCGTATTTTTTTCTTGAAGTGTTGTAATGTCTTCATTGTTTTTTTGCACGCATGAAGTAAAAAAATGAGTTAGAAAGACTAATACGATGAAGTGTTTTTTTTTATGTAAAATCATTGTAGGCTAAAGAATATTAAAAATAAAAGGTTAAAATAAGGGCAATATCTAGTGTAGATATTGCCCACTCAAAACAAACTCAAATAAACAACTAATGCCCTTTATTTTGTTTTAATACGTTATTAGATGAATTAATTGCATCTAATGGAATTGGATAATATTCACTTTTTTGATTTGTAAAACTTGCACCACTGAGGTATACACGTTTGGTAGCTTCAGATTGAACATAACTGTTTAAAACATGCTCTGCGATTTCCCATCGAACTAAGTCAAAAAATCTATGCCCTTCTGATGCTAATTCTAGTCTACGCTCAAAACGTACAGCTTTAATTGCGTACTCTTTTGAAGGGAAAGAAGTGTATTCTCCTATTACATAGTTAGCAGCGTCATTTCCATTAGCGTCTTTAACAAAGCCATCTGGATTAGCAGCACGATTTCTAATTTTATTGATAATATCTTTGGCTAAATCTAGTTCATTATCTTCGGCATGTATTTCTGCTCTCCATAATAAAACATCAGAATATCTAATAAGAGGGGTGTTGATAGCGTTAAAAGCACCAGATAAGCTAGCAGAAACGGTACCTTCTTGAGATTTTAAGTACTCATGTTTCTTTCCTACATATGGACCCCCGTTACCTTGATCTCTTGTCCATCTCATTCCAGGCATTTCTCCCCATCCTAAATATTCAATACCTCTTCTTCCTACAGTCCAATCTAACCTAGGATCTATATTTCCTGTATAAGGTGTAAATGGTTGATCTGAAGGAATATCTTGGTCATTTATAACATCTACATCGTTAAAAGTATCTAATAATGGTAAACCTGTAGCGTCTGTTTTAAATGCATTTACTAGATTTTGACTTGGCTGAAAGAATCCACAACATCCACCGCCAGGAGCGTCAGCTGCATATGGGTGATTTAATCTATTTCCAGTACTACCATTCCAAATTCCTTGACCACCATCATTAACAGAGTTTTGAACAGCAAAAACAGATTCTGAATTATTGTTTTTATCTCCATTAAAATTGTCATGATAAGCTGCAACTAATGAAAATGGACCATTATCAATTACATCAGCTAATAAAGGTTTTGCAGCTGCAAAATCTTTTTGAAACATATGCGCTTTTGCTAAATAAGATTTAGCAACCCATGATGTAGGTCTTCCTGCATCATTTTGTGTAGTTGGTAAATTTGCGATAGCATATACCAAATCTTCTTCTATACTTGGCCATGCATCAATTTCATTTGATGGAATTTCTAAAGTAGTTTCAGAAATGTAAGGTATGTTATTCCATAATTTCTTGGCTTCCATATGGTAGTGTGCTCTTAAAAAGCGTGCCTCTGCACTTAATGGATCAACTTTACTAGCATCGGTGCCATTTTCAATTGCAAGTTTAGCAGAACGTAATGTTTGATTACATTTATTAATACCATCATAAACACTATTCCATTTTCTTGATAAATAGATGTTTGTAGTACCAGGGGTGTAACGTTCCACATCATTTAGAGGTGGTTGATCACCACTACTGGATCCTTTGTAAAAATCATCTGATGCAACATCTCCTAATGCCCAGTTTGATGCAGGTGCCCAAAAGTAATTTGGATGACCATCTAGCATAGCATAGGCGCTAATTAATTGTTGACCTACCCATTCTTCATTTTGAGGAATAACTTCTTCCGTAAGTGCACCTTGTGGGTTGATTTCTAATTCACTATCACACGAAGTAATAGTAAAAGCACTTACAATTAATAATGCTGTTAGTATATTTTTTTTCATGTTTATAATTTTATAATGTTAAGTTTATTCCTAGTAAAACTGATTTCGAAACTGGATATGCACCTCTGTCAATACCAATATCAAGGTTTGTGCTTCCGCCACCACCGTAGTTTTGTAAATTGACCTCAGGATCTAAACCAGAATATTTTGTCCAGGTAATTAAGTTTTTACCCTGTAAAAATATTCTTAAGCTTGTTAGGCCTATTTTTTCAGTTAATTGTTTTGGTAAGTTGTATCCTAATTGAATGTTTTTTAATCTTAGGTAAGATCCATCTTCTATATAATAGCTGCTAGCACTAGAGTAGTGTTGAGCTGGACTATTGGTTAGTTTTGGTAACTGAGCGTTTGGGTTTTCGGGAGTCCACGAGTTTAAGTACCTACTACTTTTTCCTCCAGGAAAACTATTAAAATCAGTAAAGAATTTGGTGAAATTGTAAATATCATTACCCTGACTTCCTTGTAAAAAAACCGATAAATCAAAGTTTTTGTATTCTAAACCTAAATTTGCACCGTAAGTAAAATCTGGGTGTGGATTACCAATATAAGCTCTGTCTTCATCATCTATTTTTCCATCTTCATTTGTATCTCTATATTTAAATGTACCAATTCCTTTACCATCAAAATCAGCTGAAGCATCTGCTTCTGTCTGGTTTTGAATAATACCATCAATAACAAAACCATGAAACTCTGCTAAAGAACGCCCTTCTTGTGTTCTAGATGGGTAGGTTTCTCTAGCTGCGTTTCCTTGAATAAAATAAGTAGGATCGTCATTAAGCTTAGTGATTTCGTTTTTATAAGCAGAGATATTTGCAGAAGCAGTAAATTTTAATTCTTCGTTAATGTTCCCATTATACCCAATAGAAAAATCAAAACCATTGTTTTCCATTTCTCCAATATTACCAAAAGGAGCACTTGCAGTACCGTTTATGGTTGGTATGGATCTTAACTGCAATAGCATATCTACTGTTTTAGATTTGTAATACTCAAAGCTAAAATTTAGTTTGTTATTAAAAAGCGTACCGTCTATACCAATATTTAAGTTTGTTGAAGTTTCCCATTTAATATTTTTATTTCCGATAGACTGTAAAAAGTATCCTGCATCTACGCTGCTATTACTACCAGAAATAGCATAACTACTTGTAGTTTCACTATTTCCGAAAAGATCAGATGTTCTTCCAGATCCTATACTTTGATTTCCATATTCACCATAACCTGCTTTGATTTTTAAGTCACTAATAAAAGAAACATCACTCATGAATTCTTCATTAGAAACTCTCCATGCTACACTATATGCTGGGAAAGTTGCATATTTATTATCTGTTCCAAATTTTGAAGAACCATCTCTTCTAACTATTACAGAAGCTAAGTAAGTGTCTTTGTAGTTATAGTCAAGTTTTCCAAAAATTGAAAATAAAGAACTTTTATCTCCAAAGCCAAAATTTGTTTGAGTTCCCGTACCTGCATTTAAGTATCTGTAGTCAAGGTTATTTGTGAAAAAGACAGATCTAGATGCTCCAAATTGTTTAAACGAATATTTTTGTAATTCTGTACCTAAAAGAACATCTATTTTGTGTTTTCCAAAACTCTTACGGTAATTTAACGTGTTATACCAAGTTGTTCTTGTAGAATAATAGGTGCTTTCATTTAGACCATTTGTAGCACTAGGTTCACTTACTTCTGGGTTAATAAAGTTAAAACTAGATCCATGAAAAGCAGTATAATCTATACCAATATTACTTTTAAATGTTAGATCTTTTAGGATGTCATACTCTCCATAAAAACTACTAATAGCTCTTAATGTTCTATTGTTATTGTCTTTGTTTCTTGTGGCGTTAGCTATTGAATTAACTCCATTTCCTAAGCCAGAACTTTGTGTTCCTGCATAGTTTCCAGCAATATCATAAATTGGTAATATTGGGTCTGCTCTATACAAAAAAGAGATATCACCTCCAGTAGACTGGTTACCTACATTGTTGTTACTTTTAGAAAAGGAAAGGTTTAATGTTTCCCCAAAACGTAAGTTTTCTTTTACTTTAAATTCTGAACTTAAACTTAAGTTAAGTCTATCAAAATAAGTTTTTATTGCAATCCCTTCTTGTTGTAAAAGACCAACACCTAAATGGAATTTAGACTTTTCAGAACCACCAGAAACACCTAGATTATAATTTTGTACTAATGCGGGGTCAAAATATTCATCAAACCAGTTTGTACCCGATTTGTTGGCCTTTGTTATTTTGTTTGTTAGTGCATTGTAAGTTGATTCATTAGCCGTATCTGCTCCTGTTGGAGTTAAATAGTTTGGTAATACAGGAGTAGATCCACTACCATATTGAGGATGAGAAGGAGCAGTACCATCATTTTGAGAACGTTTCCAGATAGTATTTGCTAATTGTTGTGGTGATATTGATTTAGGAAAATCTGAATTTGACACATAGTCTATACCCGTGGTAGCACTAAATGTTAATTTAGTAGCATTATTATATTTTCCGTTTTTTGTGGTAATAATAATAACACCGTTACTTGCACCAACACCATATATTGATGCAGAAGCTGCATCTTTCAGAATTTGGATAGATTCAATATCATTAGGGTTTAATTGGTTTAAACCAGATGTTGTAGGGTTACCATCAATAACATACAATGGATCATTATTATTGATTGTAGCAAAACCTCTAATTCTTACCATTGCGTTACCTCCTGGTCCTCCTTGAGAACCTATAGTAACTCCTGAAGCCTGACCTTGTAAGGATTGTTCAACACTAACGGGAGATGTAGCAGCAATGTCATCCATTTTGATAACAGTTACTGATCCTGTAATGTTTCTGGTGTTTTGTTTTGTGTAACCAGTTACAACAATTTCATCTAATAAATTAGAATCTTCTTTCATCCTAATATTAATAATATTGGAGTTAGAAACAGTTGCACTAATAGTTTCCATTCCTAAATACGAAAATTGTAAAACAGCACCATTTTTTGCTGCTATGCTATATTTTCCATCAAAATCAGTTTGCGTTCCCTTTAAGGTATTTACTAAGAGTACATTTACACCGGGAAGGGGAGCGCCGTTTCCGTCCGTAACTGTTCCCGTAATTGGATTGGTTTGCGCAAAAATAAAGTTAGAAACTAGAATTAGCCCTAGTAGTATTTTTTTTTTGCTAAAAAAGTCTTTCATAATTTAAAATAATTAGTTTGTTAATTAATTGTTCACCATTTCTTAATGGTTTGTCTTTTTCATTAGTATTAATATTTTAATACTTTTGACTGTGGAGAATATTTGGGGATAAAAACTATCTGCTAGCGATTAATTGATAGTTTCTATTGTTTTAAAATTCTCCTGTTTTGTTTGTTAGTTTTTAAAGGTTAGACTTATGACATTCTATTGCTAGCTGGAGCAATATATCTATAGATTTATTTGATTATAACAATAAAGAGGAAAACCACTCTAAAATTCATGAATTTTAGAGTGGTTTTTGTTTTGAAACTTATTTAAGAGGTGTTTTTGGATCAAGTATAAAGTTTGTGGACAAATGTAAAAACGTCTAGATTTGGATGATTATCAAACAAACAATAAGTTTTGGATATAGTATTTTAGCCAGAATGATTATTATATTTTTTTGATGGATTTTTTCGTAAAATGGGAAACAAAAAGTACTTTACTACCTAAAAGAAAAGAATATCCTCCCAGAGGATTTCTGATGAAAAACTCAAGTATAAAGTAGTAGACAGACGAGAAGGAGATATAATGTCTGCTTATGCAGATACTACAAAAGCAAATAATGAATTGGGCTGGAAAGCAGTTTCTACATTAGATGAAGCTATGGCTTCAGCTTGGAAATGGGAACAAAAGATTAGAAGCTAATTTATAGCTATTATAATAGAAGTAAACAAAAAAAGCGCCGTCATATGGCGCTTTTTTTGTGATATAAATGAGTTGCTAAGCAGTTTTTATCTTTTCTTTTAAAAGAAATCGATACGATATATACGAAACACTAACTATTGCTAAGGCAACAAAAGCAGGAATAGATCCTCCGTCACCAGCATTTAGATGTGCAAATGATGCTAACAAAAGGTCAAAAACAAAACCTGCATAAGCCCATTCTTTTAGCTTTTCGGACTTATTAGACCATATTGCTGCTAATCCTAAAATTTTTGCAATGGCTAAAGGGTAGATGATAAATGTAGGAAAGGATAGCAAAACAAATATTTTTGCTACCATTTCGTAGTTTAAGAAATACATGCCTGCACTAAATAACATATTGAGGGTTAGCAATGCAGTTGATACTAAATAAATAATTTTGACTTTTTTGTTCATGATTTTTAGATTTTAACTCCCCGATGTTTGTTTTAAGGAAATTGATTTATTGGCATTTAATTTGATTATCACCACGACGTTATGTACCGTGGTAAGTATTAGAGTAAAATTTTTCTAGCTCCGTATTCGTTTTAAAACTTCTGTTATCATTAGTGCTTCTTCTTCTGAAAACTGATTCATATATTCACTTTGTATGCCTTCGTGTTTAGCATCAATATCGGTGAGTAAATTAAGTCCAGCGTCTAATATCTTTACATAAACAACTCTTCGGTCCGTTGTGCTTCTTTTTCTGCTAATTAACTTTTTATCAATTAACTTATCTGTTAAACGCGTAATATTAGGCGATTTTATAATCATTAATTCGTTTACTTCATTCATGGTAATCCAATCATTAGCTGTTCTTAATACCCTAAGAATATTAAAAAGTTGAGTAGAAATCCCATAAGGTTTTAAAAAGGTAGTATACCTGTTAGCAATCCAAGAAGAGGTACGCGCTATTTCTGCGATCATTTGCATTTTCTCAGGAACTAAATTGTTTTTTTTAGGTTTACTAATCACAACTAAATTGTTTAACTGCTGCAAAGATATAAAAAATATAATTACCATGGTAATTATATTTGTGGTAACTATTAATGCCAACAAAATAAAAGTGACATCCTATTATTCATTTTTAGCTATCTTAGTGCACGAACTATTAATTATGAATTTATGAAAAAGCTTTCTTTATTACTGTTTTTATTAGTTGTAACAACAGTAAGCGCACAAGACATTTATTTACAGTGCGGAACTATTGTAGATACGAAATCTGGTAAAACGCTAAGCAAAAAAACTATAATTGTATCAGGAACTACAATTAAAAGCATAGAAAACGGGTATATAGCCCCAAGTTCATCAAATGATGTTCTAGTAGATTTAAAGGATAAAACAGTATTGCCAGGTTTTATAGATCTACATGTACATATCGAAAGTGAGTATAATAAAAACTCATATTTAAAAAGGTTCTTAGATAATGAAGCAGATATTGCTTTTGCTTCTACAGTTTTTGCAAAACGTACCTTAATGGCTGGTTTTACTACGGTTAGAGATTTAGGAGGTACTGGAGTTAATATAGCATTACGAAACGCAATTACTAAGGGATTGGTAGATGGACCACGTATTTTTACTGCTGGTAAAGCTATTGGGACTACTGGAGGGCATGCAGATCCTACCAATGGGATGAAAAAAGTATTTATGGGTGATCCTGGACCAAAACAAGGGGTGGTAAATTCTGCTGATGAGGCTAGAAAAGCAATCCGTCAACGTTATAAAGATGGTGCTGATGTTATAAAAATAACAGCAACAGGAGGAGTATTGAGTGTGGCAAAAAATGGTAGTAATCCACAGTTTACTATAGAAGAAATTGAAGCGATTGTAAGTACAGCCAAAGACTACGGAATGTTAACAGCGGCACATGCACATGGTGATGCAGGGATGCAAAGAGCAGTAAAAGGTGGAATAAAAACCATAGAACACGGTACTTTTATGAGCAACGAAACTATGAAGTTAATGAAAGAGCACCAAACCTATTTAGTACCAACTATAAGTGCAGGAAAACAAGTGGCAGAAAAAGCAGAGATAAAAGGCTATTTCCCCGAAGTTGTAGCAATAAAAGCTAGGGAGGTAGGACCACAAATACAAGGTACTTTTGCTAAAGCTTATAAAATGGGTGTACCCATTGCTTTTGGTACCGATGCGGGTGTTTTTCCACATGGACTTAATGCAATTGAATTTGGCTATATGGTAGAGGCAGGTATGCCTGCTATGGAAGCAATACAGTCAGCAACGGTTACTAATGCTAGTTTGCTTGGCGTAGCGGATGAAATAGGACAATTAAAAGAAGGGTTTTTCGCAGATATTGTAGCCGTAGATGGCAATCCAATAAAGGATATAAAAACATTAGAAAAAGTTACCTTTGTAATGAAAAACGGAAAAGTGTATAAGAACTAATCCTTTTAAAGTATAACAACGTAGATACTGTATGATAACAAATTTTTTGAATGCAAAGACATTATTAAATCATGCTGAAAAAGAGGCTTTATACCAAAAGCTTCTTTTTCAATTAATAAAAGATTTTAAACTAGCAAGTATTGATATTGATATAGAAGAGCATAGTACTCCCGAAGAGCTAACAAGATTGCTCCATGAAAAAGTGTACTACCTTATTATGGAAAAGTTTCCAGAATATCTAAACCTACTCTATATTGTTGATGTTTCGGAAAAGAGCGTTAAAGGACTAAAAGAAACAGATGTTATAGATGTATCTAGGGCAATAACATTGTTGATTTTAAAGAGAGAGTGGCAAAAGGTTTGGTTTAGAAATAGACTCTAATAAAAGGAGTAATAGCATCTAGATATAAGCTTTTATCTTTATCATGCAGCACATCATATCTAAAACCTACGGTAATGTTTCTGGTTACATAACCTAAACCTATATATAATGCTGGCGACCAGTAGTTATCAGAAAACTCATCACCATTTAGTTCTAAAGTACGCTTAATATGAGATTCTTCAAACTCTCCAGAAAGTTGTAATTGTGGAATGGGGCTATAAAAAGTTAATAGGCTAGCGCCAAGAACAGTAGTTTTATGATTGTTGTTTTTGATATAGCTAAAATTTAATCCAATACCAGCAGAAAACACATCATTAAAATCATAAATACCACTTGGTGCAATGGTGCCACTAAAATAATCGTTTCCAAAGTTTAGTCCAAATCCACCTCCAAAACGTACATTATTCCAGAAGTCAGTAGTATTTTGTTGTTGAGCAGTTGCAGAAAATGCAATAAAAATAAGAATACAACTAATACAAAACGATTTTGTAAATTTATTTACTGAAAAACTCATATACCACAAATCTTGTTAATTATACAACTAAGTTAAGCTATAATCTGCGAAAAGTTGTATTTTTGACAAAATTTTGCAAATAATAAGCGAAAGACAATAATGGATAAATATTCCTTTTTAAACGCGTCACATACTGCTTTTTTTGCTGATCTTTACGATCAGTATTTAATAAGTCCAGATAGTGTGGAGCCTAGCTGGAGAGCCTTTTTTCAAGGATTCGATTTTGGATTAGAAAGTGGCGAAGGCACAATAATAGAAAACGGTAACGGAGATAATATTGCAATTCCTGAAGCAGTTCAGAAAGAATTTCAAGTTGTAAAACTTATAGACAGTTACAGGTCTAGAGGTCACCTGTTTACCAAAACAAATCCTGTACGAGATAGAAGAACATATTCCCCTTCTTTAGCAATTGATAATTTTGGGCTTTCTGCTCAAGATTTAGATCAGCAATTTACTGCTGGAGAGATTCTAGGCTTAGGAAAAACAACGTTAAAAGTTATTATTGGACATCTAGAAGCCATCTATTGCGATGCTATAGGTGTGGAATATATGTATATCCGTGATCCTGAAAAGGTAAAATGGGTACAGGACTGGATTAATGTCAATGACAATAAGGGAAGCTTTTCTTCTGATCAGAAAAAGCATATTCTTAAGAAACTGAATAGCGCCGTTGCTTTTGAAAACTTCTTACATACCAAGTATGTAGGTCAAAAACGCTTTTCATTAGAAGGTGGCGAGTCTCTTATACCAGCTTTAGATGCTTTGGTAGAAAGAGCGGCAGAACTAGGAGTAGAGCAGTTTGTAATGGGTATGGCACATAGAGGTAGACTTAATGTGTTAACCAATATTTTTGGAAAATCGGCTAAGGACATCTTTAGTGAGTTTGACGGAAAAGATTACGAGCAAGCTATTTTTGATGGTGATGTTAAATATCACCTGGGGTGGACTTCGGATAGAGTTACCGATAATGGTAATAAAATCAATATGAATATTGCACCAAATCCTTCTCACTTAGAGACCGTTGGGGCAGTAGTTGAAGGTATTGCAAGAGCAAAGCAAGATGATAAATATGCAGACGACTTCTCTAAAGTATTACCAATTGTAGTACATGGAGATGCGGCAATAGCAGGACAAGGACTTGTTTATGAGTTGGTACAGATGGCAACCTTAGATGGGTATAAAACCAATGGTACCATCCATATTGTAGTCAATAACCAAATAGGTTTTACTACCAATTATTTAGATGCACGTTCGTCTACCTATTGTACAGATGTGGCTAAAGTAACGCTATCGCCAGTATTGCACGTTAATGCAGACGATGCTGAAGCTGTAGTACACGCATCAATATTTGCACTAGAATATAGAATGAAATTCAAGAAAGATGTCTTTATAGATTTACTTGGATATCGTAAGTATGGGCATAACGAAGGTGATGAGCCAAGATTTACCCAACCAAAATTATACAAAGCAATTGCAAAGCATGAAAACGCGAGAGCAATATATGCAGCACAACTAATTAGCGAAGGTGTAATTGATGATGGCTATGTTAAAAAGCTAGAAGCAGAGTACAAGCAAGAATTAGAAGAAGAACTAGTAGATTCTAGAAAAGAAGCGAAAACGGTAATTACACCGTTTATGCAAGACGAGTGGAAAGGTTTTACTGCGGTACAAGAGTCAGAAATGATGAAAACGGTACCAACTGGCTATGCTAAAGACAAGCTAGAAAAAATAGCAGCCACCATTACCAACTTACCAGAAGACAAAAAATTCCTTAGAAAGGTAGATAAGCTTATTAGAGATCGTAAAAAGATGTTTTACGAAACAGATAAGTTAGACTGGGCTATGGGAGAAATGATGGCCTATGGTAGCTTGCTAGACGAAGGATATAATGTTAGAATAAGTGGGCAAGATGTAGAAAGAGGTACATTCTCTCACCGTCATGCCGTACTTAAGGTAGAAGATAGTGAAGAGGAAGTAATTTTGCTAAATCATTTAAATGATACCCAAGGTAATTTTGAGGTATACAATTCATTATTATCAGAATATGGAGTAGTAGGGTTTGATTATGGTTATGCCATGGCAAGTCCAAATACACTAACCATTTGGGAAGGACAGTTTGGAGATTTCAGTAATGGAGCCCAAATTATGATTGACCAATATATTTCTGCTGCAGAAGACAAGTGGAAGTTGCAAAACGGATTGGTATTCTTATTGCCACACGGGTACGAAGGGCAAGGAGCAGAGCATTCATCGGCACGTATGGAGCGATATTTACAGCTTTGTGCTAATGATAATATGTTTATTGCAGATTGTACTACACCGGCAAACCTATATCACTTGTTAAGAAGACATATGAAGGTTACCTATAGAAAACCTTTAATAGTTTTTACACCTAAAAGTTTGTTGCGTCATCCATTAGCAGTATCTTCAGTAGAGGATTTTGCAACGGGTAACTTCCAAATGGTAATAGACGATGCTACCGCAGAAGTTACTAAGGTAAAAACACTAGTATTCTGTTATGGTAAATTCTATTATGATCTATTAGCAGCAAGAAAAGAAAACGGTAGAGACGATGTAGCATTGGTAAGAGTAGAGCAGTTGTTTCCATTGCCAATAGAAGATATGAAAGCGGTAATGGCAAAGTATAGCAATGCAGACGATATAGTATGGGCACAAGAAGAACCACGTAATATGGGAGCTTGGAGTCATGTACTAATGCATTTTGATGAAGCACGTAATTTTAGAGTAGCATCAAGAAGATTCTATGCCGCGCCAGCAGCAGGTAGTGCAGTACGTTCTAAACGTAGACACGATCAAGTAATAACATATGTTTTTGACAAGAGTCAGGATAATATGATCAGAAGAAAGAAATAAAAAGATTATAACGAGAATATAAATAGTTAAGACATGATTTTAGAAATGAAAGTCCCTTCTCCGGGAGAGTCTATAACAGAAGTAGAAATTGCAGAATGGTTAGTTGCAGATGGTGATTATGTAGAAAAAGATCAAACCATAGCAGAAGTAGATTCTGATAAAGCAACATTAGAGTTACCAGCAGAGGTTAGTGGGGTTATTACCCTAAAGGCCGAAGAAGGTGACGCAGTAGCAGTAGGTGCAGTAGTATGCCTTATTGATACTAGTGCAGCAAAACCAGAAGGCGGCGATGCACCAGCAGCAGCTAAAACCGAAGCCGCACCTGTAAAGGAAGCACCTAAGGCAGCAGCACCAGCAGCAACTACAACCTATGCAACAGGTACAGCATCACCAGCAGCTAAAAAAGTATTAGCAGAAAAAGGTATCGATGCAAGTACAGTTACAGGTACTGGTAAAGACGGAAGAATCACTCAAGACGATGCTGTAAATGCAGTGCCATCTATGGGAACTCCAGGATCAGGTTCTAGAGGATCGGAGCGTAAAAAAATGTCTATGCTACGTCGTAAAGTAGGAGAGCGTTTAGTTACAGCAAAGAACGAAACAGCAATGCTAACTACCTTTAACGAAGTAGATATGTCTGCAATCTTTGCATTACGTAAAGAGTACAAAGAAACATTCAAAGCAAAACATGGCGTAGGACTAGGCTTTATGTCTTTCTTCACCAAAGCAATTACCAGAGCATTACAATTATATCCAGCTGTAAATTCTATGATAGAAGGCAAGGAAATGATTAGCTACGATTTTTGTGACATTAGTATTGCAGTATCAGGCCCAAAAGGACTAATGGTACCGGTAATCAGAAACGCAGAAAACTTATCGTTTAGAGGAGTAGAAGCAGAAGTAAAAAGATTAGCAATAAGAGCTAGAGACGGTAAAATTACTGTTGATGAAATGACAGGCGGAACCTTTACAATCTCTAATGGAGGAGTATTTGGATCCATGTTATCAACACCAATTATAAACCCACCACAATCAGGTATCTTAGGAATGCACAATATTGTGGAACGTCCGGTAGCAATCAATGGTGAGGTACATGTAAGACCTATAATGTATGTAGCATTATCTTATGACCACCGTATTATTGATGGTAAGGAGTCTGTAGGGTTCTTGGTAGCAGTAAAAGAAGCCATAGAAAATCCAACAGAATTACTAATGGATAACAATATCAAAAAAGCCTTAGAACTATAGTTTTAATAGCATTTTTTATATAAAGAATCAACCCCATGGCCACGGCTTTGGGGTTTCTTTTTTTGAAAAGTATTGAGTATTAAGATACCTAAAAAAATAGTATTGAGTATTGAGTACAAAGTATTAAGATACCTAACCGAGGGGCTTTTAGTTAACGAGAAGCAGTCTTGTGTCTAGTAGTCTAGTAATCTTGCGTCTTGCGTAGCAATCTATCTTCTGTTTTCTAACAGCGCAGCGGTCTTTTTTAGAAGAATAATGGCGTGCCCCTTCGGGTCAGGCTATCCGCGCTACACGGTAGCTAGCTCCTATCCTTCACGCGTGTACTTGCTATGGAAGTAGTTGTGTAGCTTTGTTCTTATCATTGTTTGTAGTGATAATAGCTGTATAGTAGGTTCAGAACGTATCAATACCACGTTGTATAAGTGTCTGTAGGACGTTCGGAACGTAGTGCTACCACGTTGTATAAGTGTCTGTAGGACGTTCGGAACGTGGTGCTACCACGTTGTATAAGTGTCTGTAGGACGTTCGGAACGTGGTGCTACCACGTTGTATAAGTGTCTGTAGGTCTTTCGGAACGTGGTGTTACCACGTTGTATAAGTGTCTGTAGGACGTTCGGAACGTGGTGCTACCACGTTGTATAAGTGTCTGTAGGTCTTTCGGAACGTGGTGCTACCACGTTGTATAAGTGTCTGTAGGTCTTTCGGAACGTGGTGTTACCACGTTGTATAAGTGTCTGTAGGTCTTTCGGAACGTGGTATTACCACGTTGTATAAGTGTCTGTAGGTCTTTCGGAACGTAGCACCACCACGTTGTGTAAGTGTCTGCAACCCGTTAAGTAAGTGTCTGTAGGTCTTTCGGAACGTAGCACCACCACGTTGTATAAGTGTCTGAAGCCCGTTAAGTAGGTGTCTATAGGTCTTTCGGAACGTACCACTACCACGTTGTATAAGTGTCTGCAACCCGTTAAGTAAGTGTCTATGGGTCTTTCGGATTTTATTATGTATTTGCTTTTTGGTTAATCCCCATCTGTCTGGGATCTAGCAGCGAAAGCGGTCTATCCTCTATTTTCTACCAGCGAAGCGCTCTTTTTTAGGCATGAGTAAGCCCTATTGGCTAATGTCTAGTTAAGAATACTTCGGTTTAAAATCTGCCAATATTGTATATGCTACAGTTCCTTTATAGACAAAATCCTAATCTGCCAGTTTATAATCGGTAGTGGTTTAGATAATTAATCCTATAAGGTGCTGCTAAAAAACAACTTTTTTGTATTTTTGAGTACTCCTGATTTATTTTTAAGCATTCTCATGTTAGTTTTCTATACTAAATAGTGGGCTATATTTAAATCATCATGGAAAAAAAAGCAATCATATTATTCTCCATTTTCCTGTTTGTTTTAAGCTTTTCAAAAGGTTTTTCACAACAGAAAGATTGTGATATGGATATAAATATGGATTTAAGCTCCTTAATGCAGGAGATTCTTCAATTTGATAATGAGATTGACTGGAAATACAATTACAATTTATTGGTTAGTTATAATGATAAGGCAGAAGATTTAATTGTTTTAGGCTGTCAATACGATTATAAGCAAGCATCAGAGAACAAAGCTTTTTTAAACTTTTTTATAGGTATTGTTTTTCATTCAGTAGATCTTTTTGGTAAGAGTTCTAAGTATTTATACCAAGCTCACAGTTTGTCTCAATATCTAAATCCAAAACAACAGGCGTATCTATATTTAACAATAGGTGATATTGAAAAGGTTAATTCCAATTATATTACCGCAATGTTTTTTTTCAGAAAGAGCCTTGAAGTGTCAAAAAAGAATACAATTATCAATGGCGAATATATGGCAACGAGAGAAATAGGTGTAATATATCGAGATTTGGGCGATTATGAGTTTGCCACAAGATTCCTACTAAAAGCCCAGGAAATACTTCAAAAAATCCCATATGAGAGTGTTGATAAATTCTGGTTAGATATACATCTTGGAAGGCTATTTCGACTAAAAAAAGAATGGAAGAAGTCTATTCAATATTATAGTCGAGCTGAGGTGAATCCAGTATGTGATAATTCTTTTTTTAAATTAGAAATTTATAATGAATTAGGACAATATTACAAGAATACAAAAAGTATTGATTCTGCATTTTTATATTTAAACAAGTCAATAGCATTAAGAAGTAAAGATCAGATTAACAAGGGCTTTACTTCCATAAGCACGCATATAAATTATGGCGATCTTTTATTATTAAAAAACGATACTGTAAAAGCAATATACCATTATTCAAACGCATTTAAGCAAAGCCAATTATTGGGTACATATAAAAATGCTCGTAGATCGGCAATCCAAATTCTTAAAATCGCGAAGGACAAATCTGAGCTTAAAAACGAAGTGCTAAGTTTTATAACGGACTCATATGAAGACGAGGAGGAATTCATCATCAACTCCAACCGGTTTGCCATTCAATTAGATGAATTGGAAGAGAAAAAGCAGGAGTTTAAAAAGGAACAAGAAAAAATTAACGATATAACAAAATTATTATTTGTTTTAATTCCAGTGATTGTTCTTTTAAACTTTGTACTGTTCTATGTTTTTAAGCAAGTAAAAAAGTTAAAACGAGGGCGAATAAAGCTTAAAGTATTAAACAAAAAGATGAAAGACTCTAACGCTGACCTAACTATTTTGAATAATAAACTTAACCAGTTTTCGTCGTTTATTGCGCATGATATAAAATCGTCTATAGTTTCAGTTCAATTTGGGGTAGGCATACTAAAAGCAGATGCGGAAGCCAAGAGCTCTCTTGAAATTATTTTAAATACACTACATAATGAAGTTAAGAAGCTCTATTCTTTTGTTGATTTTTTACTTTCTAGTGCTAAAACTAACGCGGATGTAAATATTAATTTCACAAAAATAAAGATTGATAGTTTATTAAAGGAAGTAAATGGAAATTTTGACGAGGACATTAAAGCGTTGGAACCTAAAGTCTTTTGGGAAAATAAATCACCTAGTTTTAGAGGGAATAAGATTCAAATCTCGCAATTGTTTCAGCTTCTTTTGGTGAAGTTAATAACATTGAACCATGGCGATATAAGTCCAGAAATTGAAATTAAGGTTACTAAAATCAATTCGAATTTAAAAGTAGTGCTAATCGATAAAGGGGTGCAAGTATCTAAAGAAAAATATGTTACGCTGTTGGATCTATTTGAACAATCAAAAAATCAATATTCTGAAAATGCTATTGGATTAAATATTTGTAAAAATATAATAGAGCAATACAAAGGAAAATTATGGATAGATACCGATTATTTAGGTGAAGGTGTTAGTCTCTGTTTTGAGCTAAATGAACTTATTCATAAAAAAAGTAAAACAATGTTAACGGTCAATAAAAATAATGTTTCCTGATCTCATTTTTTAGTTCATTGTAAAAAAAATATGATTTTCTTTATTAAAAAAAGGGACAGGTATAAAATTAATATCAAAGTAGAACTATTTGCTAATGACACATATAATACGATATCTTTTTTGCATTATATTTTTGGGAACCTTCTTTATGGGTGTTTCCCAAATAAAGAATAAGCAGCACCTTTCAGATTTTGAAAGAGAAAATCTATTGATCGAGATCGATAACTTTGAAATTAATCATGATTTTGAGATTGATTTTAATATAATTAAAAAATATGAAAGCAAAATTGAACGGTTCAAAATCCTTAATTCTGAATTATTAAATAAGGAACCATCAAAAGAAAGTGCTCGCTTGAGCTATTTATTAGGTGTTTTTTATAGAATGAAAGGTAACTATTCTGTTTGTGAGAAATATTTCCGTCAAGCCCATGAACAATACACTTTTTTTAGTCCCAACCAATTAATGCTCCTTTACAATACTCTAGCTGACATAGAAAAAGTAAAGTATAACTATATTATCTCTATTTCGCTTTTTAAAAAGTGTTTAATGCTAGCAAGAAAACACAAAAACAAGTATGAGGAGTTTAGAGCAATTAGAGAAATTGGAGTGATCTATAGAGAATTGGGGAACTTTATAAAAGCGGAAGAGTATTTTTTAGAAGCCAAAGAATTGATTAGTACTGCACAAAATAAAAGAATAGAGGGTTTCTGGCTCAATCTTCATTTAGGGCGTTTGTATAGGTTAAAGAAAGAATGGAAAAAATCGTTTTTTTATTATACAAAAGCTCAAGAAAACAATAACTTTTATAATCCACATTACAAAACGCAAGTTTTAAATGAAATGGGACTGTATTGGACAAATAGAGGGAATATAGATTCTGCTATGTACTACTTTGATAAAACCATCCAGACTTTTGAATTAAACAAAGATTATGACCTACATACCACAACAGAATCGTTAGTTAATATTGGTGATTTACATTTGCTAAAAAAGGATAGCTTAGAAGCTCTCAATTACTATATCAGAAGTTTTAAATTGAGTAAGAAAAACGGAATTTATAGATCTACCAGAATTGCTGCAATAAAAATAATCAAGCTAATACCAAAAGAAGATAAGTTTAGAAGTGAAGTCTTGGAATTCATTACCAATTCTTATCGTAATGAAGATGCTGCTATAATTAATTCAAAACGATTTGCACTTCAACTTGACGAATTGGAGTTAAAAAAACAAGAGATAGAAATTCAAAAGAAGAAGGTTCGTAATCGGAAATTATTTATGTATATACTGATCCCGAGTATTATTATCTTGCTATTGGGACTGTATTACCTAATTCGAATAAAGAAAGAGATAAAAGAAGGTAAGTTGGAACTGGAAAACTTAAATACCGATCTAACCAGTTCAAATAAAAAATTAAAGGTGTTAAATAAAAAACTGAATCAATTTTCATCCTTTGTGGCTCATGATATAAAATCGTCTGTTGCTGGAATTCAGTTCTTGGTTGGGCAAATTCAAAAAAAGGAAAGCTATTCTAAAACTAATTCTGAAATTTTAATCCCTCTTTTTAAAGAATCAGAAAAGCTTAATTCTTTTGTGAATTTTTTAGTTTCAAAAACAAAAAGAAATGTCGAGAGGGAAGCCAAGTATGAATTAATAAATATTAATTCTTTACTTGAAGAAATTAATGAAAATATAAATGCAAGGCTGAATTTACACAATCCACTCTTAACATGGTCCGAAAACAATATTACATTTAAAGGTCATAAAATACAGCTTATGCAATTGTTTATAAATTTAACTGAAAACTCAATTAAATACAAACATCCAGATAGACAGCCCAAAATAAACATTGTTTTAAGTAAAACGGACAATAAACTTCTGGTTGCAATTTCTGACAATGGCATTGGAATATCTGAGGATAAACAGCTATCAATATTCGACATTTTTACGCAATCACGAGAGGAAGATTCTAAAATTGGAAATGGAATTGGCTTATCTATTTGCCGAAATATAGTCAAACAATATAACGGCAAAATTTGGGTAGAACAACCATCTAACAACGTTGGAGTTATATTTAATTTCGAGATTATAGAGTTTGACTGATGATAGTTTATTGCATAGCTAATCACTCCCTAATAATGGAATTTAGCCATCACGGAATATTTTGTGCACTTCTGGGTATTGTAAAATTGAATCTTCCCATTTGCACCAAGGTCTTGTGTTTAGGGATTTTTGTTATCTACCTTGTAAAACGAAGTTCTTCATCGGTGTTTTTGGTAGCATTATTTTCACCCATTTCAGTATCAGAACGAGTCAATATAAGCTCATTATCATTAAAGACTGCAACTGTATAAGTCGCTCCAAGAAATGTTATGGTTCTATTGGTATCATTAAAAGTATAAGACCCTGAAAGATCATCATTAACAATAGTACTAATTACTATAGGCACATTTCCTGTAACATTAACTGTTGATGTTACCGTTTCTCTGTAATAGTTACGTGCGGTATAATTACCATTGATATTAAAGGTGTAATTAGAGTTTGTAAACGTATCCGTAGCGTATTTTCTTGTAGTAATAACGCTGGCTTCATTAACTATTTGTGTATGAACTATAGTGGCTTCTGAAAATACCAGTGCATAAACTCCAGAAATATTGGCTGTAGTTAGCGGTATTACCGAAGCACCATCATCGTCACTAGAACAACTAACTTGGAGAACTAACACTGCTATTAATAATAAAGATTTTAGGACTTTCATAATATTTTTTTTTCTGCAAAGGTAGTTGTTTTGCCTCGTCTAAGAAAAATGTAATTCAAAATTTAGCATCACTTTAACGGAGATGTTTAAAAAAAGTATAGAGTATTGAGTACAAAGTATTAAGATAGTTTTGTGCGCTCCATCAGTCTTGTTTCTAGCAGCAAAGCGATCTATTTATTTATCCTCTAACAACGTCGGCTCTTTTTTTAAGGGACGAGTAAACCCTACTGGCTAGGCAATGTTAAATTTTAATGCTGAATTGAAGGATACATATTCATAATTCGGACTTCAGTATCCAACACTGAAAATCAGTAAAGAGCTTGAGTAAGCGTCTATCCTCTATCAGCGTAGCGATCTTAATTCTAGCAGCAAAGCGATCTTATTTAAGATACAACATAGATTTCTCATAATCAATAATAGCCTTTCCTGTTTTTAAGATGTCAGCACCAATAATACCATGCACTGGAGTAGATTTATGTTGAGTTAGTGCATCATTAACATGACTCAAATCAAAAATAATAATGGCTGTTTTTTTTAGCTTCCAATCACCAATTTTTATTTTATTCTTTTTCGAAACTTCGGTTTCCATATCAGTAGCACCAGCACCAGCTGCTTTTACGTCATGGGCTTCGCCTTCCAGGTTAAAATGTGATTTGTGGTCAAAGCCAATACAGGTATTAGAAGCACCAGTATCAACTATAAAACTGCCTTTAACACCGTTAAGCTTGGCAGTAATTTCAAAATGATTGGTTTTAGTAGTATTTAGTTTTATAGGGGTATATCCTTTTTTAAGGAGTGTTTTTTTTAGGCTTGCCATTTTGTTTTCGTTTCAGGGCTAAAAATACTATAATTAATACAACTAGTGCCCCTATGATCCAGTAATAGGGTATTGGTATTTTTTCTGCAACAATAGGACCATAATAAACAAAAGCGTTCCAATAATATGGTGATTTTTTGGTGTTGCTAATATTAGGATCCGTTAAATAGCTAACTTTTGCCTTGTGGTTGGCAATAAATGCAGTATTGGTACTGCTGTAGCTTCTGTAAAACTTATCCATAAGCTTCGAGGTGCTTCGATCGTTAATCTTCCAAAGTGAAAATAGTAACGCTTCGGCACCAGCATATTGAAATCCTCTAGCGATACTCATAACACCTTCTCCCTTTAGTGATTTTCCAATGCCAGTTTCGCAGGCACTAAGGACTACTAGTTTTGGAGTAAAATCTAACGAATACAGTTCTTTTAGTAATAAAAAATCGTCAACAAATTGTATGCTAGCTGGCAGTATATGGTTACCGCTATTGGCATGGGTAGAGAGGTGTAGAATATTGTGTTTGGCAGCATTAGTAATAAAGTTGGCTTTACTAGCATTTGAATTCATTAGCAGAGTGGCAGACATGCTGTTTTGTATTGCATTGGCCTCGTCAACAGAATAGTGCAGCTCTTGGGGACTACCTTTAAAAACAGGGAATACACCAAGCAGGCTGTTGGCTGTGGTATTTACTTTGCTGTTGAGATAAAAACTAGTGTTGTTATGATAAGCAATACGTTGTGTTAGGGCAACAAAAGGCATCTTGGAAAAAGAGGTAGTTGTGGTTGGTTTGCTAAGTAAGGACTCAAAAGAAATAAAATTGATGATGTTATCAGGCAGTAATACAATGTTTTTTGCAGTACTGACTGCTCCAAAATTTAATGATTCATAGGTATTGTAGGCAATATTTGTAAAGTTGTTAATATCATTATTAATAGCGGTAGCATCATCAAAGAGCTTATTAAACTGGGTAATATTTTGATAAAATTCCGGTGTGGTATCAATGGTGTTAATAGCCACCGTTTTGTGAGTTACAACAAACTGGTATATGGTTCCCGTTCCGAAGAAATAAGCAAGCAATGTGGCATGGTCTGCTTTTAGTTTTTTTTGAAGAAGATCAAAAGAAATGCTGCTATTAGTGGTTGGGTATTTACGGTTTATTTTGGCGTTAATATCATTTATGTTTAGTGTTGTGTTATTTAAGATGTTTGTTAGTCTATTAATTGTGTTGCCTGGAGCTCTTTTTAGCTGCGCTCTTATGAGTAAGTCTATAGTTTGTTCTTGCTCTTGTTGCAATTGCTGCTGTTTTATGAGTAGCGAATCGTTTGGATGGCGAGCTAGTATTGATTTGGTGCTAGTATGTTCTTTAAGCACAGCGGCTCTACTATCTTCCATATATAGGAAAGCACGTTTTAAGTAACTGATATCTTTGTTTGTGGTATAGGTATTGAAGAGTAATGCAATGCATTTTTCAATAGTGTTTTTATAATTAGCTCGATGTATAATTTTTGTTTCTTGAAAGGTCCACTTATTATTTAGAAGTTGCTGTGTATACAAACTAAGGTTATAGAATTTTAGTTTCGCCTCTAAGGTATTGCTGATTTCTGCATAGAGGTTAAAGAGGTCTATAAAAGTATTTTCGGAGTATAAGTTTTCTTTGTTTGGGAATGTATTGGCTTTATAGTTTGGTAATAGCAGTGCTAAGGCGGTGTCTAAACTTTGTTTACAATCTTTATTTTTTTGGTAGCTGTAATAAAGTTGTGCTTCATCAAAATGTAGTTTAGCAAGTGACCTAGTGTCTATTATTAATTGTTGCGTTAATGTTTCTTTTGCTAGATTAAGATAAGTATGTGCTTGCTTGTAATCTTCCTGTTGCTTTGCAATGTAAGCAAGGCTTTTATAAGTGGTTAGTTGCGTTTCTTGTTTGTTGCTGAGGTTTTGCTTTAAGTAAGTGCTTGCTTTATCATAGTTGCCAAGAGCAATATGATTGCTAGCAATATTGTTTTGCATTTTATGAATTTGACTTTTACTAGGCTTATTGTTTTGTAATGCATCTTCTAGTATTGCTATTGCGGTGTTGTGTTTTCCAGTATTATTATAAATCACAGAAAGCTGAATAATACTAGCCGATTTCTGAAGGTTATTATTCCTGCTTTTGGCATTACTAATGCATTGCCTAAGAATGTTTTCAGCATTTAAGAAATCGCTTTGTTTTATATACAATGTACTAAGTGGAAGCAGACAGCTATCTACCATATCATATCCACTAATGTTGTGTTTATTATATCGTTTCCATGCTGTTTCGTATGCGTCAATACTTTTTTGTATGTTTCCAAATTTGTTGAAATAATAACCAAGGTTGTAGTACGATGTTATTATTGCCATATGTTCAGCCTCTGTTTTTGCTAGCAGTTGCAGGTTGTTTAGTTTTTCTTCAAAAGTTGTAATGCTAGCTATTGATGGAGCTGCGGTAAAGTTGTCTAACTCAGTGTAGATTTTGTCTGTTAGTTGTTGCCCTGAACAGAGATGAGCGGTGAATAAGAGGAGAAAGAGCAATTTTTTCATCAACTAGTAATTATATTCAGGATTGTGTAAATATTTTTTAAAGCATGATTTAATAAAAGAACTTCTATGTTAAAGTGTTCTGTTTCTATGTTGTTGAAACTTACTCGATCGTTAAATAGTTTTCAGTTCGTTTATTTTTGGTGCAAAAAGCAAACTGCTGCAACTCTTCTTGACTGAGAAAAAATCTACTTCTAGAATAATCATAAATTTTTATTTACGCTTATACCAGACAATATACAGCAATAGTGTAAGATTACAATGTTAAAAAAAAGGAAGTATTGATATAAATTAATTGAAACAAACGGCTTGTACCCGATTATGAACTCAAAAATTATTTTTCCTTTTGTTTAAAGCCATCATAAACATGAAGGCCTTTTAAGTTGTCACTTTGTTTTTCTCTAAAATCTGGATGATATTTTAATCGTTTTGCCTGACTAAGCTCATGTTTCACTTCGTTATTGAGTGTTTTAAACGCTATTCTCCTTCCGTTAAGTTCCAATAATCCTATTAAAACAATTTCTTGCTTACGTTTTTTATATCCCAATTGCCTATCAGTTTTAATAAAAGAAATGTCAATACCAAATAATTTGGAAATTTTTATTGGTTCACCGTTAATTTGATTATGTCCACCAGAGATACTTAAGATAGAATCAACTTTAAATCCATCTGGTACTTTGGTAGGGTTTATAGTAAAATTCAAAATTTCATCTGGAGCATAAAAACTAAGAGCTCTGCCCTGGTATAACTCTCCAAAATAAATCGATTCAATATCATTTACAAGAATAAAATCTTTATATAAAGGAGCATTAAACAGTCCACTTTTCTTTCTTGCATTAGTATTTATTTTTGTAGTGAAATACAGTATTTGTTCCAGCGAATTTTTATGTTGCAATGCATATAATTCCTCTACCACCTGAATGTCATTATTAGTCTGTAATTCTGCCATACTTTTATTGACATTGCATAAAAAAAATCGTTTATGCCCCAAAGTATTTCGCATTTCACACAAACGCATTACATATATGTTATAATCGGTAAGTTGTATTTTGTCTTTTACCTCCTTACGAAACGCTTTTCCACAGCTATAACAGAGATAAAAACAAAGTAATAAAATTAAACACCGTATTTTCATAGCCTTAATAATTGATATATTGATTGCCTCCTCCTATGGCAAAACGCCAATTGTAATAGTAATCAGGATGCACAGGAAAATCTCTTATATAGTGTAACATATCTTGGATGTCCAAAAAATCTACATCATATAGACTTATATACCCCGAATATTGTTGCCGATAGGAACCTAGAAAAACCTTCCATCGCTGTTGGTTGTAACCAAACTCAACACTATCTTTATATGGCAGATGATCTAACTGTAACTTATCTGCAACATCCAAAGCGTTTTCTTGCCAGCCCGT
This sequence comes from Flavobacteriaceae bacterium, assembly GCA_965247735.1. GTDB lineage: Bacteria > Bacteroidota > Bacteroidia > Flavobacteriales > Flavobacteriaceae > JAOXRU01. The sequence goes on along the minus strand of CBDFHN010000002.1, from coordinate 2,170,858 downwards.
ATATTTATAATAACTTAATATTATACTGTTAAATAAATAGTCATTATCGTTATGTATTGCTAAAACTAATCCCCCTGTATAATACCTATCAAAGCCATCACCAGGGATTTGTAATATTGGACCTCCATCATTATAATAAGAAAATTGTACAGCACGGGCTATATTGAGGCTAAAAAATCCTATGCGCTGATTTTTAAACCTCGTTTTAGTTGTGTGCGGACTCAATATCAGGTTTGTTCCAAGAGATAAAGAATACATAAAAGTGTTTTGCAATGGATTTACCGTAAAATCCGAAAAATGGTATAAGGGTACCCAACGTTGTGCCAAATAAGATGTATCAACTTTATGGTCTACTCCAGCGGTAAGCGTTGCATTGGCAAAAAAATCAAGAAATAGGTTACTATTATAATTTTCCAATAGATTACTTCCTAATATACCTTTGTTATATACTAATACACCCAAATGTACTGAAGGCAATAACCCTACATGGTTATTGGCAAGCGGTAAATACTGTGCGAAACCAACAGTAGCACTAAGTCTAAACCTTAGTTTTGTAGTTTTTAAAGCAGGATTAAACTGAAGCTCTCCATTTAGTTTTATTCCTGCTCCAAGCCTGAAATCAGCTAAACTAGTACTAGACTGTGCCAAGCAATTTATAGTAGACAGCAGTATAATTAATAGTGTTTTCATTGAATCTACTAATTGTTTAAATAGGTTTTACTAAAATATTTTGGCAAAAAACGCTGTACATTATCGCAGAATATTAAATCTGACAACTCTTCTGGGCTATAATCAAGCATTAATGCCGTCAGTTCGGTTTTACTATAAAAGCGATCACTATTTTCTTCTATTTTTACAATCCTAAATTCTTTCATATAACTTTTAAAATTAAGTGTTATATGTTTGCCTATTCGATGCTTAAAATCATCGAGTGTTGCCGCGGTATTAAAATGATCAAATGGATCAACAACTCCATCATTATCTGAACCCAAACACATTGTTTTCCATGCATCTTTAACCGGAATTTGCGCTGAAGGATTGTTTTGATTATGCCTTTCTATATAACTTAGATTAATCCGAACGATATGAAAAATATTGGTTAGAAATAATTGGCTATGCATCCTTTTCATTGTTTCTGCCTGATTAAATCCTGATTTAAATTCCTTCATCATTTTTTTGAATTTTCCACCAGGCATTCTTCCATCGTGCATACAAACTCCAATAAGACCATCACTAGCAAAAATTTCTCTAATATCCTGATTGGTAATGTTAATGCTCCATCTGCTCACAAAAGAATGATTATCTGTTGAATTAATAGTTGGATATTGTGCTGCTCCTGCTCTGGTTTCGATTCCGTTTATAGCAGTATGACTACATATTATTGGCACATTATCTCCATTATTACGCAGTGTTTCTACTATTTCAGCATAATTATCTCTGGCAGTTAATGACATATGTTTGGTGTCTATTAGAATGCGTTGTCCATTATGCCTAGAAAGTAAGTGATCGGTAATTAGTTCTTTGCCAAAATTGGTAATTCCTAATCCCAAGCCTTTATCCTGATTAAATATAGTAGCGAATGCTCCAAAACTTTTTGCATGTCCAGCTAAGAGGTTATTAAAATGATGAGAAAATGTGATGAAAAACGGAGTAAATTCAAATTTTAATGGATTTTTTAAGTCTTTAATATTCTTTGTAAATTGGTCCATCAATGCTGTTTTGTCTGAAGAATTAAGATCATCAATACTATTTGCATTAAACAAATGTTCCTTTTTATAATCCGCTAAAGCATGCATGCCTTCAATAGTTAAGATGCCGACAATTGCTCTGGTATCTGTAATTTGTTGGTACTCTTCATAGTTATTTACAAGGGTAAAAGTGGTCTTATATAAATGATTTTTATTGGGAGAGCTGGTAGTATTACTTTCGAGTAAAAAAGTATATTCTCGACGGTAATCTTCACTAAAATAGTTGATAAAATCATCGTCATAGATGCTTTTTAAATAGCGGTCAAGTGGTTTTTTGCTATAACCAGTCATTAATCTAATAATTTTATTATCGATATCTCTATTTACTTTCTTTTTAAAAATAGCCTTGAAAATTGTACGTTTAGCAAGGTTAGCTTTAGCAAAAGGTCTGTCTGGTTTTAGAAATGGACGTTCTGTTGGGTATATTGCACAAAATAGTAAACGGTTATTGCCTTCATAACAACTATCCAAATTGGACTGCGTGTAAGTTGCCATGTCTCTAATAAATAGGTTTATCACCCATTTCCGCGGACTGATTCCGCTTTTAAATAGTCCTTTAAATAATCTTTTGGTAACTAAATTCTTTTTAAAAGTCCAAATATCATGGAGTTTTTCATTGTTGGTTGGTTTTAATGAAGGGTGGCAATGAAGATCAGCTATAGGTTTTCGCATAATTCATGGATTTATTGTAAATAGCATTTAATCAACAATATAGCGATTTTTAATTTGCCTTTATAGAACTATCCAGATTATGATATGTAGTATCTGTTAGCTCTTGGGCTGAGCAGATGTTATAGGTGAGTAAGAGAAAGAATAGTGTCCTTTTCATCAAACAGTGATGTTTACTATTTGGAATTTATCATAAATAAACAAGCTAAATAACAAAAGTCCCTAGCGACTAGAACTTCCAAATAGCATAAAACTGCATATAGTTAAAATCTTCTTCAAAATTAACAACATATCTGGCGCCAATACTAGGCCCTATTCTAGCAAAACCAGCAGTGATATCAAATAATAAACCAGCTCTAAGGTTGGTGAAGGACTCAGATTCGTTTACTGATACCGTACTGGTATCCATAAGGAAGCTATCAGGATCTTCGGTTTCAAAATTTTCTATAGTAATAGTGCTTTCATATTTCTGACTCACATTAATATTGGTTTGTGCACCAGCACCAATTCCTATGTAGTTGTTGATGTTGTAACGCAGTAGTATAGGGATTTCCCAGTTGATATTATCATTAGCAATAGTTGTAGTGGTTCTTCTAAGGTGTCTAAATTGAACGGCACTTTCGTCTACGATTTCATCTAACACGGTATTACTTCCATACGAGCTAACACTGTTTACAAATTCTATTTGTGGATACCAACGATACGATTTGTATGGCGATAAGGTAAGGCCAAGAAAATAACTTTTAGAGTCTTCAAGATCTGGATAATGGTTGTATCCAGATTTTACACCTATAGAAATACCAGGGACAAATCTTGTAGTAGAATAATTGGTAATGATAGGATCGTTTTTATCAAAGATAATGGCGGTTCTACTTTTAGTTTTTTTCTTATGGAAGTCCTTAGAAAATTTAATACTATATTTTACAAAACCTTTTGTAGAGTCTTTTTCCTTAACATTTTTTTGTTCGCTACCAGGGAGATATATGTTTTTAAAGGTAAATATAGCCTGCGTTTTGGTGTACATGGTGTCCAGGCAACTGTATCTTACTTCTTTTTTCGGACAAATAGGACATTCAGGATACATGTCTTCTACCTTTATGGAAGCTTTATCAAACATTTCAGGAATATCGGTTTCTAGTCTAATGGTTCTTGCTGGGCCTTCGCCGTTATTTTGAAATCTAATCTTAAATTTAGGGCGCTTAAAACGAACTAATCTGTAGTTCATTAAGGTGGCGTTAGAGGACATTTTGTTAGGGTCATGGGAGGTAACAATCTCCATTTCCATGTCTTTTATTTTGTGGTTGCTATAATTGCTGTCTGGTACATAAATACCTCTAACAGCAATAATGGCACTTGTATCTTTTAGCATTTCGGCAGGAGTACGCATGGTTAAGAAAATATTGCGTTCTGCTCCTGGTTCTAGATTATTGAATTCTATAGTACTCCAATCGTTATAATATTGTTTTGCTTCTTCAATAGATAAAGGGAGATCTGTTTTTATAGTAGTATCCTGACGTTTTCTAAGGAAATGATTATTGTTGTTACTGGCAAGTAGAGAAGTGTGTGTGTCTTTATTATTCTTAAAAGCAATAATGTCATCAGCTATAATTTTTTCGTCATAATATGTTCTTATGTCAGCAATTTCGAAGTTATCAGATTTATACTTTTTTTCATTATAGAAGAGTATAATTTTACCAGAAGTACTATGGTTTTTAGGGTTTTTATAGCCAACAACCATTACCATATCTTCATTAGGCATGGGTTCTCTATTTCTTATCAGAGAGAAATCTTCAGCCATCGTTGCCATATCATTGTAGTCTGATTTAATAGTATTGATAACTACTTTTTTTGGGCGTGTGGATGGTGGTTTTTCGGTGTCGTAGTTATTGGTAGCCCATAATGTAGCAGTATAGTCTCCCTTTTTTTTATAGATATGTTTTGGCGCTTCTTCTTTGCTATAGTTACCATCACCAAATTCCCAAAAATAACTATAGAATGCTTTTGGAGCACCTGCTATTTGATTTAATATTGGTGTTTGGGGAAGAAAAGAGACCTTGTTTCCGTTGGCATCAATACCAATTGTAGCTACGCTACTAATAGTGTCTGCAGGTTGTTTTTGTTGCGAATACGTAGAAAGGTTTAGGGAGATAAAGCTGATGATAAAAAAAACTTTCTTCATGTTTTTGTCTTATAAAGTTAAAGGTACAATAATAGTAGGTAAAAAAAGCGATGACCAGAGTTGATCATCACTTTTTCACCTAAAACAAAACAAAATTATATATAACAACTATGGTAGGTTGTTGATAAGTTGTACTAGTTCTTCTTGTGTGCCTACAGTAGTTTCTTCGTAAGTAAATGTTATAACTCCATCAGCTACAATTGTGGCAGATTTAATGGCATATCTCCAGTTTCCATCAGATTCAGAAACAAAAATCACATGACATTCTAATCCGATAGGGATTTGACCATAGTGCTCGCTAAACAGTGCTGTATCAGTATTGTAAGTATCTAGATTTGCTAATCCAGTATCTTCTCCATCATAGGATAAAAATACAGAGCTATTGCTGTTGTCAAATCCTTCTGGAACATCAGCAAGAATTTTAGTTTTTGGTCTTGGATCGCTATAAAACCGATCTACATTAGACCATCCAAAATCTTGTAGAAAAGCATAGTATTGTCCACCAGCAGCATCTGTTTCTAGTCCGCCTCCGTTATCTGTTCCTGCAGGACCTTCTGCAACTTCGCCCCATGCTAGATTATCGTCTTCATCAATGGTGCCTTCCCAAAGGCTCATTTCGGTATCTGCTCCTCCAGTTAAATCTGCTGGTATAAGCAAAGAGAGTCCACAAGGGATGTTTATTTTTTCTCCATTTTGTGATGCTTCAATCAAGAATTCTCCTCCAGAAATTAGAAGTGCTTTATCACCGTTTGGTAAGAGACCCATTGTAGGTTTGTTTGTGGTAAGCATATCTCCTTTGTCAAAAAGCTCAACAAATGTAATGTCCACTTCTCCCGTAACAGCATCTCCGTTAAGTGTTAGACAACCTCCGTTAATTCCTATTTGCACTCCCTTTTCTGAAGTTAAACTAGTATAACCATCCGCTACTGTTAGCGTAAAGTTTTGCACATGAGATGCTAGTGCTGCTTCTTTAATACCAGCATATTCTTGGGCAGTTGGGATGTCTTTAAATTGTGTAAAATCGTCACTGTCATCTTTTGTTTCACAACTTGTAAATAATGCCGCGGCTAGTACTGCAACTCCTAGAGCTGTTTTTAAATTTTTCATGATATTTGTTTTTAAAGTTTAATATGATATAAAGGCTGCGTTTATGTTTAGCAGCCTTTTTGAGTTATTTAATGATTCCGCTAATTATAATTTTTGTAGAAATAATATCTCCTTTAGCAACAAGAGCTATTATTTTTTGAGCATGCTTTTCAGAAGAAGAAAATCCTTTAGCACTTCCATTACTGCTAATTACTTCCCAAAAATAAAGTCTATTGTTAGGCGTATTAATATCCTTTTTTAACATATAATAGCTTTCTATTTTTTTATGGTTTATAATTTCGCCAGCACTAGTTAGTGCAATCATTTTTCTAGCGTGTTCCAGGTTTAATGATGTACCTGTGTAGGTGCTTTTGTCTGTTGTTACTGTCCAGTCAAAAACAGTTGCAATTTTTGAGCTTAACAAGTTATTGTTAATTTCTACTTTGTTTTCTGTTATTATTTTTTCATTTGCATTGATGGTAGCAATAGTAAAAAGTAATACTGCGATAATTCCGATAGTCTTTTTCATAAGTTCTAATTTTTAGTATTGTTTGTAATTTGTTTTTCACTGTGTTCACCCTTATATCAAAACCAATACATATTTGTTACCCCTCTTTTTGAAGTTTTTTTTACTTTAGTTGAAAATTATGAGGTAATGAGTGATAAAAAGGTGCATAGTGATCAACGATTTGTAATAGGATTGCTAGAAAACAATACAGCTATTATAAAAGAGATATATAATAGTTATGTGCCTAAGGTTGTTAATTATATAAAGAAGAATAGTGGAGGAGCTGATGATGCTAAAGATGTGGTGCAAGAAGTATTAATAACCATTTATAACCAGGCAAAAGAAAAAAACTTGATACTTACTTGTCCTTTTGATGCATACTTCTTTTTGTTGTGTAAAAGAAAATGGTTGAATCAATTAAAAAAAAGAACGCATAAGGAGGTAACAATAAATGAAGAAGTGTTATCTAAGGATGACGATGCGTACTATTTAGCTTCGGAAACAGAATTATTCAACGAAAAACAACACTTGTTTAATACCATGTTTCAAAAGTTAGGAAATGCATGCAAGGAGCTTTTAAAGACTACTTTTAAGATAAAATCAATGGAAGAAGTAGCGGCAGAATTAGGAGTTACTTATGCATATGTACGTAAGAAAAAATCGTTGTGCATTGGAAAATTAACCAAGTTAGTACAAGAATCGTCAGCGTATAATAACCTTCAAAACCTATAATGATGAACGACCAAAACTACTTGTTATTTGAAGAATACTGCTCAGGAACACTATCTGAAAAAGATAGAAAAGTTTTTGAATCGCGTTTGGCAGTTGAAAAAGAACTCTCAGATTCTTTTATAATTTATAAAGAACTTTCGGGTTTCTTAAAAACAAAGTTTGAAACAGAAACTAGAGATAATGCTTTTGAAGACAATCTAAAAGCTGTTTCTGATGCTCATTTTAAAACAGAGAAACCAGTAAAAGTTATAAAGTTCTCCCCATGGAAATATGCAGTGGCAGCAAGTATAATGTTGCTTATGGGAATCTTTTATTTTAATGGAAGTGATCCTATTTATTCAGATTTTGCAACACATGATACTATTGCGCTTACAGTAAGAGGAACTCAGAATGATGTTTTTGTTAAAGCAGAAAACGCTTTTAATAACGGAGATTATAAAAACGCATCAAGCTATTTAAAAACACTATTAAAAACAGATGCTAATAATCAAGAGTTAAGATTCTATGAAGCAATTACTGCAATAGAATTAGAAGCCTATGAAGCGGCAGAAAAAGAGCTAGTGGTTATTTCTGAAGGAAATTCAGTTTATAAAAACAATGCACTATGGTATTTGGCATTAAGTAAGCTAAAACAAAAAAAGCACAAAGAATGTAAGGTGGTTCTGGAAACTATTCCAGAAGATTATGAAGATTATGCTACCGTAGAAAAGTTGTTAGAAAAGTTAGAATAGGAATTTGATGAAGGAAACATTCATATTGATGTAAAAAGAGTCGCTTGTTAGGGCGACTTTTTTTATGAGATATTGTTTATAATTCTAAAGACTTTTTTACATTCGCAGCATGATAATTACTGATACACATACACATTTATATAGTGAAGCTTTTGATGAGGATAGGGAAGCTATGATACAAAGAGCAATAGCTGCGGGTGTAACTCGTTTTTTTATCCCGGCAATAGATGCTTCATATACTCAAAGTATGTTCGCGTTGGAAAATGCTTTTCCAGATCATATTTTTTTAACCATGGGGCTGCATCCTACACATGTAAAAGAGAATTATAAGGAAGAACTGGCACATGTAGTACAACAACTGAGCGAGCGTAAATTTTATGCCATTGGAGAGATAGGCATAGATTTGTATTGGGATAAAAGCACCTTGGCAATTCAGCAGGAGGCATTCAGATTTCAAATAGTACTAGCAAAAAAATATAAACTTCCTATTATTATTCATTGTAGAGATGCATTTGATGAGGTTTTTGAGGTGTTGGAAGCAGAATACGACGAGAATTTGTTTGGAATATTTCATTGTTTTACAGGAACAAAAGAGCAAGGAGATAGAGCTATTTCTTTAGGAATGAAATTAGGAATAGGAGGTGTTGTGACTTTTAAAAACGGAAAAATAGATCAGTTTTTGAATCAATTTGATATTAAAAATATTGTTTTAGAGACCGATGCTCCATACCTATCTCCAGTTCCATACAGAGGAAAACGTAACGAAAGTGTTTATATATTAAATGTCCTCCAGAAGGTAGCCACATGTTATGGGATATCAGAAGAGGAAGTAGCAGCAATTACTACTGCCAATTCAAAAGCAGTTTTTGGAATTTAAGTAGTACTAATGAATATGATTTTGTAATGAAAGAACAATCTAAAATATTACTAATTTATACTGGTGGTACTATCGGTATGATTAAAGACTATAAAACGGGAGCTTTACGTGCTTTTGATTTTAGCAAATTATTGATGAATATCCCTGAATTAAAGCAGTTGGATTGCGAAATTGATACGGTTTCTTTTCAAGAGCCGATAGACTCTTCTAATATGAGTCCAATATTTTGGAGAGAAATAGCAGAGTTGATAGAAGCGCAATACGATAATTTTGATGGTTTTGTAGTATTACACGGTAGTGATACCATGAGTTATTCTGCTTCAGCATTGAGCTTTATGTTAGAAAATTTAGCAAAACCAGTAATATTTACAGGATCACAATTGCCAATTGGAGATTTGCGTACCGATGCTAAAGAAAATCTAATTACATCTATTCAGATCGCTTCATTAAGGGAAAAAGGAAAGCCAGTACTTAAAGAAGTAGGTTTGTATTTTGAGTATAAATTATACCGAGGAAATAGAACTACAAAGATCAATTCAGAGCATTTTGAAGCTTTTGCCTCGCTAAATTATCCCGAATTGGTAGAATCGGGGGTGCATTTAAAGGTAAATAGTGAAAAATTACTAAAAACCGATGGAAAGAAAAAGCTCAAAGTGCATAAGAATTTAGATGATCGTGTAGCGATTCTAAAATTGTTTCCAGGTATAAATAGAGATACCTTTTCGCACTTTTTTAGCAACCCTAATCTTAAGGCAGTTGTTCTAGAAACATACGGATCTGGCAATGCTCCAACAGAAAAATGGTTTATTGAAGAATTAGAGGCTGCAATTTTAAAAGGAATTATTATTGTTAATGTAACCCAGTGTTCTGGGGGTGGCGTGCTTATGGGACAGTACGAAACTAGCACCCATTTAAAGGAGCTTAATATTATAAGCGGCAAGGATTTAACAACAGAAGCAGCAATAACAAAATTGATGTATTTATTAGGGATAAAAGTCTCCAATAAGTTGTTCAAAACAATATTTGAAACCTCGTTGAGAGGAGAGATGTAATAAAAAATAACGTTATTTATTTTAGTAACCAATATATTTTTTGTTATTTGGCAATTCAAAAGCTCGAAACAGAGAGGTGGCCGAGTGGTCGAAGGCGCACGCTTGGAAAGCGTGTATACGGCAACGTATCGAGGGTTCGAATCCCTTCCTCTCTGCTGTTTTGCTTTATTTTAATGTAAAATTTTTATATATTTAACCCTATTAACTAATTATTTTAAGTTTAAAAGAAATGAAAAGATTATTCTCTATCCTAGCTATAGCTGGGTTGTTAGTATTAAGCACAGCTACTGCAAACGCTAAAACAATTGCGCCTGTAACAGCTACTGCAACTACAATAGTTTTACAAGATGAAGCGGAAACGACAGCTGCTAATGCAGATCGTCCATTCCACCAAGTATTAAAGGATAAATTTATCAGTGGAGGTCCTGGATTTATGGGAATCGTATTGTTATGTTTAATTCTTGGTTTAGCTATTTGTATTGAAAGAATTATTTATTTAAACATGGCTACAACAAACACTAAAAAACTTTTAGGTTCTGTTGAAGATGCTTTAGCATCTGGAGGAGTAGAAGCGGCAAAAGAAATTTGTAGAAATACAAAAGGACCTGTTGCATCTATATTCTACCAAGGTTTAGATAGAGCAGACGAAGGAGTTGACAATGCTGAAAAAGCGGTTGTTGCTTATGGAGGTGTTCAAATGGGACAATTAGAGAAAAACGTATCTTGGATATCTTTATTCATCGCTATTGCACCGATGTTAGGATTTATGGGAACAGTAATTGGTATGATTCAAGCATTTGAGAAGATTGCAGCTGCAGGTTCTATGGATGCATCATTAATTGCAGGTTCTATTCAGGTTGCACTTTTAACTACTGTATTTGGTCTTATTGTGGCTATTATTCTTCAAATTTTTTATAATTACATCATCGCTAAGATTGATAGTATTGTAAATGATATGGAAGATTCTTCAATCTCTTTGATTGATTTATTATCGAGCCACAAAAAATAAGTTTAACCATTTACATAATAGTATTATGAGTTTACAAAAAATATTATCAATAGTAGTAGCCGTTATAAGTATCATAGGAGCAATCTTATGGATTATGATAGCTAGAGCAGAAGAAGGAGAAGGGCCAATTGGATTGATGCTTAATGTTGGAAAAGGATTAGTCCTTGTTGCAGCAATCATCGCAATGGCTTTTAGTTTGAAAAATATGTTTTCTGATGCTCAAAAAATTAAAAAAACATTAACTTCAGTAGCTGGGTTTTTGGTTCTTGTAGTAGTATCTTATGTATTATCAGAAGGTGTTGCTATAGATGATGGGGATAACAGTGTAACAGAAGGTACTTCCAAATGGATTGGTACTGGATTATATCTGTTTTACCTATTGATATTCGTAGCTTTTGGAATAATGATTTTCTTTGGACTTAAGAAATCACTAAAAAAATAATATGGCAAGAAGAGGGATACCAGAAGCAGATGCTGGCTCTATGGCAGACATTGCGTTCTTACTCCTTATCTTTTTCTTAGTAACAACAACTATAGAAACAGATGCAGGTATAGACCGTAAATTGCCGCCAATAGACAACGAAACAGAGCCGCCGATTATTAGACAGAAAAATATTTTTACTGTGCTAATTAACAAGAATGATCAATTATTAGTAGAAGACAAGCTAATTGAACTTAAAGACTTAAGAGCAACAGCAATGGACTTCCTAGACAATGGAGGATCTACTAATGATTCAGGGGATAGATGTGATTACTGTAAGGGTAAAAAAGATTCAGAATCTTCTGATCACCCTGATAAAGCTATTATATCGCTAAAAAATGACCGTGAAACTAAGTATGGCACATATCTTGCTGTACAAAATGAACTGGTAGGAGCGTATAATGACTTAAGAAACAGAGAAAGCAATCGTATCTATGGAAAAGATTTCACAGAAATGAACGCTGAATATACTGATCCAAAAACAAAGCCTGAAGCTAAAGCGATCTTGAAACCAAAAATCGAGCGTATCAAAAAGCTTTTTCCTCAGAAATTATCTGAGGCCGAGACTGAATCTAGAAACTAATACTATAAATTATGTCAAAGTTTAAAAAGAAACAAGAAGGAGATTCTCCAGCTGTATCAACGGCTTCTTTACCTGATATTGTATTTATATTGTTATTCTTCTTTATGACAGTAACGGTAATGAAAGACGGTTCGTTAATGGTAGATAATAAGTTGCCATATGCAGATCAGATTCAGAAGTTAGATAAAAAAGATAGAATTATTTATATCTATGCTGGTACACCTAGTGTACAGTATCAGAAATCTTACGGGACAACTGCAAAAATTCAGCTAAACGATAAGTTTGCTGATGTAAAAGAAGTTGGAAGTTATATCTTAGCAGAAAGAGCTAAAAAGAGACAAGAATTACAAAATGTTTTAACAACTGCACTTAAAGTAGATGAAAAAACAAATATGGGTTTAATCTCTGATATAAAACAAGAGCTTAGAAAAGTTAATGCATTAAAAATTAATTACACCACCCGTAAAGGTGATGCATTTAAAAACATGCAGTAACAGTAATCTTTCTTTAAAACTTATAAAAAGCGCTTCTTATGAAGCGCTTTTTTGTTTTTCTATTATCTTTAAGCTATATCTAAATATCATGTCAAAAAAAGAGCCTTCTTTATTTTTAATATTGTCTTTCCTGTTGTCTTTTGCTTCTTATGGGCAATCAGATCTACAGTTAGAAGAAGGGAATAAGTATTTTGAAGATCAGTTTTATGTAGGGGTAAGTTATAATTTCTTGTTAGAAAGGCCACAAGATGTAAAACTCACTAGCCTGTCTTATGGGTTAAAAGTTGGGTTTATAAAAGATTTTCCTATAAATATAGATCGTAATATAGCTATTGGTGTTGGACTCGGGTATGGTGTAAACTCATATTATCAAAATTTAAAGGCTACTGAGGCTTCAGATGGTACCGTTTCGTATACCGTTATTATTAATACTTCAGATTTTATTAGAAACAAGGTAGAATCTCATCTTGTAGAGCTTCCAATAGAGTTTAGATGGAGAACATCTAATAGTACCTCTTATAACTTTTGGAGGATTTATGGAGGGGTAAAATTAGGATATGCATTTGTAAATAACTCAAAATTTATAGATGACAATGAAAATATCACCTTTGCTAATCCAGACTTGGTTAAATTTCAATATGGACTCACTATGAGCATTGGATATAATAGTTGGAATTTTAATGCTTATTATGCGCTTAATAGCTTGTATAAAGATGGAATAGTAACTGATCAAGGCAAAGAGGTAAAAATGATGCCTTTAAGAATTGGACTTATCTTTTATTTGCTATAGCCAGTATTTTAGGGTAAATAACTGTGATAATATGCCGATAAGTATACCAGTAAGGATTTCATTGGGTTTGTGTGCTTTCAGTCTAAGTCTTGATGATGCAATTAGCCCTGTAAGTAGACAAAAAATACTAATTGTTCCAGTAATATTTATTTCGTAGTGTATACTTAATGCGCTAAGAAAAAACAGCAGGCTAGAAATACCAATCATATGTAGGCTTACTTTGTATTTTAGATAAACAAGCAATAGTGTTGCAATTGCTGCGCTTAATACCCCTAAAAAATAATGATAGAGCTCTATGTTTAAGTTTATGGAAATTACTCTGTAGAGCACCATTAAAATCAGTAAAATGAAGATGTATAATGGAAATTTACGGTCATAAACTTTATCTAGATATATAGATGTTATCCACCCGATGTTTTTAAGGATAAAAAGACAAAAAATTGGAATTATTATAGTGAGTATCAATACCGATAAGACCACGCTTTTTTGAAACGTTTCAGGTGTATATTTTGGTGAAATTATAAAATAGGCAAGTGTAGCTATTAAAGGAGAAAAGAGCGGATGAAAGAGGTAAGAAATTATTTTTGCAACACTATTCATTAATATTTATTTTTGGTTGACAGTGTTAAATTTTCTTTCTTAATCTAGCAACAGCCAGTCCTAGTTGTTCTCTATACTTGGCAACCGTTCTTCTCGCTATTGGATATCCTTTTTCTTTAAGTAGTGCCGCTAACTTATCGTCAGTTAATGGCTTTTTCTTGTTTTCATCATTAATAATGTTTTCCAATATCTTTTTTATCTCTTTAGTTGAAACATCCTCTCCCTGCTCGTTTTTCATAGATTCGGAGAAAAAAGTTTTTACAAGCTTTGTGCCGTATGGAGTGTCAACATATTTGCTGTTGGCAACTCTAGATACTGTGGAAACATCCATTTCTATGGTTTCTGCAATGTCTTTTAAAATCATAGGCCTAAGCTTCATTTCATCACCAGTCAAAAAATATTCTTTTTGGTAATTCATAATGGCGCTCATAGTGAGTAAAAGTGTTTGCTGACGTTGTTTTATGGCGTCTATAAACCATTTGGCAGCATCAAGTTTTTGTTTGATGAAAAGAACGGCGTCTTTCTGCGATTTTGATTTCTCCTTAGCGTTTTTATAACCTTCTAGCATATTATTATAAGTGCTAGATACATGAAGTTCAGGAGCGTTTCTTCCGTTTAAAGTTAATTCAAGCTCGTCATTATTAATTCTAATAGCAAAATCTGGTACTACATGTTCAATAACATTACGACCCCCAGAATAAGATGCGCCTGGTTTTGGATTTAGGCGTTCTATTTCTCTAATGGCTTCTTTTAGCCCTTCTTCTGTAGTGTTTAGTTTTTGAATTATTTTTTTATAGTGTTTTTTTGTAAACTGGTCAAAAGTCTTTTCTAAGATTAGTGTAGCAAGTCTAATGGCTTCGGTTTCCGTTTTCCTTTTTAGCTGTATCAGAAGACATTCTTGTAGTGTTCTTGCTCCAATTCCTGAAGGATCAAATTTTTGTACAATTGCTAAGATGTCATTAATTTCTTGTTCTTCAGCAAAAACATTTTGTGTAAAAGCCAAATCATCCATAATGTCAGCAACAGGTCTTCTTATATAACCGCTTTCGTCTATGCTTCCTACTAAAAATTCGGCAATACTCCATTCTTTATCGTCTAGAGAAAAAGTATTAAGCTGGTTAACCATATGTTGATGAAAAGAGATGCCCGCAGCATACGGAATAGTCTTTTCTTCATCGTCTGCACTATAATTATTTACTTTTGTTCTATATTCTGGTATCTCATCATCACTAAGGTATTCATCTATGTTTATATCCTCGGTATTGATGGTTTCACTATCAGATTGCTCGCTCGATTCGTTGTTATAATCATCTTCAAGACTATTGATCTCTTCCTTTCCGCTTTCTAATGCTGGATTTTCTTCTAGTTCTTGCTTTAATTTTTGTTCAAAAGCTTGCGTAGGCAGTTGAATTAACTTCATCAGCTGAATCTGCTGTGGAGATAATTTCTGTGATAATTTGAATTGTAAAAATTGTTTAAGCATGGGTATAATTTCAATGTTATAAAAATAAAAAAAACTAGCTACATAAGCGGAGTATGTGGCTAGTTTCTTTTGTTCTTATGATATATTAGGCTGTTAAAGCTTAAAATTCTGCATTTTGTGGTGTTCTAGGGAAAGGAATTACATCTCTAATATTCCCCATTCCGGTTGCAAATAATACTAAACGCTCAAAACCAAGTCCAAAACCACTGTGTACAGCTGTTCCATATTTTCTGAGTTCTAGGTACCACCACAATTCTTTTTCGTCTATGCCTAGTTCTTTTATTTTTTTAAGTAATACATCTAGACGTTCTTCTCTTTGCGATCCTCCAACAATTTCTCCAATACCAGGAAAAAGTACATCCATTGCCCTTACCGTTTTTCCATCATCGTTTTCTCTCATGTAAAAAGATTTGATATCAGAAGGATAGTCAAAGATAATCACTGGACATTTAAAGTGTTTTTCTACAAGGTAGCGTTCATGCTCACTTTGCAAGTCAGCTCCCCATTCTTCTATAATATAGTTGAATTTCTTCTTTTTATTTGGCTTACAGTTTCTAAGAATGTCAATGGCCTCAGTGTAACTTACTCTTTTAAAGTTGTTTTCCGTTACAAAATTTAATTTTTCAATTAAAGCCATATCGCTACGCTCGTTTTGAGGCTTAGATTTTTCTTCCGTTAACAAACGTTGCTCTAAAAAGGCAAGATCGTCAGCACAATTGTTGACAACATAGGTTAATACAGATTTTATAAAATCTTCGGATAAATCCATGCTTCCATCTAAATCCATAAAAGCAACTTCAGGTTCTATCATCCAAAACTCAGCAAGGTGTCTTGAAGTATTAGAGTTTTCGGCTCTAAAAGTAGGACCAAAAGTATATATTTTTCCTAATGCCATTGCATAGGCTTCCCCTTCTAGTTGACCAGATACAGTAAGATTGGTTTCTTTTCCGAAAAAATCTTGACTATAATCAATTGTGCCATCTTCATTTAAAGGAGGGTTTTTAGAATCTAAAGTCGAAACTTTAAACATTTCTCCAGCTCCTTCAGCATCAGATCCAGTTACAATTGGGGTGTTTACATAATGGAACCCATTTTGTTGGAAGTACTGGTGCACAGCAAAAGAAAGTGCAGACCTAACTCTCATAACTGCACTAAATGTATTGGTTCTGACTCTTAAATGCGCTTTTTCTCTAAGAAACTCTAAAGAGTGTTTTTTTGGCTGTATCGGATATTCATCTGGATCAGAATCACCAAGAATTTCAAGCGATTTTACAACAATTTCATAACGTTGGCCTTTACCTTGACTTTCGGTTAGTTCCCCTTTAAGATGTATTGCAGCTCCAGTTGTTATTCTCTTAAGTGTTTCTTCATCAAAATTATTAAAATCTACAACGCATTGAATATTATTTATAGTAGTACCGTCATTTATGGCAATAAACCTATTGCTTCTAAATGTTCTTACCCATCCATTAATAGCAACTTCATCAATTGTTTTTTCAGAAGTTATCAATTCATTTACACTGTAAAGTTTCATTTGTATTTTTTTTGTTGTTTTAGAAGATCAAGATAATTTCCTTGGTTTGTAACTTCAATAAGTGAAGTTTATAGCAAAGGAATTTTTATGATTTTCTTTTATTCTGATTTTAAGTGAACAAAGATAGTTTTTTTACAAAAATAGGGAGGTAAAAGAGAATTATATTTAGGGGAAAAACCCCCTATTATTAATGAAGGTCATGTTGTAGCTTTGTGTCGCTATTAATTAATTAAACTCGAAGGTACTTTATGTTTGATGTATTCAAGTGTATAAAGGGTATTTAAGAGTAGGTTTGGGGAAACCGAAGTCTGTCCGGAATTTATTTTAGGTAACTAATTTAATTTTCCGGCAGATTTTTTTATTTCGGATTGTACCAAACGCATTTTCTTCATAAGTTGATGAGCAGATATAGTTATTTAAAACAACAGTTTTTATGGATAGAAAGTGTAAAATCTAGCTAGACTGACGTGTTGTTAACCACTAATTTTTTCTTCATATTCTGGACAATCCAAACGGATTTCTTCACTTAACAATTCTTTTTCCAATAGATTGCAATAATCATTGTTAGTATGTTTTTGATGAAATTTGCAGCCATAGCAGGTTCTTTGAACAGTTAATATCCCATTTTTATTTAATTTGTAAATCAGCTGGCTCAAAGTCCCAAATAAGCTCTCTAATTCGGATTGTGAAAAACTATCAATTTTCTTTTTTAAGGGAATAGAAAAATCATAAGTTTGGGCGACAATATCATTTCCCAGATCAGATAATAATATGGTATAACTTCGATTGTCTGAGGAGGAAACATCTTTAATAATCATTCCCTTTTTATCTAAAATCTTGATAGCATCACTTATAGTAGGCTTAGTTACATTAAACTCTTTTGCCAAATGACTAACATTACATAGGTTTTGTTTATGAAAAGCAATAAAAATCAGAATCTGAATTTGAATAGGACTTAATTTTACTAATTTGGCTTTTTCCCATAACAGAATTTTGAATACTTCTGAAACTCGTTCCAATCCAGCAACGATTTTGCTTGAGATATCTTTTTGTTGTTGTTCTGGGTTGAATGTGCTTTTCTTCATAAAAAAATGCCTGCCGAAATTTGTCCGACAGGCAAAGTTAGTAATCCTAATTAAATTAATTACAATATTCCATTTCTATAATTGAATACCCGTTTTTTTTAATAGATAGAATCATTTCTTCTGTGGCTTGTCCAATATGACAAAAACGACACTCGTTGGTAGACAATTGATCTGTTCTAAAAGATTTAGTTTTTAAGTAATTCATACCAAAACTAAATATGAGCTGTTCATCGGTTACATCACTAGGCACTAGAATATCAAAATGCATAGTGGTACCGTCTTCTCTTTTTACGTAAGTATCCCAAACTGATATTTTCATCTCGCTATTTTTTTACTTTATATGGTAATGATAGATCTCCGCTTGCCACGCTAAAGACTTCATAAACACCTAACATAGGTAGACTATCATCAGTTGTATTCACTTTCATATACACAGTTGCGCCATCATAGTTAAAATCGGTCTTATTATTCATTCGATAATCAGGAACGACAACTTTTATGGTATTACTTTTTGTAGTTACTGGATATCCAGGTGAATCCATATACATTGGCATTCCAGGATTTGTTGGCGGTAATACAACGGTATGGTCGGCTTTTTTAAATTGTTTTACAGAAAGTCCACCAGGTACGCTCTTGTCTTCGTGAAGAACTACCCAATGTGGATGCCAAATTATTCCATCATTATCAAATATTTGGTCATTATTCTCGTCCCAAAGAGGAGTATCATCAAAATCTGGATGGGATGTTAAAGCCAGTGCTAGAATTCCATCTGTTTGGTTAAAACCTACATCTGTTGGTTTTAAACTAGTTGGGAATACATATGCCAAAACGTGTGCACCATTAAGTTGACCAGTTTTTGTAGGTGTTGTTTCTCCTGCAATTCCTGCCACACTTATCGTCCAAATAGTGATTCCTAAATTGGCTTTATGAATTACGCTGACTTCCTTAATATTAAAGTTGTCATTTTTATATTCACTCTTCTGAGCACAAGATATGGTTGTACTTAAAAGAATTGCTGTAAATAATAATATAAGTATTGATTTCATTGTGAAATTGTTTTAAGTAGCTAGGATTCTTTAAATAGGAGTCCTAACTACTTAGGTTAGAAATTAGCCCTTAACATCTGCTATAGAAGCACCAAAGTTAATATGCAGTGCATTGCCGTTGGGCGTAATTAGAGCTGGAACAGATTTTACACCTGCATTTTCAGCCTCAATTATTCTTGTTTTATCCTCACCAATATTAACGATCTCCACATTTTCTGTTCCTACTAAATTGATGATGTCGTGTTCTGCGCTAATACATACTGGACAACCAGCATGGTAAAAAATTGATTTACTCATTTTAATTATATTTTTAGTTTTTGCAAGATTGCTTTGCAAATATAGTAAGGAATCCTAACTAAACAAAATAAATTTTAAAATTTTACATCATTGTACAATTTTTTTTAATTGAAAAGCAGTTTGTGATTAGTGTACTTTTCTATAAAAAAAGTTTAACTATTGTCCTCGTTGTCTTTGTGTAGAATGTCGATTTGTGGCTTTTTTAATACCTTTTTGTTTGCAATACTTCGTTCCAATGATAGTAATAATGAAGGAAGTAATACTAGGTTGGCAAGCATGGCAAAAAGTAAGGTTGCAGAAACCAAAGCACCAAGGGCTACCGTACCTCCAAAATTAGAAATAATAAAGACGGAAAAGCCAAAAAAGAGAACTATAGAGGTGTAAAACATGCTTACCCCAGTTTCTCTTAGAGCTGCGTATACAGATTTTCTAATTTTCCAGCTATTTGCCTGCAATTCTTGTCTGTATTTGGCTAAGAAATGTATAGTGTCATCCACAGAGATTCCAAATGCAATACTAAAAACAAGGATTGTAGATGGTTTTATAGGAACTCCTAAGTATCCCATTAGGCCTGCAGTAATTAATAAGGGTAATAGGTTAGGAATTAGAGATATGATAATCATTTTAAAAGACCTAAACATATAGGCCATAAAAATAGAAATTAAGAAAATTGCTAATGCTAGTGATAGGATCAGGTTTTTGATAAGGTATTTTGTGCCTTTTAAGAATAGCAAAGCTTTTCCTGTAAGTTTTACTTCGTACCTTTCTTTTGGGAAAATTTTGTCAATCTCCTCAAGCAATGAAGCTTCTATCTGTTCCATTCTATCGGTACCAACATCTTTCATAAAAGTTGTTACTCTTGCGATCTGTCCAGTAGAATCTACAAAGCTAGATAGTAGGTTGGTTTTATCAGAAGATTTTTTAGCCAATGGCATTATAAAACTACTTTCTTGAGATCTTGGTAATTGATAGTATTTTGGATTACCGTTGTAATAGGCTTGTTTAATATATTTTACAAGGTTAACAGCAGAAAGTGGTTTTGATAATTCTGGTGTCTCGTCTATAAATTGACTAAGCTGATCCATTCTTTTCAAAGTAGGGAGTTTTAAGACTCCATTTCTTCTTTTTGTATCTATTACGATTTCTATTGGTAGAATACCATCAAATTCATCATCAAAAAATTTGATATCTTCATAAAAACCGGTCTTTTTCGGCATGTCTTCCAGTAGACTACCAGAAACTTCAATTTTATAAATTCCAATAATGCTGGCAATAAGCACGCATATGGATACAACATAAACGGCGATTCTCTTGTGTCTCACCATTTTTTCCATCCAGCTTACAAATGTACCTATCCATCTTTTATTAAGGTGTTTTAGGTGTTTGTCTTTTGGCAATGGCATAAAACTGTATGCAATAGGGATAATAAGAAGTGATAGAATAAATATGACAATAATGTTTATAGATGCTACAATACCAAATTCTTTCAGCAGCTTACTTTCCGTGATTATAAAAGTTGCAAAACCAGCGGCAGTAGTAACGTTGGTCATTAGCGTAGCATTTCCTATTTTAGCAATAACACGCTGTAAGGACTTGGCTTTGTTACCATGTTTTTTAACTTCCTGTTGGTATTTGTTAATTAAGAAAATACAATTAGGAATTCCGATAACAATAATCAATGGTGGTATTAGTGCTGTTAAAACGGTAATTTCATAATGTAATAAGCCTAGAATACCAAAAGCCCACATAACTCCAATTATTACGATACACATAGAGATAAAAGTGGCTCTAAATGATCTAAAGAAGAAGAAAAAGATAAGTGAAGTGATACCTAGTGCAGCAGCAATGAAAAGACCAATTTCGTCAACAATATTTTGAGCGTTTAGGGTTCGTACATAAGGCATTCCCGAAGTTCTCACGGTAAGCCCAGATTGTTTTTCAAACCGTTCTATTTGAGGAATAAGATCGTTAAATATAAATTCTTTTCGAACAGCTGTATTTACAATTTCTTTATCTAGGTAAATAACTGTTCTAAGGGTTTTTGTCTCTTTATTATAAAGTAGATTTTCGTAAAAAGGGAGTCTATTAAAGAGTTTGTCACTGAGCGCTTCAATTTCTTCTTGCGATTCTACTTTTTTGGTTAGAAAAGGCTTGGATACAAACTGTTGTTTTTCTTTGTCTTTTACAATTTCTTGCAAATTATCTGTAGAAATAACAAGGCTTACTTCGGAAAACGCATTAAATTGCTTGCTGAGTGTATTCCAGGCATTAAATTTTTCAGGAGTTAATAGTGTACTGTCTTTGACAGCAATAACAACAAGGTTGCCTTCTTCTCCAAAAAGACTTAAGAATTCTTTATACTCTAGGTTTACAGGATGATCATCTGGAAGTAGATTTGCCTCTGTAAAAGAGAAGCGCATATGCTTCCATTGGGTACTAAAAAATAAGGTTGAAGCAAAAACAAGAAGTAGTATTAGTATTCTGTTTCTCAGAATAATTCTTGCTGTTTTTTCCCAAAATCCTGATATCTGTTTAGCGGCCATTCTCTATGTTAGCTAGAATATAAATTAATGAAGTGTATGTTTTTTTTACAGTAGATGTGATTGTTATACTGTCATGATCTCTTTTTCCTTAACAGCTAGAATTTCATCAATCTTTTTAATAAAAATATTGGTTAACTCTTGCACATTGTTTTCAGAATCTTTTTTTACATCATCAGATGCTTCCACGTTTTTAATTTCCTTATTGGCATCTTGACGAGAATTTCGTATTCCAACTTTACCATCCTCAGCTTCAGCTTTAGCTTGTTTTGCAAGATCTATTCTTCGTTCTTCAGTAAGCGGTGGTACATTAATAATGACGAAGTCACCATTATTCATTGGATTAAAGCCAAGGTTTGCATTCATGATGGCTTTTTCAATTTCGTGAAGCATGTTTTTTTCCCAAGGTTGTACAGTTATTGTTCTGGCATCAGGAGTATTTACATTTGCAATTTGAGCAAGGGGAGTCTTTGATCCATAATAGTCAACCATGACATTAGCCAACATCGATGGATTTGCTTTTCCAGCTCTTATGTTTATTAATTTCTTTTTAAAGTGTGCCACGGAACCATCCATAGATTCCTTAGCGCTGTCTATTATAAAATTAATTTCTTCGTTCATTAGTGTGTAGTTTTTACATGGGTATCAATAAATGTACCAGTATTATAAGTTAACTTTTGTCCCTATTTTTTCTCCAGAAACTACTTTTAGTAAGTTTCCGTTTTTATTCATGTCAAAAACAATAATAGGAAGTTCGTTTTCATGGCTAAGCGTAAAGGCAGTAGTGTCCATTACTTTTAGTCCTTTGTTAAGTACATCTTTAAAAGAGATAAAGTCAAATTTTGTTGCTGTTTTATCTTTTTCGGGGTCAGAGGTGTAGATTCCGTCAACACGTGTTCCTTTTAAGATTACGTCTGCTTGTATTTCTATTGCTCTTAAAACTGCTGCTGAATCTGTAGTAAAATATGGATTTCCTGTTCCTCCTCCAAAAATAACAACCCTGCCTTTTTCTAGATGGCGCATTGCACGTCTTCTGATGAAGGGTTCAGCAACTTCATTTATTTTTACAGCAGATTGTAAACGCGTAGGGACATCTTCGTTCTCTAATGCACTTTGTAAGGCAAGACCATTAATAACGGTAGCAAGCATTCCCATATGGTCTCCTTGTACTCTATCCATGCCGTTACTAGCACCAGAAACACCTCTAAAAATGTTTCCGCCTCCAATTACAATAGCTACTTCAACGCCTAATGAAACAACTTCTTTTATTTCTTGAGCATATCCTTCTAGTCTCTTTGGATCAATACCATATTGGCGTTCTCCCATTAGTGATTCACCACTAAGTTTTAAAAGTATTCTTTTGTATTGCATATATGTCTACGTGAGTTGTGCAAATATAGCCATATATCTTAAAAAAGAAACTGTATTAAAAGATTTATATAATAGTGTTTTTTTTGAAATAGATAGTTGAGGGCTTCCGTTATGATAAAAAAAAGAGGCTACCGATATCGGTAGCCTCTTTCTATATGATATAAAAAACGGTGTTTATCCTAGAGATACACGTTTGAAGCTAGCAACAGCAACATCTCCATAAGAGCTTACGTGCTTAGCAACAGTAGTTTTTTCGTTTTTAATAAAATCTTGATCTAATAAACATTGCTCTTTATCAAGAGTAGTGTTGTCAGAG
Source organism: Flavobacteriaceae bacterium (assembly GCA_965247735.1). Lineage (GTDB taxonomy): Bacteria > Bacteroidota > Bacteroidia > Flavobacteriales > Flavobacteriaceae > JAOXRU01. Next base: position 2,147,647 of record CBDFHN010000002.1, on the reverse strand, counting down.
ATATAACGATCCATTTTTCCAGGAAGAATTTTATCCCAAATTTGTTCTGGTTTACCTTCGGCTTTAAGTTCGGCTTTAGCATCTTCTTGAGCTTTTGCTAGAACATCTTCAGATAATTGAGACATAGAAATATATTGAGGTACGTTTTTAAGTGTTTTACCTAAACGTGCCAATTCTATATTGTCTTTTTCGATAACGGCAATTCTTGCTTCAGTTTCTGATGCAACAAATGCTGGATCAAAATCTCTATAAGATAACTGAGTAGCTCCCATAGAAGCAACTTGCATTGCTAAATCTTTAGATAGTACTTCAGAATCACCAATTTTAGTTGTTAAGCCAACTAATGCAGCAATCTTATTGATGTGTACATAAGAACCTACATAAGGAGCTTCAACTCTTTCAAAAGCGTTGATGTCTAATTTTTCACCAATAACACCAGTTTGTTCAACTAGTTTTTCTGCAACAGAAATACCGTTAAAATCAGCAGCTAAAAAGTCTTCTTTGTTGTTGTGTTGAAGAGCAAGGTCAGCAAGATCGTTTGCTAAGGCGATAAAGTCTTCGTTTTTTCCAACGAAATCAGTTTCACATCCTAGTACGATAGAAACACCTAAAGTGTTTTCTGCATTAACTTTTGCAATAGCAACACCTTCAGAAGATTCTCTGTCAGCTCTTTTTGCGGCAACTTTTTGTCCTTTTTTACGAAGGATTTCAATTGCTTTATCGAAATCTCCTTCAGCTTCTACTAATGCTTTTTTGCAGTCCATCATTCCTGCACCAGTAGTTTTTCTTAATTTTCCTACTTCTGCAGCTGTAATTTTTGCCATAGTATGTTTTTTTTAAGTTGAGAAAACAACACTAAACATGTTAGTGCTGTTCTTCAACGTTAAATAATAATTATTTTGTTTCTTCAGTACTTGTTGCTTCCTTAGCAGGAGCTTCAGTTTTAGCTTCCTTAGCAGGAGCTTCAGTTTTAGCTTCTTTAGCAGGAGCTTCAGTTTTGGCTTCTTTAGCAGGAGCTTCAGTTTTGGCTTCTTTAGCAGGAGCTTCAGTTTTAGCTTCTTTAGCAGGAGCCTGTTCTTTTTCTTTAGCAGCAGCTTTTTCGTCACGATCAGCTTTACGGCTAGCTAAACCTTCTGCAACAGCTTCAGTTACATAAGTTAAAACTTGGCTTATTGACTTAGATGCATCGTCATTTGCAGGGATGGCATATTCTACTTCTCTTGGATCAGAGTTAGTATCTACCATTGCAAAAATTGGAATGTTTAATTTCTTTGCTTCTTTTACTGCAATATGCTCACGCATAGTATCAACAATAAAAAGTGCTCCTGGAAGACGAGTCATTTCAGTAATAGAACCTAGGTTTTTTTCTAACTTAGCTCTTAAACGGTCAACTTGTAAACGTTCTTTCTTAGAAAGAGTCAAGAAGGTACCATCTTTTTTCATTCTGTCGATAGTAGCCATTTTTTTAACAGCTTTTCTAATCGTTACAAAGTTGGTAAGCATTCCACCTGGCCATCTTTCAGTAATGTAAGGCATGTTTACTCCACCTGCTTTTTCAGCAACGATATCTTTTGCTTGTTTTTTAGTAGCTACAAAAAGAATTTTTCTACCTGATGCTGCAATTTTTGAAAGTGCTTCACTAGCTTCTTCAATTTTGGCAGCAGTTTTGTATAGGTTTATAACATGGATTCCATTACGTTCCATGTATATATATGGAGCCATGTTTGGATTCCATTTTCTTGTAAGGTGACCAAAATGTACACCTGCTTCAAGTAATTGTTTAACTTCTGGTTTGTTTGCCATTTTTTTGTAATAGTTTACGTTCGTTGAATTAGCAACCCGCTCGTGGCGTGGTTTAGATGCTAAACTAAGGCTGTCTTTAATAGACAGACAACGACAACATTGTTTTTAATTTCAATACTAAATGAACTTTTGCTTTTCCAATAAAGGAAAGGCAATAAAAAATTAACGTTTAGAGAACTGGAATTTCTTACGAGCTTTCTTCTGACCAAATTTCTTACGTTCAACCATTCTTGGATCTCTTGTTAATAAACCTTCTGGTTTTAAAACAAGTCTGTTTTCAGGTTCAAGTGCACATAATGCTCTTGAGATTGCTAAACGAATTGCTTCTGCTTGCCCAGTAATACCGCCACCAAAAACATTAACTTTAATATCAAAGTTTTCAACGTTTTCTGTAAGTGCTAACGGCTGCTTTACTTTGTATTGTAAAGTTGCTGTAGGGAAGTAGTTGTTTAACTCTTTCTTGTTAATGGTAATGTTACCATTTCCTTCAGAAAGGTAAATACGTGCAACAGCAGTCTTTCTTCTACCTATTTTGTGAATTACCTCCATCTTATTTAAGATCGTTTAAGTTAATTGCAGTAGGTTTTTGAGCGTCATGCGTGTGCTCAGTACCAACGTACACATTTAGATTACGGAATAATTGCGCACCTAATTTGTTTTTAGGAAGCATTCCTTTTACTGATTTCTCTACTAAACGAGTTGGGTTCTTTGCGAACATCTCATTTGCAGTTAAACTTCTTTGTCCACCAGGGTATCCTGTATGGCGAATGTAAGTTTTTTCATTCCATTTGTTACCGCTCAAGTTGATTTTTTCAGCGTTAATAACGATTACGTTATCTCCACAGTCAACATGGGGAGTAAAGCTAGGCTTGTATTTACCTCTAAGTAACTTGGCTACTTTAGATGCAAATCTACCTAACGTTTGTCCTTCAGCATCAACAATAACCCACTGTTTGTCCACAGTAGCCTTGTTAGCCGAAATTGTTTTGTAGCTTAATGTATCCACACTAATTATTTATTAATTAAACATTCCATTCCCTAATAAAGGGGTGCAAATGTACAACTATTAAATATAATAACAAATATTCCTGACTATTTGTTGAGTATCATTAAGATGCTGTTAATTCTTAGCTGTAAAAATAAATTATTTTATTAACAATGGTGTAACTTGTTAACGGCTTTTGTTTGCCTTAAAGTTTAAAACACTCACTTAATCCCATTAAAAGTTTAAAACAGATTTGTTTTGTGTTAAAAAAATCTTAAAATTAATATAAAAGTGTCACAAAGTGATTTTTTTTAGGTTTTTATTAAAACAACCAGCACAAATGAGAGCATCTTTTAAAGGATTAGTCGTAGTAGGAATTTCAATAGTAAGTTTTTTTAGTACAGCTCAAGAAAAGGAACCTTTAGAAAAAAGAGTTTATACAACAAAAGAAATTAGTACAGCAGAGAGTGTTACAATTGATGGAAATATAGATGATGCTGCTTGGAATGCTGTACCATGGTCAGGAGATTTTACACAATGGCAACCAGATGAAGGCAAGGCACCTACCCAAAAAACAAAATTTAAAGTGTTATACGACGAAGGCAACTTATATATAGCAGTTAGATGTTATGATAATGAACCAGATAAAATTGTAAAACGGATGTCTCGTAGAGATGGTTTTGAAGGGGATTGGGTAGAAATAAATATTGATAGTTACCACGATCTGAGAACAGCCTTTTCTTTTAATATTACAGCTGCTGGTGTTAAGGGAGATGAGTTTATTTCTCAAAATGGAAGAAACTGGGATCCGAGTTGGAATCCTATTTGGAATGCAAAGTCAGCTGTAGATAGTGAAGGTTGGACAGCAGAATTAAAAATACCATTTACACAATTGCGTTTTAGTGAAAGTGTAGAGCAAGTTTGGGGTTTTCAGGTAAATAGGAGAGATTTTAGGATAGAAGAACGCTCTTTATGGCAAAGGGTTCCAAGAGAATTAGCTGGTTGGGTAAGTAATTTAGGGGAGTTGCATGGAATTAAAAATGTAAAGCCTCAGAAGCAGCTAGAATTGCAGCCCTATGTAGTTGCAAAAACAGAAACGTTTGAAAAAGAAGATGGAAATCCTTTTGCAACTGGTAAAAGTAGTGATATAAGTGTAGGACTTGATGGTAAAATAGGAATCACTAATAATTTAACCCTAGATTTTACTGTTAATCCAGATTTTGGACAGGTTGAAGCTGATCCTTCAGTTATTGCTTTAGATGGTTTTCAGGTATTTTTTGAAGAACAACGACCATTTTTTGTAGAGAACAAAAATATTTTTGACTATAGGGTAACTAAATCTGAAGCTGGTGGTCCTTATGGTCGTGATAATCTTTTTTATTCGAGGCGTATAGGTCGAAGCCCACAACACAGACCTTATACCTCAGATGGGGAATACAAAGATCAACCTGTAAATACAACCATTCTTGGAGCAGCTAAGTTTTCTGGAAAAACTAAAGATGGCTGGTCTATAGGGCTTTTAGAAAGTGTTACTGGAGAGATGTATACCGAGATTGCTGATGAAAATACTGGAGATAGGAGAGAAGAGCTTGCCGAACCATTAACAAATTACTTAATCACCAGAGTTCAAAAAGATTTTAATAAAAGCAATTCTTTTATTGGAGGAATTGTTACTGCTACTAATAGACGACTTACCGATAGTTTAGATTTTTTAAGAAAAGCAGCATATAGTGGAGGTCTAGATTTTAAACACCAATGGAAAAATAGAAGCTGGTTTATTGCAGGTAATATTATTGGAAGTAAAATAGAAGGTAGTAAAGAAGCGATTGAAATTGCACAAAAAAGTCACCGTAGACTTTTTCAAAGGGTAGATGCTGATCATTTATCGGTGGATGAAAATAAAACATCATTATCAGGACATGGCGGTAATTTACAAATAGGAAAATCAGGAGGTAAGCATTTCAATTTCGAAACTGGTGTTACTTGGCGTTCCCCAGGCTTGGAACTTAATGATGTTGGTTTTCAGCGAAATGCAGATGATATTACATACTATGGTTGGGCAGGATATCAAATTAGAAAGCCTTTTTCTATTTTTAGAAGTTACAGAGTGAACTATAATCATTGGGCATCATTTAATTTTGCTGGTGATCATACTTATATGGCATTTAATACCAATACACATGCAGAATTCAAAAATTATTGGAGAACAGGGATAGGGTTTACTTATGAGCCAGTACAATTTAGTGATTCGGCATTAAGAGGTGGGCCACAATTGCGATTAGCAGATGGATATAATTTTTGGGGATATATAGGAACAGATCAACGTAAAAAAGTACAGTTTAATCTTAACTATGGCGGCGGCGGAGGTCAACATGACTCTAATTCACGCTATAGATTTGCCTTAGGGATTAAGTATGTTCCTTTTGATGCCTTTAATATTTCAGTAAGGCCATCTTATAATAAAAGAGATACAAAATTGCAATATGTAAATAATACGGATTATAATGGGGGGACGCGCTATGTTAATTCTAGTTTAGATCAAGAGACATTTAGCATGTCTATTCGCCTTAATTATACCATTACACCAACATTAACGATACAGTATTATGGACAGCCTTTTATTGCTACTGGGAAGTATTCTAATTTTAAGTATATAACCGATTCAAAAGCAGCACAGTTTACAGATCGTTTTCAGGAATATGGTGCTAATCAAATTGCATTTAATAGTGCAGATGATATTTATGAGGTAGATGAAAACAGAGATAATGTTATTGATTATTCTTTTGGAAATCCTGATTTTTCAGCTATTGAGTTTACTTCAAATTTGGTAGCAAGATGGGAATATATTCCAGGATCAGAAATCTATTTGGTTTGGTCACAAGGCGTATCAACAAGTGGTAATGTTAATGATGAATTGTTTTCAAGTTTAGGTGATAATGTATTTGGACAAACAGCTCATAATATCTTTTTAATAAAAGCTACATATAGGTTTATGTTGTAAAACAGTTATAGTGAATAACAAAGGCTAAAACTCTGGAAAGAGTTTTAGCCTTTGTTATTTTGTTGGAGATTTATTTAATGTATTTGCTTATCTTTTTAAGGTCGCTACTTTTTATATTATAAGAACCATCTTCTTCCAGATAGATAATTTCTCCAGTAGTACTATGAATAATTGAAATTATTTTTTTCTGATTAAACTGAGTGTGCATCAAATAATAAAAATCATCACCGTTAATGATTTTTGTATCAATCTCATCATTACTCAACACTTCATATTTGTGTGTGTATTTTTCAAAAAGCTCTTCTTTGGTTCTGGTTTTTCCATAAGTAGCGGCCATTGCATTATATTTTTTTAGAATCCATTCTGGAGCATATAATGTATTGCTTTTTAATTTTTTTAGTTTTTCCTTTTTTAGAATACCATCTTCTATTTTTAAATTCTGGCTGTTTTTAAGTCTGTTGTTCAGTTCTTGAAAATAGTTTTTGATATAGCCTAGGTCATAGTTGTAAAAACCAGCAGTTTCTCCATATTTCTCATTAATTTTCTTAAAGTTTCCTATTCTCATTTTCCCTCCAGCTGAAACTGCTATGTCAGATCGGTATCTAATGTTTGGAGTAAAGAAAATTTCAGCAATATTATGTACATCATATTTTAGTTTCCCTCTTTTTGTAGTTTTTACATCGCTGAAAGTAGAAATATTGAATTTTATAAAAATAAAAGCTCCAACAGTAGTAAAACCATGGTATTGCATTGGTCCTCCTTTTTTCTTTTTGGAATAAACTCTATCTATAGGTTGAATTATGATTTTTCCAGAGCTTAAATACGATTTTTTATTCTCATCAAATTCATCCTGAGTGATAAAAGAGATTTTATTTACTGTCCATATTTCCTCAATAATTTCTTCCAATTCATTAGGATCAAATTTAGAAGGCATCACAAAAATGGATTCATTTTTTTTAATTTCCTCAAATTTTCCTGTTTTATGAGAAGAAACCCATAGGTTTCCCCAGGATCTTCCTTTTCCTACATTCACTTGTGCAAAAGATAGGGAAGAGAGTAGTAAGAATGCCAAAAAAGTAATTTTGTTGTTCATAACGTTTTGTATTTATAGGTGATTATTAATAAGGATGGGGTTGGGGGTAAACGGTATTGTTGTGTTAGTTATGGGGTATAGGTGAATTCACCATTAAGAGTTATGTCATTGTCTATTCTGAAATCACAAAAAATAATAGTTAGAATATCATTTTCGTTCTTAACATAAACTTTTTGATCTAAATTTGCTAGAATATAGGACGAGCCAAATTGACCTGGTTTTCGGGTAAAAAGTTGTACGTAGACTTCTTGTATTGAGCGATTCAGTTCAAAGTTACTTACGGTTTTGTATACACCGCTTTCTGGGAGTAGACCAGAAGCTTCGTTGAAGTTTACAAAAATATGAGTATAAGAATATGGGCTGTTGGTTTCGATTTCTAAATTACCACGATAAACATTTTTATTACTAGATACATAGCTAATTTGTAGATTTTCTATTCTTGTAGAGATTGCGTTTGGAGTTGTGTTACATGGGGCTTCTTCTGAAGTTGTAAATTCGTATACAGTCCCATAACCGACTCCAATTTCATTCTTGCCATAAGAACTGTAGTAATAGGTGCTGTTTGCTTCAAATATTTGATGGTTTTTTCGGAAAGAACCTAAGCGTTCTCCTTCAATGATTTTGTGGTGATTTATTGTTGGAGGGTTTTGATTGCTCCAAACAATTCCGTATTCACTTATGTTTTTACCACCTTCGCTTAGTGCAGATCCTCCAAGTATGGCAGAGTTTGTTAAAACCTTTTCAGGTTCTAAGGTGGTCATAATTGGAGCGGTGTAATTAATATTTTCAACAGTACATCCAACGAATAGAGTCGTTAAAAATAAATAAAAAGCGATTTTCATTGTTAAATTTTTTGCAAAGATAGTAATATTCTATATTTGCATCTTTTTATTTATGAAGAAATTATTTATTGTTATTGTTGTTTTGTGGTCTTGTTCGTTGTTCGCTCAGTCTGGGCGCTTTGGTGTAACTATAGGGGCTACTAATTATATTACCAAGGCAGATTTTCTTTTTGCTAAATCAGGTATAGGTTATACTTTTGGAGGGATGGGGTCTGTTTTTATAAGTGAACGGTCAGAGTTTTTTATGGAGCTTGGTTATAGTAGGCATTTTGTTAAGTTTATAGGTAGAGAAAATGAGTTGTCTGCACCTGAGGATATAAAGTTTAATTTAGAAAGTACGTATATTAATTTTGTGTATGATTATAGTTATTTAATAACTGATGATTTTAGGTTTGGAGTTAATGTTGGGCCATCATTTTCATTTTTGTACGATTATAAGTTGGTTGATGATTCAAAAGGAGATTATGTGTTAGATCCGTTATATATGTCGCCTCAATCAATGAGAATTGATACTTTAAAGGATGAATTGTCCGCAAATGTGTTTGTTACTGTAGGTCTTAGTGCAGAATACCGCACGTTAAGATGTAATTTAAGATATTATTATGGTGTTACCGATCCATATAGAAAAGCTCCATTTGTATCTCCTGCAATAGAAATTAAAGGAAGAGATAGTTACACAGCACTAACATTCACCTATTTTTTTGGAGATGAGAATCCATACTAAATTGGAGATTTTGTTTGCTTCAGCCAAGTCTTACACTAGAAAGCCACACCCAAACAATAAACAATATTTGTAAAGGTATTCTAAACCATAAATACATTAAACCAGGACCATCATAGGTAGCGGTTTGATAATTTACAGTATTTATAGCGGCATAAATATTAGCAGGTAAAAGTAGAATAAAGAAGAGGATAATAAGTTTTCCAGAAATCAACAGATATTTTGGGAATAATAAACCAATAGCGAGTACAATTTCCATAATTCCAGTGAAATAAATAATGCTTTGTTTAAGAGGAATAGGACTAGGAATCATCAAAGTCATTCCTTTAGTATATACAAAATGACCAATTGCGGTAAATGCAAGCATAATGGACATTGCAATTCGTGCCGATAAGGCAAAATCGTATTCTTTTTTAGTTACTTTTATGATTAGTAATGATATCAGAAAGGTGCTCAATAATATAATAAGGGGTTTCATAAACGTCAATTTTTAGAAAAGCAAAATTCTATATAAAATCAATGCAATACAATGAACCTAGGTTAAGAAATTCTATTTCGAATCCTACTTAATGCCTGTGGGGTAATACCTATGTAAGAGGCAATGTACTTTAGTGGTATTTTTTTAAACAACTCAGGGCGCTCTGTAAATAACTCTAAATAACGCTCTTCTGCAGTTTTGTTTAACAAGGCTAATTCTCGTTTTGCTTTGATTAGAAACATACGTTCTGCCATTTTTCTGCCGATGGTATTTCCAATAACTGTTTTCTGGTAAACTTCTTGCAGATCTTCATAAGAAATTTGCCATACAGAAGTGTCTGTTAGTGCTTCAATTTCGTAAGTAGCTGGACTTTGTGTAATAAAAGAATCGTAAGCAGTAATAAATTCGTTTTTAAAGACGAAACCAAAAGTAAGGTCATTCTCTTCTTTTGGAATATACAATCTAGTAATGCCCTCTTTTATAAAAGACAAGTGATTTTCAATATTTCCAATTTTTAGAAGCCGACTTTTTTTAGGAAATTGTTTTTCTTGAAGTTTCGAAGAAAAAAAATCCCAATCAGTGGCATTCATTGGAGTGATGTTATCAATAAATGCTCTGATCGGGTTCATTTTTTTTTATGTTTTTTAGTGTGCTTGTAACCAGTTGTCTCCAGTGTCAAGCTCTACATCAAGAGGAACTATCATGGTATAGGCATTTTCCATTTCTGTTTTTACCAGTGTTTTTATGGCTTCTAACTCAGGTTTATAAGTGTCAAAAACCAATTCATCATGTACTTGCAGCAGCATTTTTGTTTTATAATTGCCGTCTTTTAGTTTCTGATGAATATTAATCATAGCGAGTTTTATAATATCAGCAGCACTACCTTGTATAGGAGCATTTACAGCATTACGTTCTGCTGCACCTCTTACAATGGCATTTCCAGAATTAATATCTTTAAGATAACGTCTTCTGCCTAGTACCGTTTCTACATACCCATTATCTCTTGCAAAATCAACAAGACTTGCCATGTATTTTTTTAGATTTGGATAGGTTTCGTAGTATGTGGTTATGAGCTCTTTAGCTTCACTTCTGCTTAGCGAGGTTTGATTGCTCAATCCAAAGGCAGAAACACCGTAAATAATTCCGAAATTTACAGTTTTGGCATTGCTACGTTGTTCGCGAGTAACCTCTTCTACAGGAACATTAAATACTTTTGCAGCGGTTGCAGCATGAATATCTTGTCCTTCTTTAAAAGCATTAATCATGGTTTCTTCTTCACTTAAAGCGGCAATGATCCGAAGTTCTATTTGCGAATAATCGGCAGCTAATAAGGTATAGTCTTCGCTTCTAGGGATAAAAGCTTTACGTACCTGTCTTCCACGCTCTGTTCTGATTGGAATATTTTGGAGATTAGGGTTATTACTACTTAATCTTCCTGTTGCAGCAACTGCCTGACTATAAATGGTGTGTATTCTATTGGTTTTAGGATTTACTTCGTTTGGAAGTGCATCTACATAAGTACTCAATAGTTTTTTATAAGAACGCCATTCTAAAATATCTTCAATAATTTTATGATCCTTAGCGAGATAGGATAATACATCCTCGGCGGTAGAATACTGCCCAGTTTTTGTCTTTTTTGGTTTGTCAACCAATTTCATTTTTTCAAACAGAACAACTCCCAATTGCTTTGGTGAAGCCAAGTTGAATTCTTCATCTGCCTGCTCATAGATTGCTTTTTCTAGAACTTCAATATCACTAGTTAGTGTAACAGAAAGTTCATTTAGAAATTCAGTATTTACATTAATACCTTCAATTTCCATATCCGAAAGTACATTTACTAGCGGCAATTCTATGGTAGAAAAAAGAGAGCTAAGGTTGTTAGTCTCTAGTTCCTTCTCAAAGTGTTTTTTAAGCTGAAGGGTAATATCAGCATCTTCCACAGCATATTCGGTTTGCTTGTCTAGTGCAACCGATCTCATTGTTAATTGATTCTTTCCTTTTTTACCAATTAAATCTGTAATGGGTTGTGGTTGATAGTTAAGATAGGTTTCTGCTAGAATATCCATATTATGTCGCATATCTGGATTAATCAGATAATGAGCAATCATGGTATCAAATAGCTGTCCTTTTACAGTTATAGCATAATTGGATAGTACTTTAATATCATATTTTAAATTATGACCTATTTTTTCAATTTCTTCGGCTTCAAAAAACGGAACAAATTCTTGTAATAGTGCTAGCGTTTCTTCTTGGTCTTCAGGAAACGGAACATAAAAGCCAGTATTTGTTTCCCATGAAAAAGCTATTCCTACCAATTCTGCTTGCAATGGGTTTATGCTTGTTGTTTCGGTGTCAAAACAGACACTTTTTTGTAAGAGTAGTTTTTCTAAAAGTAATTTTTTAGCAAATGGACTGTCTACAAGTTGATAAATATGTGGCGAAGTTTCAAGTGTTTTGTATCCGCTTGCTATAGTAGCTTCGGTAGTATTTCCTGTTCCAGGAGCGGCAAAAAGGTCAAATTGGGCATTTGGTGCTTGTTTTTTAGTTGTAGAAGTATTGTTTTCTTTAGCAACAGCCGTTTCGGTCTCTTGACCAAATATTTTAGCAATAGTATCCGATAGTCTTCTAAATTCTAAATCGTTAAAAATAGTTTTTACAGCTTCAATATCTGGAGTAATTAGCTCAAAATCTTTTTCATGAAATTCTACAGGAACGTCAAGTATTATGGTAGCAAGTTCTTTAGATAGCAAACCAAGCTCTTTATTGGCTTCTATCTTTTCTTTCATTTTTCCTTTTAGCTCATGGGTGTTTGCTAGTAAATTTTCCATAGAGCCATACTGCGCTAAGAATTTTTTGGCAGTTTTTTCACCTACACCAGGTAATCCAGGGATGTTATCAGAAGCATCTCCCATCATTCCAAGAAAATCAATAACTTGTTCTGGGCGTTCCACACCAAATTTTTCTTGAATTTCTGGAATTCCCCATGTTTCATAAGAATTCCCCATTCGTGGTGGACGATGCATAAAAATATTTTCAGAAACTAATTGTGCAAAATCCTTATCCGGAGTAACCATATAAGTAATATATCCTTCTTTTTCAGCTTTTTTGGCCAGTGTACCTATAATATCATCAGCTTCAAAACCTGCCTTTACAACAACAGGAATATTCATGGCTTCCAATATTTTTTCAATATACGGAACTGCAATTTTAATGGCATCAGGAGTTGCGTCCCTATTGGCTTTATATTCAGGAAAAGCCTCTTTTCTGGCAACACTACCGCCTCTGTCAAAACAAACGGCCAAAAGATCTGGTTTTTCTCTTTTGATTACATCCAAAAGCGAATTTGTAAACCCTAAAATTGCAGAGGTATCCATGCCTTTCGAATTTATTCTTGGATTTTTTATAAAAGCATAGTATCCTCTAAAAATTAAAGCAAAAGCATCTAGAAGAAATAAACGTTTTTTATCAGCCATTTTATATATGATGGTATTAGTTGCTTAACGCAATTTTTGTGTTTAAATGATGGTTTAGACAAAACTACAAAGATTATCTATGTAACAATGAGTAAAGATAAGAAGCTTCCTAATTATTTGATGCAAAAATTGCGTCTTGACTCTTCTTGTCTTACTCTCTTTTTAAGTTTTAGGACCAAAATGTGATCCAGATGGCATATTAATGTTTTTGTCATCTTGGCAACGCATATAGGTAAAACCATTGTGGATACAATACGAACCACTTTCTCCCTTTTTATTTAAAGCGATATAAGCAACTTGGAAATTCTTATGATTAGGATTGCTTTTTACAATTCTGTCTACGGCTTCTTCGCAAGCTTCTTGTGGTGTTTTTCCATTTCGCATTAATTCAACAATCAAAAAACTACCTACAGTTTTTAGTACTTCTTCGCCCATTCCAGTAGCAGCAGCACCTCCAATTTCATTATCGATAAAAAGCCCAGATCCTGCAATTGGAGAATCTCCTATTCTTCCTGCCATTTTAAACGCCATTCCACTAGTGGTACATGCTCCAGAAATATCTCCCTTTTTATCAATAGCCAACATACCAATAGTATCGTGATTTTCGATATTAATTATCGGTTTGTATTCTGATGTCTTTTTCCACTCTTCCCAATCCTGTTTTGATTTTTCGGTAAGCAAATTTTCTTTTTTGAAACCTTTTTCTGCAGCAAATTTTTCGGCACCAGCACTAGCTAAAATAGCATGTGGAGTATCTTCCATAACTTTTCTGGCTACAGAAATAGGATGCGGATAATGTTGCATATGTACAACAGCTCCATAATTTCCGTTTTTATCCATAATACAAGCATCAAGAGTAACATTACCATCTCTATCTGGTCTACCTCCTTTACCAACAGTTTGGTTGTCTACATTAGCTTCCTCTATCATTACACCTTGTTCAACAGCATCTAAAGAACTGCCCCCGTCTTTTAAAACTTCCCATGCTTTTGCGGTTGCATTAGGGAAATTCCAAGTAGTTATGGCTAGTGGCAAAGAAGAAGTTGGTAGGGTTAATGCTTCTTTTTGTTCCTTTTTCTCAGCAGTATTACAAGCGGTGAGTTGACTTCCTACTGCTAGGCCAATACCTGTTAACGATGCGCTTTGGATAAATTTTCTTCTTTTCATTTGTATGTGTTTTGATTTCAATACTATTCTTTTTAAAAGAAATCAAAAAAAGAAGTACTTTAACCTAGTAAATTATTAATCGGAAGGAAAGATACTAAAATCACATAAATGATGAAAATAGAAATTTGTACTAATTCATATGAGTCTGCAATAAATGCAGAAAAAGCTGGTGCTGATAGAATAGAATTATGTGCAGAACTAGGAGTAGGAGGGATAACACCTTCCTATGGATTGGCTAAGCTAGTGATTGAAAAATTAAAAATTCCTGTTTTTGTGCTTTTGCGTCCTCGGAGTGGCGATTTTGTGTATTCTGATACTGAATTTGAAGTATTGAAACAAGATTTAGTGTTGATGAAAGAGTTGGGCTGTAGTGGTATTGTGTCTGGAGTATTAAACCCAGATTTTACAATTGATATAGCAAGAACGGCAGTTTTAGTAGAACTGGCTAAGCCATTACCATTTACTTTTCATAGAGCGTTCGATTGGGTTATAAATCCTATAGATGCATTGCACCAATTAGAGAGTATCGGCGTGCATAGAATTTTAACTTCTGGGCAAGAACAAAATGTAACGCTGGGGTTTGAGTTGTTGAAAAAGTTAAAAAATAAGGCTAAAAATATAATTGTAATGCCTGGAGGAGGTGTTAATAGTGCTAATATTGGAGAGCTAATGGGGACAGGGTTTTCTGAAGTTCATTTTTCTGGAGTTTCTTTTCAGGAACGAAATTTTAACAGGCAAGAATTATCTTTTGTAGGGAATAATTTCTTAAATGAAACCACTCTTGCTGTATCGAATAGGCTAAAGATCAAAGAACTGATCGATTCTGTTAAATAAAGCCTAATTTTTATACACTTTTACAGCAACAGTGTTTATTCGGTTAAATTTGGATAAAAATTGGAAAAAGCATGCGTTGGTTAATTTTTATAGGTATATATGTTGTATTGAGCTTATATGCATTTCAGGCAGTTAAAACAGGAGTTAAATCTAGTTGGGTATCCTATTTGTTTGCTGTTGTTTCAGTAGTTGTATTGGTAAATGTTGTCTTACAGTTTACCGTTCTAAATGATGATAGTAGTGGTTGGGGCCCTGCTAAGAGTTTTGCAATAGGTTATTTCTTAACCTTTCTGTTGTTTAGTTTGGTACTTGCCTTTTTTATGTTAGGAGAAGATATTGTTCGTGTTTTTACAGGACTATATCAGAAGTTATCAGGATCAAAAACACAATTTGCAATTCCTTCTAGAAGAAAGTTTTTAAGTACATTGGCATTAGGTGTTGCTGCTATTCCATTTGCATCAATGTTGTATGGAATGTATAAAGGCAAGTATAATTATAAGGTGTTGAGTTATGTTTTGGAATATGATGACCTTCCTGATGCTTTTGATGGGTATCAGATAACTCAAATATCGGATATTCATAGTGGGAGTTTTGATAATAAGGAAAAGATATCATATGCTATTGATTTGATAAATGAGCAAAAAAGTGATATGCTTTTATTTACTGGTGATATGGTAAATAATAAAGCTGAAGAAATGTTGCCTTGGAAATCACTATTTGGAAAATTGGAAGCTAAAGATGGTAAATACGCAGTTTTAGGGAATCATGATTATGGTGATTATGTAAAATGGGAGTCAAAAGAGGCTAAAGCACAAAATTTAGAGGATTTAAAAGATATCCAAAAAGAAATGGGCTTTGACCTGTTATTAAACGAAAGTAGGTTTATAGAAAAGGATGGAGAACGTATAGCTGTGCTTGGTGTAGAGAATTGGGGAGCAGGGTTTAAGCAAAAAGGAGATTTAGCAAAAGCAGCAACTGCTGTTGATGCTAATGATTTTAAGATATTAATGAGTCACGATCCATCGCATTGGCAACATAAGGTAGTGGACGATGCTTATCATTATCATTTAACACTAAGTGGTCATACTCATGGAATGCAGTTTGGGATAGAAATTCCTGGATGGATAAAATGGAGTCCAGTAAAATGGAGGTATAAATATTGGGCAGGAATTTATAAAGAAAAGAATCAATATATAAATGTTAATAGAGGATTTGGCTTTTTGGCTTTTCCTGGAAGAGTGGGGATTTGGCCAGAAATTACGGTAATAACGCTTAAAAAAACAGCTTTAACGTAGTATTAACTATAGAAAACGTATAGAATTATGCTCAAAGACCACGTTTTTTAACAATTTTTACTACATTTGAAACTGCAAACCATATAGTTTACAGTAGGATATGTCAAAATTTGGTGAATTAATAGATTTAAAAATTCCAGTTTTGTTAGATTTTTATACAGAATGGAATGAGCAATCTGTAGCAATGCATGCCGTGTTACGTGATGTGGCTGCAGCTCTAGGAGATAAGGCTAAAGTAATTAAGATTGATGTTGAAAAGAACAAGGAATTAGCAGATGCACTTCGCGTTAAAGGACTGCCAACACTTATGATTTATAAAACCAGTGAAATGGTTTGGAGGCAAAGTGGAGAACAAGATGCTAATACGCTAATAGGGTTATTACATGAGTACGTATAGCGTAAGGATTGTTGGTTTTAACCGGAACAATGGTTTATAAAAGGGAGAGATCCTTTAAGTTAAACTTTCTGCTGATATGACCTTAAATGTATAACCTAGATTAGAAAAATGCTTCAAGGTTTCGCTAAGGGCATATTTCATGTTTTCTTCTGCTTTCTTACTATCATGAAAGACAATGATACTACCATTTTTAACGTTTTTTAATACGTTGTTTTTCACCTCATTCTTGCTTTTTTGTATATTCCAATCTTTGGAGAGTACATCCCACATTATAATATGGTAGCCTTCTTTTTTTAATGCCCTGCTTTTACTTGCAGTTATTTTTCCATAAGGCGGTCTAAATAGGTTTGTTGTAATTTTGTGTTTTTCTATTTCTTTTAAAGCTTGTTTAGTACTATCAATATAGCTAGAAGTATTGCTTCGCCATCCATTAATATGATTGTAAGTATGATTGCCAATTCCATGACCTTTAGCTACAATACGTTTAAATATTTCCTGATGTAATGTTATGTTTTTTCCAATGCAAAAAAAAGTAGCTTTTGCATTGAATTTGTCCAGTTCTTCAAGTACCCAATCGGTAATTATTGGAGTAGGACCATCATCAAAAGTTAGGTAAAGCGTTTTTTCTATGCTATTTATGTTCCAAATGTAATTATGGAATATTTTTTTGATTAGAAACGGTGTTTTAGCAGGAAAAAACATAGGCAATAAACTGTAATGTAAAGATAGTTTTTTTTAGAATGGTAAAATAAGAAATTTACTCATAGTTAGGTTGTTTGTGAGTTTAACTACTTGCCCTCTTAATAGGAATAAACTATAACTTACAAATAACGTCAAAAGATGTTAGCGAAGCATAAGGTCATAAATTTTTGTTACGATGTACTGTAGCACTGAAAAAAAGCAGTATTTTTGTGAAATTAGTTTTTAAAACAAGAGATATTTATGAAAAAAGTAGTAGTCTTAGCTGTTGCAAGTTTAGCAATCTTAGGTTGTAAATCGACAAAAGTGACAGAAAACGATTTAGCAATAAGCAATCCAATTGCAACACATTTAGATTTAGTAAATGTAGTAGAGGATAAGGTTCCTGTAACAATAAATCCTGGTAGGTTCACACAAGAAACGGTAACCTATAGATTACCAAAAATAGTGCAAGGAACTTATGCGGTAAGCGATTTTGGAAACTTTATAGATGCTTTCAAAGCTTTTGATTATGAAGGTAATGAATTGGCTGTTGTAAAAACAGATACCAATACATGGACCATTGCTGAAGCAGTAAAGCTAAATAAAATTACATATTTAGCAAATGATACTTTTGATGTAGAAGGTGAAGGTAAATCTCCTTTTTCTCCTTCAGGAACTAATATAGCGGCTAATAATTATGTGCTAAATCTACATGGTTTTGTTGGTTATTTTGATAGCTTAAAAAAGAATCAATATACCTTAGATGTTGTTGCACCAGCTAGTTTTAAAAGAACATCAGCATTGCAAGAAACAAAAAACGTTGCAAGCGAAGATGGAAAAGCTGTTACGACGAGTTATTTTGCACCAAGATATTTTGATATAACTGACAATCCAATGATGTATGGAGAGCTTGATGTAGAAGAATTTATGGTTGGTGATATCAAAATTGTTTTAAGTGTTTTCTCTCCAAATAAAGTGCATAGTGCAGCGAGTTTAAAAGAGACTGTTTTTAAAATGATGGAAGCTCAGAAAGCATATTTAGGAGCAGTAGATGCTACCCCGAGGTACGATATTTATTTATATTTAGCTGAGCAAAGTGATACTGCACCAACAGGTTTTGGAGCATTAGAACATCATACTTCAACAGTTGTGGTATTGCCAGAATCAATGCCAAAAGAAGCCTTAGAAAAATCGATGATAGATGTGGTTGCTCATGAATTTTTTCATATTGTAACACCATTGTCTGTACATTCAGAAGATGTGCATTATTTTGATTATAATGCGCCTACATTTTCTAAGCATTTATGGATGTATGAAGGGGTAACCGAATATTTTGCCCAGCATTTTCAGGTGGTAAAAGACTTAATGACTGAAGATGAATTTTATAATGTGTTAGCAGGAAAGATTACATCATCTAAAACTATGGATGATAGTATGAGTTTTACGGAAATGAGTGAAAATATTTTAGAAGATCCATATGCTCCTAATTATTTTAATGTGTATCAAAAAGGAGCCTTGATAGGCATGTGTGTAGATATATTAATGCGTGAAGAAAGCAATGGAAATAGAAGTATATTGTCTTTAATGAAAGAGCTTTCAGGTAAATATGGGAAAAACAAACCCTTTGTAGACGATATGATTTTAGATGAGATTAGTACAATGACTTATCCGTCTGTTAAATCATTTATGGATACTCATGTGGTAGGTAAAACGCCAATAGATTATAGTACTATTTTTAATAAAGTAGGATTAAAATTTGGTAAAGTAAGGAGTAAAACTAGCTATGTGCAAAGTGGCGGTGCATTTGTATTTGGAGCTGATAGAGAAAAAGGGAGAATATTTTTTGCCGAGAATATTGTAGGAAATAGTTTTTGGGTAGCCCAAGGTGTACAGCCTAAGGATATCATAAAAGAAGTAAATGGTACTGAAATAACACTTACTAATGCACAATCAGCATTACAAGGAATGATGAGCTGGAAACCAGGACAAGATGTAGAAGTTAAGTTAGAACGCGATGGTAAAGAAGTTGTTGTTAAAGCAAAATTAACGCAAGCGTATTCAGAGTCAGAAGGTATTATGGTGGATGAAAATGCTACTGAAAAACAATTAAATACGAGGGCTGCTTGGTTAAAAGGGTAGTTTTTTGTTATTGATATCAAAAAAAAGTAGGAGCTAATTGTACCATACAATTAGCTCCTACTTTTTTTAAAAAGAAACAAATGTAAATAAGTTACTTACTTATTGGAGTTACTGGTAAGCTTCCAGTTGCTTTGGTTTTTCCAACTAACAAACTTACTAGCGCTTTTACATTAGAAATGTTAGAACCCAAAGCGGAGATGTATGTATCTGCTGTGTTTTTTACTAAATAAGCATCATATGGATCTCTTAATGCTCCATTTATAATAGTGCTATTAGGATTGTTGCCTCTTAGTGTGTTTAAGTTTTCTAGTTGAGTAGCCAAATCCAATGATTTTCCAGGAAAAGGATAGTTTTCACTTACAGCAACAATTGTTAAGTCTTCTGGAATATTTTTAGCATCGGGTAGATATTCAGTAATTTCAAAACCTTTAGCGACCATTTCTGTAACAAAGTCTTGGTATGCATTTGCATAGTTTGGTCCAATTCCTGCTGCAATCTTTATAATCTCATCAACATTTTCTTTGGTTAACTTTACAATGGCTACTTTACTTCCTTTTGCTAATGGAATAGCTTCTTTTTTGTCATAAACAAGTGTTAATGCCGCTTTTGCGCAGTCTAATGCTATTTTTTTGTTTTTAGCACTACCAATAGTTTCTTTTGCTACTTTAGGGTTAGAAGGTATTTTGCTAGTTAGGTTGTATTTACTTTTTAGTGCAACCAATCTGTTGTAAGATTCATTTATACGTTCCATAGGAATACGTCCGTCTAATACAGCTTGTTCTACCTTGTCTAGCATTGTTGTTTGCGATTTTATATAGTCACCTACATCTTCACCATAACGTTCTTCCGCTAGCATAATCATGTCAGCTCCAGCAAGAATTGCTGCTATTGCAGCTTCCGCAGGATCATAATTTTTTTGAATGGCTTGCATGTTAAAAGAATCGGTCATAATAACCCCTTTAAAACCAAGCTTTTTTCTTAAATAGCCTTGAAGTATTTTTGAAGATAACGTAGCAGGATTATCCTTGTCTAATGCACTGTAAGTAATATGAGCAGTCATTATAATATCAACTCCAGCTTCTATTGCAGCTTTAAAAGGTAGTAAGTCAATTGCTTCTATTTCCTCAAGTGATCTAGATACTACTGGGATGCCACTATGAGAATCGGTTGCAGTGTTGCCATGACCAGGAAAGTGTTTTGCAGTGGCAATAATATTATTGTCATGAAGCCCTTTTATGGCTTCAGTTACTCTTTCAGTAACTTTTTTAGCATCTTCTCCAAATGACCTCGTTCCGATAATTGGGTTTAATGGATTAGAATTTACATCAGCAGCAGGAGATAAATCACAAAAAACACCTACAGCACTAAGTTCCTCAGAAAAGACACTATACATACGTCTGGTGTTTTCTGGAGCAGAAGCACCAAGAGCCATGTTTCCTGGTCCAGTAGAAGAATAAGGAACCATTACTCCCCATGCACCTTCTTGATCGGCAGCAGTAAGAAGTGGTAATTTTGAAATACCGTTTAAAGATGCGTTTTGAAGTATATTTAGTAGTTCTGCAGTTTTTTGTGGTTCTCCCAAGTTTTCATTACTTAAGTAAAGACCGCCTATTCCTCTGTCCTTAATAAACGGAAGAACAACGTCTGCTTCACTTCCTGAAAATGCTAGTAAAAATAGTTGTCCTACTTTTTTTCTGACTTCGGTTTTGTCTAATTTGTTATCGTTACAGCTTAGACTAATGCAAACAAGGACAATGCTGCAAATAATAGATAGTTTTTTCATACTTTTTTTTGAGTTAAATGTTATAATATAGGATTATTTGGTGTGTTTGGATTATTGACCCTTTCGGTTGAAGGATAAGGATAGAAGTTTCTACTTCTTTCTGTCAAAAAATTACCATCGCTAGTTGGTCCTTCTCTGTTAAAACGTCTGCTGTCTTCAAGGCTTAGACCAGTTAAAAATAGTTCAATTCGCCTGTTTTTATAAATTTCGTCAAGGATAGCAGTTGTAGTTAATGCTCCGCTATAAGCTGTTAGGTTAGCTCCTAAACCAAAAGCATCTTCACTAGCTTTCTTTGTTCTGATTTTATCAATCTCTTCTACCGCTTCTGTATTCATTCCTAATCTTGTATAAGCTTCAGCTTTATTTAGGGTTAGTTCACCTGGAAGATACACAGGGATACCTGAAGTGGGTGTAGAAAAGAAAGGTGAATTAGTACCGTTTTTTACGGGAAATCCAGTTAGACTCGTGTTTGTATTGTTTGTTAGGTAAAAAGCAATACGCTGGTCTTCGGCTTCGGGTATTAGTACTGCTGGAAGCCCAAAATTTTCTCGTGGAGCATAAAACAATAATTCCCCTGCTCTTAGCATTCCTACATACACAGGGTTTTGATTCTGATCGTCATAGTCAAAAACAGAAGTACTGTTTATGTCAATAGCATTAGCTGTAGTAATCGATTTTTCATAGTTACCCATCATTAGGTGGTATCTAGATAAGTAAGCATTAATGGTGTTGGTTAGGCTAATGTTTTTAGAGACTATAGATTTAAATTCGTCAGAAGAAGGTGTATCCTCTAGTATTGTTAAAGCTTCTTCCAAAAGGGTAATAGCTTCTAAAAGCGCATTTTCTCTAGCTACATAAGCAGCATCGTTATTGGTGGAATTAAGTAGTGGAACAGCTTCCCAACTTTGTGACATGGCTCCTAAGCATAACGCACGGAAGAGATTCCCCCAGGCTTTTAGTCCAGATTTTGTACCTGCTACTGCTGTAGTTTCAGGAATGGTTTTTAAAAGGGTTTCTGTCATCCCTTTTACCTTTGCAATTGAAGAAAACAGATTGATAATTCTAAGGTTATTTCCTAATAAAGCAGTGCCTCCTTTTTCTAATTCCTGATTTGCAACATTAGTAAGTATTAATGATGTTTCTCTTGTGCTTAATGAAGGTGCAAAAATGATGTTGTCTAAGGCTTTTACAGAGTATTGTTGTTGTATTCCTATGGCTAAAGCCATTAGGGCATTGCTATTGTTTAGTTGGTCTTCTGTTGCTGCATTTGGGTTTTCATAGTCTAGTGTACAGTTAGATAATAAAAACAGCAGTGAAATTAATCCGAATAGATATATGTTTTTTTTCATTTCCTTAATTTTTTTAGAAGCTGATGTTTAGACCTAGTTGGTAGGTACGTGGAATAGGTACTTCATTAAAGTCCATTCCTCTCACTCCATTTCTTTGTCCAAAAGAGCTAACTTCTGGATCCCATCCGCTATAATTATCAAAGGAAAGTAGATTGCGCCCTACAAAAGAAACAGTCATGCTTTTGAATAGTTTGGAATTGTCAAAATTAAAATTATAAGCTAAAGACAGTTCTCTTAGTTTTACAAATGACCCATCTTCAATATAGCGTTCAAATGTTTGAAAAGTAGCAGCATTATATCCTCTTGGAAGTTCTCCTCTAATTTCTTGTGCATCTCTTGCGCCTCCCCCAAAAAGGTCGGTATGGCTATTAAGTCTATCTGTCCAGTTAAAAACATCAAATCCCATTACAGCATCTAATTGCATTCTAAATTTCCAGTTTTTATAGTTTACTTCGTTTATTAGGGAACCTGTCCAATTTGGATTTGGGTCCCCAATAATTTTTCTATCAGTTGATGTAATAGGAAGGTTATTGTTGTCTGTACTAATATTTCCATTGGCGTCTCTGATAAAATACGTTCCAGAAAATACACCTATTGGATATCCGTTTTTGGCAACAACAGCTTGGTCAAAAACATCAGGAAGTACTAATTCTCCTCCATCTATATCATTAACTTCATTTTTGTTTTGACTATAATTCAGGAGTATGTTCCAGCCAGCGTTTTTTGTTTTTAATAATTGTCCTTTTAGCAATAGTTCAAAGCCACTGTTGCTTAGTGTTCCTACATTTTCTAATCGTCTTGAGAATCCAGATGAAGGTGCAAGAACTCTACTTAGCAATAGGTCAATAACCTTTACATTGTAATAGGAGAATTCAATGCCAAGTCTTCCTTTAAAGGTACTGGCATCAAAACCGATTTCAATTTCTTTCTGACGTTCGGGTTTTATATCTAGATTACCAGCTTGTGGGTCGGGAGAAAAACCAGTTTGTCCATTAATTGGTACAGGGCTATAATTGGTAGACTTATCAAAAGCAGATAACGCAGTTAAGTTTCCAGCTTCTCCATACGAAGCTCTAATTTTAAAAGAGTTAAAAATAGATGATAAGGAGTTTTTCCAATATTCTTCATCAGAAAGCATATAAGACATACTTGCTTTTGGGTAAAATTGTGTGCGCTCATTAGCACCAAAAGTAGAGGCTTGGTCTAATCTTATTGCTCCAGTAACAAATAGTTTATCTGATAAGTTAAAGGTTTGTTGAAAATACGCTCCACGTATAGAGCGTTCTTCTCTTATGTCTGATCTTGAGATAATGCTTCCTGCTGTTGTAGATTTTATAGATGGAGATAGCCTATCGCTGGTAATTGCAAATATGGAAGTTCTATCATATTGTTGTGTAAATCCAAGGCTTGATATGGATTTTAGATGGTCCGAAATGGAGGCAGCATAGCTAAAGTTTAAATCGTTATTAAGTAGTAATGCTGTTTTTTCAGCAACTCTGCTCCAGCCAGTTATTTTTGGAAGGATACCAATTGGAATATATGCTGTTGCTCTAGATGTGCTTCCGTCGTAACCTAAAATATATTCAATACTAAAGTTTTCAAATGGTTTTGCTTCTAATTTTACGCTTCCAATAAATCTATTGGTTTTCATGGTAAAATCATAATTATCAATAGCCGCTATTGGGTTTGCGGCAAGGGTAAAGCCCAAATTATTGATATAACTTCCATCGGATTGACGTTCTGGATTGTAATTGGTATTTAGAAAAGCAAACCCTGTTAATACGCCAAAAAATTCATTTGGAGCAAGCATACCTCCATTTGGTAATTCTTGACTAGTGCTTATTGCATAATTAGTGCTTATTGATGTTTTTAGCCAATCGTTAATTTTGTGATTTATATTTGCTCGTAGTGTATATCTTTTATAATCTGTATTTTTTATTATTCCTTCATTTTTTGAATGTGAAAGAGAAGTGAAAAATTGTGTTTTTTCTGTTCCTCCTTTAAGTGATAAATTATAGTCAGACCCTATAGCTGTTCTGAAGATGCGGTCTTGCATTTGGTAACGCTCTACGGGAACTAATACACTGCTTCCTGGAGCTTCAAATTGAAAAGGTTCTTGGTTTTCTTCAATTTGTTTTCGCAGTTGATTTATTTTAGTACTATAAGAAAAAGAAATTTGAGTTTCTCCAATGACTCCTTTTTTTGTAAAAATTTGAACAACTCCATTGCTCGCTCTAGATCCATATATTGCAGCGGCAGCTGCTCCTTTAATAACTTCTATACGGTCAATATCATTTGGGTTTATGTCTACAAGTCTGTTTTGTGCATAGCCACCTAAGGGTAATAACTCAGTAGAAGAATTGTCTACAATTACACCATCCATAATGTATAAAGGGTCAGAATTACCAAATACCGTACTTGCCCCACGTAGTGTAACACTTATTCCTCCTGCCGGATTTCCAGAATTTTGATTTACGACTGCTCCAGTAATTTTTCCTGATAATGCTGCGGTTACTCCTTGTGCTCCAGAATTGCTAATGGCTTCACTTTTTATAGTAGAAATTGCATTACCTAATTGTTTTTTACTGGTAAGGGCAGAGGTGCCAGTTACAACCATTTCGTCTAAAAGAAGAATATCTGCTGTTAGTTGAATAGAAATATTTTTTTGATTAGCGTAGCTAATAGTTAGTTCTTTAGATAGCATTCCAACAAAAGAAAAAACCAATACGTCACCTAAGCTAGCAGCAATACTAAATTTTCCATCAAAATCTGTAATTACTCCAGTTGCAGTTCCTTTAATTATAATAGTTACACTCGGTAAAGGTGTTTTAAATTCGTCTAAAACAATTCCGCTTACTTTGGCTTGCTCTTTTTTAGTGATTAGAATGGAGGTTGGTTTACTAGTTTTATTGATTTTTCTTAAAATAATTTTTCGATCAGCTATCTCAAAAGCTGTTTCGGTGTTTTTAAAGAGCAGCTTCAATATTGTTTTAATTGACTTTTTAGAATACGATAGTGATACGTTTCTTTCAAGGTCCACAGATCCAGCAATAAATAAAAACCTGAAATCTGTTTTGCGCTCTATTTCATCAATAACTTTTGAAACAGTTACATTTTGTACCTCTAGAGATATGTTAGTTGTTTGAGAATACGATGGGTTTGCCTTTATAGCAACCAAAGTAACAAGAAGAAAAAGCAGCGTTAGCTTCATTTTTAAATCTAATTTAATAATTTAATCACAGTCTAAATCGAGAAACGTGGAAGCATTTTTCATTTTTTGTGCTTCAGTAAAAAGACAGATAAATTGTGGTTTTTTTAGTTTAATAATAGTATTTCTAAACGTATTTTAGTTTATGGTTATTAAATTTCCTTTTATACTATAGTGTATTGGGTGTATTTTGCTAAAATGATTTAATACATCAGTTAGTGTTTCCGTGTTGGTTTCTACAGTTGTACTAAATAGTATTTTTGATAGTTCTTTATTGGTGTTAATGATTTTTACATTGTATTGCCTTTCAAGCTTTGTGATAAAGTTTTGAAATGTAGTATTTCTAAAAACAAGATTTCCTTTAATCCACGAAGTGTAACTGTCTGTATTGATTTTTTGAACCCTAATTATTTTTTCTTTTTTGTCAAAAGAGCCTTTAGTCCCAGGAATTAAGTTTGTCTTATGCTTAAGTTTATTGGTCTGGTTGTTAATTTCTAAGTTAACAGAACCTTCAACTAGTACAACATAAAGCTCTTTGTCCTCTTTATAGTTACTTACATTAAAATCGGTTCCAAGTACTTTAACATTTAGTGCTTGGGTATTTACTATAAATGGGTGAATACTATCCTTAGCTACTTTAAAGAAAGCTTCTCCTTCGAGGTAAACTTCTCTTTTGTTTCCAGATGAAAATTGGGTTGGATACTTAATAGAGCTTCCAGAGTTTAAAATAATATGGGTGTCGTCAGATAAAACAAGATCAAATTTTTCACCATATGGAACACGAAGTGTATGGTAAGCTAATACGCTAATGTTCTTGTTTTTTTTGTAGATAAGACGAGAGTTTTCTTGTCTTCCAATAATGTCTCCATTGCTATTGGTGAGTGTTTTATAGACGTTTTTAGTAATGTTTTTAGGATGCGCATCATCTGTTTGTAGGGTAATAGCATTTGGAGAAATTACGGTAAGATTAGCTGTAGTTAAGTATTGTTTGGTGTAAAAAGCAATGCTGATAACAATAATAAGCAAAGCAGCATATTTATATAAGGACTTCCAGTTAAATGTATTGGTAGTTTTACTATTTATCTCGGAAAGTAATTTATGATTAATTTTATCAGTGTCAACTGTTGTTGTGCCAATTGTAATTAAAAATTGTGTTTTTACATAGCTATTAAAGAGCGTGTGGTTTTCTTTGGATTTTAGCCAATCATTTAATGTGTCAGTTTCAACATCCGAAATTGTTTCATTTAGATATTTAATAATTAGATGTGTTATCGCGGTTGGAATCATTTAAAAGTTGTTGCTTATAAGTAATACAAACGAAAAAACGAATACCCCCATGTGTATAATGTTTTTTTTATATTATTGTAGTTAGAATCAGTATTTTGTGTTTTTCTGAAAAATAATATGAGTTTTGATAACAATTCTTTTTTAATTGAAGCCTTAAAGAAAGGAGATGAGGAAGCGTATACTTTTTTGGTAAATAGGTATTCTAGTTCTTTGTTTTCTTATGCTTTAATGTTGAGTAAAGACCGTAATAAAGCTCAAGATATTTTACAGAATGTATTTTTAAGTACTTGGAAATTTAGAGAAAAACTAGATGGTAGTTATGCTATAAAAAGCTTTTTATATAAAGCTGTATATAACGATTTTTTAAATACGGATAATAAATCTAAAAAGCGAAAGCTACTTGAGCAAAAATACCACGAGTCTTTAATTGAAGTTATTGATGATTTTGATGAAAGTAGCATTGATGTGTTGATAGCTAAAGTCACAAACGAGATTGATAAATTGCCAAATAGATGTAAAGAAATCTTTGTG
Organism: Flavobacteriaceae bacterium; assembly: GCA_965247735.1. GTDB lineage: Bacteria > Bacteroidota > Bacteroidia > Flavobacteriales > Flavobacteriaceae > JAOXRU01. The sequence continues at coordinate 2,120,580 of CBDFHN010000002.1, read as the reverse complement.
TTGAGCAAAAAAGAAGGGCTTTCTAATGCCGAGATTGCAGTATATCTTAATATTTCAATAAAAACAGTAGAAAATCAAAAAACCAAAGCCTTTTCTATCTTAAGGGAACAATTGGAAGAAAGTCAGTTAAAAATAGTGCTATGGATGCTATTAAAAAAAAGCGAATAATAGATTAAGTATCATTCGCTTTTTTTTAGATATAAAAGAGAGAAGACGTTATAAATGCATCTTTTTTAATCTTAAATAATTCAATAACAACATTGGATAATCTGTTTGGATAATATGTATTGGTTTTGTTAGGAGTAAATCATAAGCTTCAATAGCGTCATTGGCTTTTTTATCAATTGTTCCAAGCGCATTGGCAAATAAGAGTTTATTGTATGGTTTTAACTCATCTAAAAACATCCTTGCTTTATCTTCTTCTGTATTTCCCAAGTGAATTAAATCGGGGTTCAGTCTCTTTATTTTTTTGTTGTAGTTATCGGTTGGATAACATTTGAGCATTATCAGGGCATTAGGCAATTTCTTTCGTATTCGTTTTAAAGATTTATAATCACCATCATAAAAAAAGTACCCTTCATCATCTGTTGTTTTTTGCAAGACAGCAACAACAGCATCCAATTGCCTAAGACTTGTTTTAATATCTAAATCGATCCAAATTTTCCCTTTCGCCACTTGCAATACTGCTTCTAAACTTGGTATTTTATATGGAGTTGGTTTACCATCAGCCCCAAGCAATTGAATCTCTTGTAGCGCTTCGTATGTCATTTTTTCTGCTTTTCCACTAGCATTAGTAGTTCTGTCGATAGTATCGTCATGCATCAATATTGGAACCCCATCTTTAGTAACCCTAATATCTAATTCTACAATATCAACACCAATTCGTATGGCTTCTAATATAGAGGCTATTGAGTTTTCGGGATGTTTTTGATGAGCTGCCCTATGTGCAGTTACTAAAACTACATTTTTATCAGCTTTTTTTAAATGGTTTTTCGTGTAGATGTAAGCTTGTGTTTCTTGCGCTACAAGACCAGAAATCACAATAAAAAAAGCGATTAAAGTACTTAAAATAGTTTTCATGTGTCTTTGTCTATTTTTATTAAATCGGTCACATGGTACACCTTCAATTAGTCATCTTTTTGGGCGAAAAAACCTTTGTTAATGGGTGTTTCATAATTGTTTCCCGTATAAAGCTACCTTCTTAGCGGATGTTATTATTTTTCTTTTATGAATTCATTTTTAAATCGCTGTGGTGTTTCAGGAACTCTATTTACAAGTTTCTTTTTTCCATCTTTTTTTATGAGGTCAAAAGCATCATATAAGTTTCCAATAGGCGTATATGCTTCATAAGATAAACTGTCTTTACCAATAGTGATGATCTGAAATAACTGGGTAAATTCTCCCCTGCGTTCCATCCAGTTTTGGTCTTTAGACTCGTACATTTTTGGTCCACTTACCGAAACAGCATATATAGTACCAACCTCATCAATACCTGTGTTACCACTTGTGTTGTTACTTACAGCTCCTCTTGCATAGGTATGGTCATGTCCTTGCAAAACAATATCTACCTTATACTTGTCTATTAGTGGTTTTAGTGCTTCTCTTAAATCTTTATTGTCTCTGTTTTTTGCGGTAGAAAATATCGGGTAATGTAGGGTGATTGCTGTCCATTTTTTGTTGTTATTTGCCAAAACAGAATCAAGCCATTTTACTTGTACTTGTCCATCTCTATGATCTACATCCAAGGCTGGCGCATCAATAGAAATCATTTTTAAGTTTTGATAGTCAATTGCATAACAGGTTTCTTTAACACTTTCTATTGGGCCATTTTTTGGCAAGGTAAACTGTGGTTTCCATAAAACCGATAAACTATCGTTTCTGTATTCATGATTACCAGGTGTCATTATGCTAGGTACCGTAGCATGTATAAAACTTCCTGCATGGAACCACTCGCCCCATTCTAAATTGGCATCTCTATCATTTATTAAATCTCCTGCGTGCAACATGAAATCTACCTCTGGGAATTTTTTATAAGAATTACGAATAACCCTACTCCACATTGATTTTACTTGGTTTTGAGCATCTCCAAAATAGATAAAACTAAATGGCTCTTCTGAACTAGCATCTCTGGCAGTAGTAAATTGAAACCATTCGCTCCACAAGTCCTTATCTTCTTCTTTTCCATTACCCACTCTATATACATAGGTAGTATTTGCTTTTAATTCCTCTACAATTACGGAATGAAAGTTTGCTTTTACCAATGGCTCTTTTCTATTTTGATTTTCAAAAACTTCAGTAGTAGCTGTTACCGTTTTTACACCTTCTAAAAGAAACTCCGGTCCATCTGTTGCCAAAGCTACTTGTAATACACTAGATGTTATTTGCTGGTTTGTTCGCCAGTTTACTGCAAAACTAGTGGCTGGATCTGCAGTTAAGTTTGCAATAATCCTATCTGGAGTTCTACTCGGGAAAAGAAGTTTGTGGGCATCAATATCTAAATGATTAGAATAGTGTGAATGTCCATGAGCATCATCAGTATCATGAGAATGTGTACTGTTATCTTTTGTTTGTTTAGGATTACAAGCAAACAATAAAAGCCCTATTGCAAGGGTTGAACCTAGTTTAGCCGTGTTGTAAAGACAGCGTTTATTTTTATTACTATTCTTTTTTGCTTTCATTTTTTTAAATTGATTTGTTTTGTTAGTTCTATTTTAAAGCAATTAATATACTGCTATTTATTTAGTTACATAATATGGTAAAAGACTATAAGACATCTTTGCTTCCTTAGATGCCCCATAGTCTTTCAAAAATTTACTAGAGATAAAATAATTTTATAAAATCCATTACCATGGTTTTGATAGTCCTTGTTGGGCCCAGTTTTTAGACCAATAACTATCAATACCATCATTTCCTGGTACATCATCGGTATGAGTTGTAGCTTCCAAATTTTGTCTCGCCAATAGATAGTTCTCGAGATTAATATTTTTATCAGATTCAGGATAGATAGCTCTTATTGGCATTGCAGTTGATTTAGCGTAAGGACCTGTTTGAATAGCAGGAAAACCTAATCTTCTCCAATCAAAATAAGCTTCATTTGCTGCAGCAAAATTTGCTAGCCACTTTTGTTCCATAATTTGTGCTAATGAACCGTCAAATACAACACCTGTATTATCAATGTAATCGGCATATTTATCACCTATACTCCAGTCTTCAAGCGCTGTTTTAACACCCATTTCATAATGAGATTTTGCATCTGTTCCCCATCCTCTTTGTGCTGCTTCTGCTAGTATAAAATGTACTTCTGCTGCAGTAAGGATTCTTGCTTTAAGATTCTCGCCTTCAGTTTCGTTAAATTGCGCATTCATTTCAGATACATGTACATTCCATCCTCCTCTTTCTGGCTGTGGATTTAAATTGTAATTATAGGGATCAGTATCCTGATTTGCTGGTGGTAAGCCAACATATTTTGGACTGGTATCTATCATTGTTATTTCCGCTTTTCTATCTAGAAACCAAGTTGCAGCATCATATACTTTTTGATTATTAGCAGCCAAGCTTGCTTCATTTATATAGCGTTTCCCATCTTTTAAATTGTCATCTTTCCCTTCAAGGTTTAGATCTCCATCTGCAACAACAACAATAGGTATTTCAACAGGTGCAAACCACTCATGAATTCTTGGATCGTCTAATTCTTTCAATTTATTGGTTAAGGTTGTACAAGGTTTTATTCTTGTAAAACTAGAACGTGTAGTGTTTACTCCGTTATCAGGCCACGAGTCGCTCTCCGATACTCCAACAAAAGAAAGGTAACATCCTTGGTCAACAGTTGTAATTAATGGTTTGCTCAGCATGTCAATAACTCCGTTTTTTGCAAAATCAGAATCTTTTTCTGACAATCTCATATAATAACGCAATGCCAATGAATTTGCAAAACGCATCCATTTATTAGGGTCGCCATTAAAATACAAATCTTGAGTTTTATTGATATCTGAATACGATGCTGCATCTTTTGATAATAATTCCGAAGCCGCTAGCAGGTCCATAATTATACCTTTATATACAGACTCTTGTGAGTCAAATACAGGTTTAATAATAGAATTGTCTCCTGATTCTCCTCCTTTTAAGGCTTCCGAATATGGAACATCACCATAAAAGTCGGTAAGCAAACCAAACAATTGTGCTTTCATCACCATTGAAACACCTTGGTAAAAAGGTGATTCCAATGCTATAGATCTGTTATAGGCAAGGTTGGCATTTCTTAAGATACTATAATAAGTGTCCCAGTTTCCTGCCTCAAGACTTTTGTATTGATTGCTTGCCCATGAATCTTTTTGGGTATACTGCATGTTTACAGACAGCCCGCCCCCGTAACCATCAGCAAGAATTACCTTACCAGTATTAGACATTACAGTACTTAAAACTAAGCTAGGTTTTACTGTACTCGGATTTACTCCATTGGGGTTTTCATTTAGATCTGTAATATCACTGCAGGAATAAATCAGCAAGAGCGAAAGAGCCAGAGATAATGTTACTAATTTTTTTATTGTTTTCATTATTGAATTGTATTATTTATTAGTTTAATCAACAACCACTATCTAAGGATAAGGTATGTCTAGGTTTTTTATTCAAAGGAATGCCTCGGGTTTATGCCCTTTATGAGGGGTTAAAAACTTACATTCAATTTGAATCCAACAGGAATTGCCCATGGATTAGCATTGTATCTTTCAATACCTTGTTTAAACTGTATTCCACTTCCTTGCTCACTACTTTCTGGCTGAAATGCATTTTCAGGATCGATACCTATTCCTGCTGCTGTCCATAACATAATATTACGACTGTATACAGAAAAGGAAGCATTGTTGAAACCTGTCTTCTTAATCCACGATTGTGGTAATGAAAACGATAGTGAAACTTCTCTTAGTTTTACAAAGTCAGCATCAAATGTGGATGCCTTGGTAAAGCTCCATGGATATTGATCTGCATAAAAATGGTATTGTGTACCTTCTCCACCTAAGTTTTCTTGTTCTACAACAAAGTTTCCATCACCATCATAATGACCAATTACACCTGGTAAGAAAACACCATCATTTAATGTAATTCCTCCATCGGTAACTTCATAGCCACCAGCTTCAGCCGTTGGACCACCAACTAGAGGGAAGAATTGGCCTCCTTCTAACAGGTATTCATCTTGATGTTCTTTTAAGTAACCTGGAAGATCATCAATACCGCTTAAATTATTTAATTTATCTAACCATCTTTGTGTGTGCATATCAGATTCGCCATATCGGTGAGTTTGAGATACAAATTGACCTCCTTTTCTCCAGTCAAAATTCATATTCAATTTCCAGTTCTTATAGGTTATTGAAGTTGTCATTCCAATATTAAAATCAGGATTAAAGTTTCCAATAACTGGAGCTACTCTATTTCCATCTTCATCTTGTAGGGTTCTATCACTATTCTCCCAGCCTTCGTCATCTAATAATAACCATCCATTGTATGGCGAATTTGGATCATCTACTCTTACCGCTGCACGATCAATAATATTTCCTATCTCTTCGCCAACCCAGGTATATGCGCCACCTTTTGCATCACCCCAAAGTTTTAAATAGTCCATACCATCTGCAAGCTCTTCAATTTTTGTTCTATTATAGGTATATACAAAATTCACATCCCAATTCCAGTTGTCATTAGCAATAATAGTACCTCCAAGACTTGCTTCAATTCCTTTTGTTGATATTAACCCAGCATTGATTAACTTACTGCTATACCCTGAAGATGGAGAGGCATTTACTGGGAAAATCTGATCTCTATTGTCTGCTTCATAATAGGTATAATCCATTTTTAAACGGTTGTTGAAAAAGGCAAGGTCTGTACCTATTTCCCATGATTTCTGAGATTCAGGTTTCAAATCTGGATTTAATAACACACCACTTTCTGAAAGTTGAGTAGCACCGTCCCAAGCACCATTGTTTTGTAATGTTGGATACAAATTATAAGCTTGGGTGTCATTTCCAACCTCTGCATAACCTCCTCTAAGCTTTACTAAAGACACCTTATTACCCATATCAAACGCTTTGTTTAACAAAAAACTTGCCGATATTGATGGATAATCGTAGTCGTTAAAATCTTTAGGCAGTGTACTAGACCAATCTTTTCTATAGGTTAAGTCTAAATAGGCAATGCCTTTAAAACCAATACTTGCTAAAGCATATAAACTACTAATTTGTTTTTCTGCTTTATAATTTGAATAATTTAGATTTTCTGCTGCAATATTACCCACAGTGTATAAGCCAGGAATAATCAATCCTGCTCCTTTTTCTTTTGTTGAATTGGATACATTATGAGCAGATTGTTTCATTATATTTCCTCCTGCTGAAACACTAAAATCCCAGTTGTCAAACTTTTTGCTATATGTTCCTAGAAAATCAATATTTGATTCTTTTCTGTTCAAATTAAACAGGCCATAAGCACCATTCATTTCTCTATCGTAACCATTGGCAATTCTCATTTCACGAATTTCACTCGTTTCATCATAGTTGTACCGTGCACGAACCGAAAGGTCTTTTATGATTTTCCAATCGGCAGTTATATTACCATACATATGGTTTCTATCAAAGCTATTGATAGCTTCATTAGCTAAGAAATAAGCATTGTTATTGTCTATATCAGTGGGGTCATTTCCAAAAGTGTAAGGTGAGTTTTGTCTTAAGCCTTCATAGCCAGCTAGCCAATAATTTTTCATTTCTCGGATGTCAATATGAGGATTGGTATTGTATAGTGCTTGAATAGGATTTGCACCACGGTTACCCGCTGGACGGCTATCAGAACCCGATTTTGTATAATTTATAGTAGAACTGATACTAAAATTATCAGTTAATTTTAAGCTTGAATTTAAACTGATGCTGTTTCTTCTTAAATCTGAATTTGGGATAAAACCTTCGTGCATCATTTTTGAATACGACAAGCGGTAATTCATTTTATCTGAAGTATCCTGAATAGAAATAGTACTCAACCAAGTTATTGCTGTTTGAAAGAAGTTTTTGGCATTGTCATAAGATTTCAATTCCCTAGCAACAGGAATACCACTTTCAATTTCCGCAGCAGTATATGGCCATTGAATAGCATAAACCCCTTGGTCTAATGCTGGGCCTGCCCATGCCGATGATGTTTCGTTAATTAATAACTGCCCATATGCATTATTTGGGAAATTATCTTCTGTATATGGTCTTGATCCAGAAGCGTATTGGGTATGGGTATCTAAAAATTTATAAGGTTTTTCAAAAACAATACTAGAACTAATAGTAACACCTAATCCTTTTGATTTTTTCCCTGCTTTTGTTGTGATAAGTACCACACCATTACCCGCTCTAGAACCATAGAGTGCTGCCGCGCTTGCTCCTTTTAATACCGTCAATGATTCGATATCTTCAGGGTTTAAATCGGCAATAGAATTCCCGAAATCCACACTATTACGACTTCCTACTGAACTTACATTATTTAAGCTGTTATGGATTGGCACTCCATCAATAACAAACAAAGGTTGATTGTCACTTGTTAAAGAAGTTGCTCCACGTATCACCATACTCACCGATGATCCTGCTGATCCGGTTGAGCTAATTGCAACACCAGAAACTTTACCAGACAATGTGTTTAAAACATTTTCTTGTGCTACATCTTTAATTTGATCTCCCGATACCTCACTAACGGCATAACCTAATGCTTTCTTTTTTCTGGAAATACCTAAGGCAGTAACCACTACTTCGTCTAAATTTTCTGAAGAAGCAATTAGGTTTATTATGCCTAAGTCCAATTCCGTGTTTGGGGAAACATCTATTGTTATTGATTTGTTTTCATAACCTATATATGTTATGAGTACTTCGTACTTACCTGATTTGATATTTTTGATTTCAAAAACACCATCAAAATCACTAATACTCCCTTTCTGAGTGTTTTTGATTAAGATAGAGGCACCTGGTAATGGTGCTTCTTCATCATAAACAATTCCCTTTATAGAAGAGGGAGATTGTTGTGCAAACAGATTTGATACTGTAAAGAGTAGTATCAAAACCGAATTAAAGTAAATTCTTTTCATTTTATGAATTAGTTATGGTTAAAAACTGATGGTGCAAAAGTATATGGAGCTTCTATTGTGTAGCAGCATATTGTATTATGAAAGTGCTACCAAATTCTTGATATAAAGTTACTTTTCAGACTGTTTTAGAGGACTGTACTGTTTAAAAGAGGAGCTGATTCTCTCTTGTTATTCTGAAAAAATTAGCTTAGACAGGGAGTTTCGTTCAGGAATTTTACAATAATGAGAGTGTATGTATGAATTACTAGAAAATATAGTTTATGATGTAGTAATAATCAAATGTTAAATTTATGCTAACAAGATGTCCTGGTATTATTGTAGCATTATTTATTTTGAGAGTTCAATTTACATAGGAGAGCTACATCGGTGTTTTAGAATAGCACAAGTGCGAATACTGTTGCTGTTTATGTTAAGTTGAAGTTGTTTAGAGAAATGTTAAAACCTAAAGGATGAAGAGAGTTAATGTGTTTAAGGAAAAATTATTTTTTGGCAACATAAAAAAAACAAGGGCAGTAGTTTTAAAACTACTGCCCTTGTTAACTATTTTATTAATATATTAATTCTCCTAATCTGTAGAATCAATTAAACTAGTGTCTTTGGTAGCATTCAATAGTTCACCTTGGGTAGAATCGTATTCAATAGAAGGTTCTCCAATTGGTGCTCTTTCTTCGGGTTCATTTTCTCTTTCGTAAAAATGATTGAATTTTTCAATATACGTATTGAAGGTGTCTGTTTCTTCCTCAATCATTTCCGATTCTCTATTTCCAATCAAGATGTCTATATTTCTACGATAGGCTTCCATATCCGCTACAATATCACTTATGTTGCTATATTGTTCATCTAAGGGTAAGGTTGCGTAATAATCAAGTCGTTCTTGATATTTCTTCACCATTTTGTAATACAAGACTCTAGCTTTATCTTTTTCTCCAACTTTATAATAACCATCTAAAAACGGTTCTACAAAAGCATAATATCCATAATGTTCTAATGGCATATTGTCCATTGCAATATTGATAATATGCTTGGCTTTGTCCATTTTTTCTTCTTGAAGCAATACTTCAGTAAGTCTAGCCAGATTACCTCTATAATTAATACTGTTTCTTCTGGTTTCCACATCGTGGTAAATGTTAGCACTACCGGAGTTACCCCAATCCCATTTACTTACAATGTCGTACATAAGGTCACTATCTATTCTACCCATTTCAAAAGCACTACGGTTTTTGTTCTCAGTCTTTATAGGAACTAATTTGTAAACCAGTCCATCTAATTGCAGGTAATCTTTCATCCACATGTATTCTGCATTATCAAAACTACCACCTGTAAAATATATAGGGCGTTTCCAGTCGTTATTAGCTAGGATATCTAGCATCATTATCCTGTTTTTAGCCAAACCGCTTTCGGGAAGGGTAATGTCTATATAGTCAACAATTAAATGTGCATCCTTCTCTTTTACTAAACCACTTTTAAGTACATTTTCTTTGTTTACAGGTACTCTAATTTTATTGGTAGGATAGAAAATTTGATTTAGGTAATTCTGTGGTAAATGATCTATTTCTCTATTTTGACTTTTAATCAAATGGCCAATTTTGGTTTGTGGTTTATCACTAGCAATCCAATTCATGAAATCTTTAATATCCCATCTTTTTTTAGTAAGCCCTTGATAATATGCTACGTCTCTAGTTCCCCATACATATTTGTCGTGGGTAAGTTGAGACGGAATAGCGTTACTTTCATATACTTTTCTTTTCATTTGGTCTATATACCAATCTGTAGCAAAAAGACTAGTATTTATAGTTCTTACATCGGTTCTGTATTCCTCAATTTCTTGTGCATACCAGATTGTAAAAGTATCATTATCTCCTATGGTAAAGAGGATTGCATCGGCATCTTCTTGTACAGAATCCAGATAGGATTTTGCCATAGATTGTGCAGTCTGTTTATTAGACCTGTCATGATCATCCCAGTTTTGATATGCCATAAGTGTTGGTACGGCAAGCAAGCAAATAGCGGTAACAGCAGGTGCCAGCACTTTGGGGCTTAACATTTTTTTAAATTCATCAAAAAGGCCATAAACACCAATACCAATCCAAATTGCAAAAATATAGAAAGAACCTACTAAGGAGTAGTCACGTTCTCTAGGTTGAAAAGGATAAGGGTTGGTATAAATCTGAATAGCCATTCCTGTTAAACAGAAAAAGACAAGCAAAGCCCAAAAGCGTTTGGGGTCTTTACGGATTTGAAAAAGAATACCAATAATCCCTAATATTAAGGGCAGGAAAAAATATGTATTTCGTCCTTTATTATCTTTAATGTCGCTAGGTAAGTTGTCTTGACTACCTAAACGCATATTGTCAAGTATATTAATACCACTAAGCCAGTTTCCATGATCGTCGTTATGCCATTGGATATCGTCTTGTTTTCCGACAAAATTCCACATAAAATAACGCCAACACATGTCTCCCAATTGGTAGTTGAACATAAAGCCCAAATTTTGCCAAATGGACGGTGGTTGAACATCTATATATTCGCTGAATTGTTTTAAGAAGGCAATATATTGACTTTCGTCAATTTCTCCTTTTGCAAGACCACCTCTAAATTCGTCAACAGCAGACCTAAGTTCGGTACTGGAAACATATTCGGGTTTTATTTTAAAATTAAGAGGGCCTTGAAACTTCATATAGTTTTCTGCATGGCTATCACTCCACATTCGAGGAAGAAAACCTACATGATCGCTATTTGGATTTTGTTCTGCATCTACATAATCATTTACAATTACATATTTACCTAAAGCATGATCTTTTTCATACTTAGGTTTCCCGTCTCTATATGGCTTTTTTTCATCTAAACCTACAAACATATTAGAGTAGTGTGCGCCATAAAACGGGCTGTCAACACTAGGATATTGATCTCTATTATAATAAGACAGTAAAGACTGAGCGTCTTCAGGATTGTTTTCGTTAATTACAACCTTGGCATTTGCTCTAATTGGAAGCATTAACCAAGACGAAAATCCTAAGAAAACAAACAAAGAACAAAGAATTAAGGTATTGTATCCTATTTGATTCTTTTTTCGTGTTTGTTTTAATCCATAAATAAATAAGCCAACAAATAGAAGTCCTATAATAATGGTTCCAGAATTAAAAGGAAGTCCTATGGTGTTTACAAAGAAAACTTCTGCCCATCCAAATATTTTAAGAACATAGGTAAGTGTAAATTTATAAACAAACATCAATAAGGCAACCACTGCAATATTGGCAATCAAAAAGTTTTTTACGGTAGTAGTTTTGTAACGTTTAAAATAGTAGAGTAGGCCTATAGTTGGTATGGCAAGGAATCCCATAAATTGCACTCCAAAAGTAAGTCCAATTAGAAAAGAGATTAATACAAGCCATCTATTTCCTCTAGGGGAATCTATTTCATCTATCCATTTTAGTCCCATCCAAAGCTGTACTGCCATAAGGAAAGATGCCATAGCATAAACTTCCGTCTCTACGGCATTAAACCAAAAACTATCTGAAAAAGTAAGTGCTAGAGCTCCAACAATACCACTTCCTAAAACAGCTATTGCTTTGCTATTGGTAAAGGTTTCTTCTTTACCAATCATTTTTTTAGTAATGTTGGTAATGGTCCAGAAAGTAAATAAAATTGTGAATGCGCTAGAAAATACAGACATATAATTTACCATCATTGCTATCTGACTACTATCAAAGGCAAACATGGCAAAAAATGCACCTAACATTTGAAACAGAGGCGCTCCTGGAGGATGCCCAACTTGTAGTTTTGCAGAAGTTGAAATGTACTCTCCTGCATCCCAGAAGCTTCCAGTAGGTTCAACGCAAATTCCATAGGTGATTAAAGCTATAAAAAAAACTACCCAACCAAGGATAGAATCCCATTTTTTAAAGTTTTCCGAAAACATGTGCTATTTTTTGTCAATAAGTAGCGAATTTACTAATTAATATACCCTTAGCCCTAACTTTTTTTAAAAGGTTTAACAAGTGGAAATAAATAAATAAAATTTTACCATAAAAATGTTTGCATGAACGAAAGTTTATGCTACCTTTGCATCCGCATTTACGTGCTGGCCCATGGTGTAATTGGTAACACAGCTGTTTTTGGTGCAGTCGTTCAAGGTTCGAGTCCTTGTGGGCCAACAAAAAAATCCTTTAAGCTTTTGCTTAGAGGATTTTTTGCTTTTATGGACATTTTAACCTTAAAAAAGTGTCAAAATATACTTCTAGATCATAGAGTTAATTTAGGATCAAGTCCAAAAGTTGTGGGATTTTAGGATTATGCAAAAATTGTAGTAAGTCTAAATAAGAAAAAGTCTACATTTCTAACCCCTCTAAATTGTGCTCTAAAGGCTTTAATTTTAGCATTGAAAGATTCTGCAGACGCATTTGTACTTCTATTATCAAAATAGTTGAGTATATTTTGATAATGTATTGACATTGTTCTAGCGATTGTGTTGAAGCTTTTAAATTTAGCTTGTCTTACTTTTTCATCCCATTTTGCAAGCCTGATAAGTGCTGAAGTTTTGTCTTTGGTATTATTAAATATCCAAGATAGGTTTTGGCATAACTTATATGCTTTCTCTAGATCTGGATATCTCTGAAAAAGGACTTCTGCTCTTTTGGATTGATTGTCAGTCCATTTACTACTTGATTTATATAATAAATATCTGCTTCTTGCTAATAATTGCTTTAAAGTATCTCCATTGGGCAGTAGTTTTGGAGTGTATTTTAATGATTTATTTCTAGCATATTCTATGGCATCATTTTCAGTATCTAAAGCATCCCATCGATGTTTTATTCTTATTTCTTGTAATGCGTCCAAGGCTAGTTTTTGCACGTGAAAACGATCTATTACTAAGGTAGCATTTGGGAAAGACTTTTTAACGATAAGTCCCATATTACCTGCCATATCTAAAGTTACCTCTTTAACTTTCTTGCGTTGCTTTAAAGGAATTTTCTCTAGTATTTTTATCACAGTTTCGGCTTTGGTTCCTTTGACCATTGCAACTAAGGCTCCCTTCTTTCCTTTTGCTTTTTTATTGGTTAGTATGGTATATAAATCACCATTAGAAAAGGCAGTCTCATCAAGGGATAAATTTGCGCCTAAGTTTTGTGCGAATAATAGCCAATCTGTTGCGTGTTGTTTTTGACCCCACGCTTTAAAATCACTCAGATAGTCCTTGTACTGTCTTTGTAGACTTCTGGGATTAACACCATAGAAATTAGCTACAAGTGTTGTACTTGAAGCGTTATTACTTATAGACCTCTTTTAAAAAAGCAGCAAATTCACTAGTTATTCTAGTTCCTTTTGCTACTAAATCCCAATCTCTTGTAACTACTTTACTAGTCACTTCATTAAGCCATCTACGCCGTGTTATATGCAGATAAACATCCTTACCTCGTATAGGGAAATCTTGAACGGTCGCCTCTGGAAAGAAGCCTTTAGAGTGGAGTTTAGCATTATTAAGTACAGATGGAACCTCATTTAATTCTGTAAAATAGAAATGTATCTCTTCTCCTTTAATCTCGTGTTTGGTTAAATCAAAATGACTTACCAGTACTTCGGGAAGTAATAAATTAGCAACTGCAAATAAAGCGTCTGAGGACATAGAAATTTTAAAAGCAAAGTTGCCTCTAATTTAGTTACTCCACAACTTTTTGTGTTGAGCCTTAATTTATCCACAGTTATCAGTATTTTATCCAAAATTATTTGACTAATTTTTTTGAGATGGCTATTTAGCTTTTTTTATAAGATTAATCATAGATTTAAAAATAAGTATATATAGTACATGATTAGTCATTTTTTTATGTAAGAATCAAAATTGTATTTGCGTAAATATGTTATTTATTTTCTTATAAATATTGATAGTATAAATTTTTTTCAAAAAAATATTGCCCTTTCATCAGCTACTAATAATACATTCTCCGATTAACTGTAAAGCAATGTATTGTGATATTCTCTATTTTTTGTTACTTTTGTTGTGATAACAACAGTTTTTAACACAAACTTAACTTACTAACGTAGTAAAACTGTTAACGTGAAAAATTAATTATCAAAACTCGGTTCAAATGAAAAAAAACAACTATTTACGTAAGTTAATTCTTGCTGGATCTTTTTTAGCATTATGCTTGCAAGCACATGCACAAGATGCTAATGAAAGAACAAAAATCAAAAAAGAGTATGATCTCGTTAAACTCGGAACAATTCAAGAAAAATTTAAGAAAAAGGAAGCTTCTGATAAGCTTGCTCTACAGACTTTAGCAAAAGCTAATAACTGGGTTTTACAAAAGAATTTACCAGATGGAAGATTTATAGAGTTGCAGAAAGTAGTAAATGGAAAACCTATTTATTATACTACATTTAATATTGCTGCTGCAAAATCTACAAGAGCTAATCACTTAAATTCTGGAGGTTCACTGGGGTTAAGTTTGGATGGTCAAAACATGACAGCTCATGTTTGGGATGGTGGACTTGCGCGTATAACACATCAGGAATATGACGGTTCTGGAGGAACTAATCGTTTTTCTATAGGTGATGGAACCACAGCAAAACATTATCATTCTGCACATGTTACAGGTACAATTATTGCTTCTGGGGTTCAAGCAAATGCAAAAGGTATGGCTTCTAGAGCAAATGCGGTTGGATATGATTGGAATAATGATACTTCTGAGGCCACAACTGCAGCGGCAAATGGGATGCTTATTTCTAATCATTCTTATGGATATGCTGGAAGAAATGCACAAGGACAACCGCAATTGCCAAATTACTATTATGGTGCTTATATTTCCGATTCTAGAGATTGGGATGAATTAATGTTTAATGCACCAAACTATTTAATGGTAGTTGCTGCCGGAAATGATGGAAATGACAATACGGTAAATAGTGCACCATTAGATGGAAATAGTCTTTATGATAAATTAACGGGGCATTCAACGGCAAAAAACAATTTGGTCGTTGCTAATGCACAAGATGCCAATATTGATGCTTCTGGTAATCTAGTTTCTGTAACTATTAATAGTAGTAGTAGCGAAGGACCTACAGATGATTACCGTATTAAACCGGATATTACTGGAAATGGAACTGGAGTATATTCTACCTATGAAAATAGTGATACAGCATACAATTCTATAACAGGAACTTCAATGGCATCACCTAATGTGGCAGGATCCTTATTATTATTGCAAGAGCACTATAAGAATCTTAATAATTCTTTTATGAAGGCTGCTACCTTAAAGGGTTTAGCACTTCATACCGCTGATGATGCTGGTACAACTGGTCCTGATGCTGTTTTTGGATGGGGACTGATGCATGCCAAAAGAGCAGCAGAAGCTATTTCTGATCACGGAACGACTTCAAAAGTTGAAGAATTGACATTAACGTCTGGACAGACCTATACCATTACTGTAGATTCTGATGGTGTTAATCCTTTATTGGCTTCTATTTCATGGACGGATAGAGCTGGTATTGCAAATACTGGGACAGAAAATCTAGCGACACCTGTATTGGTAAATGATTTGGATATAAGAGTTTCAAAAGCAGGAACAACATATATGCCCTATAAATTAACAAGCATTACAACAAATACAAAGGCAGATAATAATGTAGATCCATATGAAAGAGTGGATGTTGCAAATGCATCGGGTACATATACCATTACTGTTACTCATAAAGGATCATTAACAGGGTCAAGTCAGAATTTTAGTTTAATTGTTACCGGAATAGGAGCTGCAGTAACATGTGTAGCAACAACTCCTACAGGGTTAAATGCAAGTTCGGTAACTGGCAATGGAGCGGTTATTAATTGGACAGCAGTGCCAGGAGTAACCTATGATGTACGTTATCGCGTAGTTGGAAGTTCTTCTTGGACTACAACAGCGGTTAGTACACCAACATTATCTCTAAATAGCTTAACGGCGGAGACCAATTATGAAGTTCAGGTAAGGAGTAAATGCACGTCATCTAATTCTGCATATACTACAGCTGTAAATTTCACAACTTCAGCAATTCAATTAAACTATTGCACATCAAAAGGTAATAGTGTTGCTGATGAGTATATTGGAAGAGTGCAATTGGGAGCAATTGATAACAGTTCTAATGGTGGTAATGGATATTCAGATCATACTTCAATAAGTACTTCACTTATAAAAGGAAGTGCAAATACCATAACAATTACACCAACATGGACAGGAAGATCCTATAATGAAGGATATGGCGTGTGGATAGATTACAATCAAGATGGAGATTTTTCAGATGCAAATGAACAGGTTTGGACAAAATCAAAGTCAAAATCAACACCAGTAAGTACTTCATTTACGATACCAGCATCTGCCAATGATGGAGCAACAAGAATGCGGGTGGTAATGAAATACAACGCTACACCAACGGCATGTGAGGCGTCATTTTCATACGGAGAAGTAGAAGATTATACGGTGGTAATTACAGCAGCTGAAGCAGATATTCAAGCTCCTTCAGTACCTATAGGTTTAGTCGCTTCTAATATTACACAAACTACAGCAACATTAACATGGAATGCTTCAACTGATAATGTTGGCGTAAAAGATTATGAGGTTTTTAATGGCAATACAAGCCTAGGAACTGTAACCGGAACAACTACAAGTATTACTGGATTAGTTGCTAATACAAATTACTCTTATTCGGTAAAGTCTAGAGATGAAGCTGGAAATGTTTCGTTGGCTAGTGCCTCTATTTCTTTTACGACGCTTGCTGCAGTATTAAACTACTGTACAACAAAAGGGTCAAATTCTAGTTACGAATGGATAGATTATGTTTCTTTTGGAGGAATGACGAATACAACAGGAAATAATGGTGGATATGCAGATTTCACTAATAAAACGGCAACAGTAGCAAAAGGCGCAACGTCAACTATTGTATTTAGTGCTGGCTTTAGTAGTTCTTCCTACTCAGAATTTTGGTCCGTTTGGATTGATTTTAATCAGAATGGAATCTTTGAAGCTTCCGAAAGAGTTGTTAATGGTTCTTCGTCTTTAGCTACAAATTTATCTGCAACAATTGCTATTCCTAGTACGGCCTTAACTGGTATTACTAGAATGAGAGTAACCATGAAATACAATTCAGCAGCTACTACTTGCGAAACCTTTAATTATGGTGAAGTTGAAGATTATTCCGTGAATATCACAAATACTGCTACTAGTCTTAATACCACATTTGCAAGTGTTAAAGCAGATGAAATAGGAAATGAAGCTGCGGAGGTACTTTCGGTATATCCAAATCCAACATCAGATTATATAAAATTAACATTGGCTAGAGGTAATGATTTAAGTTATAGCATTACCAATTTTGCAGGTCAAGTGGTGAAAACTGGGAAAGTTTCTGATGAGATGATAGATGTTAGTGCGCTTAGAAATGGTGTCTATGTGGTTCAAGTTAATGATGGACAAAAAGAGATCACAACTAAATTGGTGAAAAAATAACACTCATTTAGATTTGAAAGTAGTTAAGTTTGGAGGCTGTCTAAAAAGTAATTTTTAGGCAGCTTTTTTATGTAATTATTGGGTACAGAACCATTGATGAATTTTGAAGAGAATTTTATCTGATGGAGAGAAAATCTGAAAGAATTTTGTGTCGAAATCTAAAATGGGTTATTTATTTCAAAAAACAATACTTGTAAGAAAAATCTTATTCTTCTTTCATAGGAATCAATAAATATCTTAACGGATATATTCTACCATTTTTCTTCGATTTTATGCAGATATAAAGTTTTATTAAAAAATATCGCCCTTTCATCCATTGTCAATAATACATTCTCGGATTAAGTGTAATACCGTATATTGTGATATTCTCATTTTTTGATTATTTTTGCTGCGATAACATCAGTTTTTAGCACAAACTTAACTATAAAATGTTATAAGCTGTTAATGTGAAAAATTAATTATCAAACCTCGGTTCAAAATGAAAAAAAACAATTACTTAGCTAAGTTAATTCTTACAGGTTCTTTTTTAGTATTATGCTTGCAAGTGCATGCACAAGATGCAAATCAACGAGAAAAAATTCAAAAAAACTACGATCTCGTTAAACTCGAAAAAATTCAGAAAAAATTCAAAAAAAAGGAAGCTTCCGATAAGGTAGCTATGTATGCTTTGGCAAAAACCAATAATTGGGTTTTAAGGAAAAATTTACCTGATGGTAGATACATAGAATTACAAAGGGTAGAAAATGGGAAGCCGATTTATTATACCACCTTTAATGCAGATGCTGCAAAATCAACAAGAGCCATCCATTTAAATAGTGGAGGTTCATTAGGATTAAATCTAGATGGGCAGGGTATGACAGCGCATGTATGGGATGGTGGATTGGCAAGAACCACACATCAAGAGTACGATGGTCCAGGTGGAAATAATAGATATTCTGTCGGAGATGGATCTACAAATAAAAGTTTGCATTCTGCTCATGTTGCTGGAACTATAATTTCTTCTGGAGTAGACCCTAATGCTAAAGGTATGGCATCAAGAGCTAAAGCAGTGGGTTATGATTGGAATTCTGACCTTTCTGAAGCAACTACCGCGGCTGCAAATGGAATGTTATTATCTAACCACTCTTATGGTAACTCTGTTAGAGACGAGAATGGTGTTCCGATGTTGTCAAATTTTTATTTTGGAGCTTATGCTAATAGTTCTAGAAACTGGGATGAGTTGATGTTTAATGCCCCAAACTATTTAATGGTTGTTGCGGCTGGAAATGAAGGTAATGATAATACCGTTAATAGCGCACCATTAGATGGCAATAATTTTTATGATAAATTATCTGGTCATGCAACATCAAAAAACAATTTGGTAGTGGCAAATGCAAAAGATGCTAATATTGATGCAGCAGGTAATTTAGTATCTGTAACTATTAATAGTGGTAGTAGCGAGGGCCCTACAGATGATTATCGCATAAAACCAGATATTGCTGGAAATGGAACAGCGGTATATTCTACCACTACAGCTAGTGATGTAGCATACTATGAATTGGATGGTACCTCTATGGCTTCACCTAATGTTACTGGTTCTTTATTGTTATTGCAAGAGCACTATAAGAATCTAAACAACTCTTTTATGAAGGCAGCTACCTTAAAAGGATTAGCATTACATACTGCAGATGATGCGGGTACAGCAGGACCTGATGCTGTTTTCGGATGGGGATTGTTACATACAAAACGAGCAGCAGAAGCTATTTCTCAACGTGGAACAGCGTCAAAAATTGAAGAATTAACATTAGCTTCAGGACAAAGCTATTCCATTACTGTAGAAGCAGATGGGATACATCCTTTATTGGCTTCTATTTCATGGACAGATAGACCTGGTGTTGCAAATACCGGAACAATAAATCTACCTACTCCAGTGTTGGTGAATGATTTGGATATTAGAGTATATAAAGCAGCAAGCACATATATGCCTTATAAATTAACAAGTATTACTACAAATGCAAAAGGCGATAATAATGTAGATCCTTTTGAAAGAGTGGATGTAGCCAATGCTTCAGGAACGTATACAATTACAGTTACCCATAAAGGCTCATTAGCTGGAGGAAGTCAGAATTTTAGTTTAATAGTAACCGGATTAGCGTCAAATGTAGTTTGTCAAGCTACAATTCCATCAGGATTAAATATTACTTCGGTAACAACCACAGGAGCAGTTGCTAATTGGTCAGCAGTTGCAGGAGCAACATATGATGTTCGTTACCGTACAGTTGGTAGTTCTACTTGGACAACTACAGCTACTTCATCAAGTACATTGTCTATAAACGGCTTAGCTGCTACCACACAATATGAGGTACAAGTTAGAAGTAAGTGTTCTTCTTCTAATTCTTCTTATGCTTCTTCAGTTAATTTTACAACAACTGCAGGAGGGGTAAATTATTGCTCTTCTAAAGGAAACGACGTATCTGGTGAATATATTGGAAGAGTCCAATTGGGTGCCATAGCTACTAGTTCTGACGGAGGAGATGGGTATTCAAACCATACCGCAATTAGTACGACACTAACTATTGGAGATTCCAATACCATTACTATTACACCAAAATGGACAGGATCAATTTACAATGAAGGTTATGGGCTATGGATAGATTATAACCAAGATGGAGATTTTACGGATAGTGGGGAACAAGTTTGGACAAAATCGGCTTCAACGGCTTCACCTGTTAGTGCTTTTTTTACCGTTCCTAGTTCAGCAAAACAAGGTACAACTAGAATGCGTATATCCATGAAATATAACGGAACACCATCAGCTTGTGAAGCATCATTTTCTCATGGAGAAGTAGAAGATTATAGTGTGGTGATAGTAGGATCTGCGGCAGATACTCAAGCACCTTCAATACCAAATGGATTGGTGGTATCTAGTATTACACAAACTACAGCAGCTTTAAATTGGACAGCTTCAACAGATAACGTTGCAATTAAAGATTATGAGATATTTAATGGACAATCAAGCATTGGAGTAGTTGAAGGAACTTCAGTAAATATTACAGGTTTAGTAGCGAATACAAATTATACTTATACCGTTAAAGCTAGAGATAATGCTGGAAATATTTCTGCAGCAAGTGCTCCTGTTTCTTTTACAACATTAGGAACAGCATTTACCTATTGTACTAGTAAAGGTTCAAATTCTAGTTTTGAATGGATAGATTATGTTTCTTATGGAGGGATGTCAAATTCAACAGCTAATAATGGAGGTTACGCTAATTTTACCAACAGAATAGCAACTGTTGCTAAAGGAACAAGTACAACTATAATATTTAGTGCAGGATTTAGTGGTTCTTCTTATACAGAATTTTGGTCTGTTTGGATAGATTTTAATCAAAACGGAATCTTTGAAGCATTTGAAAGAGTAGTAAATGGTTCTTCGTCTTCAGCGACAAATTTATCAGCAACAATTGCCGTTCCTAGTTCAGCTATTACTGGTGTTACAAGAATGAGAATAGCTATGAAATATAATGCTGCCCCTTCGGCATGTGAAACATTCGCTAGTGGAGAAGTAGAAGATTATATGGTGAATATTACAAATGGATCAACTGGTTTTAGTACTACCGCATTTAGCACTGAAAAAGCCGATGTTATAGGAAATGAGCCAGCAGATGTACTTTCAGTATATCCAAATCCTGCTTCAGATTTTATAAAAGTAACATTAGCAAGAGGAGAAAACTTAAGCTTTGTGATTACTAATTTTGCGGGTCAGGTTGTTAAAACAGGAAAAGTTTCTGATAAAATGATTAATATTAGTAACCTAGACAATGGAATATATATTGTTCAGGTTAATGATGGACAACGAAATATTACCACCAAGTTGGTGAAAAAGTAATATACTTAGAATTTTAAATAGTTAAGTTTGGGAAGACTGTCTTTAGGGCAGTCTTTTTTTTATTTTAGTCGAGATAGTTTGTTTAAAAATAATAACTACTAACTTTAGAGAATGTATCTAGCAATTAGAGAATAAAGTTAATGCCATTAAAAAATAGAATAGAGGGACAAAATCATATTTTTTTTGAGACAACCAGAGTAAGATTGCTATTGGGGTTAATAGTAAGTTTGTTTTATGCGTTTTCTTTTTATGCCTTGTTATATGTGTTTAGAGAGTTTTTAAGGTATTATTCATTTGTATTTAATGAACATTTATGGGTTTTAGAAAGTAAGGAAGTTGTTTTTTATAATTTGTTTTATGCATTTATAGCAGTCATTCTCGGACAATCATTTTTTTTTACATTTGTTTTTGACCGTCCAAAGAAGATTTTTTCAAAGAAAAATTACAGAAGGAATAACATTGTAAATGATCAACGATTTCTTAGCTGGTATTTTTTAAGTTGGTTTTCTAAATTGGGCACAATGTATGGTTTTTTGCTTACTGATGTTTTTTCAGGAGGCTATTATGTTTTTAGTTTTTATCCAGATTATAACTACCTGTTTATCCTTATAATTGTCGTTTTGTTTTTGCAAACATGGACCAGTATACGTCTTGTTTTTAAACGTAAAAGTTTAAAATGGATGTTTGTTTCTGGTATTGTAGTGTCTCTGCTCTCTTTTGGAATGTCGAAAATAGATTTGATTGACTATGTTGATTTGAACAAAAAAATATCTGAAAAGAAAATTGTAAATAAATACAAGCTAGAATTGCCAGAATCTGGTAGTTATGAAAAGGTGCGTGAATCATATTTTAATTTGCATATTTATATAGTAAAATCAAAAATCGAAAAAGAGGGAATCACTATTATTGTTAATAATGAAATAGTATCATTGGATAGATTGGTTTATAAAATTCTTGAATTCCGAGCAGGATCAGTTAGACATCTTTCTTATAGAATTAAATATCTATTACATGTTGACAAGGATATTAAAATGAGCTATGTAGAGGCAGTGAAACAAGAGTTTTTTAAAGTTAATTCTTTGAAAATAAGTTATGTAGTTGTCCCGATAAACAGAGAGTACAATAGTAAATATTACACAAATCATGTGTTTGCGAAAGATTATTGGTTTTATCAAAGAATTGGTTTTTCTATACAAGATAAATTAGAAAAATTTGATAAGTTATTCAATATTATAAACATTAAAAAAGATGGTTTGGATTGCGTTTCTGTTGGTGGTTTACTGATAGACGTTCCAAGCCTAAAAGTATCTTTAAAGAAAATAATAGAGAAAGACCCAAACTATGGATTTGCAGTGTATACAAACGAAGATGATAAATATTCAGAACACTTAAAGGTGTTAACGAGTACAAAACATGCGGTTGATGAGCTAAGAAGCGAATATGCCGATAAGGTGTTTATGAAAGAATACGGTGAATTAAATGATAAAGAAGAGCGGTTGGTGAAAGAAAAGTATCCTTATCGTGTTCTTGAGTTATCTGGGGATGCAATAAGAGTATCGAAGCAATTAAAAAAAGATTGATCTAAGATATGTGTTTGATTTCTGTTTTTGACCGTTTGTTGATGTTGAAAAACAATTGTAAGGTATTAAAAGGTTAAAATCAGTCTAGTAATTAATCGTTTGTATGTTTTAAGCAGTGCAATTCTAGAGATTATCCCTATATTTAAAAACGCTAATAAAAACTAACTAAGAATGCTTAAAAAACTACTGCTACTACTAATTCTATGTAGTACAACTATTTACAGTCAAGATTATTTCTTAAAAAAATACCATCCTTTTAATTCTGAAATACCAACACCAGAACAGTTCTTGGGATATGGTATTGGAGAACATCATACAAGGCATGACCTTATTGTCGCCTATTTGGAAAAGCTCGCAGAAGTATCAGATAGAGCATCAGTTTACCAGTATGGGAAAACGCATGAAGGTAGAAAGTTGTTAATGTTGACGGTTACCTTACCTGAAAATTTAACGAATTTAGACAATATCAAACAGCAACATTTAGCGTTTACAGATCCTTCAAAAAATCCAGACAATTACAATAATGTCCCTGTTTTTATAAATCTAGGATATAATGTGCATGGTAATGAACCTTCAAGCTCTGAAGCTGCGCTTTTAGCGGCATATACTTTTGTGGCATCTAACAATCCAGAAATTTTAAGGTATTTAAAAAAAGCGGTGCTATTTATCGATCCAACAATTAATCCTGATGGAAGGGATAGGCACACACAATGGGCAACAAGCTACCAAGGAAGTCCATTAGTAGCAGATCCACAAGATGCAGAGCATAATGAATATTGGCCAGGTGGGCGTACCAATCACTATTGGTTCGATTTAAATAGAGATTGGCTTTTGGCAATAAACCCTGAAAGTAGAGGAAAGTTAAAATGGTATCATGAGTGGTATCCAAATGTAGTAACCGATTTTCATGAAATGGGAACCAATAGTAGTTACTTTTTTGAACCCATGAAAGCTAATGCTGCATTTAATCCTATCATGCCAAAAGAGAATTATGAGGACCTAAATACGATGTTTGGAGATCAGTTTGCAAAAGCATTGGATAGTATTGGATCGTTCTATTTTACAAAAGAAGTTTTTGATGGGACTTACCCAGGTTATGGTTCTTCATATCCAGATTTACAAGGAGGTTTGGCATTGTTATTTGAGCAAGCGAGTTCTAGAGGGCATAAACAAACAACAGCTTTTGGTGAGGTTACCTTTCCTTTTACAATAAGAAATCAATTTGTTTCAAGTATCACAACTGTAAAAGCAGCTGTTGAAAATAAAGCATATTTACGAAAATATCAACAAGAGTTTTTTAAAAGCGGATTGGCAAATGCAGCAAAAGCTAAGGTAAAAGGTTATGTATTTAAGGAAGAATTTGACAAGAATAGAACAAAAGCATTTATAGACAAATTGCTATTGCATAAAATTGAGGTATATAAAACCAAGGATAATTCTTATGCCGTACCAACAAATCAGACGCAATATCGCATGGTACAAACCATGTTTGAAACCTACAATAAATATAGAGATAGTGTATATTATGATGCCTCATCATGGTCTGTTGCTAATTTTTATAATATGAAATATAAGGAAGTACGTTCGTTAACTTTAGGAGATAAAATCAACTCTTTAAGCGATTTAGAAACTGTAGCTCTTGTAGAAAAATCTAACTATGCTTATATTATCGATTGGGACGATTATAATGCTCCTGCGGTGCTTTATGAGTTGCAATCAAAAAAGATTGTGGCATCAGCAGCTTTTAAGCCATTTGTAAGCACTATAAAAACGGGAAAGAAAACGTTTAATTATGGGTCTTTAGTGGTTCCTGTAAGCCTTCAGAAGAAAAAACCAGAAGAAGTTTATAAAATTATTAAGGCAGCTCAAAAAAAATATAACGTACCAATTTATGCTGTAAATACAGGATATAGTAGTGCAGGTATTGATTTGGGAAGTAGAAATGTAAAACCAGTAACCAAACCCAAAGCTGCCATGTTTGTGGGTAATGGTGTACGATCTTATGAAGCAGGCGAAGTTTGGCATTTGTTAGATAAACGAGTGAAAATGCCGATAACGAAATTGCAAATGCGAAATTTTGGAAGGACAGATCTAGATAAATATAATACGTTGGTTATGGTTTCTGGACGTTATAATTTCACAAAAAAAGAGTTGGAAAAGATTAAAAATTGGGTTAGTAGAGGTAATACTTTAGTGACTATTGGGTCGGCAGCAAAATGGGCAGTTGATAAAAAAATAGTAAAAGAGAAGTTAACAAAAAAGGAGAAAGATTCTACAAGTTTAGTTGTTCGTAAACCTTATGTAGATGCTGGTGAGCATATTGGTAAAGAAAGCTTGGGTGGTGTTATTTTAAAAGTAGACTTGGACATAACACATCCATTGGCATTTGGATATCATGATACTACAATTCCGATATATAAGAACAATTCTGTTTGGTTGTCTCCTAGTAAAAGTGAGTATGGTACAGTAGCTAAATATTCAAAAAACCCACATATCGATGGATTTATAACAGCTAAAAATATGGAGAAATTTATAAAACCTTCGGCTTCTTTAGTGGTTAGTAAAATAGGAAGTGGTAGGGTGATACTATTTGCGGATAATCCAAATTTTAGAGGTTCTTGGTATGGTACAAATAGATTGTTTTTAAATGCATTGTTTTTAGGTGATAAAATTAACGTTCCAAACTAAATAAAGATGAAAAATATAAAACACATAATTTTTGCAACACTAATTTGCTGTTATAGCTGTTATGGTCAAGAAAATAGTAGTGAAGGTCCTTTTTCTCAATTAATTATTAGAGGAGTAACTTTAATTAACGGAAATGGAGCACCACCAAGAGGACCAGTAGATATTGTAGTAGAAAAAAATATCATTACAAAAATACAGGTGGTTGGTTATCCAGGAGTTGCAATTAAGGAGTCTAGTCGTCCTAAATTAAAACCTGGAGGGAAAGAATTGGATTGCAGCGGAATGTATTTAATGCCTGGGCTTATCGATATGCATGGACATATTGGTGGTGATGCACAAGGAGCCGATTATGAATATGTGTTTAGGTTGTGGATGGCTCATGGAATTACCACTATAAGACAACCTAGTGGGCGAAGTGTGGATTGGACTTTAGATTTAAAAAAGAAAAGCGCTGCCAATACAATTGTAGCTCCTAGAATAATTGCCTACACGGGTTTTGGATCGGGAAGTAAAAAGACCATAAGCACTCCAGAAATGGCTAGAGCTTGGGTGCGTGATAATGCTAAAAGAGGAGCAGACGGAATTAAATTTTTTGGTGCTGAACCGGAAATAATGGCAGCAGCATTAGATGAGAATAAAAAGCTAGGCTTAGGCTCTGCTTGTCATCATGCGCAGTTAAGTGTAGCACAATGGAATGTCTTGCACTCTGCAAGAGCGGGGTTAACAAGTATGGAACATTGGTATGGACTTCCAGAAGCGTTATTTGAAGATAGAACAATACAAGATTACCCATTAGATTATAACTATCAGAATGAACAACATCGTTTTGAAGAAGCAGGAAAATTATGGAAGCAAGCCGCAAAACCTTTTTCGGAACATTGGAATAATGTTATGAATGAATTAATAAGTTTAGACTTTACATTAGATCCAACCTTTAATATTTATGAAGCCAGTAGAGATTTACAACGAGCACGTAGGGCAGAATGGCATGAAGATTATACAATGCCTTCACTATGGGATTTTTATCAGCCTAGTAAAATATCTCATGGATCTTATTGGCACGATTGGGGAACGGAACAAGAAGTAGCCTGGAGAGAGAATTATAAGCTATGGATGGTATTTGTAAATGAATACAAAAATAGAGGAGGAAGAGTAACCGCAGGATCAGATTCTGGTTTTATTTTTCAACTTTATGGATTTGCCTTTATTAGAGAGTTAGAGTTATTGAGAGAAGCTGGTTTTCATCCTTTAGAGGTAATTAGAGCGGCGACTTTAAATGGAGCTGAAGCATTAGGTATGGATGATCGTATAGGATCTGTAACGGTGGGTAAACTAGCTGATTTTGCTATAGTAGAAGAAAATCCATTAAAAAATCTAAAAGTACTTTATGGAACAGGAGCAATAAAACTTACAGAAGACAATAAGGTAATAAGAGCGGGGGGCGTAAAGTATACGATCAAAGATGGAATAATTTATGACGCAAAAAAGTTGCTTAAAGAAGTTAAAAACATGGTTGATGTAAAGAAAAAAGAACTAAACTATAGTATAAAACAGCCAGGAATGAAGAAGTAGTTTTCTTTTATTAAAAAAATAAAAATATTCCACAGTTAAGTTTTTTTATGCTAGCTGTGGTTTTTTATTGGTTTTAAAAGCGATTAAAATCATGTTCTTTGCTGTGTTGGTTCTTTAAATGTTTTAATATTACTGAGAAATAACCTGTTATTGGTTGATTACTGTTCTAAAACCCCAATATTCATTAAAAACATTTTTTTGAATCCTTTACTTATCCTAAACAATCGTTTATCCTTCATCTTCACATCCATTTCTCCAAAATTGGAAGTTAATAATTCTTCCATAAAATTTAAATTTATGATTGTAGACCTATGGACTCTAGCAAATATCTTTGGATCTAATTCGGTTATAAGATTTGTTAAGGAATCTCTTAATACATATCTTTTATCTTCAGTATAAATCTCTACATGATATCCTGAAGCTATTATGTATCTTATATTATTTATGTCTATAAATATGGTTTTGTTCCCTTTTTTGATGGGTATTGTTTGTCTATAATTATCTTTTTGATCGTTATCCAAAGGTTTCTCAATGTGCTCTAATAAATAGTTAAGTCTTTCCTCGAAATGAAAATGACTATTTTGTTTAATTAATTCAATAGCCTTCGATACAGATCTAAAAAATCTATCGTCCTTAAATGGTTTTAGTAAATAATCAAACACAAAATAATCGAAAGCTTTTAGGGCATAATTGCTATGTTCCGTGACAAATATAACTAAAGGCTTTTTGTGGGTTGTTAATTTTTCCAAGACCTCAAATCCTGAAATATCGACCAAATCAACATTAAGGAAAATCAAATCGGGAGTTACTTCTTCAATCTGAATTACTGCCTCTCTTCCTGTGCTACAATCTCCGACTATTTTAATATCAGAAAGTTCTATCAGTAAATTCTTAAGGCGTTGTTTTATCAAGGGATCACCATCAATAATCATAACGTTAATCGAAGTATTCATAGAGTAAGTTTAGTTGTCGCCCGAGTAAAGTAACTAATTTAATACTCTCCTCAAAATGGCTCATAATGCTGTTTAAATCAATATTTATGTGATTAAAGTCATAATAGATCAATTTAAAATCAATTTATAAATGGTTCAGATCAATCAAACAATTCTTTGTAATGCTAATTAATTCGAAGAATTTTAACATTATTTTTAGTTTTGAAAGTGCAATTAACGAAAAATCTTAACAATATCTTAACATCAATTAACATATTGTTTAATTCAAATTAATGTCTGTTCAGTTCATAACAGGAAAATAGAAAATCGAAATTGCTTTTATTTGGTTTTAGGGAAGATTAAAGACAAATAGCAAGGAGTCAACTTAAAACAAAAACGATATTAAGTTTGTTCTTACCTTTTATAAGACAATTTTGTTTGAATTAGCTGTCGAGTAAACTTGTTGCCAATTTGTCTTTTCTTCCTTTTTAGCTAACTCAAATAACTTAAAATTCAAAGTATGAAATTAAAAAAAAGTCGTATGATGCTATTACTAATGGTATTTGGAATATCATTGGCGATGGCTCAAAACAAGACCATTACAGGTAATGTAACAGGCCAAGATGGTCTTCCTTTACCTGGAGTCGGCGTGTATGTTCAAGGAACTTCCAGTGGAACTCAAACTGATTTTGATGGTAACTACTCCATTCAAGCCAGTACTGGACAAATTCTTGTATTCAGTTACATTGGGCAAAAAGATGCAACTAGAACGATAGGAAATTCTAATTCTGTTAATGTACAAATGGAAGAGGATACACAAGTACTAGAAGAAGTAGTTGTTACTGCTTTAGGGATTAAAAGAGAGAAGAAAGCTCTTGGTTATGCTACACAAGAGGTTAAAGGCTCTAAAATTAGTGAAACACGGCAAATGGACATTGGTACTGCTCTAGCAGGGAAGATTGCTGGTGTTCAACTTCAAGGACAAGCCTCTTCAACTTTTAAAAGCTCACAGCTTTTACTGAGAGGAGAACGCGGAGTACTATATATTGTTGATGGAATTAAAGTAGACAAAGACAATATAAACCCTGAAAACATCCAAACAAGTACTGTGCTAAAAGGATTGGCTGCAACAGCACTTTACGGTCCTGATGCAAGAAACGGTGCAATTGTGATTGCAACAAAAAAAGCAGCTTCTGGTGAAGCAACAATCACTTTCAATTCAAGTATAGCTCTTGGTAAAGTAGTAAGTCTTCCTGATTATCAAAATGAATATGGTGGTGGATTGTATGATGGTAATGGAAGAAGTAATGCCATTAATGAATTTAGTGCTTTCAGTTTTGATCCCTCAAAACATGATGCTTCTTGGGCATCATTTGACGGTCAATTAATGCCACAATATGCTGCTGATGAATCTTGGGGTCCGAGACTTGAAGGACAACTAGTTCGTCATTGGGACTCATGGATTCCAAATGATCCAGAATTTGGAAAATTAAGACCTTGGATAGCACAGCCTAACAATGTTAAAGATTTTTATAAAACTTCAGAAGTAAAAAACAATAGCCTTTCTTTTGCTAAAGGAGGAGATGGATACTCTATTAGAGCTAACGCCACTCACATTGACGAAACTTTAGTCCTAGAAAACACAAGTAGAAAATCAATTATCGCTTCTTTATCTGCAGATTTTGATTTAACAGATAAGTTCAAACTTGTAACAAGTTTTAATTACAGAAAGACTAATACTCTTAATGACCCAACTAATAATTATGGTAATTTAGGAGCCAACTTTAATCAGTGGTGGCAACGTCAAATTGATATCGATAGATTAAAAAACTACAATAGAGATGGACAAATGGTCTCTTGGAACATGAATAGTCCAACAAACCCAAAACCTGCATTTTGGAATTCTCCTTACTTTGAACTGTATGAAAACCTAAAAAACCAAGAAAACAATTCAACCTTTGGAAAAATAGGTTTTATATACAAACCAATAAAGGATCTAGTAATAAGTACTGATTTCAAAAAACGATACATCAGCACTACATCAGATTTCAGAAATGCTTTTGGAGGATTGGAACAACCTTATTATAGAGAAAGAGCTTATTCGCAAACTCTAGATGAAATTTTTGCTTTGGCTACTTATTCGAAAAAGATAAACAAAATCGATGCTCAAATAAGTGTTGGTGCTGAAATATCTAACTATTTCTCTAAACAAGTTAGATCACAAACAGTTGGTGGCTTAGCAATTCCTGGATTGTATAATGTCAATTCATCAATAGATCGTCCTACAGTTGACAATTGGATAAATGAATACAAAAACAAAGCCTGGTTATTAAAAGCATCTGTTGGCTATGATAGTTTCATATATGCAGAAGGGACGTACAGAACGGACTACCGGTCTACAGCTGATCCTGATAACAATTCTGTTAACACTTACGGTATTAGTGGAAGTTTTATTCCAACAAAATTTATTCCAAAGAATGATATCTTAACGTTTATGAAATTAAGAGTTGGTTATGCTGAAGCTCCAGTATTCCCAAGTCCATATGCATTAAGCCAAACTTACACTATAAGAAACCCTTATGGTAGTAAACCTTCTTTAAGTATTCCTGACCAACTAGTTAATGCTGAATTAAGAGGTGGAGAAAGAAGAGAATTGGAATATGGAGCAGAATTTAAGTTCCTAAAAAACAGAATAAGCCTAGATGTAACCTACTATGACAGAAATGATTTTCAATTACCTAAGTTAATTACACTAGCAGGAGCAACAGGAAAGAGTACTGTAAGAAGAAACGAAGGAGAAACATCCACAAAAGGATTAGAAATTACCTTAGGAGCGCATGTGGTCAAAACTGAGAACTTCAACTGGAGTTTTAATTTTAACATTGGAACACTTGAAAAAACTGTAGATAAGATAGCAGAAGGGACAGATAGAAATGTACTTGATTCTTGGGGACCAAGACTTGTTGAGTATAAAGGTGATGAATGGGGTTCTCTTTACGGTAATACATACGAAAGAAACGAAGACGGAAAAATCGTATTAGGTGATAATGGACTTCCTAATTTCGAAAGAAATGAATACCTTGGTAACTATCTTCCTGATTTTACTGGAGGATTGCTAACAGATTTTAACTACAAAAACCTTACACTCTCTTTAGGATTTGATTACCAATTTGGCGGACTATTTTATGGTGTAAGTAGAAGATATGGTTCTTATGCAGGTTTAACTAAAGAAACAGTAGGAAACAATTCTCTTGGAAACCCAATACGTAATACCATTAGTGGAAACACAACAGAAGATTACTCTGTAGAACTTGCTCAAGCAAATGCTGATTCTGGTGGTATTTTAGTAGAAGGGGTTAAAGAATCTGATGGATCAAGTGCTAGCTACTTAATTAATCCAGCAGTTTACTACAAGCACTTAAGAAACATTCATGAAAACTGGATAGAAGATAACTCATATATAAAACTAAGAACTATTCGTTTGGCATATGATCTACCTCAAAGAATAACTGAGAAAACACCTTTTACTAACGTAAATATGTCCATAATAGCTAATAATGTATGGTTGATTTATTCTGAAGCTAAAGGCAATGTTGATCCATCAGAAATAGAAGGAAGAACAACAAATAATGGCTTAGAATTTAGGGACACAAACAGATATACCTGGATAGAAAATGGGCAATTGCCAAGTACAAGAAGTATCGGATTTAATCTTAAATTACAATTTTAAAACAAAAATGATGAAAAAAAATATTTCAACAAAAATCATCATATCTATATTTTCACTTTTCACTTTTTTTTCTTGTGATAATGTTGATTTTGGTGATGTAAATACAGACCCTAATAAACCTTCAAGTGCAGCACCAGATGCGTTGATGGTTAGAGCACTGACACAAATGCGAGTTGATTTTTTAGCCAGACAGACCGCTCCTATACTTTACGTACAGCATATGTCCAATTCTCAATATCCTGATGAAAGCAGATATTCAGGAGCTGAAGAAAATTATGCTGGCCTTTATAGTGGGATTCTATCAAATTTAAAACAGATTGTAGATATAAATACAAATGACGAAACAAAAGATGGAGTAACTGGAGCAGGAAGTAATGGAAATCAAATTGCTATTGCTACAATGTTAAGAGTTTTTGCGCTTCAAAAGATGACAGACAAATGGGGAGAAATACCCTATACCGAATCATTAGATGGTATAAATTTTCCTTTTCCTAAATTTGATAAACAAGAAACAATTTATAAAGGCTTGTTTGATGAACTAGATTTTGCTTTATCACAAATTGACTCTGGAAATAGTCCCAAAGGAGACATTCTATTTAATGGAAACATGGATAGATGGAAAAAATTTGGAAATACACTTAAAATGGTAATGGCGTTACGTTTATCAAAAAGATATCCTGCTAGCTCAGATTACCCAGCGGTAAAATTTAATGAGGCTTTAAGCGCTGGAGTAATCATGACTGCTGATGAAAACATGTATTACAATTACTTATCTGACGATAACAATAATAATCCTTGGTATGACCAATACACAAGAGACGGTCGTGTAGACTGGCTAGTAAGTGATCGTTTAGTAAATTACATGGTAGGAAGTGGAGATGCAACAAATCCAGAAGATCCAAGGTTAGCAAAATATGCTGAACCTGCATCATCATCATCAACATATGTTGGAGCTCCTTACGGAGAATCAAATGGGTCAATACCAACTTATTCACTGCCAAGTGACAATATTACTACCAGTCAAGTTTTCAATACAGCAATCTTTTTTACTGCTGCTCAGACTAACTTTTCTATTGCTGAAGCATCTATTTTAGGATGGGTTAGTAATGATGCAGAAACTCATTTCAATGATGGCATCATGGCATCAAATAAACAATGGGGAGTTGATGCTGCTGTTGCCCAGACATTTATTGATGGTTTAACTTATAGTGGAATTCAATCCATTGCTGAACAAAAATGGGTGTCTTTGTATTTGCAAGGATATGAAGCATGGGCTGAATGGAGAAGAATTGGCGGACCAAGTACTATTATAAAACCTGCAATACTTGTTAACGGGACTGACATCCCACAAAGAAGAATGTATGGAACTGAAGTAGTTGATACGAACAATGAAAACTACGAAGCTGCCATTACATCACAAGGGCCAGATGAGCTGAGCACGAAGTTATGGTGGGCTAACTAATTAAAATAGTATTTTTCACAAATATTAAAGAGGCTGTCTGAAAAGGCAGCCTCTTTTGTTTTATGGTTATTCGTCTAATTATCAGTTGATTGATCTCTGTCTGTGTTTTTGTAGTCTATTTATTACAATTTTAACATAAAATTGCAGTTATATACTAAGGCTGTACTATATACTGCCTTCTATAATAGGTCTAATGCAAGAAAATAGATTTACATTTCTGACATTCAAAGGAAACAAATTGAAACAAATTTCTGATCAAATAAATAAAATTATTGAGACAGTAAATGAGGTAGATATTATCTTTAAGGAGAATTTTGAAAAAGCATTGGAAGAATACGAAATGCAAAATTTTGAAGCATTAGATATGTATTGTGCTAACAATACTTTCGCTTATTACATGGGTCATCCATCAGATGATAGTCCAGAAAACAGAGAGATCTATTACTTAAAACTAAAAAAATATATTCAGAGACATCTCTGTGAAATTTAACTAAATAAAATTATCAATAGGCTAAATATGTCCATTTTGGTCAATTTAAAGGTTGTTTTTGTTAAATAAAAGGTAGTGTATATGTAAATTAAAACGTCATTTTGTGTTGTTAAAGACAAGAAATGAAAATTACCAGTATAGAAGTAAAAGATATTCGTTTTCCAACGAGTAAATCATTAGATGGATCAGACGCTATGAATCCTGACCCTGATTATTCAGCAGCATATGTAATTCTAAAAACAGATTCGATTAATAATTTAGAAGGACATGGTCTAACATTTACTATTGGTAGAGGTAATGAGTTATGTGTTGCCGCAATTAAATCTTTAGCTCCGTTAGTTATAGGGAAAACATTAAATTCTTTTACTACTGATATGGGAGCATTTTGGAAAATGATAACAGGAGATAGCCAATTACGATGGCTAGGTCCAGAGAAAGGTGTTATTCATTTGGCAACAGGAGCCCTAGTAAATGCAGTTTGGGATTTGTATGCAAAAGCAGAGAAAAAACCATTATGGAAACTATTAGCAGATATGTCTCCAGATGAATTGGTAAAATGTATAGATTTTACTTATATAACAGATGCAATTACGCCTACTGAAGCGTTGGCGTTGTTAAAAAAGAATGAGGCAACCAAGCAAGATCGTATTTTAGAATTGCAAAAAAATGGCTATCCAGCATATACAACTTCAGCAGGATGGTTAGGATATTCAGACGAAAAAATGAGACGTTTATGCCGTGAAGCTAAAGAAGAGGGTTTTACGCATATGAAAATTAAAGTGGGATCTGACCTGCAGGACGATATGCGTCGAGCAGCTATAATAAGAGAAGAAATCGGGGATGATTTACAACTAATGATGGATGCTAATCAAAAATGGGATGTAGATGAAGCCATAACAAATATGGAATCTTTAAAAAAGTTTAATCCATGGTGGATAGAAGAACCAACGAGTCCAGATGATATTTTGGGGCATGCAAAGATTGCAAAAGCAGTTGCACCAATTCATGTAGCAACAGGAGAACATTGTCAAAATAGAGTAATGTTTAAGCAATTAATGCAGGCTAAAGCTATTGGCATATGTCAGATAGATAGTTGCAGGGTTGGCGGTGTTAATGAGATATTGGCTATTTTAGTTATGGCAGCCAAGTTTAAAATACCAGTTTGTCCTCATGCTGGTGGTGTTGGCTTATGCGAGTATGTCCAACATTTATCTATGATAGATTATATTGCAATTAGTGCATTAAAAGAAGATAGAATTATTGAATATGTAGATCATTTGCATGAACATTTTTTGGATCCTGTTGTTATTGAAAATGGAGCGTATATGCCACCAAATTTACCTGGATATAGCATTACAATGAAAAAGGAATCATTGATTGATTATGAATTTCCAAATGGTAAAATTTGGAGAGCATAATGCTATAAAATTAAAAGAACACACTAACAACTTGTAAAATGAAAAAGCTAATTATTTTTTTACTGATTGCAATGGTAACACAATCTGTACTTGCACAACAAGATTATGTGCCCACAACAGAAAACCTTGAAGCTAGAAAATGGTTTCAAGAGGCAAAATTTGGATTGTTTATTCATTGGGGGGTTTATAGTCAACTTGGAGATGGTGAATGGGTAATGAATAATCAAAATATTGCTGTTGATGCGTATGAGAAGCTTCCTTCATTTTTTAATCCTATTGCTTATAATGCAGAAGAATGGGTGAGCATGGCTAAAGATGCTGGAATGAAATATATTACGATTACAAGTAGACATCATGATGGTTTTTCGATGTTCGATTCAAAGGCTACAGATTATACCATTGTAAAAAAGACACCTTATAAAAAAGATGTGCTGAAAAGTTTAGCAGCAGCTTGTAAAAAAGAGGGCATAAAATTGTTTTTTTATTACTCGTTGTTGGATTGGCATGATGATAACTATTTTCCAAGAGGAAGAACAGGTAATGGCATCAAAGGACGGTCAGAAGGGGATTGGGAAAAATATATCAGCTTTATGAAACTTCAATTGACAGAGCTATTAACCAATTATGGTGATATTGCAGGTATTTGGTTTGATGGACATTGGGATCAGAAAGAATGGGATGGTAAAAAATATGGGAAGCTAAAAGTGGATTGGCATTATGATGAAATTTATAAAATGATTCACGATTTACAACCCCAATGTTTAATAGGGAATAACCATCATATTAAACCAATAAAAGGAGAAGATTTTCAAATGTTCGAAAGAGATTTGCCTGGAGAAAATACTACAGGTTGGGGAACTAGTGCTTCTAATGTAGGAGAATTGCCAAAAGAAGTTTGTGAAACGATAAATGGATCCTGGGGTTTTAATTTGCAAGATAAAAAACATAAATCATCAAAAGAATTAATTCAATATATTGTAAAAGCTGCAGGTTATGGAAGTAATTTATTGCTAAATGTAGGGCCAATGCCTAATGGAGAAATTCAAGAAGAACACAAAACATCTTTAAAAGAAGTTGGTGTATGGATGCGAGAAAATGGAGAGACAATTTATAATACTACCGAAGGACCAATAAGACCTACCAAAGAGTTAGCGATTACTCAGAAAGGGAAAACGGCGTATTTGCATATTTTAGATGATAGTAAAGATGTTGTTTTTATTGAAAAATTTAGCACAAAAATAAAAAGTATCAGATTTTATAAAGATAAAAAGAAAGTACTATACAAAATGACGAAATATGGACTGTTTATAGAGCTTGCCAAAGAAAGTAGAGACCCAATTGATACAATAATAGAAATAATAGTAAAATAGATTATGTCTGAGTTTAGTTTAAAAGGAAAAACGGCAATAGTTACTGGTGGTGCAAGTGGTATAGGCAAAGCAATTGCACTAAAATTTGCTGCAAAAGGTGCTTTTGTATGTGTATTGGAATTGGATAAAATTGCTGCACAAAAAACAGTAGATGAATTTATAGCAGAAGGAGGTAAAGGAAAAGCTTATCAATGTAATGTTGCAAAACAGGAAGAAGTATTTAAAGTAATTGATACCATCTCAAAAGTACAAGATATTGATATTTTAGTAAATAATGCAGGTGTAGCACATGTAGGTAATATAGAAGGCACTTCAGAAACCGATTTAGATCGATTGTATAATGTAAATATCAAAGGTGTTTATAATTGCATGTTTGCCTGTGTTCAGAAAATGAAGGAAAAAGGAGGTGTAATTCTTAATATGGCGTCTATTGCGTCTTCTGTTGGGATTTCTGATCGGTTTGCATATTCAATGACCAAAGGAGCAGTATTAACAATGACGTATTCTGTTGCTAAAGATTATATAGATACAGGAATACGATGCAATAGTATTTCTCCAGCCAGGATTCATACGCCTTTTGTAGATGGATTTATTGCAAAGAATTATCCAGGACAAGAAGATGAAATGTTTAAGAAGTTATCAGCAACACAACCTATTGGTAGAATGGGGAAGCCAGAAGAAGTTGCCAGTTTGGCCTTGTTTTTATGTAGTACAGAAGCTGCATTTATTACAGGAACAGATTTTCCAATAGATGGTGGTTTTATTAAACTCAATGGATAGGAAAAGTTGAAAAATAAGAATTATATAGTAATAGCTAGAATAACTATACCAATGAAAAAAAACATATTAATACTACTATTCTCCTTCCTCTTTATGTTTTTAGGAAGAACACAGGAAACAACAATAGATCCATTAATTAAAAGAATTAATGAACATGGATATCCAGCTTGGTTTAAAGAAGCCAAACTCGGAATTTTTATACATTGGGGATTGTATTCTGTGCCTTCGTATGGAGGAAAAGAGTCCTATTCGGAATGGTTTTTAAGAGGAATACAAACAGGCGATCCATTGCGTACAAAATTCATGAAAGATAATTATGGGCAAGATTTTACCTATAAAGATTTTGCTAATGAATTTAAAGCAGAGCTTTTTAATCCAGATGAATGGGCTAACCTATTTAAAAAAGCAGGAGCTAAATACGTAGTTTTAGTATCCAAACACCATGATGGATATGCCCTTTGGCCAAGTAAATATAACAGAAATTGGAACAGTGTAGATACAGGTCCTAAAAGAAACATTGTTGGTGAATTAACTACAGCAGTAAAAAAATCAGGATTAAAAATGGGCTTGTATTATTCTTTGTCAGAGTGGAATCATCCTTTGCATAGATGGTATACAGATCCACATGATAGTATTGGTAAATACGTTGAAGAATATATGATTCCTCAGTTTAAAGAAGTAATAGGGACTTATAAACCATCAGTTATTTTCGCCGATGGAGAATGGTTCAATTCAGCAAAACAATGGCATGCTGCAGAGCTAATTGATTGGTATTACAATTTGGTAGGAAAAGAAGCTATTGTAAATAACAGATGGGGAAGTGGTATAGATGTCGGTTTTTTAACACCAGAATATAGCGCAGGAATAAAAGTTACGGATCGTCCTTGGGCAGAAGTACGTGGCATTGGCAGGTCATTTGGATTAAATAGGAATGAACCCCTAGAAGCATATGGAACCTCTAAAGAATTAATCCATCGCTTTGTACAAACTGTTGCAAATGGCGGAGGTATGATTATTAATGTTGGACCAGATGCCGATGGACAAATTCCATTAATCCAGCAAGAACGCTTGGTACAACTAGGCGATTGGTTAAAGATAAATGGAGCAGCTATTTATGGAGCAACAGCATATAAAATAAGGGAAGAAGAAAAAGAAATACATAAAGAAAGAATAGATGAACAGATTAATTTCAATTGGGTAAGAAATGCACCAATAAAAGGTATAAAAGAAGATAATTTTGCAGTAACTTGGAATGGTTATCTTGTTGCACCAAAATCTGGAAAATATACTTTTGAAACCAAAGCAGATGATGAGGTAGCTGTGTTTATTGATGAGAAGTTAATTATCAATCAAGACTATACAGCTTCAGGAACAGAATCAGAAGTTATGGGTGCTAATACTGGCGTGGCAGCTAATGGAAGGATAGCACTTAAAGTAGGAGTTGCGTATGCAATTAGCGTAAAGTATAAAGAGAAAAAGCAAAACGCAGAAGTGTCTTTGTTTTGGAGTACCAAAAAGATGGAAAAACAGCTGGTTCCTAAAACAGCTTTTTTTCAAGATATAAACAAACAAGAGTCAGGAATAAAAGGAAAATACAGCTCCTTAGAGACATATTTGTGTTATACGCAGAACAATAATAAAATTTATGCTATTAGTTATGAATGGCCAGATAACCAGTTAGAACTTAAAATTGATAATCCAGGTACAGGAGCAGTAATACGGATGTTAGGTCTAGATAAGGATTTAGAGTGGCACTATAAAAATGGTAAAGTAAATATCAATACAAGTGTTATAAAATATAGCGAATTGCCATCGCATGATGCATGGACTTTTGAAATTTCAAAATGAAATGAATAAGAACTAATAAAAAAAGATTCAACGATAAAAAACTATGAAACATCCATAAATAAAGGCTTCTTCTCCCAAGGAGATGACTAAATAAGGATATTCCATGTAACCGATTTAATAAAATAGAGATAAACACATGAAACATCCATTAACAAGGAACTCTACACCCACGGAGATGACTAATAAGGATGTACCATGTGACCGATTTAATAAAATAATATAGACACATGAAACTAATACGATTTGGAAATATAGGGAATGAAAAACCTGGTGTACAATTAGAAGACGGATCTCGAATAGATGTTAGTGCATTTGGACAAGATTATACAGAAGCTTTTTTTGGCGGAAACGGAATTTCAGAACTGTCATTATGGTTAAAAGATAATAAAGCACAATGTCCAATTATTGCTGATAGTGAGAGATTAGCAGCACCTTTATGTAGGCCTTCTAAAATTGTTTGTGTAGGGTTAAACTATGCAAAACATGCAGCCGAAAGCGGAATGACATTGCCAACAGAACCGGTATTGTTTTTTAAAGCTACTTCTGCAATTGTTGGCCCTAATGACGATTTGATAATTCCAAAAGGAAGCGAAAAAACAGATTGGGAAGTAGAGTTGGCTGTTGTTATCGGAAAAAAGGCAAGTTATGTATCTGAGGCAGATGCTTTGGATCATGTTGCAGGTTATGTATTGCATAACGATTATAGTGAACGTGCTTATCAATTGGAAAAAGAAGGGCAATGGGTAAAAGGTAAAAGTTGCGATACTTTTGCTCCTTTAGGACCATTTATAGCAACTAGAGACGAGATTTCTGATCCTAATA
The DNA here is from genome assembly GCA_965247735.1 of Flavobacteriaceae bacterium. Lineage (GTDB taxonomy): Bacteria > Bacteroidota > Bacteroidia > Flavobacteriales > Flavobacteriaceae > JAOXRU01. The sequence continues at coordinate 2,080,464 of CBDFHN010000002.1, read as the reverse complement.
ATCTAAAACTTTGGTTAACGCTAAATGGGGAGACAATGCAAAATAGCAGTACTTCAGATTTTGTGTTTAACATTCAGCAAGTGGTTAGTTATATTAGTCGGTTTATGACCCTGTTACCTGGAGATATTATTTCTACAGGAACACCCTTTGGAGTAGGACTTGGATTGGATCCTCAGCGTTATTTAAAGGCAGGAGACGTGGTTGAGTTAGGAATAGAAGGTCTAGGAATCGCTAAGCAAAAAGTAAAAGCATATCAAGAATAAGAATTAGTTAAGTACAGAATGAGAATAGATGCCCATCAACATTTTTGGAATTATGATCCTGTTAGAGATAGTTGGATAAATGATGATATGAAATCTATTCGGAAAGATTTTCTGCCCAAGGAATTAAAGGATATTTTAAACCAGCATAATTTTTCAGGATGTATCGCAATACAGGCGAGCCAGTCTGAAGAAGAAACACTGTATTTATTAGGAAAATCAATTACATATCCATTTATCAGAGGAGTGGTTGGCTGGGTAGACTTATGTGCTGATAATTTAGAAGAACGTTTAGCATTTTTTACAAAAAACATTATTTTTAAAGGGGTACGACATGTGCTACAAGCAGAAGATACTAGTTTTATGACTAAACCAAGTTTTAAAAGGGGTATTGGAATGCTAGCAAAGTATAACCTAACTTATGATATTCTGATCTATCCAGAACAGATTGATGCTGTAATTGAATTAGTTTCAGCATTTCCTGAACAGCATTTTGTTATTGATCATATGGCGAAACCAGCTATTAAAAATAAAGAAATAACCAAATGGGCAGTTGGAATCTCTAAATTGGCAACGTTTCCAAATATATATTGTAAAGTATCAGGAATGGTTACAGAAGCAGACTGGGGAACTTGGACTTTTATGGATATAAAACCATATTTAGATGTTGTTTTTAATGCCTTTGGAGTAGATAGGATACTATATGGATCAGATTGGCCAGTATGTTTATTAGCCTCGTCTTATGAAGAACAATTAACAGTAGTTAGAGATTATATTGCAAAATTTTCTGATGAGGAACAAGAATTAATACTGGGAGGAAATGCAGCCAAATTTTACAATTTGAAAAGTTAACCATAATGAACATTTTTATTAAGCAAAGAATAAATTTATAGCATATAGATGAAGCATTTTTATTTGTTTTTGATTTTAATCATGACTATTAGTTGTGCGGAAGAAAAGATTAGTCCTGTAGGACCGTTACCTTCAAAGCGACAGTTGGCCTGGCATGAATTAGAGTATTATGGTTTTCTTCATTTTAACATGAATACATTTACCAATGTAGAATGGGGAGAAGGAAGTGAAAATCCTAAAGTATTTAATCCTTCAGAATTAAATGCGATGCAATGGGCTAAAATTGCAAAAGAAGCAGGAATGAAAGGATTGATCATTACAGCAAAACATCATGATGGTTTTTGTTTATGGCCATCTGAATATACCGAACATTCCGTAAAAAACTCATTATGGAAAGATGGTAAAGGCGATGTAATTAAAGAACTAGCTGAAGCGTGTAAAGCATATGGACTAAAAATGGGGGTGTATTTATCTCCATGGGATAGAAATCATCCAGATTATGGAACTCCAGAATATGTAACAGTTTTTCACAATCAACTTCGAGAATTATTGACCAATTATGGAGAAATTTTTGAAGTATGGTTTGATGGTGCCAATGGAGGTAGTGGGTATTATGGAGGAGCAAATGAAACTAGAAAAATAGATAATAAAACTTATTATGAGTGGGATAAGGTAGAAGCGATAGTACGAGAATTGCAACCCAATGCTGTTATTTTTGGTGATGGTGGTCCTGGTGTTCGTTGGGTAGGTAATGAAGAAGGATGGGCAAATAAAACTAATTGGAGCCTTTTAAGAAAAGGAGAAGTATATCCTGGCTATGATAAATATAAGGAGTTAAGATCTGGACATGAAAATGGTACGCATTGGGTGCCAGCAGAAGCTGATGTTTCTATCCGTCCAGGATGGTATTATCATCCATATGAAGATCATAAAGTAAAAACACTTCCACATTTATTAGATATTTATTACCAGTCTGTTGGGAGAAATGCATCACTTTTATTGAACTTGCCAATAGATAAAAGGGGAATAGTTCATGAAAAAGATCAGGAACAGTTGATGAAATTAAAAAATCAGTTGGATAAAGATTTTAAAGATAATTTGGCATTGCAAGCTGAAGTTTTTGCCTCAAATGTGAGAAGTAGCAATTTTAGTGCAGAAAAAGTCAAAGACGAAGATAAAGAAACGTATTGGACAACAACTGATGATGAAAAAAAATCAAATATTACATTTGATTTTGGGAAACCTATAGTTTTCAATCGGTTATTATTACAAGAATATATTGCTTTAGGTCAGCGTGTAGCTTCTTTTTTGGTAGAGGTGGAAGTTAATGGAGTATGGCAAGAACTTACAAAGCAAACTACAATTGGGTATAAGCGTATTTTACGTTTTGATGCTATAAATGCGTCAAAAATTAGAATTACTATAACTAAAGCAAAAGGAAATGCTTTGTTATCGAATATAGAAATATACAATGCTCCAAAAACATTAGTTAGTCCAGTTTTTAAAAGGAGTAAATTAGGAATGACGAGCCTCTTAGAAGTAGAAAAAGGAGTTGAGGTATATTATACTTTAGATGGAACAATTCCAGACAATACATCAATAAAATATAAACATCCTTTTTTAGTAGAACAACCAACAACAATTAAAGCTATTGCTTATGATCCAGTTTTGGTAAAATCAAGTGATCTTTATACACAAGATTTTGATATATGCAAAGCAAAATGGCAAGTAGTTTCTGTTGAAACTCAGGAGCAAGATAGAGCGAATAAGATAATAGATGATGATGTGCATACTTCATGGTCTACATCAATTAAAGGTAATACTCCATCTTTTGTAACAATTGATTTGGGAGAGAAGCACCTACTTAAAGGAATCACTTATTTGCCCATGCAAGATCGTTGGATAAAAGGTGTAATTACTCATTTTGAAATTTCAATAAGCGAAAATCGAGAAAAGTGGACTAAAGTGGCGGACGGAGAATTTGGAAATGTATGGAACAATCCAGTTTTACAGAAGGTAAATTTTAAATCCATAACGGCACGTTATGTGAAAATAGTAGCAAAAGAAATTCATGGAACAGATATTAATGCTGCATTTGGAGAGTTTGGAGTTATTACGAGATAGATCAACAATAATAATCGAATAATCGAAATGAAAAATGTTTTAATTATTTTAACAGCCTTGTTTTTAGGAATTGTAGTATTGTGTTCTAGTTGTACACCAAATAAAGAAGTAGAAAAATCTAATCTATTGTGGTATGCGCAACCAGCATCAAAGTGGATGGAAGCAATTCCAGTAGGTAATGGTAGGCTTGGAGCTATGGTGTTTGGAGATCCAAATCATGAACGAATTCAACTGAATGAAGATTCGATGTGGTCAGGTGGACCAGATTGGGGAGATGTTAAAGGGAATCCAGAAGATTTAGAAGAAATTAGAACATTATTAAAGAATGGCGAGCACCATAAAGCAGATCAATTAATTGTAGAACGATTTTCCTATAAAACCGTGAAAAGATCGCATCAGACAATGGGCGATTTATGGATTGACTTTCATCAAGAAAAAAAGATAAGTAATTATACTAGAGCATTAGATTTAGAAAATGCTTTGGTAAGTATAACGTATAGTGCAAACGGGGATCAATATTCAGAAAAAGTATTTGCCTCAGCTGAGGATGATGTTTTGGTAGTAGAATTAAGTACAACTGCAACCAAAGGGATGAATTTTGATTTAAAACTTAATCGTCCAAAAGATAAAGGGCATCAAACAGTAACATTATCCAATCCATCCTCCAAAGAAATAACGATGTTAGGAATGGTAACTCAATATGGAGGCGTAAAAGACTCCAAGCCCTTTCCAATAGATTATGGAGTTAAATTCGAAACCCGATTAATAGTAAAAAACTCATCAGGTAGCGTTGTGGCAAAAGATGGTGTTTTAACCTTAAAAGGAGTTAAAAAAGCATTGATTTATATTGTCTGTAACACCTCTTTTTATCAAGAAAACTATCAAAATAAAAATACAGAAACTTTGGACTCCTTATCAAGTATGTCATTTGATAACTTATTGAAAAGGCATACAAAAGATTATCAAAAATTATACAAAAGAGTGACTGTTGATTTTGGTGGTAATGCTTTAGATACCTTAGCTATAGATACGAGGTTAAAACGAATTAGAGAGGGAGGAGAAGATCCAGACTTAGCGGCTAAGTTATTTCAGTTTGGCAGGTATTTATTAATAGCATCATCACGACAAGGTACAAATCCTGCAAATTTACAAGGATTATGGAACAATCATATTGAAGCACCTTGGAATGCAGATTATCATTTGAATGTTAATTTGCAGATGAATTACTGGCCAGCAGAGGTGACCAATTTAAGTGAGTTGCATCAACCATTTTTTGATTTAATAGACCGTGCAATTGTTAGAGGGAAGACAACCGCTAAATTACAATATGGAATTGAAAGAGGAGCAGTACTACACCACACCACAGATTTATGGGCAACAGCATGGATGCGAGCAGAACAGCCGTATTGGGGATCGTGGGTTCATGGTGGAGGTTGGTCCGCACAACACTATTGGGAGCATTATAAATATACGCAGGATCTAGTCTTTTTAGAAAAAAGAGCATATCCTGCAATGAAATCTTTTGCAGCGTTTTATTTGGATTGGTTGGTGAAAGATGAAGATAGTAATACTTGGGTTTCTACACCAGAAACTTCACCTGAAAATTCTTTTTTATCAGGAGATGGTAAATCAGCAGCGGTATCTTTTGGCAGTGCAATGGGACATCAAATTATAGCAGAAGTTTTTGATAATGTTTTGGAAGCAGCAAAGGTGTTAGGAATCGATGATGCATTTATTGCAGAGGTCATTAAAAAAAGAAAGACACTCCATCCTGGAGTGGTGGTTGGTGAAGATGGGCGGATTTTAGAATGGAATAAACCTTATCTGGAACCAGAAAAGGGACACCGACACATGTCTCATCTTTATGCATTACATCCAGGAAATGAAATTGTAGCTAGTAATACAACAGCTTTTGAGGCAGCAAAGAAAACTATAGCATATCGGCTGCAATATGGAGGTGCAGGAACAGGGTGGAGTAGAGCATGGATGATTAATCTTAATGCTCGTTTATTTGATGAGGAATCAGCTGAAAAAAATATTAGAAAATTCATGCAAATATCAGTAGCGGATAATATGTTTGATGAACACCCGCCTTTTCAAATTGATGGGAATTTTGGATTTACAGCAGGAATAGCAGAATTATTAATGCAATCGCATGAGGGGTTTATTAGGATTCTTCCAACACTTCCCAAAAATTGGGCAACAGGAAAAATAGCAGGCTTAAAGGCAAGAGGTAATATAGAAATAGACATGGAGTGGAAAGAAGGGCAATTAGTACGAATGGCTTTGTTTTCAGAAAAAGATATCACTAGCACAATTAAATATAAAGATATACAAGTTATAGTTGAATTAGTTGGGAATAAAAAAATATGGTTGGATAAAAACCTTAGAGTATTGCCATAGACTTAATCATAGCAATGCTTATGATAAAGTTGAACCTATGATATACGTTATAGCTAGTTGCTTTTTGCGTCTAAAAGGAGAATGTAAATACTAAAAAATAAAAAAATGAAAAAACTTTCAATTATTTTGATGACTTTGTTTTTAGGAGCAGTGTTGTTGCTTTCTTGTGAGTCTGGTACTGAGGAAAAAAATCCAAAACAACTTGCTAAACATGTAATTTTAATAGGTTCGGATGGTTTTGGAGCTTATGCTTTTGAAAAGGCAAAAGTACCTAACCTTAGAAAGATGATGAAGGAAGGCGCTTTTTCTCTACAAGCACGTTCAGTTTTACCATCGTCGAGTGCTGTAAATTGGGCTTCCATGATTATGGGATCTGGTCCAGAATTACATGGCTATACAGAATGGGGCAGTAAAACACCAGAGTTGCCTTCTAGAATTATAGGAAAAGAAAAAATGTACCCAACTATTTTTAGTGTTATTGATGCCCAAATGCCAGAATCAAAAAAAGGAGTGTCTTATACTTGGGGAGGAATAGGGTATCTTTTTGAGAAGAATATAGTGGATTTGGATTTTAATGGAAAAACGGATGAAGAGACAACTGATAAAGCATTGAATTTTATTTTAGAAGAAAAACCAGCTTTAACTTTTATACATTTAACACATCCAGATAATGAAGGACATGAAATAGGGCATGATACTCCAGAGTATTATACAGCTGTAGAAAAAGTAGATACGCTGGTAGGTGAAATTATAGCTACACTTAAAGAAAATGGAATACTAGATGATACTGTTATTATTTTTAGTTCCGATCATGGAGGTGTAGATAAAGGTCATGGTGGTAAATCGCTGCTGGAAGTTGAAATTCCTTGGATTATTTATGGAAAAGAGATCCCAGCTATTGGAGAATTAAAGTCTAGTATTGTTACCTATGATACTGCTGCTACAATAGCTTATTTATTAGGGTTGGAAGCTCCAGATTTTTGGAGAGGAAAAATTGTAACCGAAATAGTTAAAAAATGAAATTTTTTAAAATAGTATGTATTTCATTTTTAGGATTTTTTATTATTGGAGCATGTACTGCTGAAAAGAAGAAGAAGGATAAAGCTCCTAATATTGTTTTGTTTATGGTAGATGATATGGGATGGCAAGATACTTCTGTTCCGTTTTGGGATAAAAAAACAGAATTTAATAAAATTTATGAGACACCAAATATGGAGCGTTTGGCTAATGAAGGTATGAAATTTACGCAGGCATATGCTACATCTGTATGTTCACCAACACGAGTAAGTTTAATGACAGGAATGAATGCTGCGAGACATAGGGTTACTAATTGGACACTTCAAAAGGATAGAATTCAGCCAATGGAGAAAAATCATGACTCGTTACAGTTTCCAATTTGGAATGTAAATGGTATTGCTCCAAAAAATAATGTAGCAAATGCTGTACATGCTACTACATTACCTCAAGTTTTAAAAGAAGCTGGATATTATACGATTCATTCTGGTAAAGCACATTTTGGTGCAATAGATACTCCGGCATCAAACCCTAAGAATATTGGATTTGATGTAAATATAGCAGGACATGCTGCTGGTGCACCCGGTAGTTATTTAGGAAAAGATAATTTTGGAAATGGGAAAAAAGGAAGAGAACTATGGGCAGTACCGGGATTAGAATCCTACTACGGGAAGGAAATATTTCTTTCTGAAGCATTAACCTTAGAAGCCATTAAGGCAATGAAGAATGCCACAATTGCTAAAAAGCCATTCTTTTTGTACATGTCTCATTATGCCGTGCATATTCCAATTATGGGGGATGATCGATTCTTACAAAAATATTTGGATAAAGGAATGGATCCTAAAGAGGCAAAATATGCAAGTTTGCTGGAAGGAATGGATAAGAGTTTGGGAGATATTATGGATTATCTGAATAAGAATAATTTAGATGAAAATACTATAATTCTATTTATGTCAGATAATGGCGGTTTAAGTGCTCATGCAAGAGCAGGGAAACCACACAGCCATAATATGCCATTAGCAAGTGGAAAAGGGTCTGTATATGAAGGAGGAATTAGAGAACCAATGCTAGTGAAATGGACAAATAGAGTAAAGCCAGCTTCAGTTAATAATGAATATCTTATTATAGAAGATTTTTATCCAACGATATTGGAAATGGCTGGAGTTGATAATTTAAAGACAGTTCAGGAGTTAGACGGGCAGAGTTTTGTTCCGCTATTAACCTCAAAAAAGAGTTCTGCTACACGACCTTTGTTTTGGCATTATCCAAATGAATGGGGAGTAACAGGACCAGGTATTGGTGCTACAAGTGCAGTGCGATTAGGAGATTGGAAATTGATTTATTATCATGCAAATCAAAATATAGAAGTATTTAATATTAAAGAGGATATTGGGGAAACGGAAAATCAGGCAACCAAAAGACCTAAAAAAACTAAAGAATTAGCAAAAATATTATCGGATTATTTAACGGAGGTAGCTGCGCAAATGCCAGTTTATAAAAAGAATGGAAAAATAGTCCCAATGCCAATTACTCTTTTTGATCCCACTAATGAGATAAATTACTAGATGTTTACATCGAAACAATGAAGGGGGTTTTCCTTTTTCATACCTTGTGTGCTTGCACCAAGGTTTTTGACTTGATTTTTAAAAACGGTATGATGTTATTAAATAAACATAAAAACAATTAAAAATTTAGCATTCAGTACTAAAACTTAATGTCTTTTTCAATATTTTATACTTAATTATGGATTTAAAACTAAAAGATAAAATTATACTAGTTACTGGAGGTTCCAAAGGAATTGGTTTTGGAATTTGTAAAGTATTAGCAGAAGAAGGTGCAATTCCTATAATAATAGGAAGAAACAAAACTACAATTGCTACGGCTGTAGAAGAGTTAAAAAAAATAGGAAGTGTTGGTTTTGCCTATGCAGAATTAACAAATCCTGAGGCCTGTAAAAAAGCAATAACTGGTATAATAAAAGAATACGGAAGAATAGATGGATTGGTAAACAATGCAGGTGTTAATGATGGTGTAGGATTAGAAAACGGAAATTATGACGAGTTCACCGCTTCTATTCATAAAAATCTAACCCATTATTACCTAATGGCACATCATGCTTTACCAGAATTAAAAAAATCCAAAGGAAATATCGTTAATATTGGTTCCAAAACTTCTGTTACAGGACAAGGAGGTACATCTGGATATGCAGCAGCAAATGGAGGAAGAAATGCATTAACAAGAGAGTGGGCAGTAGAGTTATTACCATACCAAATAAGGGTTAATGCTGTTATTGTTGCCGAATGTTACACTCCTTTATACGACAGGTGGATAAAAACATTTGAAAATCCAGAAGAGAAATTAGCAGAGATTACAAAAAAGATCCCATTAGAAAATAGAATGACTACAGCGGAAGAAATTGCGAATACAGTAGTTTTTTTATTGTCAGAATGTTCTAGTCATACCACAGGACAGCTAATTTTTGTAGATGGTGGATATACACATTTAGATCGTTCGTTATGACATTCGTCGAAAAAATTAAAAAAAATGATCAAAGCATATTAAATTGAAAATCCTAACTAATAACTAACGCGTATATAACCATGCAAGAAAATAAAAAAATACCAGTAGTATCTAAAAAGGTACTCATTCCTTTTATTTTAGTTACCTCATTATTTGCTCTCTGGGGTTTTGCTAATGCGGTAACCGACCCTATGGTAAACGCTTTTAAAAAAGTATTAGAATTGTCTAATGCAGAGGCTTCTTGGGTACAAATGGCTTTTTATGGCGGGTATTTTTGTATGGCATTGCCAGCAGCAATGTTTATGCGTAAGTATTCTTATAAAGTAGGAATTCTTATTGGGCTTGGACTCTATTCCGTTGGAGCATTATTGTTTTATCCAGCTGCAATTACAGAACAATTCTGGTTTTTCTGTCTAGGACTATATGTGTTGACCTTTGGACTTGCATTTTTAGAAACTGCTGCCAACCCATATGCATTAGCAATGGGGGCAAAAGAAACGGCTACACAACGATTAAATTTAGCACAATCGGTTAATCCAGTTGGTTTATTGGCAGGTTTATTGGTGGCTAAATATTTTGTGTATGATAAGTTAATGTCTGATGATATTACGGATTTTGCAGCCTTAGATGAAGCAAGAAGAACAGCAATACGATTGGCAGATTTATCGGTAATACGAGATCCTTATGTTGTTTTAGGATTGGTAATTATGGCAGTATTTGTATTGTTTTTTGTGAGTAAGATGCCACAATCCAAAGCAGAAGGAGGCATGCCTAGTTTGTCTGAAACTTTTAAGAAATTAGTGGGAGACAAAAAATATGTACTTGGTGTATTGGCTCAGATTTTATATGTAGGTGGGCAGATAATGACTTGGACTTATATCTATCATTATGCAGAAGCAATAGACTTACAAAACGAAGGAGTATCTGGTTATGAAAAGATAGATGTATTTTCATATCAGTTTTTAGCATTTATACTGTTCACTATTGGTCGATTTGTAGGTACAGCGCTGTTACGTTATTTAAGTTCAGGTAAGTTGCTGATGTATTTTGCAGTATTCGCTATTTTTTGTGTGGCAGGAACAATATGGTTGCCAGGAATGCTAGGCTTGTATTGTTTGGTAGGAATTTCGTTTTTTATGTCATTAATGTTCCCAACTATTTACGGAATTGCATTGGGTGGATTATCAGAAGAAGATTCAAAAGTAGGTTCCGCAGGATTAGTAATGGCAATAGTTGGTGGTGCTTTAATGCCAATGTTACAAGGAATGATAATAGATGCAGGAGGAGATGGTGTAGCAGATACACTTATTGCTGGAGTATCGGAAGTTAATTTTTCTTTTATTCTGCCTTTAGTTTGCTTTGCATATATTGCTTGGTATGGTTTTATGGTCGCTAAAAAGTATGAAACAAAGTAATACTTGGCTTTTGATACAAGAAACATGAAGAAATACGTATTAACATTAGATCTTAAAAATGATCCTGAGCTAATTGCAACATACAAAGCTTACCACAAAGAAGTATGGCCAGAAATAACAGCTAGCATTAAGGAATCTGGAATAGAGAATCTAGAAATATACCTTTTGGGAAATCGACTGGTAATGCTTTTGGAAGCCCCTAGATCTTTTTCTTTTGAAGAGAAATCAAAAAAAGATACTGCAAACCCTAAAGTACAAGAATGGGAGACGTTAATGTGGAAATATCAGCAAGCACTGCCTATGGCAAAACCAGGAGAAAAATGGATGTTAATGGATATGATATATAAATTATAGCGGCTTACTCATATATTAGAAAACAGGTTGTTTGCAGAAAACATTTTTTTTAAAGCAATGGATTGGCAATATTGTATATAAAAGTATAAAAATGAAGTATATAAGCCTTGTTCTGTGTTGTGTTTTAGCAATTTCGTGTATTGATAAAAATAAAGAATACGTAAATAGCGAAGATGATTATCATATTATTCCTAAACCACAATCTTTAGAAGTACAAAAAGGAAGGTTTTTAATAACTAATGATGTAGCAATTTCTAGTGCTGAAACGCTTCAAAATGAAGCATTGTATTTATCAAAATTGCTAAACAGTGCTACAGGGTTTTCTATAGCTATAAAAGAGAATGCAGATGCTAAAATAGAATTAACAATAGATGATTCTATTCAAGAGAAAGAAGGCTATCAATTAAAGGTAAGTTATGATAAAATTATTATTTCAGGAAAAACCCCTAAAGGTGTTTTTTATGGAATTCAGAGCTTAAGGCAATTGCTGCCAGTTTCTTTATCAACAGCGAAATCAGAAACTAAACCTTTGTTGATTCCGGCGGTAGTTATTAACGATCATCCACGTTATGAGTATAGAGGAATGCATTTAGATGTTGGGCGTCACTTTTTTGGAGTAGCAGAAGTAAAAAAATATATAGATCTAATTGCGATGCATAAGATGAATACTTTTCATTGGCATTTAACAGAAGATCAAGGATGGAGAATTGAAATAAAAAAATATCCAAAACTTACCGAAATAGGAGGATTTAGAAAAGGAACAGCAATCGGTAAAGCAGGAACAAGAAATGCACCATATACGTACGATAATATTCCATATGGTGGTTTTTATACCCAAGAGGAGATAAAAGAAGTGGTTGCCTATGCTACAGAAAGGCATATAACAGTAATTCCAGAAATAGAATTGCCAGGGCATTCATCAGCTGCACTTGCTGCATATCCACAATTTGGAAATACTAAAGGACCATATGAAGTAGCAAAACGATGGGGGATTTTTACAGAGATATACGCGCCTACGGAAGAAACATTTGGGTTTTTAGAAGATGTATTGACAGAAGTAATGGCTCTTTTTCCTAGTAAGTATATTCATATTGGAGGTGATGAAGCATTAAAAAAAGAATGGGAAGAAAGCACATATGCTCAAGAATTGATAAAAAGAGAAGGGCTTAAGGATGAACACGGATTGCAAAGTTATTTTATCAGGAGAATTGAGACCTTTTTAAATGCACATGGAAGAAGTATTATTGGCTGGGACGAAATTTTGGAAGGAGGCTTAGCGCCTAATGCAACAGTAATGTCTTGGCGAGGTGAAGAAGGTGGAATAGCAGCAGCAAAACAGCACCATACCGTGATTATGACTCCAGGAACCCACTGTTATTTTGATTATTATCAAATAGGTGGAGAAGAAGCACAGAAAAAAGAAGTGCTTACTGGAAGTACCAGACACACTAGCGTAGCTAAAGTATATTCTTATGAGCCAACACCTGTAGAGTTAAGTAAAGAAGAAGCAAAATATATTCTTGGAGCACAAGGTAATGTTTGGACAGAATATATGAAAACTTGGGAACAAGTAGAGTATAAAGTACTGCCAAGGATGACTGCCCTTTCCGAAGTGGTATGGTCAGCTAAAAAAGATAGAAATTGGGACGATTTTCATAAACGTTTGCTATATATGGTAAAACGTTATGATGTGTTGGGGTACAACTATGCAAAGCATAGCCTTAAAAAAAGTGAAGAAGCTAAGGTAGGGCAAAAGGTAGTTCTGGAATAAAATTGTTAATGTAAAGCCTTAACTTTTTTGTTTTTTACTCTTTTACCTATTTTTTTTGATAAAAATATAGAGATGAAATACAATACTAAATACCCATCGGTTGAAGATTTAAGGAGAAGAGCAAAGCAAAGGATTCCAAAATTTGCCTTTGAGTATTTAGATGGTGGTTGTAATGAAGATATAAACCTGCATAAGAATACTTCAGAAATTAGAGATGTAGAGTTATTGCCCAGTTACCTGAGTGATCACCAAGGTTCCGATATGAGTGTAGAATTGTTTGGACAGCATTACGATGCGCCATTTGGTATTGCTCCTGTAGGTTTGCAGGGCTTAATGTGGCCTAACTCACCTGAAATTTTAGCAAAAGCTGCTTTTGATCATAATATTCCGTTTTGTTTAAGTACGGTATCTACTAGCAGTATAGAACGCATTTCTGAAATTACAGAAGGTAAAGCATGGTTTCAGTTATACCATCCAACAGAAAATAGTTTAAGAGATGATTTAATAAAAAGGGCAGCAGCAGCAGAATGTCCAGTACTAGTAATTTTGTGCGATGTGCCTACATTTGGGTTTAGACCTAGAGATATAAGGAATGGATTGGCAATGCCACCCCGAATGACTCTTGAAAATATGATTAGGGTTTTAGGAAATCCCCGTTGGGCATTAGAAACCTTAAAATATGGACAGCCAAATTTTGAGACCTTAAAACCATATATGCCCAAAAGTCTTGATTTAAAACAACTTGGACAGTTTATGGATCAGACGTTTTCTGGACGACTTAATGAAGAAAAGATAAAACCAATACGAGATATGTGGAAAGGCAAACTGGTATTAAAAGGTGTAGCTACAGAAGCAGATGCAGCAAAAGCTGTCGAATTAGGCTTGGATGGTATTATAGTATCTAACCATGGTGGAAGACAGTTAGACGCAGGGGAATCAACAATTAAACCCTTATCGCGGATAGCGAAGGCCTATGGAGATGAGATTACTGTAATGATGGATAGCGGCATGCGATCGGGTCCTGATATTGCAAGAACCTTGGCCAGTGGAGCAAAATTCACCTTTATGGGCAGGCCGTTTATGTATGGTGTTAGTGCTTTAGGTAAAGCTGGAGGTGACCATACCATTGGTTTATTAAAAACACAGTTGCAACAAGTAATGGAGCAAGTTTGTTGTGAAAAGGTGGCAGATTTCCCTAAGTTTTTAAAAGATTGATTTGTGTTGTAACCAAATTTTTAGATAGAACACGTAGATGAGTCCAAAGGTTGTGGCAAGAGCAAGTATTGAAATAAAGATTTCTTGAATTCTTTTTCTTTTGAATTGCTTTCGAATTTTTTCTTTGATAAGCACTAATTCTTCTGGACTTACTTTTTTGAACTCTATTTTTTCTTTTTTGTACGCGTTTAAATAGATTTCTCTTATTTTTTTAAAATGTCTTTCCTTTAGTAATGCTCTGTTTTGTTTTATACCTATTGATGCATTTGCCATTCCTCTTTCTGCTCCCATAATATCATCTTTATAATATATGTAGTAAAAAAATGCATTTTGTTACATAAAATTGCTGTTTTGTGGCTTAAAATTTATTTTAAAAGGAACAGTTAAGAATATTGGTTTTAAAGCCAAATCTTAAGGTAAGCCAAGTATAGCAGGCCCAAGCTAAGACCAAGAGCGCATATAGAAAGAAGAAGTTCTTGAATTCTTTTTCTTTTGAATTGCTGTCTGATTTTTTCTTTAATAAGCACTAATTCTTCTGGGCTTACTTTTTTGAACTCTATTTTTTCCTTTTCATATTTATTTAAATAAATAGCTCCAATTTTTTTAAAATGCCTTTCCTTCAGTAATGCTCTATTTTGTTGTAAACTTTTAATTGCTCCAGCTGCTCCCATAATATTATACGTTATAATTATATGTAGTAAAAAAATGAGTTTTGTTACATAAAGTTGCTGTTGTGTAAGGGATTGAGGCATTTGTTGAAGCTCTCTGGAGGTTTTTACCGTAAGAAGCGACTGCTGAAAGCCCGACCCAAAGGGATACACCATAAAAAGCTAATTTATAATTAACTAAGAAATTAGTTAAAGTTGTATTAAATAATTATGAATCTACTATAGTTGCAATTTAAAACAATATTTTCGGCATCATTTTTAAACCTATGATTAGCAGTATAGTCTAAGGAGATTGAGTGATAACAAACTAAACTAACAACAAACAAATCGACCAAACTAATGAAGTATTTATTTTTATTTTCCTTTTTATGCCTTTCGGTATTAGGATACTCACAATCTTTTGAAGTAAAAGGTGTTGTGGCAGATAAAATGTCATCAACAGCTTTAGAATCTGCAACTGTCTATGTAGAATCTATTAGTGATAGCACATTAATAACCTATACCATATCTGATCTCAAAGGGGCGTTTGAGTTGAGTGGAAAAACAAAAGCAAAAGAAGTATATGTACTGGTTTCTTATACAGGATATAAGTCTCTACGAAAAAAAATACGATTAAATAAAAGGACTATTGATATAGGAAAATTATTGTTAGAAGAGCATGCAGAACAATTAGATGGTGTTATGGTAGTAGGTGAAGGTGCGCCGATAACAGTAAAAAAGGATACATTAGAATTTAATGCAAGTTCTTTTAAAACAAGACCAGATGCTAATCTAGAAGATGTACTGAAAAAAATACCAGGAGTTGAAGTTGACAGTGACGGAAAAGTAACGGTAAATGGAAAAGAAGTAAATGAAGTATTGGTAAATGGGAAGTCGTTTTTTGGTACAGATCCTAAAATAGCTACGAAGAATCTAACCAAAGATATGATTGATAAGATTCAGGTTTCTAATACAAAAACTGATTCTGAAAAATTTACAGGAAAGAAAAGCGAATCTGATAATAAAAGTATAAACATCACTTTAAAAAAAGATAAAAACAAAGGTTTTTTTGGAAGAGTATCTGCTGGTTATGGTAGTGACGATCGCTATGACCTTAGTGGAATGGGAAACTACTTTAATAATGATAGGCGACTAAGTGTTTTAGCAAGTGCTAATAATATTAATAGCTCAGGATTTTCTTTTGATGAGGTTTTTGATATGATGGGAAGTGGAGGTGGAGGTTTCTCTATGAACAGAAATGGAAATGCATTTTCTATAAATGGGCGTAGTTTTGGTATGGGGCAAGGAATTACCACAAGTGCCAATGTTGGAGCCAATTATGTTGATGAATTGGGGGAGAATAAAGATATATCTGCTGACTATTTCTATGCAAAAGCTGATTCTGAAAATGAATCAAAAGAGAACAGGGAAAACTTTTTACCTAATGGAGAAAGCTTTTTTACGAATTCGACTTCTTCTTATATTGGCGAAAATGATAGTCATAGACTGGGAGGAAAGCTGGAATTTGAATTGGATTCTACTTTGAAGGTTACCATAAGACCAAGCTATAATTTTTCTAAAGGGAAATCTGGAACTGTAAATGATAATGAATCTTTTTCTGAATTGAATGGAACTAAAATTTTAGAGAATACCAGTAGCACTACAAATACTTCTGAAAATGAACGTAGAAATTTTGGAAGCAATATTAATATTATCAAAAAGTTTGGACCTAAAGGCAGTTACGTAAGTTTACGTTTTAATGGAAGTAGCCAAAACAATATTTCGGACGATTATTTAAATACAGAACGTAAGATTTTTGGAACTACAGCTAGCGAAATATCTAAAAGGCAATATATAGACAAAGATGCCAAAGAAAACGAATGGAGTTTGGATTTGGAATATAGGCAACGTTTAAAAGAAAAACTATTCTTAGACCTTAATTATGAAGTAGAACAAACAAAGGAAAAAAATCAAAGATCTGTGTATGATTTGGATGCTGGGACAGGTACTTATTCTAATTTTGATACTCGATTAAGTTCTAATTTAAAATCTAGCTATACGGTAAAGAAACCAACGGTAGGTTTAAAATATGAAGGTGATAAATTGTACACGAGTTTTAGTGTTGGATTGTTAAATACAGAATTAAAAAATGAGGATTATTTACAAGATGTATCTTTTGATAAATCGTTTAATGACCTAGCTCTAAGTGGTCGTATTAGATATAAAATTAAGCAAGGGCAGCGAATTTCTTTTAATTACAATACACGTTCAGAAACACCTTCTGTAACACAACTACAACCTATTGCAAATGAAAGTAACTTAAATCATATTATTATTGGTAATCCAGATTTGGACAGGTCGTATAGCCATAATATAAGAATGCACTATAATAATTTTGATTTTAAGTCAAGAACGGGAATGTTTATTTATGGATCTGTAAGTTTTAAAGACGATGAAGTTACACAGATCACAACCACAAATACGGATGATTTTACAAGAGAAACTACATATACCAATGTAAATGGAAATTATAGTGGTTATCTTGGCGGATCATATAGTAAAACGATAAAAAAAGATGATGTTTCATGGAAATATAGAATAGGTTTAAATGCCAATCTTTCTAAACGATATAGTTTTAATAATGAGGTGAAATATGCTACCAATACTACCGGAATTACTCCAAGTTTGCGATTGACTTTTAACTATAAGGAGTTGGTAGAAATAGAGCCAAGTTATAGATTGAGTATTAATAAATCTACCTATAGTTTAGATGAGTTTGAAGATAATGATTTCTTGAATCACAGAGTTTCCTTAAGAACAACCACATATTGGCCAAAAAACATTGTTTTTGGTAATGATATTCAGTACAGTTATAATCCTAATGTAGCGCCAGGTTTTGATAAAGGAGCTGTTTTCTGGAATGTAAGTTTAGGATTAAAAATGTTGAAGGATAAAGGGTTACTAAAATTAAAAGTATACGACTTATTAGATCAAAATATCAATACCAGAAGAACAGTAACTGCAGATTATATTAGTGATTCTCAAGGTACAGTATTAAAGCAATATTTTATGCTTAGCTTCTCCTATAAAATAGCAAAAGCAGGAGGCGGAAAAGGACGTCGTGGTGGAAGATTTATGATGCATTAGAGTTAATAACAACGCTTTATAGAAATACCAATCCAAAAAATATAAAACGTCATCTGTTTTTTAAAAGAATAGATGACGTTTTTTTGTTAGAATATGTAGCATGCTTCATATCAAATGAGGAGATATGTTAAATCAGTACTTTTAAATCAATTAAAAAAGCTTTAACTTGTAAATGAATTGGAGATGCAGGTCTTCTAAGGATAAGCCTGATAGCGTGTCATTTATTTGTTTTTATACAGAAGAAATTGATGTTTTCAGGTAGAGAAGATAGGTATTGCTGACTTAAAAAAAAGATTACAACTAATTATTAACAAAGCTATATTTTTTTTAAATAGATGGTTTAAATCAGATAGCCCTTGTTATTAAGGATTCCCCCAACATTTGATATTTTACAAGTTTTATATATTATAGAGTTCCTGGCAACGCTAAAAGATATTAGAAGGTTTTTAATATACTGTATTGATTAAATAGCATTTTCTATTAAAGGAGAAGAAAAATAGACTAAGCAATAACAACGCTAATATAATGGAGAACAAAGAACACATATTTTCTTTACCTAAGATGGATACATTTTGTCATTTTTGGATGGTGTTATTGCTTAGTCTAATGTTTTTAAGAGTAAATTCTCAAGACAACATTAACTTAAAAGACACTAGCCCTCCAGTACGTTATATGGTAACCACTGTAGGAGCCAACAAAGGACTGAATTCATCAGATATCTCTGCGCTATTTCAGGATAAAGATGGTTTTATTTGGGTAGGGAATCAACCAGGGATAAGCCGTTTTGATGGATATGAATTTAAAAATTTTACTAGAGCAGGAAATACCTTTTTAGGAGAAATACACAGTATAGCAGAAGATGCTACTGGAACATTATGGATTGGCGGGGTGAATGGTCTTTTTTACTATAAGAATGGACAATTTCATGTTTCATCTTTGAGAAAAATGGATGTTAAGGTTATTCATTTTAATGCTGATAATAATGCCTGGATTGGAGGCCTTGGTTTTATACCATTTGTACTTTCTCCTTCAGATTTATCAAAGCTTACAGAAAATCAAGAAATAGAAATACATCCTATTGTTAGTAATGAGCAATGGGAAAAAAAGATAGGACCTCAACGTGTTTGGGATATTGATACTGATGGTGAAGGAAAAACGTGGTTAGGCGTGTATAATAGGCGTGTATCTTTTGATGGCAAGCAATTACAGGTTTATTGGAAAGACGATACAGTATCTCATCATTATAGTGCTGTAGCTGCATTTGATAACGACAATGTCTTTTGGGGATCTGAAGAGACAGGACTTATTTTTCAAGAAAAAAATCAATTTAAAACACTAACTAATTCTTCTGTATACATCTTTGCAAGTAATGATTCTAGCATCTATTTTCTAAGTACACAAGAGTTGTTAGAATGGAAAGACGGCAAATTAAAATCTCTCCATACTTTTAGAAAGTATAACAACCTTTACTATAAAGAAATGATTATCGACAGAGAAGGTAATTTTTGGATTGGAGCTGAGGGAAATTTATTGAAATTGACTCCAAGTTATTTTAAGACTTGGTCTTTTTCTGACGAAGCATTATTGCATTCTAACCATAGTATTGCTCAACTTCCTAATGGAGAAATAATAGTTGGTAGTAGTAAGGAGAAAATTTTAAGATATAAAAATGATGCGTTTGTTCCTTTTACAACTATCGATGTACCTAGAAATTCATTAACAGGAGCTATTTATCCAGATGAAAATGGTTGGATTTGGTATGGTACAAGTATGAGAGGAATTATCTTGGAAAGAAATGGTGCTAAAGAATCCTATACAGAAAAAGAAGGTCTTGGAAATAAAGGGCAGTATTTTTTTTATAAATCAAAAGATGGAGAATTATGGTCTGGAGGAGATGGTGGAATTAGTCATATTGTAGTCGCTACGGATGGTAAGATAAGTTTTGAAAACTATATGGTAGGTATTGATGACAAAGAGCTTCCATTATTTCGAAATATTATAGAAAGTCCTGATAAATCCATATGGGCAGTTAGTGATAAAGGGTTGTTTGTTTTAAAAAATAAAAAGTTACAGCGATGGAGTTTTCCATCACCAGCAACACCTTACCCTATTATCACTGGATCAGCAATTGATGAAACAGGACAGTTATGGCTAAGTACACAAGGAGAGGGATTATGGCAATGTAGCTTTAATATCGAAAATGAACCTGTTCTCATCCATCAGTGGTCAGAACTAGATGGCTTATCTACCGATGTAATTTTAGATGTTCATGTTGATCAATTAAACCGTATTTGGGTAGCAGGACAGAATGGTATTTGTTCTTTAAATTTTGGAGAAGCATCACCATCTATTCGATGTTTTGATCAAATAGATGGTTGGTTTAAAGCTCCTTTTCCTCATTGTCAACTGTTAGAAAGTACTAATGGAATGCTTTGGGCTGTTGGATTAACCGAAATTTCTTCATTTCCTTTGTATCAGTTGCCTAAAAATAAAGTAGCGCCTTTTACTTTTATTTCTTCCGTAGAGTTGTTTGATGGTAAAGAGGATATTTATCCATTTGCTAAAAATGCAGAAGGGGATAAACAATTGCCAAAAGACTTAATCTTACCACATAACAAAAATTTTCTAAGTTTTCATTTTACAACAACGAGTTTTACACATTTAGAAAAAAACAAGTTTAAATATAAGTTAGAAGGTCTTGATAAAGAATGGAATATTCCTGTAGCTAACCGGAAAGTGTTATATCCAGGCTTGCAACCAGGGAACTACACCTTTAAAGTACTTGCAGCCAATAATGATGGAGTTTATGGAGAGAAAATTGCAGCCTTCTCTTTTGAAATTCTCTCTCCTTGGTATGGAACTTGGTGGGCCTATATCTCTTATGTTTTAATCTTATTGATACTTGGAAATTCGTTTTATAGATTTCAATTAGACAAAAAAATGGCCTTAGCAGAAAGTACCAGATTACGAGATATTAATCAATTAAAAAACAGTCTGTATACTAATATTACGCACGAATTTAGAACACCACTTACAGTAATTCTTGGAATGGCAAATGCATTAAAGACTGAGGCCAAAAAGGAAAACTTTAAGGCAGCAGAAAAACCATTAACAATGATCTATCGCAATGGAAGAAAGTTATTGGATTTGGTAAATGAGATGCTAGATTTAGCAAAATTAGAAAGTGGAAACATGGAATTGCAATTGGTACAAACCAATATTGTTCCTTTTGTAAGATATTTAAGTGAAAGTTTTCATTCTCTTGCTGGCGATAAAAATATTGACTTGAATGTATATTCAGAAATAGAAGTTTTAGAAATGGATATAGACGCTAATAAACTGGCAGTAATTATTTCTAACTTACTTTCTAATGCCATAAAGTTTACCGCTAATAAAGGAAAAATAACGGTGCATCTTAATAAGGTAGACAAGGATGGTACTTCTTGTTTTATACTGAAAGTAAAAGATAACGGGATGGGGATTTCAAAAGAAGAGCGTTCCACTATTTTTAATAAATTCTATCAAATAAATAGCCCCAAATCTAATGGTGTTACAGGAACAGGGATTGGACTTTCTATAACCCAAGAGCTTGTGGTGCTTATGAATGGAACCATAAGAGTAGAGAGTATTTTGGAAAAGGGTAGTATGTTTATTATTGAACTTCCAATTAGTAATGCCGCTATAAAAACAAAAAATATAGAAATAACGGCTAATGTTTTTACAGAAGTGGCTACTGATATCAATAAAAAAGAGGAGTCCTTTTTTAAAGAAGATTCAGATTTGCCTTTGGCGCTTATTATTGAAGATAATATAGATGTTGCGGATTATTTAAAGACTTGTCTCCATCAAAAATATAAAACCATACATGCTATAGATGGTGCTATTGGTATAGCACTAGCCTATGAAAGAATTCCAGATATTATTATAAGTGATGTAATGATGCCAGAAAAAGATGGATTTGAAGTTTGCCATACCTTAAAAACTGACGAGCGTACCGATCATATTCCTATAATATTACTAACAGCAAAGGTTAGTATTAAAGATAGGATTAAAGGCCTTTCTCATGGTGCTGATGCATATTTGGCGAAACCTTTTATAAAAGAAGAGCTTTTTACAAGGTTAGATCAATTGTTGCTACTACGAAAAAAAATGCTTCAGAAAATTCCAATAAATAGTTTTAGCCAGATAATGGCAATAAAGGAAGAGAATCCAGAAACTAAATTTCTTCAAAAGATAATAAAAGTAATTTCTGAGGAAATGAATAAATCTACTTTTGGACCAGTACAATTGGCTCAAAAAATGAATTTAAGTGAATCTCAAATCTACAGAAAATTAAAAGCAATTACCAATACATCTACAGGAATATATATCCGTTCCATACGTCTGCAAAAAGCCAAAGAACTATTACTTACTTCCGAAAAAACAGTTTCAGAAGTGGGGTATGAGGTTGGTTTTAATGATCCCTCATGGTTTAGTCGTGCTTTTAAAAATGAATTTGGTTTGCCTCCAAATGACATATGTAAGAAGCTGAAAAAGATATAGTTAAGCTGTGTTTTTTATTTGAAATGCAATAATAATACATCCTTTTTTTATTGATATTCAAAATACTGCTAGGTTTTGAATAGATAGCACATGTGTTTTTTGAAGCTTATGGGTACTATTGTATAAATGTTAATAATTCAACGAATTGTTGGTGTTATAACAGCCTTTATAAACTCAAAATATATGATAATGAAAACAACTAACTTTTTTAGTTTCGTAGTACTTATTTTAATTCTTGGATTGACTTTAAATTCTTGTTCTGGAGAAGATGGAGCTGATGGAGAAATAGGATTACAAGGTACCGAAGGAATTGATGGAACTAATGGACAAGATGGGAATGCTAATGTAGTTTCTGTTTTATTTGAAGATCAAACGATCTCTACTGGGATTACTGTTATTGAAATTCCAGAATTAACACAAGATATATTTGACAACGGTATTGTTTATGGTTATGTAACAGTAACAGGTAATGATTATTGGGAAGTGCTACCGCTTAGTCAATCTAAGGAAATCATCCTAGAAATTGACAGAATAGAGATAGGGCAAGTTACATTACGCTCAACTTTTACTCAATCTAATCTTAGGTTACGATTTGTACTGGTAGAAGGTACTGATGCCAGCGGTGTTAATTTTAAGAATTATGAAGAAGTACAATCCTATTTAAACTTATAATGCGATTGAATTACATATAATTGACAGCATTGCTTTAAAGCAAAAAATACAAGTAGCATTTAAACGAATCGTAAATGACCTTGTCCTAAGTATAGTAGTATTGTGTGAAAACACCAACCAAGTAACTGCTCTGTAATAAGATTAACTTTTTTAGGAATAGTTTTATTCTTCCCTTACCTTTTTTTAATCCCTCGTAAAGGATTGCCTCATATTAAAATGTTTTTTCAGGATCTGACCTCGAACGATGAGGTCAGGGTTCTTGATTTAGTAGCATAATATCCGTCTCAAAAAGTACCTAAAAGAAACAATTAAAAGAATAGTATGCTATACATTTTAATTTGATTTCTTAAGTAGGATTTTTAGCAGAAAAAAGTAAAAGAACGATATAAAAACTAACTGTCATGAAAAAATTAGCAGCAAATGAAGCAATTCAGGATTCAGAATCTCCCTTTTTAAACCTAGTCAATTTTAAACAAGTAGAGCCCATTCCTTCAAGTGTTATGCATGATGCATTACCAATGTATAGCCCATTTAAGTCCGTATATGAGTTAAAGGGAATGGAGAAAGAAGACGATCTAGAAAATGAAACTCTTGTTGAATTAATGGATGACTTCTATGATGATGAATTAGATGAGGTTTTGGAAGGACTTGCTAATGAAGCTAAAAGTTTTTATGAGGATTATATAACTAAACAAGATAATGGTATACAAAATCATGAAGTACTAGTTGAACGATCGCTCTCTGAACATTTCGCTCCTCTTTTAAATGAAATGGATCGGTTTATGGATCATACTATTGCTATAGTTAATGAACATGATATTGAGACCATGAACGAAGTGGAATGGGAGCATTTAATAGATCAATATACAATTCAGATGGAAACAACAGCTCCTGAAATTGAATATTGGGGATTCTCCAGTTTAAAAAAACTCGCTAAAAAAGGAGTTAAATCACTTAAAAAGAAAGCAAAAAAGGCTTTTAAAAGAGTAAAAAGGGCAGCAAAAAAAGGAATTAAATTTTTAGCGGATGCTGCATTAAAACACATAATGATAGTGTTTAAGAAAATATTCCCTGGTCTAATTAAATTGGCATATAAAATGGGGCTTTTTAAAAAAATCCCTAAAAAATATAGGCATATTACTGATAAGATTTTAAAAAAAATAGGTGTAGATATAAAGAAAGCATATGCTGAAAAAGAAATAGAATATGAGCAGCAAAAATTTGACTTTTATCTAGCCAATTTAATAACAGCTTCCAGTCAAGAAGAATTAGAACTAGTAGATAAGGAGTTTGAGGGGATCTTTGAAGATGAACTTATGTTGGACTACAATTTACTAGAAATGGAAAATAGTAGGAAGAAGTTTGTTGATGGGTTAAAAGATTTAAGTGAGGAGGAGTCAACACAACCAGTAATAGATGAATTTATTTCTGCCATAGTTTTGGCATCTAAACTTTTAGGAGGTCGGAAAAAAGCGATTTCTTTTATAGGTAAGCATTTGGGAGGTTTTTTCTCGAAATGGGTAGGTGTTCGTAAAAAAGACAGTGTAAAGTTCGCCAAGCATATAATAGATAAAGGTTTGGCTAAGTTTGGTTTTGAAGTAGCCCCCGAATCGGAAATTGAAGATGGCTATGATACCATTGCCACGGTAATAGAGAATACAACTTTGGAAATGGCAAAATTACCAGAAACGAGCTTTGAAAATGAAGCCCTAGCAGAAAATCATATGATTCATGTTTTTGAAAATATGGCCAGTGCTTACTTACCGGATATACTATCTCAAGAACAGTATGGAAAAGATCCTTATTTAAGAGAATCATTAAGCAAAAAAACAGTTTGGAAAAGAAAGAAAAACAGAAAGAGAAAAAGAAAGTGCAAGTTTAAAAAACTCAATAAAGAACTTGATATTGTATTAACTCCATATATGGTAAATGAAGTAAAAACTTTTGGAGGTAATGCTATAAAAAACGTGTTAGAAGATCAATTTGGAGTTGCTATAAATACGAGTACTCCGGCTACAATTCATTTATATGAAACGATGCCAGAAGGTAATATACATGAAATTATTACTAATGACGAAGTTTTTAATAGACAGACAAACCTAGATCCAAGTATAATCTCAAAACAAATTTTCCCATTAACATCTATTGCTTCAGGGCTGTTATTGGGGGAACCAGCTTTAGGTTGTAAATGCAGATCAAAATGTTTAAATAAAACTATAACTGGTAAACATCGATATTATTATTTGGAAATCCCTGGAGCTTTTCCTCAAACATATACTTCAGGAACAGGAATACACTATTTGCGGAATACAACAAACTTAAAAGTAAAGCTCAATTTTATTAAAAATACAATTAAAATGTCTTTGTTTTTAAGTGAAAACATGGCTCAGAATATTGCTTCTGAAATAAGACAATACAGAAAAGAAAATGCCTCAATTTTAATCAATAAGCTATTGTTTTCAGGGATTAAAACTGCATTTTCAAAGCATACTTCTCAAAATATAAGTATAGTTCATCCTAAAGTTATACCTGGAAAAAAATCAGGGGAGGCTTTCATGTTTATTCCAAGAATTATTCAGGAGAAGTTAAGAGACAAACTAGTTAGTTGGACCAATGCTTCTTTATCAAACTATATACTAAACAATTCAGAACAATTTGTCAAAGCGGTTGATGATGCATTAGATGGAGTATCTATAGAAATAATAATGGAAGCTCCAGATGGGTTTAGCCTGTTAAAAAACTTGATTGGCTTTAATAAAGTACAATTATCCGAAACTATATTTTCAGAAAAAAAGCTGGAATTAATGATCAACATAAAACCAGGATATGAGTATGTTTAATGAATTTGATGATGTATACCAGCAGGTTGCAAGACAGATAGGGCATTGGATTCAGGCTACCTCACGTTTGTATAAACTTAAAGATTTGGCATCACCATTGGCATGGGAAGGACTAGGTTATAACTTGAATATAGCATTGAAAAATAGTTTAGAAGAAGGATTAAACAGGCTTCAACCAGATGTTTTAAAGTTACAACAGCATTTGAAAGCTGCAAAATCAATACAGCAATTAAAAAGTTTGCAACAGAAGTCAGATGCATTTAAAAAAAAATATTTGCTTACAGAAACCATGTTGGATTTTTATACAGACGCAATTAATACAAGAACTAATGAGGATATGGCGACTTTAATGAGGGCATGTGACCGTATTGCGTATAACAGTATGAAAATGATTTTAGAGCCTTTAGGAAAAAAAACTCCTCTGGTATTAGTCTATGTAGCTAAAGGTTATGGAGGTTCTATACTTAAGGCAAGATTAAAGCTTTGGGATGGTAAAACGGTAAGTCCAGTTGCGGCTATAAAGGTTGTTCGGCATAATTTGTATCGTCCTACATCTTTAATTCATGAATCTGGACACCAAATTGCATATATGCTTAATTGGAATACTGAGCTTGCCGATGTTTTATATGAAAGGTTAAAAGAAGAATCTATAGTATTAGCAGAATTATGGTCAGGATGGTCATCAGAAATTGCTGCAGATACATTTGCATTTGTCCATACGGGATATGCCGCTGTTGCTGGTTTATGTGATGTGGTTTCTGGGAGCAGTAAGTTTGTTTTTAGATACAGTCCTCAAGATCCTCATCCTATAAGTTACCTAAGATTATTGCTGGGAATTAGTATGTGTAGATTGTGCTATGGAGATGGCCCTTGGGATAGTATGGAGCGTGTATGGACACAAAAGCATCCGATTGAAGATGCACCATTAATAGTTCAAAAATTGATAAGACAATCAATCCCTTTACTGAGGAAAATAGCTCATAGTTGTTTGCAAATTCCTATGAAGGCTTTTGGAAACCAATCTATTAGTTATTGGATAAAACCAAATAGGGTAGCTCCACAGCACTTGTCAGAATTAAAAAACCAGGCAGGTCACTCGTTATTTACCTCTCATCATTGGGTTTCTAAAGAAGCCATAAGATTATTGGCTATGGGAGGTTATCAAATTGCAACTAAGCCAAGCCAAGTACCACAATTATTAGAGCAGCAGCGAAAATGGATGCTTACTCTAGGCAGAAGCTTAGGAGCAGCATAAAGAAAATTATAACTATAAAATATATGAAAATGGAAGCAGAAAACAAATCTAAGAAGATCGTTAAAACACATGGAGCTGCATTAAAAGGGGCTATAAAAAGACAAGTTGCCCCTGCAAAACAGGAAGTACCAAAAGCAATGAGATCAGAAGCGTTAATAACAACAGAAATAGCAGCAGCAGTTAGTCCACCATCATCCGAGGTTGAACTATTATTTATAAGTATTAAGGAGGCTTTACATGGAAGCTTGAATAATTCAAAGTTACCAGAATGGAAATTACCGCTTTTAGATAAAAAAGAAGCCTGTAATAGGGATGTTCGTATAGATTGAAAAGCTATAAAGGAATTAAATCATTTAAAAAATAGAAATTATGTTTGATAGAATTGTAGGGACTGGAACCAAAGAGAATAGATCAGATAGAATAAAGGAAAGGCAGGATAGGATAAAGGAATTATTCTGCTTACATCCAGTAGAAATTAGAGCTTTATTAGAATTGGGTTGGGAATCTAGAATCCATGAAGCAGGAGACGCAGTAGGCAATCCCAATCGGCGAAGCGAAATATCACAACTTCCTGATTACTTTATAGATGCGATTTTTAATACGAAAAAATCAAATGGATTTTCTGCAACAAATCGAGAGATTTTACATTGTTATTCGAGATGGGATCATTTGATATATGCATATTTAATAGAAAACACCGCTGTATATAAAGTTTTTCGAACTGTTTTATTTGAGCACCTACATGGCGAAAAAATTGGGGTTCCTACCAAAGAGGCTCAGTTTTGGTTACGTAATACAGAAGAATTGTTTTTTAGTAATCCCGCTCCTTTTTCCATTTATAATGTTGTCAGTGATATTAGACCCAATTTAGAAGCTACTAGAAGAAATAATTATTTCAGGATGTTTGGAATGGATTTAAATCATGGAGATATTTATAACAAGCCTTTTAACTTTGTAAAAGCAGAGAGTGCTAATCGTGACTTTGTTTCCTCTTTTGAAGATTTTCTTAGTGAAGTATGGGTAGGTATTGTAAATACTAAAAACTCTAGTGGAGAAAACCGTACCGATGATGCTGGAATAGCAAGTTTGGCGAGACAACTTCACGACATGCTTAATGATCGTAGGCTAAATGGGAATATCTCTAGAGAAGAGTTTTATGCGGTATCTATGATGTCTTGGTTTCACCTTACCTTAGAATTTGATTCTCCTATTGTTGCTTCTTTACGGGCAGAAGGCACACGAGAAGATCAACGATTGTATAGAATAGCGGAACGTGTGGGTGTACCGGTGCATGCAAAATCCTATGATTTCTTTCAATTGGCAAACCGATGTCGAGAATACTTACTTTGATAGAAACTGGTGTTTTTAATAGCGAAGAAAACATTTCTTCACTTTTTAAGGATAGCACTACAGCAAATCCAATCGAGTCAGATATGCGGACTATAATCACACATTGGGGATACTCTACCGGAAGAGATATGAAAGTACGTAGAGGTCATAATGTAAGTATAGCCAATAGCAATTACCGAGGGTATACACCAGCGCAGGTTCCGAGTACCAACGGAATTGAAAAACAATTTTCATAATAATTTTTGCTTAAGCAATTAAAATCACGAAAAAATGAGCACTTTAAAAACACCTTATTTTGATAAAGAATTACAGGGGTTAGAAGGTTTTTCTCCAGAGGAACATTCCCAGTCAAGGCAATTTAATAGTCCTTTTTTTACGACTGAATTAGTTGCCGAAGATGAATTTGAAGAAGAATGGCAAGAGGATTGGGATGAAGAATCAGAAATGGAGGAAGATTGGGAAGAAGAAGAGTTTGATATCGAAATAGAAATTGATTCTTTTTTTGAAGAAGATGAATATGAGAGTGAATTTTTGGATAATGAGGATGATTTTCAAGAAGAGATGGAAATAGAAGAGGAGCAGGGTGTTGAGTATACAGATTATGAAGGAGAAAGAGAGCAGGGAATTGATTATGAGCTTGTAGGTTCTGATGAGGATTCTTTTGAAGAATTTGAGGGTTATTTGCAAAGAACAGATTCCCAGAACGACTATGAGGAAGAATATAAAATACTGGATTATGAAAAAGAAGATGTTAAAAACGGACAATCTCTTATAAATAATATTGTAAAAATTGCTAGAGAAGAATATGATAAATGGCATAAGGATGGTAAAGAATTAAAAGAAACACAAGTAAATGCAAGGGCACATCTTGAAAATTATTGGAGAAGTGTGGTTAATGTTAAGGGGATAAACTGGAGAATAAAGCAAAGAAGACCTTGGAGTGCAGCATTTGTATCTTATGTTATTGATAAAGCTGGAGGTAGCCCTCCTTTTAAAAAAGGTAGAGCTCATGTAATTTATGCCAGAGATGCAAAAAGAAATCTGACGAAGAAAAGATATAAAGGGCCTGTTTTTGTATGGTTTTACAAAATCGAAGAAGTTAAGCCTAGGGTTGGAGATATATTGTTCAATGGTCGTGTTGTGTATACTAAAAATGTTAATGGAGAGAGAATTATAGATAGAAATAGAGTTGGAGTCAATTTTGGCAATGTGGGAAATGGAAAGGATTGGGCAACTCATTCTGATATCATATTGGATGTAGATGAAGTAAAAGGGTATGTGCAGGTAATAGGAGGGAATGTTGGTCAAAGCGTAGGTATTAGAAAACGATTGTTGGATGAAAACGGGCACATAAAGTTAAAGGGAATAAAACTAAAAGAGTATTTTGGTATATTGAGATTTAGAAGTTTTAAAGAATCTCAATCTATTATTTCTCATAAAAACAGTAATTCTAAATCTTTTTCAAACATAGCTTTGCTTTTAGGTAAGATTGGTCTTGGAATTTATGATTTTGGTCGATTTTCTTTAAGATTATTTGAAGCCATTAGTAATGGACAAAAAGAAAACGAATTGACAGATATTGTATTTTATTATAGATTCCCTAGCCAACGAAACAAAAAGATTAAAAAAGGAAGTAATAGTGCTAGAGAATGGAACAAAATCAGAAATTTATTTATTCGTCCATTATTACAAAAACAAGACATCTTTGATAAACCTCTAAATGAGCCATCTAATTCTATACAGCCACAACAGACTACAACTACAAATATAAACGGAACTGATTTAGAGGGTATACCAAGCGATTTAGGGAGAATTGTAGTTAATGAAAACATTACAAGCTTGTATAGGAATGCAAGAAGTAGTGTTTATAAGTTTACTCCAACAGATGCAATTTGGATGGCCAGACTGGCTATGGGAGAGAATCATACAAATGGTGTTGGAGAACTCTGGACCATGATTAACAGGTTTGTAGTGGTGAACAGATGGAGTTCGTTTGAAGAACTGTTAAGAAAGTATTCCACGACATTACAGAAATTCATAAAAAATAAAAAATTAAGAGCACGTTTTAATAGTAATACCTTAAAAGATGCTAATGAATATATGAGAGTAAAAGGAGGTATTCAACGAAGAAGACATGTGGAGCTTCAACAAAAAGAATGGAAAAATATTCCCATAGCTGTTAGAACATTAGTTATAGCAGTATTGAGAGGAGAAAGACCAAACCCTGAAATTGGCATTGCTACACATTTTGCAAGTACTAGGATCTATTATAAACGTAATAATAATAAAGCAAACCCTTCTCGAGACCAATGGCTAAGATTTACGAAAAGGTATGCCGAAAACAAAAAGAGAGTAAAAAACAAGAATGGAAAAATAGAGATAAAAGAAAGAGCAAAATGGGAATGGATTGGTCCCAGAGCACATTTGAAGCAGATGCAAAAAAACGCATTTTTTATCCAAATGCGATTTAAAAAAATCCCAGGCGATTATATTCAAATACGGATGTAACTCATTTTGAAATAGTGTTCTTGCTCACTCAAGAAATGTAGGATGTTTTTTTTTTTGAAATTATACATGAACCAATCATGCTAAAAAGATTGTCATTATTGAAAAATGACAATAAAGGATATACTATTTACCCAACGTAATAGAATAATAGACACATGATAAATATACCTTCAAAAAGAATAATAGCAATAGATATGCTTCGAGGAGTCGTTATGGTAATCATGGCATTAGATCATGTGCGAAGTTTTTTTTATTACGAATCGTTTTTTGGTGACCCTACGGCAATGGAAACGACAACTCCATTACTTTTTTTTACTCGATTTATCACTCATTTTTGTGCTCCTGTATTTGTTTTTTTAGCAGGGACTTCTGCTTTTTTATACGGGAGTAAAAAGAATAAGTCACAGCTTTTTAAGTTTTTAATTACAAGAGGTTTGTGGTTGATTTTTTTAGAATTTGCTTTAAATAATTTTATATGGTCCTTCGATATTTACTATAGTTTTCCAGTGTCTCAAGTAATATGGGCTATAGGGTTTAGTATGTTTTGTTTGTCGTTTTTGATTTACTTGCCCAAGAAAATACTTTTATTAGCAGGTTTTTTATTAGTTTCAGGACATAATTTGTTGGATCGTATTGTAGTAGAAGGAGACAGTGTATCTTCAATATTTTGGTATTTATTGCATCAAGATCAATTTCTTCCAATGAGTGATACTAGTGCATTTTATTTTCATTACCCAGTTATTCCTTGGATTGGGTTAATGGTTTTGGGTTATTGTTTTGGAACACTATATCATCGAGATTTTAATGGGAAGATCCGAAAAAAATGGCTGCTCCTATTAGGATTTGCATCGATTATAGCTTTCTTTGTTTTGAGGGGGATTAATATATACGGTGATTTAGTGCCTTGGACTGTTCAGAAAAACACAATATTAACGATACTTTCGTTTTTTAATGTGACAAAATACCCGCCTTCACTTGCTTTTTTATTGATTACGATAGGACCTTCTTTTTTAATTTTATATCTAGTAGAGAATATGAAAAATAAAATCACTGATTTCTTTTTGGTTTTTGGCAAAGTACCTCTGTTTTATTATTTTTTGCATGTATTGGTGATTCATATATTGGCAATTGTAATTCATATGATTTTAGGAGGAGATTGGAGAGATTTAATTCTAACGGCAGAAGTATTTATAAATGCAACCTTAGTAAACTATGGGTATCCATTATGGGTGGTCTATGTGCTTTGGATAGCTGTTATTTTAGGATTATTCCCTATTTGTAAAAAGTATATGAAATATAAAAGAAATAATAGTGATAAATGGTGGTTGCGTTATTTGTAGCTAAAATTAGGCAGATTGTAGTGTTTCTTTCATAAAACCATCCAGCAAGAGCATTTCTTTTTTACCGCTTGCTTTGCCAATTCTACCTCCAAAATACAAAGCAAACCACATGATTACAGTAATAAATAATAGCGCTAGAGGCAAATGTATGGGCTTGCTTAGACTC
The DNA here is from genome assembly GCA_965247735.1 of Flavobacteriaceae bacterium. Classification (GTDB taxonomy): domain Bacteria; phylum Bacteroidota; class Bacteroidia; order Flavobacteriales; family Flavobacteriaceae; genus JAOXRU01. The sequence continues at coordinate 2,048,069 of CBDFHN010000002.1, read as the reverse complement.
CAGCTGCTGTATACCCATATTCCAATAGCAATAAATACCATTGCCACAATAAAATGAAAAAACATAAAAAAAGTCCATACTGTAGGGTTAGGACCAAACAGGCCATAAAGGCGACTTTTATTTGTTGTGGTTTCATCAATTTCTAAATGTAGTTGTGGAGACCAAAAGGTTTGTTCTTTTTTAGGAAATTTAATAAACACATGATTATCTATTCTTGAGACAATAAAACGATTTTGCGTTTTAGCACAGTTCTCAAATAGGGCAAGAATAGCTGTGTTTTTTTCTTCAAGTTCTAGTTGAAATCTAGGGCGAAAAACAATTTCATTATTAAGATTCATAGAAAAGTATTTGCTAGTTAGTTGTTTTCGAAATATGTTTTTTCTTAAAAAAAGATGGATGTGTAAGATACAGTTTTTTCTTGTACAAGTAAATACACTACCTTTGCCCCGTTAAATAGAAAATATGGGCGCGATTGTTGCTATTGTAGGGAGACCTAATGTTGGGAAATCAACTTTTTTTAATCGATTAATTCAAAGGAGAGAAGCCATTGTAGATGCGGTAAGTGGTGTAACCAGAGATCGTCATTATGGAAAGACAGATTGGAATGGAAGAGAGTTTTCGGTAATCGATACTGGAGGTTATGTTGTAGGAAGTGATGACGTTTTTGAAGCAGAAATAGATAAACAAGTAGAATTGGCTATCGATGAAGCTGATGTAATTGTTTTTGTAGTTGATGTAGAAACAGGAATTACAGGAATGGATGAAGAAGTTGCTAACTTGCTTAGGCGTGTTAATAAACCTGTGCTTTTGGCTGTTAATAAAGTAGATGCTGCCAACAGGTTACATGATGCAGCCGAGTTTTATTCATTAGGATTAGGTGAATATTATCCAATAGCATCTATAAATGGAAGTGGAACAGGTGAACTCTTAGATGAACTTGTAAAAGTACTTCCTCCGGAAGTAGAAGGAGACGATAAAGACGATTTACCACGTTTTGCAGTGGTAGGAAGACCTAATGCAGGAAAATCATCTTTTATAAATGCACTTATTGGTGAAGAACGCTATATTGTTACTGACATTGCCGGAACAACAAGAGATAGTATAGATACAAAATATAATAGGTACGGTTTTGAGTTTAACTTAGTAGATACTGCGGGTATTCGTAGAAAAACTAAGGTGAAAGAAGATTTAGAATTTTATTCTGTAATGCGATCGGTACGTGCTATAGAACATGCAGATGTATGTTTGTTAGTGGTTGATGCTACTCGTGGATTTGATTCACAGGTGCAAAAAATATTTTGGCTTGCGGTTAATAACAATAAAGGAATTGTAATACTAGTAAATAAATGGGATTTAGTAGATAAAGATACCCACACTACTAAGGCCTTTGAAACTCATATTAAAGAGCAAACAGCACCATTTACAGATGTGCCAATTATCTTTATATCAGCATTAACAAAGCAACGTTTGTTTAAAGCGATAGAAACTGCTGTGGAAGTTTATCAAGGAAGATCACTCCGCATATCAACAAGTAAACTTAATGAGCTAATGTTGCCATTAATCGAGAATTATTCTCCGCCAGCTTTAAAAGGAAAGTTTATAAAAATAAAATACTGTATGCAATTGCCGACAAATCATCCGCAATTTGCATTTTTCTGTAATTTACCACAATATGTAAGAGAATCCTATATCCGTTTCTTGGAAAATAAGCTTCGGGAACACTATAATTTTACTGGAGTTCCGATTTCTATTTATATGCGTAAAAAGTAATACAGTTTAGTTAAAAAAATATTATTAAGCTATAGCTAGTTGATTCTAGCTATAGCTTATTTTAAGACTATTTTTAACACTAGACTCTACTATGTTAAGAATTACTTAAATTTCTTTTCTATCTCTTTTGAGTTGAAGTATTAGGACTATTTTTACGAAAAAAAATAAACACATTATAAAACTTCATTTGTAAGTACGCTTTGATGATTGTTTTAAAAGAAAGCCCTTTATTTTATTGCTATGAGAAATACTTATGTTTTTTTGATTGCATCCCTAGTTTTTATAGGATGTAAAAATGATGATTCCGCTATTGTTGAGAATAGCGCTCCCAAAACTTTTTCGTTACTTACTATTGCTGATAAGGAAGAAAAAGTAGATCCATATCCTAGTTTTACTTGGGAAAATGCAATAGATCCAGATGGAGATGATGTGTCGTACAAATTAGTGTTGGATATTAAAGAATCTCCAGAGAATGAGCTAACAAATAATTTACAAGAGACAACTTATAAAATTGAGGATAAACTGGCGCTAAATACAACTTATTATTGGAAGGTTATTGCTTTTGATACTAAAGGGAAATCTACCGAAAGTTCTGTATTTAGTTTTACAACAAGAGCAATTCAAATTCCTGAAGCTGCAACGGTATTAAACGCAGATTTTTCGGGAAGATATGACCATACTTGTACTGTTTTTAATGGAAAGCTGTTTTTAATTGGAGGTGATAAACGCCCAAATAAAGATGAAATTTGGACTAGTGAAGATGGACTAACCTGGAATCAAATACCAACATCAGATAGGTTTGAACCAAGAAAGCACCATGCAGTTGTTGTCTTTAAAGATAAACTATGGCTTATTGGAGGAGAAGTAGAAGATAATGCTACCAATGATATCTGGAATAGCACCGACGGTATTACTTGGAATAAAGTAACAGATAGTGCTGAGTTTTCAGAAAGATCAGGATTTTCTTTAGTTTCTTTTAAAGGGAAATTATGGATGCATGGAGGGATTAAGTTAAATGAAGATTTTAAGTTTGAAACTTGGTCAAGTGAAGATGGCGAACATTGGACAAAAGAACAAGATTCAAATTTCCCAACCCGTAGACGATATGATCATACAACTTTGGTTTATAAAGACAAAATATGGATTATAGGTGGGTATAGCAATGGACTTAAAAACGATGTTTGGAATAGTACAGATGGTGTCAATTGGGTACAGCTTGAAAACAATGGTTCTTTTGATGTTAGGAATGAGCATACAGCTACTGTTTATGATAATAAAATATGGATTATAGCAGGAACAACTACAGGATCTGAACTTACCAACGATATTATGTATACCGAAGATGGTATAATATTTACAAAGGTAGTTTCTCCAATGGCTTTTCGAAATAGAGCTGGGCATAGTACTACTGTTTTTAATGATAAAATGCTTACTATTGGAGGTTCTGATTTTGGTTTGTTTAAAAACGATGTTTGGTTTTTTGAATAGTAGAATTATTTTACTAAGATTATTGATATAGTTAGGGCAAAGTTTTAATGTTTTGCCTCATTCAGATATAAAGAAGCTCGTTAAGTTTTTTGTGATAAACAGAAAACTAGCGAGCTTTTTATTTTTCTACTATTCCTTATCCCTGTTTTCAGGGGTATGATTTTCACTATAAACAGGGAATAAGGAGAAATGATCTATCTAGTATTTTTATCCTTAAAACCACCTATAGCCCACACTGCTTAAAATGAGAGTGTTGTGCTTTTTTAGGGTATAATAAACCTCTAACGCTAACTGTCCCAACATGAAAGCAATTATTACCACGTTGCTGTGCTTTTTAATTTACACAAGTACTGCTCAAGATTTTAGAACCACTTGGAAAACCGATAACTCTGGTAGTTCCACAGCCACCCAAATTACAATTCCAACATTTTCCGGAGAAACCTATAACTACGATGTAGATTGGGATAACGATGGTGTTTTTGATGAATTTGGAATAGTTGGCGATGTTACTCATGATTTTGGTGTAGCTGGTACTTACACTATTCGTATTAGAGGGCAGTTTCCGCGTATTTACTTTAATTATACAGGAGATAAAGAAAAGATACTGTCTGTAGAGCAGTGGGGAAATATAGCTTGGACTTCTATGGAAAGGAGTTTTTATGGCTGTAAAAATCTTGTTGTGAATGCAGGAGATGTCCCAGATTTAAGTTTGGTAATAGACATGTCATACATGTTTTCAAATGCAAGTAGTCTTAATCAGGATATTTCTGGATGGGATGTGAGTACTATTGAAAATATGAATGGTGTCTTTTCTGGCGCTACAGTATTCAATCAGAATATTGAAAGTTGGAATGTTGAAAAAGTTACTAGTATGCTAGGGATGTTTCAAAATGCAAAGGCATTTAACCAGCCAATTGGTGTATGGAATGTTGCAAAAGTAACTAATATGGGTTCTATGTTTGCCAGTACAGATGTATTTAACCAGGCAATAGGAACATGGAATGTTGGAAAAGTAACAAATATGTCTAGGATGTTTTCTTTTGCTAAGACATTTAATCAAGATCTAAATTCTTGGGTTGTAAGTGAGGTGACTGATATGAACAATATGTTTTCGTACTGTTCTTATAACAGTCCTATAGGGAGTTGGAATACGGGGAAAGTAAAAAACATGAGCTTTATGTTTTTTCAAAACAAAGAATTCAATCAAGATCTAGGCTTATGGAATGTTGGTTTGGTTACTAATATGAAGGGGATGTTTTGGGGAACATTACTTTTTGATCAAAATATTGGAGCTTGGCAAGTAGGCAATGTAACCGATATGAGTGTAATGTTTACTTGGGTAAAAAACTTTAATTATGATATAAGTGCATGGGATGTTAGTAAAGTTACTCAAATGAGTGGCATGTTTGAAGGAGCATTATCCTTTAATCAACCAATTGGTACTTGGAATGTTTCTTCAGTAATCAATCTTCAAGGAATGTTTAGTAATGCACCTGCCTTTAATCAAAATATCGATGCTTGGAATGTTTCTAATGTAAACCAAATGGATTATTTGTTTAGAGGTGCTGTTGCCTTTAACCAAGAATTAAACAGTTGGAATGTTGCTAAAGTCACTAATATGTGGGGTGTGTTTGATGGGGCTACCGGTTTTAATCAAGATATTAGTAGTTGGGATGTGAGTGCAGTGCTAAACATGCAAGAGATGTTTAAAAATGCTGTTGCCTTTGATCAAAATATTAGCTCTTGGGACATTGCTAATGTTACAGATATGACTGATATGTTTAAAGACGCAAAACTATCAACAACTAATTATGATGCATTATTAAACGGATGGAATGCTCAGGTATTACAGCCAAATGTTCTTTTTGACGGAGGGAATAGTACCTATTGTACAGCAGAAGTAGCTAGAACAGCAATGATAGGTTCTGATGGATGGACAATTACAGATGCAGGACTATCTTGTGCATTAAATACAACAGATTTTGTAACTACATGGAAAACCGATAACCCAGGTACTTCTTCTGCAACATCAATTACTATGCCTACATTTTCAGGAGCGACATATAATTATGATGTAGACTGGGATAATGACGGAACTTTTGATGAATTTGGATTAACAGGGTCAGTTACACACGATTTTGGAACAGCTGGTATTAAAACGATACGAATTCAAGGTGTGTTTCCACGTATCTTTTTTAACAATACAGGAGACAAAGAAAAAATACTGTCTGTTGAGCAATGGGGAAATGGGCAATGGACTTCTATGGGAAAGAGCTTTTCTGGCTGTAAAAATCTTGTTGTGAATACAGGAGATGTCCCAGATTTAAGCTTGGTTACTGATATGTCACATATGTTTTCAGATGCAAGTAGTCTTAATCAGGATATTTCTGGATGGGATGTGAGTAATGTAACCGATATGAAATCTATGTTTATTTTTGCAACTGTTTTTAATCAGGATATTACTGGTTGGAATGTTGCTAATGTATCCAATATGTCTGGAATGTTTGCAAGTACAGATGAGTTTAATCAGCCTATAGGAACTTGGAATGTAGGTAATGTTACAAATATGGACGGGATGTTTTCTTCAACAAGAGCGTTTAATCAAGATCTGTCTGCATGGAACACTGCTGCAGTTACCAATATGAGGAATATGTTTTTTTTCTCTGTTTTTAATAGCCCTTTAGGTAATTGGAATACTGCCAAAGTTACCACTATGGCTGGAATGTTTTCTTATACAAGTAATTTTAATCAGGATATAAGTACATGGAATACTGCTAAAATAATTACAATGAGTGGAATGTTTTGGGGAGCTACTGCTTTTAATCAGGATATAGGAAACTGGAATTTAAGCGCAGTAATAAATATCGATTATATGTTTAATTCTGCTTTAGTATTTAATCAAGATATTGGTAGTTGGGATGTTTCTAATGTGGTGACTATGCAATCAATGTTTAGTAATGCAAATTCCTTTAATCAAGATATTAGTACTTGGGATGTAACAAAGGTAATACAGATGAATTATATGTTTGGGCAAGCTATTGCGTTTGATCAAAACATCGGGTCATGGAATGTTGCTAATGTTACAGACATGGCAGGTATGTTTAATAATGCAAAGTTATCAACAACAAATTATGATGCATTATTAAACGGATGGAATGCCCAAACATTGCAACCAAATGTTACTTTTAGTGGAGGAAATAGCACCTATTGTACAGCAGAAGTAGCTAGGACAGCAATGATAGGAACTGATGGATGGACAATTACTGATGCTGGTAAAGTTTGTAGTGTTGTTCCAATATGTGGAGAATTAAATAGCCCATCAAACGGAGCACCAGATATTGCTGTAACAAGTAATTTAGATTGGTTAGTAGTAGCTACAGCTACAGGCTATAAAATTAGTATAGGCACAAGTTCGGGAGCAACGGATGTTGTAGATAATTTAGACTTAGGAAATGTATTGGTTTATAATCCAGCATCAGATTTTATGTCAAACACTACTTATTATGTAACAGTTGTAGCCTATAATGGATCAGGCGATGCAGTTACGTGTACAGAGACCAATTTTACTACGGAAACATTAGTAGTTGTTCCAATATGTGGAGAATTAAATAGCCCATCAAACGGAGCACCAGATATCGCTGTAACAAGTAATTTAGATTGGTCAGCAGTAACTACAGCTACAGGCTATAAAATAAGTATTGGCACAAGTTCGGGAGCAACGGATGTTGTAGATAATTTAGACCTAGGAAATGTTTTGATTTATAATCCATCAGCAAATTTCTTGTCAAACACTACCTATTATGTAACTGTTGTTGCATATAACGGAGCAGGCGATGCAGTTACGTGTACAGAGACCAATTTTACTACGGAAACATTAGTAGTTGTTCCAATATGTGGAGAATTAGATAGCCCATCAAACGGAGCGCCAGATATCGCTGTAACAAGTAATTTAGATTGGTCAGCAGTAACTACAGCTACAGGTTATAAAATAAGTATTGGCACAAGTTCGGGAGCAACGGATGTTGTAGGTAATTTAGACTTAGGAAATGTATTGGTTTATAATCCAGTATCAGATTTCTTGTCAAACACTACTTATTATGTAACAGTTGTAGCCTATAATGGATCAGGCGATGCAGTTACGTGTACAGAGACTAATTTTACTACGGAAACAGTAGTAATTGTTCCAATATGTGGAGAATTAAATAGCCCATCAAACGGAGCGCCAGATATTGCTGTAACAAGTAATTTAGATTGGTCAGCAGTAACTACAGCTACAGGCTATAAAATAAGTATTGGCACAAGTTCGGGAGCAACGGATGTTGTAGGTAATTTAGACTTAGGAAATGTATTGGTTTATAATCCAACATCAGATTTTATGTCAAACACGACCTATTATGTAACAGTTGTAGCCTATAATGGATCAGGCGATGCAGTTACGTGTACAGAAACGAGTTTTACAACTGAAACATTAGTAGTTGTTCCAATATGTGGAGAATTAGATAGCCCATCAAACGGAGCGCCAGATATTGCTGTAACAAGTGATTTAGATTGGTCAGCAGTAACTACAGCTACAGGCTATAAAATAAGTATTGGCACAAGTTCGGGAGCAACGGATGTTGTAGGTAATTTAGACTTAGGAAATGTATTGGTTTATAATCCAACATCAGATTTTATGTCAAACACGACCTATTATGTAACAGTTGTAGCCTATAACGGAGCAGGCGATGCAGTTACGTGTACAGAAACGAGTTTTACAACTGAAACATTAGTAGTCGTTCCAATATGTGGAGAATTAGATAGCCCATCAAACGGAGCGCCAGATATCGCTGTAACAAGCGATTTAGATTGGTCTGCAGTAACTACAGCTACAGGCTATAAAATTAGTATTGGCACAAGTTCGGGAGCAACGGATGTTGTAGATAATTTAGACTTAGGAAATGTATTGGTTTATAATCCAGCATCAGATTTTATGTCAAACACTACTTATTATGTAACAGTTGTAGCCTATAATGGAGCAGGCGATGCAGTTACGTGTACAGAAACGAGTTTTACAACTGAAACATTAGTAGTTGTTCCAATATGTGGAGAATTAGATAGCCCATCAAACGGAGCGCCAGATATTGCTGTAACAAGTGATTTAGATTGGTCAGCAGTAACTACAGCTACAGGCTATAAAATAAGTATTGGCACAAGTTCGGGAGCAACGGATGTTGTAGGTAATTTAGACTTAGGAAATGTATTGGTTTATAATCCAACATCAGATTTTATGTCAAACACGACCTATTATGTAACAGTTGTAGCCTATAACGGAGCAGGCGATGCAGTTACGTGTACAGAAACGAGTTTTACAACTGAAACATTAGTAGTTGTTCCAATATGTGGAGAATTAGATAGCCCATCAAACGGAGCGCCAGATATCGCTGTAACAAGTAATTTAGATTGGTCAGCAGTAGCTACTGCTACAGGCTATAAAATTAGTATTGGCACAAGTTCGGGAGCAACGGATGTTGTAGATAATTTAGACTTGGGAAATGTATTGGTTTATAATCCAGCAGCAAATTTCTTGTCAAACACTACCTATTATGTAACTGTTGTTGCATATAACGGAGCAGGCGATGCAGTTACGTGTACAGAAACGAGTTTTACAACTGAAAGATTAGTAGTTGTTCCAATATGTGGAGAATTAAATAGTCCATCAAACGGAGCACCAGATATTGCTGTAACAAGCGATTTAGATTGGTCAGCAGTAACTACTGCTACAGGCTATAAAATTAGTATTGGCACAAGTTCGGGAGCAACGGATGTTGTAGGTAATTTAGACTTAGGAAATGTATTGGTTTATAATCCAACATCAGATTTCTTATTTGAGACCAAGTATTATGTAACAATAGTTGCTTATAATGACGCTGGTAACGCCACAGGCTGTGATGAATTTAGTTTTACAACTGAGGAAGAGGATTTACCTGAAAATAAAATCAAACAAGGTTTCTCACCAGATGGTGATGGGATTAATGACTATTGGGAGATTAAAGATATAGAGCAACATCCCGATAATGTGGTGACTGTTTATAACCGTTGGGGAGATATAGTGTATCAAATTAGTGGCTATGATAATGCTTCAAGAGTATTTAGAGGTGAAGCCAATAAGAAATTAAAAATGGGAGCTGGAGTTTTGCCTTCAGGAACATATTTTTTCAATATTCAAATTAGTGGAACACATAACTTTAATAAGTTAAAAGGATTTTTGATTTTAAAACGATAATGACTATGCTAACGATATCCAAACATAAATCTATACTAATTGCATTGTTTTGTTGTTTCTTTCAAGTGACGATAGCACAACAAACTCCAGTTTTTTCAGAATACAATTACAATACATTTATTATCAATTCTGCTTATGCAGGTTTTGAAAAAGATGCTGAATTAACGTTTAGTAATTCTGGTTTTTCAAATCAATTTGAAGGAGCGCCTAAAAACATAACCTTTAGCATTAATGCACCTTTAAATGAAGGTCGGATGGGACTAGGAGCAGGAGTTTTTCAGAATAAAATAGGGGTTACTTCTACAACAACAGCTTTTGCAGCCTATTCGTACAAGCTTTTTTTTGATACTCAAAAGAATAGACCCTATTGGCAACATTATTACCCTACAGTACTTTCTTTTGGAATAACAGCAGGAGTGCAACTATACCGTGATGATTTGTTAAAATTAGGAATAACTGATGATCCAAATTTTCAAGAAAATATAAATGCAACCATACCAAGTATAGGTGTTGGTTTTATGTTCAATTATAAAGATTTGTTTTTTGGCGCATCAGCACCTAATGTTTTAGGAACAAAATTAGCATCTGTTGATAATTTAGAATTGTCAAACCCTATTTATGCTTATGCTGGTTATAGGTTTTTCACTGATTTTTATAGAAAAGTAATGATAAAGCCTAGCTTTTTGCTAAAAAGGGAGGAAGGAGCACCATTACAAGTAGATGTTAATATGGCAGTAAACTTTAATAATAGAATAGAAATAGGAGGCGGATATAGAAGCAATGGCTCGTTAAATTTATTAGTAGGGTTATATGCAATTAAAAACTTTAGATTTATTTATAATTATAATATGGCTTCAGGAGACGCACCAATTGCTACTACCCATGGTTTGGTGTTGAGTTATAGATTTGGAGATGGGTATTATGAGTAGCTTTAAGTAGTGTTATTCTATTTTTTTTTAGCAGTTTCCTGCCCTTAAAAGACTCCTATACAGGATAAGAATATGGCTGACACCATTTTTTATGGTATTCATTGGTGTTGTTTTTTGATTATTTCCTTTTTTAAATAGATGACTTTATCTCTTTCGATAGTACATTTTTTGGCATCGAAAACAATTCTTAGAACTGCGTCTTTTCTTTGGATTCGGTTCTTTCTAAAAAACCTTTTTATAAACATGACTGACATTTAAAAGTAAACAACCTCGGGGCAAGCCCAGAGACATTAATAAGTAACAAATTATTTATATTTCGACGCAAGCGTCGGGGTATTAAACCCACTAGTGGGAATAAAGCGCTTAATGGAAACATTAAGCGCTTTTACTTTTGGACTTAACTAGAAGAATTATTTTAAAGTAACACTTGCATTACAACCAGTATTTGCATTATAGCATTGAGATCCGCTACCTGATGCATTAGAATCATATTTATAAGTATAACTCACAGTACAATCAAATTTGGATGAACTATTTACATTTATTCTAGTACCGTTTCTTGATCCTTTTTTATACACGTAAATATCTCTACCAGTTCTATTACTAATAGTTACTGTGTTACTTTTACTTGACTTAGAAGCCTGATAGTTCGCTTCGTTTTGTGCTTTTCTCCTTTGCAAATCTTGCCATTCTGGAGTAGCTTTAACAGAATCGTTATATCTTTTTGCATCTGCCCATTCCGCATCTCTTTTTGCTTTTTCTGCTGCTTTAGCATTTTTTGCTTTTAAAGCGATTGCGTCACTAGATTTAGTAATATTTTTATCCGATTGCTTTTCTTTTGCAGTTCTAGCACCTTGTTTTGCTTTCATTGCTACTAGATAATCCGTAATTAATTTTCTTATGTTTTGACTTTGCAAATCTTTATGTTCTGAACCATAATTAGCTTTTATTACAAGACCACCAGACTTCAATTTTTTAAGCTTGTCTTTAAAAGAAAATTTCTTCTTTTTTTTCTTCTTTTTTTCTCCAGTATTATTTCCTGATGAAGCTCCTTCTTTTATATATACCTCGTCTACACTAGTATAAGAAGTACCATCATCTGAAACACCTTTAAGAAAAAACACATAATCGCCTATGGCAATAATACCGTCTTTATTGTATTTAGCTTTAATGATACTTTCATAAGGATAGCCTTTACAGGTATAATTTCCTGCTACTACATCTATCGTACTTGTTTTTCCTTTTTTATCTCCTTTATCTACTATGGCTGAAACGCTATAACCTTCGCCAGTAGGAAGTGTTTTTAGTTCAAATTTTACAACAAACTGTCTGTTTGCTATTACATAGACACCATCATTATCAGTATCCACAACAGATGTGTAGCCTGTATATTGATCTGTAGTAGAAATATTTTTAAATAAACTGTTTTGTGCTGTCGTAATTGCAGAAACCAGCAATACGGCCGCTATCATTATTTTTTTCATTATTGTATTTTTTATAGATTTATATACCGCGTGCATCGTACAAGCGGTATGGTTTTTTATTTAATTTAAAAAGAAGGGAAACATGGACCACTACCTGGTATTTGTATTGCTGTTAAAGCTGAGCCAGTTTCAAAACCAGAACAGCTGGTTACCAAAGCGGTATCCCATGCAGCTAAATTTTGGTTAAAAGCAGCAGCATTTCTAAACATACCAGGCATACTTACTACTTTACCAACATTCCAGCTACCAATGTTTTGGTTAAATATGGCTGCTTCGTAAAACATATTGGTCATATCGGTTACACGGCCAACATCCCAATTACTTATGTTTCCATTAAAATTAGTGGCAAAACTAAAGCTCCGCTTCATATCTCTTACATCACTAACATCCCAAGAAGAAATATCGCCGTTAAAAGCAGTGGCATAATCAAACATGTAGTCTATTTTTCTAACGCTAGACATATCCCAACTATTTAGGTTCTGGTTAAAAACAGTAGCATTAGCAAACATAGTTGTCATAGTAATTACTTTACTTACATCCCAACCACCAATATTTTGATTAAAAGCGGAAGCACTACTAAACATATGCCCCATATTGGTTACTTTACTTACATTCCAACTACTAATATCACCATTAAAAGAAGTAGCACCATTAAATAGTGTAAACATATTCTCTACACTACTAACATCCCAATTGTTTAGATCGGCATTAAAAGCAGCAGCGTTTCTAAAGGTTCCGATCATACTGGTTACTAAAGATAAATCGGGTACATCTGTTGCATTGTTTGTTAGATTATAACAACCATAAAAGGCAAGTTCCATAGATTCCCATGCATTAGAACCCCATTGTTCAATAGTTTTTATTTTTCCTCTATCTCCTTGGTTGGTAAAATAAATAGCAGGGAAGGTTCCCGTAATTTTTACCGTATACGTTCCTGGAGTTCCATAGATATGTATGGTGTTTCCTGTTCTATTTGTACTTGTAGCGCCATCTCCCCAATCTACAGAATAGTCGTAGGTGAATGCATTGTTGGTAGGGATAGTAACAGTTCCATTAACGGCAGTAGTTTCCCAAGTGGTAATAAATGCGGTACCTGTATTGGGTACTCCATCATTAACATCGGTAACATTGATGGTTACTGTAGCAGTAGTATTAGAGATACCATCTGACACCTGAACTTCTACCGTATGTTGTATAACTGTCTCATAATCTAGGTTGTTGCCAGCTGTTAAGTAAATATCTCCATTATTGGTTCCAATTCTAAAAAGACCATTCGCATCATCTGTAAGGCTAAATGTATAACTACTATCTGCATCTGTTGCACTTATTGTTCCTATAAAAGTGTTGCTCGCAATGTCCTCTGCAACAGAAAAAGGACCACTAGCTGTTATAACTGGAGCAGCGTCATTTACATCTTCAACGATAATATAGATGTTGGCTGAAGCCGTTAAGGTTCCATCAGAAACAGTAACTGTAACATCAAAACTACTAGCCGTTTCATGATCTAATAATTGTCCAGCGGCTAATTTTATCAGGTTTCCATCCATAATAAAGGTTGTACTGGCATTGGCTTCATTTGTTATCGTATAAGTTAAGGTATCGTCGTTAGGATCGGTTGCTATTACTTCAGCAACAGTTCCATTAGCAGCTAAATTTTCCGCTATTGTAAAAGTTTGAGCTGCAATATTTGGTACTTCATCTACATCTGTCACATTAATGGTTATTGGTGCTGATGCCGACAAATCTCCATCAGATACTTGAACCGTAAGATCATGTGTTGTTGCAGTTTCGTAATCTAAAGAAGAACCAGCTACAAGGCTTAAATCTCCTGTTGTAGATATTTTAAAGAGATTAGCGCTATTTGCTGTAATACTGTAGGTAAGTGTTTCTCCTTCTGGGTCTGTTGCAACTACCTTACCGATTAGCGCATTGGGCGCTATGTCTTCTGACGAATTATAGCTTTGGCTTTTTACTATTGGGGCCAAATTTTTTGGTGAATCATCATCTTTATTACAGCCAATAAGGACCAATAATAAAAATAGGGTTATGATTCTAAAATAATGTTTCATATGGTTATGATTTAAGGTTTTTAATGGTGAAAAAGAAGGAGATTTAGGTATCCTTCCTTGATTGTTTTTGAAGTAGAAAAACTGCCTTATCGTAAAAAACCACAAGGCGGATTTTACTATGGCTGATTTGATTTGTTAAAAGTGATTTTACGAACCAAGCGTTGGGATCCATCGGTATCGCCAACATATAAGTTACCAGCGGCATCTATAGCAATTGCATTAGGAGCATAAAAAGATGCCTGATTAAAACCACCATTGGTAATTTGTTGCGTTCCTGTTCCTGCAACTGTTGTAACTACACCATTCGGGGTTATTTTACGAATTCTTTTGTTGCCACTATCACTTACATATACATTCCCTACTGTATCTACAGTAATACCATTAGGGCTGCTAAATTTAGCGGCAGTACCGGTACCATCTGCAAAACCAGGGCTACTACCTGCAAGTGTAGTTACCACACCACTAGGGGTTATTTTACGAATACGGTGGTTGCCCTGGTCGGTAACATATAAATTACCAGAACCGTCTATAGCAATTCCAAATGGGGTATCAAATTTAGCAGCCGTACCTGTACCATCTACAGAACCATCTCTATTCATGGGGATAGGGTCATTACTTCCTGCAAAAGTAGACACTAATCTTGTTTGTGTAACCTTACGAATGTTTTGGTTGAGCCTATCTACCACATAAACATTATTTGAAGCATCTGCCGCTAGCTGCGTTGGATTGTTAAACATAGCAGTAGCTCCATTGCCATCTATATAACCTCTTCCTGTTCCTGCCCAAAAACCTACATTCCCGGCTGTATTTACCTGTCTTATTAAATGATTTCCAGTGTCTGCGGCAAAAAACCTACCCAAAGAAGTACTATAAGTAAAACCTGAAACATAATCATAACTTGCCGCAGCAGCACTACCATCGTTTGAACCCTCATTACCACTACCAGAAAATTTAGTCACTTCTGCCGTAGCAATAGTAATTTTTCTAATGGTATTGTTCCCCGCATCAGCAATAAACAAGTTCCCTGAAGGGCCTACAATTATATTAGCGATACTTCCAAACTGTGCTGCAGTACCAACACCGTTACTATCGCCTATTGTGGAACCTGCAAAGGTAGTTACCGTTATGCTACTAAGAGCTTCTGCAACATCGGTTACGTCAATGGTAATGCTCTCTGCAGAAACCGCGTCACCATCCGATACATTTACGGTTATCGTATGGCTTGTTGCTGTTTCATAATCCAAAGCTTTACCTGCAGCCAAGCTTATTTCACCATCGCTATTTATTTCAAAAAGATTACCAGGGTTTAAAGGGATAGAATAGATAATAGTATCTCCTTCTGGGTCTATAGCCACAATAGTACCAATAACAACGGTATCTGCTATATCTTCTGCAGCGTCATTTATAGTAGAACCGTCTGTGATGCTTGGAGCTTCATTAACATTGGTAATATTAATAGTAATATCCGCAGCAGCGCTTAAAACACCATCCGTTACCGTAACTTCTATTTCGTATGTAGCTTCTTGTTCAAAATCTAAATAGCGTTTAGAGGCCAAACGAAGCTCACCAGAATTATTCCCTAACAACTCAAACATAGGTTGAGAACTTACACCGTTCTGAAACGCATTTTGAGAAATACTATATATTAAAGAGTTTCCATTAGCATCGCTAGCCACAATAGTTGCAATTTCCGTAGATGCTGTTGTATTTTCATCAATACTAAAAGATTGTGCAAGAATTACGGGAGCAACATTTTCATCTATATCTATAACGTTTATGGTTATTTGTGCAGATGCAGTTAAGTCTCCATCTGAAACTTGTACAGTAAGTGTATGACTAATAGCTGTTTCATAGTCTAAGGAAGCACCTGTAACGAGGCTTAAATCGCCTGTTGCAGAAATTTCAAAAAGATTGTTGCTATTGGCAGTGATACTATAGCTAATTGCCGTGCCTTCTGGATCCGTGGCCAATACATTGCCAATAACATTATTAGGTCCTAAATCCTCGGAGAAATTGTAGGACTGAGCTTTAATAATAGGAGCAGTGTTTGTAGGTTGATCATCATCGTTTTTACAAGATATAATTGCTAGTAGAATTGCACTTATAAAAATTAATTTGGTTGATACTGTTTTCATGTTTTTTTTTAATTTATTTACAAGGATAACAGTAAATAGCACTTTTGCGTATAAAGCACTTTATGAACTGCCGATTCGCTTTGTAAATGAAGAAAATGGTAAATCAACAAAAGGTGATATAGAGAATATAAAAGTGAAGTAATGTGATTTTTTAATAGGGAATAACTTCCCTTTATTGTAATAATTGATAAAGAAAATTGATTTGTGTTATATCATTATAAAATGATATTTGTTTAAGGAAAAGAAGTTAAAAACGTTTTCGGAATGGCATTGTTAAAATAACTTTAGTGCCTATAGTTGTTTCGTTTTTGTATAAATCTTCTATAACATAACCGATGTTTTCGTTATACTGTTTTTTGAAGATTTTTAATCGTTTTTCTATCGCGTTTAAGGCAAATGATTCGTGACGGTTACCTTGTCGTTTAGCAATTTCTTGTGCTTTTTTTCTTCCGATTCCGTTATCAGTAATAACGCATTGCAAAGTATCATCTATAAAACGAAAGTTTATAGTAAGTTTTTTATCGCCAGTTTTATGCAATAAACCGTGTACTAATGCATTTTCAATAAAAGGTTGTATTAGTAATGAAGGGACTTCTAATCCTTCTTTTTCTTCTAAATTAATACTATAATTAAAAGAGTTTCCAAAACGGAGTTTTTCTAATTTTAAATACACTTTTAAAAAGTCTGATTCTTTTTCTAAAGGAATAAAATCTTGATTAGAGTAACTTAGCGTATTTCGTATGAGTTCCGCAAATAGTACAATATAATCGTAAGAAGCATCTGTATCTTGTTTTAGAATTAAATCTTGTATGGAGTTTAAGGCATTAAAAATAAAATGTGGATTCATTTGTGAACGCAATGCCGTTAAATTTAATGCAATCATTTCTTTTTCTAAAGATATTTTTTCTAATTGGGCAATTCGTTCCTTTTCTTTGATCCTTATTTTATTTTTAAAATATAAAATAATACTTCCTAAAATAAGCGTAGCAATACCCAAAATAAACCACCAGGTTTCCCAAAATGGTTTTTTTATAAAAAACTCAAGTTCTTTTATTTTGGTAGCATCTGATTTATGGTTTAAAAAAGGCTGTACTTGAAACGTGTATTTACCTGCTGGCAAACTATTGTATTTTACAGCGTTAACACCTGTGTCTGTAATTATCCAGTTGTCATTAAAACCTTTTAATCGGTACTGATATCTTCCCTTTTTATTATATAAAAAACCATTAACATTAAAACCGATTTTTATGGCGTTCTGATTGTATTTTAATTGATAGCTTGAAGTAATAGAAGTGCTTTTTTCATTGATTTCTAATGTATTGAAATATACTTTTGTGTCTTGAGTTTTAAACCCTTTTTTCTTATCTACAGAAAACAAACCTTCATTAGATGAAAAATAAACTCTATTATTTAATATTTCTATACCAGAGATATCATAGGATATAATACCATCTCTTTTAGTCAATGTTTTTAATTGTTTTGTATTGATATCAAGTACCTGTACGCTATTGCTTAACGCAATCCATAGTTTGTTTTGATCAGCTTTAATTTTTTCAATGTTCTTTGATGTCAGTCCGTTTGTAGTAGTATAATGATGTAGTATAGTATCATTTTTAATTCCAAAAACACCATTTTTGAAAGTGGAAGCCCAAACAATACCATTGGCAGATGCTGTTATAGATTTTACGTAAATAGGCTTATTTTTATACCGAATAGGTTTGGCGTTCCATATACTATCATAACGTATTAAATCATCTACAAAAGCGATATAAGCAGATTTGGTTGTTTTGTTATAATGAGAAGCATATGTTCTTTTTCCTCTAGATATGTATTTTATTTCACTTTTAAGACCTCCATTTTTGCGTATAATAGCATTGTTATGATTTGTAAAAAGTAAATCATTGTTTTCTAATATTGTTATACTTTTTGAAGTTTGAAAATTTTCAACTTTTGCTATTTTCAATGTTTTATCATTTAAAGTATAGCCGCTAAAATCCTTACTTATAAAAAGAGTGTTTTGATTTGCATGATATTTTAATATGGAGACCCTATCTTCTGTTGGTAAGCTTACAATAGTTTCTTTATTAGTTGTTACATTATAAAAACCGATATCACCTTTTGTGTTCCCAAAAACAAGTGTGCTATCATTTACAACATCTAAACTGGTTATGTTTTTGTCTGTAATAGAACAAGTTTCTATATAAATATTTGGAATTACATAAACACCTTCGTTTAAGGTGGTAAACCAATAGTTATCATCTTTGTCTTTCAGTATTTTGGTGACATTATTTTTATTTAAAAATCTTTTTTTTAATTGAAAGCGATCTCCAATAAATTCATACACCCAAACACCAGAACTTGTCGCTAGCCAGATTTCATTATCATTTTCAAACTGATTATATATTCTTTCTTTTTCTACAGCATTAAACCCATTAATAGAGTGGAGATTTTTAGTTTCCATAGAAAACTCAAAAAAGGCATTAATACCTAGCCGTTTCTGTAAAAGAAACATAGAGGATCCTATAGCAAAGATTTTTGATTTCCCTTGAACTATTGAAATATCATTTTTATCTCTATATGGTAGATTTATAGGAAGTAAAGGTTTTACCTTATCTTTTGAGCTTATACTAAAAATGGAATCATTACTGCTATAATAAGTAAGGCCTTTATGTGTGAAAAGATTCCCAGATCTTTTTTTTTTATTAAATTCTATAACTTTAGTCCTTAAATTTATCTTATAAAAATGATAAGATTTAAATACCCATATATAATTTTCTTTAACTATAAATTCGGCTAATTCTCCATTTAATTGTGTGCTTAAATCTAGGAATAGTGTCATTTTACCATTCTGTATATAGAAAAATTGGCCTGAGATATTGGTACACCAAATACGCCCTAAATAATCTTGTTGAAGGTTAAAAACGGATAAGCCTTGTTGTTTTTCATGCGTATACCCTTTAAAGGATTTACCATCATACCGAAACAATCCTTTATCTGCAGCCAGCCAAATAAAACCTTTATCATCTTCAAAAATATCGTAGAACTCTTTATCTGGCAATCCATCTTTTTCTGAAAGATGTACTGATACAGGTTCTTGTGCTTGCATTAAAAATGAAGTACAAAAGAGCAGTAGTAAAAAGATGTTTTTAAACAATAGATATTACAATTTTAAGACTTTTTAGTTATTCAGTTTTCTTTCAAAAGGCTCTATTCGTGCTCTCGATATTTTTGCATTTAGCGTTCCGTTAGCTAATATAATGTTTTGTGCTGTTTTATTTAAAGCTTCTATATAATTCAAATTAACGATCCATGTTCTGTGAGAACGAAAAAAAGAAAGCTCTTTTGATAATACTTCTTCAAAGTATTTTAAATTTTTGCTGGCGGTAATTGGTTTACTATTTTTTAAATGTATGGTACTATATGCGCCATTTGCTTCAATGGCAATAATATCATTTATATTTACAATTCGTCTATTCCCTAATTCCGGAATTACAATTTTTTTATAGTCCTTATCTTTTATAGTTTTTATTAGTGTTTGGTATTCAACCAATACTTTCTTTTGATTTAATTTATCCTCTAACTTTTTTAGTGTTATTGCTAATTTGGATCTGTTTATTGGTTTTACTAAATAATCAATTGCATTCAATTCAAATGCTTTTATGGCATATTGATCATAAGCAGTTACAAAGATAATTTCAAAATCTATTTCGTTAAAGAACTCTATGATTTCATAACCCGCATAATTTGGCATTTGTACATCCAAGAAAACTACATTAGGCTGCAACGCTTTAATTTGCTTTACGCCATCTTCTAAATTACTGCAAGTTGCAATTATATCTATATTGGAAGATGTTCTTTTCAATAAATTAGTTAGAACATTTCTTGCACTTTGCTCATCATCTATAAGTATTGTTTTAATAGTTGCCATAATTACAAAGATAAGTATAGTTGAGTATTTATGGTAAATGACTTTATGAACAATAAAACTGATTTATAAAGGGGAAGTAATTTAAGTTTCTTTTAAGGACATCACGTTATTTTCTTCTCTTTTTAATTGTTTTTACATTAATTTGAAGAAATATCTAAAAATATAACCTTGAATCCACTCTGAAATAGAGGATTTTGAAAATTGAGTTATTTTTGAATAGATTTTTGTTTTTTTTACTAATTTAGTAATGCCTTAGTATCAGTAAATTAGTAAAATCGAAAAGATTGTGAAAAGAAACAATTTTAATTTTATGTGTTTTTGGAGTGGACTCACAACTGATCCTTTATTTTTAAAAGCTCGGCTTTTACGGTTTCTAGTTTACGAATAAGATCATAGTTAGAAAGAATTTTCTTTTTTTCTTCTTTAAGATGTGTTTTTGCGCCTTCTAAAGTAAAACCACGTTCTTTTACCAAATGATAGATGACTTGTAGTATTTTAATATCCTCAGGAGTAAATCGACGATCTCCTTTGGTGTTTTTTTTGGGATTGATAATTTCAAACTCTTTTTCCCAAAAACGTATCAACGAGGCATTTACTTTAAAAGCTTTGGCAACCTCACCAATAGTATAATATCTTTTTTGATTGAGATCAACGTACATTAATCTAGAGATTGATTTTCTTGAGTAGCAGCTTTTAATAAGGCCTCAAATTCTAAAGGAGTTAAACTTCCATAGTAAAAGTTAAGTGGATTTATACGATTATTATCCTTAAAAACTTCATAATGTAAGTGTGGTGCTTGAGATCTTCCAGTGTTTCCAACAAAACCAATAAGATCTCCACGTTTTACATGTTGCCCTTTAATAACATTGTATTTGCTCATATGGGCATATAAACTCAGGTAGCCATTTCCATGATCTATTCTAATATGTTTTCCATAACCAGCAGAAGCATTATCGGCTCTTTTTATAACACCATTTCCTGTGGCATAGATTGGAGTTCCTCTAGCAGCAGTAAAATCCATTCCCCAGTGCATTTTCCTTACCTTGGTAAAAGGATCGGATCTAAAACCATAACCAGAAGCCATTCTTTTTAAATCTTTATTTCTTACGGGCTGTATGGCGGGAATAGCTTTTAAAAATTCTTCTTTTTCAGAAGCTAATTTGGTGATTTCGTCTAGAGATTTAGATTGTATTACCAATTGTTTTTGTATAATATCTATTCTTTTATTAGAATTGATAATCATTTGAGAATGATCAAAACCTTCTAGGTATTTGTACCTATTGATCCCCCCAAAACCAGCTCTTCGCTGTTCCTCAGAAATAGGATTGGCTTCAAAATAAAGCCTATAAATATTATTATCTCTATCTTCTACATTGGTAAGTACCTCTTCTATCTGCTCCATTTTTTTGTTGAGCAATTCAAATTGAAGCTCAAAATTCTTCAATTCTCGCTGGTCAGCAAGTTTGTTAGGCGTAATAATTACATCGGTGCTCATCAATAACATTAGTCCCAAAAAACCAAATAAACATGCTGCAAATAAGAACAGCATTAAATTTCTGTATTTTTGGAATTTTTTAGGCACAATCCTTCTATAAGAAAGTGTTTCAGAATCGTAATAATATTTTACTTTAGTCATATAGTTAAATACCCTATTTTTGCAAATTAATAGATGATAAGGGACTAGTTTATCAACAAATATAAAAATTGTTTCGCATAAACTATCAATTTTATAAAAAGGTTAAGAGTTTCATATGAAGTCAAAAGAGATAAGATCCACGTTTTTAGATTTTTATAAGGGTAAAGGACACAAAGTTGTAGCCTCTGCTCCAATGGTAATTAAAGACGATCCTACATTGTTGTTTACCAATGCAGGAATGAATCAGTTCAAAGAATTTTTCCTTGGCAATAAAGCCATAACTGATAAAAGGGTGACCGATTCTCAAAAATGCCTTCGTGTAAGTGGTAAGCATAACGATTTAGAAGAGGTAGGAAAAGATACCTACCACCATACTATGTTTGAGATGTTGGGGAATTGGAGTTTTGGAGATTATTTCAAAAAAGAAGCGATCCATTGGGCATGGGAAATATTGACAGAAGTATATGGAGTTGATAAAGACCGTTTGTATGTTTCTGTTTTTGAAGGAAGCAAAGATGCCGATAAGTTAACATTAGATACCGAAGCTTTTGATCTATGGAAAGCTATTGTTCCTGATGATAGGATTATCATGGGTAATAAAAAGGATAACTTTTGGGAAATGGGAGAACAAGGGCCTTGTGGTCCATGTTCAGAAATTCATGTAGATATTAGAGATGATGCAGAACGCGCTAAAGTTTCTGGGGCTTCATTAGTAAATAAAGACCACCCATTAGTCGTGGAGATATGGAACTTGGTTTTTATGCAATACAATAGAAAAGCCAATGGTACTTTAGAAGATTTGCCAAACAAACATATCGATACTGGTATGGGATTTGAACGCTTGTGTATGGTGTTGCAAAATAAAAAGAGCAATTACGATACCGATGTTTTTGTACCTATTATTAGAGAAATCGAAACCATAACAAATGCCGAATATGAGAAAAATGAGGAAGTAGATATTGCTATTAGAGTAATTGCAGATCATGTACGTGCTGTGGCTTTTTCTATTGCTGACGGACAATTACCTAGTAATACTGGTGCTGGTTATGTTATTAGAAGAATATTAAGGAGAGCAGTTAGATACGGATTTACCTTTTTAAATAAAAAAGAGCCTTTTATTTATAGATTAGTAGAGACACTGAGCCATAAAATGGGAGATGCTTTTCCAGAGTTAAAAGCACAAAAACAACTGATAGAAAATGTAATTAAGGAAGAAGAAAGTTCTTTTTTAAGAACATTAGAACTTGGATTGGTTTTACTGAATAAAATTGCTGAGGATGCAACGGATAAAAAAGTTTCTGGAGAGAAAGCTTTTGAATTGTATGATACCTATGGTTTTCCAATAGATTTAACAGCACTAATACTTAGTGAAAAAGGTTATGAACTAGACGAAAAAGGCTTTAAAAAGGAATTACAAAAACAAAAAGACAGGTCTAGAGCTGCTAGTGTAATGACTACTGATGATTGGACTATTCTCATGGAAGATGAGGTAGAAGAGTTTGTTGGTTATGATCTTTTGGCTGCTAATGTACGGTTGACAAAATACAGAAAAGTAGTCTCTAAAAAAGATGGCGAATTATACCAACTGGCATTTAATCTAACTCCATTTTATCCGGAAGGTGGAGGACAAGTAGGAGATAAAGGATATATAGAGGCTGCAAATGGAGATGTTGTTTATATTTTAGATACCAAAAAGGAGAATAATGTTATTATTCATATGGTAAAGAATTTACCTAAAAATCTAAAAGAGCCTTTTAAAGCAGTTGTGGATGCAAAGCAACGCTACAGAACTGAATGCAACCATACCGCAACGCATTTATTACATCAGGCATTACGAGAAGTATTAGGAACACATGTAGAACAAAAAGGGTCTGCAGTACATTCTAAATATTTACGATTTGATTTTTCTCATTTCTCTAAAGTTACTATTGAACAGCTTCAAGAAGTAGAAGATTTTGTAAATGCACGTATTGAAGGTAAAATACCTTTAGAAGAACAACGTAGTATTCCAATGGAACAAGCGATAGCATCTGGAGCAATGGCATTGTTTGGAGAAAAATATGGAGATAGTGTTCGTGCCATTCGTTTTGGACAATCTATAGAATTGTGTGGAGGAACCCATGTTAAAAACACTGCTGATATTTGGCATTTTAAAATAAAATCTGAAGGCGCAGTGGCATCAGGAATTCGTAGAATTGAGGCAATAACTAATGATGCTACAAAAGAATTCTATTTTGAAAACAATAAGGCTTTTTATGAAATAAAAGACCTGTTAAGTAATGCTAAGAATCCTGTAAAAGCAGTAAGTCAATTGCAAGAGCAAAATGCAAGTCTAAAAAAGCAAATAGAGCAATTGCTTAAAGAAAAAGCAAAAGGATTAAAAGGAAACCTAAAGCAAGAGTTGCAAGAGATAAACGGAGTTCAGTTTTTAGCTAAAGAAGTAGATTTAGATGCATCTGGAATTAAAGACCTCTCTTTTGAATTGGGAAGTGAGTTTAAAAATTTATTCTTATTATTTGGAACAGCTCAAAACGGAAAAGCATTATTGTCCTGTTATATTTCTAAAGAGTTAGTAGCCGAAAAAGGACTAAATGCGGGAACAATTGTAAGAGAATTAGGGAAATACATCCAAGGTGGCGGTGGCGGACAACCATTTTTTGCTACAGCAGGAGGGAAGAATCCTGAAGGAGTTGCAGAAGCATTAGCAAATGCAAAAGCATATATTGTATAAAATTCGCATCTTTGTATGATGCAGTTGCAAACAAAAATACCATTAATTCCGAATCGTAATCCTATTGATTATGATTCGGAATTGTTGTTACTAGGCTCTTGTTTTGTGGAAAACATTGGAGCAAAACTCGATTATTTTAAGTTTAAGACGGTCCAAAATCCTTTTGGAGTTATTTTCCATCCAAAAGCTATTGAACAATTAGTGCTTAGAGCAATTAACAAGGAAGAGTATACAGAAGACGATATCTTCTTTTATAACGAACGCTGGCATTGTTTTGAAGCACATTCGGAGTTAAGTAGTAATTCCAAAGAAGAATTACTAACAAAACTGAATAGCAGTTTGGAAGGGATTCACCACTCGCTTTATACTGCATCACATCTTATTTTTACCTTAGGAACTGCTTGGGTTTACAGACATATTGCAAGTGATCGTTTTGTGGCTAACTGCCATAAAGTTCCGCAAAAGAAGTTTCTAAAGGAATTATTTACGGTAGAGGAGAGTGTAGCTTCATTGGAGGCAATTATAGTATTGATAAAAGGAATTAATCCTAATGCTAAATTAGTATTTACAGTTTCGCCAGTACGGCATATCAAAGATGGTTTTGTAGAAAATCAACAAAGTAAGGCGCATTTAATTACGGCAATTCATCAGGTGGTAGCAGAACAACAAAATATAAGTTATTTTCCTGCTTATGAAATTATGATGGATGAGTTGCGGGATTATCGTTTTTATGCCGAAGATATGATTCATCCAAATACTACAGCGATTAATTATATTTGGGAACGTTTTTCGGAAGTTTGGATAGCTCAAGAAAGTAAGAAAACAATAAAAGAAGTAGCTGCTATTCAAAATGGACTAGCACATAGACCTTTTAACGAAAAGTCAGCAGCACATCAGCAATTTTTAGAAGGTTTGAAAGATAAAATTAAGAAAATAAGAACAGAATATCCGTTTATGGAATTTTAGAATTAATTAGATCAGGAGAATTAGCCTTGCTTTCGCTTTCTATAACCATAACATGCAAGTAGCACTATTAAGAGTCCAAGCAATATCGATATCCAATTCTGACTCAAAAAACTAGCCGTTTTAATAGGCGAATTATCTCCAATAATAATTAGAGCAGCCCAATAGGAAGGTGTAATATTAGTATCTCGGTTAGCATTGATATAGTCAAGTTTGGCATTTCTGAGGGCAGCAGATTTTGTAAGCCCTTGTTTTAAACCATCATAAAATTTTGTCATAATAGTTTTACTGCTTTTATCATTAATTGTCCAAAGAGAGGAAACTACACTTTTAGCACCAGAATGAAAAAAGCCTCTTGCCAGACTCATCACACCTTCTCCTTTTTTTAGTTCACCCAAAGAGGTGTTACAGGCACTTAAGATGACCATGTCTGCCTGGTTTTTTGAAGCATATATTTCATTTAAATATAATTTTTCATCACTAAAAGCAATCCAATGATTTCCGTTTGCATCAATATCTGCGTGGGTAGAAAGATGAATGATTTGATAATCATGGAGCTTAGCTAAAAAATTGGACTTAGTAGCTTCTTTGTGCAACAATACTTCTCCTACATATCTATTTTTTGCAGCATTTACTTCAGCGCCACTAAATGCAAGATTTGGTAAGCCTAAGGAGAGAAATTGTACAGGTGCTAAACCCAATAATTGCTGCTCTGCTAGTCCTTTTTTTTGCTTTTTCCGATCCAAATAGGATAAAGAATAGGCATAACTAATTTCAATCTCTTCTATTAAGTATTTTTCTTCTTTTTTATTGATTATTAGGGATTCAAAAGGAATTTGCTGCAAGGAATAGTCAGGAATAATTACTACTTTTTTTTCTTTTATCTTTTGATATATTGATGTCGGGATTAATGTTGAAAAAACCTGATGCGCATTATCGGTATAAGCATCTTTCTTTTTTTTATTGGAGACCAAATCTGTTAATTGACCATATAATTTAGCTGTGTTTTTGTTGAGTTTAGGAACATCATGGAGTTTAAAAAGGAGGATTTCTTCTGAAGAGCTCAGTAAACCATAACCTTGCTCTTCATTTAGAATATAGTGCAATACTACTTCACCATTAGCGGTATAGTTTTTTATAAAGCTATCGTAAGAAAGCAATTCTAATTTGCTTTTTAGTTGGGCATAATCAGGAAAGGCTAAATTAATAGAATCTACAAATTTGTTGTATTGACGTTTGTTTTTATAAACCTGTTGCTTCAGTACAGTTAATGTATCATTATGAGTAGCAGAGGTGTTTTGCAATTCATTTTCTGATAATAAAATACTGCGTTTTAATTGAAATTCCCGTTTTGCCATGGCATTGGGTAATTGTGCAATTTCTTTGGCTTGTTCCTGACTAATATCTTCCAATAATAACAAGGCTTTGTTGCGTTCCATAAAATAGTAGGCCTCTTGTGGCTTATTAAGCAGGTAACAGGTTTCTACAGCTTTTAGATACAAAGAAGCACTTTGTGACCTCCAAAACAATTTGGATTGGTATTCTGTGCTTTCTTTACGGATAAGAGCAACCAACTCATCGGCTAGCGCAAAAGTAGACAAGGCATGTTCTAGGTGTTTTGTATTGCTCTCATGCTCATAATAGCTTAGCCATGCATTGGCTTTAGATGTGATATGCCCGAGTAAATAAATCTTCTCTGGTGCTAGTGATAAGTCTGTGATGTTAAAGAGTTCATTATATCTTATTTTTCTATTTTTATCTGTAGCAAAAACAATTGCTTTTTGATAAAAATGAAGGGCTTTTTTAAATTGTTTTTTTGCTGAATAGAGGTCTCCCATGTTTTCATAAGGAAGAGAATAGTTTGGATCTATAATAATAGATTTCCTCAGGTTATCAAATGCCTTATTAAATTTTTGAAGCGATATTTGTGACACAGCAAGACTGTTATATATTCTTGCCAAGTCGAAATAATTTTCAATATTTGTAGAATCGGTTAGTACTTTTTGGTGATAAATGATTGCATTAGTAAAATCACCTATTTTTAATAATCTGTTCCCTTCAAGTTGATTGATTGCATTATTGAATTTAGCTTTAATTTTTTTTTCATTTTTTAAAAGTGAACGTGCTTTGATTAAATTTAGTTGGATTTCAAGAGTAAATTCTTTGAAGCCCATTAGGGCATAGGTTTGAGCTTTTAAGATATAAATATAAGCTAAACTTTGCTTTTCTTTGCTTTTAAAAGATCCTTTCGACTTGTAAAATATAATAAATTCATCAAATCGAGCTAAAGCTTTATGAAAATCGCCTACCAATGTGTATAGCCTTCCTAATTCTCTGTTTGCACTTTGAATTTTTCGTTTTTCATTACCCATTTCTACAAGAGATAAGTAGGCTTCAATTGCCTCATGTGGATCATTATTTCTAAACTTAAAATAACCTAAATTGTATAGAGTTTTTTCCAAGGAACCTTTATCTAAATTATCTTGCTTTTTTTTGAGATTTAAGGACTTATTAGTATTTAGAATAGCGTTTTCAAGTGCTGTTTTTACTCCACTTTTTTTCCAGTTTTTGTAATACCATTTACTTCCCAAATCATGATAACAATCTGCTAGTATAGAAGGCGATAGTTGAGTTTCGTTAATCTTTAAAAAGGAATCTATTTTTTGTTGGCGTAGGCTTATTGATGCATCTAAGTTGATGATGTTTAATAAATCTTTATGTTGTGTCTGACAAAAAGAAAGTTTGGTCATCAGGAATACTAAACAAAGAAGTACAGAACGGTTCATGTTAATTTTGTTTTACTAGTATTTGAAATTCAATACTACGAATCAATATACAATGTCATATCGAGTGGATTTGCATAATGCAATGAAGCAAATTTGTATCGAGATACTTTCTCGTTTTTGAATTGTTCTCGATACTATTTTATCTCCGTTTCACTGCTATAAAATCACTCGAACTGTCATTCTATTTTCATTATTAAACATTATAATACTAATCATTATACGATGTCATATCGAGTGGATTTGCCTAATGCAATGAAGCAGATTTGTACCGAGATACTTTCTTGTCTGAATTGTTCTCGATATTATTTTATCTCCGTTTCACTGCTATAAAATCACTCGAACTGACATTTTTTTTTCATTATTAAACTCAATAGTATTAATTATTATATGATGTCATATCGAGTGGGTTTGCGTAATGCAATGAAGCAAATTTGTATCGAGATACATTCTTGTCTGAATTGTTCTCGATACTATTTTATTTTCGTTTCACTACTATAAAATCACTCGCACTGACATTTTATTTTCATTATTAAACTCAATAATACGAATCTTACTATAATGTCATATCGAGTGGGTTTGCGTAATGCAATGAAGCAAATTTGTATCGAGATACTTTCTTGTTTGAATTGTTCTCGATACTATTTTATTTTCGTTTCACTGCTATAAAATCACTCGAACTGACATTTTATTTTCACTATTAAACTCAATAATATTAATCATTATATAATGTCATATCGAGTGAATTTGTGTAATGAAGTGGAGCAAATTTGTATCGAGATGCTTTCGTTGTTCATACTGTTCTCGATACTATTTTATCTCCGTTTCACTGCTATAAAATCACTCGCACTGACATTACTTTTTAATGGCTTTGCTATCTTTTATTTTAAAGTTTAAAGCAGGCGCTATTATTGCCGTATTTAAAAGCTCGTGTTTAAGTGCTAAAGGTTCTAGACTCCTATTCCCTATATATAATTCAGCAATTACCGAAGTAATATAAGCAGTAGCAAAAGAAGTGCCAGCCAAAATAACATCACCATTATTATACATTATGGAATAGTTCTCATAAGGAGCGGTGACATCAATACTTTTTTTACCATAATTGGATTGCGAGTGTAGACTTATTTCCTGTGTAATCGTATCCGTTTGATGTCCACCTACAGCTAAGATATTGGAAGCAGTATAACCGGAAAGGAAATGCTCTTTTATTCCACTGTCAGTGTCTCTAGCTTCATTTCCTGCGGAAGTAATGACCAATACCTGATCTTCTAGTTCTTTAATAATACCACTTAGTACTTTCTGGTTTTTTAGTAAACCTTGTTCTAGATCACCTCCAAAACTAGCATTTACTATAAACCGATCTCCTGTTTCTTGCTGGAGTTTATTAATATAAGCCATGGCACAACTAATATTCCAATAGGATCCTCTTCCATTGGCATCAAAAACCTTTAGGGGTAATATCTGATAACCAATATTCTTTTTATCCAATTCGGAAGTGATAATAGCACTTACAAAAGTACCATGGCCATGGTCATCCAAAATATTTGCAGTAGCGTTTACAAAATTCCAACCAGATTTTGCATTAATTCCTGAAGAAGGACATTGGAAATGATTCTCGGTATTGTATAAAAAAGGATTACTTACCGAGGTATTTAGATAATCAATACCAGTATCTAGAATAGCAATATTGACTTTCCCAGCAGCATTTTCTGCCACCGTAAAGGCGTCTGGTTTCACTTGGTCTAGTCTACTTGGTTTAAAGTTTCTAATTCTTTTCAGGATAATATGGAACTGTTGTTCTCCTTCTACATCGCTCTCACTCTCCGATTCACCTGCTCCTTTAAGACCGCTAACCGCACTTTCAATAGTCAAAGAATCTGTATTTATAGTCCATAATTCCAAATTATCATCACCACAGGAGCAACTTTGGGGTGGAGTTTTAAAAGGAAATTTGTCTCTTATCTTTTGTTTTTGTTCAGGAGTAGTGTCTTCGTTAAAACGTACCACTACCTGATTTGGAGACATTCTAATATTAGATTTTTTATTTTCTTTGTCCCCTTCGTTTATATATGTTATTGGACCGCAATTTTGAAGGCTAAATACAAGTAACAGTAAGCCAGCATAAAAAAAATATTTTTTCATGAGTTAAAGTTTTAATTAGTTAGTAAGGTTATAAGGAGTAATGCTCGTATGTTGAGATTAAAGTATAATATTTATGTATTTGTTTTCTGTATTATTCAATATCTGCATCACTCTCCTCTTCGGTTGCCCCCTTAAGAGCACTAACAGCACTACTATTTAATTCTACATCTTCCAACGCTATTTCTGATACGTATAGTTCTTCTTCTGTACTGATATCTTCAGCAGTACAGCTCTGCAGAACTAGGAATAATATTGCTAGACAAATAAATACTTTTTTCATAATTAGGTTTAGTTTATTGTTAATCAGATATTAAGGTAGTGAAAAACCATCAATAGTTTTAAATAAACGCTAATAAAAATAAGAGTTTTATTATTTTATGTTGTGTTTACTCTCTATTTCTGAACTGTAATTTAGTAAAAATACTACTTCAGTTGTTGTAATAATTCTTTAGCTGCATTAGTATTATATGCTTCCCCCGCAATCAATATTTCTAGATTAGTTTTCGCTTTTTGTGTATCCTTATTTAGAAGTTGCGCTAATGCCAAATACCAAAGCGCTTCTGCACTAAATTGTCCTCCAGAGCTATAAATTACTTTAAAAATAGGAATTGCCATTTCTGTATTTTGAGTTTGCAGATAAGACTGGCCCAAATAGAAATCTATATAATCGGCAGGAGTATCTTTTTTTAATGCTGAAAAGCGCTTTATTGCAAGATTGTGGTTATCTGCTTCGTATGCTACAAAGGCTTTTCGTTCTGGGCTATCTTCCGTACCATTTCTGATGATGGGAAATACTGTATTTGGGTAGGTTTTATAATTGGCAGCATACAATTCTTCCATATTAGTTTTACCATTTAGAAAATACCAACCAAGCCCTAAGGCAAGCATTAAGGAAGCTGCAATACCTAACGATTTCCACCATAAAAATTGTTGTTTTGGAGGCGCTAGTTTTTCTTCAATTGCTAACAGTTTTTCTTTAATGGCCAATCTTTCTTTTTGTTTAATAACTGTCTGCAACTCTTTCTCAAACTCAAACTGTTCTCTAAATTCTTTATCAGATGTGAGCAAGCCATTAAATTGCATACGTTCTTCTGCTGACAATTCTTCTAAAAAATATTTATATAGTAACGCTTCTTTTTCCATTATTTGCTTGGGGTGTTTTTAATTGCTTCTTTTAAAGTCTTAAGACACCTGGATTTTTGACTTTTCACTACATTTTCATTGCTATATGCACAAGCAATCATTATTTCTTTTATGGAATATTGTTTGTAATAAAATAGGGTTAAAATTGCCTTACATTTTTCTCCTAACAGATCAAAATGTTTTAGCAATAATAACTGTTGTGGATTTGATTCTTCAGAAGAGAGGTCAAAAGATTTTATTTCTGAATCTATTTGCTGCTCATTTTTAAGCATAGCTTCACTCGTTATTTTCTTTTTATCCTTTCGTAACTTATCCATAATTTTATACTTACCAATCCCGATTAAATAAGTGGATATTGAACTTTTTAATTCCTTTAATTTCCCATTTCCAATATTTTCATAAAAAACAATATAAGCATCTTGGTACATGTCTAAGATATCTTCATCTTTAAGACCGTATTTTCTAGCGAAATTTAAAAACAATAGCCTATTATCCTGATAGACTTTTTTGAAGGCAATTTCTGATCCTTTTTTTAAAGCATTAAAAAGAGTATTATCGGGCTTCTTTACCATTTAATGTCAGTATAGCATAAAAAGTTAACACTTAAATGTAAAAAAAATCTTAATAAATAGCTAATTTTCCTATGATATTATCTTTTCTAAACGATTGAACTTTACTGAAATGGTCTAAACTTTTTAATTTTTTTATAGAAGCACTAATCTCCTGAATCCGATATAAATAAATAATCCTCCTCCAAAAGAATAGGCTCTGCGATCGTTTTCTTTTCCGTATAACTTCTTCTTATCTTATAATAGATATCGGTGTTTTTGTCTGATACCAATTTTATGGCCTGATCCATAAGGTCTCCATCTGCCATAAAACTGACTACTTTTGTTTTTAAAACGCCATTAAATACACATAAGAACACTACTTCTATTTGGGTTAGACTATTAGAAAAAAGGGTTTTTCGATCTATAAACACCTCCACGTTTTTTACTATACTATTTTGTTTTTCAATAGGGGTGGTAATGTCGATTAAGCTATTGCATTCTAATTTTGATGTCCACTCGGAGACTTCTTTTTCACCATTGATATTATAAGAAATCTCTCGATACCGCATTGGACTATTAACATAAACGGCATAAGGAAAAGCAATATGTTTGCTGCTTAAATCCCTATGTTTTTTGGAAAATTTGGTGGAGACCTTAATTGTTCTTTTACGGTCTACGCTTTCTGCTTCAATTTCCACAACCTTCATATACAAATCTGGTCGTATTTCATTGCTAAAGTCATAACACCTAACTTCTAGGCCAGCATAGGCAGGTGGAATTTGCTCATTTAGATCTATTTGTTTTAAAGCATTTGGGTACTTTTCCAGATCTACATAGATGGGCAATACATCAGATTTCACAGTTCTGTTCTCTGTGTTTTCTACTTCATCTTTTAGACTTTCTGTGATGGATTCTATAAGTTCTTTAGTACCCGATGCTTCAAAATCCTGCTTTCTTTTAAAGTCAGCAAAATAGCTGTAATCCAAACTTATTCCCAATAGGTTTTTTTGAAGCTGATGGACTAAAGCTTGTGATTCGAATTTATTTAGTCGAATCACAAAATTTCTCTTGGTCCAAAAACTTTTGGAAGAAGAATATGCTTCTTTTCCTGCTGCTTCTAAGTTACCTTCTTTGGCAATTTGGGTTTCTTTATTGTCAGCAATATTTGTCATTACCAATTTTGTAAGAATATGAGAGAGGGGTAAGGGCTGTAGTTTGGCATATGGACGAGGCAACGAATTCTTAAGCGTTTTATACAATTTGGAATCTATCGGCTTCATTTCTACTCCAAATTGTAGAATGCTCATAAAGTTTTTATCTCCTTGATCGTTATAACATTTGGTGCCTGTATAACGCATGTCCAAAAACTGAAAATCTGGAACACCATTTTTCTTTAAGGCCAATACAAGTTTTCCTGGCTGATAATAAAAGAGCATAGGATTTGTATGATCTTGAAAAATAGTAACTCCATTAATTTCACTTTTTAAATCAAGATTTGGTTGTGCAGTAACTATACCCATAGCATTGCTATAGAGAAACATAAGGAAGAGCTTCAATAGAATACCAGGGTATAGAACTGTTTTGATTTTCTTTGTTTTAATTATCATTATTTTCTTCTTCATTATTTCCTTCTTTCTTTTTGTCCTTTTTCTTTTTAAACAAATTGCCTAGAATATCTGCCGCTTTATTTATCACATCTTCTTCTGTAGCACCTTTACCCAAAAGCGTATCTTTTAATTTTTCAATGGCACTCTCTTTGGCATTGTCTAATATTTCATTTTTTTTCTTATCAGGAAATAGTGAATTAATCTGTTTCTCTCCCAAAACTAAAATATCGGTGTTGGTTTTTTTCCAATCGCTATTGAGTACATCTCCGTCATTCATTATCATAACCACTTTATAATTATATTCGAGTTCTTTACCTTGAGGTACAAAAAGTTGAATATCACTAATTGTTTGAGCATCCTCATTTATATGAAAAGGCTTTAATTCCGTTTCATTAAGTCCATTAGGGTCTACTTGTATGGATTTAATGTATACTTTAATAGAATTTGCCTTTGAATAAGCTAATGGGTTAATAACCTCTATGGATACATTGGCAATCTGACTGCCCGAAGTACCTCCAATGATTTTTATTTTCACTTTTTTATTACATTCATCACATTCGCTATCGATCTCATAATCTAGCCATATTTTTTTAATGTATTGGCTGTCGGATATACTGCCCTTAAAGCTATAGGTATCATTAGAAGCAATAGTTTCCCTAGTTAGTGATATGGCCTTTAAACTTTGAGTACTGCCTTTTTTTATCAAGACAATAAGTTTTTTTGGAATAACGGGATAATCCAGGTAGTTAATCCAGCCATTGGTTAGCTCACTCAGTGTATTAAACTTTATTTTCCCATAGGTTTTATGGTCATTAACTTTTAAATTGATGGGTACCAATATATCCTTAATTCTTGGAACGCTACTGATACTATCCGCATATGGTTTAAAATTTATCATTACATCTCCGCTGCTGCTATTAAACATTGAACTCACAAAATTATCTACGCCACTATCCATTCGCCAATTAAGAATTATGGGTTGTTGGTAATCTGTAGGCACGCTAGTGCTTAAGGTTTCTGGGTTTACATCATAATTACTAGCAAAAGAACCAAAATCTACTTTTGGGTTTTCTCTTAAATCCATAGACAATAAACTTGTCTTTTTTCTTAGTTTTGAGGATAGATATGCCTCTGCAATCTTGATGTCTTCTGCATCGATATTTGCAGTAAGTTCCACATTGATATTTACTTTTCCTCTACCGCCTTCTTCGGTAGACGCATTATAATGAATATTGAAATCATAGTCATTGGTTTCCTTTTTCCATTTTAAAGAGTAATTGGCTGGCACATAATAATAGATATTTGATTTTGCATTGATATCTCCAAAAATATTATCCTGAATATTAAAAATTTCTTTGAACAAAGAGAATTCTTCCCTATTGATTTTAGGCGAGAATTTTTCAGGTAATGAAGATGCATTCGGTCCCAAACGTTCTGTACTTCCTGTACTTGTCAGTATAAAAGGTTTTATTCTTATTAATCCTGTATAAGCGGGTTCTATATTGTTATTGGGTCTATGATCCCTAATTATAGGATCATTTATTGGTGAAGGTCTTCTTGTATTTTTTACAGCTATAATATTAAATCTAACACCTTTAGATATTGGCTTTCGATTTTGGTTATAGGTAGTCCAATTTTTACCATTGTACCAAACACCAGTAACATTTGGATTGTAGGGTTTTTTCCAATTTTGAGTAGCGAATACTATTGCAGATTTTGATATTGGAATTGGGCTTTTAACTTTACTGACATGCCCAGTTGAGCTGTTGGTATATTTAAATCCGTATAAGTTTGAATTGCCAATTCTGTTATTTCCTGGATGGAGCACTAATACATTAAACTTGGTTCCCAAAGGCATTTTTTTAGCGGTGTTTTCGTTATAAATTTTCCATTTCCCTCCACTATACCAAACACCAACGTTACTGGTATTGTTTTTCCCGAAATTTTGGGTAACATAGACCAAGGCATTCGGTTTTGCATTGGTCAATCTGGATAGTAATGTGGTTATGTGGCCTGAAGTATTTTTAGCTGTTGTGGTATGCACAAACGACTTTCCTGTATTTGGAGGGATCACCATGATATTGAACTTGGCTTTCATCGGAATTGGTTTCCTATTCTGATTAAAAATCTTCCATTTCCCTGCACTATACCATACACCAATTTCGTTACTATTGTAGGCTCCGTAATTTTGAGATACAATTAAGATAACAGTACTCTTACCATTAGTAAGTCTATTATTAATTGTTGTAATATGACCTTTCGTATTTTGTGTATTTGCTACGTGTTTTATTATTCCCTGTGCATTTAAATGAAAGGCAAATAATAAGATTAGTATTTTTATTATATTTTTCATGATCTTTTGTTTTAATGTTATTACCAAGTACTAGTATTTGACCAAGCACTGCTATTCTCTAAAATTTCTTTTAAGTATACTGGCAAACGATCTCGAACTCTAGGTCTTCTATCTTGAGCAGTAGTTGTTGCAAAGTAGTACATATAGCCTTGGGCAATAGCTTCACCAGCACCTTGGGTATGACCACGATAATTCACTTCTCTTAAATATCTTCTCGCTTCTTCTTGATGTCCAGAAACAATGTTAAAGTCACGATCTATAAAATGTCCTACTTCATGAAGTAAAGTGAAGTTTATTCGTTGATTTCTTCGTTCCGATAAGGAATATTCCGATAATTTTATCCATTCATCTTCTCTATTGGATGGATTACATCTCCATGAAGCACCGCCACGACTTGGGTTTTTTAGGAAATAATTTGGACCAGCAGCAGAAACAATAATAATACGCGGAATAGAGTTTAAATGTGCTGCAGGTAACCTAGATAAGGTTTGTTCCATATTTCCTTTTTGAGCTGTATTTGCATTAAAGACAGGGATGGTTACTCCGTTTACTGTGATAGAAGATTCGTCTCCATAAGAAGGCCAATCTTGGCAATTGCTTTCGGACGAAATTGTTGTGCTACTCGCAGTTGAAGATCTATTTTCGGAATGAGCTGCGGAGGTATCTGATGTTGAAGCTGATGAAGAAGTAGTTGAAGAAGCTGATTCAAAATTATGATCCATTACTCCTGCAGGAAAACTTTGATTTACTCCACATTGTATAGAAATGTCTGTTAAATTATGAGAAAGTATAGTCTGAAAACTTCGAGTATCACTTTGACTACTTAAAACGGGAAGAAATGGAATTGTACGGACCTTGTTCTTAAAAAAGTCCCAATAAATGCTGAGCAAGGTTGCATCTAGTTCATCATTAAACATGGTGTTGAACTCACTCTTGGAAGTAGCTCCATAACCAGTAAAATAATCAAAATAAGCCAACGGTAATATGGCATAATAGGGTTCGTTTTGCACTCCATTACTTTTTAAGTCAGTTAATATTAGAGTTGGAGAATCACCTCTAGAAGTTAAGCCCAAAGCAAATTTATTAACAATTAAAGCAAAAGGGTCTTGTTGCTGATTATTGACAATCTCTTTATTCACTTCTTTTACGGCGTATATAAAGGGGTCTATGTCTCGTACATGATAACTGGTTAATGCTAATGCCATAGCGGACACCATTTCGTTATGAATTAGAAATTTTGGAGCTAAACTGCGTATGGGATAGGTTACATATCTTGATGACCTACGATGTGGTGTCCCAGGACCATGAGTATTGTT
The DNA here is from genome assembly GCA_965247735.1 of Flavobacteriaceae bacterium. Classification (GTDB taxonomy): domain Bacteria; phylum Bacteroidota; class Bacteroidia; order Flavobacteriales; family Flavobacteriaceae; genus JAOXRU01. The sequence goes on along the minus strand of CBDFHN010000002.1, from coordinate 2,010,779 downwards.
AATTTGATCGTATAGCCAAACATCATCAGAAAACCCCATGCGCTGCCTATTGACCTTGAAAAAATCATTAGGCATTTGTTTTTCTACCATAATATTGCCGTTACTAACATACCAGTCCAAGTAGCTCTCCATGCTAGTGTTATTATACATTAAGCCTAAAACATTAGCTATTACTTCTCCATAGGCCATTCTTTTATTGGGCATTGCTTCTTCACCGTAATGATCTTCATCAAACCCATAATCATACGAATGACCACCTACCAAAAATCTTTGGTATAAAATACTAACAGGGTCTTGAGTATGCATAAATTCATGGATAAATGTAGCTTGTAGTTCTTTCAAACCATATTCGCTTGCAAAATATTGACCAATATGGACGTTGCCTCCCCATTTAGGATCCTCTCCAGTAGTTAAATGCCAAGCACAAGGCCAAACTCTATTGTTTACTACATTGGCAGCTTCACTATAATCACTTAGACATGGTTTATTTCCATGGGCATATTGCGATTCTTGTAATGAGCGAGAATCATTCCATAGATAGACAAGTATTCTTCTGTTTGTAAGTTTTAAAACCTCAGCTATAGAATGCTGTAATGCCCTATCCCCACCATTGCTTGGACTTTTACATACAGATCTTACAAAGGCTTGTAAATCATCTATTCCAGTATCTTCCCAAAACCTACCTTCTTCAATACCATTGGCGACATCGGTATTATTAACGGGAGCAGATCTATTTACTGTAGGGTCAGAGTAGTAAATAAAACTGATAAGCTTTTGTATGGTTTCTTCATCGCTTTGCCCATAGGTACTTAGTGTACTAAGGACACTTATAATTATCGTGAGTATTATTTGATTTAATTTCATGATTATGTTTTTTAATTAATTAGGCAATTCGTCTACATGAATTACTTCAGAAGAAGTAGTCTTGTTTCCTGAATTTATTTCTTTTCCTCCCCATAACCTCCATGTTATTTCGTAATCGTATTCATGCTTGTTTTTAGGTAGCATAATTTCTACCTGTCCGTTTAGGATATCTTTAGAAATATTTATGGTAAATTGTTTTGTTAAAGGATCACCTCCGCCTAGATTGTATTTTATTTTTACATCTATAGCACGGATATTAGATTCTTCTAATAGATCTCTTTCTGCTTCTATAGTGATTATTTTTTGTTGTAATGGGGCACTCAAGTTAATGGTGTTTTTATTACTTTCTTTCCAAGGAGTCTCAAATTCATGTCCCCCAAAAAAGGCCCAGCCTATCTTGTATTCAAAATCTAACCATTTGGAACGATTATTGTCCCCTTTCCATCCATACAAAAGCGTAAAAAGATTGCCTTCTTCTGCGAAATTTTTACGAGTCACTCTTATTTCATCAAAGGTGATGGCTCCAGATTCGTGAGTTTTTTTTATCTGAAGAGAGGCATAGTTAATAAATTGCGAAAAATTATCTGAATTAAATCCATCTACAATAGCAAGAAGTTGTCTTTGTTTAAATACTGGGTCATCGAGGTTTACTTCTCTAAAACATTTGGGACAATCCTTTCTGCTTACTCCTAAATTCCCTCCAAATGGCATTGGTATAACCGTAGGTAAGGTTTCTTTAAACGAAATAACCTTATCTCCTTTTACAATTACAGTACGCTGTACAAACGAGGCAACAATAGCTATGGATGGAACATTCACTTCTTCCCTTTCTCTAGCTTCTATTTCTTCTCTGGTTTCTGCCTCTACTTCTTCTATTTCTTCTGCTTCAATTGGAATATAAACCTCTTGAGATACATTTTCTGGAGTTACACCAGCTTCAGTAGGTGATACTATACGACGAGCTGTGGTTTCATCATTTTCCTCATCGGTGTTAGCCTCTTCTTCAGAATTGTTGTTTTCATTACTATTGTTTTCTTCAACAGTATTTTCAGAATTTTCAGCTTGTTGTTGTTCAATTCTTGTTCTATTGGTTTCATTAACTGTAGCGACTCTTTCTTGTTCATTTCTTCTATTTTCAGCATTGGTGCGATCCGCTCTATTATGTTCTCGTCTATTGTCTTCACGGATATCTTTATTTCTACGATCGGTTCTTTCTCTTTCTCTCTGGTTTTCTGCTCTGATACTTGTATTTTCTGTTCTTGCTTCTTGTCTTGAAGAATTTAATAAGCCAGAAGCTCGATCTAGGAAAGAAGGTTCTTGTCCGTTTAATCCTGCTAATTGTCCTAAGTTTGGTCCATCTGAACCGCCCAATGGCGTGAAAAATTCATTAGTGGCATGCTCAATGGCTCTATCGATGGCCTCTTGCATTTCAAAATTTTCTCCAATTTTTTCTATTTCAATAGCTCCATTGTCTATCATTTCATCTAAAAAGACACCAACTTCTGCCGATAACCAAGGAGTAGCAACACCAGCTTGCATTTTTTTATTGTTATGAATTTGCTCTCTATGAATAGTTATTTTGGCTTCCAAAGGAGAATTATAACCTGCTAATTGCATATTGAAATTAAAGGTTACAACTGGGTTTGGAGTATTAAAAGAATCCCATAATAGAGTAGCTGAACGTTTATCTAGTTGAAGATTAACTGCTACATTGGCTCCTTGTATAGTTGGAGCTGGAGCAATTGCTATTACCTCCTGTGTTTCCTCGTCATTAATTTTGGGAATAGAAACGGTAACTGTTCCGCTTTTGAAAATTACTGGACCTACTAGTTTTCCTCTTGGGTTTATTCGTTTTAAAGCAGTACGTGCTTCAGTAATTTGTTCCTCTGTGGGGCCATATCCAAAAACACAGTGAAAAACTGCTCCTCCTAGTCCTTCATCCTTCCCATCATCTTGATTATAAACCCATTTTATTAATGAGAATTTTGGAGTACCGTCTTCGTTAGTTGCTACCTTGACATTCTTGGACATATACCAATAAGAATTAGGATCTTTTACTCCAGGAAAAGCTACTAAATCTGCAGCTTCTACAGGTTTGTCTATAGTTATTTGCATGGAGAAATCTCGTTGTGAAAAGAGGTCTTTGGGGAATAATACGACCAGAATAGCCATGCATATCATTTGTTTTATATATTTTTTCATGATCTTTTTTTTAAATTATTTGGATTTATCATCTGTAGTTACCGCCTTAAGCACATCCTTAAATTTCCCTAGAATCCCTGCTACTTTACTTACTTTTCCATCTTTACCTGGCTTTAACAATACCTCTCCTGCTTTAATGACTTTTGATAAATAGTCTGGATCTTCATCCTTTAGCTCTTCAGGGATAATGGCGTAGACATAATCATCGTTTATTTTGGCTTCCCAGTCCAACACCATTTTGCCTCGTTCTTTATGAGAAAGGATATATCGATAAGCATATCCTGGAGCATCTCTGTCTGTAAAAATGGTTTTTTCTACCAAAGGCTCACCTTTGGAGACGGTCAACGGAATATTGGTTTCCACTTCGTTTCCGTATTTGTAATACCGTAGTTGCAGGGTAGCTCTGGTTATTCCTAAGGCTTTTAGTTCATCCAAGTCGGTTTCAAACTCAATTACTCTTGGAGATACTGGGGGAACAAGAGTTAGGCTGTTTTCCATCCAATCGCCTTGAACAAATTGGGGTTCTTTTGGAAATAGATGTCCACCTCTAAGACTCCATTGAATAGCATATTTATAATTGTCCGAATTTCTGTCATCTCCTCGGGCATAGGTAATTTGAGATTTTAATCCTTTTTCCTTTAAATAGGCATAATCAATAGTCATATGATCACTAAAGTCATTTCCAGAGCTTCGTTTTTTCTTTACAGAAAAAGTAACATAGTTGGCTTCGCCACTTTCTAAAATGTCTTTTCCTTCTCCATCCAGAATAAAGTTGATGTCTCTGTGTTGGAAAAACGGGTCGTTAAGCAATACGGAAGCAACACACTTTTTATTGTTTTTAACGCCATCATACCAGCTGGCTAAATTGGCAGTTACAGTAAAGGGTTTTTCAACGGCCAACCTATAGTTAAGGTTAAAAACTTGTCTGCCTTTTTTATAACCATTTTGGATAAATTCTCTATTGTAAGTATATTCTTTTCCATATTTAATATTGGGCATGGCCTTTTTCTCTTGGGCCGTAGGTGGGGGTAAATCATTGGAATCTGAAGAGTTTGTCATTTGTTGTAAAAAGAAATCAAAAAACGCTTCTCTTATTTTTGTTACTCTTTCATCTACAATATTTTCATCGAATTCTACTTTTATATATTCTTTTTTAACCAAAGTGTCTATCACAGATCGTACCTCATCATAACTTCTGGTTTTATGAGTAGTGGTTTTAATACGTAATGGGTTATACCATTTAGGATCCCATTCATATTTCTTTTTAGTTTTTATGTTATAATTTGCAGAATCCTTTTCAGCATGTTTTTGGATTTCACTCCAGTTGATAATAACTCGTCCTTTTGCTGCTGGCATTCTAGTGGTGTATTTATAACTCAACTCAATACTTAAATCCGCAATAGAGCTTGTTTTTTCAAAAGTAGCTGCAAGTAATTGCGCTCCATGTGGGCTTAGTGAAGAAGCTACTGCCACTCTTCCTCCTTCCAATACAGGAGCACTAAAGGATTGCACTACAGATCGAGCCAATTTGCTGTCACTTAAGGTAGCAGAGATAATTCGCATCGATTTGTCTCCATCAGGTTTAACATCTAATGCTCCTTTTAAAACACTTCCTTTTCGGGCACCTTGTTCTCCTTTTTTTAATATTTCTTCAAGTTCAGTACGTTGGGCAGGAGTAGGCCCCCAATACATTAACATGTGTAATAGCGCTCCTCCAATACCGCCATTGTTTTCTTTTTCTTCCGTCATGTATTTTAAAAAGAGAAACTCAGGTGTTTTGTCTTTTTTCTGAGCAAGTCTAAGCGAAAAAGGTAGATAATAATAGTTTTTCAGTTTTCGATCAGATAAACTTGCAGCCTGTCCAAAAAGCACTACATGGGTGTCGTCACTAAGCGTGATGGTTAACTTGTTATTGCCATCCACAATTTGTGAATGCATCGCTGTTATTCCTGTAATAAAATAAAATGTTACTACTAGAAGAAATTGTTTAATTAGTGTTTTCATAACTTAGTATTTAATAGTTCGTATAAATTTGTTTTTAGTTTGATTGTTTTTGTGTGATTGTTGTACGTATTATATTTCAACTGATACGGTATGGCGAAAAATGTGTTTTTTAAGGCTGTATTATTCGTTGCTAATGCTTCTTTAATGATGATAGCACCGCTAGCATTGAATTGAAATGAAGCTGCAATTTTTGTATTGGCAAAAACAGGGGTTTTTCCAATACTTGTTATAGATTTATTGAGTAGTTCTACCAGATTTGATGTCCCTGATATGATAAATCCAGAATTAGGGTTTATGGCTTTTGGTAACACAGCTCCCATAAGCCTTACTTCTTTTCCTTTGATCTCAACTAGCCGTTCTTGAATTTCTTCTAATTGATTTTTAGTCAATCCCCAAGTAATTAGGACATGTAAAATTGCTCCAGAAACCTGCCCTTTTTCTTTATACTCTATAAAACTGAATTCTAACTCTTCGTTTTTGTTTCTAGATATTCGAAGTGGAGTAGGCAGGTAATAGTACTCGTTGGAAGTTGTATCAAAAGAAGAACGACTTTTATATACGGTTACACTATTTCCATTCGAAATTTTTAAAGCTATTGCAGTATTTGCATCCAAAACCTGAGCTTGTGATAGCATGGTATAGCCCATGAGCATCATAAATATTGTGTTTTTTATAAGTTTAGTTTTCATGATTTTCTATTTTTGGTAGTTCATCTATAAATAAAAGGCCGTACTTATCTGTGCCTTTAAATTGTTTTCTAGTGCCATTTTTCAAAAACCAAGTAATACTGTACTTGATCTCTTCAATGCCTTTGGGAAGTGTAATATGAAAAGGCTTAAGGTTAATAGAATCTGTGGGGTAAAATGTTCTGTTTCTTGTTTTTGCCTCTCCAAAAAAGTCATATTCAATGTTAACAGAGATAGCTTTTATTTTTTCTGCAAGAAGTGTATTTAAGTCGCCAGAAATTTCAATTTTTTTCTTTTTAAAAGGAGTATAGAGGTTAATCATAGCTGAAGATCCAGATGTCCATGGGGCAGAATAAGTGCCTCCTCCTATAAATTTCCAAATGGTCTGGTATTCATATTGAAGCCATTCTTCCTGATTTAAATCTTCATGATTTAAATATTTCATGGCTATTTTTCCACTAGCTTGTTTGTAGGTATCTTTGGTGAGTAAAACTTCTTTTAGGGTTTGATCTCCATTTTTATGGTTCTTTTTAAGTTTTACAGTAACGCTATTTAGCATTTTGTCAAATTCGTGTTCAATATTTCCATCCACTCCAACATATACATCACGTTGTTGAAATGTAAGATCCCATAGTGGTACATCTTTGAAAAGATCTTTATTCTCACCATGTTTTTTATAGAGATCACCTACATTAAAAGTGATATAATGATTTCTACTAACGGTACTTCTTCCATTAAATACCATATGGCTTTTTCCAGAAGAATGGTGTTCTTTATATTGAAAGCCAACATTGATTCCAAAACCTGTAGTGTTTCTACTTCCTAGAGCGCCATTCTGACCTATTAAGGCTCCCAAAGCATCTTCTAAGCCTCCACGTTGCTCTTCTGGTACTTGAGCAGGTTCTACAGGATCAAAGAGCATTTCTAATAACTTGGAGTATACTGTTTGTACCAAACTTTCCATGGTATCATCACTGCCTGTTGAGGTAAGTTTTATGGCTTGTTCTTTTCTAAGTTTGTCAAATCCAAGATTTATATCGGCGCCAACAAAATAGGCCGAACCACCTGCATCAAATGATTTACTATTTTCTACTTTAGACCAATCTACTTCTAGTTCGGCTTCATAACTATCTGTTAGTCCAGTAAAGGAAAGCTCAAACAATAAAGAAACATCTGGGGTTGCCATTTTTAAACTTTCTAAAAGCAGCTTTGATTTTATAGGAGCTAAATCGAAAGAAAGTGGAATTTTACTATTCTCAAAAATTGGCGCAACACCAGTTCCTATAATTTGACGTTTTTTAGCGCCTGATTCAGGACTTAAAATGGAAGAAACTAAGGTGTATTTTCCTTTGGTAAAAAGAACAGGGCCTTGGAGTTTAATAGCATCGTTTTCTAATTTTTCTTGCAGTATCAGTTCAGCAGAAGCAATTAATTCTTTAGGAGTGTCATAAAGCACCAAAAAGTTAAGAATAGCTCCTCCATCGGCATTAACTATTGATTTTGTGCTGCTTTCTGTGGGTTTTTCAAGTACATACCTCAGAAAAGAAAATTCAGGAATGCTATCGGCATTAAGAGATAATCTTGCTTGCTTAGGAAGATATAAATAGGTGTTCTCTTTATTATGAAGTGGAAAACACATTAGTCCGTTTGCTGATATACCCTGATCAATTAGGACTTGTGAATTGGCATTAAAACAAATTCCAAAGCAAAGCAATAGCAGTGTTCGTTTTATAAACTGTATCATGAGTTAGTTTTTATAGTTTTTTAGGAATTAGATGTTATTTGTTATTCAGGAGATAGGAGATTCCTTTTTAATGTTCTAGTGGAGGTAATAGAAATACATAATTTCCTTCTAGGGGTTCTGGATCCATTGCTACAACACCATCTTTCCCATACCAGCTTACCTGATAAATCATGGGTTCGTTAGTATCATGGTAGAGGTTTATTTTTGTGGTGTTTTCGGTATCTCCTTTTCGAAGAATCATGGATTTTTGCTTGTTAGGAACACCATTTAGTATGCTAAAAAAGCGAATGGAGCAGGCTTGGATATTGGCATCCTTAAAGAAAGACCTGTCCGCATCTATCTGCACAATTCTTTTTTGAAAAGGAGGAGTGAGTACTAATGCTGCCTCATTAGAACTAAGCCATTTTTCTTTGTTTTTGGGGATATGGATAGTTTTGCTATCTCCTTTTAAATTCCAGCTTATTTTGTATTGGTAATCTAACCAACTGGCATCTTTAATGCCTAATCTAGGATAAAAAATAGTTTTGTAATCTGCTCCTTTTTTTAAGTCATTTCTACTGATAATGATATCTTTAGTTACCTCATTTTGTGCTTCTCCATAATTTTTTTTAAAACTTAAAGTAACCGAATTAAGAATTTCATTGAAGGAATCTACATATTGTCCATCTAGTTGAAAGAAAACTTCTCTTTTTAGAAAATCAATATCTTCTAAGTCAATAATTCTAAAATACTTGTCGATACTATCAGGGTCGTTTTTAAAGACTTCATAAAGCCCACTAATATTTCCAGAAGAATATACAGGGACTTTTATAGTAGTAGATTTACTAAGGTTAAGGTAGAATTTTTGAGTTTTAATGTCTGTTCTCTTTTTTAGTACGAATTGATTGTCTGTAACATATTTTTCATTCTGAGCACCTCCAAAAAGTTTGCTAAAAAAACCTCTCTTTTGTCTTCCTTTTAACTGCCCCTGATCCACCACAGTTTCCTTTTCTGGCTGTTTTGCCCAACCAACTTCTGCATCAAACATAAGTTCTATGAGCTTATCAGTAACAATACTTAGAATGCCTTCCATATCACTATTTTTGATACCTAAGCCAGAAGAGCGGTCAAATACATCAATTTTCAGGACTTGATTCTGCGTCATCTCATCAGTAATCTTCCTCATTTGTCTTTTGGTATACCCTTTTTGATTATTGTAAACCTTACTGTAATGCTCGTAGATGTTGGACATCTCTGCATTAATAACAGCATTATATCCTTTTACTTTTGCTTCATAATAGCCATTGATAACTACTGAAACATCGGATGTTTTTCCTTGCAGAGAAGCCCAAAGGAGTGTTGCTCCTTCTTGATTTAATTTGGCAGCTATTGCCGCTTTGGATCCTTGGTATAAAGGTGCATGCCCAGAAGTAATAATATTGGCTGTAAATGGGTTTTTACCTCCAGTATTATTTAATATAGAAGAGACAATTTTAAACCCTGCAATACCATCTTCTCCATCTTTCATAACCTGCTTTAGTGGAACTACACCTGCAATTTTACCGCTTCCAGTTTTTGCTTCTAGTTCTTTTTCTAATTCGGCAATAACCTCTTTTGGTAAATCAAACTGGATTAAGGCATGAAATAGTCCTCCGCTAGCTTTTCCACCTTGACCAATGTATTTCATGCATAAAAGTTCAAAATCACCATCGTCTTTAAGAGCTAATCTGGGATAATCAGGCAGATAATAATAGGAGTCAGGATCATTACTATCTTGTAACAATTGAATTCCGTTGATGGTTATTCTACCTTCGTCTAAATTTACCTGAGCCATTATTTCTCCTGTGGTTAGATTTAGATATGTCAATAGAATAACAATGCAGTTAAGGTGCTTAAATGTTCTCATAATTAGTTCAATCAGTGTGTTTATACCTATTAATGTTAAGGATATTAAAAGGTTAACATAAAGCAGCTTTTATTTTTTAAGAGCTATATTTGTCTATGTAATTTTAGCAACATGAGGAAAATAAGTTATGGAGTGGTAATTACTCTTGTGGTATTGTTTAGCTATCAATATTGGCAGCAAGGTGTTTCAGCGCAAAAGGCCGTATTAAAAGAGGGCGAATTAATTCAGCAACAAATTATCAATGTGGGCAAGTTAATCGTTACCGAAGGGCATTTTTCTGAGGTGTTCAACTATAAAGATTCAAAAGCTATTTTTGGAACCTATTTTACTGCTACAAAAAAAGCATTGGTAGTAGTTAATGCAGAAGTAAATATATCTTATGATTTAAGTAAATTAAAATATAAGATAGATACAGAGCGTAAGATTGTAGAACTAATTCATATTCCTAAAGAAGAATTAAAAGTATACCCAGATTTTGAGTATTATGACGTGTCTCAGGATTATTTCAACGCGTTTAATGCAACTGATTACAATGCAATAAAGAAAAAAGTAAAAGTATCCTTACTTAAGAAAATAAATGTTTCTTCCTTAAAAAAGAATGCTAAAAATAGATTGATAAGCGAACTGTCTAAATTTTATATCCTAACCAGTAATCTTGGATGGGAATTAAAATATAAAGATAGTGTAGTAGTAGATAAAAATATTTTTTTAAAAGACTAATATAGCATGGTCATTTAGCTGAGTTAGTAGTATTCTGTTAGCACCAAAACGATTCTATATCATTTTTTCTTGCAACTGGATATGTAATTTTATGCCTTGATTTACAATAATAGTGATCGTTTCTTCTATATCTTTTTTAGTAGTTCTAAAGTTTACAATACAAGCTCTTAAACAGTACCTGTCTTCTATTATAGCATTAGAAACAAAGACTTCTCCGCCTGCTTGAAGTTGATTATCAAGCTTTTCGTTAAGAATGTTTAAATAGCTTTCATTTCCAGAGAAATTTTCAGGAATATACCTAAAAGTGGTAATGCTTAGATTTTGACTAACCGCTTCTAGAGAATCATGACCCATTGCCAATTGAAAAAGTAGTTTTGCGAGTTCAATATCTGTTTTTATCATTTTTATATACCCATTTTTACCAACTTGTTGTAACGCCAGCCAGACTTTTAATGCTCTAAATCCACGGGAGTTTTGAAGACCGTGTTCATAATAATTTAACGCATTATCATTTTGAGCTGAAAAATTATAGTATTCAGGATGTGAACTATAGGTATCTGTTAAGTGCTTTGGATTTTTAACTAATGTGCATCCAGCTTCTAATGGACTATACAACCATTTGTGCGGATCTAAAGCTACGGAGTCTGCATCTTCAATTCCTGAAAAAAGAGTTTTCAACTCGGGAATAATAGCAGCAGGGGCACCATAAGCTCCATCAATATGAAACCAAAGATTATTCTTTTTACAAACTGTTGCAATTGCACTAAGGTCATCTACTGTACCAGTACTTACATCTCCAGCTGTTCCAACGATCATAAAAGGTGAAAAACCATTTTTTTTATCAGTTGCTATGGTTTCTTCTAAAATTGTAATGTCCATTTTATTGGAAGCATCAGTTGCTATCCATCGGACAGATTTTGATCCATGACCAAATAGTATGGCTGCCTTTTCTACCCAAGTGTGAGTTGTTTTGGAGCAGTAGATTAATAGTTTTGAAGATTCGTTGTTAAGACCATTTTCTTTAATACTTTTTGGTGCTTTTGCTGTTCTAGCGGCTAAAAAAGCAGTAAAATTGGCCATATTCCCGCCACTTACTAATATACCTCCATATGTTGATGATAATCCAATAAACTCTGCTAGCCATTGCACTGTTTGTTTTTCAATTTCCGTAGCTATTGGACTTAGTATTTGTGCACCAACATTGGAGTTTACAGTGGCTGCTAGTAAATCTGCCAAAGCTCCAATTGGAGCAGGAGATGAGGTAATATATCCAAAAAACTTTGGATGTCCATTAAATAACGAATGTTCAAATAATAAATTGGTAGTTTTTTTAATCAGACTCTCTGCTGATTCTCCTTCTTGGGGGAAAGAATCTTGTCCTATAACTTGTTGTAATTGGGTAGACGTTTCTCCTTTTGTTACTGGTTTTTTGTCTATATTCTCAATAAATTCTGAGATATCATCAATTAGCTGGTATCCAATTTCTTTAAATTTTTGGGATGATATTGCTATTGGAGTTTCTCTATTTTTCATATCTAAAAGAGTTAAAACGTTTCGTTTAAACAAGTTATTCTCTCTACAAGATAGGTTGAATAAATTACTTGGACGCTATGGTATTGAAAATGGCTGCTATCAATGCCTATAATTTTTTGGGCAACATTATTAAATTATCAATTAGATAAGTTTTAGTGTTCTTTATTGGTATCTTTTTTAATATCAATAAATGGGCTTTTTATGAGGTATAGGAAAGTTTGTTTCTCTTCTTGATCAAACTCTTTTAGACCATATTTTATTTTTTCTAAAGGCATTTTTTTAAAGGTTCCAAAAAGACGATCCCAGAGGATAAGGATATCTCCATAATTAGAATCGGTATAGTGTTCTTCTTGATGATGATGCACGCGATGGTGAGCAGGAGTGACAAAAATTAACCCTATAGTTTTGTTTATCCACTCAGGATGTTGAAGATTAGTATGTTCTATAAAAAGGAAGACATATAAAACTAAATAATACAATGCTAAGCTATAAATATCTGTTCCAAAAATTGCAGCAGTAACAATATTTCCAATTCCAAAGACTAAAAGTAATTCTATTGGGTGAAATCTAAAGGTAGTAGAAGAATCTATGGTAGTGTCACTATGATGAACTCGATGTAAACGCCATAAAAGGGGAATGCGATGAGTAGCTCTGTGTATCCAGTAGGTTACAAAGTCGTATAAAACAACACTAGCAATAAGCAAAATCCATGATGGGATTTCTATGAGGTGTAGCAGCCCTATTTGATTTGCGTTTAACCAATCTATACAATACACTTGAAAAATAACAAAAGGTAGGTTGAGTAATGTTAAAATTATTTGAAATAAACTATTCTGAAAAAGATGTGAAAACCTCTTCTTAAAAGTAAATGGTGTTGGTAGTAATTGTTCTAAAGAGAAAAAGAAAATAAGCAATCCAATTATAATATAATCAATATTAATTGCTAATAGGTTATCTATATATTCCATATGGTTTTGGTTAGTGAGATTAGTAGTTTAATAGGTTATGAAATTACTAAAGAGTAATTGTTATATGTTGTAGTATTCTGTCAAAACCTAGCAGTATTTTGGATAGACGGTATATTTTTCTTTTTTAAGTCTTCAATGGTAATTTTTTCTTGGATAAGGTTTTAATACATACAAGCATAATAACAAACACTTAAAAAAGTTTGGATTATTATTGCAGAAAAAAGTATTGAAAATTAGTTTTTGTGTATTGAACTAGGGGGAAAGCCAAATTCTTCTTTAAAAATTCTAGAAAACCACGAAGGATCGTTAAAACCTACTTTGTATGCTACTTCAGAAATTGTCATATTGGTGGATTGAATCAATTCTTTAGCTTGTTGTAAGCGTATGGATCTAATAAAAACGGCAGTAGATTTGCCACTAATTGCTTTTAATTTTCGATAGACTTGCGATTCACTTAAAAGTAATTTAGATGCTAATTGGGAAGTGCCAAAATTGGGGTTTCCAATATCGGAATGAATAAATTGTATTGTTTTTTGCAAAAATTTGGTTTCAGGATCTGTTACCTTCTTTTTTAATAATTTCCCTAATTGATCATTGTCAAATTTTTGTATCTTTTTTTTCTGTAACGCAATGAGCTGATCTAAATGTGTAAACAATTCTGTTTTTAAAAAAGACTTAGGTAAATAGGCATCAGCACCTTTAGATATCCCTGTTAACTTATCTTTAGTGGTTGCTTTTGTTATAAGCATTATAAAAGGGATATGATCTGTACGTTCATCTGTTTTTATAGTTTCACAAACTTCAATACCATTTTTTTTTGGTATCATAACATCACTAATTATAACATTTGGTATGGTTTTTAAAGCCATATCAATTCCAATCTGTCCATTTTGAGCATGTATAGTTCTGTATTTTGAATGCAGGCATGTTTTTAAATATTGTGCTACATCCTCATTGTTTTCAATAATTAGAATCAGTGGTAACTCTGAATCTTCTGATAGGATGTTCTTATCCGATTTAAATGAGCTAGCTATTGGAGAAGGGGCAATAATAGTAGTTTTGTCAATTTCTTTTTTGGTAGCTTTTTGTGAAATAGGAATTTCAAGCAAAAATGCACTGCCTTCTGTCCTGGTATTTTTAACAGTAATTGTTCCGTTTAATAACGCTACCAGTTCTTTTACTAAAGAAAGTCTTATACCAGTTCTTTCACTTTTTCTAAATAAGGAATTGTTAATCTGGTAAATTTTATCAAAAATATGAGGAAGTTCTTTTTCTGAAATTCCTACTCCGTTATTTTTTATCTTTATGTTTAAGAAAGAAGTTCTTTCTTTTTTGATTTGATCTATATGGACTATTATTTTTTCATTTTCATTAGTAAAATTTATTACATTGGAGAGCAGATGAGTAATTATGGAAGCTAGTTTATTTGAATCAAAATCCATTTTTAAATGTTCAACTTCGGAATAAATAACAAGCTGAATTTTTCTATCCGTTGCTAAAGGGTGAACCCTTTCAGTTAATTGTTTTATAAATGGAATAATATCTGCTTGAATCATTTGCAGCTCCATTTTTCCACTTTCTACTTTGGCTAAATCTAGCATTTCGTTTACCAAGCACAATAGTTTAATACTATTAGACTCAATCATTTCTAATGGTTTTTCTTCTACGGCTTCAGCCTTCATGTTATTTGTCACATTTAGAATAGCCAATAATGGAGTTCTAAGTTCGTGAGCAATATTGGTGTACATTGTATTTTTTAATTGTTGAGCATCTTTTAGTCTTAAATTTTCTGCTATTGACATTTTTTTAGAAATCTGAAAACGATAAAAAGCATAGCCAATAAGAGTTAAAAGAATGGCATAGATCAAAAACAAACACCAAGGAGTAGAGATGATTAATTGTATGTCTAAAGGAGATTTGCTCTTCTCTTTTTCTTTAATAAAAATATTAGCAAGTATGATGTAAGTTCTATAGGGTAGGTTTAAGAATTGAATTTCTGTATCTTTTAAAGGGTGCCATTCAGTATCTGTAACATTTTTATTTAATCTGAAATCTTTAGACGAGAAACATAGAGAAAAAGGAAATGGGTTGCAATTAAAAACAATGTTTCTAGTTTTGGAAATGGTTTTAGATAGGGAATTGAATTTATTTTCCTTTGGTTTTATGACTTGATCTCTATACTTGGTATTGATCTCAAATCTTTTGGCTTGAATTCTATGAGTAATAGCATATTGAGTGTTTTTTTTTTCTGAGGTGTTAAACTTTATAATGCAATCATTGGTGACGAGGCGCAAATTATTAGAAAAACCATCTTGTAATAAATCATTATAATAAACCTGTGATAACCCTTCTTCAAGAGCAAAATATGTTGTTTTTATAGTAGCAGTTTGTCCAAAAAACAATGAGGGAATACTTAGCGAAATTATAATAATTTTGCTAATGAAGTATTTAGACTCTACAGTAGTTCTAGCTATCACAATAAGACAAACTAATAAATAAGTTAGTTTAAGAGGACGACAAGTTAGAATATTTTTAACAAATCACAAGAGTATTTATTATAATTAGAATTTATTTTTGACACTATCTAATTTTATTTTCATGACTTTTACTAGTAAGTGCTAACCCAATATCAATAAGATGGGCAATTTGTGGAGTATCTTGTTTCACAGTTTCTAAATGATTTTTTATAACATCCATAAATTCTATTTCGTTATTTAAAGCTGCTAATTCATAAAGTTCAACAGATAAAAGCCAATCGTTATTATGGTTGTTTTTTAATTCTTCAAAAACTTTATGTCTAGAAATGGTCATGTTTTTCCCTTCTCTAAATTCTCTAATTTGACCATATAATTTTTCTAAAGCAGCTTTTTCTGTATTCCGTGTAATTTTTATGGTTTTGGTTTCTGTGGTATGAGTAATTAGATCAAAACTAGATAAGTCTGCAGGGCCATTAAAAGCAGAGGTAATTGTTGCGCCAACTGCCATATCATAGATTCCCCATTCTGGCAGAAACAGCGTTTGGTCTTTATAAGTAACAGTACAATTTTTGAAACTGATAAGAATAATTTTTCCTTGAAGGTTTCGTGTTCCAGTAATTATTTCTCCTGAAACAATAATACCACCTTCAAATTCTAAAGTAATAGATTTTCCTTCATGAATGTTATAAGCGTCTAAGTCTCTAGGACTCATGTCTTCAATAGGGAGATTTATGCCTTTTAGTTTTCCAACAGGAGCTCCAAAACCTTCCGCATGATATCTGGTGCCATGACCAACCAATTCTTTTTCACGGTAAGAAAGTGCTGTTTTTCCTGTAGTTTGTATATATATAGGACTGTTTTTATGAGTAATTACATTAGTGAAGACTCCACTTACTTGTATGCCAGTACTGTATTCTATACTTCCTAAAGCTTTAGAACCTATAAGCTTGTTAATTCCTTCCAGGCCGCCAGTTCTTAATCCCATTGTATTTGCAAATTCTTCTAGAATAAGACTTAAATGTGCAAAATCTGGAGTAACAAAAAGTTGAGGTTGTGGTTTTGTAATATCAAAACTTTGGTAAACGGTATCTGCTATATAAGGCAGTTTTTTTACTTCATCGGTCATGCACCATTCGCTTTCTCCAATAGAGGAAAGGAGTCCAGCCCCATAAATTTTAGGAGTTTCAATAGATCCAATTAATCCATATTCTACTGTCCACCAATGAAGATTTCTTATCAAAGCCATTTCACTAGGTGCTCCCATATTGTTTTGCAAATCTTCAATATGTTTTTCAGCTTCTAAAATATCTTTTTCAGGAATGCCCGAGGCTTCTTTTATAATAGAAAGATGTCTTACGGCTTCATATAGTTCATAATCTTTACCACTAGAGATAGCTTTACATCCTATTTCTCCAAAACGTCTTAGGTATTCTGCATATTCAGGATTTGCAATAATAGGAGCATGTCCAGCACCTTCGTGAATAATATCTGGAGCAGGTGTATATTCAATATTTTCTAGTTGACGAATATCGCAAGCAATAACGAGGACATTATATGCCTGGAATTCCATAAAAGCAGATGGAGGTATAAAACCATCTACGGCAACAGCTGCCCATCCAATTTCTTTTAAAATTCTATTCATCCCATACATATCAGGAATGTTATCGACACTAATTCCTGTTTTTTGTAAGCCCTCTAGGTAAGAATGATGTGCAACTTTACTTAAATAATCAACATTTTTCCGCATTACATACCTCCATACTGCTTGGTTTATAGCATCATAATCTTTATAATTTTGAGGTTTTATAAACTGAAGCAAATGCTTAGGTAGCCGATCTAGTATTTCGTTTGAAGTAAAGTTATTCATTGTGTATAGGTTTGATACTTGTATTGCTAAAGATATAAAACACAGAACTAATAGTTGTTAAGATTAAATATATTGATAATTATTCCTAATTTTGATATTTTAATGGGAATTATTTCTGATTAGTATCTTTGTGTAATTAGATATCAGTAAAAATTATGGAACAAAAGTTGGATGAAATTGACAGGCAGATTTTAAAAATTCTAGAGAACGATGCTAAAACAAGTATAGCAGCAATGTCTGATATTTTAAATATTACCAAAACACCTATTTATGAACGTATCAAGAGGCTAGAAAATGAAGGTTTTATTGTGAAGTATACAGCAGTTTTGAATACAGCAAAAATTGCAACAAGCATTACGGTATATTGCTTTGTGTCTTTGGATGCACAAAAAGGAGCAAATATGGATGCATTTCAAGATCAAATTCAAAAGTATAATGAAATAGTAGAATGTGCAGTGGTTGGTGGGGAATTTGATTTTTTACTGAAGGTAATAGTAAAAGATTTAGATGCCTATTACAAGTTTACAAAAAATGAACTGGCGTCTTTAACAAATGTAGGTTTGGTAAAAAGTGCTTTTGTCCTAAATGAATCTAAGGCTACAAACGCTTTTCCTTTATTATAACAAAAGCCCCTAATTCTTAGAACTAGGGGCTTAAGTATTATTTAGTGCTTGCTTCTGGAGGGTATTGTTTTAAAATTTCAGAAACAAATTCTTTTATTTTTTCTTCTTTTCTTGCAATATCTCCATCAAAATTAAGGCTTCCAGATCCTTTTCCTTGCCATACTAATTCTTTGTTTTTATTTTGAATAACATCTATATACAAAGAGCCTACTGTTGAAGTAGAAATATTACTGTGGTTTGCTCCCCAGTACCAAGGATGCCATCCCCAACCATAACCAAAGTTAGAATTGTAAATATTAACACGTTCTTTTTCTTTAGTAAAAATACTAATTAAAATATCAGGATCATTAGATTTAACAAGACCTCTAGATTGTAATTCGGTATCTATAGCTCTTAGTATTCGTTTTTTATCTAAATCTGATATTTGTGCTTTATCAATACCGGTTTTATAAAAAGCAAATGTTTTGTAATCGTTAAAATTGGCTTCTCTATCATAATCAGAAGCTACTTTTATAGAAACACATGAACTAAACATCAGTATTGCAATAATGGGTAGAATATATCTAAACGTTTTCATAAATCAGTAATTTTAATTAGTTAAAATTGAGCATATTGCTTTTGTAGAAGCTATATAATAAGGCAACAATAACTATGCCGAATAGGTGTTTTTGTTTAATTTTGGTATGAGTTTGTTTTCTTATCATAGCCATAAGGGCAATGCCTACACCCACTTTCACAACAATATCCTCTTTTAAGATGATATTGGGCTGTAAAACATTTGTAACCTTCTGGAGTAAGGTAGAAATCTCCTTCTGTTAAAGGTATTCTTTTTTTATTCATTTTTAAGATACGTTTAATCGAAAATAATTGGGTTTTAACAAATTTTAAAAGTAATAATAATTTGTTTTTACAAAGTTAATGTAATTTTGGTCTTATATTTGAGTTGGTTTAATTATGGTATTAATTTTTAAGTATTTGTTGCCAAAAGAATTTATAGGACTTACTTTATGGCCTGTAATAATTCTTAAATCAGAAAATCTGAAAGAAGATGAGGTGCTTATAAATCATGAGCGTATACATCTGCGTCAGCAATTGGAACTGTTGATTCTTCCTTTTTATGTTTTGTACCTTTTAGAATGGCTGATAAAAGTTTTTCGTTATAAAGGTGATACCTATATGGCTTATAGAAATATTAGCTTTGAAAGAGAGGCATATTATAATGAGCAGAATCCAAATTATTTGGAAAATAAAAAAGCATTTAGTTTTTTGAATTATCTTCGCGGATAAAATAAAGCTATTGAACTTAACTATTCCTAATCAAGAAGTATTTCTTCCTATTTTAAAAGAAAAAGGATTGCGTCTCTTTATAAAAAGAGAAGATACGATTCATCCTTATATTTCTGGAAACAAATACAGAAAACTAAAATATAATATAAAAGAGGCAAAACAGCTTAACAAAACTGTTTTATTGACTTTTGGAGGAGCATATTCTAATCATATAATGGCTGTTGCTGCTGTTGGTGAAAAATATGGTTTTAAAACTATTGGTGTTATCAGAGGAGAGGAGTTGAGCGATAAAATAGCTGATAATCCAACATTGGCGTTGGCTTCAGATTTTGGAATGAAGTTCCATTTTGTTTCTAGAGCTAGCTATCGAGAAAAAGAAGAATCCCATTTTATAGAAATGTTAAAAGGAGAATTTGGAGACTTTTATCTAGTTCCTGAAGGTGGTACAAATGTATTAGCGGTACAAGGTTGTGAAGAAATATTAACGGAAAAAGATGCAGATTTTGATAGTGTAGCTTGTGCTGTTGGTACTGGAGGTACAATCGCAGGAATTATCAATAGCAGTACTATAAAACAACAAATTATAGGTTTTCCTGCGTTAAAAGGTGATTTTTTAGAACAAGATATTTGTACTTTTGTGAAGAAAACAAATTGGACACTCAATCTGGAATATCATTTTGGAGGATACGCTAAGATAAATGAAGGTTTAGTAACTTTTATCAATGATTTTAAGAATGAAACAACTATTCCTCTTGATCCAATTTATACAGGAAAAATGATGTTTGGCATTATGGATTTAATAAAAAGAGACAAGTTCAAGAAAGGAACTAAAATTTTAGCAATTCATACAGGAGGACTTCAAGGAATAACGGGAATGAATGCAGTATTAAAGAAAAAAGGAATACCAATAATTGAACACTAATATATATAAGCACTGTTAAAAAAGATCATTCAATAAAAAGCTTGATTTTGCGCTTGTTAAAAATAAATATAGACACATGAATTTTAAGTTTTTATATGCCTTTGCACTTTGCTTTTTAATAGTAAGTTGCGGAGCTAAGAAAAATACACAGAAAACTCACGCTCCAAAAAGACAGCGCTCTTCAACTAAGGAAGAAAAAAGTACTAGTGTAAAAAGAAAGTTGTACAAAACCGCAGATGATCCTCATCCATTACCAAAAGACAATGGAATATTTATGGCATATACCATAAGTTCTACTGAGGATTATATTATTACGTTTGCTGACATTGCAAAAAAGGAAATGAGAGCCTATGGAATTCCTGCAAGTATAACCTTGGCACAAGGGATTTTAGAAAGCAATTCGGGAAGATCTAATTTAACGATACGTTCTAACAATCATTTTGGGATAAAATGCCATTCAGGATGGTTAGGCCCTGTTGTTTTTCATGATGATGATGCTAAAGGAGAATGTTTTAGGAAGTATAATAACCCCATGTTTTCATTTAGGGATCATAGTATATTTCTAGCAAATAGAGGACGGTATTCTTTCTTGTTCAACTATAGAAAAGATAATTATAAAGGATGGGCAAAAGGCTTAAAAGAAGCTGGTTATGCAACAGATAGAAAATATCCAGACAAGCTTATCAGTATTATAAAAAGATATGAGCTTTATAAATATGATAGGGAAGTTTTAAGAGAAGGGTATGTAGTTAAAAAGAAAGTAGAAAAGCCTTTTTATATTACGCACAAGGTAACAAAAGGGGAAACCTTATATAGTATATCAAAAAAATATAGTATTTCTGTAGCTGCTATTAAAAATCTAAATTCATTGAAATCGAATGATATTTCAATTGGGCAGGAGTTAATTGTTAGAAAAGATAGTGGAAAATAAGTAGGTTGTTGCGTTTTAGAAATATTCAGAACAGCTAAAAAAGAATTAAGATATAAACGGAAACTGATAGTATTCATTTTAATTGTGGTGAATATAAACAACCGTAAAAAGGAATAAAAAACAAATGAAATACCAAAGAAGTAGTGCTTTATTTAATGAAGCCAAGGAATATATTCCAGGAGGTGTAAATTCACCTGTAAGAGCGTTTAATGCAGTAGGAGGGACTCCTGTTTTTGTAAAAGAAGCAAAAGGAGCATATTTATATGATGAAGATGGAAATAAATATATTGATTTTATTGCATCTTGGGGGCCATTAATTTTGGGACATGCATATGAGCCTGTTTTAACAGCAGTTATTGATAAGGCAAAAAAAGGAACTTCATTTGGTATGCCAACTGCTATTGAAACAGAAATTGCAAAACTAGCAGTAGCTATGGTACCCAATATCGATAAAATTAGATTCGTTAATAGCGGTACAGAAGCATGTATGAGTGCTGTTAGATTAGCAAGAGGATTTACAAAAAAAGATAAGATTATAAAATTTGCTGGTTGTTACCATGGGCATTCAGATTCTTTTTTAATTCAGGCAGGTAGTGGAGCTGTTACTTTTGGGACTCCAAATAGTCCAGGTGTTACAGCAGGAACGGCAAAAGATACACTTCTGGCAAAGTATAACGATCTAAAAAGTGTACAAGATTTGGTGACTGCCAATAAAGATGAGATTGCAGCAATAATTATTGAGCCTATTGCTGGAAACATGGGCTGCATTATTCCAGAGCAACGTTTTATGCAAGGTCTTAGAGACTTGTGTACTTCAAACGGGATATTATTGATCTTTGATGAAGTAATGACAGGCTTTAGGTTGGGTAAAGGTGGTGCACAAGAAGCTTTAGGTATTGCTGCAGATATTGTTACATTTGGTAAAGTTATTGGTGGTGGATTGCCTGTAGGAGCTTTTGCTGCTAGAAATGAAATTATGGATTATTTAGCTCCAAATGGACCAGTATATCAGGCAGGAACGCTTAGTGGAAATCCACTGGCTATGAGTGCTGGATTGGCAATGTTAACAGCATTAAATAACAATCCACAAGTTTTTAAAAGTTTAGCAGAAAAAACAGCGTATTTGCATAAAGGTTTTAGTAAAGTTTTGGAAGCAGCAGGCATTACTCATAAAATTAATAGGTATGGATCTATGATATCGGTGCATTTTACAGATACGGATGTTGTAGATTTTGATTCTTCAGCAACAGGAAATAATGATACGTTTAAGAAATATTTTCATGGAATGTTAAATGAGGGTGTGTATTTACCACCAAGTGCTTTTGAAAGCTATTTTTTAAATGATGCTATCTCTTATGAAGATTTAGATGCTACTATAGCTGCACTTAAAAAAGTGGTAAAAACACTATAGTAGTTAAAATAAAAGCTCCAAAAATGATTAGTTTTTGGAGCTTTCTTTTTTTAATATCTTTTTCTCTCTTTACGTTCTTTTTTTGCCTTCCTCATTTTCTGGCTTTTTTTAGCTTTTCTTTTATGATGATGTTTTTTCCATTGGTCATATTGTTCACCATTAAGAATTTTTTTCATTTGATTCTGATAAGCTAGTTTTTCGTCTAGTTTAGCATTCATAAAAGCAAAGCGTTCTTCTTTGCTAGGCTTTTTACCTTCTTCTTTTCTTGCTTTATGTGTTTCTTTATTTTTTGCATGTTTTACAGCCATGTCTGTCTGCAAGACAAGTATTTGTTTCTGTTGATTTTCGTTTAAATCTAAAGAAAGAGCCATTTTTTTGGTTCTTAATGTGGCTTTTTGCGTTGGCGTTAAATCAGATTCACGATGCGTTCTTTCTCCATGTTGGGAGAATGCACTTATACTCATTAATGATATAAGTGCTAAGCTTGCTAATTTTTTCATACTGTTTGTTTTTTTATTGTTTATAGTTCTAAGACCATTGAAAAAGAAAATGGTTTAATTAAGAGTGGTTAATTAAGAAAATTTTAACAAGAAGAGCTGTAATGGTTAAGGAAGTGTTATAATTTTATTTTTTTTGTAACATTTCACTTTATTAGTAGTCTTTTATATAGAGAGATAAAGTCAATTGCCTTAAAAATATATACAATAAAATAATTTTGAAGAAGTAGAATCTTTTTAGTTATTTGAATTAGCGAAGAGAAACCCCGTGAATAACGGGGTTTTTTGATGACTTATTTTAAAAAAGACACTATTTACAATTCCTACATTTAAAAGGGGAAAAATCCCCTATATGTTATTGTGTATAATAGTTAAATTTGATTCAAGTCTTAAGTCTCTTTTTTTGAATAAAAGAGTTAGTTTAGTTTAAAAAGCCATCAATTTTGATGGCTTTTTTAATGTGTAATTTTGAAATATATTGATTATCAGTGTTTCTTTTTTAAAACAATAATGGAATTACAAATTGAAAAACTAGAATAAGCAAACAAACCGCAATCAGATTTAAGAAAATTCCGGCTTTAGCCATTTGTCCTACTTTTATATAACCACTGGCAAAAACAATGGCATTTGGAGGTGTGGCCATTGGCAACATAAAAGCACAACTCGACGCCATAGTTACTGGTATTAATAAATAGAGTATTGGAGTATCCAAACCAATTGCTATTCCAGCAACTACTGGAGCCAATACAGCTACAAGAGCAACATTACTCATTAATTCAGTCATGAACAACATCAATACAATTAGTAAAGAAACTGTAAATAGAATATTAAAATTACCTGAGGCAATGGCAGAAGTTACCATATCTACAATACCACTTGTAGACATTCCTTTTGCCAGCGCTAAACCACCACCGAATAGTATAAGAATACCCCAAGCTAGTTTTTCGGTATCTTTCCATTTTAAGATAAAATCACCTTTTTTAATATCAAAAGGTATAGCAAATAGTGCTATTGCTGCTGCAATACTAATTATAGTATCGGAAAGACCAAGAGTAGGAATATAGCTGTTTATAAGTGTTCTGAAAATCCATAAAGTAACTGTTACTGCAAAGACTAGTAATACTCTTTTCTCTTTAGCGGTTATGGGGCCGAGTTTTTCAATTTCTTGAGCTATTACATCTTTTGATGCAGAAAACTTTATGTTTTTTGATGGAAACATCCATTTTACCAATACAAAATAACTAGCAGTAACCATAATAATAGAAAATGGTAAACCTAGAGACATCCATTTTAAAAATGATATTTCTATTTGATATTCATTTTCTAATAAGCCAACAAGAATTGAGTTTGGTGGTGTTCCAATAACAGTAGCTATACCTCCAGAATTTGCGGCAAAAGCTATACCCAGCATTACACTTAATGCAAAATTTTTGTCCCCTTTGGTAAAACCATCTTCATCATTAATTAAGAGCTTTATTACAGACATTGCTATTGGTAGCATCACCACTGTACTAGCAGTATTGCTTATCCACATACTCATAAATGCAGTAGCAATCATAAAACCTAATACTACTTTATTTGGTGTGGTCCCTGTAAGCCTTATAATATTTAAAGCAATTCTTTTGTGAAGATTGACCTTTTCTAATGCTAAAGCAAGAACAAAACCACCAAAGAACAAAAATATAATAGGGCTACCATAATTAGCGCCAACTTCTGCTAAGGGAATTATTTTTAGTAAAGGAAACAATACAAGAGGGAGTAATGCCGTAACTGAAATACTGATGGGCTCGGTAATCCACCAAATAACCATCCATAAGGCAACAGCAATAACAGCATCTCCGTTTTCGGAAATCATGGTAAATGGCATATTGACTATGATGATAAATAAAAGAGGTCCTAATAAGAGTCCGATTTTTTTAGAAAGAGTCATAAATAGTTTGTGTTGAAATAAATAAGCCCACAAAATAGGCAAAAAGAAGTAGCCTTTTTGCAGAAGAGAAATAAATTATAAAGAAAAATGAAGTTTAGCAAATAGAAACCTACCTGAATATCCAAATTGTGATGTTCTTCTTGAATAAATAAATTGGTTCCCTGCGGTACTTTGAGGTCTGTTTTTATCCGGGTAAATATCAAAAATATTATTTGCTCCTATAGTAAGTTTTATTCTTTTAAATAATGGAGATGTGATAGCAGTATCGGTAATTATTTTACTACCATAGACAGCATCCGGAGCTATAGAGGCAGAATCAACTCGAGAATCGTTAATAAAATTGTCTGGATCTATAACTTTACCAAAATAGACATTTCGGATCAGAAAACTCCATTCTCCAATGCTAAAAGCATTACTTAAATTTAGTTTTGTATTAGGTTGTGCTAAGGTTAGAAAGGCTTCTTCTTGAGCATTAAAAAAATCTTGTGCCAGACCAGCATTAGAAATAAGCTCAGGTATTTTTATGTTTTTTACAGTAGTTTTGGAAAAAGTGGCGGCAAAGTCACTCTTGATATTAAAGTTTTCTCCTAATTTGGTTTTATGGGATAAAACAATGTCTATTCCTGTAGATTTGGTATCAATTGCATTTACAAAAAACCTTGCATTAGTAGCTTGAGCAACTTTAAAAGCTGCTATTAACTGCGGATTTCCGCCATCGGAAAAACTACCACTAAGTACAATTCTGTCTTTGATGTTTATTTGATATGCATCTATAGCTAATGATATGGAGTTTTGTTTTATGGTAAAACCTCCACTGATATTATGTGATGTTTCTTCTTTTAGTTCAGGAATATTTATAAGTGTGGCAACTTGGCTTTTATTTGTGAAAAAACCAGATTCTGAAGGTTTGTTTTCCACAAAAACGGTACTTGTTCTGCTAAAATACTGCTGATGAAGCGATGGTGCTCTAAAACCAGAATTAGTAGCTGCTCTAATATAAATTTCATCAGTAATCTTATACCTACTAGCTATTTTATAAATAAATGTATCTCCAAAATCTGAAAAATCCTCGTACCTACCTGCTACATTTATCAACCATTTTTCTGAAATATCGGCTTCTAAATCAAAATAACCAGCAATATTGTTTCTTGAATTTGTAGCTGCATTTTCAGGGGTGAAACCACGATAAACTTGTGATCCTCCAACAAGCTGATGGCCAGTAAAATGGTGCCGAACAAGCAAGTGATCTGGAGTTAGTTTATCTACAACAGCTCCGTTAGTGTCATAACTTGCATAGGAAGCTTCTTCACCATTAATAATTTCGTAAGATTCTATCTTGTATTCGGCACCAATAGCAATATTAAGTCCATTAAGAATAGGAGTATAATATCTGTTAAGATCTAGGTTTATAGTGTTTTGTGTAAATTTAAAACCTCCTGCATCAAAAAACCGAGGAGTACTTGTGCCTAAAGTGCTATTGCTAGAGTTACCTACAAATATGGCAAAACTATTTTTTCCATAGGTATTAGAAAAGTCTATTTTCCAGTCATTAAAACTAGTTTTAATACCAATTGCCAAAGACTTATCTGTGATCTTACTATTAATATTTGGTAGAAAACCATTTGGGAAAGCCAAGGTATTTGCTCTACCATCCTCTTGAGCAGGACGTCGATAAAAACCAGAAGCTAGGCCTTCTCTATAACTGATTCCTCCAAAGGAATAGAATTCAGTTTTTTGATTGATTGGAATCGAGGCATTTGCAAAAAACTTACCTTCTCTAAGTTTTGAGGTACCAACTTTGAACCTAAAATCTTTTCTACTGAGATTTCTTATCGGTAGTTCATGAGCATCAGCATCAAAATTTAACAGTGTTTGTAAAGTAGAAATTCCTTCTGGAGTAGTAATATCCAGATTCGCGATATTATTTTTTGTTTCTTGGTTAAGATAAGTTAGTTCTGCTGCAGTATTTTGGTAGTCTAAGAGTGTCATGTCTTCAAGATTAGCATTGTTTGCAGTAAAAAGACGTTCAACACCATGATAAGCTCTAAAGATATTATTTTGATTATCTTTATTCCTAAGGGCAGGTTCTCGTGTGATAAAAGCGCCAGATAAGTTAATAAAACCTCCATTATCTCCAAGTGGTATTCCATAATTAAGGGCTATTTTTATTTTTTCACCATCTGTTCCTCCTTCAAATTGATTACTGTTTTTACTAAAATTAGCGCCTGTGCTTATCGAGAGATTCAATTTTTCTGTTCCTTTTTTTAGGACAATATTTATAATCCCAGCAATAGCATCTGATCCATATTGAGCTGCAGCACCATCCCTTAAAATTTCTATTCTTTTAATGGCAATTATTGGTATAAAATTCATGTCAGTACCAACACTACCACGACCAACTGTTCCATTAACATTTACAATGGATGTAGTATGTCTTCTTTTTCCATTGATGAGTACTAAAACTTGATCTGGTCCTAAGCCACGTAAAGATGCTGGATCAATATGATCGGTTTCATCTGATACAGTTTGCGTTTGCGAGGTAAAAGAAGGTGCAATATGATTTAAAATTTCTGTAACAGAAGTATATGCGCCTTTTTTAGCAATAATAGAAATATCAATTACATCTACAGGCACACTTGTATCCATTGTAGTTCTGTTAGGATTTCTAGACCCTAAAACGGAAATGTCATCAAGCAGTGCTGTTGTTTCTAGAAGTGTAACATTGATTTTATCTTGTTCTTGTATGGTAACTATTTGAGTTTTAAAACCGATAAATGATACCACAAGTTTGTTGTACGGTCTTGGAATGTTTAGGATATAACTACCATCTAAATCCGTTTGTACTCCTAACGATGTTTCTTTTACGATAATATTGGCTCCAATAAGAGGTTGATTGTTACTATCGGTGATAATTCCTTTAATTTGATGATGACTAATTGTACTACTATCTGTAATTTTTCTATTAATGATAATTTGTTTTCCTTTAAAAATAAAATAAAGGTTATAGGCTTGAGATAGCTTATTTAGAATAGTAGTAATACTTTCTTCATTGGAAGAAATAGTTATTTTTTGTGTTTCATCTACTTCTTTTAAATTGTAAAAAAAAGTGTAATCTGTTTGTGATTTAAGGTGATTAAGTACTCTTTTTAAAGGAGTATTGGTGTGTTGAAGCGTAATTCCTTTTTGGGAATATAATGTGCATGCCAATAGCATAAACATAAAAAACATGATGTAGGAGTAGCTAGGTTTCATTTTCTAAAAGTGGAATTTAATACTTTTTTCCTACTTTTAAAAGTGAATAGGTTTTCAATTTAATAAATACCTGTTCTTTTTATTTCTATTCGTTTATTTTTAGCTACAATAATCTCTTTAATCAGTTATTGTTATGATGTTTTTATCAATAGTGAAATTAAAAGGAGTACTAAGTGATATGGTCTCCAAAATAGTTTTTAAATTTTCGTTTGTAAACTCTCCTTTAAAAATTTCGGTATCGAGTTTGGTACTTGTATTGTTAAAGACAACATTATGGCTCCGTTCTAGTTTATGCAAAATTTCAGAAAATTTTAAGCCATCAATAACAAGTTTGTTTTGCATCCATGCGGTATAATTAGCTGTGTTTACTTTTTGCATGTTAAGTAGCTTACTATTCCTGTTAAATTTTGCTTGAAATGTAGGCGACAATTTTAAGAAATTATCAGGTTTATTGCTCTCAGAAACATGTACAGCACCTTCCACCAATGTAGTTGCTATGGCAGTATCTGTATCATAAGAAGAAACATTAAACTGTGTGCCTAAGACTTCAATATTTACATCGTTTGTTTTTACAATAAAGGGTTTTTCTTTGTTTGTAGCAACATCAAAGAACGCCTCGCCAGTAAGTACAACGGTTCTTGTGTTTTCTGAACTATTAAAGTGTTGTGGGAATTTTAGCCTAGAACCAGAGTTTAACCATATTTGTGTTCCGTCGGCTAATGTAATTTGAAATTTTTGACCATTGGGGATATAAATTTCATTTAATTTAGTGTTGTTTTCAGCCAAAGTATTTTTAACAAAACTAATAGCTCCATCCTTTTTATTGGCAATAACAACACCATTGCTATCGGTTATGTTTTCTTCATCTGTATTTGATATTACTTTTACCGTACCATCGGCTAACGTAATCTGTACCGTTTGCGCAGTTGTATTAGGGGTAGCAATATCTGTTATGGTAGTATTATCATCAGAAGACTGCTTAGCAAAAAAGAATCCCAACGTTATTAAACCAATAAAGATAGCGGCATACTTAATAATGCTTCGCATCCAAATTGTTTTAGATGGTTTTGTGGTAGTTTTTAGAATAAATTTTTCGAAAGCTAATGCACTATCAAATTCGATATTATGTTTTGCTTCGTAGGTTTTAATTTTTTCTTTAAAGAGACTTAGGTTATCATCACTTAATTCTACCCAATTTTGTAAAAGTATTTTTTCTTCTGAAGAAATGCTACCATTTAGAAACTTGTTAATCAGTACTAAAGATGTGGTCATTAAAATATTTATTTATATGTTAAAGATGATGTTTTTATAAAAAACCCCTATCTTTTTTTTATTTTTTTATATTTTTGAAAGTACGGGCACAAAGTTATGAAAGAAAAACAAATATTAAAAAAAATACATGAAGGTGATGCGGACGCCTATAAGTATTTGTTTTCGGAATACTATTCATGGTTATGTAACTACATTTTTAAACTCTGTGGAAACCGGTCGTTAGCTGAAGATTTGGTACAAGAAGTTTTTATTCATTTATGGGAAAAAAGAACGCAGTTAACCATAAAATCATCTTTAAAAAACTATTTGTTTAGGTCCTGTCATAACCAGTTTTTACAGTATGTAAGGAAAGAAAAAGTTAGAAACGATTTTTTAAATAGCATCCGATGGGATGTATTACTCGAGAGTTATACAGAAGAGTCTCATGAACTTCGAGAAATGCAACTTAAAAAATTAAATACATTAATAAGCGAGCTTCCGCCTAGATGCAAAGAGGTGTTTGTAAAGAGTAAGTTTGAAAAAAAGAAATACAAAGAAATTGCTGTAGATTTAGGTATTTCTATAAAAACAGTGGAGGCTCAAATGTCCAAAGCATTGCATTATTTGCGTGAGCATGCGTCAATGTTATTACTATAATTCATTGTTTTGTACAATTGATAATGTTGTACTGTATAACGATTCACCATTATTTTTAGCTTTTAACCAAGCATAAAAGCTCATTACAAATATATCTTCTTGATTATCGGTATCTTCAATAAGGTTTTTTTCTGTTTTTGTTATAAATATAGGATCTGTTTTTAGTTCTGGATGTTTAAATAATTCTTCCACAAGGTTGATAAAAACAATAACTTTGGGCAAAGACACTTTTTTTAGATATGGATAATACCTACGCTTAAAACTTAATAATCTTGAGGATGTAAAATCAATATTGTCTAGTTCTATATGAAGTAAAATTTCCATGATGTTTTTCTTAATTACCCATTCTATTCCAGCTTTTTCTTCATACCATTTGTCTTGATGTCTAAAAGAGGAGAATACATGCAGAGCGTTTTTAAAATCACCTTTTTGAAAATAATACATACTTAGACTTAGTTGTATATAAAGAGTCATCTCATAATCGTTATGCTTTTTCTTTAGACTTTTCTCGGCAATAGCAATAGCAGTATCAATCTTTCCTGAATAGTTATGGCAAAGTGCATTCAGGTTTTGGTATTTTAAATAGAAAACGGTGTAATACTTCTTATTTCGTTCTTTCATTTGTTGCTCCATCAAGGTTAAATAACGAAAGCATTTATCAAATTTTTTAGTTCTAAAATAGGTGTTAGCTAGGTGATAAATAATTTGAATATGATAAAAAAGCTGTTTTTGTTTTTGCTGATGATTTCTAGTCTTTAAATAGGTGTCTTCTAGAAAGGTTTCAATACTGCTAAAATCTTTAGTAACCGAAGCAGACAGACTGCTAATTGTGATGAGTTGATAAAGTGATTTAAAAGAAAGAGAATCATCCATATTAATCTGGTGTTCTTCTAAAGTTTTAAAAAACAAAGCAGTGAAATTTATATGTTCTCCCTGAAATCTAATTTTATTGATGGCATTTCTAATCTTAGCATAAACAATATTTAGTTGTTCTTCTGCAAGCAAAGCTTTTATATTTTGGTTAAATTTTTGAGTAAGCAGATCAATATTAGAAATAGGATTTATATAGTCGAATTGTATTTGAGTATGGTAAATTTCATTAAGTAACGAAAACTGAAAATGTTCTTGTGCTAGTATTTCTGCTTTGTCTAATATTTTAAAAGCAATACTATATTGTTTTTGTAATAAGAAGTTTCGAGCAGCAATTAAGTACTTTATCGTTTGCAATTCTGTAGTTGTTACATCTTCTAAATTGGTATTGGCAATAAAATCTATTAGCGACTGGTAGAGTCTTTTTCGCAACGCATGGTACGCCACTCTGTTATCTTTTTGGTAGAGTATAGTACAGATCTCTTTTGTATCTACTTGGTTATTAGCCAAAAGCTTAAACAAATGTATGTTTTTGGCATCTGGTCTTTTGTTTTTTTTCTGAAGGTAATTTGTAAAAGTATGCTGCTCCTCTGTTGTAAATGTTTGAATAAGTTTGTTTAAATGATTCATTTAGTCGTCAGTAAAATATTGAAAATATTAGTAAATATATAAGTTTTTATATTTTTCAACAATTTAAG
This sequence comes from Flavobacteriaceae bacterium, assembly GCA_965247735.1. GTDB lineage: Bacteria > Bacteroidota > Bacteroidia > Flavobacteriales > Flavobacteriaceae > JAOXRU01. The sequence continues at coordinate 1,979,500 of CBDFHN010000002.1, read as the reverse complement.
TCGTCAGTTTTATTGAATACTTGTGTTTGTCATACTTTAAAAACCCTGCATCTTTGAATTGAATTTAATGATAAGAAATTTTATTTCAGTCAGTTTAGTTATCAAAAAATACAATAGATAATTAGATAGTATTAATTATTAAAAACAAAAATTATGGATTATCAAACAACAGTTTCAGTAGAAGAAAAAATTGATTCTAAAAAGAAAAAGAAAAAACACAAGGTTAAAGAATACAGCCAGAAACCAACAGCAGCTTTTATAGGAGCTTCTTGGACGGCATTATTAGTTGGTATTACCGCATATTGTATTGGATTATGGAATGCAGAAATGCTATTGAATGAAAAAGGATATTACTTTACCATCTTACTCTTTGGACTTTTTTCTGTAATCTCTCTGCAAAAAGCAGTTAGAGATAAAATGGAAGGCATTCCAGTAACAGAGTTGTATTATAGTATTAGTTGGTTTACCACGGTTACTGCGGTGGTTTTATTAGTGATTGGATTGTGGAATGCAGAATTACTGCGAAGTGAAAAAGGATTTTATGCAATGTCGTTCTTGCTAAGTTTATTTGCCGCAATTGCTGTGCAGAAAAACACTAGAGATGTTCAGTATTTAAACAACATAGAAAAAGAAGAAGTAATATAAAGAAGTTGTTTGATGGTTGGTTGTATTACCATAAACCTCGTGATATGTTATTGCGGGGTTTTAAAAATATGTATTTTAGTATTGGGTATTATATCATTTTAAAATATAATTATAATGAGTTTAAAATTTATAAAAGAACTTCCAGAATTGGTAGAAAACAATATCATTTCTAATGAAGTTTCAGAAAAGATACAACACTATTACAGCGAAAAAAAGAATACATCGTCAAATAAATTATTTGTAGTTTTTGGCGTTTTAGGAGCTACGCTTATTGGTATGGGCATTTTATTGATATTGGCACATAATTGGGATAATTTCCCTCGGTTGGTAAAAACTATAATTGCCTTTGTACCGTTACTTATCGGGCAAATAGTTACTGGTTTTACCATTTTAAAGGAAAAGAACTTGGTGTGGAGAGAAACTTCAGGAACTTTTTTGTTTTTTGGAATCGGAATAAGTATAGCTTTAGTAAGCCAAATTTATAATATCCCTGGAGATTTAGGTTCGTATTTGCTTATCTGGTCAATCTTGAGTCTACCAGTAATCTACTTGTTAAGAGCCAAAGTATTGTTATTATTTCATCTTGTTATTATAACATACTATGCGTGTGAAGTTGGTTATTTTGGAAATGACGAAGCTCCATGGGCTTATATATTGTTGTTGCTAGCAGTAATACCATATTATATAATGCTAATTAGAAAAGATGGTTCCAGAAACATAGTAAGCGTATTTCATTGGTTATTTCCAATAAGTATCACTATTACTCTAGGAACATTTATAAAAGAAGATTGGGAATTGTTGGCGTTAATTTATCCATTGCTTTATGGATTATTGTATAATATTGGAAGTATAGCAATATTTAAAAAAGGACGATTACGAAGTAACGGCTATTTAGTATTGGGCTCTTTTGGGACAATATACTTGTTTCTGATTATGAGCTTTAAAGATGTCTGGAAAGAATTGGCAAGATTTACCTTATTTAATGATCAAGGAATTTATGTTGCTGTTGTTTTGTTTGTATTAGCAGTTGCAGTAATGGTATATACAGCAATTAAAAACAAAAAAGTTCCAGTAAACGGACTCACATATGCCTTTGTGGTTTTTACGATACTGTATTTTATAGGATTAGAAAATCCAAATTTAGCAACAATCGGTATTAATTTATTGGTGTTTGTTTTAGGAATAGATGCAATAAAGAAAGGAGCAGACCAGCAGCATTTTGGAATTTTAAATTACGGTTTATTAATCCTGACAGCACTTATAATTTGTCGTTTTTTTGATACAGATTTAAGTTTTGTAGTTAGAGGATTGCTTTTTATGGCAATAGGAATCGGTTTTTTCTTAACCAATTATATTATGATAAAACAAAGAAATAAAAATAAAGTACTAGATAATAATAAGGTAAAATAAACCAAACATGCTAAAAATAAGGAAGCTTTATAAATCTCACTGAAAGTAATAAAAATATTGTAAGTGATGATGAATAGCGAACAGTATGTGGCCATAAAAAAAACAATAAATATAGACAGATGAAAAAGAAATATAAAACGTACATACTTGGAGCCTTTATCTTAGTAGCTCTTGTGCAATTGGCAATTCCTGCTCAAATGATTTGGAATCAGGAAGATGTGCTAAGTACTGGTGTTGCCTATAAGTTTAAGACCAGGCCTATAGACCCAAACGATCCTTTTAGAGGAAAATACATTACTTTGAGTTATAATTTAAGAACCTATAAAACAAAAGACACCACAATACAACGCGATCAAAATGTCTATTTGTACTTAAAAAAAGACAGTTTGGGCTATGCCGCAATTGACACATTAAGTGCAAGTGAATTGAAAGGAAAAAATGATTATATTTCTGTTGAAGTAAGTTGGGTAGGCACAGATAATGTGGTAAATTTTAATTTACCCTTGGATCGTTTTTATATGGAAGAAACAAAGGCTTATGATGCGGAAGTATTAACCAGAAGAGCAAGTAGAGACACTTTAAAAACAACATATGCTTTGGTATACGTTAAAAAAGGAGCAGCAGTATTGGCAGATGTGCTTGTTAATGGTGTTCCTGTAAAAGATTTGGTAGAGAAAAACAAAGAAATGGAGGAATAGTAATTGATTTTTTTTAACAGGGATAATATTAAAGTGTAAGCAAGTGTAGTATAGTTAGACTTATAAATAAGCAAGATAAAAAATAAAAGATAAAGAATGCAGTCATTACTTTTTATTCCAGATATTTCTGGCTTTACAGAATTTGTGCAAACTACAGAAGCGGCACATAGTCAACATGTTATTGCAGAGCTTTTAAAGGTAATGATAGATGCTAATACCTTAGGGTTGACTTTGGCAGAAATAGAAGGTGATGCTTTGTTTTTTTATAAGGAAGGGAGTATTCCTTCTCAAGAAAAAATACTGGCGCAAATGGAAACAATATTTGCAGCTTTTTATAGTCACTTAAAACTTTTAGAAAAAAATAGAATTTGTCCTTGTAAGGCCTGTGCTTCAGCTCCAAAACTTGAATTAAAAATTATTGTTCATGCAGGAGAATTACAGTTTTTAGAATTAGGAGAAAAACGCAAGCCGTTTGGCATTTCGGTGATTAGGGTACATAGAATGTTAAAAAATTCTGTTCCCAGTCATAATTATGTATTGATAAGTAATGAGCTAGCTACTATTATTGGTCTTGTAGCTACCTATAAAAGTAGGTTGTATAATTTTAAAACAGGAATGGATAGTTATGATGGAGAAGAAGTTACTTATCAGTATTCAAAAATAGATAAAGAAGAGCTAGAACTTACTGCTTTTGAAACTCCGGAATTTGTTAATGTAGAGAAAAAGCCACAAGTAACAATCAAAAAAGAATTTCCAGTAAAAGCTGCTGTTTTGTTTGAGCTAATCGCAAATTATAAATATCGACATCATTGGGCAGTAGGCGTTGATGAAATAATATATAACGAAGATGAAGTTACTAGAATAGGTACTAATCATAATTGTGTAATTAATGGTAAAATGTTGAATATAACTACAATTACCACAAAAGGAGCTGTTGGTGAATTGGTTTATGGAGAGCGTCCAGAAAACCAACCAATTAAAGGTTTTGTTGCTTTTTATTTTATAAAAGATTTAACAGGGGAGAAGTGTAGCTTAACCGTGAAAATATATTGGGATACAAGCAATTTTTTAAAAAGCCTACTATTAAAATTGTTGGCTAAGAAGAAAGTAGAAAAAAACTTTGAAGTTAATTTAGATAACTTACACAGCTGGATAGAAAAAGGAACCATAATTAAATGATTCCTTTTTTAGTATTAAAATTTTTATTAGCACTAAGCTACTTCTACCAGTAACTCACTATCAGTTTTTATAACCTTAGCCAATTTATTTTTTGTTAATTCCTTAATAGCCTTATCCCACTTTTTATTAGAAAGTGCTGCTCTGCCTTTTAAATCATCCAAAGGTAGTTTTTCTGCTTTTTGTAATAAGGTCAATACGTTTTTAGCATCATCAGATAATTCAACACCAAGGTCCATTCTTTGCTCAGGCTTCATCTGTGGAAAGAACAATACTTCTTGTATAGACGGATTGTCTGTTAAAAACATAATAAGTCTGTCCATTCCAATCCCTAATCCCGATGTTGGAGGCATACCGTATTCTAATGCACGCAAAAAGTCATGATCAATAAACTCCGTTGCTTCATCATCACCTTTTGCAGCAAGTTTTAACTGCGCTTCAAAACGTTCTCTTTGGTCAATAGGATCGTTAAGTTCAGAATATGCATTTGCAATTTCTTTACCACAAACCATCAATTCAAAACGCTCGGTAAGCTCAGGATTATCTCTATGTTCTTTACATAAAGGACTCATTTCCTTTGGGTAATCGGTAATATAGGTAGGTTGTATATAATTTCCTTCGCATTTTTCGCCAAAGATTTCATCAATCAACTTTCCTTTTCCCATGGTTTCATCCACAGCAATGCCCATGCCTTTTGCAGCTTCACGAAGTTCTTCTTCTGATTTGCCATAAATATCGTAACCCGTAAATTCTTTAATAGAATCTGTCATGGTAATACGTTTGTATGGAGCTTTAAAGTCTATTTCCTGACCATTAAAAGTAGCTTTTGAAGTTCCGTTTACGGCAATAGCACAATATTCTAATAGCTTTTCGGTAAATTCCATCATCCAATTGTAGTCTTTATAGGCTACATAAATTTCCATTGCTGTAAATTCTGGATTATGAGTTCTATCCATACCTTCGTTTCTAAAGTTTTTAGAAAACTCATATACACCATCAAATCCACCAACAATAAGTCTTTTTAGATACAATTCGTTGGCAATCCTCATATACAATGGAATGTCCAAAGAGTTATGATGGGTAATAAAAGGTCTTGCTGCCGCTCCACCAGGAATGGCTTGCAATATTGGTGTTTCTACTTCCATATAGCCAGCTTCATTAAAGAAGTTACGCATGGCAGTAAATAATTTTGTTCTTTTTATAAAAACTTCTTTTACATGTGGGTTTACAGCCAAATCTGCATAACGTTGTCTGTAACGCATTTCAGGATCGTTAAACTCATCATATTTTTTACCGTCTTTATCCGTTTTAGGAAGTGGTAGTGGCCTTAATGCTTTACTTAAAAGAGAAAAGTTTTTTACCATTACGGTTTTTTCACCTACCTGAGTGGTAAATAATTCGCCTTCAATACCAATAAAATCTCCGTAATCTAGTAGTTTTTTAAATACATCATTATATAAAGACTTGTCTTCTCCAGTACAAATTTCGTCTCTATTAAAATAGACTTGTATTCTACCTTCACTATCTTGTAATTCAGCAAAAGAAGCTTTTCCTTGAATTTTTCTAGACATTAATCTTCCTGCAATTACAACCTGTTTACGCTCAACATAGTCTTCTTTTATCTGTTTTGAATTGCTATCAATAGGATAAAGGTTTGCTGGATAAGGGTTGATCCCTAACTCACGTAACTTGTTAAGTTTTTCGCGTCTTACGACTTCTTGTTCTGATAATTGCATTTTTCTACATTTAAAAGGGCAAATATAGGAACTCTAGTGCAATGTGTCAATTTTTAAACAAGGAATACACATATTGTTTTTAGAAACACTTTGTGTAACATTTTAGTGATATCTTCGACCTATAGGTAATCATCAATCAAAAAATCAAAAATATGAGTATTTGGAGAGTTTTACTTTCAATTTTATGTCCCCCATTAGCAGTATTAGATAAAGGCTGTGGATCTATTGTTATCGTCTTTATTTTATGGATTTGTGGCTGGATTCCAGGCGTTATTGCTGCCCTAATAATATTAAACAATCCTAACCGATAATAGGTTTAAGTTTTAAAATAGACCATTTGTGTTTTTATTGAAATACAAATGATTTATATCAGCTATTTTAAATTATAATTACAGAGATTCCTATATCTTTGTGACATGAAACATCTATTTACAAAGGCACCTACATCTAAGGAGATGACTAATGAGGATGTACCATGTGACCGATTTAATAAAAAACAGATATAGACACATGAAACGAGCATGTTAAAAAGTTTATCACCCAAGGAGATGATTAATAGCGAACAACATGTGACGGTTAAAAAACAATAAATATAAACACATGAAACGAGCATGCTAAAGAGTTTATCACCCAAGGAAAACCGAAGGTTCATGAACTCCATTGAAAAACAATAAAAATATTGTGAGTAATGATTAATAGCGAACAACATGTGACAGATTTAATAAAAAACAGATATAGACACATGAATAAAAAGATTGCGCTACAAGATTTAGGAGTTAAAGACTATCAAGAGGCTTGGGATTATCAAGAAGCTTTGTTTAAAGAGGTTATCGCTATAAAAATCAGGAATCGTAGAGAAGAGTTGTCGTTGGTAACTCCTAATCACTTTTTATTTGTAAGTCATCCGCATGTCTATACTTTAGGGAAAAGTGGAGATTTTTCTAATCTCTTATTAAATGAGGAGCAACTAAAAGAAAAAAACGCAACATTTTATAAGATCAATAGAGGAGGAGATATTACCTACCATGGCCCTGGGCAAATTGTAGGCTACCCAATTTTAGACCTTGATAATTTCTTTACCGATATTCATAAGTACCTTAGGCTATTGGAAGAAATGGTGATTTTAACCCTAGCAGAATACGATATTAAAGCAACACGTTCTAAAGGCGAAACTGGAGTATGGCTAGATGTAGATACACCATTTGCAAGAAAAATATGTGCATTGGGTGTACGTGCTTCCAGATGGGTAACCATGCACGGCTTTGCATTAAATGTGAATGCAGATTTGGGATATTTCGATAATATTATCCCTTGCGGTATAAAAGGTAAGGCAGTAACCTCACTTAATGTAGAGCTAGGACAAGTTAAAGTGGATGAAACTGAAGTAAAAGAAAAGTTGTTAAAACATTTTGGGGTACTTTTTGAGGCAGAGGTTTTGGGGTAGTAAGGTGTAGTAGCTATTTGCTATTAATATAGTTTTCAAATTTAGAAGCAATTTTATTTAAATAATTTTTGCCTTCTACGTTTTCAATCATAAAATTGGGTAAACTGTCAATTCCGTGTTTTGCAGCAGTAATTCCAGTTGTTATTGAGGCTACAGAATCTACGTCACCTCCTAAGTATATAGCTTTTTTTAATGCATCAAATGCGTTTACTGCATTCTTAAGAATATAAAGTACACTTCCGGTTGTAAATTTAGAATCTGATGGAAGTCCTTTTATGCCTGCTAAGAAATAAGGTTTTTCTATGGGTTGTTTCCCGCAAAGTGTTACAAAATGGTCATCAGACAAGTCTTTGTAATCGGGTAGCTTTTCTACTTTGTTGAAGTAGTGTTTGTATTCGTTATTCAATTCAACTGTATCCATACAATATTGAATTATGTCTTTTGGATTGCCTTTTTTTACAATAATGTACTCGGATGCTCTAGCAATACATTGGCTAGAGATTACAGCAATTAGATTTGGGTGAGTAGCATTAGCATTTATTTCAGCATACGAATTGATTAATTTTTCATCAATTAATCCAAGAGGAACAGCTCTCATTGCTGGTGCATTTCCAGGGTTTTTCCTGTATTTTTGAAATTCTCTTACTTCTTCAATTGTTTTTTCTCCAGAATAATACCAACTCATAGAGCCATGCCCATTTCGTCCATGCCCTTTCTGGAGTATTCCTAAATCATACTCTTTTTTCCATTCTTTTACCAATAGGTCTACTGAAAATGTTTTTTTAGAAACTAAGGCGTTTATCATTCCAATAGTCATTTCGGTATCATCGGTATAATCCCATGCGTTGTAGTTTTTGGTAAACACAGGAAGTTTTTCTTTTGGAACTCTTATTTTGTGCCTTACATTGATGAATTTAGAAAAATCAATGTTATTTTTTATCCAATCTCTATCTTGAAATTCAATTCCCGCTCCAAAAGCATCACCTATTGCTAGTCCTATTAGTAGATTGTTAATACTCATAATTTTTATATTTAGTCAATACCACGTTTATGTTACATGTGGCTACAGTAACAATAGTTTTTATTCAGTTATATGTTTAGCTACATCTTCTGGCCAAACAATGAATTTTCCATATTGATTACTTTTTTCAATTCCCCCTATTTCTTTTCCTTTTTTTGTCGTTATCCAATCATCATCTTTCTTGTACATCAATTTTTTATTTACAAACCAGTTATTAACTTTTCTACTACTCAATCCTGTTATCTCGGATAATTCTTTTGTTCTTAAAAGTTTCGATTTTGAATTGCCTTTTGTTTTAACAATTTCTGAAACTGTTTTTTCAGATTGTATTTCAATTTCTTTATCAACTTTTTTTACAGAGATTCTAATTTCCTCGCTAATTGTTAGAAGTCTTTGAACTTCTTGGTAAATATCACTATATAAATCTGGGTCTTTTTCTTTTGTAACATGAATTCCCATTTCGTCATTATTTTGCTGAGAAAATGAATATAAATTCATAGATGTTACTATCGCCTCATTTTCGTTTAAGTAACATTTAGCGTGAAGTGAATTACAAAGACTTGTTCTGATTCCAATTTGACTTTCAAGCCAGTTACTTTCTGCTACTTGAAGTTTGTTATCTCGATAGATAATTCGGATATCTCGTTTCTGGATATTTAAATTTTCTAAATGGTCTTTGACTCTTTTGTGAAATTGTAGATACGGACTTATTAAAATCAATCTGTCCTTTGTGTTTTTTATGAGTTCTTCTAAGTGATATGAAACACCTGTGGTATTTAAAAATTTCGCCATTTTATTTTTCGTTAATTGTTGCTAACTAATACCTGAAAATACAATTACGTTCAGCTAACTATCTATCAAACTTAATCATTTTTTGTCCCATAACTATTAATGAATAAGGAGATAACAGGATTTATATTTCCACAGCTTCTAAGTTTTCCTAAAGCCCATAAACCTCTTGTACAACGGGATATTGCTATTTCCGAAGGACTTTTTTCTTCAATTTAACGGGTAATATGTACTTGGTTGAATACTAATAATTACTTGCTAAACGATACATAACCCGCTGTTTGCTCATAAATTCTTTATTTCTGCGGGTTATATACCATTGCCTAAGTACTTATAAGGCGTTGCTATACCATATATAAGTTCTATAGGTAGAAGTTATTGGTGCTTAGTTACTACCAATATGTCGTAGTTGTACGAGTTATAATCCGTTGCTAAACGGTATATAATCCCTTTGCTTACTGTATGTTACTTCTTTTTTACGACCAATATACCGTTGGCTAAGTAGTTGTAAAAGTCGCTATATTAGAACAAATAAGTCCTTTCTTAGAGGCAATATACAGTACGGTAACAATATATTACCCGTTCTTACCCCCCCCAAAAAAAAATATCCTTCTGAATAGTATATTGTGGGGTCTGTACGGGTTTATTTCCTATAATATCACACAAATGTTTCGGTATAAGCAAAGTTATTTCATCTTAATAATTATTTTTCCTTTTGCGCGCCCAGATTTTTGGTAAAGTAAGGCGTCAATTGACTCTGAGAATGTAAATGTCCTGTCTATTACAGGTTTAATCAAATTTGATTCTACAAGTTTTCTTATTTCAGTTAATTGGTTTCCATTTGGTTGCATCAAAATAAGCTTGTAAAAGGCTGATTTGTGTTTGATTTTCTTCGTTATTTTTATTCTTTTCAAAGATAATACCAGACGAATAATTCCATTAAGTTTTAATTCTTTTGCCGTTTCTTTATCTACTTCTCCAATAAGACTTACCACTTTTCCTCCTTTTTTTATTACGTCAAATGCTTCCAAAGTATAGTTTCCGCCTAAGGTGTCATAAACAATATCAATGTCCTTTACAATATCTAGATAGTTTTCTGTTTTATAATCAATAACCCTATCTGCACCCAATTCTTTAACCCAAGAAACGTTTTTAGTACTGGTTGTTGTATAAACATACGCCCCTTTACTTTTAGCATATTGAATAGCAAAAGTTCCTATACCTCCAGATCCAGCATGAATTAGTACCTTGTCACCAGGTTTTAAATTAGCTTTGTGAAAAGACTGAACTGTAGCGAGTCCAACCAAAGGTAAGCTAGATGAATCAGCGAAATCTAAGTTGGATGGTTTATGACTAACAACATTGGCATCCACCGCAATGTATTCTGCAAATGTGCCAGGAGACTCTCTAGGAACTCTGGAATAAACTTCATCTCCAATCTTTAAGTGTCTTACATTAGATCCTTTTTCTCGAACAATTCCTGAAACATCAAAGCCAATAGCGGCAGGAAATGTTAATTTGCTTATTTTCTTTAAAGCTCCATTAATGATTTTATAATCAATAGGGTTAACACCAGCAGCATGTACTTCTATAAGCACTTGATTATCAGTAATTATTGGTTTTTCTATTTCATTGAAGGCTAAATTAGTTTCAATGTCTCCGTATCCTTTTATTTGTAGTGATTTCATAAGTTGATGGTTTACAGTAAGTATTCGCTTTATCTGTTTTTAGATAGAATACAAAGGTATATGCTGCTTTATCAACAAAATTGTATAAACTGGCTAACTTTTCTGAATATATTTAGGGTTGAATCCAAATGTTTCCTTAAATACCTTTGAAAAATGAGAGCTATCGGTAAAGCCAAATTGATGTGCTGTTTCGGTTAGGTTTTGTTTTCTCAGCATACTAAAAGATTTGCTGACTTTATTCCATTGTTGAATTTTTCGAAAAGTGATTCCTGTATTTTCTTTGAAAAGATGTAAAAATCGACTTTCGGATAGCAAGCAAATTTCGGCTATTTCTTTTAATGGAATTACTCGATCAAAGTTAGCTTCTAAGTATTTAATTGCATCTTCAATTCTTTTATCTTTATAATGGTTTTCTGTACCGTATTGACGAATAAATGTTTCTAATAAATTACTAATTTCTGAAACTACATTTTTAAAATCTATTTTTCCTTTTAGGAAATCTATACTGCATTTTTTTAACTGTTTCAGAATTGGATGTTTAAATTCTGAAATATCATGATCAGATAATTGATTCAAATAATGTCCAATAGAAGAAGTTGGGTAGAATAAAAGTAGAAGGTGTTCTGTTTTACACGATAGTTGGTGGGGGACATTGCTCTTTATTAAGAAGTTTTTTAATTCAGATATTTCATCATTCTTTTTTGTTAGAATTATTTCAGTGTTCAGCGAAATATTTATTTGAACAGCATAATGTTTATGTGGTAAGTTGTCTTCAAATTGTCCAATGGAAAAACCCCAATTATTTCCAAAGTATATTTTGTTTTGTTTCATGATTTTGTTTTGATGGTAGGTGTTTTAACGCTCTGTAAAAAGAGTAAACATGCTTTCATAACTTAGTGTTTAATGGTTTTATTTTTCACTATTGTATTTATATAAGCCTGTTTTTTCTATAGATTTCCATTCTTCTTTCTTAAAAAACATATTATGAAATTTTGGAGATTTAAATACTAAATAAAAACTCCAAGCACTTCTATAAGTTGTTGGGTTACTTGTCAAAATATGATGTGTTGGCTGTCCCATATTAATAATTAGTCTTGAAGAATTATAAGGTTCTATTGTGCTTATTTTTCCTTTAAAAATTTTTAATATCGTTTCCTTTTCTGTTTGATAAAAATAGATTGAGTCATTTTCCATTATTTCAAACCGAAAGTGATTATATTGCCAATCAGTTTGTTTGCCTTTAAAATAGGATCTATTAATTACATATTCTCCATAATAGTCATCTTTTTTCAACTCGGTTTTAGCGTTCAACCATTGAGAAATTTCTGATAATAATACGAGCCCAAAAAATCCGAACCAAATAACTCCAAGCATTTTCCCAAAAAATATTTTTCTAGTTAAGCCCCAAGCAATCAACAATGCTCCAGTTAGTGGTGCTATAAATAAAATGAAGAATAAGTTAAATCCAAATCCCATATAGATTTCTTAATGTTTGCTAACACCCAAAAACAATCAATTCAATTTATACACCACAAAAGAATTACTCTCGTTTTTTACAACCAGTTCTAGCCTTTTGTCATTATCAATATCCGCCATGTCTATTTCTGAATTTCCGTAGATAGGGAAGTTTTTTATAAGTGTAGCATCACTATTAAACAGGTATACGCTATTGTTTTCAATATCGGTTGTGGTCACATATATCTTATCGTACAGATAGAAAATCTTAGGAGCAGTATACACGCCAATGTCTAAGGTATTGCTATTGCCTTTAATATTAAATTGATTATCGTTTATGGTAGCCAGGCTTTTACTAGAAGCATCAAAATAGTGATCTTTGTTAAGATTTAGTGCTTTTTTTGCAATTCCACCTTTGGTGTTTATTTGAATCAACTCACCTTTGGTATTGGTTAGGGAGAATTTATTGTTGTAAAAATAAATATCATTATCAGAAAAAGCAATTTGCTCTTTAATATCTAATTTGGAAGCACCTCTTCGGTCCAGAATATGCAGTTTTCCATTAGTTTCCATAAAAACTAGGTAGTCTTTAGTGTTAATTCTAAAATGTTTAGGAGCTCTTAGTATTGCGCTTTCAGTACTTTTAAAAGTAAAACCAGTTACAATCTTCCCTTGATTATTGTACATAAAGACTTTTGTACCTTGGGTAATTACAAATCGGTAGTTTCTACTAGATTCATAATCAAAAACAGCAAGAGGATTTAGGTTGCCGCCATCAAATGTTAGTGTAAATGGCGCAACTTCCTTTCCGTTTCTGTCCAAAACTATAAATTGATTATTGGTGGTAAAGGCCAATTGAAGCTTTCCGTTTTTATATAAATCTACTTGCGCAATTTTTCCTTGTATTTTCCCTTGCAACTGTTTTTTCCAAAGTAATTTTCCATCTGTAGCAATTAAATAGAGGTTGTTATCATTGTCTTGTACTACAATTTCTTTTTTCTTGGTAATATGGTTGGTCACAAATTGCGGAGTTGTTGCAAGATCGGCATCTAATTGTACGGTAAATAGTTGTGAAATAGCATTACTAATTTCGCGTTTGGTTTTTTTCTTAATGATAATATTAAGATGATAAAAATTATGATCAACAATAACTTGTGATGCAAAAGCATAATCATCGAAGGCAGCTTTTTCTAGTTCTTTGGCATTTTTAGGAGTTAGATATGTAGCTGCCCTTTTTTTGATGCCACTTCCAGAAGCCATTGCAAGAATTGTAGATTCGTTGGCAAGTTCTTCTTTTATGGTATTATAACTACTGTTTTTTGCAAATGTAGCGCTGTTTTGATAGTTGCTAATAATAGTCTGTAAGGTGTTTTCTTCTTCAGAAAAGATAAAGGAGTCTTCAATTAAAGTATAAAAATTGGCCTTGAAATTTGATAGTATGGGAGAAAAATTATCGCTAATAAAACTAGGGTTTTGTAAGGCTATAATATTTTGTTCTTGGTAGATGGCGCTACTTTTTTCTTTAGAAAGCAAGTATTCGTTTATTTGACTAGAATTGTAAGAGAATAGGGCAGCAGCCTTGCTACTATTGATATAAAAAGAGCCAATTTCTTCTACAGTATTAAATAGGGTGTCTTTACTTTGGGTTTTATCGAGATACTGTTCTTTAGATTTTTTAATGGTTTTATAATCATCAAAAGAAAAAGAGATCAGCGATGTTGCATTTAGTGGTGCTATATGCTGAAGTTTATTCTCGTAAGGTTTGGTTTTTTTAAAGATATCTACAAAATGTGGTATAGAGTCATTAGCCGTTGCAATACCATAAAGTTGAATCATATCTTGCTGGATAGTGGCATCTAAAGACATCCATTCGGTAAGTTTATCAATCTCCACAGGAGTTTTATGCGTCATGATACTATTTACCAAACTAGCTGCATTTTTGTTATTGATAAACAGTGTAGCAGGTTTACTATTGTTAGATGCTTTGTATAATAGAGAGAGTTTAGCGTCTTGTGAAATAACGCCTTTAGCTCTAATAAGATTTTCTATAATTAGTTTAGAAGAAGAAGCTACTAAAACACTATCATAAGTGGTGGCGTAAAACTCATGACTATTAAGCTTATAATTATGTATTTTTTTACCTTGGTAATTGATACTATTGGTTGGTTGTTGAGAAATGCTATCATTAATAAATAGATCGCTGTGTTTTTTGGTGACAACCGTGAGCTCAAAAAAATCTTTACCCAATTCAGAAAAAGAGACTAATAGTTCCGAAGTTGGATTTAGATTTTCAAGCGCTCCTATTTTGGAATTGATGTCTTTATAAATAGTGGTTTTGTGTAACGACTTCAAAAAATCATTGTTTTTTAAACCACTTTTAAAAGATTGGTAATTATTAACCTTTATAATTACGCTAGCCTTATTTGGAATATAATGTAATAGTCCATCACTGTTAGCCTTTTTTTTAGTACAGCTATAAAGACAAGCAATTGTTAGTAAAAGGTAAAATATCTTTTTCATCTGTTCGTATTTATTGTTTTTTAAAGGTCACATGCTGTTCGCTATTAATCATTCCCTTGGGCGATAAAGATTTTAGCATGCTCGTTTCATGTGTTCGTATTTATTGTTTTTTCTAGAGGAATATTAGTTTTAAGTTCAATTTCACAAATCAAGCTTTAACTGATCTTCCAATAGCTTAAAAGATTTCCTATGGTACTTGGTACTTCCATATTTAAGGATAGCAGCTCTATGTTCTTTGGTCGGATATCCTTTGTTTTGTTTCCAATTGTACATCGGAAATTCTTCATGAATTTTCTCCATATATGCATCTCTATAAGTTTTTGCCAATACAGAAGCAGCAGCAATACTTAGGTATTTACCATCTCCTTTAATAATGCATTCATGCTCAATCTCGTTGTAGGGTTTAAACTTGTTACCGTCTACAATAATAAATTCTGGTATGGTAGCAAGCTGATCAATAGCTTTATGCATGCCAAGTATGGAAGCGTTAAGGATGTTGATTTCATCAATAACATCAGGATAAATGTAAGATACACCAAAAGCCACAGCTTGTTCTTCTATGATAGGAGCAAGTAACTCTCTTTTTTTTTCGGATAACTGTTTAGAATCGTTTAGCATGGTATTACGAAACTTCTTAGGTAGTATTACCGCAGCTGCAGTCACTGGTCCAGCAAGACAGCCTCTTCCGGCTTCGTCCGTTCCAGCTTCATTTATAGTTTTATAAAAAGTAGCAAGCATAGTCGTTATAATATGAGCAAAAATAAGATAGAAATTAAGAATCAGTGCAATAAAGCTTTTTTTAATTTTATTTTATAATAATTAGAGAGGATAATATTTACCTTTGTTTTTTAAATTTTTAGAATGAGGACTAGTATTGTTATTTTTTTAATGTTTTTTTGTGGATTAACAATGGCTCAGGAGAAGGCAAGGTTAAAAAAAGAGAGCCAAAATCAAAAAGAACTAAATAGACCTCCTCTACCTGGTGAAAAGGATAAAAAAAGCAAGCCTAAAGAAGAAAAGATAAGCATAGTAGATTATAAAATCATCAATTTTGCTAGAGATACTACTTTTTTAGACACTACACTTAGTATAAAAAAAGAATACAAATACAATTACCTTAGAAAAGATAATTTTGAATTGCTTGCATTTTCTAATGTAGGACAAACCTATAATTCTTTAGGAGTAACGTTTACAAAAAATATATATCCAGGAATAGGAGCAGCCGCAAAGCATTTTAATTACATGCAAAAAGAGGATATTAATTATTATAATGTGCCTACACCAACTTCAGATATGTTTTTTAAAACTACTTTTGAGCAAGGACAGTTATTAGATGCACTTTTAACATTTAACACCTCCCGAAGGCTCAATTTTTCAATTGCATATAAGGGGATGCGTTCTTTAGGGAAATATCAACACATACAAGCTAGTACCGGAAATTTCAGGTTTACTTCTAATTATGAAACAGCAAATAAAAAATACAGATTTAGAGCCCATTTTTTAGGACAAGATTTGCTCAATGAAGAAAATGGAGGGATAGCAGATAAAACCCAGTTTGAATCTAAAAATGTAGAGTTCAAAGACCGTTCTCGTATGGATGTTTTGTATCAAGATGCAAATAACAACCTAGAAGGGAAACAGTATTTTATAGAGCAGGAATATGAAATTACAAGAGCTAATGATACCCTAAACAGAACTTCCTTGTTTTTGGGACACCAGCTGCATTATGAAACAAAGTTTTATCAATTTGAGCAAAAAACAGCAAACGAAAATTTTGGAGATGCATTTTTAGCAAGTGTATTTGATAATGCTAACCTTAAAACTTTTTTCAATCAGACAAGTTTAAGGCTTCAAAATAAGATTATTGGAGAGCTAAAACCTTATGCTAATTTTTATAGATACAACTATTATTTTGATAGCACGCTAAAAACAGATGCAGGTATTATTGGTAATCAATTAAACGGATTTGAAATTGCCCTAGGAGCCACTTGGAAAAAAAGAATAGGCGCTTTTGGTATTACAGGTAATTTCGTAAAAACATTAAATGGAGATATTGGAGGAGATTTATTAGAAGGTGCTGCTACTTATAATTTCAATGCTAATAATAAAGTAAAATTTGGATTAGCAATACGTTCCAAAATGCCCAATTTTAATTACCTTTTGTATCAAAGTTCGTATGAAAATTACAATTGGCAAAACGATTCCAATTTCAAAAAAGAAAATGTTAGCACGTTTAATTTTACGTTTAATTCCAAACTTTTTGGTGATCTAGATGGTTCCGTTACTAATATAGACAACTTCACTTATTTTAAAACTAATGCGGTTGGCGAAGAGATAGAAACAGCATTTATAAAACCAACTCAGGCTAGTTTTGCAATTAATTATCTAAAACTAAAATATAGCAAAGACATTACGCTAGGGAAATTTACATTGCATAATACATTAATGTATCAGGAAGTTACTCAGGATCAGGAAGTGTTAAATGTGCCACAGTTTGTTACAAGAAATAGCCTAGTGTTTTCTAGCCATGTTTTTAAAAAGGCCATGTTTTTACAAGTCGGCGCCACGGTTAAGTATTTTACGGAATATAAGGCCAATGCATACAATCCAGTTCTAGGGGAGTTTTATTCCCAAGAAAAAGAAGAAATTGGAGGGTTCCCAATGATAGACTTTTTTATAAATGCAAAAGTGCAGCAAATGCGTTTATATCTAAAAGCCGAACATTTAAATTCAGGATTTTCAGAAAACAACTTTTATAGCGCACCCAACTATCCATACCGCGATTTTGTAATTCGTTTTGGGCTAGTTTGGAACTTCTTTTCTTAATGAGGAATGTTTTTTTCAGGAGCTATTTCCAGCTTTCCACTATAGTTTTGCTCGTTCCTCACAAAAGCTGCCGTATCAATCTGGGCTAAAAAAGAGTTTTAGTTAAGAATATCTATTTTAGAAAACCAGAGATATTCTCTTTATAGTTTTCTCCAATCGGAATTTCTGCTTTCCCAATTTCAATATCATTTTTTGTATAGGCAGTAATCTTATCGCTGTTAACAATATAAGACCTGTGTATACGCACAAACCGTTGATCTAATTCTTTTTCAAAAGCAGAAATACGATATTTAGTAAGGTGAGTTTCATCTTTTAAATGAATTTTGACATAGTCTTTTAGACTTTCTATATATAAGATACTATCAAAAGTTACTTTCAGTTGTTTTCTATCTGTTCTAATAAAAATATATTCCTCTTTGGAAGTTAGCACAGCTGTTAATGCAGTCTTAGGATTGGAATTCTGAAGAGATGTAAATTTTTCTATAGCTTTAAAAAAGCGCTGAAAAGTAATTGGTTTTAAAATATAATCAACAGCATTCAATTCAAAACCTTCAACAGCATAGTCTCTATATGCCGTTGTAAAAATCACCATTGGTTTATGCATCAGGTTTTTGAAAAAATCGGTCCCTTTTAATACAGGCATTTCAATATCCAAAAATAATAAATCCACAGTTTTCTGCTGCAATAGACTACTAGCTTCTATAGCGCTAGAGCAAGACCCTACAAGTTCAAAATCGTTCAGCTGAGATAGATGTGTTTCTAGCAATTCTCTTGCCAACTCTTCATCATCAATTATTAGACATTTGTACTTCATGTGTCTGTTTTTATTGTTTTTTGGCGGTTACATGCAGTTCGCTATTAGGCATCTCTTGGAGTGATTAGCTTCTTAATATGCTCGATTCATTTTACAGGCAATTTTAGATGTACGCTAAAGTTATGTGTTTCTTCCTTAATAATTAAGGAATATGTATCTTCATATAACAATGCTAATTGTTTTTTTACATTGATGATACCAATGCTTTGCTTTTTAGAAGCAACCCTATTCTGAGCAATAGAGTTTTTAATTCTTACATCAATATAATTATGCTCCAATAGTATTTCTATTTGTATAGATGCTTCTTTTAATTCTTGAGAAACTCCATGTTTAAAAGCATTTTCAATAAACGTCAATAGAATTAGTGGTGCAATATTTACTGGAGCATCTATTTTTTTGATAAATTCTATGTTTACACGCTTACCATAACGTATTTTTTCCAAGGCTAAATAGTTATCTATTAATTCAATCTCTTTTTGGATTGATACATATTTATCATTACAGCCATAAAGCATATAATCTAATATTTCAGAAAGCTTGGCGATTACATCAGGTGTTTGATCAGATTTTTTAATTGCCAACGCATATAAATTGTTAAGCGTATTAAATAAAAAATGTGGATTTAATTGATGTTTTAATACAGCAAGTTCGTTAGATTTTTTTTGCTCGCTAAGCTTCAAGTATGCTTGTTGGTTTTTATAAAACTGAGCTATTACTAATAAAGCAGTAGGGGTTAGAAACTTAGTAGTCTTACTTATAAAAGCAGGAAGATTTAATAAGGTGTCCCAAGCCCCTTTATTGTTAGAATACTTTGGGGTAGAGTTAAAAAAGGTATTGTATTTTGGATGATAATAATATTCGTGAAGACAAGCAAACAAGAAAAACACGACAATTAATAATAAGAGAAAAGCAAGTCCAAACTTAAGGTGTTTTTTGGGAATCAAAAACTTAGGTATTAAAAAGTCTAGGCATACATAAGCCGTAATAATCTGGCACAATACAAAAATGAGAGTAAAATCTATTATTTGCATATAACCACTGTAAAAACTAATATTTGAAGTGATGATAAAATAAGATAACACACCTATCCAGAACAGGAGGTGTTTGTATATTGGAAATCTAAAAAAAGAATATGTATTTTTAAAACTACTCATAGCAGTACTAAAATACAATTTTAAAGGCATGGCTTATTAAAAGTAGCCCAAATCTATTTTTTTGATGCTGTAAATATAGGTTTCGTTGACAAAGCACCATTTTTTATAGAAATAATCTCTCCGAAGGCAATAACTACACATTGGTCTATTTATAAAATTACAATACAACATACCATTACTTTTGAAATCTGTTTATGCTTTTTCTAAAGTAAGAACTATAGGTATAATCGTTTATTTATTTTATGATGAAAAAATATATTTTTCTTTTATTGCTGCTTTCAGGAAGTTTTTATGCTCAGGCTCAAACTCCAAAAATAGCCTTTAGTAATAGTACTATTAAATTAGACGGAGAATTAAACGAGTCCATATGGGACGAACTAGTTCCGGAAGGCGGATTCCTTAATTATATACCAAATAATGGAGATGTGGCTGCCAATAAAACAGAAGTAAAAATGTTTCAAGATGGTAAAAAACTATATATAAGTGCGGTGTATCACGATCCAAGTTCCGATGTTCAGCTAGGATCTCTAAAACGAGATGATATTGGAAACTCAGGAGGTAGTAGCGATTCTTTTGCAATAATTATCGATACTTATAACCAACAGCAATCTGGGTATTTCTTTATTGTCAATATGGGCGGTGCATTAATAGACGCCTTGGTATCTAGAAATGGAGATGGCTTTAGGATAAGTACTAGCTGGAGTACCGTTTGGAATGCTAAAACTTCAGTAAAAGGAAAGTTAAAGATTTTCGAAGTAGAAATTCCACTAAAAGCACTAGGTTATAAAGCCGATAATCCAAATTGGGGAATGATGTTTCATACCAGAAATATTAAAATAAACGAGTGGACAACAAATACACCTATAGATCGTAACTATAGTCAATTCGATTTGCGATTCACCAAAGTCTTTGAGGTGGAAAACTTAGCCGAAAACAAATCATCACGATTTGCGGTAACACCGTCTGTAACTATAAACCATCTAGAAGATGTAGCTAATGGTACAAAAGAGACAACGGTAAAACCAAGTGTAGATGTTCAATACAACCTAAGTTCATCATTAAAATTGGATGTTACTATAAATCCCGATTTCTCACAGATAGATGTAGATCGGCAGGTAACCAATCTAAGTCGTTTTTCAGTATTTTTTCCAGAGCGCCGTAATTTCTTTTTAGAAAACAGCGATCTTTTTACAAATTTAGGCGTAAGTGGAGTAAATCCTTTTTATTCCAGGCGAATAGGAGCAGATAGCGAAATAGTATTCGGATTAAAATTATCTGGAAATATTGCTAAAAAGACACGACTAGGCATACTCAATGTCGCAACAAAAGAAGAAGATGAGAATCCTGCCCAAAATTATGGAGCCTTTGTAGTACAGCAACAATTATCAGATGCTTTTACGGCAACAGGATTTTTGATCAATAGGCAAGAAACAGATGGATTTTCTTTCCTAGACGATTATAATAGAGTAGCGGGGGTCAATGTAAATTATCAATCAAAAAACAATAAATGGACAGGACTAGCAAATTTTGCAGGCAGTGCTACTAACGATATCTCTGGAGAAAACAATTTTTACAATTTAGGAGTTTGGTACAATAACATAAATGCATCTGGTTATGCTGGTGTTAGAAAGGTAGAAAAAAATTATATTACAGATGTTGGTTTTGTACCACGTTTATATAATTACGATGCTATTTCAGAAACCACCATAAGAGAGGGCTATACACAAAGCAGAGGACGTTTTACGTTAACAAAATTCTATAAAGACTCCAAGATCCTTGATAATTACCGCTATTTTAATCTGTCTAATACGATGTATTGGGACGAACAAGGCAAAGCTTTGCAATCCAGAACTGTATTAAACAATAATCTAAGATTTAAAGATCAATCTTCTATTTTTGGATGGGTAATACATGAATATGTAAATTTAAAATATGCTTTCGACCCATTACAGAATGAAAATGCCATAGCCGTCAATCAGTATAATTTTATGAAAGCAGGGTTGGGATATAGCTCAGCCGATAGTAAAAAGTTCCAATTTGGAGGAGATCTCGAATATGGAAGTTACTATAATGGACATAGAAATCGAATAAGAGCCAATGCACAATATCAATTATTACCTTTTGCGCGCCTACAAATGCGCTACGA
Source organism: Flavobacteriaceae bacterium (assembly GCA_965247735.1). Lineage (GTDB taxonomy): Bacteria > Bacteroidota > Bacteroidia > Flavobacteriales > Flavobacteriaceae > JAOXRU01. Next base: position 1,957,978 of record CBDFHN010000002.1, on the reverse strand, counting down.
ACGTAACGACATTGATTTAAAAGAATTGGGGAACGATATTTTTCACTTGGCACGTTTTACGGGAGAGGTTTTCTTTTCCAATCGATTAAACTGGACTACCTATGTGCAATACAACACCCAGTTCGATAATTTTAATATCAACAGCCGTTTGCAATGGGAATACAAACCTTTATCGTATATCTATTTGGTGGTCTCCGATAATTACAATCAAGATATAACAAGGCAAAACTGGGGAGTAGCGTTTAAGATGAATTACCGATTCGATTTTTAAAAGCAGATTTTGACTTTCCTCAAATGGATATTTTTTTTCAGGAGCAATTTCCAGCTTTCCACTATAGTTTTGTTCGTACCTCCCAAAAGCTGCCGTATCAATCTGGGCTAGGCATCTGTACTTATATAATGTTACTTCTTATTAATTGTTGATAATTTGCAGAGTATTTTAAGTTAGGTATTAGGCAAAAGTGTAAAGGAGAGTTAAAAGAGAAAAAGTTAATTAGCCAATAGCCAATAAGGCTTACTCCTAATCTTAAAAAATAAGGAAAACAGAGAAACAAGAATCAAGACTACCTCATTAACTAAAAGTTTTTTTGTTGGCATTTCTGTTTTTTTTTATTTCCTAGAACATCCATTCGAGTGAGCAGTCTATTCTCTATCTTCTTTCCTCTTTTTCTTCTCCGTCCGAGTAGCAGTCTTGTATCTTGTCTCTATCATCTTTTTCTTCCCGACCCCCGCTCCGCAAAGTCTCCCGACTTAGCGGTCAAGGCAAACGAAAGTGAGATTGCTTTGTCAAATCCAGAATAAAACAACTAACAATCTAGATATTGTATTTATAGAAGTTATAGGTTTATAAAAACATACGCAACCCTTGTTTTAGCAATTGTAACCAAACAATGGCGCCCGCTATAGTGCAGGGACTATATGTATAGCAGCAATTGCACCCAATATAACGCAGGGTGATAATGTTGGCGGACAATTCCACTTACTATCGTGCAGGGTAATATTGTATAGTTGATATTCTACACAATATCGCGCCTGGTGATAATGTTGGCTAACAATCTCGTCCGCAACGGTTGCGGAAGCCCTCGTAAATTTTGTAGTCCTCCTACAAAACAGCTAAAATCTTGTTTTTTACTAAGATAAGGGGTTGATTATCGGTTTAATGGGTTTTAATTATGTCAGAGGTCATAAAACCTAACCAATCATAATATGTATATTCGTTTTCCAACACTATATATATAAGAGTAGGGATCTATACTCAATTCTCTTGTTTCCTAACCGTCCGAGTAAGTAAACTATTGCCTTTTCGCTATTGGCTAATAGCCTAGAAGAGACATCCGAGTAAGCAGTCTATCCTCTATTTTCTTTTCTCTTATGGAGTCCGAGTAAGCAAACTATTGGCTTTTCGCTACTGGCTATTCTCTAGAAAGAATCCGAGTAGGTAACTCCACTTCTAAGCAAGTAAAAAACAACCTTGGGGTAATCCCAATGACCTCAGTTAAGAAAATATAAAATTGCAACCGCAGAGAGCGTTAAAATCAACACCGATTAAATTTTAAAATAAGAAGTTAAGGTAATCAGGTTTTGGATTCTTAATTGATTAATAAAATCTAAGCATAGCCATAGCTATAGTTCTATTTTATTAGGAAAAGAAAGGATTCAAAAATATTAGATTAGCAATTGTTTTGAGGTTTTATTGGTGTCAAGGCTGTTTGAGCGCAGCGAGTTCCTATAATTTAGCGATGAGGATTAGGAATTTTATTTTCTTAAATGCAGTCTAGATTTTTTTGGTTCGTTTTTTCATCAATGGAAAAAATGAACATAATTATTCAATGGAACTGCGTAGCACATCACGAACTCCTATTTAACAAGCAAAGAGGAGTGTGAGTAAAAAATGAACACACGATATTATTCAATAGAACTGTGTAGTACCTCATTAATATCTATTTAACAAAGAAGAGTCATTCGAGTAAGCGGTCCATCCACTATTTCCCATCTTTCTTTTATAGTCGAAATAAGTAGTTTATCTTCTTTTGCCACCCGAGTAAGCAATCATTGCCTTTTGTTAAAAAAAAGATCAAATATAAAGCCAAGGTTTCTAGCACATTAAGAGAAGGTTTCAAAGAAGCGAAAAAAAAGAATCCAAAAACCCTTGTGGGAATTAAAAAGGCGTGTATCTTTGCAGCCGCTAAGGGACAAACGAGAGTTAGTAACAAGGCAAACGTTCATTAAGATTGGGTAAAAAAATTGCAAATAAAACTTAAAATTATTTTTGTTTTATATGAAATAAAAGCAGTACATTTGCAGCCCAGTAATAAGGAAAAAGTTCATTGAGAAATCTTGCAAAAACAAACTAAAAAAAACTTTAGAAATAAAGTTGTCAGTTAAAAAAGAGTTTGTATGTTTGCAGCCGCTTAGCGAGAGAGCAAAAGCGAAACGAAATTTTGGAAAGGGTTTTAACGTTAAAAAATCCCACTAGTTCGAGTCTAGTAATTTCACAAATAAGTATTGATTATATAGTAGAGTGCAAGTTTTATACTTAGTACATAATACTTAAGACTTAATACGGATTTTAAAGAGTTCATTGAAATATTGATACAGCAGAAATTATATAGCGATATATAATTTCGAGACAAAATTAAGTAAGACCATTATTGAGTAGAGAAGGTTTAAGTTTTAATTGTTGATACTAAATTATATTTAAGATTAAACAATGAAGAGTTTGATCCTGGCTCAGGATGAACGCTAGCGGCAGGCTTAACACATGCAAGTCGAGGGGTAACATTGTAGCTTGCTACAGATGACGACCGGCGCACGGGTGCGTAACGCGTATACAATCTGCCTTACACTGAGGAATAGCCCAGAGAAATTTGGATTAATGCCTCATGGTATTATTGATTCGCATGGATTAATAATTAAAGATTACGGTGTAAGATGAGTATGCGTCCTATTAGCTAGATGGTGTGGTAACGGCACACCATGGCGACGATAGGTAGGGGCCCTGAGAGGGGGATCCCCCACACTGGTACTGAGACACGGACCAGACTCCTACGGGAGGCAGCAGTGAGGAATATTGGACAATGGAGGCAACTCTGATCCAGCCATGCCGCGTGCAGGAAGACTGCCCTATGGGTTGTAAACTGCTTTTATACAGGAAGAATAAGGATCTCGTGAGGTCTGATGACGGTACTGTAAGAATAAGGATCGGCTAACTCCGTGCCAGCAGCCGCGGTAATACGGAGGATCCAAGCGTTATCCGGAATCATTGGGTTTAAAGGGTCCGTAGGCGGGACAATAAGTCAGAGGTGAAAGTTTGCGGCTCAACCGTAAAATTGCCTTTGATACTGTTGTTCTTGAATTATTGTGAAGTGGTTAGAATATGTAGTGTAGCGGTGAAATGCATAGATATTACATAGAATACCGATTGCGAAGGCAGATCACTAACAATCAATTGACGCTGATGGACGAAAGCGTGGGGAGCGAACAGGATTAGATACCCTGGTAGTCCACGCCGTAAACGATGGATACTCGCTGTTCGGACTTCGGTCTGAGTGGCTAAGCGAAAGTGATAAGTATCCCACCTGGGGAGTACGTTCGCAAGAATGAAACTCAAAGGAATTGACGGGGGCCCGCACAAGCGGTGGAGCATGTGGTTTAATTCGATGATACGCGAGGAACCTTACCAAGGCTTAAATGTAGATTGACAGGACTAGAGATAGTTTTTCCTTCGGGCAATTTACAAGGTGCTGCATGGTTGTCGTCAGCTCGTGCCGTGAGGTGTCAGGTTAAGTCCTATAACGAGCGCAACCCCTGTTGTTAGTTGCCAGCACATAATGGTGGGGACTCTAACAAGACTGCCGGTGCAAACCGTGAGGAAGGTGGGGATGACGTCAAATCATCACGGCCCTTACGCCTTGGGCTACACACGTGCTACAATGGTAGGTACAGAGAGCAGCCACTGGGTGACCAGGAGCGAATCTTCAAAACCTATCACAGTTCGGATCGCAGTCTGCAACTCGACTGCGTGAAGCTGGAATCGCTAGTAATCGGATATCAGCCATGATCCGGTGAATACGTTCCCGGGCCTTGTACACACCGCCCGTCAAGCCATGGAAGTTGGGAGTGCCTGAAGTCGGTCACCGTAAGGAGCCGCCTAGGGTAAAACTGATAACTAGGGCTAAGTCGTAACAAGGTAGCCGTACCGGAAGGTGCGGCTGGAACACCTCCTTTCTAGAGTAGATAATTAAAGATAAATCATTTTAAAAGATGATGGACTTGCTTAAAGCTGTATTAAATATTAAAGTTATGAAGTCCCATAGCTCAGCTGGTTAGAGCGCTACACTGATAATGTAGAGGTCGGCAGTTCGAGTCTGCCTGGGACTACAAAAAAAAGGAATTGATAATTTATTATCACACGTTCATTAAAAAGAATAGAAGGAAATTTTAGAAGTTGGGAAACCAGTTTACAGTACGCAGTTTGCAGTACGCAGTACGTCAAATATAGACTGATTACTGAATACGGGACAGCCAACTTAAAAACGGGGGATTAGCTCAGCTGGCTAGAGCGCCTGCCTTGCACGCAGGAGGTCATCGGTTCGACTCCGATATTCTCCACAAAATTAGTATGCAGTAGCAGTATACAGGAAGCAGTTTTTTTTACTGCCAACTGACCACTGATCACTGCGGACTAAATAAACGTTCATTGACATATTGAGATAAAAGAATACGAGAAAATTATTGTTAGAGAGATCAGACAATAATTTGAACGAGTAGAAAATAAATAAGAGAATAATAGTACAATAAGCAAATTAAGGGCGTATGGGGAATGCCTAGGCTCTCAGAGGCGAAGAAGGACGTGATAAGCTGCGATAAGCTACGGTAAGCTGCACACAAGCATTATACCCGTAGATTTCCGAATGGGGCAACCCGGCATGTTGAAGGCATGTCACATCGTAAGATGAGCAAACCCGGAGAACTGAAACATCTAAGTACCCGGAGGAGAAGAAAACAATAGTGATTCCGTCAGTAGCGGCGAGCGAACGCGGATTAGTCCAAACCAATATTGTTACGGCAATATTGGGGTTGTAGGACCACGACATTTGGTGTTAGTTGAACTAGAATCAGTTGGAAAGCTGAGCGAAATAGGTGATAGCCCTGTATAGGTAAGACGAAAGATCGATAGTGGTATCCTGAGTAGCGCGGGGCACGGGAAACCTTGTGTGAAACCGGCGGGACCATCCGCCAAGACTAAATACTCCTGAGAGACCGATAGTGAACTAGTACCGTGAGGGAAAGGTGAAAAGAACCCTAAATAAGGGAGTGAAATAGATCCTGAAACCATACGCTTACAAGCGGTCGGAGCGGAGCAATCTGTGACGGCGTGCCTTTTGCATAATGAGCCTACGAGTTACTGTTGCTAGCAAGGTTAAGTACTTTAGGTACGGAGCCGTAGCGAAAGCGAGTCTGAATAGGGCGACCATAGTTAGTAGTAGTAGACGCGAAACCGTGTGATCTACCCATGGGCAGGTTGAAGCTTTGTTAACCCAAAGTGGAGGACCGAACCCGTTGACGTTGAAAAGTCTTGGGATGACCTGTGGGTAGGGGTGAAAGGCCAATCAAACTCGGAAATAGCTCGTACTCCCCGAAATGCATTTAGGTGCAGCGTTGATCAAGTTTTATAGAGGTAGAGCTACTGATTGGATGCGGGGGCTTCACCGCCTACCAATTCCTGACAAACTCCGAATGCTATAAAATGCGGATCAGCAGTGAGGGCATGGGTGCTAAGGTCCATGTCCGAGAGGGAAAGAACCCAGACCATCAGCTAAGGTCCCCAAATATATGTTAAGTTGAAAAAACGCGGTGGAACTGCATAGACAGCTAGGATGTTGGCTTGGAAGCAGCCATTCATTTAAAGAGTGCGTAACAGCTCACTAGTCGAGCGGTTCTGCATGGATAATAATCGGGCATAAACATATTACCGAAGCTATGGATTTGTATTGAAAGATATACAAGTGGTAGGGGAGCATTGTAGCGGCGCAGAAGGTGAACTTTGAGGTTTGCTGGAGCTTCTACAAAAGAAAATGTAGGCATAAGTAACGATAATGCGGGCGAGAAACCCGCACACCGAAAGACTAAGGATTCCTCAGCTATGCTAATCAGCTGAGGGTTAGTCGGGGCCTAACGCGAACCCGAAAGGGGTAGTGGATGGACAACAGGTTAATATTCCTGTACCTGCTCACGCTAAAAGTGACGGAGGCGAAAAGTTAGTGCGCACAGACGGAATTGTGCGTTGAAGCGAGTGGTAACACCGCGATAGTACACTAAGGCTACGGCCGCGGTGATAATCTAGCAAATCGACTTCCAAGAAAACCAAGTGAAGCAGCCCGTACCGTAAACCGACACAGGTAGTTGGGATGAGAATTCTAAGGTGCTCGAGAGATTCATGGCTAAGGAACTAGGCAAAATCGACCCGTAACTTCGGGAGAAGGGTCGCCCTGTAGCAATACAGGGCCGCAGTGAAGAGGTCCAGGCGACTGTTTATCAAAAACACAGGGCTCTGCTAAATTGAAAGATGAAGTATAGGGCCTGACACCTGCCCGGTGCTGGAAGGTTAAGAGGAGATGTTAGTTTCGACGAAGCATTGAATTGAAGCCCCAGTAAACGGCGGCCGTAACTATAACGGTCCTAAGGTAGCGAAATTCCTTGTCGGGTAAGTTCCGACCTGCACGAATGGTGCAACGATCTGGACACTGTCTCGGCCATGAGCTCGGTGAAATTGTAGTATCGGTGAAGATGCCGATTACCCGCAGTGGGACGAAAAGACCCCGTGAACCTTTACTATAGCTTCGTATTGGTTTTGGATAAGTGATGTGTAGGATAGCTGGGAGACTTTGAACCTGATTCGCCAGGATTGGGGGAGTCATTGTTGAAATACCAGCCTTTGCTTATCTAAAATCTAACTCAGCAATGAGAACAGTGCGTGGTGGGTAGTTTGACTGGGGTGGTCGCCTCCAAAAGAGTAACGGAGGCTTCTAAAGGTACCCTCAGTACGGTTGGTAATCGTGCGTAGAGTGCAATGGCATAAGGGTGCTTGACTGAGAGACCAACAAGTCGATCAGGTTGGAAACAAGAGCATAGTGATCCGGTAGTTCCGTATGGAAGGGCTATCGCTCAAAGGATAAAAGGTACTCCGGGGATAACAGGCTGATCTCCCCCAAGAGCTCACATCGACGGGGGGGTTTGGCACCTCGATGTCGGCTCGTCACATCCTGGGGCTGGAGAAGGTCCCAAGGGTTGGGCTGTTCGCCCATTAAAGTGGCACGCGAGCTGGGTTCAGAACGTCGTGAGACAGTTCGGTCTCTATCTACTGTGGGCGTTAGAAATTTGAGTGGCTCTGACTCTAGTACGAGAGGACCGAGTTGGACTAACCTCTGGTGTATCAGTTGTTCCGCCAGGAGCATTGCTGAGTAGCTATGTTGGGAAGGGATAAGCGCTGAAAGCATATAAGCGCGAAACCCACCACAAGATGAGATTTCTTTAAAGGGTCGTTGGAGATTACAACGTTGATAGGCTATAGGTGTAAAGGCAGTAATGTCATAGCCGAGTAGTACTAATAACCCATTAGCTTATTGTACGCTCTTTTTATTTTATAAACTATTCGATCAAAAATCAAAATCATTTATCTCAGTATGTTAACTTATATATAGTTGGCAGTTAACAGTAGCAGTACACAGTGAGAACTGAATACTGATTACCGAAAACTGACCACTAAAGACTTAAGGTGATTATAGCGATGGGGCTCACCTCTTACCATTCCGAACAGAGAAGTTAAGCCCATTTGCGCAGATGGTACTGCCACTGGTGGGAGAGTATGTCGTCGCCTTTCTTAGAATCCTCAATTACATTGTAATTGAGGATTTTTTTTGCTTTAAACTTAAGGAATTAGTTAAAAAGCAAAGAAGTTAAAGAGTCAAAAACAATCCAATCTTAGATAAGTCCAAAAAAATAGCCCCTTAGCATAATTTGCTAAGGGGCTTTGTTATTTAATTAAAAAGTGGCTAGATAACTTTTACATTTACTGCGTTTAGCCCTTTTTTTCCTTCTGTGAGTTCAAATTCTACTGCATCACCTTCACGAATTTCATCGATCAATCCAGAGATGTGTACAAAATGTTCTTTGTTTGAACCTTCTTCTGTTATAAATCCGAAGCCTTTTGCTTCGTTGAAGAATTTTACTGTTCCTTTATTCATTATAAAAATATTTAATTACTAATAAGAATACAAAGATGATGCCACGTTTGGTTGGTTAGAATCTGTATATGAGCTAATAATTGTACTTTACTTCGATGTATAGCTGTGACAGTATTCAGATATTTCTCTAGATCATTTCATTTTGATCTCAATTAGTTTGTGTCAATTATATCTTCTTTATCTCTCTTATAGAATCCAAATATTGGTTTTAAATCTATTTTTTACTTTTAAACACAAAATATACTAGTTAAACATTGATTAATGATAGTAATACTATTATATTTACAAGCGAAGCTTTTTGTGATTCTGAATGCTTTTGTTTGAACAAGGAATTATAGTGTAAATCTGTCTACAGTATCTAGATAGGCACAAGCCTTAAAGATATTTTGTAACTTATGTTAGTAGATTTTACTGAGGCTTGGATACTTATGGATAGAATCATTGAATGTCATATCAATCATGGATAATACTATAACTATGGATAAACTAACACCGTTACAGCGGTTTTTAAAACTGCTAGCATTAGAGAAGAAAGATATTTTGCAAGTCTTTTATTATGCTTCTTTTTCTGGTTTAATAGCTATGTCTTTGCCAATAGGTATACAAGCTATTGTAAACCTTATCCAAGGAGCGCAAATATCTACGTCTTGGATTGTATTGGTGGTGTTGGTGACTATTGGAGTATTGTTCTCTGGTGCTTTGCAGTTAATGCAATTGAGAATTATTGAAACTATACAGCAGCGCATATTTGCAAGAGCATCTTTTGAGTTGAGTTATCGATTTCCAAAAATGACAATGAAAGAACTTCGTAATTATTATCCTCCAGAATTAGCCAATCGTTTTTTTGAAACATTAACGATACAAAAAGGGCTGTCTAAGGTGTTAATTGATGTACCCTCTGCTTTATTGCAAATTCTTTTTGCGTTGATTTTACTTTCTTTTTATCATGCTTTTTTTATTGTTTTTGGTATCTCATTATTGTTGCTAGCCTTTATAATGTTTAGGTATACTGCAAAAAAAGGATTGATAACTAGTTTGGACGAATCCAAGCATAAGTATAAAGTTGCGCATTGGATTCAGGAAATAGCTAGATCTGTAATAAGTTTTAAACTATCGGGGAACACAAATTTTGCATTAGAAAAAAATGATGCATTAGTGAGTGATTATTTAAAAGCAAGAGACAATCATTTTAAAATAATAGCAAGGCAATTTATGAAAATGATTGGTTTTAAAGTTATTATTACTGCTGGGCTTTTGTTAATTGGTGGTGCCTTGGTACTTAATCAGCAAATGAATATTGGTCAGTTTGTAGCAGCAGAAATTATAATTCTTTTGGTAATTGCCTCCGTTGAGAAGCTTGTGATAGGCTTGGAGTCTGTTTATGATATGCTTACGTCTATAGAAAAGCTTGGACTATTGATCGATAAAGAATTGGAATTACAAGATGGGGAAAAAATAAATTTTGATAAAGGAATAGAATTAGAACTGGATAAGGTTTCCTATAAGGTTTCTAATCGGGATACTGCTATCTTAACTAATGTATCACTAAGTCTTAATTCTGAGAGTAGATTGTTGATTAAAGGAGAAAACGGCTCAGGGAAATCTGTGCTTTTAAGACTTATTTCTGGAATTGTAGAACCAACTTCTGGGAGTTTATATATAAACAATCTTTCAGTTCAAGGAATTCATTTAAATCATTATAGATCTCACTTAGGGGTATCACTATCAGAAGAAATTCCGTTTGAAGCTACTATTAAAGAGAATATCACTTTTGGAAATGATAATGTTTCTGATGATCGGATATATGAAGTTCTTGAAAAACTTGGTTTATCACAGTTTATAAAAGAGCAGCCAAAAGGATTACATACAATGTTGCATCCTGAAGGGAAACAAATGTCTCAAACAACTGCAAAAAAAATAGTACTGGCTAGGGCAATTGTAAAACAGCCCAAAGTATTGATTTTGGAGAACCCATTAGAGCAGTTTAATAATGAAGATGCTACACGTATAATTAACTATTTTACAGATCATAAAAATCCTTGGGCTTTAATTGTTGTTAGTAATAATAAGAAGTGGGAGGAGAATTGCAACCAGACCGTAGAGCTAGATAATGGAGTTGTTAAATATCAGAATTAAAAATTATGCTAAATATTTCTAATAATCGATTGCATCAAAAAGTGGATATCACTAAGTATTCATCGGGGAAACATATTTTTAATAAGAGCTACTATAGGGCGTTTAATAAGTTCTTATTGGTTTTCTTTATCATACTAATTATTGTACTTTTTTTACCATGGACTCAGCATATTTCTGGTAAGGGCTATGTAACAACGTTAAAACCTGATCATAGGCCACAAAATATAGAGTCACAAATTCCAGGTAGGATAGAAAAATGGTATGTTCAAGAAGGTGATTATGTAAAGAAGGGTGATACTATATTGCATTTATCAGAAATTAAAAGTGACTATTTTGACGATAAGCTTTTAGAGCGTACCTCAAATCAAATAGAAGCTAAGTCTTCATCTGTTGATGCATATGGTAATAAAATTGATGCTTTAAATAAACAAGTATTTGCATTACAGAACGAACGTGCTTTAAAACTAAAGCAAGTAGAAAACAAGTTAGCACAGTCCAAGTTGAAAGTAAAAAGTTATCGTGTTGATTTAGAAGCTGCAAAAACAAATAGAGAGATTGCAAAAAGCCAATACAATAGAACAGTTACTTTAGAGTCAGAAGGTTTAAAAGCGGTAAGAGATGTAGAGGAAAAACGATTAAAACTTCAAAGTACAGAAGCAAAATACATCTCTCAAGAAAATAAGTTATTGGCTAGTGAAAGAGATGTGATTAACTATGAAGTAGAGTTATCGAGAGTCAGCGCGGCATATATCAATAAAATTTCTAAGGCACAAAGTGACATGTTTACTGCACAATCTAGCCAATTTGATACAAAAGCTCAAGTTTCTAAATTAGAAAATGCACATTCCAATTACCAAAAGCGAAACAATTTGCTTTTTGTGACTTCGCCTCAAGATGGATATATAAACAAAACAATGAAAGGAGGAATAGGAGAAACTTTTAAAGCGGGAGAGGCATTGTTAGAAATTATGCCAGCCTTTGTTGATTTGGCTGTGGAAACCTATGTAAGACCATTAGACCTTCCGTTAGTTCATATTGGTGAAAAAGTACGGGTTCAGTTTGATGGATGGCCGGCAATTGTTTTTAGCGGTTGGGAAAATCTGTCTTATGGAACCTATGGCGCAAAAGTGATGGCTATAGACCGTTTTACCAATAAGGATGGCTATTATCGTGTTTTATTAGCACCTGATAAAAGTGATCATAAATGGCCAGAAGCAATACGGGTAGGATCTGGGGCAAAAACAATAGCATTACTTGAAGATGTGCCTATTTGGTATGAGTTGTGGAGGCAATTGAATGGTTTTCCTCCTAATTTTTATCAACCTGAGAAGCAAAAAAAGGAAAAATCAAAAAAATAGATTGGACATTGATTGGTTAAAGTTAGAATCAAAATATAAAAATGAAGTATTTTTTTACCATAATATTGTTGTTGTTCTTTGGATGTTTGTCAGCTCAAGAAACACTTTCTTCTGAATTAAGTTTGGAAGAATATATGGGCTATGTAAAAAAGCATCATCCTATAGTTAAGCAAGCCAATTTATTAATAAGCAGTAGTGAGGCTAAATTATTAAAGGCTCGCGGGGCATTTGACCCAAAAATCGGAGCTGATTTTAGCAGAAAGAAGTTTAAAAACACCTTGTATTATGATAAATTTAATGCAGTATTTAAAATTCCGACATGGTTTGGAATTGAATTAAAAGCAGCTTTTGAAGATAATGAAGGGCTGTATTTAAATCCTGAATTAAATGTACCAGAACACGGATTGTATAGTGCTGGTATTTCAGTTCCATTGGCTAAAAATTTATTGACCAATAAGCGAATGGCAATGTTAAAACAAGCTAAGTTGTATAAAAAACAAACCATAGCAGATAATAAACTACAGGTAAATGCAATTGTTTATAAGGCGGTATTAACCTATTTTGAATGGATTAGAAATTATAAAGAAAAACAGGTGTATGAGCATTTTTTATCGAATGCCGAATTGCGACATATTGCCGTTAAAAAAAGCTTTACTGCAGGAGATAAATCTGCAATTGATACTACTGAGGCAAGAATTAACCTTAATAAAAGAAAGCTAAATTTAGAAAAGGCAGCATTAAATTTTAGGAAATCGTCTTTAGTATTATCCAACTTCCTTTGGGTAAACAGTACTCCAATAGAAATTAGAAAAGTTCTAGTACCAGATATAAATGTGTTGGTTACAATAGATGATGTTCTAAAAATTGTCTTTTTTGAAGAGAATGATATTACAAGTCATCCAAAATTACAATCATTAGCTGTAAAACATAAAATATTAGAAGTAGAACAACGGTTAAAACGGAACAATCTACTTCCAAGAATAGATCTGCAATATAATTTTGTATCAAAAACTGGTTCAGCTTTAAATGCTTTTAGTGCTAATGATTATAAAGCTGGTGTTCAGCTTAGTTTTCCATTGTTTTTGAGAAAAGAACGTGCAGATTTAAAATTGGTAAATTATAAATTACAGTCTGTTAAGTTCGATCAATTAAACACAAACCTAGGTATAAAAAATAAGATAGCATCAGTTAAGCAAGAACTGTTGTCTTATGCAAAGCAAAATAGACTTACCAATATGGTAGTGAGTGATTATGAGCTATTGTTAAAAGCTGAGCAGCGAAAATTTGAGCTTGGTGAAAGCTCACTTTTTTTAGTAAATTATAGAGAGTCTGAATTTATTAAGAATAAACTTAAAGCAATAGTGTTGGAAAACAGCTTGTTAAACGCAAAAGCTAAGCTGTTTAATGTGCTTGGTTTATAGTTTTTTTCTTTTTTAGTATAAAATTCTCGTCCTTCATTTTTCTTTAAGTATTGCAAAAAAAAATGTGTTAATCTTCTGTTTTTAAAAAGAAAATCTTTCCTTTAATGTAATTTTTATAAAAAAAATGCAATAACTTTTAAAAGTTACGTCTTTATAATTGAAGACCTGCTAAAGGGGGTTAAAATGAATCCAACATCAGAAAACAATAAAAAGCTTAAGGAATTCTTTAGTGAAGAGTACAGTTCACTAAAAGCTTATGTGAATTCAAGAATAAAAGCAAGCGCAAATCGCGATGCGGAAGACATTATTCAAGAAGTAGCACTTAAATTATTTACGGGAGCAGACCGGTATTCTCCTATAAATAATGTTGCTGGTTTTGTGTATTATTCTATTAAGAATAAGATTGTAGATATCATGCGAAAAAATAAGCAAACCTCTTTTGAGTACAATCAGAATAAAGCAAAGGAAATTGATCTAACAGAAGATTTTTATGATTCATCTGAAGCCTTCTATTCTGAAGAAATGAAAGATGAGTTAAGAAAAGTTGTTTTGAGTTTAAAACCAGTGTATAGAGATATTATAATTGCGGTAGACTTTGAAGGGTATACCTATAATACTATTTCGATCGAAACAGGAATTCCGATAGGTACATTAATGTCTAGACGACATAGAGCAATTTCTTTGCTGCATAAAAAATTAGAAAGTATAAAAGAAAAAATTAATTAAAAAATAAAATAAGATGACGAATTTTTTTAAACATAAAATGAGGGGTAAGTCTCCAATCAAAATAGCGGGAATAATTATTTTTGGTGCTATTGCTATAACTTGTTTTGCTATTTTGTTTGGCTTTGTAGTGATGTGGCTCTGGAACTGGTTAATGCCAGACATATTTGGACTTACAACAATCAGCTATTGGCAAGCTGTTGGGTTGTTTATATTGGCTAAAATTATTTTTGGCGGATTTGGAGGGAGTGATAAAAGTTCAAGCTCTTCAGATAAATCTTGCAAGCCTAAATCTAAAAGCGATTTTTCAAAATGGAAGCATTATGATGATTATTGGAAGGAAGAAGGTGATAAAGCTTATAATGATTATGTAGACAGGTTACATATTGAAGATGATATTAAAGAATAGAGGTATTATAATTATAGGAATATGAAACTATTAATTTTTAAGACAGATATACAAACCGAGCAAAAAGTAGCAGCAGTGCAATTGTTATTTAATAGTCATGCTGAAATTTTAGATTGGACAATTGATTTGGAAGATATAGACAAGGTGTTGAGAATTGAGGCAGCGGAAAATATATGTGAAGAAGAAGTGATTTCTCTTGTCGAGAATCAAGGTTTTTTGTGTGATTATTTATCAGATTAGTTAAAGATACATAAAAGCCGCTATTGATAAAATAATAGCGGCTTTTGGCTAATTCATTTGAGGCATTTCCTTAGTTGTTTTTTTTGATGCTATGCGAAAGGCAAATCACCTTTTTCTTTTTGAGGTAATGCAGAACTTCCCATAAGATATTTATCTACATGATGTGCAGCTTCTCTACCTTCCGAAATGGCCCAGACAATTAAGGATTGCCCTCTTCTCATATCACCAGCGGTAAAAACATGTGGAATGTTTGTTTGGTAATTGGTAGCTATAATAGTATCTCTTTGACTAGCTGCTACACCCAGTTGTTCAGAAAGTGTTAGTTCTGCACCTGTAAAGCCTAAGGCAAGCAAGGCTAGATCACAGGACCATTCTTTTTCTGTTCCTTCTATTTCTTTTAATTGAGGTCTTTCTCCTGGGGTTTTAATCCATTTTACATTAATTGTTTTTAATGCAATTAAATTTCCATCATCATCTTTGATAAATTCTTTGGTAAGAATACTCCAGTTTCTATCACAACCTTCTTCATGAGATGATGTGGTTTTAAGAAGAAATGGCCAAAAGGGCCAAGGGTTTTCTTTGGATCTAACAGAAGAAGCCATTGGCATTAGTTCAAAATTAGTAACTGATGTAGCGTTGTGCCTGTTAGATGTTCCTACACAATCAGAACCAGTATCACCACCACCAATTACAATTACGTTTTTGTTTTCTGCAGAAAGATCAGCATCAAGTGTTTTTAAACCATCAACTACTTCATTGTTGTTTTTTAAAAAATCCATTGCTTGTACTACTCCTTTGGCATCAGCTCCAGGAATTGGAAGTTTTCTTTTTTGGGTTGCTCCTCCACAAAGTACAATAGCATCAAAAGAGTCTAATTTTTTAATATTATAATTCACACCAACATTAATATTGGTTTTAAAAATAATACCTTCTTCTTCTAAAAGTTTCACTCTTCTGTCGATAACGCTTTTTTCTAGTTTAAAATCTGGAATTCCATAACGTAGCAATCCTCCAGGCTTGTTATCTCTTTCAAATACAGTTACCTTATGACCAGCTCTGTTGAGTTGTTGAGCAGCTGCCAATCCAGATGGTCCAGAACCAATAACAGCAACAGATTTACCAGTGCTGTAGCTTGGAAGTTGAGCTGTTATCCATCCTTCCTTAAAACCACGTTCTACAATATATTTTTCAATAAGTTCAATAGATACAGATGGGTCTATAATTCCTAAAACACAGGCAGATTCACAAGGAGCGGGACATAGTCTTCCTGTAAATTCTGGAAAGTTATTAGTAGAATGCAATATATCCAGTGCTTTTCTCCAATTGTTATGGTAAACAGCATCATTAAAGTCAGGAATTAAATTTCCTAATGGGCAGCCACTATGACAAAACGGGACACCACAATCCATACATCTTGCTCCTTGATCTCGTAATTGCGATGCGGGCAATTTTTTGGTAAATTCTTTATAGTTTGTAACGCGTTCTTTTACTGCAATAGTATCTTCGTATTGTTTGTCAAATTCTAAAAATCCTTTTACTTTTCCCATAACTATGCTGTAACGTTTTCTACTTGTTCATTTTCTTCCTTGGCAATTTTTGCTAATGCAATTTTATAATCGGTGGGCATTATTTTTACAAACTTAGTCAGTTCGTTTTCCCAATTTCCTAAGATGTCTTTTGCAAGTGGACTTTGGGTGTGTTGGTAGTGATTATAAATTAGCTTTTTTAGATCAGTTTCATCTTTGTTATCCATGATTTCAAATTCAATCATTTCGGTGTTGAAGTTTTTGTAATCTAGATCATTGTTCTTGTTATAGATATAAGCAATACCACCACTCATTCCTGCAGCAAAGTTTCGTCCTATCGTACCCAGTATTACGGCAATGCCTCCAGTCATATATTCACAACCATGATCTCCAACACCTTCAACAACAGCTTTTGCTCCTGAATTTCTTACACAAAAACGTTCGCCAGCAATACCATTAATATAAGCTTCGCCGGTTATAGCTCCATAGAGTGTTACATTACCAGTAATGATGTTTTTATGAGGCTCAAAAGTTGTCTTTTCAGGAGGTCTAACAATTAATTTTGCTCCCGAAAGCCCTTTCCCGAAAAAATCATTTGTGTTTCCATAAATTTTCATGGTAAGTCCTTTTGCTGCAAATGCTCCAAAACTTTGCCCTGCAGAACCATTAAAATTTAGAGAGAGTGTATCTTCAGGAAGCCCGTTTTTACCATGGATTTTGGAAATTTCATTACTTATAATAGCACCAGTACTTCTATCGATATTTTCAATAGGGTAACTAAGGCTCATTGCTTCTTGCCTGTAGATTGCTGGATGTGCTTTTTCTAGTATTTTAATATCTAGAACATGTTCTAGCTGATGATCTTGTTGTTCGGTATTGTAAAGTTTTGTTTTGGAAGAGACTTTTGGTTTGTATAAAATATTACTTAAATCAATGCCATCGGCTTTATAATGATCAACTGCATTTTTCATATTTAACTTTTGTGACTGCCCCACCATTTCTTCAATAGTTCTAAAGCCTAATTGCGCCATTATTTCTCTAAGTTCTTGTGCTATAAAATACATAAAGTTGATAACGTGCTCTGGCTTTCCTTTAAAATTCTTTCGTAATTCTGGGTCTTGTGTAGCGATCCCAACAGGACAGGTATTTAAGTGACACGCTCTCATCATGATACATCCAGAAGCGACTAATGGAGCTGTTGCAAAACCAAATTCTTCTGCACCAAGAAGACAAGCAATAGCAACATCTCTTCCTGTTTTTAGTTGCCCATCACATTCGAGTACAACTCTATTTCTTAAATTATTTAGTACTAGTGTTTGTTGTGCTTCTGCCATACCAAGTTCCCAGGGTAATCCTGCATGTTTTAGCGAGGTTAATGGAGAGGCTCCAGTACCGCCATCATAACCAGAAATAAGAATAACATCTGCTTTTGCTTTAGCAACACCTGCAGCTATGGTTCCAACACCAGCTTTAGAAACTAATTTAACATTAATTCTGGCTTCTCTATTTGCATTTTTTAAATCATAAATTAACTGTGATAAATCTTCAATAGAATAGATGTCATGGTGTGGTGGTGGAGAAATTAGTCCTACATTTGGAGTGGAATTTCTAACTTCAGCAATCCAAGGATAAACTTTTGATCCTGGTAAATGACCTCCTTCTCCTGGTTTAGCACCTTGGGCCATTTTTATCTGTATTTCTTTTGCATTAGTAAGGTAATTGCTAGAAACACCAAATCTACCAGAAGCAACTTGCTTTATGGCACTATTTCTCCATTTTCCGTCAAGGTCTTTATGGAATCGATTTGGATCTTCACCACCTTCGCCAGAATTACTTTTCCCTCCAATTCTATTCATAGCAATAGCTAAATTTTCGTGAGCTTCTTTGCTGATAGAACCATAACTCATTGCTCCAGTTTTAAACCGTTTTACAATCGCTGTCCATGGTTCTACTTCGTCTATACTAATAGGGTCAAAGCTTGAAAATTCAAAAAGACCTCTTAAGGTCATCAAGCGCTTACTCTGCTCGTTTACCATTTTTGAATAGACCTCATAACTTTCTACTTTATTTTCTCTAACTGCTTGTTGTAGTTTTGAGATTGTAGTAGGGTTAAACATGTGGCGTTCACCATTTCGTCTCCAATTGTATTCTCCGCCTACTTCTAGATTAAGCGATCCAGAAATATGTTGTTTGGCGAATGCTTTTTTGTGTCTTTTGGCAATTTCTTTTTCAATTTCATAAAGCCCAAGTCCTTCAATTCTTGTTGGTGTTCCAAGAAAATAGGTGTTTATAAATTTGGTGCTTAAACCTAAAGCTTCAAATATTTGGGCTCCACGGTACGAGTGTAATGTGGAGATCCCTATTTTGTTCATGATCTTTACAATTCCATTTCCAATGGCTTTATTGAAGTTTTTAATGGCATTTTCAGAGGAAAGTTCAGTAATTTCATTGTCTTCTACTTGCTTTTTTATGATTTCATTTACCATATAGGGATTAATAGCACTGGCGCCATAACCAAAAAGAGCAGCAAAATGATGTGGTTCTCTAGGCTCTGCAGATTCTAGTACCATCCCAAATTTTGATCGCTTTCCTTGTTTTGTCATCATGTTGTGTACATATGCGCAAACCAGTAACATCGGAATAGGAGCTAATTTATCTGAAGTACCTCTATCCGAAAGGATAATGATATTGTAACAATTATCTATAGCTGTTGCTACTTCATTTACAATAGCATTAAGTCTATTTTCAATTCCATTATGTCCTTTTTCTACCTCGTATAGAGCAGAAATTGATTTTGTTTTAAAGTCATGATGTTTTAAAAATTTTATTTTATCTAAATCTTCATTAGAAATTACGGGGTTCTG
The DNA here is from genome assembly GCA_965247735.1 of Flavobacteriaceae bacterium. Classification (GTDB taxonomy): domain Bacteria; phylum Bacteroidota; class Bacteroidia; order Flavobacteriales; family Flavobacteriaceae; genus JAOXRU01. The sequence goes on along the minus strand of CBDFHN010000002.1, from coordinate 1,939,055 downwards.
AATTTTTAACTTTTTAGCATGATCAGAATTTAGGTCAAAAATATTGTGTTCCTCTCCTATAGATAAGCTTATGTCTGTAATTATTTCTTCTCTAATACCATCTAGTGGAGGATTGGTTACTTGAGCAAAAAGTTGTTTGAAATAGTTATAAAGCAATTGAGGTTTGTTAGATAGTATTGCTAACGGAGTATCTGTCCCCATTGAGCCAATAGCTTCTTTTCCGCCTTGCCCCATTGGAGTAATAATTGTTTTTAAATCCTCTTGGGTGTATCCAAATACATTTTGTCTAATACTATAAGCAACATCTTCAGTTGGGGTAGCATTTCCAGTATATGGAATTTTTGCAAGTGGAAGTAGGTTTTCGTCTACCCATTTTCGATATGGTTTTTTAGTAGCAATTTGGACCTTTATTTCTTCATCTTCAAGTATTCGACCTTGGTTCATATCTACTAAAAATATTTTTCCAGGTTCTAACCTACCATGCGATTCAATGTTTTCTGGTTCAATTTGTATAACTCCAGTTTCCGAAGACATAATAACATGACCATCTTTGGTAACGGTATATCTTGAAGGGCGTAACCCATTTCTATCTAATAATGCACCTATAAAGTTTCCATCGGTAAAGGGAATTGAAGCTGGGCCATCCCATGGCTCCATAATACAAGAGTTGTATTCATAAAATGCTTTTTTCTCATCGGACATGCTTTGATGTTTCTCCCATGCTTCTGGAACCATCATCATCATAACTTCTGGAAGGGATCTTCCAGTGGTTAGTAATAATTCAATAACCATATCCATTGTTGCAGAATCTGATTTTCCTTCTAAAATTATTGGGAAGAGTTCTTTTATGTCTTCTCCAAAAAGATCGCTTTTCAGCAAACTTTCTCGGGCTTGCATTCTAGTAATATTACCTTTTAGTGTATTTATTTCTCCATTATGACACATGTATCTAAATGGTTGAGCTAAATCCCAAGTTGGAAATGTATTGGTAGAAAATCGTTGATGAACTAAGGCGAGTCTGGTTACTACTGTAGGTTCGTTAAGGTCTTTGTAGTATAGTTTAATGTCGCTAGGAACAAGCAGTCCTTTGTATATAACGGTATGAGTTGATAGACTAGGAAGGTAAAACTTATCAGATTCTGAAAGTTTAGAATTTGCAATTTGGTGTTCTGTTATTTTTCTAGCAGAAAATAGTTTAGCAAAGAATGCCTCCTCTTTTAGTTCAGTGTTGTTTTTGCCAATAAAAACCTGTTTTATATTGGGTTCTACTTGAGCAGCTATTTTCCCTAAATGTGATCGATCTATAGGGACAGTTCTCCATCCAATAATATGTAAATCTTGTTTTTCAATGTTTTCTGTAAAACGCTCTATACAGTATTGCATTTGGTTATCAGCTTTTGGCAGAAAAACCATACCTACAGCATATTCGTTTTTATCTGGAATTTCAAATTGGCAGGCGCTTTTAAAAAAATCATGAGGTATTTCTATCAGGATACCAGCACCATCACCCGTTTTTCCATCAGAACTAACAGCTCCTCTATGGTCCATTCTTGCAAGCATCTCTAATGCTTTATGGATAATATCATTTGTTCTCTTTCCTTTTAAACTGCAAATAAAACCAGCACCACAACTATCGTGTTCAAATTTCGGATCGTACAACCCTTGTTTTTCTACCTTCATAACATTGAATTATTTTCACTAAAATATAGTTTTCGTTGAATAATTCTTTGTGTTTTGATGAAATGATTAAAAGAAATGTAGTGTTTGTAAAATAATGGTATTGAAAATGTATTATATCAAAAATGAATGCCCTCAATTTATGGACTTGTCAATTTAGAAAGGTTATAAGTAATAAATTTGAATGATTTTTTTCGTTTTTTTATAATCGAAGCCATAAAAAAGCCCAACATATTATTGTTGGGCTTAAAATAAGATATGTGTTATTGGTATTAGTCTCTTAGGATACTTCTTGAGATTACTATTTTTTGTATTTCTGATGTACCCTCATATATTTGGGTGATTTTTGCATCACGCATCAACCGTTCTACATGATAGTCTTTTACAAAACCATTACCGCCATGAATTTGGACAGCTTCAATAGATACATCCATTGCTGCTTGTGATGCTTGAAGTTTAGCAATAGCCCCAGAAACATCATAATTATGTCCATTATCTTTATCCCAAGCGGCTTTGTAAACAAGATACCTTGCTGCTTCTATTTGAGCATGCATATCTGCAAGTTTAAAAGCTATAGCTTGATGATTGCATATTTCTGTACCAAAAGATTTTCTGATTTTGGAATATTCTTTAGCCATTTCATAAGCCCCAGAAGCAATACCTAATGCTTGAGCAGCAATACCAATTCTACCACCAGAAAGTGTTTTCATTGCAAATTTAAAACCAAAATACTCATCACCAATTCTATTTTCAACTGGTACTTTTACATCAGTAAACATTAAGGAATGAGTATCACTACCTCTAATGCCTAGTTTGTTTTCTTTTGGACCTATTTCAAAGCCAGGCATTCCTTTTTCTAGAATAAAAGCGTTAATACCATGATGTCCTTTCTCTATATCTGTTTGAGCAATTACAAGATAGACACCAGCAGTGTTCCCATTGGTAATCCAATTTTTAGTTCCATTAAGCAAATAATGATCTCCCATGTTTTTTGCTGTGGTTTTTTGAGAGGTAGCATCACTTCCAGCTTCTGGCTCGGATAAGCAAAAAGCACCTATCATTTTTCCAGTAGCAAGCTTGGTTAAGTATTTTTCTTTTTGAGCTTCATTACCATAATGCTCCAGTCCCCAACAAACTAATGAATTGTTAACAGATACAATTACTGAACAAGAAGCGTCAACTTTTGAGATTTCTTCCATTGCAAGCACATATGAAATTGTATTCATACCACCACCTCCATATTTTGGATCAACCATCATTCCTAAAAAACCTAATTCTCCCATTTTCCGAACTTCTTCCTTTGGAAATTGTTGCTTTTCGTCTCTTTCTATAACGCCAGGTAGTAATTCGCTTTTTGCAAAATCACGTGCAGCATCACGTATCATTAATTGTTCTTCTGTTAAGCTAAAATCCATTTTAATGTGAAATTTATAATAATATGCACAAATATAGCTTTTTAATGCTGATTTATCAATACATCTCTGTAAAAACTAGGAATTCGAAAAAGCAAAATTAAAGAAGAAAAATGGGACAATACTTTTTTTTGTCTTTTTGTAAGAAAAGAAAAACTAAATGAACTAATATTTTTATATTTGTTTCTGTATAGAATACAATTAATTGAGAAAAGGATAAGAGATGAGACAGCACTAACCCCACTAGGGGGATTAAGACTAAAGTAAATCGAAATTCATAGCTAGTTTTTACTATGCTACAAAATCAATTAATAAATATGCCTATTATTCATAAAACCAGTATCAATAACTAACCTCAAGAAAATAGTTAATGGTCTAGTGATGGGTATTCAATAAGTTTTATACAAAATGAAAGAATTATTAAAAAAATACGAAAACAAACAACCTGAAATAGTTTTTAATTGGAAAGATCCTGAAACAGATGCTGAAGGGTGGACCGTTATAAATTCACTTCGAGGAGGAGCAGCAGGAGGAGGAACCAGAATGAGAAAAGGTTTAGATATGAATGAAGTAATGTCTCTTGCGAAAACTATGGAAGTAAAATTTACAGTTTCTGGACCTGCTATTGGAGGTGCAAAATCTGGAATTAACTTTGATCCTAAAGACCCAAGAAAAAAAGGTGTATTAGAACGTTGGTATAAAGCCGTTGCGCCTTTGCTTAAGAGTTATTACGGAACTGGAGGAGATCTTAATGTAGATGAAATACATGAGGTTATTCCTATTACTGAAGATTCTGGAGTATGGCACCCGCAAGAAGGAGTGTTTAATGGACATTTTAAGCCAACAGAAGCGGATAAAATTAATAGAATTGGGCAATTAAGACAAGGAGTTGTAAAAGTTATAGAAAGCGATATTTATTCACCTAGTGTAGCACATAAATATACCGTAGCGGATATGATTACAGGTTTTGGTGTTGCTGAAGCTGTAAAACATTTTTATGATATACATGGCGGATCTGTAAAAGGAAAAAGAGCTATTGTACAAGGTTTTGGAAATGTAGGTTCTGCTGCTGCTTACTATCTAGCACAAATGGGTGCAAAAGTGGTGGGTATTATAGATATTACAGGAGGACTTATTAATGAAGACGGCTTTAGTTTTGAAGAAATAAGAACTTTGTTCATCAATAAAGATGGGAATAACCTAAAAGCAGATGATTTAATTCCTTTTGAGGAGATGAAAGAGCGTATTTGGGGGCTTTCAACAGAAATTTTCGCGCCATGTGCTGCTTCAAGATTAATTACCAAAGCACAGATTACGGAGATGATAGGCACTGGTCTAGAAGTAATTTCTTGTGGAGCAAATGTTCCTTTTGCTGATAAAGAAATTTTCTTTGGCTCTATAATGGAATACACAGATGAGCGTGTAAGTCTAATCCCAGATTTTATTTCTAATTGTGGTATGGCGAGAGTATTTGCGTACTTTATGGAGAGAAGAGTGGGTATTGAAGATGGAGAGATTTTTAATGATACCTCAATGATTATTAAAAACGCAATTGAAAACGTGTATAAAAGAGATTCATCTAAAGTGAATATAAGTAAAACGGCTTTTGAAATAGCCTTAAAACAACTAGTATAAACTATTTATTTCTATGGAGACTATAATTATTATTGTATTTGTTCTTGGTTATTTAGCTATAGCTTTGGAACACAGCTTAAAGATTGATAAACTAATACCAGCCTTAGCAATGATGGCTATTTTGTGGGCATTAATTGCATTTGGAATTGATGGTTTTCCAGAATGGTTCGATTCAAGTAAACATGGCTTGGTTGGAGCTTATGGTGAGTTAGGTCATGAAGGCAGGATGCACTTAATGGAAGAAACACTATTGCACCATTTGGGTAAAACTGCTGAAATATTGGTCTTTTTATTAGGAGCAATGACAATTGTAGAAATCATAGATTATTTTAATGGATTTGCTACGATAAAGAGTTTTATAAAAACGAGGAGTAAAAAGAAAATTTTATGGATTTTTGCTTTTTTGGCTTTTATTCTTTCGGCAATAATTGATAATCTTACGGCAACAATTGTTTTGATATCGATACTTCAAAAAATTGTTAACAAAAGAGAAGACAGGTTATGGTTTGCAGGACTAATCATTATTGCAGCTAATGCGGGAGGGGCTTGGTCTCCAATTGGAGATGTAACTACAACCATGTTATGGATTGGAGATAAGGTAACAACACTTAAGTTAATTACCTATTTATTACTGCCATCACTAATATGTATGGTTGTGCCAACTTTTATCGCATCATTTTTACCAGCATTTAAGGGGGAAATTGAGATTGATGATAGTGAGGATGATAATAAGCATCCTTTTGGAGCTACAATGTTGTATTTAGGATTAACTGCAATTGTATTTGTTCCTATTTTTAAAACAGTAACACATTTGCCTCCTTATGTTGGGATGATGTTGGGCTTGGCAATTGTAGCAACTTTTGCAGAATTATATAGTAATTCTAAATTTAGCATGTCTGATATAGATGGTGAAAGCGAAGCAAACTCGCACCACAGTCCTGTACATCATTCATTATCTAAGATTGAACTACCAAGTATTCTTTTCTTTTTAGGAATATTAATGGCAGTAGCAGCATTAGAATCATTAGGGATGTTATTTGGATTTGCAGATTCGTTAAAAACGGCTATGCCAATGATGGGTTCTGAACTAGATGGTACTGTTGTTTCTGATTTGGTAGTGTTATTGTTAGGTATAGGATCGGCAGTTATTGATAATGTGCCGCTAGTAGCAGCAAGTTTAGGGATGTTCTCAGAAGGGACTGATAATCCATTATGGCATTTTATAGCTTATTCTGCTGGTACTGGAGGAAGTATGTTGATTATAGGTTCTGCAGCTGGTGTTGTAGCAATGGGAATGGAAAAAATTGACTTCATGTGGTATTTAAAAAAGATAGCATGGTTAGCATTAGCTGGTTTCTTAGCTGGAGCGGTTGTGTTTATTGCTGTGAGAGCAATTTTATAAAAACGTATTAGAATATTATACTATGAGACAGTAATTAATTGGTTTAGCCATTAATTACTGTCTTTTTTTATGAATAAATGATTGTTAGGTATGCTTTTAGTAAAATATATGAAAACTAAAAAAGAAGAGACATACTTTAATTCAGATATCAGCGTTATTTAAAGAAAAAGTAAACACTATCTATTTATGTTTTTATTCCAAGAAGAAGTCCAAGAAGGCTTAGAAGAAGTTGCAAGCGAAGAAACAACATTATCTATTATCGATTTAATTGTTGATGGAGGTGTGGGAAGTATCGTTATTATATCAATACTTTTTGTGTTGCTTTTTGTGGCATTATATATTTATTTTGAACGTGTTTTTGCTATAAAATCAGCTTCTAAGATTGATAAAAATTTCATGAATCAAATTAGGGATTATGTAACTGGAGGGAAGTTAGATGCTGCAAAGATATTATGTGCGCAAACAGATTCCCCTGTTGCTCGTTTAACTGAAAAAGGTATCTCTAGAATAGGGAAGCCTTTAGAAGATATTAATAAGGCGATTGAAAACGCAGGAGTCCTTGAAGTTTATAAATTAGAGAAAAATGTAGCTGTACTTGCTACAGTATCAGGAGTTGCACCAATGATTGGTTTTTTAGGAACTGTAATAGGAATGATTCTTGCATTTTATGAAATGGCAAGTAGCGGAGGTCAAGCAGAAATGGGAGTACTGGCTTCGGGTATTTATACCGCAATGACAACTACTGTTGCGGGGTTAATAGTTGGGATTATTGCTTATATGGGGTATAATCATTTGGTAGTACGTACAGATAAGGTAGTGCACCAAATGGAAGCTAATGCAGTTGACTTTTTAGATTTACTTAACGAACCTATATAGAGATGAAGTTAAGAGGAAGAAATAAGGTTAGTCCAGATTTTAGTATGTCTTCAATGACAGATATCGTATTTTTGTTATTGGTGTTTTTTATGTTGACATCTAGTTCTGCACCTAATGCACTAGATTTGTTGCTGCCAAAAGCAAAAGGGAAAACCTCAAATGCTAAAAGCATATCGGTAAGTATCAATAAAAAATTAGAGTTTTTTATCAATAAAACAAGAGTTAGTGAACAATATCTAGAGATAGAAATCAAAAAAGCACTAGCAGGTCAAGAGAAACCTACTGTAATATTAAGAGCAGAAGAAGGTGTTCCTATTGAGAAAGCTGTTAAGGTAATGGATATTTCAAATAAAAATAATTATAAAGTAATATTAGCCGTTAGGCCAAAATAGTGAGTTTTTTAAATACAAAACATAAGAAAAAATCTTTTACACTTACTACTATGCTAGTAAGTGTTCTGTTGTTATTATTGTTTTATGTTGGGTTAACTTCTATGGATTCAGAAGAAGAAAGTGGGATTTCTGTGAATTTTGGAACAACTAATTTTGGTTCAGGAAAAGTTCAGCCTAAAGAAAAAATAAAAATGGTCCCTGTTTCTAAACCTATTGTAGAGGAAGAAGAGCCTTCAAAACCAGTTGAAGCTTCGGCTTCGTCCGAAAAAACGGAAGATGTTGCAACAGCGGAAAATGAAGAATCAATACGGATTAATAAAGCAAAGAAAGCAAAACAAAAAGCAGATGCTGAAGCTAAAAAGAAGCAGGCAGAAATTGATAAAGCAGTAAAAGCAAAGAAAGATGCTGAAGCTAAATTGAAGAGGGCTCAAGATGCGAAGAAACGTAGTTTAGATCAATTGATTGGAGGAATTGGTAAATCTGATGGAAAAGCTACAGGTGGAGAAGGAGATGACAATAAGGCTGGTGATAAAGGGCAGCCAGATGGAGATCCATATGCAAGTAGTTATTTTGGAAGCCCAGGATCCGGAAGTGGTGGAAGAGGTTATGGATTAAATGGAAGATCTATTCGTAATAAAGGCAAGGTTGTACAGGATTGTAATGAAGAAGGAAAAGTAGTAGTTAAGATAGAAGTAGATAGAAATGGTAATGTTGTGAAGGCTACACCAGGAGTTAGAGGCACAACTAACAGCCATCCTTGTTTAATGGATCCAGCTAAAAAAACAGCAATGATGCATAAATGGAATTTTGACGCTAAGGCACCAACAAAACAAGTGGGTTTTGTAGTAGTTAACTTTAAGCTTGGAGAATAAGCTATAATGAATTATCAAAAGACGGTTTCTTGGATGTTTGACAGGTTGTCTGCATATCAAATAAAAGGAAAAGCTGCTTTTAATGCAAAGTTAGATGGTATTAAAGGTTTTGTTAGTCACTTAAATCATCCAGAAAAAAACATAAGAACTATACATGTAGCAGGAACCAATGGAAAGGGTTCTTCAAGTCATATGCTGGCTTCTATTTTGCAAGAAGCGGGTTATAAAGTGGGTTTATATACTTCTCCACATTTAAAAGATTTTAGAGAGCGTATAAAAATTAATGGACTGTTAATTCCAGAGGAATATGTAGTAGCATTTGTGCGAAATCACTTTGATTGTCTGAAAACTAATAAGTTATCTTTTTTTGAGATGACGGTTGCTATGGCTTTTGATTATTTTAGTGCTCAAAAAGTTGATATTGCAATTTTTGAAGTTGGTTTAGGAGGAAGATTAGATTCAACTAATATTATTAATCCAGAAGTTTCTTTAATTACAAATATTGGCTTAGACCATACAGATATGTTAGGTGATACTTTACTTAAAATTGCTATTGAAAAAGCAGGTATAATTAAGCCAAATACACCTGTTGTGATAAGTGAATATCAAGAGGAAGTAGCAGAGACTTTTAAAGAGATTGCCAAAAAAAACAATGCTCCTCTTGAATTTGCAAAGTTAAATAAGCAATACAAGACAGATTTATTAGGGAGTTATCAGGAAAAAAATATACAAGGAGTTGTAGCCGTAATTAAAAGATTAACTGCGTTTAAGGTTTCAGAAAGCACTATCGTTGATGGCTTGTTAAATGTTGTCAAAAACACGGGTTTAATGGGGCGATGGCAGGTCTTAAATAGTAATCCTAAGGTTGTTTGCGATACAGCACATAACAAAGAAGGTTTGTCTTTAGTTTTAGCGCAATTAAAAAAGGAAAGCTATTCTCAGCTTTTTATTGTTTTGGGTATGGTAAAAGGCAAAGATTTGGCAGAAATTTTACCGCTATTTCCTAAAAAGGCAAAATATTTTTTCTGTCAACCAAATATAGAAAGAGCATTAAATGCTGTTGTTTTAAAGGAAAAAGCAGCTGAATTTGGATTGGATGGAGTTGTATCTGGTTCTGTATCCGAAGCTTATAAAGAAGCGCTTGAGAAATCGCAAAAAGACGATTTTGTTTATGTTGGAGGGAGTACATTTGTAGTGGCTGAAATAATTTAGTTTTTTACGTTTTTTCTTTTGGTGAGACATAAAAGAATGCTATATTTGCACCCGCAACACGGACTATTGTGTTACGGGCCCTTAGCTCAGCTGGTTCAGAGCACCTGCCTTACAAGCAGGGGGTCACTGGTTCGAACCCAGTAGGGCCCACAAAAAACTTCTAAGAAATTAGAAGTTTTTTTTTGCACTAAACTTAAATTAGAATTGTATGAGTTTTGGGTAAAAGCGGATCAAGTCCAAAAGTTGTGGGATTTTAGGATTATGCAAAAATTGTAGTAAGTCTAAATAAGAAAAAGTCTACATTTCTAACCCCTCTAAATTGTGCTCTAAAGGCTTTAATTTTAGCATTGAAAGATTCTGCAGACGCATTTGTACTTCTATTATCAAAATAGTTGAGTATATTTTGATAATGTATTGACATTGTTCTAGCGATTGTGTTGAAGCTTTTAAATTTAGCTTGTCTTACTTTTTCATCCCATTTTGCAAGCCTGATAAGTGCTGAAGTTTTGTCTTTGGTATTATTAAATATCCAAGATAGGTTTTGGCATAACTTATATGCTTTCTCTAGATCTGGATATCTCTGAAAAAGGACTTCTGCTCTTTTGGATTGATTGTCAGTCCATTTACTACTTGATTTATATAATAAATATCTGCTTCTTGCTAATAATTGCTTTAAAGTATCTCCATTGGGCAGTAGTTTTGGAGTGTATTTTAATGATTTATTTCTAGCATATTCTATGGCATCATTTTCAGTATCTAAAGCATCCCATCGATGTTTTATTCTTATTTCTTGTAATGCGTCCAAGGCTAGTTTTTGCACGTGAAAACGATCTATTACTAAGGTAGCATTTGGGAAAGACTTTTTAACGATAAGTCCCATATTACCTGCCATATCTAAAGTTACCTCTTTAACTTTCTTGCGTTGCTTTAAAGGAATTTTCTCTAGTATTTTTATCACAGTTTCGGCTTTGGTTCCTTTGACCATTGCAACTAAGGCTCCCTTCTTTCCTTTTGCTTTTTTATTGGTTAGTATGGTATATAAATCACCATTAGAAAAGGCAGTCTCATCAAGGGATAAATTTGCGCCTAAGTTTTGTGCGAATAATAGCCAATCTGTTGCGTGTTGTTTTTGACCCCACGCTTTAAAATCACTCAGATAGTCCTTGTACTGTCTTTGTAGACTTCTGGGATTAACACCATAGAAATTAGCTACAAGTGTTGTACTTGAAGCGTTATTACTTATAGACCTCTTTTAAAAAAGCAGCAAATTCACTAGTTATTCTAGTTCCTTTTGCTACTAAATCCCAATCTCTTGTAACTACTTTACTAGTCACTTCATTAAGCCATCTACGCCGTGTTATATGCAGATAAACATCCTTACCTCGTATAGGGAAATCTTGAACGGTCGCCTCTGGAAAGAAGCCTTTAGAGTGGAGTTTAGCATTATTAAGTACAGATGGAACCTCATTTAATTCTGTAAAATAGAAATGTATCTCTTCTCCTTTAATCTCGTGTTTGGTTAAATCAAAATGACTTACCAGTACTTCGGGAAGTAATAAATTAGCAACTGCAAATAAAGCGTCTGAGGACATAGAAATTTTAAAAGCAAAGTTGCCTCTAATTTAGTTACTCCACAACTTTTTGTGTTGAGCCGTAAAAGCAATATTCAATTATAATTTATTCGACCATTAAGATTAGTGTTAAAAAAGCGCAATTTTTTTTGTAAAAAAGAAGAGAAGATTAGAAAAAGAGTGTTATATTTGCACCCGAAACACGGAGTATTGTGTTACGGGCCCTTAGCTCAGCTGGTTCAGAGCACCTGCCTTACAAGCAGGGGGTCACTGGTTCGAACCCAGTAGGGCCCACAAAAAACTTCTAAGAAATTAGAAGTTTTTTTTGTTTAAAACAATTCCAAAATCCGTTCTAAAGCCATTCCTCTAGATCCTTTTACTAAAATAGTGGCATCAGAATAATTCTCTTTGTTAAAAGAGGATTTAAAGCTTTCAAAGTCTTTGTATTTCTTAGCTACAGTTGTGGTGTTGTAAAAATTTTCACCTATAAGTATTGTTTTAGTAGAGGGCAATTCGCAAGCAAGTATAGCTATACGTTGATGTTCTGATTTGGCTTCTTTTCCGAGTTCAAACATATCTCCTAGAATAATAATTTTATTTTCATCAGAAAGTATTGCCATATTTTTTAGGGCAGCTTCAACACTAGTAGGGTTTGCGTTATAGGCATCCAAGATAAATTTTGAACTCCCCTTTTCTATAAGTTGTGATCTGTTGTTGCTTGGGGTATAACTTTCAATTGCCTTTTTTATATCAGTTAAAGGCACATTAAAATATTTCCCGAAAAGAATGGCTGCAGCTATATTCTGAAAATTGTAGCTTCCAATCAGTTTTGATTTTAGCTCTATGTTTTGAGTTTTTGCAACAACAAATGGGTTTACTTGAGATAGCGTAATGTTAAAGTAATTGTCTTTGCTTTCGCTATATCCATACTTTTTTATATAAGATTTTAATTTTTCTAACTGTATTGGATCATCAGCATTTAGGAAAATATGGCCATCTTTTGCTATCAGGTAATCATAGAGTTCGCTTTTTGCTTTGATTACGCCTTGTGTGCTTCCAAATCCTTCTAAGTGTGCTTTGCCAAAATTTGTGATATAACCATATTCTGGATTCGCTATTTTACTCAAATTTGCAATTTCTTTAAGGTGATTGGCCCCCATTTCTATAATAGCAATTTCTGTTTCTGAAGTAATATTTAGTAATGTTAAGGGTACTCCAATATGATTGTTGAGGTTTCCAATTGTGGCGATGGTCTTGTATTTTTGAGACAAAACACTATTGATAAGCTCTTTTGTTGTTGTTTTTCCATTACTTCCAGTAAGGGCAATAACAGGGATGTTGAACAGGTTTCTGTGGTAATTGGCAAGTTCTTGTAATGTTTCTAGCACATTAGAAACAAGAATTGTATTTGGATCTGTAGCGTATTTTTTTTCGTCTACAACAGCAAAAGAAGCGCCTTTTTTTAGTGCTTCACCTGCAAATGTATTGCCGTTAAAATTAGCTCCTTTTAAAGCAAAAAATATGGAGTTAGGAATGATATTTCTAGTATCAGTGGTTATTTTTTTGCACTTAAGGAAGAGGCTGTGTAGTTCTTTAATATTCATAATTGTATACGGCAATATAGGTGTTTATGTAAGCAAAAATAGACTTTATTGTTAAGTAAAGGATTTTTGGGAAATAAAAAAGCCCTTTCGTTTCGGAAAGGGCTTCATATTTGTAATATACCTAATTTTATCCTTTCGGAGATTTTTTACTTTTTGATTTAGATCCTACTCTAGACATTGCGCATCTAAAACCGATATAGCTTGTTGCCATGTATTGTGGCAGATACCTTCTTTGTGCTGGGTCTAACCAGTATGCTCTATCGTTCCAGCCACCGCCTTTGTAAACACGTACTTCGTCATTAACAAGGGTTGTTCTATCATTAGATTTGTCGTATTGTCTAATTATAGCTCCTGTAGAGTCTCTTTCTACTTTGTGTTTTGGAGCGTCATACATTCTTTTTTTATTGTCTTCATCTTCATCTTCATCAGAAAATTGATCAAAAAATCTTGAAGAGCTATCATCTCCATCTCTGTATCCTCTATTATCACTTTGAGAGAAGTTGGTTCTAAGGTAGGTTTCATTATCATCTACTGGAACCATAGCTATTTCACCAGGAAGATTTATAGCAACAACTTTACCGTTTGGTAGCGTGTCAAAAACAGCTTCATCTTTTAGAATGTTTACTTTTCCATCTTCGCCAATAGCAGTTTTGGTATAGATATTTCCTCTATAGTAGTTAAAGTCATTTGCTTCGTCATCAACAATAGGTCTATATACATCAGCAACCCATTCGGCAACATTACCTGCCATATCGTATAATCCAAAATCGTTTGGAGCATAAGACTTTACTTGGGCTGTAATATCTGCACCATCGTCTGACCATCCAGCAATACCACCGTAATCTCCTTTACCTTGCTTGAAATTGGCTAATTGATCGCCTCTTCCGGCTCTTTTTCCACTTCTAGTATAATCACCACTCCATGGATATTTTTTTCTACCTCTATAATTATTGTATTCTCTAACACCAACAAGTGCATTAGCAGCATATTCCCATTCTGTTTCTGTAGGAAGTCTGTATTCTGGTAAAATAAGACCACTACTTCTTTTTGCGAAAGAAGGAACTGTATCATTACCTTTTCTTGCTAAGGAATCAATTTGTCCGTTGTATGTAGCTTCTGGTCTATTTAAGTATGTAGCAGTACTAAAAGAACCGTTTACATCTTCACCAAGAGCAGCATATCTAGCACCTTTTTCTATATAGCCTTCTCTTTCTAATACAGCTTCATTAACTCTGTCTGTTCTCCATTCGGAAAATTGTACAGCCTGAATCCAGTTTACACCAACTACAGGATATTCTGCATATGCTGGGTGACGAAGGTAGTTATTTGTCATAACCTCGTTAAAACCTAATCTGTTTCTCCATACAAGTGTATCTGGCAGGGCACCTTTATATATGTTTGCATATCTAGGTTCGCTAGGAGGATACATTGCTTTAAGATAATCTAAGTATTCTAAATACATTACATTGGTAACTTCCGTTTCATCCATGTAAAAAGATTGTACATGTTGTTGAGAAGGGGTATTGTTCCAATCGTGCATTACGTCATCTTGTACTTTACCTTTAGTGAAAGTACCACCTTCAACAAATACTAAACCAGGAGCAGTTTCTTGTTCTTTAAAGCCAGTATTGTATTGAAAACCGCCTTCCTTTGCATTTATTTTCCATCCGGTAGCTTTAGATGTGTTTTTTGAGGATGATTTTTTACAACTGGAAAAACCTCCTGCAACAGCTAAAGATAAAAGAAAAACTTTGATAACTTGTTTTTTCATAATTAGGATTTGAGTTCAAATTTGGGCTGCAAAAGTAGGTATTTTACAGCTTATTATTATTGTTATGATTTAGTTTTTTGTTAAAATGTGTTATTTTACTCGCTATTAAAACGCACTAATGTTGGATTTATTTTAAAATATTGAAAAAAAAATATTTTTTTTGAAATTTATCCAAACTAAGCGTAAGCAATATTGTTATTAAACGGGCTTTATGCCTGTAATATTGCTTAGTATTTATATATTTGATTTTTGTAGAGATGCATTTTAACGAATTTTTTTGAAAATATATTTTAAGAACATAAGATAAATAAAAAATCTTCGTTTATCTTTATAGGAGCATAAACTATGATTAACTGAACAAATGCTTTATAATTAATTACTTTTCGAATGAAGAAACATATTGTGTTATTCTTATTAGTGTTAGTGTCTATTAATGCTGTGAGAAGTCAGACTGATTCCAGAGCGATAACTACTGCTGTTCCATTTTTATTGGTAACATCTAATGCTAGAGCTGCTGGGATGGGTGATATTGGTGTTGCAACATCTGCTGATGCATATTCTCAATATTGGAATCCTGCAAAATATGCATTTGCAAAACAGAAAATTGGTATAGGTGTAAGTTATACTCCATATTTAGCAGAGCTAGTGAATGATATTTCTTTAATGAATTTAAGCTTTTATAATAAATTTAATGAAAGAAGTTCTTTTGCTTTTTCGTTACGTTATTTTGGTTTAGGAGAGATAGATCTTAGAAGTACTGCTGATGGACAAGTTACCACAGTCAAACCAAACGAATTAGCATTAGACGGTTCATATGCCTTAAAGCTTAGTGAGACATTCTCGATGGGGATAGGAGCCAGATATATACGTTCTAATTTAAAAATACCAACTGGAGCTGATGCTTCTGCAGCCAGTTCTTTTGGAGTTGACATTGCTGCATTTTATCAATCAAGAGAGAGAGCTTTTTCGTCTTTTGATGGTATTTTAAGAGCAGGGTTGAATATTTCCAATATTGGACCAAAAATTAATTACGATGGTGATATTTCAAATGACCTAACAGGTGATTTTTTGCCAACTAATATGAAATTAGGTGTTGGTTTTGATTTTATATTTGATTCAGAAAGTAAGCTGGCAGTTACCACAGAGTTTAATAAATTACTAGTTCCAATTCCAAAAGGAAATACAACACAAGATATTGAAGAATACCAAAGAATTGGATTTGTCAGTGGAATATTCAAATCTTTTGAGTTTACAGATTCTTTTAAAGAAATAACCTGGGCATTAGGTGCAGAATATGTGTTTCAGGATGCATTCTCCCTTAGAGGTGGGTATTTTAATGAAGCAGAAGAAAAAGGTGCTAGAAAGTTTTTCACCCTTGGTGCTGGTTTTAAATTTAATGTAGGTGAGGTAGATTTGTCTTATTTGTTTTCTAGTTCGGCAGTTAAAAACCCTTTGGAGAATACGCTAAGGTTTTCGTTAACCTTTAATTTAGGTGATCGATACGAAGATTAAATAATATATGAGGACATTTACAATTACAGCAGCTATTGTTGCTTATAAAAATATAGAAGAACTTCCGGACGCAATAAAAAGCTTAATGCAGCATGCAATAGAAGCGAAAGAGAAAGCATATGCTCCATATTCAAAATTTAGTGTTGGAGCAGCTTTACTGTTAGAAAATGGTGAAATTGTAACAGGGAGCAATCAAGAAAATGCATCATATCCATCTGGACTTTGTGCAGAAAGAGTAGCCATATATCATGCTGGAGCTACTAATCCAAATATTGCAATAAAAAGCATAGCCATAACTGTTTCTTCCGAAAGTTATGTTGTGAAAAAACCTGCTGCACCATGTGGAGCGTGTAGGCAATCAATAGCAGAGTATGAATTTAAGCAAAAATCACCTATAGAAATTTATTTCATGGGAGAAGAAGGAGAAGTTTTTAAGACCGAATCTTTAAAAGATATAATGCCTTTAGGTTTTGATAGTACATATTTATAGGTTTTAGGCTTATAATTTTAACGAATATGTAAAAAACAGGATTTCTACCTAATTATTATTCATAATCGTTTTTCCACTTTTATTTAATGTATTACTTTTGTTTTTGCGCAAGATAATATTGTGCGCTATAAACAACTTTATAGAATTCTTAATAGATGAAAAAAATTACCAAAGAAATCTACCTAAAATGGTATGAGGAGATGTTGTTCTGGAGAAAGTTTGAAGACAAGCTTGCTGCTGTTTATATTCAACAAAAAGTAAGAGGTTTTCTTCACTTATATAATGGACAAGAAGCTGTATTAGCAGGGTCTTTACATGCTATGGAATTGGGGAAGGATAAGATGATAACAGCATACCGTAATCATGTTCAACCAATTGGAATGGGCGTGGATCCTAAACGAATAATGGCAGAGTTATTTGGAAAAGCAACAGGAACTTCTCAAGGTTTGGGAGGATCAATGCATATTTTTTCAAAAGAAAAAGGATTCTTAGGAGGACATGGTATTGTTGGAGGTCAAATTCCATTAGGAGCAGGTATTGCTTTTGCAGATAAATATGCTGGAAGAGATGGTGTTACCTTATGTTATATGGGAGATGGTGCTGTAAGACAAGGTTCGCTTCATGAAACCTTTAATTTGGCAATGCTTTGGAAACTACCTGTAGTTTTTATTTGTGAAAATAATGGTTATGCAATGGGTACTTCGGTAGAGCGTACTGCAAACCACCAAGAAATTTGGAAATTAGGTTTAGGTTATGAAATGCCTTGTGGACCAGTTGATGGGATGAATCCTGTTGAGGTTGCAAAAGAAGTGAGTAAAGCAGTTGATAGAGCTAGAAAAGGTGACGGACCTACGTTTTTAGAAATGAAAACATACCGTTACAGAGGGCATTCAATGTCAGATGCTCAGCATTATAGAACCAAAGAAGAGGTAGCGGAATATAAAAAGATAGACCCTATAACTCAGGTTTTAGATGTTATAAAAGAAAATAAGTATGCTACGGATGCAGAAATTAAAGAAATAGATGCAAAAGTGAAGGATATGGTAAAAGAATGTGAAGAATTTGCTGAAGCATCGCCGTATCCAGAAAAGAATGTAATGTACGATGTAGTTTACGATCAAAAAGATTATCCATTTATACCTCATAAACTTTAATTAGGATGGCAGAAATAATAAATATGCCTCGTTTAAGTGACACCATGGAAGAAGGTGTTGTTGCAGCTTGGTTAAAAAATGTAGGCGATAAAATTGTTGAAGGCGATATTTTAGCGGAGATAGAAACTGATAAGGCTACAATGGAATTCGAATCTTTTTACGAAGGTACATTGTTGCATATAGGGGTGCAAGAAGGAGAAGGAGCACCTGTAGATACACTACTTGCTATTATCGGAGAAGAAGGAGAAGATGTTGCAGCTTTACTAAGTGGAGTTGGAGCTAAGTCATCTGAAGTAGTGGTAGAAGAAAAAGAAGAAGTTGTTTTAACCGAAAGTACTGCTGTAGAAATTCCAGCTGATGTTGAGGTTGTAAATATGCCTCGGCTTAGCGATACTATGGAAGAAGGTACTGTCGCTTCTTGGTTAAAACAAGTTGGTGATGAAGTTGAAGAAGGCGATATTCTTGCTGAGATAGAAACAGATAAAGCTACAATGGAATTTGAGTCTTTTTATTCTGGAACCTTACTTTACATAGGTTTACAAGAGGGAGAAGCTGCGCCTGTAGATTCTGTATTGGCTATTATCGGCCCTAAAGGAACAGATGTTAGTGGATTGATAGCTAGCGGTGCGTCTGCAAAAGCTGTTGATGTTCCTGCTGTTAAAGTAGAGGAAAAAAAAGAAGCGGCTACTAAGCCAGTTCAAGAAGTTAAAGTTGCTAGTACTAATACTTCTGGTAGAATTTTTGCATCTCCATTGGCTAAGAAAATAGCAAAAGATAAAGGAATAAATTTATCTGATGTTTCTGGTACTGGAGAAAATGGTAGGATTATAAAAAAAGATATAGAGTCGTTTACGCCAAAAGCAGCTGTAAAAGTTGCTGAAGAAAGTACGTCTGCTGCTGTTGCTACATTTGTGCCTGCAGGAGAAGAATCTACTTCTGAAGTGAAAAACTCGCCAATGCGTAAGGCTATAGCTAGGAGTTTAGGGAATTCTAAATTTACTGCGCCTCACTTTTATTTGACTATAGAAGTGAATATGGACAATGCAATGGGGTCTAGAAAACAAATAAATGAGTTGCCAGATACTAAGGTGTCATTTAATGATATGGTAGTAAAAGCTTGTGCAATGGCATTGAAAAAACATCCAAAAGTAAATACAAGCTGGACAGATACCAATACAGTATTTAAAAGTCATATACATATTGGTGTTGCTGTTGCTGTAGATGATGGTTTGGTAGTGCCTGTAGTGCGTTTTTCAGATCAGTTGAGTTTAACGCAGATTGGTGCATCTGTTAGAGATTTAGCAGGTAAAGCAAGAAATAAAAAATTGAAACAACAAGAGATGGAAGGTAGTACTTTTACGGTTTCTAATCTTGGAATGTTTGGTATTACGGAGTTTACTTCAATAATAAATCAGCCAAACTCAGCAATTCTTTCTGTAGGTGCTATTGTTCAAAAGCCAGTGGTTAAGAATGGTGAGATTGTAGTAGGAAACACAATGAAAGTAACCTTAGCTTGCGATCATAGAACGGTAGATGGAGCTGTTGGAGCTCAGTTTTTACAAACACTAAAATCGTTTTTAGAAAATCCAGTAACAATGCTGGCTTAGTTTTCTATACTATATAATATTTTTAAAAAAGCATCTCTAATTAGAGATGCTTTTTTTATCTTTAGACATTAAATTTTAGAACAGAAATGAAGAAATATATTGTATTTGGAGTAGTTGGATTATTATTTGCTAGCTGTTCATCAGGATTAAAAGGACAAGAAAAAAAAGAAAGTGCAAGTGGGGGTACTTCTACAGCAAGAACTGTTGTTGATAAGGATAATTATAAAGTTAATCCCAACGATGTAGGAGCAATTTTAAAATACCTTACTTCCGATGAGTTAAAAGGAAGAGATACAGGTAGTAAGGGTTTGGAGGCTGCTGCTACATATATAGAGCAGATTTTTAAAAATAATAATGTAAAACCATATTTTGAAACCTATCATGATACCTTGTCAAATTTTGATAAACCAACCTATAATGTGGTAGGTCTTGTAGAAGGTAATGATGAAAAACTGAAAAGTGAATATATTGTTATTGGAGCTCATTACGACCATATCGGGATTATTAAGGCTGTTGATGGAGATAGTATTGCCAATGGTGCAAATGATAATGCTTCTGGAACTACAGCTGTAATAGAAATGGCTAAATATTTTGGGAAAACAAAAGCAAATGCAAGAAGTCTTATTTTTGTTTTGTTTTCTGGAGAAGAAAAAGGTTTATTAGGGTCTAAGCATATAGCTGCTAAATTGCATAAGGAAAATATAAACTTATATGCTATGGTAAATTTTGAAATGATTGGTGTGCCTTTGGTTAATAAAGATTACTTTGCTTATGTTACGGGATACGAAATGACCAATATGGCAGAAAAATTTAATGAATATGCAGGTGAGAAGCTGGTAGGTTTTTTACCGACAGCTAAAGAATACAATTTATTTAAACGTTCAGATAACTATGCGTTTTACAAAGAATTTGGTGTGCCATCACAAACATTTTGCACGTTTGATTTTACAAATTTTGAGCACTATCATAAAGTAGGTGATGAGTTTGAGTTGATGGGTGTTGAGCATATGTCAGAGTTTATTATAAAATTTATTCCAGTGATGGAGAAGATGGCAAATGCTACTTCTAAAGAAATAGTAAATAAATAATGAAGCATATAATTGTTACTGGAGCCAGCAGAGGTATTGGCTTCGAAATGGTGCAGAAGTTCGCATCCGAAGGGCATCAAGTTTTGGCATTGTCTAGAAATAGTACAGTGGTAAATCAATTAAATATTCCAAATATAACAGCTTTTTCTTTTGATCTGTCATTACCTTCAGACTTGAAGAAAGTTATAACTTTTATCAAGAAAGAGTGGAAACATGTAGATATATTAGTTAATAATGCAGGAAAATTAATTAATAAGCCATTTGAGGAATTAACTGATAAGGATTTTAAGACGGTATATGAAGTAAATGTGTTTGGCTTGGCTGCAATTACAAGAGCGGTTTTACCATATGTAAAAACAGACGGGCATGTGGTTTCTATAAGTAGTATGGGTGGTGTTCAAGGTAGTGTTAAGTTTCCTGGGTTAGCAGCATATAGCTCTGCAAAAGCTGCAGTTGTAACGCTCACAGAATTATTGGCAGAAGAGTATAAGGAGTCTGGGCCTAGTTTTAATGTACTAGCATTAGGTGCTGTGCAAACAGAAATGCTTGAAGAAGCTTTTCCTGGCTACCAAGCACCAACAACAGCAGCAGAAATGGCAAACTATATTTGTGATTTTTCACTTACAGGAAATAAATTTTATAATGGGAAGTTATTACAAGTATCTAATAGCACTCCATAAATGCATACTGTTTTAAAAACATATTTGCCCGAACGAGCAGTAGATCAATGCATCTCTTTGATTAAGGAGCATCAAGTGCATCTAAAAATTGTAAATGAAAGGCTTACTAGGCATGGTGATTATAGAATGATGCCAAGTGGTATGCATATGATAACAATAAACTCTTCGTTAAATAAATATCGTTTTTTGATTACATTGATTCATGAAATTGCTCATTTGTATGCTTTTGAGCAGTATGGAAAGAAAATAAAGCCGCATGGCATAGAGTGGAAACAAACATTTAAATATTTGATGTTGCCATTTTTAAGGACAGAAGTCTTTCCGTCTAAATTGCTTTCAGTTGTCGCTAATCATTTTAAAAACCCAAAGGCTAGTTCAGATACAGATGCGGTATTGGCAATAAGCTTGCGTTCTTTCGATGATAAAAAAGGGAAAGTTTTTGTTTATGAGTTACCTATGGGAACTGTTTTTAAAATGAACAACGGTAAGCTGTTTAAGAAAGGAAAAAAAAGAGTAAAAAGATATGAGTGTATGGAGGAAGGAACAGATAAAATGTATTTGTTTCAGCCTAATGCGGAGGTAGAATTTATAAAATAATAAGGATGAACACTAATTATTATGCAATATTAATGGCAGGAGGAGTAGGATCTCGTTTCTGGCCAGTTAGTACCACAGAGTTTCCAAAACAGTTTCATGATATGCTTGGAGCTGGAGATACTTTAATTCAAAAAACATTTAAACGGTTAAATAAATTTATTCCAAAAGAGAATATTCTAATTTTAACTAATGAAATATATAATGACTTGGTGCTTGAGCAGTTGCCTATGGTGACACAAGAACAAGTTATTTTGGAGCCTGAAATGAGAAATACCGCTCCTTGCATATTGTATGCTTCATTAAAGATTATAAAAGATAATCCTAATGCGGTAATGATTGTTGCACCAAGTGATCATTGGATAGAAGACGAAGATGCTTTTGCTGAAAATGTAAAAACATGTTTTGAACAAGCCAAAACCGAAGAAGCTTTATTTACTTTGGGCATAAAACCTACTTTTCCAAATACAGGATTTGGATATATTGAGTATGATAAGCAAGATGCTGCTGAGGTAAAAAAAGTAAATCAGTTTAGAGAAAAACCAGACTATAAAACGGCAAAATCGTTTTTAGAACAAGGGAATTTTCTTTGGAATGCAGGTATTTTTATCTGGAGTGCAGCTACAATTGTAAACGCATTTAAGAAGTTGCAACCAGAATTGTATCAATTGTTCAGTTCAGGAAATAAGGTATATAATACGGATCAGGAATCAGCTTTTATAAAAGAAAACTATGGTAAAGCAGCCAATGTGTCTATAGATTATGCTATTCTTGAAAAAACCAAGGAAATATATGTATTACCAGCTACTTTTGATTGGAACGATCTAGGTACTTGGGGAGCATTGTATGATAAGTTAGATAAGGATGAGTATAACAATGCAATTGTAAACGCAAAGGTGTTATTGAATGAGTCTTCTAACAATATGATAAGAACCCATAAGGAAAAGGTTGTTGTGATAGATGGTTTAAATGACTATATTGTAGTAGACAAAGAGGATGTTTTACTGATTTGTCCAAAGAAAAAAGAACAAGAGATTAAGCAAGTTCTTAATGCAGTAAAAGATAAATTTGGAAATCAGTACGGGTAAAATATGGAGCCAATAGAGGATAAAAAAGCAGGAGTAGAAGTAAAAAAAGATTTTGCAGGGTTGTTTACAAGTGTTAAGCAATTCATGAGAGAGCTTTTAGATATCAGAGAAAATACAGATCAAGAGGCTACGATAGCGTCTATTAATGCTGATATTCCTTTTAAAGGACATACTTCTTGGATTTTGATTTGTTCTATTTTTATCGCTTCCATTGGATTAAATGCCAATTCAACTGCGGTAGTTATTGGTGCCATGCTTATTTCTCCACTTATGGGGCCGATTTTAGGAATGGGAATGTCTTTAGCAATTAATGATATTGATACGCTACGACGTTCTGTGAATAATTTTGTTGTCATGGTAGTGCTTAGTGTATTGACTGCTTTTTTGTTTTTCAAATTTTTCCCATTAAGAGATGAATCTTCTGAGCTTTTGGCTCGGACGGCACCAGATATTAGAGATGTGTTAATTGCCTTTTTTGGAGGACTCTCTCTGGTTATTGCTAGAACTAAAAAAGGAACTATTGCTAGTGTTATTTTTGGGGTGGCAATTGCTACAGCATTAATGCCTCCATTGTGTACGGTAGGTTTTGGTTTGGCAATAGGAAATTGGAGTTATGCAGGTGGAGCCATGTATTTGTTTTTAATAAACACCATTTTTATAGGACTAGCCACTTTTTTAGTATTGAAAGTATTGCGGTTTCCTATGGTGCGTTATGCCAATTCTCAACGTAGAAAACGAATTGCACAATTTGCCTCTTTGTTAGCGGTATTGGCAATGATTCCTGCTGGATGGACCTTTTATAATGTGTTTCAGGAATCTCGATTTAAAAATGATTCTAGAGATTTTATTGGTAAATCCGTAGCGGTTTATCAGTTTCAAAAAAGAGGAAGGTTTTTGGATAACCTTACAAAGATAGATTACAATAAAGATAAGGGCTCATTAATAGAATTGGTATGTATGGGAGATGAGTTAATCCCAGCTAGTGTAATTGATACTTGGAGGGTGCAAAAGAACAACTATCCTGCTTTAAAAAATGCTGAATTGCGAATAATCCAAGGAGGAAAAGATGATTCTGAAGAGAAGTATAATTTTGTAAATGAATTGTACGAGTCTAAAAAAGCAGAATTGTTAACCAAATCGGAACGGATACGAGTATTAGAAGAAGAAATTACTGTTTTAAGTAGACTTACAAAGCAGCAAATACCTTTTGAAGAAGTGAGTGCAGAGGCAAAAATTAATTATGAAGGCCTAGAATCGCTTAGTTTTGCCTATGTGTTGAATACCGATTTTTCTAAAATTGATACAATACCAACATTTTCATTAAAATGGAATGAAGGGTTAAAAGTTGAAGAGTTAGAAAAGAAAAAGGAAAATTTAACAAAATGGTTAAAGCTCCGCTTAGGTAATGATAAGATTATAGTAAACTAATTGTTTTTAATAGAATTTAGAAAAAGGCAGAAATCAATTGATTTCTGCCTTTTTGTTAATCATTATCTTCTTCGATATACATTTTCCGAACTTTTTTAAACAGTTCAGAAGAATATACAAAGTCGGTAACTACTTCGTTATCGGTTTTGAAAATTTCTTTATTGGTGCCTTCCCACGCTTTATGACCATCTTTTAGAAACAATATTTTTTCTCCAATTTCCATAACAGAATTCATGTCATGAGTATTGATTACCGTTGTAATATTATACTCTTGAGTTATTTCTTGAATAAGATTATCAATCAAAATTGCAGTTTTGGGATCTAATCCAGAGTTTGGTTCATCACAAAACAAGTATTTTGGATTAAGAACTATGGCTCTAGCAATAGCAACACGTTTTTGCATTCCTCCAGATATTTCCGAAGGGAATTTTTGATGCGCATTAATAAGATTTACCCTCTTTAAAACAAAGTTTACGCGATCTTCTTGTTCCGATAGTGACATGTTAGAGAACATTTCTAGAGGAAACATAACATTGTCCTGTACACTCATAGAGTCAAACAAGGCACTTCCTTGAAAAACCATACCTATGTTTTGTCTCAACTCTCTTTTTTGATCGTCGCTCATTTCGGAATAAGCAGTATCATCATATATGATTTTTCCTTGTTCGGGAGTAAATAGCCCGAGTAAAGATTTTAAAAAAACTGTTTTACCAGAACCACTTTGCCCAATAACAAGATTGGTTTTTCCGGTGTCAAATTGTGTTGTAACTCCTTTTAAAATATGGGATTCTCCGAACGATTTATGTATGTTTTCTACTTTTATCATTAGCCTAGTAACATTTGTGTTAAAATATAATTCAGTATAATAATAACTACACTGGTCCAAACAAAAGATGAGGTACTCGCTTTTCCTACTTCAAGTGCTCCTCCAGTCATATAATACCCATGATAAGAAGGAATGGTAGCAAGAATAAAAGAAAATAACAATGTTTTTATAAAAGAATAGGTAATATGAAAAGGAATAAATTCTAATTGTAGTCCTTGAATAAATTCTGTGCTAGTAACAAATCCTCCAAATACACTGGCAAGCCAGCCTCCAAAAATACCAACCGTTATAGAAATAGAAATTACAAAAGGATAAAGGAGTAAAGCTATTATCTTAGGGAAAACAAGGTAGTTAAGTGAGTTAACGCCCATAACTTCTAAAGCATCAATTTGTTCTGTAACTCTCATGGTTCCAATACTAGAAGTGATATATGACCCTACTTTTCCAGCCATAATAATGGAGACGAAAGTTGGAGCAAATTCAAGAATAATAGATTGTCTTGTTGCAAATCCAATTAATGTTTTGGGAATTAATGGATTGGTAACATTTAGTGCGGTTTGTATGGCAACAACCGCTCCGATAAAAAACGAAACAAAAATAACGATACCTAAAGAGCCGAACATAAGATCGTCCACTTCTTTAAGAATAAGTGATTTCATGATGCGCCATTTTGTAGGTTTTTTAAAGACCTCTCTTATCATTATAAAATAACGCCCAATATCTTCGAGATAATTCATAGTTTAAAAATAGTAGACAAAAGTATAAATAATAATAATAGGAACGTTTTTAACCTTGATTTAATGTAATTAATATTTAATTCTACTATTTTTACTTTTTATAAAAACAGATAGTATGAAAAAAATAGTTTTGTTAGCATGTGCACTATTGGTTGTTTTACCAACAATAGCACAACGTTCTAAACGAAAAAAGAAAAATAAAGAACAGGTAGTAGTGGTTCAGAAGCCTTTTGCTTCTCCTAAATTGGTGGTAGGGATTATTGTAGATCAAATGCGGTATGACTATATTACTAGATTCTGGAGTGATTATGGAAGTGATGGATTTAAGCGCCTAGTTAACGATGGTTTTAGTTGTAAGAACAATCATTATAACTATAAGCCTACAAGTACAGGTCCTGGACATACTTCTGTGTACACAGGTGCTAGTCCTTCTTCACACGGTGTTATTGGTAATAATTGGTATGATAAAGTATCTGATAAGATGGTGTATTGTGCAGGTGATGATAATTATGAGTCTGTTGGTACAACATCAAGTGCAGGAAAAATGTCTCCGCATAGAATGATGACCACAACAATTACAGATCAATTAAGGTTGGCTACACAAATGAGAGGAAAGACAATAGGAATAGCTATAAAAGATAGAGGATCTATTTTGCCAGCGGGTCATACAGGAACTGCATACTGGTTTTATGGAAAAGATGAAGGTAGTTGGATTACGAGTACCTATTATATGAATCAACTACCATCTTGGGTGAGCGATTTTAATACGTCTAATATAGCTGAATCGTATAAGAAATCATGGGATTTGCTTAGGCCAATAGCTGAATATACCGAGAGTGGTGCTGATGCTAATTCATATGAAGGAGTATTTAAGGGAGAAGAATCAGCGATCTTCCCTCATAATTTGCCTTCTTTTTGGCAAGCAAATGGTGGTTTTGATGTTATAAAGGCAACTCCATATGGAAATAGTATTACTGCAGATTTTGCACTAGCGGCTTTGGATGGTGAGCAATTGGGTAAAGATAATGATACGGATTTTTTAGCTGTTAGTTTTTCTAGTACAGACTATGTTGGGCATAAATATGGTGTTAATTCAGTAGAGATTCAAGATACATACCTAAGATTAGATATGGATATTGCTCGTTTATTGACTGGCTTGGATGAAAAAGTTGGGAAAGGCAATTATACTGTGTTTTTAACCGCCGATCATGCGGCTATACACGTGCCTTCATATCTAAAAGATCAAAAAATACCTGCTGGGTATTTAGATAATAAAAAGTTGAGAGCTAAGTTAGATGAGTTTTTGAAGTTTAATTATGGAACAGATCAGATGGTGAAAAATTATTCTAATGAGCAATTATTTTTGGATAGAAAAGTAATTGGGAATTTGGGATTAAAATTAGAGGATGTTGAAACGGTTATTGCGAATGAATTGATGACTTATGATAATGTATATAAAGTATATACAGGTCACCAAATGTGGCAAAACGAATATACGGAAGGTGTTGCTGATGTTTTACAAAATGGATATAGTCAAAAAAGATCTGGCGATGTATTGGTAGTTGCTGATCCATCTTTTATAAGTTATTCAAGAACAGGATCTACTCATGGTTCGTCTTTTGTATATGATACTCATGTACCTTTATTGTTCTATGGAAATGGAATTAAAAAGGGAAGCACGCAAAATTTAACAGAAATACCAGATATTGCACCTACAATAGCGGCATTATTGGGGATTGCTTTTCCGAATGGAGTTACTGGAAAAGTGATTTCTGAAGTGGTGGAGTAATTTTTTTATTTTTTTAAAATATGGAAAGCTAAGATCTAAAAATCTTAGCTTTTTTGCGTTTCTTTGAGAGTATAATTTATTGTATTGCTTTTCTGGTTATATAGAAAGTGTAAACGTATTGTTTTTTTTAAACTATGAGAAATATATTAACTGTATTATTTATTATTGTTTTTGGGGCTGTTATTGGTCAGAATAGAGTTTTGAAAACTGTTGCTCCTAGTTGGGTAAATGAGGTTGAATTTACTGATAAAAAGGAGTTGAATGGAAGTAGTGGGTTTCAGTATTTGCTGATAGATTCTCAGGAGCATTATAAAGAGAAGCAGTATTATTATCATTATGCAATAAAGGTTTTGAATGCGGAAGGGGTTCAGGAGTTTTCGGATATAAGTGTTGTTTTTGACCCGAGTTACCAGCAATTATTTTTTCATGACGTACGAATAGTTAGAGGAGATAAGGTTGTTGAAAAATTATCAAATACTCTTATTCAGACATTACAAAGAGAATCTAGTATGGAAAGATCACTGTATGATGGGTCAACTACTGCTGTTTTAAATCTTTCTGATGTTCGTGTGGATGATATTATTGAGTATTCTTATTCTATTAAGGGGAGTAATATTATTAATAAAGGAAATTTTTCAGGAGTTTTTTATCAAAATTTCTCATCTCCTGTAAATCGAATTTATAACCGAATATTAAGTCCTAGGGAGCTTCATCTTAAAGTGTTTGAGAACGCTGCTTCTCCAGAAGTCACTGAAAACAAGGGTTTGGTTAGTTATGTTTGGGATTTGGAGGCTAAGGATTTTATTGTTTACGATAATAATATTCCAAGTTGGTATAATCCTCAAGCTAGGGTATCGTATACCACTTTTTCTAGTTGGAAAGATGTTGTGGACTGGGCTACTCCAATTTATAAGTATAGTGAAAATGATGAAGCACCAATTCCAACAGATTTATTGGAAAATAATAATAGTTTAGAAGATAAAATTATAACGCTAATTAGATTTGTTCAGGATGATATACGTTATTTAGGTTTCGAATCTGGAATTTCTGCTTACCAACCAAATAAACCCAAAAAAGTGTTAAGGCAGAGGTATGGGGATTGTAAGGATAAATCTTTATTACTGGTATCTTTTTTAAGAAAAATAGGAGTAGAGTCTTATCCTGTTTTGGTGAATACAG
This sequence comes from Flavobacteriaceae bacterium, assembly GCA_965247735.1. Taxonomy (GTDB): domain Bacteria; phylum Bacteroidota; class Bacteroidia; order Flavobacteriales; family Flavobacteriaceae; genus JAOXRU01. The sequence goes on along the minus strand of CBDFHN010000002.1, from coordinate 1,910,459 downwards.
TACTAAGAGGAGAAGTAGAGCATGAGTTTTCGAGTAACACTGCGTTTGATCATTGTATTGTCAATTTTAAGCATAAGGATAAGTATTATTTTGTTGATCCGACAATATCACAACAAGGAGGGGATTTATATGCTATGAGTCCTCCTTCTTATGAGAAGGGATTAGTTATACGTGACGGAGAAACGAAATTGGTAGATGTGGGTGTTCAGAACTCTCAAGTGCCACAGGTTATTGTTAACGAAATTATTGATGTAAAAACTATAGGTGGTAGCGCTTTGTATACAATAGAATCTTCGTATAGTGGAAATAAGGCAGATTACTTTAGAAGTTACTTTTCTTCAAACTCTAAAGGGAAAATAAGTAAAAATTATCAAAATTATTATGCAACTTTATATCCGAAAATTGAATTGAAAGGTGAAATTGAATTTGAGGATGATTCGAGAGAGAGTGATAATATTTTTGTGATTAAGGAAAGTTATGTTATTGAAGATTTTTGGGAAAAAGATGAAAGCGAAGATTATCTTTTTTTTGAAACTTATCCAATGGTGTTGAGCTCGAGTTTAACCGATGTGGGGACGGCTTCTAGAACGATGCCTTATGATCTGGGATCACCATATAGTTATTTGCAATTGACAAAGATAAGGTTGCCTGAAAAATGGAATGCAAACAAGCCTTTGAAAACAGTTAGTAATAATGTGTTTACTTATGCTACTAGTGTAATGACAGAAGGTAGTGAAGTTGAAATTTCGCATCAATATGAATTGCATAAATCTAGCATTTCACCTCATGAATTAGACGTCTTTTTTAAAGATCAAGAAAAGGTAAAATCTGAGTTTAGCTATATGCTTACTTATGGTTCGGGAATAGTTGAGGGGGAAACTGGATGGATTTCTTATTTTTTATTGTTCTTTGGTCTTTTGACTGCAGTTATTTTCTTTTATAAGTTGTATTTTGTTTTCGATCCTAAACCTTTAGGAGATAGTAATTATAATACTATTGGCGGGTGGTTGGTTTTACCAGTAATTGGAGTTGTGTTGTCGATTTTTGCCTTGCCTATCAATTTTTATAATGTTGGGTTTTTAGATGAGAACATGTGGCTTGGATTAGATTTGTTGAAGGTAAGCTCTCCTATGTTACTGAAGATATTTGTAGGGATAGAAATTATTTACAACTGTTGGTTTTGGGTGTTTACTATTACTCTAATATTTCTTTTTATTAAAAAGAGAACTAGTTTGCCTTTGTTGATGAGTGTTTTTTATATTGTAAATTTTCTTTTTTTATTGTTAGATAATTTAGTCTATGAGTGGGCGAATTTAGGAATGGAAGATAGTGAAGGGTATAAGGAAATCATTAAGGCAGGAATTGGAATGTTAATTTGGGTTCCTTATTTTAATGTTTCAGAAAGAGTTAAGCAAACTTTTTGTGTTCGGAGCAAAGTGTCAGATAAGGTTTAAAATAGTTTCTCTTTAATACCATTCCAACGAAGACTCCTTATGAATCCCCCTTCTTTTTTGCTTACTAAAAATGCTTGTTTTTCCCTTTTTGCTTTAAGGTAACCGCTTAAATAATCTATAATAAAGTTTGGCTTTCGTTTTTTGTAGGCAAGTTTAACCGCTGCAATAAATGTAATTACAAAACCATAGCGCATTTTATAAAATGCTTCTCCTTGTTTGTATTTTGCTTTTTTGTTATAAGTGTTACCAGTAGGTTTTAGGTGTTTTACATGTAGCGATTCATCAGTAATTATTTCCCAATTGTGATATTTGGCTAATAACTCATCCACGGTATCCCATCCCATTGCTTTTTTTAAGCCTCCAATAGCAGAAAAGCATTCTTTTCGATAAGCTTTTAGTGCACCTCTAATATGATCTTTGTTGGTCAGGTTTTCTAAGACCCAATCTTCATTTTTATTAATATAGCAGAACCCACCGGCCATACCTATATTTTTATTTTTGTTGAAATGATAAACAATACGTTCTAAGTAGTTGTCAGGAAAGATAAGATCAGCATCAAATTTGCAAATAATATCAAAATCGGAATTTAGAGTGTCATATCCTTTATAGAAAGCATTAATAACCTTGCTTCCAGGAAGATGATCCGTATTGGAATTATTGTTTATTAAAGTGATAAAAGAATGCTCAGCTCCTAATTTGGTTACAATTTCCGCTGTATTATCTGTAGAATTGTCATTAACAACAATGATTTTTGAGGGAAGAAGTGTTTGTTTTATAAGAGAGTTAAGCGTTAATCTAATTAAGGCTTCTTCATTATGAGCAGGTATAACAATTGCAATTTTCATTAATTTAAAGGTGTTAGAAAGTAATGTTATTGTTTTCGTTCTGCATAAACCATATAGTATCTAGGTGTAAAGCGTCTTAATAGCGGTCTTATGCCTATTTTGTTTACTGGGTGCGCCCATTGCACGCTGTCTTTTATTTCCCAGCCTGCTTTTTCTAAAAGCCAATCAAATTGCCAGTCTTCAAATTCGTGGTAATGCCTATCCCATGGGTCTGTTTTGCTTTTATAGGCTGTAGCAAACCAGAGTCTCAGAGGTATACTCGCGACTAGTTTGGTGGCTTTAATATCTTGTAAAACTTTTAGAGGAGAAACGAGGTGTTCAAATATTTCAAAAGCAGTTACGGTATCAAAAGTATCATCTTTTACAACATTGGTTTCTAGATCTAAATCTTCACCTTTAGTGTTGCTTACTTTATGCTCTTTTTCTTGCATTAACTTAGATAAAGGGTTTGGAATACCCAGATCCAAAATGTTAGCATCTTTGGAGATGTGTTTTGATAAGAAGTCTAAAGTAATCTGATATCTTTTGCTTGGAAAGCTATTTTCGTACATTTCTAGTATTTATAGACGAAGGCATTTATATTCATTCCTGCGCCAACACTTGCAAATATAATAACATCTCCTTTAGAAAGTTGCTGGTCTTTCATTTTTCCTCTTTTCACAGCGTCAAATAAAGTTGGAATTGTTGCTACAGAACTGTTCCCAAGCTTGTGGATATTCATCGGCATAATATTTTCTGGAGGGGTGCTATTGTATTGTTGGTAAAATCTATTGATAATAGCCTCATCCATTTTTTCATTAGCTTGATGAAGGAAAACTTTTTTTAAACTTTCAATAGGAACTCCGCTTTTGTCTAGACAGGCTTTCATAGCCTTAGGAACTTGTGTAACTGCAAACTCATAAATTTTACGCCCATTCATTTTTAAATACTTAGTGTCTTCTTCTAAGTCTTTATTGTACGATTTATCAAAGCACAAATAGTTGGCTTCTTTTTCAGCAAAGGTAGCTGCTTCGTGAGCTAAGATGTTTCCTCCATTTTCAGTTGCTTCAAGGATTATTGCTCCAGCTCCATCTGCATATATCATAGCATCTCTATCGTGATGATCTACAACCCTAGAGAGGGTTTCGCTTCCTATAATTAGACATTTTTGTGCAATTCCAGCATTTATGTATGCATAGGCTTGTATAACTCCCTGTATCCATCCTGGACAACCAAAAAGAACATCATAGGCAACACATTTTGGATTTTTTATCTGTAATTTTTGTTTTACTCTTGTTGCAAGACTGGGTACTGTATCTACCTGGTGGCTTCCATGTTTAATATCGCCAAAATTATGAGCTACAATTATTTGATCTAATGTCTCTGGATCTATTTTTGCATTTTCAATAGCTGAAGCAGCAGCAAGATAGGCAAGATCAGAATTATTAAGATTTTTTGGTGCATACCGGCGCTCTTCAATACCTGTAATCGCTTTAAATTTTTGAATAATTACTGGGTTTTCGTATTGTATAGCTGAGCCATCAGAATTTAAGAATTGGTAATCTAAAAAGGACTCGTTTTTTTGAATTAAATCTGGTGAGAAACTTCCGCTTCCAGTAATGCTAATGTTCATAGTAGTTAAGTCTGAGGATAAAAATAGAGATCTATCTTAAATTTTATTTTTTTCTTTAGGTGTAATTACGATACCCAAAGTAGTGTATTTTAAATGATTTATATAAAAAAAGAGCCTTTTCATTAAGAAAAGACTCTTTTGAGATATGATTATTCTTGGTTTAGCTTTCCATATAAGATTCTATAGGCGCACAAGTACAAATTAGGTTACGATCTCCGTAAGCTTCATCTACTCTTCTTATGCTTGGCCAAAATTTATTATCAGAAACATAGTCTAGTGGATATGCAGCAGCTTCTCTTGTATAAGGAAAATCCCAGTTAGATCCTGTAAGCATGGCTAGCGTATGTGGCGAATTTTTAAGCATATTGTTTGGATTGTCAATACTGCTATCTTCTACTTCTTTTTTGATTGCAATCATCGCATCACAAAAACGATCTAATTCTGCCATACTTTCGCTTTCAGTAGGTTCGATCATTAATGTTCCAGCAACTGGAAAAGATACTGTAGGAGCATGGAAACCGTAATCCATTAACCGCTTTGCAATATCCGTAACTTCTATTCCATTTGCTTTAAATGGTCTGCAATCAACAATCATTTCATGAGCAGCTCTACCTCTTTCTCCCTTGTAAAGAACATCGAATTTACCTTCGTTTTCTAGACGTTGTTTCATATAGTTTGCGTTTAAAATGGCTATACGAGTAGAATCAGTAAGGCCATTTCCTCCAAGCATTTTTATATAGGCATAAGAAATAAGACATACCAAAGCGCTTCCCCAAGGAGCAGCAGATATACCTGCTATTCCTTTTTCCCCACTAGAGCTTATTACTGGGTTTGTTGGAAGGTAGGGAACTAGATGTGCAGCAACACAAATAGGACCTACACCAGGACCACCACCACCATGTGGTATAGCAAAAGTTTTGTGAAGGTTTAGGTGACAAACATCAGCCCCAATAGTAGCAGGGTTGGTAAGTCCTACTTGAGCGTTCATGTTGGCTCCGTCCATATATACTTGTCCTCCATTTTCATGAATAATTGAAGTGATTTCTCTAATCGAAGATTCGAAAACACCATGGGTAGACGGGTAAGTTACCATTAAAGCAGCAAGATTTTCTTTGTGTAATTCTGCTTTCTCTTTAAGGTCAATTACATCAATGTTTCCGTTGTCATCTGTTTTTGTTACCACAACTTTCATACCTGCCAATACAGCTGATGCTGGATTAGTACCGTGAGCAGATGAAGGAATTAAACAGATATTTCGGTGCTGATCGTTATTGGATTCGTGATGAGCACGGATAACCATAAGTCCTGCGTATTCACCTTGAGCACCAGAATTTGGTTGTAGCGATGTGCCAGCAAAACCAGTAATGATACTCAATTGTTGTTCTAATGCTTTTAAAACTTCTTGATAGCCTTGTGCTTGCTCAACAGGTACAAAAGGATGCATATTGCCCCACTCGGCATTGCTTAGTGGTAGCATTTCTGAAGCGGCATTAAGTTTCATTGTACATGATCCTAGAGCAATCATAGAATGGTTTAATGATAGATCTTTACGCTCTAGTTTTTTGATGTAGCGCATTAAGTCCGTCTCAGAGTGGTAAGAGTTAAATATCTCATTTTCTAAGAACGCAGTGTTTCTACTGATTGTTTCTGGGATTGCTATCTCCGATGATAATTCAGAAATTGTACTAGTAGTAACTCCATTAGCTTCAGCAAAAATAGCAACAATAGTATTTATGTCAGCTATTGTAGTGGTTTCGTTTATAGAAATACCGATTGTATCATTGTCGATATATAAAAAGTTAACTTCGTTATTTTCTGCAATTTTTTTAATTTTTACAGCATCACCTTTTACGCTTAATGTATCAAAATACGAAGTATTTGTTTGCTTGTATCCAATAGCTTCAAGTTGAGAAGCAAGAGTAACAGTGGTTGTATGTACTTTGTTGGCAATATAAGTTAGCCCTTTTGGTCCATGATAAACAGCATACATACCGGCCATAACGGCAAGTAATACTTGAGCTGTACAAATATTAGAAGTTGCTTTATCTCTTTTGATATGTTGTTCTCTGGTTTGTAATGCCATTCTTAAGGCACGATTTCCGTCAGTGTCTTTGGTGACTCCAATAATTCTACCAGGAATGTTTCTTTTGTATTTTGCTTTTGTAGCAAAGAAAGCAGCATGTGGACCTCCATATCCCAATGGGATACCAAAACGTTGTGTGGTGCCAACAACAACATCAACTCCAAATTCTCCAGGAGCTTTTAGAGCGACAAGACTTAGGATATCGGCAGCAACTGCTACTTTTATCTCTGCTGATTTTGCATTTTCTACAAAAGTGCTATAATCATGTACTTGTCCATTTTTACCAGGATACTGAAGTAAAACACCATAAAAATCATTGTCAAAAGAGAATTCTTGGTGATTTCCAACAACAAGAGTTATTCCTAATGGAGTTGCTTTTGTTTTTAGAACAGCAAGTGTTTGTGGTAATATTTCTTCAGAAACAAAAAACTTGGCTATATTTTGTTTTTTTTGAGGCCTAGTTCTTAGGTCAAAAAGCATTGTCATTGTCTCAGCAGCGGCAGTGCTTTCATCTAAAAGAGAAGCGTTTGCCAATTCCATACCTGTAAGATCACAGATCATGGTTTGGTAGTTTAGCAATGCTTCTAATCTTCCTTGAGCTATTTCAGCTTGGTATGGTGTGTAAGCAGTGTACCAGCCTGGGTTTTCAAGAATATTTCTTTTTATAGGAGATGGTAGAATAGAATTGTGGTATCCTAATCCTATATAGGTTTTATATAATTTATTTTTAGAAGCTAAGTCTCCAATATGATTTAGATACTCATCTTCGCTAATACCATTAGGTAAATTTAATGGTGATTTTAGTCTAATATCGTCAGGGATGGTTTCAAAAATTAATTCATCCAAACTTTTAGCACCAACTTTAGTTAGCATTTTTTGTAAGTCTTCTTCTCTAGGACCAATATGGCGAAGCGCAAAAGAATCGGTTTGCATATTCTTAAAATTATGTTGTGAACAATTAATAATTCGGCAAAAATACATATTAAATTATATATTTTATGCAATAATAGGTGTTGTAATGCGCAAAGTTTTCAACCGTTTTGTGATGTTATAAACATATTGGTTAATATTGTATTATGAATGGGCTAAAAAAGCTTTTTGATTTTTATTTGGACGCTAGCATGCATGTGGCAGGTTCTGTTTTTGCATTGGTGTATGTTGTAGGTTTTCTGTTAGAACTTCAGGATATTTTTGCTTTAGCTTGGTTTCTTTTTTGTGGGACTATAGTAAGTTATAATTTTATGAAGTATGGAGTTGAGGCAAAAAAATATCTAATAGTGGTTGGTGGATATCGCAAAGGAATTCAATTGATAAGTTTTGCTGCATTTGGCTATTGTTTTTACTCGGTTTGGTTTTTTAATATTGAAACGCTAATTGCTATTGTGGTTTTGGTATTGATTAGTGGAGTTTATATTTTGCCGGTTTTGCCTAAGATTAGCAATTTTAGAAGGTTTGGAGGATTAAAAATAATAATAGTGGCGTTAGTTTGGGCTGGAGGCACAGTTATATTACCCGTTTTAAATGAAGAGAGATCACTTGATGAGCATGTTTTGATATTATTAGTGCAAGTTTTTTTGCTAGTATTGGTGCTGATTTTGCCTTTTGAAATTCGAGATTTAAAATATGATGCAGTGGAGATGCAAACAATACCACAACGATTTGGAATTTTTAAAACCAAGCTGGTAGGAGCATTAATAGTACTGGTAATTTGTGGTTTAGAACTTTTTGGACAGATTTTTATTATTGAAAACACAATAGTATTGTTTGCAACAATATCCTTGGCACTAGTACTTCTTTTGTATACAAAAAAAGACCCTCCTAAATATTATGTTACATTTTGGGTGGAAAGTGTGCCTATGTTTTGGTGTTTAGGACTTTACTTTAGTACTTCTGTCTTTTCTTGAATTTTCTTTTTCATCTCTGTTTTGGTTTCTTTGTCTAGTGATGATTTTAACTCAGAATCATTGCAGAGTAATGTTAGCTCCTTGTTTTTGGATGAAAAAACTTTGCAATATTTACAAACAAGTAAATGGTAAGAAAGTAGAGTTCTTTCCCAAAGTGAGGCTTCTTTGTATTGAGATTTGTTACAAATGTCTTTTGCTTTTTCGCAATCAATCATAATATAATTTTTATGGCTAAAACCAATTATGGTGTAAACAATCAACTAGAGAGGTTCTGGCTCTATGGATTATAACCCATAGGTTAGACGCGGTAATATCTAATTCATTACAAATGTCTTCCGTATCCATTCCTTGAATTGTTTTCATTTTAAAGGCTATAGCTTGTTTGTTAGGGAGTTTTGAGATGCAATTGTGTATAGCATCTCCTAGTTCTTTGTTTTCAATGGTAGTATCCGCATTAGGAGTGTAAGGGTCTTGAACTTTTTCTTCTAGCCAATTCCCTTCTGATCCATCTTCAGAATTATAATTGATTTTTACTTCTGCTTTTCCTTTTTTAGAATTGCTTTTTCTGTAATGATCAATAATTTTTCTTTTTAGAATTGATATTAACCAAGTTCTTTCTGTAGCCTTCCCTTGATAGTTTTCAGCAGATTTTAGTGCAGCAAAAAAAGTTTCTTGAACCAGATCTTTTGCAATCTCATTATCATTAACCCTGGTTATGGTATAATTAAAGAGATAGTCAGCGTGTAGGTCTACCCAATCGTTAGGATTAAGTTCGTTTTTTGACATAGTTATATATTAAGCACTAAATTTAGATAAAATAAATAAACAAAATATAGCAGAAATGTATAAAAAAAATTAGAAACCGTTAACATTTTGTGATCTTTATTGTTTTTTTACAACAGTCCAGCTCTTTTAAGCAACGCATCTGGCTTCGGAGATTGCCCTCTAAAACGCTTGTAGAGTTCCATTGGGTGTACTGTTCCTCCTTTTGATAATACATTTTCTTTAAATTTATTGGCAATTTCTGTATTGAATATTCCTTTGTCTTTAAAAAGTTCAAAAGCATCAGCATCTAATACTTCTGCCCATTTGTAGCTATAATAACCAGCACTGTATCCTCCTTGGAAAATATGAGAAAAGGCAGTACTCATACATGTTTCTGCTGTATTTGGGAAAAGTGAAGTGTTGGCAAAAGCTTCTTTCTCTTTTTCTTTTACATCAGAGATAGTACTTGGGTCAATACCATGCCATGACATGTCAAGTATTCCAAAACTTAATTGCCTTAGCGTTCGCATGCCTTCCATAAAAGTGGCAGCACTTCTTATTTTTTCAATATATGATGTAGGGATTAGCTCTCCTGTTTCGTAATGAGTAGCAAAAAGTTCTAAAGCTTCTTTTTCATAACACCAATTTTCTAATATCTGACTTGGAAGTTCTACAAAATCCCAGAAAACACTAGTGCCACTGAGGCTTCCGTAGGTTGTGTTTGCTAACATGCCATGTAAAGCATGACCAAATTCATGAAAAAGCGTCGTAACCTCATTAAAAGTTAATAACGAAGGTTTTGTTACAGTTGGTTTTGTGAAATTACATACAATAGATACATGTGGTCGTTCTTCGGTTCCGTTTTTTACAAACTGTGATTTGTAAGAAGTCATCCATGCACCATTTCGTTTTCCAGCTCTAGGATGGAAATCAGCGTAGAAAACGGAAACTAAATTGTTGTCGTTATCTTTTACTAAATATGTTTTTACTTCTTCGTGGTATTTATCAATAGCTGTTGTTTCTTCAAACTGTAAGCCAAATAATTTTTCGGCAACTTTAAAAACCCCATTAATTACATTTTCTAGTTTAAAATAGGGTTTTAGTAATTCATCATCAAAATTAAAAAGTTTTTGCTTTAACTTTTCAGTATAATATGCACTATCCCATTTTTGAAGCTGATCAATGCCGTCTAATTCTTTAGCAAAATTTTCTAGTTTTTTAAATTCGACAATGGCAGCAGGTTTTGCTTTTACCATAATATCATCTAAGAAAGAAGCGACATTTTCTGGTGTTTCTGCCATGCGTTCTTCTAGTATAAAATGTGCATGAGTATCATATCCTAGCAATTGGGCTCTTTTGAATCTTAACTTTGCAATCTCTAAAACTAGTTTTTGATTGTCATGATCATTGTTTTTAAAACTTCTACTTCCAAAGGCCAATGTTATTTCTTTACGTAATGCTCTATTGCTAGCATATGTAGTAAAAGGAATGTAACTTGGGTAGTCTAAGGTAAAAATCCAGCCTTCTTTCTCTTTGCTTTTAGCTAAGCTACTGGCTGCTTCCAATGCGCTTTCTGGAAGCCCAGCAATTTCATCTTCTTTTGTTAAATGAAGTTCATATGCATTAGTTTCAGCCAATATGTTTTCGCCAAATTTAAGTTTTAAACTAGCAAGTTGTGTGTCTATTTTACGAAGTGCTTCTTTTTCGCTGTCATTAAGGTTTGCTCCATTTCTAACAAAACTCTTATATTTTTTTTCTAACAATGTAGCTTGTTCAGCATTTAAACTCTCGTTCTCTTTTGTATTAAAAACAAGCTTTATTTTGTTAAAGAGCTCATTATTTAAGGTAATATCGTTACTAAACTCTGTTAATACTGGTGAGATTTCTTGTGCTATCTTTTGAATTTCGTCATTAGTCTCTGCACTATTAAGGTTAAAAAACAAGCTTGAAATCCTATCTAGTTGTTGTCCTGTGTATTCTAATGCTTCAACTGTATTTGCAAAAGTTGGGGCATCAGAATTGGTGATAATGGCATCAATTTCTGCTTTGGCTTTTATAATCTCTTCTTTTATTGCTGGAAGAAAAAAATCTGGCTTTATTTCCGAAAAAGGTGCTGTGTTATAAGGTTTTGAAAAGGCAACGTTAAGAATGTTCATTTTAAAATGTATTTTTTTAAGATTAAAAAATCTAAAGTATGTTTATAACCGTATCTATTGTATTCAACGTGAAAATGTAAAAATATTATTTTGAGTACTAATTAATAGCGCAAAAACCTTGGGGATATTCTCAGGGTTTTTATTTTTTTAAGCTTTCAGCTCCTTTGATTACTTTTTCTTTCAATTCTTGTTTGTAAGATTCCATTTTAGCTAAAATAGCTGGATCAGAAGCCCCTATAATTTGAGTCGCTAATATGCCTGCGTTTTTTGCTCCATTTAGGGCTACTGTGGCTACAGGAACACCTCCTGGCATTTGTAATATAGAAAGAATAGAATCCCACCCATCAATAGAATTACTGCTTTTTACAGGAACTCCAATAACTGGCAATGGAGATAAAGAAGCTACCATACCAGGTAAATGTGCAGCACCACCAGCACCGGCAATAATAACTTTAATGTTGTTTTTATGAGCATTTTTACTGAAATCGAAAAGTTTTTCAGGTGTTCTATGTGCAGAAACAATATCTACAAATACTTCTATATCAAACTCTTTTAAAATATCGATTGCATCTTGCATTACGGGAAGGTCGCTTGTGCTTCCCATTACTACGGCTACTTTGTTCATGCTTTTTTGTCTAAATGTTTATGTTGGGGTTTGCTAACCACTTTTATAGTATCTTTTACTTTTTTGGCAATAATTCTTGCTTTATTAATATCTTTATTGGTGATTGTTATATGCCCCATTTTACGAAATGGACGTGTTTGCCTTTTTCCATAAATATGAGGAGTAACACCATCCATAGCAAGAATTTCTTTCATGTTTTGATAGTGTACTGGACCAGAATGTCCTTCGGCTCCAGTAAGGTTTACCATAATACCAGCAGTTTTGCTATCAGTATTTCCTAATGGTAAATCAAGAATAGCTCTTAAGTGTTGTTCAAATTGGTTTGTATAACTCGCTTCAATGCTATAATGCCCACTGTTATGCGGTCTTGGAGCAACTTCGTTTACAATAATTTCATCATCTTCTGTTAAAAATAATTCTACAGCAAGCAAACCTATGTGTTGATAAGCCTCAGAAACTTGTAATGCAACAGCAATTGCTTTTTTTGCTATTTCATCCTTAATTCTGGCAGGACAAATAACATATTCAACCTGATTGGCTTCTGGATGAAACTCCATTTCTACTACTGGATAATTTTTTAACTCCCCTTGAGGATTTCGGGTTACTATAACTGCCAATTCGTTTTTAAAAGGAACCAAAATTTCTGTGATACATTCTACATTAGGCAATCCTTCTAAATCGTTAGTGGTTCTTATAATTTTCACTCCTTGTCCATCATAACCAAATTTTGCACATTTCCATACACAAGGTAGCTGTTGTGCTCCATCTGCAATAGCAGAACTTATTTCGCTAGTATGTGCATATCTCGTAAATGCTGCGGTTGGGATATTATTATCAACATAAAACAGTTTTTGAGTTGCCTTATTCTGAATTAAACGTAAGGTTTCTGGTTTGGGATATACATGTATGCCTTCTTTTTCCAATTGGGCTAAGGCATCAATATTTACATTTTCTATTTCTATAGTAAGTACATCTACATTTTTTCCAAAATTATAGACCGTATCATAGTCTAATAGGTCTCCTAAATGAAATTCATTACAGGCTAATTTTGAGGGCGCTTCTTCAGAACTGTCTAAAACTTTGGTGTAAATATCCCACTTTCTAGTTTCATAAAGCATCATTTTACCAAGTTGTCCTCCACCTAAAATTCCAAGTTTGTAATCAGAAGAAATGTATTTCATATTAAATGTATTCCCTTTTTAAAGATGCATAGATGTTTTCCTGCATTATTTGTTGCTATAAAGTGCAAAAATACACTTAAAAATTAAAACTAATTCAAAGCAGGATAAAAAACAGAAATCAAAGTAGTATCTTTGCGCTTTTATAAAAGGAAACAAGATGATAAAGCTTGGAGATAAATATTTTAAGCCTTTTATTTCTGAAAAAGAAATAGCAAGTGCTGTACAAAAAATAGCTTCGGAGATCGCTGCAGATTATAAGGATGAGGTTCCAATATTTGTATGTGTGCTTAATGGTGCTTTTATGTTCGCTTCCGATTTGATGAAAGCCTATGATCATCCATGTGAAATAAGTTTTGTAAAACTGAGTTCATATGAAGGGTTGTCATCAACTGGTATTGTAAAGAGCTTACTAGATGTATCTGGTAATGTTGAAGGACGTAGTGTTGTTATTGTTGAAGATATTATTGATACAGGACGTACTTTGAAAAAACTGGTACATATGTTTTCTAATATCAATGTAAAAGAATTTAAAATAGCATCAATGTTTCATAAGCCCGATGTATATGAAGGCGAATATAGTATTGATTATATAGGGATGAATATCCCAAATAAATTTATAGTAGGTTACGGATTGGACTATAATGAGTTGGGGCGTAACTTAAAAGAAGTGTATCAAATAAAGGAAAAAACTATGACTAACCTCGTTTTGTTTGGAAAACCAGGAGCAGGAAAAGGGACGCAAGCCTCTTTTTTAAAAGAACATTATCAATTAAAACATATTTCTACAGGAGATGTGTTTCGATACAATATCAAAAATGGAACTGATTTAGGGATATTAGCAAAAACGTATATAGATAAGGGAGATTTAGTGCCAGATGAGGTAACCATAAATATGCTTAAAGCTGAGGTTGATAAAAATCAAGATGCTATGGGGTTTATTTTTGATGGATTTCCGAGAACAACAGCACAAGCTGAGGCATTAGATGCTTTTTTAGCAACAAAAGGAATGCAGATTAATGCTACAATTGCTTTAGAGGCTGATGAAGATCAGTTGGTAGAACGTTTGTTAGAACGTGGAAAAGATAGTGGTAGACCAGATGATCAAGACGAATCTAAAATTAGAAATAGGTTTAATGAGTATAATGATAAAACAGTTCCGCTAATTAACTTCTACATGGAGCAAAGTAAGTTTTATACGGTAAATGGAATTGGAGAAATTGATGCTATTACCGAAAGATTAAAAGAGGTAGTAGATCAGTTAAATTAATAAAATCAGTTAAAAGGTAAGCAGGTTTTTTAGTCTTAGAACTTAATGCTCGCTACTTAATACCAAAAATATCATGAGGGACGGGAGTTTTGTCGATTATGTAAAAGTTAATGTTGTTTCTGGAAACGGAGGCAAAGGATCTGTGCATTTACATAGAGAAAAGTATATCACCAAAGGAGGTCCCGATGGTGGAGATGGAGGAAGAGGTGGACATATTATTGTTCGTGGAAATTCAGATTTTTGGACCTTACAGCATTTTAGATTTAAGAGGCATTATAGCGGAGATCATGGTATGCATGGTAGTAAAGGACGAAGCTCAGGAAGAGACGGTGTAGATACCTATTTGGATGTGCCACTAGGAACCCTTATCAAGGATACGGAAACTGATGAACTGATTGTAGAAATTACCGACCAAGGACAAGAGTTTATTCTTGCTGAAGGCGGAATGGGAGGAAGAGGTAACTGGCATTTTAAGTCCTCAACAAACCAGACACCTCGTTATGCACAGCCTGGTAAAGATGGGGAGGAAATACATGCGACAATGGAATTGAAAGTACTTGCAGATGTTGGTCTTGTTGGTTTTCCGAATGCAGGGAAATCTACATTACTATCTGTAATTACTTCAGCAAAGCCTAAAATTGCCGATTATGAGTTTACAACATTAAGTCCAAACTTAGGAATTGTTCAGCATAGAAGTTTCCATACGTTTGTGATGGCAGATATACCTGGGATTATTGAAGGTGCTGCTGAAGGTAAAGGACTTGGACATTATTTTTTAAGACATATAGAGCGTAATTCTGTGCTTTTGTTTATGGTGCCAGCTGATTCTGATGATATCGTGAAGGAGTATCGTATTCTGTTAGATGAACTAAAGCGTTACAATCCAGAAATGTTAGATAAAGATAAGGTTATTGCCATATCTAAAAGCGACATGCTAGATGATGAGTTAAAGGCAGAAATGAAAGTAGAGTTGGATAAAGAGTTGAAAGATGTAAGCTATTTATTTATCTCCTCGGTAGCCCAACAAGGGATACAAGAATTAAAAGATACATTGTGGGAAATGATGAATAGTTAATTCCTGTAACCACATCAAAAAAAGCGCTATTCAGTTACTGAATAGCGCTTTTTTTATGGCGTTTATTTGATGGTAAGAATTGGTATTATCCCCATTTTACAATAACAAATTCGCATCTTCTATTGATTTCATGTTCTTCTTCAGAACAAGATTCTTCTGTTTTACAGTGTATGATAGGTTGCGCTTCTCCATAACCTTTGGCTAGAATTCTAGATTCAGAAATTTTATTTTTTATAAAATACTCCCGAACAGAATTTGCTCTTTTTTGGGAAAGCTCCTGATTGTATTTATTGTTACCTCTAATATCTGTATGCGTTCCAATTTCTACTCTAATTTCAGGATTTCTTTTCATTATAGCAATAACCTTATCTATAGCCAATCGGGCATCTCTTCTAAGGTACCAAAGTTTATAGTCAAAACGAATAGGATCGGTTTTTATGACAACTCTTTTTTTGCTTTTTACGATACTTTTTTCTGTTTGGATAATGGTAGTTTTTCGGACTTCTTTTTTCTTTTCCGCTATAATTTTTTCTTGCTTTTCTTTGAGTATTTGAGCAGCAATCTCTTCTTCTTTTTTGATTTTTTGAAGCTCTTTTTCTTTTTGAGCTGCTATTTCTTCTAGTTTTTCTTTTTCAGCAATAGAAAGTAATGCCAAAGAACCGTCATGAATCATGTTTCTAATACTACTTAATCGTATGGTTTTACTGTTGCTGTTATAACCAATTTTATTACCAGTAATAGTTATGTTGTTATTGCAAGAAACGCTAAAGTTAAAAGAAGCATCAGCAGTAGTTGTTATTGTTTCTACAACTTCTCCCTTTTCATTGCTAATAGTTATTGTGCCTCCTGTAATAGGAAGTTTTGTAGTAATATCAGTAAGAATTCCTTTTATATATTGTTTGCAGTCTTCTATAAGTAACGGTTTTGTTTCTGTAAAAGCGTAGATATCATCACTTCCTTTTCCAGTAGGTCTATTTGATGAGAAATAGCCTTTTTTTGTATTGGGTATTTTACTGAAAGTGAAATCGTCATATCCACTATTTGCTGGTAGCCCAATATTATCTGGTTTTTGAAAAACACCATCTTTGTTTTTGGAGATAAAAATATCTAGTAATCCAAATCCTGGATGACCATTGGAAGAAAAATAGAGATCTCCATTGCTGTCAATAAACGGAAATTGTTCTTTTCTTGAAGTGTTTATTGTAGAACCTAAGTTTTTTGGAGTGCCAAAAGTATTGTCTTTAATAGAAACGGAGTAGATGTCGAAACCTCCATATCCGCCACTTTTATCAGATGAAAAATATAAGGTGTTTTCATCTGGACTTAATGCAGGGTGTTCGCTAGAGAAGTTTTTACTATTAAAAGGCAGTTCGGTAATATTAGTCCATTTGCCATTAATCCATTCTGCTTTATAGATGTTTAGCGTATTTATTTTTTTTGAATTATTTGTTTTCTTTCCTTTTAGATAGTTATTTCTAGTAAAATAGATGGTCAGTCGATCTTTTGTGATAGCAAAAGTACCTTCATGCATTTTTGTATTAATGTTTTTGGAGAAGCTTTTACTGATAGTATCTCCTAACTTAAGTTTTACCAATGGAGCGATGTAAAGATCAAGATAGTTTTGGTTGTTCCACTTATAGGCTTTCCCAAATATTGTATTTGTCTTTCTTGCAGCAGTAAATATTAAATTGCTATCTATGGCTATGGCACCGAATTCTGATTTTTCAGTATTAATAGCTAAGTTTTCTATAGTAAAACGAGCACCAATAGCACTGATATTACTTAAGTACTGCGCTTCTTCTTGAAGTCTATTGTGTTTTTCGGTGTTTCCAGTTCTGCTATAAAATTCTGCTAAAATAGTAGTTGCTTTTTGAAGCTCTCCACTAGATTTTAATGCTTGGTAGTATCTAAAATAGTTAACTTCGGCAATGCTGTCTCCTTGTCTTAAGTTTTCGAATCTTTGTGTATTGTTATTCTGAATAAGAATCCCATACCATTTAGCGGCCTTTTTCATTTGAAAGGTATGATAGTAAGATTCAGCAAGATTAGCTACTGTTTTGTTACTTCTGTTTTTGAGAATCAGGGCTTCGTATAATGGAATAGCATCACTATAAAAAGCTCTTTCAAAATAATTTTGTGCTCTTTTGAGTTCGTGCTGCGCATTTATTTGCGAAAAGAACCCTAGTATAAATATGTATAAAAATATTTTTTTCATTTGATTTTTTTAATAGAATCTAGGAGATTTATCGTACCCTTTTTTAAGACCAAGAAGATCAAGATCGAAGAGAATAAAGATCTCATGTGATCCTGAGCTAAAATCACCAATATTGGACAGGGTATAGTCATAGGCATAACCAATACGAACAGCTGGTAGAACTTTTGCGTTAAACATAGCACTTACAGCATCATCTAATCTATAAGATGCTCCTAGTTCAAACTTGTCATTGTACAATACATTTAATGATGCATCAAAAGTTAATGGCGCTCCACTAACTGCTTTTATCATGGTTGATGGTTTTATCTTAAACCTATAATTGAGTTCGTATACATATCCTCCAGTAAGATAAACATGGATAGCTTCTGCTCCAAGCCCGCTAATGCCTTCTTTATCTTCAAGATGTTTTGTAGGAAATAAGTTTGGAGCTGAGACTCCAACATAATAATTTTTAGCATGATAAAAAGCACCTATACCTATATTAAGAAAAGTATTGTTGAGGTTTTTGTTAAAAGCTTCATCGTCTTCTATATTGGGAGTTTCAGGAAGCCTAAATCCGTTAAAATTGGTTTCAAAATTGGTGAAACCTGCTTTAAGTCCTAAAGAGATGTTACTGTCTCGATTAAGCTTAAGAATATAGGCGAAATCTGCATAGATATTGTTTTCTTTTAGAACACCATCTCCAATCTCGTCAGTAATAAAGGAGATACCAGTTTCTATCTTTTTTGATAATGGAGCATGCATAAAAAAGGAAAGTGTTTTTGGCGCTCCTACAGCATTTAACCATTGCGAACGGTACAGTGTTCCGAAGTTTAGAATGCCAAGATCATTGGTGGTGTAAGCAGGGTTTATAACACTCATGTTATACATATACTGCGTATATTGTGGATCTTGCTGAGCAAATCCTTGTGCAGTTATAAGTAAGAGTAATGCGATATAAATTGGTTTCATTTGTTGTGCTTATTGTTTATCTGTTAAGATATAATCTTCCTTGAGTTGGGCTAAATCCATCTCTGTTATACTTAATTACATAAAAGTAGATTCCGTTTGGTGCAGTATTGTTTCCATTGCTAGTGCTTCCATCCCAATGGAGGTTGTTTTTGTTTCCTTTGAATAAAATGGCGCCATATCGGTTGTAGATTTCTAAAGTAAATTCAGGATATATTTTTTCTATATTAGGAATGAAATAGGTATCATTTCTACCATCACCATTTGGAGAAAAACCATCAGGGATAAAGTAATCGTAATTTTCAGGTTCACAATTATTAAGATTAACGGTGATTACTTTTCTTGCCGAAAGTGTACAAAACGTGAGCGGATCGAAGCTTTCTAGGTAATAGGTGCTGTTTTCTTCTAGAGCGTCCGATAATTGTAAAGGAGTTCCTCCAGTTTCTACAGCATACCATTTAACTTCAGTTCCAGAAAAATCAGTTATTTCGTTTTGAAGTAATTGTAGTGTAGGGGTGTCAATTCTGCAAAGGTCAAAATGTGTGTTTTCTATAATGGCAACAGCTGGAGTATTTATTATTGGTGTAAAAACAAGTCTGTTTGGGCTTTCGCATCCTTCGTTAGCTCTTTCAGTAGCATAATAACTTTTTCCGTTTTCTAGACTGGTACTAATTGGTATTTCATTACCATTAACTGCTGCATCATACCAGATTATAGATCCACCATTAGGAGATGTAGCTGTTAAATCAGCTATAGTTGCATTTTCCGAACTGCAAAATTCAGGTGCAATTTCAGAGGAAGTAACCATCCCAGGATTAAGTAATGTAATGTTTACTTTTAGCCTATCTGGACTTATACATGGATCTCCACTATCGGCATTAATAACATAATAATCGGTATTATGGACAAGAGGAGTTGTCGTGGGTAAAGCAGTAGTATCTGTAGTATTGGCATACCATAAAACAGGGCCAGTAGCAGTAATGTTAATATCTGCTATAGTTGGTGTGCTTGTAGCAGTACAAAAAGTTTGATCAGCGGCAACTACTGGAATATTAGGGATGCCACCAATACTAAAGTTTTTTTCTAGTTTAAAATCAAAATCCAATCTACAGGGAGTTGTATCGTTTTGAAAACTATTCAATTTTACAGTATATTCTCCGTCTTCTAGCGTTGTAATGCCTACTTGGTAGTTTGCAGAACCACCAGTAAAACTAATGGCGTTATTGATGAGCGGAGTAGATGTTCCTTTTTTAGTAACTACATAGTTAATATCGTATTTCCCGTCAGTAAGCACAGGAGCATTAATTATTACTTTAATATCTGTAGCATCGCAACTGTTATCTATAACTATGCCTAATGCTATTTTTGGAGGGATAGGATTGATGTTGAATGCAGTTTTTATTGCACAATCCAAATCAAGACTTCCAGTAACAGTAATTTCTAAGTTGTGTATTCCTGTTTTTGTAAAGGTTGCTGCGGGAATGGTGTAGCTTCCAGCTCCATTAGAAAAAGTAATGGCATTCGCTACTAAATCTTGTCGATTACTATCAGGATCAATTAAAGTGTAGTTTATGGTATAAGTGTCATTTGTAAGGCTTCCACTAGTATCTAGAATATTGGTAATATTGACAATGGCATCCATATCTGGACAAATATCGATGGAGTTTGCAATAGGATTAGTGACAAAAAAAGTGTCAGAAGGTAACGCGCTTCCATCGTTGATAGATCCGCAAATAGCTATTGGACTTGTGGTGTTACTGTCTTTAATTGTGGTTAGCGTTAGTCCTATTTCTTCGTTAATAGGAGCAATAGCAGGGTCTATTAGAAAGGTTGCTACTCCATCTACAAGATTAACATTTGTTGCCGTACCTGCTTGTATGCCTAGGCTACTAGTTGTTTCATAGGTAAAATCAAAAGCTCCATTAGGAAAAATTGCATTATTATATGTTATTTCTAATGAGTATGGCGTGCCTTGGCAATAATTTGATGTAGCAATAGTGGCTTCAAAAGTTGGTAGAATTGTAAAACTAGTTGTAATAGGGCAATCTTCTATAGTGGTATCAGTTATATTTTTTAGATCAATACTTCCAGTAACTATAATTTTCAGGCTATAATCTCCTAGTTGAGTTAATGAACTGGCTGGGATTTCAAAAGCTCCGTCTCCATTGGTAAAAGTAATGGCATTGGCAATTAGGTTTGTAATGCTAGAATCTGGTGCTGTAAGTTCGTAGTTAATGGTGTAGGTATCATTTGCTAGTGCACCCAATGGATTTAAAATAGTGTCAAGGGTTATTGAAGAGTTTTTGGCATTGCAAATAGTGTTATTGGCGTTGGGTGTACCCACAATAATAGTTGTAGTTATGGGAATGCCTTTGTTGAGAATTTCACAAAAATCAAAGTCAGGATCGCCTTCAGGAACTTCAAGTTTTGTGATAGTGATATTGACAGGTTGGTTAAGATCTACTTTTGTTGGGTCTAGGTTAAAACTACCAGATCCATCACTTAAGTCCACTTTTTCTGCTTTACCTTCTCTTATTCCAGAAGTACCGTTTGTTTCATAGGTGATATCAAATATTCCACCGGGAAAAATAGTTTTATTATAAACAATATCAACCTTGTATTCAGAGCCCTGACAGACGCTGATGGCGGTGATTGTAGCTTCAAATGCAGGAAGAATAACAATACTAACAACAGAAGTTAGTTTCTTGCAGGTAGGGTTTGAAGGAAAAACGGTGTAGGTAAATGGATAAGATCCATAGCCAAAAGTATCTCTTATGTTTTGTACATCTATGTTAATGTCTAATGGACCGCTTAGTTCAGAAGTGCTATCTTCAGACCATATTCCATCATTATCTTCGTCTGTTAGATAGGAATTGAGGTCTAGATTGGTGTCGCCACTAAGATCATCATTAACACAAACAACATAGTCTCTTGGTATTCCAGGGTTTGGAGGCGGATGTACTTCTAAAATAACTCTAGATGTTCTGGAGGTGCAAGACCCAACAATAGGTGTGGTGTATGTAAATTCGTAAATGCCTACTCCTGCAGCTTGAGCATCAAAAAGATTTTCGGTTAAAAAACCAGCAGGAACTACTTCCTCCCATAAACCATTGCTATCTTGTACTTTTCCAGGGATATTGCTCCCGATATAGGTAAACATATTTACGCTATCGTTATCTCCACAGGCATTGGCGCTACCATCAATATTATCTTCTCCCGGGTAGCCACCTAGTATAACCGTTACTATTGCAGTTTCTGGTCCTGATCCACAATCATTCGTATAGGTAAAAGAATGAGGTGTGTTATTTATAAGTATGGCCCAAAGGTTAAGTTTTCCTGTGGCTTCGTCCAATGCACTTCTGTTTATTGGGGAGTTTGCAGACCATATGCCCCCTGCTGTAGGAGTACCATCTAATTGTAAGAACAAATCAAAAGTCTTATTGGCTGGGTCAGCATCTTTTTCACAAATAGTAACGGATTTATCTAATCCAGCACATTGTGCATGTACATTCTGAATACCAATAGAAAAACATAAAAAAATGACGAGGAAAGATAGAGATTTTAAGCGTAAGAAATTGGTCATGCAAGACTTTTTTGTAAGGGGTAAAGGTATATAAAAAATATTCTAATTTTTAGTTTGAAGTTTGTGAAAGGTAGGGTGCTGTAGACGAATGGTTTTTTTTTGTGGTGAATGGGTTTTTATTGATGTTGATAGTATTATTTCAGATCTTATTGGTGCTGCTGCTAGTTTTGATATGACTACTGTATATGTTGATAATATGCATCTAATTTTGATATTGCTATTACCGATATTTGTATTGTTTTTGCTAATAGCATTGTTGTCGTTTCTGTAAAAAAACATATAAACTTTAATCTAGTATTTTACATTTGCAAGTAAACACATTGGTTTTGAGTAAAAACTAAAAATCTATGCATATCTTTACATCATAATTATATTATTTTTAATGAAAGTACATTTTATAGCAATAGGAGGAAGTGCAATGCATAATTTAGCATTGGCGTTAAATCAAAAAGGATATTTAGTAACGGGTAGTGATGATGTTGTATTTGAACCTTCTAAATCTCGATTAGAAAACAAAGGATTATTACCAGCATCTTTTGGTTGGTTTTCTGAAAAAATATCTACAGATTTAGACGCAGTTATTTTAGGAATGCACGCTAAAGCAGATAATCCCGAATTGTTAAAAGCACAAGAACTTGGGCTTAAGATTTATTCTTATCCAGAATTCCTGTATGAGCAGTCTAAGTTTAAAACAAGAGTAGTTATTGGAGGAAGTCATGGAAAAACAACCATAACTTCTATGATTTTACATGTGCTTAATTATCATGATATCGCAGTTGATTATATGGTAGGGGCGCAATTAGATGGGTTCGAAACCATGGTGCATCTTACAGAAGAAAGCGATTTTATAGTTTTAGAAGGAGATGAGTATTTGTCATCGCCAATAGATAGGCGTCCTAAATTTCATTTATATAAACCAAATATTGCACTAATAAGTGGTATTGCATGGGATCATATCAATGTGTTTCCTACTTTTGAAAACTATGTAACGCAATTTTCCATTTTTGTAGATAGTATTGTTAAAGGTGGTAGTGTTACTTATAATGAGGAAGATGCAGAAGTAAAAAGAGTTGTGGAAGATTCAGAAAATCCAATCCGAAAATTACCATATGTTGTGCCAAATCATAAGGTTGTTGATGGAGTTACTTATTTAGAAACGGCAGATGGAGATATGCCTATTGAAGTATTTGGAAAGCATAATTTAAGTAATCTTTCTGGAGCAAAATGGATTTGCCAAAATATGGGTGTGGATGAAGAAGATTTTTATGAAGCCATTGCTACATTTAAAGGAGCTAGTAAGCGTTTAGAAAAAATAGCTGAAGGAGATTCTAGTGTTGCTTATAAAGATTTTGCCCATTCTCCAAGTAAAGTGTCTGCAACTACTGCAGCGGTAAAAGAACAGTATCAAAAAAGAAAAGTTGTAGCATGTTTAGAGTTGCACACGTATAGTAGTCTTAATACTGCCTTCTTAAAAGAATATGAAGGAGCATTAGATAAAGCAGATGAGGCTGTGGTTTTTTACTCCCCAGAAGCGTTAAAGATAAAGAAAATGGATCCTATTTCTGAGGCACAAATTGCTAAAGCTTTTAAACGCAATGACCTTAAGATATTTACAGATGCAATAGCTTTTAAGCAATATATATATGCGCAAAATTTTGAAAATGCTGTATTATTATTGATGAGTAGCGGGAATTATGGAGGTTTAGATTTTGATGCGCTAAAAAGTCTCTTCTAGGTATCTTTTCAATTAGAGTTATTGTTTGTGGTTATCATAAATAGCATTCAAAAACATAGAAATATCCTGTTGTTGGCTTTTGATAAGAGCAGTTTTAGCTAATTCTTGATCTTTTTTGTTTTTGTCTTGTGAAAACTTGAATTTGCCCTCCCAGTCTGTGATTTCAATTTCAAAACCAACAATATAATCTATTGCGGCTTCCATTCTTGGGTTGTCCGCAGCTAGTGTATATCTATGTTCTGGCGCTTCAAGAAAAGAAGTCATATCTATAATTGTATCTTTTACCTGTTCAGGATTTGTATATCTTTTTACGATTCCTTTAATATGTACAATTAGGTAATTCCAAGTGGGAAGCTGTTTTGTGCTATAAGTAGCTGGCGATATATAGCAATCTGGACCATGAAAAATAGCAGTAACTTCGTTATTGTCTAGAAGTGTAGCTACCTGAGGATTGTATTTGTCTATATGGGCAAGTAGTTTTCCGTATTTACTGCCATCAGCTTTGTGTATTAAAGGAATGTGTGTTATGTATGGAGTATTATCTTTAATAGAAATTAAAGTGCCAAAAGGGTATTGTTTCATTACTTTAATACAATTTTCAAAGTTTTGTTCTTGATGGTGTTTTGGAGGATAGCTCATATAAAATAGTGATAAATCTTAATCTTTACCGATAAGATCATATAAAAATACTATTTTTATTCCCACCAGTGGGTTTAAAACCCCGAGACTTGTCTCGAAGTGAAAAAATATTTTCGGAGTTATACTTCGTGCCCTTGGGTGGAGGTCGTTGATTGATGATGTAAAAAGTGAAAAATTGCTTTTTAATTGCATGATATAATCATTTTTAACAGGATAGCACAATAGAAATGGAAGATAAATCATCATCATTTTCAATTAAAAATTGGTCAGAGCAAGATCAGCCAAGAGAACGCTTGGTGAATAATGGAAAAGAATTGCTAAGTGATGCAGAGTTATTGGCTATTTTAATAGGTTCTGGAAACAGAGAGGAAAGTGCTGTAGGTTTATCAAAACGAATATTAAAATCTGTAGACGGTAACCTTAATAACTTAGGAAAGTTGTCTTTGTCTAGATTAATGAAATTCAAGGGTGTTGGTACGGCAAAAGCAGTAACCATTATTGCAGCTTTAGAATTGGGAAGAAGACGCAGAGAGGAGACATCAGAAGATTTAAGTGTTATCCAGAGCAGTAAAGACGTTTTTAGTTTAATGCAACCTGTACTGGGTGAATTGGCACATGAAGAATTTTGGATATTGTATTTAAATAATTCCAATAAGGTTATGCAACAATTTCAATTAAGTAAAGGAGGTATTACTGGTACTTTGGTAGATATAAGGTTAGTAATTAAAAAAGCATTAGAGCTAGGAGCTGTAGCTTTGGTGTTGGTACATAATCACCCATCAGGAACGTTAAAGGTAAGTGTGGCTGATAAAGAAATTACAGCAAAATTAAAAAATGCAGCACAGAGTTTGGATCTAAAAGTATTGGATCATGTAATAGTTACCGAACGTAATTATTATAGCTTTGCAGATGAAGGAATATTATAAATGTTATTAATATACACACACAAGATTTCGCCACGGTTTACCTACACCATGAAACAGGTATTGATTGGTATCTTAGGATTAGAAATTGATTTTACGACAAAAATTGAAGATTTTATAAAGCATAATGGGCCTAAAATAACCTATACCAAACAGCCATTGCAAAACGAATTTTTTATTAGAAGCAATGAATTGTTGTTTGATAAAGGAATAACAGACATTGATTTAAATATCCATGACTGGAATGGGGTGCCATGTTTTTTTAAGACAGGGGATAAAAGTGCAATACCTTATGATATTTTTGCTGCTAGCTTTTATTTTTTGAGTAGATACGAAGAGTATTTGCCTCATGTAAAAGATGTACATGGTAGATTTCCATCGGAAGAAAGTGTTGCAGTGGTAAATAATTTTATAAAACGCCCAGTAGTAGATATATGGGCACATTGTTTTTTTGATGCGTTATTAGAGCGATTTCCAGAGATTGAAAAAAAGAAAAAGCAGATTAAGCATCTTTCTTTAGTAGATGTTACTAGTTCTCATTGTTTTGCACATAAGGGATTTGTGAGAAGCATTTCTGGAGTGCTAATAGATATTTATCAATTAAAGCTAAGACGTGTTTTTCAGCGTTTTTTGGTAGTGTTAGGTTTTAGAAAGGATCCTTATGATAATTTTGAAGAATTGATAGTGCTTCATAAAAAGTACAATACTAATAGCTTGTTTTTCTTTCAGCTAGCAGACTATTCTGCCTTTGATAAGAACGTATCTATCTTTAAAAATAAATTTCGTTTTCTCATAAAAATGGTAGCAGATTATAGCAAGGTTTCTTTAATCGCTTCTTATCAATCCTTGTCAAATATAGAATTGTTAAAAGAGGAGAAAAAGAGACTTATGGATATTATAAATAAGCCAATAAAAAAAGTGCGATTGCGGTACAATAGGGTAAATATTCCAGAAACATATGCAGAGTTGGTAGATGCAGAGTTTACAGAAGATTATTCCATGGGCTATACTCACGTGGAGGGGTTTAGAGCAGGAACGTGCACTCCTTTTTATTTTTACGATATTAGTCACGAGCAGCAGCTTCCTATTAAGGTCTATCCGTTTGCAATACATGATTATGCTTTACTTAAGTATGATAAGTTAAACGAAATTGAAGCAGTTGTTAGTGAGCTTAAGGCTGAGGTGAAAAATGTTGGAGGAGATTTTATAACCATATTTTCTAATGAGAATTTTGGAGAGAAAAAATCCAAGAAATTAAAACGGGTTTATTTAAAGTTAATTAAGGAATTTGATGTTTAAAAATAAAGTAACAGATGTTTTTTTCGACTTGGATCATACGCTTTGGGATTTTGAAAAAAATTCGGCACTAACCTATGCTAAAATTTTAGTAGATTATAATATTAATGTGGTTCTGGATGATTTTCTTGCACTTTATGTTCCGTTAAATTTTCAGCTTTGGGAAAAATTTAGAGTAAATGAAATAACAAAAGAAGAGTTGCGCTATCAGCGACTCAGAAGCACTTTTGATGGCTTGTCGTATTCTATTTCTGATGATTTAATTAATAGGTTGGCGGACGAGTATATAGCAACATTGCCAACTTTTAATTTTTTATTTAATCATACCATAACAATTTTAGACTATTTAAAAAGCAGGTATAAGCTGCATATTATCACCAATGGTTTTGAAGAAGTGCAAGAGCGTAAGTTGGTTAATGCTAAAATTGAGGAGTACTTTACACATGTAATTAATTCGGAGATGGCTGGAGCAAAAAAGCCAAATCAAAAAATATTTTCTTTAGCGTTAAAAAAAGCAAATGTAATGCCTCAAAAAGCAATTATGATCGGCGATAGTTTGGAAGCCGATGTCAAAGGTGCTATAGCTTTTGGTATGCATGCTATTCATTTTAACTCTAACAATGAGACAACAATCGATAATGTTGTTACAATTGATAGTCTTCATGAAATAAAAACTTTTCTTTAGAGTTCTAAGAAGGAGATAAGGTAGGGTAGAAGTAGTTTTAGTTGTTTTACTATAACTAATAGTGTCCTAAATAGTGTAATCAGTAAAACAGTTAATTTTAAAATGAAAAAAAGCCTATTTCTTTTTTTTTCCATAATAATGGGAGTGTTTGCTTTCGGTCAGAACAAACAATTATTATATGATTTTAATGAAATTCCTCAGGCAATACTTCTAAATCCAGGTTTAGAAGTTAATAAAAATTGGTATGCAGGAATACCAGCATTGTCGCATTTTTCGATTAGTGCAGGAAGAAAAGGAATACCACTTTATTATCTTTTGGATGATAACGGATTGGATTTCGAAGATAAGGTAAGGGCTGTTGTGTCTTCCGTTTCACCTAAAAGCTCCGTAAGCGTTAATCAGCAGTTAGAGCTGTTAAGTGGTGGGTATAAGGGAGCTTCTGGTAATTATTATTCTTTTGGAATGTATCAAGAGTTAGATGTAATTGCGTATTGGCCAAGAGATCCGTTGGCATTAGGTTATCAAGGAAATGAAGTTTCTCTAGATAGGCAATATCGATTTAATGATATTAAGGCAAAAGGAGAATTGCTGACTGTTTTTCATTTTGGAATAAATAAAAGAATAAAACCTGATTTAACAGTTGGAGCAAGAGTTAAAATTTACAATAGCTTGGGTAATTTTGATGCTACAAGAGCAAAAGGGTATTTTGCAACCACACGTGGTGTGGATAGTTTGTATGCCCATACTTTTAATGGTGATATTGAAGTAAGAACATCGGGTTATGCCGAATTGAAAGACAGTGATGATACCAGCGGAGATTTACCAGGAGAACTTACTAGCAGAGCACTCTTGGGAGGTAATCTTGGTTTAGGGTTTGATGTTGGTTTTACTTATGATATGTCAGACCAGTTGGTCGTAACTGGTAGTTTGTTAGATGTAGGTATGATAATGCATTCTAAAGATGTAGAACGTTACCATGTGAAAGGGAGCCATACTATTGAAAGCAATACGCTTGTTCCTCAAGATGTTCTTATTGATACTCCAGATGTTGGCGTATGGAGAGATTTTGTTGAAGAGATGAAGGAAGCCGTTATTGATACAATAACTACTAGCTATGTAAGTTTTAGACCTTTAAAACTAAATGGATCTATTAAATACAGTTTTGGAGAGCCAAAAGAATCTGATGGAGAATATTGTGATTGTGATTATTTGCCTAGTGATAAAAAGAAAAGGGGGTATAGAAATTCTTTGGGAGCACAATTGTATATGATCACTAGACCTCGAGGGCCAGAAGCCGCACTTACAGCTTTTTATTTAAGACGTTTGGGAGGTTTTTTAAATGTGAAGGCGAGTTATACGATAGATAAATATTCAAGTAAAAATATAGGGTTAGGTTTGGATATGCATATATGGGGGTTAAATATGTATTTGCTAGCTGATAATTTGCTAGAATATCAAGATATTGAAAATGCTACAGGAGCTTCTTTTCAATTCGGAATTAATATTATATCTTCGGACTGAAGAAATTGATATCACTATAAAAATGAAAAAAATACTTTTCCTATTAATACTCGTTACTACTTTTGGTTTTGGACAACAGAATAATTTAAATGATTATAAGTATGTGATTGTTCCAAAACGATTTGAAGATTTTAAGCGACCAAATATGTACAAAACAAGTACTTTGGTAAAGCATCTGTTTAAAAATGCGGGTTTTAATGTGTTCTATGAAGACGAATTGCCAAAAGAATTACTTGTAAATAGCTGTTTAGGGCTGAAAGTAAAACTGCTAAATAATTCGGGGATGTTTACTACTAAAACCGAATTGAGTCTTAAGGATTGTAAAGGGCAAGAAGTTTTTAGGACTGCCGAGGGTAGAAGTAAATCTAAAGATTATGCTACGGCTTTTAATGCTGCAATAAGAGAAGCTTTTAAAACTATAGAAAGGCTAAACTATAAGTATGAACCTAAAAATGATATCGTTGCTGATATTATTGATGATAAGAAAGATGTAATTGAAGTTTCTTATAAAAACGATATAAAAGAAGTGAGCAAAGCTGCTGCTATATCAAGAGGGTTGATGGAATTAAATGCACAAACGGTTGGAAACGGCTATCAATTAATAGATAAAACACCACAGGTAGTTTGTAAGATCAAAAAAACATCTAGTCCCAATATTTTTATTGCTGATGTTAAAGGCAGCCCGGGTTTATTGTTTTTTAAGAAAGGCATTTGGTTCTTAGAATATTACGCCGAAGGAGTATTAAAGTCTGAACAATATGCTATTAAATTTTAGTAGTTGTATTTAGATTTCCATATTTTTTTCAGAAAATCTCTAATGCTGTTTTCTCTTTTGTTATTTCCGGGATTGTAAAAAGCGGTGTCTTTTATCTCCTCAGGAAGAAAGTCTTGTGCTACAAAATTGTTTTCATAATCATGTGAATATTTATACTCTTTTCCATACCCTAGATCTTTCATAAGTTTTGTAGGTGCATTTCTGATGGCTATAGGTACAGAGAGATCTCCAGTTTCTTTTACTTTTTGCTGTGCTTTTCCTATTGCTAAATAAGAAGCATTGCTTTTCGCTGATGTAGCTAAATAGATGGTACATTGACTTAGTATAATTCTGGATTCTGGATAGCCCACAGCAGAAACAGCCTGAAATGTATTGTTGGCAATTACCAGTGCAGTAGGATTAGCATTGCCAATATCTTCTGAGGCAGAAATTAATAAACGTCTCGCTATAAATTTTACATCTTCTCCGCCTTCAATCATTCTTGCTAGCCAATAGACGGCAGCATTTGGATCGCTACCCCGAATAGATTTTATAAAAGCGGAAATAATGTCATAGTGCTGTTCTCCAGTTTTGTCGTACAAAACAGTGTTTTTCTGAACCTTACTAAGTACAAGTTCGTTTGTGATCGTGATACTTTCTTTGTTTTCAGAATTGATAACTAGTTCAAAAATATTGAGTAGTTTTCTACCATCACCACCAGACAATCTCAATAGCGCTTCTGTTTCTTTAAGTATTACTTTTTTTTCCTTTAATACATTATCTTTTTTTAGTGCTCTTTTTAGTAAATTGTTAAGGTCGTCTTTACTAAATGGATTTAAAATATAAACTTGCGAACGAGATAAAAGTGCTGGAATAACCTCAAAACTTGGATTTTCTGTTGTGGCACCAATTAGTGTTACCCACCCTTTTTCAACAGCCGCTAAAAGGGAGTCTTGTTGTGATTTGCTAAACCTGTGGATTTCATCAATAAACAAAATAGGACTTTTAGCAGTAAATAAGCCTCCGCTTTGTTTTGCTTTATCAATCACAGCTCTTACTTCTTTTACACCACTACTTATTGCGCTAAGTGTATAGAATGGACGTTTGCTTTCTGTGGCAATAATATTTGCCAGCGTAGTTTTACCTGTTCCTGGAGGTCCCCAAAGAATTAATGAAGGGATATTTCCAGATTTTATCTGATTGGTAAGAGAGCCATTTTCACCAACAAGATGAGTTTGACTTAGGTAGTCAGGTAATGTTTTTGGACGAATACGTTCCGCTAAAGGTTCATTCATGATGTAAAATTAATACATTTATAGGAATGACAATTTTACAGGCTAAAACTTTTGGTTAGTTTTTTGATGGTTATATGACTAAAGGAGCAATACGTTTTTAAATGAAAGAACATCAGTATTTTAAAATTTCTACAAGTTTATTTGCAGTACCATTTCTTTTTGTACTTGCAATATGGGTTGTTTATTGGGTTGAAATTACCTTTAATGTTAATTTTAATGTATTCGGAGTTTATCCCAGAAGTTTTAGCGGGTTAAGAGGTATTTTGTTTAGCCCTTTTATTCATGGATCAACAGAACATTTGTATCACAATACCTTTCCGTTGTTTATTTTACTTAGTGCATTGTTCTATTTTTACAGAACTGTCAGTTGGAAAGTTGTGCTTTTAGGGGTATTGTTTTCAGGGGGGCTTACCTGGTTGATTGCTAGAAACTCTTACCATATTGGTGCAAGTGGACTGATTTATGTTTTGGTAAGCTTTATATTTTTTAAGGGAATATTAACCAAACATTTCCGATTAGTTGCGTTGTCTTTAGTTGTGGTTTTTTTGTACGGGGGATTGCTCTGGTATGTTTTTCCAGTAAAAGATGGAGTAAGTTGGGAAGGACACCTCTCTGGTTTTATATCTGGATTGGTATTGGCATATTTATTAAAGATAAAAGCTCCGGTGATAAAAAAATACGATTGGGAGAAGGAAAATTATAATGAAGATAATGATCCGTTTTTAAAGCATTTTGATGAAAACGGGAATTTTGTTGAGCTTAAAGAAGAAGAGGAGGCCCCAGAGGGGTTTACTGTAAACTATATCTTTAAGTCAAATGAGGAGCATAAAAAATAGCAGCTATTTTATCTTCGTTGTCTAACAGCTTCATACAAAAATGCACCACAAGCAACAGATACATTCAAGGATTGAATTTCTCCTAATAGTGGTAATTTTGCTTTGTCGTCAGCGACTTTTAATATAGAAGGTGATATTCCTGTATCCTCAGATCCCATAATTATAGCACAAGGATCGATAAAAGAAACATCATAAACATGGTTTACGGTTTTTTCAGTAGCGGCAATTACTTTTACTCCTGAAGCTTGTAAAAAGAAAACAGCATCCTTAATATGTCCTACTTTTGCGATAGGAACTTTAAATGCCGCTCCAGCTGAAGTTTTAATAGTATCGGCAGTAACAGGAGCAGATCCATTTTTGGGAATTATGATACCATCTACACCAGTACATTCTGCAGTTCTGATAATAGCACCAAAATTACGAACATCAGACAGTTGGTCTAGTAATAAAAATAAAGGTGTTTTCCCACTTTCCATTGCAGAAATAACGAGTTCTTCAAAATCATGAAATTCAATAGGAGAAGTATTGGCAACAATACCTTGATGATTACTTTTGGTAAGGCGGTTTAGTTTTTCAACAGGAACAAAAGAACTGTTAATTTGGTGTTCACGAATTAACTCCTCTAATTCTTTGAATAGCTCTCCTCTAAGTCCTTTCTGGATAAAAACTTTATCTACAGATTTTCCAGCATTAATAGCTTCAATAACCGCACGTATTCCAAAAATTTGATAGTCCTCTTTTTTCATGGGGTAAAGGTAAAAAAAAAACCATCCGAATTATCGGATGGTTTTAAATCTTTAGATTTTTTTAAATTTTATTAGTACCCTTTATTTTGTACCATGTTTGAATTTGCATTTACTTCAGAAGCTGGAATTGGATATACAAATAAATCAGCAGGATATGAAAGAGTTTGTACGAGATTTTGACTAGATCCAAGTACATCTATACTTTTTCCTGTTCTCATTAAATCGTCAAATCTAAATCCTTCAAACATCAATTCTTTTCTTCTTTCGTTAAGAATGTTGTCTTTAGAAATAGTAGCATAAGCAGTAGCGCCTCTGTTTGATGTGATTAAGTTTAATTGCGTTAAGGCATCAGCATCTCCTAGTTCAAATAATGCTTCAGCGTAGTTCAATATTACTTCTTCATATCTCAAAACAGGTATGTTATCTGTACCAGTAGCTGTGTCAGGGTATTTACCCATGTTTCTTAATTTAGTACCTTCATGTTGGTAGCCTAAAATATCTCCACGAACATCAGTGCCTTCAAATAGGTCATCTAATCCAGAAACTACTTCTACATCTCCATAACCTCCTGGCTCATCTGTAGGGAACCTGTAAATGTAAGCTAAAGAGTTTCCTCCTCTAGAATCATCACCAGCAAAAGCCAATTCGAAGATAGAGTTAGGAGCTTCGGTAGTAGCCCAATTACTTACAAAACTCGCTGCCGTAGCAATGGAATATGATGTAGATCCAATAACAATTTCAGAAGCGTCTTTTGCTCTTCCCCAGTCACCAAAGTAAATAGCTACTCTAGATTCTATCGCTTTTGCAGCATACTTAGAAATTAAGGTTTTTGATGTGTCAAAAGAAGAAGTCATCATAGAATATGCAGTTTCTAAATCAGCGTAAATATCAGTACGGTTTTCGTCAACGGTATTTCTAGCTGGAAAAAGATCTTCTCCTTTGAATGTTTTAACATAAGGAACTCCAAGATTTCCTGCAGTTGAATGTTGCTGACCATAATGTCTTAGTAAATCATAATGAGCTAATGCTCTTAAGGCATATGCTTGCCCTTGAATATGTTTACCATAGTTCTGATCTCCTTCTAAAGTAGTAATATCTGTTGCAATGATTATATTGGCATTTGCTATAACTTCATAAGCATCTTCCCAAATAAACCCTGTATTATCATTGTATTTGTATTCTGCTTGTGTAGAAAACCTACCTGAGTTTCCGTTAGAAAAACAGTTGTCAGATCTTACCTCATTGGTAGCTATAATATCGCGGCCATAAAGTTCATCGTCAGTTAATATGTCATGAGCACCTTTAAGAATGCTATATAGATTACTTACATTAACAATACTACCATCAACATCTTTTTCTTGAGCTAATGTAGGTTCTATATCATTAGTAGAACATGCATTAAATAGTACTAAAGCTGAAGCTAATACTGTTGTTATTTTAATTATTTGTCTCATTATTTTAAAAGTTTAAAGTTAACCCGAATGAAATAGATTTAGCAGAAGGTGTTTCTAATCCTGTTTGTCCGCCAAGATCAACTTCTGGGTCGTATAATAAGTTATCGTCTTTTACCCATGTTAGTAAGTTGTTTCCTCTAACATATATTTGAAGATTAGCAATTCCAAACTTCTCGAATTTGTTCTTAAAGTTATGTCCTAAAGTAAAACTTCTTAATCTTATAAAGTCCCCGTCGGTCAGGTATTTTGAGTTTTGTTCCCAAGGAGTGAAAGAGGTTGAGAACTTTCCATTTCTTACCCCAGTATCTCCTGGTTGTTGCCATCTATCCATTAACGTATTATAGCCTTGAAAAGCCAATATAGGGTAGGCGTTAGATTGGTTTAGATACCTGTGCCATCCTTCGTAAATTTTATGACCACCTGCGTAATATCCATTAGCATCTAAAAAGAATCCTTTATAGTCTATGTGTATGTTTAGACCTGCTGTAAGTTTAGGTAATGCGCTGTCTCCTTGCCATACAGCTTCGGCGTCATTATAGTTGTCAGTGGTTGTTCCGTCAACTCCGTTAACGAAAAACTCTTCAACACCTGTAGTTGGATTTACTCCAGCCCATGTAGGCATATACCAACCGCGAACTGGGTGTCCCGATTCAATTCTAGTTGTACTCGTCGTTATGGTTCTTTCAATTCCATTTGGATCAAGTGCCAATTCTGTAACTTCATTCTCAACGGTAGATACGTTACCACCTAAAGAAAGGTTGAAATCATCTGATCTTACGATATTAAAATTAAAATCAACTTCAATACCTCTATTGGTTAGTGCACCAATATTCTGTACCTGAGTTGTGAATCCTGTTGTTTGTGAAAGTGGTACATTTAGTAGTAAATCTTTAGACTCTCTAGCGAAATATCCAATACTACCAGTAAAGACATTGTCAAAAAGTCCAAAATCAAGACCAATATCAAATGTAGAAGAAATTTCCCATGATAAGTCATTATTACCAAAAGATGAAACTTTTTGAGCTCCTTCACCACCATAACTATCGTCAAAACCAAATTTAGCTTGATAGTCATTTAGGTCAATGTCAGCATTACCAGTAACACCGTAAGCAGTTCTTAGTTTTAGGTTGTTAATGAAACTAACGTCTGAAAGAAATGATTCTTTATGAATATTCCATCCTGCACCAACTGACCAGAAGTTTCCCCATCTGTTATCTGCATGAAACCTAGAACTACCTTCTCTTCTATATGATAAATCTACAACATATTTAGCATCAAATCCACTATAATGCACTGTTGCCAAATAAGCAGCTACAGACCAGTCAGTGAAACTAGATATCACATTTGTTGGTTTTCCTGTACTGTCTAAATTTGTAAGCCCATCATCAGCAAAGTTTTCACCCTCTGCTCCAAGAAAATATCTTCTGTTTTTCTGAAATTCTTGTACTACTTTGAAGTCTAAATTATGATTTTCACCTAGACCTAGGTTATAGTCAATATGGTTTTGAAACACATAAAAAACATTGTTTCGAGAGTATTGTCCTGCGTCACCTTGTGTAGGAGCTCCGTAGCCATAGTTTCTATTAGAATAAGTCTGTCTGTTGAATATTTGATAATCAACATTAACTCTAGTTCCTACGCTAAAACCATTTCCAATATCCCAAGTTAAAGCATTGTTTGTTACTATTCTTGTAAATTTGTTAACATTAATATTGTCTCTTACCAGAATCAATGGGTTTGGAAGTGAGCCTCCAAATTCATTAAGTGTACCATCTTCATTATATGGTTGCACTAATGGTGATAGGAAAAATTTTGCAGATCTTGGGCTTTCAAAATAAGCGCTTCTTTCCAAATAAGCATTTTGCTCTGAATATGCAGCAGAGTTATTAGATGAAAACTTTAATTTAGGAGTTAAATTTTTTGTTAAATTAATAGCTCCAGTAACTCTTTCGAAATCAGATCCAATAACTGTTGCTTCTTGATTCATGTACCCTAGTGATGCAAAGAAAGTATGAGTTTCTCCCCCGCCAGATGCAGAAAGACTATGTTGTTGGATTACTGCGTCATCATTTGCTACAGCATCGGCCCAGTTTCCTTCTGGTCTGCCAGCAGCATCCCAATCACTATAAGTGGGTGATGCTAGTAACGCGGATTCAGCAGCAGCTACAGTTGAATATACACCATCGTTAAAGTATGCTTCTGCTGTTAGTTCTAAACGCTGAGCAGCAGTAAGTGGTGTTGGTCCATCTACGGCATCATTTTGAAATCCGTAAGAAGAACTAAATGTAAAATTGGTTTTTCCTGATCTTCCAGTTTTAGTAGTAATAAGGATTACACCATTGGCTCCTCTGGCTCCATATTGAGAAGTTGCTGAGGCGTCCTTTAGTACAGTTATAGACTCAATATTATTGTTGTCTAAACCTGTTAATGATGACATAAAAGAAGAGGCTGTTGAGCTGGAAACATTGTCGTTGTTTATGGGTACTCCATCTATAACATACAAAGGCTCATTTCCTGCTGTGATAGAGCTGATACCTCTAATCCTTATTTGTGATGTTGATCCAGGTGTTCCTGAATTAGCACTTACTGTTAAACCAGAAACGTTTCCTTGTAAAGCTTGATCTACTGTTGGAGTTATCACCTCACTAATTGTTTCTGAGTTTAGCTTAACTACAGAACCAGTAACTTCCGATTTTCGGAAAGAAGAATATCCTACAACAATAACTTCTTCTAATGCTTGAGAATCTTCTTCCATTTGTATGTTAATGGTGTTAGTTCCTCCAATCACTCTTGAAGCATCTTTTTGTCCTAAGTAAGAAAATAATAAAGTTTCTCCTACATTGCCTTTGATGGTGTAGTTTCCGTCAAAATCTGACTGGGTACCATTTGCGGTTCCCTGTACTAAAATGTTTACTCCTGGTAAAGGTAGACCGTCCTGATCTGTAATGTTACCCGAGATTGTTTTTTCCTGTGCAAAGGTTAAATGCACAACAAACGCTAGAATTAGCGTTAAAATTCCACTAAACTTTGTTCTCATTTTTTTAAATTATTTGAATTAGCTGCGCCAAAAATGATAATTTAATGTTAATTGTGCAATGTTTTTTAGTAAAAATTTAAGATTTAACAATTTTACACACTAAATATGTTAAGAAGTCATCTAATTTATACATTGTAGTTGGGTGAGTTTGTTTATGATGTTTTGGTCTGTAAATAAGGAAGTTGGTTTGTTTTTTTTGTTTATAGACTGTTCTTAGTCTGTTTTGTTTTGTTGTGGTAGCGTGAGTTTAATGTTAATTCTTCAAGATACCGATTAACAGCATGAAATCTCCGATAGGTGTAATTTGTTGAGGTTTAATGGTGTATTTTGATAGGGGTTTACGGGTTTGAGATATTCAGATCTTGTTTTGTTGATGTGTTTTTGTGTCTAGGGTTTTTTGGTAGGTTGATGGTTTTTTTTTGTTTGCACCCTTTTGTTGGTTTGGATGGTCAGACTGGTAGGGTGAAGAGGTTTCCTTTTGTTTCCTTAATTTGAAGGCTGTTTTGTTAAATAGATAGTGTCTGGAGGTTCTTTTAGAAATTAAGTGTTGTGTAGAGCGTTATCAAAGAGGCTAGGTTTCGTAGTGTGAGTGCTTCGTTATAATGGTTGTGATGTAACTAGATGATGATTAGTTTTTTTTTTTTTTTTTTTGTATGCAAAGATGTTGTTGTTCCTAGTTGTTAGTGTGTTGAGGAGGGTAAATACGACGATTTGGTGCTCTAGTGTTAAGAGATATGTGGTTGGTAGGCATTGAGACAGCCTGAGTTGTGTTTGAGTGGTAGAAAGGAGGGTAAGAATTGCTCGGTAGTCAATGTGGGTTTAAGGCTTGATGTGGTGTTCTGTTTGTTTATGCGATTATGTAAGTAAGTGGAGGGTCCCAGGCTAGTTTGGTTATTCTGATTGAGTAAATGAGGTATATTGACAAGTTGTTAGTGTTCTGGAGCAAATAATTTAAGATTTCAAATACCATGATAGGTTTTTTGTGAGGGATTAAGTAGTGTTGAGTTATTAATTTGGAATTACTGTTAGTTTTTAAAGAAGTTTTTTTTTGTGTTAGGGGAGAAAAAGTGACTTTTGTTAATCCTAGTTTTTTTTTTTTTTTTTTTTTGATGCTTATATATAAGGATGTGTTGAGTTGGTCATGAAGTTGCTTTAGGTTGTGGGCTGGGTTAAAAAAAATGGAATAGATAAAGTGTGAATCTTAAAATTAGAAGTTAAAGACGAATTAGATTGATGCTGTCCGGCTAGAATGTTAGGTTTGTTGGATGATGAATATTATTTGTTTTGATGGCGCATTAAAGTTAATTATTTTGTCACATTTACTAATGTCGTTTAAGTGCTTATTTGCTACTTTTTATTTTGTTTGTAATATATAGTTACTATCGCTTTAAAAATTAATGACTTAAGATTTGATTTATTGATAA
The DNA here is from genome assembly GCA_965247735.1 of Flavobacteriaceae bacterium. Classification (GTDB taxonomy): domain Bacteria; phylum Bacteroidota; class Bacteroidia; order Flavobacteriales; family Flavobacteriaceae; genus JAOXRU01. The sequence continues at coordinate 1,872,401 of CBDFHN010000002.1, read as the reverse complement.
TTATTTTTACCTTTGCCGACCCTAAAAGAGGGTTTTATATATTTATAACAAAATATTGTAATAGTAAATTATGCCAACAATTTCACAGTTAGTACGAAAAGGAAGAGTTTCCATTACTAAGAAGAGTAAATCGGCTGCTTTAGATTCGTGTCCTCAAAGAAGAGGGGTTTGTACGCGTGTTTATACTACTACACCAAAGAAACCGAATTCAGCTATGCGTAAAGTAGCAAGAGTTCGTTTGACTAATGGTAATGAGGTAAACGCATACATCCCTGGAGAAGGACATAACCTACAAGAGCACTCGATAGTATTAGTAAGAGGAGGAAGAGTAAAGGATTTGCCAGGTGTTAGATATCACATCGTTCGTGGAGCTTTAGATACCGCTGGTGTCGAGGGTAGAACGCAAAGAAGATCTAAGTATGGTGCTAAGCGTCCAAAGAAGTAATTAAAACTTTTAAAAGAAAACAGAAGAAATGAGAAAAAGAGCGGCAAAAAAGAGGCCTCTTTTACCAGACCCAAGATTTAACGATCAGTTAGTAACTAGATTTGTTAATAATCTTATGTGGGATGGTAAAAAGTCAGTAGCTTTTAAAGTGTTTTATGATGCAATGGATATCGTGGAGCAAAAAAAGACAGACGAAGAAAAGTCTGCTGTAGAGATTTGGAAAGATGCATTGTCAAATGTGATGCCTCATGTTGAAGTGAGATCGCGTCGTGTTGGTGGAGCTACGTTTCAGATTCCTAGACAGATCAGGCCAGATAGAAAAGTATCTATGGCGATGAAGTGGTTGATTAGTTATTCGCGTAAGCGTAACGAGAAGTCAATGGCTCAGCGTTTGGCATCAGAGGTTTTAGCTGCGGCTAAAGAAGAAGGTGCAGCGGTTAAGAAAAGAACTGATACTCATAAGATGGCTGAAGCGAATAAAGCATTCTCGCATTTTAGATTCTAAGAAATGGGGAGAGATTTAAAATATACAAGAAATATTGGTATTGCTGCGCATATTGATGCGGGTAAGACTACTACGACTGAGCGTGTGTTGTTTTATACAGGTGTAAGTCATAAGATTGGTGAGGTTCATGATGGTGCTGCTACTATGGACTGGATGGAGCAAGAGCAGGAGCGTGGTATTACAATTACTTCTGCTGCTACTACTTGTACCTGGGAGTTTCCTACTGAAAATGGAGAATCTATAGCAGATACTAAAGGGTATCATTTTAATATTATTGATACTCCTGGTCACGTTGATTTTACAGTTGAGGTTAACCGTTCGTTAAGGGTTCTTGATGGGTTGGTTTTCTTGTTTAGTGCAGTTGATGGTGTTGAGCCGCAATCTGAAACTAACTGGAGATTGGCTGATAATTATAAAGTTCCTCGTATTGGTTTCGTTAATAAAATGGACCGTCAAGGGTCTGATTTTTTAATGGTTTGTCGCCAGGTAAAAGAAATGTTAGGTTCTAATGCGGTTCCTATTGTTTTACCGATTGGTGATGAAGAAAATTTTAAAGGCGTTGTAGATTTAGTTCAGAACAGAGCTATTGTGTGGCGTGATGAGAAATTTGGAGCTACTTTTGATATTATTGATATCCCTGAGGATATGGTTGATGATGTTAAGATGTATAGGGCTAAGCTGATTGAGGCGGTTGCTGAGTATGATGAGACTCTTATGGAGAAGTTCTTCGAGGATGAAAATTCTATTACAGAAGAAGAGATTCATAATGCGTTAAGAGCTGCTGTTATGGATATGAGTATTATACCTATGGTTTGTGGTTCTGCGTTTAAAAACAAAGGAGTGCAGTTTTTGTTGGATGGAGTTTGTAGGTATTTGCCTTCTCCTGTAGATAAGGAAGCTATTACAGGTATCGATCCTGATACGGAAGAATCGATTTCTCGTAAACCAGATGTTAAGGAGCCGTTTGCTGCTTTAGCTTTTAAGATTGCTACAGATCCTTTTGTTGGTCGCTTGGCTTTCTTTAGAGCGTATTCTGGTCGTTTAGATGCTGGTTCTTATGTGTTGAATAATCGTTCTGGAAAAAAGGAACGTATTTCTCGTATCTATCAAATGCACGCTAATAAGCAAAATGCTATCGATTATATCGAAGCAGGAGATATTGGTGCGGCTGTTGGTTTTAAGGATATTAAGACTGGTGATACGTTAACAGATTTGAAACATCCAATTGTGTTGGAGAGTATGGATTTTCCTGCTCCAGTAATTGGTATTGCGGTAGAGCCAAAGACTAAGGTTGATGTTGATAAGATGGGAATGGCTTTGGCTAAGTTGGCTGAAGAGGATCCTACATTCGTAGTGAAGACAGATGAAGCTTCTGGGCAAACAATTATCTCAGGAATGGGAGAATTGCACTTGGATATTCTTGTTGATCGTATGAGACGTGAGTTTAATGTAGAGGTTAATGTTGGAGAGCCTCAGGTTGAGTATAAAGAAGCGTTAACGAGAACTACTGATCATAGAGAAGTTTATAAGAAACAATCTGGTGGACGTGGTAAGTTTGGGGATATTTCATTTGAAATGGGCCCTGTTGATGAGGATTTCGAAGGAAATGGATTGCAGTTTGTTGATAAGATAAAAGGAGGACGTATACCTAAGGAGTTTATTCCTTCTGTGGAGAAAGGTTTTGCAATGGCGATGAATAATGGTCCTTTGGCGGGTTATGAAATGGATACGATGAAGGTTACTCTTAAGGATGGTTCTTTCCATGCTGTGGATTCGGATGCTTTGTCTTTTGAATTGGCCGCTAAATTAGGGTATAAGGCTGCTGCTAAGGCTGCTGGTGCTGTAATAATGGAGCCAATCATGAAGTTAGAGGTATTGACTCCAGAAGAAAACATGGGAGATATTGTTGGGGATCTTAACCGTAGACGCGGTCAGGTGAACAATATGGATGATAGGGCAGGGGCTAAAGTTATTAAGGCTGATGTTCCATTATCTCAAATGTTTGGTTATGTAACTGCGTTACGTACTATGTCTTCTGGTAGAGCAACGTCTACTATGGAGTTTTCTCACTATGCTGAGACTCCTTCTAATATTTCAGAAGAAGTAATTAAGGCTTCTAAGGGAGAATAATCGCTTAAATTGAAAAAAAAATGAGTCAAAAAATTAGAATAAAATTAAAGTCATACGATCATAATTTAGTTGATAAGTCAGCGGAGAAGATTGTAAAAACTGTAAAAACTACAGGAGCTGTTGTAACTGGGCCAATTCCATTACCAACACATAAGAGAATTTTTACAGTATTGAGATCTCCTCACGTTAATAAGAAGTCTAGAGAGCAGTTCCAGTTAAGTTCTTATAAAAGAATTTTGGATATCTATAGTTCTTCTTCTAAGACTATTGATGCTTTAATGAAGCTTGAATTACCAAGTGGAGTAGAAGTAGAGATTAAAGTTTGATGAGATAAAAGCTAAAAGAGTATCTTTTAGTGACATGTCCGGAGCGTTTCGCGAAGGAAAAACGGTAAAATACATTCAGGGTTGAAGTATTTTCAGCCCTGTTTATTTTTACAGGAATTTTAAAGAGTAATTAATTATAAATCAATAAATAAATATGTCTGGGTTAATAGGAAAAAAGGTAGGTATGACCAGCATCTTTGATGAGAATGGAAAAAATGTTCCATGTACTGTTATCGAAGTTGGGCCATGCGTAGTTACCCAAGTCAGAACTGAAGAGGTTGATGGCTATAATGCACTTCAACTGGGTTTCGATGACAAGGCAGAAAAGCGTGCTAATAAAGCTGACTTAGGTCACTTTAAAAAAGCAGGTGTATCTCCTAAGAAAAGAGTCGTTGAGTTCAAAGGTTTTGAGGGTGAGTATAAATTAGGTGATACTATTGCGGTAGATCACTTTGTAGAAGGAGAATTTGTTGATGTATCTGCTACATCAAAAGGTAAAGGTTTCCAAGGGGTTGTTAAACGTCATAATTTTGCTGGTGTAGGTCAAGCTACTCACGGTCAGCATAACCGTTTAAGAGCACCAGGATCTATTGGAGCTGCATCTTATCCTGCTAGGGTTTTCAAAGGAATGAAAATGGCCGGTAGAATGGGTGGAGAAAAAGTAACAGTACAAAACTTAAAAGTGTTAAAAGTTGTTGCGGATAAAAATCTTTTAGTGATAAAAGGTTGTGTTCCTGGACATAATAATGCTTATGTAATCGTTCAGAAGTAATGAAAGTAGCAGTTGTAAATATTCAAGGAAAAGAAACAGGTAGAGAGGTTGAGCTTTCTGATGCTGTTTATGGTATTGAGCCAAATAATCATGCTGTCTATTTAGATGTAAAAAGGTTTATGGGTAACCAACGTCAAGGTACTCATAAAGCTAAAGAAAGAGCAGAGATAACTGGTAGTACTAGAAAAATAAAGAAACAAAAAGGAACTGGTACTGCAAGAGCAGGTAGTATTAAGTCTCCAGTTTTTAGAGGTGGTGGTAGAATTTTTGGTCCTAGACCAAAAGATTATACGACAAAACTTAACAAAAATTTAAAACGTTTAGCTCGTAAATCTGCATTAAGTATTAAGGCAAAAGCGAGTGAAGTTGTTGTTTTGGAGGACTTCGAATTTGAAGCACCAAAGACAAAGAATTTCGTTGATGTTTTGAGAGCCTTAGGGTTAGATAGTAAAAAATCTTTGTTTGTGTTGGGTGATTCAAATAATAATGTATATTTGTCATCACGTAATTTAAAGGGGTCTGAAGCTGTAAAGTCCTCAGAATTAAGTACTTATAAGATTCTTAACAATGAAGCATTAGTCTTGTTGGAAAGTTCTTTAGAGGGAATTGAAGCTAATTTAGCAAAATAAGAGGTTATGAGAATATTAATTAAGCCAATTATTACGGAAAAGATGAACGCTGATAGCGAGTTAAATAATCGTTATGGGTTTGTTGTGGATTTAAGAGCTAATAAGCTTGAGATCAAAGAAGCAATTGAGACTGCTTATGGAGTTTCTGTTGATAAGGTTAGGACTATGGTTTATGGTCCTAATAGAAAAACAAAATTTACAAAAACTGGTATCCAAAACGGTAAGACGAATGCTTATAAAAAAGCAATTATCGATGTAGCTGAAGGGGATGCTATAGATTTTTATAGTAATATTTAAGTAAAGACAAGAGATGTCAGTTAGAAAATTAAAACCAGTTACGCCAGGACAGCGTTTTAGAGTAGTTAATGGATTTGACGCCATTACTACTGATAAGCCGGAGAAAAGCTTGCTTGCTCCGTTAAAAAGGTCTGGTGGTAGAAACAGTCAAGGAAGAATGACCATGCGCTATAAAGGTGGTGGTCATAAGAAAAGGTATCGTGTTATTGATTTTAAGAGAGACAAGAGCGGAGAAGCTATTGTTGATTCTATTCAATACGATCCAAACAGAACAGCATTTATTGCTTTGGTGAAATATGCTGACGAAGAAAAAAGATATATCATTGCTCAAAATGGTCTTCAAGTAGGTCAAAAAGTAGAGTCTGGTTCGGGTATTGCTCCTGAAATTGGAAATGCTTTGCCGCTTAGTGATATTCCATTAGGGTCAGTGATTTCTTGTATAGAATTACGACCTGGTCAAGGAGCTGTTATGGCTCGTAGTGCTGGTGCTTTTGCACAGCTTATGGCAAGAGATGGTAAGTATGCTACAGTGAAATTACCTTCTGGTGAAACAAGATTAATTTTGGTTAATTGTGTTGCAACAGTAGGAGTAGTTTCTAATTCTGATCACCAATTACTAGTATCTGGTAAAGCAGGTAGAAGTAGATGGTTGGGAAGAAGACCAAGAACAAGACCAGTTGTGATGAACCCTGTGGATCATCCAATGGGTGGTGGTGAAGGGAAATCTTCTGGAGGTCACCCAAGATCCAGAAATGGTATTCCGGCTAAAGGATTTAGAACACGTTCTAAAACTAAAGCGAGTAATAAGTATATTGTAGAACGTAGAAAAAAATAAGATAAGATGGCACGTTCATTAAAAAAAGGACCTTACGTTCTCAATAGTTTAGATAAGAAAGTTCAACGAAATGTTGAATCAGGAAAGAAAGCAGTTATAAAGACATGGTCTAGAGCATCTATGATTACTCCAGATTTTGTCGGTCAAACAATTGCTGTACATAATGGTCGTCAGTTTGTTCCTGTATATGTTACAGAGAATATGGTAGGTCATAAATTAGGAGAGTTTTCACCAACAAGATCTTTTAGAGGTCATGCAGGTGCTAAAAATAAAGGTAAAAAATAGTTAAGTAATGGGAGTTAGAAAAAGAGTAAGAGCAGATCAGATGAAAGAGGCTAGGAAGTCTTTGGCGTTTGCGAAGTTGAATAACTGCCCTACTTCACCACGTAAGATGAGAATCGTAGCAGATTTAGTTAGAGGGGTGAATGTAGAAAAGGCATTAGCTATTTTAAGGTTCAGTTCAAAAGAGGCTTCTCGTCGTTTAGAGAAACTTTTATTGTCTGCAATTGCTAACTGGCAAGCTAAGAACGAAGATGCAAGTGTTGAAGATGCTGAATTGTTTGTTCAAGAAATTAGAGTTGACAGTGGTAGTATGTTGAAAAGATTGAGACCTGCACCTCAAGGAAGAGCACACAGAATTAGAAAAAGATCTAACCACGTTACTATCGTAGTTGGAGCTAAAAATAATACAGCAAGTTAATATGGGACAGAAAACAAACCCAATCGGAAATCGTCTTGGGATTATCAGAGGATGGGAATCTAACTGGTACGGAGGAAATGACTACGGTGATAAACTTGCCGAAGATTATAAAGTAAGAAAGTATATTCATGCTCGTTTATCTAAAGCGAGTGTGTCTAGAGTAATCATCGAGAGAACTTTAAAGCTTGTAACCGTTACTATCACTACTGCTAGACCTGGTATTATTATCGGAAAAGGTGGCCAAGAGGTAGACAAGTTGAAAGAGGAGCTTAAGAAAATTACTTCAAAAGAGGTTCAGATAAACATCTTTGAAATTAAAAGACCAGAGCTGGATGCAAATTTAGTAGGAGCAAGTATTGCTCGTCAGATTGAAAATAGAATTTCATACAGACGTGCAATGAAGATGGCTATTGCTGCTGCAATGCGTATGAATGCTGAAGGAATTAAAATTTTAATTTCTGGACGTTTAAATGGTGCTGAAATGGCACGTTCTGAATCTTATATGGACGGAAGAATTCCGTTGTCAACTTTTAGAGCTGACATAGACTATTCTTTAAATGAAGCTCATACTACCTATGGAAGATTAGGGATTAAAGTATGGATCATGAAAGGAGAGGTTTATGGTAAGAGAGATCTTTCTCCATTAGTGGGGATGTCTAAAAAACAAGGAAAAGGGAATGATAATTCAGGACCTAGAAAAGCTCGAAGAAGAAAGTAATTTATTTAAAGTAAAACGAAAACATGTTACAGCCAAAAAGAACCAAGTTTCGTAAGATGCAAAAAGGCCGTATGAATGGGAATTCCGGTAGAGGAACAGAACTTTCAAATGGTATGTTCGGTATTAAGTCTTTGGATGCTTCTTTTTTAACTGCTCGCCAGATTGAGGCGGCTCGTATTGCGGCAACCCGTTTTATGAAAAGAGAAGGTCAGTTATGGATAAAAATATTTCCAGACAAGCCTATTACAAAGAAGCCTTTAGAGGTGCGTATGGGTAAAGGTAAAGGTGCGCCGGAATATTTTGCAGCAGTTGTGAAACCTGGAAGAATAATGTTCGAAATTGCTGGGGTTTCTAAGGAAATCGCTGAAGAAGCACTTCGATTAGCGGCACAAAAGTTGCCAGTAAAAACTAAGTTTATTGTAGCTAGAGATTATTCAGCTTAATTTGATAGTATTATGAAACAATCAGAAATAATAGAATTATCTACTGCGGATCTTCAGGCTAGATTAGCTGAAGTGAAAAAACAATATGCAGATATAAAAATGGCTCATAGCGTAACTCCATTGGAAAATCCGCTTCAAATTAGAAAAGTGAGAAAAACAGTGGCTAGGTTAGCGACTGAGTTAACTAAAAGAGAATTACAATAATTCGATTCTGCTTTATGGAAAATAGAAATTTAAGAAAAGAAAGAGTAGGAGTTGTTACTAGTAACAAAATGCAAAAATCAATAGTTGTTGCAGAAGTTAAAAAAGTAAAACATCCTATGTACGGAAAGTTCGTGACTAAGACAAAGAAATATGTTGCTCACGACGAAAAGAACGATTGTAACATTGGAGATACAGTAAAGATCATGGAAACAAGGCCTTTAAGTAAATCTAAGTGTTGGAGATTAGTTGAAATCATTGAAAGAGCTAAATAATTATGTTACAACAAGAATCAAGATTAAGAGTTGCTGATAATACAGGTGCGAAAGAAGTTTTAACTATTCGTGTATTAGGTGGTACTAAAAGAAGATATGCTTCTGTAGGTGATAAAATTGTTGTTACTATTAAAGATGTATCTCCAAATGGTAGTGTTAAAAAAGGACAAGTTTCTACTGCAGTAGTGGTAAGAACCAGAAAAGAAGTTAGAAGACCAGATGGTTCTTATATCAGATTTGATGATAATGCCTGTGTACTATTAAACCCAACTGGGGAAATGAGAGGTACACGTGTATTTGGTCCTGTTGCAAGAGAACTTCGTGATAAACAATTCATGAAGATTGTATCATTAGCTCCAGAGGTGCTTTAATAATAAGTTCAAGAGATGACGAAACTAAAGATAAAAACAGGAGATAAAGTAAGAGTAATTGCTGGAGACCATAAAGGGACAGAAGGTACTATTGTTACTGTAGATCGTGTAAAGAACAAAGCGATAGTTGAGGGTGTAAACATGGTTTCTAAACATCAGAAGCCAAGTGCTAACAGTCCTCAAGGAGGAATCGTTAAGAAAGAAGCTCCTATTCATATTTCTAACCTTTCATTGTTGACTTCTAAAGGAGAAACAACAAGAGTAGGTTTTGAAGAAAAGGATGGGAAGAAAGTGAGACTTGCTAAAAAATCTAATGAAGTAATATAATGGCTTACGTTGCAAGATTAAAACAAGAGTATAAAGAAAGAATAGTTTCTACTCTTACAGAAGAATTCGGATACAAGAACGTAATGCAAGTACCGAAATTGGAAAAGATAGTATTAAGTAGAGGAGTAGGTGCTGCTGTTGCTGATAAGAAATTAATTGATCACGCTGTTGATGAATTAACTACTATTACAGGACAGAGAGCAATATCTACATTGTCTAAAAAGGATGTAGCTGCATTTAAATTACGTAAAGGGATGCCAATTGGGGCGAAAGTTACTTTACGTGGTGAAAGAATGTACGAATTCTTAGATAGATTGGTTACTTCTGCTTTACCAAGGGTTAGAGATTTCAAAGGTATTAAAGCTACAGGTTTTGATGGTAGAGGAAACTATAACTTAGGTGTTACTGAGCAAATTATTTTCCCTGAGATAGATATCGATAAGGTAAATAGAATCAATGGAATGGATATTACATTTGTAACATCTGCTCCAACTGATAAGGAAGCTAAATCATTACTAACAGAATTAGGATTACCTTTTAAAAAGAATTAAGTATGGCTAAAGAATCAATGAAAGCCCGCGAGGTTAAGAGACAAAAAATGGTAGCAAAGTATGCTGAAAAGAGAAAGGCTTTAAAAGAAGCTGGAGACTATGAAGGTTTGCAAAAATTACCAAAAGATGCTTCACCTGTACGTTTACACAACAGATGTAAAATTACTGGTAGACCAAAAGGGTACATGCGTACATTCGGAATTTCTCGTGTAATGTTTAGAGAAATGGCAAACAAAGGGTTAATTCCTGGAGTAAGAAAAGCAAGTTGGTAATAACTTTTAAAGGGTAAAGAAATGATTACAGATCCTATCGCAGATTATTTAACAAGAATTAGAAACGCGAACAGTGCAGGTCATAGAGTTGTAGAGATTCCGGCTTCTAAATTAAAGAAAGAAATGACTAAGATATTATTCGACCAAGGATATATCTTAAGTTATAAATTTGAAGACAGTACAGCACAAGGAGTGATAAAAATAGCTTTGAAATATGATAGGCTTACAAAAACTCCAGTGATTAAAGAGTTACAACGTATTAGTAAACCAGGTTTACGTAAATACGCTAGTTCTGGTGAATTGCCTAGAATTCTAAATGGACTTGGTATAGCTATCGTTTCAACTTCTCACGGAGTAATGACAGTTAAACAAGCACAAAGAGAAAATGTAGGTGGTGAAGTATTGTGTTACGTATATTAAAAATTAAGACTAAGAAAAATGTCAAGAATAGGTAAAAGTCCAATAGCAATTCCAGAAGGAGTTACACTAGACATCCAAGAAAACCAGATTACGGTTAAAGGGAAGTTAGGTGAGCTTACTCAGGAATTCAATGGAGTATCATTGAAACAAGAAGACGGTAAAATCGTATTAGAGCGTGCTTCTGAATCAAAAGACCATAAGGCAAAACACGGTCTTTATAGAGCACTTGTCAGTAACATGATTGAAGGTGTAACTAAAGGATTTTCTAAGGAATTAGAATTAGTAGGAGTTGGGTATAGAGCATCTAATCAAGGACAAGTTCTTGATTTGGCTTTAGGATACTCTCATACTATCGTATTGCAATTGGCGCCAGAGGTTAAAGTGGAAACTGTATCTGAAAAAGGTAAGAATCCTATTATAAAATTAACATCTGTAGATAAGCAGTTAGTAGGGCAAGTTGCAGCAAAGATTCGTTCTATGCGTAAACCTGAGCCGTACAAAGGAAAAGGAGTTAAATTTGTTGGAGAACAGCTTAGAAGAAAAGCAGGTAAAACAGCTTAATACTTAAGATTATGAAATTATCTAAGACAGAGAAAAGACAGCGTATTAAAAATAGAATCAGAAAGATTGCTGTTGGAACTGCTACTAAGCCAAGGTTAGCCGTTTTTAGAAGTAATAAAGAGATTTACGCGCAAATTATTGATGACAATTCTGGAGCAACTATAGTTGCTGCATCATCAAGGGACAAAGAGGTAGCTGCTTCAGGATCTAAAATTGAAATTGCTAAACTAGTTGGTAAAGCAGTTGCAGAAAAAGGTTTGAAAGCTGGTATCGAAACTATTACTTTTGATCGTGGAGGTTATTTATACCACGGAAGAGTTAAATCATTAGCAGAAGGTGCTAGAGAAGCAGGACTTAAATTCTAAGAAATATTATGCAGAATTATAAAAACGTAGAAACAGTGAAGCCGGGTGGTTTGGAGTTAAAAGACCGTCTTGTAGGTGTTCAACGTGTTACTAAAGTTACAAAAGGTGGTAGAGCATTTGGTTTCTCTGCTATCGTTGTAGTTGGTGACGAAAACGGTGTTGTAGGACACGGTTTAGGAAAATCTAAGGAAGTTGCTACTGCAATTTCTAAAGGTGTTGAAGATGCTAAGAAAAATTTAATTAGAATTCCTTTAATAAAAGGAACATTACCACACGAGCAAAAAGGTAAATTTGGTGGAGCTAGGGTTTATATCCAGCCTGCATCACATGGTACTGGAGTTATTGCTGGTGGTGCTGTAAGAGCAGTATTAGAAGCAGTTGGTGTACAAGATGTATTATCTAAGTCTCAAGGTTCTTCTAACCCACATAATGTTGTAAAGGCTACTTTTGATGCCCTATTGAAATTGCGTAATGCAGCTTCTGTAGCTCAAGAAAGAGGTGTATCTTTGGACAAAGTTTTTAAAGGATAATTAAAGATAAGATGGGAAAGATAAAAGTAACGCAGACAAGAAGTAATATCAAGCGTCCTCAAGACCAGAAAAGAACTTTAATAGCTCTTGGACTTAGAAAATTAGGACAAGTAGTTGAACATGATGCTACTCCAGCAATTCTTGGTATGGTAAATAAAGTTAAACACTTAGTTTCTGTTCAGGAAGCTTAATAACACTAGAGTACAAATGAATTTAAGTAATTTAAAACCAGCGGAAGGTTCTGTCCATAGAGATGGGAAACGCGTAGGTAGAGGACAAGGTTCTGGAAAAGGTGGAACAGCTACAAGAGGACATAAAGGTGCAAAATCAAGATCTGGATATTCTAGAAAAATTGGTTTTGAAGGTGGTCAAATGCCTTTACAAAGACGTGTTCCTAAGTTTGGATTTACAAATATCAACAGAAAAGAGTATGTTGGTATTAATCTAAGCAAATTGCAAGAACTTGTAGAAAAAGGTACAGTTAAAGATACAATCAATTTAGAGGTTTTAGTTGCAAATAGACTAGCTGGGAAAAACGATTTAGTTAAAATCCTAGGTGGTGGTGAATTAAACGCTAAAATATCAGTTTCTGTACATAAATTTACTGCATCAGCTAAAGCAGCTATTGAAGCAAAAGGAGGAGAAGCAGTAACTTTGTAATAACACAACAACTACATGAAAAGATTTATTGAAACAATAAGAAATATTTGGCAAATTGAAGAGTTAAGAGGAAGAATCCTTATAACCCTTAGTTTGTTGCTAGTGTATCGCTTTGGTGCACAAGTAGTAATACCAGGTATCGATGGGTCTCAATTAGCTGACTTAGGTTCTAAGGCTAGCGGTGGAGGTCTTTTGGGGATCTTAAATGCTTTTACAGGCGGAGCCTTTGCTAAGGCATCTGTATTTGCATTAGGGATTATGCCATATATTTCTGCTTCAATTGTAGTTCAGCTTATGGGAATAGCAATTCCTTATTTGCAAAAACTTCAAAAAGAAGGAGAGAGTGGTAGAAAAACTATCAATCAAATTACAAGATGGCTAACAATTGCTATCTGTATCGTACAAGCACCAGCTTATCTATACGGATTGGGAATGTTGGGTGTTCCAGATAGTGCTTTTGTATTAGGAAAAGGATTAGGATTTATTGTTCCTTCTGTAATCATACTAGTAACAGGTACTGTATTTGCAATGTGGTTAGGTGAAAAAATTACTGATAAAGGAATTGGTAATGGTATCTCATTATTAATTATGATAGGTATTATTGCTTCGTTACCACAAGCATTTGCACAAGAAGTTGTTTCAAGAGTTGAAAATGTAGGTGGAATTATGCTAGTTCTAATTGAAGTAATATTATGGCTAGTCGTAATTTTGGCAAGTATATTATTGGTAATGGCTACACGTCAAATACCAGTGCAGTATGCTAGAAGAACAGCAAGTGGAGGATATGAAAAGAACATTACAGGTTCTCGTCAATATATTCCTTTAAAGTTGAACGCTTCTGGGGTAATGCCGATAATATTTGCACAAGCAATAATGTTTGCTCCTGTAGCAATTGGAAGTATGGGTGTTCTTAAAGATACCTCATTCGGACAATGGTTACAGAATAAATTTGCAGACATGTTTGGTTTGGAGTACAATATTTTATTTGCACTTTTGATCATTGTGTTTACGTATTTTTATACAGCAATCACGGTGCCTACCAACAAGATGGCAGACGATTTAAAACGTAGTGGAGGGTTTATTCCTGGAATACGTCCTGGAAAAGAAACAGGAGATTATTTGGATAAAATAATGTCTTTGATTACTTTCCCCGGATCTTTGTTCCTAGCACTACTTGCTATACTACCAGCACTAGCATTAAAACTAGTAGGTATGCAAGCAAATTGGGCACTATTTTACGGAGGTACATCGCTTCTGATTATGGTAGGAGTAGCAGTAGATACTATGCAACAAGTAAATTCTTATTTGTTAAATAGACACTATGACGGATTGATGAAAACTGGTAAAAACAGAAAAGTAGCAGTATAATATGGCTAAACAAGCAGCAATAGAGCAAGATGGATCCATAATCGAAGCATTGTCAAACGCAATGTTTAGAGTAGAATTAGAAAATGGACACGTTGTAACGGCTCACATTTCAGGAAAAATGCGTATGCATTATATTAAATTATTACCTGGTGATAAGGTAAAATTGGAAATGAGTCCTTATGATTTGTCAAAGGCAAGAATTACATATAGATATTAATTATATAGTGAAATGAAAGTAAGAGCATCACTAAAGAAGAGAAGTCCCGAGTGCATCATTGTGCGTAGAAAGGGAAGATTGTACGTAATCAACAAAAAGAATCCTAGATTTAAACAAAGACAAGGTTAAGCTATGGCAAGAATCGCAGGAGTAGATGTACCAAAACAGAAAAGAGGGGTTATAGCATTAACTTACATCTTTGGAATCGGTAGAAGTAGAGCTGAAGAGATTTTAGAAAAATCTCAAGTAAGCCCAGATACTAAAGTATCTGATTGGAATGATGACGAAATTGGTCGTATTCGTGATGCTGTAGCATCATTTACAATCGAAGGAGAGTTACGTTCAGAAGTTCAATTAAACATTAAGCGATTAATGGATATTGGATGTTACAGAGGAATTCGTCACAGATCTGGTTTACCTTTAAGAGGTCAAAGAACTAAGAACAACTCTAGAACGAGAAAAGGTAGAAGAAAAACAGTTGCAAACAAGAAAAAAGCAACTAAATAATAAGTAGCGTATTATGGCAAAGGCAAATACAAAAACGACCAAAAAGCGTAAAGTAATAGTGGATTCTGTAGGAGAAGCTCACGTTACTGCTTCATTTAATAATATCATTATTTCTTTGACAAATAAGAAAGGTGACGTTATTTCTTGGTCTTCAGCTGGAAAAATGGGTTTCAGGGGTTCTAAAAAGAACACTCCTTATGCAGCTCAGATAGCAGCAGAAGATTGTGCTAAGGTAGCTCAAGAAGCTGGTCTTAAAAAGGTGAAGGTTTACGTTAAAGGACCTGGAAATGGTAGAGAATCTGCAATCAGATCTCTTCATAATTTCGGGATTGAAGTTACGGAAATCATAGATGTTACTCCATTACCACATAATGGATGTCGCCCTCCGAAGAGAAGAAGAGTATAATTAAATTAAATTCAATACAGAACGTTGTTACGATTATCGAAGGATAAGCCTTAATTCATAATCTCGTTCTAAATTAAAGTAGAAATGGCAAGATATACTGGACCAAAAACTAAAATTGCTCGTAAATTTGGCGAAGCAATTTTCGGAGAAGATAAATCTTTTGAAAAAAGAAATTATCCTCCAGGACAACACGGAAACAACAGAAGACGTGGTAAAAAGTCTGAATATGCTATCCAATTAATGGAAAAGCAAAAAGCAAAATACACTTATGGTATTTTGGAAAAACAATTTAGAATTGTATTTGCTAAGGCAAATAGGTCTAAAGGAGTTACTGGTGAAGTTTTACTTCAGATTTGTGAGTCTCGTTTGGATAACGTTGTTTATAGAATGGGCATCGCGCCAACTAGAAGTGGAGCACGTCAATTAGTATCTCACAGACACATAACTGTAAATGGTGGGTTGGTAAACATACCTTCTTATTCATTAAAAGCAGGTGATGTTGTTGGAGTTAGAGAGAAATCAAAATCTTTAGAAGTTATTGGTAATTCATTAGCAAATAGCGCTGCTGTTTATGAGTGGATTACTTGGAATACAGCTACTATGGAAGGTAACTTTGTTGCTGTGCCAGAAAGACTACAGATTCCAGAAAATATAAAAGAACAATTAATCGTCGAGTTATACTCTAAATAAAAGTTAACAATCTTATGGCATTATTTAATTTTCAAAAGCCCGATAAAGTTATAATGATTGATTCTTCAGATTCTGAGGGGAAATTCGAATTTCGCCCTTTAGAACCTGGTTATGGATTAACTGTTGGTAACGCATTAAGAAGAGTACTTCTTGCATCATTAGAGGGTTTTGCTATCACTTCTGTTAGAATTGATAAAGTAGAACATGAATTTTCTGTTATCTCAGGAGTAGTTGAAGATGTTACTGAAATGATTTTGAATTTGAAACAAGTTCGTTTTAAAAGACAAATCGAAGATATAGATAACGAAACTGTTTCTATCTCTGTAAGTGGACAAGAACAATTAACTGCTGGTGATTTTCAAAAATTTATCTCTGGTTTTCAAGTATTAAACCCGGAATTAGTGATCTGTAATATGGATCCTAAGGTAAGTATCAATATGGAAATCACTATCGAAAAAGGTAGAGGTTATGTTCCTGCGGAAGAAAATAAGAAAGCTAATGCACCATTAGGTGTTATTGCTGTAGATTCTATTTTTACTCCTATAAAGAACGTAAAATTTAGTATTGAAAACTTCCGTGTAGAACAAAAAACAGATTACGAAAAATTAGTTTTCGAAATTCAAACAGATGGTTCTATTAATCCTAAAGATGCTTTAACTGAAGGAGCAAAGGTATTAATACACCATTTCATGTTGTTCTCAGATGAGCGTATTACGCTTGAAGCAGATGAAATTGCACAAACTGAAACTTACGATGAAGAATCACTTCATATGAGACAGTTGTTGAAAACTAAATTGATAGACATGGATCTTTCTGTAAGAGCTTTAAACTGTCTTAAGGCAGCTGAAGTTGATACATTGGGAGATTTGGTATCATTTAACAAAAACGATTTAATGAAGTTCAGAAACTTTGGTAAGAAATCCTTGACAGAGTTAGAAGAGTTGGTTATTAATAAAGGACTAAACTTCGGAATGGATTTATCAAAATATAAATTAGATAAGGACTAACCTTGTTCCCTTGGTTGGAATAAATTGTAGATCATGAGACACGGAAAAAAAGTTAATCACTTAAGTAGAAAAACAGCACATAGAAAAGCAATGTTGGCTAATATGGCTTGTTCTTTAATAGAGCACAAGCGTATCAATACTACTGTAGCGAAAGCAAAAGCGCTAAAAGTATTTGTTGAACCAATTATTACTAAAGCTAAAGCTGAAAATAATAAAACTGCTGCAGAAGGAACACATAACAGAAGAACAGCTTTTAGATACTTAAGAGATAAGTATGCGGTAACTGAGTTATTCGGTGGGGTATCTGAAAAAGTAGGAAGTCGTCCAGGAGGTTATACTAGAATTATAAAACTAGGAAACAGATTGGGAGATAACGCTGATATGGCAATGATAGAGCTTGTAGATTATAACGAGCTATATAACGCTGCTAAGCCAGTTAAGAAAAAGTCTACTAGACGTAGTAAAGCTAAAAACGTTGAAGAGCCAGTTGCTGATAAAGCTGCTGATACTTCTTCAGAAGATGCTAAGACAGAAGAATAAATGATGTTATATTCATCATATTTTGAAAGGACAAACTTTTTAGTTTGTCCTTTTTTTTGTGTTATTTTGTAAAAGTTTAATTAAGGATAAGTAATAAAACAAGCATGTTAAAATCTTTGTCATATATGAGAAATATTAATGGCAAACAGCATGTGATCTTTTAAATAAAAATAAATAGATACTCATGAAATATCAATCAAGAGAAAAAGCGTTTATACTGTTGGCAGACGGAACTATTTTTTATGGTAAAGCGGTTGGGAAACCGGGTACTGCTTTCGGAGAAGTATGTTTTAATACCGGAGTTACTGGGTATCAAGAAATTTTTACCGATCCTTCTTATTTTGGACAGTTAATGGTGACTACCAATGCGCATATTGGTAATTATGGTACTACAGCTGCAGAAAGCCAGTCAGATAGTATTAAAATAGCTGGTTTAATATGTAAAAATTTCAGCTACACCCATTCCCGAGATACTGCAGACAAATCTTTAGAAACTTTTTTTGAAGAAAACAATTTGTTTGCCATTTCTGATGTGGATACCAGAGCATTAGTTTCTCATATCCGAGATAATGGAGCGATGAATGCTGTAATCTCCACAGAATTTGATCAAATTGAGGTTTTAAAAGAAAAAGTACAGGCTATTCCAAATATGGATGGTTTAGAGCTTGCTTCTAAAGTGTCAACAAAAGAGCCTTATTTTTTTGGTAATGAAAATTCGCCATATAAAGTAGCTGCTTTGGATATTGGGGTAAAGAAAAATATTTTGCAGTGTTTAGCAGATAGAGGAGCATATGTAAAAGTATATCCTTATGATGCTACATTTGAAGAAATGAGTGCATGGAATCCAGATGGATATTTTTTATCTAATGGACCAGGGGATCCTGAGCCTTTAGTTGATGCACAAAAGTTGGCAAAAACTATTATAGATAAAGATCTTCCATTATTTGGTATCTGTCTAGGACATCAGGTGATAGCATTAGCTAATGGGATTTCTACCTATAAAATGCATAATGGTCATAGAGGTATTAATCATCCAGTTAAAAACTTACTAACTGGTAAAGGAGAAATAACCTCTCAAAACCATGGTTTTGCAATCAGTAGAGAGGACACTGAAAAAAATACTGAAGTGGAAATTACTCATGTACATCTTAATGATGATACTGTTGCAGGAATACGTATGAAAAATAAAAATTGTTTTTCAGTTCAATATCATCCAGAAGCTTGCCCAGGACCAAATGATAGCAAGTATCTATTTGATCAGTTCATCACCAATTTAAAATAAAAGCCTAAACTTTTGAATGCATTAAAAACAATAGAAATCGTTTTCGGAATGCATTAAAATCAGAAGGAAGTATCAATTGCTTAAGGAATAATAATTCTTATATAATGAGGTGAAAATTACAGCTATATATGACTGTAGTTTCGTAATTTGTAAGTTATAAAAAGTTAAAACAAATATGAGTATAATAATTAATGTTCACGCACGTCAAATTTTAGATTCAAGAGGTAACCCTACTGTGGAAGTAGATGTGATTACTGAAAACGGAGTTTTAGGAAGAGCTGCGGTTCCATCTGGAGCTTCAACAGGAGAGCATGAAGCGGTAGAGCTTAGAGATGGATTAAGTGCATATTTAGGAAAAGGAGTAACAGCAGCTATTAATAATGTAAATAATGCTATTGCTGAAGAAATTGTTGGAATGTCTGTATTTGAACAAAATCTTATTGATGCAAAAATGATTGAATTGGATGGTACTCCAAATAAATCTAAATTAGGAGCAAATGCAATTTTAGGAGTTTCATTAGCAGCAGCAAAAGCAGCAGCAAATGAGCTGGGTATGCCTTTGTATAGATATGTTGGTGGAGTAAGTGCTAATACACTTCCAGTACCAATGATGAATATTATAAATGGAGGTTCACATTCTGATGCTCCAATAGCATTTCAAGAATTTATGGTGATGCCAGTTGGTGCTAAAGATTTTTCTACAGCACTACAAATGGGTGCTGAAATATTTCATCATCTAAAAAAAGTGCTTCATGACAGAGGCTTAAGTACAGCTGTAGGAGATGAAGGTGGTTTTGCACCTACATTAAAAGGTACAGAAGATGCTTTAGAAACTATTGCATTGGCAGTATCTAATGCAGGATATAGCCTAGGCGATGATATTATGATTGCATTAGACTGTGCAGCAGCAGAGTTTTATGTAAACGGTAAATACGATTATACCAAGTTTGAAGGTGATAAAGGAGCTGTGCGTTCTTCTGAAGAGCAAGCACAGTATTTAGCAGATTTATGTGCTCAGTACCCTATTATTTCTGTTGAAGATGGTATGGATGAAAACGACTGGGATGGATGGAAGTCACTAACAGAAAAAGTTGGTGATAAAGTACAGTTAGTTGGTGATGATTTATTTGTGACCAATGTAGAGCGTTTAGAAAAAGGAATTAAAAACGGAATTGCAAATTCTATTTTAATTAAAGTGAATCAAATAGGAACTTTAACAGAGACTATAGCAGCTGTAAATATGGCACACAATGCTGGATATACATCAGTAATGTCTCATAGATCTGGTGAAACAGAAGATACAACTATTGCAGATTTGGCAGTAGCTTTAAGCACTGGGCAGATAAAAACAGGTTCTGCTTCTAGATCTGATAGAATGGCTAAGTATAATCAATTGCTTAGAATAGAAGAGGAGTTAGGATCCGTAGCTTATTTCCCTGCTAAAAATGCTTTTAAAATAAAATAGCAACTGTTATTTTTTGAAATTAGAAGAGGCTGTCTAAAAACATTTAGACGGCCTTTTTATATTGATTTATTTTGAGGATTATAATTTGTTTAATTTTTAAATGGGCTGTAAGTTGATGAACTAATTAGAGGTTGTTAGGCCTTAAACCCTTATTGTTGCCTTTTTTAAGTTGTGAGCCATAGCTATTAGGCCTATTTCGGTCTCAACTTTATCGATACCTCTTAAAAAGAAGCGCTTAAAGTTCATATTCTGTTTGATATTCCCAAAAACAGCCTCTACATCCCAGCATCTTTGTTTACGATGTGCGATTCCCTCTTGGCTTAGTAGTTTTTGCTTTGCTTTTGCCTTAAGTCTTACTAAGTTATGGTTTCTCTCTACAATTCTATTACCCTTAGCTTTGTGGCATGCTCCTCGCATAGGACATCCTAAACAATTGCTCGCCTGATAGCGATTTATGGTTTGTAAATATCCCGTTTTAGTTTCTTTTTGATAGCTCCCAATATTTTGCATCACTTGTCCCATTGGGCAGTAATAACAGTCTTGATCTGTGTTGTAATATAGTTTTGTAGCTGTAAAAGGTTTTTTGCAATTCCCTCTTTTTTCATCTAATTGTTCTTTGTGGAAGTAATTGTATTTTACAAAGGCTTCAATATTTTTACGCTCTAGGTTTGCATAATTCTCTTCACTACCATACCCTGCATCCGCAGTAAGTTGTTCTGGAGTTTGGTCATAGCTTTCTATAAATTCAGCTACATGGTCTATCAGTGTTGTAGTGTCTGCTGTAGTTTGGGCAAGAGTGTAGTTAACGATGAATTGATTATTAGTGCCAGCTTGCAGATTATACCCTGGCTTGAGTTGACCATTTTGCATATGATCATCTTTCATTCGCATAAAAGTGGCATCAGGATCGGTTTTACTCATGCTGTTTCTGCCTCCCATTTGCTGTTCCTGCTTGTTGTACTTCTCTAAATTCTTAGGCCAGTTCTTTTTGGCATAGTTCAGCTTTTGTTTTACTTTTTTATCAACTGGCTTATCTTTCAAAGCTTCGTTGATCTGATCTATAGTATCTGATACCTTATTGGGATCTATCGCTTCAAAGTTTGGAGTGTTGGGACGTTGTTCTTCATCCTGATAGAGTTTCTCTACATAGTTCCAGAGTTCTTTAAGTTGTTTTTCAATACGATTACGTGAGGTTTTTATACTCTTTGCCCACACAAAAGTATAACGATTCGCATTAGCCTCTATCTTGGTACCATCTACATAAATATCCTTCAAACTTAAATACCCTTGTTCTGCTAATAAGACCACCACTTGATTGAAAATCTTTTTAAAATGTGGTTTTAACTTCCCAGAGCGAAAGTTGCTAATGGTATTATGGTCTGGTTTTGCAGTGCCTGCCAACCACATAAAATGAAGATTTTCACTTAAAGCCTCTTCTATCTTACGAGAAGAATATAAATTACGCAAGTAAGCATAAATTAATATTTTCAAAAGAACCTTTGGATGATAGCTAGAAGTACCACCTCCTTTATAACTTTGCTCTAAACTACTTAAATCAATCTGATCTAAAATAGAATTGACTATACGTACCGGATGATTATTCGGTACTAAATCATCATAACTTGGCGGAAGCAGACTCAGTTGGTCTTGATTATTGGTCTTCCATACTACTTTTCGGCTCATAACTAAAGTTACGATCCTTTTCAATAAAGACAAAAAAAAGAGACTGCCTTTTTAGACAGCCTCTTTTTTTGTGAACAATTGTTAATGCTAGAAGTAGAGAATTAAGTGCAATTTTTGTAACTTACCAACTTCAAAAAAAAATAGAATTTTATGTCAGATAATGCTACGATAGAGATTAATGGCGAGAAATTTGATTTTCCTTTAATTAAGGGAACTGAAAATGAAATCGCAATTGATATCAAAAACTTAAGAGGAGTAACTGGAGGAGTTACCACTATAGATCCAGGGTACAAAAATACAGGATCTTGCACCAGTGCAATTACTTATTTAGATGGTGAAAAAGGAATTTTAAGGTACAGAGGCTATTCTATTGAAGAGTTAGCGGAAAAAGCAGATTTCTTAGAAGTTGCATATTTATTGATTTTTGGAGAATTACCAACACAACAACAATTAGATAAATTCCACTCAGATATTAAAGAAGAGTCTCTTGTAGATGATGATATAAAGAAAATTTTGGATGCTTTTCCAAAAACAGCACATCCAATGGGAGTGCTTTCTTCTTTAACGAGTGCATTAACGGCTTTTAATCCATCATCAGTAAATGTTAATTCTGATGAAGAAATGTATAAAGCAATTGTGAAAATAATGGGTAAATTCCCAGTATTAGTAGCATGGACACTTCGTAAAAAACAAGGCTTGCCTTTAGATTATGGAGATAACAATTTGGGATATGTAGAAAACGTATTGCAAATGATGTTCAAAAAGCCAAATGAGGATTATGTGCAGAGTAAAATTTTAGTTGATGCATTAGATAAACTATTAATTCTTCATGCAGATCATGAGCAAAACTGTTCTACCTCTACAGTTCGTATTGTGGGGTCATCTCATGCAGGGTTGTTTGCATCATTATCAGCAGGAATATCTGCCCTATGGGGTCCATTGCATGGTGGTGCTAATCAGGCTGTTTTAGAGATGCTTGAAGCCATAAAAGAAGATGGAGGAGATACAAAGCGTTATATGGAGAAAGCTAAGGACAAAGAAGATCCATTTAGATTAATGGGCTTTGGACATAGAGTATATAAAAACTTTGATCCTAGAGCAAAAATAATTAAAGTTTCTGCAGAAGAGGTGCTTGGAGATTTAGGTGTTCAGGATCCTGTTTTAGATATTGCTAAAGGTTTGGCAAATGAAGCATTAACAGATGACTACTTTGTGAAAAGAAAATTATATCCAAATGTAGATTTCTATTCTGGAATTATATACAGAGCTATGGGGATTCCTGTAGAGATGTTTACTGTAATGTTTGCGTTGGGTAGATTGCCAGGATGGATAGCACAGTGGAAAGAAATGCGTTTGAATAACGAACCAATTGGTCGTCCAAGACAAAATTATACAGGAGCTACATCTAGAGATTTTGTTCCCGTAAATAAACGATAAAAAATAATACTTAGTGTTTTTAGAGGCTTCATGTTTTATGAAGCCTCTTTTTCGTTTTTAAGAATTGGGTTGTAACTTATTAGATATTATGAATTAAAAAAGTAAAAGTGATTCTCAACAGTTAATATTACAATAGGAGAATCATTTTAGTATTTGTTTAGTATAAATACTTAAAATAAATTATTATTGCACTTCATTAGCTTAATAGGGCTGAGTCAAATATTAGAGTATGCTAGAGTTAAATGTCAAAAACGAAACTGCAAAATTAAAAGCTGTGGTATTAGGAACCGCAAAAAGTTGTGGGCCAACTCCTAAAGTAGAAGATGCTTATGATCCAAAATCTGTTTTTTATATAAAGGAAGGAACATATCCTACCGAAGAAAATATGGTAAAGGAAATGGAAGCATTTGCATCCGTTTTTGAAAAATATAATGTTAAGGTATACAGACCAAAAGTATTGACAGATTGCAATCAAATTTTTGCAAGAGACATTGCTTTTGTAGTAGACGATATTTTTATAAAAGCAAACATTCTTCCTGATAGAGCAGAAGAGCTGCATGCAATAGATTATATTATAGCTGATATTGCTCCGGAAAAAGTAATTACTCCTCCAGAAGAGGTTCATGTAGAAGGTGGTGATGTTATGCCATGGAATGATTATCTTTTTGTAGGTACTTATACTGCCAAAGATTATTCAAGTTATATTACTGCCAGAACAAATAAAGCTGCCATATCTTTCTTAGAAAAACAATTTCCAAATAGAAAAGTTAAGGCTTTTGAACTGAGAAAATCAAATACCAATGCTAAAGAAAATGCATTGCATTTAGACTGTTGTTTTCAGCCAATAGGTGCAGATAAGGCTATTTTGCATAAAAACGGTTTCTTAGTAGAGGAAGAATATCAGTGGTTAGTAAACTACTTTGGTAGGGATAATGTTTTTGAGATTACAAAAGACGAAATGTACGCCATGTGTTCTAATGTGTTTTCTATTGCTGAGAATGTAGTTGTTTCTGAAAAGAATTTTACACGACTAAATGATTGGCTGCGATCTCAAGGATTTACCGTAGAAGAGATTCCGTATGCCGAGATATCCAAACAAGAAGGACTATTACGCTGTTCTACATTACCGTTGATAAGAGAATAGAAAAACAAGCGTTAAAAAGTTTTTTGTATTGGAACAAAGCAGTGTTAGCAATTAATCATTTGTATAAATAGTTGCTTTTTCTACTATTGGTGCTTTATCAATCATGATAATGTCAAAAGGTTGGGTTACTGCTGTTGATAAAACGGTAGTATCATTATTATGATCTTTTTGAGAAACCGAAATATTAAGGATATTGTCTTCTAATATTACATTAGTGATTTTGATGGAATAGTTTCCGCTGAAATAAATAGTGTCAAAAGCTATAATAATAGACTTTTTAGAGAAGTCAATATGTAGTTGATCAAGGTGGTTAGAATAGTCATTAAAGTCTTCCGCTTTGGTTTTTATGCTTTCCCACTCTTCTTTTGTATTAATTACTAAAGTGCACTTTTCTATATTTTCTTCTCCTGTGATAAAAAGATTGTAAATGTCTTCTATCTCATATACTTTGTTTTCATATGTTTTTTCCTCTATGTCATCAGTATTACTTTTTGAGCAAGCGCATAGAATAAGAAGAAGGAATAATTGATATGTTGATTTTCTCATAGTGTTCAATTATGATTTTTTGCAAATTTATGACACAAAAAACCTTTTCTTAAAAAAGAGTAGTCGGACTTGATAAAAGGTTAGTTCAATGAAAGTTAACTATAGATGAATAGTATCTAGGAAATAAAACAGTATAATAGGAATAAATATGCAATTGGTTTTTTTTGATGATTATAGTAGCCGCTTTAATAAGAATATTAGTCGTATGCTACGGTAAGTTTATTTGTCAGTACTTTTGGAAGCAATACAATATGATAAGGCTGTTCTATAGATGTGCTAACCTTATCTCCTCTTTCTGGACTTTTTTGGGCTATAGTAACGGTTAGTGTACTGTTTTTGATACTAGCATTTTTAATTTCTATTTCGTACCCATTGGTTGTTCTTACTTTATCATAGGTTGCAATGATTGTATACTTGGTAAAATCGATATCTGTTTCTGAAAACGAATCAGATATTGAATTTGTTGTATTCATTTTTTCAACCAATGAATTCCATTTTTCTGCATTATTAATGATTAAGGTAGATAAGTCAATGTTTTCTTCTCCAGCACCAAAAAGGCTATTTTTTGAAATTGTAGTTAATTCAAAATCAGAATTATTATATAAGTCGTTTATTGAAATTTCATCTTCTTTTGAACAGGATGCTAATACAATTCCTAAAACCAATATGTAAGTAATTTTTTTCATAATATTCTGTTTTACAGTACAAATATAGTTACAGGAAGGTTTCTTTTTGCTTGCTTTTAGTTCTATGGAAGCTTGGTATAGATGAATCGATAAAATGCAAGGTTCATCTAGTAAAATGCAAATATCTAGGCTATAGAAGGGGCTTTTCGGTGTGTGGTATTAAAAGATTTGAAACTCTATTGCAATTTACTTTGTTAAAATAATTATTTCCTTATTTTTGGCGAAGCAACCAATTATGATAACCAAAGTAGAGTAATGAGACAAGTAACCGATACTATTTTAATGATAAGGCCAGTAAGTTTTCGAATGAACGAGCAAACGGCTGTAAATAATTATTTTCAAGAAAGTATTAATGATGCTAGTGTTGATGTAAATGCTAATGCACAAGAGGAGTTTGATACCTTTGTACAAAAATTGAGAATGGTAGGTGTTAATGTTGTTGTTGTAGATGATACCACGGATCCTGATACTCCAGATTCTATATTTCCAAACAACTGGGTTTCTTTTCATGATAATGGTGTTGTAGGCTTGTATCCAATGTTTGCCGAAAATAGAAGGTTAGAACGTAGGGAAGCAATCTTAGAAATATTAGAAGAAAAAGGTTTTTTTATTTCTGATGTAATGGATTATACTGGAGCCGAAGAACAAAATATATTTTTGGAAGGTACCGGAAGCGTTATTTTGGATAGAGATAATGAAATTGCATATTGTTCCTTATCAGAGCGAGCTGATGAAGGGTTGTTTATTGAATTTTGTGAAGATTTTGAATTTACTCCTATTGTATTTACAGCTAAGCAAACTGTTAAAGAAGAGCGAAAAGCGATTTATCATACTAATGTAATGATGTGTCTAGCAGATACTTTTGCCGTAATATGCTTGAATAGTATCGATGATAAAAAAGAACGTAAAAATGTAATTAAGCATTTAAAAGAATCTGGGAAGGAAGTAATTGATATTACTGAGGTACAGATGCATCAATTTGCAGGAAACATGTTACAGTTAAAAGGTACAGAGGGAAAAAAGTATATTGTAATGAGTAGTGCTGCATTTAATTCTTTGTCAGAAGAACAGGTTAATGTATTAGAAAAACATAGTAAAATATTACATAGTTCGTTAGATACTATAGAAACCTGTGGAGGTGGTAGTGCAAGATGTATGATGGCTGAAGTATTTCTGCCAAAAATTTAGTAATTTGCAATTATGCTTTCTAAAAAAACTAAATACGGACTTAAGGCTTTAATACATCTTTCTCGAAAAGGAAAGAAAGAACCAGTTCTAATTTCTTTAATATCTGAAAAAGAGCAAATACCACGCAAATTTTTAGAGACAATATTATTGCAATTAAAGAATTTTGGGATTTTAGGATCTAAAATGGGGAAAGGCGGAGGTTATTATTTATTAAAAGATCCTTCCGAAATTTCAGTGGCAAAAATCTATAGGATATTAGAAGGTCCTATAGCAATGGTTCCTTGCGCAAGCCTCAACTATTATGAACGTTGCGAGGATTGTGCAGATGAATCTTCCTGTGCAGTAAGCGCCTTGATGATATCGGTTAGAGATCAGACTTTAGCCGTCTATGAAAACACTTCATTGGAGGATTTAAAATAATTTTACTTTTTTTTAACTTATTAATCTACCAATTCTATAGACTATTAGTATATTTGCATTTCATAAGTGTAAAATATGATTTTAGATTTAATAAAACCACAGGCAGGAAAGTCAAAAATAGGGAGCCATAAAGTTTCTGTTTTTAAGGCTATTTCATGGCGTATTTTAGGTACTATAGATACTATTATTATTTCTTACTTATTAACTGGAAGTATTACAACAGCAATAAGTATAGGTGGAGTAGAAGTGGTGTCTAAAATGGTGTTGTATTATTTACATGAGAGAGCTTGGGTTAAAATAACAAAAGAAAAAGAGTAAGCATGGATTTAGAGAAGCTAAATAAAGAGTTGAGTCATAAAACACCTCAAGAGATAGTTGCTTTTTTTGTGGAACAGGCAAAAGCACCTGTGGTAACTACCAATTTTAGACCATATGAAGCAACCATATTACATGCTTGTGCAGAAGTTAAAAAAGATATAAAAGTTATTTGGTGCGATACAGGGTACAATACACCAAATACATATAAGCATGCCGACAGCGTTATAAAAGCCTTGGAGCTTAATGTAAAATTATATGTTCCTAAACAAACATCATCATATAGAGATGCTTTAATGGGGATACCAGATATAGATTCTCCTTTACATGATGAATTTACAAAACAAGTAAAATTAGAACCTTTTACAAGGGCTATGCAAGAGCATAATCCAGATATATGGTTTACCAATTTAAGAAAGGGGCAAACAGCACTTAGAGATTCTTTAGATATTGTTTCAAAAGGAAATAATGGAATGTTAAAAGTAAGTCCTTTTTACCATTGGTCAGACGAAGAGTTAGACATATACTTAGCTGAACACGAATTAGAAAACGAGTTAAAATATTTTGATCCTACAAAAGTGTTAGGAAATAGAGAATGTGGATTGCATACCGCAGTTAGTTCTTAATTAATCCCAGATTGATGTTATGACGAAAGATCATTTAAAGTCCTTAGAAGACGAAAGTATTTACATTTTACGAGAAGTAGCAGCGCAGTTTAATAAACCTGTATTGTTGTTTTCTGGTGGTAAAGATTCTATTACAATGGCGCATTTGGCTAAAAAGGCCTTTTATCCAGCTAAAATTCCATTTACCTTTATGCATATCGATACTGGGCATAATTTTCCAGAAACGATTACATTTAGAGACGAAATTGTAAAAGAACTTGGTGTAGAACTAGTAGTACGCTATGTACAAGATTCTATTAACGAAAACAAAGCTAAAGAAGAGACTGGTAAATATGCTAGTCGTAATTCCTTACAAACGGTAACCCTTCTTGATGCTATAGAAGAGTTTGATTTTGATGCTTGTTTGGGGGGAGCGCGTAGAGATGAAGAGAAAAGTAGAGCCAAGGAACGTATCTTTTCTGTAAGAGATGATTTTGGACAGTGGGATGCAAAAAAGCAACGCCCAGAGCCATTTCAAATTCTTAATGGGAAAATTAATTTTGGTGAAAATGTAAGAGCATTTCCAATTAGTAATTGGACAGAAGAAGATGTGTGGAGTTATATTCTACAAGAAAAATTAGCATTGCCAAATATCTATTTTGCACATTCCCGTAAGTTGGTAAAAAGAGATGGAACCTATTTGGCCTATTCAGATTATTTAAATATTGTAGATACTGATGAGATTACAGAAGATATCGTACGGTTTAGAACAGTTGGTGATATGACCTGTACTGCAGCTATGCCTTCAGAAGCAAATACTGTAGCTAAGGTATTGGAAGAAAACAAAGCCTCTAAACATTCAGAAAGAGGCGCAAGAATAGATGATAAAAGAAGCGAATCTGCATTAGAAGAACGCAAAAAAGGAGGGTATTTTTAAGATGGATTTACTAAGAATAAGTACAGCAGGAAGTGTAGATGATGGAAAAAGTACACTTATAGGAAGGTTATTATACGATAATAATGCCCTTACCAAAGAACAAGAAGAGCTTATCGAGAAGAAAACTGCAGAAAAAGGATTAGCAGATTTAGATTTTTCGGTAATTACAGATGGCCTTATTGCCGAACGTGAACAAGGAATTACTATTGACGTAGCACATATTTACTTTTCTACAAAGAACAGGAAATTTATTATTGCAGATAGCCCTGGACATGTGGAGTATACCAGAAACATGGTTACTGGAGCGTCAAATGCAGAAACATCAATAATTCTTATCGATGCTAGAAAAGGGTTGTTAGAACAAAGTCACCGTCATTTTTATATCAGTCAGTTGTTAAAATTACATTCCGTAGTGTTCTGTATCAACAAGATGGATTTGGTGGATTATAGCGAAGATACATTTTTGTCTATTGCCACAGATGTTAAGGCAATGGTAGACTCTTATGAAGATGCACCACAAATAAGTATTGTTCCGATCAGTTCGTTAAAAGGAGATAATGTAGTGCATAAATCTAGTCAGACACCATGGTATCAGGGAGAAACACTAAATGATATGCTTCATAATATTAAAAGTGTTGCAGCCGTAGATGCTAATTTTAGATTTGATATTCAGAATGTATTGCATGTTCAGAATGATGAATTCACCGATTTTAGGGGTTATGCAGGTAAAGTTTTAAGCGGAACTATTGCAGTTGGTGACGAAATTTTAGCACTTCCCTCAGGGAAAACATCAATAGTAAAAGAAATTAGACAGTATACAGATACTTTAGAAACAGCAGCAAGCGGAGATGCAGTCGTAATTAGCCTTACGGATGATATTGATGTTAGTAGAGGAGTCTTATTTGTTAAGCCCGAAGCTAAAATTGAAGAAAAAAAAGCGTTAACAGCCACAGTAGTATGGTTAGACGAAGATAAGGCTGTAGTAGGAGCTAAGTACCATATACAAGCAGGTAGTAGAGTGCAAATGGCAAAATTACAAGCAATTAATTTTGTGACACCGCCAGAAAAACCGAAACTTACATTAGAGGCTTCGGAATTAAGACTTAACGATATTGGAAATATAGAAATACGATTGGCACAACCCATATTTGTTGATGCTTATAAAAAGAATAAAGCTAATGGAGTATTTATTTTGGTAGATCCAAAAACGAATAATACCTGTGCAGTAGGATTTGTATCCTAAAAAAAGAATTTTATATATAGTTTTTTAGCTAAAAGAGGTTGCTTGTAATGAGCAATCTTTTTTTGTTACTGAAATTTGATTTTATTGCTGTCAAAACATTTTAGGAGCAAATTAATAATTACCTAAGAAACAGTAGACGAATTTTAAAAAAAGGCATTAATGCTAATTATTTTTTGATTAGTTTCGATTAAAATTTATGATATGAAAAGATTAACAATTTTACTAGGCCTATTTTGTTTGCTGACTATTTCTTTATGGGGGCAAAAAGTAGCGGGAAATCCTAATGAACTATCTGATATTAAGGTTTACAATTTGGTTTTTGATTATAGCGGTATTGATGTTGGAAAATATGAATCAGAAGAAGCGTTTTTAGAAGATAAAATAGCTAAAAGAGAAGCTAAGGAAGTTGGTTTAGGAGAAGCTTTTAAAAAATCTTGGTTTGAAGATAGAGAAAACCGTTTCGAACCTAAATTTATTGGTTCTTTTAATAAGAGATTTAATGGAGAGTTAACCATAGGAGAAAATAATTCTGAATATACTGTTAAGGTGCATACAACTTGGGTCTATCCTGGGTACAATGTTGGTATTGTTAGACACGATGCTCAGATAAATGCAGTAATTTCTATATATAGGACCGCAATGCCAGATGATATTATTCTGTCGCTTACTTATAAAAAAGTTAGAGGTAGAGGGGCAATGGGCTATGATTTTAATTCTGGATACCGTATTTCGGAATGTTATGCTAAATTAGCCAAGAATTTTTCAAAATACATTTCAAAAAAAATATTAAAATAGTTAAAAAACACCAGTGATGAATTAATAAAAGCAAGCTTTACTATATTCCAAAGTTTGCTTTTTAATTTATCAATATAACCTTGTGTATAAATTAGAAGTTCTTATTCGCCAATCAACTTCACAAAACAAAAATGAACATCTTTAGATTAAGATAACTTTTTTCTTTTTACTTTCTATTTATTACTCCTTAGTATTTAGTTATATTTGCCACGTTAAAAAAATAAGAGCGTAACTAATGGATTTACAAAGCATACTTACAGCAAAAGTAAAAGAAGCAGTAGCATCACTATTTGAAGCAGAATTACCTTCAGTAGAGTTTCAGGCTACTAGAAAAGAGTTTGAAGGAGATATTACTGTTGTTGTTTTCCCTATGTTAAGGGTTGTAAAAGGTAATCCAATGCAAATAGGAACTCAAATTGGAGAGTTTTTAGTTTCAAATGTAGAAGAAGTTACTGCATTTAATGTTGTAAAAGGTTTTTTAAATATTGTAATTAGTGATACCTTTTATATCAATTTTTTCAATGAAATAAAAGATACTGCGCAATATGGATATGCACCAGCAGATTCTAAACCAGCAGTAATGGTAGAATATTCTTCACCAAATACAAATAAGCCTTTGCATTTAGGTCATATCCGTAACAATTTATTAGGATACGCAGTTGCTGAGATCTTAAAAGCATCTGGAAGAACAGTATATAAAACCCAGATTATAAATGATCGTGGAATTCATATTTGCAAATCGATGTTAGCATGGCAGAAATTTGGAAATAATGAGACTCCTGCTTCAACAGGATTAAAAGGGGATAAGCTGGTTGGAAATTATTATGTGAGGTTTGAGCAAGAGTTTCAAAAAGAATATTCGGAATGGTTAAAGAGTGAAGAAAGCAATTTGAAATGGGAAGAATTTCATAATAAAGAAGAGACTCAAAAGTTATTGAAGAAAAAATATCAAGAAAAATTTCTGAATAATGAAGATTTGACTTCTGAAAGTCATGCTGAATATAGAAAGTCATTCAAAGATGAGTATTTTTCGAAAATTAGTATTATTGGTATTGAAGCTAAAACTATGCTGATTAAATGGGAAGCTGGTGATGAAGCTGTAGTTGGCTTATGGAAAACAATGAACCAATGGGTTTATAGTGGATTTGATGTAACGTATAAAAGTTTAGGAGTAGATTTTGATACCTTATATTATGAAAGTAAAACATATTTATTAGGAAAAGATTTTATTGCATCCGGATTAGAAAGTGGAGCGTTTTTCAAAAAAGAAGATGGATCCGTATGGTGCGATCTTACAGATGAAGGATTAGATGAGAAAATTGTACTACGTTCCGATGGTACAGCGGTGTATATGACACAAGATATTGGTACTGCAATACAACGTGCTAAAGATTATACCAATGTAAAAGGAATGGTATATACGGTTGGGAATGAGCAAGATTATCATTTTAAAGTATTATTTTTAATACTAAAGAAGCTAGGTTTTGACTGGGCAGCACAGTTGTATCATTTAAGTTATGGAATGGTAGATTTGCCAAGCGGAAAAATGAAAAGTAGAGAAGGCACTGTTGTAGATGCAGATGATTTAATAACTGATATGGCAAGCACAGCAGAAACTATTTCAGAAGAATTAGGGAAGCTCGATGGGTATTCAGATAGTGACAAGAAAGTATTGTACAATACAATAGGTTTGGGGGCATTAAAATATTTCATACTAAAAGTTGATCCTAAAAAACGCATTCTCTTCGACCCAAAAGAATCTATTGATTTTACGGGAAATACAGGGCCTTTTATTCAGTATACTTATGCCAGAATACAATCTATCTTAAGAAAAGCTAATTTTGATGCTGCCAATACTTCAACTATAGCTACAATAACATTGCATGATAAAGAAAGAGAAGTTGTAAAACAGTTGCAATTGTTTCCTGAAGTAATAGGCAATGCAGCAGCAAATTATAGTCCAGCATTAGTGGCTAATTATACC
Organism: Flavobacteriaceae bacterium; assembly: GCA_965247735.1. GTDB lineage: Bacteria > Bacteroidota > Bacteroidia > Flavobacteriales > Flavobacteriaceae > JAOXRU01. The sequence continues at coordinate 1,839,603 of CBDFHN010000002.1, read as the reverse complement.
TATGATTTGGTTAAGGTTTTCAATTCATTTTATCAAAATGTATCTATATTAGGTGCTGATAATGAAGATGAAAAGAATTTTAGAATACAATTGGCATATAAAGTTAGTGCAGTAATAAAAGATGCTTTTCTATTGTTAGGGATTAATGTGCCTTCTAGAATGTAGGATTATAAGCAAAGAAACTGGCAAAGTATTAGGATATTGTTCTTAATACTTTGTTCTTTTAGACTTAATAATCTTTTTTAAAAAGTAACTCTAAAACTTAAATTGGGGGTAATACCCAAAGAAAGCCGTTCTATATGTTCTATTTCATCCTGACCATTAGTATTCAGTCGGTAATAGGCATTTAAGGTATTTTTTGTATCAAATAAATTTAGAACAGAAATACCTATCGTTGCATTTGTGTTTTGAGAAAGTATAAAATCATATCTAGCAGAAGCATCTGCTCTAAGATATTCAGGAAGAATACTACTGTTTGGACTTTGATAATTAATAACATTAGGTACAACAGTTGTATTTATTGGATTGCTTGTATCAGGAGTAGTATATGGTTTTCCAGTTCTCCAGTTAAGTCCCAAACCTAATTTTATCCTTTTATAACTATAAGTTCCAGCAAGTGTAATATGATGTTTTACATCTAGATTGTTTGAAAAAACACTTGGATTTATGGTACTAAAGGTGTATTCATTATCATTATAAGTATAGCTGATCCATGCACTATAATTGGCAGCTCTTTTATTGATTAAGAATTCAACCCCATTAACATTGTAACTTCCGGTATGCGAGGTGGTAAATTGGTTTTCGTTTTGAAAACCTTGACTGTCTATGGAGATCCCTTCAACGGTTTTGTAAAAGGCATCTAGGTTAATAAACCAGCCATTTTGGTTAAAATGCATGCCTGCAGCTAGCTGTTTACTTTTTGTAATTGGTAATTCTTGATCATCAGAAAGTGTCCATCTGCGTTTTTCTATGCCAAGAAAATTTTGTTCTAAATCAATTACCTGATTGGTAACCTGACTTTTAAACTCCCCTTTTATATTAAACACTAAACTATTGTAAAGACTATAGTTAATGTTTAACCTTGGTTCAATACTATTTTCTTTAAATGTTGCTCCTTCTGAAAAAGTATCCAAATTATTGTATAAGTTCAGTCTCGCACCAATCGTACCTTGAAACCTGTTGGAGAGCCCAGTAAAATGCAATTCAGAAAAAAGGGAATGAGTTCTAATAACGTCTTTAATATTACTTTTATAAGGAGGTCTGTTAATATTGGTATAGTTACTTACACCCACTTCTGTAAGTTGATAGCCACCAGTATAGGATAGGAAATCAGTAATGCTGTATTTTGCCATTATTTTAACAGCAGTTTCTATCACCTGATTACTTTGAGATAGTTCTCTATCTGAACCAGGAGTAAGATTTAATGCATCCAAATTATAATTGGTGTAATAGGCGTTTAACTTGGTAGAAAATCGAGTATTCCACTTACTATTAATGTGTATGCCTACAGATGTGTTTTGCTGATCTAATTGGCTAGTTGAGGTTTCGCTACTTGTTTCTTGCCTTAGTGTTTGTGCATAGTCCAAATTATTATAGGTGTTTATAAAACTAATGCGCAGGTTATGATTGTCATTAATATCATAAAGTAGTTTTCCTGTGATGTCGTAAAAGTAGAATTTTTCATCGTTTGTAATATTCCTTGAAGTTTTGCTTCTGGTAATATTTGTGATTTTGGTATCTTGAAAAACTTTGTCAAAGAACTGTCTATAAGTAGGTGTATTTATAAAATCGGTAATTGCTCTTCTTCCTGAGAACTGAAAGGCCATTTTTTTACTGATAGGTATCTGACCATATAAATCGGCTTCAATCAGATTAAACCCTGCTCCGCCAATAAAATTGGTTTTAATATTGTCTTTGGTTTCGATAAGTACTGTTCCGCTAATACCATCTCCATATTGTGCTGAAGTTCCGTTTTTGATAACAGTAGTTTTGCCTATTAAATAGGGATTGAAAGCAGAAATAAGTCCAAAAAAATGTCCAGATTGATACATTTTAATACCATCCCATAAAATTAAATTTTGGTCGTTAGTTCCTCCTCTAATATTTATATCAGAAACAGTTTCGTCAACACTTTTTATACCAGGTAATGCCTGTATGGCTTGTAGAATATCGGGCTCAGAAAGTCCAGGAAGTATTCCAAATTTATCCGTATTTAAAACAATGTTATTTTCTGAGTTCTTATCAATTCCTTTTGTGAAAAAATGCGAAACCACAACTTCGCCTAGCATTTGATGCTCTTCTTCTAAGTAAATAGAATTGCAGTACGATTGTAATAAATCTGAAATATTAAGAACAACCGTTTTATAACCAAGGTGTTTTACTTCTAACTGCGCGTTTATATTTACCTCGCTAAGGTTAAATTTTCCTTCTCTATTCGAAATAGCGCCTATACTTGAATTTGGAATGCTTATGGTTGCAGAAAATATAGGGTTGTTAGTGATTTTGTCTTTAAGAATACCACAAAAAGAAACATGTTGCTTTTTGGTAAGCGTATAATAACGTTCGCTAAGTTTTTTTACTTGAATTGGAGTGTTTTCAGTAATATAAACCAATAGTTCTTGCAACGACATGTTTGGTCTAGGAAATTGGATATCTAGTTGCTTAAGATCTTCATCCGCATAAGAGAATTTAACATCAAATTGTTTTTCCCAAAGACTGATTAATGAAATAAGCTGATTGCTTTTTTTATTTTGAGAATAGCCAATAGTAGCATTTAGCAATGTAAATATTACCAAAAACAATGCAAAAAAGCTAAACCTATTTTTCCTTAGCATATAGAAGTACTTCGTTACCCTTTTTAATTTCGTAGCTGAGGTGCAACGGGGTGCATATACTTTCTAACGCAAGTTTTAGATTGTTGTTGTTAAAGGTTCCAGTAAACAAAGTAGATATGTCTATTTTATTAGCAGTAATGCTAATATTATGCTGACGTTTTACCTCTTCGAGTACAAATTTTAAGGGAATACTTTTAAAATTGCTTTCTTGGTTTAACCATGACGGCTCAAGAGAATTGGTAGTTTTTGTGATCTGTTTCCCATCCAATATCAGAAATGTTTTTCCTGGGCTTAATTTTATAAGGTTTCCTTGAAAAGTAACACTTACTAGTCCTTCATAACAGGTAACTTCAAAAAAGTTGTTCCTATCAATAATATTAAACTGAGTACCCAATACAGAAACAGTACCTGTAGCACTTACAACATCAAATTTTTTGCCTTTGGCTACTTTAAAGTATGCTTCTCCTTCTAGATTTACAATCCTTTTATTGTCCCATTTTTTAGGATCGAAATTTAATATTGACTTGGCATTTAGTATAACCTCAGAGTCATCAGGTAAACGAACATTTTTAGATTCAGCAAAAGAAGTACTTATGGTAGTATCTGTTGTTCTAAATGAAAAATAAGAAACAATTAAAAGTGCTATTACTGCAGCAATTTTCAGCAGGTTTTTTATAGGGAATAATGGTTTTATTTTGGTTTCTTCTTTTGACAAAGAACGTGCAGCTTTAGCTCTTTCTAGTTCTTGTTGTGCATCAAATACTGGTGTTTGTAAGCTAGCCGTTTTTTTTATAATACGGTTGTAGGATGCGTAATTAGGAATCTTTTTTATCAATACAGTCTCCTCTTCGGAAAGTTCTCCGTTGAGCCATTTATGTATTAAATCTTCTTCTGTATATTGATCCTTCATATCTTTATAACAATTAAGTAGTTGTTTACCCTACCTTTGGATTGATTGTTTATTGTTTTTAATCTGTTAAAATTGTGTTAAATATTTAATTACTGGTTTTTAACAGTCTTTTTATTGGTTCAAATTCCATCAATTTCTTTTCTAAGACTTTGCAAGGCCTTGTGTATTCTTTTTTCAACAGCTTTAACAGAAATCCCTAACATTTCCGCAATTTCTCTATATTTTTTTCCGTCAATTCTATTCAATAAAAAAGCAGTTCTATTGGCTTCGGTAAGGTTGGCGATAGCTTTTTCTAGTTTTAGACTGTATTCTTTTTCTTCTAAGACAAACTCAGGTGTTTCATTTGTACTATTACTAGTATTTGGTTTGTGTTTAAGCCTTACATTATCAGCCTTTACAACATTTAAAAAAGTATTACGGGCTACATTATATAAAAAAGCTTTTGCATTTTCTACAGGAACCTTGCTACAATTTTCCCAAAGTTTTATAAAAGTATCTTGTACAATATCTTTAGCCTTAGCGCTATCACCACATTTATAATAGATAAAATTAAATATTGTCTTAGCATTTGCGTTATATACAGTATTATATACAACATCTTTACAAACATTGTTGTCTTTTTTTTGATGCACACAGAAAAGATTAGGGTAACAAATTACGGATGTTTTAAAAAAAAATAAAAAATAAGGTAGGGTTTTTTTTAAATCAGTTGTTTTAATAGACAGAAGCAATAACCTCAAAACTCAAATTATTATGAAAAAAATAGTTAAACTATTTGTTCTAAGTTGTCTTTTTATTGCCAATATGGTTTTTCAATCTTGTCAGACGGAAGAACTAGATGTTGTTGATGAAAACAACTCAGAGACAATTACTGCTACTTCTTTTACAGCAAATCTAATAACGAAGACTTGTAGTAACGACGGTTCTTTTGATAATATTATAGATAAAGCAAGCTGTTTTAGTGTAGTTTTTCCCGTAACAGTTGAAGCTAATGGAATTACCATTATTGTTGAAAATATAGAAGGGTTAGAAACTATTGAAGCCGTTTTTGACGAATTAGAAGATGATACTGATGTTTTAGAAATTACATTTCCGATAACTATAGTAACTCAAGATTATGATGAGGTTGTTGTAGAAAACCAAGCTGTACTATTAGCAATGGCTCAAGAATGTGTTGAAGGAGGAAAGGATGACGATATAGAATGTATAGATTTTGTATATCCAATAACTTTTGATACGTTCAATATTCAAAATGTGAAAACTACTGATATTACAGTTAATAGTGATAAACAGTTACGACGTTTCTTCAAAAATCTGAAAAAAACAGATTTGGTAAGCATCAATTACCCAATATTATTAAAAACGTTTGATAATGAAGAAATAGTAGTGAATTCTAATGAAGAGTTAGCCGCTACCATAGAAGCTTATAAAGAATTGTGTGATGAAGATGATGATAACGATTTTGGAGATGATGACTTTGATAAAGAACGTTTAACTCACTTCTTAAAAGAATGTCATTTCGATTTAGGAAGATGGGAAAATAATGGACAGTTTCAAGAAATTGAGTATAGCAAAATAACCTTAAAATTTAATCCAGATGGTACAGTAAAAGTTAATTGGCTAGAAGGTGTTGTAAAAGAAGGAACCTGGGAAACTATAATTGTAAATGATATACTTGGCGTAAAAATTACAGTAGAAGCTATTCCTGCCCTTACTGGATTTTGGTCGGTAAGCGAAATTAAAGAAGGTTTAATTAGGTTAACTAGAGATGGAGTACATAAACTAGTAATCAGACGTCATTGTCAATTGCATGTAGCTATTGAAAATGTAAGAAGCTTGCTAAAAGAATGCAAATGGTTGATAAAGGATATCAGAACAGCCCAACAGGAACAAAAACGATTAATTGGTTGGGAAATTGAATTCGGAATAGATCATATAATGACCTTGCACAAAGGAGAAAATGAAATAGCATATGGAACATGGAAAATAGAAATTGGGCAAAATGGAAGAATTTTTATAAAAACAGAAGCCTTTGCCAACTACCCAGAACTTAATTTTAATTTACCATTGTATTATATTGAAAACGAAAGAGTAAAGTTCTATGCAGCTAATGATGGACATATTAAATTAGAAAGAAATTGCGATAATGATATTTCGGACAACGATGTAGTTGCCATCAGAACAGGATTAAAAGATGGAATCTGGACAGTAACACATTTTGAACAAAATCAAGATCCAGGAACGGCAATGTTTGCTACCTATACTTTTGTTTTTCAAGATTTAGATATTGTTAAAGTATATGATGCTAGTCAAAACGAAATTGAAAGTGGCCATTGGGTGGTATATAGAAATAGCTACGAAGAATTGGAAGTAATATTAAATTTCGAAAATGAATATTCAGTATTCGCAGATCTTAGAAACGATTGGAAATTACTAGAATGGACTACTTCAAAAATTCAATTAAAACACCATAATGGAGGAGACTATTATGATAAAGTAATTTTTGAAAAACAATAGTTTTTGGAATAAAAAAATAACCCAGACCTAGTACAAAGTGCCATTCTTAATTGAATGGTGCTTTTTTTTTGATGCAAAAAAAACAAGCATAAGCAAGGAAAGAGTCTTAAAAAAGCTTTAAAAATATTATTCTTAAAAAATATGATGGACAGGTGTTTAATTTCATATGCATGCTCAAAACCCATAATTCAAGCAGTAATTAGTATACAAAAAGAAATAAAACATTACGTTATCTAAAAGTTTTCCCTATATTTAATGTGCATTTTACCTCCCAAATAAGAAGCGAAATTTACCAATAGTTAAAGCCATTGATTATTAAAAAAAAGCGACCTACTTATTTGTTACTTTATTTGTTGTTCTCTATTTACGTTGTTTATGGACAGGAGCAGTTGCCCGATTTTTTAACTTCTATAAAGATTACTAATGACACCGTTTTTAATGGATACGTCAATTATATTGACAATCATGACAAATACGATTTACCTGAGGAAGTTGTAAAAAAACTTTTAGACGAAATACATGTTTACGCCAAACAAAAACCTCAAGAAGAATTCCTAGAAACGCTTTATATATTATGCAATAAAGCAGGAACCCAACAGCATTATTTAACTGCTGTAAGATTCTGTCTGGAGTATTTATCTTATGATGAAGTTTTATCTCAAAAAAATGCATTCCAAATAATAGCCATTTTAAATACTTGCCTTGATGTATTAGGATTACATGAAGAAAGTATTCAATGGTTAGAAAAAATGCATGAATTAAACGAAAAATACAAGCTTAATTATTGGAATCAGAATAATTTGTATGAAAAAAATTTAGCAGATGTATATTTCTATGCAGAAAATTACTACCAAGCCATTAAAAATTACCAGTTAGAAATTACCATACAGGAGAAAAATAAAGATATTAACTATATATTTAGAGTGAGGGCTTTAAATGATATTAGTAAAAGTTATATGTTTTTGGGTAAAAAGGATAGTTCTTTAGTATATATGAACAAAGCCCTAAAACTCCTTACTAAGAATAAAAACGAAGAGACGGGTTACACTCCGGAATACGTTATTGCTTTCGAACATTTAGTTAAAAGCAACCAAATTCCATTTTTAATAAAAGAAAAAAAATACGGACAAGCACTTCAGCTTTTACGAAGTACCAAAAAGCAAATACCTGCGGATACCAATTACAATATCCATTTACTTGAAAGTTATAGCTTTAAAACCGAAATATATTACAATCAAAAGAAGTTTGATAAGGCACAGGAGCAATTAACATTGGCCTTCGGGATTTTAGACGTTGCGCCAAGTGCAAAGTTTCTAACAAAAGCATTAACGTATAAAGAAAAAATACTTCTGTATAAAAAAGATATTGAAGCTTCTCTTATTGTTAAACAACAATTAAAAGTATTATCAGATTCTTTAGGCAAAAGAAAAAATAAGAATGCCATGGCTTTGGCTTCTTATAAGTTCAATATAGATAGAAAAGAAGCAGATTTATCAAAGGCTAATGATCTTATTAAGAGCAAGGATAAAATAAACTTTTACCAGCAAATAGTCTTGGGTTTATTTGTTTTATTTGGACTGTTTTTTTTGTTTTTCGGTTATAAATTAAGAAAAAACCATCAATTGCTTTCTAAGCAAAAAAATCAGATTACACTTTCATTAGAAAACAGCGAATTGCTTAGAAAAGAACTGCACCATAGAGTTAAAAACAGCTTGCAATTGATATCTAGTTATTGGGATTTACAATTTAATACCGTCAAAGATAAAAAAACAAAAGAAGTAATTGAAATAGGGCAAAAGAATATAAGAGCGGTCGCTTTGGTGCATAAGTTATTGTATTATGAAGGACAAGAAACGGTTGTGAATATGCAAAACTACCTTAATAAACTGCTTTCGGAGTTGCTAACTTATAATCCGAATATTAACCTCAATACAGAATTTGATAAAGAGGCAATTATTATTGGAATAGAAAGAGCAATTCCAATAGGATTAATTGTAAATGAACTTATCATAAACAGTATTAAACATGCCTTTTCCAAAACAGATAGTGGTCAAATATTTATTTCCTTTTCAAAAAATAATGACAATTTCTCCCTTCACTATACCGATAGCGGAACTCCAGAGTTGTATAACGGAGTCATAAACAAAAAAGAATCTCTTGGGCTTAAAATCATAGATATGCTCACAGAAGAACTCATTGGTACTTCTACCTTAACAAGTAAACCCAATTTTTATTTTAAACTAGAATTTTAATTTATATAAATGAAACGAGCATGTTTAAAAGTATATCATTCTAGAAATTGATTAAAAGCGAACAGCATGTAACCGATAAAAAAAGATAAATAAAAACACATGAAAAACATATTTGTAGTAGAAAATATGACTTTTACCAGAGCCAATATCATGTTGGTATTGGAAAAAAATGATTTTGCCATTGCAGGCTCTGCCACACATGCAGAAAGGGCTTGGCAAGAAATACAATTTCTAAATGTCGATTTGGTTCTTATAGATATTCACCTTTCTGGTGAGAAAAACGGAATCTGGTTGGCAGACCAGATCCAGAATAACTTAGATATTCCTTTTATCTACCTTACCGCTTTTGATGATGATAAAACCATAAATGAAATATTAAAAACAAATCCCCAAGGATATATTGTAAAACCGTTTAAAAACAGTGAACTTATTGCTTCTATAAAATTAGCATTGAATAGGAGCGCCAATGGAGCACAAAAAGTAAATACTAATAATAAAACAGAGGACAAACATTTAATTGTCAAAAAAGGCAAAGTTTTACAAAAAATATACCTTAAAAATATTACCCATCTAAAATCTGATGGCAACTATGTGCATATATTTGAAGAAAACATGAAACACCTGGTGAGAAGTTCTTTGGCGAAATTACAAGAACAACTCTCAAGAACCGAATTTATTAGAGTGCATCAAAGGTATTTGGTTGCCATTAAAAAAGTGAACGCAGTGGATCACAAAACCATCTTTATAGGAGACAGTAGTATTCCAATATCCAAGCCTTATGTTATTAAGGTTCTAAATTTATTCCAAAAGAACTGATTGTGGATAAAATGCCAACCTATTTGCAGCCAAGATATTTTTTTGTTTTTCTATTCCATCCCTGTTGTTTTAGTTAAAAGGATACTTCAGTTTGCGCCTCTTAGATTATGCATAGAATTGAAAAGGATTATTTATGTGCCAAGCAATTAAATAAAAACATAAGAGTCAAAAATTAACATCTTCATTCTAGTCTCTTTTTCGTTTGAAGATATAAAAAAAACAAGTTAATTATTGTGTTAAAAATGAGCTAACAAAACTAGGTAAAAACCCTTAGTTTTGTAGGTTATTCTTGTTAAAAGTTCACAAAAACTAGTGCAAACTTCACATTTTTTAGGAATAGAGAGCCAATATCTCTTCCTTGGTATACATGTAAATCACTTGTTTCTGTTAGTATTTAGTAGCAGATACCAATATTTAGACAGTGCCAAAACTGTTTACCATTTTTATTTAACCAAAAAAACAGAAAACTTATGCTATCCAAAATCAAAACACTTTTATTAACGGCCATTTTTTTATTAGTAACCTTGCTTTCAAATGCTCAGATTACCACATCTAGCATTGCCATCCAAGGAATTGCTAGGGATGTGAACAATGCAGTAAAAAAAGACACAACCATTAGCTTAACAATAACCATGTATTATAAAAATGGTGGTAATCAAGATATTTTAGTAGAAACACAAAATATTATTACCGATTATTTTGGGGTATTTTCCCTAACTGTAGAGGTGCCAATAGCAGAATATAGCAATGTTGCCAATTTTGATACCTATTTAAAAATAGAAGATGGAACTACTCTTATATCAGATGAATTATTGCGTCATGTACCTTATGCTGTTGCCGCACTTAATGGGGTGCCTACAGGATCCATTATGCCTTTTCTCGGCACAACTGCACCAAATGGCTGGGCTTTATGTTATGGGCAAGATTTTAGCACCGTACCTGGCAGTGCCAATTTAAAAAATGTAATTGGGGGCACTAAAGTTCCAGATTTAAGAGGTATGTTTTTGAGGGGATCCGGGACGCATGGCACAGAAAGCGCTAATATGGAAGCAAATACTTTAAAGAGTATTCAGCAATCTGCCAACAAGCAGCACCTGCATGCTATAGATCTCAATACCTCTATAGATGGAGATCATAATCATAATAATAGTACACATTGGAACCAATTACTTGCTATAAATGGGCTAGAAACTTCTGCTTCTAATGATGCAAGCCCAACTGAGCCAAACATAAAAAATTCTCTACCAATGCTGAATAATGGAGATCATTCGCACAATGTTAATGGTAACTCTGGAAATGCTGGAACAGTAGAATCAAGACCCATAAATTATGGAGTTAATTATATCATAAAACTATAAACCATGAGCAGACAACTACTTTTATTGTACATGGTGATACTATGTACAGGAACGTTATGGGCGCAAAACCAGCCTCCAAAACCGGTAACCGCAGCACAAACCATACAAAAAAACAACTATACCATTCAAGTAGGGATACCATTTTTAGGAATTAAAGACTCTGTTTATATTAGCGGAGCTGATACTCTTTCTGTTAGAATTAGAAAAACAGATACCCTAGACATTAGGTTCCCCTGGGATGTTTTGTATTTAAGGTCTACCTTCTCTTACAGCAATTTTGAAGTCTCAAAGGGGTATTTTGGAGATAAGATCAGAATCTCTTGGTTAGTGCGAAACAATCAAAGTCTTATTGACGTTTTTAAGGTGTATAGAAGAGTATATGATCCTTCTAATACCGATGCTGTTTATGAACAAATAGCGAGTGCAGCACCAGATGCAACCGAATATGAAGACAAGTATGTAGAAGGCGGAGTATTATACGAGTACAAAATATTTGCCAGTGGTATTTCGAACGAAAAAACGGAATTGACCAATTTTGTTACCGGAATTGGGTACAGAAACCCAACAGCTATTGTAACTGGTAATATTAGTTTTAAAGGAGGAAACCCAGTAAAAGGAGTATCCGTATATGCAAGCCCACAAGGGGGGGATCTCAGTTTTGGTCATGCCATAAAATTAAAAGATAGTGGACTTATCGCCTCCAAATTAGGAGATAAAGAAATTACAACTAAAACCACCCTTCAAGCCTGGTTAAAACCAGTAACAGACTTTTCTGGAACAGAAAAAATTAAACTGTTTTCTCTTACTGGAAGTACAAATCTTGATGTTTTTGTAAAGCTCAATGATGATGCTAGTTTATTAACTGTTTCTATAGGTGCTTTGGGAGATTTCACCCTTGGAAATGGCTATCCTGCAGGGAAATTGGATGCAAGAGGCGATGAAATTATAGAAGCGTTGAGCAAATTTAATGAGGAATTTGTGCATTTTTCTGTAGTTCTGGAAAATGGAAAAATTCCTTTATTATATATTAACGGTAAGCCGATTTCGGAAGATTTTCAAAATCTTCTAAATGAAAATATTCAAGAAATTAACGAGAAAATAGTTTTTACAGCACCTTCTTCCAATTTTGCTACTGGAAGTTGGGAAGAAGTTAGATTTGGAGGAATCGGATCCAAAGAATTTATAATAGACGAAATTAGAGTTTGGGATAATATTTTGGATGATAAAACGATAGGACAAGATTTTAAAAGATATATAGGAGGAAATCACAAAGATTTAGCTCTGTATTTAAGACTGGACGAAGGGACTGGTACCTATGCCTATGACTTGTCCAAATATGGATTTAGTTTTAATAAAAATCATGCAGAATTAATAGATGATACCGAATGGGTAGGGGAAGGTGAAGGAGATACGCCTACTTCAACCCAGTTTGGTGTTATTGGAATTACAGATTTAAATGGAAATTATGAAATAAGTGCTATTCCATACTCTGGTACTGGAGAATCTTATGAAATTACCCCCTTATTTGGTCAACATGAGTTTGAACCCAATCAGCAATTAGTGTTTTTGGGACAAGGAGCAGAAGTAGTTAATAAAATAAATTTTACAGATATATCTTCTTTTGATTTTATAGGAAGGGTACTATATGATACCCGAAATATTTTTCCTCCCATAGTAATGCAAGATAAACTAGGGCCAGGGATTAATGAAGAAGGTTATAATACGTTCACTAATACCTCGGGAGAAAAGTTTGCAAAAGGAGAATATTGGCTGAATCCTAACGGAGATGATTTAGATGTGTACGCTAGGATTGGCTCCGAAGGAGCAAATATTTTTATAGATGGAGAAATCGTAATTGATAGCAATAATCGTCCAGTGTTAACAGATGAAAATGGAGAATTTGAAATTAGTGTGCCCATCGGAAATCATTATATTACCATAGCTAAAGGAGGTCATTTTTTCACACATAGCGGTAGATTTCCTGCCGATGAAAATGACTTATTTGAGTTTTTTGAAGATTCTAATGAAGAAGTCAATTTTATAGATGAGACTAAAGTTACTATAGTTGGGAAAGTAGTTGGAGGTTCTGTAGAGGCACAAAAGATTATTGGTTTTGGACAAAATGGCATTAGAGACACCATTCTTATAAAAAACGATCTTGAAGATAAGATAAGAATTAGTGCTAAAAATAATATTGGTACAGCAAAATTAACCTTGGGTTATAAGCCTCCAACTGGTAATATAACTCCTGGTACAACTACCGATTTTGAAACACATATAGAAACAGGAGAATACAGAGTGAAACTCTTGCCTTTAAAGTATACTCTAGCGCAAATTGGTGGTTTACAAATTGAAAGCAATACGGCGATAATTTCATCCATCGTTGAAAATGATGAAGAATTGGATTTTAGAGAAATTCCAGATAGCACAACTCCTGTGTATAATATAACAGCATCTGATACCATTACTGGACTTGCATATCATTACGAGAAAAGTTTTGTATACCGTTCTACACCAGTACTTAAAGTGATTAAACAATCTTCCGAAGATAAAATTACTATAGGAGAAGATGAATTTGTTACCACAGGATTAAAAGTGGATAATAAGGATGTGTTAGTCTACAAACAATTCGGGACTTATAAAGTTGAAATGAAATCTTTTGAGCCCTATGTAAATAAGGACGATAACAGTGCACATGTTCATGATACTGTTCCAATTATTGATGGAATACCATTAATTACAAACAACCTTGCTTTGGCAAATTCAGAATCTTTTTCAATAGATTCTATTAATAAAAGCAAATATACCTATACGTTTAAAGGAGGATTGCCAACTGTATCCAAGCCATTTACCAAATCTCTTGATATAAAATTCAGAATAAATGAAGTTGATTATGAAGCAACAGATTATATAAAGGAGAATATTTTACTTGGGGGTGCATCCGATGGAAGTCAGACATTTGTGACTGCCGCTCCAGATATTCCAGACATTATTCTTCGTGATCCACCAGGTTCTAATAGTTTTGCTTCTATTGAAGAAGGACAAAGCATCTCTTTTTCCAATTCAAGTAGCCTTGCTCATGATGAAACTATTGGAACAGATACTACAATAAAAACAGGAATGAAAGTGGAAACAGGAGGGGGATTAGCTGGTCCTGTAATAAGTTCAGAATCTAAGAATGACTTCACTTTAGGTATTAGTACCACTTTATCTTCCGAAGATGGAGAAAGCAGCACTAAAACCTATACTTTTTCGCAGACAATTAGTACTAGTGATGATCCTGATTTTGTTGGTGCAGAAGGCGATTTGTATATTGGGCAGTCCAAAAATTACTTTTATGGGGCTTTTGATAATGTTACCTCCGCTATTGACAGCATTAGAGGGACAGCTGACTTGAAATTAACCAATAGCGAAGGAGCTATTTTTTATATCACCAAAGAAAAGGCAATGACTTTTGTAGAGGAACCTTCTAATACTTTTTTTGTGTATTCTCAAAAACACATTTTGGAGACCCTTATTCCTAGTTTGGAGGAAATTATTGACAATATAGATAAAGGAGTAATATCGGAAAATGATGAAGGAGTTTTACCGAGAGTGCAATATGTACAGCAAGTTAATCTCTGGCGTAAAGTAATTAGAAATAATGAACGCAAGAAATATTTGGCTATTAATGATAGGGCTAATTTAAAACAAGAAACAATTGGGGCGCCTATCCCGCTTTTTGCAAATTCTTTTTACAGGTATTTAGATGAAAACTTTGAGGATAACATATCTTTTGATGCTGGAGTAGGAGAATTTACCAGATCAGTAGAGAGTGCTGTATTAGTAAGTGAAACTCATGAATTTGATGTAGAGTTAAATGAATCCTTTAAATCTGATATAGGAGTTATATTGCAAGGAGCAACTGGAATGGTTCTTTCTCCATCTACCTCTTTGAGTCAAACAATAAGTGAAACAGAAAGCAAAGAAGAGATTAATACTACGCTTATCTCTTACACATTAAAAGATAATGACGAAGCCAATTTTTTTAGTGTAGATGTCATCAATACTTTTGATGGATATGGGCCAATATTTAGTACGCAGGGAGGTCGTTCTTCATGTCCTCATGAAAAAGCAGAGTTGTCCTATTTTTATAACAATGCTAGCTATAACCCATTAGTTCCTACAATTCCACCTTTAGAAGAAGACCAAAGAGAAAAATTAAGTTTTGCTACAGTGCCAATTGAAGATCCTCTAATTTCTGTAAATACGGCAGATATTGGCGGTGTTTTAGATACCCAACAAGCCGAGTTTGAATTAACCCTAGAAAACAATGGAACAGCAGGTACAGATTCTGACTTTAGACTTAGGGTAGATAATATTTCCAATCCAAATAATGCTAAAATAAACATAGAACCTAACGGAACCATAGTACATGTACCTTATGGCCAGGAAGTAAAGTATGCTTTAACTGTAGAGAAATCTATTTCTAATGTATTTGATTATGAAAACATCAATATTATTTTAGAATCGCTTTGTGATGAGGATAATATAAATGCAAATGTAGAGATATCGGTACATTTTGTACCTACCTGTACCGAGGTGCAAATAGCATCCCCACCTACCAATTGGGTTTACAATATAAATGTTTCTGAAAATGCAGATGGCTCTACCAATGCCTTGCCTATTACGATGAACGGTTTTAAAACAACATTTGACAATTTTGAGAAAATTGATTTGCAGTATCGTTTAGCCTCTTCACCATCTTGGGTAAGATTACATAGCTACTATAAAGATGTTTTTTATCAAGATGCCGTGGATAATAAGGAAGACAAAATTTCTAATATAGGTTCCGCTACGGAGCTATCCTTTAATTGGGATATTGTAGATAATAAATTAGAAAATGGCACCTATGAAATTAGAGCAGTAAGTAAATGCACCAATGATACCGAATTTGTTTCTGATATCATATCTGGTACTATAGAATTAGATGCTCCAGTAGTTTTTGGAACACCAGAACCTATAGATGGCATACTTTCGGCAGGAGAAGATTTAAAAGTAAGATTTAATGAAAATATATTTTACAATTCGGCCATAAGTAAAATAGAAATTAAAGGAGCTACCAATCAACTTCCGATTAAAAATGATGTATCTCTTTTGTTTGAAGGGGAAAGCAATACAGTAACCATAGAAAAACCATCAATTGTTTCTGGTGATTTCTCCGTAGAATTTTGGATGAATAATAAAACTACTTCATTACCAGCTATTATCATGAGTCAGCCAAACGGTTTTGAAATAGGAATTAATGCAAGCGAAGAGCTTTATTGGAAGTTAGGAACTGAAGAAATTAAGATTCTTTTTTCTGATGATGACTTGTTTCACCATTATACATTTACCTACAAGAAAGATGCTAGAAAAATGGCGATTTATGAAGATAGCAATTCACTTAAGGAAATTACTGCCGATGCTAACTTAGAGTTTTCGAGTAACGAAACGCTAACCATCGGTGGTAATTCTTTCTTTGGAAACATACACGATTTAAGATTGTGGACTAAATACTTATCCATAACTACAGCCGGAGCAAATATTTATAGCCAGACTTTAGGTAATGAAAAAAACTTACTAGGCTATTGGTCTATGCATGAAGGAAGAGGAACAATTACTAGAGATTTGGCTAGGTTTAAACATGGAAGTGTAAATGCATCTTGGGACATTAAACCCAAAGGACAATCTTATGATTTTAAGGGAGATCAAGCGCTAATACTAGAAAATATGGGCTTTGCAGTCATCACTTCTGATATGGACGCTACCATCTCTTTTTGGCTAAAAACCAATACGACACAAAATGCTACCATTTTTTCAAATGGAAGGGGAGATGGAACAGATATTAACCAAGCAGATGGTTTTGATAATAAATGGGCCTTAGATATTAATACCTCTGGAAATTTAATTCTTGCCAATGAAGGTAAAAACTATGAGCTTACGAACAGCACATTAGTAGATGATCAATGGCATCATATTACGATATTACTTAATCGTCATGGTGCATTGCAAACATTAGTGGACGGACAACAAGTTTCTTCAAATTCTATAAAAGATATTACAGGTTTTAAAGACAATATTATTTGGATAGGTGCTAGGGGACAAAAAGATCTTGCAGGCGCAATCACTTTTGATCAGTTTTTTACTGGTAATATTGATGAATTTAGAATATGGAATACCTTAAGAAATAAAGAGCAGGTAGTTAGAGATCAATATAACGAAATAGATGCGGAAAGCATTGGATTGCTAGGCTATGCAAGAATGAATACTCCTCTTCCTGGAGGATCTCCAGAAACAGATTATTTCCATGTTGTGGCAAATAATGATGTGATAAAATCCAAGACGAAGTTAAATACAGGAACAACATCACTTTCAGAAGATACACCAGCGATACAGCCAGAACGATCTTTAATCAAATTTAGGGTGCAGCATACCATCAATCAAGATGAGATGATTATTAGCCCTGAAGTTTCTGATTTTGCTTCTTTAGAAGGTCAAATATTAGACATTACAGTAGATAGGATGTTCGATAAAACCAACAATCAACAAGCATCACCAATTACCTGGACTGCATTTGTTAGAATAAACGAGATGAGTTGGTTTGTGGATGGCTATGATGATATTGTGTCCTTACAACAGGAATATAATACTTCTGAAACCTTTGAAATAACAATTATTAATAAAGGAGGAAAAAAACAACCTTTTGAAATTTCAAATTTCCCAAATTGGTTGCAACTAAGTGAAACTTCGGGCATACTAGATCCTGATAGTAAGATTACCATTATAGCTACTATAGATGAGACACTTTCTGTAGGGGAGTACCAAGAGAATTTAACATTGAATACAGATTATAATTACGATGAAAAACTTTCGCTGAATGTTAGGGTTTTAGCGCCTGCACCAGATTGGAGTTTAGATCCATCATTGTTTGATTATAGTATGAATGTTGTTGGAAGAGTAAAACTGGATGGTTTTTTTAGTGCAGATCCCTTTAATAAAGTGGCAGCTTTCCATAATGATGAATTAAGAGGTTTCGCCGATTTAGTTTATGACAGTACCTATAAGGAGTATTTTGTTTTTCTTACTATTTATAGCAATAGTACAAGCGGAGAGGAACTTAGTTTCAAGGTATGGGATGCCAATCAGGGAAGATTGTTAGAGGCTAGTTTAAATGATGATTTAAACATTTCTTTTATTAGTAATGATGTTATAGGAAGTTTATCTCAGCCAGGGATTTTTAGCAATACCAATTTATCCGAACAGGATATTACGCTTAAAAACGGTTGGACATGGATATCATTCTCGGTAAACTCACCAAATTTTGATGCTATAAATACATTGACATCTGGGTTAGATTTAGAGACTTCAAATTTAATAAAATCGCATTCACCAGCGTATTTAGATGCCTATTATAAAGATACAAACGATTCAGTAAAAAGCGGCTGGTCAGGAACAATAAGTGCCAATGGAGGAATGAATGCTGATAAGATGTATAAAGTACGTTTATCAAAAGAACAAGTATTTAATGTAAGAGGTGATCTTATTGCATTAGACAAATGGAGGTTTGAAGTGAAAGAAAATTGGAATTGGTTGCCTTATCCTTTATTAAAAAATGTAACTGTTAATGAGGCTTTGGCTTTATTTGATGCAGAAGATGGAGATGTTATAAAATCACAAAACCAATTTGCCATCTATGATCAAGTACATGGTTGGAAAGGGAATTTGAAGAGTATGGTTAAAGGAAACGGATATATGTTAAAAGCTTCTACGGCACAAACATATAGATACCCACTGTATTTTACAGGAAAAAGATTAGCTCCTGATGCAATAGCAAACACTAATGTTGCTAATGCTAAAGAAATAGATACAGATCAGTTTTCTCGTTATCCCGAAAACATGAATGCTATAGTGAGTATTCCTAAAGGTTATAGTAGCCTGTATGTATATAATGAAAACAGCAATTTGGTGGGTATTGGTTCCCCAGAAAGCTCAAATTCTGAAAGTAACTTGTTTTTTGTCACCATATATGGCGAAACGCTTACTAAGCTAAATTTTTACTTAGGAAAAGAAGATAGGTTAATCAAAAATTCGTACCTCTTTAATTTTGCAAGCAATAGCGTTTTAGGAACCTATTCCAGCCCAGTAGTTTTATATGAAGAGGTGCAATCAACTGATTTAGATACTATTTATATATTCCCTAATCCATTTGAGGAAGACATCAATGTATTATTAGCCGCTACCAAACAGCAAACCTGTGTGCTTAGACTGTATACCATGTCTGGGAAATTAGCATTTAGCAAAGAGGTAAATTTAAAAAAAGGCGAAAATAAGATACAACTTTCTCCAAACGTTTCTAATGGAGTTTACATATTGAAATTCAGTGTAGATCAAAATGAAATTATGGCTAAAATTATAAAAGAATAACTATGAAAAAGTTTCTCACAATAGCAATAGTACTGCTGAGCTTAAACTGCTTGGCACAGACCCCCAACTGGGTGGTCAATGAAAACAATTTTCAATACAGTATGTCTTTGGTAGGTTTTGTCACCGTAAATGGACAGCAATTGAATAATAGTTCGGATATGGTTGCGGCATTTGTAAATGGCGAATGTAGGGGCGTTACTGCTCTTATCTATGTAGCAAATGAAAATAGTTATTATGCATATCTAAACATATTTGCCAATACAGATAATGAGACTGTTAGTTTTAAAATTTATGATTCCATTGCCAATGAAACCACCACTGTTTCAGAAACGATGACATTTAATATTAATGCGCATAACGGAAATTTATTTCAAGCATTTAGTATCGCTCATCCAAAACTTAATGATGTATCAGAGATCGCCAGTTTTGAATTTAAAGATATAGAAAATCAAGGCGCTACTATAGACAATCAATCAATAGAACTAGTTATGTTTGAAGATGAAGAGCTTAGTGCGCTTATCCCAGTTTTTGAATTAAGCGTTGGAGCTTCATTATTTTTAAATGGAGTTTTACAAACTTCTGGTCAAAACAGTGTAGATCTAAATTCTCCCATTACCTATCAGGTTAGATCTGAAGACCAGTCTAATATAAAAGAATGGACGGTTTCTATACTGAAAATCCCACGTGTTCAGGCTGCTTTTTATAAAAAAGGGGTGGCATGTCATGCAAATGGAGCCATAAAAGTAACCTGTAATGTAGAAAACCTTAATGTAGTTTTAAAACAAGACTCCGAAATACTAATGGAGAAGAACATCACTGGAGGAGAAGTAATTTTTGAGGATCTTTCTGCCGGAACTTATAGTATAGAAATAGACAACATAAGTAAAGAAATAACAATTATATGATCCGAGCATGCTAAGCAGTTTGTTATCCAATAAAATGATTAATAGCGAACAGCATGTGACCGTTAACAAATAATAAATATAGAGACATGACACGAATTATATTTTTTTTAGCCCTAGCAATTCTGATGTTATTTTCCTGTGAAAGTGATGATAGCATTTCAGTAATTGAGACACATCCGTCTGGAATACGATTTTTACATATAGACGGCACTGAAATAGAAGACATGGATTGCATAAATCTTGAAATGAAATACCTTGTAGAAATTTCAGTATTCCAAGCAGGAGAAGGTTTATTTAAACCTACATCAGTTAATTATAGTGTTAATGGTACTACTAATAGTATGACCTTTTCCAAACAAAGTCAATTAATACAAACCAATCAGGTAGTACTTATATTGGGTTCAAATATAGCGCAGATAGAAAACACGCTGCTCAAATCAGATACCAATTTAGTCCAATCAATAGCTGCAAACTGGATTTTGGTAGAATAATAGTTTAAAACTCTCAGGTATTGAATTTATGGATTAACAGCAAGAGGCCGTTTAGGAAACTAGGCGGCTTCTTAAGTTTTAAATATTACATAAACAATGTGTGTTACTACTCTATTATAAAACTGTTGTTGGTTATAGTTTTTACTATGTTTTTTTACCAAGACAAAAAAGGTCATTCCTTAAACGAAACAGTCATTTGCTTTAATGGCTGTTTTTTTTTGTTGAAAATTCAGCTAGGTTTATCATAAAACCAAAATTATGAAGATCAAAATCCAAATTTTATTAACCTTATGTTTATCAATTATACTTTTAAGCTGCGATAATGATGATGGTAATGCAGATAACCAAACTGTATGTAATTATCAAGGTTTTACTTATTTTGATTCAAGTAATACGCAAACATTAATTCCTGAAGCAGAGTTAACTACTGATTTTTTCAATACTTCTAGCAATGGACCTGAAGTAGAGATATATAAAACTAGTGCTCCTGGAGATTTTTGGTTTACCACAACAGTAGTAACATTAAATGGTACAGGAACTGGAACCTTAAATATTAATGGAAACCAACATACTGTTAATGTCAAGTGTCAACGTACAGGTACTGCCGTAGGAGAAGAGATGAGGTTCGATCTTACCGCTAGTGGTATAGAAGCAGAATTTTGTGTGATTATAGATGAGTTTCATTAAAACAAGACCATGTATCCAGAGCTATTTAGTTTTCAGTTACCAGAGTTTTTAGGAAGTCATACAATGACTTTATTTTCCTATGCTTTTTTAATTGTTTTAGGAACTATAGTATCGGTATTATATACGAGATATACAGCCAATAAAATGTTGAATGTAAAATTACCGAATGCATTTTTCTATTGGGTATTTGTAATGGGTTTTTTAGGAGGTAAGTTTTTTTTGTACCTAGAAAAGCCAATGTATTACTTAAATAATCCTTCTCGTTTTTTAGATGTTTCTTCTGGAGGATTTGTATTCTATGGTTCTTTTATATGCATAATAGTTTTTATTATTTTTTATTTAAAAAAACATAGTATACCCGTTTTACCTATGCTAGATATACTAGCAATTACAACCACAATAGTACATAGTTTTGGAAGATTGGGCTGTTTTTTGGCTGGATGTTGCTTTGGGAAGCCAACGGATAGTTTTTTAGGAATTGCTTTTCCAAAAACACGTTCAGTAGCAGTGCATCCAACACAATTATATGAAGTAATAGCAGTACTCGGTATTATGCTAGTGTTATTTGCCTTAAAAAAAAGACAAAAATTTCAAGGGCAAATCTTCTTTACCTATGTAATGGCCTATGCTATTGTAAGAAGTATAATAGAATTATTTAGAGGAGATGAAAGAGGTTTTGTTATCAACAATGTAATGTCTCATTCTCAAGGTATTGCGTTGTGTTTAGTGTTAATGACACTTTATTTCTATTTCAAACAAAAAAAGGATCAATTATTAAAAAATTAAAATGATGAAAAATAAATTTATAAAAATTGTTTTACCTTCTTTACTAATCATTATTGCAGTAGTTAGTATTGGTTCTGGCTGTTCTTCTCCAGATGATTTTACCTATTCATGGTATCCAGACGATGATGGTGATACTTTTGGAAGGCTCTCCGAAACAGATAGGATAATAGCTACCAATCAACCAGCAGGATATGTACGCGACAAAACGGATTGTGATGATACTGATGCTGATGTTCACCCAGATGCTGTAGAAATTCCAGACAATACTATTGATGAAAATTGTAATGGTAAGTTGGGCTATACATTTTATGTAGATAAAGATAACGATGGATTTGGACGTCCAGGGGATCCAGTAGTGATAGAAATTGAAGATGGAGATGATGCTCCTGCTAATTTTTCTTTTTATGCTGGTGATTGCGATGATAATAATGATGCCATAAATCCAAAAGCAAGAGAAATTTGGAATAATGATATTGATGACAATTGCAACGGAGAGGTAGATATTGATGATATATTATATATAGATGCTGATGGAGATGGATATGGATCTCAATTGCAGTCTGCTGCGGACGGAGTATCTAACAATTTAGATTGTAACGATGCTGATGGTGAAGTGCATCCGTATACAAGAGAATATTTAAATGATGGAGTAGACAGTAATTGCGATGGAAATGATAATACTTAAAATATAGAAAAGGAGGATGCAGAAAATCCATTAAAAGAGTAAGCTAACAAAAACTGAGAATTATGAAAAAGGCAATTTTTTATTTAGTAATCATACTTGTACAAGCAAATTTTTATGCACAAAATAAAGCTTTAGATACTCATAATGGAAAACGTATTTATAATTCAAAAGGCTTTAAATGTGATAGAGGTGGATATTCTATACTCATATATAACTATGTAGACGGAACCTGTTCTGTTAATTTTAGAGGACATATGTTCTTAAGTTACAATACCATTTCTGTTACTAGTTTTAGGCCTTTTAATGGAATTGGAGAAGAGTACACACGTTTTGTAGCACCCGATCAACGTTTTCAAATTTGTTTAAATGATGGGTATTATGTAGAACCCAGAACACCTTATTACAATATAAAAAAACGGAACAGGAATTCTTGGGCAGCAGGTATAGTTACTTGGGTTGGAAGTGTTAGGGTAAGTCTAGTCGATTTAGTAACTATTCAAGATGTTTTAACATTTTATAAAAGGAAGTTAGAAGCAAATGCTAATGGGGTTGTCATACCATCAGGTTGCCAAGATAAACTTGTATGTAATACAGGAGGGTCGGGTAGTGGTCCCGATTATGGTGCCAGTATTGGTGTGGGAGCTCCTAGAGTTTCTATAACAGAATTAACAATGAACAATCCAGGGCTTGATACTTATGATGCCATAAGACTTTGGAAGGGACAAGGAAATGGATTTGGAAATAGTTTTGACGATATTGATGGACTTACTTCAAATTGGGTAACAACAATGAATAATCTTGGGATTATTAATTACAGAAATATTCGGAATACTATTATTAGTTCAGGAACTAGCAATTGGGAAGATCAAAGAAAATTTGTATTTAAAAAGTTAGAGATTAGTACTAATTACAAGCTAGATTTAATTGTAGTTGATGATGACTTTGATGATTTACAACTAATCATTAGACCAAAAATAGATTTCCCGAATTTTAGACCTAAGCAGAATCCCTATCCTTGTATAAGTTGGCCTAGTTGCTTGGAGGTAAATCAGAATATAGCAGCTAAAATTGGACCATTGCACCTTCAAAAAGACAATCCTGATTATTGTGCTGCTAACGATCCTTCTAGTGATTCTTATATTCCAATGTATGTGTCTAACTCCGCAGCGATTATAGAGTTGTTTGCTGAGGTTGAATATTTGACTAGTAGTCAATTGGATTTAATTCAAAGCAAAGGTGTAGATATCATTGGAAGTTATAATGAATTGTCTGCTGAACAAGAACTGAATTCGGTGTCAAATAAACCTAATAAAGAACGAGTTCGATATGATTGTTATATGAGTACAAACGTTGCCGTTAAATCAATGAATACTGTAAGTATTAAGGATGTAAACGGTATTAGAGCAGGTGAAAAGTGCAAGATTAAAGATGTTGCATATTATGATGCACTAATAAAACGAATGATAATTGTAAACCCAGCAATAGGCAGTATTAAAAATCATCCTTGTAATAAAATAAAGCTTGTAAAGATGAATATGGGAGTAAAAAAGAATGCAATTTTGAAGAAAGGAAGTGTTTTGAAAAAAAAGAAAGCTCCATCTTTAAAAGTAAAAGATAAGTATTAATCTGAATTAGTGCTAAGAGATCTATACTGTCAAATCGAGTGATTTTCGATAGGAAATTGTATCGAGATTCAGTCATCTAATACTATTGAACTTATGTTATTAACGCTTTTTTACAGAGCATGAGTGTTAAAATAGCAAAATAAGTATCTTTATGTTTTAATAAAATAATAAATGAATTGTGTAAAACTCCATGTTTCTCTTTTTTTTATACTGCTATGGAGTTTTGCATTTACCCAAGAATATACCAATTATACAACTAAAGATGGTTTGCCCAGTAACCACGTATATAAGATTCTACAAGATAACGAGGGGTTTGTTTGGTTTTTAACAGACAAAGGAATGGTAAAGTATAATGGTAATACCATGCAGACCTTTACTACTAAAAATGGACTGCCAATTAATGATGTTTGGGATGCTTTTGTTACATCAGATAGTAAAATATGGTTTATGGCTAAATCATCTAAATTGGGCTATATAAAAAAAGATAGTATTCATGTTTTTTCAGCAGAAGATGAAGAACGTATCATGAGCCCTATTTTTACAAGCCAAGTAGGTGATGAAATATTTCCAACAGGAACAGAAAACGGGTATCGGTTAGAAAACAACAAATGGAAAAAAGATATTCGTGGTAGGTATGAAACAAAAGTACATCATAAAAAAATTGATTACATACGTCATTCCACTAATGACAGTTCCATTAATATTTATAATAAGAATTTTAATATAGTAAAGAGTTTTTATGTACCAATTGTTAACAATTCACACACTAGAAGACAATTAACAGATAGCTTGTATTTTTGGGTTAGTGATAAAAGATATGCAGTATTAAACCTAAACACCTTAAGTTTTAAAACTTATAGCTTTAAGAATCAAATAGGTATAGAGAAGGTAAAGTATGCTAGGATAAATATAGTAAATAATGAATTTCAAATAACAGGAACAGGTTTTGTTGGTTTTTTTGATACGGAATTTAATGTTAAAAAGCCATTTTTTTTCCCTAAAAGGTTAGGAGCGCATTATGCACTTGTAGATCGTAAGGATAATATTTGGTTGGCAACATTCTCTAATGGAATCTACAAACTGCCAAATGTAAAACAGCATATAAAGTACAGTTTAGAGAATGAAAAAGTAGGAGCGCTTAATATGCTAGATGATGAAATTATTGCTGGGGTATATAATAAAGGCTTCTATAAATATGATACTTTAACAAAGAAATTTAACCCCTTTGTAAAAGTTGAAGAGTTTGTTTTTAATGCAACAAAAATAGATAGTCTAAACACATCGTATTTTCTTACAAGAAATAAAATTATTTTAATAAAAAACAAAAACAAAAAAGTTGTAAGCTATAAAGCTGATTATGGTCTTATGGGATATGTAGCATCAGAATTCGTCTATTTCAAAGAAGATTTAATTGGGCGATTTTCGTTTGGTATTCACAAAATTTATCCAGAAGCATTGAGCATAAAAAAAATCTATATGCATCAAGGAATTACTGACTTACTTGTTCTTGACGATCGGTTATTAATAGGGTCAAGTAGAGGAGTAAAAGAGTTTAGGAATGATAGCATTCTTAAAATCAAGTTTAATGGACAACTATTTCATAAACCAGTACTATCTCTTACCAAAATTTCTGACTCAAACTTTTTGATAAATACAGATGGATTTGGAACATATTTTACAGATTTCAACAAAATATCATTACTAGAAGGAACCGAGTTTTTAACGGTACAGAAAGCGTTTGTAGAGCAAGAAAGTAAGACTGTTTGGTTGGCTACTACTTCGGGTGTTTTAAAATATAAATATGATAAAGGAGCATATACGTTTGATAAAATATATGACATTAATAATGGACTACCTTCTAATAATATTAATGATGTTATTGTTATAAAAGACGATCTCATAGTTAGTACCAATCAAGGTATTGCTATTGTACCCAAAGCCCAGCAGTTTTTAAATCAGTTTGAAGATATTTATATCGAAAAGGGTACTTATGGCGGAAAAGTAATTGAAAAAACTAAAAATAGTTTTACTTATAAAGGAGAGAGTAATGCTACTTTTACTATTTCTAGTATCGATTTTTCTGAAAACAAAGAAAAATTAAGTTACCAATATCAATTGATGCCAATTCAGAAAGAATGGGTGACTACAAATTCTATAACATTACACTTTTCTAATCTTAAGCCAGAATTGTATACCTTAAAGGTAAAGAAAGAACAGGTTTTTAAAGAAATAACATTTACAATTACTCCATTATGGTATCAAATGTTATGGTTTCGTATTGCTTTTATAGCCCTTGGATTTATCGTTTTTGTTTTAATAGTACAATGGAGGAGAACAAAGTTTCAGAAAAAAACAAGAAAAAAGGTAGAAGCGCAACAAAAAATGGTAGAGCAAGAGTTATATGCATTGCGATCCCAAATGAATCCACATTTTGTTTTCAATTCATTAAATTCTATACAATATTACATCACTAAAAATGAAATTGATTTATCGGAGAAATATTTGGTGAAATTTGCGAGATTGATCCGAATGATTTTTGATTTTTCAAGTAAAAAAACAATTACACTAAACGAAGAAATAAAATTATTAAAAGGGTATTTGGAGATTGAGAAAATGCGCTTCGGTAAAGATTTTAAGTATCAATTTTTGGTTGACCCTAAAATAAACTTAAGAACTCATATTCCAAGCATGTTAATACAACCTATTGTAGAAAATGCCGTTAATCATGGGATATTTCATAGTAATCAAAAAGGATTAATAGTAGTTACTTTTGATTATATCGATTCTGATTCCTATAAAATTATAATACAGGATGATGGGGTAGGAATTAAAAAATCAAAAGAGATACATGCAAAATCATTAAAAAAACACCAATCCAAATCAACAGTTATGATTGCAGATAGAATTCGTTTAATTAATGAATCTAAATTATGGGAAATAACACAAGAAACAAAATACCTTTCAGAAAGTGAAGAGAGAGGAACAGTTGTAACCTTAACCTTTAAAAAGAATAGAGATGAATATTAGCGCTATTATTGTTGATGATGAAGAAAAGGCATTGAAGAGTTTGGAGTTGAAGATTCAACGCTTTTTCCCAGAAATAACTATCGTAAACACGTTTCAGAATCCTAAAGAAGCAATTGTCTTTATAAATGAAAACAAGTCAGATATATTGTTTTTAGATGTAGAAATGCCTGTTTTAAGTGGGTTTGATGTACTTGCAGCTTTAAATTCCTTAGAAACAGAAATCATTTTTGTTACTGCATATAGTGAGTATGCCATAGAAGCTTTTAAGCATTGTGCTATTGGTTATATCGTAAAACCAATAGATAATGATGAATTAAATATAACAGTTACTAATGCTCTTAAATGTGTTGAAGAAAAACAGGCAAATGCAAAAAATGCTCTTTTGTTAGATCGGTTAATTGTAGAGAATAGTACTCCGTCAAAAATTACAATACCAACACATACAGGCTTGTCTTTTTATGAAATAGACGATGTTATTCATTTGGAAGGAGATGATGGTTATACTAAAATTCATTTGCAAAACCGAACTACAATAATGAGTTCTTACAATATTGGGAAGTTCGAAAAAATGCTTTGCAATACGTTTTTTAAGTGTCATAAATCTCATATCATTAATATAAGTAAAGTCAATTCGTATTTAAATGAGGGTTATGTTATTTTAGAAAATGGCAATAAAGTACCCGTTTCTAAAACCTATAAAAAAGATTTCTTAACACTTATTTCTTCTTAAATAATTCAGTTTTTTCATTTTCACGCTTCAAAAAGGGCTTTTCAGGCAGTACAAGCATCGTTTTTAGGTAATTGGTAATCTTCTTAATTAGTTTTGCATTAAAAATTAAATCAGAAGTCCCAAGTTAACCTTAAAAATAATATGATGATACAATTAAAAAATACCTGGAAATTAACAGCTTTAGTGTTAATAACAACCATTACTGTAGCTTCAGCTGCGACATTAAAAACAGAAACGAATGATAGTCAATTTTTAGGGAAAAAGAAAGTCTTTTTAAGTAGCTCAGAACAAGATGCGGAGATCTTTATAGATGGTAAGTTAATGGGAAGTGGAGAAGTGGAAGTAATAATTTTAAAAAACAGCTGTGTAACGGTTAGAGTAAAAAAAGTAGGTTTTCTAAGCCATAAAATAGTTTTTTGTAATAAAAAGAACAGTGCAAAACCTCCTAAAACGTATCATGCCGAGTTAAAAAAAGATGATGCATTCGATTCCTCAGTACAAACAGACTTGGCAAATGTAGATGTAGAAGTTGCATCATCAAATGATGAGAAGAAAGCATGGAAACTACTAAGTCAAATTGTGACAAGTTATTTTGATGTTGTAGAAATTACGGATAGAGATACTGGGTATTTAAGAACTTCATGGACAGTAAAAAGTTTTAAGCAAGCTACAATTCGTACGAGAGTAATTTTAAGAGAGTCGAGTAGTTCCCCTTTAAAATATAAAATAAAACTAGTAAGCGAAATTGCTGATTACAGTGGTGCAAGTGTCAAAAAAGATGAAAATTTTGAGGAATGGGACAGAATACTTAGGAAATACAAGAACTTAATTTCGGAATTGCAAACAAGATTGTAACATTAGAATAAACAAAACAGAAAACAGATGGTATGTCAAAACTTGATTACCATCTGTATCTATTTACAATAAACTTATTTTATTACTATATTCGTTAGTATCACGATACTAAACTTAAGTTTTGATGAAAAAAATCGCCACACTATTATTATTGTTATTGAGTTGTGGTTTGGTTGGACAAACAAATTATATTAAATATACGGTAAAGGATGGGCTTCCTCAAATGCAATGTATGAAGGTTGTTCAAGACAGCAAAGGTTTTCTTTGGATTGGAACTAAAAATGGGTTAAGTAAATACGATGGAATAAGGTTTAAAAACTATTTTGTTGAAGATGGATTACCAGATAGCCAAATAATTGATATAAAAGAGGATAAAAACGGGGTGCTTTGGATACTCACACAAAGTGGATTATCCTCCTTGATTAATGATACTGTTGTTTATTATCCAACAACAGCAAAATATTTATTTAAGGATGTAATTGTATTTGGAGATGAAAACGAAATTTGGTTGTTAGAAGGTTATACCAAAAATCAATTATTAAAATTTAAAGCTGGAGTTTATGAGTTGTTATATACAAATTATAAAGGAGCTCTTTCTGGTTTAAGTTTCGATACAAATAATAAAAAATTATATTTTTCTGCTTCTAACAAGGATACTATAAAACAGCATTCTTATACTAAAACAGTTTTTGAAGAAGAGGCTAGTTATACAGGGTTTAAGTATACGTTAAATTATGAGTCGGAATTAGCTGTAAAAATAAAAAATAAACATGCAGTAGTTTATAAGTTATCAAATAGAGATACCTTACCTATTTTAGAAATAAAGGAAAGTATACAGTTGATAAAGCGATTAAATGATAGTACAATTGTTTTTTCATCTACCAATTTTGATGCAAAAATGCCTGTCCATGTTATGATAAATGGACAGTTAAAGAAAACCATTAATTATTTTGATCAGATTAATGATTTTACCCAAGATAGTGAAGGCAATATATGGGTTGCTTCAGAAAACGGATTGTATAAACTAGTCCCTTTTTATAATTATACTACAGCGGATCGTATGCCTAATTATGTTTGGGCTATTACGGAAGATAAAAAACATAACATATGGTTTGCCTCTTATAGTGATGATCATCTGCATTATTTAAAAGATCAAAAAATAATTGAATATCCAAAAAAATTCACAAGTGGTTATTTTTTTCTTGGTGGTACAGGAGCGAGTAATGGCAACAACTATTTTACTACCAATAAAGGTGTAGATGTTTATGATGGCAAAATTTTCACAAGTTTAGAATTACCAGAAATAGCAGCGGTATTATCTGTTTTTGAAGATAAATACACTAAAAAACTTTTCTTTGGAAGCTATAAAGGACTTTTTATTAGAAATAAAGATGCTTCTTATTTGCAAAATAAAAGCTTTGTAAAGGGAGAAAATGAGATCGTTTTAAAAATGGTTAAAAATAAAAAAGGAGAGCTTTGGTTTGTGACAATTGATATGTTCGGAAGATTGAACCAATCAGGAGAGCTTATTTATAAAAATGAAAGCATTAAAGAGGCCTTAACATTATATAGTGACTATAAAGGGAACCTTTGGATAGGGACAAAAAGTAATTTTTATTTCTATGACTATAAGAGAATAATCACCATAAAACACCCAGAGTTAAAACATATGATTAGCGCTATAGTTGAGGCAGACAATGAGCATTTGGTTTATGGAGGATTAAGAGGAATTGGAATATTGGATTTAAAGCTATTTTATGAACACTATTATCAAAAAACTGAAGAAAAAGGAGAAATAAATGCAGAAGCATTTGTATCATATTATACACAATCTCATGGCTTTTTTGGAGAAGAAGTTGGACAAAATGGTATATTTAAAGATAGTAAAGATAGAATTTGGGTACCTACAAATACAAATGTTGTAATGTTTAAAACGTCTGATTTAAACAAAAACACTAAGGCTCCGTACACATATATTACAAAGTTAGAATCGTCAAAAGATAATAGCAATTGGGAGAAGTTAACAGTAAACAAAGAACTTACCTATGATAATAACAATATTAGAGTTAATTATATAGGCATCAGTCTTTCTGCTCCTAATATGGTAACCTATAAATATCGGCTAAAGGGATATGATAAAAAATGGATTTTCACAACTGAAGATCGCAATGTTACCTATACAAATTTAGATCCTGGTAGTTATTCGTTTGAATTACTATCCAAAAATAATAGTGGCATTTGGACAAGTGTTAGAACAGTAGAATCTTTTGTGATAAAACCAGCATTTTGGCAAACACTTTGGTTTCAAATTGCAGTTTTCTTAATAACGATATTTATTGTTTATCAAAGTATGAATTACGTTTTTAGGCAGCGAAAGAAAAAGGCCGAGTTATCAGAACGATTAAATGAGTTGCAAATGAAGGCAGTACAATCTCAGTTATATCCACATTTATTATTTAATGCTGCTTCAGCTGCAGGATCGGTTATTTATAAAGAAGATAAAAATAAAGCATATGATTTTGTGGTTAAATTATCTCAACTGATGAGAAGAGCATTGACTGATACTAAAAAATCATATAAAGACTTGCAAGAAGAGTTAGATTTTGTAAAGAACTATTTAGAGATACAAAAAATAAGATTTGCAGACCGTTTTGATTATGAAATTGTTATTGGTGTTGATGTTAGGATGTCTATACAAGTACCACAAATGATAATACAGACCTATGTTGAAAATGCGATAAAACATGGATTGGAGCCCTTAAAAAAAGGAGGGCGATTAAAAATAGATATTTCATCATCTGCAAACGGAATTATGATAAGCATACAAGATAATGGAATAGGAATAAAAGCAGCGAAAAAAATAGGGCAAAGAGGAACACATTCTGGATTAAAAATAATGGAAGAAATTTATAAGATTCATAATGAAAACTCAATAAAAACAATTGATTATAAATTCATAGATTTATATGAAAAAGGAAAAAAAGGAACTCAGGTAATTATCAATATAAAAACAAAGTTCAATTAAAAAGGAATTAGGAATAAATGGAAGTAATAAAAACCATTGTTATAGAGGATGAAAAGGAAGATTTAGATTTAATGCTCAATCTACTTAAAGGTTTTGAAACGCTTAATATTGTGGCAACAGCTTCAGATATTGAAAACGGAATAGCTGTGATATCTGCCCATAAGCCAGATTTGGTTTTTTTGGATATAAACTTATATGGGCGTTTGTCTTTTGAAATATTAGAAGTCATCCAAAATCTATCCATAAATCCAAAGGTTGTGTTTACCACTGCTTTTGATAATTATATGAACAGAGCTTTTAAGTTTGCTGCTTTCGATTACCTATTAAAACCACTAGAGCGTCAAGAATTAAAGGATACTATCAATAGATACCTAAAGAATATTGATAGCACAAATTTTAAGGAGAGTTTAAGCAAATTTAAAGCAGTTAAAAAGAAATTAGTTTTCAATACAACAGAGGGGTTTGAAGTTATAGATCCTGTCCAAATTATGTATTTGGGGACAGTAAAAGGACAATCTTATACGGAGTTTTTTATGACCAATGGAACTGTCGTAACCGTAACAAAAGGTATTGGGGAAATAGAACAATTACTTTCTTTTAAACATTTTTTTAAAATACATAGGTCTTATATCTTAAATGTAAATTATATAAAAAAGATCAATAGAATTAGAGGCAATTGTTATTTACAAAGTGCTACAACTAAATATAATATTCCCGTTTCTAGAGAAAAAATAAAAGAACTAAAAGAAAAATTGTCATCAATTAATATTTCTTTTTTTTAAAATGTCTAGGAAAAATAGAGACATTATTTTTTTGACATTAACAGTCATTATTCCCTTACTTTCCCCTTCATATACAATTTAATTATAGCTGATATGATTTAATTCATATTTTAATGCGTTCAAACTTCGTTCTTCAAAATCAAATCATTAAATTTGCAAATTCTAAATAGTGCAAGATTATGTTTGATAATTTAAGTGAAAAGTTAGACAAAGCCCTCCACGTTCTTAAAGGACATGGGCAGATAACAGAAATAAATGTAGCAGAAACATTAAAAGAAGTGCGTAGGGCACTTTTAGATGCTGATGTTAACTTTAAAATAGCTAAAGAATTTACCAAAAAGGTTAAGGAGAAAGCACTAGGTCAGAATGTATTGACTTCTTTGCAGCCTGGTCAGTTAATGGTAAAGTTGGTAAAAGACGAACTTACCCAATTGATGGGTGGGGAAGTAGAAGGTATTGACTTATCTGGAAAACCATCAGTAATATTAATGTCTGGTTTACAAGGATCCGGTAAGACTACTTTTTCTGGTAAACTAGCTAATTACCTTAAAACCAAGAAAAACAAAACGCCACTTTTAGTGGCCTGTGATATTTATAGACCTGCAGCAATAGATCAGTTGCATGTAGTAGGAGAACAAATAGGTGTTGAAGTCTATTCTAATAGAGATGAAAAAGATCCAGTAAAAATATCGAAGGCTGCAATTGCACATGCAAAAGCAAATGGACATAATGTAGTAATTGTGGATACCGCTGGTCGTTTGGCAGTAGATGAGGTAATGATGAAGGAAATTGCCAATGTACATAAAGCAATAACACCAAATGAAACCTTATTTGTTGTTGATGCTATGACTGGGCAAGATGCAGTAAATACAGCAAAAGCATTTAATGATATTCTTAATTTTGATGGTGTTATCCTGACAAAATTAGATGGTGATACTCGTGGTGGAGCTGCAATATCTATTAAATCTGTGGTAAACAAGCCAATTAAGTTTATTGGTACTGGAGAAAAAATGGATGCCATAGATGTGTTCTATCCATCTCGTATGGCAGATCGTATCTTAGGAATGGGAGATGTTGTTTCTTTAGTAGAAAGAGCACAAGAGCAGTTTGATGAAGAAGAAGCTAGAAAATTACAAAAGAAAATCGCTAAAAACCAATTTGGTTTTGACGATTTCTTAACTCAGATTCAGCAAATAAAGAAGATGGGGAGCATGAAAGATCTTCTTGGGATGATTCCTGGAGCAGGTAAGGCTTTAAAAGGAGTTGATATTGATGATGACGCATTTAAGCATATAGAAGCTATTATCCATTCTATGACACCTGGTGAACGTGCTACGCCATCCACATTAAATGCAAATAGAAAGAAAAGAATTGCAAAAGGAAGTGGAACATCTATCCAAGAAATCAATAAGTTGTTAAAGCAGTTCAATCAAATGAGTAAGATGATGAAAATGATGCAAGGTAGCGGTGGAAAGAAGATGATGCAGATGATGCAAGGAATGAAATAAGAACAAAGAGTATTAAAGAGAATAGAAAAAAGAAAATAGAGAAATAGAATTGAGTAAAAAACAAGTAAGTTTAATGCTTTGTACTATTTTATCTTTTTTCGGAAAAAAATAAAAATGCAAATACTAGACGGTAAGTTAGTTTCAAATCAGATTAAAGAAGAGATCACATTAGAAGTTTCAAAGATGAAGGAACGCGGTGAAAAAGTTCCGCATCTTGCTGCAGTTATCGTTGGTAATGATGGTGCAAGTCTTACCTATGTTGGAAGTAAAGTAAGGTCTTGTAAAAGAGTGGGTTTTGACTCTACATTAGTAAAATTACCAAGTACAACATCTGAAGTTGAATTGCTTAAAAAAGTAAAAGAATTGAATGATAATCCAGATATAGATGGTTTTATTGTACAGTTGCCATTGCCAGAGCAAATAGATACTCAAAAAGTATTAATGGCTATTGATCCTGATAAAGATGTAGATGGTTTCCACCCGATGAATTTTGGGAGAATGGCTTTGGATATGAGTACATTTATACCAGCAACACCATTTGGAATATTAGAGCTTTTAGAACGGTATAAGGTTGAAACTTCAGGAAAACACACTGTTGTAATTGGAAGAAGTCATATTGTAGGTCGTCCAATGAGTATTTTAATGGGAAGAAAAGGTTTTCCAGGAAACTCAACCGTAACATTAACACATAGTCGTACCAAAAATATTACTCAAATTATATCACAAGCAGACATTGTGATTTCTGCATTGGGAGTTCCTAATTTTTTAAAGGCAGAAATGGTAAAAGATGATGCTGTAATTATTGATGTTGGAATCACCAGATTGCCTGATGATACTACAGAAAAAGGCTATAGAATTGTTGGAGATGTAGATTTTGAAAATGTAAGCAAAAAAGCAAGTTATATAACACCAGTACCAGGAGGTGTTGGGCCAATGACAATTGCAATGCTGCTTAAAAACACGCTATTAGCAAGAGAAAGACACGATGCTAAGCGATAGTTTACTACCGAATAGTAATAAGATAATAGAAGCCGTTAAAGTATATTTTTAACGGTTTTTTTATGCCAATTAGTTACTTTTTAAATAATTGACTTGGGTCTTTAAAAGCTTTGAATTCTAATGCATTTCCGGCAGGATCATAGAAAAACATAGTTGCTTGTTCACCAGCTTTCCCTTTAAATCTGATATAAGGGGCAATAATAAATTGAACATTTTTTGAACTAAGTTCAGTAGCAAAAGCATGAAATTGATCCCAGTCTAAAACAACGCCAAAATGTGGGACAGGAACTTCTTTTCCGTCTACAGAATTAGTATGTATAGCTTCTTGTGCTGTTTTTGCTTTATAATGAATTACCAATTGATGTCCAAACAGGTTAAAGTCAACCCAATGTTTGTCACTACGTCCTTCTGGGCAGTTAAGGATATTGCTATAAAAAGCACGACATTCTTCTAAATTGTGAACAGGAATAGCAATGTGAAAAGGGGGTATGGTATTCATAAATAGATCTCTTATTAGATAAAGATAAGAGAAAAACAGGGAGTAATCAAAATAGGTCTCTATTTGGTTTTTTTGCCATTATTCTACCAACAATTGGTGTTTTAAAAGTAAACCAGCCAAGCCTTCTTTGGAAAACTTTGCCTTCTTAAGGGTGTTGTCATCGGGATCTATGCTGTAATTAATAGCGGTTCTAAAATCAGCATTACTAAGGTTTGTACGTCCAAAAACTGCTTTTTTAAGATCACAGCCGTTAAAGGAGGCTTTGCTTAAATCTGCTTCTG
This sequence comes from Flavobacteriaceae bacterium, assembly GCA_965247735.1. Lineage (GTDB taxonomy): Bacteria > Bacteroidota > Bacteroidia > Flavobacteriales > Flavobacteriaceae > JAOXRU01. The sequence continues at coordinate 1,803,586 of CBDFHN010000002.1, read as the reverse complement.
AGAATTCTACTTGTTCCATATTACAGTCATTAAATTTCGTTTTAGAAAGTTTTAGCTGATAAAAAGAAGCAAAACTTAGCATGCAATTCTTAAACTCTAGCGCAAGTAAAAAAGGATTGCATTCACTAAAGATTAACCCAAGAAGTTTACAATCTGTAAAAACAACATCTTTTAAACCTGTGTCTTTTAATCGAGCATTGCTAAAGTTGCAATCGATAAACTCACATTCCATAAAATCAGTGCTTGTTAGAATTGTTTTTTCAAACGAACAATTGATAAAAGTACAGTTATCAAATTCTTGATGTGATAATTCATGAATATCATATGTTTTCTTTTTAAAAACCTGATCTAGCATCATTTTGTTATTCTTTTTAAAAATTTAATCGCAATTATATATATAGTTCCTGGTATTCCTATCCAAATAAGTTCGCTGAGCAGTACTCGTTTTCCCCATTCACTAAAAAAATTGGTTATTCCAATAGGAGAAACCTGAATTGGTTTCCAAGGGAAAAAATAACGTGTTTCTATCCAAGGAGAAAAGAAAGCAACGCCTAGTCCACCAGTTGTCATAGCATCCAAAATACTATGAGAAGCGGTACAAAGACTAAAATATAGGATGTAAATAAAACTGTTTTTTAGTGTTAGTTTTTTTCTGAAGAATAGTAATGTAATTCCAATTCCTGTTAAAAAAGCAAATAAAAAGGAGTGGGTAAAACCACGATGTCCCCAAAAGTCACCATAGGCAATATCAAATTTGAAACCGATAACATCGGCATCAGGTAAAATGGCGCAAATACATCCCAGTAACCAAAACTTCCAACTTTTTAAGGTATTAGAAAATCCAGATCCAAGTGCATAAGCAGCAAAAGCATGTCCAAAAGCGGAGGCCATAATTGGTTTCGTATATTAAGTTATGCCTGTAAAGATATACTAACTTTTGGTTAAATCCAGAACCAGGTTTTATGTTTTTTTCTTTTAAGACTTAATCAAAAAAAGTTAACTTTTATAATAATTAACGATCGCTGAATTTAACATTAAGAGGTGCATTGTTAGTTAAGGAATACTTACCTAAAACGGAACCAATTAGCCAATGAGATTTTTGCTTGGTTTAGTTATTATGACTTGAAATTCGAGCTTACAAACCTTAGTGTTATAATTAGTTTTATTGTTAAAAATTTAAAGTTTTTATTTCTTAACATAATTAATGAGTAATACCGACAAGTAAAATCCTATGCCATAGATAAAATGAGCCATAAAGCTTTTTAATCGCAAGGTGTTTGGCTCAGGAAAATTGCTGCCTGCAATACCTAAACCTAAAGCAGGTTGCATAAGAAAAAAAGGAGCAACTATGGTAACAATTCCAATTACAAGAGCAGGAATTAGCGTTGGTTTATCAAACCATGTTTTTCCATAAATAAACAATAATAAAAAGGCAAAACATATTCCAATTAAATAATGAGAAAACCAGCCTAAAATTAGTTCGTTTTTTATAGGAGAAACATTTACTATACTCTTATGGAAAAACTTTCCGTTTGGAATATTTCCAATCCAACGACCAACCAAACGATAATCTAATGATTTGATATTGAATAATCCCAAAATAAAAGCCCAAATATCCATGGCAAAAGTAGCGCCTATTCCAACCAGAATTGTTTTAATTATTATATTCATTATTTCTATTTTTTTAAGTGAATGTGTATTATGTAATGAACTGTCAAAATTATAATTATGAATTAGAAACAGTATAGGATAAAAGTCAAATTAAAAAGGACTTATTTGAAATTCTGACGAAAGGATTTTGGAGAGAAACTAGTTTGTTTTTTTTTAATCTAGTAAAAAGAGAAAGATCATCATAGCCAAGAAAAAGGCAATTTGATTGATCTGATTTGAAATAGCTAATAAATATCTTTTAGCTTCTAGAATAATATGTTCTTTAATAAGACCTGAGCAGGTTTTACTTATTCTAGCTTTAGTGATGGTATTAAGTTGGTAGACCGATAAATTCATCATTTTAAGCATATTCAGAAGCCTGTTTTTTGATTGTAATATTGATATGTTTTACAGGACGCTAAGCAGAACACTAATTAATTAAGTTGTTTGTTTTGTAATTATTTAGAATCAAATTGTATTCAGAAGTGCTTAAGTATTATTTGTCAAAGGAATTATAAAAGATTCAAAAGGCCCTTCTCTAGTTGTTGTTTTCAATGGAAATGCAAAATTCTCAACTTTTTAGAATATTAGAAAGTCTAGCTCCAATTGCATAAGCGGCAAAAACATGCCCAAAAGTTGAGAGCATAACTTGTGTATTTCTAAGGGTGTCTTAAGCTAACCATTTTTGCTCTTTTTGAGTGGCATCAAGAATATCAAGACCAAGGGCTAATTTAAAATGATTTGCGACCTTAAAGGCGTCTTCTTTGTCAAAAGTTCGATAAAATGTTTTATGCTTATTCCGCTCATAAAAAAAATTCACAAGATATACTTCATCTGAAAAAGTGGTTGTTGCTCCCAGGTTACTTACACGTTGTTTTTGTATGCCTTTAAAAACTGAAATATATTCAAAATTGGGGTTAACTTTCCATTTGCCGAAATGGATAGCAAAAATAGACCATATATTTCGATAGGTATTGTCATTCAAATTAATCTGCGACCCTACAGAAGAGACTAAATAGGTAGCGAAAGACATCATGAAAAAACCAATTAAAATACTTTGATATGTAACAACAAAAAAGGAAAATATAAATATAACGGTTCCAAATAGCTTTTTAAAGATAGAAACTGGTTTTAAATAGGTGATTATATGTGTCATTTAGGCTAAAATGTTTACGAGTAAATATACATAAAGAGAAATATGCTACCAATATCAAATTATAAAATACTTAACAAAGAATAGGTCTACAGTTATTAATTATTCCCTAATTTAGATATGAATTTTAAAGATTTAAAAAAATGGCAACAATACGATTAGGAGATGTAGCTCCAAATTTTACAGCACAATCTTCGGAAGGAGATTTAAATTTTCATGAATGGTTAGGGGATAGCTGGGCAGTACTTTTTTCTCATCCAGCAGATTATACACCAGTTTGTACTACAGAATTAGGAACTGTGGCAAAATATAAACCAGAGTTTGATAAACGAAACGTAAAAGTAGTAGCACTAAGTGTTGATGGAGTAGAATCTCATCATGGATGGATTTCTGATATTAACGAAACACAAAATACTACAGTTAATTTTCCAATTATTGCCGATGAGGACAGGAAAGTATCAGAATTGTATGATATGATTCATCCAAATGCAAGCAGTCAGTTGACTGTACGTTCTGTATTTATTATTGATCCTGATAAAAAGGTGAAATTAATAATTACATATCCAGCGTCTACAGGAAGAAATTTTAATGAAATACTTAGGGTAATAGATTCATTACAGTTAACAACATATCATAAGGTGGCTACACCTGCAAATTGGAATAATGGTGATGACTGTGTAATTGTTCCTGGTGTATCTAATGAGCAGATTCCTGAGTTGTTTCCAAAAGGACATAAAGAGGTAAAACCATATTTAAGAATGACTCCACAGCCAAACTTAGATTAGCAATAATATTATTATTTATAAAAAAGACCGATTTATATGCAATTATAAGTCGGTTTTTTTGTTATTAATTTCACGGAAAAAGGGGGTAACCAATACTGTGTGATTTACATAATTTTGTAAAACCAATTTTAATAGAAGTAAATTAAATGAATAAGATACAGATCCAAAGTGCATTTAGGGAATCATTAGAAGAATACAAAGAAGAGTACGAAAAAGAAAGGCCAGAACTAGTAGTCTCTAATTTTGTTTCAAGGCTTAAGGAAGAGTTTCCGTCCTATTTTCGAGATTGGATGAATCCAGTGCTTACAGGAGAACCTGTTTTGGAACCCATTTCTAAAATTGAAATCGGAATAGATAGCTATGGTTATGTATATTCTTCGTTGTATAGTGAAACAGGGTCTTGTATAGTTAGTACAGGAGTAGGTCCAAATTTATACGATTGGGGATTGGTAAGTGTAGATGAAGATGATTATGCATTTGAAGGAAGGCAGAGTTTAGTTGCTCAGTTTTTAGCACTTTGTTATGTAGAAGTATTGCCAGAAGCCTGTAAAACTGAAGCCTTTTTGGCCTTGCCTCGTGCAGAAAAAATAACATTTAAAGTTGGAGCCCATAGTGGTTGGGAAAGTGACGAGTTGTATGTTTTTGAAGGAGAACGATACGAAATTGATTATGGTAATGTAAGATTAAAAAGACTTAATTATAAAGCCAGTTGCCATACAGATCCCGACACTGTAGAACGTCGATTTATGGATAATTTAAAAACATTAGACGTGCAGAAATGTGCAGATGAGTTGATAAGTACTTTTGAGGAAGTGATATTTTGGTTGTCTAAAGAGAATAAGGAGCCACTAAATAGAATAGTTATTGCATGGTCTTCTAATTTTGATAGAGAAGCTGCTTTTGGAGGTGTTTTAGGAAAAACAGTGTTAAGATGGCCCGGTACTTTCGATTTTTCAAAATGGTTTTTAAATGAGCGTCCAGGTGATTTAGATGCAGAACATCTTACGAGTGTTAGATACAGTATTTCTTGTAAAATTGCAGAAATTTCCTGTTTGGCGTCAGAAGTAATCGTAACATCTGATGTTTTTAAGAATTTACCTAAAGCCGATGGTTTTCTAATGAGGGTTCAGAATAGAACAGCAGGGCAACCACTTGTTTTTTATCCGTTTACATAATTTATCAATAAATTCAGTTTTATATAGATAGGCTGCTGATAGCTAAAAAAGTAAAAAGCTTAAACAGAAAGTAGTAAATACTTTTTGTTTAAGCTTTTTTAATTATTGCTGTCTTACTAAGTTATTCCTTTTCTTCGTCCAAGAGTCCTTTGGTTTTATCCCAAAGATCTTCACCCTGATTTTGAAGTTTCTTACCAGCATCTTTAAGTCCTTCAGCTGTAGAAAGCTTGCTTAGATTTTTTACAAATTCATTATAGGCTTCTATAGAATCAAATAGTTCTTTTGTGTAAGGAACATTATTATCTTTCATTACTTTTTCCCAGTCAATTTTAGACAAAATAGCAATCATATATTTTGATGCAATTTTGCCTAGAAAGATCTTATCGAAAGGGCCATTCAGTGCTTTTCCTGGCTCTCTATCTTCTAAATAGGCAATAGACTTGTCTATAGACTCTCTGTCCATGTCACCTAATAATTTACTAGTACGTAATTCTTTTAAAGAAGCTATAGCTTTTTCACTGTCTTCATTTTTTAAATGAACATAGGTTTCAATAGCAGTAGTAATTTCATTGGCTAGACCCAGTTTTTTGCTGTCATCAAGGAAAACGGTTAAATCTTCTATGGCACGTTTTTCGTCAATTTCTCTTTCCATTTTTAGACGATTTAATCCTCTAAAAAGATGATTCATGGCATGAAAACCAGTATGTGTTTGCTGGTTATTAAGGTTGCCCCATTGGAAAAAAGCCCTAGTAAGCGGAAGTTTTGCTTGTTCATTGTTATTTAGCCAGGTTATGTTTCTGCTAACTTGATCTTCTGATAAATATAAAAGACCTTTTTCGAAAAACAAGAAACCTCTACAGTATAATAATAACGCTTTTAGTTCTCCATCAGGAAGCTGATCTGGATATGTTTTTGAAGCTTCGTATAAGGAAATTTCTTTGCCTAAATCTTTGCTAAGTATTACAATAACACTTAGTATGGCATGTTCTATATTTTGAGCCTTAATTTTATCTACTCCAGCCAAAGAAACTTGCTGTTTGTTGGGTGATTTTTTATGAGCATTAAAAAAAGTTTCTATTAATGTTGGAAAAACGTCCTCATCAGTTTTAATGATAAAATCTTTAATGTCCCTATAGTCTTTATATATAGAAATGTATTCTAGTACCGATAGGTTTTTGTTTTCTGTTTTTGCTTTGTCTATTTTTTTGCCAATTCTATTTACCTTTTTATACATGTCAGCAGATCCAGGAAACTCTTTTTCTGAAGTTTGAGAGGATCTAATTGCTACTTTTATAAACTTGTACATAAAAACTTTATCAGAATCCAAACTTTCCACAAGTTCTTCCTTGTCTATAGCTAATAATTCTTCATCTGTTTTTGGGTTTACACAGCTGAACAAGAGCATGGTAAAGAAAAAAGGGAATAGTTTTTTTAAGTATGTCATCGTGTTAATTTAGAGCTTTATCAATTGCTTTTTCCGCCAATTCACCCATTATGATATAGCCGGCAAGGTTAGGATGCACACCGTCTTTAGAATAACTGCTTTTCATACCATTGCGTTCATTTGCAAGAGCTGAAAAATAATCAAGGAATGTAAAATTGTTTTTTGAGGCATAGGATACCATCCATTTGTTAATGGCTATTATCTTTTCTGCAGGTTGTATTCCTTTTTTCCAAGGATAATCATAGACAGGTAGAATAGAGGATAAGACTACTTTTATTCCATTAGCATTTGCTAACATTGCCATAGCCGCAATATTATCGGTAATCATTTTTTGAGTTGCGATACCAGTATTACCAGCAATATCGTTAGTCCCACAAAGTAAAACCACTACTTTTGGTTGTAAATCAATAACATCTGCTGTAAAACGAACTAACATCTGTGGGGTAGTCTGTCCACTAATTCCACTATTGATATATGGTTTTCCTTTAAAAAAACTGGGCACAATATTGCTCCAAGCATCAGTGATAGAGTTTCCCATAAAAACAACTCTGTTTTCTTTGGGAAGTGGAGCCGCTAGTTGCGAATTTCTAGTACGATAGCGTTTAAAATTTGGCCAATCGTCCCTAATGCTACTCCATCTTTGATATTCTTGCTCTATTGCTACGTTTTCAATTTTATCAGTTGGTTCTGATGTTGAGTTACAATTACATCCAATAAGAAAACAGAATGATAGTAGTAAAATACTAAGATTTTTAAGAAGAATTAACTGAGTTATTACTTTTCCCATCCTACCATTAGGTATTTTATTTTTGCAGCATCAGGAATTTGTACGGCATCAATAGTTCCCATTTTGTATCTCAACTCTTCTGGAAGTTCCTTTTTATCAATGGTAAAATACACATCAGCTTCTTTTACAAAAATAAGGAGGTTGTTTATAGAGTTTAAAACTTTAACCACTGTATACTTAGTATTAATATCTTTAAAAGTACTCTTAAGGGTAATGCCTTCTGTTGTTGTATATCTTTGATCAAAAACCTCAATATTTTCAACGCCAGCAATACTGTCTTTGTTTGGAGTAATGGTCATTAATAGATTCCCGCCTTTTTCATAGATAGAAATTCTTTCGTTACTAGTGTAACTCACATTAGCTTTTAAAAACAGCCTAACTATAGAATCATTTTTAAAAATAGAATCGATGTCTTTGACATATGATGTTTTTAATAAAGGACCAACGTTAGTAGTTGTAATTGCAAATGGATTTTCTTTTTTTTGACATTGCGTACAAATTAAGATTGCGATTGTTACGATAGTGATACTGATTTTTTTCAAAAGGGTATTTTTTTATTATTTGTGTTAAATTATGATTGTTAGCGCATTACTTTTTTTAGGATACCAAGTACACCTCTAATAAAGGTAGCACTGGTAAGCACTTTTATAATTGGATTTTGAGCTGTACTTCGTCTTCTTGTACTGCTACTTTTTGATTTTTCCTTTTTTTCTTTTTCCTTTTCTTCGGCTTCAAGTTCTTCTGCCTTTTCTATTTTTTTATTAAGCAGTTCATAAGCACTTTCTCTGTCTATATCTTTGTTGTATTTTGGAACAAGTTTAGAAGTATCGATAAGTTCTTTTAATTCCCTTTTTTCTAAAACATCCATTCTGCTCATTGGTGCTCTCAATAAGGTAGCAGCCAAAGGAGTTGGCCTTCCTTTTTCATCTAAAGCAGAAATTAAAGCTTCTCCAATCCCCAAAGAAGTTAATATTTCTTTGGTGTCATAAAATTCAGACTCAGGATAATTTTCGGCAGTAAGTTTTATAGCTTTTCTATCTTTAGCAGTAAAAGCTCTAAGTGCATGCTGTACTTTTAGTCCTAGTTGAGCCAGTACTTCATCTGGAATATCTGTTGGGTTTTGGGTTACAAAATAAAGCCCAATACCTTTTGATCTAATTAGTTTTACTATGCTTTCAATCTGACTTATTAATGCTTTTGATGCCTCTTTAAAAAGCAAATGTGCTTCATCAATAAATAAAACAAGCTCGGGTTTACTACTATCTCCCTGTTCAGGAAAAGTACTGTATATTTCTGCCAATAAACTTATCATAAAAGTTGAAAACAACTTTGGCTTGTCTTGGATATCTGTAAGGCGTATGATATTGATAAAACCTTTACCATTTTCATCAATACGGGTAAGGTCTTCCACATCAAAAGAAGTTTCTCCAAAAAACTTTTCAGCTCCTTGCTGCTCTAATTCTACTATTTTTCTTAAAATACTACCTGTAGAAGCACTAGAAATTCTACCATAAGCTTCTTTAAATTCTTCTTTGCCATCATCGGTAGCATAGTGCAATACTTTTTTAAAATCTTTAAGGTCTAAAAGTGGCAGTTTGTTGTCGTCGCAATATTTAAAAATTACCGCAACAATACCTTCCTGAGTAACAGTAAGGTCTAAAATACGAGAAAGTAATACTGGACCAAATTCACTAACGGTAGCTCTAAGTCGTACACCGTCTTGTTCGGATAAACTTAAAATTTCTACAGGAAAATTTTTAGCCTCAAACGGGAACCCTATTTTCTGGTGGCGTTCATCAATTTTTGGATGGCCAGGACTAGCTTTAGCAATACCACTAAGGTCACCTTTTAGGTCCATAAGTAATACAGGAATACCTTTGTCCGATAGATTTTCAGCAATTACCTGCAATGTTTTGGTTTTTCCAGTACCAGTAGCACCCGCAATAAGTCCATGTCGGTTAAGTGTTTTAAGCGGAATTTTTACATAAGCATCGGTAACCGCTTCGCCATCTAACATTGCAGCTCCCATTGTTATATAATCGCCTTTGGTTACATACCCATCATTAATATGTGTAAAGAATTTTTCTGTAGTACTCATTAATCCCAATTTTGTATAAAATTAGGGTAAAATCATTTATAAATGTGATTTTTTTTTGGGCAAGTGTTTTAAGTGAGATAGCGATCAGATTTATTTTTTAGAAACACATATTAAAAGCCTAAATTTTGAAGTTATAAGCAGTCAAAATAGTAATGTTTTTTTAATTTTATTCTGATGCTTTTTGGAGATCAATTATGAGGATATTGATTGGGTCACAGTTATTTGTTTTTTGATATTTCTTACAAATTGCTTATTTTAGAAATGATTACTTATACTATTGGGTGATTTAAAAATGGCTTTCGTAAAAATAAAGCTTGTGATTATATCTTTTATGACATTCAAAATAAAGTTAACGATGCTTATATGATGAAAAAGAAGTGTTTTTTTATGCTACTTGCCATTTTGTCTAGTGTTCTCTTAGTTGCGCAGAATTCAAAAGAAGAACTAAGAGATTCCACGTACATTAATAATGTATTAGAGAAAGTGAGCAATTTTTTAATGGAATCTGATCAGGATAGCGCCTTTGAATTAATTAATGAAGCCGATAGTTTATCGGTTAAAATTAATTATTTGTCAGGAAAATTTCATTCACGTCTTAAGTTAGGAGTTCTTGAATATTATAAAGGAGATCATCTTAAATCAATATCGTACTATAAAAAGGCGCAGTTAGTCGCAATAGCGATGAAGGATAGTACAAATATTGGTCGTAGCCTTCATAATATAGGGTTGTCTTATTACTTTTTAGGAGAATATCATCAGACGATGAAAATATATTTAGAGGCTTCTAATTATTTAATGAAAAGTAATTATTTGACTGTTGTTAATTATCTAGGTTTGGGTGAAGTGCATAATATCTTTAAGCAGCATGAAAAAGCATTGACACATTTAGTAATGGCATTGGAGCAATGGAACGATAAAATAAGGATGGATCTCAAAGCAGAAATTTTGATTGAATTGGGTCGTACATATCTCATGATTAATAAAACGGAGGTTGCTTACAAATCTTTTAAAGAGGCGGAAAAACTTTTTGAACTATTTGATAGCCCATTTACACAGGCTTCGTTATATGAAAACTTATCGAAATACTATCTTTATGAAGGTAATATTTCTATGGCACAGGATTATGCTTTACGGGCTTACAAGCTTACTGCGGATAATACATTTGTTACGATTAAGCCAAGAATTTTACAAGTATTAGGGGATATTTATGCAGCAAGGGGAAATTATGATAGGTCAAAAAAGTATTATATTGAAAGTCTGGATTTATTAAAAAAGACTACAGATAAAGAGATTGAGGCAAAAACCTATTTAAGCCTTATGAGATTGAGTGAGAAAAGCAATAATAGTGATGATGCTAGTTATTATGCGGATAGGTATATCAGGTTAAATGATAGTTTAACTAGTGAAGAAAACGTGAGGATTATATCTAACCTTGCGGAGGTTTATGAGGCCGAGAAAAAAGATAAGATTATAGCGCAAAATGCGTTGCAATTGCAAAAGAAAGAAAATCAGTTGCTAAAAAAGAATAAGCAAAATAACAGATTTGTTATTGTAATTTCCATATTGTTAGCTGGACTTATTTTTATAATTGCTGTCTACAAACAATTGCAAAAAGTAAAAGAAAAAGAGATTAAAGAATTGCGGCAAAAAATAAAACTAAGCCGATTGTTAGCAGTTATGGAAGGGGAAGAAAAGGAACGTAACCGAATTGCCGAGGATTTGCATGACGGAATTAATGGTGATCTTACGGCTTTTAAGTTTCAAATCGCCAAAATATACGAAGAGGATTTGCATTCGGAAAAAAATCTTCAAAAATTACTTACAACTGTAGATGATACTATTGAAGAAGTACGTAGCATTTCGAGAAATCTTGCTCCCCCAATGTTTTTATCAGAGAATTTTTCGGCAGTAATTAGAAATTATTGTGATTCTCTTTCAGTGGGAAGAAAATTGAGAATAAATTTTTTAGAATATGGAAAAATAAAAAAGCTTAAAAGACCTAATAATATTATACTTTATAGGGTTGTTCAAGAACTACTTACCAATATAGTTAAGCATTCAAAAGCAAGTGAAGTTTTATTGCAAATTAATTATCATGATACCTATTTGATCCTTCAAGTTGAAGATAATGGTATTGGTTTTAATGTTGAAAAAATAAAAACAGGGCTTGGTATTAATAATATTAAATCGCGGTTGGCGCTGCTAGAAACGAGTTATAATTTAGAGTCGAGTTCCAAAGGAACCTTAGTTACAATTAAGCTTTACTATGACAAGTTAATGGATGTGAAAACTGAAGAGTTTGCTTAGATTAATACTTGAGTTAACAACACATATAGTTTTGTAATTATGCTTTTTTATGCAAAGAAATAAATGATTACACCTAAGAGGAAAAAAATAAGTGCATTGTCAAATAGCTTAAAATATTAAAAGGTTTAGAGCGTAGAAATAATGTTTCCTTTCTAAGGAAACAAGCTACATTATTAGATGAAATTGTAATGTATCCACAGTGAAAAATAAGGTATATTTGCGGCATGAATAAAACTGAAGTATCAGGTTTGGTGGCAAAAGGAGAAATGCTTCCTTTAATGGAGGAGTTCTATACCATACAAGGAGAGGGATTTTATAAGGGGAAAGCGGCTTACTTTATTAGAGTTGGTGGTTGTGATGTTGGTTGCCATTGGTGCGATGTTAAAGAAAGTTGGAATGCAGAAACACATCCACCTACAGCAATTAATATTATTGCAGATAATGCAGAAAAATATTCAGATACCATTGTTGTTACTGGTGGAGAGCCATTAACCTGGAATATGGATCCGTTAACGACGGCATTAAAAGATAGGGGACTAAAAACACATATAGAAACTTCAGGAGCTTATGCACTTTCTGGTGATTGGGATTGGATTTGCTTATCACCAAAAAAGTTCAAGCTACCAACAGCAGAAGTTCATGAAAATGCAGATGAGTTAAAAGTAATTGTTTTTAATAAAAGCGATTTTAAGTTTGCAGAAGAGCAAGCAGCAAAAGTTGGTAAAGAATGTATCTTGTACCTACAACCAGAATGGAGCAAGCGCGAAAAAATGATTCCACTTATTGTAGACTACGTAATGGAAAATCCAAAATGGATGGTGTCTTTACAGACACATAAGTATTTGAATATTCCTTAAGCTGAATTCTTAATTTGTAGTTTTTAATGTTGAGTTGTAGATTATCAATAATTATCCAACACAAAGTCACCAATAATCAATAAAAAATAATAAAAAGGTAGTATTACCTTCCACCATTAGCTCGCAAATCGGCAAGGCAATTGGCATCTAGGTCTGGTGTTTGTCCAGTTTTAGCTAATTTAGTCATTAATCGTTTTGCTGAAAATTCTATGGTAGCTTCCATTAGACACTGGTCTATATTGCAATGATTTTTATTTTCCGTGTCTTCATGATCATTTACCATTGGAGTACCAAGGTTAACTAATCCTAAAATGTGTCCTAACTCATGTTGTAATGTAGAGGATTCTATCATGGCATCTGTTATTGTGGAACTTGTTGCGCTTAGTTTTCTTATAGTAGACTCATAGATTACCAAAGAAGTATTTCTAAACGCAGCACCAAGCGTAAAACTATCACCACTATCTTCATCTGAAGGCGCATCTGGGAAAAAGATAAAAATAGCGACTTGGTCTTTTGTATTGTATAATGTACGTTGCTCTTTTTCTATTTGAACCACATCATCTAGTGTGTAGTTCTCTTTGTTTGAAGATGCTATTTCGGTATATTTATAAGTTATATTTTGTTTGAAAGTTCTAGAAGTGATAAAGTTTGTAAACTCATCCATTGCTTCTTGAGTAGGACGAAAACCTCTAATAGCAACAATATCAAAGATAATATCGGTGTATTTCTCATCAGATAAAATATCTTTAGCGGATACTCCTACTGATTTTAGGTTTGCAGTTTTGTCAATGATGTCTTCAGAATTATCATCACTACTGTCTTTTGAGCATCCAAAAATTAGTAAAAAGCATAATACTAAAGCAGAAATCTTTGATGTAGCCATAAATATATTTTTAAATGATACCCAAAATAGGTTGGTTAATTTTCCTAGAAATATGCATCAATAACCGTGCTAGAAATAATTATGTTGTAACTATTATACTAACGTATATTATGGGAATAAAGTATTTTAAAATGCTATTAATCTGAATGCGTAAGTCTTAGTAGAAAATCGTAATGTGTTCCTTTTTGTATCAATTCGCAATTAAAACCACTTTCAGTTACATGTTTTACTAAAGTATTGTAATCAACAAATACCCAAGGTACTTCTGTGCTATTGCCTTTATAGCTCGTGGTAAAAACCAGTTCTCCATAATAATCGATGTGACCAGGAATATAAAAACCACCATCACTATCTTTTTCAAACATATATATAATATCGCTAGAATCTAATAAGATTTGTCCATCTGGTTTCAAAAGACTTTTTAGATGTTCAAGAAAACGAGGAACAGCTTTTAATTGTTTTGCAATACCAATTCCGTTCATCAATGCCAGAATGGTATCAAATTTTTGGTCTTTTAAGTCATAAAGATCTAAGAGTTTGGCATTAGCAAGCCCTTTTTTTTTGCATACTGCTATAGCTCCAGCTGAGGTATCAATTGCAGTTACTTCTAACTTTTTTGTATTTTGAAGATATAAGGAATGTATGCCAGCACCGCAACCAATATCTAAGGTGCTGCCTTTGGCTAATGCTAGAGCCTTCTGTTCTATAACAGGCATTTCGTCAAAAGATCTAAATAGGTAAGGTATTGGAATACTATCCTCTTTGGTGAGGTAAGAAGAGGTGCTAATATCTTCTGTATAGTTATCATTTTGATAATCTAATAATGCTTGCCCAATTATGTCCTTCATTCCTTTGTTATATTAATTATCACATGCAATTTATGATTTTAGAAGATAATGCACTGTTGCTGTGACAGAGTACAAAAGTCTTAAAATAATTTTGTTTTACAACAGTGATAAAGAATAAATAAGTAAATGCCTTAGGATATGGTATTTTTTTATATACTTTGTGCTTTTCAAACAAGTATTATGGAGGAACGATTGAAAGCGCTACCAAAAATGGCTAAAGATGCGCATGCTGAAAATAAAAAGTTTTTTACAAAGCTAAAAAAGAAAACACCAAAAAAACTAGATTATATCATGCAAGACATACATGATAGTGAATTTGAAAAAACAGATTGTCTTACTTGTGCTAACTGCTGTAAAACTACAGGGCCATTATTTACTAATCCTGATGTAGAACGAATAGCTAAGTTTTTACGTTTAAAACCTCAAAAGTTTATAGCACAATATTTGCGCGTAGATGAGGAAAGTGATTATGTTTTAAAAGAAGTTCCATGTACATTTTTAGATCATGAAAACGCTTGTATGATTTATGATGTCCGCCCCAAAGCATGTCGCGAATTTCCACATACCAATAGGAAGAAGTTTCAACAAATAACCAATCTCACCTTAAAAAATATAGCAATCTGTCCCGCAGCTTTTTCTATTGTGGAAGAGATGAAAAAAAGAATTAAATTATAACCTGAGTTCGAGCTGATAGAATTATTTTAAAATTTTACTCAATCTGGCACAATTCGCCTCTAAACACTGTAAGATCAAACAATTTTTTATAGGAAGTTATATCGAAATTCAGTCATTTAATCGTAAATCAGATATTTGCTTCTCGTTTTTTTAAAGGCAGTTATCCCTTCTTTCCAAGTTCCTTTTATCTCAGATTCGCTAAGGCCTGCTTCAATCTGTTGTTGAAGCACTGCCGTTCCAGCATGTTTTGTAAAGGATTTTGTAAGGAAAAATTTAGTTTTATCCGTACAATTAGTATAGGCATCAATTAAAAATGAAAGTGAAACTTTAGCTAGTTTTTTAGTTTCTGAAATATTAGCGCCATAGCATAGTTTTTCTTTATGTTTTGGGTATTTGGCGCCAAAATTGGGAACAGGAGTATATGAAAAAGTGTAAACTTTTTTATCTAAAATAGGAGATCCATAACGTTGAAACTGAAATTCGGTTCCTCTACCTGCATTAATTGTTGTTCCTTCAAAAAGACCAAGGCTAGGGTATAGGTTTATAGCAATATCGTTAGGTAAGTTTGGAGAAGGACGTATTGGAAGGTTATATTCTTTGTTATGGTTATAGTTATCCATTTTTACAATATCGATCTTACATTGTATACCATTTGCTAGCCATTGTTCGCCATTAATCATTTTTGCATATTCACCAATTGTCATTCCGTGTACTAGAGGAATTGGATGTTTTCCAAGAAAGCTACTATGTTCTATCTCTAGTGTTGGTCCATCAACATAGTGTCCATTAGGATTAGGTCTGTCAAAAACAAGTAATGGAATATTGTTTTCGGCACAAGCTTCCATTACATGATGTAGTGTAGAAATATAAGTGTAAAAACGCGCACCAACATCTTGGATATCAAAAATCATAAGATCAATACCTTCTAATTGTGCTATAGGGGGTTTTTTGTTTTTTCCATGCAAAGACACAATCTGGAGTCCTGTTTTTACATCCATTCCGTCTTTTATCATTTCTCCGGCATCAGCTTTTCCTCTAAAACCATGTTCTGGTGCAAACACTTTTTTGATGTTGATGTCTAAAGCAAGTAATGAATCTACAAGGTGTGTATAGTTGTCTTGAGTAGTATTCTTAAAAATAACACTAGTCTGGTTGGTAACAAGCCCTATTTTTTTGTCTTTTAACTTATCAATATAATCTTGGGTTTTATTTGCAGCAACTACAATTGGGAGTATAGTGTCCTTTGGAGTTGTATTTTTGGCAAGATTAGCTTCTTTTTTTGCGTTTGAATTATGGTTTCCACAAGATATGATGGTTAAAACCAATAATAAAAATGTACTTTTGAGATTATATAAAATAGTCATTAGTTGAATTTAGAATTTTTTATAGCAAAACGCCTTATAAAAGGAAACGAGCATAAAAGTAGTATATCGGCACCAATAATAAAAATTGCGATAGCAGCTATTGCATTAGGTATTATTATGATGCTTATTGCAATTGCAACTAGTATTGGTTTTAAACAAAAAATACGCGAAAAGGTAAGTGCTTTTAATGGGCATATCCAAATTTACAATTACGATAATAATAATTCGGAAGTCTCTGTACATCCAATAACCAAAAACCAACCTTTTTATCCAGATTTCAAGAGTGTAGAAGGAATTACACATATCAATATAGTTGCTACCAAAGGTGGTATTATACGAACAGAAAATACTTTTGAAGGCATTATAGCAAAAGGAGTAGAAGATACTTATAATTGGACATACTTTAAAGAATATTTAATAGCAGGAAAATTACCTAATTATAGTGGTGATTTGAGTATGGAAGTATTAGTTTCTGACTATCTAGCAAAAAGATTAGCACTTAAAGTGGGCAGTTCTTTTTTTACTTTTTTTTTAAAGAATGATGGAGGGAAAATTCCAAATCAAAGGAAATTTGTGGTTTCTGGAATTTATGATAGTGGTTTTCAAGAGTTTGATTCTAACTATATGTTTATTGATCTAAGGAATATCCAAAGAATGAATAAATGGACACCTGATCAGATAGGGAATTTTGAAATCTATATTGATAATTTTGATCAAATTGAAGAAAAAGGGAAAGAGATTTATGGGAAAACAGTGCATAACCTAGATACTCAAACTATAAAATCTAAATTTCAGACTATTTTTGAATGGTTAGAACTTTTTGATTTTAATGTAGCCTTGATTATTGGTATAATGATTATTGTAGGCGGAATAAATATGATAACTGCACTGCTGGTCTTAATTTTAGAACGTACTCAAATGATAGGGGTTTTAAAAGCCCTAGGAGCAAATAATTGGAGCATAAGAAAGGTGTTTATGTACAATGCAGTATACCTTATAACAATAGGATTGTTTTGGGGGAATCTGATAGGCATTGGATTGTTGCTGATTCAAAAATATTTTGGATTAATACAGTTAGATCCAAGTCAGTATTATGTAAGTCAGGCTCCAGTATATTTAGACTTAGGGTATATTTTAATTTTAAATATTGGAGTTTTAGTATTATGTATGTTAATGTTGATTATACCTTCCTTTGTGATCACAAGAGTATCTCCAATAAAAGCAATGAAATTTGATTAAGCGACATAGCAGTTTCAAAGATGCGATGTTTAACTAACTATATAAAATTGTAAAAAATGAGAAGAGTAGTATTAGTACTTAGTTTTTTAGTATCGTTAAATTTTTCTTTTGCACAACAATTAACAAGAGCCGAAAAGAAGGTGTTAAAAACGATTGCTACAAACAATGCAGAAGCAATATCTTTTTTAAAGAAAGTGGTAAATATTAATAGCGGAACCATGAATCCTGAAGGGGTGAAAAAAGTAGGGATGGTTTTTAAAGATGCCTATGATGCTATTGACTTTAACACCAGTTGGAAAGATATGACGGAAGTAAACAGAGGAGGTCATCTGTTTGCTGAGGTAAATGGAAATAAAGGAAAAAAAATATTACTAATAGGACATTTAGATACTGTTTTTGAAGAGGATAGTCCTTTTCAGGAGTTTAAAATGGTAAATGATAGTATAGCCCATGCTCCTGGTGGCAATGATATGAAAGGTGGTGATGTTATTATGTTATATGCATTAAAAGCTTTGGCTGATAATGGATTATTAAAAAAGGCTCAAATTATTGTGGCATATACAGGAGATGAAGAAAGTTCAGGAAAACCATTAACTATTAGTAGAAAAGATTTGGTTGATGCGGCAAAAAGAAGTGATATAGCTTTAGGTTTTGAGACTTCTACAGGTTTTAATTATGCTACCGTAGCAAGAAGAGGTTCTTCTGGCTGGAAAGTTGAGGTTACAGGAAAAAGAGCACATTCAGCAGGTATTTTTAATGAAAATGTAGGAGCAGGTGCTATCTTTGAAATGTCTAGAATTCTTAATGCATTTTATAATGAGGTAAGAGGAGAAGAGTTTTTGACATTTAATCCCGGAGTAATTTTGGGTGGTACTCAAGTAAGTTTTGATGAAGCGTTGAGTAAAGGAACGGCATTCGGAAAAAGTAATGTTGTAGCCCAAACTGCAGTTGTAGATGGTGGACTTCGTTTTATTTCGGAAGAGCAAAAAGCAAAAGCTAGAGAAAAAATGAGAGCAATTGTGGCAAATAATTTACCACAAACATCTGCTAAAGTAACATTTATGGACAGTTATCCAGCAATGGGACCTACTCAAGGGAATTCTAATTTATTAGCAATACTTAATAATGTTAGTAACGATTTGGGGCAAGGAGAAGTAATGGCATATGATCCAGGAAAAAGAGGAGCTGCAGATGTATCTTTTGTTGCCCAATATGTAGATTGTTTAGATGGGCTAGGCACTATGGGGAATGGAGCACATACCCCAAAAGAAACAGTTAATTTGAATACTTTTGAGGCATTGACAAAGCGTACTGCAATTTTAATTTATAGATTAATTAATACCAAATAGGTAAGAAATATAAATGAGTAATACCGTATTAAAACACCAAGATTATCAAGTAACTATTAGTAATGGCGAGCTTGTAAGTTATACCTACCATAATACCGAATTAATGCATCAAAAAGGAGATGCTGGATGGGGATATACAGAAATAGAGATGTTTCCAATTATAGGAAGTGTTAGTGAAGCCAATTATACGGTACAAACTCCTAAGGGAGATACTAAGCAAGATCAACATGGAATGTTAAGAACACTTGCCTATAGCCTGATAGAAGCAAGCAGATCCACGGCAACTTTTAAAAAAAGCTATAAAGCAAATACTGCTATTCCAAATCCAAAATTTCCAAACAGATCAACGGAAAAAGAGTTGCATTGGACTTATGACTTTGAGTTTATAAAAACATTCAATTTAAGCGATAAAGGATTACAGATAACCTTTACTATTAATGCAGAAGAAGGAATGCCTTATATGTTAGGTTTTCACCCATCCTTTAAAATTTATAGTGATGTACCAGTTCTTAAAACTCCAAATAAAGAGGTGTCGCTTTCTGATGTATTAAAAGCAGGAGCATCTGCATTTTTATTGGAAAACACCTCTGATATTGTATTGGGAAATAATGGGAAGTATAAGATAGTATTAAACACAAAAGGATTTAAAGATTTGATGCTTTGGACCGAAGTTAAAAATATGGTTTGTATTGAGCCTATAACATTTTATCCAGTACAGGTTACCCCAGACCAATTGCATACTGGATTTGATGCTGTTGATGGAAATGATGTTTATGAGGTTTTGATAAGGCCTTTTTAAGGAGAAATCGCTGTAATTCTATATGTGATGATTTTGATGCTTAAAATAAGGGTTTAGTGCGCAGTTTTGTGTTACATTTCAACTTGTTGTCATAACATTGAGCATTATATTCGCTAGATTAACATTCCTCATTGTTACATTGGTGCTCCTACTGACCATTGTTGCGTTCCTACTCGTAGTTTAGGTATTCCTACTGATCATTGTTGCGTTCCTACTTGTTGTTTAGATGTTCCTACTGACCATTGTTGCGTTCCTACTCGTTGTTTAGGTGTTCCTACTGACCATTGTTGCGTTCCTACTTGTTGTTTAGGCGTTCCTACTGATCATTGTTGTCTGGTGATCGTTTGTAACGAGCATCTATTATTTGATTTTTATTGTAACACTTTGTTAGTTTTTTCACTTGTATATTCGTTTCCTGATATTACACAATAATAGCTCTAAATCTACATATTAACGAATTAAGACTGTGATCTATAGGTGTTTTAACAATTCTATCCTAAACGTTTTGTTAATCCCTTGGTATAAGAGGAATTATAATAAGAAAGGGGTTTGTTCTGAATGCTTTTGTTTTTATGTCCAATCTAGATTTTGTCGTAAAATTTACAGTGAAATTCCAGTAAAATTATAGGCTGTTTGAACGATAGTGAGTTCCTATAATTTATGGGATGAATAATAAATTTAGGCAAAATATAGTCAGACTAGATTTTTTTGTTTAGCGCACTATTTGTTGTTGTCTTAGAGGTATTTGTGAATCTCCTTTGTCGATTTCGTTTTTTTATCAATGAAAAAAATGAAATGATTATTTATTTAGGACGTTATTGGTATTTTCACAACATTTAGGTAGTTGTTCACAACATATATGTTTATGATTTGGTGTGTGAGTCATAAGTTTGACATGCGAAAATAATTACTAGTCATATATCCTAATGGATTATGACAATACATAACTTACATAAAAGCTATAATCTAGCTTTAACTAGTACAACCAATAGGCATAATTGCTTTGGTTCTTTCTTTAAAAACTATAGTGCATCTTCTATAGTTTACTGTAAAAAATACAAGCCCTTTATTTATGGTAACTCCTTAGCCCTTTTTATATTCAAAAGCGGTATTGAGTCATTCCATTTCCATTTTCTTAATACTAAGCAATACAAGCAGTATTTTACATTACCTCTATTAGTCATGCACTCTTCTTACGGGTAATGATTATTGATTCTTTAAAAGTGGTCATACTTCCCCCTTCCTTTTGTATTGAGGGTGTTGTTTTATGACACTAATAATGTTTTCATGCAATACCGTTAGGTATTGTAATTCCATACTTAATACAATAGCTAAAACAACCCTAAAATTTAATTTAAAATGAAACTAGTAAGATTACTTCAATTACTACTATTTCTGTGCGTTACAAGCGCCTTTTCTCAATTAGGAATAGGTACCACAGACCCCAACCTTTCTGCACAATTAGAAATAATTGCCAATGATAAAGGAGTTCTCATTCCAAAAATAGCTTTAAACTCAGAAACCGATGCTACTACTATTGCCAATGGTAATGTAGAAGGACTATTAGTTTATAATATAAATACTTCTAGCGGACTCACTTTAGGATATTATTACTGGAGCAACGCCAAATGGAACAAACTATCTACGGCGGATGCGACAACTATTATAGATAATTTAACTACTGGCGGTACTACAGATGCCTTATCAGCAGAACAAGGAAAAGATTTAAAAGGATTGGTTGATACCAATAGTACCGCCATAGGTCTAAACACCGCAAAGATTACTAATGTAGCTACAGATTTAACAATCACAGGAACAACAGATGCAAGAACAATTGTTTCATCGGACGGTACAGATGCTGTTATTCCAGTAGCAACAACACTGGTAAGTGGACTAATGTCCACCACACTATTTGATGCCGTTGCAGCCAATACATTAAAAACTTCAGGAACCACAACCACAGTTATAGATGATTTAACTACTGGCGGTACTACAGATGCCTTATCAGCAGAACAAGGAAAAGATTTAAAAGGATTGGTTGATACTAATAGTACCGCCATAGGTCTAAACACCGCAAAGATTACTAATGTAGCTACAGATTTAACAATCACAGGAACAACAGATGCAAGAACAATTGTTTCATCGGACGGTACAGATGCTGTTATTCCAGTAGCAACAACACTGGTAAGTGGACTAATGTCCACCACACTATTTGATGCCGTTGCAGCCAACACATTAAAAACTTCAGGAACCACAACCACAGTTATAGATGATTTAACTACTGGCGGTACTACAGATGCCTTATCGGCAGAACAAGGTAAAGATTTAAAAGGATTGGTTGATACCAATAGTACCGCCATAGGTCTAAACACCGCAAAGATTACTAATGTAGCTACAGATTTAACAATAACAGGAACAACAGATGCAAGAACAATTGTTTCATCGGACGGTACAGATGCTGTTATTCCAGTAGCAACAACATTGGTAAGTGGACTAATGTCCACCACACTATTTGATGCCGTTGCAGCCAACACATTAAAAACTTCAGGAACCACAACCACAGTTATAGATAATTTAACTACTGGCGGTACTACAGATGCCTTATCAGCAGAACAAGGAAAAGATTTAAAAGGATTGGTTGATACCAATAGTACCGCCATAGGTCTAAACACCGCAAAGATTACTAATGTAGCTACAGATTTAACAATCACAGGAACAACAGATGCAAGAACAATTGTTTCATCGGACGGTACAGATGCTGTTATTCCAGTAGCAACAACACTGGTAAGTGGGCTAATGTCCACCACACTATTTGATGCCGTTGCAGCCAACACATTAAAAACTTCAGGAACCACAACCACTGTTATAGATGATTTAACTACTGGCGGTACTACAGATGCCTTATCGGCAGAACAAGGTAAAGATTTAAAAGGATTGGTTGATACCAATAGTACCGCAATAGGTCTAAACACCGCAAAGATTACTAATGTAGCTACAGATTTAACAATCACAGGAACAACAGATGCAAGAACAATTGTTTCATCGGACGGTACAGATGCTGTTATTCCAGTAGCAACAACATTGGTAAGTGGGCTAATGTCCACCACACTATTTGATGCCGTTGCAGCCAACACATTAAAAACTTCAGGAACCACAACCACAGTTATAGATAATTTAACTACTGGCGGTACTACAGATGCCTTATCAGCAGAACAAGGAAAAGATTTAAAAGGATTGGTTGATACCAATAGTACCGCCATAGGTCTAAACACCGCAAAGATTACTAATGTAGCTACAGATTTAACAATCACAGGAACAACAGATGCAAGAACAATTGTTTCATCGGACGGTACAGATGCTGTTATTCCAGTAGCAACAACATTGGTAAGTGGGCTAATGTCTACCGCACTATTTGATGCAGTTGCAGCCAACACATTAAAAACTTCAGGAACCACAACCACAGTTATAGATAATTTAACTACTGGCGGTACTACAGATGCCTTATCAGCAGAACAAGGAAAAGATTTAAAAGGATTGGTTGATACCAATAGTACCGCCATAGGTATAAACACCGCAAAGATTACTAATGTAGCTACAGATTTAACAATCACAGGAACAACAGATGCAAGAACAATTGTTTCATCGGATGGTACAGATGCTGTTATTCCAGTAGCAACAACATTGGTAAGTGGGCTAATGTCTACCGCACTATTTGATGCAGTTGCAGCCAATACGGCAAAGAGTGTTACAGATGCTTTAACTTCAACTAGTGCTACAGATGCCTTATCAGCAAACCAAGGAAAAGTATTAGAAGACACCAAACTAAACAAAACCTTGGCAGATGGCACAATTTTTATTGGTGACGCTACTAATATTGCTGTGACTAAGTCACTAAGCGGTGATGCTACTTTGGATAATACTGGCGCACTTACTATAGCAGATGATGCTGTAGACGGCACAGATATTTCTTTAGCTAGCGAAACCCAAGGCGACATGGCGTATTTTGATGGTACAGACTGGGTACGTTTACCTAAAGGAGCGGCCCAACAAAGCTTGGTTATGGATGCTACAGGTTCTTTACCACAATGGCAATCTGGTGGTGCTACTGAAGATGTAAGAGTTTTACTAGGTAGTGGTACTGGAATAACTAATGGAAATTCATTTACTATCTCTCAAACGTGGGGTTCACTTGAAGCAGCGTATGAATCTGTAGAATTTGAAATTAATGCTACCAATTATCGAAACACCGTAAAAGCATCTACAGCTAATTGGATAGATAATACGGGTGTCTATTATTTTGATAATGGAACCCATGTAGCTTATCTATCAGATATGGATACAGCAGGAACAACAGGAACATTGGTTGAGCTGGCAACAGCCTTCGATAATTTAAACATAAGAGTTTATGGTATTAAAGCACAAAAAACGGTAGTTAACCCAACAGATGCCACCGTAATAGACGATGATACTTTTGCAAGCGCAACAGCTTCTAATGTGCCTAGCGCAGAAAGTGTAAAGGCATATGTAGATGCCAACGTAGGAAGTGGTGATTTTGATTCACTTTCCGATACCGATGTTACAGGCGTAGCTATGGGTGCAGTGAACTATTTTGATGGCACAAACTGGGTAGACTTACCAGCAGGAACAGCAGGACAATCTTTAATCATGAATGCAGGCGCAACTGCCCCAGAATGGCAAAGTGGTGGTGCTACTGAAGATGTAGAAACTGTAGAAGGTAATTATTTAACTACAGCTACATCTGGTTCACAAACTATTCTTGCTAATAATAGAACTTGGGCAGATTTAAAAACAGATTATGAAAAAGTTAAAATTTTTGTTCATAGTAGAAATCCACCACCCGATAACAAGAACTACTATTATAGTAATGAGATTTATACAGCAGATATCATTGAAGGTAGTATTCTCAGGATTCAAAGTGGAGTTTGGTCCACTCAATTAGAAATAGATGATATAACTACTAGCAACGCTGTTGTGCACTCTACTGGTTGGTCTTATAGTTCTTTTAAAATAGTAGGCATTAAAGCACAAAAAACGGTAATAGATGTTGTAAACACCCCTGTTAACGATCAAGCTAGCTCTGGCTATATGGATATTGGCGATATGCGTATTCAATGGGGTGTAGTTCCCGCAGGAGTTGCAGGACAAAAAACCGTAACATTACCAACTGCCTTTGCTAATAACACATACTCAATTACACTTACAACTGAATACAATGGTACGAATCAAGTTACAGCTCACTGCCAATCTAAAGCAATGGGAAGTTTTGTGGGGTATTCTGTAGAGAATGATAGTAGTAGTGGTACAGGCTCAGCTATTGTTGAGGGGTTCTCTTGGCAAGCAATTGGATTAAAACCTTAAGTAACTGCAGTCTTATTAGCTAGGAATCTTAAAAAAAACATCCATGAATCTCAATTATAAAAAAAGGCTATTCCTCCTCCTTTTAGGGGGCATGCTAAGCGC
Source organism: Flavobacteriaceae bacterium (assembly GCA_965247735.1). Lineage (GTDB taxonomy): Bacteria > Bacteroidota > Bacteroidia > Flavobacteriales > Flavobacteriaceae > JAOXRU01. Next base: position 1,778,692 of record CBDFHN010000002.1, on the reverse strand, counting down.
TCAGGCCCAGATTACCAATACGGGTGAGCTGGGTATAGCTCCAAATACGGTAGTCACCGCCACCACAGACCTTACCAATAGTGCCTTGGGCACTTTTAGTAATGACGGTAGCCTCTACCTACAACAAAACCTAATAAACCAAGGGGGTTTTACTTTTAATAATGCTAATGGCTTAGAAGGCATCCTCTACCTAAATGGTAGCAGCGTGCAACATATTTCTGGTACAGGTATGTTAGAAGTACTACGCTTACAGCTACAAAATGCCAATGGTATAGAACTGGCTGCGGCACTTTCTGTGGTAAAATCGGCAGATTTTAGTAGCGGTAGTTTAAATAACCGCGATTTTGGCGGCGAACTTTGGTTTGAAGCCCAGGCAGTTGTACAAAATACAGCTAATAACAGCCATGTAAATGGTCTCGTACATAAAACGGGCAATACCAATTTTGTTTTCCCCGTTGGGGCCACAGGGCAATACCGTTCTTTAGCAATAAGCGCTATTACAGATGCTAATGCAGTGTTTAAGGCGCAATATATGCCTGTAAATAGTAATAGTCTGTACCCACATACGCAAAAACAAGTAGCTATAGAACTTATAGATACCGCCGAATATTGGCAATTAGAAAAAATACAAGGAGCTGGCAGCGCCAAAATAAGCCTTAGTTGGAGCGCCAATAGTACTCCTGCCACTATTTTAGCAGATACCAGTACCCTACATATTGTACGTTGGAATGCCAGTCAAAACTTATGGGTAGATGAAGGCGGTGTAGTAACGGGTAGCAGCCAAACGGTAGTTAGCGAAAATGCCTTATCGAGCTTTGGTGTTTTTACCCTAGCAACAGTAACAGCACAAGAAGACACTGATGGCGATGGTGTACCTGATCTAGTAGAAGAAAATGATATGCCACCAACAGACCCTAATGACCCTACTGATTTTACTGATTCTGACGGTGATGGGGTACCTGATTATGTAGAGGAAAATGGCGATCCAGCTACCGACCCTAATAACCCAGATGATTTTACAGATACAGATGGTGATGGAGTCCCTGATTATGTAGAGGAACATAGCGATCCAGCTACCGACCCTAATAATCCAGATGATTTTACAGATACCGATGGCGATGGTGTACCCGATTATGTAGAGGAACATGGAGATCCTGCTACAGACCCCAATAATCCAGATGATTTTACCGATACTGATGGCGACGGTGTACCCGATTATGTAGAGGAACATGGATATCCTGCTACAGATCCCAATAACCCAGATGATTTTACTGATACTGATGGCGATGGTGTACCCGATTATGTAGAAGAACATAGTAACCCAGCTACAGACCCCAATAATCCAGACGATTTTACCGATACCGATGGCGATGGCGTACCAGATTATATAGAAGAACATGGCGATCCTGCTACAGACCCCAATAACCCGGATGATTTTACAGATACTGATGGCGATGGTGTACCTGATTATGTGGAGGTAAATGGAGACCCTACTTCAAACCCCAATAATCCAAATGATTTTGCAGATGCCGATGGCGATGGTATTTCAGATTATAAGGAAAAAAGGTACGATAAAGATAGCATTACCATAGAAAACGATTTAGTTTCTAAAAGTGTTACTGCTGGTTTTTTTGAAATTGTCAATATTGAAAGATTTCCCGATAATACTGTAGAAATTTTTAATAGAAATGGTATAAAAGTATTTAGTATACAAGGGTATAACAATAATGATAATGTGTTTAGAGGTGTAGCTAATGTTTCAAACACATTAAATACAGACAAGGGATTAGCTACTGGGATTTATTTTTATGTTATCAAATATTCTTATAAAGAAAAATCAAAAACCAAATCAGGGTATTTATATATCAATGAATAAAATCAAAAAAAATAAACAGATGAAAAAAATAATAACCATACTGTTTTTGGTATGCTGTACAGGAGTAACACTTGCGCAACAAGATGCCCAATACACCCAGTATATGTACAACACTCAAGTAATAAACCCTGCTTATGCAGGGTCTAGGGGTGTGCTTAGCATTGCTGCCTTATACCGTGCGCAATGGACTGGTTTAGATGGCGCACCAACAACCCAAACGGTAACTATGAATACCCCAGTTTCTAGAAATGTAGGCTTGGGATTCTCAGTATTAAACGACGAGATAGGGAATGGTACTAGCCAAAACACCTATTTTAATGCCGATTTCTCTTATACTCTTTCCCTTTCTGAAAATAGTAAGCTCTCTTTTGGGCTAAAAGCAGGAGGTCATTTATTAGCTATAAACCTGGCCAAGCTAAGAAATTACAATCCAACATTTCCACTTCCAGATAATGGGAGTATCGATAAAAAATTCGCCCCTAATTTTGGAGCAGGGTTGTATTACCGTCGTAACAATCGATTTTATGTTGGGATTTCTATTCCTAATTTTTTAGAGACCAAACATTTTGAAACCGCAGCGGGCAGTAATTCTTATTTGTCTAAAAGTAGTATGCAATACTATTTTATCTCTGGTATTGTCTTGGATCTTAACTATCGGCTTAAGTTTAAGCCTTCAATACTATTAAAGGCAACTAGTGGCGCACCTATACAAGCAGATATTTCTGCAAATTTCCTTTACAATAATCGTTTTTCTTTTGGTGCCGCATACCGTATAGGTGCAGCAGTAAGCGGACTTGTAGGTTTTCAGGTTTCTGATAGTTTTATGTTAGGAATGGCTTATGATAGAGAAACAACAGCACTTGGAGGCACGCAGTTTAACGATGGCTCTTTTGAGTTCTTTTTAAGATTCGAATTAAAATCAAGATATCGAAAAACAATAAATTCTAGATTCTTTTAATACAATACCATTGTTATGATTAATAAAATAAGAACAATCATCCTTTGCTTTTTTATGACTTGTAGTTTGATAAACGCTCAAAAAGGGCAATTAAAAAAAGCAGAAAAAAACTTTAAAGATGGCGCTTATGCTATGGCTATTACGCGTTACCAAAATCTAGTAGACCACGGGAATACTTCTCCTATAGTTTATAAAAACCTTGGAGACGCTTATTATTTTTCTGCTGCCTATGCCAAGGCAGCTCCTTATTATAAAAAAATATTAGCATTAGATGCGTCTGTAAGCAATACCGAATTTATATACAGATATGCCTTGTCCTTAAAATCATTAGAACAATATAAATCTTCAGACAAATGGATGCATTTATTCGCAAAACAAAATCCATTAGATCCAAGGGCTAAAAAATTCTTAGAAAACCTTGATTATTTAAAACATATAGAAAAAAACTCTAGTAGAGGTACTATAAAAAACATGAAATTAAACTCTTATGCATCAGACTTTGCTCCTACGATGTATAAAAATCAATTGGTTTTTGCCTCAGCAAGAGACACTGGTTTACTCGCAAGTCGGATTAATACTAGAGACAATATGCCACATCATAAAATGTATGTTGTTTCTTTAAAGAGTAAAGATACTTTTATGAAAGTTAATCTGCTATCAAAAACTATCAGTACTAAGTCATCAGAAACTAGCTCTGTATTGTCTAAAGATGGTAATACGCTGTATTTTACACAGAACAATTTTAATAAAGGAAAATTTAAAAAAGACAAAGACGGCTATAACAGAACCAAAATATACCGAGCACAACAAAAAAATGGGCACTGGTCTAAAATTGAAGAGCTACCTTTTAATAACAATGGCTATTCTGTAGCACATCCTGCTTTAAGTCCCGATGAAAAAAAGCTTTATTTCGCCTCAGATATGCCTGGTACTTTGGGTTTGTCAGATATTTTTAGTGTTAGCATACATAAAGATGGTTCTTTTGGAAAACCTCAAAACCTAGGATCACAAATTAATACTTCTGGCAGAGATACTTTTCCATTTATTTCTGAGGATGAGCTACTCTATTTTACATCAGATGGACACATTGGGCTTGGTGGTTTGGATATTTTTGTGGCCAAAATAAACCCAAAAAAGGAGTGGTGTGTTGTAAATGCTGGTAAACCTATTAATAGTAAAGAAGATGATTTTTCTTTTGTATTTGATTCTCAAAAAAAAATAGGTTATTTCTCCTCTAATAGAAAAGGAGGTATAGGTAGTGATGATATTTATAGCTTTAATCAAAATATTTCTTTAGTTATAAGATGTAAAGATAGTCTGCAAGATCAACTAAAAACAACTACTGAAAATTTAGAAAATATAGTTGTGGAAATAGAGCCAAACATTCCAGGCGGAACTAAATTAGCAGAGTTATTAAAGATAGATCCAGTATTATTTGAGTTTAACGAACATAAGCTGAGTTCCCCTGCCAAAAATAGTTTAGCTAAAGTAGCTGCTGCTATGCTAAAATATCCAGATATGCATATTAAAGTAGAAGCACATACAGATGCTACAGGTTCTATAAATTACAATATGTTACTTTCCAAAAAAAGAGCAAAAAGTACTATGGAGCACCTAATTAATCTCGGAATACATAAAAGCAGATTATCATTTAAGGCTTTTGGAGAATCTCACCTGATAAATGATTGTAATAAGAATAATTGTACTCTTAAAGAAAAACTCCAAAATAGAAGGGCAGAATGTATTGTATCCAAAAAATAATACTAATTTGTTTGCTTAACCAAAAAGGAGATGTAAAATATAGGATTTGTTTAAAAGCAGAAGGATTCAAAAGTATTTTTTACAACTAACAAAATTTGATAAAAAAACCAACTAAGACACAAGGTTAAGGTTGGTTTTTTGAGTATGTTTATACACCAGTAAAAAAAAATATGGCTCTAGAAGAAATAAAAAAAAAGTTTGAATATATAGAGAAAGGATATAAGGGAATTGAATGTGAAAATTTATTTATAGCAGCCTCTTATGATGTTGAATTTGATGAGTTTGAACAGTGTGGAATGGAAATTTATGATCCTTCTAATTTTTTAGTTTTTATAGAAAAAGGAAAGGTAGATGTTGCTTATGAAAACAAAAATACATCCTTTCATAAAGGAGGAGTTTACTTGATTCGTAAATATACCCATGCTTTTTATTCTAAAACTTTTACTAAAGAAGAAAAGCAAGCAAAATCCTATATATTTTCCTTGCCAGATATTTTTCTTAGAAAAGTTATTGCGAATTATAAATTTGATAAAAACTTAGAGCCTATAGGAGAGAGAATATTTGAAATTAATCCTAATCAAAGTCTTAAAACCATAATACATACTATAAAGTATGCGGTAGATAATGAAAAAGCTATTTGTACCAAGGCGCTAGAAACAAATATAGAAGAGGCTTTACAGGCGATTGTGGAATCTAATCCAAAATTGGCTATTCTTTTTAAAGAATTCTCTTTAGCAAATAGAGCAGATCTTAATTTATTTATGAACTTGAATTTTATGCGCAAAGTACCTTTAAGTCAATTGGCAATACTGTCTGGTAGAAGTTTATCTACTTTTAATAGAGATTTTAAGAGTGTTTTTAATAACACACCTCATAAATGGATTCTTAAAAAGCGTTTGGAATTAGCGTATAATTTATTAATAGAAAGCCATAGTGATAATGTTAGTGATATCTACATAAAGGCAGGTTTTGAAGATTTAGCACATTTTAGCAAGGCTTTCAAAAAAGAATATGGATATAACCCATCTACCCTAAAATTAGCTGCCATATAATTTGCTCTAAAAACCTGAGTTATATTTAAGAGAATTATTTGATTTCGACTCTAGCTTTTCAGAATTTTATCTAACCTAACATGATTATCTTTTAGACATAGTTACATCAAGTGATTTTGGTTAGAAAATTGTGCCAATATTGTAATGATTCTTAATCAATTCGTTGTTTTTGGTTTTATTTCTTTTAGGCAGTTTTCTGATCGTATTAAAAACTGATATATTTTCGATGTTGGTCAATAAAACATGTTGTTTTTATTGATAAAAGTTATTTTTAATTTATTTCCAAAACTTGACATTTTTAGACAAATAAGTGATTTTTTTTCTTCGTTAATTTGAATTTGAATGACTCGGAGGTTTTCAAAAAACAGAGAGCCGGCGCCATATATTATTTTTTAGTACAAATAGACTAGTTATAATTTTCGCAATGGTAAGCCGGTATCTCTGTTAGTAAGAACAGGTTTTTAGTTTATAAATGGGGGTGATTTAATTGTTTTTTATTCTTTTAATGTATTTAATGTCAAGTTTTGTGTTTTTAATTGCTCATTACGTCTTATTTACTACATTTATCACAAATTCCTTTAACTAGCATGTTTATGTCTTCAGAATGAAAACCTTCTGGAAGGTTAATTTGTGGTATTTGATGCTCAGTTAAGCAAACGGTTTCTTCACATTTATTACAGTGAAAATGCAAATGTAGATCTGCATGTTTTTCTAAATTATGTTCATGAACGCAAAGCGCATATTTAGGGATTCCTGTTCCATTGTCAATTTGATGTACCAGCCTTTTTTCTTCAAAAGTTTTTAATGTTCTGTACAGCGTTGTCCTATCTGATTTTTCAAAATGTTCTTCTACACTAGTTAAGCTTACAGCAACATTTTGGGCGGCTATAAACTGATACACCAAAATACGCATTGCAGTAGGTCTAATATTAACTTTTTGTAATTTTTTTTCTGCGTTCTTCATAATTTATTCCCACCAGTGGGTTTAATACCCCAAGACTTGTCTTGAAACGAAAAATTATTCTCGGAGGCATATCTCGTACCCATGGGTCTAGGTTTTTGATTAATGTGAATGTTCCGCTTCGCTCTTTTTCATTTCAGCCATTAGGTAGTAAGCTCCACCTTGCGCAACCAAAACATCTTTTTTTACATTTTCAATAAAATCAAAAGCCATATATCCATTACTAGTAGATTTTATTATAACCTTTTGAGGTGTAAATCCCCAAGTGCCATTCTCTTCTTTTTCTGCTGTAAAAACATAAAAAGTATCTCCTTCTTGGAATACAGCATCTTCTGGTATGGCTTGTTCTAAATTGCCTTTGGTGATAATTCGTGCATTAACGTACATTCCTGGAATAAGGTTACTATCTTTATTCTCAATTTCGGCATGTACATGTAAGGCTTTTGGACCTTCTTCAAATGATTTTCCTACGGCATAGATTTTGGCTGTCATTTCTTTATTCCCTAATGCTTCTACATTAAACTTCACCAATTGTCCATTTGCTACTTTACTAATATCTTTTTCAAAGACCATTAAATCAGCATGAATATGCTCAATATTTACGATTTCAAATAAAGGCGTTTGAGGCTGTACATATTGCCCAGATTTTATTTGCACTTTTTCAATAAAACCATCAATAGGACTTCTAACTGGTGCCGTTTTTGAAATATTCCCAGCTCTTATGCTAATGTGAGACAAACCAAGAAGTTGCAATTGGCTTTCGTATCCTTTGGCTAGTCCTTTTGCGCTAGAAAAAGAAGATTGTGCCAGTTGATAATCTCTACCAGAACCTACTTTTGCGTCGTATAGCTTCTTTTGTCTGTTATAATCTTGCTCTAAAAAAGTCAACTGATTGTAAGCTTGCAAATAATCTGTTTGCAGTCTAATAATTTCTGGGTGTGAGATATATGCTAGCGTTTGTCCTTTTTTGACTTTATCACCTTCTACCACTTTAATACTGCTAATATTAGCTCCTAAAGTTGTGTTTACAACAGCTTCATTTTGCGGAGGTACTCCTAGTTTTCCATTAACTTTTAGGAAACCGCTCATGACCCGTTTAGAAAGTGTATCTATTTTAATGTTTAAAATAGTCATTTGCTTTTGAGTTAGTGTCAACTCTTCGCTATGTTCCTCTTCTTCCTCGTTCTCTTCTTTTTTAACAGCTTCATCATTATGCTCTGTATCTCTATCGGTATTTTCAATATGGCTTCCTTCGGCATCATGCTTATGTCCATCATCTTTTGGTGTATTCTTACAACTTGCAAATAATATGGAAGCAATAAGGAATATTACGATATATAAATTTGTTTTTTTCATCTCTAATGCCTGCATAAGCAGGTGTTTTTTTAATTAAAATTGTTTCCTATAAAACAGGATTCTTTTTATTCCCACCAGTGGGTTTAATATCACGACACTTACGTCAAATGTAAATTGTTTGTTCTTTATTAATGCCTCTGGGGTTGCCCCGAGGTTGTTTACTTTGTATTCAACAAATACTCTAGCTGTATTTTACTTTGCAAATATTGCTGCAATACTTGCCATGTATTAATTTCTAATTCTATAGCGTTTTTCATGTTCTGAAGAAAGGCGATATAATCCATTGCTCCTTCTTTATAAGATAAACTTGCCCCGTTTCGCTGCTCAATTGCTAATGGCAAGGCTTCGTTCTTATAATACGTCCAGCTTTTTTGTAATTGTTTGTATTGGCTTAATATTAGCTCAAATTTGCTTTTTAATTGTAATTCCTTAGCCATATTTTCTTGCGCTACAATTGTTGCATTTATTTTTGATGCTTTTGCCTTTGCTTTGCTTTTATTAAAAATTAAAGGAATTTGTAAGCCTACCTGATAACTATTAAATCCAGATTGGTTTCCTATTTTCTGAAAACCATACTGTGCTGATAACTTTGGTAAAAACTGTGCACTCGCTACTTTTTGCTCTGCGTTTGCTATGGCTAATTCCGATTGCCAATAGGTTTGTAAAGGATGGTTCTTTAGCTCTTTTTCTGAAACGGAAAGCGTCTCGTCAAATGTATCAATGCTTACTTCCAATACATCATATACAGCATCAGTATACAACCATTGGTTTAACATTTGTAATGCCATTTGATAGTTTGTGTAAGCTTGTTCTTTTTTAAGATTTATTAATTTCCCTTGATTTGCCGTGGCATTGTATTCTAATTTTGAAATAGCCTCTGTTTCATATCGTAAATCAATGGCTTTATCTAGTCTCGAAAACATGGTGTCTATCTTTACATACGATTGGTATATCTGTTTTGCTGTATAGGCTTTTGCCCAAGCCGTTTGTACTTTTCGTTTTAAATCTAAAATACTCAAGGCAACATTAGATTTGGCTAATTGAATATTTGCCTTTGCTAATTTATTTTTGGGAGCAATTCCGAAAAGGTCTATACCACTTTGTCCTATTCCAAAGGTTGTATAGGTGGCATCGTTGTTATTACCTATTTCGTCGGCACCAGTAAATAAATTTGTGTTACCAAAATCCCAAGCCGTAGCTTTTAACGATTGTTCTTTGTCTACGGCGAGTTGTGCTGCTTTTAAGGAAGGATAATTCTCTGTAGCTAAGGTTACTGCTTTATCCATAGTAATTGTCTTTTGTTGTGCTTGAGACATTCCGAAAGAGAACAATAATAAGGCCGTTGCGATAGCCGTTTTTGGTATTTTTATTTTTCTTTCTTCTCGTGTTTCAATCCATTTATACAAAATAGGAATAACAAACAAGGTTAATAGGGTAGATGTTAATAGTCCGCCAATAACAACTGTAGCTAGCGGTTGTTGTACTTCTGCTCCAGAAGATGTCGATAATGCCATTGGTAAGAATCCTAACATATCTGTTAGTGCTGTTAATAAAATAGGGCGAATACGTCTTCGTGTTCCAGCTCTAATACGTTCATTAATATCGGTTACACCTTCTTCTTTCAATTCATTAAAACCACTAATAAGTACTAGTCCATTAAGTACTGCCACTCCAAAAAGTACAATAAAACCTACTCCAGCAGAAATACTAAATGGCATGCCTCTTAACATTAATGAAAAGATACCACCAATTGTAGCTAATGGAATTGCGATATAAATCATTGTGGTTTGCTTGAATGATTTTAAGGCCATAAAAATCAATATAAAAATTAAAGCCAATGAGATTGGTACTACCGTTTTTAATTTTTCTGTAGCACGCTCTAAGTTTTCAAAAGCACCACCATAACGCACATAATATCCTGATGGTAAATCTACTTGAGCTTCTATTTTATCTCTAATTTCTTCTACCAGCGATTTTATGTCACGTCCCCGTACATTAATTCCAACATAAGTTCTACGATTGGTATTATCACGACTTATTTGCATTGGTCCTGGTTTGTAGCTTATCGTTGCTACTTCTTTTAAGGGAATCTGTGTACCACTAGGTAAGGTTATAAATAGGTTTTTTACGTTACTTAAATCTTGACGTAATTCTTCCTTTAGGCGTACAACCAAATCAAAACGTTTTTCACCTTCAAAAATGGTTCCAGCAACACCTCCAGCAAAAGCAGTTTCTATTAGTTTGTTGAGGTCATTAATCTGCAAACCATATTGAGCAACTTTGTTCCTGTTATAATTAATGGTAATTTGAGGTTGTCCAGAAGTCGCCTCTACTTTCATATCGGCAACACCATCTACGGTGGCTACAATCTTTCCAATTTCTTCAGCTTTTTGAGCAAGAATATCTAAATCGTCTCCATATAGTTTTATTGCAATATCTTCACGAACACCTGTAATCAATTCATTAAAACGCATTTCTATGGGTTGGGTAAACTCATAATTAACTCCAGGCACTTGCGTTATCATTTCCTTCATCTTATCAATGAGTTCTTCTTTGGTTGTAGCGCTTGTCCATTCGCTTTTCGGTTTTAAAATCACAAATACATCGGCAATATCCATTGGCATTGGATCTGTTGGTACATCGGCAACACCTATCCTGCTTATAATATCGGTAACTTCTGGGAAATTTTCTTTTACGATTTTCTCTACTTTTGTAGTTGTTTCAATAGTTTCAGATAAGGAACTTCCTGGTTTTAAAATAGCATGAAATGCTAAATCACCTTCGTCTAATTGCGGAATAAATTCGCCTCCCATTTTGGTAAAAGCAAATATGGCTAAGCCCAAAAGTACAATTGATGAAATAACAATTACTTTGCCTCTTTTTAAGGCTTTTAATAATCCATTTTCATATTTATCTTCTAACCAATGTACAATCTTATCTCCCCAATACTTCTTCTTAATATCTTTAGGTGCTCTTAAAAATAACGACGTAATCATTGGTACATAGGTTAAGCACAATACCATTGCTCCAATCATTGCAAAACTAAATGTTAGTGCCATTGGGATAAACATTTTTCCTTCTACGCCTTCTAATGCTAAAATGGGCAAGAATACAATTAGGATAATAAATTGCCCAAAAAAGGCAGTATTCATCATTTTTGATGATGCCTTTAATGTTATTTTATCTCGATCATTTGCCGTTAATGCACCTGTTTTTTTAATACGCTGGTAAATGAGAAAAACGGTGCTTTCTACAATAATTACAGCTCCATCAACAATAATTCCGAAATCAATAGCGCCTAAACTCATTAGGTTTGCCCATACACCAAAAATATTCATCATGATAAAGGCAAAAAGTAAGGATAATGGAATTGTTGATGCTACTACCAAACCTCCTCTCCAGTTTCCTAAGAAAAACACGAGAATAAATATGACAATAAGTGCGCCTTCTGTTAAGTTGTTTTTTACCGTAGATGTGGTACTTGCTATTAGTTTACTTCTATCTAAAAACGGTTTAATACGTACACCTTCTGGTAATGATTTCTGAATCTCGTTTATTCTTGCAGTTACCGATTTAATCACAGCATCGGTACTTGCACCTTTCAACATTAAAATCATACCACCAACGGCTTCACCTTCTCCATTTTTGGTTAATGCTCCATAACGTGTGGCTTTCCCGAATTGTACGGTTCCAATATCTTTAATTAAAATTGGTATCCCGCCTTTGTTGTCGACTACAATATTTTTTATATCGTCTAAAGAACGTGCTAAACCTTCTCCTCTAATAAAATTGGCTTGATGGTTTTTTTCAATATAAGCACCTCCCGTATTCTCGTTGTTATTTTCTAATGCCTTATATACATCGCTAATTGTTAAATCAATTGCGTTTAATTCATTGGGATCTATGGAAACTTCGTATTGTTTAATGCTTCCGCCAAAGGCATTTACCTCTACCACACCTGGTACCATTGCCATTTGCCTACGGATAATCCAATCTTGAATGGTTCGTAATTTAGTAGCATCGTATTTGTCTTTAAATTCGGGCGCAACTTCAAGGGTATACTGATAAATTTCTCCTAGCCCTGTAGATATAGGTCCCATAAATGGTGTGCCAAAGCCTTCAGGAATATTTGCTTTTATTTCACTTAGTTTTTCTGAAACTAATTGTCGAGGCAAATAGGTGTCTAGATCATCGCTAAATACAATAGTAACAACAGAAAGTCCGAATCTAGAAATAGAACGAATTTCTTTTACTTCTGGTAAATTTGCGACAGCGATCTCTATTGGATAGGTAATAAATTGCTCAATATCTTCTGTTCCCAGATTAGGAGATTGAGTAATAATTTGTACCTGATTATTGGTAATGTCTGGAACTGCATCTACAGGTACTTGTTTAACGCTATAGATACCACCAGCGATCAAAGCAAGTGTAAACAATCCAATAACAAATTTGTTATTGATTGAAAACTCAATGAGTTTATTAATCATTTTATTTATAAGTTTAATTCAATTAAAAAATGAGTCTTTATAGATAAGACTAAAAAGGATATAGCTATCCTATAAAAAATGAATTAAACTTGAGGGGGTTGGAATAATGAAAAAACAAAATCTTGTAAAGCTGTATCTTCATAAGAATATACAGTAGCAAATTGATCTTGAGCTATCAAATAATTATGAGTAGTGAAGTTTATGGTAGTAAAACTTACTTGGCAGCATTGACAAGAACAAAAAGGAGAACATAAATCAGCCATACTCGAGTCAGAATGATCGTCTAGGCTTATTACATTAACAATATCAGGATTAGAAGCATCATGTACTAGACTATCATTACAGGTGAGTAATGATAATCCTAAAATGTAAATAGATAATATGACTGCTAGAAATTTCACATTGCAAATATAAGAAGAAAATTTATGCAATCCCATTGCATAGATAGCATACTCAGTTTTGTTCTTGGAATTAATAATTTTTAACAGAAAATTAATTTGCAGAGTATTTAAAGTTATAAAGCCATGCATTTTATAGCTTTAAAATACTCAAAACTAGAAGTGTTTTACGGGGATCGGGTAGGTTCTCGAATGCGAGAGCTGTTTAATTTGATTGTTTTTAATGCTACTAGTTTAGATAAACAAAAATAACAATCACCTACGTCTATTGGCTAATAATGGTGGCGGTTCTCCTGAAAAAGGATTCATCCTATTAATATTTTTAGCATCCATTCCTGCTGCTTTAATAACGGCCCTATCTCCATATCTATTTCTCATTTTGTCTATAGCTTGGTAGAGATTCATTATTTTATCAGTATCATCAAATAAATCAATCTGATATGCACCTGCTACCAAATGGCTAAAGCGTACACCTATTAACCGTACTAATAATCGCCTTTGATACAGTTTCTGGTATAATTCTTTAACTATTGGAATAATTTTATGATCGGCGGAACTATACGGAATTCGTTTTTGCAGAGTATAGGTTTGAAAATCTGAGTATCTGATTTTAAAGGCAACACAAGCAGTAAGTTTATTGGCTTTTCTTAGTTGGTATACTAAGTTTTCTGCCATAGCAATAATAATCCCTTCAATTTTTTTAATATCAGTAGTATCCTTATCAAATGTACGTTCTGTAGAAATTGATTTTCGTTCTTGGTATTGTATTACAGGGGAATTATCTATCCCATTTGCTTTTTTCCATATCATATGTCCATTTTTACCAAATACCTTTCCCATCATATCCATGGGCATCTGCTGAATGGTTTTGATATGCTTAATTCCCAAATCACAAAGCGATTTATAGGTTACTTCTCCTACCATAGGTATTTTACGAACAGATAGCGGTGCCAAGAATAGTTTTTCTTCTCCTTTATAAATCCTTATTTTATTGTTTGGTTTGGCTTCTCCTGTTGCAATTTTAGATACTGTCTTGTTGGCAGATAGTCCAAATGAGATGGGCAAACCAGTTTCTTTTATAACACGTTCCCGCAGTTCTTTTGCTAAATTATAACAACCAAAAAATTTATCCATTCCAGTAAGGTCAATATAGAATTCATCTATGGAAGATTTTTCAAAGACAGGTACTCGTTCTTTAATAACCTCGGTTACGGCGCTGGATTGTTCACTGTAAATACCCGAATTTCCTCTTAATACAATGGCTTCTGGGCACAATTGCTTAGCCATTCGCATGGGCATAGCAGAATGCACTCCAAATCTTCTGGCTTCATAACTACAAGACGCTACAACTCCTCGGTCTGAGGTGCCTCCGATAAGTATAGGTTTTCCAATAAGTTTACTGTCTAATAAGCGTTCGCAAGACACAAAAAAAGTGTCTAAATCCATATGTACAATTGCTCTCTTCATTTTATCTGTTTTTCATTTTCTAAATCATACTCGGTATATCTTGGATCTGTTACTATTGGCATGCGTAGCATTTCACTAACTTCAACAGTAATACAATCAAACTCTTCTATTACTTTTCCAGTAATTCGGTATATTCCTTTTCCTCTAAACGGAAATTTCTTAGCAATAGGAGGAAAGTGAACGGTATCAATAAAATCTCCTTTTCGGTCTAAAAAAGTGCCAAAAAACATTAGCTTTCCCTTGGAAGTAACTGTCTTTTTTGTGGTCACCAAATACCCATCTATACGAATCAATTTCCCTAAGAAATTGATGAGGTATTTTGCCTGTAATGCATTGGACTTTGGGATTTCTTTTAATAAATGAAAAGGGCTGCAAAGTGGAAATCCTAATAATTCAATTTCATCAAAGGCATTTTCTAATTGTGTTGTTGCAAGTTTTGGCATTTGATATTGAATCCGTTCGGTTTTAAATAAGCTACTTTTATATGCATCAATTGGGGTTTTATTGATTTTAAGATGTGCCTGCCAGAGTAATTCTCTTTTGTTGATTCGGGTATATCTAAAAGCGTCAATTTTTATAAGAATAGCAATCTGTTCCATGGAAATAGAAATCCGATCAATAAAATCATCTAAATCTAGATAGCTTCCGTTTTTTGTCCGCTCAGTCACAATTTGTTTTATCGTATTAGAATGTAGCGCTTGTAAAAATTGCATGCCTAAGAATAGTTGTTTGCCGTAAATAACTGTTTGGGTAAAACTTCTATTGATACAAGGGGCTTCTATTGTGCCACCATGCATTCTTGCTTCATGAACATAAAGTTCGGTACTGTAAAAACCACCAAAGTTATTGAGGGTAGCTACCATATATTCTAATGGGAAATAGGCTTTTAAATATAGACTTTGATAGCTTTCTACAGCATATGATGCAGAATGTCCTTTAGCGAAAGCATAACCTGCAAAACTCTCAATTTGCCTCCATATATCTTCTGTTAGTTGTTTTGCTTTGCCATCCCTCTTGCAATTATCAAAAAAGCTATCTTTTACTTTTAAAAACTCATCTCGAGATCGATATTTTCCAGACATTCCTCTTCTTAACATATCAGCTTCTCCTAAATCTAATCCTCCAAAGTGGTGGGCTACTTTAATAACATCTTCCTGATAGACCATTACACCATAGGTTTCTGGCATAATATCTAATAATACAGGATGTGCATCTTTTCTTCGTTCTGGATAGCGGTATCTTAAAATGTATTCTCGCATCATCCCTGATTTTGCCACTCCAGGACGTATTACCGAACTTGCTGCTACAAGTCCCAAGTAATTATCTACTCTTAGTTTTTTTAATAGCATTCTCATGGCTGGCGATTCTACATAAAAACAACCTATAGCTTTGGCATTTTTTAAGATGTGTTTGATTCGTTCATCTTTTTTAAACCTTTTGATATCATGGATATCTAATTGTGGTAATTCTGGACGGTTGTATTTTACAATCGCTACCGTGTCTTTAATTTTTCCAAGCCCTCGTTGACTTAGAATGTCGAATTTAAATAAGCCAATATCTTCCGCAACAAGCATATCAAAATGTGTTGTTGGGAATCCCTTTGGTGGCATAAAAGTAGCCGTATGGTAATGCATTGGTTTTTCTGAAATTATAATACCACTGGCATGGATGCCTAAATAGTTAGGGAATCCTTGTATTAACGCACTGTAAGTGATAACCAATTGTGATAATTGATCTAGTTGTTGGTATTGATACTGTCCAGATGATAATACATCAATTTCTGATTTTGGTAAACCAAATACTTTTCCTAATTCTCGGATAGCAGCACGGTATTTAAATGTATTGTAAACCGATATCAAGGCTGTGTTTTTGAATCTTTTAAAGATAAAATCAGTAATATCATCCCGATCTGTCCATGAAAAATCAATATCAAAATCAGGTGGGTTTTTACGGTATAGATTGATAAAACGTTCAAAATACAAATCCAATTCCACAGGGTCTACATCTGTGATCCTTAATAAGTAGGCAATAATACTATTGGCTCCGCTTCCTCTACCTACATAGAAGTATCCTTTACTTCTGGCATAATTTAGAATTTCCCAATTAATTAAAAAATAAGAAACAAAGCCACGTTCTTTTATAATTTGCAGTTCTTTTTCAATACGAGTAGTAACGGCTTTTGAAGGGTTTTCATAGCGATAAGCAATGCCTTGGTATGCAAGATTTTTTAGAAGCTTTATATCTTCTTGCTCACTGCTTGTAAAACAACGCTGATTATTGATTGTTTCTGTTTCAAAATCAAATGTTATACTGCATTCACTTAGGATATGATTTGTGTTTTTTAAAAGTTCAGGATATGCTGCAAAGGCATCTTCAAGTTCAGTTTTTGGAAGCATTTGATGCCATGGTTCTCCTTGTTCTTCTTTTGATAGTTTGCTTAATAGTGTATTATTTGCTATAGCTCGCAATAACCGATGGGTGTTGAATCCTTTTTTGTTTTCAAAACTTACCGTTTGAAGAATTACTAATTTATCTTGATGATTTCTCCATGGTGAAAAAGCCAGTCGGTTTAGGTCTTCTTTAGCTACGCCTAAGTATTCGTTTTCTTTTAATCCCATCAGTGGGTTTAATCCCTCAAGCTTTGCCTCTAAATCAAAATGTTTTTTCTGAGGTATACTTTGTGTCTTTGAGTCGAGATTGTTGCTTGCCTTTTTAACATATGATGAAAAAGGATAAATAACATAGGTATCATTTAACGTTGGAGCATACTCTGGAATTTGATATGTTTTTTGATGTAAAAACTGAGATAGATATGTGTTAATCTGATAAAAACCTTCATTGTTTTTGGCAAGCATGATAAATTTTTGTGTTGCTCCATTTCTAAAATCAACTCCTAAAATAGGTTTAATTTGATGCTTTGCTGCCAAACGGACAAAATGCCAACTAGCAGAAGTGTTATTAATATCTGTTATAGCAATTGACGTGTAACCAGCTGATTTCGCATGACATAATAAGTCTTCAGGAGTTATGGTTCCATATCTTAAACTATAATAACTATGTGTGTTGATTAACATTTTACAAAACTAAATACAATTTGTAGCAAACATTGCTTATATTTGTAGCATTATGAATTATCTAGCAAAGAACATCCGTCATTTAAGAAAATTAAAGTCACTTACTCAAGAACATTTTGCTGAGGAGTTAAAAATAACCAGGTCCAGAATAAGCTCTTATGAAGAGGGGAGGTCCGAGCCGCCTATTGCATTATTAGTAGAGTTTTCGGACTATTTTAAACTACCGGTAGATGTGCTCATTAAAAACGATTTGTCTTATGCAAAGGATACCTCGTTTATTGATATTGGAAATCAACGGGTATTATTTCCAATAACAGTAGATGAAGATAATGAAAACATGATTGAAGTAGTTCCTGTAAAAGCCTCAGCTGGGTATCTTAATGGCTATGCAGATCCTGAATATATTGAGCAATTAGAAAAAATAAAGCTGCCCTTTTTGCCTACAGGAAAACACCGTGCTTTCCCTATAAAAGGAGATTCTATGCATCCTGTTAAAGATGGTTCTTATGTTGTGGCTAGTTTTATTGAAGGTATAGCTGATATTAAAAACGGAACTACTTATATTGTAGTTACACTTAATGATGGTATTGTTTATAAACGAGTTTATGACAAAATGGAGGAGAATAATTCCTTGTTATTGTCTTCTGATAATAAAAACTACAGTCCTTTTTTAGTGCCTGCAAATGAGATTTTGGAATTATGGGAATTTACCTGTAATATCAATACCCAAGAATACGACGAGCGAGATTTAAAGATAAGTAGTATTATGCAAATGTTTAATGAGCTTAAAGTAGAATTAAAAAGTTTTAGCGGGAAGTTTGCTGGGTGAGTAGGAGTTTTTTATGTTATGTATCCTTTAGCTACTTTTGTTGCAAGTCAATTTGTTGTGTGTAATATATTTCAGTGAATAATACTACACAAAAGTTTTAGGTTATATATTTATATTTGATTTTGTTAACAGAGAATAATAGATTTGAAATAAAAAATAAAAATGAAAACAGTTAAGAGTGTATTAATGGTCATTTTTTCTTGTACAATGTTTATTGGTTGTGGCGGAAAAGAAGAAAAGAAAAAAGAAGGGTTTTCATATGAAAACAAAAAAAGTACAACTAAAAAAGTTGAAGAGGGTAATCTAACGGAGATAGTTTTAACATCCAACGATTTAATGCAGTTTAATAAAACTGAAATTAAAGTTAAAGCTGGAAAGAAGATAAAGCTAACACTTAAACATGTCGGGAAGTTAGATAAGAAGATTATGGGGCATAATTTTGTTTTGCTAAAGCAAGGCGTTAGTATTTCTGCTTTTGGGAATAAGGCAGTAACATATGCCAATAATGAATACATTCCTAATGATACTCAAGATGTTATTGCACATACCAAAATGATAGGAGCTGGTGAAACTGCTGTTATAGAATTTGATGCGCCAGCACCTGGAACATATGATTTTTTATGTAGTTTTCCTGGGCATTATGCTATTATGAAGGGTAAGTTTATTGTAGAGTAGCTGTAGTGTCTTTATGTGTTGTTAAGGCATGTTATCTGATGCTTCAATACTTGTAAGTGTATCTAGCCTATGAGTTTTTGAGTAATGAATAGCTGATTTTGAAATATAGTTAATAAGTCAAATGCTAATTTAAGAGTTCTAGTATTTCTATGTTTTTAAATTCAACAGGATGACTTTCGCTCTGCAAGGAGATATATCCTTTTTTTAAACGAGTTCCTTCCTTGCCTTTCCAATACTCTTGGTGGTGATCTACGGAACCGCCAATTTGTGGTTTGGTATAGGTGAGTACATTCTCTCCGTTAATAAAGTGTTTAATAATGGAATCGTTTCTAACTTCAATTTCTAAATTAACCCACTGATCTCCGTTGAAGGTTTTTGATTTAGAATTGATGCAGTGAGACGTAAATAATTCATCATTTATTTCAACATGTGTTCCTGGTGTACATAAATTACCTGTTGGTCGTTCGCCAGAATCTAATCCGCCTAAAAGCTGAACTTCAATCGACACTGGAAAGCTTTGGTTTAAGGCAATATTTTTTGGGTTTTCACAATGAATCATAACACCACTATTTCGTGTTGCCCAACCTGCACCGTCTTTTAATTGATTGCCTGTAAACCGGTATTGCATTTTGAATTTATAGTTTGAGAATTCTTTGTTATAGTAAATATGACCATAAGATTCATTAAAGGTGTCATTGTATTCGTCATAGTTAACTTTCATTACACCATTTTCTACTATAAAGGTGTTTTTGTAATTCTCATCTAGGGGGTGGTTTTTAATTTTAATAGTCCAACCTTTTAGATCTTTTCCATTAAATAGTTTTACCCAGTTGTCTTTTTTTGATGATTCTATGTTGTTTTTCTTCTCTTCATTTTTGCAATTAAATAAAGAGAATGTACTGAGTATTAAAATTAAAATAACATACTTTTTATTCATAATTTATATAGTTTTAAAGAGACCAAGCTTTTCCTCCTGTAGCTTCATCTAGAGGGATACAGCCTTTTTGAGATCCAGGAACGGGATCGTAGGCTAATACGTTTTTACCAATTTGTTCGCTTGTTTTAAATACCCAAATGGAAAAATTTCTTAAATTATCTATAGCTTGAAAAATTTGAGCATCTTCATTTTTTGGATCCTTTTCATCATCATAAGTCCTATAGATTAATTGTTGCTCTTTGTCTATTTTTAAATATTTAGTTAATAAAGCATCGTAGTTTTTAGTTTCTAAATTGCTAACACCTTTTTCTGTAATGGGTAAGGCTCCAATTATTGCAGCTAACCCTTCTTTATGTTTTTTCTGTTTTAACTCATCATATGTTTTAGAAATATATAAATCTAAAAATTCAGGAACATTAACGTCTAAAGCTCCAGGGGTATTTTGCGTTTTTGGCAAAATAAGATCAATTAAATTTTTTACTACAATACCTTCGTCCATAGTAAAAAAAGAGGGCACCCATAAATCAGCTTCAGTTTTGCAACTTTGCAACAGGCTGATAATTGTTGGTGTTGCAATTGTATAGCCAATAGATAGGCCTAATCCTTTTAAAACATCTCTTCTATTCATAATTATTAGCTGTTATTTTTTTTGAGTTGTTCTGCGGCATGATTTGCAGCTCTTGCCGTTAATGCCATATAAGTTAATGATGGATTTTGACAACCCGAAGACGTCATACACGCACCATCTGTAACGTAAACATTAGGTACAGTGTGTATTTGATTGTTTTTGTTTAAAACAGAGGTTTTAGGGTTTTTACCCATTCTAGCTGTGCCCATTTCATGAATTCCAATTCCTGGAGCCTGACGATTATCGAATGTTTGGACATCTTTAAAACCTGCATTTTTAAGCATTTCTGCAGCTTGTTGAATCATATCTTCTCGCATTTTTAATTCGTTTTCTTTCCATTCGGCATCAAAGGTTATGGTGGGTAAACCCCATTCATCTAATTTATCATAATCAAGAGACATTTTATTATCATGGTTTGGTAAGCATTCGCCAAAACCACCTAATCCCATTTGCCAGCCCCCAGGTTCCAATATTTTTTCTTTTAATTCTGCTCCATATCCTAATTCTGCAATATGCTCAGAAATATCTCCTCTTCCAGCACCTCCTTGATAGCCATATCCTCTTATAAACTCTTTTTTTTCTGTTTTTTTATCACCTAAGTTTCTAAATCGGGGAATGTAAATACCGTTTGGCCTGCGCCCTTTATAATATTTATCTTTAAGACCATCTAATTTACCAGATGCGCCAGCACCTAAATGATGATCCATAATATTGTGTCCCAATTCACCTGAGTCGTTACCTAAACCGTTAGGAAACCTTTTAGACTTTGATTGCATTAGGATGGATGCCGATGCAATTGAAGATGCACAGCAAAATATAATTTTAGCATTAAATACAAAACTCTCTTTGGTTTCAGTATCTATTACTCTAACACCTGTTGCTTTTTTTAAAGTATCGTCATAAATAATTTCATGGACTATTGAATTTGGTCTTAAAGTCATTTTGCCTGTGCGTTCTGCAGCAGGTAGTGTAGAAGAGTTGCTACTGAAGTAAGCTCCAAAAGGACAACCACGCATACATCTATTTCTAAATTGGCAATTACTTCTTCCTTCACGGCTTTTGTCTCCTGTAATATGTGCTACTCTTCCAATGGTTAAAAGCCTGTCCGAATAGTTTTCTGAAAGCCTTTCTTTTAAATGCTCTTCTACGCAATTTAATTCCATAGGAGGTTCAAAAATTCCATCAGGCAATTGAGAAAGACCTAATTTTTCTCCACTTACCCCAATATATTGTTCAACCTTATCATACCACGGAGCGATGTCTTTGTAACGTATAGGCCAATCTACTCCATGACCATCTTTTTTATTAGCTTCAAAATCTAAATCACTTAGTCTATAGCTTTGTCTACCCCATACTAAGGATCTGCCACCAACATGATAACCACGCATCCAGTCAAAACGTTTGGTTTCATTATAGGGGTGTTTTAAGTCGTTAACAAACCAATGTTTGGAGGTTTGGTCTGTGGTATATCCTGTACGACTCTGTTTTAGTTGTTTGTTTTGTTCTTCAATTGGAGATGCCCCTCTAAAGTCTAAATCCCATGGATCCATGTTTGCCGTTGGGTAGTCTTTAATATGTGTTACCATTCTTCCTCTTTCTAGAACTAAGGTTTCTAAACCTTTTTCGCAAAGTTCTTTGGCTGCCCAGCCACCACTTATCCCTGTGCCTATAACGATTGCGTCGTAAGTTTTTAGGTTTTCTGCTACTTTTGTTTTTTTCATTAAAAGCTGTTTGAAGAATTAATTAATAAAATTATAAGGTGAATCTAAAATGAACTTAATGATCATATCGGCAAAACGAGAAAAATGATAATTAAATTTAAAATTCATGGAAAATTAATTAATTTGCACTATATCAATGTTCAAATTATTTCAGTGAAAATAAACATACAAAAAATACAGCCGTATGAGGCGAATGGAATTGTGTATCATGCTGATACATGTTTACCATTAATTGATGCTGTTAGTCGAAAAAAAATAAAATTTAAAGCATTAGCAAGACACACTTATCCTGGTGATCGTTTGGATAAAAATACATTGGGACTTAATAGTATAGGGTATTGGGATGCCAATGAGCCTCAGGACTGGGGTTTGGATTGGCATAGAAATGAGGGTATTGAGTTTCATTTTTTAGAATCTGGAACCATGCCTTATGCTCAAGAGAATAAAGAAATGGTGTTAGAGCCAAACCATTTAACTATTACTAGGCCTTGGGAATCTCATAAAGTGGGGAATCCTAATATAGGTATGGGGAAATTTTATTGGGTAATTATTGATTTGGGTGTGCGTAGGCCACATCAAGATTGGGTTTGGCCAGACTGGATTACTTTAACTCCTGAGGATTTATCTAGGCTCACGAGGATATTAAGGCAAAATGAGAAATCTATTTTAAAGACAGGAAAGAAAATAAGAGATTGTTTTCTTCGGATTAATAAAGCTGTAGATACCGATAAAAAAGGAAGTAATGCATCTAGAATAAGGCTTCTTATTAACTATTTGTTGATTTTGATGCTTGATTTGTTAGATACTGATGACATTGTATTAAATGATTCACTTACAGATAGTTCAAGAAGTGTGCGATTTTTTCTTAAAGAACTTGAGAATAATTTAACAGAAAATTGGACTATAGAGCTAATGTCTCAATCTGCTGGTGTTGGATTAACAAGATTTACACATCATTTTAAAAGACTAACAAATTTAACACCAATGCGTTATTTAGTAATGAAGCGTTTTGAGATGTCTAAAGAGATGCTCCTCGAGAAGAGAGATTTAACTATAGCGGAAGTGGCTTACATGTGTGGTTTTGCTACGAGTCAATATTTTGCAACGGTATTTAAAAAGCATGAAAAATGTTCGCCTAATGAGTATAGGTTAAAAAATACAATCGATAACTAGGAGTTTGTTAAGTAAGACATAATGATTAAAAGTTGTTTAAATTCTTTCACTGAATAAAAATACACATTATTTTAAGTTCTAATATATATATTCACATTGTTAATTAAATAATAACTAATCATGAATATAAAGCAGTCAATTTATAATACTACTAAAGTAATTATTGTGGTGTTAGCACTTGTTTTCTTTGCCTGTAAAAAAACTAAAGAAAAAGCTACTCCAGCTGTTGTTAAAAAAGTTGAACACCCTATGTATTTTAAAATTTCCTTAGCGCAATGGTCTTTGCATAAAAAAATTAGAAGTGGAGAAATGAGTCCTTTCGATTTTGCTAAAGAGGCTCACAGTTTAGGTTTTGAAGCTGTTGAATATGTGAGTGGCTTGTATAAAAAAGAAGTTGATGATTTAGGTATAGATGAAGTGGTGAAAAAGCTGAAAGCTGAGAGTGAAAAATACGGAGTCAAAAATTTACTAATAATGATTGATGGTGAAGGTAATTTGGCTAGTAGTGATGAAAGCCATGTAAATACAGCATTTGAGAATCATAAAAAATGGGTAGATGCTGCAAAAGCATTAGGATGTCATTCTATTAGGGTTAATGCTCATGGAGAGGGAACCTATGATGAGGTTATGGAGCAGGCAGTTATTGGCTTAACAAAATTATCTGAATATGCAAAAACCCAAGGTATTAACGTGTTGGTAGAAAATCATGGAGGATATACTTCAAATGGTCAATGGTTAGCAAGCGTTATGGCAAAAGTAAATATGTCTAATTGCGGTACCTTACCTGATTTTGGGAATTTTTGTATTAAATCCAATGTTGATGGTTGCGAAGAGGAGTACGATAAGTACAAAGGGGTTAAAGAGTTAATGCCTTATGCTAAAGCTGTAAGTGCAAAGTCGTATGATTTTGATGAAAATGGTAATGAAACAGTAATAGATTATTTAAAAATACTTCAAATTGTAAAAGATGCAGGTTACTCAGGGTATATAGGGGTGGAATATGAAGGAAGTAGATTGAGTGAAAAGGATGGTATTATTGCTACTAAAAAATTACTTGAAGAAGCCGTTAAGGAAGTTAAATAGCAAATTAAGAGGCAAAATAAATTATGAAACGAGCATGCTAAAGAGTTTATCGCCCAAGGGAATGATTAATAGCGAACAACATGTGACAGTTAAAAAACAATAAATATAGACACATGAAAGATCCATTAACAAAGGTTTCTACACCCAAGGAGATGACTAATAAGGATGTACCATGTGACCGATTTAATAAAAATAATATAGACACATGAAAGAAGTAAATAAAAATCAGATTTTTATAGCAGCTAGTATTTCATTGGTAGTTACTGCTATGACCTTTGCTATTAGAGCAGGAATATTAACAGATTTGGGGGTTCAGTTTGAGCTTACAAATGCAGAATTGGGTTGGATAAATGCTATGGCGATTGGAGGGTTTCCTATTGCAACTATTTTAGGAGGGTTGCTTTACAATCAATTAGGGGCTAGAAAGTTAATGGTCATGGCCTTTGCTTCTCATCTAATAGGACTTTTGATGACGATTTTTGCTGGTGGTTTTGCTACGCTTTTAATTTCATCTTTATTAATTGGATTTGCTAATGGATCTGTAGAAGCTGCGTGTAATCCGATGATTGCAGATATGTATACGAACAACCGAACTGCTATGTTAAATAAGTTTCATGTTTGGTTTCCAGGAGGACTTGCTATTGGGGCATTAATTTCTGGTTTAATGAGTTATTTAGGGCTTGGTTGGCAAGCGCAGATAGCTATTATGTTTGTACCAACTCTTATTTATGGGGTTATGTTTTTTAAGCAAAAATTTCCAGAGAGTCAGCATATCGAAACAAATACGGCATTAAATATTAAAAGCTTAGCAAGTCCTTTGTTCTTGTTTATAGTGATTTGTATGACATTGTCTGCTACTTCGGAGCTAGGAGTACAGCAATGGGTAGAAAAAATATTGGGAAGCACAGGTGTAAATCCCATGCTTGTTTTTGCCATGATTACTACTATTATGGCATTAGGGCGTTATTTTGCAGGACCATTGGTTCATAAGCTAAATCCTGTTGGAGTTTTGTGGATGTCAGCTATCCTAACTACTATAGCTGTTTATGCTATGAGTGTAGTGGAAGGCTCGGTTCTTATCTATATGTCGGCAATCTTATTTGCTATCGGAGTTTGTTATTTTTGGCCTACTACAATTGGATTTGTGTCAGAATATTTGCCAAAAACAGGAGCTTTAGGTATGTCTTTAGTTGGTGGAGCAGGAATGTTAGCAACAGGGATATGGCAACCTGTAATTGGTTCTTGGTTAGATAAAGGTCGTGAAGCTGCTTTAGCTTCTGGAGCGACAGCTGAAGCCGCTGAAGTTGTAGCGGGAAGAGAAACGTTAAGCTATATGATGTTTTTTCCATTGGCATTGATATTGCTTTATGGGGTTTTATTTCTAGTACGAAAGAAAATTGAGCATCTAAGGATAGCACAGATAGGTGAGTAGGAATAAAAGAAAATTCAATTATAAATAATGTCAGAAAAAATAAGATTAGGAATACTTGGCGGTGGGGGAGATTCACTTATAGGTGTGTTGCACCGAGTAGCCTCTTCAATGTATGATAAATACCAAATAGTTGGAGGTGTTTTTAATCTCAATTGGGAAGAAAATATAAGTTTTTCACAGAAATTGGGATTACCTATAAATCGTACTTATGCTGATTTTGATACCTTTATTGAAGAGGAGTTAAAACTTACAGCATCTGAAAGAATAGAAGTAGTGTCGGTGCTTACACCAAATTTTTTGCATTTCCCTATGGCAAAAAAATTGATTGAAAATGGGTTTCATGTTATATGCGAAAAGCCATTAACGACCAACCTTACAGAGGCTAATATTTTGGAGAATGTGCTTGAGAAATCAAATACCATTTTTGCGGTAACATATACCTATACAGGGTATCCTATGATTCGCCAAATGCGAGAAATGATTCAGTCTGGAATGATAGGAGAAGTACAAAAAGTAGATATTCAATATTACCAAGGGTGGATAAATCCTATACTATTAGATAAAGAATTGCGAAAAACAATATGGCGTTTGGATCCTAAAAAAGCTGGAATAAGCAGTTGTGTTGGAGATATTGGAACACATGCTTTTAATATGGCTGAGTATTTAACTGGATTAGAGATTAAATCTATTTTAGCGGACCTAAATACTAGGTATGAAGACAATCAATTAGATGTTGATGGAACCATATTAATACGTTTTTCAGAATATGTAAAAGGTGTTATACGGGCAAGTCAAATTGCTACGGGAGAAGAAAATGGACTTGAAGTAAAAATTTACGGAACAAAAGGAGGGTTTAATTGGAAACAAGAAAATCCGAATTATTTATATTATTTAACGGATGATACCCCTTTACAAATATTAAAACCTGGACATGCATATAATGGAGAGGTCTCATTAGGCGGAACTAAATTACCGCCAGGGCATCCTGAGGGGATATTTGATTCAATGGGGAATATTTATCATGGTGTAGCAAAAGCAATAAGAAAAGAGCCCTATGATAGCGGAGAATATCCCACAATGAATGATGGTGTACGTGGTATGAAATTTATAGAAAAATGTGTTGAATCTCATAAGTCTGGGAATGTTTGGCTAGATATATAGGTTTAATAAAGGATGGGAAAGCTGTAAATAAAGGGTTTTCGTTTAAAGAGATGATTATTAAGGATGTACCACGTGACCGGTTTAATAAAAATAAGTATAGACACATGAAAACAATAAAAGGACCTGCTGTTTTTTTAGCACAATTTACTGGAAGTGAAGCGCCATTTAATTCACTTGATGGAATGTGTAAATGGGCTGCAGATTTAGGATATAAAGGTGTTCAAATTCCCACTTGGGAATCTAGATTAATTGATATTAATAGAGCAGCTGAAAGTCAGACCTATTGTGATGAGTTAAAAGGTAAAGTAGCATCATATGGCTTAGAAATAACAGAACTTTCATCGCATTTACAAGGACAGTTAGTGGCGGTAAACCCGGCCTACGATACTATGTTTGATGGTTTTGCTCCAGAGTCAGTTAGAAAAAATCCAAAAGCAAGAACAGAATGGGCTATAGATTTTGTAAAAAAATCTGGAACCGCAAGCCGAAGACTAGACTTAAATACTCATGCAACATTTTCAGGAGCTTTAATGTGGCACACTATGTATCCATGGCCACAACGGCCTAATGGATTGGTAGAAATGGGTTTTAAAGAATTGGCTAATCGTTGGCTTCCGATTTTAAATCATTTTGATGAAATTGGAGTAGATGTATGTTATGAGCTTCACCCTGGAGAGGATTTACATGATGGGATTTCATTTGAACGTTTCTTAGAAGCAACAGGTGATCATAAGCGAGTTAATATTTTATATGACCCATCACATTTTGTACTACAACAATTGGACTATTTGGCTTTTATAGATCATTATCACGAATATATTAAAGCATTTCATGTAAAAGATGCCGAATTTAACCCAACAGGGAAACAAGGTGTTTATGGAGGTTATGCCGATTGGAAAGACAGGGCAGGACGCTTTAGATCATTAGGCGATGGGCAAGTAGATTTTAAAAGTATATTTTCAAAACTAACAAAATATTCTTGTGATGTTTGGGCT
This sequence comes from Flavobacteriaceae bacterium, assembly GCA_965247735.1. GTDB lineage: Bacteria > Bacteroidota > Bacteroidia > Flavobacteriales > Flavobacteriaceae > JAOXRU01. Next base: position 1,750,668 of record CBDFHN010000002.1, on the reverse strand, counting down.
GTTATGGAATGGGAGTGCTGTATAAAATCTTCCATCCAAGGAGCAAAAGAAGGAGCACCTTTTATAGCAAAACATATTATTGAAGCAGCCGAAAAAAGTTTTGATGATTTTGCAGGAAACAAAACTGATGAGGAACAGTTGAGGAAAATACTGGGTATCTAGGCAGCTAATTTTTGTCAAAAAATATACATTTCAAAATTAAGATATATAGATATGAAATCAATAATTAGTATATTATTTGTGTTGCTAGTAGTGACTTCTTGTAAGCAAGAAAAAAGCAATACTATAAAAAAAGAAGACGAAAAAAATCTTGATAAAAAAGTAACAGGCGAATGGATTACTCTTTTTGACGGGTCTTCTTTAGATAATTGGCGTGGATATTTATCTGATAGTTTATATGCTGAATGGTCTATTGAAAATGGAGCTATGGCATTTACCCCTGGAGAACATGGAGGGAAAAACATTATTACCAAAGAGAAGTTTACTGATTTTGTTTTATCTCTTGAGTGGAAGGTTTCCGAAGGAGGAAATAGCGGTATTTTTTGGGGGATTTTTGAAAATGAAGTTTATGCTGAAGCATATGAAACAGGTCCAGAAATTCAAGTTTTAGATAACGAAAGGCATCCAGACGCATTGGCAAATCCAAAGTTTCACCAAGCTGGTGCTTTATATGATATGGTACAGCCAGCTTATGATGTATGTAATCCTGCTGGCGAATGGAATATATGTGTAATAAAGATAGATCATAAGTCAAATACAGGAAGTGCATCATTAAATGGGAAAGTAATAGTTGAGTTTCCTGTTCATGGTGAAGAATGGAATAAAATGATTGCGAAGTCTAAATTTAAAGACTGGAAAGTTTTTGGAAAGTACCAGACAGGGCACATAGGGTTACAGGATCATGGTGATAAAGTGTGGTATAGAAATATTAAAATTAAAAAGCTATAGCGATTTTTTTAGTATAGTAAAAAACAGATAATTAAGCTATCAATGGGGTATCTTTTGTGAAAATTATTGATGATTTCCGAGTGTGTATTAAATGGAAGAAACAAAACCCCTGCAAATACAGGGGTTAGTTAAGTTATTTGTGGAGTCGGGGAGAACTTCAGTTTTTTCACCAAATGAGTGGTGTAAAAGGATACAAAAGGTTGTGTTTTTTAGTGACACCGATTACGTTACGTTTTAACAAAATCTTAACTTTATAGGGAGATATGCCTAAAATAACTAGCTGATTTTTATCTTTCGCATAGTTAAATTATTAAAAGGGATGTCAATTGGAAATTAAATAAGCAAGCGCTTAGAATAATTGTTTTATCTGGATTAAGAGCAAAAAAGAAAGCAGATTTATAGTTTGAGCCAACCAATCACATAAGTTTTATTGATATATATAACCTACTTCATTAATCAGTTAATGTATGGGTATTAAAATATGGAGAAACAAGAATATTCCTAATATGTCCAGGGCAAACACACACTTTTTTAAGTTAACTTCTTTGAATTCTGATTGTTTATATTATTAATAATTCGTATACAATATTGATAGTCAGGAATATATGTGTGGATTCAGGCAGCAAAATAATAAATATTTTTGGCAACGTAGAAGACCCTAGAAGTAATGTAAACAAGTTGCACAACTTGGTTGACATCCTCCTTATTGGGATAATTTCAGTCATTTGTGGCGCAGAACTGCGAAGCACATCACGAATACTTATAAAATAAAAAAGAATGAGTAAACATGGAAACAAAAGGTTGAGTTTGCTTGTTCAAAAGAAGATTTTTTAAGGAAATTTCTACAATTACCAAATGGAATACCATCGGAAGATACTATAAACAGGGTGTTCTCGGCGATAGACAGCTCTCAACTTGAAACATGTTTTATAGAATGGGTCAATTCAATTTCAATTATCTCAAAAGGGCAAGTAATAGTTATTGATGGAAAATCTCTTAGAGGAGCAAAATCAAATGGAAAAAAATCACCTGTACATATGGTTAGTGCATGGGCTGATCAGAATAATTTAGTTTTGGGTCAAATTAGAGTCAATGAAAAATCTAATGAACGTGAGTTCGATGTAATATAATGGGGCAAAAAACATAGAAAAAGCAGAATATTTTGTAGGTTAAAGTGTTGATTTTTAATTTATTACAAGCATTCTGCTTATGATTTCTGACGATAAAATTATTGAAATATTCTGTAAACTTGACGATTTTTCCAAAGAATATGCCTTAGTAATAGCTAAAAACAGTATTTCTGATGGTTCAACTAGAAAAAAATGCAATAGGAAGTTTAAAATGTCCGATAGTGAAGTGATGACCATACTTATTTTATTCCATCTAAAATCGTATCGAAACCTTAAACACTTTTACTTAAATCATGTGTGTAAACATATGACAGATTTGTTTCCAGATTGTGTTTCATATAATAGATTTGTAGAGCTTCAAAAAAAGGTCACTCAACCTTTGGCTGTTTTTATGAAGATGTATTGTTTAGGTGATTGTACAGGTATCTCTTTTATTGATTCTACGCCATTAAAAGTATGTCATTACAAACGAGAAAAGCAGCATCAAGTTTTTAAAGATATCGCTAAAAAAAGTTACGGTACAATGGGGTGGTATTTTGGTTTCAAGCTTCATCTAGTTTGTAATGATAGAGGAGAAATTGTTGATTTCATGCTTACTCAAGCCAATGTAGATGACAGGTTCCCGCTAAAACAAAAGAAATTTCACAATAAAATATTTGGAAAAATTTTTGGCGACAAAGGTTATATCGGTAAAGATTTGTTCGATAGATTGTTTGTAGACGGAATTCATCTTATCACAAAAGTTCGTAAAAACATGAAAAAAAAAGCAATGGACTTTATGGACAAAGTAATTCTAAGAAAAAGAGCTATTATTGAAACGGTAAACGATGTACTCAAAAACACTTGCCAAATTGAACATTCTAGGCATAGATCATTTGACAATTTTATAACAAATATGATAACTGGTTTGATCGCTTATTCTTTCTTACCAAAAAAACCGTCTATTAAAATTCCGAATATGCTACCTAATAAAGCTATTGCTTAGGTCAAACTCACGTTAATGAGATTACTGCGATTCCGGAATTGCTTGACACTTTGTGTGTAGCTGGTAATATAATTACAATAGATGCAATGTACACTCAAACTGATATTGCGGTTATAAAAAATGATGCCAATTACATACTTGCTGTAAAGGGAAATCAATACCAAATTAGTAGACGGGTCAGTATGACTAGAATGGGGGGTCAGTATCTATAGAATATCCACTAGTGTAATCATCGCATCCAATACAGTTGTAGAACCAGTATATCTTGCTCCCAGAAATACCAATAGTTAACACCATTGCCTAGATTAGAAATTTTGTTTTCACCTGTTTTTAATTTGAGATGTTTATAGTTTTATTTTAAAAGTAATGATGTTACTATAAAAACAAAAACACCCTAGGTTCAACTAACCACATCTGCCTAGGGTGCACACTGTATTTACTATCCCAATATGCAAAAACAACACTGTTTTTTTAAGAAAAAACAGATATTTAAGATTACATGATAAATACACTTAAGAGCAAATTTATGGCAAGTAAAAGGTATTGAATATAAAACATTCATGAATTCTCTTTTTTTTCGTAAAAGAGTTTTAGTTTACTGGTTTTAAAATGGTTGAGATTGTGTTTTTACTTATGAGTATTTGTTTATATATAAATAATAGAAACAGGATGCAGTTTTTTTATTAAAATGTACTCAGATTATTGTCGCTTGCTTCTCGATATCAAATCAACCTACTAAATACTTTGTTGTTATACTATAAATTCTTGTGTTTTTATAAAATATGAAACCTTAGTTATTAAAGACGAGTTCTTTTTTAGAGGAATTAAAAAATTAGATTTAGTAGAAATTAGAATTTTAAAAAGGCATTAACCTGTATTGTTTCCCTAATTTCTATTTTGCCAGAATTTTCAATGTAATATGTTTAGCGATTTAAGTCTTATTGCCTATTTAATGTTTTGGAGTACTAGATTATTTATTGGCTTAGAATTCTATTGTTTTCAGTAAAATAGCCTAACGCTACTCTTTTTCTAAGGTATAAAGTGAAGAACTTAAAAAAACACCCTAGGCAATAACCTCTCAAATACCTAGGGTGCACATTGTATTTACTTTACCCATATGCAAAAGCAAAATTGTATTTTCAAGAAAAAAAACAAATATTGCGATTACATGCTAAATACACTTAGAGGCAAATTTACAGCTAACAAAAAGGATTAAGTTTAAAACATTCACGAACTTCATTTTTTATCAAAACTGAGAATTAAACCATTGATAATTATGGTTTTAATTATGGGTATTTACATGTAAATAATAAAAATGGAGTTTATTTTTTAACCATTACTATCGTTTGTCTTTCAATGTTAAATCAAAATCCTTGATATTTTATTGTTGTATTATAAATTTTTAATAAAGTTGTCTTTTTGAGGGAATAAAAAATTAGATTTAGTAGAATTTGATAGTTATAAAGAAGATTAGCCTGTATGGTTAATCAGGTTTATAGTGGACTATAGTTTTTAAATTTTGTGTAATATACTTGGTGTTTAATGTTTATGGATTACTTAATGTTCTTGGAGGGGAGACTAAATGATTTCTTGGCTTAGGGTATTGTTGTTTTTAGTTAAAAAGCCTTTGTTTTTATCGATACTCTTTTTCTAAACTATAATATAAGTGAAGAACAACTTATAAAAAAAAAACACCCCGGGAATAACCTTATATACCCAGGGTGCACATTGTATTTATTATCCCAAATGCAAAAGCAATACTATAGTTTCTTGAGAAAAAACAAATATTACTATTACATACTAAATACATTTAGGGCAAATTTATGGCAAACAAAAGAAATTAAATTTATAATATTCATGAACTCTTTTTTTTATCAAAACTGAATCTCAAGGCGCTAATTTTTATGAGATTGATTACAGTTATTTACATGTAAATAATAAATGGGAGTCTGTTTTTTAGCCATTACTATCGTTAGCCTTCCAATATCAAATTAAGCTGCTAGTGCTTTGCTGTTGTATTGTAAATTCTTGAAGAAAGTGATTTTTTGCAGAAAATAAAAGGCTAGATTTAGTAGAAATTGATCTTTATAAAAAAGACTAACCTCTACTGTTTATTGGATATATGTTTAACTAGGGTTTTTTAATTTTAAATATAGCATTCCATTTTTTTTACTAAATGCATCCTCTTTTTTGCTTTTTCGGAGGTAGTTTAATCCCACCAGCTGGTTTAATTCTCTGATGTTTGCATCGAAATGATTAAAGTTATTCCTTCTCATGCCTGATGGACTTGCCTCGAGGTTATTGACTAAGTGATAAATATGTTGCAAAACGAAAAATTTATATTTATACGCTAAGTAACATGCTCGGTCGTTTAAGGCGTATTACCTATATAGTGTTTGAGTTTTTAAGCGATTTTTTGATTTATCCTGTTGCCATTTCCAGTAAAAACACTTCGTTGTTTTTAAGGCTACTCTTGAGTGCTTTCATTTTTTTTTGGTGATGCTGGACTACCTAGTAAATTTGTGACTAATTTTCTTAGGCCGCTTTGTGACTAAATTCTTTTAGTTTGATTTCCATTTCTAACGGAGTTAAATATCCTAAAGAAGAGTGTAATCTTTGTGTATTATACCAGTCTATATGGTCTTCAATAGATTTATATAATTGAGTATATGAAGTATATTTAAATCTATATAACCATTCGTGTTTAATTGTTTTAAAGAAACTTTCAGCTACAGCATTATCCCAGCAATTACCTTTTCTACTCATCGATTGGGTTATTTTGCAATTGAAAGAGAAAATATCTGTGATCTTATTAGACGCATATTGTACACCTCTATCAGAATGAAAAATAAAACCATCTTTAATTTGTCTTTTACTTCTGGCCTGATGCCAAGTTTTAATAATGGTGTTTTGGGAAGTCATGTCTTCGCTTAAAGTCCAACTTACTACTTTTCTATCTGCTAAATCTATGATGGTTGTTAGGTAATTCCAGTTATCATTCACTCTAATATATGTAATATCAGAAATCCATTTTTCTCCTATTTTTAGACTTTTGAAATCTCTATTTAATACATTTTTTACTATTGGAAAACTGTGCTTTGAGTCTGTTGTTACTACAAATTTTCGCTTTAAGACACTTTTTAACCTCATTTCTTTCATAAGTAATCCTATATAAGACCGGCAATATATAAGGTCTTCACGTTCTAGTTTTTTTTGAATCCGATGACTTCCATAGATTTCTCTACTATCTTCAAAAATGGCTTTAATCCTCTTCTTTAGATAATTTCTTGGAGTCTCCATAACTATTAAGTCTTTGTTTTTAAGCCAGTGATAATAAGCGTTTTTACTAACTCTCATACACTTACACATCTTCTCAACACTATAAATATCCGTGTTTTTTAAAACAAATTGATATCTTATGAGTCGCTCTTGGAAAAGATGCTTACTGCCTTTTTTAAGATGTCGCGCTCTATAGTTACATCTCTTAATTCTTTTTTCAAAGCTTTTAATTCTTGGGCTTCTATAGAAAGTACTTTCTTTTTAGAAAAATCTCCAGATCTTGCTGCAAATTCCCGTCCCCAGCGACAAATCATACCTGGGTTTAATCCATATTCCTCTCCAAGTTGTTTCGGTTTACTTCCAGATTTTAATAGTGATACTATCATTACCTTAAACTCGTTATCATGTTTTTTTGCCATAATCTAATATATAAATATTATATGGACTCTGAAAAATCGTCACATCAAAGGTAGACACTCCATGCTGCTATTTTTGTGGCTTTTATAAGTATGTAGGCAATCAATCTCACGTTATCTTTTTTAATTATTTGATAATCACCATGTTATTTTTTTTATTATGTCATGTTGTTTTGTTAGAATCATTTATCAAGAGTTAAGAATTTATATGAAAATTTCATGTGTCTATACTATTTTATTAAATCGGTCACATGGTACGTCCTTATTCGCCATTTACTCACAATGTTTTTATTGTTTTTCAATGGAGTTCAGTAGCCTTCGGTGTAGAAGCCTTTGTTAATGGGTGTTTCTTGTATTGATTTTTTAATAATTAATTATATAGGGTTAAATATGAATCATTTTCAGGATCTAGTGAAATTTTTATGATGCACTTTCATGAAAATAAAGCTAGGACATGAAAATTGCAACAAAAGAGATAGAGACTAACTATAAATTTGTTGTTAAATAATCCACATAGCTATCATGAATTTTAAAATCGTTTTTCTTGCCTTTTCGTTTTTTTTAATATCCCTACAGGCTAGTGCACAAGTAGGTATTGGTACTGATGATCCAAATGCGTCAGCACAACTAGATATTGTTTCTAGTGATAAAGGGATGCTTATTCCCAGAATAGCACTTAGCGGTGTTGCAGACAGTACCAGTATCCTAAATGGTAATGTTGAGAGTTTATTAGTTTATAATACTTTTAGTGGCTCTGGTGTGACTCCTGGGTTTTACTATTGGACTGGTTTTAAATGGGAAAAACTGGTAAACAACACTCATCTGAATAACTATATAGCTGATCCGTTTAGAAAGGATACGCAAACTGTAAATGCTGACTATGTCATATTAAATACTGACGAAACCATTTATGTAAGCGCTATTTCTTCAGATATTGTGGTCACTCTACCTTCCGATAGTGTATCAGGAGATACAATTGTGGTGAAAAAGAATGATTCCTCTGACGAATATTTCGTTACAGTGGAATCGGCAGCTCCTCAACAAGTTAACGACTTTAATTCTATTAAAACATCTGTTCCGTATCAAGTTTGGGTAATTCGGTTTGATGGAACTAATTGGAATACAATTAACTAGATGCATATGAAAAACTATTTATGGGTTGTTGTTTCTTTAATTAGTATTAAAGGAGTTTGTGGACAAACTTTTGTTGATACTAAGTTTAGTGTAAAACCGAATACTACACTTAGTGTAAAAGATAAATTAATAAATACTAGCAATGGAAGTATTCTTAATGATGGAATAATGTCTTTGTTCTCAGATGTTGAAAATAATGGTGCTTTTATGTATTCTAATGATCAATTAACTGGAAGAGTTAATTTTTATGGAGCAGTCCAGCATATAGAAGGAAGTAGTACTGTTTTCTTCAATCATGTAGCATTTAATAATGAAGAGACTAATGTTTTTAGTACTATTCAGATTGATGGAGATGCTACTTTTCAATTAGGAATAATCAATAGTGATGAGGACCTTCCAAAAGTGTTTTTTGGAGAGTTATCAGATCATAGTGAGGCTAGTGATTTCAGCCATGTTAATGGTAGTGTAGTTAAAATTGGTGAACAATCTTTTGAATATCCAATTGGAGATGGTGAATATTATCGAAGCAATGGGCTAAGTGGTTTAAGTAGTTCTAATCAAATATCGTCTGCTTATCTAGGAGAGAATTCAGATTTTGTTTTCCCTCATAGTCAAAAGAGTTACAACATAGATTTTATTGACGATACAGAGTATTGGCAAATTAGTCAGGTTTCTGGAAATGAATACGGTATTATAGAGCTTACCTTAAATGCTAACACCAGTCCTAATGCTATTATGGATTCGGATATTAACAACATTCATATCATAAGATGGGATGATACTGCTGAAAAATGGGTAGATGAGGGAGGTGTTCCAAAAGACAATGTGTCAAATACAATTATTACAATTTCTAAAACCTCTGGGTATGGAGTATATACGCTAGCTTCATCTGTGCGGAAAACCACAGAAATAAAAGTTTTTAATTTAATAACCCCAAATGGAGATGGTATCAACGACAAGCTTATCATTGAAGGGATAGAGAAATTCCCAGACAATATGGTTAAAATATTCAACAGATGGGGAAGCTTAATATATGAGGTAAATGGATATAATAATGAAGAAAAATCTTTTGATGGGTTCTTTAATGATGAAAAAATACCAGATGGTACTTACTTTTATATTGTAGAGTATATAGGTGAAGATGGGCCAGTTAAAATAATAAAATACCTATATGTAAATGAATAATAGACCTATAAACAGTAGAAAGATGTTTTATCTCATCTTTAGTGTAATTGCTTTATTTAGCATAAGATTTTCTTATAGTCAACAAGAATATCGATTTGCTCAATATATGTATACTCCTGCTGTTATAAATCCTGGGTTTGCTGGGATAGAAGGTGTTATGAATGTATCCTTGCTTTATAGGGCACAATGGGTTGGTGTTGAGGGAGCTCCAGTAACACAGGTATTATCATTAGATACCGCAGTTAATGATAGGGTTGGATTGGGCTTAAATTTTGTTAAAGATGAAATAGGCCCTTCAAGTAATATCTCTTCTCATGTTAATTTTTCGTATAAATTTCCAATAACGAACAATGGTTTAAATTTTTCTTTTGGTTTAAAAGGAGGGATGGAGTCACTAAATGTTGATTACAGTAAGCTTAGTGTCTATATGTACAACGAAACATTAAGCAATGTTTCTGAACATTTTCCTGTAATTGGTATAGGGTCGTATCTTTATACTTCCAATTGGTTTCTTGGTGTATCAACTCCTAATCTTCTTTCGACTTCTTATTTTAATGAACAGACTCTTTCGGCAATAAGTACCAAAAGGCATTATTATATTTTGGGTGGTGGAAGTTTTAAGCTAAAAGAAAAGCTTACCATTAAGCCTTCCTTTTTATATTACACAGTCTCTGGAGCGCCTTCAGTAATAGATTTAACGGTAAGTGCTTTGTATAATGATAGCTTATTATTAGGGTTTTCTTATCGGGATGCTAATTCAATGGCAGCTTTGTTCAATATTAAAATTAGCAATAAATTATCTATAGGTTATTCTTATGAAAGCGACAGATCTCAATTGGCTTCCTATTCTTCTGGGTCACATGAAGTTCTTTTAAGATTTAAATTTTATAAAACAAAAACATTTACAAAAGAACCTATTCTATGGTCATATTAAGACATAAAAACAATGTTTATTATTCTGTAATATTCACCTTACTTTATTTTTGGAATACTGATGCTCAAACATCAACCTTTAATATTCCAGAAACAAATTATGAGTCAATTAAGAGTACTATAAATAAAGATTCTAACGAGTTTGGATTATTAGTTTCTAATGGGCTGGCATATTTTTCATCTAGAAGAAAAATCAACAAGCCTTTTCAGGTCATCGATAAAAAGGGAGTTAACTTTTATGCTATTTATACCGCAGAAATCTATTATAAAAATGGAACGAAATTTTTTAAAAAAAATAAAATTATAAGGGGAAATATTAATAACGAATCAAATAAAATAGTTTCTTATATTTCAAAAGATGGAAAAACATTATTTTATACTTCGAATCCATTAAAAGATAGCTCGGAAAATATAATTATTTTAAAAGCGACTAAAAAAGGAAAAAAATGGATTAACCCTTCTGTATTAAGTATTAATGAAAAGGGAAGTTCCAGTGCTCACCCTTTTCTAGATGAAAAAAATAAGTATCTTTATTTTAGTTCGGATAGGGAGAATGGTTTTGGAGATTTTGATATCTATAGAGCCAAAATATTAGGAGACAACTCCTTTGGAACTCCTGAAAACCTGGGAGAATTTGTTAATAGCCCAGGAAAAGAGGTTTCACCTTATATAACTAAGGAAAACGAATTATATTTTTCTTCAGATGGGTATAATGGCTATGGTAAATTGGATGTTTTTTATGTTGATTTAAATGATCCCAGTAAAACTATTGTTAATCTTGGGCCAGCAGTCAATAGCGCATCTGATGATTCAGCCTTTGTCTTTACTAATGACAGTATTGGTAATTATTCGACCGATAATCAGAATGCTTCTACTATTTTTGAGATTAAAGAGCATGTAAAAATAAAGGATTTTATTGACAATAGAAGCTTGCTGGTGGAGGTTAATAGTGATAAACAAGATTCTTTTTCTAAAAGATTCTTTTTTAATGAAAAGTCGGATTCTCTAGTTGATTTTGAACAGCGTATTTTGGATTCTATTATTGATCTTTATGGCAATAACCTCTCCATTGACATCCATTCAGAAGAGCGTTCTTTAAAGAAAAATAAAGAGCATCAACTTCAAATTATTCAGGAGTATATAAAAGAAAAAGGGGTGGCTTTAAGTGATTATGATCAGCCTATTGAAGAGTTGGAAAAGGTTAAGAAAGAGGAGAGTGGTCTGGCTTTGCAAAAAAGTAATGCTAGCAAAAATTACTATTTGGGTGATGATAACCATATGATATTAGATGGAAATGAAATGTCTTGTTTTAAATTTGATTTTAATTCTTCGTATTTGAATTCAGAAAACAAAAAAATGTTAGACCGTATAATAGCTCATCTAAAGGCTAATCCCCAGTATCAATTAATCGAAGTATCGGCAAGATCGGATGAAAGAGGGGGTGCGGAATATAATCTATGGCTTTCTGATAGAAGAGTAAATACTGTGAGAAAATATTTTTTCAAACATGGAATTACTAATGTTAGGGCAATGTCTTATGGAGAATCAAAACCACTAATTGACTGTGGTGATGATTGCAATAAGTACCAACATAGCCTAAATAGGGAGGTAACCTTTAAAATAATAAATTAATACTTGAATAATTATGGAAACAATGGGAACAGTACAAAAAGGAGATTCGTATTTTGAAATCTTTTCAGAAAATAATACAAGTTTATTATTGAAATTCAATAAAAACATTTGTTCAGATTTTTTTAATACAGGTGAGCATGTTATAAGTAAGGATGCATTAGAGTTATTTGTAGACTTACATCTTCCTGAAATGGTAAGAGTTAATGGAAAGTTGGTCAATTCTTTTATTGATGAAGAAACATATAAAAAAGTAGTTAAATATTTTGTGATGTCAATTCTTCAAAAAAAATAAAAATGGATTATATATACCTAACAGAAATTGTAATAAATAAAAATTCTATCCCAAATCATGACCAAGAGGTAAGGGTATTGCTCTGTACAAAGGGAGAGAAGATGTTTAAAAATATGATTTTTGATAAAGACGAGTTAAGTTTTGTAGATGGTAATGGCTCTATTTATTACATTCTAGATGCCAGTGTTATTTCCTGGAAAGATCTTAATCAGAAGTAATTTCTGCTCATATTAAAATTTGCAATTAATAACTTTTACAGTCAATTAAAAAGGATATCGGATAGAAAAATATAAGCTATTGGTGATTTTTTAGAACAAACATCTTTTTAGTATTGTATTCGGATGTAATCTTCATCTCATCTTGACTTTGGATTGGTTTTACGAATAAAAAAAGTTATAGCTTATATTTGAAAGCATAAAGCTGGGCTTGTAGATTACTGCTGTTTAGTGTCCAGGTTATTATGGGTTATTTGTGAAACTAGCAATGTGGATCTTGTAACTCAAAAATCCTATAGTATTGGTCTTTTTTAATAAGCTTAGTTCAGTTGGTTTTACAGTTATTGTTTTGGATAGGGATTGAATGTCTTTTTATAGGTTAAGTCGTCTAAACAGGAATCTCTTAACAATAATGGACTACCTAGTAAATTTGTGACTAATTTTCTTAGGCCGCTTTGTTACTAAATTCTTTTAGTTTGATTTCCATTTCTAACGGAGTTAAATATCCTAAAGAAGAGTGTAATCTTTGTGTATTATACCAGTCTATATAGTCTTCAATAGATTTATATAATTGAGTATATGAAGTATATTTAAATCTATATAACCATTCATGTTTAATTGTTTTAAAGAAACTTTCAGCTACAGCATTATCCCAGCAATTACCTTTTCTACTCATCGATTGGGTTATTTTGCAATTGAAAGAGAAAATATCTGTGATCTTATTAGACGCATATTGTACACCTCTATCAGAATGAAAAATAAAACCATCTTTAATTTGTCTTTTACTTCTGGCCTGATGCCAAGTTTTAATAATGGTGTTTTGGGAAGTCATGTCTTCGCTTAAAGTCCAACTTACTACTTTTCTATCTACTAAATCTATGATGGTTGTTAGGTAATTCCAGTTATCATTCACTCTAATATATGTAATATCAGAAATCCATTTTTCTCCTATTTTTAGACTTTTGAAATCTCTATTTAATACATTTTTTACTATTGGAAAACTGTGCTTTGAGTCTGTTGTTACTACAAATTTTCGCTTTAAGACACTTTTTAACCTCATTTCTTTCATAAGTAATCCTATATAAGACCGGCAATATATAAGGTCTTCACGTTCTAGTTTTTTTTGAATCCGATGACTTCCATAGATTTCTCTACTATCTTCAAAAATGGCTTTAATCCTCTTCTTTAGATAATTTCTTGGAGTCTCCATAACTATTAAGTCTTTGTTTTTAAGCCAGTGATAATAAGCGTTTTTACTAACTCTCATACACTTACACATCTTCTCAACACTATAAATATCCGTGTTTTTTAAAACAAATTGATATCTTATGAGTCGCTCTTGGAAAAGATGCTTACTGCCTTTTTTAAGATGTCGCGCTCTATAGTTACATCTCTTAATTCTTTTTTCAAAGCTTTTAATTCTTGGGCTTCTATAGAAAGTACTTTCTTTTTAGAAAAATCTCCAGATCTTGCTGCAAATTCCCGTCCCCAGCGACAAATCATACCTGGGTTTAATCCATATTCCTCTCCAAGTTGTTTCGGTTTACTTCCAGATTTTAATAGTGATACTATCATTACCTTAAACTCGTTATCATGTTTTTTTGCCATAATCTAATATATAAATATTATATGGACTCTAAAAAATCGTCACATCAAAGGTAGACACTCCAATAAACTTTAGCTTAACCTGTTGATATCTTGTCTTTGTTATGGTTTTAACATTTTTACGACTTCAAAAAAATCACTACTAATTGAACTCCGGTGAGTAGTTTTGCAAAACAACTGAATACTAATTGTAACTGCACTATACTTGGCAGTGGATACTTTTATTTTTAATGATGTTTATGGCTTGTATATTCGTTTTGAAATGCAAAGTTGTCTTCTTGTATTTTAACTCCATCTATGGGTTTAATTCCCCGTATTCTATGATTAAAGCAAGAGTAATGATGCAAAGTTGTTAACAAGTTTCATGCTGCGTATTTCATGAAATCCACATATGGTGTTTTTCTTTCTACCACGGCAAAAATTCTTGCTAAAATTTTGTTTCTAATAATGTTAATGGTACTCATTTTGTTTTTACCAATAGCCAATCTACTTTGATAATGTTTTTTCATTTCTGAGTTGTGTTGAATAGCTACTTTAGCACATAAATCGAGTAAGCTTTTCATTTTTTTATTTGCTAAATGACTCACTTTGTTTTTTCCTCTTATACTAGTTCCAGATGAGTTCGGAAATGGAGCAATTCCACAATAAGATGCAAATTTCCGAGCGTTTTTAAACTTTGTAAACCCGTTGGTGCAGATTATCATGAATAATGCAGTTTGAGCTCCAACACCTTTAATACTGGTAATAAGTTGATAAATCTGCATTATATTTTTATCATTATTTATGATATCTTGCATTTGTTTTTCAATACATTTAATTTGCTTTGAACTATATTGAATCATTCTTTGTTGAATTTCAAACAAACATTTTTTTTGGTTTATTTTGAGCACTCTTTTCTGTTCTTTCAAAGAAGCTTTATACCCTGCACGTTGTTTTACGATTCGATCTCTTAAAGCGCATAATGATTTAAGAGTTTTTATCTGGTCTGATGGCATTTTACATGGCTGTATCTCTTCTCTTAAACGATAACCATACATGGCTATTTTGGCAGCATCTATTTTATCATTTTTTCCTCTAGCTATTCCTAAAGATCTTTTTATTTCCAATCCTGGAATTAGGGCAAAAGAAATATTTCGTTTTGATAAAAATCCAGATAGTTCCTCTGAATATAATCCTGTGTGCTCAAAAAGGAAAAATACCTCTTTTTTTTTAAACGGACTATTTTTATATGTCCATTTAATCATTTTTTGAAAGCCCTTGTTTGAGTTTTCAAAAACTGCAAACATTTGATTACTGTGAATACAAACATCAAATGTTAATTTACTAATGTCAATGCCGATGGTGTCTTTAGTTTCCATAATTTTGTAATGGTTAAAATGGTTACCTTGACTAACACCTTTATTAGGTAAATTCTAAAATTCTATCTGGTCCTTGTAACCTGGTTATAAAAGAACGGGGACTAATACGGGGAATAGAGCTAGAATCTCTAGATGCTTGCTAAGTTCACCCCGTTCTTTTTTATTAACAAAATAGCACTTATTAACAAAGAAAAAAAGAAGCAAAAAAAGAAATTTTCAACATCATTATCATTATTTTTATTTAAGTGATTATTTCTATTTGCTAATCTAAAGGATGTTTGCATAAAAATGATTAATGGCTTTTCCTTTTTTACATCTTGTGTACTTGTGCCGATATTCTTGACTAATGGCTTACTGTTTTTTTATTTGGTAAACACATAAAGAAAAGGTAAAGATATCAGCTAATTCTCTGTACTTGTATCGGAAGTATTAAGATAGTACTACTTTTTTAATGTCTGTTTTAAATAAATTTTGATGCTTCTCAAAATTTATTTCCACTAAAGGAGACTTGTCTGGAAATGAAAATATAGTTTCGGAGGTATACCTTTTGTCAAGGGCATTAATTTATAATACGTTTTGGAGTCAACAGACTTATTTATAGGCTCATGGCTTTTCTTGATTAAAAACCATGAACGGTTTAATAAAAACTGTGGGGAAATCGAAGCACTGTCTTATGCTTTTTTATGTGGAAAATTATTGATCGTTTTCTTAAAAAGGAAGCGATGTATAGTCTTAATTTTTTAGATCACACTTTGGTTTTTCATTCAATTAAGGATTGGTGCTTGTTAAATAGCTTATCAAATCGTTGGTTTTACTGAACCTCTTCATGATAATATTAGTGTCATCTAGCACAAAGAGTGTAGGAGTTGTGTCTACATGATAATTTTTTACATTAGGAGATTCCCAACCCAAAAAATCACATATTGTTTTCCAATCATATATATACATTTTTAATTCAACTGCAGTAGTATCTAAGGAAACCATTTTCCAATTAAATTCATTTTTAGTTTTATCATAATACTCATGTAGTTCTCCTAATTCTATATCAGAAGCTTCACAATTTGAGGCAGCAAAAATTAGGATACTGAGCTTGTCTTGTTTTTGTGTATTATTTACAGAAGAATCGTTTACTAACTGCAGCATTTTGGTGCCTGGTTTTGTTTTTATATAGCCATTCACCTTTTTTTCTAAGTCCTTAGTTAGCTTGTATTGTTTATTGTTCTTTAGTGTTGTGCTTAAGTCTAAAGCCAGAATGTTATCTCCTATAAATTCTATATGTGCGTATACATTAATTAAAAATATAAGCTGAGTTTCCTGATCTAAATTTTGCAAAAAATTAAGGATCTTGTTTAGAAGCCCTTTGTCTTTAAAAACTTCGTATAGATTAAAAATGTAACGTTTCAATATAGACTTGAGTAAACCGCTGTTCTTAAAGGCGACATTTTTAAAATTTGTTTCTTGTACTTCTTTTAGCTGTATTTCTTTAAACGTTAGATCAAAGAAAGGCAATGTTAAAAAGTGCCATTTTATCCATTTATCTGCATATAAGTGGTTGTCTGTTTTTTTTAATCGTCTATTTAGATCTATAAATAATTCATCTCGGCAAAAAGCTATTGCTTTTTTTAAGCTTAAATGATCAATACTACTAGCAGGTATTAAAGTGCTTTTGGTATCTTTAGATATTTCATTTTTGTAATAGCTATGCAGAAAGCTCCATGCGGCAATACTTTGATGCAATTTATGGTACTCATTTATATAAGTATTATAAACTAGATTGTCAATATTGTCGGATAGATCTAAAGAAAACACACCGTTTTTATTAGCTATAGTTATTGTTAAATCAGTATTGCTCCATAAAAAGGATAGTAGCTTTTTGCCTATTTTTATATGAAGCAATGCAGAATGTTGCACAGTAGACATATCATAGCGATGGATTCCAGAAGGATTGACTGCTAAATGTATTATTTCGCCTTGATGATCGGTAATGTTATAAAAATGTTTACTGCCAGTAGGCGAAATCACAAATAAGAATTGCCCATTGGTTTGCTGTTCTATATTGGAAAATAGAAACATAAAGGGAGAGATTTTTTTTTTCATTTAAAGCTTGTAAGAGTTAATGAATTGAATAGCAACAACGTTTATCGAAATTTGCATATAAACAGTAACACAAGATTAGTAAAAAAAGAAAATGCATCAGCATTTTTTTTCATCAAACAAAATTTGTACACCATATAATGGAATCCAAAGAAACTTTAGTGATTAAATTTCTTGTAAGTGGTAGATTTTTAGTTAATTAATATTATTTAGTAGCTTGAGGAGTAGGTGATTTCTCAAGACAAATTCACATAAAATTATTTTCGTCAAAAACTATTCATGAATCATTTTCCTGCGTAAGCACTGTAAAGCCTAATGCAAAAAGTATTTTGATGGAATTAAAATGTGTTGGTGAAGAAATCATTAAAAACAAAAGGAAGCTGAGCTAATTTTGCTTAAAATTAAAAACACAATAAAATTATGTTAAAAAATTATTCTAAACTATTGGTTATTGCCTTTGTTTTAATTGGTGGGTCTATGTATGCGCAAGTTGGTATTGGTACTCGTAATCCTGATGCACAAGCAGCATTAGAGATTTCATCATCTAATAAAGGTATTTTAATACCTAGAGTACAATTATTAGGTGATGCTGATAAAGTTACCATCTCTGTACTTGATACTGAAGATGAAGGTTTAATGGTGTATAATGATACTGCTGTTCCTACTCCTGCGACTGTTGCTGCTGGTGGGCCTGTTGGAGTAGGTTTTTACTTTTGGGATGGTGCTGCTACTGGAAAATGGATTAAAATTTCTACAGGAGGTGATCTTACCGACATTTCTGTTAAAACTGCAGATTATACTATTGCTGCTACAGATGCAACAGTATTGGCAAACACTAATGGTGGTGTTGTAACAATTTCGTTACCAAAAGCAGATACTGTAAAACCAGGACAAAAGTTTATCATTAAAAGACAAGATGTTGCTGAGGGTAATGTTTTAACAATTGATCTAGTTGATGCTACGGATATTTTTAACGGTGTTACAAATGGTAGTATCGAATCTACGGTTTCTTTTCAGTCTTGGATAATCCAAAGTGATGGGATTAATACGTACTACCTTGTAGGAGCTTACTAAAACAATATTTCTTAAGAAGGGCGATCATTATGATTGTTCTTTCTTAGCTACAAAGAATATTTCATTAATTAAGTGTTCAGGTTGAGAAGGCCGTCTAAATTTTTTTAGGCGGTTTTTTTTGCTTTTACTATTTTAAGGAAAGTATAATGCTTGCAGAAGTTGTCTCATTATAACTGTTGGATTGTGGTTATAGAGGTCAGCTCTTTTAAAATAGTCAACCTTTGTTGTTGCTGTGCCGCACATGGTGCTATTAATAGGAGCAAAAACGGAGCTATAAAAATTGGGATAGTTGCTTTTTTTTGAACCCCAAGAGCAGTGTCAAGATATCCAAAATGATAGTTGTTGATGGTGTAAGTGATGCCTAAGTATTGGTAATAATTGGGGAAGAGCTAAAAATAATGATGTGTTGTTGGGTTAAGATGCTCTTCTGAGTAGTGTATGCTGTCTTGTAAGAAAAAAAGAAAGCGCTATGCCTTTATTCGTTAGCAGAAGAATAGTGTTAAGTGGCTTAGTTTTGAAGTGGTTTCTCGTCCAGAATTGCGACTATTGCAGTATTGTAGCTCATGCATTATTAACGCGTAATTATGCAATTATAAGCGTTGGTTTTAAAAAAAGGCTAAAACCTCGATGTAACAAGAAAAATTTTCAGATAGTTATAAAACAATTTGAATTTTAAATGCTTTGAGGTCAGTAGTTACGAGCATATAATTTGGTTTTGATATATTTTATGAGAATTTATCATTCTTTGAATTAGATTGTTAAATATGTTGCCTTTACTTCTAGACCTGTTTAAGCGATAGCAAAATTCGTATAGATATCTATGGATGTTAAAATTACTTACCTAAGAATAAATAGTTCTAATCCAAGATTTAACTTGATGAATCATGGTATGTAATGCAATAAAATTTTTACCACCATTACTTTCAATTTGCGAGATATTATAATCTTTAAATAAAGGGAGGTAACCTCTCCGTAAATCAGTTGTTATACTTGCAGATCCATCAATATGTTTGTCAAATATTTTTTCTAATTCTTTTGATGAAAAATTGTCAATTTTCAAAGCATACCTTCTTTTTCTTTTCCTCCAACTACAAATTCATCTAGATGAACAGTTCCTTTCATTGGATTGTTTTCACTAGATTTCATTGCTTCTCTAATCTTGTGCATAAATAAACGAGCTGTTTTTTCTGTAACTCCAAAACGAACTCCCATATAACTTGCGGATAGACTTTTGGTAGTGGTAGACATTTCAAAACAGATAAAAAATGCTTTGCGTAAACCAAACTTCACCTTATGAAATAAGGTGTTTGATGGTGCGGTTTCTGTATGACTACACTTGTTACAGGTTCTTGAGAAGTTCTTACGGATTTGACTTCTAGTATGTCCATATTTCACACATTTAAAACCCTTATCCCATTTGATATTTGCTAAATATTCTTTGCAATTATCGTCTGTTTTGAAGTGTTCACTAAATTCTAGAAGGTTTTGTCTTTAAAAATATCCATAATCTCCTTGTTTTACTCACCTATAAGGTATGAAAATATCTACTGACCTCAATAAATGCTTTACCAAGGTCAATAAAATATTGAATACGCAATAATAAGAATTCTTTAGGCAGCGGTTTACTTCAAAATTATTGATACAGATATTCCGAAGCTGTTACTATCTAAAACCACATGATTTAATGGTCTTTTAATAGCGTATAATGTCGGGTTGAGTCAAATTTGAAAAGAATTTGATGTCGTTGTTTTTTTTGCTTACTCCATACAAGAATAATCTTTTTAGGATTAATTAAGATTAGCTATAACACTCCTATCTAAACCCTACTATTGTTTAGTTTTAACTTGAAAAAATCCTCTTTTCCTTTAGAGACGGGAAGAGAGATGTTAAGGTTGTTAAGAACTAACCTTGAGGAAGAACCTACTGTTCTGATTGCTGAGATTTTTAGGATATTAATAATATATGATTTGTGATTACGGGCAATAACATTTGGAAAGTCTTTAAGTTGTTCAAGCAAGGCAACCATGGAGGATCTGATAATAATGCTTTTCATGTTGTTTTCTGTCTGATAAACAGAATTGTTATAGAAGTGTATTCGGATATAATGGCCATGAGATTTGGCATAAATAAATTGACATAGTTTTATCTCTAAAACTTCTTCCTTGTTTTTGCCTTTTAAGATAATGTTTTCATTTTGTTTTGCCTTGGTTTTAACTGTTCTTTTTTTTACATTTCTGGTTGTGAGAGGGTTAGGGCTGTTTTTTTTGAAAGTTTTCTTTACGTATTTATTTTTTAATAGAAAAAACACAACTATATTTAGGACAATGGTGGTAAGTGTGATGTAAATAAATGTCTCTCTTAATAGGGTGTAGGAAAGTATGTTTGTTTTTGGAGATGCTTGGGTTGTATTAAGAAATGCATGAAAGAAAAAACTGAAGGAAGTTACTAAGAAAAAGGAATGAATTGTTATTAAAATTTGAATTAAAAAATGTACTGCTCTGGAGTAATTAGTTTTAGAATTGTTAATAACCAAAAGATTGAAAAAAAAATAAGAACTAGAAAACCCCAATGAATAGTTAAAACTGGCCAATACTAAAAACCAGAAGGGATAGTCGTTAAAACCAAAAGGTTTAAAGAAAAATGAAGCTAAAAAAAGGATTGGAATTAGCCAAGCACACTCTTTTTTTAAATTTCTTTTTTCTTTATTTATTAGCGCAGGTTCTTGGGAATAATTGTAGATGAGTTTATACATAATATAGTGTGGTTTTATATGATGTAAATGTAAGGCTGCGATACTACGCTATGAAACGAAAGGTATTTAGTCCTTGCAAAGTGGGATAATCTTTACGTAAATAGGGATTTTATTCATAGAGTGTTTAAAGAATTGGTAGTTGGTTTTTAAAGTCTACTAAATATGTAGAAGCAATAATAAGCCTTTTGGGGATGGTATTTAGTCTTACCATGTGGCCATCTATTTCATGTATGTAATTAATGTTAATAATGTTTGACTTGTTTATCTTATAAAAATTCTTTGGTAAATATTCGGAAAAATAGCTCAATTTCCTTCGTAGAAGGTATTTGTTTTTATCAGTATATAGTGCCACGTAGTTTTTGTTGGATTCTACAAAAATAAGTTCATCCAGAGTTATTTTTTTAAGGATGGAATTGTTTTTGATGAAAAAATAGTTAAATTCTTTAAGGATATAACAAGCGTTATCAGTGTAAGCTATATTATTTGTTGGTGAGTGTTCTTTATAAATTATTAAATCTAATATAGATTTTAACTCAATTATCCTATACGATCTCATTAGTATAGCTTTTGGATTGTTTTTCTGTAATAAAGTGAAGGTTTCTTTATCGGCATTTGGTGTTAAATATATAAACGGAATATTTTTTTTGTGAAGAAATAATGGAAAAGAGTTGTCAAGAGCCCCATTTTTGATCGTACTGCTTAGAATAACCAAATTTGGATTTTCTTCATGAATATATGCAATAGCGCTATTTGAGTTTGAACAGGTTTTTATTTTCTCAATTCCAATTCCTGCTAAATCTAGTTTTAGATTAGCTCTAAAATGGGTATTTTCTTCTATGATTATGATTTTCATGTAGTCAGTTTTTTTGTAGCACAAGAATGTAAGGAATCTGGTTTTGATAATTAAATATGCTATACCTATTGTAAATAAAGGGCATACAATTTAATTAAAAAACGAGTTTATACAAACAGTTGTAAGTTGTTGTACTTGTGCTCTTGTGCTCTTGTGCTCTTGTGGTTTAGTTGTGAAAAAGAAAAGAGTTTAGCGTGTTATACATAAGCTAAAGCACTTTTTAGTTTTTTTTTTTTGAACGATTCATTGTTTTTTTAGATAGTTCGTTTGTGCTGTTGCAAAAAGCATCATTTTTTATGACCTGGTTTCGCTTTAAAAATTACAGGCAATTTTTCAATCTAAAAGGCATAATTGTATTGAATAATACCAAAATAAAAAAAATTAAACCTAATGGCATTCGCAATCTGGTTGTTTTTATGGTACTAAATTAGCTATCTGCTTTTTAGGTCAGGTTTCTATCTTCATTCGTGCGCATTTCTATTTTAAGACTAAATACTTTACAGAAGAGTTGGTTTGGGGAATCAAATCTTAGTGCACACTACTTAATTAACTAGGGTTGATTGCTAGTTTTAATAAAACAGGGAATAAAATATGCTGTATTTAGGCTAGCGTCATATTGTTTTGTTGATGCACTATCTAATGCGAAAAAAGAAAGTGTTTTTTGCAATTTATAAATGACAATTTGTGTTTTTTGATAAACGATTTTTACTGAAATCATATGTAGTGTTTTTTGGATTGGTTATTTTGGTAAAAGTCAAGTAATATTTGGAAGCTTACCTATGCATTTCGCAGAAAGATGGATACATTTCGCAGAAATTGTGTTTTTTAGCGAAAATTTGCCTGATATTTCGAGTTGTTTTTAAAAAAGGCATTGCTTTTTTCTTCTGCCATACATTATCTTTTATAATTGGTTTTGCTGTATTTATTGTTTCTTAAACTTCAATTTTTATAGTGTTGCTTATTTAAACAATGGTATTGGTTTTAATTATAGATAAGGATGCTGCCTAGTCTATTTCTATAGGCTTATCAAGCGCTAAATGGGGGAAGAAATATACTATACGGCAGCACCCTGAACAAAACTAACCACAGCTGAGAAATTATTTATTAAGCACGATTTTTGTAAAATATAGTTGAGCTAAGTGCTGTGCTTTATAGTCCAATGGAACATTTCTATTGGTTTTGAATAATTGTATATGTTAGCTACTGGGGGTTTTGTGTAAAATAGTAGAATGTCTCTCGGGAGTTGTTAATTTAGGTTGCAAAAAATCTTTGTTTTTTACGAATAAGCATTAATCTGAAATAGCAGTAAAAATGCTATTAACCATCTCCCCAGGTAATAAGCTTCTTAGCATACTCGTTTCATGTGTCTATTTTTTATTTGTTTTACTTACTGGTTACAAAAATAGAAGGTTTTTGGTGTTTTGTGCTTTTGTTTTTCATGATTGGCGTTGTTTTTCACAAAAAAATGAATGGCTGATTTTTTAAAGCCACAAGTGTTGCTGTCTATAAGTGTAATGCAATTCCGTTAATGGGTTTAATTTATCGGATACTTGCATCAAAATAGGTGCTTTTGATAATAAATCTTCTATACTTAAGCCGAAGTTATCTGTTTTTCGAGTCAGTTTTTTTTTGTTCTGCTGCAAAAACGATTGTTAGTGATTCTATTTAATCAAGAGGAGCTTATTAAGCATAAACTCATTCTATACAGTGCAACGTCCTATGGGTTTCTAATTTTTTTGACTAGCAAATAAGGATACACCAGGTATATTTCTATTAAGCGCTAAATAGGGAGGTAGTAGTCTCAATACAACTAATAGTTGTAATCGTTGCTCGGATACTATAGGTAGAAGCACATTTCTTATAAACGTAGGTCTAGAAACAAGCTTAATAGTAGCAATGCCATGTTTTTTGGGGTAATATCCAATGGATGGCAAAACCGCTGCCTACAGCAAGGATAAGGCTCTTTGTTATAGCCTTTTATAAGTATAATTCTTCATTTTAAAAGAGCAGCTGGTTTTATGGTTCTATTGGCAATAGCTTTATGCAAAAAGGGTACTATTGTTTAATTTTGTCTCCTAATAATTATATTACCGTCAAAAAATTGTACTGTAGTGGATTCTGTGCAGCGAATGCTTCTGAAGATGAATACGCTTGAATTTTATAATTATTCACAATTGCATTGTTTGTGATAAATATACGTGCATAAGGTGTATTTAGTCTAGGGTTTCACCGTTAGCTGAAGATTTACAAAGGATTTTTATTAGATCAACTGTAGTATTACCAGCAGTAACGTCAGTTAATCTAATAAAAAATATTTCCTAATACGATAGTGTTGTTGGAGAATATTCTACACTGTCCCTATTGATTTGAATTCAGCCTCCATTAAAGGTTAAGCAAACAAATTATCATTATTTTTTCGATACAATACACTCTACCCTTCTGTTTTGCAGTTTTTCATTAAGCGTACATTTATTATTACTACAATCATTAATCAAACGAGATTCACCGAAGCCTTTAAATGATAATCTATTGCTATTTACCCCAAGTTGTACAAGATATGCAACTACTGTTTTGGCTCTTTTTTCAGAGAGCAGTATATTGTAAGCTGCTGTACCTGTAGCATCTGTGTGTGCCTGTACTTTAACATGGATTTCTGGATGCTTTTGCATTGTAGTAGCTACTTCTCCCAAGCTATTTTTGGCAAGCGAACTCAGACTATGTTTATTAAATTCAAATAATACTGAATCTATATTTAAGAATTGTGTCAATTTAGTATTTAAAGGAATCTCTTGTTCTTTTTTTACTATTGTCGTATTTTCCACGTTTTCCTCTTCGCTGTTACTTAACTCAACTTCTGGACTAACCTCCTCACATTCTAGAACTAACGAAATACTTTGGCTAAAGCTATAAATATCATCGTTTCCCTTGCCTCCTTTTCTATTGGAGGAAAAATAACCGATTCCATTTTGAGAATCAAAAACATAAGAAAAGTCATCACTTGTACTATTAATAGGTTCTCCAACATTTAGCACACACCACTCCTCTTCAGTATTCTTTTTAGCAACGAATATATCGAAGCCACCCAGCCCTATATGACCATCTGATGCAAAGTAAAGTTGACCGTCTGCTGAAACAAAAGGAAAACTGTCTCTCCCAAGTGTATTAATCTGTGGCCCAATGTTTTTTGGAGTTCCAAAAGAACCATCATCATGTAAATCTACACTGTAAATATCAGACATACCGATAGTGCCTGGCATGTCAGAGGCAAAGTATAATTTTTCTTCATCAGGACTTAGTGCGGGATGTGCCACGGAAAAATCAAGACTATTAAAAGGAAGTTCTTCTATTGCTGACCACTGTCCGTTACTACGTTTGGTACGGTAAATTTTTGTTCTATTATATCCGTTTTTATCTCGTTGCAATTTGCCATTCTTAAGGCTATTGCGAGTTAGGTAAAGCGTGTTCCCGTCCTTAGATAAAGCTGTTGTGGATTCTGGAGATATAGTCTTTAATTGTTTAGAAAAGGGAATGGTTTTTGATTTATTCTTATTAGTAGATAAGTTTTGACTATACAATTTGTGTAAATATTGATTGCCTCTTGCATTGATACGACTTTCCAATACTCGACCATTTCTTGCTGAAGCAAAAACCAATTGGTTTTTATGTATTGAAGGAGCAAATTCGGATGCTATAGAGTTGAGAGTCATGTTTTCAATAAAGCCTCTATTGGAGCTCTTTTCTATTATTTTTAAATAATCTGATGAAGCAAGAAATCTTATAGCCCTCGGATCTAAAGGGTTTTTTTGACAAAATTTATTCATCAACAAATCTGATTCTTTATAAGCTCCTAAAGATTTTAATGATAGGGAGTGCTTATAGAGATACTCCTTATTGTTAGTCAAACTATCTTGCGCTAATAACTTTTGGTAGCAGTCAACGGCCTTGGCATAGGCAGCAGTAAAATAATAAGAGTCACCTAAATTCTTAAAAACTATCTGGGAAGTATTTCCATGGTCTACTAGGTTTTGGTATCCCACAATAGCAGAGGCATAAGCACCTTGGTTAAAATTTTTCCCTGCTTTTTTTAATTGCCTCTTTTGAGCATTTATCAAACTACAAACCATAAATAAACAAAGGATGCATGTTTTTATTTTATTCTTCATAACAATGTTATTATTTTTAAAAAAATCTAGAATTTATAGTTCTCCTGTATTTTGGCCTTAATTCGTATCTTAAAAAGAACTCAAAAGAACCATTATTAAAAACGGTCGCTCCTAGCGCTGTTGTCTCTCTATCATAAGCCATTCCCAACATAAAACGATCAGAAACCTGGAAGCCAACAAGTGCACTTACTGCAGAACCTAGGCGGTATGCTGCCCCAAAAGAGAAACCATTGTTATGAAGGAAATTTGCAGAAACATCAGCATGTAAAGGTGCTCCACTCGTTGCTTTTATTAGGATAGAGGGTTTAAACCTTAACGTGTAGCTAAGATCAAACACGAAGCCAGATATAAAATAATATTCCATTCTACTCTTAGAAAGGTAAGAATCGCTCCCCTCTATAGTTTCAAAATGTCTGGTTTCTAAAAAGTTAGGGATAGAAATTCCAGCATAAAAACTATTGCTATAGCGATAGTACAGTCCAGCTCCAAAATTAGGAGAGAACTTTTTATCGATATTCCCGCTATCTGGAAGTGGAAATGTTAGTTTATAATTTATTAATTTGCCCAGGTTAATAGCTAGTAAATGCCCTCCTGCCTTTAATCCAAAAGAAAACTTACTATTATCAGAAAGAGCTATGATGTAGGAAAAATCAACATTGAAGTAGGTGTTTTGATTGGTTCCGTTTCCTATTTCGTCGTTTAGTATGGAAACACCCAAACCTACACTTCGGGAAACAGGGGTATTCATAGTTAAGGTCTGAGTTGTGGGCGACCCATCCAAACCAATCCATTGAGCGCGATATTGGACTGATAGACTAAAAACATCCCTAGACCCTGCGTAAGCAGGGTTTATCACTTGGGTGTTGTACATGTGCTGTGTGTATTTTACATCTTGTTGTGCAAGGGTTTCCCCTATACAGCATGCCAAATACAGTAGCGTTATTATTTTTTTCATCTGTTGCTTTTATTCGTGGATGTATAAATAGCCTCTTTTTGTCTTTCCTTTATCAGAATACTTAATCACATAAAAATAAACTCCTGTTGCTAAGCCATCATCTTTACTTAACGCTGTTGAAACATTTGATACTCCTCTAAATACATTTCCATAATTGTCGTATCCGTCTATGCTAAATACTTTTATACCATTTCTATTAAAAACCTCAACAGTATTGTCTGGAAATTTCTCGATGTTTACAATTTCAAAAAAACTAGTTGCAGTACTTTTAGAGATTAAATCAGTTTCTATGGTAATGTCGTCTTTATCGTATCTGTTTTCCTTATAATCTGAAATACCGTCGCCATCTGCATCTGCAAAATCATTTGAATTATCTGGATCGGTAGCAGGAGTACCATTTTTTTCTACATAATCTGGTACACCATCGCCATCTGTATCTATAAAATCATTTGGATTATTGGGGTCTGTAGCAGGATCACCATGTTCCTCTATATAGTCTGGTACACCATCACCATCGGTATCTGGAAAATTATTTGGATTATTTGGATCTGTAGCAGGCTTGCTATGTTCTTCTACATAATCTGGTACACCATCACCATCAGTATCTAC
The DNA here is from genome assembly GCA_965247735.1 of Flavobacteriaceae bacterium. Taxonomy (GTDB): domain Bacteria; phylum Bacteroidota; class Bacteroidia; order Flavobacteriales; family Flavobacteriaceae; genus JAOXRU01. The sequence continues at coordinate 1,723,056 of CBDFHN010000002.1, read as the reverse complement.
AAAATCATCTGGGTTATTGGGGTCTGTAGCTGGATTACCATGTTCCTCTATATAATCTGGTACACCATCCCCATCGGTATCTGGAAAATTATTTGGATTATTTGGATCTGTAGCAGGATTGCTATGCTCTTCTATATAATCTGGTACGCCATCCCCATCTGTATCCGTAAAATCGTTTGGATTATTTGGATCGGTAGCAGGATTACCATGTTCCTCTACATAATCTGGTACACCATCGCCATCGGTATCTGTAAAATCGTCTGGGTTGTTTGGGTCTGTAGCAGGATCACCATGTTGCTCTACGTAATCTGGTACACCATCGCCATCGGTATCTGGAAAATTATTTGGATTATTTGGGTCTGTAGCAGGCTTACTATGTTTCTCTACATAATCTGGCACACCATCACCATCGGTATCTGTAAAATCGTCTGGGTTGTTTGGGTCTGTAGCAGGATCATCATGTTCCTCTATATAATCTGGTACACCATCGCCATCGGTATCTGTAAAATCGTCTGGGTTATTTGGGTCTGTAGCAGGGTCATCATGTTCCTCTACATAATCTGGTACACCATCGCCATCTGTATCTATAAAATTAACTGGGTTATTCGGGTCTGTAGCAGGATCGTTATGCTCCTCTACATAGTCGGGTACACCATCGCCATCGGTATCTGTGAAATCATTTGGATTATTTGGGTCTGATGGTGGGTACTCATTTTCTTCTATATAATCTGGTACGCCATCGCCATCGGTATCCGTAAAATCATTCGGATTATTTGGGTCTGTGGAAGGAATATCCGAGTTTTCTATTACATCAGGTACGCCATCATTATCCTCATCTAACGGAATAATTACTTTAGCCAGGGTGAAAACTCCAAATACATCTATTGTATTTTTGGAAGTAACGGTATTATCTGCGGCATTAACTACACCGCCTTCATCTATCCATTTGCTAAGGTTGGTATCCCAACGTACAATATGCAAAAGACTACTATTTTCCAAAATTGTACTGGGCGTACTTGCTGTGTGCCAAGATAAACTAACTATTGCATTGGCAGCACCTTGCACTTGCGCTAACTCCCAATACTCTGTATCTGAAATAATTTTTATTTCATTGTTTTTTTTGTCATGTGGGTAATTCCCATTACTATTCTCGGGCATATACTTCCCCGTAAAAATAGCGTTAGTATCGCTAATGTCCTTAAGAGCAACAGCATGATAGGTTGTATTTCCTCCTATAGGAAATATAAAATTATTGCTTCCTGTTCTTAAAATGGACCCATTTACATGGCTTAAATCACTTACGTTATGTAGCGTCACATTGGAATCAAAGGATAGCGCTCCGCCAAAACCGCGATTGTTTAGGATGCCATTGGTAAAAGTAGCTTGTTTACTTACAGTTATATCACTTAGCAATTGATATCCCGAAGAATTGGATAAGGTTAGCCGCGGAATTTCTATTAATCCTGTACCAGAAACATGCTGAACAACGCTACCTGAAAAATTAGTGATAGATTCGTTAGACAACAGATCGTCAAAGGTGAATCCTCCATTATTTACCAGGTTTTGTTTTAGATGTACAGTACCATTATTGCTTATTATCCCTGTGCTTTTATTGGTGAAACTCTCCAAAAAAACAACGGTGGTATTTTTTACAACCGTGAGTGTACCTTCATTATTAATTTGACTATAGACAGATAAACTACCGACTAGAAATAATACCAGTAGCCCTCTTTTATATATACAATTCATAATTGTTTTTTTGTGATTTTTTTAATAAGTATCTACTATGGTATAAAGCTGATAGGCTCTGTTTATTGGGTTGGTTTCAATATCACCACCACTAGAAATTGTGTGTGTGTGATTACCAGCCGAAGAGGTATTAGGGTAACCGTCTGCACGCCCTCCTCCATCAGCCGCACTCGAGCCACCATCATTATCGTGAACACTTATAGAATGGAAATGATTTCCATTAGTGCTAGTCCCAAAAGCAGATGTTGTTGGCCGTGCGGTTCGGTAATTTTGAAACGAACCCTCTGCAGCAGCATTTCCTCCATTGTTACGCAAAAACATACCTGCAACATCAGTAGGGAAAACAATATCATTACCAGAGACAAACTCTGGGTATTGAGCTGCCCATAGCGGATAACTTACCGCCCCATTGCTTATGGTTCCTGGACTTACTGCTAAATATCCTTCTACTTCTGTTTTTCCTGTTTTGGCATATACAAATTCTCCAATTCGTTTAGAAACGGGTGTTACCCATTCTGGAGCTGTAGCTGTTGCATTCATTTGTAAATACTGGTTTGCAGTACCTTTAGCAAGACGAACCCAATCCGTTCCGTTATTAAACATAACATCACCAGCGGCTTCACTAGCCAAAGAAATATCGGTACCATCTACGGCATCATCTGCTATAGTAAGTACCCCCATATTTGTAATGGTAGCATCACTGCTTATAGTTTGCGAAACGGCATTACCTGTTCCGTCTCCTATAAAAAATGTGCCATCTATTAGTGTTTTGTCTAATTTATTATCCTGCAAAACTTTTCCTTGGTTGGCAGACAAAGCGTTGGCAATATTGGTAGAGGTTAATATGTTTTCAACAATTATATTGGTGTCGTCTACATATTTTTTAGTTGCTGGCTCATAATCTGTGCTAGGGGCATAAGTGGCAGTATTATCGAGTTCTAATACATTTGTTTTAGCTGCTTTACTATCTTCAAGCACTTTTCCTTGGTTGGCAGCTAATGCTTCGGTTGTACTTGTACTTGTTAGTGTATTGCTAACTGTGGTTTTATCCTCCAAGACGGTTATTTTATTCCATTTGGCATTACTCCAATAATAATAACCTAGAGAAAGACCGCTACTGGCATTGGTATTGTACACCAATAAGCTTTCTATATTGCCACTGGTAATAGTAGTTGTGTCGGTATCTGAACTTAGAGCTATCTGAGGAATTAAGACCCCCTTATTAGTAGCAACCACTTCTAGTTGTGCCGATGCGTTAGTAGTTGCTGTTCCAATGCCAAATTGAGCAAAGGAATAACTACATGTTAAAAGAAAAATATAGCGTAATAATTTTATTGTTTTCATATGGTATGATTTTAGTCCAATTTCCATCCAGAAGTTGCCCTTATTGTAGTACTACTTAAGGTTTCCATGGTGGTATTGTATAGGATTAGTAGCGTAGTAGAATCTCTTTCGACAGTTGTTAATCTAGGTAGCGAAAATACTTATGAGATACTGCTGTGAAAAATAGATTGGAATAGATTTTTTTCATATGTTATGGTTTTAAGCTGTGGTCTCCTATTGACGTGTTAAATTAGGGGGATCTCACCGTTTTTTGTAATGTCAAAGAATTGGTTTCTATGGGTCGATCTTATTTAGACACAAAGATAAATCACATTTGATTTTTTTTGTTTTTTTTTTTCACGAATGGAATTGTTTTTCATGAAAAAACTATTGAGTATTGTTTTGTACTCACAAGAGTTATTGTCTAGAAGTATAGTATGATCCCGGCAATGGGTTTAATTTATCCGATGCTTTCATCAAAATAGATGCTTTTGAAAATAAATCTCCTGTACTTAAGCCGAAGTTATATGCTTCTCGAGTCACTTTTTTTTTCTGGTGTAAAAACGAGTGTCAGTGATTCAATTTAATCAGGAGTAGTTTGTTGAATATGAGCTTATTATGTACACTGCTTGGTTCTAGGTCTCGCGTTACTATTTTTTTTAATTTACTACTAGGCTTCAGTCGGGACTTATCACTCTTTACCGTTGAGTCTTTGTTATAAACGATTGGTTTTATTACAAATACTGTTGTATAAATGCGTCTATTTGGGCAACAGATTTTGGTCTTGAAATAATTTTCATGTTCTTATCTAATAAAAAATATGTAGGTGTTCCGTTTACATGATAGGCGCTAACCGCATCAGAATCCCAACCATTAAAGTCGGTATACACAGCCCAAGGAGCATTTGCGTATGCGGTATCAAATGCTTTTTTATCAGTATCTATACTGATAAAAATTAGTTCTATATTTTTAGTGCTGGCTTTCCATTTTGGATAAACTTTGGATAGTTCTTGGTTTGTTCGTTTACACTCTGGGCAAGCACTTGCTACAAACGCCAATAGGGTTGTTTTTTTAATATCGCTTAGCCTGGTGGTACTGTCTAACTGAATATCTGGTGCTATCTTGCCTACTTTTAGCTTGCTGTAACTTTCTAATTTATGCTTCAACTTTGGACTTAAGAGCTCGGACTGCTCCGCTAACAAGGTAAGTGCCAAAAATTCTGAGGCGTTAAACAGGCTTCTTTTTTCAAACATGTTAAATAGGTTTCTAGATACCAAGTTTAACATCGCTTTGTCGTCTTTAAAATTTTGTATTAAATAGCGTGTGCTCACATTCATTTGCGTTGCAATACTATCTGAGGGTTGTTCTATATTTTCTAATAAAAAATAATGTCCTTCAAGTAGCGGCATAAACAACCCACTGGTTTTAAAGTTTGTATTTGTAAAATCTATAGTTCTAAAATAGGCAATGTTTTTGGGGAAATCTGCTGTGTGTCTTTGTAGTGTAGCCTGCATATCTTGTAACAGATTGCGCATGGGCATATACCAAGACAGATAGCCTGTTTTTGATGTGTTCATGCTAGCTGCAACTAGTTCTTTCTCAATTCTTTGTAGCTCCTTTTTAATAAAATCTATTGCTTTTGTTTGTTGAGTAAACAAGTTTTCTTTTTGATAGATAGATCGCAAATAACTCCAAGCAGCAAGGGCATTGGTACGTATTTGTTGTGCTTTGGCATAGCTAAAAAAAAGAGCAGTTTCCGTATTGTTCTTAAAAGTGATGCTATTGGGGGTTTTTAAATGTGTACCCTGCAGTTGTATCTTTGCTGATGTTAGCATAAGCAGCAGGCTATTATTATCTTGAGTTTTTAAAACAGCCATTCCTTTGTAGTTTTTTTGGAACTGTAGCTTAAAAACCCCCATACTGTCTATACGCGTTTTTGCCAACTCATAATTTTTGTAATGGCTAAAGCCCATCAATACTATTTCTTGCCCTGCATGTTTTTTTAAAGTACCTTGTACTGTTTGGGGTTGCACAATAGTGGTACTTAGCATTAGGAGAAAGACTACATATAGTCGAATCATTTTAATTATTATTACTTGTTAAACTTTGCTACTCCACAACTCCTTTAATCGATAGCATTCCCCGACGCTCTGCGTCGGTGGTCAAGAGGAAAGTTTGAAAACCTGGGTTTTTATCAAACTAAAAATAAGGTTTTTTCCGCTTTATACCCCTATGGCTCTGCCTCGGGGTGGTTCATTGAAATTGTTACCCTCGCACCTTTTTTTTTGGCAATGCCAGTGGCATCTTCTTTTTCCTTAAAGCTAATTGCCTTTCATCTTTTTGGATAATCCAACAAGTATAGTCTCCTTTTTACCTACTTTTTTTAGGGCCTTTTTTAAGCCAATCATAAATTGGGTACGTATTAAATCCGAAGAAATTCTTTTGAATATTGTACTAGCATCATTAATGAATTGGGCATCGTTTTTAAGTACATTCACCTGCAATTGCACCCAGGTATTAATAATACCGCCCCAATGATTAGAGGTAAAAAGCACTTCGTAATCCAACTGGTTTACGATAATGGTATTGATGTTTTTTGCTTTCAAGTTTTCATCTTGGGTAATAATTGTGCCGATACCTCTAGTAAGATTGGTTATTTCGCTAAAACGAGCTGCATATAATTTTGTTTTTTTAAGTCTCTTTACATACCTGCGATACTCCTGTAAAATACGGATGTATTCTTTACTAAAAACACGGTGCAACCCATTGTTTTTATCGGTATAGGCTTTGGTGGCAGATAGCATGGCATCGTGCTTGGCAAAAAGTGCTTGTTGCTCTTGGTTGTTGCTATGCATAAAAAGGTTTTCTGGACTATTGGTATATATAATGTTTTTACTGGTTGGTATAGCAGCGAAACAAGACACCGAAAAATCTTCATTATTAATCACCATTTCTAAACCACCACCGGTTGCACTATTGGTAATGTACCACATAGCCATGCCTTTGTATCCCTTATATTTTCTCGGAATTTGAAGTTGCACATTGCCGCCTTCGGCTATGGTATCTTTTTGCAATACAATATGTTTTTTGCCTTGTACTATCTTAAACTCGTAAGTTTTACCCGCAAAATAAGGGAATGTTATAGTAATGGTTTGGGCAGTTGCACCCATGTAGCTTAGGTAGAGTACTATTGCATAAATAGATGTGCTTTTCATAATTAGGTTGTGATTTGTTTTTCTGTAATACTTGCCATTGTGATACTTGTATAGTTTTAATGTTTCTCGAGTCACTATTTTTTTGTTTTCTACTTGGTGTGTAGTATGTAATATCATAATTTATTTTTTTTAACTATAAACAAAGATGCTACCAAGTCTATTTATATATGGCTGTTAAGCGCTAAATGGATGAAGAATATTCTATACGGCAGCACCATAAACACAACTAACCATAGTTGGAAAATTATATATTTAAGTGCTGTGTTTTTATAATCTAAAGGGGAGGGGTTTATTGGTTTTGTGCGACTATTACCATGGTCTATTTTGAATATCTAATATTATACGGTGAAAGGGTTGCTGGCCAATTCTCTTGTTTTTTGTCTATGTTTTTGTGTAAAATAGTGTGATTGTATATTCATCTATATCTACGGAACTGTGTTGGTTACTATGTACTTGTTCACCAACTTGTCGTGCTCTTGCAGACAAAGTAGAGGATACAAAAAATGAATATAAATAATGTTGAGCATTTGAGCTTGCTTTACGTGCTGTCCCCTCAATTGATATAAGGGTGTCTATTCCATCCATTGCGACAACAGGTGTATGTCCAATAAGGGTTATTTGGAAAATAGTTTTATTATCAATCCATCTTTTTCCAGTATCTTGTTCTGTTGTGGAATAACTTGGATCTGGCCCTGGCCAACTGACCCAGTGAGGTGCTGTGGTGTTGGTGGTAAGTATTTGTCCATTGTTCCCATTTGTTAAAGGTTGCCAATTGGTGCCGTTATAATAGGTTATATCTCCTTCGGCTTCATTGGTTAATGATATATTGGTACCGTCTACCGCATTATCGGCTATGGTAAGTACTCCGTTGTTTGCAATGTTGGCATCACCACTAAGGGCTATTTCGGTTGGGGTATCGTTGTTGTCTCCTATAAAAATATGTGCATTGCTTAGGGAGTTTTCCAATTTGCTATCTTCTAATATTCTGCCCTGGTTGGCAGATAAGGCATTGCTAGTGCTGGTAGCTGTTAACAGGTCTTCTACGGTTGTGGCTAAGTCATCTGCATATTTTTTAGTAGCAGGTTGGTAGTCTGTACTAGGGCTAAAGCTTGTGGTATTGTCCAGTTCCAACACATTGGCTTTTGCAACTTTGCTGTCTTCTAGGGTTTTTCCTTGGTTGGCAGATAGGGCATTGCTGGTATTGGTAGAGCTTAGCACGTCTTCTACTGTCGTAGTATTGGGGCCTAGCCTTGTCCATAGCGGAACCGAAGCTGTGCCGAGATTAATATTTAATGCTGCTGTGCTGGTATTGTATATGATAAGGCCTTTGGCAGGTGAGCTAATGGCATCTCTTTCGGCAATTGTTAGCCTAGGTGGTAAAAAACCTTTAGTTGTTGATTGTAGTTCAAGAGCAGCAGAAGGATCTGCTACTCTGCCTCCAATTATTTTTTGAGCAAAAGCATTACTAGAAACAAATAAAAATACTATTATAATGCTGTTTTTAGAAAACATGATTAGTTTTTTTTTCTTGGACATATAATTTCTTTTTTGTACTAAGTTATCAATAACATTTGTGTTAATTCTCCTGGTTTTTATTTGGTGTAATATACTGTACCTGTAAAATGACCGAGATGATTCCCCTTTCCTACTATCATTGTATCACCCGATACGTATATAAAACCTTTAACGTTAGTATCGTCCTCATAAAAGGGGATAGAGTAATTAACAATAGGGTTAGATAAGTATGATAACATACCTTGTGCTTTTATAATTGTTTTCACCCCTGACGGAATAAGAACACTTGTCGTGTGTTCAAAAAATGATCTTTGATAAATAATACTACCGTCAACCCATCTTGTTCCAGTATCTTGTTCTAATGTAGAGTAGTCTAAGGGTGTTGTTGGAGTTGGGGCTTTCCAATAAGGTAATCCACTGGCATTGGCGGTTAGTGCATATCTTGAAGGACCTTTTGCTAAACGTAGCCAGTCCGTACCATCAAAATAGGCAATATCTCCAACGGCTTCATTAGCCAAAGAAACATCGCTGCCATCTACCGCATTATCAGCTATGGTTAAGGTGCCGTTAGTTGCAATGGTGGCATCGCCGCTAAGGGTAACTCCAATTGCTGTATTGGAGGCATTGCCAACAAAAATATCTCCATCAGTTAAGGAGTTCGAGTTCTCCAGTTTGTTTTCCATTAATATTCTTCCTTGGTTGGTGGATAGGGCATTGCTGGTATTGGTAGCTGTTAATAGATCTTCTACGGTTATGGAGTTGTCATCTGTATATTTTTTAGTAGCGGGGTGGAAATCCGCACTAGGGACAAAGATTGTGGTATTGTCTAGTGTTAATACACTTGCGTTAGTAGCCTTATTGTCTTCTAATATTCTTCCTTGGTTTGCAGATAAGGCATTGCTTGTACTGGTAGAAGTTAATAGATCTTCCACAGTAATAGTCGGTGCTAGGATTTCCCAGTTAGGAGTAAAAGCTGTTCCGGTGTTAATGTTTAGGGTTTCTAAGGTGCTATTGTATAGTATTAGTCCCTTTGCTGGTAAAACAATAGCATCTCTTTCTGCTGTGGTTAATCTAGGCGGTAAAACCCCCTTGTTTATAGACTGCAACTCTAGAAGGGCAGAAGCATCAGTAGTTCTACCGCCAATTATTTTTTGAGAAAAAACATTAGCGTTAACAAATAGCAAAAATAGTATTAATGTACTGCTGTTTAAAAGCTGGTTGAAGTTGCTTCTTATTATAAGCATAATTTTTATTGATGTTAGTTACTATCTTAAAGAAAATCCTTATGTTTTTCGACTAAGCTACCTAGGTAATAATATGCTTTGTAGTCCTTTAGTTCTTTGGTATGCTATGGTTTGGTGTAATATATTGTACCAGTAAAGCTATCTAAATCTGAGCTTTTATAGAAGTATATACCTGAATTATTTTGTAGAATGTATGACCAATGTTGAGTGTTTTCATAGGCTTGAAGGGTAAAACGAAGATCAAAAGATCTGTGTTCTACTTCACCTTGTGCATTTATAAGTCTGCTTATTCCTGTTATAAGTGTAGTTGATGTATGTGCTACAAAACTTTTTTGATAAATAGCACTACCGTCTGCCCATGTCATTCCAGTATCTTGTTCTGTTGTAGAGTAGTCAACATTTTCTCCAGGCGCTCTAGAGTTCCAATAGGGCAATCCGTTACTATCTGTGGTTAATGAGTGCCCAGAAGTTCCTCTTGCTAGACGCACCCAATTGGTACCATCAAAATAGGCAATATCGCCAAGGGCTTCATTGGCAAGAGAGATATCGCTACCATCTACCGCATTGTCAGCTATGGTAAGTGTGCCGTTGCTTGCAATAGTAGCATCTCCACTAAGGGCTACTCCAGTTGCAATATTGGAAGCATCCCCTACATATATGTGTCCTGGGTTAAGAGTGTTGTCCAGTTTGTTCTTCATCAATACTCTTCCTTGGTTGGCAGATAAGGCATTGGTGGTACTGGTAGCTGTTAATACATCTTCTACAATTGTGACTGCATCGTCTATATATTCCTTAGTAGCAGGTTCAAAATCTTCGCTAGGGCTATAGCTCGTGGTATTGTCTAGTGCTAATATATTAGTTATGTCTGCTTTATTGTCTTCTAGTACTCTTCCTTGGTTGGCAGATAAGGCATTACTGGTACTGGTAGAAGTTAATAGATCTTCTGCGGTTACAACCGGCGCAATATTTTCCCAATTAGGGAGTAAGGCTGTACCGATATTAACACTCAGGGTTTCTAAGGTGCTATTGTAAAGTATTAGCCCTTGTGCAGGTAAAACAATGGCATCTCTTTGTGCAGTTGTTAGTCTAGGTGGTAAAAAGCCTTTAGTTTTTGATTGTAACTCTAAAACAGCAGAAGCATCAGCGGTTCTAGCTCCAATAGCTTTTTGAGAATAAGCATTAATTTGAAATAGCAGTAAAAATGCTATAAGCATACTGCTGTTGAAAAATAGATTGGAATTGATTTTTTTCATATGTTGTGGTTTTAAGCTGTGGTCTGCCTATTGACATGTTAAATTAGGGGGATCTCACCGTTTTTTTATAATGTCAAAGAATTGGTTTTTATGAGTCGATCTTATTGCCTGTAAAATAAATGACATTTGTTTTTTTTTTTTTTTTCATGAATGACGATGTCTAGAAGTATGTTGTAATCCCGCCAATGGGTTTAGTTTATCGGATGCTTGAATCGGAATAAAAAGTATTTCTGAAAATAGACCTCCTGTTCTTGCACTTAAGGTGTATGTTTTTCGAGTCAAGTTTTTTTTGTTTTCTGGTATAAAAACGATTGTCAGTGATTGGGTTTAATCAAGCGTAGCATACTAAATATAAGCTCATTCTAAACACTACTTGGTTCTAATATCCTCGTCGTACTAGGCTTCAGTCGGGACTTATCACTCTTTACCGTGGAGTCTTTGTCATAAACGATTGGTTTTATTACAAATACTGTTTTATAAATATGTCTATTTGGACCACAGATTTGGGTCTGGAAATAATTTTCATATTTTCATCTAATAAAAAATATGTTGGAGTTCCGTTTATATGATAGGCGCTAACCGCATCAGAGTCCCAACCTTTAAAGTCGGTATACACAGCCCAAGGAGCATTTGCGTATGCGGTATCAAATGCTTTTTTATCAGTATCTATACTGATAAAAATTAGTTCTATATTTTTAGTGCTGGCTTTCCATTTTGGATAAACTTTGGATAGTTCTTGGTTTGTTCGTTTACACTCTGGGCAAGCACTTGCTACAAACACCAATAGGGTTGTTTTTTTAATATCGCTTAGCCTGGTGGTACTGTCTAACTGAATATCTGGTGCTATCTTGCCTACTTTTAGCTTGCTGTAACTTTCTAATTTATGCTTCAACTTTGGACTTAAGAGCTCGGACTGCTCCGCTAACAAGGTAAGTGCCAAAAATTCTGAGGCTTTAAATAAGCTTCTTTTTTCAAACATGTTAAATAGGTTTCTAGACACTAGGTTTAACAGCCCTTTGTCTTCTTTAAAATGTTGTATTAAATAGTGTGTGCTCACATTCATTTGCGTTGCAATACTATCTGAGGGTTGTTCTATATTTTCTAATAAAAAATAATGTCCTTCAAGTAGCGGCATAAACAACCCACTGGTTTTAAAGTTTGTATTTGTAAAATCTATAGTTCTAAAATAGGCAATGTTTTTGGGGAAATCTGCTGTGTGTCTTTGTAATGTAGCCTGCATATCTTGTAACAGATTGCGCATGGGCATATACCAAGACAGATAGCCTGTTTTTGATGTATTTACGCTAGATGCAACTAGTTCTTTCTCAATTCTTTGTAGTTCCTTTTTAATAAAACATATTGCTTTTGTTTGTTGAGTAAACAGGTTTTCTTTTTGATAGATAGATCGCAAATAACTCCAAGCAGCAAGGGCATTGGTACGTATTTGTTGTGCTTTGGCATAGCTAAAAAAAAGAGCAGTTTCCGTATTGTTCTTAAAAGTGATGCTATTGGGGGTTTTTAAATGTGTACCCTGCAGTTGTATCTTTGCTGATGTTAGCATAAGTAGCAGGCTACTTTTATCTTGAGTTTTTAAAACAGCCATGCCTTTGTAGTTTTTTGGGGAATTTAACACAAACCTTCCCATACTGTCTATACGCGTTTTTGCCAACTCATAATTTTTGTAATGGCTAAAGCCCAACAATATTATTTCTTGCCCGGCATGTTTTTTTAAGATACCTTGTACTGTTTGGGGTTGCACAATAGTGGTACTTAGCATTAGGGTAAGTACTAAATATAGTCGAAACATTTTTTTGATTTTAGAAATATTAACGAATCTTATGCTTGTGTGTTTGTTGTAAGCTGCTTTTTTTTTTAAGCAGCTAATGCTAAAAAAGAATAAGTTAATCCTTTGTGGTATATTACTTAAATTGATGTATTATTCTAAGACGCAACGCACAGAAAGCCCGTGTAAACGGTTGTAATTTGTCTCTGGGGTGTCTAAACTGCTATCAAATTCATATGTTTTGCTGTAATATGCGTTTCCAGAGTTACTACTCCAATAGAGACCGAGTCCACCACGGTCGTTCAGCGTACCATCATCCTTGTGACGATTTCCAGCAGCTGGTAAGGTGAGTTTATTTGAGCCATTTGTAAAATGGACTGCTTTGTCAAAACTACCATCGTTTGACCAAGCTCCTCCTGATGTAGTTCGTATATTATTAGCGACTACTTCTATCCATTGCTCTGCTGTAGGGACTCTAAATCCAGAAGGGCAGGGGTCGTTTGCAGTTTTGCTTGCGGTAGTCCAATCACCAGGAAGAGTTGGAGTAGTGTTCCAACCACTTATAGCCGTAGCTGGTGTACTTGTATCTGCTACTGGTGCTAGTGTACCCCATTGGTAGTAGTTACCGTGTATATCTTGTATTGGGACGTCTGGAGCTAAACTGTAGTCTGCGCCTAAATTGTGTGCCATAAAGGTAAGGGTTCCACTACCAGTGGACATAACAGTAGTTGGAATACCTATTGCGTTTACAGCAATACTACCCGTAAAAGTACCATTTACAAGCACGTTTATAGAAAACAAAGCTGTATTGCTCCCTATGGATTGTACAGGTACATTGTAAGAGGGGCTTGCTGTTAAACTTACGTTTAAAGTACCAGAAGCATTGCTTATACTTGCACTGGCAATACTAATTGTAGCACCATCAGAAGTTGTGTTTTCAAACGTAATGCTATTAATTCCAGTACCACCAGTATAAGGAATGCTATAGTTTATGGTATTGGTGGTATTGTTTATAGTTCCCGGTGTACCTGCATAAGAAACTATATCTATGGCATCAGAAAGATCTAAAGTTACGGTACCAGAGTCTACAGTAGTTTGGCTCGTACATTGGGCTAGGGATGCATAATCTATATCCGCAGTAACCGTGCCTAAGGTTGTTGGTGTGCCAAAAATAGGGTAGGTTACTGTGGTGGTCTCGTTTATGCTATTAAAAGTATAATTTGCTGGGCTAGGAGAACCTACGGCTAAACCTAGGGCACCAACACCAGATAAAGTAACGTTGCTAGTATCAAAAGTTAAGAGGCCAATACTTGCCAAATGGTTTTGTTTGTAAGTAACCATAAGGTTTCTGGATATGCTCCCATTGCCTTGCATAAAAGTACCAGCTATAACACAGCTTTCTATTTCTAAACCAGAAATTGGTGTGGCACTAGAGCTTATGTTAATCCACTCAGTACCATTGTAGAAAGAAAAGCTTTTGGTTGCACAATCGGTGCAATATATTACCAAACCTTCTGGGATTGGAGAAGGAATAGCGTCTCGTTCTACTTTTAACATACGAGGTAATAAAAAACCCTTAGTAGTGGTTTTTAGCTCTAATATGGCAGCTTTTTCTGGGGCATTGGTGCCTATACCTAGTTGTGAATAACCTAAAAAACTAATAGTTAAAAGGGATGTCAATATTAGGTTGTGTATTTTTTTCATTATTATTATGTTTTATAATTCATTATGTTTACAAGCGTCTAGCTTGTAATTCCTTTAATGTGGTTGGTACTGTCACAAACTACATTTGGGTATTTTTAATTGTAATGTGTTTTAGCCTTATTAATCACTTTGCAAAACCAGTGGCATCTTCTTTTTCCTTAAAGCTAATTGCCTTTCATTTTTTTGGATAATCCAAAAAGTATAGTCTCCTTTTTACCTACTTTTTTTAGGGTCTTTTTTAAACTAATCATAAATTGGGTACGTATTAAATCCGAAGAAATTCTTTTGAATATTGTACTAGCATCATTAATGAATTGGGCATCGTTTTTAAGTACATTCACCTGCAATTGCACCCAGGTATTAATAATGCCACTCCAATGATTAGAGGTGAAAAGTACTTCATAGTCCAACTGGTTTACGATAATGGTATTGATGTTTTTGGCTTTTAAGTTTTCATCTTGGCTAATAATTGTGCCGATACCTCTAGTAAGATTGGTTATTTCTCTAAAACGAGCTGCATATAATTTTGTGTTTTTTAGTCTCTTTACATACCTGCGATACTCCTGTAAAATACGGATGTATTCTTTACTAAAAACATGGTGCAACCTACTGTTTTTATCCGTATAGGCTTTGGTGGCAGACAGTATGGCATCGTGCTTGGCAAAAAGTGCTTGTTGCTCTTGGTGGTTGCTATGCATAAAAAGGTTTTCTGGGCTGTTGCTGTATATAATGTTCTTGCTGGTTGGTATTTTAGCCAAGCAAGACACCGAAAAATCTTCATTATTAATTACCATTTCTAAACCACCACCAGTTGCACTATTGGTAATATACCACATAGCCATACCTTTGTAGCCCTTATATTTTGGAGGAATTTGAAGTTGCACATTGCCGCCTTGGGCTATGGTGTCTTTTTGTAATACAATATGTTTAGTGCCTTGTACTATCTTAAACTCGTAAGTTTTGCCCACAAAATAAGGGAATTCTAAAGTAATATTTTGGGCAGTTGCACCCATGCAGCTTAGGTGTATTAGAGCTATACAAATAAATGTATTTTTCATGATTAAAGTTGTGGTTTATTGTTTTAATGTGCTTGCGATTTTGGTGTTTATAAATTTCTAATGCAGTGACTTTTAAAAAAAAAGACGCTACATTAGAGGACTAAAGATTAACTATTATGTAGTGTGTTTTATGAACAGACGCAAAAGACTGGGCGCTATTCTTGAATGCAACGTATAGTCATTGCAGTTAGAGGAAAGGCGTAAGTATTTAGTTGTGTAGTGGAGTTAAGGAAAATATGATTGACGAATGCAGTATCAGAGGCTTCTCTTGTGGAGCTCCACATATCGACTTCACTACCACGCGCTATTGTATGACCACTAGTTCGATTACGATGTCCTGCAGTCGGAAAAAAGAGGTCACCTAACTGTACTGAAGAAGTAAAGTTTGTATTGTTAGATGTGAATGATCCCAGACTGGTAGGGGAAGTGTTGCTTATAAGTGTAGCCCAGTTTGCATTGCTAGGTACTTTAAAGCCTGTAGGGCAGGGGTCGTTGACGGTGTTGCTAGCATCGGACCAAGAGGTGGTACTAGCTTCTGTAAATTGAAATCCCGATGGTAAAGTGTTATCTGCGGTAGAGGTGTTAGCTACAGGTGTTGGGTATCCCCATTGGTAATAATTCCCATGTAAGCCTTCTGCAGGTGTACTTGGGTCTAAACTATAGTCTGCACCCAAATTGTGAGACATAAAAGTTTGTGTACCAACTGTAGTTCTTGGGGGACCTGTGGCGTTTACAGTAATATTACCCGCTATGTTACCGTTAACAAGTACATCTAGAGCAAACAGGAAAGAGGTTTCTGTAACGGATTCAGGTACGGTATAAGTAGGGCTGGCTGTTAATGTTACAGTAATAGAGCCAGAAGCGTCGTTAATAGTTGAGCTAGCGATACTAAAAGTGCTAGATCCGGCAGTTACAGGGGTAAACGTTATGTTGTTAGTACCAACACCGCCACTATAAGGAATGTTATAACTATAAGTATTAGCACCGCTGTCTATAAGCCCTATGGAAGTCACAAAAGAAGCTATGTCTATGTTAGCAGAAAGGTCTAAAGTTACATCGCCAGGATCTACAGTAATCGAGCTTGTGCATTGTAATGATGCATAGTCTACTGTTATTATGGCTTCGCCTGTAGTTGTTGGGGCGCCAGAAATAGAGTACGCAACATCAACGGTATCGTTTATGCCTACAAAGGTATAGGTTGCTGGGGCAACATTAGTTACTGTTAGGCCTGGGGCAGCTACACCAGAGAAGGCAATATTACTTTCATCAAAACTAATGGTACCAGCAGTATTAATAGTAGATTGCTTATAAGTTACTGTTAGGGTGCTGGTAATACCTGGTACGTCTTTTACAAGATTACCAGCTACGGCACAGCTTTCTATTTCTAAACCAGCAGTAGAGGTAATGGAAACCCATGCTACACTATTGTAATAATAAAATGCCCTATTGGCGCAATCGGTACAGTACACTAGCAAGCTCTCTGCAGGAGCTGCAATAGCATCTCGTTGCGCTTCTGTCATCCTAGGTATTAAAAACCCCTTGGTGGTAGAGTTTAGTTCCAGAACAGCAGAAGCATCAGCGTTTTGGGCGCCAATAACTTTTTGAGAATAAGCATTAATTTGAAATAGCAGTAAAAATGCTATTAAGATACTGCTGTTAAAAAATAGATTGGAATTGATTTTTTTCATTAGTTTATTTTTTGTTTTTTAACAACCACATGCTGTTCGTAATTAATCGTTTCTTTGGTTGATATACGTATTAATATGTTCGGTCTGTGCGCAGCGATTTTTGGTTATAAAAATCGATGTTGTTTGTTTAGTTATAAACAGTTTAGAATAGCTACAGCCAATCACTGTTTTTACAAAAAAAAGTTGGCTTTCTAATTAATTACAAAAATATAAGATTTTCTGTGTTCTGTGTTTTTGTTTTTCATAAGTGGTATTTTCATTCATGAAATACAACTAAAAATTATTGGTTAAAGACAAATGTGTTGCAGTCTCAAATCATATTTTGGTTTTACCATAAGTTTTATGGGTGCTTATAAAATGGTTCTCAGTTTGAGATTCAATTTTATTAAGCCTAGCATATTAAATAGCATTGCATCGTGAACACCTGGTATCAGGGTTTAATAACGTTCTTGACACTAGTTTCTTATCTAAGATTAGCTCCAATTGGCATGTTGTATCTAGTGCTGTTTTCTAATTAAATTTGTGATGAAATCAGTTTTTTTACCAACTGAAAAGTAGCTATTTGGAGTTATTAGCTAAAGAAAATATGAATAAAAAAGCTATTTAAGAGTATTAATTTGGGTGCAATAGTATTGGCGGTTTTTTCACGTATGTTATGGTGTAAAAGTTGGTTTATTGTGTTTTTTGAGGAGTACTTGTATGGTTTTATCTAAAAACAATAGTGTAACTATAACAACAGGAGCTATAAATACAACTATTGGTTGTGCTCTTTTTAATCCTGCTAGTTAAGACAGGTTTTATATATTATATATTGAGGTTAAAATGGGAGTAGTCTAAATGAAAAACACCAGTAAAACAGAAAGTTTACTGGTGTTTGGGTAATTTTATTACCATATTGATGGAGTTGGGGAGAGCTTCATCTTTTTAGTGGAATTAGTGGTGAAAAGGGGGCTAAGTACTTGAGTTTTCTAAAGCAGACCGATTAGGTTTCTTTTTCATGTCCCGAGGTCATTGATTGTGTACAGTTGTTTATCATAATTCAGTAATATCCGTTGCCGCATAGTTTTTCTTTAAAATAACGGTTATTCAGCTTGCATATAAATATTGCTTTTGAGATTGTTTTCCATTTTTTTTTTTTTTTTTCAAAGATCTTAATTATTAGTTTCAAATTTGGTTATTGAAAGAATGTCTCTTGCTTTTAGTTGAATACTACTACATAAGAACAATTAGTTATCATATAATTTGGTTTTTTTTCTCATTTACTTTTCGATATTGATTTGGATTCATCCCTGTTTTAGCCTTAAACAACTTACTAAAATGATTGGGGTATTTAAATCCTAAATCATAGGCTACTTCACTAATAGATGAATTGGTATTCAAAAGAGTGTTTTTTGCTTTTTCAATTGCTTTAAAGTAGATGAGTTCTTTAGCGCTTTTGCCTGTTTCATTTTTAAGTAAGTCGCTTAAGTAATGTCCTGACATGTTAAGGGCTTCTCCACATTGCTTGATGGAAGGTAGGCCTTTAGTGCTTAGGTCTTCGGAGGAAAAGTAATTTTCAAGGAATTGTTCAAATTTTATGAGGTAATCTTTGTTTAGATTAATTCGGGTGTAGAACTGTCTATCATAGTACCTCTTAGAGTACTTCAGAATAGATTCTAGGTTTACAACAATTAAATCTTGGGTATGTTTGTCTATAGTTTGGTTACATTCTAGCTCGATTGTCTTTTTTAATTGTGTTATAAAACCTTCCTCTTTTTCTGAGATTAGCAATGCTTCATGCGAGTCATAAGAGAGAAAGGAGTACTTATTAATGTTTTTTCCTAATTCAGATTTACGGATAAGGTCTGGATGAAAAAGTAGTGTCCAGCCTTTGCTAACTTTAGGGATTTGTAGGTTTTGTGGAGAAAAAACTTGATTTGGACGAAGGAAAATCATAGCTGCTGAATCATAATCATAAGAATTTAGTCCATATTTAATGTTTCCTAATTCGCCTTCTTTTAGTCCAATCTTGTAGAGGTTCATGGAAAATGTTTTGCCTTCAAAATCAGTTCTTAAATTAGGGTCAGTATGATTAAAAACCGAGATTAAAGGGTGTAATGGTTTGCTTAATCCCAAAAACTCATGTGCCTGTTCAATAGATTTAATTCTTGTTATTTCTTTCATTATAGTTAGTTAAAGGGTGGTTTTATTTCTTCTTAATATGCGTCTTTTGGTTTTATTACCTAAACAAATATAAATTAGCAGTCACATTTTGAGTATATTAAACGAAAATCAATGCCTTTTGGAGTTGTATATTCTTTTATGGTGCTATATTGTCCAGATTTTAAGGAGGTGTTCCTTAAAAAGTTGATTTTTTTTGTGATACAATTGATTGTTTTATACGTTTGTCTCATTAAAAAATACAATTATTTTATTGGTAATCGAATTTGCATATATTAGTCTCTAATATATATCAAAATTAATAATCTCCTTGATGATTAATTTTTTTTTTTTTTTTTTGAAACTTTTATTTATAAAATCTGATTGCGTATTTGTGCCTATGGAGCTATATTTGTAGTCA
The DNA here is from genome assembly GCA_965247735.1 of Flavobacteriaceae bacterium. Classification (GTDB taxonomy): domain Bacteria; phylum Bacteroidota; class Bacteroidia; order Flavobacteriales; family Flavobacteriaceae; genus JAOXRU01. Next base: position 1,703,964 of record CBDFHN010000002.1, on the reverse strand, counting down.
ATAAGCAGGAAACGCTTTAGGGTAGATTAATAACCTGTAAATGGAAAGGGTTTTTGATGCTGCACATATTCAAGATGTTTTTCCAATTGAGATCAGATTTTTAGATTATTGATCCAGATACTATGAACGTACCTAAATCTGAAATCCCAATATATCTTGAGGTTTTATGTCTTCTTGGGTTTCAGGAACCAGAAAAAAAATGCACTTCTAGTATTTTCTCAAACTCCTCCCGATGCTGTTCTCTTATATCTGTTGTAATTATTGTGCATCTCCTAGGCTCCAATGTAGTTGCAGAACCATATGTTATTAATTATAGTGTCCTATTATATGTATAACCACGTTTTGTTTTTATTCCATAATATCCGTGGTAGAGAGAGAATGGATTTGATGAAACGCGCATATTTAAAGCTTTATCGTCCAAAAGAAAGCAGAGCTCTATGAACTCTAATAAAAAAGAATAAAAATATTGTGGCTATGATTAATAGTGAACGACATGTATCTATTAAAAAAATACTATTGTTATAGATTGTAATTGACAATAATCTTGGGAAAATGGGTTTAAGTAAAAAAAAACTAATTTAGATCTGTTTAAAAACGTGTCAAACAGTAAATAAAATAAGCAAATTAACCCCTAATAATCAATCCGATTTTATCCTTTATACAGCAGCGAATGCTGAGCTGTTAGAAATTAGTTGAAAGATCAAGGTAACTAGCTTTATTGTCGTTAGTAAAATTTGCATTCTCCTTTATACAGAATAAAAAGATCTAAGCTTAGGAAAGTGGAACTTCTAAAAATCAACTAAAATCCATTTGATTTTTATTATAAATATAATGTTCCCTAGGATCAATGTATGTAATAAGTATCGATAATACAATCACAATGTAAACAAAGTGTAAGAATTTGGAACGCTATCGATATTCCAAATTTTGATAGTTTTAAAATTGTTTATCAAAGTGAATATTAGCTCAATTACAGGATTAAAAAAAATATTCGTCCAAATATATTTAAAACAGACATCTAGATAAGTAATATGTTACTATTATAGAAAACGATAATGAATCACCGCTGTTTAAGCTAAATAATCCCTTGTAAAATTGAATAAATTGATCAGGAGGGCATGTTGTTTTTTGTTTTTAATTAACTTAATGACAGGGTTTTGTGTATTTGCAAAGGCAGGATAATAACTGTTAAGAAAAAGAAGCGAGCAAAAAATATTTCTATATAAATTTAGCGCCTATTAAAGATTGTTTCACGTATGGCTATTTCCATACGTGAAAATTATAGGTTTTCTGTGATTTATGAAGAAAATCATATATAGATTAGCATCGATCAAATGATGTTAAATATACATATATGATCTACTAATTTTTAAAAATTAAACAAAATTATGGACAAAATTTTACAGTACGGAAAGGGTGAATTTTTCACATTTTCAAAAGATTTTAAAGAAGGTGATTATTTTCAGTATTATGGCACTAATAGAGTCGATACATTTTGGCTGGATAGTAAGAAATTTGGGGTGCAAAATACAGAGGAGTGGAAGAGTGTATCCTTTCCAAAGGGTGGTGTAATTCAGATTTATGAAATGCAAACTATTGATAACAAGACCTTAGGCTATATTAAGTTGGGTTTTGGAAATGACATTATTGAATGTGGAGAAAAAAGAAACGATGTTTATTTAACTATTACAGATGGTCTAAATGTTCAGCTTACCGGACTTTCTGATGATGAAAAAGGAATACATGGTATGCAATTTAGAGTAGTAACAAGTTAAAAATAATTTTATTCTAATTCTAGGAAAAAAATTCAAAATTATCTAGACAAATTTTGTTGTTATAAAACGCCTTAATCTAGGAGAAAGGTATATTGATTTTATTTACATCAATATTTCGTTGAACAGTGTTTTGAAAGATGATTTGAGCAAAAACGTATAAGCCTTCATATCAAGGGTTATATATAAATAATAATAATATAAATAAATTAAACATGTCAAAACGTATATTTTTTGGAGGAAGAGGAGGCAATGTTGCTTCTGTTCCTAATGCTGGTGGTCAGGATATCATTTTTTTTGGTGGCAGTAATGTCGATGCAATTCAAATAGGGAACGATAGATACGGGGGTTCCGGTGGTAAAGAGATGAGTAGGGCTGTTGTGCCACAGAATGGTATAGTCAAAATCTTGTCAATGCAGAGTAATAATAGCAATATGGTCTATCTCGAGTTCCGTATTGGAGAAGTGCACATTGAGTGTGGCACCAAAAAGGAAAACGAAGGTCTTTTACGAATAGATCAGCCTTTAAATGCTAAAATCAAGAGCATTAATTGGGGCGGGAAGGTTTATGGTATTGAGTTTGAATTATTGTTGACAGCTTCAGAATTGTTGGAAGCAGAAAAAGTTACAGAATAAATACCATATTGGATGCGATAGAAAAGAGACTGTGTAAACAGTAAAAGCATAGTGCTATTACGAGTATAGCGAAGCAATCTGCTTATTGTTAATCAATTAGTTACCGATTGCTTCGCAGCTTGTAATGATGGAAATGGGTAATTCTTAGTAATGCTAAGGGTGATAAAGCGGAAAAAACATTAAAAAAAACATTAAAAAAGATGTCATTAGATAAAAATAACAACAAAGCTCAAAAAAAGGCAGTAAAAGCTAAGAGCGCTAAAAAAAGGTCTTCCAATCCCAATTTGTCACAGGCATCCAATGCCTCAAACTTTAATAATGCTCTTGGAGCAGAAGTATCTCCTAGAACAGGTGATTTATCCTTGAGTTTAAACGTGCCCACGGTATATGGTTTTTTAGGAGAAAACATAACACCTTCTATAAAATATTCCCAATCATCTTTAGACTCTGGCAATCAAATGTTGGGATTGCCCCTTGGTTGGCAATTTCCTTTTAGTTATATTTATGAGGAACGTGTTTTTATCAATGGAGACCAGTCTTTTTTTATAGACAGCAGTTATTCCTCTGGCATGCGGTATTACACCTTAGAAGATGCTAACTTTGAGTTCACCTCTATTGCTTTTCCTTACGATACAAGCCAGCAGACTGCCAATATATTACGTTTTCTAAATGGCAATACCCAATATTTTGATAAAAATGGTAGGCTAATCGGTATAGACGACCGATTTGGAAACTACGTTATGTTCCATTACAATACTACAAGTGGAGGTGTTTTTAGCAGTAAATTGCTTAGTATTACAACGGGTTATGGTCAAGAAATTATTTTTGATTATGGTCAAGATGCCATTACTATTTCTTATCCCGATAGTGATAATAATAGCATTGATTTTTCCTATTTGGTAGCTAATCAGAGCTCGGAACTTATAGGATATAAAGATCCTTTAGGAAACAAAACTACCATTATTAATAATGGCGGATCAGAAAACCGTTTGGTCTCTGAACTGATCTACTTTAATGGTCTTAAGATTCTTTATGAATATAGCGCTATTAAGCTAAAACTAAGCAGTACTGATTTTACATTAAAAGATGTTGTTTCCTGTGTTAAAGAGCAGCATTTAGAGGATAGTCGAGAGTTTACTTATAACTACAACCCTCTTGATAACGAACATAATTATACTGGTTTTCCAAACTATATTCCCTCTTCTTTTGAAGACACCCTATTATTAAATGGAAGTGACTATGCGTATACCACTCAAATCCATGATGGAATACTTATAACGGAACATTGCTACAACCACCTTCATCTCGAGCTGGAAAGGAATATTTACACCCTTGACAAGGAGCTAATAAAGCAAGTGGTGAATAATTTTCAAGGCCAGGACAAAGATGGTTTTTTTCCTGCATATGATGATTTAATAGCGAAATACCCTAATTACCAAACTCCAACAGAAGAACATACAAAGGTTTATAATGATTCAGGAGAATATCGCCATTACCTAACCAAAACTAGTATAGATGTATTTGCCAATCTTATGGCTGTAGATAGTTATGAAAGTAAGCTTAATCAAGAGGCTGTAGAACTGGCTTCTTCGGCTCGTATGACTTATGATTATGATGACCCAAGGTACAAGGACACGCCTTCTTATGGGCTTTTGGTTCAGAGTTATACTGCAGATTATGGGATATGGGATAAAACAGCCAATACAGCTCCTGTTATTCGTGGACAGCTAAGTGCACTTACCCAAGACCATAAGAATATAGCTTCTATGACTACGGGCTTTGCCGATAAGGTAGATGCAGAGGCACTATCTTCATTAGAAAAGAAAATAAGCTATCAATACGATGGTAAAGGTCGTATTACCAACCAAAAAGTAGCATGGGTAGATGGTAAAACTCATGATTTAGCCAGTACAGAAGAAGCAATTTCTTACAATTTATCAGATGGAATCTTAACTGTAGCGAATACGAACACTCAGGGTGATACAAGTACCCAAGAAATAGATATTACTACTGGCTGGTTAATTAAAACCAGCAATGCCTTAGGTTATGGTGTAAGCCATACTTATGATAATATGGGTAATATACTAAAGTCAGAATATCCTTTAGATGGAATTATAGAATGGGAGTATGACTATGCCAATAATAAGGTAACCAAAATATTTGCCAATGGATATAAGCTGCATACTTATAGCAATGGTTTTGGGCAGCTCCTACAAGAATCGGACACTAATGGATCAGGAGATACGGATCGGATTCTGTCTCAAAAGAGCTATAATCAGCTAGGGCAACTGGTCTATGAAGAAGGGATATTAGGAGCCCAATCCAGAGTAGCTTACCAATACAACTCTAGAGGAGAGCTTAGCCTTACTACCGATATACTTGGTAATGAAAAGAATGTTATACAGGATTCGGTTTCCCAAACAGAGCAGACAAACTACAATGGGCATCATGCCAGTAGTATTGGTTTTAATGACCACCATAAGATGATTACTACATCGGTGTTTTCAGCAACATCATCACAAACGGTAAGCGGTGGTGCCACCTACAATATTCATGATAAAATGACTGCTGCTGTATTGGGCGATATTGCTTCACAAGAGGAACATTGGGCAGAGACAGAGCTAGGCTATAATTTTGAGTTATCCGTTGTGAAGCGTTCCCATGCGGGATTTGATCAGATTAGGGCTACCAAAGAAACAGAACGAGATTTGTTTAATAACGCCGTTTTAGAAAAAATAAAGGTAGTACAGTCTGGTCAAGAGGCAGAAGAGGCTGTAGGGGATCAGTTTATATTCAACGATTTAAACCAGCTAACAAAAGAGATTAATCCGCTAGGGCAAGCAAGAAGTTTTACCTACGATTCGGTAGGGCGTATAGCAACAAGTACGGATTATGCTGGTACGGTATTTAGCTATGCTTATTTTGAAAACGACCTTATAAAAAGTTACAGTTTTAAGGATAAGGACAATAAAATCCATCAGAAGAATTGGACCTATAATCCGTTAACTTTCCGAATAGCTACCTTAGAGGAGCTTATAGATGGTGTAAGCCAAGGACTAATGACTTATGACTATACCCTAGATGGAAATCTAGCACTGGTAAAGTACCCAGATGGAAAGCAAATTAGCTATACCTATAATGCTACAAATATGCTTATTGGTCTGTCTGATGCTTTTAATAAAGAGACGCTTTTTGAATACGATAGTTTTGGTAGAATTAATAACGTTGCTGTGGATGAAAAATACCATACAGCGGTAACTTACCTAAGTAGAGAAGATTCCCCAATTAATAGCGGACAAATAAAATCTATTGCCACTAGCAATGGAGTTACACTTTTTTATGAATACACAGGTTTGGGTATGGTTGCTAAAGAAGTGACGCTAGACAACAATTTAGCCGAAGATAAAAACATCTTGTTGTGTTGTGAATATGTGTATGACCCAACTACCCAAAACATCCTTAAACTGATTAGAAGTTCTACGGCATTCCCTTCCGATAGAAGAGTAAATATAACAACGGAGTATAGTTACAGTAGCCTAAATCAAGTGCTTTGTGAAAAAACTACTGATGCTAAAGCAAACCAGCTATCTAAAATAGAATATGCTTATGATGCTGCCAATAATGTAAGTGTTAAGACCGAAAGAGACAAACAAAACAACCAGCGCATTAGCCAATACCGCTACGATAAGGATAATAAGTTAGTAGAAGAAGTAACATTATCAGAAAGCATTACTTTTAGTTATGATGCCAATGGTAATCTTATAGCTAACAGCAAAGGGCATAGTTATGGCTATGATTTAGAAAACAGGTTGGTCTCGTATACCGATAGCAGTGCTGAGCTAAACGCGAGCTATGCTTACTATCCCAATGGGCTTCGTAAGAGCAAGACCATACAGGGGCAAAGCCCGATTGTGTTTTACTACGATGAGCGTGTTAAAAACGCTGCTATTATAAATGAATCCCAAGATATGCAGCACAGTAGTTATTTAATGTTTGCAGGCAAACGTTTTCTAAGGTTATTGCATACCGAAAGCAGCCAGGAAGTGGAGTCTCAACAATTAATATCCAATTACAAGGATATGATGGCTACCTATAAGGATAATAAGCTAAAAGATATTTATAACTACAGGGCCTATGGCGGAACTAAAGAAATACCAGCGGATGTAGTACAAAAAAATAAAAAGAAAAAAGAAGAAGCCTTGACTATCCTTGCTAATCCTTTTCAATATTCTATGGAGTATTTAGATGTGGAGTCTGGTCTTATTTATTTACGAGCTAGGTATTACAATCCAAGTACCAAACGATTTATGACACGTGATACTGCGCCTTTGCTAAATAGGTATGCTTATGCCAACGGAAATCCAATAATGTTTACAGATCCAAGCGGACATTTTGTTGTTCTAGCAGGAGTAGGTCTCTTTGCTGCATTAGCTGTTGCTGCCCCTTACATCGCTATAGCAGCCCTTATCATAACAGCTGTTGTCTTAACAGTGTTATTTGTGGTATATGTAGCCGTTCCGACCATAAAAAAATGGACCAAGTCCACGGCCCCCAACAGAACCGCTACCTTTCAATCTACAGCTCCCCAAGATATGGCAAGGAATGCCCTGCAAGGCGCCAGACAAGATGCCCGTTTTAGAGGCGGTGTTGATCCAGGAACCTTATACCTGGGTGGAGGAACTACCTCACAACGTAGGGCTCTATTTAATGCCTATCCAGAACTGCTTAATTTTGGGTATATGAGAGCAGGGATGATGCATAACAATGGTGATCGGGGTAATAATAGCGATCATGATAATTATTCTAATAATGAGAGTGACCCTTCTGATTCTCGTGATACTGATAGTGATAGTGATGAGGATGTTCTAGTCTTAATACCGGAAGCTGTTCTTCGAAATATGTTAGATGAACTAGAAGGTATCATTGGAGGTATTAATGATGTTTCTGATAGAATAAATATCTTGGAACAGCAGCTTAATCCGGTACGACCTAGAGTTGTATTATATGGTGGAATACTTGTTGGCATACTTATGTTGATACGCATTCTAATAATTTATTTCTCCTTATAAAACACCTGCTTTGTAGGTGGTCATGTTCTGAGGGCTATGCGTATCTGTGTATTATGAGTAAATATAAGAAACTTAGTCATGTAATTTATAAATGTGAATATCATATTGTTTGGGTTCCAAAATATAGGTTACGTATATTATAAGGAGAGATTATAGATTTAGCAGAAAAAGATGTTCGGTTATTGTGTGAGTGGAAAAGTTGTGAGATTCAGGAGTTAAATGTTCAAGAAGATCATATTCATTTGCTAGTTTTCGTGTCTCCAAAAATTTCGATTTCAAAATTGATGGGAAATTTAAAAGAAAAAACAGCTATAAAATTGTTTAAGAGTTATCCCAATCTAAAGAAAAGCCATACTGGGGTAATCATTTTTGGGCTAGAGGGTATTTTGTTAGTACAGTTGGTCTAGATGGGGATATGATAAGAAAGTATGTGAAATATCAAGAAAAAGAAGAGAAAAGTGTTGAAGAGAAACAGCAGCGGTTTGATTTTTAGACAGAACTCAAATGCCCCCTATGAGGGCTAGCTAAAGCCACCTTCTTAGAAGGTGCGATTTTTACTTATTTTTAGATTTAATTCATAGACTATCTCAAGTTCGGTATTTCCAACACGATTATCGAATGTGAAAGCAAAAGAGAAAACGAAGGTCTTTTACGAATAGAGGAGCCTTTAAATGCTAAAATCAAGAGCATTAATTGGGGCGAGAAGTGATTTTGAATTATTGTTGACAGCTTCATAATTATTGGAAGCAGAAACAGTTACAGAATAAATACTCCCATATGGGATGGAATAAGAAATAAACTGTGTAAACAATAAAAGCATAGTACCATTACGAGTATAGCGAAGCAATCTGCTTATTGTTAATAGATACGTTACCGATTGCTTCGCAGCTTGTAATGATAGAAATAGGCAATTATTAGTAATGCTAAGGGGGATAAAGCGGAACAAAACATTAAAAAAAACATTAAAAAAAAAACATTAAAAAAGATGTCATTAGATAAAAATAACAACAAAGCTCAAAAAAAGGCAGTAAAAGCTAAGAGCGCTAAAAAAAGGTCTTCCAATCCCAATTTGTCACAGGCATCCAATGCCTCAAACTTTAATAATGCTCTTGGAGCAGAAGTGTCTCCTAGAACAGGTGATTTATCTTTGAGTTTAAACGTACCCACGGTATATGGCTTTTTAGGAGAAAACATAACACCTTCTATAAAATATTCCCAATCTTCTTTAGACTCTGGCAATCAAATGTTGGGATTGCCCCTTGGTTGGCAATTTCCTTTTAGTTATATTTATGAGGAACGTGTTTTTATCAATGGAGACCAGTCTTTTTTTATAGACAGCAGTTATTCCTCTGGCATGCGGTATTACACCTTAGAAGATGCTAACTTTGAGTTCACCTCTATTGCTTTTCCTTACGATACAAGCCAACAGACTGCCAATATATTACGTTTTCTAAATGGCAATACCCAATATTTTGATAAAAATGGTAGGCTAATCGGTATAGACGACCGATTTGGAAACTACGTTATGTTCCATTACAATACTACAAGTGGAGGTGTTTTTAGTAGTAAATTGCTTAGTATTACAACGGGTTATGGTCAAGAAATTATTTTTGATTATGGTCAAGATGCCATTACTATTTCTTATCCCGATAGTGATAATAATAGCATTGATTTTTCCTATTTGGTAGCTAATCAGAGCTCGGAACTTATAGGATATAAAGATCCTTTAGGAAACAAAACTACCATTATTAATAATGGCGGATCAGAAAACCGTTTGGTCTCTGAACTGATCTACTTTAATGGTCTTAAGATTCTTTATGAATATAGCGCTATTAAGCTAAAACTAAGCAGTACAGATTTTACATTAAAAGATGTTGTTTCCTGTGTTAAAGAGCAGCATTTAGAGGATAGTCGAGAGTTTACTTATAACTACAACCCTCTTGATAACGAACATAATTATACTGGTTTTCCAAACTATATTCCCTCTTCTTTTGAAGACACCCTATTATTAAATGGAAGTGACTATGCGTATACCACTCAAATCCATGATGGAATACTTATAACGGAACATTGCTACAACCACCTTCATCTCGAACTGGAAAGGAATATTTACACCCTTGACAAGGAGCTAATAAAGCAAGTGGTGAATAATTTTCAAGGCCAGGACAAAGATGGTTTTTTTCCTGCATATGATGATTTAATAGCGAAATACCCTAATTACCAAACTCCAACAGAAGAACATACAAAGGTTTATAATGATTCCGGAGAATATCGCCATTACCTAACCAAAACTAGTATAGATGTATTTGCCAATCTTATTGCTGTAGATAGTTATGAAAGCAAGCCTAATCAAGAGGCTGTAGAACTGGCTTCTTCGGCACGTATGACTTATGATTATGATGACCCAAGGTACAAGGATACGCCTTCTTATGGACTTCTGATTCAGAGTTATGCTGCAGATTATGGGATATGGGATAAAACAGCCAATACAGCTCCTGTTATTCGTGGGCAGCTAAGCGAGCTTAGCCAAGACCATAAGAATATAGCTTCTATGACTACGGGCTTTGCCGATAAGGTGGATGCAGAGGCACTATCTTCATTAGAAAAGAAAATAAGCTATCAATACGATGATAAAGGTCGTATTACCAACCAAAAAGTAGCATGGGTAGATGGTAAAACTCATGATTTAGCCAGTACAGAAGAAGCAATTTCTTACAATTTATCAGATGGAATCTTAACTGTAGCGAATACGAACACTCAGGGTGATACAAGTACCCAAGAAATAGATATTACTACTGGCTGGTTAATTAAAACCAGCAATGCCTTAGGTTATGGTGTAAGCCATACTTATGATAATATGGGTAATATACTAAAGTCAGAATATCCTTTAGATGGAATTATAGAATGGGAGTATGACTATGCCAATAATAAGGTAACCAAAATATTTGCCAATGGATATAAGCTGCATACTTATAGCAATGGTTTTGGGCAGCTCCTACAAGAATCGGACACTAATGGATCAGGAGATACGGATCGGGTCCTGTCTCAAAAGAGCTATAATCAGGTAGGGCAACTGGTCTATGAAGAAGGGATATTAGGAGCCCAATCCAGAGTAGCTTACCAATACAACTCTAGAGGAGAGCTTAGCCTTACTACCGATATACTTGGTAATGAAAAGAATGTTATACAGGATTCGGTTTCCCAAACAGAGCAGACAAACTACAATGGGCATCATGCCAGTAGTATTGGTTTTAATGACCACCATAAGATGATTACTACATCGGTGTTTTCAGCAACATCATCACAAACGGTAAGCGGTGGTGCCACCTACAATATTCATGATAAAATGACTGCTGCTGTATTGGGCGATATTGCTTCACAAGAGGAACATTGGGCAGAGACAGAGCTAGGCTATAATTTTGAGTTATCCGTTGTGAAGCGTTCCCATGCGGGATTTGATCAGATTAGGGCTACCAAAGAAACAGAACGAGATTTGTTTAATAACGCCGTTTTAGAAAAAATAAAGGTAGTACAGTCTGGTCAAGAGGCAGAAGAGGCTGTAGGGGATCAGTTTATATTCAACGATTTAAACCAGCTAACAAAAGAGATTAATCCGCTAGGGCAAGCAAGAAGTTTTACCTACGATTCGGTAGGGCGTATAGCAACAAGTACGGATTATGCTGGTACGGTATTTAGCTATGCTTATTTTGAAAACGACCTTATAAAAAGTTACAGTTTTAAGGATAAGGACAATAAAATCCATCAGAAGAATTGGACCTATAATCCGTTAACTTTCCGAATAGCTACCTTAGAGGAGCTTATAGATGGTGTAAGCCAAGGACTAATGACTTATGACTATACCCTAGATGGAAATCTAGCACTGGTAAAGTACCCAGATGGAAAGCAAATTAACTATACCTATAATGCTACAAATATGCTTATTGGTCTGTCTGATGCTTTTAATAAAGAGACGCTTTTTGAATACGATAGTTTTGGTAGAATTAATAACGTTGCTGTGGATGAAAAATACCATACAGCGGTAACTTACCTAAGTAGAGAAGATTCCCCAATTAATAGCGGACAAATAAAATCTATTGCCACTAGCAATGGAGTTACACTTTTTTATGAATACACAGGTTTGGGTATGGTTGCAAAAGAAGTGACGCTAGACAACAATTTAGCCGAAGATAAAAACATCTTGTTGTGTTGTGAATATGTGTATGACCCAACTACCCAAAACATCCTTAAACTGATTAGAAGTTCTACGGCATTCCCTTCCGATAGAAGAGTAAATATAACAACGGAGTATAGTTACAGTAGCCTAAATCAAGTGCTTTGTGAAAAAACTACTGATGCTAAAGCAAACCAGTTATCTAAAATAGAATATGCCTATGATGCTGCCAATAATGTAAGTGTTAAGACCGAAAGAGACAAACAAAACAACCAGCGCATTAGCCAATACCGCTACGATAAGGATAATAAGTTAGTAGAAGAAGTAACATTATCAGAAAGCATTACTTTTAGTTATGATGCCAATGGTAATCTTATAGCTAACAGCAAAGGGCATAGTTATGGCTATGATTTAGAAAACAGGTTGGTCTCGTATACCGATAGCAGTGCTGAGCTAAACGCGAGCTATGCTTACTATCCCAATGGGCTTCGTAAGAGCAAGACGATACAGGGGCAAAGCCCGATTGTGTTTTACTACGATGAGCGTGTTAAAAACGCTGCTATTATAAATGAATCCCAAGATATGCAGCACAGTAGTTATTTAATGTTTGCAGGCAAACGTTTTCTAAGGTTATTGCATACCGAAAGCAGCCAGGAAGTGGAGTCTCAACAATTAATATCCAATTACAAGGATATGATGGCTACCTATAAGGATAATAAGCTAAAAGATATTTATAACTACAGAGCCTATGGCGGAACTAAAGAAATACCAGCGGATGTAGTACAAAAAAATAAAAAGAAAAAAGAAGAAGCCTTGACTATCCTTGCTAATCCTTTTCAATACTCCATGGAGTATTTAGATGTGGAGTCTGGTCTTATTTATTTACGAGCTAGGTATTACAATCCCAGTATCAAACGATTTATGACACGTGATACTGCGCCCTTGCTAAATAGGTATGCTTATGCTAACGGAAATCCAATAATGTTTACAGACCCAAGCGGACATTTTGCTATTGTAGCAGGAGTAGGTCTTTTTGCTGCATTATCGGCGTTTGGTCCTATTGGGTGGGCTATTGCTGTTGCAATAACAATAATAGTAGTAGTATTGGTAGTGGTGTTTGTAATCATTCCTGCGATGAAAAAATCGCCCAAATCCACGACTCCCAACAGAACTCCTACCTTTCAATCTACAGCCCCCCAAGATATGGCAAGGAATGCCCTGCAAGGCGCCAGACAGGATGCCCGTTTTAGAGGCGGTGTTGATCCAGGAACACTATACCTGGGTGGAGGAACTACCTCACAACGTAGAGCGCTATTTAATGCCTATCCAGAACTGCTTAATTTTGGGTATATGAGAGCGGCGATGATGCACGGTAACAACAATAACAACAACAACAACAATAACAATAACAATAACAATAACAATAACGTAGTGCTAATATCCAATGCTCAGATAAGAGCAGCGCAGCAATTATTGGGAGAACTTGATCGAGCAACTAACAGACTCAATTGGGTTGTAGCCAGAGTAGAAGCTAGGATAAGGATTAGTGATTTCGGAGATATAATGAGATTAGTTGTCGGGGAAGAGGTTGAGTCTCTTTTTTTTAGATATGTTTTAAGTTCCCCGATAGTTTTCTGGTTGTTAACAGTTCTATTCTACTACTTTCCCCCACAAGTACCAGAAGAAGAGGGTTAAGATGATGGTGTATATCAATTCTCAACAACCTCAAAATGGAAATATTATTAGAAATAACAAATCGTTATTATTTAGTTTAAATCAATATTCTAATTGAAACTAAGGCTACACGAACGTAAAACATTAAAAAAACATTAAAAAAGATGTCATTAGATAAAAATAACAACAAAGCTCAAAAAAAGGCAGTAAAAGCTAAGAGCGCTAAAAAAAGGTCTTCCAATCCCAATTTGTCACAGGCATCCAATGCCTCAAACTTTAATAATGCTCTTGGAGCAGAAGTATCTCCTAGAACAGGTGATTTATCTTTGAGTTTAAACGTACCCACGGTATATGGTTTTTTAGGAGAAAATATAACACCTTCTATAAAATATTCCCAATCATCTTTAGATTCTGGCAATCAAATGTTGGGATTGCCCCTTGGTTGGCAATTTCCTTTTAGTTATATTTATGAGGAACGTGTTTTTATCAATGGAGACCAGTCTTTTTTTATAGACAGTAGTTATTCCTCTGGCATGCGGTATTACACCTTAGAAGATGCTAACTTTGAGTTCACCTCCATGGCTTTTCCTTACGATACAAGCCAACAGACTGCCAATATATTACGTTTTCTAAATGGCAATACCCAATATTTTGATAAAAATGGTAGGCTAATCGGTATAGACGACCGATTTGGAAACTACGTTATGTTCCATTACAATACTACAAGTGGAGGTGTTTTTAGCAGTAAATTGTTTAGTATTACAACGGGTTATGGTCAAGAAATTATTTTTGATTATGGTCAAGATGTCATTACTATTTCTTATCCCGATAGTGATAATAATAGCATTGATTTTTCCTATTTGGTAGCTAATCAGAGCTCGGAACTTATCGGTTACAAAGATCCTTTAGGAAACAAAACTACCATTATTAATAATGGCGGATCAGAAAACCGTTTGGTCTCTGAACTGATCTACTTCAATGGTCTTAAGATTCTTTATGAATATAGCGCCATTAAACTAAAACTAAGCAGTACAGATTTTACATTAAAAGATGTTGTTTCCTGTGTTAAAGAGCAGCATTTAGAGGATAGTCGAGAGTTTACTTATAACTACAACCCTCTTGATAACGAACATAATTATACTGGTTTTCCAAACTATATTCCCTCTTCTTTTGAAGACACCCTATTATTAAATGGAAGTGACTATGCGTATACCACTCAAATCCATGATGGAATACTTATAACGGAACATTGCTACAACCACCTTCATCTCGAGCTGGAAAGGAATATTTACACCCTTGACAAGGAGCTAATAAAGCAAGTGGCGAATAATTTTCAAGGCCAGGACAAAGATGGTTTTTTTCCTGCATATGATGATTTAATAGCCAAATACCCTAATTACCAAACTCCAACAGAAGAACATACAAAGGTTTATAATGATTCAGGAGAATATCGCCATTACCTAACCAAAACTAGTATAGATGTATTTGCCAATCTTATTGCTGTAGATAGCTATGAAAGCAAGCCTAATCAAGAGGCTGTAGAACTGGCTTCTTCGGCACGTATGACTTATGATTATGATGACCCAAGGTACAAGGATACGCCTTCTTATGGACTTCTGATTCAGAGTTATGCTGCAGATTATGGGATATGGGATAAAACAGCCAATACAGCTCCTGTTATTCGTGGGCAGCTAAGCGAGCTTACCCAAGACCATAAGAATATAGCTTCTATGACTACGGGCTTTGCCGATAAGGTAGATGCAGAGGCACTATCTTCATTAGAAAAGAAAATAAGCTATCAATACGATGATAAAGGTCGTATTACCAACCAAAAAGTAGCATGGGTAGATGGTAAAACTCATGATTTAGCCAGTACAGAAGAAGCTATATCTTACAATTTATCAGATGGAATCTTAACTGTAGCGAATACGAACACTCAGGGTGATACAAGTACCCAAGAAATAGATATTACTACTGGTTGGTTAATTAAAACCAGCAATGCCTTAGGTTATGGTGTAAGCCATACCTATGATAATATGGGTAATATACTAAAGTCAGAATATCCTTTAGATGGAATTATAGAATGGGAGTATGACTATGCCAATAATAAGGTAACCAAAATATTTGCCAATGGATATAAGCTGCATACTTATAGCAATGGTTTTGGGCAGCTCCTACAAGAATCGGACAATAATGGATCAGGAGATACGGATCGGGTCCTGTCTCAAAAGAGCTATAATCAGCTAGGGCAACTGGTCTATGAAGAAGGGATATTAGGAGCCCAATCCAGAGTAGCTTACCAATACAACTCTAGAGGAGAGCTTAGCCTTACTACCGATATACTTGGTAATGAAAAGAATGTTATACAGGATTCGGTTTCCCAAACAGAGCAGACAAACTACAATGGGCATCATGCCAGTAGTATTGGTTTTAATGACCACCATAAGATGATTACTACATCGGTGTTTTCAGCAACATCATCACAAACGGTAAGCGGTGGTGCCACCTACAATATTCATGATAAAATGACTGCTGCTGTATTGGGCGATATTGCTTCACAAGAGGAACATTGGGCAGAGACAGAGCTAGGCTATAATTTTGAGTTATCCGTTGTGAAGCGTTCCCATGCGGGATTTGATCAGATTAGGGCTACCAAAGAAACAGAACGAGATTTGTTTAATAACGCCGTTTTAGAAAAAATAAAGGTAGTACAGTCTGGTCAAGAGGCAGAAGAGGCTGTAGGGGATCAGTTTATATTCAACGATTTAAACCAGCTAACAAAAGAGATTAATCCGCTAGGGCAAGCAAGAAGTTTTACCTACGATTCGGTAGGGCGTATAGCAACAAGTACCGATTATGCTGGTACGGTATTTAGCTATTCTTATTTTGAAAACGACCTTATAAAAAGTTACAGTTTTAAGGATAAGGACAATAAAATCCATCAGAAGAATTGGACCTATAATCCGTTAACTTTCCGAATAGCTACCTTAGAGGAGCTTATAGATGGTGTAAGCCAAGGACTAATGACTTATGACTATACCCTAGATGGAAATCTAGCACTGGTAAAGTACCCAGATGGAAAGCAAATTAACTATACCTATAATGCTGCAAATATGCTTATTGGTCTGTCTGATGCTTTTAATAAAGAGACCCATTTTGAATACGATAGCTTTGGTAGAATTAATAACGTTGCTGTGGATGAAAAATACCATACAGCGGTAACTTACCTAAGTAAAGAAGATTCCCCAATTAATAGCGGACAAATAAAATCTATTGCCACTAGTAATGGAGTTACACTTTTTTATGAATACACAGGTTTGGGTATGGTTGCAAAAGAAGTGACGCTAGACAACAATTTAGCCGAAGATAAAAACATCTTGTTGTGTTGTGAATATGTGTATGACCCAACTACCCAAAACATCCTTAAACTGATTAGAAGTTCTACGGCATTCCCTTCCGATAGAAGAGTAAATATAACAACGGAGTATAGTTACAGTAGCCTAAATCAAGTGCTTTGTGAAAAAACTACTGATGCTAAAGCAAACCAGTTATCTAAAATAGAATATGCCTATGATGCTGCCAATAATGTAAGTGTTAAGACCGAAAGAGACAAACAAAACAACCAGCGCATTAGCCAATACCGCTACGATAAGGATAATAAGTTAGTAGAAGAAGTAACATTATCCGAAAGCATTACTTTTAGTTATGATGGCAATGGTAATCTTATAGCTAACAGCAAAGGGCATAGTTATGGCTATGACTTAGAAAACAGGTTGGTCTCGTATACCGATAGCAGTGCTGAGCTAAACGCCAGCTATGCTTACTATCCCAATGGGCTTCGTAAGAGCAAGACCATACAGGGGCAAAGCCCGATTGTGTTTTATTACGATGAGCGTGTTAAAAACGCTGCTATTATAAATGAATCCCAAGATATGCAGCACAGTAGTTATTTAATGTTTGCAGGCAAACGTTTTCTAAGGTTATTGCATACCGAAAGCAGCCAGGAAGTGGAGTCTCAACAATTAATATCCAATTACAAGGATATGATGGCTACCTATAAGGATAATAAGTTAAAAGATATTTATAACTACAGAGCCTATGGCGGAACTAAAGAAATACCAGCGGATGTAGTACAAAAAAATAAAAAGAAAAAAGAAGAAGCCTTGACTATCCTTGCTAATCCTTTTCAATATTCTATGGAGTATTTAGATGTGGAGTCTGGTCTTATTTATTTACGAGCTAGGTATTACAATCCCAGTATCAAACGATTTATGACACGTGATACTGCGCCTTTGCTAAATAGGTATGCTTATGCCAACGGAAATCCAATAATGTTTACAGATCCAAGCGGACATTTTGTTGTTCTAGCAGGAGTAGGTCTCTTTGCTGCATTAGCTGTTGCTGCCCCTTACATCGCTATAGCAGCCCTTATCATAACAGCTGTTGTCTTAACAGTGTTATTTGTGGTATATGTAGCCGTTCCGACCATAAAAAAATGGACCAAGTCCACGGCCCCCAACAGAACCGCTACCTTTCAATCTACAGCCCCCCAAGATATGGCGAGGAATGCCCTGCAAAGCGCCAGACAAGATGCCCGTTTTAGAGGCGGTGTTGATCCAGGAACCTTATACCTGGGTGGAGGAGCTACCTCACAACGTAGAGCGCTATTTAATGCCTATCCAGAACTACTTAATTTTGGGTATTTGAGGGCTGCTGTGGATAGTGATGATGATACTAACACGAACACCATTGAATATACTGGTTTATTTATTGCTGCTCTTGCTAGTGCTTTTGCGATTGCTGTTGGCCCTCATGGCCCTCTTCGTCCTCATGTTGTTAATGCATTCAATTGGATAGCTAATTCTATAGATAACTTCATCACTCAAAACCCTGAGTTATCAGCAGCTATTTTGGAAGGATTATGTTTACTTTCTTGTATGATTGTTCTGGTAATAATCATTCTTATTCTTTCGCACTTTAATTGATATCGTAGGTTGTCTCAAGTTCGGTATTGTCAACACGATTATTGAGTGTGGAACCAGAAAGGGAAATGATGTTTTCTTTAGAGGTATTTCTTATATAGAAATAAAAACAAAGAGCATTAGTTGGGATAAGTATATCTATGGTATCGAGTTTGAATTATTGTTGACAGCTTCATAATTGTTGGAAGCAGAAACAGTTACAGAATAAATACTCCCATATGGGATGGAATAGAAAAGAGACTGTGTAAACAGTAAAAGCATAGTGCCATTACGAGTATAGCGAAGCAATCTGCTTATTGTTAGTCGATAAGCTACCGATTGCTTCGCAGCTTGTAATGATGGAAATAGGCAATTCTTAGTAATGCTAAGGGTGATAAAGCGGAACAAAACATAAAAAAAAAACATTAAAAAAACATTAAAAAAGATGTCATTAGATAAAAATAACAAGAAAGCTCAAAAAAAGGCAGTAAAAGCTAAGAGCGCTAAAAAAAGGTCTTCCAATCCCAATTTGTCACAGGCATCCAATGCCTCAAACTTTAATAATGCTCTTGGGGCAGAAGTATCTCCTAGAACAGGTGATTTATCCTTGAGTTTAAACGTGCCCACGGTATATGGTTTTTTAGGAGAAAATATAACACCTTCTATAAAATATTCTCAATCATCTTTAGACTCTGGCAATCAAATGTTGGGATTGCCCCTTGGTTGGCAATTTCCTTTTAGTTATATTTATGAGGAACGTGTTTTTATCAATGGAGACCAGTCTTTTTTTATAGACAGCAGTTATTCCTCTGGCATGCGGTATTACACCTTAGAAGATGCTAACTTTGAGTTCACCTCTATTGCTTTTCCTTACGATACAAGCCAACAGACTGCCAATATATTACGTTTTCTAAATGGCAATACCCAATATTTTGATAAAAATGGTAGGCTAATCGGTATAGACGACCGATTTGGAAACTACGTTATGTTCCATTACAATACTACAAGTGGAGGTGTTTTTAGCAGTAAATTGCTAAGTATTACAACGGGTTATGGTCAAGAAATTATTTTTGATTATGGTCAAGATGCCATTACTATTTCTTATCCCGATAGTGATAATAATAGCATTGATTTTTCCTATTTGGTAGCTAATCAGAGCTCGGAACTTATAGGATATAAAGATCCTTTAGGAAACAAAACTACCATTATTAATAATGGCGGATCAGAAAACCGTTTGGTCTCTGAACTGATCTACTTTAATGGTCTTAAGATTCTTTATGAATATAGCGCTATTAAGCTAAAACTAAGCAGTACAGATTTTACATTAAAAGATGTTGTTTCCTGTGTTAAAGAGCAGCATTTAGAGGATAGTCGAGAGTTTACTTATAACTACAACCCTCTTGATAACGAACATAATTATACTGGTTTTCCAAACTATATTCCCTCTTCTTTTGAAGACACCCTATTATTAAATGGAAGTGACTATGCGTATACCACTCAAATCCATGATGGAATACTTATAACGGAACATTGCTACAACCACCTTCATCTCGAACTGGAAAGGAATATTTACACCCTTGACAAGGAGCTAATAAAGCAAGTGGCGAATAATTTTCAAGGCCAGGACAAAGATGGTTTTTTTCCTGCATATGATGATTTAATAGCCAAATTCCCAAATTACCAAACTCCAACAGAAGAACATACAAAGGTTTATAATGATTCAGGAGAATATCGCCATTACCTAACCAAAACTAGTATAGATGTATTTGCCAATCTTATTGCTGTAGATAGCTATGAAAGTAAGCTTAATCAAGAGGCTGTAGAACTGGCTTCTTCGGCACGTATGACTTATGATTATGATGACCCAAGATATAAGGACACGCCTTCCTATGGGCTTTTGGTTCAGAGTTATACTGCAGATTATGGGATATGGGATAAAACAGCCAATACAGCTCCTGTTGTTCGTGGACAGCTAAGTGCACTTAGCCAAGACCATAAGAATATAGCTTCTATGACTACGGGCTTTGCCGATAAGGTGGATGCAGAGGCACTATCTTCATTAGAAAAGAAAATAAGCTATCAATACGATGATAAAGGTCGTATTACCAACCAAAAAGTAGCATGGGTAGACGGTAAAACTCATGATTTAGCCAGTACAGAAGAAGCAATTTCTTACAATTTATCAGATGGAATCTTAACTGTAGCGAATACGAACACTCAGGGTGATACAAGTACCCAAGAAATAGATATTACTACTGGCTGGTTAATTAAAACCAGCAATGCCTTAGGTTATGGTGTAAGCCATAGCTATGATAATATGGGTAATATACTAAAGTCAGAATATCCTTTAGATGGAATTATAGAATGGGAGTATGACTATGCCAATAATAAGGTAACCAAAATATTTGCCAATGGATATAAGCTGCATAATTATAGCAATGGTTTTGGGCAGCTCCTACAAGAATCAGACAATAATGGATCAGGAGATACGGATCGGGTCCTGTCTCAAAAGAGCTATAATCAGGTAGGGCAACTGGTCTATGAAGAAGGGATATTAGGAGCCCAATCCAGAGTAGCTTACCAATACAACTCTAGAGGAGAGCTTAGCCTTACTACCGATATACTTGGTAATGAAAAGAATGTTATACAGGATTCGGTTTCCCAAACAGAGCAGACAAACTACAATGGGCATCATGCCAGTAGTATTGGTTTTAATGACCACCATAAGATGATTACTACATCGGTGTTTTCAGCAACATCATCACAAACGGTAAGCGGTGGTGCCACCTACAATATTCATGATAAAATGACTGCTGCTGTATTGGGCGATATTGCTTCACAAGAGGAACATTGGGCAGAGACAGAGCTAGGCTATAATTTTGAGTTATCCGTTGTGAAGCGTTCCCATGCGGGATTTGATCAGATTAGGGCTACCAAAGAAACAGAACGAGATTTGTTTAATAACGCCGTTTTAGAAAAAATAAAGGTAGTACAGTCTGGTCAAGAGGCAGAAGAGGCTGTAGGGGATCAGTTTATATTCAACGATTTAAACCAGCTAACAAAAGAGATTAATCCGCTAGGGCAAGCAAGAAGTTTTACCTACGATTCGGTAGGGCGTATAGCAACAAGTACGGATTATGCTGGTACCGTTTTTAGTTATTCTTATTTTGAAAACGACCTTATAAAAAGTTACAGTTTTAAGGATAAGGACAATAAAATCCATCAGAAGAATTGGACCTATAATCCGTTGACTTTCCGAATAGCTACCTTAGAGGAGCTTATAGATGGTGTAAGCCAAGGACTAATGACTTATGACTATACCCTAGATGGAAATCTAGCACTGGTAAAGTACCCAGATGGAAAGCAAATTAACTATACCTATAATGCTGCAAATATGCTTATTGGTCTGTCTGATGCTTTTAATAAAGAGACCCATTTTGAATACGATAGCTTTGGTAGAATTAATAACGTTGCTGTGGATGAAAAATACCATACAGCGGTAACTTACCTAAGTAAAGAAGATTCCCCAATTAATAGCGGACAAATAAAATCTATTGCCACTAGTAATGGAGTTACACTTTTTTATGAATACACAGGTTTGGGTATGGTGGCTAAAGAAGTGACGCTAGACAACAATTTAGCCGAAGATAAAAACATCTTGTTGTGTTGTGAATATGTGTATGACCCAACTACCCAAAACATCATTAAACTGATTAGAAGTTCTACGGCATTCCCTTCCGATAGAAGAGTAAATATAACAACCGAGTATAGTTACAGTAGCCTAAATCAAGTGCTTTGTGAAAAAACTACTGATGCTAAAGCAAACCAGCTATCTAAAATAGAATATGCTTATGATGCTGCCAATAATGTAAGTGTTAAGACCGAAAGAGACAAACAAAACAACCAGCGCATTAGCCAATACCGCTACGATAAGGATAATAAGTTAGTAGAAGAAGTAACATTATCAGAAAGCATTACTTTTAGTTATGATGGCAATGGTAATCTTATAGCTAACAGCAAAGGGCATAGTTATGGCTATGACTTAGAAAACAGGTTGGTCTCGTATACCGATAGCAGTGCTGAGCTAAACGCGAGCTATGCTTATTATCCCAATGGGCTTCGTAAGAGCAAGACCATACAGGGGCAAAGCCCGATTGTGTTTTATTACGATGAGCGTGTTAAAAACGCTGCTATTATAAATGAATCCCAAGATATGCAGCACAGTAGTTATTTAATGTTTGCAGGCAAACGTTTTCTAAGGTTATTGCATACCGAAAGCAGCCAGGAAGTGGAGTCTCAACAATTAATATCCAATTACAAGGATATGATGGCTACCTATAAGGATAATAAGCTAAAAGATATTTATAACTACAGAGCCTATGGCGGAACTAAAGAAATACCAGCGGATGTAGTACAAAAAAATAAAAAGAAAAAAGAAGAAGCCTTGACTATCCTTGCTAATCCTTTTCAATACTCCATGGAGTATTTAGATGTGGAGTCTGGTCTTATTTATTTACGAGCTAGGTATTACAATCCCAGTATCAAACGATTTATGACACGTGATACTGCGCCCTTGCTAAATAGGTATGCTTATGCTAACGGAAATCCAATAATGTTTACAGACCCAAGCGGACATTTTGCTATTGTAGCAGGAGTAGGTCTTTTTGCTGCATTATCGGCGTTTGGTCCTATTGGGTGGGCTATTGCTGTTGCAATAACAATAATAGTAGTAGTATTGGTAGTGGTGTTTGTAATCATTCCTGCGATGAAAAAATCGCCCAAATCCACGACCCCCAACAGAACTCCTACCTTTCAATCTACAGCTCCCCAAGATATGGCAAGGAACGCCCTGCAAGGCGCCAGACAGGATGCCCGTTTTAGAGGCGGTGTTGATCCAGGAACCTTATACCTGGGTGGAGGAACTACCTCACAACGTAGGGCGCTATTTAATGCCTATCCAGAACTGCTTAATTTTGGGTATATGAGAGCAGGGATGAGAAATAACAATAATAGACCTAACAATAATATTAATAACTTTAATAGAGCTATTATATATGCTGCAGTACGTGGGATGTTTCATTATATCATTCATGATATCAATGTTATTGGAGTTAATCATCGAACTCTTGATCGTATTCATACCCGCTTTAGAGATATTCATGATGCAATTGGAACTCGAGGTATTATTATAATCATTATTGCGCTCTTAATTGTGTTTTTCCTATTATTTATTGTTGTAATGGCAATTATAACTACAATTTTTTAGTACATGACATTTCAACCTGATGGAAAAAATAAGATGGTCTACATTCAGTTCAATATTGGTGGTACGATTATCGAATGTGAAAGCAAAAGAGAAAACGAAGGTCTTTTACGAATAGATCAGCCTTTAAATGCTAAAATCAAGAGCATTAATTGGGATGGGGAAATCTATGGTATTGAGTTTGAATTATTGTTGACAGCTTCATAATTATTGGAAGCAGAAACATCTATTGAATAAGCACTCCCACTAGGGATGGAATAGAAAAGAAACTGTGTAAACAGTAGAAGTATAGTACCATTACGAGTATAGCGAAGCAATATGCTTATTGTTAATCGATACGTTACCGATTGCTTCGCAGCTTGTAATGATAGAAATAGGCAATTATTAGTAATGCTAAGGGTGATAAAGCAGAACAAAACATTAAAAAAAACATTAAAAAAGATGTCATTAGATAAAAATAACAAGAAAGCTCAAAAAAAGGCGGTAAAAGCTAAGAGCGCTAAAAAAAAGTCTTCCAATCCCAATTTGTCACAGGCATCCAATGCCTCAAACTTTAATAATGCTCTTGGAGCAGAAGTATCTCCTAGAACAGGTGATTTATCCTTGAGTTTAAACGTGCCCACGGTATATGGTTTTTTAGGAGAAAACATAACACCTTCTATAAAATATTCTCAATCATCTTTAGACTCTGGCAATCAAATGTTGGGATTGCCCCTTGGTTGGCAATTTCCTTTTAGTTATATTTATGAGGAACGTGTTTTTATCAATGGAGACCAGTCTTTTTTTATAGACAGCAGTTATTCCTCTGGCATGCGGTATTACACCTTAGAAGATGCTAACTTTGAGTTCACCTCCATTGCTTTTCCTTACGATACAAGCCAACAGACTGCCAATATATTACGTTTTCTAAATGGCAATACCCAATATTTTGATAAAAATGGTAGGCTAATCGGTATAGACGACCGATTTGGAAACTACGTTATGTTCCATTACAATACTACAAGTGGAGGTGTTTTTAGTAGTAAATTGCTTAGTATTACAACGGGTTATGGTCAAGAAATTATTTTTGATTATGGTCAAGATGCCATTACTATTTCTTATCCCGATAGTGATAATAATAGCATTGATTTTTCCTATTTGGTAGCTAATCAGAGTTCGGAACTTATAGGTTATAAAGATCCTTTAGGAAACAAAACTACCATTATTAATAATGGCGGATCAGAAAACCGTTTGGTCTCTGAACTGATCTACTTCAATGGTCTTAAGATTCTTTATGAATATAGCGCCATTAAGCTAAAACTCAGCAGTACAGATTTTACATTAAAAGATGTTGTTTCCTGTGTTAAAGAGCAGCATTTAGAGGATAGTCGAGAGTTTACTTATAACTACAACCCTCTTGATAACGAACATAATTATACTGGGTTTCCAAACTATATTCCCTCTTCTTTTGAAGACACCCTATTATTAAATGGAAGTGACTATGCGTATACCACTCAAATCCATGATGGAATACTTATAACGGAACATTGCTACAACCACCTTCATCTCGAACTGGAAAGGAATATTTACACCCTTGACAAGGAGCTAATAAAGCAAGTGGCGAATAATTTTCAAGGCCAGGACAAAGATGGTTTTTTTCCTGCATATGATGATTTAATAGCCAAATTCCCAAATTACCAAACTCCAACAGAAGAACATACAAAGGTTTATAATGATTCAGGAGAATATCGCCATTACCTAACCAAAACTAGTATAGATGTATTTGCCAATCTTATTGCTGTAGATAGCTATGAAAGTAAGCTTAATCAAGAGGCTGTAGAACTGGCTTCTTCGGCACGTATGACTTATGATTATGATGACCCAAGATATAAGGACACGCCTTCCTATGGGCTTTTGGTTCAGAGTTATACTGCAGATTATGGGATATGGGATAAAACAGCCAATACAGCTCCTGTTGTTCGTGGACAGCTAAGTGCACTTAGCCAAGACCATAAGAATATAGCTTCTATGACTACGGGCTTTGCCGATAAGGTGGATGCAGAGGCACTATCTTCATTAGAAAAGAAAATAAGCTATCAATACGATGATAAAGGTCGTATTACCAACCAAAAAGTAGCATGGGTAGACGGTAAAACTCATGATTTAGCCAGTACAGAAGAAGCAATTTCTTACAATTTATCAGATGGAATCTTAACTGTAGCGAATACGAACACTCAGGGTGATACAAGTACCCAAGAAATAGATATTACTACTGGCTGGTTAATTAAAACCAGCAATGCCTTAGGTTATGGTGTAAGCCATAGCTATGATAATATGGGTAATATACTAAAGTCAGAATATCCTTTAGATGGAATTATAGAATGGGAGTATGACTATGCCAATAATAAGGTAACCAAAATATTTGCCAATGGATATAAGCTGCATAATTATAGCAATGGTTTTGGGCAGCTCCTACAAGAATCAGACAATAATGGATCAGGAGATACGGATCGGGTCCTGTCTCAAAAGAGCTATAATCAGGTAGGGCAACTGGTCTATGAAGAAGGGATATTAGGAGCCCAATCCAGAGTAGCTTACCAATACAACTCTAGAGGAGAGCTTAGCCTTACTACCGATATACTTGGTAATGAAAAGAATGTTATACAGGATTCGGTTTCCCAAACAGAGCAGACAAACTACAATGGGCATCATGCCAGTAGTATTGGTTTTAATGACCACCATAAGATGATTACTACATCGGTGTTTTCAGCAACATCATCACAAACGGTAAGCGGTGGTGCCACCTACAATATTCATGATAAAATGACTGCTGCTGTATTGGGCGATATTGCTTCACAAGAGGAACATTGGGCAGAGACAGAGCTAGGCTATAATTTTGAGTTATCCGTTGTGAAGCGTTCCCATGCGGGATTTGATCAGATTAGGGCTACCAAAGAAACAGAACGAGATTTGTTTAATAACGCCGTTTTAGAAAAAATAAAGGTAGTACAGTCTGGTCAAGAGGCAGAAGAGGCTGTAGGGGATCAGTTTATATTCAACGATTTAAACCAGCTAACAAAAGAGATTAATCCGCTAGGGCAAGCAAGAAGTTTTACCTACGATTCGGTAGGGCGTATAGCAACAAGTACGGATTATGCTGGTACCGTTTTTAGTTATTCTTATTTTGAAAACGACCTTATAAAAAGTTACAGTTTTAAGGATAAGGACAATAAAATCCATCAGAAGAATTGGACCTATAATCCGTTGACTTTCCGAATAGCTACCTTAGAGGAGCTTATAGATGGTGTAAGCCAAGGACTAATGACTTATGACTATACCCTAGATGGAAATCTAGCACTGGTAAAGTACCCAGATGGAAAGCAAATTAGCTATACCTATAATGCTACAAATATGCTTATTGGTCTGTCTGATGCTTTTAATAAAGAGACCCATTTTGAATACGATAGTTTTGGTAGAATTAATAACGTTGCTGTGGATGAAAAATACCATACAGCGGTAACTTACCTAAGTAAAGAAGATTCCCCAATTAATAGCGGACAAATAAAATCTATTGCCACTAGCAATGGAGTTACACTTTTTTATGAATACACAGGTTTGGGTATGGTGGCTAAAGAAGTGACGCTAGACAACAATTTAGCCGAAGATAAAAACATCTTGTTGTGTTGTGAATATGTGTATGACCCAACTACCCAAAACATCATTAAACTGATTAGAAGTTCTACGGCATTCCCTTCCGATAGAAGAGTAAATATAACAACCGAGTATAGTTACAGTAGCCTAAATCAAGTGCTTTGTGAAAAAACTACTGATGCTAAAGCAAACCAGTTATCTAAAATAGAATATGCTTATGATGCTGCCAATAATGTAAGTGTTAAGACCGAAAGGGACAAACAAAACAACCAGCGCATTAGCCAATACCGCTATGATAAGGATAATAAGTTAGTAGAAGAAGTAACATTATCCGAAAGCATTACTTTTAGTTATGATGCCAATGGTAATCTTATAGCTAACAGCAAAGGGCATAGTTATGGTTATGACTTAGAAAACAGGTTGGTCTCGTATACCGATAGCAGTGCTGAGCTAAACGCGAGCTATGCTTACTATCCCAATGGGCTTCGTAAGAGCAAGACCATACAGGGGCAAAGCCCGATTGTGTTTTATTACGATGAGCGTGTTAAAAACGCTACTATTATAAATGAATCCCAAGATATGCAGCACAGTAGTTATTTAATGTTTGCAGGCAAACGTTTTCTAAGATTATTGCATACCGAAAGCAGTCAGGAAGTGGAGTCTCAACAATTAATATCCAATTACAAGGATATGATGGCTACCTATAAGGATAATAAGCTAAAAGATATTTATAACTACAGAGCCTATGGCGGAACTAAAGAAATACCAGCGGATGTAGTACAAAAAAATAAAAAGAAAAAAGAAGAAGCCTTGACTATCCTTGCTAATCCTTTTCAATACTCCATGGAGTATTTAGATGTGGAGTCTGGTCTTATTTATCTGCGAGCTAGGTATTACAATCCCAGTATCAAACGATTTATGACACGTGATACTGCGCCTTTGCTTAATAGGTATGCTTATGCCAACGGAAATCCAATAATGTTTACAGACCCAAGCGGACATTTTGCTATTGTAGCAGGAGTAGGTCTTTTTGCTGCATTATCGGCGTTTGGTCCTATTGGGTGGGCTATTGCTGTTGCAATAACAATAATAGTAGTAGTATTGGTAGTGGTGTTTGTAATCATTCCTGCGATGAAAAAATCGCCCAAATCCACGACCCCCAACAGAACTCCTACCTTTCAATCTACAGCTCCCCAAGATATGGCAAGGAACGCCCTGCAAAGCGCCAGACAAGATGCCCGTTTTAGAGGCGGTGTTGATCCAGGAACCTTATACCTGGGTGGAGGAACTACTTCACAACGTAGAGCGCTATTTAATGCCTATCCAGAACTGCTTAATTTTGGGTATATGAGAGCGGGTTTCAACGATCTTGGGTTGGGGTCTCATGAGATAGGTTTTTTTGAGGGATTCGTTAATTTTGTTTTCTCTTGGCTACTATATAGTTTTATAGTTTTTCTTCTCCCCACTGTGGTAGCCAGTCGATTAGTACCTGAACCTTTCGAGCCAAACGATGATTTGAATGACAATGACAGTGACAGTGACAATGACCCACCATCTGGTATTTTGTATTATTATAGAGAGGCTGGAGATCTTGTTGCTGAGGAAGGTATGGGAGGTATTCTTCACGGTTTTATTATGCCTGCCTGGGGCATATTTTTTATTATTTTTGGCTTTCTCAAAGCTTTATATTGGTATTCCTAGCTTAAAGATGAATAATAATAATAATAATAATAATAAGGTCTACCTCCACCTCGGTATAGGGGACACCTTCGTTGGTGTGGCACCAAAAAAGAAAACGAAGGTCTTTTACGAATAGATCAGCCTTTAAATGCTAAAATCAAGAGCATTAATTGGGGCGGGAAGGTTTATTGTATTGAGTTTGAATTATTGTTGACAGCTTCAGAATTGTTGGAAGCAGAAACATCTATTGAATAAGCACTCCCACTAGGGATGGAATAGAAAAGAAACTGTGTAAACAGTAAAAGCATAGTGCCATTACGAGCATAGCAAAGCAATCTGCTTATTGTTAGTCGATAAGCTACCGATTGCTTCGCAGCTTGTAATGATGGAAATAGGCAATTCTTAGTAATGCTCAGGGTGATAAAGCGGAACAAAACATTAAAAAAAACATTAAAAAAAAACATTAAAAAAGATGTCATTAGATAAAAATAACAACAAAGCTCAAAAAAAGGCAGTAAAAGCTAAGAGCGCTAAAAAAAGGTCTTCCAATCCCAATTTGTCACAGGCATCCAATGCCTCAAACTTTAATAATGCTCTTGGAGCAGAAGTATCTCCTAGAACAGGTGATTTATCCTTGAGTTTAAACGTGCCCACGGTATATGGTTTTTTAGGAGAAAATATAACACCTTCTATAAAATATTCCCAATCATCTTTAGACTCTGGCAATCAAATGTTGGGATTGCCCCTTGGTTGGCAATTTCCTTTTAGTTATATTTATGAGGAACGTGTTTTTATCAATGGAGACCAGTCTTTTTTTATAGACAGCAGTTATGCCTCTGGCATGCGGTATTACACCTTAGAAGATGCTAACTTTGAGTTCACCTCCATTGCTTTTCCTTACGATACAAGCCAACAGACTGCCAATATATTACGTTTTCTAAATGGCAATACCCAATATTTTGATAAAAATGGTAGGCTAATCGGTATAGACGACCGATTTGGAAACTACGTTATGTTCCATTACAATACTACAAGTGGAGGTGTTTTTAGTAGTAAATTGCTTAGTATTACAACGGGTTATGGTCAAGAAATTATTTTTGATTATGGTCAAGATGCCATTACTATTTCTTATCCCGATAGTGATAATAATAGCATTGATTTTTCCTATTTGGTAGCTAATCAGAGTTCGGAACTTATCGGTTATAAAGATCCTTTAGGAAACAAAACTACCATTATTAATAATGGCGGATCAGAAAACCGTTTGGTCTCTGAACTGATCTACTTCAATGGTCTTAAGATTCTTTATGAATATAGCGCCATTAAACTAAAACTAAGCAGTACAGATTTTACATTAAAAGATGTTGTTTCCTGTGTTAAAGAGCAGCATTTAGAGGATAGTCGAGAGTTTACTTATAACTACAACCCTCTTGATAACGAACATAATTATACTGGTTTTCCAAACTATATTCCCTCTTCTTTTGAAGACACCCTATTATTAAATGGAAGTGACTATGCGTATACCACTCAAATCCATGATGGAATACTTATAACGGAACATTGCTACAACCACCTTCATCTCGAACTGGAAAGGAATATTTACACCCTTGACAAGGAGCTAATAAAGCAAGTGGCGAATAATTTTCAAGGCCAGGACAAAGATGGTTTTTTTCCTGCATATGATGATTTAATAGCCAAATACCCTAATTACCAAACTCCAACAGAAGAACATACAAAGGTTTATAATGATTCAGGAGAATATCGCCATTACCTAACCAAAACTAGTATAGATGTATTTGCCAATCTTATTGCTGTAGATAGCTATGAAAGCAAGCCTAATCAAGAGGCTGTAGAACTGGCTTCTTCGGCACGTATGACTTATGATTATGATGACCCAAGGTACAAGGATACGCCTTCTTATGGACTTCTGATTCAGAGTTATGCTGCAGATTATGGGATATGGGATAAAACAGCCAATACAGCTCCTGTTATTCGTGGGCAGCTAAGCGAGCTTAGCCAAGACCATAAGAATATAGCTTCTATGACTACGGGCTTTGCCGATAAGGTAGATGCAGAGGCACTATCTTCATTAGAAAAGAAAATAAGCTATCAATACGATGATAAAGGTCGTATTACCAACCAAAAAGTAGCATGGGTAGATGGTAAAACTCATGATTTAGCCAGTACAGAAGAAGCTATATCTTACAATTTATCAGATGGAATCTTAACTGTAGCGAATACGAACACTCAGGGTGATACAAG
The DNA here is from genome assembly GCA_965247735.1 of Flavobacteriaceae bacterium. Taxonomy (GTDB): domain Bacteria; phylum Bacteroidota; class Bacteroidia; order Flavobacteriales; family Flavobacteriaceae; genus JAOXRU01. The sequence continues at coordinate 1,672,850 of CBDFHN010000002.1, read as the reverse complement.
TACCCAAGAAATAGATATTACTACTGGTTGGTTAATTAAAACCAGCAATGCCTTAGGTTATGGTGTAAGCCATACTTATGATAATATGGGTAATATACTAAAGTCAGAATATCCTTTAGATGGAATTATAGAATGGGAGTATGACTATGCCAATAATAAGGTAACCAAAATATTTGCCAATGGTTATAAGCTGCATACTTATAGCAATGGTTTTGGGCAGCTCCTACAAGAATCGGACACTAATGGATCAGGAGATACGGATCGGATTCTGTCTCAAAAGAGCTATAATCAGCTAGGGCAACTGGTCTATGAAGAAGGGATATTAGGAGCCCAATCCAGAGTAACTTACCAATACAACTCTAGAGGAGAGCTTAGTCTTACTACCGATATACTTGGTAATGAAAAGAAGGTTATACAGGATTCGGTTTCCCAAACAGAGCAGACAAACTACAATGGGCATCATGCCAGTAGTATTGGTTTTAATGACCACCATAAGATGATTACTACAGCGGTGTTTTCAGAAACATCATCACAAACGGTAAGCGGTGGTGCCACCTACAATATTCATGATAAAATGACTGCTGCTGTACTGGGCGATATTGCTTCACAAGAGGAGCATTGGGCAGAAACACAGCTCGGCTATAATTTTGAGTTATCCGTTGTGAAGCGTTCCCATGCGGGATTTGATCAGATTAGGGCTACCAAAGAAACAGAACGAGATTTGTTTAATAACGCCGTTTTAGAAAAAATAAAGGTAGTACAGTCTGGGCAAGAGGCAGAAGAGGCTGTAGGGGATCAGTTTATATTCAACGATTTAAACCAGCTAACAAAAGAGATTAATCCGCTAGGGCAAGCAAGAAGTTTTACCTACGATTCGGTAGGGCGTATAGCAACAAGTACCGATTATGCTGGTACGGTATTTAGTTATTCTTATTTTGAAAACGACCTTATAAAAAGTTACAGCTTTAAGGATAAGGAAAATAAAATCCATCAGAAGAATTGGACCTATAATCCGTTAACTTTCCGAATAGCTACCTTAGAGGAGCTTATAGATGGTGTAAGCCAAGGACTAATGACTTATGACTATACCCTAGACGGAAATCTAGCACTGGTAAAGTACCCAGATGGAAAGCAAATTAACTATACCTATAATGCTGCAAATATGCTTATTGGTCTGTCTGATGCTTTTAATAAAGAGACCCATTTTGAATACGATAGCTTTGGTAGAATTGATAAGGTTACTGTGGATGAAAAATACCATACAGCGGTAACTTACCTAAGTAAAGAAGATTCCCCAATTAATAGCGGACAAATAAAATCTATTGCCACTAGCAATGGAGTTACACTTTTTTATGAATACACAGGTTTGGGTATGGTTGCTAAAGAAGTGACGCTAGACAACAATTTAGCCGAAGATAAAAACATCTTGTTGTGTTGTGAATATGTGTATGACCCAACTACCCAAAACATCCTTAAGCTGATTAGAAGTTCTACGGCATTCCCTTCCGATAGAAGAGTAAATATAACAACCGAGTATAGTTACAGTAGCCTAAATCAAGTGCTTTGTGAAAAAACTACTGATGCTAAAGCAAACCAGTTATCTAAAATAGAATATGCTTATGATGCTGCCAATAATGTAAGTGTTAAGACCGAAAGGGACAAACAAAACAACCAGCGCATTAGCCAATACCGCTATGATAAGGATAATAAGTTAGTAGAAGAAGTAACATTATCCGAAAGCATTACTTTTAGTTATGATGCCAATGGTAATCTTATAGCTAACAGCAAAGGGCATAGTTATGGTTATGATTTAGAAAACAGGTTGGTCTCGTATACCGATAGCAGTGCTGAGCTAAACGCCAGCTATGCTTATTATCCCAATGGGCTTCGTAAGAGCAAGACCATACAGGGGCAAAGCCCGATTGTGTTTTATTACGATGAGCGTGTTAAGAATGCTGCTATTATAAATGAATCCCAAGATATGCAGCACAGTAGTTATTTAATGTTTGCAGGCAAACGTTTTCTAAGGTTATTGCATACCGAAAGCAGCCAGGAAGTGGAGTCTCAACAATTAATATCCAATTACAAGGATATGATGGCTACCTATAAGGATAATAAGCTAAAAGATATTTATAACTACAGAGCCTATGGCGGAACTAAAGAAATACCAGCGGATGTAGTACAAAAAAATAAAAAGAAAAAAGAAGAAGCCTTGACTATCCTTGCGAATCCTTTTCAATATTCTATGGAGTATTTAGATGTGGAGTCTGGTCTTATTTATCTGCGAGCTAGGTATTACAATCCTAGTATCAAACGATTTATGACACGTGATACTGCGCCTTTGCTTAATAGGTATGCTTATGCCAACGGAAATCCAATAATGTTTACAGACCCAAGCGGACATTTTGCTATTGTAGCAGGAGTAGGTCTTTTTGCTGCATTATCGGCGTTTGGTCCTATTGGGTGGGCTATTGCTGTTGCAATAACAATAATAGTAGTAGTATTGGTAGTGGTGTTTGTAATCATTCCTGCGATGAAAAAATCGCCCAAATCCACGACCCCCAACAGAACTCCTACCTTTCAATCTACAGCTCCCCAAGATATGGCAAGGAACGCCCTGCAAGGCGCCAGACAAGATGCCCGTTTTAGAGGCGGTGTTGATCCAGGAACACTATACCTGGGTGGAGGAACTACCTCACAACGTAGAGCGCTATTTAATGCCTATCCTGAACTGCTTAATTTTGGATATTTGAGGGCTGCTGCGCGTAGTGATGATGATAATGATGATGATAATAATATGGATACTGAAGCTAATCTTCCTCGGGTTCGTAGTAATGCTGTTGCTCCTGTTCCTGTTCTTGTTCCTGTTCCTGTTCCTGTTCCTGTTCCTGTTCCTGCTGTTGCTGTTGCTGCTGCTGCTGCTGCTGCTCCTTTATCTTGTGGTGATATGTTATGCTTTTTGTTATGGCTTCAATATTTGCCTGGCCGTTATGTCTGGGAGCTAGTTCCTTTTATTATTCTAGCTTTCCTTCTTTTTATTGCTAGTATAATAGCAGCAATATATAATAGCTAATTAAGGACTAAATTAAAAGATACAATATAATTATTATAGAAGAAGGGCTGAAGCTCTTTTAGCTATGGAAGGTATGGAAGGTATTCTTAACGGTTTAATTATGCCTTTCTACACAGTATTTTTAATATTTTTTCTCTTTGCCAAATTGACTTTTTTGATTGTCGGATAATAAAGATGAATAATAATAATAATAAGGTCTACCTCCACTTCGGTTTAGGGGACACCTTCGTTGGTGTGGAACCAAAAAGGAAAACGAAGGTCTTTTACGAATAGATCAGCCTTTAAATGCTAAAATCAAGAGCATTAATTGGGGCGGGAAGGTTTATGGTATTGAGTTTGAATTATTGTTGACAGCTTCAGAATTGTTGGAAGCAGAAAAAGTTACAGAATAAATACCATATTGGATGGAATAGAAAAGAAACTGTGTAAACAGTAAAAGCATAGTACCATTACGAGTATAGCGAAGCAATCTGCTTATTGTTAATCAATTAGTTACCGATTGCTTCGCAGCTTGTAATGATGTAAATGGGTAATTCTTAGTAATGCTAAGGGTGATAAAACATTAAAAAAACATTAAAAAAGATGTCATTAGATAAAAATAACAACAAAGCTCAAAAAAAGGCGGTAAAAGCTAAGAGCGCTAAAAAAAGGTCTTCCAATCCCAATTTGTCACAGGCATCCAATGCCTCAAACTTTAATAATGCTCTTGGAGCAGAAGTATCTCCTAGAACAGGTGATTTATCTTTGAGTTTAAACGTACCCACGGTATATGGTTTTTTAGGAGAAAATATAACACCTTCTATAAAATATTCCCAATCATCTTTAGATTCTGGCAATCAAATGTTGGGATTGCCCCTTGGTTGGCAATTTCCTTTTAGTTATATTTATGAGGAACGTGTTTTTATCAATGGAGACCAGTCTTTTTTTATAGACAGTAGTTATTCCTCTGGCATGCGGTATTACACCTTAGAAGATGCTAACTTTGAGTTCACCTCCATGGCTTTTCCTTACGATACAAGCCAACAGACTGCCAATATATTACGTTTTCTAAATGGCAATACCCAATATTTTGATAAAAATGGTAGGCTAATCGGTATAGACGACCGATTTGGAAACTACGTTATGTTCCATTACAATACTACAAGTGGAGGTGTTTTTAGCAGTAAATTGTTTAGTATTACAACGGGTTATGGTCAAGAAATTATTTTTGATTATGGTCAAGATGTCATTACTATTTCTTATCCCGATAGTGATAATAATAGCATTGATTTTTCCTATTTGGTAGCTAATCAGAGCTCGGAACTTATCGGTTACAAAGATCCTTTAGGAAACAAAACTACCATTATTAATAATGGCGGATCAGAAAACCGTTTGGTCTCTGAACTGATCTACTTCAATGGTCTTAAGATTCTTTATGAATATAGCGCCATTAAACTAAAACTAAGCAGTACAGATTTTACATTAAAAGATGTTGTTTCCTGTGTTAAAGAGCAGCATTTAGAGGATAGTCGAGAGTTTACTTATAACTACAACCCTCTTGATAACGAACATAATTATACTGGTTTTCCAAACTATATTCCCTCTTCTTTTGAAGACACCCTATTATTAAATGGAAGTGACTATGCGTATACCACTCAAATCCATGATGGAATACTTATAACGGAACATTGCTACAACCACCTTCATCTCGAGCTGGAAAGGAATATTTACACCCTTGACAAGGAGCTAATAAAGCAAGTGGCGAATAATTTTCAAGGCCAGGACAAAGATGGTTTTTTTCCTGCATATGATGATTTAATAGCCAAATACCCTAATTACCAAACTCCAACAGAAGAACATACAAAGGTTTATAATGATTCAGGAGAATATCGCCATTACCTAACCAAAACTAGTATAGATGTATTTGCCAATCTTATTGCTGTAGATAGCTATGAAAGCAAGCCTAATCAAGAGGCTGTAGAACTGGCTTCTTCGGCACGTATGACTTATGATTATGATGACCCAAGGTACAAGGATACGCCTTCTTATGGACTTCTGATTCAGAGTTATGCTGCAGATTATGGGATATGGGATAAAACAGCCAATACAGCTCCTGTTATTCGTGGGCAGCTAAGCGAGCTTACCCAAGACCATAAGAATATAGCTTCTATGACTACGGGCTTTGCCGATAAGGTAGATGCAGAGGCACTATCTTCATTAGAAAAGAAAATAAGCTATCAATACGATGATAAAGGTCGTATTACCAACCAAAAAGTAGCATGGGTAGATGGTAAAACTCATGATTTAGCCAGTACAGAAGAAGCTATATCTTACAATTTATCAGATGGAATCTTAACTGTAGCGAATACGAACACTCAGGGTGATACAAGTACCCAAGAAATAGATATTACTACTGGTTGGTTAATTAAAACCAGCAATGCCTTAGGTTATGGTGTAAGCCATACCTATGATAATATGGGTAATATACTAAAGTCAGAATATCCTTTAGATGGAATTATAGAATGGGAGTATGACTATGCCAATAATAAGGTAACCAAAATATTTGCCAATGGATATAAGCTGCATACTTATAGCAATGGTTTTGGGCAGCTCCTACAAGAATCGGACAATAATGGATCAGGAGATACGGATCGGGTCCTGTCTCAAAAGAGCTATAATCAGCTAGGGCAACTGGTCTATGAAGAAGGGATATTAGGAGCCCAATCCAGAGTAACTTACCAATACAACTCTAGAGGAGAGCTTAGTCTTACTACCGATATACTTGGTAATGAAAAGAAGGTTATACAGGATTCGGTTTCCCAAACAGAGCAGACAAACTACAATGGGCATCATGCCAGTAGTATTGGTTTTAATGACCACCATAAGATGATTACTACAGCGGTGTTTTCAGAAACATCATCACAAACGGTAAGCGGTGGTGCCACCTACAATATTCATGATAAAATGACTGCTGCTGTACTGGGCGATATTGCTTCACAAGAGGAGCATTGGGCAGAAACACAGCTCGGCTATAATTTTGAGTTATCCGTTGTGAAGCGTTCCCATGCGGGATTTGATCAGATTAGGGCTACCAAAGAAACAGAACGAGATTTGTTTAATAACGCCGTTTTAGAAAAAATAAAGGTAGTACAGTCTGGGCAAGAGGCAGAAGAGGCTGTAGGGGATCAGTTTATATTCAACGATTTAAACCAGCTAACAAAAGAGATTAATCCGCTAGGGCAAGCAAGAAGTTTTACCTACGATTCGGTAGGGCGTATAGCAACAAGTACCGATTATGCTGGTACGGTATTTAGTTATTCTTATTTTGAAAACGACCTTATAAAAAGTTACAGCTTTAAGGATAAGGAAAATAAAATCCATCAGAAGAATTGGACCTATAATCCGTTAACTTTCCGAATAGCTACCTTAGAGGAGCTTATAGATGGTGTAAGCCAAGGACTAATGACTTATGACTATACCCTAGACGGAAATCTAGCACTGGTAAAGTACCCAGATGGAAAGCAAATTAACTATACCTATAATGCTGCAAATATGCTTATTGGTCTGTCTGATGCTTTTAATAAAGAGACCCATTTTGAATACGATAGCTTTGGTAGAATTGATAAGGTTACTGTGGATGAAAAATACCATACAGCGGTAACTTACCTAAGTAAAGAAGATTCCCCAATTAATAGCGGACAAATAAAATCTATTGCCACTAGCAATGGAGTTACACTTTTTTATGAATACACAGGTTTGGGTATGGTTGCTAAAGAAGTGACGCTAGACAACAATTTAGCCGAAGATAAAAACATCTTGTTGTGTTGTGAATATGTGTATGACCCAACTACCCAAAACATCCTTAAGCTGATTAGAAGTTCTACGGCATTCCCTTCCGATAGAAGAGTAAATATAACAACGGAGTATAGTTACAGTAGCCTAAATCAAGTGCTTTGTGAAAAAACTACTGATGCTAAAGCAAACCAGTTATCTAAAATAGAATATGCTTATGATGCTGCCAATAATGTAAGTGTTAAGACCGAAAGGGACAAACAAAACAACCAGCGCATTAGCCAATACCGCTATGATAAGGATAATAAGTTAGTAGAAGAAGTAACATTATCCGAAAGCATTACTTTTAGTTATGATGCCAATGGTAATCTTATAGCTAACAGCAAAGGGCATAGTTATGGTTATGATTTAGAAAACAGGTTGGTCTCGTATACCGATAGCAGTGCTGAGCTAAACGCCAGCTATGCTTATTATCCCAATGGGCTTCGTAAGAGCAAGACCATACAGGGGCAAAGCCCGATTGTGTTTTATTACGATGAGCGTGTTAAGAATGCTGCTATTATAAATGAATCCCAAGATATGCAGCACAGTAGTTATTTAATGTTTGCAGGCAAACGTTTTCTAAGGTTATTGCATACCGAAAGCAGCCAGGAAGTGGAGTCTCAACAATTAATATCCAATTACAAGGATATGATGGCTACCTATAAGGATAATAAGCTAAAAGATATTTATAACTACAGAGCCTATGGCGGAACTAAAGAAATACCAGCGGATGTAGTACAAAAAAATAAAAAGAAAAAAGAAGAAGCCTTGACTATCCTTGCGAATCCTTTTCAATATTCTATGGAGTATTTAGATGTGGAGTCTGGTCTTATTTATCTGCGAGCTAGGTATTACAATCCTAGTATCAAACGATTTATGACACGTGATACTGCGCCTTTGCTTAATAGGTATGCTTATGCCAACGGAAATCCAATAATGTTTACAGACCCAAGCGGACATTTTGCTATTGTAGCAGGAGTAGGTCTTTTTGCTGCATTATCGGCGTTTGGTCCTATTGGGTGGGCTATTGCTGTTGCAATAACAATAATAGTAGTAGTATTGGTAGTGGTGTTTGTAATCATTCCTGCGATGAAAAAATCGCCCAAATCCACGGCCCCCAACAGAACCGCTACCTTTCAATCTACAGCTCCCCAAGATATGGCAAGGAATGCCCTGCAAGGCGCCAGACAAGATGCCCGTTTTAGAGGCGGTGTTGATCCAGGAACACTATATTTGGGCGGAGGAACTACCTCACAACGTAGAGCGCTATTTAATGCCTATCCAGAACTACTTAATTTTGGGTATTTGAGGGCAGGGATGATTCCGCCCATGCTACCTCGCCTTAATCGCCCTAATGCTAGTGTAAGTAGTTCAGACTTAGAGAATCTTAGTGGCCAGTCTGAGTCCAGCTATGCTCCAAATGAGACCAATCCTAATTCAATGAGTATTGGTGCTGTTGTTAATGCTGATAATGCTAGTGATGGTAATGATAGTGATGATAGTGATGATGGTGGTTGTAATTATCGAATTGATTATTGTAGATTATTTGTACTTGTACTATTCTTTATTATTGTTCTTCTAATTGGCGCAGTTATATTTTTTGCATAATATCTATAATTCATACAGTTATTAGAAGGAGGGTGATTAATGATTTACATATCAGGCTTATATATTACTTATTTAGAATGAGCAAAGCTCAAAAAGAATATATCATAGACTATCTCAAGTTCGGTATTTCCAACACGATTATCGAATGTGAAAGAAAAAGGAAAACGAAGGTCTTTTACGAATAGATCAGCCTTTAAATGCTAAAATCAAGAGCATTAATTGGGGCGGGAAGGTTTATGGTATTGAGTTTGAATTATTGTTGACAGCTTCAGAATTGTTGGAAGCAGAAACATCTATTGAATAAGCACTCCCACTAGGGATGGAATAGAAAAGAAACTGTGTAAACAGTAAAAGCATAGTGCCATTACGAGCATAGCAAAGCAATCTGCTTATTGTTAGTCGATAAGCTACCGATTGCTTCGCAGCTTGTAATGATGGAAATAGGCAATTCTTAGTAATGCTCAGGGTGATAAAGCGGAACAAAACATTAAAAAAAACATTAAAAAAAAACATTAAAAAAGATGTCATTAGATAAAAATAACAACAAAGCTCAAAAAAAGGCAGTAAAAGCTAAGAGCGCTAAAAAAAGGTCTTCCAATCCCAATTTGTCACAGGCATCCAATGCCTCAAACTTTAATAATGCTCTTGGAGCAGAAGTATCTCCTAGAACAGGTGATTTATCCTTGAGTTTAAACGTGCCCACGGTATATGGTTTTTTAGGAGAAAATATAACACCTTCTATAAAATATTCCCAATCATCTTTAGACTCTGGCAATCAAATGTTGGGATTGCCCCTTGGTTGGCAATTTCCTTTTAGTTATATTTATGAGGAACGTGTTTTTATCAATGGAGACCAGTCTTTTTTTATAGACAGCAGTTATTCCTCTGGCATGCGGTATTACACCTTAGAAGATGCTAACTTTGAGTTCACCTCCATTGCTTTTCCTTACGATACAAGCCAACAGACTGCCAATATATTACGTTTTCTAAATGGCAATACCCAATATTTTGATAAAAATGGTAGGCTAATCGGTATAGACGACCGATTTGGAAACTACGTTATGTTCCATTACAATACTACAAGTGGAGGTGTTTTTAGTAGTAAATTGCTTAGTATTACAACGGGTTATGGTCAAGAAATTATTTTTGATTATGGTCAAGATGCCATTACTATTTCTTATCCCGATAGTGATAATAATAGCATTGATTTTTCCTATTTGGTAGCTAATCAGAGTTCGGAACTTATAGGATATAAAGATCCTTTAGGAAACAAAACTACCATTATTAATAATGGCGGATCAGAAAACCGTTTGGTCTCTGAACTGATCTACTTCAATGGTCTTAAGATTCTTTATGAATATAGCGCCATTAAACTAAAACTAAGCAGTACAGATTTTACATTAAAAGATGTTGTTTCCTGTGTTAAAGAGCAGCATTTAGAGGATAGTCGAGAGTTTACTTATAACTACAACCCTCTTGATAACGAACATAATTATACTGGTTTTCCAAACTATATTCCCTCTTCTTTTGAAGACACCCTATTATTAAATGGAAGTGACTATGCGTATACCACTCAAATCCATGATGGAATACTTATAACGGAACATTGCTACAACCACCTTCATCTCGAACTGGAAAGGAATATTTACACCCTTGACAAGGAGCTAATAAAGCAAGTGGCGAATAATTTTCAAGGCCAGGACAAAGATGGTTTTTTTCCTGCATATGATGATTTAATAGCGAAATACCCTAATTACCAAACTCCAACAGAAGAACATACAAAGGTTTATAATGATTCCGGAGAATATCGCCATTACCTAACCAAAACTAGTATAGATGTATTTGCCAATCTTATTGCTGTAGATAGCTATGAAAGCAAGCCTAATCAAGAGGCTGTAGAACTGGCTTCTTCGGCACGTATGACTTATGATTATGATGACCCAAGGTACAAGGATACGCCTTCCTATGGGCTTTTGGTTCAGAGTTATACTGCAGATTATGGGATATGGGATAAAACAGCCAATACAGCTCCTGTTATTCGTGGGCAGCTAAGCGAGCTTACCCAAGACCATAAGAATATAGCTTCTATGACTACGGGCTTTGCCGATAAGGTAGATGCAGAGGCACTATCTTCATTAGAAAAGAAAATAAGCTATCAATACGATGATAAAGGTCGTATTACCAACCAAAAAGTAGCATGGGTAGACAGTAAAACTCATGATTTAGCCAGTACAGAAGAAGCTATATCTTACAATTTATCAGATGGAATCTTAACTGTAGCGAATACGAACACTCAGGGTGATACAAGTACCCAAGAAATAGATATTACTACTGGTTGGTTAATTAAAACCAGCAATGCCTTAGGTTATGGTGTAAGCCATACCTATGATAATATGGGTAATATACTAAAGTCAGAATATCCTTTAGATGGAATTATAGAATGGGAGTATGACTATGCCAATAATAAGGTAACCAAAATATTTGCCAATGGTTATAAGCTGCATACTTATAGCAATGGTTTTGGGCAGCTCCTACAAGAATCGGACACTAATGGATCAGGAGATACGGATCGGATTCTGTCTCAAAAGAGCTATAATCAGCTAGGGCAACTGGTCTATGAAGAAGGGATATTAGGAGCCCAATCCAGAGTAACTTACCAATACAACTCTAGAGGAGAGCTTAGTCTTACTACCGATATACTTGGTAATGAAAAGAAGGTTATACAGGATTCGGTTTCCCAAACAGAGCAGACAAACTACAATGGGCATCATGCCAGTAGTATTGGTTTTAATGACCACCATAAGATGATTACTACAGCGGTGTTTTCAGAAACATCATCACAAACGGTAAGCGGTGGTGCCACCTACAATATTCATGATAAAATGACTGCTGCTGTACTGGGCGATATTGCTTCACAAGAGGAGCATTGGGCAGAAACACAGCTCGGCTATAATTTTGAGTTATCCGTTGTGAAGCGTTCCCATTCGGGATTTGATCAGATTAGGGCTACCAAAGAAACAGAACGAGATTTGTTTAATAACGCCGTTTTAGAAAAAATAAAGGTAGTACAGTCTGGTCAAGAGGCAGAAGAGGCTGTAGGGGATCAGTTTATATTCAGTGATTTAAACCAGCTAACAAAAGAGATTAATCCGCTAGGGCAAGCAAGAAGTTTTACCTACGATTCGGTAGGGCGTATAGCAACAAGTACGGATTATGCTGGTACGGTATTTAGCTATTCTTATTTTGAAAACGACCTTATAAAAAGTTACAGTTTTAAGGATAAGGACAATAAAATCCATCAGAAGAATTGGACCTATAATCCGTTAACTTTCCGAATAGCTACCTTAGAGGAGCTTATAGATGGTGTAAGCCAAGGACTAATGACTTATGACTATACCCTAGATGGAAATCTAGCACTGGTAAAGTACCCAGATGGAAAGCAAATTAACTATACCTATAATGCTGCAAATATGCTTATTGGTCTGTCTGATGCTTTTAATAAAGAGACCCATTTTGAATACGATAGCTTTGGTAGAATTGATAAGGTTACTGTGGATGAAAAATACCATACAGCGGTAACTTACCTAAGTAAAGAAGATTCCCCAATTAATAGCGGACAAATAAAATCTATTGCCACTAGCAATGGAGTTACACTTTTTTATGAATACACAGGTTTGGGTATGGTTGCTAAAGAAGTGACGCTAGACAACAATTTAGCCGAAGATAAAAACATCTTGTTGTGTTGTGAATATGTGTATGACCCAACTACCCAAAACATCCTTAAGCTGATTAGAAGTTCTACGGCATTCCCTTCCGATAGAAGAGTAAATATAACAACGGAGTATAGTTACAGTAGCCTAAATCAAGTGCTTTGTGAAAAAACTACTGATGCTAAAGCAAACCAGCTATCTAAAATAGAATATGCTTATGATGCTGCCAATAATGTAAGTGTTAAGACCGAAAGAGACAAACAAAACAACCAGCGCATTAGCCAATACCGCTACGATAAGGATAATAAGTTAGTAGAAGAAGTAACATTATCAGAAAGCATTACCTTTAGTTATGATGCCAATGGTAATCTTATAGCTAACAGCAAAGGGCATAGTTATGGCTATGATTTAGAAAACAGGTTGGTCTCGTATACCGATAGCAGTGCTGAGCTAAACGCGAGCTATGCTTATTATCCCAATGGGCTTCGTAAGAGCAAGACGATACAGGGGCAAAGCCCGATTGTGTTTTATTACGATGAGCGTGTTAAAAACGCTGCTATTATAAATGAATCCCAAGATATGCAGTACAGTAGTTATTTAATGTTTGCAGGCAAACGTTTTCTAAGGTTATTGCATACCGAAAGCAGCCAGGAAGTGGAGTCTCAACAATTAATATCCAATTACAAGGATATGATGGCTACCTATAAGGATAATAAGCTAAAAGATATTTATAACTACAGAGCCTATGGCGGAACTAAAGAAATACCAGCGGATGTAGTACAAAAAAATAAAAAGAAAAAAGAAGAAGCCTTGACTATCCTTGCTAATCCTTTTCAATACTCCATGGAGTATTTGGATGTGGAGTCTGGTCTTATTTATTTACGAGCTAGGTATTACAATCCTAGTATCAAACGATTTATGACACGTGATACTGCGCCCTTGCTTAATAGGTATGCTTATGCCAACGGAAATCCAATAATGTTTACAGACCCAAGCGGACATTTTGTTGTTCTAGCAGGAGTAGGTCTTTTTGCTGCATTAGCTGTTGCTGCCCCTTACATCGCTATAGCAGCCCTTATCATAACAGCTGTTGTCTTAACAGTGTTATTTGTGGTATATGTAGCCGTTCCGACCATAAAAAAATGGACCAAGTCCACGGCCCCCAACAGAACCGCTACCTTTCAATCTACAGCTCCCCAAGATATGGCAAGGAATGCCCTGCAAGGCGCCAGACAAGATGCCCGTTTTAGAGGCGGTGTTGATCCAGGGACTCTATACTTGGGTGGAGGAACTACCTCACAACGTAGGGCACTATTTAATGCCTATCCTGAACTGCTGAATTTTGGGTATTTGAGAGCGGCTGCGGATAGTGATGATGATAGTGATAATGATATTGAAATGGCAGATACTAATGCTAATCTTCCTCAGTATTTAGGCCCAGCCATTCTTCCTGGAAATGGCAACAATGCTGCTGGCAACAATGCTGCTGGCAACAATGCTGCTGGCAACAATGCTGCTGTTTTTGGTGGTCTTGGTGTGGGACATCCTGTTGCTCCTGCTCCTGCTGTTGCTCCTGTTCCTGCTCCTGGATTTTTTCGTGAACTGTTTGATGATCCTGAAGTTATAGCAGGAACTATAATTTTGTTTATTGTATTTGCCGTAATTATTTTTTTTGTATTGAATTACTTTTTTTTTAAACTTTAGGTATTTATATACTACTTAGTTGAGTAAATCTATACCTAATTGAAACAGCCATTATAAGAGGCCAGTCTATTTTTTTTGGTGGCAATAATGTTGATGCCATTCAAATAGGGAACAATAGATACGGGGGTTCCGGTGGTAAAGAGATGAGCAGGGCTGTTGTGCCACAGAATGGTATAGTCAAAATCTTGTCAATGCAGAGTAATAATAGCAATATGGTCTATCTCGAGTTCCGTATTGGTGAAACTCACATTGAGTGTGGCACCAAAAAGGAAAACGAAGGTCTTTTACGAATAGATCAGCCTTTAAATGCTAAAATCAAGAGCATTAATTGGGGCGGGAAAGTTTATGGTATTGAGTTTGAATTATTGTTGACAGCTTCAGAATTGTTGGAAGCAGAAACATCTATTGAATAAGCACTCCCACTAGGGATGGAATAGAAAAGAAACTGTGTAAACAGTAAAAGCATAGTGCCATTACGAGCATAGCAAAGCAATCTGCTTATTGTTAGTCGATAAGCTACCGATTGCTTCGCAGCTTGTAATGATGGAAATAGGCAATTCTTAGTAATGCTCAGGGTGATAAAGCGGAACAAAACATTAAAAAAAACATTAAAAAAAAACATTAAAAAAGATGTCATTAGATAAAAATAACAACAAAGCTCAAAAAAAGGCAGTAAAAGCTAAGAGCGCTAAAAAAAGGTCTTCCAATCCCAATTTGTCACAGGCATCCAATGCCTCAAACTTTAATAATGCTCTTGGAGCAGAAGTATCTCCTAGAACAGGTGATTTATCCTTGAGTTTAAACGTGCCCACGGTATATGGTTTTTTAGGAGAAAATATAACACCTTCTATAAAATATTCCCAATCATCTTTAGACTCTGGCAATCAAATGTTGGGATTGCCCCTTGGTTGGCAATTTCCTTTTAGTTATATTTATGAGGAACGTGTTTTTATCAATGGAGACCAGTCTTTTTTTATAGACAGCAGTTATTCCTCTGGCATGCGGTATTACACCTTAGAAGATGCTAACTTTGAGTTCACCTCCATTGCTTTTCCTTACGATACAAGCCAACAGACTGCCAATATATTACGTTTTCTAAATGGCAATACCCAATATTTTGATAAAAATGGTAGGCTAATCGGTATAGACGACCGATTTGGAAACTACGTTATGTTCCATTACAATACTACAAGTGGAGGTGTTTTTAGTAGTAAATTGCTTAGTATTACAACGGGTTATGGTCAAGAAATTATTTTTGATTATGGTCAAGATGCCATTACTATTTCTTATCCCGATAGTGATAATAATAGCATTGATTTTTCCTATTTGGTAGCTAATCAGAGTTCGGAACTTATAGGTTATAAAGATCCTTTAGGAAACAAAACTACCATTATTAATAATGGCGGATCAGAAAACCGTTTGGTCTCTGAACTGATCTACTTCAATGGTCTTAAGATTCTTTATGAATATAGCGCCATTAAGCTAAAACTCAGCAGTACAGATTTTACATTAAAAGATGTTGTTTCCTGTGTTAAAGAGCAGCATTTAGAGGATAGTCGAGAGTTTACTTATAACTACAACCCTCTTGATAACGAACATAATTATACTGGGTTTCCAAACTATATTCCCTCTTCTTTTGAAGACACCCTATTATTAAATGGAAGTGACTATGCGTATACCACTCAAATCCATGATGGAATACTTATAACGGAACATTGCTACAACCACCTTCATCTCGAACTGGAAAGGAATATTTACACCCTTGACAAGGAGCTAATAAAGCAAGTGGCGAATAATTTTCAAGGCCAGGACAAAGATGGTTTTTTTCCTGCATATGATGATTTAATAGCCAAATACCCTAATTACCAAACTCCAACAGAAGAACATACAAAGGTTTATAATGATTCAGGAGAATATCGCCATTACCTAACCAAAACTAGTATAGATGTATTTGCCAATCTTATTGCTGTAGATAGCTATGAAAGCAAGCCTAATCAAGAGGCTGTAGAACTGGCTTCTTCGGCACGTATGACTTATGATTATGATGACCCAAGGTACAAGGATACGCCTTCTTATGGACTTCTGATTCAGAGTTATGCTGCAGATTATGGGATATGGGATAAAACAGCCAATACAGCTCCTGTTATTCGTGGGCAGCTAAGCGAGCTTACCCAAGACCATAAGAATATAGCTTCTATGACTACGGGCTTTGCCGATAAGGTAGATGCAGAGGCACTATCTTCATTAGAAAAGAAAATAAGCTATCAATACGATGATAAAGGTCGTATTACCAACCAAAAAGTAGCATGGGTAGATGGTAAAACTCATGATTTAGCCAGTACAGAAGAAGCTATATCTTACAATTTATCAGATGGAATCTTAACTGTAGCGAATACGAACACTCAGGGTGATACAAGTACCCAAGAAATAGATATTACTACTGGCTGGTTAATTAAAACCAGCAATGCCTTAGGTTATGGTGTAAGCCATACTTATGATAATATGGGTAATATACTAAAGTCAGAATATCCTTTAGATGGAATTATAGAATGGGAGTATGACTATGCCAATAATAAGGTAACCAAAATATTTGCCAATGGTTATAAGCTGCATACTTATAGCAATGGTTTTGGGCAGCTCCTACAAGAATCGGACACTAATGGATCAGGAGATACGGATCGGATTCTGTCTCAAAAGAGCTATAATCAGCTAGGGCAACTGGTCTATGAAGAAGGGATATTAGGAGCCCAATCCAGAGTAGCTTACCAATACAACTCTAGAGGAGAGCTTAGTCTTACTACCGATATACTTGGTAATGAAAAGAAGGTTATACAGGATTCGGTTTCCCAAACAGAGCAGACAAACTACAATGGGCATCATGCCAGTAGTATTGGTTTTAATGACCACCATAAGATGATTACTACATCGGTGTTTTCAGCAACATCATCACAAACGGTAAGCGGTGGTGCCACCTACAATATTCATGATAAAATGACTGCTGCTGTATTGGGCGATATTGCTTCACAAGAGGAACATTGGGCAGAGACAGAGCTAGGCTATAATTTTGAGTTATCCGTTGTGAAGCGTTCCCATGCGGGATTTGATCAGATTAGGGCTACCAAAGAAACAGAACGAGATTTGTTTAATAACGCCGTTTTAGAAAAAATAAAGGTAGTACAGTCTGGTCAAGAGGCAGAAGAGGCTGTAGGGGATCAGTTTATATTCAACGATTTAAACCAGCTAACAAAAGAGATTAATCCGCTAGGGCAAGCAAGAAGTTTTACCTACGATTCGGTAGGGCGTATAGCAACAAGTACCGATTATGCTGGTACGGTATTTAGTTATTCTTATTTTGAAAACGACCTTATAAAAAGTTACAGCTTTAAGGATAAGGACAATAAAATCCATCAGAAGAATTGGACCTATAATCCGTTAACTTTCCGAATAGCTACCTTAGAGGAGCTTATAGATGGTGTAAGCCAAGGACTAATGACTTATGACTATACCCTAGACGGAAATCTAGCACTGGTAAAGTACCCAGATGGAAAGCAAATTAACTATACCTATAATGCTGCAAATATGCTTATTGGTCTGTCTGATGCTTTTAATAAAGAGACCCATTTTGAATACGATAGCTTTGGTAGAATTGATAAGGTTACTGTGGATGAAAAATACCATACAGCGGTAACTTACCTAAGTAAAGAAGATTCCCCAATTAATAGCGGACAAATAAAATCTATTGCCACTAGCAATGGAGTTACACTTTTTTATGAATACACAGGTTTGGGTATGGTTGCTAAAGAAGTGACGCTAGACAACAATTTAGCCGAAGATAAAAACATCTTGTTGTGTTGTGAATATGTGTATGACCCAACTACCCAAAACATCCTTAAGCTGATTAGAAGTTCTACGGCATTCCCTTCCGATAGAAGAGTAAATATAACAACCGAGTATAGTTACAGTAGCCTAAATCAAGTGCTTTGTGAAAAAACTACTGATGCTAAAGCAAACCAGTTATCTAAAATAGAATATGTCTATGATGCTGCCAATAATGTAAGTGTTAAGACCGAAAGGGACAAACAAAACAACCAGCGCATTAGCCAATACCGCTATGATAAGGATAATAAGTTAGTAGAAGAAGTAACATTATCCGAAAGCATTACTTTTAGTTATGATGCCAATGGTAATCTTATAGCTAACAGCAAAGGGCATAGTTATGGTTATGACTTAGAAAACAGGTTGGTCTCGTATACCGATAGCAGTGCTGAGCTAAACGCGAGCTATGCTTATTATCCCAATGGGCTTCGTAAGAGCAAGACGATACAGGGGCAAAGCCCGATTGTGTTTTATTACGATGAGCGTGTTAAGAATGCTGCTATTATAAATGAATCCCAAGATATGCAGCACAGTAGTTATTTAATGTTTGCAGGCAAACGTTTTCTAAGGTTATTGCATACCGAAAGCAGCCAGGAAGTGGAGTCTCAACAATTAATATCCAATTACAAGGATATGATGGCTACCTATAAGGATAATAAGCTAAAAGATATTTATAACTACAGAGCCTATGGCGGAACTAAAGAAATACCAGCGGATGTAGTACAAAAAAATAAAAAGAAAAAAGAAGAAGCCTTGACTATCCTTGCTAATCCTTTTCAATACTCCATGGAGTATTTAGATGTGGAGTCTGGTCTTATTTATTTACGAGCTAGGTATTACAATCCCAGTATCAAACGATTTATGACACGTGATACTGCGCCTTTGCTTAATAGGTATGCTTATGCCAACGGAAATCCAATAATGTTTACAGACCCAAGCGGACATTTTGCTATTGTAGCAGGAGCAGGTCTCTTTGCTGTATTATCGGCGTTTGGTCCTATTGGATGGGCTATTGCTGTTGCAATAACAATAATAGTAGTAGTATTGGTAGTGGTGTTTGTAATCATTCCTGCGATGAAAAAATCGCCCAAATCCACGACCCCCAACAGAACTCCTACCTTTCAATCTACAGCTCCCCAAGATATGGCAAGGAACGCCCTGCAAAGCGCCAGACAAGATGCCCGTTTTAGAGGCGGTGTTGATCCAGGAACCTTATACCTGGGTGGAGGAACTACCTCACAACGGAGAGCGCTATTTAATGCCTATCCAGAACTGCTTAATTTTGGGTATATGAGGGCTGCTGGGGATGAAGAGGAAACTACTGGTACTGAGATATCTAACGTTCGTGATCATGGGAGGGAGGAGCATTTAGCGAGGGGTATGGCTCCTCAAGAAGGTATTTATGAAGATGATCCTAGAGACAATGGTGGTGGAAACAATGGTGGTGGAAACAATGGTGGTGGAAACAATGGTGGTGGAAACAATGGTGGTGGAAATATTAATCTTTGGCCTGCTGCTAGGATTTTACTTCTGGTGTCTATTGTTCTAGTAGTTTTATTGGTCATTTTTGTAGTGGCATATTTTCTTTATTTACTTTATTTTACTTCCGCTGAAGTGGTTAATGATCATGTTAATGGATCATGATGTTTTTTGAATATCCAGAACCTTTGATCTATGGAAAAGGAATATTTCAGGAAATAAAAGGACGAGATACGTGATCCGTTACGTAAACGGGCGATTGTCATGATAAATAAAGGCGTTAAGAAAAAGAAGAGGCTTTGATTATGTGTGTGCATATCAACACCATTACGAATTGGAGTAAAAGCTACGCTATAAAAGGGAGCAAAGAGCTAGAAGGCTCGAAGCGGGGCACCAGATCGGAGGACAAGAAGTTTTTGACCAAGGGAGAGGAACAGCAGATCCAAGGAGTGATATTGGATGTCATGCCAGATCAGCTCAAGTTGTCCTATGCGCTTTGGTCCAGAAAAGAGGTAATGGAACTAGTGGAGTGGGAGCTGGAAATAAAACTTGGGCTCACCACTATGGGCGATTATCTTTGTTCTTGGGGCTATATGCCCCAAAAGCCAAAGAAGAAAGCTTATGAAAAAACCCGAAAGCTGTCCAAGGATGGCTAGAACAAGAATATCCAACCATTAAGAAGAAGGCCAAAACAGAAAATATCGAGATCCATTGGGATAAGTATATCTATTGTATTGAGTTTGAATTATTGTTGACAGCTTCAGAATTGTTGGAAGCAGAAACATCTATTGAATAAGCACTCCCACTAGGGATGGAATAGAAAAGAAACTGTGTAAACAGTAAAAGCATAGTGCCATTACGAGCATAGCAAAGCAATCTGCTTATTGTTAGTCGATAAGCTACCGATTGCTTCGCAGCTTGTAATGATGGAAATAGGCAATTCTTAGTAATGCTCAGGGTGATAAAGCGGAACAAAACATTAAAAAAAACATTAAAAAAAACATTAAAAAAGATGTCATTAGATAAAAATAACAAGAAAGCTCAAAAAAAGGCGGTAAAAGCTAAGAGCGCTAAAAAAAAGTCTTCCAATCCCAATTTGTCACAGGCATCCAATGCCTCAAACTTTAATAATGCTCTTGGAGCAGAAGTATCTCCTAGAACAGGTGATTTATCCTTGAGTTTAAACGTGCCCACGGTATATGGTTTTTTAGGAGAAAACATAACACCTTCTATAAAATATTCTCAATCATCTTTAGACTCTGGCAATCAAATGTTGGGATTGCCCCTTGGTTGGCAATTTCCTTTTAGTTATATTTATGAGGAACGTGTTTTTATCAATGGAGACCAGTCTTTTTTTATAGACAGCAGTTATTCCTCTGGCATGCGGTATTACACCTTAGAAGATGCTAACTTTGAGTTCACCTCCATTGCTTTTCCTTACGATACAAGCCAACAGACTGCCAATATATTACGTTTTCTAAATGGCAATACCCAATATTTTGATAAAAATGGTAGGCTAATCGGTATAGACGACCGATTTGGAAACTACGTTATGTTCCATTACAATACTACAAGTGGAGGTGTTTTTAGTAGTAAATTGCTTAGTATTACAACGGGTTATGGTCAAGAAATTATTTTTGATTATGGTCAAGATGCCATTACTATTTCTTATCCCGATAGTGATAATAATAGCATTGATTTTTCCTATTTGGTAGCTAATCAGAGTTCGGAACTTATAGGTTATAAAGATCCTTTAGGAAACAAAACTACCATTATTAATAATGGCGGATCAGAAAACCGTTTGGTCTCTGAACTGATCTACTTCAATGGTCTTAAGATTCTTTATGAATATAGCGCCATTAAGCTAAAACTCAGCAGTACAGATTTTACATTAAAAGATGTTGTTTCCTGTGTTAAAGAGCAGCATTTAGAGGATAGTCGAGAGTTTACTTATAACTACAACCCTCTTGATAACGAACATAATTATACTGGGTTTCCAAACTATATTCCCTCTTCTTTTGAAGACACCCTATTATTAAATGGAAGTGACTATGCGTATACCACTCAAATCCATGATGGAATACTTATAACGGAACATTGCTACAACCACCTTCATCTCGAACTGGAAAGGAATATTTACACCCTTGACAAGGAGCTAATAAAGCAAGTGGCGAATAATTTTCAAGGCCAGGACAAAGATGGTTTTTTTCCTGCATATGATGATTTAATAGCCAAATACCCTAATTACCAAACTCCAACAGAAGAACATACAAAGGTTTATAATGATTCAGGAGAATATCGCCATTACCTAACCAAAACTAGTATAGATGTATTTGCCAATCTTATTGCTGTAGATAGCTATGAAAGCAAGCCTAATCAAGAGGCTGTAGAACTGGCTTCTTCGGCACGTATGACTTATGATTATGATGACCCAAGGTACAAGGATACGCCTTCTTATGGACTTCTGATTCAGAGTTATGCTGCAGATTATGGGATATGGGATAAAACAGCCAATACAGCTCCTGTTATTCGTGGGCAGCTAAGCGAGCTTACCCAAGACCATAAGAATATAGCTTCTATGACTACGGGCTTTGCCGATAAGGTAGATGCAGAGGCACTATCTTCATTAGAAAAGAAAATAAGCTATCAATACGATGATAAAGGTCGTATTACCAACCAAAAAGTAGCATGGGTAGACGGTAAAACTCATGATTTAGCCAGTACAGAAGAAGCAATATCTTACAAATTATCAGATGGAATCTTAACTGTAGCGAATACGAACACTCAGGGTGATACAAGTACCCAAGAAATAGATATTACTACTGGCTGGTTAATTAAAACCAGCAATGCCTTAGGTTATGGTGTAAGCCATAGCTATGATAATATGGGTAATATACTAAAGTCAGAATATCCTTTAGATGGAATTATAGAATGGGAGTATGACTATGCCAATAATAAGGTAACCAAAATATTTGCCAATGGATATAAGCTGCATACTTATAGCAATGGTTTTGGGCAGCTCCTACAAGAATCGGACACTAATGGATCAGGAGATACGGATCGGATTCTGTCTCAAAAGAGCTATAATCAGCTAGGGCAACTGGTCTATGAAGAAGGGATATTAGGAGCCCAATCCAGAGTAGCTTACCAGTACAACTCTAGAGGAGAGCTTAGCCTTACTACCGATATACTTGGTAATGAAAAGAATGTTATACAGGATTCGGTTTCCCAAACAGAGCAGACAA
Source organism: Flavobacteriaceae bacterium (assembly GCA_965247735.1). GTDB lineage: Bacteria > Bacteroidota > Bacteroidia > Flavobacteriales > Flavobacteriaceae > JAOXRU01. The sequence goes on along the minus strand of CBDFHN010000002.1, from coordinate 1,650,342 downwards.
ACTACAATGGGCATCATGCCAGTAGTATTGGTTTTAATGACCACCATAAGATGATTACTACATCGGTGTTTTCAGAAACATCATCACAAATGGTAAGCGGTGGTGCCACCTACAATATTCATGATAAAATGACTGCTGCTGTACTGGGCGATATTGCTTCACAAGAGGAGCATTGGGCAGAAACACAGCTCGGCTATAATTTTGAGTTATCCGTTGTGAAGCGTTCCCATGCGGGATTTGATCAGATTAGGGCTACCAAACAAACAGAACGAGATTTGTTTAATAACGCCGTTTTAGAAAAAATAAACGTAGTACAGTCTGGGCAAGAGGCAGAAGAGGCTGTAGGGGATCAGTTTATATTCAGTGATTTAAACCAGCTAACAAAAGAGATTAATCCGCTAGGGCAAGCAAGAAGTTTTACCTACGATTCGGTAGGGCGTATAGCAACAAGTACGGATTATGCTGGTACGGTATTTAGCTATTCTTATTTTGAAAACGACCTTATAAAAAGTTACAGCTTTAAGGATAAGGACAATAAAATCCATCAGAAGAATTGGACCTATAATCCGTTAACTTTCCGAATAGCTACCTTAGAGGAGCTTATAGATGGTGTAAGCCAAGGACTAATGACTTATGACTATACCCTAGATGGAAATCTAGCACTGGTAAAGTACCCAGATGGAAAGCAAATTAGCTATACCTATAATGCTACAAATATGCTTATTGGTCTGTCTGATGCTTTTAATAAAGAGACCCTTTTTGAATACGATAGTTTTGGTAGAATTAATAACGTTGCTGTGGATGAAAAATACCATACAGCGGTAACTTACCTAAGTAAAGAAGATTCCCCAATTAATAGCGGACAAATAAAATCTATTGCCACTAGCAATGGAGTTACACTTTTTTATGAATACACAGGTTTGGGTATGGTGGCTAAAGAAGTGACGCTAGACAACAATTTAGCCGAAGATAAAAACATCTTGTTGTGTTGTGAATATGTGTATGACCCAACTACCCAAAACATCCTTAAGCTGATTAGAAGTTCTACGGCATTCCCTTCCGATAGAAGAGTAAATATAACAACGGAGTATAGTTACAGTAGCCTAAATCAAGTGCTTTGTGAAAAAACTACTGATGCTAAAGCAAACCAGTTATCTAAAATAGAATATGCCTATGATGCTGCCAATAATGTAAGTGTTAAGACCGAAAGAGACAAACAAAACAACCAGCGCATTAGCCAATACCGCTACGATAAGGATAATAAGTTAGTAGAAGAAGTAACATTATCGGAAAGCATTACTTTTAGTTATGATGCCAATGGTAATCTTATAGCTAACAGCAAAGGGCATAGTTATGGTTATGATTTAGAAAACAGGTTGGTCTCGTATACCGATAGCAGTGCTGAGCTAAACGCGAGCTATGCTTATTATCCCAATGGGCTTCGTAAGAGCAAGACCATACAGGGGCAAAGCCCGATTGTGTTTTATTACGATGAGCGTGTTAAAAACGCTGCTATTATAAATGAATCCCAAGATATGCAGTACAGTAGTTATTTAATGTTTGCAGGCAAACGTTTTCTAAGGTTATTGCATACCGAAAGCAGCCAGGAAGTGGAGTCTCAACAATTAATATCCAATTACAAGGATATGATGGCTACCTATAAGGATAATAAGCTAAAAGATATTTATAACTACAGAGCCTATGGCGGAACTAAAGAAATACCAGCGGATGTAGTACAAAAAAATAAAAAGAAAAAAGAAGAAGCCTTGACTATCCTTGCTAATCCTTTTCAATACTCCATGGAGTATTTGGATGTGGAGTCTGGTCTTATTTATTTACGAGCTAGGTATTACAATCCTAGTATCAAACGATTTATGACACGTGATACTGCGCCCTTGCTAAATAGGTATGCTTATGCCAACGGAAATCCAATAATGTTTACAGACCCAAGCGGACATTTTGTTGTTCTAGCAGGAGTAGGTCTCTTTGCTGCATTAGCTGTTGCTGCCCCTTACATCGCTATAGCAGCCCTTATCATAACAGCTGTTGTCTTAACAGTGTTATTTGTGGTAAAGGTAGCCATTCCGACCATAAAAAAATGGACCAAGTCCACGGCCCCCAACAGAACTCCTACCTTTCAATCTACAGCACCCCAAGATATGGCGAGGAATGCCCTGCAAGGTGCCAGACAAGATGCCCGTTTTAGAGGCGGTGTTGATCCAGGAACACTATACCTTGGTGGAGGAACTACCTCACAACGTAGAGCGCTATTTAATGCCTATCCAGAACTGCTTAATTTTGGGTATTTGAGAGCGGCGATGCATAACAATAATAATAATAGACCTAACAATAATAGACCTAACAATAATATTAATAACTTTAATAGAGCAATTATATATGCTGCAGTACGTGGTATGTTTAATTATACCATTCATGATCTCACTAGAGATAGGATCACCAATTATGTTGGTGGAGTTCTTGATGTTCGTCCAACTCTTGCTGATGTCATTAGCTACTTTAGAGATGTTATTAGAAATAATTATGAAGTCATTTTTAAATTGATTGTTGCGTCAATAATTTGGGCTGCCTTTATATATTATATGATAAATAATTGGCTTGAATAACCGTCTTTACGGAATGATTAGTTAGAGCCAGGTTCTAATCATGACATTTTAACTTGATTGAAAAAATAAAATGGTCTACCTTCAGTTCAATATTTCCAACACGATTATCGAATGTGAAAGAAAAAGGAAAACGAAGGTCTTTTACGAATAGAGGAGTCTTTAAATGCTAAAATCAAGAGCATTAATTGGGGTGGGAGAGTCTATTGTATTGAGTTTGAATTATTGTTGACAGCTTCAGAATTGCTGGAAGCAGAAACAGTTACAGAATAAGTACTCCTATAGGGGAATACAATTTAAAATAAACTGTGTAAACAGTAAAAGCATAGTACCATTACGAGCATGGCAAAGCAATCTGCTTATTGTTAACCGATAAGCTAGCGATTGCTTCGCAGCTTGTAATGATAGAAATAGGCAATTCTTAGTAATGCTAAGGGTGATAAAGCGGAACAAAACATTAAAAAAGATGTCATTAGATAAAAATAACAACAAAGCTCAAAAAAAGGCAGTAAAAGCTAAGAGCGCTAAAAAAAGGTCTTCCAACACCAATTTGTCACAGGCATCCAATGCCTCAAACTTTAATAATGCTCTTGGAGCAGAAGTATCTCCTAGAACAGGTGATTTATCCTTGAGTTTAAACGTGCCCACGGTATATGGTTTTTTAGGAGAAAACATAACACCTTCTATAAAATACTCCCAATCATCTTTAGATTCTGGCAATCAAATGTTAGGATTGCCCCTTGGTTGGCTTTTTCCTTTTAGTTATATTTATGAGGAACGTGTTTTTATCAATGGAGACCAGTCTTTTTTTATAGACAGCAGTTATGCTTCTGGCATGCGGTATTACACCTTAGAAGATGCTAACTTTGAGTTCACCTCCATTGCTTTTCCTTACGATACAAGCCAACAGACTGCCAATATATTACGTTTTCTAAATGGCAATTCCAGTAAAATCGTCTTTATCCATATATAAGAAGATGTCAATACCTTGTGACACCAATCAAATGCTGTCTTCTTGTTTATTGATAGAGCTACCTTGGTTCTGTTTAAATTTTTTCTTCCATCATTAACGCTAAATAATCATCTGATTTTTCCTTAGATTGAATACTAGCCATCTAGGTGGCAGAATATTCAGTAAAACTTCTATAACAAAATTTACACTCATAGCGCTGGGAATTGCTTTTAAAACCGAATTTCATATATTTATTGTGACTGCAATGGGTCAAACCCCTGCTTATTGTCAAGTAACTTCCTATGCGATTGCTGGCAACTATAAGATTCGAAACTTTATTTGTCTTTTAACTGAACCTCTACTATAAGCGGTTGCCTTTTATATTTTGATATGATCGAATAATCCTGATTTGAGCTCTGATGTTTTCATAGTATTAGTATACAAAAATAATACCTATTCTAAATTAGAGCCTTGTTACAATAAAACTCATTGGGATGGAATGAATTGATTTTACTTTTTTCTTATCCTGTTGCTCTTTGTGGAAGTAATTGTATTTCACAGATGCTGTTATCTCTTTGGTTTCTAAAATCGGTATAATGTTCTTGATTAGCATAGCCTGTATCAGCTATAGGTGTTTCTGATTTTTGCTTACAATCTGAGCTCTATTAATGATATTTGCTTTTAAAGTAAGAAAACAGATTCAATATGGCAAAGTAGGGTATTGAGGTTAAATTGATTAGTTCAAAAGGATGTATCTATTTTAAAGTTACAGAGATTCTTATGTACAGAATTTTAAAAAAGGCTCATCCAAATAGATTTAAAATAGAGATATAGATAGGTGATACCTTACTAATGTAGAAATGAATAATGAATCACCCAATTTTGAGCTAAAACAACCGTTTGAAATTGAATTAATTGATCAAGAGGATAGATGACTTTTATGCTTGATCGGTTCAAGAACAAAGGCTTACGCGTGGTTAAAGGTAGGCTCATAATTGTTAAGAATAAGAAACGGGGCAAAAAAATTCTACATAGATTTAGTAATCATTAAATATTGTTTCACGTATGACGGTATCCATACGTGAAAAATATGGTTTGTTTTATTTTATTTGAAAAAAATCACATATAGATTTGCATCGGTCAAATGGTGTTGAACTAGGAACGATAAATACAGAGATACCAGTGGAAAAGAGATAGGCAGAGCTATAGCCATAATAACAAGGTTTGCCTTCAGTTCAATATTGCTGGTGCGATTGTTACTTGTGTAAGGAAAATGAAGAACGAAAACCTTTTGGTTAATATAGGTATTTTGAGTGCTAGGTCAAGAGTGTTAATTGGAGTAATATGGCATCTAGTTCGAATTATTATTGAAGGATTCAGACTTGGAAGCAGAAAGAGCAAAGAATAAGTACTGGGGATAGCTAAATATGATATCCTTTGGTTTACAATTTTTATATAACCGTTATTAATTTCAACTATGAGTAGAGTAGTATTTCTAATTTTTATTTTCTTAAGTGTTAATATGTGGGGGCATATAAATGTTTCCTATGATAAATTTAGCTATGTAAATGAACCTGATGTTTCTTTTTCTGTTTTTGCTAATAGAGAAAATTTGGGGGCATTACACTCCACTATTTCTAAAGCGCATAAAACAACTAATTCCAGTTTTCTAGAAGAGGAAGAAGTTGCAGGCTTAACTTCTTTTAATACCTTATGGAAAACAGATGCAATTAATGAAGCTATTTCGCTAAAAGTGTATGGGGGATCCACTTACAATTTTACAATAGATTGGGGAGATGGTAGCGCTGTGGAGACAATATCCAGTGGGTCGGCATTGGTAAGCCATCAGTATTTAATTGCCGGCCAATATTCAGTAAAGATTGATGGTGTTTTTCCATCATTTTATGTGGACCCTGGAAGTAGATCTAAATTATTAGAAATAACACAATGGGGGAATATACAGTGGGAAGTTTTGAATAATGCTTTTACAAATTGTGTAAATATGGTGGTATCCGCTATAGATTCTCCAGATTTATCTAATGCTACTCAACTAAAAGGTTTGTTTAAGGGAGCAACTAGTTTTACAGGGGGCATTGCCAATTGGGATGTTAGTAACATTACTAATATGGGAGATATGTTTTCTGATGCCGTTAATTTTGATGAGGATTTATCTTCTTGGGATGTAGGTAGTGTTGCTAATATGGCACGCATGTTTAAGCGTGCTACCAGTTTTAATGGAAATATAGAAAATTGGGACCTTAGTGCTGCAACCGACATATCTAATATGTTGCAGGGGGCAACTAGTTTTGACCAAAATATATCTGCCTGGAATTTTAATTCTTTAACTCAAGCATATGATATGTTTAAAGATTCTGGTTTATCTAAAATTAACTACGATAATATACTAATTGGTTGGGAGAGTAACATAAATACTCCAAATGGTATTAATTTAGGTAGCGTTCCTGCCAAATATTGTAGTGGAAAAGCTGCGAAATTCAATCTTGAAGTGATAGGCTGGGTAATTACCGATGATGGCGAAGATTGTCGAAAATTTATCACCCTATGGAAAACAGATGCAGCTAATGAAACAATTAATCTAGATCTGGTTAATGGGTATACCTATAATTTTACAATAGATTGGGGAGATGGTTCTGCTGTAGAAACAATAACCAGTACTAATCCAACGCATACCTACACAACAGCAGGGGAACATACAATTATGATAGGGGGTGTTTTTCCTGCACTTTCTATAGAAATCACTAGCAGGCCCAAGCTAAAAGAAATTGCCCAATGGGGAGATATACAGTGGGAGACCTTCCAAGAGGCATTTAGTGGTTGTTCTATTATGGAGCTAACGGCAACTGATACTCCCAATTTAAGTAATGTTACCGATATGTCTAGCATGTTTGCTGCAGCTACTAGTTTTAAAGGGGATTTATCTAGTTGGGATGTAGGTAATGTTACCAATATGGATTATTTGTTTGCTGGCACAGATCTTTTCAATGGGAACATATCTTCTTGGAATGTTTCTAATGTTACCAGCATGTATAGAATGTTTTCTGTTGCACATGGTTTTAACAGGGATCTTCCTAATTGGGATGTTAGCAATGTTGCTAATATGTCTAAAATGTTTACTGGTGCAAGTACTTTTAATGGAGATGTATCTAGTTGGGACGTAAGTAGTGTTACGAATATGTCTGGGATTTTTTCTTACGCAATTAGTTTTAATGGGAATCTATCTAGTTGGGATGTAAGTAATGTTACTAATATGTCTGGAGTGTTCAATTCTGCAGCTAGTTTTAATGGGGATATATCTGGTTGGGTTGTTAGCAATGTTACGGATATGTCTGATATGTTTAAACTTGCAACTAGTTTTAATGGGAATGTATCTAGTTGGAATGTAGCTAATGTTACTAATATGTCTGGTGTGTTCACTTCTACAGCTAGCTTTAATGGGGATATATCTTCTTGGAATGTTAGCAATGTTACCAGCATGTCTAATATGTTCGGTTCTGCAACTAGTTTTAATGGGGATATATCTAACTGGGATGTGGGTAATGTTACAAATATGGGTTTTATGTTTGATAATACACTTGCTTTTAATGGAGATATGTCTTCTTGGAATGTTAGTAATGTTACCAATATGTATTATATGTTTCGAAAGGCTAAATCTTTTAATAGGAATCTATCTACTTGGAATGTTAGCAATGTTACCAATATGACTTCTATGTTCCATGATGCAGTTATTTTTAATGGCGATATATCTTCTTGGAACGTTAGCAACGTTACCAGTATGAGTTCTATGTTTAAGGGATCTGTATCTTTTAATAGTAATCTATCTGCCTGGAACATAGGTAATGTTACTACTTTGAGAGAAATGTATAGAAATGCGACTAGTTTTAATGGTAATCTATCTGCCTGGAATCTAGATAAGGTGTCTGATGTAAATTTTATGTTTGAAAACTCAGGTATATCTAAAATTAACTACGATACTATACTTATTGGCTGGGAGGCAAACGCAAATACCCCAGCTGGCCTAAATTTAGGTTACGTTCCTGCTAACTATTGTAGTGGAAAAGCTGCGAAATTAGCTCTTGTAGCAAATGGTTGGACAATAGCTGATGATGGTGAAGATTGCAAGAAATTTATTACGCAATGGAAAACAGATACAGATGCGGAAACAATTGGTCTAATTCTGGATGGTGCATATACCTATAATTTTACTATAGATTGGGGAGATAGTTCTGCTGTAGAAACACTAACCAATACTAATCCAACGCATACCTATACAACAGCCGGGAAATATACAATTATGATAGGGGGGATTTTTCCTGCACTTTCTATAGATGCTGCTAGCAGGTCCAAACTAAAAGAAATTACCCAATGGGGAGATATACAGTGGGAATTGTTTGCCTCAGCATTCGAGGACTGTACTGCAATGCAGCTCACTGCTAGCGATGTACCCAAATTGGCTAATGTGGTTAATATGAATAAGATGTTTAAAAATGCCACCACTTTTAACGCAGATTTATCTTCTTGGGATGTGTCAAACATTACAGGAATGATATCCTTGTTTGATGGTGCAACCTCTTTTAATGGGGATATTTCTACTTGGAAGTTAGACCAAGTGACTTCTATGGGTGCTATGTTTAATAATGCAACAGATTTTAATGGAGATATATCGGCATGGAAATTCCCTGGGGTTAATCAGTTAGGGGGTGTGTTTTCTGGAGCGTCTGCTTTTAATAGTGATTTATCTGATTGGGATGTATCTGCTGTTTTAGATTTTGGTTCAATGTTTTTTGGAGCGTCAAGTTTTAATTCCGATATAAGTACATGGGATATAAGTGCTGGAATGTCTGTTACAGAGATGTTTAATGGTGCTGGCAGTTTTAATCAAAATTTGGGTTCTTGGGATTTATCTTCTGTATTTGCTATAACAGATATGTTTAAAGATTCTGGTTTATCTAAAACTAACTACGATACTATACTTATTGGCTGGGAGGCAAACACAAATACCCCAGTTGGTTTAGATTTAGGTAGCGTTCCTGCCTACTTTTGTAAAGGAAAAATTGCGAAATTGGCCCTTGAAGCAAATAGTTGGGTGTTTTCAGATTTAGGAGAGGGATGTCTACCGTTTAATACCTTATGGAAAACAGATACAGCTAATGAAACAATAGGTCTAAATCTGAATGGTGCATATGCCTATAATTTTACTATAGATTGGGGTGATGGCAATAATGAAACTATAACCACCATTAATCCATCGCATGTCTATGCAGTAGCAGGGGAATATACAATTAAGATAGGCGGTGTTTTCCCTGCGCTTTCTATAGATATTGCTAGCAGGTCCAAACTAATTAGAGTAGAACAATGGGGAGATATACAATGGGAGTCTTTTGATTATGCATTCGAAGACTGTACTGCAATGCAGCTAACAGCTACAGATACCCCTGATTTAAGTAATGTTAGATTTATGTCTTCCGTGTTTAAAGGAGCTACTAGTTTTAATGGAAATCTTTCTTCTTGGGATGTTAGTTCTGTTTCCAATATGATTTCTATGTTTGAAGGAGCCACTAGTTTTAATGGAGATCTTTCTACTTGGGATGTTAGTAGTGTAGACACTATGGTTTCTATGTTTAAAGGGGCTACTAGTTTTAGTAATGATATATCGGCTTGGAATGTTAATAGTGTTACTGATATGTCTTCGATGTTCAGTGGAGCCACTTCCTTTGATCAAGACTTGTCTTCTTGGAGGTTTAGTCTTGTAGGCACTATATTAGATATGTTCAATAATTCTGGTATTACCAAAGAGACCTATGATAATTTCCTTATTGGTATAGCAGGGAACCTTACCATCCAAAGTGGTTTGAATATAGGCAGCGTTCCTGCCTACTATTGTGAAGGGGAAGTTGCTAGAAACGCTTTAATTGTTAATAAGTCTTGGACTATAACTGATTTAGGTAAACAATGTGCTCCAAAAGTAACAACCATAGCAGCAGCTGTTGTGAGTTCAAAAACATATAAAATAGGCGAAGAGGTACTTTTTTCTCTTGCTTTTGACCAAAATATAACCGCTTCTGGAGACTTGGAATTACCTGTTACTATAGGAGCTACCCAAAAAATGTTTTCTTTGCAGGCAGATGTAACTAATAGTAACATCTTAGTATTTAGTTATACCATAGTAGAAGGAGAAGAAGATCTAGATGGGGTACTTGTTGGTGATACCATAAATTTAAATGGAGGTTCTTTGGTTTCGGCAACAAATGTTACAGAAAATGCAGATTTGGATCTATCAGCAGCATCCTTACAGTTTGGTTTACAAATGGTAGATGGTATAAAACCAGTTCCTGTTATTACAGGGCTTACTACAGCAACCGATACCGGTGTGTATAATAATGATGGTATTACCAACAATTCCATGCCTGTATTTAAAGGGACTACAGAAGCACATGCTACAGTATACTTATTCGATGTTCTTGATGATGAAGCTAGTATTGCAACGGCAATTGCAGATGCAAGTGGCCATTGGGAGGCGGCTTTAACTACTGCTTTGGTAGAAGGGGTGTATTCAATTGGGATTTGGTCTAAAGATATAGTTATTAATTATGGTACTGGGGCGTTTACTTATAATTTAGAAATAGATACTACTGCACCAGAAATACCAACTGTAGATTTGTCCGCAGAGACCGATAAAGGTATTAGTGATAACGATGATCTCACTAGTGAGGAACTTAAGTTCGTTGGGCAAGCAGAAAAGGAGAGTTTTGTGGCTCTTACCCAATATGTTATAGACGAGTCAGATGTTGATGAAGATGCTATTGTCTCTGATGAAAATGGTAATTGGGAAGAGGTGTTTACAGGAGTACCTGATGGTGTTTACAATTTGTTTGTGACCGGTTTTGATCTTGCAGGTAATGTTGGCGAAAATACGAACATAACCGTTACTGTAGATAATAATATAGCTTTAGAAAGTACCACTCCAGCAAACAATGCTATAGCGGTTTCTGTATTACCTATGCTACAATTTAATTTTGATAAGGAAGTGTTTTCTGGCACTGGAAAAATAGCGATTATAAAAGTGTCCGATAATACTACGGTCCAAGAAATAGATATAACGAGTGCCAATGTAGCGTTTAGTGATGCTTTGGCAACGCTAACAATTAGTAGTAGTTTAGAAGTCTCCACAGCATATAAAGTAATAGTCTCCGAAGGGGTTTTTGAGAACAAAGCAGGTGGTAAGTTTGCAGGTACTACCTTTAATTTTACTACCCAAGACAAATTGGTGCCTACGCTTGATTTTGAAGATATTGATACTACCTATGGAGCAGATGCCATTAGTTTAACAGCAACAGCTACTTCCAGCACTGCTATTAGTTATGAGATTGTTGGTGATGCCAATGGTTCTGTAGTAAATGCTGATCAGTTTTTAGTTGGCAATGTTGGGTCGGTAGTACTTAAAGCCACTAGTTTAGAAGATGATCTGTATGTATCAGCATCCAAGACCATTACTATAAATATAGCCAAGGCCACTTTGCTGGTTACAGCCAATAACATCACTAGAAATTACCAAGCAGATAACCCGCTATTTACTTTTTCTTATGAGGGCTTTAAAAATGGAGATACTACTGACGATATAGATGAGTTACCTGTAGCAACGACCATTGCAGATATGCATTTTTTAGAAGGAACTTGCGATATAAAGGTAAGTGAGGGGGTAGCTACTAATTACGAATTGGTAGTGCAAGATGGACTTTTAGTTATAAAACCATTACTTGGAGAAGTAGCAACGTTGAATAATGCAGAAGTAGATGGTGTTTCGGTAACCGTAGAAGGACAAATATTACAAACAGGAGGTGCTGTAGATTATAGTACAGGAATAGTATATAGCTATAAGAACATTATTCCTTCTAGCTCAGATGAAGGCAGTATGTATAATGGTGATAGTACGGATCTATATTCCATAAGTTTAGATGGAGTGGCAGAAGCTACACAATATTATTACAGGGCTTATATTACCAATGCTACAGGTACCTTTTATGGAGATGTAAAGCAGTTTTTCTCTGGGAATATAGCCGGTATCTTCAAAAAGAAATACGGATTTTCACCCAATGGAGATGGCATAAACGATACCTTGTTTATAGATGATTTGGACGAGTACCCTAATAATTTAATAAGTGTATACAACCGATCTGGAAAATTGGTGTACCAGAAAAAGGGATATGACAATAGTTGGACAGGTACCTCTAGTGAGGTGAGCAGTGGAAGCAAATTACCAGTAGGAGCTTATCTGTTACTATTGGATCTTAATGACGGTAAGACCACACCAATACAAGCATGGGTATTCATCAATTACTAAGAAAGATTTAACAAATAATATAAAATGAGCATACATAAATCAATAAAGCAGATTGGGATTTCCATACTTTTTTTTGGTATCAATAGTCTTTTTGCGCAGCAGTCCCCAAATTTTACTTTATACCAATACAATAAAAGTGTAATAAACCCTGCAGAAGCAGGGTCAAATGATAAGAGCGAATTTATAGTTTCGCACCGTACACAATGGTTAGGGGTAGATAATAGCCCTAGCACCCAGAGTTTTTCATATTCCATGCCGTTAAACAATAAAATAGGGATTGGCGTCTCTATAATAAACGATAGAATTTTTGTATTAAAAGAGACGGATTTGGCAATAAATATCTCCTATAAAATACAGGTATTAAAAGCACACGAATTAATCTTCGGCTTAAAAGCAGGTGGCGGTTTTGTAGATATTAATTTAGATAGAGCTGGTGCCAGCCAAATAGACCCTTTATTCGCTAGTAACGAGGGTTTTTCTAATCCTCATATTGGTGCGGGTCTGTTGTTAAGGCACAAGCGTTATTATATAGGGCTATCGATTCCTAATTTTTTGAGCGGAGATCGTTATGTGAAAAAAGGAAATCTTATCCAGCAGGCATCAGATAATGCACATGTTTATTTAAATGGTGGTTATATGTTTCCTGTACATAAAGATATAGTTGTTAGCCCAGCACTTTTGGTCAGATATGTAGAAGGGGCACCGAATTCTTATGATGTATCTGCCACTGGGGAATATGCAGAAAGACTGTCTTTGGGGGTAAATTATCGTGTAGATGAAATGCTTAGCTTTTACACATTATTCAAAGCAACCACTAACCTCCATTTGGGGCTTTCATACGATATTAGTACCACAAAACTTGGTGATTTAGGAGAAACGGATTCCTTAGAGTTTTTGTTTAAGCTAGTGTGGTAAAGGTGATTTGTACTAATTATGATTTAAAATGAGCTACAGAAAACGAAATTGCTTTGCTGTTTTAGCCTACTTCGAATTATTTGCATAGCCATACTATGGAAATGATCAGTAAAGTGATAAAGCAATAAATGATTGAGTTTAAATAGCTTGTTTTAATTTATAATTTAGAAAATATATAGAGATCATACTTTTTTAAGGGTGAAGTATTTATGTAGGCATATCTCGTACTCTTGGTAGTGGTCGTTGATTTAATTAAACATTCCAATATTTTATAATTATGAGTAGAGCGGTATTTCTAATTTTTATTTTTTTAAGTATTAAAATGTGGGGGCATATAGATACTTCCTATGATACATTTAGCTATGAAGAAGCACATGATTTATATGCCGTTTCTGTCTTTGTAAAAGAAGAAAAGTTGAGGGTGTTATACTCCACAATTACTAAAGAGCACAACACGGCAAAATCCAGCATGCTAGAAGAGGAAGTAGTTACAGGCTTAACTTCTTTTAATAGCCTATGGAAAACAAATGCAGCTAATGAAACTATTGATCTGATTCTGGAGGGTGGATACAGCTATAATTTTACTATAGATTGGGGAGATGGTTCTGCTGTAGAAACAATAACCAATACGAATCCAACGCATACTTATACCACTGCAGGGGAATATACCATAGAAATAGAGGGTGATTTTCCCGTTCTTTCTATAGGATTTAATAGCAGACCAAAACTAAAAGAGATTACACAATGGGGAGATATACAATGGGCAACCTTTGCAGATGCATTTAAATCTTGTTATTCTATGCAGCTAACGGCAACAGATACGCCCAACTTAAGTAATGTTACTGATATGTCTGGTATGTTTGCTGATACAAATAGTTTTAATGGGAATATATCAACTTGGAACGTAGGTAATGTTACCGATATGTCGGGCATGTTTTCTAATTCAGCTAATTTTAATGGGGATATATCTACTTGGAACGTAAGTAATGTTACCGATATGTCGGGCATGTTTTCTTTTGCAGGAAGTTTTAATAAGGATCTATCAACTTGGAACGTAAGTAATGTTACCGATATGTCGGGCATGTTTCAAATGACAAGGTGGTTTAATGGGGATATATCTACTTGGAATGTAAGCAATGTTATCGATATGTCTAGCATGTTTAATATGGTAGGAAGTTTTAATGGAGATGTATCTAGTTGGGATGTAAGTAATGTTACAAATATGTCTCACATGTTTTCTTTTGAAAGTAGTTTTAATGGAGATATATCTACTTGGAACGTAAGTAATGTTACTGATATGTCTAGTATGTTTGATGATTCACAAAGTTTTAATGGGGATCTATCTAGTTGGGATGTAGGTAATGTTACGGATATGTCTATGATGTTTGGATCAACAGTTTTCAATGGGGATATATCTCCCTGGGATGTTAGTAATGTTACTAATATGTCTTACATGTTTGCTGGTACAGCTAGTTTTAACAGGGATCTATCTACTTGGGACGTAGGTAACGCTACCGATATGGAAGGCATGTTTAACGCTGCGCTTAGTTTTAATGGAGACATTTCTGCTTGGAACGTAAGTAATGTTACCGATATGTCAGTCATGTTTCAAAATACAAGGTGGTTTAATGGGGATTTATCTACTTGGAACGTAAGTAATGTTACTAATATGTCTCGCATGTTTGGTCTTACAGATAGTTTTAATGGGGATCTATCTACTTGGAACGTAGGTAATGTTACCGATATGTCTAGTATGTTTTATTTTACACAAAGTTTTAATGGAGACATTTCTGCTTGGAATGTTAGTAATGTTACCAACATGGATAGTATGTTTCGTTATGCGTCCAGTTTTAACCGGGATTTATCTTCTTGGAATCTAAATAAGGTGAATAGTGCGAGTACTATGTTCAATAACTCTGGTATATCAAAAAAACAATACGACAGAATACTTGTTGGCTGGGAGGCAAACTCAAATACCCCAGCTAGTATAAATTTAGGTAGTGTTCCAGCCTACTTTTGTAATGGAGAAGTTGCGAAATTGGCTCTTGAAGTTAAGGGCTGGACTATTTCCGATTTAGGTAAAGAATGCCTACCGTTTAAAACCCTTTGGGAAACAAATGCAGCAAATGAAACTATTGATCTCAACCTAGATAGTGCATATACCTATGATTTTACTATAGATTGGGGAGATGGTTCTGTTGTAGAAACAATAACCAATACTAATCCAACGCATGCTTATGCCGCTGCAGGGGAATATACCATAGAAATAGAGGGTGATTTTCCTGTTCTTTCTATAGAAAACAATAGCAGACAAAAACTAAAAGAGATTACACAATGGGGAGATATAGAGTGGGCGTCTTTGGAATCAGCTTTTGAAGGCTGTAGTAATGTATTGTCAAGAGCTACCGATATTCCAAATTTAGATAATGTTACAAGTCTGAATGGGATGTTTAGAGATGCGATATCTTTTGATGGAAACGTATCAAATTGGGATGTGAAGAATGTTACAAGCATGGAAATGCTGTTTAGTGGTGCTAGTGCTTTTAATGAAGATATCTCTAGTTGGAATGTAGAAAATGTTTCCATTATGAGCGGTATGTTTCAGAATGCAATATCTTTTAATCAAGATCTATCTAGTTGGAATGTGAGTAATGTAATACTAATGAATGAAATGTTCGGTAGTGCTAGTTCTTTTAATCAAGATTTATCTTCTTGGGACGTGAGCAAGGTGGATAATATGAGTAGTATGTTTGAGAAAGCAACTTCTTTTAATGGTGATATATCCACTTGGAATACAGGAAATGTCACTTATATGCAAAAAGTGTTTTATAAGGCTAGTTCCTTTAACCAAAATTTATCCTCTTGGAATGTTGGAAATGTGACTAATATGGTTGATATGTTTTATGAAGCAATATCCTTCAATCAAGATCTATCTTCTTGGGACCTTAGTAAGGTTGTTTCTCTGTCGTATATGTTTGAAAAGGCTACAGCGTTTAATGGAGATGTATCTTCCTGGAATATAAGTAGTGTTACAAGCTTAAGGAAAATGTTTAGTGGGGCAAGTTCGTTTAACCAAAATTTGTCTTCTTGGAACTTGGTTAGTGTAACTAATATTGGGGATATTTTCAAAGACTCGGGGCTCACTAAAACAAATTACGATAATACCCTTATAGGCTGGGCAGAAAATGCTAATACGCCAAGTGATTTGGATTTAGGATCTGTGCCTGCAGCCTATTGTAATGGTACAGAGGCCAGAGCCTTATTAGAAAATAATAATAATTGGACAATTTCAGATTTAGGACAAGATTGCAAGTCATTTATAACACATTGGAAAACAGATGTGGCTAATGAAAATATTAGTCTAATTCTGCTTAGTGAATATGCTTATAATTTTACTATAAATTGGGGCGATGGTTTTGTTGTAGAAACAATAACCAATACTAATCCAACTCATACTTATGCCATTGCAGGGGAATATACCATAGAAATAAAGGGTGATTTTCCAGCACTTTCCATAGCTGAAACATGCAAGTCCAAACTAATGAGAATAGAACAATGGGGAGAGATAGAGTGGGCGTCTTTGGAATCAGCTTTTGAAGGTTGTAGTAATGTATTGTCAATAGCTACTGGTATTCCAGATTTAGATAATGTTACGAGTTTGAATAAGATGTTTAAAGATGCGATATCTTTTGATGGAAATATATCAAATTGGGATCTTAAGAATATTACAAGCATGGAAATGCTGTTTAGTGGAGCTAGTTCTTTTAATGAAGATATCTCTAGTTGGAATGTGGAAAATGTTTCCAATATGGGCGGTATGTTTCAGAATGCAACATCTTTTAATCAAGACCTATCTAGTTGGAATGTGGGGAATGTAATACAAATGAATGATATGTTTGGTAGTGCTAGTTCTTTTAATGAAGATATCTCTAGTTGGAATGTGGAAAATGTTTCCAATATGGGCGGTATGTTTCAGAATGCAACATCTTTTAATCAAGATCTATCTAGTTGGAATGTGGGTAATGTAATACAAATGAATGATATGTTCGGTAGTGCTAGTGCTTTTAATCAAGATTTATCCTCTTGGAATGTGAGTAAGGTGGATAATATGAGTGGCATGTTTGAGAATGCAATTTCTTATAATGGAGATGTATCCACTTGGAATACAGGAAATGTCACTAATATGAATTATATGTTTAGTGAGGCTAGTTCCTTTAACCAAAATTTATCCTCTTGGAATGTTGGAAATGTGATTAATATGGCTGATATGTTTTATGAAGCAATATCCTTCAATCAAGATATATCTTCTTGGGATGTTAGTAAGGTTGTAGACCTGTCGTATATGTTTGAAAAGGCTACAGCGTTTAATGGAGATGTATCTTCCTGGAATATAAGTAGTGTTACAAGCTTAAGGAAAATGTTTTATAAGGCGAGTTCCTTTAACCAAGATTTGTCCTCTTGGGACTTGGTTAGTGTAACTAATATTGAGGATTTTTTCAAAGACTCGGGGCTCACTAAAACAAACTACGATAATACCCTTATAGGCTGGGCAGAAAATGCTAATATGCCAAGTGATTTGGATTTAGGAACTGTGCCATCGGAATATTGTAATGGGGCAGCAGCAAAAGATTATCTTATTGCTAACCTAGGGTGGACTATAGTTGATGATGGGAAGAACTGTCCTGAGACGTTAGGCGAGGTAGTTACATTATCTGCTCTTAGTATAAATGGCGTAAACGTAACCTTAGAAGGGGAAATAAAATCACTTGGAATTAGCTCGGGATACACCCTTGGAATGGTGTATTCTTATACTAATATGGTTCCTACTATTTTTGATAAAAGTGTAACCTATTTAGGGGATTCTAATAATTTATATACTGTAAACTTATCCAACTTGGTAGAGGGAATACTATATTATTATTGTGCCTTTATCACTAATAGCTTAGGAACAACTTATGGAGCGGTAAAGCAGTTTTCTACAGGGAATATTGGAGGAGTGTTTAAGAAAAAACACGGATTTTCACCCAATGGAGATGGTATAAACGATGCCTTGTTTATAGACGATTTGGACGAGTACCCTAATAACTTAGTAAGTGTATACAACCGATCTGGAAAATTGGTGTACCAGAAAAAGGGATATGACAATAGTTGGACAGGTACCTCTAGTGAGGTGAGCAGTGGAAGCAAATTACCAGTAGGAGCTTATCTGTTACTATTGGATCTTAATGACGGTAAGACCACACCAATCCAAGCATGGGTATTCCTCAATTACTAAGAAAGATTTAACAAAAATAATATAAAATGAGCATACATAAATCAATAAAGCAGATTGGGATTTCCATACTTTTTTTTGGTGTCAATAGTATTTTTGCACAACAGGCACCAAATTTTACATTATACCAATACAATAAAAGTATAATAAACCCTGCAGAAGCAGGGTCAAATGATAAGAGCGAATTTATAGTTTCGCACCGTACACAATGGTTAGGGGTAGATAATAGCCCTAGCACTCAGAGTTTTTCATATTCCATGCCGTTAAACAATAAAATAGGGATTGGCGTCTCTATAATAAGCGATAGAATTTTTGTATTAAAAGAGACGGATTTGGCAATAAATGTCTCCTATAAAATACAGGTATAAAAGCACACGAATTAATCTTCGGCTTAAAAGCGGGCGGTGGTTTTGTAGATATTAATTTAGATAGAGCTGGTGCCAGCCAAATAGACCCTTTATTCGCTAGTAACGAGAGTTTTTCTAATCCTCATATTGGTGCGGGTCTGTTGCTAAGGCACAAGCGTTATTGTATAGGGCTATCGATTCCTAATTTTTTGAGCGGAGATCGTTATGTGAAAAAAGGCAACATTATCCAGCAGGCATCTGATAATGCGCATGTTTATTTAAATGGTGCTAATAGGTTTCCTGTACATAAAGATATAGTTGTTAGCCCAGCGCTTTTGGTCAGATATGTAGAAGGAGCACCAAATTCTTATGATGTATCAGCCACTGGGGAATATGCAGAAAGACTGTCTTTGGGGGTAAATTATCGTGTAGATGAAATGCTTAGCTTTTACACATTATTCAAAGCAACCACTAACCTCCATTTGGGGCTTTCATACGATATTAGTACCACAAAACTTGGTGATTTAGGAGAAACGGATTCCTTAGAGTTTTTGTTTAAGCTAGTGTGGTAAAGGTGATTTGGTGTTACATAGTAGAAAATATAGAGATCATATTTTTGTCAAGGCGAAGTATTTATCTAGGAATACCTCGTACGCTTGGGTGGTTTATATTTAATCAATAAAATACCTCGACGCTCTGCGTCGGGTAAAGTGGAAAGTTTGAAAGCCTTAGGTTTTGATAAAACTAATTTTTTTTTCTGCTTGATACCTCGGATAGCTCTACGGGGTGGTTCATTTATCAAGTAAACTTTATGAATAAAGACGAAGGCATTGCTTTAAGTAAAGTAGTGGGTTTTTAGTTGTTTCACTATTTAATAAAGATCAGTGATTACACTATATCTAATTTTAAAGTTTATAATCAAAACTTACGCAAAAGATAATAGTTATTGTTAAACAAATGTCCTGATATAAAAAGCAATTGTAAATTTTATAAAAAATCGTCATTGCGGTTTATTTTTATGACGAACAATTGTCCATAACCCAGAAAGTAAATTTTTATCAAATTCTTTTTGGGAAATTTCCAATGTTTTACCTGAATTAATGTTTTTTATTATTAATACTTTTCCTACGTAGATAACATCATAATATTCTGAGAAGATTGCAATAGTTGTTAATGTTCTTTTCAATGGTTGGTGTCTTAAATGTTTGTTTTTCATTAGTTTAATCTGTTTTTTTAGTGGTTTCTGCTCAAATTCTTGCGTGTAAAAATATTGGAATGATATTGTTTTTTTAGTAAATCACTCTTTAAAGAATTTTTTTGAAACATGATTATTATTATTATCTTCTATCACCAAGATGTACATGCCAGTTGTAAGTTTTGAAATATCTATGCTTTTGTTTTTTATGACATTTCCAGTGTTTATTATACTACCAGAATTACTTATAATTTTGTATTTGGAATTTACTTTAAAATCATAATTATATACTTGAATAGCGTTTGAACTTGGGTTTGGGAAGATCTTAAATTTTTGATGATTTGGGATCGAAGTATCTTTTAAATAATTTGCTGGAGCACCTGTATTTATACCTGTTATAATAAGAGAGAAATTTTGTTTTCCGGAAACTAAATTTCCTTTATGTGTTACTGTTATTTTGTATTCCCCGTAGGCATCATTAACTTCTACTTTTTCAAAAGGATCAACAGTATTATCTCCTTTAATAGCTCCCTTATTTATTTGCGATAAACATAGTTTCCAAGGAAGAAACGTTGTTCCGTTTCTAGTGATTTTGAGATCTAAATCTTGTATAAGACTAGGGGAAGTATCATTTAATTTATTCACTTGGATTTCTCCTGCTAAGTCCGTCCAGGAAATTGATGCCATTAAAGGATTCTTTCCATCGGATTTCACAAGGTAAGTATAACGTTCTCCTGAAAGAAGTTCAAGTTCTTGAAAACTGCTATATCTACCTTCAGAAGTAATTATTTCAGCAGCACGTTTAGCATTCATTAAGCCCCAACCTGTTTTAGCATCAGGTCCAGGAGTTGAGATATCATCAGCACTGTGTAAGGCTAGACCTTTTAAAGTTGCAGCTTTTAAATATTTATTTAGAGTGTTTTTCGCATGCTGTTGTAATAAAAGTAAGGCTCCAGATACCCCTGGAGTGGCTGAAGATGTTCCTGAAAGGTAGCCGTAAGCACTGTTGCCTGTTGATATAGAGGAATAGATGTCTTGTCCGTGCCCAACTAAATCAGGTTTAATACGTCCGTCGTCAGCAGGGCCAAAACTTGAGAAATCTGCAACTTTAGCTTTTATTAAATTACCGTTGTTATCAATGTTTGTGTATTCTGTTGCTCCAACAGTAATTCCATTTTTTGACAATGCAAAACCAACTAATAAATCGTAATTATCATTAATGGAACCAAAGTTTGGTTGCTCATTGTATTTTTTACTTTGACTATTTCCAGTAGCAACTACTAATAGATAGTATGGTGCGTTTGCCATAATTTCATCCCAATCATGTGCTTGATAAATATATGAACCAAAATACCAATCGGGAATAGATTTAGGACTAATTCCATAAGAATGATTTGAAACTAATAAACCTTCTGCTGCTGCTTTTGAAGCTTCAAGCTCATCTTTATACCAATCATATGAAACTGCTTTAGCTTCATGTGCAATTCCTTTTACTGAATTTTCAATACCTGAAGCAATTAATATACCTGCAACATGAGTTGTATGATTATTGATGTTTCTGGAAGCATCTCCCTGTGCAATACGTTCATTATATTCTTGATGTGTGATTCTTGCTGATCCAACATCCCAAATTCCGATTTCCATACCTATTCCACTTAAATCTAAGTTAAGAGCGCCATTTGAGTGCAAATTTGAAACTCTTGTGGTTTTGTTAATAGTGGAGTTAAATGTTGTATAATATATTGGTGTGCCATCTTTATCAATTTTTTGTAATGCTGTATAGTTTCCATTATCATTTTTTTCAAAAAGTGGTACATTATTAAATTTTGCATAAGCAATTACGTTTGCAGAATCTTTATTATACTCTCGCTCTAATCTCATCTGTAATAATAAAATGGATTTGGAATTAAATGACTTTTTAAGTGTTTTTATCTGTCTTTTAGTTTGAGAAAAACTAATGAAATGGATGAGTATAAAAAACAAGAAAAAAGATATCTTACGTATGATTATATTATTCATAAAATACATTATTGATTGTTAAGATGTTATACGCTCTTTGGAAAAGAGAATAATTTATTGAGTCCATAATTTTACTTCATCTACTACGAGAAAAAACATATGCAATTTATTATTAGATCATCTATAATTATTATCAATATTTTATAGGTTAATTATGATAAAATATTAAATTATTACTATAATCTGTTTTTGTCTTCTTTTATTTGTTCTTCTAAGAAATTTTTAAATTTTATTTCATTTTTTTGGGCAGCATTCGGTAAAATGCATATTATACCACCCAAATAAACAAGTATTATTGCAACAATTAAAATGTAGGTGTACAGTTCTGTATGACTAATGTGAATATTATTTTCTTGCAAGAGATCTAATAACCATTTTGAATCTAATAATATATAGATGATGATAGCAGAAAGAATTAAAACATAGAGACATAATATAATTAGTCTATCAATCAAAATTGCTTTAATAGCGGTATCACTTTCCCTAGATGCCTTTTTTAAGCGTTTGTATGTATCACTTTTCATAAAATACTAATTATGCGAATCAAGAGTTAAAAATTAATGTAATAAAAGCAGCAGATAATCTTTCGTAAGCATTAAGAATCAACCCTTTAGTAGACCTGTCTTTACTGGCTTTTTGTATGAATTCTTTTTCAATGAGCCAACTAAATAATGCTTCAATGGGTTGTCTAATTAGATACTGCCCTTGAATACAGATCGTTTGTAGCTCTATTATTTTTTTTAAGACAGACATTCCTTTGGTAGCCTTTACGGGCGTTAATATTTCTAAATTGAACTTATCTTTCATTTTTGTAAAAAAAAACTTGAGGAGTTATATATTTTATCTCCAAAAAATGTTCGATTCTTTTTTTTAGGTCAAACTTCTTTAAATAGTCTTGTTAAAAACCACGTATTAAAATATTAAAAATCAATAGATAGGATAGGTTTCTGAGAGGTATTGTTTATCCGTTAAATAAGTTTCTTTTTATTAGAGTTCATGGTACTTTGGTTTTTCATTAGAAAAAATCGATATTTTTTGTTTAGTTTACTGGGTACAAGGATATAAGTTTTTTGACGTTTTGGGTTTTTATTTTTCATGAATGGCGCTATTTTTCACGAAAAAACCTAGTATTATCGTAATAAAGTAATAAATATGGCTGGCAAAAAGCGTATTTTAATCTCACTAAAGGGTTTAATTTATGAGATGCTTGCATCGAAATAAAAAATATTTCTGAAAACAGATTTTCTGTGCTTGCACCGAGGTTGTAGGTTTTTCGAATCAAGATTTTTTTTATAAAAACCACTGTCAATGATTCTATTTATTGGAGCGGAGCGTACATTGAATATGTCTGTATCAAGAGGATTGTGTATTCACGATGAATACAGTTATTGATACTAGTCTCTTATCAGAAATTAACTCGAATTAACATTCTATTCCAAAACAAACAAAATTTCTAGTTTCATTTTAAGGTTGCTTCCGTGTTTTTTATTCTTTTCAGCTGCTTTATAGATAGACTTTAGCCGCCATCACTATTCCCTTTTTTGATAAGCAAAACAACAACATTTTTGGAATGCATACGGCATAAAGCCGGAGTCAAAAACAGCCTCCTTTTTATACGAATACATTCCAAAAATATTGTAATACCGTCAGCATCAAAAAAAGGTAACAGCGATGGCTCTGTATAAAGTAAATCTAAAACTGAATCACATGAAATCGAATAACAAACAGCAAATGGAAGCAACCTCAAAAAGTTTAAAAACCATTGGTAATGGAAAAAAGGAAAACGCTCCAGATATAACAAGTAAATCAATTTCAATTAGTATTAATCTTAAATTTTTCAAGTATGAGTACATTAAAGAATCACGTCCAGTTAATTGGTAATCTTGGGGATGAACCAAAGGTTACAATGTTAGAAAGCGGTAAAAAAGTAGCTCGATTCTCCTTAGCTACTAATGAATACTACAAGAGTAAAGAAGGAGAGAAAAAAACAAATACCAATTGGCATACAGTTGTAGCATGGGGTAAGCTTGCTGAAATTGCAGAAAATTATGCAGCTAAAGGCAAAGAAATTGCCATTACTGGAAAATTAAAGTCTCGTTCCTATACTACAGGGAATGGTGAAAAACGATCTATAACTGAAGTAGAAGTTAAAGAAATTCTATTACTAGGAGGGAATTAAATAATTAGGGTGAAACTTTAATCGGATTCACCCTTATAGTATCAACTTAAAAGAAATAGGTAATGAAAAATAAAGTTAACGAAATAAAAGTGAGTTATAAAGAACGAATTTCTGCTACTTTTTGGCAGGAAATTAAGTCCTCTGAGGATGCTTCTAAAATGCTGTTTGAACATTGGAGTAAAGACACAATTGGTCTACATGAATCTTTCAAAATTGTATTACTAAATAATAGCAATAAGGTGAAAGGCATATATCAATTATCACAGGGTGGTATTACGGCTACGTTGATAGATTTAAGAATACTATTTGGGGTGGTTTTAAAGACTGTCAGCACAGGAATAATTTTATGTCATAATCATCCATCGGCTAAACTTAAACCTAGCTTACAGGATATAGAAATCACCAATAAAATAAAAAAAGCAGCAGCACTATTTGATATCAAATTATTGGATCATTTAATATTATCACCCGACGGAAAGTATTATAGTTTTTCGGATAATGGAGATTTATAAACTAATTTGCTAAAACGATTACTCCATGGTTTATTTAAATTTCAACAATCTTGATGTAACTACTCAGCAACGATTGTTATATGATTCCAAACAGGATGCCAAAAGAGAATTTGGTAAAGAACTTAAAAAATATACTCTTGATCATTTTCTTAATTATGATTCGTTATTGGATGAAGAAGCACAACGGAATCTTTACAGTTGTTGTTATGTGTTTAACCTCTAATCTCTAACAGCCCTTGAAGTTTTTCGAGGGTTTGTTTTTTGTATTTAACTTATAGTGTCTGACGTTTTAAAATCTTCATTTGCAATGTTTCCTAAATTCCGTTGAGAAAGGATTTCATTTGGAAACGAATCTCATTTTTGTATTTAAAACCTTCCTCTTAACTTTAAAAGAGTCAATTAATATTGTTTTTGCAATGATAAAGTTACCTGCTTTTTATGGAGGTGGTGGATTTGAAAATTTTTGTCCCGATGGGACAAAAAGGAATAGGGACAAAAAGGAATAGCAAGAGGGTATCACGCTAAAGCGATGATACTAGTTGTTCATTACTCCGTAAGCCTTGTGTTTACTGAGTTTGTTTGAACTCATAAAAAGAAACAAAAACGTTGATTTACAGCAAATAACCTTGAAACCCTTATAAATGGGGTTGTTTTTACAGCAAAAAATGGAAGAATACTCAAAATATGATTTTTCAGCGGTTAATTTCAAAAAAAGTACTGCTATACAGTTTCGTTTGTTTTCAAAAAAGATAGCCTCTTCTAATACGGAAACCTTAGCGGCAATGTTGAGATTCTTTGAAATCAATCAACTATCTCCTTTTGATTCTGTCTCAGGAAGTTTACATGATTTAGAAAGGAATATAAAAAAGAGAATTAATGCATCGATTGCTATAATCAAAGAAATAGAAAAACAGCAAACTAAACCTACAGCAGCATTGTTACAATCATTATTTGAAGAGAAAATGATGGATGACGAACCTGTTCTGGTGGAGCGAAAATTGATGTTAGTAAAAGAAGAAATTGATAAGCACCAGAATGAAAATACGGTATCAAAAACTACATATGATAAGCTATATATGGATCACGAAATAGCATTACATCATCTTGATACGATCCTTAAAAATATTGTTCCTGTAAAAAGCAATTTTGGAAACCCATATTTAAAATTAGCATTAACAGAAGATGAAATAATAAAAATAAAAAGAAGCCTAAATAGTATAGCATAATGTACATCGCAATAACAGCTCAAAAAATGGAATCTACTTATCAGGCTAGTGTTACCAATTTTGTGGAATATCTTGAGAAAGAAAATGAAGGGAAACCTATTGAACTTCAAGAACATTTTTTTGATCAAAACAATGACTATGTATCTCCAGAAATAGTTATTGATAAAATTGATGGAAATACGGCTAAGCTAAAAAAAGAGACTCCAAAGTTTTATTCAATTATTGTTAGTCCTAGTGCAAAAGAATTGAAATATATTAATAATGATTCTCAAAAGCTACGGAGCTACATTCGTGAAATCATGAATACCTATGCTGATAACTTTTATAGAGATAAAAAAATAATGGTTAATGATCTCTTGTATTTTGCCAAAATTGAACATGAACGCTCTTTTAAAGGTTTTGATAAAGAGATCAAGGAAAATGCTCCTTTCCGAAAACAAATAGCAAAATTGGAACATGATATTGTTAGAATCAGAAATAGAGAATTATCGGGTTCTATTGATAAGGTTAAAAAAGAGATTGAACATTTAAAAGAAATGGCACCTCATAAGTTTGGGGGGAAGCTTATTACTGCTGGGATGAAAAAAGAAGGATTGCAAACACATATCCACATCATTATAAGTCGTAAGGATATTACAAATACATTTGGATTGAGTCCTGGAGCTAAACATAAAGAGTCAGAAACAATACTTAATGGTAAAGTGGTTAAAAGTGGATTTAATCGCGATCAGTTTTACCTTGATGCAGAAAAAACATTTGATAAGCTTTTTGATTACAATCGAAATTTCGTTGAAAAATATCATTCGAGGAAAATGTTTATCGCTAACCCAAAATTGTTTTTTGCTAGTTTAATGAGTTTACCTCTGAATGAAAAGCAAGTGGCGTTTAAAATGCTGCGCCAATCAGGGGTTTTTATTCCATCTGTTCCTACAAGCAGTGTGCAATTAGCCTATAAAGCTTTTAAGATGTTAAAGAGAAATCTTGAAATGGCTATTAAATCTGGTGCTATTGAAATTTGATATTTTATGAGACAAAATGAATTGATACTGCTTTTTATTCCTGTTCTACTCATTAGCAGTGCAGTATCATATTTTTTGGTTAAAGGTCTAAAAAATGGATTTTTATATGCATCAGTAATTAATCTTGTTTGTGCAGGCTGTGCTTTTCATTATTATGAATTGCTCATTTTTTTAAAATCTATTTTGGTTTTGCTATTGCCTATCCAACTTGTTAATCTTTGTTTTTATGTGTTTATGGGAACACATAAGAAAAGCAAGCATCTCAAAGAATTCAGAATGACATTAAATGTAGTTGGGAAAGAACTTATTTTGGAGAATATTAAACGAGGCATTTCCATTATAGGTGCATCAGGTAGTGGAAAAACAGAAAGTGTAGTTTACCAAACTTTAGTTCATTTTAGTAATCATGGGTTTTGTGGTGTAATTCATGATTACAAACATTTTGAGATTACCGAAATGTGTTACCCTTTATTTGAGAATAGTGCTACTAGTTTTTACATCATTTCTTTTGATCCAATTTATCATAAAGTAAATCCAATTGCACCAAAGTATATACCAGATGAAGAAAGTGTTTATGAAATATCTCGGGTTTTATTGGAGAATCTTTTAGAAATAAAAGAAAGTGGAAGCGTAGGTGTGGCACGTTTTTTTAATGATGCAGCTGAAGGATTGATTAGCGGTATTATTTGGAGACTAAAAACGGATTATAAAGAGTATTGTACAATCCCTCATTTGATTGCTTTGTATCAGTATCTTACTACTAAAGCATTAGTACGTTTTTTAAAAGTTAACCTTACCTCAAAAGCAATGGCTGATGCTTTTATTAGTGGAATTGATTCTGATAGACAAACGGCTGGTATTAGAAGTACCTTAGCTAATGCTTTTAAGAAAATTTCAACCCATAAAATATTCATGGTGCTCTCTGCCGATGAAGTTCCTTTGGATGTAAATAACCCTAGCAACCAAGCTGTTATTTCCTTAGTGAATAACCCAAAAAGAGAATCTTCTCTTGCGCCTGTTATTGCTACTATTATGCATACGATTACCAAACAGATGTGTGAGCGAAAGCGAAGTCCTTCTTTTGTGCTAATGGAAGAGGCTTCTACTATTCGGTTGTTAAATATGCATCGTATTCCTGCTACATTAAGAAGTTACAATATTGTTTGCTTATATGTTTTACAAGATAAGATTCAAAATGATATTATGTATGGTGATAAGGCTAGTAAAGCGATTTTGAGTAATTTATCTTATCAGTTTTTTGGTAAAGCTAATGATCCAGATACAGCAAGGTATTATGAACGCTTTTTTGAAATTGTGAAAAAGCAAACGATAAGCATAAATAAAGGACACAATCTTAATTTTGATACACGAGTAACAGAAGGGGAGAAAGAAGTGGCAAAAACAAGGGCAGCTGCTTTCTATGGATTAAATGAAGGTGAATTTATTGTGTTTGCTGATGGAAAGGATAGAAAAGTTCAGTTTATGCTACCTCATATTAAAAGGAGCTTGCCAAAACCCAAAAAGTATTCTCAAAAGCAATTACAGGGTAATTTTGATAGGATCCATTCGGAAGTTCGGTCTATTTTTGTAGTTTAAAGAAAGTAGAGGGAATAGTGTTAGACAAAGTATTCTCCATCATAAATGTTTTTTACTTCAATTTTTCAAAGGAAAAGATGATCCAAGGAATTGAAGTATTTTGTCATCTTAAAATTAAATGACTTTTAGAAAAAAACGGTTAAAGGAAAATTCTTACTTTTACTAGTATTAATGTAACTAATAGTTAGTTTGAACAATAAGAGTTTATATAAAAAAGAAAAATATCCAATATCTGCAAAATGGCTTCTTAATTTTAAAAAGCTCAAAGAATATGTGGCACAATATAATAAATATCCCGTACAGGGTGATAATCCTAAAATAAGCAAATGGGTTTCTGCTCAAAGAACAAGACACAAGTATAATAATTTGGGGACTTCACGTGTTGAGCTATTAAATCAATGGGGGTTTATATGGGAAAATAATGACATAAATACTTGGGACACTAATTATTTAACACTTAAAAAATATATTGAAACTAATGGTATATACCCTCGTCCAGTAAACAGCCCTAGACTGGCATCTTGGGTTAGTAAGCAACGTCGTAGAAAAGAAAAGAATAAACTATCGGAGTATGAAATTGATATGCTAAATGAAATAAATTTTGTTTGGATAAGTATTGTCACTAGAAAATGGGAGAAAAAATTGCAAAAACTACAAGAATATATAGATAAATACAATTCATATCCTAACATAAATACAAATGAAATATTGTCCGATTGGGTACGGCGATTAAGGAGAAAGGAGCAAAAAGGAGAATTAAGTGCTATTAAGATTAAAAAACTTAATGAGTTTGGGTTTGTTTGGTCTTCTTTTAAACAAAATGAATGGGAAGAGGTATGCTTACTATTAAAAAAACATCTAGAAAAGCATAAGTACTATCCTACACCACTAGAAAATCAAAAAATACACTCCTGGGTTGCTACCCAAAGAAAAAAGAAACTCCAAGGAAAATTAAGCCCTTTAAGAATTGAAAGACTAAATAAAATTGGTTTTAAGTGGACAGCTGTAAAACAGATTGATGTATTGTGGGACAATACATATCATGAATTAATAGCCCATTTAAAAACCCATGATGCTTATCCCGATGTAAATACAAATAAAGCACTGAGAGATTGGGTATATACACAACGAGTTCATAAAAATGACAAAAGATTAAGTGCTTCGAGAATAAAACAGTTAAATAAAATTGGATTTATATGGGCATCCAAAGCATCCAATCCACATTGGGAACGTGTTTTTTTAGCTTATAAAAAACATTTGGACACACATAAATCCTTCCCCACTAGTACTTTCAATAAGCCATTATATAGATGGGCATATGGTCAACGAATAAAGATGAGAAATGGGGAACTGACTCCACTTCAAATAAAAAAGTTAAATTCCATTGGGTTTGTTTGGGACTTAAGTAAATAGCATTTTATGAAAATAAATGACTATTTTCATATGTTTTATTTTTTATATAGAATATTTTTCCTACATTTGACTAGTAAAATCACCTACTGGTTAAAAATCTTTGTTTCACCTCAAGAGTTGGATATCACTTTCAGAATTTTTTTCGGTAAATAGCAACCTCATTAATAACGTATGATTGCCAAAATTTGGTAATTATAACGGTAACCTCATTGTTTAGTAGTACAGCATAAAATGTTGTTATGTATAATCATTTCGATTATGCCTATATGGCTTTGCTAAAAATCAATCTTTAATGCTAAATAATGAACAAGATTAAGGAATAATAAAAAATACGTTAACCAATTAAAAAAGGGAACAGTAAAAGAGGTAAAAGTTAAAAAACAAATACCAAAAGTTCAAAAAACAAAAGGAAGTAGTTAAGACTGTAACCAAATAAACAGTTAAAAAAGTGAAGAGCCAATAGCGAAAAGCCAATAGTAGAGTAAGAAGTTCAATTGTATAGTTGTTAACCGATTACACAATTAAACAAAATATAGAGCAAGAGTAAGTAATAAACAGTTTTAAAAGTACGAGTAAGTAAAATAAACAGTTTTAAAAAAGGCAATAGCCAATAGCGAAGAGTGGAAGTGAGTAGTTATTAGTAGGCAGTTGATAGTATGCAGTATGTGTATAACCGATTACACAACTAAACGAAATAGAGGGTTTGAGTAAGTAATAAACAATATTTAAAAGCAAGAGTAAGCATCAATAAACAATAAACAATAATAAATCATCAATAATAAATCAAAAGAGATGTCCAGAAGAAAGAACGATTTTATATCGAGTGCAATACGTCCCAAGGTAGTAATGAGTATAGGAAATAAGTTTATTACTCATTTTAAGAAAATTACACTTAATCAGAAGATAAATGAACATCATACTTTTGAGATTGTCTTGGATCATGATGTTGTAGAGGAGTTAGGTTCACATACTTTGGATAAGAGCAAGGATTTTCTAGGTGAGTCTTTAACCATCTCTTTCTCTGACAAGGATTTTCTTGGATATATAACAGGAATTCAATTATTACATACCGAAGGTTTTGATGGAGATATTATTATTACAGGTTCTTCCCCAACAGTATTATTAGAAGCAGGACCACATACTCAATCATGGACAGGAAAGAGTCTAACTACCATTATCAACGATGTTGTACAAGATATAAATATACAAGTAGCCATTGCCCCCACCTATAAAGAAGTTATTCCATACGAGGTACAATATAATGAGAGTCATTTTCATTTTTTACAGCGGATGGCATCCAAATACAACGAATGGTTGTTTTATGATGGAACGCAACTCTGTTTTGGAAAACCAAGTTTAGCAAAAATCACTACTTTACAATATGGACAGGATATGCATAATGTCGATATCCAAATGCAAACTTTTGCTACCCGAAAAAAACAAATCTCTTATCATGCTGCACAAGACAATCAATTTGCCGATAAAACAAGGAATACAGTAAACGGACTTAATGAGCTAGGCTTTGACGCTTTTGAGGCATCCAAAAAGTTATATACTATAGTTCCTCAGGAGCTTTCCCCTTCTTATGTAGAAGACAAAATGAGAATAGATAGGGAGTTAGCCCGTTCACAAGCCGAAGCTACAGCCTTAGGAAATGTTTTTAAAGCTACCAGTAGCAAAGCAGGATTAGGATTAGCATCGGTAGTAAAAATAAGCGCAGCCCGTTTTAAGAATATCGATTTTGATATGAGTACCATGACGCAAACGAGTATCAAAAAGAAAATCAATTTTGATATCAAACAATATGGGGAATACATCATCACTGAAATTATCCATACAGCAAATAACAACTACGAATATTCCAATGATATTACTGCACTACCTGGCGGATTAGAAGTATTACCAGCACCAGAAATAACAAAACCAATAGCCCAACCGGAAGTAGCCAAAGTGATCTCCAATACCGATCCTAAAAACCAAGGTAGAGTACAAGTACAGTTTTTATGGCAAGAAGGCATAATGCGTTCCGATTGGATTAGAGTAATGACTCCTGATGCAGGAAAAGGAAATGAACATGGTAAAAATCGAGGTCATGTATTTATCCCAGAAACTGGAGATCAGGTCATGGTAGGTTTTGAATATGGAGATCCCAACCGACCATATGTACAAGGTGGAATGTTTCATGGTAGAAATGGAGCAGGAGGCAAGCAAAACAACAATATCAAGAGTATTATTACTAGATCTGGTCATATGCTAGAGTTTAATGATACTGATAATGCCGAGAGTATTACGATTACAGATAAAAAGGGGAATCATTTTATTATTGATACTAAAGCAGAAACGATAACAATTAATGCCTTAAAGGATATAAACATCAAAGCAGGTAAGGATATAAATATAGAAGCAGGTGAAAATATTAATGTTACAGCGGGTAAAAATTTGGAAGAAACTATTGGAGAAAATAGGATTTCGGGTATTGGCAAGCACAATAATATTACTTCTGGTGCAGATTATAAATTAATTGCTTCGAACATTTATGAAATGGCAGATGGTAACTATGAAGCAAATGCAGATAACATTACCAAAAGTGCTGAAAAAGAAATGACTCTTAGTGCTTCTGAGAATATGAACAGCCATGCTACAGGAAAACTAAATAGCAATAGCAATGAAAATAGTAATTTGTCATAGATTATGGGTGGAGAAATTGTAAAAATAGCGAAAGGTAACTATATAGAAAAAGCAACAAATATCACTAATTATAGTGGTGGAGATATTAATAGCATTGCAGGAAAAAAAATAGTACAAACATCAGAAGATGGACATTTTTTTGGAGATGCGGATGAGGCTCCTGATAATAATATAACAAGAGGTACACCTATTACAATAGAATGTTTTGTAGAGTTTAGGCCAAAAGATACTTGGGTAGGAGAGTTTGGTTTCGATTGGTTACGCAAAGGTGATTATAAAGATAGCGCAGGCTTGTTTAATAATATCGATTATAAAGATATTGTAGCCAAACAATATATTGACGCAAGACATAGAACTTTAGAAACAGACTCAAATGAATTTAGAGGTCATTTCAAAGAAAATAAACCTCTGTTAGTAAGTATAAAGAACGAATATAATCCCACAAAAATAAGTTGGAAACACAAAGAAGATAACAGAGGAAACACAATTATAGACGCTTCTGGAAAACCTGTTATGGACGAGTTTCATACCTCATACCTGTCTATTTATAAAAAAGAAAGTGACCCTGACGTATCGGTTACAATACAAGCCTATATCCATGTGAAAAAAGAACCGGATGAGCTGAAAATTAAGCTAGAAGAAGCCCAAAAAGAGTTTTTTACAATAGCACCAGAAAACTTAACTAAAACTGTAACAAGTGGTACGCCTACCATGCAAGACATTACAATTACCTGTAAAAAAACATTTGCTACCGACCAAGTTCTTAAGGTTATAGCAATTGCCAAAAAAGTAGGAGACGACTTTTGTGGAGACCCAAACCATAAAGAACAAAGTAGCATTACAAAAGAAGAAGTAGTAGGAAAACTTATTATAAAAGCCAATAACCGAATACACCGAAAAACAAAAAAAGTGTTATTTATTGGAATTACAACAAAGCTAAGAAGAAGAGAAAGAACTGGAAATACTTCCAATTATAATACTGGAAACTTAAAAAAATACCTAAAACAAGCTCTAATTGATTTACACTCCGATTCTACTACAGAAACCTTAAACCTAGTTAACCTTTATATAACTAAAGCTGATGGTACAAGGGTTAGTGTTAACACAAAGTTTAATGGAAGATATGTAACTAATGGGGAAATTGATGATAAAGGAGGCATTATAGGTTCTTTAGATTATTTCTTTAAAGAAGCACTAAGACAGAACAACCCTTTGGATGCTAATAAGTACGATGATTATTTTAAAGTATTTATTTTTGATGAAAAAGGCTACCATCCAGACCCAACGCTTAGTAAAGCTGGATTTGCCTTTCCAGGCAGTGATTATACCGTGTTATTAAAAAACTCTAACGACCAAACGGCAGCACACGAAATACTACATGCACTAAACCTAGCACATACCTTTAGCAATAGCGAGGCAGATGCCAATGCACAATACACGTTTACATACAAAAGCATCAATAATTTATTAAGCTATACCCATCACAAAGGAGTAAGCAACGCCGCATACAAAACAGCACGTTATAGTTTACAACATTGGCAGTGGGCTATAGCAAATACCGCGGCTGATCCTGAATAACTAAAATTATGAAAAAAGCAATAGTATTACTAATTCTTATAACCAGTTGTAAAACCATTCAAATGCCACAAAAGGAGCATAATTTTCACATACCTACTATAGATAATAGTTTTGAAATATTTAACATCGAAGATTTTAAGGAAAATCAAGTTAACGGTAGAAGAATTATTGAAGATGATAGTTTAACTATAGAGCAATTTTCAACACAAGAGGTTCTGTTCTTTAAAAATTCACCTTTTTGTGTTTTAAAAAGCTACTCATCTAATGGAGAGATTAAGTATAAAGGAGTTTTATTTAATGAAGGTAGTATTGGAAATGAAAAAGGCATTTGGTACGATTATGATAAAGAAGGAAAACTCACAAAAGAAACCAACTATGATGAGGGTTATGCCTTTACATGGGATGATGTACTAAATTATTGTGTGTCTAATAAGATACCTATAACCTTAGGTTACAAGCCTACTAGTACTTATAATACAAGTATAGAGCGTATGTATTCTAAGGAATTTAAAAGAAATATATGGAAAATTACTTATCCAGATAGTACAGGAGTTGGTATAGGTAAAGGCTTTCCAATGGAGGCAAAATTATTAGACGGTAATACAGGTAAAGTATTAGACACCCAAAAAGGTGGTGTTTTAGAGCCTCGTGAAAATTAGGTGTAAAAAAAATTTAAGATAAAACTAGTAATGCAAAACAATACCAACATACCAATAGCAAAATTAACAAACGGAATGCCATTTATTGTTGGTTTTAAGAACAAGGATAATTATGATGTAGATGATGATTCTGGTGAGCGTACACGTACTTATGGTGTTGTAACGGAGTATAATACTACAGAATACACTCAAAAAATACAATACAATATTACTATTTCGTATATTAATAAAAATTTAAGCAGCAAAAATTGGCTAGTAACACTAAGCAAAAGTCAAGTTTATATAAACAATGCTAGTCTGGATAATGTTGTAGATAGTTTAGCAGAAAACTTTAGCAAACAAGTGCTATATCCAGTTGTACTAGAAGTTAGCCCCCAAGGAGAGGTGCTTGGAATTGATAATTATAATGAAATTATAGAACGGTATAAGAAATTTAAAATCAGAACCAATAAGGAATACAAAGGACTCCTCATAACTAGATATTTGGAATTAATATCACAGAATATGGAATCTGAATACACATTACAATCTGTAATGGAAAAAGAATGGTTTTGGGCTCTATTTTTTAAACCTATTTACAATACATTTTCTTTTAGAAAAAAACAAAAACTAAATATTCTTTTGCCCTCGTTTAGTTCTTACAATCCTTGTACATATTACAAAGGAGAGCTGCTAACGCAACAAGAACATATTAGAGAAGGAATTATAGCAATGAGCTTTAATGGTATTAGTAAGGCTATAACATATAAAGAAGAACAAGATTTAGAGGCTAATACAATAATTGATTATGAATTAAGCGCTACAACTCATTTAATTAAGGAAATTAGAAGTAAAGCTGTATTAACAAAAGATAAAATTAACCATAAGACAATAACCACTACTATTATACACAGAGCAGAAAAAGATATCATAAAAAAGAAACCAAAAAAGAGATTCTTTTTTTAGATTTCTTTATAAAACAAAGAGCAATGGGAGCAGAAGGGAAATTAGTATGTCATGGGGCAGAATGCGAATGCCAAAATGGAGATTCTCCAGATAAATTGGTAGTTACAACACAAAGTAAACGTTATATAAACGACTCCGATAGTGCAGAAAAGTTGGTTGCTACCAATAAAGAAATAGGACTGCCCTTTGAGAAAAAAACATTTGGACAATGCAAATTACAACCCACACCAAGTGGCTATAAACCATGCCAGCCCAACATTACCGAATGGACAGATTTTTACGATAATATAACACTTTCAGAAAATAGTGGTAATCCATTATTAGAAGGTAGTAAAGCCACTTGTGTTATAGCAGGTGCACCTTGTGTAAGTATTACTTTTCATGGGCAAACAGGGGAGCCATCAGAACAAAATTTTGAGCAAGAAGAAAAAGAAGAAGATACTGCAAGCCAAGTAAATCCATTGGCTAATGCCTCGGAAGTAACAAAACCAATACCTACAACAGCGGCACTTAAAGCATCTGAAATATAAAGTTATGGCAGGAATCATAAAAATAGTACCAAGAGAAACCAATTTACAAGCAGATGTGGCTACTATAGTTATTCCCTTTGGTGGCACTATGGGAATAAAAGCAATATTTTCAGATAAGCTTTCTGCAGCAGAACTTAAACAGCTGAAAAAAGACATAAAATGGATTTGGACCCCAGCAGAAAATTTACCTAAAATACTAGCCTTAGATGTGGCACAAAAGATTAATTGCTGGGGAAAATGGTCTAATAAAAAGAAAATACCTATTACTGTATATGGTATTGGTATTGATTATGCAATGGCCACTGCCGTAAATATTACGGAGATTAGTAAAGAGAAAAATAATTTAGGAAAGAAATTTTGGTTGGAAGCTTTTATAAATTATCCTGAGTTTAACCATCCTATTGGCAAAATGCTAACCATAAAAGGAGATCCTGCTATTCTTGATGCAAAATTTGAGGGTACCATAAAAAAAGGCGAAAATATTGTTTGTCAATACGGAAAAACAGTGTCTATAGCAATTACCACGCATGCATTACCAGATTATACCTTGGGGTTTCACAATTATGTAAAGTTAGAGGTAGACTTTTTTCATAAAGGGACTAAGGTTACCAAATCTCCAGATGTACATTATATTAACTATGCGGATATTAATGGAGACAACTTAAACTTAGATTTAAATTTTGAATTCCTTATAAATGAAAAATGGAGAGGGAAAATAGGCCATAAAGAAGGGACTGAAAATTATACAGCAGTAATAAAAGCATCTACTATTTATAATGAAGACGCTGTGTATATGGGAGAAGCAAAACAAAGGAAAGGGTCTTATTATAGTGTAGGAGCAGACTTCCCTGTTTTAGCGCCTAATAATGAGCCTGTTGCAGTACGAATGGACTGGGAAGACTATGAAAAAGTAAGAGGCTGGACAACAAGAGAAATACAACAAAAAGCGGCAAAAAATGCAGCACGTTATAAGCGTACTAAGCCAATAGAATTTACTACTACTAATGAAATTGAAGTAATATATATTACGCAAGGGGAAGCCATTGCTTTAAGAGAAGTAGCTGCGGGCAATATGTTTGTTGAGGTAAAAAAACAACAATTTACCTGCGAAGCATTCGATCCTTGTAAATTTACCGCAATAACGGTAAAAGCGGGTTCTAATGATTCTGTGGAGATTTTTAATGAAGAATGTACTAATACAGAAGGAGAAATAAGTAGTTTTTCTAAACCTTTTAGTTTTGTTGCTGCTGATAGCAAAAAAGAAAAAGTAATCATTACTTTAAAGGAGTTAAGTATATCCGACCACAACCCAGGAGAGGGCTATAAATGTTATGAGGCGGAGGAACATAGTTTAAAAAATATTGTAGATAAAAAACAGGCATTAAAACAATGGCTTATAGAAGATGGTAGTCCTAATCCTGATAAATATAGCACCTATAAAGTAAATGGAGATACTATTGAGTTGCAAATGGGCTATGTTTATAATAAAAGCTATGATAGCAAGGTCTTAGATTATTTAGCCTACGAGCAAAAGTATCTGAAAAACGGTATGCTAGGAGAGGCAATAAAAAACCTTTGGGTTATTAGGTATTTGTTGAAAATGATAAAAAACGAAGATTTAAAACAACAATACGCATTACCAATAGCAACCTGTAGGTATCCTAGCCAAATTATTAAATTAGCAGTATATCCAGATTTAAAATGGGTACTTAATTTCAATTATAATATAGAAACCCCTTTATATTATAAAACCACAGATGCAACTGCAAACTATTATTCAAGATTTAATCATGGCATAGAAAGTAATGGAAAACCCAAACTAGTGTCATCAAACTCTAGAGAACGACAAAAAATACTAGACAAAGAAATAAGCAATGCTTTGGTTGGTTATGTAGGGCAAAAAACAAGTTTTGAAATAGGCATACAATGTCAAGTAGGAGATAGTACACCTTTTGACCTTAATAAACTTTATGAGAAAAAGTTTCAGCTTATGCTTGCTCCATTAATGTGGATACACGATTTTATAGACGGCACTTTTGGAGTTAGTGATGCTAAACAAATAGACAGCAAAGTAAAAGCAAAAAAAGCAGGGAAGTTTAATAAGTTGGCAAAGCGGTTAAATAGGTTACCGATGAGTTTTGAGCTTATTTCTCCAAAAATTGCCATGGGCTTGGGTATAGGTTTTGGTAATGCTAGCAATAACAATGTAGGTTACGAGTTAGAAGGACAACTACTCATGAACCCAATAATTGGAGCTAATATTAAGTTAGATGTACTAGCATTAGGAAGCAAATTTAAACCCTGGGGAGCAATTATTAATGCTTTAGATTTGGTGAGCTGGGCTGCTGACATTCTATCGGGAGGGAATTTACAATTAAACTATGAGCTTTATGTACAATTAACTGCTAAGGTATTGTTAGTAAGTAGTAAAAGCAAGGATGGTGCAGCAAACCCAGCCTCACTAACATATAATTTCTTAGACAAAAAAATCACTAGTGGCGATATTGGATTGCAGGGTGTGTTAGAAGGAAAGATTGTAGCGAGTTCATCTCTTAGTTATAAGTTAAAAAGAGAGAAAGGAAGAAAGTTTTCAAATTCGGAAACTAAAAAATCTAAAGATAAAAAGTTTGAATTAGGTCTTGAACTTGAGGCAAAATCAACTATAAGTTTAACTTTCGGAGGTAGCTTTGGAAAGGGTGATAATTTTGATGCTGATTTCTATTTCTCAGGAGTAAATGTTTACGTTAAAATTAAATGGGGATTTAAAGGAAAAAGTGAGAACTTTGATATCTTACCAGATTTTGATAAAACTTTTGATATTTTAAAAAATAAAGGAGAATACAAATAATGAGAAAATTTATTTATTTATTTATTTATTTATTTATTATTAATTCATGTAAAGAAGAAAAAAAGATTAGTAAAATGGAGAATAGTAACTTATATGGGGTAAATTATGAATTTTTAGTGCCATCAAAGATTATGATAAATGATATGATTTTGGATGTTGATATGCAAAAAGGAATATTTGGTCCAGAATTTATCAATCAATATATTATTAAGAATGGCATTCAAAAAGTTCATGTAAAATTAGTTCATCCGTTTGTGGAAAGAGGCGGGGAAATACCTCCTAAGAAATTACAAAAATTAGATGATGATTTAAGAATTGATTTAGTAGATATTAAAAAAGATTATCAAACTACTCTTGTTAAAAAGTTAGATTTTCCAGAAATTCAGCAACCTATTCCATTTATAGAATATGAGTGGGAGTTTGAAGCAGAATTACCTTTTGAATTGGAGGGTTGGAAAAACTCACAAGATTTAACGATATGGGATGAAAATGAGCTAGAAAAAGAAGTGGTTGCAAAATTTAATTTATTGCGAAATATTTTAAACTCTGGAAATGGAGGAGAATTTGTTAAAGAACTAGAATTTGCAAACAAAGAATATTTTATTTCAGAATATTTTGATGAAAATCAGAAAAATGAATATAGATCAAATCTTATAGAACAGTATGGATATCTTAAAGGGTTAATTCCACCGATAGAAAATTACAGTATGCGTATAATGGGTGATGGCAAAGTGGTTGCTCTTGAGACTCTAGGTAAATACATTGGTCAAGGTATTTTAACTACAGAGAATAAAGAAGAAGGCAGCGTTTATCAAATTTATGTTATGTTGCATATTCCAAAAGGTAAAAAAGAGTTTGAAATTGTCCGCATTAATGCAGAAATGACTTCTTTAGATGAGTAGTTAATTATGTGTGTTTTTATAAAAAATACTGGTTTACCGAGGTAAAAAAAACAATTTACATGCGAAGCATTCGATCCTTGTAAATTTACTGCAATAACGGTAAAAGCAGGTTCTAATGATTCTGTGGAGATTTTTAATGAAGAATGTACTAATACAGAAGGAGAAATAAGTAGTTTTTCTAAACCTTTTAGTTTTGTTACTGCTGATAGCAAAAAAGAAAAAGTCACCATTACTTTAAAGGAGTTAAGTATATCCGACCACAACTCAGGAGAGGGCTATAAATACTATGAGGCGGAGGAACATAGTTTAAAAAATATTGTAGATAAAAAACAGGCATTAAAACAATGGCTTATAGAAGATGGTAGTCCTAATCCTGATAAATATAGCACCTATAAAGTAAATGGAGATACTATTGAGTTGCAAATGGGCTATGTTTATAATAAAAGCTATGATAGCAAGGTCTTAGATTATTTAGCCTACGAGCAAAAGTATCTGAAAAACGGTATGCTAGGAGAGGCAATAAAAAACCTTTGGGTTATTAGGTATTTGTTGAAAATGATAAAAAACGAAGATTTAAAACAACAATACGCATTACCAATAGCAACCTGTAGGTATCCTAGCCAAATTATTAAATTAGCAGTATATCCAGATTTAAAATGGGTACTTAATTTCAATTATAATATAGAAACCCCTTTATATTATAAAACCACAGATGCAACTGCAAACTATTATTCAAGATTTAATCATGGCATAGAAAGTAATGGAAAACCCAAACTAGTGTCATCAAACTCTAGAGAACGACAAAAAATACTAGACAAAGAAATAAGCAATGCTTTGGTTGGTTATGTAGGGCAAAAAACAAGTTTTGAAATAGGCATACAATGTCAAGTAGGAGATAGTACACCTTTTGACCTTAATAAACTTTATGAGAAAAAGTTTCAGCTTATGCTTGCTCCATTAATGTGGATACACGATTTTATAGACGGTTCTTTTGGAGTAAGTGATGCCAAACAAATAGATAGCAATGTAAAAGCAAAAAAAGCAGGAAAGTTTAATAAGTTGGCAAAGCGGTTAAATAGGTTACCGATGAGTTTTGAGCTTATTTCTCCAAAAATTGCCATGGGCTTGGGTATAGGTTTTGGTAATGCTAGCAATAATAATGTAGGTTACGAGTTAGAAGGACAACTACTCATGAACCCTATTATCGGGGCTAAAATTACGCTTGACGTTCTTGCTTTAGGTAGTAAATTTAAACCCTGGGGTCTTATTATTGATGCATTGGATTTGGTGAGTTTTGCAACAGATTTATTTTCTGGAGGAACAGTAGAATTAGACTATAGAATAGAAATTAGTTTTAGTGCTGAAATATTATTAGTAAGTAGTAAAAGTAAAGATGGTAAAGCAAATCCAGCTACAATTGGGTATAACTTTTTGGATAAAAAAATAAGTGGTGATATTGGGTTACAGGGAAAACTAAAGGAAGAGTTTGTTTTTGAATTTGGAATTAAATTAAAAGGGAAAATTAAAAAAGTAGAAGGGAAAAAAACTGACGAATCTAAGAAAAAAATAACCGATATGGGAATTGGAATTTCTGCAAAAGCAAGCTCAGAAATAGTTATGTCATTAGGAGCAAGTTTTGGGAAAGGCGATAATTTTGATACAGATTTTTATTTTTCAGGTGTAAATATAGAAGCAAAAATTAGATTTGGATCTGAATGGAAGGTAAGAGAAAGACAAATAATTCCTGATGCTGAAAAGACATTTGAAATATTAAAAAATAAAGGAGAATATAAATGAAAACAAAAATAATATTTTTATTACTCTTAATAGGATGTAATAGCAGAGAAAAAAAACAAGTTCAATTAGCTGATAAAAACAATCAAATGAATATAGAGAATGTAAAATATTATATAAACTACGATTTATTCATGTCGTATGAAGTTTACATTAACGATGTGAAAATAATAAACGAACATAATAGTGGACCTGCATCAGGATATGAAGATTTAAATTCATTCTTAAGACAAGGAGAAAATATTATAAGATTAAAAAGTTATGTTTTTGGAGATGAATCTTTGTATGATATTGAAGAGGATTTAATAAAAAGCATGAAACTAGAAATATGGACAAGTGATGTAAATGATGATAATATAAAAAAACTCAAGAGTTTTGTAATGCCAGACATTAAAACACCAAAGCCATTTGTAATTGATTTAGAATGGACTTTTGAAGTAGAAATCCCTTATAGCTTAGAAGTATGGAGTAATACAAAAGACTTAACAAAACTTGACAAAGAGGAATTGGAGAAAAAGGTTGTAACAAAATTTAATGAGTACAGAAATATGTTGAATTTTGGAAATGCTTCAATGTTTATGAAAGAACAGGAAAAGAGCAATCTAGAGGTATTTAAATCACTTTATTATTCCAATGAAACTATAAGACAAGAGCTTGGAACTAGTTTTTTTGAACTACAAAAAAACATAATGATGTCTTTAGAGAATTATGAAATGAAGTTTTACGGAAATGGTAGACTAGTTACTTTAGAACGAAAAGATATAAAAACAATAATTGCGAACACAAAAAAAATCAACATTTTTGGAAAAAGCGCATTATTAGCCTATAGAGATGAACCACTTGAAGAAGATGGGATATCATTTTATTATGATTATGTGCTTTTAATGATGAAAAATGGGAGTAACGAGTTAGAAATAGCAAGAGTTATACAGAGTATAGATTAATTCAAAAAGACACATAAAAATTACTTGAATGAAAGCAATAACACTATTAACCGTATTGATATTATCATCATGCTATAATCAACCTGAGTTTTTAGGGGAAAAAACTTTTGATTTAGAACAACTGTCATTTAATTTTAATGCACGAAAATTTTATTCAAAAACAATTAATGAATCATGGACAAG
This sequence comes from Flavobacteriaceae bacterium, assembly GCA_965247735.1. Classification (GTDB taxonomy): domain Bacteria; phylum Bacteroidota; class Bacteroidia; order Flavobacteriales; family Flavobacteriaceae; genus JAOXRU01. The sequence goes on along the minus strand of CBDFHN010000002.1, from coordinate 1,607,646 downwards.
TTATTATAAAGCTCTTAGAAAGAATTCCGACACCATAATTCAGTTTTATAATACTATTGTAGATACTGTTGATTCTACAGGCTTCAATTCATATACCAATTCTCCTTTTGCAATACAATACAATAATAGAGGACTATCATTAGAGGATAACTTTATTACGGCTTCTTTTGAGGGACTAGATTTTTTGGAATTAAATGCTATGACGGATTTAAATAATAATTTGATGTTGATTTCAGCTTATAATGATAGTATTAGCACAAAAAAAATGATGAGTACAATAAAAATTTTGAATAAGAAATATGGACATTTTGAATTAACAAAATCAAGGGCAGGATTTACAAAATATAGTAACAAAACGTGGCTCACAAAGGATAGGGTTATCCAAATCGTATCAGATGCACAACCTGATTTTAGTGGGGTCATTTTGTCTAAAAAGCAAAAAGGTGAAAGTATGGAAATAATTAACAAAAAGCTTACAAACGTTCATTTATTCATTTGCAAAAAAAAATACGTAGATAAAATCAAAGGGAAAATGACTCAAGATAATTGGTTAAATTTCGATTAGTAAAGAGTTCAAAATAGTATAGGAAAAGAAACTTGAAGCAGAATTACCTTTTGAATTGGAGGGTTGGAAAAACTCACAAGATTTAACGATATGGGATGAAAATGAGCTAGAAAAAGAAGTGGTTGCAAAATTTAATTTATTGCGAAATATTTTAAACTCTGGAAATGGAGGAGAATTTGTTAAAGAACTAGAATTTGCAAACAAAGAATATTTTATTTCAGAATATTTTGATGAAAATCAGAAAAATGAATATAGATCAAATCTTATAGAACAGTATGGATATCTTAAAGGGTTAATTCCACCGATAGAAAATTACAGTATGCGTATAATGGGTGATGGCAAAGTGGTTGCTCTTGAGATACTAGGTAAATACATTGGTCAAGGTATTTTAACTACAGAGAATAAAGAAGAAGGCAGCGTTTATCAAATTTATGTTATGTTGCATATTCCAAAAGGTAAAAAAGAGTTTGAAATTGTCCGCATTGATGCAGAAATGGCTTCTTTAGATGAGTAGTTAATTATGTTTGTTTTTATAAAAACACAGCTTTGCCGAAGCAAAAAAACAACAATTTACATGCGAATCATTCGATCCTTGTAAATTTACTACAATAACGGTAAAAACAGGTTCTAATGATTCTGTGGAGATTTTTAATGAAGAATGTACTAATACAGAAGGAGAAATTAAAGCGAGTACTAAAACCTCTAGTTTTGTTACAGGTGATAGCAAAAAAGAAAAAGTAACCATTACTTTAAAGGACTTAAGTATATCCGACCACAACCCAGGAGAGGGCTATAAATGCTATGAGGCGGAAGAACACAGTTATACTAGATGTTCTAGCTATACAAATATAAAAATCTCATAGATTCTTATATATTCTAAATGATTGAAGCAGAAAAATCACCTTTTTTTGATTTTAAAACAAGTTGCTGTCAAAAAAATCTTTTAAAGTAATATTTATCATTTTACAAAACCGATGTACAGTATAAATTGAAACTCCTCTGCCATCGGCAGTACTTTCCCATCTATTCAGAGTTTGCCGTTCAATATCATTATCTTCAGCAAATTGTTTCTGATTTTTATTATTGTCGATTCTTAGTTCTTTTATTCTTGTTGCAACTTTATGATCAAATGCAATTACCTCTTTGGTCTTCTTAGCCATAATGCAATTTTGACATAATTTGATTATTTAATGTAATCCATTTGGATTACAAATATTATTTTTATTATATTTGCTACGGATATTTAAATATATCTGCGATTCTTCTATAAAATTTTAGAAGCAATTGCTTAGAATCTCGCACTGGAAAACTGGTAATTTTTATAGAAACGAGATAATAAGTAGATTTGCTCACGACCCGGGCGTGGGCTCTCTTATTGTTTTCATGGTATACCAGTACCACCAGTGCAATAAGTTGAGTTCCACGCCTTTTTTTGTTTGGTTCTCATGGTATAATTGTTAACTAAATAAAACGAAACTACATGAAAACATAGCACAAAAAAACCTCCCAACACTTTCGACGGTACATAGGAGGCTTACGATTAAATAACAGATTATTCAACCTAACTCAAAATTATGAAAAATAATTCAATGTGTACTGGTAGGAACCTCCTATTTTGTACTTTTTACCTGATTATTTCCCCAATTCTTACAAATATCTTAGCCACCAACCTGTGTCCACACTATAGTTACTCTAATTATTTAGACGATCAACAAGTAGAAATTAGTGGAAATATTGCAGATTCTAATGGTCTTCCAGTAGCAGGAGTTCATGTAGTACTTAAATCATTTAAGCAAGGGGTAATTTCCAAATTGGATGGTTCTTATGAGATTGGAGCCAATCCAAACGATACATTAATTTTTACAGCAATAGGATTTATTACGCAAACGGTTCCAATAAATCATCGAACCACTATCAATGTACAACTCCAAGAAGATATCACCTTCCTTGAAGGAGTAGAAGTAAATGCAGGATATTACACAGTAAAAGAAAAAGAACGTACTGGTAATATCTCTTCTGTTAAACAAGTAGATATCGAAAAACAACCCATTTCAAATCCTTTAGCGGCATTACAAGGAAGAATGGCAGGTGTTGAAATCATTCAGACTTCTGGAGTACCTGGCTCGGGTTTTGAGATAAAAATCAGAGGTCAGAACAGTATTCGTGCTGGAGCAAATGATCCTCTTTATATAATAGACGGTGTACCTTATTCTTCAAATTCATTAGGAGATTTACAAACTTCAGGATCAATTATTCCAGGAAACCCATTTAGTCCATTAAATAACATCAATCCATCGGATATAGAAAGCATAGAAATATTAAAAGATGCTGATGCCACTGCCATTTACGGTTCTCGTGGAGCAAATGGGGTGGTGCTTATTAGTACAAAAAAAGGAACTGTCGGTAGCACAAAATTTGAGTTGAATATTTCTTCCAGCATAGGAAAGGTAGCTAAAAATATAGGGGTATTAAATATGGATGAATATATAGCAATGCGAAAAGAGGCATATGCTAACGATGGTGTCACAACCTATCCCTTTAATGCTTATGCTATAAATGATACTTGGAATCAAAACAGGCAAACCAATTGGCAAAACGCATTGATTGGAAACACTGCCTATATTACCAATATTCAAAGCTCTTTATCAGGAGGAAGTGAGCAAACACAGTTTTTACTAAGTGGAAATTACAATAAACAGACTACAGTTTTTCCCGGAGATTATGCCAATAAAAAAGCATCTGCTCATATGCGATTACATCACAAATCAAAAAACGAAAAGTTAGCAGTTCAATTTTCGGTGAATTTCACTTCAAATAACAATAATCTATTATCAATAGATTTAACAAGGGAAGCCCTAAATTTGGCTCCCAATGCGCCTGAGTTATACGGGGATGATGGAACTCTTAATTGGGAAAACTCCACATGGAATAATCCTTTAAGACAATTAGAAGGCAGTTACCAAGGTGAAGGATCTAGTCTTATTAGCAATGCACGGATTAGTTATAAACTTTTAAAGACGCTTAGTTTAACAACAAATTTGGGCTATACTCAAAGTAAACTAAAGGAATTACGAACAGTACCTTCTACTACTTACAATCCTGCATATGGATTGGGAAGTGAAGTATCTTCAGCGATACATAATAATAGTTCTCAAAAATCTTGGATTATTGAACCCCAATTGCATTGGAAATATCAACTAGGAAAAACAAAAATAGCGGCTCTGGTTGGGCTTACTTTTGAAGAACAAAATGGAGATCGACTTTCTCAATTTGCGAATGGATTTACGAGTAATAGTCTTATTGAAAATATTGCAGCAGCTTCTAATTTATACATTCTTGGAAATTCGTTAACACAATATAGGTATCATGCATTTTTTAGTAGGATAAACTTTAACCACCGAGGTAAATATATCCTAAACTTTACTGGAAGGAGAGATGGATCTAGTCGATTTGGAACGCATAAAAAGTTTAGCAATTTTGGAGCCATAGGAGCAGCATGGATATTTTCAAATGAAAATTTTATAAGAAATCATATTCCTGTATTAAGTTTTGGAAAACTTAGAGCAAGTTATGGAACTTCTGGAAATGATCAGATTGGGGATTATCAGTATTTGGATACCTATTCTTTTGGAAGTAGTAAATACCAAAATATTAACGGGTTAAGACCTACCAGACTGTTTAACCCCAATTTTAGTTGGGAAGAAAATAAAAAACTAGAAATAGGTTTTGAACTAGGGTTTATAAATGACCGTATTTCATTAAGTTCCAGTTTCTATCGCAATCAATCTTCCAATCAATTGGTTGGAATTCCATTACCTGGAACGACAGGCTTCAGTTCCCTAAACGCCAATTTGGATGCAACAGTAGAAAATTCAGGTTTAGAATTTGAACTTTATACGCTCAATATTGCGCATAATAATTTTAAATGGTCCACAGGAATTAATTTAAGTATTCAAAAAAACAAACTTTTAGAATTCCCTAATTTGGAAGGTTCTACTTATGCCAATCAATTGCTACTTGGAGAACCCTTAAACATTCTGCAAGTATACCAATCTACAGGAGTTAATTCCCAAACGGGATACTATGAATTCATCGATATTAATGGAGATAATGCCATTACTTCCCCAGAGGATAACAAGGTGGTCATAGATTTAAATCCAGAATATTTTGGAGGAATTAACAATAGTCTCTCGATAGGAAACCTGCAATTTGACTTCTTGTTTCAATTTACCAAGCAATTAGGCAAAAGTTATATTGCAACAAATGGTGTTATAGGAGGAGCAAGTAACCAACCAAAAGCTGTTTTAGACAGATGGCAAAACCCAGGAGATGAAACTTCTATTCAGAGATTTACCTCTGGCTTAGATCCCCAAGGAAGACTTGCAGCGATTAATCATGCCAAAAGTGATGCTGCAATAATAGATGCATCTTATATCAGATTGAAAAATGTATCACTTAGCTACCAACTTTCAAATATAACTAGCAAAGGAATTGGATGTAAACTTTTTCTAAGAGGTCAAAATTTATTGACAATCACCTCCTATGATGGGCTTGATCCTGAAAACAGATCCAGTAGTACTATTCCACCATTGCGATTCATTACCCTAGGAACACAACTAACGTTTTAATCCCCGTAGGCTTGTTGAGGTCAGCTTTTTCTTGGTAGCATAGTTCATGCTTTTACAGATTAATCTATTGGATATCAGGACATAAAACGAACCTACAAAAAGTTTATGACTCCAAAAAAGGAGCATAGGTCAAGAACATCTGACCGATTTAACAAAATAAATAAAAAGAGATGAAACGAGTATGCTAAAAACTTTATCACCGAAAGGAAACCGAAAGTTCATGAATTCCAATAAAAATAGTGTGAGTAATGACTATAAGCGAACAGCATGTAACCGTTAAAAATCAATAAAAATAAACAGATGAAAACAAAAAATAAACAAAGTAATTGGATCAGGAGTTTCACAATCCTAAAGCTATTACTAATGATACTGATTATTGAATCTTGTGAAGAATTTGTAGTTATAGACGCTCCTAACGATCAACTAACTGGAGAAGTTGTATTTGAGGATAAAAGCACAGTTAATGCGGCATTAATACATATTTATACCCAGTTAAGAGATGAAGTAATTGCTACTGGAACTAGTTCAGGGCTAACATATCTAATGGGGCATTATGCAGATGAATTGGATTTATACAGCAACACTTTACCAAATGTAGAAGGCTTTCATCAAAACAATTTGTTGGCTTCTAATGGCACGGTTTTAAACCTTTGGAATACTAGTTATAGCCTTATTTATGCCACAAATAGTATTATCGAAGGGGTGCAGAACTCATCAAGTCTGTCACAAGAAGATAAAGATCAGTTTTTAGGAGAAGCACATTTTCTTAGGGCTTATGTTCATTTTTATTTAACAAATCTATTTGGTGCTATTCCATACATAGAAACCACAGCTTATACCGAAAATAAAAAGGTCTCTAAATTAGCAGAACCACTTGTCTATCAAGAAATAGAAAGTGATTTACTAAAGTCCAAAAACTTATTGACAGCAGATTATATTGATTTTAATAAAACTAGACCCAATAGGGCTGTAGTATTAGCTTTTTTGGCTAGAGTATATCTATATCAGGAACAATGGGAGAAGGCACTCACAACGGCTGATGAAGTTATAAATACAGGAACCTATAGTTTAAATACGGATATCAGCACTGTGTTTTTAAAGAACAATTCTGAAACCCTTTGGCAATTTTCTCCCGGAATTACTGGCGCCAATACACTAGAAGCTAAAACTTTTATTTTTAGTAGTGGTCCACCACCAAATTCTGCTTTGACAATAGCACTTATTAATAGTTTTGAAGCTGGAGATATTCGATTTAATAATTGGGTGGGACAAATTACTGATGGAAGTACAACTTGGTACTATCCTTTTAAATACAAGTTAAATGACAATTCAGGAACACAAGAAATGGCTATTGTAATTCGATTAGCAGAATTATATCTGATTAAAGCGGAGGCAAATGCACAGTTGGGCAATATAACAATAGCACAAAATTCTCTAAATGTACTTAGAAATCGAGCAGGTTTGCCCTCCATAACTACTTCAGATAAAGAATTGTTATTAGAAGATATCTATCAAGAGCGAAAAATTGAGTTTTTCACTGAACAAGCACATCGCTGGTTTGATCTTAAAAGAACAGGAAAAGCGGAAGGTGTTTTGGAGCCATTAAAACCAAATTGGAGTACTACCGATATGCTTTTACCAATCCCAGAATCCGAATTATTACTCAATCCTAATTTAAAACCACAAAATGAAGGTTACTAAAAATACAAATACTATTAAACGGGGAATTTTAAGGTTTCGCATTCTTGAATTTTTATTTTCTGTTATTTTGTTAGCTACCTGTCCCTTATGGGGGCAGGTTAACAAAAAGAAAGAGCTAACAGAAACAGATTATCATTTATGGGGGAAACTAAATAATGAAAGATTGTCTGCTAGTGGAGATTGGGCATTTTTTGGAATGACATATACTTCAGGTTTAGATACTCTATTTCTAAAAAGTACAACTGATTTTAAGATGTATACTTTCCCTAAAGGGTTTCATGGAGAGTTCTCTTCTGATGAAAAATGGTTTGCATATCATAGAGGATCTAAAGGAGTAGGCTTGTTTAATATTGCAAAAGAAAAACGTAAAATATTCCCTGAGGCGTCTACATTTTATTGGGCAAAAAGCGATAAATATTTGGTTCTTTATCAAAAGAAAGAAAAGAAACTTGTGTTCTTGGATGTAGAGCAGAATAAAAAGCAAGAGATTAACGGTGTTACAAAATTTGTTTTTAATGATTCAAAAGATCAAGTAGCCTATATCCGTAAATTGGACAACAACTATAGTTTAGAACTTAAAAGTTTGTCTAGTAAACAAAGTAGGATAATCTGCAAGACTAGCGCGGCTCTAGTGATGTTAAGGTGGCATAAAAAAAAGAACAGTTTTGTTTTTATGGAAGAACTTGATGAGGCTGGTTATAAAGAAAAGAACCATATCGTTCATTATTTTAATTCAAAATTGCAAAGTTTTGATCCAAGAAAAACCGGTGATTTTCCAAAGGATTCTTATGTTTCCAAAAGTTGTATTGACACTTTTACGGACTTTTTTATTTCATCAACTAATGATAAAATATTTATTCCTGTTGGTAAACGGAGTCTTAACAATGGCAGTCAAGTAACTAAGAGTGATAATGATGTGCAAGTTTGGCATTATAAAGATGAAGAAATTTATCCTAGAAGAAACATTTTTATCACAAACAAGAATGCAGTAAAACAGTGGGTTTGGGACATGACTTTAGATAAATTTACAAGCATAACTTCAGTTGCACACCATCGTTATATTCTTAATGCAACCCATACACATGCTTTGCTTTATAGTCAATTGGAGTATTTACCTGTTTTTGACCATCAAGGAAGGTACTCAGATTTTTATATTTTAAATTTAGATACTCATGAGAAATCTCTTGTATTAAAAAAACAAGAAACTAAATTTGAAATAATACCCTCAAGAGCTGGAAAATACTTCAGTTATTTTAAAGATGGGCACTGGTGGGCATATGATATTCAAAAAAAGAAGCACATTAAAATAACTAAAAATATTCCAGAATTATGCTATAGGAAATTTCCAGATAGAGTTATTGGAAAAACTCCGATTAGCTATCCTATATGGTCAAAAGACGATAAAAAAGTGTTTTTAAGTGGCCAAGGTAATGTGTGGGAAATAAGATTAAAATCACTAAAGACTTATAACATCACTGCTGACGAGAAAGACGAGCTGACCTATTCAATTTATGATGGACATCTAACCGATAGCTATTTGAGAACACAATTTTATGAGCAAAGAATGCAATTGGTAGACAATAAAATGTTGGTTATAAAAGCGCTTGATTCTGTAAGTAAATATTCAGGCCTTTATCTTTGGAAGCAAAATAAAGGGCTATCAAAAATAGGCTTTGGCGATATCCGTATTGATAAAGTAGTAGTTAATAAAACGGCTACTAAAATTCTGTATCGAGAGGAGCGTTTTGATCAGCCTCCAAAGTTAGTTCTAAAGCAGAAAGACGGGACTAAAGAGTTCTTTCAAAGTAATACACATTATAAACAATTTGAATGGGGAAGATCAGAAATAATCCAATATCAAAACGATAATGGAACAAAACTGCAAGGGATACTAATGTATCCTATAAATTTTGATCCTAAAAAGAAATACCCAATGGTGGTTTATCCGTATAACATAAAAACAAGGGAGTACAATCAATATTTTAATCCTAAGCCTTTTGCAATCCATTCGGATAAAGCAATTGAGTTGATGTTAGCAGGATATTTAGTGCTATTTCCTGATATAGAGATTGAAGTAGGGAATACCGGTGTCTCTGCTGCAAATAGTATAATAGCGGCTACTAAAAAGGTAATGGAGAAGAACTTTGTTGATCCCAAAGGTATAGGTCTTGTAGGACATTCTTTTGGTGGGTATCAAGTTTTTTTTACGATTACCCAGACTTCTATTTTTTCTGCGGCTGTATCTAGTGCTGGATTTTCTGATCTTGTTTCTCAATCTTTAACTGTAATGCCTGGACTTAGTTATGAGCCAGAAATGAACTTTATTGAGTATTATCAAACTGCAATGGGGAAACCTTATATGGAAATTCCAGATCAATATATTGCCAATTCTCCGATTTATCAGGTAAAAAAAATTAACACACCATTATTATCATGGTCTGGAAATAAGGATACCAGAGTAGATTGGAGACAGACGCGTTCCATGTACATTGCGCTTAGAAGACTTAAAAAAGAAAATGTCATGTTAATTTATCCAGAGGAGAATCATAGTTTCGTTAAAGAGGAAAATATATCAGATTTATCAATACGATTGATGGACTGGTTTGATTACCATTTGAAAAAGAAAAAACCTAAAGATTGGATTGTGAAATTTAATCAATAAAAAAAAAGGAAAGGAGCCATAAGTGGCTCCTTTCCTTTTTTATAAAACTAATAGAATACTCTACTACTTTTTATAAACAAGTCTGGGACAAGTGGTATCCTGAGGATTAAACTTGGCAAAAGCTTGAACCGTTTGCCCTTGAGTATTTACTGTAGTACAGAGAAATGGCTTCGGGGTTACCGAACATTCTACTCTTTGTTGACAAGGAACAGGATTATCAATATATCCATCTATAGTGGAAAAAGCATCTACATTCGAACTTGCCGAAGTAGTAAAGGCGCTGGCTAAAGCAAAAATAATTGCTAAAGCAGGAATCAAAAATTTAAAATTACTTCTTTTCATAATTGAAAAATTTAAAAGGTTATAATTAAACGATCTACTCTTTTTTAACAGGTTTATGATCTTACACCCTGCATGCTGCTACTGGCCAGTGGCATTATTTTAGGTTAAGATTTAATCGGACTAGTTCTTGATTTTTTCTGTAGGTTTTGTTACTAAAATGAGAAGGTTTCAATTGGTATACTGAAAGCGTGTTTTCTATAAGTGCAACTAAATAATCTTCATATACTTGAAATTCTGATAATTTTTTTCCATTTACGCTGTAGAGGTAAAAGCTAAATTCATAAGTTTCTTTTTTCCAATTGTAAACATCTATAATTGAGGCATTATCCAGCATATCAGAGTTTTCATATTTGCCCAACCTGTTTGAGTTTATCAGGAGTAAATTATCACGGATTGTTGCGCTTTTATTTATAATAAGTGGAGGTGCTTTCATTTTAACTTCCCCTTTATCATTTCTTTTGGATAATTGAAGCTGTGCTCTTTGCACGGTATCAATAGTTTTTCCTTTTACGAATAACTTTTGTACGGAATCTAGGATCATAAATTGATTCCTGTAATAATATACATATCCGTGATTTCCATTTTTGTTGGAAGAAACCATCAGACCATCAACACAAAAAACGCCATCTATTTGTGTCTCTAGTAGTTCTGGTGCTAGTTTAAGCTTAAAACCGTTTTCCTTTTCTATTAAGCCTAGTACGGATTTTCCTGTTTTCCTATTAATGGCTTTTATAAAGAGCTTATTAGAATCAATAGGAATGGCTTTGGAGAAATATGCAACATCTTGCATCCAGGGTTTTGCTATCCAATTTCTCATTTTACCTCGAAAAACACATGGAACAGTTCCATCCATCACAAAAAAATAAGGAGCTCGTATTTTAACTTGTACAGTACGAAAAGCAATAGCATCCGCATTCAGTTTTATTCTTATATGATTGGTATTTTTTGTTTTAAGATTGATTTCTAATAGATGGGTAGGGGCAGTATGATTTCCGAGATAGAGTTTTTCGTTTTCAAAGCCTGCGATATAATAGGAATTGTATTTTAGAGATAAATCGTATTTTTTACTAACAGGATGATGTGGATATCTTCTGGTAAAGGCATTATTGCGATGCATGGTATTTTCTGAAAGGATAAATAGCAAGACTATAGCAAGGATACTGATAGTTCCAATACTGAATAAATTAAAGAAGTGTTTTCTGTTCTTCATGTGTTTGAATTTTGTTTCCATAAGGCAATTGCCAAAACAGCCATAGCTATAAAAAACATATTGAAAATTAAATGTTCCGTCCATCCAAGTTTTTCTAAAATACCGCCACAAGAACAAGGGATGAAATCGCTAAAGGTTAGGATCAAAAAGATATATGTGGTAAACATTAGCATTAATGAAAAACTGGCATAGAGTCCAAGTAATCTGTATTTTGGATATACTAAAAGAATAGTGATTAGGAGTTCAGTAATAGGCACTAACCAAACTACCCAATCTGCAAAGGCAGTTAGTAAAGGCGATTGTCCAAGTTGAATTTTAAACTGATTAAAATCTAAAAATTTACTTACAGCCGCATAGGTGAATAATACAACATATAATAAGCTGATAATTTCAATACTATGTTTTGCTTTAAACTTAAATGCTAAAAATTTCACGGGTTTTGCTTTTAAAATTTCCTTAGAACAAAATTGAAAGTTTATAATTACTCTTAAAGGAATAAAGCTTATCTGGAAAGGATTAAATGTATTGAAATGGAATCAATTGGTGTTAAATAGTAAGTAGGGTAGTCCTCTTATGATTTGTTTTGGGATTGTTTTCTAAGTGAACTTGGAGTATATTCAAATTGCTGTTTAAATGCTCTTGAGAAATGAGGAAAACTTTTAAATCCTAAGCTATACGCAATGATCTTCAATGACTTTTCATTATGTTGGATCAACATATTTGCTTTTTCTAAACGTTTTTTTATCAAAAAGCGATAGATGGTAATTCCATATAATTGCTTGAATCCGTATTTAAGCTTGAATTCATTAGTGCCCAATTGATGGGATAAGTCTTTTAATGAAGGAAGTTTTTGCTCTAGATTACTTAAAATATAATCATGTACTTCTCTTATTTTTTGAACATCGGTTTGTTTCAAAATCAGTCTTTTTTTCTCCTGATCAATTATATCAATGGCATTACCCTGAGAAGTATATTTAGGACTCTTGTATTTTTTGTTTTTGATAACCTCTATTATGGATACCAAAGTCATCATGTTTTCATTTTTTGGAGTGAATAATTTTGTAATAGCACAAAAGGCAGGAATAACTAAATCTTGTTTGGTATTTAAAGTAAGTTCTGCTATTTTCTCATTATTATTTTTTAGACAGGCTATAATAGCAATCCAATCTTTTTTTGATTTCTCGGTGAGCAGGTCAATAAATGGAATTCCTTGAATTTCACTGTTTTTATAAAAAAGCATTTCTGTTGCATTAGCACTAAAATGAGATATTCTATATGCCTGATCTAATACAAATGCCATCTGTGTAAAATGTTTATAAATACCATTAAGGTTAACATAGCCTTGATGAAAAAATGATTCTTTTAATTCTTCGGACATCATATTAACTAAGACGGCAAGGGCTTCTAAATCATCTTTGTTTTCTGAACGCTTTATTTTATAAGAGAAGTTGCCACTTGCTAACTCCAAGAGCATCTTATGTATACTTTGTATGCGTTTTTTTCTTTGATCCATGGGTTTATTATTGAAGATTTTGGGGAACCGGAGCAAAATTTTAAACGTATTAAATATATAGTTCTTAATATATTAGCTATGACGTATTTTGGCTCTTATCTTGCTTTAAAAAGGCAATAGCATCATCTCGATTAGTAAACACCTTAGTTGTTAGAGCAGGGGCACTTGTCTTTAAGTAAAACATAGAAATCAGCTGTGAAATTGGAGGGGAAACAACCAAGGCAACAATTTTAATTAATAGTGATCCTTCAAGTGCCAAATAATCCCTAGCTGCTTTGTCAATTTCGGCAATTCCTCTCATATCACAAAGTACTGGCATTACTTTTCCTTGCTGTAAATACAATCGGTCTTTAACAATCATTTTCGCAGCACTTAGATCAATAGTAACATTGTCTTTATAGCTAAAGAAAAGAATATCATCTTTAATCCAAAGCTCAGAATAAATATTTTCAATGTGATTACTCATATATGAATAACTCTTTTATTTAGACAAAATTACAATTATAATCTTCTTTATTTCAATTGTTTAACATAATGTGGCGAAGTTTTGTTAGCAAATCTTGTCTATAGCGGATTAATAATTGTCTTATAGGGATTAATCTATAAGTCAACTTGATAATTCAATACAAATGGTGGTAAATTTTATGCTCGTAACCTATTGTTTGGTTTAAAATTGATGAGTATGGCTAAAGTAAAAAGGAATAATTTTTTAGAAACTGTGAATGAAGTTTTTACTGCTGCAAAAGATGCAGGAGTTTTGCATCTCTATGCTGAGGGTGATCATTTTTCTGGCAGAACGATACAAGTAAAAAACAAAGAACTCTTCCATTTTGGGACAACCGGATATCTTGGATTAGAACAAGACAAAAGATTAAAGCAAGAAGCTATTGCTGCTATTCAAAAATATGGGACGCAATTTCCTTTGTCAAAAACCTATATTTCTCATCCACTTTATAAAACACTAGAGGAACAAATTCATAAGATGTATGGACATCCTGTAATAATTACCAAGAATAGTACATTAGGACATTTAGGTGTAATACCGAGTATAGTGGCTGATCAGGATGCAATAGTATTAGATCATCAGGTGCATTGGAGTGTTCAGAGTGCGGCTTATACTTTAAAATCAAGAAGTGTGACCATCACAATGATTAGACATAATGATCTTCAGATGTTAGAGGATAAGATTAAAGAATTAATCCCTAAACACAAACGTATTTGGTATATGATGGATGGTATTTATTCCATGTATGGGGATTATGCACCAATATTAGAATTGGAGTCATTGTGCAAGAGATATCCCCAGCTCTATTTATACTGTGACGATGTGCATGGGATGAGCTGGGCAGGAAAAAATGGTACTGGTTATGTATTGAGTCAATTGTCAAAATTATCAGCTAATATTTTGATTTTTGGAACACTTAGTAAAACTTTTGGAGCAAGTGGCGCTTTTTTAGTCTGCTCAGATGTTAAAATGTACCATAGGATAAAAACTTTTGGAGGTCCACTTACTTTTTCTGCGCAACTAGAACCAGCATCTGTTGGGGCAGCTATTGCTTCGTCCAAAATACATTTGTCTCCAGAAATATATAGCTTACAAGCGGCATTAAAAGAACGTATTGATTTGTTCAACAAATTGCTATCACAGACAGATTTACCATTAATAAGTCAGAACAATTCTCCTGTTTTTTATATCGGAACTGGAATGCCGAAAACGGGATATAATTTTGTGAATCGCTTAATGAATGAAGGGTTCTTTGTGAACTTAGGAATTTATCCCGCTGTACCAGTAAAAAATACGGGTACACGCATCACAATTTCATTGCATAATCAACCAGAAGAGATACAAAAACTAGTAGCAGCAATGGTTTATCATTTCCCTAAAGCATTAGCAGATACCAATACCAATAAACAAAATGTTTATAAGGCATTTAAAATGTCGTATAGTGAGGCATATGATTATAAACCAACACCAAAACTATCAATACAAGAAGAAAGCAGTATTGCACAAATTGATAAAGAAGTGTGGAATAAATTACTTGGAAATCAAGGAGTTTTTGATTGGAATGGTTTGGCGTTTTTGGAAAAGGTTTTTCAAAACAACCAATTGAAAGAACACAATTGGAAGTTCTATTATTATATCATTAGCGATGAACATCAGGCACCTGTTTTCGCAACTTTTTTCACCTATAACCTTTGGAAAGATGATATGCTAGGTTCAGAACGGGTTTCCAATACAATTGAGGAAAGGCGCATTAAAGATCCTTATTTTTTAACTTCCTATGTACTTAATATGGGATCTTTATTTACTGAAGGACAACATTATTACTTGAATAAAAGACATCCATTATATAAAAATGCAATTGAGCTAATGTTTCATAGATTGGAAGAATTGGACTTAAAACTAAATCCATCTATGTTGGTGCTCCGTGATTTTGAAGTGAATACTGTTGTTAATGAGCTACTTTATAGTCAAGGGTTTATAAAGGTGCAAATGCCAGAAACTTGTGTCTTTGATAATTTTTCATGGGATAGTCCAACTGCATATTGTAATTCTTTATCTTCAAGGAATAGGCGACACTTGCGAAAAGAGGTATTGGCATTTGAAAATTGTTTTGATATCGTATATAAAGATAAATTAACTCAGAAAGAGATTAACCATTTCTATCAATTGTACGAAAATGTAAGGAAGAATAATTTGGGATTGAATACCTTCTCATTTCCTAAAAAGTTATTTGAAATGATGTCTAAAGATCCCAATTGGGAATTTATTGTGCTTTATCTAGATCATGACTTGGTTGCTAAAGAAGCAGTTGCTGTAATGTTCTGTTATAAAAACGAGAACTATACTTATGTTCCTGCCTTTGTGGGATTAGATTATCAGTACTTAAAAGAATACCAAACTTACCGTCAATTGTTATATCAAACCATTAAAAGAGCAAAGCTACTAAACTTTCAAAAGATAAATTTTGGAATGACAGCTGCTTTTGAAAAGAGAAAACTTGGAGCTAAAGTCATCCCTAAAGTTGCTTATCTACAAGCTAAAGATAATTTTTCAATGGAAATGATTGAAGCCATTGACAACTAAATACTTAAAATTCCATTTCAAATTTAACCTATATCAGTTATCGTGCAATGATTTTTCACAAACAAATTAATCTAAGAGGTTTAGTGCAATGGTGTACAGTACTGTTATTTCTGAATTGGATAAAAAGCTTGAGGCTTTAGATAGGGAACATAATGATTCTTTATATAAGTCTGAAGCCGGAATTACCTATACAGAATCTAGTATTAAGAAATTGCAAAAAATGGTAATAGCCCAGGGGTTTAAAAGTTTAAAGGCAGAAATATTCTTTTTTAAGAACATTAAACCACAAGTGTTTAGTAAACTGATTTATTATGTGAAACGAATTAATATAGAAAGTAAAAGGCCAAGGAGTAGTACTAAATCTCAAATAAAATACCTTAACAATCATATAGACAAACTCCAGATCTATTTTAATGATAATTTGGAATTTTACCACTATTACCGTCGGGGAGCTACTTTTTTGGATGAACAATATTTTGTTAGAGGAAAGGCGGATTTAAGATTACATCCAGATTCTTTTCACTTTTTTACTGATGAACAGTTTTCTACAAGTCAAGATAGTACCGTTGCCACAATAATGGCCTATGATATGCTTATTGTTTATCTGCAACAAGAGATAGAAAAAATTGAAAAAAATACTGATACTGTGTCACAAAAATCAATGTACAAACAATCAAAATTATTTTGGACGGGAAGTAAAACCGATCTTATTGAACTTATCTATGCACTTCATAGTAGTGGGGCTGTTAATAGTGGTACTGTAGATATTAAAGAATTGGCTTCTATTTGTGAGCAGGTTTTTAATATCGATTTAGGCAATTACTATCATACTTTTATAGAAATTCGGTCTCGGAAAAGTAACAACTCCAAATTCCTAGACAAGCTAAAAGAATCCCTATTAAAACGTATTGAAGAACTAGATGAATAGTTCCATAGCTAAACCCACCTTGGGAAAAACGTTTTAAGAAACTAGTTCATAAATTTTACTGTATTTTGGGATTTTATTAGCTGTAGCTATTCAACAAAAACCATCAATATCCATCATTTTTTAGGAGGATAAAAAACACCCACCTTGGGAACAACTATAGACGTTTTATAAACAAAACGCTACAATTTTGTACAACAGAAGTTAAATCAATTCAAGGCTGTTGTTAATCTATGTAGCAACGGTTTTGTTTAAAAAACGATTACAAAATGGGAACAACTATTATCACTACACAAGACCTTAATGAGTTTAAAATTGAATTGCTAGAAGACATTAAAGATTTGTTGAATAAGCAATCTGATGTTGCTCAAAAAAGATGGATTAAATCTAATGAAGTAAAAAAGCTGTTGGGGATTTCTCCTGGTACACTTCAGAACCTTAGGATTAATGGTACATTACCGTATACGCGAATCGGTGGTGTTTTGTATTACAACTATCAGGAAATTATGGAAGTTCTAGAAGAGAATAGAATTCATAATAAATTTTAGGAGAAATGGGGCAGGTTAATTATATCAAACACCTCAATGGGGTGTTTTTACAATTCTCAAAGGATAGGAGGTTGAATCCTACGCATATAAGTTTGTATATGGCATTGTTTCAAATTTGGAATAACAATCGTTTTGTAAAAGAGTTTTATTTGAACAGGGAAGAAGTCATGTCTTTCTCCAAAATAGGATCAAAATCTACCTATCACCGTTGTATTAAAGAACTAAGCCATTGGAAATATGTTAACTATATACCATCGCATAATCCTTTTAAAGGCAGTACCGTGCAGTTGTTCAATTTCGAGACAAGTACCGAACAAGTGTTGTACCCTAGCAGTGCTAAAAATGAAACAACTAATGGACAAGCAGTGGTATGTATTAATAAACATATACAAACAATAGAAAACAAAATAAAACAAGAGCATATTAAAAAATTAGATGATAAAAATCTTAAAAAGCAATACAAAGAGACGGGTAGTGGCTCATATCAGGACAACTTAAGGACTACTGTGGATAAAAACTATAATGAGCCCCTATGATTATTAAAACGCCACATATCATTCTGGAAGGTGATAAGGCTTTTAGGCTTGGACATCTTCAGGGGCGAGAAATCATTTATGACTTTGATAAAATAGTGCTGTATTTGGATGCCAAAGGGAAATTGTTATTTGGCGAGAAGTTTAAAATTCACAAAAAAGACCGCGAGGTTATTTTTATACTCAGCAATTACTTTATTAAAAACAAATCGGTTTGTAAAAAGTATAATATTGATTTAGAAAAAGGCATTTTATTGACCGGACCAGTGGGATGTGGAAAAACAAGTTTAATCAAATTGTTACGACATATTGTTCCGCATTTTAAATCTTACGAAGTTATTCCTTCTCGGAATATTACTTTTGCTTTTAATCATATTGGCTATAAGATTATCCAAGATTATGGGAACAATCAGTTTTTTTGCTTTGATGATTTAGGTGTAGAGCCCATTGGACGGTATTTTGGAAAAGATTGTAATGTTATGGGTGAGATACTATTATCTCGGCACGATTTGTTTTTAAAACATCGTGTTAAGACCCATGCAACTTCTAACTTAAATGCTCAAGAACTAGAAGAACTTTATGGGAATCGGGTGCGTTCTCGAATGCGAGAGCTGTTTAATTTGGTGGCTTTTGATGCTACTAGTTTAGATAAGCGGAAATGATAATTACCTAATTCTATTGGTAATAGAGTGGGGGGGGGCTGAAAAAATGCAGGTTACGGAATATGCGTTTAGGGAGGTGAGTGTCATAGACACTTATTACCTTGTTAGAAGCACTTTCAAACCCAAGAATGCGACGAGCAAGGCCTAACTAAATAGTATAATGCAAATGATTACTGAGCTTAAAGTAGAATTGAAAGGTTTTAGAGGGAAGCTCACTGAGTGAATAGGGAGGCTTTACGCTATTATTTTTTTGCCTTCTTTTTATAATAGTTGAAAAGTTAAATCCTTTCATAGTTTCTGAAACTGGGATTGGATAGACATATCCATATTCTTTATATGGAACAATCCATAATGCGGTGATTATACAAATCTGGACGGCACTTATAACTATTCTGGTACTAAAAGCATTAAAATTCCAAGCTACCCTCCTTGTTACTTATCCAACTTAGTAGCGTTTATATGATTTAACCTATTGATTTAGGCACTTAATAAATACCGTGATTAAAGATGCTGAAATTTTAACAATCAATTGACTTTCAGTATATTTAACATCTGTTAGAACATGTTAAATATGGAGAAAAGATATCAAAGTTTAAGTTTATTTGAGTTTCAAGAAACGTTTCCCGATGACCAAAGTTGCATGGAACATTTAGCTAATCTCAAGTGGCCAGAAGGTTTTGTTTGTGAAAAATGTAAGCATGATAAATATTGCAAAGGAAAGCTTGAACAGACTCGACAATGTACTTCATTTGGCTGTCAGTCAACCCCTACTAGTGGAACAATGTTCTATAAAGTTAAATTTCCTTTACTCAAAGCTTTCTATATCTTGTGTTTTATGAGTACTAATAAAAAAGGAATATCATCAACAGAGTTAAGTCGTAAACTTAACTTACGCCAAAAGACCTGTTGGTTATTTCGAATGAAAGTCGCCCAGTCGATGAAAAGCAGTAAACAACACCCACTCACAGGTAGTGTAGAGATAGATGAGATGGTAGTTGGTCAACAGGAAGAAAACGTTGTTGAGAGGGCTAACAAGAAAAAGAAACTAGTAATTGTAGGTATTGAGAAAAAAGGTAAAGGAATCAGTAGAATGTATGCAAGAGTGATTCCAGATGCTAGTGAAGAATCCTTCAAGTCTTTTTTTACGGAGCACATTGATCCTCAGGCCAATATTAGAACAGATGGCTGGTCAAGCTATCAAACCTTTAAGGATAAATACCCCAACCTTAAACAGGAGAAAAGTGGAAACAAAGGAGCCAATTTTAATGACATGCACCGTGTTATAATGATCTTTAAGGCATGGCTTAGAGGAATGCATCATTCTGTGATGTATTTACAAGATTGTATCAATGAATACACCTATAGGTTTAATAGAAGCTTTATGAAAGAAAATATTTTTGATAACTTACTCTCCAAAGCTGTAGCTATGAAACCGGTGCCCAGAAAGGTAATGTTAATCAATATAGACTAAGCGCCTAAATCAATTAACCTATTTGTAAAAGTAGAACTACATAAATGGTTTGATAATTCATTTATTAAGGAATAACCTCCTTCAGACCCATATGTACAAAAGGAGCTTTTTTTAAAACTGCATACTAATACCGGCAAGTCAGTAGAACGACTAGATTTTATCTGCCCTAAATTTATTAAGGACAGGATTGTTTTGGAATATATTTACAAAACGGCTAAGTCAATAGTTTTTTTTATTCTAAAAGTTTGTCAAGAAGCAAATTTTATTATATATTACTATCGAACCAAATCTATAATAAAATGAAAAAATCAATACTTAAATCTTTAACCTTCTTGTTTTTATCTTCTTTTTTAGTAATGGGATGTGGTGATAGCGATGATGAGGGAAGTAATGAGCTTACTCTTTTGGAGGTTGCCACAAATAATCCTAATGAAGCAATCTGGGTTGCTAGAAGTCAAATGAAATCTAGAAATGGAGAGTCTATGGGGTACGGAGCTATCTTAAACCCTAATTCAAAAAAACTAATCATTTTCCTTGATGGAGGGGGGGCTTGTTTTAATGGGTTTACCTGTGACAAAAACTTGGATAGTTATTCCGAAGAAGATTTTCTTAATAGAGCGGCCGAAGAAAAGGCGCTTATTATTAATCGGAACTCTAATGAAAATCAGTTTAAAGATTGGAATTTTATATTTGTTCCCTATGCTACTGGAGACGTGCATGCTGGTAGTCTTTCATCTGTAGATATTCCAGATGGAGGACCTAAAGATCAAATTATGAAGGGGTTTAATAATCTCACCTTTATTTTTGAAGATTTAAAAAGCTATTTTGATACGAATGGGGGCGTTACGGAAATCGTATTTACAGGGTCTAGTGCAGGAGGGTTTGGTACATTATGCAATTCGTTGCAATTAGGAGAAATACTTGCAAAAAATATACCAACAACCGTTATAGTTGATGCAGGGCAAATTTTTATGGATGAAACGCTATTGACACCTTGTTTAGTAGATAAATGGAATTCTTTATGGGGTCTTAATTCAGTCTTACCCGAAGATATGGACCAAATTGTCAAAAAAACATATTCCTATGATATTCAAAAGATTTATGAATATTCAGCTTTAAAATTCCCTGATTATAATTTTGGATTTTTAAGTTATTATCAAGATGAAACCAATCGTGGATTTTATAGTTTTGGTCAGGATAATTGCAGATATTTTCCAACTTCTTTAGTTACTGGTGATGCTTTTAAAAGCGGTTTAATTGATTTGAAAACTAATGTTTTGGATGATTTTGAAAACTGGAAAGTATTCTATGCAAATGGCCAAAAGCATACTTTTTTAAGTGATGAAAATTTAAGCCAAACTATAAACGGCACTAGTCTTAATGATTGGATTTCACAATTACGCCAAGGTAATGCTTTGGATTTG
Organism: Flavobacteriaceae bacterium; assembly: GCA_965247735.1. GTDB lineage: Bacteria > Bacteroidota > Bacteroidia > Flavobacteriales > Flavobacteriaceae > JAOXRU01. Next base: position 1,586,374 of record CBDFHN010000002.1, on the reverse strand, counting down.
GTAGAATAAAACTATTGAAAGAATGGTTAATGCCATCCCTATTTATTTCATCTTATAAAACCACCTTCTTTGGAGGTGGTTATGTTCTTAAGGCTTTGCCTATCTTTGATTTATTAGTAAATACAAGAAGCTTAGTCATGTGGTCTATAAGTGTGATTACCATATCGTTTGGGATCCAAATTATAGGTTACGTATTTTAAAAGGAGAGATAAATAGTTTAGTAGCCCATGATATTAGTATGTTATGTGATTGGAAAGGATGTGTTGCATAGGAGTTAAATATTCAAGAAGACCATGTTCATTTACTAGTTTCAGTACCTCCAAAAATTTCAATTTCGAAGTTGATGGAAGTTTTAAAAGGAAAAATTGCAATAAAAACTTTCAAGAGTTATCCGAAGTTAAAACAGAAACCTTACTGGGGAAATCATTTTTGGACAAGAGGATATTTTATAAGTACAGTAGGATTGGATGAAGAAATGATAAGGAAATATGTAAAACATCAAAAAAAGGAGAAGAAGACTATTGAGGTTAATCAACAAAAGTTTGATTTTTAATACTGTTCTTTTCAATCCCTTTTGGGAGTAGTCTGAGAGCCACCTTCTAAGAAGGTGTGATTTTTACTGCCGATGAGAAACAAACTTTGTTACTGCTAACTACCCATGATTTTGAGGTAAAATATTGTAAGAGTCTCAAGGTGGCGCATAGCAATCATATTTATCTAGGGACTGATAAACACCACTATAGCATGCCTTTTGATTATACAGGAAGGCAACCCAGAGTCATTTATGCTAGGAGTATTGTACGAACCTTTGGAGATCGAGGGATGCATATTGCAACGCATTCCAGAAGCTTAAAAAATCAGGATATACTACCCAAAAGGAACGCTTATATTTTACTCATCAATACATTAATGCGTTGTTTAAGCGGAATAAGTATCCTGAACAACTCTATAGAACTTGTGAAGGGGGCTTAAAATTCTCCAAGCAAACCGTTAATTTTTCTCACTTATATAGCTTATAAGTCATATGATGTTAAAAAGATGATGATATAGTCTACTTATTTTGAATTATCATTTTTTTAACTAAATAATTAACTCTTCATTGTTTTTTGATTTAAGAAAATATTTTGTTGGTAATTTCTCCAATTATAAATGAAGAAAGCACGATTCTTAAGTGTTATTTCTTTATCTATGATATTACTAATAAAAAACATACTTTATGATTTCTGCATTAATCTCATTAAATCATTTAAGAGCCTCTTTTTGTAAATTTTTATAGAAGCATATTGAAAAATTACTCTTTTTAAGAACCTATTTTTCACGACCATATCCACTTATCAACACTACCATCCAAAAACACATAAATTTTGATGCCATTCCATATCAAAATAATGGAGACTAAGCTCATAATAATGATATCCACAAACACTTATGTACTAGTCATATGAGCGGCTAATAGGCATACCTTTTCATACAATAAATCGTCATCAATCAAAAAACGAAATAGTATGAAAAAAGCAATTAAAATAAGTCTGCTGCTCAGTTTTCTTTCATCACCACTTTTTGCACAAATTGGAGGTATTGAAGATTCTGTTAATGATGTGTCTAGTACCATTAGAACCATTTTTCCAATTATACTAGGGGTAATTTTCTTAATTGGCTTTCTTTTTAATGCGGGTCACTTTTTTGGTGAAAATGCAGATCTAAAAAAAGGAATAACCAGAGTATTGGTGTTTGTACTTATTGCCGGTGCAGTAGTCGGCATCTTTACATACCTCATAGGAATTGTAGTCTAATCTATACTAATAATGCTATGAAAAAGTACTGTACCTATAGAGATATTAGAAAAAGAGCATTGGTAATGGGTTTGCCATTGTCCTCTTTGGCCATTATGATGATTTCCATAGTTGGATCATTATTATTCATCATTTTTTCTTTTAGCCTTATTGCTGTTCTCAGTGCCTTTGCTATAAATGCTTCATTATTTATGGGGCTTAGTTATATGGTTTCTAATCCTGGCTTGTTCATTTTTTCTAATCCCTTTCCAAAAATTATAACCAATAAAAAAGACAACCTATTGCATTATGAGAACTCATAATGTCCTTAGGTATAATTCCGTAGTACTATGAAAAAAATAAATCTATCCGCTCACCATCCAATTCTATCCATAGATGAGAATGTAGTTTTTGCAAGCAATGGTAATGTAGTTTTGGGCTATGAAGTATTTCTTCCAGAAGTCTATTCTTTATCAGAAGAAGACTTTTCTAGTATACACGGTGCATGGTTTCAAGCTTTTAAATCGCTTCCTAATGGAACTATTGTACATAAGCAAGATTGTTACCAGAAAAAAAAATATGCGGCTGAGCAATTGCCCAATACTACTTTTTTAGAAAAGGCTACGCATCTGCATTTTAAAGATAGAGATTATCTAAGCCATCAATGTTTTATATATTTTGTGTTACCACTACATAAAGGGCAGCAGACCAGTAAATATTGCAACCCGTTTATTGCAATTGAAAAAGCAATTCATAAAAAAATGAATCTTTCGGTAAAGGAGTTTGTTATAGCGGTACAAGATGCAGTATCCTTTATCAATAATAGCAGAAAGATAAATATTCAGCCTTTGAATGAAAAAAGGATAATGGAGGCTACCGATACCTATTTTAATGGCTATAACGAGGGTTTCGATACCGATATTCAATTGGATAAAAAAGGAATTACAATCGGAAGAAATCATTTTGATGTATTGGCAGTAAACAGTGAGCGCTGTTTGGGAGAACTATTGCAAAGTAGTAAGACCAATGAACGCTATACTTCTGATGATTTTATTTTTCATCAAGGGTTTATAGATGGGCTAGGGCTTAGTCTTAATGAAAACCATATTGTGAATCAGATTATCTTTTTGGATGACAAACACAAATGGAGAAAATTATTAGACAAGAAAATAGAAGAACTCAATAAAAGTTCCAATTTCGGAACTCAGAATAAAGTTATTTTAAAGAAGATCCAGCATATTGTAGATCAGATTAATACTGATGATTCTTCTAGAATTGTTAGGGGACATCTTAATGTAGTGTTTTGGTCTGAAGATCCACAAATGCTTGGAAGCATTGCTTCTAAGATAAATACGGAGTTTAAGGAATTGGATATTATTCCATATTATCCTAGTGGTACAGAACGAATCCAGTACTTTCTGAATAGTTATCCCTGTTTCTCGTCTAATTTTTCGAATGAGGATTTATATGTTTCCGATTTAAAACATGCGCTTTGTTTGTATCTAAATAACAGCAATTATAGATCAGACCTTAGTGGGATTATTTTTAATGATCGGCAATACAATATTCCTGTGCTTAAGGATGTATGGGATGAAAAGAAGAAGCGTATCAAAGCCCGAAATTTCGCCATATTTGCGCCTACTGGTGAAGGGAAATCGTTTTTAGCAAACAATATTCTAAGGCAGTATTTTGAAAGCGGTGTGCGATTGGTGATTATCGATCTCGGAGGCTCTTATGCAAAATTTGCAAAGCTGTATCCTGATGACCATATTATTCTACGCTATGAACAAGGCAAGAATTTAGGGATTAATCCTTTTTATATTGCTAGTGAAAGTGATTTAACTCCTGAGCGATTGGAGGATTTAGCTATCTTTTTATTAGAACTTCTAGCAGAAGGGAATAAGGTGTCCAAAGCCAAGGAAGTGGCTGTTAAAAAAGTATTACTTCACTATTATTTGGTGCATAGAGAAAAACACTCTTTGCATGGATTGTATCATTTTATTGAAGCACATAAAGAAAATATCTTGGATGATCTTCATTTGAATAGTGCTCATTTTGATCCTAAGTATTTCTTACACATCATTTCTGAATATGTGGATGATGGATTGTACAGTTTCCTTTTTAATATTGATGGAGACCAAAGCTACAAGATTGAAGACAAGCGATTAATTGTTTTTGAACTTGACGAAGTAAGGGATAACAAAGAAATCCTCTCTGTAATGCTAAAGCTTATTAAATCTGCCATACAAAGAACCATTTGGCAGAATAAAGCGGAGAAGGGAATCATATTATTTGATGAGTTTGCAAAGCAATTGAAGTTTGATAATGTACTGGAAAGTGTGGAGTTTTATTACCAAGCTATTAGAAAGCAAAACGGTGCTATTGGCATTATTCTACAATCCATTAACCAGCTTCCTAAAAATGCAACTTCAGCTAGTATTCTAGAAAACACTCAGGTAATTTATAGTCTTCATAATGAAAAAGGATATGAAGAATTAGCAGCACGACTTAGTTTGTCGTCTCATGATTTAAACCAGTTAAAATCTATCCGTAATAACCTTATCGGAAAGCGAAAGTATACCGAAATGTTTATCAAAATAGGAAAACAGAGTAATGTATTCCGACTGGAAGTACCACCAAAAGTCTATGCTGCTTATCTCACCGATGGTGAAGAAAATGTTGCAATAATGGACCTATATCATAAAACTAAAAACATGGAACTGGCAATTACAGAATTTATCGCGCTGAAGTCAAGAAATGAATAGTTGAGTGTGAATTATAAACAATAGAAATTTTAAGAACAATTAAACATCATCATCATGAAACAAACAGTTAAAAAAATCCTATTTGCCATAGTACTTATCTTTTTGGTAAATAGTCACAGTATGGCTCAAGGAATGCCAGTTTATGACAATACCAATTTTATCAGTTTTATAAAAACCTTGCTGGAGTCAGGTAAACAGACCTCACAACTTATGAAAACTGTAAAATTTTTAAAACAACAAAAAGAGAATATCGATAAGGTTAATAATGTAATAAAGCAGCTTAATGCTGTTAAAGAGTTGGCTAAAAACAATCATCATCTCTATGAAATGGTACATAATGACCTTAGAGAAATTCTAAACTCAAAATACATTAAATCTGACGAGGTTAATAGAATTTCAGACTCCTTTAATGGCATTATTAAGAGCTCTACTGAAGCTTTGAATTATATAGATCAGATTCTTTCTTCAGGTAGTATGAAAATGACTGATGGTGAAAGAGCAGCTATTCTAAAGGCAAAAGAGCAAGAGTCAAAAGAGATGGTTGCCGAAATTGAAGCAAAAACTAGGCGATATAAGGAGATTATAGCGTTTAGGGAGATGCAGGATAAAATTAATAATAGAGCTACCCGCTATTAATAGTCCAAGAAAATGGAACTAGAATATATTGATACCGTTTTCACTACTATTAAAAACAGTGATTTCTCCCAGTATACTATTACTGGGATGAAAACACTGGCACTCCTCTTTTTTTTAATTAATATCTTAAAAAAATACAATGAAGGGGTAGCTACTAACGAAGGTTACACCTGGGGATTAACTCCAGTAGAGTTAGTAAAAAACTTTGCTATAGTCATACTTGTTATTTTCTCATCTCAGGTACTTACTGTTTTTGACACGATATTGGTTGCTATAGAAAATCAATATCGAAATACGGCTCCAGCACTCCTGCCTTTACAATTGCAAAACATTTCAATTGAACAAGATGTGGGGGCTATGGAAGCAGCCAAAAAAGCGTTTGCATTGCTTTATGAAGCCCTGGTAACACCATTATATGGATTAAAAATAGTGTCTTTTATCATTGGAATGTTTCTCTGGTTATTGGATTTGTTTATCTATCCACTTTTTTTAGCAGAACGTTACTTTTTACTTGGCATTATGCAGGCGTTTTTCCCATTAGTAATTAGCCTAGCTGTATTTGAGAAGTTTAGAGCATTAGCTTATAACTTTTTTAAACTCTATGCTGGTGTGTATATGTTAGTTCCCGCTTTTTTTCTGGTGAATGTATTTGTCAATAGTCTCTACACAGAAATTAATACAAATTTTTGGAACAATCTTTTGGGAACAGATTGGGGCAGTCAGTTTTTTGCTCCATTGGTAGAATTAGGGTCTATTGGCTTTATCGTTTTACTCAAGTTTAAACTTTATAAAAGAGCAACCACTTTTACATTTAGGCTTTTTAGTGGTGCATAATTAGCAATCAAAAACATCAAAAATGAAAACACCTTATAAAAATATATATGACACGTTAAAATTCAACCGCTATGTTGTTATAGCCGTCGTGATTGGATCTGTAGTTACATCTGTAGTATCGGTTTTACTGAATTTTAAGCTACATCAAAAAGTATTAAATACGGCATTTGCAGTTAACCAAGAAGGAAGTGTTATTCCATTAAAACTGGTTTCGCAGCGGGAGAATTTAAATGTTGAAGTTTTATCACATTTAGAACTTTTTCATACCTATTTCTACCATATGAATGCCAGTAATTATGAAAAGAACATTGAGAAATCGTTATGGCTAGGAAATAGTTCTGTAGATGCGTTATATCAGCAAAAAAGAGCAGATGGCGTGTACAATAGGCTTTTGCAATATTCTTTAATCCAGAAGGTAATAAGTGTAGAATCTAAAGTAAATATTGAGCAGAAACCTTATGGTTTTAAAACTGTTGTTCGGTTTGAAATTAATAGAGGAACGGTAGTAGATGCCTACGAACTTACAACTTCAGGCAAACTAATTCATGTGGAGCGTAATTTTCCTAAAAACCCACATGGTTTGTTGATTACTGACTTTTATGAAAACAGATTAAAGAAAATAAAAGCAGAATAACCAAAGATGTATTTGATGTATATCTAATAAAGAAAGGCAAATGAAAATAGAAAAAAATAAAATCGTTTTTGGAACTGTACTGTTATGTATCCTAGTTTTTATTATTGCTTATACGGCATTAATAATGGGAGAAGAGGAGGATTCTGATATTGACAGTAATCAAATTCCATTACCTGAATTGAATAATGACCAGGTAATATATATGACCAAATTGGATGCTTTAAAAGCGATAAGAAAAGAAAAACAAGTAAATGCACCAAGTATTTATAACGATCGGTTGTTAGACTCCTTAGGAGTTTATGATCCAAACTTATTGGAAAAAGAAAAGAAGCAGCTAATTGATAGTATCTATTATAATGAGCATTTAATTTATGAGGAACATACCTATGAAAACATACCTATGAGTTCTTCAGAAGTGGTTGAATATATACCTGATGCCCCAGCAATTGATTCTGTTGAAGTTAGAAATGATAATATGGTTTATGCCAAAGAAATAGCGTTGGAGCAACAATTGTTTTTTGCTTCTCATCCGGTAAAAAATGAGCTTAATCTTATTGCTAGTACTGATGATATGATTTATGTAGAAATTGATGGAAAGCAGGTGATAAAAGCAAATTCTAGAATAAGAATGCGCCTCATGGCAGCCGCTAGAATAAACGGAAAAGTAATTCGTAGAAATACAGTTGTCTATGGGTTTATAAGTTTTAAGCCCAATCGAGCATTAATTGAAATTCAAAATATCAATCACCGTCCTACTCGTTTAAAAGCCTTTGATTTGGCTGACGGGAGTGAAGGAATTTATATAGAAAACAGCTTTAGAGCTGAAGCTACACAGAAGGTAATAACGGATATGGTAGATGATATTAATATTGCAGGTGTGCCCCAGGTAAGTGGTTTTAAAAGTTTATTTCAAAGAAACCGTAGAACCATAAAAGTAACTGTAAATGATAGATATCGCTTGATACTTAAAGTAAGGAATACTAATACAAAATGGTACTAATACTAAAATTAAACATATGAAAACGTATATAATATTGCTTTTAATTATAGTGTCTATGCCAGTAACTGCCCAAAAGGCATTGGACACTATTTATGCAAACAATCGGAAAAATGTAGCTTTGTTTTTTAGTGATCCTATTCGACAAGGCGTAACAGGAACTAAAAATTTTGTATTTACATACAATCGTGAAAAGGAACAATATTTTGGATTATTACAAGCGGTACCAGGCAAAGAAAGTAATCTTTTGGTAGTAACCAACAATGGAGATGTATATGCTTATATCATTAAATTCAAGAAAAAACTACCAGAACTAAATTATTTTATAGCCAAAGAAGAAAGTATAGGCAAAGAACGACCAGTACTTGATGATATAAGAAAGGATAGTATTCCATTAGATCTTAAGGCACTAAAATTACATGGATATAAAGATTTTTGTAAATATCTTTTAGGCACAAAGTTAAAGCGCCTGGCTAGTGCAAAGAAACAAGGATTAAAACTTAGGTTGCAAGCAAAAGAATATAAAAACACTGAAGTATATCTAGTTATAGAAATGACTAATACTTCTACTATTGATTTTGAAATTGATCAATTACAAATATTCATAACGAATGGAACTAAAAGACGAAAATCTTCATTTCAGAAGTTGCTTCAAAAAGTGATTTACAAGCATAAATTCCCCGAAATGATAAAAAAGGAAGCATCACAAAAATTCGTTTTTGTACTCCCTAAGTTTGTATTGGGTGAAATGGAAAAACTTCAAATTGAGATCTATGAGAAGAATGGGGGGAGGAAGGTTGTGTTAAGAGATTGAAAATAAATATTGTGCTCGTGAATTAAAAAGCCCTAGTAATTGTTTGTTAGGGCTTTAGTGTTGAGGGCGGGAAGGGCATTGGGTATTATTTGAAACACTATTCAATAAGTTTTGATAATAATTCTTCAATTACCATTTCTTCATTATCATTTCTGTTGTTGTAGCCTATTCTAAATTTGATAACTAAATTAGCTAAACTATCATTATCTAATCTTCTTAGTTTTTTTAGTAGATACATATTTTCAACATAATAACAATATTCAAATCACCTATGTATGGATGACAAGTTACTTGGATTAATAGATCTATTTTTTTTAAATCAAAGTTATTAATGCTAGTTAAAAATGATTTCATTTTTTTATAATTATCCTCTTTTACAGACTTTAAATACTCATTGAAATATGATAATATAAAACCGAATTTGTCATTAAAAACCTTCTCAAATTCATTTCTTAATCTATTTTTTAATTTATCTATAATGCTATTTGTTCCCTTTATGAAAAAAGCATTTGTATTCATTTTTATTAAATCTTTAGTACTATGAACATCCAATTCGTAAAAACCATGATCAGAAAAGTAGGAAGAAAAATGTTTTTTAGCAGTCACATATTTATTCCAATCTTTTATACAATCAGTTAATCTATAATTTGTGTGAGGTTCAAATATTTTATCAACATTATATAGCATGTTAAAGTATGGACTTATATGATTTGGGACTTGCGCTATTTCTTCATCTTCCTCGTTCAAGTTAATCAATCTTTGAATAAACATCGAATAGTTTAACTTCATAGTATTTATATCTAAGGATATAAAATATGTATGTGTTGATTCAATAGGTATGATAAATTGATCAAACTGAAAGATAGAATTTTTAACATCATGTTTGATTGTTAATTTACCATTGTCCATTTTTACCTCTGCAAATTCATTACTTAAAATAAGTCTGACAAGTATTTCTAAGAATACCTCTGTGTTTTTGTAAAGTAAAAAAAAATCGGATGAGTCATAATATTCATAGCTTTCTCCACTATATAACTTCAAATGATTGCGGAATGATTTTTCAGTATAATTGTAATTGACAATAGCCATTATATCTATATTTTTAATTGAAGGTTGTTCTTGTTTTAATCTAAGAGCAAGATTAATTTTTAATTGAATTAAATAGATTCTTAAAGTTAGACCTTCAAATTTTTTAAAATCTTTTTCCAATTTGGATTCGGAAATATTGAATTTCTTATGTAGTTGATGATCAGGTATCGAAATTGTATTTAAATTACTGTCAATGTATTCCTTAAGTTTAGTTAAATATTCCATTTTATCTTTTTTGTCAAAAATATAGGGTTAAATATCTTTGACTGGAAAATATTGACATTTTTTAGATAAGAAATCGGAAAATTTCAGCAGAAATTGAACTTAAACAGAATCTTCTAGTAATGATGTTCAATATCATTATTTAAGAAAGCTAATGATATTTTTTGAAATTTTGTTTTATTAATAATTTATTTTCTGTCTTAATATTTTCATATCATCACTAACTTTGTTATCGATGATTTTTGCATAATGTTGAGTCGACCTTAGTGACTTATGGCCAAGCATTCTACTAACTGTTTCAATTGGAACACCATTTGAAAGTGTTACTGTAGTTGCAAAAGTATGTCTAGCTAAATGGGTGGTGAGATTTTTATGGATATTGCATAAATCCGCAATCTCTTTTAGGTAAGCATTAGCTTTCTGGTTTGACAAAACTGGAATAATTGAGTTCTCATTACTTTGCTGTTGCTTGTATTTATTAATGATTTTAAGGGCAGGAGACAAGAGAGGAATACTACTAGTATTATTGTTTTTTGTTCGATTGGTTTTAATCCATTGTTCGCCATCAACACCAATGATAATATCGTCTTTGCTAAGTTTTTTTACATCTGCATAAGCTAAGCCTGTAAAACAAGAAAAAACAAACATATCCCTCACTAAATCAAGTCTAGGAGTGTGTAATGGTTTTGATATTAGGGTATGTATCTCAGTTTCCGTAAGGTACTCGCGTTCTTTCCATTCAAATTTTGCTTTGTAGTTAAAGAAGGGGTCTTTACTAATCCAATCATTTGCATATGCGATTCGAACAATTTTTTTAAAATTATTAATGTATTTTAATGTAGAATTATGGTTGCAACCACGTGTAGTTTTCAAAAAGTATTCATATTTGTTAATGAAGGAATGGCTAATCTCGGAAAAACTACAGTCGTCTATTTTTAATTCTTCATTTAAAAATTGCATTAAGTGTTTATAAGCTGTGTGGTATCTTGTTGATGTGCTTTTAGAGTAGTCAATACCGATTAAAGATTTTACTCGATTATTGTGCTTTAAGAATTCTTCTAAAATCATTTTTTGATTAATAGTCTGTCCTTTAAAAATACTTGTTATTCGTTTAGGTGAAATCCTTTCTTCATCCTCAACTAAAGACTGATGAATTTTATTGATTTTATATCTTATTAGGTCGATAAAAGAATTAATCTCCATAGAGTCCTTCCCATTACCTCTTACTTTGTTAGATTTTACATCCCATTTATTGAAGTGAACTTTTCTATTAATACTTATATCAGATCTAGAACCATTAAGAGTAATTCTCATATAAATGTTAGACATTTCTTTTAGATCGGATTTAGATCTTTTGATGTAGAATAGAATTGAATAGGTGTTTCGTGTCATGACAGCTGTGGTTTACCTCAATAAATGTACAATTTTTTTATTCAAATAATTTTTGTAACTAATTGATGTAAAACGGTTTATAGCTATATCGGTGTCACTAGATTACACCCTTTTTAGTGACACCGATTAAGACACCTTTTATATGCTATATATTGAATTTAAATGGGAGTAGTGTAAATGAAAACACCAGTAAAACCGTAGGTTTACTGGTGTTTGGGTAATTTTATTACCATACTGGTGGAGTCGGGGAGAATCGAACTCCCGTCCAAACAAGCAATTACAAAGCTTTCTACATGTTTAGTTTTTGATTGGTTTTCATCATATGGCTGACCAAAAACCGCCTACCATACGCTTAGCTTCTTTAGTTTTAAAATTGCGGCGAAGCCTCACAATTTCTATGTTGACTTTTATGGTGCCTCATATAAGATCGCCATCAACAAGGGCTATCAGGAGACATTCAGCTTCTCTGTCTAACAGAGACTGGGCATTGACTTACTATAATTCGGTCAATTATGCAGCTAAAGCGTAGTTATTCTCGCCTATTAAAAGTATGAAAAATGAGATTTACGAGCTGTAATTCAGCGCTCGACATGCTTACAATCCAATTCGACTCGCTGTCAAAACCGGTCGACCCCAATAAATTAAAGAACTTCTAATTAAGAATGCAAATGTACTGTAAAATTTTTGTTCAAAACCTAAAAATTACTTATTCATCTGTTATATTTGTAACAAAATTTATACCAAAACCCTATTTATGAAGTTTGGAATTATCAGAGAGCGTAAAAATCCGCCAGATCGTCGTGTAGTACTGTCACCAGAAGCATGTAAAACAGTGTTGTCTCAATTTCCTGATGCAGAGCTGTCAGTAGAAAGTTCACCTATTCGTGTATTTAAAGATCAAGAATATACAGCTCAAGGATTAAGTGTTGTTGCTGATATCGCTGATTGTGATGTTATGATAGGCGTAAAGGAGGTACCGATTGCTGATTTAATTCCTAATAAAAAATATTTTTTCTTTTCACATACCATAAAAATGCAGCCTTATAATAGAGGATTGCTAAAGGCTGTTTTGGATAAGAATATTGAGTTGTACGATCATGAAGTTATTACCAGTAGCAATGGGGGGCGTTTGGTTGCCTTTGGACGTTATGCTGGTATTGTAGGAGCCTATAATGGATTTAGAGCTTATGGGTTAAAGCATGAATTGTTTGAAATGGCTAAGGCAGAGACATTGGCTGATCAACAAGCATTAATTGAAGAGTTGAAAGCGATAAAAAAACAACTGCCAAATATTAAAATTGTACTTACTGGAAAAGGAAAAGTAGGAGGAGGGGCTAAAGAAATGTTGGATGCTATGGGGCTTAAAGAAGTATCTGTATTGGAGTATTTAACAAAAGATTTTCAAGAACCTGTTTATTGCAATCCTACGGTATTGGAATATAACAAGCGTAAAGATGGGAAATCGCTAGATAGAACTGATTTTTATACTAATGCTGCTGATTATAAGTCCGATTTTATGCGTTTTGCCAAAGTGAGTGATTTTTATATTGCAGGTCATTTTTTTGGTGATGGCGCTCCATATATTTATACTAGAGAAGATGTAAAATCTTCCGATTTTAAAATTTCTGTAGTTGCAGATGTAAGCTGTGATATAGATGGGCCAGTAGCTACTACCATAAAACCATCTACCATAGCAGATCCTATTTATGGATATGATGCTATTGCGGAAAAAGAAGTTGATTTTAAAGCTAAAAATGCTATTGCAGTAATGGCAGTTGATAATTTACCTTGCGAGTTACCAAGTGACGCGAGTGTAGGTTTTGGTGCCGCTTTTTTGGAACATGTTATTCCCGCATTTTTTAATGATGATAAAGCCGGTGTATTAGAGCGAGCAAGAATGACAAAAGATGGAAAGTTAACCAAACGCTATCAATATCTCCAAGATTATATTGATGGAAAAGCATAAAAAAGAGCCATACATTTCTGTATGCCTCTTTTAGTATTTATAAAACTTGGAGAACTAGTCTCTAGGTTTTCTGTCTCTATCGTTACTACGACTAGGTCTGTCCTCTCTAGGTTTGTCTTCTCTAGGTGGTCTAGGTAATAATGCTTTTCTAGAAACTTTTTCTTTTCTAGTTCTTGGGTCAACACCAAAGTATTTTACTTCAAATTGGTCTCCCATGTTTACTACATCAGTAACATTATCGGTACGTTCCCATGCCAATTCTGAAATATGTAATAAAACTTCGTTTCCTGGCGCATCTAAATATTCTACTACAGCTCCAAAATCTAACATTTTAACAACTTTAACTTCGTAGTTGTCTCCTTTTACAGGCTTAAATGTAATAGATTCAATTTTAGCTAATACCGCATCAATTCCTTCTTGATCAGTACCAAGTATTTCAACAATACCTTCTTCTGTAACAGGATCTTCGTTAATAACGATTGTTGTTCCAGTAGTTTTCTGTAATTCTTGAATTACTTTTCCTCCAGGTCCAATTAATGCACCAATAAAGTCTCCAGGAATAGTTCTAGTAACCATTTTAGGAGCATGTGCTTTAACATCTGCATTAGATGTAGCAATAGTATCCGTTAATTTTCCTAAAATATGAAGACGACCATCTCTTGCTTGTTGCAATGCTTTTACTAAAATCTCATACGAAAGTCCTTTGATTTTAATATCCATCTGACAGGCAGTAATACCATCGGCAGTACCAGTAATCTTAAAGTCCATATCTCCAAGGTGATCTTCATCTCCTAAGATATCAGAAAGTACAGCGTGGTTTGTTCCATCAGAAATCAATCCCATAGCGATACCAGAAACTGGTTTCTTTAATTGTACCCCAGCATCCATTAATGCCATTGTTCCAGAACAAACTGTTGCCATAGAAGAAGAACCGTTAGATTCTAATACTTCAGCAACTACTCTTACCGTGTAAGGACAGTCAGCAGGTATCATTCCTTTTAATGCACGTTGTGCTAAGTTTCCGTGACCAATTTCTCTTCTAGAAGTACCTCGTAATGGACGTGCTTCTCCAGTACAGAAAGGAGGGAAGTTATAATGTAAATAGAATGTTTCTTCACCTTGATGTGTAGGCATGTCTATTTGGTTAGCTTCTCTAGATGTACCTAAAGTAACTGTTGCTAATGCTTGAGTTTCTCCTCTTGTAAAGATAGCAGATCCGTGTGTAGATGGTAAATAGTCTACTTCACACCAGATTGGTCTAATGTCTGTAGTTTTTCTACCGTCTAATCGTAATCCTTCTTTAAGGGTAAGGTCTCGTATTGCTTCTTTTTGTGCTTTTGAAAAATACTTAGAGATAAGTCCTGCTTTTTCTTCTTGTTCTTCTTCAGAAAAAGTAGCTACAATTTCTTCTTTAATTTCAGAAAACGCTAAACTTCTTTCTTCTTTTCCTGTTCCTTTTTTAGCAACATCATAGCATTTTTGGTATGCTAGTTTCAGAATTTGTGCTGCTAATTCTTCATTGGTATCTTCTGGTTCGTACTCACGAACTTCTTTTTTACCGAAAGCTTCAGCTAATCTTATTTGCGCAGCAATCTGAACTTTAATAGCTTCATGAGCAAATTTAATTGCTTCTGCCATTTCTTCTTCAGAACACTCATCCATTTCACCTTCAACCATCATTACAGAATCAGCCGATGCACCAATCATCATATCGATGTCTGCTTCTGCTAATTGTGCTCTACTAGGGTTGATCATGAATTCTCCGTTGATACGTGCTACACGAGCTTCAGAAATTGCACATTCAAATGGGAAATCACTAAGTTGTATTGCTGCTGATGCTGCTAAACCTGCTAGTGCATCTGGCATTACATCTTCGTCATGAGACATTAACTGTATCATAACTTGTGTGTCCGCATGGTAATCTTTTGGGAATAATGGACGCAATACACGGTCCACTAAACGCATCGTAAGAATTTCTTCGTTACTTGGTCTTGCTTCTCTTTTGAAGAAACCTCCAGGATATCTACCTGCAGCAGCAAATTTCTCACGATAATCTACCGTTAATGGTAAAAAGTCTAAGTTGCTAGCTTTGTATGAAGATACTACGGTACAAAGCAACATTGCTTTTCCCATTTGTACGACTACAGAACCATGCGCTTGCTTGGCTAGTTTTCCTGTTTCAATTGAAATGGTACGCCCATCTCCAAGGTCTATGACCTCTTTAAATACTTTTGGAATCATTAAGTTTTTTATTATACCCGATTGTTAATTTGTAATCAGGTGGGTTAAACGTGTTGTTGTGTTGTGTGTGTTGTTGTGCCCAATGAAAAACTATGAAACTGCTTTTTTAAATCTTGTATTGCTACAAGGTACTCTTTTAAAAGAATCCCCATGAAGAGGAATAAAAAAGAGGCAAGAATATTCTTGCCTCTTTAAATCTTATTTTCTTAAACCTAATTCTTTAACAATTGCACGGTATCTTAAGATATCCTTTTTGTACAAATAGTCAAGTAAACTTCTTCTTTTACCAACAAGTTTTACTAGTGAACGCTCTGTATTGTAATCTTTACGATTCTTTTTTAAGTGTTCCGTTAGGTGGTTAATTCTGAACGTAAACAATGCGATTTGCCCTTCAGCAGATCCAGTGTTTTTTTCAGCGTTACCGTGTTTTTTGAAAATTCCTTCTTTAACTTCTTTTGTTAAATACATGCCAATATTCTTTAAATGATTTTTATGTAAACGATTATAATTTTTATAAACGCGGTGCAAATATATGGATTTCTTTTGTAATAGGTGGAATGACGAGTTAGAAAAGGGAGAATTGATTTTTTTTTGGAACTAGTTGGTCTTAATGACATAAATTTTCTGGGTGTAACCCTACACAAAAGTTTCGGGTCGGGCTATACGCGCTACACGGTAGCTAGCTACTATCCCTTACACAAAAACAGGCTTTGATTTTCCAATTTTAAATCGCAACCTGTCTTAATATTTTGTACGCACTACTAAACAAAAAAGGCGAAATCAATTGATTTCGCCTTTTTTGTTTTTTATGAAGCTCTCAAGGGTTGATTCTGAATTAAATCAAGATAGAGATTTATTTTTTGCTTAAGCTGACTTCGATGAGATATAAAATCTAAGAAACCGTGTTCTTTTAAGAATTCTGATGTTTGGAAACCATCTGGTAAATCTTTTCCAGTAGTATCTTTTACAATTCTAGGGCCTGCAAAACCAATTAAGGCTCCAGGTTCTCCTACATTAATATCTCCAAGCATAGCATATGAAGCAGTAGTACCACCAGTGGTAGGATCTGTACATAAGGATATATATGGTAATTTTGCTTCTGCAAGTTGTGCTAATTTTGCTGATGTTTTTGCCAATTGCATTAAAGATAATGCGGCTTCCATCATTCTTGCTCCTCCAGATTTAGAAATCATTAAAAATGGAAGTTTGTTTTTGATTGCATAATCAACAGCTCTAGTGATTTTTTCACCTACAACACTACCCATAGATCCTCCTATAAAGGTGAAATCCATACAGGCAATTACTAAATCTTTACCGTTAGATTTTCCTACTCCAGTTTTTACAGCATCTTTAAGGCCAGTTTTTTCTTGAGCGGCCTTTAAACGATCTGTATATTTTTTTGTGTCTTCAAATTTTAACGGATCTTTTGAAGTTAAATTTTTATCTAATTCTTTGAATTTATTGTCATCAAAAAGAATTTCAAAATACTCTTTACTTCCAATTCTAACATGGTAATCGTCTTCTGGACTTACATATAAATTAGCAGCAAGCTCTTCTGAATCAACAATTTTTCCTGTTGGGGATTTATACCACAGCCCTTTAGGAGTGTCTTTTTTTTGCTCCGTAGACGTTTGAATTCCTTTTTCTTTTCTTTTAAACCAAGCCATACATCTTTCTGTTCTATGATTATATTGGCAATATTAATAAATTCTAGTTTAGTGCCTGCACTAAAACACACGATTTTTAGAAAAATTTTGTTTTGTACTAGATTTCGGTACAGATAAAAGGCTTACCGATATGGTTAAAAACAAACAAACACGAAATAAAAAAATATTTCGTGTTTGTTTTAATATGTTTTTATGTTGAAAAACTACAAGGTATTGATGTTGTTTAGATCTTCAAAAGCTTGTTTTAAACGTGTAGAAAAAGTTTTTTCACTTTCTCTAACCCATACTCTTGGATCATAGAATTTTTTGTTAGGAATATCAGCCCCATCAGGGTTTCCTATTTGTGCTTTTAAATATTCTTTTTTCTCAAGGATATAGTTTCTAGAGCCTTCTAGGTATGCATATTGCAAATCAGTATCGATATTCATTTTGATAACACCATATCCGATAGCTTCTCTAATTTCTTCAACTGTAGACCCAGATCCACCGTGGAAAACAAAATCAATATGATTCTGTTCTACACCATATTTTTTGGTGATAAACTCTTGAGAGTTTTTAAGGATTTTTGGAGTTAATTTTACATTTCCAGGCTTATAAACCCCATGTACATTACCAAATGCTGCTGCAATGGTAAATTTTGGACTTATTTTAGAAAGCTCTTCGTATGCATAGGCAACTTCTTCTGGTTGTGTGTATAATTTAGAATCGTCAACATCAGTATTGTCAACACCATCTTCTTCACCTCCTGTAATTCCTAATTCAATTTCTAAAGTCATACCCATTTTACTCATACGAGCAAGATATTCTTTACAAATTTCGATATTCTCTTCAATTGGTTCCTCAGAAAGGTCAATCATATGAGAACTATATAATGGTTTTCCAGTTTCAGCGTAGAATTTTTCACTAGCAGTTAATAAACCATCTATCCAAGGTAATAATTTTTTTGCACAATGGTCTGTATGTAAAATTACAGTAGCACCATATAATGCTGCCATTTCATGAATGTGTTTTGCGCCAGCAACTGCTCCTGCAATAGCTGCTTTCTGACCATCATTAGAAAGACCTTTACCTGCGTTAAATTGAGCACCTCCATTAGAGAATTGTATAATTACTGGAGCGTTTAAAGCAGCTGCAGTTTCCATAACTGCATTAGTGTTACTAGATCCAATAACGTTTACAGCTGGTAATGCAAATCCTTTTTCTTTGGCATAATTGAAAATTGCTTGAACATCATCTCCTGTTGCAACTCCCGGTTTAATGTTGTGACTCATCTTTTATTTTAAATTAGATTATTAGTTCTGTTGACATCAAAAGTAGTGATTTTAAATACATTTAAGTGCTGGTATATGCATAAAAATATGCGAAAACGATATCGGAAACAAAATAACGTTATAGTGTTAGGAAGCAACAAAATGAGGGGCGAATTGTGAAAAAAAGACCGTTTTGTTTTGCCCTTTTTGCTTGTTTTTAAAAAGGATAATTAATACCAAATTGATAAACTACATTTTTAAAATTATAGTCATAAAACCAACGTTTAGATTCGTCTAATTGTGGATTATATGTTTTAAAGCCTAGATCTAGTCTGATGATAAAATAGTTAAAATCATAACGGATTCCAAAACCAGATCCTATGGCAATATCTTTAAGGGATTCTATACCATTAAATTTTTTGTCAGGATCAGTTTCGTTATCAAAAGCATACCATATGTTTCCTGCATCGGCAAATAAAGCCCCATTAAAATTACCAAATATATTAAATCGATATTCTAAATTAAAAGCAAGTTTAAAATTAGCTTCATTAAAATCTAACTGAAATTGGGATCGCCCAGGGCCAAGTGAATAAGCATTCCAAGCTCTGTTATCATTAGACCCACCTCCAAAATAACTTCTTGAAAAAGGTACAAAGTCAGAATTGCCATAGGGTATTGCAATACCTGCAAAACTCCTAAAAGCAACAACATCGCTACGGCCTATAGTCCAGTGTTTAATATAGTCTACTTCTGTTTTAATATATTGTGCAAAGGGCACATCAAAAATCATTTTATTTCCACTATCATTTTTTGATAAATCTGTTACATTAGATAGTAGTGAAAGTAAATTACCAGCGCTTTCTAGCTTTATTCTTAATTGTGAAAAATCTTCATCATTAATATTTTTTCTGTTGTTTCTAGTGTAAGTAAAGCTCGACCCAAAAATAAGCTCGTTTACTGTTAATCTTTTTTCCCGCTCAAAAATACTTAAGACACTTCTATAATCATCACTTGTTGATGGAATTGGACCACCACTGGTGTTAAGCACATCATTAATAAAGTTAGTTGTTCCAGAAGGAATAGTTAAGTTGTTAGTATCGAAATAGTCTGGATTTATAGTGTAAAGTTCATTGTTCGCTATCCCATTAAGTTGGTTATAGGTACTTTCATAAACATTATAAAAATTATTTGGGTTTAAGTTTTTTACAAATTGAATATTTAGCAATTCAAGCACATTTTTTACTAAAGAAGAAGAATCCCAATTGTATTTTATATCAGCATTAAAGGTTTGTTTATCAAGACCAATATTTTTTTGAATACTTGTTCCAGCAGAAATTACTGTTTGTGGGAACATATGTTTTGGAATGATACGATTGGTATTAAAGGGAAATAGGATGCGAGGAAAATAAATATTAATATCTCCACCAATCTCAGAGATGTTAAAAAAAGTATTGTCGCCAGCTGCAGCATCTTTTGAGGAAGCACCAAGTGTACCTCTAGCGGATATTTCTAGTGTTTCAGCACCTCCAAAAGCATTTCGACTAATAAGTGATGTTCGGTACGATATTCCGTAGTCTTGTATGTTTGAGTGCGAAATATCAAAATTGTGTTCAAACGAAAACCGTGGTCTTGCTGATAAATAAATGTTGGTTGTAAGTTTGGTCTTACTACTATCTTGTATAAATGTAATATTTGGGTATTTAAAAGTTCTTAGATTACTGATTTGTTTATAAGTTCTGATACGTTCTAAATCATTATAAACAGAATCTTTTTTCATAAAGATGGCATTTGTAAGTGCTTTTGGACTGTATTTTAGCTTGTCTTTGTAAAAAATAGTGTAGTTATTGTAGTTGATAGATTGTAGCGAATCTGGTGAAGCCCCTACAATGTAATCTGCGTAAATATTAATTTTTTCGTTTTTATAAATGGTATATGGGCTTATTATAGTTTGGTTTTCATTTCTTTCAATAAGATCACCAATTTCTAATCTGGCAGTAGTTTTTTGATCATTATTTGTGAGCACAGTATCTCTGCTAATATCAAAAACTATTGCACTTTCTTGAAAATTATAAACTCCATTGTTTTTAAAATAGGTAGCAATTCTTGCCCTTTCTTTTTCAAACAGAAAAAGGTTAAATTGATCACCCTTTTTTATTAAAGACAGCGGTTTTGATTGTTCGTAGAGTTTTTCTATGTCTTTTGAAGAAATTTGTGTTGCTAGAGAATCTATAAAATATGGTGCTCCGAGTTTTACATCATAACTAAGATCTCCTCTTTTTTTTCTTTTTAAGGTATCTATTTTAAATGTAGCAGTATTATTAAAGTAGCCTTTACTACCATAATAGGTTTGAAGGCGATTCAATGTTTTTTGAGACAGTAAAGGGTTGATTATTGTTGGGGCTTCACCAGTTTTTTTTCTCCAATTATGCCACCCTTTTTTATAGTTGTACCATTCTATAAATTGTTTTTTTGACAATGTTTTTTGCCAAAAACCATTTTCTAAAAGTTTTTTTTCAAGCCTATTATTAAGTATAGAATCTGAATTTTCCTTTGCAGAATTATAGATGTTAAGGCGTAGCGGAAAACCTAGCAAAGTACTGTTAGGCCTTTGGTGAATAAGACTTTTTACTTCCTCGCTATTAATTTTTTTTCCATCAACAGTAATGGTGTTTTTGGTCAATAATAAGTTATCTTCATGAACACGTTTTACTGCATTACAAGAACTAATTATTAAAATTAATAAGATTAAAGTTATTTTTGCTAAAATGTTTCTCAACTCGAAGGGTTGTTTTAATAATCAAAAATACATTATTTGAATGGTTAGTAAAAGCCAAATAAAATTTATAAAAGGATTACAGCAAAAAAAGTGCCGAAATATTGAGAAAATGTTTTTTGTGGAAGGAAAAAAGGTGATTTCCGAGTTTTTAAACTCTTCATTTGTGCTCCAAAATATATATACCACTGATACTAACCTGTTTTTGGATTATGAAAATAAAGTAGAATTAATTACTGAAGGGGAATTAAAAAAAATTAGTGCTTTAAAAACACCAAATAAATCCCTTGCAGTATTTAAGCAACTGGATGCAAAAGCTATTGATTTTTCTAAATTGATACTAGGCTTAGATGATGTACGTGATCCAGGTAATTTAGGAACGATAATACGTTTATGCGATTGGTTTGGCATCACAGATTTGATATGTTCAGAAAATACTGTAGATGTATATAATCCAAAAGTAATACAGGCAACAATGGGCTCTTTATCTCGTGTAAATGTTGTTTATGGTAGTATTAAAGACCTTGTTGGTATTCATAATATTGATACATATGGTGCTTTTATGGATGGAGATAATGTACATAAAACTGTTTTGCCTTCTAAAGGGATGTTGATTATGGGCAATGAATCTAATGGTATTTCTGAGGGCGTTTCAAAGGTGATTACCAAAAAAATAACCATTCCTAAGTTTGGAGCACAACTAACAGAAAGTCTTAATGTGGCAACAGCAACTGCTATTTTATTAAATGAATTTAAAAGAGGAGATTAATTTTAAAGAGAAATATAATCAGATTTTTTTAGCTCAAGCTATTATTTCTTAATGAGTTTATAAATCTCCTTTATCTATTTCGTTTTTTTAAGAAATTGCCGCAAGCAAATCGAATAGATGAACTCTTGCTTATTATGGTCGTTACTGATGGAAAACGATATAAGTAGAATTTTTGCGCCCAATCATTGTGGAGTGTTAAAAAACTAACTGTAACACTTATCATAAAATATTGTCTTTGATTTATAGCTAAATATAAAACAATGAAGTATACAATCTATTGTCTCGCAATATTAACAATTTACTTTTTTTCTTCTTGTAAAAATAATAAAAAAGAAAAGCAATCCATTGATGGAATATGGAAATCAATTGGATATGGTAAGGTGCTAACGATTGAAAAAAATAATTATGCATTTTATGATATAACAAAAATTTCTTGTTTGCCAGAAAATCAAGGAAATATCTCTGATTTTGGAAACCAAATTCAACTTCATAAAGATACACTTACATTATTTAAAGGGGTAAGTACTTATTTGTATACAAGAATAAATATGCTTCCTGACTTATGTAATCAAAAACTTTCAGAATCAAAGTCGAAAGATCCGATTTACAATTTTGAAGTAATGTCAAGTACAATACAAGAACATTTTATTTACTTTAAAAGAAATAAAATAGATTGGGACAGTTTGTATAATTCACAAAAAAGTAAAATTACAAAAGAAACTACCGATTTAGAATTATACTTGGTATTGGATGAAATGATAACTAAATTAAAGGATAATCATGGAGATATTCAACCCACAGATGAAATTTATGAGCTCGCAGAAAAATTAAATCCTGAAGTCGAAGAAAGTGTGCAAATAAAAGAATACGGTGATTTTGAAGTTGCTCAAAGGGTTGCTGATGAGTTTCTTGATGAAGATATGACAAAAGATTCTTGGCTAATCCATTGGGGAAAAGTAAAAAATAATATTGGATATATACAAGTAAAAGCAATGTGGCTTTTTGGAGATTTAAGCCTTTCTGATTCTTTGATTAAGCAAAATGGTTTTGTAGACACTTATGTAGAAGCATTTAATAAACTAAATGAAAATAATTACATTAAAGCAGAAGTAAAAGGAGTACGTTTAATAATGGATAAAGTGATGAAAGACCTAAGTAATACAGACTTTTTAATACTTGATGTTAGATTTAATGGCGGAGGTCAAGACGCTGTTGGATTAGAAATTTTAAAACGATTTAATAGTAAAAAAGTTAAAGTTGCTACAAAAAGAGCGAAATATAAAAATAGTTATACCAAGAAAACGCCTCTCTTTGTTGAGCATGCGAAACAGCCATATAAAAAACCAATCTACTTACTAACTTCACAACAATCTGCAAGCGCAACTGATTTTATGACATTAGCATCATTAGAATTGAAAAATATAAAAAGAATAGGTTCGCATACAAATGGGGCACTTTCAGATGCACTTGAAAAAAAATTACCGAATGGGTGGTACTTTTCTATTTCCAACGAGGAATATTTTGACAATAATAATGTGTGTTATGAGTCTATTGGGATTCCTGTAAATTATGAATTAAATTACCCAAGTGATAGACAGACATTTTTTGGGACTGTCATAAATGATTTGGAAAAAGATAAAACAGCAGTATTAAACGCAATTGAAAAATTGAGAACTGAATAATAAATGCCTATGATAACAGGATGGTATAAAAAATAGCAGGTAAAAGTTTTTCGAAAGGTTCGTGATTATTTTTCAAACCCTTTAACTTCTTTGCTTTTTAATTCTTTCACTTCTTTTTATTACCATTTCATTCTAAAACGTGAAAAACCCCGGTAATCAGCCGGGGTTCATTCATCAATCAAAAAACGAACAGTTATGATAAACTGTTGTAATCGTAATTAGGGATTATCCTAAATATGTTTTTAATATCTTACTTCTAGAGGTATGTTTAAGTCTACGAATAGCCTTTTCTTTTATCTGACGAACACGCTCTCTGGTAAGGTCAAATGTTTCTCCTATTTCTTCTAAGGTCATAGGATGCTGATTTGCCAATCCAAAATATAAACGAATTACATCTGCCTCTCTAGGAGTTAATGTTTCTAACGCTCTTTCAATTTCGGTACGTAAAGACTCATGTAATAAGTCTCTATCTGGATTTGGAGACTCACCACTACGCAATACATCGTAAAGGTTAGAATCTTCTCCTTCTACAAGGGGAGCATCCATTGATACGTGACGACCAGAATTCTTCATAGATTCCTTAACGTCATTTACCGTCATATCTAGTTCTTTTGCAATCTCTTCAGCAGATGGCATACGCTCATGTGCTTGCTCTAAGAAAGCAAAAGTTTTGTTTATTTTATTTATAGATCCAATCTTATTTAATGGTAAACGTACAATTCTAGACTGCTCTGCTAAAGCTTGAAGTATAGATTGACGAATCCACCACACGGCGTAAGATATGAATTTAAATCCACGTGTCTCATCAAAACGTTGTGCAGCTTTAATTAATCCTAGGTTTCCTTCATTAATTAAATCAGGAAGTGTTAATCCTTGGTTCTGGTATTGTTTGGCTACAGATACTACAAAACGAAGGTTAGCCTTGGTTAATTTTTCAAGAGCTACTTGGTCTCCAGCTTTAATACGTTGTGCCAATTCCACTTCTTCATCGGCAGTAATTAGGTCTACTTTCCCGATTTCTTGTAGGTATTTGTCCAAAGAAGCAGTTTCTCTATTGGTAACCTGCTTTATGATTTTAAGCTGTCTCATTTAAGAATAAATGTTTTAAGTAATGTTCTATTCAGTTGTTATACGTTGAATAGTACAAGAATGTTACAAAAAGTTTTTAATAAAAGCTTTTTTTTAATCTTCAAAAGATTAAAGTCTTGTTTTATAGTTCAATGGGGTTTAATTTATTTTGCTACAATCACACGAAGCCTTCCCTTATTAGACGTATTAAAACCATAATTATTACATTTTACAGCCATTTTTTTTATTAAAAGCAGCTTTTAGTAGTATAAACCAATGCTGCTTTTTTAAAAAATGACAAAACTGAAGCTGATTAATGCCTTATAGAGGCAAAAGGAACCCTTGCATTGAGATTACTATTTTTAAGGAGTATAGAAAGTTCTTTTTTCTTTTATAGAGTTTATGATAAAGAAAATAAGGCTTAAGAATATTCCAAACACTAGGGTAACAATCCATGTTTTTTCTGAACCTAAACTTCTAATAATTTGCAAAAACAAACTGCTGGGATTCGTTAAGATGTCCCAAGAGTTAAACCGTAAAAAGCGTCCTAAATAAACTCCATATCCAGATAAGAATGCACTGATGATGATGAGCAAGTGTCCCGTTTTTGTGCTCCATTGTTGCTTAAATAGGGCATTCATTTTTATCATAGATAGTACTCCAGTAAATAGTCCCATTATCGCGAATGCAAATACTAAGAACAAATCCAGCCAAACTAAGTTAGACAGGTTGTGTTGCAAATGAATAAGATCTGTAATTATATACGGCGCATTTGGAAGAAAAAGTAGCCAAAGTGCAGACGCAGATAAAAACAGAAACCTATTGGAACGTATATAATTGCTATAGGATATAAATTGTGAGATCACCAAAGGGACAATCGCTAAAAATAAATTCCAAATTAAGAAAATAAAAAATAGCGTTCCGGAAGTATATACACGATAGCAAAGCAATAGTATGCAAAGCAATGCGGCAATAAGGATTAATACTGTTGTATTTTTGTGCCAGTTATTTATTATTTTTTTAATCATTTTGCCAATCAATTTTACGTGAAACAAACATTACTATGGCTAGAATGGCAAATAAACCAATACTACCAACTATTAAGGCGTAGTTTTCTAACTGAATGATAACAAAAATAAAAGCATATAAGGTGGTTAGTGAAAGTCCAATAAAAACAGGGAATTTTATTTTCTGGAGTATCGTTCTGGAGTATAAAGTGATTAAAACGATTACTGCACTACCAGCAATAAGATATGCTTTAAGGAAATTGCTATGTTCAGAAATGGAAATTAATAAAATGTAGAACATGACCAATGCAATACCAATCATTAAATACTGAAAAGAATGTATTGGTATTTTACTTAGGGTTTGAATAAGAAAGAAAACTAAAAAAGTAAGGGAGATTACCAAAATACCGTATTTAGCTGACCGCTCACTTTTTTGGTATTCATCTACAGGAATCATAAAGTTTACACCAAGAGCGTATTTGGTAAGGTCTGGAAGTGTCTTGAAAAACTGTTGTGGAAAAGGGCGATTTACATCTAGTGCTTTCCATTTGGCATTAAATCCGTTTTTGGTGATTTTATCTGAGTTTTGAGGTAAAAAGTACCCAATAAAGTTTGCTGTTTTCCAGTCAGATTTAATATTTACCGTAGTTTCTTTCCCGATAGGAATAAAACGTATTTGCTTACTTCCGTTGGTGTTTAACTCCATATTAAAGGTTTTAAGACCATCTTTTGGGCTGTCAGATAGTGCCAAAGACTTACTTTCTAAGTTGTGTAAGGCAATATGATTTGAATTGGAATAAGGGTTATTCTGTTGTGCATCTCCATTGTATTTTGAGTTAAAAGCGTATTCCGTTTTGTTGAATTTAATTTTCACTCTACTATTAACACCTTTTAGATTAGACGTTTTGATGATAACTTTAGCTTTGTCCCAAAGAATGTTTTTATCCAATACATCAATCTCACTAAAATCGGGAGTGCTAAAACTACCAGATAAGCTAATATTACTTTTATAGACAGCGGTTTTATAGATGCCTCTACTTTTTTCTTCTGGATTTACTGTTCCGTTAATCTCCAAATCGTTGGGGAAGAAATAGGCATAATTAATAGTTGAAATAATTTCTGATCGCACTCTTTTTGATGATTTATCCTTTATAATAGTTTCTGAAAACGTTCTGTATGGAATTCTCAATACAGGGCCATAGAGCAAGAGTTCGTTTCCCCATTTGCTGTTAATTTCGTTGATGACACTTTCTTGCCTGTTGGTACGTTCTCTAATAAGGTCTTTTATAAAACTAAGTGGGATAAGCAGTACAAGAATTAAAAAGCCTACCATTAACATCCTTGCTGTAATAGATGTTTTTATCCAATTTCCAAATTTACTTCGTTGTGTTGTTGTCATAATTGTATTTTTTTATGTTTTTTAATTGATTAAAAGTGATGATTCTGTGGTGTATTGTTTGGTGTTAGTAGGTTTGATATTATAAGCAATAATGATATTTGCAATTGGTTGTTTAAGTAGTTTTAAATAGTCTATATGATAAAATGGAGTGGATTTTTTTCCTAATAAATATGTTGCGAAAAATCGATTGATATAATCGGGGTAAAGGCAGCAACCAATAATGATGACTACAGTTTGGTAAATGCTACGTTTTCCATTGCCAAATAAGTAAAATTGCATGCTTATCTCTTCTGGAACTGTTGTGCCGGTTTTTGTGAGTACATGAAAAACATCATGATTCTCTAATTTTTCTTCCAGCTCAAAATTGTTGTGCTCAAGAAAGCAACCTAAGTTGTATCCTAAACTGTCTTTTGGAAATTTTAATAGTTGTTCTCGTTTAATAGTCCAAGCGGGTTTACTCTTAAACCACTTTTGATAAGGGACTTTACTGAAATTGTAAAGCTGTTCCATGATGATGTTTCTCATATAAAAGTACTTTGTTTTTCAAAGTAAATATTTAAAAAAAATGTTACTTTCCTGTTATTAATTTTTCTAAAGCTGCAATGTGCTTTTTAAACTCTAGTTTACCTAGAGGAGTGGCAATGTATTTGGTATTGGGCTTTCTTCCAATAAATTGTTTTTCCACTTTTATATAGTCCACTTTTTCCAGGGCTTTGGCATGACTCGCTAGATTACCATCTGTAATCTCTAAAAGTTCTTTTAGTGTACTAAAATCGGCAGCTTCATTCACCACTAAAATTGACATTATGCCAAGCCTAATGCGATGATCAAATGCTTTGTTAATGTTGCTGATTAAACTCAAAACTTATATCGTTTTTTCTTGGCGGTACATCACTATACCATAAATAATGTGCAATATTCCAAAGCCTATAATCCAAAACCAAAATCCATAGCCAGGAATAGCAGCACATGATAAGCCAAGTATAATTTGTAAATAGCCCAAATATTTAATAGTGCCAATCGTATATTTTGATGCATTAATAAGTGCAAGTCCGTAAAAAATAAGCATTAAGGATGCCGTAAGACCATAATGTTGACTTTTTAGTTTTATTAAGATATAGATACCTCCAGTAGCCAAAGGGATAAGAAAGTTTAGGAGCAAACGTTTTGCTGTACTATTCCAAAGGTGATCTCCAGTTTTTTTTGCTTTTCTAGCACTTAAAATATATGCAGTAGTAACACTAAACAAGGCTACTAACCCTAAATCTAAGATCAATAACTTAAATTTAAAACTATGTAAGAAAACAACTTCTTCATATCTAGGGAATAAGAAAAAATAAGCAACAGCAGCACCAATTAAAGCATAAATACCTGCTAATATTCCAGAAATACCACTTAGAGAAAGAAACCGTGTAGAACGATCCATTAGGTTTTTGATCTCTGATATGTCTTTTAAATAATCTTTTGACTCCATTTTTAAAGTACTTTGAAAAGCAAAGTTAATAAAATTATTTAATATTCCAACTTATACGTTAAAATTGCTTTGTAATTGATGTATAATGTGATAAATGTGTTTACGTTGTTTCGAGTTCTTTTTTTTAGTTTAGCATAATACTTACCTTTTCGTTTTTTTAGTGGTCTTAGCTGTTGCGAATTATTGATTTTGTAAGATATTTTTGTTTTTTTATTTAATAATTTTAAATCAAAAAAGACTTTTCTATTTGGCATCATGGATAAAATTCCTGAAGTGTTTTTTGGTAATTGTATCTTGAAGTTTTTATAATTAGGATAAATAATTGGAGAGGCATAAAACTGTTTGGTTGAAACAGGATTTTGTAGCAGTTGCCAATTGCTTTCTTCAGGAAAATGATCTTTGATAAAATCATGGGGATTGCTTAGAAAGTAATAATTTACATAGTCCTTATAATCTATAACTTTTGATTTTAGGAAAATATTTCCCCAAGTAACATCTAGCAGTTTCCAAGTATCATTAATTTTTACTGCATTCCAAGAATGGTTTTTATAAATTGGATAATTCAATGTGGTTTTAATGTCTTTTTTAGAAACTCCTGTAATAATTTTTGTTTCAATATTTAGTAGCAAGCACAATTCATTAAAGAGCAAAGAAAAATCATGGCAGACCCCATTTTTGTTCTGAAACATTTTTTCAGCTCTCTCTTTTTCCATTTTTTGAACCTGATACTTTAGGCCGTGATCTGAATAGTAAACAATATTTTTCGGGATTCTAAATAATGTTTTATTTTCATGATAAGTGAAATTTTCTGCCATCCAGATATATAGCGCTCGTATTTTATCTTCCTTTTGTGTAAAATCATTAGTAATCCGAATGGCAACTTCTTTCTGGGATTTAAATTCTGGATAATTCAGAACTTTGTTATCAATATTAGTGTAGTTTTGACAATAGCTAACAAGACTAATAATCATTATTAATATAGCAATCAATCTCTTCATTTTGGAAATATAGAAAAAACAAATGAATCCTGCTGAACAATACATCTTAAATCAACCTGAACCATATAGAAGTATATTGATGCATCTAGTAGCAGCAGTAAAAGCTACTCTGCCAGAAGCAGTATTGTTGTATAAATACAAAATTCCGTATTATTACCTAAAAGCAAAACCTTTTTGTTATTTAAACGTAAGTAAAAATTATGTGGATTTGGGCTTTAGTAACGGAGTTAAAATTACTATTCACTCTAATATCTTGGTCAGTGAGAATAGGACAGTTGTTCGCTCCTTACGGTACAGATCTCTAGATGATATAGATGAAGTTGTCTTAAAAGAGGTATTATTGAATGCCGCAAAATAGGCTTATATTTCGTTCTTTTTTCTTTTTAAGACTAGCCAAACATAAAACGAAACTATGGAGAGTACAATCCAAAGCATATCTACTAATACTAGATCGTATTGTTGGTTTGCATAGGTATGCCAAATCCAATTGTTAGAAAATACACCATTGCTTATCGGGATTAAAAAACCTAGAATGCTACCTAGCAATAAGGTGTTTCTGTTGGTAAATGAAAGGTTGTTTTTTACGATATAAAATATGGAGAGTACTAACCAACCAATAAAATAAAAAGGATATAGGAATTCTTTTCCTGTAGGTTGCCATATTTTTATAGCTATAAAAGTAGCAGCAGTTATTGGGTACATGCTAAGGCATATAGCAAGGTAGATGTTTACCAAGCCTTTGTTGAATTTTCTTTTTTGTTCAGAAACTGTTTTGTTGTTTCTAGCTACTTGCCAAAGCAATACTCCAGAAATAATAACAAAACAGGAAATAAGCCCAAGTATAAAAGAGATAAATTTAAGCCCATAGCCACCATAATCTCCATAATGTAAACGGTACAACACATTTTTTACTGTATCTAGATAGCTGGTTTTATGGTATGGATTTGTAGTTTTTATAACCTTGTTGGTTGCTATATTATAGGTGACTGATCCCAAACCATTAAGCTTGGCTTTGGCAGTAGTTTCTCCAATAACGGTAACATGCATATTAGTATCATTGTAATTACTAATATGAACTTCGTGAGATTTAAAATCATCCCAGTTCTCATTAGTTTTTTTTACAAGTGCATCTATATTAAAGGTTTTATTGAGTTTTTGATTGTTAAAATCATATTCGGGATCGTTGAATCCCAATTCCTCATACATTTTATCTTGATCCCCATTATATAAGACTGCTAAACTTGGAGCGACCAAAACCAGTTTTATCATAAAAAAAGCACCAGTGACAGCATATACAAATTGAAAAGGCAATCCAATAAGTCCAAGTGCAGTATGTGCATCTGCCCACAATGTTTTTAGCTTAGACCATGGTCTAAAAACGTAGAAGTTAGAAACCATTTTTTTCCAATGTACAATAACACCAGTAATAATGGCAAATAGAAAGAAAAAAGCAACAAAACCGGCTAGGTAATAACCAACTGGATAAGGAATTTGTGCTAGAAAATGCAAGCGATATAAGAATTCGCCAAAAGAATACGAAGACTCATAAGTACTAATCTGGTATGTTTTGGAGTCTATATAGATATAATCTCCTTCTTTGTCTTTTGCTGTAGCTAACGAATCTTTAGAAGCACCAATGGAAATATTGACCTTAGGTTCTCTGTGTTTCCAGCTAAAATTAAGATCTCTTGAGTCCAAATTATAGTTTTTCTCAAGCGATTCAATAGTTTTTTTAAAATTGATTCTTGGAGCTGCTCCTGTTTGTAGTGATTTGTTTTGTTCCCAATTGATGATCTCATCTCTAAAAAAGGAAAAAGAACCAGCAAAAAAGATAATATATAAAACTACACTTATAATAATACCACTTATAGTATGGGTGTGGAATAGAATGTTGTGGGAACGTTTGCTCATTAGAATAGGTGGTCTTTGTATTTTATTTGTTCAAGTAGGTGATTGTGCTAAAGAGCATTGAGATTAGGATATAAATACCCCATATTTTCCATCCGTTTTTTGCTATAAAAGCAACAATCATTAGCGAAGCCCACATGATAAAACCAGAAAAAGCCATGGTAATTAGTATATCTGCTCTATCTATCCATTGACTTATAGCAAGATGAAAAGTAATGGTTACTATATAACCTCCAATAAAACCAGCTGTAAATTTGGCAAAACGTTGTAATGGAGATGTTGTTAAAAATTTCTTATTAGCAGGCATAGTTATGATAATAATGTTTCCACAGTAATTGCAATAATGAAAAAGAGTACCCAATATTTTGGAGACACCAATTTTATTGGATTTAAAACTACAAGCAAACTTAGGATGGTCATTAGTATTATGGTGTTCATTATAATGCCAGAAGCAATTCCAAAAAATATGACGGCTAAAATATAAGAGCATAAGAGCATAGCTGTTCCTATAAGTTTAGCTTTCTTTTTATGATTTTGAGACCAAGTACCAAGGCTAATCGAATGATTAAATACTACTTTTTTAGAAGTGTTGTATAAAATGTAACAACTAAGCAATATTGTAAAACATAATGTTGTAGTCATATAAAAATCTATAAACGATTGTACCCTTGAAGAAAACTCCAAGGGTACAAATGTATTAATTATTATTTAATCTAAATAAGAATGTTCTTTTAAAACTTGTATGCAATAGTAATTCTACCATTGGTACCAGCTTCACTTTGCCAGTAGGTATAAGTACTATATGCAGCTCCTGAAAATAAATGCTTATTTAATATGTTATTGACGTTAAGATTAACTCTAAAGTTTCTGTTTCTCCAAGAGATACCACCATCTTTGGCTGTTCAGTAAAACGATATATCAGAAAAGAAAAGATGGATTATGCTGCCAAGTTGTTAAAAAGTACACAGGAGTCTATATATGAAATTTCGGAAAAGATAGGATGTAAAAATGCCACACATTTTAGTGCGGCATTTAAAAAAGATTATAATGTTACTCCTAAAGCTTTTCGTAAAAGCTTATAAAGATTTTATTGTTTTTCTAATGGCAACAAGGTTGGTCATTAGTTTTTCTAAGTAGTCTAGGTGTAACATATTAGCACCATCGCTTTTAGCATTAGCAGGGTCAAAATGTGTTTCTATAAACAAACCATCTACATTATTAACAATACCAGCTCTAGCAATAGTTTCTATCATGTCTGGTCTACCGCCAGTAACACCACTACTTTGGTTTGGCTGTTGTAAAGAATGGGTAACATCTAATACTACAGGTGCATATTGTTTCATGGTAGGGATACCTCTAAAATCTACAATCATATCCTGGTATCCAAACATAGTACCTCTATCGGTAATCCATGCTTTATTGCTACCTGCATCTTTTACCTTTTGTACGGCATGTTGCATGGCCTCAGGACTCATAAATTGTCCTTTTTTAAGGTTTACTACCTTTCCTGTTTTTGCAGCAGCAACCACAAGATCTGTTTGACGAACCAAAAAGGCAGGAATCTGCAATACATCTACATACTGTGCAGCAATGGCAGCATCGCTAGCCTCATGAATATCGGTAACGGTAGGAACATCAAATGTTTCGCCTACTTTTTTTAGAATCTCTAGTGCTTTTTCATTACCAATACCTGTAAAAGAATCTATTCTACTTCTATTGGCTTTTTTAAAGCTTCCTTTAAAAACAAAAGGAATGTTTAGCTTATTGGTGATTTCAAGTATTTTTTCGGCAATACGCATTGCCATTTCTTCACCTTCAATGGCGCAAGGCCCAGCAAGTAAAAAAAAGTTATCGCTAGCGGTATGTTTTATTTTTGGGATTAAATTTAAGTCCATCTGTCAAAATTTTTGTCAAAGATACTTATTATTGACTGATATGTTAGCAGTAGCTTTTACTAAATATTAGTATTGGAATAGCTATAAAAGTAATGTTTGCCCTGTTAAAGTAGTTATAGTATTATTTATATAAACAAGAGTATCTTTTTTGCATGAGGGATAGCAGTGGATACCCCGCAGCTTGAAAAGCGAGGAGTAGTAACGGATAGCGCGACCCAGAGGGGCATGCCCTAAATGCCTGAATTAATGATTATTGACGCTATTTTTATGTCTTAATTAATGATAACACAAACTTATTGTAGAGATCTAAAAATGTTTGATAAATAAACAGTACATTTGCACGCTTAAAATAAAGTTGATATGTCATCGATTAAAAATATTGCAATTATTGCACACGTAGATCACGGGAAAACCACATTGGTAGATAAAATTATGTACCACTGTCAGTTGTTTCGTGACAATGAAAACACAGGAGATTTAATTTTGGACAGCAACGATCTTGAAAGAGAACGTGGTATTACCATTACTGCTAAGAATGTTTCTGTTGTGTATAAGGACACGAAAATCAATATTATTGATACTCCTGGTCACGCCGATTTTGGTGGAGAGGTAGAGCGTGTATTGAATATGGCTGATGGTGTATTGCTATTGGTTGATGCTTTTGAAGGGCCAATGCCACAAACGCGTTTTGTATTGCAAAAGGCTATTGATCTTGGGTTAAAGCCATGTGTGGTTGTAAACAAGGTTGATAAAGAAAACTGTACTCCAGAAGAGGTACATGAAAAAGTTTTTGACCTAATGTTTGAACTTGGTGCTGAAGAGTGGCAGTTAGATTTCCCTACCGTTTATGGTTCGGCAAAGAACAACTGGATGTCTACAGACTGGAAAAACGAAACAGATAATGTAGAACCATTATTAGATATGGTTTTAGAACATATACCATCTCCAAAAATTGAAGAAGGTAACACACAATTATTAATTACATCTTTAGATTTCTCGTCTTTTACAGGACGTATTGCAATTGGAAGATTACAAAGAGGATCTCTTAAAGAAGGAATGCAAGTTTCTTTGATGAAAAGAGATGGAACTATAAAAAAGACTAAGATTAAGGAACTTCATTTATTTGAAGGCCTTGGAAGAAAAAAGGTTTCAGAAGTACAAGCTGGTGATATTTGTGCACTTGTTGGTCTAGAAGGGTTCGAAATTGGAGATACTGTTGCAGATATCGAAAATCCAGAAGCATTAGCTACTATTGCTATAGATGAGCCAACAATGAGTATGTTGTTTACCATTAATGATTCTCCATTCTTTGGTAAAGACGGTAAGTTTGTAACGTCTAGACATATTAAGGAAAGACTGGCTAAAGAATTGGAAAAAAACTTAGCATTACGTGTTAATCCAACAGATAGTGCAGATAAGTTTATTGTTTTTGGTAGAGGTGTACTGCATTTATCGGTACTTATCGAAACCATGCGTAGAGAAGGATACGAACTTCAGATTGGACAACCACAGGTAATTATCAAGGAAATTGATGGTGTTAAATGTGAGCCAGTTGAAGAACTTACTATAGATTTACCAGAGGTTGTTTCTGGAAAAGCTATAGAGATGGTTACCATGAGAAAAGGAGAGATGCTAAGTATGGAAGCTAAAGGAGATCGTATGATTTGCGAATTCTTAATTCCATCTAGAGGTATCATCGGTCTTAGAAACCAGTTATTGACAGCTACTGCTGGTGAGGCTATTATGGCACACCGTTATAAAGAGTACCAACCATTAAAAGGAGGTATTCCAGAACGTCAAAACGGATCTTTAGTATCTATGGAAAAAGGATCAGCAATTCCTTATTCAATTGATAAATTACAAGATAGAGGTAAGTTTTTTGTAGATCCAGGTGAGGATATCTACGAAGGACAAGTTATTGGTGAAAATTCTCGTAGAGATGATATGGCCGTTAACGTTACCAAAACCAAAAAGATGAGTAATGTACGTTCTTCTGGAGCAGATGATAAAGCTAAAATTGTACCAGCAATTAAGTTTTCATTAGAAGAAGCTTTAGAATACATCCAAAAAGATGAGTACGTTGAAGTTACACCAAACCATTTGCGTTTACGTAAGATTTACTTAACGGAGAATGATAGAAAACGTAATAAAATAGTCTAAAAAAATAACAGTTGTTAGCAGCTCCATTGGACTGATAGCAATTGTTTGGTTACCCATATACTAATAGTATTAAAAGCTAAATGATCTTAATTGATTGTTTAGCTTTTTTTATGAGCACTATTCCGATAGCATTAGTGGTATTGTGCAATTAGGCGCTTGAGAATTATTGATGCTAATACATGGGCAAGCATGCATAAGGGCACTGTATTACTATTTTCTTATGAAGTATCCTATATGTTACCAATGCTAGTTTACATTGGCTACAGCAGCGCTGCTAGATGCTATTGATTGTAAACAATGGCACTTGCTATAGTGCAGGGACTATATGTATAGCAACAATGGTAGCCAATATAACGCAGGGTAATAATGCAAGCTGACAATTCCACTTACTATAGTGCATGGTGATAATGTTGAGCAACAATTAGGATCTATATAGCGCATGGTGATAATGTCAGCTGACAATTAGGCCCGCAACGGTTGCGCTTAAAATAATGGTCAACCGTTAATGTGTTTAATTGTTTAAAAAAGGTGTGTAGGTATTAATACCAATTCTTACTTAAAACAAGCCCAATAAAACGTTCTTTTTTCCTTTTTATCTCATTAAAAAAAGAAACCGTAGCTAAGGCTATGCTTGTATTTTTGTAATTCATATAAAGAAAAAAACCTTCATTTTCTTTTACGCTCATTTCAAATAAGAATTGGTATAATTTGATAGTTAAGAGCTAAACATTAACAATTAGTCTAGTGTTTGTGGCAAATCGGTCTTGTTTTTTGGAGCTATTTCCAGCTATCTGCTATAGTTTTGCTCGTTCCTCACAAAAGCTGCCGCTTCTATCTGGGCTAAAGGGAAATAAGTTAAAGAGTTAAAAAGTTAAAGAGTTAAAAAGGAATGTTAGAAGCCTAGTTTTATCAATGTCTTTTATTCACGAGTTATCACTCAACATTAATAATTTAAAACTTAAAATTATAAAGCTAAAAAGTGATGTTTGTTTAAATATATAGTTAGTTTTATAAAAAAAAATACAATCATGATTAAAAATATAAAAACAATAGTAGTTCTGGTTTTTACCATTCTACTAACTAGTTGTGCTACAAAAGAGGCGCCAAAAGAAGTATTATTTGTTTGTACATACGGAGCAGCAAGAAGTCCGTTAGCAGCAGCATATTTTAATAAAATAGCAAAAGAAAACAACCTTAACTATACAGCAATCCACAGAGGATTAACGCCAAAAGAAGTATTAGATAAAGAAGCTAATGATGGTCTGCAAAAAGATGATTTTGATACCAATGGTTGGAAACCATCAAAAGTATCGGCAACAGATATTGCAAATGCAAACATGGTAGTAACCTTCGACTGTAAATTACCAGAAGCTATTGCAGCAGATAAAATTACCCGTTGGAATGGCACACCATCCACAAGTGTAGATTATGATATTGCTAGAGATGCTATAAAAGCTAAGGTAGAAGCATTGGTAGCTTCGCTTAGCGAGCAATAGGTTTTTTTAAAAGTGTCTAATTGTTGATGTATTAAAAAAGTGTTTAATCGTTGATACGGTTAATTGTTTAAAAGTGTGTAGCGATTCATTTAATATTAAAGCTAAACATTAAAAACTAATGAGGATTGAAGTGTTTCAAATGTCAGTTCGAGTAAATTTCTGATAAGAAATTAGTACTGAACATGGCTAGTAAAGAAATACGCCCTCTGATGTTCGTTTTTGCTACATGTTTTTATCAATTTTTTTTTTAATACTGAAGCTCGTTACAGCTTTGCTTAAAATGAGAAGGAGAGAGGAGTAGGTTTAGTGCTATTCTGTTTAATTAATAATTAAAAAAGCGAAAGATTTGGATACAAAGATTAATGAATCAAACTATTGGAGTATTCTAGTCCGAAAATCGAAAAAACACTTAACTATACCTTATATTATTGGGGCAAAATGTATTATGATCTCTGATGCGAAACTAGATTCTATTGAAGAGTTATTTGAAAGAATCATTAATTCAGATTCTGAAATAATATATAGTTTATATTACTGTGATACAATAGGAAGTTATGTGATGAGAGGAGACAATGGTTATGGTATGGATGGTTTTTTAGAGATTAAAAACCAACAGACGGGTGATGTAAATCTAGTTTTAACGACAAGCATCAAAGTTTTAGGAAAGTCATTAAATGAAGTCGTTTCAGAATTATCACAGCCATCCGAAAGTTTTTCAGATAAGACATAAAAACCTTATGAACCACGATGATCTGGCTCAATATTGAGATTTACATGGAAAATAAGTCTATCTTGAAAGGTAGATTTGCTTGTGGTTTTCCTCTTATTTTCTTTGCTCCTTCTCCTACCTGATTGCAGACATAGTCAAGGGTGAGATAAAACGACAGACAAATCCTTATTTTCTCTACGAAATTGGAAAAGGCATGATTCTTCTTGGCAATAGTCCTGACGATGAGCTGAAGCAATAAATAGGTTGTCAATGCAATGTATATCTGTGATTTTACAGCATTTTCGCTTGTTCCGACAAAGGTTTTGATCTGAAGGTTCTGTTTGATTGCTTTAAAGAATAACTCGATGTCCCATCGTTTTTTGTAAAGGTCAGCAATGGTTCTGGCTTTCCAATCTAGTTGGTTGGTAATGATTTCTATAACCTTGTTTTCATCAGGCTTGTAAACATGAACTAATCGCAGTTCTACTTGGTTGATTCCTGTTTGAACAGCTTTCTTGCTAGTGAGTCTTATAATTTCATCCTTCAAAATGTCTTGGTCACTATTTTCAGGAAGTTCCAATTCTCGCACAGTCTCGAATACGGTATTGGTTTTTATGCGAGTAACAAAAACATTCTCTGCTCTTATTCTTTGCAACATTAGAAGAAAATCAAAATAAGCCCTATCCTCAACCATTATGGTACCTTTTGAAAAGACCAGTTGTTCAAGTCCATAGCGATCATGTAGTTTGGCAGGAGTGATGTTTACTACATCTGGTATCATCATTGTATCGTCCCAACAGGTGTGTATTTTGATTCCTCCTTTTGCTGTCCGAAACTTTGCCCAGTCAAACATGGATAAGCATAGACTAATAACGGAGCTGTCTATTAGTTTTATACTGCGGTCTTTGATTTCTTTGATAATATGGGATTCATGACGTTTTGATAATAGGTGCGTATAATGTGTTAATAAACCTTTATACAGGCTCTCGAACACCTTATAGCTCCGGTTCTTATTACCATCACTCATGGTAGATGTTGCTGGACTCTGAGAAAGACCTAAACTTGAGATAAAGGTTTCACTAACCCCAATACCAGTAGAAATATCACTTAAAGTGTAACACTTATTCAGCTGTCCGAAAGTTAGTGCTACAAATTGATCGTAAGCTTTATATCGGCTACAGCCTTTGTCACTTTTATGCTGTGCGGTACTGCGAGAAAAAATCCACCTAGGTACTAAATCTAGAATTTGGCGAAGTAGTGGAGTATTTGTATTTTTAGTGCGCTTGTAGAGTCCCATAAAATGTATTTAAAGTTCGCAAACCAAAAATACGGGATTCTCAGGCTATTTTGAATTTGCAACTTTCGGATAGTTGTGCAGAATTATCAATAAAGTATAAGAGTAATATAATTGAAAAAGAATTTTCAATTAACTATCTAAAATGGGGAGAATTTCAATTAGAAGAAATTAATGAGATAAAGACTATTGCTGAAATATAGACTATAGCTTGAAAAAAAATGAGTCTTACCTCTTGTGTCTAAGAGCGAAGCGATCCATTCTCTATTTTCCATTACACCAGTCTTACGTCTAACAGCAAAGCGGTCTTGGTTCTTTCCTCTATTCTCCATTTTCCAAAGCTAAAGCCCTTTCTGCACCACCTCAAAAACCTTACTATCATCACATTTAAGAGTTTTAGAAGGGAATTTTAGTAGTAAAGCATAGTCATGGGTAGCCATAAGTATGGTTCTTCCATTGCCATTAATTTCGCGTAGTACTTCCATCACCTCTTTACTGGTTTGTGGATCAAGATTTCCTGTAGGCTCATCGGCGAGTATAAATTCGGGATCGTTAAGTAATGCTCTAGCAATGGCAATACGCTGTTGTTCACCACCAGAAAGCTGATGCGGAAATTTAAAACCTTTTTCTTTCATTCCTACTTTAGACAATACATCTTCAATCTTTGCTGCCATCTCGGCTTTATCGGTCCAACCAGTAGCTTTTAATACAAACAATAGGTTGTCATTAACGGTACGATCTAGCAGTAGTTTAAAGTCTTGAAAGATGATGCCTAGTTTTCGTCTTAAAAAAGGAATATCGTTGTCTTTTAGTTTTTTTAAATCATAACCAACAACAGATCCAGTTCCCTCTTGTAAGGGAATATCGGCATAAAGAGTTTTTAGAAAACTACTTTTTCCACTTCCTGTTTTTCCAATTAGATATACAAATTCACCTTTTTTTATAGTTACGTTTACATGGTTCAAGACAAGGTTTTCTCTTTGGAAAATAGAAGCGTCTTTAAATTCTAAAATAGTCTCACTCATGTAGTATAATCTAGGCGATAATAATTAGTTGAAAGGTTAAAATTACATAACTTTAGAACAAAATAGCCCAATCAATATTTAAAATATATAATTATCTGTCAATTATTCCGTTATCACTGTGGATATATGAGAATCAATTAAATTACAACGAACACTATGAAGAAGAACCTAGTTGCTTCCCTTTTAATGTTTTTAGTCGTTATAAATACTGGTTTCGGACAAGAATCAGCCATTTATACCCACTCTGCTAAAACATATAAGGAAGCATTAACCTTGTACAACAATAAGCAATTTCAAGCGGCACAGTCCTTGTTTGAAAAGGTGAAAAAAGAAACCAATGATCAGGAAGTTGAAGCCAACTGTGCGTATTATATCGCTAATGCTGGTATTCGCTTGAATCATAGAGGAGCAGACAAATTAATGGAGGCGTTTGTAGAACGTTACCCAACTTCTACTAAAAGAAATTCTGCTTTTATCGATGTTGCCAATTACTATTTTGGAATAGGAAAGTACTCTTATGCATTAAAATGGTACAAAAAAGTAGATCAAAAATCATTATCAAGATCAGGACAAGAACAGTTCAACTTTAATAATGGCTATGCATTATTTGTGTCTAAAAAGTATAAAGATGCATCCAAGTATTTGGATAAAATAAGCACATCGGAAAAATATGGGTCGCAAGCCAAATATTATATGGGCTATATGGCGTATCAGAATGATGATTATGATGCTGCAAACCAGCAATTCGATCAGATTACAGACCCTGATTTACTAAATGAAAAGCTGTCTTATTATAAGGCAGATATGAATTTTAAGCTAGGTAATTTTCAAAAGGCAATTGACCTTGGAAAAGAGCAGCTATCAAAATCTGATAGAAACGAAGCTTCACAGTTGAATAAAATTATAGGGGAAAGTTATTTTAACCTTAAAAACTATAAAGAAGCGGTTTCTTATTTATCAAAATATAGAGGTAAAAAAGGAAAGTGGAACAATACCGATTATTATTTACTAGGTTATAGTTATTACAAGCAAGGTAATTATGATGATGCAATTGGACAATTCAATAAAATTATTGGAGGAACTAATAGTGTTTCTCAAAATGCATACTATCATTTGGCAGAATGTTATTTAAAGCAAAATAAAAAACAAGAAGCACTTAATGCGTTTAGAAATGCTTCCCAAATGGATTTTAGTGCAGAGATAGAAAAAGATGCTTGGCTAAATTATGCTAGACTTAGTTATGAAATTGGTAATGCTTATGAAAGTGCACCAGATGTACTGGCAAAGTATTTAGATAAATACCCGAATTCTGAATCTAAGCAAGAAATTCAAGAGCTATTGGTAGATTCCTATATTACTTCAAAAAACTACGAAGCTGCTTTAGTATTATTAGAGAAGAATAGAAATTTTAGTACAAAAACAACGTATCAGAGAGTAGCATTCTATAGAGGAGTAGAGTTGTTTTCGGATAGAGCATATACAGATGCATTAGCTTATTTTGGTAAAGCTGCCAAGGAACAACAAGATGCATTATATACAGCAAGGGCATTGTTTTGGAAAGCGGAAACACAATATTTGCTTAATTCATTTGGAGAGGCGATACTTGATTTTAAGCAGTTTCAGGGCATTGTAATGGCATCACAAACAGAAGAGTATCAGGGCTTAAATTACAACCTTGGTTATGCTTATTTTAAGCAAAAAGATTATGCTAATGCTGCTACTTACTTTCAGAAATTTATAGCTAAAAATACGGCAGATAAGGCAACGGTAACAGATGCGTATTTACGATTAGGAGATAGTCAGTATGTAAATAGTAACTATTGGCCAGCTATGGAAGCCTATAATAAGGTAATAGAAATTAGCGGTGCTAGAGATAAAGACTATGCAGCATACCAGAAAGCTATGTGTTATGGTTTTGTAGATAGAGCAGCAAAAAAGATAGAAACATTAGAAGCCTTTACGGTACAATATTCAAAATCTCCATTACGTGATGATGTATTGTATGAACTTGGAAACTCCTATGTAAAAGCAGGGAAAACCGCTGAGGGATTAGCAAGTTATGATAAGGTGGTAAAAGAATATAAAAGAAGTTCTTATGTGCCAAAAGCATTATTAAGACAAGGATTGATCTATTATAACGATAATAGTAATGAGCAAGGTTTAACAAAATTTAAGCAAGTGGTTCGTGATTTTCCAAATTCTCAAGAAGCTATACAGGCAGTTGCTACTGCAAAGCTAATTTACATAGAATTGGGTAGAGTAAATGAATATGCAAACTGGGTTCGCAATCTAGATTTTGTTGAAGTAAGTGATGGAGAGCTGGATAACGCAAGCTATGAAGCGGCGGACAGACAATTAATTCAAAATAAAACAGGAGCAGCCATAAAAGCATTTAAAGCTTATGTTACAAATTTCCCAAAAGGGCTTCATGCCTTAAAAGCTAATTTTAATTTGGGACAATTATATTATGGAGAAGGAGATAGAAATATAGCAATACCTTATTATGATTTTGTGATATCTAAGGAAAGAAACGAATATACAGAACAGGCTTTAGCTAGACTGGGAGAAATATTTATTGCAATTCCAGATTTTGAACGTGCCAAACCAGTTTTTGAACGTTTGGAACAAATTGCAGAATTTCCACAGAATGTAACCTTTGCACAATCTAATTTGATGA
The DNA here is from genome assembly GCA_965247735.1 of Flavobacteriaceae bacterium. Classification (GTDB taxonomy): domain Bacteria; phylum Bacteroidota; class Bacteroidia; order Flavobacteriales; family Flavobacteriaceae; genus JAOXRU01. The sequence continues at coordinate 1,543,761 of CBDFHN010000002.1, read as the reverse complement.
AAGGTTATTATGAAGCTGAAAATTATAGCAAAACTATCCAGTATGCAGATAAAGTATTGCAAACACCAAAACTTGATGATAGAATTAAGAGTGATGCTCATATCATGATTGCGCGCTCTGCAATTGCTACAGAAGATTTTGTAAAAGCTAAAAATGCTTATACCAAGGTGCAGGCAATTGCAACAGGAGCTTTAGCAGCTGAGGCAGTATATTACGATGCTTTTTTTAAGAATAGACAAAAAGAGTACGAAGCATCTAATGTTGCCGTACAAAACCTAGCTAAAAACTACAGTACTTATAAAAAGTTTGCAGCACAGGGTTTAATTATTATGGCAAAGAATTTTGATGGGCTAGGCGATGCTTTTCAAGCTACCTATATCCTAGAAAGTGTAATTACAAATTTTGCTTCTTATACAGATGTTGTTGAAGAGGCAAAAACGGAATTGACTAGAATAAAGACTGCAGCGGCAAAAAACAATTCGTCTGTAGATCCTAATGGAAATTAAATCATCAATCAAAAAAAGAACACCTATGCGAAAGCAAATATATATAATAGTAGCAGTATTCCTGTTGGGAGTACTAGTTATACAAGCACAAGAAAAAGACAATATAGGAACAGAGGTTGTTAATGTGGTAAAAGCATATAAACCTTCAATTTCCGATGCATTTAAGATAAAACAAGTACCAAAACTTAACGATTCTGTTACCCTAAAGAAGAAAAAGATAAAATATAGTATCTTCTCTGTTCCAGTAGCATCAACCTTTACTCCTGCAAAAGGAAAAGCATCTACAGTACAGAAAGTAAAAAGAGATCCTTTGTATAATTCTTATGCTTCTGTAGGTTTAGGGAATTTTAATTCTGCATTATTGGACTTTTATACCAGTAGAGAACTCAATAGAGATGAACGTTTAGATCTAGGGTTTAATCACCATTCTTCTCATACCAATATTAATGATGCATTAGTAGATACCAAATTTTTTAATACCAATGCAGATATTTCTTATGTAAAATCTGACAGAGACTTTACCTGGGGAGCAGATGCGCGATTGCAACATCAAATATACAGTTGGTATGGTGTTCCTAAGAATTTATTTACCGCGGATGAAATAAGCAATATAGACGAAAAGCAAAAATATTATAATATCTATGGAGCGGCGCATATTACTATGGATGATTCTTTTTTTAAAGGAGGAGAATTAGTATTGAGACGTTTCTGGGATGGATTAAAATCAGCGGAAAATAGAGTGATACTTACGCCAGAGATAGAAGTACCAATTGCAGATGAATTGGTTACTGTTGGTTTTAAATTGGACTATGTTGGAGGGAAGTTTGAGAGAGATTTAGGAACCACTAATGAAATTAAATACAGTCAGTTTCAAGCAGGAGTTAGTCCTAGTTTGGTAATTCTAAGGGATGATCTTACGGTAAACCTAGGTGCTTCCATAGTTTTTGGAGTGGATATGGAACATAGCGAGAGCAAAATGCATATCTATCCACAAGTAAAAGCATCCTACAGATTGGTAGACGAGTATGTTATTGCTTATGGAGGAATAGAAGGGGGTCTTACTCAGAATTCTTATTATGGCTTTGTAAACGAAAATCCATATGTTTCTCCAACACTATTTATTAGTCCTACAGATAAGCAATATGATGCCTATGTAGGAGTAAAAGGGAAGTTGTTAGCAAACCTAAGTTATAATCTTAAAGGAGGTTATAAAACGGAAAAAAACAAAGCTCTTTTTCAAAGAAATTTAATGGCAAATACTATAAACGCTAATGGTTATGCATATGGAAACTCATTTGGAGTGGTTTATGATGATGTTAATACTATAAGTGTATTTGGAGAACTGAATCTTGATATCAATAGAAACTTCACACTAGGTGTTAATGCTGAGGTTTTTGATTACAATACAGAAAGTGAAAATCCAGCGTGGAACTTACCAGATATTACAGGGTCTATTTTTATGGATTATCAAATTGATAAACATTGGTACATGGGATCTAATATTTTCTTTGTTGGACAGCGTAAAGATTTAACAACCACCACTGGAATTTTACTTAGAAACACAGTAACTCTAGATAGCTATTTTGATCTTAATGCTCATGTAGGTTATAGATTTAACAGTCAACTGTCTGCTTTTGTAAAAGGGAATAACCTTAGTAATAATGAGTACACAAAATGGAGCAACTATCAAGTACAAGGTTTGCAAGTATTGGCAGGAGCAACCTATAAGTTCGATTTTTAGCTCGCCAGTGAGATTTAGTATTAGCTTGTTTATGTAATAATAGCATGCTTATAAATAACAAAAGAGTCTCAAATGAGGCTCTTTTGTTATTTAACTATAGAGGAGTTTAGATAAAACACATCATCCAAATAGCAAGCAACAGCCATTTCACTAGCATCAAAATGTGGTTGAGGTAATGCTTTTGGGTCTGCCCAAAACCAGCCTTCAGATTTATCTTCTTCCATTACTTTAGGAGTGCCAGAAAAATTTGTGGCTAGAAGAATTACAGAAATATAGTGTTTGCCTTCTTTTTTAAAGGTTTCCAAGTTATTAGAAACAGAAATGACTTTTGGATTCTGAAGCACAAGACTTGTTTCTTCAAGCACTTCTTTACAGGCAGCTTCTTCAAAAGTTTCACCAAGTTCTAAATGTCCTCCAGGAATAGAATAATAGGGTGCATGCGACCCTTTTCTTTTGCCTAGTAACACTTTGCCTTCAGTATTAATAATTACCACTCCAATACCAACTAATGGTCTTTCGTTTATCATAGCATGCTATTAGCGATCTCTAGGATCAATATTTTGATATTTCTGTAGTGTTTTGGTAAAAGTTTCTGGATCTATAGGTTTTAAAACTTTGTCTTTTCTTGCAGGGTTCTTTAGGAATTCTTCTTTTGGTCGTGTTGGTCTTTTTTCAAAACCACCACCGCAGTTAGGACAAACATTATATAGTACATCCGCAACACAGTCACTACAAAATGTACAATCGTAAGTGCAAATCATGGCTTCACTACTTGTATTTGGTAAAGTTTTGTCACAATTTTCACAAGATTCTCTTATTTCCATTTTAATTCTGGTGTAATTGCTTTTGGGCTATGTGCAACTTCAAAGTTACAAGAATTTGCAATAAAACAACGTTTATTGGCTTCAGGGTGAAGTGCATTTGCTTTTTCTATCATGCTAGCTTCACTAACAGTAACAATTGGATGCAGGGTTACTTTTTTAAAGCTACCGCTTCCATTATCAGTCTCTTCCATAATACCAGTAGCATTATCTACATAATTAGTTACAATAACATTGTTTACAGCACACAAATGCAAATACCATAACATATGACAAGAAGAAAGGGAAGAAACAAGTAATTCCTCCGGATTGTATCTTGTTTGGTCTCCTAGAAAAGAAGGATCAGAAGAGCCCAAAATATTGATTTGTTTTTCAGGTATTTCTATAACATGGTTTCTGTTGTACTCTTTGTAGTCAGAAGTTCCACTTCCTTCATTTCCTGTCCAAGTAATTTGTGCTCTGTATTGATGTAGTTTCATGGTGTTAGTTTTTATGTTCTAATTTGTCAATAATACGTTCTCCAAAAGAAGACTTGTTGAGGTTGGTTTCTAGGGTTTGTAAGTGCGATATTATTTCTGTGTTTTCATTCAATAATTCATAAATAGCTACTTTTCCAGCTTTCCATATGCGTTCTATTTCTGGCAGCATTTTAGTAGACTTTTCGGTTATGTTAAAAATTGTTTTCCTTCTATCTTTTGCGTCTTTAGTAATTCTTAAATAATCATTTTTTAACATTTTGCTAGTTATTACCTGTACAGATTGATGTGTGAAACCAACTTTTTTTGCAATCTCCATTACAGAAACATTAGGTGTTTGTTCTACAATTACAAGTATTAAATACCAGTTTGGCTCTATATCTATGTCTAGTTTTTTATACATTAATCGTGTACTATGTGTCATTTTATCACTTATACGTTTTAGACGTGTTGCCAAAGCGGTATAGCCCATTTCGTCAATAATATCTGCATTCATTTTTTTGGAAGTTTCTACAAAGATAATAAAAACGCAGTTAACTGCGTTTTTGTGTTAATTTATGTAAACATTTAATACTTAATTGAGTAAAACGATGTTCTTGCTAGTGTAAAGAAAATAAGAATGCTAAGCCAGTGCTGAGTCCCAAAAAGAAGCCAAGACAAGCTTCAAGATAACTATGCCGTTTAAGTACTATGCGTGACCAGGCAATTGCGATACAGAAAATTAAAAAAATAATTGAAACTTGGGGATAGGTAATAAATAGTGAAGTTGCTAAAAAAGTATTTAGCGATACATGTAAAGATATTTTTACACGAAAATTGATCAAAAAGGATACGAAAAATAAAATAAAAGCAAATAAAAACCCATTTCGAATGGGCAAAGATTTATTGCTGTAGTGTAAAAATAAGATGACAGTAATAAGTAAAGGCAAAACAAAAAGATAGAGACTTGTTCTTTGTTTTTTATCTGAAACATCAAGGTTTGTATAGCTACCTCTTTTGTATTTTACAACAATCCATAGTGTGGTGGGGATAATTAGTAGCCCTAAGGTTAAAACAGTTTCTAAAACAGAAAAGTTAATACCTGGTAGTGTTAATAAAATAATGCTTACGCAGATAGGAATGGTAATTAATGGATGCCCTGTTATGGATATAAGTGTTGCTAGTTTTTTCATAAATATTAAACAAGCCAGGTACCAGCGCTAACTTCTGCAACTTGCCCTTTAACTTTAAGCAGGTACGAGTTGTTGGTAAGGCTTCCGTTAATTTTTAAATATGATTTTCTATTGATCCGGAAACCCTGTTCAATGGTAGCAGTTATTTCAGTTTTTTTATGTTGCAATAGATAGGCTAGGAGACAGCCAGCAGCACTTCCTGTTGCAGCATCTTCATTAATATGGTTGTTTTCAATACAAAACATACGGACATTAAAATCGTTTTGCTGTTCGTAAGTCTCTGTACAAACAAAATATAAGGAAGTACTTAATCCAGTTGGACTATTTGTTTTATAACTATTGTATTTTTTTAGAAAGGATATTACGCTAGCACTGTTAAGTGTTAATGCTTCCATTTGTGCCAAAGTTTGTATAGGAATAATAATGTATAATAGTCCTGTACTAATCTGTTGAATAGGCATTGTTGTATCAAAAATGGAGATATCTAAGTCAAGTTCTTTAGCAATAGTATGATGTTTATAGCTATCAATAAACTCAGGTTGCGACTGGATCATTTCAAAAAACGGATTTTTGTTTAAAACTGTAGTATCTAAACTAATGTCAATATTTACATGGTTATAAGCTAAGGTGATGTTCTTTTTAGCTTCGGAAAGTATGTATTTAGAGATCACAAAGGCTGTCCCTAGGGATGGATGCCCAGCAAAAGGAATTTCATACTCCGGAGTGAAAATTCTGGTCTTAAAAATTTGATTATTGTTGTTTTGTTTGATAAACGTTATTTCAGCAAAATTTAATTCTCTGGCAATTTTTTGCATGTTTTCATCAGACACATTGTTTTCAAAATCGATAAAAACTGCTAATTGATTACCACCGTATTTGGCAGAAGTAAAAACATCAACTATATAATATGGAATTTTCATAATTGTTAATTATTTGTTTTGTAAATTTTCCAAAGCCATTGCAACGGCACTTTCAGAATGTAATGTAGTGGTATCAAATATAGGAATGGATACATCATTACTTTTAATTAGCAGAAGTATTTCTGTACACCCAAGTATAACACCTTCTGCACCATCATTAGCTAGTTTTTTGATAATATTTTGGAAGACGTTTTTAGAAGTTTCAGAAAATACACCTTTAACCAATTCTGTATATATAATATCATGAACTAGCGTTCTATCTTTTTCATTCGGAATCATAGTTTGTATACCATGTGCTTGTAAGATATCTTTGTAAAACTGTTTCTCCATGGTGAATTTAGTACCCAGGAGAGCCACTTTTTTTAAACCTTGTGTTTGTATGGCTTCTGCAGTAGGAGTGGCAATATGTAGAAAAGGAATGTTAGTGTTTTTTATCATTTTTTCACTACATAAGTGCATAGTATTGGTGCATAAAACAATAAGGTCTGCTCCTGCAGCTTCTAATTGCTGTGCCGCTTTTATCATACGTTTATCTAGTTCATCCCAATCATTATGATGCTGTAATTGTTCAATTTCAGCAAAATCAACAGATACCATTACACATTTAGCAGAATGAAATCCACCTAACTTGGCTTTTATTTTTTGATTGATAAGGTTATAATAGATAGCGGAAGATTCCCAACTCATACCACCAATAAGTCCTATTGTTTTCATAGCGTTACAGTATAATGTTATTCAGTTTTTAGTATTTTACTTTTGATAAAAAAATAGATGCTCGTTTATTTTAAGGTTTTTTAAATGAAAAAACTTTGGTAATAAACAGATTGTCATAAAAATATAAAATAATAGTGGTCATTTCAAAATGACTTTCTATTTTTATTGCTGACTAAAAAATATTTGAAATGATAAAAAACCTATTATTAGGAGCTATAATCTTGTCTTTAGCGTCCTGCAAGCAAAAAATTGAAGTTGATTTAATTGTTACTAATGCTAATATATATACGGTTACGGATGATTTTTCAAAGGCAGAGGCATTTGCAATAAAAGATGGGAAATTTGTAGCGGTTGGAACTAGTAAGGATATCTTAGAAGAATATTCTACAGCTAATCATGAAGACGCAAAAGGAAAGACAATAGTGCCAGGGTTGATAGATGCACACTGTCATTTTTATGGATTAGGACAAAATCAACAGTTTGTAAATCTTGTGGGTACTGCTAGTTTTGATGAAGTTTTAAAACGCGTTAGTGATTTTCAGAAGAAAAATAGCTTAACTTTTATTCGAGGTAGAGGCTGGGATCAAAACGATTGGGAAGTAAAAGAGTTTCCAACAAAAGAAAAGTTAGATATGTTATTCCCAGATATTCCGGTAATACTTACTAGAGTAGATGGACACGCAATTTTGGTGAATCAAAAGGCATTGGATATGGCAGGAGTAACTATAACAACCGAAGCTATTGGAGGAGAAATCTTAAAAACAGACAAAGGACTTACAGGAATACTTATTGATGGGCCAATGGAAATGGTGTATACTATTGTTCCAGAAACAAGCAAAACAGCCCAAAAACAGGCACTGTTAGCGGCTCAAGATATATGTTTTAGTTATGGATTAACCACTGTAAGTGATGCTGGTTTATCAAAAGAAATTATAGACCAAATTGAAGAATTACACCTAAGTAAAGCATTGAAAATTAGACTTTACGCCATGATTAGTAATTATCCAGAGAATTTGGATTACTTTTTAAATAAAGGGATCATAAAAACAGATCGCTTAAATGTTAGGTCTATAAAAGTATATGGAGATGGTGCATTAGGATCTAGAGGAGCTACTTTAAAAGAAGAATATACAGATCATAAAGGTCATTATGGTGCCATGGTGACTCCAGTGGAAGAAATTGAAGGATTGGCGTTAAGAATTGCAAAAACAGAGTATCAAATGAATACGCATGCTATTGGTGATTCTGCCAATGTTGTGGTGTTGAGAGCTTATAAAAAGGCTTTAACAAATACTACTGATAGACGCTGGAGGGTAGAACATGCTCAAGTAATAGCAGCAAGTGATTTTGATTATTTTAAAAGTGGAATAATTCCATCTGTACAACCAACTCATGCTACAAGTGATATGTATTGGGCAAAAGATAGACTTGGAGAAGATAGAATTAAAGGAGCTTATGCATATAAAACACTTTTAAAAAAAGCAGGAATACTAGCTTTAGGAACCGATTTTCCTGTAGAACAAGTAAGTCCTTTTTTAACATTTTATGCTGCAGTTAGTAGGAAAGATGTAAAAGGTTATCCAGAAAACGGCTTTAATACCGCTGAAGCATTAACAAGAGAAGAAACCTTAAAAGGAATGACCATTTGGGCTGCTTATGCAAATTTTGAAGAAAAGGAAAAAGGAAGTATAGAGCAAGGAAAACTTGCTGATTTTATAGTATTGGATGAAAATATTATGGAAGTTGCAATTGAAAAAATACCAGAAATTAAGGTGCTAAAAACTTTTGTGGATGGGGAGCAGGTATATGCTATTTCTCTACAAAAGGAATAACCTCTCCTGGAGCAAGTCTATAGGTTTCTATTTTTGACTAAAAACTAGTCTATATGTTTTTTTGAAATAAAGAACCTTTCGTCGTTTATATTAATCTCTTGAACGACATGAAACGGCTTTTTTATGGACTTTTTTGTTTTTTATTGATTATTAACTATGATATTTTATTTTGTTAATAAATTGAAAAATCAAAAAAATTATTTAAAAAGAAATTATCTCCTAATAGTATGAAAAATATTAATAGAGGATTTTCAGGGGAGTCTTTTAATGATAGTGGAGGTACAGAATCTAGATCAACAGCTGAAGGAAGAGATACAGAATTAAAAACGTATAATGATCAATGTCAAGTAAGTTCAGTTTATCAAAAAATGGATAGTTGTAATCAAAAATAATATGAAAAATTTAGATAGTTTATACGAGAAGAAAATAGATAAAGAAACTCTAAAAGATATTAGGGGTGGAGATTACTGCAATAGTGGAGGTACAGAAACAAGATTTACTAGCGAGAATGGTTTAAGTGGATCGGATACTCATACTAATATTTATAATTATAATTGCAAAGTTTCAGCAACTTATTCATCTCATAATTTTGGATATATGTATTAATGATAGAATGTTAAGTTTTGTTAATGAGTTTTGTCACGAATTAATTTATGTATGAAATTGGTGTTATCAAATAGGGGTTTAATTTTGTTGTTGTTATTAGCACTAGTTTTTGCTAGTGCTTGTACCAAAGTTAAAAGAACTAATGAGGTTGCTTTTGACGATTGGCTAATAGATAAAGCCAACTTGAGTAAATTAAAGACCTTAGTTGGAAGTGGAGATTGTGGGGCAATAGAGGATTTGTATAATAAGTTAAAGTTTAAAGAACATAGAAATACAGCTGTTTTAATTATGGCAAAATGCTATAAAGTGTCTCCTAATTTGGCAAAAAAATATTTTCTTAAAGCTTTTGACGAAGGATATCATATTGATAGGCTTAATAAGTCAGATCATCCCTCAATTTGGGAAGATTTGGAGAGAGAATTTAAGAAGAGAAATCATGTTTTTTGGACTAAGCAAGATACAACTCATTTTCCGAAGCTTCAGGAGTTAGTGAATGAAGATCAGTTGGTTAGGTTGTTAATTAAACATGGTGTTAAAACATTTGAAGAAGAATGTCTTACGGATTCAATTAGCACAGCTTTTTTACTAGATTATGCAGGAAAAGGGAGGTATCTAGAGCCATATTCTCCTGGCTTTTTTTCTGATTTGCGTTCATGGGCAGATCCAAGTACGTTAGCAATCCACGCTAATTTTGAAGCCAGAGAAAAAATTTTTAATTGTATGGTTGAAAATTCTAAAAAAGGAAATATAAGTTGGCTTCATACAATTGCAATAGCTGGTAGTTTTTATGTAGTTAGGTCTAGAATAGGAGCTGTAAATCCATTACGTTTTTTGGCATATAAAAATTCTAGAATTGATTATAAAGAATCTCTTTTGGGCTTGTATTCTTTAAATAAAGTAACAAGTATTGATAAATCTTTAAAAATTACTATTAGACCATCTTTTCTTAATCCTTTTGCAGAAAAAGAAATAGAAAAACAACTTGTAGGCTTACAGGAGTTTTTGGTTCATAAACTTGGTAGAGACCCTAGTACGGTAAGAGTAGAAAATGTAAAACTAATGAGAGATCCAGCAATAGTAACAAATTCTCCATGTTATTACACTGTTCAATTGACATATTAGTATGATATTGATTATTTCTTGTAACGACGATTTTACAACAACTCATGTAATAAGGTGGTTGACAACCATGGGAGAAAGTTTTGTAAGAATTAATGAGGAGGATAAGTTGTGTGTTGAAGAACTTGATGAATCTGGTTTTGTATTAAGGAGCAACAACAATGTTATTAGATATGAAGAGATAAAATCCGTTTGGTATAGGAGAGGAAGACTTACTATAGACATTTACAATGGAAGTGTAGGCAAGGTAAGAGAATTTCTTGTCGCATATAATAATGCAGAAGCGGAAGAAATTGTTGATTATATTTATATGTTACTCAAAAAAAAGCGACATTTAAATGATTATATAAATTCTAGCGTTAACAAGTTAAAAGTACTGAGCTATGGGAAAGAAAACAACCTAAATATGCCACCATTTTTGATAACTCAGACTAAGAAAGAGTTACTCAAATTTTACTTAGAAAACAAAGGAGAAATACTTTCTAAACCTATTGGAAACGTTATGGTTTTAAGGTCTGAAGATGGATTGTATTCGAGTTTTACTCATAAGTTACAAGACCAAGATATGGAGTATTTGCCTTCTAAGTTTGTGCCTACATTTTTTCAGAAATATATCGAAAAGAAAATTGAAATAAGAACCTTTTATCTAGATGGAGATTTTTTTTCAATGGTCATTTTTTCTCAACAGAATCCTAAAACAAAGATTGATTTTAGAAGATATGATTCTGAAAAATCAAACAGGACTTCACCTTATAAGTTACCAGAGTTTTTTAGAAAAAAAATATCAAATTTGATGTTGTTTTTAGATATTAATTGTGCGTCAATAGATGTTGTCTTGTCTAGTGATGATATGTATTATTTGCTAGATGTCAATCCTATCGGTCAGTTTGGTATGACATCTAAACCTTGTAATTACAATTTAGAAAAAAAGGTTGCTACCTTTTTGTCAAAAGTAAAATAACGAATATAGAGGGTGAAAATTAACAAAAAAATAAAGAACGATATTATAAAAGGGAATTCACCAATTCATCTTTTATCATTGAGTGAAGTTGGTAAAAAGGCTAAAATCACTAAAACTAGAAAATCTAAAAAGTACTACACTAGTGATTTACAGATTGGAATAATTTATAAAAAAACATTATGAGTGAAAAATATACGACTCACAATATGTGTTTTCCTGTTAAAGGTTATAATCGATCGATTGTTTATGATTTAACAAGAAATGATTATCATTTTGTTCCAAATGATATAGCAGATTTGCTGTTAAATGGTGAGTTCAGTTTTTGTAATAATAATGAGAAAAATTATCATAATAAATGGAAGATATTTTTGCTGGATAATGAAATTATTTATAAAAAACAGAGTTTTGATGAAAATTTAGTAACGGCTGAAAATTATTTTGAGTCGCCATTTGTGTTATCTAATTTAGTAATACATGAGAATATTGACTCAGAATCTTTAAATACTGCTTTCTTTTGAATACAGAAATGTATCGGTACTAATTAGAGATTTTAAGCTTAAAAATACTTATGAGTTGTTAAGAGAAATTAGCAAGAGTGAAGTAGATTCAATTTGTATTTACCTGTTAGAAGAAAATGTATCTTATAATTATGAGATGTTTAAAGAATTGTCAAAAATTGATAGTTTGTTTAATATATATGTATTTAACTCGAATTGTAGTTTAGAAGGAGTACCAGACTATTTGTTGTTTAAAATAAAGGAAGTGAATATGTCATTTTTGGATTATTCTAAGAATGTATTTCCTGGCAAATTTAACATCAATACTGACTTGTTTTTTGAAGCGAATAACTTTAATCCATACTATAATGGGAAATTATATATTGATGAATTGGGCCAGGTGAAAAATGGATTATTTACTGAAAAGGTATTTGGTAATATAAATAAATTAAGAATAGGGGATTTAATTAGTGTCGTGAATTCAGATAGTTTCAGGTTTTTATGGAATGCAAATAAAAAGGACACATTAGTTTGTTGTCAATGTGAGTTTAGATTTATGTGTATTGATTCTAGAAATACTTTTAAAGCTGAATCAAGTTTATGGATTCATGATTCTGAATGTAATTATAATCCATATATTTCAACTTGGAAATATGAAGAAGGCTATATTAATTTATTAGAAACTGGGATTGATATTGATTTGTATAAGGGATCAATAAAAGTTAATGAAACTAAGATTAAAAAAGCTTTTAGTAATGTTTGGAAGTAAAGACTTTTATTTCTCTACAAAAGGAATAACCTCTCCTGGAGCAAGTCTATAGGTTTCCACTTCTGATTTGGAAAGGGTATTGGTATAGTCTATTTCGGTAACTTTAAAGCCAAAACTTCTAAGCTTATCGAAATAGTCTCTGCCATAAATACGTACATGGTCGTATTGCCCAAATATTTTGGCACGTTCTTTTTTGTCGGTAATAGAATTATCTTCAAAAGTTTCTGCTCTATTTAGGTCCTGAGGAATTTGAAAGATTCCCCAGCCTCCATGTTTTAATATTCTGTACAATTCTTTCATTGCTTTGTCGTCGTTTGGGATATGTTCCAATACATGATTGCACAAAATAACATCAAAACTATTATCGGAAAATGGGAGATCACAGATATCGGCTTTGATATCCGCTAATGGAGAATTGAGATCTGTTGTAGTATAACGGATATTATCTAAGTTTCTAAACTTGTTATAAAAAGCTTGCTCTGGAGCAAAATGCAATACTTTGAGCTGTTTTTTAAAAAAATCGGTTTCATTTTTTAGGTACAACCATAATAATCGGTGTCTTTCTAATGAAAGAGTTCCTGGAGCTAGTACATTGTCCCTAGGGTTTTCATAACCATAGGGTAAAAAAGTACGGTAACTCTTTTCGTTTATAGGATCTGTGTATTTTTTTCCACGTAGTACAAACGCTAAAAAAGGCTTAATAAAGTAACTTACTTTAATTAAGATAACTCTTGGAATTAGGTTTAGAAAAAATTTGAATATTTTTTTCATCAGTTTGTACTAGTTATTGTTTTACGTTTTTACGTAATATTCCCAACCTACAGCTTATCTGTATAGAAGTATGGAAAAAATATGAATTGAGTTTTTAATAATTAGAGATTTATTGCCTAAATTCATCTTCTTCATTACTTTTTATCCCAAAAGCATCGTAGATGTATTTAAAAGTAGAAAGTAGTTCTGGTTTTCCATTAACAATAGCAATATCATGCTCAAAATGGGCGCTAGGCTTTCCATCAGCTGTTAAGATAGTCCATCCATCTCTAAGTTGCTTAATGTTTTTTGTCCCCATATTTATCATAGGTTCTATGGCTACAACCATACCTTCAGCAAATTTCTTTCCTCTTCCACGTTTTCCGTAGTTTGGCATTTCTGGATCTTCATGCATTTTAGCACCTAAACCATGCCCTACAAGTTCGCGTACAACGCCATAACCTTCATTTTCGCAATATTGTTGTATAGCATAACCAACATCACCAACTCTATTGCCAGCTTTAAATTCTCTTATACCAGCATAAAGTGATTCTTTGGTAACTTTCAGTAACTTTTTTATTTCAGGACTAACATCTCCAACTTCAAAAGTATAGGCATGATCTCCATAGAATCCATTTTTTAAAGCACCACAATCTATAGATATAATATCACCTTCTTTTAGTGGATCATTATTAGGAATTCCGTGCACTACTTGTGCATTAGGGCTCATACATAGGGTGTTAGGAAAGTCGTAAAGTCCTAAGAATCCAGGGATGGCACCATGATCTCTTATGTGTTCTTCAGCAATTTTATCTAGTTGAAGTGTTGTAACTCCAGGTTTTACTGCAGCAGCAACAACACCCAATGTTTTGGAAACGATCAATGCACTTTCGCGCATTAGCTCTATCTCTTCTAAAGTTTTAATCTTAATCATAGGGCGCAAAGATATTTAGAAATTTTGTATAAAAAAAGCCTGAGTTATCAGGCTTTTTATTTTGTTAGTATATCGTTAAAAACTAATCCATATATGCATGTTTATATGGTGCTCCACTTAAGATGGTATATATATCTTTTTCTAATGTTTCTATGGGATATTCTACAATTCTATTAATTTCTTTTCCGTCTTTATAAAAGATAAAAGTTGGAACATTGGTAATGTTTAATCCTTCTTCAAATTTTTCAGGAGTATTTTTTTGTCGAGTTACCGTTATCATTGTCATGTTAGTGTAATCAAACTCAGCAGCATCCATAATGTTATAAAAACGTGGTGTTTCTCTTTTACTATCTCCACACCAAGTTCCCATAAAGGTTTTTACTGTAACTCCTTTTAATAAGGGTTTTAGATTATTAACAGTAGTAATATCTGGTTTGTAATTGGTCAAATTACGGTCAAACCAGCTGCTAAAAGCAGGGTTTTTGAAGCCCTCTCTGTTAGCATGTCCAACCATAATTACAGTTTCTTTATAGGGCACAGTTTTATTAATACTATATTGAGGTTCTTGTTTTGTAATTATTTCTTTTTTTGTTTCAGTAGCAATACTTTTTTTGCTTGTCCCACAAGAATAGGTAATCAATATAAGAAAGAATAAAACTATTTTTTTCATCTGTTAAAATTTGCTTGTTATAATTATACCAATGAATTTTGAGTCATTAGTGATGGTTTTTCTACCCCCAATAAGTGCAATACTGTAGGAGCAATATCGCCCAAAATACCATTTTTTATATTAGTAAGTTCCTTATCTACTAGAAAAATAGGAACAGGATTGGTAGTATGGGCTGTATTAGGAGAACCATCTGGGTTAATCATAGTTTCACAATTTCCATGATCAGCAATAACAATAGAAGTATATCCATGTGCTAATGCTGAGCTAATTATCTTTTCGGAACAGCCATCTACTACTTCACAGGCTTTTATCGCGGCATTCATATCTCCAGTATGACCTACCATATCTGGATTGGCAAAATTTAGACAGATAAAATCGACTTCTTCTTTTTCAATTTCAGGGATTATGCTGTCGGTAATCTCGTAAGCGCTCATTTCTGGTTTTAGATCATAGGTAGCAACTTTTGGAGAAGGGCAAAGTAATCTTTTTTCACCATCAAAAGGAACTTCTCTACCACCATTAAAAAAGAATGTTACATGTGGGTATTTTTCTGTTTCTGCTATTCTAATTTGTTTTTTGTTATTGCGTTCTAAAACCTCACCAAGAGTATCTTTTATGTTTTCTTTATTGTAAACAACACTTATTCCATTAAAAGAATCGTCATAGTTGGTGAAAGTTACATAATGCAATGGTAATTTTTGCATTTGTTGAGCTTCCATGTTTTCTTGACTTAATACCCGTGTTAACTGCCTGCCTCTATCTGTTCTAAAATTAAAGAAAATAACGACATCATCTTCGTTAATGGTTGCTATAGGGCTATTATTTTTATCGGCTATTGCAATTGGTTCAATAAACTCGTCTGTAATATTATTATCGTAGCTATTTTGCATTGCTAAAACAGGGTCGCTAGCAAGAGTTCCTTTACCATTAACCAATAAATCGTAAGCCAATTTTACACGTTCCCAACGTTTGTCTCTATCCATGGCATAGTATCTACCAATAATAGAGGCTAGTTTTGTGTTTTTGTTTTGGCAATATTTTTGAATATCAGCAATAAAATTTTTACCGCTTTTTGGATCTACATCCCTACCATCTGTAAAAGCATGAATATAGGTGTCGTTAATATTAAAAGTTTCTGCAACATCAATAAGTCCTTTAAGATGATTGATGTGCGAATGTACGCCACCGTCACTAACTAGGCCTAAAAGATGTACTTTTTTGTTGTTTTTTTTAGCGTAGTTAAATGCATTAATAAGTACCTGTTCGTCTTTTAATGTATTTTCTGTTATTGCAAGGTTGATTTTTGCTAAATCTTGGTAAACAATTCTTCCAGCACCAAGATTCATATGACCTACTTCGCTATTTCCCATTTGTCCTTCTGGCAAACCAACATTCATACCATCGGTAAGTAAATTGGCATTAGCATAGTTTTTATAAAGACTGTCTATAAATGGAGTATTAGCATTGTCTATAGCAGATACTTTTGGGTTTGGAGATTTACCCCAACCATCTAGAATCATTAAAATAACCTTCTTATTCATTGCGTTTTTTTTCAAAGATAGTATTTCGATGCTTTTACACACCATAATACATATGATTTACCTTAACATTTATTAACGAAAACCTTATCGTTTACTTCTAAATGTTAATTTTTTTTTGGTTTCGTTAGCTTTTCTTTAAGAAACACGTTAATCTTATGTTATTTGCCCCTTTACTAGCATTAATTATGGAAAACAATTCGTCACTTTGATGTTCATTAATATAAATCATAAAAACGAATTATTATGAAAAAGACAGTATTAAGTTTTGTAATGGTATTGGCCGTATTGGGTGCCAATGCTATGGATCGAATTGAATTTGAAACTACAACTATTAAAAGCGAGTATGTAGTTGCTAAAGTTTCTCCTTTTTGTATGGCAATTGTAAAAGGAGATCTTGAAATGGTAGAAAAAATGATTGAATTAGGAGAAGATGTAAATCAATGGTCTAATGAAATGACTCCAGTGATGTTTGCTGCTAGATATAATAAAGTAGCAATATTGAAGGTGCTTTTAAAAAATGGTGCAAATTTACGTGCTAAAACAAAAAAGGGCTATACTGCAAAAAAGTTTGCAAAACTTTCTAATGCAGTTGAAGCACTAGCTCTTGTGAAAAAGGAATTAGGAAAGTAAAAAAAAGCCCATTATCTCATCAATAATGGGCTAAACAATTGTTTTAAAGTGTAAGTTAAACTGACTGTTGTTTAGCTTACATTTTTTTTTGACTAAAAAGAAACATTTATAGGATTAACCAACAATCTTAGTATAAATAATTTCATGTGTCTATACTTATTTTTATTAAATCTGTCACATGATACATCCTTATTAGTCATCTCCTTGGGTGTAGAATCCTTTGTAAATGGATGTTTCATGATTTTATAGCAAAAAAAGTATAATTTTATCTCAATTACAAAAGTATCATAACAGTAGTTGAAGAATAAATTTAATAGTTAAAAAGAAAAATAAATCAGATTAACAATTACTATTGGAATTATTGCATCTGTTATCCATATGTTTTGTAGCTAAAAACACAACAGTTTGAAACATAACTTTCTAAAATTTAAAAATTATATCCTGTGATAATTCTATACGAGAAAGCATAAATCACCAATGCTATACAAAAGAAACAAAAGAAAGAAAAGCTTTTCAAAATTCGTACTAAATATTTTGGATTGCAATCTCTAAATGCTTCTAAATAGATTTCCTTAAAAAATAATAATGTGCCCATACAAAAACAGTTCTACGTTAATATCCCAGTGGTCTAAGTAGGTGTAATAAATTGAGTAAGAGGGGGCTAAACAAGTCTTAATTCACTTATTTAATATAAAAATAGATAAAATATACTGAGCAATTTAAAAAAATTGATGAAAAGAATTAAAAACAAGATGAATGTAGTTTAGCAGCTGTTTAATGGTAAAATACTACGGTTAAAATTCTTAAAAATAGAATTATTGTTTTTTAGCCAAAACAGTTAAAGCTTATTGGTTTTTATACTTTTTAATAGTTGCTTTTATCTTTTCAATTCTATTTTCTGGGTCTGGATGAGAGCTTTTAAATTCAGGCACTTTATTAGGTCCAGCTGCAGCTTTTAATATTTTCATTACCTGAATCATCTCATATGGGTCGTAACCAGATTGTATCATAAAAAGAACGCCAAGTTCGTCACTTTCCAATTCATCACCTCTTCCATTAGTAAGCAGTTTGCTCATTCCATATTGATTTACAACATTTCCAGCATCTGCACCTACACTAGCTCCCATAGATACTGTTTTCCAAAACTTACTATCAGCAATTCGTTCCGCAGAATGTTTCCCAATAACATGGCCAATCTCATGACCTAGAACTCCAGCCAACTGAGCCTCGTTAAGTTTTGAAAAAAGAGCATAGGTTATAAAGATTTGACCTCCAGGAAGGGCAAAAGCGTTAATAGTTTTATCATCTGCCAGCAAATGAAAATTATATTTATAAGGTGTATCTCTAGCAATACTATTTGCAACAAGTTTTTTTCCTACGGCAGTAACTAGTGCTTGGTATCTAGAATCGGGATACAAACCTCCATGTTGTTGTGCTAATTGAGGGGCACTCTGAAGTCCAATAGCGATTTCTTGATCGGAAGTCATGTCTATATTTTGAACTCTTCCCGTATATGGGTTTGTCTCTTTATTATTACATCTTTGCACATATGCAAAAAGAACAATAGCTAATCCAATAAGAATTCTAAATTTCCAACTGCCTCTTCTCATTTTAAGTATAAATTAGAAAGCTAATTTACAAAAGTTTTATAGAAGGGTAGGGTTTATGTCCAAAATATGGTTTCTGATATAGTTTTGCATAAAGCCGGGACTTAGGTGTTCATGGCCTTCAAAATTTTCATCTTGATAGATTCGCATTAAGTTAATATTGCGATATGCTTTTAACATAGGTATAGAAATTGGTGCATAGCTATAATGCCAGGGTTCATATTTAAAACCTTTTCGCCTTTTGTTTTTAGTATATACAATATAGAATCCGTAGGTGCTTGCGTTTTTGTCCATCCATTGATAAAGTTCATGAAAGGCGCCACCTTCTTCAAAGTTTTTTGGATTTAATAATCCTAATTTTGTTTTTCTTCTTCCTTGAATAATATCAATTTCGGTTCCCCAATGGTGCCTAGAGGTACCAGGAATAGTAGAATATTCAATAATCTTATCTATGGCTTTAGCAGGAGACAAACCTTTATTAGTATAGGTTATATATTTGCGTTCCCAGATTTCTTGTTGCCTGTTGAAGTTTCTGTAACTGGAAGCTATTTTAATTTCAATTCCATCATTATAGGCAGCTTTTCGCATGGCTAAAAAAGCATCATAAGCTTCTTTTCGAAGATTAATATCTTTTCCAAAAAGGGATACCGAAGATTTTCCCATAAGGTCGTCTACTGTATATTCTTTTTCCTCTTGGGCATATCCAATACTAGAGGTTGCTATAAGAATTAGGCTTATAATATTACGTACTAACATAAGCAATGTAAGTTTGGGTTCTAGTATAGTATCGTAATTTTTGATGTTTTATTGTAAGCTATCGGCTTAAATATATAAAACCTTGGTGTTTGGTATCATTATCTTTAAAAGTGATAACATAAACATAAATGCCTGGTGGTAATCCTTTTTTATCTGTAATTGCACCTGAGACATTGGTAACACCATTAAAATCATTGGTATAGTTTTCTGCCTGATAAACAATTTTTCCCCATCTGTTAAAAATTTTAAGGCTGTTTTCAGGTTTATTTTCAATACCTCTAACTTTAAAGTATTCGTTAATTCCATCACCGTTTAGGGTAAGTAAATAATTTCCTAGTCCTATAGAAGTATCAATAGCACCTAAAGAAACAACAGTATAATCATCTGCAATAAAAGGTAATGATGTAATTGTACCACTGGTTTGGTCGCCTGTTACACCTACGTTTCCTAGATTTTCCCATTGTAATGTGGTTCTGTTCCAACCTGCTATAAATAGGTTTGTAAAATCATCTGTAAGGCTAGAAATATTACTTTCTGCCATCCATGATAACATAATTGTACCTTCATTAGGACTGCTAATAACCCAAAATTCTTCGTTGCTAATAACCATAATGTCGTTGGCCACTTTAGTAGTATCAAAAGTATCTGTAAAGGTTGTTGGATTGTTTGGATCTTCAAAGAAATAGGCAGCTTTGATATAAGAACCAGGAAAAGATGAAGTATACGTAATTGGGCTCATTCTATCTTCATCTCCAATAGGAACCATAAAATTGTCAATATTGGAAACAGAAACATAACCATTAACTTTAGAATTATTTCCAGAACCATTAGATGTTGCATTGTTGATGTAGTCAAAACTAATAAATGGGTTGTCTTTTGGAGTGTGTATGGTTCCAAAAATAAAATTTGCATTATGATTTACAGCAATTGGAATTTCTAAATCAACATCACCATCACTTGCAATTTCAAAATCATAAAAAACGGGGCTTTGTGCCCCCGAAATAGCAGTTAGCGCTGTACCATAAAATCCAACGGTTCCAAGATTTTGATCAAAACTAGTGTCATTTATTAAATTGGTATGAAATCCTATTTGTCCATCAGCATGTACTTGAAGGTTTCCAGAATTATAAAAAGCACTTTGTGACCAAATTAAAGTGGTAAAAAAAATAAGTCCGAGTTGTATACTATATTTTAGTTTCATCGTTTGTTTCTTAATATTAATTAGGGTCTTCGTCTTAACCATACAGCGGCTCTAGCATCTCTAACGACTCCTGAAATAGCACCAGATCTAAATCCGAGAGCTGTGCCAGCAGGAATAGCAATTGGAGTTGCTAAAATTTGAGTATAACTAATGTTGTTAGTAGCTCCACTTGCAGTGAATGTGAACAAAGATGCTTCTGTAACACTATAATCATAAACAGAGACTTCTACAGTAACACCAGCATCAGCAACATCAGCATGAAAACTTATGGCATAAGCTTCCCAGTCCTCAGGCAGTGGAATACCTATTCTTCCAACACCTCTATCTCCATAGGACCATTCTCTAGTATTAGTTGCTAAATCAGCTCCTTCTTCTGCCCAAATAACAATTTTTTCATAGAGTATTTTTTTTTGAATTTCTCCATCAGCAGTTATTGCAAGGATATCTAAGCCCGATGAAGTAGTGGTAGGGAGATTTCTAGCTCTTACTGTACCGTTAATATCTAAGGTTTCTGTAGGTGTATCTGTACCAATTCCTAATCTATTGTTTGTGTTATTCCAGAAAAACTGACTATTGTTTTCTGTTACATTTCCACTGGTATCAGAAAAAAGAACAGAACCTAGCATCGTACCCATTGATCCAGAAGTATCATCTACAATTGTCCAGCTAGCCCCTGTATATTGATATACCTGATCATTATCTGTATTAAAAAGCATGGTTCCTTTATGTGGAAGTATAATACTATTCATCTCAGCAGTAGTTAAATTTACAAGGGAAAAAACTTCATTTGCATCTATTTGCGCACGACCATGTTCTCTGCTAAAGAAAAGAATTAGTATTACAACTATAATTTTTTTTGTTTCCATTAGTCCTTATTTATTTGTTGCCAATTGCTACCATCGCTTTGTAAGATAAATATACGACCCCTTCTTAAATTAGTGCTTGAAGTTCCGTTATCTGCAATATATTGTGAGCAACTAACATCAGTATTATTTATGTTTTTTAAAACATAAATTCTTCCTGTAACGCTAGAAGCTGTAGGTAGTGTAATGTCGTGGTTTCCAGTGATAATTACGGTGTAGTGAATATCGGTTAATGTTAAATTGGCTATAGTATTGGTAATTGCTGTGGATAACGATCCTTCTATTTGTATTTTTTTTGCAATTATAGAACCATTAACATCTAGTGTTTCTGTTGGAGTATTGGTTCCAATACCAAGTCTATTAGTAGTATTATTCCAAAAAAGTTGACTATTGTTTTCTGTTGCATTACCCGCTGCATTTGAAAAAATTACAGAACCTTGCGTTGCGCCAAGTCCACTGGCAGTGGTATCAACAATTGTCCAACTAGCACCAGTATATTGGTATACATGATTGTCGTCTGAATTAAAAATCATACTTCCTTTATGTGGCAAAATAATACTATTCATTTCTATAGTAGTTAAATTAACTAAAGAGAATACTGCATTAGCATTTATTTGAGCATAAGTATTTCTTCCAAAAAGGAGAAGCATAATAATGGCTGATATGATTCTTGCGATTTTCATTAATCTTTATTGATTTGTTGCCAATTGCTGCCATCACTTTGTAAGATATAGACCCTTTTTCTTCTAATGTTTGTACTTGTATTTGCGTCATCACCAATATATTGAGAACAACTTACATCACTATTAGATGTATTTTTAAGCACATATATTCTTCCAATACAACTAGTTGCATTGGGTAGCGTAATGTCATGATTTCCTGAAATAATTATGGTATAATGTTCTTCTGTTAGTATTAAGTTTGCAGTGGTACTAATAATAGCGAGGGACAGTGAGCCTCCAATTTGTAATGTAGAATTTGCAATTGCATAAGCAGCTTGACTATCATCATAATCAGTATCTATTGGAATTTGTTGGGGATTAATGTTGATTCCAAATCTTGGTTTTGCATCTTCAGTATTGCTGCTGGCTTGTACTCTAAATAATTCGGTATGGAATGTACCGTTTCTGTAATCAAATCGTTTAAAAATAATAGGTTCTAATCCATCATCACCTATAATAAATTCTAAGCGGCCATCATTACCTGGTCCTCCTGAGCCTATTTCAAAAAAGTCAGTAATTCCTGCACTTCCTTTTAACCTGAAACTACCATTTGTAGTGGTAAAAAACATAGGCTTGTAAAATAGGGCAGCAGAAGAGGCAAATTGTATGGCAGCGGTATTACCATCCCCATTGAAATGGACTAAAGGTTGATCGTTATTATCATAATCGGCAAAAGCTTGAGTAAGCCCTAATGTTTGTCTTCTTCCCAATTGCAAGAGAGGAAGGTTATTGGAACGTAGTTCTAGTTTTTGATCGTTTGATGTGCCTAAAAATTGTGCAGCAGTAGTATTAGAATTACCATTAATGAGCCAAAAAGTACCATTATCATTTGAAGAAAGATCAATTGTTGATGCAGTGTTAGTAATGGAAATAGTACCATCATTTGAAGTTAGCGATTTAGAGGATGCTTGGATATTATCCCAATTAGCTCCGCTATAAGTATATAGTTTCCCTTCTGCAATATTGTAAATTATAGCGCCTAATGGGGGGGAAGCTATAGTGTTTATTTCTGTAATGTCGCTTACATTATGTACTCTTATTAATTCATTAGCTTTTGGTGTTTGTGCACAAGTCAATCCCCACATTAACAAAAATGTGAGCATGCTATAGCGATATGTTTTTTTATGGGGCATTCTATATTTTATTTCATTTTATTTTATTTTATTTTTTTGATGAGAACAAATGAGCCATTCTGATCTGACACTATTGAACTTGACCCTCTATTATGTGCGAATAAGCTTAAAGCATCACCATTGCTAATCGATAAATATACCTTTCTTGTTGTAGTGGAGTACTTACTGTATGGGCCTCCAGAGACGAAAGAAGCAGGGACGTCAACCCCATTTCGGCGCAGTACAACTTCGACATTACTCCAAGTGTTAGATCTGCATGCTACCCCATATTCAACTTCATATACTCCTGTTTCTCCGACTGTAATTTGATTTGAAGCAACAGTGAAAATTCCTCCTTCATTAATTCTTGTTGTTGTCAATGGAATTTGGATATATGTACTAGGTATAGTAAACGAAGCAGTATTGTCATAAACATCTAAAAATTTAGGGCTATTTCCTGTTATTTCCCATGTACCACTAGAATAGGTATACATTTTATTGTTTGTTGTGTTGTAAATAAGTGACCCTGGGACTATGCCCGTTATGGAATTCATTTCTGTAGCATCAGCAACACTATGTACCTTTATTAACTCTCCTGCGGTAGGAGTTTGCGCAGTGGCTATAGTAATGCCAAAAAGTGAGCTTATAAAAAAAATATTATTTTTCATTTATTTTAAAAGTTTAAAATAGTAAACATAAATTCTGAGTTAAATCTATTAGCATCTCCAGCTCCATTATCGGTGTCTCCGACAATAATTTCGAAACTAGTTACTAATTGATTAATATATGTAATTGTTGGAGCATCATTACCTGCTCCATTTCTACTTAATTGTGTTAATTGTATAATGTAATTGTTATCTGATACCATTCCAACAGGAAGATTAACTTGGTAATGTCCATTACCAGCTAATTTTGTAATAGTAATTCCAACTGTTGCTTTTGCGATAGAGCCATCTCCATTAATTTTACCAATAGCTTTCACAGGACTTAAATCGGTTTTATCAATCCAAATTGGATCACCAGCAGCATCTGTAGTTAATACTTTGTTTGCATCTGTGGCTCCTGCTGTTCCTATTTTTGCCGTTGTTATTGCATTGTTAGCTACATCAGCTTCAATAATTGTAGCATTTAATATTTCGTCTGTAGTAACAGCTCCTGTATTAATATCAGCAGCAATAATGGTGTTAGCAGCAATATTTTCTGTTTGAATGGCATTGTCAGCCACTTTGGTATTGTCAATTGCATCGGCAGCAATGTCTATAGTAGCAATAGTCCCATTAAAAATATCTTCGGAAAGGATGGTTTCATTTAAAATTTCATCTGTAGCAACGGCTCCTGTATTAATATCAGCAGCAATAATGGTGTTAGCAGCGATGTTTTCTGTTTGAATTGCATTGTCAGCCACTTTGGTATTGTCAATTGCATCGGCAGCAATGTCTATAGTAGCAATAGTTCCATTAAAAATATCTTCAGAAAGGATGGTTTCGTTTAAGATTTCGTCTGTAGTAACAGCTCCTGTATTAATATCAGCTGCAATAATGGTATTAGCAGCAATATTTTCTGTTTGAATTGCATTGTCAGCCACTTTGGTATTGTCAATTGCATCGGCAGCGATATCTACTGTTGCGATAGTACCGTTTAGAATTTCAGCGGTAGTTACGGCATTAGCCACAATTTGAATATCACCTGCATTAGAAATGGTAGCATCACCAGAAGCAGTAACTCCAGTCGCGATGTTTGTAGCATCACCAATAAGAATTTGCCCATCGGTAAGCGTAGAGGGAATAAAAATAGTTTTATTTTCCCATTGTGGATCACCAGTGGCATTGGTAGTTAATACTTTATGAGTATCAAGTACAGTAGCTCCAATTTTGGCAACAGTAACGGCATCATCATTTATTTTAACAGTAGTTACATTACCATCTGCAATCTTTGTAGTTGTAACCGAACCATCTGCAATTTTAGCGTTTGTTACGGCATTGTTTATTATTTTTAGGTTTGTAATGGCATCATCTGCAATGTCTACAGTAGCGATAGTTCCATTAAAAATATCCTCAGAAAGGATGGTTTCATTTAGGATTTCGGAAGTAGTTACGGCATTAGCCACAATTTGAATATCACCTGCATTAGAAATGGTAGCATCACCTGAAGCAGTAACTCCAGCAGCGATGTTTGTAGCATCACCAATAAGAATTTGCCCATCGGTAAGCGTAGAGGGAATAAAAATAGTTTTATTTTCCCATTGTGGATCACCAGTGGCATTGGTAGTTAATACTTTATGAGTATCAAGTACAGTAGCTCCAATTTTGGCAACAGTAACGGCATCATCATTTATTTTAACAGTAGTTACATTACCATCCGCAATCTTTGTAGTTGTAACCGAACCATCTGCAATTTTAGCGTTTGTTACGGCATTGTTTATTATTTTTAGGTTTGTAATGGCATCATCTGCAATGTCTACAGTAGCGATAGTTCCATTAAAAATATCCTCAGAAAGGATGGTTTCATTTAGGATTTCGGAAGTAGTTACGGCATTAGCCACAATTTGAATATCACCTGTATTAGAAATGGTAGCATCACCTGAAGCAGTAACTCCAGCAGCGATGTTTGTAGCATCACCAATAAGAATTTGTCCATCGGTAAGCGTAGAGGGAATAAAAATGGTTTTATTTTCCCATTGTGGATCACCAGTGACATTGGTAGTTAATACTTTATTGGTATCAAGTACAGTAGCTCCAATTTTGCCAACAGTAACGGCATCATCATTAATCTTATCCGTAGTTACATTACCATCTGCAATCTTAGTTGTTGTAACCGAACCATCTGCAATTTTAGCATTGGTAACGGCATTGTTTATAATTTTTAGGTTTGTAATTGCATCATCTGCAATGTCTACAGTAGCGATAGTTCCATTAAAAATATCCTCAGAAAGAATGGTTTCATTTAAAATTTCATCGGTAGCAACAGCTCCTGTATTAATATCAGCAGCAATAATGGTATTAGCAGCAATATTTTCTGTTTGAATTGCATTGTCAGCCACTTTGGTATTGTCAATTGCATCGGCAGCGATATCTACTGTTGCGATAGTACCGTTTAGAATTTCAGCGGTAGTTACGGCATTAGCCACAATTTGAATATCACCTGTATTAGAGATGGTAGCATCACCAGAAGCAGTAACTCCAGTCGCGACATTTGTAGCATCCCCAATAAGAATTTGTCCATCGGTAAGTGTAGAGGGAATAAAAATAGTTTTGTTTTCCCATTGTGGATCACCAGCAGCGTCGGTAGTTAATACTTTATCAGTATCAAGCAACGTAGCTCCAATTTTGGCAACAGTAACGGCATCATCATTAATCTTATCCGTAGTTACATTACCATCTGCAATTTTTGTAGTTGTAACCGAACCATCTGCAATTTTAGCATTGGTAACGGCATTGTTTATTATTTTTAGGTTTGTAATGGCATCATTTGCAATGTCTACAGTAGCGATAGTTCCATTAAAAATATCTTCGGAAAGGATGGTTTCGTTTAGGATTTCATCGGTAGCAACAGCTCCTGTATTAATATCAGCAGCAATAATGGTGTTAGCAGCAATATTTTCTGTTTGAATGGCATTGTCAGCCACTTTAGTATTGTCAATAGCATCAGCAGCGATATCTACTGTTGCGATAGTACCGTTAAGAATTTCAGCAGTAGTTACGGCATTAGCCACAATTTGAATATCACCTGCATTAGAAATGGTAGCATCACCTGAAGCAGTAACTCCAGTCGCGATGTTTGTAGCATCACCAATAAGAATTTGTCCATCGGTAAGCGTAGAGGGAATAAAAATAGTTTTATTTTCCCATTGTGGATCACCAGTGGCATTGGTAGTTAATACTTTATGAGTATCAAGTACAGTAGCTCCAATTTTGCCAACAGTAACGGCATCATCATTTATTTTAACAGTAGTTACATTACCATCTGCAATCTTTGTAGTTGTAACCGAACCATCTGCAATTTTAGCGTTTGTTACGGCATTGTTTATAATTTTCAGGTTTGTAATGGCATCATCTGCAATGTCTACAGTAGCGATAGTTCCATTAAAAATATCCTCAGAAAGGATGGTTTCATTTAGGATTTCATCGGTAGCAACGGCTCCCGTATTAATATCAGCAGCAATAATGGTGTTAGCAGCAATATTTTCTGTTTGAATAGCATTGTCAGCCACTTTGGTATTGTCAATTGCATCGGCAGCGATATCTACTGTTGCGATAGTACCGTTTAGAATTTCAGCAGTAGTTACGGCATTAGCCACAATTTGAATATCACCTGCATTAGAGATGGTAGCATCACCTGAAGCAGTAACTCCAGCAGCGATGTTTGTAGCATCACCAATAAGAATTTGTCCATCGGTAAGCGTAGACGGAATAAAAATAGTTTTATTTTCCCATTGTGGATCACCAGTGACATTGGTAGTTAATACTTTATTGATATCAAGTACAGTAGCTCCAATTTTGGCAACAGTAACGGCATCATCATTAATCTTATCCGTAGTTACATTACCATCTGCAATCTTTGTAGTTGTAACGGAACCATCCGCAATTTTAGCATTGGTAACAGCATTGTTTATAATTTTTAGGTTTGTGATTGCATCATCTGCAATATCAACTGTGGCAATAGTTCCATTAAAAATATCTTCGGAAAGGATGGTTTCGTTTAGGATTTCATCGGTAGCAACAGCTCCTGTATTAATATCAGCAGCGATAATGGTGTTAGCAGCGATGTTTTCTGTTTGAATGGCATTGTCAGCCACTTTGGTATTATCAATTGCATCAGCAGCAATGTCTATAGTAGCGATAGTACCGTTAAGAATTTCAGCAGTAGTTACGGTATTAGCCACAATTTGAATATCACCTGTATTAGAGATGGTAGCATCACCTGAAGCAGTAACTCCAGTCGCGATGTTTGTAGCATCACCAATAAGAATTTGTCCATCGGTAAGCGTAGAGGGAATAAAAATAGTTTTATTTTCCCATTGTGGATCACCAGTGGCATTGGTAGTTAATACTTTATTGGTATCAAGTACAGTAGCTCCAATTTTGGCAACAGTAACGGCATCATCATTAATCTTATCCGTAGTTACATTACCATCTGCAATCTTTGTAGTTGTAACGGAACCATCCGCAATTTTAGCATTGGTAACGGCATTGTTTATAATTTTTAGGTTTGTGATTGCATCATCTGCAATATCAACGGTGGCAATAGTTCCATTAAAAATATCTTCGGAAAGTATGGTTTCATTTAGGATTTCGTCTGTAGTAACCGCTCCTGTATTAATATCAGCAGCAATAATGGTGTTAGCAGCGATGTTTTCTGTTTGAATGGCATTGTCAGCCACTTTAGTATTGTCAATAGCATCAGCAGCAATGTCTATAGTAGCAATAGTTCCATTAAAAATATCTTCGGAAAGGATGGTTTCGTTTAAGATTTCATCGGTAGTAACAGCTCCTGTATTAATATCAGCAGCGATAATGGTGTTAGCAGCAATGTTTTCTGTTTGAATAGCATTGTCAGCCACTTTAGTATTGTCAATGGCATCATTAGCGATATCAACGGTAGCAATAGTTCCATTAAAAATATCTTCTGAAAGGAT
The DNA here is from genome assembly GCA_965247735.1 of Flavobacteriaceae bacterium. Lineage (GTDB taxonomy): Bacteria > Bacteroidota > Bacteroidia > Flavobacteriales > Flavobacteriaceae > JAOXRU01. The sequence continues at coordinate 1,515,206 of CBDFHN010000002.1, read as the reverse complement.
GGTTTCGTTTAAGATTTCATCGGTAGCAACAGCTCCTGTATTAATATCAGCAGCAATAATTGTATTAGCAGCAATGTTTTCTGTTTGGATTGCATTGTCAGCTACTTTAGTATTATCAATTGCATCAGCAGCAATGTCTATAGTAGCGATAGTACCATTAAGAATATCTTCAGAAAGAATAGTTTCGTTGAGAATTTCGGCGGTAGTTACGGCATTAGCCACAATTTGAATATCACCTGCATTAGAAATAGTAGCATCACCTGAAGCAGTAACTCCAGCAGCGACATTTGTAGCATCTCCAATTAAAATTTGTCCATCAGTAAGCGTAGAGGGAATAAAAATAGTTTTATTTTCCCATTGTGGATCACCAGTGGCATTGGTAGTTAATACTTTATTAGTATCAAGTACAGTAGCTCCAATTTTGGCAACAGTAACGGCATCATCATTAATCTTATCCGTAGTTACATTACCATCTGCAATCTTTGTAGTTGTAACCGAACCATCGGCAATTTTAGCATTTGTAACGGCATTGTTTATAATTTTTAGGTTTGTAATGGCATCATCTGCAATGTCTACAGTAGCGATAGTTCCATTAAAAATATCCTCAGAAAGGATGGTTTCGTTTAGGATTTCATCGGTAGTAACAGCTCCTGTGTTAATATCAGCAGCAATAATGGTGTTAGCAGCGATGTTTTCTGTTTGAATGGCATTGTCAGCCACTTTAGTATTGTCAATAGCATTAGCAGCGATATCTACTGTTGCGATAGTACCGTTAAGAATATCTTCAGAAAGAATAGTTTCATTTAAGATTTCGGCAGTAGTTACGGCATTAGCCACAATTTGAATATCACCTGTATTAGAGATGGTAGCATCACCTGAAGCAGTAACTCCTGCAGCGATGTTTGTAGCATCACCAATAAGAATTTGTCCATCGGTAAGCGTAGAGGGAATAAAAATAGTTTTATTTTCCCATTGTGGATCACCTGTGGCATTGGTAGTTAATACTTTATGAGTATCAAGTACAGTAGCTCCAATTTTGGCAACAGTAACGGCATCATCATTTATTTTAACAGTAGTTACATTACCATCTGCAATCTTTGTAGTTGTAACCGAACCATCTGCAATTTTAGCGTTTGTTACGGCATTGTTTATTATTTTTAGGTTTGTAATGGCATCATCTGCAATGTCTACAGTAGCGATAGTTCCATTAAAAATATCCTCAGAAAGGATGGTTTCATTTAGGATTTCGGAAGTAGTTACGGCATTAGCCACAATTTGAATATCACCTGTATTAGAAATGGTAGCATCACCTGAAGCAGTAACTCCAGCAGCGATGTTTGTAGCATCACCAATAAGAATTTGTCCATCGGTAAGCGTAGAGGGAATAAAAATGGTTTTATTTTCCCATTGTGGATCACCAGTGACATTGGTAGTTAATACTTTATGAGTATCAAGTACAGTAGCTCCAATTTTGCCAACAGTAACGGCATCATCATTAATCTTATCCGTAGTTACATTACCATCTGCAATTTTTGTAGTTGTAACCGAACCATCTGCAATTTTAGCATTGGTAACGGCATTGTTTATAATTTTCAGGTTTGTAATGGCATCATTTGCAATATCAACGGTAGCAATAGTTCCATTAAAAATATCCTCAGAAAGAATGGTTTCGTTTAGGATTTCATCGGTAGCTACGGCTCCCGTATTAATATCAGCAGCGATAATTGTGTTAGCAGCGATGTTTTCTGTTTGAATGGCATTGTCAGCCACTTTAGTATTGTCAATAGCATCGGCAGCAATGTCTATAGTAGCAATAGTACCATTAAGAATATCTTCAGAAAGAATAGTTTCATTTAAGATTTCGGCAGTCGTAACAGCATTAGCCACAATTTGAATATCACCAGCATTAGTAATGGTAGCATCACCTGAAGCAGTAACTCCAGTTGCAATGTTTGTAGCATCTCCAATTAAAATTTGTCCATCGGTAAGCGTAGAGGGAATAAAAATAGTTTTATTTTCCCATTGTGGATCACCAGTGGCATTGGTAGTTAATACTTTATTGGTATCAAGTACAGTAGCTCCAATTTTGGCAACAGTAACGGCATCATCATTTATTTTAACAGTAGTTACATTACCATCTGCAATCTTTGTAGTTGTAACCGAACCATCTGCAATTTTAGCATTGGTAACGGCATTGTTTATTATTTTTAGGTTTGTAATGGCATCATCTGCAATGTCTACAGTAGCGATAGTTCCATTAAAAATATCTTCGGAAAGTATGGTTTCATTTAGGATTTCATCGGTAGCAACGGCTCCCGTATTAATATCAGCAGCGATAATTGTGTTAGCAGCGATGTTTTCTGTTTGAATGGCATTGTCAGCCACTTTAGTATTGTCAATAGCATCGGCAGCAATGTCTATAGTAGCAATAGTACCATTAAGAATATCTTCAGAAAGAATAGTTTCATTTAAGATTTCGGCAGTAGTTACGGCATTAGCCACAATTTGAATATCACCTGCATTAGAAATGGTAGCATCACCTGAAGCAGTAACTCCAGCAGCGATGTTTGTAGCATCACCAATAAGAATTTGTCCATCGGTAAGCGTAGAGGGAATAAAAATAGTTTTATTTTCCCATTGTGGATCACCTGTGGCATTGGTAGTTAATACTTTATTGGTATCAAGTACAGTAGCTCCAATTTTGGCAACAGTAACGGCATCATCATTAATCTTATCCGTAGTTACATTACCATCTGCAATTTTTGTAGTTGTAACCGAACCATCTGCAATTTTAGCATTGGTAACGGCATTGTTTATTATTTTTAGGTTTGTAATGGCATCATCTGCAATGTCTATAGTAGCAATAGTTCCATTAAAAATATCTTCGGAAAGTATGGTTTCGTTTAGGATTTCATCGGTAGCAACAGCTCCTGTATTAATATCAGCAGCGATAATGGTGTTAGCAGCAATGTTTTCTGTTTGAATGGCATTGTCAGCCACTTTGGTATTGTCAATTGCATCATCTGCAATATCAACGGTGGCAATAGTTCCATTAAAAATATCTTCGGAAAGGATGGTTTCGTTTAAGATTTCATCGGTAGTAACAGCTCCTGTATTAATATCAGCAGCAATAATGGTGTTAGCAGCGATGTTTTCTGTTTGAATTGCATTGTCAGCCACTTTAGTATTGTCAATAGCATCAGCAGCGATATCTACTGTTGCGATAGTACCGTTAAGAATTTCAGCAGTAGTTACGGCATTTGCTGCGATTTGAATATCACCAGCATTAGAAATGGTAGCATCACCTGAAGCAGTAACTCCAGTCGCGACATTTGTAGCATCACCAATAAGAATTTGCCCATCGGTAAGTGTAGAGGGAATAAAAATGGTTTTATTTTCCCATTGTGGATCACCAGTGGCATTGGTAGTTAATACTTTATTAGTATCAAGTACAGTAGCTCCAATTTTGGCAACAGTAACGGCATCATCATTAATCTTATCCGTAGTTACATTACCATCTGCAATCTTTGTAGTTGTAACCGAACCATCTGCAATTTTAGCATTTGTTACGGCATTGTTTATTATTTTCAGGTTTGTAATTGCATCATTTGCAATGTCTACAGTAGCGATAGTTCCATTAAAAATATCTTCGGAAAGAATGGTTTCGTTTAGGATTTCATCGGTAGCAACAGCTCCTGTATTAATATCAGCAGCAATAATGGTGTTAGCAGCAATATTTTCTGTTTGAATTGCATTGTCAGCCACTTTAGTATTGTCAATAGCATCGGCAGCAATGTCTATAGTAGCAATAGTACCGTTAAGAATATCTTCGGAAAGAATAGTCTCATTTAAGATTTCGGCAGTCGTAACAGCATTAGCCACAATTTGAATATCACCTGCATTAGAAATGGTAGCATCACCTGAAGCAGTAACTCCAGTTGCAATGTTTGTAGCATCACCGACTAATATTTGTCCGTTAGTCAATGTAGAGGGAATAAAAATGGTTTTATTTTCCCATTGTGGATCGCCAGCAGCATCAGTAGTTAATACTTTATCAGTATCAAGTACTGTAGCTCCAATTTTGGCAACAGTAACGGCATCATCATTTATTTTAGCAGTAGTTACATTACCGTCTGCAATCTTTGTAGTTGTAACCGAACCATCTGCAATTTTAGCATTTGTTACGGCATTGTTTATAATTTTCAGGTTTGTAATTGCATCATCTGCAATGTCCACAGTAGCAATAGTTCCATTAAAAATATCTTCGGAAAGGATGGTTTCATTAAAAATTTTGTCAGTAGTTACAGCGCTAGGAAAAATTTCTGAGTTTTCCACAGATCCGTTAGTTAAATCAATAACTCCCAGATTAGAAACAGTAGCATCACCGGATAGAATTATTGGAGTTGCAGTATTAGTGATGTTTCCTACATAAAAATGACCATTATTCAAAGTGGAGGGAATAAAAGTAGATTTATCATCCCAAATAGGATTACCAGCAGCATCAGTAGTTAAAACCTTATCAATGTCTGTAACAGCTGCTCCAATTTTGGCAATAGTAACAGCATTATTGGCAATGTCCACAGTAGCAATAGTTGCATCTAAAATATCTTCTGAAAGAATAGTTTCGTTAAGTATTTCGGCGGTAGTAACAGCTCCAGTAGCAATATCCTCGGCAATAATAGTTCCATTAAAAATATCTTCGGAAAGGATGGTTTCATTAAAAATTTTGTCAGTAGTTACGGCGCTAGGAAAAATTTCTGAGTTTTCCACAGATCCGTTAGTTAAATCAATAACTCCCAGATTAGAAACAGTAGCATCACCGGATAGAATTATTGGAGTTGCAGTATTAGTGATGTTTCCTACATAAAAATGACCATTATTTAAAGTGGAGGGAATAAAAGTAGATTTATCATCCCAAATAGGATTACCAGCAGCATCAGTAGTTAAAACCTTGTTAATGTCTGTAACAGCTGCTCCAATTTTGGCAATAGTAACAGCATTATTGGCAATGTCCGCAGTAGCAATAGTTGCATCTAAAATATCTTCTGAAAGAATAGTTTCGTTAAGTATTTCGGCGGTAGTAACAGCTCCAGTAGCAATATCCTCGGCAATAATAGTTCCATTAAAAATATCTTCGGAAAGGATGGTTTCATTAAAAATTTTGTCTGTAGTTACGGCGCTAGGAAAAATTTCTGAGTTTTCCACAGATCCGTTAGTTAAATCAATAACTCCCAGATTAGAAACAGTAGCATCACCGGATAGAATTATTGGAGTTGCAGTATTAGTGATGTTTCCTACATAAAAATGACCATTATTTAAAGTGGAGGGAATAAAAGTAGATTTATCATCCCAAATAGGATTACCAGCAGCATCAGTAGTTAAAACCTTATCAATGTCTGTAACAGCCGTTCCAATTTTAGCAACAGTAACAGCATCATCGGCAATGTCAACAGTAGCGATAGTTCCATTAAAAATATCTTCGGAAAGAATGGTTTCGTTAAGTATTTCATCTGAAGTTACAGCACCAGTAGCAATATCATCAGCAATAATAGTATTTAATGCAATTTCAACAGTGGTTACAGCATTGGATTTAATTTGTAAATCACCAGTATTAGAAACGGAAATATCACCAGTAGGAAGTACGGCAACAGCGGTATTGGTGCCATCACCAATTAAAATTTGCCCATCTGATAGCGTAGAGGGAACAAAAGTAGATTTATCATCCCAAACAGGATTGCCAGCAGCATCAGTAGTTAAAACCTTATTAATGTCTGTAACAGCCGTTCCAATTTTAGCAACAGTAACAGCATCATCAGCAATGTCAACAGTAGCGATAGTTCCATTAAAAATATCTTCGGAAAGAATGGTTTCGTTAAGTATTTCATCTGAAGTTACAGCACCAGTAGCAATATCATCAGCAATAATAGTATTTAATGCAATTTCAACAGTGGTAACAGCATTAGATTTAATCTGTAAATCACCTGTATTAGCAACGGCAATATCACCAGTAGGAAGCACAGCAACAGCGGTATTGGTACCGTCACCCATTAAAATTTGCCCGTCGGATAAAGTTGAAGGAATAAAAGTAGATTTATTTTCCCATTGTGGATCTCCTAAAGCATCTGTAGTTAATACTTTATTGGGAATGGTTAAATTGCCACCAATTTTGGCAACTGTAACTGCACCATCCGCAATATCACCAGTAGCAATTGTACCATTAAAAATATCAATAGAGGTTATTGTTGCGTCTAAAATTTCTGCGCTAGTTACTGCTCCAGTTGCAATTTCGTTTGCTGTAACAGCACTTGTTCCAATTTGTAAATCCCCAGTATTGCTAATGGTAACATCCCCAAAGGGGATTACGGCAACAGCTGTGTTTGTAACATCTCCTAGTAATATTTGTCCACTGGTTAAAGCAGAAGGGATAAAATTAGATTTATCTTCCCATATAGGAATACCTAGTGGGTTTGTAGTAAGTACCTTATCGAAATCAGTTATTGGATCTGCACCTATTTTTGCTATAGTTACGGAGCTATTTACCAATTCATCAGTATTTATTGCATTATCAGCGATATTTTCATTCTGAATAGCATTATCTGCTACTTTATCATTTGTGATTCCATCAAGAGCAACAGCAATATTGGTAGCACTTAGTACGGCACCAGTACCATTAGTTACGGTAATGGAGCTATTGGTAGCAGTAAGATCCGCTCCAGTAATATTTGCAGTAGTTAGTAAACCCCATTCTACGGTTGTACCTGTAGCATCGGTTTTTAAAACATGATTGGCTGTAGTACTTTCTTTTATATTATCTGTTTCTATGGCTTTGTCAGCAATTTTGGTATTGTCAATTGCATCATTTGCAATCTGTGGAGTATCTATGCCTAAATCTTTTACTTTTAATGGAGTAAGTACAGATCCATCTCCTTCTATAGTTACATTATCTGTTATATTGGTTGCTATAATAGTAGTAATTGTTCCGCCTGCATCTGTAAAGGTATATGTTCCATCTAGATTATCTACCAAACTACCTTTTACATCAAAAATGGTGGGATTTCCTAGGTTATCAGTAAAGGTAAATGTTCCATCATTATGGTTTGTAATGGTAGCATTTAAAAGTGATGGTCTACACATATCTATCCAAGCTATTCCATCATAATAATAAATGCAATCTGTATCCGTATTATAAACCAATGCTCCTTTTAAAGGGGTAATGGCAGACATTTCTATGTTAGAAACTCTTGTGATAACTAATACTCTATTTTGACTCTGTAGTTCTAGAATTGATGTAGAGGCTATAGTCTCTGGGTTATCTCCAATTTTTACCTGAGCTATACTCACTGTAGAAATTAAAAATAGCAACGCGCATAGGATTTTATTAGGCATAAGTATTCCATTTTTTTCAAAAATAGATACTCGTAGTCCTATACTTACAATAAATGTTGTGAAACCACTTATTTTGTCAGTGAAAATCAACAAAATATGAGTTCAGTGGTAGATATGTGTAGTTTAATGGCTTTTACAATCAGATGTGCAGCAAATATTTGACAGTATTAACAAAAAATTAGTTTGGTCATTAACAAAAGTTTAGTGTTTATTAATTTTTTTTAAAACAAGCTATTCTTTTCTTTGGAATATAAATTCAATTTATGAAAGCAATTGCAACTATCTTTTTTTTATGTTTTTTGATACATGTTACTGCACAAAATCAAAATAGTACTGTTTTAAATGGACAAGTAAAACAGGAGAGTGAAGGAGTAGCAAGGTTAAGTGTCTTTAACTTAGCAAGTCAATTGTTAGTACTCACAGCTGAGGATGGGAAGTTTGCTATTGAGGTAAATATTGGTGATGAATTAGTATTTGTAGCTGTTAATTATCAAGCTCAGAAAATAATTGTTACTGCAGAGATTTTAGAGGAAAATAACCTTATAGTCAGAGTAAAAGTAAAAGTAAATGAACTAAAAGAAGTTGTTGTAAAAGCAAAAAAAGGAGAGGTCATGAAGATTGAAGGACCAAATGATTATTCCCACAACGAGGATAGACCGATAGTAAATAATGCTGTTTCTTTACAAGAACAAGGAATGGTTAATGGTATGGATTTTGTGGCTATCTACAGAATGATTTTCAAAAAGAAAAAGAAAAAAGAGAAAGCTCCAGAGCAATTACTTGCAAGCGATGTTTTAAGAACACAATACGAAACGGAGTTTTTTACTCAAGATTTACAAATACCAAAGGATAAAGTGGATGAATTTATTCTTTTTTGCGATGATAAAATTGTAGGAAATAAATTGTTCAAAAAAGAAAATGAGTTTATACTGATAGATTTATTAGTAAAACAAAGTAAAAACTACCTTAAATTGTTAAATGCTGAAAAATAATACTATAGCAATTTTTATTCTTTTTTTTTGTTGTGCGCTTGGTAGAAGTCAGTCTTTTTATAGCAAAAATATAGATGGACGAGTTGAAAGCAATTCAAGAGAGGTAGAAGGAATTCATGTACAAAATATTAGTAATAAAAAATCGACCATTACCAATGCAATGGGTGATTTTACAATTCCCGTTCGCGTTAGTGATACCTTAACCTTTTCTGGAGTTAAGTATTATAAAAAAACACTTGTAATTACTGATGCTCTATTTGCACAAAAAACCATATATATAACCTTAGAAGAGTTTGTAAACGAGTTAGAAGAAGTGGTGATAAGACCTTATAATTTATCTGGAAATTTGGCTAGTGATGTACTTAATGCAAAAACGGATAATATTATAACAGCCTCAACTTTGGGCTTGCCTGGCGCAGATGTAATTCCACTTCCTCAAAACGAAAGAAGATATATAGATGCCAGTAGAGGAACATATTTTACACTAACAAGTATTAATGTGTATAAAATATTAAACAAGCTTAGTGGTAGAACAGATATGCTTAAAAAGCGAGCGTTATTAGAAAGAGAAGATAAAAAACTGGCAACTACCTGGTCCTATTTTACTGATGATTTTTATATACATAAATTAAAAATCCCCAAAGATAAGCTAGATGAGTTTATGTTTTTTTGTGGCGCAAATGAGAATTTTGTGACCATTAGTGCAACTAGTGATAAGTTGAAAATACAGCAAGAATTAGAGAAATTGGCAGTCGAGTATTTAAAACTAAATGAATAGCTATGTTTAGATACTTTTATTCCCTTATTCTGTTTCTCTTCGTTTTTTGTAGTGATGTTATGGCGCAATCACCATACTTTAAAGAAATTAATGGGCGAGTATTGAGTGCTACAAAAGATGTAGAAGCCATACACATCTTAAATAAAACTAGTAATAAGGCAACAATAACCAATGCAAAGGGTGATTTTTCTATACCTGTACGGATAAATGATACACTTTTGATTTCTGGAGTACAGTTTCATAAAAAAGAAATGCTAATTACAACAAAATTATTAGCACAAACAACGATATATATTACACTAATAGAAAAGGTAAATGAGCTAGATGAAATAGTGGTAAGACCCTATAATTTATCTGGAAATATTGCTAGTGATGAACTCAATGCCAAGACCGATGATATTGTAACTGCTTCAACAATGGGACTGCCAGGAGCCAATGTTATACTGCCTCCAAAGAGTCAGCGAATGTTAAATTCAGCAACCTCTGGATTTGGAATTGGTACTTTAATTAATGCTATTTCTGGACGAACCAAAATGTTAAAAAAAAGAGTAGCCTTAGAAAGAGAAAATCGTATTATTGCAGAGGTTAGCAATAATTATGATAAGAAAAACTTAAGCATTCAATCGGGAATTGCAGAAGAAAAAATGGATGATTTTATCTTTTTCTGTGCAAATGACCCAGATTTTTATACTATAGAAGAAAAAAAAGATGAATTAATGATGTTAGCATATTTGTTAGAAAAGATAAAACAGTATAAAAAAGAGAATAATATTAAGTAGTTTATAAGAAAGAGTAGCATAACCGATAAGACAACTCTTGTTTTGGAATACTTATTGCTTAGTATACTTTAGAAAAATAAAAATAATAATGAGGAAATATATTTTAATAGGCTTAGTTGTTTTGCCATTGTTAAGTTTTACAGCAATGCACAAATTTTATGTAAGTGTAAGTAGTGTTAATTATAGCAAAAAAGAAAAAGCACTGCAGGTGACTTCTAGAATTTTTATCGACGATTTTGAAGCATTGTTAAATGAACGTTATGGATTAGTAACAGAATTGGCTACAGCAAAAGAAGATAAAAGTGTAGATGAATATGTAGCTAAATATTTAAAATCAAAAATGAGTTTTTGGGTTGATGACAAAGAGGTAGCATTTACATTTTTGGGAAAAGAATATGATGATGATGTAATGGTCTGTTATCTAGAGATTACCAATATTGATTTAGCAATAGTAAAAAAACTGAAAATAGAAAACAGAATACTTTTTGATCTTTATGAAGAACAACAAAATATTGTACATTTTAAGATCAATGGAAAGAAAAAAAGCTTTGTTCTTATTCCAGAAAATGATAAAGGTATGTTAAACTTTTAAGCAAAATTTTAGAAGTATTAATTTTTTGTTAAATTCCCCATGTTAAATTAATTCAAACTAAGAAATGAAAAGAATCAAGTATTATGCACTCGCTGCATTATTTATGGTTGCTTCTGTTACTGTTGCTCAAGAAAAGGAAAAAGAGCGCGAACAAGGGCACTTAAATACGAGCAGGTTTAAACAACTATACGAAGAGTTTTCTACTCCTAATATGTATAGAACAGGATCTGGAGCACCAGGTTCAGCTTATTACCAGCAACAAGCTGATTATAAGATGGATATTGTGTTAGATGATGAAAATCAAAAGCTGTATGGTACAGAAACCATCACCTATATCAACAACTCTCCTGATGATTTAGAATTCTTATGGGTACAATTAGATCAAAACGTTAGAGCTAAAGATACCAAAACAGCATTAAAAAACGGAAATGGTGTGCCTTTTGCACAACCAGCTTCTGGATTTGCAAACGCACACTTAAAAGAGGCTTTCGATGGAGGTTTCAATATTGAGTATGTAAAAGATGCTAGTGGTAAAGCAATGAAAACTACTGTTAATAGAACAATGATGCGTATTGACTTGCCAAAAGTTTTAAAAAGCGGAACGCAAGTATCTTTTTCTATCAAATGGTGGTACAATATTCCAGATCATACTGCAAATAGAGCACGTTCAGGATATGAGTACTTTCCAAAAGATGGTAATAGAGCATATGTAATTGCTCAGTTTTTCCCAAGAATGGCAGTTTATAATGATGTAGAAGGATGGCAAAACCACCAATTTTGGGGTAATGGAGAATTTGCATTAGTTTTTGGTAACTATGATGTTAATATTACGGTTCCTGCAGATCATATTTTAGATGGTACTGGTGAACTTACCAATAGAAAAGAAGTATTCTCAAAAGAGATGATGAAGCGTTATGCTAAGGCTAAAAAATCTTATGATAAGCCAGTAATTATCGTATCTCAAAAAGAAGCAGAAGCTGCAGAAAAAGGATTCTCAACTAAAAAGAAAACATGGAAGCTAAGTGCTAAGAATGTTCGTGATTTTGCATTTGCATCATCTAGAAAATTCATTTGGGACATGCAAAATGTAAAAGTTGGTAAGAGAGAAGTAATGGCGGTATCGCTATATCCAAAAGAAGGAAATCCATTATGGGAAGAGTACTCTACTAAAGCAGTTGCAACTACTTTAAAATCATATTCTAAACTTACTTTTGATTATCCTTACTTAAAGGCTATTTCTGTTCATGCTAAAAATCAAGGGATGGAATATCCAATGATTTGCTGGAACTATGGTAGACCAGATGAAAAAGGAGAATATTCTGATAGAACAAAATTCGGAATGATTAGTGTAATTATTCACGAAGTAGGGCATAACTTCTTCCCAATGATTGTAAACTCTGATGAACGTCAGTGGGGATGGATGGATGAAGGTTTAGATACTTTTATGCAATATGTAGCTGAACAAGATTTCGGAGAAGAATTTCCAAAAGCAATTAAAGGTTTAGATGCATATCCATCAAGAAGAGGAGCACCAGCAAAAATTGTACGTTACATGAGTGGAGATCAAAGTTTTATTTCTCCAATTATGTCTAATCCAGAAAATGTTTATCAATTAGGACCTAATGCTTATGGAAAACCAGCAACAGCATTAAATATCCTTAGAGAAACAGTAATGGGTAGAGAGTTATTTGATCATGCTTTTAAAACATACGCACAAAGATGGATGTTTAAGCACCCAACACCAGAAGATTTCTTTAGAACTATGGAAGATGCATCTGCTGTAGATTTAGATTGGTATTGGAGAGCTTGGTTTTATACTACAGATTATGTAGATATCGGAGTAAAAGGTGTTAAGAAATATTATGTTTCTACTAAACCAAATAAGCGTATGCGCGATTATATGGAGAAAAATAAAGTTTCAGAAGCTGATTTACCACCATTAGTATATATGGTAGAAGAAGGTAGCGAAGACTATACAGAGAGCTTAAAAACGGCAAAACCTGCAGAATCGTCTAAAAACTTAAAAGAATATTTAATGGATAATTTTACTCCTGCTGAAAGAGCAAAATTAAAAACTCCAAAATTCTTTTATGAAGTTACTTTCGAAAAGCCAGGTGGTATTCCAATGCCAATTATTGTAGAGTATACTTATAAAGATGGTTCTACAAAATCGGTGACATATCCTCCAGAAATTTGGAGAAAAAATGATGCTGAGGTAAAAAGAGTAATGGCTTCTGAAAAAGAAATCGTTGGTATTGTTGTAGATCCAAAGGCAGAAACTGCTGATATTGACACAACAAACAATTCTTGGCCAAAGAAAGAAGAGAAGTCTGATTTTGACAAGTTTAAGACAAAAGTAAAAGGATAAGCCTTTTATATATTATAATAAAAAGCCCTGCATTAGCAGGGTTTTTTTATACCCAAAAGTTAAATTTAGGGTTGAGTTTAAAACAGAAAGCTGTTGAATAGAGTTGATCTAAACAACTTTCATTATATTTGTATACAATTTTACGGTCTATGTTTTTATTTATCAGCGGAGGAGAAATATTTTTTATACTATTTATAGTGGTAATGGTTTTTGGTGCGGATAAAATTCCGACCATAGCTAGAGGCTTAGGAAAGGGAATGCGACAGCTTAAAGATGCTACAAACGATATCAAATACGAAATTCAAAAGAGTGCTGATAAGCAAGGTATAGATACCGATTTTGTAAAGGACATCAATCAAGAAATTGGTAAAGTAAAAAACGAAATTAAAGAAATTACAGGATCAGTAAAGCGTAATTCTTAATGGCTGATGGTCTTGTAAAGTACGATCAAGAACTACTTGTATATTTAAATAGTTTAGGATCTGAGATTTTTGATCCTTTTTGGATTTTAATTACAACTATAGAACATTGGATCCCTCTTTTTCTGCTAATAGTGTATCTTATCTTTAAGAAACATCCAAAAAATGAAGCATTAAAAATAGCTATTACCTATACTTTATTAATTATCTCTGTGTTGTTGTTTACCGAGCTGGTAAAAATTAACGTATCAAGATTAAGGCCAAGTAACGATCCCGAAATCTTAGGATTGATAAGAATTGTAACTCCAGCATCAAATTTTAGTTTCTTTTCTGGGCATTCCGCCTCATCATTTTCTTTAACAGTAGTATCAGTTTTGTTTTTTAGAAAAAAAACAAAGTGGATATGGCTGCTATTTATATGGCCAATATTATTTGCCTATAGTAGAATATATGTTGGCGCACATTATCCATTAGATATTCTGGTAGGAGGTACTGTTGGTAGTTTAATGGCTTTTTTATTTTATAGTGGGTATCGGAAGGTTGTTGCTTAGTAATTGAATGTAATTTTTAGAGTAAGAAAGAATCACTTTAGTTGAATGATTGAAGAAAATAAAAATGATGACCCGTTTAGTGATTTTGGACAGTCTTATGATGATTTCAAATTAGCAGAACAAAAAATACTTTCGGAAAAAGATAGAAACCTTAAGGAGTTTAAAAGACTTGTATCTGAACATGTTGACAATAAGTTGTCCTATAATTCTGAATATTTAGTTTTGTTGGAAAAATTATATTACAGAACATATTTGGATAAGGAAATTGAAGAAAAAGTCTATCGAACAGAATTTGAAGATTTTCTGTCAATAATTTTTATGCAAATTTTGGTAGAAAAGAATATTGCGATTTGGAAAGTGATAAAAAACCCATTCTCAGTCGATAAATTTTGTCTAGCAATAGAATTTGAAGAAGAAAACTGGTCAACTGGTGGATTTGCCACTGAGCTATATGAAAATGAAAATAATTCAGGAAGAGAGCATTTAGTTAAACAGTTAGAAAAGTATTTCAATGAACAAAAGCACGCCTGAGAATATTTTTACTAAGTATTAAAAGTTTTTCTGTTTCACAAACGAGTACTTATGTGTATATGAAATAAGTGGTTAACGTCAAGAAAGTCGTCATTTGACCATTATTTTTCATATTAGTAACATTACTTAACACCACATTCTCAATACTATTTTTACAACACCCTACTCAATGTCAATCCATCACGAAGCGGAAGTAATACTGTTTCTACTCTAGGGTCTTCTTTTAGCATTTTGTTATACTCAAGTAATGTTCTGGTAGCAACATCTTTTGGGTTTAGTGGTTCAATTACTTTACCACTCCAGAGTACGTTATCGGAAAGTATCAAACCTCCAGGATTCATTTTTTCAATCACAGCATCAAAATACTTAGGGTAACTTGTTTTTTCAGCATCAATAAAAACAAGATCAAAAGAAAAATTTAGTGTAGGGATTATTTCCAAAGCATCACCAATATGTTGCGTTATTTGATTGTGATAGCCACTTTTCTCAAAATATTTGGATTGTATGGCTTCTAATTCCTCATTAACATCAATGGTGTGTAACATACCATCTTTTTGCAAACCTTCCGCCAAGCAAATAGCAGAATAGCCAGTATAGGTTCCTATTTCAACAATAGTTTTAGGATTACAAAGTTTAGAAAGCATACTTAAAACTCTACCTTGATAATGCCCACTAATCATTCTGGGTTGAATAATTTTTTGATGGGTTTCTCTTGTAAGTTCTTCTAGAACTTTAGGCTCGTTTTCCGAAGAATTATCAATATAAGTTTCTAAAATTTCAGGAATAAAGTGCATGATTTATTTTTTTGTAAAAATATTAAATTTTGAATTCTTATTTTTGAAAAAAACAGAATAAATGAACTTCAAAAATACCCAAGCTTTTGCTCAAGAGTTGGATGCCCAAGATCCTTTAAAAGACTATAGAGGCAAGTTTCATTTTCCAAAGGTAAATGATAAGGATGTTATCTATTTCACTGGGAATTCCTTAGGGCTGCAACCAAAAAATGCTAAAGATTATGTAAACGAAGTGATGAAAGACTGGGCAGAACTGGCAGTAGAAGGACATTTTTATGCAGAAAAACCTTGGTGGGACTATCAAGAACGCTTTGCAGAGCAGTTGTCTAAAGTAGTTGGTGCAAAACCAGAAGAAGTTACAGTTATGAATACGTTAACGGTAAACTTACACCTGTTATTAGTTTCATTTTATAGACCAACAAGCAAACGATTCAAAATTATATGCGAAGAAAAAGCTTTTCCTAGCGATCAATATATGTTAGATAGCCAAGTTCGTTTTCATGGTTATAAAAAAGAAGATACTATAGTAACGATCAAAAAAAGAGAAGGGGAGCATGCATGGAGAACAGAAGATATTTTAGATAAGATTGCCGAAGTTGGTGATGAATTGGCTTTGGTGCTTATTGGAGGCGTTAATTATTATAATGGACAGGTTTTTGATATGAAAACCATTACTGCAAAGGCAAAGGAAGTTGGTGCTTTTGTAGGATGGGATTTAGCGCATGCAGCTGGTAATATTGAATTAAAGTTGAATGAATGGGGAGTAGATTTTGCTGCATGGTGTAGTTATAAGTACATGAATAGTGGTCCAGGGAATGCATCTGGAATCTATGTGAACGAGCAATATTTAAACCAGAAAGATATTCCTAGGTTTGAAGGATGGTGGGGGCATGATAAAAAACGTCGCTTTTTAATGGAGCCCGATTTTGTGCCAATGCCTAATGCGGAAGCTTGGCAGATGAGTAATGCATCTATATTGGCGATGGCTCCATATCTAGCTTCATTACAACTTTTTGATGAAGTAGGCATGGATGCTTTATTAACCAAACAAAAACTAATAGTACAATATCTAGAGTTTGTATTGCAAGAAATAGACAAAGAAGTGGAGAGTTCTTTTGAAATTATAACTCCAACTGAAAGAGGCTGTCAGCTTTCTGTTTTACTGCATGGAGAAGGAAAAGAATTATTTCAGTTCTTAATGAAAAATGGAGTAATTACAGATTGGAGAGAGCCAAATGTAATCCGTTTGGCACCAGCTCCTTTTTATTGTTCTTATGAAGATATGTATCATTTTGGGCAGTTATTAAAGCGAGGTATTCTGGAAAAAGAGAGTAACAATTAGTTGTTTTTTTAAGTAAATATTCATGCTAATATAAGAATCAACTATTTTATACGTATATTGTACGTATAAAATAGTTGATTATGGTTCGGAAAGAATTACACCTTGATAAAACAATTATTGCAACATTGGAAATTGAAGCAAAAAAGCAAAATAGGAGTTTAAAAAACTATTTGGAGTTTTTAGTGATTCAAAAAGCTAAGAAATTAGAATTGCCTTCTAAGGAATATGTAATCATGATGGACGGTATATTAGATCAATTTGAGAATAACGAAATTGAATTTTCTAGTATAGAAGATATGATGAGTAAAAATGGGCTATAGTATTAAAATTTCAAAGACAGCAGAGAAAGATTTTTTAACAGCAAAATGTTATTATGCCATTTCTGATCTAGAAACAGATTTTATTACTGATTTTAAAGTTCAAATTAACTATTTGAAAATTAATCCCTTTTTATTTCAAATTTATTATCGAAATGTAAGGAGGTTGCATTTTAATGGTTTCAATTATTCAATTCATTATATCGTCAAAAGTGACGTAGTCTATGTCTTGAGGATTTTAAATCACAAACAACATTATAGGTAATAATTGGTTTTGCGAGCAAGTTATTTAGTAATAGCGAGATCAGTAAAAAACAGCTTGAAATCCCCTTCCTTGTTTTTATGAATCTGTGCTATTTTTATACCAGAAATATCAATATAATCTTCCCATGTAGTGGTTAAAGAGGCTTTTTCTGCATTTGCTTTCCTAAAAGACCACTCTCTAATAATATAATCATCTCTAAAGTAAAAGTCATAGGCATCACCAGGAGTATAGCCGCCTTCTTTTGGGTAAACAATAGTTAGCTTTTGCATAGTTTCATTACTTATAGGAGCAGAAATACTATCGATAACAGAATATGTTATATTCTTATCCCATACAAGGTTAAAAGGAGCTAAAAGCCAGTATTTGTCATTTATAAAACTTGCATCAGTTTTTGCAATAGTACTATCTATGGAAGCCCGGTTGTAGCTTGTGGTATCTGTTTTACTATATTGTATTACTGTCTTTGTTGTTCTATTCCAATGCCAAGAACGTTCAAAATGTGATGCTCCTCTATCAACATTAAAGGTGAATTTTAGTTCTTTAATATCATTCCAATGAGAAATACCATGTGCGGTTGCTATTTTTTCTAATATGGTCTTTTTTACGACTGTTTTTATTGTTTGCTCTTGTTTGTTTTTACAAGCTGTAAAAAAACTTATAGCAATAAGAAGCAGAATAATTTTTTTCATGAGAAGTTATTGATTGATCGTGGCCGTAAATATAAAACAAAGTTTGCATATATAAAGGATAGAAAGTTAAAGCTGATATAGTAATAGTTTAAAATTAATAATTAAATTTGTGAAGGTTTCAATGTTAAAAAAATCTTGCTAAAGATATTGAAGCTTGGATTTAGCTTTTTTTAAGTTCTCAGCAATTTTTGGCAAGTAAAATAACATTTCTATGAAACAAAGTCCAAAGAAGATCGCTATTGTAGGTAGTGGATTAGTAGGATCGTTACTTGCTATATATTTAAAAAAGGCAGGGCATAATGTAGATGTATATGATAGGCGCCCAGATATTAGAAAAATAGCTTTTTCAGGAAGGTCAATTAATTTGGCAATGTCTGTAAGAGGCTGGAATGCTTTGGAGAAAGTTGGTATTGCTGACGAAATAAAAAAAATAGCAATTCCAATGAATAAAAGGGCAATACATGTTTTGGACAAGCCTATGTCTTTTCAACCTTATGGAAAAGAAGGAGAAGCAATATCATCTATTTCCAGAGGAGTGCTCAATAGAAAAATGATTGATTTAGCAGAACAAGAAGGTGCTAATTTTATTTTTGATGCAAAAGTGTGGGATGTTAATCTGCCTGAAGCCGTTTTAAGCGTTGGAGAAGAAGATAAAAATACATGGGAGCAAATCCAGTATGATATTATTTTTGGAGCGGATGGAGCCTTTTCTAGAGTTCGTCATAGAATGCAAAGAAGAAGTAGATTCGATTATTCTCAGAGTTTTTTGGATACGGGTTATAAAGAGCTTTCTATTGCTGCTAATGAGGATGGTTCGCATAAATTAGATAAAAATTCATTACATATTTGGCCAAGAGGTAAATTTATGTTTATCGCCTTACCCAATTTGGATGGTAGTTTTACCTGTACCTTATTTATGCCATTTGAAGGAGAAGTGTCTTTTGATTCTTTAAATTCTGATGCAAAAGTAAAGTCCTTTTTTAATACATATTTTCCTAATGTAGCACATTTAATAAAAGAGTTACAGGATGATTTTTTTAAGAATCCGACAAGTGCATTGGTTACAATGAAATGTTTTCCTTGGACTTATTGGGATAAAGTAGCGCTAATTGGTGATGCAGCTCATGCTATCGTTCCTTTTTATGGACAGGGAATGAATGCTGGTTTTGAAGATGTTACTGTTTTAAATGATTTAATGAGCATCTACAAAGATGATTGGGAAGCTATATTTAAGCAATATGAAACCAGAAGGAAGCCTAATGCTGATGCCATTGCAGCTTTAAGTTTTAATAATTTTATGGAAATGAGTAGCAAAACGGCAGATGAGCAGTTTTTATTAAGAAAAAAAATAGAAGCGTCATTCGCAACAAAACATCCGCAGAAATGGGTGCCATTGTACAGCAGAGTTACCTTTTCTGATAAACCGTATGCCGAAGCATTAGAAATAGGAGAGCAACAAGCCGCAATAATGGATAAAGTAATGGCTATTCCTGATATTGAAAACAAATGGGAATCTAAAGAAATAGAAGATAAGATATTAGCATTATTGAGCTAATGGCTAAAAGTAATAAACAAAAAAAATCTCAAGAATTCTTGAGATTTTTTTGTTTTATAGAAAAATGATAAGGATTAGATTTTATCAAAAACCCTTTGCATTTTTATTTTTTGCTCTTCCGCTAATGCTGGATCAACTAAAATACGACCACTATGTTCATCAGTGATAATTTTTTTACGAGCAGCAATTTCCATTTGTACTTGAGGTGGAATAGTAAAGAAAGAACCTCCACTAGCACCACGTTCTATAGCAACAACAGCTAAACCGTTTTTAGCATTAGCTCTAATACGCTTGTAAGCAGTAATTAAACGATCTTCTATTTGATCTTGATATTTCTCTGATTTTTCTAATAAAGCTTTTTCTTCTTTTTCAGTCTCAGCAATAATATCCTTTAATTCTCCTTTTTTGAATTTTAAATGAGAATCTTTTTCTTTATAGCGCTCTTTGCTTTTTCCAATAACTTCTTTCTTGTGCTCTATTAGAACTTTAAATTCTTTAATATTCTTGTCAGCCAATTCAATTTCTAACTCTTGAAATTCAATTTCTTTACTGATAGAATTGTATTCTCTATTATTTCTAACATTTTTTTGTTGCTCAGAATACTTTTTTATTAAAGATTTAGATTCCTCAATAGAATTTTTCTTTCCGGCAATTTCTTGAACAAGAACATCTTGCTCTGCAGATAATTTCTCTAATCTGGTTTTTAAACCTGTTACTTCATCTTCTAAATCTTCAACCTCTAAAGGCAATTCACCTCTAACGTTTCTCATCTCATCAACTCTGGAGTCTATTAATTGCAAATCGTATAATGCTCTTAATTTTTCTTCTACTGTTGATTCTTTCTTTTTTGCCATATATTAAAAATACTTGATAGGATTCGTATTACTCTTCGATAAAGAGATTGCAAAATTAGGAATTTTTTTTGTAAGATACTCTACTAATAGGTTTTTTGTAAACTGTTCACTTTCATAATGTCCTATATCTGCCAAAATTATTTTGTTTTCTGCACTAAAAAAGTCATGGTACTTAAGGTCAGATGTAATATAAATATCTGCTTTTGCAGCAATTGCATTTTTTATGGCAAAAGCTCCAGAACCTCCTAAAACAGCCACTTTTTTTATTTTACTGCCTAGTAAACTACTATGTCTTAATGCTGAAACATTCATCTTTTCTTTTAGCAATACTAAGAAATCTTGCTCATCCATTTCTGTCGTTAATTCGCCTAGCATTCCCATGCCAATTTCTTTATTTTTGTTCTCTAATGTGCTAATTTCGTAAGCAACTTCTTCATATGGATGGTTTTTAACGAGCGAATTAAGAATATTTTGTTCCAAATGCTTTTGATAAGTAAGATTGAGGCACACTTCTTTTTCGAAATGAATTTCTCCTTTTTTGCCTAAAACAGGAGTACTATTTTCATTTCCTTTATAGCTACCTGTACCAGAAAAAGTAAAACTACAATCGCTGTAATTTCCGATGGCACCAGCACCTTCTTTACATAATGCTATTCTAAGTGTATCTGCTGCATTAGAAGGAACATAGGTGGTAAGTTTTTTTAAGCTTCCTTTTTGTGGAATTAAAATCTTTCTGTTTTGTAGGCCCAAAACAGAACAAATACCATCATTAACACCTTTAAAAGAGTTATCAAGAGCGGTATGCATGCTAAAGATTGCAATATTGTTTTGTATCGCTTTTATAACTACCCGTTCTACATAATTGTTCCCAGTTATTTTTTTTAATCCAGAAAAAATTATAGGATGAAAACTTATAATAAGGTTTGCTTTTATAGCTATTGCCTCATCAATAACATTTTCTAATGTATCTAGGGTAACCAAAATTCCACTTACTTCAGTATTTTTATCGCCAACTAAGAGCCCAACATTATCAAAATCTTCCGCATAGGCCAATGGAGATAGCGCTTCAAGGATAGATATTACATCTTTTATAACCATTTTATAACTTTTATGTGTTACCAAAGATAAAATATTATAATTTCGTTGCCATGTGGCTTTTAAAAAAATTAGTGTATCCTTTTTCATTACTATATGGATTGGTTGTTTGGTTTCGTAACTGGTGTTATGATATTGGAGTTTTTACTTCAACATCTTTTACAACACCAATAATATGTGTGGGAAACTTAAGTGTTGGTGGAACAGGAAAGACACCAATGATTGAGTACTTGGTTGCTTTGCTTCAAGATCAGCAAAAGGTTGCCGTTTTGAGTAGAGGATATAAAAGAAAATCTAAGGGATTTTTATTGGCAAATAGCACTAGTTTGGTTGATGAACTAGGGGACGAACCTTTTCAGATATGGAAAAAGTTTCCAAAAATTGCCCTTGCTGTTGATGCAGATAGGGTTCATGGGATAACAGAGCTAAAGAAAAGAGTTGATCCTTCTGTAATTTTATTGGATGATGCTTTTCAGCACAGAAAGGTTAAGGCAGGTTTTTACATGCTGTTAACCGCATATGATAACTTATATGATAACGATTTCTATTTGCCTACAGGAACGTTAAGAGACAGTAAAGCACAGGCTAAAAGGGCAGATTTGATTGTGGTTACAAAATGTCCAACTAATTTAACTGAGAAAGAACGAATCGCAATAAAACAACGGTTAAAATTAAGTGCTAACCAAACATTAGTTTTTAGTGCTATTGGCTATGCAAAAGAATTAAAATCTAATACAGGTGTGGCTACACTTGATGAGCTTAAAGACAAAAAGTTTACGTTGGTAACAGGTATTGCAAATCCAAAACCGCTAGTACAGTTTTTAAAAGAAAAAGACATGAGTTTTGAACATTTGTCTTATGAGGATCATCATTTTTTCTCTGCTAAAGAATTTGAATTGATGAATAGCAAAGAATTAATTATTACTACAGAAAAAGATTTTGTGAGGTTAAATTCAGAAGTAAAGCAGAGTTATTATTTACCAATTACACATCGGTTTTTAAATAATGATGGTCTTATTTTTGAGAGTTGTATTTTAAAATACGTAGCAGAAAATAGTTAAGATTCAGAAGTAAGTGATTTGCCCATACCAGTTAATAGGTTTTCAGCAATTTTCTGATAGAAAACTTCTGGTTTAAAAGGTTTTGTAATAACATCATTACAACCTGCTAAATAAAAATGTTCTGTGCTGTCGTCTAAAGAAATCGCGGTAAGTGCAATAATTGGAATTTTGGTATTGAACTTTCTAATTTCTTCAGTAGTAATAGTACCGCTAATTCCTGGCATATGAATATCCATTAAAATACCATCATATTCTTTTTGTTTTACCATATTAATGGCTTCATAACCATTATTGGCAATATCAGATGTAATGCCCTTTTTTAACAACATTTTTTTGGTAATTACCTGATTTATTTTGTTGTCCTCAACCAACAACATATGCAAACCATCTAAAGGGAGGTTTTTGAGTTTTAGTTTTTTGATTTCTTGTCCTTGGTTTTCTTTGATGTTTTCAAAATCAATATCAAAGAAAAAAGAGCTACCAATGCCTAATGTACTTTTAAGTTGAATTTCACTACCAAAAAGGTTAAGTATACTTTTTACAATTGTAAGTCCAAGTCCAGTACCACCATATTTTCTGTTAATTTGTATGGAGCCTTGCTCAAAGCTTTCAAAAATATTTTCTTGCATTTCTTTTGAAATACCTATTCCAGTATCTGCTATCTCAAAAAATATTTTAGAATTTGACTCGTCTATTTCTAGAAGTTTGGCTAGTATTGTTACTTTTCCTCCGTGTGTAAATTTAATGGCGTTACCAACAAGGTTTATAAATATCTGTGATATTTTTATGGGATCACTTATTAGAATTTTTGGGATAGTTTTATCAATCTCTAAAAATACCTTTGTATCGTTTTCTTTTGCCGTTTGTTGCAATGATAAAATAACTTCAGATAAGACCTTTTGAATGCTAAAAGCAACCTTGTCAGTAAGTAATTTATTGGCTTCAATTTTATTTATTTGAAGAATATCGTTAATAAAACCAAGCAGGTAATCTCCTGAGAATTTTAAAGATTTTAAATGTTCTTTTTGATTTTCTGTTGGGTTTTCTTCTAATAATAAATGCGTTAATCCTGTAACGGCATATAGTGGTGTACGTAATTCATGACTAACTGTGGAAAGGAACTGAGTTTTTGCTTTCATAGCACGTTCAGCTTCATCCTTAGCAATTACTAATTCTTTGTTTTTTCTAACTAATAAATCGTTTGTGCTAATTTTTATTTGGTTAGTCCTATAAAGAGAAATCGCTAACAAAGAAATAATAATCAAAAAACCAGAAGTTAGTAAACTAACAGTTTTAAACCTGTCTTCAGATTGACTAAGTTGATCTATGGTTTTGTCCTGCTTTTTTATTTGTTCTTGTAAAGAATTTACATGCTGAGTGTATATAAGTTCTTCGCGAATACGTGTTTTTTCTGGTGCATTAATAGAGTCGTATAGTCTCTTGTTTTCTTTGGTATAAAAAAGTGCCGATTCGTATTTTTTTAATAATTCGTAAGAATCGCTTAATAACTTACTAGATTCTAGCCTCTTTTGAATATAGTTATTACTAGTTGCCATATCATAGGCAAGCTTACTATTTTCCTTAGCTTCATTAATTTCGTTTTCTAAAAGGTTTATTTTGGCTAAATTAATATACCCTTTAGTTTTAAAGTTTTTCTGATCTTTTGGATCTTGATTAGCAACTAATGCATTAAAATTAGTTTTTGCATCGGGATAGTTTTTTTGAGCGGTATAGATATAACCTTCATATAGCAATATGAAATGTAACAGATTTCTGTTGTTACTTTGTTGCTTAGCCTCATACAATAAGGCACGAGCTTGATTGTATTTTTGGTTTTTTATAAAAATTAAGGCTTCAATACTTTTTACTTTACCAAAACCATATGGGTACTCTGTTTTTTTTAAAATATACTTAGCACGATCTAAGAAAAAGCTTGCATTTTTTTGATTTTCTGTTTCTAGATAAAGTAGTGCGTATTCATTATAACAGTCAATTAGGGATTTATTATCTCTGTTTTTTTCTGAAAATAAAATTGCTTTTTTTAGCTCAGTAAAAGCAGCATCAAATTTGTTCTGATTTTTTAAAAGCGTAACTTTTTGCAGTGCAGCATTTATTTTAATAGTAGTGCTTTGTTTTCTTATTTGAGAAAATCCCAAATAAGAGAAAAGGAGAATAAGGAATAAGATGTAATTCTTTTTCAATGTTATATAGAGAGTTAGGGATTTAACAAATATAAGTTAAATATTTCTTAGACGAAGTATTAAATCTATTAATCTATTGCTGTACCCTGCTTCATTGTCGTACCAACCAATAATCTTCACCATTTTATCTATAACAGAAGTCATTGAGGCATCAAAGATACAAGAATAAGGTTCACCAATAATATCTACTGATACAATTGGATCCTCTGTATAGCTTAAAATGCCCTTTAATTCGTTATCAGCATATTTTTTAAAAGCTGCGTTTATTTCCTTAATAGTAGTTTCTTTTTTGACATTAAAAGTAATATCAGTTAAAGACCCGTTGGGTACAGGAACCCTAATTCCACATCCACCAATAACGTTAGCTAACTCAGGAAAAACCTTAGTAAGTGCCTTTGCTGCACCAGTGGTGGTGGGTATAATAGATTGACTAGCAGCTCTTGCTCTTCTTAAATCTCTATGTGGGCTGTCATGCAAACTTTGATCAGAGGTATAAGAATGAATTGTGGTAATATAGGCTTGTTCAATGCCACATAGCTCATTAATAATCTTGATCATTGGAGCTGCATTATTGGTTGTGCAAGAGGCATTAGATATAAGTGTTTCTGTACCGTCTAGCTCATGATCATTAACGCCCAAAACAATCATTTTTATAGAATTGTCACTTGGAGGAACAGAAAGAATTACTTTTTTTGCACCATTTTTTATATGGTAATCTAACTGTGATTTTTCTTTAAATTTTCCTGTTGCTTCAACAACGATATCAACATTAAATGCTGACCAATCTAAGGTTTCAATAGTATTGCAGTTTAGTAACGCTGTTTTTTTACCATCAACAACTATAGCATCTTCTTGATACGTTATTTTATTTGTTAACCTACCATGAATACTATCGTATTTAAGTAAGTGGCTTAGTGTTTTTGCCGAAGCAATATCATTAATGGCAACAATATTAATATCTGGATGGTTTAATGCTAAACGGAAGAAGGTTCTTCCAATTCTTCCAAAACCATTTATGGCAACATTTATAGGTTTCATTTTTTAAAACGAATTGAATTTAATTAATGTGCTTTTGTGCTTTATATGAAGAACGAACTAGTGCGCTACTCTCTACATGTCTAAAGCCAAGGTCTAAACCAATTTCTTCGTATTTTTTAAATTGATCTGGAGTTATAAATTGCTTTACAGGTAGATGCTTTTTTGATGGCTGAAGGTATTGCCCAATAGTAACAACATCTACATTTACATTTCTGAGGTCGTGAAGCGTTTGTATAACCTCTTCTTCTTTTTCTCCAAGCCCAAGCATAATTCCAGATTTGGTTCTATTAATGCCTTCATCTTTTAGGTATTTTAATACACCCAAACTTTTTTCATATTTTGCTTGAATTCTAACCTCTCTGGTAAGTCTTTTTACCGTTTCAATATTATGAGAAACAACTTCTGGAGCTACGGCAATAATCCGATCTATATTTTTTGTTACCCCTTGAAAATCTGGAATAAGGGTTTCTAATGTTGTATTTGGATTCATTCGTCTCACTGCTTTTACAGTTTCTCCCCAAATAATGGATCCCATATCTCTTAAATCATCACGATCAACAGAGGTAAGTACAGCATGTTTTATACTCATGATTTTTATGGATCTCGCTACTTTTTCTGGTTCTTCCCAGTCTACAGTTTCTGGCCTGCCAGTTTTAACACCGCAAAAACCACAAGAACGTGTGCAAATATTACCTAAGATCATAAAAGTTGCAGTTCCTTCTCCCCAGCATTCGCCCATGTTAGGGCAGCTTCCTGAGGCACAAATAGTATTTAAGTTATATTTGTCTACTAAACCTCGTAACTGTGTGTATTTTTTTCCTGTAGGAAGTTTTACTCTTAACCATTTTGGCTTTCCTTTTGGAGGGGCTACACTTTTGATAGTCTCTGTACTCATGAATCAAATTTTCGAACCACAAAGATACAAACTAATACGGTTTGTGCTTCAAAATGAAAGGCATAAATAATTTGTTTGCTAAGGCAAGAGTGAATTATAATATGGTTAAGTACCAGATTCCAAATCCTAAAAGAAAAACAATTCCTAAATAGCTAAGTATTTTAAGGTGTTTAGATGGGTGCCAGTCTTTTGGTGTGTGTTTAGAACTAATGAGCCATAAGTTAACAATGGCAAAAAAAGGAGCTGTTAAAAAGGATAGTATGGTGGCTATTTTTATCAAAAGTCCCATTTCTGAAGCTAAGAAGAAAAAAATAAATGATGTTCCAATGGCTAAAAATAGCATCCAAATTAGATACCCTTTTTTTAATTCTCCAAAAAGTAGGGTAGTGGCTTTTTGCATGGCTCTAGGAGAAGCGTCTAAACAGGTAACAGTAGTGCTAAGCATTGTGGTAAAAGCAGCAATACCGATTATAAAGTATGCCCAACTTCCAAGGCTATTTGTATACATTTCTATAAGCTGTATAGCAAATACACCTCCAGATTTACTGAATACTTCTCCGCTATTATACATAATTACTGTGCCTAATAATATAAAGACAAAGCCCAGTATTACAGTGCCGATATACCCGATGTTAAAATCTAATAGCGCAGTTTTTTGATCAATTTCAGGATTGTTTTTTTGTTTTTCTACAGTCCATATTGAACTCCAAACCGATACGTCTAATGAAGTAGGCATCCAGCCCATAAATGCAATTAAAAAAGTGATCTCGACAGCAGATTCAGGAATAATTTGCACAAAAGATACTGGAGCAGTCGTACTAAATAAGGCAATTGCTCCTGCTAAAATGGAACTTATGCTAAGTATTATGATAATGATTTTTATAAAATTATCTAGAAGGTTAAAACCTCCAAAATAAAGCAGTAAAAAAGAAAGCGCAAGAATTAGAACAGCCCATAATTCTAAAGGCATAAAATCTCCAAAGAGTGCAGTAGCCAGACCTGCGGTTACAATAGTAACTGCGGCTTGTATCGTAAACATTATTGCAAATGTTAAAAGGTAATAAATTACAAGAACCCATGTTCCTAGTTTTTTATAACCTTCCAGAAGGGTTTCTCCAGTGGCAATAGCATACCTAGTTCCGTACTGAAAAAAAGGGTATTTAAAAAGATTGACCAAAAGCAATGCCCAAAGCAACCCAAAGCCAAATGTGGCCCCGGCTTTTGTAGATTGTACTAAATGTGATACTCCTATTGCAGCACCTGCAAACAACAATCCTGGCCCTAACTTTTTTAGGAGGCTTTTCATTTTTTAGCGACAATTATTGCTGCTAGTAATTTTTTTGCACGTAATAATTTAACTTTAATATTACCAAGAGGCTCCTCTATTTCATTAGCAATTTCTTGATAACTAAGTTCGTTAAAGTACCTTAGGTTAATTACTTTTTGGTAATGCGGTTTTAGTTTTTTTATATGTTGAAGTAAAACAGTTAAATTTTGTTCAGTAATTATTTTATCTTCAATGGTTGGGGAATCATCTAGAATGTTGTTGATGGCTTCTTCAGTACCAGGAGACGCTTCTTTAATGAGGCTTTTTTTACGTTTTCTAATTAAATCAATATGGATGTTTTTAGAAATGGTAATTAGCCATGTTTTAAACTCATAAGATTCATCAAAAGTTTTTAGCTTGTCAAATGCTTTTGAAAAGGTCTGAATTGTAATATCTTCAGAATCACTTTCGTTATTGGTTCTCTTTAGCAGAAATCCATAAACAAAACTCCAGTAAGTATTAAGTAAGTAACTGTAGGCTATTTGATTTCCTTCCTTAGCTTTTTTTATTTGCTCTTGGATATGATTTTCGTCTTTCTTCAATTGAAGATGTTTAGTATAAGCAATAAATATAGAAAGAAACTTTACAAAAAACTAGTATTTAAGGAAAAGTGAGTCTTTTAAATGTTATGCAGTAGTTTCTATTTCCTCTTTTTTGCAATCTTGTTCTTCTGGAAGTTTTCCACAAAAACCACATGGTTCGTCATTAGTATTCAAAAAAGGACTTTGACTAGCACAAGTTCCAGCAAATTCTCCGTCTTTTTTTGCCCATAATTTTATAGCAATGCCTGCTACAGCCAAAGCTAATAAACCTAATGTTAGAAATAAAAGTTTCATCTATCTATGTTTATTTTATTAAATCGGTCACATGGCGCATCCTTATTAGTCATCTTTTCGGGTATGGAGACCTTTACAGATGGATGTTTCATGTATCTATCTTTTCAGAGTGTAAATTTATAGAAAAAACCAATAAAAAGAACCTTAATTTGTAAATATTACTGAATAGAAATTTTACTGATAATATTTTCTTTAGAAGCACTATTGGCTCCACCTTTTGGTTCAATACTAATATTGTAACTTACAGCATTTTCATCATAAGGAAGTGCAAGCAATTTGTCGTTGGCATCGTTAATAACCCCCAAGCTAACTAATTTACCATCTACTTCTGCCCACATTTGAAAACACTTTTCGGCAGGAATTTCTGGTAAGCTGGCAACATTAATATATGATAGTTTTTTAATTGGGTTTACATAAGCGATAGCCTTAAGGTTTTTTGCCTTTCTACTTTTAAGAATATATTTTTTAGTATCAGGATTGTTTAGTACAATAAATTGGTTTCTAATGTTTTCTAATTTATTATTCCAGTTTTCCTCTAAAGATTTTATTTGCTGATTAACAATACTGTTTTCTTGTTTTAAATTTTGATTCTGATTCCAAAAAAAATAAGATGTTCCAGCAAAAAGAAAAGCAATAAAACTTGCTGCAATTGCGTATTTAAAGAATTTTCTACTCTCTAAGGATTTGTTAGCATTAACAGCATGGATTACTTTTTCTTTAAGACCTTCAGGAGCTTTTACAGCATAGGCTTTTGCGTATTGCTCTAGATTTTCTTGTAGTTCTTCGTATAATTTTTTGACTTCTGGATATAAACTAATATACCGTTCTACTTGATGAGATTCTTGAATGGTAGTTGTTCCAACAAGATATTTTTCAAGCAAATCAGAGGCTAAGAATATTTTTATTTTTTCTTCCATTACTTTATTAAGTTAATGACAAAAACAGTAAAAGCATTACTACAGATCCATACACTTTTCTTAATTCTCTAAGGCCAATTTTTAACCTAGATTTTACGGTTCCAAGCGGTACGTCTAGTGCATCACTGGCTTCCTGTTGTGTCATACCTTGAAAAAACAAGGCGTCTAGTATTATACGATATTTTTCGTCTAGTTTATGAACATGAGCTTTAACATCGATATGATCGGGGTTTAAGTTGCTCACTCCAATACTATATACGTTGGAAGCATCAATTTGGACTTCCTTCTCTTTTTTTGTACTTATACTTCTTAATTTGTCAATAGCTGTATTGCGGGTTATTCTAAAAAGCCAAGTAAATAGTTTGGCTTTTGAAGGATCATAAGTATCCGCTTTTTTCCAGATTTTAACAAAGCTTTCCTGAAGTACGTCTTGTGCTAATTCTTCATTTTTAGTCACTTTTAAAGCAACTCCAAGTAAAGTATTTGCATAGTGATCGTAAAGGAGAGAAATGGCTTTCTCGTCCTTTTCGGATAACAGTTCTATAATGTGTTTTTCAAGTAGCGTGCTCATGCAAAAAATGAGTTTAACATTAAATTAGTAACTCTAGATAATCTATTTAAAACTTTAAGCTCGTATATAGCTTGTAAAGTTATTTAATTTAACGTAGAAAACTACAATTGATTGTTTCAAAAATCAATTAAATAGCATTTATGAGTA
The DNA here is from genome assembly GCA_965247735.1 of Flavobacteriaceae bacterium. Taxonomy (GTDB): domain Bacteria; phylum Bacteroidota; class Bacteroidia; order Flavobacteriales; family Flavobacteriaceae; genus JAOXRU01. Next base: position 1,484,906 of record CBDFHN010000002.1, on the reverse strand, counting down.
AATTTTAGCTAAATAACGAATGGTATAGTTTGCTATTTGGCTAGTTTTGATTGGTTAGTTTGGTTAAGAAAGCCCTCATTTAATACATGAGGGTTTTTGTTTATATAATATTTACCTCGGGATTAATATCAATATTAAACTTTGTTTTTGCTTTTTGTTGTATTTCTAATGCAAGACTCCATAGTTCGTCACCTGTAGCATTACCATAATTTACTAAAACTAAAGCTTGCATTTTGTGTACACCTGCATCTCCTATTCTAATACCTTTAAAACCACATTGTTCTATAATCCACCCCGCAGGAATTTTATAGGTAGTGTCAGAAATTTTATAATAAGGAGCTTGAGGGTAGTTGCTGTTGAATTTTTTAAAAAATTGAGCATCAACTACTGGGTTTTTAAAAAAGCTACCACTATTTCCAAGTTTTTTAGGATCTGGAAGTTTGCTATTCCTAATTTTAATAACTGCATTAGAGACATCTTTTGGAGTAGGACTGCCAATGTTATTGTTGTTTAGTTCTTCAGTAATAGCACCATAGCTAGTTTTTAGTTCATGGTTTTTTGTGCTCAATTGAAAAGTAACACTAGTGATAATGTATTTGCCTTTAGCTTCGTTTTTAAAAATAGAATTTCTATAACCAAATTCACATTGATTTTTGTCAAAACTTAGCGTTTTTCCAGTAGCAATTTCTACTGCGGTACAGTTAATAAAACTGTCCTTAAGTTCTACGCCATAAGCACCAATGTTTTGTATTGGAGAGGTGCCAACATTACCAGGGATTAGCGATAAATTTTCTAATCCCCCGTAATTGTTTGCTAGTGTCCATTGTACAAAATCATGCCAGTTTTCTCCTGCCATGCATTTTATAAAAACGGTATTTTCTTTTTCTTCTAAAACGGTAATGCCTTTTAGGTTAATGTGCATTACAAGCGCCTGAATATCTTTGGTAAGCAGTAGATTGCTTCCACCGCCTAGGATAAATCTATCTGGGTATTTACTGTTGTTTAGCACTGCTGATAATTCCTCTTTTGAGGATATGCTACAAAAGTGCTTTGCTTTGGCATCAATACCAAAAGTATTGTAGTTTTTTAGAGAAAAATTGTGTTCTATATTCATTATGCGTTGTAAGCTTCTAATCCTTTTTTGATGATTGAAACGGCTTTAATTAAATTTTCTTTTTGAAGAACATATGCAATTCTGATTTGATTTTCTCCAATTCCTTGTGTAGAATAGAATCCAGCGGCAGGCGCAACCATAACAGTTTCGTTTTCAATATTGAACTTTTCTAACAACCATTGTGCAAAATCTTCGGCATTAGCAACTGGCAATTCTACTATACAGTAAAAAGCGCCTTTAGGAGTAGCTACTTTTACATTTGCAATTTTTTGAAGCTCAGTTATAAGTGTATTTCTTCTTTCCACATATTCTTCAATTACTTCTGTGAAATAGGTGTCAGGAGTCTCTAAAGCGGCCTCACTAGCAATCTGTGCGTAGGTTGGAGGAGAAAGACGTGCTTGAGCAAATTTCATTGCTGTATTGATTACTTCTTTGTTTTTAGAAACCAAACATCCAATTCTAGCGCCACACATGCTGTATCTTTTGGAAACAGAATCAATAATTATAGCATTATCATCAATTCCAGATTCTTCTAAAATAGAATAATGAGAAGCACCATCATAAGTAAACTCTCTATAAACTTCGTCAGCAACTAAAAACAAATTGTGTTTTTTTGCAATTACAGCTAATTTCTTAATCTCTTCTTTTGAGTACAAATATCCAGTTGGATTTCCAGGGTTGCAAATAAGTATAGCTTTTGTACTTGGAGTAATTAGTTTTTCAAACGCTTCAATAGGAGGTAAGGCAAAATTATCTTCTATTTTTGAAATAACAGGAACGATAGTAACTCCAGAGGCTGTAGCAAAGCCATTGTAATTTGCATAAAATGGTTCTGGAATAATTATTTCATCACCAACATCAGCAATAGTCCCCATTGCAAATAATAATGCTTCAGAACCACCAGTGGTGACGATAATATCGGTAGCAGAAACATTAATTCTGTTCTTTTTGTAATAGGTAGCAAGCTTTTCTCTGTATTGGTCAGAACCTTCACTTCTAGAATATGCTATTACGTTTAAAGCATTATCTTTTACAGCATTTAATGCAACGTCTGGGGTTTTTATATCTGGTTGCCCGATGTTTAAATGGTACACTTTAGTACCTCTTTTTTTTGCATCTTCAGCAAACGGAACTAGTTTCCGAATTGGAGACTGAGGCATTGCAATTCCTTTTTTTGATATTGTTGGCATTAGCTTATAGGTTTTTAATGTTGCAAAAATGCAAAATATATTTAATAAAGTGCTATTGTTTAACCGTATAATTAGTGTTAGCTAATGTTAAAAGAGTTGTATTGTAGTCAATAAAATTGTATCTTATATGAATTAAAAAATGTAAGATGAAGTTAAGGAACTTATATGTTGTCTTTTTGATGTTTGTGATAGGAGTTACCTCTGCGCAAAATTTTTCGTTGCTTAATAATGAAAAAAGTTCTCAGCTAAAGTTTAAGTTTATTAATAACCTTATAATAATACCAATAGAGGTTAATGGAGTAGAACTTTCTTTTATATTAGATAGTGGAGTAGGAACGCCCATTTTGTTTAATCTTAGTAATAGAGATTCCCTTGGAATTAAAAATGTAAGAGAAATACTGATTAATGGGTTAGGAGAAGGAGAGCCTGTAAAAGCTTATAGATCTACTGCTAATAGTTTTAAAATAGGTGATGCGTATAGTAGTTCGCATGATTTGTTTTTAGTGATGGATAAAAAGATTAATTTTTCACCAAGATTGGGGATACCAGTTCATGGAATAATTGGTTATGATGTGTTTAGAGATTTAGTTGTTGAAATTAAGTATTCTAAAAGAAAGATAGTGTTACATGATCCCGAAAAGTACATGTGTAAAAAGTGTGATAAATATCAAAATTTTGACTTAGAAATAGTACATAAAAAAGCATATGTAAATCTTAGTTTAGATAATAAATATGCAACTAATATGCCTGTAAAATTACTTATAGATACAGGGAGTAGTGATGCATTGTGGTTGTTTGAAAATGCTGATAAAAACCTGCTATTGCCAGAGCAATCATTTGAAGATTATTTGGGAAGAGGCCTAAACGGGAGTATATTTGGTGATCGGGCAAAGATAGAAAAGCTTCATGTAGGAGCCTTAACCTTGAAAAATACAATAGTAGCTTTCCCAGATGAGTTGTATTATGGCAGTTTTAAGAATCTGAATGGTAGAGATGGAAGTATTGGAGGAGAAATATTAAAACGTTTTAATATTATTTTTGATTATTCTAATGCTAAAATGTCTTTAAAAAAGAATGGAAACTTTAAAGCTCCTTTTTTATATAATGTTAGTGGTATAGAGCTGCAACATAATGGTGTACGCTATGTTAGAGAGTTGGAGTCTAACTTTAACGGTATTGTTTCTGATGATAAAAATACTAATGGAGCGGTAACTATTGCTTTGGATAAACGATATAAAATTGCTTTGCATCCTGCATTTGAAATTGCTGAAGTACGTAAAAATAGTCCTGCAGAACTTGCTGGGTTAAAAGAAGGAGACGTTATTTTAAGTGTTGATGGCAAAAGAACTTACAGCTACAGATTACAAGAAGTGAGTGCGCTGATTAATAAAAAAATAGGAAAAGATGTTCGACTATTAATTGAGAGAGATGGTCAAGAACTGGTTTTTAGTTTCAGACTAAAAAAATCATTATAAAAAAAGGCTGAATAATGATATCATTATTCAGCCTTTTAATCTTTTAATAATCTGTACTCGATTATTTAGTACTAGACAATTTAATTTACTTCTGTCTTAGAAAGGACTGTCCCTTTTATCTTCAATGCAATAGTCGGAGTGTCTGCGTTAGACGTTACCGTAATTGTTTTTCTAATTGGACCTACTTTTGTAGTGTTGTACTTTACTTCAATTTTTCCAGTTTCACCAGGAGCAACAGGTGCTTCAGGTTTCTTTGGGATAGTACATCCACAAGAAGATTTTACATTAGAAACAATTAAAGGAGTGTTTCCTGTGTTGGTAAATTCAAAAACACGTACACCATTGGCACCTTTTTCGATAGTACCATAGTCTATGGTTTCAGATTTAAATTCAATCTTCGCAACTTTTTCTTGAGCATTCAGGGCGAATCCTAATAAACCTACAAATAGAACTAAAACTAGTTTTTTCATCGTTATTTGGTTTTATAATTAATATACAAATATAATACTTTTATAGAACTCTTAAAATTCTTTTTTATTATCCTTCAGAGTTAAGTATTTTTGTAAACTATATTTCAAAAATTGTACCAAAATATGAATATTCCGTCAAAATACGAATCTACACAGGTAGAAGACAAGTGGTATGCTTACTGGATGAAGCATAATTATTTTCATTCAGAGCCAGATAATAGAGAGCCATATACTATTGTAATTCCACCACCAAACGTCACAGGAATATTGCATATGGGACATATGCTTAATAATACTATACAAGATGTATTGATTAGAAGAGCTCGTTTAAAAGGGCTTAATGCCTGCTGGGTTCCAGGTACAGACCATGCTTCTATTGCTACTGAGGCAAAAGTAGTTGCAAAGTTAAAGGAGCAAGGTATTGCTAAGACTGATCTTAGTAGAGAAGAGTTTTTAAAGCACGCTTGGGATTGGACAGAAGAGCATGGTGGTTTAATATTAGAGCAATTAAAAAAATTAGGATGTTCTTGTGATTGGGAACGTACCAAGTTTACTTTAGATGAAGATATGTCAGCTTCTGTAATTAAAGTTTTTGTTGATTTGTATAACAAAGGACTTATTTATAGAGGATTTAGAATGGTTAATTGGGATCCTGAGGCAAAAACTACACTTTCTGATGAAGAGGTGAATTATGTAGAGAAACAAGGAAAGTTATATTATGTTTCTTATAAAATTGAAGGAAGTACAGATAAATTAACAATTGCAACTACCCGTCCAGAAACTATTTTGGGAGATACCGCAATTTGTATCAATCCTAATGATGAGCGCTATATTCATCTTAAAGGAAAAAAGGCAATAGTACCAATATCTGGGAGAGTTATTCCTATTATAGAAGATGAATATGTAGATTTGGAGTTTGGAACTGGATGCCTAAAGGTGACTCCTGCTCATGATATTAACGATAAAGAACTAGGAGAAAAGCATGGTTTAGAAGTTATTGATATTTTTAATGATGATGCTACACTTAATAGTTTTGGACTGCATTATCAAGGAAAAGATAGGTTTGTAGTTCGTAAGGAAATTACCAAAGAACTTGATGAAAAAGGTTTTTTAGTAAAGGTAGAAGACTATGTTAATAAAGTTGGAACCTCAGAAAGAACAAAAGCAATAATAGAACCTAGATTGTCTGATCAATGGTTTTTAAAGATGGAAGATCTTGCTAAACCAGCAATAAAAGCAGTTTTAGAAGATGAGGATGTAAAATTATATCCTAAAAAGTTTGAAAACACATACCGTCATTGGATGGAGAATGTTAGGGATTGGAATATCTCAAGACAGCTTTGGTGGGGACATCAAATTCCTGCTTTTTTCTATGGAGATGGTAAAGAAGATTTTGTTGTAGCCGAAACAATTGAAGTGGCTTTGGAGTTGGCAAAAGTTAAATCCAAAAATAACAATCTTACCCTAGCAGATTTAAAACAAGATGATGATGCATTAGATACTTGGTTCTCTTCATGGTTGTGGCCAATAAGTGTTTTTGGAGGAATTACAAGTCCCGAAAACGAAGAAATACAGTATTATTATCCTACTAATGATCTAGTAACTGGTCCAGATATTTTATTCTTCTGGGTGGCACGTATGATTGTTTCTGGATATGAGTTTAGAGACGAAAAGCCTTTTAAAAATGTCTATTTTACAGGATTAGTAAGAGACGAGAAAAGAAGAAAGATGTCTAAGCAATTGGGGAATTCTCCAGATGCTTTAAAGTTGATAGAAAATTACGGTGCGGATGGTGTTCGTGTTGGAATGCTGTTGTGTTCTGCTGCTGGTAATGATTTGTTGTTTGATGAAGGTCTATGTCAGCAAGGTAAGGGTTTTGCGAATAAAAACTGGAATGCATTTAGGTTGATAAGCGGATGGGAGGTAGATGAATCTATTGTTCAGCCAGAATCATCAAAAATTGCTTTGCAATGGTATGCGTCTAAATTTAATGCTGCCGTGAGTGAAATAAACGGACATTTTGATAAATACAGAATTTCTGATGCATTAATGACAACCTATAAGTTGGTATGGGATGATTTCTGTTCTTGGTTGCTAGAGATGGTGAAACCAGCATATCAGCATCCTATAGATAAAACAACTTATGATGCTATAATTGCAATGTTTGAAGATAATCTGAGGTTATTACACCCTTTTATGCCGTTTTTAACAGAAGAAATATGGCAATTGATAAAAGAACGTAGTCCAGAAGAAGCGTTGATAGTTGCAAAATGGCCAGAAGTAAAGCCAACTAATGATGCCTTGTTGAAGCAGTTTAGTTTTACATCTGAAGTTATTTCAGGGATTAGAACTATTCGTAAAGAAAAAAATATACCTAACAAAGACGCTATCTCTTTGTTTGTAATGAATGAAGTTAAGGTTAGTAAAAACTTTGATGTGATAATTAAGAAGCTAGGTAATATAGATGAGTTATCTTATGTAGATGCCCAAATTGAAGGTGCTTTATCTTTTAGAGTTGATGCTAATGAGTATTTTATTCCTTTGGAAGGAGCGGTAGATGTAGAGGCTGAGATTGTAAAGTTAGAAGCAGAATTAAAGTATAATCAAGGTTTTCTAAAATCGGTGAGAGGCAAGTTGTCTAATGAAAGATTTGTAAGCGGGGCACCAGAAAAGGTGGTTGCAATAGAACGGAAGAAAGAGGCCGATGCATTGGCGAAGATAGAAACTGTAGAGCGTAGCTTAATGGCATTAAAATCATAAGCAAACCATATGTTATAATACTAGAAAAGCTCCAATAATTGGAGCTTTTCTAGTATTTATATTTAAGTACAGAATCTTATATTTTTTTAAACTCTTTGTTTACCAATTCAATATAAGCTGCTTTTGCTTCGTCTACACTTAAGTGTTTGGCCTGAAACAGAGCATTTGCCTTAAAAGCATTAATAAGGGGCTTGCTGCCTATAGAGCTAATAAAGTTTTTATTTGCAATTCTGTAATAGGCATAGAGTTTCAAAAGAATATCAGCAGGTATTGGATCTACATAGTTATTTATATAGGCCACAGCTTCTTCAAATTCTATATGTAGTTTTTCTAGATTCAAATTTTCGTTGCAATTATAGTTTCAGCTCCCTTAACAGTGTCGTTTAGTGCTACATTAATTTTGGTTCCTAATGGTAAAAATAGATCTACTCTTGATCCAAATTTTATAAATCCGCCATCAGTTCCTTTAATAACTTGCATATCTTTTTCAGCATAGTTTACTATTCTTTTGGCTAATGCACCAGCAATTTGGCGGAATAGTATTTCTCCAAATTCTTTAGTTTTAAGAACAACAGTTGTTCTTTCGTTTTCTTCGCTTGATTTTGGGTGCCATGCTACAAGAAATTTGCCTGGATGGTATTTAGAAAAAACTATAGTACCATCAGCAGGATAACGCGTTACATGCACGTTTATTGGAGACATGAATATAGAAACTTGTATTCTTTTTTCTTTGAAATATTCTTTTTCAAAAACTTCTTCAATAACTACAACTTTACCATCTACAGGCGAGGCAATGCTATTATCATCTTTAATGGCTATTCTTTTTGGGTTTCTAAAGAACTGAAGAATAATTATTAGAAAAAACAAAGCAACAAGCTGTATCAGAATTCTTAACCAAGTAATATCAACAAAATAATGCGCTGCTAATATGGCGGGAAACGTTATAAAAAGTGTTACTATTATGATAAAATGGCCTTCTTTATGAAACATAATTAATTATATATAGTGTTAGGTAAATAAATGGTGCTGCAAAAAACAAACTGTCCAAGCGGTCTAGGATACCTCCATGACCAGGAAGAATTTTCCCGCTATCTTTTATATTTGCTCTTCTTTTAAATTTTGATTCTACTAAGTCTCCAATTGTTCCAAATACAACAACAACAATAGCGATGCTAATCCATTGAAAAAGAGTGTAAATGTCTGTATATATTGAAATGATATAAGCGGCTATAATAGCAAATACTAGACCTCCAACTGCACCTTCAATTGTCTTTTTAGGGGATACAGATTCAAAAAGCTTAGTCTTTCCTAATGTTCTTCCTGTTAAGTATGCAAAGGTATCATTTACCCAAATTAGTACAAAGATACTTATAATTACAGCTTTTGAAAAAGAACCAGTAGCGTATGGAATTAAGGTTATAAAAATAAATCCTGTCCCAATATAAAACAAACTCAATATGAGTTTTTGTATTTTATGAAATGAAATTGTTTTTTTCTGAAACAAAAAATAAATTAAATAACTATTGGTGAGTACAGCAAAAACCAAAGTAACTAAGATTGAAATTGTTGTTAAATAGTACACAGTACTACCCCAAAGCAAAATATATCCTAAAAAGGAATAATAATTTTTACTGCTTATTATCTTTTTAAATTCATATAATCCTATAAATCCGAAGATTAAAAAAAGAATGTTGAAGCTAAATGGATTAAAAAAAACGGAACCGATTAGCAAAGCAACATAGATAATTGCTGTGGCAGTTCTTATGGATAATTCTTTCATTTTTATAAGTCTTCCAAAAGCAGCAAATATAAGTTTTTTGAACTACTTCCATAGGTTAGAAAGTCATTTTCTTTAGAAGTTTCAAATTGCTTTATGGTAGAAATATTTGTAGGGATGTGTTTCTTGCTTCTATTTTTAATGCCCTTAAGACCTTCGCCAATAGTATTTGTAATTTGACTAGTAGTAGCAAAGACAATAAAATTATCTGGAAGCTCGTTCAGTTTTTTTTCACCAATCTGGTTTGCACATATTAAAATAGAGCCATCTTGGGCAACAAGGTATTCGCAGCTAGTAAAAAACACAATAGAATTTTGCTTGTCTTTTATAAGCGGAATTTTATCTGTGGCAAGCTTTTTTGGCAAGCTATTATCTATATAATAGAAAGATTCGTTTTGCCATTTGTTTTCTGAAACTATATTTTCTAAAGCTGTATAGATTTCAGCTAACGATTCGCAATAAAGAAATTTTCCACCATTTTTTTTAAAATGAATTGTAAATTTTTCATCAATAGGAATGTTTGGATCTGGCATGTACTTGCCTTGATTAGAAGGAGCATTATAATTACGCTCCTTCTTACCTAGATTAAAAATTTTTTTAAATATATTCATTCAAAAACACATTAACTCCTAGAAAAATGATCGGCTACTCTGCAGTTAAAGTTTCGTCATTTTTCTTTTCTTCTTCTTCCTTTTTGACTTCTTTAACCTCTTCAACTTCTTTTTGAAAAGGTCTTTTTCCAAATATTTTTTCTAAATCATCCTTAAAGATAACTTCTTTTTCTAAAAGTCGATCAGCAAGTTCGCCAAGTTTTTCTTTATTGTCGTTTAGTAATTTAATTGCTCTATTGTACTGTTCTTCTATTATTTTAGAAATTTCTTCATCAATAATTTTTGCAGTACTATCGCTATATGGTTTTGTAAAACCGCTACCTTCACCAGAAGAATCATAATATGTAATATTACCAATCTTTTCGTTTAGACCATATACGGTAACCATGGCTCTGGCTTGCTTAGTTACTTTTTCTAAATCGCTAAGTGCACCAGTAGAAATTTTATTAAATATGATTTTTTCTGCTGCTCTACCACCCATTGTAGCACACATTTCGTCTAGCATTTGCTCTGTTCTAACAATCTGGCGCTCTTCTGGTAAATACCAAGCAGCTCCTAATGATTGCCCCCTAGGAACAATAGTTACTTTTACTAATGGAGCAGCATGTTCTAACATCCAGCTTACAGTAGCATGACCAGCTTCATGGTATGCGATTGTCTTTTTCTCTCCAGGAGTAATAATTTTATTTCTTTTTTCTAATCCACCAACTATTCTGTCAACAGCATCTAAAAAATCTTGTTTAGTAACAGATTTCTTTTCTTTTCTGGCAGCAATTAGTGCCGCTTCGTTACATACATTAGCAATATCAGCACCTGAAAAACCTGGTGTTTGTTTTGCTAAGAAATCTGTATCTAGTTTTTCAGAAGTTTTAATTGGTTTTAGGTGAACTTCAAAAATTTCTTCACGTTCTTTTAAATCAGGAAGATCTACATAGATTTGACGATCAAAACGTCCAGCTCTCATAAGAGCTTTATCCAATACATCTGCTCTGTTAGTAGCAGCAAGTATAATAACATTGGTATTGGTTTCGAAACCATCCATTTCTGTTAACAACTGGTTTAACGTGTTTTCTCTTTCGTCATTACCACCTGTAAAGTTGTTTTTTCCTCTTGCTCTACCAATGGCATCAATTTCATCAATAAAAATGATAGCTGGAGACTTTTCTTTAGCTTGTTTAAAGAGGTCTCTAACTCTAGATGCACCAACACCAACAAACATTTCAACAAAATCTGAACCTGATAGTGAAAAGAATGGAACTTTTGCTTCACCAGCAACAGCTTTTGCCAATAAGGTTTTACCTGTACCTGGAGGGCCTACTAATAAAGCTCCTTTTGGTATTTTTCCTCCCAATGAGGTATACTTGTCTGGGTTTTTTAAGAATTCTACAATTTCTTGTACCTCTTCTTTAGCACCTTCAAGTCCGGCGACATCTTTAAAAGATATTTTAGTATCACTTTTTTCGTCAAATAATTTTGCCTTGGATTTACCAATATTAAATATTTGACCACCGCCACCACCAGCTCCACCACCAGACATACGTCTCATTAGGTATAGCCATATAGCAATTAGCAATACAAAAGGTAAAATACCGATAAGTAAATCACCAATTACATTAGATTCCTGATCGTATTCTAATCCTGTTTGAAGGTTATTTGTTTTAATAACCTCATTGATGTCTTTTTCAAAATTCTGAAGGTCACCAAATTTCACCTGATATTTTGGACCATCATTGGCTGTAGCAAGTATTGTTTTATTAGAAGCATCTTTGTGTACTTCTTTTTCTAATGCCTCTTTAGTTAAGAAGACTTTAGCTAATCTGGTATTTGTAATAATTACAATTTTATCTACATCTCCATTTTTTAGATATTCTTGAAGTTCTGAAGGTGTTGTAGAAGGAATACTATTAAAAGTACCTCCTGTAAAAAAATTAATTCCTAAAAGGGCTACTAATAATATACCATAAATCCAATACGAACCAAATTTAGGTTTTTTAGGGCTGTTTTTACTCTCTTTTGCCATCGGCTTTTTTTAAAATTATATTGTTGTTTCTATTTTAGTAACTATAGCGTCTCCCCATAGCCCTTCAATATCATAAAATTCTCTGATGTGTTTTTGGAATACATGCACTACAACGTTAACATAGTCCATCAATACCCATTCGGCATTATCTGTACCTTCTACATGCCAAGGTTTGTCTTTTAATTCTTTACTTACTGTTTTTTGTACAGCACCAACAATAGCATTCACTTGAGTATTGGAATTACCATTGCAAATTATAAAATAGTCGCAAACTGTGTTTTCAATTTTTCTTAAATCGAGGATATTTATGTCTTGACCTTTAACGTCTTCTATTCCTTTTATGATAACTGATATTAATTCATCAACATTACTCTTACTCTCTATCATTAAATTTTCTTTCTTTGTACAAAGTTATTGTTTTTTTATATTTTTAGCTATTCATTTAAGCATTAAGATGTAAAATCTTATTACGCTAATATCATGCAAATAATCAAACTTAATGCCATCGATTCTACAAATTCTTTTTTAAAGAGAGAAATTAGAAAAAAAAACGTGTCAGATTTTACTGTCGTAGTTGCTAAAAAGCAAGAGGAAGGAAGAGGGCAAATGGGAACCTTATGGGAAGCTAATCCCAGTTATAATCTTACCTTTAGTGTGTTTAAGAAGTTTGATAACTTTCAAATTCCGAATCAATTTTATTTGAATATTTCGGTTGCTTTAGCCGTTTTTCATGCCTTAAAATTTTTTGAAATACCTAATGTTAAAATTAAATGGCCGAACGACATTTTGGCAGGAAATAAAAAAATATGCGGCATATTAATCGAAAATATGATTAAAGGGGATGTAATTATTAATAGTGTAATAGGAATAGGGCTTAATATTAATCAAATAGACTTCACTAATTTGCCTAAAGCGTCCTCTCTTAAAAAGATTACTGGAACAACTTATGACTTAGATGAAGTGCTGAATAAATTTCTTGAAACATTAAAGAAATACTTTCAAAATTTTGAAGACAAACAGTTCTCTTTTTTGGCTAAGAAATATGATACCAATTTGTTTCGAAAAAATAAACCATCAACTTTTAAGGCAGCTGATGGTTCTGTTTTTATGGGTTTTATAACAGGAGTATCCAATGAAGGAAAACTTGTTATAAAACTAGAAGACGATATTATAAAAGAATTTGCACTAAAAGAACTTAGCCTTTTATATTAGTATCGAATTATATTTTTCCTAAATTTTCTGAAAGTGTTGCTATAAATTTAGTGATTGGCCCTTTTATCATCATCGCCATCATAGGGTTAAAATCTCCAGAAAACGTTAGTGCTACTTCACTTGATGTAGCTGTTGTTTCGGTAATATTAGCCTCAAGATTAAAAGGAATTTTATCACTTGCAGCACCTAGTTCTACTCTTGAAAACTCGGTTGTGTCTTTTAACTTCAAAATTATTTCTGGCATACCGCTCAGCGCAAAAAGAAATTTTCCTTCTTCCAGAACTTCAAATTTACTAATGTTTTCTGGCATCAATTGTTTAAAATTTTTAACATCAATTAAAAATTCGAAAACTTCTTTTGAGGATTTGTTTACCGTTGTTTTAGTCCCTTCTATTTGCATATCTATTGTTTTATGACCATTTTGATGGATTTACTTTCCAGTCCATCAGTGTTTGTTTTTGATCTTCTTTAATATAGTTAATTTCTGTTGCTTTTTCAATTAGGTAATCATAATTACCCAATGTGTTTAGCGTAACATTTTGTGCTTCAAAATTTGTGGATGCAATATCAAAACCATAGCTAAATATTGCGAGCATACCTTTTACATTTGCTCCAGCAGCTTCCAATGCTTTTACAGCATTTAAACTACTTTTTCCAGTACTAATTAGATCTTCAATAACAACTACATTCTGGTTAGCATCTAAATGGCCTTCTATTTGATTTTGCCTTCCATGAGATTTTGCTTCTGGTCTAACATAAACAAAAGGAAGTCCCAATTGTTCAGCAACAAGCATACCAATTCCGATTGCACCAGTAGCAACACCAGCAATTACATCTGGCTTGCCATATAGGTCTTCAACTTGCTTTGCCATTTCTTGTCTTACATAATTCCGGATTGCTGGGTAAGAGAGAATTAACCTATTGTCACAATAAATTGGAGATTTCCATCCTGATGCCCATGTAAAAGGATTTTCAGGATCCAATTTTATTGCATTAATTTGTAATAATAATTCTGCGAGCTTTTTTGCTGTATTTTCATCTAAAACCATGGCGCAAATGTATAAAGTTTTTGTGAATGAACGTCCTTTAATTTTGACAAATATTCTTGAAAAAGAAGAAGGATATAAAGTGTATCTACTTGATAGTGCTCCTATAGCTGAGCTAGTGAGTAAGCTAAATAAAGGGCTATTGGATGAAGTACACTTATATCATCCAAATAAAAATGTGTTGTTAAAAAAATTCACCAAATATTTTCCAATAGTTGTCGCTGCTGGAGGAGTGGTGAAAAATAACAAAGGAGAAACGCTATTTATTTATAGAAATGGAAAGTGGGATTTGCCCAAAGGAAAGCGAGACAAAGGAGAAGCCATACAAAAAGCTGCCATAAGAGAAGTGGAAGAAGAAACTGGGGTAAGCAACCTGGTGATAACTTCTTTTTTAAGAACTACTTACCATCTTTTTAAGCGAAATGGAGTTCAGAAATTAAAAGAAACGCATTGGTACGAAATGCATACTACCTATAATGGTGAGCTTTCTGGACAGCTAGAGGAAGGGATTACCGAAGTTGCATGGAAAAAAAATGGTGAGATTGCTAAAGCACTTAAGAAGTCATATCGGAATATTGAACTTTTCTTTTAAACGGTGGAGAGCATAGGTTAGAATAAGAAGTTTTAGGATTAACTATTTGTGAAGTATTTCTGTAAGATGGATGTATATCAGTAATGGTAATGCTATAATAAAATCTAATGCAGCATCCCAACCTGCTCTTTTAAAAATTTTGTATTCAATGGTAATATTTGGAAAAGGTAGCATTTCCCATTTTTGCGGTATTGGATGGCTATTTTTTTTGTATTCTATTATTGCCTTTTCCAATGATTGTGATTTGTTCCAATCGTTTCTATAACAAAGGGTACCTTTTCTATTGATGATAAAAACCATATTTGGTAATGCCCCGAGAAGTTGATGAAAACTTCCTTTTAAATCATCAATAATAATAGTTCTATCTTTAGTATTATCTTCGATCTCAAATCGTTTTGCCAATTGTAGCTTGTCCTGTATACTATTGTGTTTATGAATTAATTTACCTGGATGAACTTCTCTAACATAAAGAATTAAGAAATTAAAATCAGTATTTTTCTTTGCTAATACATTCATCCTATCATTTTGTCCCGCAAACATTCCACAAGTAATACTTCCAGTTTCTAAAATGATGGGTTTATCAAAATATTCAGAAAAAAGTTTTTGCTCCCCATTTAAAGTAAGGATATTAATGTCTGGTAACTTTTGACCTACTTTAAGCTTTTTTGGATGATTGTATGTGTATTCTTTGTTTTTGAATTTTGTGTAGTTATAAGACATATTTATTTTAAATTATGTTTTCATTCATTTTTATGTCTTTGGCATTAAAAAGTCTTTTTAGAGACACAATATGTGTATATCCTGAAAGTGGAACACCAAATAATGGGATTATAATTAGAGGTAAATCCATAATGCCAGCCATTTCTTTGTTGCCTAATAAGGTTAGTGTTATCCCCGTTCCTACCGCCAAAAGAAAATCAATAAAGCCTATAATGTTAAAAACTAGGTAATTTCTTTTGGTGTGTCCAAAAACAAAAATACTGAGGCCCAAAAAACCAGCGATTAGATCACCATAGCCAGCATTTAATGTGAATTTTAGAGGAAGTTTATCACTATGTTCTAAAAAAGCCCAACCAGCAAATATCCTCCATGAATGAAGCAATGCGATAGTTTTTAAAGGAATGCTATCTGAAAATTGTTGAAATTGATTGTTTTTGAAATACAGAATAATAATAGCGGACATAATTGCTATTACTGTAAAGCCAAAAAATAAAAGAGGATAGTTTAAAAAAGTTTTTTGAAAACCTAGATAGAAACTCAGCATTCCCCAGATAATAACAATTAAAGTAAAGTAAGCTTCTGTATTGTTTTTTGTTTTTGAATGTAACATTATTCTTGTACCGTTTTTTTAGAATACAAAAATGAGTCATTATTAGAACCTGTTACTTTTCATAGGACAAGAAATCAAAACAGTTTTTTTTTAATAGAACTACTTTAATGAGTACTTAAAAAATACAGTTATGATAAATAAGTCTTAATAGAACAGAATATTAAGTAATAGCTATTGATCTTTTAAAACCCTATATACAGGGTATTGAAGATGTGCTTTTTCATAATTAGATGTTTTTTTATGAATCCAAGACAATTGTGCATACCAGTTGTTTTTAAAAGCTTGGTCTGCTTCCTTTTTTGCTAAAAACGCTTCATTTATTTTTGGATTACTAGCTAAAAACTCAGCAGCAATATCTTCAAAAACATATGGAGAAAAGCCTTCTTTTTGCTGTAGAATGGTATCAAAAAAGTTCCAGTTAAAAAAAGAATCTACAGCTTCAGGTTCTAATGTTTCTAATAAATATCGAAATGCTGGCTGGTTGGTTTCAACAATAAAGTCACCAGTATAAAATTGCTGTTGTATTATTGTCTTTGATACTGTAGTATTATAATGCAAATAATGCCCTTCATAAGCTCCTTTTCTAGTATCATAGCTTGCTATTTTATAGGATTCTACTTCTATAATGCTATCTTTTTCTAAACGGGTATAATTCACCATATTTAGGTCTAATAACTCAATAATTTTTGACCGCCCCTGTTTTATGATATAAGCTTTTGGAACAACAACTTCCTTTTTTGCCTTAAAATAGTTGCTATAAGTTACTTTTTTTGTGAAAGGTTTGTTTCTGTTATATTTTAGTCTTGGGGCTCCAGTAACTACACTTGTTATAGTATCTGCTTCATAACCTTTAAAGTTTAAAGTAGCCGTTTTTGTAGTGTCTATTTCCCATTGAATTGGATATTTTAAGCTATTCTGATAGTTTTCGGCAATATCTGTTCGTAATTTTTTTATTTCAGTATTGTCATTTTCAACAATAGCAATCATACTTTTCATGAGCTCATAAGTACCTTCAACTCTCTTTTTGTATGGTTTTAGCATATGGGTTTCTACCATCATTCCCAATGTATTCCACAGCGTAGTATAGCCTGTAGAGTATCTTGGAGAATCCATAAACTGAGAAAATCCTTTTTCAGGAACAGCATTAAAAACATTTACATAAGGAGTGATGTCCCAATTTTTAGCTGCCAATTCTTGTTCTAGTTTTGGCATAAGTTGTTGATGTAGGTAGCTCCCGACATTTCCACCAAGTTTATTATGTTGTGTAAACAAATGGGTAAGGGTATATTGATAATCTGCTCCATTACTTACATGGTTGTCGATAAAAACATCAGGTTTTATCAAATGAAATATTTCAGCAAAAGCTTTTGCGTTTTTAGTATCAGATTTTATAAAATCTCTATTAAGATCATAGTTCTGTGTGTTGCCTCTAAATCCGTATTCTTCGGGGCCATTTTGATTGGTTCTAGAAGTTGAATTTCTATTAAGAGCTCCTCCAATATTATAAATAGGAATGGTAACTAATATGGTGTTTTTAGGTGCTGGAAGCTTATTTATTGCCAAATCTCTATACAATAACATGGTAGCATCAATACCATCGCTTTCCCCAGGATGGATTCCATTATTGATAAGGATTAAGTTTTTTTTGGCTCTTATTTTTTGAAAGTTAAAATCAGCATCTGTATTGTAGGTTACAATATGTAATGGGAAACCACTATCTGTTTCTCCCATGGTTTGGATGTTAATTTCTGGATAATCTTGAGCTAGTTGTATATAAAAATCAATAACCTCTTTATATTCTGCAGTTTTAGTACCATTACTTTGTTCAAATAAAGTACTGAGTTGTTCTTTTTTTTTGTCTGTATTATTGTCACAGGATAATAATACGATTGTGGCTAAAAGTAAAATTTTTTTCATATCAAGTTAATCTACAATCAAACTTAATTAAAAAAATAATAAAAATTGATTTTTACACAGATATATTATTGATGATTTCTTGCATTTGTGGTTTATTAAATGGTTTTATCAAATAATGAATATTGTGAGAGGTAATAGTGTTAAATGTTCTTGCTCTTTTTTTGTCTTCAATATTGATAGAAGATGTAACTATGTATATGTCAATCTTTTGTTGCGTTTTCATGGCGATAAATTCTTCTAAAAATTGCCAACCGTCCATTATAGGCATATTGATATCTAATAAAATTAGAAATGGTATTTTTTTATTGGCATTGACAATTGCACCAAGCCCATTAATAGCTTCTTCTCCATTAGAATATTCTAAAAAATTGTGACAGATATTTTCTTTTTTAATCTGGTATTTTATTCCAAATACAGTAATTGGGTCATCGTCAATGATGCAAATGGTTTCAATTTTTTTCATTAAAATATATTTTAAATTTTGTTCCTTCGTTTACTTTACTTTCCACTTCTATTTTTCCCTTCATTGCTTGCATTTGGCTTTTTGTTATAAACAGTCCAATACCTTTTGCTTCGGGATGATCATGGAATACGTTGTACATACCAAATATTTTTTTTCCGTGTTTCGCCAAATCAATACCAAGTCCATTGTCTTCAATACTTAATTCTGTATATAATTTCTTTTTTTTGCAATTGATAGTTATGACTGGATCTCTTTTAGGATGTTTGTATTTAATAGCATTGGTTAAAAAATTTAAGAGTATACTTTCAAAATAAGATGGGACAGATTTTAAATATGTATTTTTTTTGACATTATTAATAATAGTGCAATTGCTTTTGTTTATTAATGCTTCAATGGATATTATAGAACGTTTAATATAGGTATTTATATTTAGTTCTTTTTTCTCTTGTTCTACTGTTGCATTTATGGCAACAACATCATTGAGATGCCCTATAGTTTCCATGAGGTTATCAGAAGCATTTTTAAGCATCGTAAAAATTTTGGTAATAATTTCTCCATCATTTTCTGTTTGCAATAAATTTATTAGCATTGAAAAATTGGCAGAATGAGAGCGTAGGTTATGAGATACGATATGGGCAAAATTTAGAAGTCTTTTGTTTTGCTCTGCTGTAACTTTTATGAGTTGTTTTTGCTTGTTTTCGGTCTTTTTTAAATCGGTAATATTAATAGCGATTCCTAATAAGCCTGTTACGTGTTCTTGCTCGTCTTTTAATGGAATTTTTGATGATAAAAAATGTGTTTTTTCTCCTAAATGATTGGTACTTGTTTGCTCTTTGTTTAAAATAGGTATGCCACTAAAAAATATATTTTCATCTTCCTTAATATTTCTTTTAGCCAAGTCTTTAGGGTACATTTCGTAATCCGTTTTACCGAGTAAATCGGCTTCAGAATCGCTTCCCATATAGGTATATTCAGCTTTATTAGCTAGAGTTCTTCTATGGCGAATGTTTTTGATGTAAATATTTACAGGAAGGTTATTGATTAGTGTTTTTAATAGTTCTTTCTCTCTAATCAATGCGCGTTTGATAGCTAAGGTATCGGTAATATCACTTACCTGTTTTAAAAAATGCAATATTATTCCATTATGATCACATATGGCAGATACTTTTACGGTTACAAAAATTGTAGATCCTTTTTTTGTAATATACCTTTTGGA
This sequence comes from Flavobacteriaceae bacterium, assembly GCA_965247735.1. GTDB lineage: Bacteria > Bacteroidota > Bacteroidia > Flavobacteriales > Flavobacteriaceae > JAOXRU01. The sequence continues at coordinate 1,465,713 of CBDFHN010000002.1, read as the reverse complement.
GATTTCATAATCGTCTAATTCACCCGAGATAATGCTATTTAATAATTCTTTATCTTTTTCGGTATCATCGTCATGGGTAAGGATATTTGGTTTTAGGCTGTACAATTCTTCTTGGGTATAACCCAGCATTTCACAAAAGCTACTGTTTGTCCTAAAAAAAGTGCCATCTAAGCTAAACAACGCAATTCCATTAGGGTTGTTTTCAAAAGTACTTCTAAACTGTTGGGCTTTTACAGAGAGTTCTTCTCTGTTGTTTATGTCTTTAATTGTACCAATTATACTTACAGGTTTTCCTTTTTCAGTGATTACTTTTCCTTTTGTATTAATTAGTATTTCTTTTCCGCTGGCTGTTTTTATTAGAAGATTGTCATCCCATTCAACAAAATTATTAATGGCCTCATTAAAATGATGCTCCATTTTTTTTCTATTATCTCCTTTTTTAAAAAAGCCAATTGCATCATCTAGGGAAGGAATGTATTTTTCTTGTATTTCATGTATGCGTTTTGTAGTACTGTCCCAAGACAATTTATTTTTTGCTAAATCAAGTTCCCAGCTTCCAATATTAGAAACTTCCAGAACATTGTTTAGAAACTTTTTGGAACGACTATGTACAAGCTCATTTTTTTTAAGTGCAGTTACATCTTGTATTTGTAATATTATGCCTTTAATTGCACCATATTCGTCATACCAGGGAGAATTATTATACTGGAACCACTTTTTTTTACTGTTAGATCTATTGATTAGATTTAATGTAGGTTTCCCTTTAAGACAATTGTTTAAAATATATTCCCATTTGTTGTCTACATTGTCAAAAAGCTCATAAATAGATTTCCCAGTGTCTTCTATCCTGTTTAGTTTAAAATGATCAAACCAAAACTCGGATGCTGTAACTAGTTGCTTATCAACATCTAAGAAAGCAATAGCTAGGGGAAGCTGTTCTATTATCTGTAGCTCTTCTGTTTTAATCACTATATAAAGTAAGTTTTTTCTTACTAATTTAATGAAAAAGATGCTATAATAAATAATTTGTTGTAAAAGTCTAAAAAATAGTGGTGTATTATTATCTAGTTCTTACTGTATTGGGGACTAGAATGGTATAATCGCCTCCATTTCTAATAACATCTCTAACAATAGAAGAACTTATATATGATTTTCCAGAAGAGGTTAATAGAAAAACAGTTTCTATTTCGGCTAATTTTCTATTGGTATGTGCAATTGCCTTTTCAAATTCAAAATCGGCAGGATTTCGCAAACCTCTTAAAATAAAATCAGCATTTATTTTTTTACAAAAATCAACAGTAAGTCCCTTGTAAGTAAGTACTTTAATTTTTGGTTCGTCTTTAAAAGCATCAATAATAAATTGCTGACGTTCTTCTAAACTAAACATGTATTTTTTGTCCGAGTTGATACCAATGGCAATAATAAGCTCATCAAATAGTGTTACACCTCTTTTTATAATATCGTAGTGTCCTAAAGTTAAAGGATCAAAAGATCCTGGGAAAACAGCTTTTCTCATAAGATAAAATTACATTTTTTTTAATAAAGCTTGTTGTATAGCATTGTCAAAAAGATCTGGCAGGGAAATTCCAGAATAACTAGCTTGTTGTGGTAGCAGACTTTCTTCAGTAAGACCAGGTACCGTATTTACTTCTAAAAGATGTGGTTCATCATCTTTAAAAATATATTCACTTCTACTAAATCCATCTAGTTTTAGAACATCATATACTTTTATAGCAAGCGCTTTTATTTTTTTTTCGTATTCAGGAGAGATTCTAGCTGGAGTAATTTCTTGAGATTTTCCAAGATACTTTGCTTCATAATCAAAAAAATCATTTTCGGATATAATTTCAGTTATTCCGATAAGTTTAGTTTTTCCTTTATAGTTTATAACACCAACAGATACTTCAGTACCATCTAAAAATGATTCAATAATTATTTCATCATCTTCTTTAAAGGATATTTCAAGCGCTTTTTTCAGTTCTTCTTTTTTATATACTTTACTAATACCAAAACTACTTCCTGCTCTATTAGCTTTTACAAAGCAAGGCAGTCCAACCTTTGCTATAATTGCATCTGAATCAATGCTATCTCCTTGGTTTACATAGAAAGACTCGGCGGTTTTAATACCATAAGGTTTTACCGCGGCCAAGCAATCTCTTTTGTTAAAGGTAAGTGCAGCTTGATAAAACCCACAAGAAGTTTGTGGAATATTTAAGAGTTCTAAGTAGGCTTGCATATAGCCGTCTTCTCCTGGGCTACCATGGATGGCGTTAAAAGCACAGTCAAAAAGTATTATATCTCCATTAATAGTTATACTAAAATTATCTTTATTTACAGGGGTTTCTGTTCCATTTTCGGCAACATAAACCCATTTGTTTTTAAAAATATGAATGGAGTAACAATTGTAAAGTTGCTTGTCTAAGTTTTTATAGACTACAGCTCCACTTTTTAATGAAATTTTATATTCACTCGAATAACCTCCCATTAGAATTGCAATATTTTTTTTCACAAGTTTAAAATTTATATTTATTAGCTTTAATTACTAGATGCATAGACAAAAATATCATTTATTTGCAGTAATGTAAAAGTATTCTGTTTTTATATCTTTGCTTTTTCAAAAAATATAGTCATGAACTTATTGAACTTCCTTAAGAGTAAAACTTTTTTTAAGCAACTAGGTATTGCAACTATTGCTGTAGTTGTAATTATATTTGTGTTGTTACAGTGGTTAAAAAGAACCACAAATCATGGAGAGTTTATTGAAGTTCCAGATTTATCTAAAAAATCTGTAATGGATGTTAGGGGAATATTGGAAGAAAAAGGACTTCGGTTTGAGGTGTTAGATTCTGCAAATTACAATCCTAAATACCCTAGGTTTTCAATAACAGAACAAAACCCACTTGCAGGAGCAAAGGTAAAAAGTAATAGAAAAATATACTTAAAAGTAAATCCGGCAGGTTATAAAGAAGTTACAATGCCAAAAGTAATACAGGTTACGCGTAGAAATGCAGAATCGATGCTAAAAGCTATAGGGCTTAGTGTAAGTAGAGTAAGTTATGTAGACAATGTAGGTAAAGACATGGTGATAAGCGTAAGGTATAAAGGCAAAAAAATATGGCCAGGTACAAGGTTGGCAAAAATGTCTAAAGTAGAATTGATTTGTGGTAATGGAAACAGATCTGCAAGTGAAATAATAAAAACGGAATCAGAAAATTAATAATGGATAAGGAGCAAATAGAGGATATTGAAGGACAAGAAGGAGAGCTTCATGAGCATTATAATATTGTTGCATCTAAAGGGCAAGAACCACTTAGAGTAGACAAGTTTTTAATGAATTTTATTGAAAACGCTACAAGAAATAAAATTCAAACAGCAGCTAGAGGAGGTCATGTTTGGGTAAATGGAAAAGTAGTTAAACAAAATTACAAGGTAAAAGCAGGAGATGAGATAAAAGTGCTTTTTGAGCATCCACCTCACGAGTTTTTATTAAAGCCAGAAGATATTCCTATAGATGTAGTCTATGAAGATGATGTACTTATGGTTGTAAATAAACCAGCTGGTATGGTAGTACATCCTGGACATGGTAATTATTCTGGGACTTTAATAAACGCTCTTATTTTTCATATAGAAAACCTACCTAATAATAGTAGCGAACGCCCTGGGTTGGTACATAGAATAGATAAGGATACAAGTGGTTTGTTGGTTATTGCAAAAACAGAACAGGCAATGACACATTTATCTAAGCAATTTTTTGAAAAAACATCAGAACGGGAGTATGTTGCTTTAGTTTGGGGTAATGTAATTGAAGATGAAGGTACAATAGAAGGCCATGTAGGACGTCATCCAAAAAACAGATTACAAATGCATGTTTATCCTGAAGGCGATGCTGGTAAAGAGGCAGTAACACATTATAAAGTGTTGGAGCGTTTGGGGTATGTAACATTGGTTTCTTGTAAGTTAGAAACAGGAAGAACACATCAGATACGTGTACACATGAAGCATATTGGACATACCTTGTTTAATGATGAGCGCTATGGAGGCGAACGTATTTTAAAGGGAACAACGTTTACAAAGTACAAGCAATTTGTTGATAATTGTTTTAAGACTTTACCAAGACAAGCACTACATGCAAAAACCTTAGGCTTTATACATCCTGTTACGGAAGAGTTTATGAGTTTCAATTCTGAGATACCTGAAGATATGCAAACTTGTATAGACCGTTGGAGTAAGTACAGCACAAACCATTAAGATAATAGAAGAGTATTAAATTAAAAACGTCCCAATTGATAGTTATCTAATCAATTGGGACGTTTTTTTATGCTGAATGTTTTTTAGTTTTTATGCACATGCACATCCATTTGTGGAAATGGAATATTGATGTTTTCAGCATTAAACGTATTGTATACCTTTTCGTTCATTTCAAAAAAGACATCCCAATAATCATCACCTTTAACCCAGGCTCTTACCGTAAAATTTACAGAGCTGTCTGCTAGTGCCTCAATACCAATAAAAGTTTCAGGTTGGTTTAATATTCTAGAATCTTCATTAGTAAGGGCATAAAGTAAGTCTTTAGCTTTTTTAATATCGTCACCATAACCAATACCAAATGTCCAGTCTACTCTTCTTATTGGTTGGGTAGAATAATTAACCATTGCTGAAGTAGAAAGACCACCATTAGGTATAATAATTGTTTTGTTGTCTAAAGAAACCAAAATGGTGTTAAAGATTTGGATCTCTTCAACAATACCTAAGTGTCCTTGCGCTTCTATTAGATCTCCTTTTTTAAAAGGTTTAAAAATTAAAATAACTACACCACCAGCAAAATTTTGAAGCATTCCTGAAAGTGCCATTCCAACAGCAAAACCAGCAGCTCCTAATATTGCAATAAAAGAAGTCATTTCTATCCCCATCATTGCTAAAACACTTATAACAAGCATTATTTTTAGTAATGTTGCCACCAATGTTTTTAAGAAAGGGCGTAAAGAGGCATCTGTGTCTCTTTTTATTAATATGCTGTCAAACTTTTTGACAATTAATTTTATGACCCAGCTTCCTATTATTAATACAACAATAGCACCAATTAGTTTAGGACCGTATTCAATTGCTATTTCACTTATTTTTTTTAAAATTGTGTCAAGATTCATAAGTTTTTTTTTGTTTAAAAATAATTCGCAGCAAAGGTAGTTGAATTTTGTGGGAAATAGCCTTTAAAAAGGTAGGTACTGGATATGGAACTTACCTTAAGTGCTTTATACCTTCATAAACAACAATACCAACAGCATTTGCCAGATTAATACTTCTAATATGTTCGCTAAATAAAGGGATTTTATAAGAATTGTTTTTTTGATTTTCCAAAAGAGTTTTTGGCAAGCCTTTAGATTCTTTTCCAAATACTAAAAAGAGCTCATCTTCAAATGGAATATCCCAATATTCTTTTGTTCCATGACTAGATAAAAACACCATTTTATTGTCTTTATTAATCTTTAAAAATTCATCGATACTTTCATAAATTATTACATTAAGGTGCTGCCAATAATCTAGTCCAGCCCGTTTTAATCTCGCATCGCTAATTTCAAATCCAAAAGGTTTTACCAAATGTAGTGAAGATCCAGAAGCAAGGCTCAGGCGACCAATATTTCCTGTGTTATTTGGTATTTCTGGTTCAATAAGCACAATATTATACCCCATATTTATAATTGAAAGTTTTAAGTTTCAAATATAGATATTTAGGAATAATACTTTTGTTGTTTGTCAATTACTTATTTTTCTCATGATCCATTCTAACGGACCATGTTTCTTATATTTTAACCATAGAACTGCAAATATGATACAGAGTACGCTAAATACAATGGCAGAGATTATTGAAAATATAATGTTGTGCTGTCCTAGCTTTATTGGGCTTATAAGTTCTATAATTCCCATTCCAATAACTACATGTGCTACATAAAATGTTAATGCTAATTGCCCTGTTTTGTGCAGAGCACTAATAATGTAACTGTTTTTGAAGCGTTTTGCAGTTATAATGCATGCAGAAATTATTACAAAAGCAACAGAAATACCATTTAACATAAATATAGGCAATGGAGGCATTGGTTTGGTTCCTAGAAAAAATGATAATTCATCGGCAATTGTTGTATTTCCATTTGCCAGTAGTGTAATGCCAAAAAAGGAAAAACATTGAATACTAACAAAAGCAATTAAGGAAATCCAGAATAGTTTTTTTACAAATTTATTATTGTTTAGATCTTGTTTTCCTAACCACAGGCCAAAAAGTATAAAAGAAGCCCAAGGCATAACGGGATGAAAACCATTAAAAAGTAGATTCCTAAAAAACCCCTTAAATGTCCATAAGAATTGGTAATCCATCGTAGAATAATTCCAACCTGAATCATAGTTCCAAAACACCATTAGTAATGGATAAATTAAAATAGGTATCATCCCAAGAATCAATATAGTTTTATGATTGCTCGCCAAAAGAAAGGCAGCAAATATCATGTAAACTCCATAATAATGAAGAATATCTGCTGGCCAGATAAATAAATAGGTACTTCCAATGAGAAATAAAAAGAATGCTCGTTTTACTATTTTTATACGAGCAATTCTTAGTTTTAATTTATCATTGTTTTGTACTGCAGTATTTGTCATTAAGGCAAGACCAACACCAGCCAAAACTACAAAAGTAGCAGCTGCTTTTCCTTCAAATATAGCTGTTATGGCTTTTAACCAACTAGAACCATTTTCACCAAATACAACCTTGAAGTTAACGATTATCATTCCGATAACAGCTAAAGCTCTTGCAACATCAATTCCTATTATTCTTTTTTTCATCTCGGGATGTCTCAATTTTTTATTATGAAGCGGTGTAGTTAATGGTTACCTCTTCTAGTTCTTCAATATCAATTTTAGCAGAAAGTTTGGTTTTCGAAATTTGAAGAATATAAATTTTCAGGGATTGCTTTTCAGTATCAAATAGTTGTATATACCCCTTGGAACTGTTTATCGTCCATTTTCCAGATTCTTTTTTGCCTTCAGAAACAGTAATATATGTCATATCATTTTTTAAGAATATATAATCGTTTTTTTCTTGTTTTTCGGGCGGATATAATTCTCCATAAGCTTCGTATGTTGATAGATTCCACTTCTTGCATAATTGTTCTTTTGTAATTGAAATACTATCTTTTTGGATAGCACTGGGTTTTGACCGTACTAGACTTACAATAAGTAATGTTGCTAAAGAGGTAACGGTACTAATAATGATTTTTTCGAGCATAATTTTTGATTTAATAATTGTTTAAGTTTAATATGAATTTCTTTTTTTGTGTCTAGGTTTATGTACTGTGGGCTTTCTATGGATTGCTCAATGTTTTTAATAAGGAGATGCTTTGGCAGAACTTCAATTTCTAGATGTTGTAAAATGGCTTCTAATTGATTCACTCCAACACTGTTTCCATAGTTGTCTGCTGAAATACCTATAAGAATTGCTTTTTTGTTGGTAAAATAATTTTTTAAATAACTGGTACCTGCCAATGCTAGAAAATGTTTTAAAATGTTAGGTATTCCTCCATTTTCTTCTGGAACGATAAAGACGAACGAGCTAGATTCTTCAACAGCTATTTCTTTAATAGTTCTAATAACATCATAAGTTTTTTGCGAACTGTACTCATCTATTGTAATTTTATTTATCTTTTGCATTGGAAAACACCTAACCTCTGTAGTTGCTTTTTTTCTTAAATAGCTAGCAATATATTTAGCTATAACTTTAGTACTGCTATTCTCGCTTGGTGTGGACGAAATAATGTTAATCATTTTTCTTAAAATAAGAAGGTTTCCAGATGAGGTTTCCAAAGATGATTTTAAATTTGTCTTTAATGGTTTTACATTTTTTTACTTCAATCCAGATGTTTTTGTATTCAATAAAGTTTATAGTTATTGGATTGTTAGAATTTATATTTTGGGTAAGACCATATATTACCTTTTCCTCTTCTCTTTGGTAGGTTCCAAAAACTTTATCCCATAGAATTAAAATCCCACCATAGTTTTTGTCTAAATATTTATTATTGGATCCATGGTGTACTCTATGCACTGATGGAGTATTAAAAACTTCATCTAACCAACCTAGTTTTACAATTTTTTCGGTATGGATCCAGGTTTGATATTGTGCCACTAATACCATTCCTATAATTGCTTGGAAAGGATTAAAACCAATAAGAATCATGGGAATTAGAAAAATCCACTCTATTGCACCTTCTATAATGCTTAAACGCATTGATATGGTAAGGTTATAATCTTCTGATGAATGATGTACACTATGGTTTGCCCAAAGTATTCTGTGTTCATGTTCTAAACGATGCATCCAATAATAAGTAAAATCTGCAACAAAAATGGCTAAAGCCCAAGTCCAACCATTCATGGGAATCTCTACTGGAGAAATATAATAATAAAAAGGAAGTAGCGCTATTAATGCAATGGTACCAAAAGCTGTTTTTTCTATAAGTTGAGATATAAAGAAGATACCAATATTAGCAAATGTATCTTTCCACCTTCTTTTTTTAGTTCTAAAGAAATCAATTAGTATTTCTAAAACAATAAGTCCAGTGTTGATAAAGAAAAACAACTGAACATAAAAGAGTACTTGTGCACTTTCAAATAAAGAAATAAGCGTGTTTAATTCCATGATTTTAAATTTGTTTGCAGCAAATGTAAATCAGGAAATAATGCTTTTTAAAATTAAGGGATAGCGTCTAGCTATTTGGGGTGAAATTGAACGAAAAGTGGTGAATGAACTTTCACCACTATCCGTTTTACTAGTGTTTAGAGCGTTTTTTTCTCTAGCAATACTTTAATATGATGTAATATTGTGTTGTGTTAATTTATTTTTACATAGAAAAATCGAGTATCATAAAGGTTGGTTTTAGGGATCTTGTCAAAATATAAAATTAAAGTATCATTTTTTACTTCTACTAAATCTGGTTGATCAAAAAAAACAGGCTCATATACCGATTCGAAAATATCTTTTTCGTCATAAGTTCCTTGGTTGTTAAATTGATTAATGGTACCCTCAGCAATATAGGTAGAATCTCCAACACTTTCCCAAGTAATGTTTTTAGAACTCTCCCTTAAAGAACATCCTTCACTGAGTTTTCCTCGATACTTTTCAAATTCAAAACTTCCATCATTTTTAAAAGTGATAAAAGCTTTTTCTTCGCTACATTCTGAAAAATTGTATTTAAAAGATGGTTCTCCATATTCTCCGTCTATAATTTCTCCGGTCAATAATCCTGTAAAGGGCCTCCAGCTCCCTATTATATTGTCTAAGTATTTTGGGGCATCATTATCATCATCAGAACTACAACTAAAAGTTAGTATTGCAGCAGTGAAAATTAGTGCTAATAGTTTCGTTTTTTTAAACATTTCTTTTTTTTTAGTACGCGAAACTACTGTGTTTTTGTTTAAAAAAGTGAAAAAATAATGTTAAATCCAAGTCAAAAAAAGTAGAACAATAAAATAGTCAATTCTTTGGCGTTAATGTTCGTTAAAGAAAGGATTTGTACTATAATTTGGTGTTAGCTAAACTGAGAAGTATAGGTTTTAGAAACATTAATTAGAGTTGATTCTGGATTGTTTAATTGCAATTGTAAGCCTTTTGATGTTTTCTTTTTTTGAGCAATATTCATTATGTTTACCATATAGGATCTATGGCACCTTTGGATTTCAAAAATAATTAATTCTTTTTCTAAGTTTTTGATAGCGTTTCTTAATAAATAACGTTCCGTTTTTTGTTGATTTAGATAGAAAATCTCTACATAATTATCATTGGCTTCCAGGTATAAAATGTTTCCTAGCTTTAGTGTGATCTTTTCTTTATTTGCAAAATCTTTAAAGATAATATCTGTATCTGGAGCTATTTTATTGCTATTAATTTCTTCTAACAACTGATCTATTTTGGCTGCTTTTTCTTTATAGTTTAAGTAGAATAGGGTCGAAAAATATGGAAGCGCTAGTAGAAATATAGCTTCAATAGTATTGTTAACCCATTCTTCTAATATGGAAACAGAAAATCCGTCTATAATATAAGTCATTGTCATCCATGTGAAACCAATAAGTAGAGACTCTATTAGAAACCAAAGCATAATACTTTTATAAGTAAATGTAGTGATGCCAAGTATTTTTTTTAGTTGGAAATGGCTAATTGCCAAAATAGAAATAGCAGAAAAAATAGCAATATTCAGTTCCAAAAAGATATCAAAAGAGCTTTTTTCTTGAGGACTATAAATATCAAATGGCTGAAAAATATTAGTAAATAAAAAGGCAAACCCCCCAGTTATAAGAACTAATTTCCATTTGTTGGAAGTACTATTGATTGAATTTAAAGGTGTATTTAGCATTACTATAAAAATACATAAGTTTTATAGTGCAAAGTAATAATGTTGGTTTAATTTTTAAAAATTAAACCAACATTATTTTAGTATTTGATCTAATAAGAGTGTTATTAATTTTTTTTAAGACGTTCCAAATCTTTTTTGGCACGTTCTAGTTCTATTTTTAACCTTTCTACACGTTCTTCGGCCCTTTTTGCATTCATTTTTTTGTTATGGGAACTATATGAAGATGATAAGGTAGAATGACCATCGCTATGATGACTATAGCTATGGCTTCCTCCTCCAATTTTCTCATTTAATCTATCAGACAAGTCTTTAATGGACTCATAAAAATTTTTACTAACACCTTCTCTATCTACGTAGATTTTGATATACCCATCATAAAGATTACATTCAAAAACTTTATCTCCATCTTTATAGGTAGTCCATGTGTATTTATCTCCACTTATTTTTAATCCTTTTTGTCCTAATTCAGGCTTAACTATTTTTTTTACACCTGATGTTTTTTCATCGTCAAAAGTTGCTCTGAATTTAAAAGAAGTATCAGATTCTTTTACAGAAATGGAAACGTTTCCATCATCATCGGTATGATAACTATTAGAAGAAACGGTAGTCGTAGAGGTACTAGAAGATGTTGCTTTTGGCGGTTTTGGTGGTGTTGGATGCGTTTGTCCTATAAGATTTGTAGTAATAACAAGGGCAATTAATACGCTAAATATTGTTTTTAGATTTTTCATGTTTTGTGTTTTTAATAATCAGTTATTATTTGATATACCGATTCTTTATTAATAAATACTGTTCGTTTTTTTGATATTCAGAAAATAAATTCTGAGTTAATTAACTTTAAATTCTAGTCCTATTCCTCTATTGCTTTTAATGGAGATACTAGGATCTTGTGAGAAGTATTTGCGTAGCCGGCTAATAAATACATCCATACTTCTACCTGAGAAAAAATCGTCATGTTGCCAAACGGCTTTTAAAATTTGTTCTCTTTTAATCAATTGATTTTTATTAGTGTTCAAAAATGCAATTAAGAGCGCTTCTTTTTCTGTTAATTGCTGTTTTTGATCGTCTTTTAGAAGCACTAGCTGTTTAGGGATAAAGACATAACTCCCGATGTTAATTTCTGATTCTGAATCAGTGTTTTGAGAAAAACTATTAGTATTACTCCTTTTTATGATGTTTTGGATGCGCAATACCAATTCATCAGCTTCAAAGGGTTTTACAATATAGTCATCTGCGCCTAGTTTTAATCCTTTTATTTTATCCTCTCGTTGTCCTTTAGCTGTCAAAAAAACAAAAGGCATTTCTGGTTTTAAGGCTATTATTTTTTCAGCTAAAGAAAAACCATCTAATTTGGGCATCATAACATCTAGAATACAAATAACAATTTCATTTTTTTGAAGATACTCAAAGGCTTCTACACCATCTTTTGCCCAAGTAACTTTAAAATTATGTAGTTCTAAATACTGTTTTAAAATACTTCCAAAATCAATATCGTCTTCTGCTAATAATAAATGCTTCATTGCTTTGTGTTTTTTGTTTGAGGGCTTTCGATTATTGTATTGGTAATGTTATGGTGATTTTTGTTCCTTTTTGTTCTTCACTGTCTAAATGTATTTTACCTAAATGAGCTTTAACAATTTGTTTTACATAATATAGTCCCAACCCAAGTCCTTTTGTATCATGTAAATCCCCGCTTTTTACGCGATAAAATTTATCAAATACTAGTTCTTGTTCTTGTTTTGGAATTCCAATTCCGTTGTCTTCTATAATAATGGTATATGTAGTATTCTTCTTTATGGTTTTCAGTTCAATTATATCACTTCCATATTTTATGGCATTATCCAATAGATTCTGTAATGCTGTTGTAAAATGAAACTTATCAAGATATAAAGGAGTTGTTGAATTGTCTATGCTTTGAGTGATATTTACATCACTGTTTTTAATAGCATAATCTTCAATTATATTTTTGAATAGTACAGTATCAGTCAGTTTTTCTTTCTGAAGCGTAATCTCTTCATAACCCAAAGAATCACTCACAACTTGATCTATTAATCCTTGTAGTCTACTATTTTGCCTGTCTATGGTTTTTAATGTACTAAAAAAAAGGGTTTTGTCTTGCTGCACTTTATCTAGATGTAAAGATTTGCTAGCGATACTCAGTGTGGCAAGAGGTGTTTTTAGCTCGTGGGTTATGTTGTTGATAAAGTCAGATTTTATATCGCTTATCTTTTTTTGTTGGATAAATGATTTTATAGCATAGGTGAATAATGCAATTACAATAAGAATAGAACTAATGGAAAGTAGCAATAGGTTTCGCATTCTTTTAAAAATAATGCTTTTAGAATTGGGTATCGAAATATGACTTTTGGTTGCTACTATTAGTGTAATATCTTCATTTGGAATTAGATTAGATTTGTCATCATTTTTAGAATAACTATTACTTTCCCAGATGCCATTATTTATAAAAAACTTTTTGCCATCTGGTAATTTTTTCCCAAACAAGGTAAATTCGTCTTTAAGTGTGGAATGTAATAAAGTATCGTTTTTAAGGTTGTTTACCAATATTATCTCACTTATCGTTTTTTGATAATCAATATGATACAAAAGTTCTTTTTTTGCTAATTCTTGTTTGTATAGTTGATTGAATTTTATATTTAGAGAATCAATAAATAATTTAAAAGTTCCAAGTGTTTTTTCGGCATTAAATTCCTGAAAAACGGATTGTTTTAATGAAGAAGGAAACTGAACCATATATGCATCTTCCAAATCATCAAAAGCATCATTACTTTCAAGGAATTTCATTTCTTTTTTAGCTTCTTTTATAAAGGCTTGCTTTTTCAGCATATAGGTATTAGATATTAAATAATACTGAATAGCAGAAAGCGCCAATATGGCCAATAATGAAATGGTAATAAGTATGTTGGTCTTTTTCTTCATCACTACAAATTTACAGTAAAATCTAAATCGGCGGTATTAAAACCAGTGCGTTAACCTTGCGTTAACTGTTAATAAGGTGCAACTAACCGTAAATAAAGGATTTTAGAGGGTGTTACTGTTTTTTATCAAAACATAGAAGAGCGTATTAACCGCCCATTAACTCTTGCTTAACCATTATATCCCTTAAGTTTTTTGAGTTTTGTTCTATCAAATTATTACAAATACAAATACAAATCAACCAAAAAATAGAACAAATGAAAATCACATTATTTTTTACCTTACTAATAAGTACGCTGACAATAAATGCTCAGTTTATGGTGTCTGGAGATATTATGGATGAAAATAAGAATGCAATTGCTTTTGCTAATGTAGTATTAGTTGATACGGCTAAAGAGAATACCGTAAAAGGAGTAGTATCTGATATTGAAGGGAAGTTTAGTTTTAAAAATATAACTAAAGGGCACTATACCTTAAAAGTTAGCTATATCGGTTTTAAATCATATAACCAGAATATAATACTTGATAAAAAGCTTACTGTGCCTTCCATTATTATGATAGAAGCGTCAGAAGCTTTAGGAGAAGTGGTCGTAATTGCTAAAAAACCAACAGTTGTTAGAAAAGTAGATAGATTGGTGTTTAACGTAGCCAATAGCACACTATCTACTGGTAATGCTTGGGATATTCTTAAAAACACACCTGGAGTTATTGTCAATCAGGATAATTTAATGATCCGTAATTCAGGAAATATTATAATACTTATAAATGATAAGCGGGTGTATTTGTCAAATTCTGAACTTAAAACATTATTAGAAGGTACATCTGGAACTGATATCACTGCGGTAGAAGTCATCACCAATCCCCCAGCAAAATATGAAGCTGAAGGTGGAGCAGTATTGAATATTAAAATGAAAAAAAGTAATATTGAAGGCTATAAAGGAAGTGTAAATGCCAGTTATAGACAGTCTGTATATGCTAGGTATCAATTGGGGACATCACATTTTTATAAAACCAATAAGACCAATAGTTATTTTAGCTATAGTAACAGTAGAGGTAAAAGTAATAGATTGGAAGAAGAGGTCATTAATTTTTCTAATGCAGATAACAGTACTAATTTTCATTCTTTTTTAGATCGAAATTCTTGGTATAACAACCATAATTTAAGATGGAATACTGAATTTTCGGTTTCACCAAAAAGTACTATCATTTTGGGTGCGCAATGGTTTAATTCTCCTGATTGGAAAGCAAAAAACACAACAGATTCTAGAGTGAAAAACACTTCTAAGGAATTGATATCTAGTTTTTTTACAAAAAATGATGCTGGAAACAAAACAAATAATTTGGGAGTTGATATTGATTATGAGCTAAAATTAGATGATAAAGGGCAGAAGATTACAGCAAATGCTCAGATGACTTCATATGAAAAGAAGGGAGATCAAAATGTAAGTGCCATTTTTTATTTAGCAAATGGAGATTTTGATACTGATAAAGTTTTTGATACCAATTCTAATCAAAAAACAAAGATATATAGTGCTAAGGTAGATTATGAAAATGCAATAAATGATGATACAAAATTAGAAGCTGGAATTAAATATGCACAAATAAAATCTGATAGCGATTTGGAACATTTCAATCATATATTGGGCGATTTAGTGTTAGATACAAATAAGTCCAATTCTTTTTTATACAAAGAAGAAAATTTTGCAGGATATGCTAGTTATGAAACTCAGTTCAATAAACTAAGCATAAAAGCGGGGCTTAGAGCGGAATACACAATGCTCAATGGAAATTCATTAACCTTAGCGAAAGAGAACACCAATACGTACTTAAAGTTGTTTCCAACAGTATATGTGCAATATAAGGCAAACGACAATCATGATTTTGGATTGTCATACGGGAAGAGAATAAATAGACCAAGTTATAGTTCTTTAAATCCGTTTAAGTTTTATTTTGGAGATTATTCTTATTATGAAGGTAATCCTAATCTAAAACCAACAATCGCACATAATATAGATTTTCAATATACACTTAAGAAAAAATATAATTTCACTGTGTATTACAATACAACTAATGACGATATCATGGAGGTTAACTATCAGGATAACAGCACAAATAAATTGCGATTCACCAATATTAATACAGAAATAAATCAAAGCTACGGAGCAAATTTTTTTACAAACCTATCTTTAAACAACAATTGGAGTATGTATTTTACTGCAGATGTCACATATGATGAAGACCAGTTTGCAGCACAAGAGAATAATAATGAAATTATTAAAAATAGCAAATGGATATATTATGCGTATATATCAACGTCATATCAGTTTCTTGAAGACAAGAGTTTAACTGCTGAGTTAAGTTTTTATGCAGTAACTGACGGAATACAAGGAGCTTTAAATGTAAGTGCCAATCAAGACATGTCTTTTGGAATAACTAAAAAAATGATGAAAGATAAGCTATCACTTTCTCTCCGTTTTACAGATATCTTAAATACTCAAGTACTAACAATTAGTACGGACTACTTAGATCAACAAAATTATTTTATAGACAATAAAGAGACGGAATCTATTCGATTTGGAATTAAATACAATTTTGGAAACCAAGGTATAAAGAAAAGAAAGAGCAAATCTAAAAGTGATGAGCAACAACGTTTGTGATTTAAAAATAACAGCAAGGTTAAAATAGTATATAAAGCAAAAAACAACCTACTTATTTAAAAAAGCAGGTTGTTTTTGTATTGAAGTATGGTGTAATACTAATTTACAGTCTCTAATTGTTTTTCTTCAATAAGATCAGAAATACCATTCCAGAGTTGTATGCGTTGGTTTAAAGCAGATTTAGCTACAATAAGCGTTTCTTCCCATTTTGCAGCATCATCACCACACAATTCAGAAATCATTTGTAGAGATAATGGGCCGTGTTCGTCACCATCAAGCTCTATATGCCTGTCTAGGTAATATGTTAATTTTGGATATAGATTGTTTTGATCATCTGCATTTTTTAGGATTTCAATAAACATATCTGGAATAAGATCTTCCCGACCAAAGGTAAAAGCAGCTGCTATTAGATGAGGTTTTTGAGTTGCAATTATCATAAATGTATAGTTAACAAATGCAGTAACTTTGACACCAACAGTAGCTTTGTTTAAAGCTTCTTCAATAGTTTTTCCTTCCTTTAGTAAAGAAATAAAAAAACTGATTTGTGTTGTATCGGCATGTACTTGATCCATTGCATCTAAGTACATTTCGTAATGGCTTTTGGGTTCTTTTAGTTCATTAATATCGCTTTCTTCACCATGTACTATCTCGTTGATAAAACGTGCTAAAACAGGATTTTTTGCAGGCATCCAAGGAGTGTTAACACAAGTAAGTTGTTGTTGTAATGCTTTTAAAAGGGACATAAAATCCCAAACAGCAAAAACATGCTGTTCCATAAAAACCTGAATATCTGTAACAGTTTTTAAGTTTTTATATAATTTATGATTTTGAAGTGCTGCTCTTAAAGGAGCAATTTCCTTTTCTATATGTGCTATTTGAGTCATGAAATATAAAGTGCTAGTTGGTGATTCTAAAAATCGGAAGCAAATATACAGTACCTTAACTTATGTTACAACGATAAAAGATAAAGAGTATGCCTATTATTTTGGTGCATTCTCAACAAACGCTTGCTTAACAATTTGTTTTACAACAAAGCGGTGAAAAGGAGCAATGATTTTCATATAGATTTTCCCGGTTTTATTATTAAATTTTACTAAAGTGGTTACTTTTATGTTAAAATGTTCGGTCTGTGTATCTGTGACAATGGCTCTAAAGTTAAGATGAGAATCATCGGCTCCTAATGTAATTTCATTGGAACTGATCTTAAAAATCTTAAAAAAGGCAACATAACCTCCAACTTCATAATTAGTATGATAACCCGCTGGTTTTTCATGTTTTAATCCTATAAACTGTACCAGCCAATTTCTAATGTTTAATAGCCATGTTAACCATGTTGGTATAGTGTTAAAGATAAGATTTGTGATTGTTTGCAGATCATTTTGATGGTTTGTAGTAGCAAAAGTGTCAGAAAAATCTATTTGGATTAAGCTAGAAGTAGCTTCTCTAGAAATATATGTTTTTTCTAGTCTAACTTTAGGATGTGTTTTATTAAGCATAAGCTACTATGTGGAGTTTTTTACTAGAAAATCTTGATTGTATTGGTAAAGTTACTATATTTTATTTTTTACGAATATGGTTAAAAATCGTTTTTGGGGTCTATTTTGGTGCTATATTTATGATTTTATGATAAAAAATTGTTAATCAAGAGCTTTGCCTATTGTAAGAAAGCAACGAATTGTTATTTTTGTGGGTTTCGGAAGTACTTTTATCTTCCTAAGTAATAACATATGATACTAAAAAGAAATAATGTACTATTAATTATTGGTCTGGTTTTGATGCTTTCGGCATGTAGTTTTTTTAAAAAAGAAGATACTAAAGGTACAGCTATTGCTCATGCTGGAGATTCTTTTTTGTATAAAGAAGACTTACCAGATGGTTTTAGCAAGGGGCTATCTAAAGATGATAGTATTGCATTAGTAACCAATCATATTAACGATTGGGCAGTAACGCAGTTACTACTATCTAGGGCTAAAATAAATTTAAGTGAGGAGAAATTAGCAGATTTTAATAATTTAGTAGCTTCTTATCAAGCAGATTTATATACTAGAGCTTATAAAGATGCATTAATGCAAAAATCTTTAGATACCGTAATTAAGGAATTCGAGATGAAATCTTTTTATGATAAAAATAAAGAGAATTTTAAACTGAATGACGCATTGTTAAAGTTGAGGTATATAGAACTTTCACCTCAGTATGCAGATGTTCGTGAAATTAAACAGCGATTAAGAAGGTATTCTAAAAAAGATAGCACTTTTTTAGATTCAATAAATATACAGTTTAAAAACCATAGTTTTAGTCTCAATAATTGGGTAAGTAAAGCTATTGTGATAAGAAAAATACCAGGCATAACTGTAGCAAATGGAGGGCAATATCTAAATAAATCACAATTTTTAGAGTTAAAAGATTCAGTTGGGGTATATTTGGTTGATATAAAAGAAGTTTTACAAAGAAATGACATTGCTCCACTATCATATATTAAACCAACAATAAAACAAATATTGTTGAATAAGAGGAAGTTGGCATACGTAAAGCAATTAGAAAACGACGTGCTGAAAGAAGCAGTTGATAAGAATGAATTTAAAATTTATGAATAAGGGAATGAAAAAGAATATTTTTTTGGCAATGGCAATAGCAGCAGTGGGAGTTGTTACAGCACAAGAACCCGTTCAAAGTACTTCGGAAGTTAAAGAAGAAGTAGTAGTTACTGATTTTAAAAGAGTAAAAATAGATGGTGTAGCGGCTGTTATAGGCGATTATGCTATTTTAGAGTCTGATATTTCTAAAATGTATGTAGACCTAGAAACGCAAGGAGTTTCTACCAAAGGCATTACGCGATGCAGTCTTCTAGGGAAACTTATGGAAGATAAGTTATATGCGCATCAGGCCGTACAGGATAGTATTATCATCAGTCATTCAGAAGTAAAAGCGACAAACGATAGACAAATAGATTATCTTGTAGGAAGTAAATTTGGTACTATAGAGAAGTTGTTAGAATTTTATAATTCAGATAGCGAAGAAAGTTTTAGAGAAAAACTTACCGAAGTAAATAAGGTAAGAATGCTGTCTGAAAGAATGCAAACAAAAATTGTTGAAGAAATAGAAGTTACTCCAGAAGAGGTACGTAATTACTTTAAGTCTATTCCAAAAGCAGATAGACCAGTTTTTGGTGCAGAATTAGAAATTGCACAGATAGTAAAGCAGCCAGAGATTCCGGAAGAAGAAAAACAAAAAATTATAGACCAACTTAATGGTATCCGTAGAGATGTATTAGATAATGGTGCTAGTTTTAATGTAAAGGCTATTTTGTATTCTAAAGATCCAGGATCAGCATCTAAAGGAGGTTTTTATAAAATGACCCGTAAAACTCAATTTGTAAAAGAGTTTAAAGATGTTGCTTTTAGTTTACAAGAAGGAGAGATATCTGAGCCGTTTGAAACAGTATTTGGATACCATATCATCTTTTTGGAAAAAATTAGAGGCCAAGAGTTAGATTTAAGACATATTGTAATCATGCCAGAAGTACCACAATGGTCTATCGATAAAGCAAATAAAGAAATAAAAGATCTTAAAGATAAAATAGAAAAAGGAGAAATTAGTTTTGATGAAGCTGCAAGATTATATTCTGATGAAAAAGAAACTAAATATGATGGAGGTTTATTAAGAAATCCAGCGACTTTAGATACAAAATTTGAATTGACAAAAATTGATCCTTCATTATATAACCAAGTTAGAGATTTAAAAGATGATGAAATTTCATTACCACTTGTAGATCAAGACCCAAGGACACAACGTCAAATATTTAAAATATTAAAGGTTACAAATAGGTACGAAGAGCACGAAGCTAATTTTGCTAAAGATTATATTAAAATTAAAGACTTAGCATTAAAAGAAAAGCAACTTAAGGAAGTAAAAAGTTGGATGACAGAACACATAGAAGATACTTTTATTAGTATTAATGAAGATAATAAGGAGTGTGATTTTCAAAATAACTGGTTAAAAAAATAATATATGTCCGATGTTGCGGCAATAGATGCACTTGTAAAAAAGCATCAAGATTTAAAAAAGGAAATAGCAAAAGTAATAGTAGGGCAAGACAAGGTAATAGATCAAATACTATTATCCATTTATTCTGGGGGGCACTCCCTCTTGATAGGTGTTCCTGGACTGGCTAAAACCTTAATGATAAATACTATTGCAAGAACATTAGGACTAGATTTTAAAAGAATTCAATTCACTCCCGATTTAATGCCTAGTGATATTCTTGGGAGTGAAATTTTAGATAGTAATAGAAACTTTAAGTTTATAAAAGGACCTATTTTTTCTAATATTATCTTAGCAGATGAAATCAATAGAACACCACCAAAAACGCAAGCAGCTTTATTAGAAGCCATGCAAGAACGTACAGTAACTATTGCTGGTAAACGTTATGATTTGGATGCACCATATTTTGTGTTAGCAACTCAAAACCCAATTGAGCAAGAAGGTACTTATCCTTTGCCAGAAGCACAATTAGATAGGTTTATGTTTGCTATAGAGTTAGAGTATCCTTCTATAGAAGAAGAAATTATGGTGGTTAAAAGCACTACTTCTGATACAAAAGTGACTATTAATAAACTGTTTTCTGCTGAGGAAATTATAGCAGTACAACAATTGGTTCGTAGAATTCCTGTTGCCGATAATGTAATTAGTTATGCTGTAAATTTGGTGAATAGTACTCGACCAAATTTGGAAACTGCTTCTGATTATGTAAAAAATTATATCGATTGGGGAGCTGGACCTAGAGCTTCACAAAACCTTATTTTGGGAGCTAAAGCAAATGCTGCGGTTAATGGGAAATATTCTCCCGATATCGAAGATGTAAAAGCTGTTGCTTTTGGAATTTTAAAGCATAGAATTATAAAAAACTATAAGGCCGAAGCTGAACATATTTCTGCACAAGACCTTGTTCAAGAGTTGTTATAGCCCTCTTTTCAGTATTTTAGTGTAAAGTAAAAGAGCTTTCATTTTTATATGGAATTGTCATTAGGGGTTTTAATGTTAGTAATTGTCTTTTAGCAAGTTGGTATTTAGAATCATTTTAAATTTACTAAAAAGCCGATATCGTTTTCGTGTGTATTTCATAATTTATAGCGCATAAATTTAAAATTCGATAATTTTCACTAGATAATTTTGCGTTTTTGATAATTATTCCTGGTCATTTCCTTGTTTTAGTTAATGAATAACCAGATAATGGGCAGTTTTGTTGAATATTTTTAAATTATCTTTCATTTTTGTAGTTTTGTTCGACCTGAAAACAAATTAGAAATTGCTTTTGAAATTGAAATGACTAAAGAGGTTTATGGGGACTGGTAGAGTGCGTTAATAGAGCTCACAAGATTACCAGAGAAGCTATTATTTCTAGCTAAACATTATACGTACCGTTTGGTAAGGTTCACCTTCTAAAGGGTTTTTAAGAGGAGAAGATTATGTAGATTTTGCTCAGACCGTATTCTTGTTAAGATGCTAAAATGCAGATGGCCTTATTACAGTTCATGCAAATCAACTTGATTTACTTGAATTTAACATTGAAAATACTTTTCTTATGAATATTTATGAAGATTACATCAAGAAGATCGAAGAACGAAAAGATCTAGGGCTTAACCCACAGCCAATTGATGGTGCGGAGTTGCTAAGTCAAATCATATTACAAATTAAAGATTTAGATAACGCACACCGAGAAGAATCTGTTAGTTTCTTTATCTACAATGTATTGCCTGGGACTACCAGTGCCGCAAGTGTGAAAGCTAAATTTTTAAAGGAGATCATTTTAGGTGAATCAATTGTAAAAGAAATTTCACCTGCTTTTGCTTTTGAGCAATTATCTCATATGAAAGGCGGACCTTCAGTTGATGTATTGTTAGCTTTAGCTTTAGGAAACGATACTGCTATTGCTGCGGATGCTGCAAAAGTATTAAAAACACAAGTATTTTTATATGAAGCAGATATGGAGCTTTTGGAAAATGCTTTTAAAGGAGGAAATCTTATCGCTAAAGAATTATTAGAAAGTTATGCGCAAGCAGAATTCTTTACAAAATTACCTGAAGTTGATGAAAAAATAGAGATTGTAACATATGTAGCAGGAGTAGGTGATATATCTACGGATTTACTTTCGCCAGGTGCAGATGCACATTCTAGATCAGATCGTGAATTGCATGGTCAGTGTATGTTTGAGCATAACAAAGATATGCAAAATGAATTGTTAGCTTTAAAAAAGCAACATCCAGATAAACGTGTGATGTTAATCGCGGAAAAAGGAACAATGGGAGTTGGTTCTTCAAGAATGTCAGGAGTAAATAACGTAGCGTTATGGACAGGTGTGCCTTTTAGTCCATATGTACCATTTATTAATTTTGCACCAGTAATTGCAGGTACAAATGGAATTGCACCAATTTTCTTAACAACAGTTGGGGTAACTGGAGGTATTGGTATCGATTTAAAAAACTGGGAAAAGCAAAAAGATGCTGATGGAAATACTGTTGTAGATAAAGATGGTGAACCTGTTTTAATGCAAACATATTCTGTAGATACTGGTACAGTATTAACAATTAATACGAAAACAAAAAAATTATATAACGGAGATATAGAGTTAAAAGATATTTCTACTGCATTAACGCCTCCAAAAATGGAGTTTATTAAAGCAGGAGGATCTTATGCTGTAGTTTTTGGAAAAAAATTACAAACTATAGCATGTAAAATTTTAGGAATGGAAATTCCTCAAGTATATGCTACTTCAAAAGAAGTTTCTATTGAAGGACAAGGTTTAACAGCAGTTGAAAAAATCTTTAACAAAAATGCTGTAGGAACGACTCCAGGTAAAACATTACATGCGGGTTCTAATGTAAGAGTTGAAGTAAACATTGTAGGTTCTCAGGATACTACAGGATTAATGACTTCTCAAGAGTTAGAGATGATGGCAGCGACTATTATTTCGCCAATTGTTGATGCTGGTTACCAATCAGGATGTCATACCGCTTCTGTTTGGGATGATAAGTCTAAGGCTAACATTCCAAGGTTAATGACTTTTATGAATGACTTTGGATTAATTACTGCACGTGATCCTGAAGGGAAATATCACGCAATGACTGATGTAATTCATAAAGTATTAAATGACATTACAGTAGGTGATTGGGATATTATTATTGGTGGTGATTCTCATACACGTATGTCAAAAGGTGTTGCCTTTGGTGCAGATTCAGGAACAGTTGCCTTAGCGTTAGCTACGGGTGAGGCTACTATGCCAATTCCAGAATCAGTAAAAGTTACCTTTAAAGGACAAATGAAGAGCTTTATGGATTTCCGTGATGTAGTTCACGCAACTCAAGAGCAAATGTTAAATCAATTTGGTGGAGATAACGTATTCCAAGGTAGAATTATAGAGGTTCATATTGGAACACTTACTGCCGATCAAGCATTTACATTTACTGACTGGACTGCAGAGATGAAAGCTAAGGCTTCTATTTGTATTTCAGAAGAAGAAACATTAATTGAATCATTAGAAATTGCAAGAGATCGTATCCAAATCATGATTGATAAGGGAATGGATAATGCAAAACAAATGTTGAAAGGTTTAGTTGATAAGGCTAATACCAGAATTACAGAATTAAAAACAGGTACTAAACCAGCTTTAAGACCGGATGCTGACGCAAATTATTTTGCAGAGGTTGTTGTTGATTTAGATGAAATTGCTGAGCCGATGATTGCTGATCCTGATGTAAATAATGATGATGTATCTAAGCGTTATACGCATGATAATATTAGACCATTATCTTACTATGGTGGAACTAAGAAAGTAGATTTAGGGTTTATTGGATCATGTATGATTCATAAAGGAGATATGCAAATTTTAGCTCAAATGTTGAAGAACATTGAAGCTAAATATGGTAAAGTAGAGTTTAAAGCGCCTTTAGTAGTTGCGCCTCCAACATATAATATTGTTGATGAGTTAAAAGCAGAAGGAGACTGGGATATATTAGTAAAATACTCAGGTTTCGAATTTGATGATAATGCACCAAAAGGAGCTGCGCGTACTAAGTATGAAAACATGTTGTATTTAGAGCGTCCAGGTTGTAACTTATGTATGGGTAACCAGGAAAAGGCAGCACCAGGTGATACGGTAATGGCTACTTCTACACGTTTATTCCAAGGAAGAGTTGTTAAAGATTCTGGCGAGAAAAAAGGAGAATCTTTATTATCTTCTACACCCGTAGTAGTGTTATCTACCATTTTAGGTAGAACTCCTACTATGAAAGAGTATGAAGCTGCAGTTGATGGTATTGTATTAACGAAATTTAAGCCATCTCAAAAGCAATTAGTAATGTAATTTGTTTTTTTAAAAGAAAGTTAAAATAATATGAAAGCCCGAGTGTATAACTCGGGCTTTTTGTTGTTGTAATTTTTGTTATCTGAATGTCAGTTATTTATCATCATTATAATTAGTTGAAAGAAGTGTTTTGCGTTTGGTTTTTTGTTAAATTAGTGATCAGACAAATTAAACGAATAGATAATATGGCTTTCGATATTAAAATGATTAAAGAGGTATATGCAAAGTTGGAAGAGCGTGTTACTGCTGCTAGGGAACTTACAGGAAAGCCTCTTACGCTTGCTGAGAAAATTTTATACTCACATTTATGGGGAGGAAAAGCAACTACTGCCTATGAAAGAGGTGTAGATTATGTCGATTTTGCTCCAGATCGTATTGCTTGTCAGGATGCAACAGCGCAGATGGCGTTATTGCAGTTTATGCAAGCTGGTAAGAAAAAAGTAGCTGTGCCTACAACTGTTCACTGCGACCACTTAATTCAAGCAAAAGTAGGTGCAGATAAAGATTTACAAGAAGCTTTAAATACTAGTAACGAAGTTTTTAATTTCTTAGAGTCTGTATCTAATAAGTATGGAGTAGGCTTTTGGAAACCAGGGGCAGGAATTATTCATCAGGTTGTATTGGAAAATTATGCCTTTCCTGGCGGAATGATGATAGGTACAGATTCTCATACTGTAAATGCAGGAGGATTGGGAATGGTAGCTATTGGTGTTGGTGGTGCTGATGCTGTAGATGTAATGGCAGGTATGGCTTGGGAATTAAAATTTCCAAAACTTATTGGAGTTAAATTAACTGGAAAATTATCTGGTTGGACAGCTCCTAAGGATGTAATTTTAAAAGTTGCTGGTATTTTAACTGTTAAAGGAGGTACTGGGGCTATTGTTGAGTATTTTGGAGATGGAGCTAATAGTATGTCATGTACTGGTAAAGGTACTATTTGTAATATGGGGGCAGAAATAGGAGCAACGACTTCTACTTTTGGTTATGATGCATCTATGGAGCGTTATTTACGTGCTACAGATCGTGCCGATGTTGCTGATGCTGCCAATAAGGTTAAAGAGCATTTAACGGGTGATGCAGAGGTGTATGCTAATCCAGAACAGTATTTCGATCAGCTTATTGAGATTAACTTATCGGAATTAAAACCACATATTAATGGACCTTTTTCTCCAGATATTGCTACGGAAGCTGGGGCAGATGTGACAAAGAAGGCAACAGCTAATGATTGGCCTTTAAAAGTAGAGTGGGGGCTTATAGGTTCTTGTACAAACTCTTCTTATGAAGATTTATCAAGAGCAGCTTCAATAGCACAACAAGCGCTGGATAAAGGTTTAAAAATGAAAACAGAATTAGGCATTAATCCAGGTTCTGAACTAGTGCGTTTTACTGCAGAAAGAGATGGTATTTTATCTGTTTTTGAAGAATCAAATGCCAAGATTTTCACCAATGCCTGTGGACCATGTATTGGGCAATGGGCAAGAGAAGGTGCAGAAAAACAAGAGAAAAATACAATTATTCATTCTTTTAATAGAAATTTCGCCAAACGTGCAGACGGTAACCCAAATACACATGCCTTTGTAGCATCACCAGAAATGGTTGCAGCAATTGCAATTTCTGGGAGATTAGATTTTAACCCAGTTACCGATACTTTAATTACTGATGCTGGTGATGAGGTAATGTTGGATGAACCTACAGGTTGGGAATTGCCAATAAAAGGATTTGCTGTTGAAGATGATGGTTTTATTGCAGCCGAAGAAGATGGAAGTCATATTCAGGTAACGGTAAAAGAAAATTCTGAGCGATTAGAGTTACTAGTACCTTTTGTTCCGATCGGAAATGAAATTAAAGGCGCAAAATTATTGATAAAAGCATTTGGGAAGTGTACTACAGATCATATTTCTATGGCAGGTCCATGGTTGCGTTTTAGAGGACATTTAGATAATATTTCTAACAACTGTCTTATTGGAGCAGTAAATGCATATAATCAGAAAACAAACATGGTAAAAAGTCAGATCGATGGTGGTTATGATGCTGTACCAAAAACGCAAAGAGCGTATAAGGCTGCAGGTATTCCTACAATAGTTGTTGGAGATCATAATTATGGAGAAGGCTCTTCACGTGAGCATGCGGCTATGGAGCCACGTCACCTAGGTGTTGTAGCTGTACTTGTAAAATCTTTTGCACGTATTCACGAAACAAACCTTAAAAAACAAGGAATGTTAGGATTGACTTTTGCTAATGAAAGTGATTATGATCTAATTCAGGAAGATGATACTATCAATTTTTTAGATTTAAATGAATTTGCTCCTGGTAAACAGTTGAATTTAGAGTTTGTACATATGGACGGATCTAAAGATATTATTGCTTCTAATCATACCTATAATGCTGGTCAGATAGAATGGTATAATGAAGGATCAGCTTTGAATTTAATTAAAAAAGAAAACGTTTAGTTTTTAGTCGTATAAAATATATTTCTAAAAAACTCCTAATTCTTATTAGGAGTTTTTTAGTTTTGGATAAAATCTAGGAGATAAAATGAAGAGCAAAAAAAAAACAATACTTAATGTAGCAGTAATTCTGCTGATACTTTCTTTCTTTTTTACACCAATTGGTCACTATGGAAAGGTGTTTTTGAATAGGTTGGTGGCATTCTCCCCAGAAGAAATTACGATAGAAAATAGAGTAGCTGTGGATTATGATTGGAAATTAAAAAATGACAAATGGGAATTTTTTAACTTTGAAAAATCAAAAGGAAATGTTGTTTTTGTTAATTTTTGGGCTTCATGGAGAATACCAAGCGAGGCTGAGTTAAAAGGGGTTCAAAATTTATATGATTCTTATAAAGGCAAAGTAGATTTTTATATTATTACCAATGAGCTAAGAGAACCAGTGAAGTTGTTTATGGAAGAACGAAAGTATAATTTTCCTGTTACGTATTTAATAATAGGAGAAAAAATGCCTTTTAATGCAGAAGTGATACCGTCTAGCTATATTTTGGATAAAAAAGGAAGAGTAGCGATGAAGAACGATGATATTGCAGATTGGGATAGTAGCAATGTGTATGAGTTATTAGAAGAGTTGTTAGTAGAGTAGTGTAAGTATTATTTGTCATTTCGACTATTGGTTTATGCGTATGAAAGTTTCAAAAAAACAATGGTCTAATTTTTTCTTTTTAATTGTAATGTGCCTGTTGTTATTTACTCCAATAGGAACTAAAGTACAGGTCTTTGTTGGGCAATTCATTATGTTTAGCCCAGATGTTAAGGAAGATAATGTTGCTATTTTAAAAACCTATAATTGGAAATTACGATCAATGTCAGGTGATGTTTTGGATTTTAAAACGCTAAAAAATAAAGTAGTATTGGTGAACTTATGGGCAACTTGGTGCCCTCCTTGTATTGCAGAAATGCCGAGTCTGCAGAAATTGTACAAAGATTATGGAGATAAAGTAGTTTTTGTGCTGGTTAGTAATGAGAATAAAGAAAAAATAAACGATTTTTTAGTAGAAAAGGAATACAGCTTTAAGGTATATAACCAATTGTCACAAGCGCCAAAGCAGTTACAGAGCAAAACAATACCAGCTACTTTTTTAATTACTAAAAAAGGAGAAATTGTTATTGATGAACGTGGTTCAGCGGATTGGAACGCAACAAGTGTTAGAGTGTTGTTGGATAGTTTATTATTACAAGATTGATTTGCTAACGATTCCTATAGTGATGAATTCAGTAATTTGTTTTTCAAGTTCTATGGGATTAATGGTAGTGTCTGGGTTTGTGTAGATGTCATACAGCCAACGTATAGAAGATAAAATGGTCTTGGTGGCAATTTTTAAATCCATTTGACGGACACTATTATCGTGCATTGCTTGTTCTAGAATGCTCTCAAATTTGCTTTCGTAATTATCGCGTTCGTTTAAAAATTGACTTAATTTATCAGGGTTTAGGTTTCTCCATTCATTAAGCAATAATGCCATTTCATATGGCTTCTCTGAGGTGAGTTTAATATGAACAGAAATCACCAATTTTATTTTTTCTAATGGGGAATAGCTAGAATCGATAATATGGTCAATATTTTTATGAAATTCTGATGACATTTCAAAAACATAAATTTCTAATAAAGAATGCTTAGAGTCTATGTAGTTGTATATATTGGCAACTTCAAAATTTAACTTTTCAGCAATGTCTCTCATTGTAGTGGCCTTATATCCTTTTTCATGGAATAATTTTAAGGACTCTCTGAAGAATTTTTCTTTCTTGCTGCTTTTTTTCATTCGAAACTTTTTGGCAAATTAAGTTAAAATTAAAAGCTATTAAAGAAAAACAGTATAAAAGAGTTGATTTTCATTTTTGTATAATTGTTTGCATGCTATAGTTATTGAATAGTATATCAATTTGTGCATTTTTCAAGTTAAGAATCAGTTACTTTGTATTGATAAAATGAGCTGGATGAAATATAAAAAAGCAATAATATGTATGCTGTTGAGCACGCTAGCTTTTACGGTTATGAACGGGCTGGTAAAACACTTAATTGATTTTGGAGGGTTTCAGTTGGTTTTTTTTAGAGCAGTAGGTTCATTATTGATTACCTTTTCTGTGCTTAAACGCAGAAAAATTCCAATATGGGGAAACAATAAAAAAATATTGATATATAGAGGGCTGGCTGGTGTAATTTCTATGACTTTGTTTTTTAATGCAATACAGTATATTCCAGTCGGAACAGCAGTTTCGTTACGTTATATTGCTCCAATTTTTGCAGTTGTTTTTGCAGTTTTATTACTGAAAGAAAAAGTAGTGCCAGTGCAATGGTTGTTTTTTGCAATTTCTTTTTTTGGTGTAATTGTACTCAAAGGTTTTGATGTGGATCTTAGTTTATTTGGAGTAATGCTTGTTGTGTTGTCCGCAGTGTTTACAGGTTTGGTTTTTGTAATAATCAATAAAATTGGGGATTCTGAGCATCCGGTTGTGGTAGTTAATTATTTTATGCTTATAGCAACTATAGTTGGTGGTGTGGCATCTTTTTTTAATTGGAAGCAACCAAATGGTGAGGAATGGCTTTTGTTGTTAAGTTTAGGAATATTTGGTTATTTTGGACAATTGTACATGACAAAAGCTTTTCAGATGGCACCTACTAGTGTCGTAGCGCCTTTTAAGTATGTAGAAGTTGTTTTTGTGATAATCATGAGTGCATTTTGGTTCAAGGAGTCATATGCATTATGGAGTTTACTTGGAATTGGGCTTATTTTGTTGGGGTTATTATTGAATGTATTTTTTAAATCGAAGAAAAGAAATTATAATAAAGAAAAATGATAGAGATCATAAAAAAAAGAAGGTCGGTAAGACCTACTCAATTTAATAATGTTGAAATAAGACGCTCAGAGATTGAAAAAATCTTGGAGGCTGCTAATTGGGCGCCAACACATAAAAAGACAGAACCTTGGCGTTTTAAAGTGTTTCAGGGTGATGCAAAAGCTGGACTTGGACAGTTCCTTGCAGATAAGTTTAAAAAAACTGCAAAAACATTTTCGGATTTTAAGTACAATAAGCTAAAAGAAGGAGCTGTGAAATCATCTTGCATAGTAGCTATTTGCTTCCAAAGAGATCCAAAAGAATGTCTGCCAGAATGGGAAGAGCTAGCAGCGGTAGCAATGGCAGTACAAAATATGTGGTTAATGGCCACATCTTTGGATATTAAAGGGTATTGGAGTTCTCCTGGTTTAATAAAACATATAGGAGAGCATATTCGATTAAAAGAAGGAGAACAGTGTTTGGGCTTCTTTTATATGGGCTATTCCGATGAAGAAATTCCAGAACGAGAACCAGGCAGTATTGCAGATAAGGTAGAGTGGTTTTAGTATAAAAAAAAGAGCTAACAATATTGTTAGCTCTTTTCTGTACTCACGACTGGAGTCGAACCAGCACGTCCATAAGGACACCACCCCCTCAAGATGGCATGTCTACCAATTCCACCACGTGAGCATTTGGCATATTTTTGAGTATTAATCTCAAAAGATAGTAAAAATAAAAAAAGTTAAGCAATTAAGCTTAACTTTTTTCGTGATCTGGCTGGGGCTCGAACCCAGGACCCTCTCCTTAAAAGGGAGATGCTCTACCAACTGAGCTACCAGATCTTGAAATCTAGTTTTAAAAAGTGATCTGGCTGGGGCTCGAACCCAGGACCCTCTCCTTAAAAGGGAGATGCTCTACCAACTGAGCTACCAGATCATTGTTTTTGTCTCAATGCGGGTGCAAAGATAATAGGTTTATTTAGTTATTCAAGTTTTTTTTGACATAAATTTGTTTTTTTTTTATTCGAGTATATTTGTTGATGTTTTTAAAAGAATTTTAGGATGAAAATAGTGCTATTAGGTTATATGGGGAGTGGAAAGTCTACTGTGGGTAAGGCTTTGTCTAAGTGTTTAGGATTCAGATTTGTAGATTTAGATACCTACATAGAATCTGAAGAAGGAATGACGGTATCGGCTATTTTTGAGCAAAAAGGAGAGTTGTATTTTAGAAAAAAAGAACATGAGTACTTGGCAGTACTTCTTCAGGAAAAAGAAGCGCTTATTTTATCCTTAGGAGGAGGAACGCCATGTTATTCTAATAATATGAAGCTTGTTTTGGAGCATACAACCAATGTTTTTTACTTGAGGTTAACAGTTCCTGAATTAACAATTAGATTAAAAGAAGAAAAAGAAAATAGACCGTTAATAGCTGCAATAAAAGAGGAGGATTTACCAGAGTTTATTGGAAAACATCTTTTTGAACGCAATAATTTTTATAATTTGGCTACCAATGTGCTAGATGTAAAAGAAAAGACTGTAGATGTTCTTACAGGCCAAATTGAAGGGTTACTAGGTTAGACTTACAGAATTGTTGTTCTCTTTAAAATCAACTACAATATGTTCCAACAAGGAAGTAGATAGAGAGATTCCTTTAAAATCTGCTTTTATGGGATATCTTTTGTGGTTTCTGTTGACAAGCACAGCAGTATTAAAACGTTTTAAAGGTACTTTTAAAAAGTGATTTACACCATATATGAGTGTTCTACCTGAGTTAAGCACGTCATCAACCAAAACCAATGGTTTGTCAGAATAGAGGCTGTTGTCAATAGAAGTTGTTATTGGAGATGCTAATGGGTTTTTCTTATTGATGCTAACTTCACAAAGTGTAACCTTAATTTCAGAAATAATTTCAAGAGCATCCTTTATTTTTTTAGCAAATAAAAGACCACTGCCAACAATTCCAGCTATAATAAGTTCTGGTTCATTTATGTTGGCTTCGTATATTTGATATGCAATTCTTTTTGTTTTATGTTGAATTTCTTGGTGGTTTAGAATTGTATTTGAAACGGTAGTCATTGCTGTATTTTTTTCAAAGATAAAAAAAAGAGTTTTGTATCTGCTTGTATTGTTCTATTAAGGCGGTTTTTTGTAGAATCTTTCAATCTTTCAATCTTTCAATCTTTCAATCTTTCAATCTTTCAATCTTTCATCATCTAATTCATCTTCATCTAAATAGTCGTCAATTTCTCGTCTATCTTTTTTTGTTGGTCTTCCTGTGCCTTTTTTGCGGTAATAATCTTTTGCAAACTTTAACATTTCATCTTGCTTAAATGCCTCTTTTGGGGTGGTATCTTTTCTGTAAATATCTACTAGTTTGGCACCAACACGTCTATCTGGAAGGTCAAGAACGGTGAGTTCGTAATTTATTTGATTTTTACGAACAATGATTTTATCTGTGGGATGTACTTCTCTTGAGGGTTTTACGGGATTGTCATTTACTTTTACATGTCCTTTTTTACAAGCATCGGTAGCAATGCTTCTAGTTTTGAAATAACGGGTGTGCCAGAGGTATTTGTCTATTCGCATTTAGGATTAAAAATCTATGTTAAGATATATTACAAAAATAGTAGAAAATTGTATCTTGCCCACCTTAATAAAAAAATAAAGATGAAAATTAAACAATTTGGTGCTTTTTTAGTGGGACTAACTTTGGTAGTTGCTTGTAAAAAAGATGATAACGGGGTAGAGGTTGTGCCACCTAAAGATTTAGCGGAAGTTGTTGTAACTGACGATGCGTTAATTGTAAGTTACCTAGAAACACATTTTTATAACTATGAAGAATTTGCTGCGCCAGCAGGAGATTTTGATTATAAAATTGTGATAGATACTATTGCTGGAGCAAATGCAGATAAAACACCATTGTTAGATCAGATGTCTGTTAAGACAGTAAAAATTTCTGACTCAGATGAAACAGATATTGAACACAAAATGTATATTTTGTCTGCTAGAGAAGGAATTGGAGCTGGATCAACAGTTGCAGATTCAACGTATATAAGGTATAAAGGAAGTTTGTTAAACGGTACTGTTTTTGATAATGCTACATCGCCAGTTTGGTTCGATTTGTTGGCTGTTGTTAGAGGGTTTAGAGAAGGAATAGGTAACAGACCATTGAATGGAGAAGTTAGTACATTGCCAGTTTTTAAAGCAGGAGGAGAGCCTTATGTAAATGGTGACGGAACTCCTGGAGTTGATGGCTATGGAGTAGGGTTGATAGTAATGCCATCTGGTTTGGCGTATTTTAATAATCCTTCAGGGTTGATTCCAGCATACTCACCAATAATGTTTACTATTGATATGTTTGCGGTAAATGAAGCAGATCATGATAATGATGGAGTGCCTTCTTATTTAGAAGATGTGGATGGAGATGGAAACCCATTAAATGATAATACAGATGAAGATCAGTTTTTTAATTGTTTTGATTCAGATGATGATGGGGATTTAGTGTCAACGAGGCATGAGATTCAGATAGTAGATGGTAAATTGGTGTTTCCTGATGGCGATGGCGATGGTATTCCGGATTATTTAGATAAAGACACAAAATAAATTAAATAGAGCGCCTTATGGCGCTTTTTTTATGGAATATAGTTAAGCTTTTTTGAATGAAACAAAGCGAAGGCTTTTCTTTTGGGTTCCAATGTTGTGTTAAAATTGGTCAAGGGTGTTCATTTAGTTTTGGAAACAAAGGGAGGATGTTTTGTTTAAAGATTGCTTTGCCTGTTAAATTTAGTATGAATGAGGTATTGTGTCTAAAACCAAATGATTTTCTTAATATAAAATCAAGTTGCTTTAATCTGTTTTTATGTTTTTAGCAAAAGTTTCTAAGGGTTTTAATATTGGGTTTATGACAAAAAAAAGCACCAATCGGTGCTTTTTTATAAAATATTGTATTGTTAACCTTTGTTTATAGCTTCACAGATAGACTAAAAATAAGTTGTGAAGGTCTTGAGTCAACTCTACCTTCAATGCCACTAGCGGCATTGATGTTATTCCCAATAAAGCTAGCTTCATTTTTACTAAAGCCTCTTTCGTAGCGTACATCAATTCCAAGTTTCCCGAGTTGTACTCCAGCACCAATATTAAGTCCTACTGAAAATTTGTTTTCAACATCTTTAAGATCAATATCTTTTATATCTAAATCGTTGCTTAAAATATATTGAAAAGAAGGTCCAGCGAAGATGCTCAAAGGGCCAAAAACTTTATAACCTATAAGTACAGGAACATCAAGTTTGCTGATATCGTATGAACTACCGTTATAATCACTTTTGGTTTTTGTATATACTAATTCTGGTCTTAAGTAAAGACTAGAAAAAGAGAGTTTTCCATAAGCTCCAACATGGAAGCCAACTTTGGCGTCAGCTCCTTGGATAACGTTTTCCGCATTGTTGGTTGTTTCTTCGATTAAATCCCCATTAGAGTTATAGTTAATACCTGCTTTAAGTCCAAAGCTTCCTTTTTGAGCTATAGCAAGTGTGCTTGCAAATACTGCAATTAATAAGGCAATTTTTTTCATAATTTTAATGCTTTTCAAGTTTAAGTAGTTAAACGAAAAAAAGGCTTCATTATTTTCTGCTTATTACTTTTTCTACGGCAGCAATTATTGCAGTGCTACTAAGCCCGTATTTTTCCATTAGTTGTGCAGGAGTTCCGCTTTCTCCAAAAGTATCATTAGTTCCAATAAATTCTTGAGGAACTGGAGTAGATGTAGCTAAAGTACGTGCAACGCTTTCTCCTAATCCTCCTAAAATATTGTGTTCTTCAGCAGTAACAATACATCCTGTTTTTTTAACAGAATTGATAATTGCCTCTTCGTCAAGTGGTTTTATAGTATGGATATTGATAACTTCAGCAGAAATTCCTTTTTCATGCAAAGCTTCAGCAGCTTGTAGAGCCTCCCATACCAGATGACCTGTAGCTACAATAGTAACATCGCTACCTTCTTGTAAGTGCACAGCTTTACCAATAATAAATTCTTGATCTTCAGGCATAAAAATAGGCACAGCTGGTCTTCCAAAACGTAAGTAAACAGGACCTTCATAGTCAGCAATAGCTATGGTTGCTGCTTTTGTTTGGTTATAATCGCATGGGTTAATGACAACCATTCCAGGAAGCATTTTCATCATTCCGATGTCTTCCAAAACTTGGTGTGTAGCACCATCTTCACCTAGGGTAACACCAGCATGAGAAGCACATATTTTCACATTCTTGTTAGAATAGACAATTGACTGGCGTATTTGGTCATAAACTCTACTTGTAGAAAAGTTTGCAAAAGTTCCAGTAAAAGGTATTTTGCCACCAATAGTTAATCCAGCAGCAATTCCCATCATGTTTGCTTCAGCAATTCCTATTTGAAAAAAACGCTCAGGATTTTCCTTGATAAATTGGTTCATTTTTAAAGAACCTACTAGGTCAGCACATAAAGCAACAACATTAGGATTTGTTCTTCCTAACTCCGTTAAACCGTCTCCAAAACCACTTCTAGTATCTTTTTTTTCGGTGTATGTATATTTTTTCATTTTTCTAATTTTTGAGAATAAGAGAATGTATTATTAGTTTCAACTAGTTTGTTCTCTAAGTTCAATTCTAATTAATAATCTCCTAAAGTTTCTGGATTTTGTTCAAAAGCTATCGCTAGTTGCTCATCGTTAGGTGCTTTTCCATGCCAAGCATGAGTACCCATCATAAAATCTACGCCATTCCCCATTTCTGTATATAGCAAAACACAAATAGGTTTGCCGTTTCCAGTTTTACCTTTAGCAGTTGCCATTCCAGAAATAATAGCTTCTATATTGTTTCCTTCTTTAATTTCTACAACTTCCCATCCAAAAGCTTCAAACTTTGCTTTTAGAGATCCCATTGGTAGTACATCGTCCGTTGCACCATCAATTTGCTTAAAGTTAAGATCAATTGTAGCAATAACGTTATCAACTTTTTTTCCAGCAGCATACATGATAGCTTCCCAGTTTTGCCCTTCTTGTAACTCTCCGTCACCGTGCAAACTGTAAACGATATTACTGTCTCCATTAAGTTTTTTTGCTTGAGCAGTACCAAGAGCAACAGATAATCCTTGTCCTAATGATCCAGAAGCAATACGTACACCAGGTAAACCTTCGTGAGTAGTTGGGTGTCCTTGTAGTCTAGAATTAATAAGTCTAAAAGTGTTTAGCTCATCAACAGGGAAATAACCTTTTCTAGCTAAAACGCTATAAAAAACAGGAGAAATATGGCCATTAGATAAGAAGAAAACATCTTCATCTGTTGCATCCATATCAAAACCATCCTTTAAGGTCATGATTTCATTGTAAAGTGTTACTAAAAATTCTGTACATCCTAAAGATCCGCCTGGGTGACCAGAGTTTACTTTATGAACCATTCGAAGGATATCTCTTCGAACCTGTACTACTAAATCTTGTAATTCTTGTTGAGTTGACATTTTTTTTTTGATTTTGTAAGTTGCAAAACTAAGGTCATTTAGCTCCATATACAACAGTAGTTGTTAGTTTTTATTAACGAAAATGAATAAAAGAGAATAATTTATTTTTTTATTAAGGTTTTTATCTTTTTATCTTAATTATATTTGCTGCTTTATACCTAAGCATGGATTTTAAACTAGACGGAAAAGATAGCGGTAGTAAAGCGAGAGCTGGAAGAATGATAACCGACCATGGAGTGATAGAAACTCCAATTTTTATGCCCGTAGGTACTGTAGGTACTGTAAAGGGGGTGC
Source organism: Flavobacteriaceae bacterium (assembly GCA_965247735.1). Taxonomy (GTDB): domain Bacteria; phylum Bacteroidota; class Bacteroidia; order Flavobacteriales; family Flavobacteriaceae; genus JAOXRU01. The sequence continues at coordinate 1,429,310 of CBDFHN010000002.1, read as the reverse complement.
ATCAACGAGAGTTGAAGCAAGATATTAAACCAGATATAATTCTTGGAAACACCTATCATTTGTACTTGAGACCTAAGACACAAATTTTGGAACAAGCTGGTGGTTTGCATAAATTTATGGGTTGGGATGGAAATATTCTAACCGATAGTGGAGGGTATCAGGTATATTCGTTATCAAATAATAGAAAGATAAAAGAAGAAGGAGTAAAGTTTAAATCGCATATAGATGGTTCTTATCATATGTTTACTCCAGAAAATGTAATGGAAATACAACGTACCATCGGAGCCGATATTATTATGGCTTTTGATGAATGTACACCTTATCCTTGTGATTATAGGTATGCAAAAAGATCGATGCATATGACGCATAGATGGCTAAAAAGATGTATCTCTCATTTAGAAACACTTCCATTTAAGTATGGGCACAGTCAGTCTTTTTTTCCGATAGTACAGGGGAGTTGTTATAAAGATTTAAGAGCACAATCAGCAGAGTATATTGCTAGTGTTGGTGCAGAAGGTAATGCTATAGGAGGGCTTTCTGTTGGAGAGCCTGCAGAAGAAATGTATGCGATGTCAGAAGTGGTGTGTAATATTTTACCAGAAGACAAGCCTAGGTATCTTATGGGAGTAGGAACACCAATAAATATATTAGAGAATATAGCACTTGGTGTTGATATGTTTGATTGTGTGATGCCAACAAGAAATGCTAGGAACGGAATGTTGTTTACTGCACACGGTACTATCAATATTAAAAATAAAAAGTGGGAAGATGATTTTTCTCCTATTGATGAAATGGGACTCACCTATGTCGATACTGAATATTCAAAAGCATATTTAAGACATTTGTTTGCCGCAAATGAATATTTAGGAAAACAAATTGCAACCATTCATAATTTAGGATTTTACCTTTGGTTAACAAGAGAAGCAAGAAAACATATTTTAGCTGGTGATTTTTACCAATGGAAAGAAATAATGGTAAAACAAATGGATAAAAGATTGTAATGGTAACAATTTTAGATAGATATATATTAAAGCGATACTTGCTTACTTTTTTAGTAATGATGTTTCTTTTTGTTCCAATTGGGATAATGGTAGACTTATCAGAAAAAGTAGATAAGATAATTGAAAATGAAGCACCACAAGCTGAAATTATTTTATATTATTTCTATTTTACCATCTATTTTGCAAATCTATTGTTTCCAATATTTTTGTTTCTTTCTGTTATTTGGTTTACATCTAAGCTAGCTAGTAACACAGAGATTGTAGCAATATTAAGTTCTGGAGTTTCTTTTTGGCGTTTTTTACGACCTTATTTTATTGGAGCATCAATTCTAGCTGTTTTTATATTTATTATGGGCATGTTTGTTGTGCCTAAGGCAAGTAAGGGCTATAATGAGTTTAGGTATAAGTATATAAATAAGTATAGGAAAATTCAAGAGACAAAAAATATATTCAATCAAATAAACGATACTGATTATATCTATGTAAGTAGTTTTGATCCTGTTAGAAAAGTGGGATATAATTTTACTTTTGAACATTTTGGGGAAGAAGGAGAGTTGGAGTATAAGATTGCTGCACAGAATATTAGATGGGTAGAGAAAGATTCTTTATATCGCCTTACTAGTTATAAAAAAAGAAGACTGGGTGTCAAAGGCGATATTATTGAGACAAAAAGAAGGTTGGATACATTGTTTTCATTTAAATTATCAGATTTAACTCCTGTTTCTTATGTAGCCCAAACCAAAAATATATTTGAATTAAATGATTTTATTGCGGATCAAAAACGAAAAGGAGCATCTAATATTGGTGCTTATGAATTGGTGAAATACAGAAGATGGGGGTTGCCTGTAACTGTGTTTATTTTAACAATTATTGCTGTTTCTGTATCATGTATGAAGCGGAGAGGAGGCATGGGGATTAACTTAGCCTTTGGAATTTTGGTTGCTTTTATCTTTATATTTTTCGATAAGGTTTTTGGGACTATGGCAGAGCAATCTGGTTTTTCGCCTTTATTGGCAGTATTAATTCCGAATATTGTTTTTGGTATATTTGCGGCATACTTATTACAAAATGCAAAACGATAAAGTCAAAAGCCATCTCCATTTACATTTTTTAGTTTTTATTGCTGGTTTTACTGCTATTATTGGAGAATTGATATCTATCGGGGCTGTTTCATTGGTCTGGTATAGGATGTTAATTGCTGGAGTACTGATGTTTTTGTATATAAGATTCAGGAAATTCTCTTTAAAAATATCTAGAAAGGTACTAATACAATTTCTTATCGCTGGAGGTATTATTGCCTTGCATTGGATTACTTTTTTTGAAGCTATAAACCAGTCTAATGTATCAATAACCTTGGCAATGTTTTCAACAGGGGCGTTTTTTGCTTCATTGATAGAGCCAATTATATACCAACGGAAATTAATTTGGTATGAGATTCTCTTTGGTTTGATTGTGGTTGTAGGAGTAGTGATAATTACTCAAAATGAATACACTTATATCAACGGTATTTTATTAGGAATTTCTTCTGCTTTTTTCTCTTCTTTATTTTCCGTTTTAAATGGAAAGTTTGTTGCTAAAAATACAGCATCAGTTATTTCTTTTTATGAATTTATTGGAGGTGTAGTGCTTGTATCCTTATATATATTCTTTTTTGGTTCTGGTTTTACTGATAATTTTTTTGTTCTAGAAAAAAACGATTTAATTTATTTACTGGTTTTAGGATCTATATGTACAGCCTATGCGTTTATAGCTGCTACAGATATCATGAAGGTCTTAAGTCCTTATACAGTAGTATTAACCTATAATTTAGAGCCTTTGTATGGAATATTTTTAGCATTGTTGTTTTTTCCAGAAACAGAGCAAATGAGTGTAAATTTCTATATAGGAACAGTAATTATTCTATTGGTAGTTGTGTTTGATGCAGTGTTAAAACGTAAAGCAGTAGGAAAAGAAAAAAAATGATGTTTGGGTTCATTTTAAATTTTATATTTGTAGCCAAACCAAAACTAACCAATAAAGTTTATGGAATATTTAGATTTTGAATTACCTATTAAAGAGCTAGAAGAGCAACTAGACAAATGTAAGATTATAGGTGAAGAAAGTGATGTAGATGTTACGGAAACCTGTAAGCAAATAGAAAAAAAGCTTGCCGAAACAAAAAAAGAAATATATAAAAACATAACGCCATGGCAAAGAGTACAATTGTCAAGACATCCTTCTAGACCCTATACACTAGATTATATAAATGCTATATGTGGAAGTTCTTTTTTGGAACTACACGGGGATAGGACTTTTAAAGATGATAAGGCAATGATAGGCGGTTTGGGAAAAATCGGAGATCAGTCGTATATGTTTATAGGGCAACAAAAAGGATATAATACCAAAACAAGACAGTACCGTAATTTTGGGATGGCAAATCCTGAGGGCTATAGAAAGGCATTACGTTTAATGAAGTCGGCAGAGAAATTCAATCTTCCTGTGGTGTGCTTAATTGATACTCCAGGTGCATATCCTGGTATTGAGGCAGAAGAAAGAGGACAAGGAGAAGCTATTGCTAGAAACATACTAGAAATGTCTCGGCTTAAAGTACCAATTATAGTTGTTGTTATAGGTGAAGGTGCTTCTGGAGGAGCATTAGGTATTGGAGTTGGAGATAAAGTATTGATGTTAGAAAATACTTGGTATTCTGTAATATCTCCAGAGTCTTGCTCATCTATTTTATGGAGAAGTTGGGAGTATAAAGAACAGGCGGCTGCTTCTTTAAAGTTAACAGCAACAGATATGAAAAAAATGCATTTAGTAGATGAGATTGTGGAAGAACCTTTAGGGGGAGCGCAAACTGATAGAGCACAAATGTTTAAAACTGTTAGTGATAAGATTACTACCAATTTTGAGGAACTTAAAAAGTTATCACCAAAAGATTTGGTAGAATCTAGAATGAATAAATATTTTGATATGGGAGTCTATAAAGGATAAACATTGTTTTGTTTAACTCATAGAAAAGGATCTGAGGTTTTTTGGCCTCAGATTTTTTTTGGTTATGAACAAAAATTGTAACTTATAAACAACCCAAATGTTGAATACATGTTAAGATTCAACATGTTAAAAAAAGGAATGCTACTAGTTAATTATATATTTTAGCAATAATGGAAAAAACCAACCTAGTCCAAGGAAGAAAAGTAGATAGAAGTGCTATAATTAGCTTAGAAAAAGGAAAATTGCCTCCACAAGCAGTAGAATTGGAAGTTGTTGTACTTGGTGCAATGATGATTGATAAACGTGGAGTTGATGAAGTTATTGATATTCTTCATCCTGATGCTTTTTATAAAGAGGCACACAAAACTATATTTGAGGCTATTTTTAAACTTTTCGAAAATTCAGAACCTATAGATTTAAGAACGGTATCTGCTCAGCTAAAAAAAGATGGACAGATAGATGTTATTGGTGGAGATTTTTACTTGATAAAATTAACGCAAGGAGTTTCTTCTTCCGCTCATATTGAGTTTCATTCGCGTATTATCCTTCAAAAATTTATTCAGCGTAGTCTGATAAAAATTTCTAATGAAGTTATTGAAGCAGCATATGACGAGTCTACGGATGTTTTTGATTTATTAGATCAGGCAGAATCTAAACTTTACGAAGTTACTCAAGGGAACTTAAAACGTTCGGCAGAATCTTCGCAAGCATTAGTGATGCAGGCAAAGAAAAGAATTGAAGAAATTGCAGGCCAAGAAGGAATGAGTGGTGTGGCTTCTGGTTTTACAAAAATTGATGAACTTACTTCTGGATGGCAACCTTCAGATTTAATTATTATAGCAGCAAGACCGGGTATGGGTAAAACGGCATTAACGCTTTCTATGGCGAGAAATGTTGCAGTGAATACAAATATTCCAGTAGCCTTTTTCTCTTTAGAGATGTCTTCTGTTCAGTTGATTACTAGACTTATTTCTTCAGAAACAGGACTGTCTTCAGAAAAATTAAGAACAGGAAAGTTAGAAGAACACGAGTGGAAACAATTAAATGTTAAGGTAAAAGCGCTAGAAAATGCACCGTTATTTATAGATGATACACCATCACTTTCAATTTTTGATTTGCGTGCAAAAGCAAGACGTTTAGCTTCGCAACACGGAATAAAAATGATAATGATTGATTACTTGCAGTTGATGACAGCTGGGGGAAGTCAAAAAGGAGGTGGAAATCGTGAACAAGAAATTTCTACAATTTCTAGGAATCTAAAAGCATTAGCTAAGGAATTGGCGCTTCCAGTAATTGCGCTTTCACAGCTTTCAAGAGCAGTGGAAACTAGAGGAGGAACCAAGCGTCCGCTGCTTTCCGACCTTAGGGAGTCTGGTGCAATTGAGCAGGATGCAGATATTGTATGTTTTATTTATAGACCAGAATATTATAAGATGGATGAATGGGATGATGATGAAAGATCGCCAACTCAAGGTCAAGGAGAACTTATAGTTGCAAAACATAGAAATGGTGGATTGGATAATATTAGGTTAAAATTCATTGGACATTTAGGAAAATTTGATAACTTAGATGAATTCGATTCTCCTTTTGAGTTCCAATCAAAAATGAACGATGGAGAGGAGAATCCGTTTGCAACAAAAAACTTACCAGATGCCAATGAAGCATTTGGGAGTGCAATGAATGATTTTCAGCCAAATGACGACGACGTACCATTTTAAAAAAAATAAAGTACTGCCACAAATAAAGGCAGTACTTTTTATATTATTTATACTAGTAACTTCATTAAAAGTTTCGGCTTCTTATCTATTGGTTCCAATGGATATAGATAGTCAAAAAAATCACTTAAAGGCATACGGAATTACCTATTGGGTGTTGAATAATAACCAAAAAGTAAAATGGTTGCTTAATTATAGAGGCGGATCTTTTTTATTTCCAGATTCTGAACTTATAAAAAAGGAGTGCCAAATCAGAGGTGTTTCTTTTGAGGTTATTTCTAACGGTAAAGCCGAAAGTATTTTAAGTGAAATTAGCAGCCCTTCTAAAAATCAGGATGCAATAGTTCTTGAAAAAGCACCAAAAATTGCAGTATACTCTCCTCAAGGTAATCAACCATGGGACGATGCGGTTACTATGGCATTAACTTTTGCAGAAATTCCATATGAAACTATCTACGACGAAGCAGTTTTAAAAGACGAATTATTGTTGTACGATTGGTTGCATTTGCACCATGAAGATTTTACTGGACAATATGGAAAGTTTTATAGAGCTTATAAAACAGCACCTTGGTATATAGAAGGCAAGCAGAAATCTGAAGCTCTTGCTGCAAAATTGGGATATGCTAAAGTGTCCGAAGAAAAAAGAGCTGTTGCTTTAAAAATAAGAGATTATGTTGTCGGTGGTGGCTTTATGTTTGCCATGTGCTCTGCTACAGATAGTTTTGATATTGCTTTATCAGCATCAGGAGGAGTTGATATTTGTGAGGCTATGTTTGATGGAGATCCATCTTCTCCAAGTTATCAAGATAAGATAGATTACTCTAAGACAATGGCGTTTACCGATTTTACACTAGAACGAAGTCCAAATGTTTATGAGTTTTCTTCTATTGATATGACTAGTAAAAGAAGGGTTCCTAGAGAATCTGATTATTTTACTTTAATGGATTTTTCTGCAAAATGGGATCCAATTCCAACTATGTTATGTCAAAATCATACGGCTATAGTAAAAGGATTTATGGGGCAAACAACAACTTTTGCTAGAGATGAAATAAAAGCTACCGTATTGGTTTTAGGTGAAAATAAGATAAATGGAGAAGCAAGGTATATTCATGGTATAAAGGGAAAAGGCTTTTTTACCTTTTATGGAGGTCATGACCCAGAAGATTATCAGCACAGAGTTGGTGATCCAAAAACAGAACTGGAATTGCATCCAAATTCACCAGGTTATCGCCTTATTTTAAACAATGTTTTGTTTCCTGCTGCAAGAAAAAAGAAACAAAAGACGTGATTTGTTTTGAGTTTTGTAATTTAATTTTAAATGATTTTCAGCAATATTTGTGTGATTTAGTATTTATCAATGACGAAAAGTTGTAGTTTTTTTGTTAGAAAAGATGAAGTGATTGTGTATTCTTAAAGGTGCTAAGAGAAATTTCATGTATTAAATTAATAAATCTAATTGTGTAATTGTATGAAGTTAGTAATAGAAGAGCTAAACGAATTATTGGTAAGTGGGGCAGAATACATACAAGACGCTGAGACAAGTGAATTTGATTTTAAGAAAAACGATTTAAAATGGTCTAAAAAGGAAATTTTAGGACATTTAATTGACTCTGCTATTAATAATTTGCAACGATTTACAGAAATTCAGTTTGTTGAAAAGCCATATATAATAAGGAATTATGACCAAGATGGTTTGGTGCAGGCAAATAACTATAAAGAAGCAGACGTAGAAGATTTATTAGGTTTTTGGCTTGCGATTAATGAACGTATTAGTACAGTTTTTGAGCTTCAAAATAATGAAACATTGGCGTATAAGCTAGTTTTACCCGATGGTAATTCATCAGATTTACGTTTTATAATGGAAGACTATGTGTCTCATTTATCGCATCATCTAAAGCAAATATTCAGTTAGAACAAAGGCTTTTACTAGAAAGGTTTAGTTTTTCTTTGCGGCTATTACTTTGTCAATAATGTATTCTACACCTTGATTAAGGTTGCTTTTAGTTTCAAAATTTGCTACTTTTTTTACATTTGCATGTGCATTTTCCATAGCAAAACTAAAATGTGCTTTTTCTAACATTTCAATATCATTATTAAAATCGCCAAAGGCAAGAGTTTCTTCAGGTTTAATATTGAATCGTTTTTGTAGTTGAGATAATGCGTGCCCTTTGTTGGCAAGAGGATGTGAAAAATCTAACCATTGTTGACCAGATACTTTTACGGTCATCTCGTCTTCAAGAGCCTTAACTTTCGGGTAGATGTATTTTTCTGTACTTTCTGGATGAAAAATGGCCACCTTAATAATATCTTGCTTTACCTCATTTAAGTTATCTACGGTTATAATATTGGTGTAGAACTCCTTTAAAGTATCAATTATCCATTCTGATTCTTTGGTAATATAAGCTGCTTCTCTAGCACATAGAATAGGAGTAATACCTTCAAGTTTACTGGTATGTGAGATAATACTAGCTAATTGCACTACTGTTAATGGGGTAAATAGTAATTCTTCATCTTTCTGTATTGTAATGGCTCCGTTTTCTCCAATAACTACAATATCATCTTTAATGGTGTTTAGTTTTTCTATAATACTATAATATGGTCTTCCGCTAGCAGCAACAAAAATAATTCCATGTTTTTTTAATGATTCAAACTGTTCAAAGAACAATTTGCTCACTTGGTGGTTTGCGTTTAGGAGAGTACCGTCCATATCGGTAGCAATAAGTTTTACTTTTGATAAATCCATATGACGTTTTTAATAGAGGTGTTAGATTTGGTAAATTTCAATAAAAAATCCTGCTCAAAGAACAGGATTTTTATTAATTAGCGAAATAATATGTTATTAGATTACTTTACTTTTTCTACAATTGCTTTAAAAGCAGTTGGGTGGTTCATTGCTAAATCAGCTAATACCTTACGGTTTAGCTCAATGTTATTAGCTTTTACTTTTCCCATAAATTGAGAATAAGATAAGCCGTGTAAACGGGCACCTGCATTAATACGGGTAATCCATAAAGCACGGAAAGTTCTCTTTTTGTTTCTGCGGTCTCTGTACGAGTACAACATCGCTTTTTCAACTGCATTTTTTGCAACTGTCCAAACGTTTTTACGTCTTCCAAAGTAACCTTTGGCAAGCTTCATCACTTTTTTTCTTCTAGCTCTTGAAGCAACGCTATTTACTGATCTTGGCATAATTTTTACTTTTTTTTTGTAGTAGGCGGCCGATAATCGACGCTTAATCATTTTTCCAAATTGTCAATCAAAAATTTCCAATCTAAAATATATATGGCCTAACTCCAGGGTTTATAAATTGTTTTAACCGAAAAAGACGATTACTTTAAACGTAATTGAGTCTTAATACTGTTAACATCATGATCGTGAACAAGTCCACTATGAGTTAACGCAAGCTTACGCTTCTTAGATTTTTTTGTCAATATATGACTCTTAAAAGCGTGCTTTCTTTTGATTTTACCAGTACCGGTAAGCTTAAAACGCTTTTTAGCACTGGATTTTGTTTTCATCTTAGGCATTTTCTTCCTGTATTAATTTATTTCGCTAATTAATCTCTTTATTTGGTTTTCTTAGGAGCAATAAACATAATCATACGTTTACCTTCTAATTTAGGCATTTGCTCAACCTTACCGTATTCTTCTAGTTCTTGTGCTAGACGTAATAATAATATCTGACCTTGGTCTTTGTATATTATAGAACGCCCTTTAAAGAAAACAAAGGCCTTTAATTTGGCTCCGTCTTGCAGGAATTTTACAGCATGCTTTTTCTTAAATTCATAATCATGGTCATCAGTCTGAGGTCCAAAACGGATCTCTTTTATAATAACCTTGGTTGCTTTAGATTTTAAAGCTTTGTCTCTCTTCTTCTGCTCAAATAAGAACTTCTTATAGTCCATTATTTTACAAACAGGTGGATCTGCTTTTGGAGAAATTTCAACTAAATCTAGTTCCAGTTCTTCCGAAAGCTCTAGTGCTTTTCTGGTAGGGTATACGCCTACTTCAACATTGTCTCCAACCAATCTAACATTAGGCACTCTAATGTCGTTATTGATATTATGGGGGTTTTTGTTAACCCTTTTTGGTTGGGGCTTGTATCTTTTTCTTATTGCTATGACTAAAAAATTTTAATTAAACTTATATTTTAAAATGACTTTAATGTACTATTTATTTCTTTTTTTACCAAATCGGCAAAGGTTTCAATGGTTATTGTTCCTAAATCTTCACCTCCATGTTTACGAACAGAAATGGTTCCTTCGTTCTCTTCATTCTCTCCTACGATCAGCATATACGGGATCTTTTGTAGTTCTGCCTCTCTAATTTTCTTGCCCATAGTTTCATTTCTATGATCGACAAGGGCGCGAATTTCGTGATTTTCTAGGGATTTTAAAACTTTTTCAGCATATTTTTCATATTTCTCGCTGAGCGACAATATGATAGCTTGGTCTGGAGTAAGCCAAAGTGGGAAGTTTCCTCCAGTATGTTCTAGTAGCAAAGCAATAAAACGTTCCATGCTACCAAATGGAGCGCGATGTATCATAACAGGTCTATGTAGCTCATTGTCACTACCTTTGTAGGTAAGATCAAAACGCTCAGGAAGGTTGTAATCAACCTGTATTGTCCCTAATTGCCATTTTCTACCCAGTGCATCCTTAACCATAAAATCTAGTTTCGGACCATAAAAAGCAGCTTCTCCAGATTCAACAATATAATCGAGTCCTTTTTCTTTTGCAGCATTTATGATAGCATTTTCTGCTTTTTCCCAATTTTCAACGTCACCAATATATTTACTAGGGTTGTCTAGATCTCTAACAGAAACCTGAGCAGTAAAATTTTCAAAACCTAAAGAATTTAAAACATATAAAGTAAGGTCAATTACTTTTTTAAATTCCTCGTCTAATTGGTCAGGAGTACAAAATATATGTGCATCATCTTGAGTAAAACCACGTACTCTTGTTAATCCATGAAGCTCTCCACTTTGCTCATATCGATAAACTGTACCGAATTCTGCAAAACGTTGTGGTAAATCTTTATAGCTCCATTGTTTGGCGTTATAAATTTCACAATGGTGAGGGCAGTTCATAGGTTTTAATAAAAACTCTTCTCCTTCGTTCGGTGTTTTTATAGGTTGGAAACTGTCTTCTCCATATTTTTCATAATGTCCAGAAGTAACATATAGCTCTTTGTTACCAATATGTGGCGTAACTACCATTTGGTAGCCTGCTTTCTTTTGTGTCTTTTTTAAAAATTGCTCTAATCGGTCTCTAAGTGCAGCTCCTTTAGGAAGCCATAACGGTAAACCTTGTCCTACTTTCTGAGAAAAAGTAAACAACTCCAATTCTTTACCCAGTTTTCTGTGATCTCTCTTTTTTGCTTCTTCTAATAAAGCCAAGTATTCTGTAAGCATCTTTTGCTTAGGAAAAGAAATACCATAGATACGAGTTAACTGTTTGTTTTTTTCATCACCACGCCAATATGCGCCAGCAACACTCATTACTTTTACGGCTTTTATAATTCCAGTGTTTGGAATATGCCCACCACGGCATAGATCTGTAAAATTACTATGGTCGCAAAAAGTAATGTCACCATCGGTTAGCCCTTCAATTAGTTCAACCTTATATTCGTTGTTTTCTTTAGTGTAGTAAGCCAAAGCATCAGCCTTAGAAACAGAACGTAAAGAAAACTCAAATTTCCCACGAGCCAATTCTATAAACTTCGTTTCAATTTGCTTAAAATCTTTTTCAGAAATAGTGTTATCACCTAAATCAATATCATAATAAAATCCATTCTCAATAGCAGGACCAATAGTCAGTTTTGCATTAGGATGAAATTCTAAAATAGCCTGTGCTAATACATGAGCAGAAGAATGCCAAAAAGCTTTTTTACCATCTTCATCATTAAAGGTGAATAACGTCAACGCCCCATCTGTAGTTAATGGGGTAGTGGTTTCTATAGTGTTGCCATTAAAACTCGCCGAAATTACATTTCTAGCAAAGCCTTCACTTATGTTTTTCGCAACATCCATGGGAGTGCTATTCTGCTCAAATTCTCTAACGCTTCCGTCAGGTAAAGTAATATTAATCATCAAACCATTATTTATAAGTTCACAAAGATATTAGAATTCTAAATTTCTACACTATATATATAGGTATAATTATTTTTTTCAGCCAATGTTTGTTCCATATTTGGTAGATAAGAGTTTTGTGATTGTGTTTTTCTGATAACGATAATTTCTTTCAGGAGCAATTTCCAGCTTTCCACTATAGTTTTGTTCGTACCTCTCAAAAGCTGCCGTATCAATCTGGGCTAGGCATCTGTACTTATATAATGTTACTTCTTATTAATTGTTGATAATTTGTGGAGTATTTTAAGCTAGCCATTGGTCAAAAGTGTAAAGGAGAGTTAAAAGGGAAAAAGTTAATTAGCCAATAGCCAATAGTCAATAAGGCTTACTCCTAATCTTAAAAAATAAGGAAAACAGAGAAACAAGAATCAAGACTACCTCATTAACTAAAAGTTTCTTTGTTGGCATTTCTGTTTTCTTTATTTCCTAGAATTCCATTCGAATAAGCAGTCTATCATCTATCTTCTTTTTTCTTCCCTCATGCGAGTAAGCACTATTCGCACTTCGCTTTTCCTTATTACCTAGAATTCCATTCGAGTGAGCAGTCTATTCTCTATCTTCTTTCCTCTTTTTCTTCTCCGTCCGAGTAGCAGTCTTGTATCTTGTCTCTATCACCTTTTTCTTCCCGACCCCCGCTCCGCAAAGTCTCCCGACTTAGCGGTCAAAGCAAACAAAAGTGAGGTTGCTTTGTCAAATCCAGAATAAAACAACTAACAATCTAGATATTGTATTTATAGAAGTTATAGGTTTATAAAAACATACGCAACCCTTGTTTTAGCAATTGTAACCAAGCAATGGCGCCCGCTATAGTGCAGGGACTATATGTATAGTAGCAATTGCTCCCAATATAACGCAGGGTGATAATGTTGGCGGACAATTCCACTTACTATCGTGCAGGGTAATATTGTATAGTTGAAATTCTACACAATATCGCGCCTGGTGATAATGTTGACTAACAATCTCGTCCGCAACGGTTGCGGAAGCCCTCGTAAATTTTGTAGTCCTCCTACAAAAATAGCTGAAATTTTGTTTTTCACTAAGATAAAGTGTTGATTATCGGCACAATGGGTTTTAATTATGTCAGTGGTCATAAAACCTAGCTAATCATAATATGTATATTCGTTTTCCAACACTATATATATAAGAGTACGGATCTATACTCTATTCTCTTGTTTTCTTAACCGTCGGAGTAAGCAAACTATTGCCTTTTCGCTATTGGCTAATGCCTAGAAGAGACATCCGAGTAAGCAGTCTTACCTCTTGTATCTTGATTTTTACGTCTTTTATAGGCTTCGAGTAAGCAATCTATTCTCTATCTTCTTTCCTCTTTTACCATCCGAGTAAGCGGTCTAGCCTCTTGTATCTTGATTTTTGCGTTTTTTATAGGCTTCGAGTAAGCAGTCTATTCTCTATTTTCTTTTTTCTACTCCCATCCGAGTAAGCAGTCTAGCCTCTTGTATCTTGATTTTTGCATCTTTTATAGGCTTCGAGTAGGCAATCTATCCTCTATTTTCTTTTCTCTTTTTTAGAGTGTGAGTAAGCAGTCTAGCCTCTTGTATCTTGATTTTTGCGTCTTTTATAGGCTTCGAGTAGGCAGTCTATTCTCTATCTTCTTTTACGAGCAGAGTAAGCAGTATCCGATTAAGCAGTCTTGTATCTTGTCTCCTAGCCATCCGAGTAAGTAGTTCCGCTTCTAAGCAAGTAAAAAACAACCTTGGGGTAATCCCAATGACCTCAGTTAAGAAAATATAAAATTGCAACCGCAGAGAGCGTTAAAATCAACACCGATTAAATTTTAAAATAAGAAGTTAAGGTAATCAGGTTTTGGATTCTTAATTGATTAATAAAATCTAAGCATAGCCATAGCTATAGTTCTATTTTATTAGGAAAAGAAAGGATTCAAAAATATTAGATTAGCAATTGTTTTGAGGTTTTATTGGTGTCAAGGCTGTTTGAGCGCAGCGAGTTCCTATAATTTAGCGATGAGGATTAGGAATTTTGTTTTCTTAAATGCAGTCTAGATTTTTTTGGTTCGTTTTTTCATCAATGGAAAAAATGAACACACGATATTATTCAATAGAACTGTGTAGTACCTACTAAACAAAGAGCAAATAGTGAGAGTAAAAAAGGAACAATTCATAATCCGTTTTTATTATGCTTTAAGAAAGTATTGCAATCCAAAAAAAAGATCAAATATAAAGCCAAGGTTTCTAGTATGTTAAGCAGGTGTTTTTAGAATGCTCAAAAAAAGAATTCAAAAACCCTTGTGGGAATTAAAAAGGCGTGTATCTTTGCAGCCGCTAAGGGACAAACGAGAGTTAGTAACAAGGCAAACGTTCATTAAGATTGGGTAAAAAAATTGCAAATAAAACTTAAAATTATTTTTGTTTTATATGAAATAAAAGCAGTACATTTGCAGCCCCGTATTTAAGGAAAAAGTTCATTGAGAAATACTGTAAAAACAAACTAAAAAAAACTTTAAAAATAAAGTTGTCAGTTAAAAAAGAGTTTGTATGTTTGCAGCCGCTTAGCGAGAGAGCAACAGCGAAACGAAATTTTGGAAAGGGTTTTAATGTTAAAAAAGCCCACTAGTTCGAGTCTAGTAATTTCACAAATAAGTATTGATTATATAGTAGAGTACAAGTTTTTTATTTAGTACATAATACTAAAGACTTAATACTGTTTTTAAAGAGTTCATTGAAATATTGATACAGCAGAAATTATATAGCGATATATAATTTCGAGACAAAATTAAGTAAGACCATTATTGAGTAGAGAAGGTTTAAATTTTAATTGTTGATACTAAATTATATTTAAGATTAAACAATGAAGAGTTTGATCCTGGCTCAGGATGAACGCTAGCGGCAGGCTTAACACATGCAAGTCGAGGGGTAACATTGTAGCTTGCTACAGATGACGACCGGCGCACGGGTGCGTAACGCGTATACAATCTGCCTTACACTGAGGAATAGCCCAGAGAAATTTGGATTAATGCCTCATGGTATTATTGATTCGCATGGATTAATAATTAAAGATTACGGTGTAAGATGAGTATGCGTCCTATTAGCTAGATGGTGTGGTAACGGCACACCATGGCGACGATAGGTAGGGGCCCTGAGAGGGGGATCCCCCACACTGGTACTGAGACACGGACCAGACTCCTACGGGAGGCAGCAGTGAGGAATATTGGACAATGGAGGCAACTCTGATCCAGCCATGCCGCGTGCAGGAAGACTGCCCTATGGGTTGTAAACTGCTTTTATACAGGAAGAATAAGGATCTCGTGAGGTCTGATGACGGTACTGTAAGAATAAGGATCGGCTAACTCCGTGCCAGCAGCCGCGGTAATACGGAGGATCCAAGCGTTATCCGGAATCATTGGGTTTAAAGGGTCCGTAGGCGGGACAATAAGTCAGAGGTGAAAGTTTGCGGCTCAACCGTAAAATTGCCTTTGATACTGTTGTTCTTGAATTATTGTGAAGTGGTTAGAATATGTAGTGTAGCGGTGAAATGCATAGATATTACATAGAATACCGATTGCGAAGGCAGATCACTAACAATCAATTGACGCTGATGGACGAAAGCGTGGGGAGCGAACAGGATTAGATACCCTGGTAGTCCACGCCGTAAACGATGGATACTCGCTGTTCGGACTTCGGTCTGAGTGGCTAAGCGAAAGTGATAAGTATCCCACCTGGGGAGTACGTTCGCAAGAATGAAACTCAAAGGAATTGACGGGGGCCCGCACAAGCGGTGGAGCATGTGGTTTAATTCGATGATACGCGAGGAACCTTACCAAGGCTTAAATGTAGATTGACAGGACTAGAGATAGTTTTTCCTTCGGGCAATTTACAAGGTGCTGCATGGTTGTCGTCAGCTCGTGCCGTGAGGTGTCAGGTTAAGTCCTATAACGAGCGCAACCCCTGTTGTTAGTTGCCAGCACATAATGGTGGGGACTCTAACAAGACTGCCGGTGCAAACCGTGAGGAAGGTGGGGATGACGTCAAATCATCACGGCCCTTACGCCTTGGGCTACACACGTGCTACAATGGTAGGTACAGAGAGCAGCCACTGGGCGACCAGGAGCGAATCTTCAAAACCTATCACAGTTCGGATCGCAGTCTGCAACTCGACTGCGTGAAGCTGGAATCGCTAGTAATCGGATATCAGCCATGATCCGGTGAATACGTTCCCGGGCCTTGTACACACCGCCCGTCAAGCCATGGAAGTTGGGAGTGCCTGAAGTCGGTCACCGCAAGGAGCCGCCTAGGGTAAAACTGATAACTAGGGCTAAGTCGTAACAAGGTAGCCGTACCGGAAGGTGCGGCTGGAACACCTCCTTTCTAGAGTAGATAATTAAAAATAAGATCATTTTAAAAGATGATGGACTTGCTTAAAGCTGTATTAAATATTAAAGTTATGAAGTCCCATAGCTCAGCTGGTTAGAGCGCTACACTGATAATGTAGAGGTCGGCAGTTCGAGTCTGCCTGGGACTACAAAAAAAAGGAATTGATAATTTATTATCACACGTTCATTAAAAAGAATAGAAGGAAATTTTAGAAGTTGGGAAACCAGTTTACAGTACGCAGTTTGCAGTACGCAGTACGTCAAATATAGACTGATTACTGAATACGGGACAGCCAACTTAAAAACGGGGGATTAGCTCAGCTGGCTAGAGCGCCTGCCTTGCACGCAGGAGGTCATCGGTTCGACTCCGATATTCTCCACAAAATTAGTATGCAGTAGCAGTATACGGGAAGCAGTTTTTTACTGCCAACTGACCACTGATCACTGCGGACTAAATAAACGTTCATTGACATATTGAGATAAAAGAATACGAGAAAATTATTGTTAGAGAGATCAGACAATAATTTGAACGAGTAGAAAATAAATAAGAGAATAATAGTACAATAAGCAAATTAAGGGCGTATGGGGAATGCCTAGGCTCTCAGAGGCGAAGAAGGACGTGATAAGCTGCGATAAGCTAC
>CBDFHN010000002.1:1012500-1410000 GCA_965247735.1 Flavobacteriaceae bacterium | reverse complement strand
AGAAATTTGAGTGGCTCTGACTCTAGTACGAGAGGACCGAGTTGGACTAACCTCTGGTGTATCAGTTGTTCCGCCAGGAGCATTGCTGAGTAGCTATGTTGGGAAGGGATAAGCGCTGAAAGCATATAAGCGCGAAACCCACCACAAGATGAGATTTCTTTAAAGGGTCGTTGGAGATTACAACGTTGATAGGCTATAGGTGTAAAGGCAGTAATGTCATAGCCGAGTAGTACTAATAACCCATTAGCTTATTGTACGCTCTTTTTATTTTATAAACTATTCGATCAAAAATCAAAATCATTTATCTCAGTATGTTAACTTATATATAGTTGGCAGTTAACAGTAGCAGTACACGGTGAGAACTGAATACTGATTACCCAAAACTGACCACTAAAGACTTAAGGTGATTATAGCGATGGGGCTCACCTCTTACCATTCCGAACAGAGAAGTTAAGCCCATTTGCGCAGATGGTACTGCCACTGGTGGGAGAGTATGTCGTCGCCTTTCTTAGAATCCTCAATTACATTGTAATTGAGGATTTTTTTTGCTTTAAACTTAAGGAATTAGTTAAAAAGCAAAGAAGTTAAAGAGTCAAAAACAATCCAATCTTAGATAAGTCCAAAAAAATAGCCCCTTAGCATAATTTACTAAGGGGCTTTGTTATTTAATCAAAAAGTGGCTAGATAACTTTTACATTTACTGCGTTTAATCCTTTTTTTCCTTCTGTGAGTTCAAATTCTACTTGATCACCTTCACGAATTTCATCGATCAATCCAGAGATGTGTACAAAATGTTCTTTGCTTGAACCTTCTTCTGTTATAAATCCGAAGCCTTTTGCTTCGTTGAAGAATTTTACTGTTCCTTTATTCATTATAAAAATATTTAATTACTAATAAGAATACAAAGATGATGCCACGTTTCTTATCCAAAGTAGATTGTATTAATAACAACAAGTAAAATAGTTTATTCTAATCCATTTATAAACTACATCAATAGATCTTTTAATTTCTATGATTTGTTTAACAACAGCTTGTTATTACTGCCACTACGGTTATTGCTGAAAAAAGCCATTACAAAAAATGTAATGGCTTTTAGTTATTTTAAATGTATTGGTTTGCTAGCTTTCTGCAATTTCAGCTGATTCCTCATTGTCTTCTGCAGTTTTTGCTTCAGCAATTGCTTGGTTTTTCATGATATTCAAGCTTTTTAATTTAGATTGCCAAACTTCAAGAGATTTCTTTTGTTTGTCTATCTTTTTAACAACATCTTGTACAAGTGGATTATCATCAGAAGCGCTTGAGAAAAATTGTAAATTATTTTCCAATTGTCTTATTTCAGCTTTGGCTTCATCCATTTTACGTTTTATGAATGCCCGTTCTTTGTTTATCAGGTATTCATCATTAGAGTTTGCTAAATCTTTAAGCTTATCACCGTATTTTATAAGTTCAATTTCTTGTTTATCTATATCCAGTTTTTTGAATAAACCGTCAATAATTTTGTGAAATTTACCATCAATGTTTTTCTTATTGAATGGAACTCTACCAAGCGTTTTCCATTCGGCAATTTTCTCCCTTATAGTTTTAAGATCTTCTGATCTATCTCCTGATAAATTGAATTCTTTTAGCGCATCTAAAACTGTTTTTTTGCTTTCAAAGGCCTCTAGTTCTTCTTTGTTAGCTTCATTGCGTTGCTCATGAAATTTATCAAAATAATAGTTGCAAGCTGTTTTGAACTCTAGCCAAATTTTATCAGAATTTTTACGAGGAACATGTCCGATTTTTTTCCAGTCTCCTTGAATCTTTTTCATTTTAGGAGTGGTATCGTTCCAGTCTGTACTTTCTTTTAAAGATTCAGCAAGTTTTATTAAATCCAGTTTCTTCTCTAAATTATCGTGCTGATCTTTTTTTAGATTTTTATAAAAAGCATTTTTTCCTCTGTTGAAATCACGAACTGCATTTTTAAATGATGCCCATGTGTTTTCGTTTGCTTTTTGTGGAACTTTTCCAGCACTGAAGAATTCACTTCTAAGAGCTTCAATTTCTCTAATTTGATTTTGCCATAAGTTATGGCTTGTAGCTGGTCTGGTATTGATTTCTTTTATTCCAGTAATTATTTCATTTTTACGAACCAAGTTTATTTCATAAACTTCATCCATTTTTTTATAATAATCCTGTCTTTTTTGGTGCAACACTTTTGTAGCGTTACTAAACCTCGTCCAAATCTCGTCTCTGTGTTCCTTTCCTACAGGACCTAAGTCTTCTTTCCAGATTTTGTGGAGTGTTTGCAATTCTCTAAAAGCTTTGGCCAAATCTTCTTCTTTGTCTAAGGCCTCTGCTTTTTCTATAATTTTTAATTTGTCTTCTAAGTTATGTTTAAAGTCTAGGTCTCTTAAATCTCTGTTCAAATGAAGGAAATCATAAAAACGTTCTACATGGTGGTGGTATGTTTTCCAAACATTATTATAATCGTTCCTTGGGATTGCTCCAGCGTTTCTCCATTTTTCTTGAAGTTCCTTAAAGTGTTTGTATGTAGAGTTAATGCTTTCTTCAACATTTAGAAGCCCTTTTAGTTCTTCAATAATGTCTTTACGTTCTTTAAGGTTTTGATTTAAGTTTTGTTCTAGTTCTTTGTAATACTGATTTCTTTTATCTCTATAGTCAGCATATATTTTTTTGAAATTATTTTTTGTAGTAGAGGTATAGCTAAAATCAATTTCATTTCCTCCGTTATTAACAAAATCTTCCTTTTTTTGATCCAAAAATTCTTGAAATTTTAGATCGAATTCGTTCTTGATCTCGTCTACATGTTTTTTTATGGCTTGTACTTTTTCGTTTTTCACTAATTTTTCAAGCTGAACAACGAGTGCTTCCATTGTCATGGAGTGGTAATCTAGTACAGGAATAGTATGCCTTTCTTCATTGTCTTTGTCTTCGGCGTCTTCGGCATTAGATTCTTCAATCTCATCTACATGATTATTGTCATCTTCAGTAGTAGCTTCTTTGGCTTCGTTAGCAGTTTTGACTTCTTCTGTTTTAGATTCTTCAATCTCACCTGCACCTACATTATCATCTATAGTTGTAGCTTCTTTGGATTCTTCAAGCTCACCAGCATGATTATCATCATCTTTAGTTGTAGCTTCTTTGGCATCGTTAACAACTTCGATCTCCTCTGTTTTGGTTTCATTAACATCAGTGTTTTCTGCTAATGCCTGTTCAGTAGGGGCTGTTGTTGTGCTTTCCTTTAAATTTCCTTCTGCATTCTCTTGCAGGTTATCATTTTGTTCTTCTAACATTATAACATGTTTAAGGTTCATCAATACTTTATGTCTGAAAGATACTAACTAGATATTGATTTGCAAAAAAATGACGGCAATTATATTTAAAATCAATGGTTAAGCTGTTTTGCTAACATTGATTTAACATATGGTTAGTTTTTTATGGGTTCCATATTTCCCAAGCTTTTTCTGCTTGTTGTATTAACATTTCATAACCGTTTTTAATGATGGCTCCTTTTTTTTCTCCTTCAAGAAGAAAAGCTGTTTTTTCAGGATTGTAAATTAAATCAAAAAGTAAATGTTGATTTGTGCAAAAATCATAAGGGATATTAGGTTTTGCCGAAATATCGGGGAAAGTACCTAATGGTGTACAATTGATGATGATTGTATATTCTGTTAAAATTTTTTGATTAAGATCAGTATAAGAATATTGAGTGTTATTAGGCGTTCTTGAGACAAATTTATATGCTATACCATGGTATTCTTTCAAAACATATGCCACAGCTTTGGAGGCGCCACCAGTACCCAGAATCAATGCCTTTTTGTGATGTTTTTTAAGTAAAGGGCTTAAGGCTTGGTTAAAGCCAAAAGCATCGGTATTGAATCCTATTAACCCTTCAGGTGTAATTTTGACCGTATTTACAGCTCCTATTTCTTTTGCAGTTTTATCTATGCTATTTAATAGTGTTATAATTTCTTCTTTGTAGGGTATGGTGATGTTAAAACCTAATAAATTCGGGTGTTTGGCTAATACTTCTTTAAGAGTAGAGAGGTTTTGAATGTCAAAATTGCTGTACTCGTGGTTATGTATATTCTCGTTTTTAAATTTTTCTTGAAAGTAGTTTTTTGAGAAAGAATAAGAGATGTTTTTTCCCAAGAGGCCAAAAAGTTTAGCTGTGTTTTTTGTTTCTTTTTCCATACCAATCTATAGCTAATATTATGCTTATACCAAGTACAATAAATACAATTGCTTGCCAGGTTTCAGCAATTGTAAAATCAGGAATGTAGCGTTGGTAATTTGTTATTATTTTATTTCCGTTTGAGTCGATAGCAAACTCCAAATTGCTATTTGTTTTATATATTGTTTCTTTCCAAGGCCATACTACACCTAAAGAACCTACAATAAAACCTAGTATAATTGCAGTAGTATTGTTTTTATAGTGTTTTAATACATAACTTAAAAGATGTGAAAGGGTGACAAGTCCTACTGTAGAGCCAAGTGTAAATACTGCAAGAACTTTTAGTGTATTTAATCTGATGCTGTTTTTTAGAAATTGATAATCACCAACCATTATTTCAGAAATGGTATTATAAAGTGCGTTTACAGAATCTATTAAAAGTAAAACATAGTTACCTAGCAGGATAAGAATAAAGGAGCCAGATAAACCTGGCAATGTCATTCCGGATACGCTTATCATGCCGCAAAAAAAGATAAAGATGAGATTGTCATTTTCTTTTGCAGGACTTAGGAAGCTAATGGCAACTCCAATAAACAAACCTGAAAAGGCAAATATGATTGTGTTTTTGTTCCAATGTTTAAAATCTTTAGCGATATAATAAATAGATCCAATAATCATCCCAAAAAAAGTAGCCCAAACAAAGAGTTCTTGTTTTTGAATGAAATAGTCTAATATTCTTGAAATGGTAAAATAGCTAATAAGCATTCCCAATAATAATAGGCTTAGAAAAGTTGCATTGGTATACGTTAGAAAACTTTTGAGCCTTCCATTTATAAGAAGTTTAAAAGCCTTTCGGTTTATTTTTTGGAGTGAATAAATAAATTCCTCATAAAAACCAGCAACAAAAGCTACAATACCTCCAGAGACCCCAGGTACTTTGTTAGCAGCACCCATTGCAAGTCCTTTGATGACGAGTAAAAAGTTATCGGATATTGATCTTGGGCTTCTCAATTATTGATGAGTAATTAGTAATTTTAGTGTTTCTTTTTTGCTAGTTTTTCTAAGATGAAAATTAGTGAAAATCCTACAATTGCAAGTAATAAAGCTAATATAATTTGATTATCTCCCTCAAATTGAAAAGGAGAAATACTTTTTTGAAGCAAAGGTTTTTGTTCTCCATGAGAACCAGTGTACCACGATAGTGTTTCTTTCCATGGCCAAATCTTGTTAAGGGAACCTAAAATGAAACCGGTTAGCAGTGCAAGGGTGGTGTTTTTATAATGACTAAACATCCATTTGAGTATTCTGGCAAAGCTAAAAAGTCCAAATAGGATACCTATTCCAAAAGTGATAATGATTTTAAAATTGCGTTCGTGAACAGCGTCCAATATCATTTGGTAGGAGCCAAGAAGTACTAGGATAAAAGATCCAGAAATACCTGGTAAAATCATAGCGCATATTGCTAATGCTCCTGATAAAAACACAAACCAAAGACTATCCGTAGTACCTAACGGAGGAAGAATGGTAATGTAATATGCAATTATAGCACCAAAGATCAGAGCTATGCAGCTAATTAAATTCCACTTTTTTATTTCTTTACCAACAAAAATAACACTGGCAAGGACTAATCCAAAAAAGAAAGCCCATAATGGAATTGGATGATTTTCAAGCAAAGTGCTGACTAATTTTGCAAGAGATATTATGCTGATAATTATACCTAATAAAAGGGAAAGAAGAAAATTGCCGTTTGCTTGTTTCCAAAAACCTTTAAAATCACGGTTTTTTAATGGCGTTAATAGTGATGTGTTAATGTTGTTTATGGAATTGATTAATTCCTCATAAATACCAGAAATAAAGGCGATAGTACCACCAGAGACCCCAGGGACAATATCTGCTGCTCCCATTGCTAAACCTCTAAGTGATATGAAAATGTAATCTAAAAATGTTCTTTTTTGCATAGTTGAAGAAATTGTAGCGCAAAAATAGCAAGTTAATTAAGAATTACTAGGATCAAATTTAGATATTATTGTTTTTATAATAGAATTATAGATGCTGAGCTGATAATCAGTTTCTATAATATTTTTTTTGGAAAAATCTAATGCCAAAGCTTTTTCTAAGTGAATTCTTCCGTCAAAAATGTTGTCTATTTCAAAATAGGTCCCTGCAAGATTATATTCAACCTCTGCTTCATCTGGGAAAAATTCTTTTGCTTGTAAAATGGCATCAAAGGCATCGGTTGCTTTTCCATTAAATTTTAAAATTTTGAACCATGCAATCCATATGTTCATGTTATAAATTCCGAATTGCACAGCTGTTTCAAAAGCATGCTCGGCCTTATCAAAGTTTTTCAGTTTTTTGTGTATGTATCCACTTTGTTCCCAGTAAAGTGCATTTTCTGCATCTATGTTGAGGGCTTTTGTACTGTATTCTAGTGCTTTTTCGTAGTTTTCTTGATTGTAATAAAATTTGGTGATTGCTACCCAGGCTTTGTCTAAAAGTGGGTCTTCTTGTACCGTTTTAAAGTAGTAGTGCTTGGCTAGGTCAGAATTACCGATGTTTTCATGGCAATTACCAATTCTTAAATAGATAAAAGAAGTTGGGTCATCTAATTTTATCGTTATTTCATAGTTTTCTATAGCTTCTTTATATCGTCCAAGCTTTTCTAATATTTTTCCTTTTTCAATATACGCACCAAGAAAAAGCTCATCTGAAATAATAGCATATTCAAAAGCAGATAATGCTTCATGATTCATCCCTTTTGTTGCGTATTGCTTCCCTAATTGATGCCATGCAACTTCACTATATGGATTGCTGTTGATGTAATTATTAAGATATACAATTGCACCATCATGATCTTCTAGAGATTGGAAGCAAAAAATTATATTGTATAAAGATCTATAGTCATCTATATCTGCTTCAATACACTTTATAAAGTTGTTTTTTGCCAATTCAAAATTATCTAAAAAGATATGTTCCATACCAATTAGGCCATATATTTCTGTTGGTTCTTCGCCTATAGCCAGCGCTTTTCCAAGAAATTCAACTGCAGCCTCATGATTGTCCTGTTTTGAATAGATATTTGCTCTTTGAATAAAAATTTCTTCGTTGTTGGGTTCTAGCTTTTGTAGTTTGTTTAGTAATTGTTCTGCTTTTTCCAGTTTGTCTTCAAAAACAAGAACTTCAATACGTAATAATTCTAGTTCTGTTGAGGATGGGTGTTGTTTTAGTCCAATTTTTATTCCTTTTTTTGCAAGAGATACTTTCCCGTTATTTAAATAGTGATGAATGATTTCTTCGAAATCTTCTGCATCAAAAAAATAGACATCATCTGTTTTAAGCATAAGCTCAAACTTAATAAGTGGGTCGTTGGAAAACTCGTGAAAATTACTGGTCATAGGGAATCTCGGTTTACGATTTCTACGCAATTAAAGTTAAGGCTTATGAAGATACTGTGAGGAAAAACCAGTATTGTTATCAACAAATTAGTTAACAGAAAATAATCCTTATTATTATAAACGATTTAAAATCGAAATTATTTTTTTACAACCAAATTTAATTTCCTCAATGGAAATGGTAAGTGGAGGAGTAATACGTACCGCTTTAGGTTCAAAAAGCAACCAGAACAGCAGTAGTCCATCAGTTATTGCGCCTAAAATCAGCTTGTTAACTGTGTTTTCGTTTTTAAGAATAAGGGCAAGCATTAAACCTTTTCCTCTTATTTCTTGAATTAGATCGTGTTTTAGAAGGTCTCTAAAAAGTTTTTCTTTTTCAAGAGTTTCTGAAATAAGATTGGTAGTTGTTAGTTCTTTTAGTGTGGCCAAAGCGGCGGCAGAAATTACTGGATGGCCTCCAAAAGTGGTAATATGACCAAGTTTTGGGTTGTCTTGTAAAAGATTCATCTTCTCTTTTGAAGAAATAAAAGCACCACATGGCATTCCGCCAGCCATACCTTTTCCTATGACTAGGATATCCGGAATAGCATTGTAATGTTCAAATGCAAATAGCTTACCTGTTCTTCCAAATCCAGGTTGAATCTCATCAAAAATTAATTGCGCTCCAACTGCTGTGCACTGTTCTCTTATTTTTTCTAAATAGTTATTTTTGGGAACAATAAAGCCAGCACCACCTTGAATTGTTTCTAAAACTACTGCTGCAGTTTTATCTGTAATTTTATCAATGTCTGTTATGGTATTGAATGTTATAAAGGCTCCACCAGGTATAAGCGGTCTAAACGCTTTTTTACGTTCCTCAAACCCCATAATACTTAAGGATCCCATAGTGTTTCCATGATATCCATTTTTTGCTGCAACTATTTCTGATCTACCAGTAATTCTCTTTGCTAGTTTTATTGCTCCTTCTATTGCTTCAGTTCCTGAGTTTACAAGATAGGTTGAAGACAATGATTTGGGCAAGAAAGAGGCTAGTAGTTTTGTGTATGCTACCGCTGGTTTTTGAATAAATTCACCATAAACCATAACGTGTAGGTAGGTATTTGCCTGTTTTGTTATGGCATCAATTATTTTTGGATTGGAATGCCCTAAAGGGCAGGCAGAAACGCCTGCAATAAAATCTAAATAGCTTTTGTGAGCAGTATCATATATATAAGAACCTTTGGCTTTACTTATTTCTAAGCCCAAGGGGTGAGGAGATGTCTGTGCTTGATATTTTAAAAAATCCTCTTTCACAAGTGTATCGGTTTTACTGTGCTTTTTTTAATTTTCTGGTTGGATTTTTAGGTTTAATTCCATTAAATCGCTTTGGAGGTTCAGGTTTTTTAATAGTTTTTTTACCCGAACGTTCTGCTTCTTCAGCATCGATGTCAATAGGATTTGTGATGCCTCTTATGACAACAAGTTTAATATTGTTGTCATCTTCATCAAAGATATCGTCTTTACTTTTGATACGTTCTTCGCCTCGCCAAACAAAACCACTAAGTTTTCTTTCGTTTATATGAAGGTTTTCTTCTGGGTGAATTTCGCCTTCAACATCGGTAAAGAAGGTAATGTCTTTAATTTTGTTTTTTTTCAAAGTTAATCTTATGGAGCTAGGAATAGTTTTGTTAATTCCAATGAGTTCATTTTTGTCATTATATAAATAATAGATGACCTCAGTGTTTTTGTCTATATCAATAATTTCAAGTTCGTTTTTAATAAACTGGCCATAAAGAAATTTTCCTTTAACTTGGTTAAAATTACTTTCGGCAAGCGTGTCTTTTGCAATAATAAAGGCTTTTTGAAATACTTTTAACGAATCTAATTGTTCTGTTTCTGGATTTGAAATTAGGTGTATGTTTTCTCCTGTCATTTGGTTATCTCCAGACCAAAGAATAGGATAGAATTTTGGGATGTTTTTTTCTGGAGTGTTTTCGGGGACTTTGGTAATAAGTTGTGTTAAGCCCGTTTCTTGGTTAAAATGAAGAGAATCACATTTGGCACTTAAATCGGTTTTGTAAAGTCTAGCAGCTCTAAAAGCTCTGATAATTCTCTTTTTTGGTTTTCCAGTCACCATTAGGGTGTCCCCGTGAATGTACATGGAGTCTTTTTCTACTAAATTAATAGCTACTGCTCTTTTTGTGATAAAGACGGAATCTTTAAGTTTAAAAATTTCTGCGTAGTGTCCTCTGATAATTCCTTTGTTGACAGTATCTGTTATTTTTATATTATTAGTAGCCGATGCAAAATTTTGTGCTTTGTTAAAATATAAACTATCACCAGTAATAATTCTACCATTATAGTCTATTCTGGTATTTTTTATACCATAACCATTTTCAAGAGTTGTATCATAAAAACCTCTTTCGCAATACATTTTATAGTCTTTGCCAGTAATAGTAGAAGGTCCGTACATATACGCGTTTTTAGATCCTGTGTAATAATCCAATTGTTTGGATTCAAGCGTGTATTTGGGATTTAAGATGGTTACATCTTCGGTAAACTGAACTTTTTTTAGTTCCATAAAGTACCTTCCTTTTTCACTGGTCAAGGTGTTTACAGAATCTTTTACGGTACCAAAGCTATCGTAATAAGCCTCTTGAACGGTTCTGTCTAGGTAAAGAGTGTCTGTTTTTAGGGTTGTACCTCCGTTTTTTAAGATTACATTTATTCTAGCCATTGCTTGTTTTATGTCTCCTTTGTATTCAACATAGTCACTAGTCATGGTAATAGAATCTCCTTGCTTGAAAATTACATTCCCGAAAGCTTTTATTTTGTTTTGTTCTTTATAGAAAACTGCAAGATCGCACCACATAATAGCTCCTTGGTGTTCAAATTCTACCTGATTAATATCTTTTTGAAAGATAGAAGCACCGGGGTATTTTATTTCATCTTTAGAAAAAGTACCTCCATTATTAAAAATAATTTCCTTTTTTTCTTGCGAAAAAGATAGAAGGCTAAGGAGTAAAGAAGAGAAAATTAAAAAGACTTTGCTATACGATTTCAAAACAGTAATTGGATTTTATTCAAAAATAGTTCTTTTTGTACTATTAGCAGAGTTGTTAAGAGAGATTTAACCCAATTTTACGGAAATTAGTATTTCTGTAAATTTGGGTTGTAGGTGTTTATAAAAAAGACGTGTAATAATACTGGATTACTACACGCTTTTATATATTTAATTTATGCTTACCTGTGCAAAGTTTGTGTTCTATCTGGTCCTACAGAAACAATTTTAATAGGTACTTCTAGTTCTTTTTCTAAGAAATCGATATACTCATTTAAAGTATCAGGAAGTTCACTAGCACTAGATAATTGCGTTAGATCTTTATCCCAGCCTTTTACTTCTGTATAGATAGGAGTTATATTTTCTGGATCGATATTATAAGGGAAATGAGTTATTTCAGTTCCTTTATAATTATAAGCAGTACATATTTTTAATGTTTTAAAACCACTAAGAACATCAGCTTTCATCATCATTAGTTCAGTAACTCCATTAATTTGCACTGCATATTTAAGTGCAACAAGATCTAGCCAACCACATCTACGTGCTCTACCAGTTGTAGCTCCAAATTCTCTACCAACAACTCCCATTGTTTCACCGTCTTTATCAAAAAGTTCAGTAGGAAATGGACCGCTTCCAACTCTTGTAGTATAGGCTTTAAATATACCAACTACACGTTTTATTCTGTTGGGAGCAACACCAAGACCTGTACAAGCACCAGCTGCTGTTGTGTTAGAGGATGTTACAAAAGGATAAGTACCAAAATCAACATCAAGCAATGAACCTTGTGCTCCTTCTGCTAATATTTTTTTGCCTTCTTTTTGTGCATTAAAGATATACTCTTCACTATCAATAAATGTTAATTCCTTTAAGGATTCAATAGCTTTGAAAAAGTCATTTTCTAATTCTTCAAGGTTGTACTGGATGTCCACATCATAGAAACTAATCATAGATTCATGCTTGTTTGCAAGTTTTCTATAGTTTTCTTTCCAGGTGTCTAATTCCAAGTCACCAATTCTAAAACCATTTCTACCAGTTTTGTCCATATAAGTAGGGCCAATTCCTTTAAGTGTAGAGCCAATTTTGGCTTTCCCTTTGGCAGCTTCAGAAGCAGCGTCAAGAAGTCTATGTGTTGGTAGAATTAAATGTGCTTTTCTAGAAATCAGTAATTTTGATTTGATGTCTAGGTTGAACTGACTCAAATTTTCTAATTCTTTTTGAAAAATAACAGGGTCTATAACAACGCCGTTTCCAACAATATTAATTGCATTTTTATGAAAAATCCCTGAAGGAATCGTATGAAGAACATGTTTTATGCCTTCAAATTCTAGTGTATGACCAGCATTTGGACCACCCTGAAATCGTGCAATAATATCATAGTCTTTGGTAAGAACATCAACGATTTTTCCTTTTCCTTCGTCTCCCCATTGTAAACCTAGTAGTAAATCTACTGCCATTGTATTTTGTGTTGTAAGTTGGTGATTTAATTAGCTTTTATTCTTTTTGCCGTAAAAATAAAGAGAGTGATTGTCTATAGACACATCAAAAATCTCTTCTATTGTTTTTTTTATTGATTCAATTCTAGGATCACAAAATTCTAAAACTTCACCAGTATCTGTTAAAATAATATGGTCATGTTGCCTATCGAAATATGATTTTTCGTAATGCGCTTGGTTTTGACCAAATTGATGTTTCCTAACCAACATGCATTCTAATAACAGTTCAATAGTGTTGTATAACGTAGCTCTACTAACTCTATAGTTTTTGTTTTTCATGTTGATATAAAGTGATTCTATATCAAAATGTTCGTCGCTATTATAAATTTCTTGAAGTATGGCGTACCTTTCAGGGGTTTTTCTGTGTCCTTTTCCTTCTAGAAATTTAGTAAAAACGTTTTTAACTATTTCTTGGTTTTTGTTGTCCTCCATGATTAATAATTAATGTAATTCTGCAAATGTAATATTAAAAATTAAATTCTTGTAACTTTCTCAATACCATTAATTTTTTTTAGGTTCTGAATAAGCTTATTAATGATTGTTTTATTTTTTACTTGTACTGTTATTTTTCCTTTGAATGTACCATGATCAGTTTCAAAGTTAAGGTTCTTCATGTTTACATGCATGTTGCTAGATATTATTTTGGTAATATCATTAAGCAGTCCCATATTGTCTATTCCAGTTAATGAAACAACAGAAGTAAAATCTTGTTGAGAAGAATCTATCCATTTCGCACTTATTATTCTATACGCATAATTAGATTGTAATGATATGGCATTAGGACAGTCGTTTTTATGTACTTTAATTCCGTCACTAACACTTATAAATCCAAAAACTTTGTCTCCAGGAATAGGGTTGCAACAGCTAGAAAATTTATGTGCCAGTTTTTCTTCTTCTTTACCAAAAACAAGTAAGTCGTATTTAGAAGTAACCTCGTCTTTATCTATTTCGTCTTGAGGTTTGCTTTTCTTTATTCTGTTTTTAAAAAAGCTGATAAAAGCATTGTTATGAGATGCAGCATAATCTTTTAACATCTGATTGTCTATAGTAGTAATTCCTACTCTATAAAAAAGATCAAGACTGGTTTTTAGTTTAAAAAACGTAACCATCTCATTAACAGTACGTTCGTTTAGGTTGATTTTAAGTTGTTTTAATTTTCGTCTTAATATTTCTTTTCCTTCTTCTGCTATTTGTTTGGTTTCTTCTTTTAGGGAAGATTTTATTTTTGATCTTGCTCTAGCAGTAGTAGCATAATCTAACCAGTTTTGATTTGGTTTGGCTTTATCTGAGGTGATTACATCAACCTGGTCTCCGTTTTTTAGCTGGTAACTTAGTGGGACTATTTTTCCATTAACCTTTGCTCCTCTAGTTTTAAAACCTATTTCTGTATGTATGGCAAAAGCAAAATCAATAGGAGTAGATCCTTTTGGGAGTGATTTAATATCTCCTTTTGGAGTAAAAACAAAAATTTCTTTAGCGTAAAGGTTAAGCTTAAATTCTTCAACAAAATCTACTGCATTAGTATCTGCATTTTCTAAAGCATCTTGTAAGCGGTTTAACCATACTTCTAATCCTTGTTCTTTTGGGTTGTCTGCTTCTTGTTTGTATTTATAATGTGCTGCATACCCTTTTTCTGCAATTTCATTCATGCGTTCACTACGGATCTGTACTTCTACCCAATTTCCTTTGGGCCCCATTACAGTAATATGTAAGGCTTCATATCCATTAGTTTTTGGCGAGGAAATCCAGTCTCTAAGGCGTACAGGATTGGGTCTAAAGTGGTCCGTAACGACAGAATATATTTTCCAAGCTAGAAATTTTTCGTTGGCGGTATCAGATTTATAAATTATCCGAATAGCAAATTTGTCATAAACTTCATCGTAAATGACATTTTGAACTTTCATTTTTTTTCGGATTGAAAAAATAGATTTTGATCGTCCTTTTATATAATAATTAAGCTCCTCCTTATCTAATGTTTCTTTAATGACATTAGAAAAATCTTCAATATATATTTTTTGCTCCTCGTTACTTTCTTCAACTTTACTTAAAATATCTTTATATACATTTGGTTCTGTATATTTTAAACCAAGATCTTCTAGTTGTGTTTTAATATTGTAGAGCCCTATACGATGAGCTAAAGGTGCATATATGTATAGTGTTTCGGATGCAATTTTCACCTGTTTGTACTCTGGCATAGAATCCATGGTGAGCATATTGTGCAACCTATCCGCAATTTTAATGATAATAACGCGGACATCATCATTAAGTGTAAGTAACATCTTTCTAAAATTCTCTGCTTGTAAAGAGATGTCTTTGTCTTTTTTTAAATGTGATATTTTGGTAAGACCATCTACAATCCTAGCCACAGTTTCCCCAAATAATCGTTCTAGGTCATTAAGGGTATATTCTGTATCTTCAACAACATCATGCAATAGTGCTGCAGCTATAGAAACGGCATCTAACCCTATTTCTGAGGCAACAATTTTTGCTACGGCAATTGGATGGAAAATATAAGCTTCGCCAGATTTTCTTCGCTGATCTTTATGTGCATCTACAGCAGTATCAAAGGCGAGTCTGATAAGTTTTTTATCATCAGCAGATAGGTTCTGGTAACTTATCTTTAGAAGTTCTTTATATTGCTTTGCAATTTCTTTATTTTCTTTTTCTATCTCAGCTTCCGTCATATAGAATAAATTTAGGACAAAGATTAATATAAACCTATGATTTTTATTGCTTTAATTTATGTATACGCTGTAATAGCGTAGGGTGAGAATAGTGCATAAGAACATAAATTGGATGCGGAGTTAAGTTGCTTAAGTTGTTTTTAGACAGTTTTTTTAGAGAACTAATTAAAGGAGCCGCTTTGTAGGTTTCTTTAGCGTAATTATCTGCTTGGTATTCGAATTTTCTAGAAAAATAATTCATTATTAAACCTGTTACTTCCGATATTGGAGCGTAAAGAATTCCGAATGTAATGAGTGCAATATGAAAACTAGGCTTACTCACTCCAAGGACTAATGAAAGCTCAGGCGTATTGATGAAAAGTGATAATAAGAATAGCGTAATACCCATAAGGATTACTGATGCAAAAATATTAAAGATGATATGTTTTTTTTTGTAATGTCCTACCTCATGTGCTAACACCGCAACAATTTCTTCTTCTTTTAAATCATTAATTAGAGTATCAAATAAGGTTATTTGTTTTTCGTTTCCAAAACCTGAGAAATAGGCATTAGCTTTTGTAGATCGTTTAGAGCCATCTATAACAAATATGTTTTTAAGTTTAAAGCCCACCTTTGTTGCATATAATTCTATAGCTTCTTTTAGCTCACCATCTTTTAATGGACTTTGTTTGTTAAATAAAGGAACAATAAGTTTGCTATAAAACATATTCATAAAAACCATAAAAACAGTAATTAATGCCCATGTATACACCCAAAAATAAGTTCCTGTGCTTTTATAAAACCATATAACTAAGGCTAGCAATCCTCCTCCAATTACAATAGTCATTATCCATCCTTTAATTTTGTCGATAATAAAGGTTTTTAGCGATGTTTTATTAAAACCAAATTCTTCTTCTATTACAAATGTTTGATAGTATGAAAACGGGATGTTAATAATATCACTTCCAATAAGAATAGTTCCAAAGAAAATTAAAGCAATACTAATGTCGTTATCGGAAAAACTCCTTGAGAAGTTGTCTACAATTTCAAAACCTCCTAAAAAAATAAAAGAAAGTAAAAGTGTTACAGAAAATACAGCAGTGTATTTGCCAAAAATATAATTTCTTTTTTTGTAGGCCTGCGATTTTAGATATTCTTCGCTATCATATACATCGCTAAGCTCATCGGGAATAGGGTCATCAAATTTTTTGGCATTTAAAGCAGCAAGAATAGTATCTACAAGATATTGTAAGATTAGAATGCTTATGATAATATAAAATAATACTGTTATTGACATAAAAATAGTGGGTTAGATTAAAATCCTCGTTGCCTTTTCGCTTCAAAAATAAGAATTGCTGCTGCTACAGAAACATTCATAGAGTCTATTTCTCCTTGCATAGGAATTATAATATTCTGGGTAGCATTGTCAATCCATTCTTTAGAAAGTCCTGTGGCTTCGGTACCAACTACAATAGCGGTAGCAGATTTAAAATTTTGGTTGTGATATGTTTTAGAGGCTTGTAAGGCAGCACAGTAAATATTAATGTTGTGGTTTTTTAGGTAATGTATAATTTCTGATGAAGTTGCAGTGGCAATAGTAGTGGTAAAAACACAACCCACACTAGATCTAATGATATTTGGGTTGTATAAATCTGTTTTTGGATTTGCAATAAGAACAGCATCTACATTTGCAGCATCAGCGGTTCTGAGTAAAGCACCAATATTACCAGGCTTTTCTGGAGCTTCGGCTACGAGAATTAGCGGTGTTTGTGTTCGGAATGATAGTTCTTCTAAAGCTAATGTTTTGCTTTTTAAGATGGTGATAATACCTTCCGTTGTTGTTCTATAGGCTAATTTTTGATAGACTTCTTTGGTTATTTCTATAATTTGAGCATTTTTAATGCCAGGAAGTGTAGCTAAATTATGACTAGGGTAATATGCATCACAAAATAATAAGGTGTCAATTTCAAAACCTCCTTTTAATGCAAGCTCAATTTCTCTTTGTCCTTCCACTATAAAACGTTCTGTTTTTTTTCGTTCTCTAGATTTTTCTTGAAGAACTAGAACTTTTTTTAGTAAAGGATTTGATAAACTACTTATCTTTTTGAAATCATTCATGTGAAACAAAAGTACAAGATTCTTATAATTTGATTAAACTCTTTAGTAGAAACTTTTAAAATATGATTGTTATTATTGGAGTTATGCTTTTTTAAATCGATATTAATGGTAATAGAAGTACCGTTTTTGTCTGAAACAATTTTTTTCTCCGATTTTAAAAAAAATAATCTTGAAGTTACTGTTTTTAGTCCAAGACCATAATTTTCTGGAGCGATGTCAAAACCAACACCATTATCTTCAACAGTAATTTCTAAAGTATCATCAATATGGCTTATTTGTACTATGGCTTTTGTTGCTTTTGCATGGTTGATAATGTTATTGACAAGTTCTTGAATAATCCTGTAAACAGCGGTTTCTGTTTTTGGCTTTAATTTTGGCATTTCTCCAAAAAAATAGAATTCGGAAATGATATTATTAGATTCAAGGGCTTTATTGCAAAATTGTTTTGTTGCTTCAATAAGGCTAAAACTAGATAGTGAAGGTGGAGCAAGGTTGTAAGAGATATCTCTAACTTTATTAATTGAGATGTCTAATGTTTCTGAGGCACTTGAAAGCTTCTTTTTACAGTTTTCATTTAAATTATCGAGATTAATAGATGATATTTCATATTTTATGGCAGATAAATCACCATTTATGCCTTCATGTAAGTCTTGAGCAATTCTAATCCTTTCTCGTTCTTCTCCTTCAATAATGGCGTCTAATTTTATAAGCTTACTTTTTGTTTTAAGCT
Organism: Flavobacteriaceae bacterium; assembly: GCA_965247735.1. Lineage (GTDB taxonomy): Bacteria > Bacteroidota > Bacteroidia > Flavobacteriales > Flavobacteriaceae > JAOXRU01. The sequence goes on along the minus strand of CBDFHN010000002.1, from coordinate 1,392,390 downwards.
TTTCTATTTTCTGGTTTTTATATTTTTGACGTTGGTTTAAAAATAAAATTATTGCAATTAGAATGGAAAAAAGCAAGATGCCTATTATTTTAATAAAGTTGCTCTGCGATTTTTGTTTTTCTAGTTCTGCTTCTTTTTGACTGATAAGAATTTTTTGGTAATCACTTTCTTTTTTAGAAGCAGCATAGAGATTTTTACTGATTTGTGCTTTAATAGAGTCTAAAATAACGATTGTACCATTGGATTCTTTAATTGATTTTTCCAAATAGATTTTTAGAGAATCGTTATCTATATTTTTTTTTGCAAAGTATAAGGCCTTGTACTTGTTTATTTTTGATTTGATAGCAAACTCTGACCACTGATTGGTATTCTTTTTATTTTGTTTTTCATATCTCCTAAAAAGAGCATAAGCTTCATCTATATTTAAATCTAGTTCTAATAATGAAAATGCCTTATGGTAATGAACCAATCTTACGAGTCTATCTAGAATAGGAGTATACCTTTCTTTGTTTGGGCTTTCAGAAAAATCAAAGGTTTTAAAATTTTTTAGGAAAAGATTACATTGTCTTAAAGACGATAGGTAGTTCTCTCTATCTATTAAACTTTCAATATATCCAATTAGTACATAAAAATAATTGTAGTGATCTAGTGCTAAAAATGCAGCGCTAGTACTCCGAAAAAGACTATCACTTATTTTATAGTTTTTTAATTTCACATGATTATAAGCCATTCCACCCTTTGTAACATTAATATGATAAGAAGGGTTTGCGGAATAATGCGTAAGGAGTGATAGCGATTCTTCATAAAAAGTATGAGCAGCGTTAAAATCACCAGTATTACTTTTTAATGTAGCTTTTGTAAAATAAAGACTAGCAGAAGCAATAGTGTCTTTTTTATCTTTTAGCTTAGCACAAAGAATATTTATTTCGGATTCTGCTTTTTGATATTGACCCAAACCTATTAAATTGTCAATATAATCCGTCTCTACACCATAACGGTTTTCAATAGGCTTTTTTTGGGCATAACCAGAAGCATTGACAACCAGGAATAGTAAGTAGGCTATAATTATTTGTCTCATTCAAAAAGAGTATGATATGGTATCATTAAAATAGGGATTTTCTTGTTAACCACAAAGCTTAACAGCGTTTATTTCTTTTAAAACCCTTGTTTTGTTTATAAAGTTTAAAAATAAAAATTTGCCTTCATATTTTTAAAAATACTAATCTGTTCTAAAATTTTAATGATTCCTGTAATTTAATGAACTGTAAGGCGACAAAGTGAAAAATATTTTATACCAGCGGGTATTATTTAACTTGAATGTTATTTTTTCTTTCAAAAAATAGATAAATAACGAATTATATAAAAATAAAAATAGAATTATATGAATGTAAAATTACTTCTAGGATTGGTGTTAATACTCTCAATTTCTTGCAAAGAAAATACAAAGAAAAACACTAAAAAAGCTGTTGTTACAGAAGTTAAAATCAATTACCCTGAAGCTTTGCAAAAAGTTTTTGATGCTCATGGAGGTATTGCTGCTTGGAAGACTAAAAATTCTTTGGGATTTGAAATTATCAAAGAAAACGGGAATGAGGTTTATTTATTGGATTTAAAATCTAGAAATGAATTGATAGCAGGAACAGATTATACTATAGGAAAACATAAAGGAAAAGTATGGTTAGAAAATACAGCTAATAATTATAAAGGAAGACCTAGGTTTTATAGTAATTTAATGTTTTATTTTTATGCAATGCCTTTTGTTTTGAGTGACGACGGAATTGTATACGAAGAAGCATTACCACTTACAGTAGCTGGAATTGCATATCCTGGATTAAAAATAAGTTTTAAATCTGGAGTAGGAGAAAGCGATAAAGATGACTACTATTTGCATTATAATCCGGATACCTATAAGATGGAGTGGTTGGGATATACTATGACTTACTTTTCTAAGGAAAAAGGAAAAAAGGTGAATTGGATAAAATACAATGACTGGACAACAATAGGTGGAGTAGCATTACCGAAATCTATTACGTGGCATAATTATGAGGGTAGGAAAATTGGAGAAGCTAAAGATACATTACAGTTTTTGACCACACGTTTGGATGATGTACGGATGGATATGTCAGTATTTGAAATGCCAAAAAGTGCAAGCATTGTTGAAGAATAGAATCACGTTTTTTGTGTGAATGATAGGAGCAAGCTACCATGTAGCGCGGATAGCACGACCTGAAAGGGCACACCCAAAATAAAAAGTACTACACTTAACTTTGTGTAAGAACAAAACAAAGAGATTTAATTTTTAACGTTTTGCCCTTTGTTCAAAAATGTAGTTAAAACTAAAAGCCATTCATGAAACAATTTTCATGAATGGCTTTTGAATTATTTAAAGAATACTAAGAATTACTTTTTGCTATATTTTTTTGAATAACGTTTCCAAAGTTTAGTTTGGTGAGTTTCTAAACTAATAGCTCTACCATCAATAAAAGCTTTGCTTATAAGGTTTGTTTTCATATCTAGCGCATCTCCTTCGCTAATAAATAAAGTAGCACTTTTACCAACTTCCAACGTACCATAGGTACTGTCAATACCCAATATTTTTGCAGTATTTGAAGTAATTAGTTTTAAAGCATCTTCTTTACTAAGTCCGTGAGCAACTGCTGTACCGGCATAAAAAGGAAGGTTTCTACTTTTCATACGTTCCATACCACCACTGTTTTCTAGGCCAACTAGAATTCCGTTTTGTGATAATATTACTGGAAGTTTATATGGTAAATCATAATCTTCATCCTCGCTATTTGGGTTTGTATGTGTTTTTAATAACAATACCGAAACATTATGTTTCTTTAATAATGGCATTATTTTATGTGCATCATAGCCACCAACAATAACAATGTTTTTGATATTAGCATTAACTGCAAATGCTATTCCATCTGTAATTTCTTGGGCCCCGTTTGCGTGAATGTATAATTTTTGATTCCCATTAAACAATCCAGCAACAGCTTCATAAGGAAGGTTTTTTCGAGTTGAATTGCCTTTTAGATATGCGGTAGCTTCTTGTATGAAATTACTAAGCTTTTCTATTGACTTTGCATAATTTTTATTTGGTTTAAAAGAGCTGTCTTCTCCTAACCACCAACGACCTTGGCTAAAACTATTTGGCCAGTTAAGGTGAATACCATCGTTTTCTTTTACGATAGCATCTTCCCAGTTCCAAGCATCTAATTGTACTATAGAAGAAGTACCAGAAATACGACCACCTCTGGGTGTTGTTTGTGCTAGTAATATTCCATTTGGACGTACGCTTTCAATAACTTTAGATTCTGCATTGTAAGCAATAATACTTCTAACATGTGGAATAATATCTCCTATTTCATCAAAATCTAAGGAAGCTTTTACAGCATCTATTTCTCCAAGACCTAAAGTAGAGTTTGGAAGAATAAAACCTGGGTACACATGTTTGCCCTTAGCATCTATAATTTTTCCTTTTTGAGCACTTGCGTTAGCCGCTGCTACGGTGGTAAGTTTGCCGTTTTCAAAAACAATAATACTATTGTTTATGACTTTTCCATTACCAATATGAGCAGTTGCACCAACAATACTGATGGTTTCGGATTGTTTATCCGCTGGTGTTTGCTGTGCTGTAATAGTACCTACTAGTAATAAAAGCACTGCACTAATGGTGTGTTTTAAATTTTTCATCTTTATAGGTTTTAGTATGCTACTGTTTCACAGTGGTATTCTTTATGTTCTTTTTTACTTGGCTTTTGTGTTTTGCCTCCATTATTTTTTTCATTCAACATCATATTGATAAGTTGATTTCTTTCTTTTTTGATGCCAGTACGCATTTTTTTATCGTTTTCAAGATCAAAATATACAATACCTTCAATAAGAGTTTTTTCGGCTTTGGCGTATATGGATAGTGGATTATCGCTCCATAATACTACATCAGCATCTTTTCCAATTTTTATACTTCCTACTTTATCATCTATATGCAATAATTTTGCAGGATTAAGGGTTACAAATTTCCACGCTTCTTCTTCAGGAACACCACCATATTTTACAGTTTTACCAGCTTCTTGATTAAGACGACGAGACATTTCTGCATCATCACTATTTATAGAGACTGTAATGCCTTGGTTGTACATAATTGCAGCATTGTATGCAATGGCATCGTTAACCTCGTATTTGTAAGCCCACCAATCTGAAAATGTAGATCCACCAACACCATGTTTTTTCATTTTATCAGCTACTTTATAACCTTCTAGAATATGCGTGAAAGTGTTTAGTCTAAAATCAAATTTTTCTGCAACTTTCATTATCATGTTAATTTCACTCTGTACATAAGAGTGGCATGTAATAAAACGCTCTTTGTTTAAGATTTCTGCTAATGTTTGCAGTTCTAAATCTTTTCTAAAAGGTTTTCCACTTTTTTGCAATACATCATATTCTTTTGCTCTTTGGAAATAGTCCGTATACAATTGTTCAACTCCCATTCTTGTTTGAGGAAATCTCCAAGCTCTTCCTGAATTTCGAGATTGTTTTACATTTTCTCCAAGCGCAAATTTTATAAATTTTGCAGCATTTTTATACAACATATCATCTGCATTTCTTCCCCATTTCAATTTGATAAGGGCAGATCTTCCTCCAATAGGATTTGCAGAACCGTGTAAAATTTGAGCGGTAGTTACACCACCAGCTAGGTTTCTATATAATCCATAATCTTCAGGGTTTACTACATCTTCTACAGTTACTTCGGCAGAAGAGTTATGTCCAGCTTCATTAGTACCTCCAGAAACACCAACGTGAGTGTGTTCGTCTATAATTCCAGAAGTAAGGTGTTTTCCAGTAGCATCAACAACAGTGGCTCCACCAGCACTTAAGTTTTTCCCTATTTTTGCAATTTTTCCATTTTTAACCAATACATCGGTGTTTTTTAGAATACCATCTTGCTCATTGGTCCAAACGGTAGCATTTTTGAATAGGATAGTAGTAGCTTTTGGTTGTTTTTTAAAACCATAACCCATATTAGGGTAACTAACATCAACAATTGTTGGGCTGTCTTTGTCTTCTTTCTTTTTCTTGTCTTCTTTTTTATCATCAGCTTTTTTAGTAGCTGTCCATGAAGTTGTATTGCCATTAAAGGTTGTTGCAGTTCCAGAAAGATTACTTTTTACATTAGCAATTCTAGCTTGTAATCTAGCGAATTGCCCATTGGTATCTGGATTGTTAATTACAATAGTAAGCCAATTGTTAGTATAGGTTAATTTTGCTTTAACTTTAGTTTCTCCTTTTTTAAGTGTAATGCTTGGTTTTGAAGCTTTTCCTGCAATTGACAGATCGTATGTTTGTGAGTCCATAGTTAGGGTGTAATTACCTCTAATATCTGTTACACTCATATCGTTGACTACATTTTTTGATCCCTGAACCCAGTTTTCATAAAGAATGGTTTTGGTGTCAAAAATATCGCCTGAACTAATTAAAAAGTTAGCATGAGCTCCTTTTTTTAATGTTCCTAAAGAATTGCTCTTTCCTAAAAGTGATGCAGGAATTGTTGTTAAGGCCGCTAAAGCCTGTTCTTTATCAAGTCCATGTTTAATAGCCTTACTTAGGTTGCTTTTAAAATCGCCTAATTTTTTAAGTTTATGTGTGGTTAAGGCAAAAGAAATCTTGTTTTTTGCCAATACTCCAGGATTTGTAGGTGCCTGATTCCAGTGGCGCATATCAGATAGACTAACATAATTTGCCTGAAAAGAATTGGAAACATCATAGGCTTTAGGGAAATCTATAGGTACAATAAAGGTTGCATTGGTGTTTTTTATATCATTAATGGCTTCGTACTCATCACCACCACCAACAATAATGTATTGGATACCAAATTGGTCACCAACTTTATCGGCACGCAAGGCATTAATTTTATCAGGAACTTCAAAAATTTGAGCTAAATTTTTATTAGCATTAAGTGCTTCTAAGGAAAGATCTCTAGTTTTTATATTGCCAGCGGCATACCATTTAGCATCATAATGCATTTGTTTTAACAGTGCCAATCCACCCATAATAGAGGTAGGATAAGCTTGTCTTGAAACCATAGCTTTGCTAAAAGAAAAATGATGTGTAGCCTTATCACTTAGTATTCTATAGGCATCGTTTTTAGCATCGTTTAGTGCTACTAAAGCACTAGTACCTCTTGCAATACCATCTTGATTATGTGTATTTACAACACCAAAACCAATATTTCTTAATTCTTTAGCTTTTTTGGCATCAAACTTAAATTTGTCTGTAGCTTTAGTCTCTGTTCGGATATGGTCGTTCCAATAATAACCAACACGACTTGCTTCGTATGGATTTCCAGATCTAGCAGCTCTTTTTGGTTTTTCAATTCCAAAGTTGGCATACATATCTATAAACGATGCATAGATCGATTTTCCATCTAAATTTACGGTTGTAGCGTTTGCAGGAATCGTAACCGATTTTCCTACGGCTACAATTTTACCATCATTAATTAATAAGGTTCCTTTTTTAATAATCTGTGTTGGAGACACATAGATTTTAGCATTTGTAAATGCAGTGTAGTTGGTGTTTTTTTGAATTACGCCATCATTTTTTGGGAAGTAATCTTGTGAAAACAGGGTAACACTACACAATAGCAATGCTAATGCGAGTAGATTTTTTTTCATTGTTTTAGTTTTTAGTAATTAGCGGCTTAAAGGTATGTGTTGGGAAATAAAATGATGTTTCTTTAGGTTTTTTTTAACATATAAAAATAATAAGCGATTGCAGCTTAAGAAAGATAAGACTTGAACATGTTATTATTACACTATTTATTAAAGCGATAAGAAATGGAGATGTCTTTTAGTAATTTTTGAAACTGTTCAATTACAATTCCTCTCCTTTATAATAATTCACCAATAATGTTACTACAAGACTATAACTTTTGATGCCTTGAGATTGGTTGTTAGCTTTTAAAAATGTGTTATACGATTGTTTAAAAATCGGTTCAAGTGGATTTTCATAGGCTTCCCAAAAAGTAATGGCTTCTTTAAAATTAACTAAAATACCTGGATTGATCTGTTCCACCATGGTATTGTATTTTTCTGTATCAAAATATGAGATTTCAGCCAAGCAATAGCGTAAGGCAAAAGAATAAGCACTAAATTGAAAATACAAATCAGGATTATTGATAGCACCAAGATATCCTATAAAATTGGCTTCATTTTCGGCAGAATACCCAAGTTGATGGGCAGTCTCATGTGTGCTTACAAATGGGAGTTTATAGTCTGGCATTAGACTATTTATTTGCGCTTCGTTGGTAAAAGGATTTAGGTAACCACTATAACCCATATAGGTTAATGCAAGACTATAAATTGATTTTTTGGCACTAGAATAGCCAAGTGATGTGTTTAGTTTTACATTTTTTAAACGATCAAAACCAAGATGGGATTTTTTTAACAGTTCACTTTTGGTATAGGGAACTATAACTTTCTTATCGGCATCTTTTGTGATTTCTAAATGAATTTGATTTGTTTTTGCTAATAGTTGTTCCGTTAGGTCAATAAGCTCTTCTTTTGAAAAACGTTCTTCTAGATTTAAGGTTTGTTGTAATGGAACTCTATAGTAATTGAATCCCCAAAAGACATGAAAACTAAAATATGCAATAGAAAGAACTACTAATAGGTCTAATCCAAATTGTTTTAAATTTTTGAAAATTGATTGTGTAAATAAATACCGAAGAATTAATATTCCAGCAAGTGTATACAAAAGGTCGCCTACAGAAAACGGAATATAGCCAAATGAAAAACGTAGCGCTTTAGCAATATATGGGTAAAGTCCATTGCTATAATAGTACTCAATACTATTGGGGTAATTACTAATAATCTTAATGAATAGTATTTGAGGAAGTATAGCAAAAGCTATTATAATTTTGAGTTTCTTACCCATAGCGTAAAAGTAAATAAATAAATGTTATTTTAGTAAGCAATACATATCTTTGTTTTATAAATAAATACTAAAAATGAGTACTGAAATACGAGAACTAGCACCACAAGAGATTTGGAATAAATTTGCAGATTTAAATGCTGTACCACGACCTTCAAAAAAAGAAGAACGGGTAATAGCTTTTATGGTGGATTTTGGAAAAGCATTAGGATTAGAAACTAGTATTGATGCTGTTGGTAATGTCATTATCCGTAAACCTGCAACCAAAGGCATGGAAGAAAGGAAGATGGTTGTACTACAGTCTCATTTAGATATGGTACATCAGAAAAATTCTGACACCGTTTTTGATTTTGAGACTCAAGGAATAGCAATGCTAATTGAAGGAGAATGGGTAAAGGCCAATGGTACTACTTTAGGAGCTGATAATGGAATGGGAGTTGCTGCAATAATGGCAATTTTGGAGAGTAAAACTATTGAACATCCTGCAATTGAGGCTTTATTTACTATTGATGAGGAAACTGGTATGACAGGGGCAATGGGATTAGAAGGAGGCATATTGAAAGGAGAGATATTATTGAATTTAGATACGGAAGAAGATGACGAAATAGATATAGGATGTGCTGGAGGAATTGATGTTTCTGCTGTAAGAACTTATAAAGAGGAAGTTGTTCCTGAAGAAGCTGTAGCTTATGCTATTTCTGTAAAGGGACTTAGTGGAGGGCATAGTGGTATGGATATTCATAGAGGACTGGGAAATGCCAATAAAATTATGAATAGGTTACTTTTTGATGGCTTTGAAAATTTTGGTCTGCGTATTGCAGAAATTAATGGAGGAGGCTTAAGAAATGCAATTCCAAGGGAGAGTTTCGCTATTGTTGTCGTAGATAAAGCCCATCATGATGCTTTTGCTTTTGAGTTTAATCAAGTGGCAAATGAAATTAAAAAAGAGTTAAAAGTTACAGAATCAAATTTATCGATTTCTGCCGAAGCTACAACATTACCAAAAACAGTAATGCAGATTGGAGTGCAAGAAGGTATATTAAAAGCGGTGTATTCAGCGTTAAATGGAGTATACCGTATGAGTACTGTTATGGATGGTTTAGTAGAGACTTCCAATAATATAGCACGGGTAGTTATAAAAGATGGGGAAGTAAAAATTCATTGCCTAACACGTTCTTCTGTGGAGTCATCTAAATTGGACTTGGCAAACTCTTTACGAGCAGCTTTTGAATTGGCAGGATGTGAGGTAACTTATAGTGGAAGTTATCCTGGATGGAATCCTAATTCAGATTCAGAAATACTAACAGTATTGGATAATAAGTATCAAGAACTTTTCGGGGAAAAGGCAGCAGTAGTTGCTTGTCATGCCGGATTGGAATGTGGTATACTGGGGCAAAACTATCCAGATATGGATATGATAAGTTATGGGCCAACCATTAGAGGAGCCCATTCTCCTGATGAATGTGTAAATATTGCATCCGTTCAGAAGTTTTGGAAGTTTACTCTAGAGATACTAAAAAGTATTCCTAAAAAATAATACTTACTAATCGTAATAAAAAATGCCCAATAGTTGAAAAGCTATTGGGCATTTTTTTGTTATACGAATAAGTATTACTTACTTATTGCAGTAATTTCTAAATCGAATATTAAATTTGCATTAGGAGGAATTACATTTCCTCTACCTTCTTCACCATAAGCAAGGTGAGATGGAAGGAAAGCTCTAATTTTATCACCAACACTCATAGTTAATAATGCCTCTCTAAAACCAGCAGCTAATTGTGCTTCGGTACTATAATCCATAGGGAAAGCATTGTACCCACCACCATCTTTTCTACGGTGGTCAAATTTTTGATATGCTGTAGCAACATTTTCATCATTACTATCAAATAGATTGGCATCTTCAAAATAACCAGCATAAAATACATCTACTTTCTGACCAATTTTTGGTTTTTCACCAGTTCCTTTAGTTATGGTGTATATTTTAAGACCAGAAGGATAAGAAACCGCAACTTCTTTTTGTTTTGTAAATTCAGCAATTTTACCAGCTTTTAATTCAGCCATTTTCTTTATTTTATCCGCTGCTTCAGTTTTTGCAGTTTCAAAATAATTAGTCATTATTTCGGCAGCGTTAAATCTTTTTGCTTCTTTACCATTTCTAATGATTTCTACATGGTTCATTACAACATCAACTACAGGTTTGTCACCAGCAGCAGTTTTAGTGGTAGCAATAGAATCAACAATTGCAATTCCAGTTACTACTTCTCCAAAGACAGTATGTTTGTTATTTAAAAAAGGAGTTGCCTTATGGGTAATAAAAAACTGAGAACCATTTGTTAGCGGGCCAGCATTTGCCATAGATAAAATCCCTTTTTTATGATGCGTTAAAGAATCATTAAATTCATCTTTGAATTTATATCCTGGGCTACCGCTTCCGGTTCCCGTAGGGTCTCCTCCTTGAATCATAAAATCTTTAATAATTCTATGAAAAGCAATACCATCATAATATTTTTTCCCTTTGTATTCTTCAGAAACAAAAGGATTTGTTCCTTCAGCTAAAGAGACAAAATTGGCAACTGTAACAGGAGTTTTTTCATGTTCTAGTTTTAAAATAATATCTCCTTTACTGGTTTGTATATTAGCAAATACTCCATCACCAAGTTCGGCATATTTACTGGTTTTACAGCTAGCAAAAACTAGTGTTGCTGCTAAAAATAAAAATTGAATTTTTTTCATGTCTACTTATTTATTGTTTTTTTAGGTCAGATGCTATTTACTTAGAACCATTTTTTTAACGAGAGTGCTATTAATATGCTCGCTTCATGTATTTATGTTTATTCTAAAATAGAATCTTGGTATTTAATAATATCAAAAATAGTAATTGATGTTATAATAGGAATATTAGTTCCAATTTTATTTTGATCACCATGATATCCATAAGCAATTGCCGATGGAAATAAAAAGGTAGCTTTTTCTCCTTTTTTTAATAGCTTAATAGCTTCTCTTAAACCAGCAAAATCTTGCTTGTCGACTTTAGATTTTAAGGTATCAATCTCTTTTTTAGTGTATATAGGTGTTCCGTTTATATCAGAAATGCTATAGGTGAAACTTACGAGATCTTTAAGTTGAGGTGTATAAGTATCATTTTGGACAATAGAATCATAATGGTACCAAAAACCAGTTTTGGATGCTAAGTATTGATTGGCAGTATCCTTTTTAATCAGCTTTTTTATCTGTAATTCTTCAGCTGCTAATATCTTTTTATTTCGCTCAACAGATTCTTTGTAAAAACTACCTGATCTAACTTGGATAGGTTTTCTTGCTTCTTGATCATTGCATGAAACAATAAGTATTGCAAGTAAAAAAAGTTGTAAAATCTTCATGTTAAGCAATTAATTGTTGTTGATATGTGGGTAATAAATCAACAAATTTCTGAATAGAATCATGCATGTTATCATCGCTTCTTCCGCCAGCAGCATTATTATGACCTCCGCCATTAAAATGTGCTCTTGCAAATTCATTAACAGAAAAATCTCCTTGAGAACGTAAAGACATTTTTATAAAACCTTCTTGACCACTTTCAATAAAAATAACTGCAAAACGAATTCCATCAAGAGATAAACCATAGTTTACAAAACCTTCTGTATCTCCTTTTTTATAATTAGCGTCGTTAAGCTCTTTTTGAGTAAGAGAAATATATGCAGTATTATAGGCCTCTAATACGACCATGTTTTTTAAGGCACATCCTAAAAGTTGTAATCTACTTGTAGAGTTGGTGTCGTATATGTTGTTATGAATTTGAGCATTATTGGCTCCTTTTTCAATAAGATTTGCAATAATTTTATGGGTAGTGCTTGTAGTTGATGAAAAGCGGAAAGACCCAGTATCTGTCATTATTCCTGTATATAAACAATTGGCAATATCAGAATTTATAAAATTATCACCATCTAAATATTGTATAAAATTATATACCATTTCACAAGTAGAACTCATGCTGGTATCTGAATAGGTTACTTTTGCATAACTACTCGGTTGTTGATGATGGTCTATCATTATAAAGGTTGCATTTGCATCTTCTAAAATAGGTTGCATATTTCCAACTCTACCAAAATCATTAAAATCTAAGGTAAAAATAAGAGTTGCCTCTTCAATTTGTTTTTTAGCATCTTCCTCTTGAGTATCAAAACAAATGATCTGATCACTTCCAGGAATCCATTTTAAAAAAGAAGGAGAATCATTTGGAGCAATCACACAAGCCGTATGATTAAATTGTTTTAGATAATGTAATAAACCTAGCGTAGATCCAATAGCATCACCGTCAGGATTTTTGTGTGGCACAATAACAATTTTTTGTGGCGTAGAAAGTAATTTCTTAACGGCTTTAATATCCTCAATATTCATGGGGCGAATATACAATTTTTAATGTTCTGTTAATGTATAAAGCAGTATTTTTGAAAAAAAGTAAGTCTATGAGAACTGTAGTTTCGCTATTTGTAGTGTTGGGTATTTTTGTATTTCAAGGATGTAAAAATGCACCTAAAAATTTAAAAAATGATAAAGAGAGAAGTGTGTTTACCATTGCTTTTGGTTCTTGTAATAGAACTGATTTTGCAAATGTACTTTGGGATGATATTCGTTTAGAAAAACCTGATGTTTGGATTTGGGGAGGAGATGTTATCTATGCAGATACGGATGATATGACAAAGTTGGAAGCAATGTATAAAAGTCAAGATACTGTTAGTGCCTATCAAAAGATGACTGCTGAGGTTCCTGTGATTGGTACTTGGGACGATCATGATTATGGATTGAATGACGGCGGAACAGAGTTTAAGGTAAAAAATGAAAGTAAAGCTTTGTTTTTAGATTTTATAAAAGTTGATAAAAATGACAAACGAAGAAAAAGAGAAGGTGTATATGCTATGCATTCTTATAGATTAAAAGGAGGTTTGGTTAATGTTTTTGTGTTGGATACGCGGTTTTTTAGAACTGGATTAACACCAGATACCACAGGAACTAAACGATATCAACCAAATACATATGGTAAAGGCACTATTTTAGGAGTGCAGCAGTGGAAATGGTTAGAAGATGGGCTAAAAGAATCTAAAGCGGATTTTAATATTTTAGTGACCAGTGTACAGTTTTTGTCTAACAAGCATGGTTTTGAGATGTGGGGTAATTTCCCTCACGAAGTAGATCGACTAGAAAAATTTATAGGAGACCATAAGATTAAAAATGTAGTGCTATTATCAGGAGACCGTCATATTTCGGAATTCTCTAAGAAAAAAATAGCAGGACTCTCTTATCCGTTAATCGATTTTACTAGTAGTGGACTTACCCATGTCTATGATGGATTCCATGGCGAAGAAAATCAATACCGAATAGGAGAAGTGGTTTTTGAGAAAAGTTATGGCATATTAAAGGTAGACTTAACTAAGAAAAAGATAAGTTTTAAAATGAAAGGAGATGGCAATAAAGTTTTAGGAGAACTAAACCAAAGCTATTAAAATATTGCTATTTTATATAAAAGTATTATTTTTGCACAAAATTTGAATCAAAAGATGGCAACAAACAGAACATTTACAATGATTAAGCCAGATGGTGTTGAAAACGGACACATCGGCGGAATATTAGAAAAAATTACAGCTTCAGGATTTAAGATTGTAGCGATGAAGTATACTCAACTTAGTAAAAGAGATGCTGAAGCATTTTATGCTGTTCATAGTGAGCGTCCATTTTATGGAGAGTTGGTAGAATTTATGACTAGAGGCCCTATTGTAGCCGCTATTTTAGAAAAAGACAATGCAGTAGAGGATTTTAGAACTTTAATAGGTGCTACTAATCCTGCAGAAGCAGCTGAAGGTACCATCAGAAAATTATTTGCAACCTCTATTGGAGAAAATGCAGTACATGGATCTGATAGTGATGAAAATGCAGCTATAGAAGGTGCTTTCCATTTTTCTGGAAGAGAGATTTTCTAGAGATCTAAATTATAAAATTATTAAAAAGCTCCCTTATTGGGAGCTTTTTTTGTTATAATCTTTTTTGTATCATAATATATACTGTTTAGTACAGCCGATTGTGGTTAGGGAACATTGCTGATAGATACAACCAACGTCTTAATTTTTAGAGGCCAACCCAAGTATATTTTTTGTGAAAGATGATATGTGATGCTTTATAGCTAGAAAACAATTCTCGTTAAAACCGTTTAACCGTAAAAAAGAGCAATTAAACTACACTTATTGTTGTTTCGTCGAAACAAAACACCTTAATTTATTTGTTTTACACACTTAGTTGGCATATTTACAACATAAAATTGAAACCTACTTTTTAAAGATTTAATCTTTGTGAATTATAATTGACTATAAAGTACAACTAAACTAAACATCAACATGACCTCATTCTTAAAATTTAATGCACTAGATTCTTTTTTTAATAGACACAACTTCAAATTTCTATTGATAGAAGCATAACGAATAACTACATTTTTTTATAAGTTTTTTTAAGTACTAAAAGAGAAGGCTATTTAGCTAGTATGTTTTTCTTTTCTTGATGCTTACTTGTATACTTATAACTTTTTTTGGTTAAAACTAAACCACAACTAACTATAATTTTTAATTTCATGAGAATTAATTTAAAACATGAATCAAGGTATTGGCGTGAAGGCAATAAGTTGAATTTTTTATTTTTCGCACTCTTCTTTTTAGGTGTAATAAGCAATAATTTTGCACAACATTACGAAAGTGTTACTGTGTCAGGAACACCAGTAGGTAATATTACAGATAATGCTTTATTTGTAGCCAGTTCTCCAACAATTTCAGATTTAGCTTTTATTAGAGTGCAAGTTATTGGTGGACCAGGAACAGGTGAATTCAAAAGAGAAGGAGATGATATAAGGTATACTTCAAGACCAGTTTCTAGTGGAATTCCAAATAATTTATCAAGAATTCGTTTTACTTTTTTAAAACCTGATGGAGTTACTCCGATAAATCCTCAAGATTTTAGATTTGTAATTAATGATATTGATGGGCCTAATAATGAAGCATTAGGAACCAATTGTGGTGCTAATGTAAGATTTACGGGTACAGCAGATCCTACTAATATGATTATAGATAATGTTTTACCAGATTTAAATGCTACAGGTTCTGCTACTGAAAGTGACGGTCCTACTAGTAGGGTAATGTACGAATTTAATGACATTTCGTCAATTGAGTTTGATAACTACGCAAATAATGGGTATTTAAAAGATTTTGATTTAGATTATGATAAGATAATCTCTACACCGCTTTATTCGGTTTGTCTAGATGATTCAGACGGAGATGGCGTATTGGATAATGTAGATTTAGATGATGATAACGATGGGATCTTAGATTCAGTTGAAGCAGGAGGAAACGATCCTAATGGAGATCATGATGGTGATGGTTTACCAAATTATTTAGATTCCGATGATAATAGCGGAGAATCTGCAACCTACATGGCCAATGCTGATGGATCACCAACAACATATACAGATGCTAATAATGATGGAGTACCAGATGTTTATGAATCAAGTATCGATTCTGATTTTTTGGCAAATCATTTGGATTCAGATTCAGATGGTGATGGATGTAATGATGTAATTGAAGCTGGATATACAGATGCAAATAATGATGGTTTCATAGATGGAACGGGCTTTAATCCAGACGGAACTGTTTTAGGATCTGATGGTTATGGAGCTATAAGAGATATAGATTTAAATGCTACCTCAGATTATTTAGAGGTTGGTCCTGATGCTGATAATGATGGTTTTGCCAATGCTTGTGATGTTGATCCAGTAGATCCATGTAATCCTGATCCTTTTGCCGTTGGCAGTGGAGATTGTGATGGTGATGGAGTTACTAATGCACAAGAAGCTATTGATAGTACTGATCCTCAAGATGATTGTTCATTTTTAATAGCAAACATTTCTTTAACCGTAACTTCTACAAATGATTGTGATGGAGATGGAGTAACAAATGCCCAAGAAGACTTAGATGGAACCAACCCTCTGGATGGATGTTTATATTTAGTTTTAAGTCAGGTTATTGCCAATGTAAGTCCAGCATGGAACTTATTAGATTGTGATAATGATGGAAATACCAATGGAGGAGATTTAAATCCATTAAGTCCATCAGTAAGTGCAGATGCATTTACCGCATTATATGGAAGTGCCAGTACCTTTAATGTATTGACCAATGATGATTTTGTACCTGGAGGAAACACTAGTCTTGTTAGAACGGTGACCACAGGAGCAAATAACACGGCAGGAGGAACGGTAAGTTTTGCTGCCTTAACAGGAGAAATAAGTTATACACCAACAGCCGCAGAAGCAGTAGCTGGCGGAAGTGTAACCGTAGAATATCAAGTATGTAATACCTTATCAGGTGGTGTATGTGGAACAGCAGTAGTAACCATAACAATTACTGATTCGGATGATGACGGAGATGGCGTACCAAATGGAAAAGAGATTATAGATGGAACAAATCCAACAGATGGCTGTTTGTATTTATCGGCAAGTCAGGTTATTGCAAATGTAAGTTCAGGATGGAATTTATTAGATTGTGATAATGATGGCGTAATTAATGGAACAGAAGTTACTGATACTACCGATCCGCGTGATCCATGTAGTTTAGTAGTGGCAAATCAGACATTAACACCATTAACAGCATGGAACTTATTAGACTGTGATAATGATGGAAATACTAATGGAGGAGATTTAAATCCATTAAGTCCATCAGTAAGTGCAGATGCATTTACCGCATTATACGGAAGTGCCAGTACCTTTAATGTATTGACCAATGATGATTTTGTACCTGGAGGAAACACTAGTTTGGTTAGAACGGTGACCACAGGAGCAAATAACACGGCAGGAGGAACGGTAAGTTTTGCTGCCTTAACAGGAGAAATAAGTTATACACCAACAGCCGCAGAAGCAGTAGCTGGCGGAAGTGTAACCGTAGAATATCAAGTATGTAATACCTTATCAGGTGGCGTATGTGCAACAGCAGTAGTAACTATTACAATTACAGATGCAGATGATGACGGAGATGGCGTACCCAATGGAAAAGAAGCAGTAGATGGAACAAATCCAAATGATGGATGTTTATACTTATCGGCAAGTCAGGTTATTGCAAATGTAAGTTCAGCATGGAACTTATTAGATTGTGATGATGATGGCGTAATTAATGGAACAGAAGTTACTGATACTACCGATCCGCGTGATCCATGTAGTTTAGTAGTGGCAAATCAGACATTAACACCATTAACAGCATGGAACTTATTAGACTGTGATAATGATGGAAATACCAATGGAGGAGATTTAAATCCATTAAGTCCATCAGTAAGTGCAGATGCATTTACCGCATTATATGGAAGTGCCAGTACCTTTAATGTATTGACCAATGATGATTTTGTACCTGGAGGAAACACTAGTCTTGTTAGAACGGTGACCACAGGAGCAAATAACACGGCAGGAGGAACGGTAAGTTTTACTGCCTCAACAGGAGAAATAAGTTATACACCAACAGCCGCAGAAGCAGTAGCTGGCGGAAGTGTAACCGTAGAATATCAAGTATGTAATACCTTATCAGGTGGCGTATGTGGAACAGCAGTAGTAACCATAACAATTACTGATTCGGATGATGACGGAGATGGCGTACCAAATGGAAAAGAGATTATAGATGGAACAAATCCAACAGATGGCTGTTTGTATTTATCGGCAAGTCAGGTTATTGCAAATGTAAGTTCAGCATGGAATTTATTGGATTGTGATAATGATGGCGTAATTAATGGAACAGAAGTTACTGATACTACCGATCCGCGTGATCCATGTAGTTTAGTAGTGGCAAATCAGACATTAACACCATTAACAATCTGGGATGCTCTAGACTGTGATAATGATGGAAATACCAATGGAGGAGATTTAAATCCATTAAGTCCATCAGTAAGTGCAGATGCATTTACCGCATTATACGGAAGTGCCAGTACCTTTAATGTATTGACCAATGATGATTTTGTACCTGGAGGAAACACTAGTCTTGTTAGAACGGTGACCACAGGAGCAAATAACACGGCAGGAGGAACGGTAAGTTTTGCTGCCTTAACAGGAGAAATAAGTTATACACCAACAGCCGCAGAAGCAGTAGCTGGCGGAAGTGTAACCGTAGAATATCAAGTATGTAATACCTTATCAGGTGGTGTATGTGGAACAGCAGTAGTAACCATAACAATTACTGATTCGGATGATGATGGAGATGGCGTACCAAATGGAAAAGAGATTATAGATGGAACAAATCCAAATGATGGATGTTTATACTTATCGGCAAGTCAGGTTATTGCAAATGTAAGTTCAGCATGGAATTTATTGGATTGTGATAATGATGGCGTAATTAATGGAACAGAAGTTACTGATACTACCGATCCGCGTGATCCATGTAGTTTAGTAGTGGCAAATCAGACATTAACACCATTAACAATCTGGGATGCTCTAGACTGTGATAATGATGGAAATACCAATGGAGGAGATTTAAATCCATTAAGTCCATCAGTAAGTGCAGATGCATTTACCGCATTATACGGAAGTGCCAGTACCTTTAATGTATTGACCAATGATGATTTTGTATCTGGAGGAAACACTAGTTTGGTTAGAACGGTGACCACAGGAGCAAATAACACGGCAGGAGGAACGGTAAGTTTTACTGCCTCAACAGGAGAAATAAGTTACACACCAACAGCCGCAGAAGCAGTAGCTGGCGGAAGTGTAACCGTAGAATATCAAGTATGTAATACCTTATCAGGTGGTGTATGTGGAACAGCAGTAGTAACCATAACAATTACTGATTCGGATGATGACGGAGATGGCGTACCAAATGGAAAAGAGATTATAGATGGAACAAATCCAAATGATGGATGTTTATACTTATCGGCAAGTCAAGTTATTGCAAATGTAAGTTCAGCATGGAATTTATTGGATTGTGATAATGATGGCGTAATTAATGGAACAGAAGTTACTGATACTACCGATCCGCGTGATCCATGTAGTTTAGTAGTGGCAAATCAGACATTAACACCATTAACAGCATGGAACTTATTAGATTGTGATAATGATGGAAATACCAATGGAGGAGATTTAAATCCATTAAGTCCATCAGTAAGTGCAGATGCATTTACCGCATTATATGGAAGTGCCAGTACCTTTAATGTATTGACCAATGATGATTTTGTACCTGGAGGAAACACTAGTTTGGTTAGAACGGTGACCACAGGAGCAAATAACACGGCAGGAGGAACGGTAAGTTTTGCTGCCTTAACCGGAGAAATAAGTTATACACCAACAGCCGCAGAAGCAGTAGCTGGCGGAAGTGTAACCGTAGAATATCAAGTATGTAATACCTTATCAGGTGGCGTATGTGCAACAGCAGTAGTAACCATAACAATTACTGATTCGGATGATGACGGAGATGGCGTACCAAATGGAAAAGAGATTATAGATGGAACAAATCCAAATGATGGATGTTTATACTTATCGGCAAGTCAAGTTATTGCAAATGTAAGTTCAGCATGGAACTTATTAGATTGTGATGATGATGGCGTAATTAATGGAACAGAAGTTACTGATACTACCGATCCGCGTGATCCATGTAGTTTAGTAGTGGCAAATCAGACATTAACACCATTAACAGCATGGAACTTATTAGACTGTGATAATGATGGAAATACCAATGGAGGAGATTTAAATCCATTAAGTCCATCAGTAAGTGCAGATGCATTTACCGCATTATATGGAAGTGCCAGTACCTTTAATGTATTGACCAATGATGATTTTGTACCTGGAGGAAACACTAGTTTGGTTAGAACGGTGACCACAGGAGCAAATAACACGGCAGGAGGAACGGTAAGTTTTGCTGCCTTAACCGGAGAAATAAGTTATACACCAACAGCCGCAGAAGCAGTAGCTGGCGGAAGTGTAACCGTAGAATATCAAGTATGTAATACCTTATCAGGTGGCGTATGTGCAACAGCAGTAGTAACCATAACAATTACTGATTCGGATGATGATGGAGATGGCGTACCAAATGGAAAAGAGATTATAGATGGAACAAATCCAAATGATGGATGTTTATACTTATCGGCAAGTCAAGTTATTGCAAATGTAAGTTCAGCATGGAACTTATTAGATTGTGATGATGATGGCGTAATTAATGGAACAGAAGTTACTGATACTACCGATCCGCGTGATCCATGTAGTTTAGTAGTGGCAAATCAGACATTAACACCATTAACAGCATGGAACTTATTAGACTGTGATAATGATGGAAATACCAATGGAGGAGATTTAAATCCATTAAGTCCATCAGTAAGTGCAGATGCATTTACCGCATTATATGGAAGTGCCAGTACCTTTAATGTATTGACCAATGATGATTTTGTACCTGGAGGAAACACTAGTTTGGTTAGAACGGTGACCACAGGAGCAAATAACACGGCAGGAGGAACGGTAAGTTTTACTGCCTCAACAGGAGAAATAAGTTACACACCAACAGCCGCAGAAGCAGTAGCTGGCGGAAGTGTAACCGTAGAATATCAAGTATGTAATACCTTATCAGGTGGTGTATGTGGAACAGCAGTAGTAACCATAACAATTACTGATTCGGATGATGACGGAGATGGCGTACCAAATGGAAAAGAGATTATAGATGGAACAAATCCAACAGATGGCTGTTTGTATTTATCGGCAAGTCAGGTTATTGCAAATGTAAGTTCAGGATGGAATTTATTAGATTGTGATAATGATGGCGTAATTAATGGAACAGAAGTTACTGGTACTACCGATCCGCGTGATCCATGTAGTTTAGTAGTGGCAAATCAGACATTAACACCATTAACAATCTGGGATGCTCTAGATTGTGATAATGACGGAAATACCAATGGAGGAGATTTAAATCCATTAGTGCCAACGGCAGTAGCGGATGCATTTACGGCAACTTATGGAACAGCAACTGTATATGATATTTTAGCTAATGATGATTTTGTTGCTGGAGTAACTACAAGTATTACGCAAACAGGAACTACTGGAGCAGGAGTTATTGTATTAGATGGTACTACAGGTGAAATTAGTTATAGTCCAACTGAGGCAGAAGCATTAGCAGGAGGAACAGTAATAGTGTCTTATCAAGTATGTAATACATTGTCAGGAGGTTCATGTGCTACAGCATTGGTAACGATAAGTATAATTGATGCAGATGACGACGGAGACGGTGTGCCAAATGCAAAAGAAGTATCTGATGGAACAAATCCAAATGATGGATGTTCATATGAATTAGCAAGTCAGGTAATAGCAAATGTAAGTTCTGGATGGAACGCTTTAGACTGTGACGGTGATGGAGTAATAAATGGATTAGAAATCACAAATAGTACTGATTTATTTGACCCATGCTCCTATAACCTAGCAGATATCACAGAAACAATTACTGCAACGCAAGATTGTGATGGAGATGGAGTAACAAATGAACAGGAAGTTTTAGACGGTACCGATCCAAAAGATGCCTGTAGTCTTGTTATTTTAAGTCAAACGGTAGCAACAAGTTCAGCTTGGGATACTAGTGACTGTGATGGTGATGGTGTTTCTAATAAAAAAGAATTAGAAGACGGAACACTTCCTTTTGATAGTTGCGATTTAGTGATTGCTAGTCAAGATTTAACACCTAGTACAGCATGGCAAGATGCAGATTGTGATGGAGATTTAATTACTAATGGTCAAGAGTTACTTGACAATACAGATCCTTTTGCTAGTTGTGATAACATAGGAGGTACTCCATTAGGAGATAGTGATTGTGATAATGATGGATTAACATATGATGAAGAATTAACAATTCAGCATAGTACAACTGATCCTGTAAAAACAACAGATCCTAACAATCCTGATACAGATAATGATGGAATCCTTGATGGAAGAGAAGTTGCCGATGGTACCAATCCATTAGATCCATGTGATCATATCAATGGTACTACACCAGAAGGAACAACTTGTGGAATAGAAATCGCGAATGAGCTAATTACTCCAAATGGAGATACTACAAACGAATATTTTAAAATTAAGGGTATTAAAAGTTATCCAGAAAATACTGTGGAGGTATTTAACAGATGGGGAGTTTCAGTCTTTAAAATAGATAGTTATGATAATGAGGCAAATGTTTTTAGAGGAGAATCTAACGGTCGAGCAACTTTAAAACAAGAAGATAAACTTCCTTCAGGAGTGTATTTCTATATCATTAGTTATAAAGATGGAGAAGACTTTAAGAAGAAAACAGGATACTTATATGTTAACTAATAAAGAAAAAGTAAAGATGTATAAGAATCAAAAAAATAAAACAATGAAGCAATACATAGCAATACTTGTAGTGTTACTTATAACCTCTGTAGAGGTTGTAAGTGCACAGCAAGACGCTCAGTACACACAGTACATGTACAATACTATAGTGGTTAACCCAGCATATGCGGGCTCTAGAGGTGTTTTTAGTGCAGCAGCATTACACAGGTCTCAATGGGTTGGATTAGATGGTGCACCAACTACACAGACTTTAAATGTTAATAGTCCAGTATCTAAAAACCTAGGTTTAGGACTGTCAGTAGTAAGAGATGAAATCGGAAATGGAACGCTAGCAGAAACTAGTTTTGATGCTTCTGCTTCTTATACAATTAGAACTTCTAGAACTGCTAAATTATCATTTGGATTAAAAGCAGGAGGGCATTTGTTAAACGTTAATTATGCACAATTATCAGGATATGGAATAGATAAAATGGCTAGTGATTTACCTCAGGCTGACAAAAAGTTTTCGCCAAATATTGGTGTAGGAGTGTATTATCATACCGATAAATTCTATTTAGGGCTATCAGCACCAAATTTATTAGAGACCGAACATTTTGATACATCAAAAAGTTCAGGTTCGCATCTTGCTACCGAGCGTATTAACTATTATGCTATTGCAGGATATGTCTTTGATTTGTCTTATAACTTAAAATTTAAGCCAGCAGTATTATTTAAAGCTGTAAGTGGGGCGCCATTACAAGCCGATGTATCTGCAAATTTTATGTATAATGAGAAGTTTACATTTGGAGCAGCCTACAGATGGGATGCAGCAGTAAGTGCATTGGTGGGATTCCAAATTTCTGATAGTTTTATGATAGGAGTAGGCTATGACAAAGAAACTACTGCACTAGGAAATAGTTCGTTTAATAGTGGGTCATTTGAAATTATGCTTCGTTATGAGCTCTATAGTAAAGTAAAACGCTTAATAACCCCAAGATTCTTCTAAAAAAGCATTTATAATGAAAAAAACAATCACATACATAGCTGCAGGATTACTTTTTTTTACAAGTATATCTTACGGACAAAAAGAAAAAAAAGCAGCAAAAGCATATGATGATTATGCGTATATGTCTGCAATAGCAACCTATAAATCTTTAAACGAAAAAGGGCTTTCCAACTCAGAAATTTATGAGCGCTTAGGTGATGCTAATTATTTTAATGCCAACTATCAGGAAGCATCTAAATGGTACTTAAAGTTATTGGAATTAAAAGATGATAATTTAGACAAAAGTTATATTTATAAATGCGCTCAGAGTTTAAAATCTTCAGGTGATTATACACAATCTGATGCATTAATGGAACGCTATTTAACAGCAGTAGAACCTGCAAATGTTAGGGCCTCAAAATACAAGGAGCAAAAGGATTATATCGCTATAATCAAAAATAATTCTGGAAGATATACCATTGAAAATATGAATGTAAATTCTAATGGATCTGACTTTGCGCCTTCTTTTTACAAAAAGAGTCTGTATTTTGCTTCTGCTAGAGATACAGGAATAGCGGCAAAACGTACCCATGAATGGAATAATAAAGGATTATTAGATATTTATGGTAATATTGATGGTAGTATTGAAAAACTATCAAAAGAAATCAATACCAAATTTCATGAGTCTACATCTGTATTTACTAAAGATGGAAATACCATGTATTTTACTAGAAACAACTTTGTGGATGGTATTGAAGGTAAAGATACTAAAGATGTAATGCGTCTAAAAATCTATAAAGCAAGCATGGTTGATGGAAAATGGTCAAATATAGAAGAATTACCATTTAATAGCGATTTATATTCGGTAGCACATCCAGCATTAAGTATTGATGAAAAACAATTGTATTTTGTGTCTGATATGCCAGATTCTGTTGGAGAATCAGATCTTTACTCTGTTGCAATAACAGAAAATGCTTATGGAACTCCTAAGAACCTTGGAAAAAATATCAATACAGAAGGACGTGAATCTTTCCCTTCTGTAAGCAAGGAAGGTGTATTGTATTTTTCTTCTGATGGCCATCCAGGACTTGGGGGCTTAGATGTATTTGCAGTACGTTTGGATGAATTATCTGATGGTAAAGTATTAAACGTAGGAGCACCAGTAAATGGTACTCAGGACGATTTTACTTACATAATCGATGATATGACCAATACTGGGTATTTTGCATCAAATAGAGCAGGTGGTAAAGGAGGAGATGATATTTATTCATTTACAGAAAATTCACCTTTAGCCTTTGATTGTGATGGAACAATAAGCGGAATTGCAAAAGATAAAGAAACAAATGAAATATTAGCAAATGTAACTGTAATATTGACATCAAGTGAAACTGGGAAACTGGTTGAAACTGTTACTGATGCAAGTGGAAATTATAGTTTTGCAATTGATTGTAATGATTTAAATTATGTTTTATCTGGAGCCAAAGAATTATATGAAGGCGAAACTCATCAATTGAAGTTAACAAGAAAAGAAGCAAAATTATACAAACAAGAGTTGTTGTTAGCAAAACAAGACTTAGCTGAGGTATTAAATTTAAAACCAATTTATTTCAATTTTGATAAATCAGATATTCGTGAAGACGCTGCATTAGAATTGGATAAAGTTGTGGCTTATCTTAAAAAATATACTACTTTAAATGTAGAAGTTAGATCACATACAGATAGTAGAGGAAAGGATAGTTATAACTTAAAATTATCTGACGAACGCGCAAAAGCTACTGCTGCATATTTAGTGGCTCAAGGAATTTTAGAAATCAGAATTAGTGGTAACGGTTATGGAGAATCAGAAATTGAAAATGGCTGCACAAATGGAGTTAGATGTTCAAAGAAAAAGCACGAATTAAATAGACGATCAGAGTTTATTGTAAGTATAAAATAATACCAAATAGTTTAGTGAAAACTAAGCAAGTTAACCAATCAAAGTAAAAAAGCTTCTTAATTAATTTTAAGAGGCTTTTTTGGTTTTTGATATTTCCATCTATTGTTTTTAGGCATTTCCTGTGGTTTATGTACGTTTATTAAGCTTTGACAACAAAATTCGTAATCTTTTTCTGACAAGTGTTATTTTTAAACCCCAATTGCTGTCTTTCGTTTAGATAACGTTAGCAACAACAATATAAAAAGAACCTCTTCTGTAGCCAACAAGAAGCCCAAAAAACCGCCAGCATGACAAAAAAATTAGAGAACCAACAAAGATTTGTTTTTGACCTCACAAAAAAACTAATTAAATACTCTTCGGTACTATTTCTCATTCTTGGTTTACATACTGCAAAAGGAAACGATATCATTAACTCTTCTAACGAATTAAGTAGTTCATTAGGTATTGGTATTCCAAATGGATATATCGCATCAGGGGTTGAAGAGGCAAAAATATTATCTAATGCTGTAGAAGGTTTATCAAAAAAGACAACAACATATCATTTGTTTTCACATGGACGTTCTGGCGAACTTTTAATTGGGGGAAAATGGCTAAATGCAGAAGAAATATCAATTTTTATTCAGTCGGAGTTTAAAAAAGGAAGTAAAAAATATAAGCAATTAAATATTTATGGTTGCGAATTTGCTAGTGGGATTAATGGGGGAAAAGCTGTTGCGTTTTTAGAAGGAAAATTAGAAATAGCAGTAGCGGCTTCAACAAATATTACGGGAATAGATGGAGATTGGGAATTGGAAGTGGGCACTAAAAACGAATCACTTTTAATTACAGATTACAACTATAACTTACAATGTGTACAAACTGAAGTAAACTTAAGTGGAATCTCAGGTACTTGGGTAGTACCAGATGGGGTTACTGATATAGAAATAGCCATGGTAGGTGGTAAAGGAGCAAATGGAGGTTCAGATTCTGGACACTCATCAGGAAGTAGTGGATCTTCTGGATATCTATTTGGAACAATAACAGTTATTCCAGGATCTAATGTAACCTTTGGAGTAGGAAGAAACGGTCTAAGTGGATTTGGTGGAGTAGCCTGTACTGGTGGTGGAAGTGGAGGAACAGGTGCTTTTGGTTATAATGGAGGACGTGGTGGTAATGCAGGTTGTTCCGGATTTAGTGGAGCTGGTGGTGGAGGTGGTGGTGCTACAGGATTAAGAGTGCCACAATTGGCTGGTGGCGAAATAACTTATATCGCTTCTGGAGGTGGAGGTGGTGGAGGTGCAGGACTACATAGTAACGGTACTTCTGGTACAACTGGGTCTTCTGGAGGATCACAAGGGTGTAACCACAGCTCAGATGGAGCTGGTGGTGGTGGTGGAGGTGGTGGACTGTCTTCAGGACGTGGAGGAAGTTGCAGATCTGGTGATAATGGAGGTTATGGAGGTTCTGCGGGAAGAAGCACGAGTAGTGGAGATGGAATTACATCAAGTTATAGTAGTAGTTCATCATATATAACGATTAAATATTTAGTAGATACAGATTATGATGGTATAGCCGATTGTGATGATGATGATGATGATAATGATGGAATATTGGATGTGGTAGAAGAAGCATCATGTTCTCCAGCTTCAGTAACTTGTGATACCGATGGAGATGGAATTCCTAATAGTTTAGATTTAGATAGTGATGGAGATGGAATTAACGATGTTATTGAAGTAGATGGAGTAGATATCGATAATGATGGACAGGCAGATGGAGCAATAAATGCAAATGGAGTACCATGGAGTGCTAATTCTGGTTTAGGATATCCGGTTATAGATTCTGATGGCGATACCGTTGATGATTTATTAGATTTAGATTCTGATAATGATGGTATCCCAGATGCTATAGAAGGTGTAGAGGATATTGATAGTGACGGAGTATTAAATTTTTTAGATACCGATGCCGATGGAGATTCGTGTACTGATGCCTTTGAAGGATCAGCTACAAGCAGTCAAGCAGTAAGTATTATTCCTGGTCCTTATGGCGATAATGGCTTGGCGAATAGTTTAGAAACAGATGACACTATTTTAGCAACAGTAACCTATAGCTCTACATATTTAAAATATGGAATAAATCCTGCAGGGAGTGCTTGCCTTGATACCGATGGTGATGGAATTGTTAACCTAAATGATATTGATGCAGATAATGACGGAATTTTAGACAGTGTAGAAAACCCAATTTCATATAATACTGATGTGGATGGTGATGGCATTCCTAATTTCTTGGATTTGGATTCAGATGGGGATGGATGTAGTGATGGTGTTGAAGCTAGCAACACGCTTGTAGCTAATAATGATATTGTAAATTTCAATACAGGAACAGATGTTAATGTCAATGGATTGTTAGATACTTTTGAGAACGGAACTACAGGAACAATTAACTATGCTTCTACAGCTTATTTAGCAGTATCAGCACTATTAAATTCTTGTGCAGATAGCGATAATGATGGTGTTGGAGATTTATTGGACTTGGATGATGATAATGATGGTGTTTTGGATACCGAAGAATTATCCTGTAGTAATGGTAAAGGAGAAACAAGCACCTATACAATGCCAATTGCAAGTCAGTTAATAGCAGGTACATTTACTAGTGGAGCTGGTGTAGCAGATTATAGTGTAGATTTGTCCGATGCTAGTGTAGCGCTTGTTGCTGCAAATAATTATGCCAATGCCAATGGATTGCATTATATTTTTAGTGATGCTTCAAATACAATAAACATTGTTCATACTATAGCGCCAAGAACAGATGGATTGTTAAGTACTGTTACTTATGGACCGTCAATTACAGGAAATGGTGATGCTGAAAATGATACAGAAGCACAAACAATTCAATTTAATTATAGTCCGGTAGTTAATGCTATAGTTTTAGATCCAGACAACCAACTGGACGTTGCGGATGGTACAATACTTAGCTCAGGAGCTATAATTACACAAACAGTAGATCATTATAATAGTACAGCAACATGGTCTGTGGTTTTTAATACCAATTTATTGCCTTCAAATTTTGTGCTAACTACGGTTCATACCACATTAACTGGCGCTTTTGGAACCGAAGGTTTTGGCTTGCAAGCAGCAGTATGTTTTGCTAATGATACCGATAATGATGGAGTATACAATAATATAGACTTAGATGCTGATGGTGATGGTTGCAGTGACAGCGTAGAATCAGGAAATACAGGAGCAGCAAGTAATGATATTACAAATTACAAAACAGGATTAGATGTTAATGCAAATGGGCTGTTAGATGTCTTTGAAGTAGGAACAACAGGAACACTTAATTATACACCTTCGTATTATTTAGCAAATTCGGCAGTAGTAAGTGCTTGTGCAGATAGTGATAATGATGGCGTTGGAGATTTATTGGATATTGATGATGATAATGATGGAATTTTAGATTGGGAAGAACTGTCTTGTGGAAATGCTAAAGGAGAAAACACCACTTATACTAGTCCAATTGGATTTCAATTAATAGAAGGAATATTTACAAATGGAAATGGAATTGCAGATTACAGCATCGATTTATCAGATGCAAGTGTTGCTTTAGTTGCAGCTAATAATTACGCAAATACTAATGGAGTACACTATATATTTAGTGATGCTAGCACGGTAATGAAGGTTGTACATACCATTTCACCTCGAGCAAATACATTAGTTGGTACTGTTACTTATGGGCCTACAATTACAGGAAATACAGATAGTGAAAATGATACGGAACAACAAACAATTTTATTTAACTATTCACCAATAGTTACTGCTACAGTTTATGACCCAGACAATCAATTAGATGTTAGTGATGGAACGGTAATTAATTCTGGAGATACAATTACTAGTACTGTAGATAATTACAATAGTACAGCAACATGGTCGGTGGTTTTTGATACTAATTTATTGCCGTCAGATTTTGTACTTACAACAACACATACTGCTGCAACTGGGACTTTAGGTTTAGAAGGTTATGGCTTGAAGACTAATATTTGTTTTGCTGCCGATACCGATTTAGATGGTGTCTATAATCATTTAGATTTAGATGCTGATGGAGATGGTTGCAGCGATAGCGTAGAATCTGGAAATACTTTAGTTACAAATAACGATATAGTAAATAATAAAACGGGAACAGATGTTAATGGAAACGGACTTTTAGATGAGTTTGAAATAGGAATAACAGGAACATTAGATTATATACCAACCTATTATTTGGCCGATTCGGCAGTATTAAATGCCTGTTCGGATAGTGATAATGATGGCGTTGGAGATTTAATAGATTTGGATGACGATAATGATGGTATTGTAGATACAGAAGAATTGTCTTGTGGGGATGGAGTTGCAGAAACAACTGATTATATATTGCCAATTGGAGATCAATTAATAGAAGGAACATTTACAAATGGAAATGGAATAGCTAATTACAGTATCAATTTATCAGATGCAAGTGTCGCTTTGCTTGCAGGAAACAATTATTTCAATAGCAATGGTTTGCATTATATATTTAACGATGCAACGCCAACAATGAATGTTATACATACAGTTACACCTCAGGCAAATGCTTTGATTGGTAATGTAACGTATGGTCCAACAATTACAGGCAATACAGATTCAGAAAATGATACCGAAGCACAAACCATTAAATTCGATTTTTCACCTGTAGTAATTGCTACGGTTTATGATCCAGACAATCAATTAGATATTAGTGATGGAACGGTATTAACATCTGGTGCAACAGTAACTACATCAGCAGATAACTATAACGGTCTTGCAACTTGGTATGTGATTTTCGATACCAACTTATTGCCTTCAGAATTTGTGCTAACAACAAATCATACAGCAACAACAGGAAATTTAGATTTAGAAGGTTATGGGTTAAAGGCAACACTATGTTTTGCAGCTGATACCGATGGTGATGGTACATTTAATCATCTGGATTTAGATTCAGATGCAGATGGCTGTAGTGATAGTGTTGAATCTGGAAATACATTAGTGAGTAATAATAATATTGCAACCTTTAATACAGGAACCGATGCCAATTCCAATGGACTAATTGATTCTTTTGAAGATGGTACTACTGGAACTATAAATTATGTTTCGAGTTATTATTTAGCAGTATCATCAATATTAAATGCTTGTACAGATTCTGATAATGACGGAGTAGGCGATTTAATAGATTTAGATGATGATAATGATGGTATTTTAGATACAGAAGAACTTTCTTGTGGAGATGCACCAGCGTTAACAGGCACCTATACCACTACTATAGGAAGTCAGTCAATTGAAGGAATATTTATAAAAGGACAAGGAGCAGCAACATATACTATAGATTTATCTGATGCCAGTGTAGCATTGGACGCTAGCAATAATTATTCGGATTCTAAAGGATTGCATTATGTGTTTAATGATGCTAGTTCAGAAATGACTGTTATTCAGACCATATCTCCACAGGTAAATACCCTAATAGGAAATGTAACTTATGGACCAACAATTACTGGAAATACAGATTCAGAAAATGATACCGAACAGCAAACAATAAACTTTAATTTTTCACCTGTAGTAACAGCTACAGTTTTTGATCCTGATAATCAGTTGAATATAGCTGATGGAACGTTAATTACTTCAGGAGATACATTAACTACAACTGTTGATAATCTTAACAGTACAGCTACTTGGTATATTGTATTTAATACCAATCTATTGCCATCAGATTTTGTATTGACCACCAATCATAATAGTGTTACAGGAAACTTGGATACTGAAGGTTTCGGACTAAAAGCAACTATTTGTTTTGCTGCTGATAATGATTCCGATGGTAGATTCAATCATTTAGATTTAGATTCTGATGCAGATGGCTGTAGTGATAGTGTAGAATCAGGAAACACCTTAATAGCAAATAATGATATTATCAATTACCAAACAGGAGCAGATGTTAATGCCAATGGATTATTGGATGTGGTGGAAGACGGAATAACAGGAACTATAAATTATACTTCTAGTTATTATTTGGCAACCTCGGCAGTATTAAATGCCTGTGCAGATTCAGATAATGATGGTGTTGGAGATTTAATAGATATTGATGACGATAATGACGGAGCTTTAGATACTGTAGAATTATCTTGTGGAAACGGATCAGCAGAAACAGCAACATATACAACAGCAATTGATGCTCAGCAAATAATTGGGACATATAACAATGGTAGTGGAACAGCAACATATACTGTAGACTTATCTGATGCTAGTGTTGCCTTAGTTGCAGGTAATAACTATTCCAATGCTAATGGATTGCATTATATATTTGATGATGCCACTACTGCTATGAATATTATTCATACGGTTTCACCACAACTCAATTCATTATTAGGTAAAGTAACCTTTGGACCTACAGTTACTAAAAATACAGATGCTGAAAATGATACAGAGGCACAAACAATACAATTAAATTATACGCCAGCAGTAAATGCTACAGTTTATGATCCAGATAATCAATTGGACCTAGCTCATGGAACGGTAATTTCTTCTGGAGCATCTATTACTCAAACTGTAGATAATTATAATAGTACTGCTACCTGGTATGTGGTATTTGATACCAACTTATTGCCATCAGATTTTGTATTAACTACAAATCATACTACCCTTACCGGAAGTTTTGGAACTGAAGGTTTTGCATTACAAGCCGCCTTATGTTTTGCTAATGATACAGATATTGATGGTACATTTAACCATTTAGACTTAGATTCTGATGCAGATGGATGTAGTGATAGTGTAGAATCTGGAAATACGTCTAGTTCTAGTAATGATATTACTAATTTTAATACAGGAACAGATGCCAATTCTAATGGATTATTAGATGTTTTTGAAGAAGGAGTTTTAGGAACAATAAATTATGAATCGACATATTATATAGCAGCCTCAGCAGTATTAAATGCCTGTGCTGATACTGATGGAGATGGTATTGGAGATTTAATTGATATTGATGACGATAATGATGGAATTATAGATACCATAGAGTTGTCTTGTGGCGATGGTATTGCAGCAACTACAACCTATAATTTACCAATAGGAACGCAGCAAATAGCAGGTAGTTTTTCTAATAAAAATGGAATAGCAAATTATACCATAGATTTATCAGATGCAAGTGCAGCACTAGTAGCAGGTAATAATTATGCAGATACAAACGGTCTTCATTATATATTTAGCCAGGGTACCAGTACTATGCGAGTAATTCATACCATTTCTCCTCAAGCAGGTTCTTTAATGGGAGCAGTTACTTTTGGACCTACAATTACAGGAACTATTGATTCAGAAAATGATACTGAAGCACAACTTATCAAGTTCGATTATAGTCCAGATGTTGTGGGAACAGTATATGACCCCGATAGTCAACTAAATGTTGCTGATGGAGCAACAATAGGTTCTGGAGCAACAATAGTACAATCTATAGATAAGTACAATAGTGCCGCAACATGGTATATTGTTTTTAATACAGACTTATTGCCTTCAGATTTTGTGCTAACAACAACCCATACTGCATTAACAGGAAGTTTAGCTGCAGAAAGTTTTGGAATTAAAGCCACTATTTGTTTTTCTGAAGATATAGATGGTGATGGAATTTTTAATCACTTAGATTTGGATGCAGATGGGGATGGTATTCCTGATAATATTGAAGCACAAACTACAGCAGGCTATATTGTGCCTTCTACTATTATATTGCCTGTTGGAATTGATGCTATTTACCCTACAGGTTTAATTCCGGTTGATACCGATGAAGACGGTATTCCTGATTTTGTAGATACTGATAGTGATGGAGCACAAGGAGATGATACTACTGAAGCTGGAATTACCTTAGCAAATGCTGATGCTGATGGTGACGGATTAGATGATGCCGTTGATACCGATGACAGTAATTTTGGATCAATAAATGCAGGAATCACAGACCCAATGAGCACATATCCTGATAATACATTTGATGTAGATTGGAGAATAGAATGCCCGAATGGAAAAATTAGTGAAAAACAATATGGAATCAGCTCAGAGGGGTCTGTGACTTGGAATAGACCAGGATCTACAGCGCAGTTAAATGGTGCGGCAGGAGCTCCAGGTGATGGATTTCATCAAAATGCATACAGTACAGGAACAGGACATCAAACAATAATAACATATAACAATGTCTTTACAGCGGGATATACCATAAACATTACAGCAAGAAGATATGATGATACCTCATATCCTGGCGGTTTTGTAATCGCGTATTCTGAAGATAAAAGTACATGGACTACAAATTCAAGCGAGATTAATGGATTATTAGGAACCGAGTTTTCTACAGTTTCAACAGTAGTTCCTGGAGCCATGACTGGCAATTATAAATACATAAGAATTCAAGGTACAGGAACTAACAGCTTATTACTAATTGATGCTGTAGAAACCGAAAAAGAAGAATGTGGTATGTATACCGCTGAGGTTTTTCATGATTCAGGACTAGGTGGAGGTACTTTTGATGATGCTATTAAAAACGGAACAGAAAGCGGAACCTCAATACCATCAGATTTACTAATAAATATTATTCAAGGAGGAACAGTTTTTTCATCAATCGCAATAGATGAAGATGGTAATTATATAATACCAATTTTACCCGATGGAACATATACAATTGTTTTAACGAATACTGATACAGCATTAACATCAACCTTACCTTCTTTGTGGAGCAATAGTACTAGTACAGATGGAACTTATATAATTACTATAGCATCTGGACTAGTAACAACACCAGCTACAATACCTTCTTTAGGAATTCATGGATGTGAATTTGGAGCAGTAGACAATTCTCAATATGGGAGTTCCTCTACAGGAGCCACATCATGGGGAGGAGTTGCAAATGGTACTACGGGACCACCAGATGGCGCTTTTTGTAATGTATATAGTACAGGAACTGCTAACCAAACTATTGTAGAATATGCAAATACCTTTTCTGGCGGTCTAGATATAGAGGTTGTAGCAAGATATCATTCTACCTCTTTTACTAGAGGTTTTGTAGTTGCTTTTTCTGAAGACGGTATAAGTTATACCGCTAATTCAGCAGAAGTAAATGGGTTTAATGCTACTGAATTCTCTTCAGTTTTTTATACGATACCAACAGCATTAACTGGAGCTTATAAATACATAAGATTTCAAGGAGTAAATACATCAACCTTATTATGGATAGATGCTGTTAAAGTAACAGATGAGGTTTGTAGTACTTGTCCTGCTGGTATTGATAAACCAAACTTATCAGCTGTTTATATAAAAAATACTTGTCCAACTACAACCATAGATTTAACAACAATATCAGCAGATAATTCACCAGCAAATACCATATTAACATGGCATATTAGTACTCCTGCCACGGATGCTAATTTGGTGGCTGATGCTACTATAGTACAGTCAGGAACTTATTATGCTGCATTTTATAATAGTGCAAATACCTGTTATAGTGGTGTTTTAGGAAGCGGAACTACAGCAGTATTTGTAGATAGAGATACAGATTGTGATGGAGTTGGAGATAGCATTGATATAGATGACGATAATGATGGAATATTAGATGAGGTAGAATGTGTACAAAGTGCTATTGTTCAGTTCTATCAACCAAGTTCAGTTACATCACCACAAGTAGGGTTTAGTGGCAGTACTCCAACAGGTTTAACTGGAGACCCAGCCATAACTGGTGGTCCTGTTGACCCAACAAAAACTACTGCAATAGAAAATTACACAACTGGTACTTTTTGGTCTAAAGTTTTTGCATGGACAACATCTCCTTCAGATGTAGTGATTACTTTCAATTATGACACGCCATTTATAGTGGAAGGAATGTCAGTTTGGAATGGCTATCATTCTGATGCTTATATGAATCCTTTTAATGAGCCAAATCACAGTGTACAAGATGTGAAGATTGATGTTTATGATGGAGCATTACTTTTAGGTACGGAATTAAAAACAATACCTTTTCCAGATGATGCTTTTGGAGATTATGTGATCTTTAATACTAGTTATTCTAATGTAGATAAAATAGTATTTACAGTATTGTCAGGTCATGGAGGGGATCAAACAGCAATGTTAGAAGTAGGTTTTAGTGGAAGAGCACTTGGTTCATCTTTTTGTGATATAGATGGAGATGGAATTAAAAATAGTTTAGACTTAGATTCCGATGGAGATGGATGTAGTGATAGCGTAGAAGCTGGGAATACTGCTGTGTCAAGCAATGATATTAGTGATTTTAATACAGGAATTGATACCAATGGAAATGGACTATTAGATAGTTTTGAAGTTGGTAGTTCTGGTGTAATCAATTATGCATCTACTTATGCGAACTACGCAATTGTAGATTTCCTAAATGCTTGTGCAGATACTGATAACGATGGGATTGCAGATTTAGTTGATATAGATGATGATAATGATGGGATTAAGGATGCTGAGGAATCTCCAGATTGTTTCTTCCTAAGTAGCGATTTTGAAACTGGAGATAGAGCCAGTTTTGTTAGCGTAACTACAGGATTAAGCATGGAAGGTGTGTATACCAATCCAGAAGAGACTATGGATGGTATTAACGGAACTGCAGCAGGAGATTATGCTGTTCAGTTTGTTAATAGTCAAACAGCAATTGATCAAACTATTTATCAATTCGAATTTCAAGCACCAATAGAATTGAGTGAAATTTATATCGGTTATGCCGATACTAATAGTCATTTTATAAACGGTACCAATGTAAAATTACAAGCGAGTAACGATGGAAGTCTATGGACAGATGTTAATACAGGAGCGGTTTATAACCAAACCAACGACAATACATCGGTATTAAATTTGGGACTAATTCGGAACCATAGTTTTGAGGTGACTCAGAATACAGGCGCATATAGGTATTATAGAATTCTAGGACAAAGTGGTACTATTTATAGTAGTGGATATAGCAACGAAATCTATTTTGAAACTAACAACTTTATGGCGGAATTTTTTCCAAAAACAAGCTGTAATGCTGATGCGGATATTGATGGTGTTTACAATCATCTAGATTTAGATTCCGATTTAGATGGATGTAGCGATAGCGTAGAATCTGGAAATACTTTAGTTGCAAATAATGATATTACAAATTATAAAACAGGATTAGATGCCAATGCAAATGGATTAATAGATGTTTATGAAGATGGTAATACTGGGAACCTTAATTATATTCCGTCTTACTATTTAGCAGTATCATCGGTATTAAGCGCCTGTGCAGATACTGATAATGATGGCGTAGGTGATTTATTAGATTTGGATGATGATAATGATGGAATCTTAGATACCGAAGAATTATCATGTGGAAACGGAACAGCTAGTACTACCACCTATAATTTACCAATAGGAGCCCAATTAATAGAAGGAACCTTTACCAATGGAAATGGTATTGCAGATTATACAGTCGATTTATCCGATGCTAGCGCAGTATTAATTGCAGGAAATAATTATTCTGATAGCAATGGATTGCATTATATATTTGATGATGTTAGCCCAACAATAAATGTTACCCATACTATTGCACCACAAGTAAATACCCTTATTGGCGATGTTACTTATGGACCAACAATTACAGGGAATTTAGATCCAGATAACGATACCGAACAACAAACCATAAAGTTCACATTTTCACCAGTAGTAACCGCAACAGTTTATGACCCAGATAATCAGTTAAATATTGCGGATGGAACTATCATTACTTCAGGAGATACGGTAATTACAACTATCGATAATTACAACAGTACAGCCACATGGTCTGTAGTTTTTAACACCAATTTATTGCCATCAGATTTTGTGTTGACTACAACCCATACTGCCATAATTGGTAATTTAGAAGAAGAGGGTTATGGCTTAAAAGCAACGATATGTTTTGCAAATGATACCGATATTGACGGAACATTTAATCATCTAGATTTAGATTCCGATTTAGATGGATGTAGCGATAGCGTAGAATCTGGAAATACTTTAGTTGCAAATAATGATATTACAAATTATAAAACAGGATTAGATGCCAATGCAAATGGATTAATAGATGTTTATGAAGATGGTAATACTGGGAACCTTAATTATATTCCGTCTTACTATTTAGCAGTATCATCGGTATTAAGCGCCTGTGCAGATACTGATAATGATGGCGTAGGTGATTTATTAGATTTGGATGATGATAATGATGGAATCTTAGATACCGAAGAATTATCATGTGGAAACGGAACAGCTAGTACTACCACCTATAATTTACCAATAGGAGCCCAATTAATAGAAGGAACCTTTACCAATGGAAATGGTATTGCAGATTATACAGTCGATTTATCCGATGCTAGCGCAGTATTAATTGCAGGAAATAATTATTCTGATAGCAATGGATTGCATTATATATTTGATGATGTTAGCCCAACAATAAATGTTACCCATACTATTGCTCCGCAAGTTAATACCCTTATTGGCGATGTTACTTATGGACCAACAATTACAGGGAATTTAGATCCAGAAAATGATATAGAGCAGCAAACAATAAAATTCACATTTTCACCAGTGGTAACCGCAACAGTTTATGACCCAGACAATCAGTTAAATATAGCAGATGGAACAATCATTACTTCAGGAGATACGGTAATCACAACAGTAGATAATATTAATAGTACAGCCACATGGTCTGTAGTCTTTAGCACCAATTTATTACCATCAGATTTTGTGTTGACGACAACACATACTGCTATTACAGGTAATTTAGATGAAGAAGGTTATGGATTAAAAGCAACTATTTGTTTTGCCAATGACACCGATTCCGACGGAACATTCAACCACTTAGATTTAGATGCTGATGCTGACGGCTGTAGTGATAGTGTAGAATCAGGAAACACATTAGTAGCTAGTAACGATATTGTAAATTACAATACAGGATTGGATGCCAATGCAAATGGATTATTAGATGAGTTTGAAGACGGTGCCACAGGAACAATTAACTATACTTCTAGTTATTATTTAGCAGTATCATCGGTATTAAGTGCATGTAATGATAGCGATAATGACGGTGTTGGTGATTTATTAGATATCGATGATGATAATGATGGTATTTTGGATACTGAAGAATTATCATGTGGAAACGGAACAGCTAGTACTACCACCTATAATTTACCAATAGGAGCCCAATTAATAGAAGGGACATTTACCAATGGAAATGGAGTAGCAGATTATAGCATAGACCTTTCCGATGCTAATGTGGCATTACTAGCAGGAAATAATTATTCTGATTCTAATGGCTTACATTATATATTTGATAATAATACTTCCACAATCAATGTTACCCATACCATTGCACCACAAGTTAATACCCTTATTGGCGATGTTACTTACGGACCAACAATTACCGGGAATTTAGATCCAGATAACGATACCGAACAACAAACCATAAAGTTCACATTTTCACCAGTAGTAACCGCAACAGTTTATGACCCAGATAATCAGTTAAATATTGCGGATGGAACTATCATTACTTCAGGAGATACGGTAATTACAACTATCGATAATTACAACAGTACAGCCACATGGTCTGTAGTTTTTAACACCAATTTATTGCCATCAGATTTTGTGTTGACTACAACCCATACTGCCATAATTGGTAATTTAGAAGAAGAGGGTTATGGCTTAAAAGCAACTATTTGTTTTGCCAATGACACCGATTCCGATGGAACATTCAATCACTTAGATTTAGATGCTGATGCCGACGGTTGTAGTGATAGTGTAGAATCAGGAAACACATTAGTAGCTAGTAACGATATTACAAATTACAATACAGGATTAGATGCCAATGCAAATGGATTATTAGATGAGTTTGAAGACGGTGCCACAGGAACAATTAATTATACTTCTAGTTATTATTTAGCAGTATCATCGGTATTAAGTGCATGTAATGATAGCGATAATGACGGTGTTGGTGATTTATTAGATATCGATGATGATAATGATGGAATCTTAGATACCGAAGAATTATCATGTGGAAACGGAACAGCTAGTACTACCACCTATAATTTACCAATAGGAGCCCAATCAATAGAAGGAACCTTTACCAATGGAAATGGTATTGCAGATTATAGCATAGATTTATCTGATGCTAGCGCAGTATTAATTGCAGGAAATAATTATTCTGATAGCAATGGATTGCATTATATATTTGATGATGTTAGCCCAACAATAAATGTTACCCATACCATTGCTCCACAATTAAACACACTTATTGGCGATGTTACTTATGGACCAACAATTACAGGGAATTTAGATCCAGAAAATGATATAGAGCAGCAAACAATAAAATTCACATTTTCCCCAGTAGTAACCGCAACAGTTTATGACCCAGATAATCAGTTAAATATAGCAGATGGAACAATAATAACTTCTGGTGATACTGTAATAACAGCAATAGATAATTTTAATAGCACAGCCACATGGTCTGTTGTTTTTGAGACCAATTTATTACCATCAGATTTTGTGTTGACGACAACACATACTGCTATTACAGGTAATTTAGATGAAGAAGGTTATGGATTAAAAGCAACTATTTGTTTTGCCAATGACACCGATTCCGACGGAACATTCAACCACTTAGATTTAGATGCTGATGCTGACGGCTGTAGTGATAGTGTAGAATCAGGAAACACATTAGTAGCTAGTAACGATATTGTAAATTACAATACAGGATTGGATGCCAATGCAAATGGATTATTAGATGAGTTTGAAGATGGCACTACGGGAACAATTAATTATACTTCTAGTTATTATTTAGCCGTATCATCGGTATTAAGTGCATGTAATGATAGCGATAATGATGGAGTAGGCGATTTATTAGATATCGATGATGATAATGATGGAATCTTAGATACCGAAGAATTATCATGTGGAAACGGAACAGCTAGTACTACCACCTATAATTTACCAATAGGAGCCCAATCAATAGAAGGAACCTTTACCAATGGAAATGGTATTGCAGATTATAGCATAGATTTATCCGATGCCAGTGCAGTATTAGTTGCAGGAAATAATTACGGAGATAGTAACGGATTGCATTATATATTTGATGATGTTAGCCCAACAATAAATGTTACCCATACCATTGCTCCGCAAGTAAACACACTTATTGGCGATGTTAGGTATGGCCCAACAATTACAGGGAATTTAGATCCAGATAACGATACCGAGCAACAAACCATAAAGTTCACATTTTCACCAGTAGTAACCGCAACAGTTTATGACCCAGATAATCAGTTAAATATAGCAGATGGAACAATAATAACTTCTGGTGATACTGTAATAACAGCAATAGATAATTTTAATAGTACAGCAACATGGTCTGTTGTTTTTAGCACCAATTTATTACCATCAGATTTTGTGTTGACTACAACACATACAGCCATAACAGGTAATTTAGATGAAGAAGGTTATGGATTAAA
Organism: Flavobacteriaceae bacterium; assembly: GCA_965247735.1. GTDB lineage: Bacteria > Bacteroidota > Bacteroidia > Flavobacteriales > Flavobacteriaceae > JAOXRU01. The sequence continues at coordinate 1,351,727 of CBDFHN010000002.1, read as the reverse complement.
AGCAACTATTTGTTTTGCCAATGACACCGATTCCGATGGTACTTTCAACCACTTAGATTTAGATGCTGATGCTGACGGCTGTAGTGATAGTGTAGAATCAGGAAATACTTTAGTAGCTAGTAACGATATTACCAATTACAATACAGGATTGGATGCTAATGCAAATGGATTATTAGATGAGTTTGAAGATGGTACCACAGGAACAATTAACTATACTTCTAGTTATTATTTAGCCGTATCATCTGTGTTAAGTGCATGTAATGATAGCGATAATGATGGCGTTGGTGATTTATTAGATATAGATGATGATAATGATGGTATTTTAGATACCGAAGAATTGTCTTGTGGAAACGGAACAGCTAGTACTACCACCTATAATTTACCAATAGGAGCACAATTAATAGAAGGGACATTTACCAATGGAAATGGAGTTGCAGATTATAGCATAGATTTATCTGATGCTAGCGCAGTATTAATTGCAGGAAATAATTATTCCGATAGCAATGGATTACATTATATATTTGATGATGTTAGCCCAACAATAAATGTTACCCATACTATTGCTCCGCAAGTTAATACCCTTATTGGCGATGTTACTTATGGACCAACAATTACAGGGAATTTAGATCCAGATAACGATACCGAACAACAAACCATAAAGTTCACATTTTCCCCAGTAGTTATCGCCACGGTTTATGACCCAGACAATCAGTTAAATATTGCGGATGGAACAATAATAACCTCAGGTGATACTGTAATCACAACAGTAGATAATATTAACAGTACAGCCACATGGTCTGTTGTTTTTGAGACCAATTTATTACCATCAGATTTTGTATTGACTACAACACATACTGCTATTACAGGTAATTTAGATGAAGAAGGTTATGGATTAAAAGCAACTATTTGTTTTGCCAATGACACCGATTCCGACGGAACATTCAACCACTTAGATTTAGATGCTGATGCTGACGGCTGTAGTGATAGTGTAGAATCAGGAAACACATTAGTAGCTAGTAACGATATTACCAATTACAATACAGGATTAGATGCCAATGCAAATGGATTATTAGATAATTTTGAAGATGGTACTACGGGATTAATCAATTACATATCGCTGTATTCAAATTATGCTATAGTAAGTGTATTAAATGCATGTACAGATACGGATAATGATGGTATTGGAGATTTAACAGATTTAGATGATGATAATGATGGTGTTTTAGATGCTACAGAGTCACCAGATTGCTATTTTATCGCCGCTGATTTTGAATCAGGAAATAGAAGTGCTTTGGTTAATATGACTAGCCCTTTTAACATGACTACTCCATATATTAATCCTGAAGAAAATTTAGATGGAAGTAATGGAACAGGATCAGCAGATTATGCAGTTCAGTTTATTGCAAGTCAGAGTATAATAAATAAAACCATTTACGAATTCGAATTTATAGCACCAATAGCATTAGAAACAATCTATATTGGTTATGCAAATACAAGCAGTCATTTTACAAACGGAGCAACGTTAAAATTACAAGCCAGTAATAATCGTATAAATTGGCTAGATGTAAACGGAGGAGCAGTTTATAACCAAACCAACGATAATAGTGTAGTACTAAATATAGGAACCATAAGAAATCAAAGTTTTGCGGTTACTATTAATTCTGGAGCTTATAAATACTACAGAATTCAAGGGGTTATAGGTAGTACATATGCTTTAGGATATAGCAATGAAGTCTATTTTAAAACCAATGGTTTTGTAGCAGAATATTTCCCTAAAATAACATGTATAACGGATACAGATATTGATACTACACTTAACCACTTGGATTTAGATAGTGATGGTGATGGATGTAGTGATAGCGTTGAAGCAGGAGCCAGTCTTATAGGAGTTAATGATGTTATGAACTATAATACTGGAACGGATGCGAATGCAAATGGATTGTTAGATGAGTTTGAAGATGGTACCTCAGGAAATATCAATTATACGTCTACCTATACTAATTTTGGATTAGTAGCAAGCAAAAGTGTTTGTTTAGATACCGATGGAGATGGTATTGGAGATCTTATCGATTTAGATGATGATAACGATGGTATTTTTGATATTGTAGAACTTGCCTGTGGGGAAGGAATAGGAGCAACCACTACTTATACAATGCCAGTAAATACACAGGCTATTGAAGGTACTTTTACTAATGGTAATGGTGTTGCAAATTATACTATAGATTTATCCGATGCAAGCGCAGCATTGACCGCAGCAAATAATTATTCAAATGCTGATGGATTGCATTATATATTTGATGATGTTAGCCCAACAATGAATGTTACACATACCATTTCACCTCAGCCAAATTCGCTTATTGGGAATGTTAGGTATGGCCCAACAATTACGGGTAATGTGGATTCAGAAAATGATACAGAAGCACAATCAATAATACTTAATTATACAGCTGGAGTATCAGCAGTAGTATATGATCCAGATAACCAATTGGATATAGCAGATGGAACCGCAATTTCTTCAGGAACAACTATTACACAATTATTGGATAGGTATAATAGTACTGCTACTTGGTCTGTTGTTTTTGAAACAGGCTTTCTAGCGACAGATTTTGTACTTACAACAAATCATAGCACATTAACAGGTAATTTTGACGAAGAAAGTTTTGGGTTGCAGGCTAATATATGTTATGCAGATGTAATAGATAGTGATGGAATACCAAATCATTTGGATTTAGATTCCGATGGAGATGGTATCCCAGATAATATAGAAGCCCAAACTACGCTAGGTTATATTGTACCATCTGGTACCTTTAACGCAAATGGATCAGATGTTAATTATACAACTGGGCTAGCACCTATTGATACAGATGAAGATGGAATTCCAGATTTCTTGGATACCAATAGTGATAATGCACAAACAGATGATACCACAGAAGCCGGAATTACGCTATCAAATATAGATGCAGATGGGGATGGATTAGATGATGCTGTAGATACCGATAATCTTAATTTTGGTTCCATAAATGCAGGTATTACTGATGTATTAGTTGCTTATGCAAACAATACTTTTAATGTAAATTGGAGAATAGAATGTCCTAATGGTCTTGCATTAAATGGGCAATATGGAATCAGCTCAGAAGGATCTGTAAGTTGGAATAGGCCAGGTTCTACTGCACAGTTAAATGGTGCTGCTGGAGCTCCAGGTGATGGTTTTCATCAAAATGCATATAGCACAGGAACGGGACATCAAACTATAGTTACTTATACAGATATTTTTACTGCTGGACATACAATCAATATTACTGCCAGAAGATATGATGGTTATCCTAATGGTTTTGTAATAGCATATTCCGAGGATAAACTTACATGGACTACAAATTCTAGCATGATTAATGGATTGACAGAAACTGGATTTACGACCGTTTCAACAGTAGTTCCAGGAGCAATGACTGGCAATTATAAATACATCAGAATTCAAGGTACTGGTACTTCAAGTTTATTACTAATTGATGCCGTAGAAACTGTAGTAGAAGAGTGTGGAATGTATACTGGAGCCGTTTTCCATGATTCTGGACTTGACGGAGGTACTTTTGATGACAATATTAAAAATGGCTCAGAGGATAGTACAGGTTTACCAACGGATATGGTTGTAAACATAATACAAGGAGGATCTGTTGTATACTCTTCAGAAATAGATGCAGATGGGTTATATGTAATTCCAATACTACCAGATGGTAATTATACAGCTGTAGTAACAAATTCTGAAACAGCACTAATGTCTAGTTTACCATCGTTATGGACCAATAGTAATGGAACAACAGGTACTTATACTTTTACTGTAGCTTCAGGACTGGTAACTACACCAACAAGTATTCCTGTATTAGGAGTTCATGGTTGTGAGTTTGGATCAGTAGAAGTTTTTCAATATGGAATTTCATCTACAGGTGCTACTAGTTGGGGTGGAATTGCAAATGGAACAACGGGAGAACCGGATGGAGCTTTTTGCAATGTTTATAGTACTGGAACAGCTAACCAAACTATTGTAGAATATGCAAATTCCTTTACTGGAGGTCAAGAAATAGAAGTGGTTGCTAGGCATCATTCAAGTTCTTTTACTAAAGGTTTTGTAGTTGCTTTTTCTGAAGATAATGTAACCTATACTACTAATTCTACCGAAGTCAATGGGTTTAATGCAACTGGTTTTGCAGCAGTAAGCTATACCATACCAACAACACTAACAGGAGCTTATAAATATATAAGATTTCAAGGAGTAAATACCTCAACTTTATTATGGATAGATGCCGTTAAGGTCAAAGAAGAGGTGTGTACTACCTGTGATGCAGGGTTAAATGCGCCAAATTTATCAGCAATAACAATAGCAAATATATGCCCAACAACAACAATAGATTTAACCGCATTAACCGCCGATAATCAACCCAACAATACTACTATAAGTTGGCATACTGGTACTCCTGCAACCAATTTTAATTTGGTGCTAGACCCAACTACAGTACCTGTTGGTGTCTATTATGCCGCATTTCATAATGCTTATGATTTGTGCTATAGTGGAATATTAGGAGATGCAACTACAAAAGTTATTGCCGACGGAGATAATGATTGTGATGGGGCAATAGATCGTTTTGATATCGATGATGACAATGATGGTATTTTAGATGCTGTGGAATTGTCCTGTGCTAATGGAATTGGAGCAACAACAAGCTATACGATGCCAATTGGTACTCAATTAATTGAAGGTACATTTACCAATGGTAATGGTATTGCAAATTATAGCATAGATTTATCAGATGCTAGTGCAGCATTAGATACAGCAAATAATTATTCCGATGCAGATGGATTGCATTATATATTTAGTGATGCAGCTACAACAATAAATATAACACATACTGTCTCTCCGCAGGCCAATACTTTGTTAGGAAATATTACCTACGGGCCAGCAGTCACAGGAAATATAGATGCTGAAAACGATACTGAAGGACAAATAATACAGTTTAATTTTGATATTGGAATAATAGCAACAGTTTACGATCCAGACAATCAATTAGATGTTGCAGACGGAACTACAATTATGTCTGGCGCTTCAATAACACAATCCACAGATAACTATAATAATGCAGCTACATGGTATTTGGTTTTTAATACCAACACATTAGCATCAGATTTTATATTAACAACTATACATACCACAATAACAGGTGCATTCGGATCAGAAGGTTTTGGTTTACAGTCAACTATCTGTTATGCTAGTGATACCGATGGTGATGGTACACCAGATTATTTGGATTTAGATTCTGATAATGACGGATGTAGTGATGGAGTTGAAGCAGGAAATACTGCAATTGTTAATAATGATGTTTCTACAATTAACACAGGAACAGATGCTAATGCTAATGGGTTATTAGATCAATTTGAAGATGGTATTTCTGGAAACATCAATTACAACTCTACCTATGCGGCTTATGCATTAGCAGATTTCTTAAACGCATGTGCAGATACTGATGCTGATGGGATTTATGATCTTGTTGATGTTGATGATGATAATGATGGAATAAAAGATGCTGATGAATCGCCAGATTGCTTCTTTAAAAAAGCGGATTTCGAAATTGGAAATCGAAGCACATCAGTTATGGTAAGTTCAGGATCAAGCATGGTTGCAGCCTATAATCAACCTTCAGAGACTGTTGATGGAGATAATGGTCTTGCTATAGGGAATTATGCAGTTCAGTTTACAAATTTATTAACTGTTGTAGATAAAACAGTTTATGAATTCGAGTTTAAAACTTCAGTAGAGCTAAGTAAAATATTTATCGGATATGCCAATACAAGTGGACATTTTACAACAGGTTCAAATATTAAAATCCAAGGAAGTAATGATGGAGCTAGTTGGACGGATCTAAATACAGGAGAGATTTATAATACAACCAATGACAATTCTCCAGTGCTTAGTGTTGGAACAATTAGAAATCATAGTTTTGCGATTACCCAAAACTCAGGAAAATATAGTTTTTATAGATTACATGGAATCAGTGGTACATTTTCTAGCAGTGGATATAGTAATGAAATTTATTTCGAAATCAATAATTTCATCAGAGAATACTATCCAAAAACAAGTTGTAGTGCTGACGTTGATGGCAATGGCAATTATAATCATTTAGATTTAGACGCTGACGGAGATGGTTGTAGCGATAGTGTTGAATCTGGAAATACTTTGGTAGCCAATAATAATATATCAGTTTATAATACTGGATTAGATGTTAATGCTAATGGATTGTTAGATGAATTTGAAGATGGAAGCACAGGAAATTATAATTATAACACAACATATTATATAGCAACAAGTGCAGCATTAAATGGATGTTTGGATACTGATAATGATGGTATAGGTGATGTTATTGATATTGATGATGATAATGACGGAACATTAGATGTCTTGGAATTAGCTTGTGGTATTGGTACAGCCAATACAACCACATATACTTTACCAGTAGGGAGTCAGTTAATTGAAGGAATTTTTACAAACGGAAGTAGTATTGCAAACTATAGTATAGATTTATCAGATGCGAATGCCGATTTAGTAGCAGCTAATAATTATGCAGATGCTAATGGTCTACATTATATTTTTAGTGACGCCACACCTACCATGACTGTTACACATACTATTACACCTCAGGCAAATGCGGTACTAGGAACAATTACTTATGGACCAACTATTACTGGTAATGTAGATATTGAAAACGATACAGAGAGTCAAGTTATAGCATTCAACTATAATCCAGCGGTTACCGCAGTTGTTTATGATCCAGATAATCAATTAAATGTGGCTGATGGAACAGAAATTACTTCAGGAACTGCAATAACGCAATCTATTGATAATTTTAATAGTACCGCTACATGGTATATTGTCTTTAATGCCAATTTATTACCATCGGAATTTGTGTTGACCACAACGCATACTGCTTTAGTTGATAACTTAGGTTCAGAAGGATATGGAATAATAGCAACCATATGTTATTTAGAAGATAGCGATGGTGATAGCACATACAATCATTTAGACTTAGATAGTGATGCAGATGGATGTAGTGATGCTGTTGAAGCAAGCAATACACTAGTAACTAATAATGATGTTGTAAACTATAAAACAGGGGCGGATGCCAATGCTAATGGATTGCTAGATGTTTATGAAGACGGAACAACAGGAACAATCAATTACACATCAACATATACGAAATACGGAATTGTTAATATCCTTAATGTCTGTGCTGATTCTGATAATGATGGTATAGGAGATTTGCTAGATCTGGATGATGATAATGATGGTGTTTTAGATACCGTAGAATTATCATGTGGCAATGGAACAGCACTAACAGGTGCATATACGCTACCAATTGGAACCCAATTAATAGAAGGAACCTTTACCAATGGAAATGGAGTTGCGGATTATAGTATAGATTTATCTGATGCCAGTGCTGTATTAGTTGCAGGAAACAATTATGCTGATAGCAATGGATTACATTATATATTTGATGATGTTAGCCCAACAATGAATGTTACTCATACCATTGCTCCACAGGCTAATACACTTATTGGAAATGTTACTTACGGGCCAACAATTACAGGTAATATCGATTCTGAAAATGATACTGAAGGACAAACAATACAGTTTAATTTTAGTCCCGCAGTAACCACAACAGTTTATGATCCAGACAATCAGTTAAACATAGCAGATGGAACCATACTAACCTCTGGCGATACGGTAATAACAACTATCGATAATTTTAATAGTACGGCAACATGGTCTGTAGTTTTTGATACCAATTTATTGCCATCAGATTTTGTGCTGACGACAACGCATACTGCTATTTCAGGCAATTTAGATGAAGAGGGTTATGGACTAAAAGCAAATATCTGTTATGCCAATGATACCGATTCCGATGGAACATTCAATCATTTAGATCTAGATAGTGATGCTGATGGTTGTAGTGATAGTGTGGAATCAGGAAATACCTTAGTAGCAAGTAATGATATTGCAAATTATAATACAGGAACAGATGCCAATGCTAATGGATTAATAGACAGTTTTGAAGATGGTACTACGGGAAACATCAACTATACAAGTACGTATGAGAATTTCGCAGTTGTTAACTTCTTAAGTGCCTGTTCAGATACTGATGGTGATGGTGTAGGTGATTTATTAGATATTGATGATGATAATGATGGAATATTAGATACGGAAGAATCGCCTAATTGTTTCTTCACCGCTGCAGAATTAAATGTTATCTCCAGTGTAACTACAGATTTAACAACCAGAGGAGGAGAAGGTATAGAGCGTAGTTTTGATGGGAATACAACAACATATTCTTCATTCAATCCTACTCAGTCAATAATAAATAAGACTTTATTTGAAATAACTCCAATAGTGCCAATAGCAATTACCGAGCTTAGTTTTGATATGGTAAATTGGTATATGACAACTAATGCAAGTGCTACAGTTAAATTACAAGGTTATGATGGAAGTACTTGGGTAGATTTATCAATTGCAGTGGCACATAATACAGTTGCGAATGGTACAGATACCTTTTCAAATAGTATAAACCCAACAACAGTTTATACAAAATATAGGATTTATGGAGTAGCAGGGACCAATTACTACTCAGGAGTAAGAGAAATCAGTTTTTCCATTAGCAATTTTATAGCTTCCGATTACCCAAAAACATCATGTACAGACGATGCAGATGGAGATGGAACAGTAAACCATTTAGATTTAGATAGTGATGCTGATGGTTGTAGTGATAGTGTAGAGGCTGGAAATACCTTAGTAGCAAGTAATGATATTACAAATTATAATACAGGAACAGATGCCAATGCTAATGGATTATTAGATAGTTTTGAAGATGGTACTACTGGAAACATCAACTATACAAGTACGTATGAGAACTTCGCAGTTGTAAACTTCTTAAGTGCCTGTTCAGATACTGATGGTGATGGCATAGGTGATTTATTAGATATTGATGATGATAATGATGGAATATTAGATACAGAAGAATCACCAAATTGTTTCTTCACCACTGCAGAATTAAATGTTATCTCCAGTGTAACTACTGATTTAACAACCAGAGGAGGAGAAGGTATAGAGCGTAGTTTTGATGGGAATACAACAACATATTCTTCATTCAATCCTACTCAGTCAATAATAAATAAGACTTTATTTGAGGTAACTCCAATAGTGCCAATAGCAATTACCGAGCTTAGTTTTGATATGGTAAATTGGTATATGACAACTAATGCAAGTGCTACAGTTAAATTACAAGGATATGATGGAAGTACTTGGGTAGATTTATCAATTGCAGTGGCACATAATACAGTTGCGAATGGTACAGATACATTTACAAATAGTATAAACCCAACAACAGTTTATAAAAAATATAGGATTTATGGAGTAGCAGGGACCAATTACTACTCAGGAGTAAGAGAAATCAGTTTTTCCATTAGCAATTTTATAGCTTCCGATTACCCAAAATCAACATGTACAGACGATGCAGATGGAGATGGAACAGTAAATCATTTAGATCTAGATAGTGATGCTGATGGTTGTAGTGATAGTGTAGAGGCTGGAAATACCTTAGTAGCAAGTAATGATATTACAAATTATAATACAGGATTGGACGCCAATGCCAACGGATTAATAGACAGTTTTGAAGATGGTACTACAGGAACTATTAATTATACCTCAACTTATTATTTAGCCATATCGGCAGTACTTAATTCTTGTTCAGATAGCGATAATGATGGAGTAGGAGATTTAATGGATATAGATGATGATAATGATGGAATTTTAGATACCGTAGAATTATCATGTGGAAACGGAACAGCACTAACAGGAACATATACGCTACCAATTGGAACCCAATTAATAGAAGGAACCTTTACCAATGGAAATGGAGTTGCGGATTATAGTATAGATTTATCTGATGCCAGTGCTGTATTAGTTGCAGGAAACAATTATGCTGATAGCAATGGATTGCATTATATATTTGATGATGTTAGCCCAACAATGAATGTTACTCATACCATTGCTCCACAGGCTAATACACTTATTGGAAATGTTACTTACGGCCCAACAATTACAGGTAATATCGATTCTGAAAATGATACTGAAGGACAAACAATACAGTTTAATTTTAGTCCCGCAGTAACCACAACAGTTTATGACCCAGACAATCAGTTAAACATAGCAGATGGAACCATAATTACTTCTGGCGATACGGTAATAACAACTATCGATAATTTTAATAGTACGGCAACATGGTCTGTAGTTTTTGATACCAATTTATTGCCATCAGATTTTGTGCTGACGACAACGCATACTGCTATTTCAGGCAATTTAGATGAAGAGGGTTATGGACTAAAAGCAAATATCTGTTATGCCAATGATACCGATTCCGATGGAACATTCAATCATTTAGATCTAGATAGCGATGTTGATGGTTGTAGTGATAGTGTGGAATCAGGAAATACCTTAGTAGCAAGTAATGATATTACAAATTATAATACAGGAACAGATGCCAATGCTAATGGATTAATAGACAGTTTTGAAGATGGTACTACTGGAAACATCAACTATACAAGTACGTATGAGAATTTCGCAGTTGTAAACTTCTTAAGTGCCTGTTCAGATACTGATGGTGATGGCATAGGTGATTTATTAGATATTGATGATGATAATGATGGAATATTAGATACAGAAGAGTCGCCTAATTGTTTCTTTACCGCTTCAGAATTAAATGTTATCTCCAGTGTAACTACTGATTTAACAACCAGAGGAGGAGAAGGTATAGAGCGTAGTTTTGATGGGAATACAACAACATATTCTTCATTCAATCCTACTCAGTCAATAATAAATAAGACTTTATTTGAAATAATTCCAATAGTGCCAATAGCAATTACCGAGCTTAGTTTTGATATGGTAAATTGGTATATGACAACTAATGCAAGTGCAACAGTTAAATTACAAGGTTATGATGGAAGTACTTGGGTAGATTTATCAATTGCAGTGGCACATAATACAGTTGCGAATGGTACAGATACCTTTACAAATAGTATAAACCCAACAACAGTTTATACAAAATATAGGATTTATGGAGTAGCAGGGACCAATTACTACTCAGGAGTAAGAGAAATCAGTTTTTCCATTAGCAATTTTATAGCTTCCGATTACCCAAAAACATCATGTACAGATGATGCAGATGGAGATGGAACAGTAAACCATTTAGATCTAGATAGTGATGCTGATGGTTGTAGTGATAGTGTAGAAGCCGGGAATACTTTAGTAGCAAGTAATGATATTACAAATTATAATACAGGATTGGATGCCAATGCTAATGGGTTATTAGATAGTTTTGAAGATGGTACTACAGGAACTATTAATTATACCTCAACTTATTATTTAGCCATATCGGCAGTACTTAATTCTTGTTCAGATAGCGATAATGATGGAGTAGGAGATTTGCTAGATCTGGATGATGATAATGATGGTGTTTTAGATACCGAAGAATTATCATGTGGAAATGGAACAGCACTTACAGGTACCTATACAATGCCAATTGGCAGTCAATTAATAGAAGGGACATTTACAAATGATAATGGTATTGCTAATTACACAATAGATTTATCGGATGCTAGTGTAGCATTAGTAGCAGGAAATAATTATTCTGGTGCAGATGGATTGCATTATATCTTTAGTGATGCAGCAACAAGTATAAATGTAACACATACTGTTTCTCCACAAGCAAATGCGCTTATTGGCAATGTTACTTATGGACCAACAATTACAGGAAATATTGATTCAGAAAATGATACCGAAGGACAAACAATACAGTTTAATTTTAGTCCAGCAGTAACCGCAATAGTTTATGATCCTGACAACCAATTAGATGTATCTGATGGTACGGTAATAAGTACAGGAAATAGTGTTGTTCAGGCTATAGACAGTTATAATAGTACAGCAACATGGTCAGTAATTTTTGACACCAACTTATTGCCATCAGATTTTGTATTAACAACTACACATACCACAGTAACAGGAGCATTTGGAGAAGAAGGATTTGGATTGCAAGCAAACATCTGTTATGCCAATGATACCGATTCCGATGGAACATTCAATCATTTAGACCTAGATAGTGATGCTGATGGTTGTAGTGATAGTATAGAAGCAGGGAATACATTAGTAACTAATAACGATATTGCTAATTACAACACAGGAACAGACGCCAATGCTAATGGATTATTAGATAGTTTTGAAGATGGTACTACTGGAACAATTAACTATGTATCAACTTATGATTATGCTATTTCTGCAATTGATAATGTATGTTCAGATACTGATGGTGATGGTATAGGAGATTTAATCGATATCGATGATGATAATGATGGAGTACTAGATAGTGTTGAGAATGAGTGTTTTTCGAATGATTTTACTTTTCCATTTCCAACAAATGGAACACCAGGCAATACTGTTTCCCCTACTGGATGGAGTAATACTACAGGATCTAGTGATATTTCTTCCTTGTCTCAATGGATTGGCTATAGCCATTTTGACGCTACAGGGGCTATTATAGTTCCTGCTCCTGAGCCAGGGGTTACCTCTTTTTTAACATTAGTGAATGGAGAAGCAACAACAACAACATTTGTCGCAGATAAATCAGGTACACTTACCGTTTTATTTGGAGGTTTTGGTACAAATACTGGAGGAGGCGGTCCTACAGGAGCTCAGCCAGGAAAAACACTTAACCTTTCTGTAAATGGTCTAGTAAAAGACATTTCTATTCCTTGGGATGGACAATGGCATCCAGTTGAATATGATTTTAATGCTGGTAATGTAACTATTGTTTTTGATGGAAGTATAGCAGATGATACTCTAAGGCATGCAGTAAGTATTTATATTAGTGCAAGCCAATCAAGTACCTGTTTGTATGATAAAGACACCGATGGAGATGGAACATTTAATCACTTAGATCTAGACAGCGATGCTGATGGCTGTAGTGATAGTGTAGAAGCAAGTAATACAGTACCAGTCAATAATAATATTACAACCTATAATACAGGAACAGATGCAAATTCCAATGGATTATTAGATATTTTTGAAGATGGAACTACAGGTACTATCAACTATACAATTACATACACGAACTATGCAATTGAAAGCTTTTTAAATGCATGTTCCGATAGTGATAATGATGGTATAGGAGATCTAAGTGATATCGATGATGATAACGATGGGATTTTAGATGCAGAAGAGTCACCAAATTGTTTCTTTAGCGCCGAAGAATTAAATGTTATTTCCAGTGTAACTACAGATTTAACAACCAGAGGAGGAGAAGGTATAGAGCGTAGTTTTGATGGAAATACAACAACATATTCTTCATTCAATCCTACTCAGTCAATAATAAATAAGACTTTATTTGAAGTAACTCCAATAGTGCCAATAGCAATTACCGAGCTTAGTTTTGATATGGTAAATTGGTATATGACAACTAATGCAAGTGCTACAGTTAAATTACAAGGATATGATGGAAGTACTTGGGTAGATTTATCAATTGCAGCAGCACATAATACAGTTGTGAGTGGTACAGATACCTTTACAAATAGTATAAACCCAACAACAGTTTATAAAAAATATAGGATTTATGGAGTGGCAGGGACTAATTACTATTCAGGAGTAAGAGAAATTAGTTTTTCCATTAACAATTTTATAGCTTCCAATTACCCAAAATCAACATGTACAGACGATGTTGATGGAGATGGAACAGTAAATCATTTAGATTTAGATAGTGATGCAGATGGATGTAGCGATAGTGTAGAATCTGGAAATACATTGGTAGCTAACAATAATATAAGTACTTATAATACAGGAGCAGATGTTAATGCAAATGGGTTAATAGATAGTTTTGAAACTGGAACTACAGGTACAATTAATTATAGCTCTACCTATAATGACTTTGCATTATTCTCTTCATTAAATGTATGTGCCGATACTGATAATGATGGGGTAGGAGATTTAATAGATTTGGATGATGATAATGATGGGATTCTAGATGAAAATGAAGCCGATTGTAGTTCTAGAACTATAGAGCAGACGGTAAAATCTACAATACAAATAGGTTCTGATCTTGCATTTAGTTTTAATGGAGTAGCAGAGATCCAACGATTGGTGGATGGAATAGATTTTGTTGGTACTGGCGCTACCTATGTTATAAGTAGCCCAGTTGGAACCTTTCCAGGCACTACTTGGTTGAAATTTGAAATGCCAAATCCCATAAGATTATTGGCAATAGAAATAGGACATTACCCAGGACAAACACTATTTACTACAGCTTCTATATACCATATACAGGGAAGTAATAATAATAGTACTTGGGAAGATATTGTAACCAATCAGACCTATAATAACACGGTACCTATTCTTGCGAGTAATAACTCTGCGAAATTGGAAATGCCTGCAAATGAAAGTTCATATAGATATTATAGAGTTCAAGGAGTAAGTGGAGCTTCTGGTGGTGGATGGGCACAAGAACTATATTTTGTAGAAAATACATGTATAGATATTGATACGGATAATGATGGAACTCCAGATCGCTTAGATCCAGATTCTGATAATGATGGATGTAAGGATGCCTTAGAAGCAGGCCATACAGATGATAATGATGATGGAGAAGTAGATGGAACCGGAGTAGATAATGCTACTGGTAAAGTTACTGGTTTTGCTACAGCATATATAGGAAATACAGCTACAACTACAACAAGTATAAATGTAGCAATAGCAACAGCTCCTGTAGACCAAAATGTAAATGATGGTGATGAAGCTACTTTTGAAGTAACTGCAACAGCTACAGAAATATTAGATTTTATCCCCGATCCAGATACAACCCTTAATGTAGATATAGAGCTAACATACCAATGGCAAGTAAGTACAGATTCAGGAGTGAGTTTTACAGCTATTTCTGGTGCTAGAAATAAAACCCTGACACTTCCAGTAGTAGCTCTTATAGATGATGAAAATATTTATAAAGTTATTGTAACTCATGCCAATAGGGTAGGTTGCGATTTAGAAGCTCAGGCTGTTTTATATATTATTGATGTTTGTACAGATGGTGCAATTGCTGGAACAGTTACAGCAAACGATCCAGATGCCGATGGTATAAATAATATATGTGATTTAGATGACGATAATGATGGTATTTTAGATACTGTTGAAGATACTAATACAGACGGTGATAATGATCCTATTACCAATGCTACAGATACTGATGGAGATGGCACACCCGATATTCAAGATTTAGATAGCGATGGTGATGGTTGTAGTGATGCCAATGAAGCTTATGCAAATAGTACAGCAGATGGTGGAGATACAGGCATTTATGGAACAGATCTTCCTACTCTTACTAATAGTGGAGTAGATGCTAATGGGTTGGTAATTAGTGCAGGAGTTTCTGGAAATGCATATACTACGTTGCCAGCAACTACGGTTGGTGGAAAAATAATATTCCAACAAGCAATTACTGTAGGTGTTAGTAATAATCCAACAAATCAAGTTTCGTTTGTTGGAGCAACAGCAACTTTTAACGCTACTGGTACAGCTGTTTTAAGTCCAATAACGATACCAGCAACTTCAATAAATACTGATCTTAGCTACCAATGGCAGTTAAGTACTGATAATGGATTAACTTTTGCAGATATTGTTGGAGCAACAGGGAGTACAGCTACAGAAATACAAGTGAGTTATACAACACCAGTATTGGTAACCGGAGATTTAGGAAATCAATACAGAGTTAGCTTTGTAAGTGAAGGGAATAACTGTCCACAAATTTCAACAGCTGGAATACTTACCGTTTCTTGTGCTATAGATTTAACTAGTGCTTTAGCAGTAGGTGCCGATCCAACAACATGTTTAGGAACAGATGGAAGTATTACAATAAGTAATGCATTACCTATCACTGGAGTTTTCAATATAAGTTATACTAGGAATACAGTCGTAGTTAATTCTACTGCAACAATTACTGGTGGAACTTATACGATTACTGATTTAGATGCAGCCGTATATAATGATTTTGTGATCACAAGTCAAATGGATAATTTGTGTACTGATAGTTTCACTCAAGCTGTTGTTTTAGCAGATCCAGCAACACCAACATTGACTTTAGGAACAACAACAGATCCTAGTACATGTTCAGGTACAGATGGAAGCATTTCAATAACAATGACCAATCTAGCAGATGGAACCTATACTGTTGATTATGAAGATGCGTCGACAACAGCACAGACTGTATCCATGACGGTGTCTAGTAATACAGGAACAATTTCAAGCTTGGCAGCAGGAACCTATGATAATATGACGGTAACCAATGCAGGCTGTACATCAGTAGCCAATATTGATGTGTTTCTTGTAGATCCAGCAGCACCAACCTTAACATTAGGAATAACAACAGATCCAAGCACATGTTCAGGTACAGATGGGAGTATTTCAATAACAACGACCAATCTAGCAGATGGAACCTATACTGTTGATTATGAAGATGCGACGACAACAGCACAGACTGTATCCATGACGGTGTCTAGTAATACAGGAACAATTTCAAGCTTGGCAGCAGGAACCTATGATAATATCACGGTAACCAATGCAGGCTGTATTTCAGTTGCAAATATAGATGTGTTGCTTGCAGATCCAGTAATTCCAATATTGACTTTAGGGTCAAGTTCAAGTCCAACAACATGTTCAGGAACAGATGGTAGCATCAGCTTTACAACAACGAATCTTGCAGATGGAACATATAACGTTACTTATGATGATGGAATAACCACAGGAATCACCGCAAACTTGATAGTATTAAGCAATAGCGGAACCATTTCAGGATTAAGTGCAGGAACCTATGATAATATCACGGTAAGCAATGCGGGATGTAGTTCAGCGGCAAGTATTGATGTGGTCTTAAATGCACCATTAGCACCAGTATTAGCCATGTCAGGCTCAGGAAGCAATCCAACAACTTGTTCAGGAACAGATGGAAGTATCAGCTTTACAACAACGAATCTATCAGATGGAACATATAACGTTACTTATGATGATGGAATAACAACAGGAATCACCGCAAACTTAATCGTATTAAGTAATAGCGGAACCATTTCAGGATTAAGTGCAGGAACCTATGATAATATCACGGTAAGCAATGCGGGTTGTAGCTCAGTAGCCAATATTGATGTGTTACTTGTAGATCCCGTAATCCCAACATTGGCTTTAGGAACAACAACAGATCCTAGTACATGTTCGGGAACAGATGGAAGCATAAGTTTAACAACGACCAATCTAGCAGATGGAACCTATGTTGTTGATTATGAAGATGCGACGACAACAGCACAGACTGTATCCATGACGGTGTCTAGTAATACAGGAACAATTTCAAACTTGGCAGCAGGAACCTATGATAATATGACGGTAACCAATGCAGGTTGTACTTCAGTAGCAAATATTGATGTGTTACTTGTAGATCCAGTAATCCCAACATTGACTTTAGGAACAACAACAGATCCTAGTACATGTTCAGGCACAGATGGAAGTATCAGTTTAACAACAACGAACCTTGCAGATGGAACATATACTGTTGATTATGAAGATGCGACGACAACAGCTCAAACAGCATCCATGGCAGTGTCTAGCAACACAGGAACAATTTCAAACTTGGCAGCAGGAACCTATGATAATATGACGGTAACCAATGCAGGCTGTACTTCAGTAGCCAATATTGATGTGTTACTTGTAGATCCAGTAATCCCAACATTGGCTTTAGGAACAACAACAGATCCTAGTACATGTTCAGGAATAGATGGGAGTATTTCAATAACAACGACCAATCTAGCAGATGGAACCTATACTGTTGATTATGAAGATGCGACAACAACAGCGCAGACTGTATCCATGACAGTGTTAAGCAATACAGGAACAATTTCAAGCTTGGCAGCAGGAACTTATGATAATATCACGGTAACCAATGCAGACTGTACTTCAGTAGCTAATATTGATGTGTTACTTGTAGATCCAGCAACACCAACATTGACTTTAGGAACAACAACAGATCCTAGTACATGTTCAGGAACAGATGGAAGTATTATAATAAGTACGAGCAATCTTGCAGATGGAACTTACATTGTTAATTATGAAGATGCTACAGCAACAGCTCAAACGGCATCCATGGCAGTGTTAAGCAATGCAGGAACAATTTCAGGCTTATCAGCAGGAACATACAATGATATTACCGTGACGAATGCAGGTTGTACTTCAGTAGCCAATATTGATGTGTTACTTGTAGATCCAGTAATCCCAACATTGGCTTTAGGAACAACAACAGATCCAAGCACATGTTCAGGCACAGATGGAAGTATTATAATAAGTACGAGCAATCTAGCAGATGGAACCTATATTGTTAATTATGAAGATGCTACAGCAACAGCTCAAACGGCATCCATGGCAGTGTTAAGCAATGCAGGAACAATTTCAGGCTTATCAGCAGGAACATACAATGATATTACCGTGACCAATGCAGGCTGTACTTCAGTAGCTAATATTGATGTGTTACTTGTAGATCCAGCAACACCAACATTGACTTTAGGAACAATAACAGATCCAAGTACATGTTCAGGTACAGATGGAAGCATCAGTTTAACAACGACGAATCTAGCAGATGGAACCTATATTGTTAATTATGAAGATGCTACAGCAACAGCTCAAACGGCATCCATGACGGTGTCTAGTAATACAGGAACAATTTCAAGCTTGGCAGCAGGAACTTATGATAATATGACGGTAACCAATGCAGGCTGTACTTCAGTAGCTAATATTGATGTGTTACTTGTAGATCCAACAACACCAACATTGACTTTAGGAACAACAACAGATCCTAGTACATGTTCGGGAACAGATGGAAGCATCAGTTTAACAACAACGAACCTTGCAGATGGAACCTATATTGTTAATTATGAAGATGCGACGACAACAGCACAGACTGTATCCATGGCGGTGTCTAGTAATACAGGAACAATTTCAAGCTTGGCAGCAGGAACCTATGATAATATCACGGTAAGCAATGCGGGATGTAGTTCAGCAGCAAGTATCGATGTGGTCTTAAATGCACCATTAGCGCCAGTATTAGCCATCTCAGGCTCAGGAAGCAATCCAACAACATGTTCAGGAACAGATGGAAGTATCAGCTTTACAACAACGAACCTATCAGATGGAACATATACTGTTACTTATGATGATGGAATAACAACAGGAATCACCGCAAACTTAATCGTATTAAGCAATAGCGGAACCATTTCAGGATTAAGTGCAGGAACCTATGATAATATCACGGTAAGCAATGCGGGTTGTAGTTCAGCAGCAAGTATCGATGTGGTCTTAAATGCACCATTAGCACCAGTATTAGCCATGTCAGGCTCAGGAAGCAATCCAACAACTTGTTCAGGAAAAGATGGAAGTATCAGCTTTACAACGACCAATCTAGCAGATGGAACCTATATTGTTGATTATGAAGATGCGACGACAACAGCACAGACTGTATCCATGGCGGTGTCTAGTAATACAGGAACAATTTCAGGCTTATCAGCAGGAACCTATGATAATATCACGGTAACCAATGCAGGCTGTACTTCAGTAGGAAATATTGATGTGTTACTTGTAGATCCAGCAACACCAACATTGACTTTAGGAACAATAACAGATCCTAGTACATGTTCGGGAACAGATGGAAGTATTATAATAAGTACGACCAATCTAGCAGATGGAATCTATACTGTTGATTATGAAGATGCGACGACAACAGCACAGACTGTATCCATGGCGGTGTCTAGTAATACAGGAACAATTTCAGACTTATCAGCAGGAACCTATAATGATATTACAGTAACCAATGCAGGCTGTACTTCAGTAGCCAATATTGATGTGTTACTTGTAGATCCAGTAATCCCAACATTGACTTTAGGAACAACAACAGATCCTAGTACATGTTCGGGAACAGATGGAAGCATCAGTTTAACAACGACCAATCTAGCAGATGGAACCTATACTGTTGATTATGAAGATGCGACGACAACAGCACAGACTGTATCCATGACGGTGTCTAGTAATACAGGAACAATTTCAAGCTTATCAGCAGGGATCTATAATGATATTACAGTAACCAATGCAGGCTGTACTTCAGTAGCCAATATTGATGTGTTACTTGTAGATCCAGCAACACCAACCTTAACATTAGGAACAATAACAGATCCTAGTACATGTTCGGGAACAGATGGAAGTATTATAATAAGTACGAGCAATCTAGCAGATGGAACCTATATTGTTAATTATGAAGATGCTACAGCAACAGCACAGACTGTATCCATGACGGTGTCTAGTAATACAGGAACAATTTCAAGCTTGGCAGCAGGAACCTATGATAATATCACGGTAACCAATGCAGGCTGTACTTCAGTAGCAAATATTGATGTGTTACTTGTAGATCCAGCAACACCAACACTGACTTTAGGAACAACAACAGATCCTAGTACATGTTCAGGCACAGATGGGAGTATTTCAATAACAACGACGAATCTAGCAGATGGAACCTATATTGTTGATTATGAAGATGCGACGACAACAGCACAGACTGTATCCATGACGGTGTCTAGTAATACAGGAACAATTTCAAACTTATCAGCAGGGATCTATAATGATATTACAGTAACCAATGCAGGCTGTACTTCAGTAGCCAATATTGATGTGTTACTTGTAGATCCAGTAATCCCAACATTGACTTTAGGAACAACAACAGATCCTAGTACATGTTCAGGCACAGATGGGAGTATTTCAATAACAACGACCAATCTAGCAGATGGAACCTATACTGTTGATTATGAAGATTCTACGACAACAGCACAGACTGTATCCATGGCAGTGTTAAGCAATACAGGAACAATTTCAAACTTATCAGCAGGGATCTATAATGATATTACGGTAACCAATGCAGGCTGTACTTCAGTAGCCAATATTGATGTGTTACTTGTAGATCCAGTAATCCCAACATTGGCTTTAGGAACAACAACAGATCCTAGTACATGTTCGGGAACAGATGGAAGCATTTCAATAAGTACGAGCAATCTTGCAGATGGAATCTATATTGTTAATTATGAAGATGCGACGACAACAGCACAGACTGTATCCATGACGGTATCTAGTAATACAGGAACAATTTCAGGCTTGGCAGCAGGAACATACAATGATATTACCGTGACCAATGCAGGCTGTACTTCAGTAGCCAATATTGATGTGTTACTTGTAGATCCTGTAATCCCAACATTGACTTTAGGAACAACAACAGATCCTAGTACATGTTCAGGAACAGATGGGAGTATTTTAATAACAACGACCAATCTAGCAGATGGAACCTATACTGTTGATTATGAAGATGCGACGACAACAGCACAGACTGTATCCATGACGGTGTCTAGTAATACAGGAACAATTTCAAACTTATCAGCAGGGATCTATAATAATATTACGGTAACCAATGCAGGCTGTACTTCAGTAGCCAATATTGATGTGTTACTTGTAGATCCAGTAATCCCAACATTGACTTTAGGAACAACAACAGATCCTAGTACATGTTCGGGAACAGATGGAAGCATCAGTTTAACAACGACCAATCTAGCAGATGGAACCTATACTGTTGATTATGAAGATGCGACGACAACAGCACAGACTGTATCCATGACGGTGTCTAGTAATACAGGAACAATTTCAGGCTTATCAGCAGGAACATACAATGATATTACCGTGACCAATGCAGGCTGTACTTCAGTAGCTAATATTGATGTGTTACTTGTAGATCCAGTAATCCCAACATTGGCTTTAGGAACAACAACAGATCCTAGTACATGTTCAGGCACAGATGGGAGTATTTTAATAACAACGACCAATCTAGCAGATGGAACCTATACTGTTGATTATGAAGATGCGACGACAACAGCACAGACTGTATCCATGACGGTGTCTAGCAACACAGGAACAATTTCAGACTTATCAGCAGGAACCTATGATAATATTACGGTAACCAATGCAGGCTGTACTTCAGTAGCCAATATTGATGTGTTACTTGTAGATCCAGCAACACCAACATTGACTTTAGGAACAACAACAGATCCAACAACATGTTCAGGAACAGATGGAAGTATCAGTTTCACAACAACGAACCTAGCAGATGGAACCTATACTGTTACT
This sequence comes from Flavobacteriaceae bacterium, assembly GCA_965247735.1. Classification (GTDB taxonomy): domain Bacteria; phylum Bacteroidota; class Bacteroidia; order Flavobacteriales; family Flavobacteriaceae; genus JAOXRU01. Next base: position 1,329,409 of record CBDFHN010000002.1, on the reverse strand, counting down.
TATGATGATGGAATAACAACAGGAATCACCGCAAACTTAATAGTATTAAGCAATAGCGGAACCATTTCAGGATTAAGTGCAGGAACCTATGATAATATCACGGTAAGCAATGCAGGATGTATTTCAGCTGCTAGTATTGATGTGGTCTTAAATGCACCATTAGCACCAGTATTAGCCATGTCAGGCTCAGGAAGCAATCCAACAACTTGTTCAGGAACAGATGGAAGTATCAGCTTTACAACAACGAACCTAGCAGATGGAACATATACTGTTACTTATGATGATGGAATAACAACAGGAATCACCGCAAACTTAATAGTATTAAGCAATAGCGGAACCATTTCAGGATTAAGTGCAGGAACCTATGATAATATCACGGTAAGCAATGCAGGATGTATTTCAGCTGCTAGTATTGATGTGGTCTTAAATGCACCATTAGCACCAGTATTAGCCATCTCAGGCTCAGGAAGCAATCCAACAACATGTTCAGGAACAGATGGAAGTATCAGCTTTACGACAACGAACCTATCAGATGGAACATATACTGTTACTTATGATGATGGAATAACAACAGGAATCACCGCAAACTTGATCGTATTAAGCAATACAGGAACCATTTCAGGATTAAGTGCAGGAACCTATGATAATATTACGGTAAGCAATGCGGGTTGTAGTTCAGCAGCAAGTATTGATGTGGTCTTAAATGCACCATTAGCACCAGTATTAGCCATCTCAGGCTCAGGAAGCAATCCAACAACATGTTCAGGAACAGATGGAAGTATCAGCTTTACGACAACGAACCTATCAGATGGAACATATACTGTTACTTATGATGATGGAATAACAACAGGAATCACCGCAAACTTAATCGTATTAAGCAATACAGGAACCATTTCAGGATTAAGTGCAGGAACCTATGACAATATTACGGTAAGCAATGCGGGATGTAGTTCAGCAGCAAGTATTGATGTGGTCTTAAATGCACCATTAGCACCAGTATTAGCCATCTCAGGCTCAGGAAGCAATCCAACAACTTGTTCAGGAACAGATGGAAGTATCAGCTTTACAACAACGAATCTTGCAGATGGAACATATACTGTTACTTATGATGATGGAATAACCACAGGAATCACCGCAAACTTAATCGTATTAAGCAATACAGGAACAATTTCAGGATTAAGTGCAGGAACCTATGATAATATCACGGTAAGCAATGTGGGATGTAGTTCAGCAGCAAGTATTGATGTGGTCTTAAATGCACCATTAGCGCCAGTATTAGCCATCTCAGGCTCAGGAAGCAATCCAACAACTTGTTCAGGAACAGATGGAAGTATCAGCTTTACAACAACGAATCTTGCAGATGGAACATATACTGTTACTTATGATGATGGAATAACCACAGGAATCACCGCAAACTTAATCGTATTAAGCAATACAGGAACAATTTCAGGATTAAGTGCAGGAACCTATGATAATATTACGGTAAGCAATGTGGGATGTAGTTCAGCAGCAAGTATTGATGTGGTCTTAAATGCACCATTAGCGCCAGTATTAGCCATCTCAGGCTCAGGAAGTAATCCAACAACTTGTTCAGGAACAGATGGAAGTATCAGCTTTACAACAACGAACCTATCAGATGGAACATATACTGTTACTTATGATGATGGAATAACAACAGGAATCACCGCAAACTTAATCGTATTAAGCAATAGCGGAACAATCTCAGGATTAAGTGCAGGAACCTATGATAATATTACGGTAAGCAATGTGGGATGTAGTTCAGCAGCAAGTATTGATGTGGTCTTAAATGCACCATTAGCACCAGTATTAGCCATCTCAGGCTCAGGAAGCAATCCAACAACTTGTTCAGGAACAGATGGAAGTATCAGTTTCACAACAACGAATCTTGCAGATGGAACATATACTGTTACTTATGATGATGGAATAACAACAGGAATCACCGCAAACTTAATCGTATTAAGCAATAGCGGAACCATTTCAGGATTAAGTGCAGGAACCTATGATAATATTACGGTAAGCAATGCGGGATGTAGTTCAGCAGCAAGTATCGATGTGGTCTTAAATGCACCATTAGCGCCAGTATTAGCCATCTCAGGCTCAGGAAGTAATCCAACAACTTGTTCAGGCACAGATGGAAGTATCAGCTTTACAACAACGAACCTATCAGATGGAACATATACTGTTACTTATGATGATGGAATAACCACAGGAATCACCGCAAACTTAATAGTATTAAGCAATAGCGGAACCATTTCAGGCTTGGCAGCAGGAACCTATGATAATATCACGGTAAGCAATGTGGGATGTAGTTCAGCAGCAAGTATTGATGTGGTCTTAAATGCACCATTAGCACCAGTATTAGCCATCTCAGGCTCAGGAAGCAATCCAACAACTTGTTCAGGAACAGATGGAAGTATCAGCTTTACAACAACGAATCTTGCAGATGGAACATATATTGTTACTTATGATGATGCAAGCAATAGCGGAACCATTTCAGGATTATCAGCAGGAACCTATGGATTACGGTAAGCAATGCGGGTTGTAGTTCAGCAGCAAGTATTGATGTGGTCTTAAAATGGAACATAATTGTTCAGGAACTTGGAAGTATGTGATGGAATAACACAGGAATCACAGTAAACTTAATAGTATCAAGCAATAGCGGAACCATTTCAGGATTAAGTGCAGGAACCTATGATAATATTAACCAATGCAGGCTGTATGTGGTCTTAAATGCACCATTAGCACCAGCCATCTCAGGCTCAGGAAGCAATCCAACAACATGTTCAGGAACAGATGGAAGTTCAGCTTTACAACAACGAACCTATCAGATGGAACATATACTGTTACTTATGAGGAATAACAACAGGAATCACCGCAAACTTGATCGTATTAAGCAATAGCGCAATCCATTAAGTGCAGGAACCTATGATAATATTAGGTAAACAATGCGGATGGAAGTATTGATGTGGTCTTAAATGCATCCAGTATTAGCCATGTCAGGCTCAGGAAGCAATCCAACAACTTGTTCAGGAACAGATGGAAGTATCAGCTTTACAACAACGAATCTTGCAGATGGAACATATACTGTTACTTATGATGATGGAATAACAATAATATTACGGTAAGCAATGGAATCACACCAGTATTAGCCATCTCAAGGAAGCAATCCACTTTCAGGAACAGATGGAAGTATCAGCTTTACAACAACGAACCTATCAGATCTGTATTAAGCAATAGCGCAATAGCGGAACCATTTCAGGATTAAGTGCAGGAACCTATGAACGGTAACCAATGCAGGCTGTACTTCAGTAGCCAATATAGTATTGCCATCTCAGGCTCAGGAAGCAAGGTAACTTGTTCAGGAACAATGGAAGTATCAGCTTTACAACAACGAATCTTGCAACATTGATGTGGTCTTAAATGCACCATTAGCAATAGCCAGTATTAGCCATGCTCAGGCTACAGGAAGCAATCCAACAACTTGTTCAGGAACAGATGGAAGTATCAGCTTTCACAACAACGAATCTTGCAGATGGAACATATACTGTTACTTATGATGATGGAATAGCGGATTTCAGGATTAAGTGCAGGAACCTATGATAATATTACCATCTTCAGGATTACCAACAACTTGTTCAGGAACAGATGGAAGTATCAGCTTTACAACAACGAATCTTGCAGATGGAACATATACTGTTACTTATGATGATGGAATAACAATCTAAGCAGGAACCTATGATAATATTACGGTAAGCAATGCGGGATGTAGTTCAGCAGCAAGTATTGATGTGGTCTTAAATGCACCATTAGCGCCAGTATTAGCCATGTCAGGCTCAAAGCAATCCAACAACATGTTCAGGAACAGATGGAAGTATCAGCTTTACAACAACGAATCTTGCAGATGGAACATATATTGTTACTTATGATGATGGAATAACATCACAGTCAGGTATCAAGCAATAGCGGAAGCAGGAACCTATGATAATATTACGGTAAGCAATGCGGGTTGCAGCAAGGATGTGGTCTTAAATGCACCATTAGCACCAGTATTAGCATCTCAGGCTCAGGAAGCAATCCAACAGGGAACAGATGGAAGTATCAGCTTTACAACAACGGTATCAGATGGAACATATAAACCACAGGAATTAATAGTATCAAGCAATAGCGGAACCATTTCAGGATTAAGTGCAGGAACCTATGATAATATGGTAAGCAATGCAGGCTGTACTTCAGTAGCCAATATTGATGTGGTCTTAATGTATTAGCCATCTCACTTGTTCAGTTCAGGAACAGATGGAAGTATCAGCTTTACAACAACGAAGTATACTGTTACTTATGATGATGGAATAACAACAGGAATCACCGCAAACAGTATTAAGCAATAGCGGAACAATCTCAGGATTAAGTGCAGGAACCTATGATAATATTACGGTAAGAATGCGGGATGTAGTTCAGCAGGAAATCACCATTAGCGCCAGCATTAGCCATGTTGATCAGGAAGCAATCCAACAACTTGTAACAGCAACGAATCTTGCAGATGGAACATATACTGTTACTTATGATGATGGAATAACAACAGGAATCACAGTCAACTTAATCGTATTAAGCAGCGGAACCATTTCAGGATTAAGTGCAGGAACCTATGATAATATCACGGTAAGCACCATTAGCGCCAGCGGGAAGCAATAGTTCAGCAGCAAGTATCGATGATGGAATAACCACAGGAATCACCGCAAACTTGATCGTATTAAGCTGGTAGCGGAACAATCTCAGGATTATCAGCAGGAACCTATGATAGCACCAGTATTAGTGGTCTTAAATGCACCATTAGCACCAGTATTAGCCATCTCAGGCTCAGGAAGCAATCCAACAACTTGTTCAGGAACAGATGGAAGTATCAGTTTCACAACAACGAATCTTGCAGATGGAACATATACTGTTACTTATGATGATGGAATAACAACAGGAATCACCACAAACTTGATAGTATTAAGCAATAGCGGAACCATTTCAGGATTAAGTGCAGGAACCTATGATAATATTACGGTAAGCAATGCGGGATGTAGTTCAGCAGCAAGTATTGATGTGGTCTTAAATGCACCATTAGCGCCAGTATTAGCCATCTCAGGCTCAGGAAGCAATCCAACAACTTGTTCAGGAACAGATGGAAGTATCAGCTTTACAACAACGAATCTTGCAGATGGAACATATACTGTTACTTATGATGATGGAATAACCACAGGAATCACCGCAAACTTGATCGTATTAAGCAATAGCGGAACAATCTCAGGATTATCAGCAGGAACCTATGATAATATCACGGTAAGCAATGCGGGATGTAGTTCAGCAGCAAGTATCGATGTGGTCTTAAATGCACCATTAGCACCAGTATTAGCCATCTCAGGCTCAGGAAGCAATCCAACAACTTGTTCAGGAACAGATGGAAGTATCAGCTTTACAACAACGAATCTTGCAGATGGAACATATACTGTTACTTATGATGATGGAATAACCACAGGAATCACCGCAAACTTAATCGTATTAAGCAATAGCGGAACCATTTCAGGATTAAGTGCTGGAACCTATGATAATATCACGGTAAGCAATGCGGGTTGTAGTTCAGCAGCAAGTATCGATGTGGTCTTAAATGCACCATTAGCGCCAGTATTAGCCATGTCAGGCTCAGGAAGCAATCCAACAACTTGTTCAGGAACAGATGGAAGTATCAGTTTCACAACAACGAATCTATCAGATGGAACATATAACGTTACTTATGATGATGGAATAACCACAGGAATCACCGCAAACTTAATCGTATTAAGCAATAGCGGAACCATTTCAGGATTAAGTGCTGGAACCTATGATAATATCACGGTAAGCAATTCGGGATGTAGTTCAGCAGCAAGTATTGATGTGGTCTTAAATGCACCATTAGCGCCAGTATTAGCCATCTCAGGCTCAGGAAGCAATCCAACAACTTGTTCAGGAACAGATGGAAGTATCAGTTTCACAACAACGAATCTTGCAGATGGAACATATATTGTTACTTATGATGATGGAATAACAACAGGAATCACCGCAAACTTAATCGTATTAAGCAATAGCGGAACCATTTCAGGCTTGGCAGCAGGAACCTATGATAATATCACGGTAAGCAATGCGGGTTGTAGTTCAGTAGCAAGTATTGATGTGGTCTTAAATGCACCATTAGCACCAGTATTAGCTATCTCAGGCTCAGGAAGCAATCCAACAACTTGTTCAGGAACAGATGGAAGTATCAGCTTTACGACAACGAATCTTGCAGATGGAACCTATATTGTTGATTATGAAGATGCGACGACAACAGCACAGACTGTATCCATGACGGTGTCTAGTAATACAGGAACAATTTCAAGCTTGGCAGCAGGAACATACAATGATATTACCGTGACCAATGCAGGCTGTACTTCAGTAGCTAATATTGATGTGTTACTTGTAGATCCCGTAATCCCAACATTGACTTTAGGAACAATAACAGATCCAAGTACATGTTCAGGTACAGATGGAAGTATCAGTTTCACAACAACGAACCTATCAGATGGAACATATAACGTTACTTATGATGATGGAATAACAACAGGAATCACCGCAAACTTAATCGTATTAAGTAATAGCGGAACCATTTCAGGATTAAGTGCAGGAACCTATGATAATATCACGGTAAGCAATGCGGGTTGTAGTTCAGCAGCAAGTATTGATGTGGTCTTAAACGCACCATTAGCACCAGTATTAGCCATCTCAGGCTCAGGAAGCAATCCAACAACTTGTTCAGGAACAGATGGAAGTATCAGTTTCACAACAACGAACCTATCAGATGGAACATATACTGTTACTTATGATGATGGAATAACCACAGGAATCACCGCAAACTTAATCGTATTAAGCAATAGCGGAACCATTTCAGGATTAAGTGCAGGAACCTATGATAATATCACGGTAAGCAATGCGGGTTGTAGTTCAGCAGCAAGTATTGATGTGGTCCTAAATGCACCATTAGCACCAGTATTAGCCATCTCAGGCTCAGGAAGCAATCCAACAACTTGTTCAGGAACAGATGGAAGTATCAGCTTTACAACAACGAACCTTGCAGATGGAACATATACTGTTACTTATGATGATGGAATAACAACAGGAATCACCGCAAACTTAATCGTATTAAGCAATAGCGGAACCATTTCAGGATTAAGTGCAGGAACCCATGATAATATCACGGTAAGCAATGCGGGTTGTAGTTCAGCAGCAAGTATTGATGTGGTCTTAAATGCACCATTAGCGCCAGTATTAGCCATCTCAGGCTCAGGAAGCAATCCAACAACTTGTTCAGGAACAGATGGAAGTATCAGTTTCACAACAACGAATCTTGCAGATGGAACATATACTGTTACTTATGATGATGGAATAACCACAGGAATCACCGCAAACTTAATCGTATTAAGCAATAGCGGAACCATTTCAGGATTAAGTGCAGGAACCTATGATAATATCACGGTAAGCAATGCGGGTTGTAGTTCAATAGCAAGTATCGATGTGGTCTTAAATGCACCATTAGCACCAGTATTAGCCATCTCAGGCTCAGGAAGCAATCCAACAACTTGTTCAGGAACAGATGGAAGTATCAGTTTCACAACAACGAACCTATCAGATGGAACATATACTGTTACTTATGATGATGGAATAACAACAGGAATCACCGCAAACTTAATCGTATTAAGCAATAGCGGAACCATTTCAGGATTAAGTGCAGGAACCTATGATAATATCACGGTAAGCAATGCGGGTTGTAGTTCAATAGCAAGTATCGATGTGGTCTTAAATGCACCATTAGCACCAGTATTAGCCATCTCAGGCTCAGGAAGCAATCCAACAACTTGTTCAGGAACAGATGGAAGTATCAGTTTCACAACAACGAACCTATCAGATGGAACATATACTGTTACTTATGATGATGGAATAACCACAGGAATCACCGCAAACTTAATCGTATTAAGCAATAGCGGAACCATTTCAGGATTATCAGCAGGAACCTATGATAATATCACGGTAAGTAATGCGGGTTGTAGTTCAGCAGCAAGTATTGATGTGGTCTTAAATGCACCATTAGCGCCAGTATTAGCCATCTCAGGCTCAGGAAGCAATCCAACAACTTGTTCAGGAACAGATGGAAGTATCAGCTTTACAACAACGAATCTAGCAGATGGAACATATACTGTTACTTATGATGATGGAATAACAACAGGAATCACCGCAAACTTAATAGTAGCAAGCAATAGCGGAACAATCTCAGGCTTATCAGCAGGAACATATAATGATATTACCGTGACCAATGCGGGCTGTAGCTCAGTAGCAAATATTGATGTGGTCTTAAATGCACCATTAGCACCAGTATTAGCCATGTCAGGCTCAGGAAGCAATCCAACAACTTGTTCAGGAACAGATGGAAGTATCAGCTTTACAACAACGAACCTTGCAGATGGAACATATACTGTTACTTATGATGATGGAATAACAACAGGAATCACCGCAAACTTGATCGTATTAAGCAATAGCGGAACCATTTCGGGATTAAGTGCAGGAACCTATGATAATATCACGGTAAGCAATGCGGGATGTAGCTCAGCAGCAAGTATTGATGTGGTCTTAAATGCACCATTAGCACCAGTATTAGCCATCTCAGGCTCAGGAAGCAATCCAACAACTTGTTCAGGAACAGATGGAAGCATCAGCTTTACAACAACGAACCTATCAGATGGAACATATACTGTTACTTATGATGATGGAATAACAACAGGAATCACCGCAAACTTAATAGTATTAAGCAATAGCGGAACCATTTCAGGATTAAGTGCAGGAACCTATGATAATATTACGGTAAGCAATGCAGGATGTATTTCAGCTGCTAGTATTGATGTGGTCTTAAATGCACCATTAGCACCAGTATTAGCCATGTCAGGCTCAGGAAGCAATCCAACAACTTGTTCAGGAACAGATGGAAGTATCAGCTTTACAACAACGAACCTATCAGATGGAACATATACTGTTACTTATGATGATGGAATAACCACAGGAGTCACCGCAAACTTGATCGTATTAAGCAATAGCGGAACCATTTCAGGATTAAGTGCAGGAACCTATGATAATATCACGGTAAGCAATGCGAGTTGTAGTTCAACAGCAAGTATTGATGTGGTCTTAAATGCACCATTAGCACCAAGCTTAGCAATAGGATCAAGTGTAGATCCAAGCACATGTTCAGGAACAGACGGAAGCATTAGTTTAACAACGACTAATCTACCAGATGCTAGCTATACTATTACCTATACTGATGGAGTAACAACAGGAATTACAGCAAGTATGGATGTAGTGAATAATGCAGGAACAATTTCAGGCTTGGCAGCAGGAACCTATAATGATATTACCGTGACCAATGCGGGTTGTAGTTCAATAGCAAGTATCGATGTGGTCTTAAATGCACCAGCAACAGGAACTTTAGTGTTAGTAACAAGTACAGACCCAACCAGCTGTTCAGGAGTAGATGGAAGCATCACATTAACAACAAGTAATCTAGCAGATGGAGATTATACTGTTACTTATGACGACGGATTAGCAATAGGAAACATAGCAACATTGACGGTGTCAAGTAATACAGGAACAATCTCAGGATTAACAGCTGGTACATATGATAACATTAATGTGACCAATGCAGGCTGTACCTCAGTAGCAAATATTGATGTGGCATTAAGTGCACCAGCAGCAGCTACATTTATGTTGGGAGCAAGTGTAAATCCAAGCACATGTTCAGGCACAGATGGAAGCATTACCTTAACAACAAGTAATTTAGCGGATGGAAACTATACTGTTACCTATGAAGACGCAACGGCAACAGCTCATACAGCAATATTGACAATATTAAATAATTCTGGAACAATTTCAGGATTAGTAACAGGTAGATATGATAATATTATTGTGGACAATGGAGGCTGTATTTTGGTAACAAACATTGATGTGCTATTAAGTGCTCCAGCAACTGCAACCTTAACATTAGGAGCAAGTACAAATCCAACCACCTGTTTAGTCACAGATGGAAGCATTACCTTAATAACAAGTAATATAACAGATGGAGTCTATACTGTTACTTATGAAGATGCAGTACCATCAGTTCAAACCGCAATATTAACAGTATCTAGCAATACAGGTACAATTTCTGGATTAGCAACAGGTACTTATAATAATATTACAGTAAGCAATGTAGGCTGTACTTTACTAGCCAATATCGATGTGCTTCTTGATATAAATAATCTAGATTGCGATGAGGATGGTATCAATAATGGTACAGAAATTAAAGATGGTACAGATCCTAATAATGCAGATACTGATGGAGATGGAGTTCTTGATGGTACAGAAAAAACAGATGGAACCGATTCTTTAGATCCATGTAAGTTTATGGAGTCTAGTATTACTTTAGCCCAAACAGGAAGTTGGTTAGCATCCGACTGTGATGATGATAAATTAACAAATGAGGAGGAGTTATTTTTAGGCACAAATCCTTTTGATCCAGATACCGATAAAGATGGGATTGATGATGGTGTTGAAGTTGATGAAAATACAAGTCCCCTTGATGATTGCGATTCAATTGGAGGAACAGCATTAGAGACTAGCGATTGTGATTTAGATGGCTTAACAAATGCTGAAGAAATTGAACTAGGTACAGATCCTTTTGATGCCGATACCGATGGAGATAAAATAGAAGATGGAGAAGAAGTTTCTGTTCAAACAAATCCATTAGATTCATGTAGTAGTATTGGAGGAACACCTCCAGCGGATAGTGATTGTGTTAGAATAGCAAACGAGATATTATCATTAAATGGAGATGATACCAATGCTTTCTTTAGAATAGAAAATATTGAAAATTATCCAGATAATACGGTAAATATTTATAACCGATGGGGAATAGCAGTATTTGAAATTAAAGGATATGATAATAGAGGAAATGTATTTAGAGGTATTTCTAGTGCTAGATCAACAGTTAAAAAAGAAGATGCGCTTCCAGCAGGAGTATATTTTTACATGGTTAATTATAACTATCATGGTAAAGTAGTTTTAGTACAAGGGTATTTGTATATCACAAATTAATTTTTAGTTGCATAAAATTAATATCAGTTATGTAAGTAGTACCAATTCTTATTTGAAATGAGCGTAAAAGAAAATGAAGATTTTTTTTCTTTATATGAATTACAAAAAAAAACAAGCATAGTCTTAGCTACGGTTTCTTTTTTTAATGAGATAAAAAGGAAAAAAGAACGTTTTGTTGGGCTTATTTTAAGTAAGAATTGGTATAATAGAGAAAATGTTTCTCTAGATTATTTTAAATAAAAAAGCCAAGTACATTTTAAAATGTACTTGGCTTTTTTGCTATTTTTTTATGTAAAAAGATTATCTCAATACAAGATCTTTAATAACATCTTTTCGGAGTTCTTCATTAAGCATTCTAATTATTTTTTGCTTTCCATAGCTAAGTTCTTCTCTAAGAACAGAAGAAGATAAAGATACATAAAGTGTGGTCCCTTTTAATTGTACTGCTGTGGTATAGTTGTTAACTCCATTGCCCATTAGGTCGGTCCAGGCTTGTGCTACATTTACCTTATCAAAACCTTTTTCTAGTCTGTTTTCTTTTATAAAAGAACCCAGAACATCACTAATTGGGCTATAATCATTTTTTCTCCTTTTCATCTTTCTTTCTCTTTTTTATTAAGTTGGTGGTCACATGTGTGCATCTATATTAGTCATTTTCTCGAAAAACTTTTAGCAGATTTTACATGTATTTATATTTTTTTAAAGGTATTAGTTGGTCATAATGGCATAGCTGTTATTATTATTCAGCAATATTAATGGGTGTAAAACGCTTATAGTAATATAATACGCCTTCTTCATTTTTTAAAGTCAATTGGCTTTCAGATAAGGAAACTATTTCTTCTATTCTATTGCTTAATGCATTGTTAAAAGCAATTGTTATGATAGTTTCTGTATATACAATCTTAAAATGATCTTGATTGCCCGAAGTTTTAAAAGTCCCATCAAATTTTGGGATTCCTTTCTTTTTAATTCCAGTAGAATTCTCAAAAAGCTGATAGTGATCTACAATAGGGTTAATATCATAGGTTTTTGTTTCTCCATCAGTAAAGATAACTTTTTCAATCTCCCAAAACCCACTTAAATGTGTTAAATCTTTTTTGGTTACTTTTTGGCTACAAGAAATAAATAATAAAAGTGCAATACAGCTAGATAATAGTTTAAGTTTCATTTTCACTTGTTTTATTTCAACATTTTAAAGTTTTATTTTAAAAATGCGAATGGGCAAAATTACAATTTAAATATTTTATAAGATTGATGGATTTCTTTGACCACATTTTCAGTACGCTCTATATGCGTATCGCTTATAAATATTTGTCCAAAATTATCATTATCTACCAAAGATATAATCTGTTTTACCCGTTGTTCGTCTAATTTGTCAAAAATATCGTCCAACAGTAAAATAGGTGTTGTTTTTGCTTTTTCCTTAATAAAATCAAACTGTGCTAATTTTAATGCAATCAAAAATGATTTTTGCTGTCCTTGACTTCCAAACTTTTTAATGGGATAGTTTTTAATTTCAAAACTAAGATCATCCTTATGAATTCCAACACTAGTATAATGTACTGCTCTATCTTTTTGAAGTTGTTGTGCCAATAAATCTACTAAAGAATTGTCTTTAAGCTTACTGTCATAATTAATAGTTACAGCTTCATCATTATTAGCAATTGTAGCATATCGTTTTTTAAATACAGGAATAAAATCTGTTAGAAAAGCAGCCCTCTTTTTGTATATTTCTGTACCAAATTCATGAAGTTGTTGGTCATAAACGCTTAATGTTTCACTATCAAAAGTATGATTTAGCGCAAAATACTTCAGTAACGCATTTCGTTGAGCTACTATTTTGTTATAATTTAATAATGTTTTTAGGTAAGCTTTATCAGATTGAGAAATAACACCATCAATAAATTTTCTTCGGGTATCACTCCCTTCTAATATAAGATCTCTATCAGAAGGAGAAATAATTACTAAGGGAATAAAACCAATATGATCGGCAAATTTATCATAGGCTTTTCCATTTTTTTTAATGACCTTTTTCTGCCCTTTTTTTAGACTACAAATAATTTTTTCTTGACGTTTTTCTTTTTCAAACTCTCCGTCAATCACATAAAAATCAGTGTTATGTTTAATATTTTGGCTTGCAACGGGGTTAAAGTAACTCTTTCCAAAAGACAAGTGATAAATAGCATCCAAAACATTAGTTTTACCAATACCATTATTTCCCACAAAACAGTTGATTTTAAAATCGAATTCAAAATCTATAGCTTCAAAATTTTTATAATTGATAAGGGATAATTTTTTTAAAAACATGTATAAATAATCACTGTTAATGCTCTTTATTTTTTAAGAACATCAAATAAACTACAAAATATTGAAAAAATACAAATAAATAAGCTTTTCATTCTCAATAAAAATTTTACTTTTGCTGCACTTAAATAAAGATATTATGGCAACATATAAGAAAAGAGGATATAAACCAAAAAATAAAGAAGAAGAAGCACAAGTAGATCAGCACGATAGTACTACTGCTGAAGTTTTTACTACTTTAGATGAGGGCGCCTCTAGAACGGAGCAGTGGGTTGCTAAAAAACAAAACTATATTTTAGGATTTATTGGTGTAGTTGTAATTGGTGTTTTAGGCTATTTAGCTTTTAATCAGTTTATAACTAAGCCAAAAGAAAAAGAAGCTTCTAATGAATTGTTTTATGCACAGCAGCATTTTGATCAAGCAGTAAACGCTGTAGCAAAAGATTCTTTATTAAATGTAGCACTTAATGGTGCTAATGGAAAATATGGTTTTTTAGACATTATAAGTGAATATAGTGGAACTAAAGCAGCTAATCTTGCAAATTATTCTGCAGGTATGGCATATTTAAATCTAAACGAATACCAAAACGCTATTTCTCATTTAGAAAACTTTTCTTCTAGTGATGATATGTTAGGTGCTATGGCAAAAGGAGGTTTAGGAGATGCTTTTATGCAATTAGGACAAGCAGATGATGCTATTGGTTATTACGAAAAAGCATTTAAGCATAGCGATAATGAATATACAACACCTCGTTTTTTATATAAAGCTGGTAGTGTAGCATTAGAGTTAGGAGATAAAGATAAAGCATTAACGTATTTTAAAAGAATAAAAGACGATTTTGCAACTTCAGAAGAAGGTAGAACTATAGATATGTTTATTGGGCAGGCTCAGGCTAACAACTAGAATATGGCTACAATACATAAAAATTTATCAGCTTATGATAAAACAACAATCCCAAACGCGAAACAATTTCGGTTTGGGATTGTTGTTTCAGAATGGAATTCTAAAATAACAGAAGGACTGTTTAATGGAGCTAAAGATACTTTGTTAGACTGTGGTGTTCCAGAAGATCAAATTACACGATGGGATGTTCCTGGCAGCTATGAGTTGATATTTGGCGCTAAAAAAATGATAGCAACCAATAAATTTGATGCTATTATAACTATAGGAAGTGTTATTCAAGGAGAAACCAAACATTTTGATTTTGTCTGTAGTGCTACTGCTCAGGGAATTAAAGACCTAAATGTGCTTACCGATACCCCTGTTATCTTTTGTGTACTTACTGATAATAATATACAACAATCAATAGATAGAAGTGGTGGTAAGCATGGCAATAAGGGAACAGAGGCTGCTATTGCAGCAATAAAAATGGCTGTTCTTAATAAAAACGCATAAAAAATCTAGTATTTTTCTTAATTAGCTATTACCTTTAAAAGATAGTAGTGTGTTTTGTTATGCAGTATTGTCACTAACACTATTGTAAGTTGTAGAAAACCTGTCAAATTTTTAGTTTTTTTTAGCAAGACTAACTTCGGTATTGTTTTTGATTTTAAGTAACTTTGAAATCTAAGTGTATTATGGGAATTAAATTAAAGAAGAATAAGAAGTTTGGTTATGAACCTCGGCATTATGATGATAATGGGGAAGGTAATGTTTATGAATTTTCTCAGAAATTTGATAAATATAGAAGTACCATTGGTGCTAGAGGTGGAATCAAATCAAAAATTAAAAATGCTTTTGGAGAGCTAAGAGAAAGACAAGACAAGGATGTTACTATTAGGTTGGCAATTATATTGTCGGTTTTAGTATTGGGTTTTCTATTTATTATTGATTTTGATTTATCTATATTCAGTTTTTAAAAAATAAATGGCAGATATAATTAAGCTTTTACCAGATCATGTTGCAAATCAGATAGCAGCAGGAGAAGTAGTACAAAGACCCGCTTCTGTTGTAAAGGAGTTGTTAGAGAATGCAATTGATGCTGGGGCAACAGAGGTAAAACTAATCATTAAAGAAGCAGGAAAAACACTAGTTCAGGTTATTGACAATGGAAAGGGAATGAGCGATACTGATGCCAGACTTAGTTTTGAGCGTCATGCTACTTCCAAAATTAGTACTGCCGAAGATCTTTTTGATCTAAATACCAAAGGATTTAGAGGAGAAGCATTAGCGTCTATAGGAGCCATTGCTCATGTAGAGATGAATACCAAACAAGCTGGAAATGATGTTGGTACTCTTATAAAAATGGAAGGTAGCGTTATTGTTGCTCAGGATATTACCGTTGTGCCAAACGGAACATCCGTAGCAGTTAAGAATTTGTTTTTTAATATTCCTGCACGTCGAAATTTTTTAAAATCAGACCAGGTAGAACTTCGCCATATTATAGACGAGTTTCATCGGGTGTCTTTAGCGCATCCAGAAATTCATTTCATATTTTTTAATAATAGTTCAGAATTATATAATTTACCGCAATCCAATTTAAGAAAACGGATTGTAAATGTTTTTGGCGATAAAACTAACGAAAGATTGGTGCCAATAACAGAAGATACTGCAGTGGTAACAGTACAAGGTTTTGTTTGCAAGCCCAATTTTGCTAAAAAAAGTAGGGGAGAGCAGTTTTTCTTTGTTAATGGACGTTTTATAAAAAGCCCTTATTTACATCATGCGGTAGTATCAGCTTTTGAAGGCTTAATAAAAGAACAGCATTATCCTAGATATTATATTTATTTAACGGTAGATCCATCAACATTAGATATCAATATCCATCCTACTAAAACAGAAATTAAATTTGATGATGAGCATACATTATATGCAATTTTAAAATCTACAGTTAAACATAGTTTGGGGCAATTTAGTGTTGCGCCTACCTTAGATTTTAATAGCAATACCAATTTAGATACTCCTTATGGATACCAAAATAAGGTTGTAGGAACACCACAGGTGGAGGTAGATTCTAGTTTTAATCCTTTTAGAGAAGAAAGTATTGTTAGTAAAGCAGTATCAGGAGGAGGCTTTAAAAAGGCCAATTCGGAGAGCTGGGAAGGTATTTATTCAGGATTAAAAGAAGAAACAGGAATAGAAAGTGATTTTGGAAGTGTTCAGTTTGAATCAGAAGAGATTACAGGAAAATTGTTTTCTGAAGAAGAAGATAAGCACGATAGTGCTGCTAGTTTTCAGCTTCGTAAAAAATATATCATTACTCATATAAAGTCGGGTATGATAATAATAGATCAACAAAGAGCACATCAACGCGTGCTTTACGAACGATTTTTAAAAAATATAACAGTACAAGAAGCAGTAAGTCAACAATTGTTGTTTCCGTTAGAGCTTTCTTTTTCTACCGCCGATATTGCCATTGTAAAAGAAATACAGAATAGCTTAGAACATGTAGGCTTTATGTTTGAGGCGTTTAAAGAAGATGTAGTTGTTGTTTCTGGTATTCCGGTAATGGTTGTTGAGAGCGAGGTTAGCATTATTATTGAGCAATTAATAGTAGATGTACAGCAAGAGTTTGTAGAAGATAGTTTTTCACAGACAGATATTTTGGCAAAAGCACTTTGTAAATCATTGGCAGTAAAAACTGGGGAATTTTTAACAAATGAGTCTCAGGTGGCGCTAATTAATGATCTGTTTGCTTGTAAGGAAGCAATGGTTTCTCCGTTTAATAAACCAATATATATTACCACAACAGTGGATGAGTTGGATAAAAGATTTTTGTAAATGATAAGAATTACAGATACAGTAAAGCATTTGATAATTATAAATGCTATTATTTTTATTGGAGTCCAGTTATATCCAGATCTTGGGTATGGGTTATTGAGTGTGTGGTTTCCTGAAAATGAAAATTTTAAAATTTGGCAGGTAGTTACCCATATGTTTATGCATGGTGGAGTCAGGCATATTGCTTTTAACATGCTTGCATTATGGATGTTTGGTAGTGCTTTGGAACAAGTTTGGGGCAAGACTAAGTTTTTGTTTTTTTATTTCTCGGCAGGTTTAGGTGCCGTACTTCTCCAGTTGGCAGTAAATTATTTGCAGTTTGAGATGGGAATGTCTGAGTTGGTTGCAGCTGGATATCCAAGTGAAAATGTTTTAGAATTGATGGGGAGAAGTGAAATTTATACGGCCCTTACTTCAGATTTAAAAATGACTTGGGAAGAAATGTTTAAGATCTTTAGGACTCCAATGGTGGGTGCTTCGGGTGCTATATATGGGGTTATGGTGGCATATGCTTTTATGTTTCCTAATTCAGAAATGATGATGATTTTTTTACCAATTCCTATAAAAGCCAAATATTTTGTTCCATTGATATTGGTAAGTGATGTCTTTTTTGGTTTTTCAGGAGCCAATACAGGAACTGCACATTTTGCGCATATCGGAGGAGCAATCACTGGTTTTATAATGATGTGGTATTGGAAAAAAAATAGTTTTAATAATAAACGCTGGAATTGATGGATGTTACTAGTCTAAAATATAAATATGCAAGTCTTTCTATAGCGGAAAAACTGATCGCGATTAATGTATTGATTTTTATTTTTCATTCATTATTTGTGTTTTTTATGCAAGTACCACCACATTCGTCAACAAGTTGGGTAGAATTACCTGAGAATGTTTTGGATTATATAGTGCAACCATGGTCAATAGTTACCTATTCTTTTTTTCATTCTGGAATTGGACATGTCTTTTTTAATATGATACTACTTTATTTCTCAGGACGTATCTTTTTAAATTTGTATAAAGGCAGACAGTTTTTGAATGTTTATTTTATGGGCGTTATATTGGGAGGTTTACTTTATATGCTTGCCTATAATATTTTTCCTGTTTTTTTTGGAACAAACTCAATTTTAATAGGAGCCTCTGCTGGAGTAATGGCAGTCTTAATTTTTATTTGTACAGCACTGCCAAATCAAGAAGTTTCCTTAATACTATTTAATGTAAAACTTTGGCATATTGGTGTGTTTTTCGTGGTTTTAGATTTAGTAATGTTGCCAAATGGTAATTCTGGAGGTAGAATTGCGCATATAGGCGGAGCATTATTAGGTTATGTCTATGCAAAACAGTTGTATAAAGGAAATGATATAGGAGAGTGGTTTGCAAAAATTGGCGATGCTATTGTAGCTGTTTTTAAATCAAAAAAAAATAAGCCACTAAAAACGGTGTATAAAAAATCCGCTAGCACAAAAAAAGCGCAAACAAAGGCTAAAGTATCTAAAGATGAGCATCAAAAAAAGATCGATAGTATTTTGGATAAAATTAGCAAATCTGGTTATGAAAGTTTGTCAAAAGTAGAAAAAGACTTTTTGTTTCAAGCTGGGAAAAAGTAGAAGAGTTGTGTCAACTAATTAATTTAGTGTTGGAGTGAGAAGAACAAAAACCGTAAAAAAAAGTAGCCTTTTTGTAAGATTCATATATGCAAATAATGTGTTTTTCGCAGTATTATTGCTATTGGCATATTTGGCATCTTATGTGTCTCCTGGGCGTTCACCAATGTTGTCTGTTTTTGGTCTATGTGCTCCAATATTGATCATTATAAATATCTTTTTTTTGCTGTTTTGGCTTTTTAAGCGAAGTAAAAAATTGAGAGTTTCTTTATTGGTATTGCTGCTTGGTTTTAATTATTTAAGTTCTTTTTATAAAATAGCTGATGCTAAAAGTGATGAAAAAGGCTTAAAAGTAATGAGCTATAATGTGCGCTTGTTTAATAAATACGAATGGATAAAAAATGGAGCACTGGCAGATGAAATGTTAGACTTTATTGAGGATAAAGCTCCAGATATAATTTGTTTTCAAGAGTTTTATTTCGAAAAAGAAAAAAGTTTCCCTAGCTATCCATATCGCCATGTGGTGTATCGTTCTAGGAACAAAAAAATGGGTCAGGCCATTTATTCCAAGTACCCAATTGTTGGTAGTGGATCTTTGGATTTTAAGGAGACGGCAAATAATGTTATTTATGCTGATATCGTATACAAAAAAGATACCATAAGAACTTACAATTTGCATCTGGAGTCCTTGCATATCAATATAAAAAAAGAGTTAGGAAATCAGGCATCAAGTTTGTATTTTAGGATGAGGTCATCATTTTTGAAGCAGCAAAAACAACAAGAGTTGTTTATGGAGCATAAAGAAAAGAGTACGTTTAAGACAATTATCTGCTCAGACCTTAACAATACGCAGTTTTCATATGTATATAGTCAAATAGAAGACCGCATGACAGATGCTTTTGTAGAAAAGGGAGAAGGCTTTGGGAAGACTTTTGATTTTGAATATTTTCCAATGCGAATAGACTTTATTTTTGCTGATAAAGAGTTAAGAGTCTTGGATTTTACCAGATATAAAGAGCGGTATTCAGATCACTTTCCGATAATGGCAAAGTATAGCTTATCTAATAAATAAGCAGTCAACAAAATCAGCTGTTATATGTAGCAGTAGGGCAATTCCAAATATTCGAGTTTTTTTAGGAAACAACAGTAGTATGTATAAAGCAATTGCGTAGTAGTTATGCAATGGATGAAAGTTAATACTGCATCTATTTGCATCAAATATGGGGTTTGCTAAAAGATGATCCAAATCTATTAATATTGCAGATAAGAGAATCAGCGATACTTTTAAACTCTTGTTTTTGTAAAAATAACATGCGATAACAATTGGAATGATAAAATGGATTCCGTAATGTGTAATAAACCTTAATAGTTCCAAATTTAATGATTTAAGCCTGTTTTTTTAAGAATGATACAGTGTTTGGTCCTTCAGAAAATAAGAGATCAAGAATGCTAAGATTGCTAATAAATCCATGTTTTTCTGCAAAAACTTGAATGTATTTTTTAAAACTTGACTCGCTTTTGTTTTTTGCATTTACCAATGATCTAACATCAATATGTGTATGTGTTATTGCTTCAAAATCTGTTGTTTTTTCGGCAGTAAATTCTATGTCTAAACAGCTAAAAATTACTTCAATAGTTTTGAGGTTTAGGTCAAAAAGGAATTTTTCTTTCTTTTGGTATATGGATAAGAGTTCATGTTCGTAAAATTCAAAAAAAGGAGAGGTTCTGTAGGCAGCCTCAAGGCTTCTCCAGTGTATTTTTTGCCAATCTTCTTTATAATCAATTAATGTATCTCTGTATTTTTGCTTGCTGTTTTTATTTTGGTTATGCTGAATCGGAATTCCTAATAGCTGTTTGCCATTGGGACCATAGATGTACATCCTATTTCTATAGGTTTGTTTTTGAAAATTGTCTTCCGCTTCAAAAATAACCTGATTATTTGTTAATATTCCAAAACTTTCAATATTGGGAAAGTATGTGGGGTGTACTAAGTGCTTCAAATCTATTTTTTAGCTATTTTTCTTTTCTTTCTGAAATAATCAAAAATAAACCATGCAGCTAGTAAACCTAAGAATATTTTAAAATAAGAGCGTGGTTCTCCTTCAGCATGGACAGTGGTAAACAATCGGTTCCATCTAATTTTATTTAACCAGGAAGTAGCGGTACTGTCCCAGCTCATCCAAATAAATACTGGTTTACCTACAACATGGTCGTAAGGTACATATCCCCAATATCTACTGTCTTCTGAGTTATGTCTATTATCACCCATCATCCAGTAGTAATCCTGTTTAAAAGTGTATGATGTTGCAATTTTGCCATTAATGCTAATGCTATTTCCAGAGACCTTAAGACTATTGTTTTCATATTCCTCAATAATCCTTTTGTATAAAGGCAACGAATTTAGATTTAAAGCAACTGTTTTTCCAGCTTCAGGAATATAGATAGGGCCAAAATTATCTTGGTTCCATGCATGTGCTTTACTCTGTGGAAACACACCAAAATGAGATTCACTCTTTGGGCTTATATTTTTGACAATAGAATCAAAAGTTCCATTGTTTTTTAGTTTTGCAATAATGTCTTCAGAAAGTGTTACTACACGTTCTTTTCCTATAATTTCGCTAAGTGCAATTCTATTGTTTCTTAATGTTTTAAGAGGGATTCCGCTAATTGGAGTTCTAATAATGAATTCTCCATTTGAATCTCTGTTAAACCCATAAAGATATGTGCTAATAGCATCAAACTGAACTTGATTTATAGATTTGGATTTAAAAGTTCTAACCAATTCTGTTACTCCAGATTCTAATAATAATTTGGAAGAAACTCCTTTTTTCGAATAGACAGTATAGTTATATTGTGTTTTGGCTCGGTAAGGAAGTACACTTTTTTTTCCGTTAATATGAACAAAACCATCAACAATACTGAGGGAATCACCAGGAATTCCAACACATCGTTTTACATAATTAGATTTTTTATCAATAGGTTTGTTTACATGTATATTAGATTGATCTCTAAAGGCAACAACGGTATCTACTGGCCAGCTAAAAACTACAATTTCGTTTCTTTTGATGTCTTGTGCTCCCGGAAGTCTAAAATATGGTAGTTGAGGCTTTTTTAAGTAAGAAGGCGTTTTTAATACTGGAATAGTATCATGTACCATTGGTGCAGCAACGGTTGTCATTGGGGTTCTTGCACCATAGTGAAACTTACTTACAAACAAGAAATCACCAACAAGTAATGTTTTTTCAAGAGAAGATGTAGGTATCACATAAGGCTGCATAAAGTAGGTGTGTACTAATGTTGCAGCTACAATTGCAAAAAGAATAGAGCTTGTCCATTCTCCTAGTCCAGTTTTTGGAGTAAGACTTCTGTCTTTTATATGTGTTACTTCTTGAGTATAATTGATATAATAAATATAAAGTCCACAAGTGGCAATGGTAAGCCAGGTTTCCTTCATATTATTTCTTCCAAAACTTCTAATAGTTTCTACCCATACAACAGGAAACATAATAAGATTAATGATAGGGATAAAAAGCAGTAGTGTCCACCATTTTGGCCTATTTATAATTTGCATCAATACTATGGCGTTGTAAATAGGGATTAAAGCTTCCCATGCTTGTCTTCCTGCTTTGACATAGAGTTTCCATGTTCCTAAAAAATGAATTACCTGAACAAGTGCTATAAATAAAAGCCAATATGTAATTGTCATGATATGCTATTTTAAATAATACTCATCTGCATGCATAAGCATTGCAAATTTTATTGTTTTATATTAAGTTGTTTTTTCTGTCTAGTTGTTACATTCCTTAACTTAGGTTTAACACATCTTTCATGCTAAAAACACCTTTTTTACCTTGTATCCATTCTGCAGCTACAACAGCGCCAAGGGCAAAGCCTTCTCTGTTATGTGCAGTATGTGTTATGTCTATACTATCTACTTTACTAGTGTGAGAAATGGTATGTGTACCTGGTACATCCGCTATTCTTTTGGCTTCAATACTAATTTCATCAGCTGTAGCTTCCCCTAATGTCCAGTTGTTTTTAGTATGATGTCTTAAAACACCTTCAGCTAGCGTAATTGCAGTACCACTAGGAGCGTCTAGTTTTTTAGTATGATGAATTTCTTCGAGACTTACATTGTAGTCTTTAAGATTGCTCATCATTTTTGCTAGGTATTCATTAAGTTCAAAAAAAAGATTAACACCTAAACTAAAATTGGAAGCATAGATAAAAGCGCTGCCTTTTTCTTTACATAATTCAACAGCTTTGTCATAATCGGCTAACCATCCTGTAGTTCCTGAGATTACAGGAATATTATTGTTGATACAGGTAGTGATGTTATTGAATGCAGCATCAGGAATGCTAAAATCTATAGCAACATCAATATTAGAAAAATTAGTTATGCTATCGTTAGTATCTATTTTTGCGATAATATGGTGTCCTCTAGAAGTTGCAATTTTTTCTATCATTTGCCCCATTCTTCCGTATCCTAAAAGTGCAATATTCATGTTAAAAGTTTATGGTTAACGACATCCCGAAATTGGCATTTGAAGTCAAATAATCTTGTCGTATATATGGTTTAAATTTCATGCTAAGGTCATCACTCATATTGTATTGATTTAAATGACCATCAACATTGGCATCAATAATATTTAATGCATAAAAAAGTATCGTAATCAATAACGAAAGATCTCTGTCTCTTTGGAATTTTTGCTGGGCATCTTCAAGAGCTTGTTCTGATAAAATAGGGCTGCTCAGTGGATTTCCATCAGCATCTGTACCGTAAAACTCATCATCAATAAATCCAGCCTTTCTTCTTTTAAAGGCCGTTCTGTATCTCTCGTAGTTGGTGTCGTTTCTTTTGTAAAAATATACCCCAGCACCAATAGCACCATAAACAATAGGTAGTTTCCAGTATTTTTTATTATAAATCTGACCCAATCCAGGAAGTACAGCAGAATAGAATGCTGCTTTACTTGGTCTTAATGGATCTAATGTTTGTTTTTTTGTTTCTATGGTATCAACAACTACGAAACCATTTTCTTTAGCATTAGAAATTATAGAATCTTTTTCCTTATCTTGACTGTAAAGAAAGGCGTTAAAAAAACAAACTAGCGCTAATGCGATGCTATTTGTTTTATTCACCTGCTATTAATTTTTTAATCCTATTAAAATCTTCTTTAGAAGTAAACGGAATTATTAACTTTCCTTTTCCGTTGCTAGAAACTTTAATATCTACTTTAGATGATAAATAGTTAGAAAAAGTATCAACTCCAGTTTTAACAAAACTAGGACTCTCATCTTTTGCATTAGCTTTGGTAGCAGTTTTTGAATTTCCGTCTTTATATTTCTTAACAAGTGTTTCTGTATCTCTAACCGATAAGTTGCCAGCAATTACTTTTTCATAGATAGCAATTTGATCAGAATTGTTTTCAATATTTATCAATGCTCTACCATGTCCCATAGACACAAAACCGTCTCTCATTCCTGTTTGGATAATAGGATCTAGTTTTAAAAGTCTTAGGTAATTGGTGATTGTTGACCTTTTTTTACCAACTCTAGTACTCATTTGTTCTTGAGTAAGTTTTATCTCATCAATTAAACGTTGATAAGAGAGGGCAACTTCAATAGGGTCTAGTTCTTGACGTTGAATATTCTCAACCAAAGCCATTTCTAGAGACTCTTGGTCATTTGCTATTCTAATATATGCAGGAATAGCTTTAAGGCCAATTAATTTAGAAGCTCTAAATCTACGTTCTCCAGATACTAACTGAAATTTATTGAAATCTAGTTTTCTAACAGTTATAGGTTGTATAATACCAAGTTCCCTAATAGAAGAAGCAAGTTCTTCTAAAGACTCTTCATTAAAGTTGGTTCTTGGTTGAAATGGGTTTTCTTCAATAGAAGTAATTTCTAACTCCACAATACTACCCACCAGTTTATCTGCGTTCTTATCAGATGCCGTGGTAATATCGTTTTCTGGATCTTTTAGTAAAGCCGATAATCCTCTTCCTAATGCCTTTTTCTTTGGTGCTTTTGCCATTTATATCTATACTACTTCAATATTTTTCTTTATTACCTCGTGGGCTAAACTAATATAATTAACCGCTCCTTTACTTCCAGCATCATAATCGATAATACTTTCTCCAAAACTTGGAGCTTCGCTAAGCCTTACATTTCTTTGGATAATCGTTTCAAAAACCATTTCACTAAAATGTTTTTGAACTTCTTCAACAACTTGGTTTGATAAACGCAAACGCGCATCATACATGGTTAGTAAAAGACCCTCAATATCTAAATCGGGATTATGTATTTTTTGAACACTTTTAATAGTGTTTAATAATTTTCCTAGTCCTTCTAATGCAAAATATTCACATTGAATAGGGATAATAACAGAATCCGCAGCTGTTAAAGCGTTTAATGTTAATAAACCTAGAGAAGGAGCACAGTCCATTAATATATAATCGTAGCTATCTTTTAAGTGAGTAATGGCTTTTTTAAGCATATACTCCCTATCTTCTTTGTCTACTAATTCTATTTCAATAGCAACCAAATCAATATGTGCAGGTATTAAATCTACATTAGGTGAATCGGTTTTTATAATAACATCTTCTGCTTTTAATGTATGTTCTAGTAATTGATACGATCCTTTTTCAATACCATCAACATCTATTCCTAATCCAGAGGTTGCGTTTGCTTGGGGGTCAGCATCAATTAATAAGACTTTTTTTTCTAATACTCCTAGGGAAGCAGCGAGGTTAACACTGGTTGTTGTTTTACCAACACCACCCTTTTGGTTTGCAATAGCAATGATTTTACCCATAATTGTCTATTAATTTAGTGTGAGTAAAAATACAATTATTTGTGGTTATTAAAAATGTATTTCGTTAATAGAAAGTGAAAAAGTGAAAAGTATCACTGTTTTCCTTTATTCACGAGCTACTCTATCAATATTTCTAAAAGCTGAATAGCAGCTTCACTAATTTTTGTTCCAGGTCCAAAAACTGCAACAGCCCCAGCATCAAATAAGAATTGGTAGTCTTGTTTTGGGATAACTCCACCAACAATAACCATAATATCTGGTCTTCCGTGTTTTTGTAATTCAGAAATAACTTTAGGAACTAATGTTTTGTGCCCAGCAGCTAAAGAAGAAACGCCCAAGATATGAACATCATTTTCTACAGCCTGTTTAGCAGCCTCTTCAGGGGTCTGAAACAAAGGCCCTATATCTACATCAAAACCAACATCTGCATACCCTGTAGCAACTACTTTGGCACCACGGTCATGACCATCTTGCCCCATTTTTGCAATCATAATTCTAGGCCTACGTCCATCTTGCTCAGCAAAAGTATTGGCTAGAGATTTGGCTTTTAAAAAATCTTTGTCGTTTTTTATTTCTTTTGAATACACACCACTAAAAGATTGAATTTTTGCTTTATACCTGCCAAATGCTTCTTCCATAGCATCACTAATTTCACCAAGTGTTGCTCTTTCTCTGGCAGCTTCAACAGCTAAAGCTAGCAAGTTCCCTTCCCCTTTTTTTGCTGCAGCTGTTATATTGCTTAGCGCTAAGGTAACTTTTTTAGAATTTCTATCATTTTTTATCTGCTCTAGTCGTGCTACTTGTTGTTTTCGAACAGCATCATTATCAACCTCTAAAATCTGAAGATCATCCTCTTCTTCTAGTTGGTATTTGTTAACACCTATGATTACATCTTGGCCACTATCTATACGTGCTTGCTTTTTGGCAGCAGCCTCTTCTATTCTCATTTTTGGAATTCCAGCTTCAATTGCCTTGGTCATTCCTCCTAATTCTTCCACTTCTTGGATGCGTTCCCAAGCTTTTTTTGCAATCTGATCGGTAAGGGACTCAACAAAATGGCTACCCGCCCATGGGTCTACTGTTTTGGTTATTTTTGTTTCTTCTTGTAAATAGAGTTGTGTGTTTCTAGCTATCCTAGCAGAAAAATCTGTTGGTAAGGCTATAGCTTCATCTAAAGCGTTGGTATGTAGGCTTTGTGTGCCTCCAAATGCTGCTGCAGCGGCTTCAATACATGTTCTACTTACATTATTAAAAGGATCTTGCTCGGTTAAGCTCCATCCACTAGTTTGACAATGTGTTCTTAATGATAAGGATTTTTGATTTTTGGGATTGAATTGTTTTACCAATTTTGCCCAAAGCATTCTACCAGCTCTCATTTTGGCAATTTCCATAAAATGATTCATACCAATTGCCCAAAAGAAGGATAAACGAGGCGCAAAAGCATCAATTTCCATTCCTGCTTCTATTCCTTTTCTAATATATTCTAGTCCATCTGCAAGAGTATAAGCTAACTCAATATCAGCTGTAGCTCCAGCTTCTTGCATATGATACCCAGAAATGCTAATGCTATTAAACTTGGGCATGTTTTTACTGGTATATTTAAAAATATCAGCAATAATCTTCATAGATGGTGCAGGAGGGTAAATATAAGTGTTCCGTACCATAAACTCTTTTAGAATATCGTTTTGAATTGTACCTGCTAGTTGTTCTAGTTGTACACCCTGTTCTTCGGCGGCAACAATATAAAAGGCAAGAATAGGTAATACTGCACCGTTCATAGTCATAGAAACAGACATCTTGTCTAAAGGAATCTGATCGAAAAGAATTTTCATATCTTCAACAGAATCAATTGCAACACCTGCTTTTCCAACATCTCCAATTACACGAGGATGGTCAGAATCGTACCCTCTATGTGTTGGTAAGTCAAACGCTACAGAAAGACCTTTTTGTCCTGCAGCTAAGTTTCTTCTGTAAAAAGCATTACTTTTTTCTGCAGTAGAAAAACCAGCATATTGACGAATTGTCCACGGGCGACGCACATACATTGTACTATATGGACCTCTTAAATTTGGAGCAGTACCTGCTACAAAGTTGAGGTGTTCTAGCTCTTCACTATCTTTAGAAGTATACTTTGATTTTAAGGCTATTTCTTCTGCAGTGTTAAAAACTGTTGTTTTTTCTTCAGAATTAGAAATTTTCGGAGCTAAATTTAATTTTAGATGCTGTAGGTCTTTTCTATTCATCTTCTAATCTTTTTTGTTCAACAGACTCTGCTAGTCGTTTTTCAATAATAGGTTCTATAAGTGTTTTTCTAGCATTCATTTTTACAAAAGGATACAAATCTAAATGCTGCTTCATCTGGTCTTCCGAATTTTGATATTTGTTTGTGCCTACTAAAATTTCATCACCAGAATTAAATATTTTTTGTTCTTTTAGAGCGCTTTCTTTTATTTTTTGTTGAATTTTATGTGATTTTAATTGTGTTAAAAAACCACCACTAGCTTCAATTTCTTTAAAAAGTTTTAATGCTTTTTCTGCAAGTTGCAGCGTTAAGTTTTCAATATAATAGGAGCCATCTGTAGGATTGTTTACCTTATCAAAATAACTCTCTTCTTTTAAAATCAATAACTGGTTTCTAGCAATTCGCTCCCCAAATTCATTGTCTTTATGGTACAATACATCATAAGGAAGGTTATAAACAGTATTTGCCCCTCCAAGAACCGCGCTCATACATTCTGTAGTGGTTCTTAGCATGTTTACATTATAGTCGTATAGTGTTTTGTTTCGCTTACTTGGTGTTGCTATAATATGACAATCTATATCAATGTTGTATTCTTTTGCTATTGTTTTCCATAACAGACGCAGTGCTTTTAGTTTGGCTATTTCAAAGAAATAATTACCTCCTGAAGCCACTTTGAAAGTAAAAGCAGCAATTTTTTTTAAGTCACTACCACTAGTATTTAATAAATGAAGATATTCATTTGCATGAGACAAACCATAGGCCAATTGCTGTACCATATTAGCACCAGCATTTTGATACAATTGCATATCGATAGAAACCAATGGAGTATTATTGTTTTTTGATACCATTGCAGCCAAAGTTTCTTTGTCCTTATTTAGGTTGAAATACCAATTTCCTGACCTTCCTAATTTTCCAATTGGATCAATTAGGATATAAAACAATCCATTTTTAGGAGCTAAGAAACTAGTTAATTTGCTAACGAAATCTTCATCAAGAAAATAAAGATTAAAATATAAGACTGTTTTTTTACAATCTATATTTTCTAATAGTTTAGTAATGTCAATATCAGCTGTAGGTAGGGTAAAATAAATGGATTCAGCACCTCTATTAATAATATCAAGGGCTTTTTCGTTTGATTTAATGTCGTCTGCTACAAAAATATGTTGACCAATAGTCCAGGTGGGACTTGTTATGGCAGGTTTTATAAGAGAATTTGCAGTTTCATCGGCATGATAAAAAGGTTTTACAGCAATATCTTCTAGTGAATGCCAGATAAGGGTATTGTTATAATCAGCCCCCTTAAGATCGAACTGTATTTTTTGTTTCCATGCTTTGGCAGAAACCTCATCAAAATCATCAAATAAAAAATCAGTCATTATTTTTTTGTTTTTATACTATCTTCGTATTCAATCAAATAAATTTCTTCATTGTCTTTTTTTAGATAATAGCGCTCTCTGGCAAAACGTTCCAGCTCTTCTTTTTTTAAGAGTTTGCTTCTTTCTGCTTTATCTTTTTTTATTTCGTCCTGTAAATATAATTTTTGTTTCTCCAATTTTTTAACCTCTGCTCTCAATTCAAGTTGAATCATAAGCGAATTAGCATCAAAAAAAACAATCCAAACCACAAAAACAGTTAGTATTATTACATAAATACTACTAATAATTCCAAACCACCACTTGTTTTTAAGTTCTTTAAAAGTCATTTATTTAATACGTTGATTGATGATGGTTCTAACAATGTCTATGGCTACAGTGTTGTATTTGTTGTTTGGAATAATAATATCAGCATACTCTTTCATCGGTTCAATAAACTGTTGATGCATAGGTTTTAATGTAGTTTGGTATCTATTAATCACCTCTTCTATGTCTCTACCACGTTCAGAAATATCTCTTTTAATTCTCCGTATTAGCCGTTCATCAGAATCTGCATGCACATATATATTGATATCGAAGAACTCTCTAATTTCTTTATTAGACATCATCAAAATGCCTTCTACAATCATTACTTTTCTTGGAACAGTTAAAATAGTTTCAGCGGTTCTGTTATGTTCTACAAAAGAATATACTGGTTGTTGGATGGAATTTCCTTTTTTGAGTTCTTTTAGATGATTTAAAAGCAGTTCAAAATCTATAGATTTAGGGTGGTCAAAGTTAATTTCAACACGTTCTTCATATGTCATGTGTGAAGTGTCTCTATAATATGAGTCTTGAGAGATTACTCCAACTTCGTTTTCAGGCAGTTCTTTTACAATTTGATCAACTACAGTGGTTTTTCCACATCCTGTCCCTCCAGTAATTCCTATTATCAGCATTTAGTCTTGTTTTATGCAAATTTAAGAAATCAATTTACAATATGCAGGATAAGTTTTTTTTAAGCTTAGAATTGTATAAGAGTTATATTTGAAATTAATTTACTGCCAATAACAAACAATGAAATTTATGGAATTTTCATATTTAAATGTTTTTACATTAATAGCTGTTGTCCATAGTCTAGTTTTGGAGCTCATATTTATCCAGATATAGTATTATTGAAAGCTAATCTTTATATTGAAAATACAAAACAAATTTCTGGAGTACTAATTAAAGGAAATTGGTTGGATAGGAAGCAATTAGATTTGATGCTAAATGAGGTAGAAATATCGGTTGGAGAATAAAATTAAAAACAGGAAAGTGTTTTCTTATTCAGAAGAATGTATTATATTTGCACCCCGTTACAATTACGGGGTGTAGCGTAGCCCGGTCATCGCGCCTCGTTTGGGACGAGGAGGTCGCAGGTTCGAATCCTGCCACCCCGACAAATTATAGTATCAATCTATACTAAAAACCTGTTAATCGTATGATTAACAGGTTTTTCTGTTTTTGTGCATGTCATTATAAGTCATAGAATCTAATTAAAAACGTCAACAAATCGGATAACAAATTCGACGTTCTAGTTTTTTTTATCCAATGATTGAATTCTAGGAGGCATTATTACTAAAAAGCAACTTAAATTTGTTTTAAAACTCATCACTTTGTTTTATTAGTTCATCCCGGCTTACTTCCTGGCATAGGTGTTATTAGTGTTTTACTATTTTCACGCTCTTCAATATTTTTTACCTTCTGTGTTTATATTGATAAAATAAATGCCATTAGGATAGTTTCTGAAATCTAATGATGAGTTTTCGATATTTATATTATTTAATTGGTTCTAAAAAAGGGTTTTTATCGGCTAATCTAAAATGTTTTGCAATGAGATTTTGCGAAGGCTTACCTTCAATAGTAAAATTTGTGTTATTGCCATCTGATCCACTATCACCTTGCCATTCCCAAATATGAATACCATGAAACCATGGTTCTTTCCACATGGTATTAAAAAAGGACTGATAACACATCAATTGTTCTCTTTTAGAAATCTTTGAATAGATATTTTTAATGCCATTCCATTCCCATGGTTCTTTTGATGTTCCCTGAATAGATTTATATCCTATTTCTGTAAAGAGTACGGGTTTGTTAAATTTTCTACTAACCAATTCTATGTTTTTTATATGTTTTTGCCAGTTGTTTTCTAGTTGCTCAAGGGTTGGATTCTCAGTTTCACTTAACGGAAAGTAGGCTTGAATGCCTATGTAATCTAACTTATCCCAGAAAGGCACTACCTCGTACTCATTGTGCCAATTGGCTGCATAAGTTAGTTTTCCTGAATAGATTGATTTAATACGCGTTATCAAGACGTTCCAATACTCAGGTTTTTCATAAACAGTAGTTTCTAATTCTGTGCCTATACAGAATTGTTCTAGCTGTAATTCTTCTGCTAGTTCTGCATACTTTAAGATAACTTGACTATAATTTTCAAACCAAGTATTCCAGTCATGTTCATTTTCCATTTCAATATATGATCGCCATTTGTTGTCGTCAATTCTAGATAACCAAATATGAGGTTTTAGCATTATTTTCATCCCAAATTTATCGCATTCTTCTTTTATCGTTTTGTAGCGTTTTAACCTGTTATTATAGTTATCATCAGAAACTAATGTTAAAGTTGGTTTATTATAATTGTCCTGATCTATAAATGGCGTAATAGTAATCCATTCAAAATTGTTAGTCTTAAGTTGTTCAATATCTTCTAGATTTCTACTTATATTAAACACATGAATACCTCTTTGTTTATTATCAATACTATAGTAATTGTTTACTTTGGTAAGATTGTTTTCTATTGTACTATCCCAACTATAGTTTAACACTTCAGATAAACGATAATTTTGCAAAATTTTATTTCCTAAAAGAAAAATAGTAATAGGAATAACTGTTTTTAAAATCATACCTTTTAGTAAGCCTTTTATTTTATGCTGTTTGTAGTCGCATATAAAACTTTTTATCAATAAGAATAGTAAATAAGGAATGATCGCAATTACATAAAATATTGGGCTAGTCAAGATATTATCTGCAATATCTCCAAAAAGTAGAACAGTACTATCTAGTGTATACTCGTTTTTATACAGAATTAACAAAAATATAGATGCTAGCATAACGACAATTGTCAAACTATAAAACCAGAGAAAACGTTTTAACAAAGCTGGGCTTATTTTTATTTTTTTAATCATACAATTTTAGATTTGTTGCGTTAAATTATTAAATGGAGGAGATGCTTTTTAACTGGTGAACAGAGCCTCCTGTGATTAACACATTCTTATTTTTAAATTCCATTTTTTTAAACAATTATAGCGAATGAAAAAATATTTCCAATAGTATTCAATCCAAGTAATATAAAGAAAATTTATAAAGTATTATTCACAATTTTTATTGATATAAACACTCTTAAATACTTTCCTTTTATCAATAGGATCGAAAATAAAAATAGATTGATTATTACAGAAATAGTTTCAAAAATATACATCTCGAAATCATTTTTTAATCTTCCTCCAAAGTAATTTCATAGAAATCTATTTTTAGCATAATACATAAATGAAAAAGGAATACCGCTACCAATAGATAGAGCATAGTTTTAATAGCAGTTTTCGGATTCATTATTTTTTATTAAAAGTCAAATCAAAGATTTGGTGGATTTCACAAACACTGCCAATCCTGGGGATTTAGCTCTTACTGCCTATTCGCAATAGCTGTTATATTCGCTGTTTTTATTTGTAAAGTAATTTCATTTCTTCGCTTTCTTGTGTCAAATTCCATTTTTCACATAGATTATCAAAATCCTGTTTCATTTCGCTTACATCTCCAAAGTCCATTTTTGGAACCTCTATTCCGTTGATTTTTTCCTGCCTTGATATTACCGAAAAAACTTTCTTTCAATTTAAATTTATTTTCCACTATAAAATGAGCAAAATCGTGGTTTGGGACATTTGTACTCAGATTAACAGATGTTGAACTTCCGTCCTGTCTCATGCAGGTCATCGTATTCCTAGTTTTGCCTTTGGTTAATACGATTTTCATTTTTTATCAGATAGCGTTCAATGAGATTGTTTAAGGTTAGTTGCGTGTTTTAAACACTAAATTCAGTAAATGTGAACCGAATAGAAAATTGACATAGACTTTCGCAAATAGGCTAGAACCAAGAAATTAATTTAAACGTTGTTGTGTGTAAGTTTTTTTATTTTTGTCAACACGTGTGATAGTATTAAAAATACGAACGCTATTCCAAAGCCTAAAACTGCAAGATTAATTCCTAATACAGTCTTTTCACTTCCATCTAAATATTTCATAGAACCACCATATCCATCTTTTAAGAAGAATGCTAATAAAAACCCTCCCATAACTATGAGACTTAATAAAGTGCTTATTTGGACTTCTCTTTTATACCAAACTAGCCACAAGCATAATACTCCAATGCTTGAGTTAGTAATCAATTGCCAAACTTCATGAATTCGTGCATGAGGAGTCCAATCTGGATTCCAAACATGCGTTTCATTGATATCCAAAAAAGGGACGACAATGGCATATAGAATTACACTAAATGTTATTGCTATTTTTTTTATCATTACTATTTATTTTTAGATTATACACAACTAATGTTATATGACATATTTTATTTCAAGCATTCTCAAGTTTGAGAAAACCTTTTTAATTACGAGAGTTGCCATTAGGTGTTTTTATGAATTTCGTGTCTAAATTCTTGATAATATGACAAAACACCGCTTGGGTCTTCAATTTGTGGCCAATGTCCAATGTCTTGTCCCAGTAGCTTTACTTTAGGGTCGGGAATCAGTTCTTTATATCGATTAGCCATATGAATACCAGAATTAGGATCGAATGGCCCATTTATAAAGCACATTGGAACCTTCGTCTTTTGCATTGCACTTATCCATCTTTCTTGATGGTTTAATTTATCAAAAATCAGCCTCCCTATCAAATATGCAATTGACTTGCCATCTTTATAATTTAAAATATCCCAGAACTGATTTATGAGTTGGTTCGTTGGTTGGGTGTTGGGACCAAAAATTGGTTTTATCGATTTTTCTAATTTCTTCTTAGTGAGAAGCTTACTCAACAACTTCCCTATAAGTTTAGGAGATTGTGAAAGCAATCGCTGAATCATTCTAGGTTTGTAACTATCCATAAACAAACCACCGTTCATAAATACCAACGATTGTATTTTAAAGGAGTTATGTGAAGCTAAGTCCCTAGCTAACAATTCTTGCGCAACACTAACTCCTAGATCATGAGACAGGATATGAGTTTGTTTAATATCCCAAAACTCGATTAGAAAATTGACTATTTCGCAATGTTCATGAAAGCTATACGCATGATTTTTGGGTTTATCTGAAAATCCCATTCCTAAATAATCAAATGTAAAAACAGTGTAATTTTCTACTAAATTTTCCCAAACAGATTTCCACTCGAAGGTATTGAAAGGATACCCGTGAAGTATTAAAAGATTGGAGCCGCTACCTTCCTTTATGTAAAAAATTTGATGACCATTTACATCTATTGTTCGCCCCTTGTTCTTCCAAGCAACAACCTCTTTGTCCATTCCTAGTGTTTAATGGTTAGTAATATTACGAAGTTACTTATTAGGTATGATAGAAATTTGTAAAAATCGGTCGTTTTCGTTATTTGATAGTTTTTTTGGACTGTGGTTGGTATACTTTTTTATTTCTTTATTAAAATGAGATCTGTCGAAGTAGTTTTGGTTTGATAATAAATCTCCTTTTTTGATGTCTTTGAATGATGCCGAACATCGTAATATATTACAATAGCTTTTTAGTGAAAGCCCGAACATTTTATTAAAATACCTATTGATTTGCCTACTAGACCAAAATACGTTATCAGCAAAATAGCTCACGCTGTGATTGCCTTTGGTTTTGCTCAATAAACTGAATAGATTAAGTTTTCGATTGTCTAAATTATTTTTTTTATTGACTTCTTGACTTATTATTGAACTTAACTTATCAATCGTATCAAATTTTTCGGAAAAGTCAAATGAATTTAAATTCCAAAAAACATTGGGTATTTTTTTTTCGGAATTTAATAACGGAGCAATACTTTCGTAGAATACATATTCCACAGCCTGTAATTTGAATTGTATTCCGAAAAATTGATGATTTGGAGGAATTACCACTTCAACCTCTTTCGTATATAGTCCTGTTAGCACGGTACTTTTGTATTTGTAATTTTCAAAACGAACGATAATATCAAAAAAACCGTCAGGTAAAATCGTGTAATCAAGATTTTTTGATGAATCGTTGTCTAACCACCAAAAACATCTGATGTACGGTTTCAAAACCTCATTAGAGCCTTGTTGGTAGTAGTTCATGTTTATTTTTAGTTTATGTCAAAATTACATATAACGTCTCGTCTCTATGGTTAGTACGGAAGTTTAAAGCCCTAACTATTGGTTAAGTGCCAAACCTGTATTAATTATTAGGCATTGTTACCAGCTGACTTATAATTTCATTTCATATTCTTCCAACTTGTTCCAGACATCAATAAATTCTTTTTTCCCCTCTTTTCCAAGCTCCGTATTTACAATAAGAATTTTGCCTATGTTGGTTTTGGAGTTAAAAAACATATGGGTTGCCACTCCAGGATCACCTCCTGTATGACCTATTTGTCCTTGTGCAGAAATTCCCATAAAAATTCCCATATTATATTCATCATTATAGACACCTTTATTTCTTTCTTTAAAATTTTTATCTACCAAATAGGGTTTAAATAGCTTTTTATAATTTTCATTAGTTAGTATTTTTCCATTTCCATTATAACCAGAAATTAGTTCTGTTAGATATTTTCCTAAATCACTTGATGAAGTAATCAAACCTCCATCAGGATAATTAACCAATCGATAAAAAGCTAATTCGGTTTCTTTATTTGAATAAAGTTTTGAATGCTTTGAAAAATCCACCTCATTGAAGAACCAGCCAGAATTAGACATTTCTAATGGTTTAAAAATGTACTGTTTTGTAAATTGATTAAAAGATTCACCAGTTGCATTTTCTATAACAAAAGCAGCTAATCCAGCAGCAATATTTGAGTATTCAAATAGTGTACCAGGCTCTTTTCTTAAAAAAGTTTTTTTCTTATACCATTTTCCTTCTTTGTGTAAAATATTTTTTAGAAATACATTATGAGCCATCATTTCATTAGGAGAACGAAAGTTGTTATTTACTTTAGCCGTTCCGTTATCATTTTCTTTCAAAACATATCCATTTTTTTCATATTTCGATGGATCTTTTATACTTGAAGTATGTGTTGCTAATTGTCGTATGGTTATTGGTGTGTTTGAAAAATAGGGGTTAATTACTTTAAAAGGTAAATATTTGTTTATTGGGTCATCCAAATTGAGTTTACCTAATTCTTGAGCTTTTAATAATGCAATACCGATAAAGGTTTTTGAAATAGAAGCAATATTCTGAATGGTACTTTCTGTATATCTTTTGTTACCCTTTCTATCAGAATATCCTAGACCTTTTTCGAATAATATTCCATCTTGATTGACAATAGCAACGGAGAAACCATTAATATGGCCTTGTGAATAAATTTGTTCTAACTCTTTAGTTAGTTTCTTCGCAATAGAATCATTTGTTTGACCATAGCTTTGGTATAACAAAACATTCAAAAGTATTAAGACAATTAGTTTTTTCATTTGGTTTTTTTGTTTTGCAGTTTCCAACGTAAATGGTGGAAGAGGATGTTTTTGTTTCATAGTTTAAGTATTTAATCCACTAATAAATCTATCATTTTATGTGCTACGCCAGCCGACGATGTTGGGTTTTGACCAGTTACCAAATTGCCATCTGTGATAAAATAGGAAGTGAAATCATTGCCTTTACTATAGATACTTCCTAATTCTTTTAGTTTGGTTTCTAAAAGGAAAGGTACAACTTCTTGGGCACCAACTGCAACTTCTTCTGAATTTGAAAATGAGGTTATTTTTTTTCCTTTTACAAAAGGTTCTCCATTGCTATTTATGGCGTCAACTAAAACTGCAACACCATGACATAGTGCACCAATAGTTTTATCTTGAATGATAAATTCATTTAAAAGTTTAGTTAATGTTTTATTAGTAACGAAGTCCCACATTGGTCCATGCCCACCTGGGAAATATATTTGGTCATAATTCTCACTATTTAACTTATGAAGTTTTAAACTATGATTAAAATGACCCATGGCGATGCTATCGTTTTTAAACTGAATCGTATCTTTAGTTTCCCATTCTGGTAGTTCACTTGTTGGATCAATTGGGATTTTCCCTCCTTTAATCGATGCAATGTCAATATCAAATCCTGCACTTTTAAAAACATAATATGGAGTTGCTACTTCTTCAAACCAAACCCCAGTTTTTAATCCTGAATTACCCAATTCATCATGAGATGTAGTAATAAATAGCACTTTTGATTTTCTCATTTCTTATAATTTTAAATTAGTTTTATCATTTCAATAGCTACTCCAGATGCGGATGCCGGATTTTGACCAGTCACTATGTTTCCGTCTACAACAACATAGGTTTCAAAAGGTGACGTATGCGAAAATATTGCCCCTTGTTTTATCAATTCTTCATCAAGCATAAATGGGATTACATCTCCTAATAAATGGCTATCAATATCCTCCTCAGCTTTGGTAAACGAATTAATTTTTTTTCCTTCTAATAAGCTACTACCGTCCGATAGAATAACATTGAGTAAAGCACTTGGTCCGTGACATACAGCACCAATAATTTTTTTGCTTTCATAGGCTACTTTAATGATTTTTTTAACCAATGGATTATCAACCATATCTGTCATTAACCCTAAACCTCCTGGAAAGAAAATAGCATCATAA
The DNA here is from genome assembly GCA_965247735.1 of Flavobacteriaceae bacterium. Taxonomy (GTDB): domain Bacteria; phylum Bacteroidota; class Bacteroidia; order Flavobacteriales; family Flavobacteriaceae; genus JAOXRU01. The sequence goes on along the minus strand of CBDFHN010000002.1, from coordinate 1,291,284 downwards.
GCAGCGATGTTAACGTTATCTAATTTATGACTAAAATTAAGTCTCTTAAATCCGTTACTTTCTTTAAATTTCTTACTGGATCTCTGAGATGAATCATAGCCCACAAATGGAGGGGCTCCACCAAGAATACTTGAAAAATCAACAGTATATCCTTTGTTCGTAAATTCAAAATAAGGATCGGCTATTTCCGAAAATTCATATCCTGCAGCGTGTTTTCCCGTACCTGTTACATTAGTACTTGTTACAATAAAAAGTATGTGTTTCATTTTTAATGTTTTAATTTGATAAAATAACCTTGAACAGTTAGGTCAAGGTTATTTTAGTTTGAATGTGGCTAATAATTATCCTTTGCTAATTTCCGCACCTAATTCTTCATTCGTCATTGCTTTTCCGTCTAAATTCCATCCACCATCTACAGCATGAAGAACATTTACGTAGATATTATCTTTAGGTTGTGTTTTTCCTGATAATTGATGAATAATTTCAGTTGCGTCTGCAAAAAATTGTTTCTGAACATTTCTATCAGCAAGTGCAAATGATGGAACTTTCCATTCAACCCATGCTCCAGAAAATTCTTTTCCACCTGAAAAAGTTGAACTTTTAGGCAGTACTGATACATGAGCAGTTATGTTTGGTGTCATTACTTTATTTCCTGTTAAACCGTGATTCTTCAAGAAAGCATCAGTAATTTGTGCTACAGCTTCTTTCTCTTTTCCGATTGGTAAAACACCTTCAGTTAATGTCAATGTTAATGGCATAATATATTAATTTTAAATTGTGAACTTCGTTGCTCAACAACATTACAAAGTTGAGATATAACTAAAGTATTAATGTTGTCTTATGACAATGGTTTAAGAGATATTATGCTATCATCAATCTTCTATTTTACTAGTTATAGGGTTTTGTAGCCGGGCAATTTAATTCGCCAAATACACCTGATGATTATAAATTAGTAAGCCTACTCACCAATAAATTAGAAAAGTAGGCTCACTCAAAGCAAATGTTCTAATTAATTAGGATACTTCCATCAAAGCATTCGCAAGTTCTTCGGGTGTTGTTACTAAGGGAACATGACCCGTATATAAAAGAACCGACTCTGTAATTCCAGTCTCTTTTTGTAACATTCTTTGTGCAGTTAGGCTTAATACTCGATCATGTTTTGTTTCGATATATGCCTTTGGAACACTACCGAAATTCTTATCAGTAGTCTCTACAGACTCAAAGAAAGGTTTTGTTGCTTGCTCAACTAATTGTGGAATTACTTCATCAATTTGTGCATCAGTTGCTCCTCCGAAAACGATGTTTTTAATGGTTTCTCTATTCATAGTTGCACTACTTTGGTCATCAGAAAATATTAAGCTGGCAAGAAATTCACTTTCCTTATCTTCTTCAAATATTTTAATAGCTGGTTTACCATCATAAGGAACAGCAGATGCAATAAAAATTAATTTTTCTATTTTTTTCGGCACTTCTTCAGCAACTTTTGAAATTACATACCCAGCAAAACTGTGTGCTACTAAAATCACTGGATCAGAAAACTTATCTAATTCCGTTTTAACCCGATTAGCATAAAGATCTAAATTAATTTCAGAAATAGACGTTTTATCATCACCATGACCAGGAAGATCTATAGAAATTACTTTACTACCTTTTTGCTCTAAAAATTCGGTGGTTTCTTTCCAGGCCCAAGCACCTTCCCAAGCACCATGAATTAATAAAAATGTTTTTGATTTGCTCATCATTTATATTTTTAGGTTGAAAACTTTATTGTTCAACAACATTCCAAAGTTCCGATGTTTTCAAAGTCTGAATGTTGTCTTATGACAATGGTTTATGAACTTTAGAATTAGTATTTTTTTTCTTGTTATGAGCATCCCTATAATAATTAATAAACCTCCAATAAGATGATACGTATGCAAGCTCTCGCCAAAAAAGATAGCGAGTACTGCTGCGGACAACGGAACAATATTCATATAAATTCCTGCTTTATCTGCGCCAGTAATCTGAACTCCTTTTTGCCATAAAAAATAGGCTAGTGCTGTGCCTAGGCATCCAATTCCAAATACAGCCATCCAAAAGTCGTATGTGCGTATTGTAATCTGTTCCATTCCGCTAAATGTTAATAAGATAAAAAAACTATCAGACAACATGTACTCGTTAAAAGTGTGAAATTTAAATTCGAAATTGTTGCACCATACTTTTTTACCCAGACATGATGTAGTGCAAAAAAAATGTTTGCAATTAATATGAGAATATCTCCATAATTAAATTGAAGGCTAGTAAAGTTGGTGATTTCCCCATTTAAGATGACATATGTAACTCCCATAAAAGCAATAAGTATGCCTAGTAACTGATTTTTTGTAATGGATGTTTTCAATATTTTATGAGAAAAAAGAATCGTTAACGCGGGATTTAAACTTATAATGAGAGCTGCATTAACTGCTGAGCTGTTCATTAAACCTAAAAAGAAGAATATATTGAAACCAAATAGTCCTATAAAACCTGTCAAAGAAATGCCTTTTATGTTTTTAGTGATTAATTGTAAGTTGAGTGATTTTTTGAAGCCTAAAAGAACTAATGCTCCAACTCCAAATAAAAAACGCCAAAAACCGGCTTCAATAAAACCAACTTCTTTTAGTATTATTTTTGCTAGGTGGAAATTTAGTCCCAAAAAGATAGTGGCAATAATCAAATAGAATGTTGCTTTCATAAACAACAGATTACAATTTTGCCCGCAATTTACTCAACGTAGAATTAGTCATGCCTAAATAAGATGCAACTGCTTTACTCGAAATACGGGTCAGTAATTTAGGTTCGTGTTCTATAACCCATTTAAGTTTATCAATTCCTTCCATACCTAAAAAACTATAAATTCGCATTTGTGAATGAATAAAGGCAAATTCCATAAATTTATGATAAACATTTGCAAATTCTGGTACCGTATCCACTAACTTAAAAAAATCATCTCTATAAATTGCCAACAGTTCTGATGCTTCATGAGATACTAAAGAGTCTCTTGAGGGTTTTTGTAAAACAAAACTTGTTATAGCTGACATTATACTATCTTCTAATGCGAAATAACCTGTAACTTCATTTCCTTTGTTATCAACTTCATACATTCGTAAACAACCTTTATTTATAAAATAAAAATATTTACATGTTTGACCAATATTACACAACATCTCATTTCTATCTGTTTTCAAAGGTTTAAAACAGGCAGTTATTTCCTGTAGTTCTTTCTGGCCTATTTTTCCGTGACTTTTTATGTATTTTTCTAATTCTTGATACACTTTTAATTTTTAAAGTTAATAAATCTATGTCGCGAAAGTAAGAAGTATCATTTGTGTAATTATAGCTTTATGACAATCTTTTTAAATTTCAAATTTTTCTTGTTATCTAAATTTCGACTGGCACTTTCATAAATTCCAATTATATTTTTTTTAAATCATTCAATTTGTATTATCATGACTTCTTTCAGTAAAGAATGCTCTTCTGGTCATTATTCTTTTTTAAAATCAGTTAGTTTTTCTTTTAAGTCTTTTAGTTGAATACTTAATTTAGGAAGAAGTAATTGTTATTTATATCCGCTCATTTCTAATAGTTTTTCTGAATTTAGGTTTGTCCAATTTTCTACGCTCATTGTTGTGTTTTTCAATGCTTTTTGAACTATATCAAAGCCTATAGTGTAACCACCTGAAAAAGGGTAATTTCTTGACCCAAACATAACTTCCATTTGAAAAGGAATATCTTCACGTTGTAGTTTCGGTTTTATCTTATTCCATAAGTCCTTTTTATCTTTTTCATTCAGTGCAGAAGTCCAAGGTGCTTTTACTTTTGGATATAGTAAATGAGCGAATGAGTCGCCTCTGCCTTCAAAAATTAAGTAATCGAGTAAAGTCCATTTAGTAGACTTTCCGAAATTTAAATTTGTCCAATATGCATGATTGAATTCGTGTGCGATAGCATATTGAAGCATTTCTTCCCAACCTAATATTGTAGGTTCAATTGTTATCAGAATTTGTTTGCTTCCTGCTGTTAAGCCCATAATTCCCTTCATGCTCTGCATTACTGCTTTGTTATCAGGGTTTGCTGGTAGAATATAAATAGTTAAGTTATCATTTTTTAGATAGCTACTACTTTTTTTTAATGCCGAAGCAATTTTACTTTCAATCCTTTTTTTATTAACGTTAAGTCTTTCTATTGTTTTTTTTAATTCAGTTGTATTTTGGATTGGTACAGACAAAAAATCATTTACAATGAAAGAATATTCACTTTTTAAAAAGTAACTGTTACCAATAGCAGTTTGGATTTTTTCTTTGTATAAATTATCTCGATTTGCAGTATCATTTTTTGCAATGTCTGTATAGGCTGAATAATAATCATTTAAAAAAAATATTTTGTTATTCGAATTTTGCCCAAATAGGTTTCCTAATGATATCAAAACTAGCATTGCTAGTAATTTGAATTTTATTTTATTTTTCATGTTTCGTTTCATTTTAATTAGAGTTTTGATTGTAAACATTTTTCTTCAGTTGTAAAATTTATCACTCTTGGGTAAGTTTTAAAATTTCGCTTCAATAATATTTGAATTGATAAATAAGCTAGCTAGTTTATGTGGAAGACTAAAGAATAAATTTTTTGTTTCTCTTGATGTTGCGTTTCTATTCATTGTTACAGCAACTGTTAAATTATATTCAGGTAACAAAATCAGCATTGCTGTTGAACCCATTGCTACTCCTCCGTGATGAATAATATTCACATCGTGTCCATCTTCATGGATGTTCTTATACATATCGTTTCTCCAACCCAGCCCATAGTTATCACTATTTACTTGACCTGAATTAAGTTTTACAGGTTCAAATAATATTGCGGTAGTTAATGAGTCTAATAATCTGTAATTAAGAACTGCATTCCCTAATTTGACTAAATCATTTGGTGTTGAAAGAAATCCACCTCCGGCCCATTTTACGCTATTGTTAACCTCATACGATTCTTTAATTTCTCCATTTTCCACCTCGTAAAATTTTGCGGTACCTTCTTTCTTCTGATTCTTTCTGTCGGCTTTGGTCTGATTCATATTTAAAGGTTGAAATACTTTATCTTGCATGAAGGGTAGAAACTTTTTTTCTGAAGCTGTTTCCATCATTGCACTTAACAATGTATAGTTGTATGAACTGTAGCTAAAGTTTGTACTCGGTTCAAAAAGTAATTCATCACTATTAAAAACAGCAACACTTTCTTCAATTAAATTATACTCATTATTATTATAATATTCCCAAATTGGAAAACAATAGCAAGTTCCATAGTTTCTAATTCCTGAAGTATGTGAGGCCACTTGACGTAATGTTAATTTAGATATTTTTTCACTCGCATATGGTACGAAGTCTCCAACTAAAGATTGAGTTGCAAGTTTTTCACTCTGAATTAAAATACCTAAACCAACGGATGTTAATGCCTTTGATGTACTGCCAATTCTAAATTTGGTAAGAGAATCTGCAATGATTCGGTTATCAATATCGGCATATCCAATTGTATTTGACCAAATATTAATATTATTTATTCCTATGGAAGCCGATAGAGCAGGAGTTTTAAGTTTATTAAATTCTGATATTAATAAACTATCAGCTTGTTTTTTAATTTGTTTACTGTGCTTAATATTTGGTTGTAAGTGACTAAAATCTTCTAGTTTTTCTTTTCCAAAATTATGTATAACAATGGGTTCGAAAAGGAAGTAGCAAAGAATTATGATAAGTGCAACTATAACTGCAATAAGTATTTTTTTCATATAAGATTATAATTAACTGAATATATTGCAAACTAACAGTTTATTATAATTACCATCGACCGAACTTATAAGATCAGACAAATTTGGAGGTTTATTTTTGGTTTTTTATGTATTCAGAAGGTGTTTGATTAGTCAGTTTTTTAAATACATTATTAAAAGTAGCTTTACTATTAAAACCTGATTCTAACGCAATAGCAAGTAAGGTTTTGGTTTTATATTGCTTATCATCTAACAATTCTTTGAGGTGTTTTACTCTATAAGAATTAACAAAGTCATAGAAGTTTTGACTGTGCACTTCATTTATTATTTGCGACAGCATGTGTGCTGACATTTCTAATTCTATAGAGAGTTGTTTTAGAGTGAGTCGAGGTTCTAAATACGGTTCTTCGACTGACATATAATCAATCAGCTTAGTATTCAGAAGTTCCTTTTTATCGCTATTTATTTTAGAATTTTCATATCGCTTTTCACTTTTTGAACTTTCCTCTTCAAAAACAATATTTGAAAAAATTGTGGTGTTTTTTAACGCAATAAAGGCAATTAACAGAATTCCTATAATATATATAATTCTAAAGCTCAATTGAAAAACTGCTGTGGGAATAGTCGGTGACATTATCGAAACGATATAACTCAGCAATATAATTGATATTGACGTTATGTATATCATAAACAAAGCTTTCACCCATTTTCTATTCATTTTCTCATAATTGGACACTTGCTGCTTCAAATTTGCATCATAAGATTTTAGCATTCTATAAAACCAAAATAGATATATCGGTCCGGTAAGCATGAAAGCAACGGAAAAGGTTAGCCAAACAATTGATAATTGATCATTAATATAAATAAAGCCGTTATAAATTTGAGTATTTGTATTCGGAAATACATTATGGAAATAATAGAAATAAAATATTCCATAAACTAAAAAAGGTAAAATATTTATGAGGTATATTTTTTTAGATAAATAGTTATTTTTTGTGAGGGAATAAATATAAAAACAAAATAATGGACCTTCAAGTAATATGAGCCCGTTGCCTAATCCCCAAATTAGTTCATTTGTATGAATTGCACCGCTATAATCTAGGTAAAAGAATAGTTGATGTAAAATTGAAAGGCCTAGATATGGTAATAAAACATAATCTGCCTTATTTTTTATTTTTTTAAAGATTAAAAGTGTCAATAATAAACTTGATAGAATTACACCTATGAGGACAACGAAAATCATACTGCAAAGTAAAATTTAATTTTCAAAATATGTTTTAAAAACCTATTTATTTTTTTGTAAAATTGTGTGCTGTTATTATTCCATAATTTTAGATTCCTTCTTAAGAGTGTAAATAGTTATGTTTGTAATTTTAGTTGCTTCCCGATGAATCCTTTCAAAATTCAATTGCAAATCTTCTCTGGAGTATTCTGTAACTTTTTGAGGCAATTCCTTTTGAATTTGTTTTAATTTGAATTGCACTCTTTTATCTTTACCACCTGCATTATTTGCAGCTTTTCCAAGTTGGTTAAATTCATTACCAAAATCTGGAGGTTGGTTAAATACTGTAAAAGTAGTTTTAGGATTTTTGGAATTGGCGTTGGCATTTAAATTCTTATCAAATGCAGATTTAGTATTACAAATGCATTTATTAGAAAGAGAAGTATTTATTGCTATTTGGATTGCTATTTTTGGAGCATTGACATTTTATTTATTTTTACACCCATCCGAAAGTTTATAAACACACACACACACAAAAAGCATCGGTTAACCCTTGCTAAAAGGAATTGTTTTTTATTTAGGCAAAAAATAAGTCGGTTTTAAAGTGAAAATATGTCTGTGGTTTACCTCTTGTTTTTTTGCTCTTTCTCCTACCTGATTACAGACATAATCTAGGGTGAGGTAAAAGATAGGCAAATTATTATTTTCTCCACGAAATTAGAAAAGGCATGCTTATCCTTGGCTATGGTTCTGACTATGAGTTGAAGTAGCAAATAGGTTATCAATGCAATGTATATCTGTGATTTTACGGCATTTTCGCTTGTACCAACAAAGGTTTTAATCTGAAGATTCTGTTTGAATGCCTTGAAGAACAATTCAATGTCCCATCGTTTTTATTACATCTGGAATCATCATTGTATCGTCCCAACAGGTGTGTATTTTGATTCCTCCTTTTGCTGTCCGAATTGCGAAGCATATCATGAGCTCTTTTAAAACAATAAAATGGACGAGTAAACTTTGACCAGTTAAACATGGATAAGCATAGACTATAATACCGGTACTATCTATTAGTTTTATACTGTGGTCTTTGATTTCTTTGATAATATGGGATTCATGCCGCTTTGATAATAGGTGTGCATAATGTGTCAATGGCCCATGATACAGGCTCTCGAACATTATATAACTCCTGTTCTTGTTGCCGTTGCTCATAGTAGAAGTTGCCGGACTTTGAGAAAGGCCTAAACTTGAAATAAAGGTTTCACTAACCCCGATACCAGTAGAAATATCACTTAAAGTATAACATTTATCAGTAATTATTGCTGTAAGATATGTTTTCATAGATTGGTGATTCAGGAAAATTCAAAAATCACCTTTTATGAGAGAAATAAATTCGTTATTTTCCTTTTTTATAAACATTGAGATGTGAAAAATCCAGCGAAAACAAGCTCCACTGGATTTTTTAATGCTTAAAATGTGCTTTTTTATTTAGGATTTAAAGCGCATATTTTATGATAAACTCAATAGAATTTTCGTCTCCTACTGCGTCTATTTTGGTAGCAGTAATATCATATGCAAAACCAAGTTTTAATTTATCATTAGCAAGATGTAGTAGGGTATATATAGAGACCATTTCGTCTATCCTGTAATTACCACCAAGGCTAATTTTGTCATACATCTTTAATGTAGAAGACAGGTCGTAAGAAACAGGAGTCCCTTTTACATGTCTAATCATTATAGCTGGTGTTACTTGAAAATTTGGATTGATTGCAAAGGTATATCCACTTCCCAAGTACATGTGCATGCTATTTACCGCTTCACTTGGTACATTACCATCTTTTTCATACCGTTTTCCACTTAATATATTAGGTGTAGAAAGCGTAACATAGTAGTTTTTGTGCTTTAGGTATAAACCAGCACCCACATGAGTGTTAAAAAAACTTTGATTTTCAGCAAATAACGGATCATTTCCTGGAGCACCAGTATCACTTAAATTAATATTTACAAAACCACCACCAGCTTTTACTCCAAAAAATAAATTATGGGTTTCTGATAGTTTTAATTTATATGATATATCAATAGCGATATCAGTTTCTTTTAATACAAAGACTTTGTCTTTTATAATAGAAGCACCAATACCCAAATTATTTTTTAAAGGCATACTAAAAGACAGGCTTTGTGTTTCTGGAGCGTTATCGACACCTACCCATTGACTTCTATGCGATAGACTAAGCTCTGTTAGATTATTAGCTCCCGCATAAGCAGGGTTAATAATATTCATATTGTAATTATATAAGGTAAAATTAGGATCTTGCTGTGCTACCATAATATTGATGGTAAAAAGTACAAAAGCTAAACTAAATTTTGAAATGCTGTTCATGTTGGTGTTTTTAAAAATTCTTGAAAAATTCATATTTACTTTTGATTAATAATTAATGTATAACCAACCTTGTACAGGTTTTTCATTAGCATTATTCAATTCAATAATAAATAAATAGGGGCCTACTGGTAGTTTTTGATTCCCACCAATTGTATTAGCGACTCCATTCCAAGTATTTTTATATGCCTTTTGTTCGTAAACTAATTTTCCTGATCTGTTATAGACTTTTACTACATTGTTTTCATAGTTTTCGATATTATCAATTAGCCAAGTATCATTAATACCATCTCCATTAGGGGAGAAACCATACTTTTTATTTATAGTAATACTGTTTGTTGTATCAGCTAAAATGGTTAAAGTTCCGTTTGTATTAACTATTTCGTAGTTAATGTCTGTTCCTGTACTTAAATCAATACTTACGGTTCCAGCAGTAGTACTGTTAGTTGCTGTGCTACTTGCTACTGGAGCTGTATCTAAATCAACTTCTGTATCACCGTTAACAAAACCAGTATAGCTAATGGTAAATTCTGGATTGTCTTCTCCGTAGTTACGAGATTTATCATCGGCTGTTGCTGTTAAGGTAGCTTTTGAGATGGCATATGTGTTGTTTACAAGATTTACCGTATAGTTTGCATCAGCAGCAGCAGATAGAGTAATTGCATAATTCCCTACGTTTTCACCTGCAACTCTTGATATATTTACCGGAGTATCTAAATCTGCTTCTGTATCTCCATTAACAAAGTCTGTAATGGTATATGCTAATACAGCGTCAGTTGTTCCATACACTTTTGTTTGTCCTGCATTGACAGATATTGTTAATGCTGCACTGTTTATTGTTAGCGTAATGTCTTTGGTAGTTGAAGAAAATGTTCCATTTGCAGTTTGTGTTGCTCTAATACTTACTGTTCCTATATTTCCTAAAGTTATTGTTTGGTTATTAGTACCAAATAAACTAGTTCCGTTACCAGTTCCTATAATAGAATAACTAATAGTACCTCCAGAATTAGAAGTAGCAGCTAAATTAAAATTAGCATCGCCATAAGTTTTTGTGATATTATCAAAAGTAACAGTTGGTGAAATTAGATTAGATACTGCTACAGCGTCTGATGCCGAACCTGAACATCCATTAGCATTTGTAAATGAATATGTAATTGTATGCGTTCCTATTCCTGCTGCTGCTGGATCAAAACTATAGGTCATTCCGTTTCCATCATCAGTAACTCCAGTTCCTGAATATATTCCTCCAGTTGATAAGCCGCCACCTAAGCCAGTTTGAATTCCAGCAATATCTTGCAGGTCAGCCAAAGCGGTAAAAGTCACCGTTGGTAAGGCAAAAACTTCGATATCATCAGCTGCTGCGTTTGTACATCCATTCGCATTTGTAAACGAATAGGTAATTGTATGTGTTCCTGCTCCAGCTGCTGCTGGATCAAAACTATAGGTCATTCCATTTCCATTATCAGTAATTCCTGTTCCAGAATATACTCCGCCAGTCGGAATTCCACTTCCTAAACCTGATTGTACCCCTTCGTCTATACATAAATCTGCTGAAGCAGTAAAAGTTGCTGTTGGTAAATCAAATACTTCTACATTGTCTGATGCCGAACCTGAACATCCATTAACATTTGTAAACGAATATGTAATTGTATGGATTCCTACTCCTGCTGTTGCTGGATCAAAACTATAGGTTGTTCCATTTCCATTATCAGTAATTCCCGCTCCAGAATACACTCCGCCAGTTGGACTTCCGCTTCCTAAACCTGCTTGTACCCCTTCGTCTATGCATAAATCTGCAGGAGCGGTAAAAGTCACAAATGGTAAACCAAATACTTCTACATTGTCTGATACTGAACCTGAACATCCATTAGCATTTGTAAACGAATATGTAATTGTATGGATTCCTACTCCAGCTGCTGCTGGATCAAAACTATAGGTTGTTCCATTTCCATTATCAGTAATTCCCGCTCCAGAGTATATTCCGCCAGTTGGATTTCCACTTCCTAAACCTGCTTGCACTCCTGCGTTTATACATAAATCTGCTAGAGCAGTAAAAGTTACTGTTGGTAAAGCAAAAACTTCGATATCATCAGCTGCTGCGTTTGTACATCCATTCGCATTTGTAAACGAATAGGTAATTGTATGTGTTCCTGCTCCAGCTGCTGCTGGATTAAAACTATAGGTTGTTCCATTTCCATTATCAGTAATTCCCGCTCCAGAATATATTCCGCCAGTTGGAATTCCACTTCCTAAACCTGCTTGTACTCCTGCGTTTATACATAAATCTGCTGGAGCAGTAAAAGTTGCTGTTGGTAAATCAAATACTTCTACATTGTCTGATGCCGAACCTGAACATCCGTTAGTATTTGTAAACGAATATGTAATTGTATGGATTCCTACTCCTGCTGTTGCTGGATCAAAACTATAGGTCGTTCCATTTCCATTATCAGTAATTCCTGTTCCTGAATATACTCCGCCAGTTGGACTTCCACTTCCTAAACCAGTTTGCACCCCTTCGTTTATACATAGATCTGCAGGAGCGGTAAAAGTCACAAATGGTAAACCAAATACTTCTACATTGTCTGATACTGAACCTGAACATCCATTAGCATTTGTAAACGAATATGTAATTGTATGGATTCCTACTCCAGCTGCTGCTGGATCAAAACTATAGGTTGTTCCATTTCCATTATCAGTAATTCCCGCTCCAGAATATATTCCGCCAGTTGGATCTCCACTTCCTAAACCTGCTTGAACTCCTGCGTTTATACATAAATCTGCTAGAGCAGTAAATGTTACTGTTGGTAAAGCAAATACTTCTACGTTATCTGTTGCAACTCCTCCATTGGTATACGTGATTGTATGTGTTCCTACGCCTGCGGCAGCAGGGTCAAAACTATAGGTCATTCCATTTCCATTATCGGTAACTCCTGTTCCAGAATATACTCCACCTGTAGGTGTACCTCCTCCTAAACCTGCTTGTACCCCTGCATCGATACATAAATCTGCTAGAGCGGTAAAACTAGTAGAAACACTTGTTGTAAAGTCTAAAGTTGTATTGTTGGTGATCCCTGCATAAGAATTCCCACTAGTATCGTCTATTGCCGTAGCTGCAATCTGTATTGCGTAGTTAGAATTATCATCTAAGTTTGCACTTGGGTTAATTGTTAGTACTGCTCCGCTAATTGATGCTTGTGTTCCAGGAGAAGCTGCATCTATGGTAAAGGAGTTCGATGCATCGGTGATATCAATTACTTGGATGTTTCCAGTTCCAAAAGCGATGTTCTCATCAAATGTTAGTACAATATTACTACTGGTAGCTATCGCTGAAGCTCCATCGGTAGGTGAAGAACTATCTAAGGTTGGAGCTATTACATCTGCGAGTGCAAGGGTTAGTTGATCAAAAACCATTCGCTCCTGTAATCCACCTGTAAAATCAGACGTAATTGTAATTGTAGTTACTCCTACAAAATCCAATGTAACATCTGTTGATGTAGCAAAAGTACCCGTCTCATCAACAGCGGTATTACTCCCACCTGTTGGAGTAAATGTCCAGGTTCTTGAGTGAGTGATATCACTAATAACTCTAATAGAACTAACATTAACCGCTGCGTCAAAAGAAATAATCATTTCTTCTGTATTGGTTGAAGCTGAATTATGAAAGGCTACTTGATTGGTCCCAAATGATGGATCGGTCGCTATAGTTATATTGTTCCCACTATTATTCTTAGTTTGCACCGTCATCGTTACCCCTGAAAGTATCTCACTTACTGAGGTTGGTGTATTACTTGTGGTTGTCGCAGCTGTAAGGTCATACGTTTGTGAATAGGTTTGGTGTGAAAAGATTGTAAATAATAAAAATAATAGTAGAAAAGTGATTTTCTTCATAATGGATTGGTTTACTGAAAAATATTTTTTTCTCATAAGAAAAGTAATGATGGTTATTTAGTGAAATTGATGGTTTTGATTAATAATCTGTAATTGTAGATATTAATAACAGATTGTTAAAAAAAATGTTCTAGAATGCCTTAATTTTGTTGTGAACAAACTAAAAAACAAATTGTTTTGAAAATATTGATTTTTAGAATGGCAATTTATTTAACTAAAATTGATGGAACGGTATCAAAAGACTTGATGTATAAGACATCATTGTCTTCAAAAGATATAATGATAGCATTCTTTTTTTAGTTTGATTTATTAATTTGATAAACGTTTTGATCAGATAATCTTAGGCATTGAATAATATAATAGGGTAGTAAAAAACAAAAAGTTATTGGAATTACTTCCATCAGAAGTAAGTTGTCTAAATAAATAGTAGTTTTAGCATATTATAATTAATTATACTAAAAGTCAGTCAATTGCATTTTTATGAATTCTACCAGCCAGTATGTTTTTTCCTTATTTTGTTTTTTGTTTAGCACTCTAAATATACAATCTCAGAACGCTAAAATTGACAGTTTAAAAAGGGAATTAAAAATTCATATAGAAAAAGATACAACTAAAGTGAAGTTGTTAAATAATCTAGCTTTTTTTTCTTTTCAAAGTGATTTGGAAGCAACTAAATTATATCTAAAAAAAGCAGAAGATTTAAGCAATGATTTAAATTATATAAAAGGTAAAGCAAAAGTTTTATACTTAAGAGGTATTCTCGAAAGCAGAAAATCTAATTATAAAGGAAGTCTAGATTTTTTTAAGGGCTCATTAAAGTATTATGAATCTATTAATTATCAAGATGGTATTGCCTCAGTCTATAATGCTTTTGGGATAATTTATACTAGGCAAGGTCAATACGAAGAGGCTTTAGCTTATTATAAAAAAACAGCTAAAATTAATAAAAAGATAGGTAATAAAAGTGTTCTTATTAAGAACTTATTAAATATAGGGAATGTATACTCAGAAACAGGAAGGTACAATGAAGCTATTTCAAATTACAAAAATGCATTAAATCATAGTATAGAAATCAACGATGAAACTAGCATTGCATCTATACAATATAATTTAAGTATTCTCTATAAAGTACAAGGAAACTATCCATTGGCTATAGAATATATTAATAAGGGCTTAGAGTTTAAACAAAAGGTTGGGGATACTCTTGGTATCGCTAATGTATTTAATAATTTAGGAGATATTTATAGCTCCTTAAACAAATACGATACAGCTTTAGAATACCATAAACAATCTTTAGACTTTTCGTTACAAAAAGGGAATGTAGCTCTTATTGCTGTAAATAATAATAATATAGGTAATGTTTATCTACATAAAAAAGAGTATACGAAAGCACTCGAATATTATAGGAAATCTTTAGAAGTTAGTCAAGAAATTAATAGTATAAAACAAGTTTCTTCATCTTTTATAAATATTGGAAAAATTAATTTATTACTTAATAAATATTCAGTTGCCCGAGAAAATTTCATAAAAGCTATAGACATTAGTGAAAAAGCAAATATAAGAGATCATATAACTTATAGTTTCTTAGGGATTTCTGAAACTTATATACACGAGAAAAAATATCGAAAAGCACTTTCTTTTGTTCAAAAAGGCAGGGAATTATCAGAAGAACTAGAACTACTTACAGCTCAACAAAAAGCTTCAGAGTTACTTTCAGAAATATATAAAAATACAGGGAACTATAAAAAAGCTTTTGCAAGTCATAAACAATTTAAAATATTAAGTGACAGCCTATTCAATAAAGAAAATATTGAAAAAATCACTCAAATTGAATATGAATACAAGTACAAACAAGAATTAGATTCTGCAAATATTAGAGAATTAAAACTAACAAAAACAGTAGCAATCACTAGTGAGAATTTAGAAAAATCGAAACAGGATTATTTATGGGCAATTATTAGTTTTTTAGTGGTTTCACTACTTTTAGGAGCTATTATATTTTATTTGAAATTAAGAAATGTAAAATCAAAAACTCAAAATATAGTTATCGAGCAAAAGCTGTTGCGTTCACAAATGACACCACATTTTATATTTAATTCGCTTTCCGTATTGCAAGGCATGATTTTAAATAAGGAAGAACGAAAATCGGTTTCATATTTGTCAAAGTTTTCAAAACTACTGCGCATAATTTTGGAAAATTCTAGAGATAAAACAGTGTTTCTTTGTCAAGAATTAACAGCAATAGAAAACTATTTGGCACTTCAGAATTTAGAAAACGAATCATACAAATACAGGATTTCAATAGATGATACTGTAGATAAATCTATATTTAAAATTCCACCAATGCTTATTCAACCCTTTGTTGAAAATGCAATAGAGCATGCGTTTATTAATCAAAAAAAAGATAGAGAAATTGATGTAGAGCTTAGGTATTTAAATGAAAACCTAATTTGCACAATTACAGATAACGGTATTGGGATTGACGGGCTAATAGAAAGTAAGAACCAGCATAAAAAGTCATTATCAACAACGATAACTTCTGAGCGCTTAAAAATATTATCAAAAGATTTTAAAATGAAAGGTTCAGTTACTATTGAAGATCGAAAAAAGTACAAGGAACAAGGAACAATTGTTACTTTGATTATTCCTTATAAAATTGATAAAAACTAAATAGTGAATTAATTATAATGAAATTAGATAAATACTTTTTTGCCTTACTTGTTTTTGTGATTTTCACTATAAATGGATATTCTCAAAATTCAAAAATAGATAGCCTAAAAATTGAATTGCAGAATCATAAAGAAAGGGATTCAACGAGAGTGAATCTTTTAAATGCACTGGCTTTTTCTTATTTCAGTAAAGATATGCCTATAACTCTTGAATATTTGGAAGAAGCAGATGAGATAGCTGAAGTTATCCATTTTAAAAAAGGGAAGGGCAGAAGCATCTACATAAGAGGTATAACCGAGTCAATACAAGCGAATTATGACCAAGCATTCCGTTATTATAATGAGGCGTTGAAATTGTATGAAAATATTGATTTCAAAAAGGGGTGTGCTAACTGTTACAATGCCATGGGCATAGCCTATAAAAATAAAGGGGAACTTAGAAAATCAATATCGTACCTTAAAAAAGCAATCAGGATAGAAGAGGAAATTGGAAGTAAAAATCTTTCTGCGAGTCTAATAAATTTGGGAAGTACAAATCAAGAATTGGGGGATTTTGGCGAAGCCCTTTTATATTTAAAAAAAGCGCTTTCTATTGCTAAAGCTGATGAAAATGAGCAACGGGTTGCTTACAGTTTAAATAATTTGGGTACTATTTACATGGATCAGGGTAACTACCCACTTGCTCTAGAGCACTTTAAAAAATCTTTGTACATTAATAAAAATCTTGGGGATAGTATAAGTATTGCTCATGGCCTTTTCAATATGGGTTCTATTTATAAGACTCAGAAATACTATGATAAAGCAATGAAGAGTTATGAAAAGTCTTTAGAAATCTTCGAGCGGATTAATAACAAAAAAGGAATTTCCTCAATATTGAATGGTATTGGAATGATACATGAGGAAAATGGTGATTACAAAAGTGCGCTGGAACATTATTTTGATGCATTAAGTATAGGAAAACAAATTGGTGCAAAAAGTGATATTCCCTATGTTTTAAATAATATTGGTGAGGTTTATTTGGCATTAAAAGATTATAGAACAGCAAATCAATACTTCACTGAGGCGAAGAAAAATGGAATAGAAATTGAAAGCAAGCGAGCATTATGTGAGGCTTTTATTGGATTGTCGAGAACATATGCGAACCAAAAAGAGTATAATAGTGCTCTAAGCAATGTGTCTGAAGCAAATAAAATTTCCAAAAAACACGGTTTTTTGGATTATAAAAAAGAAGTTTCGGAAATTCTTTCCAAGATTTATAAAGCTACAGGCGACTACAAAAAAGCTCTTTCAAGCCATCAACAATTTAAAATATTAAACGACAGTCTTTTCAATAAAGAAAACATTGAAAAAATCACACAATTAGAATACGAGTATCGATACAAACAAGCAATAGATTCGGCAAATATTAGAGAATTAAAACTAACAAAAACAGTAGCAATTACTAGTGAGAATTTAGAAAAATCTAAACAAGATTATTTATGGGCAATTATTGGTTTTTTGATGGTTTCAATACTTTTAGGAGCTATTATATTTTATTTGAAATTAAGAAATGTAAAATCAAAAACTCAAAATATAGTTATCGAGCAAAAGCTGTTGCGTTCACAAATGACACCACATTTTATATTTAATTCACTTTCCGTATTGCAAGGCATGATTTTAAATAAGGAAGAACGAAAATCGGTTACATATTTGTCAAAGTTTTCAAAACTATTGCGTATAATTTTGGAGAATTCTAGAGATAAAACAGTATCTCTTTGCCAAGAATTAACAGCGGTAAAAAACTATTTGGCACTTCAGAATTTAGAAAATGAATCCTACAAATACTTGGTTTCAATAGATGATACTGTAGATGAATCTATATTTAAAATACCACCAATGCTTATTCAACCCTTTGTTGAAAATGCGATAGAACATGCGTTTAAAAATCAAAAAGGAAATAAGAAAATTGATGTTCACTTAACATATTTAGATGAAAAGTTAATTTGTACCATTACTGATAATGGAACTGGGATCGATTCTCAAACAGAAAATAAAAGGAAGGATAAGAAATCATTATCAACAACGATAACTTCTGAGCGCTTAAAAATACTATCTAAAGATTTTAAAATAAAAGGTTCAGTTACCATTGAAGATCGAAAAAAGAACAATGCTAAAGGAACAATTGTTACTTTAGTAATTCCTTATAAAATAATTGTAGCATAATAATGAAGGCATTAATAATAGAAGATAAAGCATATATAAGAAAAGCACTACTTAATTTATTACAATTAATAGATTCTGAAGTAGAAGTACTAGGCGAATGCGAATCTGTAAAAGAAGCCGTTATTGTTGCAAATGCTTGTAAACCAGAATTAATCTTTTTAGATATTAATCTTACCGATGGTACTGCTTTTGATTTTTTAGAACAAACAGAGAATTTATCTTTTAAAATTATCTTTATTACTGCCTACGAGGAATACGCTTTGCAGGCATTAAAAATTGGCGCAGTAGACTATTTGTTAAAACCTGTTGATATAGATGAGCTTCAAATGGCCATACAAAAAGTTGCTGCATTGCCTGTTGCAGAACAAAAACAACAAATAAAGAAGGTAAAACAGGTATGGAATAATGAAGACTCTAAATTAATATTATCACTTCATGATAGTTTTCAAGTTGTAGATTTGAATGAATTAATGTATTGCGAAACCGATAAAGGCTATACTACTTTCTACTGTAACGATGGTAAAAAATATTTGGTTTCAAAAACATTAAAAGAATTTGAAAAACAACTTTATAAAGTTAATTTTACACGTCCACATCAATCGTTTATGGTGAACTTAAAATTCATAGACAAGTATGATAAATCTGGTGTTATTCATTTAAAAAACGGAAAAAAGATACCCGTATCCTCTCGAAAAAAAGAACCTTTTTTAACTACGTTTTTAAACTGGAATAAAAACTAATTTCAGTATTACTTTTAATTATCTATAAAATCAACATATTCCTTTTTGCGAATATTTCATAAAGTATCACACTTATTTATTCTTAAGCCTCAGAAATAGATTCTCTATTTCTTTCTTCATTAGTACCATATACTTTTATCCTTAAAATAGATCAAAACATATGGACAACATTAAATCAAAATTAGGTAAAGGAGGTTTGCTACTTGCAGCTATGGGTATTATATCTATAGTACTTTCTATTTTTAACTACAACATTAGATTACTTGCTTGGGTAGATGTTTGGGGTACAACAATGGGGTGGGTCATACGTATACTTTTGATTCTTGGTGGAGGTGCTTTGTATTTTTTCTTTGGGAATTATGAGGACGAATAATAAATAGAATTAGTATCAAATAAAACAAATAAAATGAAAATAATAAAATTTACCCTAGTAATAGCCGTAATAGCAACTCTAGTTTCTTGTGGAGGAGGTACGAGTAAACAATCAGCTAATGCAGAAGGATTTAAAGTCATAGAAAAAGACATCAAAAGCAAATTTGGTGATAACGCTTATTACACTGATTTAAAAATTCTATACATTAAAGGTATAGGGAATACGATTAGTACAACTGTTACCGATGATCCTGAGTCTTTAAAAATGGGAAAATGGAATTTAGTACAGGATAACTGGAAACAAGACTCAGAGATATCTCTTGAAGTTCCTGAAGGTAATAAAGCAGCAGATTTTATGTTTCAGTTAAATGAAAAAATTAACCTTGCTAAGTTGGGAGAATTGACAGAAAAGGCGAAAAAACAATTAACCACCGAAAAAAACATTGAAGATCCAACGTTATCTATAGCCTTTATAAAATTCCCGAAAAACGGAGACGTATCTAAAATTGAATATGCCATAAGTTTGAAACCAGAAAACGGAGGCACAACATTTAGTTTTTACTATACCTTAAATGGTGATTTTATAAAAATGGACTATTAAAAATAGAATAAAAAAACAACCTTTTAATTAATAAAAATAAACATGAAAAAAATATTTAATTTATCAGTACTAGTAGCCTTACTTACCATTTTTGGTTGTAAAAGCGACGATGATGAAAGTGTTATAAACGTTCAGGATTTAGCAGTTGCAATGGATGAAAATCCAACCAATGGACAGGTTGTTGGCACTATAGAAACGGATGGGACAGGAACTATGAGTTTCAGTATCTCATCTCAAGCATTAGCAGGAGCTCTAGATATAAATACCAGTACAGGGGTATTAACCGTTGCCGATGCCGCTTTATTTGACTTTGAAGTAAATCCAGTTATTACTGCAATCGTTTCAGTTGTTGACGCGTCAGGTCCCGCCACAGTAACAATTAACTTGAACAACTTAAATGAAGCGACCATTCAAGATTTAACGGTGGCTATTGATGAAAATCCGACCAATGGGCAAGTTGTTGGCACCTTTCAAACAGGCGGAAGCGCAACCTCAAATTTTAGTATAACATCACAAACTCCAGCAGGGGCCTTAAATATAGATGCTAACACAGGAGAATTAACCGTTGTTGATGCCAGCTTATTTGACTTTGAAACAAATCCTATACTAACGGCAACTATCTCAGTTAGTGATGCTGAAAACCCAGCAACGGCAACGATTAATCTAACCAATGTAAATGAGATAAACATTCAAGATTTCACCGTAGCCATTGATGAAAACCCGACTGATGGGCAAGTTATTGGTACTGTACAAACTACAGGAGGAGCACCTTTAAATTTCAGTATAACATCCCAAACACCAGTAGGAGCTTTAAATATAGATGCAACTACAGGCGAATTAACAGTTGCAGACCCTAACTTATTTGATTTTGAAACAAATCCGGTTATTACGGCGACTATAACTGTAGATGATGCCGAAAATGCAGCAACAGTTACTATTAATCTTAATGATGTAGATGAAATAAGTGTTCAAAATTTAACCACAGATATTAATGAAAACCCTACCAATGGTGACATTATAGGTGCTTTATCTGCAACAAGTAGTGGGAGTTTAACGTATGCTATAACCTTTCAGAATCCAGCAGGAGCAGTAAGTATAGACCAAAACACAGGAGAATTAACCGTTGCTGATGCCACTTTATTTGATTTTGAAACAAACCCAAGTATGTATGTAGTTATCTCGGTTGATAATGGTGTGTATTCAGTATCTGCAAATGCTACTATTAGCATTAATGATGTAAATGAAGCAGCAACTATTGGGGATTTTAGAGATGGTGGTGTTGTATTTTGGGTTGATCCCACAGACAACAATCATGGTTTGGTATGTGCAGTAAATGATCAAAGTAGTAATGCAGTATGGGGATGTGCAGGTACTAGTGTACTTGGTACAAGTGGAGGTATAGGTAGTGGAGCATCAAATACTATAGCAATTGAAACTGCCTGTACAACAGTGGGAACAGCTGCTTACCTCGCTACTAATTATGATGCAACCTCTTTTAGCGATTGGTTTTTACCTTCTGTGAGTGAATTGCATGAAATGTATTTAAATAGAATAATTGTAAATGCAGCATTAATTGCAAATGGTGGAACTGCCTTTAATAATTCTTTTTACTGGTCTTCAACTGAAGGGAGCGCTACTTCTTCATATTTTCAATTTCTTGGAAATCAGCAACTTCAATCATTAAATCTCAAATCAAATACGGCATCAGTTCGTGCAGTAAGAGCATTTTAATGACTTTGTAAAATAACAAATTAGAGAGCCACACTAAAAGTGGCTTTCTAATTAAAAAAAACAACTAAACGAATGGAAAATCTAATAGAACTTAAAAGAGAGTATAATACTTTAGATAACCTTTATAATTTTTTAAAAAACACCTCTTCTTTTGAATGCGCTAAAGCCTATGATATTTGGGAACATAGAACAAATGCTAACGGCCAAATGGCGGAGTGTCTTGTTCTTAAAAAAAGCAATATGCACGCCGTAAAAGTGTTTTTTGTAAAAGAAAATACTGTAAAAGTAAATCACATTATACCAAGTAAAATGATACATGCTTACTTTGGGAAAAGCCAAAAAGCATACCAAAATATATTAGAAATAGTTACTGGGAAGATAAAAGATGTATTGCTTGCTCCTGCTCAGAAAAAAGCTTTTGAAGAAATGGAACAAGTGTTTCGTGAAATTTCTGTTTCGTGAAACCTTCATTGAGAGGTTTTGTAAAACAAGTATAATACCGTAACAAAACACTTAAGTTTATTTCTATGAAAAATATATTCGTTATAGCGCTACTTTTGGTAACCGCCTTTTCTTTTTCACAAGAGACAGACTGGGTTAAAACAGAAGGAGAAATTACGAAAATTACTACACATGGTGGTAAATGATTAAGAAGCTCAGCTGTTATTACGTTTCATTTAGAAAATGGAGCAGAACAATTAGGGAGTACTGAAATTTTAAGAATACCTTTTATAGGGGTGGTAGAAGCTGTTGGTGATAAAACAACTATTAATTATAAAAGAAATAACCCTGCGATATTAGAGACAACCGAGGGTAAATTTATTTCTAGTTACGGAATGTATGTCTTGATTATTTTATCAATAAAACCATTTCTTAAAAAGATAAATGGTTTTATTAAATAGATGTTAATACCAAAAGAGAGGCTATTGCATATAACAACGTAAAACGTTAGGAAAATAAAAGGCTGTAAAAAGGAAAACTAATAAATATGAGAAAAACAAGATACGCATTAGAGCTCAGTTTTTTTTTAATGATTTGTAGTTGTAATCAAAAAGCTCAGTTTTTTCCTTTAAAAACGGAAAAAAGTTTTTCTAATAATAAAAGCCATCAACACATAGTTATTGCAAATAGCGCTAATAATTTAGACTCATTAGCGAATTCTGTTAAAAGATATAGTAAATCAAACCTCATTCTTTGTAAGAATGAGATACGTATATTTTTTTATAAAGAAACTTGGGATACACCAAGATATTTTAAAAGTAATGACGATGATTGCAATTTCGATTCTGAATATATAGGCTGCCATACAGATGATATTATTAGTGTTTTAGAAAGCGATGCCAAACAAAAAAATAAATGGAATTTTACTGTCCGAAAAAATAGAGATTCAGATTGGAAAAAATATCCTTTTGAGTTTAATTGTAGGAAGAAACAAAATAATAATAAAAGCATTGTCACATCCCCAATAGCTGAATTTGCAACAGATGCAAAGTACAGTCCCAAAAGCGGACTTATTATAACCGCAATAGACAGTCTTAAATATGCTGAAAAAAACTGCTGTATTCTCTCACCCAAACAAGGTTTTATGGCATATAATGCGGCCAATGGGAAAGTGATTGGTACTGTGAAAAGAATAGGGAATAAAGAAACCAATAACCAATTTACTTATGAGATTTATTTTGTGTCTGAAAATCAAAAAATCCAACTAAAGGATTATTCTGAAATTGGTTACGAAATTTTTGCACTTAATTTTACAGATTCAATCAATGGATTTGTCAAAATAAAAAATCAGCATTTAGATATTTGGTTTCGCCTCAATGAAATTAACCAACTGGGTTTTAAGGCAGTTACTTGGATGGATTATATGGTTTTAAATAGTAAAAATGTGTTAGGTTATTATGCTAAAGAACCTGGGCTAAGAATAAGAACGAAACCCAATACTACAGGTGAAATAATTGGCTCTGCTATGGGAGATTTGTTTGAAATTAAGCTTACTAAAAATATTTCAGGGCAATGGGCTAAGGTAATGGTAATCAAATATAAAGAACATCCTTGTAATACAGAATTAGACGAAAAAGCAAATATAGAATACAAATCTGAGGGTTGGATGAAAGTTATAGACGATAACGGAACGCCTAATCTTTGGAGTTACAGTAGAGGATGTTGAAAAAATACTGAAAACGATTAGAAAAAAAAAGGTTAGGTATCAAGCCCAAAATTGGTGCATAGTAACAAAGTTCGTTAAGTTTATAAATAAGTAGTCTTGACCCAAGCGTCAGGAAATTAAACTTTTTGGGCTATTGCACTGCGATTAAATTAATTGTTGATAGCTAGGAGTTAGCGGCAATAAAATACAAATTATGAAAAAAATAATGTCAATACTTTTTTTATTAATGACTTTGAATTTAGTAGCTCAAGATGAGATTCTTTCTCAAGAATACTATGAAGGAGTAATAAATAATAACGTTGAAATTTCAATGTATATAGAAATAGGTGAAGATGGCTGTCCAAGAACTTATGCTAAAGCAATATACAAGTATAAAAACAATGAAAAGAATAAATGGATTCTACTAAAATCTACTTTTTCAAAACAAAAAAAACAATTCACATTTGTAGAATTCCATAACACGGGAATTCTTTTGCTAAATAAAGAAACAAATAGTCTAAATGGATTATGGATTTCTCCTGATGGAAAAAAACAATTTAAAGTTGAATTAAATAAAATTGAAGTCGATAATAAGAAAATAGAACACTTAGAAGAGCAACTAGAAAAAGAATACTATTATGCTTATGATTGTTAAATAAACTAACGTTTACAGAGTGTCTAAAGTATAGCTAACAAATATTAAACTCAAAGGTTCTGGCTTATTTGCTAAGCTTCTGTTTTTTTTAAATTTGGCTCTGGGTTTAATCGAGATATTACTACTTTCAATCCCTGTACTATTCATCAGTCTAACTATTACAATAACTATGAAAAAGACGCTCCTATTAATTATAATTTTTGCATTTACGCAAAATGTATTTTCACAAATTAAAGACTGTAGTGCATGTGATTCTAAAAAGTATTCCGAAAAAGATATTAATCATTTATCATTATTAGAGCTAAAAATATTCCGGAATGAAATTTTCGCTAGACATCAATATGTTTTTAAAAATGATAGATTAAAAGATTATTTTTTGGGGAGGTATGACTGGTACAAACCTAACTATAAATCAGAAAACAAAATAGAATTAAACAATTTTGAGAAAGAAAATAGTAATCTTTTTTTGAAAAAAGAAAATGATAAAATTGAATTAAAAAAAACAATAATTGAAAAACTAAGCGCATTTAAACAGGCATTAATAAGTAATAATACACTTATGACTAACGCTAGTATAAGTAAATTTATTACTGATAATGAATACGAAAATTCACTTTCAATACGAAAAGAATTAAATGAAATTCTAATTTCAATAAATATTGAAAGAATTCATTGGTATAATGAACGTGGATTGTTCAAGGTAACAATAGATGATGGACATTTTATAAATGAAACATCTGTTAAAATAAATGGTTCAAGAATTATATTACAGTATGCAAACATAGGATACTCTGAACTACTTAAAGACGAAACTACATTTAGTTTTGGTAGTGACTTTTACTCAGAAAATGAGTATCAATCTTGGTATACATTTGAAATTCAAAATAATGAACTGATACTAATTGAACATCAAGCAGCAGGATAAAAAGTTATTGATGACAATGTATGTCATTATAAAAAACGCAATAAAACATGAAATATCTAGTAGTACTAATAACACTTTTCTTCTCGAACGCTTGTTTGGTTCAAAATTTAGAGTGCGGAGATTTATTAGAAAAGTATGCCATAAAACCTAGTAAAATTGAATTTATTCAATGTAAAGCTGGTACAGGGCAAACTATCCTTGAAGCTAATTACAAAGTTTTAGGAAAAGATTCGGAAGAAATTGAATTTTTTTTAATTCAAGAATATGGAATGGGGAAACTTAAATTTGTTGGTTATGGATGGGAATCAACAAACGGAAAAAATGGCTATGTTGAGAATGAAGAACTAAAAGCAATACATAAAAATTATAGTATTACGATTTCAATGTTTGGAAATGCTGAAAAGATAGCTGAAAATGGAACGTCTAAAATAGAATTTGATAGGAACAAAATTGACTTCAGTTTAACAGTCAAAATAGAAGAGATATAAAATTGGTATACACTATAACCTTCCCCAATAACCGAACTGATTCAAAATTATTTAAAACCGTAAAAGATTCTCTAGTGCATAAAACGGGTTTAAAAATAGATGATTCCAAAACAATTACTAGAAATTAATACAATAAGTATAATGACAAAAAAGAATAAAAGTAAAATTATAATAATAGCTGTTTCATTTATCTTATTAACTATTTTCTTGTTTTCAAAAGGAGTAACAAGTAGAAAAATAGTTATAGGCGAAAATGAATATAGTGTGTATTCCAAATCGTATGTCTATGCAGAACTGCTATGTTTTTTTTCTTTTTTTGACTGCGGAAGAGCAGGTGTAATTTATCTCTATGATGAAATAGAAGAAAAGGTTTTAGAAAGTGTAAGTACACAAGATATTGATGGAATGGAAAGTGTTACTTTATATACAGATAAAAATATACTTTATTTTAAATCACAGTCTATAGCAATAAAAAATAACGAATGGACTTTACCTAGGTCATTAAAGAAAAAATCGCTTGGTAAAAGACGCACAAACAATGCAGATGATCAAGTAGAAAAAACGTGTCTAAAGGATAAATTAAATGCATCTGAAATATACTTTGCTTCAAAAAGGATACATGAAAGTTTTAGTGAAAAGGATTCTATAACAATTGCATATATAACTCCGTTTTTAAGACGAGATAGTATTAAAGTTAGCATTACACATGCTATAGAGGAAGATGTTGAAACATTTTATTTAAAAAAGAATGAAAAACTGGCTTTTTTTTATAATCCTGAACTTTATAATGGTCAAAAAACAAGACAGAAATCTGACTATTATAATGTAAATAAAAATTGCTATGAATTCAATAACGAAGGCATATCTCATAATTCAATTTACATAAAGAAATTATGCTATGTTAGAGATGAAAAAAGGATATCGCTTTCTGAAATATATTTATTGGATGGAGATTAGGATTGAGAAATAACGTCTGCTAAGCCGAATAAAATTAATAAAGGTTAAGTGCCAAGCTCAAAGTTGGTACATACTAATAAAGTATAATAACATTAATAATTATACTTTAATTGTAGGTAGTACGGAGTTACCTACCAACTAAAAAAACAGTGTCGTCAATAGTACTTTGGTTTTTTATTCCAAAAGTTTCGAATATTGATTTACACCTTGCGTTTATGTTTTGGCTATAGGATTATAAAGTTAAGATGCTTACTATTATGTAATAATAGTAGCCGAAAAGGACAGGAAGTACTTTTTAAAAAATCATTTAGATAATATTATGCTTCTTAAAGCAGATTAAAATCAAGGAGAAAGTGCAGAAAAAAAATGATAAGGTAAAATGAAAAAACTAATTTACATAGTAGTCTTGTCGTTGGTGTTTACAGCTTGTAATTCAAATAAAAAACAAGATGTGAAAATTAATGTTCTCAATTTAAAAGAGAGTTTCATTACCAAGAATGAAGCACAGTTTTTAAATCAATTTCCGAAAAGTTTTAAAAAATTTAAAAACTATTTTGGTTGGAACGCTACATTATATAAGGAAGCCAATACTTATATAGATTATTGGTTTTATTTATTAAACACTAAAAAGCATAAAGCATACGAAAATAACCTCACAGGAATTTGTATTGATGGAAAATGGGAAGCTGATGCTATAAATTATTTTCAGGATAAATCGTTAAACTATATCAAAGAAAACCAACAATACAATTTGATAAATGAGTTAGATGATACTAAAGCCAAATCAGTGCTATTTTTTCTTTTTGATGGGCCACACCCAAAGTATGATGTCGATTTTACAGCCCATTTAAGTACGTCTAAAAAGAAGATCTTAAAAAATTTATTTAAAAATACTTTCGTTGATGCTGATAAAAATATATCAATACCCAATCAAGAAAGTATAGATCTGATTGATGTAAAAGAAAAAAAATACAAGTTAGCGACTATAGATTCTGTAAGTATCAAAGAAATAAAATATTGGATAGAGGATAATCTCCCTACAATTTTCGACTATTACCAACACGAAAAAATAGATGAAGTAGAGGTCTGGTCTGATAAGCTATTTGGACGATGTTGTACAGAAGCAGATTTATTGTATTCTGAACTCTTAGCGTTTGATATAACTGCTAAACCAAATAATAATATTTATCCTTATACTAATTTATCCGATAGAACTTATAGAACAACTTATGCTTTTAAAGAAAATGAAAATGTTGAAATATATCTAAAATTAAACCGTGATGAAGAGACACATAAATACCACACAGAATTATTTGTTGATGATGTTTTAAAATCAACAGACACACTATTAAAACCATTTAGATTAAGTCTGGTAAATGGTTATGTGAAATCTAAAAAAACTTTTAAAGAAAATGGAAGAGTTAAAGGATTAAAAGTGTTCTTAAATAAAAATTGTAAGGGGACTATAAAACTCTTAGACACTCCATTGGTTCAAGAATTTGAATTAGATTTTACATTTTCAAAAAACGATACCGTCAAATTAATCCCTATCAGTTATTACAAGGGTACTATATATAGTCATATTTGTATATCAGAAATACAAAGCAGCTTGGCACACATAACGCATTCTAGTATTAATAAAAAGTATAAAGTGAGAGCGTTATGGGAAGTTGGATATCATTTGAGGAAAAATAAAAAACAAAACTAAGCATTTTTTAAAATGAAATACTACAAAATATTATTAATCGCTCTCGTTTTTTGCAGTTGTGATGAATCGACACTTTCAAATGCAAAGCATATTGATTTAATGAAGCTGAAAGCAACTATTACTATTCAAAATAGTACCAAAAAGAATAGTTTAGACTATATAAAAGTAAAATTATCGGATGGTAAAAAACAAATCATTAATAAAAACATAAGTGTTTTACTAAACAATAAGCCATTAGAATTATTTGTAAGGCAAGGAAATTATTACGATAAATACGCTTATTATTCAACGGATGATTTATTACGAAAGGACAGCTATTATTTTGAACTCATTTTACCTGATAGTACTCGACATCCTTTGGCATTTGTAAAACCTATTGATAAAAATAGAGAAGCTAAATTCAGCATTCCTAAAAGTGTTTCGGTAAATGATGATTTTGTATTAAAATGGACAAACCTTAGTACGCCCCATCAATTAGACATAAGAAAAGGAGTAGAAATAAAAAAGAAAAGAGCTGCCAACATAACAGAGCACACATCTAATATAAGACCTACAGATACTTTAAGGAAGAGCACAGGAAAATATATTGTGCCTAAATCTTATTTTATAGATTCTTTAACGACCACTAATCATTTAACCATCAAATTTACACGAAAAGAAAATGGATTGACAAACCCTCGATTTTTAAAAAATAGCAGCATAACATATCACCATATTATTGAAAAAACGCTAGACTTTAAGGAGTAATTTATTGACTGAATTCAGTTTACACCCCTGTAAAGAAAATAATTCAGGCTACTTCAGTGAATTGGACTATTTTAGTGAAAACAAACGAATCAATAGAGATACGATATTAAATTCCTATAATAAATGAAAATAAAATACATTTTAATTGTAGTACTATTTATTTCTTGTGCTCAAAAGAAAAAGGAAATAAAAGAACCTGAAAAGCAGACACAAGAGGTTGTGGAGGTTTTGTTAGATTCACTTAAAGGTGACACTAATTTAAGTTTTGACAACGTTATTAGCTCCATTAAATCCAAGTCTGTTCCATTAATTGATGATACAAACTTTGATAGTTTTATAGAGGAAGAAGATTATAAGATGGTTGCGGTAAAAACTTTAAAACTAGAAAAAATTTACCCTAATTTTTATAAAGAAGACTACAATTACAGAGCAATTTATAATTATAAGTTACCATTATCGTCACGATTTCACACTGTTGTGGTGACTGTCTTAAAAGGAGAACACGAGATGGAATCTACATTAATAAACTACAAACCCAATGGAGAACTCATAGGTTTTAAAGTCATTTCTTACGATGAAATAGCGGAAGGTATGTCGAAAATTGAATCAAAAATAGAACAACATAAAATCACGATAAATAACATCGTTTCGCTGGAAGAGAACGTAGTAACAACAGAATTATTTAACATAGAAGCAAACGGAAAAATAAAACCTGTTCCTCAAAAAGAAACTCTTATTAATAGTGTGTTAAAACAACTTAATTTGGAGAATTCAAAAGTTAATACAGAGTTGTTGGTTACTAAAGTAATGCCTGACAATCCTTACGAAACCATCATTGTTATTCCCGAAATTGTAGATGAAGGAGAGCAGTATTTTGAACTTAATAGTCATATTGTGTTAGTAGATAATACTACAGGAAAAATAACGCACAAATACTTTGAGAGTTCTAAAACAAATGGTTGGGAATCGGATGCCATTCAGCTAAGGGAGATATCGATTGATACGGCTCCTTATAACCTAACAGAAACGGTTAGAGCATTTGGCGTTAAGGTTAGATATGTAGGCAGCTCTCAAGTAAATCCATACGAGAACGAAAGAATTTCCTTATTTGTAAAATCGGATGATTCTTTGAAGAAATTGTTATATAATTTTGATGTAATGAATAACTCTGGAGCATTGGATACTGACTGCGTAGGAGAATTTAAAGACGTTAAGAATACACTCATTATTTCCGAAGAAAAGACGCATAAGCACTTTGATATTTTAGTAAAAAGCAAGATTACTAAAAACAAAAGTTATGTTGATGAAAATGGAGATTGTGATTCGCAAGAACAAATCACTTCAGAAGAAATTATATTAAAATTTAATGGAGAAGAGTATAAAAAAGATAAAAACAGATGAGACTAAGCAATTCATTTAGCGGAGCATTAAGAACATTCACTTACTTTATTGCTAGCGGAACACATTACCAATTAAAAGGAGTTAATTACTTACAACTATTTGGAGAAGAACCAAGTGCAATAGAACAAACCTTTGCCATATTTGCGAACGTTATTGAATTAGATAAAGAAGGAAACGTACTAAATGCAAAGTATGCCGAAAAGAGAGCAGTAGATTACATTCGTTCTTATTGTGACCCAGAGTTTAAAGTTCAACCTCCATACAAGGATTGGGAAACAGAGTTGTATTAGATTTTAGTAACTAAATCAGTTTGAATAAAAGCAATATATCTTAATAATTCAATTTAGATAAGGGAGAGACAAATACACTATGCGAAACTATTTAGCCACATATCAAGATAAAAGAGGCGTTATAAACACTCATATAAAATCAGATGGAAGCACAATGTATCTTAGTTTAAGGGGTGTTGCTTTTGAGGGACACGATTTTGAAATGCTAACAGGTGAAATGGATGATACCAAATTTGAATATGAAAAATATGAAGATGGTTCTGGCGACTTAACCAACTTTAAAATAACGATTACTTTTCCTATACAATTATTCAATTCCCTAATAAATCAAACCTTTACAGAGGATCTAGTTGTACATATAGAAGTGGGAGAAACAACAACAATAGTTGGTTTAGATAGTGAAATTAATAGCTTAGCGCTAAGTACTTCTTTTGGAGATTTTAAGGTTGAAAAAAAGTTAGAATGGATGGAAGATGCCTTAATTGGCATACAAGATCAATTACCAAAAAACATCTTTTTAAAAACTTGTTTAAGCTGTAAATACTCCAATTATAGTCCATATGGTAATGGAATGTTTGGTAATATTTATTGTTTTAAAAATATAAAAAAAGAATTTAAAGAAGTTAATAGCAAACACGAATTGTTAGCGTTATGGACAGCAGAAGCAGTAGAAAAAGGAGCTATATTTTCGGTGCAAGAAACCTTTCATTGTAATGAACATCAACTACCAACAGTAAAAGATTGGTATTATAAAGATTGGAGCAAACTAATTTTAAAAGAGGAAGACATAGAAGTAGTAGAAAGTACTTTGTTTTATAAAAGAATCAATTCTTTGTTGCGCAATCAGTTTTCGGCTCTTAAGCAAGAAATAACCCCTCAATATAAGCAACTATTAAGAGATAGAGAGTTTACCTATGATTTACCAATTATATGCAAATTTGAATATAACAGTCTGGGGTATCGTAATAGACAGTGGCGATTAGAATTAGATTTTAATGCGTATCAATGGTCGTACAAAACAGTAAAACCACACGTTTTAAATGCCTTAGTTAGTTTGGAAATGGCTAAAGAAGTAACCCATTTTAAATATCAATTATACAGCTCTTTTAATGAGGAGACACCACTAATGGAAGCAGAAAAGATAGCCACTAAAACACTGAATAATACCGATTTTGTAGAAGATAAAATAAATGAAGTAAAACAGTTTTTAGAGCACTTACCCAAGCATTTTATTCAAGAGGTAAAAAAAATAAACTTTAATAATTTAGAATTTTTAGAAGATGACAACACATAAAAAAATACAAGAAAAATGGAAACAAGGCTATTTACCCGGTTTTGATTGTATTACTTATGGTAATGGAACAATGACGATTGCTAATACTTATACAGTAATCCATACCGAAACTAATAAAAGTAAACGTTATTGGTTTCCATTATGTGATACAACTTTAGAAGGAATTCAAAAATATGATGAAGATATCTGGACCGAGTGTGACATTTTTCACGGAGCTTTTGAATATAAAAATCAAAAGTTTGTATTTGGCGATGGTGCTATGGGAAACGAAGGTTACATTGCTTCAACAACATTAGCTGGAGAATTAAACTGGGCTATCTTTTTCACTTTTTCAAACCCCATTAATAAAGCAGAAGTAATAGATAAACACCTGATTTGTTATGGTGACACAGGAGCAATTATTAAGATGGACCTTAACAATATCACCAAAATAAAAGTAATTCAGGAAAATGATTGGTCAAATTAACATGAAAGAGTATCATATTGCTAACAGTATTATTTTGGATTAAAAAAATAATACAAAACGGAAGTATAGTACTTGAAATTTATAAACTAATGAACTACAATTTATCATTTTTATTTCAACAATTATCTGCTATTCACTTTAGAGAAATAGAAGGTAGGTTTACAAGTCAAGAACTGTGGGAATGGATGCTTTTTGATAAAGAAAATAGTGTTCTAAACAAATCTCTACAAATCCATCAACCTTCAGAAGTACCTATTAATGGAAGAGCTACAGAACTAAACAAAAACTTAAGCATCACAGGAAATTATTATTGTTTTATCTATATAGCACACTTACCTTCTTACCATTTACAAAAACTAAATTCACTTGATGAATTAGCAAATTTAATACTAGCAAAAAATGGCATTACCAATTCGTTTACAACCATAATAGTTCCTATTATTAAAGGTGAAATAGTACCAATCTTAAAAAAAGAAAATTTAAGCACAATAGCGGTAGATTTAGTCAACGAGATACATCAAATAATTAGTAAACTTGATGGTTTTAAAAATTTTAACGAGCTATCAAAAAAAGGACATACCTGTTTGACTAAATATAAGAATTTAGGCATGTCACAACAAAACACCTACAATATCTTACTTTTTGTAGAACAAATTTATCAAACATTA
Organism: Flavobacteriaceae bacterium; assembly: GCA_965247735.1. Classification (GTDB taxonomy): domain Bacteria; phylum Bacteroidota; class Bacteroidia; order Flavobacteriales; family Flavobacteriaceae; genus JAOXRU01. The sequence goes on along the minus strand of CBDFHN010000002.1, from coordinate 1,257,976 downwards.
AACTTAGACGACAAAGTTGATTTAACGGATGAGTTGTTAGATTATATAAGTGGTTATATAGGCGATAAAAAATGTTGGGTATGGGATAAAATACTATAACTAAAAGTTAATAATTGTACCAAGATTCATTAACTATCTTCTTTCTCAATAAACGTATAGCTTGCATTAACGTACGAATATAGATTACCACGCTGCAAATATATTTTAGGTATTGGATAACATAATTAATATGCTTAAAATTAGACCAAAAATAAACAAACTCGGACTTAGTATGAGGTATTAAAGAGGAACAAGCTATTTTATATTTAGATATAAATACCAGAGTATTAAACCCACTGGTGGGAATAAAACCTTTCAAAGAAATTAGTTATTTAGCTTATAGATGAAAATAAAAATTCTTTTAGCAATTGTATGCTTGTGTAACACCTTAATAGGCTGTGCTCAAATTAGCAGCGCTTTAAAAACGAGTTTGGAATTATTGCAAAAACCTCCAGAGTTTCAATTTCCCATAGATAATACTGGTTTTTCAAAACTGATAAGACCAAAATTCTATTCTTCAAGAGGAGATACTGATGCATTTATTATTGATAGCAAGAATATACATTTTGTAGATTTCAATAATGATGGAAAAAAAGACATTATTTATCAGGATACTCAGCATTATCAAGAAACCATATTATTTGTAAAAAAAGGCAATGATTTTGTTGAAATATGGAGTGGTCCAGGAAAGTTAATAGACATAAAACAAGACAAAGTAACCACTATTTATATAGTAATGCATTTTGTTGGTTGTGCTGCTAATACGGTGCTAAGTAAACTTATTGTTCATAACAATAATGCCATTACTGAAAGTACCTTAGCCTATCATTATGAAACAACAATAAAGGATACAGATGCTACATTTCAGCAGAAAAAAATATCTGGAATATTAAGAACACAAGCTATTTTAGATGATAAAAAGAAAAAGGAGCCCTGTACTGGAAAATTTAAAACAGGAAATCAAATAAGAACCATAGATAATAAAACAGTCACTATTATTAAAAAACAAAAAGACTGGTTATTGGTAGTATACAAAGAGAAAAACAAAAGTATTATAGGCTGGATTAGAAACTAATTTAAACAATAAAATATGGAAGTAATAATAAGTATTGCCGTTTTAGTAGTGGTGATCATTATAGCAACTGTGATAAACAATCAAATAATTGCTAAAAAAAATCAAGTAGCACAAGCTTTTGGAAGTATTGAAATTTACCTTAAAAAACGATTCGATTTAATTCCAAATTTGGTAGCGATGGTCAATAAGTATTTGGCGCATGAAAAAGAAGTGCTTTTGAAAGTAACAGCATTGCGTAGTAAAGCAGATAATGCTAAAAATTCACAAGAAAAAATTGAAGCTTCCAACGAGTTTGCAAAAGTGATGAGTGGTTTGAATGTCAATGTAGAAAACTACCCTGATTTAAAAGCAGACAAACAGTTTTTAAACCTTCAATTTGAATTAACTGATATTGAAGATCAAATTTCAGCTGCACGTAGAGCTTATAATACAGCAGTAACTAGTTATAATAATAACATACAAATGTTTCCTGCAAGTATCGTATCAGGCATCAGAAAAGACAAAACAGATACGCTTTTAGAAATTCCTAAAGCGGAACAAAAAGAAGTACATATTAACCAATTATTAAACTCATAAATTATGCAAATGTTCGAAAACTTACCTTGGTACAGTTACCTAATACTCGTGATAGCTGTTATTTCTTATGGATATCGCTATTTTAAAACAGCAAAAGAAGGCTATGATGAAGCCGATTTAAAAACAGCAAAATTTAAAACATCTGAAGAGAATACTTTATCTAAAGAACAACAGTTTGCTATTGCACTATACACACCCATAGCAGAATGGTGGGGAGCAGACACAAATATGCTAACATTTCTTGACCAGAAATCTTCAAATCGCTATTTAGAAAGATGGCGTATAGATACTAAAGAAGGGTATTGGGACTTAACAGAGTATTTTATGAAAGATGGTAGACGTTGGTACTTTGATTTTATTTATAATATGATAAAAACCCAGCCGGAAGAAAAATGGAATGCGTTAATGAAAGATTATTTTGGAGATAATGACAGAGCCTTCCGTTACCTAAAGATCTTAAAAACCAATACTGCACTAAACACACTCAAACAAAAGGGCTTTTTTACTTTTGATTCTGAGATGGATTTGGGCATTGTTGGTTATGATGCGGCAATGTTGGTAGGACAAGCCAGAAAAGCTTACACTACAAGCATAATTACAGAAGAGGAAGCACTTAAAGTCCTAAAATTTGCTAGGGAACTTGTATTAGAACATTTCTCTTCTTGGGAAGAATTCGGAAAGAGTTTTATTCTTGGGTTTGCCATAGATCAGCAACATGCTGAGAATTCCTATAGAGAAGAAGTGTACCATCTCTATAAACAAGTGCTAGAAAACCCAATGAGTCCTTGGAATACTATTAACTGGTAAATACAGCTATGGATAATTTGTTAATACAAAAAGTATATTCAGAAGTTAAAACTTCATTAAACACAATATACAAGAAGAGAAAACTTATGATGTTTTTTCAAAAAATAATGTGGATCATTACAGGTTTATATGTTGTGCTAATCTTATTAAATATTGGTGTTAACTACTTTCCAAATTCAGAAAGCCCTTTTTTAAGATTTTTTAAACAATTTCAAGCAACTCCAAGTAATCCGTATGCCAATATATATCCTATTGTAGGGTTAATAGCATTGCTATATCCAACCACATATATCTTTACAAAGGCATTTCAAAAATTCAAAATAAAAGAAACAGAAACCATTTCTAAAATGGTACAACTATTATTTCCGAAAGTAGAATTTTCGCAAGGAGTGTCGGCTCCAATTAGTGAGATTACAAAGAGTAAGCTCTTTGCTTGGGTAAAAACAAATTCTCCAATTTATAGCTACGGACAAATAAGAAGTAACCATAATGATGTGGTGGTTAATATTACCGATATCGGTATTGTAGAAGAAAATATATCGAATACATTTTTAGGAGGATTAATGCGTATTCCTTTTTTAAATATGTTTGGGATACTCTACCAATTTGTGTTAAAAAATGTATTTACAAATAAATCTGCGGATACTATATATTACACTTTTAGAGGCATGTTTTGTTGGCTCAGTTTTAATAAAAAGTTAAACGGACATACCGTAATTTTAACCAATACTGAAGGGGCAAAATTAGATCGCTTTTTCAGTTCTAATTTTAAAGAAGAGCAAAAAATAAATTTAGAAGACCCTAGGTTTACCAACCATTTTTTGGTGTATAGTACCGATCAAGTTGAAGCACGTTATGTATTGTCGTCATTGTTAATGGAACGAATTGTTGCTTTAAAAGAAAAATTCAACCAGCCAATACTTTTATCTTTTCATAATCAGCAAATGTATTTGGCTGTAAAAAACAAAAATGGTTTGTTTTCTTTTCCTTCTGGAAAATTAGATACTATAAAAATTATAGAAGAATTGGCAAATGATATTGAAACTGCTTTGCAAATAACTACTGAACTAAAATTGAAATGATTTGCGTTTTGTATTTTCTTTACATACTTGTAAACCATTGCCCAAGTAGTTATCGGAAAAAGGGTTCTATTGTTCATCTTCTCCCATTGCATTGTTAGTTGTTCAAAAAATATAGAATATTTTAAGTTGGTTTCTTCGTTTTTAAAAACCCTTTTTTGTCAGCTTTTATAGATGAAATGTTTTTTATGAAAGCATTTTACTCTTGTTGATTAAATGTACTATTTGAAATACTATTTAGGGTTTTAGTTTTTAATTGATCAACTTGGTTAATCTTGGATTAAAAATAAGCAACAAATTTGTAGATTTCAGATATTATTGTATTTGAAACTTAGCTATATTAGTGATTTTAAAAGAAATATAAATTCTAATATACAGATGACAAGAAAAGAATTATATTTATTTACAGGTGTTTTTATTGTAATACTGGCTCTTTTTTCTTGCAATAAGAAAGACAGTTTAACAAATTTAAATTCTGATTCCATAAATTTTGTTAGCCAAAAGAAGTTAAACCAATCAAAGCAATTAGATTTAACATATTCTTCTCAGCAATTGGACAATACAAATGGTCTTTCTAATAGTTCAGTAAATACAATTTTTCAAGATTCTGAAAACTTACTTTGGATTGGTACTTGGGATGGATTAAACAGATATGATGGTAATAGCTTTAAAATATTCAGACCAGAATTGGGTATTGAAAAGAGTTTGAATAATCAGGTTGTTCTTAAGATAGATGAAGATAATAAGGGTTTTCTATGGATACTAACAATGAATGGTATCAATAGCTATGATAAAAAGGCGAATACTTTTCAACGTTATTATTTTCCTAATACAAATAAATTTACCCTTTCGGAAAATGAATTTAATCTAACAGTAAACAATGCTAAACAAGTTTTTTGTGCAGTAAAAGGATGGGGCATTGGTTTTTTTAATGGAAATGAATTCGAAAAAATTGAAATAAAAAATTTACCAAAAAATACAGTTAAAAAAATGGTGTTTACTCCATCAGGAAAACTCCTAATATTATTAATCAATGGAGAGTTGTTTTCCATAAATTTTAAATCAAAAATACCAGATAAAAAAACAGTTTTAAAAGCACAAAGGCTGTCAGATAAGGTTGAATCGTTTGGAGTTTATAAAAATCAAAAAGTTTGCATTATTACAAGTTCAGGCAATGTTATAATTCGTTCCTTATTGAATAAGGAGGTTAATAAAGTATTTAATGGTGAAAAACACCAAAAAATCATTGGACATACTTCAGAGGGTTTTATTATATCAGGAAAAAAGGGATGTTTTGTTTTAAATGACTCAGGAGATAAGTTAATTCCTAATTGGTTGAAAGGCAGGAATAATCAAGAATTTACAACATTGATTAAAGGAAAGGAAGATGTGATTTGGGCAGGTACAGATGGAGATGGGCTTTTAAAAATGTATCCGCTTAAAAAATCATTTAATGTAGTTTCTAAAGTGAAAGTTCCTCAGTTGGACAAAAGTATTGTCAGAACATTTTTAGAAGTAGATAAAAAATATTTTTTTGTTGGCACAAAAGGAAAAGGATTATTTCGTTTTCCTTTAAAATTTGATAAAGGACTAGATAATGATTTTCCTTACCAATATTTTGATGAGAGTAATAGCTCCATCAACAATTCGGTTTATTCACTATATAAAGGGCAGGATGAATTAGTATTTATTGGTACAGATGGCAATGGACTCCACATTTTTGATATAAAAAAAGAAAAACTTATTGATTGGAACGAAATCTTAGGGAACGAATTGTACGAAGATTTTAAATCTGTTTATTCTATTTTTCAAGATGAGGATGGCTTTATCTGGCTTGGGACAAATGGATATGGAATGGTTCGTTTTAAAGTAGAGAGAATCAAGGACAAATTAAAAATAAGTCATTTTAAAGCATATTTAGCAGGAAACGAAAAGGCGTTGAGTAGTAATATTATTTTTTCTATTGTTCCAAAAAGCAAAAACGAGTTATGGATTGGTACGAGGTTAGGTGGGTTGAATGTTTTTAATAAAAAAACTGAGTCTTTTAAAGCTTTTAAAAATTCGGAGAATGATACAGAAAGTCTATCTAGTAACGATATATTATGTCTTCATACAGATGCCAGTAAAAGACTTTGGATAGGTACCAGTTTAGGATTGAATTTATTAGAGGATGTTAATAATGATATAAACCCAAAATTTAAAAGATTTACAGTAAATGATGGGCTTCCAAATAATACAATTCATGGAATTATTTCAGATAAAAATGCTAACCTTTGGATAAGTACAAATTTCGGACTGTCTAATTATATAAGCAATGACTCAAAATTTATAAATTACACAAAAAATGAAGGCCTACAAAATAATGAATTTGCAGATGGAGCTTTATATCAAAGTCCATACTCAGATTTAGTTTTTGCAGGAGGAATCAAAGGTTTCAACTATTTTTCACCATCTAAAGTCGAAGAATCTCAAGTAGTTCCAGACATTCTTATTGATAAAATTAGTGGTCAAAATAAAAAAGCACCCTATTACCAAGGGCTTGTAATATCGCCAAATGCCAAAACATTTCCATCTATTACATTAAAGCACAATCAGAATTTTTTTGATATTGAATTATCTGCATTAACTTTTATAAACAGCGAAAAATGTAAATATGCTTATAGGCTAGATAACTTTGATAAAGACTGGAATATTATTGGTAACCGAAGAAATATCTCGTTCACAAATGTACCTAAAGGCAACTATTCATTATGGCTCAAATGGTCCAATAGTGATGGTGTTTGGAGCAATGCTGTTCATGCTATTGATATCAAAATCATGCCTGTGTTTTGGCAATCAGATTTGGCAATTTTTATTTATGTTGCCTTAGTTTTATTATTTCTTCTTTTTGTGTGGAGTTATTATAACAAGCAACATAGGCTGCGACAGAATATTATTTTTCAAAAACAAGAAGAAGAAACGCATCAAAATAGATTAACGTTTTTTACAAACATAGCTCATGAGTTTCAAACACCATTAACTTTAATTGTAGGTCCTATTCAGAAACTTGCTGAATCAGAAAACCTGGATCAAAAAAGTAAGAAGTTTATTAGAATGATACAACGAAATTCATCTAGACTTCTTTTTTTAACACAGCAACTTCTTGAATTTAGAAAAGCAGAATATGATTATTTAGAAGTAAGTGTAAAGCAATTTGATCTGGTTAATTTAGTAGAACAAATAGCAGAATTGTTTGATGAATTGGCTTTTGATAATAATATTGAGTTTAAGTTGTCAATTCCTACCGAACTTAATGGTTGGTATGATAAAGATAAAATTGAAAAAATTATATTTAACTTATTATCAAACGCATTTAAATACACCCAAAAAAACGGAAGTATTAAATTAGAGTTTGCTATTAAAGAAGATGCAATAAAAACATTAACAATAAAAACATCAAATACTGGAAAGGGAATTTCTAAAGAAAAACTTGAATCTTTATTTGATCGTTTTTTTTTAACAGACACTGTACATGATTCTGAAGCAAATCTATATAGAACAGGTATTGGTTTAGCATACATTAAAAAACTTATTATAGCATTAAGAGGTGAAATTAGTGTATCAAGTCAACCGAATAAACGTACTGATTTTACGGTATCAATACCCTGTAGTGAAGAATCCTTTAAGGATCATGAATTTGAAACTCAAGAAAGCCAAACATTGATTTCTAGTCATCTTAAAAACATACTTGAAGAAGCTCAGAATACTTCAGAGGAATCACTAAATAAAATGTCATCACTTGAAGCTTTTTTAGAGAAACGTAAAGAAATATTAATAGTCGAAGATGAAAAAGAGATTCAATTTTTTTTAACGGAATTGTTAAAAGAAAAATATAAAATTATAATAGCGAATAACGGATTAGAAGCGCTAAAAAAAATAGAAAGTAAAATTCCTGATATTATTATTACTGATATTATGATGCCAGAGATGGATGGTATTGAATTTTGTAAAAAAATTAAAAACAATAACAAGACTTTTCACATTCCTTTAATAATGCTTACTGCAAAAAGTTCTATTTCTCATCAAATAGAAGGATTAGAAAGTGGGGCAAATGCATATATACCCAAACCATTTCATCCAGATCATATACTTGTTAGAGTTCAAAAGCTTTTAGAAGAAAGAGAATTTATGTTCAAGCATCTGGCAAAAGATACCTTTTTAGATAATATTAAAAACCTTCAGGTACATAATGATGATAAAGAGTTGTTACGAAATGTAGTTGAACTAATCCGAAATAATATAGAAAACAGCAATTTACAAAGTCTATTTATTGAAGAGAATTTGGGAATTAGCAATTCGCAATTATACAGAAAAGTAAAACAAAATTTTGGTTTTTCTACAGGAGATTTAATTAGAACTATTAGGCTAACCTATGCAGCTGAATTATTAAGAAAAAGTAATTGTACCGTATCAGAGGTATGTTATAAATCTGGTTTTAACAACAGATCTTACTTTTATCGAGAGTTTAAAAAAATGTATAACAATACCCCTAAAGATTATCAGCTCAAAAATAAAACAACAATAGAATAGTGTAACTATTTGATACTAAGCTAGTAACTGGTTAGTGTACACTTTTGATGAAATAGTGTACAGCATTTATTGTGCCCTCACGATACCTTTAGCAAGTGATTTAACTAATCATACTATTCAACATCTATTAACTAACTCTGTTTTCTCTAATCATTTAGAGTTATGAAGAAAACTACTCAAATTATGAATCAATTAAAAAAACACTTATTATGAAAAAACACATTATTTATAAACTGTTTTTAATTGGAATTTTATGCTATGGCGGTGTGTTAAAAGCACAAACTGTTACTGGTGTTGTTTCTGATGCTAGCGGACCACTACCTGGTGTAAATGTGATTGTCAAAGGAACTACTATTGGTACTTCAACCGATTTTGATGGAAACTATACTTTAGAAATTTTAGATACTAAGATGGTTCTAGTTTTTAGTGCTATGGGGTATATAACCAAAGAGATTTTGGTTAATGGAAAGACCCAAATCAACCTTGTTATGACTCCAGATTTACAGGCTTTGGATGAGGTTGTTTTGGTGGGCTATTCATTAAGGAAAAAATCTACTTTAACTGGTGCTGTTTCTGTTGTCGATGTAGAAGGGTTAAATAAAGCTAGAACACAAAATGTAGCTCAAGCTTTACAAGGGCAGGTTGCTGGTGTGCAAATTGCTTCTAGCAGTGGTGCTCCTGGTGGTGCTATTCAAGTTCGTATTAGGGGAGTAGGAACTATTGGTAATAATAATCCTTTATATGTTATTGATGGAATACCATCAAGAGATATTTCTTTTTTAAACCAAGCCGATATTAAAACAATGACAGTTTTAAAAGATGCAGCAGCAGCAGCAATTTATGGAGCAAGAGGTTCTGCTGGTGTGGTTCTAATTACGACTAAAAGTGGTGTGAAAGGAAAAATGACACTTGATTTGAATTATTTTTATGGAATTCAGAATGCGGCAAACCTTCCAAATATGCTAAATGCAGAGCAGTATATGAATACCGCAGAAAAAGCTTGGAACAACACCTTTACAGGATCAAATCCTTACACAGCAGATAAAGGTAGAGCAGATTTTGGTGATACCGATTGGCTAGATGAACTTTTTGTGCCTGGAAAATCTCAAAACTTACAATTATCAGCAAGCGGTGGAAGTGAAAAACTACAATATTTAATGTCTTTAGGATATTATGATGAAGATGGAATAGTGATTTTTGATAATGATAAATACCAAAGATTAAATTTTAGAACAAATATAAGTGCAAATATAAGCGAACGATTAAAGATAGGAACCAACCTTCAGTTATCGTATTCCACTCAGGATAAAGTGCCTTCAACAGGCGAAAGTTTAATTAGATTCGCTTTGTTAAGAGCTCCAGTTATTCCTGTTTACAAAGACACAAGTGATCCTACTTACACTCAAAGCGATCCATTTACAGATATGCCTTTTTTCACCCCTACAGGATATGACCAAGGATTAAATAGAACCATGTATGAAATGGTTGGAAATCCAATAGCGATGGCGCATTTTTCAAAAGACCAATCTAGAATATATAAAACATTTGGTAATGTCTTTGGGCAATATTCTTTTCTGAAAAATAACGAGCTTACGTTTAGGGCCAATATTGGTATAGATTTATCATTTTTTCACAACAAAAGATTTAACGAAAACTTTGGTGATCCTGACGGTGGTGGCTCAACAGATGCAGAAAGACTTCTAGGAAGACAGAATAGGCCTAATAGTTTAAATGAATCAAGGGGAGAAGCTTTAACATTTACATTTAGCAACACTTTAAACTATGTTAAATTATTTAATGATAAACATTCCGTTAGTGCTATGTTTGGTTTAGAATATGTTTCCAATTATGAGTCTAGTATAGGGGCTTCTAGAGCCAGATTTCCATATACAACTGATGAATTTAGGTATTTAGATTTTGGAGGTACAAATTTGGATGTTTGGAATAGCGGCTCAGCTTCAGAATGGAATTTGTTTTCTTATTTTGGCTCCGCATCATATGTTCTTGATAATAAATACATGGTTACCGCTAATTTGAGAGCTGATGCTTCTTCACGATTCTCTAAAACCAACAGATGGGGATATTTCCCTTCTGTTTCAGCAGGATGGAAAATTTCTGATGAAGAGTTTTTAACTAACCTAGATTGGTTGTCTCACTTAAAATTAAGAGCGAGCTGGGGACAAGTAGGAAATCAAAATATTGATAATTATGCTTATCTAGAATTGCTTAGGCAAGGAGATATTGTTGAGTTAGTACGTTATGGTAATGCCGATTTAAAGTGGGAAACAACTACACAAACGAATATCGGTGTTGATATTGGGCTGCTAAAAAATAAAGTAACTTTTACTGCCGAATATTTTCAAAAAAATACAACAGATATTTTATTACCTGTAGGGCTCCCTGGTTTTTTAGGAGACCTAGAACCTACCATTATAAATGCTGGAGAAGTTAGCAATAAGGGCTTTGAATTTTCTGTAGATTATAGAAATTCTGATAATGAGTTTAAATATAGCATCAATGGAAATCTATCAACATTAACAAATAATGTAGAAAAGCTACATCCTAATTTGCCCAATATTACTGCCGATAAATACAGAACAGTTGTAGGGCAGCCTTTAGATGCTTATTACGGATATAAAATGATTGGTATTTATCAAAATCAAGTAGAAATTGATAGTCATTTAAGTGGTACGGTGAATCCAACAACAAAACCTGGAGATATTAAATTTAAAGATGTTAATGGAGATGGTGTTATAAGCGCGGACAATGATAGAGAATTTATTGGATCTTCAATACCAGATATTACCTATGGTATCACTTTTTCTGCAAATTATAAAGGATTCGATTTTTCAATGCTTTTTCAAGGTGTAGCAGGAATTGATAAATATAATGATGGAAAAAAAATTGTAGATTTTGATACACGACCATTTAATTATACCACTGCCATTTTAGGATCTTGGGACGGGGAAGGAAGTACTAATAGTATGCCAAGAGTTGCTTTTGATGACAATGGTAGTAGTAATGTTTCTAGTCTTTTTGTTGAAGATGCTTCGTACTTACGCCTTAAAAATATAGAAATTGGATATAGTTTAAATGGAATAAAAGGGTTTCAAGACCTTCGTTTATACATCTCTGGAAAAAATGTTTTTACATCAACAAATTATACAGGCTTAGATCCCGAAACATCTGGACTAATTGATAAAGGAACCTATCCATCGTCAACATCGATTTTATTTGGAGTAAATGTCAAATTTTAATTTAAAAAACAATTAATTATGAAAAATATATTTAACAGTTTTGTTTTATTAGGTCTCTTTACTGTTTTAGTTGGTTGTACAGATAGTTTAGAGAATGAACCAATAGGATTATTAACCGAAGAAATGCTTGATACTGAAATCGCATTAGTTACTTTGGAAGCATCGGTTAGCTCGTCATATTTACCACTAAGAAGCACACTAAATGGTGTTGTAGATGGTTGGAGATGGGATCTTGGAACTGTATTTAGAAACGATATCATATTACAAGATATCGCAGCTAATGACATGGATAAGAAATGGAATCCTGATGGAGATCAAGTATGGATGGATAAAGTGGGGGATTTTACTTTTACTTCAGAAAACCAGGCTTTTAATGGCATATGGGTATATGATTATATAGGTATAAACCGATTAAATATCGCTTTAAATTTTTTAAGTGATGCAGAAGTAATCGAAAATTCAGGAATAACGGAGACTCGTAAAAATCAATTATTATCTGAAGTTTATTTTTTAAGGGCTTATTACTATTTTGATTTGGTAAATAACTTTGGAGATGTACCATTACTAAGCCAGACTCCAGCAACATTTCAAGAAGCTTTAGCAGTTGCTGTTAGAGCGCCAAGAGACGAAGTAATCGCACAAATAAATTCAGATTTAGCGCTAGCAAAAACTTTAGCAAAAAATGTAAAATACGAAAACCCATCAGAACCGTGGAGAGCTTCTAAAGGAGCAATAATTGCATTAGAAGCAAAAGTTGCCTTATTTAATAAAGATTGGACAACTGTGCTTAGTTTAATTGCTGAACTAGATGGATTAGGAAACTATGGACTAAATGCTGAATATTTTGATAGTTTTGATGCAAGCAAGGAGTTTACTGAAAACGAAGTTATTTTTGCTTATGATCATAGATCTGATGAAAACCCTGGAAACGGAAATGGATTTGCTGCTGTTTCTGGATGGGGATTTTTTGCACCAACTTCCGATTTTATAAATGCTTTTGAAGCTAATGATCCAAGATTATTATATACTAGCGATATAAGCAATAAGCGTTCAGCTAAGATTTTAGGATCAACTACAGACTATTTGGGGAATGATAATTCGCCAGGAAATAAGGTCTTTATTCGGTATGCCGATGTTTTACTTTGGAAAGCAGAAGCACTGAACGAAACTGATGATTATTCTGGAGCTATAGGTATCATTAATCAGATAAGAGTTAGAGCAAGGACGAGCAGCTCTGCAGATGGCTCAGTAATTCCTATTGGCACATTAGCAGATAGACCTAGTTCTACTGATGCCTCTCAAATAAAAACGTGGCTAATGTCCGAAAGAAGAGTTGAATTAGGGTTTGAATCCCAAAGATTTAATGACTTAAAAAGATGGGGTACAGCCAAAACGGTTTTAACAACACTCGGAAGAAACTTCCAGGATCACAATTATCTATATCCAATTCCTCAAAGAGATATTGATAAATCGGGAGGAACAATTATACAAAATCAAGGATATTAAAAAACAATTTTATAATTGTGAATTTACTTTGCCTTTTTAGTAAGCAAAGAATAATAGAACTCATCTTGATTTTTTTAATTAAGACAAAAAAGCAGCTTTTTTTATACTTCCTAACAGTATTGTAAAGATAATATGCAAGCACAAAATAATGTGTTTACATATAATCACAAAAAGTTAAGATGGGTTTTTTATCAAGCATTATTTTTTTAAGAATTTAAATAATAAATCAACTAATTTGATGAGCAATATTGCAACTAGATATCAACAAAACCCTTTATTATCCCCAAAAGATTTAAAAGCTAGTGATGAGAGCATGATTATTGAATGTTTACTCAATCCAGGGGTGTTTAAATTTAAAGGGAAGATATGGTTGCTTGTACGTGTGGCGGAACGTACTATTCAAAAAAAAGGAGCACTGTCTGTTCCAATATATAACGAGGAAGGAAAAATAGCAATTCTAGATTTTGATCCTAAAGACCCTAAATTGGATGCTTCTGATGCTAGGGTAATTAACTATGACGATATTGATTACCTCACAACAATATCACATTTAAGATTGCTTTGTAGTGATGATGGTGTAAAGTTTTATGAGAATGATGAATATCCTTCATTATTTGGAAAGGGAAAGTACGAATCTTATGGGATTGAAGATTGTCGGGTGTCCCAGATAGAAGACACGTATTATTTAACTTATACTATGGTATCATCCAATGGTGTTGGGGTTGGACTTCGCACCACAAAAGATTGGAAAATATTTGAAAAAAGAGGAATGATTTTTAGTCCTCATAATAAAGACTGTGCCATTTTTGAAGAGAAAATTAATGGAAAATATTATGCATTACATAGACCTAGTAGTCCAGAATTAGGGGGGAATTATATATGGTTGGCGGAATCACCAGATAGTATTCATTGGGGAAATCATAAATGCATTGCAAAAACGCGAAAAGGAAAGTTCGATAGTAAACGTTTGGGAGCAGGAGCAGCTCCAATAAAAACAGCTAAAGGCTGGTTAGAAATATATCATGGAGCTACTAAAGAAAACAGGTATTGTTTGGGAGCTATATTATTAGACTTAGATGATCCTTCTATAGTAATTGCACGTTCAGAAGAGTCGATAATGGAGCCTCAAGAGCAATTTGAATTGACAGGTTTTTTTGGAGAAGTAATTTTCACGAATGGACATATTGTAAATGGCGATCAAATTCAAATGTATTATGGGGCAGCTGATGAATTTGTTGGATTAGCAACGTTCTCTATTCAAGAGATATTAAAAACATTAGAACAATAATGGGAAATTTAAGAGGAGTAGGTTTAAAAGATTTTACAAGAAGTGCAAAAATATTGATAATCACCAATACGGTATATGCTTTTGTATTACCAGTAATTGATATTTTCGTAGCATCGTATATTATGCGAAATTCAAATGATCCTTCTAAAGTTATTTTGTATCAATTGGCTATTTATATAGGTATTCCTATTACATTTTTGATCAATGGCTACTTATTAAATAAAATAAATATAAAGCGTTTGTTCTCATTGGGAATGTTACTCAGTGGAGTTTCTATGGTATTTATGATGTCTTTAAAAGAAATTAGCTATTTTGGATTGGCGACAGCAGGTTTAATTATGGGAATGTCATTTGGATTGTACTGGGCAAATAGGGATTACTTGGTGCTAGCAACAACAAAAGATAGAACAAGAAATTTTTACTATGGATTAGAAACTTTTATTTACACCATCATAGCATCAACAGTCCCTGTTTTAATTGGCTGGTTTTTAATAAGTGGAGAGCGTAGTTCAGATTTAGGCTCAAATGAAGCTGTTAATTCTGGTTACAGAATTATTACAATCATAGTTTTTTTTATTACAATTATAGCTTCTATAATATTTCATTTTGGGAAATATGAAAAGCCAAAGAACGAAAAATTTCTTTATTTTAAGTTTCATAAACTTTGGAATAAAATGATTCAATTATCAATATTAAAAGGATTAGCACAAGGGTTTATTGTAACCGCACCTGCTATGTTAATGATGAAGTTTTTTAATTCTGAAGGTGCATTAGGTTCTGCAATATCAATTGGAGCAATTATTGCGGCAGTAATTATGTTAATACTAGGGAAGATTTCTAAACCAAAACACCGTTTAATTATTTTTTCTGTTGGATTAATTTGTTTTTTTCTAGCCTCATTCTTTAATGGTCTATTATTCAATAAAACAGGTGTAATTTTATTTATGTTTTTGTTGTTAATTGCGAGACCAGTCTTAGATATTGCATATTTTCCCATTCAGTTAAGAGTTATTGATATTTTATCAAAAATCGAAAATAGAAATGAATTTTCATATATATTAAATCATGAATTTGGATTGTTTGTAGGGCGGTTTCTTGGGGCAGGTACTTTTTTAGTGATTGCCTTTTTTATAAATGCAGATATCGCCTTAAGATATGCCTTATTAATTATTGGAATACTCCAATTGCTTTCTATAATTATAGCAAAACAGCTTTTGAAACAACAAGAAATATTAGAGAATGAAATCAAATAAAATCAGTATTGTTATCGCTTGTATGACTATATTTTTTAGTGGATGCAATTCACTTAAATTTAATAGTATAAACCCTGTTCAGCAAAAATCAATTCAAAGGATTGAAAAGATGCCAAATTTGCCTGAACCTTTTAAAGTTCTCGATTTTAATCAACTTGCAAAAGACTACGATACAAAGGTTTATGATCCATATCAAACAGGAGATTATTGGCCTTTAATTTGGAAAGAAAATTCTAAGAAAAATTTTAATCAAGAAACTTTTGGGATCTATACAGCTATGGGCGATGTTAGACAAGGTATTAAACATCACAAAGGTATTTTTCATGAATCGTTAGCGACAATTGGGTCTGTATTAGGTGCCAGTATGGTCGGAATTGATAAATCGAATCAAAATGGAGAAAATTATGTAGGCATGTTAAAAAATTATTTTAATTCGGAAACCAATTGGAATATAATAATGAATAATACTTGTCCAGAAGTAGCACAGCTTGGAGGTGGATATGCACGAGATTGGTGGTATGATGTATATCCAAATGTTTTGTTTTATGCTATGGCACATTTTTATCCTGAAGAAAAAGAGTTAGAACCAATCCTTAGATCTGTTGCAGATAAATTTTATGAAGCAGATGTTGTACTAGATGGAAACTATTCATATTCCTTTTTTGATTATTCAACGATGACTCCAAAAAAGAATGCAATATGTACCCAAGAAGATGTAGCAGCTGGTCATGCCTATGTTTTATATGCTGCTTATCAAAAATTTAAAGACCCTAAGTATTTAGAAGGAGCAAAATCTTCTTTAGAAGCTTTATTAAATCAAAACGAAAACAGGTTTTATGAAATTTTAATGCCTTTTGGAGTTTATATAGCTGCTAGAATGAATGCAGAACAAGGAACTAATTATGATTTAACTAAAATATTAAACTGGACTTTTGATGGAACTTCTGTGTGCAGAAAGGGGTGGGGAGTACTTTTAGATAATTGGAATGGATATGATGTTTCTGGTATTGTTGGAAGCACTGATCATAATGGAGGTTTTGGTTTTCTAATGAATACTTATGATACGATGTGGCCTTTAGTACCAATGGTACGCTATGATCAACGCTATGCCAATACTATCGGGAAATGGATGTTAAATGCAGCTAATGCTTCCCGATTGTTTTATCCTAATGAAATTCCTGATGAACATCAAACAATTTCTGAAGAAAAAGAACATACCAAAGGTGTTATTGCCTACGAAGGTCTTATAAAAACGTCTCACTATGAAGAAGAAGGATTGTATTTAGATTTAAAATCTCCTGTTGCAATAGGAGATGGTATGAAATGGAATAAAGACAATCCTAAGGTATCTCAGTTTAGTGTTTATGGAAGTGGTCATGTTGGTATTGCAGGTGCAATTATATCTAGAACAAGTATAAAGAATATTCTTCAGTTAGATTTGTTAGCTACAGATTTTTACAAAAACAAAGCTTTTCCAAGTTATTTATATTACAATCCTAATTCAGAAACAAAAGAAGTAACAATTTCAGTAGGTAAAAATAAAGTGAAAGTTTACGATGCTATTCAAAGAGCATTTATTGCTGAAAATGTAAATAATGAGTTCACTTTTAATATTACAAAAGAGCAATCCTCTTTATTAGTTTTTGTTTCACAAGATGCTTCTATATCTGAAAAAAACGGAAAACTATATGCAGATACTATTGTAATAGATTACAGGTATTCTAAGATCAAGTAAAGTTAAAATGAAACTTTTAAAATGCACTTTATTGGTTTTGTTTTATATGATGGTGTTTTCTTGTAATAGCGGAAAAGATAGCAATATGGAAAGTATCTGGTGGAAAGAAACAGTTTTTTATGAAATTTATATGCCTAGCTTCAAAGACAGTAATAATGATGGTGTTAGCGATTTTAAAGGATTAATTTCAAAATTAGATTATGTACAAGATCTAGGAATTAAAGGCATTTGGTTAACTCCATTTTTACAATCTCCAAAGGTAGATAATGGATATGATGTATCAGACTATTATGCTATTGATTCAACCTATGGTTCGTTAGATGATTTTAAACTCTTTTTAAAAGAGGCACATAAACGTAATATAAAAATAATAATGGATTTGGTAGTTAATCACACATCTACGGAGTCGAAATGGTTTCAAGAAGCTAAAAAATCTAAGGACAATCCTTATAGAGATTATTATATATGGAAGGATAAACCTAACAATTGGGAATCTTTTTTTGGAGGATCGGCTTGGGAGTTTGATGTTGTCACCAATCAATTTTATTATCATCAGTTTGATCAAAAAATGGCTGATCTTAATTGGCAAAATCCAAAGGTTGTTGAAGAAATTCAAGATGTCTTAGGGTATTGGCTAGGTTTGGGAGTTGATGGATTTAGATTAGATGTTATAAATTTTTTAACTACAGAAGGTATAACCTTGGATAATCCCGTAAATGAAAAAGGAGTCCAAGACCATGTATATGATATCAATCAAAAAGGAGTAAAACAGGCAATGAAACTTTTAAGAAAAACTGTTAATGAGTTTGAAAATCGTTTTATTGTTGGTGAAATAGGAAGTGATAAAATAGAAGTATTAAAAAAATATCAAGGAAACGAGTTATTAGATGTGGTGTTTAATTTCAATTTTGGTAGTATACCTGAATTTTCAGCAAAACGTATTTTTGATGAGTTAGTAAGCATGGAGAAAAGCATGAGTAACTACCCAACTTTATTTTTTGGAAGTCACGATATGCCTAGGCTTATGAATCGTTTAGCAAATGACAATCCTGAAAAAGCGGAAACTTTAGCTGCGTTGATGCTTATGGCAAAAGGTATACCTTTTATATATTATGGTGAGGAGATTGGAATGGAAAATATACAGGCCAATAGTTTAGACGAAATAATGGATATTCAAGGAAGAACGCATTATCATATGGCTATAAAAAGCGGGAAATCTAATGAGGAAGCGCTTAAAATAGGTAACAAACATAACAGAGATAAATCCAGAAGTCCTATGCAATGGAATGATTCGGAATTTTCTGGTTTTTCAGGTAAAAAACCATGGATTAAGGTTCATGAAAATTATAAATATTTAAACGTAACATCTTTAGATAAAAAGGAAAATTCGTTATTGAAAAAATATAAAAAAATAATTTCATTACGTAATTCAGAGCCTATTTTACAATATGGTACATATGAGCAATTATGTTTTTCTAATGATTTAATATCATTTACCAGAAAAATTGAAGGAAAAACGATTAGCTGTTATTTTAATTTTGGTGAAGAAAACAAAACAATTACGTTGAGAGAAAATGAGAAAATTCTATTTGGAGCGTTAATAATTGAACCAAATAATTATCTAGTTATTAAATAATTAAATATTACCTCAGTAAAATTTTTATGTTTTTTATGGGAAATGATAAGTTAAAAAATGTAATCTTTTAAGAAACGGTTCTTTCCAGGAGGTGTAGTAACAAATAGTTGATAAAGAATGTATACAAGTATAAATTGTAAATAACCTTAATTTTTTCTAATAGAAATCATTACATTAGAAGCTGCTTGGCGAAAAAATTGAACTTGTGAAAGATGATATCACTATTTCTTGGGAAAAGAATGCAGAGGAATGGATTAAAGTTATTGATTCTGGACAAATTGCATCTAGAGAATATACCAATAAAGCGATAGTAGAATTATTGGAAGATTGCCCATCTAATAAAATTATCGATATCGGTTGTGGAGAAGGGTGGTTAACCAGAAAAATAACTGCAATGGGTAAAAAGGCGGTAGGTATTGATGTTACCGAGCAGCTGTTGGTAAATGCCAGAAAAAAAGGATCGGAATCTTATTATTGTATGTCTTATGATGATATTATTGAAGGTGAGCAGATACCGAATGGCCCATATAATATTGCAGTTTTTAATTTTTGTTTGTATCAAAATAAGGGCTTGGCAGAATTATTAAAAGCTACCAAATGCCTGCTTTCAGATAATGGAAGTATTGTGATACAAACCTTACACCCTTATTTTCTTTTTAAAAATGGATTGGCCTATAAAAGTCAGGTAGTAAATGATTCCTGGAAAGGGCTACCAGGTAATTTCACCGATGGTCACCAATGGTATGCTAGGACTTATGAGGATTGGGTTTCTGTTTTTTCTAGTAGTAATATGAGGATATTAGACTTGAAGGAAGTATTAAATGAGGAGCAACAACCAATTTCTTTAATTATTAGAGTGATGTGATTTTGCTAATAATGTACAATAAATTAGTAAATAGAAGCATTGGTTTGTATTTCTGATAAAAGTTTCCTGAGGTTAGATAATGGATAATTTCTAAAAATTTAAATGATTTTTTAAAATATTTAACATTTTCATATAACAATATTTGTTAGGTTTGCTTTTCAATGAAAGCAAGTCTTTTAAAAAATTATATAGTTTATAGTTTTATAGCCATTTTTTTATCTTTAAAAGTGGTTGGTTTTCATGTGTTTGCACATGATGATTCTGATGCTGTTGAACATTGTGAAGTTTGTGAACTTGTTACAGCTAATAATCTTACACCTATAATAGACAACACTACCCAAGATTATTTAGGTGATGCTAATGAATTTTGTTTTCAATCAGAAAAAATAACCAATTATAATTTTGTTTACAGTACTGTAGTAGACATAACCTGTCTATTTTCTAGACCACCTCCTTTTACAATATAATTTTTCTTATTTTATTAATAGCAGTTTTTCAGAATCTGTTAGGCTCAAAATGTATGTTTTTTTAAGATCATGATTTGTTGTTTTTAATAAAAAGCCTATTGCTGTTACTACTATTTTAGAGTTAGAAAAATCTTCACCCTTTATTTTTTATTGAACTAGTATAGTTGCAAAAACGTATTTGTGTTTTTGGAAAAAAAAATGAGTTCTACTAGAATATATAAAGAAAAACACAATTTCATAAGACTTTATATGCTTGGTTATTACTGTTTAACAGTAATAGAATTATAGCAAACAATATTATCTTTTTAATAAGAAAAGTAGCTCATGCTACACTTTTATGCTAACGATAGATTAAATCTAAACTAAAAAAACTTACCCATATTTAAAATATGAGAACTATCATAAACTTAACTAATTATAAAAAAAATAGAGTAGTAAATCCATCTAATGTTTTTAAAATCATGGTTGTATTGTTCTTTTCCGTATTTGGTTTTGCACAAGAGACTATGCTAATAGGAAAGGTAGTCGACACTAATGGAGAGTCATTATTTGGAGTACACCTGAGTATAGAAGGATCAGAAAAAAGTGCCATTACAGATATTACAGGTGCTTTTAAAATTAAAGAATTGGCTTTGGGAAACCATTCTTTAATAGTTTCCTACCTAGGGTACAAGTCTATACATAAAGAAATTGAATTGGCAAAAGGCAGTCCTTTAAAATTGACTTTTGTAATGGAGGAAGAAATAGCATTATTAGATGGTGTTACTGTTGTATCAAAATCTAAAGCTCAAAAGTTAAGAGAAAGTGTAGCTAGTGTTGCTGTATTAAAAACCAAAGAGCTCTATGCTAAAAATAACAATACCAGCGATGTCCTTAAGCAAATATCAGGGGTAAATGTGCGGCAATCTGGTGGGTTTGGAAGTAGTGCTGAAGTATTTATAAATGGTATGTCTGGTAAACAAATCAAAATTTTTCTAGACGGAATTCCATTGTCATACTATGGTTCTGGATTGGGAATTAATGTAATTCCTGTAAACCTTATGCAGCAAATAGAGGTTTATAAAGGTGTTGTTCCTGTAGATCTTGGTGCCGATGCACTTGGTGGGGCTATCAATATTATTACTAGAAAAAGTTATACCAATTATTTAGATGCTTCATATTCTTATGGTTCTTTTAATACTCATAAAGTAAATGTAAATGGACAATATATTAATTCTAACAATAATACCATGTTTGGTATAAATTCATTTTATAACCATTCCGATAATGATTATGAGGTTGATGTAGATATTCCTGATGAGTTTGGTAATCCAAAGAAGGCTACTTTCAACCGGTTTCATGATAAGTTTTCTAATTATATGTTTAGTATGTATGCGGGAGTTTATAATAAATCATATGCAGACAAACTGCTTATTACCGCTAGATATTCTGGGTTAGATGATGAAATACAACATAATGCGATTATGGAACAGCCTTATGGGGAAGCTACTTATGATGAAAATACATTTGGGCTTTCTATAACCTATGAGAAAAAGGAAATTATACCTAACACTGCTATAAAATGGTATGGAGGATTAAATAAAACCAAAGGACATTTTAAAGATATAAGTCAAAACACATATACTTGGGATGGTAAAGTTTTTAATGTAAAGCCATCAGGTGGTGAAATATCCTCGTCAAGGAATTTACTAGATCTTACTGCTAAGAATGGAGTGAGTAGGTTAAACATAAAAAATAAGCCTTGGGAAAATGGAGAATTCACGTTTAATGTACTAAGCTCTTGGTTTCATAGAAAAGGAAAAGACCCATTGGCTGCCGAATTTTATGGTGAAGATTATTACGCCAATCCTACCAAACTTTTTAAGAATGCTATTGGCTTGGCTTATGAGCATACTTTTAATGAAAAAATCACCAGTTATACAGCAGCAAAACATTTTTTGATGGATGCAGAAGGGTATGTCATTGAAAATCTTATTTTTTTACCCAATAAGCAATCCAGTTCTAATTTTGGTGTTTCGCAATCATTTAAATATCAAATTAGATCCAATATATTAGCAAAGTTATCTTATGAATATGCTACTCGTTTGCCTGATGAATTTGAGTTGTTTGGGGATTTTACATTAGTAAAACCAAATCCATTTTTAATACCAGAACAAAGTCATAATGCCAATTTTGGAGTACAATGGAATACTTCAAAAATAAAATTTGGATTACACACATTTTATAGACTTACCGATAATGTTATTTGGCTAAAAACATCTCAATTTTTTGCCCAGTATCAAAACTTATTAAAATCGTTGACTAAAGGAATTGAAGTTGAATTGGCATACCAACCCTATGATTTTTTAAATCTTAAAGTTAATGCTACATATCAAGATTTACGAAACCGTTCTTCAAAAAATGTAACAGGAACAATAGACAATCGGTATTTTAATGCACGTTTACCTAATATTCCCTATCTGTTTGGAAATGGAGGAATTCGCTACGATAAAGAAAATTTTATGGGAACTGAAAATCGTTTTTCAGCCTGGTGGTCTGCTAATTATGTTCACGAATTTTTTCTGTTTTGGGATGTTGACGGTAATAAAGATTTAAAAAATACGATTCCGTCTCAGTTTATACAGAATATTGGAGTCTCGTATACGCTTCCTGAGAATAGGTTTTCTGTAAGTATAGAAGCATCCAACCTTTTTGATGAAAAAGCATTCGATAATTTTAGTGTACAACGCCCAGGAAGGGCATTTTATATAACCCTTAGAACTTTTTTAAATTAACTCAAATAAATGAAAAGTAAAATGAAAAACAAAGTAAAAATAACGATGTCAAATAGCTTAAAAAGCATAAGCCTTTCTGTACTAATTTTAGGCATAATTGTAAGTTGCAGTAGTGATGATTCTTCTAGTGATAATCTAGATGTAAAAGAAAAAAACATCAATTATAGTATTGCAACGATAAGTGGTGCTTGGCCAAATAGGACAACCTATTTACAAGGAGTGGAAAAACTTGACTTTTTAACTATCGGAAACGATAAAGCTAATGAGCTTACAGGTGCTTCCAGTATAGTTTCGGAAGGGAAAGACGTATATGCAACACCTTTTGGGGCACCTGCGAAATTAATTAAATATAATTTTGATAAACAAGGGGAACTTCAAGAAGACAATAGAATTATTGTTCCAGGTTCTAATACATTTAGTACGATACATTTTAAAAGTGAAACCGTAGCCTATGCCACTGTTGCAGGAGGAGTTTCTAAGCTTATTGTTTTTAATCCATCAACTATGCGTATAGTAGATGAAGTTTCTCTTACCGAAATCACCAACAAATATCCTGAAGCAACTCGTACCTATTATCAAGATATGATTGAACGTGATAACAAGTTATTTATGACTGTTTATTATGAGAATAATTTTGCTCCAATAACTGATTATGCATATGTTGCTGTTATAGATCTTGCAACCAATGAGGTAGAAAAGGTGATTGAAGATCAGCGTGCAGGAATGCTTTTTGGAGGACCATCTGCCAATACAGGAATGATACAAACAGCTAATGGAGATATTTATGTACAGGCAAAAGGAACCTTAGATAATAATGGAAATGCTCCAAGTGGTATTTTGCGTATCAAAAGTGGTACTACAGCGTTTGATGCTGATTATTTTTTTAATTTAAATACTGCTACTGGTAATATTTGTTATGGTATTTATCAAGCAAATGGTAAAATTTTCACTACCAAAGTAGAAGACGAAACTGATTTTTGGGAGTATAAAAATGGAACCCCTCAATTCAAGTATTTTGAAATTAACTTGGAAGCTAAAACCAGTTTAGGAGCAGTACCTGGATTACCAACAACCTATGGTACCAGAAATATGAGCATTACTTCACTTAATGATCAAGAAATAACAATGACCATTGCTACAAATGATGAAAATACATTGTATAAATTCAATACAAATACCAGTACTCCTAATAAAGTATTTACTTCAACTGGAGGTTATATATCAGGATTTAAAAGCTTGAATTAAATGCTTAAAGCAACAGGATTAACAAAAAAATACGGAGCGTTCACAGCATTGAACGCTCTTGATTTAGAGATAGGAGAAGGTGATATTTTTTGTCTTTTAGGAGCTAATGGAGCAGGGAAATCTACCACAATAAACCTGTTCCTAAATTTTATAGACGCCACAAGCGGTAAGGCTAGCATAAACAATATGGATGTAAATGAGCACCCTCTAGAAACAAAACAGATGCTATCTTATATTCCAGAAAACTTGATGCTTTATCCTAATTTAACGGGATTAGAAAATTTACATTTTTTCTGTGGTTTAGGGGGAAAAACGTATGCTAAAGACGAGTTAGATATATTGCTTCAGCAATCTGGTTTACAGAAAGATTTTGTAAACAAACGAGTTCAAGATTATTCTAAAGGAATGCGTCAAAAAGTGGGAATAGCTTTGGCTAGAGCAAGAGAAGCAAAAGTATTACTACTAGATGAACCCACTTCTGGGCTTGATCCAAAAGCAAGTAATGAATTTTCTGAACTTTTGTTAGAAATGAAAGATAAAGGAGTAGCAACTTTAATGGCAACCCACGATCTTTTTAGAGCAAAAGATACAGGTACACATATTGGCATTATGAAGGCAGGTGTATTAGTAGAGCAATTTGAATCTAAGGATGTTAGTTTTCAAGATTTAGAAAAATTATATCTAAAGCACATGCATAATTAAGGTGTGTAAGTGTTTTTGGATTGAACTTTAATAATTAGAAAAATGAGAACTAGTATTCTAATAGCAAAAAAAGAAATAACTATTGCGCTTAGAGAGAAATTGGTGTTGGTGCTTTCTTGTGTTGTATTGGTATTGTTAAGTATATCGTTATATACAGGTGTTGTTACATACAATCAGCAAAAGAAAACAATAGCTAAAGCTCAACAGGAAAAAAGAGAAGAGTGGTTGGGACAAGGCAATAAACATCCTCACATTGCAGCACATTTTGGAACGTTTATTTTTAAACCAAAAACGGTATTAAGTCTGTTTGATTTTGGTCTAGATAGCTATACAGGAACTTCTGTTTATTTAGAAGCCCATTATCAGCACCAATTTATGTTTAGACCTGCTCAAGACCATAGTAGTATGATTAGGTTTGGCGAATTGAGTGCAGCTTTAGTACTGCAGATTTTAATGCCCTTACTCATTATTTTTTTGGCTTACGCGTCTTTTACAAGTGAAAAAGAAAGAGGTACATTACGATTGTTGAGTAGTCAAGGGGTTTCGCTAACCAGTATTACTTGGGGGAAAATAATGGCGTATTTTATTATCGTATTTACTATTCTAGTCCCGTTTGTTTTGTCTTTACTGTTGTTGTCCTATTGGCTTAAAGTTCCTGATACTATAGCAGATTTGGGAACACGCATTGTGTTACTTTTTGCGAGTTATATGAGCTACGTTTTTATATTTATAGTACTGTCAGTGCTAGTATCTCTAAAATCGTCTTTGAGTAGAAATGCTTTGTTGACATTACTTACCTGTTGGATACTATTTACCATTATTATTCCTAAAACCGTTGCCAATTTTGGTGAAAGCTTATATCCATTGCCTTCAATGAAAGTATATAAAGAGGCAATTTTAAAAGATAAGGAACAAGGTTTAGATGGAAAAAGTTCGAAGACATTCCGAATGGCAGAATTAAAAAAAGAGGTATTAGCTAAGTATAATGTAGATTCTGTACAGCAGCTTCCGTTTAATTTTGAAGGACTAAGTATGCAAGCAGGAGAAGCATATGGAGATAAAGTATATGATGTGCATTGGGGGAGACTTCTGCGTATTTTTAATCAACAGAATAGGTTGGGGAGTTATGCAAGTATGTTCAACCCTTACATTGCATTGCGAAATATATCAATGGGATTTAGCGCTACTGATTTAAATACATCAATAGATTTTCAGAAAAAAGTAGAAGATTATCGTAGGGTTTTTGTGAAAAAAATGAACGATGATATGGCTGAAAACTCAACATATGGAGCTTTTTATGAATATAGTGTTGGATTGGACATGTGGAAATCTATAGAAGATTTCAAATACCAAACCCCATCTGTTTATAGCTTTCTTAAAAAGTATATGTTAGAATTAATTTCACTTTTTTGTTGGGTAATAATACTTGTGCTACTGATAAATTATATAACTCGAAAAACAAAAGCGATCAATGGATAAAGTAACAAAAACGATTATACATTATGAATGGATTTCTTTTATACGTAATAAATTTCAACTTTTACTTTTAGCAATTATTTTGCTTTTTGGATTGTATGCTATTTATTACGGAACATCTGTAATAGATAAGCAGTTAAAAACTATTACTGAAGTCCAAAAAATAGAAGAAGAAGAATTTGATCAATATTATGTGAGTTTTGATGAAGAACTCAGTGCCTTAGGTGTAAAAAAAAGGAAGGATATTGCTTCAGACCCATCTTTTGCTTGGTTTAGACACGGATACCACGCAGTACTTAAGCCTCATGATTATGCAGCACTTGCTTTGGGGCAACGCGATTTGCATCCATACTATCATCGGTTAACTGGAATGAGTTTGTATTATCAACTTTTTGAAAATGAAATAGCAAATCCTGTGAAGCTTTATGTAGGTAATTTTGATTTATCATTTGTTATCATCTATCTCTTTCCTTTACTGATTATAGCATTTACATTTGGACTCTATTCCATAGAGAAGGAAAGTGGCGTATTATCACTCTTAAGAATTCAATCCATTAGTATTCGGGAAATAGTGATAATAAGATTGCTTTTTTATTTTTTACTGATTACTGGCTTGGCGATTTTTATTTCTTTAATAGGCGTGCTTGTTTCGGGAGATCTCTTTACTGGGGATAACCTAATGGCTGCCTTATTTTGGTTTGCAGGCGTAATCTTGTATAGTGCTTTTTGGTTTAGCTTAATGTTTTTAATTATTAGCTTTCTTAAAAGTTCGGCATTTAATGCTATATCAGCAGCTGGTTGTTGGCTTTTATTCTTATTGGTGATACCTGCGGTACTTAATGTATGGGTTACAGCCAAATTCCCTACAGATACTACGGGCTTGGCAGAACTTACTAGAAGAACAGGTTTGGAAAATGAAAATGATGAGAAGGAACAGATGGCGGTGCTATCCGAGTTTTTAGAACATAACCCAAAATATAAGGGGAGTGATAGTTTGTTTGATACTAACAGAAATGCCAAAGTTTATGCTGCTTTTACCGCTTTAAAAGACAGTCATAATAAAAAACAGGTTGATGTCTATTCCGAACAAATATTACAGAGAAACCACTGGGTAAATCAATTTCTTTGGATAAATCCATCTGTAAGTATGCAAGATGCTTTTACGTTAATTTCAAAAACTGATTTCAATACCTTTTTAAACTTTAAATCGTCATTGGCAGTATTTCATAAAAAGATCACTTCTTTTTATTTTGAGAAGCTTTTTTTGGATAAAAAAATAACACAGAAAGATTATTCAAAACTCCCCGTGTTTGTATCCAAAGATAATAATGAGCGATGGACTACAGTGTTATTTAGTTTTATGAAGATTAGTATTATCTCCATATTTATAACTACTGTGGCTTTCATGAAAATGAAACCTAACTAACAAACTAATTAATTATTAAATGAAATTTAAACACACACACTTTATTATTGCAATATTCTCTTTTTTGATAGGGAGTTTCAATGCAATAGGGCAAAAGAGCGATAATTTTTCACCGCCAGAAAAGCCTCAGGAGGTTAACGCAAAAAAAACAACAGGAATCATAATCATTGATGGTAAATTAAATGAGAGCGATTGGCAAAATGCTCCTATTGTTTCAGAATTTTTTAGAATAGAACCCGTACAAGGAGGAAAGTATAGATATAAGACGGAAGTAAAAGTACTTTATGATGCTAAAAACCTTTATGTAGGTGCTTTTTGCAAAGATTCTATGGGGGTAAAAGGAATAAGAGTGCAAGATTTACGGCGTGATTTTTCTTTTGGAGAGAACGATATTTTTGCCATTCAGATAGATGCACAGAATACCAAGCAATATGCTGTTTCTTTTCAGACAACACCATATGGCAATCAGCGCGATCTTCAAAATTTTAATGACAATTTCACTGATGATAATTGGAATGCATTATGGACTGTACGAACAACACGTACTAAGAATGGATATTATGCAGAGTTTGCAATTCCATTTAAATCACTACGATATGATAAACCTGAAAATGATCTGCCTACAAACTGGGGAATTACTTTTTCTAGATTGGCACGTAGGGATTATGAAATGACGGTTTTTCCAAAAATCCCACAGTCTTATTCCCAATATAGGATGACTTATGCAGCAAAGCTTACTGGATTGGAAGTACCTAGGCCATCAGCAAATATACGCATAGAACCTTTTACGTTATTTCAATTTGAGGAAAGCAAGAGCGGTAATACCATTAGCAATTCAGAAAATGACATTAAAATTGGGGGAGATGCAAAATGGGTAGTTTCTCCCAACACTGTGGTAGATTTAACTATCAATACCGATTTTGCGCAGGCAGATGTAGATAGGGTAGTGAATAATCTGGAACGGTTCAATATCTTTTTTCCAGAAAGAAGACAGTTTTTTCTTGAGAATTCTGGAATTTGGGCTGGAGCTTCCAATAATAATATAATTCCGTTTTTTAGTAGACAAATAGGATTGCAGGGTGGTTTTAATGCTGCACCTGCCCCCATAGATATTGGTGCACGTTTTACCAATAGGGATGAGAACAAGACTATTGCAGGGTTGTATGTGCATCAAGGAGATACCGATACATCTGTGGCGGCCAACTTTGGAGTATTTAGATACTTACAAAATTATGGGAAGGAAAATAATGTGGGTGTAATGTTAACCCATCGTTTAAATGAAAAAAACAATGCATTATCGTTGGAGGAAAACAACAATACCACGATTACAGTAGATGGATTGATTCGTCCTAAGAATGAATGGACGGTTTCTTATCTGGCATCGGCATCTAAGGACGAAGCGACCGACAAATGGGGCTATTCAGGTGCTGTATCTGCTGGTTATACTAGCAACAAGATGTATTGGGGCTGGAAGTCTAACTTTGTAAATAGCGATTATAATCCAGCTATGGGTTTTGTGTATCAGAAGAATGTTATTCAGCACAATCCAGGAGGATATTTTATTCTTAGGCCTAAGAAAATGCCTTGGATACGCCGTTGGGATCCAGGTGTTTTTGTAAAGTATTATCATGATTTCAATAATCCTGAAAATTTCCAGCAAGCAAGTATATATCTTTTTCCGATATATGTTTTTTTTAAGGACAATAGTTTTGTGGAATATGCCATAACACCTACATGGCAGAATATTAATTTTGAATTTGCACCATTAGGAATTTCAATAGCACAAGAACGCTATTTTTATACGCGACAATTAGTTCGATATAATTCTGATCGTTCTAAAAAAATATCATTTTCTGGTAAATTTGAATGGGGTAATTTTTATAGCGGACGTAGAAAGAAGGTAGATATAGGAGCACGTTTTGCTCCAATTCCTCATCTATCATTGTCAGCAAATTATGAATATAATAAATTAAAAAACGTCGGAATTGAAGATAAGCAGTTAGAAACAAATTTGTATACTGGAAGCTTGCGATTAGCATTAAATCCTAGGGTGCAGTTATCTACATTTTATCAATACAATTCTTTTAATGAACAAGGTAGGTGGAATGCACGTTTTAGTTGGGAATATAGGCCCAATTCATTTATTTACTTGGTCTATAATAATACACGAAATGATAGTTTTGATCTTATTGAACAAAACAATCAATTTATTGGAAAACTAACTTTTTTAAAACAGTTCTAGCAAAAAAAAACACACCTAACTAAATGTTTAGCTAGGTGTGTTTTTAAAAGTATAAAAACTATTGTTAGAAATTTAGTCCTACCAGCGGGTTTAATTCCTCAGGCTTGCTACGAAATTTAAAATATCTTTTTCGGAAACATAATTCTTGCCATTGGGGCTAGGTTGTTGATTTAATATTAGAGTTGCTCATTCCTTTTTAGTTTATTCTTTAAAAAGAAATTAATTTTAGGTAATCGTTATTTTTACCTACTAATATTGATGCTTTCTTTTTAACTACAATAGATGCCATATTTTTTACGTCCCCTTTTATATAAACACCGCTTTTTTCAAATTCTAAAGGTGTAAATCCTCCTTTGCCGTCACCAATCAATACAAGGCCATAACTAGCATCATTTCTTGCTGTTTCTACCTCAGATTGATATAGATTGCCAGCAACTAAAATATCTAAGTTTTTATCATTATCAAAATCGTTTATAATAATGCTATTAATGCTTGAAAATTGTGCTTTTAAAGGGAGTTGATGCAAAACAAAATTTCCATTTCCTTTATTTTCAATATAAACACTAGCAAAATTTGTTGCGCTATAGTGCAACGCTTCAGAAAGTGCTTTATCACCATATACTTCGGTAAGGTTTGCCTTTCCAAAACTATCATAATCTGGAAATTTTTCCTTTATAAAAGGCATTTGATTTGATGTACATTCTCTTCCTCTTAACGGATAAAGCTCTCCTTGATTATGATAGCCTAAAACAATATCTATGCTTCCGTTTTCATCAAAATCGTTAGCATAAATATTGAAAGGTTCATCAAAACTTGCTTTGTATTTATAGTTCAATCCTAAATTACCTGCAATAAAATCTTCATCGCCATCATTGTCAAAATCTGCAGCAACTATACTATTCCACCAACCGATATTACTACTAAGAGCAGTGTTTGACAATCTTTCAAAAGCGCCATCTCCTTTATTTTTAAATATCTCAATGCCCATCCACTCTCCAGTAATAACTAAATCTTTGTCGCCATCCTGGTCGTAATCGCTCCAAACAGCATCAGTAACCATCCCTATTTTTTCTAGCTCAGGGATTAAATGACTAGAAACCTTAACAAAACGACCTCTTTTATTCTCTAACAGATAACTTTTGGAAGCCGAAGGATATTGTCCTGGCATTTGTCTGCCTCCAACAAAAATATCTATATATCCATCGTTATTGTAATCTGAAGCTTCAATGACCCCTCCGGAAACAAAAAAATCTGGTAGAATATTTTTAGAAAGAGAAAAATCACCTTTTCCGTTATTTATATATAATCGATCCTGTAGTAACCGATTTCCATTTAAATATTCATTTCCTCCGCTGACAACATATAAATCTAAGTCTCCATCATTATCAATATCAAGGAATTCGGCATCTACATCTTCATAAGCTTTGTCTTTTTCCAAGATTGAACTTGACTTACTTGCAAAAAATGTTCCTTGATTTGATTGTATGTATAATTTCCCTGAATATCCTTTAGCGCCACCTATATAAAAATCATCTAAGCCATCATTATTTACATCCGCAACAGTAAGAGCTGGACCAAATTCAGACATTCTGTGAGGTAACAAGCTTTCTCTTTTATAGTCATCGAATTCATTTTCAATATGCTTGTAACTAATGCCATAAGCTGCTGTCTTATCTTTGAATATTGGCTGAAGAGGGGTGGAGGTTGATAATAAATTATCTGTATTAGAATAGTTTAGCAATAGCTCTTGATTCGCTTGAATATTTTTTTTATGTTGTTTTTTGCCATCTGGCCATTGAATTAACAAACTATCAATTTGTTTACTTTTTCCTAAGCCAAAATGAATAGTTTCTGATACTGAAGATTGATATCCTCTGGTTAGTTGTTGGGCTCTATTCATTTCTTTTCCAGCAATCCAAAGTGTAATTTTTGCACCAATTCCAATTTTGTTTTTAGGGGAACCTTTAAGTGTTATTTTTAAATAGTTATTAGTTGAGGTTTGCATGGTATTGTTCTCATAAATATATGCAGGTTCATCAATGTTATTTACAACAATATCCATATCGCCATCATTATCAAAATCTGCATAAGCGGCTCCATTTGAAAAAGAAGGTTTACTAAGTTCCCATTGTTTTCCAATATTAGAAAATGTTAAATCTCCATTATTTTTGTAGAAATAATTGACAGACGCTCTGCTGGGAGTTTTGTCTATTAGTTCTAAAACTAAGGATGAATAATCTTCATTATTAGCATGAGCACTTTTTACACGTTCCTTTTTAAAACGATTATAATCATTATTCATAAAGTCTCTTTTTAAACCATTGGCTATAAAAACATCTAATAGCCCGTCATTATCAAAATCTACAAATAAAGGAGCCCAACTCCAATCTGTGTTGGAAATATTAGCTAAATGAGATATTTCACTGAAAAAAGGTTCATTAGAAACAGAACCATTATTTAGTTGCAGCGCATTAAACATATATTGCCTATGAAAACCATTTTTTACCGCATTCTCAAACTTTGCTACATTCATCCCACTCATACTGGTTTTCATACCATAATTATCTTCCGAAACCATATCAACTGTTAGGATATCATTTTTACCATCATTATTAAAATCGGCAATATCTAATCCCATTGAAAAATAAGAAATATGTTGAGTACTCGTTTTTATTTTATCTTCAAAACCTTGGTGTACACCATCCTTAACTCCTAGATTTATATACATATAATCATGTTCTAAAAAATCGTTTGTGACATAAATATCTTGCCATCCATCTCCATTTAAATCACTTGTAGTTACTCCCAATCCACAACTTATTGGATTTGAAGCAATACCCATGTTTGTAACTTCTTTAAAGAATCCATTATCGTTTTTAAACAATTTATCGCCAACCATTGCGTCATATTTCATTTTTAAAACAGGATCCCCATCAGCTTCTTCTAATTTAATACTATGGTTTAATTGATACATATCTAGATCTCCATCATTATCATAATCAAAAAATGCAGCCTGGGTTGTGTAGGAGCTTGTATTTATACCATACTTTTCTGCTTCTTCTGTAAAAGTTAAATCTCCATTATTTATATAGAGTTCATTTTCTCGCTTTTTTGCCCCAAATTTCCCAGATTTTGAAATATAAATATCAAGTAAGCCATCATTATTAATATCTACCATAGTAACACCTGTAGTCCATCCTGATTTACCTAAAAGACCGGCACTTTCGGTAATTTCTTCAAACTCAAAATTTCCTTTATTCAGATATAATTTATTTTTATAAATATTTGCCGTAAAATAAATATCTGAAAGCCCATCATTATTAATGTCTCCTACTGCTACACCGCCACCATTGTAGAAGTACTCATATTCCATACTGTTCATTTCTACTCCTTCAGTAATTTTATTACTAAAATTAATGTTTGTTTTTTCTGGAGAAAGCAAGGTGAACATCTCTGTTGGTAATTCTGATTTATTAGAATTACAGCTTATTGAGATACCTACGATGACAAAAATTATGAGCTTATTGATATTCATTTTTATAAAATTTAAAAAGCACCTCAAAATATGAAATTAATTTTGAGGTGCTTTAATAGTATTAAAATAGTGCGTACTAATTTATATGCGGATTATTTAGCTTTTCATTTGATGGTATAGGTAGAAAGGCATCATCTTCAAATACAAAATTACTTGCTCCTGTTTTTCCAGAATTTGAAATAGCATCTGTCATAATGGTTTTTCCCCAACGTCTTAAATCATAAAATCGCTGGCCTTCCAATGCAAATTCAACAGCTCTTTCGTGCATGATTTGTTCACGAATTTCTTGTTGACTACTTGCGGTTGTTGCAGGAAGAAATGCTCTAGCTCTAACTTCGTTTATGTGGGATATAGGATCTCCAGATCCAGATTCGTTAAGTGCTTCTGCATACATTAACAGTACATCTGCATAACGTATAAGAGGTATATTTATATCTGACCTCCAACTGTTAGGATATAGCTCATCTCTATGCAAGTATTTTTTCCAACCTGGTTTTGTGTTTCCAGGACCAAACCAATCTTCATGTTCATATGGAAGCCCATAAATATCTACATCTGGATCATTAAAAAACATTGTCCCGTAGCTACGATCATCGTATTTGTTTAAACTAGATACACTTCCTATTTCTGAAGATATCCTGCCTTCAGATTTCATTTCAGAAAGCAGTTTTTGAGTTGGTAACATTGCTTCCCATCCATCCATTTCGGCAGCTGCAAAATTTGGAATACCTGCGAATATGACATTACCTCCATTAACTTCATTAAATGTATAAGCAACATCAAAAATAGTTTCTTTATTAAGAACGTTAGTGGCTTCGTTACTACCGTCAAATAGTGAACTAAAGTCGGAAGCTAGCTCATAATTATTTAGATCTAGAACTTCTTTTAAAGTTGTAGTTGCATTTGCCCAATCAAGTTGATTTAAGTGAGACTTCCCAAGAAATGCTAAAGCAGCTCCTTTGGTTGCTCTTCCTCTATCTGCATCGGAATGATTAGTAGCTAAATCTGCTGCTGCTTCAGAAAAATCGTTCTCTATAGCTGTCCAAGCTTCTTCTCTTGTAGATAAGGGTTGAGATAATTCATCTGCAGATTGTGGTAAAAAATCGAAAACAACGATTTGTTCCCAATTCATTAAAAGTCTAAAATGAAAATAGCCTCTTAAAAATTTGGCTTCGGCTACTATACGGCTTTTTGCATCAGAAGAAATTTGATCTTCAGTCATGAGACCTACGTTATGAATAACATTATTTGCGGCAGCAATTCCTTCATAACTTTTATTCCAATACGTTAGCATTCGAGTATTATTATCTACTACACTATAAGTAGAAAATGCATTTTGATCGGGATAATTTGCGATCACATCAGCGCCAGATTTTGTCATGTCTGATCTAAAGTTTTCAACCACATAATTAACTTCTGTATGGCTCCATGTTCCACCATTAAGTCTTTGATATGCTGTTGTAAGTGCTAAATTCGCATTAGTCTCGCTCTCCCAATAATTGGAAGAGTTTAATTCATCTGGTGATTCTTTAATTAAATCATCTTCTTGGCATCCTGTAAAAACTAATGTCAGGAATGCCATTGCTAGAAATATTATATTGTTGTTATTTTTCATTTTTTATATTTTAAAAATTAACTTGAACTCCAAATAAAGAAGTCTTAATATTAGGATAGCTTACAAAATCGGATCCAGCATTTAGTGTACCTCCAATTTCTGGGTCAATACCAGAATAATCTGTAATAGTAAGTATGTTTTGCAAACTCACATATAATCTTAGCTTACCAATACTCAATTTGTCCGTTATGCTTGCAGGCAAGGTATAGCCTATTTGCACATTTCTAAGTCTTAAAAAAGAAGCATTCTCTAAGAATCTATTGGAGTTTCTTGAACTATTTTGATTTGGATCACCTAGAACCGCTCTTGGAGTATTGGTATCTGTATTGGTTGGAGTCCAAGTGTCTAAACCAGACACTAAATAATTTCTATAGTTATCATTCGCTTCATAATTCTGTCTAATAGTATTGTATCCTTTTTGTCCAAAGGCTCCATAAAATTGAATGTAAGCATCAAATCCTTTATAAGATCCAGAAAGGTTTAAACCTAGTGTTGTTTTTGGTATTCCTGATCCAGAATACACTAAATCATCATCATTTAATTGACCATCACCATTAATATCCTTAAATTTTATATCTCCAGGTGCTGCGAGAGGTTGTATTAAATCACCATTAACATTATGAGCATCAACTTCTGCTTGTGTTTGAAAGAGACCATCAGTTTCGTATAACCAGAAACTTCCAATTGGGTATCCTAATTTAGAAATATTTGCTGGGCTACCGTCTAAAGTTGTGGCATCTCCTGTATAAGTATCTGTATCTTTATTGACTTTGGTTAGTTCGTTTTTATTATGAGAAAAAACCAATCCTAAATCATATTTAAACTCTCCTACATTGTTTCTATAATTAACTTCTAGCTCTATACCTGTATTTTCTACATCCCCACCATTGGTGAAAATAGGATTGAACCCTGATGAATTTGGAGGAATTGCAGGAATAATCATATCTTCCGTGTTCCTTTGATAATAATTAATTGCTCCAGTAAATTTGCTGTTTAAAAGGCCAAAATCTAAACCTACATTAATATTAACAGTAGTTTCCCATTGTAATGATGAATTTGGAAAATCTCTAAATGTAATCCCTAAAGATTGTAGTTCGTTAGTTCCGAAAGGATATCTATATCCAGAAACTGTATTAACCGCATAGTCATAGGCTTCTAAATTGGATTCACTACCCAGCTTACCCCAAGATGCTCTAAGCTTTAAGAAATTAATAGCGTCTATATCAAAGAAGTTTTCATTACTAATTTTCCACCCAGCTGCTACAGAAGGAAATACACCATAACGATTGCTCGATCCAAACCTTGACGATCCATCTCTTCTAATTGTACCTTGTAAAAAATAACGATCATCATAACTATAATTTACACGTCCATATATTGAATGTCTTGCCGTTTCCCAGCCTGATCCATAATTGTTACGAATCCCATCAGCTCCTGAGTCAAGTGTATTAAAAGCCGAATCTAAAAAACCAGTTGAGACTTCAGACCCGTCGTCTAATATCTTTTTTCCTTCTACTGATGCTCCAATCCAATTAAGTGATATGTCTTGTTTTGATATTCCCGCTAACAATCCGATAGTGTGTTTCTCAAAAGTATTATCATAATTAAGAAACCCTTCATAATTAGTTTGTAAATATTCACTTCTATATTCTTCAACAGAATGATATTCTACCTCTCTTTTATTAGATACTTGATGAGGTCTAATTCGCTCATAAGTACTGACATTTGCATTTTCAATTCCTGCTCTTCCGGTTAGTTTAAGTCCTTTTATGATATCTATGGATCCTGAAAAATTGGTAACTAAATTCCTTTCTTTTCTAGTATTATCATTAAAAGCATCTTCTCCAATAGGATTGGTATGATCTGGAACACCATTAAAATCATCATCAGAGATATAGCCGAAACCTGAATTTTTAGAAGAATCTCTAACTGGTATAATAGGCATTAATTGATATGCTCTGTTTATATTGCTGCCAAAAATATTATCATCTGTTTGCACATAATATATATTAGCCCCTAATGTTACTCTGCCTTTGGTACCATTAATTTTTGCTCTTAATTGTTGCTTTTTTCTACTCTCATCTTTTAAAATCCCATCTCTTTTGTTTAGTCCTGCAGAAACCAAGAAATTTAAATCTGATGTACCGCCACTTACTGTTAAATTGTGGTTTTGAATAGCTCCATTATCGAATAATTCGTCCATCCAATTGGTATTTGTAGCGAATGTCTCATCAATATATGATGGTGCAGATCCTGGCGATGAAGCCTCAATTTTTTTTGCCATTTCTAAATACTGAGAAGTATTTGCAAAATCAAGTGTATTGCTGATACGGTCTATACCGTAATAAGAACTATAGTCGATTTTTAATTTTCCATCTTTACTACCTGTTTTTGTAGTAACTAACACAACGCCATTGGCAGAAAGTGATCCATATATTGCTGCTGCTGCACCATCTTTTAATACCTCAACACTTGCGATATCATCTGGATTCAACAAATTAAAATTACCTTGAATTCCATCTATAATAACCAAAGGATTATTTCCACCAATAGATCTGAAACCTCTAATATTAATTGATGCTCCGGATCTTGGACTACCTGAACCTCTTCTAACTACTAAGCCTGCAACATTACCTTGCAATCCATCTGCAGCTGTACTAGTTGCAAGTTTTTGAATATCTTCCCCTTTTACAGAAGAAACAGCTCCTGTTAAATCAGATTTTTTCTGAGTTCCATACCCTACCACTATTATTTCGTCCAAACGAGCAGCATCTTCCTGCATTGTTAGATTAATAGTTGATTGATTGCCTACTGTTATTTCTTGGGTGATAAAGCCTATGTAGCTAAATGTTAAAACA
This sequence comes from Flavobacteriaceae bacterium, assembly GCA_965247735.1. GTDB lineage: Bacteria > Bacteroidota > Bacteroidia > Flavobacteriales > Flavobacteriaceae > JAOXRU01. The sequence continues at coordinate 1,219,951 of CBDFHN010000002.1, read as the reverse complement.
GCCTCTGATCCAGAAATATCAATAGTATAATTTCCATCAAAATCTGTTTGTGTACCATTTGTAGTTCCTTTTTCGATAATGTTAGCTCCTGCTAGTGGAACTCCATCACCATCTGTTATAACACCAGAAACTGTCTGTTGAATTTTGATTTTAATATTGGTCTGGTTCTTTTTTAATAAAATAGCTCCATCTTCAGAAAAATCATAAGTAAAATTTCCATGAGATAAACTTTGTATCAATAAGTCTTTTGCTTTAATAGTTCCTTTTTTTACACTGATTTTTGGGGAATTATTAAATAAATCAGAAGGATACATAAAAGCGTATTTTGTCTGCTTTTTGATCAGGTCAAAAACTTCCTCTACACTAAGTTTAGTGTCTGAATCTATAGTTATTTCTGCGTTTTGCGAAAAACCTGTATTGGAGGCAAACGTAATGACGCAACATAAAAATATAAATGCTCTCATAATGGGTATTAAAAATTTCCTCTTATTTGTCATAAGAGTCTTTTTAAATTTAGTTTTCATAAATTTGCGTGTTTAGTTAATTAAATGGTTTAATTGATTGAATGTACTCGGGGAGGGGTTTTAAATGTCGAAGTCTAATCTCCTTCCCTTTTTTTTAATTTTATTTGAGGTAAACTACTCTCCCTTCTATTTCAAAATTCATGCTATTGATGTTTTTAATGATATTAAAAATGTGGTCTATTTTTTGTTCTTTATTGAATATTCCAGTAAATGTTTTGCCTTTTATCTTTTCATTTAGATAAACTACGTCCATATTATACCATCGAGAAAGAGTTTTCATGATTTCGTGTAGCGGCTTGTTTTTAAAACTAAACACGCCTTCTTTCCATGATACTTCATCAGATATATCTATTGTATTGATGCTAATCTTATTTGTTTCTTTATTCAATCTAGATTGTTTACCAGGACTAAGTTTTCTTAAAATTTCTTTATTTTTAATGATAATTTGTCCTTCAACTAGCGTGGTAAATATGTTACTATCGTCTTTATATGCTTTAATATTAAATTCTGTACCAACTACATCTATCTCCTGTTTGCTGTTAGCAACTAAAAAATGAGCTCCTTTGTGGTTGCTACTAGGAGATACATCAAAATATGCTTCACCATATATGAGTTCAACTTTTCTTGATTTACCATCAGCAAAACTTACTGGATACCTCAATTGTGATTCTGAGTTTAACCAGACTTTTGTTCCATCGGATAAAATGATAAAAAATTGTCCTCCTTTTGGTATAGTTAATAGATTGTATTTTAAACTACTGTTTTTGTTATTTGCGGAAGAATTGTAAACAAGTTTTTGACCATTACTAGAAAGCTGGTTTTTGACATTGAAAGACTTTCCTTTTTCTAATACATTTTCTGAACCATCTTCTAGCGTTAAAATGGCTTTATCAGTACCTATTTCTATAGCATCATTTTTTACAATGATAGGAGTGTTTTCTATTATTGATTTATTTAGCGATGTTCTGGAGTTAAAAAATAAGAGTACCCCAAAAATTATGGAAGCTGCTATTGATATGGTAAATTTCCAGTGTTTAGGAACTATTGTTTTTTTCTTGATTTTAGAGGAGAGATTCTCCCATTCTTTTTGAAGAACTATTGATTCAGGAGTATTTTTATAATTTTCCTGTACTTTATAAAAGTAGTTCCTATTAATTTCGGATTTATCAAACCAATCTTGAAAATTTATCTCTTCTTCTTCAGATAGAGTATTGTTAATTTTTTTTATGATTAGCTTAAATTCCATTCGTCTATGTTGCTTTCTTATTAAGAGAACAAGATTTAATGAAAAAAGGGTGACAAAAAATAAATATTATTTTAAAAATTAACTTAGAAACAACTAAATCGTGCTATATTTAAGTTAAATAATATTGAAGCGCTATATTTTTAATAAAAAAAGATAAAAGTAATAATAAGCATTACTATTTGTTGAACTATTTTTGTCTTTGCTCTTTTTAATTGTGTTTTTACAGTATTTAAGGAAATATCTAATTCTTCAGCAATTTCTTTATAGGTAAAATCGCTTCTGAATTTTAGATTTACAATTTCCTTCATTTTTTCGGGCAAATTTTCAACAATTTTTAGAACCTTATTATGCTTTTCTTTTTTTTCATCTGTTATAAAAAGATCAATTTGCTTTTCTTTATCTAAAATATACTGCAGTTCAATAAATTCTAACTGGTCGGTAATGTTTGTAGATTTTAGGTGGTTTAAACATTTATTCCGTACCATAACCAAAAGATAACCTTTAAGATTAGTTCCGTGTTTAATATTGGTGGAGTTCTCCCATAAATGAATAAAAACCTCTTGAGCAATATCTTTAGATTGGTTTGTGTCAAATAGGTAACGATAGGCATAGTTTACCATGTCAGTATACATTTCATTGAAGAACTTTTTGTATACAAAATGATTTTGCTTTTGAATCTCTTTTAAAATTGTATTAGTATCCAACTATGCTAGTTTAGTTAAAAAAGCAGTAAATAGGAGGTGCTTTATTGCAAAGTATGTAAAAAAAAAGGATTGCTTTTAACTGGTATGGTAGATGAATTTAAAAAGGGGAAACTAGAGAATCTAATTCGAGGTTTTGTGCTATAGAATTTTACAACAAAAAACTCCTTCAATTTTATAAAAGAAGGAGTTTAAGGTTAGTGTTAATTGAGCCTAAAAAGTAGGGTTACCATTTGGTTGGTATGCGTAATTAAAGGTATAATATCTTCCTTCCTTAGTTTCTTTATCAGTATTATCATCTTTGTAATAACTGAATATTTCTAATTTGGCATATTTTCCGTCTCTTGTTTTTAGAACAATAACTTTTCCTGCTATTGGTATAATTAAATGATCTGGGTTACCAGTATAGTTATACCATCCTTTAATGATATAAGCATCTGCTGTATCCTGTTCTAGTTTATCGGTTTCAACAGCTATTATTTCGTTAAAAATACCAGTAGTAACATATGCAGCAGCATCTCCGTTTCTTGCTGGTTCATCAGTAATTCCAGAAGAAACACCTCCGTTGATAATTACTTTAGTCCCTCTAAAAGCGATATCCCAGTCAGTTTCACTAGTAGTTACTTTTCCTGTTGTAAAATTGAATTTGGTGAATTCACCAGATTCTGGCTGACCATGTCCACCAAGTTGAGGTGCATGCATATTTACTACTTTACCACCTATGGCCAAGTCTTTTTTGTAGGTATTCCATCCATGGTTGTCTTCATCATCGGCTGTTGGTATGCTTGCATTGATACCTTCATCAAGGCTAGCAACTACCTTTTTGTATAATGTAATTTCATTTTCTGATACGTTTTTGAAGAATAGCACATAAAACTGATCTTTATCTGAACTGTATCCTATCCAACGACCTTCACTTTTGGTAAAGTATTTTCTTGTTGTATCATAATTTGTTTTTGCAAAACCACCTGCTAAATCATAATTTACATTGTCTTCGCTAATGGTGTATGTAGCACGTTGAACTGCTCCTCCAGCATCAAATTCTCTGCTGAATGATCCTATCATTTCTACAGAATCACTTCCTGGTGCTGTTGTATCATCGCTACTACATGATGTAAGGCCTATAAATAAGGCAATTAGAGTGAATAATTTAATTGTTTTCATTTTATTGATGTTTAAGTATTAGAATTGAATAGTTATTTTTCCGTAAATAAGCCTACCAGCTATAGTATTGATGTTAGTAGGGTCTGTGAAATCAAAAATATTGTCAACTGTAAGTCCCAGTGTGTATTTTTTTAATATGGTTTTGTTAATTGCAAAATCTATAATGTTGTATCCGTCTACAAATTCGTCATTATGGTCTATATACCCACTAGAATTTGTATCTCGTAAGCCATAGTCACTTCTATAGGTAGCTCTAATATTTGCATTTAGTTTCCATCTAAGATTGGTGTAAAAAACTTTTGCGTTTGCCATGTGTTTTGATCTATTTGGAAGCCCAAAATAATCGTCTTTTGTAAGTCTTTTTGTTTCAGCAGTTTTTTCATCTCTTATGAATACCTCTCCGTTTTCATGAGCTTCTTCCGCATCTTTGTCCTTAGCATAAAGTAATTGATAACCGCCTGATATTTTTAGATTGGCTGTAGGCATCCATGTGGTATTTAGTTCAAGTCCTTGATTATAAACCCTACTCACGTTTTCGTAGCTATAAAGATTACTTCCATTAGTTTTTCGTGCGACTATTATGGTATTAATTAAGTTATCGATATTGTTTCTAAAAAAGTTCAGCTCAAGTTTAAGTTTAGTTAGTGGTTGTAGCGCAATTCCAAAATTGTAATTAACAGAGCTTTCAGGTATAAGTGCACCATTAAATTTTGATAAGTCAATTGCGCTAAAATTCGTTTCTGTTATTTCTCCTAGTTTATAAAGTTCTGTAATCCTATCAGGAGCTCTATTGTAGCCAATTACAGAGTACCCAGCTGTAGAATTGGTAAAATCCAAGTATAATTGTCTAAAACCAGGCGCTTTATATCCATATCCTACAGATGCTTTTATTGCTATTTTGCTATTAAAATCATAACGCATAGCCAGTTTAGGGCTTAATTGAGATTTGTATTCGCTATGATTGTCAAAACGAGCACCAAGAATAATATTAAGCTTTTCTCCAATACGAGTATCATATTGTACGTGTGCAAATGGTGAATTTATTTCAGGTTTGTTAGAAAAGTATGTTCTTTCTAATGATTCATATGTGGTTCCTATACCAGCAGTAAAAGTATTTTTTTGGTTGTATTGATAAGAGACTCTTAGTTCTGGACGTAATTGTATTTGATTAAAGTCACTTTCGGAGTATAGTGTACCATCTAAGTTATTCAAATAACTATCAGTTTTATATTGGGTTTTATAAAAATCAATATAGGTTTCCCATTTTTCGTTGTGTTTGTGTTTAAGTTTTAAAAATGTACTCCATTCGTTTACATTTCCTTCTCCTCTAAGTGTTTTGCTAGGAATATAGTCTTGTTTTTCTGTATAGTATTTTCCTGAAAGAACAAGAGTTGTCTTTTTAGAAAAATCATATTTAATTTTGCTACTTAATGTGTAATTATGGTATGGATCAATATTCTTCAAACCATCTTCTGGTGTTAAGTCAAAACCATGAGAACTAAAGCTATTTACAAAAGCTGTAATCCCAAGTTTATTTTTTTTGTAGTTAATAGACGCACCTAAATCGTTAGTGGTATTGGTACCAGAACTATAATCAATAGTTCCTTTAAAACCGTCAACTGGATCTTCAGTAATTATATTTATAACACCAGCTAATGCTTCATTCCCATATAAACTAGAGGAAGCTCCTTTTACAATTTCTATCTGTTTTATGTTTCCAACAGTGACTCTAGAAAGGTCTAAAGTCCCAGCCGTTCTACCAATAAGAGGTACACCGTCAATTAGTATTAATGTATAATCAGAATCCATTCCTTGCATTTGAATCCCTTGCCCATGATCATTAACAATTGTTAGTCCAGTCTGCTCGTTTAAAACATCACTAAGTCGTCTAGAGTTTATTGCTTTTATCTCTTTGCTAGAAATTAATTGTACAGGCATAGGTAAAGAAGATAACTGCCGTAATGTTCTTGTTGCAGTAACAATAACTTCATCTAAGCTTTTAATTTTTATAGTATCATTTCCTTGTTGTTTTTCTTGACTAAAAGAAAGACCTACCAAAAGAAAAGAAAAATAACTTGCTAAAATGTTTTTATTTAAAGTCATTCTTAATAAATTTGTCGCAAATATATGGTTATATTTAATTAATCTAAATAAGAAAAGAATAAATTTTGAAAATATTATTATTAATATATTTCAGTACTATAGTAGTGATGAGTGTTGTGCATCTTTCTTTATTAAAAGGAAAAAGAATACAGTGGATTGCGATATTGATTCCAGCACTTAGCTGTCTTTGTTTTTATAAATTCTCTTTACAGCAAAACAATACCACCTTAGATTGGTTATTGGCACAAGAAAATTTGGTTTCTGGAATTGCAATGCTATTGACTTTTGAAGCCATATTAATTATCTTTTTAACTGTGGTACAGATAAAGAGTTATTACCATATTAAATATCCTTTGTTATGGAAATGGATATCTGTACTACCATCAATACAGCTTATTATCGCTTTAGTTTTTTTCCAGACCTATGTATTCTTAAAAGTTGATGGGCATTCTTTTTCGGTTTTAGCCTTGCTATTCTTTTTAGGCAGTAGCATCATATTGGCAGTATTAACTATTGCAATGCAAACAGTACTAAAAAAATGGAGTGCTAGAGCAGAACTAAAGGCGCTAACGGCTTTTTTTCAGTTGTTACTAGCCATGTTTTTGCCTTTAATAGCAAAAGGAAAAAAAGTAAGTTTTACACAGATTACATTAGATTTTTCATCCATTGCAATTGTTGCATTAGTTGTAATAGGCATTTCTTCACTAGGATATATTAGATACATCATTAAAAACAAACAAACACAATGAACAGCGTAACAAACATTTTGTATTGGATTTCAACAGGGCTTTTAATTCCTGTAATTGCATTATTACTTTTTGGATTTGCCAAATCATTAATGCTTCTAGGTGGTTTTTTTGGAATGTATATCAGTAGAATAAAACATGAAAAAAAGCAACAAGAATTAGTAGCAGACTTAGAACAGGATGCTACACTAGATTTTAAAGCCAAAGGAAACAAAGTATTTAATGCCCATTTACAAAGAATTGTAAAGGCAAAGGGTAGAGAAATAATAGTAGAAAAAGTACTTGCTGACTATGAAGTCAATTCAGAAAAAGAGCTGAGTAGTTCTAAATCTTTAGCAAAGCTAGGACCAATGGTTGGACTAATGGGAACATTAATTCCTATGGGGCCAGCATTATTAGGATTGGCGCAAGGAGATATAGCCTCAATGGCGCAAAATATGCAAGTTGCTTTCTCAACTACAGTGGTAGGTATTTTTGTAGGGGCTATTGGTTATGTAACTCAATTGGTAAAACAACGTTGGTTTGTGGCTGATATTAATACACTAGAATATATTGCTAATCTTTTAAAATCAGAGCAGGATGCGTAGGGGAAAATTTTTAAAGAATAACGGAGAAGATGATGATCCAATGTCAGGAATGGCAAATTTATTTGATCTAGCAATGGTATTTGCATTGGCGTTGATGGTAGCATTAGTAACCCGTTTTAATGTGCCAGAATTAATGTCAGAAGAAGACTTTACATTGGTGAAAAACCCTGGGAAGCCTAATATGGAGATTATCAAAAAGAAAGGGAAAACAATAGAGAAGTATAAAGCAGCTAGCGGTAAGTCGTCCAAAGGAAAAGGAAAAAAGATAGGAACAGCTTACGAGCTCGAAAACGGAGAGGTAATCTATATTCCTGAAGGATAACAAAAAAGATAGCATACCATTATTAGAACTATAGATAACTAATAGAATAACACCAAGACCACCAAAATGAAAAGTAAAATAGTAAAAATAGGAATACTGCTAATAATACTGGCAGCATTGTTTTTTGGATATAAATCCCAGTTTACAAAAATTGGATTAATCAATTTTAGAGATGCTCAGATGGCAGAAATAGTTAAGGCTAATGACAATCATTTTATAGCACCAATACAGATAGATCCAAAAACAAACGATTTTTCGGAACTGATAAAGTATCCAGTAATATACCTATCACATATTAGTATTCTTACTGCCGAACAGAAAGACAACCTTAAAACAGCAATGGACAATGGTAGCACAGTACATGTGTTAATGGCTACCAGTAAAGAAAACGATTTTAGCACCATTACAGGTGATGATTTAAAATATATAAAATCATATTTTGATAATGACGGAGTAGAGAACACCAAAAAGTGGCTAAACTATTCTAGGAAAGTTTTTGATGGTAAAAGTCTGTTTACAACCGAAGTAACACCTGCAAAAGTATTTCCTCAGGATGTTTTTTATAGAATTGGTACAGATGACTATTTTGAAGATATAGCAGCGTATTGGACCTACTACAAAGAAAAAGGATTATACAAAGAGGGGCAGCAAACTATTGTAATCATGAGTGCCAATAACGGACCACAATCACAATTCCGTAGTTATATGGACGAAATGATTCTGAGTCTTGAAAAGCGAAACTATAATGTAGTTTGTTTAGCAGGATTTAAGAAAAAATTAGAAAACTTAAAAAGTATAAATCCTCAAATGGTGATAAGCTTCCCACATGGAAGACTAGCCAAAGGAGATTTAGCGGTAGATTGGTTAAAAGAAAACAATATATTATACCTAACACCACAATTAGTATATCAAACTGAAGATGAATGGATTGCCGATCAGCAAGGAATTACTGGTGGTATTATGGGGCAAAACATTGTAGTACCAGAATTGGATGGTGCTATAATGCCTTATGCAATAGCTGCGCAGTATATTACAGAAAGTGGTTACCATACTTTTAAACCTATTCCTGGGAGAATTGCTCGTTTTTGTGAAAATGTAGAACGTTGGTTATCTTTAAAAGAGAAAACTAATGCTGACAAAAAACTAGCAATCTATTATTATAAAGGAGCAGGGAAAAATGCAATGGTAGCTGGCGGATTAGAAGTTGGTGTTTCTATTTTTAGTTTATTGAATAAGTTAAAGAAAGAAGGTTATAACGTAGGCGATTTAAGTACTTATGATGCTTTTATAAAAAGAATAAATACAGAAGGACCTTTATTGGGCGATTATGCAAAAGGAACTTTTCAGCAGTTTTTAAAAGAAGGAAAACCTGAATTAATAGCTGCAAGTACTTACGAGTCTTGGTGTAAGAACGAGTTAGATCCAGAAAGTTACCAGAATGTTGTAAAAACCTATGGTAAAGCACCAGGAACTTATTTGACTACAACAATTAAAGAAGAAAAAACATTAGCAATACCAAGAGTTCTATTTGGTAATATAGCATTACTACCTGTACTTCCTGCTGCAATGGGAGAAAATGAGTTTAAACTAGCACACGGAGTTAAAAAAGCACCACCACATGCCTATATTGCTTCTTATTTATGGGCAAGAAAAGGATTTAATGCAGATGTTATTGCACATTTTGGAGCGCATGGTTCAGTAGAGTTTTCCCCTTGGAAACAATTGGTATTATCATTAAAAGATTGGCCAGAAGCATTAATTGCTCCTGTTCCTCATTTATACATCTATTCCATAGATAATATTGGAGAAGCTATGATGGCAAAAAGAAGAACCTATGCTACAATGGTTTCTCATTTAACACCTCCATATTCAGATTCAGAGCTTTACGGTGATTTAAAGGAGATTACTGATATCTTGCATAAATATGAAGGACTAGAAGATGGAAGCTTAAAGGATACTTATAGAAAAAGAGTGTATAACGTTATTGATTCCCTTCATTTAGATAAAGATTTAGAATTAAGTAAAGAAGAGGTAACTGCATTAAGTGATAAAACTATTAAGATAATTCATAATTATTTGCATGAAGTAGAAGGGGAGAAGATAACTATGGGTTTACACACATTAGGCGTAGACCAAACCGATGAAGAACGTAATGAAACGGTAAGGATGATGGCTATAGATCCTATTTCTTCAAGTTTAAGTCAGTTAGATACGTATCAGAATAAAAATAGAGTAGCAACAAAACATCACCATAGAAAGGTGTTAAGTTTTTCAGATATAGACCCAACAGATTATGAAGCTCAGGCAAGTTTTATTGTGAAGCAAATTATACATGATAAGATAGATCCTTTGGTTCTTTTTGGTGATGAAAATACTGCTTTGTTAGCTAAACTAAATGAAGCCTATGGAGCTCCAGAAAAGACAGCAATTTCTGAATATTACGGAGGAAGTTATGCCAGAAAAAAGGAAGTAGCTAAGCCAAAAACTTCAAAAGAAGAGCTGGTTTATGATATGAAAACGCACAAAATGGTGCCAAAATCAAGTCTAAAACCAGAAGTTGTAACCTTAGAAACTGCAAAACGTTTATTAATTCACCTTACTGCAACACGAAAAACGGCTAAAGCTATAACTCATATTAAAACTAAAACAGGGTTTAGTGAATTTTCAGGTTTGTTAGATACCAAAAGCTTTACTCAGTTTAAAACAGCATCAAAATTTAATAGTAATATCAGCTGGAAGATAAAAGCATTGGAGAACAAAACCTTTGTAAAGTTTTTAAAGTTTGTTCAAGACTCAGTTCAAAAACAAGAAGTTTTTAAGATACTATCTGACGAAAAAACCAAAGCAACTATAGCATCTTACCGTGGTCAGTTAGATAAAAGAACGATGCAGAAAGTTGTAGATAAAGAATATCTAGACCTTGTACTTTCAATATATGGTAAAACAGAAAAGGAATTAAAAAAAGCCTACGCTTCATCTACTAAGGTTGAATTGGAAAATGTTGAAAAAACCATTGCCTTTTATATAGAAAACAAAGAAGTAATTCTAGAAAAAGGAGATACAAGTACCAATATATCAGTTTTAAAAAAGATAATAGAAGGAGAAAAATCATTTAGTCAGTTGCTAGGGAAACAAGAAGTAGTACAGCAATTGATAAAACGAAAAGTTACAAATGAAAAAAACATATTATCGGCACTAGTACAGTTAAAAAACAGTTTGCTAGATGTAACTAATTATCAATTAGGAATATCAAAATCACCTAGTTTAGAATTAAATGCATTTGTAAACGGAATGAATGGAGGTTTTGTAGCTCCATCTTCAGGAGGAGATCCTGTGGCAAATCCATTAGCAGTACCAACAGGAAAAAACTTGTATTCCATAAACGAACAAGTAACACCAACAAAAGAAGCTTTTGAAACAGGGCAGTTATTGGCAGAGCAGATTTTACAAAAGCATATTGCAAAACATGGCGATTATCCTAAGAAAATAGCCTATTCGCTTTGGGGAGGAGAATTTATTAGAAACCAAGGAATGAATATTGGGCAGATATTTTATATGCTAGGAGTAGCACCAGTAAGAAATGGATTTGGAAGAGTACATGATGTAAAACTAATTCCAATAGAAGAATTAAAAAGACCACGTATAGATGTATTGGTACAAACTTCTGGTCAGTTTAGAGATATTGCAGCATCAAGAATTAGTCTTATTAACAAGGCAGTACATATAGCTGCTGAGGCAGATGATGATGGTGCTTATAAAAATTATGTAAAAGAAGGAACAGTATTGGCCGAGAAAGAATTAAAAGAAAAAGGATTCAGCCCAGAAGAAGCTCAAAAATATGCAACAACACGTGTGTTTGGAGGTCTTAATGGTAACTACGGTACAGGTATTATGGGCTTGGTAGAACAGGGAGATAAATGGGAAGACGAGCAAGAAATTGCAGATACCTATATCACTAATATGGGAGCTATGTATGGTGAGGATAATTGGGCAGTTTATAAAACGGGAATATTCGAAACTATGATGAGTAATACCGAAGTAGTTATTCACCCAAGGTCATCTAATGAGACAGGACCTATTTCTTTGGATCATGTTTATGAATTTATGGGCGGACTTACCGCAAGTATTAGAGTTACAACGGGTAAAGATCCTGATGGATATTTTAATGACAATAGAAACAGGTATAACCCTAATGTACAATCGCTAAAAGAAGCAATCTGGACAGAAACTAGAGCCAACTTATTCAATCCGAAATACATTAAGGCACAAATGGAAGAAGGCGAAACCGCTGCTGAAGGTTTTGCTGAAAACTTTAGAGATACCTATGGGTGGAATGTGATGAAACCTGATGCTATTGATAAAGAAATATGGGAAGGCTATTATGATATTTATGTAAAAGATAAGCAGAATTTAGGAACCATAGACTTCTTTAAAGAAAAGAATCCATATGCATTACAAGAAATGACAGCCGTAATGTTAGAAACAGTTAGAAAAGGCTATTGGAAACCATCTGAAGCTGTTAAGAAGGAGATTGCAAAACTACATGCCCAATTGATAAAAGAACACAAGGCAGGGTGTAGTGGATTTGTATGTGATAATAGCAAACTTAAAGAGCTAATTACTTCTTTATTAGATGATAGTCTTGCGGTTAGTTATGAAGCAGAATTAGCAGCAGTAAAAACAGGAACAGGAGAGAAGGCAGCGGAGCAAGAAGGAATGGTTTTAGAAAAAGAAGTGTTGCAGCAAGAAAAAATTGTAACCATGCTTAAAGAAAACATTGGTGCAATTTTAGTATTGGTATTACTTATTGCAGGCGCAGTAACCTGGGGAGTACTAAAACGTAGAAGAGAAAACGAAGAATAACGATAAGATAAAGTAAAGATGCCGAGAATAGTTTTATTTGCCTTGATTTGGTTTACACTAGCGTTATTATTTTACACTGTAGGTGTGTGGAGTGAGCGTATAAAAAAGACATTAAAACCTTGGCATCTTGTCTTCTTCTGGCTTGGGCTAATAGCAGATACCTTAGGTACAGCTTATGTAAAAGCACAGGTAGGAGACGTTATTATCTATAACTTCCATACCATAACAGGCATTCTAGGGCTGCTGTTAATGTTTGTACATACCATATGGGCAACTTATATAGTGATAAAAAACGATGCCAAGCAACTAACTACATTTCATAGCTACAGTCTTATTGTATGGTTTATTTGGTTAATCCCGTATTTTACAGGATTTTTCTCTGGAATGACGCGATAGTTTTTAAAAATAGATTTTTACGTTAGTACTAACGTAGTTGTTTTGTTAAGAAAGCCCTTCGGGGCTTTTTTTGTATTCATTAATACCAACTTTAATTACAATAGTGGCTTCCCCGATAGACTTATCTTGAAATATTGAAATATTTTCGGAGACATACTTCGTACTCTTGGGATGAGGTTATTTGTTTTTTGAGTTAGCATTAATGCAATTGTTTTGAAATGGTATTTTTGATACTATAGACAGTTTTACTATTGCTCCAGCAGCTTTAAACTTTGCTCCAGCAACTTTAAACTTTGCTCCGGCAACTTTAATTATTGCTCTAGCAACTTTAAACTTTACTCCGGCAACTTTAACTATTGCTCTAGCAACTTTAAACTTTGCTCCAGCAACTTTAACTATTGCTCTAGCAATTTATAATATTGGCAATGCAATTAAAAACATTGGCAATGCAACTTATAATATCGTCAATGCAACCAAAAACATTGGCAATGCAACTTGTACTATTGTCAATGCAACTAAAAACATTGACGATGCAATTTATAATATTAGCAATGCAACTTGTAATATTGCCAATGCAATTAAAAACATTACCAATGCAACTTATAATATTGCTAAAAAAATAAATAATAAAACAGCTGTATTGTGGAAACCCGCAATGGGTATTCTTTTTTTTTATGGAACTTTGCTGTCTGATTATGATATATAAAGAGTATAGTTGCTGTTTTTCGTGATATTAACTATATAATATTTATATTTGATGAGCGAACATAGTAGGGATATAGGTAATGGTGGGTTTTGACTGCTTGTTGTGCGTCATTTGACCAACTAACTAAGACACTACACAATTCAATAATTTATGGCATTTTTAACAGACTATTCTTATCGACAATTAATTGAAAGAGTAGAGATTGAAAATCTTGACCGAATTGACCAGCAGTTTTTCAAAACGAATATTTATGACAATGATTATTTGTACTACTTATTTAATCAACTTGATTTAAAAAAACTATTTGCAGAGAAAATTATTTTGAGTGGAGACAAAGCGTATCTATTAACTCATAGAGAAGTTCCTGAAAGGAAAGATAATCGAACTTATGTTCTTGAGATAAAAGGAAATGTAAAATATCATAAAGACAATCAATGTGAAGCCTTAAATAGAGGGTTTAAGAATTTCTATATGCCTGAATCTGTTGTTAAGTTAGCAGAAGAAGATTCAAAAAAACACGAACTGATTGTTGAGGAAATACGACAATGGTTTGAAGAAAATAATTACACAGTTTATCGATATGAAATAGGAGAAATAAATGACAAAATATTAACTACAGATTTCAATAAAACCTTTCCAGAAAAATATGGTATTGAACCAATTTTTATAAGTCAATCAAATGGAGGTCAATTTCAATGGTATATTGAAAAAAAATCTACAGGAAACGTTAGTACTAAAAAATCATTTGACCATAACAAATTCATCATAGACATTGCTGAATTACTAAAAAGGAGAGATTTTATTTGCAACAGTAGAACAATGCAAAATCTGTCTAAATATGATTTTTTAGTAAATCGTGAAAATTTAGATATATCAAATTACATAACTGAAAGCATAGAAAAAGATTATTTAAAAGAAGTAAGTAATATATTCATAGACAATTATGGATTTAAGCGACTTAAAGAATTTTGGAATAAACATCGTGAATTGAAAAAAGAAGCGTTTAATTTATTATCTGAATATTTCAAATGGACTTACAATTATGAGGAAAAAACTTTTGACGAAATATTTTTGGAGGACTTTAATTTAAAAGCTTGTAATTTATGTTACGGAAATAATTAAAAAGAAAAAACGAACGCACAACACCGTATAAAATTAATTGCTAGTTCTAGCCTACTTACGAAAGTCCTCGCGGACTTTCTATCTGTGATTTATTTGCTACTTTAGTGCTTAAACCACGCAACTATCTTATACAAACACGTTAGCAAATATTATGAAAAATTACATTTATGAATTTAAAGACCTACTAGATTTACAGTCTTATGAAATTGAAAAATGGTTCTGTGAAAGAGATGCAATTAAACTTGCTGATTTAAAAGTTAAAGATTTAGTTTTTTATAATAAAAAAGCTATTCATACTGGGAATGGTGTTTATCTATTTCGTGAGAGGGATCGTATTATTTATGTTGGAAAATGTTCTGCGAGAAATTTTGTAGAAAGAATTCCAGCTCATTTTGATGTAAGGCATAATGGATGGTTCAATAGCATGTTAATTAGATTAATAAGGAGAGATATTACTATTGAAAAAAGCAAGGTGAAAACTGATGAAAATTTAATAAAGGCAGCAAATTATTCATTTGAAAACCTTGAGTTAATTTTAATAAATTTTTCAATTTATGATAAGCATAAAATTAATAGATTGGAAACCTTTCTTCGTATGACTGTTAATCCTTTGAACGGATTTAAAATAAAAACACTTGACACAAAATATAAAACGGTTCGAGAATATGTTTGTGAAAAATAAGATATAAACATTTACTAATAACCCGACCATGCGGATATAGCACCAACAAGACAGCGCGGATTTGAAATCCGTGCCCACAAAGAGGGAAAATACAAAGAGGAAATAAAAAATAACTAATAAAAAATAGTTACAGCACCTGAAGATTATTATTATGGTTCGGCTAGAAACTATCCAGTAAATAATACATTGGTTATGTATTATTTACTGGATAGTTGTTTTGGATTAACAATATGCGCGCACACGGATTTCAAATCCGCGCGATCGGACTCTGGGATTGAGCTTATGATGTATAAAGAGTATAGTTGCTGATTTTTATGTTATTAACTATATTTGATATAGGTATAATAGAAGTAAGCGCCATATGGTGTTTGCTGATAAGTTACCCAACATTTGAAAAAGCTGCTTATGAAAAAAAAAGTCACATACCTTCTCATTCAACTAACACTTGTTTTTTCTGCTTGTTACGCTCAAGATTTTAAAAAAAACAAAATCAAGATGAATAAAGAAGTAGAAGAATTAGTGAAATTAGGAAAAGATTCAATTATTCAATTAGCGTTATCTTTAATTGATGAAAAAGCAAGTTTAGAAAACTTCACTCATACAAGTATCCAAACTAATGGAAATGAAATTTATGTTGTATTTTCTAATCATATTATGTATCTGCCAATCAATACTATCTTTTATGATAATATAGTTGTAAACCTGACTACAAATACATATTTCAAAAGTAACGCTGCAAATCCTATAGGTTTTACTACAGAAAAAAGTATTCCGTATTATATACAAACAGAAGATATCAAAAAGAAAATTCGATTTATAATTGAATTAATTGATTCTTTCGATACGGCTGATATAGTCAATTTTAGGGGTCAGATGCGCATTCTTGAAAAGGAAGACCACTACGATATTAGTATTGTTTCGGAAATGCAAGATTCGTGGTGTAAAATAAAAAAAATAACAGGTGAAATGTATGATGAAGGATACGCTCATTTAGAACCAGAACCTTATGTTGAAAACGATAGAGGAACGTTCGAAGAGATACACTTTCCTGAAAAGGACAAATAATATCAGTTACCCGACCACGCGGATATACCACCAACATGATAGCGGATTTGAAATCTGTGCCCACAAAGAGAGGAAATACAAAGAGGAAACAAAAAATATGTTAACCAAATATAAGGCAACGGAACTAGAAGAAGCTTATTTTATAACTAGTACTACAGTAGGTTGGGAAGAGATATTTACGCGTTTGAATCAGAAATATGTGATGTTTACTGGATAGTTGCTATAGATGAAGAATGCGTATGCGCATAGATTTTAAATCTTCGCGATCGAAGTTTAATAGTAATCAATAAAGCACTAGTAAGTTTAATCATAGATCTGTTACAATAAGTAATTGTTTTTCTTAGTATTGGTAATAATATATTTATATTTGATGAAAGGGCATAATAGCGCTAAGCGCAATGGTGCGTTTAGTTAATTGTAGTAGTGCTATATAAAAAAAATACCTGAGTTTAAGGATATATTATGATAATAAGTGAAGAACAAGAATTAGCACAGTTAATAGTTAAAGGGGATGTACAGTCAGTTGTTGATGTATTCTCATCGAGAGCATTTGGTTGGATATCAAAATGTGGCTCCCTCTCTCCATCAGAAGTGGAAGATGTTATAGAATCACTAGAGCTTGATGATTCAGACGCAGCAGCTATTATCATCCATACACTTCAGGCAGCTTTAAGCGATATTGATGAGCATGACAGATATAGTGAGGATTTTGGTAGTGAAGCTGAAATTAACGAAAGAATTATAGCATTTAAAAAGCAACTTACAATCAAAGATGGTTACCAGTGGGAGTACCTCTACAAACTCGCTAGGGTTCTTGATAATCATTATGACAACTTTACCATGTTTGTTCAAAAAATGCTCACCGATCCACGAGAAATAGAGTTTATTGAAATGTTTAAAAAAACAAAACGAATTGATAGACCTGATTTTATTTTAAAAACAACCGATTTCTCGTTTATGTCTCCACTTCTCGATGAAGCAATTCTCTCTACCTTAGCGAATATGACACGCTATGGTGCAACAAATTTTAGTGAGCAAGAAGACAGAGATGAAGCAGAAAAAGCATTTGAGGCATTTGAATATTTTGTAGCCATCAGACCACTTCCCGTATGTTTTGGAACAGAGATTATTACTCAAATAATACAGATGACTGCTCGTTGGAGAAACGAGGTACTTGCCAAGAAAGTTTCTGCTTATTTTGATAAAATCACACCAAACGTATATACCTACACATCACTTTGTGGCTACTACGCTCAATACAACAATAGAGAAAAACTAATTGAAACGCTAAAGATTGCAGAGAGCTACGGTGCGGATAATTACCAATTTGGTTGGGCAAATACTTGGAAAGATGATGAAGAGGTTCAGAATTTAATACCAAAATCAATCTTTTCTTATCGTTAAATGATGAATAGAATAATGCTACACAATAATACCTATAATTAATACGGGTTTTGGTGCTTAACCCAACCACGAGGATATACCATCAATGTGATAGCTCGGATTTGAAATCCGTGCCCACAAAGAGGGAAATACAAAGAGGAAATAAAAAATATGTCAACCAAATATAAGGCAACGGAAATAGAAGAAGCTTACTTTATAACTAGTACTACAGTAGGTTGTGTAGACATATTTACGTGTTTGAATCAGAAATATATAATGTTTACTAGATAGTTGTTATAGATGAAGAATGAGTATGCGCATAGATTTCAAACCTGCGCGATCGGATTGTGATATAATAAGAGTGGAGTTATACGAGTAAGGATATGTTTCTTCTAATTTGCAGCAATTTCTGTGAGTATTAACTGCATAGTGATTATATTTGAGTTATAATGATGGTAGCTAAACGCAATGCTGCGTTTAGCTACTTGGTTACCTGCAAGCGTACATACAAAGAATTTATATATTAAAACCCACAAAACAGGGTAAATTAAAGGCTATGAAAACTAAAACTCTTTTATTAATATTTGGAATTATATTATCAACAACCTTATTTTCTCAAGAGATTAAACAAACAAAGAGAATTTGTTTTGAAGGAATTGTTGTAAAAGAGTATTTAGGAGATGGTGTTTTTTACATAAGTGTTAAAATTACAAAAGGTGACTTAAATGGAACGATTGAGAGATTATACTTTTCTGTAGGTTTTGATGATAATAACAAAATTGAATGCAAAGGCAATGCAGAATTAGACGGAAGCGGAATGGATGAAAGAAAAAAGATCAAGGGAAAAATAATAGAATCAACTGGCGAGTTCGAAAATTTTGAGACAGGTATTTTAGAAACAATAAAATGTTATCGACCAGTTGAACTCAATTGGATTTAATTTCACATTAAGCAAGGTAATGATAGTTCGTTTTCAACAGTTTTATCAATCTGCTCTAGAATGACTTCATTCGTAATCGGAAATCTGAATACTAAATGTATAACGTTCATTTCGAGTGAGAAACGAATGTGGCAATCTTTGGAGAGATTGCTTCGTGTCTTGCAATGACAGTGTATCCCGATCATGCGGATATACCACTAACTTGATAGGCGGATTTAAGGTTCAAATCTCAGCGATCGGATTATGATATAATAAGAGTGGAGTTATACGCTTATTATATGGATAAGGATGTTTTTCCTTCGGAAAAACCTCGTGGACTTCAAAGGTTTGTAATTATTTATTCGCTAAATTCACGCAAGCAAATCATGCACAAACACGTTAGCACCAATTACAAGAAAGAAAACAAAAAAAATACTGAGAACAAAGCCTAAACTCTATGGATCAAAAACTTAATCAAATCAAGTTATTTGAAGAACCATTATTCTCTTGGTATGAATTATCTATGCCTATAGAGAAACAATTAAGTTTACCTTCTGAATCTTGTTTTGCCTATATTCTTGAAGGTGATAATCAGGATGTAACAAAATCAGGATTTTTAGCAACACAAGGAACAGTTATTCTATCGTTATGTGGTAAAACAGTCGGTCGTAGTTTCTCAGCAAATGAAACTGGATACTTAAGTACTATTATTGTTCATTTTAATCAAGACGTACTACAAAAAGTTTTTGATGGCAAAAAGCCAAAATGTTGGAAAGAATTGGATTACCCCTTAAAAAAAGACAACTTTCAAGAAGACGCTTCTGCCTTAGTAAAAGCGTACTTTTTGAGTGTTGCCAAGTTTTTTGAACATAAAAATGCACTAAGCGAAGAGATTTTGGCAGTCAAGCTAAAAGAAATTATTCTGCTCCTGCTACAAACTGAAGAGTCTTCACATTTGAATCTAATTATAAGACGTTTATTTTCTGATAAAACGTTCTCATTTAGAGAAGTCATTGATGCTAACTTGTATGAATCATTAGACCTTCCACGTTTGGCAGCTATGACAAACAACAGTATGGCTTCTTTTAAAAGAAAATTCAACAAAATTTACGACAGCACCCCCGCCAAATACATCACTCAAAAAAAATTAGAAAGGGCAAAAGGAATCTTAGCGCTATCTCAAAATTCCATAAAAGAGATTTGCTATGATTGTGGGTTCATAAATCCATCCAGTTTTTCTCGAATGTTCAAAAATGAATATGGCTGTTCTCCTACTGAGTTCAGAAAGAACCTCAGTGAATGATGATTGAGCCCACAGGCAAAGACCGAATCGCTACTCGTTAATAACTTTGCTTCAAAAAGAATTTGCAAAATTCAAAATTGATGCGTGCTATCGTTTTTAGAGACTATGGCGACCCTGTGGAAGTAATGGAACTTGTGGAAGATTGTGAAATTCCTAAACCCAATAAGAATGAGGTTTTAGTGAAAACTGAATGTGCCTCCGTGAATGCGGCTGATAGGTATATTGTACGAGCTAATTACTTTATTATTCGGATGGTTTTTGGACTGTTCAGACCTTCTAAGAAAAAGAGAATCTTAGGAATGGACATTGCGGGAACTATTCAATACATTGGAAAGAATGTTAAGGGTTTTCAAGTAGGTGATGCGGTAGTAGCTGATATCCGCAAATCTTTTGGGGGAGGCTACGCACAGTATGCCATCGTAAATGCCAAACAGTTGGTAAAAAAACCTGAAGAAGTTTCTTTTGAACAAGCCTGCACAGTGCCTATATCTGGCCAAGCCGCAATGATGGGAATGATTCTTTGTGACATAAAACCAGGCGATAAAGTGTTGGTTAATGGTGCTTCGGGTGGTGTTGGCTCTATTGGCATTCAGATAGCAAAAGCTCAGGGCGCCTATGTAGCCGCAATCTGTTCAACCAATAAAGTTGAGGCAGTAAAGAGTTGGGGGGCAGATGAGATTGTTGACGCTACAAAAAAGGATTCGATAAAAGCATTAATAGGAAATGAGTTTGATGCGGTTTTTGATACGGCATCATTTCAATGCCCTGGCAGATATAAGCAGATTCTAAAAAGAGAGGGAAAGTATGTATTAGTCGGAGGAGATTTTTACAATATGCTCAAAATAAAACTTTTTGGTCGATTTGGACGTGGCAGCCAAAATTTTATGGCTCTTACTCAAAAGGTTGAGGTGACAACTAATATAAAAACAGTGCTTGAAATGATTGCAAGTAATAAGATAAAGCCCGCCATACAAAAAGTTATCTCCTTGCAAGGTGTACCTGATGCTATTCATAGTCTTGAGCAGCGCACTGTGGTCGGCAAAATAGTGATCGATTTAAATAAGTAAGTCTCAGCCTATTTATAAGAAAAACTAGTGCTAATAACTGTGTAAAATGCATTTTACACTAACCACTGTTACCAAATATTCTGAAAATCTAAACAATGAAAAAACTACATTTTATTTTGATACTTGTATTTGTACTATTATTAAATGCGTGCAATACTAAAAAACAGAAAGCAAACGATCCTGATTTTCCACGCTTAGAGAATCCCTTTTTTGCACAAAACCCACCAGACTCGATTCCTGAAATTTTTGCTCCCCGTATTATTTCGACAGTGCACAGTGAACTAGGAGCTGCCTTTTCACCCGATGTAAAAAAGTTCTATTTCCGCAGATATGATGAGGGATTAGAAAATGATGCCTTGGTTGCCATTCAATACAAAGATAATCTGTGGGCCGAGACTTTTGTGGTACCCAGAGGCGAGATTTCTCCTAACGGTAAGATTCTGTATAAAGGAAACGAATATAGAGAGCAAACCCCTTCTGGCTGGTCAACCATAAAAAGTCTTGGCGCACCTTTTGATTCTATTCCCATTATGCGCCTTACGGCTTCATCTAAAAGGACTTATTATTTTGATGATGTGTCACTCTTTAATGATAAGCCACCTATAGTACATATTCGTTATTCACGATTAATAGACGACATACATGAAAAACCGAGAACATTAGACATTGATACGGGAACAACATTAAAATTCCACCCATTCATCGCTCCAGATGAGTCCTACCTTATATTTGATAGTAAACCAGAAAACGGAAATGCTGATATATATTAGTTTTCGTCAGAAAGATGGTTCATGGGGCGCTGCAATTAATTTAGGCGATACCATAAATACAGAACTCTCAGAGGTTTATGGCAGTGTGACACCAGATGGGAAATACTTTTTCTTTAGACGGATTCTCAGCAATGGAAAGAAAAATACAATGTGGGTAGATACTGGTTTTATTGAGGCACTGAGGCCCAAGCAATAATCCATGTTGCCAGCAATAAGACTAAAAAACAAATATTTCAAAGCCTTTTAATAATCAATAATTCAATTAAACAAATGAAAAACACACTTTACATTTTACTATTTATTTTCGGAGTCTCTGTTCAAGTATTTAGTCAAAAAACTTTATTAAGTCCGTCAAATAATACAGCTAATAAAAAACTTATAAACTCTGAAACATCAGAAATGTCTTGGTTTATGCTTCAAGATACTCTTAAGGTACAAATAGGAAATATTCAAACTCAAATTCAGAAAAAAAAAGAGAGCATATGTATTATCACAACAGTCAATATGAAACAGTCATCCACCAAATGGATTGACAGTACCATAGTTGAAACTCAAACATTCAAACCTATATATCATTCTTCATTCAATCAACAAAGAGATATGGTATTGGAATTTGGAGAAAAAATTACAGGCTATTATTTAGACAAACAAACTGACACAAAAACAGAAATTTCGGAAAAAGCAAATAAGCCTTTTTTTGACAGTAATTTCTATCCACAATTAATAAGATTACTTCCTTTAAAAAATGGCTATTCAAATACTATTTTGATTTTTGACTATAATCCTAATTCTAAAATTGGAGTAATTACTGCAACAATTAAAAACACAGAAGATGCAATCATCAATTTTAACGGAAATAAGAAACAAGTTTGGAAAGTTGAAACTACTGATGATATTTCAAATAATACTGCAATAATTACCTATTTCATAGACAAATTAACAAGAAAAATACTGAAACAAGAAATGGATTTTGGTGGCAGAAAAATGCTGATGGAATTAGTAGAATAAAGTAAAAAGGCACTATGTACAACACCGTATCTAATTTATTGCTATTTCGAGCTTAGTTACGAAAATATTCGCAGATTTTCTATTCAGTTTTTATTTACATAAATTATGTGCTTAAAACACGGAACAAACCATATAGAAACACGTTGTAAAACATTTTGAGAACTCCATTGAAATTTCAGAAGAAAACTATAGCTTTTATACGTTAAAAAAAGGCTAATTGCACATAATTTAACATCAACAGAAATAAAATAAAAATAATTTGGCGGTCTAATCCACTTTCTATTCTATGAAAATAAAACTACTCTTTCTAATTCTGTTTTTTTCACTTTCTTATACTACTGGATTTGCCCAAACAGAAACTAATACTAAAAAAAACAAACTTAAATTTTCAACAGGTTTTAATTCAGGCTCTTTAAAAAATCTTGAATTTGCACCAGTATCTCGTTACGATTATAATGGTTTGGTCTATAAGTTAAATTATGAGCGAACAAGTAAAAATAAAAATTTATTTGAAATACAATTAGACTATTTAAATTCAGAATTAAAAACAGATTTAATCCCAATACTCAATGCAGATTATTCAAAAACAGGACTAGGTTTTTCATATTTAAAACAAGTTTATAATAAAAATGCCTTTTCTATACATCTAGGTTTACAATCTCAAACCAATGTATCTTTATATTTTAATAGTAATTATTACGTAGCAGAGCAAGAATTTGGAGTCGCAAGTCGATTTACTTATCAAGTAAACAAAAAGCAGTACTTAACATCAAAAATAACTATTCCTGTAGCCTTATTAAGAATTACTAAAAACTCTGATTTTAATGCTTATTCTTTAAATCGCTATCAAAGTGCCTTATGGAATTTAGAATATGGTTATTCGCTATCTAACAATTTTGATCTAAAGTTAAACTATGATTTTAAATACAATAGACTTCAAATTCCTAATACTTTTAGAGAATTACAGTATCAAATAAATCTAGGTGTTAACTATAATTTTTAATTAATTATGAAACATATTAAATCTATAACTTACTCTTCTTGTCTTCTACTTGCCTTAATACTAATGTCTTGTGCAGATACACTAATGGGTGATGAAGGAAGACAAGACGAAGAAATCTACTTAACTTATCAAACAAAAACAGATTTAGAATTACCCTTTGAAGAAAAATGGTATGTATTTGCTGGAGGGAGAACACACTTAGATGGAGGGCATCATTTTGTTACTCGCGGAACAGGTCAAAGATATGCTTACGATATTGCAATAGTAATAGATGGAAGTAGTTTTTCAGGTGATAATAGCAAAAATGAAAATCACTATTGTTTCGGTAAACGCTTAAATGCTCCAGGTGATGGAAAAATAATAGCATTGGAAAATAATATTGATGATAATTATGTGTCAGGCTCTGTAAATAGTGATATTAATGATAGTAATCTTGCAGGTAATTATATTATAATAGACCATTTAAATGGTGAACACTCTATGTTAGCACATTTTAAAAAAGGCACAATAATAGTTTCTGTTGGAGATATGGTTACTAAAGGACAAGAAGTAGGTAAAGCTGGAAATAGCGGGAACTCTACTGGTCCACATTTACATTATCATTTACAAAATACGCCAGAATATTTAGACGGAATTGGACTTCCTGCTCAATTTATAAGTTATTTTGAGGATGATGTCTTTACAGAAAGAGGTGAATTTGTGCGAGGTCAAAGCATAAGGAAAAATTAAAAACGTTTTACAATAACTAGCGTTCGTGTGGTCGGTACGACCCAGCATGAATACGGTGTTGACTTAACCGAGTAAAATATAGGTAAATTGCTATGGGTTTTAAGTAAGTACTATTGTGTTTATCAATCTTCTTTTTGAAGCCTTCTGATATGAAAAACACTGTGTAATTAATGCTAAAGAGCTGTTAGCTAACACTAATAATCTTACGATGACAATGTTTTAATTAAGGAATGCTACACTACTTAGTTGTATTTTTTGCCTAGTATAAATCACTACGCTAATAGCTGCAGCCACAAAAGTAGGAGCAGCAACTGTTTTTTTAGGAGCTATCGTTATTTTTCTTGCTGAAGCTATGCTAAATAGTAAATCAGGATAGCAAAATAAGTAAGTAATCTTAGTATTTAGAAGAATATTGTCTTTATGCTTTTTATATTTAAGTAACTATAGTAGAAATAAAATGCGTTTTGTTAGTGGTTAGGCCTCGCAATTTTTAAAAAAATAGTGGTGGTAAGAGTGAGTGATACTTTGTAAGGACTGGAAGTAACCACAAGGTGCAATCTTGTGGCAGCAAAAGTGAGCTAATAAGATTATGATATAATAAGAGTGGAGTTATACGCTTATTATATGGATAAGGATGTATTTCTTCTAATTTGTAGTGATTTTGCTGAGTATTAACTGCATGGTGATTATATTTGAGGTATAATGATTGTAGTTGCA
Source organism: Flavobacteriaceae bacterium (assembly GCA_965247735.1). GTDB lineage: Bacteria > Bacteroidota > Bacteroidia > Flavobacteriales > Flavobacteriaceae > JAOXRU01. The sequence continues at coordinate 1,194,825 of CBDFHN010000002.1, read as the reverse complement.
AACGCAATGGTGTGTTTAGCTACTTGGTTAGCATACATTTAAACACAAAAAAATAAAATGAATAAAATCTTTTTTACTATTCTAATTTGTTTAATAACAATTACAGTAGCTGCACAAGTAAAACGCCCAAAGAAAAGTCCTTTACAAAAAATAGAACAACGAATTGGAGTTACAAATGTTCAATTAGAATATTATCGTCCTTCTATGAATGGTAGAGTTATTTTTGGAGGACTTGAAAAATATAACGAAATATGGAGAACTGGAGCAAATAGAAATACTGTAATTACTTTCGATAAAGAAATAGAAATTAATGGAAATAAATTGGAGGCAGGTTCATATGCTCTTTATAGCAAACCTAATAAAGAATATTGGGAAATCTACTTTTACACAGATATTGAAAATTGGGGGGTTCCAAAAAATTGGGATAAAACGAAAGTAGCTTTACAAATCACGGTTCCTAATGTTAAACTAAACAGAGATATCGAAACTTTAACAATTAACATAGATAATATAAAAGAGTCTTCTGCAAGTATTGGAATTATGTGGGAACGTAGCTATGTTTCTATTCCTGTTGAGTTTCGCTTCAAAGAAGTACTTGAGGAAATTACTAAAACTGAATTGAATAGAAATGCAAACGATTTTCATATAGCAGCGGTAAATTATCACGAAAGGAATTATGACTTGGAACAAGCAAAATTATGGATGGAAAAGGCTATTTTCATCAGAGAAAACCCAAGTTATTGGGATTACAAAGAATATTCTGTAATTCTATCAAAGGTAAAAAAATATGATGAAGCAATTAAAGCTGCTAAAAAATCATCAGAATTAGCCAAATTAAAAACTAATGACGACAGAGCTATAACTACAATTTCAGTTAATAACTCATCAATTAAAGAATGGGAAAAGAAAAAATAACGTGCTAACTTAGAATAAAAAACGTGTGGTAACATGTATAAAATATAGCTAGTAAGTGCTAAACATGACCACGCGGATATACCACCAACGTAATAGGCGGATTTAAGGTTCAAATCTGGGTGATCGGAAAGAGCTAATAAGATTATGATATAATAAGAGTGGAGTTATACGCTTATTATATGGATAAGGATGTATTTCTTCTAATTTGTAGTGATTTTGCTGAGTATTAACTGCATGGTGATTATATTTGAGGTATAATGATTGTAGCTGTAAACGCAATGGTGTGTTTTGCTACTTATTAGCGGCAATTAAACGTAACAGACTGAATCTTGATCTATGAAAAAAAAATATCAGAAAGAATATATTGATATTTCAACTGAATTCAGAAAGTCTAATAACTCAAAAGAAAGTCTTGGCAAATTATTTGACTTACGCTATGAATTAGAGAAAGTGAATAGGTCACAAAACGAAGAAAAAATACTTTCAGATATATATACTCTTTTAGGTTTTCATCAGTCTGCATATGAGGTTTACAAACCAACTGTTGACTTGACAAATAGAAAAGAGACAAAAAAGTGCTACACTTTAGGACAGAAATCAAAATCCCACGCCAATAATTTTGCAATAAAGGACATTCGGAAATTACGTAAGAAAAAAGAAAAGGTGAAACTTTTATTCGAAGATTTTAAAATTGATGAGAATGAAGAAAATAAGAACAGGTTTCTTTTAAAAAATAAGGATATTGTAATCTTCAATAAGCCTTTAAAACTCGATAAATTTGAAATCTATATTTATGGTGAGCATAAATTTGAAAATTGCATAGCAAAAATTATAGAATACATTTCTTGGCTTGGAAATTGCCGAAATCCGCTGATTGAATTTTATAATTCAGAATTAAGTAAACATACTAATAGTCTTGCAAATGAAGATTGGTATGACACTTTGGACATTTTCAGTACTAGAGTTATAGTTGGACAAAATGGAAAATTATTTTCTGAGATTTCAGGCGGAGATGAATTTATGTCTGACCACATTTTGGATATAGAAACAGAAGAGCAAAAAATAACGAAAATGAGTTATGATGGATGACAAAACTACCGCTAACACTCATGCACAAACGTAGCTGCAATTCCTTATAGATCACGAAATTTCTTCAATATTTTTATAAGACAGTAAATTAGTAAGTTGGGGTGAAATCAAAAGTAAAAACAAAGAAAATTACTAGAATCGATAACAATAAAATTTAAATGCAAAACACAATTAAGATTACTGTTTTATTATTAATGAGTTTATCTTTAAAAGGTTATACTCAAAACATTACTAAAGTTATAACCCTAAAATATGAAACAGCTGAATTGTTTTCAGAAGGTTTATCAGGCGTTAAATTAAACGATAGATGGGGATTTATAGATAAAAAAGGAAAAGAAGTTATTTCACTAAAATATCATTATATCAGAAATTTTTCAGAAGGTTTTTCAGAAGTTAGAATAAATGGTAAATGGGGTTTTATAAATAAAAGTGGAAAAGAAATAACACCGTTAAAATACGAGGAAGTTTATAGCTTTTCTAAAGGATTTGCTAGAGTTAGACTAAATGATATGTGGGGGTTTGTAGATAAAACTGGTAAAGAAGTTATTCCTATAAAATATAAATATGCTGAAAACTTTTCAGAAGGTTTAGCAGGTGTTAAACTCAATGGGAAATGGGGTTTTATAGATGAAAAAGGAAAAGAAACAATTCCATTTATATATGATAAAATTAATGATTTTGAAGAAGGTTTGGCAATAGTGATGTTAAATAGAAAAGGTGGTTTTATAGATAAAACAGGAAAAGAAATAACACCTATAAAATATGAATACATAGATGATTCTTCAGGAAGTTTTATACGCGTTAAATTGAATGGGAAATGGGGTTTTATAAATAAAACAGGAAAAGAAATTATAGCTATAAAATATGATGATGTTAAAACTTTTTCAGAAAGTTTAGCTCGTGTTAAATTAAACGATAGATGGGGTTTTATAAATGCAGATGGAGAAGAAATTATTCCGTTGAAATATAATTTTGTTTCTAGTTTTTCTGAAGGATTAGCATGTGTTTCTTTAAATGGTAAATCGGGTCATATAGATAAAAGTGAAAGCAAGATTACTCCTCTAAAATATGAATATGTTTCTAGTTTTTCTGAAGGATTAGCAGGCGTTTATTTAAATGATAAAAGTGGTTTTATAGATAAAACGGGAAAAGAAGTAGTGCCTTTAAAATATGATTACGTTGAAAAGTTCTCAAACGGTGTATCTATTGTTAAATTACAAGATAGATATGGGATTATAGACCAAACGGGAAAAGAACTAACCCCTATAAAATATGATAAAATTTATAAGTTTGAAGATGGTGTGGCTATGGCTATCTTAAATCGTAAAAAGGGATTTATAAATAGTAATGGAAAAGAGATTATTCCTGTTAAGTACTATAGCGCACAAGATTTTAATGACGGTTTAGCTCTTTTTAATTTAAATGGTACATGGTACTTTATAGATAAAACAGGAAAAGTAATAATTGAAGTGCTAAAGTCAATAAAATCAGGTAATGTAATTGATGATATGCAAAATTAATATGTCCGACCACGCGGATATACCACCAAGGTGATAGCGGATTTGAAATCCGCGCTATCGGATTTATTAATGATAGGCTTATCTTTTGTGCTCGACTCTGATTTTCTAATAATTGGAGTTAATCTAGCATAAAAATAGTTCTCTAGTGCTTTCAATGCAATTGCATCTATTTGCAAAAACCAACAACATTAAAGTCTCTTGCTTCAAACTTAGGAGACTTATATCCGTTTTTGATATAAATGAATTAAAATGAAGAACTAAAACTGACTCGTGACACATTATGTATGTTAGTTATTATATGATGTTTTTTGACAAACCATTTACTCCAGAAAAACCATAGTGATAAAAGAGTTGTAAACATGCATATTTTCTCTTATTTGACTATCTTTATTGAAAAAAAATGGGTTTTCTATGCAGATTTCCGTTAACAATAAGCAAAAAATGAAACGATATTTATTGATTTTAATTATTCTTTTATCATTTACAAATTGTTTAGAAAAAGAAAAAAAAGCTATTTGGTATCTTGAAAATAATAAGGAAAAAGAAATAAGAAATGTATTTATTGAAAAAGGTAATTATACTTATCCTCAGGTATATACTGTTAGGAATTTAAAATCTAAAAATGGTACTAGCTTAAAAATAGCTACTGGAGAATATGAAATTTATGGTGATTATAAATTACCAAATGAAATATCTATTCCCTTTGAAGGTCATCAAGTAAAAAAGAAAATTACTTTTAAAGGATTTACGCCATATTCCGAAAGAAAGCATTTAATTAAAACGTTTTCAGGAGTTCTTGATTTAGAAAACAATGTAATATCTGGTATGCTTAAAGAAGATAAAAGAGCTATGGTTTTTAAACCATATAATGATGTTGATTTTCAAAGATTCAAATTTGAAACACATTCTGTTGAGATATATGGGGAGACTTTTGTGAATTCAATTAAAGTTACTAACATATATACAGACAAAGAACAAATCTTAGATGGATTTCTAATTAGTACTTATATAAATCAAATCATTTTAGAAGATATAAATTTTGATGGATATTTTGATTTAAGAATTAGAGATAAGAGTAATAGAGAAATATTTTGGGCTTATAATTTACTGAAAGATGAATTTGAGTTTATAATTGTGCTTAACATAATGGAATGCGAATTATTAAGCATAAATAACATTGACGAATATATTGTCTGTACATCACATAAAAATGACAAGTCGAATACATTAAAATTTGTGCCCGATAAAAATGAAAAAGGAACAGTTTATTTTGGAATAGATGAATTTTAAAATTTTCAAATGGCTCTTTAAGTTTTTTGCAACTATTGCTTTAATTGGAATTCTATGTATTGTGTTTTTTAATTATAACCCGAACAGATTTTACGAATTACGTGAATTTTTTAACAAAAACTCAATATCCATTTATGCTAATAATAATCTAAACAAACATAAAGTAGATATCTATTGGTATTCGGATTTTAAATCTGGACAGGTAATAAAAAATGGAAAAATTACTGATTTAGCTTACAAAGAATATGGTCCAAATAAATTCATAGTACTTTACGAAAAAGATACAATTAAAGAATTTATACATTATAAAAGTAATAATTGGCATGGACATCAATATTTAATATCGTTATCGAAAGGAAATAATAAAAACATAAATGCTGAAATTGAAATTATTGGACCTGACATAAATTGAAAATACCAGTTACTAATAACTAGGGTTCGTGTGGTCGGTACGATCCCCCGCATAAACATCGTGTTGACTAAACCAGGTAAAAAAATCATTGGCCAATTGCTATGGGTTTTGAGAGGGTGTTTTTGTTAACGCTTCTTTTTGAAGTCATCTAAGATAAATTTATACGATGTAATAGTATCTAAAGAGCTGTTTTGTAATACTAATTGACTTACTAAATCAAAATCCATTAGTTTAGATATATTTATACTTAAACCTAAAATAGTTCTATTATTCTCTTAAATTTGAATTATAAAAAATTAAACGAAAGTTTACCTACTAGTTGCAATAAAATGAAAATACCGATGAATAGTTATGAATGATATAAACGTAAGTACAGCAATGATTATTATCTTGATTTGCCATCTAGCTATTATTATAATCGGGTATAAAATACAAAAAACAATTTTATTAATTTCGTATTTAAATGCTGTTATTGTGATAGGACTATTTATTTTTTGGGCAATTAATAGCTTGAATGTAAAACAATATAACTTCGAGTTAAGAGAATTATTTGTAATATGTTTGGAAGCTTGTATTCTAACATTCGGTCTTTACACCATTATTGGTTTTAAGGACAAAACTTATGTGAAAGTCATAAATTATATTGGCTTTGGAATTCATTTATTGGCTACAACAGGAATGCTTTATTTTATGTTGACATTCAAATTTGATAAACTTTTTTAAAAATAAATTACTCTTGTGAATAAGTAGCAAAAACAGCTACAGTTACTAAACTTCCTTGAATAATTAAGGTTTGTATACTCAGTAAGACTGCAACATTAATACTCTGTAATGACTAACTGGATAAGAAATGGCATATTATGTATTTGTATTGTGGAACTCTACAATAGTTATTCAGCCTTTTATAATGTTTTGGATGCATAAGGTAATGGAATGAGAATAAAAATATGATGAGTAAAGCGCATAGTTAAATATTTATTATACATGTAGTAACACGTTTTTTATGATATGTAATAGTTTCATTAATTATTAACTGTAAAATATTTATATTTGAATATAAGGAGATCGTTGATGTATACGCAATGATGCATTTAGCTACTTGTTGAACTAAACCTTCGGTGAGGGGAAATACAAAGAGGAAACAAAAAATAACAAATAAAAAATAGTTACAGCACCTGATGATTATTATTTTGGTTCCGCTAGAAACTATTCTGAACTAGATAATGCATTGGTTATGTATTATTTACTGAATAGTTGTTTTGGATTAACAATATGTGTGCGCACGGTTTCAAATCCGCGATCGGACTCTGGGATTGAGCTTATGATGTGTAAAGAGTATAGTTGCTGATTTTTATATTATTAACTAGATTTGATATAGGTATAATAGAAGTAAACGCCGTATGAATTCCTTGCTCGTGAGTGTCAGGGTTGTTCTTTGCCAGCCCTTTTTGTAGTCTTTTAAACATGTCAACAAAAACATGTCTACAAAAATATATCAACCAAATATATGTCAGCAGAAATAGGAGAAGCTTATTTTATAACTAGTACTACAGTAGATTGGACAGACATATATACGCGTTTGAATCAGAAATATGTGATGTTTACTGGATAGTTGTTATAGATGAAGAATGAGCATACGCACAGATTTAAAATCTGCGCGATCGGGTTATTTTTTACCATACTTAGATAAGGAAACAGGATGGAAGAAATATTGTGAGGTTTCGGGTAGTAAAATGAGTCCTGAGAAATGGGGAGAACATTTTAAGATCCCTAACTATTTTTTAATTGAAGCGTTGTTTAATTGATTGTACAACTCAATCGAGTTGATGTTTTTTTAGATAAGTAGCAACTCCTATTTTCTGAGCTTCTTTTTTAAATAGCCCTGGTGTTTTCTTAAATTGTTTTTTAAAACATTTAGAAAAATATTTTGGATCATTAAAACCAGTCATAAAAGAAGCTTCAGATATGTTGTATCCATATTTTGTAATTAAAAGAGCTGCTTTTTTCAGACGCAATAGCCGAACAAAATCAACAAGACTATGACCTGTTAAAGATTGACATTTTCTGTAGAGTGTAGAATAGCCCATATGTAAAGAATCAGCAAGTTCTTCTATTTTAAAATTTGGATCTTCAAGTCTTGAATTGATTTTAGATACGATATTACTTAAGAAAATTTCGTCTTGAGTTTGTTCTTGATTGACTTTTGGTTTGCTAATAATTTCTTTTCTGTATTTGGATATAATGTGCTCTTTGGATGATATAATGTTTTTAATTTTTAGTAATAGTTCGTTGGTATTAAATGGCTTATTAATGTATTCTATAGCTCCAGATTCTAAGCCCAATATTTTTGAATTGGTTGAGTTTTTTGCAGTCAATAATATTATAGGAATATGTTTGGTCAATCGATCTTCTTGTAGCTTTTTTGTTAAATCTATACCATTTAATTTGGGCATCATAATATCACTTAAAATTAGATCAGGAAAGTTGTTTTTGGCATAAAGTAGCCCCTCTTCTCCATTATCTGCAAGCAAAATATTGTATTCAAGATACAAAAGGTCTTTTAAAAATGATTGTAAGTCATAGTTGTCTTCAACTATTAAAATTGTTTTTTTAGAAGGGTCATGTTTCTTTTGATTGTTTTGGTATTCTTTAGTTGCAACTGATGATTCATGAGGAGCATTAGTTTCACTAGAAACAATTTTTTCCGTGTCGGCATAAGCGTTTTTGTCAATAGGAAAAACAACGATAAAAGTAGTTCCTTCAATTGGAGTTGAGTTAACTTCAATTGTTCCTTTTTGCAAATCGATAAGATCTTTTGTGAGTGCCAAACCTATACCTGAGCCTTTGTTTTTTCTTCCTGATTTTGATTGATAAAACAATTCAAAAATATTGCTTAATTCATCATTAGGAATCCCAGTACCAGAATCAGTGACTATAATTTTAATACTTTTTTTAGCGTTAATAGGGATTACATTTAATTGGATATTACCCTCTTTAGGCGTAAATTTAAAAGCATTAGATAGTAGGTTGTATATAATATGTTCTATTTTTTCTTTGTCATACCAAGATTCAGATAGGTTTTTAGGGTAGTTTACGATAAAATCTATTTGTTTTTTTCTTGCCAATTCTCTAAAAGATAGAGAGATGTTTTCTATATGCTGGTCTAGTCTATTTTCAGTAACGTTTAGCTTTAATCTTCCTAATTCTTTATTTCTTACTAAAGTTAAATCCCGTGCAATTTTGGAAAGGCGCTTGGTATTATAGGAGATAATACTTAGCCGTTGTTTTAGTAGTAAATTCCCATTTTCTTCCGAACGTTTAAGCATATCCTCAATTGGACCTAAAATTAAGGTGATGGGAGTTTGAATTTCATGCGACATTTTAGCGAAAAAGTTCATTTTTAACTCATGTAATTCGTTTTCATTTTTATGACTTATTTTTTCTAGCAACAATTTTTTTCTTAAAAAATACCATCGTTTTAATCCATAAGCAATTAGTGCCAATAGTAATAGATAGATAAAATATGCCATGTAGCTATTCCAAATAGGTTGTGCAATGCTAATAGTAATTTGTTTGATAGGAATATTCCACACTCCTTTTTTTGTTCCAGCTTTAACTTCAAAGGTATATTCACCAGCAGGAATATTAGTATAGGTAGCAATACGTTCATTATGATTTGTAATCCATTTGTTATCAAACCCTTTAAGTCTATAGGCGTAATAATATTTTGGGTTAAGGATGTTGTCTATGGCAGAAAATTTAAACAAAAATGAAGACTGATTGTACTTTAATTGCAAGTGAGTTACATTAGAAATACCAGATGTTATTTGAGTAGGAATTAGCGCTTCTGCCGATTGATTCAAGACCTCAATGGCATTTATGTGTAATGTAGCAGTAGAAATGTCCTTAATTAAATGTTTTGGATTAAAGTAGTTTAACCCAGTAATACCACCAAAATAGAATATACCATCTCTGTCTTTATGTACACTTCGTGATAAAAACATATTATCTTGAAGACCATCGGTGGAATAATAGGTCTTAACCGTCATGTCTGTTGTGTTCCAATGGTAGATACCATTATTAGAGCTCATCCAAACATTAGTTTTATCTTCAGCAATAACAGCTGCAAAACCTTGATTATTTATGGTTTCTAAATGTTCAAATGTGTTATATGCCTTTGTAGCTGTATTAAAGTCAATAAGTTTTCCGTAATGATTCACTAACCATAGTTGATTTTTTTTCCCAATAGCCATTGATCTTATAGAATGAAATTCATTTTTTTTATCATCTGTGTAATACAAATGTTGATCAAAAGTAGATTCCTTAAAATTAGTTTGGTTCTCTTTAAAACTAAATAAACCACCATTGTATTGACCAAACCAGATGGTTCCATCTGTATTTTCTATGATACTTTCTGTAATGGTACCTTTAATACCATTTGAATTGTTTTCAAAAGTAGCTATTACATTTAATTTTGAATCGAATACAGTTATTGCAACATTTGACCCTATCCAAATTCGATTTTTAGAATCAGTATAAACGATTCTGATATCTGTAGCCTCTTGCTGTTTAGAATTAATGATTTTTATTTTTTTAAAACTGTCTTCTTCTAGGTTATAGTGCCAGAGCCCATTTTTATATGTACCAAGCCATAGGTTTTGTAGTTTGTCTTCGGTTATAGATTGAATATAAAAGCCCTTATTAAAATCTAGATGATTAAAATATTGCCTTTCATTAGTTGTTCCATCTTCTTTATAGCTTATTCTTGTAAGTCCAGCCCCATCAGTTCCTGCCCATAAATCTCCAGTTTTACTTTTATAAATACATAAGATTCTCTGGGGTGATCCATTGGCACTTCCTTGATGATAATATATGTCTTGATTGGTGTTTTGGAGTATGTTTAGGTCTCCATAATTAGTAGAGACCCATAAGTTTTTATGATTGTCTTCACTTATATTTAATATAGTATTACTACTTAAAGAATATTCATTTGTATTCTGGTGAGCAAAAAGCTTAATCTTACCAGTAACACTATTGATTTGATATAAACCTCCACCATCAGTACCTCCCCAAACAAACCCATTATTATCAGAAAAAAGCGTTATAAACAATTCCTTATTAATGTTATATTTTTGTTGTTTAAAAAAGGAGTCTTGAATAAATTGTTTTGTTGTAATATCATAAACAAAGAGTCCCTGTGCTTCTGTACCAATCCAAAGTTTGTTATCAGTATCGGCAGTTAGGATAAGTCCACCTGGATAATTACTATAGGGACCACTTATTTCGCTTAACTTTTTTGCTTTAAGGTTATAATTATATAGCTTACCATCCTTGGTGCTAATAAAAAGATTTTTGTTTTTACTTGATACAATATCCTTAATGTTAGTAATATTTGTAATAGCAGTTGTACTAACAATTTTAGAACTTGCGTAGCAATAGATATATCCTTTTTTTGAAACCATCCAAAGCTTTTTCTCTTTCGGAACAATAGCTGCAATAGCCTCGTCCTTTTTTAGTAGTTGGTTAATGGTAACAAATTTTCCAGTATTGCTGCTGTATTTTGTTAATAGTCCAAATTCAGATAAGATCCAAATGTTTTTATTTGTATCTGTTATGATATCAGAAATGTTATCGTTTTTTTTTATGTTTTTAAAAATAGTAGTGTTTTTTATTTGTCTATAGTTATATCCATCATAAACTAAAACTCCATCCGTATAGACCATCCAAATATTGCCTATAGCATCCTGTGTAGTTTTTATAACAGTAATAGTCCTGTTGTCAACCCTAGGAGATAAATGCTTAAAATTCTTGTGATTCTGGCTAAATGCACTAGAGGTACATCCAATAAAAATCCAGATAAATAAAAAGTACTTAACTATTGACATTAGGTGTGTTTAATTGATTGATGAATACATGTATTATATAAAAATACAGCGGTGTAATTTGTTGAATAGTATTGTTTATGTTATCAGTAAAGATATTAATATAATTTGTTATCGATATGGTAAACACATTAATAGATAATGCAAATCAGTAGTCATATTCTTCAAAAAGGGAGACAAATTATGCATAACACTTCTTTAGGCGCTCTAATACTCCTAAATGCCTAAAATGTCATCTTGTTTTTAATAGATATTTAACATATTCGAAGATTATAACAGTAATAATCAACTAACAATTAGTATAGCACAGATGAATTCAAGACGAAATTTTGTAAAAAAAACAGTCATTGCTGGAGCTGGAATATCACTACTTCCTAGCCTATCTTTTGGAGCAATAGCAGATACAAACAAGCAAAAACTGAAACTAGCTTTAATAGGAGTTGGTTTAAGAGGAACTAATCACCTAAGCAATGCGTTACAACGAAAAGATGTTGAGATTACTGCAATATGCGATTTGGATCCTGAACGAATAAAAATCGCATTAAAAAAAGTTAGTGATGCTGGTTTTAATAAACCTAAGGTTTTTGGAGCTAACGATTATGACTACAGAAATCTATTAGAATTAAAAGATGTAGATGCAGTAATTATTGCTACACCGTGGTTATGGCATACCAAGATGGCAGTAGATACTATGAAAGCAGGGAAATATACGGGACTAGAAGTATCTGCAGCAAATACAATGGAAGAATGTTGGGATTTGGTAAATACTCATGAAGCTACAGGTTCTCACTTAATGATATTAGAAAATGTAAACTACCGTAGAGATGTTATGGCAGTTTTAAACATGGTTAAACAAAATGTTTTTGGAGAGCTTGTTCATTTTAGATGTGGATACCAACACGATTTACGTTTTGTAAAATTCAATGATGGAAAAACTGCTTATGGTAAAGGAGTAGAATTTGGAGAAAAAGGAATTTCAGAATCTAAATGGAGAACACAGCATTCTTTACTAAGAAATGCAGATGTATATCCTACTCATGGTGTTGGACCAATTGCCACAATGTGCGATGTAAATAGAGGTAATAGGTTTATGTCTTTAACCTCTCACGCATCAAAGGGGATTGGCTTGCACAATTATATTGTTGATAATGGAGGAAAAGATCATCCAAATGCGAAATTAAAATTCAAACAAGGAGATGTCATTACATCTACTATTGAAACGGCAAATGGAGAAACGATTATAGTAACACATGATTGTAATTTACCTCGTCCATATTCTTTGGGCTTTAGAGTACAAGGCGCAAATGGATTATGGGAAGTAGATGGAAATAGAATGTATATAGAGGGACAATCTAAACCACACCGTTGGGATGCTGCAGATGAGTGGCTTAAAAAATATGACCACCCACTATGGAAAAAATATGGTGAAGACGCAACAAACTCTGGTCATGGAGGTATGGATTTCTTTGTCATGAATGCATTTATAGAATCAGCAAAAGAGAATATAGCACCACCATTAGATGCATATGATGCAGCAGCTTGGAGTGCAATAACACCACTATCCGAATTGTCTATTGAAAATAATGGAGAACCACAAGATTTTCCAGATTTCACTAGAGGAACGTGGGTAAAACGTAAGCCTTACAACTGGATTAAGGACACATATTAACTTAACAAACAATCAAAAACAACTAACTAAAAATTATTTTATGAAAAAACTATTGACTTTTTTAGTCTTATTGTCTACGGTTTGTTTTACGGCTCAAGCACAAGATGCCAGTAAAACAATAACAGGAACCGTAATAGATGATGGTAATACACCAGTTCTGGGTGTAAATATTATTGTAGGCGGAACAACTATAGGTACTACAACAGATTTTGACGGTAAGTATTCAATTAATGTGCCTAGTGGGGCTACAACGCTAACATTTTCTTATTTAGGATTTGGATCCCAAACCATAGCAATTAATAGTCAGAATATTATTAATGTTACTTTACAAACAGATTCTTCTAGATTAGATGAGGTTGTTGTTGTGGCTTATGGTACACAAAAGAAAGAAACAATAACATCTTCTGTAGTAAGTATAAAAGCAGAAGAGTTAGCAGATGTAACAACACCAGAAGTAGCTACTATGTTACAGGGTAAAGTAACTGGAGTTCAGGTTTTACCTAGCTCAGGTTCTCCTGGGTCATCACCAAATATTCTTATTAGAGGTAGATCTTCTATCAACTCTACAAATTCACCACTTTGGGTAATTGATGGTGTAATTGTTGGTAATTCTGATCCTAAGTTAAATCCTAATGATGTTGGAAGTATTTCTGTATTAAAAGATGCTTCGGCAACATCTTTATATGGTAATAGAGGTGCAAACGGTGTAATTATTGTTACTACAAAAAGAGGAAAGTTTGGCGATAAACCTCAGATTAAGGTGTCCGTAAAAACTGGAATCAATCAATTTAATCCTGGAGGATTTGAGTTAATGAACTCTCAAGAACTATACGATTATCATACCGAGTTAGGGAATACCTCTCCATGGTTTAATGAAGATCTTTTAAGTAGAGATTATGATTGGGTAGATGGTGCTACAAAAGATGCTTTTGTAAAAGATGCTTCCATAACATTTACCTCTGCAACGGAGACACACAACCTATTTTTATCTACTGGTTATTATCAAGAAGATGGTACTGTTAGAGGTAATAAATTGAATAGATATACTTTTAGAACAAACTTGGATTATAATATAACCGATAAGTTAACCATTAAGCCAAAAATTAATTTTGTTTTCGATAGAAGAGATAATAGGAGACAAGCTCCATTATACGAAGCATATACAAATATGCCATGGGATTTACCTATTGCAGCAGATGGTTCTGTAGTAAATGCTGACCAATCTCAAGGAGATGATTGGTTAGGTAGGGATAAGAGAAACTACTTCTTTGATCAGCAATGGAATTACAGCGATTCTAGATCATTTGACTTATTTGCAAGTTTTGATTTTGATTATAAACTATTGCCTAACTTAACCTATATCTCTACTAACAATTTTAGATATGGTAATTCTGAAACGTTTAGGTATACAGATCCAAGGTCAAATGGAGGAAGAGCAACCAATGGATCATTATACGATTATAATTTTAGAAGTTTAAATAGGTTTACAAACCAGATGTTAAAATACTCCAATACTTTTGGAGAAAAACATGCTGTAAATGCTTTATTAGCATATGAGTATAACGATTCTAGTGCTAAAAGTTTATCTGCAACAAAAGAAAACATACTTGTTAATGGTCAAGTACAGGATGTTGGAGTAAAACCAGCATCAGTTGGGGGAAATAAATGGGAGTCAGCACAACAATCTTTCTTGTTTTCAGCAGGTTATGACTATAACGGATTGTATTTTGTAAAAGGATCTTTAAGAGTTGATGGCTCTTCTGCTTTTGCTGAAGACTATCGTTATGGTGAGTTTTACTCTGTTGCTGCAGGTTGGAATATTCACAAAGAAGATTTCTTTAATATAAACCAAATTAATAATTTAAAATTAAGAGCTAGTTACGGGGCGGTTGGTAACCAACCTGGAGGATTTGGCTATTTAGATCTATATAATGTTGAATTTCAGTATGCTGGTATTATAGCCGCAAAACCATCGCAATTGGGTACTGAAGATTTAACTTGGGAAAAGGCTATTGAAACCAATATCGGATTAGATACTAGAATTTTTAATGCCGTAAGCTTAACAGTTGACTATTATAATAAAGAAAATTCAGGGTTACTTTATTTTAGAAGACTTTCTGACCAGACTGGTTTTAGTGGAAGATGGCAAAATATTGGATCAATCACTAACAAAGGTGTTGAGTTTGCCGCATCTGCTGATATTATAAACAAAAAAGATTTTGGTATTAATGTTGGATTTAATATCAGTTTTAACAATAACTCAGTTGATGAATTGGCAGATGGTGCTGATATAATTAGTGGATCAACCATCATTAGAGAAGGTGAAGAGCTAGGTACGTTTTATATGAGAAAATGGTTGGGCGTAAACCCAGCAGACGGTACTCCAGTTTATGAAGTAGTTGATGAAGATACAGGAGAAAAATCTGCAACTAGTGTTTATAACGAAGCTTCAAATCAAATAGTAGGAACATCTAATCCGGACTTTACAGGTGGTTTTAACACAAATATTAGATATAAAAACTTTTCGTTAAGTTCTAATTGGAGCTATTCTTATGGTGCAGAATTATACAATTCTTCAAGAAACTTATTCGATTCAGATGGCTTTTATTTACAGTTTAATCAAATGAAACTTGCTGATGGATGGTCTAGATGGCAACAACCAGGTGATATTGCTACGCATCCTAAACCACAAGTAGGTGGTTATGCTGGAAGTAACCAAACTTCTACACGCTATTTAGAAGATGGAAGTTATTTAAGATTAAATAATGTACGATTTTCATACAATGTGCCAGAATCGGTATTGAGTACTTTAGGCATAAGCGGACTTAGTTTTTATGTAACAGGAGATAACCTTGTAACATTTACAGATTTTACAGGTGTAGATCCAACAGTTAATGATGTAAATAACAGTGGTACAACAGTATACGGTTTTACAGGCTTAGGCTATCCAGTTCCAAGACGTTATACATTAGGTCTTAATATTTCGTTTTAATTAAATAAAAACTTAGAACATGAAAAAAATAATATATATACTACTATTAGCAGTCACAGTTGTGTTTACATCATGTGATACAGACAGAAATCCTTTTAAGGAAATATCAGCTGAAGAATTGTTTGCAGATCCAGGTTCTGCACAAGCAGCAACATTGGGTAATTATGTGTTTTTAAAAGGAGATAAAGGTTATGATGGATGGTCCGATGATCTGCACAGAATGTCTGAATATTCTGGAGATAATGTTATGATAAGCGGAGGTACTACCGATGCTTTGTTTCTCTTTTATAATTACCAAAGAAATCCTAATAATTCAAGAAATGATAGGTTTTGGAGTAACTCGTATAAGGCAACAGTGGGTGCAAGTAGAGTAATCGAAGGTGTAGAGGAAGGTGTCTCTGAAGAATCAGATCAGGTATTAGGTGAAAACTATTACATTAGAGCTTTAGTGTATTTCCAGATGGGTAATGTATTTGGAAAGCCATATAATCAAGGAGTCTCTAATTTATCTATTCCGTTAAAACTTACTACCGATATAACTGATTTACCAGACAGACATACAGTAGGTGAAGTTTATGATCAAGTTATTAAAGATTTGCTAAAAGCGGAAGCTTTAATGAATATTAATAAAGGACCTTCTTTTGCATCTAAAGAAGCAGCGCAAGCACTATTATCTAGAGTGTATTTATATATGGAAGATAATAATAAAGCTATTGAGTATGCAGATAAAGTAGTTAACTCTGGAGTTTACTCTTTGCTTGATAGTGATACCTTTTCAACAATGAATACTTTAGCACCAAGTGCTAATGGTGAAGCTATATTTTCAATCACTTTAACAAAAGATATTGATATTCCTGGTACCGAAGATTGGTACACCATTGGTTCTTTTTATGCTAAGATAGATGGTGTAGGTTGGGGAGAAATGTATGCTTCTCAAACCTATCTTGAACTTATTGATAAAAACCAAGGAGATCTAAGAAGAAGTTTTATTGAACCACAATATTTAAAAGATGAGGATAGTGGCGAAAAATTTCCAGCTGTATATTGGGTAGATGATAGTGATTATACATATCAGTTTAGACGTACAACAGATACTGGTACTTCAATTACATTAGAAGAAGATGGTAATACCTATACCTTAGAATCTGAAGTAGTTGATGGTAAAACACAGCACTATTTTAATGGTGCAGCTGGTAAACAAGATGTTGTTTTTGATTTTGATATGGACAAACGTAACGGATATCCTAAGTTCTATATTTTAAAAGCATCGTATCAGGAGAAAGATTTACACCTATGGTCACCAACGGTATCAAGGTTGGCAGAGATGTATTTAAATAAGGCTGAAGCGTTTGCAAAACAAGGTTTGAACCAATCTGCTTTAGATGAAATAAACGTACTTAGAAGCAGAGCACAAGTGCCTGAGTATACATTAGCAGATTTACCAGGAGGTAAAGATGTTTTAGCTGTTGTATTGGATGAACGTAGACTAGAGTTAGCCTTTGAAGGCCATAGAAAGTTTGATGTATACAGAAATGGTAATACTTTGGACAGAAGATATCCAGGTACGCATCTTAACAATTCTACTCCATTTTTTGAGATCGAATCAACTAATAATGTAATTATTGAGTTAATTCCTGAACAACAGATATTAATTCAACCAACTTTAATTCAAAACGATTAAAAACATGAAGAAAATTTTAAGTATATTTTCACTAACAGCCCTTTTACTTACATTTAGTAATTGTGGAGATTTAGATGAAGATGCAATTCAAGTAGATTTTGTATCTTTTGAAGCCGTTGACTATGAATTTGGTGTGGATATTGATGGTTCTAGTTCAAACGAAATTAAAGTTTATACAAGTAAATCATCAGGTTCAGATAGAACTTTTAATGTAAAGGTAGACGAGTCAAGTACCGTAGATCCTAATGCATATACATTTTCTCAGATTACTGTTCCTGCTAACACAAGTGTTGGTTCATTTACAGTTACAATTGATGATTTAAATATTAGCGATTTAGGAGAATCATTAATCTTAGAAATCGAAGACCAAGATGGGGTATACAAAGGAGATAATATAACCTTAAGCATAAAGCGTATTTGTCCATTTGATCCTGTTGTATTAAAATTTGCATTTGACGATTATCCTGAAGAACTATCATGGGTACTTAAAAATGCTTCTGATGAAGTTGTAACTACAGTTGCTGAAGGGACTTATAAAGGTTTAAGTACTTTTACGCAAGAACTGTGTTTACAAAATGGCGATTATACGATTATCTTTGTTGATGCTTATGGCGATGGTATTGGTGCTGGAGGTTATGCACTTACGTATAAGGGAACAGAATTAGCAACAGGGGGAGACTTTGGTGCTGGAGAAACCATATCGTTTTCGGTAAACTAAACAATAAGTAGACTATTTTACAAAAGCAAGTGAGTATATATTATTCACTTGTTTTTGTTTAATTTTATTAGAATACTAAATTTAGTATTTACAATTATAAAAGTCATGACTAACTATAAGCTTTTTATAACAATTATATTAGTACTATTCTTATCGGCTTGTGGTAAGGATGTAAAGTCTTTGGATACCGAACAGCTTTTTACTGTAGTACCAACAGAGATAACTGGTGTAACGTTTAGAAATGACATTTTAGAGTCAGAAAAACTACATTACTACAAGTATCAGTACATGTATATCGGAGGTGGTGTTGCCGCAGCAGATTTTAATAATGATGGATTAGAAGATCTTTTTTTTACCTCTAATATCTATCACAATAAGTTATTCTTAAATAAAGGAAACTTTAAGTTTGAAGATATTACTATAAAGGCTGGTATTAAAAAAAGAGTAGGTTTTGATGTTGGTGTTTCTATCGCCGATGTTAATAATGATGGCTTTTTAGATATCTACATTAACAGAGCAGGTTGGTATAAGGGAGATGAACGTTTGGCTAATATGCTTTATATTAATAATGGAGATTTAACTTT
Organism: Flavobacteriaceae bacterium; assembly: GCA_965247735.1. GTDB lineage: Bacteria > Bacteroidota > Bacteroidia > Flavobacteriales > Flavobacteriaceae > JAOXRU01. The sequence continues at coordinate 1,176,073 of CBDFHN010000002.1, read as the reverse complement.
TACGGAAAAAGCTAAAGCATACGGATTGGACGACCCTAATAGATCTATATCATCTACCTTTTTTGATTATGATAAAGATGGAGACCTTGATCTTTATATTACAAATGCACCAGCGGACTTTGGTTTAACTGGAGCTTTGTTAGACTTAGATTTAGTTCAACAACAAAAAGCAAAAGTAGCAGCTTCAAAAAGTTCCGACAAGCTATATAATAATGATGGAAACGGACATTTTACTGATGTATCCGAAGCAGCAGGTATATTACCAGATTTAGGTTTTGGACTTAATGCACAAGTAGGAGATCTTAATAATGATGGTTGGCAAGACATCTATGTGTCTAACGATTTTATTGGCCCCGACTTTGCATACCTTAATAATGGCGATGGAACCTTTTCTGAAGGTAGAAATTCATTATTTAAACACATTTCTTATTATAGTATGGGAAGTGATATTGCAGATATTAATAATGATGGTTTATCAGATTTATTGGTATTAGATATGAGTCCAGAAGACTATATCAGATCTAAAACTACGATGTCTATGATGTCTATAGATCGTTTTGAAGAAATGGTAGACAAAGATCATCACCACCAATATATGCATAATACCATGCAGCTAAATAATGGTAATGGAACATTTAGCGAAATTGCAAACCTATCTGGCTTAGCAAAAACCGATTGGAGTTGGTCTTCTTTAATTGCCGATTTCGATTTGGATGGTTTTAGTGATATTTATGTAACCAATGGTATCTATAGAGATGTGGTGGATAGAGATACCAATATAGAAATCAATGCGTATATTAAAAAGAACAAGTCTAGTTTAGAAGAAAAAGACTTTTATGAGTTTACTCAAAAATTACCACAACAAAAACTAACCAATTACCTATTTAAAAATAACGGAGATTTAACCTTCGAAAACAAAACTACAGCATGGGCTAGCGAAACCCCAACATTTTCTAACGGAGCAGTATATGTAGATTTAGATAATGATGGAGACCTAGATATCGTCACCAATAATTTAGACGAAAACGCCACTATATTAAGAAATAATGCCAGAGAACTGAGTACCAATAGTTTTTTGCAAGTAAGCTTAAAAGGGCAAGAAAAAAACAATTTTGGAGTAGGAGCTACCGTTAATCTTTATCAAGCTAATGGAGCAATTATAACACGGCAACAAGTTAATTCCAGAGGGTATTTATCTTCAGTATCACATAAATTACATTTTGGACTGGGAAAAACAGAAACAATTCCTAAGGTAGAAGTTGTATGGCCAGATGGCAATGTGCAAAGCCTACAAGATGTTAAAACCAATCAGCTTATAGTGCTAGATTATAAGAATAGCGCAACAGAAAAAAACAAAGATATTACTAAAACCGAAGACAAATTGTTTACTAGCATTACAAGCAATTTTCAACATATAGAAGAGCCGTATAACGATTATGACAAACAGTTGTTATTGCCTCACAAACTGTCACAAATAGGGCCTGCTATTGCAAAAACGGACCTTAATAATGATGGATTAGACGATATCTATATTGGAGGAGCACATAAGCAGTCAGGACAATTGCTAATTGCTAAAAAAGATGGAGGTTTTACTAGAGTAGCAGATTTTAGCAAAGATAAAGCATATGAAGATGTAAGTGCTACATTCTTTGATGCTGATAATGATGGCGATGATGATTTGTATGTAGTAAGTGGAAGTTATGAATTTGAAGCTGATTCCCCGCTTTTAGAAGACAGACTTTATATAAACAATGGAAACTACAATTTTACAAGGGCAAAGGATAAGCTACCAGTAATATCAACTGCCGGGTCTGTTGTAATAGCTTCTGATTATGATAATGATGGAGATCAGGATTTGTTTATAGGAAGCCGTGTTGTGCCTGGCAAGTATCCATATGCACCATCGAGTTATTTGTTGATTAATAACAATGGTCATTTTACCGATCAAACTAAAAAATTAGCTCCCGCTATCGAAAAAATAGGAATGCTGACTGATGCCACATGGGCTGATATTGATAATGATAGCGATTTAGATTTAATTATTACAGGAGAATGGATGGGAATAGAGGTTTTTGTAAATACTAATGGAGTATTAGCAAAGGATGATTATTATACAGATTTATCATCAGCCAAAGGATGGTGGAACAAAATAGTTGTAGCAGATGTAGATAACGATGGCGATAAAGACATTATAGCTGGTAATCTAGGGCTTAATTATAAGTTTCATGCATCAAAAGAAAAACCTTTTCATGTCTATACTAACGATTTTGATGCTAATGGTACAGAAGATATTGTTTTGGCAAAGTATTACAAATCTAAGCAAGTACCTGTTAGAGGAAAGTCGTGTACAGCGCAACAGATGCCATATTTAAAAGATAAAATTAAAACCTATACCGAATTTGCAAATTCGGGACTAGAAGAGATACTAGGCGAAAACATTAATAGCTCCTTACATTATGAAGCTACAGAGTTTAGATCGGGTATTTTTATAAATAATGGAGACGGAAGCTTTAGTTTTTCTCCATTTACTATTGCAGCACAACAATCGCCCATAAACAGTATTTTATATGACGATTTTGATAACGATGGTACTAAAGATCTTTTAATGGCAGGTAATAATTACCTATCGGAAGTAGAAACTACAAGATCGGATGCTGGTATCGGAGTTTTTTATAAAGGAAAAGCTAAAGGAACATTTAGCCATATTAAAAATAAGGAAACTGGTTTTTATGCCGACAAAGATGTAAGGGGGCTACAAAGCCTACAAACAGCTAAGGGTACTGCTATTTTTGTACTAAACAACAATAGCGAGCATCAAATGTATAGGGTAAAAAAATAATAATTTTAAAAAATGAATATAATGACTGCTTTAGTAAAGATAAGAAGAAAAACCAGTATTGCTGTGCTATTTACATTTTTGGCAATAGCCATATCTTCTTGCAAAGGAAGTGATGATGCTAATGATAATAAAGATGACAATACTTTAGAACCTATAGCATTAACCAAAACTATACCAACAGGCGGTAATAGTTGGGTTGTAGGAGACTTAGATAAAAACAAAAATATTTTAGGTACAGGAGTCCACAATTGGGTAAACTTAAACGATAAGGTTAGAACCTATTTTTATGCCAATACTATAGGAGAAATTGGTGTAGGTTTAACGATAAAAACAGCTATTGGGCTATCAAAAATAAAAGTTACTATTGGCGACAACAGTAAAGAGGTAGAGGTAAACAATACTGAGTATAAAGACATATATGTAGGGGCATTCAATATTAAAAACAAAGGTTATAACTATGTAGAATTGCAAGGTATAGCTAAAGAAGGGGCGTATATAGCAGATCTTAAGAGTATAAAACTTGGGGGTACTGCCGCAACAGATATTACCTATATAGAAAATAAAGAAAATTTCTATTTTGGAAGAAGAGGGCCGTCTGTACATTTGGGATATACGCCGCCAACAGGAAAAGATGTTACTTGGTTTTATAACGAAGTTAATGTACCAAAGGATAATGATGTAGAAGGGTCGTACTATATGGCAAACGGATTTTCTACTGGCTATTTCGGAATGCAAGTTAACTCTAAAACAGAAAGACGCATATTGTTTTCTGTATGGAGTGCTTTTGATACCCAAGATCCCAATCAGATTCCTAACGATTATAAAGTACTTCCATTAGGCAATGGAGCAGGCGTAACCGTAGGGGAGTTTGGAAATGAAGGTTCTGGAGCACAGAGTTATATGATTTTTGATTGGAAACCAGAAACTACCTATAAGTTTTTACTAAAAGGAGAATCTATAGTTGATGGCGCTATAGACTATACCGCTTATTTCTTTGCACCAGAAGAAGGAAACTGGCAGTTGATTGCTTCTTTTAGAAGACCAAAAACAACCGAGAAACACATAACACAACCATATTCGTTTTTAGAAAACTTTATCCCTAGTGGAGGGCATATAGAACGAAAAGTAGATTTTAAAAACCAATGGGCATATGATACTACAGGAAATTGGACAGAAATGATAGAAGCCAGATATACCGCCGATGCTACCGCTAGAGATAAACATAGATTCGATTATGATGGAGGAGCAAATGGTTCTAGTTTTTACCTAAGAAACTGTGGTTTTTTTAGCGATAATACCAAGTTTGATACTACTGTTTCTAGAACAGCTAATGGAGTTGAGCCAGTTATAGATTTTTCTAGTTTAGAAACACCAACCCCACCTAGTAAATAATAGTTATACCAATTCTTATTTGAAATGAGCGTAAAAGAAAATGAAGGTTTTTTTCTTTATATGAATTACAAAAATACAAGCATAGCCTTAGCTACGGTTTCTTTTTTTAATGAGATAAAAAGGAAAAAAGAACGTTTTATTGGGCTTGTTTTAAGTAAGAATTGGTATTATAACTTTTTTTGTTAATTTTATTTTGAAATAGTTTGTTAAGGCCTTTGTGTTCATATCACAAAGGCTTTTTTTATTCTTTGCTACTAGCAGGAGTAAAACCAATAGCTTTTAGTGCTTTGGCATCCATAGTAATTATATTAATATCTAAGGAAATAGGAGTTAGTGGAGCATTGGTACTATCTCTTTTTACAGCAGTAATAGCATCTACAATATCCATGCCTTTGATAACATTTCCAAAAATAGTATAGTCACCATCTAGTCTAGCCAAGCCATCTTTGTTTTGCACAATATAAAACTGACATCTAGCAGATAGTTTTTCCTTATTACCATCCCTTCCTGCTCCTAAAGCACCATAGCTATGTTTTAATTCTTTATGAAACTCTGGTTTTAATAAGTACTCAGGATCATTAAAGCCTTCCGGAGTATCTGGGCAACCACCTTGGGCAACAAAACCAGGAATAACTCTATTAAAGGTATAAGAATCCCAATAGCCTTTGTTGGCAAGTTCAATAAAGCTCTTTTTATGATTAGGAGTTTTATCGCTTAGCCAAACTAAGATATCGCCTTTAGGGGTTTTTATTTCACCAATCTTATATGTTTTTTGTGATGCACAAGAAGTAATCAAAAGTGCTATTGCAATGGCAAGTATATGTTTCATGTGTTTATATTTATTGTTTTTAACGGTAACATGCTGTTCGCTATTAATCATTACTCACAATATTTTTATTGTTTTTCAATGGAGTTCATGAACCTTCGGTTTTCCTTGGGCGATAAACTTCTTAGCGAGCTCGTTTCATATGTCTATGTTATTTTATTAAATCGGTCACATGGTACATCTTATTAGTCATCTCCTTGGGTGTAGAATCCTTTGTAAATGGATGTTTCATATGTCTATATTATTTTATTAAATCGGTCATATCTTGTTTGTTATTAATCATTCACTTGGGTGATAAACTTCTTAACATGCTCGTTTCATGTGTTTGTGTTTATTAAATTGGTCACATGTTGTTCGCTATTAATCATTCACTTGGGTGATAAACTTCTTAGTGAGCTCGTTTCATGTGTTTGTGTTTATTAAATTGGTCACATGCTGTTCGCTATTAATCATTCACTTGGGTGATAAACTTCTTAACATGCTCGTTTCATGTATTATGTTTATTGAAAGTACAATGTAATAATTAAAAGAGCAATGTACTAAAAAAACAAAGTACTATGGCAATACATATTACTATTCTGTAAGTTACTACTGGGCTTATCTTTTTTTTTAAATACAGTATCAAGATGATATAACAGGTTAGCTTTTTATAAATATGCGCTATCAAGATAATCTACTCGCTTATCTTTTTGTACAGAACCATTACCAAGATGGTATACCCGCTTATCTTTTTTACATAAATGCATTAACAAGATGATATACTCGCTTATCTTTTTGGACAGAAGCATTACCAAGATGCTATATCCACTTATCTTTTTATGCAGAAGCATTACCACGATAGTATATTCGCTTATCTTTTTACATAAATGCATTAACAAGATGGTATACCCGCTTATCTTTTTATATAAATGCATTTACTCAATTGAAGATAGCATTTACTCAGCGGTAGGAGGCATTTACTTAGTAGAAGTTGGTGTATACTCTGTAGAATATTGCGCAACATGGATAGTAGATAGCGTTTACTCTGTTAAATATTGTACAACATGGGTTGAAGATGAGGTTTCGTCAGTAGTAGGAAGCATATACTTAGTAGAAGTTGGTGTATACGCTGTAGAATATTGTGTAACATGAATGGAAGATAGCATTTACTCTATTGAATATTGTACAACATGGGTAAAAGTTGGTGCTTACTAAGCAAGAGATTTCATAGCTTAAATGGAAGAGAGTACAGGATCTGTAGAAGATGAGCTTATCTTTGTTAGAGGTTAGCTTTGCCTAATAAGAATTGATTGATGCCTTCTGAAATTTATTGATTTATACTATGATGAGTTCTATTTTAATACATAGTTATAAAAACACTAAGGTGTTTTTGTTATTTTTTTAGATTATTATCTGTGTATTTTTTATATTTGGGTTAGTAAAATGAGAAATAAACGCCATATGGCGTTTATTAACAAGTTCAAGTTAGGCACAATTAGACAAAACTATGTGGCATAAAATAGGATTAAAAAATAATATTTTTTTTACAAGAGCTCTAGAAATAAATAAATTTGATAGAGACTTGTTAATTGGTCGAGATAATGAGGTTTCTGATTTAATTCGAGAAATAAACTCTGTTGATAATGGAGTTAGAATTATTACAGGAAAGTATGGAATTGGAAAAACTAGTCTTTTGAACATTACACAACTAGAAGTTTTTCAAAATAACACAACTTACAAAAGGATACTTCCAGCTTTTAGAAAAATAAGATTAGATAATGAAACGAGATATAAAGATTTTATACTTGAGGCAATTCTATCGCTATGTGAAAATATCCGTGAATATTTTATCCAATCCAATGAAGCAATACCAGATTCCATTAAATTTCAAGTAGACTATTGGTTAGGCATAAAACGAAATATTCACAGCACAGGCAGAGAAATTGAATTCGATTTACAGTTGATTAAAATGAAAACAAATTCTAGCTTAACTGATATGATATGGAATCAAACAGACCCTTTTTATTCTTTACGTAATTTACTAGAAGAGTTTATAGAAAATACAAATGTAAATGGTGTGTTTTTTCATATTGATAATTTAGAATTAATAGAAAACGAAACTCTTATTAACATGTTAGACAATTCAAGAGATACTCTTTTTACTTTAAAAAATACTTATTGGTTTTTATGCTCTAGCGATGTAAATCTTCCCAATGAAATTTATGTAAAAAGCCCAAGGTTTTCAAGTATCATATCTGGTCATTCGCTAAACTTAAAAAGATTAAATTCGTCTGAAGTTATAAAAGTAATTGAATCAAGAATTGAAATATCAAAATTAGATAATCAAACATTTATTCCTCTTCCTTTTTCAGAAGACGTAATTAGAAATATATATTCATTTACAAATTTTGATTTAAGAGAATCATTCAAAATATTTCAATATTTAGCTTCTGAATTCTTTATAAACGATAAAATTTCAGAAGCTTTTCTAAATGGAAAAATACAGTTAGACTTTTTTACTATCAGAGATACATTAATAGAATATTGTTTAAAATATACAGAGTTTATTCAACTGACAAAAAAAGAATGTGAACTTTTAGACTATATATATCTTAACTCACCTTGTACAATTCAGTCTATTAAACGACAAAATATTTTCTCAAATACTACTATAAATGGAAGATTAAAAAAAATGTTAAATGTTGGTCTAATTAAATTTGAAACAAAATCGACAATCAACTTAACATTTAGATTAAAAACCGTAGCCTTGTCATTAAGATTAAGTAATAAATCGAATAACATTGCATCATCTGAAATTTTACTGACAAATTAACTGTGCCTAATAACTAAGCATTCCTGTGGTCGGTACGCCCCAATATGAACGCCGTGTTGACTGAACCGGGTAAAAAAGTCATTGGCTAATTGCTATGGGTTTTGAGAAGATACTCTTGTGTTTGTGAATGCTTCTTTTTGAAGCTATTTTGGTAAAATAATACTGAGTAATAGTGTTTGGATTTATATTGTAATTGGTTCTGTTTTAGTACTTAGTTATAAAAGAAGGCTAAGGTGTTTTTGTTATTTTTTAGATTATTATCTTTGTGTTTTTTATATTTGGGTTGTTATACGGGATGTAAATGGCGTGAGGCGTTTATTAACAAGTTGGGCTTAATTAAGAGGAACCTACAAAATGAACGTAAGAAATGTTTTAATAATAATCGGACAAGTAATTATAGTTTCTTTCGCTTTATTTTTCGGATTCTTTCTGTTGTATATGGAAATTCCTGGAAATGGCGCACTTTGTGATGCAGAAGAAATTATGCTCGTTGGAACTTGGTCAATTTTTCTTGCTTTAGTTTTAGGGATAATTATGAACTCTTGGAATAATTATAAAAAAGGAAAATGGAAAAAATATCGAATTGTAATAATCTCAATTATTACGGCAATTTTATTTTTAAGTTTTTTCTTAAGACCTATAATTATGACAATTTATTATGGAAAAGAAGAAAATGTAATTGAAGGAGAAAATCCAATTTATATAAAAATTCAACTATTTGAAAACGGAAATTTCTTTGCTTATACTTATGATATTAGTTGCGAAACTGAAAATACCGGAACTTATAACCTGATTAAGAACAAACTCAATCTTAATTATAAGAATGAAAAATCCAAACATTTAGGAACAAAATACAAAATAGAAAACAGCAATGTAAAATGTTTAGATTGCGAACAGAAATACGAGTTAAAAATAACTAAGCCTAATAACTAAGCGTTCCTATGGTCAGTACGCCCCAATATGAACACTGTGTTGACTGAACCGAGCAAAAAAGTAATTGGCTAATTGCTATGGGTTTTGAGAAGGTACTCTTGTGCTTGTGAATGCTTCCTTTTGAAGTTATTTTGGTAAAATAATACTGAGTAATTGTGTTTGAAATTATATTGTAATGGGTTCTGTTTTAATACATAGTTATAAAAACACCAAGGTGTTTTTGTTATTTCTTTAGAATACTATCTGTGTGTTTTTTATATTTGGATTGGTAAATGAGATGTGGACGGTGTTTGGCGTTTATTGATAAGTTGGCCATAATAAGACTCACTCAACTGTAACAATCACAAAAACAAATTGTCTGTATAACAAAAACAATGAATAAAATACATCTCCTTTTTATTATTTTTTTAATTGGTTTTATACCGCAATTTTTAAAAGCGCAAAATACTGAATCAAAAATCGATAGTTTATATCAAGTAAAAAACAACGAACCTGGGTTTTCTATAGCGGTGTTTAAGAACAATGAAATAATTCTTGAAAAACAATACGGAAGTGCCAACCTAGATTATAATATTCCAATAACAAGCGAAACAGTTTTTGATATAGGTTCAATTGCTAAACAGTTTACCGCGTTTGCAATTCTAGTATTAGAAAAACAAGATAAATTATCATTAAAGGAACCTGCGTATAAATACATTGATAACCTTCCTCGATTTAAAAATGGTGACCCAACTATAGAACAGTTATTAAATCAGACAAGTGGAATAAGAGAAGTAGACCTCATTGCAGGAATAGCCGATTTAGGTATGAATGACCTGCTTACTCAATCGCAAATGATGAATTTCATTTCGAAAGCAAAAACGTTAAACTTTCTACCAGGAGAATTTTTTCAGTATACTAATTCAAACTATATTTTGCTTGCTGAAATTATTGCTAAGGTTTCTAAAAACCCTTTTGCTGAGTTTATGGATGAAGCCGTTTTTAAGCCATTTGGAATGAAAAATACTATTAAGAAAACTAACACAAATTCAACTATAAAAAATAGAGCAATCGGTTATCAAGAAGATGAGGGCGAGTTTTATAAAACACACTTACATTCATTTATTTATAATGGAGATGGACAAGTGTTAACTACTGCCAGAGATATGTTTAAATGGCATTTGGGCTTAAAGAAAACAAAAACGCAATATCCTGAACTTTATAGAAAAATGCATACTAAAGCAAAATTAAATAACGGTTCAGAAATTGATTACGGATTAGGTGTGGAATTTGAAATGCACAACGGATACAAAGCAATTGGTTTTGACGGAATGATTAAAGGTGGTTTCGTTTCTAAGTATCTTTATTTTCCTGAGTTAGATATTGCTTTTTTTACCACTCAAAACACATTCGATTCCGATTTTGATGAACAATTTTTTCAGTTAGTAGATTTGTATCTTCCCAAAAAAACTGTGGCTAAAGACATAAATAAACCGCAAAAACATAAACAAGTCAACCTTAGCAAAAATGAATTAAAAAAATACGAAGGCTATTATTTATTTACTGGCAGTGATGATGAAGATAGAAAACTGAACAGTATAAAAATCAAAGGAAACCAATTGGCTGTACTCACTTTAAGCGGAAATGAAATCACTAAACTAAAACCTATTGGTAATCATAAATTTTTATTCAATGATAAACTAGTTGAGTTCGATTTAAAGCCAGATAGCAAAAGTTATCAATACTATAATTCTGAGAACGAATTACCTTGGCTATTTGTAACCTATAATCCCTATGTTTACACTACAGAGGAATTAATGGAATTTGAAGGACAATATTTTAATTCTGACTTACAAATCAGCAAAAAAATTAAACTACACAATGACAAACTATTTTTCTATTACAGAAATGGTGCTTGGAAAGACGAAATGGAACCTTTATCCAAAGATATTTTCGATATTACATATAGACCAATAGCCTTTGTAAGAAGTGGAGATGGAAAAATTACAGGTTTGGAAATAATGGGAGTTTTGTTTGAAAAGATATAATTACTATGGCTAACAAAGATGTATAAAAATAATAGCGGTTTAATCGCTAAAACCAAACAGAGTAAATATATGAAAAGTCTGTGTTTAACCGAAAAATTAGTGAGTATAAACCGGATCGCTTAGATACGCCACGCAAGAGTTAACGCGGAATTATATTCCGTGCTGGTAATAAGTGACTAACTAACATTATAAAAGCACTGTTTTATAACTTAGCTATAAAAGCCACTAAGGTTTTTTTTTAGATTATTATCTGTATGTTTTTTATATTTGGATTGCTATACGAGATGTAGACGGTGTTTGGCGTTTATTGATAAGTTGAACAATTATGGAAACATCCGATTTTAAAATAAAACTGAACCAAAACCTTTGGGTACTGATAACTTCTCTTTTAACTTTGGGAATATCTGAATATTTCTGTTTAAAAACATTATACGTTTTTGGCTTAATCCTTTCAATTATATCAAGTTTATCCATTATTTTAACATTATTTGTTTACACGAAGAAATATATAAAAAACAAAAAGTAAATGCTTTCAAGAGCCAATAAATACATTCAAATAGAAGGCTATAATGAATTAGGTGAATTTTATGCTAACTATGGTGACTTGACAAAGAATAGAGGTATTTTAAAACCTTCTTTTGAAGTAAATAAGAAAAACGAAAATTCTTATCAATTAAATCCTGGATTCATTTCAAACAAAAAGTTTTACCAATGTCCTTTACCAGTATTTTATGTTGAAGTTATTTCTGTTTCAGAGGAAAAAGCATACTCACCTTCTAGACTAGACTTGATTATCAATATTGAATTAAATATTTATGATAAAGAGTTTAATAATTCCATTAACACTACGATAAAGAAAAAAGAAAGTAATATTTCGTTTATGATTATTAATAACATTATAAATAATTTAAACAAATACATTGACTCAGGGAATGATATAACGCTTATTGATTTAAATTCAAAGGAACTAATTCATAATAAAAAAAGAGATTTATTCTTTATTAGAAGCATTGTCCATAAGTTGGATTTTGACTTTTATGAGAATAGTCAAAATAGACCTAGAAGAGATGATAAATTTTGGAATGAATTAGAAATTCGTAATTTTCCTAAGAACAATTATTTAAATAAGTTATTTAAAAACATTTTAAAGAAATTATGCTCTAGAATAACGAATACAGACTACGGAATTTTATTGATTGATTTAAATGGCATTGGTGTTCCGAACGAATATAATTCTTCTTTTGGGCGCAGAAAATTTAAGAGTGAGGAATATTCCAAAAACTATATTATTGAATCAATTTTAATGTGTTTAGCAAAGGAATATGATGAAGAAGCTTATCACTTAGACAGAATGAAAAATAACAGTTTACAATAACTAAGCGTTCCTGTGGTCGAAACCCCGTTCACTTAGATATGCCTTCCAAGAGTTTACATGAAATTGTATTCAATACCAATCATGAATAAACAAATAAAAATAATTATATTGAAGAATGTTGTGTCTGATCACAAATTACAAATCTGTATCAATAAGCAATAGTTATTCTTTATAGGCGAGCTCCAGAAAACTAATATACAAAAACAAAATAAGTATTCAAGGGTATTGATTCAAGTACATTAATTAAGAATATACAAAAATGGAATATTTTGGTAAAATAGACTGGAAAATGATTTGGAATATTATTAAAGATATTGTTCTGCCGCATACAGGAACCTTAATTTTTAATACGATTATTTTTATATTTCTTGGCTTAATAATGGCAATCATATTTGTTATTATTCTGCATAAGAAAAAGATTTTTAAACGAAAACCAAAATATTACAATTGGGCAGTAAAACTATATATTCCTATGCTTATTGTTGGATTTTTGTTTGTTTTTGGACATATTGGTTTTATTACTGGAGTATACAAAGTGCTGAATAAGGAAAATGAGATTATCGTTTCCGGGATTTATAATAATGTACTTAAACTAGCTTTTGAATCGGAAAAAAGTAAAAACGAATTTGTTATTAAATTACAGCAAAGAGCAATAGAGGTTAAAGATGATTCTAACGCTCTAGTTGGGTCTCTAAAATTAGCAACAGCAGAATATAATACAGGATATTCAGTAATTGATGAGAGTAAAAATAAAGTAGCAAATTATTTAATTGCTAAATATGGAGATGATATTTACAAAATATCTGTTTATGGTATGCTTAGTGTAGCTGGATCTAGCGCCCATGTTAATATTAATGAATCTTTATCATATGAGGAGTTTAATACTGGAATGGATTTATTATTAGAGGTTGGGTATAAGGATATTGAACAAGGAATAAATGATAAACTAATATTATGGTTTGATTCTTTCTTATATAACCAGTATAAATCTTTGATTCTGTTTCAGTTATTTTTGTTACTCATTATTATAGGTCTACCACTACTGGAATTTTTTATTTATAAAAAATGGATAGAACACGATAGTTTAGATGTGGAGACAAAGAGCTAGCATGAAATTGGATTCTATGCTGATTATAAGTAAGCAAGTGCTAATGGAGCAGTCTTTATGTAAACTTAAGTTGTGTCATGTTATAGATTACGAATTTGAGCCAACGGATGCAAAGCAATAGCGAGCAACAAAACGTTTGTAATGTAGTTAAACAATATTGTGTGTGGTACACTAAATAATTTTGGATCCTTTTTTAATTGTGAAGACATTATAATGTCTAATTGAATAAATAATTAGTGGGGGTCTCTTTAAAGTTCTTCTTGTATAATTTTAAAATGTAACGATAAATAACATTTGTGCTAGGGTCTACTATAGGTGTTAAACTTAGTTAAAAATAGTACGTTTCTTCTATAAAGGCATATTATTTGTGGGAGTTAAGAATTTGGAAATCAATAAAAATCAAGTTCATTTTTCTTTAACACAAAATTGTATATTTATTGGAAACAAATTTTAATATTACATCGGTAATAACTATAATAGGATTAATACAAGGGTTAATTCTTGGTTTTTTATTACTTATAATTAATAGAAAACGATTTAAAACAGTCTTTTTTTTGGGATTGTTTATTATTACTTATGCATTAGGATTTATACCAGAAATGGTTGAAAGTTTACAGCTTGGCGAAAAGCATACACAATTGCAATTTTTGCCTTTTGAATTTTTATGGTTGTATTTTTCGTTGTTTTATATTTATGTTCAAAAAATTTCTATTTTTCACAAAAGAAAACCTAGCTATTGGACATTAATACCTGGTATTATATACATTATTTTTAGTGTTTATCTTTATTTTCAGGATCAAACAATTCAGTTACAAATTGATGATTCTATATGGAAAGCCTTACTTGATTTAGGGGGAGTGTTTTATTCTTTTTATATATGTATTAAAATTTTGAAATGGATAAAAAAACATGACGAAGAAGTAAAAAATCAATATACCTCACCAGCACAAAATAATTTACGCTGGGTAAGATATTATACACTTATTAGTTTAGCTTTACATATCGTTCCGTTTTTAATGTTGCCTTTTTATGGTAATGTATACGTAGAGTTAACAATACCTGTTGTTGATATGATTATGTTGTATTGGTTGTCCTTACGAGGTATATTACAACGAAACATTGTTAATTTAGTGGCAGAAGAATTCGTTGAAACAAAAATAAATATAGTAAAAGGCAAAAATATTGCACAAGATAATATAGAAGAAATTTTTAAAAATATTGAATGCTTTATAGTAGGTGAAAAAGCTTTTGTAAAGCCAAATTTAACTATTGCTGATGTAGCTGAAAAAGTGGGTAAACATCCAAAGTATGTATCAGGGATCATTAATTCTACTTGTAATCAAAATTTTAACTCCTACGTTAATGGATTTAGAATTGAGAAAGCCAAAGAGTTGTTGAAAAATATAAATGCTAACAATTTAAGTATAGAGGGAATAGCTAATGAGGTTGGTTTTCAAAGTAAAAGTTCATTTTATGAAGCTTTTAAAAAACAAACTGGCACAACACCTTCACAGTATAAAAACATGGGATAAATCTGTAAATAATTCTTATACGTTTAATCCCTTCAATTTATTTACTTCTTCAGTTTTTTTTAATCGCTAAGGCTTTATTAGGTACTTTTTTTAAGTGATTGTTATCTTTTAAAAAACTTACGTGATTAAAAAGTAGTTGTCAAAAAACAAAACATTTTTTCAATTTTGGATACCTAGCTAGTAATCGTAAAACAACTATATCTGTTTCCTAAAAAAAGGAAAATTACTTTAATATCACTTTTTGAAATGAGTTGTAAAAGCAGTTGTGGCTAATTCCAGTCGAAAACTTAGGCTAACAAAACCATATTATTTTCAATGATTTTTCTGTTTCAAAAGATAGGAAAGGCATGCTTTTATTAAAAGAAATAACCAGCGTTAAAGAGGGGTATTGAGTAGGGATTCTGGAAAAGGTAATATTGTGTTTAATCTTATTAATTAAGGAGTCTGGAAATCGGAATTCCAAACATAAAACTTTCTTTTTTCTTTGTACACCAAAGTTTTTATTGGAAATATTTGTCATGTAGATTAAAGGCTTAATCTTACTAATGCGGCAAAATCACATTAGAATCTATATTCCTTCCACACACAAAAAAGGGAATTTAAAATGATAAAAAAAATAAAATTATGAAAGAAATTTTTTTAACCTTGTTTCTAGCTGTAATATGTTTTTCAGGATTGCAGGCACAAAAAAAAACCAAACTTTATGTTGAAGCAGGAGCTAGTTATTCTACTTTTCAAAACACCGAATATTCTGATGTAATATATAGTGGATTTGGCAGTAAATATGGACTAGGATATCTAAGAGAAAGCCCAAAAAGTATATGGGGAGTAAACCTGCAGTTTATGATAACCAATGAAAAACCCTCGACACATAGTTCTGGCGATGCCATAACTAAAAATTTAACCTTACAAGCACTGTATTTGAGAAAAATAAAAGATCGATTATATGTGGGGATAACTTGGGATGTGCTAGATATATATTCAAAAGATTTTGACGGTTTACGTAATAATAAAACAAGTGATATTGTTGGGAGTACACTTTGGGCTTCTGGAGTCTACAGTTATAAAAAAATTAGATTTGGTCTAGACTTAGGATTAGTTTCTTACTTTATGGAAACTCCTGGATTTGCATATAATACTTCACAAATTATCTTGGAAAATGGGGATTTTGATTATCAGAATGATGTCCTAAATAATCGTTTTGATCTTAAGTATTACCAATTAAAGACTATACCTAACCATTTTCAAGTCAGAACAAATATTCGTTATCAAGTATCAAATCGTTTTTCTGTTGCATACCAATGGCATTTAAGAAAGTTTCAGGAAACTAAACACTATCCAAGCACATATGGCATACACTCCTTATCTGTACGTTTCAACATTATTAATAAGTCTAAATAACTTTGTGAACATTTAATTAAAATAAAATAGTACTATGAAATATATACAAACAAGCCTTCTTTTTTTATTGATTATGACTGGTTCTTGCGAAAAAATAGCAATGGAGCCAAACCCAAATACCGATGCAGTATCTATATTTGATGAGTATAGCAAGTTGATTGAGGAGAAGCATGCCATGTTAGATTTTCAAAATATTGATTTTGAAACATTAAAAAATGACCTACGCGCTACTATAACTAATAAAACGAATGATAAAGAATTATTTAATATACTTGGTGAGTTAACAGAAAATTTAAGAGATGGACACTCTTCATTGCATGAAACCAGTGAGGGCCAAACTGAATCAACCATGAGTGTATGGTTTGATTTTAATGAAGGGTATGAGGCTGGTTTTGATGAAGGTGTTTTTTCATATAGCTATCATCCATATTTGGAAAGTAGCCTTGAATATATTTTAGATTATAAGGGGATAATAGGTACTCTTCCAGAAGATCCAGATATTGGATATCTTGGTATTTATTCTTGGCTTATAGAAATCTCTGATGAAGAAATTGAGAATATTTTCATAAAACTAAAAGATACCAAGGGTCTAGTTTTAGACTTACGTGGTAATACTGGAGGTGATCCTATTTTGTCAACTAAATTTGCATCCTACTTTACAGATCAAACTATTTATGTTGGCTACGAACGCTTTAAAACAGGACCAAATGCTACTGATTTTTCCAGTAGTAAATCCTATTTACGTCCAGCTTCAAGTGAAAACAAATACTTAAAACCTGTTATGGTGTTAACAGATAGAAATGTATATAGTGCTTCTACTACGTTTCTGTATAATGTAGATCCTATTGAAAGAATTAAAACCGTGGGACAGCGCTCTGGTGGAGGAAGCGGTTCTATTTCGGATGGTTATTTGGCAAATGGTTGGTATTGGGTTTTGTCAACCAGCGAATTTATCGATGCAAAAGAAAGACATATAAATGATGGTGTGGATCCAGATATTCCAGTAACCCTTAATCTAGAAGACATAACTAAAGACGAAGTAATTGAGCGTGCTATAATAGAGTTAGAAGGCTTATAGGCTAGGGTTAATAATTGTGATATATGATTGTTTTTTTACAGTCACTTTAGGTAGAGACCGTGGGAGATGTTTTTGTTTTTCCCACGTTTTTCTTTTTTCACCATCTTAGCTACTTTGTATTAATTTGTCGTCAATGATTTTTTGAAAGACTTCGTTTTTATAATTCTTATAGATTTGAATTTTCTTACTTTCAATATGAGTTAAATTCCTTTCTGTTTTTCAATATGCTGAAGATGTATTAAAAAAGAGCGGTGAACATTTAAAAAGTCCTTTTTGGGAAGTTTTTCTCCATTTTTTAGAGAAGTTAGTGTTAAATGTTTTTGGTTTTTTGTGAACAATAATATAATCATTAGCAGACTCAAAATAAGTACTATCTTGTAAAAATAGTGTTATAATTACGCCCTTATACCTAATAAATAGATGATTCCTCTTGTGTTTGTTCTGAGCATAGTGGTAATTCGTGACAATATTAACAAGGAGTTTGTAACGCGGGTAAACAATAATATGATAGGTATTTGTTATAAACGAGTACCAAATAGGAATGTTTTTTATATTTGGATTGATGTAAGAGGGATAAATAGTTTAAACGAAATTGAAATATGGGAATGATTGGCAATGTTATAAGAGTATCTGAGGAAGAATTAAACACTTTTCTGAAGGACTCTGAAATACTTGAAAATAAAATATATGATGACGAAAGTTATGAAGCTGATTGGTTTCTTGACTTAGATAAATCTTGGGACGGAATTAATTATATTCTAACTGGAGAAATAATTGGTGGGCTTGAAAACGAACCAAATGAATTACAAAGAGCACTTTTTAGTTTTCAAATTATTGATGTGGAACAAGATCTAGGATATGGTCCAGCTCAATATCTGAACCCAAACCAAGTTAAAGAGACATATTCCGCATTGGAAAAAATAACAGGCGAAATTTTAAAAGGTAAGATTAATGGTACTGAAATGAACGAAATGGGAATTTATCCAGAGATTTGGACTGAATCAGAATCTCACAAATTTCTAATTGAAAGTTTTGAGGAATTTATAGATTTTTATAAAAAGGCAGTGAGAAATAATGAAGCAATAGTTACATATTTGAATTAAAAATCTCGATCGCTTAGATATTGCCATTCTAGAGTTAGTGCAGCATTGTACTCCTCGTCGACTATGAGTAAGTACAAATAAAGAAGTTTTATTGAAGAATATTGTGTCTGATCACAGATTATAAATCATCAGCAACAAATTGCATATATGTATGGCTATGATATTTTTCTGTTTTTATGAATACTGGTTATATGTTTTTTATATTTGATATAAGAATAAAGTAGCTATACGCAATGCTACGTTAAGATATTTGTACTAACAATTATGAAAAACATACTTTTTATTTTAATAGTATCAATTGGAATTTTTAGTTGCAAGCCAAAAATTAAAAATAAGGTAAAAGAAATAACTCCAAATAACATTGTAGTTAAAGTAACGGATTCAATAAAATTTACAAATGGATTTGACTTCCCTGTTGGTAAGCCCAATGCAAAAGGATATTATAATGCTCAGAAGTTTACAGAAAACAATCATTTAGGCGAAGATTGGAATGGCATTAATGGAGGGAATACTGATTTTGGTCAACCAATATATGCTATTGCAAATGGATATGTTTCATTTGCAGAAAACATAGAAGGAGGTTGGGGAAATGTTATTAGAATTGTACATTATATAAACGAAAACAAACAAGTAGAGTCTCTTTATGCCCATTGTAATAAAATCAATGTGAAAAAAGGAACATATGTAAATAAAGGAGATAAGATTGGAACAATTGGAAATAATAATGGACAATATCTAGCACATTTACATTTGGAATTGAGAAATCAGATTGGACTGCCAATAGGAGGCGGATATTCTTCTGATACGAATGGATATTTAAATCCAACGGAATATATAAAAAACAATAGGAAATAGTTGTGAAATTTAACTTCAATTGTTTCAAAACTAGCAGCATCAAAAGTGATTGGTTTTTAACTAAAGATCAACCATAAATTGTAATCTTACGTTGGTATGGAGAATTTTAAAAAAATACAAAAAAGAAATAAAAGCTACTGCCAAGCACTGTATTAAAAATCAATAAGTTCAATGTTTTACTCAGCTAAAAGCACAGCTATAAAACGTTCAAATTCAGCTTTAAATTCCATATGTTTTTCACCAGTGGCAGGACCATTAAAACCGGTATGAATTTTACGTACCTTACCTTTTTTATCAATAAATATTGATGTTGGATAGGACAATACATGATTGAGCATTGGTAATTTTTCTTGTGCTTTAGCTTTATCAGAGGTTCCGAATTGGGCTAGAAGTATTGGATAGTTAATACCAACGTTAGTCTGTAAGCGATCTATGCGATTGAATGCTTTTTCTTTGGTCTTTGCATACTCAAAAGCGAGTGCTACAATTTCTACTCCCTTGTCTTTATTGTTTTTATAAAACTCAGTATAATATTTACTTTCATCTAAGCAATTAGGACACCAAGTTCCCATAATCTGTACCACCACAACTTTGTTTTTAAAACGGTTATCATCAAGTGAAACAAGAGTTCCATTTTTATTAGGGAAAGAAAATTCTAGTTGCTCATATCCTTCCTTTAAAAAAGTGAGTTTATCTGCATTTGGTAATTTGTATGTTTTATTACGTTTAGCAACAAAAGGTTCTTTCCAATGGTTACCAGAATAGAAAGTGCCTTCTAGTGTAGAATCTGATACTTTTGCTGTGAATAAAAATGCATGTGCTCCATCAAAGGTAGAAAGTTTCATAATATCTCCTTTCATTTGCCCTTCGAGATAACGATAATCACCAGTTGTGGTTCTAAAAGTCCCTGTTATTTTATTTCCTTCCTGCTTAAAAATTCCTTTGGCAATATATTCATCACCTGTAATTCCTTTACTAAAAACAGTTTCCCAAATTCCTGTAACGTTTTGTGAGGCTTCTGATTCTAGGTCAAATCTACTATTGTTATTAAATTCGGCATAGAATGTTACTACACGATCTAAACTCTCTTTTATAAAACTACCTTTTAGATTGTTTCCTTCAAACACAGCCGCAATATAACCTTCGAACACTGGCATTTTAATAAAGATAGAATCGTTTTTATATTCAATTTCATCGACTTCAATTACTTCTTCAGCATTAAAAACAGTTAATTCAGTAGGTGATTTTACTTCAAAAACAAATGGCAATTCTTCATTATCCTGAATAGTTAAAACGGCTCTATATGTTCCAGTTTTAAGTTTTTGTACTTTGGTTGTATTCTGGCATGAGAACATAACTAATGATAGTAAGCATACACTTAGATATCGCATTTTGAAGGGTTTTTAATTTGGATTATAATTCGTCAATTCTAGTAATTTGTCGTCTTTAAAGTTAGAACAATATCGTGAATAATGATTTTGTTCTTTATGCTTTTCTTGCTGAAACAGGTGAACTAGGATTATTGGTCGGTTAATTCTTTTAAAATTACAGGGTTAGATACTTTATATCAATATCATTCTTACGTAAGTAGAAACCTTCCTGAAGCTAGTTTGAGCAAAGTGATAACAAATGACAATATGAACAAAGCATTTGTAATGTGCTTAGGCGGCAAAAATTGTCCAAATAAAACAACACGAGATAGCTTTATTTTACTTAATTAGTTATCTTTAAGTACTAATGTAGGGTATGGAATATCTCTGATTATGTTTGATACTTCAAATGAGCGCAAAAAAATGTAACCAATGAATCACCAAATATTTCAACCACATCAAGATCTGGCTAAACTTGTAAAATGTTATTGGACATTGGATATTCCAAAAGAAAAAACACCAAAGAAAAATACGATTGTACCAGACGGTTGTATAAAAATGATTTTTCACTACGGTGACTTGTATAGACACTACAATGAGAAAGGAGAAGGTATTTCCCTTCCAAGATGTTTTGTAATCGGACAATTGACAGGGCCGTATGATGTAGAACCAACAGGAGAAACAGGTACTTTTTTTGTTTGCTTTCACCCAAATGGTTTTTTACCTTTTGCAACCTTCCCAATAAAGGAGATGGAAAATACAGCCGTACCATTGGAAAAGCTATTTGGGAAAGAGGGACAGGAAATAGAACTGGCAATTTTAAATACAAACATAACTTCAGAAAGGATAAATTTGATAGAATCTTTTTTATTCAAAAGGCTTGAAGATTCTAAAATTATTGACAAGATTGTAAAATCTACTGTTGAAACTATTTTGACAGCTAACGGCCAGCTTTCTGTTGATATACTTTCCAAACAAAACAATATTAACCGTAGACAATTATCACGAAAGTTTTTATCTGATATTGGTTTAAGCCCAAAGCAACTTTCCAAAACGGTAAGATTGCAAGCAACACTCAAAGTATTACTAACAGAAAATATTACAAGTCTTACTAGTTTGGCGTACGAAAACGAATACTACGACCAAGCTCATTTTATTAAAGAATTCAAAGAGTTTACAGGATTAACACCCAAAGAGTTTTATGGTGATCGTTTAAAAATGTCTTTGGTTTTTGATAGTAAAGATTAGACTTGTCCCATTTTTACAATTTTAGGTTTCAAATTCGCTGCAACTTTGTAGTGCAATTTAGCAACAGAACTTAAAATAAGTTAAAAATGAAAAATACAAATCCAGTTAACTGGTTTGATATCAGTGTATCAAACTTAGAACGTGCAAAAAAATTCTATGAAACCGTGTTCAATATTCAGCTTGTTGATTTTCCAATAGCGTGGGGAAAACAATCTGCTTTTCCTTCTGATCATCAAGGTCTTAATATTACAGGTGCATTAGTTGAAAAAGAAGATATGACTGCAAATAGTAATAATACTGTCGTGTATTTTGAATCTGCAGATTGTATTACGGAAGAATCCAGAGTGGAAAAAGCAGGAGGAAAAATAATTAGGCCAAAAATGTCCATAGGAGAATTTGGATTTGTGGCTATGTTAATGGACACAGAAGGAAATACTATAGGACTTCATTCAAGAAAATAGTAGATAGTCGTTGCGAACGAGTATAAGAAAAACCTAATCTATCATCTCATTTCCTGTTTAAATAGCGGATGCATTATCATTATCTCCCAAAGGTATACAGGCTTCGTAATAACCGGGAATGGGGTTGTAGTCTAAGATTTCTGTACCCACTTTTTTAGAGGTATAGTATCCAAATAAAGTGTGTTCTCTTACAAAGAGTAGAAATTTATAGATATAATAGACGTCAGGAGTGTTTACAGTACCTTTTTGAGCTAATAGCTCAAAAATACTTTTTTGATCTTTTTTGGAGATCTTAAAATAACTAGAGAGTACTATATCAAAATTGTTGGCATCTCCTTCAGATATCTCTTTTTTAAAAATGGTTTGGAATTTTTTAATAAATAAGGACATTCCTTTTTTAAAATCTGATTTAAGTTCAGGAGGAACAACCTTATGTAATATTAGATCTATAAATTGTGGCACATCAACATCTAGTGCTCCAGGTGTTTTTGTAGTTGGTAAAATTAGTGCTGCTAAATGTTCAACTACAAAAGCCTCTGATTGTTTTAGAAAAATGGGAGTCCATTTTTGTTGCTTTTCTTGTTGACAAGAGCTAAGTAATTGTAATAAGGTAGTTGGAGCTATTGCATAGCCCAAAGAAAGCGACATTGTTTTTAAAAGATCTCTTCTATCCATACTTAAAAAATATTGTTTTTTAACTGTTTAGCCGCATGACTGGCTGCTCTTGCGCTAAATGCCATATAGGTTAATGATGGGTTTTGGTAGGGAGCCGAAGTCATACATGCGCCATCGGTAACATATACATTAGGTACAGCATGTATTTGATTGTGTTTGTTAAGGACAGATGTTTTTGGATGATGTCCCATTCTAGCAGTACCCATTTCATGAATGGCATTACCAGGGAAACTTGGTAAATCGTATCCTTTTACCTCTTCAAAACCAGCAGCAGTAAGCATATTTATGGCTTCTTGTTGCATGTCTTTTCGCATTTTCTTTTCATTTTCTTTAAATTCACAGTCAAAAGTAACAGTAGGCATTCCCCACTCGTTTAGCTTTTTATGATTTAAAGTCATTTTATTTTCATGATAAGGCAGACATTCACCAAATCCGTTAATTCCTATTTTCCATGGGCCTGGTTTAAAAAGAACTTCTTTTAGGTCCTCACCAAAACTCATTTCTGAAATAGCATTTGTCCAATTACTTCTACTTGCCGAACCTTGAAAAGAATAACCTCTAATAAAATCTAAATTTTTATCGGGCTTGTCTTTTAAGTTTCTAAAGCGTGGAATATGAAAACTGGCTGGTCTTCTACCACTATAATATTTATCATCAAAGCCTTTGGCAGTAGCAGTAGCGCCTACCTTAAAATGATGATCCATTAGATTGTGTCCAAGCTCGCCACTATCGTTTCCTAATCCATTTGGGAAACGTTTTGAGGTTGAGTTTAATAAAATAGCAGTACTTGCTACTGTAGATGCACAGCAAAAAATAACTTTAGCCGAAAATGTTGTTTTTTTATGCGTTAGTGTATCAATTACTTCAACACCAGTAGCTATCTTTTTTTTATCGTCATATATGATTTTTTGCACTATAGAATTCGCTCTTAATGTCATGTTTCCAGTACGTTCTGCTGCTGGTAGGGTAGAGGAGTTGCTACTAAAATATGCGCCAAATGGGCAGCCTCTTACACATCTGTTTCTGTATTGACAATTACTTCTTCCTTCACGTTGCTTGTCTCCTGTGAGGTTTGCAAAGCGTCCCATAGTAAGGTAACGATTGCTGTATTTTTCTTTAATTTTGGAGCGAAATTCTTGTTCTACACAATTGAGTTCCATTGGGGGGGTAAACACACCATCAGGTAGGTGTTTTAGTCCTAGTTTCTCTCCTGAGACTCCAATAAAATCTTCTACCTTATCGTACCAAGGTGCCAAATCTTTATAACGTATAGGCCAGTCTATAGCGATATTTTCTTTTTTATTGGCTTCAAAATCCATTTCACTAAGCCTTAGGGTTTGTCTTCCCCACATGATAGATCTTCCACCTACATGGTAACCACGCATCCAATCGAAACGTTTTTTTTCGTTATAAGGATGTTTTAGATCATTTACAAACCAGTGTTTACTGGGTTCATTGGTAGTATACCCACTTCTAGCTTGCTTCTCTTGAGTTTTTGCATCAGCAGCTGTAGGTTTACCACGGTATTTAAAATCCCAAGGATCCATATGGGCTGTAGGGTAATCGGTAATATGATTTATCATTCTACCACGTTCAAGCACTAAGGTTTTTAGTCCTTGTTCGCATAATTCTTTAGCAGCCCAACCACCAGATATGCCCGTGCCAATTACAATAGCATCATAAATCTCTGCATGTTCTTCTTCAATCATATTGTATTATTATAAAAGGTTTGGAGAATTTTTATATCTAGAATGTCTCTTTGAGTTGATTTTAGGTGAAAATTAGTTTCGAGAACATGTTAACTATTAATATTCACGATTCTTGATAGAATGCTATTCAATTAATGTAACGTTCTGTTAACTAAAATCATTAAAAATACAATTGTTTTATGGCTGTCCATTAAACTTGTAGTAGAGTAAAAAAATAATCCCCGCAAAAGATAGTATCCAGCGGGGGATTATACAAACAAAATTAGCTATTAACGAAGTGTTTTTAATTTAATGTTTTTCCATTTCACTTTAATACCACCACCATCATGTATTTGTAAGGCAACAGCACCCATTCCTTTTCCAATTTTTTCATCGCTAATTGTTATCATTTCGGTACCATTTAGCCACGATGTAATGGTATCACCATCTACTTTTATTTTTAGCTTGTTCCATTGTCCAACCTTTAATGCTTCTTCTTTATCAGCTGTAGGTTTTATAAGCCATCCTCTACCATAAGATTCATAAACACCACCAGTATGTTTTCCTTTTGGCGCAACTTCTACCTGCCATCCGCTAACTTTAACGCCTTCAATAGTAGAACGGATAAATACGCCACTATTTCCGTCTGCTTCTTGTTTAAATTGTAGGGTAAGGACATAATTTTTATAATGTTCATTAGTTGCTAAATAGCCATATTTTTCATCTGGACCACTTTCACAAACTAATAACCCGTCTTCTACATACCATTTTTCGGTACCATAAACAGTCCATCCGCTAAGGTCTTTTCCGTTAAATAGTTTTGTTTTTTGGGCTTGTATAGTTGAAATTCCAATAAAGGCAATCATTAAAATACTGATACTAATTTTTTTCATAGGTGTTATTTTATAAGTTATTTGCTATTATCAACAAGTCTTTTGAACATGTTAGTGTTATGATTTTAGTTTAATGTTTTGATTCTAACATTTCTAAATTGTAATTCCGATCCATGCCCTAAAAAAGCAATATGACCATTGTTTCTTTGCAACCCAGAATGTTCTTTACCATCTAAAGTTCCATTTTTTGTAGCTTCTTTGATATTGCCATCTAGAACTACTATTCCGTTTAAAGTAATTTTAATATGATCTCCGTTTACAATTACTTCTTCGGTATTCCAATCACCAACAGGGTTTAAATGTCCTCTTTTTGCAGTAAGCACTCCATAAACAGAAGCATGGTATTGGTAGGGTTTTAGATTTTTGTAAATAGCTGCAGTATTGTCTAGTATTTGTAATTCTTTACCAACATAGGCAATATCTCCTTCTAGAGGAGCATGAATTCCAAGTCCGTTGTTTGCACCAGGTGTTAATTGAAATTCGAACCTAAAAATAAAATTATCATATTCTTTAATGGTATATAAGTTGCCATGACCTCCTTCTTTAGGACGAACAGCAATTTCGTTATTAATTACTTTATAATCTGTTTTATTTCCTTGCCAGTGGTTAAGATCCTTACCGTTAAATAAGGAAGTAAAGCCTTCTTTTTTTTCTGTAGTTGTTAGTAAGTCATCTCCATTAGGGATTTCGCGAACATAGATATTTCTAAAACGCACATCTTCTCCATGAGCTTGTAACTCAATGGCTTCTTTTGGAAAAATTGCCTTATTCTTATCCCAATAGTTTTCTAAAGGAATATGATCAGTTACTAATTCCCCATTTAAGTATACAGTAACGATATTACCAATCATTTTAATGCGGAATGTATTCCAATTATTTATTGGGTTATCGGCTACTTTTAACGGTTTACTTAAGTGTTTTTGGTTGTTGTAAAGTCCACCAGAACCAACTTGCGCACCAACTTCTACCAGTGCAGTATCCCATATTTGTACTTGAGGTGTTCCTCTAAGGTAAATACCGCTATCTCCACCTTTTCCAATTTTCCAATCAACAATCATTTCAAAATCACCATATTTTTTAACAGAAGCAATGTTTTTAAATCCTTCACCAACAAATACAATAGCTCCGTCTTTAATAATCCATTCTTTATTCATATTACGGTCAGCAACTGCTTGCTTTTTGGTCAAAGTTCTTGTAGACATTTTTGCTCTGGCAATAGGGTTTTCTACTAATCCTTTCCACCCGTCTAGGTCTTTTCCATTAAACATAGATACATATCCTTTATCATTAGGCATGTTGTCTAAAAACTCTTTTACATCTATTTTTAGATATTGACTATCATGACCTGTTAAGTTATTGATGCTTTTTTCAACAATAGCTCTAACAAGTGCTCCACTAAGACCATTTTGAACTCCAGGAGTTGGTAATGCTATTCTAATGGCAGTATTAGATGCAGTTGTAATTAAATTTTCTGTTTCTAAATAGTTGGAAACAAAAATTAAAGAAAGGAAAGTTTTAATACCACGCGCATTTCTCAACACCTGTTTTTGTTGTGCTAAGGTAGTACTGTATGCCATTATTTTTCTTAACAATAGTAACTTTTGATCATCTGGATAAGATGATTTTTGAAGTTTGATAAGGTAATTATTAAAGGCAATAGCTTTTGTTTTTTGATCAGTACCAGAACTTAATTGTTTAAAAAGTATGGCTAAAGCATTATTACCTTTCCAATTTGCTAATGCATCTAAAGCACTGTTTCTAACACTAGCAGATGAAGATTGCAATGCATTTTCTACTAATTTTAATGAAGAATTGGTATGTACTGATGGTAAAACTGGTATAAGCTTCTCTTTTTGATTAGCGTTAGCATATGCAGCCATGATATCTTCTGAATATGCTCCATTACTACGATCTAAAATAGAACGAATTGCTTTTTGAATGTTACTGATATCTTCTTTTTTAGTAGCAGTATTTAGTAAGGGAATAATGGCAGATAAATCATCCGAAGAAACTAAGGAAGGTAAAGCCTTGTAAATTGTAGTTTTTAATTGCTCGTTACCTTTAGCTAATAATGGTAGAATATTTTTTACTTGTGATTTTGCTTTTCTAGCAGCAAGTACGTTAATTAAAACTTCTTTTTCAGAATCATTGGCATTTGTAAGATTACTCGCTAGTACCGAATTATCTTTTGAAGTACAAATACGCAATAAGGTTTCTTGAATAGCTTTGTACTCATCAACATTTTTTGAAGCTTTTAAAGTCTTTAATGCTATGGGTAAAGCTTTTGCTTTATTTTGGTTAGCTAATGCTTTTATAGCAGCTATTTTTATGTCCGAATTTTTATCATTTAAACCTTCATTGATTACATTTTCAAAAACAGTAGCTTCTGTTCTATTCCTAAGCATGTGTATCAATTGTGGTTTTACATGAGGAGCAGCTTTTTTATAAAACTTAACCCATTTGTTAACGGCATCTGGAGTCAAGGTTTTTGAAGCTAGAGTTAAAACACTTGCGGTATATATTGCATTGTTATGTTTTGCTTCTTTAAGTAAGGTTTTAAGATACGATTGCCCTTCTATTTTATTTAATAATGTAAGTCCGGCGGTTCTAAAATGTAATTGTGATACTGAGGTACAATTTTTCAAGATGTTTTTTCCAACCGAACTACTAGCAGTTGTAGCTCCTTTGTTATATAATTGATTTCCGTACCTAATGTATGCAATTATTGCTTTAGAATTATCGAGGTTATAATTTGCTTTTTTTACAGCTTCTTCTAAAGTGTTTTTAGCATCTGGTGTTGCAATTTCTGCTAGCGTCAATAATGATTTTTGCTTAATATTAATGTCAGTAGATAGCGCATGCTTTTTTAAGGCATTGTTTGCGGATGCATAGTTTAAAACTCCTAAAGCATTGATTAAGGCAACTTTTTTAGCAGTATTAGCATTGTCAATAGCTTGTAATATGTTTTTAGCAGCGTTTGGTGTACCTATGGTTGTTAATGTCGCTAGGGATGGTTTGTATAAATCTTCAGAGGCTAAATATGTAGTTAGTGGAGCAATACTAGCAATTGTTCCACAATTCATAAGTCGTTGTATAAAAAACGTTTTAACTTCATTGTCATTTGCTTTTTGAAGAGCTGCTAAAAAAGCAGTTTCAACAACGTTAGAATTTCTGTTTTTTTGATCTTTAGCATTATATGTTGAAAGTGTTTGTAAAACATATCTAGCTTGAGTATCATCTCCAGTACCCAAAGGAACAATCATACTACAAAACTGGGCAATACCATCAGCCCTAAGTGCAATGATTTCTTCCATCAAAGCATTAGAATGATTGGAGTTTTTTGTAGGCATTTGTGCAAGTATATCTGCAACTTTTGTTTCTAATGTCCTATTTATCTGAGCAACCGTAATTTGGGAAGCACAGAGTAGGATTAATATTATTATAATTTTTTTCATTTTTAGTTATGTCTTAGTTTTTAAAGAAAATTAAAAGAAGTTAGATTTTAAAAAGCCCATGAGCTTCTTTCAGGCTGATCTATAAGTCTATTTGCTTCTACATCATTAATAAATTCTTGTTTTATAGGATCAAACTCTAAAGTCCTACCCAAACGGAGAGCAATAAGTCCCATATTAACTATAGTGGCAGAACGATGCCCATTTTCTTCGTTTAAGGCAAACTTTTTTCTTGTTTTTACTGACTCAGTAAAAATCCCTATCTGTTCTTCAGGATCAGGTAATTCATCAATAAGCCCTTGAATATTTGGAATAGTAGATTTAAACCCATTAAAAATCTTGCCATCTGGTCCTTCTATATAAGCTGCATTTTTGTCTTTATTTTCTCCATCTAAAATAATCTGACATCCATCTGCATAGGTAAATGTTATTTTTCTCCAAGTTCCAATGGCATCATAATGTTGTTGTGGCGCATCTACTTCCACTTTTACAGGACTTGTATTGTCTTTTCCTAGGAAGTATTGTACAGGATCTATATAGTGTTGTCCCATATCTCCTAATCCACCACCATCATAATCCCAGTAGCCTCTAAAAGTTGAATGTACTCTGTGCGGATGGTATGGTTTTTCTGGTGCAGGCCCTAACCACATATTATAATCTAGTTCTTGCGGTACAGGTTGAGGTTTCAAGTTTTCTTTACCTACCCAGTAAAACTTCCAATTGAAACCTGTAACACCACTAATTGTTACTTTTAGTGGCCAACCTAAAGCACCACTATCTACTACTTTTTTAATCTTTTTTACAGGAGTTCCCATCCCATAAAAGTTATCTTTAAATCTAAACCAGGTATTAAGTCTAAACATTTTTCCATGTTGTTTCATGGCTTCAACCACACGCTTACCTTCTCCAATAGTTCTCGTCATTGGTTTTTCGCACCATACGTCTTTCCCTGCTTCAGCAGCCATTACAGACATTATGCCGTGCCAATGTGGCGGAGTTGCAATATGTATAATATCTATATCTGGACGTTGTAATACTTCTCTAAAATCTCTATATCCTTTAACACTGCTGTCTACCTTTTTTAAGGTGTTTGCAAGGTGTTTTCCATCTGCATCACAAATTGCTAATAATTTGGTTCCTTCATAGCCCAAATGACCTTGTCCCATACCTCCAACACCAATAACTGCTTTTGTAAGTTGGTCACTAGGAGAAATAAAATTGGGACCTCCCATGACATGTCTTGGGATAATTGTAATTCCTGCAGCAATAGCTAAACTCTTTTTAACAAAATCTCTGCGGTTATTTTTCTGTTTTTCCATAGTACGTTAGTTAAGTTATGGTCAAATGATACATTAATTAGCCTAATGCATGACGATGACTAAATTGAAAAAACAAATAAAGAAGCTACTGTGTAAAAGTTGGGGTAATAAATGGGGTAATGAAAATAAATAAATTATAAGTAATTAAAAAACAACAGGTTATTTTTAATGTTCTGTTTAGAAGAAATAGGGCTAGTTTTGTGTTTGGTATTGAGAAACTAACTCTTCAAATGAAAAATGATATGGTTCTTTGTATAGTTTTTGATATAATTTAGAAAAATTATCGTGTACGGTATGTGCCAAACTTAATTTTCCTTGATGAATTAAAACTTCTAGTTTTAGTTGCAATGCTTTTTCGTTTAGATCGTCATAGAGGTAAATTATTTCAGCGATATCCAAAAGCAAACTTCCATGTTTTTTTGATGTCAATTGGGCTGTATAATTGGTGCATTGTTCAATAACCAGGTTGCTAAATTTTTCAATATAGGGATCTAACCAAACGTCGCTAGTATTAATTAGAAACCTTCCTTCTTTTAATAGGAGTAGTAAGTTGGGAATCTTTTTTGCTAATGTTTCAGTATCATTATTTTCTTTAGAGAAAAAAGACAAGTAATTAAGAGCTATTTGATAATCACAATAGTAGTTTTCAGGGATTTTTAGGATCCATAGCTTATCTTCAAAAACTAACCTTATACTTGTACTGCTTAAAATGGATTTTAAATTTTGAACATTAGTACCTCTTGTGTTTTTTGCACTTTGTAGTGACATTCCAGGCCAAAGAAGTTCGGTTATTTTTTTGGTGCTTATTCCTTTTTTTTCACCATAACTGTGAAGAAAAATAAGAATAAAAAGTTTTTTTAGTTTAGGTGACAATTTTTTAGCAACATCAATATGTTCTTTGTCTATAATTTTTAGTGCACCTAAACATAAAATTTGTTCAGATTTATGATTAGAATTAGAAGCTTGTTTTCTTACTATTTTTACAATTTCATCGGTTTCAGGATCAATAATTATAATTCGTTTTTTTCGTGTTCTGATATTAATGAGGATAAGATAACCAATAGTTATTGCTATTAGCAGCACAATACCTATTGTAATTACGGTACTGATTGTAGCAGGTTTTTCTGGAGTTTTCAAAAATTGCTTGCTAATCTCGTTAGAATTAAGTTCGCGTTCCCAGATTTTAATTTCATTGATATAACCTATAAAATATTCTTGCCAAAGGTTACTTCCTATCAGTAGGTTGTAATCGGTAGTTATATAGTCAGCAATAAGTTCTATCCTATCTGTCTGTTTTCCGTTGATAAAAAACTTAAGGTCGTTGTCAATTTTGGAATGTACTAATGCAATATGTGTCCATTTTTGTAATGGAATAGGGGAAGATTCTGATACATAATCTTTAATACCAGCCATAGTAAAAGTTAAGGCTCCTTCATGTAATTTTAGTACAAAATTATCTCCTTTTCCTAAAATGCTGTTATTAAAACTTATAGCTGTTGGTTTTATCCAGGCAGTAATACTAAAGCTAGATTGCAATGTTTTTCTACTTTCAAGTCCAGCATCTATATAGGCTTCCTTATTAAAAAGCGCGACTTTTCCTCTTTGCGGATCTTCTTTTATTATAATTCCATTGGAAAGTAACTCTGTATTGTTTTTCCTAATGGTATTTTCGATTTTAGTGTCAAATAAAAAATGATCTGAAAGCCCAAACTCTGGTTCTAACGGAAAACCAATAAATTCTTTTGAATTAGAAAAGTTTTCTATGGAAGTATAAATAATGTCTGGAGAAAAGTAATAACCAGCTTTATGAGGAATTAAAATAGGAAAAAGGGTGTTGTTGGTATATGGAAAGCAAAAGTATCCATTTGCTTTTTGGTTTTTCTCATTTTTAAAAGAGACATCGTTTAAAAGGGTTGTTTTGGTTTTTACTACTCCATAAGCTTTTTGTCTACTATTTAATAGTTTAACCATTTTACTTGCAGCAGTTATAAACGTACTATCTGCTTTGATAAAATTTGGAAGTTTTCCCGAATGTTTCCATAGGTTTATGATTGTACTATCTGCAAGTTTTTTTAAACCTTTAAAATGCACCAAACTAAGCTCTTTAGTACTGTTAAACCGTACAATAGCGCTATCATTTAATTGATGGGGAACAATGTTTAGTGTTTCTAAATGTTTTGTTGTAATTTTTAGAAAAGGAATGTTTTTTACTAAAGCAGGATCAGTTTCTAAATCAGAAATTACAATTACCTTTTTATGAAGTTTAAGGTATTTTTTTGAAAAAGCATGATTGATTTGTTTATCCTTTGCTAGTATAACCGCTATCGGAATTTGAGTGTTAATTGTAGTGGCTAATAGTTGTTGAGGAAAAGTATTAAGATCTACTAGAACATAAGATTGTAAGCGCTGACTTAACTTCTCTTCTTTTGCTAATGCATCATATTCTTGTGCTTCTCCCAAAAAAGAAAGTAGTAGTAAAAATAGATTAGCAAAATAGTGAAATTTATTTTTCAAAAATAGCGAGCTGAGTTGTTCACTCACAAATTTAAGAAAAAAAATAATATATTTTCTTCTCTATTGATTCGATGTTTGAATGAATATTACATTAAAAAGGCTAATATATGTTACTTCTATTAGATACAAACGCAGAGTAATACTATTTAAATTAAAAACGATTGTCAAGGCCTACTTATTCTATTCCTTATAATCCTATTATACCAGTTTAATTGTAAAATGACCTATAACTATAAAGAAATGAGTTGTAGGCTATACTTCAAAATTAAATTGGTTTAAATTAGAAATCCATATGTTTGGTTTTGAGCTTCTTAAAAACATCTTTGATTATAACGTTAAGAATATTTATCAGAAAGGACTATAAAATAAAAATTTAAAAAATGTAGAAGAGCTAAATGGTTTAAAATTGCTAGATAGATCTACTCGGAAAATGTTGTTAAAACAGTTTCTCCTTCAAAATTTGTCCATCCTTTTTTTGTTAATTCTAATATACCAAGTTCTTCATGAAAGAAAAGACTTCCAAAAGGTTGTTCTTTAGAAAAACCATCAGCAATTGCATCTGGAAGGCAGGTATGTGTGCCATCTGTTAAAGTTACTCGTTGATATCCTGGATCGCAATTGTGAGTATTGCAACTTAATGCAGCTGCACTAAATATTGTGACTATAAACATTAGTCTTAGTAGGTTATTTTTCATGTTTATTTATTGGGGGCTTAATAAATACATGGCTAAAATACCAAAAGAGTGGTTTTGCAACAATTAAATGTTGTAAAACAGTACTAATGAGTTGTAAGTTGAAGTTTTTTATAAAAGACCTCTAGCTTTTATTTCTAAGTATTTGTTAATTGTATTGATGGTGAGGTCTTTAGGTTTGGTAAGAATAGTTTGAATACCGTGTTTTTTTAATTCACTTACAATAAGTTTTTTTTCATAAATAAACTTCTCTGCAATTGTCTGCTCAAAAATCTGGTGGGCCGTGCTTGTTTTTTCTTTTACAAATGCGGTAAGTTCTGTGTTTTCAAAGAAGATAACAACCAATAGATGTTGTTTTGCTATAGCTTGCAGGTATGGTAATTGTCTATTGAGACCATCTATGGTTTCAAAATTAGTGTACAATAACATTAGTCCTCTTTGAGTAATATTTCTTTTAATATCTATATAAAGTCTACTAAAATCACTTTCTACAAAATTGGTGTCAATACCATAAAGTGTTTCTAGAATAAGGTTCATTTGAGCACTTCTACGGTCGGCAACAACTCTATTGTTGATTTTGTTAGAAAAGGTAAACATTCCAGCTTTATCTTGTTTTTTTATGGCAATACTAGAAATTACCAATGTGGCATTGATTGCATAGTCCAATAAACTTAAGCCTTGAAATGGCATTTTCATAACCCTACCAGTATCTATGATTGAATAGATGGGTTGGGATTTTTCATCTTGAAATTGATTTACCATTAACTGGCTTTTTTTTGCAGTAGCTTTCCAGTTAATATTTCTGATGTCATCACCCTGCACATATTCCTTTATTTGTTCAAATTCCATGGTGTGCCCAATTCTACGAATTTTTTTTAATCCGTACTCAAACAATCTATTGGTAAAGGCAATAAGGTTGTATTTTTTGAGCTGTAAAAAAGAGGGATATACCGGAACTTCTTGAGCACCATTAAAAATATATTTTCTTGAAATAAGACCTATTGGTGAGGCAGCAAAAATGTTTAAGTTTCCAAAAGAATAGACTCCTCGTTCTAATGGTTTTAGTGTGTAATTGATGTTTTTTTGATTCCCAGGACTTAATAAAATGCTAATTTCAAAGTTTCTTTTTTGAAATTGAAAAGGAATTTCATCTATGATTGTTAATTTACTGTTGAATAAGTAAGTATTGCTAACAGAAATAGTTAATTGATTATCATCACCATTAGATAGTTTTTCTGGGACCTGACGTTCAGCAATAATGGTTCCTTTAGAAGCGAAAAGCATTATAAAGTCTACAATTAAAAAGACTAGCGCAATAAAGAAGGCTAGTTTCGTAATTCTGAATAGTGAAGCATACACAAAAGAAATTACAAAAAGAGCTACCAAGATTGATACCATGGTAAAAAAACGTTTTTCTAAAAATAGATTTTTAATTATTTTTTTCACTATCTCGGTATTTCAATAGTTTCTATAAGTTGTTGTATTACTTTTTCGGTAGTAAAACCTTCCATTTCACGTTCAGGAGTAAGCAGTACTCTATGTCCAATAACTGGGTAAGCCATTTTTTTAATATCATCGGGAGTTACAAAATCTCTTCCATTAATTGCAGCCAATGCTTTTGAAGCATTCATAATAGCAATTGAGGCTCTTGGTGAAGCGCCAAGATATAGATTGGCATTAGATCTTGTATTGTTAATTATGGTAGCGATGTATTTAATTAAGTGATCTTCAATAATAATATCTTTGATGGTATTTTGAAAACCAACGATCTGTTCTGCCGTTAGAGTTGCAGCTATTAAGCTACTTGGCTCAGTACTTTTTTGTTGGTGTTTACTTTCTAATATTTTTATTTCTTCTTCTAATGAAGGATAAGCTACATTAATTTTAAATAAAAAACGGTCTAATTGTGCTTCTGGGAGTCTGTAAGTACCTTCTTGCTCAATAGGATTTTGGGTGGCAAAGACTAAAAAAGGAGCTTCTAGTTTAAAGGCATTATTATCAATTGTAATTTGCCGTTCTGCCATGGCCTCAAAAAGGGCCGCTTGAGTTTTTGCTGGGGCTCTATTAATTTCATCAATAAGTATGATATTAGAAAAGATAGGCCCTTTTTTAAATTCAAATTCAGAAGTCTTTACATTAAAAATAGAAGTACCTAAAATATCGCTAGGCATTAAATCGGGAGTAAACTGGATTCTATTAAAACCAACATTCATGGTTTTGGCTAGTAATTTTGCTGTAACAGTTTTTGCAACACCAGGAACACCTTCAATAAGGGAATGTCCATTGGCAAGTATAGAAACAATAAGGAGTTCTATCATATTGTGTTGCCCTATAATTACTTTTCCCAATTCTGATTTTATATCTTCAACTGCTTTTTGGAGTTGCTGTAAATCTATTCTAGAATTAAACGCTAAAGGATCTTTTTCTTCCATAATTTATTTTTTAAAGGCGACTATTTTTTTATTGAGCGCAATTAATTCCTGCTCGGTTTTTAACGTTTTCTTTTTTAAGTATAATAAGTAATCTAATAGTTCTGTACATTCAGTTAATGGTTTGCCAGATTTGGCAGCAAGAACTATAGCTGTTTTTTTTGTTATTGTATTAATGTTTATATAGAAATGGGTTCTAATATATGCTGTAAAAAAGTTGATCTTTTTTGCAATAATATCATCATAATCTTTATGTTGATAATATAGCGTTCCAACGGTTTTAGCAAAAGCAATAGAAGTGTTTTCTAATGGAGTAATTACAGGAATAATTCGTTGTTTCCGCTTGGCTCTAAAAAGAACAAAAAGAAGCAACGATGCTATAGTAAGATAGTAGCTCCATTTTAATGATTTTTGATTAAGCACAAAACGCATCGGAGATGTAATAACTACTCGGCCAGTTTTTTTATAATCGTCCCAGATAATAGTTCCATCTTTAATGTAAGATAAGGCATTGGCAGCATATTGTGCATTTCCAGCTAGCATATAGTAATTGGAAAAAGCTTGTGGAGTAGTATTGACTAAAATTTTACCTTTTCCAAAAGGCATTTCTATAAAATTTACCTTTTTAGAATAGTCTTTGTGTTTGGTATAGGAAAGAATTTTTGCTTTGCTTGTATCTACCTTATTAAAATAGACGTTGTCTAACCCTTTGTCGTAAAAATAGTTACTCTTTTTGAAGTTACTATTGGTAAAGCTCAAAGCAATGGTATCTTCTCTAATTCCATAATTGGTAACGGCATTAATTTTGAGGCTATCTATTAAAACACCACTTAAATAAGAACCAGCTATTAGAATGGTATTTCCTTTTGCAGCATATTCCAATAATTTATGAGACTCTTGTTTGTCAAAATGTAAAGAGGTGTTTATAAAAATATAGGCAGATCTTTTGTCAAGTTCTTCATTTGTTAAATAAGCATAGCTATTTTTATTGGTAATATTGATTTTAGCATTTGGAAAAATAGCTGTAAGCTCTTCTTTAAGTATATGTGCACCAAAAGGTCTTTTATGGTATGAGGTATAGGAAGGAGACCAATTAATAGGTTTTGGGCGTGCAATCTCTGTTACAATTATGGTTAAGAGTACTGCTGTGAAAATCCCGATTATTATTTTAGTTCTTTTATCCAAATTTATGATTTCAAAAGGCTGTTTATTTTTATAAATCTTAAGTTGGCAGTATTATACATAGTTTCGTCTATGTTAAATTCTCCATACCAAATATAATCATAGACGTACGATACTTTTTTAAAGGCTTTTTTTAATTCTATACTAGAAATTTCATTTAAATAATCTGTATTTGTTTTATCAAAATCCCAGGAAATTAGTTCTTTTGATGCTAATAGTTTTAGTGTTTTTAGGTATTGATATCTTATGGCTAATCGATACTCTTTTGCTGTGAGGGCTTCCTGAAATAAACGATCTATGTCTATGTTTTCTATATGTTCTTCGTTAAGGTTAATATCGGTAATGCTAGTAGCTTTTTTAGCAAATAGAGCTCCCATACGTTCTCCAATAAAAAAACGAATTAATAAAAAGACAAACAATCCACCCATGAGAATGTAGATTATGATTTCTAGTATTTTTAATGTGGATAGAGAAACATTAAAACCAAAAGCATCTCTAAGACTATTAGAGGCCCAATTTAATGCCCGAAGGAGTAAATTTTGAGGCGCACCTTGATTACTACTATAGTTATATTCTTCTCCAGTATATTTTTTTTCAAAATTTGTATCAAAGTGTTTCACTATTAAGGTAGAATCTTTATCTACAGCAATAGCTAAGCTGTCTTTTACTTGAAACGCATGTACTGTAGTGGTAACTACTAAAAATAATATGAAGCAAAGTATCTTATTCACCTAATTGTCCTATTTGATCGATTTTATTTCTAGTATGTGTATTGTATTCTTTTTCATGCAGGGTATAGTATAAAACAACATTAACAAATTGTGACAAACAGTGCGAAAAGGTTAAGGTAAGTAGTAAAGAGCACATACCAATAGTGTAGATTATCTTTGTAAAAACATCAGTAGCAAATTCTACATCGTTTTCTACAATATGCCAAGTATAAAGGCCAACGATAATTCCAGGAATCATAAGAACTACTCCTATTAAAACCATAATTAAAAGAGCCATAATAAAATTAACTCCAATAGATTTCCAAAAGTTTTTAGTGACTATATTCCAACCTTCACCAAAGGAGTCCGCTACTGACTTATCTTCACTAAACAATATAGCAAAAGAGACTCCAATCCATGATAAGATAAAGCATTGGACAATATATTGAGGGATCATACCTATTATTGGAATAAACGCAAATATAATCGAAACAATAAAAAAGACAGCATATATAGGTATTAGTAAAATAATAAAAAAAAGTATATTTCCTGCTTTTGATTTGATTAAGGTCCAGACCTTATTTTTCTCAAACTGAATTCCTTTTTCCCGCTCATAATTAATAATATAGGAAGTTGCCAAACTATAATTTAGTCCAGCGGCAACTAGAAAAACAATAATAAAAAGAATTGACCCAACAATTAAATACATATCACTAGAATCATCGCCTGGAAAAAAGTTACTGGAATTTACTCTATCGTTTACAATTCCTATAAACCCCGATACAAGTAGATAACTACTGATAAGCAAACCAATAATAAAGATACCGTTGTATCTAATGAAAAAACCAGAGAAGCTTTTAATGTTTTGTTTTATAAAATCAAAATAAACAGTAATTATATCTCCAAAATCTCTATTTATTTTAAATTCAATATATTCCTTTTGCATATTTTTTGTTTAGGTATATGGGGTAAATCACATAGTAATAGATGATTAGGGATAACGATCCTATAATTATAAACATGGCAAGCCAAACGGGCATATTTGAATATCTGGTGATAAACCCTTCTATAAATCCAGCAATAATAAAAAATGGAATTGTACTAATGACTACTTTTAATCCATCTTTAGCCCCTTTCATAAAGGAAATGCGCCGAGAATATGTTTTTGGAAATAGAATACTATTTCCCATAATAATACCTGCACATCCAGCAATAATAATAACGGATATTTCTATTGTGCCATGTAACCATATTTGCTTGTTGGCTTCAAAAAAAACATCCTTAGTATAAAAAAAAGTAATAAATGCACCAAGCATGATTCCATTGGTAAACAAGATGTATATGGTTCCGATACTGGTAACAACACCAAGAGCAAATGCTAAAAAACCAACTCTAATATTATTAATAGTAATGCCTAAAAAAGTTCCGATTTCACTTCCACCTTTATAAATAGCAGTAGGATCGCCGCTTTCAATATTGTTTAGTGTTTCATTTACATAAGCATCTCCAAGAATTAGTCTTAAAAAAGAAGCGTCATTTATGGTAGAAATAGCTCCAATACATACCGCAGCCATAAAAAATAAAAAGGTATAAACAAGAGTGCTATGGTATTGTTTAAAAAAAAGAGGAAATTCTTTTAACCAAAAAGATGTAACTCTATTTTTGCTTTCTTTTTTGTTTTTATAGATCTTCTGATGTGCTTGTGAAGCTAATGAATTAAGGTATAGTAGTGTTTTGCTTTCAGGATAATACGTCTGCGCATAAGACAAATCATTGGTTAAATGTATGTAACCATTTGCTAGATCATCTGGGATTATTTTTGAATTTAAATGAAGAGCTTTTTCAAAAGCCATCCATTTTTCTTTATTTTGCTTTACAAAAGCAGCCTCACGCATAAATAATAATTACTTAAAGTATAAAAATAGTTTAAATATGTCAAACCTTATAATTAATACAACGCAAAATGTTAATTTAGATTATAAAATTGCGAGTATTGGAGAACGAATACTCTCCTTTTTAATTGATGCTTTTATACTTTACCTATATTACCTTTTGGTAACTACTTTAGAAAATATAGTGCAAATTAGCTATGATGATTATTGGACGACTAGAGGTATTATTGCTTTGGTAATGTTGCCTGCAATGGGCTATAGTTTAATTGCACAAAGTCTTTTTAATGGGCGAACAGTAGGTAAAATGTTATTGAAAATACGGGTAGTACGGTTTGATGGCACGCCAGTACATTGGTCTAATTATTTGGTAAGATGGATGTTGAGGTTGGTAGATATATGGATGTTTTCTGGTTCTGTAGGATTATTAACAATATTGTTTACAGATAAAAGACAGCGTTTGGGAGATGCTGCTGCTGGTACAGTAGTAATTAGTACAAAAAATAAAACCAAAGTATCGCATACCATTTTGGAAGAGGTAACAGCAGATTATAATCCAACATTTACTAATGTAACCTTACTTAGTGATAAAGATGCTCGTTTAATTAAAGAAACATTTTTAATAGCGAAAAAAACAAACGACTATAAAACCTTAAAAAAATTAAGAGATAGAGTAGAGGCATTATTAGAGAGTTCTTCTCCTCTTTATGACAAGCAATATATAGATACGGTATTAAAAGACTATAATTATTACACTCAAAAATTATAAATAATGTTTTATTTTGTTATTGATATTTTAGGAACAATTTCTTTCGCTATTTCGGGAGTGTTAGTTGCAATGAACAAAAAGTTAGATGCTTTTGGTGTTTTTATTATTGCTTTTGTTACTGCTACAGGTGGAGGTACGATTAGAGATCTTATTATAGGAAATACTCCAGTAAATTGGCTTGTGGACACCACCTATATGTTAGTGATTTTTGGAAGTGTTATTTTTGCAGCAATTTTTAGAAGTAAATTAAAATATTTGCGGAAATCGTTGTTCTTATTTGATACTATTGGAATAGGATTGTATACCATGGTTGGTATTGAAAAAGGGATAGCAGCAGGATTATCTCCAGTAATGTGTGTTGGTTTGGGGACAATAACAGCTAGTTTTGGTGGAGTAATTCGAGATATTTTATGCAATGAAATACCAGTAGTGTTTAGAAAAGAGATTTATGCTACCTGCTGTATTATTGGTGGTTTTTGCTATTTTGGATTAATATTAACTCCAATACATAATACCTATGCCTATATTATTTCGATTGTGATAATTATTGCAATTCGGATTTTGGCGGTTAAGTACAAGTGGAGATTACCAAATATTTATAAGGTCTCTGAGCAGTAATCTTGTTACTCTACAATTTCGGCTTTCATTCTTATATTATCTAAAGGCCAATCTCCTTTATCCACTTTTACTGCATTAATTTTATCGACTACATCCATGCCTTGAATTACTTTTCCAAAAGCGGTAAAATCTCCATCAAGATGATAAGAACCTGGATTTGCAGTTACAATAAAAAACTCAAAAGGAGATGCAAGCTTGTGTGGATTTCTAGTTTCGCTACTTGGCATAGAAATAGTACCTCTATGGTGTTTGTATCCTTTTTTTGTGTCTGGAGGAAGTAAATATCTGCCAATATCGGATCTCTTATTTGCTGTTTCCATAAAATCGGTATTACCGCCTTGAATAATAAAATTCTTTACCACTCTATGGAAGTAGGTGTTATTAAAATATCCTTTTCTGGTTAAATAAATAAAATTTGCCTTATGATATGGAGTTCTATCATATAATTGAACAATAAAGCTTCCTAGATCTGTAGTAATCTTAACTTTATTTACTTTTAATTTTTTGGCATACTCAAAAAAGAAGGGAATTGAGTTTTCTTCATTTAGAATAAAAGGTTCGTCTTCTTTTTTCTCTTCAACACTAAGTGTAGTAGTTTCTGTTTGTGGTTGAAGATCAGTATTTTTATTGCTCTTCTTCTCTTTAGTTGTATCATTACAACTTATAAGTATGCAGCAGATAAATGCAGGAATAATAAATAGATAGCGCATTATGAAATTTGATGATTTTTTAGTACTAATGTCAAAAATAAGAAATAAGCCTTTGCCAGGCGAAAAATCTCATTTTAAAATGATGCCTGACTTTAGAATCGCTGAATTAAAAAAACTAAGTAATAAAAAGTTAGTCGCTAGAAAAGCAGGTGTGTTAGTGTTATTTTATCCAGATAGTGACGGTAAAGCAAAGCTAATATTAATGTTGCGAAAAACGTATAACGGAGTACATTCTAATCAGATTAGTTTTCCTGGAGGAAAATTCGAGCCTAGTGATGCATCTATAGAAGATACTGCATTAAGAGAAACAAATGAGGAACTTGGAATAGCTATTGATACTATCGAGGTTGTAAAGCCTCTTTCACAAGTATTTATTCCTCCAAGTAATTTTTTGGTATCTCCTTTTTTAGGAATAGCAAGAACCAATATGAGTTTTATACCTCAAGAACGAGAAGTAGAAGCATTGGTAGAGGTGTTTTTGAGTGATATTATGGACGAAACTAATTTTTTTAATCATAATATAACTACGTCATATGCCAAGGATATTGATGTACCAGCCTTTAAGTTAAATGGTTATGTGGTTTGGGGAGCAACAGCTATGATGCTTAATGAGGTTAAGGACTTATTAAAAGAAAGTATATAAGGACTTATTTTGTAGTTTTGCAAATCAACCATATAACATCAACCATATTTTATGGGATTATTTAAGAAGAATACTTTTGGGCAATATTTGATTTTAAAAAAATGGATAATACGTATTGCTGGAGTTGTTTCGCACAAAAGATATAATGGATTTAACAAACTAGAGATAGAAGGATCGGAAATAATTAAGAATCTACCTGATACTAATGTTTTGTTTATTTCTAACCATCAAACATATTTTGCCGATGTGGTATCTATGTTTCATGTTTTTAATGCGAGTTTGAAAGGAAGAAAAGACAATATTAAAAATGTTGGATATTTGTGGAATCCTAAGTTAAACTTATATTATGTAGCGGCAAAAGAAACGATGAAATCAGGACTATTGCCAAAAATTTTAGCTTATGCTGGTTCTATTAGTATTGAACGTACTTGGAGGGCTGAAGGAAAGGATATCAATAGGCAAGTAAAAATGAGCGATATTTCTAATATCAGTAAGGCTTTAGATGAAGGTTGGGTTATCACTTTTCCTCAAGGTACTACAACACCTTTTAGGCCTATACGTAAAGGAACTGCTCATATTATAAAAAGATATAAACCAGTGGTTGTGCCTGTTGTAATTGATGGTTTTAGAAGATCTTTTGATAAAAAAGGATTGTTTATAAAGAAAAAAGGAATCTTACAATCTATGGTGATAAAAGAGCCATTGCAGATAGATTATGATAATGAAACTACTGATGAAATTGTTGAAAAGATTGAATATGCAATAGAACAACATCAGTCTTTTTTAAAAGTAATTTCTAAGAAAGAGTTGCAAGCTTATGAAGCGCAAAATAAAAAAAGAGAATGGTAGTATTGTAATGCCAATGTAAAGACATAAAACTAGAAAACGCCTAAATTTATATTTAGGCGTTTTTTTATAGTTCTAGTTTTTTTAATTCTTTATAATTTCTGTTTAATTTTTTTAGTAAAAAGCCATATAATAGGAAGTATATTAATGCAAAGAGAGCGATAAAAACAACCCCTAAAATTGCGAATATAAAGGTGAAGGTATTTTTGAAACTAGGATCGTTAATTAGTTCTGGTTTATTTTCAGGAACAAAATTAGAAAGCACATCTGGATTAAAATAAATACTAACACTAAAAGAAATCCAAGTAACGGCAATCATTATTAGTGCCGTAAAAATGTAAAGTCTAACTATTTTTCTTGTTTTAAGAATATTTGTCATTAATGTTTTTGCATTATCTCCAACAGAAATTGCTTTGTAGCTTTTGTAAAATAGATATATAAATATCAGTACTATTCCATAAAAAATGACGGAACTACAAATCAAGAAAGCAGACATGTTTAGGTCATCATATATATCCATAGAATTTCTTGCC
The DNA here is from genome assembly GCA_965247735.1 of Flavobacteriaceae bacterium. Taxonomy (GTDB): domain Bacteria; phylum Bacteroidota; class Bacteroidia; order Flavobacteriales; family Flavobacteriaceae; genus JAOXRU01. The sequence continues at coordinate 1,132,151 of CBDFHN010000002.1, read as the reverse complement.
GAAGGAAATAGGTATATCAAATGCGGAACAGTTAGTTCTAAGACACTGATATAGAAAATCCATTTTACTACCGATGATGATTTTTTATGAATCATACGGTAAATTTCGTCGTAAGATAGCTTGGGGTGAGTATCACCTTTCTTTTGCCAATCTTTTTTTAATAGGTCTAGTCCATCCATCTGAGATTACGGATTAAGTATCGTTTTTAATTTGTTTTTAATTCTATTCATCTTTACTCTTGCATTTACTTCAGAAATTCCTAATGTTTCTGAAATTTCTCTATAATCTTTATCTTCTAAATACAGAAAAACTAACGCTTTGTCAATATCGTTAAGCTGTCTTACAGCCTTGTACATTAGTTTTAGATGTTGTTCTTCAGTATCATCATATTCATTAGAAGCAATTTTATAAATTACGGAATCAAAGTCTTGGGTTTTCACCTTTCTTTTATCCTTCCTGTATAGTGTTATAGCCGTATTTAATGCCACTCTATACATCCAAGTACTAAATTTTGCCTCTCCTCTAAATTTAGGATAGGCCTTCCATAGCTGAATAGTTATTTCTTGAAAAAGATCATTATGCGCATCTTTATCATAAGTATATAAACTACATACTTTATGAACGATGTTTTGATTTTTTTCCAATTCAGCTACAAAACTATGTTCTAGTTCTTTAGTCACTTGTTGTTTGATGATTAGTTACTAATTAGTAGTCTTTATGATGCAGTTGTTACAAAATTGGTTCATTTTTTTTAAAAACTATTATTTTAATATAAGTTTTAAGGGAAATTCTATAATACGAAAGATAAGTGTTATTTTTGTATGTATACATATTTATGAATATTCCTATTTCAAATGTCCCAAGAGTAGTAATTGTAGGTGGCGGTTTTGCAGGTGTTTCTTTAGTTAGAAAACTAGCAAATAAAGAAGTACAAGTTGTATTGTTAGATAAACATAACTATCATACTTTTCAGCCCTTGTTGTATCAGGTTTCAACTGGTGGACTAGAACCAGATTCTATTGCTTATCCAATTCGGAAGATTCTAAAAGATTTTCCTAATTTTTTCTTTAGACTAGCAGAGGTAAAAGAAATAAAAACAGCGGAAGAAGAAATAGTAACAACAATCGGGACGCTTAAGTACGATTACCTGGTACTGGCTACAGGTTCGGAAACTAATTTTTTTGGAAACAAAGAAATAAAGGCTAATAGTATGGAGATGAAGACTGTTCCACAGTCTTTAGATTTAAGAAGTCTTATTTTGGAAAATTTCGAGCAAGCTTTACTTACCGATGATTTGCATGAGCGCGATGCTTTAATGAACTTTGTTATTGTAGGTGCTGGGCCAACAGGGGTTGAGCTAGCAGGAGCTTTGGCAGAAATTAAAAGAGGAATATTACCAAAAGATTATCCAGATTTAGATACCAGGCGTGTACAGATTAATCTAATTCAAGGATCAGAAAGAGTACTTAAAGGGATGAGCAAAAAAGCTTCAGAGAGAGCAGAAGACTTTTTAGAAGAGCTTGGCGTACAAGTTTGGAAAAACCTAAGAGTAGAAAGTTATGATGGTGTGTTAGCAAAAACAAATGGAGATGTTGTTTTTGAGACCGCTACATTGGTTTGGGCTGCAGGTGTTAAAGGAGCATTAATAAAAGGCTTGTCGGCAGATGATATCATAATGAGAGGTAATAGGCTTGCCGTTAATGAATACAATCAGGTAAAAGGATATTCAACTATATTTTCGATAGGAGATATGGCTTCAATGCAATTAGAAGACTATCCATACGGACATCCTATGATGGCGCAACCAGCGATACAGCAAGGGAAAAAATTAGGAGATAATCTTATTCGATTGATAGAAGGAAAAGAATTGAAACCATTTAGCTATAAAGATAAAGGATCTATGGCTACTGTTGGTAGAAATAAAGCAGTATGTGATGTTAATAATTATAGTTTTCAAGGTGTTTTTGCTTGGTTTATTTGGATGTTTGTTCACCTTTTTTTCTTAATAGGATTTAGAAACCGGATGGTAGTTTTTATCAATTGGGTTTATAATTATATTAGATTTGATAGGGAAGCAAGACTTATTATAAGACCCTATAAGAACAGAAACAGTAAGTAGCATATTTTTAGCTAATCTTGGGTAGGAACTTTAATTTTTGACTAGTTTATTTTGTTATAGATCTTAGCTTTTGGATATAAATACTTAAAAATATTTAGTTTGTATGCTTTACATAGTTGCTCTTTTCTTTAATAATAGACTCTACAATCATAAGCAAACCTACGTTATAAAAAATGCTAATAACAATTTCAATTCTTGTTTCTTCTAAGTAAAAAACATTTATTGCTACTGACGAACTAGATATTAGTATAAATATGGTACCAATAAAGCCTAAACAAAAACTTTTCTTAGAAACATGCCCTCTTCTTAAAAAGCTAGTTTGTATCATGGAAACTAGAATAATTATAAAAAATAAAACAAAAGGAAAGTAATCTCCAAGCCTATCAAAAATCAAATTGATAAGGATAAGTCCAAAAAACATCAGCAATATTGATAGTATTAGAACTTGTTTATGTTCAAAGGGTTTATTGTGGTAAAATACTACGGTAAACATAATTAATTGCAAAGCATAACTAAACAATGCAATATAAAAGTAAGATTGATACTCCAAATTTATAAAAGAGAGTATTGTAATAACAGAAAATAATAGAGCCAAAATGGTAAATCTTCTTGTTCTTGGTTTTAGATTTTTTGTAGTGATTACTTGAAAGAGTAATAAAAATAATATTGAAGAACTAGCAATGTACCTCATGAGTGGTAACTCGCCCAAAATATGTGGTAGTAAAGCTAGTATCAGTAATATAAAGAAAATGGGGAAAAATATTCTTTCTTTAAGCATTAATATTTTTTAAAGTATAGTTCGTTTATTTAATAAAAAATAAAATTACTCTCTTTTTTTTATAAGAACTAGTTTGTAATGGTCGTTTTGTCGATTTTTTTGAGCAGTTAAACAAAATTTAATATTTTCGGGTAGCATTCTTTCATTTTACTTATTTTTTTCTGCAATGATAGCTTTAACTATAAATAGCTGTGCTAATCCGTAAGTAATCATTATTATGGCAGGTCTAAAAGAATAGTGAGGATAAAACTTATTTATTGCCAAAACAGAATCTGATAGTGTAAATAATAAAGCTCCCAAAAAGCACCAAATAAAGTTTCTTTTGGTCTTAAAATCAACTTTGGCTGTATAGCAACATATTACCATGGCTAGCAATACAATTATATATGCAAAAACATATGGAAGAAGTGCTGCAAGGTAATTAAAAATCATACTTATTATAAAATATGCATATGCAGCTAAGATAAAGAAAAGGAGTAGTGTTTTTTTATTGGTAAGTTGTTTTGGATTAAGAAATAGTATACAATAAAAAATATGAGCAATCAAAAAAGAAGCTAAACCAAGAATAAAGTAGAGTTCTGAAGAAAATAGTAGAAATACATCTCCAAGCAATGAAAACAGCAAGGCAAACAACAGAATTCTTTTTGTTTTTTGCTCAAAATTGACACTAAAGGTGTACAATAATAAGGCGCCTACAATAAGTGGTTTGCTTATAAACCTGTAGGTTACAAAACTATCTGATGATAAAACAATACAGTCAATTATTAATAGTATTAAAAATAGTAAGGTAGCTTTTTGTTCTTTTTTCATGTGTCTATTTCTATCTTATTTGGCATAATCATAATTATTTTCGTGGGTGAAAGGTATTGATAACATCAGCTAAATGACTCCTGTCTACATGCATGTAAATTTCTGTAGTAGTAATACTCTCGTGACCTAACATTTGTTGAATGGCACGTAGGTCTGCACCATTTTTCAAAAGATGAGTGGCAAAAGAATGCCTAAATGTATGTGGACTTATATTTTTGCTGAGGTTTATTTTTACAGCTAAATTTTTAATAATAGTAAAAATCATGGCTCTTGTAAGTTGCCTTCCTCTTCTATTGAGGAAAAGAATGTCTTCAAAACCTTTTTTTACCTCCATATGATTTCGAGTTACTGTAGTATAGATTTCAATATATTTTATAGTAGTGTCGCCAATGGGTACAAATCGATCTTTGTCTCCTTTTCCTGTAATTTTAATAAAACCTTCCTCAAAAAATAAGTCCGAAATCCGTAAATTAGTTAGTTCACTTACTCTAAGTCCACATCCATACAATGTTTCTAGCATAGCTCTATTGCGCTCTCCTTCTGCTTTACCAAGGTCAATAGCATTAATAAGGCTGTCTATTTCTTCTTCGGAGAGTGTATCGGGTAGTTTTCTTCCTGTTTTTGGTGACTCTATAAGATCTAATGGGTTTGTATTTCTATATTCCTCAAAAATTAAATAGTTGAAAAAACTTTTTAACCCAGATATTAACCGTGCTTGAGACCTAGGATTAATAGTTTTTGCCATTTCGTAAATAAACTGCTGAATAGTATTTTTGCCAATAGTAATAGGAGCTTCTTTTATATTGTTATCATTTAAAAAATCAACTAATTTTTGTACATCTAAAGAGTAATTAGCAATAGAATTTTTAGAAAGACCGCGTTCTATTTTTAAATAATATTGATAATCTTTTAGTGCATTATTCCATTTCATCTGTATTTATTTACTGTTTCTTCTTGGTCTCATGTTGTTCGCTATTAATCATTCTTTTTAGTGTTAAACTTCTTAGTAGGCACGTTTCATGCTTTAAATATAAGTCTATCAATTCTATTTTTAGTAGAAAAAAAGATTTTACTTCTTGTCTATAGTTAAGTGTTGTTCAACGTGTATTTATAGATATTCATGCTTGTGCGTATGTTGTAGTATAGATTTATTGTGAGATTTGCGGACTTAATAAATAACAAATGAAGAATTTAGTTCATTTTTATACATAGAGAATAGGTATTGTTACCACGCTTAGATGTGTTTTTATGAATGTATACTGCAATTTCACAACTTAAGGGTTGTATGGTTCTGTGTTTTTTCTACATTTGTTCTGTTATTAAAATAAATTGATTAATAAATTAAACAAAGTAACATGAAGAAGTATTTTTTAACTGCAGCTGCAGTATTTGGATTAATGAGTGCAGTATCGGCACAAGACATTTCGTTTGGTGCTAAGGCAGGTATTAACATTGCTAACTTTTCAGGAGATGCAGTAGGTAATTCTTCTTTGATTGGTTTTCATATTGGAGGAACAGCTGAGATAGAATTATCTGATGAATTTTCTTTTCAACCAGAGTTAATGTATTCGGCTCAAGGAGCAAGTTTTGATTTTGGTGATTCGAAGTTAACATATTTAAATATTCCTTTAATGGCTAAATATTATGTAGCTGAAGGATTTAGTTTGGAGGCTGGACCACAAGTTGGTTTTTTGTTATCTGCTAAAAATAAAGATGTTGATTTTAAAGATGAAGTAAAAGGAATTGACTTTGGAATAAATGCAGGTGTTGGCTATAAACTAGATAGCGGTCTTAATTTTGGGGTAAGATATAACTTAGGGCTTTCTAATATTAATGACACTGAAGATACTGATGATTTTAAAACTAAAAACACAGTAATTCAACTATCTGTTGGATACATGTTCTAGTATAACATACATTTTTTACAATTATATAAAGGAAGCTCTTATGGGCTTCCTTTTTTTATCTGGTATATTTTGATACTTTTATAGCTGTTAATTATTCAAAAGAAAGCAAGGTGAAAATACTAATACTTAATGGTCCTAATCTTAATTTGCTAGGAAAAAGAGAGCCAGAAATATATGGTTCAGCAACATTTGAAGATTATTTTATAGAGTTGCAAGCCAAATTTACTAATATAACACTTTATTACCATCAATCTAATATAGAAGGGGAGCTTATAGATAAGTTGCATGAGGTAGGTTTTTCTTATGACGGTATTATCCTTAATGCAGGTGCATATACTCATACTTCTGTAGGTATTGGAGATGCGGTAAAAGGCATTGAAACGCCTGTTGTAGAAGTACATATTTCTAATACATTTTCTAGAGAAGAGTTTAGACATCAATCTTATATTTCTGCTAATGCTGTGGGGGTAATTTTGGGATTCGGGATGCAGAGTTATGAATTGGCAATTGGAAGTTTTGTAAATAAATAGTATGCAAAAAACATATTTTAATTGGAGTTCTGGAAAGGATTCTGCAATGGCACTTTACCAAGTATTAAAGGAGAATACCTCTAAAGTAGAAAAACTATTGACCACTATTAATAGCGATTTTAATAGAGTTTCTATGCACGGATTACAAGTTGCACTCTTAGAGCAGCAGGCTAAAAGTATTGGAATTCCGTTGCATAAAATTGAACTATCTGGTGATGTTTCTATGGAAACTTATGATGCGGTAATGAAAGAAGAGTTAGGTACTTTACAATCTGAAGGCTACAATACTGCAATTTTTGGAGATATTTTTTTAGAAGATCTTAGAACTTATAGAGAAGCCAAATTAGCAGAAGTTGGGATACAGGCTGTTTTTCCACTATGGAAAAGAGATACAAAAACATTGCTGTTAGAATTTTTGGATTTAGGTTTTAAAGCAATTACGGTATGTGTTAATGCCAAGTTGTTAGACGAATCTTTTGTAGGTAGAGTTTTGGATAAGCAGTTTATAGACGATTTGCCTGAGGGTGTAGATCCTTGTGGTGAAAATGGTGAGTTTCATACTTTTGTATATGATGGTCCCATTTTTAAGACTCCAATTGCCTTTACCATAGGGGAGAAAGTGTTAAGAGGGTATAAGGTTTCTGATGATGATGCATCCGATTGTTTTACTGATGAACAAACTTGGGACACTTCTTTTTGGTATTGCGACTTGATACCTGAATAGTACAAAATCAATTTTAACAGAATTTAAGGGCAATTCTTGTCTTAGAAGTCAAAACTAACATTGTTTGGTTAAAACTAGCGTATATGTGCGTGAGGGATAGGAGCAAGCTACCGTGTAGCGCGGATAGCCTGACCCGAAGGGGCACGCCCAAATTAATATGGAGATCAGGTAATTGAATCTTTTCTTTATGGATAGAATTTGTTCTTGCTTATTACATTAGCGCTTAAAACGTAAAAACCCGAAGCCTAAACTTCGGGTTTTTTTATTAATAATCTGCAGTTTAACACTAACCATCAACTATAAAAGAAAAAATGCAGAATTATTAATATTATTATCTAGTGATATTGTTGGCTTACAAGAAACCACCACCACCTTGTTTTTCGTTTTTATCTCTGTTTTTACGAGATTTAGCTCTGTATTTTCCACCACCAAATCTATACGAAACATTAGCTGAGATTGTATTGCTTTCCCATCTAAATTCTCCTTCTCTAACAGATGGTCTTGTAGCTTCAAAGGCAAATTTCATTGTATTAAAGACATCGTTGTAATTAACACTAAAAGTACCTTTACCTTTAGCAAAATTTAGTCTTGCTCCAAGGTTTACAAAATACATTGCTTTTGGGTTAAATTGTAACCCTTCGTTTGGTCCTCTGTAAAAAGCAAATGCTGATAAACTTAGTTTTTTATTAATTTTAAAGTTGTTGAACATTCTAAAGTTATAACTTACTACGTTAGCCTCTCCAGTTTCTAAAACAATGTCATCTACAGTAGCAACATCAACTGGCTTTGTAAGTGTTTCTGCTCTTCCTGATTGTGTTTGAGAGAAAAGATCGAAACTAGCATTAAAGTTCCAAAACTTTGTAGGTCTTGCACGTCCAGAAACCTCAACCCCATAAGCAGTGGTGTCATCAAAGTTATCGTGTGTTAAGATATTTTTATTAAAGTCTGTTTTATCTACAAATAAAGCTCTGTTAATTTCATCGTTTATCAATCTATAGAATACACCTCCAGTAATACTTCCGCCTTCAAACTGTCTAGTGTAGTTGGCTTCAAGAGAGTTTGTAAACTGCGGTTGTAGATTAATATTACCAATAGAAGAGATAAGTGGTGTACTCCATTCTCTAATAGGATTAACTTGTCCCAGTCCTGGTCTGTCTATTCTTCTACTATAACTAAGCTGGTAAGAATTTTTCTCAGATGGCGTATAGGTAAAGAAAGCAGAAGGGTAAAACTCAATATAGTCGTTTTCAAAAGGTGTAGTTGTTGCTACATTGTTGTCTGTTCTGGTTTCTACTGCAGTAGCATCTACTTCAACGTTTTCTGCTCTAACACCTATTTGGTATGTCCATTTTTCATATTTTTTACTGAAAGTAGCATATGCAGAATAGATGTTTCTTTCGTATAAGAAATCGGTATTAGGGGTAGGAATATATCCTTCATTAGCCGTTAGTGAAGTACCTGTAGACTGGTACTTTTCGTCAGATTCAAATAATCTTATTTCTGCTCCAAGTTCTAATTTAGCCTTTTCTCCTAATGGATTTACATAATCTATGTTACCTGTAAAGCTAGTTCTATCCTTTTCTATATCATCTATAGAATTTGCTCTTGGGCTATATCCACTATAGAAAAAACGATCTTGATTTTCTTCTCCAAAAGTATTGTAATCTGCTTCTATTTCTATATTGTGTCCTTCTTTTGCAAAGTCCAATTTGTAATTCATATTATATTGTGATGACAGGTTGTCTCCAATGGTGGTAAAATCTTGAACTTGATTTAACGATGCATCATTATTAAAGAAAACTCTAGTGTTACCAAAAAATTTACTGTCCGAAAGATTTTGATTGGTAAATACAGAAAGTGTATTTTTTTCATTTAAATAAAGGTCAACTCCAACTTTGAATAAGTGGTTTTTGTTGTTGTTAAGGAACTTGAAGTGCTGATCGTTACTAATATTAGTAGTAGCATCATTTGTAAACACTTCACCAGCATTATCATTTTTACCTATATTATTACTATAGTTTCCGTAAAGGTTAAATATACCGTTTCTGTAGTTTAAGTTGATACCACTATTAAATTTAGGCTTGCTTTCGTGTCTAAACCCCATATTGATACTTCCATTAAAACCTACCATTGTGTTTTTATGTAAGATAATATTGATGATCCCACTCATTCCTTCTGGATTGTATTTTGCAGATGGATTAGTGATAAGTTCAATTGATTTTATAGCAGATGAAGGGATTTGTTTTAATAATTGAGCAGTAGGAACATTAGATAATTTTCCGTCTACCATAACTCTTACATTTTGATTTCCTCTCATACTGATGTCTCCCGTTTGCTGGTCAACATTTACAGATGGAAGATTTACCATAATATCAGAAGCTGTAGCACCACTAGTAACAAGATCTTTACCAACATTAATAACTTTTCTATCTACTTTTTGTTCTATAGTAGTACGCTCAGCAACTACTTCAACACCGTCTAATTGTTCTGCATCTTCTTGAATTGCAATAGTACCAACATCAATAGTTTTATTGGCTTTTGAAATGGTGATTTTTTTGCTATAGGTTTTATATCCTATATATTGTATTTCAAAAGTGTAGGTTCCGTAAGGAACTTTTTTAATTTCAAATTTCCCATCATCATTTGTAATACCACCAGTAACTGTGCTGTTATCGGTAGCAGATTTTATAACAATAGATGCATAAGGGATAGCTTGTTTTATTGTTTGGTCAATTACTTTACCTTTTACAGTACCTACTTTTGCATCTGAATTGGGTGTGGGTTCTGTTTTTGCAAATGCGATTACTCCGAGTAATAACGCAAATAATGTGATTGTTTTTTTCATTGTAGTTGATTGTTTTTTTGTTTTTTGATTGTTGAATAGTTGCTCTGTCGACTTTTAGATTCTATTAGTAGACGACCATTTTGAAGACTTGTTACGTAGATTATTAAGGTTTAACATTTTTTAACATATAAGGGGTGTTGACTCTTGCTGTAATAGCTTTGTGTCTAGGGATCTATGTTGCTATGGAGAATTTGTCTAAATAAATTTTTCTATGTAACACTATTGTAACATTGGTTTTTCACCAACTAAAAAGTATTTTATAAGTGTTGTTTTTTCAAATAAAATGAATCGATAACAAAAGCGTTATTTGCGTCTTGAAGCTTTATTTTATGTGTGGATAAGGAGTTGTATTTAACAACAAAGAGGCAAATCTATATAGACTTGCCTCTTTGTTTATTGTTGTATGTTGAAAAAGAACTACTCTTCTGTAAGAACCCATTCTCCTTTAGTGATTAGTGGTTCTGCAACTTTATATTTTACAATTTTGCTTTCTCCAGACATAATGTTTTTGATAGTTACTCTGTCGTTTCTTCCTATTTTTGGACTTTCTCTTACAATGGTTTCAACAACTTGTTGTCTTTGTTGTGTTTGCCCTGCAGCTCTATTTTGTGCAGCAAGTTGATCGCTATTAAGCACATCTTCTTTAGAGGTTTGTAAGTTTTCTTTTGGTCTTCTTACTGATCTTGCTTCTTGTATAGCATCTTGTACTGGCAATTCTCCTTTAAATAAGAACGAAATAATTTCTTTATTAACTTCATCAATCATGACTTTAAATAATTCAAAAGCCTCAAACTTATAAATTAATAAAGGATCTTTTTGCTCGTGCACTGCTAGCTGAACAGATTGTTTTAACTCGTCCATTTTTCGCAAATGCGTTTTCCATGCTTCGTCAATAATGGCTAAAGAAATATTTTTTTCGAAATCATTAACTAGCTTCTTTCCATTACTATCGTAAGCATCTTTAAGGTCGGTAACAACATTAAGTGTTTTTATTCCGTCAGAAAAAGGAACTACAATACGCTCATAATTACTAGAATTATCTTCGTATACATTTCTAATGACTGGCATTGCAGTTTCTGCATTTCTAGTCATTTTATCCAAATAATGATCGTAAGAAGCTTTGTATAGTCTACTGGTGATTTCTTGGTCTACTAAAGAAGCAAATTCTGTTTCTGTAATTGGAGAATTCAACGAAAAATACTTGATTAGCTCAAATTCAAAGTTCTTATAGTCGTTTGCTGCTTTGTTTGTTTCTGTAATAATTTCACAAGTGTCATATAGCATATTTGCAATATCCACCTTTAAACGATCGCCATGTAATGCGTGTTTACGTCTTTTATAGATTACTTCACGTTGTGCATTCATAACATCATCGTATTCTAACAAACGCTTACGAACACCAAAGTTGTTTTCTTCTACTTTTTTCTGCGCACGTTCTATAGATTTGGTCATCATAGAATGCTGAATTACTTCACCTTCTTCAAGTCCCATTCTATCCATTAATTTGGCAACTTTTTCAGAACCAAACAAACGCATTAAATTATCTTCTAAAGAAACATAAAATTGAGAGCTCCCATCATCTCCTTGACGTCCAGATCTACCTCTTAACTGACGGTCTACACGTCTAGAATCATGTCTTTCGGTACCTATAATTGCCAATCCACCAGCTTCTTTAACTTCATCTGTAAGTTTAATATCGGTTCCCCTACCTGCCATGTTGGTCGCTATGGTTACCACTCCAGATTTACCAGCTTCTAGTACAATATCTGCTTCACTTTTATGAAGTTTGGCATTCAATACATTGTGGTGTATTTTTCTAATTGCTAGCATTCTACTAAGCAGTTCCGAAATTTCTACAGAAGTAGTACCAATTAGTACAGGTCTTCCAGCTTTAGAAAGTGCTGTTACTTCATCAATTACAGCATTGTATTTTTCACGTTTTGTTTTATAGATTAAATCTTGACGGTCATCTCTAGCAATAGGCCTATTGGTAGGTATTTCTATAACATCTAATTTGTAGATTTCCCAGAATTCTCCAGCTTCGGTAATGGCAGTACCTGTCATTCCAGAAAGCTTGTTATACATTCTAAAGTAGTTTTGAAGTGTTACCGTTGCAAAAGTTTGGGTTGCAGCTTCAATTTTTACATTTTCTTTGGCTTCAATAGCTTGGTGTAGTCCATCTGAATATCGACGCCCATCCATAATACGTCCAGATCCTTCATCAACAATCATTACCTTATTTTCCATTACTACATACTCCACATCTTTTTCGAATAGAGTATAGGCTTTTAGCAATTGGGTCATGGTATGGATACGTTCACTTTTTATTCCAAATTCTTTGAATAGGCTTTCCTTTAATTCGGCTTCCTTTTCAATTTCTAGATTTTGGTTTTCTATTTGTGAAATTTCCATTCCAATATCTGGCATCACAAAAAATTCTGAATCTTGTTCTCCTGAAATATGTTCAATACCTTTATCGGTAAGTTCTATTTGATTGTTTTTTTCGTCAATTACAAACAATAGTGCTTCATCAACCTTAGGCATTTCCCTATTGTTGTCTTGCATGTATTGTCCTTCTGTCTTTTGAAGCAATTGTTTTACACCTTCTTCACTTAAATATTTAATTAAAGCTTTGTTACGTGGCAATCCACGAAAAACTCTAAGTAGTTGTAATCCTCCTTCTTTGGTGTCTCCAGAAGCAATTAGTTTTTTTGCTTCGGCTAAAACTCCAGTAAGGTATTTTCTTTGTATTTGAACAATTTCAGCTACTTTAGGTTTTAATTCTGTAAACTCATGTTGATCTCCTTGTGGGACAGGTCCAGATATAATAAGTGGTGTTCTCGCATCATCTACTAGTACCGAATCTACTTCATCAACAATAGCATAATTATGTGGTTTTTGAACTAAGTCATCTGGAGAATTAGACATGTTGTCTCTAAGGTAGTCAAAACCAAATTCGTTATTAGTACCATAAGTAATATCTGCATTATACGCCTTTCTTCTTCCTTCAGAATTAGGTTGGTGCTTGTCTATACAGTCTACAGATAATCCATGAAACTGAAAAATAGGCGCCATCCATGCGCTATCTCTCTTTGCTAGATAGTCATTAACCGTTACTAAGTGTACGCCATTACCAGTAAGTGCATTTAGGTACATAGGTAAAGTAGCAACCAATGTTTTACCTTCTCCTGTATGCATTTCCGAAATTTTACCTTGGTGTAGTGTTACACCTCCAATAAGTTGCACATCGTAATGTATCATGTCCCAAGTAACTTCTATACCAGCGGCATCCCAAGAGTTGTTCCAGATGGCTTTATCGCCATCCAGATTAATGTGGGTTGACTCTCCAGATAGTTCTCTATCAAAAGTAGTAGCAGTAACTTCTAGGGTTTCGTTGTTGGTAAATCTTTTGGCAGTTTCTTTAACTACAGCAAAGGCTTCAGGTAAAATATCTTCTAATACTTGTTCAGATATTTTATAAGCTTCTTCTTTTATTTTATCAATTTCGGTATAGATAGTTTCATTTCTATCAATATCAGTAGAGTTTTCTACTTCATTGGTCAGCTCCTTTATCTTTTCGTTTCCAGAAGCTAATGCATCACTTATTTGTTTTTTAAAAGCAGTAGTCTTTGCTCTTAATTCGTCATGTGATAATCCGCTAAGCGAATCTTCAAATGCTCTTATAGCATTTACGAGTGGTTGTATTTCTTTAACATCTTTTTTGGATTTATCTCCAACAAAGACTTTTAGTACTGAATTTAAAAAACTCATGAGTAGTTATTGTTTTGTTCAAAATTAAGCAAAAAAAAAGCCTCCTAAGAGACTTTTTTGTATTAATGCTGTTAAATTTTATTAATATTCATCTTCATTCCAGAGGTAGTCTTCCTCTGTAGGGTAATCTGGCCATATCTCGTCGATAGATTCATAAATTTCACCGCCTTCTTCTTCCATTGATTGTAAGTTTTCAACAACTTCTAATGGGGCTCCGGTTCTAATAGAGTAATCTATTAATTCATCTTTCGTAGCAGGCCAAGGTGCATCACTTAAATACGATGCTAATTCTAATGTCCAATACATAATTCTATATTGTTTTTTTAATATCCTGCAAAAATAATTTTTTAAACTAAAAAACCAAGTTTTTTTGCAATAATTTGTTCTAATATTTAAATGAACGTTTTTTTTTGCAGTTTATTGGGTCTTTTTAGGAATCCATTTAATTTCTTCTGCATTTAATTCTTTGGACAATTTCCGTGCCAACACAAATAAGTAATCAGATAAGCGATTTAAATAGCCCAAAATACTGTCGTCAAAAGGTTCGTTTTCAAAGAGTTCAGTAGCTAGTCGTTCTGCTCTTCTACACACTGTTCTTGTGATGTGACAGAATGACACACTTTGGTTTCCTCCTGGTAAAATAAAATGAGTCATAGGTGTTAAATTGGTCTCCATTGTATCAATCTCCTGTTCTAAAAACAAAATACTATCATCATTTACTCTAGGAATGTTTAATCTGTTTTTACCATTTTTCAGTAATTCTTTGTCTGGAGCAGTAGCCAAAACAGCACCAAGTGTAAATAAATGATCCTGAATTTGCATAAGAACCTCTTTAGAGGCGTTTTCAATTGGTTGATCTCTAAGTAGCCCAATCCAAGAGTTTAGCTCGTCTACTGTACCATAGGCATCAATTCTAAGAGTGCTTTTAGAGACACGAGTACCTCCAAATAAAGCGGTTTTGCCTTTGTCTCCAGTCTTTGTGTATACTTTCATGTGTCTATATCTGTTTTTATTAAATCGGTCACATGGTACATCCTTAATTAGTCATTTCCTTGGGTATAGAATTCTTTGTTAATGGATGTTTCATGTGTCTATATCTATTTTTATTAAATCGGTCACATGGTACATCCTTAATTAGTCATTTCCTTGGGTATAGAATTCTTTGTTAATGGATGTTTCATGTGTCTTTTTTTAAATCAAATATATTCCGTTGTTACTAGCCAATCTTTTATGGTAAGAAAGGTTTTAACACGTTTATTTTATGATTTGTCTTTTTTTTCGTTTTCCTTTTTCTTTTCTAAATAATTGTCTTTAAAATGCCTGGATTTTCTATTACGTAGCTTGTTGACATTTTTTTTGTTATTAGAAATTACAAGAATAAACAAAACTGCAATTGCTATAATCCACCATATTGTTTTTGCGTCCATCTTATTTTTTGTTTGTTATGATCAATTGATGTTTATAAGCTTACCATTTTATAAGATAAGTATTTACGCCCTAATAGTAAAATTTTCTTTGACTTGTCCATCTCTAAAAAATAACATTCCGGTATGATACAAATCTAAGGTAACAGTAATTCTCGGATCATCTAATAACGAAGTCCACATTTTCCGTATTGTTTTTGAAGCTCTAATATCTTTGATGATTACAATACTATTGTTGTGAAATAGATTGGAAAGCAAGTACCGTTCAAATTCATTATTTGCTAAGTTTTTGTTGAAAAAAAACAGTTCAACACTATTATTTCCATGTTTTAGATCTAAAAAAAACTCTGTAAGCACATTTTTTAGTTCATCATCTTCATCAAATACCCGAACATTTTTTGGATCAAAATAGGAAACGGTTTTGTAAAATATCTCATCGGATTTTGATGAAGATACCTCACTTTTTTGTGTTAATCCTTTGGTGATAAAATCATAAATAAATGGCGAATGTACACCGTGTTTAGTTTTAGATTTAAAAAGGAAATGAATGTAACTAAATATTTTTTTCATTGTAATTTTTTACGCTTTCTTAATTCTTCTAGTCTGTAGTTTAGCTTTCTAGCTTAGCAGAAAGGTCAAACCAGCGTTCTGTTTTGTGGTCTAAGAGCGTTTCGAGTTCTTTTAATTTTTGAGATTGATTATTTATTTCTTCAACAGTTAATGATTCGTCTAAAAAAGATTTTTCCAATTCTAATTTATCAAATTCTAAACTTTTAATTGCAGAATTCAATTTGTTTAATTCTTTTTGTTCATTAAAGGAAAGCTTTGATTTTTCATCTTTTTTCCAACTTCCTTTTTCTTTAGTAGCAGCTCTACTTTCAATAACTACACTATCTTCATAACTTCTATAATCGGAATAATTACCAGGAAAAACATCAATTTTACCTTCACCTTTAAAAACAAATAGATGATCCACAATTTTATCCATAAAGTACCTATCATGAGATACCACTAATAAACAACCTGGAAAATCAAGTAAAAATTGTTCCAAAACATTTAGGGTTAACAAATCTAAATCGTTTGTTGGTTCATCTAATATAAGGAAATTTGGGTTTTTGATTAAAACAGTACATAAATATAACCTTTTTAATTCTCCACCGCTTAGTTTTTCTACAAAATCGTATTGTTGTTTTCTATCGAACATAAAACGTTCTAATAGTTGTGAAGCAGAAAGTTGACGTCCTTTAGAAAGCGGAATGTATTCCCCAAACTCTTTAATGACTTCAATAATTTTTTGACCAGGTTTTATTTCAATTCCCTTTTGGGTATAATATCCGTATTTTATAGTGTCACCAACAACTACTTTTCCAGAATCTGGTTCAAGTCCGTCAGTAATCATATTTAAAAAAGTAGATTTTCCAGTACCATTTTTACCGATAATACCTATGCGTTCCCCCTTTTTAAAGTTGTAATCAAATTTTTCTACAATCTTTTTATCACCAAAAGATTTAGAAATATTATGGATCTCAAGGATTTTACTACCCATACGTTCCATATTAATTTCTAATTGTACTTGGTGGTCATTTCTTCTTTTATGTGCCTTTTCTTTAATTTCAAAAAAATCATCAATTCTAGATTTAGACTTTGTAGTACGCGCTTTTGGTTGCCTACGCATCCAATCTAATTCTTTATTAAAGAGTTGTTTTGCTTTTCCTTGAGTAACCTTCTCTAAGTTAATACGGGCATCTTTTTTCTCTAGATAGTACGAGTAGTTTCCTTTATAAGTAAACAATTCTCCTTGGTCTAGTTCTATAATTTCACTGCAAACACGTTCTAGGAAGTACCTGTCGTGCGTTACCATAAACAGGGTTATGGATTCTTTTTTAAAGAATGCTTCCAGCCATTCTATCATTTCTAGATCTAAGTGGTTGGTTGGCTCATCTAAGATCAATAAATCTGGTTTATTGATAAGAATAGATGCTAATGCCAATCTTTTTTGTTGCCCTCCAGAAAGTGAAGCTACTTTTTGATCTAGTTGATCTAGTTTTAATTTAAAAAGTATTTGCTTGTATTTAGTTTCAAAATCCCAAGCATCATAAGAATCCATTTGTTCAAAAGCTTTTTGATAGGCTTCTTCTTGTTCTGGGTTTTCAAGTGCTTTTTCATAAGCTCTTACCACTTGTAGTATTCTATTGTCAGAAGCAAATATGGTTTCCTCAACAGTTAACTTAGGGTCTAAGTTTGGTTTTTGAGGTAAAAAGGAAATATCAATTTCATTTCTTGAAACTACTTTTCCACTATCAGGAACATCAAGTCCAGTAATAATATTTAGTATTGATGTTTTTCCGGAACCATTTTTAGCTACAAAAGCTATTTTTTGCCCTTGATTAATACCAAAAGAAATGTCGGTGAACAAAACGCGTTCCCCATATGATTTTGCAATATTTTCTACTGAGAGTAAATTCATTATTGTTTTTTATAAAAAGAAATCAAATACCAATACCTAATAAATAGTGCTATTAAAAAAGGAAGTATACCTATGGGATACAATTGTATTTCCATTATCCAATGCAGGCAGAGCCAACAAAGCATTATTAAGATTAGTTTAAGGTAGTTGATAAACCATTTTTTTGCTGTTTTTTTGACAACGTTAGAAATTAAAATAATATTTAGTGGAAATGCCCAAAGCAGGTTATAATTATACGCTGTATCTGTATGATCTGTTGCAAACCATAATAAAAACAAAAATACACCAATAAGTCCAGTACTGCTAAATAGTATAATATCTAACCAACGACTCCTTTTTTGTTGTTTATGATCCTTGTAGGTAATCCACAAAATTAGCAATGCTATAATGCCAAAAACAAACAATGGAGAGCCTAAGATAATGGTTGGTTTTTTACCTCTTGTTGAATTTAAAATTATCGTTGATGGCTTTGCAATAGGAGTACCATTTTTGGTTGTTGCATTAGCAAAAAAAGAAGATAAATAATCTGGAAGAAACATATGCTCTTCTGGAGTTGCCAATTTATCTATTTTAGAGCCTAATGCAAGGTCAATACCAAAACTCCCCCATGAGTTTTGTGGGATATAATCATGAATTAATTTCCTAAATGTTTTTTGTTCAAAACCACTAGGGGTATTAAATACAATGTTATTGTTACTGGTTGACTGGGCAACATCTTTAATTTTTGTAGCACAGTTATTATAAAAAAAGTGATAAAGATAGTTTTTGTTTTCTGGCTGTACATTATCAATCAGAAAATTGTAAAAACGTTGTTTTTCTTGTTGATTCAGATTTAGAACTTGCATTTTCATCCACCTGTTTTCTCTTCTATAGCCTTCTGCAAAAGGAGCAAATTGGGCTAATCCAAGCTCATAATTAAGTTTGCCTTTGCAAAAGTTTAAGATAAAATTAGGTTGATCAAAGTCAAATCTCCCGTAATTAAAAGCCCAATCAATACCTTTTTCTTTGTCTTGTACGCGTATAGCATTATGCCCAAAAGAATCGTATAAAAAGCTTCCAGGTCCAATAGTAATAATGCTGATTTCTGCCTTGTTGGATAATTGATTTTGCTGAGCAATACTAATACCAAAAGCAAGAAAAATTAAGCAACAAATGCTGTGTTTTAAATTCATTTTAAAAATAATTATGATTTTTTTACAATGAGAATAAGCAACAAATATCAGCAAAAAATAATTAGAGTAGGGAGTTCTGCCTTAGAATATGCTTTGTAAGTGATAAAAAAAGAATTATTGTTTTTAAAGACAACTATTTTGTGGTGTATTTTGTTGAAATTGAATTGTTTAATTGAATCCTATAAAATGCTATAATTTCCATAACTTAAAAATTGTATTTTAGTGGCTTAAAAGTATCAAAATCGTGAAAAAGCACATACCAAACCTTATTACTTTATTAAACTTATTATGCGGATGTATAGCAATACTTTTTGCGGTGAATGGGAAGTTAGATTATGCAGCATATTTTGTGTTTGCTGGGATCTTTTTTGATTTTTTTGATGGCTTGGCAGCAAGAACATTAAATGTACAGAGCGAATTGGGCTTGCAATTAGATTCATTAGCAGATATGGTAACAAGTGGAGTAGTACCTGGAATTGTAATGTTTCAGTTGTTAAATAAAAGTATGGATACAGGATATTCGCTTTTGGAAATCACCACTATTGATGCCTTAGTGGCAAATGCAATTCCGTTACTTGGATTTTTAATTATCTTATCTTCTGGATATAGGTTAGCCAATTTTAATATAGATGCTGGTCAGAAAGATGGTTTTATAGGTTTGCCAACACCTGCCAATGCCTTGTTAATACTTTCTTTCCCATTATTACTATTGTATCAAGACAATATAGCAATTGAAGAATTAATTTTGAACAAGTGGTTTTTGTTAGGTATTACCTTGTTGAGTACGTATTTATTAAATGCTAAAATTCCATTATTTGCGCTTAAGTTTAAAACCTGGGATTTTAAAAGCAATGCTTTTCGATACTTGTTTCTAATAGCTAGTGTTATTGGATTGATAGTTTTACAATTTTCAGCAATTCCAATCATTATTATCGGTTATGTAGTAGTTTCTATGGTGATGAATGTAACGAGTAATAACTAAGAATGCTCTAAATCTGAATTTGAGCTAATAGAATTATTTGATTTTCGGCAGAAAATTATATCAAAAATTAGGTCATCTAATACTGTTGTTTTTATATCAGACTGAGGTTCTAGCTGTTTTTAATTTTGATGATTTGTGCAGCAATGCTTACTGCAATTTCATTAGGAGTTTCGCTTTTTATTGAAATTCCAATGGGCGCATTAACTTTTGCCAATTCATTTTTAGAAAATCCTTCTTCTTTTAGTACTGTCCACATGGTTTCAAGTTTAAATTTACTTCCAAGCACACCAATATATTTGTAATTGTTTTTTAGTAATTTGCTCAATACCAATTTATCATCAATATAGGTGTTGGTCATGATAACCACATAAGAATCGGTGCCATCAGGTATATATTTATTGATATCGTTATAATCAGCAGCTATTTTTTTATGTGCGAAATTATTGGTTTCAAGGGTGTTTAGTTCTTTTCGATTGTCTAGAAGTACAATTTTATAATCAAATTTTGACATTAGTTCAGAAAGAGCCAAGCCTACATGACCAGCACCAATAATATAGATTGTGTTTTTAAAACCAATATGTTCTTTGTAAAACCAGTTGTTGTTGGTATTGATGTTACATTGAAATTTATCTCTAATAGTTTCATTAGAAAAGCTAAGTAAATTTTGATCTAAAATAAGCGTTCCTTCATCCCCGTTTTTCAAACTAGCAAGCATGTTTTTTACAGCTGGTAACTGCTTGTTATTTAAGTAGTTAAAAGAAACCGTTTGTTCTCCTGAACAGATCATCCCAGAACCATCTTTTCCTTTTCCTTTATGGATTTGTTTTTTGATAAAACTTAGTGGAATGCCCTGTTTTAGTAATCGTTTGGCTTCCTCAGAAAGTTTATATTCCATAATACCACCACCAATAGATCCGTTAATAAAACCATCTTCGGAAACTAACATTTTAAATCCTTTACGACCAGGAGAACTCCCAGAGTTTTCTATTACTGTTAATAGATATACGTTCTGGTTGTCTTGTAATTTATTGATGATGTGTTGCCAAAAAATCATTTAAAATAGTGTTTCACTAAGGGCATAATATATAGCCATAATTGCTGAAAAAATAGCACTTGCCAAAAAGCGCCAATTAAGTTTTATTTTGTTTTGAATGATATAGTTAGCAATAAACGAGATTGGAATATTTGCCAAAAATGACCATAATGCAATAAGGAGTAAGTCTGAGTTAACCTGATTAAAGTTACCACAAAACAACTTGATAAATACCAAATGTCGAAAAATCCATAACGGATTAAAATAGGCAATAGCTAGGGTTGTTTTTGCTAAAGTAAGTTTTGTGCCAGTATATTGTTTAGTTCGTTCTACAATCCAAGCAAAATAATTTGGAATTTCAAAAGCATAAAGTGTAGCGCCAACCAGTACCATCCCTAGTAATCGTGGCCATGAAAATTCATTTAAGAGCAATGCTGCAATTAGATCTCCAGCACTGTAAATTACTGCACCTCTTAGTATATTATGTTTGGTATAATGTAGTTTGATAGTTTGTTGAATTAAGATTGTTCGTAAAGTGCTAGTAATACTTTTTCAGGAGTAAAAGGCGCATGAAACTTTAGGGTATAATTGGGGTTGAATGCTTTTACTGCTTGTTGAATAGCAAAATAAGCTCCAATCCCATACATTAATGGTGGTTCTCCTACAGCCTTAGATTTTTTAATAGCAAGTACATGTCCTTCAGTTTGTAACGGAATGGTTTCTATAGTTTTTGGTGCTGAAAAAATATCTGGCACTTTATAAGTAGATAATGCATTTGAAAGTAATCTACCGTTAGTATCATAAGCAATTTCTTCTAGCGTCATCCAGCCGATTCCTTGTGCCAAAGCACCTTCAACTTGTCCAATATCAATACCTAAATTCATGCTTTTTCCAAAATCATGGATAATTTTTACGGCATCAATTTCATAAGTACCTCTAAGACAATCTACGGTAACAAGTGTTATTGCTGTACCATAAACATGATAGGCAAATGGATGTCCTTTTTCTTTAGATTTATCAAAATGAATTTCTGGTGTTGCATAATGTGCGTTTTCAGAAAGTGCAACTCTTTCTAACATTGCTTGGGCTATTAGTGCTTCCCATGTTAGGTTTGATTTTTTGCTGTTTACAAAAATATAGTTGTCTTTAAATACGATATGTTCTTCATTGGAAGAAAGTAGTGTAGCAGCTACTTCTGTTAACCTTGCAATTAAGCTATTACATGCCATTTCTACAGCTTTCCCATTAAGGTCTGCGGTAGAACTTGCTGCACTTGGCGATGTGTTTGCAACTCTAGTAGTATTGGTAGTTTCTATTTTTACTTTTGATGCACTAATACCAAAAATTTGATATGCAACTTGTAGCATTTTGGTATTAACACTTTGTCCCATTTCAACAGCACCAGTAGAAATACCTACACTACCATCTTGATAAATATGAACCAAGGCTCTAGCATGGTTCATTGGTGTATTGGTAAAAGAAATTCCAAATGCAATAGGCATCAAAGAAATTCCTTTTTTATACAATTTATTTTCAGCATTAAAACTGTCAACCTCTTGGGTTAATTGTTTATAATGGAAAGTGTCTTTTGCGGTTTCCCAAGTGTTTTTCGCTTCTACTTGTGTTGCAATCTGTCCATAGGAAAACTCATCATTTTCAGCGAGAAGATTTTGTTCTTGAATTTGGTCTTTTTTTACTCCAATTTTATCAGCAGCATTTGCAATAGCACTTTCGATAACAAACATTCCTTGTGGACCTCCAAAACCACGAAAAGCTGTATTTGGGGGTAAATTAGTTTTGCAGCTATATACTGTAGTGCTTACATTAGGTATAAAATAGCTATTGGTAGCATGAAACAATGTTCGTTCGGCAATTGCAGGTGATAGATCAGCAGCGGCACCAGAATTTTGCAAAAACTCAACTTCAAAGGCATTAATTTTCAACTCTTTGTTAAGCCCTATTTTATAGGAAGAAGAGTAGGGGTGTCGTTTTCCCGTCATACGTAAATCATCATGGCGATCTAATACATATTTTACTGGTTTATTTAGATGTTGTACAGCAACAGCTGCCATAACTGCCCATGGTGTTGCTTGGTCTTCTTTACCACCAAATCCACCACCAAGACGAGTAACATCAATTTCAATTTTATGCATAGAAATTCCCAAAACTTTAGCTACCGTTTTTTGAACAGAAGTAGGCCCTTGGGTTGATGAAACAATTTTTATATTTCCATTTTCTTGAGGTATAGCATAGCAACCTTGTGTTTCTAAATACAAATGTTCTTGTCCGTTAGAAAATGTTTCACCTTCAATTACATATTCACATTCGGCAAAGGCCTTGGTGGTATTTCCTAATTTAAAAGAACGCGGTTCATTTATAAAACTCTTTTTTTCTTTGGCAAGTTTGGCAGTTGTAATTACAGGAAGTTCTTCAATATCAATTTTGATTAAGGCTCTTGCTTTTTTTGCAATGGCTTCTGTTTCAGCAACAATAAATGCTATAGGCTGTCCCCAGAAATGAATTTCATCTTCTGCCCAAAGTGGTTCATCGGGGATAATACCTCCAATCTGATTTTCTCCTAAAATGTCTTTATAGGTGAATATTTTTTCAATACCAGCAAGTGCTTCTGCTTTTGAATAGTCAACAGATTTTATCTTGCCATGAGCTTTAGGAGCGTCAAAACATAAGCCAATTAAGGTGTCTTGACGTAACATTAGGTCGTCTACAAATATAGATTCGCCCCTTACATGGGTGTAGCTGTCTATGTTTTTCATAGGTTATATCTGTTGGTTAAAAAAGTTTTTGTATTGCAATTCTATTTGGGAAAAGCGTTATAAAATGGGCATAGAATAGCTGTCTTGCTAATAAACGTTTGTAAGCTGCTGTTCCTCTGACGTCACTTATTGGTGATATTTCTGATTGTAAAATACCTTCTGCTTCTTTTATGATCTCAGAACTGATTGTTTTATTGACTAAAAAAGCATTTGTTTTAAATAGGTATTTTGGAACTGCAGCTACACCGCCTAAAGAAAAATGAGCCGTGTAAATTTTATCATTTTCAAGGTTAATTTTTCCTGCGCTATTAACACTTGCTATATCTAAATGTGTTCGTTTGCTTACTTTTTCAAAATTAAAATGCATGTTGTCTTTTGGAATCTCAAAAGAGATAGATTTTAAGATTTCATCTTCTTGTAAATCATATTTTTTGTAATCTTGATGAAATTCATGAAACGGAAGCTGTCGTTCACTACCTTTTTTGTGCTGGATAGTTAGGGTAGAGTTTAATGCTAGAAAAAAAATAGTCATATCTCCAATAGGAGATGCATTTACAAAATTTCCGCCCAGGGTTCCCATATTCCTAATCTGTTCTGAAGAAACTAATTTTAAAAATTGTTTCAGTTTGGGAAACAGTAGTTGTAGTTTTTTGTTTTCCGCAATTTCAGTTACCGTTGTATTTGCCCCTAAAGTGCAAATGCTTTCAGAAAAACTAATTCCTTCTAATGATTTTAGTGCTGCTACTAGCTGTATGTTTTCTTCAGCCAGTTTATCTGCATGTCGCACGTATATATCTGTTCCGTTTGCAACAAGAGTTCCTTCTGATTTAATTTCTGTTAAGCTTAAATTTTTTAATTGATTGGGAATATTTTTAAAATAATCGGGAACAAATTGTTCTTTTATCAGCCAATCTAGTTGATGATTTTGATCTTTTTCTTTTAGCTTATTTTCAATTTCAAAACCTGCCTTTTCAATGGATTTATAACCGGTACATCGGCATATATTACCACTAATGGCATCGTTACATGAATTTTTTGAAGCGTTTTGTAATGCAAATCCTGTCATTGAAACCACAAATCCTGGAGTGCAAAAACCACATTGCGTAGCATAGTTTTTTGTCATAGATTCTTGAACAGCATTTAGTTCTTTAGAAAGATTAATACCTTCAATGCTGACAATATGTTTGCCATTTGCATTTCCTAAAGGGGAGATGCAAGAAGTAATGCTTTGATAAGTAACGGTATTGTCTTTTAGGTTGCCAACCAAAACAGTACAAGCACCACAATCGCCTTCTCGGCAACCAATTTTTGTACCTTTTAGTTGTTTATTGGTCCTGATAAAATCAAGTAGGGTAACTCCCGCATTCACCGTTGTTTTAATGACGGTATTATTAAGTATAAATTGTATCATAAGTAAAGAACAAGATACAAAAATGTTTTGGAGAAATAAATTGGTTTTTAGGAAGTAATATTTGTCTTTTTTTCTCTTGAAAGAAACGTTTAAATATAATTATGATATTTATTCTGACGATTCTTTGGTATTTATTCTAAAGTACTAAGCTATAGGGCCTTTTAAGACAATAAATAAGCCTATTTATTTGCTGTCCTATGATTTTTTTTTATGAGAGACTAAAAATCAATCTTCTTTTTTCGCAACTCAAAATTCTGTCCAAGATATACTTTTCTTACCATTTCGTCGGCTGCTAACTCTTCTGGTTCACCAGATTTTAGAATTCCACCTTCGAACATTAAATAAGAACGTTCTGTAATGGCTAAAGTTTCTTGTACATTATGATCGGTAATAAGAATACCAATATTTTTTTCTTTAAGATGAGCAACAATACGTTGTATATCTTCAACGGCAACAGGGTCAACTCCAGCAAAAGGTTCGTCTAGTAGTATAAAATTAGGATCGGTTGCTAATGCTCTTGCAATCTCTGTACGTCTACGTTCACCACCAGAAAGCAAATCTCCACGATTTTTACGAATATGACCAAGGCTAAATTCATCAATTAATGAATCCATTTTGTGTAGCTGTTCTTTTTTGGAAAGTTTGGTTAATTGCAAAACACTTAAAATATTTTTTTCAACACTTAATTTTCTAAAAACAGATGCCTCTTGTGCAAGGTATCCAATACCGTGTTGTGCTCTTTTGTACATAGGAAAATTAGTAATTTCCATGTCATCAAGAAATATTTTTCCACCATTGGGTTTTATCAACCCAACTATCATATAAAAAGAAGTGGTTTTACCAGCACCATTTGGCCCAAGTAAACCTACAATTTCTCCTTGGTTAACTTCAAGGGAAATTCCTTTAACAACTTTACGTCCTGCATAGGACTTCATTATATTTTCAGCTCTTAACTTCATTCTTAATATGATATAAAATCAAAAATAGACATTTCTAAGGTATGTAAAATCTCTTTTATGCAATTTTTAGGAATTCTTTCTTTTTTGCTTCTCTTTTGCTTCTCTTTTTGCTTGTTTTTTTAATACAATTCTAGAAATTATAATACTAACTTCATATAATACAAAAACAGGTATTGAAACAACAATCTGGCTAGTAATATCTGGAGGAGTTATAATGGCAGAAAGTATAAGTACCCCGACCAAAGCGAATTTCCTATATTTTTTAAGAAATTGAGGCGTAACCAAACCTATTTTAGTTAAAAAATAGATGATTATGGGAAGTTCAAAAATAATTCCACAGGCAATAACAGAAGCTCTAAGTGTTGCAATATAGGAACTAAGGTCTATTTCGCTAACAATTTCTGCACTTACAGTATAAGTTCCTAAAAAGTTAATAGATAAAGGTGCTATTATATAGTATCCAAAAAGTACTCCAGTAAAAAATAATAAAGAAGCAATAAGAATAAAACCACGAGAATGTTTACGTTCCCTTTCATGCAATCCAGGACTGATAAATTTCCATGTTTCATATAAGATATATGGAAAACCAACAATGAATCCTGCCCAAATGGAGGTCCAAATATGAGCAGAAAAAAGGCCTGCCATGGTTCTGTTTTGAATGGTAAATGGTAAAGAATCGGCGCAGAAATCTGAGGTCACATTAAAAAAAGTAGCAATAGCACAAAAGAATCTATAGGTAGGGAAATCCATATTCTTAGGGCTTAATATAACGGTATCAAATATAAATCCTTTTGCTACAAAAGCAAAACAAGCTATAAAGAGTACAGCAATAGTACCACGAATAAGATGCCATCTTAATTCTTCTAAATGGTCTAAAAAAGACATTTCTTGAGGATTCTGTTTAGCCTTTGCCATTTTATATAATTCCTTCTTTTATTAAGTTATGAAGATGAACAATACCAATATAATTGCCATTATCAGCAACTAATAATTGAGTGATATTATTGTTTTCTATTTGTTCTAGGGCATCAACAGCCATAGCATCGGAGCTAATGCTTTTTGGGTTTGGAGTCATGATGTCTTTAGCTTTTAGGGTGCTAATATTGTCATGTTTGTTTAGCATTCTTCTAATATCACCATCAGTAATAACACCAACTAGTTTGTTGTCTTCTACCACTGCTGTAACACCGAGAAGTTTTTCTGAAATTTCAACAATTACTTGTTTGATACTTGTTTCAGGTGTTACTAAAGGTTTTAAATTGGTAGAAACCATATCGGAAACTCTCAAGTATAGTTTTTTTCCAAGGGCACCACCTGGGTGATATTTAGCAAAATCACTACTAGTAAATCCTTTTTGTTGTAATAAACAAACAGAGAGGGCATCTCCAATAACCAATTGTGCTGTTGTACTCGTTGTAGGAGCAAGGTTATTTGGACAAGCTTCTTTGTCTACATGTGCGTTTAAAACATAGTCAGCATGCGTACCTAAAAAGGAATCTTTATTACCAGTTATGGCAATAAGCTTATTGTTTCCGTTTTTTAAGAGCGGAACTAATACCTTTATTTCAGGAGTGTTTCCGCTTTTAGAAATACAAATTACAACGTCGTTGTTTTGAATAGTTCCTAAGTCTCCATGAATAGCGTCTGCGGCATGCATAAATATTGCTGGAGTACCGGTTGAGTTCATTGTTGCTACAATTTTCATAGCTATAATTGCACTTTTTCCAATCCCTGTAATAATTACCCTACCTTCTGATTGTAAGATATGTTCTACTGCATCGGCAAATTCATCATTTATAAAAGATATAAGGTTATGAATAGCTGAACTTTCAGTT
This sequence comes from Flavobacteriaceae bacterium, assembly GCA_965247735.1. GTDB lineage: Bacteria > Bacteroidota > Bacteroidia > Flavobacteriales > Flavobacteriaceae > JAOXRU01. Next base: position 1,104,610 of record CBDFHN010000002.1, on the reverse strand, counting down.
TCAATTGTTAGTTTTGCGGTTGCGATAATTGCATTTTTAGCGCTCAAATTTTTTATAAAATTTAGTGTTTGTAAAAACTAAAGAAATTAGTATCTTTAAGATATGCAAATGTATGTAAAATACTAAAAAGATTTAATGGGTTTGAACGAAATTGATTTACACGCCTCACTAAAGCATCATTTTGGATTTTCAAAATTCAAAGGATTGCAAGAAAAAGTAATTCAAAATATAGTAGAAGGAAATAATAGCTTTGTAATAATGCCAACTGGTGGAGGGAAATCTCTTTGTTATCAGTTACCAGCATTAATTCAAGAGGGTACTGCAATTGTAGTATCACCTTTAATTGCTTTGATGAAAAATCAGGTAGATGCAATTAGAGGTATTTCTTCAGAAAAAGGAATTGCACATGTTTTAAATTCTTCGTTAAATAAAACGGAGATAAAAGAAGTAATGAGTGATATTTCTAGTGGAGTAACAAAATTACTTTATGTTGCGCCAGAATCCTTAACTAAAGACGATTACGTTGAGTTTTTAAAAACGGTTAAGATTTCTTTTGTAGCAATAGATGAAGCCCATTGTATTTCGGAATGGGGACATGATTTTAGACCAGAATATAGAAACCTTAAGAGTATTATAGCAAGATTAGGAGATAATATTTCTATTATTGGATTAACAGCTACAGCAACACCAAAGGTGCAGGAAGACATTCTTAAAAACTTGGGAATGACGGATGCAAAGTTGTTTAAAGCTTCTTTTAATAGACCCAATCTATACTACGAGGTACGTCCAAAAACAAAGAATGTAGAAGTGGATATTATTCGTTTTGTGAAGCAAAATGAAGGGAAATCTGGAATAATATACTGTCTTAGTAGAAAAAGAGTTGAAGAACTGGCACAAGTATTACAGGTAAATGGTATTAATGCTGTTCCTTATCATGCTGGTTTAGATGCAAAGACGAGATCTAAACATCAAGATATGTTTTTGATGGAAGATACCGAGGTTGTTGTTGCTACAATAGCATTTGGTATGGGAATTGACAAGCCAGATGTACGTTTTGTGATTCATCATGATATTCCTAAAAGTATAGAAAGTTATTACCAAGAGACTGGTAGGGCCGGTAGAGATGGTGGTGAAGGACATTGTTTGGCGTTTTATGCTTATAAGGATATAGAAAAGCTAGAGAAGTTTATGTCTGGTAAACCTGTAGCAGAACAAGAAATTGGGAATGCACTGTTGCAAGAAATGGTGGCATATGCAGAGACCTCGATGTCTAGGAGAAAGTTTATTTTACATTATTTTGGAGAACATTTTGATGGTGTTACTGGGGATGGTGCTGAAATGGATGATAATGTAAGGAATCCTAAAGTACAAAAAGAAGCAGGAGCGGAAGTAGTAAAACTTATAGAAGTTGTACGAGACACTAAAGAAAAGTTTAAATCTAATAATATAGTAAATACAATAATAGGTAGGGATAATGCTGTTATAATATCTCATAAAACTAATCAGAAGCCGTTTTTTGGTATTGGAAAAGATAAGTCAGATAAATATTGGATGGCACTAATACGTCAAGTATTAGTGGCTGGATACCTAAAAAAAGAAATAGAACAATATGGTGTGTTACATCTTACAGATAAAGGTAAGCAATTTGTAGAAAGCACCCCATCTTTTATGATGACGGAAGATCATATTTATGATACTGATGAAGATAATAGTATTATAACAATGAATAAAGGAGGTAGTGCAGCAGCAGATGTACAACTGCTAAAAATGTTAAAAGACCTTCGGAAAAAAGAAGCAAAAAAGAACGGAGTACCTCCATTTGTAGTTTTTCAAGACCCTTCTTTAGATGATATGGCATTGAAGTATCCAGTAAGTTTGGAAGAACTTATTAATGTACATGGTGTAGGAGATGGAAAAGCAAAAAAGTATGGTAAACCGTTTATAGCACTTATTGCATCCTATGTAGAAGAAAATAATATTGTACGTCCAGATGATTTGGTGGTAAAAAGTACAGGAGCCAATTCAGCATTAAAATTATATATCATTCAAAATGTAGATCGCAAATTACCATTAGATGATATTTCTTCTGCAAAAGGCTTGGATATTCCAGCTTTGGTTAGGGAAATGGAACAGATTGTATATAGCGGTACTAAATTGAATATTAGTTATTGGATTGATGATGTATTAGATGAAGACCAGCAAGAAGAGCTACATGATTACTTTTTAGAAGCTGAAACAGATAAAATTGATGATGCAATAGCCGAGTTCGATGGAGATTATGAGGAAGATGAGCTAAGACTTTATAGAGTTAAATTTATTAGTGAAGTAGCAAACTAAGAATTTGATTTCATTAAAAAACGCCTTGCAAACAATAGTTGCAAGGCGTTTTTTGTTTTTACATTTTTTATAAATTATAAAATTTCTCTGTAGTCGTCCAATGCGTTTTCTACGCGTTGTCTTTGCATATCTGCCAATTCTACAACAAGTCTGAAATTTTCAGTGTTTATTTTTTGAATTCCAATTACTTTTTGTGAAAGAATTGATAGTAATTCTATTTCTTCATTACTTAATTTGTGTGCTATTTTTTCGGCAAAAGCAATAAATTCAAGAGGAAAACTAGTCATGGATGTATTGTTTTTATCAATAATATCCATGCATTCAGCAATATTCTGACTGGTTTCGTTTGTTAATTGTGCAATTTTTTTGGCACATTTTATTTGTTGGTCTTTGTGCTGATCTTCATTATAGTTCATTATAGGTAGATATTAGGTACTTATGTATAACACAAAAAAATATAGTTTATTACAAATCATCCGTTAAAAATAACAATTCGGTAAGTATTAATCTTTTTTGGAAGGCATGCAATAGATATTTGTGCTTATAATAGAAAAGAACAAAAATGATAACCAACACAATAAAAAGAGTAAAAATAGTAGTTGTATTTATGTTTATGATTACTGGTGTTATTAATGCCCAACATGTCGTGACTGGAAAAGTTACCGATACTAAAGGAGAGTTAATAGAAGGCGCAAATGTATTTCTTGAAGGAACCTATGATGGAGGCACAACTACTAATAAAGGAACTTTTAATTTTGAGACTACAGAAAAAGGTATCCAAAAATTGGTGATCTCTTATTTGGGTTTTGAAACCTATAGTTTATCATCTAATATTTCTAAGATGACTGACTTAGTAATAAAATTGAGAGAAGAAATAAATTCATTAAATGGTGTTACACTCACAGCAGGAACCTTTGAAGCTGGGGATAATGCAAAAGTATCAGTGTTAAAACCGTTAGATGTAGTGACAACAGCAGGTGCGTTAGGAGATTTTGTTGGAGCATTGCAAACCTTACCAGGTACATCAACGGTGGCTGAAGATGGACGGTTGTTTGTAAGGGGCGGTGATGCCGAAGAAACACAAATTTTTATAGACGGAATACGTGTTTTTACGCCTTTTGCACCAAGCACAAATAATATTCCTACTCGTGGTCGCTATTCTCCATTTTTATTTAAGGGAATGGCTTTTTCTACAGGTGGATATTCGGCAGAATATGGGCAGGCACTTTCTAGTGTCTTGCTACTATCTTCAGTAGATGAACCAGACCAAGAAAAAACAGATATTTCAATAATGAGTGTAGGTGCTGGATTGGGTAATACCCAAATTTGGGGTAAAAGTTCCTTAAGTGTCAATACGTCATATATAAATTTGGCACCATATCAGGCATTATTTAATGATAGAAATACGTGGCACAAGCCATTTGAAACGTTTTCTGGCGAAGCCGTTTATCGATATAAGTTAGCAAAAGGCATCATAAAACTATACACTGCTTTAGATACTTCTAGTTTTGATTTAACGCAAGAGGATATTAATTTTAAGGATGGAGTGCATTTTAAGTTAAAAAATAGTAATTTCTATATGAATACTTCTTACAAAGGTTTTTTTGGAAATGGATGGTCTTTACGTTCAGGTCTAAGTTATACTTATGGAAAAACTGGAGTTACTCAGCATTTAGATGATATAGATACTAAAGAAAATTCATACCATGTTAAAGTTACGGCAAAAAAGAATTTTAGTAGTAGATTTAAGTTGAATTTCGGAGTAGAACACTTTTTGTCGCAGTTTAATGAAGATTACTATGGAGAAACAGGTTTCGATTTTAACTCCAAGGTAAATACTAATATTAGTGCTGCATTTGCTGAAGCTGACATTTATTTCTCCGATAAATTTGCTTCAAAAGTAGGTTTACGGACAGAATATTCTGCTTTACAAAAAGAATATACGGTTTCTCCTAGAGTTTCTTTGGCATATAAGGTAAGTGAAAATGGGCAATTTTCTTTTGCGTACGGAGATTTTTATCAAAGCCCGAGTAATACCTATTTAAGGTATAACGAAGATTTAAATTCTGAAAAAGCAGCACATTATATTTTTAATTATCAACATATAACAGATGGACGAATTTTTAGGGCAGAAACATATTATAAAAAATATGATGATCTTATAAAGTATAATACCCAATATGTAATTCCGACAAGTAACTTATCAAATGCAGGAGATGGTTTTGCATCAGGTCTCGATCTTTTTTGGAGGGATAGCAAAACGTTTAAAAAACTGGATTATTGGTTAAGTTATTCTTTTTTGGAAACGGAGCGTAATTATAAAAATTATCCTACAACAGCAAAACCAAGGTTTGGTGCTAAGCACAATTTATCTGTAGTTTCTAAATACTGGGTAGAGAAATGGAGAAGCCAATTGGGTTTGAGTTATTCTTTTGCATCAGGAAGGTCGTATACCAATCCTAATACAGGAGGGTTTTTAACTGAAAAAACAAAAACGTATAATAATCTTAGCTTTAATTGGGCATACCTAATAAGTCAGCAAAAAATACTTTACTTTTCTGTTAATAACATACTTGGATTTAAAAATATTAATGGATACCAATATAGCGATATTCCAGACGTAAATGGTGACTTTGGAAGAAGAGCATTAACCCCAGCAGCAGATCAGTTCTTTTTTATTGGCTTTTTCTGGACTATAAGCGATGATAAAAATAGCAATCAGTTAGATAAATTATAACAAAGAGTTTCTGATGAAAATAATGTTAGGAGTTTAATTCATTATTGCGACATAGTTGCTTTAGTTTAAAAAAAAATATTACTTTTGAAAAATAATTTTGAAAAACAGAATACAAATAGGTTGAGCTAAATGAGGAATCAAAAATAAATAGGATGAAGTTTCAGGAAACAAATAACATGTATAGTCAAGATAATGCAGAGGCTTATGATGCTAAAAGAGATAAAATTATTGCTATTAAAGACGCTTTGCATTTATGCATTCGTATGTTATTGTTAAAGTCACCTGCAGATGCACGAGTTCTTTGTGTTGGTGCAGGAACGGGCTCAGAGTTGATATATCTTGCTCAAGCATTTCCGAATTGGAATTTTACCGTGGTAGAACCTGCTTCAGAAATGCTTAAAATATGTCAGAAACGTGCTAAAGAGTATGGCTTCCTATCCCGTTGTACTTTTCATGAAGGCTATCTAGATTCGCTCCCAGAAACAAAACCTTTCGACATAGCTACTAGCATTTTGGTTTCTCATTTTTTTACTGATAAGAAAGATCGAAGTACTTTTTTCTTAGAAATTGCTTTAAGACTTAAACCAGGTGCATATATGATTAATGCTGATTTAGCCTCAGATATGTCTAGCTCGGTATATAAGGGCATTCTTGAAGTTTGGGAAAATATGCATGGATATGCTAACATGCCCATAAGAACCAAATCTTTCGGTACTAAGGTGGCTTTAGAACCAGTAAAAGAAATTGAATTAATACTTAAATCTAGCGGTTTTGATGCTCCAGTATTATTTTTTCAAACCCTCTTAATTCATGCTTGGTTTTCAAAAGTTAGCAATGTTATAAATAGTTAGGTCACGATATTCAATGAGTTTTGATGGCCATAGAAACCAATGTCAAGCCAAAAAAAAAAGCATTTTTTTTAGATGTTACAATTTGTATACATAATAATTCTACAAAAATCTAACTGGAAATTGATAACTTAAATCCATAGTTTGAATTATGCTATTGGAAAACTTTTCTATTTCGAGAAAAGCCATGTAGTATTAAATGCCAGAAGAGGAGTTAAATTCTCATTTTTACATTTTTACTACTTATTTCTGGCAGGACTAAAAACGGAACTTGAGTTTGGAAAGCAATGTTTTTAATTACATATTCTCTGGTAAGCTGTTCTATAAAACTATGTTTATAATTTATCATGGCTAAAAGAGAAATATTCATATCCTCTACAAATTTTTGAATCCTGTAGGATACCGAAACTTTTTCTGGGATAATGTGAATATTATATTGTTGACCGTCAAAGTGGTTGAGTAGTAAGTTAAGGTTAAATTGTTGTATTTCAGAAAGTTCAGTTTCTGTTTGTACATGCACTACTCTTATACTTGCATTAAAAGAAGATGCAATATTAATAAGTTGCTCTAATTCTATTTTATTATAAGCTCTTTTTAGATCGGTAGCAAAAGCAATCTCGGTAAGCGGATTCTCATAAAATTCGGGAATTGCTAAGACAGGACATTTTTCAATCGCTTTTATGACCCTAACAGTGTTTCCTCCCATAAAAATCTTTTCCAAACCAGTAGCGCCTTTTGTTCCCATTATAATAATATCAATTGCTTTGGTATTGATAAGCTCTTTAATGGCTTCTGCCAATAGACTAAAAGAAGAACTGCTTTCAAAGCTGTGCTTTTTATTAACAAATTCCGAATCAATACGATTTAGCAAACGCTCCAATTCGTTATCAGCATTTATTTTACCATAATCTTCAATTCCAGATTCAATAGTTAATGTAGCAAGATATCTGCTATTAATTATAGACGGAGTATACGTATGTAACAGATAAAAAGTACATTCTTGATCTTTGTATAGTGCCAATGCATATGTAATAGCATTCCACGAGTTCGTTGAAAAATCAGTGGGTAATAAAATATTTTTCATAAGATAATTTCTTATTTAAAAGGCTTAGGGTCTGTTAAAAGCTTTTTATAAAGATAGTTTTTTTCTAAGAAAGTCCCTGCGCTAATTGTAAGAGTCCTTTTTCATTTATTATTTTTATTCTTTTACCCGAGGTTTCAATGAGTTTTTTCTTTTTAAAATCAGAAATAATTCTAATACACGATTCGGTAGCAGTACCAATAATGTTAGAAATATCTTCTCTTGATATCACCAAATTTAAAAAACCTTCAGCATCTATTCCAAAATTACTCTTAATATAAATAAGTGCTTCCGCAGTTCTTTGCTTTACATTTTTTTGACTCATATTAACAATAACATTGTCAGCTTCCTTAAGTTCATGAGCCATATGACGTAAGATTTCTTTAGTAAATTCTGGATTTTTCCCTAAAGAATCAACAATATGATCTTTTGAAATAAAACAGACATCCATATCCTCAAGTGCAATTGCACTTAAATTGGTTGGTTCTTTTACGATTACAGATCGTTGTCCTAAAACCTCTCCTTTAGAAGCCAATTTTACAATTTGGTCTTTTCCATTTGGACTTAATTTTGATAATTTAGAAATTCCGCTCCGTACACAAAATACTCCATTAAGTTTTTCCCCTTCATCAAAAATTACATCTCCTTTTTTAAAGTTTCTGCTTTCTTTGGTGTCAGATATTTTTTTTAGCTCTTCTTTACTTAAAGCACGAAGTGCATTAAATTGCCGAATAATACAATTCTCACATTTGCTCATGGTGTAAAATTACAACTATTAATAATTACTAAAACTGATATTTATCATGTTTTAAGGAAATCATCTTAATGACCTTTGTAGTACTGTAATATACTAAGTAAATTTTAAATGGAAAAATGTTTTCATTGTGGAGATAATTGTGATGCAATAAAAATTTCTTATGATCAAAAACCTTTTTGTTGTACTGGCTGCAAAACGGTATATGAGATTTTTGCAAATAATAACCTTATAAATTATTATGACATTGCTTCTAATCCTGGTGCTAGTCCAAAAGAGAATATCGGTAAATTCGATTTTTTAGATAATAAAGTTATTGTAGAAAAACTGCTAACGTTTTCTGAACAAAAAACGCAGATTGTTAATTTATATATTCCTCATATTCATTGCAGTTCTTGCATATGGGTTCTTGAAAATCTAAAAAAAATAAATCCAGCTGTAATTTCTTCTGAAGTTAACTTTCCAAAAAAAACAGTGCAAATTTCTTATACCTGTACTAATTATTCTTTAAAAAAATTAGTATTAATGTTAAGTACTATAGGTTATGAACCTTATATAAGTCTTGAGGATTATGAAACTAAAGATAATAAAAGTGACAAAAGTCTAATTTATAAGCTTGGGTTTGCAGGTTTTGCTTTCGGAAATATTATGTTTTTGTCATTTCCTGAGTATTTTGAAGTTGATGAGTATTGGTTAGACCAATATAAGGTAGTGTTTAGAAGTTTAATGTTTGCTTTTTCTCTTCCGGTTGTATTTTATGCAGGAGCATCATATTTTACAACAGCATATAAAGGACTAAAATCAAAAATATTAAATATAGATGTGCCAATTGCCCTTGGTATTGCTGTTTTGTTTTTAAGAAGTACCATAGATGTTCTTTTTGATTTGGGATCTGGTTTTTTTGATAGTTTAGCAGGCTTGGTGTTTTTCTTATTGTTAGGGAAATTTTTTCAGCAAAAAACATATAATTATTTGTCATTTGAGCGAGATTATAAGTCTTATTTTCCAATAGCAATTACAAGAATTGGAACTAATGAAAAAGAAGATAATATTCCTATATATGATGTAAAAAAAGGGGATCGATTATTAATTAGGACAGAAGAATTGATTCCTGTAGATGGAATATTAATAAGTAAACAGACACATATAGATTATAGTTTTGTTACCGGAGAAGCTGAGCCTGTTATAAAAAAATCTGGTGATAAGATATATGCAGGAGGAAAACAGCTAAATGGTGTTATGGAAATGGAAGCGCTAAAATCCGTAGCCCAAAGTTATCTTACCCAGCTATGGGGCAATAAAGCGTTTAGTAAGGATAAAGATAATTTATTTGAAAACTTAACAGATCGTATTAGCAAAAGATTCACTGTTTCCATTCTAACTATTGCATTTGTAGCAACGGCATTTTGGCTTTTTATAGATGCTAGCAAGGCCTTAAATGTATTTACTGCCGTCTTGATTATTGCTTGCCCTTGTGCAATAGCCTTATCATCTCCGTTTACATTAGGCAATTTGCTTCATATTTTTGGAAAGTTAAAGTTTTACTTGAAAAACGCAAGTGTAATAGAGCGTTTAGCAGAAATAGACACCATTATTTTTGATAAAACAGGAACCATTACTACTGCTACAAAAAGTGAAGTGCAGTATCATGGAGTGACGTTAACACCAGCTGAAGAATTGTTGCTTAAAAATACATTAAGAGGATCTAATCATCCTTTGAGTAGAACACTGTACGATTTACTTTCTGAACATGATATTGTAACCCTTGATGAGTACGAAGAACATACTGGAAAGGGAATTTTGGGAACTTATAAAAATGATAAGATAAAAATTGGATCAGCTGGTTTTGTGGGCAAACCAGAACGCGGAGTTTCCGAAAAGACATCTGTTCATGTTAGTATGGCTGATACCTATAAAGGAGAGTTTGTTTTTAAAAATCAATATAGGGCAGGCTTAAAGCAACAAATTACAAGTTTAGAAAAAGAATATAAGATTATTATACTTTCTGGTGATAATGAAGGAGAACGAAAGTATTTGCAAGGGGTTTTTCCAAAATCAGTACAGTTGCATTTCAAGCAAAAACCAGAAGATAAACTTAATTATATCTGTAAACTTCAAGAAGCAGGTTGTAAAGTATTAATGGTAGGAGATGGACTTAATGATGCTGGTGCTTTGGCACAAAGTAATGTTGGTATTGCTATTTCCGAAAATGTTAATGTGTTTTCACCAGCTTGCGATGCCATTCTTGATGCCGACCAGTTTAAAAAGATATTTTCTTTTTTAAAAGCTTCTAAAACGGGAATTAAGATTATAAAATGGAGCTTTTTATTGTCGTTGGTGTATAATCTTGTTGGACTTTCTTTTGCTGTAACTGGTAATTTAATGCCAGTTGTGGCTGCTATTTTAATGCCGCTGAGTTCCGTAAGTATAGTGGTTTTTACCACTGTAGCAACAAGTATTGTAGGGAAGAGAATTAAATAATTATACTACTGTAAAGCCGAATTAATAAGAACTATTCTAAATAATAAAATAGTGTACTAAAATGGATGTTAACTGATAAATGTCATGTTTTCTGGCACCCTGCAAAAGTACCTTTGTATTCTAATAAATATAGTATGAGTGTAATTTATTTAACATTAGCAATTAGCGTTTTGGTAGCCCTTGTCTTTTTTGTGTTTTATATAATATCGGTAAAAAAGGGACAGTACGAAGATTTATATACGCCATCTGTTCGCATCCTATTTGATGATGAACTTGTAGAAGAGAGTAAAGAAAATAATCAATCAACACAAATTATAACTGAAAATTAGAATTAACTATGGAAGTACAACAATTTTATTACGATAATAAAATCGTGAAGAATTTTCTTTATGCTACCATCTTTTGGGGGCTTATAGGAATGATAGTAGGTTTGCTACTAGCGTTTCTATTTTTATTCCCAAATCTTACCGATGGTATTTCTTGGCTAAGTTTTGGACGATTACGTCCATTACATACCAATGCAGTAATTTTTGCATTTGTAGGTAATGCAATATTTGCTGGGGTATATTATTCCAGTCAACGGTTGCTTAAAGCACGTATGTTTAACGATGTGCTTAGTAAAATTAACTTTTGGGGGTGGCAGTTAATTATTGTTGGTGCAGTTATAACCCTACCATTAGGATATACATCATCAAAAGAATATGCCGAATTAGAGTGGCCTTTTGATATTGCTATAACATTAATTTGGGTAGTTTTTGGATGGAACCTTATTGGAACTATTTTAAGAAGAAGACAACGTCATATGTATGTTGCAATTTGGTTTTATATCGCAACGTTTATTACAGTAGCTGTACTTCATATTTTTAATAGTTTAGCATTGCCAGTAAGTGCATTAAAGAGTTATTCTGTATATGCAGGTGTACAAGATGCACTAGTACAATGGTGGTATGGACATAATGCAGTGGCATTTTTCTTAACAACACCGTTTTTGGGTCTTATGTATTATTTTGTCCCTAAGGCAGCAAACAGACCTGTGTATTCTTATAAATTGTCTATCATCCACTTCTGGTCATTAATATTTATTTATATCTGGGCAGGCCCTCACCATTTATTATATACTGCTTTGCCAGATTGGGCTCAGAATTTAGGAGTTGTATTCTCAATAATGTTACTGGCTCCATCATGGGGAGGAATGATAAACGGATTATTAACGCTAAGAGGTGCTTGGGATAAAGTACGTACAGATCCCGTTTTAAAGTTTATGGTTGTGGCAATTACTGGTTATGGTATGGCTACATTTGAAGGTCCATTATTATCTCTTAAAAATGTAAATGCAATAGCGCATTATACAGATTGGATTATAGCTCACGTACACGTTGGCGCATTAGCATGGAATGGTTTCTTGACATTTGGTATGATATATTGGATGGTACCAAGGTTATTTAAAACAAAATTATGGTCTACCTCAATGGCTAATCTGCACTTTTGGATTGGTACTTTAGGAATCATTATGTATACTTTGCCACTTTATGTAGCTGGGTTTACACAGGCTTTAATGTGGAAAGATTTTAATCCTGATGGAACATTGGTGTATGGTAATTTTTTAGAAACAGTTACCGAAATTATGCCAATGTACTGGATGCGTGCTATTGGAGGAACATTGTTTATAGTTGGAGTTATTGTTATGATAATTAATGTCTACAAAACGGCAAGAGCAGGATCAGCAGTAACAGACGAATTAGCAGAAGCAGCAGCCTTGGTAAAAGTTAGTAGGCACAGAACTAAAGGAGAAGCATACCATACATGGCTGGAAAGAAAACCAGTGAAACTAGCAATTTTTGCTACAATAGCAATATTAATAGGAGGGGCGGTTCAGATTATACCAACACTTTTAATAAAATCTAATGTACCGACAATTACAAGTGTTAAACCATATACGCCGTTAGAATTAGAAGGACGTGATATTTATATCAGAGAAGGATGTGTTGGCTGTCACTCGCAAATGATTCGTCCGTTTAGAAGTGAGGTAGAACGTTATGGAGAGTATTCTAAAGCAGGAGAGTATGTATATGACCATCCATTTTTATGGGGAAGTAAACGTACGGGACCAGATTTGTTTAGAATAGGAGGTAAGTATTCAGATAACTGGCACTTAAATCATATGTATGATCCGCAAAGTACTTCAGATGGGTCTATTATGCCAGGATACAAATGGCTAATAACCGATGAACAGGATAAGACTTTGACAGAGGGAAAAATGGAAGCTATGGTAGCATTAGGAGTACCATATACAGAGGAAGATATTGCAAATGCGCAAGCTTCTATGTTAGCACAAGGGACAGCAATTGAGAAAAACTTATATAACGATCCTGATTTTGTAAAAACCTATGAAGCTGATAAAAAATATGCAAAAGAGAATCAGCTGGAGTTTGTAGAGATGAGGAATCGTGAGATAGTATCGCTAATTGCATATTTACAACGTCTAGGAACTGATATTAAAATAAAGAACCCTACAACCGATAATAATTAAGATTATGCTAAAATTTATTAAAGGACACATGGAAAGTATTATTGGGATAGAGATTTACCCTATGATATCATTATTAATATTTTTTTTCTTCTTTGTTGGCCTTTTTTGGTGGGTATTTACGGCTAAAAAAGAACACATAAAAGAGGTAAGTAATATCCCTTTTGAATAATATTCATTTAAAAAATAACTGAGCTGACTATCATATAAAGATAGTCGGCATCAAGAAAGTAACAACAAAAGATGAAACGAGCATGTTTAAAAGTTCATTATTCAAAAAATAAGTATTAGCGAACAGCAGGTAACCGTTAAAAAACAAATAAATAAAAACACATGAAACATCCATTTACAAAGACTTCTATACCCAAGGAGATGACTAATGAAGATGTACCATGTGGTCGATTTAACAAAATAAACATAGACACATGAAAACATTAATGCCATATATTAGAATTGTAGGAATCTTGCTGGTTTCCTATGGACTATTTGAGTTTACTATAGATTCTGGAGAAGAGTCTGCATTAATAAAGTATCCAGTAATATGGACAATCTTAATTATAGTGTTACTTTTTGCAATAGCAATTGAAGTAAGTGTTGCAGCTATAAAAAATGTAATGTATAGAACTCTTAATGATGCAGCTAAAAAGAGATATGATGATGCAGTTGTAGAAAGAGAAGAAAATCAGTTTGCTGGAATTAAAAAACTGTTTAGAAACCTTGGTGGTAGTAAGGATATAGAAGAAGAACATGAGATTATTCTTGACCACAACTACGATGGAATTAGAGAATTAGACAATAAGTTACCGCCATGGTGGATTTATATGTTTTATGCTTCAATAGTTTTTGCAGTGATCTATTTTGTAAGATTCGAAATCTTAGATGGAGACGGGATGGAAGCCGAATATGATAAAGAAGTAGCAGCAGCAAGAATAGCGATTGAAGAGTATAAAAAAACGGCAAAAGATTTAGTAGATGTTAATACAGTAGCATTGTTAACAGAAGTTGCAGATATTTCTGCTGGTAAAACAATATTTGCTCAAAACTGTGTAGCCTGTCACATGGCAGATGGAGGCGGAGGTATTGGTCCTAACCTAACGGATAAAAATTGGATTCTTGGTGGTGGAATAAAAAATGTGTTTAGAACGATATCTGAAGGAGGAAGAGATGGAAAAGGAATGATTTCTTGGAAACAAACCTTAAAACCTAGAGAGATGGCTCAGGTAGCAAGTTATTTGTTAACATTTGAAGGAACAACACCCGCAAATCCAAAAGCAGCTGAAGGCGATGTTTGGGTAGCTGAGATAGAAGAGGAGAAGAAGTAAATACGATCTTAAAGTATAAGAATTGTGGAAACACCAGATAAAGAAGTATTTAGAGATACCATAAGTACGCTTACCGAAGATGGAAAGCGTGCTTGGGTATACCCTAAAAAGCCTAGTGGTAAGTTTTGGGAGTATAGAAAATGGGTGAGTTACCTACTATTGGTTATTCTTTTGGTTTCTCCATTTATAAAAATAAAAGGAAATCAGTTTTTATTATTCAATATACTAGAACGAAGATTCAATATTTTTGGGTTCCCGTTCTGGCCACAAGATTTTCACCTTTTTGTGTTATCAATGCTGATAGGTGTAATTTTTATAGCATTATTTACTGTAGCATTTGGTAGAATATTTTGTGGATGGATTTGCCCCCAGACCATTTTTATGGAGATGGTTTTTAGGCGAATAGAGTTTTGGATAGATGGAGATAGAGGACAGCAAAAGAGGCTTGATAGACAAGAGTGGAACGCCGAAAAAATTAGGAAAAGAGTTTTAAAATGGATTATCTTTTTGATCATCTCTTTTTTAATTGCCAATGTTTTTTTAGCTTATTTTATCGGAAGCGATCAGTTGTTAAAATATATTATAGATGGGCCAAAGCATCATTTAAGCACTTTGGTTTCCCTATTAATATTTACAGGAGTATTTTATTTTGTTTTTGCCTGGTTTAGAGAGCAGGTTTGTATTATCGCCTGTCCTTATGGTAGACTCCAAGGGGTTCTACTGGATAACAAGTCCATTATAGTGGCTTATGATCATAAACGAGGAGAAAAAGAAGAAGGAAGAGCCAAGTTCAAGAAAAACGAAGATAGAGATACTAGTGGTAAAGGAGATTGTATCGATTGCTTTCAGTGTGTTAATGTATGTCCAACAGGAATTGATATTAGAAATGGTACACAATTAGAATGTGTTAACTGTACCGCATGTATTGATGTTTGTGATGATATGATGGAGAAGGTAGATTTACCTAAAGGTCTTATCCGTTATGCAAGCGAAGATAATATTGAAAAAGGATTGAAATTTAAAATGACCCCTAGACTTAAAGGGTATACTGCTGTATTAGCGATTTTAACAGCTGTTCTTGTAGGGATGTTATTTTTAAGAAATGATGTGGAAGCAAATATTTTAAGGCTTCCTGGACAACTATATGAACGTAAAGATAATAATATTATAAGCAATGTATTTACATATAAGATTGTAAATAAAACAACAATAGCTATTGAAGATGTGCATTTTAAGTTAAAATCCCATAAAGGAAAAGTACTTATGGTGTCCGATCATAACTTTGTAATTGAAAAACAAGGAATAGCAGAAGGAACACTGTTTATAGAAATTAATGCAGCAGCATTAAGTGGTGATAAGGATAGGTTAATGATAGATGTTTATAGTAGGGATAAGTTGATAGAAACAACTACAACATCTTTTATGGGGCCTAGGAGTTATAAATAAACTAATAAGAAAAGAGTATGAAATTTAACTGGGGATTTGGAATTGTAGTTGGCTATATTTTATTTATTTCATTTATTCTATTTTTTGTAATCAGAATGTCAAGTTCAGATAAAGCTAGTCATGATTTGGTTACACAAGAATATTATAAAGATGAGCTTGGGTATCAGAAAGAAATAGATTTGGAGCTAAAGGCTATGGCTCTAGAAGAAAATATAACGGTGACAAAAGTGGATTCTGGCTTACAGGTTCAGTTTCCAAAAGCATACGTATTTAAAAATATTAAAGGAAATGTGTTCCTATATCGACCATCCAATAAAAAATTAGATTTTGACTTGCCGATTGTCTTGTCTAGTTCTCATTTGCTCATACCTGAGGACAATTTATTGGATGGACGTTGGAACATTAAGATAGAGTGGTCCTATAAAGGCGAAAACTATATGTTTAAAAAAAACTTGATGTATTGATATGATTGTCAATAAATACAAATTATAATATTTTTTATAGGTGATATTTGCAGGATTTATATTGGGATTATTAGGGAGTTTCCACTGTGTTGGCATGTGTGGACCTATTGCCTTTATGTTGCCAGTAGATCATCATAATCCTGCAAAGAAGATAACGCAAATTACAATTTATCATATTGGTAGATTACTTGCCTATAGTAGTATTGGGCTTGTTTTTGGGCTTTTAGGGAAGAGTTTTTATATTTTTGGAATGCAACAGCAGTTGTCTATATTTACTGGAGTATTGATGATTATAGTAGTTGTTATTCCTTATCAAATATTTAATAAATACAATTTTTCTAAACCAGTTTTCAAGCTAATCTCTAAAGTAAAGTCATCTTTAGGAGCGGCCCTAAAGAAAAAAACTACAGATACTTTTTTAACCATAGGTTTCCTCAATGGGTTTCTACCATGTGGATTGGTATATATGGGCGTATTTGGAGCAATATCCCAAAACAGTTTATGGCAAAGTGCTTTGTATATGGCATTGTTTGGACTTGGAACCATCCCGTTGATGACAGCAGCAATATATTTAGGAAATTTTTTAAGCGGAAAGTCTAAACAGCACATCAGAAAGGCAGTTCCTGTTTTTGTGGTTATTATTGGTGTGTTGTTTATCCTCCGTGGTTTAGGACTTGGAATTCCTTATTTATCACCTACTCCAATTGTAGATGTGGTTACAGCAACTATAGATTGTCATTAATATCAATCATCGTCATCATCATATTCTTCTTCAGTGGGCATGTACATTTCTATGTTTTCAATTGGTAATTCTAGATTCAGTGCCCAATCGGTCCAAGAACCATCATAAAGTTGTGTTTTTTTATCACTAATCTGATGGTAAGCTAATATTAAAATACATGCTGTAATACCAGAACCACAAGAAAAAATAATGTTTCTATCTTCTATGTAATGTTTGTCAAAAATATGTTGAAGTGCTTCTTTAGATTTAAACTTTCCTTTCTCTAAAAGATCTGTGTAAGGAAGACTAGAAGAATTTGGCATATGGCCATTCCGTAAGCCAGGTCTTGGTTCTTTAATCATACCAGAAAACCTAGGATTAGATCTAGCATCCATTACAATCATATCTTCATAATCATTTAAAGCATCTAGTACTTCATCACTGTTAACTAAAAGATTATGGTCAAATTTGGCTTCAAAATCACCCAAGGTATTCACATCAGCATAGTTTGATACTGTCGTACGATTTTCAGATGCCCAGGCAAGTGATCCTCCATCTAAAACTGCAACATTCTGGTGTCCCATTGCTTTAAATAAAAACCATACTCTTGGGCTAGAGTAAATTCCTAATCCATCATAAACTATAATAATACTGTCTTTGTTAATTCCTAATTTTCTACATTCTTCAGTAAACATAGTTTCACTTGGAAACGTATTAGGTAATTCAGCACTTTGATCCGAAAACTTGTTTTTAATGTCAAAAAGGATACTATTTGGAATCTTAGGCATATCTAAAATAATGCCATCAGGTTCAATAACCTTTTTTATAGTTGCATCCAGTATAATAAGATTTTTATCATTGAGATGATCAGATAGCCATGTTGTAGATACGATTCCTGTTTGCATATGCGTGTTTTTTAATTGGTAGCCGATTTTTTAATTGCTTTATTAAAATTAGATTTGTCTTCTCCTTTTAGTTGCAAGTCCATAATTGTTTTTGCGGCTGTAGGCCTAATGGTAAGGTAATATCCTAGTAAGGTACCAATAACGATTAGAAAAGCAATATGTGTTTGATATAAGTAAAAAAATACAGCCACTACAATTGGTCCTTCTACTAATGCATATCTAGTAATATTTGCTATAAGGTAACCAGAAAACTTGTCTTTTAAATCTTCTTTTTTATGTAATGATTTAAGCAAATACTTAAATGCGATATTTCCAGAAAAAAAACCTACAAAACCTATAACGATAGCAGTATTAATAGCCTGATTAAAAGTGAATGTAGTTTCAGGAACCTGTTGTGCAGTATAAAAATAGGTTAAAACTAACAATACAATCATTCCAAAACCTACTCCATAATAAACAAATTTGTATGTTCTTAAGAATTGTTGAGGAGAAAAAGTCAAATCGTTTTTAGAATCCATAATTTATTTTAATGCTTTCTGTAAAAATAAAAAAGAAACCATTAAGATACTAAAAGACTAATAAATAAGAACAATAAATTATTAACAACTATAGGTTAAGGACAATTGCTGTAAAAATTGTAAATTTGCGGCACTAATTTCGAAGAACGGACATGCTAGATAAATTAAATATTGTAAAACAACGATTCGATGAGGTTTCTGACCTTATTATACAGCCAGATATTATTGCAGATCAAAAACGATATGTAAAACTGAATATAGAATATAAAGATCTTAACATACTTGTAGAAAAACGGGTTCTTTATATGGAATTGTTGTCCAATATGGAGGAGGCTGAAGAAATTTTGGCTGATGGAAGTGATGCCGAAATGGTAGAAATGGCGAAAATGCAATTAGAAGAAGCTAAAGAAGGAATACCTGCTTTAGAAGAAGAAATTAGATTTTTGTTGATCCCAAAAGATCCAGAAGACGCTAAGAATATAGTCATGGAGATTAGAGCTGGAGCCGGAGGTGATGAAGCGAGTATTTTTGCAGGTGATTTATTTAGAATGTATACCAAGTATTGTGAGGGAAGAGGTTGGAAAACAGCTGTGGTATCTGCTAGCGATGGAACATCTGGAGGTTTTAAGGAAATAATTATGGAGGTTTCTGGTACAGATGTTTATGGTGTCATGAAGTTTGAGGCAGGTGTGCACCGAGTGCAACGTGTTCCACAAACTGAAACTCAAGGTCGTGTACATACGTCAGCAGCAACTGTTATGGTATTGCCAGAAGCAGAAGAGTTCGATTTAGAATTGGACATGACGGAGGTAAGAATTGAACGTACTACATCTACAGGTCCTGGTGGACAGTCGGTAAATACAACCTATTCTGCTATAAAATTACATCACGAACCTACAGGTATGATTGTAAGCTGTCAAGATCAAAAATCATCTCATAAAAACTTAGAAAAAGCATTAAAAGTATTGCGTTCTAGGTTGTATGACATAGAATTGGCAAAAAAATTAGCATCAGATTCAGAAAAACGGAAGAGTATGGTTTCTTCTGGAGACCGTAGTGCAAAAATTAGAACTTACAATTATTCTCAAGGACGTGTTACCGATCATAGAATTGGACTTACACTTTATGATTTGCAAAATATAGTAAATGGTGATATTCAGAAAATTGTGGATGAATTAATGCTTGCAGAGAATACCGAAAAAATGAAAGAGGCTTCAGATATTTTTTAGTAGCATTCATTATTAATGTTTCAATATCAGATACTAAATATTTACATATTAAAAAGATTAACTTGACTACAGCAGCACTCGTAACCGAAATTCAAAAGAAAAAGTCCTTTTTATGTATTGGATTAGATGTTGATTTAAATAAAATTCCACAGCATTTATTGGCTACTGAAGATCCTATTTTTGAATTCAATAAAGCCATTATTGATGCAACACATCATTTGGCTGTAGCTTACAAACCTAATACCGCTTTTTATGAAGCATATGGTATTAAGGGGTGGAAATCGTTAGAGAAAACAATTATATACCTTCGGGAGAATTATCCAGAACTATATACCATAGCAGATGCAAAAAGAGGAGATATAGGAAACACTTCTTCCATGTATGCTAAAGCTTTTTTTGAAGATTTAGGCTTCGATTCTATCACAGTTGCACCGTATATGGGAAAGGATTCTGTAGAACCATTTTTGGAATATACAGATAAACACACCATCCTTTTAGCTTTAACGTCTAATCAAGGAGCTTTTGATTTTCAAACCAAAAGAGTTGATGGTGAGCCATTATATAAAGAAGTATTGAAAACTGCATCTACATGGAAAAATTCAGAAAATCTAATGTATGTTGTTGGTGCTACTAAAGCTGAATTTTTTACTGATATCAGAAAAATTGTACCTTCAAGTTTTTTGTTAGTTCCAGGAGTTGGTGCTCAAGGTGGTAGTTTAGAAGAGGTATGTAAATACGGAATGACTACCGATGGTACTGTTGGACTCCTAATTAATTCTTCCAGAGGAATCATATATGCTTCTAATGGAAAGGATTTTGCAACAGCATCAGCAAAAAAAGCAGCAGCATTACAGCAACAGATGGAAGCCATATTGTAATAACGGTTACGCATTTATCAGTATTTAGGAGCTGATGATCTCAAGATGCTAATCATTTAATTTTTAATATTTAGAATTATCATAAAAATTACTGACCAGGTAGGAAGGACACTAAAGTTGCGAAATATACCGCAACGTATAGTTTCTTTGGTGCCTAGCCAGACAGAGTTATTGATTGACCTAGGGTTAGAAGACCGTATTGTGGGCATTACCAAATTTTGTGTACATCCAAAACATTTAAAAAAAACGAAGACTATTGTTGGTGGCACCAAACAGGTTGATTGGGATAAGATTAAAGCACTTAACCCAGATATTATACTTTGTAATAAAGAAGAAAATACCCTAGCACTAGTCTTAGCTTTAGAAAAAATTGCTCCTGTACATGTATCAGATATGCAAACATTAGCAGATACAAGAGTTATGGTTATGCAATATGCAACATTGTTTAATTGCAAAACAAAGGCAGAAAAAATTTTAAATACTATTGCAGATAAACTTAAAATGTTTGAAACATTTATTGCTAATAAACCAGTTTTAAACGTCGCTTATTTTATTTGGAAAAAACCTTGGATGATAGCTGCTGATCAAACTTTTATCAATCATTTATTAGAAATCAATAAGTTTTATAATGTTTATAAAGATCAAGAGCGTTATCCTGAAGTGTTTCTTGAAGAGTTAAAAGAGAAAAATATTGATGTAGTATTGCTTTCTTCAGAACCCTATCCGTTTAAAGAAAAACATTTTGAAGTGTTTTCTGATGTAGTTCCAGATGCAAAAGTACTCTTGGTAGATGGAGAATATTTTTCTTGGTATGGTTCTAGATTATTAGGTGCTTTTGACTATTTCAAAAAAGTAAGAATTGCTATAGAAAAATCTTAAAAATATGGAGTTGATAAGCCTTATGTTATTGGCTTATATATAGTTGAAAAGGTTCTTGTAATTCTATTGTTTGCTTTGATAAATGTTGTTTAATAGTTATAGTTTATATAGGGTGATAATGATAAAAAAAAACCGATGCTTCCATCGGTTTTAACTAGCTAACTCAAATAATTTATTCAAAAGTATGATATAATAATGCTGCAAAAATGAAGCAATTATCTCAGGCTGCTGTTAATTTAGCGTTATGGCTAAATTAATAAATTACTCAAAATTTTAATCATTCATATATAGTTGTAACGTTTGTATTGATGCTTTATTGTTTGATTTTGAGAATATTACAAAAAAAAGTCCTTTTCTGATGAAAAGGACTTTGATGTTTTGAATATTTAAGTGTTTATTTCCCGTCTTGAAGGGCAAAAACTTTACGAAGTAAATCTGTTGTTCTAGAAGAATATTTTGTTCTAATATCTTTTTCTTCCACTGCAATCATATCATAAACACCTTTAAGTGCCTGTTGTGTTACATAGTCTGTTAAATCAGGGTTTACTTTTTGAACAAAAGGAACTGTATTGTACTTGTTAATCAAATTAGCCCATATCTTATCAGCACCAACTTTAGCAAACGAAGAGTTTATTACAGGTTGAAATTTTTGGTATAAAGCAGTATTGGTTCCGTTTTTTAAATATTGAGTAGCTGCATTATCTGCACCTAATAAAATATTTTTGGCGTCATTAAAAGTAATGCCTTTTACAGCATTAACAAAAATAGGTGTAGCTTCTTTTACAGCATCTTCTGCTGCTCTATTTAGTACTTTAAGCCCTTCATCGGCTAAATTGCCTAAACCAATTTTTCTTAGGGTATTGTCAACCTTTTTTAATTCTTCAGGTAATAGTATTTTTACCAAATCGTTTTTATAAAAACCATCTTTTTGAGTTAGTTTAGCAACTTGTTTGTCAATACCAAAATCTAAAGCTTGTCGCAATCCAGAAGCTATGTCTGCATTACCTATTCCCGTTCCTGTACCCTGTGGTAGTTGATTAACTACTTGTTGCAGTTCAGCACATGAGCTAAAAAATAAAAGAGTTATAATTGCAAAAGTTTTTGTAAATTTCATAATAATATTTTTTTTGCTTCTGTATTTTTGTGAAGCTTTTACCTGCAAAATTAATAAATTTATGATGATAAATAGCAGTTTAAGAGGACTTGCTTTTGGGATGTGTTTTATTCTGTTTTTTTCTTGTGTAAAAAACAAAGAGAAGACAACAGATAATGACTCAAAGTATTTGGTTAATAAAAAGCAATATTCTGCAGATAGTTTGAAGCTTAAGCAACCTGATTATGTTGTGGTTTTGGGAACTGCCCAAGATGCTGGTTTTCCACAAATAAATTGTAAAAAGGAATGTTGTATCGCCTTTTATGATGGAAAAGAAGCTAAAAAACACATCACGGCATTAGGTTTGGTTTCTCACAAAACAAAAAGGAAATGGCTATTTGAAGCTACTCCAGATATTACAGTACAGTTAGAGAATTTAGAACAACAAAGTTTTATTGGTGATAAAATAGTTGATGGAGTATTTTTGACTCACGCTCATATTGGACATTATACTGGATTAATGCAGTTTGGTAGAGAAGCAATGGGAGCTTCAGCTATCGTCACATATACAATGCCAAAAATGAAACAATTTTTAGAACAAAATGGTCCTTGGAATCAATTAGTTATATTAGAAAATATAAAATTAAAAGCATTGCAAAATGATAGTACTATACAGCTGTCAACTGCCTTGAAAGTAACACCTATTCTTGTACCACATAGAGATGAGTTTTCTGAAACCGTTGGGTATAAGATTGAAGGGGATACCAAATCTATGTTGTTTATTCCAGATATTAACAAGTGGGAATTATGGGAGAAGAATATTGTAGAAGAAGTTAAAAAAGTGGACTACGCCTTGTTAGATGCTACTTTTTTTAAAGAAGGAGAGATCAATAGGCCCATGTCAGAAGTACCACATCCCTTTGTTACTGAAACAGTAAAATTATTCGAGAAGGAAAGTGAGCAAATAAAAAATAAAATTTACTTTATTCATTTTAACCATACCAATCCCGCACTTAAAAAACAACACCGTTTAAAAGATAGTGTACAAGGGTTAGGATTTAACTTTGCATATGAAGGTTTAAAAATCGAATTATGAAAAAATAATAGTTTTGTTATTAAAGACCATTACTTTTCTATCGATATGGAGTTTTATGGCCGTAGCAAGCACTATTTTTTCTAAATCT
The DNA here is from genome assembly GCA_965247735.1 of Flavobacteriaceae bacterium. Lineage (GTDB taxonomy): Bacteria > Bacteroidota > Bacteroidia > Flavobacteriales > Flavobacteriaceae > JAOXRU01. The sequence continues at coordinate 1,081,206 of CBDFHN010000002.1, read as the reverse complement.
CTTCCTTTATTAATTAAGTCTTTTATAGCATAAGTATGAGAAACACTAGCAACATCTTGTGCTATAATTGGGCCAGCATCAAGATCGGCTGTTACATAATGACTTGTTGCTCCAATAATTTTAACACCTCTTTTATAAGCAGAATGATATGGTTTTGCACCCACAAATGCTGGTAAAAAAGAATGATGAATGTTTATAATTTTATTGGGATAGCAGTCTATAAGTTCGCTAGATATTATTTGCATATAACGTGCAAGAACAATAAAATCGATGTTGAACTTTTTAAGAAGATTTAAATGTTCGTTTTCAGCGGTTTTTTTATTATCTTTTGTTATAGGAATATGATAGAATGGGATGTTAAAAAGGTCAGCTATTGTTTTTAAATCTGGGTGATTACTAATTATAAGCGGGATTTCAACATGTAGTTCACCAGAAGTATATCTTCCTAATATATCATATAAACAATGATTGTATTTAGATACAAATAAAGCCATTTTGGGTTTTATAATGCTGTCATAAATTCTCCATTTCATTTCAAATTTAGAAACAAGACTGTCTTTAAAACTCACTTTTATCTTATCCAGAGAAAAATGTTGAATATCAAATTCACTTTCTACTCTCATAAAAAACACATTTTGTTCTCTATCTACATGTTGATCTACATAAATAATATTTCCATTGTTTTGCTGAATAAATGAGGTAACATTAGCAATAACCCCTATTTTATCAGGGCAAGTAATAAGAAATGTAACAGTATTTGACATGTTTTTTTTATTAAATTTAATGTAAAAAATGTATAGCAATGGCTTTCTAAGTAAAAAAATAGATATTTAAAAGTTAAGCTGGTATTTTTTTGAATTATTCGTAAATTGCTAGCTTAAAATTGATGATTTTTTATAGATGGAACAAGCAAAACCGTACAAACCAAAGAATAAAGTAAGAATTGTTACTGCAGCTTCATTATTTGATGGACATGATGCCGCTATTAATATAATGCGAAGAATAATTCAGACTACTGGAGTAGAAGTTATTCATTTGGGACATGATAGAAGTGTTGAAGAAGTTGTAAATACCGCAATTCAAGAAGATGCTAATGCTATTGCATTAACTTCATATCAAGGTGGTCATAATGAGTATTTTAAATATATGTACGATTTACTTAAAGAAAATGGTGCAGAGCATATTAAAATATTTGGAGGTGGAGGTGGTGTAATTCTTCCAGAAGAAATAAAGGAATTACAAGAATATGGTATCACGAGAATTTATGCTCCTGATGACGGTAGAGAATTAGGGTTGCAAGGAATGATAAATGATTTGGTGCAGAGAGCTGATTTCGAAATTGGAAATAAATTAGATGTTTCTCTAAAAGAATTACGAACGAAAAATTCTAAAGCCATTGCACGAGTAATTTCTTCTGCAGAAAACTTTCCAGAAGTAGCAGAAGAAACCTTAAAAAAGATTCGCAAGCAAAACGAAACATCTAAAACACCAGTATTAGGAATTACAGGAACAGGTGGATCTGGAAAATCTAGTTTGGTAGATGAGCTTGTACGTCGATTTTTGGTTGATTTTCCTAAAAAAACTATTGGTATCATCTCTGTTGACCCCTCAAAAAGAAAAACGGGTGGAGCATTACTAGGAGATAGAATTAGAATGAATGCAATTAATGATTCTAGAGTATATATGCGTTCTTTGGCAACACGTCAGTCTAATTTGGCATTGTCAAAATATGTAGCAGAAGCGGTTGAAGTGTTAAAAGCAGCAGCTTTTGATTTAATCATATTAGAAACTTCTGGAATTGGACAATCGGATACCGAAATATTAGAACATAGCGATGTTTCCCTTTATGTAATGACACCAGAATTTGGTGCTGCTACACAGCTAGAAAAAATTGATATGTTAGATTTTGCTGATCTAGTTGCTATTAACAAGTTTGATAAACGTGGTTCTTTAGATGCTTTACGTGATGTTAAGAAACAATACCAACGCAATCATAATTTATGGGATGCTAATTCAGATGACTTACCGGTTTATGGAACCATAGCTTCGCAGTTTAATGACCCTGGAATGAATACACTTTACAAGGCGGTAATGGATACTATTCAAGAGAAATCAGGAACAGAATTAAAATCTTCATTCGAAATTTCTAAAGAAATGAGTGAAAAGATTTTTGTGATTCCACCAAATAGAACACGATATTTATCAGAAATAGCAGAAAGTAATAGAGCTTATGATAGTACTGCAAATAAGCAGGTAGAAGTAGCCCAAAAACTATACGGAATATTTAAAACCTTAGGTAGTGTTGCTGATACCACCGTTCTGTTGAATAAAACGGGTGTAGATGAGGAAAAGTTATCTTCAGCAATTACTACTGATAATACAGATTTTATAAAATTATTGCTTGCAGAATTTGATAAAGTAAAAATGAATCTTGATCCTTACAACTGGGAGGTTATTTTGGGATGGACAGCTAAGGTTGATAAATACAAATCTCCAATTTATTCATTTAAGGTAAGAGATAAGGAGATAAAAATAGAAACGCATTCTAAGTCATTATCACAAACAGATATTCCAAAGGTAGCGTTACCAAAATATCAAGCTTGGGGAGATATCTTAAGATGGTGTTTGCAGGAAAATGTGCCAGGAGAATTTCCGTATGCATCAGGATTGTATCCATTTAAAAGAACAGGAGAGGATCCTACACGTATGTTTGCTGGAGAAGGAGGGCCTGAGCGTACTAATAAGCGTTTTCATTATGTAAGTTTGGGAATGCCAGCAAAACGATTATCTACAGCTTTTGATTCGGTAACATTATATGGTAATGACCCAGATAGAAGACCAGATATTTATGGTAAAATTGGTAATGCTGGGGTTTCTATATGTTGTTTAGATGATGCTAAAAAATTGTATTCAGGTTTTAACCTATCTCATGCCATGACTTCGGTGAGTATGACGATAAATGGACCTGCGCCAATGCTTTTAGGCTTTTTTATGAACACAGCAATTGATCAGCAATGTGAGATTTATATAAAAGAAAATGGATTAGAAGAAGAAGTATCTGCAAAAATTTCGGCACTGTACAAAGGTAAAGTTAGGCCTGCTTATAATGGAGAGTTACCAGAAGGTAATGATGGTTTAGGTTTGTATTTGCTCGGTGTTACTGGAGATCAGGTCTTACCAGCTGATGTATATAGTGAAATTAAGAAAAATACATTGGCTCAGGTTCGTGGAACGGTACAAGCAGATATATTAAAAGAAGATCAGGCACAAAACACCTGTATTTTTTCCACAGAATTTGCGCTGAGGTTGATGGGAGATGTACAGGAGTATTTTATTGAAAAAAATGTACGAAACTTCTATTCAGTTTCTATTTCTGGCTATCATATTGCAGAAGCAGGGGCAAATCCAATAACGCAATTGGCATTTACATTGGCAAACGGATTTACTTATGTTGAATATTACTTAAGTAGAGGTATGGATATTAATAAATTTGGTCCAAATTTATCTTTTTTCTTTAGTAATGGAATTGATCCCGAATATGCTGTTATCGGAAGAGTAGCTCGTAAAATATGGGCAAAAGCATTAAAGTATAAATATGGAGCAAATGCCAGGGCACAAATGCTAAAATATCATATTCAAACTTCAGGACGTAGTTTGCATGCTCAAGAGATTGATTTTAATGATATTAGAACTTCATTGCAGGCCTTGTATGCAATATATGACAACTGTAATTCCTTACACACCAATGCTTATGATGAGGCAATAACCACACCTACAGAAGCATCGGTAAGAAGAGCAATGGCTATACAGTTAATTATTAATAAAGAACTTGGCTTAACTAAAAATGAGAATCCAATTCAAGGTTCATTTATTATAGAAGAACTTACCGATTTGGTTGAGGAAGCTATTTTGATAGAATTTGATAGAATTACAGAAAGAGGAGGTGTGCTTGGCGCAATGGAAACCATGTATCAGCGTAGTAAAATACAAGAAGAAAGTTTGTATTACGAAACTTTGAAGCATACAGGAGAATTTCCAATTATCGGAGTAAATACATTTTTAAGTGCTGAAGGTTCACCTACTGTAATTCCAAAAGAAGTAATTAGAGCAACAGAAGAAGAAAAACAATATCAAATAGAGGTATTGGAAAATCTTCATCTCAATAAAAAGGATAAAACAGCAGAAACGATAGAGAAAATTAGAACAGCAGCTATTCAAAATACTAATATTTTTGATGAATTGATGGAAGCTTCTAAAGTGTGCTCTTTAGGAGAAATAACAAAGGCTTTATTTGAAGTTGGCGGACAGTATCGTAGAAATATGTAATTAGAATTGTATCTTTAAGAAACTGAAAAAAAAATGTGATGAAAAATAAAGAATGTAATTGTAGTTGTGACAATTGTAAGCAAGGAAATTGTAGCAATTGCAGCTGTACTAATTGTACTTGCACCGGTTGTACTTGTTAAAGAGATCTTAAAATTTTATCTAATAAAAAACGCAATCAGACATATGGTCTTGATTGCGTTTTTGCTATTAAATTATCAAGATAATGATAAAAAAATAATGCTTATCAATTGTTTAAGCTAATGCATTTGACTTAGTTGATAGTAGTAGTCCAATTGCTATGAAGCTTTTTTAGTTTATATAACTCCTGTTGTAATAAATGAATGTAATCTTTACCAGTATTGCTTAACGTTTCTAAGCGTTTACTTTTCTGAACCATATTACTAACTAAGTACTGTAATGATGCTAAATGATTTGCTCTTAAAACTGGATTGTTTGTCGTGGCAATTGCAACAATCTCTTGAGGAAGTGCAAGCGAATTTAAGATCAAAACAGTTGCATTCTGATCTATATTATTAGAAGATTGCTGTAGTTTTAGTATATTTTTGTTTTCAGTAAGGTATGAGGATACATTTCTGCAAAGGCTAAAAATCTCAAGCGCTTTTATATAAATAGGTAGCTGAGAGACATTCTCTTTTTGATTATAGTATGACATGTTGTTTTGGAGCATCAGTATATTTGTCTACTACAAATTTAATAATCTAGTTTTTTAGTGGAATTTATAATTTAAAGTGAAAACAATATAGTTGATTAAAAATTAAGTTACTTTTGTATAAACACTTTAGAAATGAATGTTGACGAATTAAGTTGGAAAATCCTAAAGCTTTTGCAGCAAAATGCAAGGAGTTCTAATGCCGAAATTGGGAGACAAGTAGGGCTCACATCACCAGCTGTAGCCGAACGTATAAAAAAGATGGAAGATATCGGGATTATAAAGTCTTATACAGCAAATCTAAATCATCATCTGTTAGGGTACCAGTTGAAAGGTGTTATAAGCATTAAAGTGTTTATGGGAAGACTAAAGCCATTTCTTTCAAAGGTTAAAAGTTTTAATGAGGTTACCAATTGCTATCGAATTACCGGAAATGAAAACATAATTATGGAGGTGATTCTTAAAGATCAATTGCATTTAGAGCGTTTTATTGATAAATTAATTACCTATGGAGAAACCAAGACAAATATTGTACTGTCTAAAATAGTTGACCATAATGTAATTACTTCTTCATAAGGTGTATTGTAGAGATAATTGTATTTTAGTAAATAATAAATGAAATGAGTAGTTATGGCTAGATTTTTGATACTTAATTGTTGTAAAAGCTAACTTATCTATTAAACAAAAAATAAATAGTCTTGAAAAAAACACTATTGTTAATGTCGGTGCTTTTTGTGATATCTTTTTCTTACGCACAAGAAGTAGTACTAAAAAAAGGGATTGTTAACCATAATATTAAAGTGGTAGATTCTTTATCACAAACGTTTTCAATCTATATACCAAATAATTTTGATGTTAAAAAAAACTGGCCAGTAGTTTTTGTCTTTGACCCTAATGGAAAATCAAAACAAGCACTTTCTCTGTTCAAAAATGGCGCCGAAAAGTACAATTTTGTACTTATTGCGAATGATGGATATAAAGGAGCTTTGTCAGACAGTATTAATGTTAAAAACTTTAATGCTGTAGCAAATAAGTTAACCTCTTTGATTAATGTTGATAGGGATAATTTATTTTTATCAGGTTTTGGGGATGGAGCGAGGTTTGCGTTGCGCTTAGCAAGTAAGATAGAAAAGGTGTCTGGAGTTATGGCAATAGGTGCTGGTGTAACTGGAATTTATACTCCTAAGGTGATGAATAGTTTTTTGTTGATTGGTATTGTAGGAGATAATGATCTTAATAATTATGAAGTGCGATATACACAAAAACAGGCACGCAAATTTAAGTATCCAACAGAGTTGATAATTTTTGAAGGAAAGCATCAATATCCCAATATTGATATAATTACTAAAGGCTTTTCTTCATTTTATATAAACTCGGTAAATAAGGGATCGCAAGAAAAAGATAGCTTATTAATTGCTAAGACTATTGCAAGTGACTACAGTTATTATTCAAAATTAAGGACAGAAGGTAAATATGTATTTGCTTATACTGAACTAGTAAAAAATCAAAAAAAGTACCGCTTCAATCTAGGAAAAGATTACTATAAAGAAGAATTGAAAGAACTCAAAAGAAGTAAACTGTATAAAGCAGATAGAAAAGCTGCTAATATAGCTATCAATAAAGAAAACTTTTTAAGAAACGATTATATCTATTATTTGGATGAAGATTTAGCAACTTATAATTTTGAAAATTTGGGCTGGTGGAGCTATCAGATGGAAGAGTTAAAGAAATTTGAAACTAGCGACAATATGCATCTACAAAAAATGTCGAATAGACTTAGAGGTGCTGTCTTATTATCAATTGATATTAGAGTTAAAGATTTAAAAAAAGAAAAACAATTAGATGAAGAAGCTTTAGATTTTATACTAATGTTAAAAACAGTAGTAAATCCTAAAGCGTATCAGGCTTTTCTTCAAATTATAAATATGAGTGCAAAAAGGGAAGATCATGAAACTTCTATTTTTTACACTGAAGAATTACTAAAAAATGGATTTAAAGATATTGATATGTTATATGATATGGAGCATATGACTTTCTTTAAATTTACTCCAGAATTTAATGATCTTGTAAAAAAGTATCTTGGGACTTCTAGATATTAGTTAGTTTTTTATTGAAGATGCTAGCATTCTCAATTCATAGATAGATAGGGTAGAGTAGTTGTTGTATTGCTTAGATTTAACTTTGAATTAGATGTTATATACGGTAAGCAATTATAAAAATTTTAATGCGATGCTATTTGTAAGAACTAATTTCATTAGTTTTATAAAAACAGTGAAATAAATATGAACTGGGACGAGTTATTTTCTGGAAAACTACAAGAGTATTTTGACATAGCAACAGACAAAGTTGTGTATTTTATGCCAAAGGTGTTTTTAGCGCTCCTAATTTTTTGGATAGGATTTACGGTAATTAAAAAATTACGTGGTTTTGTAGACAAGGGATTGGCAAAAGTTGGAATTACGACTAACCTTCGTCCTTTTATGTGTTCAATTATAGATGTGGTATTAAAGATATTTCTCTTTATGCTTGTAGCAAATATTGTTGGCGCAGATTTAACTGGCCTAATTGCTATTTTGGCTGCTACTGGTTTTGCTATTGGAATGGCGTTGCAAGGAAGTCTTGGGAATTTTGCTTCTGGTGTATTGATTCTATCTCTAAAGCCATATAAAGTAGGAGATTGGGTGAATATTGAAGATAAGTTTGGTAAAGTAGAGGAAATTGGAATATTTAACACGGTAGTAATAACTCCAGGATGTAAAACGTTAATAGTGCCTAATTCCAAAATTACAGATTCGGTGGTTACTAATTTTTCTAATAAAGGTGTAGTGCGTTTAGAAGCTAAAATCTCCATGTCTTATGAAGAAAGCTATCCAAAAGTAGAAAAAATAATAAAAGACACTTTGTTGACCTTACCAATACTGCTTCAGGATCCTAAACCCAATATTGGAATAGTGAATTTTGATAGCCATAACATCGAAATAGCGGTGCGTCCTTATGTTTTACCTGATGATTTTTGGGAAGCTACATTTATAACAAATGCTGCAATAAAAAAAGCCTTCAGTAAAAACAACGTTAAAGTTGCTTATGCAGAAGGCGTAGAGATTGGACCTATTGGCGATTAGCTTGTCTTTTTTCTTTTGATAAAAGTGTTCAATAGCAATAGAATAAGTATACTTATCATTGTTATTCCTATAATGGCATACCATGTGTTTTCAAAACCATATTTTTCTATATACTGCAGACTATTATGCCCAAAAATATGAGAGACAGAAAAAGCAATACTGTATAAGGCCATATATTGTCCTTGTCTTCCTCCTTTTGCACTATCCATAGCATATGCATTTGAGAAAGGAAAAGCTATCATCTCTCCAAAAGTCATGAATAACATTCCAACAATTAAAATACCTGTCCAAGATGAGATATTAAGAAATAGAAAGCTTAAAGAGATTAAAACAATTCCAATAACTATATTGTTGATCCTAGACCAATTTTTGCTTTCAAAAAACTTAACCAACGGCATTTCAAAAACAGTAATAATAAAACCATTTATAAAAAGAAGCAACCCTATCTGAAATTCAGATAAATGGTGAACTTCTCTGTAATAGATTGGCATCGCAGAAAAATATTGCACAAAGGCAACTGCAAAAAGAAAAATTGCAAAAATAAATACAATGTATCGCTTGTCTTTATAAGCCGATTTTGGATTTTCTACATGTTCTGTTGTAGTTATAGTTGCTTTTTTAGGGTTTAATATTTTATAAAGTAAGATGCTAGCAATAATGCAAGTAATTCCATCCATCCAAAAAAGACCATTATAACTCAGCATAGTAATAATAAGTCCACCTAATGCTGGTCCTACCGAAAAACCAAGGTTAATGGCGAGTCTTATGAGTGTTACGGATCTAATCTTGTTTTCAGGCTTACTATATGCGCTTAGTGCAACAAACATTGCTGGTCTAAAAGCATCAGCAATGATCATAAGAATAAAAATACCAGCACAAATTTCATAAAAACCATTAAAAAACTGAATAATAATAAAAGAAATACCAGTTAGAGCAAGACTTCCAAGCATAACGCTATAGAAGCCAAATTTGTCTGTTAATTTACCACCCAACCAAGCACCAATTGCTGAGCCAAAACCGAAACTTGTCATGATTAAGCCAACTTGGGCTAGGGTAAAGCCCAAATTTTCGGTAAGATAAAGAGATAGAAACGGAATCACCATTGTTCCTGCTCTGTTGATAAGTGTTATTAGTGCTAACCACCATACTTCCTTGGAGAGTCCTTCAAAAGAAGAAATATATCCTAAATACAATCTTTTCATTGTTGAGGTTGCTTTTTGTTGTTACTGAATTATTTAAATTAATGTTGTTTTTTGCCCATAAAAAAACCCGGTGAGTTATCACCGGGTTTGTTTTTATAATTGTATGCAGAAAGCTATCATATATAAACACCGGTTTTTACACTCTGTTTAGAGGTGTAATTGACACATGTATATAGAATTGTTTTTTGCATTCTTGTTCTTAATTTGAAGCAAAACTACTTAAAAAAAGTTTAAAGTTGTACTTTTATTTTTTAAAATAAAAAAATGAAAAAAATATTTTTGCTACTTGTTTTTATTTGGAGCTGTAATGGGGGAAAGAAGTATCATGTTGAGGATAAAAATCAACAAGAAGTAAAAACTGTTGTTTTGTCTAAGTTTCAATCAGCAAAAGAGTTTCAAAAAAAAATTAATAAGGAATATTTTAGTTCAGAAAAATCACCTTTAAAAAGAGAAGAACTAAAAAAGTTTAAAGGCTTAGATTTTTTTAAAATTGATACACTTCTTAGTGTTAGCGCAAAGTTGATTAGGACACCTAATGCATTGCCTTTTATGATGCCTACATCAACAGAGAGGGTTTCCTTAGAGTTAGTTTATGGGGTGTTGTCTTTTGAGTTGCAAGGAAAAAAATACCGCCTAAATGTATATCAAAATCAAGAATTATTAAAAACTGAAGGCTATGAAAATTATCTGTTTTTGCCTTTTTTGGATGATACTAACACAGAAGAAACTTATGGAGGAGGAAGATATATAGATTTAAGAATTCCAAAAGGAGATACTATTAATTTAGATTTTAATAAGGCTTACAATCCTTACTGCGCTTATAACCCAAAGTATTCGTGTCCATTAGTACCTAAAGAAAATTATGTGCCAGTTGCAATAATGGCTGGTGTTAAAAAGTATCAGAAAGAAGGAGAATAGTAAAAAACTGAGCTTAAAATTTAAATAACCGTCTAATTTTTTATTAAGCTCAGGTCTATAGTGTTTTAAGTTACAAGCTGGGTTTCTTTATGAAACGATATTTTGGAAATATTATTCTTAGGACTTATGAGTTGAGATAGCGCTATTGGAAAATTACGTTCAAATGCTAAATAAGTTGCTTTTTTTGCAATTTCTTCCTCAGAAAAGTAATGCTCTTTCGAGGAAAGAGTGTTTTTGGAGTCTATAATTTTTAAGTGATCCAATTGCTTTACAATTTCTTTGGCAGCCGTTAGGCTAGAAGTAGCTTTTACAATTTCGCAACAAGCATAATTTTGTTTGCTAAAAGAAACTCCAGCAGCTCGTAAATCAGGATTGTTACCTGGTATTTGTTGTGCTCCAAATAAAGGTTTTGCGCCTACTTCGGCCAATGAAAAACTAGGAATATATTGAGTTATGTGTTCAATTGCTTTTTCTGTTCTGCTAAATATATCGTTAGTTTTCCACCCATTGTTGATTTTGTTAAGGAGGTATTTAGGAAGCTCTGGTTGTGATGACTTAGTTTTTGATGATGCCAATCCATCATTGAACAATGTAATGTTTTTGGTCATTCCATGTAGTTGAAAGTATCCAGATGGGTAAGGAGTGAGTTGTGCCATTCCTTTTGGAGTTCCTCTTTTCCCATGAAAAATAATTTCTGGCCAAATAGTATTATTTTGATTGTGCCATTGAGAAATATATGCAGCTTTAAATTCAACCATCCTTTTTGGGTGTACTCCAATCATATCATCTATAGTTCCAGTTTTAAAGCCACAAGCGTTTACCAAAAAGTCCACTTCATAACTTTTGGTGCTATTGTGCTCTTGATAGCTAATTTTCCATTTGCCATTATCTAGTCTCTTTATGGCTGTTATTTTTGTAGATGTATGCAAAATGCATTTATTAGAATTTGCTAGTCTTAGATTAGTTAGTGCTGCTAATCTAAAAATATTAATTCCGTATTCTTGTACTATTATAACAGGATATTTCAGTGCTTCCAAATCAACGTTTTTGGCAAAAGGAATCATCCACTCGTCAAATGAATGTGGTGTGCCAAGAGCTGTTTTGTTTTTTAAAGCTAGTAATTTGTTTTTATCAAAAGCTTTATAGTAACTTTCAGCAGGACCCAAGACTTTATTTTTAATATTTTGACTGATTAAGTTTTTATATTCTTGCTGCAATAACTTTAATCTTGGAAATAAATTATTTGGGCTTCCTTCATCTGTCTTTGGAGTAGCTATGACTGTTGGCCTATAGTCAATAGCTTCTGGATATAGTTTTATAAAATCAACGGCTTCACGAAGTAAGGTGATGCATTGTTGGTTTGATATTTCGCGATAAAGATTGCCTCCTGCATGGAGATGGCACATAGGAGGGCCGTTTACTAGGCTTTTCCCTTCTTCAAATAGAAGAACTTTTGCTCCTTTTTTGTTGAGTTCTTGAGCCACAGTAGCGCCTGCAATTCCGCCACCAATAATACCAATAACTGGTTCTTTGTAGAATAAAGGATTGTTAGTTAAATTTCCTCTCATAACAACATTTAATTGATAATTCATTCGAAAATAATCATAAATATTCATTTTGAGAAGAAAATATATGTTTTTATGTTATTTTATTAGTCATTTAAAGAGTTAATGTAATAAATTGTTTGTTTTGTGTGATGTATTGATGGATATTAGTTTCTTTTAGGAGAAATAATCACTTATATTTATCAAATAATTTATAATTTTAAATGAGCACATTTGTTATTGGTGATATCCACGGAGCTTACAGGGCTTTAAAACAGTTAATTCATAGATTAGGGCCGAAAACAGCTGATACATTGATTTTTTTGGGAGACTATGTTGATGGCTGGAGTGATGTTGTTGCAGTTGTTGATTATTTAAAAGAGTTGAGAGCTGTTTATAACTGTGTGTTTATTAGAGGTAATCATGATGAAAAATGCTACCAATGGTTAAAAAATGGAGTAATTGTGGGGGATTGGCTTATGCATGGTGGAAGTCTTACTCAGGAAAGTTATGATGGGGTTGAGGAGCAGCTTATAGAAAAGCATTTAGCCTTTTTAGAAGGTTTGGATAATTATTATATAGATAACCAAAATAGACTGTTTGTACATGCAGGTTTTACTTCTTTGCAAGGGGTGGAGAAAGAAGAGTGTGTTTCCAATTATTATTGGGATCGGACGTTGTGGGAAATGGCTTTTTCTTTAAGACTAAAAAATAATAACCAGACTATAAATTTACCTAAGAGGTTAGAGGTGTATAATGAAATTTATATAGGGCATACTGCAACAACTAAATATAATATAGATGTTCCTATACAGTGTTTTAATCTTTGGAATGTTGATACAGGAGCGGCATTTACAGGGAAAATAACTGCTTTAAATATTGAAACTAAAGAGTTTTGGCAGAGTGATATAGTCCAAACATTATATCCAGATGAAAAGGGCAGGAATTAGTGTTTTCGAATATAAAAAGGATTGTCTTATAGATAGGACAATCCTTTTTTTGTGTAATTTATATTTATTAAAATGAATATATGGCAGCAAAAACAAAAGATGATAACGTTTTACTCGGGTCAAGGTCGACGTTTACAAAAGCGTTTTCAGAAGCACTATCTAGTCTTAATTCTGGTTTTAGTGTTAGGTCGCCAACAGTGTAACTACCGGTAAGTGTAGTTGCAAAAACAGAACTGTCAGCTACAGTGGTACCAATTGCTCCATAACTTCCATTTTCCTTAAAATATTCTGCTCTTAAGCCTAAACCAAAAGACTTACTAACTTTGTAGTTAGGATAAATGGCTATTCCTGAAAATCCAACTCCATCTGTGTCTTGGTAAGATGCATTTAAGCCTAAAAACAATTTTTTATTGATATCAAATCCACCAGTATAGTCTATTTGAAAAAGTGGCTCTGTAGCACCAACTTGTTTTCCGTAAACTATATTTATGTACTGTTTTTTGAACCCAATCTGTGTTCCTAAAGTATAATCGCTATTTGGATTAAATTCAGTAATATCGGTTGGATTCATAACGGCTAATGCAAGAGTCCAATCATTTGACAGGTCAAAATCAGCTTTTATTCCTGTATGAGAAAAAGGACCATAAGAGAATAAGTAAGAAGTACTGTAGTTGAAGTTTCCTGTAGGAGATATTACTTCATAACCTAAAAACGTATTGAAATTACCTATGGTAAGTTTTATTCTTTCAGTAACATTCCAATACGCATAAAGTTCATTAATAACTTTACTGCTACTATCATCAGGAGCATTAAATATAGCATCATCTGCTCTAGGTCCAAATGCCAAATTGGCAACAAATCCTGTTTTCTCATCCCCATAAGAAGCAATTACGTTAGCCATTCCTAAGGCAAATCCGTTTAGGTTAGCAAAAGCGCTATTTGGTGCAATTGCATTTTCGTCATTTGGCGCATCAATGTTAGTTCTAAAATAAACATCAATAGTTCCTTCTACTTTTAGTTTTTTCTTTTCTTTTTGCGCATCTTCTTGAGCAATAGCTATAAAGCTAATTAGAAAAGAAAATAGAAGTGTGATTTTTTTTATAAGATTCATTTGTTAAATTTTTTAAGGATCAACTATATAAGTTTTATGTAGTTACATTTTAGTGTTGGTTAAGTCTAAAGTCTGGGTAAGCGTCCATACCGTGTTCATGTATGTCTAAGCCTTCTATTTCTTCTTTTTTAGAAACACGCAATCCTATTGTTTTTTTGATAGTAAATAAAATGATGAATGTTGAAACACTGCAAAAGATTCCAATAATAGCTATACCAGTAAGTTGAATAGTTAACTGTGATATACTAGCCATTTTTCCAAAGATGCCAACAGCTAGCGTTCCCCATATTCCACAAATAAGGTGAACGGCAACAGCACCAACAGGGTCGTCTAGTTTTAGTTTGTCTAATAAAGAGATGGCAAAAACAATTATTATCCCAGCAATAAGACCAATTAGTATGGCATCTGTTGGTGACATTTGATCAGCACCAGCGGTGATACCTACAAGGCCTCCTAGAATACCGTTTAAGAACATTGTTAAATCATAGTTTTTGTATTTAATTAGAGAGAAGATAAAAGATGCTATTCCTCCAGCGGCTGCAGCAAGACAAGTTGTAACCAATGTTATTGATGTAGCACCTGGATCCGCAGAAAGTACGGACCCTCCATTAAAGCCAAACCATCCTAACCATAAAATAAGTACTCCAGATGTGGCGAGTGGAATATTGTGTCCCGGTATTGCTTTTGGTTTTCCGTCTTTACTGAATTTACCAACTCTTGCTCCCAAAAGGTATACAGCTACTAATGCTGCCCATCCACCAACGGAGTGTACAAGTGTAGATCCTGCAAAATCATAAAATCCCCAAGAATCAAGAAATCCTCCGCCCCATTTCCAAGAACCAACAATCGGGTATATAAAAGTTATATATAGTGTGGCAAACAACATAAAGCTGCTTAGTTTTATACGCTCGGCTACAGCACCAGATACAATTGTAGCTGCGGTAGCGGCAAACATAGCCTGAAACAAAAAATCTGTCCAATATGTGTAGCCAATATTATAACTTAAGTCAAGTTCGTTATTGACTAATGGAGCGTCAAGTCCAAAACCTGCAAAGCCAAATATTCCACTACTTCCTTCTGTAAAGTCTGGGTACATAAGGTTAAATCCTCCGATATAATAAACCAGTAAGCCAATAGTGATAATAAAGATGTTTTTGAATAAGATGTTAATTGTGTTTTTTTGTCTTGTAAGACCTATTTCTAATAATGAAAATCCCAAATGCATAAAGAAGACCAATGCAGTGCAGATCATCATCCAAATATTATTTGTTGTTAGTATTGCGTTTTCCATGTATATTTTTGTTTTTAGTTGATTCCTTTTGATCCGTTTTCTGATGTCCTTATTCGGTATGTATCAATAATATCAGATACAAAAATTTTTCCATCGCCAATTTCTCCTGTATAAGCAGATTTGAGTAATGCATTAATTGTTGGCTCTAAGAAATCGTCGGAAACAACAATGGATAAGAAACGCCTTTGAATGTCTGTAGTGCTATAAGAAATTCCACGATACACATGACTTTGCTTTTCGTTACCCACTCCAGTTACATCCCAATAGCTAAAAAAGTTAACTTTAATACGATGTAATTCATCTTTTACATCCTCGAATTTTGATTTTCTAATAATGGCTTCAATTTTTTTCATAAATTAATTTTAAAGTAAATTTATGTAATAATAATATTGACCCCTAATTTTATAGGGGTATAAGTTTTATTTTTGTTAATTATTTATTTTACACCCCTATTTTTTTATAGTATGTGTTTTTTAAATAGTTATAATTTGATTATATGAGAATCAAGGTTTTATGGTTTTTAAAAAAATAAAGTCATAAAATTTATATTTCAGGATGTTAGATGATGTTGTGAAAAATAGTAATCTTGATACAAGGGGAGGGGTTGTGTTTTTAAAAAAGTACATTTTGAACTGAGCTCATGGAGCTAAGTCTACTTTGAAAGAAAAAAAAGAGTTAGGCTATGATCTTTGAAAGCCATAGTCCTATTAGCGTAGCTAGAAGTCCAATTGTGAAGCTACCAATAGTATAGGTGAAAAAATGCAAATAATCATTGGCTTTTAAAAAGCTAATGTTTTCATAAGCGAATGTAGAAAAGGTAGTAAATCCGCCACAGAATCCGGTTGCCAAAAGTAAAACTTGGTTCTGGCTAAGAATATTGGTTTTACTACTTAGTCCTAAAAGGAGACCTATAAGTAAGCAGCCAATACTATTAACGATAAAAGTACCAAGGGGTAGATTTATATATGCCGTATTGTTTAAGTATTTACTTATAAGAAAACGTAATGCACTGCCCAATCCGCCGCCAAAGAAAACTAAAAGAACTTGTTTCATTGTTGGTTTAGTATGGTGCTAGTGATTGGAGTATATAGTTCTGTAACCCAATTTGCTGGATTTGGATCATCATTATGATCAATAATATATACCTCTAACAAAGGTTGAGTTGGTGATCGTTTTTTGTTATTTTCTAGGAGGTAATCGGCGGTTTTATTCCATGCCAAATCTAGGTATTTATGATCACCCTTTAGGGATGTATTTAGTACTTCAAAAGAGTTAAATTGCCCTGTTAAGATTTCTGATTCTTGAGTTGTTACCATAACTTTTGTAGTAGTAGCAAGGGCACAAGAAAAAATTATAGCATTATTTATAAGATCTCTTTTATGGTAAATGGTAAAAGGTTTTCCAACAGTGTTAATATGATTTTCTTTAAAAAAAGAAGATATTTCGGCTTGCTTTTCTTGAATTTTACTGCTTAGTTCGTCAAAGTTAGAAGAGGATGTGTTGTATAGATAAAATCCACCACCATATATGGTAGTTCCTTTATAGTTAATATGATGAATATTTGTTTTGGCTATTAGAGTGCTGTCCAGTTTTTTTAGTCCATTGGTTATTTCATTTGCAATGGTTTCTTCTATGGATTCACCAAAAAGGATTTCAATTTTATGTTTGAAGCTTAATTTTCCTTTTAATCCAAGCGTAACAGAAGTTGTATTTTTGTTTTTAGCTGTTAAAGCCCAATATGCAGTAGCTTTGTTTGCTTTTTTTAAAGTTACATTAAAACTAATCTGTTTAGTGTTAAGTGTATCGCTATGTTTTTTGGCGGGTATAAGGTTTACCTTCTGCCAAGTACTCCAATCTTTCCAATTTTTAGGATTGTTAATCTCGCTGAGGATAACTTGATGGTGCAAGGAGATATCTCTGCTTTTGGTTATGTCGTAAGTACTAGGTTGAATTGCTAAATATAAAGCACCAACAATTACGACAACCAATAACAAAAGAAAGCATCCTTTAATATATTTCATTAATTTCTTGACTTTAAAATTTTAAAAGACCAAGTTACAATAATAAAAAATATACAAAAGAAGTCCTACCTCTATTTTTGATGATAGAAGAATTAAATTGCATTCGTAAACTTAAAAAAAATTAAACTGCCTTTTTGTATGAACTTAAAGTAGCTGTTTCTTTTTCGAAATTTGTTACCGAATTTTTTAAAATGTAACTAGTAGTTTTCTTGGCTTCTTGCTTGGTCTTATTTACACTGAAAATAAGGAGCAAGGCGTTGACTACTACTAATCCTAATAGAATAGTAAAAAAAGTTATCATTGCTTTTAAATTAAAATATTAAACGGCCACATACCGTCTAATTAATACCACAGGGCAAATGTAATATATTTACGATGAACAATAGCAGTTAATCCATCTTTTTGTTGTGAAAAACTCTTTTTTGTAGGTCACCGAGGAAAATAGGTTAGTTGTTAAGAATATTCTTGACTAAAAAGAGACCGATTATGAATACAAAAAACAAAACAATGATCCATAACACGCCTTTATAATTTTTATTATTGATTTTTCTATCCTTCATATAGCTGTAAATTATCACGGCAAGAAAAGAAATTGCAAAAAATCCAGCAAAAATTATTTGTCCTTTGGAAAACATAATGTTATTTTTAATGCAAAAGTAAAATTTAAATTCATAATTATGAAGAGAAAACTTGAAGCAGTTTCAGAATTCCATACTTCGTTTGGTTTGGGGATTTCTAATAGCCCTATAGCGGCCTTGAGTATCGAAAAATTAGCACTAAGACATAATCTTATGGCTGAAGAAAATGATGAGTACTTAGTTGCAGCAAAAGAAAACGATTTGGTAGAGGTTGCTGATGCGCTTGGAGACATGCTTTACATTCTTTGTGGCACTATTTTAGAGCATGGAATGCAGCATAAAATTGAAGAGGTTTTTGAAGAAATTCAACGAAGTAATATGAGTAAGTTGGGCGCCGATGGAAAACCAATTTATAGAGCTGATGGAAAAGTGCTAAAAGGACCAAGTTATTTTAAGCCAAATATCAGTAAGATTTTGACTGAAAAATAAGAAATAAAAAAACCGCCAATTGGCGGTTTTTTATTCTAGTATTCCAAAAAATTATACTTTAAATCTCCAGCCAAATTTATCTTCGCTTTTGTTGCATTGTAAATTTGTCAATTTTTCTTTAATAGTTGCTGCATAGGTATTTGTAATAGGAGAAAGCTCATATTTTTTTCCTTTATAGCCAAAACCAAGTACAGGACTAATAACAGCAGCGGTACCACTTCCAAATATCTCTTTTAGTGAGCCATTTTCTTGAGCGGCTAACAATTCTGAAACTTTTATAGGTCTTATGTCTACTTCTATTCCCATATCTTCTGCCATAGTTATAACACTCTTTCTGGTAATTCCATCTAAAATACGATCGCTAATTGGGCAGGTAACCAATTTGTCATTAATTCTAAAGAAAAGGTTCATGGTACCCGCTTCTTCTAAATATTCATGTGTTTCAGAATCAGTCCAAATTATTTGCTGAAAACCTTCTTCTTGTGCTAATCTAGTTGGATAAAACTGTCCTGCATAATTACCAGCAGCTTTTGCGTATCCAAATCCACCACTAGCAGCTCTACTGAATTTTTCAGCAATCTTAACACGTACTTCACCACCATAATAGGCTTGAACAGGTGAGCAGATGATCATAAATTTATACTCGTTTGATGGCGATGCACTTACTCCAGATTCTGAAGCAATTACAAATGGTCTGATATATAACGAGTTTCCATCCCCTTTTTTGATCCACTCTTTATCAAGTTTTAGTAATGTAGTTAAGCTTTCCATAAAATATTTTTTTGGGAAAGCAGGCATTTCTAATCTTTTAGCAGAATCATTAATTCTTTTCCAATTGTCTTCGGGTCTAAAAAGCCAAACATCATCATTATCATCCTTATAGGCTTTCATTCCTTCAAAAACAGCTTGACCATAATGAAAAACACGTGCAGAAGGATCTAGAGTGAGAGGCTGGTAAGGAGTAATCTTTGGAGCATTCCAAGCTCCATTTTTAAACTCGCATATCATCATGTGATCTGTAAAAACACTTCCAAATGATAGATTGCTAAAATCTACATCATTTATTTTTGAAGATTTTATTTCTTCAACAGCGATACTAACTAAATTTTCTCTGCTCATGTTTGTTATATTGTATTTCTCACAAAATTAAAGAATTATCATTAATTTATATGTATTCAAGTAAAAAATAACGATTTTTGCAATGAATCGATAAATAATCAAAATAATCAACATGAAAAAGAGCACTATCGGACAATTATTCTCAATAATTGTGGTAATATTAATATTGAATTCTTGTAAAGAAAATAAGTCAGAAGATAAAAAAGTAGCCAAAATCGAGAAAATCAATTACCAATCATTTGGAGAAAAAATTGATGACGTTGAGTTTTTGTCAATTCAAGAAATTGAAAAGAAATATGGTAACTTAAAAAAAGGAGATAC
This sequence comes from Flavobacteriaceae bacterium, assembly GCA_965247735.1. Classification (GTDB taxonomy): domain Bacteria; phylum Bacteroidota; class Bacteroidia; order Flavobacteriales; family Flavobacteriaceae; genus JAOXRU01. The sequence goes on along the minus strand of CBDFHN010000002.1, from coordinate 1,061,544 downwards.
TGTAGCTGTTAAGTTTAAAGGAGAAGTGGCTGCTGTTTGTCCTAAAAAAGGATGTTGGATGAAATTTGGACTTTCCGATGGTGAGCAGTTAATGGTGAAGTTTAAGGATTATGGTTTTTTTATGCCTAAAGATATTGCAAAACGTGAAGTTATTGTAAATGGACTGGCATTTGTAAAAGAGGTTTCAGTAGATGAGCAAAGACATTATGCAGAAGATGCTGGAAAAACTAAGGAAGAAATTGAAAAAATTGTGGCAGTTAAAAGAACTTTTTCTTTTGAAGCAGATGGCGTATTATTAAAGGAGTAAATTGAAAAGAAAAATAATAACTACAGCAGACGGGTCGTCAACTATACATTTAGAAGACTGGAATGAACAATATCATTCTAAGCATGGGGCAATACAAGAAGCTTACCATGTGTTTATAAAACATGGGCTGGAGTTCTTGAGTCATAAGGAAATTAGCATTTTGGAGATCGGGTTTGGAACCGGTCTCAATGCTTTTATAACCTATCTGGAAGCCAATAAAAATGAAAAGGTGATTTCTTATCAAGGGGTTGAAGCTTTTCCAGTTGGTGAAGATGAAGTTGTAAAACTAAATTATGTTTCTGAATTAAATGCCAAAGATCAGGCTGGTGTTTTTAAAGAAATGCATCAGTGTACTTGGAATCAATTTTGTAATATTAGCTCCAACTTCAAATTGAAGAAAAGAGAAGAGAAATTTGAAGCTATTGATGATGTCGCTGCTTTTGATTTGATTTATTTTGATGCTTTTGGAGCCAGAGTACAACCAGAATTATGGACTGTTGAAATTTTTAAACAGATGTATGCAGCATTAAAAAACAAAGGCGTAATTGTTACCTACTCTGCAAAAGGTAGTGTACGAAGAGCAATGCAGGAAGTTGGTTTTACGGTAGAGCGCTTGCCTGGGCCTCCAGGAAAAAGAGAAATGTTAAGAGGTGTTAAATAAAGCAATATCCTGTTAATCTTAAATTAAAAACTATAAGTATTTTATGTTTTTTCGACTTATACAGTAATTAAAAAATGTATCATGAAGATTTTAATTACTGGAGCTACAGGATTGGTTGGTAGCGAGCTAGTGAAGTTATGCTTGGCTCAGAATATTAAAGTCCATTATTTAACTACTAGAAAGAATAAGTTAGCAGCGATTCCAAATTGTAAAGGTTATTATTGGAATCCTGAAAAACAAGATATAGATATGTCATGTTTTGAAGGAGTATCTGTAATTGTAAATTTAGCAGGCAGTACCATTGCAAAAAGATGGTCGGTTTCTTATAAACATCAAATCCTTAAAAGTAGAATAGATAGTATTGCTACACTAAAGAAAGGACTTTTAGCTTCAGATCATCAAGTGAAACAATTTGTTACGGCATCAGCCATTGGTATTTATCCTGATGCTAAAGGTGTGTTTTATGAAGAAGAATTTAATGAAATCGACAACTCTTTTATTGGCAGCGTTGTTGAAAAATGGGAACGTGCATCTAAGGATATAGAAGATTTAGGTATTACTGTTGCTAAAATAAGAATAGGTTTGGTATTGTCTATAAAGGGAGGGGCATTTCCTCAGTTGTCACTTCCAATTAAATACGGATTGGGGGCTGTTTTTGGGAAAGGAGAGCAGTGGCAGTCTTGGATTCATATTGAAGATTTGGCAGAGATTTTTCTATTTGTAGTAAAAAAAGAAATTGAAGGGGTGATAAACGGAGTAGCTCCAAATCCAGTATCTCATAAGAGAATGATAATTGCAATGGCGAAATCATTAAAAAGACCATTGTTTTTGCCAAATATACCAAGAAGAGTTTTAGAAATAATATTAGGGGAAATGGCATACTTGCTTTTTTCAAGCCAACGCGTTAGTAGTAAGAAAATAGAACACTTGGGTTTTAATTTTAAGTTTTCAAATTTAGAAGCCGCACTTTTGGACCTATCTAAACTTAAATAACTTTTTTGATAATAAATCCGTGACATTTTGACATTTTTAAAGAAATGGCAGTACTTTTGCCATTCAAAAAAATGAAACTACTGCTTTTTGAGCTTAGCTCAGTAACAGTAGCTATAAGAAAGATAAAGCATCGGTATATTATCGAAGTAAATTTAATAGCATTTAAAAGTGTTTAATATGAGTAAAGAAAATAAAGAGGCTAAAGTGGAAGAGATAGAATTGCATGAAGGGCAAGTTCAGGAAGCTGAGGCACAGGAAGAGGTAGATGTAGAGGAGCAATTAAAAGAAGATTTGGCTAAGGAAAAAGATAAGTTTTTACGCCTTTTTGCTGAATTCGAAAATTATAAAAAAAGAACTTCTAAAGAGCGCGTGGAGCTATTTAAGACAGCTGGACAAGATGTCATTGTTTCTATGTTGCCAGTTTTAGACGATTTTGAAAGAGCGCTTAAAGAAATTTCAAAATCAGAAAATAAAGATTTGTTTGTTGGGGTAGAATTGATTAGCAATAAATTTGCTGAAGTTCTAAAAGGCAAAGGCTTGAAGGTAATGGAAGTTAAGCAGGGAGATGCGTTTGATGCAGAAGAGCATGCAGCAATAACTCAAATACCGGCTCCAGAAGATAGTCTTAAGGGGAAAATTATTGATGTTGTAGAAAAAGGCTTTAAATTGGGAGACAAAATTATACGTCATCCAAAAGTAGTAGTAGGACAATAAATTATGTTGTTTAATTTTCGTATTAAAATATTAATGACATCATAAATTATAACACATAAAATGAGTGTGCTAAGCTATTTGTCATCCAATAAATGTAGTTGGCAACCAATAATGTGTGACTCTTATAAAATAATAAGCATAAACAAATGAAAGAAGATTTTTACGAAATATTAGGAGTTAGTAAAAATGCTACAGCTGCTGAAATAAAAAAAGCATACCGAAAAAAAGCGGTTCAATATCATCCTGATAAAAACCCAGGTGATAAAGCTTCAGAAGAGAAATTCAAAAAGGCTGCAGAAGCTTATGAGATATTAAGCGACGATAATAAAAAGGCAAAGTATGATCAATATGGTCATGCTGCTTTTGATGGTGCTGGCGGCGGCGGCGGTTTTGGCGGCGGCGGTATGAACATGGATGATATTTTTAGTCAGTTTGGCGATATCTTCGGTGGTGGCGGTTTTGGTGGTTTTGGCGGCGGCGGCGGTCGTGGTCAGCGTAGGGTGAAGGGATCTAATCTTAGAATTCGTATAAAACTTACATTGGAGGAGATAGCAAATGGAGTTGAGAAAAAAGTAAAAGTAAAACGTAAAATTAAAGCCGCAGGGGTAAGTTATAAAACCTGTTCTACATGTAATGGTGCAGGGCAAGTAATGCGTGTTACCAATACTATTTTAGGAAGAATGCAGACTGCAGCAACATGTACTTCTTGTGGTGGAAGCGGACAAATTATAGATAAAAAACCTAATGATGCTGATGCCCAAGGCTTAAAAGTTGAAGAAGAAAAAGTAGCTATTAAAATTCCTGGAGGTGTAGTAGATGGAATGCAGTTAAAAGTAACTGGAAAAGGGAACGAGGCACCAGGTACTAATAGTGTTCCTGGAGATTTAATTGTAGCCATTGAGGAAATTGATCATGATACTTTAAAAAGAGAAGGTGATAATCTTCATTATGACCTTTATGTTAGTATTTCTGATGCAGTTTTAGGAACTTCTAAGGAGATAGATACTGTTTCTGGAAAAGTAAAAATAAAATTAGAGGCAGGAATCCAATCAGGTAAAATACTAAGGTTGCGTAACAAAGGTATTCCTAGTGTTAATGGGTATGGAACAGGAGACTTGTTAGTACATGTTAATGTATGGACTCCAAAAGTATTAAATAAGGAGCAGAAGGACTTTTTCGAAAGAATGCAAAAAGATGAAAACTTTGAACCTAATCCTGAACGAAGCGACAAATCGTTCTTTGAGAAGGTAAAAGATATGTTTTCTTAAGTTTTTTTAATTAATAACAAGTTTTCGAAATCGTAATAGTGTAAGCTAATTGCTTGGTGGTCTTCTGTTTATGTGAGATTTGCATTGCGAAAACCTAAATAGAATACCTATTTTATAAGATAAGTGCAAAGTAGCGTCACTAATATTATGAAATTAATAATAAAAAGCATTATATTTGAAAAATCACCAGTTTACTGGTGTTAATTTTTCTTTTTCATAGCAATTTTTTTCCCATCCTTGATTTTTTTAAGGGTGGGTTTTCTTTTTTTATTCCACCGATGGATTTTAATTCCTAATCCTATTTTTCCTTGAGTTATCTCTCATATACATATATCTAGGTAGGTGATTTGAATGATATGATAGAATTGCTTGAAAACAGAGTGCTTTTTTCTGTTTTCTCGTATCAATTTAGATATCTTTGGAAAAAATCTTTTTTTTATGGATAATATATTGGTTGCAAAGGATGTCACCAAGCAATTCGGATCATATACTGCATTAAATAATGTTTCACTTAATATTCCTCGAAATTCAATTTTTGGACTATTAGGGCCTAATGGAGCAGGAAAAACTACATTTATTAGAATTATAAATCAAATAACCTATCCAGATTCTGGAACAGTGCTTTTTGATGGAGAAGCTTTGCAGTCCAAGCATATTGGGTTAATAGGTTATTTGCCAGAAGAAAGAGGATTGTATAAGAGTATGAAGGTTGGCGAGCAGGCAATGTATTTGGCGCAATTAAAAGGATTGAGTAAACAAGAAGCAAAAAAAAGGCTGTTACACTGGTTCGAAAAATTTGAAATAAGTGACTGGTGGAACAAGAAAGTGCAGGAGTTGTCTAAAGGTATGGCTCAAAAAATACAGTTTATTATCACCGTATTACACCGCCCTAAATTATTGATATTTGATGAGCCCTTTAGTGGTTTTGATCCAATAAATGCCAATTTAATTAAAGACGAAATATTACAATTAAAAGAAGAGGGAGCTTCAATTATATTTTCTACCCACCGTATGGAATCCGTAGAAGAACTGTGCGATGAGATAGCATTAATTCATAAGTCTAATAAGGTATTAGATGGTAAGTTAGCAACCATAAAACGTTCGTATCGAACAAATACTTATGAAGTAGGGCTTAGAACAGCGGCAGTTGAGGAGGTGAAAAACATGATCAAGGCTAATTATGAGGTTGTTTCTTCAGATTATAAGTTGATTACTGATGATCTAAAACTTAAGGTAAAATTAAAACCTGAGGAAACATCAAAAGAATTAATAACTTTTTTAGCAGATAAAGCAGAGTTAAGTCATTTTGTAGAATTAATACCATCTGCAAACGATATTTTTATTCAAACGATTAATGAGCAATATTAAAATGAATCATTTACCACTAATCATAAAAAGAGAATATATCACCAAGGTAAAAAATAAGTCGTTTTTAATAATGACTTTAGTTACACCGGTTGTGATGGTTGTTTTAATGGCATTTGTAGCTTACTTATCACAATTAAACAATAATACCGAGCGTAAGATTTCTGTTTTAGATGAATCGGGTATCGTTAAATCTCTTTTAAAAGATACAGAAACTACTACCTATTCTTTTTTAACTAAGGTATCATTAGCTGATGCAAAAAAAATAGTTGAAGAAGAGGAAAGTTATGGGCTATTGTATGTGCCAAAAGAAGAAGATATTAATGTGTTGGCGGAAAACATCAGTTTTTATTCATCAGATACACCTTCTTTATCAATATTGTCTAGTTTAGAAAAGAAATTAGAGAGCAGAATTAGAGATATTAAGTTAGAAGAAAGCGGTGTTGATTTATCAAAACTAAAAGAAGCCAGAACCAGCATTACAATTTTACAAGAAAGCTTTAATGGAGAAAAATCATCTAAGATTGATAATGTTTTAAAACTTGGTTTTGGAATTGCATCGGGCTATTTGTTATTTATGTTTATCATTATTTATGGAAACATGATTATGAGAAGTGTTATTGAGGAAAAAACAAGTAGGATTATTGAGATTATAGTGTCTTCCGTAAAACCTGTTCAGTTAATGTTAGGTAAGATTATAGGAACATCTTTGGCAGGAATAACGCAATTTGCAATTTGGACAGTTATTGGTGGGATATTGATGATGATAATACCAATGGCCTTAGGTTTGGATATGTCTAGTGTGCAAAATCCACAACAACAAATAATTGAACAAGCAGCAGGAAATTCAGAAATTCAAGCTCAGGCTAAGGATTTTATTGTTGCGTTTGAGCACTTACCAATAGCAAATTTAATTTTGGCGTTTTTATTGTTTTTTATAGGAGGATACTTGCTATATAGCTCTTTGTATGCGGCAATTGGCGCAGCTGTTGATAATGAGACCGATACACAGCAATTTATAATGCCAATATTAATGCCCTTAATGTTGGCGGTTTATGTCGGTATTTTTACGGTAATAGAAGATCCACATGGCACTGTTTCAACAATATTCTCGTTTATACCATTGACATCTCCAGTAGTAATGTTGATGCGTATTCCTTTTGGTGTTCCAATATGGCAACAATTGGTATCGTTTTTGCTATTGATAACTAGTTTTATGTTTGCGGTATGGATAGCGGCAAAAATATATAGAGTTGGTATATTGATGTATGGAAAAAAGCCAAGTTATAAAGAGTTGTACAAGTGGCTTAAATATTAGTAATGATGGATAAAGTATATAAGGTTTTAAATTATGGCTTTGAGTTTGGCGATAATGTAAAGATTACGGTTCAGTTTGTATTGATTGTAACACTTGCTTTTATTGCTACAGGATTGCTTTTGAGGCTAATTCGTAAAATTATAAATAGAAAATTAGAATCTGGAGATGAATTAAAGTTTAATTCTGTATTTTCTTTTGCGAAGTACTTTATTTATATTGTTGTCTTGTTGATAAGTTTGCAAAATGCTGGTGTAGAGATAAGTGCAATTCTTACGGCGTCTGCTGCCTTTATGGTAGGTATTGGTTTGGCTTTACGTACTTTTTTTCAGGATATTATTTCAGGAATTTTTATTTTAATTGATCAATCGGTACATGTAGGTGATGTTATTGAATTAGACGGAAAAGTAGGAAGGGTAGATGAGATAAAATTGAGAACAACTAGAGCGGTTACTTATGATAATAAAGTGTTGATAATACCAAACCATAAGTATTTAACTTCTAGTTTATATAACTGGACAGAAAACGGAAAAGAAACAAGAGAAAATGTAGAGGTAGGCGTGGCTTATGGTAGCGATGTGCAATTGGTAAAAGAATTGATTACCAAGGCAGCATCAAGTCATGTTCAAGTGCTGGCAAAACCACCAGTTATGGTGTTGTTTACAGATTTTGGAGACAGCTCTTTAGATTTTAAGGTAATATTTACTTTAAATAATAGTTTTGAAGCAGTAGTAGCTAAGAGTGATATCCGTTTTGAAATTGATAAACTTTTTAGGGAAAATAGTGTGGAGATTCCATTTCCACAACGCGATGTACATATTAAAAATACAGTAGGTTAAAAAAATAAATTAGATGCCAAAAATATTAGTAATAGAAGATGAGGCAGCAATACGTAGAGTATTGGTGAAAATACTTTCTGAGGAAAATGATACCTATAAGGTTTTTGATGCTGAAGATGGTGTTGCCGGTTTGGAAGCCATAAAAAAAGAAGACTTTGATTTGGTGCTTTGCGATATTAAAATGCCAAAGTTTGATGGTGTTGAAGTATTGGAAGCTGCAAAAAAAATAAAACCAGAAATTCCTTTTGTGATGATCTCTGGACATGGCGATCTAGATACAGCCGTAAATACAATGCGTCTAGGTGCTTTTGATTATATTTCAAAACCACCAGATTTAAATAGATTATTAAATACGGTTCGTAATGCCTTAGATAGGAAAGAACTTGTAGTAGAGAATAAATTGCTAAAAAAGAAAATTAGCAAAAACTATAAGATGATAGGGGAGAGTGATGCAATTACTCATATTAAAGATATTATCGAAAAAGTTGCACCTACTAATGCTAGAGTATTGATAACAGGTAGTAATGGTACAGGAAAAGAGCTAGTAGCCCATTGGATTCATGAAAAAAGCGAAAGGTATAAAGGACCATTAATAGAGGTTAACTGTGCGGCAATTCCATCAGAATTAATAGAAAGTGAGTTGTTTGGTCATGTTAAAGGAGCGTTTACTTCCGCTGTTAAGGATAGGGCTGGTAAGTTTGAAGCTGCAAATAAAGGAACTATATTCTTGGATGAAATAGGAGATATGAGTCTCTCGGCTCAAGCAAAAGTGTTGCGAGCTCTACAGGAAAATAAAATTTCTAGAGTAGGGAGCGATAAAGATATAAAAGTAGATGTGCGGGTTGTTGCTGCAACAAATAAAAATTTGAAAAAGGAAATAGCTGAAGGAAGATTTAGAGAAGATTTGTATCATAGGTTGGCAGTTATTCTTATTGAAGTACCTGCACTTAATGATAGAAGATCAGATATTCCACTACTTATAACTCATTTTGCTAAGAAGATAGCGGATGAGCAAGGTTCTTCTGCAAAAGTATTTTCTAAAAAAGCTATTTCATTATTACAAGCATACGATTGGACTGGAAATATTAGAGAATTACGTAATGTGATAGAACGTCTAATAATTTTAGGAGGTGTAGAAGTAAGTGAAGATGATGTAAAATTATTTGCAACAAAGTAAGAAAAGATAAAGCCACAAACGAAAGTAGTAAGCTAAGCGTTTGTGGCTAAAAAAAATAGAGGACTTTTTTAGTTTTTAATCCCTTTTCGGGGTGTTTTTTTAAGGTTGCCCACGATACAAAAAATCGGTAGTGCAACACTTGTTTCAAATGTAAATATTGTTATTTTGACTAGTATATGCGCTGCTAATCTTCTCAGTTTTTTATATAGAATGCTATTTTTTTAAAAAGCACAATCTTTTAGCTTGTTAAGTGCTTTTGATGCAATTGCTTTTGCCCGTTCTGCATAGTACTTTTTTGTTCCTGTTAACGATTCAGATTCCAATACTTTTTCTGCTCTTTGATAGGATTCAAAAGTAATATCATATGCATCTTTACAGTCTAAGATTTTAGTGAGTTCTAGTATGGATTTTTCAAAATTGTCTAGCGCTTGTTCTGCACGAACTTTTAGTTTTATCTGTTGTTGCAGTTCTTTTAAACGAACCTGCTCTTGCTGTTCCGCAATTTGTCGTTGTTGATTTAATTTTGCTTCTAGCTCTTTTTGTTCTTGTAGTAGCGCTTGCTGCCTTTCTATTAACTTTTGTTGCGCATCTAAAATTTCTTTTTCCTTTTCAATATTGCTTGTGTTGGTGTTTACAAGTATTTCAGAACTGTAGTTGTTGGTACTGGTACCAGTAGAGCAAATGTCTAGTGCTGCCATTAACTGTTCTGCATTTGCATATGCTCTTTTTGTATAAAATCTACCTTTATCCCAATCGTCAGGCTCCACAGCTTTTTTTAAATTTGCTAAGCCATCAAAAATAGCAAGTTTAGCATCTTCACAACCACAATTTTCAATATATGCACTAGTTTTTTCAAAGGCTTCTATGGCTCTTCCTGCATAATATTTTTGATGATCAAAATTATCAGCTTTAAGTGCTTTTTTAGTGTGAGATATGGCGTAATTTGCTTTTGAATGTGCATTTGCACAATCATCGCTGATAGCATAAGCACTAATAGCGATTAATAGCATCCATGAGGTTAGGACGATTTGTTTCATAATGAAGAAATTAGGTTAAGTAATACATTTTGGGTGGAGCAAATATACAACATATCTGTTTAAGTGTCAAATTTATTAGACGAAATACATGTTTTGTGTTTTGCGAATAGTTGTTATATTTATCGTATTATTAAAAAAAGAGATGGGAAAATTAAAAAGTAGTACATATAGAGTAACTGAAAAAATACAATTAGCAAATTGTAAAACGTATGAGGATTTTGATACCGCTGATAATGAGCTTAAAAGCAAGCTTAAAAAAGTCAGAAGAGAATTAGGTAAGTTTCAGGATACCATGTATGCACATGGTAAGTATGGAGTATTGATATGTCTTCAAGGAATGGATACTTCCGGAAAAGACAGTTTGATAAGAGAGGTTTTTAAGGATTTTAACTCTAGAGGTGTTATTGTGCATAGTTTTAAGGTACCTACAGAATTGGAGCTTAAGCATGATTACCTGTGGAGACACTATATTGCATTGCCGCCAAAAGGGAATTTTAGTGTTTTTAACAGGACGCATTATGAGAATGTATTAGTAACCAGAGTGCATCCCGAATATATAATGTCTGAGAATTTACCAGATGTAACTGATGTTACTGATATTACGGATGAATTTTGGGAAAAACGTTTTGAGCAAATCAATGCTTTTGAAAAACATATTGCAGAAAATGGGACTTTAATTTTTAAGTTTTTCTTAAATCTATCTAAAGAAGAGCAGAGAAATAGGTTGTTAAGAAGGATAGAGTTGAAAGAGAAAAACTGGAAGTTTTCTCCTGGTGATTTAAAAGAAAGGAAATTATGGGATAAGTATCAAAATTGTTACCAAGATGCTATAAATAAGACTTCTAAAGAAAAATCACCTTGGTTTGTTGTGCCAGCAGATAATAAAAAAGCAGTTAGACTTATTGTGGCTTCAATTTTATTAGAAGAGTTAAAAAAATACAAAAGTATTGAGGAACCGTCTCTTGATGACGATATAAAAGCTAATTTGGATCTTTATAAAAAACAACTAGAAGCAGAATAGTGTTGGGATATTAATTTTTTTAAAGTGATTTTAAGTGTATGAAAGTAAAAAAAGGAATACTAGGTTTATTACTCTTGGTGGTTACAGTTGTTTTTTCTCAAAATGAAGATGACAAACAGATAAAGGCTATCTTTGATGCAGCATTGACCGATGGAAAATCTTACGACTGGCTAAACCATTTATCAAACCAGATTGGTGGGCGTTTATCAGGATCTTATGAAGCGGAACAAGCTGTGACATACGCCAAAAAGGAATTGGAATCGTTAGGTCTGGATAAAGTATGGTTGCAGCCAGTAATGGTTCCAAGATGGGTTCGTGGTATTCCTGAATTTGCCTATATAGAAACAGAATCAGGTGTAACAACCAATGTTCCAATTTGTGCGTTAGGAGGGTCGGTAGCAACACCTTCATTAGGTATCAAGGCAGGAGTTGTGGAGGTGAAGAACTTTGAAGAGTTGAAAGCGTTAGGTAAGGATAAAATTGAAGGTAAAATTGTTTTTTTTAATAGGCCAATGGATCCAAAGCATATCAATACCTTAAAAGCGTATAGCGGAGCTGTAAATCAAAGAGGTGCTGGTGCAAAAGAGGCCATAAAGTACGGCGCCGTTGGCGTAATTGTTAGGTCTATGAATCTAAGGTTAGATGATTTTCCTCACACTGGAGGAATGAGTTATGGAGATTTACCACAAAAGGAAAGAATTCCTGCAGCAGCCATAAGCACCAATGGAGCAGAATTGTTAAGTACACTCTTGACTCTAACACCAAATTTGAATTTCTATTTTAAGCAAAATTGCAAGCAATATAAGGATGTAAAATCATATAATGTAATAGGAGAGATTAAAGGAAATGAATATCCAAATGAGATTATTGTAGTAGGCGGACATTTAGATTCTTGGGATATTGGAGATGGTGCTCATGATGATGGCGCTGGTTGTGTGCAGAGCATGGACGTAATTAGATTGATAAAAACAGCAGGATATAAGCCAAAAAGAACAATTAGGGTAGTGCTTTTTATGAATGAAGAAAATGGACTTCGTGGTGGTAAGAAGTATGCTAAGGTGGCAAAAAGTAAAGGAGAGAAACATATTTTTGCTTTAGAAAGCGATTTAGGAGGTTTTACACCTAGAGGTTTTACTTTTGATTGTTCCGCTGAAAACCTTGCATTGGCAAAAAGTTGGAAACCATTATTTGAACCTTATTTAATTTCTACTTTTATAAATGATGGTTCTGGAGCTGATATTGGTCCTTTAAAAGATGGTACCGTTGTTTTGTCTGGTTTAAGACCAGATTCTCAGCGTTATTTTGATTACCATCATGCAGCAAGTGACACTTTTGAAGCTATAAATAAGCGAGAGTTAGAATTGGGAGCTGCAGCAATGACATCTTTGGTGTATTTGTTTGATAAATACGGTATTAAGTGAGAAGCTCGTAATCTAGAGTATCAGTAGTTATATTGATATGACAAATGAATAATTGATTAATAAAAGTGCTATCTTTGCGCTTCAATAAAAAAAACATAAAAAATGCAAGACGGTATTTACGCCAAATTCAATACGACTAAAGGTGAGATTTTAGTAAAGTTGACACATGATAAAACACCAGGAACTGTAGGGAACTTTGTTGCTTTAGCAGAAGGTAATATGGAGAATAATGTAAAAGCTCAAGGGACTCCTTTTTATGATGGATTAAAATTCCATAGGGTAATTCCAGATTTTATGATTCAAGGAGGTTGTCCTCAAGGAACAGGAACTGGAAGTCCAGGTTATAAGTTTGATGATGAGTTTCATCCAGATTTAAAACATAGTGGTCCTGGGATATTAGCGATGGCAAATAGCGGTCCTGGTTCTAATGGGAGTCAGTTTTATATTACACATATAAAAACAGATTGGTTAGATAATAAGCATACTGTATTTGGTGCTGTAGAAAGCGGACAAGAAGTTGTGGATGCAATGGCACAAGGAGATGTTTTGGAGTCTTTAGAGGTTGTTAGAGTAGGTGAAGAGGCAAAAAAATGGAATGCTATTGAAGCATTTAGAGTTTTTGAAGGATCTAGAGCAGAAAGAGAAGCTACAGAAAAAAATGCTGCTGAAGCGGAGATGGAAAAATTAGCTGCTGGTTTTGATAAAACAGATAGTGGTTTGCGTTATAAAATTATCCAAAAAGGTAGTGGAGCTAAAGCAGAAAAAGGAAAGACGGTTTCTGTACATTATGAAGGATCTTTACCAAATGGAAGTGTTTTTGATTCTTCTTTTAAAAGAAAAGAACCAATTGATTTTCAACTAGGAGTTGGACAAGTAATCTCAGGGTGGGATGAAGGTATTAGTTTATTGCAAGTAGGAGATAAAGCTCGTTTTGTGATTCCTTCTCATTTAGGATACGGAAGTCAAGGTGCTGGAGGGGTAATACCACCGGATGCTACACTTATTTTTGATGTTGAATTAATGGATATAAAATAAGATATTTAAATTTTAATAGAAAAAAGAGACTCGCTAAGAGTCTCTTTTTTTATGCTAAAAAACGAAGTATTTTTAGTTTCTGTTTAGAAGCTTAAATTCTTCATAACATCCACTAATAGCGTCTAGTATTTGAAGATCGTTCGCTGTAATTATAAATTGTTTAGAGTAATTGCAATTGATAAGGATATCATCAATTTCTACTCGTTCTAATTGTAGTAATTCAGAAAGTGTTTCTCTGTCAAATTTTGAAGCTAATAAGTTTCTGATTTCATCATCTTTTTTCATTTGACGAAGCTTTCGCATTTGCCTTGGTTTCTTCCCAAAAGTATTATGAAGCAATCCAACAGGATTAAAAATGGCTTTCGCGATCTTGGTAAAAGAACTCGGATTGTAACTTCCAGATTCATATCCTTTAGGTAAACCGGATATGCTATATTGATAAGCATCGTTTAGCGGGATGTTTTTTGCATCAATATCGAGATACCCAGTAAGTTTATAAGGTTTTATAACAACTTCTTCAAGCGCATATGCTAATTCTGTTAGGGTTATTTTGGTTCCGCTAAATTTTAACATATCATTAGTTACTCTAACTTTAATAGATTTAAAACCAAGGAAAGAAAAGTACAAGGTGTCGTTTACGGCAGCAGTAACTTTAAAGGCTCCACTTGTATTTGTTGTTGTACCAATAACTTTATTAAGGTTTAATACATGGACGTTTTCCATAGGGCTGTCAGTTTGAGCATTTATGACAACTGCACTTACTTTTTTTGCTTCTTGAGCAAAACCATAAAAACTTGTAAACGTAAAAAGTAAAATTAGAATTCTTTTCATTTAATAAATTTTGTATTCCTCAAACTAATTTTAAGGAGCTGTTGGCGCGTTTTATTTATAGTGAATTGAAATAAATACCTCTAAAGTAAACCACTATTGCTAAAGTACTAAAGAATACTAACAAATAGTGAAAAAACACTTATTTAGGATTCTATTAACGAAACCGCATAAAAAAAGGACTAAACTTATTGCTGAGTTTAGCCCTTTTTATTGTTTTTAAAGAAAATTAATATCTTCTTTTGTTCTTTTTGTATCCACCTTCGCTACTGTTGCTTCGGTCTCTAGGTTTTCTATCTCTATCGCCAGATCCAGATCTTCTGTCTCTATCACCACCGCTTCGGCCTCTGAATCCGCCGCCACCGCCACCACGGTTACGATCTCTTCTTCCACCGCCACCGCCGCTTCTTCCGCCTCGGTCACCACGTCCAGTGTTTTTAGATATTTCAACATTAATAAATCTTCCGTCAAGTTTAAAGTCTTCAAAGATGCCTAAAATCTTTTCAGAATGTTCAGAGTTGGTATTAAAGAAAGAAAAGCTTTCTTTAACGTCTACTCTAAAAACATCATCTTTATCAAGACCAACATTTTCTCTTAAGAAATCTTTAAGGGTCATCCAGTCATAATCATCTTTTTCACCAACATTGATGAAATATCTGGTTGTACCTTCACCTGCTTCTTCTCTAGAATTACTAGGAGTATTTAGGTCTTGAGATTTTTTGTAATAATTGTGGAAACGGTTAAATTCTACCGCAACCATTTTCTTAATCAATTCTTCTTTTTCTAGTCCACCAAGAACATCATAGATAGCAGGCAAATAATCGTTGATTTCTTCGCTTACTTCTGTTTCTTTTATTTTGCTGGCTAGATGATAAAGTTGAATTTCACAGATTTCCATTCCAGTAGGAATTTTTTTCTCGATGAATTTCTTCTTAACAATACGTTCAATAGATTTTATCTTTCTAAGTTCACCTTTAGTAACAATAACCATAGAAACTCCAGATTTTCCTGCTCTACCAGTTCTTCCACTACGGTGAGTATAGGTTTCTACTTCATCAGGTAATTGATAATTGATTACGTGAGTGATGTCACTTACATCTATACCACGGGCAGCAACATCGGTAGCAACAAGCATTTGTATTTGCTTATTTCTAAAAGATTTCATTACCAAATCTCTTTGGTTTTGACTTAAATCACCATGAAGTGCACCTGCGCTGTATCCATCTTCAATAAGTTTTTCGGCTACACGTTGTGCATCTCTTTTGGTTCTGGTAAAAATTACCGAAAAGATGTTTGGATTAGAATCTGCAAGTCTTTTTAGTCCCAAATAGCGATCTCTTCCACTAACAACATAATATTCGTGTTGTATGGTGTCCGAACCAGAATTTTTTGTTCCTACTGTAATTTCAGTAGGATCAGACATAAATTTCTTAGCGATATTGGATACTTCTCTTGGCATTGTTGCAGAGAATAACCATGTGTTTTTTTCATCTGGGGTATGCGATAAAATTGCAGTAATGTCTTCAAAGAAGCCCATGTTTAACATCTCATCTGCTTCATCCAAAATACAATATTGTATTTTAGAAATATTAACTAGATTTCGGCTAATCATATCTTTCATTCTACCAGGGGTAGCAACAATAATCTGTGCACCTCTTTTTACTTCTCTTGCTTGATCAGTAATGCTGGCTCCACCATAAATAGCTGCAACATTAAGACCTTTAACGTGTTTAGCGTATTTTTTAATATCATTTGTTATTTGCAAGCAAAGTTCTCTGGTAGGAGACAGGATAAGTCCCTGAGTAGTTCTGCTATCTGCATCTATTTTTTGAATAAGCGGAAAACCAAATGCTGCAGTTTTTCCTGTTCCTGTCTGCGCTAAGGCAACAAGATCTATTTCTGCTTCTAATAATAATGGAATTGCTTTTTCTTGTACTTCTGAAGGTTTTTCGTAACCCATGTCAGTAATAGCCTTTAACAATTGCTCGTTAAGACCTAATTCTTCAAAATTTGTCATAATTTTTTTATACGTTATCGCAAATATGTATGTTACACATTGCTCGTATCTTTTGAAGAGCTCCTCGTAACATGTGCTATACTAGCGGCTTTTTTAACGCGGCAAAAGTACAGTTAATTAATGAGTTATTATAATTTTGAAGAATAATATTGTAATTAACTAAAAATTAGCAGCTAAGAATCTTGTAAGTTGCTGTATTGCTTTGCCTCTATGGCTAATATTGTTTTTTGTTTCCATGGAAAGTGCCGCAAAAGTGGTGTCAAATCCATTGGGTTTAAAGATAGGATCATATCCAAAACCTTTGAGACCAATCTTTGTTGTTGTTATTTCGCCTTCTGCAATTCCTGTAAATTGATGATGGTTATTTGCTAATTGTAAGGCAATAACAGTTTTAAAATGTGCTTTTCTATTAGAGTGATTGTTAAGTGCCGCTAGTAGTTTGTTCATGTTTGCCTCTGCATTATTTTCTGGACCAGCATATCTTGCGGAATATACTCCTGGAGCTCCATCTAGAGCTGAGACTTCAAGACCTGTGTCATCAGCAAAACAATTATATCCATAGTTTTCAAAAACATATCTCGCCTTAAGAGTTGCATTTCCTTCTATTGTAGTAGCAGTTTCTTCAATTTCTTCTTTGCAGTTAATATCTGTAAGACTTAATAGCGATATGCTTTTTGGGAGCAAAAGTTGTACTTCATTAAACTTATTGATATTATGAGTTGCGAATACGAGCTTCATATGTCTATAATTTGTCTTTATTAAATCGATCACATGGTACATCCTTTGTTAATCTTTTCCTCGGGTGTGGGAACCATATGTAAAAGGACGTTTCATATGTTTTTATTACAAATTTACTATTAATGATGGTCTTTGAGGTCTAAAATATAGTTTTTGAAATTACAAAACTACAATAAATGTTAGTTGACAAGGCATAATTTGATGCTTACAACATTTAACATGTAGTTTGTCGGTTATCTTCATAAATTGTGGGAGTTAACTTAAGGCTATATTAATGCTTTCCAAATATTTTATATTTAAAAAAAGGTTTGTTACCTATTATTTATTAGTGAGCACAGTAATATTAATTACTATTGCAACCCAATCTATAATTCAATATTCTTTGAATAAGAAAAAATCTACTGCTATGTTAATGTATATGGCAGGAAGACAACGAATGTTATCAGAGAAAATTGAAAGCGAATTTTATGCATGTAGATTTTATAATTGTGATTTTGCAGAAATGAAATTGGCATTAGAAAAATGGAAAAAATCTGCAGTATTAATTCTCGAAGGTGATTCTAAAATTGGTTTGGAAGAACTAGATAGCGAGGCTATAGCCATAAATATGGCTTTAGCTCAGCCATATATGGATTGGATTTATAATGAGTTAAAAGAGTTTGAACGTTTTGATGACGTTTCTATAGATCTTTTGAATTACTATTTGGACAATTATGTGGTGATTATGGATGATGTGGTAGATCAAATTGGTTTAAAATCAGAAGAAGATATTAAAGGGTTAATGATTGTAGAATTAGAATTGGCCGTTTTTTCTGTGATTATTGTTTTTATCGAAGTTTTCTATATTGTTAATCCTATTATTAGGAGAATCATCAACCAAAAGAAACGATTAGAAAATGTTGCTTGGCATCAATCTCATGCATTTAATTCTCATATGAAAAATATTAAGGATTTAAGATATGTGATGAATGTTGAAAAAAATCCCCAGAGGCAAATTGAAATATTCGAATTTATTTATGAAGAGATAGAAGCTATAGAAGGGGTGTCAAAAGACATGGTAGATACTCTTGAGGAAAATGATGAACTGCCTAAGAGGAAAAAAAAGATAAAAAAGAAAAAAGTAAAAAAGATAGTAACATAGTTATTTATCGATGATGATATGGTTGATGATTTAGAATTGTAAAACCTCTATACAATTGTTCAGTAAAAAACAAACGAATCATCTGGTGCGAAAACGTCATTTTAGATATTGAAACTTTACCTAAAGCTTTTTTGTATATCGTTTCAGAAAAACCATAAGGCCCTCCAATTACAAAAACAAGATTTTTGATTCCCGAATTCATTTTTTTTTGCAAAAAAACAGAAAACTCTTCGGAAGAGAAGCTTTTTCCATTTTCATCTAGTAAAATAATATGGTCGTTGGTATTAGTGCTCTTAAGGATTAATTCGCCTTCTTTTTCTTTTTGTTGTTTTTCAGAAAGTGTCTTTACATTTTTTAGATCTGGAATGCATTCTAGTTTAAACTTTACATAATGCCCAAGTCTAGTGGTATAATCGTCTATTAAAATTTGCAAATTTTTATTGTCTGTTTTGCCAATAGCAATTACTTTTATTGTCATACAACAAAAGTACAATCTATAAATGGTACAATTTTAAAAATGTATTGTTAATTTAGCACTAGAAGTTTTATAATATGATATCAGAAGAACAGTTTCAACAAGAATTGGCGCTTATAATTAGTAATGCAATCCGAGAAGATGTAGGAGATGGAGACCATAGTTCGTTAGCTTGTATACCAGATAGTGTCCAAGGTAAAGCAAAATTATTAGTTAAAGATCAGGGGATTATAGCAGGAGTTGCATTTGCAAAAATGGTTTTTAATTATGTAGATGCTAACTTAAAGGTTGAAACGTTGATAGAAGATGGCGCAATGGTAAAATATGGCGATGTTGTGTTTTATGTAGAAGGCAGTTCGCAAAGTATTCTTAAGGCAGAACGATTGGTTTTAAATGCAATGCAGCGTATGAGTGCAATTGCAACAAAAACCAATTTTTATGTAAAACTTTTAGAAGGAACAGAAACAAAAGTATTGGATACCAGAAAAACGACTCCAGGTTTTAGAGCCACAGAGAAATGGGCTGTAAAAATTGGAGGAGGAGAAAACCATAGATTTGCGCTTTATGATATGATAATGCTAAAAGACAACCACATAGATTTTGCTGGTGGGGTTACCAAAGCTATTGTGCAAACCAAAGCATATTTAAAAGAGACCAATAGAGATTTAAAAATTATTGTTGAAGCTAGAAGCCTGGATGAAATCAAAGAAATACTAGAAACCGAAGGCGTGTATAGAATTCTTATTGATAATTTTAATTATGAAGATACTAAAATTGCGGTTGCATTAATTGGCGATCGATGTTTAACAGAATCATCAGGTGGAATTAATGAGGATACCATTCGTAAATACGCAGAATGTGGTGTGGATTTTATTTCCTCAGGAGCTTTAACGCATTCAGTTTATAACATGGACTTAAGTTTAAAAGCGGTTTAGGATGTCGTTGGAAATAGAAAGTAAATTAGAAAAAATTCCTGTAGTAAATTTGGTGGTTTCCTTGTTAAAAAAGGTTAAACTAAAAGCTTTTGAAGGCTTATCGCTTTATGATCTCTTGGAAATGTATATCCTTGGGATTTTAAAAGGCGCATTGTCCATGCGTGCAAGTGCGGTATCTTATAGCCTTTTTATGGCGCTGTTTCCTTTTTTAATTTTCTTGCTTAGTTTAATCCCTTTTATTGACACCATTCCCTTTGTTGAAGAAGGAAGTTTTAGAGATCAGTTTTTGCTTTATTTGGATAGCGCATTACCGGCTACATCTGCAGATTTTTTTAGTGAAATATTTGAAGATATTAGAAGCAGAAGGAGTGGAAGTTTGCTTTCAACAACTTTTTTGCTTTCTATTTTTTTAATAGCCAATGGAGTCAATGCTATTTTTGGTTCTTTCGAAAATTCATATCATGTTCAGATTTCTAGGAACTTTATTAGGCAATATATGTATTCTTTTATAATAGGATTGTTGTTAACCTTAGTTTTAATTTTTGCAGTGGTAATGTCCGTTTGGTACGAAGTTTATGTTGTAGAGTATGTAAGTGAACTTGCAGGAAAAACTATAGGAACTGATGTTGATAAAGGAGACAGTTTTGGTGTCTTAATTGGTAAAATCATGTTTTTCTTTGGCCTCACATATATGTCTACCGCTATACTGTACTTTTTTGGAACTACAGAAGGCAGAAAGGGAAAGTTTTTTTCAGCAGGAGCTTTGTTAACTAGTATTTTGTTTATGTTAACTTTTTATCTTTTTGGAATTTATATCGATAATTTTTCGAAATATAATGAGTTATATGGTGCTATTGGAGGAATGTTAATTTTAATGGTGTATATATGGTTAAATTCAAATTTGTTGTTATTAGGCTTTGAATTAAATGCCTCGTTACGTAAGCTGAAATTTTATCATAAAGAAGAAAACTACCATATAGATACTAACGAAGAAGAACTTTCAAAAGAAGTATAAATAGCAGATGCCTTTTTTTATAAATGTAATTTTACCAATTCCAATTCAGAAGCTGTTTACGTATAGTATTACAGAGACTGAGGCAGCGTTTTTATCTCCAGGAATGCGTGTGGCAGTTCCTTTTGGGAAATCGAAAATATATACGGCTCTGGTTTCTGCAATTCATGAGAACCCGCCTATAATTTATGAGGCAAAAGAAATTCATCAAATCTTGGATGATACTCCTGTCGTAAATGAATACCAATTAAAACATTGGTTTTGGCTCGCCGATTACTATATGTGTACAATTGGTGAAGTTTTTAGAGCTGCAATACCTAAAACATTTTTACTAGAAAGCGAAACTCTAATTACCGCAGCAAAGATTGAGGATATAGATGAATCTTTTCTTAAAGATGATGAGTTTTTGATTTATGAAGCTTTACAACACCAATCTTCTTTAAGAGTAAATGAAGTAAGCAGTATTTTAGAACGTAAAAATGTAATTCCAGTATTAAAACGCTTGTTAGAAAAGCAAGTGGTCGTCATGGAAGAAGAGATCCAGGAACAATACAAACCAAAATTGGTTCGTTATGTGAAATTGGCTAAGCAATATGAGGAAGAAAGGCAATTAGAAGATTTATTAAAGGAACTCTCTAGAGCAAAAAAACAACAAGAGCTTATTTTAACATATTTTTCTATTGTAGCTACAAATAAGAAACCGCTAAAAGTTAAAGAGCTTATCGAAGAGGCAAAATGTTCTACCACTATTGTTAAATCTTTGATCGATAAAGGAATTTTTGAAGAGTACTTTTTACAGACAGATAGGGTTGCTATAACTGATAAAGAAATAATAGCTGTAAAAGAGTTGAATGAATATCAACAAAAAGCTTTTTTGGATATAAAATCTAGTTTTAAGGAAAATAAAGTAACCTTGCTTCATGGAGTAACTTCTTCTGGAAAAACAGAAGTATATGTAAAGTTAATTGCAGAAGTGCTTTCAGAAGGTAAGCAAGTACTGTTTTTATTACCAGAAATTGCATTAACAACACAATTGATAAAACGATTGGAGCTATACTTTAATACTAGAATTTCAGTTTTTCATTCAAAATATAGTCTTAATGAACGAACAGAAGTTTGGAATAATGTATTAAAAAATAAGGAAAAAGCTCAAATTATTTTAGGAGCAAGGTCTTCTGTCTTTTTACCATTTTCTAACCTTGGGCTTATTGTTATAGATGAAGAACATGAAGGCTCTTTTAAGCAATTTGATCCAGCACCAAGATATCATGCTAGAGATACTGCCATAGTTTTGGGGCATATGCATGGTGCAAATGTATTGCTAGGTTCTGCAACACCAAGCATAGAAAGCTATCATAATGCGAGAACAGGAAAATATGGTTTTGCAGAAATCACTAAAAGGTATGCCAATGTATTGATGCCAGAAATAGAACTGGTAGATATAAAGGATAAAATGAAACGAAAAAGGATGACTGGACATTTTTCGGACCGTCTTTTGGAGGAAATTACAGAAACATTAGCAGAGAACGAGCAAATAATTATATTTCAAAACAGAAGAGGATATGCGCCAATTATGGAGTGCGTTACCTGTGGAGAGTCCCCACAATGTCCTAACTGCGATGTAAGTCTTACTTATCATCAATATAAAAAAGAGCTACGCTGTCATTATTGCAGTTATCATATGGCCTTACAAAAAAGTTGTTTGGCTTGTGGTAGTACTACTTTAGATTATAAAGGGTTTGGAACTGAACAAGTACAGGAAGAGTTGCAAAAATTATTTCCAAAAGCAGTAATTGGTAGAATGGATATGGATACAACCAGAGGAAAATTTGGTTATGAAAAAATTATTACAGCATTTGAGCAACAAGAAATAGATGTATTGGTTGGAACACAAATGCTTACCAAAGGTTTGGATTTTAGGAATGTACGCTTGGTAGGAATAATGAATGCCGATACATTGCTTAATTTCCCTGATTTTAGAGCACATGAACGTAGTTATCAATTATTGGTTCAAGTAGCAGGAAGAGCAGGGAGAACAGCAAAAAGAGGTAAGGTAGTTATACAAAGTTACAATCCGTATCATCAAATTTTAAAACAGGTTTCAACTAATAATTATGCTGAAATGTTTAAAGAACAGTTGTATGATAGAGAAACGTTTAAATATCCTCCAAAGCTTAGAATTATAAAAATAACATTTAGACATAGAGATTACAATAAACTTAATGCAGCAGCAGATTGGTTTGCAACATCATTAAAAAATTCATTTAAGAAAAATGTACTAGGACCAGAATTTCCATCAGTAATGCGGATAAGAAATATGTATTTAAAACATATCATTATAAAAATACCAGAAAAACAATCAATAGGGAAGACCAAGCACCAAATAAAAAGGATCCAAAAAAGCTTTGAATCCATTCCAATTTATAAAGGTGTATATGTAATCTACAATGTAGATTACATATAGAAAAATATTTTAAACGTTATTAAGCGCTTCAGCTAGTTCAGTTTTTTTGTTTCTGCTCAATGGTATTTGCCTTCCTTGAACTTCAACATTTTTACTGTTAAAGCGTTCTATTTTATCAAGATTAACGATATAAGATTTGTGTATTCTTAAAAAACGCTCTGCTGGTAATTCTTTTTCAAAAGCTTTCATTGTAGATAATATTACAATATTAGCCTCATCAGTTACAAGTTTTACGTAGTCACCAAGTGCCTCAATCCACTTAATGTCGTTAAGGATAACTTTTCTCTTTTTTAGATTACTCTTTACAAAGATATGGTCATCCTCTTCTTCTGTTCTGTTCATCTGTTCAAATTTCTGAACAGCTCTTTTTACAGAAGCATCAAAACGCTCATATGTAATAGGTTTGTGAAGGTAATCTGTAACATTGTAATCAAATGCTTTTAAAGCATAGTCAACTTTTCCAGTAATTAATATTACCTGAGGAGGGTTTTCTAAAGACTCTAATAGATCAAAACCATTTACAATTGGCATTTCAATATCTAAGAATATCAAATCCACAGGATTGTTCTTAAGTCCGTTCTTTGCCTCTATTGCATTACTGTATTCAGCAATTAACGATAGAAGCGGGTGATTGTTCACCAACTTTGCTACAGCCATCCGCTGTAGTGAAGAGTCATCAACTATTATACATTTTAATTTCATGAATTGGGTAGATATGTAGGTTATTATACCGCCAAAGTAACAAAATAATACGACCAACTACAATAAAAGATGTAAACAGACTATAATCTGTTGTATAATCTTCAAAAAAGAGAGTTTAGTGGTCGGTTATTAACATACTTGAGCTTATACAAAAATAGTTAAAAATACTCAGAAGAATCATTTGTATGGTAAATTATTAATTTATATTTTTGCAAACTGAAATAATTAAAATAAGTATTTTATGAATCATTATGAAACTGTTTTCATTTTAAATCCCGTTCTATCTGAAGACCAGATAGAGGAGACAGTTAAGAAATATGAAGATTTCTTAACTTCTAAGGGTGCTAAATTTATTTCCAAGGAAAATTGGGGATTAAAAAAATTAGCATATCCAATTCAACATAAAAAAAGTGGTTTTTATCACTTATTCGAATTTCAAGTTGCTGGAGAAGCAATTGATTCTTACGAATTAGGATTTAGAAGAGATGAGCGTATTATGCGTTACTTAACTGTAAAGTTAGATAAGCATGCTATATCTTGGGCTGAAAGAAGAAGAACTAAGTTAAAAGCAAAAAACTAAGGTATGGCGTCATCAATAGAACAACAAGCTAAAGGAAAAAAAGACGGAGAGATCAGATATCTTACTCCTCTTAATATTGAAACAAACAAGCAAAAGAAATATTGTAGATTTAAAAAATCTGGTATTAAGTACATAGATTATAAAGATCCAGATTTCTTAATCAAGTTTGTTAACGAACAAGGGAAATTACTTCCAAGAAGACTAACTGGAACGTCTTTAAAGTTTCAAAGAAAAGTGGCTGTAGCTGTAAAAAGAGGTCGTCACTTAGCATTAATGCCATACGTTGGTGATTTATTAAAGTAAAATAAGTAGATATTATGGAACTTATATTAAAAGAAGACATTCAGCATTTAGGCTTTAAAGATGATATCGTTACGGTGAAAAACGGATATGGTAGAAACTTTTTAATTCCTACGAAAAAAGCTATTTTAGCTACTATTTCTGCGAAAAAAGTTTTAGCAGAAAACTTAAAGCAAAGAGCTTATAAAGAAAACAAATTAGTAGAAGATGCTAATAAGGTTGCAGATTCATTAAAACAAATTGAAGTTAAAATTTCAGCAAAAACTGGAGCTGGAACTAAGTTATTTGGTTCTATTACTAATATGGATTTAGCAGATGCTATTGCTAAAAAAGGTCATGATATTGATAAGAAGTTTATCAAAATTATCGGTGGATCAGTTAAAAGAACTGGGCCATATAAGGCAGATATTAGATTACACAGATCAGTAACGTTAAGTTTTGATTTTGAAGTAGTTGCTGAAACTAAGAAATAAGCAATCACTTTTTTGATATTAAGAGCCATGCAGTATGCGTGGCTCTTTTTTTATGCAGTAAATTTGCGAAATTACTTATATAACCGTTCGTCGACATTAAACCGCAGTTAATCGACACATATACGAAGTCCGTCTGTATTAATCTCATGTGTTAACAACAAACAAGTATCTTTGGAGAAGCAAATCTAACTATAATTTGAAATCATGGATAACAAAAACTTAGTCTATAAGATTGTTTTAGCGTTATTTTCATTTTTGATTTTAGGATTTGTTTGGAATTATTTGTTCAACTATGAAGAAGCTTTAGTTGAGTTTAGCAAGTTAGGCTATCCAGAGCATTTAATTCATTCCTTAACAGTAGCACAGATTTTAGGTCTAGCTGTTATTGTGTTTAATAAAGGAAAATGGTTAATTGAGTGGGCTTATGCAGGGTTCTTTTTGAATTTTGTTTTCGCAATAATAGCTCATTATGTTGCTAAAGAAGGTAACGGAGCGGCAGCAGTAATTTGCTTATTAGTATTATGGGTGACTTATGTGCTTAATAAAAAAAGAAAATACGATAAGGAATTGGCAAATGATAATGTAAGACAATTTGCTTCCTAGAGTAAAAAAATATTGATTCAAATTTCTATTACACAATATTGTGGACAGTGAGGCGAAAGCAAAATTGGAAATAGAAGAGTTATGGTGAACTTTCTTGCTAAACTTTCTTAAAAGTTTTAAAAGAAAAGCCATATTAGGTTGGGAGGTTAAAAAGAGCTATGTAAATAGCTCTTTTTTTTTGCTCAAAAATTAAGTTTCATAACTCATTTTTCTAAGTTCCCCATGTTTTTTCTGAATTCCACAACAAATTGTTGGTTCAGACAATTCATTTGTAGTACTTTTATTACAAAATCATTAATCTATTTTAATTATGAATAATAAAAAAATAGCATATATTGTTGTTTTGTCTCTGTTTTCTTTATTGATAATGGGCTCTATTTGGAACTATGTATTCAATTATGAAGAAACCTTGGCAAACTTTACAGAACTAGGGTATCCAGAACACCTGATACATTCTTTAACTGTTGCCCAATTTGTGGGCTTGGCAGTTATTATATTTAATAAGGGAAAATGGATAGTAGAATGGGCTTATGCAGGATTCTTTTTGAATTTTATATTTGCAATTGTAGCACATTATATGGCAAAACAAGGTAATGGTGCTGCTGCTGTAATTTGTTTAATTATGTTGTGGATTACGTATGTATTGCACCAGAAATTAGAGCTAGAAGCGGAGGAAGAGTCACATGAAGCTTTAAAGCCAGCGTAAAATTAATATTGGTAATAGTAAAAAAGTCACCACTATTTTGATAAACATCAAAATAGTGGTGACTTTTTGTGTTGAGGAGGTTTTTCTTATTAATTAAAGAAATAATGTAGGAAATGACATTTTTTTGAGCTAATTTGTTGGAATAAGCAAAACAATTTTAACAAACAAACCAACTATTCTTAACAAGAAGAATGCATAATTGCCATTTTTCTTGTTGATTATAACGGTGCAACTAACAAACACTTTATGAAAAAAAAATTACTTTGCAGTCTATTGTTTCTAGCAATCGCAACAGTAGCCTATTCTCAAGTAACCACATCTAGTATAAGAGGGCTGGTTCAAGATGATCAAAACGAACCTTTATTTGGAGCAAATATACTTGCTGTTCATACTCCTACAGGAACAAAGTATGGTATGGCTGCAAATGAAGATGGTAGATTTAATTTGTTAAACCTTAGAGTAGGTGGACCATACACAATAACATTCAGTTATATCGGTTTTAAAGATCAGGTATTTAATGATGTATACTTACAATTAGGGCAAACATTTAATAAAAACGTAATCTTAACTTCGGATAGTCAACAATTAGGAGAAGTTGTAGTTGTTTCTACTCGCGGGGGAACATTTGGAAGTGATAGAACTGGAGCAGAAACCAGTGTTGGTAGAAGAGAATTAACAAGATTACCTACAATATCAAGATCTACAAATGATTTTACAAGATTGGAGCCAACTGCTAGTGGCGGTTCTTTTGGAGGTAGGAATGATCAATTCAATAACTTTTCGTTGGATGGTGCTGTTTTTAATAATCCATTTGGATTAGATGCTGCGCAACCTGGTGGGCAAACAGGATCAACTCCTATTTCACTTGATGCTATAGAACAAATTCAAATATCTACCGCTCCTTATGATGTTACCCAATCAGGATTTACTGGAGCATCCGTAAATGCAGTTACTAAAAGTGGAACTAATGAGTTTCATGGTACTGTTTATGGGTTTTATAGAAATGAAAGTATGACTGGAGGTAGTATTAAAGGAGATGATGTTTTTAAAGCTGATTTACAACAAAAGCAGTATGGAGTTAGTATTGGAGGTCCTATTATTAAGAATAAATTGTTTTTCTTTGTTAACTTTGAAAAAGATGAACGTACAGATTTAGGAACCAACGGATTTGCTCCAAATTCAGGATCTGGTACTATAAATGAGTCGAGAGTTTTGGCTTCAGATTTTGCCTTGGTAGATAATGTATTAAGACAAGTTGTAGTTGGGAAAGATGGTACTGGGAATGATGTTTTTTATAATCCGGGGGCATATAACGGATTCAATTATGACTCTAATTCTACAAAAGGTATTTTTAAATTGGATTGGAATATAAATGATAATAATAGATTGGCATTTATATATAATTTTTTGGATGCATCAAAAGAAAAACCGGCTCATCCTACTGCATTAGGTGTTAGAGGTCCAAATTTGGCAACTATGCAATTTGAAAACTCTGGATATCAAATTAACAATAAAATATCATCCTTTCAAATTGAGTTAAACTCTACGCTTTCTGAAAATACAATTAATAAATTGCAAATAGGATATACCCATTTTGATGATTTTAGAAAACCATTGTCTTCACCAGCACCATCAATAACATTATTAGATGCATCAGGAAGTTCTAACTATATTATAGCTGGTCATGAGCCATTTTCAATTAATAATGAATTGGATCAAAAAGTATTGCAATTCACAAATAATTTAAACTTTTTTAAAGGAGATCATACCTATACAGTTGGTTTTTCTTTTGAAAAATTTCAATTTGACAACTCATTCAATTTGGGAACTTATGGAGCGCAAGGAGTATTCTTTCCAACAGGGTCTATTGCAGATTTTAGAGATCCTGCAAACGAAGCTTCTTTGGTTTCTTTTTACCAATCTGCTTTTGATACTGCAATTGCAACAAATAAGAGTTTAGAAGCTGCAGGAACTGGAAATGTTGGAGGATGGGCCTTAGCAGAAACAAATGTTGGGCAATTGTCATTTTATATTCAGGATGAATGGAATGCATCTGATAAATTTAAAGTAACCTATGGAGTGCGTTTTGATAAACCATTATTTTTTGATTCTGCAGTAAAAGCCCAAGATGTAATTGATAATGGAGCTGCATATGATCCGTCAATAAGATATTTTGATCCAGAAACGGGTGATGATGTGTTTTTTGATTCTACAAAAATGCCAAGCAGTGAAATATTAATATCACCTAGATTAGGGTATAACTGGGATGTAAAAGGCGATAAGTCATTACAATTAAGAGGAGGTACAGGATTGTTTACAGGACGTTTTCCTTTTGTATGGTTAGGAAATCAAATTGGAAACCCAAATTTTTTCTTTTATCAAGTTGTTGATCCAGATTATAAATTTCCACAAGTATGGAGGACTAATTTTGGGTTAGATAAACGCTTCAATAATGGAATAGTACTTACCGCGGACGTTTCTTATACTAAAGATATTAATGGGCCTTTGGTTCAAAATTGGGGGCTAAATAAACCAACATCATCATTAAACGGTGTGGATAATAGAGCTGTATATGTAACAACTGATAAATCTTCAGTATTTGGAGGTCCAACCAATGCCTATGTTTTTTCTAATTCTGATAAAGGAAGGATTTGGAATATGTCCTTAAAAGGAGAAAAAACATTCGAAAGTGGATTGTATACAATGCTAGCATATAGTTATTTGGATGCAAAAGATGTAAATTCAATTGAAGCAGAAATTACTGGTGATGCATTTGCCGCCAATGCTGTTGTTGGGGATGCCAATGCAGAAGTATTGTCAAATTCAGGTTATGGAGATAAGCATAGATTTATTGGTGTTATTTCAAAAGAGTTTTCAACAGGTACCATCGTGTCTGCCTTTTTTGAATATGCAAAAGGAGCGCGGTATAGCTATATCTATGGAGGAGATATCAATAATGATGGACAAAGAACTAATGATTTGATCTATATACCTACTTCTGCAGAAGTAGGGCAAATGACATTTAGTGGAAGTGGACAGGCGGCTGCTTTTGAAGCTTTTATCCAACAAGATGATTATTTAAGTGATAATAGAGGTTCTTATGCTGATCGTTTTGGAGCGCTAGCACCTTGGAGAGGAAAATGGGATGTTAAAGTGCTTCAGGATATTAAAGTAAGTAAAGAAAATAAATTTCAAATTAGCTTGGATGTATTAAATGTTGGTAATTTAATTAGTTCAGACTGGGGTGTAGTTCAAATCCCTAGAAACAAACAAGTATTAGGAGTTTCTGTTGATAGTGCCAATAATCCAACGTATTCTTTTGATCAAACATTAACCGAAACCTTTTCATATGACACTAGTTTGTTGTCTAGGTGGCAAGCACAAATAGGAGTTAGATATATCTTCTAATACTATTGTTTATAAAGAATACTAAAATATATGAAGACAAAGGCTGTAAATTTTACAGCCTTTGTTATTTTTGTGCCAGATTTAAAATTTATTGAAGCAACTGTGTTAAAATATTTCGTTAATAGAATTATAAAAACAGCTGCTTTATTAGACCGATAAATGCAATAGGATAGATGAAATACGCACGATTAACAAAAGAGCAGTTAGAAGAATTACACCCAGAATTTATTAATTTTTTGGCTACCCAAACTATTACTGCAGCCGAGTGGACTGCAATTAAAAAAGATAAACCAGAAGTTGCAGAGCAAGAATTGGATGTTTTTTCTGATTTGATATGGGAAGGAGTTTTAGCAAAAGTGGAATATTTAGAAAATATTTCGGCGAGAGAAATGCACTTGTTTTCTTTAGGAAAAAACGAAATGAAGTTAATAGCAATTCGCATTCAAAACCTTAATATTGATGTAACCACTCAAGAAGGATTTACTTGGTTTAAACAAAATTATAATTCAGATCAGGTAAAAATGATGTCAGCAACCAAAGGATATACAGATGATAAATCTTTGGATAAATTTCAATTGATCCAAAAGGGAGCTTCCATTACAAAAGGAGAATTATTTAACTGGTTTGATAAAATTATTGGATAAATAAGGAATTGACCATATTGATTCTCTCAGAGCCAAATAATTATTTGAGCTCGATCTTAGATTGATAAAAAACAAAAATAAAGCACACAACATAAATGGCACAAAAACCTGGTTTACCAAAAGGGACAAGAGACTTTTCACCAATAGAGGTAGAAAAACGAAACTATATTTTTAATGTCATAAAAAAGCATTTTAAAACCTATGGTTTTCAGCCAATAGAAACTCCAAGTTTTGAAAACTCAAGTACTTTAATGGGGAAATATGGTGAAGAAGGAGATCGCCTTATTTTTAAAATTCTAAATTCTGGTGATTATTTAAAAAAAGTAGATGAAACACTTTTAAAAGAACGACAATCTAATAAAGTAACACCGTCAATTTCAGACAAAGCATTGCGTTATGATCTTACTGTACCTTTTGCACGTTATGTAGTAATGCACCAAAATGATATTGATTTCCCGTTTAAGAGGTATCAGATTCAGCCAGTTTGGAGAGCAGATCGTCCGCAGAAAGGAAGATTCAGAGAGTTTTTCCAATGTGATGCTGATGTAGTAGGCTCAAAATCCTTAATTCAAGAAGTAGAATTTGTACAATTATACGATGCAGTCTTTTCAGAGTTAAAAGTAGCAGGTGTTACTATTAAGATGAATAACAGAAAAATACTTTCTGGAATTGCTGAAGTAATAGGTGCTAGTGATAAACTCATAGATTTTACTGTAGCATTAGACAAGCTTGATAAAATAGGGGAGGAAAAAGTAAAGGAAGAAATGATAGCCAAAGGCATTGCTCCAGAAGCTATTGAAAAAGTAACACCTTTATTTTCTTTTGACGGTTCTAATGAAAACAAATTAGCAAAACTTAGAGACCTATTGCAAAGTTCTGAAGAAGGGTTAAGAGGTGTAGAGGAATTGGAATTTATTTGCAATACGGTAAAAACATTAGGCTTATCAGTATCAACCTTGGAAATTGATGTTACATTGGCTAGAGGGCTAAACTACTATACAGGAGCAATTTTTGAAGTGGCTGCGCCAAAAGAAGTAAACTTAGGATCTATTGGTGGCGGTGGTCGTTATGATGATCTTACTGGAATTTTTGGTTTAAAGAATGTTGGTGGCGTCGGAATATCTTTTGGATTGGACAGAATTTATATTGTTTTGGAAGATTTAGGCCTTTTTCCTGTGGAAGTCAACCAGTCATTAAATATGTTGTTTATCAATTTTGGAGAAAAGGAAGCTATAAAATCAATGCAATTGATAAAAGAGTTAAGAGCAAATGGTATTGTTGCCGATTTGTATCCGGATAAAGCAAAAATGCAAAAACAGATGAAATATGCCAACAATAGAACGGTACCATTTGTAGCTATGATTGGAGAAGAAGAATTACAGAGTAATACTATTGTGTTAAAAAATATGGGAGATGGAACACAGCAAACTGTTTCAACTGTTTCTGAATTAATAAATATAATTAAAGCATAAGTATTCCGAAAATATAGTTATCGCTGATAATAGAAAAACTGCATAACATAGGTCGTGCAGTTTTTTTATGGAATATTTTTAATTCTAGATTTTAGTGCTGAAAAAATTATATTATAGTATGTTGTATCATGAGATACATATTTATTTGGGTTTAAATTTTCTAATGACAATTCGTTTTCTAAAATGACTAAAGAAACAAGCTTTAAATCAGCAACTTCTGCTGCCTGCTTTTTAAGCTCATCTAAATCTACTGGTAATTCTGCTAGAAATATATGGTGAAACTCACAATCAATAAAAGTGGAACTATGCCGCTGAGTAGATTTATAGATTCCAACTTTATGTAAATCATATTTAGTGATCCTTAGCCCTATTTCTTCTTCAGTTTCTCGAATGGCACCAGTATCAACCTTTTCACCAGCGGCTATATGCCCAGCTACGGATACATCCCAAAGCCCCGGAAAGGTATCTTTATCAAAAGCACGTTGTTGAATTAGAATCTCACCAGGTTTGGTATAAAACCATACATGTATTGTAGCATGAAAAACACCAGTTTTATGTGCTTCTGATTTTAAAATAGTTTTATGACCTGGCCAACCATTATCATCAGCAATGTTTATAAGTTCGTCCATATTACAAAAATAAGCATCAAATTTAAGTATTCTTGAGAAGAGCTTATGTTTATGTGATTTCTGTTTTGAGAATAATCTCAAACAAAATAAATATGATTATAGACAGCTGAAATTTAAGAAGATAATTTTTTTTTCTATTTTTAGGGATACTAACTAACAATACTTATGAAAGAAAAAGCAAAAGCATATTGGAAAGAGAATCTCAAATATTTAACCATCCTTCTTATAATATGGTTTGTTGTCTCTTATGGCTTTGGGATTTTATTAGTGGATCAGCTCAATACTATCAAATTGGGAGGGTTTAAATTAGGATTTTGGTTTGCCCAACAAGGTGCCATTTATGTTTTTGTCGTCCTTATTTTTGTGTATATCCGCCTGATGAATAAGTTGGATAAAAAATATGGCTTTGATGAATAAAGATAATTACTACTTCAATTTATTACTTAAAAAATAAGAACTACTCAATATTTAAAAAATGGATGTACAAACATGGACATATATTATAGTTGCAATAACATTTTCACTATATATAGGAATAGCTATTTGGGCTAGAGCAGGTTCTACAAAAGAATTTTATGTAGCAGGAGGAGGGGTTTCTCCTTTAGCAAATGGATTAGCAACTGCGGCAGATTGGATGTCGGCAGCTTCTTTTTTAGGAATGGCAGGGTTAATTTCCTTTTCAGGATATGATGGCTCTGTATATCTTATGGGATGGACTGGCGGTTATGTATTATTAGCATTGTTGTTAGCACCATATTTGCGGAAATTTGGGAAGTTTACAGTACCAGATTTTATAGGAGACCGCTATTATTCTAATGTAGCAAGAACAGTTGCCGTTTTATGCGCTATTATTGTGTCCTTTACTTATGTGGCAGGGCAAATGCGTGGAGTAGGACTCGTTTTTTCTAGGTTTTTGGAAGTACCAGTAAATACAGGAGTTGTTATTGGTATGGTAATCGTTTTGTTTTATGCTGTATTGGGAGGGATGAAGGGAATTACATATACCCAAGTAGCTCAATATTGTGTATTGATATTTGCTTTTATGGTGCCTGCAATTTTTATATCAATTCAAATGACAGGAAATCCTATTCCTCAATTGGGTATGGGGGCAGATGTTGTAGGAGAATCAATGTCGTTATTAGATAAGCTAGATGGACTTTCTAAAGATCTTGGTTTTTCATCATATACCGACGGATCAAAACCTAAGATAGATGTGTTTTTTATAACTGCAGCATTAATGGTCGGTACGGCAGGATTGCCACATGTTATTGTTCGGTTTTTTACGGTACCAAAAGTAAAAGATGCTCGTAAATCTGCGGGGTATGCTTTGTTTTTTATCGCTATTTTATATACGACAGCACCAGCAGTTGCTGTATTTTCTAGAACTAATCTTATCGAAACGGTTTCTAATAAAGAGTATAGTACAATGCCAGATTGGTTTTCTAAATGGGAGAAAACGGGCTTAATTGTTTTTGATGATAAAAATAAAGATGGTAAAATTCAATATGTAGGAGATAAGACCAAAAATGAACTTACTGTAGATAGAGATATTATGGTGTTGGCAAACCCCGAAATTGCAAATCTACCAAGTTGGGTAATTGCACTAGTTGCAGCCGGAGGCTTGGCAGCAGCATTATCTACAGCGGCAGGATTGTTATTGGTGATTTCTACATCAATTTCTCATGATTTAATAAAGAAGCAATTAAAACCAGATATTTCGGATAAAGGAGAATTAATTTTTGCACGTTTATCTGCTGTTGTAGCAGTTTGCATTGCAGGATATTTTGGAATTCATCCTCCTGATTTTGTCGCAGCAACAGTAGCATTGGCTTTTGGCTTGGCAGCAGCTTCTTTTTTTCCAGCTATTGTTTTGGGTATATTTTATAAAAAAATGAATAGAGAGGGAGCAATATCAGGAATGATAGTGGGTATAGTAGTAATGCTTTTTTATATGATGAAGTTTAAATTTGGTTTTTTTGGAGGAGGAACATCTGCAGATTATTGGCTAGGAATCTCTGTTGAGGGGTTCGGAACTGTTGCTATGCTAATAAATTTTGTTATTGCATTGATAGTCTGTAAATTCACCAAGCCAGTACCTCAAGAGATACAAGACATTGTTGAAGATATAAGAATACCTAGTGGAGTAGGAAAGGCAGTGGAACATTAAAACTAACGAATTAAAAAAATAAGAACTAGAGAATGAGTAATTATCATATCAAACATTTTGAAGAATATTATCAAACCTATAGAAAATCCGTAAGAGATCCAGAAGCATTTTGGGAAGAAATAGCAGAAGAACATTTTATATGGCGTAAACGATGGGACAAGGTATTGTCTTGGGATTTTTCAAAACCAGAAGTTAAGTGGTTTGAAGGCGCAAAACTAAACATAACAGAAAACTGTATAGATAGGCACTTAACAACACGTGGTGATAAAACAGCAATATTGTTTGAGCCTAATGATCCTAAAGAAAAAGCACAACATATTACCTATTCAGAATTACACGAACGTGTATGTGCTTTTGCAAATGTATTAAAGGAACAAGGTGTAAAAAAAGGAGATCGAGTATGTGTGTATCTACCAATGATTCCAGAATTAGCAATATCAACATTAGCATGTGCTAGAATAGGAGCAATACATTCTGTAGTTTTTGCAGGGTTTTCTTCAACGGCATTAGCAACTAGAATTAATGATTCTGATTGCAAAATGGTAATTACATCAGACGGTTCATATAGAGGGAAAAAAGTTATTGATCTAAAAGGTATTGTAGATGAAGCTCTAGAAGAATGTCCAGGAGTTACTAATGTATTGGTTGCAAAACGAACCAATTCTCAAGTACAAATGAAAGAGGGAAGAGATGCTTGGTTACAACCGTTGTTAGATGCTGCTAGTAAAGAATGTGCTGTGGAAATAATGGACGCAGAAGATCCATTGTTTATATTATATACTTCTGGATCCACAGGAAACCCAAAAGGAATGTTGCATACTACTGCTGGATATATGATCTATACGGCGTATACATTTAAAAATGTGTTTCAGTATAGAGAAAATGATGTGTACTGGTGTACTGCCGATATTGGATGGATTACAGGGCATAGCTATATTGTATATGGTCCATTGGCAAATGGAGCAACAACAGTAATGTTTGAGGGCGTACCTAGTTATCCCGATTTTGGTCGCTTCTGGGAAATTGTAGAAAAGCATAAAGTAACACAGTTTTACACAGCACCAACAGCAATAAGAGCATTAGCAAAAGAAAAATTAGATTTTGTAGAAGAGTACGATTTGTCATCACTAAAAGTTTTAGGATCTGTTGGGGAACCTATTAATGAAGAAGCATGGCATTGGTATAATGATAATGTAGGGAAAAAGAAGTGTCCAATTGTAGATACGTGGTGGCAAACAGAAACTGGAGGGATAATGATTTCTCCAATACCATTTTCTACACCTACAAAACCAACATATGCAACATTACCATTTCCAGGTATTCAACCAGCATTAATGGATGAAAAGGGAGATGAAATAAAAGGAAATCAGGTAGATGGACGTTTGTGTATAAAATTCCCTTGGCCTTCTATGGCACGTACCATTTGGGGAAATCATGAACGCTATAAAGAGACTTATTTTTCTGCTTATGAGAACATGTATTTTACAGGAGATGGAGCACTTAGAGACGAGGTTGGCTATTACCGAATTACCGGTAGAGTAGATGATGTAATTATAGTTTCTGGTCATAATTTGGGTACAGCACCTATAGAAGATGCGGTAAACGAGCATCCAGCCGTTGCAGAATCGGCAATTGTAGGCTTCCCACACGATATTAAGGGTAATGCATTGTATGGTTATGTAATTCTTAAAGAGACAGGAGAATCTAGAGATCAGAATAACTTACGGAAAGAAATCAATCAGATTATAACCGAGCATATTGGTCCTATTGCGAAGCTAGATAAAATTCAGTTTACAGTAGGTTTACCAAAAACACGTTCCGGAAAAATTATGAGACGTATTTTGCGTAAAATAGCAAGTAATGATACCAGTAACCTTGGAGATACCAGTACATTATTAAATCCAGAAGTAGTACAAAGTATTATGGATAACGTATTGTAGTGTAAAAATTATATGGGCATTACCTCAATAAAAAATTGGGGTCGTGCTTTTCATTATATCTTTTTTTATCAAAAAAGGATGCCATTGCAATCACTAATGCGAGCTATGGCATCTTTATTATTTAATTATTAAATACAAGATATTTAAAATAGGAAGTACGAAATTGAAACCACAGTGTTTTCATGGCACATTAAAAAAGAATTCCTGAAAATAGATATAATCAATTTGAAACTGTAGCAAGTGAATGTTCCTCTTCTTTAGCAAATTCTTTAATATTATAATCTGAAACAACAGCCGTTAAAATACTAAGAGTTTCATCTGGATATGTAACAGTTGTATTCTGCTCGCTTAAAAACCAGTTATTAAATTTACTGTACTGGTTTTTATCTAGGCTGTAAGCAACAGATATCCCCAGTTTTTCTAAAGCTAAGGCATTACATTGTTGTTCGTATTGTTTTTTCATAGGAATAACCATTAGTTTTTTACCTAAAAACAGGGCTTCACTAGGAGTTTCAAAACCAGCACCACATAGAACACCTTCGCATGAAGCCAAACTTTTTACAAATTGGGTATTATGGATAGGATAGATCATAATTCCTTTTTTTAAATGCATTTTTGTTGCGGTTTTAGAAAAAACCTCCCATGTTATGTGGTCAAAATTTGTTAAAAAACCTACTAAGTTATCGTCAGAATAAGCTGGTAAATACACAGTGTAATGTCCTTTGTTACTTGTTTTTTGTGTTCTAATTTCGTTTCTGACTATAGGGGTAAAAGTGGAAGAAGAATATTTTTCAAAATGAAAGCCATAGTTATACGCTGCTGGAGCATAATTTTTAAGGATTAAACGAGCAAGCTTCCCTTTTTTTAGTTGTGGAGCATTTCTATCAAGTACTGCTATTTGATGACTTAAACCAATAATTTTCTTGTTTTTAAAATAGGATGCCCAGGCACTTATGGGTTCAAAATCATTAATAACAAGATCATATTCTTCAACTGGACATGTTCTTATTTCCCTAATTAAAGTTATGAGATTGAAATTTTTAAGAGTTTTTATATAATCTATCCCACCATTTTTTCCAAAAGCAAAACCTAATCCTTTTAATTGATAGTTAATCTTAAAAGGAAGAGAGACTTCAGATTGATAGCCACTAACTAAAACATCTACAGTTGCAATTGTTTTTAGTATTGGAATTATAACGGTTGCCCTGCTTAAATGACCATTTCCTGTGCCTTGTATTGCGTATAAAATTTTCATAGCATATTGTTATTGGCTTTTATAAATTACAAAGCCAGCTTATACCAAAGCTATAAAAACATAGTGTTTATAATGTTAACTGCAAATCAGCTTATTATGAAATAATTATTAGCTAAGTGTTACTTTTATGTTTGTAAAAAGAGGACAGTCCAAGGTGTAAATTTGATGAAATCAGTTTAGTTTCTGCATAGTTTCCTTATAAATTGATAAGATGTTTTATTGAATCTCCACATGAATATGATCATCATGTCTTACGGCATGGCAACCATGGTATCTAACTTTAGAGTAGTTTAGTCCTAATCGTTGTTTTAGATGAGGTTCTATAAATAGTTTTCCTAATTCTTTTTGTGCTAATAAACTTTGAATCAGTTTTTTGGTTCCTTTTTTAGAAAATTCTAATTCAACGTTTATTTTACCTAGAGTAAGGTATTTAGGGTAATCATATTGAAAATGATCCTTTTTCTTACACATTTCTGGCTGATTATGTTCTTTTCCTCTAGGAACTTCAAAAACACCATAACCACTTATAGATTTTTGGTCGGTACTTATTTTGCCGTCCTTAGTTTTGTAGATAAGACTTAGATCTATTTTTTTTCCATCATTATGACTCAAATGTGGTAAAAGGGGAAATTTATTTATAAATGGAAAATTAGCATCTAAATAATGAATTTCGACAGGAGTATCATTAAGTTTTTCACCTGCTTTTCGCAATAACCTATTTAGTTTAGGAGATACATAATTTCTGTTGAGTAGCACAGTACTATAGTTTGTTGGACTGATTTTATTGTTGTGAATCACTTTCTCTCTTCCAAAGCTAGGAGCAATTAATGGAACTATAAGTAAGGTGAATAAAAAGTAAATCCCTAAAAAAACACACAACTTTTTTAGAATAGAACCACTTTTTAAGATATGGTTTACAGCGATACTTAATAGGTAAACAATACCACCTATTTGCGTAAGCAGGGTAAGTGCTATAAAGAGTACCGTTTTAAGTGTTATTTTAAATGAGGTTTTCACAATATATAGTTATAGTTCTTTAACAGCAGTTCCAGTTATTTTTATCTTACCTCCAAAAGGTAAAGCTTCCGCTTGATAAATTGTTCTTGCTGGTCTTTTGTGCTCAGGAAATAGTTGTGTATACAATTGGTTTACCTGAGGCAGATCATCTAAATTATCAAAAGCAATATCAATAAAAACGACATCATCTTTTTTAAAACCTGCATTTTTTAGCGCAGCAAAAAAGTTGTTAAAAGCAAGAGTAGCTTCCTCTAATGCCGTTCCTGATATGTAATTACCCTCAATACCTACCGCTAACTGTCCACTTACAAAGCACATATTATTAACCACCACAGCATGACTAATTGGATTTGACCATTGTGGCAGCCCTTTACCTTCTGTGATGTATTTTTTTGATGACATTTTTTAAACAATTAACAGTAAGCATTTATCCTTTATCAGGCAGTGACATTTTTAATAAATCAATTACAAAGGAATATTTCCGTGTTTACGTTCTGGAAGTACAACATCTTTATTGGTTAGCATAGCAAAAGCTTTTATAAGTTTTTGTCTGGTGTGTTTAGGGAGT
Organism: Flavobacteriaceae bacterium; assembly: GCA_965247735.1. Lineage (GTDB taxonomy): Bacteria > Bacteroidota > Bacteroidia > Flavobacteriales > Flavobacteriaceae > JAOXRU01. The sequence continues at coordinate 1,022,317 of CBDFHN010000002.1, read as the reverse complement.
ATTACTTCATCAATAAATCCACGTTGTGCAGCTCGGTATGGATTTGCGAATTTTTCAGCATATTCAGCTTCTTTTTCCGAGAGTTCAAGCTCTGGATCAGCTGCATTTTTAATTTCATTTCTAAAAATTATCTCACTAGCACCTTTAGCTCCCATAACTGCAATTTCGGCAGAAGGCCAAGCATAATTCATATCGGCTCCAATATGTTTAGAGTTCATAACATCGTAAGCACCACCATACGCTTTTCTTGTAATCACAGATATTCTAGGTACAGTCGCTTCACTAAGCGCATATAACAATTTTGCTCCATTAAGTATAATTCCATTCCATTCTTGGTTGGTTCCAGGTAAAAAACCAGGAACATCTACAAGAACAAGCAAAGGAATATTAAAGCAGTCGCAAAAACGAGTAAATCGTGCAGCTTTTTTAGAGCTTTCAACATCTAAAACACCAGCTAAACTCATGGGTTGATTTGCTACAATACCTATACTTTTTCCTCCAAGTCTAGCAAAGCCAACAATAATATTATCGGCATAGTCTTTATGGATTTCAAAGAAAGAATCCTCATCTATAATACCATTAATTACATCATGCATATCATAGGCCTTATTAGAACTATCTGGAACAATATTAGAAAGTACTTCTCTAATTTCGTCATCCAGTTCATAAGGTTTATCGGCAGCTTTTTCTTTATTGTTCTGAGGAATATAATCCAGTAGTTTTTTTAGCTGATCTAAACAATCAATATCATTACTTGCCGTAAGATGAGTCACACCAGATTTTGTAGAATGTGTACTTGCTCCACCAAGTTCCTCACTAGTGACTTCCTCGTTTGTAACTGTTTTTACGACGTTTGGCCCAGTAACAAACATATAGCTAGTATCTTCTACCATAATTGTAAAATCTGTCATGGCAGGGGAGTAGACTGCACCACCGGCACAAGGTCCCATTATTGCGGACAATTGAGGAATAACCCCAGAAGAGTTTACATTTCTATAAAAAATATCGGCATAACCACCTAAAGAACGAACACCTTCTTGAATTCTTGCTCCTCCAGAATCATTAAGACCTAATAATGGAGCACCCACTTTAACGGCATGATCCATAATTTTGCAGATTTTCTCAGCATGAGTTTCAGATAATGAACCACCAAAAACGGTAAAGTCCTGAGCAAAAACATAAACCAATCGTCCCGAAATAGTGCCATAACCAGTAATTACCCCATCTCCATAAAACAATTGATCTTGCATTCCAAAATCAGTAGTTCTGTGCGTGACTAATATGCCAATTTCTTCAAAAGAACCATCATCCAATAAATAGGTAATGCGTTCCCTTGCCGTTAGTTTTTTCTTTTCGTGCTGTTTTGCTATTCTTTTTTCGCCACCACCCAAATGTGCCAACGCTATTTTTTTGTTTAGTGAATCTATTTTGGATTTCATTTTCTTGTATTACTAATGAGTTGTATGGGGTACATGGGGAATAGGTTTGCAAAAAAAACGATATAATTTTATAAGTTACATGCAATCCTATACCTTTCTCTATTCTCTATTCTCTATTCTCTATTCTCTATTCTCTATTCTCTATTCTCTATTCTCTATTCTCTATTCTCTATTCTCTATTCTAGTGGTAATCTTACCTTATCTTTTTCTTTTAAATAAGCCTTTAGTGCAAGCATTGCTGCAATTCCAGCTTCTTTTTTATGAGTATCATGTACGGTATCAGGAGAAAAGTACTCTTTAACAAAGTGCGTGTTAAAATCTCCAGAAATAAAAGCAGGATGTTCACAGACAAAACTTCCAAAGGATAGTGTTGTTTTTATGCCTTCAATTTTATAGGCAGTGATTGCTTTTTTCATTAAATGAATTGCTTCTAATCGGTCTTTTCCATAGGTGATCAGTTTAGACAACATTGGATCATAATATATAGGAATCTCCATTCCTTCTTCAAAACCATCATCAAGTCTTATGTTTTTTCCTTTTGGAGTTTCGTATTTTTCTAAAGTACCTACACTTGGTAAAAAATTATTTAGCGGATCTTCTGCATAGACACGAAGTTCCAAAGCGTGTCCATTTATTTTTAAATCACTTTGAGAAAATTCGAGACGCTCTCCTCTGGCAACTTTAAATTGCTGCGCTACCAAATCAATACCAGTTATTAGCTCTGTAACAGGATGTTCTACTTGTAAACGGGTATTCATTTCTAAAAAGTAGAAATTATGTTGGTCGTCTAGCAAGAATTCTACGGTACCTACACCAGTATAATCGCATGATTTTGCAACTCTAATAGCTGCTTGTCCCATTGCTTCTCTTATTTCTGGAGTTAAGATTACTGAAGGAGCTTCTTCTACTACTTTTTGATGTCTACGTTGTATGCTACATTCTCTTTCAAAAAGGTGAAGGGTGTTTCCGTAGTTATCGGCTAAAATTTGTATCTCTATATGTCTTGGAGAACTAATGTATTTTTCTATAAAAACAGATCCATCACCAAAGGCAGAAGTAGCTTCGCTAATCGCTCTTGTCATTTGCTCTTCTAGTTCATCTGGATTATTAACCACACGCATTCCTTTTCCACCACCACCGGCAGAGGCTTTTATTAGAATAGGGTAACCTATTTTGTTGGCTATTTTAGCGGCTTCATCACTATCTGTAATGGCATGGTCTATACCGGGAACCATAGGAATCTTATATTTACTAACAGCTTCTTTTGCAGCCAATTTGCTCCCCATAGTTCTAATGGCGCTAGGAGATGGACCAATAAAAGTAATTCCATTTTTTTTAGCAAGTTCAGCAAACTCAGCATTTTCACTTAAAAAACCATAACCTGGATGAATTCCATCAACATGAAGTTCTTTTGCAACCTCAATAATTTTATCACCACGCAGGTAAGATTCGCTAGAAAGTGCTTCTCCAATACAGACAGCTTCATCTGCAAACCTTAGATGTGGCGAGTTACGATCCGCCGTTGAAAATACGGCAACCGTTTTTATGCCCATTTTCTTTGCTGTTTTTAGTACTCTAATAGCGATTTCTCCTCTATTTGCTACAAGTATTTTTTTCATGCGTATTTTTGATTTCTTATGAATTGTTTTTTTAGTGAGTAAGTTGTGTCTATCACTACTCGATTTCTACTAACAACTGTCCTTTATTTACAGTATCATCAGTGTCTACCAAAATTGATTTTACAATACCATCACCAGAGGCTAAAATTATGTTTTCCATTTTCATGGCTTCTAGGACCAAAACAGGATCACCATTAGTAATTGTTTGCCCAATTTCTACATCAATAGCAATAATACGACCTGGCATTGGTGCCTTTATATCATTAAGAAGTTTGCTATTTGTAGTATTAAGCCCCATTTCATCAATCAAAAGGTCTAAATGATCTTTTATGATGATGGAATAACTCCTAGAATTTACGGTAATAGTATATTCTTTAGTATCAAAATTTGAGGATTCAATATGGGCTTTATACGAAGAGTTATCTTTTAAGACATGAAAGGTATCGTTTTTGTTGTTTACGATATCTAAATTGTCTAGCTGTTGTGCTTCAATTGTAAAATCAAAATCATCATTTACTTTTAGGGAATAAGAATCTTTCACTTTGTTATTATAATAAGTTAGAAATTTAAGAGCTGTTGTAAATATAGCAATAATAATTATTGTTTTCTGAGTAGAAAGCGCAATTGCTTAGTATATTTTTAAATCTAGAGGGAGAAATCTTATTGTTTATATGAAATTAATAATGAATCCTGATATTTATAAAAAAATACGGCTAAATCAATAACATGATTTAGCCGTATATAAATATGATTAAAAGAAAGTATTAGTCGAAATAACTAAAAGTTTCTCCGTCTTTAATTTTAAGTAATGTTTCGTAGATAAGCCTAATTACATTTTCAACATCATCTCTATGTACTGTTTCTACAGTAGTATGCATGTAGCGTAATGGAAGCGATATTAAAGCAGAAGCTACACCACCATTACTATAAGCAAAAGCATCGGTATCGGTACCAGTAGATCTTGAAGCAGCCATTCTTTGAAAAGGAATTTTCTTTTCTTCAGCAGTATCAATAATCAATTCTCTTAACTTGTTCTGTACCGCAGGAGCATAAGAAATTACAGGGCCAGCACCAATTTCGGTATGGCCTTGTATTTTTTTATTAATCATTGGAGTAGTGGTATCATGGCAAACATCGGTAACAATAGCCACATCAGGTTTTATAGTATGAGTTATCATTTCTGCACCTCTAAGCCCTATTTCTTCCTGAACAGAATTGGTAATATAAAGTCCAAATGGAAGTGTTATATTATTTTCATGAAGCAAACGCGCAACTTCAGCAATCATAAAACCACCAGCTCTATTGTCTATAGCTCTACAGACAAATTTATTTTTATTTAAGATCTGAAATTCATCAGGGTAGGTAATTACACAACCTACAAAAACACCAAGTTTTTCAACCTCTTTTTTATCTTTTGCACCTATATCTATAAAAATATTATCAGTTTTAGGAGGCTCTTCCTTGCCTTTATTTCTAGTATGTATTGCTGGCCATCCAAAAACACCTTTTACAATTCCTTTTTTGGTATGGATATTTACCCACTTAGATGGTGCAATCTGATGATCACTACCACCGTTTCTAATTACATAAAGCAAACCATCATCTGTAATATAATTAACATACCACGAAATTTCATCAGAATGCCCCTCAATAACAACCTTGTATTTTGCGTCAGGATTTATTACACCAACAGCCGTACCATAGGTATCCGTTATAAAGGTATCCACATATGGTTTTAGATAATCCATCCATAGTTTTTGTCCTTCCCATTCATAACCAGTAGGTGCAGCATTATTAAGATAACGCTCTAAAAAATCAAGAGATTTTTTCTTTAAAATTGTTTTTGAGCTCATATATTTTTTTTGTTTAAATACGAATTTAAGAATTATTAAGTTTTATTTTATAAATAGCTAACGCTTTATTATTAATTTTGGTGTAATTATTGATATGGAAAGAGTAATGAGTGATAATTAATGGTGAAAACTTTTAATTATAATTGAATTAAGTAAGAAAATAATAATGAAACATCGATTAATAAAAACTCTAAGCCCAAGGAGATGACTAATAAGGATGTGCCATATGACCGATTTAATAAAAATAGATATAGACACATGAAACATCCATTAACAAAGGATTCTACACCCAAGGAGATGACTAATAAAGATGTACCATGTGACCGATTTAATAAAAATAGATATAGACACATGAAACGAGCATGTTAAGAGGTTTGTTATTTAAGAAAATGACAATAAGCGAACAGTATGTGACCGTTAAAAAACAATAAGAATAAACATGAAACAAATTTTACTAGTACTAATCCTTTTTACAGCAACGGTAGCTTATGCACAAGTAGAAGCTGCTAAAGATTCTGTTGTGGAAAAATACATTCAAATAGAAGGAGATAGTATTATAAGAAGCTCAATAGGTTTAGATGAAGTTTATATTTTTGGAAAGTTAAATTTCAGTTCTTACAAAGAAAAAGTAAAGTATTATATCCTACGAAGAAAAACAATAAAAGTTTATCCTTATGCAAAGTTGGCTTCGGATAGATTGTTAAGCCTTAATGACCGTTTAGCGGAAATGAAGACTAAAAGGCAGCAAAAAAAGTATACTAAAATTGTTCAGAAATATATAGAAGAAGAGTTTTCTGCCGAATTAAAAAAACTAACAAGAACGGAAGGGCAGATATTAGTAAAGCTAATGCATCGTCAAACAGGGATTACTACTTTTAATTTGGTAAAACAATTGCGAAGTGGTTGGAAAGCATTTTGGTACAATTCTACAGCGAGAATGTTCGATATCTCCTTAAAAAAAGAATATAAGCCATCCGAAGTACACGAAGATTATCAAATAGAAGACATTTTACAACGAGCTTTTGCAGCAGGAAAACTAGAAAATCAAAAAACAGCCCTAGATTTTGATTATGCATTATTATCAAATAAGTGGGAAACACATGTTAAGCCAAAAGCAACAAAGCAAAAAGATTAATTTTTTCCAGGAGCAATTTCCAGCTTTCCACTATAGTTTTGTTCGTACCTCTCAAAAGCTGCCGTATCAATCTGGGCTAGGCATCTGTACTTATATAATGTTACTTCTTATTAATTGTTGATAATTTGTGGAGTATTTTAAGCTAGCCATTGGTCAAAAGTGTAAAGGAGAGTTAAAAGGGAAAAAGTTAATTAGCCAATAGCCAATAGTCAATAAGGCTTACTCCTAATCTTAAAAAATAAGGAAAACAGAGAAACAAGAATCAAGACTACCTCATTAACTAAAAGTTTCTTTGTTGGCATTTCTGTTTTCTTTATTTCCTAGAATTCCATTCGAATAAGCAGTCTATCATCTATCTTCTTTTTTCTTCCCTCATGCGAGTAAGCACTATTCGCACTTCGCTTTTCCTTATTACCTAGAATTCCATTCGAGTGAGCAGTCTATTCTCTATCTTCTTTCCTCTTTTTCTTCTCCGTCCGAGTAGCAGTCTTGTATCTTGTCTCTATCACCTTTTTCTTCCCGACCCCCGCTCCGCAAAGTCTCCCGACTTAGCGGTCAAAGCAAACAAAAGTGAGGTTGCTTTGTCAAATCCAGAATAAAACAACTAACAATCTAGATATTGTATTTATAGAAGTTATAGGTTTATAAAAACATACGCAACCCTTGTTTTAGCAATTGTAACCAAACAATGGCGCCCGCTATAGTGCAGGGACTATATGTATAGCAGCAATTGCACCCAATATAACGCAGGGTGATAATGTTGGCGGACAATCCCACTTACTATCGTGCAGGGTAATATTGTATAGTTGAGATTCTACACAATATCGCGCCTGGTGATAATGTTGGCTAACAATCTCGTCCGCAACGGTTGCGGAAGCCCTCGTAAATTTTGTAGTCCTCCTATAAAAATAGCTAAAATCTTGTTTTTTACTAAGATAAGGGGTTGATTATCGGTTCAATGGGTTTTAATTATGTCAGTGGTCATAAAACCTAGCTAATCATAATATGTATATTCGTTTTCCAACACTATATATATAAGAGTACGGATCTATACTCTATTCTCTTGTTTTCTTAACCGTCGGAGTAAGCAAACTATTGCCTTTTCGCTATTGGCTAATGCCTAGAAGAGACATCCGAGTAAGCAGTCTTACCTCTTGTATCTTGATTTTTACGTCTTTTATAGGCTTCGAGTAAGCAATCTATTCTCTATCTTCTTTCCTCTTTTACCATCCGAGTAAGCGGTCTAGCCTCTTGTATCTTGATTTTTGCGTTTTTTATAGGCTTCGAGTAAGCAGTCTATTCTCTATTTTCTTTTTTCTACTCCCATCCGAGTAAGCAGTCTAGCCTCTTGTATCTTGATTTTTGCATCTTTTATAGGCTTCGAGTAGGCAATCTATCCTCTATTTTCTTTTCTCTTTTTTAGAGTGTGAGTAAGCAGTCTAGCCTCTTGTATCTTGATTTTTGCGTCTTTTATAGGCTTCGAGTAGGCAGTCTATTCTCTATCTTCTTTTACGAGCAGAGTAAGCAGTATCCGATTAAGCAGTCTTGTATCTTGTCTCCTAGCCATCCGAGTAAGTAGTTCCGCTTCTAAGCAAGTAAAAAACAACCTTGGGGTAATCCCAATGACCTCAGTTAAGAAAATATAAAATTGCAACCGCAGAGAGCGTTAAAATCAACACCGATTAAATTTTAAAATAAGAAGTTAAGGTAATCAGGTTTTGGATTCTTAATTGATTAATAAAATCTAAGCATAGCCATAGCTATAGTTCTATTTTATTAGGAAAAGAAAGGATTCAAAAATATTAGATTAGCAATTGTTTTGAGGTTTTATTGGTGTCAAGGCTGTTTGAGCGCAGCGAGTTCCTATAATTTAGCGATGAGGATTAGGAATTTTGTTTTCTTAAATGCAGTCTAGATTTTTTTGGTTCGTTTTTTCATCAATGGAAAAAATGAACACACGATATTATTCAATAGAACTGTGTAGTACCTACTAAACAAAGAGCAAATAGTGAGAGTAAAAAAGGAACAATTCATAATCCGTTTTTATTATGCTTTAAGAAAGTATTGCAATCCAAAAAAAAGATCAAATATAAAGCCAAGGTTTCTAGCACATTAAGAGAAGGTTTCAAAGAAGCCAAAAAAAAGAATTAAAAAACCCTTGTGGGAATTAAAAAGGCGTGTATCTTTGCAGCCGCTAAGGGACAAACGATAGTTAGTAACAAGGCAACGTTCATTAAAAAAGGGTTAAAAATTTGCAAATAAAACGTAAAGTTATTTTTGTTTTAAACAAATAAAAGCAGTACATTTGCAGCCCCGTATTTAAGGAAAAAGTTCATTGAGAAATACTGTAAAAACAAACTAAAAAAAACTTTAAAAATAAAGTTGTCAGTTAAAAAAGAGTTTGTATGTTTGCAGCCGCTTAGCGAGAGAGCAACAGCGAAACGAAATTTTGGAAAGGGTTTTAATGTTAAAAAAGCCCACTAGTTCGAGTCTAGTAATTTCACAAATAAGTATTGATTATATAGTAGAGTACAAGTTTTTTATTTAGTACATAATACTAAAGACTTAATACTGTTTTTAAAGAGTTCATTGAAATATTGATACAGCAGAAATTATATAGCGATATATAATTTCGAGACAAAATTAAGTAAGACCATTATTGAGTAGAGAAGGTTTAAATTTTAATTGTTGATACTAAATTATATTTAAGATTAAACAATGAAGAGTTTGATCCTGGCTCAGGATGAACGCTAGCGGCAGGCTTAACACATGCAAGTCGAGGGGTAACATTGTAGCTTGCTACAGATGACGACCGGCGCACGGGTGCGTAACGCGTATACAATCTGCCTTACACTGAGGAATAGCCCAGAGAAATTTGGATTAATGCCTCATGGTATTATTGATTCGCATGGATTAATAATTAAAGATTACGGTGTAAGATGAGTATGCGTCCTATTAGCTAGATGGTGTGGTAACGGCACACCATGGCGACGATAGGTAGGGGCCCTGAGAGGGGGATCCCCCACACTGGTACTGAGACACGGACCAGACTCCTACGGGAGGCAGCAGTGAGGAATATTGGACAATGGAGGCAACTCTGATCCAGCCATGCCGCGTGCAGGAAGACTGCCCTATGGGTTGTAAACTGCTTTTATACAGGAAGAATAAGGATCTCGTGAGGTCTGATGACGGTACTGTAAGAATAAGGATCGGCTAACTCCGTGCCAGCAGCCGCGGTAATACGGAGGATCCAAGCGTTATCCGGAATCATTGGGTTTAAAGGGTCCGTAGGCGGGACAATAAGTCAGAGGTGAAAGTTTGCGGCTCAACCGTAAAATTGCCTTTGATACTGTTGTTCTTGAATTATTGTGAAGTGGTTAGAATATGTAGTGTAGCGGTGAAATGCATAGATATTACATAGAATACCGATTGCGAAGGCAGATCACTAACAATCAATTGACGCTGATGGACGAAAGCGTGGGGAGCGAACAGGATTAGATACCCTGGTAGTCCACGCCGTAAACGATGGATACTCGCTGTTCGGACTTCGGTCTGAGTGGCTAAGCGAAAGTGATAAGTATCCCACCTGGGGAGTACGTTCGCAAGAATGAAACTCAAAGGAATTGACGGGGGCCCGCACAAGCGGTGGAGCATGTGGTTTAATTCGATGATACGCGAGGAACCTTACCAAGGCTTAAATGTAGATTGACAGGACTAGAGATAGTTTTTCCTTCGGGCAATTTACAAGGTGCTGCATGGTTGTCGTCAGCT
>CBDFHN010000002.1:0-1007500 GCA_965247735.1 Flavobacteriaceae bacterium | reverse complement strand
GGTTAGTATGGTATATAAATCACCATTAGAAAAGGCAGTCTCATCAAGGGATAAATTTGCGCCTAAGTTTTGTGCGAATAATAGCCAATCTGTTGCGTGTTGTTTTTGACCCCACGCTTTAAAATCACTCAGATAGTCCTTGTACTGTCTTTGTAGACTTCTGGGATTAACACCATAGAAATTAGCTACAAGTGTTGTACTTGAAGCGTTATTACTTATAGACCTCTTTTAAAAAAGCAGCAAATTCACTAGTTATTCTAGTTCCTTTTGCTACTAAATCCCAATCTCTTGTAACTACTTTACTAGTCACTTCATTAAGCCATCTACGCCGTGTTATATGCAGATAAACATCCTTACCTCGTATAGGGAAATCTTGAACGGTCGCCTCTGGAAAGAAGCCTTTAGAGTGGAGTTTAGCATTATTAAGTACAGATGGAACCTCATTTAATTCTGTAAAATAGAAATGTATCTCTTCTCCTTTAATCTCGTGTTTGGTTAAATCAAAATGACTTACCAGTACTTCGGGAAGTAATAAATTAGCAACTGCAAATAAAGCGTCTGAGGACATAGAAATTTTAAAAGCAAAGTTGCCTCTAATTTAGTTACTCCACAACTTTTTGTGTTGAGCCTTAAAGAGTTAAAAACAATCCAATCTTAGATAAGTCCAAAAAAAATAGCCCCTTAGCATAATTTGCTAAGGGGCTTTGTTATTTAATTAAAAAGTGGCTAGATAACTTTTACATTTACTGCGTTTAACCCTTTTTTTCCTTCTGTGAGTTCAAATTCTACTGCATCACCTTCACGAATTTCATTGATCAATCCAGAGATGTGTACAAAATGTTCTTTGTTTGAACCTTCTTCGGATCAACCATTATTCTTGGGGACTAGAAAGAATTATGCATAAATTTTAGTTAGCCTGTATAGGAAAAACGTAATATCTCTGACACCTCTAAATTGGGATCAACCATTATTCTTGGGGACTAGAAAGAATTATGCATAAATTTTAGTTAGCCTGTATAGGAAAAACGGAATATCTCTGACACCTCTAAATTGTGCTCTAAAAGCTTTTATTTTGGCATTGAAAGATTCGGCAGAAGCATTTGTACTTCTATTGTTAAAATAGTTCAATATTGTTTCATAGTGGATTTGGATTGTTCTAGATATAATATTGAAAGACTTAAATTCTGTTTCTTCAACTTTATTGTACCACTGAGCTAATTTTAATCGAGCTACATCCTTATTCGTATTATTTTCAAACACATAAGTTAGTCCTTGTGCTAAATTATATGCTTTTTCTATTGATGGATAGTACTTAAACAACAATTCGGCTCTAGCAATTTGTGTTGATGTCCATCTACTTTTGGATTTAAATAATAAATACCGACTTCTGGCTAATATCTGTTTCTTTGTGTCACCATTACTTAGTAGTTCTGGTTTGTATGTTTTATCAGTTTTTCTACTCTTTTCTATTCTATTGTTTTCTAAATCAATAACTTCCCACCTTAGTCTAATTCGTTCATCTTGTACGGCTTGAGATGCAAGCTTTTGAACGTGAAATCTATCTGTTACAATTTCTGTTTTAGGAAAACATTTTCTTGCAATTAGATTCATACTTCCAGCCATATCTACAGTAACTTCTTTCACCATATTTCTTCTTGATTCTGGTATTTTGTTTATCACCGCTATGATGTCTATAGCCTTGGTTCCTTTTACTATGGCAATAATGGCGCCTTTATGCCCTTTAGCGTCTTTATTGGTCAATATTGTATATAGTTCCCATTAGAAAGCGATGTTTCATCTAGACTCAAATATTTACCTAAATTCTTTCCAAAAAGCAACCAGTTTTGAGCATGTTTCTTTTGTGACCAATCATTAAAGTCACTCAGATGGTTTTTGTAGAGATATTGTAATTTAGATCCATTGGTGTTATAGTAATCACCAAATTTACTTGCACTTACTGCGTTACTATCCAATGATACCTTTTAAAAAAGAGGCAAATTCAGAAGTAATTCGCGTTCCTTTGGCTACCATAGCCCAGTCTCTTTTGATGATTAATCCGTTTTTCACTAAGGTCCATCTACGCCGTTTAATATGTAGTAGTACTGATTTTCCTCGAAGTGGAAAGTCTTCAACGGTTATTTCTGGGGTAAATCCTTTTGATTTTGCTGTTTCTGATTCAAACTCTTGAGGAAGAATATTTTTTTCTTCTAAATAGAAATGTACTTTTTCGTTCTCCATTTTATGAGAAACGATATCAAAATAATCTAAGATTCCTTCTGGTAAAAAATAGTTGGCTAATGCTATGTCCAAGCTTTATTCTTTGTGTTTATATGTATACAAATCTATGAATTTTCATATTTGTCCCCAACTTTTATATTTGATCCATAATTCTAGTGTTAAAGCTAAATAGTCAAATATTATTGTCGAAAACTGATCCAATTCCCAAGCTACTTCCCATTGTATTTTTTATACTCCTCTGTTGAGTAAAAATATTTTGCAATTTGTATTATAATTAATATCTGTTGCAAAATGTTTATATTTAATTTTTCTAAAATATAACTATGAATTTCAAGAAAAAATATGACCTAATATGTGTCGGTGGCGGAATCATGAGTGCAAATTTTGCATTATTGGCCAAGTTGTTAAAACCTGAGTTAAATGTTCTGATTCTCGAACGTCTAGATGCTGTAGCTTTAGAAAGTTCTTCTGCTTGGAATAATGCTGGAACAGGTCATTCTGCATTGTGTGAATTGAATTATTGTCCAGAGTTAAGGGATGGTACTGTAGCAATTGACAAAGCTGTTTCTATTTGCCATCAATTTGAAATTTCTAAGCAATTTTGGACTTATTTGATTGAAAAAAAGTTATTGCATAATCCTGAGGACTTTGTGTCACACGTACCTCATTGCAGTTGGGTAGAAGGAGAAGAAAATTGTGATTATTTGGAGCAGAGATATAATCAGCTGAAGAATCATTTTATGTTTGATTCAATTGAATTTACAAGAGATATTGAGAAAATGAATGAATGGTTTCCTTTGATAATGAATGATAGGAAACGTGATGAGAAAATTGCAGCTTCAAGAATAGATAGAGGAACAGAAGTTAATTTTGGTGAATTGACAAAATCACTATTTTCGGTTTTGGAAAAGGAATTTGATACACCAGTTCATTGCGGTTTTGATGTTTTAGATGTTGATCCCGATACTGATTTAGATTGGACTGTTAAGGTAAAAGATATTAAGACAGAAGCGGTTTTTCATTTAGAAGCTGAACATGTATTTGTTGGTGCGGGAGGAGGAAGCTTATTGCTTTTACAAAAAATTGAGATTGAAGAAAAATCTGGATATGGCGGTTTTCCAGTAAGTGGAGAATGGTTGGTATGTAAGAATGAAGCGTTAATAAAGCAACATAACGCCAAGGTTTATAGTAAAGCTGGACTTGGAGATCCGCCTATGTCTACTCCGCATTTGGATACTAGATACATAGATGGTAAAAAGGAGTTGCTTTTTGGTCCTTTTGCTGGTTTTAGTCCTAAGTTTTTAAAAGAGGGATCAAATTTAGACTTGTTTGCTTCCGTTACCTCTGATAATATTTCTACTATGTTTGGTGCTTTTTGGCATAATTTACCTTTGACTAAATATTTAATCGGACAAGTGCTAATGTCTCATGATGACAGGATGACTGCTTTACGAAAATTTGTGAAAAATGCTAAAAACGAAGATTGGGAACTTGTCGTGGCCGGACAACGTGTGCAGATTATAAAGAAAGATGAATATGAAGGAGGGAGGCTTCAGTTTGGAACTGAGGTTGTTTCTAGTAAATATGGTAGTATTACCTGTCTATTGGGAGCTTCTCCTGGGGCATCTACTGCTACATCAATTATGTTGAAAGCATTAGGTGTTGCGTTTCCTGAGCTTGTGAATTCTAAACAGGGGAAAGAACTATTGTCTAAAATTGTGCCTAGCTGGAATGTTGCTGTTGATGAGGAGTTATTTAAAAATGAATTATCTAGGGTTGAGTCTGTATTGGGTTTATGATCTTGTCTTTAGCGTAGTTTCCGTTAAGGATTGTAGCATTTGTTGAAGCTCTCTTTTGTGAGTTTTTACGAATAAAAGAAGCGACTGCGGAAAGCCTGACCTGAAGGGGAACAGCCAGATTATTTTTTATTCTTTTTACCAAATAAGGCGTCCATCATAAGTTTAATACTGTAAAACCCACCGGCTATTGCTGCTATTGCAAATAGAATACCAATAATTAATACAGGGATAAACCACTGGTGATCTAGGTTTTTAAAGGCTTGGTATAGTATAACAGGAGCAGTAAACATGAGTATTACAGTAATACCAAATGATTTGATGCTTTTGGATAGTAATTCCTTGTTAGTATTCATTAATTAGTATTACTAAGTTGATTTTAACTGGTAAATTAGGTTAAAAAAACCCCGCAATAATATTATTGTGGGGCTTTTTGTATTGTAAGACCTAAAAATTATTTAATTTCTTCTAGGATTGCATTTAGCGTACTGCTTGGACGCATAGCAGATTCCATTAAATCTGAACTAGGCTCATAATAGCCACCAATGTTAACAGCGGACCCTTGAGCAGCATTTAGCTCTGATAGGATTGTTGATTCATTAGCGCTAATAGTGTTATAGATTTTTGCAAAATCATTTTTAAGATCATTGTCTTTGTCTTGTTTGGCTAAAGCTTCTGCCCAGTACATGGCTAGGTAGAAATGACTACCTCTAGTGTCTAATTCACCAACTTTTCTAGATGGAGATTTTCCAGAGTCTAATAGTTTTTCAGTTGCATCATCAAGTGTTTCCCCTAGTACTAGTGCTTTTTTGTTATTGTATTTTTCGCCCAAATGATCTAGAGATACTGCTAGTGCTAAAAATTCTCCTAAAGAATCCCATCTTAAATGACCTTCTTCTAAGAATTGCTGAACGTGCTTAGGAGCAGAGCCTCCAGCTCCCGTTTCAAATAACCCACCGCCATTCATTAATGGAACAATAGAAAGCATTTTTGCACTTGTTCCAACTTCAAGAATTGGAAAAAGATCGGTAAGGTAATCTCTTAGTACATTACCAGAAACTGAAATGGTGTCCTGTCCTTTTTTTACTCTATCCAAGGTGAAAAGGGTTGCGTTTATAGGAGACATAATTTGGATGTCTAGCCCTGTTGTATCATGATTTGGTAAGTATAATTCTAATTTTTTGATAAGCTCAGCATCATGAGCTCTATTTTTGTCTAACCAGAAAATTGCTGGTGTTTTACTTGCTTTTGCTCTTGTAACTGCAAGTTTAATCCAGTCTTGTATTGGAGCGTCTTTTACCTGACACATTCTCCAGATATCTCCTTCTTCTACTTCGTGTTCAAGAATTACATTTCCTGAAGCATTAATAACTTGAACCTTACCATTGCCAGAAAGTTCAAAAGTTTTGTCGTGAGATCCGTATTCTTCAGCTTTTTGAGCCATAAGACCTACGTTCGGAACAGTACCCATGGTTCTAGGGTCAAAAGCACCATTTTCCCTACAGAAATCAATAGTTGCTTGGTAAATACCTGCATAGCTACTATCTGGAATAACAGCTTTGGTGTCTTGAGATTTTCCTTCTTTATTCCACATTTGTCCAGAGTTACGAATCATTGCTGGCATAGAAGCGTCAATAATTACATCACTAGGAACATGAAGATTGGTAATACCTTTATCAGAATTTACCATTGCCAAATCTGGTTGTTTTGCAAAACAGGTTTCAATATCTGCCTCTATTTCTTGGCGTTTTGCTTCAGGAAGTTCAGATAGGTTGCTTAGTAGGTTTCCGAATCCATTGTTTACATCAACTCCAATTTCATTAAAAACAGCAGCGTGTTTGTCAAAAACATCTTTAAAAAACACACGAACAGCATGACCAAAAATGATTGGGTCAGAAACCTTCATCATTGTGGCTTTCATGTGTAGCGAGAATAATACGTCTTTTTGTTTGGCATCAGCGATTTGTTCACTAATAAAAGCAATTAATTTGCTCTTGCTTAAAACTGTAGTATCAATAATCTCACCTTCTAGTACATTAAGGTTTTCTTTTAGCGTTGTGATGTTACCATTAGTACTAACAAATTGTATTTTTAGCGTGTCAGCAGCTGCTAATGTTAAAGATTTTTCATTATGAGCAAAATCACCACTTGACATTGTTGAAACATGAGATTTGGAATTTTTATCCCAAGCCCCCATACTATGTGGGTTCTTTTTCGCATAGTTTTTTACAGCTTTAGGAGCTCTTCTGTCTGAGTTTCCTTCTCTTAGTACAGGATTTACGGCGCTACCTTTAACTTTGTTGTATTTTGCTAGTATTTCTTTGTCTGCTATAGTTACAGCTTCTTCAGGGTAATTTGGTAAAGCAAATCCTTTTTCTTGTAGCTCTGTTATAGCAGCTTTAAGTTGTGGAACTGAAGCGCTAATATTTGGGAGTTTTATAATGTTTGCCTCAGGCGTTTTTGCTAAATCACCTAGTTCTGCAAGTGCATCAGGGATTCTTTGATCTTCTGTTAATGAATCTGCAAAAACAGCAATGATTCTACCTGCTAAAGAAATGTCTCTGGTTTCAATATCAATTCCTGAAGAAGCAGTATATGCTTTTACGATTGATAACCATGACTGAGTTGCTAGTGCAGGAGCCTCATCTGTTTGAGTGTAGTAAATTTTAGGATTATTACTCATTATTATATAAACTTTTATAGGTAAACATTAATTTTTAGTTGATTGCTTAACTAAAGAAAGTGTTCTTAGAAAAGCAATCTTGCTAAGATACAAAATTGAAAGATTTTTTTGGGTGATATATGATCTTAAGACGAAGGAATTTAAGGATATCTTAAAAATAACTACTAAGATATTTAAAAATGAAATTAAAGGCTGTGAAAATTATAAAAAACAAAAGCCATATTAGTGTATATAATACATTAACATGGCTTTTTTAGAATTGCTTTTTTACTAAAAGTTATAAATAACCTAAAATAAATAAACAATTTCTATTGGTGTTATTTTTGCATCTAAATTAGATATAAAAAGAGAACACCGATTATGCTTTTCGATACCAAATATTCAAAATATTTAGTGCTTTTATTCTAATTCACTCCTTGAAAGTGATAAAAGCAATAACTTAAAAAAGAAAATGATTTTAAAAGTTTGACACGGTTTTAAAATAACTCACATAGAATTATAAACGATATCTCGAAAAACAATATGATAAAGAACGTTTTCTTGTTTAAGGTAAGTAGCATAACTAAATCCCTTTCTGATATTATAAAAGTAATAAAAACTTTTTGATAAAGGAGAGAAATAGAAGATTAGAAGTTAACAGTCTATTAACCAGAGTTATTAACAATTGTTGAAAACCTATAAACCAAAAAAAGCGCACTTATAAAGTGCGCTTTTGCTATTTTTAAAGATGAAGGACTAACGTCTAACTTCTTTAATTCTTGCTTTTTTACCAGTAAGACCTCTAAAGTAAAAGATACGAGCTCTTCTTACTTTACCTTTCTTATTGATTTCTATTTTTTGCAATGCTGGCATGTGTACTGGAAAGATACGTTCTACTCCAAAAGCACCAGACATTTTTCTGATGGTGAATGTTTCTGTGTTACCAGAACCTCTTCTTTGAATAACAACACCTCTAAAAAACTGAGTACGTGTTTTTTCACCTTCTTTAATTTCGTAATAAACAGTGATAGTATCTCCTGCAGAAAATTCAGGAAATTCTTTTTTTGTTACAAATTCGTCTTCTACAAATTTTAATAATGATCCCATTTTTAAATAGAATTTATTTTTATGTTAAAGCAACATTCACGATTATCGTCAGAGGTTGGTCTAATTCGGTTGCAAAAATAAGGCTTATTTATGAATTGGCAATTAAAATAATGAATTTTAATGCCACTACGGGTTTAACTCCATTGAAATTAAATTAGTATTTTCAGAAGTCTACCTTGTTTGATTGTATTCAGGTTGTTGATTAATCTAATAGATCCGGTCTAAGTTTTTTGGTACGTGCTAAAGCCTGATCATCTCTCCATTTTTCTATTTTCGGAAAGTTTCCGCTTAGTAGAACCTCAGGGACTTTTAATCCTTTGTATTCTGAAGGTCTAGTGTATACAGGAGGTGCTAATAGATTGTCTTGAAAAGAATCTGTTAGTGCTGATGTCTCATCTCCTAAAACTCCAGGTATTAGTCTTATGATAGTATCGCATAGTACAGCAGCCCCTAATTCTCCACCAGAAAGTACATAATCACCAATAGATATTTCTTTAGTAATAAATAGATCTCGAACTCGTTGGTCAATACCTTTATAATGACCGCACAATATAATAATGTTCTCTTTGAGTGACATATGGTTGGCAGTTCCTTGGTTTAAGGTTTTTCCATCTGGTGTCATATAAACGATTTCATCGTAAGTTCTTTCGCTTTTAAGCTTGGTGATGCATTTGTCTATAGGTTCTATCATCATTACCATTCCAGCACCACCACCAAATTGATAATCATCAACGGTTTTATAATTGTTTGTTGTGTAATCTCTTAAGTTGTGAAAATGTATTTCTACTAAACCTTTGTCGATAGCTCTTTTTAGAATTGAAGCTTCAAAAGGACTTTTCAGCAAATCGGGTACAACAGTAATAATATCTATACGCATGATAGTCGTAATTTTGTTTTGCAAAGGTGCAAAGAAATATACTTAATTTTGAATGATAGATTGAAATAAAAAATCGCATCAAAAATATGACACGATTTTTTACTTTCCCAAAAGAATTTTTAACTCTTTTATTTGTTTTTTTGTTTGTTTAGCTCGTCTTGTAATTGACGTCTTACTTTTTGTTCTCTTTCTAATGCTTTTCTTCTATGCTCTTCATATTCACTTTCTAATTCCGAAAGCGAACTTCTTGCTTCCTGAGTTAAAATATTACTATTTCTAAACTTATAGATAAATAGCAAAAGAAAAATAAATAACACTATTATAATGGTCCATACCATAAAATTATAGGATCCTTTGTTTAAGGAAATACCTAAAATAGTCATGTTATCTTTTTCGCCAGTAACTGCCGATAGATTTTCTGTTGTTTTGCTTAAACTGTTTTTTAAGGCATCGGTTTCTGATTGTTGTGTATTAATGGTATGTTTTAACTCATTAATCTTGTCAGAGTTTAGTTTAAGGGTATCAAGAATATTCTTTCTTATTTTATTTACCCAAAATCGTTTTACAACTTCATAAGAAATATTATTGTTATTGTAGTTTCCCGATTTTTTTAAAAGAAATTCAAATTGACTGTCAATAGTACCTTTATCTAGTGATAGGTTGTCTTCTTGGGCTGTTACTTGTGCGCTACTAATATGTGTAAGGAACAAAAGTAGTAGCAGACTTATGTATTTGCTAAAATTTCTCATTTAAGTATATAGTATTTTTTCATAGTGTTATTAGGATGTAACGAAGTTACATCCTAATATGTTGTACAAAAATAAGATTTTAATTAAGCTATTCTAATAAAAAGTAAATCTTCTAACTTTAGCAATATATTTTGCTAAACGAATTACTTGGTGAGAGTAACCATATTCGTTATCATACCATATATATAATACTACATTTTTTCCTTCTGGAGTTACTATAGTAGCGTTGCTATCAAAAATAGAAGGGGAAGAGGTGCCAACTATATCAGAAGATACCAATTCATTACTCATAGAGTATCTGATTTGCTCCACCAAATCACCGTTTAATGCTGTTTTTTTCATGATAGCATTCAATTCTTCTTTTGTAGTTGCTTTTTCAAATTCTAAATTAAGAACCACTAGCGATCCATTAGGAACAGGAACCCTAATAGCATTAGAAGTTAGTTTTCCAGCAAGAGAAGGCAATGCTTTAGCAACAGCTTTACCAGCTCCGGTTTCTGTAATTACCATATTTAATGCTGCAGCTCTACCTCTACGGTATTTGCTATGCATGTTATCAACCAAGTTTTGGTCGTTTGTATAAGCGTGTATCGTTTCTAAATGTCCTTTTACAACACCAAAATTGTCTTCAACTACTTTTAAAATAGGGGTAATTGCATTGGTAGTACAAGAAGCCGCTGAAAAGATGTCTACTTTATCAGGGTCAAAATTTGTATGGTTAACACCATGTACAATATTTGGCACTCCTTTACCAGGAGCTGTAAGTAAAACTTTGCTTGCTCCCTTGGTTAAATGTCTTGATAATGCTTTTTTATCTCTAAAAACACCAGTATTGTCTATAATTAGTGCATCATTGATACCGTATTTTGTATAGTCAATATCTTCTGGTTGATTTGCAATAATCATATGTACTGTAGTGCCATTGATAATTAGTGCATTGTTTTCAATATCAATATTTACAGTACCAGGAAAATGACCATGAACAGAATCTGTTCTTAATAATGCTGCTCTTTTTTCTAATATTTCAGCATCAATTTTCCCTCTAGTAACAATGGCTCTAAGTCTCATCTGGTTGCCTTTACCAGTTTTTGCCATAAGTTCTCTAGCTACTAGTCTTCCAATTCTTCCAAATCCATAAAGCACAACGTCTTTTGGTTTTATATTTTCGGTTTCTTTAGCGTCCTTAAGAATGTCTATCACAAATGCTTTAGCATCATTATGTGTATTTTCTTGTAAGTGATATTCATGGGTTAATTTTCCGATATCTAACTTTGCTGGAGGAAGTTTAATAGCGTTAATAGCTCTTAATATTTCTACAGAATCAAAAATAGAAATCGGTTTTTCAACAAATTTTCCAGCATATTCATGTAAGTTTATTATTTCGCTTACATTTTTATCGATAAGTTGGTTTTTGAAAAGGACAATTTCAATTGATTTGTCGTACCAAAGGTCGCTAACGATTTTAATAAATTCTGTTGTAGCTTTTCTACGATCTGCTTGGAAAGCTAACTCTTTTTCATAAGTTTTACTAAAACTCATAGGTATTTGTTTAAAGGTTGAATTTAAAAATTTTGGCAAAAGTATAGATTTCAAACGTTTTCGTAAGCATAAAACGAATAAAAAAAGCACGCTTTTCGATAGCGTGCTTTAAAAATAAGTTTTTTGGTATGTTTTTATTGAAAAATCAAACGTTCTCTTTCTCTTTTTTTATTAAGTATTATCACAGAGGGCCTTTGGTATTGTTGAAATGTTTTTGATGCTATTCTTGCATCTTCAACATTTCTTATTTTCTCGCCATTAATTTCTATAAGTACTTTTCCAACCAATGAGTTCCCCATATAAGGAGCGGTTTTGGTAATTTTAACACCTTCATTTGTCTTAAATATTTTTTTATCTTTTTTAGATAGGTTTTTAACGCTAAAACCTAGGTTTGGAATTTCAAAAATATTATTTCTTTTAAGGGTTACTGGTATTGTTTTTATCTTTCCAGATCTAAATACCTGAACAGAAACTTCGTCACCTGGTCTTTTAGTGCTAATATATCCTGTTAGATTTGACATTTTTGAGACGGAAATATCGTCTATTTGCTTAATAATATCTCCTTCTTTAATACCAGCTTCTTCTGCACCAGAATCCTCCAATACTTTGCTAATATACACCCCTTGGGTTTCATCAATTTTTAATTCATCAGTATTTAAGTCATTAAGCCCAGTACCTTGAATTCCTAACATTCCTTTTTGTACATTACCGTATTCTAAAATATCATTTACAATTTTTTTTGCATTATTACTTGGTACTGCAAATGAATAACCGACATATGAGCCTGTTTTAGAGGTTATAGCGGTATTAATTCCAATTAGATCTCCATTGGTGTTTACTAATGCGCCTCCACTATTTCCAGGGTTTACTGCAGCATCGGTTTGAATAAATGATTGGTTTTTGCCCAAATCTCTGGCTTTGGCACTAATAATACCCGCTGTAACTGTAGAGGTAAGGTTAAATGGGTTTCCGACTGCTAATACCCATTCTCCAATTTTTGAGGCATCAGAATCGCCAAAGGTTAGAGAAGGTAGTTTTTCATCAGCTTCAATTTTTAATAAAGCAATGTCAGATTCAGGGTCGGTACCTATAAGTTTTGCATCATATGTTTTGTTGTTGTTGAGTGTTACCTGTAATTGAGAAGAGTTAGCAATTACATGGTTATTGGTTACAATATATCCATCAGGAGAAATAATTACCCCAGATCCTGTACCTACTTGTTGACGCTGAGTCCTTCCTTGTCCATAAAAGAACTCCATAATATTAGAGCGATTGCTGGTTGTGGTTAAGTTTTTTACGTGCACGACTGAATGTATTGTTTTTTCGGCAGCAGAAGTAAAATCTAGCTTTTCGGCAGTAAACATTGGTGCAGTAGTATTATTTGTTGTGAATACTCTTGCTTTTTCTTGAGGGCTATTAATAAAGTTACTTTCTTTTTCGAAAAGTAGTTTGTATGCGCTTAGCGTAATTGTTCCTGCTAAAATGGCAATTCCGAGTAAGCTAATTGTCTTTTTCATGTTCTCCTTTTTTTTTACATTCTCTATAGCTAGTTAGAGAAATTAGTGTTTGTTATCGGTTTAAAAGTGTTACTTTTCTCTATTTGAGACAAGTGTAATATAGTGTGTTAAGTAAAATGATTTACTTTTTTTGATAAAAATAAGAAATTTAACAAAAATCAGGAAAATTTTTAACGTGGCTTTAACTGCTAAAATTACCTTAAATAAATGCTATCTTTGTGTTTAAAACATAGAATTAGATGCAAATTACGTTTTATAAATACCAAGGAACAGGAAATGATTTTGTTATCATAGATAATAGAGAGCAAGTTTTCCCAAAAAATGATTCGGTGTTGATTAATAAGATGTGCGACCGCAAATTTGGAGTAGGAGCAGACGGATTTATACTATTGGAAAAAGATGAAACATTAGATTTTAAAATGTGCTATTATAATGCCGATGGTAATGAAAGTACAATGTGTGGAAATGGAGGTAGGTGTATTGTCGCTTTTGCTAATTTTTTAGGAATTATTGCTAACGAGACTCGTTTTATGGCAATAGATGGATATCACAGTGCTACAATAAATGATGGAATTGTAAGTTTACAAATGATGGATGTAGCTAAAATATCTAGTTTTGATTCGTATTCGTTTTTAGATACGGGATCGCCACATCATGTGCAATTGGTAACTGATTTGCAAAAAATGAATATAAAGAAAGAAGGAGCTAAGTTACGCTATGGCAAATATGGTGAAGTAGGAAGTAATATTAATTTTGTGCACCAAATAAACGAGACGCTATTTGATGTAAGAACATACGAACGTGGAGTTGAAGATGAAACCCTTTCTTGTGGCACTGGAGTTACCGCTGTTGCTTTGGCAATGCATAATACTGATGTTGTTAAAGAAAAAGAAATAGAGCTAAAAACTTTGGGTGGAGCATTAAAAGTAAGTTTTGAAAAAGCGGAAGTAGGGTATGAAAATATATTTTTAACAGGCCCAGCAACTCAGGTTTTTAAAGGATATTGGGGATGATTACATTAAAAGGAAAAACAGTGTATTTAAGAGCTTTGGAGAAGTCAGATTTGAATTATCTCTTCAAGTTAGAAAATGATGAAGAAGTTTGGGAAGTAAGTGATACCATTACACCGTATTCTAAACATGTTTTACAGCAATATCTAGATAATGCATTACGTGATATTTATGAGGTAAAACAATTACGTTTGGTAATTTGCGAGCAAGAAACAGATGCTGTTATTGGTTTTATAGATTTATATGATTTTAATCCTAAAAATAGTAGAGCAGGAGTTGGAGTTATTGTTTATGATAAAAATAAAAGAGGACAAGGAAAAGGAAAAGAAGCATTAGAATTGTTAATCAAATATTCTTTTGATAAATTGGCACTTCATCAAATTTATGCAACTATTGGAGAGGATAATAAAGCAAGTATTAAGCTATTTGAAACTTTAGGGTTTGTAAATACAGGAGTAAAAAAAGATTGGAATTGTGTAAGTGGGGTGTATAAAGATGAATTGGTTTATCAAAAAATAAAATAAAGAATGTCATATATAAAAAAAATAATAACAATTATTGCTTTAGTTGGAATTCTAGTAGGTGGTTTTTTTGCCTATAGTATTTATAAAGCAGTTTTTAATCCCAATACTGGTTTTACAAATGAAAAAGCATGTATTTATATAAAAAGTACAGCTAATTTCGATGATGTTAAAGAACAACTAATGCCATTATTACTTTCTTTAGATGATTTTATCACTGTTGCACAGAAAAAAGGATATGCATCTAATATAAAAGCAGGTAAATTTTGTATTAAAAAAGGGATGAATAATAACGAGATTGTAAATACTTTACGAAGTGCTAATAATGCGGTTCGTTTATCATTTAACAATCAGGAGCGCATTGAGAATTTAGCAGGTAGAGTTGCAATGCAGATAGAAGCTGATAGTGTATCGCTATTAAAAAGTTTTAATGATGCTAGTTTTTTGGCGAAAAATGGATTTAGTTCAGATACTAAACTAGCAATGTATATTCCAAATAGCTACGAGGTATTTTGGAATACTTCTGCAGATAGATTTAGAGATAAAATGCTTCAAGAGTATAAGCGTTTTTGGAATAAAGAACGTTTGGCAAAAGCTAAAAAAATAAATCTTAGTCCAGAAGAAGTAATATCGCTGGCTGCAATTGTGCATAAAGAAACGGTAAAGATTGATGAACGTCCTCGGGTTGCAGGTGTGTACCTTAATAGATTAAAAAAAGGAATGTTGTTACAAGCAGATCCAACAGTTATCTATGCCTTAAAATTAAAAAACGGAGATTTTAATAGGGTTTATAAACGTGTTTTAAATAAAGATTTATTATTGGCGTCTAAATATAATACCTATCAGAACGCCGGGGTGCCTCCAGGACCAATTATGATGCCAGACATTTCGGCAATTGATGCTGTTTTAAATGCAGAAAGTCATAGTTATTTTTATTTTGTAGCTAATGTTACAAATTTTGGATATCACAAGTTTGCAAAAACTTTAGCACAACATAATGCTAATGCAAGAGCATACCATGCTTGGGTAAATAAGATGGGGATAAATAGGTAATTCCATACTGAAACCGTAACTAATTGTTAATAAGTATTTTATAAATACACTATGGTTTCTTTGAAGGTATATTTGTGCATTTCATGTGGCGAAAAAGTTTTTTCATCGAAATTTATTTTTAATTTAAAAAATTCTTGTACCTTTGCACGCTCAATTTTTTAGGACATATTTGGGATTAGTTCTAAAAGAAAGTAAGATATATGGAAAGAAGAATATGGGTTTTATGTGCTCCGATTTTTATTTTATTATTTACTAACTTTAGTTTTTTTAAAGTTAAAACATATGAAGTTCCTGCTTTATTAAAAGTTACATCTGATATGTTGGTGGTTTATCCATCTGTAGAAGAGATTGAAACAGAGGTCTATACTGTTTTTTATTCTCCGTTTTTAGAGAAAGAATTTATTGGTTTTAAAGAAGCGCTTGGGTTTAAAGAATCTCAGGGTAATTATTTTGTAACTAATACATTTGGCTATTTAGGAAAGTATCAGTTTGGGATAGGAACGTTGCAAATGATCGGAATTTACAATGCTACATTGTTTTTGAATAATCCAGAATTACAAGAAAAAGCTTTTAAAGCTAATATTTCTCGGAATAAATGGATTTTAAGAAGAGAGATAAAGCGTTATGTAGGTAGATGGGTAGATGGTCATAAGGTTAGTGAGTCTGGAATTTTAGCTGCAGCACATTTGGCTGGTGCGGGTAATGTTAAAAAATACTTACGTTCTCTAGGAGGAACCAATTTTGGAGATGCTAATGGTACTACAATTAAGTATTATATGAAAAAGTTTTCTGGTTATGATATCAGCACAATAGCGCCTAATAAAAAAGCCAAAATATAATATATAGTTTTGCATAAAGTAAAAATACAAATAAGAACTCTCAAGAAATTGAGAGTTTTTTTATGCGTGAATGATAAAAATGGTTGGTCTTTTGTGTAAATCTAGTTTTTGAGTCTTCCATGATTTTACCGTTCTGGTTTGTATAAATTCTGATGAAAGTGTAATGTCTGTAGCTATGCAAAGATTAGTATCTGGCTTTAATGATTGTAAGATGTCTACCACCAGTTTATCGTTCCTGTATGGAGTTTCAATAAAAATTTGCGATTGATCTAGTTCTCGTGATCTTTTTTCAAACGATTTTAAAGCTTTTTTCTTTTCAGCTTTATCAATAGGAAGGTAGCCATTAAATGCAAAGTTCTGACCATTCATACCGCTAGCCATTAATGCGAGTAAAATAGAAGAAGGACCTACTAATGGAATTGATTGTATGTGTTTGCTATGTGCAATTTTTACAATTTCGGCACCAGGATCTGCAATTCCAGGACATCCAGCTTCAGAAATAATCCCAATATTTTCACCTTCATGACAAGGTCTTAAAAAACTTTGGAGTTCCAAGCTGTCCGTAAATTTATTTAAAATTTGAAGCTTAAGTTGTGATTGTGACTTTTTTGGGCAAATCTTTTTTATAAATCTTCTTGCTGTTTTTTCGTTTTCAACAATAAAGTTATCCGTTTCTTCAATTACTCGTTTTATGGAAATAGGTAATACTTCTAATGGTTCCGTTTCAGCACCAAGAGTTGTTGGTATTAGATATAGTTTTCCTGTTTTATATTGAGTAGTTGTCATGATTTTTAAGCATTATTTTTTGCAATAATTTCACAAGCTTCGCTTAGCATGTTAAAAACGGTGGTAAATCCATTATCGTCATAATACGGATCTGGAACTTCTAAATCCGATAATGATATCTCATTAAGGATAAGTTTTACCTTAGAAATTTGTTCTTCAGATCCTGCAAGGGCAATTACATTATTATAATTGTTTTTGTCCATAACGTAAATTTTGTCAAAATCTTCAAAATCTTTTGTTGTAACCTGCCTGCATCTTTGGTTGCTGATATCAATTCCGTTTTCCTGGGCAATAGCAATGGATCTATGATCGGGTTTTTTGCCAATATGATAACCTGCGGTACCAGCAGAATCGACTAATATTTTTTCTGATTTTGTTTTATGTCTAAGAATGCCTTCTGCCAATGGAGATCGGCATATATTACCTAAACAAACCATTAGTATTTTTATAGGCATAGTTTTTTACTGTGCTAACTTTTTGGTAAGATCGTCTATGTATTTTCTAAATTGCTTATCTGTTTCAGCAAGATTATCTACTGTTTTGCATGCGTGCAATACGGTAGCATGATCTCTTTTTCCAATTTGTGAGCCAATACTAGCAAGTGAGGCTTTGGTGAATTTTTTAGCAAAAAACATTGCCAATTGTCTTGCTTGTACAATGTGTCTCTTTCTGGTTTTAGATTGCAATGTTTCTACATTCATTTCAAAGTAGTCAGAAACAACCTTTTGAATATAGTCAATAGAAACTTCTCTTTTTGTGTTCTTAACAAATTTTTCTACAATTTGTGTGGCAAGTTCTAGGTTGACTTCTTTTTTATTGAATGATGCTTGAGCAATTAAAGAAATAACAGCTCCTTCAAGTTCTCTAATATTTGTTTTGATGTTCTTGGCAACATAGTCTATAATATCTTCAGGCATTTCCACACCATCTCTATATAGTTTGTTTTTAAGAATTGAAACTCTTGTTTCGTAATCTGGACTTTGCAATTCTGCAGATAGTCCCCATTTAAATCTGGATAACAAACGCTGTTCTATGTCTTGCATATCAACAGGTGCTTTATCAGATGTTAAGATTACTTGTTTTCCGTTTTGATGCAAATGATTGAAAATATGAAAGAATACATCCTGAGTACCAGATTTTCCAGAGAAAAACTGAACATCATCAATAATTAAAACATCTATTAGTTGGTAAAAATGAATAAAATCATTTCTAGTATTCTTTTTAACAGATTCTATATATTGCTGAGTAAATTTTTCTGCAGAAATATATAAAACTGTTTTTTCTGGATATTTATCTTTTATATCAACCCCTATAGCGTGTACTAAATGTGTTTTTCCTAAACCAACTCCTCCAAAAACTAGAAGCGGATTAAAAGAAGTCCCTCCAGGTTTATTAGCAACTGCCATACCAGCAGATCTTGCTAATCTGTTAGAGTCACCTTCAAGAAAATTCTCAAAACTATAATTCGGATTTAGCTGCGATTCAATTTTAATGTTTCTAATTCCAGGAATTACAAAAGGGTTTTTCAACTCTGGATTTTTAGATTTAATAGCAACATCTATCTCTTGAGGAGACACACGAACTCTATTAGCACTCGGAATTTTTTCTGTAAATGGTTGTTTATTTCCGTAAGTGTTTTCTAGCTTTATAATATAGATTAACTTTGCTGTTTCGCCTAGCTCTTTTGTTAAGGATACTTTAAGTAATTTTACATAGTGCTCTTCTAGCCATTCGTAAAAGAATTTACTAGGCACTTGTACGCTTAATGAATTGTCTGTAAGCTTAATAGCTTTTATAGGTTCGAACCATGTTTTGTATGCTTGTGGTTGAATATTGTCTTTAATAAAAGCTAGACAATTGTTCCATACAGAGTTCGCAGTCATATTCATGTTCTAAGTAGTTCGTGTTTTGTAGTTGTTGTTTAGGAGAAAAATAAGGTTTTCCTAGTAAAATAATTTCTATGGCAAATATGTAAACAAAAAAGTGAAAAAAAAAATGATATACTATTGATTTTTTCCTTTTTTTTTTGCATGCTCAATATACAATAAAATAACCAAATAATTGTACTGGTTTTTCTTCGGATAAATTTGTTATTTGACGAATATTGCAATATTAAATTGTGGAGTTACTAAATTAGCCTTTTTTGCGACTTTGGTAGTTATTTAAACAAAAAAGATTATATAAAAATGAAATATAATACGACAAAAATTAGAGTTAGATATGCGGAAACTGATCAAATGGGTGTTGTGTATCACGGTAATTATGCACAGTATTTAGAAGTAGGAAGGATAGAGTGGTTAAGAGAAGTTGGTCTGTCCTATAAAGAAATGGAAGAAAACGGAATAATATTACCCGTGATTTCTTTGAATCTTAAATTTTTGAAATCTGCATTATATGATGATGAGATTAGCATAAAAACAATATTGAAAAAAATTCCAGGAGTAAAAATTGAATTTGATTACGAGGTATACAATCAAAATAACGAAAAGCTTGTTACAGCTAATACTGTTTTAGTTTTTGTAGATAAAGAAACAAAACGACCAGTTCGTTGTCCTGATTATGTTTTGGATAAAATTAAAAGAATTGATTTTAGCTAGTACTTAGTTTTACACCTAAAATAGCGCTAAACTGTTCACTTATTTGTTCTATATCTCTAAGTCTTATGGCTAAGTCATAACTGCAATTAAGTTGTAAATCTTGTTTTGTAATAGTTAAATTATGTTTTTTTACAATACGCATTACCTTGTTCATAATTGGATAATCAAAGGTAATTGTAATTTTGGATGTTGCAATTTTTTCAATTACTGCAGCGGCTGCTATGGCTTCCTTTGCTGTAGCTCTATAGGCAGTAATAAGACCACCTACACCAAGCTTGGTGCCTCCAAAGTAACGAACAGCAATAATTAATACATTAGTAATATTGTGGGATTGTATTTGTCCATAAATAGGTGATCCAGCTGTATTATTGGGTTCACCATCATCATTTGCTCTATATGTTATAGTATCAATTCCTAATTGCCAAGCATAACAGTGATGGGAAGCTTGAGGATGAAGCTTTTTGGTTTTCTCTAAAGCCTCCTTAATATCATCAGTATTTGTTACTGGATATATAAAACCATAAAACTTACTGCCTTTATCTTTATAGAGTATTGGAGGTGTCTCTTTTTTGATGGTGAAATAGGTATCAACTATGTTCATGTTATGTAAGATTAGTACTTATTAATACAATTGCTAGTATTGCAACTGCAATACCTATCCAGTTTTTTGGAGACAGTTTTTCTTTAAAAAAGAAATACCCAACAATGGCTGTAAATGTTAATATACCTACATTGTTGATCGGAAAAATAATAGAACTTTCCATACCACTAGTGTTTAGTGCTTTTAAGAGCATTACAATAGAATAGTAATTGGGGATTCCTAAGATAATTCCAGCAATAATATTTTTAAGTTGAATTTTTTCTTTTTTGATGCTAGATTTTATGCCTAAAAAAAGAGTTCCTAAAATAGCAGCTGTTAAAAATATTGTAGATGAATAGATGCTTAAATGGACACTAGAAACGTAATTGGTTTCAATATATTTTAATAAGGTGTCAATGACTCCTGAGCCTAAAAAAAGTATAATTGGAAGAAAGAGGTAACGTTTGTCAAAAGTGTTTGCTCCTTTTTTATTTGTTACCAAGTAGACTGCAAAGAGTGCTAGGATAATACCAATGATTTTACTGGTAGATACGGGTTCTTTATACACGATAAATGCAAAAACCACGGGAATAATTACAGACATTTTACTAGAAACGGATGCTATGGTTACGCCACCTTTTTGTGAAGTAAGTCCTAAAGTAAAAAATATGCATATAAACAATAGCCCCAATAAAGCAGCTCCATATATCCATGGTTGCTGATGAAGCTCGGTAATGGTTATTGAGCTAGAATTGGTAAGGAAACCAAAAGAAGCAGCGGTAATGTAGTTGACAACAATTGCTTGTAAGTTGTTGATTTTAAATCTAGTAAATAGTTTAAAAATGATAAAAAGCAAGCTGTTAAAAAGAATACTAAGAAGAAGGTATATCATTTTCTAAAGATTGCTAATTGAAATAGGTTACAAATATCATCAACTCCAGGGGTTAAATTCCATGTGTTAATGCCTAACTTTTTGGCTGCATCCGTGTTTTCTTTAGTATCATCAATAAAAAGAGTGTTTTTGGGGTTGATGTTGTTATCAGATAAAACAAAATTATAGATATCTAAGTCTGGTTTTCTATATCCAATTTCATGAGAAAGATAAAATTTGGAAAAACAAGACTTAAACCTTAAATACCTATCCACCCCCATATTTTTAATTACCTGTTCTATATGTAAAGCATTGGTATTGCTAAGAAGAATCAAATTATAGGTATTATCTTTTGCAAGTTGCTCTATAAAAGTTAGTCTATCTTCTGGGAAATTTAAAATAATTGCATTCCAAGCCGTTATAAGTTGTAATTCTGTAGCTTTTGGAAATCTTTTTTTATTTTCTGCTATAAAATCTTTAGAGGAAATCTCTCCTTTTTCATAACTAAAATAAAGTGAAGATGTAGCCGAAGTTAATGGAGTAAAACCAAATGGTTTCATAGCGGTTATAGTTGCCTCTTTGTCTAAATTGATAAAGATATCTCCAAAATCGAATATTATATTTTTAATCATTTTTAATAATTGCTAAGCTATTGTTTTTTAATTTGATGTTTTTGCCTGCCTTGGTTTTAAGTTCAGGTGCTTTTATACCTTTTTTTAAGATGGTATCGCTTTTAAAAATATAGGCTTCGTCCCATAGATTTTCTGAAATAAAAGATTGTATTGTTTTTGCTCCTCCTTCAATAATAACACTCTGTATTTTATGCTTGTATAAGACTGATATAATTTGTGGAATGGTAGCACTACTAAAGTCAATTTTTTCAAAAATAGTAATTCCTTCTGTGCTATTTTTTTTAGAATTTATAATTATAGTTTTTACCTTGTTATTGTAACAATTATAATGGTCTGGTGTTTTTAAGTTTCGATCAAGAAGTATTCTTACTGGAGCTTTGCCTTCCCAGCTTCTAATATCTAGTTTTGGGTTGTCTTCTAATATTGTATTTGTACCGACAAGAATAGCATGTTCTTTGGCTCTTAACTGATGTGTTTTTTGCCTTGCATATTGATTAGAGATCCAAACGGGCTTAATCCCTGATCTTGTTTCAGGCATAGGACTTATAAAACCATCTTTGCTTTCTGCCCATTTTAGAATTATATAAGGTCTCTTTTTTACTTGGTAAGTAAGAAAACGCTTGTGAAGTTCTTTGCATTCTTCTTCCAGAATACCGACTTTTATGGCACAACCTTGTTTTCTTAACTTTTCAACTCCTTTTCCAGCAACAAGTATATTAGGGTCTAGTGTACCAATTATAATACTTTTAATTCTCATACTAAGAATTAAGTCAGCACATGGTGGTGTTTTTCCGTAATGACTACAGGGCTCTAGTGTAACATAGAGTGTAGAATCTGACAGTATCGATTTATCTTTTACAGCTTTAATAGCATTTACCTCGGCATGGTTTCCTCCATATGGACTCGTATAGCCTTCTCCAATAATTAAATTGTTATGTACAATAACACAACCGACAGAAGGATTTGGGTAAGCCAATTCGGTGCCCTTTTCTGCTAATTGGATGCATCTTTTTATAAAAAATTCATGTATATTCACCTCGTAAAAATAGCATATTATATTGGATGATGGATACTATAGCAATAAGAGAAATTAGAGAAGAAGATAATAATGCAATACGGTTGGTTGTTAGGAAAGTTTTGGAAGATATTGGAGCACCAAAGGTAGGTACTGCTTACGAGGATGAAGCGCTTAATGACCTAACAAAAGCATATCAGAAAGAAAAAGCTATTTATTTTGTTGTGGAACTTAATGGTGAAATAATGGGAGGAGGCGGAATTGCTCATTTGCAAAATGCTGATTTTACAGTTTGTGAGCTTCAAAAAATGTATTTTTTAACTGAACTTAGAGGCAAAGGAGTAGGAACTCAATTGATTAAAAAATGTTTAGATAAAGCAAAGGAATTTGGTTTTAAGTCTTGCTATCTGGAAACAATGCCTTATATGGAAGCTGCACAAAAGTTGTACAAGAAAAATGGGTTTAGCTATTTGGAAAAACCAATGGGGGGAACAGGGCACTATTCATGCCCAGTATGGATGATAAAAACATTGTAATATATGCTGGTAAAGGAGATGGAGCTCTTGTTCAAAAACGAACTTCAAGAGATTTATGATGCTAATGAAGTAGCTAGTTTTTTTAGAATAGCCTTAGAAGAGTTTATAAAGGTTAAGCCATTTATGCTGACTTTAGAACCTAAAATGGAGTTGAATAAGGAAGAGGAGCAGTTGTTTTTTAAGACATTAACAGATTTAAAACAACAAAAACCTATCCAATATAGTACAGCAAAAGCTTATTTTTACGGACTTGAGTTTTTTGTTAACGAAAGTGTGCTAATCCCTAGACCAGAAACAGAAGAGTTAATTGCTTGGATTGTTGCTGAGGCACCAGCTATTCCTGTTTCTATTATGGATATTGGTACAGGAAGTGGCTGCATAGCTGTTACTTTAGCAAAAGAATTGCCTAATGCAACACTTATGGCAGTAGATATATCTGAAAAAGCAATAACTATTGCAGTTAATAATGCTAAAAAAAATGACGTTGAAGTGTCATTTATAACAGCCGACATACTTGATGTTGAGGCAAATGCAATAATTAAGAAAGAGCTCTTGCTGGATATTATTGTTTCTAATCCGCCATATGTTAGAACTGCTGAAAAAAAAATGATGCAAAAAAATGTGCTTGATAATGAGCCACATTTGGCGTTATTTGTAACAGATGAAAATCCGTTAGTTTTTTATGAAAGAATCATAGCTTTAGCAGTAAAAAAACTTAAAAAAGGCGGTTCTCTTTATTTCGAGATCAATCAATATTTGGGAGCGGAAATGATTGCTTTATTCGAGGTTAATAATTTTGTGAATATTGTATTAAAAAAAGACATTTTTGGTAATGATAGGATGATTAAAGGAGAAAAGTGATACTGCATTTTTTTCTCTTTATTTGTCTAATCACTATTTTTTTTTCTCTTTTCTCCAAAGATATCTACTTTTCACCGAAGCAATTTGGTTAATCGTCGTATTACAACTTATTGAGATTATAATATGTGTAGCTTATAAGCTTATAGCAAGTCATACCTTTTATGCAACTATTTTTTGGTATAATAGAGATGCGGTCTAAACCTTAACTATAGTGAACCACTTTGTATTTAAAAATAAGCTAATTATAGCCATGTTATTTGTGATGATCGGGTATTTTGCATTTGGAAAGCAAAATAGAGGGAATACGGCAAAAGATAGTGTTGAGGTAGTGCTAAAAAAAATTATAAAACTATTAGATGCATCTGATAACCTTGAGGTGCCAACCAGGTTGTTTTTTTCTAACAAAAATTTTATTGATAACTCTGATGATTCTTGGATACAAGGAGCTTCTTCTATGATAAACTCTCAAATGGCTATGCATAGTTGGGATACAAAATTATGTATAGAAAATGCAAAGGAGGCAATTGTACATTTTACTAAGATCAATGCTGTTCTGGAATTAGGACGTTGTTATGAATTATTGGGGATAGCCAATGAAATCAATGGTAATACTAAATCTGGAATTGAAAACTATTCTAAAGCAAAAGAATATTTTGAAAGAGCGACTAAAAAAGAATACCTTATTGATATAAATTACAATTTGGCAAATTTGTACCTATCTCATATGATTATGGATAGTGTTGCGAAGTATACAAGAGAATCTATAGCTTGTATAAAAGTAACAAATGTTAAGAAAGGTAGACTTGCTAATCTTAATAGGTTTTTGGGAGAAACATTTAGAAGTAAACAACAATACGACAGTGCTATTTTTTATTGTAAAAAAGCCATTGAATTATCAAATGATCAATATTTGGTTAAAGCGCATAGCTATTCATCTTTAGCTAAGGTTTTTGAGGAGGTTGGTAAACAAAGATTGGCAAAAGAAAATTACAATAATGCTTTTCAGGATATGGATAAGTATTTAAATGCTATTGGAGAGCGACTAAAAAGCAGTAATATAATAAAGAATGAATACCAATTAGAAAAAGAAAAAAATAAGAGATTTATAGTAGAAAATAAATTTAATGCTGAAAAACTAAAACTCAGAAATTATTTTATTGTTTTAAGTGGTATAATTATTCTTGGATTAATAGTTATAATAATACTTTTAAAAAGAAGCTCAAAATATAGAGAAATAGTAAATATAGAACTTGTAAAGGCACGAAATATTGCAGAAGAGGCGTCTAAGTTAAAATCTGACTTCATAGAAAGAATTACACATGAGTTAAGAACACCATTAAATACAATTACTACAGTTGCTTATCTTTTGGGAAAAGAAAATTTGAAAGCTGAAAAAGAAAAACATATTGATGTTTTAAAGTTTTCAAGCAAGTATTTATTGCATTTTATAAATGATGTTATTGATCTTAATTTGTTGAAAAATAAGAAAGAAGTAATGTTGAATGCAAAGCAGTTTAATCTTAGAAAAACATTGGAAGGAATTGTGAATTCCATAGAAGTAGCTAAGACAAAAAATAAAATAGATTTAGTAATCGCAGATGACTTACCGGAATATGTTAAAGGAGATGAATTAAAAATAGCTCAGGTATTGATAAATCTACTAACAAATGCCAATAAATTCACCTACAGTGGTGCCATAGTTATTAGGGTAGATTTGCAAGCAAAAACTAAGGATAGTGTTACCATTAATTTTTTGGTAGAGGATACGGGGATAGGGATAGAAAAAGAAAAATTAGCATCCATATTTGATGATTTTTATCAAGGATCTGTAGCTATTAATAGAGAATATGGAGGTACAGGATTAGGTTTGTCTATTGCTAAAGAAGTATTAGGACTCTATGGGAGTACAATTGTTGTTGAATCTAAACTTGGTGTTGGTACAAAATTGGCGTTTAGTCTAACACTAGAAGCAGATGAAGTAAAAGATGAAGTAGTCTTTGATTATGCATTAAAAAGTAATTTTAAGTTATTGTTAGTAGAAGACAATAGAATAAATCAATTATTGACAAAAAAAATATTACTTAACGAAGGGTTTAGATGTGATGTAGCAAATAATGGGGAAGAGGCGGTTAAGTTGGTAGGAGATAATAATTACGATTTAATATTAATGGATATTATGATGCCAGTGTTAGATGGTTACGAGGCTACACGACAAATAAGAAATTTTAATACTAAAGTTCCGATTTTAGCATTAACTGCCCTTTCGGAAAAAGAAAATAAACATCGTTTTGAAGAAGTTGGAATTAGTACAATACTTAATAAACCCATAGATCCAAAATCAATGTTTAAATCTATTTTCAAGGAAATTGCAGCATAATAGTTGCTGTTTTTTAATTCTA
Source organism: Flavobacteriaceae bacterium (assembly GCA_965247735.1). Lineage (GTDB taxonomy): Bacteria > Bacteroidota > Bacteroidia > Flavobacteriales > Flavobacteriaceae > JAOXRU01. Next base: position 981,315 of record CBDFHN010000002.1, on the reverse strand, counting down.
AAATAAATTTCACCATTTTTATTTGTAATTATTATAAGTATTGAAGTTTGCTAGTTCTATAGATTACTTCATCTCACCGATGGTATTTGGTTAACCGTCGTAATATATTTAGATAAGTTTTACAATAATTGTAGTTTAAAGCCTTAACCTCATTCTTTTAGAAAGCTCTTTAGTAATGTATTGTATTATCGTCATATGAAAAACCACAAGCTTTTATATAGTATCTTCTTTTGTACTTTTTTCGTTGTTTTTTTTCGCCATTAATATTTATGTTGTAGAAAAAAAATGAAGTATCTAAGTCCAGTCCGTTTTTTGGGTCAGAAGAAAGTTGTTTTAATCTTTTCTTCAGAAACAGCTATAGTTTTTTATATCGGTATTACCAAGTTGCAGAAGTTTCCTGTATGTTATGAGGATTTGTACGACAAATTTAACTGAACGTTAATATTTGTGCTTTATAACACCATGTTAACTGTAAAAAAAATGAACATAAGCGCTATAGGCTTTTTTTAAATGAGGAATAAATTGGAGTACTGATAAGTGCAAAAAGTATATGTTATAATGAAAATGAATGTTTTACATGATATAAAAAGAAGATTTCTTGTCTTTTATTGCTTATTTTTCTGCAATATAGTTTTGGGGTATTCACAATCTAATCTTTCAAAAGATACTGTAATTACAACATTAAGGAAGGCTATACAACTATTAGATATTGATAATAAAAATATAGACAAGGCTACATTATTAATATATAAATATGAAGCTTTTGTAGATTCAACCGCAGATTCCAATGTAAAGGGCTTTAGTTTTAGGGCAAAAGGAATGTTGGCAGCACAAAGTTGGCAGTACGAAAAATCAAAGGAGTATTCTAGAACTGCAATTTCCTATTTTAAAAAGACGAACAATAAAAGACAAATCGCTTTTTGTTATGAACTGCTGGGCGTTATATTAAATGTAAACTCTGATAGTAAAGCGGCAAAACTTGCTTTTTTAAAGGCAAATGAAAACTTAATAGATTCAAAGAATATTGCAGATAGAATAGATATAGAGTTTACTTTGGCGCAGATTTCTTTAAAAGAGAAAAAATATGATAGCGCAATATATTACACAGAGAGGTCTTTAGAGGCTATACGTATTTCAGGAGAAAAAGAAGCAAGAAAGATAAATTTATATCGTTTTTTGGGAAAGGCGCATTTTGGTAAAAAAGAATATAAAAAAGCAATAGCGTATATTAATGAGGCTATTAGTTTTGAAGGGGTTGATGAAATTGGACTTTCTTATTGTTACTTGGATTTGGCAGAAATGTACGAGGACTTAAAACAAGAAAAACTCAGGGGAGATAATTATAGAAATGCACTACAACATATGGAAAGTTATATGTATGAGGTGGTGAAAAAGGTAAACGAAAACTCTAAACTAGAAGCAAGTCTACAGCTGAAAAATGCAAATTATAAGCAAATTCAAACAGAAAATGAATTGAATAAAGAACGAATAAAATTTGATCAGTATCTATTATATTTTGGCGGATTGTTAATATTGGGCTTATTGGTTTTCGGAGTCTTTCAAAAAAGGAGTCTAAATTATAAAGAAAAGGTAAACTTGCTCTTAGCACTTAAAAATCAAGAACTTTTGGATGCAAAAATGCTTGCAGAAGAGGCGTCAATTATTAAATCTAGTTTTATTGAGAGAATTACCCATGAGTTAAGAACCCCGCTAAATACTATTACAACAGTCGGTTATTTGTTGGACAAGGAAAATAATATAAAAAAACAAGGAAAGAAACAATTAGAAGCATTAAAGGTATCTAGCATGTATTTAATGAATTTTATAAATGACGTTATTGATATTAATTTATTAAAAAAAGAGAATGAGGTAGTTTTAAATCTGGACTTGTTTAATCTTAAGAAGGTATTTTATGGAGTTATAGAATCTGTAGAAATTGAAAAAAAGGGAAACTTTGTTAATGTTGAAATTGATTCGGACATACCAGAATTAGTATATGGCGATGAGGTAAAGATTATAAAAATTTTACTTAATCTACTCACAAACGCAAATAAATTTACCAATGAGGGAGTAATTACATTTTCTGCAAAATTATATGCTAATACACCCGATAAAACTAGTGTGTTAATAGAAATAGAAGACAATGGAATTGGAATTAGCAAAAGAAAGCAAGAAGCAATATTTGAAGATTTTTATCAAGAGTCTACAGCTGTAAACAGAAATTATGGAGGTACAGGATTAGGGTTGGCTATCGTTAGAGAGCTACTAGATTTGCATGGTAGCACTATTCATATGAAATCTGAAGAGGGTAAAGGAACAAAAATTTCGTTTATTTTAAATTTTGATTTACATAATAAGGCAGCGAACAGGGGAGAGGATGTGCTCTATTTTGATGAAACACCAAATTTACTACTAGCCGAAGATAATAAAATCAATCAGTTGTTGACTCAAAAAGTACTCATAAACAATGGATTTAGCTGTGATGTGGCGAACAATGGACTGGAAGCTGTAGAAATGTGTAGAAATAAAAATTATGATTTGATATTAATGGATATCATGATGCCTACTATGGATGGTTATGAAGCAACCAGACAAATTAGAGATTTCAACACTCAAATACCAATTTTAGCATTAACAGCACTTTCTAAAGAAGGAAACAAGCAAAGTTTTGAAGAAGCAGGAATAGAGGTAGTGCTAAACAAGCCTATAAATCCAAATTTGATGTTTAAGTTTATTTTTAAGGCTATAGCCGTACAAAAGAGTAAATTAGTGTAAAATGTTGTTAGAATACTAAATAGATATTTGTTATCATATCTGATATTTTATTGGCTAAAAGTGTCAATTCTTAAAATGCAATAGAGAAACACATTGTTTAGAAAGAATGTGGTAAAAAGTAGCCATATAAACGAAAAGTTAATGGGTAAGAATGTGATTTTTAATCATCATATATTTCATGCGATACTCTTTATGTTTTTATTGAGTAAAGTAAGTTATGCTCAAAATAAAATGACTTTCAATATTGAAGAAGATAGCATTAAGTATGTCTTAAAATCGGCAATATATATATTGAATAATACTGATAATTTTGAAGAAGGAGTTCGTTCGGGTATTAAAGGAATGACATATGCTAAGGTAAGTGATAATATGTATTTAAAAGGTCTATCCTGTGTTATTGATACTCATATAGCCATAAATAATGATGAAATTTTATCGGCAAAAAGGAGTATTACAAATGCAATACATTATTTTAAAAAAGTAAATGCTAAAGAAGAATACGCAAATGCATACGAGTTATTAGGTATTGTTTATTATTATTTAAAAGAAAAGGATCAATCAAAAATTGCTTTTTTAGAGGCTGAAAAAAATTGTAAATATATACTCGATAAAATTAATGCAATAGATATATATTTTAACTTAAGTAATATTTATTTGCATTATAAAAATTGGGATAAATCAATAGAATATGCCAATAAATCATTGAGTGTTATTGAAAATATTGGAAAAAAACAAAAAAACAAATCCCAGCTATTTTGTTTTGTAGGACAAAGTTATTCTGGAAAAGGAGATTATGATAATGCAAAACTCAATTTTGATAAAGCACTAGAGGAGCCAATCAACGATAGATTTAAAGCTTTAATTGAAACAAACATTGCAAACTTCTATGAAAAGTATAATGATGCAGAAAGGGCTATTGAGTTTTATAACCGGTCAATTGAAAGTTATCTCAATTTTTCTCACACTCAAATTTTAAATGCAAATAGTAATGTAGACTTAAAAAAAGAGAAAATAACGAGACAGTTGGAGAATGAAAAATTAAAGGCGGAAAATGAGTTAAAGACTGAAAACATTAGGTTTAACCAATACCTTTTTTTTTCTAGTTTGGTAATTATAATTGGGCTCATATTTTTAGTGTTTAAACAATACAAAGGAGTTAGGTACAGAGTAAATATAAGTTTGATGCTTGAAGAAAAAAATAAGGCATTACTAAAAGAAAAGAAAAAGGCAGAAAAGGCAGGAGCTGTTAAATCTAATTTTATTAGTATAATAAACTATGAATTGAAATCTCCTTTAAAAGTAATTAATACAATTGCTTATAATTTAAGACAAAAACAGGCACAGGAAAAACAAATTAATTATGTGAATGCTTTGATCAAATCAAGCAAATATTTACTTGAATTTATAAATAAAGTAATTACAATAGATTTGTTGAAAAATAAAAAAAATATAACACTTAATATTGGAGAGTTAAACCTAAAAGAAACAATTAACGAGATAGTAGGTTTAGTTGATGTTTCTAATAGCAAAAATAAAATTTTTGTTGAAATCGATAATCAAATACCTGAAATTATTTTTGGAGATAAAGTTAAAATTTCAGAAATATTAATCAACTTATTAGATAATGCAAATAAATTTACACATCGAGGTAGTGTAATAATAGAACTTAAGTTAGTTAAAAGAACAAAGAAAAAAACAGAAATAAGTTTTAAAATAAAGGATACAGGTATAGGAATTGAAAAAGAAGCAATAGCTGTTATTTTTAATGATTTTCAGCAGGCTTCAACGGCAATAAATAGAAGTTATGGAGGCATAGGATTAGGTCTATCAATTGTTAAGGAACTTGTAAAATTCCATGGAGCTAAGATAAAGGTGTTTTCTGAAGTAGGTAGAGGAACAATGCTATCCTTTATTATAAAATTTGACAACCAAGAAAAAAACAAAGGCACAATTATAAATCACAGTTTTAAAATTTTATTAGTAGAAGATGATTACTTAAGTCAAATTGTTACTCAAAAAAGAATTAACGATATGGGGGTGTTTTGTGACATAGCAAATAATGGGTTGGAAGCCGTAGATTTATGTGTGCAAAATAAATATGATTTGGTTTTAATGGATATTAATATGCCAATAATGAATGGATGTGAAGCTGCAAAAAAAATTCTTGCTTTTAATAAGTCAATCCCAATTATTGCTTTAACTGGAATTTCTGATATAGAGGCAAAATTTTTTTATGAAAGAGCAGGAATTAAAAGAGTTATTAATAAAAAGGATGACTTGCGCCCTATATTAGAAGATGTTGTTATTGAGTTGAGTTAATTATTTTAATCGGTTTTGTTATGCTTGTTACTAATGTAAATTAGCATTGTTTTAATTGCATGTATTAAGTGTTTTTTTTTGAAAAATAATTTTATGATTATTGGTTCTTTTAAAATAAAAAAATATTATTTTTTGCTACTGTTTCTTGCATTTTGTATGGAAACAGTTACTGTTTTTGCACAAAATAAAATAAAATTATCGGTAGAAGAAGATAGTATAAGCATGATACTCGAGAATGCAATATATAAAATAGAATACGAGTATGATATTGAAAGAGCAGGAGAATTAATTTTTGATGTTGAAAACTATGTGATTTCCAATGACAACTTATATTTAAAAGGCCTTTTGTCAACATCAAAAGCTTTGTTTAGTTTCGGAACGTACAATTTTATAGATGTTAAAAAAAATATTGATGATGCAATTAATTACTATGGAAGAATTGATGATAAAGATGGATTAGCCTATTCTTATGAAATTCTTGGAGCATATTGGTCTTATTATAACAATTTAGACAAAACAAAAAAAGCATATTTACTTTCTGAAAATTACTACAAAGAAACAGAAGGCGAATCTAAAAAAATAGACATATATTATAACTTATGTATTACCTTCTATCGAGAAGAAGAATGGGTGAAAAGTATTAATTATGGTAAAAAAGCATTAAAAATCATACAATTTACTTCAGAAAAAAAAGATCGTCAAACGTATTTGCACGATCAAATTGGAAAATGCTATTTGAGACTTTCTGACCATAAAAAAGCTAAGTTTCATTTTGATAAATCACTAAATGAAATTAAAACAGTAGAATCTAAAGCATATTCTTATTGGGCAACTGCGCAGTATTATGAAGCTATTGGAGATGTGAAAAATGCTTACAAATATTTTAAGCTGTCAAATGTTTTTTTTTTAAAGGATATCGATAGAACTTCTTTAAAGATAAGAAGGCGATTAACTTTAAAAAATGAAATAGATAACGAAGTGTTAGTTAAAAAAAGAGTACTAGTAGAAAGAAAATTAAATAGAGAAAAATTAAAATTTAATAAATATTTGGTTTTAACAAGTGGGACATTCATTTTAGGTTTACTAGTTTTAAGTGTTATTCAGGTTAGAAATGCAAAATTTAAAACCAAATCAAATAATTTACTAGTAATAAAGAACAAAGCATTATTTAAAGCAAAAAATGATGCTCTAAATGCTTCAGAGTTAAAGTCAGATTTTATAGAACGGGTCACTCATGAGTTAAAAACCCCATTAAATACGATTACTACCATATCCTATTTATTGAAAAAGGAAAATAAAAAAGGAGATAGTGAATTTATAGGTTATTTAGAAGGCATAGATATGTCTAGTAAAAGTCTATTGAATTTTATTAATAATGCTATTGGTCTAAATTTATTAACAAAAAATAATAAAGTAGTTTTAAATGAGCGATCTTTTAATATTAATACAGTATTAACGGGAATAATTGGAACTTTAAATACAGAGCAGTCAAATGTGAAATTTGAATTGTTTTTTGATGATAAAATTCCAATTTTAGTAAATGGAGACGAACTAAAGTTCGTGAATATGTTTATTAGTTTATTAACTAATATTAGTGATTATTCTAAAAGTGATACTGTTAGTGTTTATGTTGATCTTCAGCTTAAAACAGAAGATAGTATTGCAATTGTATTTACAATCAAAGAAAAAAGCAGGTCTGAATCCATTATAAATAAAACAATGTCATTTAGTGAACTTACAAATGATGGCTTGAAACAAGACGATAAATTAAGTATAGATTTTTCAATTGATGCTAAAAATATTTTAGACCTTGATGGAAGTGGAATGTTAGTTGAAACGGATGTTTATGATAGTATTAAACTAACATTTACTATTTTGTTTAATGAGGTTAAAGAAGTGTATGTGCCTTTAGAAGTGAAACTTTTATTGGCAGAAGATAATAAAATCAATCAGTTGTTAACACAAAAAGTACTCATAAACAATGGATTTAGCTGTGATGTAGCAAACAATGGAGTAGAAGCTGTAGAAATGTGTAGAACCAAAAATTATGATTTGATATTAATGGATATTATGATGCCTACTATGGATGGTTATGAAGCCACTAAAGAAATTAGGGTTTTTAATTCTCATATTCCAATTTTGGCACTAACAGCACTGTCAAAAGAAGAAAACAAGCAAAGTTTTGAAGAGTCAGGTATAGATGTCGTATTAAATAAACCTATAAATCCAGATTTGATGTTTAAGTTTATTTTTAAAGCTTTAGCATTCGGAAAAAAGCAAATTGTATAAAAAAGTAGATGTTTTAAGAGTATGGTATACTAGGATTTTGTAAAGAGTATTAGATCGGTATTGGAGTAACAGTTAATGGTTTATATCGAGTTTTATCGAAAAAATCTTGTTTTTATGCTTTTTATGATCAAAACTTAGCTTAAATTTAGATGTAGAAGAAAAGAATAGTATTGAAAAATATATTTGGAACATATAAACTTAGTATCTTTTTTACGATTTTTTCGTTGCTAATATGCTGTATTTTAAATGCCCAAGAGCTAAATGAGTTAACAAAGGAAGAAGATAGTATAAAAAGTATTTTAAAATCTGCTATTCATAAGCTAGATAATTTAGAAGAAATTGAGAAAGGAGTTGCTTTGGCAATTGTTGGAGAGGACTATGCCGAACGTAGTAATAATAAATATCTAAAAGGATTAGCAGCAACAACAAAAGCATTAATTGATATTAAAAACCATAAGATTGAAGATGCAAAAGTAAATGTTGAAAAAGCCATTATATATCTTGAGGAAGTTAGCGCTCAAGAAGAATATGCCCTCGCTTATGAACTGCTTGGAGTTGTTAATTATTATGAAGGAAAAGAAGAGCAGGCAATAGCAGCATTTTTTAAAGCAGAATATTATTGTGAATTGATTAAAGATAGTGTTAACCTAATTGATATTTGCTTTAATTTAAGCAATTTATATAGGCGGAATAAAAAGTGGGACAAATGCATTGCTAGTGCTCTCAAATCGTTAAAGGCAATTGAAGCAACAGGTATTAAAAAAAAGAATAAAAGCCAACTCTATAGTTTTATTGCGGAGAGTTATATAAGTAAAGGAGAATATAAGCTGGCCAAACAGAATCTTCAACAAGCATTGGCAGTATCAACAAATCAAAAAAATAAAGGAAAAGTTGAACTTAGATTGGCAAATTTTTATAAGAAAAATAAAGAAAAAGAAAAAGCCTTTAAATATTATGAATTGTCTATCGCTAGTTATCTTGAGTATCTTAATAAAATGAAATTGAGTTCTGGAAGTGTAATTACTCTAGAAAAAGAAAAGACGAATAAGGATTTAGTTAATAGTAGGATGGGGCTTGAGAATGATTTGTTTTTAGAGAAAATAAAATTTAATAAATATTTTTTGTTTTCTAGTCTATTGGTAATACTAGGATTAATACTATTAATAATTGTTCAATTCAAGAGGGTAAGGCTTGGGACTAGAACTAGTACGTTATTGAGAGAGAAAAATTTGGCATTACTACAAGAAAAGAATATTGCTGAAGAAGCAGTAACACTTAAATCTAATTTTATTGACACCATTACGTATGAACTTAAATATCCATTGAATGTAATAAGGACAGTAAGTTACTTATTGAAAGAGAAAAAAATTCATGGGAAAGCAGTAGAATATATAGATAGATTAGCAGAATCAAGTAAATATTTGCTCGATTTTATAAATGATGTAATTGCAATAAATCTTTTAAAAAATAAAAAGACCTTAAAGGTGAACATCAACAAGTTTAAGCTGCAAAATACTATTAGTGATGTTGTAAATTTAATTGATACAAGTACTACAAATAACAAAATTAGAATAGCAATTAGTAAGAATATACCAGATTATATATATGGAGACGATATCAAGTTAACTCAGATATTGATGAACTTGTTAGTAAATGCAAATAAGTTTACATACGCTGGTTTTATTGATTTAAATATTGTATTAGTGGATAAAACAATAGAAAATACTAAAGTATTATTTGAAATAAAAGACACTGGAATTGGAATTGAAAAAGAAAAAACAAAAATTATTTTTAATGATTTTTATCAAGGATCAATTGCTATCAATAGAAATTATGGAGGAACAGGTTTGGGGCTTTCTATTGTTGAAGAGTTGTTAAAACTTTATAAAAGTGAAATTAAAGTAGTTTCTGAGTTAAATAAAGGAACTAGCTTTTCTTTTGTAATAGTTTTTGATAATACCGACTTAAATAAAGAAGTAATTGAAAATACAGTTGTTGATAGAAAAAATAGAATATTATTAGTTGAAGATGATCTTTTGATTCAAGAATTAATGAAAAAAAGAATAGTAGACATGGGCCTTTTATGTGATGTAGCTAATAATGGGTTAGAAGCTGTTAACCTTAGTAAAATTAAAAATTATGATTTGGTTTTAATGGATATTCAAATGCCAGTAATGGATGGATATGAAGCAACAAGGCAAATTCGAATTTTTGATAAAACAATTCCTATTGTAGCTTTAACAGGTATTTCTCAAGAAAAATATAAAAAAGAATTTAAAAGAGCGGGAATAAAAACTATAGTACATAAATCAACTGGTCCACTAGGAATGTCAAAGATCATTTCTAATGAATTAAAAAGTTGATTTTTATATTTCGGTTATAATGTTGGACCAAATTTTGTAGTTATTTATGAAGCATATATTGTTTGTGTTATCTATTTTTTTTAATACTATATTTTCATTAATTAGTGCGTTTTTATGACATTGGGCTGTAGTGATACATATAAATATTGTAAAGTGGTTAATTGCTTTGTGTTATGCATGACGACAGTATTCCTAGTTGCACAAAATCCTCAAAAATTTTCAAAAGCAGATGATAGTATTAAGAATATATTAGAAAATGCTATTTCAGAGATTGATGCTTATAGAGATATTGATGAAGCAAAAAGAAAAACATTTCAAGTGGAGCCCTATGTCGATTTAAGCGATAATTTATATTTAAAAGGGTTATTGAATTCTTCTAAAATGCTAATTCACTACGATGCATATGATTTTGTTAAAACAAAGGAGCATGCAGATAAGGCAATTGTTTATTTTGAACAAGTCAATTCAAAAGAAAAACTGGCATTTGTTTATGAGGTTTTAGGTGTTTATTGGTCATTTTTTGATGAAAAAGAAAAAGAAATGACCGCTATGTTAAAAGCAGAGAAGTATTATGAGGGTACTACCGATGAATCTAAAAAAATTGACATTTTTTATAACCTTTCTACTAGTTTTTTAGAGAGAGAAAACTGGAAGAAAAGCATCTTTTATGCTGAAAAATCGTTATCTGCAATAAAGAAAACAAATGTCAAGAAAAATCGAAAGTCTTTTTTATATCATTATTTAGGGAATTCGTATTTAATGCTTAATAATTTAAAAAAAGCTAAGCAATGTTTCGACAAATCATTAAGTCTAGCAGTAAGCAATAAATCAATAGCAGACTCTCATTTAGGTTTAGCCAAATATTATAAAAGAATAGGGAATATTGATAAAAGCTATAAGCATTATAATTTGTCTAGTGAATTATATTTAAAATTTGCAAACTCTGAGGCTATATACATTGATAAACGTAAAATTTTAAAAAGCGAAATAGAAAGCGAAGAATTAAAAAACAAAAAGATACTTGCAGAAAAACAGTTAAATAAACAACAATTGAAGTTTAATAACTACCTAATGTTGTTTAGTGTAGCAATCATAATTGTTTTGGTTGTTTTAATGGTACTTCAAAAGCGAAATTCAAGATTTAAAGCAAGGTCTAATCTTTTACTGATAAGAAAGAATAATGAGTTGCTTAGAGCTAAAAACTTAGCAGAAAAAGCATCAATATTAAAATCAGATTTTGTAGAAAAAGTAACTCATGAATTAAGAACACCACTAAATACCATTACAACGATATCTTATTTGCTAAAAAAGGAAAAGCAAAACGGAGTAGCAATAGATTATATAGAAACAATAGATATTTCAAGTAAACATTTATTGGGTTTTATAAATGATATGATTGATATTAATTTACTAAAGAAGAAAAGCGAAATTGTATTAGATAATGAAATTTTTGGTTTAAAAGAAATGCTTACAGGAGTTGTAGGAGCAATAGATGTTGAGAGTTCAAAAAATAAATTAGAGTTCGTTTTTGATGATAACATTCCGAAACATGTTTGTGGAGATGAATTAAAATTGGCACAAATTTTTATTAATTTACTTACCAATGCTAATACGTATGCTAAAAATGGAAAAGTTAAGTTACTGGCAAAACTAGAATTAAAAACAGAAGACAAAGCTACTGTTGTTTTTTCGGTAGAGGATGATGGGATAGGAATGGGGAAAGAGGTGCAACAAGCACTGTTTAGCAATGTTGGCTATGCAGCCATGCTTGAAAAAAGAAAACATAAAAAAATAGGGTTGGGGCTTTCTGTTGTAAAAGAACTTTTAGATCTTCATGGAAGTTCTTTATTTGTAAGTTCTGATATAGGTAATGGTACAAAATTAACTTTTAGTATAGGTTTTAATATAAAAGAAGAGTTAAAAAGTAACAACAAGGATATAGACAAAGTTACTAATGAAATAAAATTATTACTAGTAGAAGATAATAAGGTTAATCAATTATTGACCCAAAGAGTATTAGAAACTAATGGTTTTTATTGTGATGTGGCTAATAATGGGTTAGAGGCTGTAAATATGTGCAAGGAGTACGAGTATAGTGCTATTTTAATGGACATAATGATGCCTGTTATGGATGGTTATGAAGCTACAAAAAAGATTAGAGGTTTTAATAAAGATGTACCAATACTTGGTTTAACAGCGCTTTCAGAAGAAATGAATAAAAAAAGTTTTGAAGAAGTAGGAATAACCGTAGTTTTGAGTAAACCAGTTGATCCAGATTTACTTTTTAAAGCAATATTTAAAGAATTTGCACCGTCATAACACTATTAATCCCAGGTATTCTTTTTCATTTGGCAAAGAATGAACTTTTTTGTATTTTTTTATAATGTATATTTGAAGATTATTTTAATATTGAAAACTAATTTTGATAATTTAAATGAAAGAAATTCTAGATAGAATAAAGCAATTAAGAAAAGAATTAGAAGATCATAATTATAATTATTATACGCTTGATAATCCTACTATTTCTGATTATGAATTTGATATAAAATTAAAAGAACTACAAGAATTAGAAGATCAAAATCCAGAGTTTTATGATATCTACTCACCAACGCAAAGGGTTGGAGGTTTTGTAACTAAAATTTTTGAAACAAAAGCTCATGAACAACGAATGTATTCTTTGGATAATTCTTATACAAAAGAAGATTTAGAAGATTGGGAAAAAAGAATACTACGTGGGCTTGGTGATGTTGAAGTATCTTATACTTGTGAATTAAAATATGATGGAGCCTCCATAAGTATCACTTATGAAGATGGTAAGCTGGTAAGTGCTGCAACAAGGGGTGATGGAGTAAAAGGCGATGATGTTACTGCCAATATTAGAACTATTAAGGCAGTGCCATTAAAATTAAAAGGAGATTATCCGAAAAAATTCCATATTAGAGGAGAAATTGTGTTACCATTTGATGGTTTTCATAAAATGAATGAGGAAAGAATTGCAGTTGGAGAAGAGCCGTATCGAAATCCTAGAAATACAGCTTCAGGAAGTTTAAAATTGCAAGACAGCAAGGAGGTAGCAAAACGTCCGTTAGATTGTTTGTTGTATGCTATCGTGGGTGAAAGATTAGATTTAAAGACACAATATAATAGTTTGGTTAAGGCCAGGGAATGGGGTTTTAAAGTACCTCGTGAATCTAAACACGCAGCAAATATGGCTGAGGTTTTTGAGTTTATTAGTTATTGGGATATTCATCGTCATGATTTGCCTTATGAAACTGATGGTGTTGTTGTAAAAGTAAATAATATATATCATCAAGAAGAACTTGGGTTTACTGCTAAAGCGCCAAGGTGGGCAATGGCCTATAAGTTTAAAGCTGAACAGGTAACTACAGTACTAAATAGTATTACATATCAGGTTGGTAGAACAGGTGCAATTACTCCTGTGGCGAACTTAGAGCCTGTAGAACTTGCCGGAACAATTGTAAAAAGGGCTTCATTACATAATGCTGATCAGATTTCAAAATTAGATATAAGAGAAAAAGATGTTGTATTTGTAGAAAAGGGAGGTGAAATTATTCCAAAAATTATAAAAGTAGATTTATCTAAAAGAGAGGACATTTCTTCACCTACAGTTTATGTAACTCAATGTCCAGAATGTAACACAGCATTAACAAGAAACGAAGGTGAAGCGCAACACTATTGTTCTAATTTTTATGGTTGTCCACCACAGATTACAGGAAGAATTCAGCATTTTATTTCGCGTAAAGCAATGGATATAGATGGATTAGGAGGAGAAACTGTTGTCTTGTTGTATAATGAGGGCTTGATAAAAAATTACGCTGATTTATACAGTTTAACTAAAGAGCAGTTGCTACCATTGGATAGAATGGCAGAGAAATCTGCAAATAATTTAATTGCTGGTGTAGCGAAGTCTAGAGAGATTCCTTTCGAAAGAGTATTGTTTGGATTAGGAATACGATATGTAGGCGAAACGGTAGCCAAAAAGTTGGCTAAAGCTTATAAAAACATTGTTGCAATAAAAGCAGCAACTCTAAAAGAGCTTATTGCTGTAGATGAAATTGGAAGTAGAATAGCAGAGAGTGTAATAGAATTTTTTGAGAATGAAGAAAATGTAGTTTTAGTAGAAAGACTTGAAGATTATGGCTTGCAATTGCAATTGTCAAAAGCTGTATTAGAAAATCAAACGGATAAGTTAAAAGGTAAAACCTTTGTTGTGTCTGGTGTTTTTGAGAAAGTTTCTAGAAACGAGCTTAAGAAAATGATTGAGGATAATGGGGCTAAGGTTTCTTCATCTATTTCATCTAAGACAAGTTATTTGGTCGCAGGAGCCAACATGGGGCCAAGTAAAAAAACAAAAGCAGAGGCGTTAAAAATTCCAATTATTTCTGAAGATGATTTCTTAGAAATGATGAAATAAATACGTTAAATAGTTGCCATTTTTAAAAAATAATTATGTCTTTAAAGAAGTTACTTTTTATTCTGTTTATTGGATCGGTCGTATTTGATTGTATAAGAATTTTATACCCCGAATATGTTTATGGGAGTGTTTCAATTTATTTTCCAATTCCAATACTAATGATCATGTATTTGATTAATTGTAAGAAGATGAATTATATGTATGTAATGGCATTAGTTTTCACATGTTTAGGCGTTGTATTGGTAAATAAAGGTGGAGAGGTTGGTTTCGGAATAGGAATTATCTCCTATGCTATTGGAGTAATTTTGTACTGCATAATTATTATACCAAAACTAGATAATATATCTACAAGGAGTATTTTGTATTTGTCTTTGCCTTTTTTGTTGGTTTTTTTAATTCCATATATTTATTATAGCGATTATATTGTTGATTCCTTTTTAAGTGTGGCTTTTTATGTTTTTTCTGTCGGTTTTTTTGCGTTGTCTTCGATATTAGTATATATAAGTTCCAAAACAAAAACCAATAGCTGGTTAATGTATTCAGGATCAATATTTATAATAAGTACTATTGTAGCGGGTTATGGTATATTTGTAAACAAAACTGTTAGTACCAGTGTTTTTATAGTTATCTCGTTTAATGCGATGCACTATTGTATGGGGCGTTATGTTTTACTAAATAAGAAAATAAATAATAGTCAAATTAAATTGGAAGACTATTAATTGATTTTTAATCTCTCATTGTGGGTTTAACTAACTAAATACTTGTCTTGGAATTAAAATTGCAACTTTTGGTCAATTGTTGATTTTCCTCAAGGAGTAATTAGTTTGATAGATATATTGAAAGAAAAATCGGAGCAATTCTTCGTATGTTTAAGTAATGTTTTTTTACACTATAATTGTAGTCTCTTTGGTACTAATATTTGATGCTGAGTCAAAGTAGAAGTCAATTCGTCCAAGATATAATCCATGACAACCAACTTGATTGACCAATACATTTTTACCTTTTCTATTTTTAGCAATAGTTGGTTTTTTTAAAAAAGTATGTGTATGACCTCCTATAATAAGATCAATGTTTTCTGTGTTTGTAGCTATTTTTAAATCAGATACTTTATCAGTTTTATAATTATAACCAAGGTGAGACAAACAAATTACCAAATCACAATTCTCATCTTCTTTGAGTATACGAGAATAATCTTGAGCTATTCCAATTGGATCTAGATATTTTGTTTCCTTATACATGGTTTTGGTAACCATTCCTTCTAGTTCAACTCCCAATCCAAAAACACCAATTTTTATTCCATCTTTAAAAAATATATCATAAGGTTTTACATGAGTATCCATCACTGTGTTTTTAAAATCATAGTTGGCAGATAGTATTTTAAACTTTGCGTGCGGTAATTGGGCATATAAACCATCAATACCATTGTCAAAATCATGATTTCCGAGAGTAACCGCATCATATTTTAACATACTCATAAGCTTAAACTCAAGTTCCCCGCCGTAAAAATTAAAATAGGGAGTACCTTGAAAAATATCACCAGCGTCTAAAAGTAAGGTGTTAGGGTTTTCTATCCTTACTTTTTTAATAAGAGCGGCACGTCTTGAAACTCCGCCAAGATTAGGGTTTCTAGAATGATCTGCAGGAAATGGATCTATATGGCTATGTACATCGTTGGTATGTAAAATGGTAACATGTCTATTTGGTTTTGTACTGCAAGCATTAAGATTTAATCCGCCAATAGTTAATAATGCAGTGCTAGCTGCGGTATTGCCAATAAATTTCCTTCTGTTCATCATCAGTTATTAGTTTAGTTTTATAAATCTATTGTCAATAGTTGCAGTAATGGTGTCTTTTTTATTGAAATAATCAATTATAGTATTCCTAATAAGATAGTCAATATTTGTCTTGCTAATAGCGTCGCTAAAAAAATACATTTTATCACCGCCATTAACTAGAAAATCTGAAGTGGCAACAAAATATGTTTTATCTGGATCAAAAGCTGCTCCATCAATTTTAAATTCAGAAACACTATTGTCTTTATTGAGTATTAATTGTGCTCCAGAAATAGGATGAGCTTCGTTTCTGATTGCTAAATAATTAAGCATTTTTTGAATAGCATTTCCGTCCAATTCTACAACAATAACAGAATTGTCAAAAGGCATTATGTTGTATGCTGTACCAGTATTGATATTCCCTTTAGATATTATTGCGCGTATTCCACCTTCGTTTAACAAAACAAAGTCTATTTTTTTTCCAGTTCTTTTTTTAAATATAGGTGCAGCTTGTGTCATTAAAATATCGGCCATTAAGTTCCCTATACTTGTGTTTAAGGTGTTTCTTTCTAATGTTAATGCCTTTGGAGCATATGCCAATGTACTATCTAAACTACGTTCTAGATGCTTTCTAAATGGAGTTATTAAACTGTCCAAACTTTTAATTGACGTTATGGAATCAGAAATTTGAATTTGCTTGCCTTCAATTTTATAGACTCTTTGTTTTTCTTGTTTACAGGAGAAAAAAACAAGTAATGTTATAAATATAACAAATTGTTTAATTTTTATATACATAAATTTTAAATTTAAGACTGATATTTGCAAAGTAGAATTTTTTACATTTGTATATAAATGTAAATATACATGATTTTAAAAGGATTAAAAGAAAAGTCGGCTTATAAGTATTTTAAAAAACAGTTAGCAGTTTCTAGGAGTCAAAAGAACTCTAAGAAGGGAATTCATTCCTTGGGCTGTATTGTAGATTTGGACTTGGTTTCTGATACTGCAATTTTTTATGATTTAGCAAATGAATTAAATTTAAAAGCTAATGAGATAAAAATTATTGGATTTAAAGAAACGGTAGATAAAACATCTCCTTTTTCTATTCCTGTTTTTTCAAAGAAAGATATGAGCTGGAAAGGAGACATCAAGAATGGCTATGCGCTAGAATTTTTGAATAATGATTTTGATTTGGTGATTAATTATTACATAGAAGATAAATTACCACTAATGATAATGTCATCAAAGGCAAAGGCAAAAATTAAAGTTGGTTTTGATGGGGTAGAAAAGGAATTAAACGATTTAATTTTAAGCGATTCACTAAATGATTTTTCTTCTTTTAAAACCGAATTATTTAAATATTTAAAAATATTAAAAGAAGTATAGAGCAGTTATGAGAGGGTTTTATGGTACAGGTGTGGCATTGGTAACACCATTTAGAGAGGATTTATCAATTGATGAAGATGCATTGATTTCAGTAGTTGAGCATGCAATAGCAGGTGGAGTAAACTATCTAGTAGTTTTAGGAACAACTGCAGAATCGGTAACATTAACAATCTCAGAAAAAAATAAGGTTGCTAAGTTGGTGGCAAAAATTAACGCAGGAAGATTGCCTTTGGTTATTGGAATTGGGGGTAATAATACAATGGCGGTAGCTGAGGAATTGCAAACAACAAGTTTATCGGAGTATGATGCCATTTTATCTGTTTCACCTTATTACAACAAACCTACTCAAGAAGGAATCTATCAGCATTTTAAAGTACTATCAAAAGCGTCACCATTACCTATTATAATGTATAATGTGCCTGGAAGAACAGCTTCTAATATGTTGCCAAACACTGTGGCTAGATTAGCTAATGACTTTGAAAACATCATAGGGATTAAAGAAGCGCTAGGAGATATGGTTCAGGTAAATGAGATGATTAGCAGTACTCCAGACAATTTTCTGGTGATTTCTGGCGATGATGTTACAGCACTGCCATCTGTATTAGCTGGTGGGGCAGGTGTAATATCTGTGATTGGTCAGGGTTTACCTAATGAGTTTTCTACGATGATAAACTTAGCTTTAGAAGGAAGAAATAAAGAAGCTTATAAGATTCATAATAGTTTACTGGATATCGTAGATTTAATTTTTGAAGAAGGTAATCCAGCGGGTATTAAATCATTGTTTCATGCACAACAGTTGTGTGAAAGTTGGGTTAGACTTCCACTTATAAAAGCAAGTCCAGCATTAGCTCAAAGAATTGCGTTGTTTTTTTTAAATTTCAGTAAAAAAAAAGTTAAAGAGTTAATCTAATGATATCCCTATTATTTTAATCTTTCTTAGGTTAACAACAATGCTGATATTGAGGTAGATAGGTTGTTAGAATCAGCTTTAAAGTTAAAAATACGCTAAAAGAAATTATTACTTATAGACAAGCTGTACATTAGCATTTTAAAAAATGTTTTTATAATCATCAATAATTGATTAATTTTGCAGAATGTTTAAAAATATGAAGAGAATTTTTTTAACCCTGATAGCGCTAGTAACATTAGCTTCTTGTAGTGAATACCAACGTGTATTAAAAAAAGACAATACCAAAGCAAAGTACGATTTAGCAGAAAAGCTGTATAAAGAAGAGGATTTTAAAAGGTCTAATAGGCTTTTTGAGCAAATTCATAAACAATATATAGGAAAGCCTCAAGGGCAAAGAATTTTTTATTTTTATGCAAATACATTTTATCAGTTAGAAGATTATTATTCAGCTGCATACCAGTTTGATCGTTTTTCAAAATCATATCCAAAGAGTGATAAAGCAGAAGAAGCTTCTTTTTTAGGAGCAAAATCACAATATTTATTATCACCAAAATATTCAATTGATCAAACGGAAACGGATACTGGGATAGAAAAAGTTCAGTTGTTTATTAATAGTTATCCAGATTCTAAGTTTATGGCAGAAGCCAATAAGATGGCAAAGGAGTTAACTACTAAAAAGGAACTAAAAGCTATAGAAATTGCAAAACAATATTTAAAGCTAGGAGACTATAACTTAACCAATATTAAAGCATCTGTAGCGGCAATGGATAGTTTTATTTCAGATTTCCCAGGATCTATCTACAGAGAAGATGCTTTGTATTATAGGTTAAAAGCTGGTTTTGAGTTGGCAAACGTAAGTATCTATTCTAAAGTAAAAGAAAGATTAGAGCTAGCAAATGAATATTATTCAAGTTTTAATAAGTATTTTCCAGAATCCAAATATAAAAAAGACGCAGACAAAATGTTTGCAAACATCAACGAACAATTACAACAATTCTCTAAATAAAAAATACGATGAATATGAATGATTTAAAAAATTCAGATGCTCCTACTTCAACGGTAACGTTGGACAGAAATGAGTTTGATGCTAAGACCGAGAACATATACGAAGCAATTTCTATTGTTTCTAAAAGAGCGGTTCAGATTAATGGAGAGATCAAAAAAGAGTTGATTGAAAAATTAGAAGAATTTGCAACATATAACGATAGCTTAGAAGAAGTTTTTGAAAACAAAGAGCAAATTGAAGTTTCTAGATTTTATGAAAAATTACCTAAGCCACATGCTTTAGCAGTAAAAGAGTGGTTAGAAGATAAAATTTATCATAGAAATACCGAAAAAGAAGCATAGTGTCTATTTTAAGTGGTAAAAATATTCTTTTAGGTGTTACAGGAGGTATTGCCGCTTATAAGACAACCTATCTAGTACGATTACTTATAAAATCTGGCGCTAGCGTAAAAGTTGTGATGACGCCTAGCGCAAAAGATTTTGTAACTCCCCTTACCTTGTCAACCTTATCCAAAAACCCGGTATATACCGAGCTTAAAGATGAGGAAAGTGGCGAATGGACAAATCATGTAGAACTTGGTCTTTGGGCAGATCTTATGATTGTGGCTCCCGCTACAGCAAATACCCTTTCTAAAATGGCAAATGGAGCCTGCGATAATTTATTATTAGCATGTTACTTATCTGCCAAATGTGCTATTTACTTTGCGCCAGCAATGGATTTAGACATGTACAAACATCCTTCTTCACAAGCATCTTTTAAAAAACTTACTGGTTTTGGAAATGTTATGATTCCTGCACAAAGCGGAGAATTAGCAAGTGGTCTTATTGGTGAAGGTAGAATGGCAGAACCTGATGACATTGTTCGTTTTATAGAAAACGATATATTAAGCAAGCTACCTTTAAAAGGAAAAAAAGTATTAATCACAGCTGGACCAACCTACGAGGCTATAGATCCAGTTCGATTTATTGGAAATCATTCTTCTGGGTTAATGGGGATTGAATTGGCTAAAACAGCAGCAAATTTAGGCGCAACAGTTACCTTGGTTCTTGGGCCTTCACATTTGCAGGTATCACATAGTTTTATAACTGTAAAACGTGTCACGAGTGCAGATGAAATGTATGCGGAAGCACATGCAAATTATAAAGAAGCTTCCATTGTAATTGCAGCAGCAGCAGTATCAGATTATAAGCCAAAAGTTATAGCTACGCAAAAAATAAAAAAATCTGAGGATGATTTATCAATCACTTTAGTAAAAAATAAAGATATTTTAGCTTCTTTAGGAGCAATAAAGAAAAATCAGTTTTTAGTAGGCTTTGCATTGGAGACCGAAAATGAGCTCGAAAATGCAAAAGGAAAACTACAACGTAAGAATTTGGATGCTATAGTTTTAAATTCTTTAAATGATAAAGGCGCTGGTTTTGGAAAAAAAACTAATAAAATTAGTTTTATAGATAAGAATTTGGAAGTTAAGGCGTTTAAATTAAAAGGCAAGGCCGAAGTGGCAGTTGATATTTTTAATGAAATTAGCAGTAGAATTAATGCGTAATCTTATTTTAGTAGTAGTATTTGTAATAGGAACGAGCTTTATAAAAGCTCAAGAGATCAATGGAGTTATTACAATAAATGCGGATCAGGTCTCACAAACCAATCAGCAAGTATTTAAAACATTGGAGCGTTCCCTAAATGATTTTCTGAACAAAACCAAATGGACAAATAAGGTTTATGGTGTTCAAGAGCGGATTAATGCTAGAATGCAAATCAATATTACAGCTAAAGATTCAGATAGGTTTGATGCTACTTTGCAAATACAATCCTCAAGACCTATATATAATTCTTCATACGAAACTCCAATTTTTAATTTTAACGACAAGCAGTTTAAATTTGATTATCAAGAGTTTCAGCCTATATTTTTTAATGCCAATGCTTTTGAGTCTAATCTAGTCTCTGTGGTATCATACTATGTATATATTATTTTAGGGTTAGATGCAGATACTTTCGCGCTGGAAGGCGGCACAGAATATTTTGAAAAAGCACAAAGCATTGTGAGTTTAGCTCAAGGCAGTGGTTTTCAGGGGTGGAAAAGAGCAGATGGAAATAGAACACGTTTTGAATTGGTTGATAATTTGCTGTCAAATACTTTTAGAGAGTACAGGATATTAATGTATAATTATCATCGTAAAGGCTTAGATGTTATGGCTGATAAAAGCGCATCTGGAAAACAAGCAATTTCTGGTTCAATGCGATTATTAGAACCATTGTCTAAGAGAAGACCTAACGCTTTTTTAATTCAAGCTTTTTTTGATGCAAAATCTGATGAAATAAAAAATATATTTTCAGATGGACCAAAAGTAGATGTAAAGAAGCTTTTGGATATTTTAAATAGGGTAGCACCGTTCTATGCTAGTACTTGGAAAGATATTAAATACTAATTTTTTTCTTTCTTCATATTTTCCTTTTTTTATGTTTAATTGGTAATTAAGATTCTTTTTTTTAGAAGAGAATAAGAATTATCTTTATCCTCTATTTTAAAAATTAGAGGTAGTGTTACAATCACTTAGTATTAAAAATTATGCGTTAATAGATTCCCTTCAAATAACTTTTGAAGATGGTTTTTCTATTATCACTGGAGAAACAGGAGCAGGGAAGTCTATTTTACTTGGTGGATTGTCTTTGATTCTTGGGAAGCGAGCGGATTTAAATTCGTTGAGAGATAAGGATAAGAAATGTGTGATAGAAGCAGATTTTAAAATTGGTAAATACGGATTAAGTAGTTTTTTTGAAGCTAATGATTTAGATTTTGATAAAGAAACAATTATAAGAAGGGAGATATTACCAAGTGGTAAGTCTAGGGCTTTTATAAATGATTCACCAGTAACATTAAGTGTGCTACAAAATTTAGGAACGCAGCTAATAGACATTCATTCTCAGCATCAAACCTTAGAATTAACCCAAGACGAGTTTCAATTAAAGGTAATTGATGCCGTTTCAGAAAATGACAAAGCATTAACATCATATTCTCAAAAACTAAAACACTATTCTGCAGCAAAAAAAGAGCTAAAAGAATTATTGATTTTTCAAGAAAATTCAGCAAAAGAAGAAGACTATAATACCTTTTTACTTAAAGAACTGGTTGATGCTAACCTTAAAAGCGGAAAACTTGCAACATTAGAAGTTCAATACGAATCGTTAAGCAATGTAGAGACTATCAAGGAACATATAGCGGCATCGTATCAGTTATTAGGAGCTGAGCAATCTGGGATTTTAACCAATTTGGCGGAGTTAAAAAATTCAACTAATAAGTTACAAGCTTTTGGCAAGTCATATGAAGCATTATTCGAAAGAGTAAATTCGTTGTATATAGAAGCAGATGATGTGTTTTCTGAAGTGGTACAGTTGCAAGATGGTATTGAGGATGACCCTAAACTTTTGGGAGAGGTAAATGATAAATTACAGTTAATATACACGCTGCAAAAAAAACATAGTGTATTAGAAGAAGAAGCGCTAATAGCGATAAGAGATGAGTTGCAAGAAAAAGTAAGCTTAACAGCTGGTCTGGACGAACAAATAGCCGCAAAAGAAGCTCAGGTTAATGAAATTGGGGCGGTATTAGATGGTATTGCTGCTAAACTTAATACAAACAGAGCTAAGAGTATTCCAAAAATAAAAAAGCAGTTAGAGGCCTCTCTTGCAGCCTTAGGGATGCCAAATGCTAGTTTTGACATTAGTTTAGAAAAAATAGAGGAGTTTACAGCAACAGGAAAAGATAAATTGCATTTTCTTTTTTCTGCTAATAAAGGAATGGATTATGGGCTACTTAAAAAAACAGCCTCTGGTGGAGAATTATCTAGGATAATGTTGACTATAAAAGCCATATTGGCAAAATATATAAACTTGCCTACTATAATGTTAGATGAAATAGATTCTGGTGTTTCTGGAGAGGTTTCTCAAAAAATGGCTGATATTATGCAAGAAATGAGTACAAGTATGCAAGTGTTTTCAATAACACATTTGCCACAAGTTGCATCTAAAGGGAAACATCATTATAAAGTTTTTAAAGATCATAATGCCGCTGTGACAAAAACACAATTAAAAAAATTGACAACAGAAGAAAGAGTTGTAGAACTTGCTGAAATGCTAGGAGGAAAAGAATTATCTGACTCCGCAATAGCACATGCAAAACAACTTTTAAATTAGAGTAAAATATAATCAAGAAAAGATAAAATGGCATACGATTTATTGAAAGGGAAAAGAGGGATTATTTTTGGAGCTTTAGATGAGAATTCTATTGCTTGGAAAACAGCGGAAAGAGTGCATGAAGAAGGAGGTACTTTTGTATTGTCAAATGCACCAATAGCAATGCGTATGGGGCAGATAAAAGAGTTAGCCGAAAAAACAGGTTCTGAGATCATTGCTGCAGATGCTACTAATGTGGAAGATTTGGAAAACTTGGTCCAAAAAGCAGTTGAGGTTTTAGGAGGGAAATTAGATTTTGTCTTGCATTCTATCGGCATGTCTATAAATGTTAGAAAAGGAAGACATTATACAGATCAGAAGTATGATTTTACAACCAAAGGATGGGATGTGTCTGCGGTTTCTTTTCATAAAGTATTGCAAAGCTTATATAAAAATAAAGCCATGAATGAATGGGGTAGTATTGTAGCGCTTACCTATATGGCAGCACAACGTACTTTTCCTGATTATAATGATATGGCAGATAATAAAGCGTATTTGGAATCCATAGCTAGAAGTTTTGGGTATTTTTATGGGAAAGAGCATAATGTAAGGGTAAATACAATATCGCAATCGCCAACAATGACAACTGCAGGAAAAGGGGTTAAAGGCTTTGATGGATTCATAACATATGCAGATAAGATGTCTCCTTTAGGTAATGCAAGTGCTTTGGATTGTGCTAATTATACGCTTTCTTTATTTTCAGATTTAACAAAGTTTGTCACCATGCAAAACTTGTTTCATGATGGTGGTTTTTCCAATGTAGGAGTGAGTCAAGAAGTGATAGAAGAATTCAGTAAATAATCAAATAAGAAAAAATCGTCTTTTTGACGGTTTTTATTTTAAATATGGATTTAAAATTTTCATTTATAATTCCTGTCTACAATAGACCAGACGAAATAGAGGAGTTATTGGCTAGCTTGGTGAAGCAAACGGTTACATTTCCTTTTGAAGTTGTTATTATCGAAGATGGCTCTACGGTAGATTGCAAAGAAGTGGTTTCTTTGTATAACGAGCAATTAGATATTCAGTATATTTATAAAGAAAATTCAGGCCCAGGTGATTCTAGAAACTATGGAATGCAAAAGGCAAAAGGCAATTATTTTATTGTTTTAGATTCTGATTGTATTATTCCAGAGCAGTATTTGGATGAGGTAGTACATTATTTAGAGGCTAATTATATAGATTGTTTTGGTGGGCCAGACGCTGCTCACGATTCGTTTTCTGATGTTCAAAAGGCAATCAATTATGTAATGACTTCGTTGTTTACTACTGGAGGTATTAGAGGAAATAAAAAAGCAATATCAAAATTTCAACCTAGAAGTTTTAATATGGGGATTTCTAAAAAAGCATTTGAGGCAACAAAAGGTTTTGGGAATATTCATCCAGGAGAGGATCCAGATTTAACAATAAGAATATGGAATGCAGGTTTTGAAACCGTATTAATACCAAAAGCTTTTGTTTATCATAAAAGAAGAATAGATTGGAGTAAGTTTTATAAGCAGGTACATAAGTTTGGAATGGTTAGACCTATTTTAAATGAATGGCATCCGGAGACATCAAAAATAACATATTGGTTTCCAAGTGTTTTTTGTTTTGGATTTATAATTTCAGCTTTATTTTTGGTATTAGGGATTAACCTCTTTTATATCTTGTATGCGTTGTATTTTTTAATACTATTTGTAGATTCGTTACTGAAAAATAAGAGTATTAAAATAGCGGTGTTGTCGATTTTTGCAGTTTGCATTCAGTTTATTGGTTATGGTTATGGTTTTATAAAATCTACAATTATGATTAATGTATTAAAGAAAAATCCTAAAGAGGTTTTTCCACATTTGTTTTTTAATCTGTAAAACATTTTTGTTGTGAGTTTTTTTAAAAAAGTATTAAGAAGAAAGAAGGTAAAATTGTTTTTAACATTTTTGGCCTGTTCTTTTTTGTTCTGGTTTTTTATAAAGCTATCAGAGACCTATACTGGGCAAACTACATTTGATATTGCGTATAGCAATATACCTGAAGAATTAATGTTGGTTGAGGCTAAAAGCACTACCGTTACTGCAACAGTAAAAGCAACTGGATATCAGTTTTTTAGGTTTAATTTTAATGCAAAAAAACTAAACATTGATATTTCGAAAATAGAGAAACAAGGAGATAATTATGTACTTAATAAGGCTCAATTTACTCCATATATAAAAAAACAATTGCTTTCTACAATGGAGTTAATTCATATAGATGAGGAACAGCTGTTTTTTGAGCTTGATGCTATTATTACTAAAGAAGTACCTGTGGTGACAAATGTAAAAATAGAATTGGCACCCAATTATATGGTGTACGATAGTATTGTATTAACTCCAAATAAGATAACTGTAGCAGGACCTAAAAAAGAAATTGATGATATTTCTGCATTATATACAGAAGAGTTACTTTATACAAAAGTCCTGAAATCACTTAATGAAACTGTTTCTATTGTTATACCTACTACGCAGTCTCGCGTAACGTTTTCTAAAACGGCGGTACATTTAAAAGCTGAAGTGGTTCAGTTTTCAGAAAAAATAGTAAAAGTACCGGTTCAGATCAAAAATTTGCCAGAAGATGTAAAAATTAAAACCTATCCAAGCGAAGTTTCCATATTGTATCGCGGGGCTATTGCAGATTTAAAAACATTTGATCCTTCAAGTATTAAGGTGTTTGGTGATTATAACGAAATAGAATCACATACTACAACTTTAGTGTTACGAATAGAGAAAAAGCCTAAAAAGATTAAAGAGGTAAAGCTGTTGCAAAATAAGGTAGAATTTTTATTAAAAAGAATATGATTGTAGGTCTTACAGGAGGAATTGGAAGTGGAAAAACTACAATAGTAAAAATGTTTGAAGCGCTAGGAGTGCCAGTTTATATATCAGATATAGAAGCCAAACGTTTAATGTGTACTTCCAAAGCTGTAAAAAATAAATTAATTGTACTTTTAGGTGATGAGGCTTATATAAAAGGAGAATTAAATAAAACCTATATTTCAGACAAAATATTTAGTGATACTTCGCTATTGAATAAGGTCAATGCTATTGTGCATCCATCCGTACGTAGAAGTTTTAAGATATGGGCAGCGAAGCAAAAATCGACATATGTAATTCAAGAGTCTGCTATTTTGTTTGAAAATGGAATGCATCATAATTTTGATAAAACTATTTTAATAACAGCACCTTTAAAAGATCGTATCGAAAGAGTTGTTAAAAGAGACAATACAACGGCTGAAGCTGTACAAAAACGCATCAATAACCAATGGAGTGATGCTGATAAAATGATACTAGCAGATTTTGTGATTACGAATGTAAATATCGAAGAAACTAAAAAACATATAGCAGAATTGCACAAGCAACTTGTTAATATGCCTGCTTTTTAGCTTTTATTTTAACATTTCTGTTAAGTTTTGGTTAAAAGGGGAACCCCCTAAATGTTAAAGTTATAATTTTGAGTAAATGAATAAGAAAATTTTTATTTTTCTAGTTGTTTTAATGAGTTTGTCGCTTATTGGAATAATTTTTGTGCAAGGATATTGGATAAAGAAGTCTGTTGAAGATAAAGAAGAGCAGTTTTCTAATGCTGTTAATCAAGTTTTGAATAGTGTATCTGATAAAATTGAAAAGAGAGAGATAAAAGAATATTCAGACAAGTATCTCAAATTAGTTGATAGTATTGGAGTCTTAAAAAGCTCTCAATTGAGCGATATACTTTTTTTGAATATAGACGGAAAAGGGAATGAGCTTACAATTTATTCTCATGGGATATTAGAAGAAGATTATGGAATATCTTCAACGTTCTTTGACGGTAGTGTTGACTCTACAATTTTGAAAAATTATACCACCAAGCAAACCACTAAGGTGTTTAGGGAAGAGATAAGTTTGGATGGTAAAGGCAGAAATTTGAAAGAGGTTTCTAGAATAGAAAAAATTAGTGGTATTTCTAATCTTCAAAAAATACAGTTTGAGGAGGTTTTTGGAACTATTGCGAAGTCCGTTCCAATTCATATACGTATAACTAAAGCAGAAATTGAACTAAAGCTTCAAAGTGCCTTAGCAGATAATGGAATTGATATCGATTTTGAGTATGGTGTGTATAGTAAAGGTTTGCCTACTAAAGTAAAAACTAAGAAGTTTAAGCTAACAAAAGGGATTAAATATCAAACCCGTTTGTTTAAAGATAGTGAAGGTGAAAGCGATTTTGATTTGCTGGTATCATTTCCTGGTAAGAAGAAGTATTTGATGGCTTCTATTCAAGGAATGGCAATATTATCAATGATATTTACTTTGATAATAGTAATCGCATATTCAAGTGCAGTGTATCAGTTGATAAAGCAAAAACAGATTTCTGAAATTAAGTCTGATTTTATCAATAATATGACACATGAGTTTAAAACGCCAATAGCAACAATAAACTTGGCTTTAGATGCGATAAAGAATCCCAAAATTATGGGAGATGATGAAAAGGTAAAACGCTATCTGAAAATGATACGAGAAGAGAATAAAAGAATGCATGCTCAGGTAGAAAATGTATTGCGAATATCTCAATTAGATAAAAATCAGATAGATATAAGCAAAGATAGAGTTGATATTCATGACTTGGTTGATGATGCTATAAACCATGTATCGCTTATTATAAGTGACAAAGGAGGGTATATTAACACGCATTTAGATGCAGAACGAACAGAAGTACTGGCCAGCGATATGCATTTTACCAATGTATTGACCAATATTTTGGATAATGCTGTAAAGTACTCTAAGGAAGAGCCTAAAATAGATTTGTACACAGAAGTTGTAAATAACAGTATTGTTATAAAAGTAAAAGACCAAGGTGCTGGAATGAGCAAAGCGGTTAGTAAAAAAATATTCGATAAATTTTATCGAGAACACACTGGAAACATTCATAACGTAAAAGGGCACGGTTTGGGTCTTGCTTATGTTAAGAAAATTGTTGACGATCACCAAGGTGAAGTTTATGTGGAAAGTGAAAAAGGAAAAGGAAGTGAATTTTATATTAAGTTACCTCTAATTTAAAAGAAGATATGGAAACAGTAAATAAGAAAATATTATTGGTAGAGGATGATCCTAATTTCGGAATCGTTCTTAAAGATTATCTGTCAATGAACGATTTTGATGTTGTTTTGGCAAAAAATGGAATGGAAGGTTTTGAGAAGTTTAAAAAGGATAACTACGACATCTGTATACTTGATGTAATGATGCCTTATAAAGACGGATTTACCCTTGCTAAAGAGATTAGAGAAAAAAATGAAAATGTACCAATTGTCTTCTTAACTGCAAAAACAATGAAAGAGGATGTATTAAAAGGATACAAGGTAGGTGCAGACGATTACTTAAATAAACCTTTTGATTCAGAAGTATTATTATTTAAGCTTAAAGCAATCTTACAACGGAAGTCTTCAAATACCTTAGCAGATAGCAAACAATTTGAGTTTATTATAGGCGGGTTTCATATGAATTCTAAGCTAAGGTTTTTAACCTATAAAGATGATGAGGCTATAAAGTTGTCTCCAAAAGAGAACGAGCTACTGCGTTTGTTAGCGTTGTATGAAAACGATTTAATGCCAAGAGAATTGGCTTTAACTAAGATTTGGAGAGACGATAACTATTTTACATCAAGAAGTATGGATGTGTATATAGCAAAACTTAGAAAGTATTTAAAGAAAGATGAAAACGTGGAAATTTTAAATATTCACGGAGAAGGTTTTAGATTGGTGATTAAGCCATAACTAAATTAAAATAAGTACCACTTTAAAAACTCGAATCTTTTTGATTCGAGTTTTTTTATGATTTATACCAGCTTAAACATATAGTGTTTCAGGTAGCCTCATTCTTAGCAAAATAAATATTGCTTGTTTATATATTCTGTAGCGAAGCTATGCAAAGTAATTGCAGTGTTTTTATATTTTGAAATATCTTTGCCGCTTTTAATATGGCATTACCTATTCAAATTGGTATTATACTTCTGAAAATAGTATATTTGAGTGTATTAAATTATAGAAATATGTTTAAAAAGCTCCTCTTCTGTTTTGTTTTTTTAATGGTTTTTAATTTTGTAAGTGGACAAAATAACTATGGAATTATTTTTCCATTAGAAAATGAAAAGTCTAAATGCAATCAATTTGATCAGGTATTTAGTCAAAAACCAAAGGAGGTTCATTTTGCAATTAGAAGAGTAAAAAATGCAATATTTTTTGAAGTAAATGATAAAAAATGGTTTTCTGAGCTTTTTAAAAATAAAGAAGACGGTATTGCTATAGATGTTGTTGCTAAAGATAGATATGCATGTGGTGTTGAAGAGCTACAGTCCAAACAAATAAAAGGGAAGCTTCTAAAGCCAATTTTTAGTCAAAAGCTAAAAGGAGGTTTACGTCCTAGTAGAAAAGATGTGTTTAGGGTTTTAGTAGGTCGTATTCCGCCAGAAATGACTGCTAAAGAATTAGAATTTAATATTCTGTTTTTAAGTAATAAAGTTCTCTGTAAATATTATTTGATTTATGATTTAGAATCATATCCATGGGATCTATTAGATATGGGAATGTATTTGGACACGATAACTTATAATACAAAAAAGATTGCCGTAGTCTCAGAAGATAAATTTAAGTACCAATACAAAGAGATGAAATTTAACATTCCGTTTGAAAAGAACAAATCGGAATATTCTCATGATGATATAAAACCACTTTATGATTCTTTACGATTAACAGATTTTAATATAAAAACAATAAACATTCATGCGTATGCATCGGTTGAAGGAAGTTTAAAAAGGAATTTAGAACTGCAAGAACAGCGTGCCAATAGTATTGCAAAAGCAATGCAGAGTTTTCAAAAACCAACTATTAGTACTAAAATAACATCGTCAGAAAACTGGGTAGAATTTTTAAATGATATTTCTACAACAGCCCACAAGCATTTAAAAGAGTTTTCAAAATCTGAAATAAAAGCGAAACTTATAGGAGATTTTAGTAAAGAGTTAGAACCAGTTTTGAAACAGCACAGAAAGGCTGTTATTGTACTTGAATTGGAACGAAAAGACATTTATAAAGCAATGACACCTTTAGATTTGTTAGACTTGTTTAGCGAGTCTATAAAGACTTCTAAACTTGATGATGCTATTGCAATTCAGAATGCTATTTATGAAAGGTTAAAGAAACGCGAAGTATCTCCAGATATTTTGGATAAAATGGTAATTCCAAAACAAATGAAATTTTTACCATTGCTAAATAAAAATGCTGTTTATAGGTCATTATTGGATGAAAGAAACCTACTAATCACTCAAAACCAGCTGCAACAGCTAGAAGAGTTATCACCTAAGGATAAAAAGATAAAATATAATTTGGCTGTTGTCAACATTAAAATTTGGCGTTATAGAGCTAAAGATTTTAAGGCAACCACAATAAAAAAACAAATAGTATCATTAAAAAGCTATGGCATTGATGCTAAGTTGATAGAACGAATGCTCGTGAATTACCACATTGTAATGAGTGAGAATTATATGAAAGAAAGAAACTATGCAAGCAAAGATAAGTCTGTAGATTTTATCAATAAAACCTATGGTAATTTTCCAAAATCAGATTATGATTATTTAAGCCTAGCTCAGTTTTTTAGCTATTATTCGAATACAGATGCTGCTGTAGCTTTGTTAAACGACAAGGCTAAAACGATAGCAATTGATGAAAATTTATTGTTTTATTATATCAATCTTACAATAATAAATAATGAATTAACTGCTACTGATGATTATAGGACTATTATGCTGAATGCGTTTAGTATGAATAAAAAAAGATATTGTAAGTTGTATAATCCTTTTGGAGAAGGCGGGGTTACGTTCCAGTTGTTAGAAGATGAATATCTTAGAAGTTATTATTGTGAAAACTGTATAAAGGAATAAAAGAACTTAATAAAGAAAAGTTTAGATGATCTTTTTTATCACTCGTAATTGATGAGAATATCGTTTGCTATCAACATTAAAAATACCAGTATGATCTATTCTATCAATTCTAACTTTACCATGGGCATGAATAACATAATTATCAGCCATAATAATACCAACATGTACAATATTTCCTTCGCTGTTGTCAAAAAAAGCTAAATCTCCAGGTTGACTTTCTTCTATAAAACTAAGCGCCTCTCCTTGTTTTGCTTGTTGTGAGGCGTCTCTCTTAATAATTACACCATGTATTTTATAAACCATTTGGGTAAAGCCAGAACAGTCAATTCCAAAAGGTGTTTTTCCTCCCCAGAGGTATGGAGAATTTAGGTAGAGTAAAGCGGTTTCTATAAGTTGGTTTCTATTACTCAGCCCTGCTTTAGAAGCATCACCTTCAAAAATATCACCTAGCAAATTAGAGATACTAGTACAGCTACCTAAACACAAAGGCATAAGTTGCCCTTGTGTGGTAGTGATATAATCTACAAGATTGTCTGTAAAATATTTATCTGTGCTTTTTTCAGCATTAATTTCGTCATAGACCTCTTCTGTAATTTCTAGATATTGTTTATTATCAACCCATCCTTCATATTTATCAGTGGCAATTCTAATTCTACTCCATTTTTTACGCTGTTCTAGAATTTTAAAATGATCGCCGTATAATAATTGCGAAGTTAATTCGCTATCATCGCTTGGGTCTAACCTTAATGGGGTAATACTTAAATTGCAAATACCGTACTGCATACAGCTCTATTCTTACTGAGGATTGATAAATTATAATTAGTTACGTTCTATTACAATTGCGGAAGCACCACCGCCACCATTACAGATAGCTGCAGCTCCAAATTTTGCGTTATTTTGTGATAGCACACTTAATAATGTAACTACAATTCTTGCACCAGAACATCCCAATGGGTGTCCTAGAGAGACAGCACCTCCATTAACATTAACATTGCTGTCGTCAAGACCTAATATTTTCATATTGGCTAGACCAACAACAGAGAATGCTTCATTAAATTCAAAGAAATCAACATCATCTATCGTTATTCCTGCCTTATCTAATGCTTTTGGTAAGGCTTTAGCAGGAGCAGTAGTAAACCATTCTGGTTCGTGTGCTGCATCAGCAAAACCTTTTATGCTTGCTAGTATTGGTAATCCTAAGGCTGTAGCTTTTTCTTTACTCATTAATACTACAGCAGCTGCACCATCATTAATAGTAGATGCATTAGCAGCGGTAACAGTACCATCTTTTGTAAAAGCAGCTCTTAGCGCAGGTATTTTTTCAATTTTTACATTTTTGTACTCTTCATCTTCGGCAACAATTATAGCATCACCTCTACGTTGTGGTACGGTTACAGGAACAATTTCATCAGTAAATTTACCAGCATTCCAAGCTGCAGCAGATCTTTGGTAAGATTGTGTTGCATAGGCATCTTGATCTTCTCTAGAGAATTCATGTGTACTTGCACATTTGTCCGCATAGACACCCATTGCTTCTTTTCCATAAGCATCAACAAGACCATCTTTTTGCATTCCGTCTGCATAAGAAGTAGGACCAAACTTAACACCTTTTCTCAAGTAAGTATAATGAGGAATAAGACTCATGTTTTCCATACCTCCAGCAATAACTACAGCAGCATCTCCTAAGGCAATTGCTTGTGCTCCTTGCATTATCGCTTTCATACCAGAAGCACATACTTTGTTAATAGTTGTAGCAGGTATGGTATTAGGGATTCCAGCAAGAATAGCTGCTTGTCTGGCCGGAGCTTGTCCATTACCAGCTTGTACTACATTGCCCATTAAAACTTCATCAACTTCATTTGCATCAAGGTTAATTTTGTTTAAAGCACCTTTTATGGCAATAGCACCAAGTTCTGGAGCTGGTATACTAGATAAACTTCCCATAAAACTCCCAATTGGAGTTCTTGCAATAGAAACAATAACTACTTCTTTCATATTTTTTGCTTTTATATTTTTTACTTGATAATCAAATTGTTAGGTTGAATGGTAATAGAGTGTTACACGCTAAAATATAATTTTAGAGCAATAACGCTGTGCGAATTTAAATAATTTATGGGGATATTCATATATCATATGGACTAAAGCAGTTGTAAGCTATTTATTTTTTTTACTTTTGAGATTGATAGAAGCCTGAAAATGCAAAAAATTCTAGATTATATTTATAAAAATAAATCTTTATTATATAAAGGTATATTGTACATAGTAAGTATTGTAACTATTGTGTATTTTTTTCCTCAAGGAGGAAAATTTAAGTTTGAGTTTCAAAAAGGAAAACCATGGCAACATGAAACGTTGTACGCTCCTTTTGATTTTTCTATTGATAAAAGTAACGAAGATGTTGCAGAAGAGCAGCTTAGAATTACCAATGGGAAATTAAAATATTTTGATTTTGATTTAGAGATAGCGGCAGTAGTATTGTCTAAATACAATACTGATTTTCACATCCACTTTACTTCTTTTGATGATGAATATAAAGAA
The DNA here is from genome assembly GCA_965247735.1 of Flavobacteriaceae bacterium. Lineage (GTDB taxonomy): Bacteria > Bacteroidota > Bacteroidia > Flavobacteriales > Flavobacteriaceae > JAOXRU01. The sequence continues at coordinate 947,366 of CBDFHN010000002.1, read as the reverse complement.
GAACTTTACAAAAGAGGAAAACAGTTGTTAGCATCTATATATACCAAAGGTGTACTACAATCAACAGAAGAATATAGTAAAGAACATATTTATATTATAAAAAACAACGAAGCAAAAAGTTATAAAATTGAAGAATTATTGCGATTAAATCAATTGAACTCTTTTTTGTCAAAAAAACTAGAAGGAAGCCAATTTCAAGAACATCAAGAGCAGTATTACAATTTGTTTTTTGAATTGATAAAGCCCAATGTGTTTTATAATGATGCTTTTTCTAATAAAGTAATAGAAGAAGAGTTGTTAAATATATCGCTAACAAGAGGAAGTGTAAACAAAGGGACACTCGTAATTACAAGAGGAGAAATTGTTGAGGGGAAAAAACATGAAATTTTAAACTCCTTAAAAAAGAAATATCAATCTCAGTTATGGTCCGAAAGCAATCTGTATTTTATCATTTTTGGATATACTGTTTTAGTGGCATTGGTATTAATTATGTTATTGTTGTTTCTTAAAAAGTACAGAGAAGAAATTTTTAATCATAACATTAAGGTTACTTTTATATTTTTCAATATTGTATTAATGGTTTTTATAACCACATTAATCGTAAAATATAATGCTTCTTATGTCTTGGTGGTTCCGTTATGTATTTTACCACTAATTATCAAAGCATTTTTTGATGCTAGATTGGGACTTTTTGTTCATGTATTAGCAGTTTTAATCCTAGGTTTTGTTGTTCCTAATAGTTTTGAGTACATCTTTTTGCAGATTATTGGAGGAATTGTAACGATCCTTACTATTTCTGAGTTTTATAAAAGGGCAAATTTGTTTATTTCTGTTGGGCAAATAACATTAGTATATTGTATTGGGTATTTTGCTTTTCAGATTATTCACGAAGGAAGTTTCAATAATTTTCAATGGATTGTATTGGGTCTATTTGCGCTTAATGGAATGATGACGCTTTTTGCACAACCACTTATTTATATTTATGAAAAACTATTCGGTTTAGTATCCGATGTATCTTTATTAGAATTATCAGATACCAATTCTAAACTTTTAAAACAGTTGGCAAATAAGGCTCCAGGTACCTTTCATCATTCTTTACAAGTGGCTAATTTAGCCGAGGCAGCGGCAAGTGCAATAGGTGCTAATGCCATGTTGGTAAGGGTAGGAGCACTGTATCATGATATTGGTAAGATGAATAATCCCACTTATTTTACTGAAAACCAACGGAGTAATGTAAATCCACATGATGAACTGACTCCAAAAGATAGCGCAACTACAATTATTAATCATGTAATTGAAGGAATAGAGTTGGCTAGAAAAAACAAACTACCAGATCGGATTATAGATTTTATAAGAACCCATCATGGAACTTCTATGGTTTATTATTTTTACAAAAAAGAAGAAGGGTTAATTGGCGATGCTGTAGATCAAGATGATTTTAGGTACCCTGGACCTGTTCCATTTTCAAAAGAAACGGTAATTTTAATGATGGCTGATTCTATAGAAGCAGCTTCCAAAAGTTTAAAAGAACCAACTTTTGTGATTATAAATGACTTTGTAGATCGTATTATTTCCAAACAAATGGACGAATTGCAGTACCAAAATGCAAATATTACCTTTAGAGAAATAGAAATTATAAAGAAGGTTTTTAAGCATAAACTCATCAATATCTATCATTTACGAGTTGAATATCCTGAATAAGAAAATAGCAACAAAAAAAACATTAAAAAAAGTCTAAAAATAGTTGCGTCCTACGTGATGAACTACTACATTTGCAACCGCAATTTTATTGTGTTGTTCTTTAAAAAATCAGAGAATATTGGAGAGGTGCCTGAGTGGCCGAAAGGACTTGTTTGCTAAACAAGCGTACTCTAACGGGTACCCGGGGTTCGAATCCCCGTCTCTCCGCATTTTTTTGACCATATTTCGGGGTGTAGCGTAGCCCGGTCATCGCGCCTCGTTTGGGACGAGGAGGTCGCAGGTTCGAATCCTGCCACCCCGACAACTTTTCAGGAAAAGTATAAATTCCTTAATGGTGGCATAGCTCAGCTGGATAGAGCACCTGCCTTCTAAGCAGGCGGTCGAAGGTTCGAATCCTTCTGCCATCACAAGAAGCCTTACTAATTTTTTAGTAAGGCTTTTTTGTTTCTTATAATGTTTCATTAGAGCTTAAATTTAATATGATTTGGCTATGTTTTGTCATCTGAAATACCACTCATATAGGAGTAAGTATATTTTGGATTTATTTCTTTTCTGTCTAAAGATATTTTAAGGGGTTATCGAATTTACATCACATAATATGTGAAAAAAAGCTATTTTTTTGTAAAATAATAAAAATAGTTTGATATTTACACGATATAAACAACATCAAGATTACATTTTTTGTTAAGATACTAATTGAGCAAATATTTTTTTTCTTATAAACGTTTAGATAAAGGATAATATTTTTGTGAATAAAAAATAGGAATACATGAGAAAAATAGCATTTATAACTGGAGCAACATCAGGAATTGGTCAAGCCACAGCACGACTTTTTGCAGCAAATAACATTGATCTTATTATTTGTGGTAGAAGACAAAACAAATTAGACGAATTGGCTATAGAGTTAAGTGATAGTGTAACAGTAAAAACATTAGCATTTGATATAGGTATTTTAGACGATGTTAAAAGTAGTATTGAATCATTACCTGATACATGGAAATCTGTTGATATTTTGGTTAATAGTGCTGGTGGAGCTCATGGTTTAGATTTTATGATGGATAGTATTATTGATGATTGGGAGAAAATGATAGATTATAATGTTAAAGGCTTGTTGTATGTATCTAGACTGTTAGCGCCTTTTATGATACAACGTAAAAAAGGACATATTGTTAATATTAGTTCTATAGCTGGAAAACAGACCTATCAAAAAGGAGTTGTCTACTGTGCCTCAAAATCTGCTGTAGAAAGTATAAGTGATGGTATGAGATTGGAGTTAGTGCCGCATAATATAAAAGTTACAAACATAGCGCCTGGCGCTGTAGAAACAGAGTTTTCTAATGTAAGATTTAAAGGGAATACAGAAAAAGCAGATAGTATTTATACCAATTATAAGCCATTAATAGCTCATGACATTGCTGATTGTATTTTCTTTTGTGTTAATGCTCCAAACCATGTGCAAATTGCTGATATGACAGTATTTCCTTCTGCACAGAGTGATGCTACTACAATTAAAAAGGAGCTCTAGTCAGTGTAGTTTTTTTGTGATGTAATTTGTTAAATTATATTTTGTTTCAGCTTTATTACTTCATAGAAGGTTACTTAATGTTGTTAGGGAGCTATTCTTCTATCATTATTTTAGTAAAGATGTAAATTAATAAAAAACGTAAGCAATGAACACATCTAGTTTTTAAAGCTTATTTTGATATGAAGAAGATTTTAGTCCCCCTGTTTTAAAAGGAGGAGTGGATAAAATTGGTGTTTTTTGTTAATAGTTATGTGGTTAATTATTATTAGATAAAGGTTGATGGAGTAATGAATATAAAAAATATTGATATAATATATTTTTAAGTAGAAATACAATTATTCAGAGCTCTAATCTTTCAATATATTTAATTTTATTGTTTTACAATTGTATCTAGAATATCCTTCATCCTGAAAAACAGGTTGTTTATGATTTGTTTACCTCTATTTGTATGTAGCAGATACACTACTTTGTTACAGAGTAATGTAAATTGACTTCAAAAAGTTGTTGATAATTTTTCCATTTATGTTTTTGTTATAATATACTGTTATAGAACAACTAAAAATAGCTACTATTCCCAAATTAGATCTGCATAATAAAAGATAGCTTTTTTTGCTATTTGATTGTGTTTACTCATTTTTTTCTTCCCCTAGTTAATGTTAATAGGTCATATATGTTTCTTTCTTTTTGATTCGGCATTTGATTTTAATAGCCTATATTATTCATTTTATTCTTCTTTTTTGTAGAATAATTATTCTTTAAATGTTGATTGTGTTGTTTTTTTTGTATTTTGAAGAAATTAGTATTATATACTGTATTCTGATTTATTAACTTAAAAGCCATAATTATGAAATCTCCATTAATTAAAATGATTCAAACAAAGAAAGGTTTGACTGTTGACAATTTAAAAAACGAAGTATTTTCTCAATGGGAAAAAGGAAAACATTTTGATGAAATATCAGTAGATGAGCTTCCAAATATTGATGATTATAATAATATTCCATGGGAAAAAATTGATTGTATGTTAACAAAATTGATAGAACAAAGGGACGATGGAGTAATTTATGGTTTAGATATGTTTCCGCCTAAATCAGCGACAAAAGCAGAGCTACATATTCATCCATTAAGTGATAGAGTTATTACAGTTTTAAAAGGAAATGGAAATGCCTTAGTTAAAGCAGCTGATGGTAAAATTGAAAATAAAGCTGTAAAACCAGGAGATGTTATTATCTTTCCTCGTAATACTCCTCATTGTTTTTGGGGGAGTGATGAAGAACCAATGGTGGTACAAGCTATTTTGTCTCCATTTGTACCATTTGGACATCCATTGCATACAGTCTGTCCAAAAAAAGCGCAAAAATTGATGATAACTCATCCAGAACTGTTAGATGATTGCGATATTAATGATTTAGATGAGTTATCTAAAGTTGTTGATAAACTTGTGAATTCTGGTAATATAAGTTTGGGAGTTCAAAAACAAATGGAGTGGGGAGACGCGATAGTTCGGGAATCATTAAAAGTAGCTGTTGAAGAGCATGATTGGGCATGTCAGATTTAAACTACCTAGATTTCTTTGTAAATTTAAAAATTAAATATTGAAATTGAGATTTAAAAGGACATATGTAGATTTCATGTTAATTTTCGTTCAACTAGGATTTGCATCCCTTCATGTGGAGGGGAAACTAGTTATGAATGACCCTTATAATGTTTCTCCTTTTTCATTAGCAATGATGCGTATTGGAGGAGCAGCAATTGTTTTTATAACTATAAATTTAATGTTTAAATCACCAAAAGTGATTAAGCTTAAGGATATAGGTTTGCTTTGTATTTTAGCTGTATTAGGTATAATAAATAACCAATTATTATACCTCTATGGTTTAAAAATCACATCTTCAATTTCTGCTACTTTATTAGTCGCAATGGTACCAGTTTTTGTAGTTCTAATTAGTGCTGCTTTAAGATTGCAGAAGTTAAGAACAAAAAAAACTATTGGTATAATAATAGCTTTTTTTGGAATTTGCATCCTTATAGATTTTCAATTGCCAAAAATTGGAGATACCCTGGTATTGTTAAATGCTCTCTCTTTTGCTTTATATATTATTCTTTCAAAAAATATTATAGAGAGATTAGGTACAATAGCCGTTATGGCTTGGATATTTGGAATTTCGGCTTTATTTTGTTTGCCTTTTGGAGTAAATAAGTTAATTATAGAAGCTCCATTATGGAGCAATGGAGCTATTTTATTAATTTTATATGTAGTTATGGTTCCTACAATTCTGGTTTATCTTGCAAATGCATGGGCTTTAAGTAAAGCGACTCCTGGTAAAGTAGCAGTATATATGTTTTTGCAACCTTTGGCAGTTATTTTGCTTTTGTGGATTCAATTAGGAAAGCATGTTTCTATGCAAGTTTTTTGGTCAGCATTAATATCTATGATTGGTGTAAGTTTAGTTTTATCATCTAATAAAAAACGAAATTGATTTTGTTATTTATAGTTCTCACTATGATTCTAGTCATAAATAGTGCAGCTTTTTAGGTTTATTTTTGTCTTGTAAATAATGAATAACAGATAAAAAATGAAAACTACATCATTAACTAACGATTTGGTTTATAACGATAATAAACCAGCAATAAGTGTCTTATTAGAGACAGATTTTAGTAAAGAAATTAGGATTGCAATGCGTTCTGGACAGGTAATGAAAGAACATAAAACACCTTTTCCAATAGTCGTAGAAATTTTTGAAGGCAGTATTGATTTTGGAGTTCAAGGAAAAGTTTATTCCTTAGGTAGTGGTGATATCATCGCTTTGGAGGGCAACGTACCCCATGATTTAAAAGCTACAGAAGATAGTATTGTTCGGTTAAGTTTATCAATTTCTGATAAAGTAGAACGGGTTAAAAAAGTAGCAACATCATAATCAAAAAAAGTATTCAAAAAAGCCACTAATTTTTAGTGGCTTTTTTTTGTTAATAGTTAAGATGCGCAAGATTCACAGCTATCTTTTAAGGAATTTACCAAAGTATGTGCAACTGATTCTGAGCGCTGATAATACAATGTTTTTACGCCAAGTTTCCATGCTTCAATCATGAGTTGGTTAACTTCCTTTAGCGCAATATCTGGTGGAATGTTAATGTTCAGGGATTGACTTTGATCTAAATACTTTTGACGAATAGAGGCTTGTGTAATTATTTCATAAGGATTTATTTCTTTGAAAGTTTTAAATACTGCTTTTTCATGAGAGCTTAACGCATCTATATGCTGTACAGAGCCGTGCTTCATTAAAATGGAACTCCATATTTCTGGAGTATCAAGTCCTTTGTCCTTCAATAAAACTGCCAAAAACTTATTTTTTCTTGTAAAGTTTCCTTTTGCCAAGCCTACTTTGTAGTAATTACTATTATAAGGCTCTATACCTGGTGATGTTTGACCCAATATAGAAGATGACGATGTAGTAGGTGCAATAGCAGTTAATGTTGTATTTCTTCTTCCATAGCCTTCAAGTACTTCTGGTTCTCCATATAGTTTTGCTAGTGTTTCTGAAGCTGTTGTAACCTTATCTTTAAATTCTTTAAAAAATGAAGCGGTAAATTGCTTGGCTTCAAAAGATTCAAAAGCAATCATGTTTTTCTGTAAATAAGCATGATACCCCATAACTCCAAGTCCTAAAGCTCTATGTTTTTTGGCAAAGTTGTGTGGACGATCCATATATGGCATTCCTTTGCTCTTTATTATAAATTCTTCCATTATAGCATCTAGAAACCAGATTGCAGTCTCTACTGCATCTGTATCCTTCCATTGGTCATAGAGCTCCATATTCATAGAAGCTAGGCAACATACAAAAGATTCGTCTTTATTAGAGGGTAAGGCAATTTCTGCACATAAGTTAGAATTGTAAATTCTCATGTTTTTGTCTTTATATACGTCAACTGTATTGTTATTAACAGTATCAGAAAAAAGAATATACGGCAAACCTTTAGTCTGTCTAGATTTTAGTAGCTTGGCCCAAAGAGTTCTTTTTTCGGTATCTCCAGCAATCATATCTTCCATCCATTTGTCAGGAATACAAACACCAAAAAAAAGATTTTGTATAGGGTTACCCACATCCTTAATGTTTAATAGTTCTGAACAATCTGGATGGTCTATATCTAAATACGCAGCAAATGCACCTCTTCTTACTGCGCCTTGCGAAATAGTATCTACCATAGCATCAAACATTTTTAAGAATGATACAGGACCAGAGGATGCACCGTTATCTGTAATTTCCTGTCCTCTTGCTCTAAGTGCACCAAAATATCCAGAGGTGCCACCACCCATTTTTGTCATCATTATGGATTCGCTTAAACTATGAGTTATGCCTTCAATAGTATCTTCGGTATAGGAGCCAAAGCAAGAAATAGGTAGACCTCTATCAGTTCCCATATTTGCCCAAACGGGAGATGATAACGACATCCATCCTTTTGCAATTAGCTGTTCAAATTTTGGTTGTAATTCTGGTTTTTTTAGTTGCATAGCTGCTGCTGTAGTTATCCTAACAACAGCATCTTGTATATTTTCATTTTCTAATAAATAGCCACGTTGCAGCATGGTTTTAGATTCTTCAGAGATCCAATGGTATAAATTCATCTATTGTTTTTTTTGTAAAAAGTATTAAAAGAGATCGTTAGCAGTAAACGATTGGTTGTGTTTGGTGTAATCTACAGGGCGTTTTGCAAAAAAATCATCATTTGCATTTGCAAAAACTTCTTCCTCAAACCACAACATGCTTTGCAGTTCTTGTTTATCGATGGTAAAAACTGTTGGAATTCCGATAGCTTCCAAACTTTCATTAACTCTATGTTTCATAAAAGTTAGCAATTGCGATTTGTTGAGGTGCTCAAGTTCACCTTGTTCAAATATCCAATCAAGTATTCCTTCTTCGGTTTTGATAGATTCCACAGCTGCTAACTGTATCATCGTAATGGTTTGTTTATTAAAAAAGTGGGGATACTCTTTTTTTATAATATTAAAAAGATACATTCCTGCCTGGGCATGTATTTGTTCGTCTTTAGATGTCCATGCAATAATATTGCTGGTACTTTTAAGTAAACCTTTAAAGCGTGTAAATGATAGTATAATTGCAAATTGACTAAAAAGAGATACATTTTCAATAAACAATGAAAACACTGCCAATGATAAAGCAAAATCTTCTTTAGAGTGTCCTGGTGCTAGTTTTAAATACTTATTAAGCAGTACAACTCTAGAATTTATGGCTGGAGATTTTAAAGCTGCTTCAAAATCACTATTTAGATCCAAAACTTCTAATAGTCTAGAATAAGCCTCTGAGTGCCTAAATTCGCACTCGGCAAAAGTGCTTCCTAAGCCATTAAATTCTGGTTTTGGTAATATGGAGTATAGGTTTCCCCAAAAAGCCTTTACGGTGACTTCAATTTGTGCTATTGCCAATAATGTGTTTTTTATAGAATGTTGCTCACTAGAATTTAATGCAACTTTAAAATCCTGAATGTCTCCAGTAAAATCAACTTCGGAATGTACCCAATAGGTTTGGTTTAGTGTGTTTACAAAATCCAAAATTTCAGGATATTCAAATGGTTTATAACTTGTTCTTTTATCAAAAACACTCATAAATTAATGTGGTTTTATAACGATATTATGCAATGCATTGGATAATATCAAATTGGGTTAATTTCTGACAACTAAATTATTTATATTTAATCTAAATAAAAACATTGAGCTTTCAATTTTGTCAACATATTTGTTAACAGTGAAGATCTAAGTGTTTTATGCGGTGAAATTAATTTTATTAATTATTTGATAGTATGATAGTTATCAGTGTTTCTGGTTTTTAACAAAGTATTATGAATTATTTTCTATAAATAAATTGTAGAACAAAAACTTTGTTGTACTTTTGCACTCGATTTCAAAAATATAAAGAAAGAAATTACCTACAAATAGAAATATCATGAGAAAAGAAAACAGCCCAAAGTCTAATGTAAAAGTTCAAGTACAAAATAGAACCAATACTAATTACTGGCAAAAAAGAAGACGTTTTAGAGCAATATAATTTTAGCTTTAAACTCATAAAAAAATCCTTTGCAGTTTTGTAAAGGATTTTTTTATTCACTAAAGTTTGGAACCATTATTATTTGGAATAGGTTTAAATAACTATATTTACGTTTTTTAACGTTAAATTATATTTAGAATGAAAAAAATATTAATACTAGCTGCATTAGCACTTTTTATCTCTTGTAAAAATAACAAAAAGCAGGAGAAAGTAAAAGAGGAAAAAAAGGAGGTTACTGTATATACACATCGTCACTACGAATCTGATCAAACATTGTTTAAGCAATTTGAAGCAACAACTGGGATAACTGTTAATGTTGTCAATGCCAAAGCCGATGAACTAATTCAAAAAATGACTGTAGAAGGGGAGCAGTCGCCAGCAGATGTTTTAATTACTGTAGATGCAGGACGTTTGGTGAGAGCTAAAGATAAAGGTTTACTTCAGTCAATATCTTCTACTATATTGACTACAACTATACCATTGCATTTAAGAGATGCTGATAATACATGGTTCGGACTAACTAAAAGAGCAAGAGTTATAGCATATGCTAAAGATAGAGTTAAGGAAGAAGAATTAAGTACTTATGCAGCTTTAACAAATGCAAAATGGAATAAAAAAGTACTTATTCGTTCTTCAGGAAATATATACAATCAATCCTTATTGGCATCTATAATTGCAAATGAAGGAGAAACAGCTGCTAAAACATGGGCAGAAGGAATCGTTAAAAATTTTGCTAGAGCTCCAAAAGGAAATGATAGGGATCAAGTAAAAGCAATTTTAGCAGGAGAAGGTGATGTTGCAGTTGTAAATACCTATTATATTGGTAAGTTATTAAATTCTAAGGATGAAGCAGAAGTAAATGCAGGTAATAGTGTTAATCTGTTTTTTCCGAACCAAGATACCAATGGTACACATATAAATGTAAGTGGAGCTGGAGTAGCTAAATATGCTCCAAATAAAGAAAATGCCATTAAATTTATTGAGTTCTTAATCAGTAAGGAAGCTCAAGAAGTATTTGCGACTGCTAATTATGAGTACCCGGTAAATGCCAATGTTGAAGTTTCAGAATTATTAAAGTCATGGGGTTCTTTTAAAGAAGATACATTATCTTTATCAAAATTAGGAGAGCTTAATAAAAAGGCAGTAATTGTTTTTGATGAAGCTGGATGGAAATAGTATAAAACTTGAATACAATTTATTCAATAAAAAATAGCGTAAAAAGAATACTACGCGATAGTAACAAATGGTCAGTGCTAACACTGACCATTGTTTTGTTTATAGCTTTACCAATTCTTACTATTGTCGTTAACTTATTTGATGGACCTGGAGAGATGTGGGGTCATGTGGTTACTCATCTAATGGGATCATATGTTAGTAATTCTTTAAAGCTTATTGTTGGATGTTCTTTTTTAACATTACTATTTGGAGTTTCAAGCGCTTGGTTTGTCTCTCGATATCAGTTCCCATTTAGAAGAATTTTTGAATGGTTGCTAATTTTGCCTTTGGCTATACCATCATATATTACAGCATATGCTTATGCTGGTATTTTTGATCATTCAGGAACTTTACAGCAATTATTTCAAAATATAGGTATAGATTTTCCAAGAATTGATGTTATGAACTCCCTAGGACTTATAGGAGTGCTAAGTATTTCATTATTTCCATATATATATGTAAGTGCAAGAGCCGTTTTTTTGCATCAGTCTAGCACGTTAATAGAAGCCTCAAAGTTATTAGGTGCATCAGAAATAAAAACTTTTTTTAAAATTGTATTACCATTGGCAAGACCAGCAATTATTGGGGGATTAGTATTGGTGTTGATGGAGGTGTTGAACGATTATGGAGCCGCAAAATATTATGGTGTAAGCACATTTACAACTGGTATTTTTAGATCATGGTTTGCTTTAGAAGAGCCAGAAACAGCAATCTTTTTATCTGCAATATTAGTAGTTTTTATTTTTGCTTTAATCGCTATTGAAAAATGGCAGCGAAAACGTATTGGTTATGCAGATAGCCCAAAGCCAAGAAAGGCAATTAAAAGTATTACTCTTTTTGGTTATAAAAAATACCTCGTAATACTTGCCATACTAATTCCTGTATTATTTGGGTTTGTGATACCCGTTTTACAATTGTTATACTGGAGTTTTTTAACTTTTGAGAGCGTTTTTTCAACAGATTTTATTACAGTAGCTTTACAAAGCATAGGTATTGCATTAGTAACAGCATTGGCAACAACAGTTACCGCATTCTTTTTTATCTATTTTGTAAAATGGAATAAATTAAGAGCTGTTACCTTTATCTCAAAAGTAACAACTGTAGGTTATGCTATTCCTGGAGCTGTAATAGCTATTGGTATTATGATACCAACATTGGCCTTAGATAAAGAGCTAATTGCCTTTTTTAAATCTAATTTTGACCTCAGTATTGGTTTATTAATTAATGGAACGGTGATAGCATTAATTTATGCTTACGTAGTACGGTTTTTAGCAGTGGCTTATAATCCTATTGAAGCAAGCAGCTTAAAAATTGGGAATCACCTTTCTGAATCCTCAAAATTATTAGGAAAAAGTGCTTTTAAAACACTATTAAAAATAGAATTACCATTATTAAAAACGGGTTTTATAAGTGCATTTATATTAGTTTTTATAGATGTAATGAAAGAATTACCACTAACTTTAATTCTAAAACCATATCATATTCAAACATTGGCAGTAAAAGCATACGAATATGCAGGAGATGAGCGTATTGCAGAATCGGCATTACCATCGCTTTTGATTGTAAGTATTGGAGTGTTTTTTGTACTGTTCTTGAATAAAATAATACGGAAAAAATGAATGTTTTAACAACCAATCAGATTTCAAAATCTTTTGATAATGGAAAAAGTTTTGCGCTTAGTAATATTACTTTTTCTATAGAAAAAGGTAAAATTTGTGCTATTGTAGGGGAAAGTGGAAGTGGTAAAACAACCTTATTACGGCTTATTTCTGGTTTAGAAACACCAGATTTTGGAACAATCACCATTAATGACACTGTAGTTTCTAGTATTTCAAAAATTACAAATCCTCAAGACAGAAATGTTGGGCTTGTTTTTCAGGACTTTGCATTGTTTCCGCATTTAACAGTTGCTGCAAACATCACCTACGGAATGCCTATTAAAAATAAAGATAAGCTCTCCAAAATGTTAACATTAGTTGGCTTAGAAGGATATGAAAAAAGATATCCAAATCAATTGAGTGGAGGACAGCAACAACGTGTTGCACTAGCAAGAACATTAGCGGCTAATCCTCAATTATTGTTGCTGGACGAACCTTTTAGCAGTCTTGATGCTCATATAAAAGTGCAATTAAGAAATGAAGTAAAGACTATTGCAGAAAAAACAGGAATAACAGTAATTTTTATCACTCATGACATTACAGATGCCCTCGCTATTTCTGATGAGATAATTATTCTAAAACAAGGAAAATTGATCCAAAAAGGCACCGTTAAAGATTTGTCAACTACTCCCAAGCATGATTATGTGAGTGCTATGTTTGAGGAATTGAAATCAGAAGCACAAACGGTTTTGACCGCATTAAAATAGTAAGGGAATAAAAAAATGATGTTTCTTTGTACACAAATATACCTTATCAATAAGAATAGTAATACCTATCAATGGCAGTATTAGCATATCAATCTCAATTAATTCCCACATTAAAAAAATATTTTGGTTACGATAGTTTTAGACCCGATCAAGAAGAAATAATTTCAACAGTTCTTGATGCAAAAGATGCTATGGTAATTATGCCAACTGGTGGAGGTAAATCTATTTGTTTTCAATTGCCAGCATTATTATTAAAGGGAGTAACTTTAGTAATTTCTCCTTTAATAGCCTTGATGAAAGATCAGGTAGATGGACTTAATGCTAATGGTATTCCAGCAGCTTATTACAACAGTAGCCTTGAACAAGGAAGATTAGAAGGTATTGTTGAGCAAATAATAAGTGCCGAAATTAAGTTAATATATGTTGCTCCAGAAAGTTTAGGTATGCTTGAAAATATATTAAAAGAAAAATACATTAGTTGTATTGCTATAGACGAGGCGCATTGTATATCTTCTTGGGGACACGATTTTAGACCATCTTATCAGCAATTGGGTTTTTTAAAAAAGACCTTTCCTAATACACCAATTATAGCATTAACAGCTACAGCAGATAAAGCTACTAGGCAAGATATAACAGAACAGTTAAATATTACTGATGCCAAAGAGTTTGTTTCCTCATTTGATAGGGCTAATATTGAGTTAGAAGTACGCCCAGCAAACGACAGAATTACCCAGATTGTAAATTATATTATTGATAAGCCCAATGAATCTGGTATTATTTATTGTTTAAGCCGAAAATCTACAGCAATGTTGGCGGATAAACTGAAAAATAATGGAATTAAGGCTGAAGCGTATCATGCAGGATTAGATTTTGAAAAACGGTCTAAAATTCAAGAAGATTTTATTTTTGATAAGCTGAATGTGATATGTGCAACTATCGCTTTTGGAATGGGAATAGATAAATCTAATGTTAGGTGGGTAATTCATTACAATATGCCCAAAAACATAGAAGGTTATTATCAAGAAATAGGAAGGTCTGGTAGAGATGGTACTCCAGCTCATGGATTGTTATTTCATAGTTATGCAGATGTTATTCAGCTTCGTAAATTTATGGAAGGCAGTGCTAATGAAGAGTTGCAACTTGCCAAATTAGATAGAATGAAGCAATTTTCTGAGGCTAATACCTGTAGAAGAAAAATATTGTTGAGCTATTTTGGAGAATTAATGGCAAAAGATTGTGGAAATTGCGATGTATGTAAAAACCCTCCTCAGTTTTTTGATGGTACTGTTTTGGCACAAAAAGCATTGTCTACTATTGCGAGATTAAAAGAAACAGAAGCAATTGGAGTGGTAATTGATGTATTGAGAGGTGCTAGAAATGCCACTATTTTAGATAAAAACTACGATGCAATTAAAACACATGGTATTGGTCATGATATATCTTGGAATAATTGGCAGCAGTATATAATCCAGTTAATTAACCAAGGGTTTTGTGAAATTGCTTTTCATAAAAATAATGCGCTACAATTGACAGATTTTTCAAGAAAAGTATTGTTCGAAAAGGAAAAAGTAAGTTTAACCAATAGTATAACTACTAAAGCGGATGAAAAAGTACTGGGGAATCCAAAGGCTAAAAAGATAAAAGCAAATTCATTATTCGAACGCTTGCGAAAACTACGTTATGAAATTTCTTTAGCGGAAAATATACCTGCCTATTTGGTGTTTAGCGATAGTACTTTAAAAGAAATAGAAAGAGAGCGACCATTGAGTGATGGAGATTTTTTAGCAATAAGCGGAGTAGGGCAGCGTAAGTTAGAAGTATATGGAGATGAGTTTATAGCAGAGATAAGAGCTTTTATGAAAGAGAAAAAAGTAAAAGCAAGGAAGAAAAGCGATACTCATTTAGTAACTTTTGAATTGTATAATGAAGGACTGTCTATTGCCGAAATTGCCGAGAAAAGAAATCTAAAAGACACTACAATTTTTTCTCATATAGCCAAACTCTATATTGATGGGAAGGCTATTGCTATTTTTGATTTTGTAAGCAAGGAGGAGGTCTCAAAAATAAAAACAGCAAAAAAAGAGCTAGAGAGCCCACCAGCATTAAAACCATATTTTGATCATTTTAATGAAAAAATCGGATATGCAAAAATTAGGTTAGCCTTAGCGGTTATTGAAAAAGAGTTTAAAGCTTAGTACTTATTACTGTTTGTACCCTTTTAAGATAATGCTTTTAACCTCATTTAGGTAACTTCTCCCAATAGGATATCTAATAGAGCCAATTTCTACACTATTACCTTCTACGGTTTCTACCTTATCAATAGAAATGGTAAAGGAACGGTGAATTCGTATAAATTGATCAGCGGGTAATTGATCAGTAAAACTGCTAAGTGTCTGGTGAATTATATGTTTATTGTCTTGAGTGTTAATTTTGATATAATCTTTAAGACTTTCAACAACTAGAATTTCATCCAAATATACTTTTTGCATTTTCTTTTTGTCAACTTTAACAAAAATGGAAGCCCTTTCTTTATTTGTAGTATTATTCTCTTTTTGAGTAATATCATGCATTTTAAAAGCTTTATTTACTCCCATAATAAAGCGATGTAATGGAATAGGTTTTACTAAATAGTCCAGTACTTCTAGTTCAAAACTTTCGACGGCAAATTCTTCATGTGCAGTAGTAATTATGACAAGAGGTTTTTTTGTTAGGCTTTTTAATAAACTAAGTCCGTCCAATAGGGGCATATTGATGTCTAAAAAAAGTAAATCAATTTTATTTTCTTTAATAAAATCAATGCTCTCTACTGCATTATTAAATGTAGCTATAACATTAAGGCTTTTTATTTGTTCGGCATAATTTTTAAGTACATTAATAGCAAGAGGTTCATCATCAATAATTACACATTTTAGTTCTGTCATACCTTAATTTTTAGTTCAATAACATAGCGCTCAGTCCCTTGAGTTATTTCAAGATTAAAGTCATCATCCTTATAGCCTAAAGCTAGTCTTTTCTTGACATTATTCAATCCGATTCCATTAGAAATATCTGCAATTTTATTTTTATTGCTAACTGCTGGAACGGGATTAGAAACCATAAAGAAAAGAAATTCTCCTTCAACTTTAAAGTCAATATTAATTTCTACTTCACCAATATTCTTATTGGCGCCATGTTTAAAGGCATTTTCAACAAAGGTTAATAATAGCATTGGAGCAATTTCTTTATTTTCAATATCACCAGAAACATTCATATTTATGTTTAGTGCATCACCATACCTAATGCGTTCTAGTTCTAGGTAATTTTGAAGACATACTATTTCTTTAACTAAACTTTGCCGTTTTTGCTTGGTTTCGTAAAGTAAATACCGCATTAATTCGGAAAGTTTTAATATGGATGCGGAAGCTTTATTTGATTTTTCAATAGATAAAGAATAAATGTTATTTAAGGTGTTAAAAAAGAAATGAGGAGAGATTTGTGTTCTTAGGAACCTAAGTTCTGTTTCTAATTGTAATTTCTCTAAATCTGCAACCCGTTTCTGTTCAGTTATCCAATCTGTTGTAATTTTTATCGCGGTTACAAAAGTAATAACATAGAGCTCGCCAATCATCATATCTATGGTATAGTTTAATGTAATCTCATGGATAATCTCTGGTCCTTCAGGCCAAATATCAGTGCTTACCAAAAAATAAGTTAGATAAAATTTGGCAACTACCATTAAAAAAAGACTTGAGATGATGCCAATAGTATATAACAAATATTTTTTTTTGAATACCAATTTTGGCATTAAAATATAAATGTTGATATAACACAAAACCATATGTATCGGAAAACCTATAAAGTTAGTTTTTAAGGAATATACAAAATCATTATGCAAGTTTCCCCACCTAAGCGTATTGAAAAGAAAGTACACCAACCAGAAAATAACATGATGTTGTAGTTTGATAGTATATCCAGTTTCTAACTCAGTCTTTATATTGTTTTTTGTCTTATTCATCTTTGCATATAGGCTTACTTTTATACCTTTAACTTATTTGCTTTGCTGTTGGTCTAAAATTATTAGCTGTGAAGCCAAATTTATAAATATTTATGAGATAGAATTTTATTTCATAAAAATTAATTATCAATTCAGTGTTCAGCTAAACATATGAAAAAATATTATCTACCGATTTTTACAGTACTTATTACTGTACTGTCTTGTCAAAAAAAGAAGGAAACAACCACAGAAGTTGCAATTGTTGCTACAAACTTTGTAGATCCATTTATTGGAACAGCAGGACATGGGCACACCTATCCTGGAGCAAGCGTTCCATTTGGGATGCTCCAAGTAAGTCCAGATAACGGAATTAGTAAGTGGGATTGGTGCTCTGGATACCATTATACAGATTCAATTACTATTGGATTTAGTCATTTGCATTTAAGCGGAACTGGAATTGGAGATTTGGCAGATATACGATTTATGCCAATCAATAAAAGGGTAAATCTGGCTCAAGACTTTAAAAATAGAGATCAAATACCTTATAAATCTAAATATAGTCACGATAAAGAATCAGCTAAACCTGGGTACTATAGTGTTTTTTTAGAAGATCATGGTGTTAATGCCGAGTTTACAACGGATAAAAGAACAGCTTTTCATAAGTATACTTATCAAAAAGGAGAACAACAATCTGTAGTTATAGATTTGGGATATGCTATCAACTGGGATTTGGCAACAGATACACATCTTAAAATTGTTGATAAACACACTATTTCTGGATATAGACACAGTAAAGGATGGGCTAATAATCAAAAGTTATTTTTTGTAGCTAAATTTTCTAAGGAAATAACATCTCACGAATTAGTTAAGGATAGTACTTATATAAATGATACAGCTCAAGTTAAAGGAGAAAAAACAAGTGCGCAATTATTCTTTGATGCTTTAGATTCTGATGAATTAAATGTTAAAGTAGGAGTGTCTTCTGTAAGTGAAGCAAATGCACTATTAAATATAGCAGAGTATAAAGAAAAGTTTGATTTTGAGAAAGTGAAAAATAAAGCAGATGAAGATTGGAACAATGCTTTGTCAAAAATAAGGGTGGAGACATCTAACGATTCTTTAAAAACAATATTTTATACAGCATTATATCATGCGCAAGTAGCACCAGTTACTTTTAGTGATAGTAATGGGCAATTTAGATTAGAGAATGATAGTATTGTAACAGCTAAAGATTATACAGCATATTCAACCTTGTCCTTATGGGATACCTTTAGAGCAGAACACCCATTGTTAACCATTTTGGATACAGAAAAAGTATCAGATATTATCAATTCTATGTTAGCTTATTATGAGGTAAAAAAGATTCTTCCAGTTTGGACATTATATGGTAATGAAACCAATACAATGACAGGTTATCATGCTATTCCAGTAATTGCTGAAGCTTATGCAAAAGGAATTAAAGGGTTTGATATTGAAAAGGCCTATGCAGCAATGAAAACAACCATGATGCAAGATGAAAGAGGTTTAAAGCCCTATAAAGAATTTGGTTATATCCCTTTTGATGCTTTAGATGAATCAGTAACCATAACCTTGGAGTTAGCATATGACGATTGGTGTGTAGCTCAGGTGGCTAAGGGATTGGGGAAAATGGATGATTATAATTATTTTATAAAACGTTCTGAATCGTATAAACCATTATTTGATAAAGAAACTGGGTTTATGAGAGGGAAATCTGCTGATGGAAAGCAATGGCACGAACCTTTTGATCCTAAATTTTCTGCACATAGAGTACATGCTGATTATACCGAAGGTAATGCATGGCAACACAGTTGGTTTGTATTACATGACGTACCAAGTTTAGTGGAAATGCATGGAGGAAACGATAAGTTTAATCAAAAATTAGAACAACTCTTTTCGGAATCGTCTGAAATTACTGGAGAGAATGTTTCAGTAGATATTTCGGGGCTAATAGGACAGTATGCACATGGTAATGAGCCTAGTCATCATATTGCTTATATGTTTAATTTTTCTAATCAACCATGGAGAACCCAATATTGGGTAAGAGAAATTTTAAGGACACAGTACAGTACACAGCCTGATGGATTAAGTGGAAACGAAGATTGCGGACAAATGTCTGCTTGGTATGTGTTTAGTTCCATGGGGTTGTATCCATATAGTCCTGCTTCGGGTGACTACCAGATTGGAAGTCCAATATTCGAAAAATCAGTTATTAATATTTCAGATAAAATAGATTTTACAATCATAGCAGATGATGCATCAGAAGAAAATATCTATATCCAATCGGCTACACTTAATGGAGAGGAATTCAATAAAACGGTACTAACACATGCAACTTTGCAAAAAGGTGGAATACTTCATTTTAAAATGGGGAATGCACCAAACAAAAACTGGGGAATCCAAAAATAGAAGACAAGATAGATGGATGTAATTGATATATCAATAATAGCAATATATGTGTTATTAACCCTATTTGTTGGAATTTGGGTATCCAAAAAAGCCTCTAAAGGTTTAAAATCGTACTTTTTAGGAGGAAACAACATCAAGTGGTATTTTCTTGGATTGAGTAACGGGTCAGGAATGTTTGATGTTTCTGGTACTGCGTGGATGGTAGGTATTCTTTTCCTCTATGGAGTAAAGAGCTTTATGTTTATGTGGTTGTGGCCAGTGTGGAATCAAGTTTTTATCATGATGTTTTTAGCTGTTTGGATCCGTAGGTCGAATATAATGACAGGTTCAGAATGGATTACCACAAGATTCGGAGATGATAAATCAGGAAGAGCATCACATTTGGTGGTTGCAATTTTTGCCATTATTTCAGCAGTTGGTTTTATTGCATACTTTTTTGTGGGTGTAGGAAAGTTTCTGACCGTAATTCTTCCTTGGGATCTAGCTTTAGAAATAGGGACTTCAGTCTGGTTAACATCAGAGCAGTCCTATGCATTATTAATAATATTTTTAACCACAATATATACCATAAAAGGAGGGATGTTCTCTGTTGTAGCAACTGAAGTTTTACAATATGGAATTATGGTCATTGCTGGTATTTTAGTAGCTATCTATGCATTTACGGCAATTACGGATGTGCAGTTAGAAGCGGTAATTTCCACGGAATGGAAAAACATGTTTTTTGGTTGGGAATTAGATACCCATTGGAGTGAGCAATACAGTGCTTTTAATGCTCTTGTGGAAACAGAAGGTTATAAAATGTTTGGAGCGCTTATTGGGATGAGCTTGTTTAAAGGTTTTTTTGCAAGTATTGCAGGCCCTGTTCCTAGTTACGATTTACAACGGGTACTTTCAACACGTTCTGTAAAAGAAGCAGCCTATATGAGCGGTTTTACAAACTTAATCTTATTTATTCCTAGATATTTATTGATTACTGGTATTGTAGTTTTAGCATTGGTATTTATTGCACCAGAAATGAATGCCGATCCTAATTTAAATGGAGGACATTTAGAGCTGTTACTAGCTAAAGTTATTAATTTTCATGTTCCTGTAGGGATTAAAGGATTGCTGTTGGCAGGATTGTTAGCTGCATTTATGTCTACTTTTTCTGCTTTTGTAAATTCTGGACCCGCCTATATTGTAAACGATATTTATAAAAAGCATTTTAAACCAAAAGCATCAGATAAACATTATATAAAAGCAAGTCATATTGCGTCATTTATTGTTGTAGGCCTAGGAGTAGTTATGGGCTTTTTTACCGATTCGATTAATTCCATTACCTTATGGATTACAAGTTCTTTATTTGGAGGATATGTAGCGTCAAATTTTTTGAAATGGATTTGGTGGCGTTTTAATGGATGGGGATATTTTTGGGGAATGCTGTCAGGATTAATTATTGCAACATTACAATTTTTTATGGATGGACATAAAGAAAGTTTTGAAGCAGGAAGTCTGTTATATGATTTAAGTCATATGCATGCTATTTATCTTTTTCCAATTATTTTTACGGTGTCTTTATTAGGGTCGTTTTTGGGAACATTATTAACTCGACCAACAGATATTAAAGTCCTAAAAAGTTTTTATAGTACAGTAAAACCATGGGGTTTTTGGAAACCTGTGCTTTTAGAGTTGCAAAAAGATGATAAGACTGAAGAGAAAAATAAAGATTTTTGGTTCGATATGATGAATTGTGGGATAGGTATCATCTGGCAATCAAGTATGATTGTGTTACCAATTTATTTGCTAATACGAGATTATCCAAAAATGTTAATTGCATTGGGAGTATTTGCTGTTACTTCGGTAATTCTTAAATTTACATGGTTAGATAAGGTTCGTAAAATAGAAGATTAAAGGCATTTTTTTTCAATGTAGAATAAGCAAAATAATTGAGTAGTAAAACAAATAAACAGTTATAAAAAATAATAAATGAGTAGTATTCCTTGGCAAGATAAACCAGAAGGTAGTAATGATGTTATTTGGAGATATACAGAAAATCCAATAATAAACAGGTACGATATTCCGTCATCTAATAGTATTTTTAACAGTGCTGTAGTGCCCTTTGAAGATGGTTTTGCAGGTGTTTTTAGATGTGATAATAAGGCGGTACAAATGAATATTTTTGCTGGTTTTAGTAAAGATGGTATCAATTGGGACATTAATCATGATCCTATTGTAATGCAGGAAGGAAATACCCAAATGATAGCTTCTGATTATAAATACGACCCTAGAGTGGTGTTTATTGAAGATCGCTACTGGATTACATGGTGTAACGGTTATCATGGGCCTACAATAGGAATTGCATATACTTATGATTTTAAGGAATTTTTTCAATGTGAAAATGCTTTTCTTCCTTTTAATAGAAATGGAGTATTGTTTCCTCAGAAAATAAATGGTAAGTATGCAATGTTAAGTCGCCCTAGCGATAATGGACATACACCTTTTGGTGATATTTATATAAGTTATAGTCCCGATATGAAGTATTGGGGAGAACACCGTTGTGTAATGAAGGCCACTCCTTTTGAGGAAAGTGCTTGGCAATGTACCAAAATTGGCGCAGGGCCAATTCCTATTCTTACTAGTGAGGGATGGTTAATGATTTACCATGGTGTAATTAATACCTGCAACGGATTTAGATATGCCATGGGAGCAGCAATTATGGAAGAGAATGCTCCTGATAAAGTAAAATATAGAACCAGAGATTATTTATTAGGACCAGCAGTAAATTATGAGCAAGTAGGTGATGTACCTAATGTAGTTTTCCCATGTGCAGCATTACATGATATAGAAGAAGATAAATTAGCTATATATTATGGTGCCGCAGATACTGTTGTAGCCTTATGTTTTGGGAAAATAAGTGAGGTTGTAAAATTTACAATGGAGAATAGTTTGTAGTAAAATAAGTTAAGGGGTTATGGAGTTAAGAAGCTAAAAAACAATTCAACAAATAAATGATTAGACATTTGATTGATTGTTTAATTATTAGTTTTAAGTAAAAGTGAAGCAGAAATTAACGATTACACAGTTCAACAAATGTACGATTACACATTTAAAGGAATAAGTTTGGAGTATTAAATGAAAGGAAAAAACGATTACAAGGTTAAACAAATAAACGATGAATCGAGTAAACACAGATAAAAAATAAGCAATAGTAAAAGCCATGTTGATGAAATTAAAAGGATTATGTATTATTTTGGGATGTGTTACAATAGCTAGTTGTGCACAGTCTAAAAAAGAAATAATACCTAGTAGTTATACAGCTTATAAAACTACAGCTAGTATTGTTGTAGATGGAAAACCAGATGATAAAGCCTGGGATGCTGTAGCTTGGAGTGCCGATTTTATAGATATTGAAGGCGATAAAGCTCCAAAATACAAGACTCAAGTAAAAATGCTTTGGGATGATGAATATTATTATATTCTGGCTAAAATGGAAGAACCTCACGTATGGGGTAATCTGAAGCAAAAAGATACCATCATATTTTACAATAACGATTTTGAAATTTTTGTAGATCCAGATGGGGATGGGCACACTTATTATGAAATGGAAATTAATGCATTAAATACCGTTTGGGATTTATATGTAACTAAACCTTATAGAGAGCTAAAATCACCTGTGTTAAATGATTGGAATGCTACAGGTTTAAAATCTGCAATTACCGTTAATGGAACATTAAATAATGCTGCTGATGTTGATAAGGAATGGATTATGGAAATAGCCATACCATTTAAGGTTTTTAGGGAGTCTTATTTTCACGATGTGGTGCCAAAAGACAAGTTTTGGAGAATTAATTTTTCTAGAGTAAACTGGGATCATGATGTTATTAATGGAAAATACTATCGAAAAAAGGGAAAAGATGGCAAATTTTTAAGAGAGTACAATTGGGTTTGGTCTCCAATAGGCGTAATCAATATTCATCTTCCTGAAAAATGGGGATATGTATATTTTTCATCAAAACAATCTGGTGAAACCACATATGAAATACCAAAAGAGGAACAGATAAAATGGAAGCTTTTTGAAATGTATAGAGCTCAAAAAACAAACTATAGTAAGCATAAAAAATGGATAACATCAATAAGTTCTTTAGCAAGTAAACCATTAGTTATTGATAGTAAAACAATAAAATTCAATTTAGATAACCATAAAACAGGCTGGAATATTTCAGCAAAGAGCCCATTTTCAGGGAAAGAATTGATAATCACTGAGGATGGAAAACTCATAACAACGGACTAACGCTAATAATGTATCCAGTTAATATTCTTAAAGAAAATTGATTTGGATATTTTATTCTTTAATTAAAAACAAAAACTAACTAATGAAAATAGCTAAAATTTTATGTATTACCTTACTATTCGGACTAGTATCGTGTAACACAAAAGAGAGTAAAAAGGAAAGCATGGTTGCTGCAACAACAACTATAACTGAAGAACCTTTTAAATTTGGTGTTTGGACAACTGCAAATGCAAAACGTTCTAACGAAGAGTATGCAAAAGAATTTAGTGGTTATAGTGAAGCAGGTATTGATGAGGTATTAATTAATACATCAACTGATCCAGAATTATTAAAAAGAATTGTACCAATAGCAAAAGAAAAAGGGCTTAAAGTACATGCATGGATAATGACCATGAACCGTCCAGGAGATTCAATCGCTTTACAGCATCCAGAATGGTATGCCGTAAGTAAAGAAGGGAAGTCTTGTTTTGATACTAGACCCTATGTTGATTACTACCAATGGTTATGTCCAAATAGAGAAGAATCTAGAAATCATATTTTAGGTTTAGTAGAAGCCTTGGCGAAAGTAGAGGGTATAGAAAGTGTGCATTTAGATTATATTCGTTTTTCAGATATATTTTTACCTATAGGGCTGTTGCCAAAATACAATTTGGTTCAGGATACAGAATTACCAGAATATGATTTTTGCTATTGTGAGGAATGTATCAGACAATTTCAAGAAATTCACCATAAAAACCCATTAGAATCTCATAATACAGCAATTGATATGGAGTGGAAGCAATTTCGTTTAAATAGTGTTAAACGAATTGTAGACGATGCTTACAAGATTGTAAAAGCAAATAATAAAAAATTAACAGCAGCAGTATTTCCTTATCCAGAAATGGCTGACCATATGGTACGTCAACGTTGGGATAAATGGAATATAGATGAGGTATATCCAATGATTTATCATGGTTTTTATAACGAAGAAGTAGATTGGATTGGTTTTGCAACAGCACAAGGTGTTAGCGATGTAGAAGGAAGAAATATCGGAATTAATACAGGAGTATATTTACCTCCTTTTAAGTCTACAGCAGAACTTAAAGAAGCTATTCTATTGGCGAAAAATAATGGTGCAAAAGGAGTAACTTTTTATGATGGTAAAGGATTAACACCTGAATATAATAAAGCTATAAAAGAAGTAAAAGCAAGTTTTCAAAATAAAAAATAATGGTCAAAAAGAGTCTTGTGCTTATAGTCATTGCTATAGCAATATGTTCTTGTACAAGTACCAAAAAAGAACAAGTGCAAAAGAGTACCGTAAAACTTACTTCTTTTGTCAATCCTTTTATAGGTACAGATGGTCCTGGAAACACCTATCCAGGGGCAACTGTACCTTTTGGAATGGTTCAACTAAGTCCCGATATTGGAATTCCAGGATGGGATAGAATAGCAGGTTATTTTTACAAAGACTCTATTATTACTGGATTTTCTCATACACATTTAACAGGTACAGGTGCTGGAGATTTGTACGATATTTTGGTAATGCCTACCAATAGTAAGTTCTCAAAACGAATAAAAGCTAATAATTATAAGCCTTTTTCTAGTTTTTCACATGAACAGGAAACAGCAACTCCAGGGTATTATGCTGTAGATTTATTGGATTATGATATTAAAACAGAGCTTACTACTACTGCAAGGACAGGGATTCATCGTTATACTTTTCCAAAAGATAGTTTATCTCAAATTCATATCGATTTGGGTTATGCTCTTAATTGGGATAGTACTATCGATACCCATATTAATGTAGTTAATGATAGTATTATTGAAGGGTATAGAAAATCAACAGGTTGGGCAAAAGACCAACGTTTGTATTTTGTAATTCAACTTTCAAAAGCTTTCCATAATTATCAGTTGTTTACAAATGATAGCCTTTCTAAAAATCCTGTTTCAGGAAAAAACACGAAAATTGTTTTAAATTATAGTACTATAGCTGGAGAACAAATTGTGCTAAAAACAGGACTGTCTACCGCAAGTATTGCTGGAGCTCATAAATCTCTAGAAAAAGAAGCTTCTCATTTTAAATTCGATATTTATAAAGAAGAAGCTGAAAATATATGGGAAGATCAGTTGCAAAAAATAAAAATAACAACGGATAATATAGACCAAAAAAGTATTTTTTATACCATGCTCTATCAGTCCATGTTGGCACCAACCTTGCTGAGTGATCATAATGGGGAGTACAAAGGGGCTAATGATAGTACTATGGTAGCAACAGGTTACGATAGATATGATACCTTTTCATTATGGGATACTTATAGAGCAGCACATCCATTATATACAATTGTACACCCAAATAGGGTTTCCGATATGGTAAATTCCTTATTGGCACATTATAAAGAAACGGGCTTGTTACCTGTGTGGTCGCTTCAGGGTAATGAAACAAATATGATGATTGGTTATCATGCTATTCCGGTTGTTGTAGATGCATATTTTAAGGGAATTAAAAATATTGATGTAGAATTGGCGTATAAAGCATGCGTAGCAAGTGCGATGGATACTAATCGTCAGATTGATGTATATGATAAAATTGGATATGTACCTGTAGATAAAGAACATGAAAATTGGTCAGTTTCAAAAACATTAGAATATGCTTATGATGATTGGTGTTTGGCTCAATTTGCAAAAGATTTAGGAAAAACAACTGATTATCAGTATTTCTTAAAACGATCAGAAAATTGGAAAAATGTATATGATGAAAAAAGCTCATTTATGCGACCAAAGCTTGCAGATGGAACATTTGTTGAGGAATTTATTCCAAAAGAATACACTCCATATTTTTGCGAAAGTAATGCATGGCAATATTTCTGGTCTGTACCACAAAATATTGAAGCACTAATTAAAACTGTTGGAGGAAAAGAACGATTTGAACAAAAATTAGATTCTATGTTCAGTCTTAAACCTTTACCAGAAGATAAACTTCCGATATTTAGTACAGGAATGATAGGGCAATATGCACATGGTAATGAGCCAAGCCATCACGTTGGCTATCTGTATAACTATGTTGGTAAGCCATGGAAAACTCAAGAGTTAATAAGAAAAATAACAGAAGGACAATATAAAAACACACCAAATGGACATTGTGGTAATGAAGATTGTGGGCAAATGTCGTCCTGGTATATTTTTTCTGCTTTAGGTTTTTATCCAGTCAATCCAGCTCAAGGAATTTATGCTTTTGGTTCGCCTTTATTTAAAGAATCAGTACTAGACTTAGAAAATGGAAAAACTTTTACCGTTAAAGCAATATCCAATTCTAAAGAAAACAAATACATTCAATCAGTAGTTTTAAATGGAAAAGCAGTAGACAGGCTTTATATAAAACATACAGAAATTATGAATGGTGGTGAATTGATTTTTACGATGGGGGCAACACCTAATAAAGCATTTAATGGCGTTGTAGATAAAACTATGAGTTCCTCAAAAGTATACAAGTAAAATAATGTCAGTTTTTTAGTTGTCTGTAAATAAATGACGTAGAATTAAAAAGACAAGCAATATTAAATAACAAAAAGAAAGTAATCTAATGAAGTCAAAAATTAAATTTATAATCAGTTGTTTATGTGTAATTCTATTGTCAGCATGTACTTCAAAGGATAAAAAAGTTTTTACGGAAGCTGATATAACTATTATTCCAAAACCAGCTAAACAATCATTAGCAGCAGGAAGTTTTGAGTTTAATGCCACTACTAAAATTGTACTTCCATTAGGTGTAGATAAGGAAGTGGTTACTCCATTAATTTTAAAGTTTAAGAATGCTGCGTCTTGGGAGTTTATAGTTACAGATAATAAGGCAGATAACAATGTATTGAGCCTTGTAGTGGATCCTAACTTACCAAAAGAGGGGTACAAACTTATGGTAAACGACACAAGTATTACAATTGTTGCTTCCGATAATGGAGGCTTTTTATATGGGATACAATCTTTATTACAGTTACTACCAACAGCAATAGAAAGTAAGGAATTAGTAACAGAAAATGTACGTTGGTTGGTGCCTAATGTAACTATAGAAGATCAACCAAGGTATGAGTGGAGAGGATTAATGTTAGATTTGTCCCGCCATTTTTTTGATAAAGAATATATAAAGAAAACTATTGATGGACTTGCAATGCATAAAATGAATGTATTGCATTTACATTTAGTAGATGACCAAGGATGGAGAATAGAAATTAAAAAATACCCAAAACTTACAGAAGTAGGTGCATGGAGGGTAGATCAGGAAGATGCACATTGGAATGCCAGAAAAAATAATTCACCAGAAGAAAAAGGAACATTTGGAGGCTTTTTATCACAAGAAGACTTAAAAGAGATTGTTGCCTATGCAACAGCAAATAATGTAGAGGTTATTCCAGAAATAGAAATGCCAGCTCATGTTACCAGTGCTATTGCAGCATATCCATATTTGTCTTGTCATGGGGAATCTGTAGGAGTACCTTCTGGAGGACTTTGGCCAATTACAGATATATACTGTGCAGGTAAAGAAAGCTCTTTTGAGTTTTTAGAAGATGTATTAGCGGAGGTAATGGAAATATTTCCTTCTAAGTATATTCATATAGGAGGAGATGAAGCTACTAAAACCAATTGGGGAAAATGCAATCATTGTAAAAAAAGAATGCAAACAGAAGGTTTACATGATGTAGAAGAGCTGCAAAGTTATTTTGTTAAAAGGATGGAGAAATTCATTAATAATCATGGTAAGAAATTAGTAGGATGGGATGAAATTATTGAAGGAGGTTTAGCACCAGATGCAACCGTTATGAGTTGGAGAGGGGCAGAACCTGGATTTAAAGCATCAGCACAAGGGCATGATGTGGTAATGACACCAGGAACACACTGTTATTTTGATCATTATCAAGGGCCACAAGATATAGAACCTGCAGCTTGGGGCGGGTATTCGCCATTGAGTAAAGTGTACCAGTTCGATCCGATAATTGATTCTATGACTGTAAAGCAAAAAAGTCACATACTAGGAGGACAGGCTAATTTATGGGCAGAATTTGTAACCACAGATCAGCATTCTCAGTATATGATTTACCCAAGAATTGCTGCACTTGCAGAAGCGGTATGGTCACCAAAGGAGTTGCGTAATTGGGAAGATTTTTCTTCTAGAATTATCAATACTTTTGAACGTTACGAATATAAAGGAATTAATTATGCAAAGAGTGCATTTTTAGTTACAGCCAATATTGAAGGAAATATTGAAGATAAATCGGTACGTATGACTCTGCAAAACGAGTTTCCAAATACTGATATTAGATATGTGTTGGGAGACATTCCTTTGGATGATAAAGCGATAAAATACACGACTCCTATTACTTTAAAAGAAACAACAGTAGTAAAAGCAGCTTTGTATAAAAACGATACAGTTGTAGGAAGGTTTTTTACAGATACGATACAATTCCATAAAGCTGTAGCTCATAAAGTATCTTATAAAATTCCATATAGCGATAGTTATCAAGGAGTAGGTGCTTTTAATATGGTAAATACACTTAGAGGGACTAAGAATTTTCATGATGGACAATGGCAAGCTTGGTTAGGAAAAGACATGCAGCTTGTTATTGATTTGGAAAAAGAAGAGGAAATAGCAAAAGTTACCGTTGGGGCATTAGAAAATCAAGGGCCTGGTATTTATTTCCCTACGGCAGTTATTGTTGAAGTTTCTACAGATGGAACCAATTATAAAAAAGTTGGAAAAATTACAAGAGCTTATGCTAAAAGAGGAGATTCAGAATTAAAAGATTTTGTAGTTGATTTTTCAGCAGTAAAAGCTACACATGTGAGAGTAACTGCTAAGAGCTTAAAAGAAACTCCAGAAGGTGGCGGGGTTTGGTTGTTTGTTGATGAAATTTTAATTGATTAAAGATGAAAAAAATAGGACTTACATTTTTAACAGTAATACTGTTCCTTGGCTGTAAGAATAAGGAAAAAGCGGAAGCAAAAGCATCCAGTAATGCTATAAGTTTAGTAGATTACGTAAATCCATTAATGGGAACAGATTCAGATTTTAGTTTGTCAAATGGAAATACATATCCAGCGATTGCCACACCATGGGCAATGAATTTTTGGACACCTATGACATCAAAAATGGGAGATGGATGGACCTATAAATACGATGAAAATAAAATTAGAGGAATCAAACAAACCCATCAACCTAGTCCATGGATTAATGATTATGCAGCATTTTCCTTAATGGCAGTATCAGGAGAATTAAAATATAAAGAAGAGGAGCGTGCTTCTTGGTTTTCGCATAAGGCAGAAACGGTAAAACCTCACCATTATAGTGTTTATCTTGCCGATTACGATATTACAGCTGAGGTAACCCCAACAGAAAGAGCATCACATTTTAAATTTACTTTCCCAGAAGCAGGAGAGTCATATATTATGCTCGATGCTTTTTTTAAAGGTTCTATGGTGAAAATTATTCCCGAAGAACGAAAAATTATTGGGTACTGTAGAAATAACTCTGGTGGAGTACCAGACAATTTTCATAATTATTTTGTGGCGGAGTTCGATAAAGATTTTGAAATAAATCATACTTGGGCAGATGATTGGAAGTTGCAAGAAAATACTACCGATAGCGAAGGCAATCACGTTGGTGCAATTATAGGGTTTAAAACAAAAAAAGGAGAAGAAGTGCATGTTAAAGTGGCTTCATCATTTATAAGTTCTGAACAAGCCCAACTAAACCTAAATAGAGAAATAGGAACTGATACTTTTGAGGAAACAAAAGAGAAAGCTAAACAGGCTTGGGAAACAGAATTGGGTAAAATTAAAGTAGAAGGGGATAATATAGATCATATCAAAACTTTTTATTCAAGCTTGTATCGTGTATTGTTATTTCCAAGAAAATTTTATGAATATGATATTGATAATAATGTAGTACACTATAGTCCATACAACGGAAAGGTATTACCTGGTTATATGTTTACCGATAATGGATTTTGGGATACTTTTAGAGCTGTTTTTCCTTTTTTTAATATGATGTATCCAGAGTTAAATGGACATATTATGGAAGGTTTGGCAAATACCTATAAAGAATCTGGATGGTTGCCAGAATGGGCAAGTCCTGGACATAGAGATTGTATGATAGGCTCTAATTCTGCACCAATTATTGTTGATGCTTTTTTAAAAGGAGCAAAAACAGATGAAATAGAGACACTTTTTGAAGCCATTTTAAAAAATGCTACTACAACGGAAAATAGACCACTAGATAATGGAAATGTTGTAAATTCTGTTGGAAGAGCTGGTTTAGCATACTATAATACACTTGGTTATGTACCCTATGATGTTGGTATTAATGAAAACGCAGCAAGAACCTTGGAATATGCTTATGCCGATTTTACGATTGCACAAATGGCTGATAAATTGGGGAAAACAACAATAGCTGATACCTATTATAAAAAGGCAATGAACTATAAGCATCTTTATGACCCGAGTACCAAATGGATGCGTGGAAAAAATAAGGATGGTAGTTTTCAAACGCCTTTTAATCCATTAAAATGGGGAGATGCGTTTACAGAAGGCAATAGTTTGCATTATACATGGTCTGTATTTCATGATATAGATGGGCTTATATCACTAATGGGAGGTAAAGAAAATTTTGC
This sequence comes from Flavobacteriaceae bacterium, assembly GCA_965247735.1. Lineage (GTDB taxonomy): Bacteria > Bacteroidota > Bacteroidia > Flavobacteriales > Flavobacteriaceae > JAOXRU01. The sequence continues at coordinate 916,191 of CBDFHN010000002.1, read as the reverse complement.
AGATCAATTAGATTCTGTTTTTAATATGCCTCCAGATTATGATGCATCTTATTATGGGTTTACCATTCATGAAATTAGAGAAATGCAAATAGTTAATATGGGGAATTATGCTCATGGAAATCAGCCAATTCAGCATATGATATACTTATATAACTATGCGAATAAAGCATATAAAACGCAAGAAAAGATTAGAGAGGTTTTAACAAGACTTTATTCTGCTACTCCAGATGGCTACTGTGGCGATGAAGATAATGGACAAACTTCTGCTTGGTATGTATTTTCTGCTTTGGGTTTTTATCCAGTTACACCAGCAGTAAATCAGTACGTAATTGGAAGCCCTTTGTTTAAAAAAGCGATATTGGAATTTGAAAATGGAAATACATTTACCATTAACGCACCTAAAAATAATAAAGCTAATTATTACATCCAGTCAGCAAGGTTAAATGGAAAACAGTACGAAAATAATTATCTGAATTTTGATGCAATCCAAAATGGTGGAACACTTAATTTTGAATTAGGAAATATGCCTAATAAAGAATGGGCTAGTGGAGATAAGAATGTTCCGTATTCGTTGAGTACTTTTCAAAAGAAAAAATAAAAAGATTGGATTAAGAAGTTTAAAGTAACAGACTAAATATAGTTAAAAAAAATAGTATTAGGAATAGCATTACTGGTATTAAATTGTGGGTTTTCTCAGGAAATTTATTACTAAATATTGCACCAAGTCCAGAAGGTGATTGGTAACAAGGAGCTTATAAATTGCTGGAAGAATATGGTGATTGGATGAAGATAAATAGTTTGGCAATTTATGGTACAAAACCAATAGCTCTGTTTAAAGAGAATAATATATGTATGATGCAGAATAAAAAAGGGAATGCATTCTTGTTTTATTGGTCTCAAAAATAGTTAAAACTATGTACTTTAGTGCATGTTGCTTTAGCTTCTAAAAACCTTTACATTTGTTTTATGTCAGAACAAAGATCAAATGGACATAGTGTATCCCGTTTAACAGTACATATAGTTTGGAGTACAAAATATCGTTATCATGTTTTGAAAGGAGATCTACAAGTCCGTTGTCGCACTATTTTGGTACAAATATGCGATGCAGAAGATGTTAAAATATTAAAAGGGGTGATATCTAAAGATCATGTTCATATGCATTTGGAATATGGTCCTTCTCAAAATGTGAGCTATTTGGTTAAGAAGTTAAAAGGGCGTAGTTCAAGAAAGCTTCAGCAAGAGTTTCCAGAATTAAAGCATAAATATTGGGGTAGGCATTTTTGGGGTATTGGTTATGGATGTTGGAGTACAGGAAATATTACTGATGAGATGGTCAATGAATACTTGGAGCATCATCGAAGACCAGATCAAGGTAATGCAACGAACTTTATAATTGAGCAATGACCACTGGGTGACTTTGAGTCACCAGCCCGAACCTATGGACTTTAAGTCCATAGTGGTTCAGTTAGCAGTAGAAGTAGAAAATAGTATTCCTTCTGAGATTACAAAGGAATCAATCAATCCTAAAAAAGGAGCTAAAATTAAATTGTTAGGAGCTTCTAGAAATTTAAAATGGAAACATAACGATAAGGGAATTACAGTAGCAGTTCCAGAAAGCCTACGAAATAATCCAGTATCAAAATACGCTTGGACATTTAAAGTTTCAGCAGTAAATTAAAAAAATGAAAAAAAAGAACATTTATAGTTTTCTAATAGGAATGATGTTAGTGAATACTGCATTGGCGCAAGATGTGGTAGATTATGTAAATCCGTTTATAGGATCTTCAAATTACGGAACTACAAATCCTGGTGCTATAGCACCAAGAGGAATGGTAAGTGTAACTCCTTTTAATGTTGCTGGAAAAGCTAATAAGTTAGAGAAAGATAGCCAGTGGCTGTCTACCCCATATGTATATGAAAATACGTTTTTAACAGGTTTTTCTCATGTTAATTTAAGTGGAGTAGGTTGCCCAGATCTAGGAGTGATAATTGCTATGCCAACAACGGGAGCATTAGAAGTAGATCATCTAAAATATGGTACTACCTATAAAAATGAAGTTGCTAAACCTAGTTATTACAGTGTAGAATTAGATAATAATGTTAAGGTTGAGGCAACAGCAACTACGAGGGCAGGAATTAGTAAATATCATTTCCCAAAAGGGAAATCAAATATATTGATAAACCTTGGATTAGGATTAACAAATGAGCAGGGTGCAATGGTAAAGATTGTGTCAGATACGGAGATTGAAGGTGTAAGAAATGTAGGTGCATTTTGTTATTATAAGCCAGAAGAAACATATCCTGTATATTTTGTAGCTAAGTTTAGTAAACCAGCAGCAAACTATGGAGTTTGGAAAAAACATAAAAAACAATCTGGAGTAGAAGCACAATGGATGGGGTATAATGGTAAAACAAGATTTTATAAAAATTACCAAAAGGAAGTGGTAGGAGATAGTATAGGAACTTATTTTTCTTATGATTTTGATAAGCCTACAGCTGTTGAGGTTAAAATTGGGGTGTCTTATGTGAGTATTGCCAATGCTAGAGAAAATTTAGAGAAGGAAACTGCTACTTCATCTTTTAAGGATATTAAACTTAAAAATAATAAGGAGTGGAATACCTTATTATCAAGAATTAAAGTAGAAGGAGGAAGCACTGATGATAAAGCTATTTTTTACACTGCATTATACCACACTCTAATTCATCCAAATACGCTTAATGATGCTAATGGAGAATATCCAAGTATGGCAACTAGAGCAACAAAAAAAACTGATGGAACACGATTTACGGTATTTTCTTTTTGGGATACATACAGGAATTTACATTCTTTAATGTCATTGGTATATCCAGAGCAGCAATCCAACATGGTAAAGAGTATGCTAAATATCTATAAAGAAAGTGGGTGGCTTCCAAAATGGGAATTGAATGCTACGGAAACAACAACAATGGTAGGTGATCCTGCTGGAATTATTCTTACGGATACTTATTTGAGAGGTATAAAAGATTTTGATATAGAATTAGCTTATAAAGCAATGCTAAAGAGTGCAGATCAGTTAGAAGAAAATCCATTGCGTCCAGGTATAAAAGATTATATAAATAAAGGATATTTGACAACAAAAACAACCAAAAGTGGATCTGTATCAACAACACAAGAGTATAATATTACAGATTATGCTATAGCTCAACTGGCAAAAGAATTAGGAAAAAAAGAAGATTACAAACGTTTTAGCAAAAGAGCTATTTCTTATCGTAAATTATTTGATAGAGAATTTGATTTGTTAAGACCCAAAAATGATGATGGTAGTTGGTATAGCCCATTTGATCCAAATGCAGGAGCTAATTTTACAAAAAACATGGGTTTTATAGAGGGCAATTCATGGCAATATACTTTTATGGTTGCTCATGATATAAAATATCTTATGAAAATGATGGGAGGAAAGCAGGTTTTTACCAATCAATTGCAGAAAGTGTTTGATACAGATCAGTTTGATATGGCAAACGAGCCGGATATTGCTTATCCTTATTTGTTTAATTATGCTAAGGGAGAAGAATGGAGAACACAAAAAACAGTTAAAAATTTAATCAAAAAACATTTTACAAATACTCCAGGAGGATTGCCAGGTAATGATGATACAGGTACAATGTCTGCTTGGTTAATTTATTCCATGATGGGAATTTATCCAGTAAGTCCAGCAAATCCAATGTATACGATTACAACACCAGTTTTTGATAAAATTACGATACAATTGAATAAAAAATATTACGGTACTTCAGAATTAGTTATTGAAAAAATTGGTACTGGTTCAACCATAAAAGAAGTAGAATTGAATGCTAAACGAAGTAAAAAGTATTTTATAACGCATAAAGATTTAGTGCAAGGAAATAGTTTGAAAATCATATTGAAATAATTTTTTTCGATTTATTTAAAAGTGATAATGGATGTATAACCAATTGAATAAAATTATAAGAGATGAAGTATAGTTATAAAATCGTAATTATTTTTTTGATTGGTGCATTACAATCATGTCAAAATAATGATACTATTGAACTTGTTAATGAGGGCAAAACAATTTATCAAATAAGGATTGATGACGATAGCTTATTAGAGATAGGAAATACGTTGAAGGATTACATTTTTAAAATTTCAGAAGCAGAATTAGTAATCAGCAAAGAAGCTACTCAATCAGAGCATGTCATTTATATAAAAGTAAATAAAACATTAGAACTTAATGAAGTTTCTTATCAAGCAATAAATAATAATATATTTATTATTGGAGGATCTGTATCTGCTACAAAAAATGCTGTTTATGAGTTTTTAGAAAAAGAAATGGGATGTAAATGGTACGCTCCTGGAGAAGAATTTGTTCCAAAACAAAACAATATTTCTATTAGTCGCGATTTAAATTATAGTTATGTTCCTAAAATAACAACCAGAACTGTGCATTCTGCTTTGTTTTATGAAAATGCAGATTTTGCTAAAAAACATAAGGTTACTCAGGAAGCTTTTCCAAATTATGTTCCAGATGCAAGAGTACACACATTTCATAAGTTTATTCCAGAGGAAAAGTTTTATAATGATCATCCAGAATATTTTGCATTAAGAGGTACAAAAAGGTTACCAACTCAATTGTGTTTAACTAATAATGATGTTTTAACTATAGTAACAGATTCTGTAAGCGCATATTTTAAAAGAAGTCCAAAAGCTACAGTTTTATCAGTGAGTCAAAATGATAATTCACAATATTGTGAGTGTAAAAATTGTAGTGCAATAGATAAAGAAGAAGGAAGTGTTTCTGGAACAATGATTCGTTTTGTAAATGCTATAGCGGCAAAATTCCCAAAGAAAACAATATCAACACTAGCATATCAGTATACTCGTAAACCTTCTAAAGTAAAACCTATTTCCAATGTCTTGATCACTTTATGTTCTATAGAATGCGATAGAAGTGCTCCAATTGAAGAAAAATGCAAAGATTTTGCAACAGATTTGGAAGGATGGGGAAAATTAACAAGCAATATTAGAATTTGGGATTATACAACACAGTTTACTAATTTTTTGACACCTTTTCCAAACTTTAGAACACTTCAACCCAACATTAAGTTTTTTAAAACGCATAATGCCAACTGGGTTTTTGAGCAACATAGTAGGAATCCCAGCGAATTGTTTGAGCTGCGTTCTTATGTAATGGCAAAATTACTTTGGAATCCTGATGCTAACTACGATGAGTTAGTTTTTGAATTTACAGAAGGATATTATGGGAAAGCAGGAATATATGTTAGGGAGTATTTAAAGTTGATTCATGATAGATTAGCAGAGGATAAAGAATTCTTTTTGTTTTTGTATGGTGATCCATCTGAAGCTTTTGATTCCTATTTAAATAAGGATTTTCTAGCTGAATATGATAACTTATATAATGAAGCTGAAGCTGTAGTTACTGACGATTTAGTAAAGTTAGCAAGAGTTAAAAGAGCAAGAATAAGTATTGATTATGCCATTTTAGAAGCTAGCAAAAAGAACCTATCAAAGCAGTTTAAAATGATTGTTTTAGAGGATGATAAAAAAATAGCTAATCCTTATGTACTTGATAAATTAGAATCATTTTATAAAATATGTAGGTCTTCTAATATTAGTTGGATGAACGAAATGGGTTTTAAAGTAAATGAGTATTATGAAGGCTATAAAAAAGCATTAGTAGTTGCAGCAAAACCCAATAAAGCATCAGGTAAAAAAGTAATATTAAAAACAAAACCTAAGAAATATGCAAATGAAGATGCTCAAGTACTTACTGATGGAGCATTGGGGGGAAATAATTTTTATGCCAATTGGTTAGGTTTTGAAGGCAATCATTTGGAAGCTATTATTGATCTAGAACACCCGATTGCTATTACAAGTATAGGAACAGCTTTTCTTCAGGTAACAAATCATATCGTATTTTTTCCAGAACAAGTATCGTTTTATGTAAGTAATGACAATAAGAATTTTAAAAGAATAAAAGTTCTTGTTAATGATAAACCTTTAACTAAAACAAGTAAAAAGAACGCAATCAAATATTTTGAGGCAAGATTTCCAAAAGTTGAGGCAAGATATATAAAAATAAAAGCTGATAACTTGTTAAAAGCGCCATATTGGCATAATGCAGCTGGTTTACCTTCTTGGATATTTATAGATGAAGTAATAATTGATTAAATAGTTGTTTTGAATCCATATTATGTTTATATTTAGTCTATTCAAGGCTATAGTAGTTAGCGTACTCAATCTGTATTGTTACTATTGTTAGACTTGATTTCTTCCACCTTTTTGTTATAAAGTGTAACGGTATAAAACCGCTTTATTTTGATTTTATCACTAAATAAAAAAGTGTATAAATAGTAATTTAACTATATCACTTTTTTAGTGCAGCTATTGGCATGAGAATAGTCAATTGTCTTTTCAATTTTTAGTTTGTTAACAGGATATTGATTAAAAGCTTTTAATCTTCAGTATTTGGTTGAGCAATAGTAACATGATTGCTATTGTAGATTGTAAGAAGAATTATTGTCGAAACATTTCTATAATGCTGTAAATGAAGTTTTTCTGGAGATCCTAACTTAGTGTCAAAAGTGGATTTGTGTAACATTCAGCTTTTCAGCGACGTTATTAGTCGAAAAACTTTCAGATAGCTTAACGATAATATAACATTTATAGTGATTTATTGTGAGAACACGTAAGTGACAAAAAATCAATCAAAATTAATTAACTTAAATAATAGAAAAGTATGTGTAAAAAATTGCTATCATTTTTAGCATTTGTGTTTTTATTGTCGTCCAGTACGGCATTGGCACAAAGCAAAACAGTAAGTGGTACTGTTACTGATGCTTCAGGAGCTCCTTTGCCTGGAGTTAGTGTAGTAGAAAAAGGTACTGCAAATGGTGCAGCAGCAGATTTTGATGGAAATTATAGTATTTCTGTTTCAGGAGATGGTGCTATTTTGGTATTTTCTTCTTTAGGGTTTACTACTAAAGAAGTAAGTGTATCAGGAAAAAGTACAATTAATGTGTCTTTAGAGGAAGATGCCAGTCAGTTAGATGAGGTTGTAGTTACAGCTTTGGGGATTAAGCGAGAAAAAAAATCTTTGGGTTATGCAATTCAAGAGGTTAAAGGAGTCGAAATGATCCAAGCTAGAGAGAACAATATTGCTAATGCTTTTACGGGTAAAATTTCAGGATTGCAGGTTATTAGAGGAAGTAATGGGCCTTCTAGCTCAAGTAAAATAATTCTTAGAGGAAGTAGTTCTCTTACAGGAGATAATCAACCTTTAATTGTTGTTGATGGAATTCCAATAAATAATTTTACAGGAGGAGAGAATGAAAGTTTTTGGAATCCAACTGCCGATTTAGGGAATGGATTAAGTGATATTGATCCAGAAACTATTGAAAGTGTATCTGTATTAAAAGGTGCTTCCGCAGCAGCTTTATATGGTTCAAGAGCAGGTAATGGTGTTATCTTAATTACAACTAAAACAGGTAGTCAACAAGAGGGTCTTGGAGTTAGTTATTCAATTACTACTGGATTTGAGACATTGTTTATGACTCCAGATTTACAAAATCAATTTGGGCAGGGAGATCGTGGTATTTATAACGAACTTTCTAGTACAAGTTGGGGACCAAAAATTACGGGACAAAGTGTTACTGATTGGAAAGGTGATACTGTTGCTTTACAAGCACATGACAATATAGATAGTTTTTATGATACAGGAGTTAGTATAACACAAAGTCTTACATTTCAACAACAAGTAAGTGATGCTACTTCTATATTTACTTCTATTTCTCATTTAAGAGATGATAGTAAGATTCCAGGAGCTACATTAGAACGTTTAAATATTTCTAACAGAGCGGTATCGGTTTTTGGTAAAAATAAAAATTGGACTACTGATTTTAAAGCAAATTACATTCTTACAACGGCAAATAATAGACCAATTGGCGGGGTAAATGCATCTAATGGTACATCAACAATATTGGGCTTACCTAGGTCACTAAATGTTAATGATTTAAGAAATTCAAGAGATGCTAGTGGTGCAATGATCTGGTATAACCCAGATAGTAGTACAATTAATCCTTTTTGGTCAGCTCAGTATAATCAAGCGTCAGATTCTAGAGATCGTTTCTTGATTTTTGGATCGTTAAAAAATGAAATAAATGATTGGCTAACTGCTCAAGTAAAAATTGGAGCGGATATGTATACGTCTAATACAGAGACTAAAAGGTTTGCTGGTAGCCCAATTGCACCAACAGGAAGATATAGTTTAGGAAAAAGTACTTTTTTAGAAACTAATTATAGTGCTTTATTAACTGCTGCTAAAGATAATATTTTTGGAAAATTTGGTGGTTCTGCAACTTTAGGAGGGAATTTAATGTATACTAAAAATACATCCTTAAATAGTAGCTCAGGAGAGTTGGAAGTTCCTGATTTGTTTTCTTTAAATAATGGAATTAATAACCCTACTGTTAATCAAGGATTTACTCAACAAAAAATAAACTCTGTTTATGGTACATTACAGATTAATTATGATGGATATTGGTTCTTAGATATTACAGGAAGAAATGATTGGTCAACCACATTAAGTGAAGAAAATCGTTCTTTTTTCTATCCATCAGTAAGTACGTCTTTAGTAGTTACCGATATGATTAGAAAAAATGATGGGAATGTACCAGCTTGGTTAACTTATGCAAAAATAAGAGGATCTTATGCTCAGGTAGGAAATAGTTTAAATCCTTACGAGCTGCTAAATACTTATGAGATTGGAAAAGATCCTAATGGTAATACTACTGCTTCTAGAAGAGATGTTTTATACAATCCAGATTTAAAAAATGAGTTAATTAAATCTTTAGAATTTGGATTTGAAACACGTTTATTCAATGTTGTACATATGGATTTGTCATGGTACAAGACCAATGCAACTAATCAATTAATTAATTTGGCGTTAAATCCACAAAGTGGATATACTGCAAGAAAGATTAATGCAGGAGATATTCAAAATTCTGGATTTGAGATTTCTTTAAATGCTAAGATATTAGGTAATGAAGATTCTTTCAATTGGGATTTAGGAGTTAATTTTTCTAAAAATGTAAATAAAATAATTAGTTTACATGAAGACGTAAAAGAATATCCTTTAGGATCTTATGAAGATGTTAGAATCAGATCTGATGAAGGAGGAGGTTATGGTGATATTTATGGATCTGTATATAGAAGAGTTACGGATGAAGGAAGTGAGCATTTTGGAAAATTGATTTTAACCGACTTAGGTAGCCCACAAGAAGCTACTGAACCTGAATTATTAGGAAATCAGCAAGCTGATGGATTATTGGGAGTTACCAATAGTTTTGCATATAAAGGGTTTAATTTTAGCTTTCTTATAGATGCACGTCTTGGAGGAGAGATGTTCTCTGGAACAAATTATTCTTTACAACAATCTGGAGCAGCAGCAGAAACAGTTGTTAATGGAGAAAGAGAGGATTTTGTTGTTGAGGGTGTAATTGATGTTACTCCTGATGGTGCTGAAACTTCTGTATATGAGATAAATACAGTAATGGTTTCTCATCAAGATTATTGGGCAGCAATTGGAGCTGGTAATTTAGGAATTACAGAGGCTAATATTTATGATGCTACTACAATCCGTATTAGAAATATACAATTAAATTATAGCTTTTCTAAAGAGACATTGAAAAACACATTTCTTAAATCAGCTAATTTAGGATTTTCTGTCAATAATGTATTGATGTTAGATAGTAACTTAAATGGAGTAGATCCAGAAGCAGTCTATGGTACAAGAACAAACGCAACTGGATATGAAAGCTTTTCTACTCCAACATCGCGTACATATTTTTTAAACTTATCTGTTAGATTTTAATAATGTTAAATCATATTATAATGAAAAAGAACTTATTTATTAAATCAAGCTTGATGGCTAGTATGTTTTTACTAGTATTTTCATGCTCTGATTTTGAGGAAATTAATGTAGACTCAATTGCAGCCAGTGAAGATCAGGTGCAAGTAGAGTATTTTTTGGCAAATTCAATTGTAGGAGCCCAAATGGATCCTCATATTGCGGAACGTGCTTTTGTATTGTACTGGAAAGGTGCTGGTAGATTAGATCGTATTAATGCATTGCCAGTTGGTTATGCTGATGATGGATGGTCTGGGGATTATTATAGATATAATTCTGATTGGTTAAATGCTGTTAATAGTGGAATTACAATAGGTAATAACCAAATTGATGCAGGTACTGAGAAGATCTACACTAAAAATTTAATACAAATTTCTAGAATTTGGAGAGCATATTTAATAAGTGAAATTGCAGATAGTTTTGGTCCAGCACCAATTGATGGGTTCCAAGGTGTGAATCCAGATTTTTCTAGTGTTAAGGATGTATATTATTACATGTTAGCAGAATTGAAAGAAGCAGTAGCTGAAATTGATCCTAGTGTTGTGAATCCTGCATCATTAAATGAAGGGAATGACGCAGCATTTGGTTTTGATTATGAAAAATGGCAACGTTATGGTAATTCGTTAAGAATGCGTTTAGCAATGCGTTTATCTGAAGTTGATGCATCAAAAGCACAAACCGAATTTGAAGATGCTGCATCTGGAAATTTATTGATAAATTCTATGGATCAAGCTTTTCAAGTACAAGAATTAAGTGGATGGAATGGCCTTACTGGTGTAATGAGTAGAGAATGGAATGCTCAAAAATTAAATGCTACTTTAAACAATTTAATGATTGGATTGGGTGGAGTAAAATCTAGTGATCAGTTAGATGCAACATTGCATGGTTATATTAAACCTGCAAATTATATGGGAGCTAAATATGATGCTCACTTTAGTGATGTATCTAATGACCCATCTAGAGGTTTTTGGTTTGATGGTCTACATGATGTAATCGATCCAAGAGCATATAAAGCTTTTCCAATTCCTGGAGATTTTGACAATCCAGATTTTTGCAAATACCCATCTTGGTCTACTTCTGCTACAACTACAGTTAGAGATTTGTTAGAAGATGATGGAGAAACTATTGTTAAAACAATTGATGCTGCCTTTTCATGGAATGCTCCAACACATGGAAGCTTTGGAGAAAAAGGAGCCAAAAATCAAGTTTATAATTTTACGGGAACAACTCCAAGGTTAGGATTAAGTTTTAGAGATAGTTCTAATAAACGTATTTTCTTTGCACCATGGGAAACAAATTTTTTACTTGCAGAGGCAGCAGTAAGAGGATGGACAACTCCAACAGGGGCGCAGGCAGCTTATGAAGAAGGGATAAAGCTTAGTCTTGAATATTTTGGAGCTTCTGATCACTTGGCATCTTATTTGTCATCTACTGATTATAATAGAGTAGGAACATCTGTAAGCTGGACACATACAATAGAACCATCGGTTACAGTCATGATGGATTATGTAGATGGGTATACTGACGCAGCAGGAACTGTTAATTTTACTTACCCAACAAATGACTTATATGAAAATGGAACAGTTAAAAATGATTTTTTAACTAAAATCATCACGCAAAAGTTTATTGCTCAAAACCCATGGCTTCCTTTAGAGACTTGGAATGATCATAGAAGACTTGGATTACCATTCTTTGAAAATCCAACGGTAGAAAATGCTTTAGCCAATTTACCAGCATTAAACCCTAGTAATGTTGGAGTGAGTAAAGTTGAGTTTTTCCCACAACGTTTAAAGTATCCATCAAGCTTAGAGGCAAGTGATCCTGCTGGTTATGGTGAAGCTGTTCAACTTTTGGGAGGGGCAGATGATGTATTTACTCCACTTTGGTGGGCTAAACAAGATTAATCGACTAAATATTTGAATAATAATTATTGCTCCTGAAGATTAATTCTTCAGGGGCAATTTTGTTAACGTTTTTTTTGTAATTACTCCTCCATCTCCTATAAACCGTTATCCGTCGAAAATGTAATGGATAACCGTTTTATAATCAGAAATTAGCAGAATCATTTTGTTAAATTAAATTATCTTATAAAATTTATAAAAGCGTAATTTTTTCCATTGGTTTTTGTTTGTTAATTTTTATGATCGATGGATTGCATTTTTTTGAAGATATTATTTGATTATTTTGAATAAAGGGAAGATTTTGGTAAGATCTTCCTTTTTTTATTGTCTGAAGGGTTAAGGTATTGTTGGAATTCTTACAAAACGACTACTAAAAAATAGCTCAAATTACTTTTAATGACTTAATTGTCAACTAGTAATATGATATTGTTTTTTGCTTAAATTTTTCTTGATATTGTGCTGTTTTTTTATGGTATTCTTAAAAAAAGATAGCGTTTCTCTTTAAAATCATTTTTTTTATTTGCAGTTTACTGTTGTTGGTCGAAATAGTTGCAAAAGTGCATTATTACCTCGTATTTTTGGGTTTAATCCAATAAAGGGACTTAACAGGATGGGAGAATTGATTAAAGGAAGCAAAAGTATTGCTTATCAAAAAGCAGGAATCTATGAAAACACGAGATACGAAAAAATACATAATGTAATATTTTCTAGTTCTAATGTGGCTTCTATAGAAGTTGCTAGAGAAATGGCAGCTTTAATAAAAAAGAAACAAGCACAGAATACACATTGTGTTTTAGGATTGGCTACCGGTTCTTCTCCAATACGAGTTTACGAAGAATTAATTCGTATGCATAAAGAAGAAGGCTTAAGTTTTAAAAATGTAATTACATTTAATTTGGATGAATATTATCCGATGCAAAAGGAAAGTGTGCATAGTTATCACTATTTTATGCATGAATATTTATTTAATCATATAGATATTGATCCAAAAAACATTCATATTCCAAGTGGAGATATTGCTAATGATGAAATTTTGACTTCCTGTATTGCTTATGAAAATAAAATAAAAACATTGGGTGGTTTAGATTTTCAATTGTTAGGAATTGGTAGAACTGGCCATGTTGGTTTTAATGAACCAGGTTCTCATAACAACTCTAGAACACGTATTATTACCTTAGATTATTTAACAAGAACAGATGCTGCATCTTCTTTCTTAGGTTTACAAAATGTTCCTAGAAGAGCAATTACTATGGGAATAGGAACTGTTAAGGAGTCTACAAGAATTGTATTGTTGGCTTGGGGAGAGAATAAAGCATCAGTTGTTAAAAAAACGATAGAAGGCGAGATTGCATCTCAAGTACCAGCAACATATTTGCAGCAACACCCAAATACTACTTTTATATTGGATGAGGGAGCTGCTTCTGAATTAACACGAATTGAAACTCCATGGTTGGTTGGTCCATGCGAATGGACAGATGAATTAAAGAGTAAGGCAATTATCTGGTTGTGTAGTCATACGTCTAAGTCTATTTTAATGCTTACTGATAAAGATTATAATGACAATGGAATGGAAGGGCTTTTAGCTCAACAAGGTGTTGCTTATGATTTGAACATTGCAATGTTTAACCGATTGCAACATACCATTACGGGTTGGCCTGGAGGAAAACCAAAGGCAGATGATAGTAGTAGACCAGAACGTGCTACACCAGAAAAAAAACGGGTAATTATCTTTAGTCCACATCCAGATGATGATGTAATTTCTATGGGTGGTACTTTTGATAGATTAGTAAGTCAAGGACATGATGTGCATATTGTATACCAAGTTTCTGGGAATATTGCGGTTTCTAATTTCGAAGCTAAAAAGTTCGCAGAAGTAGCACTTAGTCTTGGGGCTGATAAAACTATTTTTAGTACTGTTGTAGATGGTATAAGTAATGAAGGTGTGGAGTATAATTCGGCAGATTTAAGAAGTCTAAAAGGAACAATTAGGCAAAAAGAATCTTTAGCTGCAACACGTTATATGGGAGTAGCTGATGAAAAAGTTCATTTTTTGAATCTTCCTTTTTATGAAACAGGTGCTGTAAAAAAGAAACCTTTAGGAGAAGAAGATATTAAAATTGTTTCAGATATTATTACAGAAATAAAACCACATCAAATATATGCTGCTGGTGATTTGGCAGATCCACATGGAACACATAAAGTTTGTTTGGATGCAATTTTTGCAGCTTTGGAGATTTTAAAAACGCAAAGCTTTATGGACGATTGTTGGGTTTGGTTGTATAGAGGAGCTTGGCATGAATGGGGATTGCATGAAATAGACATGGCAGTACCAATGAGTCCAGATCAGGTATTAAAGAAAAGAAGTGCAATATTTTTTCACCAGTCTCAAAAAGATGGTGTAATGTTTCAGGGAGATGATTCAAGAGAATTTTGGGTTAGAGCCGAAGATAGAAACAAAGATACTGCTGCAAGATATAGGAAGCTAGGTTTATCTGATTATGCTGCAATGGAAGCTTTTAAACGTTATTATTACTAGTAATTAGCTGTTTATAATTTTTTAAAAGAGGAAGGTTGTTATAACCTTCCTCTTTTTTTTTGATTTGATTATATTCAGTTACCTTTGGTGGTATCTACTCAATAAATTGATATTATGAATTTACGTTTTCTGAAAATTATAGGATTAAGCGCACTGTTTTTTTTAGGTTATAGTTGTGTAACCAAAATTGAAAAAAAAAAAGAGAATAAAAAAGAGTCTCTAGCCATTGATACAATTAAGAAAGCTGAAATTGAGGTAGAAAAAGTAATACTAAAGGAAGAAAAACCAAAAAAGACACTTCCTAGTTTGGAGAGTTTGGCGGATACTACGTTTGTTAGAGTAAAAGATTATGATGATAGTTTTGTATATGATATGCGCTATGCTACTGCCAATAATTTTTTAAAAGCTAAGGTTTATGATTGTGCGGAGTGTTATACGAGAGTAAAAACAGCTAAAGCATTAATAAAAGCTAACGCGGCATTTAAAAAACTAGGTTATTACATTAAGTTTTATGATTGTTATAGGCCTAACGACGTGCAATGGAAGATGTGGGAACTTGTTCCAAATCCACAGTATGTTGCAAACCCTAAAAAGGGATCAATCCATAATAAAGGTGGGGCAGTAGACATTACACTTGTTGATGAAACTGGTAAGGAGTTAGAAATGGGAACCGATTTTGATTTTTTTGGACACAAGGCACATCATGACTATACTGCATTATCAGACGAAGTATTGGCAAACAGGAAGGTATTGAAAACGACGATGGAGGCTTATGGTTTTTGGGCAATACGTACAGAATGGTGGCATTATAATTTATCAGCAGGCTCTAATGCAAAAGTGGCTAATTTTAAGTGGGAGTGCGAATAGGGAAAATCTATTGAGTTATACTACCTTCTCACAACAAAGCACAACCTTCTGATTAGAAAGATCAGTAGTAAAAAACAAATATTGATCACCACCATCTTTAATTTTAAGCTTTTTTCTAATTTGACTTACAGTTTCTGGGAAATTACGTGTCGTAATATTGGCTTTTGTGATTCCCATTTTTTTTAATTCTTTTTTCTGATATGGTACTGTAGTTTTTATATTAAAAATTCTACCGGGAAAATTTTCTAATAATTTTTCAGAAGTATAAAGGTGTGAATGTTTGTGTAATTTTTTAATATTAAAACTTGTGGCTACACTATTAAAAGCGCCAGATTTTAAAATTGCAGCATTAGGTTCATAAAGATACGTTTCTGGTGAACCATACTCTACTATTTCTAGAGGCTCTTTATTAAGTTGAAAACTAAATGTATGAGTTTTTGTTTTATGAATAGCGGTTGTAACAGTTTTTATGATATCAACATAGTCTTTTTCTAAAACCCAAAGCAATTCCTTTACTTCATTACCTACAGCTATAACATGAATTTCTTTTACAAATTTTAGCTCTTTAATACCATTAGTAATATCTAACAGCGGAGCAGTTTTAATCAAAATTGAATTTGTTTTGTTGAAAATAACATCTAAATGCTCAGGAACATTAGGCAAACAATCGGAGAGTAAAAAAACTTTTCCTTTGGCTTCATGCCTTCTAGATGGATCTATATAAACCCAATCAAAATATTGTTGATTTTCTTTAATAAATTCAATTCCGTTTATGGACTTACAGCTTATATTTTTAGTATTTAACTGTTGATAATTATAAGCTACAATTGCAGAAAGCTCTTTTGAGATTTCACAATGCGTTACCTGAGCAATTTTTTTACTGAAATAAAAACAATCAACACCAAAACCGCCAGTAAGATCCACCAGAGATTTTCCTTCGACTAAATTGGCTTTATGTGCTGCTGTAATTTCTGATGATGTTTGTTCTATATTAAGCTTATTAGGATAGTATATCAATGGAGTGTTAAACCAAGTGGGGAGTTTTTTTTCACACCTCACTTTTGCTGTTATTTGTTCTGCAAGCTCTTGAATGGATACTGTTTCAAAAACCTCTTTTTTCAAGATCAAGCTTACAATATCTGAACTTAGATTGTCATTGATGAATTCTTGAGATTCGGTATTTAAAATTGCAGTATTCAAGATGGAACTAGAGATTTTTGGTAAGTGATTTTACCACTTTATTGTCTTCAAAAAATTCTTTTAGAATAACTTTTATAGCAGTGTATGAAGGAACAGCTACTACCATTCCTGTAATTCCGAATAATAAACCTCCAATGATAATAACTAAAAATATCTCTAAAGGATGTGATTTTACACTATTAGAAAAAATTACAGGCTGCGAAAAGAAATTATCTATAAGTTGCCCAATCACAAACCCAATCATTACATAAGATGTTTTTGGTAAGATAACTGTACTAAAATCAGCTCCTAAATTACTTGTCATGGATAGGACTAACATTAAAAAACCTCCGATTAAAGGGCCTATAAATGGTATTAGATTTAATAAGGCGCATAAAAAGGCAATTACAATTGCGTTTTCTATACCAAAGATAAGAAGTACTATAGTATAAATGATAAATAATATTAAGATTTGAAAAAACAATCCAACAAAATATCTGGAGAGTAAACCTTTAATTTTTTCGATAGATTTTTTTAACCTTCCTTCTTTATTTTGAGGCATAAAAGTCATTATTCCATCTTCAAAAAGCTTGCTGTCTTTTAAAAAAAAGAACGAAATAAATAATACAGAGAATAGTCCCATTCCAAAGTCTCCCACAATACTTAAAATGGAATTTAGAAAATTTGGAATCATGTTAAAATCTATTTTTGAAAGTAAATCTGCATCTTGAATTTGATGCTCTATTTGGTTAGAATTCAACGAGAAATAATCCATAACCTGAACATAGAGTTCTTTTATATTAAGTTGTAATTTATCAATATCAAGCAGTGAAAGATTTGCACCTTGTTGTATTACTAATGGAATAAACATAGATATGAGCCCAATAATAAAACTCACCATTAAAAACATAGTAATGATAACAGAAAGCGTATTTTTTAGTTTCAATTTTCTTCTTAAAAACAATACAATTGGTCTACCAATAAGACTTATTACTGCTGCTATAGTAATGTAAGCTACAACAGATTTAATTTGGTATAAGAAAAAGCCCAAAATAAGAATGGCTGCTATTATTGCTATGGACCTTAAGATTCCTCCAGAAATTATTTTACTATTCATTTGTGCTAGTTTTTAAAAACATATTCAATAATATTTGATCCCATTTGCAATGCCTTTTGACGTGCATCATCAGTATCATTGTGTATTTCTTTGTTTTCCCATCCGTCACCTAAATCGCTTTCAAAAGTAAAAAGTAAAACTAAGCGACCTTCAATAGTAATGCCAAATGCTTGTGGTGCTTTGCCATCATGCTCATGAATTTTAGGCAATCCATTAGAAAATTTAAAGGTCTGATTATATATAGGGTGATCGTTACTCAACTCTTCTAATTGTTGCTCTGGAAATATTTTTTTGAGTTCTTTTCTTAAATAAGGTTCCATCCCATAATTGTCATCAATATGTAAAAAACCGCCACCTAGTAAGTATTTTCTAAGGTTATTGGCTTCATTTTGTGAGAAAAACACATTTCCATGCCCTGTCATATGTAAAAATGGATATTGAAATAGCGCTACATTATCAGGAGAAACCGTTTGTGGTTTGGCTTTTATCTTGGTGTTTGTACTTGTTTTACAGAAAGCAATTAAGTTTGGTAAAGCAGTTGGGTTGGCATACCAGTCTCCACCACCTCCATATTTTAAAATAGCAATCTCTTGAGCAGAAATAGAAATAGTGGTTAGTAGTATAAAAAAAGAAAAAAATAATTTTCTCATAATAATATATTGTTATTAACGAATACTTGTTTTATCAGTATTGTTAGCTTTTATGTTTATTCGTTTACAAAAGCAACACTATGGCAAGCAACAATAGCTGCCGTTTCTGTTCGCAAGCGAGTATTTCCTAAAGAAATAGGAATGTAGTTATTTTCTTTGGCTAATGCTATTTCTTGAGGAGAAAAATCACCTTCTGGACCAATTAATATGGTTGTGTTGGTATTTTGAATAATACTTTCTTTTAAACTTTTTTTACTTTCTTCTTCACAATGTGCAATAAAACAGTTGGCTTTGGTTTTAGTAACAAATTGTTTAAAAGAAATGGCTTCATTAAGTTTTGGGAGATAGCAATTGAGTGATTGTTTCATTGCGGTTTGTAGAATTTTCTGAAACCGTTCTGCTTTTATCACTTTGCGTTCTGAATGATCACAGATTATAGGCGTAATTTCATCAATACCAATTTCAGTAGCTTTTTCTAAAAACCATTCATAGCGATCGTTTATTTTTGTGGGAGCTACTGCTAGGTGCAAACTATATTTTTTTTGATCTTGTAATGTAGCTTTATGTATTGTTGCAACGCATTGTTTAGTGTCAGCCGTAATTAAGCTCCCTTCAAATAGATAGCCCCTACCATTGGTGATGTGAATGTTACTTCCTTCCTTTTTTCGCAATACTTTTGTCAAATGTTTACTTTCTTCCTTTGAGAAGGTAAATTCCTTAGTGTTCGCAGAGATATCAGGAGTATAAAATAGTTGCATTATAGATTTGTTTCAAAAAAACGAAGATAATGATTTTCTTGTATAAGAAAGCTAAGTTTGCTTATTCCTTAATAATTATCATGGTGGCTTTTACTCCAGTAGTCAAATTCCATAAATTTGCTGAAACAACATTACCTTCATCATCAAAAACTTTAAATTCTGCAGTATTTGGACTAGACGTTCCTTCATTTAGTGCTTCTATATCTATTCTATTGAATCCACTAACTAAATCTATTTTAAAACTCTGGTAACTTCCTGTTAGAAGAATGTTTTCTTGGGTAAGAACATCGTTTATAGAAACTTTTACACGGTCACCATCTACATAATCATAGTCTTTACAAATAATGGTCACATATTTGGAATTGCTTCTAAAATCGCCCAAATAATTATCGCTTTTAAATTTTGGTCTTTTATTCGTGTTTGTTGTTTTTAAAGCATCAGTATACAAATGGCCTGCAGAACGGTATTGATTTGTTTGAAGAAACTGAATGCCTTTATTGGTACTTAGGTTTTCTAAATTTGTATTTGGTTTTATGTATTTCAGTGTCCCTTTTTCATCCTTTTGGGGGATAATAACTTGTGGTTTGGCTTTTATGCTTGGAAGTTTTATTACACTTCCATCAAGAATAGCTCTGGAAGAATCTGTTTTTATAGTTTGTTGTCCATAGCTTATTGTTGCTGACGCCGTAAAAATAACTAGCACTGCAATTAACTTTAGGTTTGATAAACACAAATTTATAGAATATGGCATTGTCTTTTATAAGGTTGTATAGCAAAATTACAATTTCTATGCCATAGTTGTTGTTAAAGTTTTGTTTAGACTTTAAAAAGAAAACAGGATTATTTTTTATAGGTGATACCTAGCATTGGCGGTAACGCTTTGGTCTGTAAATAGCTGCGACTTATATTTGTAATGGCCAACAATACCAATCATTGCTGCATTATCGGTACAATAGTCTAGTTTTGGCACATAAGTTTTCCAGCCATGTTTTTGTTCTGCTTCTTTAAGTATAGCACGTATTCCTGAATTTGCAGAAACACCACCACCAAGAGTAATTTGCGAAATTCCTGTTTCCTTTACTGCTTTTTTTAATTTATCCATCAATATACCGATGATAGTGTATTGGATTGATGCACAAATATCGTTACGATTTTGCTCAATAAAATCAGGATTGTTTTTCATTTCACGCTGGATAAAATATAAAATAGCAGTTTTTAATCCACTAAAACTAAAATTAAGTCCAGCTACTTTTGGTTTTGTAAATTGATATGCTTTCGGGTTACCAAGTTGGGCATATTTATCTATTAATGGTCCCCCTGGATAAGGTAAACCTAATATTTTGGCACTTTTATCATAAGCTTCACCAACGGCATCATCAATAGTTTCTCCAATAACTTCCATTTCAAAAAAATCGGTTACTTTAACAATTTGTGTGTGTCCTCCACTTATTGTAAGTGCTAAAAAAGGAAATGAAGGCTTTTCATATTCAGGTTCATCAATAAAATGAGCCAAAATATGGGCTTGCATATGATTTACTTCTATTAATGGAATATCTAATCCTAAAGCAAGTGACTTTGCAAATGACGTTCCAACAAGTAAAGAACCCATAAGACCAGGTCCGCGAGTAAAAGCTATTGCAGATACATCTTTTTTGTCGATATTTGCTTTAGCTAACGCTTGATGAACTACTGGGACTATGTTTTGTTGGTGTGCTCTAGATGCTAACTCTGGAACTACACCTCCAAATTCTTCATGTATTTTTTGAGTTGCAACGATGTTGCTTAATACTTTTGTATTGCATAAAACCGATGCAGATGTATCATCGCAAGAAGATTCTATAGCTAAAATGTGAACCAAATTGGTATTCATAATCGTATTTGGAATAGTAGTTGTTAAGAACAAAGGTAAAATATATAGTATTATTAAAAAATTTAGAAAAATACTTTTAAGAATATTCTTGGTAATTCTGCTTCTTATGATTTTAGGAAGTATCATATTATCCATTCCTGCTGTTCAGACTAGGCTGGCAAAATCTGCTATGGATGCTATCAATAAAGATTATAATACCAATATAAAAATTGATAGAGTTAGTGCTACGCTTTTTAGTTGGAATACAGATCTTAGAGGTATTTATATAGAAGATTATAAAAAAGATACTTTATTTTATATAGAAGAATTAACAACTTCAATATTAAGCATTAAAAATGCTATTGATGGTAAGTTAGCGTTTGGTGATATTGAAATAGATGGGCTTGTTTTTAAATTAAAGACGTATAAAGGAGAACGAGATTCCAATTTAGATATTTTTGTAGCACGATTTGATTCGGAAACACCAAGTTCTACCCCAAGTACATTTTTATTGACCTCTTCTGATATTGAAATCAAAAATGGAAATTTTAAGCTAATTGATGAAAATTTTGAAACAGCAGAAATTTTAGATTTTAAAAACCTCAATGGCATAACATCTGATCTTATTGTTTCAGGTCCTAATGTGAACATTAATGTAGAATCGCTTAGTTTTTTAGATAAAAGAGGGCTAGAGGTAGAAAAATTATCTTCTAAATTTAGTTATTCGCTTACAGAGATGTTGTTTAAAGATTTAAAGATAGCTACTGCAGAATCAGAACTAAAAGGAGAATTAAGATTTTTTTATGAACGAAAAGATTTCTCAGATTTTTTGAATAAAGTTAAGTTAGAAGGTGATTTTAAAGATTCAAAAATCGCATTTAAAGAGTTAAACATATTTTATGATGAGTTTTCCAAGACCAGGAATGCCAATTTTAAAACGCAAGTAAGCGGAACACTAAATAATTTACAAACTATTGGTCTAGAATTAACCGCTGCGGAAACATTAATAAAAGGTGATTTTAATTTTAAAAATCTTTTTAAATCTGCTGATGGATTTAAGATGGATGCAGGTATAGAAAATGTATCTTCAAATTATAGTGAGTTAAAAGAAATACTGCCAAGATTATTGGGTAATATATTGCCTTCTTCATTTGTGAAATTGGGAGATTTCACCATTAGGGGTAACACAATAGTTACAGAGCATACTATAGATGCACAACTCAATTTATATACTGCTATTGGTAGTAGTAAGTCAGATCTTGTACTTACAAATATTGATGATATAGATAATGCTGTTTATAAAGGTTTTGTTTCATTAATAAATTTTGATCTAGGATATTTTATTAATGAAAAAGATTTAGGAAAGATATCATTAGATTTTAATGTAGATGGAAGTGGTTTTACACAAGAAAGCTTAAATACAGAGGTTGTAGGTGATGTTTTTAATATTGAATATGCAGGTTATAATTATCAGGATATAAAAGTATCAGGAGTAATTAAAGATCAGCTTTTCGATGGTGAGATGACGGTAAATGATGCTAATTTAAAGCTAGATTTTAAAGGTTTAGCCGATTTGTCACAAGAAAAAAACACTTTTGATTTTAGGGCTTCAGTGGCTCATGCAGATTTTAGAAAACTAAAAATCACTAAAGATAGTGTTGCGGTGTTTAAAGGTGATGTTAGTATGGATGTGGTAGGAAACACGATTAACGATTTTGTTGGTGATATCAATTTCAATAAAACAAGCTATACCAACCTTAACGACACTTATTTCTTTGATGACTTTACAATCGCCTCTAGCTTTGAAAAAGAAAATGGAGATCGGATTATAAAAATAAATTCTCCAGATATTATCCGAGGAGAAATGTCAGGGAAATTTAAGCTAGAAGAATTGCGAAAATTGGCAGAAAACTCACTGGGCAGTATTTATGTGAATTATGATCCTTATGAAATTTCAGAAGGGCAACATATAGATTTTAATTTTAAAATTTATAATAAAATTATTGAGGCCTTTTTTCCGGAAGTAGCCTTTGGTAAAAACACAACATTGAAAGGTGAGATTACTGCTAATGAAGGAGACTTTAAGCTTAGTTTTAGATCTCCAAGTATTAATGCTTTTGGTACTATTTTAGATAATATTTACCTGCAAATAGACAATAAAAATCCATTATTTAATACTTATGTGGAGGTTGGTGAAATAGATATGGAATTTTATGCCATCAAAGATTTTAGTCTTATTAATACCAAACTAAAAGATACATTGTTTTTTAGGACTGAATTTAAAGGAGGAAACACAATAAAGGATAGGTTTAATTTAAACCTATACCACACATTTAATAAAAGTAAAAGGTCTGTATTAGGGTTTAAAAAATCCGATTTAACTTTTAAAGGCAATAAATGGGTTCTAAATAGAGCAAACAACAATAGAAATAGAATTGTTTTTGATAAAAAATTAGATAGTATAACTATAGATGAAATTGCATTAAGTCATATAGATGAGCAAATAAAACTTAATGGTAAGCTGATAGATTCTACGTATAAAGACTTGCATTTACAATTTAAAAAAGTGTCTTTGGATAAAATTACTCCTGAGATTGAAAACTTAAAAGTTAATGGTATAGTTGATGGTAGAATAAGTGTATTACAAAATAATGATAATTATTTGCCTTCATCAAATTTAAAAATTAATTCTCTAGCGGTAAATGAATTTCCTTTGGGAGATTTTGATATAGGAGTGGTTGGAAACCAAGATTTGACTAATTATGTAGTAAATGCCCAACTAAAATCAGAAGAAAAAGAAAGCCTTAGTGTTATAGGCACAATATCTACAGCCAATAAGACTCCAGAGGCAAATTTATTTGCCAGTTTTACAGATTTCAGTATGGAACCTTTTAGTCCATTAGGAGAAGATGTTATTTCTAATATTAGAGGATTGGTTTCTGGAAGCGCACAGATAAAAGGTGATATAAGTAATCCAAGTATTGGAGGGGTATTATCACTTATTGATGCAGGAATGAAAATACCATATTTAAACGCAGATTATAGCTTTAACGATTATGCAAGAGTACGTTTGTATGATCAGACATTCGATTTTGAAAATATAATACTAACAGATACAGCATTTAATACATCGGCGGAATTAACAGGAACTATTTCTCATGAAAGTTTTGAGGATTGGAATTTAAACTTGTCTGTAGATACCAAAGATGAACGTTTTTTAATATTGAACAAAACGGCAAATGAAGAAGAAGATATATTGTATTATGGAACTGGGTTTATAAAAGGAACAGGGGAAATTTATGGTTTAACCAATGCATTAACAATTAAAGTTGACGCAGCAACCGGAGATGGAACAGCTATAAAAATTCCAGTTAGTGATGTTGCCGCTATTGGAGATTATTCTTTCATTAATTTTAGTGATAAAAAAGAAACAGTAATTATTGATGAAGAACGTAAGTTAGATGATTACCATGGATTAGAACTAGAGTTCGATTTAGATATTAAAAGCAATGCTGAAGTAGAAATTGTTGTTGATCAAAAAAGTGGAAGTACCATTAAGGGGAGAGGAAATGGGCTGTTGTTATTACGAATTAATACCCGAGGTAAATTCGAAATGTTTGGTGATTTTCTAACAGATACAGGAGAATACAATTATAAGTTCGGAGGAATTATTGATAAAAAACTACAGGTTAAACCAGGAGGAACATTGGTGTGGGATGGAGATCCTTTAAATGCTAGAATTAATATTGAAGCGGTATATGCATTAAATGCAAATCCTGCTCCTTTATTAGATAACTCTTCTTTTACAAGAAGAATACCTACGGAGGCTGTAATATCGTTAACAGGGGAATTGGAACATCCGGTTCCTGATTTTAGTGTAGAATTCCCAGGGTTGAATTCAGTATTAAAATCTGAATTAAAATACCGTTTGCAAGATAAAGATAAAAGAGAGCAACAGGTGTTTTCTTTATTAGCTCAAGGGACATTTATAAGCGAGCTAAATATTACTCAGGAAGCAATTACAGGAAATTTAATTCAAACGGCTTCTGGTTTGTTAAATCAGGTTTTGGCAGATGATGATGGGGTGTTTAATTTAGGAGTGTCCTATGAGCAAGGTTATAGAGATAGAAATGCAGATATTAGGACAGAAGATAGGGTGGGAGTTACCGTATCTACACAAATTAGCGATCGTGTTTTAATTAATGGTAAGGTTGGTGTTCCTGTTGGTGGCGTTAATGAAACTGTTCTGGTTGGAAATATAGAAGTTGAGATATTACTAAATGAGGAAGGGACACTAAGCTTAAAGGTGTTCAATAAAGAAAATGAAATTCAGCAATTTATTGCAGACCGTCAAGGATATACACAGGGAGTAGGTTTGTCGTACCAAGTAGATTTTGATAGTTTTAAAGAATTGTTTCAAAAAATATTTGGAATAAAGAAGAAAGAGAAAAAGAAGACTAAAACCATATCAAAAACCGAAGATGATGAGACAATCGAAGGTAAAGGAATTGTTAAATTCAGTCAAAAAGGAAAGAAAAAACAACGATAACTTAAAAAGTTGTTAACGAAAACGTTTGAATTTCGAGCGCGTAAAAAAATCCACGTTTTCCATTATTTATATTAACATAAGTTTGGTAGCTTTACCAGAGTAATACGTAAAATACATGTCTAAAAGCATAAAAAGAATCGGGGTGTTAACCTCAGGAGGCGATGCTCCAGGAATGAATGCTGCAATACGAGCAGTAGTAAGAACTTGTGCCTATCACCATATAGATTGTATAGGTGTCTATAGAGGGTATCAAGGGATGATAGAGGCTGATTTTAAGCCTATGAATGCAAGAAGCGTAAATAATATTATAAATAAAGGAGGAACAATATTAAAGTCTGCACGTTCCGATGATTTTAGAACAAAAGAAGGACGTAAAAAGGCTTACGATAATTTAGTTGATAATGAAATTGATGCCTTTGTTGTAATCGGTGGAGATGGTAGTTTTACTGGAGCCATGATTTTTAATGAAGAATATAAATTTCCTGTTATTGGAATTCCAGGAACTATTGATAATGATATTTATGGTACTTCATATACTTTGGGTTACGACACTGCTTTAAATACAGCGGTAGAGTCTATAGATAAAATTAGAGATACAGCAAGTTCGCACAATAGACTGTTCTTTGTAGAGGTTATGGGACGCGATGTTGGATATATTGCTTTAAATGCTGGAGTAGGTGCTGGAGCAGAAGAGATTTTGATTCCTGAAGAAAATATGGGCTTGGATCGGTTGTTAGAATCGTTAAAGCGAAGTAAAAAATCAGGAAAGACATCGTCAATTGTTGTAGTAGCCGAAGGTGATAAAACAGGTAGTAATGTATTTGAATTGGCAGGTTATGTTGAAGAACATATGCCAAATTATGAAGTAAGAGTTTCTGTACTGGGACATATGCAAAGAGGAGGAAGCCCATCGTGTTTTGATCGTGTTTTAGCGAGTAGAATGGGTGTAAAAGCTGTGGAATCACTTTTAGGTGGAGAATCAAATTTTATGGTTGGTATTGTTAACGACAAAATAGCCTTAACACCAATTGAAAAAGCAGTAAAAGGAAAAACAAGTATTGATAAGGAGCTCTTAAGAGTTTCTGATATCATGACCACATAAGTAAATTAAAATTAATATTAAAGAAGAAAAATGTCAAACTTAAAGATTGGAATTAACGGATTTGGAAGAATAGGGAGATTGGTTTTTAGAGCCACTGTAAAAAGACCAAATGTAGATGTAGTAGCTATTAACGATTTATTAGATGTAGAGCATTTAGCATACTTATTAGAGTACGATTCTGTACATGGCCGTTTTGATGGTACTATAGAAGTTAAAGACGGAAATCTTGTTGTTGACGGAAAAGTAATAAGAATTACTGCTGAACGCGATCCTAAAAATTTAAAATGGGATGCTGTAGGAGCTGATATTGTTGCGGAATGTACAGGTATTTTCACAACATTAGAAACTGCTGATTACCATATCCAAGGTGGTGCTAAAAAAGTTGTGATTTCTGCACCTTCAAAAGATGCACCTATGTTTGTTATGGGAGTTAACCATAAAAATGCAAAAGCATCAGATAAAATAGTTTCAAATGCATCTTGTACAACAAACTGTTTGGCTCCAATCGTAAAAGTATTAGACGATAATTTTGAAATAGAGGAAGCACTAATGACAACTGTTCATGCTACAACAGCAACACAGTTAACAGTTGATGGTCCATCTCGTAAAGATTATAGAGGAGGTAGAAGTGCAATGTTAAATATTATTCCTGCATCTACTGGTGCAGCAAAAGCGGTAACAAAAGTAATACCAGCTTTAGAAGGAAAAATTACTGGAATGGCTTTTAGAGTTCCTACTGCAGATGTTTCTGTGGTTGATTTAACGGTAAAGGTAAAGAAAGATACTTCTTATGAGGAAATTAAGCAAGTAATGAAAAAGTCATCAGAAGAAGGTGATTTAGTTGGTGTACTTGGATATACTGATGAAGCAGTAGTTTCTCAAGATTTTATTGGAGATGCTAGAACTAGTGTTTTTGATGCTGGAGCTGGAATTGAATTAAATTCTAAGTTTTTTAAAGTAATTTCTTGGTACGATAATGAAGCAGGATATTCTAACAAATTAATTGATTTAGCAGAATATATTACTACATTGTAATAACTAACAATAACAGCTTATAAAAGTACATGTTTTGGTTAAAATGTGTACTTTTAAATTTAATTTTTATAACATATGATTTTAATTGTAGATAGTGGCTCAACAAAGTGTGATTGGATAGCAGTAGATGAGAATGGAGAGCAACTTTTTGATAAGATAAGAACTCAAGGGATGAATCCTGCCATTATTTCTTCAGAACAATTGTTAGCAAGAATTAAAGAAAGCGATCAGCTTATAAAAATAAAAGCTGAAGTTACTAATGTATTTTTTTATGGTGCCGGTTGTGGTACTGTAAAACCTAGTGCAGCACTAAAAGCGGTGCTACAAGGTTTTTTTACAAATGCAGAGGCATCAGTTGCGGAAGATACACTTGCAGCGGTTTATGCTGCTGTAAATCATAAAGAAGAAGCAGCTGTGGTTTGTATTTTAGGAACAGGATCTAACTGTTCGTATTACGATGGAAAAATTGTACATCAAAAAGTGGTTTCTCTTGGTTATACTTTAATGGATGATGCTGCTGGAAACTATTATGGCAAGCAATTAATAAGGGATTATTATTACCATCACATGCCAGAAAATTTAAGGCAATCATTTGCAAATCAATACGATTTAGGAGATGATGCTATAAAAGAAAAGTTATATAAGCAACCTAATCCAAATGTATATTTGGCATCTTTTGCAGAATTTATGTTTTCTAATAAGGAACATTCGTATATAACCGAATTGATAAAAGAAGGAATACGTGTTTTTTCAAAAAATATGATTCTTCAATATAAGGAAGAAATAAAAACTGTTCCAGTACATTTTGCTGGATCAATAGCATATTTTTCTAGAGATGAGATTTTAGATGTTGCAGAAGAGTTTGGATATACGGCCGGTAATTTTATTCGCAGACCTATAGAAGGTTTGGTAAAATACCATGTTAAAAACTTAAAAGAGGCTAAAAAAGCTTAATAAGAAAAAATATTTTGAAAAAAAGCGATTAGTTTATTTATAAACTAATCGCTTTTTTTTGTTTTATGATTTAATGGCGATCATAGAAATTTCAACATTAACAAACATAGGTAAATTTGCAACTTCCACAGTTTCCCGGGCAGGCGCCGTAGCCTCATCAAAATAGGTTGCATAAACTTCGTTTATTTGACTAAACTGATGCATGTCTTTAACAAAAATTGAAGCTTTAACTACATCTTCAAAAGTTAAACCTACTTCTGTAAGAATAGCTTTTAGGTTCTCCATAGATTGTTTGGTTTCGGCTTTAATATCTCCTTCGACAAGTTTTCCTGTACTTGGGTTTATTGGGATTTGGCCAGAAATATACAGGGTATTTCCTGTTAATATTGCTTGATTATAAGGACCTATTGGTGCTGGAGCATTTTTTGTTGAAATTATAGTTTTCATATATTATATGTTTTTAATTTAAATCAATAACCGTATTCGAGCCCTCGAGGCATGAAAAAGGAAAACCCTTAGTCATTTTCGATGTAAGCATCAGGAAGTTAAACCCACTGGTGAGATTAAAGATTTCTCCTTGGTTCACTTCTGTTTTCCCACTTAATATCGCTTAATACAGAGCTCTTAATCCCAACAAAGAAATACCACGAAGCTCGAGTGCTAAAAGGAACCCAGTTAAAGTTAAGTCTCCAACTTTTTAAATCCCTTTCAAATCGCAATTGTGTATAAGTAAATCCTGAGTTTTTAAAATCATAACCAGAAGACACTCCAACTTTCCATCTTGGTGATAGTTCAATATTACCTGAAAACATTAAGGAATTGTTAGAAATTTCACCTTGCCTTTTTCCATTGCTGTATGTTACAGCGTATGCAAATCGTATATCCCATGGTATTTTAGCTCCGTAATGCGGGTTTTCTACATCATCAGTTTTTTTGTCTTTGTCTTTATCGTTTTCGGAAAAATTCCTGCTATCACTAAAGTCATTTGCTCTACCAAAAAGATCATCATTTCTTCCTCCGCTGGCGCTATTATTGTCTTTTCCAGATTCTTTTTTGCCATCTTTTTCAAACAACTTACTAGAAATAGAATAACTAACATTGGCATTGGCAGAAGAGAGACGTACTAAACTCCCTCCGTTATCAATATTAAAAGTATTGATTCTAGTTCCGTTGTTATCAATAGCATATGGGTCTAATGTAGCACCAAAATTAATGCTCATTTTGTTGTCCAATATACTTGTTCCACCAGACATTCTAATTGGAGCAAGTTTTAGGGAATCGGCTTCCATGTTATAAGAACTTGAAAAGTTAAGACTATTTAATAGCATTACTTTTTTAGTATCAATTTCTAATCCTGTAGAATCTCTTTTGGCTACTTTGGCTTCCAGAGAGTTGCTTAGAGAAAAACCTAAAGAATTAGATTTGTTAAGACTAGGAACTCCATACAAACCTCCTTCAAAAGGACTGTACCTAACCATATCTCCGTTTTTATCTAAATATTCTTCATAAGTATCTTCAAAACTTGGATTGTATCCCCAACTTATAGAAGGACGTACCGTGTGTCGTATTGCTTTTAGATTTCTACCTTCTTTTTCAAAATTGAAAGTACCATATAGCGTGGTACCAATACTTGCACTATAATTATACTTATTAAATCGATCAAATCCTTGTAGCGTGTCTATAACGACTCCATTTTCTTCGGTGTAATTATTCTTTTTTATAGTTTTAAATGCCCATACATCATTATAGGAACCTCCCACGCTAACGCTTAAGTATTTTAATACTTTAAAATTTGTGCTAATAGGGATATCGTGTCTAACTCCAGTTCTTGCTTCTTCAAACATTTTAGCAGAAAAGAAATTGTCATCATCGGTACTATATTTATTATCGGCTGTAAGACTGTATTGAAAGTTTATGTTTTGCAGAATCCCTTTTTTACTTCCATTTTTTGGTGCAAAAGGAAAAATACGTTCCATACTAGCTCTTAATGCAGGTAATGTCATGTCTATTTTTTCCGTATTTGTGTTTTGCGAATGATTAGCAGTAAGACTTAAGTTAATAGATGGATATGCTGGAAATGTTTTAGAATATGAAATAGAAGATGATAATGTGTTATTAAGGTGGTTTGGAGTATTTAATTGATTTAAAGATTCTTTGTAGTATTTACTACTTCCAAGGTTAACAGATGCCGAAAAGTTAGAATTAGGACTAGCTTTTGAATCTTGTGAGTGGGACCATTGTATATTATATTGTGTTCCTCTACTATAATCGCTAAATCCTTTTTGACTATTTACTTGATTTTCGTACCTAAAATTTAAGCGACCATTATATTTGTAGCGCTTTCTATAATTAGATTCTGTTCTAAAGCCATAACTACCGTTGGTATAAAAATCGCCTAAAACGGCTAGATCAAAATAAGGGCTTAATACAAAATAATATCCTCCATTTTGAATAAAATACCCTCTATCGTTTACTTCTCCAAAAGTTGGAAAAATAAGACCAGATGTTCTAGAATCTGACATAGGGAAATATGCAAAAGGTACAGCAATAGGTGTGGGGACATCAGCAATATACATATTACTAAAACCAGCAATTACTTTTTTACCTGGAACAAATTTTGCTTTTCTGATCCTGATATAATATTCAGGATTTAAAACATCTTTTGAGGTTGTGAGCTTTCCTTCTTTAAGAAAGTATACAGAGTCGTTTTCTTTTTTTGTTAAAGAGGCAAAAACATTCATTCCGCCTCCACCAAGACCCTGTTCAGATTTTGAATTCCAGATTAATGCTTTTTTTGTATTAAAATTAAATTTTATAGAATCGGGTTCTATAATATTGTTTCCTTGTTTAAAGTAAGGATCTTGAATTAGGTTTCCAGTAGAATCTTTAATTCTTCCAGCATAAACTTCATTTGTGGTGTAGTCTATAATGATAATACCAGCTTTTAATTCGGTATCCTCATAATATACTTCTGCTTCATTATAGAGGTATATTTTTTTCTCACTCTGACTCATTTTCACATAATCCTTTGCCTTATATCTTATCTTATCAGTAAGCATAGGCTTTTTTTTGGGCAGAGAATCGTTGACTATAGAGTCATTAGTTATGGTGTCTCTAACAGCTAGATTAGCTGTTGTAACTTGCTTTGGAGTAACGGTTAAAGTATCTTTTGATTTTACTGTTAACGGTATCGTTTTGTCCTCTTGTGCGTGCGAAAAAACACAGCACAATAATGCGAAAAAACCTAAAAGTATGTACTGTCTATTTGTTTGCAATGCTTTTAATCCTATTTTTGTATAATAATGGCTCGGTATTTGAGTTCAAAATTACGTATATTTTTTTGTCTGCCCCTTAGAGTTTACCATAATTTTAACCTTGATACAGTTAATAAATTAAAAATAATATCAAATGAATCGTTATAAAATTCTTTCACTAGTTATAATTAGCACTCTGTTATTTTCTTTTAGGACCAACAAACCAGTTGTTACTGAGGGAGATAAGTTTGTAGTGGTGTTAGACGCTGGTCATGGTGGAAAAGATCCAGGTAACATGGGTAATGGGTATTTAGAAAAAAATATTGCCTTAAATATTGTTCTTGAAGTTGGGAGAATTTTAGAGAAAAACCCTGCAATCAAGGTTATCTACACTAGAAAGTCAGATAAATTTGTTGATCTTTTTGTAAGAGGTAAAATAGCAAATGAAGCAAATGCAGACTTATTTGTCTCTGTACATTGCGATTCTCATACTTCTGAAGCACATGGTGCAGGTACATTTGTATTGGGTTTACATAAAAACAAACAAAATTTTGCTGTTGCAAAGTCAGAAAACGAAGCCATATATTTTGAAGAGGATTATGAGACGAAGTATGCTAGTTATGATATTAATTCTCCAGAGTCAATTATAGGGTTGACAATAATGCAAGAAGAATTTTTGAGTCAAAGTATAGATTTGGCAAAAAGAATTCAAGATAATTTTACGGGTAAACTGAAGCGTAAAGATAGAAAAGTGAAACAAGCAGGGTTTATTGTGCTGCATCAAACGTTTATGCCTAGTGTTTTGGTCGAATCAGGTTTTTTAACCTATGGACCAGAAGGTAAATATTTAAATTCTAAAGCGGGACAAATTGAAATGGGGAAAGCCATAGCTGATGCTATTATTGATTTTAATGGAGTTTATGTAGCAGAAACCCAAGAGCTTTCAAATGTAAAGAAAACACCAGTGGAGAAGGATAAACCGCAGGAGCTAGTTAAAAAGGAAGTAACTCCAAAAAAGAAAGAGGTTGTAAAGGAGGTTATAGAAAAAGTTAAGCCTGTGGTAGCGGAAAAGGCTAATGAAACAAAAAAGATAACTTCAAGCGCAAAAAAAGAGGCGTCAACGGACAAGCTTAAAAAGGCAACCCTAATTTTTAAAGTACAGCTGGCGGCGAGTTCAAAAAACATTCCATTAATTGGTGAGAATTTTGAAAGTTTGGATAAACTTTCAAAAGAAAAATATACAAATTTGTATCGTTATTTCTATGGAGCAACACCTTCTTATGATCAAGCAAAAGCGTATCAGAAAGTAGCCATACACAAAGGTTATACAACCTGTTTTATTGTGGCTTATAAAGAAGGAAAAAGAATAGCGTTGTCCACAGCTTTAAAATCCATGAAACAATAGTAGTATTTGGGTTTTTATGAATGGTAAATAAGTTATTTTGATGTTTATTTGGTATCGTAATGCTTATTGAAAAATAATTTTTAGCTTTGTTAAAAAATAAAGCTTTTGAAATTATCCAGAGAAATTAAAACAGCAAGTATAGTACTGGGAGGAATATTACTTTTTATCCTAGGGTTTAGCTATTTAAAATCTACCCCTTTGTTTGAAGGGAATAGAAGGTTTTATGCCGTTTATACTAACGTAGGGGGCTTGGTTTCAGGTACTCCTATAACTATTAATGGGTTTAAAGTAGGTAAAGTTACCTC
This sequence comes from Flavobacteriaceae bacterium, assembly GCA_965247735.1. Taxonomy (GTDB): domain Bacteria; phylum Bacteroidota; class Bacteroidia; order Flavobacteriales; family Flavobacteriaceae; genus JAOXRU01. The sequence continues at coordinate 882,807 of CBDFHN010000002.1, read as the reverse complement.
AATTGGTTTTCATCCAAATAATTCCGGAAAACTTTTGGTAGCGCTAAATGTGGATAACGATTTCCAGTTTTCAAAAAATAGTAAAGCAGAATTATATGATACTGGTATTATTGGTGGTAAAGGAATTCAGATTATTCCAGCCAATGATGGTGCAGCTATAGCCCAAAGTAATGATACGTTAAGAGAGCATATAAAACCAGGTCTTACCGATTTATTGCAAAAAAACTTAGCACCATTACAGCAAAAAATAGAAAGCGCTTTTAGTAGTGTAGATTCTTTAATGGTTGGTTTTAATGGTATTTTGGATAATGAATCCAGAAATAGCTTAAAAAGCAGCATATTAATGTTGAATAAAACATTGAGTGGCTTTCAGCAAACATCTGTAAGACTTAATAGAGTATTAGATAAAAATGGTAAATTAGATAATTCATTAGCAAATTTTGAAAAGATAACTTCAGATTTTGCTTCGTTATCGGATTCACTTTCTAATGCAGGCTTGGGATCAACAGTACGTAGTTTACAAAAAACAGTTTCTAGTTTAAATAGTGTGCTAGCAAAAGTTGAAAACGGTGAAGGTACACTTGGAAAGTTGATGAATGATGAAGAATTATACGGCAATTTAACAGAAGCTTCCAAGCAAATGGATTTGTTAATGGAAGATTTAAGATTAAACCCAAAACGATATATTCATTTCTCTCTTTTTGGAAAAAAAGCAAAGGTATATGAAGCGCCTGCAGAAGAAAAGGAATTAAAAAAGTAGAGATAAATGAGTATTATTCCAAACATCATATTTGCAATCCTCTTTATTGGAGGTATTGCTTTTTTTGCTAAAAATGTAAAAAGATTAATTCGTAACATTAGATTAGGAAAAAGTAAAGATATTTCTGATCAAAAATCGTTGCGTTGGAATAATATGCTAAGAATTGCATTTGGTCAGTCAAAAATGACAGTAAGACCAGTTGTAGGAATACTTCATATTGTTGTTTATGTTGGTTTTATCATCATAAATATAGAAATGTTAGAAATTATTATTGATGGATTTGCAGGAACTCATCGTGTATTTCTGCCATTAATTGGAGAAAGTATTTATGGAGTGCTTATTGGAACATTTGAGGTATTAGCCTTACTGGTATTTGTTTCTGTAGTAATTTTTTGGATTAGAAGAAATATAATAAGAATAAAGCGTTTTTGGAGTGCTGAAATGAAAGGATGGCCAAAAAATGATGGAAATTTCATTCTGTATTTCGAAATGGTATTAATGACCTTGTTTTTGGTTATGAATGCTACTGATCCTCATTTTCAAGAGTTGGCATCAGGAAATGTTATCAGTCAATATCTGGCTCCCATATTTAATGGATTAGGAGAAACCACTGTTCATATTATTGAAAGAAGTGCTTGGTGGGTACATATTATTGGAATTCTAATCTTTTTAAACTACTTATATTATTCTAAGCATTTACATGTCTTATTAGCGTTTCCAAATACTTTTTATGGTAGCGTAAAACCTAAGGGAGAATTAGATAATTTAGAAGCTGTTACTAAAGAAGTAATGTTAATGATGGATCCAGATGCAGATCCATTTGCTGTTCCCGAGGGAGATGCTGACGAGGTACCAGAAAAATTTGGTGCTTCAGATGTTATGGATTTAAACTGGGTACAATTAATGAATTCATATACCTGTACAGAATGTGGAAGATGTACAAGTGAATGTCCTGCCAACCAAACAGGAAAAAAATTATCACCTAGAAAGATAATGATGGACACTAGAGATCGTCTAGAAGAAGTTGGAAAAAATATTGAAAAGAATAAAGGTGAATTTAAGGAAGATGGTAAGCAATTATTAGATGATTATATCACTCAAGAAGAATTGTGGGCATGCACATCATGTAACGCTTGCGTAGAAGCATGTCCAGTAAGTATAGATCCATTATCTATTATCATAGATATGAGAAGGTATTTGGTAATGGAACAATCGGCTGCACCAACCGATTTAAATAATATGATGACCAATATTGAAAATAATGGAGCTCCCTGGCCATTTAATCAAATGGATCGTCTAAATTGGAGCGAAGAAAAATAAGAAAAATTGCTATTTATAATTATTAATTAAGAAAAAAAAAGAAAAAGAATGAAAAGGGAAGAAGCGGATAAGTTGCTACACGAAAAGGTGGAAGCAGGAGAATTAATAAGTCCAGTTTTACCAGAAGGTGTAAAAAATTATTTAATCGATATTGATGGTACTATTACCGAAGATGTTCCTAATGAAGAGCCAGAAAGAATGGGAACTTGTGCTCCTTTTACTGATGCATTACTTACCTGTAATAAATGGTACGATGAAGGACATATGATTTGTTTTTTTACCTCAAGAACGGAATCACACAGAGTAGTAACAGAAACATGGTTAAAGAAACATGGGTTTAAATACCACAGTTTATTGATGGGAAAACCTCGTGGTGGAAATTACCATTGGATAGACAACCATTTGGTAAAAGCTACACGATATAATGGGAAATTTACTGATTTAGTTGAAAAGGAAGTAACTATTGAAGTTTTTGACGATGGAAAACATTAGATAATTGCTGTCTTTGTAAAATTTAATAAAGACAGTATAGTGAAATTAGAGGAAGTTTTAATGACACTTAACCCAATTACGGGAATTAAAATATTTTGTAATGACAGAAAGTATTAAAGTGCCTACTATGGCAGAAATGATGGCTTCGGGTAAACAACCCGAAGTCTTATTCTGGGTAGGTTGTGCAGGAAGTTTTGATGATAGAGCAAAAAAAATAACTAAAGCTTTTGTGAGATTATTGACAAAGGCAAAGGTAGATTTTGCTGTTTTAGGAACTGAAGAAAGTTGTACTGGAGATCCTGCAAAAAGAGCAGGAAACGAATTTTTGTTTCAGATGCAAGCGGTTACCAATATAGAGGTGCTAAATGCTTATGAGGTAAAAAAAATAGTTACAGCTTGTCCACATTGTTTTAATACTATAAATAACGAGTATCCTCAATTAGGAGGAAATTATGAAGTTGTGCATCATACACAATTATTAAAATCGTTGGTAGAAGAGGGTAGACTTACCATTGAAGGAGGGAAGTTTAAAGGAAAGAAAATAACATTTCATGATCCTTGTTATTTAGGAAGAGCCAATGATGTTTACGAAGCGCCTAGGGATCTAATAAAAAAATTAGATGCCGAGTTAGTGGAAATGAAGAATTGTCGAAAAAAAGGATTGTGTTGTGGTGCTGGAGGAGCACAAATGTTTAAGGAAGCGGAAGAAGGGACAAAAGAAATAAATATTGAACGTACCGAACAAGCTTTAGAAACTACACCAGAAATTATTGCAACAGGATGTCCGTTTTGCAATACGATGATGACAGATGGAGTAAAAAATAAAGAAAGAGAAGCAGATGTTCAGGTTATGGATATTGCTGAATTAATAATTAATGCAGAGGAATTGTAAGGATGTATGTATCTTTTGAGAGTTTGCCAGAAACGGCTAGAGTATGGATTTATCAATCCAATCGTTCTTTTTCTGATCAGGAATTGAGTGAGATTACAGAAAAATTAAAGAATTTTATTGAAGACTGGACGGTTCATGGAACAGGGCTTAGAGGAAGTTTTGATTTAAAATACAAAAGGTTTATCACTTTGGCTATCGATCAGGAAGTGTTGTCTGCTTCTGGGTGTTCTATAGATGCTTCTGTAAGTTTCATCCAACAATTAGAAAAAGAATATAATGTTGATTTGTTAGATAAGATGAATGTTTCTTATAAACAAGGAGAATTTGTTGCCTATAAAACATTAAAAGATTTTAGAAAAATGGCTAAAGATAAAGCAGTTTCTAAAAATACTATAGTGTTTAATAACTTGGTGAATAATAAGGCTGAGTATGAAGAAAATTGGGAAGTTCCAGCTAAAGATAGCTGGCATAATAGATTTTTAAGTTAATAACAATTTATTAGTACTCTTAGTTTTTTAGTCACTGAGTACTAATAATAATGAATATAAAAAAAGCCAAAAATACGATGTGTGTTTTTTGGCTTTTTTAATTGGTATAGCATTTGCTAGACATTAGATGATGAGAAAGATATTTTTTATAGTTTTTATAACCCTTTATAGTGGTTTGAGCTTTTCGCAAAACAATCCGTTGTTAGCTAAAGATAGTGTAAGGCAACAGAGATGGGTAGATAGTACCTATGCAACATTGAACTTAGATCAAAAAATTGGGCAATTGTTTATGATTAGGGCCTATTCTAATAAGGATACAGTTCATACAAATAGGGTAAAACTGTTGGTGAAAGAAAAACATGTTGGTGGTATAATTTTTTCAAAAGGAGGCCCTGTAGGGCAGGCCAAACTTAATAACAAGCTGCAGTTATTAGCAAAGACTCCGTTATTGGTAGCTATGGATGCTGAATGGGGGCTAAATATGCGCTTAGACTCTACTTACGCTTTTCCTTGGAATATGACTTTAGGAGCTGTAACTGATAATGAACTTATAAAAAAAGTAGGACAAAGAGTTGGAGCGCATTGTAAAAGATTGGGGGTTCATGTTAATTTTGGTCCTGTAGTAGATATCAACACCAATCCGAAGAATCCAATTATAGGCAATAGGTCTTTTGGAGAGGATAGAACTAATGTTACAGAAAAATCATTGGCTTTTATGTTAGGCATGCAAAGTGAAGGTGTATTGGCTAATGCTAAACATTTTCCTGGACATGGAGATACAGATAGCGATTCTCATAAAACCTTACCGACTATTAGTTTTGATAAAAAACGATTAGATTCATTAGAGTTGTACCCGTATAAAAAACTTGTTGCTGAAGGATTGGGAAGTGTTATGGTAGCACATCTAAATGTTCCTAATTTAACTTCAAAAGCATCATTTCCTTCCTCGCTTTCAAAAAAAATAGTAACAGATTTATTAAAAACGGAACTGCAGTTTAACGGACTTATCTTTACAGATGCTTTGGAGATGAAAGGAATTGCTGATTATAGTACTACTGGAAGAACAGATTTAGATGCTTTTATGGCGGGTAGCGATGTATTATTGATTTCAGAAGATATAACAAAAGGAATAGCAACGCTAAAAGAGGCATATATTACTGAGGTATTAACTGAAGCTAGATTGTCGTATTCTGTTAAAAAGATACTTAGTACAAAGTATAAGGTAGGGTTAAACAAATATGTTCCCGTTGTTGAGGAGTACTTAGTAGATGATTTAAATTCATTAGCAGATGATTTGTTGTATAGTGAAGTCATAGAAAATGCATTAACACTAGTTAAAAATCATAAGAACTTAATACCGATTAAGAATTTAGAAAATAAAAAAATTGCATATTTAAAACTGGGTGATGCAGATGCTATGCCTTTTATAGAAACCTTAAGAAAATATGCAAATGTTACGCAAGTAAAGGCATTTGATATTGAAAGTTTAAAAAAGCAGTTAGCAGGCTTTAATCAAGTAATTATTGGGCTACACAGAGGTAATGATAATCCATGGAAACCTTATAAGTTTACAGATAGAGAGCTAGTATGGGTAAATGAAATATCAAGAACACATGATGTTATTCTTACTGTTTTTGCAAAGCCATATGCGCTTTTGGATTTAGAAAATGTAACACATATCGAGTCAGTTTTGCTTAGTTATCAGAATAGTACTATAGCTCAGGAGAAATCAGCACAACTAATTTTTGGAGCATTGGCGTCAAAAGGAAAACTTCCTGTTAGCGCACATAAGGAGTTTCCTGTAAACACAATGATAAGGAGTCATAATTTATTACGTTTAGGCTACGGGATTCCAGAATCAGTGGGCTTAAGTACAGAGTGCTTAGATATGATAGATGAAGTGGTAGAAGAGGCAATTGATACTATTGTTTTTCCAGGAGCACAGATTTTGGTGGCTAGAAAAGGAAAAGTGATCTATAATAGGAGTTTTGGTAGCAAAACCTATGCTGGAAAAGAAAAGATAACGTCAGATAATATTTATGATTTGGCATCTTTAACTAAAATTTTGGCAACCTTACCAATGATGATGAAATTAGAAGAGTCTAGAATGGTTAATTTTAAATCTAGATTTAAGGATATGTTGCCAGAGCTAAAAGGAAAAGAAATAGAAGATGTTTCCATGTTAGACGCCATGTCTCATTATGGAAGAATGCCAGCATGGATTCCTTTTTATATTAAGACACTAGATAAAAACGGACAGCCCTCAGCAAAATATTATAGAAGAAATCTGACTAAGAAATATTCATTAAAAGTGGATAACAATTTGTTTTTAAGAAACGATTTTAAAGATTCAATATATTTAAGAATAGATACTACCAAATTAAAGAAAAGAAAAGTGTATCGGTATAGTGATTTAACCTATTATTTATTGAAACGTTTCGTTGAAAGAAAATATAAAATGCCTCTTGATAAAATTACTCAAGAAGAGTTTTATAAATCGTTGGGAGCAACACATACAACTTTTAATCCTTTAGAAAAGTTTAACAAAGATCAGATTGTTCCTTCGGAAAAGGATGATTACTTTAGACATAAAGTTGTACAAGGTTATGTGCACGATATGGGAGCCGCAATGTTAGGTGGTGTTGGAGGACATGCAGGACTGTTTAGTAATGCCAATGATGTTGCAAAAATTATGCAAATGTATTTGCAGAAAGGATTTTATGGAGGAAAACGTTATTTAAATGCTAGTACTGTGGATAAATTTAATACATGTCATTTTTGTCATAAAGGTGTAAGGCGTGGCGTAGGTTTCGACAAACCAATTATGAATAGAATGGGAAACACATGTGGATGTGTTTCAGATAAAAGTTTTGGTCATAGTGGTTTTACAGGAACGTTTACATGGGTAGATCCTGAGCAAGAATTGGTATATGTTTTTTTGTCTAATAGAACATTTCCTACTGCGGCCAATAGAAAAATAATAACAAGAAGTACACGTACGGTAATACAGCAGTTAATTTATGATGCTATACTACCAGATAAAAGTTAAAGAAATATGAAGATAGCTATTGTTTGTTATCCAACGTTTGGAGGTAGTGGTGTAGTTGCTACGGAATTAGGAATTGCCTTGGCTAATCGAGGTCATGAAATTCATTTTATCACCTATAAACAGCCAGTACGTTTAGCGTTGCTAAATAGTAATATCCATTACCATGAGGTAAACGTACCTGAATACCCTCTATTTCATTATCAGCCCTATGAATTGGCTTTATCTAGTAAACTTGTAGATACTGTTAAGCTGCATAAAATTGAGTTGTTACATGTGCATTATGCAATTCCTCATGCTTATGCTGGGTATATGGCTAAACAAATGTTATTAGAAGAAGGTATTGAATTGCCTATGGTGACGACATTACATGGAACGGATATTACATTGGTAGGGAGTCATCCTTTTTATAAGCCAGCAGTAACGTTTAGTATTAACAATTCTGATATTGTAACTTCAGTTTCGGAAAGTTTAAAAAAGGATACTCTTGATCTGTTTGATATAAAAGGCGAAATAGAGGTTATTCCGAATTTTATTGATGCTAAGAATCATGAGGTTGCATTTACAGATTGCCAACGTTCTATGATGGCAGATGAAGATGAAAGAATAATTACGCATATTAGTAATTTTAGAAAGGTAAAGCGGATTGGAGATGTTATTCTGATCTTTAATGAAGTACAAAAAAAGATACCTTCTAAATTGGTTATGGTAGGCGAAGGTCCAGAAAAACAAGATGCTGAAGATTTGTGTGTTGAGCTAGGAATAGAGGATAAGGTTATTTTTGTTGGAAACAGTAATGAAATAGATCGTATTTTGTGTTTTTCAGATTTATTTTTATTACCATCAGAAACAGAAAGTTTTGGATTGGTAGCTTTAGAGGCTATGATTAATAAAGTTCCAGTTATTTCTAGTAATGCAGGAGGTTTGTCAGAAGTAAATGTAGAAGGAGTAAGTGGGTATTTGAGTGATGTAGGTGAGGTTACGGAAATGGCATCTAATGCAATTAAAATATTATCAGACGACACTCTTTTGGAAACATTTAAAATAAATGCTTACAAAGAAGCGTTAAAGTTTGATATCAATAATATAGTCCCACTTTATGAAGAGGTCTATAATTCAGCTTTTGAAAAAGCTAAGAATTTAATATAATATACAGATGAAGTTTACAAAACCAGTTTACAGTCTAATAATATTAATCATGGTTTCTTGTGGAATGACGAATGATGCAATTTCTCAGGATAAAAATAGCGAAAATAAAAATGTAGCGTTTTCTATAATCTTACAAAATGAATTTGGTGGCCCTAATACTCCAGAGATACAAGTGATAAAAGAACCAAAAGCGTTGCAACAGTTCTATAGTCTAATTAATAGGACACGAAAACCAGGTTTTGCACTTCCAAAGATTGATTTTACTAAGGAAATGGTAATTGTGCTTTGCATGGGAGAAAAAAGGGAGGCAGGAAATAGCATCTCCATTGTTAGTGTTAAGGAAAGTGAGAAAGAATTACAGGTATTAGTTTCTGAAAAGGGAAATGTTGGTAAAATGTCAGCTATGGTAATTACTCAGCCTTTTAACATTGTAAAATTACCATTAACCTTAAAAAAAATAGTATTTAAAAAACAAGAGTAAATCCAATAAGCGATTATTTTTTTAATTATACTTAGCTCTTGTTGATAGAAAAGTGCTATCTATCGATTTTTCCAACAGTTAACGGTTTTTATTTTGGGACTGCGTTGTGCAAAGATATTTTTGTGCACTAACCTCACAATGTTATGAAACAAATCTATGTTGTCGTAATTGCTATTATATTATCTAATAGTGTTTTTGCTCAGATAGAAAAACCATCACCTCTTACAAAAAATGATAGTATAGTAAAAAGTTCCTGGGTTATAGGTTTAGGAATGAATATAGTAGACGATTCTGGTTCTTCTTTTAATGAGTTACTAACAGCTGGAGATCATTGGAATGTTGCTCCATATCCTTCTCGATTATCTTTTGGGAGATATTTGAAAAACGGAATAGGACTAGAACTTATTGCTAGTTATAATAAGTATGCTAAAGGAAAAGTAATTGATGGAGTGGTAAATCTTGTTGAAAGAGACTTTTATGCAGGTGATTTTAGGTTTAGTTATGATCTTAATAAGATAATTGGTAATACTGCTTGGTTCGATCCTTATTTGGGGGTAGGACTTGGTTATACAAATGCAAATGATGTAAGTAGAGGAACTTACAATGGAGTAGTTGGTTTCAGATTATGGTTTACGGATAATATAGGTGTTGATTTTAATTCTTCGGGAAAATGGGCAATGAAAACTGAGGCTACTAATTATATTCAGCATGCAGCAGGTATGGTTTATCGTTTTGGTATAAATAAAGAATTAAGCAAAAAAGGAAAAGAAAAATTAGCTAATACTATTGCTTATGAAGAAGAGCAGCAAAGAGTTACTGATTCCATAGCTAAAGAGATTACGGATAAGAAACTAGCAGATGAATTAGAACGTCAAAAAGAGCTAAACCGCCTTGCCGAACTAGAAAGAACTAGAAAAGAACAAGACGAAAAAGAGCAAGCGAGAAAAAAGGGTATCATAGCCGAAGTTAAGGAATTGGGTGGAGTGTATTTTGGTTTTGACTCTTCGTATTTAAATAACAAATCAAAAGAAACGTTAGAAAGTTTAGCTCAATTGATGCAAATTCATTCCGAAATTTCAATAGAAATTAATTCATATACGGATAGTAGAGGAACGGCAAAATATAATAAATGGTTGTCAGAAAGAAGGGCAAACAGGACTTTGGAGTATTTATTGAAAAAAGGAGTTTCAGAAGATAAGGTGACTGCTAATGGTTGGGGAGAAGAGCGTTTAAAAAACGAATGTTCGGATGGAGTTAAATGTAGAGAAGCGCAGCATAAAGAAAATAGAAGTTCTGAGTTTATAATTATAAAGTTTAATAATTAATTCCAATGTTATTTAACTCCATAGATTTCGCAATCTTTATTCCAATTGTTTTTTTTCTGTACTGGTTTGTGACTCAGCGGAATTTAAAAGCACAAAATTTTTTAATTGTAATAGCCAGCTATTTGTTTTATGGATGGTGGGACTGGCGATTTCTTTTTTTGATTGTATTTAGTACTCTTGTAGATTTTAGTATAGGAAACTTACTGAGAGATGAAGAACGTATTGCTAGACGTAAGCTGTATTTGTGGATTAGTATTTGTATAAATTTAGGTTTTTTAGGTTTTTTTAAATATTATAATTTTTTCTTAGATAGTTTTGTGGACTCCTTTTCGTTTTTCGGAGCAAAAATAGGAGCAGAGCGTTTGAATATTATACTACCTGTGGGAATCAGTTTTTACACATTTCAAACATTAAGTTATACTATAGATGTCTATAAAAAGAAATTAGAGCCAACTAAAGATTTAATAGCTTTTACAGCTTTTGTTAGTTTCTTTCCACAGTTAGTAGCAGGACCAATAGAACGGGCGACAAATTTACTACCGCAAATACTTAAAAGCAGGAAGTTTTCCTATGAGCAATCTGTAGCAGGTTTAAAGTTAATTTTATGGGGATTATTTAAAAAAATGGTAATAGCAGATAGTTTAGGGCCTATTGTTGACGATGTTTTCTTAAACAGCGCTAATTATTCTAGTACTACACTTGTTATGGGAGCTGTTTTTTTTGGTTTTCAGATTTATGGAGATTTTAGTGGATATTCAGATATAGCAATCGGAACGTCTAAGTTGTTTGGTATTGAGTTGAAATCGAACTTTAAATTTCCATATTTTTCCAGAAATATTGGAGAGTTTTGGAGAAGATGGCATATTTCTTTGTCAACTTGGTTTAGAGATTATCTGTATATTCCATTAGGAGGATCAAGAGGTGGTAGTAAAGGTGTAGTTATTAGAAATGTTTTGGTGATTTTTGTAGTAAGTGGATTTTGGCATGGTGCCAATTGGACATTTGTTGTTTGGGGAGTTTTTCATGCATTGCTATTTGTTCCTTCATTAATAAGTGGAAAAAATAGACGTTTTTTAGAAGATGTAAATCTTTTGGAATCAATACCAGCTTTTTTTGCACAAGGAGCTAAGATTTTTTGGACTTTTACAGTCGTAACTATTGGATGGATCTTTTTTAGAAGTGATACTATTGAATCATCTTTCAGTTATTTAAATAAAATGTTTTTTGATTTTAGCCATTTTACTTATTTGCATCCAAGAGGATACCGAATGGTTGATTATTTTATTTTAGTTATTGTATTTGTTCTTTTTGAATACATAATTAGAAAGGATGAGCGAAATCCGTTTCTTTTTAAGAATAAATATTTGAGACTTGTTTCATATATAATCATTGTTATTTCATTATTACTTTTTTATGATGATGGAGTAGATCGCTCATTTATATATTTTCAATTTTAGTTATGCTACAGTTTTTAAAAAAAATAACCATTTATGGAATTGTAATAGTTCTTGCACTAGAATTAATTGTACGGGTATTTCATTTGCATAATGAAAGGCCACAACGTTTTTTGGATAAAAATCAAGTTGAGAAATGGGTTCCTAATCAAACTGGATATTCTGTAACAGGTAATAGGAGACAAAATGTTGGAAAGTATCGCATTAATTCATTTGGTTTTAACTCTGTATATGATGATTACAAGCCAGATTCGAAAGAATATAACATAGCCTTGGTTGGTGATTCTTTTATCGAGGGATTTCATACTAATTATGATAATTCTTTAGGGCAACAAATAGAAAAAAAACTAAGTGATACAAAAGTTTTTGAATTTGGATATGCAGGCTACGATTTAGTAGATCAGTTGCATTTAATTCATGAGTATAAGGAATTGTTCGATCAAATGGATAAGGTGGTTATCTATATGCGGTATACAGATGACTTGACTAGAAGTTCATATGCTGTTTCTAGTAGATTATCATTGAATACTTCTATAAATAGAGCGATTAAAAAGGTGAAATTATTGGTGTATTTAAAAGATATTGGTGCTATTTCTGCTTTGACAAATAAAGTTGGAAGGATAAAAGGTTTTTTATCAGGTGTTAAACAGGGAATAGGAGATGGAGCAAAAGGTAAAAGTAAAGATAGTGTCTATTTAAGCAATTTTAACCTATTGCTAGAAAAAGACCCTTTAGATTTAGATAAGTATGTGCTTTTGATTGATGGACGTTTATGTAGTGATGATTTTCTTAGGAATATTGAAAAAAAAGAAATTTCAGTGATAGATTTTGGAAATGAATTTTTAAAAAGTCAAGAAAAAACGGATTTAGTTTATGATCAGCATTGGAGTACTCATGGAAGAGGATTGGTTGTGGATGTAATAGCTGATTATTTTAAAAAGTAAAAAAAACTTCTTGTTTACGCTTAGTTTTTCTAACTATAACTTTTTAATTAGACGTAGGGTGTAGTCTTTCTCAGTATGTTTTTTTCCATTTATAACGATTTTTTTTCATCATTATTTTATGACGGGACAGTTAAAAAGAAAAACTGAGACTATAATACATTATAGCCTCAGTTTTTTATTATTCATATCTGTATAAAGGAAAAAAGCTTACATTATTTTTATCAATGTCTTTTAGAGCAATGTTTTTTTCTACAAGTTCATCGTATATGTCAGTATCAATAATGTGTTTCCAAATCTTGAAATCTTTAAAATCTTTTGAAAAAGAAGCTTTAAATTGAAACAAGGTGTCTTCTTGGCTTCCTAAACCACCTCCTAGATTAAAATAGGTATAGTTTTCTTTGGTTCCTTTGATTCTCATTTCGTCAATTAATAATCTTATTGGTGTAAGATTTAGATGTTTTGTTCTTGTTCCAGAAATGTGATACTGAATAATTTTTTCATTAGTTTTTACCATTATAGCTGCTGAGATAATTTCTTTAGTTTCGTTCATTACTGCAAATAAAACTTCAGCATTATATGCATCACTATTTAGAATTTTATAAACATATTCTTTGTCAAAAAAATAAGAGTCTTTGGCGTTTACCCTTTTCATGTTTTCATGATAGAGGTCAATAAATGTAATAATGTCCTCTTCTTTATCACTTGTAATAACTGAACATATTTTTTTTGTTTTATTTAGATATCGTTTCGTGGTTTTAGAATATGAAGTTTTTTGAGTATCAATATCCTTTGTGAGATCTATATTCACAACGGATCCAATGCTTTCGATTGTGCCTAATGTACCGATTATACTTTCTTGGTTTTTGATAAATGGATTTAGGCGAGAAAATACCGCGATAATATTATTAGATTTTAAAAATTCTAATAATTTTTGGTTGAAGTTACTAGAGTCAAAGTCATCAGGGATGTTTTTAGAAATCGGTCCAGCATATCCGTATACAGAAGTGGCATCAAAATAGCTAGTTTCTTTTATTGAACGTATTAGTAGAGGTAATGCTATTGTTAGTTCATTTAATTCATATACAAATAAAATTGCCGATTCATTTTTTTGTTTAGCTAATTGATGATAATCATAGGTGTGATAAAAATCGTATGAATCAAGATTCTTAATTTCTGTATCCCACTTCTTTTTTTCTTTAACTACACTTACTGTTATATGTTTGTCTATGTTATTAGTCATTCTAGCTTGGGTAAAACCGTTCAAGTTTATTTTTTATTTTAGGAGTAATAAATTCAAGAGATTGGGTTAATATGTTTAATAATATTATTCAATCATTATCCCGATATAGTGGAAAATAATCACAATCAGAAACTTCATCTTTTTTAATGCATGTTGTTTTTGCTAGTTTATCATATATTTCTTGATTAATTATTTTTCTTCCCGTATAATACATGGCATCATTATCTTTTGGGAAAAATGCTTTTTTGCTTTTATACAAATTGTCAAAATCTTTTAATCCTCCACCTAAAACATAGTGTTCTTTGTTGTTTCTTACGGCCCATCTTAGTATTTCTACTCTGAGATGGTCATTAGGCCTGGTTTCGAAATATTTAGCTCTAGTACCTCCTAAAAAGGCATATAATACATTGTTATTTATAATAATAAGCTCCGTAGAATAGGTAATATTGTCTTTATGTGTTATAGCTATAGCGAAACTATCTGGATTTGCATGAATCATGTTCTCGAAATATTGCTTAGGGAAAAAGAATATATCCTTTGCTTTGTTTCTTTCCATTGTTTCTGTATAGACAGTGTGAAATTGTGTAATGACATCTTCTGTTATCGTTTGTCCATGATAAATAGAGAATTCTAAATTACATTTTTCTGCCTTTCTATAATTGTTCCTAACCTTTTTAGAAAATTGATTCCATTGTTTTTCATCATCAGTTTTTATAACTCCTTTAACGTTTAAAAGTGTACTAATAAGTTTTCCAGTATAATTCAAGTGATTGCCATTTAGATTAAAACGAACAAACTCAGTTACGATATTATTCTTTAAATACCAATCATCTACAAGCCTCCAGAATTCAGAAAGTACATTTGATTTAGTGTTTTTAGAATATATTGGGCCTCCGTATCCGTAAGGTGTGATAACATCATTATAGTTAGATAGTCCTTCTATTTTACGAACATAAAAGGGCATTATAGTTTTTGGAGTACCAGCTTCAGTTAAAAGGAAGTAGTGTAGTCCTATTTTTGGGGTCTCATAGTATTTTAAATACTCGTATGAGTAGTAGATGTTGTTTTCCCAATATGTAGTAATTAGGTCTGTATAAGCTTGTATTTCGGATTTATCTCTTAATTTTTTAACTTCTAACCTGTATTCTTTAGCTTTTAGTATTTTACTAGGGTTTCCTGCTACAGTAGCGTAATCAGGTACATCTTGTATTACTACTGATCCAGCTCCAACTGTAGCCCATTTTCCAACTTTAATATTAGGGATGATTACAGAATTTGCTCCAATAAATGCACCTTGGCTTATGTGTACACCACCACAAAGTGTTACTTGTGGAGAAATATGAGCAAAATCATCAATTTTATTATCATGGTCTACACTTGCTGCACTATTGATAATTACGTGATTCCCAATTCGAGTATTTGCCTGTATTATTGCTCCTGCAAAAATAGTTGTCCCTATCCCAATTGTTACTGTAGAGGATACAATTGCTTTTTTATGGATTATGGAAATATACGAAGTACTTAACTTATCAGCAATAGTTTTTCTGATATTGTTATTTCCAATAGCAATGATTAATGGAGGTCCTTCTGTTGGAAAGTTGCTAAAGTCTGGTAATATTTTTTTGACGACTAAGTTAGGAGTGTAGATTGTTTTTGTAGAGTTGTCAAAAATTTCGACGACATTATAACTATTTGTCTCTAATGTGTCTATGACTACTTGAGCATGACCGCCAGCGCCAAAAATCCTTATCTCTTTATTGTTCATATTTATTTAAATCCTTTTTCTCATTTTAACCTGTGCAATATAAAAAGTAGTATTGTTAATTCTTGGTTTTATTTATACTTTTTTTTGTTATTGAGTATTATATTAAATTTGATGTAGTGTTTTTTTTTATAGGCATGAAATTTATGAAAAGGAGTCTTAGTTATAAGAGTAAATATCTTTAGTAAAAACAAAGTTTTTTTTGTGTATTTATAAAAGAAATGAAATAATAGGTTTTATTAAAGTCTATTTATTGAAATTTGTATGTTTGTGACCTCATGATGAGGTTAATAAATTGTCTAGTTAAGTGGTGTGTTTTGCTGGTAAATCAATTAACACCATGTTTTTTATGTATTTTGCTACCCGTAAAAGTGCTCATGTTTAAGTTTTCAGAACTATTTACATCTGCCTTTAGTAAAACTTTTTTGACAGTAAGTAATAAAACTTTAAGATCAGTGAAAAACGAAATATTTTGAGTGTACCAAACATCTAATTCAAACTTGTTTTCCCAGGTAATTGTGTTTCTTCCGTTAACTTGTGCCCATCCTGTAATTCCAGGTTTGACATTGTGTCTCTGTTTCTGAAATTCATTATATAATGGCAAATACTGTACTAAAAGCGGACGAGGGCCAACAAGACTCATATCTCCTTTTATGACGTTAAACAATTGTGGAATTTCGTCTAAAGAAGTTTTACGTATAAAATTACCAAATTTGGTTACTCGTTGTTCAAAAGGTAAAAATTCTCCATTTTCATCTTTTTTATCATTCATAGATTTAAATTTCACAACCTTAAATATAGCACCACTTTTACCTGGTCTTGATTGAAAGAAAAAAGGTTTGCCATTGTTTGTGAAAAGTAAAATTAAAAAAACAACTAAAAAAAATGGGAATAAAAATGATAGGATTATTAGTGAAGCTATTAAGTCTAGTAACCGTTTAATAATAGTTTGATACATGAATTGTTGGTCTTTTGTGTATTGTTATGTTGAGTATTAAATTCAAATCTATAAACAATAAAAGTGAACAAGAAAAAAAGGATTAGATTTTAGTTTTAGAGTTCTCTTATATAGATAATCGGTAACAGTTTTAAAGTGTTTATATAGTTTTTAGTTGTTTTGAGAACTCCATTTGTTAATACATTCTGCAAGATATAGCATGTCCGTCTTATTGTATCTGTAATCAATATGAATGTTTAATAGATAAGACCAGTCAAAATTTGTTTTATTACCAGGCCATAAATGGGAAGGATAAACGTTGTGTTTTATTAGATGTGTTTTAAAATTATTAAAGCTAGTTGTGTTTTTAAATAGAAGTTGTAATCCAAATGTAGGATTAGATTTTGAGTAAATAATTTTAAAGTTTTTACTTTTAGAGGTATGAAGTAATAGTTCTTCTAAATTTCTTTCTTTATAACTATTAACATTGCAGCTAAGGTAGCTTTCGATATGGATTTTATGTTCTTCTTTAATTTTTATGATTCTATGGTCATTATGTAAAACTTCTTCTGTGTTTGCTATAATACTGATGAATTCTTCCTTTTTTATCTTTGTTTTTTTATTTGATAAATATTGAGATTTTAAATTCATAGCCTTAATATTGGCATCCCATAATGAGTAAAATTCTTTATCAATTTTGTGGTTATTGTTTTCTATAATAGTTTCGCTATTAGGTTTCCAATAAATACCGCCAAGTGGAATTGGTAACGATTTTCTAAGAGATGCAACACAGTAATCTGCTTTACTAGATGTACATGATTTGCTTAGCCAACCATGAGAATGATCTTCAATATATATTGCTCTATGGTTTTTGGTTGGAATTTTGTAATTACTTAGTCCCCAGAAATTATTTAATAAAACAATATCTTCAGGGGAGCAAAAGCTAGAAATGTCTATTGATGATGAAAAATCAAAA
The DNA here is from genome assembly GCA_965247735.1 of Flavobacteriaceae bacterium. Lineage (GTDB taxonomy): Bacteria > Bacteroidota > Bacteroidia > Flavobacteriales > Flavobacteriaceae > JAOXRU01. Next base: position 865,541 of record CBDFHN010000002.1, on the reverse strand, counting down.
GGGTTAATTGTATAGGTTTTTATGTTGGAGTATATGTTTTTTAACCAATCAGTAACATGTTGGCAATAATATTCAGGTAGCCAGATAGTTTCAGCTTTTTTTTCTTCAATAAGTCTATCAAAGAGATGTTTTATGGCTTGTCTTCCTGTATAAAATAGTTGGTAAGAATTAAAAGGTAATGTTGTTTGTAGAATGTTATTCGGTTCTGTTTTATGGAAAAAAGAGCCAATTTCTCTATTGGTATTTGTTTGCATTAATTTGACTTTTAGCTATTTTCTAGAGATTGGTATTCTTTTAAAATTTCATTCCAGATATACTGTTGTTCATATCTTTCAGTTATTAATTTTCTACAGGTGTCGCTACAATATGAAAAACTTTTGTTACAAGACATTTCCATTTTTTTGTATAACGCTTCTGTATTTTTAACTGGAATTATTGTACCGTTTTTACCTTCAATAACGATTTCATTACAGCCATTAATATTGGTAACAATGGCAAATAGTCCCATTGCATTAGCTTGCATTACTACATTAGGGAATCCTTCTCTATAGCTAGGAAATGTAAGTATGTCCGCAATTGCAAAATATGGTCTTACATCGGTTTGCCAGCCTACCGAAAGGATATTTTTATTTTGCTCAATTATTTTTTCAGTCTTTGGAAGTACAGGGTCAAGTTCTTTTTCGTAACTTCCTACAAGAAGTAATTTAATATTGTAGTGAGAGTTGTTTAGTTTTTTAAATGCTGTAATAAGCTCATTTATTCCTTTATCTTTTACAAGTCTACCAACAAAGATAAATACCAGATCATTACTTTTTATACCAAGCGATTTTTTCAGTTTATCATTGGTGTCATCAGTGAAGTGATTGGTGTCAAAATGACTTGTGTTAATTCCGTTGGTGCTTCCTTCTCCAATAACTTTTAGTTTATTTAAATTCGTAAATTTATTTTCTAAAATAATGTCTTGTAAACCATAAGAGTTTGGGTATATTTTTGTCGCTGAAGCATATGTTATTTTTTCAACTGTATTAAGTAAGACTCTCTTCATGCCTGTTGCTTCAACAAGAGGAAGTCCAGCAATTGTATGTAGTCTATGCGGAACTTTAGCTAGTTTTGCAGCAATCATTGCCGTAGTTCCTGCTTTAGGAGTATGGCTATGAACAATAAACGGCTTCTCTTTTTTAAATATTTTGTATAATGTATAAACTGATTTTAAATCTTTAAAAGGGGTTATCTTACGTGTCATTTCGACAGCAATTGTATCAATGTTTTCTCTAGCTCCTACTTTCTCAAGTAAATCACAACCAGTTGCAATTCCAATTACTTTATAAAAAGAGTTCATAAAACGCAATTGCCCAGTTAGTAGTCCTCCCAATGATCCGGCAATGGTGGTTACTCTAATAATTTTCTTCATATTATAAAACAGTTGTTTTGTGGTTATAAGTAAGATGTATAACTGATATTACTCTAACATATACAAGGAGTGAAAGTACATAAAATACGGACCAAATTTTGGTAAGCGAATCTTATTTGGATGAATAGTCATTTATCTCGTTGTTGGTTCTATTGCACATATTTGATAAAAATAAATAAGGTGTTTATGAAGAATACGTATTTTATCGAATATTAATAAAAAAAATGCGTTGTAATAGTCCAACAACAATAATCTACCGTATGTATTGTGTGTTTTATCGATAAAAAAGATTGTTTAGTCGAAACTTTTGGCTTAGTTGATTACCTTTATAACGATAATTTAAACCATAAGAATAAATTATTATACCAGAATTATTATGAAATTATTTCCAGCCTCATTATTACAAATTACAATTACTATATTATATTGTCTTTTTTTATTTAGTTCCTGTTCCAGTGATGAACCTGCTTTTGAAGAATTGAATAAAGAAGAAGAAGTTATACCAGTAGATGATTTAGATATTAGTGATACTCCTTGTGACTTTAGTTTAAGGGCATTAAAGGCAAATGAAACCTTAGAAATTGATTGTAAACTAGATTTAAAGGGAGAGAGTATCACTTTAAAAGATAATGTGAAGCTTGTTTTTAAAGGAGGAGAAATTGTAAACGGGACATTAAATTTTTCTGGATCTGGTAAAATAGATGGAGATTTATTAAATCATACCTTAGATGTTAAAGGTGAAGTTTCTCTAATAAGTGATGTTTTTAACTTTCATCCTTCGAGATGGGATATTGAACAAGGTAAAGTGCCAGATGATATTGCTGCTTTTAATACAGATAATATTGAGGAATTGTTTAATAAGATATCTAATATTGGTGGAAGAAAATTTGTAATAAATGATTTTGATGCTTTTTTTAAGACTGATGGTTTCTTAAAGGACGGTTCGCCTCCAGAACAGGCAATTAATATTCCTTCACATTTTCATTTAGCGATGAGTGTTAATACACATTTACGTTTGCAGCCTAATGGCCATTTTAGAGCGGATTTATTAGCTATATATAATGCTAATAATATAAAAGTTACTGGAGGAACATTACATGGAGAAAGAGATGAACACGACTATAATTCTGGATTTGTAGATTCTGATGGAGCTACTGGAAAAACTAATGAGTGGATAAATACAATGTCTATAAAAGGTGGGCAAGATATAACTATAGATGGTGTAATATTTATGGATGCTACAGGTGATTGTTTATATATAAGTGGAATATATCATTATTTTGATGAAAGACACATCCGTTCAAAGAACATTAAATTACTAAATAATAAGTTTATTAGAGCAAGAAGAACAAATTTAGTTATAACTAGTGCGGAGCAAGTTGTAATTGAAAACAATGAATTTATTGATGGGGGAATTGATACAAATAATTCAAATGGAATAGCTCCTTCTTCAAATTTTAATATTGAACCAGTCAGAGGAACAAATCCTGTAACTGGTGAGTTAATTGAATATGAAAGAGTAAGTCATATTTTTATTAAAGGCAATAAACAAATTGTTACAGATAAAATTTCAAATCCAAGAGCAGGTGAATTTCAGTTTTCTCATGGTAATGGTCCTTTGATTTTAGAGGATAATGAAATGATTAATACAGGAGTAACTTTTTCTACTGTAGATGGTTTGATCGTTAGAAATAATAGAATCACTGGAGGAGGGATATCAGCAGGAAGAGCTGATAATTTTGACCGAGAAGACTTTGTGTATGGGAATGAAATTTATGGAAATTCTGTTGAGAACAATGGAAATGTAGCTTTAAATGTGGCAGGAAATGGAGTATACGTACATGATAATACGTTAATAGGTGCTGTAGGTGTAGCATTAGGAGCGGGATCTTCTGATCCAAATAAAGGAGTTTCTAATTCAAGGTTGTTTAATAATACTATTAAAGCTAGTAGTAGAGGTATTACTTCTATGAATACAATGCATAATGTTATAATTGATGGTAATACTATTGAAATGTTAGAAGGAGCCAACTTTTCATTAGCTTTAAATAATAAATGGACAAAATCTACAACCTCTAATTTTATTATAAAGAATAATACGGTTACTGGCGTTAAAACCAAATCAGTTACTGGCGCACCGCCTAGTTTAATAGCTGCTAACTCTATAGAGATATTGAATAATAAATTTGGAGATATACAGCTTAATAGTGGAGCCAGTAATGTTGTGTTAAAAAACAATGAAATAGATGCGAATATAGGAGCAAATGGGATTTTGTTTTATAGTGATGTGCCAAATAGTACTTTTTTGAACAATAAAATCACATTGTACACGTCTAAAACTCCTTTAAAAATATATCCAGTAAAAATAGTTGATAATGTACAGCTATCAAGTACTGTTTTAATTGAAAACAATACAGTTATTGAAAATTAATATTCACTAAAAAAGCTTAGTTTTTATCCTAGGCTTTTTTAGTAAGTTTTTTAATGATTATTATTATTATACCTGATGCTATTGTGAGTAGATGATTAGAGGTCTAATGGCTTAATGTATAATTTTTTTATAGTGTTCGGTATAATGTTACTTGTTTTTCTATTGTGTTTTTTATATCATACTTATCTGCTCTATCAATACATTTAAGGGCTATTTTATTGTAATAGCTTTTGTTGTTTAATAGATCATTAATGTGTTTAGATAACATTTTAAAGTCCTTATCAGGAAATAATAGGCCAGCGCCTTTCACAATATCTTTTAATCCAGGAACATCAGAAGCTATAAATGGTTTTCCAGATGCTAAACCTTCTATAGAAGCTAAAGATAGGCCTTCGTAATGTGAGGATAAAATAACAATGTCTGCAGTTTTTAAAATTTTTGGTACATCCATGCGTATACCTAGGAAAAAGACCCTATCTGTGAGTTGTAACCCTTCTACTAATTTTTTACAACTAGCCTTAAGTGGACCATCTCCTATTAATAATAAAACGATGTCTGAATTTAATAATTGAAGAGATTTTATTAAAGTTTCTTGATCTTTTTGACTTGTAAAAGAAGAAACCTGAACCAATATTTTATTATTTTCGGATATCTCTTCTGTTAGCTCATGTTTTAAGTATGGAGTTTCGTTTTTAATATTTTTAATATTAACTCCATTTTGTATTAATTCAAATTTTTGTTCTTTAAAATTAAGGTGACCTTTAATTCCTTTTTCTACATCTGGCGATATTGTTATGATTTTTGAGTATAGAGAATATATTAATTTATCTAATATTTTAAAAACTAATTTATTTCTTCTTCTATTAGATGTATTGTGTTCTGTGTAAATTAGTTTTGTTTTAGAGAAACTAAATAGTTTAGCAAGAGATGCCCAATATAAACTAGGAAATAGATGGACATGTACTATGTCATATCTTTTTAGTAAAGAAATTATTTTTATTATGTGAATTGGGTTGTAGGGATTTTTTTTTGATAGGATAAATATTTGTAATGAATTGTCTTTTTGTAATTGTTTTAAGAAAGGAGCTTTAGCGTTATTTAGTATTGCTAAATCCACAGATATATCTTCATTTTGGTTAAAAAGAGGTATAGATTCCAATAGTAACTTTTCTGCTCCACCAGTTTGTAAGCTGTTTATTAATTGAAGAATTTTCATTTTTTTATTTTAAATAAGATATACGTGTGCATTAATATTCCAAAAGGGAGTGCAAAAAATGTAATTATTTTTTTAGGGTTATTTTTTAGTACATTAAACCTTTTTAAGAAGATGCTTGAAGAAATGTAATGCATTGCTCTAGTAAATGTGTACCAGGGATTATTAGAGTGTACCATTTCTATTGTTCTTGAGTAAAGAAAACCTTCTGGGTTTTTTTTGTATTGTTTTAGTATATTTTTCGATGAACCATCTTCTAGATATTCAACGATACACAACACCTCATTTATAGGTTTTAGTTTGTAGTCTTGATCAATCATCAAATAAAGTGTGCCTAAAGGAACAAATTTTTCTCCTTTAAATATTGGATAATTAGGATATTTTTTTAAAATAGCAGTTTTATAAACTAGTTTTTTGTCGCCTTTAACTTTATGCTTGTTATAGATATCAGATAAGGTAGTTTCCTTTATAGAGTCAGGAATTTTAGTTCCGATAATCTTTCCGGTTTTGTCTGCATCTAAGGCTACCAAACCTGCGTATTTTGGATTGCCTTTTATGTTAGGGTAGTAGAGTAGTATCTTCTCTATAGCATTTGTAGGCATATAGTCATCGCTATCTATACAGACATTTAATTCTGTTGTGATAAGAGCGTAAGCTGCATTGTGACCACCATGCATACCTGTATTTTTTTGATAATGATATTGAATTTCAATTTTTTTATCTACAATCCAATTGTCTACTAGTTCTTTGGTATTGTCTGTAGAGCCATCATCAATGACTAACCATATAAAATCTTGATTTGTTTGTTGTATCAAGCTTTGGTATACTTGATCTAAGCAATATGCACGGTTGTAAGTTGGTGTAAATATCGTAATAGTTTTCATATGGTATTATTTAGCGTAATAAACAAAGTACATTAAATATGTAAAGGAAAAATATACAAGTATTATTTTTCCAATCATTAAATGCTGGTTTTTAAAAAAGTTTTGTTTAAGTAATGGATAGATAATAATGATAGCCATCATAAACCAGGATAAATAAGCAAATCTATTGGAATAATTGGCACGAATAATTAGAATCCAAAAACCATTACAAATTAAATAGGTGTTAAATAGCTGAAAGTATAACTGATCTTTAAATTTTTTCTTAAAAATAAAATACCATCCAGCAAAAACAGCAAAGGCACTATGGAAAATAAAATCCCATCTAAATCCACTATTTACCTCAGCTTCTCCAGTTAGGTAACCAGTCAATCGATCATCGCCAAAACCAAGACTTGTAAACAAGGTTATCCAAAACCCTCCCATTATTAACGATAGAGGTATACAGACTATCCAAAATCTAAGATAAATTTTAGGTTTATTATAGAAATATGTAATTATATAGGCAATAATTGGGAGCAATAAGGTTTTGTGAAATTGTATTGCAAAAAAGAAAAATATAGCCATCACTACTTTTTTTCTATGGTAACTGATACCCCATAAAAATAAAGATGCTGCTGCTCCGTTTCTAACTCCATTAACACCATAACTCCAAAAAGAAAAAGAAAGAACAAACATTAAAAAGGCATAAAACCAATACTCTTTAAAAAATGCTTTAGATATTCTATATAAAGGGAAAATGTAAATAAAAGCACATATTGTTAAAAAGGTGTGTATAGACATTATCTGTGAAGCTCCTTTCATAAATAAGTGCCAACCATAATCTCCAACTGTTTCACTAATTTGAATTCCATTTTGATAGCTGATAAATGTACGATTATAGTTAACTGTATCACCAAACATGCTACTGATCTGCCTTTGACCAATATAAAGTATAAGAAATGTTAATAATGTGTATCCACAAAAATTTATAAATACTAAGTTTTTATTTTCATCTAATTTTAGTACAAATGTATGCAGTAACGTACAAAGGACTAAGAATAAGCATAGGTTTATGTATAGGTCATAATATATTTCAATTGGAATGAGTGTATTCATTAATTAATGTTTATAAGGGTGTGTTTTGTTTAATAACTTTACCAGGGTTTCCGACAACTACAGCGTTATCTGGCACGTTTTTTACCACTACACTTCCAGCACCAATACTTACATTATTACCTATAGTTATACCGCCAATAACAATGGCACCTGTATAAATAGACACGTTATCTCCAATGGTAGGTCTTTTTCCGTTTACTTCGCCAACAGTAACTAAGTGGTTTACATAAAAATTATCTCCAATGCTATTTGCGTTAAGTATTGTCGAATATGGATGTCCAGTTAATACTCCACCGCCGAGTTTTGTAGTGGAATCGATAGTGAAATTTATTTGTTTTTTACAATATAGGTTAAGTAAATGTGTGGTTATGTTTCTTGTTCTAAAATAAAATAAAGTTCTAAAATCTGGTGATTCAGCTAAAAACTGTAATAGTAGTGAGTATTTCCCTTTGTGTATATTTTTAGAAATTGCCCAACGTTCTAAATCTTTATTTATTATTTTTTTGTTCTCACTTGACCAATAGAGAATTAAATGTGGTAGTAAGAATAATTTATATATATTTAAGAATATAGTTCTCATATTTAGTTTGGTTTTAATGTTTCAAATAAATCTACCCATTTTTGCATTACTTTATTAAGTGTATATTTTTTTGCGTTTTCTTTAGCATTGTTACCTAAAGAAGACATAAATTCATGGTTTTTAAAGAGTGATAATAGATTGTCGGAAAATTCTTGTTTGTTGTATTGTTCAATTAATAATCCGGTATTTTTTGAAATAATGTTTTTGGGTCCATGCGGACAATCGTAAGATATAATAGGTAGACCACAAGCTTGTGCTTCTAGTAATACTAAAGGAAAACATTCATTATGAGAAGTCATTGCATAAATTGAAGCATTTAACATTTTGCTTTTGATGTTTTTTGTAGCTCCCTTAAGTATAATCGTTTTGTTTAGTTTTTTTGATTCAATTTTTTGTTGTAATTCATCCGTATATTGTTTTAGCCCTTCTCCATAGATATGTAGCTCCCACTCTGTGTTTTTTAGGGATACTAGTTCCCATATGTCAATTAGGTCTTCAAAACCTTTTACAGGAGCAATTCTACCAGCAGCTATTACTATTTTATTGCTTAATTTAGATTTTTCTATACTAGAAAAAGTCAAAGGGTTTGGTATTACTAGAGTATTTTGAGACTTATAATAAGTTTGTTCATCTTTGTTTAAAACAACCAGTTTATCATATTTTGTTTCTACATAATCTGTAAATTCTAAAAATAATTTTTTAAAGTTATTTTTAGAATCATTACGTTTTGTTTTTTCTATAGATTTAGAATAATGAAATTCTTTTATTTTTGGAATATGTTTTACAATAAAAGGTATAAAATAGGTATCTGTACTATGGCTACAGACAATAACAATATCAGGATTTGTTTTTTTTAAAAACGTTTTTATTTTATATATATGACTAGGTAGTTTTAGTAAATTTTTAGGGTGAAAATATGACTTGTTCCTTACGTATTTAATATTGATATCTGTAAAGTTTACTTTTGTATTAAAGTCGTAACAAGGTGCTTTTTCTTGTTGCTCTGTTGTTACGACATGTACTTCATTGGTAGGGTCTGAAGCAAAATAGTTTGCCTTTATAGAAAGCACTCTTTCTATGCCACCATGTAAAAATACCTGATCTATAAGAAAAACAATTCTCATTTATTGTTGTATTAGTTTTTTAAATAAAGTATCCCATTGTGATGCAATTTTTTCTATTGTATATCTATGTACAGCTTGTCTTGCTTCTTCTCCCATTTTTTTACGTTTACCTTCATCTTCAATAAGAGTTAAGAGTCCTTTGCTTAATTCTTTAATATTATTATTGGATATTAAAAGACCGTTTTTTTCAGAAGTTATAATGTCAGAAGGACCGTGTGGACAGTCATAAGAAACACATGGGACACCGTAAGCCATTGCTTCTGTTAATACCATGCCAAAACCTTCATACCTAGATGACATCACGTAAATAGATGCTTCTTTGTATTTTGCTGCTATATTTTTTATAGGTTCATAAAAATTAATGTTTTTTTCTATCCCAAACTCTTTTGCAAGGGCAGGTAAGTTTTCTTTTTTACTTATTGTTCCATAGATATCTAGTTCCCAATCTGGGTGTTTTTTATATACTATTTTCCAACTTTGCAAAAGTCTATCATATCCTTTTTGGTAACTTTGTTTACCAACAGCTAAAACTTTTTTATTTTTTAGCTTACTTAATGATTCTTTTTTAGGAAAAAAAGATAACGGATTAGGTATTACCTGCATGTTTTTTAGCTGCCATTCTTTGGTGTTCCCATTAGTTAGTACAACAAAAGCATTATATTTAGCAGCTCCCATATTCATTAGTTTGAAAGTGACTTTATGTTTAATCTTGTCCAAGAAAGTGGTGGCACCCTTTTTTATTTCTATATTTTTTGATACATGTCTTTCATATATCATTGGACACCTTTTTCCAATAATATATGGTAATAATAGGCCTTTAAGCCCATCATCGCAAACGCATATAACATCTGGGTGTATTTTTTTTATACTACTTTTTAGTCTGCTTCTATATTGTTTTATGTAAGTAATTGGATTGCCACTTGCTCTTATATTATGAAAAATAATAGATTTACTAAAATTATAAAACAATTCAGAGTTAGTACTGTTTAAAGTTATTATATGAACATCATGATGCATGGTATCTGAAAAGTAACTTGCCTTAATAGAAAGTACTCTTTCTAAACCTCCTGGTCCAGATACTCCATTTGTAATATAGACTATTTTAGACATTTATTTTTGTTTTAAAGCATTGTTTAAATATGCTTTAGAGTTGATTATTAGTGTATCCAATTTTTCTTTTACAGGAGAAAAATTAACATCATTAATTTGATGTTTTTGCGCCATACCTTCATTTAAAATAAGTAATTGTTCGAGGTCAATGGATTTTAATAAATCTCGCATGCGAGTATTAATTTTGTAAGATCTATTAAATACAACAAAGTCTTTTTGAAAAATAATTGAAAAAGCAACTGCATGGAAACTATTAGAAATAACAAAACTTGCATTTTTCAGGAGCGTTAAAAATTTATCTGGTCCTTTTAAAAAGTAATTTTTGTCAGCATAATTAATTAATTCATTAACGGTAATAATATCCCAGCCGTTATCTTTTTTTAATTGTAGGGCCATTTGTTTAATAATTGGGTTGGAGTCAAAATCATATATAAATATATATTTGTTTTTTTCGATACTATTATCTTCTAGGTCTTCCCAACTAGTTGGATTTAATAAAAATACAGGATCTAGTACTTGATGGGCATTTGTTAGTCCCAAATCTTCCAGTATTTTTTTTCCAGAAGATTCTCTTACAGAGACGTAATTAAGTCTACTTATTTTTTCTTTAACAAAGGGTTTTATTTTTTCTTCTAGTTGGTCTATAGCGAAACTTGCTGCATATGATAGCTTTAACTTGTTGTCAGGAACAAAATCCAAGTAAAATGAAGGGTCTTTTCCATTTTCAAAAAAAGAATTCCAAATTTGATCACTACCACATATATAAGCATCAGCTTCTGGCAAATTCTTTTTAAGATCGTCATTAGTCTTATAAAGTTTAGTTGTAGTTTTGATGTATTTGTTTGAAAAATCATCAAAACACTTTTTACGTTTTAGATTAACCAAACGTTTAGGGAGTTTTAAAACTCTATATATAAAACGGAGTATGATGTTTTTATTGAATGTAGGGTTTGAAACAAGCCATAATTTAAAATGATTGCTTAAGAAATGAGGTTTATAATGTATTGTTTCAGCATTATGACCTTGTTCTTCTAGATAAGTTAGTAGTGCATATTCTTGAAGACTTGCACCATGGTTGTAAACTTCATGGCAGGTTATTGTTTTTATTTTCATTTTTATCAGGTTATGAGTCAAGAAGTTCTTCTATTTTTTTTATTTCAAATTCATTACTAATCACCTCTTTTTTTAGATTAGAAATAATTTTTTGTTTCAGTTCTTTGTTTTTAATTAACTCTTCAATACCATCTGCTATTGCATTAGGATTCATGTCAACTATTAGCCCATTGTGCTTGTTTGTTATTTGGTTATGAACAATTTCAAAATTTGTAGCTACAATTGGTTTTGATAATATTCTAGCTTCTGCGATTGCTAATCCAAATCCTTCAAATAGTGATGGTTGGCAGTATATGTCACATTCTTTTAAAAAGGTGTAAGGGTTGGCGTGTGTTCCTAGAAAAATGAAATGATTTTCAAGTTTGTATTTTTTTACTAATTTTTTTAACTCTAATAACAAAGCACCATCACCAATTGCAAACCACTTAAACTTTATATTTTTGTTTTTTATGATGGCAGCAGCTTCAATTGCCATTTTATGTCCTTTTGGTGCTGCTAGCCTAGCAATTGTCAGTATTTTTAATCCATTAAAATGATCAGTAAAGCCTTTAGACTCGTTTGCCATTTTTTTAATTATGTCAGAACAGAGTATATCATATATGACAGTAACTTTTTGTGATACGGATGGTTGTAGCTGCTTGAAAATCTTTGAGTTTATCTCAGAAACCGTTATGATTTTATTGAATTTCAGATAATGAGGTAAATCAAATTTAGGAGTGTAGTTTGCTTGTTTGTAGTTTGTGTTGATCCAACAAAATTTATTTTTTGAATTTACTTTGTTTGCGACAAAATAAGTTGGAAGTCCTTGGCTATAGGCTATCGCTGAATCATATTCTTTTGTTAAAGAGTCAAGGCATGGTTTTATGAAAACCCAGTTTAGTTGTGCTGGATGTATTCTGTATTTCGGAAATATTTTTGCTGTTAATTTTTGTAATCTAAGTGTAGTAGAAAACGAATATTTGAAAAAGAGATATTTTGCTTTTTTAAAGTTTGATATGTTTTTTTTATCATTGGAAAGATAGTTAAAATAATTTGGAGATGATAAACTAATAATTTCATTTGGGATTAGAGCACTATATAGTCCACCTTTTTTAAAGGTTAACAGGTCTATTGCGTATTTTTCTTTGTTTATGATACTTAAGGCTGTGATAAGACTTTTTTCTGCCCCTCCAGAAGACAGTGAATCAATAACAAAGAGGATTTTTTTCTTAGTATTTGTTCTCATATTTTTTTAAAAAGTGTTCTGTTGATAGGTAGAAGTCTTCTGATCTTAATTTTATTTCGGAATCATTCCAGTTCCACCAAGACATTTTGTTTAACTTTTCAATTGTTTTAGGGTCAAATTTTAGCTTAATCATTCTTGCTGGAGAGCCTGCAACAATACAGTAATCAGGAATATCTTTTGTTACTACAGAATTTGTTCCTATAGTTACTCCGTTTCCTATGGTTACTCCAGGCATAATATAACTTCCCATACCAATCCAAACATCATTACCTATTGTAATACCTTCTTTTTGTTTTATTTCTTTTAAAAATATTTCTTTCTTTTTTCCACTAGGTAAAAGTTCTTCATTGTTAAAAATATTATTAATTAAAGGAAAAGAAGTGATTTGAGATGCTTTGTGGTATCCCTCATCAACTATAAACCTAACATCGTTAGCTATGCTACAATATTTACCAATAGTTAATAGGGCATCTGTCCATCGCCATACTAAAGCGCCATTATTATAGGTTTTATGTCCAATTTTCGAAAATTTATCGTTTTCAAGAAAAACATAATCATGAATTTTTAAAGCATGACCGTAATCAATACCCAGTATCCTCCATAAAAAAGTTCTTAGCTTGTACATTGTATTATCTTTTTTTTGATAATTTGTTTAAAACATTTCTAACTAAATCTTTTTCGTAATTAATCATACCATATTTATACATTATAAATGAAAACAAAATAGTGTAAACAGAGCATTTAATTAAAAAAATAAACCAATTATTTCCTGGAATATAATTGATAAAGAATCCAAAACTGATTATAATAAGCAGGGTGATGATTGTTTTTGAAAATAATTCTTTAAAAAAGCGTATGATATCTAGTTTCAGTACTTTAATATAGTATATGTTCATTATGTTCTGAGCTATAACCCAGCCAATTATAGAGCCACTAACCATACCTAGTGCTTGGTGTTTTAAAGCAAGAAAGTAGCCGAGTATAGTGCCTAGTCCCATTGTAATTAAATACACAATTGATTTAAAGGCAACTTTGTTTTTTGCCTCAATAAGAGGTCCTGTAAAACCTTGACTAAGTGGTATTATATATGCAAACATTATTAAGAGGGCAATTAACCATGCTTGACTGTATGTTTCTCCAACCCATAGCAATACAAATTGTTTTCCAAAAAGTATAAACGCGCTTAAAATATAAATAAGAGTAATAAAAGAAATGCGTCCAATTTTTATCATTAGGTCAGTTAGTTCTTTAGACGATGATTTGGCAACTGTCATTTGGGTAGCCCTTGGTAAAAATACTCCTGTTAGCGCTGATGAAAAAGCTCCAAAATAGCTACCAAGCATTAAGCCTACAGAATAAATAGCAAGTGTTTCAGGAACAGTAATTCCTCCGAGAACTATATGTCCCGCTTTCCATTGAAATTGAGCTACTATTGCGTAAACAAAAATCCAAAATGAATAACTGAAGATGGTTTTTAATTTTGAAAAATTATATTGATGCAGCTTAATTTTTACCTTTAATTTTTTGAAAACAAAAATCATTGTAGCAATAATAATAATAAAATTAAGGATAGTGTCTAAAATTACAATTGATATGGCTCTACCCCCAAAAGTAAGAATTGTTATGATTAAAAGTGCTCTTGAAATGTATCTAATGATATTAATTATTTTTGGAAAAACAAATTGTTCGTAGCCGAGACAAATTCCTTTGAAAGTACCGCCGGGTAATGAAATTGCTAAATTAGCTATTAAAATAATAAACATTTTTTTTGCTATTTCTAACTGTTCTGTAGTCATATTACTATAATAACTATCGATCCCGTTATAAAACAAAGTTCCAATAATAACAACTATTGTAGAAATGAAAAAGTAAATCAACAGAGTTATTGCTAAGAAGTTTTCCTCTTCTTTTTTGTTTTTTTCTGCCCGATATTTGGCAACAAAACGAATTATTGTATTGTTGAGACCAAAATCCAAAACAGAAATAGTTGCAACTAAAGCACCAATAGTTGCGTAAATTCCATATTCTGCATCACCAATTTTTCTTATGATAATAGGTGTGAGGATTATCCCCACCACATTGGTTAAGATTATGGTGAGATAATTAAGTATCGCCCCTTTTTTTAGTTGACTCAAAATATGTGGTTTAGGTAATGAAGGTTATAATGGTTATGGAGGTTACGAAGTCTTTTTTAAAGCCTCCCGTTAATTTGGTCTGGTTTTAGTATGCCTTTTACATCGTAAATAATTCCATTAGGATTAAGCAACGATTTCAAGTCAAGTTTTAAAAATTTTGTATGAGAAACCGTAAGTATTATAGCATCATATTTACTGTTCTCAGGTAAAGCTGTTACATTAGTCATCTTATATTCATGCTGTACTTCTTTAGGGTTGGCCCAAGGGTCGTAAATAGTTACATTGGTGCCAAAATCAATAAGGTTTTTAATAACATCTACAGCTCTTGTATTTCTTACATCAGGACAGTTTTCTTTAAAAGTAATTCCTAAAACTAGTATTTTGGCATCTTTAATACGCAAGTCTTCTTGTACCATTAGTTTTATAACTTCAGACGCTACATATTGTCCCATACTGTCGTTAAGTCTTCTTCCTGCCAATATAATTTCTGGATGATAGCCAAATTCTTGAGCGCGTTGCGCTAAATAATAAGGGTCTACACCAATACAGTGTCCGCCTACAAGACCTGGTTTAAATGGTAAAAAGTTCCATTTTGTACCCGCAGCTTCTAAAACGGCATGGGTATCAATATCCATAAGGTTAAAAATCTTAGCAAGCTCATTTACAAAAGCAATATTGATATCTCGTTGCGAGTTCTCAATTACTTTTGCTGCTTCAGCAACTTTAATTGTAGGCGCAAGGTGAGTACCTGCTGTAATTACGGTTTTATATAGATCATCTACTTTAATTCCTATTTCTGGTGTAGATCCAGATGTTACCTTAAGTATTTTATCTACAGTATGCTCTTTATCGCCTGGATTGATCCGTTCTGGAGAATAGCCAGCATAAAAGTCTATATTGAATTTTAAACCACTTATTTTTTCTAATACAGGAATACATTCTTCTTCCGTAGCTCCTGGGTAAACTGTAGATTCATAGATAACGATATCACCTTTTTCAAGAAGCTTTCCAACGGTTTCACTAGCTTTATATAGTGGTGTAAGGTCTGGTTTATTGTTTTTGTCAACAGGGGTTGGAACGGTTATGATATAATAATTACAATCTTTTATATCTTCTGTTTTATCTGAACAATAAAGTCCTGTATCCATTTTAGTAGAAGTACTAAGGACTGCTTTTAGAACTTGCTCCGAGATTTCAAGAGTACTATCTGTACCAGATTGTAGTTCTTTAATTCTTGATTGGTTAATATCAAATCCAATTACTGGAAATTTTGTGGCAAATAATCTAGCTAGTGGTAATCCAACATAGCCCAGTCCAATTATAGCAATTTTTGTAGTTGAGGTCATTATAGTTTTCCTATTTGGTAATATTCAAATCCTTCTTGATGTAATAAAACATCGTCATATTGATTTCTTCCATCAAATATGATAGGCATTATTAGTTGTTTTTTTAATTCGTGAAAATCTGGAGATCTAAACTCTTTCCATTCTGTTAATAAAATTAGAGCATTTGCATTTTCTAAGACTTGATATTTTGAATCAAAATAAGAAATACCTTCAACATCCTTTAAATAATGCTCTTGAGCTTCTTGCATTGCTTTTGGGTCATATGCTTTTATTTTTGCTCCTCTTTTCACTAATTCTTTGATTACAAAAATAGAAGGAGCTTCTCGCATATCATCGGTTCCAGGTTTAAAAGCAAGACCCCATATGGCAAAGGTTTTATTTTTTAAATCATTACCAAAACGTTTCACTATTTTTTCGGCAATCTTAATTTTTTGTCGATTATTGACACTATCTACAGCTTCTATGAGTTCTGTTTTGTATCCATGTTCTTTAGCGATCTGTTGAAGTGCTTTTACATCTTTAGGAAAACAAGAACCTCCATAGCCACATCCAGGATAAATAAAACTGTATCCTATTCTACTATCAGATCCAATTCCAATCCTGACCATATTAACATCTGCATTTACTAATTCGCAAATATTAGCAATTTCGTTCATAAAAGATATTTTTGTAGCTAGCATAGCATTAGCAACATATTTTGTCATTTCAGCCGAACGAACATCCATAACAATAAGGCGATCTAAAGTAGCTTTAAAGAAAGAGCTATAGAGAAATTTCATTTTTTTTGTTGCCTCTTTATGATCAGATCCAATAACCACTCGGTCTGGCTTCATAAAATCATTGATCGCATCTCCCTCTTTTAAAAACTCAGGATTAGAAACTACAGCAAACGGAATAGTTAAGTTTCGTTTATCTAATTCTAATTTAATAATAGCCTTTACTTTATCAGCAGTACCAACAGGAACAGTAGATTTGTCTACGATAACTAGCGAGTGAGACATATGTTGACCTATTTCTTTAGCGACCTGATATACATATTTTAGGTCGGCAGTTCCATTTAGACCTGGAGGAGTGCCAACTGCTATAAAAACAATTTCAGAATCGTTAATACTAGCTTTAAGGCTGGTATTAAAATTTAAGGTTTTATTTTGAATATTTCTAAGAACCATAGCTTCTAATCCAGGTTCGTATATAGGTATAATTCCTTTTTTTAGATTTAAGATTTTAGTTTTGTCTATATCGACACAGGTAACGGTATTACCTATTTCAGCAAAGCAAGTTCCACTTACGAGTCCTACATATCCAGTTCCGATTACTGATAATTTCATGTTTTTTTTTATTTTAAATTCTCCCAATACCAGCTAACAGCTTCTTTTAAGCCAGTTTTAATTCCGAATTCAGGATCATAACCTAGTAATTTTTTTGCTTTATCAATTGAAGCTAAAGAGTGTGGGACATCACCTTGTCTTGTTGATCCGTATGTGATGTCAACATCAGCAATTTTTGGATCAAATTCACTTAAGTATTTTTTTAACAATGTTATTAATTCATTTAAGTCAGTACGTTCTCCATAGGCAGTATTGTATACTGTGTTAATTGAATCGTTATTTTCCGATAGCATAGCTCTGATGTTCATTTGTATGACATTGTCTATATAGGTGAAATCACGAGAAAAACTACCATCCCCATTTATTACTGGAGATTCGTGTTTCATTAATTGCATTACAAATTTTGGAATAACAGCTGCATATGCACCATTTGGATCTTGTTTTCTTCCAAATACGTTAAAATATCGAAGACCAATAGTTTCTAAACCATAAGTTTTACTGAAAATATCAGCATATAATTCATTTACATATTTTGTAATAGCATATGGCGATAATGGCTTACCTATAATATCTTCTACTTTTGGTAGTCCTTTAGAGTCTCCGTAAGTTGAAGAGCTTGCTGCATAAACAAAACGTTTTATGTTTGCTTCTTTTGCTGCAACTAACATGTTTAAAAAACCTGATACATTAACATCATTACTTGTTATTGGGTCGTTTATTGATCTAGGTACAGATCCTAAAGCTGCTTGGTGTAAGACGTAATCTATATTTTTACAGGCTTTATGGCAGTCGTTAATATTTCTAATATCACCTTCTATAAGTGTATAGTTTTTATGAGAAACAAGATGAGAAATGTTTTCTCGTCTACCTGTTGCAAAGTTGTCTAAACAGGTTACCTTATTACCGTTATTAATAAGTGCTTCGCTAATATTAGACCCTATAAATCCTGCTCCTCCAGTGATTAGAATATGGTGATTAGGGTTAAGTTTTAAAGATTCGATATTCATTTGATTGCTAAAATTTGGGTAAAGATGTGTAAAATAAATATAAAACCTTTTTTTTTAATAGGAATTATTGAATAAATCCGATAAAATAAATAAAGCTTCGGTTAAACAGATGAGTAGAATTTAGTATGTAAGTTTTGTTTACTTGTTTTGTTGAATTATGGATGTTTTTTATTCCTTTGTCGTTGATTTGTCACGTTATATAGTGTAGCTGAGTTGTTTGTATTTGTCTTTCAATGGTTGGTTTTAAACGATAAACCGATTTTTTCCTGCATTTAGCGAATTATCATTTTAAATTTATGTTTGTGGGATTATTCGCTTTAAGTTTACCCAATAATTCATTGTTTTAATGAAAAAATCAGTGGTTTTTTAGAAGCCAATACATAGAAATTAAACAGAATAATATTTTAAACCAAGTTTAGATTGAAAACCTCAACACTTCCAAAAATATGGTTATCCTCACCTCATATGGGCGCAACCGAACTTAATTATGTAAATGAAGCATTTGCAACCAATTGGATTGCTCCACTGGGACCTAATGTAAATGAATTTGAAAAATCAATTTCTGACTATGTAGGAGAAGGAGTTTATGCTGCTGCATTGAGTACTGGAACAGCATCCATTCATCTTGGATTAAAGTTGTTAGGAGTAGGAAGCGGAGATGAAGTGTTATGTCAAAGTTTTACTTTTGCTGCTTCAGCTAATCCTATTATGTATTTAGGAGCAACACCTGTATTTGTCGATAGCGAGAAAGATACTTGGAATATTTCTCCAGAATTACTAGAAAAAGCAATTTTGGACAGAATAGCTAATGGTAAAAAGCCAAAAGCAATTATAGCAGTGCATTTATATGGAATGCCTTATAAAACTAAGAAGCTTCAAGTAATTTCAGAAAAATATAATATTCCTGTGTTAGAAGATAGTGCGGAGTCATTAGGTAGTAAAGTTGATACTATTAATTGTGGTAGTTTTGGAAAAATAGCTGTTTTATCTTTTAATGGAAACAAAATTATTACGACATCTGGTGGGGGAGCTTTATTGACTAAAGATAAAGAAATAAGAGATAGAGCTATTTTTCTAGCAACCCAAGCTAGGGATAATGCACCACATTATGAGCATACCAATATAGGGCATAATTATAGAATGAGTAATGTTCTGGCTGGTATTGGTAGAGGGCAAATGGAAGTGTTACAAGATAGAGTTAATGCAAGAAGGAAAAATTACGAGATATACAAATCAGAATTAAAAGACTTAGTAGGTATTTCTTTCTTAGAAGAACCAAAAGGAATGTTTTCTAATAGATGGTTGACTTGTATTTTAACACCATCTTTCAAAGAGAGGGAAAAAATAAGGTTAAGATTACAAGAAGAGAATATAGAGTCTAGACCCTTATGGAAACCAATGCATATGCAACCTGTTTTTAAGGAAACGTTGTCATTCATTGATGGTACTTCAGAAGAGCTATTCGAAAAAGGGCTTTGTTTGCCTAGTGGTTCGGATTTAACAGAAGAAAATTTGTATAGAATAATTAATATCATAAAATCCTCACAATCATGATACAAAATTACTTAACCAAAAGCTTGCATAAACATGCTTCAAAATGGTTTGTTTTAGCAATCGATTTAACAATAGTGGCAACTACCTTTGTGTTGGCATATATTGTTCGATTTAATTTAAGTTTTAATTTTGAAAAGGAAGCACTATTGTATCAATTGCCAATAGTTGTTGTAATTAGTGGAATCAGTTTTTTAATAATAGGATCTTATAAAGGTGTTGTTAGGCATACCGGTATAAGAGATGTATATAATTTGTTTAATGCCATTTGTTTATCCAGCATGGTAATAATAGCATTGGTATTATTGAATAGAGAGGTATTGTTAATTGCTGATATGACAATTCCAATATCTATTATTGTAATTAATAGCTTAATTAGCTTTATAGTGTTAACAGCTTCAAGGTATTTTTTTAAATACTGCTATGATGCAATTGTGAATGATTCTAAAGATAGTAAAAATGTATTGATATACGGAGCTGGACAATCTGGTATAATTACATACAATGCTATAGTTGGTAGTAGTAAAAGTATTAGCGTTGTTGGGTATATTGATAGAGATGCTAAGAAAGTTGGAAAGCGAATAAATGGAGCGCCAGTTTTTTCTACAGCTGTTTTAACAAGAGATTTTATTGATAATAATGATATTACGGAAATTATATTTTCTATTCAGAATATAAACAAAAACAAATTACGGGTATTAGTAGAGCGTTTGGTTGCTTTTTCTGTAAAAGTGAAAATTGTGCCTCCAGTTGATGATTGGATTAATGGAGAATTAAAATTATCACAAATTAAAAATGTACAAATTGAGGATTTGCTAGATAGAGCTCCAATTTCTATAGAGAATGAAAACGTTGCAAAGGAGTTAAAGAATAAAACAATATTAATTTCTGGTGGAGCTGGTTCTATTGGAGGAGAAATCTCGAGGCAAGTAGCCAATTATAAATATAAAACGTTAATCATTATTGATCAAGCTGAATCGGCGCTTTATGATTTGCAACAAGAGTTAAAACAAAATGGAGTTCATAATTTTATTCCAATTGTAGCAGACGTAAGAGATAAAAATCGAATGAATTTTATATTTAATGAGTATAAGCCTGATGTTGTTTTTCATGCTGCGGCATACAAACATGTACCATTAATGGAGTACAATTCATATGAAGCGATAAAAATAAACATTGGAGGAACTAAAAATATGGCTGACTTATCAGTTGTACATAATGTAGATAAATTTATTTTAATTTCTACAGACAAAGCAGTTAATCCTACTAATGTAATGGGGGCTTCTAAACGTATTGCAGAAATGTACATCAGTTGTTTGCAACAAGAAAACAAAACAAAGTTTATAACTACAAGGTTTGGAAATGTATTAGGGTCTAATGGATCTGTAATTCCATTATTTAAAAAACAAATTGAAAAAGGTGGGCCATTAACGGTAACAGACAAGGAGGTAACACGATTTTTTATGACAATCCCAGAAGCTTCACAATTGGTATTAGAAGCGGGAGCAATGGGAGAAGGTGGCGAGATCTTTATATTTGATATGGGCGAATCCATCAAGATTTTTGATTTGGCTAAAAATATGATTCGTTTATCAGGTTTACAATACCCAGATGATATCGATATTAAAATATCAGGATTAAGACCAGGAGAAAAGTTGTATGAAGAACTTCTAGCAAATGGAGAGAATACCTTACCTACCTACCATAAAAAAATAATGATAGGCAAGGTTAGAGATATTGATTATAGTACTGTTAAATCTCAAATAGAAGAATTATGTGTTAACAATATCTTTTTTAATAATGATATGGTAAAGTTAATGAAAGTGATTGTCCCTGAGTTCATATCTAAAAATTCAGAGTTAGAATCACTTGATGAAAAAGATATTAAGTCAATTGAAAAAATATATTAGTAGTTGTTTAACAACACTAATTTAAGAATATAATCAAAAATTTAAATAAAACTGATGAAACTAGGTAAGTTATTATTGTTGGCGTGTATAGGTGGAATTGTTCTGTCTTCTTGTGGGTCGAAAAAAGATGTTGTGTATTTTCAAGATGTTAAAGATTTTGAAACTATAGTAAATACAGATGTATTTGTTCCAAAATTAAAAATTGATGATATTATTGACGTTCATATTTCAACTATAGATATGGAAACAACGAAGAGTTTTAATTTGAATAGATCTATATCTCCTACTGGAGGTGGAGAAGCAATGGATTATTTAATAGATCAAGATGGTTTTATTAATTACCCTGTACTTGGAAAAATAAAGTTAGCAGGATTATCTATAAAAGAAGCAAAAGAGTTATTGAAATCTAGACTTTCTGACTATTTCAAGAATCCAATAATCAATATTAGAATTAAAAATTTTAGTGTAACAATCTTAGGAGAGGTTACAAGAGCCGGTACTTACCCAGTTAATGGTGAACGTATAACAATTATTGAAGCACTTGGACTTGCAGGAGATTTAACTATTAAAGGAAAGAGAGATAATATTACTGTAATTAGAGATCTTAATGGAACCAAAGTCTATACTAGAATAGATTTAACAACTAAGAAATCGTTGAACTCTCCAGTTTATTACTTAACCCAAAATGATGTGGTATATGTAGAACCTAATAAATCAGCAATTGCCTCATCTACACTTGATTCAAGAACAACTATAGCAATCTCTATAGCTTCAACATTAATTTCAACATTAATAGTAGTATTATCTAGATAATATTTTTTTTAAATGAATATAAAAGAAACTAACCTGTCTAACAGGATTAACATTAAAGAATTGTTAAGTACGTATACCAAGCGTTGGTTTTGGTTTTTATTATCAACATTGCTAACAGTTGGAATTGCGTTTGTTTACCTAAGATATGCAACTCCTCAATATGGAGCTACAGCAAAAATTCAAATTTTAGAAGAAAAAGATGGTTCAACTGAAATGGCTGCATTTAAAGAAATTGATTTTTTATCTGGAGGTGAGAATAAGGTTGAAGATGAGATACAGTTGTTGAATTCTAGAGCAAATTTTATTGAGGTAGTAAGAAGGTTAGGTATAAATGTAAAATATACAGTTGTTGGTAAAATTACCGATTCTGAGATATATAAAAAAGTCCCAATAAAGCTAAATTTTTTGGTAAAAGATTCAGTTTTATATGCTTCAAACTTTACTTTTTTTATAAAAATATCATCCACTACAACTTATGGGTATGCTGAGAGCATGGATGAAAAAATGAAAGTATATACATATGGCGATAAAATAGAGACTTCATTAGGAGGAATTGTAATTACACCATCAATATTTGGAAAACAGGCACTTAAAAATAAAATCATTAGAGTTAATGTAAGTCCAATTTGGTCTGTAGCGCAGAGTTATAAAGGAAGAGTAAGTATTTTTCCTAGTAAATCTAACTCTAACATAGTTAATTTGTCTTTGAACAGTTCAAATAAATTAAAAGCTCATGATGTATTGAATGAATTGATTTCTGTTTATAATGAAAATGCTATTGAAGATAAGAAAATAATATCAAATCGTACTATAACCTTTATTAATGATCGTATAAAAAATATAGCGACTAATTTATCTGATGTTGATAAAACTGCTCAGGATTTTAAAACAGGTAATCGTATAACGGACATTGCTTCTGAGGCAAATATAAACTTGAATTTTGGAGCAGCAAATGAGCAAGAACTAGCATCGGCAAATACACAATTGAGTATAGCCTCATCTATGAAAGATTTGGTTGATGATAATAATGATTATGATATTTTGCCTTCAAATATTGGTTTATCAGACCCTTCTGTTGGTGCTACAACAGCAAAATATAATGAGCTGGTGTCTGAGCGAAATAGAATGTTGAAAACATTGAATACAAAAAACCCGATGATTGTTAGTTTGGATCAGCAAATTGATGGACTAAGAGAAAATATGAGGTCTAGTTTAAATAGTACAACTAACAATTTAAGCATTCAAGTAGGGAATCTTAGAAACCAACAATCTCGAATTAATTATAAAATTTATTCAGCACCAAAGCAAGAACGACAATTAAGAGATATTACAAGAAAACAACAGACTACAGAATCTTTGTATTTGTATTTATTGCAAAAGAGAGAGGAATCGGGTATAACTTTAGCTTCTAGTTCTCCTAAATCAAAAATTATTGATTTTGCATACAGTGCTAGCCAATATCCGATATCGCCAAAAAGAAGTATTGTTCTTTTAGCTTCTTTAATTATTGGCTTGTTAATTCCATTTTCTATAATCTATATTAAAGATTTATTAGACGATAAAATTCATAGTAAAATAGGTTTGGAAAAAATAGTAGCTAACATTCCAATTTTGGCTGAAATTCCAAAAATAAAACAGAATCAAAAAGAAGGGCATATTATAGCTAAAAATGATAGATCAGTATTAGCAGAATCTTTGAGAATTTTTAGAACTAATCTAGATTATCTAATAAAAACTAAGAGCACAGATGATAATCCAAACAATGTAGTGTATATTACATCGACAGTTTCTGGAGAAGGAAAAACCTTTGTTTCTACTAATCTTGCTATGATATTTGCCAATACAGGAAAAAAAGTATTGCTAATTGGTGGTGATATTAGGAATCCGAAGTTATTTTCTTTTTTAAAAACTAAATCCTTTGTTGATGGTGATAAAATTGAAAAAACAAAGGAAATTGGTTTAACAGAATATTTATATGATAAGAATGTAACCGCTCCTAGTATTATTAAGAGGTCTAAAATTAATGATACAACATTAGATGTTATTTATTCCGGAAAAATACCTCCAAACCCATCAGAATTGCTAATGAGTGATAGGTTGGGCGAGTTAATAAGTAGTGCTTCAAAGGAATATGACTATGTTATTGTAGATACAGCGCCATTAATGGTAGTAACTGATACGTTACTAATGGCAAAACATGCCAATCATATTGTATATGTAACCAGAGCAGGAGTTACCGAAAAGAAAGTGATTAATTTTCCTTTAGATATGCATGAGCAGGGGAAGATAGATGGCTTATCTTTTATTGTAAATGATGTTAAATCTTCAGATTTAGGCTATGGTGGTAAATATGGATATGGCTATGGTACGGTTAAAAAGAAATGGTGGAAAAGAAGTTAAGTTATGTTTTTAATAAAATGTTTCAATAGTATTATTTATTAAAGGAGTAATTAATTGAAGTGTTTTTTTTGATATGGTAATTTCTGAAAGACTATTTAACTGATGCATATTATGAACATCAGTGGCAACAAAATCTATTAGATTGTTTTCTAGTAGATTTTGTGCTTTTTTATAAACTTTACTTCCATAATAATCACTTAATGAAAGTAGATTCAATTGCATAAAAACTCCATCCCTTTTATATTGAGAAAGCAAATGATTTTTACTGTGTAAATAATTATAGCGTTCTGGATGGGCCAGAATTGGATAGTATTGTTTTGAACATGTTTTTTGTATGGCTTCCTCAAAATTTATAGATGGATATAAATAAGACATTTCAACAAGCATATAATCATTTCGCAATGGCATTATTTGTTCTTTTTCTAAAAGTGACTCGTACATATCATCTATCATATGCTCAGCTCCAGCTTCAACAGAAACATTTTGCATCTTTTCTGTTATTAAAGCATCCTTTAGCAAGAGCAAAGCATCGTTAATTGTTCTTGGAGTGTTTGGATACAACTCTCCCATAATATGAGGGGTGGCAATAAATTTTTGAATACCAAATTCTTGAAACCTTTTTATTAAAGCTATAGATTCCTCCAATTTTTTTGCGCCATCATCTATTCCAGGTAGAATATGATTATGAATATCAACAAAATTTGCAAGTTGGTCTACAAGAAATATTTTTTTAGTAAAAAAAGAAAGCATAGGGAAAAGTTATAAGCGGCAAAAGTAAGGGTATTTTTTTTCATTTTTCAAAATACTTTCCCGCGTATTGTATTTGCGAAGTTAAAAGCGATTTATTATCAGAAGATGCCCGTTATTTGTGATTTTTTGGTGCAATTTGTTCTTTTTAATCTTTGAGGTAATAATAAAACTGATAATTATCAGCTTTTAAAGTCTAGTTTGAGACTAATTTTGCACTAAACTTTTAAAAAATGACACCTAATTTAACGCAAAAGTATAATGTAGCAGGACCGCGTTATACCAGTTATCCAACTGTACCGTATTGGAAACCAGAAACTTTTTCAGTAGAAGGATGGAAAAACACGTTAATTAAAAGTTTTAATGAAAGCAATAGAGCTGAAGGAATTAGTCTTTATTTGCATCTTCCTTTTTGTGAAAGCCTTTGTACGTTTTGTGGATGCCATAAAAGAATTACAAAAAGGCATAGTGTAGAAGAGCCATATATTACAGCTATATTAAAAGAATGGAGTTTGTATTGTGCGCTTTTTGATGAAAGACCAATAATTAAAGAAGTTCATCTAGGAGGAGGGACGCCTACTTTTTTTAGTCCTGATAATTTATCTAGCCTAATCAATGGTTTGTTTAAACTTGCTGATCGTCATGTAGATTATGAATTTAGTTTTGAAGGTCATCCAAATAATACCACAGAAGAGCATTTGCAATCACTTTTTGACTTAGGTTTTAGAAGGGTTAGTTTTGGTGTTCAAGATTATAACCTTACTGTCCAAAAAGCAATTCATAGGGTACAGCCGTTTGAAAACGTAAAAAGAGTTACGGAACAAGCAAGAAAGATAGGCTATACTTCTGTAGGTCATGATCTAATTTTTGGTTTACCGCATCAAACTATTGATGATGTAACGTATACTATTTCAAAAACTAAAGAATTATTACCAGACAGATTGGCTTTTTATAGTTATGCTCATGTACCGTGGATAAAAGGTAATGGACAACGGGGATTTAGTGATGCAGATTTGCCTTCACCAGAAAATAAAAGAGCCCAGTATGAGTTTGGTAAACAAAAATTAGCAGAAGTTGGGTATACAGAAATAGGAATGGATCATTTTGCTTTAGAAACAGATTCATTATACATAGCAATGGATAATGATGTGTTGCATAGGAACTTCATGGGTTATACCGCTTCTAAAACTCAAGTCATGATAGGTCTGGGGGTTTCTTCTATAAGTGATAGTTGGTACAGTTTTGCTCAAAATGTAAAAGGGTTAAACGAGTATTACGAACTTATTGATGCTAATAAGATTCCTGTATATAGAGGTCACTTACTTTCTGACGAGGATTTAATTATTAGAAAACATATCTTAAATCTAATGTGTAATCTTAAAACATCATGGGATAATCAATTAATATTTCCAGAATTAGAAGATGTACTTTCTAAGCTGGAAGAATTTGAACACGATGGAGTGCTTATCAAAAATGATAAATCAATAGAAATTACGGAAATGGGAAGACCATTTGTTAGAAATGTATGTATGGCTTTTGATTTGCTATTGCAACGTAAAAAGCCAGACACACAATTGTTTTCTATGACGATTTAGAATTTTACTTTAGTATGTAGACCTATCAGTATCTTTGTAATATTCTTGTAATTCTTTCAATTGATTTTTTAAATTAATGATATTTTCTTTTTGATCAGAATTGTGATACAAATTGGCCATTTCGCTTGCATCATTTTCAAGGTCATACAACTCCCATCCATCATTCACATCATCATAAAAATGGATTAATTTGTATCTATCTGTTCTAATACCATAGTGTCTTACAACTTGATGCTCGAAAGGGTATTCATAGTAGTGGTAATAAATTGCTTTACGCCAAGGATGTTTTTTTTCTCCTGTAAGTAATGGTTTTAAAGATTTCCCTTGCATATCTTTAGGAATGTCAACTCCAGCAAAATCTAAAAAAGTCGGGGCATAATCAATATTTTGCACTAATTGAGAGACTTTTGTTTGTTTTCCGCCATATTTTTTAGGTACTCTAATAAGCAGTGGTGTTCTTAAGGATTCTTCATACATAAAACGTTTATCGAACCATCCATGTTCGCCCATATAAAATCCTTGATCTGAGGTGTAGACTACAATAGTGTTTTCTAATAATTGTTTTTCTTTAAGGTAGTCTAATAGACGACCAACATTTAAATCTAGTGCATAAATACATCGCAGGTAATCTTGCATATACCTTTTGTATTTCCAAAGCGTAAGTTCTTTTCCTTTTAATCCTGATTTTTTAAAATCTGCAATGATAGGGTTGTAATAATCATCCCATTTTTTGCGTTGTTCAGGGGTAAGTTTCGCAATTATATTTTCAAATGCTTTTCTGTATTTTGTTTTAATATCGCCTTCTGCATCTAACATTTTAAGATCATAAACCAAGTCCATATCTTTTTCAATACTCATTTCCTGAATATCAGCAGCAACTTTACCATCATAGTTGTCGAAGAAGTTTTTTGGAATTTTAATATCTAGACTATCAAAAAGACGTAAGTCACTTAGTTTTGGCATCCATATTCTATGTGATGCTTTATGATGAACCATTAGTGAAAACGGCTTTTTTGTATTTCTTTTTTCTAGCCAAGCTATACTTTTATCGGTAATAACATCAGTTACATAACCTTCGGTTGTTGTCTTGTTTTCATTTGTAATAAAAGGGGAGTTGTAGTAATCTCCTTGTCCAATAAGTCTGTCGTAATGATCAAAACCCATTGGAGTACTTCTTAAATGCCATTTTCCAATTAGCGCAGTTTCGTATCCGGATTTTTGCAGATATTTAGGAAAAGTAGGTTGAATACTATCAAAAGTAACAGAGTTATTGATATGACCATTCATGTGACTGTGCTTTCCAGTAAGTAACACAGCTCTACTGGGGCCACAGATAGAATTTGATACAAAGCTATTTTCAAAAAGAACACCTTCATTGGCAATTCTATCTAGATTTGGCGTTTTTATATACGTATCGTCATAAGCGCTTAATGTTTGATAGGAATGATCGTCTGTCATTATAAAAACAAAATTAGGACGTGCCTTTTTCTTTTTTTTATCACTTTTACAGCTAAGTATTATAGTTGTAGCTAAGCAGAATAATGCTACTTTGGACAAAAGAATAAGAATTGATTTTAATTGCATTTTACTCAGTTTTTTTATCAAAAAAGTTGGAATCGGTTGTTATTTCTTTTTGATGTTCTTTTGTTAGAAGTTCTAACTCGTTAACAATTTCTGGGTGATTTTCTGCTACATTTTTAGTTTCAGAAGGATCTATATTTACATTAAAAAGCAATGGAAGTTCATCTTCAAAATACTGTTTTCCTGTTTGGCTATAGGTTTTAAGATGCAATTTCCATGGTCCTTTTCTAACAGCAAAGAGTCTATTGCTTAACCCATAATAAAAGAAGGGTTGTTGTTGTGTTGATTTCTCATTGTTTAATAGTATAGAACTTAAGTTATTTCCATCAATTTCAATATCTGAAGGTAGTTTAGCGCCAGCTAGGTTTAATGCTGTAACGTAGATGTCTTTAACTGTAGCTATAGATGTGTTTATTGTTGGATCAATGGTTTCTGGCCAATACACAATACCAGGAACACGCATTCCGCCTTCCCAAGTACTTCCTTTACCATCTCTAAATAGCCCAGCAGAGCCACCTTCTAAATCTTTTATAATCCAAGGGCCATTATCACTAGCAAAAAAGACAATAGTGTTTTTATCTATGTTTAGTTTTTCTAATGTTTTAATAATTTCACCAACACTCCAATCTATCTCTTCAACAACATCTCCATAAGTACCTCTTTCAGATTTTCCTTTAAAATCTGTACCAGGATAAAGAGGAACATGAGGCATGGCATAAGGCAGGTATACAAAAAATGGATTCTCTTTATTTTTTGAGATGAATTTTATCGCTTCATCAGTATATAATTTAGTTAATTTTGTTTGATCTGGATTAAGCATTATAGTATCATTTCCACGTAATAAAGGTAAATCTGGCCATTTTGGAGGACGCATATCATTACTATAAGGCAACCCTACATATTCATCAAAACCATTTTGTAGTGGTAAGTATTCTAATTTTGTTGATCCCAAATGCCATTTTCCAAACATTCCAGTTTTATAACCAACACTTTTTAATGCCTCAGCAAGCGTATGCTCCTTTGGATGCATTCCACGTGCAGATTTTGGATACAATACCCAGTCAAATCCAGAACGAATAGGGTATCTTCCTGTAAGTAACGAATACCTACTGGCAGTACAGGCAGGAGAACCTGAATAGAAATTGGTGAGTTTTGCCCCATTAAAAGCTAATTTGTCAATATTAGGTGTTTTTATGGATGGATGTCCATTATTACTAACATCGCCATAACCCATATCATCTGGAAATAACACAATAATATTGGGTTTGTTCTTTGTTTTCTCTTCCTTTTTCGAGCTGGAAGTACAAGAAGTAAACAATATTGAAGCTATAAATAAGAGCCTTAGTACTTTGAAATGAAACATGTATTTAGTTTAAATTTTGTTGATATATTTTTTGCAATTCAGGATAGCTTAAATCTGTATCTCCGTACTTTTTCCGTTGTTTTTCTAACTCAATTTTCATTTTTTCAATTGTATTTTTATAAATTGGGTCTTCATAGGCATTGTTATCTTCTTTTGGATCTTTTTGCAAATCATAAAATTCCCAATTTGCTGCTGTTATTGTTTTAGAAACACCAGTCATATCTAATGGTAATCCATAAAAATAGACGAGTTTGTATCTATGATTTCTAATTCCAAAGTGCGCAGGACGTTCAGGATAATGCTGCCAATATCTATAATAGGCTGTTTTTCTCCAGTTATCAGGAGTAGTTCCTACAAGATTTTTTCTAAAGCTTTTTCCCTGAAAAGATGCGGGTAATTTTGCTCCAGCGTAATCAGCAAGTAATGCTGAAAAATCTATATTTAGAATAATATCATCAATTCGTTTTCCAGCTGGTACTTCTTTTGGGTATCTAATTACAAAAGGCATGCGCATAGATTCTTCATAGATTAATCTTTTATCAAAAAATCCATGTTCTCCCAAAAAGTAGCCCTGATCAGCAGTATAAATAACAATAGTGTTTTCTGCCAAGCCAGATTTTTCCAGGTAATCCAGAATCTTACCAATATTATCGTCAATGGCAGCACCAGAACGCATAAAATCTTTAACTAATTTTTGATATGCATGCTTACGCGCTGCAATACTATCCATCCCAGCAGTACTATATGGTAATCCTGGATATTTACACCACCATGCTTCGGGGTCTTTTGTGGCTTGTTTCCAGCGCCAATCTAGATTATCTAATTTCTGCCCTGTAAAACTTCTTCCAGTTGTTTCTGGAGAAAAATCTAATAAGGAAGTAGGCTCAGGAATATCTACTGTATTATATAGGTCTTTATAACGATCTGGATAATCAAAGGGTTCATGTGTCGCTTTAAAGTGTGTCATTAGCATAAAAGGTTTCTTCCTATCAATACTATCTAACCATTGTAGTGATAAATCAGTTACTACATCAGTAGAAAAGCCTTTGTGGACATCCCATTCTTCAGGTTCTTTATCAAAATTTTCTGCTGTTCTTAAAATAGGATCCCAATACCTACCTTGATCATGTAAAATATTAAAATAATCAAAACCTGAAGGCTTTTTCTTTAAATGCCATTTTCCTATAATTGCAGTTTGATAGCCATTCTGTTGTAGTACCTTGGCAATATTAAGACTGTCTGATTCCAAAGGATCATTTAAAGTATACACTCCATTTTTATGACTATATTTACCTGTTAAAATAGCTGCCCTACTAGGGACGCAAATAGAATTGGTGCAAAAACTATTGTTTAAGACTATACCTTCACTGGCAAGACGTTTAATGTTTTTATTCTGAACATAATCCTCAAGAACTCCACCGTAAATTCCCCAAGCTTGTGATGTATGATCATCAGACATGATAAAAAGGATATTAGGTTTGCTATCTTCCTTTGTCTTTTTTTCTTTGTGCTGTGTATTACAGCTGCATAGAATCAATAAAAAGAATAATGAGGTAACTATTTTAAAAACATTTATACTCATAATTAGTTGCTGTTAGTTATATTATTCAATTATTACTTCATCAATAAACAGCCAAGCAGGGTTTCCAGCTCCTTCATGTTCTTTAGGGCATTTGCCAATATTGTTTATTTTTATTTTTAAATATTTAGATGTTGAAGCGTAGGCAGTACTAAGTTTTCCTTTTGATAAAGATGAACCATTTATTTCTGCTTTGAATTCTGCTTTTTTGTGATTATTAAATGTTTTTCCATCATTAGAACTTGAAATTTCAATTGAAGAAGGCTTAAAAATCCAGTTTTTTTGATCATTTAAAAAACCAATAGAAACATTGGAAATAGTTGTAATATTTGTGAGGTTGATAATAAATTCCAAATCTTTTCCTTCTTGACCAATCCATTGTCCAGAACTATAATCTAAGTAGCCTCTTTTTCCATCAATTAAAACAGTACTATTGGTGTATTTTGGATGAAGTTTATTGCTGTTTTTTATAATTGCGTTTGTAGCGAGGTGTTTTATGGTGATTGTTTTCTTAGGAACATCAGCAATATTTCCGTATTCCCATTGGGTGTATGCTGTTATAAGTTCTTTTACAATTTTTGGATATGTTGTAGCAAGGTTTTTCATTTCAGAAACATCTTGTTCCAAGTTTGATAAGAAAAGAGCATCATGTTCTAAGTCTAAAGTTCCTTTGTGTGAGGTGTCTTTTGGATAGGCTATAAGTTTCCATTTTCCTTTTCTAACAGCCCATTGGTTACCATATTTCCAAAATGTTGTTTTTCTAGGGGATGCTGAAGATGAATTTCTGATCATTTTAGAAAGATCCAGTCCATCAATTTTTTTATTAGTTTTTTCTAGCTTGCATAATGTTGATAAGGTAGGCATCCAATCTGTGTTTAATAACATTTCATTAGATACTTTGTTTTCAGGAAGTTGATTTTTCCAACTAATAATAGCAGGAAGTCTTATCCCACCTTCAAACAAGCTACTTTTTGCACCTCTATAAGGACCCGAATTTCCACCTCCACCAAAAGCTCTGACTTCGGAAGAATATCCATTATCAGATTGGTATATGATAATTGTATTATCTCTAATTCCAAGATTATCCAATTGCTTAAGTAGTTGTCCTATGCGTTCATCTATTGTAGAAATAAAAGCAGCATAATCACCCCGAGGTTTTTCGGTGTCTTTATAATAATCACGCCATTTTTTTGTTGGTTGATAAGGATAATGTGGCATATTTATGGCATAATATAGAAAGAAGGGCTCTTGAGATTTTTCAACAACAAATTGCTCAACTTTATTAGCCATTAAATCTGGGAAATATTCACCATCATAAAAAACTTCTTTTCCGTTTTCATATAAATCATGAATATTAGGACCTTCCCAGTAGAAATAATGTGAATAATTATCAATACAGCCCCTTAAGTGTCCAAAAGAATAATCAAAACCTTGTGCATTTGGACTACTTTCCTTACTCATTCCTAAATGCCATTTTCCAACATGCCCAGTTCTGTAACCATTGTCTTTAAAGAGCTCTGCCATTGTATATTGTGATGCGCCAAGACCATGAGAACCTGGTTGTGCTGAGGTATTGCCAGTGAGTTTTGCACGTTGAGGATAACTTCCTGTTAGCAGTGCTGCACGTGAAGGCGCACAAACAGGGGCAGCTACATAAGCTTGAGTAAATCTAGTTCCTTCTTTTGCTAAACGATCTATATTTGGCGTGTAAATATCTTTGGCTCCGTAGCAGCCAAGATCAACTGCTCCTTGGTCATCAGTATAGATAACGATAACATTAGGCTTTTTTTGACAAAAAGCAACATTTGCTGTTGTGCATATACATAAGAAGATTAGAAGTGCTGTTTTTTTCATTTGATAAAGGAATAGTAATTAACTTTTTGTTGGATTTAAGTATGTTTTGGTATCATTTTGTTGTGGTACCCCAGGAGTACTCCTTCCTTTAGAGATGTATGAATTCATCAATTGCGTCAATTCTTTTACCAAGTTTGGATGTTGTTCAACCACATTATGCTGCTCTTTTATATCAACTTCTAAATTGTAAAGTTGTAATTCAGGCAAGTCTAATATTTTTGTTTCTTCGGGAGTAGGGTAGGACCAACCACCAGATCCGGCAGCAAAAATTAACTTCCATTTTCCTTTTCTAATAGAAAAAGTACCATTATTAGAATGATGAACTGTGGCCTCTCGTATTGGTGTTGTTAAATTATTGTTAGTTAAAAGTGGAAGTAAGTTATAACTATCTTCTGCCGCGTTTTGTGGTAATGTGTCGCCGACAATGGAAGCCATAGTTGCCATAAAGTCTGTAAGCGCTATTGTTTGATTCGTTTTACTATTTGGAGTAATTTTCTCTGGCCATTTTATGATAAACGGAATGCGATGTCCTCCTTCATAAATATCAGCTTTATGTCCTCTAAACTGATAGTTGGAATAGTGACCTAATGCTTCCAATTCTTTAAAATCGGCCATAGGAGAACTTCCATTATCACTGGTAAAAACTATTATGGTATTATTTTCAATTCCATTAGCTTTTACAGAAGCTGATATTTGTTTTACTACATCGTCTATCATAAGCATAAAATCGCCATAAGCGTTAGTATTGCTTTTACCTTTAAAATTCTTGGTAGGTAAAATAGGAGTATGTGGAGCGGGTAGCGGAAAATATAGAAAAAATGGCTGATCTGTTTGTGCTTGAGTATTGATATATGAAACTGCTTTTTTTGTAAGATGTGGAAGTACATTTTCATGTTGGAAATCGTTTCCAATAGGTCCTTCTCTCCAGAAACCTTTACCTGTTGTAGCCTCAATAGTAGTTATTTCTGAAGCGGTAACAATACTATCTTTAATATAAAGATATGGAGGGATGTCCAAAGAAGCACTTATACCATAAAAGCTATCAAAACCATTTACAATTGGTGAGTTTTTTATTGGAGTGCTAAAATCAATATTAGATAGGCTATCTTTTGCCCAATCTAGTCCTAGATGCCATTTTCCAATTGCAGCGGTATGGTAGCCTTTTTTTTGTAGTAAACTAGCTAGTGTTAGTCTTTCTTTTGCAATAAGTGGTTTGTCATAACTCCAGAGAACTCCCTTTTTTAGGCGAGACCTCCATGCATATCTTCCTGTAAGAATTCCATATCGTGTTGGAGTACAAAGCGCAGATCCACTATGTGCATCTGTAAAAGACATTCCATTAGCTGCTAAAGAATCAATATGTACGGTTTTAATTTTTGAATTGGAATTAAAAGCAGAAATATCACCATAACCAAGATCATCAGCAAGAATATAAATGACATTTGGAAATTGTTTTTCTGAAGCTATTTTACTAGAATTAGTTTGTTTGCATGCACTAAAAGCAAACAATCCTGATAGTAAAAGTAATTTTAGTTTTGACATAATTAGTTGTTAATTGGACTTGGAGCATCAGCAACACATCTAAAACCAGCATGTTGTAAGCCTGTATCTGGACTAGATTTCATTCTAGAAGCAGTTCTATAACCAGAACAATACGTATCGTTGCATAAAAACGAACCGCCACGTTGCACCTTTTTTGGAGTGTACTTATCCATTGGGTCGTAAGATTGCTTTGGACCTTGTGGATTGTATGAAATTTGACCTTCTAAAGTTTTGTAATAATTATAATCATACCAATCATTACACCATTCCCATACATTTCCAGCCATATCATAAAGACCATAGCCATTGGGAGCGTAGCTTTTTACTGGAGCTGCCTCATCATAATTATCTTTTTTTGTATTTAGGTAAGGGAAATTACCATCCCAACTATTGGCTTTAGCTTTTCCTTTGTCAATGGCTTCATTTCCCCAAGGATATATTTTAGTTGTTAATCCCCCACGAGATGCATATTCCCATTCTGCTTCCGTTGCTAATCTTTTTCCAGCCCATTTTGCATAGGCAGCAGCATCATACCACGAAATATGTACTACAGGGTAATTATCTTTTCCTTCAATAGAACTATTAGGACCATTTGGGTGTTTCCAATTGGCACCAGAAACCCATGCCCACCATTGCGAGTAGTTATTTAAATTAACTTGTCCTTTTGTAGTTTTAAACACAAGTGATGCGGCTACAAAAACAGAATCATGAGGTTTAGGAGTGCCAGGAGGAAGTTGTTGTTTCATCTCTTCCCAACTAGGAACCCGTTCTGCATAAGTTATATAATTAGTAGCGCTTATAAATTCTTTAAACTGTGCGTTGGTAACTTCGGTTTCGTCCATCCAAAAACCATCTATTTTAACTTGATGTGTAGGATATTCATCATTTCTAGCTTGATTATTATTGGCACCCATAACAAAAGTACCACTAGGAATCCATTTCATGTTTTTGGTACTAGCCACAGACTTGGAAAAAGCAAATGAGCTATCCTTTTTATGAATAAGCAATACCTTATTAGCCGGAGCGCAATTATAAGTACCTGTTGTTTTAGCTGTATTGCTTTCTGATTTACAAGAGGCTAAAAAAATAATTAAATAGATAATCCAGCAGTGTTTTTTTAAATATAGCACAGTTATTGTCTGATTTTTTTAAAGATATAATGAGAATAGTTAAAGATATCTTTTTTTAGACTAATGACAGAATAGGAATCATTAATGTACTTTTCTCTTTTTAAAAATTTAATCATATATGTGACTTTAAATTTGCTCAGAAACTTTCCTTGAATCTCATAATATTGTTTAAAAATCATTTTTATTTCAGATATTTAACTGCGATCATTAGTTATTGGTCGAAATGTTTTGAGAGTTGTGATAATCTTATCAAACTTGATTGATGTACACATTAATTTTAATATTAAGAAATAATGATAGGATCAGCAGAAATAAAAAAAATGAAACAATTTGGAATATCATTGTTGCTAGTTTGTTTTTTGTACAGTTGTAAAACAGCAAAAGAGAAGAAAAATGATGCTCCAAATATTGTGTATATTTTGGCTGATGATCTTGGGTATGGAGAGTTAGGTGTATATGGACAAAAATTAATAGAAACTCCGCATATAGATGCATTGGCAAAAAGAGGGATTAAATTTACTCAACATTACTCTGGAGCCCCAGTATGTGCACCAGCACGTAGTGTATTGCTAACAGGACTTCACGCTGGTCATACTCCTATTCGAGGAAATGATGAATGGAAGTCTAGAGGAGAGGTTTGGAATTTAAAAGAAGTATCAAAAAATCCGTACTTAGAAGGACAACGCCCAATAAGAGATAGTATTATAACAATTGCTGAGGTATTAAAAACTAGGGGATATAAAACAGCAGTAGTTGGTAAGTGGGGTTTAGGGGGACCACAAACAGAAGGAATTCCTACCAAACAAGGTTTCGACTTTTTTTATGGATATAATTGTCAGCGACAAGCACATACCTATTATCCAATGCATTTGTGGAAAAATGATAAAAAAGTAAAACTAAACAACAAATTTGTAGCCTTACATGCTAGTTTAGAAGAGGGTGTTGATATCAATGATAATGCTAGTTATGCTGATTTTAACTTAAATGATTATGCTCCAAAATTAATACATGATGAGGCTTTACAATTTATGGAAAGAAATGCCGATGATCCTTTCTTTTTGTATTATGCATCTCCAATACCTCATGTACCGCTGCAAGCGCCAAAGAAATGGGTAAACTACTATCGAAATAAATTTGGAGAAGAACTTCCTTATACGGGAAAATCTTATTACCCCAATAAAACGCCTATAGCAGCATATGCTGCGATGATTTCTTATTTGGATGAACAAGTAGGAGAATTGGTAGCCAAATTAAAAGAACTAGGAGTATATGAAAATACGCTTATTGTTTTTACAAGCGATAATGGGCCTACATATACAGGAGGAGCAAATACAAAACATTTTAAAAGTGCACATCCTTTTAAAACAGAATATGGAGCCACTAAAGGTTACCTTAAAGAAGGAGGTATTAGAGTTCCTATGATTGCGGTATGGGAAGGAAAAATACATAAGAATTCAGAAACAGCTCATATTTCGTCTTTTTATGATGTTATGGCAACATTTGGAGAGCTAAGTGGAGCTGAGGTTCCAAAAAATGATGGAATTAGTTTTTTACCAGCACTTTTGGATAAAGAACAAAAAGAACATGAATATCTCTATTGGGAGTTTCCTTCATATGGAGGACAACAAGCAGTTCGTTTAGGAAAATGGAAAGGAATTCGTAAAGATATATTTAAAGGGAATATGAATATTGAATTGTTTAATTTGGAAGGTGATATTCAAGAACAAACAAATGTTGCACAGGCACACCCAGAAATAGTTGAAAAAATTGCTGAAATAATGAGCAATGAACATACGATTTCTGATATAGAAAAATTTAAAATTGAAGCTTTAGGAGATAAGTGATTAAAAAATAAGGTTCAGCCATGAAATTATCATTAATTATATTTGTCTGTTTAATTACTTCTTGTAGCGGAATAAAAAAAACGTTGACCTCTTTAGACGAAGAGCAAAAACCTAATATTGTCTTTTTTCTAGTAGATGATCTAGGATGGAAAGATATCGGGGTTATGGGCAGTACCTATTATAAAACACCTGCTATAGATAAGTTAGCTAGTGAGGGAATGCTTTTTACAAATGCCTATGCCAATGCTCCCAATTGTGCACCTTCTAGAGCAAGTTTATTAACAGGGCTTTATACACCTAGACATGGAGTTTATACTGTTGGGAATTCAGAACGTGGAGCTGCAAAAGATCGTAAGCTAATTCCATATCCTAATAAAAAAGTACTAGATGGAAGTTATCTAACTATAGCAGAAGTGTTAAAGAAGCAAGGATATACAAATGCACATATTGGAAAATGGCACTTGGGAAACAGTATGGAAACTTCTCCTAAATCACAAGGTTTTGATGTAAGTATTGGGAATAACAATAAAGGCGCACCAAAAACATATTTTAGCCCATATAATAATGTAAACCTACCTGACGGTCCTAAGGGAGAGTATTTAACAGACCGGTTAACGGATGAAGCATTGAATTTTATTACACAACATAAGGAGGCTCCATTCTTTTTGTATTTATCTCATTTCGGGGTTCATACTCCAATTCAAGCAAAGAAAAATCTCATTAAAAATTATAGTGAAAGAAAAGGTAGCTTGGGACAAGATAACCCTGTCTATGCTGCCATGATAGAAAGTGTTGATCAGAGTTTGGCTAGAGTTATGCAACGTTTAAAAGCACTTGATCTGGCTAAAAACACCATTGTTATTTTCTTCTCAGACAATGGAGGTTTTGGTAGAGTAACAACACACAATCCATTAAAAGGATCTAAGGGTATGATGTATGAAGGAGGAATAAGAGTTCCTATGATAGTACGTTGGCCCAATCATATTAAACCAGAGACAAGAGAAGAAGAACCCGTAATAGGAGTAGATTTCTTCCCTACATTGTCTGCAATTGCTGGTCATAAAGAATTAAAAGTTGATGGGAAGAGTTTGATTCCATTATTTGATCAAAAGGGAAAATTTGAAAGAAAAGCATTGTATTGGCATTTTCCAGCATATTTAGAGGCATATACTGGATTAAAAACTCCTGAAGATCTTGTTAATGGCTGGAGAGCAGTTCCTTCTAGTGCTATTAGAAAAGGAGATTGGAAACTTATTGAAAATTTTGAAACCAAAGATTTTCAGCTTTTTAATTTAAAAGAAGATTGTGCTGAAAGTAAAAATTTGGCAACTGTTGCCTTAAGTAAATTAGAGGAATTAAAAACAGATTTAAAAAATTGGAGAGAAGCGATTGATGCACCCGTTCCAACCACTTTAAATCCAAAGTATATTGAACATAAGTAATCTTATGAGCTAGATACAAAAACTGTTTCTGTAAAAGGCATGATTAAGCTAAATAGAAGAAACATCTAAAACAAAATTTGATACAAATATTTACTTGTTATAACTAAATAAACTTCATGATGAAATACTTTTTTAGTACAGTTGTAATTTTTTTAATGCTGAATTCTTGTAATTCAAAAAAGGAGAAAAATGACAATAATAAACGGCCTAATATTATTATTATTTATGCAGATGATCTTGGTTTTGGAGATGTTAGTAGTTATGGAAGCACTACATTAAAAACACCACAGATAGATCGTATTGCAAAAGAAGGAATACTTTTTACAAATGGATATGCCAGTTCACCAACTTGTACTCCTAGCAGGTATGCATTATTATCTGGGAATTATCCTTTTAGAAATGAAACAGCTCGAGTTTTGCCAGGAAATGCACCGCTAATTTTTGATACTAAAAAACAAAGTTTGCCATCAATGTTAAAATGGGCAGGATACCATACAGGAGTAGTAGGTAAGTGGCATTTAGGATTAGGGAATAAAGAAGTTGCTTTAGATTGGAATAAAGAGATTAAACCTGGGCCATTAGAAATTGGTTTCGACTATTCTTATATTATGGCTTCTACAAATGATAGAGTCCCGTCTGTATATGTTAAGAATCATAAAATTGTAGGTTTGGACCTTAATGACCCTATAGTTGTTAGTTATAGAGAAAATTTTGAAGGAGAACCTACAGGAAAAGACAATCCAGAATTATTGAAATTGCATCCTAGTCATGGACACGATATGAGTATTAACAATGGAATTTCTCGTATTGGATTTATGAAAGGCGGTAAATCTGCTTTATTTACAGATGAAGACATGGCGGAAGATTTTTTAGTAGAGGCAAAAAAATATATAAGTAGCCAGCATAAAAATCCTTTTTTCTTATTTTACTCTTTACATCAACCACATGTGCCAAGAATTCCAAATTCAAAATTTGTTGGGAAATCAGGAATGGGACCACGAGGAGATGTAATTTTAGAAATTGATTGGGCAGTAGGAGAAATTTTAAATCATTTAAAAAAATTAAATATCGATGAGAATACTATCATTGTATTTTCTAGCGATAATGGGCCTGTTTTAGATGATGGATATAATGATGATGCTGTGGTGAAAATTGGTAACCATAAGGCTGCTGGTTCTTTAAGAGGAGGCAAGTATAGTCTTTTTGATGCTGGTACTCATGTTCCGTTTATGATAAGGTGGCCTGCTGAAATAAAACCAGGAGTTTCAGATGCATTGGTATCACAAATAGATTTTATA
The DNA here is from genome assembly GCA_965247735.1 of Flavobacteriaceae bacterium. Taxonomy (GTDB): domain Bacteria; phylum Bacteroidota; class Bacteroidia; order Flavobacteriales; family Flavobacteriaceae; genus JAOXRU01. The sequence goes on along the minus strand of CBDFHN010000002.1, from coordinate 824,890 downwards.
GCTTCTTTTGCCGCATTAACAGGTCAAGAAAACAAAACTATGGATAGTGAAAATATCATGGATGCTTTTATTGGAAAATCAAAAAAAGGGAGGAAAAGTATGATTATGGGAAGGCGAAATGGTATTTCTTATCGTAAGGGAGATTGGATATTAATTCCACCTCATAAAGGAGGGAAGATGACTAATAAATTTGTGAATATTGAGACAGGAAGAGATACGATTGTACAGTTGTATAATGTAAAAAATGATATGGGACAGCGCAATAATTTGGCAGCAAAAATGCCAGAAAAAGTAAAAGAATTGCTTGCCGAAATGGAAGTTATTAAAGCTGAAGGTAACTAAAAAAAGTTTAGCGTAAATTTATGAAGGAATTCATTAGTTTCTAGGTTATGGTCATGATTTCTACAATTGGAGAAATGACATACTGATAATCACTTATTAATTATCTTAAAAAGGATTTGAATTTTTAACAACAATTACCATTTATATGAGATTTGGCGTCATTCCTAAGTCGCTCTTACGGAATGACGCCTGTTTCTTTTTCAATAATAGAATTCCAAAATAATTCTATTGCTACTTTTACTAATTCAAAGAATAATCAATTTTTAAATTTTCAATTTCCATACTTGAAAAAGTTAAGAAACCATAACCAGAATCAAATACATAGATTGGTTTATCTTCGTGTATTTTATTTCCATTAATATAAAATTCGAACATGCCATCTGTTTCTATTCTTTTAATTTCTAATAAGTTAAACTCATTAACTTTTAAAAATTCACTTTTTTCTTCGAAATAAGTTTTTGTCAAATTAGGCATCGCAGTATTTTCTCTAGAAATTAAAACCGTTCCATCTGCCTTATACCCAAAGAAATAATAGCCATTCAATATATTTTCTTTATTAGCTCCCCAAATAAGTCCACAAGGGTTTTCATTTTTGGCAAAATCAACTTTTATAGAAGTACTAATAGTATGTGATAAGCCATTATCGAAATCAAAAAAATGCCTAAAAGTATAATTATGACCATTATCAATATTAGTCTTAAAAAAGTACTTTCCGTCCTTAATTTCAGAATAAAACTTAGGACTTTTTTCTTTAGAAACTAAAGGCCAATGGCCGCTATTATCGGTAAATTCTTCATCTATAATGGTTAATTTGCCACAAGAACTTAATGTGATCATTAGTACTAAACACATACATAATTTATTCATAATTCTATATTTATAATTATGGAGGCAATCTAAAAAATTTTAGAGTCTAGTTTAGAAATAACTAATAAGTGTCACTAATTAATTGATATTTGTGCGCTATTGCAAATTTTGTCTTGCAAAATCAGCGCTCTAATTTCATCATTATACTTTTTTACCATACCACACGAAAGGACTCGTCTGTAGCAGGACAAAAGCTGTATTTATAGCATCTTTAAAATAGTATAAGGCTTTTTAATAGCATTATTATCTCATTTATTAAATAAGTATTCTCTTTCAAATGTTTTAAATTTCTAGACTCATAATAGACCTTTGAAAAGAATATGTCACAAACCTTTCCGATTTTCATAAAAATAGAATGCCAATAGTTAAAGATATTCGTTTTTTGAGAAATGGCATTATTTGTGGCATTAATGCTTTTCATTAATTGTTTAGAGCCATTATTTTTTGAATTGAATAATTATTATCTTAACTTAAGTCAGGAAAAAATAACTATTTTTGTAAGTTATTTTAGTATTTACCAATCGATAAGGTATATAGTTATTGTTGAATAATTCAATATAATGGAGAAAAAGAAAACAATTATAATAATTGAGGACGATTTAGTTATTCAAGATTCTTACAAATACTTTATTGAATCTTTTGATAATTATGTATTGAAAGGCGCTTATGAAACGATAGAAGAGGCGTTGTATGAGTACGATAGCATATGTCCTGATATTATTATTTCTGATATTTCCTTACCAGGCACTAATGGTATTGATGGAATTGCTAATTTTAAAAATATAGATCCAGATGTTAAAATTATAATGATTAGCCTTTATGATGATACGGTAGTAATTGAAGATTCTATAAAAAATATGGCTGATGGTTATTTGGCTAAGCCTGTAGGGAAAACAGATTTTTACAATGCATTGATTGCTATTGAAAATGGTGTTACACCCATGAGTTCAAACGTTTCTAAAAGGTTGAATGTTCTATTAAAAAAGATAAAATCAAATACATTTACAGACCGAGAGAAGGATATATTAAAGTTTTTGACCAAAGGAGTTTCTGATGAATATATGGCCGAAAATTTGTCATTATCAATTAAAACTCTTAATAGAGATAAGAAAAATATATCTGCAAAGCTTGGAGGGGATTCTAACTCTAAAATAATAGAAATGTTGGCAAAGCTTGATGAAAAAGAGATTTTTACTAATAAAATAAAATGACCTATAGGCAGTTACAAAAGACTGTGTTCTTTTTTTTATTTTTTGGAATTACAACAGTTGTTAGCGGGCAAGTTTTGTTCAGGAATTACAATATTGGTAATGGTTTTGGCGATTTTGTTACTAGCCTAGAGTTAAATGCCGAAGGTGATGTTTACGCTTGTACAGAAAATGGGCTTTTTAGTATTTCGGATAACAAAATTTCGCACTTTCCATTTAAAAATTTCGCAAGCAATATATTTTTCCCTGATAATGAAGAGTATTTCTATGCGGTTCCTAGTGAAATAGGAGAAGAATATGAAATTGAAAAATTAGATACAAGAACAAAAAAAATAAAAAAAATAGGCCTTCCAAAACCCATTATTGCTGGAGAGTTATTTAAAAATAAAATCATAAGCTATGGAAGAGTTGCTTCTAACTACGATGTAATAACCATTGAAAATGATATCGTAAAAAGCTTTGATGAGTATTTTACATATTTAAAAAACGGTGAGCTTCTAGTAAGTTTATCCGATAAAGTTCAAAAAAAAATAAATGGAAAATTTGTTAAGATAAATAAAGATTCAATACTTTTTTTTGAAGGTATAGCGATCAATGATCAGAAAAATAAGCTAAAGGGAGTTTTTAAACTTAATGATGATTTAACCTCTTTTGAAAAGGTATTTCCTTTTTTAGAGCATAAAATAATCAGAAGTCTAAACTATAACAAGAAGCTAAAAGCGTATTATGGAGCAACAATAGATTCTTTATTTGTGTTTACAACAGATAAAATTATATCTAAGAATAGAATACCATCCATAAAGTTTGATTCCAAGGGAGAGGTGCCATTCAATGTGTTTTATTATAATAAAACCGAAGTTGTAATTGAAACACTTAATAAAAATGATCATCAAAAATCGGTATATATTGTTGATTTTTTTAAAAACACGCTAATATCATTAAATAAAAGACTAAACATTAATAGAAGTAATCTAAGAAAGGTTTTAGTAGATAAAAATAGTAATATTTATTTAGCGACAAAGACAAATGGATTGTTTTGCTTTTTTAATGCAGAAGACAATTATGTCAATTCCCATTTGTTTAAAGACAGATTAATTTTAAAAATTAGAGAAGGATTTACTAATGGTTTTGCATTCTTCGAAAAGAATAATTTAATTTTTGAGGATGGAACGTCTCCTTATGATTACCCGACAGATTATTTGGAAATTAAAAACGGGAAAAGATACTTAACCTATAATAGAGATATTAATAGTCCAAATCATCTAAAAGACTTTAATGAGGATGGCTACGAGAAAGATAATGTCGTTTACTATTTTGGGAATTATATTGATAAAGTTTCTGATTCAACTATTTACCACGAGCATTATTCTCTATTTTATTTGACAACAATTGCAGATAAGAAAAAAGAGAAATTTTATAAAAATAAGATATTTAACTCTAGGGATGTTAGTATTATAGATGGTAAAATATATCAGTCTACAAGAAAAAGTTTTTATGTTTATGATTTAAAAGAAAAGCAATATATAAGCCAATATCAATCATTGGAAAATGAAATTGATTTTTTTAAAACATTTATGGGGAATTCATTTTTTGTAAGTGGAAAATCTGATTTTAAAATAATAGCTGAAAACACACAAGAAATAGTAAAGAAGGTATCTCATAAGTTTAAAGTTAATGACATTCTAATAGACGACGATTTAATTTGGGTTGCTACTCAGGATAATGGATTATTGATCTTAAATAAAGAATTACAAATAATTAGAAAAGTTAAAGATGAATCAAAGTTTTTATTTGTTAATGACGTTATAAAAAAAGATAATAACCAATACTATATTGCAACAGACAATGGAGCTTTATTGCTTAATAAAAACAAAATTTTAAATAGACAGATTAATAATAGTGTTGTAGGAATTGAGAAAAACAACGACTTTTTAACCTTAGAGTATTTGGATAAAACATTCCCGAAAATATTTAATTTTGAGTATAAAATCAATGATGCTAATTGGAAAGATTTAGATTCTGATGTATTAAATGTTTCCCATTTATCTCATGGAAATCATAATATAAGTTTAAGGTATATCGCTAGTAAAAAGGGCGATTTTAAAGAATTTTATACTAAAAGTTTTTCGGTAAATAAAGCTTGGCATCAGCGCCCATCAATTTTGATGATTTATGGGATGATTATTATGGGGATTGTTATTTTTTGGTTGACTATTTTTGCAAAAAACCAAACCAAGAAAAAATTGTATTTGGTAACTGTTATCAAGAGAAAGGAAGAATTAGAAAAAAGCTTAGAAGATTCACAAAAAGCCATAGCAATGGATCTACATGATAATTTTGGAAATAGACTTGCTGGAATTAATGTTACCGCATCTATTTTAAAAGAGATAAAAGAACAACATGTGGAATCTGATGAAAATTTCAATAAATTTTTGAATCATTTGGATGACGGAATTTCTAAACTTAACATAGATATTCAGGACTTTTTATGGGCAAATAATCCAAAAAACAATGCTGTTGCCTTAATTTTTGAACGCTTAGAAGGTATTGTTTATGATTTTGAAGAAACTAACGACGTTAGTATATCTTGTGATACGTTTTTAGATAAAGACTATAACCTACCAAGTTTTTGGAGTAGGCAATTGTTACTTATTTTTAAAGAATCATTACATAATGCTGTAAAACATTCGCAAACCAAAGAGGTGAAGATAATTTTGAAAGCTGAAAATGAGAATTTGATTATATCATGTCAAGATTTTGGATTAGGGTTTGATTTGGAAGATATCAAAAGAAAGTCGGGCTTGCTAAATATGAAAAAAAGAGCAAGATCAATTGATTGTAAACTTGACATTATTTCTGAAGTAGGTGAAGGTACCACAATTGTGTTTTCTGGAAAAATAGAATAAAACTACAAGTATTGCGCATCTTTTTTTAGTATTAATTAACCTGTGTTAATTTTTGTTTGCTTTAAAATGATTAGTATTGTTATTTTAAAATTACAAAATGGATTCGTTAACACAAATTGTACTTGGAGCGGCTGTTGGAGAAGCTTGTTTGGGAAAGAAAATAGGTAATAAAGCCATGCTTTGGGGAGCAATTGCTGGTACTATTCCGGATCTAGATGTTTTAGCCAATTATTTTACCGATACCGTAAGTGCATTGGAAATTCATAGGGGAATTACTCACTCTTTGTTTTTTTGCATCTTGTTTTCTCCATTTATGGCATGGATAATGGGAAAAATTTATAAGGGTAAAGAAGCTAGTTTTAAAGAGTGGTCTATTTTTTATTTTTTTACGCTGGTAACTCATCCTTTACTAGATGCACATACAACCTGGGGAACTAAGTTTTTCTGGCCTTTAGATATTAGACTTGCTTATAAAAACATATTTGTAGTAGATCCCTTATATACCTTACCTTTTCTGATTTTTGTGGTGGTCGCAATGTTTTATAAAAGAACAAACCCCAAGCGGAGAAAAATCAATAATTTGGGATTAATTATTAGCTCGGCATATATGATATTAACTATTGTATTAAAAGGGATTACATATGCTGTGTTTAAAAGAAACTTGGATGCACAACATATTGCTTATTCAGAAATTACAGTAAAACCAACTCCAATGAACTCTATATTGTGGGTTGCCAATGTTGAAACTCCAGATGCATATTTATTGGGACATTATTCATTGTTCGATTCAGATCAAAAAATTGACTTTAAAGTTTATCCTAAGAATCACGAGCTGCTAGGAAAGCTAAAAAATAATGAAAAAGTAAAGCGGCTAATTGCTATTTCTGAATCGTGGTACACCATAAGTAAGGCCAACAATAAATTGTATTTTAATGACCTAAGGTTTGGAACCTTATCAATGAATGATAAAGATGCAAAGTTTGTGTTCAGTTTTCTATTAGAACATGATGGTGATGACCTAATCGTTTCTGAGACTAAAAAGGAAGTAAAAGAGGGTAAAAAAATTGCATCGGAATTGTGGAATAGGATAAAAGGAAAGTAAAGTAGTTGAGAGTGCATTGTTTTTTGATTAATGAAATTTCTTGTTTTTTACATTCAAATATTTTGTAATTACCATTTATTAAGTAGAATAGGAAGCTCAAACTCGAGTTTTGGAAGAAATAGTATATGGTTATTAACAATAAATGTTATGTTCGTTATTCTCTGGTTAAAAATATTTAATAGCTAAAAAAATATGTATTACAAATTTTTAATAAAATGAAAAAAATTATAGCATTGTTTTACATTGTCGGTTTTATTGGTCTCAAAAATAGTTAAAACTATGTACTTTAGTGCATGTTGCTTTAGCTTCTAAAAACCTTTACATTTGTTTTATGTCAGAACAAAGATCAAATGGACATAGTGTATCCCGTTTAACAGTACATATAGTTTGGAGTACAAAATATCGTTATCATGTTTTGAAAGGAGATCTACAAGTCCGTTGTCGCACTATTTTGGTACAAATATGCGATGCAGAAGATGTTAAAATATTAAAAGGGGTGATATCTAAAGATCATGTTCATATGCATTTGGAATATGGTCCTTCTCAAAATGTGAGCTATTTGGTTAAGAAGTTAAAAGGGCGTAGTTCAAGAAAGCTTCAGCAAGAGTTTCCAGAATTAAAGCATAAATATTGGGGTAGGCATTTTTGGGGTATTGGTTATGGATGTTGGAGTACAGGAAATATTACTGATGAGATGGTCAATGAATACTTGGAGCATCATCGAAGACCAGATCAAGGTAATGCAACGAACTTTATAATTGAGCAATGACCACTGGGTGACTTTGAGTCACCAGCCCGAACCTATGGACTTTAAGTCCATAGTGGTTCAGTACTGCAACCAAAGCGCAAAACGAAATAAAACATTAGAGTCAAGAATTGAACAATATAAAACAAGATGTATACTTGGCTTATTTAACTCAACAAGATGGCGATACCTATGAAGGAGGATTAGACGTGTTGTACTTTGAACTTATAAGAACTGAAAATTATAGAATACAACCTGCTGCACATAAAGAAGTATATATGTATTTTGGAGAGGATGCTGACAGACCAGATAAGTTTTAAAGAAGTGATGTATTTGCCAGATAACGCAGCCTTCCCTATTACTTATGGTGAAAAGGTTTTTGAAGGTAACAAAGAAATGCAAGACGCATTGGGTTTTGCCCCCAGAATTAATAAATATAGAGATGGAAATCGTCTTGTGTTTTTGGACAGTAAGATTTTTGTAATAGAAGATTGGATTGATAACTATAAGCTTGTTTCTGTTATGGAACACCAAGCTAAAAAAATGGGTGGTTTTAAAAAGATGAAAGAGGTTATGAAATCGCCAAAAAAGATGAAAGCTATGCAACCGCACCAGACCTTGCAAAATTATTTGGATAAAGCTTTTGCTAAACAACAAGAAGTATATGCGGAATGGGTAAAAGACCCTAGAAATGCTGCACTTGTGGAAAATACCAATGCCATAAGACAACTTACTATTGATGCCATTAACAAACAAAGAGACGACTGGCGTAATTCTGCTGAATACAAGCGTATAAAAGAACGTAACAATAGTTTTGCTAAAAGTGATAGTCAGAATACCCTTACCCTAATTAATAAAACAGGGAAGGAAATATATATTTATGAGGAAGGGTCAAGTAGTGGATCACGTCTTTCTACTCATTCTGGTGGTGGGAAATACAATTGCAAAAAGAATCTTTATTATAGTTTTAGTGCTAATGCCTCTTCTGCAAAAGCAACTAAAATTAGTAATGCCAACCAATCTTGCGGTAGTGCTGTTAGTGTAAATTGATTGTTAATATATTCAATTTTTATGATGCTTATAAACAATGAAAAAAGTTGCAATATTTAGCCCTAGATAACTATTATGGACCATTAAATAATTAACTAAAGCTGAATAATAACATTATTCAGCTTTAGTTTGTTAAAAATTATTCTAACAACTTCTTCTCCTGAGTAATTCTAAAGCAGCGTTCAGTTCCTATAAAATTGGGATCACCGTGATTTTCTGACCAAAAGCCATCTAAAATATCTTTAGAAATACAACGGTACACCACTACACCCAAGTATATATTAGTATCATCTCCAAGATAATTAAAATTAATCACTAATATATTATCTTTAAAAAATCCAGTTCCCTGTTGTAGTTGGTTTTTACCTATGGTCCATTTGGCAATAATGCTATTGTTGTCTACTGTAAGAGTAATAATTCCTTTATACGAAGAACTCTCTTCATCTTGATTGCTTCCCATTACAGAGTAGTCTCCAGCTAAATCTTGAATATTCATTGTTTTATAAAAAAATTGGGAAGTTACATCGGGATTAATTATTCAAAATCACTATGACTCATTTTTTCCCGATCTCTATTGTGTAATTTACTTTTTTGTAAAGCTCATTCTACTTGGTTTAGAAGTGATTTAAGAGGTAGAGCTGTGTTATGTTGTTTATCGTTAACTATATCCAAATGCCCCATGGTAATTTCATCTTTGGTTACAATTGCCTGTGTTATACTAAAGGTTTTTAGGCCTGAAGTTCTTTTCATGACAAACCCATTTTCGGCATCACCATAATTATTGGAATGAAAATTTAAGATATCGGCAGTTTCTTTCTCAGTATTCTTTTCAAGAAATTCTTGAAACAAGTTTTCTCGTTGCTTAATTACCTCTTTAGTATATAAGGTAGGAGAAGACCAAATGTAACTTTTTAAGACATCCAATTTTTGAATATGTTTCTTATTGCCATCCCATCGCAATTCTAAAAGCTGGTTGTTTTGGAATAAGATAAAGGTAAATGGCTCAATATTATCCAAATTAATACTATTTAGATAGGAGCAAGGCTGCTCTTGAGATACAATGTCAAGTACTATTAGACCTCTACTGATTCTGTAGTTTCCTGTAGAGATATGTTTTGCAAATGCGCCATTGAGTAATACTCCAACAGCACCATTTTCATTAATGGCAAACCAAGTACCTCCAGCTTGAGGATCTTTAGGATAGATTAATGCATGACCGTTAATTACTTTTTTTGCTGGTGCAAAGGAAATTGGTCTTGAATTATGTTCATCACGGTTAGAGGTGATGATATATGTTTTCCCTTTGGGAATAAAACTTACTGTACACATTTTTTTTTATATTCAATGGTGGAAGGGGCAACTCCAAAATTTTCTGGTATACATAAACACGCTACTTCATCCAAGCCAACTTTTATCAGTGCTTGATGATGAATAGTATGCTCTAAGTTATACATTACTTCACGATAATAATTGGATGCAAGAATGTTTTTTTGCCCATTAAGTATGTATGTCATATTCAAAATTTTGTCGGGCTTTTCCAATTTTTGCTGAATGTCTTCTAGTTTTTCTATTGCAAAATGCCGTTTCTCTTCTATATTGATATTTCTATCCCTTTCATCATAAGATACATTAGCATTTTGGTAGCCATTTAAAAGACATTGGTACAATTCTATAATATGCCTTGTATGCTGACCAATACTTGCATTAGAAAGGGTTTTACAGGGTTGTACATAACAAGCACATGATATTTCTGTAAGAACAGTTTTTAATTGCGCAATAGTTTGAATAGAAGCATTAAACATAATATTATTGTGTTTTTAATTTTAAATGTTTTTTGATCTGCAGATAACTAAGGTAATTGGAAGAGTCTAGATAAGACAATCCAATGACTAATTTAATAATAAAACTATACTGTTGATCGTTTTGAGAACTATATTTTTCTGAAAAATTAAAAATAAGTAACCTTGGTAAAGATATCATTCTAATGTTTGTTATAAAGAATACTCGTGATTTTTGTTTTTTCTTTGAGAGTTAAAAGATTCCATTCAAAATGAAATATGCTTAGGATTATTGGAGTTTAAAAGAATAGAAAGAAGAAAAGTGAGCAGCACTATAAGGGGAAGTTTAGTATTTATAGTCATATTTATTCTAGAACTAACCTTTATTGGTTTTCTAATAATCTCGAACAAATTATTCTTTTGATTTTAACTTTTTCCAGTTCTTATCTGCTTGTATTCTTAGATTTTCAGGACCTTCACTTATCCATTTTTTTAAAGTATCCGTAATCCATGTTTTGTAAAAAAGGTATAGTTTTCCATTTCTAATTTCATAAGACTGAGGGTCTATAGTAACTTTTTTACCAGTACTACCAATGGCATATGCACACCAACCACCATATTGAGGGGCATATTTTTTTGGATTATCTTTAAATAATGTAATATTTTTTTGAGATGAGAACCTAAATTTTGCTCCATCATATGTTGTTTGATACGTAGTATTTCCTTTTTTTGGTTTGTGTCCATTAAAATAGGAGACTACATCATAACCATTTGCAACATAACCATCTTCTGTATTGTAATTGGTAGATTGTGCATTTACAAAAGCACATATTCCAATAAATAGTATTACTAGTATCTTTTTCATGTGTTTATATCTATTTTTATTAAATCGGTCACATGGTACATCCTTAATTAGTCATTTCCTTGGGTGTAGAATCCTTTGTTAATGGATGTTTCATGTGTCTATATCTATTTTTATTAAATCGGTCACATGGTACATCCTTAATTAGTCATTTCCTTGTGTGTAGAACCCTTTATTAATGGATGTTTCATGTGTTTATATTTATTGTTTATTAACCGTCACATGCTGTTCGCTATTAATCATTATTCACAATGTTTTATTGCTTTTCATTGGAGTTCATAAACCTTCGGTTTCCCTAGAGTGATAAGCTTTTTAGTATGCTCGTTTCATTTTTATTTCATTTACAAGTGTTAGCATTTTTATGATCTTCCAACAGTTTTTTGTAGGTAAATGTTATCCAATTGTATAGAAGTTGTCGGCACGAATGATCTTACCTTTCAAAAATGGACAATAAAAATTAGTAGAAACTTATAGTGTAGGTCTGTTTAGAGCGTAATTCTTTTAACCTCTAATAAACAGCATTGGTTTTAGGGGTGTTGATAATCAACTATTTATTTACCAATACAATATGTAACTTTCCTTTTTTTATAAGGGGTTACAAAGGACGAGGTGTAAATATGACACAAATATAATCCTCTGTTTTTTTATGTTGATAATATTTTTTCTATTTATTTTCAAGTAAATAAAGGGCACTTTATTTATTGATGAAAACGATCAATTTAATTAATCTATAATATTTTATAGTAACTATACAGGTATTACTATAAGAAATTAATTTGATAAGATGTGCTACGCCCATCACCTTCAACTTTAAACACTTTTAATTCAACTAATTTTTGCAAATCCCTTGTTGCTGATGGTTTAGACGTTTGGGTAATCCGCATATACTTTTTAGCCGTCATACCACCTTCAAACCCTTTTGGGCCTTCTTCAAGCATGCGTTTAATAGCTTTTGATTGCCTATCATTTAATTGACGTTCATAACGGTCAAACAGCTTAGTTTTTTTCAACGTAAAATCAATCAAGGATTCTGAATCATCTAGCGATTTTAATATAACATCTATGAAATAGGCTAGCCATGGTGTAATTTCATTACTACTTTGCCCAGTTTTTAATGCATTATAATACTCTTTTTTATTGGCTTCTATTGTTACTGAAAGACTTAAGAGAAGTGGGTAGCCTGTAGTTTGGGATAATGCTTTTTCGGATATAGAACGTCCAATACGTCCATTGCCATCTTCAAATGGGTGAATTGTTTCAAAATAAAGGTGAGATATAGCAGACCGTATAACGGCATGTTTGATCATTTGAGAACCATTGGGAGCAGTTTCATTAAACCAAGCGATGAAGTTATCCATCTCTAATGGTATTTGCTTAGATGGTGGTGCTTCAAAATGAACGATTGGCCTGTCTACTCTTCCAGATACTACTTGCATAGGATCCTCATGTATCCGCCAGCTACCTACATTAATATTTGAAGCGGTGGGGAATATCATTTTATGCCAATTAAAAAGTTTTTCTTTAGTTAGTTCTTCGGCGTAACTATTTTGCACATCTGTTATAAGGTGTGCCATGCCTTCAGCATTTTTGTCTTTAACATGTTCTGGATTAACATTAAGGCCTAAATTATTACGAATAGAGGAAAGTACATCTATTCTACTTAAATACTCGCCTTCAATTTCAGAAGTTTTAATTGCTTCAGCAACCATAATATTTATCATGGTTTGAACATGATCTTCTTTTGTCATGCCTTTTAAAATACCACTTAAACGCCCAGACTTTTGAGCAAAGGCATATAGTTTTTCCTCCAGCTTACTTACATCATAGCTGAAATTTTGCCAATCTTTTTGTTGCCAATTATAGGTCATGAGTCGATTATATCATGTTATTGGCTCAAAAATACGTAAAATAATGAGCCGATTAACAAAATTAATCGGCTCATTATTAAAATTTGTTAAAATAGCTGCATCTACAGTAATTAGTGATTTAAAAGATACGATGGCGAAAAATGTTATATAAAACAAGGGAATTAAAGAAAACTGGGATCAATTAGTGCCAGTGTGGTTTTGATTTAGACTATGTTATTAATAACGTTTCGATTAGGGTTAATTTTGAGTTGGATAATCGTATAACGTTTCAAATGATGACAGTTGTATTGTTTTGAGAAGTGTCTCATCTGACATTGATATCCAGTTTATGTTTGATACTTAATTCATAACACTCAATTTTAGATGCTAACGCATGATTACTCATACATTAAAACACATATTGATGATTAGTGAATGATAACTCATACATATAGAAGTTTATTTTTTAATAATGTCGACGCTCTAAATTGTTTTATTCCTCCACCCTCTTTTTTCAAAAATACGTACATTAGAACTATCTTTTATTGTGTTTAAATATTTCGCAAGAGATTCCAATTCAGAATCATTTTGATCTCCTTCAAATGGATTGACATAAACAGCATTACCAAAATTATCTTTTGTTTTTTCTGGAGAATCATCAATCATTAATATTCGTTCAATTGGGAAGCCTTTTTTTTTAACCTTTTTGAGGCGTTTTTGGTGAACATATGTATCAAGTTCGTAATCTCTTTTTGTAGTACAACGAGATCTTCCCCAAACAAATTCAAACTCGATGTTATTTGGCTTTATTTTTTCAACGATATCCTCGACGTATTTATCATCAGCTGATGACCAAATTGCTAATTTAAAACTAATACTCATTTCCTCCAGAAACTTATTGAGGTGAGGTCTTTTATAAATGAAGTAATCAGAGTACTTAAAATCAAAATCAAAATCAAGCTCTTTTTCAGTTGCATGAATTAGAGTCTCATCTAAATCTAGAACTAGTAATGTTTTGTTTTTTGTTTTCAATTTCAATTGTTGAGCAAAATCAAAAGAAATATTACACTAATATTCTAAGGAATTAATACAAATATATGAAAAAGGGGAATTTCCCTGTTTTATATTAGCGAAAAAGTGCTAAATTAGTATTTATAGATGTGTAGAGACTAATGAAGAGAGAGAATACCCATGGAGGGTATTTTTTTATGGACTATAGTTGTCTCTAAAAATAATGATTGCGGTATTCCACAAGGAGATATATGAATCAATTTAGATTTTTGTTTAATTTATAAATGAGAATGAATGTTTCTTTCTAAGAATTGAATTAACTAGATAACAGGAATAAAATAGAAGTATATACAAGGCCGTTGGCTGTAAATTGAAAAAACCAGCCGCACAAATTGCATTTTTGGATTTGCCAACGCTTAAATTCAACGTAAAAAAACAAAAGAGCTATTTTAGCCACCACACAATTACCAATTGATAGAAAATGAATAATATCGAAATAAAAAAAAAACTATTCCATCCAAAGACGAATAAACAACATTTTCTAGCTCAATTAAAAATGGATTCAAATTACAATGAATTCAAAAAAATTATAAAAGGAATAAAACAACATCCTTTTGGTAGATACGCTTTGAGCTCCACTCCAAGACCAAAGATCGCTTCTCAACTAAGAAAAAACAATATTATACCACATTCTGGGAATCTTGAAACTGAAATTGCTTGGTTAGTTGATTCAATATTGGAAAATTCAGAATTAATTAATAATTATATTGAATTAAAAGAAGAATATGAAAATTCATTTTTATTAAATCAATATGACAAGTCAGAAGAAACCTTAAATAAAATTGAAAAAGAACTGTGTTTTTCTATTTGGAGTGCAGAAAACAGATTATTATTAACTGAAGAGAAATTAGGAACAGAAAGTAATTGGCTATTACTAGATGAGTATTTAAAAAATATCAAAGACCCACTTTCTCAATTTTTAATTGAACAAAGCAGCAAAAAAGCAGAGAACAAATTTTCTTATGTAAGATACAAAAACAATTTTGAAAGTATTATAGACGGCACAAACGAATCTTTACACGAATATTTATGTTTTAAGATAATTTACCCTGGATATACCAGCTTTCAGAATTTTTCATTTCTAATTAATATAGAAAGTGTATCATCAATAATTGATAGATACAACCTTTTAATGGATATCTTAATCGAACTTGTTCCTTTAGGTAAAAATGAGCTTTTGCATTCAGTCGTTCAAGATTTATCAAAAAAAATATCTAAAGATTTAAGAGTTACACAACTATTGAATCTACTTACTCAAGAATACACACAATTGTCTTTAAATAACGACATCATAAGTGTTATAGATTGTTATAGTAAAGGTGAGTATTTAAAATGTATAAAAGACACTACTTCTCTACTAAAAACAAATCCTTCAATTGTTGAACTATATGTTATTTACGTTAAATCAATTATTGAAGAAAATTTAGGATTTGAGCCATTAAACATCTCTGAAAATACTGATGAAATATTATTAAAACTATATAACATTTACTCAGTAAATAATGAATTCAGCTCTTCAATAGAAAATATTTTAAAAATATCGTTAAAATATTTTTCGTTTAACTTTGGTAAGCAACTTTTTGGTGTCATTAGTAAGGAAGCTAATCTCAACAGTCTAAATAATATCCATCAATTACATTATGTACTTAATTCTAAATTTAGTAATCCTAAATTATTAAACTACATTTCCAAATTAGATGTAAATATTATTAATAAAACAATTAGTGATTTTAGCAAAATAGATAGTGTTTCAGCAAAAATAAATATAGCTATTAGTCAAGGAAAACATACTGAAATAACTAAACTTAATAATATTTCTGCGGTAAAAAAGGAACTCTATTTTGTAAAAACTCTATTAAATTCAAACGATAGCCACTTAGCTCTAGGTCATTTGGAAAAAATGATTAGTTCAGATAAATATTCAATTATAACTAAAAAAGAATTAATTGAAATGCTTTTTAATATTTACATATTAGAAAAGGATACTGAAAAAGCTTTAACTCTTTATGTTGACAGTTTTTTTGAAAATAGAAATTTAGTAAACAGATTAAGTAATAATAATCTTTTAGGCGCTTTAAAAGAATATAACAGTCAAATAACAATAATTGACTTACCTATTTTCTTTTATATTTCTACCCCAGACATATATGAACAATATGTAAAATATGATGAATTTCTTGAAAGCAATAATGTAGAAAGACCTAATCAATTATTTTCATCTGAAATAAATGAAAACAAATTAATATTCTTCCTAAAGGAAGTTTGCAACGTAGATGTTATGCATCATTCTTTGTACTTTGAAGGAACAGATGATATCGAAAATGAAAGAATTGAGATATTAAAACACTTATTATCTATTGACACTAATAACGAAACTGAATATATCAAGGAAGTTACAGAAATTACACAAAAAACTAAAATACGAAAAGCAATAAGAGAAGTAAATAAAGGTAGGATTACTATTAATACCCAACAAATAAAAAACAAAGAAGAAAACAACATAAAAGACAACTTTATTAGGTTTAAAGAATTGGTTGTTTTCTCTAATAGTCACAATGTTAAATCATTAGATTTAACATCAAAAATGCTTAACGAGTATTTTAGCACTCTGGAAGACAAATCTATAAGAGACAAAATAGTAAATATAAACGACCCAGCTTTTATATCATATAAAGCTATGTTTATAGATTTGAGAGATAAGTTTATATTAAGTAAAGACTTTGGATTAGATGGCTATTTGAGCACAAGAATAAGACACGGTACTTTCTTAAATCACATTAGAAGTGTTTTCGAATCCCACAATTTGGTTTCACAGAAAAAAAACGATATATATATTGAAAACGAATTTTGGTTAAATAAAACACCATTCACTTTAAATGATAAGAAAAGTGATATTCAAAATGAAATAAAAGAGTTTTCTAAACAAATAGACAATTTTACAGAATATATTATAACGGAATTAATTCAAATAAAAACTGAAAAAAACAATCAAAGAAAAAATGCTTTTTTTGATTTCAGTCTAGACAATAAAACTTTAGCCTATCTATTCCAAGAATCGAAAAACTCAATTAATTCACATACTTCTTTTTTAAACTTTGTTTTTGAGTATTTAGAAGCAATTATAGAGATTAAATTAAAGGAGATACGGACAATGTTAAAAAACGATATAAAAGACGAATATATTAAGCTTATTAACTCTTTTGACAAAAAAATCAGGGCAATAATAAATGAAGGCTCGTTTATTGATATTACAAGTTCCATTTCAAAATGCCAAACAGATATTATAAATGAATTGGAAAATATATCTGAATGGTTCAATATTTCAAACCCATCATCTGAATTAGTTCTAGATGTTCAAACAATTATTCAAACTGCTCTTGAAATTACGAATACCATTTATCCAAATGAAAATATAATTGCAAAAATACAAGAAGAAATAAACTTACCATTTGCAAGTGGCACAACAAATCTTATTTACATTGTAAGAATATTATTGGATAATATTATTAAGCATTCTGGTTTAGTTAAATCAAAAAGAAACGTTATAATTAATTCTAAAATAATTGATGATAACATTTTAAAAATATCTATTTCCAATGATTTTGATGTTAAATTAAAAGATGAAATTATAACAACTCTCAAGGAGGTTAAGACAAATTGGGAAGAGAATCGAAATGATTACTCCAAAATTAATATTGAAGGAGGTAGTGGGTTTGATAAAATCAGACGAATATTAGCGGTAGATATGCAAATGAAAAATTGTGCATTTGATTATGAAGTCAAAAAGAACAACATAAATATTTCAATAAGTTTGGAAGTTCGCATTTACCAAACAGAAAAATAATAAAATGAAAATACTATTAATTGAAGATGATAAAAAAAAGATAGAAGATATAAAAGAATTTCTTTTAAATTTTTACGGTTATTCTAGTCTTGTTATAAAAGAATCATATCAAAGTGGTCTCAGAGAACTTATAAAAGTTAAATACGACTTGTTACTTCTCGATATGAGTATCCCAACTTGGGATAAAAACATCAACGAATCTGGTGGCAATTTTGAGAAATTTGGTGGATATAAGATTTTAAAAGAAATTACTCGTAAAAAAAAGCCTATTGACACTGTCCTTATAACAATGTTTGATGATTTTGGGGAAAGTGATACATCCGTAACCCTTGAGCATTTAAACAAGTTACTTACTGAAGAATTCCCAAACCTATACAAAGGTGTTGCATACTACAATACTCGTGAAGACAATTGGAAAACTGAATTAGATTTGCTAATTAAATCCTATATGAATAGAGTATGAATATCCTAATTGTAGATGACAACAATGATAAAATTGCTAAAATTGTATCTGTTATAAAAGCTATTTCTGAAAACTTCAATATTGATACTGTTATTGATAGTATTAGTGCGCAAATACAGTTAAAGCAAACAAAATATGACTTACTAATTGTAGACTTATTATTGCCACTAAGACCAAATCAAGAACCAGTGCCTAATGGAGGTGAATTATTATTAAAAGAAATCTCTCGGAATAAAACGCTAAAAACACCAACAATTATTGTAGGAATCACTCAATTTGAAGAATATAAAAGTAATTTTTCATCTATATGGAAATTGCTTTTTTTCAATGATTCTAATTGGATTACCGAACTGACAGAAGTAATTAAGCACACGGAAAGAAGTATTCTTTTTTCTAGTGATTTATATAAACAAAAGAAACCAACTATAATAGTTGAAGGCCCAACAGATGCAATTATAATAAAAGAAGCTATTCAACTATTTAAACCAGAGTTTATTGATAAAATAGAAATTAAATCCCAAAGAAGTGCTGGTGCTAGTTGGGTTGCAAATCAAATAGTTGTTTGGGCAAATTTATTAAATAAAGATAATGATGGTAAATTAATTAAATGTATTGGATTACTAGATGGTGACCAAGCAGGCATTGATGCAAATACTGAAATAAATAGGGTAATTAAGACAGATAGTTCCGGTGCAAACTCATTTAAAGTATTCAAACTAAGACCTGATTATGCAAAAAATATTATTCCAATTTTCCAAAAAGGATTAATAATCCCGATTACTTTAGAAGAATTATATCCTCCTGAATTATGGAAGTATGCTGAATCAAAAGATTGGTTGGAGGAACGGAGTAAGATGGATGAATTATTAAAAGACCCTAAAGATTGGGACAAATGGGAAGAGACTTTAAAAGACTATATCAATAAATTAGGATTAAATGAGGACGAATCAATTTACCTAAAAACATTCAAGTTAACCACCAAAGAAAAAGTGGTTAAGTGTATTGTAGATATGAATTTAGAAAATAAAAAAAGCACATTACAAAATTTTGAAAAATTAATTTGTGATATGATAGAATACCTAATTAAATAAGCCAACGCCCAATCACACAAGCCAAAACTTGTCCAAGAGTATGTTTTTTTTGTCAACGCTGGCAAGTTTGCGGATGAATAAAACGTTTTTAAATCTATCCCTCGTATTTTTCAAATTCCAATGTCTAATATCTATCCTAAAATATGATTTAAAAGAGAGCCCACGCGTTGTATATGTCTTTCACATTTAGTGAGTGTAATTATCTACCTCACCCTGCGGGTGTACAAGCACCCTCGTAACCAAACTGGTTAATCTATAATAATTTCAATACCTGCTTTCAGAGCTTTATATTTTATTTTGGTCATTAGGTCATAATAGCTCCAATTTCTTAGAACAAAATCCTCTTGTTTGGCTATCCCTATTTTGTCTTCCTGATTCAATAAAATTAGAGTACCTGCCTGATGTTTAATACAAAAATCGATTAGCCTCCTGCTATATACATGAATACGATGGGACACATAATTACTTTCTGTTTTACTTAGCTTATTGACTGCTTTTATTTTCCTTTT
The DNA here is from genome assembly GCA_965247735.1 of Flavobacteriaceae bacterium. GTDB lineage: Bacteria > Bacteroidota > Bacteroidia > Flavobacteriales > Flavobacteriaceae > JAOXRU01. The sequence goes on along the minus strand of CBDFHN010000002.1, from coordinate 805,205 downwards.
GACTCCTTTACCTGATTTGGAATAGGTAGCTCCTATTTGCGTCCTTTTACGAGCTGCTTGTATGGCCAACCTTCTATATAAGAACTCTTCTCTAGTCCCAATAGATAATCTGGTATTAGCTGTTTTCACTACTATGGGATATTCAATTGACAATGACGCCTCGGCTATTACTTCTGGTTTTAAGGAATGCTTCTCTTTTTCAATTTCAAAAACTGGTAACCAGAATATTTTACCATCATTCAATTTAATATGGGAAGTACATAACTTGATTTCTCCTTTTATTACTCTTTCTAGTAGTACTTTTTTGTCGGTATAATCTTTTCCTAAATACGTCTTTAAAGGAATTTGAAATAAACGAAAATAGAAAGCCTTTTTCTCATCATTAAAAGATAATCCACTTATGCCTTCTAAACCAAAAGGAAAAGCCATATCTCTTCTGAAGTTTTTAAGGGAACGTTCGCCTTTCCAATATTCAGGGCGATTTTTATTAAATGAGGTGATTAAAGCATTATTCAAACAGGATAAAATATTTGTTGGAATTTCACCCTTAAAGCGATTTGATATAACACGGTAAGTTGTGTTCATTCGTGAGCGCTGTAAGATACCTAGCTCATCTTTTTTTTCATCAGCCAATTTGTATTTTACTCCCTCCGAAAGATAAAAAAATTCCTTAATCATTTCCTGCACATACAAATGGGAAACAATAAGATTGGCTGCTCTAAAACACCTATTTTGCCAACGATAAAGGGTATCTAGTGCCTCCTTTCTTTCTTCTCTAGTTGGTAAGTCTACCAATAACTGGATTTTACGAGTTAGTTTTAGTGTAGATTTTCCCATGTTAAGATAACTGTAATTGGTGGTTCTCCTGCATTATCTTATATGCAGCTACAAATTCTTTGTGAACTTCTTTTTGGGAAATACTAAGTTCTGTGGCTATGAAATCAAAGGAGCAATTCTTTTTACATCTTAACTCTAAGACTTTTTCTTGTTGTTCGGTGATTGTGTCCTGAACCTTTATTTTGATAGGAGATCCTTTTTCGAGTTTTAGATTTCTTCCTTGATTAAGGATCGTTTTAATATCCTGAATAGCTCTTTTTATTTCGCTACTAGTTTCATTAATACTTATTCCCATAAGCTCGGCAATAGCCTTATATTGGAAGCCGTACTTTAAACATAGATTAATCAAATGTCTTCTTTCTGGTTTCAATAGAGGTAATACATTTTTAACTTGGTCGAAGGCTTTTTGTTCTGATTCTTGATCTTTTAAGTCTTCAGATATATTTTCAGGATCATAGCCCAACATATAATCTTGATAGTTGTCGTAACTCTCTAATGAATATACTGTCCTAAAGAACTTATTTTTAGGTCTACAATAATAGTAGGCACATTCTCTTTTCATCACAAACCTTAAGAAAAAGAAAATATGCTTAGGCGATTCTATCTTATCCCTATGTACCCATAATTTTAAAAAAGTATCTTGAGATAAGGATTCTATAACAAAGTGATCCTTAATCATTTGTTTACCAACCCAAAAGATACTTCTACTGTATTGCTTATGAATTTGTTCCATAGCGGAGGGGTCGCCATTTTTTAATAAATTATAATTATTGTGTGGCATAATAGATCTCGTTTAAATAGCTGGTGCGAGTTCTTATAATTTATAAAGAGAAGATAGCTTTGAAAAAGGCTGAGAAGAATTCCCTTTTTCTAAAAACAAAAAGGCGTGAAACTCAGCTTATTGCCTTTGAGGTACTGGTATACCTGGGAACAATAAGTGAGCTCACGCCCAAAGACGCGAGCATCTAACTTATCATCTCGTTCCCATTAAAAATTACCAGTTTTCAAAAGCGAGGTTCAAAGCGAATGCTTCAAATTTTTTATATGAAGAATCGCAAAAATATGTAATCTGGATCAAATATAACAAAAAAATTAAATATTCGGATTTAAATCCGAGTAAATTCTTTCAACTCTCGTTTTATTTGTAACAATGACAGATCGAAATCGTAAAATAGTTGAGTATATTGCTGCTAGATGGGTTAGCAAAGTAGTTAACAATAGTGATTTTGCTAAAAATCATAACTTAGACGAGAAAACTGTTCGTAGAATAAAAATGGATGAATCTTATAGAACGAGTTATGAGACCATTGAAAGTATTTGCGAAGGCGAGAATATAAATTTATCCGAGTTCTTCAAAGAAGCTGAAGCAATGTTTCCTGAAATAAGAATTAAAAAATAATTTCTCTTTTAATATAGCAATTGATAAGTTTAATGGGGCTTAGTCTCCCCAAAATCTTACCGTAACTTTTCCTATGTTGAATGGTTTTTCGAACTAAGAGAAGGTATAACCATTCGCAGCAAATAATGTCCCAAAAATCAGCTAAATTTGGGACAGTTCTCTTTAATAGATTTACTACTTTATACTCTGATACTAATAGAATAGTTCTTAGCAGAAATGCAATATCGATAGATCATGGAGTTGTTTTTTCAATAGTAATTTCAGAATTTTTTTTTGAAACTGTTTTTGTGTGGTATGCATAAACCACTGAAACCACAGAAAAAAGAATAGCTACAATAAACGTGATAACCGCCCATTTGGGATATACCCCAGCTGTTTTAAAAAGAGATTCCATTCGCTTATAAAATCGTTCCTGCTGTTCTCTATGGCTTTCTAGCTGCGTGTTATGTTCCTTTAAAACAGTCTTAATTTCCGTCAAATCGATGGAAATCTTTACATCTTTCATGTGGTCGTTAATCGTTTCCAATCGGTTAACATCAGCACGGAAAGCTTCCATTTCAGAAGTTAATAATTCCATGTATTCTTTAATCTTTGTCATGATATAATGTTTAAATTCCTAGCCCTGCATCTATGGTATATTTTATGGTCTTTTTGGCTATCTTCTTTAGAATACTAATTGCCAATCTTGGAGCTACAGGAATTGCATTATTTAATATTTTTACGGGAGCTATACTTTTTATTTTGGCGTTAGTCTGACCATACAATCGTTGCCCAATATTACTCCCTGTCATACTTCGATGCACTTCACTGCCTTTTAAATTATATCCATTAAACTCAAATCGAAATCCTTGAATCCTTTCTGCCTTATTAATACTAGGAATAACTTTTACTCCATTAGTTTCCATAAACTTTATGTAATCTTCAAAATTCCTAGGAGTAAACTGTTTTAAGGTTAGTTCATGTCTTCGTTTGATTTCTTGTTTAACGTCACTTAATAAAAACTCTTTTTCCATTTGTACTTGCTTCACGGTTGTCAACTGCAATTGCTCCGCCACTTTTTCCGCAGCATGTTGGCTTCGCTTTCCAATAAAACTATCGTTATAGGCCACACCATTATAATCAATCCGATTTACGTATAAATGAATGTGGGTGTGCTGCTTATCTCTATGAACAAAGGCAATCGCTTGTCGTTCTCTTAGTTTCATCTGTTCCATAAATTTTTGACATACTTTTTCAAGATCTTTTTGTTTCAATCGTTTCCCATCCTCTACGGTTGGGCTAAGGACAAAAGAAAGCGTATTCTTTTGGCAATGATAGTTTTGATCCTGGAGCATTTTAAATTCCTGAGTTATTTCTTCAGGGTTGTTGCCTATCAATTCCTGTTTAAAGACCACTTCTGCATTCTTTTCCTGATTCCATCCATAGGACATAGAAGCTTTGGTATGAGAAATGGATTTTCCTTTGCCAATCATGGTGAGAATTTTTGAAGATGATCTTTTATTTCGTCAGCCAACCAATACACTTTTTCAGTTAGATAAGGATTTCGTTTTCGATACATATTCCCGATTGCCTTAAAATTGTTATGAAATTTTACCAGAGTCTTATAAATCTCAATCTCGTCTTCAGTCAGGCGTTCCGTTATCTTTTTTTCAAAAGCGACCCTTCTAAAATATTCACTCAAAGTTAATCCACATAGTGTAGCACGATTCTTCAATAGTTTCTTTTCTAATAATGTACATCGGAATTTGATGAATTCCGTTTTTCCCCTAAACAGCTTCTTTTTTTCATTGCGACCATCGGGAGTAATCGAGTTTGTGTCCACAGACACACATCTCGAATTCGTTTTCACCGAATCTTCCTCGCTTAGCCTAAGTATAAAAGAGTCACTTTCCTCTAACAGTTTGGAGGTTAGTTGTATTTTGTTTTTATCGTTCCTTATTGACATAACATTAATTTTTCATTAGCATCCTTGTAGCCTTTATAAATTTTTCTACAATCAATAGCAAGAGGAGAGGCATTTAATAAATATTCTGTTGCTTTACTTCCTGAAACATCGTTGTCTAAAAACAGTTCAATGGTTCTATATTTTTTTATCAAAAGGACAATACGTTTTACAAATGCTACAGAATTAAGAATAACTAAGTCATGCTCATGAAAGTCCTTGTTTAGAAAAACAGCTAGAGAAAGTAAGTCAAACATACCTTCAACAATTACTAGATTCTGACATCCGTTATTGATATAGCTGTAGGATTTAGGAGTGGTAGATGTTTTATAATATTTATTACGAAGTTCCCATCCATCTAATTGATTTCTGAGTCCAATAGCAAAAAATGTTTTATCATTATTTCTGTACCAAACTTCTTTACAGTATTTTTTAGCGATTAGAATTGGAATTTTTCTTGATTCTAAATAGTTAAGTAATGCCTGGTGTTGAATAGATTGTATTTTTTGGATTTCTAATTTTCCTTTTTCTTTTTTCAAAATGGGGTGCTGTTGAAAATAAAAATCACTCATATTGTTTGATAAAATAGTCAGAGCTTCCTTTACAGAACAGTGGTTTAATTTCACTATTAAATCTATTGTATTCCCACCTTCAAAAGTTCCAAAGTCAATCCAGTAATTCTGTTTTAAAGAGACTTTAAATGAGGCTTGGGTTTCTGACCTGAAAGGACTTAGAAACCAAGCTTCTTTTTCCGTTTTTCTATTGGGAAAGTGCCCTAGTTTTGCAAGTGTTTGAACGATGGAAAGACTACGGGCTTTTTCACAATTCATTATTTCTTTTTTCATTTGCTTTATTTAGTATGTTTCTTTTGATGAATTGATGACCAGTTCTATATACCTTCTGTATTTACTAGCTTTAAGAGATTCATCATTTTATCATCGTTTCATCAATTTTATTTTTATCCTATATATTTCTATCATCACTTTTTATTTTGATGAAAGAATGATGACAATTTGATGATGTCCTTAGCTATTCTATAATCAAGCTTTAATCTATTCCGTCATCAAATCATCAAAATTTTGAATTAAAAAATCCTTTTGAATAGAAAAGTACCTTCCTTTGGCATCTTCCATGTTAATTTCACCATTGCTCCAAATGGTGATTTTTTGATAGCTGTTAGAGTTCTTTTGATTTTCTAATTTCCAATCTCTTTTTAGTAATCGTCTAAGCTGTGTGAGGTCTGTTTTTACACGTGTTTTGTTTAATACATATAAGGCATCAATTGGACATAAATTAATAGCGGTTAACTCAAACTTATCCATGGCACTTAATAAGATACTTGCTAGCTCCTTTTCAACTCTATTTCGATTGTGTTTAACTAATCGATTTAAAGCAGGAGTATATATTTGTTGGTGAGTAAACCACATTCGGGTTACCTGTTTGGATATAAGTTTTCGATTCAATAGAAAATATAGAAACGCTGGAATTTCTTGAATGAGTTGCTCTAAAAAATCTGTTTCTTCATTTTTTAAAACAGGAATTTTTTTAACCCAAAAACGGGTTTCGTTGACATCAATCTTAATGAAGTTATCTTCATTATTACTGCAAAGAATAAACTTACCAAAAAACTCAACTTCTCTTTTATCTTTTCCTTTAGATTCTAACTTATTTCTATTGGTGGTACTTAGGTATTTAATTCGCTCTGTAAGCTCTTCTTTATTAAACAGAACTTCATCTATACAGATTAAGAGTTTGTTCGCCCAATCAGCATTAAATTGGCTGCCAAAGCTATCATTGGTCAAATAGGTTAGATTGTTATCAAAGATTTCCTTTAACCATTTTAAAAAAGAACTTTTTCCAGTACTTCTCTCTTTTGAGACCAAACAAAGAATAGGAAGAATTTGCGTTGGCTTCTGATATAATAATTGAAGATAGTCTAAGCCCAATTCCTTTTGGTTTCCAAATATGTGGGTTATAAAAGACAAGGTCTTTTCAATAGTTCCCTCTTGAGGGATATTCCTTAGAGGTGAATAGATGTTATAAAAACTGCAATATTCCTTTTTGAAATTAATGTGATTAGGAATACATGTAAAGCCATCGTATTTAGGTACTTTACTTAAATAGTCTTTTCCATGATCTTGTTTAATAATATGCTCATTCCAAGAAATAAGCAACTCGTTAAAATGCCCGGATATAGTTGGTGCCTTGACCAATTTGTAATAAGTGGTGCCAACCCTAATGTATGGTGTTGTTTTCATTATTAGTGTGATTTTTAAGGCTGTATATTATTACAGCTTAATGAGACAAAAAGAGTTAGGTTTTATCCTTTCTTTAGGACGTATTTCAAAGCCTCATTCTTTATTTCACACTTTGATTTTCTGTTATTTCTTAATAACCATTCATTTAGGCGATTGATATCAAAGAATATCATTTTACCATTTGGTTTGCTGTGGGGGATGATGCCAGCAGAAGTTAATTTGTATAAATAGCTTCTTGAAATACCTGTATAGTCACAGGCCTCCTCTAAAGTGAGTACTTTTTTAGAGCCCAATAATAAGCTTTCAATTCTGTCTAGTTTTTCTTCAATGTTGATATTGTCCATTTTATCTGATTTATAGATTTATAATGAACAAAGCGCTTTGTTTCTTTTTGTAGAATTCCTGAAATAAAAGTATAAATAAAGGAAATATGAAGTTCTTAAGAATTATAATAGTTATTCACAAATAATTGATAATTAGTTGTTTGAATAGGTTTTGATGTAAGTAGATTTAAAATTTATGTGCATCATTAAATCTGATTATAAAACGTATGTTTTGGTAATGAAAAAATGTAGTAGAATTGGTAAAATTCTAAGTTATTAACAGTCAGAATTTAAAAAAAGACTTATTTTTCTTTAATCCAAAGGTGATATTTGATTTTTCGAAGGGATACAAAATGAATTTGTAAGTATTATTTAAAAGTTATCCAATTTTAATTCTGGGATAATGTTGGCTGCTTCTTTCATCTTTTTATCAATGATTTTAGCATAAATCTCAGTGGTTCTAATTTCTTTATGTCCTAATCTTTTAGATACGGTATAGATATCTGCTCCATTTTCCAATAATAAAACAGCATTGGTATGTCTTGCAGAGTGGAAAGTAATGTGTTTGGTAATACCTGCAAACATGCACCATCTGAGAAGTTGTAAGTTCATGTGGGCACTATAACGTAAGTTTATAAAAACTCTATCATTAGGTTCTTTTCGTTCACCAAGCAAATCTCTAGCTTGTTTGGAAATATAGAGGTATTCAACTCCATCTGTTTTTTTCTGTTGAAAGACAATTCTAAAGATCTCGTTACCCTCCTTATCAATTCCTTCTTCTCGAACTTCTGACCATTTCAATTTATTAATATCTGACCACCTAATCCCTGTAAGAGTTGAGAATATAAAAGCTGATTTTAAAATTTGTATTTTACAAGGTGTATTTGCTAACCTTTGTAATTCTTCAGAGGTTAAGTATTCCCGTTTAGATTCGCCCATAGAGAACCCTTTTACTTTGGTAATAATGTTTTCTTTTAAGTAACCTTCCTCAAAAGCTGCTCGCATGGCAGCTTTAAATTTATTATAATAAGTATGTTTGGTGTTTTGAGATAGTTTTTTGTTTCCTTTGGTTGCAGCAACTGTATCTAAATACTTTCTAAACCTCTTAATAAAATCAACATTAATATCATTAAAGGTTGTATTTGGAGGACAGAATTTTTCGATATGTTTTTGTGCTGCTACCCAATTATCATAATTTGCTTTAGATTGGTATCTTTCCTCTTTTTGCTTTTGATAGTATTCTAGAAAATTGGTTTTGCTTTTAGAATCATTTTGAATTTTATATTTACCTTGATAAAGTTCTGCTTTTCGGATAACTAAGATTTGTTCAGCAAGTTCAAACTGTTCACGATTTATTTTCTTTTCTGCTGCCGTTTTTGGTTCAGTAATTAAATAGAGGTTTAAATACTCGAAGTCACGAATATGTTTAATTTTTCCTTCATCTGTAGTTTTATGACCTTTATAATACTCTAAGAAAAGACTTGTCTTTCCACTTTTTAATTTTTTCTTTCTAAGATGAATTTTCATAAGAGGTGTAATTTTTACACCTCGGGGGTAAAAAATATAATTGAGGTGTAAATTAGGTGTAATAAAAGTATGAAAATAACATTGTCAAAGGAAAGGAAGGTCTAAATAGTTGTTAACAACTATTTGATTTACAGTCATTTGTAGTCAAATGAAATCAAATAAAATTGGGAATTATTTACCAATACAGAAATTCGCAAAAATATTACCAAGCAAATCTTTATCAACGTCAAATTCTCCAGTAACGGTACCGAGGTGATGCAAACATTCTCTAATATCTATTGCAATAAGATCTGATGGTAAATCGCTTTGAATACCTTCATAAACGGTACTTATACTTTCTAAGGCATTAGATAGCGCTTCAAAATGGCGAGAATTGGTAACAATAGTATCATTATTACTTAAAGCTCCAAGGTTAACCATGGTTGTTAATTGGTTTTTAAGTTCTTCAATACCAGTTTGTTGTTTGGCTGAAAGTAGGTGTAGTTCTTCTATATCAGATTTTAATGTACTTATTTCCGCTTCGGATAATTTATCCATTTTATTAGCAACGACAAGTAATTTTTTATTTGGGAAAGTAGTTTTAATATGGTTTATCTCTTCTAAAAGTGAAGTATTATAGGTTGTAGCATCTAGTAAGAAAATTATTAGTTGTGCATTTTCTGCCTTTTCATATGCTTTTTTAATTCCTATTTTTTCAATTACATCTTCTGTTTTCCGTAATCCAGCAGTATCAATAAATCTAAAAACAACACCTTCAATAATAACTTCATCTTCAATAGTATCTCTTGTAGTACCGGCAATATCAGAAACTATGGCCTTGTCTTCATTAAGTAAAGTATTAAGTAAAGTTGATTTACCTACATTTGGAGCGCCAATAATGGCAACAGGAATTCCATTTTTTAATACATTTCCAAAAGCAAAAGAATCTACCAAACGTTTTAAGAGTGTAGTGATTTTTAATACTAATGCAGTAAATTGTTTTCGATCCGCAAAAGCAACATCCTCTTCTGCAAAATCTAACTCTAACTCAATTAGAGAAGCAAAATCTAAGAGTTGTTGTCTAAGCTCTTGAAGTTCATTTGCAAAACCACCACGCATTTGTTGAATAGCAGTTTGATGCGATGCTTCAGAATTGGCAGCAATAACATCAGCAACAGCTTCAGCTTGTGATAAATCCATTTTTCCGTTTAGAAAAGCACGTAAAGTAAATTCACCATTATCAGCCATTTTACAACCATTATTAAGAAATAACTGTATAATTTCTTGTTGAATATAGGTAGATCCATGACAAGAAATTTCTACTACATTTTCTCCTGTATATGAATGGGGATTTTTAAAAATAGAAACTAGAACTTCATCTAAAATAGTATCCTTATTTATAATATGCCCTAGATGAAGGGTATGGGTTTTTTGCTGTGTAAGGTTTTTGTTGTGAATTGATTTAAAAAAACGATTGCAAATAACAATGGCATCTTTACCAGAAAGTCTAATTACTGCAATGGCTCCAACTCCCGATGGTGTTGCTAGAGCAATAATAGTATCGTTTTCTAAATGCATAATCTGACTGATTTTTAATTCAGCGCAAAATTAGGGATTATACTTATATTAATACAAGTATAGTATAACGAAAATTATATGGAGTATAAATAAAAGCCTACTCAACTGAGTAGGCTTTGTGTATTTAATTTAAAATTTAGTTTTGCTCACAATGAAGTTATACAAATTTTAACCAAGAACTATTATCGTTATAGTCTTCTACTGTAGCAACAATAGGACTAAAATTATACGAGCTCATTATTTTGGTAATATCATGTTGTAAATTGGTAATACAATTATCGATGAGGTCTTTTCTGAAACCTGCTGCACCCATATCTAAAACAAAATTTGCAGAAACAATTCTTCCAATAGCACTACCTAAATCTACTAGTTTACGTTGTGGCAAATTAAGATCTACATTAAAATCTAATTGCTTTTTAAAGAATTCTGCAGATTTAGAGGTAAGCTCATAATCATTTAAGAACTTAAAAAGATTTAATTCTTTTTTCTTACGCATCATTTTCAGCACCATATCGGAAATCTGAGTGTATAGCATTTCATTAGAACCTTCAAAAATTTGGAAAGCTCTACTGTCAATAATTCCTCTACCTCCAATATTTTTAAGTCTAAAACCTTGTGCACCACAAAGCTGAGTAAGTGTTTGTGCAGCTTCTTGCATTAGATCTGTAACTACAGTTTTCATACTGTTTGCTTCAACACCATCTAAAGATAAGTTGTTTTCAATACCACTTTTGCTACTACTTCTAAAGCACATTGCAGAACTTATGGTAAAAGCACTTTGTATTTTAGAGATTTGGTGTTGTACTTGATCTAAAGCTAATAAGTTTTTACCACCAACAATTCTATTTTTACATTGTACTAATGCTTCATCTAACATTCTTTTGATAAAGCCCATTCCCATTCCTGGAAACTGCAATCTACTTCTGTGTAGAATGTCTAGCATCATTTTTATACCAGTACTTTCTGGTTGCAGTTTGAATTGCTCAGGAATTTGAACATCTAAGATGTTTTTTCCATAAGGAATCATATACAATCCAAGGTTGTCATAGTATTCTTCAACAACAACTTTTTGATTTTTTTGAGTTACATCGCAGATAAAGAAGTCAATATCTCTACCTAGTGTTCCTTTTTCGTTTTTTGAACGAGAAGTCAGCAACCAGTAGTCTGCCATTCCTGTAAGTCCTTGCCAATGCTTTGTTCCTTTTACATTGTAAGAGTTGTCTGCATTTTTAGTATTATAGGTTTGCATGCTTAGTGCATCACTACCATAATCTGGCTCAGTAATCATAAGCCCACCCATATTTTGTTTCTCTAAGAAACGCTTAAAAATACCAGCTTTTACTTCTTCGTTAGCATATTTAGCAACGGGTTCTAAAAACAAAGCGATATTGATGCCAAAGGTAAGGGATAGCGGTAAAGATTCGTACGAAGCTGCAGAAAGTATACCAAGACACTCTTTAACTTTTACTCCGCGTCCACCATGTTCTTCTGGTATTGCAACTGATAATGGATTGTTTGCCATTATTTCTCGCATTACTAAAGGAGGTAATCCACGTTCAGCAGTAAATTTACTGATATCTGCTCTTTCGTAGAATACAGATTTTAGTGTCTTTTCGAATTCTTGTATAAAATCAGAAAAATTTAAATTCATTTTTTTATCTTTTATGGTCTATTTATATGATGGTTTCGTGCGCTTTACATTCTATTTAGAACGATGCTAAGTTAATTAATTATAACAGATATCATGATTAATTTTTGGCATATATTATTCAATTATAAATTCATGCAAAATTCGAATTATTGAACTATTAAAAACATGACTTTTATCATAAAAACTGATGATTTTTATACTGCTTTGTAATGAAATAGAGTTGTAATTAGTTTCCAGATAACTTTTTAAGTTATATAACTGTAACAAATCATAGAAATGTACTACCTATAAGTATAATCAATCAAAAATCACGAAACGAGTTTGTTAAGTTATTTGTCGTTTAACAGAATGATAAATAACGGATAATAAAACGTTTCAATAAAAAAATCACACATGAAAAGAGAAAACAATCAATTGGTAGTAATGGCTCATCTTTCACAATTATTAGATTTTGTAACAGGGATGGGCGGTTTTATAGTTCCTTTAATATTATGGTTAACCCAAAAAGATTATGTTGCTAACATGGATACACATGGAAAATCGATATTAAATTTTCAGATAAGTATGTTTATTTATGCTATTATTTGTGTGCCAATGATATTGTTATTGGGCTTAGGAATACTTGGATTAATTGCTATTGGAATTATCAGTTTTATTTTTCCGATTATAAATGCAATAAAAGCGAGTAATGGAGAACAACCTAGTTATCCATTTAGTATTCAGTTTGTAAAATAAGATGTAACTTATAAATATAGCGAATAAAAAAAGCTCCTTGATAAAACCATATCAAGGAGCTTTCTGTTTTTATAAAAAGGCAGTTTAGCTATTTAGCATCACTGGCATTACTAACATTGTAATATGTTCTCCTTCATCTAATCCATCAATAGGAGTTAGGATTCCTGCTCTATTTGGTAAACTCATTTCAAGAGCAATATCGTTACAAGAAAGGTTGTTTAACATTTCTGTAAGGAATTTAGAGTTAAATCCAATTTCCAAATCATCACCTTGGTAATCACAAGTAAGGCGTTCTTCTGCTTTGTTGCTATAATCAATATCTTCTGCTGAGATATTAAGTTCGGCACCAGCAATTTTTAATCGTATTTGGTGTGTTGTTTTATTAGAGAATATAGAAACACGTTTTACAGAACTCAAAAATTGGTTTCTAGTAATAGTTAACTTATTCGGATTTTCTTTAGGAATAACAGCTTCGTAGTTTGGATATTTACCATCTATAAGTCTACAAACAAGAGTACTGTTTTCGAATATAAATTTTGCATTACTTTCATTGTATTCAATAACCACATCAGCTTCGCTACCACCAAGAATTCCTTTTAAGAGATTTAATGGTTTTTTTGGCATGATAAATTCAGCCACTTGAGATGCTTGTAGATCTGCTCTTTGATATTTAACTAATTTATGTGCATCGGTGGCAACAAAGGTAAGACTCTCTCCAGAAAACTGGAAAAATACACCACTCATTACTGGTCTTAAATCATCATTACCAGCAGCAAAAATTGTTTTATTTATTGCTGTTGCTAAAACATCACCTTGAATAGTAGTAGAGCTAGGGTCTGAAAGCTCAATTGCTTTAGGGAATTCGGCACCATCTACATAAGCCAAAGCATATTTACCATGGTTAGAGCTTATTTCTATGGTATTATTATCCTCAACAACAAAAGTTAGTGGTTGTTCTGGAAAAGTTTTTAGAATATCCAACAACAATTTTGCAGGAACAGCTATAGTACCTTCAGATTCAGAATCTACATCTAAAACCGAACTCATGGTAGTTTCCAAATCAGAAGCAGAAACACCAAGTGTGTTTTGCTTTAATTCAAAAAGAAAATTATCTAAAATAGGTAGGGTATTGCTACTATTAATAACTCCACCTAACACTTGTAGTTGTTTTAAAAGATAAGAACTGGATACTATAAATTTCATGAGTTTATATTTATTGTTTCTTAATGGTCACATGCTGTTCGCTATTAATTATCACCTTGGATGATAAACTTCTTAGCATGCTCGTTTCATGTGTTTATTTTTTTTGAACGGGTATTACAAATATATTTCAATTGTCCTTTTTAGAGAAACAAACTTATCAACATTTATTAAGCATTTTTTTTCTTCCGAATACTATAAAAAAGAATTCCAAAAATAAAGAACAATAGTAGTGGGAGTCCTATGTTGATGAATTGCCACTTTGTTTTTTCGGTCTTTATTTTTTCAGAATCTAAGAAAGGGATACTTACTTTTTTGGATCTAATGTTTATAAGTCCAGTGTCGTCAAGCAAGAAATTGGCGCAGTTTACCAAAAATTCTTTGTTGCCATAAAAGTTATTTGTCCATTTATCATAACCCAATTCTAACGGTCTTCCGTTTTTAATTTGGTTTTTGATCAAATCCCCATCTGCAATAACAATCATTTGATTTGCGGTACCATCATCTAGCGAAGCAGATAATTGTAATGGTTTAATTCTGTTTTTATAAACCGATTCAAAATTCCCTTCAATTAAAACGGCCATTGCTTTATTTCCATCAGTAAAAGTGTTTTTATTTGGCGGTTGATTTATGGTATTTAAACTTATTGTTACAGGAGCCTTTTCTACTTTTGATAATGGAGAACTTTGGAGTAATACTGTTTTTTTAGTATCGTTTTTTAATATATCTATGCTATTAGAAAATTGAAAACGAACTGCTTCAATATTGGTATTTAGAGGGTGATTATTTTTAGAAAAAACCATTGGTGAGTACAACCATGGTAAAGGTTGATATTGCGAATCGTTTTCATTGCCACTAGCCAATACAATTTGGGTATGATACATATCGCTTACCAAATTGGGATTGATACGTACTCCATATTTAAAAAAGAAGTCACTTAGATTTAAGTTTCTTGGCAATGCCATAGTACTACCTTGCTCATTAAACAAGTTGTTAAGTTCTATATTAACTCTATCTATCAACCAAATAGATTTTCCACCTTGCAAGGTATATTGATCCAAAATATACTTTTCTTCATTACTAAATTCTTCAGTAGGTTTAGCAATTATGGCAAGATCAAAAGCAGCTAATTGTCTTAATAGTTTTTCAGGATTACTAGCCACAGAATCTAGCGTAATAGCGCCAATATTATAATATTCTTTAAGGGAAGTAATATAGTCGGCAATATAAATATCATCTAATTCACCATTACCTTTTAAAATGGCAATTTTCTTTTTCTTGCTAACATTTATTTTCTGAAAAGCATTTGCAAAAGCATATTCTAAATGCTGAATAGAGTTATTAACACGTTCTTCTGTACTTGCACCAAGTTTGTTTTTTAATAGTGATACCCGAACCGATTTTTTGCCAGAATTTACAATCGCCCAAGGGAAAATTACTTCTTGAGATGATTTTGCACCATCTTTTACCGAAATACTTACTGGAGTAAGTCCATAATCTTGTAGATTTTTGATAACCTCATTTTGGTTTTCGTGATCTTCAAATGGATTTACAAAATTGTATTTTATATGGTAGTTTTCTGCTGAAAACTCCTCTAGTAATTGTTTGGTTTCCACTTTAAGCCTAGCAAATTCAGGAGGCAAGTTTCCATCCAATAGAACATCAATAATAATAGGCTTCTTAAATTCTACTACAATTTCTTTTGCATTTTCAGAAAGGGTATATCTTTTGTCCTCAGTAAAATCTATTCTAAAACCTGTGTATTGTGCTAAAAAGTTAATTGCAATGATACCAATTAATACAAGTGCTATCTTTTTTAATATAGGAAGGTAGTTTATCATTTGTTTTTAATGGAATTTAGGTTTAGTGTGGCCAAGAATAAAAAGAAAAAAGTAATACTGATAAAGTAAATAAGATCAATAGAGTCCAAAACACCTCTTCCTATACTTTCAAAATGTGCTTTCATTCCCAAATTGGTGAAAAATGTTGCATCAATACCACCAAGAGTAGCAATGCTTTCAAAACCATAGTATGCAATAAAAGAAATACAAATGGCTAATAAAAAAGCAACAATTTGATTGCTAGTTAATGTAGAGGTAAATATTCCGATAGCCGTATAGCTCATTACTAGAAATATAAGCCCAATATAGGAACCTACCATGCTACCAGTATCCATATTACCTACTGTGGTACCTAAATAATGAATTGCTACGCTATATACTAGGGTAAAAAGAATAGCAATACAGACAAGTAAAAAAGCTCCTAAAAACTTTCCCAAAACTATATGAGGAACAGAAATAGGCTTTATCAAAAGCAATTCTAGAGTTCCACTACGTTTTTCTTCCGCAAAACTTTTCATGGTAACAGCAGGAATTAGAAAAAGCAATATCCATGGTGCTAATAAAAAGAAAGGATTAAGATCTGCAAACCCTTGATTAAAAATATTGAATTCGGTATTAAATACCCATAAAAACAATCCGTTTAGAATAATAAATATGGAGATAACTAGATAGCCTATGGGCGAAGAGAAGAAGGATTTTATTTCAAAATTTAGTAATGATAACATAGGTATGTTTTAAAGTTCGGTAGTGCTCCAAGCTTCTGCTTTTTGCGCAAACCATGGTTTTATTGTGGTCCAAATGGAGTTAAAAAGGGTTGAGTTTCTATAGTTATTTAGAGCATTGGCATCATCCCACTTACTATAGGTTAAAAAAGTATTGGGAGTATCATCTACTTGTAGCATTTCTTGATGATGACAACCCTCAAAAGCTCTAATAAGAGATTGATGTTTGGATGCTACCGCAATAAAAGCTGCAGCATGTTCTGGCTTAAGTGTTAGTTTTACAATACGAATCAACATTTAGCTGAAATTAATTAATATAGTGTCTCTATAGTTTAGTCCAAGCAAACTAGATGCACCACCAGTGGTTTCTAAATTACTTTTATAGATGGCAAGTTCTATATAATTTGCCGAATTAAAAAGTGCCATAAGATCTCCAGGACCTTTTCTTTGGTTTTTTTCCAAATCAAAATTAATCAATTCGCTATAGGTATTATATATCTTTTTTATTTTATGACTTCTTGCAGAAATAACAAATGGTCTTCCATTAGCCTCTTTTTCAAACAGTTCTCTAGTAATATTGGTAATAACATTACCATAATTATCAATATAAATAACACTTCCGCTAATCTGACTCCCATTATTGCTAATTAAAGGAGCAAATTCTTTTACCTGAAATAAGTTGGCTAATGGTTTTCCAATAACATCCAAAAGACCACCACGAGCAATATGGCAAGCAACTTTTACAAAAACATCTAAAACAGGAAATGAAGAGATAATATGGTCATGAATATTAATTTCAACTATTTGTTCCGGTGCAATTTCAGAAGTTATCAACGATATAATTCCGTTATCCGCACCAATAAAAAAGTGACCGTCTACCTTTACGGCAATATGCTTGTTTTCGGGAGTAAGCTCTGCATCAACACCAATAAGATGTACAGATCCTTTTGGGAAATTTTGATAAGAGTTCTTTAAAACAAAGGCACATTCATGAATATTAAACGGACTGATGGCATGAGAGATATCTACAATTTTAGCATCTTCAAACTCAGAATAGATACGTCCTTTGATAGCGGCAGCAAAATAATCTTTTTCGCCAAAATCAGTAGTGAGTGTTATTACTGCCATTTAAGTGTTAATATATTTTTAATATTGAAGTATGATTTTTGCTTAACTTTGCGATACAAAATTACACAAAAATATATTCTATACACAAGAATTGTTTGTTGCTGTTTTTTTTAATGAAAAATAACCCTAATTTTTAATACTATCGCTTTTGAAAGAACTAATAGTTGAACTTACCGAAATTAGCCCAAGAGATTTCTTTGGAGATCAGAATACAAACATAACCCTACTCAAAAAATATTTTCCAAAATTAAAGATTGTAGCTCGCGGAAGCAAAATTAAAGCTTACGGTGATGATGCCTTATTGGAAGAGTTTGGACGTAGGTTAGAAATGATCATCGCTTATTTTGCTAAATACAATAAGTTAGATGAAAATAGTATAGAGCGTTTACTTACTGCAAATAGTAGAGATAATTTTGATTCTACAGCTAAAAGCGATGGTGTTATTGTACATGGTGTAGGTGGTAAGATGATAAAAGCCCAAACAGCAAACCAACGTAAATTGGTAGACCTGTCTGATAAAAACGATATGCTTTTCGCTATTGGTCCTGCAGGAACAGGTAAAACATATATGGGTGTTGCTTTGGCAGTAAGAGCCTTAAAGGAGCGTCAAGTGAAAAAAATAATATTGACAAGGCCAGCAGTAGAAGCAGGAGAGAATTTAGGTTTCCTTCCTGGAGATTTAAAAGAAAAGTTAGATCCTTATATGCAACCTTTGTATGATGCGTTAAGAGATATGATTCCTGCCGAAAAACTACAGACCTATATAGAAAAAGGAATCATTCAAATAGCGCCACTAGGGTTTATGAGAGGAAGAACATTGGATAATGCCTTTGTAATTTTAGATGAAGCCCAGAATACAACTCATGCCCAGATGAAAATGTTTTTGACCAGAATGGGGAAAAACGCAAAATTTATCATAACAGGAGACCCAGGGCAGATAGATTTACCACGTAGAGTAGTATCTGGACTTAAAGAGGCTCTTTTGGTATTAAAAAACGTAAAAGGCATAGGAACTATATATCTAGATGATAAGGATGTTATCCGCCATAGATTGGTAAAGAAAGTAATAGAAGCATATAAAAGTATAGAACACCAAAATTAAGAAATAAGTACCCGATGAGTAATACCATAACCCATACCGATTTTAATTTTCCAAGTCAAAAAAGTGTTTACAGAGGTAAAGTAAGAGCAGTATATACCCTAGCTGATGATGTATTAGTAATGGTTGCTACAGACAGGCTTTCGGCTTTTGATGTAGTAATGCCAAAAGGAATACCCTATAAAGGACAAATATTAAATCAGATTGCTACATATATGATGAAGGCTACTGAAGATATTGTTCCCAATTGGTTAACAGCAGTACCAGACCCAAATGTTGCAGTAGGGCATAGCTGCGAGCCTTTTAAAGTAGAAATGGTGATCAGAGGTTATATGTCTGGTCATGCAGCTAGAGAGTATAAAGCAGGCAAACGAATGCTTTGTGGTGTAGCAATGCCAGAAGGAATGAAAGAAAATGATAAGTTTCCTGAGCCAATTATTACCCCAGCAACAAAGGCTGAAATGGGTGACCATGACGAGGATATTTCTAGAGAAGATATTATAACCAAAGGTATCGTTACTGAGGCAGATTATATCATTTTGGAACAGTATACAAAGGCATTATTCCAAAGGGGAACAGAATTGGCAGCCAAGCAAGGACTGATTTTAGTAGATACCAAGTACGAGTTTGGAAAAACTAAGGATGGTAAAATAGTGTTGATAGATGAAATTCATACGCCAGATTCTTCTCGTTATTTTTATAAAGAAGGATATGTTACTCGTCAAGAAAAAGGAGAAGCACAAAAACAATTATCTAAAGAATTTGTTCGCCAATGGTTAATAAGCAATGGTTTTCAAGGTTTAGAAGGACAAGAAGTACCAGAAATGTCAGATGAATACATAACATCGGTTTCTGAGCGTTATATAGAGTTGTATGAAAATATTATAGGGAAACCTTTTGTAAAAGCAGATTTATCTGATATTAAATCTCGTATTGATGGTAATATGGATGCGTATTTTTTGAAGTAAAGAGGTTTTATATTAAAATAATTACTATCCAAGCGTTTTTTTACTTACTATAAAACTTAGTTATAATATTACAGCAGCTTCCATAATTATTATGGAAGCTGCTGTTGATTTATAGTATTCTTAATGAATAATTAATCCTCTTTAGAAAAAGTTTCTTTGTATTCTGTTGTCTCTACATTAATAATATTATTGTTATCATCTCTAGTAAAAGTTAGCATATGTGAAGCTTTAGAAACAAGCAGCTTGTTTTTTGTGATATAGAAAACAACATATTTTTTGTTATTGATATTTAAAATTAGCTCCTTTTCGGTATTGTTTAAAGAAAGTATCATTCTTTTTCCATTTTTAGAAGCATAGCTACCAGTATATTCTTTAAGTAGGGTAGTATTGTTCATTTCCAAATATGGGTTGTCCTTTGCGTAAGCAATACCTTGGTTAGGAACCCAATCATATTCCATGAACAAAGCGGTTTGTGCAGCAGTAGCTAAGCCTTCAAATTTGGCAACCATATGTAGTGCTCCGTCAATACCAGCAGATACTCCTGCCGTAGTAATAACCTTTCCATTATCTACATAACGTACACCTCTAAGAACTTCTATTTTTGGAAAGTTTTTTTCAAGAGTATTTAGGGTTTGTCGAAAGGTTGTGGCTTGCTTACCATCAAGTAAGCCAGCTTCTGCCAATATTTTTGCACCACTACACACCGAAAAGTAATATTCAGTATCTTTTTGTGATTGTAGCCATTCTATAACTGCTTTGTCTTTTGATGGTTTGGTAGCATTACCACCAAAGAAAACTAGAACATCAGCTTGTGGAGCATCGGATAAATCATAATCAGGTGTTACTGTAAGAATGCCTTGGGCATAGATGTTATCTTTGCTTTTTGAAATAGTAAATATTTCATAACCAGCATAACTAAAGACTTCCATGGGGCCTGCTAAATCAAGTATTTCTACTCCATCCTGAATGTATAAGCCTATTTTTTTTCTTTTCATTATGGATTGTTTTTTGAGATCTTCTTCTTTTATCAATTTCATGTTGCAATGGTTACAATTACCTGGGCTGTCAAACTGTTTGGTGTCACACTTGCTGTTACAAGGAGGACAAACATAGATTTGTTTGTCAGTGTTTTCTTGACCTTTAATGTTTATGTTTAGAAACAATAATATTATAAATAAGGGAAGTGTTGCTATATAGTTCTTCATGGTGCACTAAGTTTGTTTTTAAGCAAAAATAAACCAGTATTCTATAGGTTAAAAGGACAAATATGTATGGTTTTAGGACAAAAAAAAGATGTTGGTATAGGCTATATAATAATTTGCCTTTTAGAATAAAGGAAAGTTAAATTTTGTGCTTTTCAAGAAGAATTCTTAATTGACTAACGCTTTTGTACCCACATTCATCAGCAATCATGGTAATTTTGTTTTTTTTAGAGTGCAAATTTATTGCTTTTTCTAAACGTAATTTTTCAGTATAGGAATGTATAGTAATACCTGTTGTTTTTTTAAATAACCGAGTAAGATTTCTAACACTCATATGTACATGGTTGGCTATGTCTGTATGGTTAAATGAGTTTGCTAGGTTTTTAATAATATATTCTTGTACGTTATGTATACGCTCGTCCAAATGGTTTCTGTATTGAAGAAAAATACTAAGCTGAGGATCTAATTCCCCTCTTCTAAAATAGATAACAGCTTCTTTTGCAATATCTACAGCAAGTTTAGTACTAAATTTTTCTTCTAATAGAAATAATGCTAAGTCAATTCCTGAAGATACACCGGCACTGGTATAAATGTTGCTGTCAGTTACAAATAAGCGATTTTCATTAATAATCACTTTTGGAAATCTATTTTTAAAAGAAGCTATTCGTTTCCAATGTGTAGTGCAAGATCTATTTTCAAGAATTCCTGATTCTGCTAATAAAAAAGTCCCAGTGCAAATAGAACATATTGTTACACCAATATTGTTTTGTTCTTGTATCCATTTAAAAAAGGGGATGCATTTTTCTAAAAAAGTAGGATCTAAAAGTAATGAAAAGGCGATGCCGGGAACAAAAATAAGATCCTCTTTTGTGAGTTTAAATTTATCGAAATTTTCTAAATCAGCAAACTTTAAACCAGCACTACTGGTTATATCCTTAGTGTTGTTGATACTAATAAAATGAATATCGATAGGAGCACCATATTCTTTTGCCTCATAAAAAATATGAGCAGGACCATTAATATCTAGCAAATGTACTTTGGGAGGAGCAACAAAAAGGACTTTTCTTGTCATGGTTAAAAAAAATTAATGGAGCTGTTTGTATTCTATATCTTATACAAAAGTAGAATCTTTGCAATTATTATTTGTAAGAAAATGATTTTTTATAAAGATTTCGATACTTTTACAATTACAGTCATTAATTTATGTACATGAGAGTTACTGCACTTTTACTACTTTTTTTAGTTTCATGTTTGAGCTATAGCCAAGCAGGCATATCTGGTTATATCACTTTAGATGATACATCAGAATCTTCAAAAAGCATTACACTATCAAGCATTGATCTTGCAGATAATAAAAAAGAAAAACAACTTGGACAATTAACTGTAAAATCAGACGGCTATTTTGAGTTTTCAAAAAAATACTTCAATACTAAAAATTCAGTATATAAAATTGAACTAGAGGATAAAGCGTTAAGTGCAGAGCAACAAAAACTTCAAAATAATAAACATTACAAACTGTTTATACTATCTAATAGAGATACATTAAAGATTACAAAAAGTAGTGGTTTTCTAGAAGATTATACTACAACTAATAAAGCTGATAAAGAATGGCAACGTTTTAGAAACTTTAAAGACAGGTATAAAAACTTAGAAAACTCAGCAGCATTCCTAAAGGCTAATAAATCATATGTAAAAGATTCTTTGCAAATACTTATGGTAAAGCTTATAAGTATACGTCAGCTAAAGGAAAAAGAGCTATTACTTACAGATGTAAAGAAGAACACCCAATATTATTTAGAACTATTAATAGAACTAAAATCTAGCGAATTAGATGCAGCGAACTACTTGTTTTTAGAAAATCTATTGTTGCGGTATACCAAAGAGCAAACAACTGCCAATTTTAATATTAGCTTGGGAGTTAACATTCTGTTTTTTATGCTGCTACTAATGTTTGGTGTTTTATTTATGCATTTTAAAAGGAAGAATAATAATTTTGAGCCAGTTATCCCTTTAAGTAAACAAGAATTGGTAGTGAAACAACTTATAGAAACAGGTAAAAGTAATAAGGAGATTGCAACGGAGTTGTTTGTAAGCCTTAGCACAGTTAAGAGCCATATTACCAATATTTATGCCAAGCTACATATTAGCAATCGTAGCGAGTTGATGGTTGAAAAGTAAAAATCATACGGGTACTAGTCCCTTATTCGTTTCCCATAATACTTAAGTTAGCAACAGTTTTTTGTGTTATTTGCTTTTAAAGTAAATAACAGTATGATGAGGCATTATTTTTTTGTTTTAATTTTTTTATTGATAAGTTGTGGAGTTCAATCTCAAGAATGTTACGATTTTTCCGGGGTAGTTGTGGTGGATACAAGTTCTCCATTATTAATTACAACGGTAACACTAACACAACTTGGTAAACTTGTGAAGAAGGTTGTAGTAGAAAATAAAGAGTTCCTATTCAAAAATCTTAAAAAAGGGAAATACAATATAGAAATTAGCGCTACAGGTTATGAAGCATACCATCAAGCTATTGTATTGAAAAGCAACAGAAGTATTAAGGTAAAGTTAATAAAAATAGTTACCGCATTAGATGAGGTGGTAGTGTTAGCATCTAAAGCAATTGTGACAACTAAAAATGGAGATCTAAAAATTGATGTAGCAAACTCTAGATTATCATCCTTAGCAACACCAGTAGATGTGCTATCCAGCTTACCCAAAGTGCAATTATCACCCAATAGAGATGCAGTTACAATTGTAGGAGGAGGCACACCACTTATTTACTTGGGAAATCAACAAATATCATTAAGTGAGTTTAACATGCTTGCTGTAGATGATATAAAAACAATAGAATTGATAAGTACACCATCTTCAAAATATGAAGCCAATGGAAGAAGTGTAATTCTGGTAAAAAGAAAAAGAAGTACAGTTGAAGGTACTAGAGTTACTATTTCTGAAGTAGCATCGTTTAAAAATAGATTCAATAATTATTTTAGTACCAATGGTGTTTTAAAAAACAAAGCCTTAGAGGTTAAGGCAAATATTGGATATAATCAACTTGGCCATTGGGAGAGTAATGGATCTGATTTTAAATTGCTTAAAACTGATTCCGAATTGGATTATGAAACAAAAGCAATAGGAGATCGGTTTCAATTATTAGCAGGTTTAGGAGTTTATTATCAAATTAATAAAAACGATTATTTTTCTGTTAACGGAAATGCCAAGATCCATAGAGATGATATTCCTATTGTAACCAATAGTAATTTTAAGGAGTTAGAAAATCAATACTCAGTAGTGTCATTAAATAAAGGAGAAGGAATAAGAGACTTTGTAACAGCAAATTTTAATTATTACAATCAGATAGGAGCAAAGCAAACATTGTTTTTTGGTGCTCAGTATGCAAGCCATAAGAGAGATTTAGAAGGAAGTAACTATAATGGGGATACAGCTAGCAATTTTGATTTTGTGAGTTATAATGATCAAAAAACAAGAATTAACTCTTTAGCTGCTCGTCTAGATTATGAATATACAGTTGCTAAGACATACAAATTGGCTATGGGCACCAGTATGTCACTTACAAGTACTATTTCGTCTTCAGTAGTAAAAGACGATATGATGGTAGATACAAAGCAACCCGATTACGAGTATTCAGAAAAAAACTATAGTTATTATGCAGCAGTATCAAAAAATGTAAAAAATATAAGTTTTAATGTAGGAATACGAATAGAGAACACGCAAATTAAAGGAGAGGTAGAAAAGGAAAATAAACCATTATTGGATGATGAGAGTACAATATTTTATCCAAAAATTAAATCAACCATAAAAATAGATAGTGCTAATGCAATAACGCTTAGCTATGCAAAGACAATAAATAGACCCAATTTTTCACAAGCCAATAGGCTTTCTGTTTTTCTTAGTCCTTTTATAGAATTTTCAAATACTATTGATTTACAGCCATCAATTCGGCAAGAATGGGCAATTAATTACCAATACAAAAAAGTAGGAATAAAATTGATTCATTTCTCAGAAAAGAATCCTGTGTATTATAATGCAGATTACAGTACAATAACCAATGGAGTAACCATGTCGCCATCAAATTTTGAATCAGAACACGGATATCAATTAGAAATTACTATTCCAACGGCATATAAATTTTGGACAGCTACTCATCATATTACAGCAGCTATGGTTGATTTAAAAGATAAAAATTCAGTTGTAAATAATGCTAAGCCATATCTGTATTATTATACGGATCATAAATTTGTAATAGATTCAAAAACAACAGTCGGATTTAACTTTTGGGGATATAGTACAAGAAATGAAGGTATTTATAAAAGAGATGCTCTTTTTGTGTTAGGAATGAACGCTTCAAGAACTTTAGTTAAGAATCTAAAAGCAAGTTTACAGCTAAATGATGTCTTTGGAGCAATGAATTTTATAGAATCTTATACTTCAAACCAAATAAAAGCGAAAACAGGATACTATATAGATGCCAGAGAAGTATCTTTTTCATTAAAATATAGTTTTGGAAATTTTAAAAAACCAGCATTCAAAAATAAGAATGTGGATTCTAATATAAAACGAATAGAATAACTATGTTTTTTTAGTTCAAGTTATAATAAGTTGGAAGATATATCTTGTTTTGCGTCAGTAATTTATAAATATTATTTGAGAAGTAAAAACATAAAAAAACCACTCTTAAAAAGAGTGGTTTTTAGTAGCGAGATCGGGAATTGAACCCGAGACCTCCGGGTTATGAATCCGACGCTCTAACCAACTGAGCTACCTCGCCATTTGTTGTAAGCGGGTGCAAATATAGAGCTAAATTTTTTTCTTTTCAAAATAAAATCAAGGAAAAATAATAATATTTTTTTCTTTTATTTCCTCCTTTATTTCATTTTATTCGATATATTGTCCACATTATAAAATTAAGTTAGAATGGAAGTTAAAGTTAAGTTTGAAATAGAATTTATTATTCACTCTTCGCCGCAGTTATTGTTCTCGTACATAGCTACGCCATCTGGATTATCAGAATGGTTTGCGGATAATGTGAATTCTAGAGGTGAGGATTTTACTTTTATTTGGGATGATTCCGAAGAAAAAGCAAAATTAATTAGAAAGAAAACCAATGAATTTGTAAAGTTTAAATGGGATGAAGATGAGGATGAAGAGAGTTATTTTGAGATGAAAATTATTGTAGATGAAATTACAAAAGATGTTTCTCTTTTTGTAACCGATTTTAGTGAAGAAGATGAAGTAGATGAGGCAAAAATGTTATGGGAAAATCAAATCTCAGATTTAAAACATGTTTTGGGATCTGTGTAGTAATTAACACAAATAAAACTTATATTTACGCCTTGATTTCATCAAGGCGTTTTTTTATGGTTAATTATAATGGTACCGTTTTAGATTCAGGAGTTCAGTTTTTGAACCAAACCAATAGAGGTTTAAAATATGGAGATGGTGTTTTTGAGACTTTTAGAGTTGTTAATTCAGAAATTCTTTTGTGGGAAGAGCATTATCTTAGGTTAATGTCTGCAATGCGAATATTAAGAATGGAGATTCCAATGAATTTTACCATGGAATTCCTTTCAGAAGAGGTTTTAAAACTTATAAAATCATCAGTTCTCGAAAAAGGTGCTGTGCGGATAAGGCTTACTGTTTTTAGAGATGCAGAAGGCTTGTATTTGCCAATAACTAATGATGTATCTTACATTATTGAACTATCCGAGTTGCAAAGCCCTTTTTATTTACTGAATACTAGCGATTATGAAGTAGAATTATTTAAAGACTTTTATGTAAATGCAGATTTATTAAGCACTTTAAAATCTACCAATAGACTTATCAATATTGTAGGTAGTATTTTTGCGAAAGAAAATGGATATCAAAACTGCTTGTTAGTAAACAGCAAAAAGAATGTGGTAGAAACACTTAATGGTAATTTATTTTTAGTGAAAGATAATCGAATTAAAACACCGCCATTGTCAGAAGGCTGTATAAATGGCATTATAAGAAAGCAACTAATAGCAATTATAGCGCTTTTACCAGATTATATCTTAGAGGAAGCACTCATATCACCATTTGAGCTGCAAAAGGCAGACGAGCTGTTTACTACAAATTCTATAATAGGCGTACAGCCAATTACAAAATACAGGAAAAAAACATATTCAAATAAAGTTGCAAAAGAAATGTTAGGGAAACTTAATGTAAAAATACGATTGTCTAATTCAAATTAGGGTTTTCAGGAGCATTGGACCAGAGCATGTAGTCTCCACCAAGTTCCAACATCTTTTCTTTCCAGAGGGCATCAGTAGATTTTTTAATAACATTGTTTTTGTAAATGTTTTTTAAAACTACCCAAGAGTCTGCCTGTAATTCTGTTTCCAATTGTGCCAATTCCCATCCAGAATAGCCCAAGAAAAAACGAATCTCATCTTCAGTTACAACAGCGTCGTTTATGAGATGTACTACCTTTTCAAAATCACCTCCCCAATAGATTCCATTAGAAATTTCTATGCTATTGGTAATTAAATCGGGTATTTTATGAATAAAATATAGATTGTCTTGTTCTACAGGACCTCCATTATATACTTTAAAGGATTTAGATATTTCGGGAACCAATTCATCAAGAGAAAATTCCAGAGGCTTGTTTAGGATAAAACCAATAGAACCTTGCTGATTGTGTTCAGCTAATAAAACTACCGATCTGTTAAAAGACACGTCTCCTATTATGGAAGGCTCGGCAATCAATAAATGCCCTTTTGTTGGTTTTAAAGCTATCATTTGTTAAAATATTATACCTAAAGCTATACTTTTTTTGTTAAACCTCAAAGTATTTATTAATTTAAAAATGGATTAATCAAGAAACAAGTTGTTTTTTTATAGTAGAGATACTCCTATTCGGTTGAGTATGTTTCTTTTGGGTGTTCCCTTCGTAAACTGCGGTCAGGCTTTTCGCAGTCGCTTCTTATAATCTTACATGTAGATAAGAATATGTAGTATATAAGAAGTATGTTTTTTTGCTTTTGTAAACTCAGATTTTAGAGAGCTCCAACAAATGCTACAATCCTTAACACAAAAAAAAGAGCGTTTCCATTAAAGAAAACACTCTTTTTTAAAATAATTTATAATTTATAAATTAGTTTACCGATTTGCTTAAGTCAGCACCAGCTTTAAACTTTACAACATTTTTAGCTGCAATTTGGATAGTTTTTCCAGTTTGTGGGTTTCTACCTTCTCTTGCTGCTCTGTTTGATACAGACCATGATCCGAATCCTACTAATGATACACGACCACCTTTTTTAAGAGATCCTTCTACATTACCTAAAAAAGATTCTAGTGCTTTTTTTGCTGCCGCTTTTGTAATTCCAGCATCAGCTGCCATCGCGTCAATTAACTCAGTTTTGTTCATAATTATCTAAATTTAAAAAAAATTGTTGGTTAAACATATTTTAATAGCTCCACAAATTTAGAAGGATTTACATTCCTCGCAAGTAAAACCGCCCTAAATCCCCATATTTGTTAATAACTCATAGGCATTGTTAATAAAGTTAATAGGTTTTATGTATTTTTTGTAATCCCAGTTATACTGCGGCTTAGTAAACATAAGCATCATTTTTAAAAGAAAACCCGTTTAGAATGTCTTTTACAGGCATAGGCTTTTTTCCAGGCAATTGAAATTCATGTAACTCCATATATCCATCCTTAATCGCAATTTTTGCAGTTTTTTTGTCAGAAATAAGAAGTCCAATTTTATGATCATGATCTTCAGATGAAAAAGTAGCCTTGTATATTTTTATATTTAATGTAGTATTTTCATTCATCAATTGAGTCCATGCAGCAGGGTAAGGACTTAGTCCTCTTATAAAATTATATATGGTTTCTCCAGATAGTGTCCAATTTATTTTGCAAGTGTCTTTATGTATCTTATAAGCAGATTTAAGCACGTCTGTTTCTTCTTGGGCTATGGTTGTTGCTTTTTCCTCTTCAATAAGCTGTACCGTTTGCAATACTAACGCTGCACCAATATTCATTAGTTTGTCATGTAATGTGCCCGCTGTGTCTTCTTTATCTATTGTAATACTGTTTTGTAAGATAACAACTCCAGTATCAATTTTTTCATCAATAAAAAATGTGGTTACCCCTGTTTTTTTCTCACCATTTATTATAGCCCAGTTTATTGGTGCTGCTCCTCTGTAGTTGGGTAATAATGATGCGTGTAGGTTAAAAGTACCTATACTAGGCATATTCCATACTGCCTTTGGGAGCATTCTAAAGGCAACAACAATTTGAAGATTGGCATTTAAGTCAGAAAGGGTTTTAATAAAACCTTCATCTTTTAAGTTGGTTGGTTGTAGTATGTTGAGGTTTTCCGCTTCGGCATATTTTTTTACAGCAGAACTGCTTACTTTTCTACCTCTTCCTGCAGGCCTGTCTGGAGCAGTAATAACACCTACTACCTTATAATTGTTATTTACCAGTGCCTGCAATGTTGTTACTGCAAAATCTGGAGTTCCCATAAAAACTATTCTTAGTGCTTTGGACATATATTAGTGTATATAGTATTGGTTTTTTGTGTTTATTTTAATTATATCTGCATTGAGCAGTTCAGATAAGCAAGTCAAAACTAAGGTTTCTTTATAAGTAACTATTTTGACAAGTTCTCTAGAATTACATGCTCCTTTTTGTAGGAGTTTTACAATAGCTTCTTTTACAATTCCTTTAAGAGTTGGGTTTTCCTTCTTCTTGGTATCACAAGAAGAACAATTGCCGCAATCCGTTATTTCTTTTTCTCCAAAATAGGAGAGTAATAATTTGTTTTTACAGATCTCAGTGTCATTTACAAAATTTAGCATTTGAGTAATGCGATCTGTTTTTGTTTTTAGATCCTGAACTATGCTTTTTGCAAAAATATTAATGGTTTTATCGTCTTCTCTAGGGACTAAGAAATTAATTTCAATATCTGTAGTATGCGCTTGATAGTTAATTATACCATCTTTTTCTAGCGTTTCTAATATCTTAAAAACAGCATCTTCTGAGATGCCATTTTTTTTGGCAATAAAGTACGTATTTATCTTGGTTGTGAAATCAAAAATTCCGCCATAGCTTCTTAAAATACTCTTTACTATAGTTTCTATTTTTGGATTTCTGTCTAAATAATAAAAAAGAGCTTGCCCAGCTGTAATAAACTGTATTTCTGTTCTTTTATTAAAAGATTCAGAAAGAGTAATTACCGTATTTCTATCCAATAATTTTAATCCATTATAGACCATTCTGGAATTGAACTTATAGGCATTGCAAAAAGAATTAAAATTCAAGAAATAGGGTTGTAATTTACCCTCGCCGTAGGCAATCAATAGGTAACTGTTAAGTTTTCGATAGAGCAACTTGGTAAACTCAACAGTGGGTAGTCCACCTAAAAATTGTTTTTTTAGTTGCGTTTCATCAGTATTGTTTTTTAAGAGGATGGCAATGGCTTTTTTACCATCTCGTCCAGCTCTTCCTGCTTCTTGAAAATAGTTTTCGATACTGTCAGGAATATGATAATGGATAACTAAGCGCACATCTGGCTTGTCTATTCCCATTCCAAATGCATTGGTAGCTACAATTACCTTTTTTTCATTGGAACTCCATTGTGCTAAGCGTTCTATTTTTTCTTTGTTTGATAATCCTCCATGAAAAAAAGTTACAGAAGTACCTTGAAGACTCAGAATATCATAAAGTTCTTTGGTAGTTTTTCTGTTATTAACGTAGATGATAATGCTTCCAGAGGTGCCAAGTGCATATTGTTTTAGCTTATGTATTTTATCTTCGTGATGTTGTATTTGATAAGCAATATTTGGTCTAAAAAAAGATTTTCTAATTATTTTTTGATTCTTAATCTTAAGGTTGTCAATAATATCTTGTGCAACTTTTGTTGTAGCTGTAGCAGTTAAAGCAATTAATGGGGTATCAGGAAAAAAATCTTTTATTTCAGCACATTTAAGATACGCAGGTCTAAAATCATTTCCCCATTGTGATA
Organism: Flavobacteriaceae bacterium; assembly: GCA_965247735.1. Classification (GTDB taxonomy): domain Bacteria; phylum Bacteroidota; class Bacteroidia; order Flavobacteriales; family Flavobacteriaceae; genus JAOXRU01. Next base: position 774,795 of record CBDFHN010000002.1, on the reverse strand, counting down.
TACAATGTGCTTCATCTATAGCGATAAGATTTACATTCATTTGTTGAATGCGGGCTCTTACCAGTTCTTGTTGCAAACGTTCTGGAGATAGGTAAAGAAATTTATAGTTACCATTAATACAATTGTCCAAAGTAGTGTTTACATCATCAAAACTCATACCTCCTACAAGAGAAAGCGCTTTAATACCTTTGTTTTTTAGCTGTGTAACCTGATCTTTTATCAATGCCACTAAGGGTGAAATAACAATACAAATTCCTGGAATGGATAAGGCTGGTATTTGAAAACAAACTGATTTTCCACCACCAGTAGGTAACAATGCCAAAACATCTTCCTTGTTTAAGATAGCTTCAATAATCTCTTCTTGTGGCTCCCGAAATTGCGGATGCCCCCAATAATGTTGTAATATTTCTTTAGGGCTTTCTATTTTCATTAAGGTTTTACAGTATCCAAAATAAAGTTTGTACGTTCTTCAATAGTACCAAAAGGGACAATAATTGGAGTATATCCATAATTGATATAAGCTTTTTCTAGATAAGTATGGATATCTTGGGCCTGCTCAAAGCTTTCGTAGCGCTCATTGTCTTCTTTGTATATTTCTTTCCAAGGAGGAAGCATAAAAACGATATCATATCTATTTTCAGTACAGTTTTTTTCAAAATATTTTGGATATTGATCGCCAATATAATCCATATATGCAACAATATCTGGCATTCCTCTATCCAAAAATGTAAGCGCTGCAGGTGCAGTAACTGCGTCTTTAAATTGTTGCTTTCGTCCTTGCATCAACCCTTGACTAAATAATAAAGAGTCTGTTAAGAAAAGCTGATCTATTCCTTGTTTTTTTGCCTCTAGTGTAATTTGTCTTGATATTTCTTCAAAACAATGATGGCCTAATTTTTTTAATTTATTTACAACAGCTGTTTTTCCAGTACCTGGACCTCCAGTAATAACTATCTTTTTTAATCCCATTTTATAACAATTGATTCTTACAAAAGTAATGAAATATGCTTATTATTTAAAAATTGAAATCGAAACTATATCTTTGCTAAAAAAAAAGCAACAATGACGGAAGACCAACAGAAAGAATTTTATGGAAGATTAAAAGAGAAATTGGAAGAAACTTCCGAATGGCCCTCTTTATATCTTTATAAATTTATTATTCCCTCAAGCGAAGAAAAAGTGAAAGAAATTACAGGATATTTTGATAATATAGGAGCAGTAATAGAAAGTAGAAAATCGAAAAAAGGAACCTATACCAGCTTGTCTATAACCGTAAAAATGGAAAGCCCAGATGCTGTAATTGCAAAGTATAAAAAAGTTACAACAGTAGAAGGAGTCATATCTCTTTAATCCCTCATCGAGGGTCTAATTCCTCGAGACTTGCTTCGAAATTAAAATGATTTTTGGGAAGCATAGCTCGTACCCTTGGGTCGAAGTTGTTGATTTTTTTGGGCTATTGTTCCATATTTTTCACTATTTTGCGTTTTGTAAAGTAAAGACTTCATTAAAATAGCCAATAGCGCTTAATTATAATACTTATTTTGAAAGATAATCTAGTAAACAATTTAGAGTACAATACCGAACGTTCCAAACTTATTATACCTGAGTATGGAAGGCATTTTCAAAAAATGATAGATCATGCGGTATCCATCGAAGATGTAGAAGAAAGAAATAAAATTGCTAATGCAATTATTGGAGTAATGGGGAATTTAAATCCGCACTTAAGAGATGTACCTGATTTTCAGCATAAATTATGGGATCAGCTATTTATCATGTCAGATTTTAGATTGGACGTAGAGTCTCCTTTTCCTAAACCAACAAAAGAATTATTAGAAGAACGTCCAGAACCACTGGTATATCCTCAGAATTATCCTAAATATAGATTTTATGGTAACAACATTAAGCGAATGGTTGATGTTGCATGTAGTTGGGAACAAGGTGATATGAGAGATGCATTAGAATTTGCAATTGCTACTCATATGAAAAAATGTTACTTAAATTGGAACAAAGATACTGTGGATGATAGTGCAATATTTAAGCATCTTTTAGATTTGAGTGATGGACAAATAGATCTAACTGAAACGGAAGAAAACCTAAAAGAAAGTGGTTTTTTCTTAAAAAATAGAGTTGCTAAAAATAGGTCTACGACGAATACTAAAAAGAGTAGTAGCAATCATAGCAACAAGAATAGAAATAAAAAAAGATACTAAAACCATAAATGGGAACATTTAAAATTGAAGGAGGACACCAACTTAAAGGTGAAATTACTCCACAAGGTGCTAAAAACGAATCACTCCAGATTCTATGTGCTGTACTACTAACTCCTGAAGAGGTTACTATCAATAATATCCCTGATATTATAGATGTTAATAAGCTTATAGCCCTTTTAGAAAACTTAGGAGTTAAAATTCAAAAAAAAGGAAAAGGAAGTTATACTTTTAAAGCGGATGATGTAAATTTAGACTATTTGCAATCAGAAGATTTTAAAGTAGAAGGACGAGGATTGCGTGGTTCTATAATGCTTGTTGGTCCTTTATTGGCTCGTTTCGGAAAAGGATATATTCCAAAACCAGGAGGAGATAAAATTGGACGTAGAAGATTAGATACCCATTTTGAGGGATTTATACGTCTTGGAGCTAAGTTTAGATACAATAAAGAAGATTATTTTTATGGTGTTGAAGCAGAAAAGCTGCAAGGTACTTATATGCTTTTAGATGAAGCATCTGTTACTGGTACTGCAAACATTGTAATGGCAGCAGTATTAGCAAATGGAACTACTACAATATATAATGCAGCATGTGAGCCTTATTTACAGCAGTTATGTAAAATGCTCAATAGAATGGGGGCAAAAATTAGTGGAGTAGGTTCTAATTTATTGGTAATTGAAGGTGTAGATAATCTTGGAGGCACCACACATAGAATGCTTCCTGATATGATAGAAATAGGGAGTTGGATAGGACTTGCTGTAATGACTAAGAGTGAGATTACAATTAAAAATGTAAGTTGGAATGATTTAGGACAAATTCCTGATGTTTTTAGAAAACTGGGAATCACATTAGAAAAAAAAGGTGATGATATTTATATTCCAGCTCATAAAGATGGATACGAGATACAAAATTATATAGATGGTTCTATTTTAACTATTTCTGATGGTCCTTGGCCAGGTTTTACACCAGATTTATTAAGTATTATTTTGGTGGTAGCAACACAGGCAAGAGGTAGTGTATTGATACATCAAAAAATGTTCGAAAGTAGGTTGTTTTTTGTCGATAAATTAATAGACATGGGGGCAAAGATTATATTATGCGATCCACATAGAGCATCAGTTATGGGGCACGATTTTAAATCTACATTAAAGGCAACAACGATGACATCTCCTGATATTAGAGCTGGAGTTTCCTTATTAATCGCTGCTTTATCGGCAAAAGGGACATCTACAATTCATAATATAGAACAGATAGATAGAGGATATGAAAATATTGATGAGCGTTTGCGCGCTATTGGAGCTCGTATTACGAGAATGTAATAAAATGATATAATTGCCTTGTTAGGCATCAACTAATAAAGAGGAATCCACAGCATGGGTTCCTCTTTTTTATTGTTATAGTTTTAAGGTAAATCCTTTTTTTCTAGTCCAACCAATAAATGTAACGACCACTAGGGAAAAAATAAAAGATCCTAAAAGACCTACAATACCTTCATTAAGGCTACTGGGAAGCCTAATAGTATTCATTTCTCGTAATGGATAAATAAAATAAGGAACCATATAGCAACTTAGAGTGGCAGTACCAGCTGGAGCAATAAAATTGGACCATTTTGTTTGTTTTTTTATATCAGCAATATAGTAGAATACCGCAAAAGAAATAAAGCTTATTCCTGTGCAAATGGCTAGCCAAGATGGTGTTGCTTGAATTTTAGAGATGCCCCAAAAAGACTTAGTTGCAATTCCGTAAATAAGACTTATTATACCTAAACTAATAACTATTGGAAGTATTCGTTTGCTGTTATGTATTGATAATTTGCTAAAAATTAATGAAGTAACAATTCCTGCAGCGGTAAATGCAGGTGTTGCTCCAGTATATAAGACAGATAAATAACTAATATATCCATCAGATTTTGGTAATATATCAGTATGATTAAAAACGCATAAAACGTTAAGGATAATTAGAAGTCCAATCATGATATAAAGGTTTCCTTTCGCATATAAAAAAACCAAAGCATTTAGTAGATAAGCCCAACCAATAAGTCCTAAAATACCCCACCATTGTTTGGTCATCCATTGAGTACCATCAGGACCAGATTTATAGATAACGGCAAGTAGAATTAAGATGGATATGCCTACTATTATAAATAGATTATGCCATTTTTTTGGTACTGGACTTTTATTCCAATTCATCCAAATAAGAACTACTGCGGTAGCCATAAGTAAGCCCCATACATATTTTCCTCCAACAACAAGGTTATGATTAAGAGTTTCGTAGTTTACCATAAAAAAACCAATAATAAGCAAAGAAATTGATCTGATGATAATGTGTTTTGCTATTGTAAAATTAGGCTCTCCTTTTTTCTTACGTTGCTGTATTGCCAAGGGAATACTTAGTCCAACTATAAATAAAAATAGAGGGAAAATAATATCAGAAAATCCCAGATAGTCTTCAATAGCATTGGCGTGTTTTAACCATTTTGGAATACCCGTTAAGGTCCAAAAGTCGTTAACCCATATCATTAATACCATTGTTAATGCCCTTAGAATATCAATAGAGGCTATTCTTGTGTTTTTCATTTTCCAGTTTTTTTTGAAAATAGTTACGCTAACTTGTTAAATATAAGGGATTGGGTAAAAGAGATATCTTTTTATAGCTAAACAGCATTAAATGGCACATTTTTAACTGAAAAACCCCTTGTTTTTAAACAAGAGGTTTTATTTAAGATCTGAATATTATTAGTCATTTATTGGGGGAGGTCCATCAGGAATCATAGCTTCATACACTTCGTCTCCTTTTCGGTTTTTATATTCTGTTTTAATTTTGTGAACTAATTTTGGGTTTTCATAAAGATCCAGCATGGTCATTGCCATTGCTTTTGATGCATATACCATTCCTTTATGTCCAATACTCATACCGCCGCAAGCAACTACAGCCCAGGAGTGCCATGGAGTATCTTTGGGCGCAGTAGTAACTCCTAAATTGATGTTTGCAACATTCCAGCTTACATCGCCAACATCAGTAGAACCACCACCAGGATGATCTTTTGTGGCTTCTAAAGCTGTTATTTTACTATCAAACCCTACTTGAGGTTTTTGAGTAACTTCTTGTATTTTTTTTCCAAAAGCAATTTCTTTTGGAGTATAAGTTATTGGACCTAAAAGTTCTAAGTTTTTTTGCATGGCTTCTCCACCAGTTCTATTGACTAGCACTTCGTATATACCAGAAATAAGCGAAATTTTATAATCAACATTAGCCATAATAGCTGCTCCTTCTGCCATTTTTTTGACCTGCTCATAAACAGGAGTCATTCCTTCTCTTTTGGTGTCTCTAACTCTTACCCATAGCTTGGAATAATCAGGAACAACATTTACAACTTGTCCACCATCCTGAATGTGATAATGTATTCTTACTGTAGGTTTTATATGTTCTCTATAATAATTAATTCCAGTAGTATAAAGTTCTAGTGCATCAGATGCGCTACGGCCATTCCATGGATCAGCAGAAGCGTGCGCTGCTTGTCCAAAAAATTCTACTTTAAAATCTATAAGTGCGAGCGAGCTTTGTACACCTGCTTTTGTGCTAGCTGATGGGTGCCAGCTTATATTTACATCCACATCATCCCAAAGACCGGCTTTTACCATCCATATTTTACCAAAGTATTTTTCTTCAGAAGGAGTTCCAAAAAATTTAATAGTCCCTTTTATTTTACCAGCTTCAATTAGTTCTTTTATGGCAATTGCAGCACCAAGACTTCCTGCACCAAAAAGATTGTGTCCACATCCGTGTCCTGCTGCACCATCTTGTAACGCGGTTTTTGTTGGCTGTGCTTTTTGTGAAATTCCTGGCAAGGCATCAAACTCTCCTAAAACACTAATTACAGGACTTCCTGTACCATAAGTAGCTACAAAAGCAGTTGGCATTTCTGCAACCCCACGTTCCACGGTAAACCCATTTTTTTCAGCATAGCTGGCTAGTATTTCAGATGATTTTGTCTCTTGAAAGGCAACTTCGGCTAAGCTCCAAATTTCGTCACTTATTTTTATAAGTTCGGCTTTGTGTTTTTCTACGGATGCAAGAATTTCCTTTTTCTTTTTGCTTAATTTTTGAGCGCCTACATTTAATGTACATAGTACTAGTAGTCCTAATAGTATTTTTTTAGTCATACAAATTGGTGTTAGTTAGAATTCATTTTTGAATAGGAGTCAGCTAATAGTTCTTTAAGAATAGAAAAATCTATTGCTGCTAGATTTTTAAGATATAAACATGATTTTCCTGTTTTGTGTTTTCCAAGCTTTTTTAGAAGCTCTTGATAGCTTTCAAAGCCATTCATAATATATATAGAAAAGTTAGTTTTGCGGGGAGAAAAACCAAGTAGCATCATATCGCCTTCACGTCCAGATTTGTATTTGTAATGATAAGAACCAAAACCAATAATAGAATCGCCCCAAAGAATAGGCTCTTTTTGACTTATTTCCTTCATTAATTCAATTAATGTATAAGAATCTGTTTTTTGAGCTTTATTTTCAAGTAATTCAATATAGCCAATAACGGAGTTAGTTGTAGGTATTGTTTTGTTTTCTGGCATAACGTAAATGGTATCAATAAGTTAAAGATACTATTTTTTTATGAGCTAGAAAATGTTAATTATGGATTAGCAATCTCCATTACAGCACTGGTCATCTTTTACCAGTTTGCAACTTAAAACTGCTAATAATGCTCCAAGAATAGGAGCAACAATGTACAACCAAAGATGTGTAAGTTGACCAGAAATTAGTGCAGGACCTAAAGACCGTGCAGGATTCATAGATGCATTAGTGATAGGGCCAGCAAACATGGCTTCGAGTAAAATTACCCCTCCAATCGCCGTTCCAGCCATTACACCTACTTCTTTACTACCTGTAGATACATTGATAATTACAACCATTAAAAAGAAAGTAAGAAGCAGTTCTAAGACAAAAGCTCTGTACATATCTACAGTCGGAATTGTGGCGCCTAAGGTATTGCTTTCTGGAAACAAAAAGTATAAGATAGCACTAGCAAAAGTTGCAGCAATACACTGAACCAAGATGTATTTTGGAACTTCTTTCCAAGGGAATTTTTTAGCAAAAGCAAAAGCAATAGTTACTGCTGGATTGAAATGTGCACCAGAGATTTCTCCAAATGCATATATCATTGCCATAACAATAAGTCCCCAAGTAATTGCAATTCCCACATGCGAAACTGCTCCTTGAGTTACTTCATTTATAGTCATAGCTCCTGTACCACAAAAAACTAAGGAAAAAGTACCAATAAATTCCGAAATGTATTTTTTCTTTTGCATGGCGCAAAAGTACCACCTTATTTAGCGTTAAAAAATAGGCTGCGATAGATTTTATATTAAATTAATACGAACCATAGTTTTTATGAGTTATTCGTCGATATTTTTGTTTTGATTTTTTTATTGTTACTACTTTAGAAATGATTTCCTGAAAATGAAAAAATTACTTGTTTTATTTAGCATACCCATATTTAGTTTTGGGCAAATACAGTTACAACCAATTGTTAGTCTTCCTGACGCAATTCATGAATCTTCGGGTGTTATATTTTATAATAAGACATTAATTACACATAACGATTCTGGTAATAATAATCAATTGATAGCTTTAGATACTATTTCTGGAAAAATAGTAAAAACAACGACAATTACAAATGCAATCAATGTTGATTGGGAGGATATTACTCAGGATACTGATTATATTTATATTGGAGATATTGGAAATAATAATGGAAATCGAAAAGATTTAAAAATTTATAAAGTGTCAAAAGTAGATTATTTGGCTTCAGATGAAGTTATGGCTACTACTATTTCTTATAACTATAAAGAGCAAACTAGTTTTATTGTAGCCGCAAATAATACAGACTGGGATGCTGAAGCTCTTTTTATGTTTAACGATCAGCTAATGGTGTTGACAAAACAATGGAAAAGTAAAAAAACGGTAGCTTATGCAATTCCTAAGGAAACTGGGACGTATACTGTTGCGGCAGTTGGAATTTATAATTGCAAAGGGTTAATAACAGGAGCCACTTATAATAAAGTGAATAAAAGACTGTATTTAACAGGATATAGTTCATTTTTAATGCCTTTTATTATAAAAGTAGAAGGACTAGAAAGTGATAATGTTTTCGCAGGAATTCAAGAAAAGATTAAGCCAGATAATTTGGGTGCTACACAGTTGGAGGCAATTACTTATATAGGTAATCATAGGTATTTATGTACCTCAGAAAAGCTAAACACTTCGTTTTTTACTGCCGAAGCCATGCTTTTTGGTTTTACAGAGAGTTTTGAAAAGGAGGTAGAGGATTCCGATGATGAAAATGATAAAGGGGACGGAATCTTAATTTATCAAGAAGAAGTAGGAGGAAATTTAAAAATTAATACTAGCAATACTGATGATATTATTACAAAGCTGAGGCTTTTTTCTGTTGAAGGAAGGGAAATAGGAGTGGTTTTTGATGCTGGAATTAAAAATGGGACTATTGATACAAGTACTTTGTCCACAGCTATTTATTTTGTGATTATAGCTTTTGAAAATCATAGTATTAGTAAAAAAGTATGGGTTAATTAATTCTGTTTTAAGATTTTGTTAACATTTATGCTATAGTTTATCCTTAAATTCGTACAAAATTTAACGTAAAAAATACCATTATGAAAAAAGTTACACTATTATGTTGCCTATTTATAGCGTCATTAACTATGACTGCACAGATAACAACTCCACAGCCGAGTCCTGCTGCTAAAGTTCAGCAAACTGTTGGTTTAACCGAGGTTACTATTGATTATTCTAGACCAGCAATGCGTGGTAGAGCTATATATGGAAATTTAGTTCCTTTTGATAAGTTATGGAGAACAGGAGCAAATAAAAATACGATTATTTCTTTTAGTGATGCTGTAGAAATAGCAGGAAAGAAAGTTGAAAAAGGAGATTATTCTATATTTACTAAGCCTAGAGATGGAATGTGGGAAATATATTTCTACACTGATACAGAAAACTGGGGTACTCCTCAAAATTGGGATGCTACTAAAGTTGCTGCCATCGTAAAAATGGAGCCTAAGGAATTGGCTTCTGATGTTGAGTCTTTTACAATTAGTGTTGATGGGGTTAATAATGATGGAGCTACCCTAAATATTTCTTGGGAGCGTACATTAGTATCTATTCCATTTACCGTACCAACAACAGAAAAAGCTAATGCAAGTATTGATAAAGTAATGAATGGGCCTTCTGCAAATGACTATTATGCAGCAGCAAGTTTTTACACACAATCTGGAGGAGATGCTAATAAGGCAAAAGAATGGTTAGAGAAAGCTACTTCAATGAGACCAGAGGCATTTTGGATGATGAGACAATTGTCTTTAGTTAAATCTAAATTGGGAGATAAAAAAGGTGCTATTGCAGCAGCAAAAAAATCGTTAGAAGTTGCTAAAAAAGCAGGAAATGCTGACTATGTAAAATTAAACGAAGATTCTTTAAAAGAATGGAGTGGAATGTAGTATTGTTCTAATAATTGAATTTAAAAAAAACTCGCAGCTGTTAAGTTGCGAGTTTTTTTTGTGATTTTATTCGAAAGATAAAAGGTCAATAGCGTCCTAAATAAATAATCATTTTCATTTTTTTCATTGATAAAAAAACGAAACAAAAAAATCTAGTCTGACTATATTTTGCCTAAATTTATTGCTTATTCCATAAATTATAGGAACTCACTATCGTTCAAACAGCCTATAATTTTACTGGAATTTCACTGCAAATTTTACGACAAAATCTAGATAGGACATAAAAAAATATCATTCAAAACGAGCCCCTTTCTTATTATAATTCCTCTTAGATCCTACTATACAAAGGAAATTCACATAGCTTACAAAACGTTTAGGACGGAATTGATAAAAGGTCTATTTAACTAATAAATGGCTGATTCCATCATAACTTATTGTTTGTCTATCGATTTTTTTAATAAATTATCACAGTATCTTCTAAATTTATTCATGGTAATTAAGTTTAATAAGTCAATTAAATAACATCTTATGAAAGTGAAATTTATAATTGCAGCTTTATTTATAGGAACGCTTTGTTTTTCTCAAACTGTAGAAGAGAGACTTTCGGTTCTTGAAATGGAAATAGAAAAATTAAAAAATGTGAATGATAGTTTACTATCTAATTGGGAAATTTTTGAAACGAGTCAAAATATTAAAGCTAATAATTTTGAAATAAAATATGTAAGCTCAAAAGGGGATAAGTTTAGTAAAACGTTGGTTGTAGAATTGTTGTTGTATAACCTAGTTGAAAGTATTAATACTAGTGCTGAAGGGTTTCGGGTAGTTGATGAAAATGGTGATGAATATATGCCTGCGAAAGTTTATTTAGGAGCTAAACAAGTTTATAGTTCTGGATGGAATAGAAAAACGATTTATGAAAAAACACCTGTAAAAATTATTTTAAGGTTTGAGAAAATCAATTCAGATATGTTTTATATAAAAAAATGTGCTTTTAAATTCAATTCTGATTCTGAAAATAATAGAGATTATCAGCCAGTATCGTTGGATGGAGGAATGATTAGTTGGTAAAATAATAAATTGAGAACTAGAAAAAAATAAAAATGCAAAAAACTATTATTGTATTGATTAGTTTATTTTTGATTACATCATGTTCAGATGAGTTGTCAAATTCTAAAGCTGAAAAAATCATAAATGAATGCCTTGAAGGTTCTCCATACAGAGAAACTGTAAAATTTCAGTATGGACGTAGAACTATTTTTAACAGAGATAAAGAAGAGTTTTCTAGATTAAAAGAAATAGAAGAAAAAGGGTTTTTAAAAATTGATTCCATAGGAATTAAGAAGGTTAGGTATTATGGAAAATATACAGAATATCAGATAGAGCTAACTGATAAGTCAAAAGAATATATAGTTGAACAGACAGAGAAGGATAAAAAGTCATATGTAGAAATCAAAGTTTTTGATTATGAATTAGACGAGGTTAAAGAGACTCACGAAGTACCATCGTTAAATATCGCAGAAGTAAGAGTTAATTATAGAAAAATAAACATTACTCCGTTTGTAAGCTTAAGCAAGGTTAACCAAACCGATTTTAAGATTCAAAAATTAACATTTAGAAAAACAAGTAATGGATGGCGATATTGTGATTAATTTTTAAAGTAATCGTTGTTGGTTTTCCGTAAGGGATAGAGGCATTGTTGGAGCTCTCTGCAAGAAGCGACTGCCGATAGCCCGACCCGAAACTTAGTGTAGGGATACGGTCAAAAAAAAGCTTTAACATATAATGCTAAAGCTCTCTTTACAATTGATTATTTTATGCAATTTTATTTCTTATAATGAATTCGGTAGCGCCAGTAACTAACTCCACCAAGAGTAAAAACAATAGCAACGGTATACCAGATGAAAACTGGAGTTATTATTTGTTCTCCACTAGCATAAGAATGTAGCCCAGAGAGGTAGAAGTTAACTCCAAAATAGGTCATCATGATACTGGCAAAAGCAATAACGCTAATAAAGTTATAAAACCATTTACCACGAAGTCCAGGTACATAGCGCATGTGTATTACAAATGCATAAACCATAATAGAGACTAGTGCCCATGTTTCTTTAGGATCCCAGCCCCAATAACGCCCCCAACTTTCGTTTGCCCACATACCACCAAGGAAGTTACCAATGGTAAGCATTACCAGCCCTACGGTAAGTGCCATTTCGTTAATAATGGTAATTTCTTTAATATTAAGATCCATTCGGGCTTTGTTCTCCTTATTGGTAAGTATTATTAAAATAAGACTTACTACACCCAATATCATTCCTAAGGTAAAAGGACCATAGCTACCAACAATAACAGCTACGTGAATCATAAGCCAATAACTGTCTAAAACTGGAACTAGGGTTCCAATTTCTGGATCTATCCAATTCTGATGTGCTATCCATAGTAACATACAAGACACGAAGGTGGTAGATGCCATAGTCATATCGCTTTTTCTTCCAAAAAGGAGTCCAATAGCCATGGTTGCCCATGCAACGTATATGATGCTCTCATATGCATTACTCCAAGGAGCATGCCCAGAAATATACCATCTAAAAATAAGGCCTAGGGTATGTAATACAAATAAGGCGATAATAATAACCTTTAATGTCTTGATTACTCCTCTGTAGAATTTACGGTCTTTAAAAATCTGAAAAACTAAAAACAAAAACATTAGCAATCCAAAAAGCCCATAATACTGATATAGTTTTTGGAAAATATCTGCTTTGTTATAGATAATTTCTGCTTTTATTTTTTCTTCTGAAGGAAGCACCTCTTTTCCGTAGTTTTGCTGATTTTGTTTTAATGCTTCTACTAGTTTATCTGCTTCTGTATAATCACCAGTTTTTTTGGCATTACGGAGCGTCATTAGGTAAAAAGGGATGGAGTTTTTAATGAAATTACCATAAAGAGTATCCTTTACAGGAAATTCTCCAGAACGGTAATCAACAGCAGAAACCCATTTGTTGTTTTCGTTATTTAAAAGGGGGAAAAACTTTAGTAATTGTCCTCCTAATGCACTGTTAAGTAATGCTATTTTTTGATCTATTTTTTTAAAATCTTTTTGAAAAGAGTTAGGCGTATTAGTAGCATATGCTTCCTGTAGGTAAGGGGCAAGCTTGTAAGCGCCCTTATCGGTAAAGAACTGTATGGTCTTAGCCATTTCTTGTTCTTTTGGCATTTCTATAAGCTTCCTAATACTATCGTTTTTCCAGTCTAAATGTACCAGTTCTACATTGTACCACAATGGAGGATTTAGCATCATGGCAAGAAGTACCTGATTGGCATCTAGATTTTTGAATTTATTACTTTTACTTATTTTACGTAGTAATTCAGACGCTAAGGTATGCACAGGTTTCATTCTACCACCTTCATCTTGTACAACAAGGGTGCTAAACTTATCAGCATGTTCTTTGTTGATAGTAACCGTTTTTATAACGGAATCGATCTCTTGCTGATTTGGAAGTCTGTTTTCATGAGCATGTTTATCTTGAGCAACAGCACCAAGGCTTAGAAAAAAGAAAAATATACCAAGAAGTTTTGCTTTTTTTGTTTTTACTCGTATTAGATTGTTTTTAAGTTCTCTAAAACGCGTTTTTCCAAAGAATAGCGTTCCAATAAGACCTGTATAAAGTAAGAAGTACCCGATGTAGGTAATCCATTTTCCCCAAAAATCGTGACTTACAGAGAGGTTACTTCCTTTTTCATCTGGATCAAAACCAGCTTGAAAAAACCGAAATCCTTTGTGGTCTAATACATGGTTCATAAAAATTTCATAATCAAATGGACGTTCATCTTCAATAGTAACTTTACTTTTAAATGCTTTATAGCTTTTTTCAGTACCTGGGTATTTATCAGCAATAAAATCGTTGAGTTTTATGCCAAATGGAAGTTCGTATATTTTAGCACCAAAGCCCATTTTAAAATCTAATCCACCAAGGGTAAATTCTTTTAATGGATTGGTTCTTCCTTTACCACCTAGCAATTTTACTTGTTTTTGTTTTCCATTAGCACTTACATTAAGTACAATAGCATCTTCACTATTGGGTGTTATTTTGTCTTTGGATAACGGAACAATACCATAGCTGCCTTTTGCAATACTGTCTGGAAGCACAAATTGCATTTCGGCTACATTATATAAAGAACGCAATACAAGAGGTTGCAAAGAGTCTTTACTAAGGTTACCTTTAAACTGGTCTGCCATTCTCATATAATCTCCATCAAAAGGGGAGAAAATGGTATAGATAGAATCGGTGGTTTTAATATTAATAGCACCAGGAGTTTCAATATTTAAAGCAAAAAGGATGTTATGAATACTAGAAACTTCGCCACTTTTAAGAAAATGTTCGTGTCTGTTTCCGCCACTAGCTTCTACTAGTTTTAGGTAAGACTCTCCATTTTCATCTGGAACAAGGCTTTCTTCGGCACCTTGAATAAAATCAACATAAGAAATGGTGAATGGAATTTTTGAAAAATCAGATTTCCATGGTAAGGAAGATCTTATAGCTTCTGGAGTCACTAAAAGATCGTCTTCCAGTTCTTTTCGCATTTTTGCACCATTAAGATCACCATCTACAAGCACTCTTAGGTAGGTTTTGTCAGAGAAAAAACGCTTTTCTGTTTTTCCTTCTCTAATTGGCATAATGCCTTCATAACTAATATATCGGGTAACAAATGCCCCTATTATGATAAAAACCCAAGAAAGGTGAAGCATCAAAATAGGCCATTTTACAAGTCTAAACAACCTGTATTTTTTAATACTACCTATAAAATTGATGACAAAAAATAACATAATAGCTTCAAACCAGGTGGTGTTATAAACCCAAATTCTAGCGGTTTCTGTGCTATACCAGCTTTCGATAAAAGTTCCCATTGCCATTGCAAAAGCAAAAACAAAAAAAAGAACAGCCATTAATCTTGAGGAAAACAAATACTTTTTAAGAATATCAATCATTAGTTTGTTACTAATTCTATGATGCAAGCATCAGGTTAATTACCAGTTTTCGGCATTTGCCTCTACCTCAAAAGCCTTGAAAAATAGTTTTGGCAAAAGTACGTTGTTTTTGTCACTTTTAGAAGTTAAAAAAAACCTAAATCATCTGTTTTTAAAAATATCCAAATGAATAAAACTTGCCATTTTTCTTGCTCTGTTTTTAAGGATAAAGGTGTTTTCACCTTCAAAATGCTCATCAAGTGTTGCTATCCAGTAGTTGAGCCATAGCCCAAAATAGTTTTCATTAATTTTATGTTTTGCAAATTTGTCTACTTTTCTATGCACTTCAATAGGATTACCCTTAAAGGATTTTTCTATAAATAGCTGTGTAGCCCAGAAATCGGTAAGGTGTTTTATATGTACATCCCAATCTTTAATCATACCATTAAAAATAGGACCTAATAGCATGTCTTTTTTTATACTGTCGTAAAATGTATCTACCAGAAAAAAAACATCTGCTCTAGTTTTTATCTCTCTTTTTTGCATATGCGGATTGTATTACTGAATAAAGTTAAAGTAAATTTATAATAATTAGTAAGGTATTGACAAGTAAGCTTAATATGAGAAGTAAAAATACTAGACTTTTTTTCTGCTGTGCTAGTATTGCTGCGTTATATAGCATAGTTAGGCTTACGCAAAGAAAAAGCTGAATAAAAGAATAAGAATTTAGATTTTGTAAGATTAACATGGCAGCAGCAGATCCTAAGCAGCTTTGTGCAATTATAGATAAGGGAATGTACAACATGTAATTCTCTTCAAATTTTTTTAGATATAAGGAATACATAGTTTTGTGAATTTTGTTTATACAAAGTTCATTGTTATATCTTTGTTTTTTTATGATTCAAATCATACCTATGATTCCGTACAAGTTACTAAAAGACTATGGCGTTGTTGAAAAAAAATATGAAAAGCAACAACTGATTTTTAATGAAAATGAAGAGGCTTCTTTTTATTATCAAATAAAAGAAGGAGGCATAAAAATGTTTAATCTTACCGAAGAAGGCAAAGAATTTACCCAAGGATATTTTGAAGAGCATCAAAGTTTTGGAGAACCACCACTTTTGGGAGATTTTTTGTATCCTGCTAGCGCTGTGGCAACCAAAGTTACAGTTATGTACGTATTGTCTAAGCAAAACTTTATTGACTTATTAAAAGCATATCCAGAAGTACATTTGGCCTTAACCACATTGCTTTGCAATAGAATACACTACAAAGCAATGTTATTAAAGGAAGTATCTATACATACGCCAGAACATAGAATTATAACACTTTTAAGGCATTTAAAAGCTGCGTCTGACTGTAATACTTCATATGAAATACGTTTAACAAGACAACAAATTTCAGAATTGACAGGTCTTAGAGTAGAAACTGTAATACGCGCAATAAAGAAATTGGAAAAAAATGGAGAATTACAAATTATAAACCGAAAGGTGTATGTCTAACTCTTTATTAGTTCACCTTTTTAATACTATAGCTGTTATTACTGTTGTCTATGTATACCTTGCATCTTTTAAAAAAATCAATACCAATTCTAGGCTGACTAGAAGTATTTATAGTTGTTTTTACGTTTTTGAATATTGTATTGCCTAATTTTATTTCAGGAATAACACCAACTTTTTCGTTTATATATTGCAAACCTCCTAGTGTATATCGTTCTCTTTTATGATCCTTAAAGGTATATGTTTTTAATAATTGCTGAGCAAGTTTAGATTCTTTAGGAAGGTTGAAATCTGAGGATGAACCAAAATCAATAACTACTTTTTGATGTATTCCATCAATTGTAATATAAGTGTATGGTGCGCCACCTTCTCGTTTTATTTTTATATTTTGATAAGAACTATCTATAAGATTATGATTGGAGATCTCTATGGTTTTGTTAGGGTAATCAATAAGCCAGTTTGCTTTGTTGATGATAGATTGTCCAATGAGTCCACCAAAGTTTGGAACTTGTTCTTTTAGCCCAGAAAAATCTCCATTAAGCGCAAAGGTGTTTTTAAAATCTACAGTTCCAATCTTCATAGATGGTATGGTTTCATTACCTAGTTTTACTTTTCTATTGGAGGCACCACTAAAACTACTGGTTTTTCCTTTAGTAGTATTTCGTTGAATAAGTGTTAGGTCTGCTCCAGTATCAAAGAGGAAGTTTTTTTCAACACCATTAAGCTGAAAAGGTAAAACAATAATGCCTTTTGCAGTCTCAAATTTGGTTTCATATTTGAAGTTATTGGGAAGTACATTTCCCTGTTTTTGTTTTTGAGTTATGGAGCACCCTACAAGAATTAGAATACATATAATGGAAATTGTTTTTTTTAAGACATTCATTTTTAAGAACTTAATTATTTATTTTAATAGACGTTACAATTTGTAAAAAGGTTGCTTGCTATTTTTGTTTTCTTTAATAATAATATGAATAGCAGTTATATTGTAAGTTAATACGTTAAAATACTACTATTCTGATAAACAAACTAAAAACCAAAACGATGAATAGAAAAGATTTTATTAGAAGATCGGCGGGCTTATTACTTTTGGCAGCGCCTATGTATGCCTTAAGTAGTTGTTCTAGTTCTGATGATAGTGATATTTCAGAAACACCTGATACTGGAGGTTCAACTTCTGGAAATTGTTTGACTAATGGAACAAAATTGGGAACGATTAGTAGTAATCATGGGCATAATATAACAATACCAAAAGCAGATGTAGTTGCTGGTATTGAAAAATCATATGATATTACAGGTTCTTCATCTCATCCACATTCAATTACCGTGACTGTTGCTAATTTTGAAAAATTAAAAAAGAATGAGCAGATAAGTATTACCTCTTCTACAGATAATGGACATTCCCATGGTGTAAGTGTTTCTTGTGCGTAATGTATAAAGTATAACTATTGTTTTGTTGGTTAGAATTAATAATGTTTTATGACATTTTTTTTAGCCCAGATAGACGTGGCAGCTTTTTTGAGGAAAACATACTATTTTATTTGGATTTCTTAATGTTTATTTCCTCAAAAAACTACAACAGATAGCTGGAAATAGCTTCAAAAATTAATTTCTTTTGTATAGAAAAATAAACTTATTTTTGCTACATGATAAATGTGACTTTGATAGGTTGTGGTAATGTAGCAGTACATTTATATAAGGCCTTTAAAAAAGCAGAAGCTATTACAGTTGTAGAATGGTATGCAAGAAATTTGAATACGCTTCAGGTATTAAAAAATGAGGTTGCTATTACAGATGATATTGCGGCATTAAAAGAAGCAGATGTTTATATAATGGCGGTATCGGATGATGCTATTACCAAAGTGTCTCAACAATTTGCTTTTACAGGTAGGCTTGTGGTGCACACATCGGGGAGTATGAGTTTGTATAATGCTGATAAAAGAAATAGGAGAGGAGTGTTTTATCCATTACAGACGTTTAGTAAAGCGGTACCTATTGATTTTAAAAAAGTGCCTGTTTGTTTAGAACTGGAACAAAAAAAAGATTTAAAGATTGTAAAAGCTATTGCGGATGCTATTGGCAGTCCTAATTATAAGGTGAATAGTAAACAACGTAGTGCATTGCATCTTGCAGCGGTTTTTGTAAATAATTTTACAAATCAAATGTATAGAATAGGGCATGAAATTACCGAAGCTGAAGGTGTAGATTTTGAAATATTAAAGCCGCTAATTATAGAGACTGCAACAAAAATAGAAGAAGTATCACCATATATGGCTCAGACTGGTCCTGCACTTAGAGGGGATAAAAAAACAATAGCAAAACATCAAGAGGTATTGCAAAAAGAATTACATAAAGAAGTTTATGAACTAATGAGCAATGCTATAAAAACCACACATGGAAAAAAGTTATAAAGAATATTTAGGACATATCACTACATTTGTTTTTGATGTAGATGGCGTACTTACAGACGGAACAGTTACTGTTACCACGGAAGGAGAGATGCTTAGAGTTATGAATATTAAAGACGGATATGCATTAAAAACTGCAGTTGATGAAGGTTATAATGTTTGTATTATTTCTGGAGGAACTAATGAAGGTGTGCGTAAACGATTAAAAGGATTAGGTATTACAGATATTTATTTAGGTGCTCACCATAAAGAGGAGCAACTAAATGACTATTTTGGAAACAAAAATATAAAACCAGAAAATGTATTGTATATGGGAGATGATCTTCCAGATATGCCTCCAATGCAACTGGTTGGGCTACCTACTTGCCCTCAAGATGCAGCTGTTGAAGTAAAAGAAATTTCTAAATACATATCTCCTAAAGATGGAGGTAAGGGTAGTGTTAGAGATGTTATAGAACAGGTTATGCGAGTACAAGGAAAGTGGAACAAAAATTTTTCAGCAAATTATGATTAACGAACAATTATTAAAAAAGTATTCTATTATTTTAGCTTCTGGATCGCCAAGGCGTCAGCAATTTTTTAAAGATTTGGGAGTTCCTTTTACAGTAGATATTAGATCTGTAGAAGAGATATATGATCCTGAACTTAAAGGAGCAGAAATTTGTAGTTACTTATCAGAATTAAAAGCGAATCCTTTTTTGGAAACAATTAAGGAAAACGATATTGTAGTTACTAGTGATACTATTGTATGGCATAAAGAAAGAGCGTTAGGGAAGCCAAAAGGATATCAAGAAGCGTTTGCAATGTTAAAACTGTTGAGTAATGGAACCCATGAGGTGATTACTGCAGTAAGTTTTACCACTACTGAAGGCACAAAAACAATATACGATACTACCAAAGTAACTTTTAAGCGACTTAGCGATAATGAAATTAATCATTATATATCTAACTATAAACCTTTTGATAAAGCAGGAGCCTATGGAATTCAAGAATGGATTGGTTTTGTAGCCATTACCAATTTGGAAGGATCTTATTTTAATGTAATGGGTATGCCAATGCATTTGGTGTATAAAACGTTAAATGAGCTTATTAGCTAATAAGTTATTTGTATTTTTATAAGGTCTAAAACTAACCTTATGCATATTCTATTTAAAACAACTATAGTTTTTGTGAGTTTACTTGCTTTTGTTTCTTGTGAAAAAAAAGCAAGAAAAGTTGTAAAGTCGACATTGGCAAACAACATTGATAAAATTGAGGATAAGCCAATAAAAGTTAATATTTCCAAAGATTTTAAGGAATATTGGTATGCAGGAAAAGCTGAGTTGTCTTCATACAAATTAAGTCAGGCAAGGTATGGGCAATTACGAGAAGGAAAAGCTGTATTGGTTTATGTAACGGAGCCTTTTTTAAAAGATAAACAAGTAAAAGCGGACAAGGCAGGAAAACATAATGTAGGCGTATTAAAATTAAATAGCACCAAAAATTTCCTTACTGGAGTCTATCCGTATTCCATAATGAATAGCACTTTTTACCCTATTCATAACCAACAGCATGCCATAAAAGTATCCAGTTCTATACAAGAATGGTGTGGTCATGTCTATACCCAATTAAATAATAAATCACAGTTTGAAGTACAATCTTATTCTTATTTTGAAAGCGAAGGTGATCAAAAATTTTCTTTAGAAAAACAGGTATTGGAGAATGAGCTGTGGACCAAAATACGAATTGATCCTAATACTTTACCACAAGGAAACTTTAAAAGCATACCTGCATTAGAATATGTTCGGTTTAGACATGTAGCGTTAAAAGCCTATGCTGCAAATGCATCCATAAGTACAAAAAATGGAGTAAGTAGTTATATACTTCACTATCCAGAGTTAGAACGTAATCTTACAATAGATTTTAATACTACTTTTCCATATGAAATACTAGGATGGCAAGAAACTTTTAAAAGTGGTTTTGGAAGTAAGGCCAAACAAATGACTACTACTGCCAAACGTATCAATACTATAAAATCTGCCTACTGGGGGAAAAATTCAAATAGCGATGTGCATTTGCGCGATTCTTTAGGAATTTAATATCAGCAGTGGGTTTTCATAGGAAGCTTCTATTATATTTAAAATATTTTTTGTTAGGGTGTAACAATCTAAATTTTGCTGCATCTAAGTTGTGATTATAAAATATAAATCATGACAAAAATTAAAATTACATTAGTTCTCTTATTAAGTATAGTTTCAAATGCAATAACTGCACAAGCAATAGAAGTAGAACGTATAGGAACAGGAAATCCAGTTATTTTCCTCCCAGGATTTTCAACACCAGGATCTGTTTGGAAAGCTACAGTTGCAAACTTAAAGAATAAAAATGAAGTGCATTTGGTTTCTTATGCTGGCTTTAATGGTATTGCACCAATAGCAATGCCCTGGTATGCTACAATAAAGAATGAGCTTATAGCATATATTAAAGATCAAAAGCTTTCAAAGGTTAGTATTATTGGACATAGCATGGGCGGTAATCTGGCAGTAGATTTGGCAGCAGCACTACCCAATAGTATAGAACAGCTATTAATTGTTGATGCATTGCCTTGTATGCGAGAACTGATGATGCCTGGAGTTCCTGTAGAGAGCTTACAATATGATAGTCCATATAACAAGCAAATGTTAGCTATGAATGCTGCAAGTTTTAAAACGATGGTAACTCGTATGGTTAGTTATATGACTAATAATAAAGAAAAAACTGAGGAGTTAATCAATTGGACTATTGCTGCAGATAGAGAAACCTATGTATATGGTTATACCGATTTGTTAAAACTAGATCTCAGAACAGTATTAAATCAAGTAAAAGCTAAAACAGTGATACTAGGTGCCTCTTTTCCTGATGTTGCTGTGGCGGAGGGTAATTATGAAAAACAATATGCTAATTTAGCTGATAAAGCCATAATTATGGCATCAGACAGTAAGCATTTTATCATGTTCGATCAGCCAGAATGGTTTTATAAGCAAGTAAATCTATTTTTAAAGAATGACTAAAGAAGCACAAATTTCATTTGAGGAATTGCATCAGCAATACCATCTAATGGTGACTCAAATGTGCCTTGGTTTTGTAAAAGGAGATGTTGAAATTGCTAATGATTTATCTCAAGAAATATTTATTAATATCTGGAGGAAGTTTTCAAGTTTTAAAGGAGAGTCAGCCCTTAAAACATGGGTGTATAGAATTACAGTCAATACTTGTTTACAATACATTAGAAAAGAGAAAAATAAAAAAACGATAGGTATTAGCCATATTGAATACACATTAACCGACGAATCTATAGCTAATAAAACAGAAGATTATAAAAGTCTTTATATAGCTATTGGACAATTAAAAGAGTTAGATCGGTTACTTATTATGATGGTACTAGAAGGGCAAGAAAATGATACTATAGCTGAAGTGATTGGTGTTAGTGCTATCAATACAAGAGTAAAAATACATCGCATTAAAAAACGACTTAAAAAAATATTAGAAAATGAGTAAAGAATTTGAAGCCCTGCAAAAGCAGTGGGTAGCAACAAAAAAAAATATTGATACTAATCCAAATACGAAAGCTGTTTTAGCTCAAATTGGAGTAAAAAAAAGAGAAAGCTTATCGTTTCATTATGGAACAGTTGTAATACTATCAACAACACTTTTGGTACTGTGTTTATTCTTTTATTATGTGGCTCCTGTACAGGAATTGTTGAGCAGAATAGGTGTAGGTCTTATGATAGGCGGATTAATAGTTAGGATTGTATTAGAAGGAATAAGTATTTCTAAGTCTATAAAAGTGGCAGTTAATACTGATGTGCTTTCTGTAACCAATGCTACCATTAGGTTTTATAAGTTTAGAACATTTTTACATGGTACGGTAGCTCCAATAATAGTTGGGTTATACACCCTTGGTTTTTATATGCTAACTCCTGAATTTAGTTTGTATTTTTCTTTTTGGAAATTAGTAGTAATAGATGTTTCTTATATAATTATTGCTGCAATATTGTTTGTTAAGATTCGTAAAGGCATCAAAAAAGAGCTAAAGGCATTGGAAGAAATTATTGCATTTAGAGCAGAAGTATTGGAGGAATAATCGCTATTTAAATTAGCGCAATTATAAGTACATTTGCAATCACATACAATTCACAAAAATGCCTGCAAAAGTACTTCTGATTACCCCACCATTTACGCAATTAAATACTGCATATCCGGCTACTGCATATTTAAAAGGTTTTCTAGAAGAAAAAGGAGTTGAAGTATCACAATCAGATTTAAGTATTGAGCTATTCAATGCAGTATTTACCTCGGAGTTTATAGGAGCAGTTTTTGAAGAAGCAGAAGCTCATCAGAGTTTTGAATATCCATTAGTATGGGAGCAACGGGAGGAGTATATCCATAAAGTAGATATGGTATTGAGCTATTTGCGGAAGCAGGAAGTTACAGCTGCTTATCAGATACTTCATAGCGGTTTTTTACCCAAAGGGCATCGTATTAAAGTAATTTCAAAAGAGCTGGATTACGCTTTTGGAAATTTAGGGATTTTAGATAAAGCAAAACATTATGCAACGCTTTTTATAGAAGAGCTAGGCGATTTTATACAAGCCAATGTGGATGAGTTTTTCTCTTTTACCCGATATGCTGAACAAATAGCGACATCAGCAAGTAGTTTTAATGGCTTAGATGAGTTTTTGGACTATGACCCTAGCTTAATAGAAAAAGAAATGCTTGGACTATTGGTTGATGAATTGGAAAAACACCAACCAGATTTAGTTTGTTTTTCTATTCCTTTCCCAGGAAATCTATTTGCGGCTTTGCGTTGTGCACAATATATAAAATTCCAATATCCAAAACTAAAGGTTGCTTTTGGTGGTGGTTATTGTAATACAGAATTAAGAAGTTTAGAAGATCCTAGAATTTTTAATTATACAGATTTTATTTGTTTGGATGATGGAGAAGGGCCTTTATTACGTATTTCAGAATACTTATCTCAAGAAATTGCAATAGATGATTTGGAGCGAACTTATGTCTTAGAAAAAGGCAGGGTAGTTTACAGAAATAAACAACCGAATACAATATTCCATCATAAAAATTTACCAGCACCAAGTTACGAAGGCTTGCCTTTAGAAAAATACTTATCATTTTTAGATGTTATGAATCCTATGCATCGCTTATGGAGTGATGGCCGTTGGAATAAACTTACCATTTCTCACGGATGTTATTGGAAAATGTGCTCGTTTTGTGATGTAAATTTGGATTATATTGGAAACTATCAGAATACAACTGCTGATGATCTGGTTGCTAAAATTGAAAAAATTAGTGCAGAAACGGGTACTACAGGATTTCATTTTGTAGATGAAGCGGCACCGCCAAAAATGCTTAGAGCTTTGGCAGAAAAACTATTAGAAAAACGTGTATATATTACCTGGTGGACAAATATTAGATTCGAAAAGACATTTAGTCCAGAATTATGTGAATTATTGGCAAAGTCTGGATGCATTGCTGTTACTGGCGGATTGGAAGTAGCATCCGATCGCCTGTTAAAGAAAATGAAAAAAGGAGTAGATATTGCTCAAGTAGCTAGAGTAACCAATTCTTTTGCTAAACACGGGATCATGGTACATGCCTATTTAATGTATGGATTTCCAACGCAGACAGATCAAGAGACAATAGACTCTTTAGAAGTAGTACGGCAATTATTTGAAGCCAATTGCATACAGTCTGCCTTTTGGCATCAGTTTACTACTACTATCCATAGTCCTATAGGTGTGGCACCAGAAGAATTTGATATTACAATTACAGGGCCAGAATTTGAAGGATTTGCTCAAAACGATTTGTATCATGAGGATAAAAAAGGAGCAGATCATAAAATATATAAAGAAGGCTTAAATCAGGCTTTACATAATTACCTCAATGGTGTTGGTTTTGATATTGATTTACAAGATTGGTTCGATTTTAAAGTTCAGCAACCAAATCATCCTAGGGGTTTGATTGCACATTTTTTAAACTAATCATCACTGATTTTTAAAATAGATTGCCGTTCTCTATTGACATGTAGTTGTGTAACATCTGGTCTAGAATAATGCCCAACACTATCAAAATTTTGTCGCTCTTCCAATACACGATTAAAATCAATTGTGGCGGTAATTAGCTGTTCTTTATTAACAACTGGAGCAACAATCCATTCACCATCAGGCCCAGCAATACAAGAACCTCCATTGGCTAATGTATCAGGTGCATTTTTAAGAATCTGTTTTAAATGTGGAGTATCAGCTGGAAAATCTGATGTTCTCATCAGACTAGATACCGATATTACAAAAGACCGAGATTCTTTGGCGATAAATTTGGTAATATCTATCGTATTATGCTCCGATCCTGGCCATACTGCAATATGTAAGTTTTCGCCCAATCCATAAAGCGCTGTTCGTGCAAGAGGCATCCAGTTTTCCCAGCAGTTTAGTCCTCCAACTGTAAACTGTTTTAATGGATGTACTTGCAGTCCATTTCCATCACCAGGAGCCCATGTTAGTCGTTCTTCATAGGTAGGTTGTAGTTTTCTATGAACAGATACAATACTACCAGAATTGTTAATATATACAAGGGAGCAGTAAATACTATGTCCCCCACGGTTTTTTGCTCTTTCTATAATTCCCAGATAAATTGCAATACCATACTTTTTTGCCAAGAGGCAAATAGGATCTAGTTCTCCTTCTTCAATTTGAATTGCATTTCTAACATAATGAGCATGAATTTCTTTCTGTTCAATAGCATTAAAAGCAGCACCATTGGTTAGTGATAGCCAAAAAGGATAACCAGGAAGTAGCGATTCTCCAAAAACCAGAAGCTCACAATGCTGATTGCTGGCATCATTGATTGTATCTAATATTTTTTTTATTGTTTTTTCTTTATTCAACCATACAGGAGCTATTTGTGCCATTCCAATTTTTAATGTATTCTCCATGCCTTTCTTTTATTTTTTGCTAATTCGTTCAAAAATAAAAGGAATTTCTGTTCCTCCTCCTGAAATTACAGCTTCAAGTTTTATACCCTTTTTTTCGTACTTGATTTTTTTTGGAAACTCATTTTCAGGATTCTCACAAGTAAATGTTCCAATTTTTAGAGCCGTAAGTTTAAATACTGTTGGAGTATCATTTTCTTTCATGCGTACTTCAAAAGTCCAATTTTCATCAGTTTTTAATAATTTAATATTTTCTTGAAAAACGGTATCAGTATGCATTAAAGTAAAGCCTTCACCTGAATACTCGGTATCACTAATTTTTTTCCAATTTTCAAAAGTTTTTTTACCTTCTCTTTCATTCGTTCTTTGCCAATTTCCTTCGAGCCAATCAAAATTTTCTTCAGCAGTTAGTTTTGGATCGGTTTTGCAAGAAATAGTTAAAATGCAGATAGATAGTAGTAGTATTTTGTTCATGGATTAGTTGCTATAGAGGTTTGTTGCTGTCATTTTCTTTCAAATATAAACAAAAGGTAGGTTTAGAATATTTAATTGGGGTATTACTTGTTAAAGAAACTTTAAAAGGAAGAAGATACTTACTTTTATTTCTATATTTGATAAAATCAAAAACACTTCATATATGCGTGCTATTTTCATAGCTTTTACTGTAGTCTTTTCTTTTCAAATTGCAACAGCCCAATCTCCAAAAAAATATACAACATCAGAAATTCATGATCAGGTTAAGAAACTTAATTTTTTAGGAACAGCTCTTTTTGTTGCCGCTCATCCCGATGATGAGAATACGAGGTTAATTTCTTATTTATCAAATACGATAAATGCAAGAACGGCATACTTGTCATTAACACGTGGTGATGGGGGGCAGAACCTTATTGGTACGGAATTAAGAGAATTGCTTGGCGTTTTACGTACGCAAGAGTTATTAGCAGCAAGACGTATAGATGGAGGAGAGCAATTGTTTACTAGAGCTAACGATTTTGGATATTCTAAACATCCAGATGAAACATTGGCAATATGGAATAAAAAAGAAGTATTAGCAGATGTAGTTTGGGCAATACGTACCTATAAACCAGATGTAATCATCAATAGATTTGATCATAAATCGGCGGGAAAAACTCATGGTCATCATACTTCTTCTGCAATGTTAAGTGTGGAAGCTTTTGATTTGGTTAATGATGCAAAAGCATATCCAGAACAGCTAAAGCATACCTCAGTTTGGAAACCACAACGGTTGTTTTTTAATACTTCGTGGTGGTTTTACGGAAGTAGAGAGAATTTTGAAAAAGCAGATAAAAGTAATATGATAAGCATGGATGTTGGATCATATTACCCATCTAAAGGAATGTCTAATAATGAAATTGCATCCTTAGCCAGTAGTCAACATTTATGTCAAGGATTTGGAAGGTTAGCAACACGTGGTTCTCAAAAAGAATATGTAGAACTGTTAAAAGGAGACCTTCCAAAGGATAAAAAAAATATTTTTGATGGGATTAATACTACATGGACTCGAATTAAAGGAGGAAAACCAATTGGAGCTATTCTTAATAAAATTGAAAAGGAGTTTAATTTTCAGAATCCAGCAGTACATACGGCAGATTTGGTAAAGGCGTATCAGTTATTACAAAATGTAAAAGATGAACATTGGAAAGCATTAAAGTCTAAAGAACTGATCACAATTATACAAGCAGTAACTGGCTTGTATATAGAAGCCACAACTACTGTTGGAAGTGTTACTCCTGGAGATAAATTAACTATAGGTATAGAAGTACTGAATAGAAGTACAGTGCCTACTGTGTTAAAAAGCATAATGGTGTTGCAAGAAAATAAGCATACAACAACATATGATAAAAAATTAATTTCCAATAAAAAAGAAAACTTAACTATTGAAACCTCAATTGCAACAGGTGCTGCATATACTAATGCATATTGGTTAAATAAAGAAGGTTCTTTAGGAATGTACCGTGTAGATGATAGAAGACTAATTGGAAAGCCAGAAACGCCTAGAGCTATTCAGGCTAAGTTTTTAATAGCTATAAATGGAGTTTCAATTCCTATACTAAAAGATGTAGTATATCGATACTCTAAGCCAGATAAAGGAGAATTATACCAACCATTAGAAATAGTACCAGAAGCCACTGTTAGTTTTGAAGATAAGGTACTTATTTTTGCAGATGGAACAGCAAAACAAGTAAATGTAACTGTAAAATCACATAAAGATGCTATTTCTGGAGTAGTAAAGTTAAACTATGCTAAGGGTTGGATGGTAGATAAAGAATCTATTCCATTTACAATCGAGGCAAAAGGAGATACAAAAACATTGCGTTTTATGGTAACTCCACCAGCTACTCAGGATGAATCTTATTTAATGCCAGAAGTCCTAGTTAATGGAAAGGTGTATAAAAAAGAGCTGGTAACAATAGCTTATGATCATATTCCTACCCAATCTATTTTATTACCTACCAAAACAAAAGTGGTTCGCCTTAACATTCAAAAAGCAGGAGAAAATATAGGATATATTATGGGAGCTGGAGATGCTGTTCCTGAAAGTTTAAGGCAGATCGGGTATCATGTTGAAATCATAAAACCAGAAGCCATTACAAAAGCCAATTTGGAACGTTTTGATGCTGTTGTTGTAGGTATACGGGCATATAATGTTGTAGAGGAATTAAAATTTAAGCAACCGTTTTTATTGGATTATGTAAAAGATGGTGGAAATTTAATAATCCAATACAATACTGCAGGTAGATGGAGAAAGCAATTTTCTAATCTTGCTCCATATCAGTTAGAGGTTTCTAGAGATAGGGTTACCGATGAATTGGCTTCAGTATCAATTTTGGCAAAAAACCATAGTTTGATGAATTTCCCAAATAAAATTGAAGCAAATGATTTTGATGGATGGGTACAAGAGCGAGGTTTATATTTCCCAAACAGATGGGGAGCAGAATTTACACCAATTTTATCAATGCACGATAAAGGAGAAACTGCCAAGGAAGGTAGCTTATTGATTGCACCTTATGGAAAAGGAAATTATATCTATACAGGATTGAGTTTCTTTAGAGAATTGCCAGTTGGAGTATCTGGAGCCTATAAGCTTTTTGCAAATATGCTTTCAGTAGGAAAGGATAGTGTTGAAAAAGAAAAAATTAAAGGATAGACAAATGTTAGAAAAACTAGTTTGGAAAAAGAAGTATACTTTAGTATTGGTGCTAAATGCACTATATATTCTTTGTTTTTACCTAATCATGATATCATTTAGCTAGTATGGATATTTTAAGTTGGATTGATTGGGTAATCCTTTTAGGTACCCTATTTTTTATTGTAGCTTTTGGAATGTGGAAAACCCGAAAGAACGCTAGTGTTAAAGACTATATTCTTGGAGGACAAGATGCTAAATGGTGGACTGTTGGATTATCGGTAATGGCAACTCAGGCCAGTGCTATAACCTTTTTATCTACTCCAGGGCAAGCGTTTCATGACGGAATGGGTTTTGTGCAATTTTATTTTGGATTGCCCTTAGCAATGGTTATTATATGTATTGTTTTTATTCCCTTATATCATAAGCTTAAGGTATATACTGCTTATGAGTTTTTAGAGCAAAGATTTGATTTAAAGACGAGAACATTAGCAGCAATTTTGTTTTTAATACAAAGAGGACTGGCCGCAGGAATTACCATTTTTGCACCTTCCATAATTTTATCCGCAGTGTTAGGATGGGATTTAAGGATGTTGAATATCCTTTTAGGAACATTAGTTATTATCTATACCGTTTCTGGAGGAACAAAAGCTGTAAATGTTACTCAAAAACAGCAGATGTTTGTAATAATGGGAGGGATGTTTGTTGCCTTTTATTTGATACTAGACTATCTGCCTCAAGATATTACCTTTTCTAAAGCCTTAAAGATTGCAGGGGCAAATGGGAAATTAAAAGTATTAGATTTTTCTTTTGATACCAATGAAAGATATACATTTTGGAGTGGAATTACAGGAGGACTTTTCTTGATGTTGGCTTATTTTGGAACAGACCAGAGTCAGGTACAACGATACTTATCAGGAAAATCTGTTCGCGAAAGTCAGTTAGGATTGATCTTTAATGGACTATTAAAGGTTCCTATGCAGTTTTTTATTCTTTTGGTAGGGGTTATGGTATTTGTGTTTTATCAGTTTAATAGTTCTCCATTAAATTTTAATCCGTCTTCAACAAAAGCGGTGATGGAATCTAGCCAAGCCGATGCTTATATAAAACTACAAGAAGACCATAAAACGGTATTAATTGATAAGAAAATAGCGCAAGATAAGTATGTTACTGCTTTAGATTTAAAGGATTATAGCGCCACCGAAGCAGCAAAAAAGGAAATTGCAGCAGTCAATGTTAAGGACATAGCTTTGCGCGATCAAGCAAAGAAACTTATTTCAAAAGCAGACAGTAGTGCAGAGACCAATGATAAAGATTATGTATTTATACATTTTATCCTTAATAATTTGCCAAGAGGACTTATAGGCTTGTTATTGGCTGTGATTTTATCAGCAGCAATGTCATCTACAGCATCAGAACTTAATGCTTTAGGGACTATTACTTCTATAGATTTATATAAAAGAAATGTTGGAGTAAGAGATGAAAAGCACTTTGTAACAGCGTCTAAATGGTTTACCTTACTTTGGGGTGTAATTGCCATTTGTGTGGCTTGTGTTGCAAGTTTGTTTGATAATCTTATTCAACTGGTAAATATTATAGGTTCTATATTTTATGGAAATGTACTTGGAATTTTCTTATTAGCATTTTTTGTGAAATATGTTAAAGGTAATGCCGTATTTATTGCTGCAATTATTACACAAGTATTTGTGTTAATGGGTTGGTATTTTGATTGGATGTCTTACTTATGGTTAAATGCTTTTGGTTGTCTTTTAGTAATGGGATTAGCTATATTTATTCAATCTATAACTAAAGAAAATTCTAATACAAGTCCAGAAATAGAACTGTAGCTTTTTAATAGCTTAAAAATAAAAAGAAGTGTTTAGTCTAAAGACTAATCACGATATTCTTTGTGGTGAATATCTTTGATAGGAGCTTAATGTTGTTAAAGAATACTATAATAGTTCTAGCGTTAAAAGAGTAGTAATGTTAGTTGTTTTTGGCTTGTTCGGGAGTGTTTTGTTAAATCAACAAACTGGTAATCAGTTGCTTGGATACGACATAAGAAGGCTTTATATACCTCATAACGATTAAATGCTATTTTTATAGATAAATTTATTAGCACACACAGTTGATACCAGTTACTGTTTTTGAGTTTTGAGTTAGCCACTTTTTTAGCTCTAATTTTACATTGATAATCTTTTTCTTTAAAACTATTTCATTTTTTTAATTTTTCACCAACTTATGTTTTTGTTAGATATGTAATCTAATTTGCAATAAACGAAAGAATTAAAGAAAAAATAAGAGGAATATAGCTAAAAAGCACTTTTAAAGTTTAGAGTATATTTCATACCCCTTTTTAACTAAGTTAGACTTAAAAAAGGAGAACATTCTAGTTGATCTTTATATTAATTAATTAGGTAAAAAAACCATTCACAACATTTTACAGATAAATGGCATTTAATTTTTGTGATTTGACAACAAGAACAAAATTTGCAATAGGTAATGTTTTTTTTAAATTTTAAAAATAGAAAACAATATTAAAGGAAAAACAATTAAAACTACAACCAATTATTAACTATGTATTTAGTTAATTTACTACTTATTTTTCAGCAATTTTACTTCGAAAAAAATAGCACAATGACGGTAAAACCATCAAGACATAAAGGTTTTAGCTTAACTACAGTAAATCGCAGCTCAACGGATGTTTATGTTGATTCGCCTTATTATAGCTGGTTTTAAGATGTCCTGATTTTAATTTTGGCATTGGTTTTAATCTCATTTGCTCACTTTTTGAAATAAATAATTGAGTATTATAAGTTGATTTTTGTTTTTTCAAGAATTTAAAAGTTAAAACTGGTGAAGAAAATTTTATACAACCTCAAAATTGAGTATTATGATACTAACTAACTTTTTTTGGACGTTCTTTAACGAATCTAAAACTAAAATAGTTTTAAAGTGCTTATCATTAAAATTAAACGCGAAATTAGGTGAAACTAATGATGCCTTATCTAATGTATTTAGTTTGAAGCATAAATACAAAAAGGTAGTCTTTGTTATTTCTTTTATAGGTCTACTAAGTAATATAGCAAGTGCGCAAGCAACATTTAGTTCAGGATCAAGTAATGCAGCTTTAAAGGCGCAAATAGCTGGTAGTGGAGTCACTATCTTTAATGAGGTATTAACTAGAGGAGAGTTAAGCCAAGTTGGTGTTTTTTCAAATGGAGTTTCTGGAGCTAATCTAGAGATAAATTCAGGTATTATTTTGACAACTGGTACTGTTACTGAAAGTTTTACTACAAATGATGAATTAGACATAAGTGAAGACCCTCAAGGAGGAATTACATATTCAGATCCAGACATAATTGCAATTGATCCATCCGCAACTAGAGATGTTGTTGTTTATGAATTTGATGTAACTCTAGATTCTGGTTCTTCTATTTTGGAAGTAACCTATCAATTTGCTTCTGATGAATATCCAGATTATGTTGGTAGTAGGTATAATGACATTTTTGGTTATTTTATTTCTGGACCTGGAATTTCTGGCACACAAAATTTAGCTTTAGTTCCAGGGACTACAAATTCATGTTCTGTAAATACGGTTAATGGAGGGGTTTTGGGTTGCAATGCTGATGGGACAGTTTCGGATTTAGCACAATCAGCACAATACATAAACAATGGACATAGCATATCAGGAAGTTGTAATGACGGGTCAGGAACACCAGTTATTCATTCTGAATACAATGGATTTACACATTTGTTTGCTGCAAAAATGGAAGGTTTGGCTACAGGGGCTTCTAATGTATATCATTTTAAGATAGCCATTGCAGATACAGGAGATAGTAATTTGGATTCTGCTGTTTTTATAGATCAAATATTTGCAATGCCTCCTAATATAGATTTAATTACTACTAAAACTGTGGATAATACAAATATAGTTGAAGGTGATGATGTCAATTATACACTTCAAGTAAGAAATAATGGCTCAGAAATAGCAACGGGTGTTAATTTAACAGATTTGTTACCTTCTGGTTTGTCGTTTTCAAATGCTATACCAACAGGAGGAACTATTAATACTTATAATAGTGGTACTGGAAAATGGGATATTGGAAATTTAGCAATTGGAGCTACTGCTACATTGGTAATAAGGGCAACAGTAGGTGCTGGTACTTCAGGTTCATCAATTATTAACACCACTACTGCTGCAGTTTCCAATTTTGCGGATTTAACAACTGCTGGCGATGATTTATCCGAAGTAATAAATGTATTGTTAGATTCGGATCATGATGGTATTTCAGATAGTGTAGATTTAGATGATGATAATGATGGGATATTAGATAGCGAAGAGGGATGTGGTAAAATTATAAGTAATCCTAATCATATTGCTGATGGCTTGGCAGATGTAGTTTATCCAGTAGGAGCATGGGAAGTATTATTTTATGGAGGCCACTTTGGAGTAGCCAATGCCGTAAATCCAATAGATAGAAATTCAAAAGATGAAAATAACAGTTTAGGAGTACCAACTTTATATGGGGAAGGATATTCAGTGTTTAATAATCCTATTTATACTTTCGATGATCCAGACAT
Source organism: Flavobacteriaceae bacterium (assembly GCA_965247735.1). GTDB lineage: Bacteria > Bacteroidota > Bacteroidia > Flavobacteriales > Flavobacteriaceae > JAOXRU01. The sequence continues at coordinate 741,500 of CBDFHN010000002.1, read as the reverse complement.
AGATAACAATCCTTTTGAAAATCCTGTTGCTAGTATTATTGCTTCTGGTATTGCATGGACAGATAGTCCAATTAATGGGACTTATGGTCCTAATACATCTGGAACATATACAATTATTTACAAAAGAAAAATAACAAACGAAAGTGTTGTTGAGATAGGAGAATCTGGTGCATACTTTGATGATTTTGCTGAATTATTTGTAAATGGAACTTTGGTAGGGTCAATTAATCAATATACACCTTCTTTAAATGCTTCAGCAGTTATAAAGAATAATGTTTTACCAGGAGATGAGGTAGAAATAAGATTAACAAATGGATCTTCTTTAGGAGGGTTTAAAATGTCAATTTATACTTTAGGCGATGTCTATATAGATACTGATAATGACGGAATAGTAAATTGTTTGGATTTAGATTCAGATAATGATGGTATTTATGATGCGGTAGAATCAGGAAGCGGAAAAACAGTAAATGCAAATGGACAGTTAGCTAGTGGAAGAACAGAAGTTAATGCAAATGGAATTCCTTTAGCAGTAGTAGCGGGGTCTTCTCAAAGTGGAACAGAAACAGTTGTTAACTATACGATTGCAAATTCTGATAGTGGGCATACCACAAATTCAGATAGCATACCAAATTATTTAGATACAGATTCTGATGGAGATAACTGTTCAGATGCAAATGAGGCTTACAATACGGATTATAATAATTTTATAGCTAGTCCTATTGATAGCAATGGAGATGGCACTTATGGCGGTATGGTTACCTCGGCTAATGTTACGTCTAATGGAACTATTTCTGGATTAACCTATACTTCAGATGCTTCTCAGTTAGCTAATGTTGCTAATGAAGGGACTAGTATTTGTAATAAAGATACAGATGGCGATGGTATTTATGATGCTATAGATTTAGATGATGATAATGATGGTATTTTGGATGCAGATGAAATGGATTGTCCTTCTGGATCAGATTTTTCACTAGCATGGGAAAGTCAAATAAACCCAGCAGGTTCAGTAGATTATACATGGTTTGATATAGAGGGCTCAGGCGTAAATCTAAATTTAAAATCTAGCTTTAATGGGGGCTTGGTAGCATCCTCTGGTTCTCCTGTATTTGGTACTGAAGCTTCAGGTTCTTTAAAGTTATCAATTAATGGTACTGATATTAATGATGCTTCCGAAAATGCAGTTTTTACCTTTGAATTTAGTAAAGATGTACAGTTTAAAAATGATATTTCTTTAGTTGATATTGACAGGTCAGTTTCTAATGGTTTTCAAGACGCAATTCGTATTGAGGCTGTTGACAATCAAGGTAAACAGGTTCCTGTTACTTTTACTTTAGGAAGTAAATTAGTTAAAAATTCGGAAGATTTTGTTGTTGACCCATCAAGTATAAATCAAGTAGGGTTTGATGTTGAAGCTAATTGGTTGGTGTTTAATATTACTGAGCCTTTTAGGAAATTAGTTATTACTTATGATCTTGGTGATGGTGCAGGGAGTATTAACTCTGGAAAACAATCAGTTTGGCTTACAGATTTCACCAATATAAATGCTATATGTGACACTGATAATGATGGAATACCTAATGATTTAGATTTGGATAGTGATAATGATGGAATCTATGATGCTATTGAATCAGGAAGTGGGCAAGTGGTTAATGCAAATGGACAGTTAGCAAATGGTAGAACAGAGGTAAATGCTAATGGAATACCTTTATCAGTAGTTGCTGGTTCGTCACAAAGCGGGATTGAAACCACAGTTAATTATGCTATAGCAAATTCAGATAGTGGGCATGCCACAAATTCAGATAGCATACCAAATTATTTAGATACAGATTCTGATGGTGATGATTGTGGAGATGCAAATGAAGCTTTTAATTCTAAAACAACTGATTCTAACGGAGATGGAACTTATGGAGGGATTGTAGTTGCTTATAATTCAGGAAATCCTTCTAATGTAAGTGGTGTAAATTCAGATGGATTGGTTAACGCTGCAACATATAGCACAACAGCTGTTGCTGCAGTAACTAATAGTACTATAAAAACAGGATGTGCAGGAACAACAGGAACAGTAAGTATTACTGCAAATTCAGTACCAGGTGATAACCTAAGCATAACAGTTACTGACGGAGATTTAAATGTAAATGTAGGTGTAGCTGAAACTATAATTGTAGCAGTTACAAACGATGCAACAGGAGAAATAGAAAATATCACACTAACAGAAACAGGAGTAAACACAGGTGTTTTTAGCGCTACAGTAGCTACTGTATACGGAGCAACAGCTGGTACAGATGATGATGGAGTATTTAATACTAAAACTACAGATACAGTTGCAGTAACTTATGATGATAATTTAGATGCAGATGGAAACAACCCAGTAGCAATTACGGCAACAGATATAGTAGGAGCTACTGCAATAGACGCAGTAACGGAAACTTTCCCATCAATAAACGGGACAGATGGTGGAACTACAGCATCTGTCTTGGCAAATGATGAATTAAACGGAGTAGCTGTTATAGCATCCGAAGTAAACCTTACAGCAGTAAGTGTACCGACACCAACATCCGGAAGTTTAGCCTTAAATGCAGATGGAACAGTAACAGTAGGCTTAGGAACACCAGCAGGAACCTACGATATAGAATACAGCATTTGTGAGAAGTTAAATCCTACTAATTGCGATACAGTGATCTCAAAAGTAGTAGTAGGATCAGCAGTAATAGCAGCAGTAACGGAAACTTTCCCATCAATAAACGGGACAGATGGTGGAACTACAGCATCTGTCTTGGCAAATGATGAATTAAACGGAGTAGCTGTTATAGCATCCGAAGTAAACCTTACAGCAGTAAGTGTACCGACACCAACATCCGGAAGTTTAGCCTTAAATGCAGATGGAACAGTAACAGTAGGCTTAGGAACACCAGCAGGAACCTACGATATAGAATACAGCATTTGTGAGAAGTTAAATCCTACTAATTGCGATACAGTGATCTCAAAAGTAGTAGTAGGATCAGCAGTAATAGCAGCAGTAACCGAAACCTTCCCTGCTATAAACGGAACAGATGGTGGAACTACAGCATCTGTCTTAACAAATGATGAATTAAATGGAGTAGCTGTTATAGCATCCGAAGTAAACCTTACAGCAGTAAGTGTACCAACACCAGCATCTGGAAGTTTAGCCTTAAATGCAGATGGAACAGTAACAGTAGGCTTAGGAACACCAGCAGGCACCTACGATATAGAATACAGCATTTGCGAGAAGCTAAATCCAACTAATTGCGATACTGTAATTTCGAAAGTAGTAGTAGGATCAGCAGTAATAGCAGCAGTAACCGAAACCTTCCCCGCAATAAACGGGACAGATGGAGGAACTACGTCATCAGTCTTAGCAAATGATGAATTAAACGGAGTAGCTGTTATAACTTCAGAAATAAACCTAACGGCAGTAAGTGTACCGACACCAACATCAGGAAGTCTAGCATTAAATGCAGACGGAACGGTAACAGTAGGTTTGGGAACGCCAGCAGGCACCTACGATATAGAATACAGCATTTGTGAGAAGCTAAATCCAACTAATTGTGATACAGTGATCTCAAAAGTAGTAGTAGGATCAGCAGTAATAGCAGCAGTAACCGAAACTTTCCCTGCTATAAACGGGACAGATGGTGGAATTACGGCATCAGTCTTAGCAAATGATGAATTAAACGGAGTAGCTGTTATAGCATCCGAAGTAAACTTAACAGCAGTAAGTGTACCAACACCAGCATCAGGAAGTCTAGCCTTAAATGCAGATGGAACAGTAACAGTAGGTTTAGGAACGCCAGCAGGAACATATGATATTGAATACAGCATTTGCGAGAAGTTAAATCCAACTAATTGCGATACAGTGATTTCAAAAGTAGTAGTAGGATCAGCAGTAATAGCAGCGGTAACAGAAACCTTCCCTGCTATAAATGGAACAGATGGTGGAACTACAGTATCAGTCTTGACAAATGATGAATTAAACGGAGTAGCAGTTATAGCATCCGAAGTAAACCTTACAGCGGTAAGTGTACCAACACCAGCATCCGGAAGTCTAGCCTTAAATGCAGATGGAACAGTAACAGTAGGCTTAGGAACACCAGCAGGCACCTACGATATAGAATACAGCATTTGTGAGAAGTTAAATCCAACTAATTGCGATACAGTGATCTCAAAAGTAGTAGTAGGATCAGCAGTAATAGCAGCGGTAACAGAAACCTTCCCTGCTATAAACGGAACAGATGGAGGAACTACGTCATCAGTCTTAGCAAATGATGAATTAAATGGAGTAGCTGTTATAGCATCCGAAGTAAACCTTACAGCAGTAAGTGTACCAACACCAGCATCAGGGAGTTTGAATCTTAATGCAGATGGAACAGTAACCATAGGTTCAGGAACATCAGCAGGCACTTATGATATTGAATACAGCATTTGCGAGAAGCTAAATCCAACCAATTGTGATACAGTTATTTCAAAAGTAGTAGTAGGATCAGCAGTAATAGCAGCGGTAACAGAAACCTTCCCTGCTATAAACGGAACAGATGGAGGAACTACGTCATCAGTCTTAGCAAATGATGAATTAAATGGAGTAGCTGTTATAGCATCCGAAGTAAACCTTACAGCAGTAAGTGTACCAACACCAGCATCCGGAAGTCTAGCCTTAAATGCAGATGGAACAGTAACAGTAGGCTTAGGAACACCAGCAGGCACCTACGATATAGAATACAGCATTTGCGAGAAGCTAAATCCAACTAATTGCGATACAGTGATCTCAAAAGTAGTAGTAGGATCAGCAGTAATAGATGCAGCAACCGAAACTTTCCCTGCTATAAACGGGACAGATGGAGGAACTACGGCATCAGTCTTGGCAAATGATGAATTAAACGGAGTAGCAGTTATAGCATCCGAAGTAAACCTTACAGCGGTAAGTGTACCGACACCAGCATCAGGAAGTTTAGCCTTAAATGCAGATGGAACAGTAACAGTAGGCTTAGGAACACCAGCAGGCACTTATGATGTGGAATACAGCATTTGTGAGAAGCTAAATCCAACTAATTGCGATACAGTAATTTCAAAAGTAGTAGTAGGATCAGCAGTAATAGCAGCAGTAACCGAAACCTTCCCCGCTATAAATGGGACAGATGGTGGAACTACGTCATCAGTCTTAGCAAATGATGAATTAAACGGAGTAGCTGTTATAGCATCCGAAGTAAACCTTACAGCAGTAAGTATACCAACACCAACATCTGGAAGTCTAGCCTTAAATGCAGATGGAACAGTAACTATAGGTTCAGGAACACCAGCAGGCACCTACGATATAGAATACAGCATTTGCGAGAAGCTAAATCCAACTAATTGTGATACTGTAATTTCGAAAGTAGTAGTAGGATCAGCAGTAATAGCAGCAGTAGCAGAAACCTTCTCTGCTATAAATGGGACAGATGGTGGAACTACCGCCTCCGTCTTAGCAAATGATGAATTAAACGGAGTAGCTGTTATAGCATCCGAAGTAAACCTTACTGCGGTAAGTGTACCGACACCAGCATCGGGAAGTTTAGCCTTAAATGCAGATGGAACAGTAACAGTAGGCTTAGGAACACCAGCAGGAACTTATGATATAGAATACAGCATTTGCGAGAAGCTAAATCCAACTAATTGTGATACAGTGATCTCAAAAGTAGTAGTAGGATCAGCAGTAATAGCAGCGGTAACAGAAACTTTCCCATCTATAAATGGGACAGATGGAGGAACTACAGCATCGGTCTTAGCAAATGATGAATTAAACGGAGTAGCAGTTATAGCCTCCGAAATAAACCTTACAGCAGTAAGTGTACCAACACCAACATCCGGAAGTCTAGCCTTAAATGCAGATGGAACAGTAACAGTAGGCTTAGGAACACCAGCAGGCACCTACGATATAGAATACAGCATTTGCGAGAAGCTAAATCCAACTAATTGTGATACTGTAATTTCGAAAGTAGTAGTAGGATCAGCAGTAATAGCAGCAGTAACAGAAACCTTCTCTGCTATAAATGGGACAGATGGTGGAACTACCGCCTCCGTCTTAGCAAATGATGAATTAAACGGAGTAGCTGTTATAGCCTCCGAAGTAAACCTAACAGCAGTAAGTGTACCAACACCAACATCCGGAAGTTTAGCCTTAAATGCAGATGGAACAGTAACAGTAGGCTTAGGAACACCAGCAGGAACTTATGATATTGAATACAGCATTTGCGAGAAGCTAAATCCAACTAATTGTGATACAGTGATCTCAAAAGTAGTAGTAGGATCAGCAGTAATAGCAGCAGTAACAGAAACTTTCCCTGCTATAAACGGGACAGATGGTGGAACTACGGCATCAGTCTTAACAAATGATGAATTAAACGGAGTAGCTGTTATAGCATCCGAAGTAAACCTTACAGCGGTAAGTGTACCAACACCAGCATCAGGGAGTTTGAATCTTAATGCAGATGGAACAGTAACCATAGGTTCAGGAACACCAGCAGGCACCTACGATATAGAATACAGCATTTGCGAGAAGCTAAATCCAACTAATTGCGATACAGTGATCTCAAAAGTAGTAGTAGGATCAGCAGTAATAGATGCAGCAACCGAAACCTTCCCTGCTATAAACGGAACAGATGGAGGAACTACGTCATCAGTCTTAGCAAATGATGAATTAAACGGAGTAGCTGTTATAGCATCCGAAGTAAACCTTACAGCGGTAAGTGTACCAACACCAGCATCAGGGAGTTTGAATCTTAATGCAGATGGAACAGTAACCATAGGTTCAGGAACATCAGCAGGCACTTATGATATTGAATACAGCATTTGCGAGAAGCTAAATCCAACCAATTGTGATACAGTTATTTCAAAAGTAGTAGTAGGATCAGCAGTAATAGCAGCGGTAACAGAAACCTTCCCTGCTATAAACGGAACAGATGGAGGAACTACGTCATCAGTCTTAGCAAATGATGAATTAAATGGAGTAGCTGTTATAGCATCCGAAGTAAACCTTACAGCAGTAAGTGTACCAACACCAGCATCAGGGAGTTTGAATCTTAATGCAGATGGAACAGTAACCATAGGTTCAGGAACATCAGCAGGCACTTATGATATTGAATACAGCATTTGCGAGAAGCTAAATCCAACCAATTGTGATACAGTTATTTCAAAAGTAGTAGTAGGATCAGCAGTAATAATAGCTATTGTTGAAACGATTAATTCAGTAAATGAAATTGATGGAGGAACTACGTTAGCGCTAACAACAAGTGATACTCTCAATGGTAATCCGGTAGTTATTGGTACTAACTCTGGAGAGGTTACAGTAACAGTTGATAGCATAAAGAAACCAGATGGTACAGAAAGTACAGCAATAGTATTTAATCCAGATGCTACGGTTACGATTCCACCTAATACAGAAGCAGGAACATATAAAGTTACCTATACAATTTGTGAAATTACAAATCCAACCAATTGCAGCCAGATAACGGAAGATGTTACTGTAGATAATTGTTTGAGCGTATCAGATTTCGATTGTGATAATGATGGACTTAGCAATGCAGAAGAAATTACAATTGGAACCAATCCAAATAATCAAGATTCTGATGGAGATGGAGTACTAGATGGTAAAGAAGTATCAGATAATACAGATCCAACAAACAATTGTGATTTAGTTATAGCAAGTCAATCAGTAGCTCCAGACGCGGTTTGGGAAAATGGAGATTGTGATGGTGATACAATTACAAATGCACAAGAATTAGTAGATGGAACAGCACCATTTGATGATTGTGATGCTATTAATGGAATTCCTTTAGGAACAAGTGATTGTGATGACGATGGATTAACTAATGAAGAAGAGGAAGTATTGGGTACAGATCCTAATGATCCTGATTCTGACAAGGATGGAATAGAAGATGGTCAAGAAGTAACTGATAATACAAGCCCATTGGATGATTGTGATTCTAATGGAGGAACTCCATTGGGAAGTAGTGATTGTGATAATGATGGACTTACCAATGATGAAGAGGCTTTTATAGTTTATAAATTGGGTGAATCGGGTGTTACAGTAGATCCTAATAATCCAGATTCAGATGGTGATGGTATTTTAGATGGGCAAGAAGTTGCTGATGGCACCAATCCAACTAATCCTTGTGATTCTATTGGAGGAACTCCTCCTTCGGGAAGTTCATGTGGTATTTCTATTGCTAATGAATTGATAACAGCAGATGGAGATGGAGCTAACGATTTCTTTAAAATAAATAATATTAATAATTACCCTGATAATACTGTGGAGATTTTTAATAGATGGGGAGTATTGGTTTATAAAACACAAGGTTATAATAATGAGAACAATGTGTTTAGAGGGGTTTCTAATGGTAGATCTACACTTAATCAATCAGATAAGCTACCAGCGGGTGTATATTTTTATATCATAAATATTACAGACAACGGAAAAGCAATCAAAGATCAGGGCTATATATATATAGTTAATTAAGCCAAAATTGCACTACCAATTAAAAGAGATAAAAATGAAAAAATATATAAGTATTAGTGTATTGTTTTTAGTGTTTATTATAGCTCCAATCCAAGCACAACAAGATGTTCAGTATACACAATATATGTATAATACTATAGTGGTAAATTCTGGATATACGGGATCAAGAGGTGTTTTTAGTACAGGATTGTTGCACCGTTCTCAATGGCAAGGTGTAAAGGGGGCTCCTACTTCTCAAAGTTTTAATATACATAGTCCAGTAGCTAAGAATATGGGTTTGGGTTTAGCAATTGTAAATGACGAAATAGGATCGGGGACAAGTAAGGAAACTTCAGTTGTTATTTCTGCTTCTTATACCATAAAGACTTCAACAGTAGGAAAATTATCTTTTGGAATTAGTGGAGGAGCGCATCTTTTAAATGTAGATTATGCCAGTTTAAAGGGCTATGTAAATCAGTTAGGGGATTTGCCAAATGTAGATAATAAGTTTTCTCCTAATGTTGGTTTAGGTGTATACTATCATACAAATAAGTTTTATTTAGGATTATCAGTGCCAAAAATTCTAGAGACAAAACATTTTGATACTTCTGGTAATAATGAAAGTTTTGTATCAACCGAGCGTATGAATTATTATTTAATTACTGGATATGTATTTAAGATGTCACCTACTTTGAAGTTTAAACCAGCAATTTTAATGAAAGCTGTTAGTGGAGCACCATTACAAGCGGATGTTTCTGCAAATTTTTTATTTAATGATAAATTTTCATTAGGAGCGGCCTATAGATGGGATGCAGCTTTTAGTGGAATGTTAGGTTTTCAAGTAACAGATGGATTAATGTTAGGATTAGCATATGACAAAGAAATAACTGCCTTAGGAAATTCAACTTTTAATAGTGGTTCTTTCGAAGTTTTCTTACGATTTGAGCTTATTAGTAAGATGAAAAAAATAATATCTCCTAGATTCTTTTAAAATAAAATATTGAAGTATGAAAAATTATAGCATATATCTTATTCTAAGTGTCGCTTTTTTTTCACAGTCAATTTTTGCTCAAAATATGAAATCAGCAAAAAAAGATTATGAAGATTATGCATTTATTTCTGCAATAGAAAATTACAAGTCGCTTATAAAAAAAGGATATACAGAAGCAAGTATTTATGAGCATTTAGGAAATGCTAATTATTTTAATGCTAACTATAAAGAAGCAGCTCAATGGTATCAAAAATTATTAGAATTAGAAAAAGAATTTTTACCCAAAGATTATTATTATAGATATGCTCAATGTTTAAAATCAATTGGGAATTATGCCAAATCTGATGTAGAAATGGATAAATATATTATTGCAACAAAAGAGATACGTGGCAATAACTATAGGAATAATAAAAACTATCTAAAGAAAATAAAAGAACGGACAGAAAGCTATAGCATAAGTAAGATGAAAATAAACTCGTCTGGTTCAGATTTTGCACCTTCATTTTATAAAGATCAGTTAGTGTTTGCTTCCGCTAAAGATACAGGAATGGCAACAAGAAGAACACATGAATGGAATAATCAAGGTTTTTTAGATATTTATAGCATTCCATTAGAGAACAATACTAATATTACAAAAAAGTTTAGTAGAAAAATAAATACCAAACTTCACGAATCTACCTCTGTATTTACTAATGATGGAACAACAATGTATTTTACTAGAAATAATTATAACAATGGTAAAATAAATAAAGATAATAATGGTGTTGTTAGGCTTAAGATTTTTGTGGCCAAATTTATAGAAGATGAATGGAGAGAAATAAGAGAACTTCCTTTTAATAGTGATTCGTATTCTGTGGCACATCCAGCATTAAGTGTTAATGAAGAAAAATTATATTTCGCTTCCGATATGCCTGGTTCTATTGGTGGAGCAGATATTTTTTATGTTTTAATTAATGCAGATGGTTCTTATGGAGATCCAGTAAATATAGGAAGTCATATCAATACAGAAAGCAGGGAAACGTTTCCTTTTATTAGTAAAAACAATCAACTTTATTTTTCTTCAGATGGACATCCTGGGCTTGGAGGTTTGGATGTTTTTTCAACTGCAATAGAACAAGATAATGCTAAGGTTAAAAATCTTGGACTGCCAATTAATGGCTCACAAGATGATTTTACATTTATTATGGACAGCGAGACTAATAATGGATATTTTTCTTCCAACAGAGATGGTAGTGATGATATCTATAAGGTTAAGCAATTAGATGTTGATAATTGTGATGGAACAATTAATTTATTAGTTACTGATTATGGAGGCAAGCCTTTACCATTTACTGAAGTAACGATTAGTGATGGCGAAGGTAATGTTGTAGAAAAAGGTACTACCGAGGCAGATGGAGTATATGTCTTTTCTAGTTCGTGTAAAAAAACAAACTATGTTTTTATAGGAACAAAGGAAAACTATGAAGAAGCAATTGTGGTTGGCGTTTTTGAACCAGATGTAACAAATGATATTGTCTTACGATTGCCAAACATTACTTTTGAGATCGGAACTGATCTAAAAAAGGAACTAAGTATTGATAAAATTTATTTTGATTTAAATAGACATTTCTTAAGAGATAAATCAAAAATGGATTTAGATATTATCATTAGATATTTAGAGCTAAACCCTTCTGTTACTATAGAAATAAGATCACATACAGATAGCAGGTCTGGAGATGAATACAATCTTAGGCTATCGCATAAAAGAGCCAAATCTACAGCTAATTATATTATTGAAACTGGAATTACTAAAGACAGAGTTTCTTATAGAGGTTATGGAGAAATTGAACTGATTAATAAATGTGGTAATCTAGATAAATGCAGTGAAGAAGATCATCAATTAAATAGAAGGTCCGAGTTTATCATCATTAGGAATAAATAAAATACAAAAATGGGGAATATTAACTGTTGTTTTAATAAGATAACTGCTGTTTTATTACAATAGATAAGTATCTAATACTGCTACTCTAGAGTCATTTGTCTATAGTTATTAATGTGTTTTAAGGACATATAACCTCCAAAAATTGATTACAATTGTTAATGTAAGCTATATTTAAATTAAGTGGAAAACTGATAATAAATAAACTTTATTTTGTAGTAATTGTTGTAAGTGTTTTTGTGATTATATAATTGATTATAAATGTTAATTGTTAAAAAACATACTGTTGAGCATGTATATTTAAATCTTCAATTTTTGGTGTTTTAATGGTAAAATCCAAAAATTTTTAGGGCAAGTTATAATTGTATAAATAGAATTAAAGTAACAATTTGATAGATTCATGATTTTATCTTATTTCTGAGATTTTCTAACACTTGTAATTAGTTTGTTTCCAGTTGATTGTGCTTTGGTTGGTGTTGTCCGAAAATGGTAGCGGTTTGCCTTTAGTTGAATTTAATAAACCATGATGCTTCAGTTCATATTGGTTTTAAATAACAGCACTAGAGCATTTTTGGTGTATTGGCTATAATAATCCCAATTATTTAGTTACTAACGCTTAAGAATTACTTATATCACTAAATGAATTTATGCTTTTACAAAACAATAAAAGAAAGAAAAAGACTACACACATCGTAAATTTAACTGTTAACAACATTAAGTTTTAATTATTTTATATTTTTTTGAAATTGACCCCAAAAACTGATATAAGAATAAATGAATTTTTAAACGAGTTGTCGACAAATTATGATGCAATTATCTGTTATCTAAATATTTTTATCTGTGATATATGCATTTAATCGATGAAAAATATATTCTACGTGCATACTTACAGACTAACGTATTACTAAATCCATTCATCGACAGTAATCCTGTACTGGGGGACGAAATTTAAAATACATAGATATTTTAAGATAATTTGGCTAAGTAATTTGTCAGCTTTTAGTTGTAAAAAGTATAATTATATAGCTATTTAGTGAAAAAATTGAGGGTATATACACCTTTCGTTTTATGAGATAGTTTGGAGATGCAGTTGTTTGGGAGTTTTTTTCGAATAGCAAGCACATTTCCTATTTATAGTTAGGCATGATTTTTAGCCGATAGATTACCCATAACCAAACCAAATTGTTCATCAATATTAAAATATTGAAATATGAAAAAAATTACTTTTCCTAGCTTTTTAAATAAGGCATTAATTTTAACTTTCTGTTTGCTTTTTATGCTACCATTTTCTGTGTTCAGTACGGATACACCTATGAATGGTTCTTCAATAGTAAACAATGAAATATGGTATGGAGAATATGCTACTATTAAAGTTGTAGATGGCATAGTGTTCTCTAATTCTTACCATGAGCCAGAATTTTTACCTTCTAATCCTTTCTATTTTATAGATACCGATGGAGATACCATTGAAGATGCAATAGATATTGATGATGATAATGATGGTATATTAGATGTAGACGAGCAAGATTGCGCTATCTTAGCAGCATTTGATTTAAACAACCTTAGCTGGCATGGTCCAGCAGCGGCAAATGTTTCTACACCATCAGCTACAAGATTAGAGATGACTGGGGCAGCTTGGTCAACAACGTATTCGGATCAGGAATTTAGCTTGCCTTTACAAATAGAAGGTGTAATCAGAACATCTGGAGGTGGTATGATAGGATTCTTACCGGTAAGTGGTACAGAGGCAACATCACATACTTGGAGTGATGGAGGTTATAAATTTCAGTTTAATGCATCCAATGGAATGTATATTTATCATAGTGGTACCAATTCAGGTTGGCATGGTCCATCATTGATAGGAAAAAAGTTTATTCTGGCAATTGATGCTGAAGGAAACATGACCTATAGTAATGATGGTGTTGTAGTGTTTACCAGAACGGTACCTGTAGAAAAATATAAATTGGCAGTAACCCGTGGAGGAGGAATTTATAAAATTCATCAATTTGTAGTAACAACAGTAGATCCAAATTGTGGAGATATCAATACTGATGGAGATGCGTTAGTAGACCGTTTAGATTTAGATAGTGATGGAGATGGCTGTAGTGATAGTGTAGAAGCTGGGAATAGTCCAGTGTCATCTAATAGCACTAGTAATTATAACACTGGAGCTGATGTAAACAATAATGGATTGTTAGATAGGTTTGAAGAAGGAACAACAGGAACAATTAATTATAAGAGCACTTATAGTAAAATAGGGTTGAGTGCAAGTTTAAACGCTTGTTCAGATACCGACAATGATGGAATTGGAGATTTAGCAGATATCGATGATGATAATGATGGTATTTTAGATGCAACAGAATCACCAGATTGTTATTTTACAGAAGGAGAAGCAACACAGATTGTAAGTATAAGTTCAGAAATGACAGTAGAGTCAGCCTCACGTCCTTTTGATAGAGCAATCGATGGTGATGATAGTACTTCAAGTTATACAGGTATTTCACCAAATAAAGATGGAATAGGAAAATCTATTTACGAGATAGAATCATTTTTACCAATAGCAATACATAGCATAGAGTTCTCTATGTACAATTTGGCGTTTACAAATGGGAGTGCTAATAAGGTTAAACTGCAAGGTTTTACAGGAACTACTTGGGAAAATTTAAGTAGTTCATCAAATAGGACGGTAAAAAACGCCAAAGAAATATTTGAAAATACAAAACACCCAGATACCAAATATAAGAAGTTTAGAATTACAGGTTCCTCAGGAGTAGTATACTATGCACGAGTAAAAGAAATTTATATAAATGTAAACAATTACAATGCATCTGAGTATACCAAAGCCGATTGTACAACAGATTTAGATGGCGATACTGTTTTAAATCATTTAGATTTAGATAGTGATGGGGATAATTGTAGCGATAGTGTTGAGGTTGGTAATACCTTAATAGGAGCAAATAGCACAACAGTATACAAAACAGGAGCAGATGCAAATGCTAACGGATTGTTAGATGAATTTGAAGAAGGTACAAGCGGAACTTTAAATTATGGTCCTGCTTATAATGTAGCAACTGATACTTCATTAAACGGATGTTTAGATACCGATGGTGATGGAATAGGAGATGTAATAGATATAGATGATGATAATGATGGTATACTAGATACGGATGAGCAAAATTGCATTGTTACGACAGCATTTGATTTAAATGAGCTTAGCTGGCATGGTCCTGCAGCGGCAAATGTTTCTACACCAACAGCTTCAAGATTAACGGTAACAGGATCTGCTTGGTCAACAGCATATTCAGATCAGGAATTTAGTTTGCCATTTCAAATAGAAGGAGTGGTAAGTACAGTATCAAACGGAATGATAGGATTCTTACCAGTGAGTGGTACTGAAGCTACATCGAATACTTGGAGTGATGGAGGTTTTAAATTTCAGTTTAATGCATCCAACGGAATGTATATTTATCATAGTGGTACCAATTCAGGGTGGCATGGTCCATCATTAGTAGGTAAAAAGTTTATTTTGGCAATTGATGCTGAAGGAAACATGACCTATAGTAATAATGGCGTTGTAGTGTATACCAGAACGGTGCCTGTAGAAAAATATAAATTAGCAATTACTCGTGGTGCTTATACCATAGACAGTTTTGTAGTAACAACCATAGATCCAAATTGTGGAGATATCAATACCGATGGAGATGCATTAGTAAATCGATTAGATTTAGATAGTGATGGAGATGGTTGTAATGATAGTGTGGAATCAGGAAATAGCCCAGTATCCTCTAATAATATTAGTGATTACAATACTGGAGCTGATGTAAATAAAAATGGATTATTAGATAAATTTGAAGAAGGAACAACAGGAACAATTAATTATGTGAATACCTATAGTAGAATAGGGTTAAGTGTTAATTTAAATGCTTGTTCAGATACAGATAACGATGGTGTAGGTGATTTAGCAGATATTGATGATGATAATGATGGTATTTTAGATGCAACAGAATCTCCAGACTGTTATTTTACAGAAGAAGAAGCTACGAGAATAGTAAGCATAAGTTCAGAAATGACAATAGAGTCAACTTCAAGATCTTTTGACAGAGCAATTGATGGTAATGATAGTACTTCAAGTTATACAGGTATTTCACCAAATCAAGATGGAATAGGAAAATCTATTTACGAGATAGAATCATTTTTACCAATAGCAATAAGTAGCATAGAGTTCTCTATGTACAATTTAGCGTTTACAAATGGGAGTGCTAATAAGGTAAGACTACAAGGCTTTACAGGAGTTGCTTGGGAAAATTTAAGCCATTCATCAAATAGAGGAGGGGTAAATGGAAAAGTAATATTTAATAACATAAACCATCCAGATACCAAATATAAGAAGTTTAGAATTACAGGCTCCTCAGGAGTAGTATACTATGCACGAGTAAAAGAAATTTATATAAATGTAAATAACTACAATGCATCTGAGTATACCAAAGCCGATTGTACAACAGATTTAGATGGCGATACTGTTTTAAATCATTTAGATTTAGATAGTGATGGGGATAATTGTAGCGATAGTGTTGAGGTTGGTAATACCTTAATAGGAGCAAATAGCACAACAGTATACAAAACAGGAGCAGATGCAAATGCTAACGGATTGTTAGATGAATTTGAAGAAGGTACAAGCGGAACTTTAAATTATGGACCTGCTTATAATGTCGCAACAGATACTTCATTAAACGGATGTTTAGATACCGATGGTGATGGAATAGGAGATGTAATAGATATAGATGATGATAATGATGGTATACTAGATACAGATGAGCAAAATTGCATTGTTACGACAGCATTTGATTTAAATGAGCTTAGCTGGCATGGTCCAGCAGCGGCAAATGTTTCTACACCAACAGCTTCAAGATTAACGGTAACAGGATCTGCTTGGTCAACAGCATATTCAGATCAGGAATTTAGTTTGCCATTTCAAATAGAAGGAGTGGTAAGTACAGTATCAAACGGAATGATAGGATTCTTACCAGTGAGTGGTACTGAAGCTACATCGAATACTTGGAGTGATGGAGGTTTTAAATTTCAGTTTAATGCATCCAACGGAATGTATATTTATCATAGTGGTACCAATTCAGGGTGGCATGGTCCATCATTAGTAGGTAAAAAGTTTATTTTGGCAATTGATGCTGAAGGAAACATGACCTATAGTAATAATGGCGTTGTAGTGTATACCAGAACGGTGCCTGTTGAAAAATATAAATTAGCAATTACTCGTGGTGCTTATACCATAGACAGTTTTGTAGTAACAACCATAGATCCAAATTGTGGAGATATCAATACCGATGGAGATGCATTGGTAAACCGATTAGATTTAGATAGTGATGGTGATGGTTGTAACGATAGTGTGGAATCAGGTAATAGTCCAGTGTCCTCTAATAATCTTAGTGATTACAATACAGGAGCTGATGTAAATAAAAATGGATTACTAGATAGATTTGAAGAAGGAACAACAGGAACAATTAATTATGAGAATACCTATAGTAGAATAGGATTAAGCAATAGTTTAAATGCCTGTTCAGATACAGATAACGATGGTGTAGGTGATTTAGCAGATATCGATGATGATAATGATGGAGTTTTAGATGCAATAGAGTCTCCAGCATGTTATTTCACCAAAAAAGAAGCAACAACAATAATTCGTATAAAGTCTGAAATTACTACTATAGAGTCAACTTCAAGACCTTATGAAAATGCAATTGATGGTGATGATAGTACTTCTAGTTATACAGGTTTTTCACCAAATCAAAATGGGGTAGGGAAATCTATCTACGAGATGGAGCCATTTCTACCAATAACAATAAGTAGTGTAGAATTTTCTATGTATAATTTGGCTTTTACAAGTGGGAATGCTAACAAGGTAAAATTACAAGGTTTTACAGGAACTACTTGGGAAGATTTGGGTGATGCATCTAATAGAACAGTAGTAAACGGTAAGGAAGTATTTAAAAATACAAAACATCCAGATACAAAATATAAGAAATTTAGAATTACAGGTTCATCAGGAGTAGTGTATTATGCACGAGTAAAAGAGGTGTCTTTAAAATCGAATAGCTATAATGCATCTGAATATACTAAAGCTATTTGTACAGAAGATACGGATGAAGATGGTGTATTTAACCATTTAGACTTGGATAGTGATGGTGACGGCTGTAGTGATAGTATAGAATCAGGTAATACTTTAATTACAGATAATAACACTACAAGCTATAAAACAGGAACAGATGCTAATGCTAACGGATTGTTAGATGAGTTTGAAGATGGTACTAGTGGAGCATTAAATTATGATTTAACGTATATAAATGCAACCAGTGAGTTGTTGAATAGTTGTTCAGATCTTGATGGCGATGGTATCGGCGATTTAGTAGATATAGATGATGATAATGATGGAATAAAAGATAGTGATGAATCTCCGAGTTGTTTTGGAACAAAAGATATGTTCGAAGCAGGTATAAGAAGTGATTTAATTACGGTAAGCACAGATCTTACTATGAATAGCACTTATAAATCACCAAAAAAACTAGTGGATGGAAAAGAAGAAACATCAACTAAGTTTTATGCGGTAGGGTTTACGACTCAATCTGTAACTGCTAAAGAAATTTATAGATTCGATTTTGAAACTGCGATAGAGTTAGAGCATATGTATTTGGTATATTACAATACCTATTCTAGTTTCAATAGAGCAAATATTACGCTTCAAGGAAGTAATAATGGAAATACATGGGTAGACCTAAATTCAGGAACATTATATGACGCTTCAGCAGCAGCAAGTGGAATTAAAAATAAAGGATCTGTACCAAACGATAGGTTTGATGTTACTCAGAATGCTGGTGCTTATAAAAGTTACCGATTATTTGGTAACTCAGGAAATACATATGTTCATGGACGTTCAATAGAGGTATTGTTTAGTATTACAAACTTTATTAGAGAAAACTACCCATTAGCAACATGTTTTGACGATGAGGATATGGATGGTGATGGAAAGTTCAACCATCAGGATACAGATATGGACGGAGATGGTAGTTTGGATATTGTAGAATCAGGAGCTGGAATAATCGGGGACACCACAATATCAGGATCTGTAGGAACCAATGGATTAGCAAATAATTTAGAAACTAGTCCTGATAGCGGATTAATTGATTATAAGTTGCAACGGTATTATATTGATAATACTTTAAATGCGAGTATAGATGCAGATGGTGATGGAATAGGTGATTTAATAGATATTGATGATGATAATGACGGAATATTAGATACTGTAGAATCATCAGATTGTCCAATTGATCTAAATTCAGCGTCATATAGAAGATGGTTAAGACAAACAATTTCTATACAAACAATAGATAGAAATGATGCACCACCTTATCAGATCCGAAGAGTACTTAATAATTTAGTAAACTTTGAGGATTTCCCAACATGTTTTCCGCCACAAACCTTAAGTAATAATGTGTGGTTCGAGATTACTTTTCCAGAAGCAGTACGTATGAATGCAGTGGAATTTGCTATCTCAGGAGTTAATAATGACAATTCAAGACCGTTTTTCAGTAATGGAACAGTAGTGATATTATATGGCGTAAATGCTGCAAATCAGGAGGTGGAAATTACGAGATATACAGAGAATGGAAGTATTAGTCCAGGAGAATTAATCAATCATTCTAATGTAATCAGGTTTAGTTTTGATCCTCCAGCAGAAGAGATGACAAAGTTTGTCTTTAGAGCAAGAGGAAGAGTATTAGGAATGTCTTCGGTAACCGAAATTAATTTTGGAAATTCTGTAACAGCATGTATAGATTTAGATAGCGATGGGGATGATATTCCAAACCGATTAGATCTTGATAGTGATGGTGATGAGTGTAGTGATAGTGTAGAAGCAAGTAATACTTTGGTTTCTGATAATGACATTGTTGTATATAAAACAGGTGCCGATGTTAATAGAAATGGATTGTTAGATGAGTTCGAAATCGGAACAACAGGAACAATCAATTATGATATTACCTACAGACCATTGGCATTAAGTAATAGTCTAAACGCCTGTTTAGATACCGATGGTGATGGTGTTGGAGATTTAATAGATATTGATGATGATAATGATGGAGTATTAGATGCAATAGAATCTCCAGAATGTTTTTATAGTAAGGAAGAGTTAGAGAGTCCAATGTTGGTAACTTCTCAATTGCAAAGAGAATCAGCATCTCGTCCATTCTCAAATGCACATGATGGTAATGATAGTACGTCTAGTTATACAGGACTTACTCCAAATCAAGCAGCAGCAGGTAAGACAATTTATGAGATTACTCCAATAGTACCAATAGCGTTAAAACAAATTGCTATTTCTATGTATAATCTTGCCTTTACTAATGGAACAGCAAATACCATGAAACTGCAAGGGTATTTAGGAAATGAATGGGAAGATTTGGATGTAGCAGCAAATAGGACTAAAGTGAATGCAAGAGAAGTATTTGTAAATACTTTGCATCCAGATACACGATATGAAAAATTCAGAATTGTAGGTGTTAATGGTACTGCATATTATGCGAGAGTAAAAGAAATTTATTTACGAATTAATAATTTCAATGCATCCAATTATGGAAAGCCAACATGTACAGCCGATGCTGATGAGGATGATGTTTTAAATCATTTAGATTTAGATAGTGATGATGATGATTGTAGTGATAGCGTAGAATCTGGGAATACCTTAATTTCAGATAATGATACTACAACTTATAAGACAGGGGCAGATGCCAATGCAAATGGGTTGTTAGATGAATTTGAGCGAGGTACAACAGGAGCATTAAATTATACGCCAACTTATGTAAACGCTACTAGTGAGTTGTTGAATGGTTGTTCAGATCTTGATGGTGATGGTATCGGCGATTTAGTAGATATAGATGATGATAATGATGGAATAAAGGATAGCGATGAGTCTCCGAGTTGTTTTGGAACAAAAGATATGTTCGAAGCAGGTATTAGAGGAGATCTAATAACAGCAAGTACTGCTCTTACCATGCATACTACTTATAATGATCCAAAAGAATTAGTAGATGGACTAGAAGAAACATCAGCTGCGTTTTATGCAGTAGGTTTTACGACGCAATCAGTAACGGATAAAGAAATTTATAGATTCGATTTTGAAAGTGCAATAGAGCTAGAGAATTTGTATTTAGTGTATTACAATACCTATTCCAATTTCAATGGAGCAAATATTACGCTTCAAGGTAGTAATGATGGAAGTACATGGGTAGATCTAAATGCTGGAGAAACATATACAACTTCTGCAACAAGAAGCGGAATCAAAAATAAAGGATCGGTACCAAATGATAGATTTGACGTTACTCAGAATGCAGCAGCATATATGAGCTACCGATTATTTGGAAACTCAGGAAATACATATGTTCATGGACGTACAATAGAGGTATTGTTTGAAATTACAAACTTTATCAGAGAAAACTATCCATTACCAACATGTTTTGATAATGAAGATTTGGATGGTGATGGTAAATTCAATCATCAAGATACCGATATGGATGGAGATGATTGTTTGGATATTGTAGAATCAGGAGCTGGAACAATTGGAGATACTACCATATCTGGATCAGTAGGAACAAATGGATTGGCGGATAATTTAGAAACTAGTGCCGATAGCGGTTTAATTAATTATGAACTACAACGATACTATATAGATGAGGATTTAAATGCATGTTTAGATACTGATGGTGATGGAATAGGAGATTTAATAGATATTGATGATGATAACGATGGAGTTTTAGATATTGTAGAATCATCAGATTGTCCAATTGATCTAAATTCAGCATCTTATAGAAGATGGTTAAGACAAACAATTTCTATACAAACAATTGATAGGAATGATGCACCACCTTATCAAATACGAAGAGTATTTAATAATTTGGTAAACTTTGAGGATTTCCCAACATGTTTTCCGCCACAGAGTTTAAGTAATAATGTGTGGTTTGAGATTACTTTTCCAGAGGCAGTACGTATGAATGCAGTGGAATTTGCTATCTCAGGAATGAATAATGACAATTCAAGAGCATTTTTCGGTAATGGAACAGTAGTAGTGTTGTATGGCGTTAATGCTGCAAATCAGGAAGTAGAGATTGCAAGATATACAGAAAACGGAAGCATTAGTCCAGGAGTCTTAATTGATCATTCTAATGTAATCAGATTTAGTTTTGATCCACCAGCAGAAGAGATGACAAAGTTTATCTTTAGAGCAAGCGGAAGAGTATTAGGAATGTCTTCTGTAACAGAAGTTCGTTTTGGGAATTCAGTTACTGCTTGTGTAGATTTAGATAGTGATGATGATGGTATTCCAAACCGATTAGATTTGGATAGCGATGATGATGAGTGTAGTGATAGTGTAGAAGCTAGTAATACATTAGCTACTGACAATGATATAACTACATATAAGACAGGTGCCGATGTTAATGGAAATGGATTGTTAGATGAGTTTGAAATCGGAACAACGGGAACCATTAATTATGATATTACCTACAGACCATTAGCGTTAAGCGCTAGTCTAAATGCATGTATAGATACCGACGGTGATGGAATAGGAGATCTTGTAGATATTGATGATGATAATGACGGAATATTAGATATTATAGAGTCACCAGACTGTTTCTATAGCAAAGAAGAGTTAGAAAGACCATTGTTGGTAACGTCACAATTGTTAGTGGAAGCAGCATCACGCCCATTTTCAAATGCACACGATGGTAATGACACTAATGCTAGTTATACAGGACTTAAGCCAAATCAGAGTTCAGTAGGTAAATCTGTTTATGAGATTACACCAATAGTACCAATAGCGTTAAAACAAATGGCTATTACGATGCATAATTTAGCCTTTACTAATGGAGCGGCAAATACCATGAAATTGCAAGGGTATTTAGGAAATGCATGGGAAGATTTAGATGTTGCAGCAAATAGAACTGTAGTGAACGCAAGAGAAGTATTTGTGAATACTTTACATCCAGATACGAGATATGAAAAGTTCAGAATTGTAGGAGTTACTGGAAATGCGTATTATGCTAGAGTAAAAGAAATCTATTTGCGTATAAATGATTTCAATACATCAAGTTATGGTAAGTCAATATGTACATCAGATACCGATGGAGATGATGTTTTAAACCATTTAGATTTAGACAGTGACGGTGATGATTGTAGTGATAGCGTAGAAGCAGGGAATACATTGGTGTCAGATAATGATACAACAACCTATAAGACAGGAGCAGATGTAAATACTAACGGATTATTAGATGAATTTGAAGATGGTGCTTCTGGAACGTTAAATTACATTCCAACATATGCTATAGTTATTAATAGTTCATTAAATGGGTGTTTAGACACCGATGGTGATGGTATAGGAGATGTAATAGATATTGATGATGATAATGATGGGGTATTAGATGTTATAGAAACCTATTCATGTTTTGTTTCCTCAATTGGTGATAGAACAAGTATAGTTAATGTAAGTACAGAGTTAACTTTAGGAGCCAATTGTATTTTTCCAAATTCTTTGGTTGATGGAGTGGTAAATGATACTATAGTAAGGTTTGGAGTTGCTAAAAACCAAACGGTTGTAAATAAAACAGCATTGCAATTTTCATTTAAACGCGAAATATGTTTAAAGAAAGTGTACTTACAATATCCATATACTACGAAAATGGTTCCTGTAAAAGATCTGCCTCCGCGTTTAGTAGATGGTGCTTTTAGTCATTTTGCTCCTGGTACAGTATTAAAGCTACAAGGAAGTAACGATGGTTCTACTTGGACAAATTTAAATAGTGGAAGTACATATGGTACTGACCCTGTTTTATCTAGTGTTCCTAGTTTAGGAATATCAAATGCCTACTTAGAAGAGTTTACAATTGACCAAAATAGCGCAAAATATAGTCGTTATAGAGTTCGAGGTGTTTCTGGTTCAACATCAACAGATATGTCAGGATCAATTGAGGTATATTTTGAAAGTTGTCAGTCTTGTGATTTGGATCCAGAAAACGATACCGATCAAGATGGTATAATCAACAGTTTAGATCTAGATAGTGATGGTGATGAATGTAGTGATAGTGTAGAGTCTGGAAATACCTTAGTATCAGATAATAATATAACAACCTATAAAACAGGTGCAGATGTTAATTCAAACGGACTGTTAGATGAATTTGAAGATGGTACTTCTGGAGAGTTAAATTATGACCCAAGTTATAATTTAGCAATTAATGCTGCATTAAATGCCTGTTTAGATACTGATGGAGATGGTGTTGGAGACTTAATAGATATTGATGATGATAATGATGGAGTATTAGATATTATAGAAACCTATTCATGTTTTGTTTCCTCAATTGGTGATAGAACAAGTATAGTTAATGTAAGTACGGAGTTAAATTTAGGAGCCAATTGTATCTTTCCAAATTCTTTGGTTGATGGTGTAGTAAACGATACTATAGTAAGGTTTGGAGTTGCTAAAAATCAAACTGTTGTAAATAAAACGGCATTGCAATTTTCATTTAACCGCGAAATATGTTTAAAGAAGGTGTATTTACAATATCCATATACCACAAAAATGGTTCCTGTAAAAGATCTTCCTCCGCGTTTGGTAGATGGTGCTTTTAGTCATTTTGCTCCTGGTACAGTATTGCAGTTACAAGGAAGTAACAATGGTGCTACTTGGACAAATTTAAATAATGGAAGTACATATGGTACAGATCCTGCTTTATCAAGTGTTATAAGTTTAGGAATAACAAATGCCTATTTGGAAGAATTTACAATTAGCAAAAATAGTGCAAAATACAAGAAGTATAGAATTCAAGGGATTTCTGGCTCAACATCAACAGATATGTCAGGATCAATCGAGGTGTATTTCGAAAGTTGTCAGTCTTGTGAATTGGATCCAGAAAACGATACCGATCAAGATGGTATAATCAATAGTTTAGATCTAGATAGTGATGGTGATAATTGTAGTGATAGTGTGGAATCTGGAAATACATCAGCATTAGATAATGATATCACAAATTATAAAACAGGAGCAGATGTTAATTCTAACGGATTATTAGATGAATTTGAAGAAGGTACTTCTGGAGAGTTAAATTATGACCCAAGTTATAATTTAGCAACTAATAATGCATTAAATGCCTGTTTGGATACCGATGGTGATGGTGTTGGAGATTTAATAGATATTGATGATGATAATGATGGTATTTTGGATGCAGATGAATCTCCAGATTGTTTCTATACTGAAGCAGAAGCAACTACAATTATTAATGTTACTTCCGAATTAAATATAGAATCAAGTGCGCGACCATTTACAAGAACTTATGATGGTAATGATAGTACGGCTAGTTATTCAGGATTAAAGCCAAATCAAAATGCAATTGGAAAATCTGTTTATGAGATAACACCAACAATTGCAATACCTGTTGGTTCTATAGAATTCTCTATGTATAATATAGCATTTACTAGTGGAACAGTAAATAAGTTAAAGATGCAAGGATATACTGGTAGTGTATGGGAAGATCTTGATGTTGCTGCTACGAGAAGAGTAACAAATGCAAGAGAAATTTTCACCAATACATTGCACCCAAATACCAAGTACGAGAAATTTAGAATTACTGGTGAAGTGGGAGTTGTTTATTATTCAAGAGTAAAAGAGATTTATATAAATGCACCTAACTTTATAGCTTCAGCTTCTGCTAAGCCAAATTGTCAATTGCCAACAGGTAGTGATGGTGTTTATAGTCACTTAGATGTTGATAGTGATAATGATGGAATCTATGATGCAATTGAAGCAGGACATGGTAAGGATATTAATGCTAAAGGAAGTGCTGATGCAGGTAGAATTGCAGTACCAGATGTAGGGCCTAACGGATTTAGTAATCCATTAGAAGAAGGTGTAGAAACAGGACGTTATAAAGCATCGTATAATGGAGGTCAAGGACCATTAGATTCAGATACCGATGACTTAATTGATGCTCAAGAAATTGATAGTGATGATGATGGATGTTTAGATGTTGATGAGGCTTATAATAACTTTTTCCAATCCTTAGATACTGATGGAAATGGAACTTATGGAGATACAGGAACGGTTGTTTCTGGATATGTAGATGCGGATGGGGCAGTTGTTGAAGCAAGTTATCAGACTCCTGTAGATACCGATGGTAATGGTAAGTACGATTATCAAGAAGCTGGTATTGCACTCTCTGATTTTGCAAAAATTAATTCAATTCTACCATTAGAAGAAACCAAATATGTTGGAGAATCGCATAGTATTACTGCTAGTTTAACTAGTGTGAATTTGTTCTCCGTACAGTTAAATTGGATTGTAAGTGCTGATAAAGGTGTTACATGGAGTGCATTGGAAAACAATGCGATCTATTCTGATGTTGATAGACCAGTATTGAAACTGGATAATATTACTGAAGATCTAGATGGAACATTATATAAATTGGTTATTTATGCTAATAATAATGTGTGTAGTAGTATTACTTCAGATGCAAGTAGTTTATTGAATGTAGTTGCCTGTGAAATAAACTTGGCAACAGCAGATATAACAACAAGTATTCCTACAAGTTGTGCGCCTGGAGATGATGGTTCAATTACAATAGCAAATGCTGGTTTGGGTCTATCTATTCCATTTAAAGTTACTTATGTAAGAGATGGGGGAGCTGTAGAAACGGTAAGTCCAAATCCAATTACTGATGCAACTGGAACTTTGGTAATTCCTAATCTGGAAGCTGGTGTGTATTCTCAAATAACAGTTTCTAGTCCTACCGTTCCTGGTTGTACAGAAACATTGAGTACAGATGTAATTATAATTGAATATGAGAATACATTAGAGGTTACTGCAAGTGCTACTGCTTCTTATTGTGTTACTTGTGACAGTGGATCGCTAAGCGCTACAGCAAGTGAAGGTTCGGGAGTATATACTAGTTATGTATGGGATTTAATAGCGCTATTGTCAGATGGTAGCTCTCAAGATGGTATCTATAACACACAAAATGTTACAGATGTACCTGCAGGGAAATATAGGGTAACGGTAACCGATTCTAAAGGTTGTGAGGCTTCAGAAGAAGTTGATGTGACACTAATACCGGATTATCAGCCAGAAATTTTGGCAGATATTGATGATATAATTGATGTGGCTGTCAAGAAAATAAACTTTAGAATTGATGTATCTGAATTGTCAAATATAGATTCAGATCCTAGTAAAGTAGTAGAGATAAGAATCCCTAGAGACAGTAGGTTAACTATTAATTATAACAATACATTAATTGAACTTGATGGAGTACCAGTAGATAATAGCGATTGGCAGTATAATGGCACTAACCCTGGTTTGCATAAGTTTACTTATATAGGTAATGCTGGTGTATATCCAAAATTGGCTAAAGTAACAATTGGGGTAACGGCTACATTCCATACTCCAAGTGGTTTATCTGGAACGTATCCATTGAGAGTAGTTATGAAAGCAAACTCTGGTGGACAGAAAAACACTAAAAATGACCAATCAATGATATTAATTAGATATAAAAGAAATTAGTGATAAAAAAGTAAATATGAATGGCATAGGTTATTAGCAACTTAACCTAAGTTTATGAAAAATAAGAGGATAAATTCGGGCATCTCAATTAGTTTTTGAGTTGTACTAGAGTTTATCCTTTTATGCTTTTTTGTTGTTTTATTCGATTTTATAATGGTCAAATTCAAGAATATCAATACTTTAATCATTTGATTATGTGTGTATTGAATTTATGTTTATTGCTGAAAGGCAGTTTTGTTTGGTATATATGGGGCAGCTAAACATTATTATCATTTAGAATCTTCAAATAGTTATATGTATTTCAGAATTAATTTTTAGATCTTTTAGCGTTTACTAATCCTATATGGAACTAATTAGATGGCTAAGGTAAATCGTTGTGGGTCTACAGGTAAAAAGGCCTTTTTTATAAATTGTAACAAAATACGTAATTCATTGATTTTGTGTTGTTTATTCTGATTTAGAACCATATTCAATATTGGTTTGTAGTCACTTTAAGGTGATGATGTATTTTTCTTTTTTACGCTAACTGTTTTTAGATGTTATACAAGCAGATTGTCTTTTATGTTAGCCTATAAATTGAATATTGGTAATTCTGATAAACAGTTTGGTTTTAGTATTCTTATCAAATCGGGGTAATATGCACTTTAACGATGATAATTATATGTTATTTCTTTAAATACTGACTAACGTATAATATTTGTTTTTCGTCGATAGTAATAGTATAGTTCATAGGTAAAATAAAAACTAGAACGTTTTAAAGCGATATTTTTATGATGGATATAACCATAAAGATATTAGATATAAGGAAGTTTTTTCTTACAAAATTATCAAGAAAACACCTCTTTACAACTGCTAGACACCTGTTAACAACAATTTGTTTTGTTTAGGATTTTAGTTTTATAGTATTGTTTACAAAAAGTGGATTGATGTTCAGAATAATTAATAACCAAACCAATATTAAGTAAAAAATAGTCTTATATAGATTACAATGTGATCAATTTGTAAAGACTAAGTTTTATTTGCAAAAAGTGTAACTATGAGAAAAAACTATTTGTTTAGTACTCTTGTTAATGATATAAGCAACTCCTTAGTAACAAAGTATTGTGTTAAGCATGTTTGCGATATATTTTCTGTAGAAAAATATAATTCTGGTTTTTCTTTTCTGACTTTCATTTGCTAATAATATTGAGTAGGAAAATTGGTGGTTAAAACTGAATATAGATTGCTGTTAATAAGAAATTAAAATAATGACGAAAAATAAGTTTGAAAAGATGTTTAACTCAACAGGTAAAAAGGGGAAGTGGTTTTTTCTTTTTGCTGCAGTCATAATGGTTTTTGTTTTTATTGTTCTTAATAACAAAACAGTAGTTAATAATAATGAAATAAGTACAAGTGAGATAAAAGACAATGAAACTCTTATTGTAGAGAATCAAAATGAGGTATCTGTTAAGGTAGTCGGAGAAGTGCCAAATTACTATCCAAAAATTTTGAAAATAGATAGCATGCTTAATTCAAAAAATGGAAACATAGATTTTATTGTTGCAATAGTAGAAGATCAATTAGTCGATTCTGATGCTTCAGAAATTGAAGTAAGAATAATGAAAAATCCTAGAATGAAGATAAGTTTTGATGCTAGCCTTTCAACAATGAATGGTAAAAATATACAAAACTCAGATTGGATCTACAATGGCTCACATCCGATGTTACACAAGTTTATTTATAAAGGAAAAGCAGGAGTTTTTACTGGAGGAACAAAGAGTTTAATAGGGCTTAATGGAGCATATGAAACCGAAGAAGGTTTCAAAGGTACCATTCCTTTACGAGCAGTAATTAAAAGCGGATCCGGAGGTCAAACAAAAACGAGTGATGATAGTGTTGCTGTAATTTTTAATTATTCAAATTAAAATGAAAAAATATTACTGTTTAATAATTTTATTTATGACTGCATTTTCTGGAATGTATGGATGTTTTGTTCATAATGTTTCAGATGCTGTTTTACCTAAGATATTGACAAGTAATAAGTATATAAAAATCTCTAATTATTCTGTGGAGCTATTTTTAGCTGAAACAGAATTGATTGGAGTTTTTTGCGTAGACAGGAGTGAGTTGAAAAATACAAATGGACATAACGCTGTTGAGCTTCGAATAAAATATAACCGTAAGTCAAAAAATAAAAGCGTAGTCTCATGTGGTAATTTTGTTAATAATAGTAATTGGGAATATGATGATCGTTCCTTTTTTGCACAAGCTTACCAATATGGGTAGTGACAATGTGTTTTTTGGAAGTATGGCATCACCTTTATAAGAGGTGACTTCTGTGGATACTATATTAAAATAGTTAAGCAGTATGAAGAGTAAGAATTAAAGTAAAGCATTATTCTTTAAAAAGAGCAATGTAAGAAATTGAAATAAGTTTAGAGATAACAATAAATAAAAGTAACTAATGATGAAGTACTGTGGAATGAAAGGTATATGTTTAATGCTTCTTTTTTTTAGCATTGTGTTTTTTGGACACTCTCAAACTATGGGTGTTGCTGGTGTTGCTATTAGTCCTGTTCCTTTAGGTACTTTAGAAACGGATAACACGGGTACTATAAGCTTCTTTTTAGGAGAGCTATCTGGTGCAGAAGTTCCTGCTACTGGTACTGGTGGAGTTCCTAATATTGTTGTTGAGGTTGATTTAAAAAGACTAGAATTAGCGGGTGGTGTACCAGGTATACCAACAAGTATTACAGGAAGTGTATTGGATAAATTTATTGCATCATATGATGTGGGTAATGATATTGTAATTTTTACTCAAAAACCAGGAGTTGTTATTGAGGCCGATTGGTTTGGATTTGTGACAATTAATGTTTTGGTTACAGAAAATTCAACATCAGATAATTTTTTAAACGGATTTGTCATTGATGTCACTGCTTCACATCCAGATTCGGCTGGAGAAACAGGACAAAGTATATTTACATACACAACACCTTCTTGTGTTTTACCAATATTGATTGTTGGAGATACAACTTGTAATGGAACAGACGGAACATATACTGTTTCTTTCGCTACAGATACAGATGTTACTAATATAAGTGCAACTTCAAGTGGCTCAAATACACCAGTTATTAATACTACGGATAAAACGGTAACCTTAGCCTTGGGTGAAGATTTAACAATAACGGCAACAAATGGAACAGGTTGTATAACTTCGACAAAAATTACTGGACCAGCAACATGTCCTACAAATTGTGTGTTTTCAGACCTTACTTTAGGAAATGCAATATGTGCAGGCACAGAGTATAAAGTAGGGTATTCAGAAACAACTGGAGCGGTATTAAGTTATGCAATAGTAGGAACAGGAACGATAGACGATACGACTACCGCAGGAGTTTTGATCGTGCCAAATACGGTAACAAGTTTTACAGTAACAGCAACTAATGGAGATTGTGCAATAAGCCTAGAAGTAAGTGCTCCACAAAATTGTGATGAACCATGTTTTGATACTCCAATTAGTTTAGGTACTGGAGTATGTAGTGCTGGAGGACTGGATAAATATGAAATAAGATATACAAAAATAGATGATGCAACAGTAACGGTAGAAAACTTAGATGGAAGTCCAGTAGTAGGATCATCAACTGCAATTGATGGAATTATTACCGGTTTACCAAGTGGCGTAAATGTAGTAGTACGAGTAGCAGTAGCTGGATGTGCAGATGATAGAACGATAGAAATAACAGCAGCAACCTGTCCAGAATGTATATTACCGATATTAACAGTAGGAGATACCAGTTGTGATGCTACCAATTACAGTGTAACAATCGGAACTGATGTAGCACTAGGTAATATCAGTGTAAGTTCAACAGGAACGAACTCCGCAAGTATTGTAGGAAATATAGCTACAGCCTTATTAGGAGAAGATATCACAGTAAGGGTATCAAATGGACTAGGCTGTGAAACAGTTAGAGTAGTAGTAGGGCCAAATGATTGTCCAACAAATTGTATTCAGTCTGACTTAACGGTAGGAGATGCTATCTGTTCAGGAAGTAATTATGAAGTAGGATATTCAGAAACAACAGGAGCAACATTAAGCTATGTAATAGTAGGAACCGGAATCATAGATGATACTACAACAGCAGGAGTGTTGATTGTACCAAATACAGTAACGAGTTTTACAGTAACAGCAACCAACGGAGATTGTGAAGTTGGGTTTACGATAACAGCTCCAACCGATTGTGACGATCCATGTAAGAATAGTCCAATCAGTTTAGGAGCAGCAGTATGTGATGCATCAGGAGCGGCCACATATGAAATAGGATTTACAGCCATAGCAGCAGCAACAGTAACGGTAGAAAACTTAGATGGAAGTCCAGTAGTAGGATCATCAGTAGGAGCCAATACAATTACGGGCTTACCAAGTGGCGTAAATGTAGTAGTACGAGTAGCAGTAGCTGGATGTGCAGATGATAGAACGATAGAAGTAACAGCAGCAACCTGTCCAGAATGTATATTACCGATATTAACAGTAGGAGATACCAGTTGTGATGCTACCAATTACAGTGTAACAATCGGAACTGATGTAGCACTAGGTAATATCAGTGTAAGTTCAACAGGAACGAACTCCGCCAGTATTGTAGGAAATATAGCTACAGCCTTATTAGGAGAAGATATCACAGTAAGGGTATCAAATGGACTAGGCTGTGAAACAGTTAGAGTAGTAGTAGGGCCAAATGATTGTCCAACAAATTGTATTCAGTCTGACTTAACGGTAGGAGATGCTATCTGTTCAGGAAGTAATTATGAAGTAGGATATTCAGAAACAACAGGAGCAACATTAAGCTATGTAATAGTAGGAACCGGAATCATAGATGATACTACAACAGCAGGAGTGTTGATTGTACCAAATACAGTAACGAGTTTTACAGTAACAGCAACCAACGGAGATTGTGAAGTTGGGTTTACGATAACAGCTCCAACCGATTGTGACGATCCATGTAAGAATAGTCCAATCAGTTTAGGAGCAGCAGTATGTGATGCATCAGGAGCGGCCACATATGAAATAGGATTTACAGCCATAGCAGCAGCAACAGTAACGGTAGAAAACTTAGATGGAAGTCCAGTAGTAGGATCATCAGTAGGAGCCAATACAATTACGGGCTTACCAAGTGGCGTAAATGTAGTAGTACGAGTAGCAGTAGCTGGATGTGCAGATGATAGAACGATAGAAGTAACAGCAGCAACCTGTCCAGAATGTATATTACCGATATTAACAGTAGGAGATACCAGTTGTGATGCTACCAATTACAGTGTAACAATCGGAACTGATGTAGCACTAGGTAATATCAGTGTGAGTTCAACAGGAACGAACTCCGCCAGTATTGTAGGAAATATAGCTACAGCCTTATTAGGAGAAGATATCACAGTAAGGGTATCAAATGGACTAGGCTGTGAAACAGTTAGAGTAGTAGTAGGGCCAAATGATTGTCCAACAAATTGTATTCAGTCTGACTTAACGGTAGGAGATGCTATCTGTTCAGGAAGTAATTATGAAGTAGGATATTCAGAAACAACAGGAGCAACATTAAGCTATGTAATAGTAGGAACCGGAATCATAGATGATACTACAACAGCAGGAGTGTTGATTGTACCAAATACAGTAACGAGTTTTACAGTAACAGCAACCAACGGAGATTGTGAAGTTGGGTTTACGATAACAGCTCCAACCGATTGTGACGATCCATGTAAGAATAGTCCAATCAGTTTAGGAGCAGCAGTATGTGATGCATCAGGAGCGGCCACATATGAAATAGGATTTACAGCCATAGCAGCAGCAACAGTAACGGTAGAAAACTTAGATGGAAGTCCAGTAGTAGGATCATCAGTAGGAGCCAATACAATTACGGGCTTACCAAGTGGCGTAAATGTAGTAGTACGAGTAGCAGTAGCTGGATGTGCAGATGATAGAACGATAGAAGTAACAGCAGCAACCTGTCCAGAATGTATATTACCGATATTAACAGTAGGAGATACCAGTTGTGATGCTACCAATTACAGTGTAACAATCGGAACTGATGTAGCACTAGGTAATATCAGTGTAAGTTCAACAGGAACGAACTCCGCCAGTATTGTAGGAAATATAGCTACAGCCTTATTAGGAGAAGATATCACAGTAAGGGTATCAAATGGACTAGGCTGTGAAACAGTTAGAGTAGTAGTAGGGCCAAATGATTGTCCAACAAATTGTATTCAGTCTGACTTAACGGTAGGAGATGCTATCTGTTCAGGAAGTAATTATGAAGTAGGATATTCAGAAACAACAGGAGCAACATTAAGCTATGTAATAGTAGGAACCGGAATCATAGATGATACTACAACAGCAGGAGTGTTGATTGTACCAAATACAGTAACGAGTTTTACAGTAACAGCAACCAACGGAGATTGTGAAGTTGGGTTTACGATAACAGCTCCAACCGATTGTGACGATCCATGTAAGAATAGTCCAATCAGTTTAGGAGCAGCAGTATGTGATGCATCAGGAGCGGCCACATATGAAATAGGATTTACAGCCATAGCAGCAGCAACAGTAACGGTAGAAAACTTAGATGGAAGTCCAGTAGTAGGATCATCAGTAGGAGCCAATACAATTACGGGCTTACCAAGTGGCGTAAATGTAGTAGTACGAGTAGCAGTAGCTGGATGTGCAGATGATAGAACGATAGAAGTAACAGCAGCAACCTGTCCAGAATGTATATTACCGATATTAACAGTAGGAGATACCAGTTGTGATGCTACCAATTACAGTGTAACAATCGGAACTGATGTAGCACTAGGTAATATCAGTGTAAGTTCAACAGGAACGAACTCCGCCAGTATTGTAGGAAATATAGCTACAGCCTTATTAGGAGAAGATATCACAGTAAGGGTATCAAATGGACTAGGCTGTGAAACAGTTAGAGTAGTAGTAGGGCCAAATGATTGTCCAACAAATTGTATTCAGTCTGACTTAACGGTAGGAGATGCTATCTGTTCAGGAAGTAATTATGAAGTAGGATATTCAGAAACAACAGGAGCAACATTAAGCTATGTAATAGTAGGAACCGGAATCATAGATGATACTACAACAGCAGGAGTGTTGATTGTACCAAATACAGTAACGAGTTTTACAGTAACAGCAACCAACGGAGATTGTGAAGTTGGGTTTACGATAACAGCTCCAACCGATTGTGACGATCCATGTAAGAATAGTCCAATCAGTTTAGGAGCAGCAGTATGTGATGCATCAGGAGCGGCCACATATGAAATAGGATTTACAGCCATAGCAGCAGCAACAGTAACGGTAGAAAACTTAGATGGAAGTCCAGTAGTAGGATCATCAGTAGGAGCCAATACAATTACGGGCTTACCAAGTGGCGTAAATGTAGTAGTACGAGTAGCAGTAGCTGGATGTGCAGATGATAGAACGATAGAAGTAACAGCAGCAACCTGTCCAGAATGTATATT
Source organism: Flavobacteriaceae bacterium (assembly GCA_965247735.1). Lineage (GTDB taxonomy): Bacteria > Bacteroidota > Bacteroidia > Flavobacteriales > Flavobacteriaceae > JAOXRU01. The sequence continues at coordinate 707,020 of CBDFHN010000002.1, read as the reverse complement.
ACCGATATTAACAGTAGGAGATACCAGTTGTGATGCTACCAATTACAGTGTAACAATCGGAACTGATGTAGCACTAGGTAATATCAGTGTAAGTTCAACAGGAACGAACTCCGCCAGTATTGTAGGAAATATAGCTACAGCCTTATTAGGAGAAGATATCACAGTAAGGGTATCAAATGGACTAGGCTGTGAAACAGTTAGAGTAGTAGTAGGGCCAAATGATTGTCCAACAAATTGTATTCAGTCTGACTTAACGGTAGGAGATGCTATCTGTTCAGGAAGTAATTATGAAGTAGGATATTCAGAAACAACAGGAGCAACATTAAGCTATGTAATAGTAGGAACCGGAATCATAGATGATACTACAACAGCAGGAGTGTTGATTGTACCAAATACAGTAACGAGTTTTACAGTAACAGCAACCAACGGAGATTGTGAAGTTGGGTTTACGATAACAGCTCCAACCGATTGTGACGATCCATGTAAGAATAGTCCAATCAGTTTAGGAGCAGCAGTATGTGATGCATCAGGAGCGGCCACATATGAAATAGGATTTACAGCCATAGCAGCAGCAACAGTAACGGTAGAAAACTTAGATGGAAGTCCAGTAGTAGGATCATCAGTAGGAGCCAATACAATTACGGGCTTACCAAGTGGCGTAAATGTAGTAGTACGAGTAGCAGTAGCTGGATGTGCAGATGATAGAACGATAGAAGTAACAGCAGCAACCTGTCCAGAATGTATATTACCGATATTAACAGTAGGAGATACCAGTTGTGATGCTACCAATTACAGTGTAACAATCGGAACTGATGTAGCACTAGGTAATATCAGTGTGAGTTCAACAGGAACGAACTCCGCCAGTATTGTAGGAAATATAGCTACAGCCTTATTAGGAGAAGATATCACAGTAAGGGTATCAAATGGACTAGGCTGTGAAACAGTTAGAGTAGTAGTAGGGCCAAATGATTGTCCAACAAATTGTATTCAGTCTGACTTAACGGTAGGAGATGCTATCTGTTCAGGAAGTAATTATGAAGTAGGATATTCAGAAACAACAGGAGCAACATTAAGCTATGTAATAGTAGGAACCGGAATCATAGATGATACTACAACAGCAGGAGTGTTGATTGTACCAAATACAGTAACGAGTTTTACAGTAACAGCAACCAACGGAGATTGTGAAGTTGGGTTTACGATAACAGCTCCAACCGATTGTGACGATCCATGTAAGAATAGTCCAATCAGTTTAGGAGCAGCAGTATGTGATGCATCAGGAGCGGCCACATATGAAATAGGATTTACAGCCATAGCAGCAGCAACAGTAACGGTAGAAAACTTAGATGGAAGTCCAGTAGTAGGATCATCAGTAGGAGCCAATACAATTACGGGCTTACCAAGTGGCGTAAATGTAGTAGTACGAGTAGCAGTAGCTGGATGTGCAGATGATAGAACGATAGAAGTAACAGCAGCAACCTGTCCAGAATGTATATTACCGATATTAACAGTAGGAGATACCAGTTGTGATGCTACCAATTACAGTGTAACAATCGGAACTGATGTAGCACTAGGTAATATCAGTGTAAGTTCAACAGGAACGAACTCCGCCAGTATTGTAGGAAATATAGCTACAGCCTTATTAGGAGAAGATATCACAGTAAGGGTATCAAATGGACTAGGCTGTGAAACAGTTAGAGTAGTAGTAGGGCCAAATGATTGTCCAACAAATTGTATTCAGTCTGACTTAACGGTAGGAGATGCTATCTGTTCAGGAAGTAATTATGAAGTAGGATATTCAGAAACAACAGGAGCAACATTAAGCTATGTAATAGTAGGAACCGGAATCATAGATGATACTACAACAGCAGGAGTGTTGATTGTACCAAATACAGTAACGAGTTTTACAGTAACAGCAACCAACGGAGATTGTGAAGTTGGGTTTACGATAACAGCTCCAACCGATTGTGACGATCCATGTAAGAATAGTCCAATCAGTTTAGGAGCAGCAGTATGTGATGCATCAGGAGCGGCCACATATGAAATAGGATTTACAGCCATAGCAGCAGCAACAGTAACGGTAGAAAACTTAGATGGAAGTCCAGTAGTAGGATCATCAGTAGGAGCCAATACAATTACGGGCTTACCAAGTGGCGTAAATGTAGTAGTACGAGTAGCAGTAGCTGGATGTGCAGATGATAGAACGATAGAAGTAACAGCAGCAACCTGTCCAGAATGTATATTACCGATATTAACAGTAGGAGATACCAGTTGTGATGCTACCAATTACAGTGTAACAATCGGAACTGATGTAGCACTAGGTAATATCAGTGTGAGTTCAACAGGAACGAACTCCGCAAGTATTGTAGGAAATATAGCTACAGCCTTATTAGGAGAAGATATCACAGTAAGGGTATCAAATGGACTAGGCTGTGAAACAGTTAGAGTAGTAGTAGGGCCAAATGATTGTCCAACAAATTGTATTCAGTCTGACTTAACGGTAGGAGATGCTATCTGTTCAGGAAGTACTTATGAAGTAGGATATTCAGAAACAACAGGAGCAACATTAAGCTATGTAATAGTAGGAACCGGAATCATAGATGATACTACAACAGCAGGAGTGTTGATTGTACCAAATACAGTAACGAGTTTTACAGTAACAGCAACCAACGGAGATTGTGAAGTTGGGTTTACGATAACAGCTCCAACCGATTGTGACGATCCATGTAAGAATAGTCCAATCAGTTTAGGAGCAGCGGTATGTGATGCATCAGGAGCGGCCACATATGAAATAGGATTTACAGCCATAGCAGCAGCAACAGTAACGGTAGAAAACTTAGATGGAAGTCCAGTAGTAGGATCATCAGTAGGAGCCAATACAATTACGGGCTTACCAAGTGGCGTAAATGTAGTAGTACGAGTAGCAGTAGCTGGATGTGCAGATGATAGAACGATAGAAGTAACAGCAGCAACCTGTCCAGAATGTATATTACCGATATTAACAGTAGGAGATACCAGTTGTGATGCTACCAATTACAGTGTAACAATCGGAACTGATGTAGCACTAGGTAATATCAGTGTAAGTTCAACAGGAACGAACTCCGCAAGTATTGTAGGAAATATAGCTACAGCCTTATTAGGAGAAGATATCACAGTAAGGGTATCAAATGGACTAGGCTGTGAAACAGTTAGAGTAGTAGTAGGGCCAAATGATTGTCCAACAAATTGTATTCAGTCTGACTTAACGGTAGGAGATGCTATCTGTTCAGGAAGTAATTATGAAGTAGGATATTCAGAAACAACAGGAGCAACATTAAGCTATGTAATAGTAGGAACCGGAATCATAGATGATACTACAACAGCAGGAGTGTTGATTGTACCAAATACAGTAACGAGTTTTACAGTAACAGCAACCAACGGAGATTGTGAAGTTGGGTTTACGATAACAGCTCCAACCGATTGTGACGATCCATGTAAGAATAGTCCAATTAGTTTAGGAGCAGCAGTATGTGATGCATCAGGAGCGGCCACATATGAAATAGGATTTACAGCCATAGCAGCAGCAACAGTAACGGTAGAAAACTTAGATGGAAGTCCAGTAGTAGGATCATCAGTAGGAGCCAATACAATTACGGGCTTACCAAGTGGCGTAAATGTAGTAGTACGAGTAGCAGTAGCTGGATGTGCAGATGATAGAACGATAGAAGTAACAGCAGCAACCTGTCCAGAATGTATATTACCGATATTAACAGTAGGAGATACCAGTTGTGATGCTACCAATTACAGTGTAACAATCGGAACTGATGTAGCACTAGGTAATATCAGTGTGAGTTCAACAGGAACGAACTCCGCAAGTATTGTAGGAAATATAGCTACAGCCTTATTAGGAGAAGATATCACAGTAAGGGTATCAAATGGACTAGGCTGTGAAACAGTTAGAGTAGTAGTAGGGCCAAATGATTGTCCAACAAATTGTATTCAGTCTGACTTAACGGTAGGAGATGCTATCTGTTCAGGAAGTAATTATGAAGTAGGATATTCAGAAACAACAGGAGCAACATTAAGCTATGTAATAGTAGGAACCGGAATCATAGATGATACTACAACAGCAGGAGTGTTGATTGTACCAAATACAGTAACGAGTTTTACAGTAACAGCAACCAACGGAGATTGTGAAGTTGGGTTTACGATAACAGCTCCAACCGATTGTGACGATCCATGTAAGAATAGTCCAATCAGTTTAGGAGCAGCGGTATGTGATGCATCAGGAGCGGCCACATATGAAATAGGATTTACAGCCATAGCAGCAGCAACAGTAACGGTAGAAAACTTAGATGGAAGTCCAGTAGTAGGATCATCAGTAGGAGCCAATACAATTACGGGCTTACCAAGTGGCGTAAATGTAGTAGTACGAGTAGCAGTAGCTGGATGTGCAGATGATAGAACGATAGAAGTAACAGCAGCAACCTGTCCAGAATGTATATTACCGATATTAACAGTAGGAGATACCAGTTGTGATGCTACCAATTACAGTGTAACAATCGGAACTGATGTAGCACTAGGTAATATCAGTGTAAGTTCAACAGGAACGAACTCCGCCAGTATTGTAGGAAATATAGCTACAGCCTTATTAGGAGAAGATATCACAGTAAGGGTATCAAATGGACTAGGCTGTGAAACAGTTAGAGTAGTAGTAGGGCCAAATGATTGTCCAACAAATTGTATTCAGTCTGACTTAACGGTAGGAGATGCTATCTGTTCAGGAAGTAATTATGAAGTAGGATATTCAGAAACAACAGGAGCAACATTAAGCTATGTAATAGTAGGAACCGGAATCATAGATGATACTACAACAGCAGGAGTGTTGATTGTACCAAATACAGTAACGAGTTTTACAGTAACAGCAACCAACGGAGATTGTGAAGTTGGGTTTACGATAACAGCTCCAACCGATTGTGACGATCCATGTAAGAATAGTCCAATTAGTTTAGGAGCAGCAGTATGTGATGCATCAGGAGCGGCCACATATGAAATAGGATTTACAGCCATAGCAGCAGCAACAGTAACGGTAGAAAACTTAGATGGAAGTCCAGTAGTAGGATCATCAGTAGGAGCCAATACAATTACGGGCTTACCAAGTGGCGTAAATGTAGTAGTACGAGTAGCAGTAGCTGGATGTGCAGATGATAGAACGATAGAAGTAACAGCAGCAACCTGTCCAGAATGTATATTACCGATATTAACAGTAGGAGATACCAGTTGTGATGCTACCAATTACAGTGTAACAATCGGAACTGATGTAGCACTAGGTAATATCAGTGTGAGTTCAACAGGAACGAACTCCGCAAGTATTGTAGGAAATATAGCTACAGCCTTATTAGGAGAAGATATCACAGTAAGGGTATCAAATGGACTAGGCTGTGAAACAGTTAGAGTAGTAGTAGGGCCAAATGATTGTCCAACAAATTGTATTCAGTCTGACTTAACGGTAGGAGATGCTATCTGTTCAGGAAGTAATTATGAAGTAGGATATTCAGAAACAACAGGAGCAACATTAAGCTATGTAATAGTAGGAACCGGAATCATAGATGATACTACAACAGCAGGAGTGTTGATTGTACCAAATACAGTAACGAGTTTTACAGTAACAGCAACCAACGGAGATTGTGAAGTTGGGTTTACGATAACAGCTCCAACCGATTGTGACGATCCATGTAAGAATAGTCCAATCAGTTTAGGAGCAGCGGTATGTGATGCATCAGGAGCGGCCACATATGAAATAGGATTTACAGCCATAGCAGCAGCAACAGTAACGGTAGAAAACTTAGATGGAAGTCCAGTAGTAGGATCATCAGTAGGAGCCAATACAATTACGGGCTTACCAAGTGGCGTAAATGTAGTAGTACGAGTAGCAGTAGCTGGATGTGCAGATGATAGAACGATAGAAGTAACAGCAGCAACCTGTCCAGAATGTATATTACCGATATTAACAGTAGGAGATACCAGTTGTGATGCTACCAATTACAGTGTAACAATCGGAACTGATGTAGCACTAGGTAATATCAGTGTGAGTTCAACAGGAACGAACTCCGCAAGTATTGTAGGAAATATAGCTACAGCCTTATTAGGAGAAGATATCACAGTAAGGGTATCAAATGGACTAGGCTGTGAAACAGTTAGAGTAGTAGTAGGGCCAAATGATTGTCCAACAAATTGTATTCAGTCTGACTTAACGGTAGGAGATGCTATCTGTTCAGGAAGTAATTATGAAGTAGGATATTCAGAAACAACAGGAGCAACATTAAGCTATGTAATAGTAGGAACCGGAATCATAGATGATACTACAACAGCAGGAGTGTTGATTGTACCAAATACAGTAACGAGTTTTACAGTAACAGCAACCAACGGAGATTGTGAAGTTGGGTTTACGATAACAGCTCCAACCGATTGTGACGATCCATGTAAGAATAGTCCAATTAGTTTAGGAGCAGCAGTATGTGATGCATCAGGAGCGGCCACATATGAAATAGGATTTACAGCCATAGCAGCAGCAACAGTAACGGTAGAAAACTTAGATGGAAGTCCAGTAGTAGGATCATCAGTAGGAGCCAATACAATTACGGGCTTACCAAGTGGCGTAAATGTAGTAGTACGAGTAGCAGTAGCTGGATGTGCAGATGATAGAACGATAGAAGTAACAGCAGCAACCTGTCCAGAATGTATATTACCGATATTAACAGTAGGAGATACCAGTTGTGATGCTACCAATTACAGTGTAACAATCGGAACTGATGTAGCACTAGGTAATATCAGTGTAAGTTCAACAGGAACGAACTCCGCCAGTATTGTAGGAAATATAGCTACAGCCTTATTAGGAGAAGATATCACAGTAAGGGTATCAAATGGACTAGGCTGTGAAACAGTTAGAGTAGTAGTAGGGCCAAATGATTGTCCAACAAATTGTATTCAGTCTGACTTAACGGTAGGAGATGCTATCTGTTCAGGAAGTAATTATGAAGTAGGATATTCAGAAACAACAGGAGCAACATTAAGCTATGTAATAGTAGGAACCGGAATCATAGATGATACTACAACAGCAGGAGTGTTGATTGTACCAAATACAGTAACGAGTTTTACAGTAACAGCAACCAACGGAGATTGTGAAGTTGGGTTTACGATAACAGCTCCAACCGATTGTGACGATCCATGTAAGAATAGTCCAATTAGTTTAGGAGCAGCAGTATGTGATGCATCAGGAGCGGCCACATATGAAATAGGATTTACAGCCATAGCAGCAGCAACAGTAACGGTAGAAAACTTAGATGGAAGTCCAGTAGTAGGATCATCAGTAGGAGCCAATACAATTACGGGCTTACCAAGTGGCGTAAATGTAGTAGTACGAGTAGCAGTAGCTGGATGTGCAGATGATAGAACGATAGAAGTAACAGCAGCAACCTGTCCAGAATGTATATTACCTGCTTTATCAGCAGAAACAGTAGGTTGCTCAGGAAGTACCTATTCAGTTAGGTACAATACTGATGCAGCTGGTATAACTGCAACTTCAAGTGGTGCTAGTACTCCAGCTATTAATACAACAACAAAAACAATAACGTTGGCTTTAGGTGAAGACTTAACCATATCAGCAAGTAGTGGAACAGGTTGTGATACAACTATTGTAGTACTAGGGCCTGATACTTGTCCGGTTAATTGTGTAACTCCTGTGTTATCAGCTGCTCAAGGGATTTGTGAGGCAGTTGGAGGATCAACGTATAGTGTAAGTTTCTCAGAAACAACAACAGCTGTTATAACAATATGGAATGCAGCTACAGGAACTGATTTATCTGGAATAGCAACACTTAATGCCAATAGTATTACAGGAATTCCAATTGGAACTAATATAGAAATAAGAGCAACAAGTCAGATTGAAACAGTAGGATGTACTTCAATTAGTGTTGTAGTCAATAGTCCTGATAATTGTGATGATCCATGTGGTAGTGCGTTAATAGCTGTTGGAGGAACGTCATGTGCAGCAGATGGAACTTATGATATTCATTATGTAGCTCAACCAGGAGTAACAATTGTAGTAGAAGATGCTTCTGGCACACCACCTGTTGGAGCAGATATAAGCGTACCAGGTATAGTTACAGGTATTCCAAATAATGTAGCTGTTAAAATTACTGCTAGTCTTATAGGTTGTACAGATACAGAAATTGATATAGCAGCAAGAAGTTGTATTCCTGATTATGCAGTAACAATGATTGCTGGCATAACTACTGTTGATGGACCTTCTGAAACAATTAACTTTAGAATAGACATTGGAGAATTTAATAATGCCAATTCTAATGGTACAGTAGTAGAAGTTAGAGTACCAAAATTAGACCCTAGATTAGTTATCAATTATGATAATTCTATAAGTACATTAGATGGTAATGATGTCGATAATTCAGATTGGACATATGTTGGAACGAATCCATTCAACCATATCTTTAGATATGTTGGAAGTGGTGGAATATTTCCAAAAGCTACAAGTTCAATAATAGGAGTTGGTGCAGTATTCAATCCAGTATTTGAGACAAGTGGCGAGTATAAAATGAGAGCCATTATTAAAACATCATCTGGTGGAGAAATTAATAACGCTAATAATAATGGGGAGATTATAATAATATATAATAATAATTAATATGTTAGCAGAGAACAGAAATTTTCGGATAAGATATTTAGGCTTAATCATTCTTTTTCTTGGAGCATTCTTTTTTGGATCAGCTCAAGAAATAAGGCTTGACGTCGGAAGTGACCCAATCACAGCACCTTTATGGAGTAAAGAAGATAATGGTGTAGGAGTTGCTAAGTTTGAATTCGTTGAATTTGGTGGATCTGATGTTATTGCAACACAGTTTGGAAGACCGAATATTGTGATTTCTGTTGACTTCTCTAATATAGAATTGACTGATAAAGATGTAATAAATGTTTCAGGAACATTACTAGATCATTTTGATGTAAGCTATAATGCTTTTGTTGATTTGGTTGTATTTAAGCAAAATAGTATTGTTCCTGCTGGGTTTATTGGTACTGTGGTAATGAATTTTACTGTAACAGGAAATACTCCAGAGGAAAGTCCTTTTAATGTGTTTTTTGCATCAATGTCTAAAAGAGATAATGTAACAATTTTAACAGATGATAATAAAAATGCCAAAGGATTAACCTTTACCAAGTTTAAATGTCAGAATCCTGTATTAAGTATAGGAAACTTATCTTGTGATGCATCTTCTGGAACTTATAGTATTGAGTATATAAGTAATGGAGAAACTGTTCTAGCAAGAACAAATGATGGAACAGTAGTTGGTGATAATAGTGTACCAGGTATAATTACAGGAATTGCTTTTGGTACAGATGTAAATATAGAAGCACAAACTGACGAATGTATTTCAAAAATAGGAGTTACAGGAATGATTGTGGAAGATTGCGCTGTTGATTGCAATACTCCAGATTTAACTATTGGTAATTCCTTATGTGGAGAAGATGGTATAGGATATACTGTTCTTATAAGTGAAACTACTGGAGCAGTAATAACCACGGATAATGGAACTATTACCAATGGAGTATTAACGGTTACAAACTCCAATCCAACAAATATATCAGCGGCAAATGGGGATTGTAACGTAACATTAATTGCGATTGCTCCTACAGATTGTGATAATGTATGTAAAAGTACTCCAATAAGTATTGGAAATGCTGTCTGCTCAGATGAGTCCGAGGCTACATATATGCTGAATTTCACAAAAATAGATGCCGTAACTGCTGTAATAACAAATATTGCAACTGCAGTTGTTGACTTAGATGCAGGTACAATAACTAATATTCCAAGTGGAGAAGATATTACAATAACGGTTAGTCTTGATGACTGTAGAAACGTTGAATTTATAGTTCCAGCTGCTACATGTCCTTCTTGTGTGGTACCAACGTTAAGCGTAAGAGATATAACATGTAAAGATGGATTCTATAGTTTTAGCTATACTAGTAATGCAACGATTGTTACTGCCGGAGGAGAAACTATTGATACAGATACAAAAGAAGTTACTGGAGTTTTACTAGGTACAAATGTTAATTTAGTTGCTAGTAATGGTGAAGGATGTGTTACAACTATGAGAATCTCTGGACCAGAAATGTGTCCAGACCCTACAGAATGTACAACCCCTGATTTAGTAGTTGGACAACCAATATGTGATGGTACTAATTATAAAGTTATTATAGGTAATGCTTCAGGAGCTACAATAAGCTTAGATAATGCTAGCGCAAGTATATCTGGAGATGTTATTACAGTACCTCTTGGTGAAAGCTTAACCATAACTGCAACGGATGGAGATTGTGAAATATCTGTTTCTGTAATAAGTCCATATAATTGTGAAGACATTTGCTTCAATCCTGCATTAAGTATAGGTGATGTTGAGTGTGGTAAGGTAAGAGATACGGATAATAATTTTGTGATACATTATACTGCATTAGATGGTGCTACAATCACAGCAAGTAGAGGTGTAGTAGATGAAGCAGCACAAACTGTTACAGGAGAATACAGAGAGGATGATAAAGATATTATAATAACAGCTACAATATTGGGTTGTGAATCAACTTCTGTAAGTGTTAAAACTTGTGGAATAGGACCAATACCAGTTTGTGCACCAGAAATTGAACTAGATAATTTAAGTTGTGATACCTTTATGGGAACAACTTATACTGCCGAAATTTTTGTATCAGTGCCAGATGTTACAATAACACCTACTGGAGGAACATTACTTAGTTTTGATGAAACGACAGGAATAGCTATCATATCAGGTACAATTGGAACAGATATAAATGTAAAAGCAGCTTTAATAGATCCTTCTGCATGTTCTGAACCAGAATTTGAATTACTAATAGAAAGTCCAATAGATTGTTCAAATGTATGTATTGTAAAACCAATAACAATAGATGAGATTAACTGTTCTGCGGATGAAGATTTTTACGAAGTTTCATTTACACTATTACCAGGTTTAATGGTTACAACTTCTCAAGGTATCATTGGTGATAGTATTATTACCAATATTCCTAATGGAGAAGAAGTAGTCTTAACCATTATAGGAGATGGGTGTGAAGATAGAATAGTAACTATTGCAGCTTCAGAATGGGGAGATTTAGATTGTGATGGTGATGGTGTTACAAATGGAGTTGAACTTGCAGATGGAACAAGTACTATTGATGGTTGTGATTACTTAGAAGAGAATCAAGTAATTGCAGATGTTTCTGATTCTTGGAAAACTACAGACTGTGATGGAGATGGTGAAAACAATGAAACAGAAACTACAAACGGAACCGATCCGTTAGATCCATGTAGTGTTACCAATCAAATTATACCTCCTGTTTCTACTCAAAATTATGATATTTGGAAAGCAGCTGATTGTGATGATGATGGTTTAAATAATGGAGAAGAAGTTACAGGAATAGATGATCCAAATACTACTTATGATCCAAAAGGACATACAACAGATCCGTTTGATCCAGATACGGACGGTGATGGAGTTACTGATGGAAAAGAATCTGAAGATAATACAGATCCAAATGACTGGTGTAGTTTAATATATACAAGTCAAACCTTAGATCCAGATCCGGAATGGAACTCATTAGATTGTGATGGAGATTTAATCCTTAATGGTCAAGAAATAATAGATATGACAGATCCAACGGATCCTTGTGATTCTATTGGAGGTACTCCACCACCAAATACTATATGTGGTCTTGGATTAGGAAATCAAGTAATAACACCTAACGGAGACGGTATCAATGACTATTTAGAAATTGTAGGAATTGAGAAATATCCAGTAAATACTGTGGAGATATTTAATAGATGGGGAGTATTGGTTTTTAAAACAAATGGATACAATAATTCTAGCAACTCGTTCAAAGGAGTCTCCAATGGAAGATCTGTACTTAATCAATCAAAAAAATTACCTTCAGCAACATATTATTACATAATTAAATATGAAACTGATGAAGGTCAGATGCAAAAACAAGGATACTTATATGTTAATCACTAGTGATTATTATATGGAAATGAAGTATTTAATGTTTTTAAAAAAATTATGATGAAAAAAAATAAAATGATTTTAATTTTGGCACTAATCACCTCTATTTGGGGTGTTTGGGGTCAACAAGATTCTCAATTCACTCAATATATGTATAATACATTGGTTGTTAACCCTGCTTATGCAGGTCAAAGAAACAACCTAAGTGTTAACTTGTTGCATAGGTCGCAATGGGTAGGGTTGGATGGAGCACCAAAAACCCAAACTTTTGGAGTGCATAGTCCCTATAAGAGAAGATATGGTATTGGTTTTTCTGTAATTAATGATGATATTGGAGATGGAACAAGTCAGGAAACCAATTTTGATATTGCTCTTGCATATACTATCCAAACCTCTTTAAGTGGTAAACTTTCATTTGGGTTAAAAGTGGGAGGGAACTTGCTAAGTGTTAATTTTTCAAAATTGGCAGGTTACGATAGAGAAGCACAAAATTTAATAAATATTGACAATAAATTTTCACCAAATATTGGTGTCGGATTCTATTACCATACTTCAAAATTTTATCTTGGACTATCAGCACCTAATTTATTAGAAACAGAACATTTTGATCGAAACGGAAGAGATGCTTCCTCTTTTGTGTCTACTGAACGAATAAATTTTTATCTAATTTCAGGATATGTTTTTCGAGTATCAGATAATTTAAAGTTTAAGCCAGCAATTTTATTTAAGGCCGTTTCGGGTTCTCCATTACAAGCCGATTTTTCAACTAATTTTTTAATTAATAAAAAGTTTACATTAGGAGCAGCGTATCGATGGGATGCAGCTTTTAGTGGATTATTTGGTTTTCAAATTACGGAGCAATTAATGCTTGGTTTAGCATATGACAAAGAAACCACTTCATTAGGGAACACCACTTTTAATGATGGTTCTTTTGAGGTTTTTATCAGATATGAATTTATTGATAAAAAAGGAAGAATTGTCAGTCCAAGATTCTTTTAATTCTAGTCTCATAATAATGACCACGCAGTATTGCCTTAATTGAAATATGGTATCTTAACTATTCATAGCTAAATAATATATAACTAAAGTATTATTATTTGAACAGAATTTTTTCCTAATATTATTTCTTCTTTTGGCTTTTCTGGTATAAAATGTAAATACTACAAATGAACAGACTTTTAGGAATAGCTATTTATTACATGGTTTTTGGAATATGTGCTTTCTTTTCAGTATTTACATTTGAGTTATGGAGATTAGGAGTATTAGGGTTTTCAGTATTGATTGTTTATGTAATTTTAAAATACTTTGTTGAAATAGATCAACTTCCATTCATTTCTTATCGTTCTTATGGAAAGTGGTTAACAATTATTATGGCCATTTTTCCTTTTTTATGTATTCTAACAATTCATTTTTACACAAAACCACAGAAACAAACTATTATATTACCAAAAGATTATCAGGGAGAAGTATCAATATTATATAGTAAGTTTAGTGATGAAAATTCCATATCTTTTTCGGATAGAAAAACAATTCGTGTTGGAGAAAGTGGAATGGTGAAAACATTGTATTCTTGTTGTAATAATGATATTCCATTTTTAAATATTGAATCAAAATCTAGCTTGGAAGAAACTAATATCTTTTTTGAAAACGATCTAATAAATAAGATTCCTGTTTATAACTACAACAAACCAAAAAATAAATCTGATATTATATATAATTTCTATAAAACCTACGAATTCCCTGTATGTTACTCTGCTATTTTATCTAATTGTTGCACACTATTTATTATTATACCTCCATCAAAATACAGTGATTACTTTAATAAAAAAGCGGATAAAAATGGTTACTTTTTAAAATCATATTTTATCAAGCAACATCAAAATCATTGTAAGAATAAGTGAAATTTACTTAATAATGAAAATCAGTACTTTACGATAAAAAAGAAAGTTTATTCTTACGCATATATCAATAAAAACTTACTTAACAACACAAATCCCTCTCTTAGCAACATTTAATTTACAATCAGTATATAATTCTTTAGTATTGAAAGTAAAATGTATGGTTTGGCTTGTCCAAATAATATTTTTTATGCTTTCATGCATATTTTTTACAACAGCATCTTAACGTAAATAAAAGAAAATATAATATTGATTAAAGTCCTTAATGCTAAGAATGAATAAAATTAAAAACATAACATATGTTATCCTATTAATTGTCTTTGGAAGCACTTATGCTCAACAAGATGCTCAATATACGCAGTATATGTACAATACTTTAGCTGTTAACCCAGCATATGCAGGTACAAGAGATGTTTTTAGTGCATTATTATTACATAGATCACAGTGGGTAGGTTTGGAAGGAGCTCCCAAAACACAATCATTTAATTTGCACAGTCCAGTTTCTAAAAGACTAGGCATAGGATTATCAGTAGTTAATGATGAAATTGGTAGTGGTATTATTAAAGAAACGAATTTTGATATTGCAGTATCTTATGCTATTGATGTTTCTTACAATTCAAAATTATCTTTTGGAATAAAAGGTGGAGGTCATATATTAAACATAGATTTTACAGAGTTAATCGGATACTACGATGAGTTAGGCGACCTTCCAAATGTAGACAACAAATTCTCTCCTAATGTTGGAGCTGGGTTATATTTTTACTCTGATAAATTTTATTTTGGTCTGTCTGCTCCAAATTTATTGGAAACAACACATTTTGATAAATCTGAAAAAGATGGATCAAAATCTAGTTATATCGCTACAGAACGTATCAATTATTATATTATGATGGGATATGTATTTGATATAAATGAGAGACTAAAATTAAAACCTTCATTTTTGGTAAAGGCTGTAAGTGGAGCTCCAATACAAACCGATGTATCGCTTAACCTTTTATATAATGAAAAATTTACATTAGGTGCTGCATATAGATTAGAGGCTGCAGTAAGTGCTCTTGCAGGGTTTCAAATTTCCGATAAATTAATGCTAGGATTGGCATATGATAGGGAAACTACTGAATTGGGTGATGCCACATTTAATAATGGATCTTTTGAAGTTTTTTTAAGGTTCGAACTTTTTAGTAGGGTTAGACAGTTAATAACCCCGAGGTTCTTTTAAAGAAAGAAAGATAATGAAAAAGATAGTTATATATATATTACTTGGTATACTACCATACCTGTTTTATGCCCAAGAAAAAAAAACCTCTAAGGCAGATAAAGCATATGAAACATATGCATTTATTAGTGCTATTGATAGTTATGAAGGTTTACTAAAAAAAGGACTGTCTAGTAGAGAAATTTATCAGCGATTAGGAAACTCTAATTATCTGAATGCCAATTATCAAGATGCTTCTAAATGGTATTTAAAACTATTAGAATTGGATAATGACAGTATTTCTGCAGATTATTATTTTAAATATGCACAATCGTTAAAATCGTTAAGTAACTATATAGAATCTAATAAATGGATGGAAGTATTTGCTAAAAAAGCAAATAAGGACGATATCAGAAAGACTATTTTTGAGAAAGACAAAAATTATATAAGTACTATACTTAATGAATCAGGAAAATATCAAATAAAGCAACTATCAATAAATTCTAAAGGATCAGATTTTGGAGCAGCTTTTTATTTAGATAATTTAGTATTTGCTTCCACTAGAAATAAAAGTTTAACATCAAAACATATTCATGAGTGGAACGAAAAAGGATTTTTAGATCTGTTTACGATTCCATTAGGAGATGATGATATTAAAAACGTTGAATTATTAGATAAAAAAATAAATACCAAGTATCACGAATCTACGTCTGTTTTCTCTAAAGATGGGAAAACAATTTATTTTACTAGGAATAATTATAAGGAAGGAAAATACAAAAGAGACAAAAAAGGAGTTATAAGATTAAAAATATATAGTGCAAAATATGTGGATGATAAATGGACAGATATTAAAGAATTACCATTTAATAATGATTCATACTCTATAGCACATCCAGCATTAAGTGCTGATGAGAAACGATTGTATTTTATTTCAGATAGACCAGACTCTTTTGGAGAATCAGATATTTATTATGTAGAAATAATTGGAGCAGATGCTTATGGAAAACCAATAAATCTAGGAAATACCATTAATACAAAAAACAGAGAAACATTTCCTTTTATTAGTAATAATGGACAATTATACTTTTCATCTGATGGTCATTTGGGTTTAGGAGGCCTAGATGTTTTTAAGGTAGATTTAACAAAAGGTACTATACCTAATGCAGTAACTAATGTTGGTGCACCGATAAATGGAATTCAAGATGATTTTTCATTTATTATAGATGATAGCACTAGAAAAGGATATTTTACTTCCAATAGAAAGGGAGGAACAGGAGGGGATGATATTTATGGACTAGAACAATTAGAGTTTACTCAAGAAGAAAAAGACTCTATATCCATTAGTCTTCAAGATTTTAATGGTATTGCAATGGCAGATACTACCGTAGTATTGAGTGATGAAGATGGTAACACTATTGAAGAAATTAAAACAAATGAGGAAGGGGAATATACCTTTACCAATGTGTCTAGTAAAAAAAAATATACTGTTACCGTAAAAAATAACGATTTTACTGAAGTTTTTACGATTGATCCAAGTGAAGATTCAAACAGAAAACGGATTTTAGAAATACCTAAAGAAGCTTTTAAAGTTGGAGATGACTTAAAGAAAATTCTACAAATTAGCGAAATTTACTTCGAATCTAATAGTTCGTATATTACCAGTATAAATGCTGGAGCAAAAATGGCAAGATTGATGAGGATGATGCAGCACTTTCCAAATATGAAGATTGAAGTACGCTCGCACACAGATAGTAAAGGAACAAAAGAATACAATAAGTGGTTATCAGATAGAAGAGCAAAAAGGATAAGAGATTATTTGGTTGATTATGGTATTGATGCAAATAGGATTGATGGCAAAGGATATGGAGAGTCAAAATTATTAATGAATTGTACTATTAATCGCTGTTCAGAAAAAGAACATTCATTAAACCGAAGATCTGAATTTATTGTGGTTTCTAATGACTAATATAGGACATACCTTAAGTAATAAGAGTGCTATTTTGCTACAAATTGATGGTATATAATAAGTGGTTTCAGCCAAAAAGTACTACTTCACAACTCTGCGGTATAGATTAACAACATATTCTTACGATTTTATGCAATTTTAAGTACTTTTGGTGCAAGGTGTTTTATGACGTAAAATCTGTTGTATAACAGCGATAAACCAAATTTTATGAAGAATTTTCAAAGTAAAAGTAAAAATTTTACTTACGGACCTATTGTAATGAAAATGTTGAAAAACATTTTTGTTTTTGGATGCCTATTTATAACTAGTATCTATACTACTAAAGCTCAAACACCTGGAGGAGTATCTTCAACATTGAGTTATTGGGTAAAAGCAGACGTAGGAATAACTGAAGTAGGAGGGCAAGTTACCCAATGGAATGATCAAAGTGGAAATGTTAATATTACTTCTCAAGCAAGTATAGTTGCTAGTCCTGATATTTTGTTTGAAGCAACAATAGCCAATTTTAATCCTTCATTGCAATTTACAGGAGTACTTGAAAAAAGGCTAGTTGGTGCTACAGTGGATGATACAGAATGGAATGGAGCATTAACAGTATTTGCATTGGCAAAATGGAAAGATGGTGTTAATCCAAGTACTGAAGGAGTTTGGACAAGTGGACAGAAAGGAATTTTAACGACTACTACTACTTCAAGGTATTATTGCGCGTATGGTACCGCATCTTTTCTGGATAATTCAGCAAATACTTTAGATGATATTTTTGAATATAAAGTATTAAGTGTTACTTATACAGCTAATCATACAGATGGTACTAATATATATGATAAAGGACTATTAGCAGAAAACCATGTTGGTCCTGGAGGAGTAGCAGCCGCACCTGCAAATGTATTTAATGTAGGAGGAACAACAACAGGAGCAGTTGAAGATGGGATTTTTAATGGATTAATTCCAGAAATAATTGTTTACAAATCAGTATTATCTGCAACAGATAGACAAAAAGTTGAATCTTATATGGCTCTTAAATATGGGGTTACTTTAAGTAGTGGAAACATAGATTATTTGGCTAGTGATGGAACTGATAAAATATGGGATACCTCAGGTTCTGGAGTATTTAAAAATAATATTTTTGGAATAGGAAGAGATGATGCTTCTGGTTTAGACCAACGGATTTCTAAATCTGTTAATGATGATGCTATTGTAACTGTTGCCACTACGGGAAATTTTATATTGGCTAATACTGATGTTAGTAGAACATCGCTTACGGATATGAATTTTTTAACGATAGCTAATAATGGGGATAATGATAGATATGATAATTTTGTAGGTGTTGCAACAAATGCAAAAATGAATCGAGTGTGGAAAGTACAAGAAACAGGGACTATTGGCGCTATTTTTATAAATACAGATGATGCTACTGCAACACATATTTTGATTAGTAATGATGCTACTTTTGACAATACAGATACAGAAATTGCCTTAGCAGATGGTACTGCACTTGTAGACTTTACAGATGGTCAGTATTTTACATACACAAGTACTGTTAAAGCACCAGGAGGTGTAATTGCGAATAATATGCTTTGGTTAAAAGCTGATGAAGGGACTGTTTTGGACGGATCTGATGTTTCAACCTGGACAGATAACTCTATAGAAACTAATGATGTTTCAGAGGCAACGAATAAACCCGTAATAATAGCAAATGGTGAAAATTTTAATCCGAGTATTTCTTTTGATGGAGTAAATGATATTCTTCGGATGAGTAATAAAAATATTTTAACTGATAAAACAGGACTAAATGCATATATAGTTGCAGATATTATTGGAACCAATAGTAATGGGAATTTATTGACAGAGCAAAAATTTGGAGCATCTAATAGAGTCTTTGGCATAGGAGCTTTTAACTCTAGTCCTGAAAAAATGGGAACACTTGGAGATTTTGGAGCGTCTGGATCTTCAAGTTTAAGTGTAGTACAAGCAGTATCCAATACTGGACAAGGTAGAATATATCAAAGTAGAATAGATGATTCGGCTGATATGCTTAGGTTCTTAGTGGATGGAATAGAAGAAGGCACTGCACCTGGGCTTACTACAACAAGAACACCGCCTACAGGATCATTATTGTTTTCGATTGGAAATTCAGCATTTGGGATGAATCCTATAGAAGCAAACATTTCTGAAGTTATTGTTTATGATATTGATGATGCCACAGGAATAGAGCGGCAAAAAATAGAATCTTATTTGGCACTTAAATATGGAATAACTTTAAATAATGGGACTAAAAATTATTTAGCTAGTGACGGTACCGATAAAATATGGGATGCTGCTTATGATCTAACTTATGTAACTAATGTTTTTGGAATAGGAAGAGATGATAATTCTGCATTGGGTCAAGTAAAATCAACATCAATTAATGATGATGCTATTGTCACAATTGAAGCAGATGGAGAAGGTTCTAATGCAGCAAATGCCTTTGTGGATATTTCTGATTTGGAATTTTTAACTATAGCACATAATAATGCAGCATTAGGAGTATGGAATACAACAGGAGCACCAACAGCATTAAAAAAGATAGATAGAACTTGGCAAGTTCAAGAAGAAGGAGATGTAGGTCTTGTTTCAATTGAATTTAATGTTGATAATGCTGCTGGGAATTTTGATATTCCTGCATTAGAAGGAGGCTCATCGTACTATTTTTTATATGATATTAATGATAATAATAGTTTGTCTGATGATTCTCCAATAAAAATGACAGAAACTGGTCCTGGACTTTGGAAAGTGTCTGGTATTAACTTAGCCAATGGAATGGAATTTACTATTGCAACAGCATTACCAGTACAAATAGAATTAGAAGCAGCAACAGGAACAGATGAAGAAGAGTCTAGTAGCAATTTACCAAACCTATTGCTAAATGGAACTGTCTTTGCTCCAACAGCAATTGATATTATTGTTACAGGAACGGCACTTCCAGGTACAGATTATACTTTGGGAGATTTATCTGCCGGAGGTACAATAACTGTTGATATTCCAGCAGGAATTTATACTACAGCTGCACCTCTTGCTATCTCTAGCTTAAATAAAACAACAACTACAACATCTGTAAATTTTGCTATTACTGCTGATTCAACTGTAGAGAATAATGAAACAATAAGTTTAGTAATTGGTAACCCCCAAGGACAATTGGTTTTAGCAGATACCAATGCAGGGTCATTAATAACAAATCATACTTATACAATAATTGACGATGATGCTGATATAACAAATTTAGGAACAAAATTAGAAGCAACTGATAATACAGGAGAAACATCTACTCCAAATAGTGCAGCTTTACGCGTTACGTTATTGAATAAAGATAGTACTCCAATTTCTGGAGTTAATGTACAGTTTAGTGTAGCAACAGGATCTGCAACATTAAGTACAGCAAATGGAATTACCAATGGGAGTGGGCAGTTTTCTACTTTTGTTAGCAATTTAGTAGCCGAGGCTGCTACTTTTACCGTAAATTATGATAGTAATGATGATACTACTCCAAATGCTCTGGTAACTAATGGAAATTTAAGTACTATTACTTTTACCATTACAAGTGCGTCTGCATTAGCAGAAGTTTTGGAAGATTCTGCTTCCACGGGCGGAGCTAATAATGCAAATGGGGTAGCTGTTTCTGAAGCACATTTATTAGCTATAGCAGGCTTATTTGATGTATATACCTCTAATGTATCCTTGTATCAAACAGCAATTCATGAAGAAACGTCATTTAGTTCACCGCCAACAGTGTCAGAAGTACAAGATGTTATTGATGGTGTTAATGATGCAGTAACCTTATTAACGGCTATTGGTACCGATGAAGATGATGGAGCAGCAACTACTACAACCCCTAGTGCTTCAGAATTAAATGCAATTATTGGAGTAACTGGAGCAGTTTTTGCTAATCAGTCCGCTTATCAAGACTATATCAATGCTAACGAGAATAATTTTTCTCTTATAGCATTAGCATTAGAGGTACAAATAATGGTAACCGATGTTAATAATTCAGTTGTATTATTGGAAGCAATAGGTATAGATGAAGAAGACGGGGGAGTAACAACAACAAACCCTACAGCAATACAGTTAAATACAATTATTGGAGTATCTGGAGCTTTATTAGCTAATCAAACTTCATATCAAGAGTATATAGGTTTAAACGAAAGTAATTTTTCATCCCCAGCATTGGCATCAGAAGTACAGACAATGGTAACTAATGTTAATAGTTCTATAGTATTATTAACTGCAATAGGTATAGATGAAGAAGATGGAGCAGCAACAACCACCAATGCAACAGCTTTCCAGTTAAATGCAATTATAGGGGTATCAGGTGCTATATATGTTAATCAGACTTCATATCAAGAATATATTAATGCTAATGAAAGTAATTTTTCAGCAGTAGCATTAGCATCAGAAGTACAAATAATGATAACTGATGTTAATAATTCGATGGTGCTATTGACTGCAATAGGCATAGATGAAGGAGATGGTGGAGCAACAACAACCAATGCAACAGCAATTCAATTAAATACAATTATAGGAGTATCTGGAGCATTATCAGCTAATCAGACTTCATATCAAGAGTATATTAATGCCAATGAAAGTAATTTTTCATCACCAGCACTGGCATCAGAAGTACAAATAATGGTAACCGATGTTAATAGCTCAGTATTATTATTAGTAGCAATAGGAAACGATGAAGAAGATGGTGTAGCAACTACTACCAATGCAACATCTTATGAATTAAATTTAGTTATTGGTGTTTCAGGAGCAATAGTTGCAAACGAAATATATTATCAAGACTATATTGATGCTAATGAAAATAATTTTTCATCATCAGCATTGGCATCAGAAGTACAAACAATGATTACTACTGTAAATAGTTCAGTATTATTATTAACGGCAATTGGTATTGATGAGGAAGATGGTATTGCAACAACAACAAATGCAACTGCAACAGGATTAAATGCTATTTCGGGGGTTACAGGAGCATTAGGTGCAAATGTGGCATACTATCAGAAATATATAGATGGTAATAATGATAATTTTAGCCCTGTGGCAACTTCAGTTGAAGTTCAAATTATGATTACTGATGTAAATGCTTGTGTTGTAGCGCTTATAGAGATTTTGGAAGATTCTGCTTCTACAGATGGTGCTAATAATACTAATGGAATAGCAGTAACACTAGAGCAATTGAATGCAATATTTGATGTTACAGGAATTGATAATAACAAAATTACGGGCTACCAGTCTAAAATACATGAAGAAACTACTTTTAGTAACTTACCAACAATACCAGAAGTACAGGCTATAATTGATGCTGTAAATACAGTAATAACTGTTACTGTTTATGATAAAATATTAGAAGATTCTAATTCTACCGGAGGAGGAAATAATGTTGATGGAATTGCAGTTACAGTTGCAGAATTATCCAGTATTTCTGGAATAACGGCTGTTGATTCAAGTTTTGAAAATCAATATCAACTATTTATTGCGAATGAAACAAGTTTTAGCAACCCGCCATCTTTATTAGAAGTACAATCGCTTGTGACTACAGTAAATGTATTGATGGAAGTATTAGAAGATTCTAATGCTCCAAATGGTGCACAGAACGCTAATGGGACTCAGGTGACACTATCTCAATTAGAAGGAGTAAATGGTATAACAAGTTTGGAAGCAGCAAATATAATAGCATACCAAACGGCAATAGCGGCTGAAACTACGTTTAGTGATCCACCAACAGTAGCAGAGCTTCAAACATTAATAGATGCAGTAAATGCAGAAGTAATAGCAACTGTTTTTGATAAAATATTAGAAGATTCTGCATCCTCAGGAGGAAGTAATAATGCAGATGGAATAGCAGTTACAGTTGCAGAACTATCGAGTATTCCTGGAATAACGGCAATTGATTCAAATTTTGAAAATCAATACCAATTATTTATTGCTAATGAAACAGCTTTTAGTAATCCACCAACACTGTCAGAAGTACAAGCAATTATTGATGCAGTAAATGTAGCAGAAAACGATAAAGAAATATTAATATCAAATTCATTATCGCCTATAGATAAAAAATGGGTTATAGGAAAAATAGAAAAACACCCTAATAATAAAGTGCAAGTGTTTAATAAATGGGGAAAAAATGTATTTACAGCTAGTGGATATAATAATACTTGGACTGGAACTAACAATGGCAGTGGAAGTACATTATTACCTGAAGGATCCTATTATTATCTCATAGATTTAGATGGTGATGGAAGTATTGAAAAACAAGGATGGATATACATAAGTAAATAGATTTTGATGAGAATTAACAATAGAAGAATGATAAATAAACACCATTTTATATCCATAGCATGTTTATTGGTAAGCATAGTTGCTTTTGCACAACAGGACGGAAATATAACTTTATATCAGAAGCACTTAAATATTATTAATCCTGCGCTAGTAGGTGTTCAAGGTGAAACCACATTTATAAGTACATTTAGATCACAATGGCAAGAACTTCAAGATCCACCAGAATTACAAGCTTTTTCTTTTGGAATGCCCCTGAAAAACAATATTGGAATTGGACTTTCTATTGTAAATGATAAAGTTTTTATAGAAAAACAAACGGCGTTAAATATAGACGTTTCCTATCAATTGCAATTGCAAAATGAGCTGTTTTTGTATTTAGGGATTAAGGGTGGTGCCAATTTTTATAATATAGATACAGCAAAATTACAAAATTATAATGCAGATGGTTCCAGTAATAATAGTGCTACATTAGAAGATGTAAGTCGTTTTAATCCAAATATAGGTATAGGAGCCTATTTGTATCATAAAGATTTTTATGTGTCATTATCAACACCTCGATTACTTAGTAATGAGCGATTAAATGAAGAAAATGGAGTTTCTGGTGTTTCATCAGAGCGCATGCATTTATATTTAAGCGGAGGGTATAATTTTGCAATCAATAATGACTTTTTATTAAAACCATCTACAATGCTGAGGTATGTATCTGGCGCACCAATATCTACCGATATTACAGTAGCAACATCATATAAAGAAAAAGTAGAATTAGGAGCAATTTTTAGTACAGATGATGCTTATGGAGGCTTTTTTACGTTTAAGTTAACAGATTGGATGGATTTAGGATATGCATATTCAACATCATCAAAAGTAGAATTTTCTTCAGTAGCAGGAGGAATTCATGAATTTTTTATAAAGTTTGGTTTTAAACAAAAGACGAAAACCGCTCCAAAACAAGAAGAAGAAACAAAAGAGTAATTGTATTCAATTTGTTTTATATTATGATACGACTGTCTAAAAAAGGCAGTCTTTTTTTTGACTAAAAATAAATTTAAAAATGCTATTGCTGTTATAATAGCTAAAAAAATATTGATTTATAGGAGAACTTAAATTTAAAAATTACATCTTTGCATCATGATTGTCTAAATTATATTTCGGTTTTTAGATTGAGCTACTGCTCAATATTTTTTTGTTAAGTACACCTGTTGTATTTGACAAATCTTTTCATAAACATATATTTAGAATGAAATCATCTACAAGAATACCTTTTACAAAACTTTTACATTATTTTAAGATTGCCATTACTGGTAAAGAAAAAGAATTTACTTCTGGCAGTATCCGCAGAGCTATATTTATGCTATCCGTTCCTATGATTTTAGAAATGCTGATGGAGTCGATTTTTGCACTAGTAGATATTATTTATGTCTCTAGAATTAGTGTCAATGCAGTTGCAACAATAGGACTTACAGAGTCTGTAGTAACATTGGTTTATGCGGTAGCAATTGGATTAAGTATTGCTGCAACAGCAATAGTAGCAAGACGTATTGGAGAAAAAGACGAAAAAGGAGCTTCGCAAGCAGCAGTACAAGTTATATTTATAGGAGTTTGTGTTGCACTTGTTATTAGTAGTATTGGAATATTGTACCCAAAAGAGATTTTGGAATTAATGGGAGGTGATGCTTCTTTAATTGCAGAGGGCTACGGCTATACTAAAATTTTGTTAGGAGGGAATATTACAATTGTATTGTTATTTTTAATCAATGCCATTTTTAGAGGTGCTGGTAATGCTGCAATAGCTATGTGGACATTAATACTATCCAATGGGCTAAATATTATTTTGGATCCGATTTTAATATTTGGATGGGGACCAATACCTGCATATGGAGTAGAAGGAGCTGCAATTGCTACTACAATTGGTAGGGGTACAGCAGTAATTTTTCAATTAACAGTTTTGTTTTTTGGCTGGAGTAAGATTAAAATAGGAGCTAAAGATTTGGTGCTTCGTACTGGCATGTTAATGAATTTGTTAAAGGTATCGATTGGAGGTATTGGACAGTTTCTAATTGGTACTTCTTCCTGGGTGTTTTTAATGCGTATTGTTTCAGAGTTTGGAAGCGAGGTTTTAGCGGGATACACCATTGCCATACGCGTTATAATGTTTACATTAATGCCTTCTTGGGGTATGAGTAATGCCGCCGCTACGCTAGTTGGTCAAAATTTGGGAGCAGGAAAGCCAGATAGAGCGGAAAAATCGGTTTGGATTTCAGGAAAGTACAATGCCTATTTTATGCTGCTAATTTCTTTGGTTTATCTGTTTTTTGCTAAGGATATTATGTTGCAGTTTACAGCAGAAGAACTTGTAGTAACTAACGGAACTTTATGTTTAAGAATTATTGCACTTGGTTATGTTTTTTATGCTTACGGAATGGTGGTTACAAATGCATTTAATGGTGCAGGAGACACAGTAACACCAACAAAAATTAATTTTGTCTGTTTTTGGCTATTTCAGCTTCCATTAGCATATGTTACTGCATTTGTTTTTGGCTGGGGAGCAAAAGGAGTTTTTGCAGCGATAACTGCCGCACAAGTTGCTATAGCTATTGTATCAATGCTGATTTTTAAAAAAGGAAATTGGAAACAGGTTAGAGTTTAAACACTTTTTGTAATTTAGTAAAAAAATGCTATTTATCTTATAACCTATAGCATAGATGGCATAAATAGTGACGGGTAAATTTTATATACTTATTAGTAAAGAGAATAAACAATATGTTACCAAAAAAGAATAACAGATGAAATTAGATATTTTGGCATTTGGTGCCCACCCAGATGATGTAGAATTAGGAGCTGGCGCTACTATAGCTAAAGAAATTACCACTGGAAAAAAAGTGGGAATTGTAGATTTAACTAGGGGAGAATTAGGAACTAGAGGATCGGCAGAACTTAGGGCTATTGAAGCTAAAAATGCTGCAAATATTCTTGGCGTTAGTATAAGAGAAAATTTAGGGTTTGCAGATGGTTTTTTTATTAATGATAAAGAGCACCAATTAGAAATTATAAAGAAAATAAGAAAATATAAACCTGAAATAGTACTATGCAACCCAATTTATGATCGGCATATAGATCATGGTAAAGGGAGTGAATTGGTAAGTAATGCATGTTTTTTAAGCGGCTTGTCAAAAATAGATACTGGGCAGGAAGCATGGAGACCAAAACTGGTTTATCATTATATACAATGGGCAAATATTACTCCAGATTTTGTAGTTGATGTTTCTGGTCATATAGAGACAAAAGTGGCAGCGGTGTTGGCTTACAGTTCTCAATTTTTTGATGCTAAAAGCGATGAACCCAGTACACCAATTAGCAATCAAAATTTTTTAGATAGCGTTACATATAGAGCCAGAGATTTAGGAAGATTGGTTGGTGTAGATTTTGCTGAAGGATTTACAACAGAACGGCCTTTAGCAATTGCTAATTTGGACGATTTAATCTAGTAACAGTTTATTTTAGACATGATGTAGTTCATTAATCTGAACTATTTCATGTTTTTTAAGACGAATAATGAAAGAAGACCCTTGATTAAGTTCGCTTTCTAATGATATTTCTCCTCCATTTTTCTTAAGCATTTCTTTACATAAGTTAAGCCCCAATCCTGTTCCTTTTTCGTTATTGGTACCATAAGTAGATTCAAAAGTATTTTTATTAAATATTGTATCAATTATGTCTTTTGAAATTCCAATTCCTGAATCTTTAATTATGATATAATAGTTACCAGCTTCCTCTTTGGAAGAAAGGGTAATAATTCCATGTTCTGGAGTAAACTTTATAGCATTACTAATTAAGTTTCTAAAAACAACACTGATTTGGTTTTCATCTGCCCATACAAATATAGATTCATTTACCTTATTTGTTATGGTAATACTCTTTGCAGATGCACTTACTTTAAGGAAGTCTTCATTTTCTTTAATAACGTCGTAAAGATTTATTCTACGTTGATATGTGTCGCTACCTCTGATTTGACTATTACCCCAACTAAGTAAATTGTTAAGTGTAAAAGAAATACTTCGAACATCTTTTTTTAACATGGGAATAAAATTCATAAAATCTTTGTCGCTTATTTCTTTAGATGTTAATAGGTCTAGAAGTTGACTAAGGTTATCTATTGGTCCCCGCATATCATGACCAATAATAGAGAACAGTTTATTTTTTGTTGTATTTAAGTTTTTGAGCTCTTTTTCTCGATTAATTAACGTTATATTTTTCCCTTCTAATAATACAATAAGTTTCTTTTCAATTTTTCGATTGCGTTGTATAAGGAGTATAATAATAATAAAGACAATTAATGAAGCAGTAGCAATATAAATATAATATTGCTGATTGGCTATTTCTTTTTTATTTTTTGCAATAAGTTGTTCTTCCTTTAATTGGTATTCAAAATTGGCTTCTAACCTTGCTATATCAGTAGCATTTTCCTTATTAGAAATACTATCTTTATAAGCCATATGTCGCTCATAATAGATAAGTGCTTCTTTTGATTTTCCTTCTGCTTTTGTAATCTGATAAAGATTTGCTAATGATTCAGAAATTTGACTTATT
Organism: Flavobacteriaceae bacterium; assembly: GCA_965247735.1. Classification (GTDB taxonomy): domain Bacteria; phylum Bacteroidota; class Bacteroidia; order Flavobacteriales; family Flavobacteriaceae; genus JAOXRU01. The sequence continues at coordinate 679,012 of CBDFHN010000002.1, read as the reverse complement.
GATTGTAAGTCTTCACTAATACAAAGAGCTTTCGTGGCAATATTTAGTGCATTTGTATAGTCGTTTTTGGATAAATACACTTTTGCAAGCCCATTATAACTATAAATACTTCCATAGAGATCATCAATATCTTCGGCTATTTTAAGGCTTTTATTGTAATATCGTATCGCTTTGTTATATTGTTCTGTTTCAAAATATACATTAGCTAAATTACTGTAGGTGTACGAATGCAAACGTTTTAATTTACCTCCTTTATTGAGCGTTAATGCTTTTTGCAAAAAAACAGTAGCTTTATCATATTTCTTAACTTTTAAGTTAAAATAGCCAAGATTCATAAAACTAATTATCTTTTCGTTTTCTAATCCTAACTTATTTATGATAATATGGCTTAGGTGGATGTATTTTAATGCATTTTTATAATCCTCTTTATTACCATAGGTAACAGCAAGGTTATTGTAAATTTTATGTAAAGCTAGGTTATCATTTATTTTTTTACTGATATAGCTGCTTTCTAATAATTTGTTTAATGCAAAATCATGATGACCTTGCAAAGAAAACACACTTCCCAACCCATAATTTGACTTTGAAATAAGTTTTAAATTATTGATTTCTTTTGCTATAATTAAAGCTTTTTCATGTTGTTTTATAGCTTTTTCGAAATGATTTTTGTTTTTTAATGATTTCCCAATACCATTTAAAGCTTCTACCAATAATTCTCTATCAGCTATTGTTATAGCAATTGCTTCTGCTTTCTTATAATGATTAATCGCATCATTGTATTTAAAAACTCTTATATAGTAATCACCGTGGTTAATATGACTCCTTCCTATTTCTTTTGTGTTTTCTTGTTGGTTGGCAGCTTTAAAACTCTTGGATGCAAAAAAATACATGCTATCTAAGTCAGTTGCTTCATAATATGCACTCAATTGATTTAATAAAGAGGGGTATAGTTTAATGTTTGCCTTGGAATCACTCTTTTTTGAGTTCAGCAATAAATATATACTATCTATTTTTTGTTGTTGGCTGAATACAACAGTATGTATCATTAGTATTCCTAATGATAAGACAAGTTTTTTTACAGTTGTTGTTGTAGACATGTTAGTTTTTATGCTATAAAAGTAAAGTCATATTTCTATGAATAAGATTAAATGTTGTAAAACACATTAAAAAAGTTGTTTAACGATAAAAACATGCACTTTAACGACAAATGTAAGAAAAATAACTAAAACTACCTGATAATCAATGGAAAAAGTTTATCGAAAAAATAATAATTTTTAGAGCAAAAAACTTTGCAGAAGACTATAAAAGAATTAACTTTGCACCCGCAGAAATGGTGATTGTAGCTCAGTTGGTTAGAGCGCCGGATTGTGGTTCCGGAGGTCGCCGGTTCGAAACCGGTCTTTCACCCTTTAATAACTAAAGCTTCTCTTTTAAGAGAGGCTTTTTTTATGGAAACTATTTTGCCTAAAAAAGCCGCTATAACGTTAATTGTTATAGCGGCTTTTTGAGCTTAATGTACTGGATGAATACTATTTTTTTATAGGCTTGTCCACAACTACTCTTTTAGCTCTATTGGCTACTTCCCAAGCTGTATAGAATACAAGTTTAGTTCTGTTCTCTAATAAATCATAATTTATTTTGTCAGGAGTATCTCCAACTTTATGATAGTCTGCATGAGTACCATTAAAGTAAAAAATAATTGGAATATTATTTTTCGCAAAATTGTAATGGTCACTTCTATAGTAAAAACGATTTGGATCGTTCTCGTCGTTAAATTTATAGTCTAATTCTATGTTTGTGTATTTTTTGTTTACTTCTTCTGAGATGTTGTGTAAATCGGTACTTAATTTATCTGAACCAATAAGGTAAACATAGTTTCTATCCCCTTTTCTTTCAGGATCTATTCTACCAACCATATCAATATTTAAGTCAGCAACAGTATTTGCTAAAGGAAAAATAGGATCCACATCTGCATAATACTGAGAACCTAATAACCCTTTTTCTTCTCCAGTTACGTGAAGAAAAACAATAGATCTTTTTGGACCATTACCAGCATCAGCAGCTTTTTTAAACGCATCTGCAATTTCTAACATGGCAACAGTACCAGAACCATCATCATCAGCTCCATTATTGATTTCTCCATTATCTTCAACACCAATATGGTCTAGGTGAGAAGAAATAATAAGGTACTCATTAGGTTTTTCACTACCTTTTATTATTGCAGCAACGTTTTCAGACATTACTGTACTAGATTTCTTTTCAATATCAAAGGAAGTACTAGCAGCATTTAAAAACTTATCTTTTAATTCGTTTTTAATGAATATATAGGTAAACTTATCCTTATCATCACCAGTATTTACAGAAAGTCTTCCACTTCTCTTTTTCATATACTCGTACCTTTTTTTCATTGCACCAAAATTATCTTTGTCAATGTATAAAACAGCGATAGCTCCTTTTTCCTTGGCCAATTCAAGTTTAGTAGAAATAGATCTTCTATTTACAGACCATTTTGATTTTTCCTTAGTTCCAGTAATAGTGTAAGTACCATCATCGTTTTTTGGCTCACCAGCATTGATAATTACAACTTTTCCCTTAACATCAATTGAAGTATAATCAGAATATTTATCATTCTCTATTCCAAAATTTACACTTACAATAGTTGGGTTTTTAGCCATAAATGATGAAAGAGAGATAAAATCACTACCGTTCTTATAAGTTTTCCCATCAACGGTAAAAGAACCAGCTGGTGTTTCTGTTTGCTCTAGTGGTACAGATTGAAAATAATTACCATCAGATTTTGCCGCAGGAACTCCTATTTTTTGATAATAAGATTTTATGTATTCAACAGCCTTTTTTTGACCTGGCTTACCAGTTTCTCTACCTTCAAATTCATCTGAAGCATAGATGTACAAATGTGTTTTTAATTCGGCTTCTGTAATAGAGCTTGCATATGTGGTTGGACTAACTAGGTCTTCTTTTTTAGGAGAACTATCATTAGATACTGTTGTTTGTGTACTATTACAACTTACAACAAAAGCAGCTAGTGCTAAAAGTAAAAGTTTTTTCATTATATAGTTTTTATTGAGTGCCAAATATATTGAAAGAAGTTGATTTTTCTAGTAGCAGACTATATTTATATTATGAAATTATAACCAAAATGTAAGTTATTCAAAGAATAAACGTAAATATGTAGCTAAATCATCACTTTTTTTAACAAAACATTAAGAAAGACAAAATTAAATTGTTTCATCAATTTTTAAGAATTGCTTCATAGATAAGATCATGAATATCTGTTCTTATATTTAACTTTCCGAGCTTATTATTTGACATGCTTGGATAAACTCTATTGGAAAGAAAGACATATAAAATTCCTGAATCTGGATCTGCCCAAGTATAAGTTCCAGTAAAACCGCTGTGTCCAAAACTGTTTTGGGAAGCATATTTGCTAGTTCCAGTAGTTGTTGCATCTAGTTGTGGTTTGTCAAAGCCTAAACCTCGTCTAACACTATCTTTTTCAAAGTATCGTTTATTAAATTTAGCGATAGTTTTTTCATCTAAATATTGTTTTCCGCCATAAAATCCATTTTGCATATACATTTGCATCATTTTGGCAACATCAATACTATTAGCAAAAAGTCCTGCATTACCATTAACACCATTCATCATAGCTGCTCCCATATCATGCACATTTCCATGTAATGTTTGTTGTCTAAAATAGGAGTCAATTTCTGAAGGTACAATTTCAGATTTATCAAACTTTGTTAAAGGGTTGTAGGTAAGTGTTGTTGCGCCTAATGGTTTATAAAAATGATTATGATTAAGAACATCCATGTCCTCGTTATAGGTATCCTTTAAGTATTTGTTTATCATATAAAAAAGTAGACCGCTGTATTTATAACCAGAAACAGTACGTTGAGGAACCGCTGCAATTTTAGAAAAAATAGAATCTCGATAAGAATTCAATAAATATAGTTTCTCTGTTACTTTAAGACCATGAGTTTTAGTTTTAGAAGTACTATAGTATTTTGGTAAAGGTTTTTTAGAGGTTGGATCAATGGTTTCAAGGTAGAAAGGAATCCAAGCTTCAAATTTAGCATTATGAGATAAAGCTTCTTTTACTGTAATAGTGTCTTTGTTTGATCCTTTTAAATAAGGAAGAAGCTCTCCTAGTGTTGTTTCTAAATTAAACAAGCCATTTTCTTCACTTTTCATAAACATTGGCAAACCTCCAATAATTTTGGTAATAGATGCTAAGTCATAAATATCGGTAGTTTTTACTTTTTTCTTTTTAGCATAAGTATGGTAACCAAAACTTTTGTGGTAGATAATTTTCCCATAACGAGCCACCAATACTTGACCACCTGGAGCCATTTTAGAATTAACGACTAGTTTGGTAACAGAATCAATTTTATTCAATTTTAAAGAACTCATGCCAACAGCTTCCGGAATATCGTATGATAATCTTTTAAGATATGTAGAGCTTAGTCCTGTACCTTCTTTAAAGTCTTTTTTTATAGAAACTGGTAATTTTCCTTTTGCTGATAATGCCCCAAAAATTAGTTGAGCAGAAATTTTTTGTGAAACTTCACTATTTTGATAAGATACTAGTATGGCATCAATTCCACTATAATCCTTAATTGCTAATAATGCATACGGACTAGCGAACACATCTAAAATTACATTACAACTTTTGGAAATTTTTTGCAGCCATAACAATTCTTTAGCAGACATTTTATAGGACTTCCATGGGTTCTTATTAGATTTATGATAACCAACAATAACACGGTCATAAGAAGAAAGTTTTTTCATTAATGTACTAATGTTGTCAGCTTTGATAACATCAATATTTGTATATGTTTTTAATGTTGAGATAAAAGTTTCATTAGCATCATCACCTAATTTTACATAAGCAGTTTTTGTAGTGCTTAATTCTTTTATTGGTATAATATTGGCGTCATTTTTAACCAACGTTGTAGCCTCTTTAAATAGTGTAGTATATAAAATTTGATCTTTTATGGTACTAATATCTTCAGCTAAGTTTTTTTCTTTTATTGGAGTAAAATGATGTAATCCTGCCCAATATTTGGCTTTAAGTATCTTACGAACAGAATTGTCAAGTCTTTTTTCTGTAATAGTACCATTGGCTAAAGCTTCTTTAAGTTTTAGAACAGCGGCATTAACATCTTCAGGAATTAGCAACATATCATTTCCAGCAATAAAGGCCGCCAAATCAATATCTCCAGGTTTGGCATAGTTTGCAGCGCCCTTCATATTTAATGCATCAGTAAAAATCAATCCATTAAAACCCATTTTTTCTTTTAGTAATTTTGTAATTACATTATAAGAGATAGAAGTAGGAACTCCTTTTTTAGGTTCTAAAACTGGTACATTTAAATGTGCTACCATAACGCTTGCTAAATCTGTATCAAACATTTTTGCATATGGGTATAGCTCTATTGAATCCAGACGAGCTTTACTAAAAGCTAAATAAGGTAATGTTTTGTGAGAATCTGTAGCTGTATCTCCATGACCAGGAAAATGTTTAGCATTGGCAAGCACACCTTCACTTTGCATTCCTTTAGTAAAAGCAATTGCTTTTTCGGTTACATTATATTTATTTTCACCAAAAGAGCGATTACCTATAATAGGATTTTCAGGGTTTGTGTTGATATCTACAACAGGAGCAAAATTAATATGTATACCCACACGTTTGCAATGTTTTGCTAATTGTTTTCCAAATTGTTCTATAAGTGTATTGTTTTGTACCGCGCCTAAGGTCATATTCCAAGGATAACGAAACGTGTTTTTCAATCGCATATTTAGTCCCCATTCACCATCAAAACCTATGAGTAAAGGTGTTTTTGAAGCTGCTTGGTATAGATTAGTAAGTTGTACTTGTTTTTCAGGAGTACCTTGCATAAAAATTAGTCCTCCAATATGATGGTCTTTCATCATTCGTTTTATAAAAGCTGTATGCTTCTCATCCCTATTAGAATAGGCTTGAATCATAAACAACTGTCCTATTTTTTCATCAATACTAAAAGAATCTAAAATATTATCTACCCATTTTTCTTGTTCCACTTTATCTTTTGTAGCCAATGGATCTGGATGTTGTGCTTGTATTGATATAGATGCAAATAGTAGAATTGCAATAAAATAATTCTTCATGAAAATAAAATTATAGTCGTTAGTACACTTGATGCTGCAATTTAGATAAATTTTAAAAGCTAAGACTGTTAAAAACCTAGATTTTAAAAGAAGTTTATAAAATAGGGTAACAATTTCTAATACTATTGATATAAAGGAGGGATAAGGTCTTTTCAAACATACACTAAAGATTTACTTTAACCATAAAGTGATTTTAACCAATGAAAATAGTAACTCCGTAAATGAGTGTTTTAAAATTAAAATAACTAACTATTTTAACATTAATATTTTAAAAATAATAAGAAGATGAATTTTAGAAAAGGAAAAATTGAATGTTTGGTATTAGCAATGGTAATGTTATTGATAAGTTGCGATCAAAATGATGATGTTGCATTAGCTACTGATGGCTTTACTGTAGGAAATACGTTTTATGAAACGCCTAATTGTTATATTGAATTTGATGAAGACAATCAGAATGAGTTTAATATATTTTTGACAGATGGCAGAATGTTTGATAACAATCCAAATGTAAACGGAATCAATGATGACTATCTATTTTCACTTAACACTACAAATTTTGTGTTTTACAATATAAGAGCTGATGATAACTCAAGTATAATCCAGCCTTACCCAAACATTCAGACGGGAGTAGCTTATGTAGGAGGGATTTCTGATACCGTAATTGGAACCGATGGAACCATTTTAGAGTTGTCGCCATCATTTAACAGTAACGGTATTACGTTTGGACAAGGTGATGCATTAACAGTTTATGATATTGGAAGCATTCCATCAACAATTACGATCAATAATTATAGTTTTGATAACAATACACTAACAGGAACTATTAATTTGGATTATACATATAATGCCAGTGGTGGAACTATCATTACGGGGCATTACGAAGGTAGCTTGGGTGTTATTTTTGACTAAATAAAATTAGTCAACTAACAGAAAAACTCCATTTGCAATAGCATTTGGAGTTTTTAAATTTATGGAGTATTTATAAAATTTAAAAAATGAGCTTTATAAGTTTGACCAATAGGAATACTTATAGTATAAAATTGGTCTAACATTCAAAAAGCGATACCCTAGATTAGATTATCGCTTTTTTTTGTGCAAGAATATTGATGTTTCGATATTAGTTATAAAACAATAAAAACTATTGTTTTATAAATTGTGCATCTATTTGAAGTTTTATTTTATCAGAAACCACAATATTTCCAGCTTCAGTAACTGCACTCCAAGAAAGCCCAAAATCTTTTCTATTAATTTCTCCACTAAGTTCAAAACCAGCTTTTGTTTGTCCATAAGGGTCAACAGCAATACCGTTAAAGTCGGCTGCTAAGCGTACTTCTTTGGTAGTGTTTCTAATGGTTAAATCTCCAATAAATTCATTTTCGTTTATTTCTCTAGATTTAAAGGTCATAACCGGATAAGCTTCTGCATTAAAAAAATCATCGGATTTTAAATGATTATCTCTATCTGTGTTTTTTGTATTAATAGAGTCAATGTTAATTTCTGCACTAAAGCTTGCATTTTCAAAATTATCTCCATCGGTTTCAGCAGTGGCACTAAATTCATTAAAAGAACCTCTAATAGTAGAAATCATCATGTGTTTTACTTTAAATGAAGTTTCTGAATGTGCAGGATCTATAGTCCATATTGTTTTTTGTGTACTCATTATATATTTGTATTTGTCCCATTATTGGGAATTAATAATTGTATTAATATTTTTTGTTTAAAACTGCATTGGTACCTCCATTAAAAGCACTTTGCTATTTTTTGAGGTTACTAAATCTATGTTTGGGGTGTTCCAAAGTCCGTATCCATCTCTTTTTTCTAATTTTTGCCCATTTATGGTTGCTTCTCCTTCTAGGATAAAAGCATAGATACCATTACCTTCTTTTTTTAACTGATAAGTACTAGAAGTGTCAGTATCAAAATTTCCGATATGAAACCATGTATCTTGATGAATCCATACACCTTGATCATTACTATCTGGAGATAATATTTGACTGAAAGTATTTTTCTCTTCAATAGCGCTAATAGCTATTTGGTCATACCTTGGTTTTACTTCCTTTTTGTTTGGAAATACCCAAATCTGTAAAAAACGTACTTCTTTATCTTGGTTTTTGTTGTATTCGCTATGAAACATACCTGTTCCGGCGCTTAACACCTGTATGTCTCCTTCTTTTATAACAGCAGTATTTCCCATACTATCTTTATGTTCTAGATCTCCATATAGAGGAATAGAAATGATTTCCATATTATCGTGTGGATGTGTATTAAAACCTCTTCCATTGGCAACTACATCATCGTTAAGCACACGTAGTGCTCCAAAATTCATACGATCAGGGTTATGGTAATTTGCAAAACTGAAAGTATGGTTAGAGTTTAACCATCCATGATTAGCTTTTCCTCTTGTTGCTGCTTTATGTAATACTGTATTCATTGTTTTGTTTTCTTTATTTGGTAAATGATTATAGCCAACGTTTTTTATTAGCGCATCATAGGACGATTTTTTTAGTCGTACATTATTTGCCTTTATCATGGCAACAGGAGCAGTGGCTGCTAATGTTCCTAATGCTAGTGTATTTGTAATAAACTTTTTTCTATCCATAGCTTTATTATTTTGTACAGTACAAAGATCCTGACTTTGGGAGTGCTATGGAATATGAAAAAACGGGTAAGACTTATGAAAACACGATATCTAATCTGTTTTGTGAACAAAAGGGATAGAAAAGTTATGAAAATGAAGGAAAGCGATTATTAATCCACCAGTTGTTTATTCTCCTGATGCTTATATTGAAAAAATTAAGATTTATCCCTTTTATATGCTTTATGAGTTTGCCCCTAGGTTATTGATTTTGGGCGTAGTTGATAATGTTTGTATTTTACTTTTTGAATTTTGAAGGAGCCAGACCAGTGCATTTTTTAAAAAAGGCGCTAAAGTTACCAGGTTCAGAAAAACCAAGCTTATAGCCAATTTCTTTATTAGACAATTCAGAAAAGTAAAGTAGTCTTTTTGCGGCAACAATTAGTCTACTTTGTATGTGCTCTTTGGTGGTCTTACCGGTTAAGGACTTTAATACTCTATTAAGATGATCCGAAGAAACATTTAGCGCATTTGCATAGTTAGAAGTAGCATGCCATGTCATATGGTTTTGATTAACCAAAAGTTTAAAACTTCGAAGCGTAACATTACCAGATTCAGACTCATGATGTTTGTTTTTTGGTAAAGCACATAGATTGTTACATCTAATTAATATAAGTTTAAGTAAAGCACCAATTGCTTCTGTTTTAAACATTATATCAGAATCATAAACGGTAAGTATCTCTTGGGCATATTTTGATAATAAAAATAGCTCATCGTCGGTAAGTACTAGAGGATCACTAGCACCAAAATCATTAAAAAGATTTAAATCATCAATAAAAGAAACGGGAATATTATTGGCAATCAGAAAAGGCGTAGAGAAAACTATAGAATAGCCATAAGATTTTTGATTTTCTGTAATTTGATGTACCTGTCCTGGACTAATAAAGAAAATTTGATTATTGCTTAGTTCATAAGAGTTAAAGTCTATAATATGTTTCCCTTTTGCTTTTGTGGTAAGAATAACTGTAAAATAGTCGTGGCGATGAGGAGCATCTATTTTCCCTTTCCTTTTTTCATAAATATCCTCCATTTTAGAAATACCAAAACTTAGGCTTTTATCATTTTTATTTACTTGACTATATGTTTTTACTGTTTCCATATTTTTACAATGCCATATAAAATTAAGTAAATAAAAGCTTATTCTTTGCTGTTAAAAACTAAAAAAATAATTTAACAAGCCATTTTGTACCATTATCTTATAGAAAGGATGTGTTTTAAGTTATAAAGTTATATTTTGGTATAAAATTTATAAAACCTTAAGGTATTTTTATGGAACAAGGCACTCATATTTTAGTAGGAAATCAATCTGATGTAGAAAAAGCAACTTTTTATAGAAAAACATATAGTCATGTAGCTTTAGCCGTGTTAGGTTTTGTTTTGGTAGAATATTTGTTTTTTCAAAGTGAAGCCATTGTAAATTTGGCATTATCGCTGACGGATGGTTATAAATGGTTATTGCTATTGGGAGGTTTTATTTTTGTTACCAATTATGCAGAAAAGATGGCTATTAAAAGCCATAATAGAAATCAGCAATATTTGGCGTTAGCAATTTATGTAGTTGCAGAGGCATTTATTTTTATTCCACTATTGGCAATGGCAATAAGTATTACAGGCGACTTCTCGTTATTAAGTCAGGCAGCTGTGTTAACCATTTCTTTATTTGTGGGTTTATCCGCTGTAGTATTAATAACTAAAAAAGATTTTTCTTTTTTGCGTTCTGGATTAATGATTGGCGGTTTTATTGCAATAGGATTAATTGTTGCTGGAATTATTTTTGGGTTCAATTTAGGTTTATGGTTTTCTGGAGCAATGATTCTTCTTGCTGCAGGTACTATTTTATACCAAACTTCTAATATGGTACATAAATATTCTAATGACCAGTATGTATCTGCTGCATTAGGTTTGTTTGCTTCATTAATGTTGCTGTTCTGGTATCTTCTTAGCTTTATAATGAACAGAAGCTAAACGTTGTTTTTATGATTTACTATTATTTTGTGATGGCTTTGCAAGCGTTCTGTATTTACCATGCTATAAAAAACAGAAATGAATTATATTGGGTATTTATTATCTTTTTTATTCCATTAATTGGCGGATTAATTTATTTGTTCATGCATGTAATAAATAAAAAAGATGTTGATAAAATTCAAAACGAACTAACTCATATTATCAATCCAACTAAGCGTATTTTAAACTTGGAAAAGCAACTTGCTTTTGCCGATACTTTTCAGAATACTGTAAATTTAGCGGATGGTTATTTTGAGAATCATGATTTTGTTAAAGCTATAGAATATTATGAAAGATCCTTAGCTTCTAATTTTAAGAAAGATTACTATGTAGTAGAACAGTTAGTGGTTTCTTATTATGAGATGAAAGATTATGCTAAAGTTTTAATTAATATTAAGGAGATAAAATCGTATTCAGAATTTAAGAAATCTAAGGCGCAATTTGTTTATGGATTAACTCTTGAAAAGCAAGGAGAAATAGAGGAAGCTGAAATAGAGTTGAGAAAAGTAAATAAGAGATATTCAAATTATTCTGAAAGAACGGAGTTCATTCGATTTTTATTAAGAAATGATAAAAAAGAAGCAGCAAAAGAAATCTTATCAGAATTGGATAGTGAGTTTGAGTATATGGATAAAAAAATAAAAAGAGGACATGTTGAAACTATTACTGCTTTAAACGTATTACGAAAAGAGTTGTAATTTTTACTATTGTTGTTTTTCTTTCCATTTTTTTCGCATATCAGTTGATAAAATACTACTTCCATCATGTTTCCATCCTGGTGGTTTTAAAATATACTTAAGGCGATTAAAAAAAGTTATTTTAGAAGAAAATATATCTTTAAATAGTGATATCCATTCATTAAAGGCAATTTTTAAAGGATTATAAGTATTGATATTGGTAGTTAAACCATAGATTGGTTTTTCAATTTCTGGTTCAAAAGTACCAAAAATCCTATCCCAAATAATAAATATTCCTGCATGATTCCGATCAAGATATTGTGGGTTTGTAGCATGATGAACCCTGTGATGGGAAGGAGTATTAAAAATAGCTTCAAACCAAAAAGGCATTTTACGGATCAATTCTGTATGGATCCAATATTGATAAATTAGACTTATAGACATTTGCATCATTAACATTATCGGATGAAAACCAAGTAAAGGCAACCATAACCAAAAGATAAAAGAACTAAAATTACCAGTCCACGTTTGTCTTAAAGCAGTACTTAGGTTATACTTTTGTGAAGAATGATGTACAATATGGCTTGCCCAAAAAAAACGACTTTCATGACTGATACGATGAAACCAATAATAAGAAAAATCATCAGCAAACAATAAAATTAGCCATGCCCACCAGGTAAATGGAATAGTAAAAAACCTTAAATAATCGTAAACTAGATACAATGCAAATAGTACAATAAATTTGGAAAATAAGTTGATAATAACATTACCAATACCCATTATTACAGATGTAAAAGCATCTTTAGTATTATATGATTTTTGTTGAGTATTAGTGGTTACGATTGCTTCAATTAACAATGTAATTGCAAAAAAAGGAATTGCATAATGAATAATATTTGGTAATTCAGGAATATTCATGTCATATAATTATAGAGTTACGGGTAAACAAATTAAACATTTTTATCGAGTTATGGAGAAGAATTAAAATTGAGTTTAACAAATTTTTAAACTAGTTTAATTATAAAATTGTATTTTTGTATTTCGAATGAAGTCTTTTATAAAAAATACAATCTCAATTTTCTTAGCAATTTTAGTGCTAGGTTCTACATTTTCTTTTACAGTTAGTGAGCATTATTGTGGAAAGTATTTGGTAGATACAGCAATTGTTGTAAATGCTAAGACCTGTGGTATGGAAATGGATAATACTGCAATTGATGATACTGTATCTAAAGAAAGTTGTTGTAAAGACATCGTTAATTTAGTTGAAGGTCAAGAAGAGTTAAGAAGAGATTTTCAAGAATTTAGTTTTCAGCAGCAAGTTTTCTTAGCTTCATTTGTAACTACTTATATTAATTTGTTTGAAGGATTAGAAACAAACATTGTTCCTTTTTCTGGACATATACCTCCGCTAATTGTTAAGGACATTCAGGTTCTTGATGAAGCATATTTAATTTGATTTTATTGTTTTTGACAACTATTTTATAATAAAATAGACAAGATTTCTTGTATCTATTTTAGAATAGCTGTTTACTGATTGTCATTTTTTTATCATAAAATTATTGACATCAGAGAATTAAACTCACTTTTGGGATTAAAATAAAAACAAAACTGTACTGTAAACTTATTAGTACTTAAATCAAAATACATATGCTAAACAAAAGCATTAAGTTTTTAATCGAAAACAAATTAGTTGCTATCCTATTGGTATCATTATTTTTAGGATGGGGTATTGCAACTGCACCCTTTAATTGGGAAACTGGGAGTTTGCCAAGAAGTCCAGTAGCAGTTGATGCTATACCAGACATAGGAGAAAATCAACAGATAGTATTTACAAAATGGGCTGGGCGCTCTCCACAAGATATTGAAGACCAGATTACGTATCCATTAACAACCTCATTATTAGGAATTCCAGGCGTAAAAACTGTCAGAAGTTCTTCTATGTTTGGCTTTTCTAGCATCTATATTATTTTTGAAGAAGATGTAGAATTTTATTGGAGCAGGAGTAGAATTTTAGAAAAATTAAATTCTTTACCCAAGAATTTATTGCCAGGAGGAATCCAGCCAAGTTTAGGACCAGACGCAACAGGACTAGGTCAAATTTTTTGGTACACACTAGAAGGAAGAGATGAAAACGGAGGAGTAACTGGTGGTTGGGATCTACACGAATTAAGGAGTATCCAAGATTACTATGTAAAATATGGTCTTTCTTCAGCTTCGGGAGTATCAGAAGTAGCTTCTATTGGAGGTTTTGTTCAAGAATATCAAGTAGATGTTAACCCCGAAATTTTAAAGCAATATCATATTACCTTAGAGCAGGTAATGAATGCAGTGCGTAATTCTAATAAAGATATTGGTGCAAAAACAATAGAAATTAACAAAGCTGAATATTTAGTTCGAGGATTAGGGTATGTAAAATCAGTTTCAGATATAGAAAATGCTGTTGTAGCCTCTTCAAATTTCACACCAATATTGATTAAGGATATTGCAAAGGTTAGTTTGGGACCAGCACAACGAAGAGGATTATTAGATAAAGAAGGAGCAGAGGTAGTTGGAGGAGTTGTTGTTGCACGCTATGGAGCAAATCCTATGGAGGTAATTAGTAATGTTAAGTTACAAATTAAAGAGATTAGTGCTGGCTTGCCTTCAAAAGTATTAAAAGATGGACGTACATCTCAATTAACAATTGTTCCTTTTTATGATCGAACAGAATTAATAGAAGAAACCTTAGATACTTTAGAAGAAGCACTAACCTTAGAGATTCTAATAACCATACTGGTAATTATAGTAATGGTGTTTAACTTAAAAGCATCGATTTTAATATCTAGCTTATTACCAATATCTGTCTTGATGGTTTTTATAACCATGAAATTATTTAATGTTGATGCAAATATTGTTGCTTTATCTGGTATTGCCATTGCCATTGGTACCATGGTTGATGTAGGCGTTATTCTTTCAGAAAATATAATAAGGCATATTGATGAAAACAAGAGTAAGGACTCAATTAATGTATTGGTATATAAAGCAACGACAGAGGTTTCTGGAGCAATTGTTACTGCAGTTCTGACAACGATAATTAGTTTTGTTCCTGTTTTTACTATGATTGGAGCTGAAGGAAAATTATTTCGCCCATTAGCATTTACAAAAACGATGGCATTAAGTTCAGCTATGTTGGTGGCATTGTTTTTAATTCCTCCATTTGCAGCCTGGATTTTTAATTTAAAATCCCCTAAAAAGCTATTCCGTTTTACCATCAATTTCATAGTATTTGTTATAGGAATGTATGGCGTTTTAAATGGATATTATTTAGGATTTACCCTTATAGCTTTTGCAATGGCAAGTACATGCACGTATTTCAACTGGTATAACTATTTGCCTTTTAGAGAGACGGTAAATGTCCAAAATATTGTGAATATTAGCATTGCAGTAGTAACGATTACACTTCTGTTAAGTGTGCACTGGAGACCATTGGGAGTGGAATATTCAATTTTGTCAAACTTACTTTTTGTAAGTATAGTCTTCTTTGGTATTCTAGGCGTTTTTACCGTATTTAAAATGTACTATGTTCGGATTTTGAATTGGGCATTGGCTAATAAGTTATTGTTTTTAAGTATACCAACGCTTATAATTGTTTTTGGAGTAGCAATTTGGAATACTACAGGCAAGGAGTTTATGCCAGCATTGAATGAAGGCTCTTTTTTGTTAATGCCAACTTCATTACCACATTCTGGAGTTGAGGAAAATAGAAGGGTATTACAGCAGTTAGATATGGCAGTGGCGTCAATTCCTGAAGTCAAAACAGTGGTAGGGAAAGCTGGTAGAGTTGAGAGTGCTTTGGATCCTGCGCCATTATCCATGTACGAAAATATTATAGCCTATTATCCCGAATATAAAAAAGGTACTCATGGCAATCGACTTAAATTTGAGGTTAATAAAGAAGGGTTATTTAAAACGCGTTCTGGAACGTTAATTAAATCAGGAACAAAAGTTGATGCGAACGAATTATATGTCTCCAACGAAGGTGAATATTATAGAAATTGGAGGCCTCATATAAAATCTCCCAATGACATTTGGACAGAAATAATAAAAGTGACCAAATTACCAGGTATTACCTCTGCCCCAAAATTGCAGCCTATAGAAACCAGACTTGTAATGCTACAAACCGGTATGAGAGCACCAATGGGAATAAAGATTAAAGGACAAGATTTAATAACAATTGAAAATTTTGGACTGGCATTGGAAAAATTGCTAAAACAAGTTCCAGGAGTAAAAAAAGAAGCTGTTTTTGCAGACAGAATTGTTGGTAAGCCATATTTATTGATTGAAATTGATAGAAATAAGATTGCTAGATATGGATTGACAATAAAAAAAGTGCAAAATACATTGGAGATTGCAATAGGAGGTAAGGTGCTAACACAAACTGTAGAAGGAAGAGAACGCTATGGGATACGTGTTCGTTATCCCAGAGAACAACGAGCTACTCCTGAAGATTTAGAACAAATTTATGTACCAATACCAAATGGGAGTCCTATTCCTTTAAAAGAATTGGTTACAATAGCATACGAGCAAGGACCACAGGTAATCAAGAGTGAAAATACCTTTTTAGTAGGATATGTACTTTTTGATAAAATTGATGGAGAAGCTGAAGTTGGTGTTATTGAAAATGCACAAAAAGTAATTGATGGTGCTATTGATCGAGGAGAATTAGTAGTTCCAAAAGGAATTAATTATCAGTTTACAGGAACCTATGAAAATCAAATTAGAGCTGAGAAAACATTGGCAGTTGTAGTTCCATTAGCACTAGTGATTATCTTTTTAATCTTGTATTTTCAATTTAAATCTATTGCAACATCGTTAATGGTGTTTACTGGTATTGCTGTGGCTTTTGCAGGAGGATTTATAATGATTTGGCTGTATGGAGAACCCTGGTTTCTAAATATTGATATGTTTGGTTTTAATCTTCGAGAACTATTTCAAATGAAGACAGTAAATTTAAGTGTCGCTGTTTGGGTAGGATTTATAGCGCTATTTGGTATTGCTACTGATGATGGTGTGGTTATGGCTACATATTTAACCCAAACATTTAAGAAAAATAGCCCAAAAACTAAGCAGGAGATTAGAACTTCAATAGTAGAAGCAGGAGAGAAACGTATTCGCCCATGTTTGATGACAACAGCAACTACAATTTTGGCATTATTACCTGTGCTCACAGCAACAGGTAGAGGATCTGATATTATGATACCTATGGCCATTCCAAGCTTTGGAGGTATGCTTGTTGCTTTAATTACATTATTTGTAGTTCCTATATTATATAGTTGGAAAGCAGAAATAAGTTTAAAAAAGTAAAAATGAAAAAGTTAGTATATAAACGCATAGGTATTCAAGGAATAGTATGTTTTAGCTTATTACTTTCGATGTATTCAACAAGAGCTCAACAGCTAAATGAATATCTAGAAATTGCTTTAAAAAACAGTCCTGAACTTAAAGCCAAACAATTTGAATACGAAGGATTGTTACAAAAAAAGATAGCAGTTGGAAGTCTTCCAGATACAAAAATAGCTGCTGGATATTTTGTTCAAGAAACGGAGACTAGAGTAGGGGCACAACAAGCAAAATTATCTATAAGTCAAAGTTTACCTTGGTTTGGAACTTTAGCAGCAAAAAAAGAAAGTATAGGGTTTAGGGCAGCTGCTCAACAAAATAAGGTAGATGCTTACAAAAGACAACTTGTGTTAAATGTCAAGAAATCGTATTATAATTTATATGAACAGCAGGCAATTATTGAAATTTTAAAAGAGAACATAGAAATTTTAAAAACCTACGAAGCACTAGCATTAAATGAATTGCAAAATAATAGATCGACTATGGTTGATGTATTAAAAATTAAAATAGAAACTAATGAGTTAAAAAACAAATTAGTGGTTATGGAACAATCTTTCTTGAATAAGAAAAGAATGTTTAATTTATTACTAAATAGGGATTTAAGGGCTTTGATCATTATCAGTGGTGAAATTGGTAGTTCGGATGTAGAATATGTTTTAGATGAAAAGTTATTGAGTAATAATCCACAATTATTACAATTTGATAATTTGAATAATGCAGTTGTAAAAGCTGAAGAAGTCACCAAAAAAGAAGGACTGCCAAAAATAGGTATTGGATTGGATTACGTTTTTGTATCCGAACGAGATGTAGTCAACTTAGCTGACAATGGAAAGGATATTATAATGCCTATGGTTTCTGTTTCTATACCGCTTTTCTCTAAAAAATATAGTGCTAAGCAAAAACAATTGCAATTGCAGCAAAAAACAGTTTTAGCTTCAAAAGTAGAAGCAAAAAACGCATTATATCAAGAATATGAGAAAGCAGTTACTGCTCTTAAAAATGCTAAGGCAACAATTGCTACACAAAAGATAAATATTGAACATGCAGAACAAGCGCACAAAGTATTGTTAACTGCGTACGAAACTGCAAAAATGGATTATACCCAAATATTAGAAATTCAAAAATTCAAGATAAAGTTTGAAACACAAGAAGTTGCTTCGCAGAAAGAGTACTTTTTTCAGAAGGCAATAATTACATATTTAATTGAAGAATAAAAACAAATAATAATAATTTAAATTATAATAAAGATGAGAAAAACAATGTCCTTAATAGTAGTTGCAATATTGGCACTTTCAGCATGTAAAAATGAAGTGAAAAAAGATGAAGCGACAGTAAATAGTGAAGTAACTGCAAAAACAACTTCCATTCAAAAAAGTGGAGAATTTGCTGATATTATAAAAGGCTATTTAGTTTTAAAAAATGGATTAATAGCCGATGATCAGAAAGTTACTGCTGAAGGTGGAAAAGTATTACTTACAGCATTCAATAATTTTGATATGTCAAAAATAAAAGAGAAACAACATAAAGAGTACATGGAAATACTTGAAAATGCAAAAGAACAGGCTGAACATATTATAAAAAGTCCTATTGGTCATCAAAGAGAGCATTTTGAAACCTTAAGCAAAGATATGATTGATATGATAGCAATAACGGGTACATCTACTGCTTTGTATCAACAATATTGTCCAATGTATAATAACAATACAGGCGGAACTTGGTTGAGTGCAAATAAGGAAATTAACAACCCATATTTTGGAAGTAAAATGTTGCATTGTGGTACAGTACAAAAGCAATTATAAATAAAACTGGTTAATGCAAACCTAAAAAGAGTTTTATAATAAAATGAAAATTTTAAAATTCAGTGCTATTTTTTTATTGATTGTATTCGTGGGTATTCAATTTGTACCCACGATTAACAATCAAAGTCTGAGTGTGCCAGTTACTGATTTTATGTTAGTTAATAATGTGCCCAAGACTATTCAAAATCAGCTATACGTATCCTGTTATGATTGTCATAGTAACAATACTAAATACCCTTGGTATAATAACATACAACCGATTGCTTGGTTTCTGGAAGATCATATTCGTGTTGGGAAAACTGAACTTAATTTTAATGAATGGGGAAATTATTCTGATCGAAGAAAAAAGAGCAAACTAAAAGCGATGATAGGCCAAATTAAAACTGAAGAAATGCCAATGAGTTCATATACACTTCTTCATCAAGATGCAATTTTTTCAGAAAGTGAAAAACAAGATATAATCCTATGGATTACAAGACTAAAGGAAAATTATAAATAACACTAAAGAAATGAAAAATTAGTACCAATTGCATTCATTTAAAAAAAGATTATAATGGTAAACAGAAATGTAGTGCAGAAAATCAGAAAAACACATCGCTATTTAGGGCTTTTCTTAGGTATACAGTTTTTATTCTGGACTATTAGTGGACTCTATTTTAGCTGGACTAATATTGATGAGATTCATGGCGATCACTTTAAAAATGAAGACTATAAACCTAAAAGTTTTGATGGTTTAATTGGTGTTTCTGATCTAAAGCCTATGGTAAGCATATCAGAAATAGAATTAAAGGATATTGGTGGCAAACCCTACTATTGGATTAATGATAAATATCTTTACGATGGACATTCAGGAGAGCTTAAAAAGAATATAACAGAGGAAGAAGCATTAGCAGTGGTAAAAACCAGAATGCGTATGGATATTGAAATAAAAGATATTCAACTCATAACAATTACTGGAAAGCACCATGAGTATAGAGGAAAATTGTTACCTGCATATGTAATATCATATGATCATGATGATGACATAAAGGTATATGTATCAGTTGCTAATGGGACTTTTCAAACAGTAAGACATCGTAATTGGCGTTGGTTTGACTTTTTATGGATGACGCATACAATGGATTATGAAGGTAGAGATGATTTTAACAACACAGTATTAAGAGTTTTTTCGTTGCTTGGAATCATAACAGTTTGCAGTGGGTTTTTATTATGGTTTGTTTCTTCTCCATCGATTAGAAAGCTAAAACAAAGAAAGAAAAAGAACAAGTAAAAGTGATTTTAATATATGGAGGTATGAAAAGAACATGTTAAGCAGTTTATCAGCCAAAGAAAACCGAAGGTTCATGAATTCCAATGAGAAACAATAAAAAACATTGTGAGTAATGACTATAAGCGAAAAGCATGTTACCATTAAAAAATAATAAACATAGAGACATGAAAAAATACGGAATTTACATCGGAGTATTGATTGTAGGAATATTAATTGGGAGTTTTTTTTGGGGAGGACGAGATTCGATGGATCACCAACACAATGATTCCAAGGCAACTGTAGCAGAAAGGTGGACTTGCTCAATGCATCCACATATTAACTTACCAGAGCCAGGAGATTGTCCCATTTGTGGCATGGATTTAATCATTGCAAATACTACAGATGGTGATATTGCATCGACTCATCAGTTTAAGATGAGTAAAAATGCAATGGCATTGGCAAATATTGAGACAATAATTATTTCTAACGAACAACAAAATGGAGGTGGTTTGGTATTGTCTGGAACAATCAAGGAAAATGAAAAGAATAATGCCGTGCAAACTTCTCATTTTAATGGTCGTATTGAAAAATTATACATCAATTCAACTGGTGAAGAAGTAAAAAAAGGACAACTGTTGGCTTTAATTTATTCTCCAGAATTAGTGAGCACTCAAGGAGAATTACTAACAGCTCTTACCATGAAGGCTTCACAGCCAAAGCTATATAAAGCAGTTAGAAATAAATTGAAGTTATGGAAACTTTCTGAAAAGCAAATTCTGAAAATTGAAAATTCAAAAAAGATAACAGAGAACTTCCCTGTTTATGCTAATGTTTCAGGAGTTGTAACTCATAAAATGGTAGAAGAAGGTAACCATATAAAAGAAGGGCAAACAATGTTTAAGATAGCAAATCTAACTACGGTTTGGGCTGAATTTGATGCTTATGAGAAACAACTTAATAAAATTAACCTGGGGAGCGAAATAAGTATCATTACAAATGCTGACCCTAATGCGAAACTAAAAGGTAAGGTCTCATTTATTGCTCCAGTAGTAGATTCAAACACTAGAACCATAACCATAAGGGTACCATTGCAAAATAGAAAAGGTAACTTAAAAATTGGAATGTTTGTAAAAGGTAATTTAAAAACTACCAGCGCTAATGCTGTAGCTAATACCTTAATCTCTGTTCCAAAAACCGCTGTATTATGGACAGGAAAACGTTCTTTAGTTTATGTAAAAGTAAATAAGGATGAACCTGTTTTTGAAATGAGGGAAGTAACGTTGGGTAATAGTATAGGAGAAGATTACGAAATTGTTTCTGGATTAAACGTTAATGATGAAATTGTAGTAAATGGAACATTTACTGTCGATGCTGCCGCACAATTACAAGGAAAAAAAAGCATGATGAATAGTGCTAACGATCAGGATATTAAAAAAAATAAAGAAGTTGTAAAAAGACTTTCTGTTTCTGATAAGTTTAAAGGTCAATTAAAAGGCTTATTTGAAGCATATCTTGTTTTAAAACAGTCTTTAGTAGAAGATAAAGGTAACGCTGCAAAGAATAAAGCTTTAGTAGTAAATAAAGCTTTAAAAATGGTTGATATGAAACTCCTAGCTGACAATGATGCCCATTTGCAATGGATGAATTATAGTAATGTTATAGCTAAAGAAATAATTATAATTTCCAATACTGAAAGTATTGAAAAACAACGTAAGGCATTTATAAAAGCTTCTGATGCTGTTATCAAGAGCATAGAAACTTTTGGTATCGGTGTAAAAGTTTATAAGCATTTTTGTCCTATGGCAGCAAATAATAAAGGAGCATTTTGGGCAAGTATTAATAAAGAAGTACTTAATCCGTATTACGGTAATCAAATGCTCAATTGTGGAAGTGTTGTAGCCGAAATAGATTAATTTTTCTATATAAAATATTCAGTTTTACGGTTCAAATATTTATGGCTGTGGTATATATACCACAGCCATTTTTTTTAATTGATTTGTTTTGAGTAAGATAATTATGCTTTTAATCGATTATTTTTTATTAATCTAAATAATTACTATAGGAAAAATATTACTTTATTGAAATTATATTTGTAATTTATGATCGAAATAATAGAATAAACCTTAAATCAGAATAATTTAACCTTAAAAAAGTAATTATGACATCTTACTCACTTTATCAAGTACAATCAACAAATTCACTAGGTAAACTCACAGTAGATACTGTTGAGAATGCAAAAATTAATCCACTTCAAAATGGCTTAGTAAATCTAGTCAATTGTAAACTTAACAACACCGATTATGTTATTGGGTTCAATCCAACAACAAAAAAAGCAGTTGTTTACATTACTAGTGTTGATGGTACGTTTTTTAAAGAATCATTTATAAAAAATTTCTCTTTCGGAACTTCAATAATTGATGTTTTCTATATGGGGAATAGACCAATGTTGTTGACCTATAATCCAGAAGATAAACATGCAGATATTATTCATATTTCTGATGATTTTGAGTTTACAAGTGCTTATCAAGTAAAAATAGGAAAGGGCTTATCTACTGTAAAAACATTTTCATATCGTTTTGGGCAGTTTTTTATTGCTTATGATGTAAAAAATGGAGCTGTAGCTAAATATCAAATTAGTATTCCTCCAAATGGTATTGCCTATGCAGAAAAAACATGGTCTGCAACTTGGGCAAAAGGCTGGACGCGTTTTTCTTTTTTTCAGATGGGGGGAGAAAATTTCTTTATTAAAACCAATGAAGTATATGGAAAAGTGAATATAGATCATTTTATGGATGACCCTACAGAAAGTTCGCATCCAGTATTAAATATTGATGTTCCTGACCAGATGTTAAATCTAAATTTTGTTTCAGCATTTACAAATGTGGAAGGTTTTCCATTTTTTGCAACCTATAGAACAAATGGAGAAACTACTTATAATAGTATTTATGGTAATTGTTTAGGATGGAGTATTGAGTGTACTATGCCATCAATAGCAGATGCTAGTTGTCTGTTTTCTTTTAATGTCGGAACAAATAATTATACGTTAGTATACAATAACTTATTAGAAACCACTTCTAAAACTAAAACAAAATTAAGAGAAACTTACGTATAACATAATTACTTAAAACATATTATAATAATCTCATCTCACATGTTAAAAACAAAAAGTATAGTAGCAAAATCAACTGCTTTAATGGATTTGCCAATTGTAAATTGGGAAGCAATAGGAGCAACAGCACCAGAAAGAATAGAATTTAACTATGAAGGTTCAGAAGCGGAACTACCTAGTGCCGATTGTGTGGTTATCACATGGACCAGTGCAGAATGGTCAGCATTAGATCATGTCTTTAGAAATAGTGAATACCCAAGGAATTCAAAAGATACCTATTGGAGAGATGATTGGCATTTGTATTCAAAAAATGCTCCAGAATCATCTGCACCACATCTTTGGGGATATTTTTCTTTGGTGAAAATCAAAAATAATAAAGGAAAAGAGACAAAGGTATTGTTGTTTAAATCAGAATCTCATCTTGCTCATCCTCCTTATATTGACGGTTTATCTGATATGGTTAAGAATATTATAGCTGATGTATCTCCAAGTCAAGTTTATACAATTGGTACAGCTGGAGGCTCTACATTAGAGGAATCACTTGGTGATGTGGTAGTAACTAACGCTGGACATATTCAATTAGAAAAGCCTGAAAATATACATGCATCATATAATAATAAAACAGTTAGTTGCAATTGGTACCCATCATTGTTTAAACAAGATGGAGTTCAAGAAGAATTGTTTTTACCACTTAATGATGTATTATCACAAAATGAATTAAATCATCTTATAACAGAATTACATGATAGTGTTTCAGGGTCTTCAGCGTTTTCTTTAGCGGATTTGGTAAACAACCCATTGAAACCTAATAATATTAAAAGTCCGAAAGTACTGCTTAAAAAAAATGTGCCTTTATTAACCACTGATTATTATTTTATTGCTAATGGTAATAATGCTGAAGAGTATAGTGTGTTAGAAATGGATGATACCGTAGTAGGGCATGAAGCAGCATTACAAGGTGTAGACTTTTGTTTTGTTAGAAATATTTCTGACCCAATTGTAGCAAGTACAGCTGTAAATGGTACTATAATTCCTGATAATGTTAGAAAACAATGGTCTAGTCTTATATATGAAACCTGTGGATTTTACACTAGTTTTAATGGTGCATTAACAACTTGGGCAGCAATTGTTGGTTAATACTTTGGTCTTATGAGAAAGTATAACCCGACTAGAGTTGCCAGTAAGGATACTGCAGCTCCAATAGAGATAGACTTGGTCTATAATGTAAGATCATGCGGAACCTGTTCTTTTTTCTGGCCTAAGGATGTAAACAATCAACCATATGGCCCGTTTCCAGTATTTGATTTTAATAGTAATTTCCCAAAAGGGAATTCACCTAAAAAAAAGGAAAAAGATTATGAATGGTTAGAAGCAACAACTAGAGAAGAAGCTTTTCCTAATGGAGAAGTAATGGATGGCTGTAGAAAAGCACCAATTATGACCATTGGAATTAATCCTAATCTTACAGCTTTCGCTCCTGGGTTGCAAGGAACTAGTTGGGCTTATCCCAATTTTACGAGCAATGATAAAACAGATGCTTTTGCTAAATATGCATATTATTATAGATATAGATCTGTTTTTCAGGAACACCTAAATATAGACGTCGCAAAAAAGTATATTATTTCAGAAGGACAAATTAAAGCTGAAAGAAAGGGAAAATTGGTAAAAGCGATTCGTACAAGTGCCGATCCAGATTATGCAATAGAAGTGCTTTATGATGGTGATAATGATACTACAGTAATTCAATTAAAAAGAGAATTAGGAACACCTAGATATGTGTTATTATTTGATCATTATGAGCCAAACAATATTTTTGAAGCAGGTCAGGTAATTGCTGCACGATTAAATGTACCTAAGAATTTACCTGTTGATATTTATCAAGGAGAAATAGGATATTACGAGCAGTTTGTTCCTACATTAAATTATTTTCAAGAATTTTTGCAGTCCAAAGGATGTTCAGATATTAATTTAAAAATAGGAGAAGATGTATGTCAAGCAGATATGGTTGCCTGTGCCTCTCCACATTGGAACGAAGATTATTTAGGAAATCAGAAAGATACAATTGTACACAATTGCGTAAGCAAAAACGCATGGGCCGTAAAACAATTGGTGCAGACCAAGCCAGCAGTATTATTTTTGGTAGGTGAAGCTTCTTATAATATGTTTCATGGTGCATTTGCAAGTTTATTTAATAGAGAAACTCCATTATCTAGGTATCCAGAAGATGGTGCATTTACTTTATTTAAAGAAACAATAGATAGCAAAAAACCAACTTATCTTAAGTTTAACACAGCCATAGATGGAATTACTTATAATTTATCAACTAGAATAATTGTAACACCACATTTTTCTTATAATACCAATTATCTTCCACAGTTTAGAATGAACCAGGATGATTGGAAATCATTTGAATCTAATTATCCAGAATGTTATGAGTTTTTAACAACAGATAAAAGATTACATTTTGTAGCAGCAAAAAAGCAAGGTTATTTTGTTGCAATTGAGGTTATAGCTGATTTAATAAAGGTACTTAGCGAATTAAAGACTTCGTATAATGAAGCTTTGACGGTGCTTTGGAATTATTATTACAATCCACATAGAGAAATGGCAAAAGTTCTAGAAGATCTTTATGTTAAAGGTGAGTTAGCTTATTCTAATGAAAAAAATGGAAAACCAGGGTATTTAACTCGTACAGAAGGTTCTTGCCATTTTTGTGTAAATGATCATTGGAAATTTCCTCTAGGCTGTTCCTATGGCAAAACTAAAGAAAGTCAACCACCACCAGGTTATTTACAGCAAGTAGCATCACAAATGGTAATTGCAGGAAAACCTAAGGAAGTAGTAAAAGTGTAAAGTAGATGAATAAAAAAATAACATAAAACGAGCATGTTAAAGCCTAATTATTTGATAAAAGGTTATTAGTGTGTGATGTAGACTGTTGAAAAAATAATAAACATATAACATGAAAAAACCACATTTAGTTCCTCCTCAGGCAGTCCGTGTTTGGCGAGGATATCGCTCACCTGAATTAAATATTAATGATTTTTTCCATAGGTTATCAACTGTATTTGTACCCGCAACAGTAGAAATGCAAACCCCAATTGGATTATCAGCATATATACCAACAATTCCTGGGGGAATGACAGGTAAACCTAGTAGTGTTCCAGATGAAACTGCAATATTGTATTGGGATTCTCAAGAAACATATAAAAATGGATTTAAAACATTAGCAGTAAGAACTTATACCTTAACGCATGGTTCTGTATATACTAAAGAAAGTAGAGCCGATTTTCCAACGTTATTTTCAGGAAATTTAATTGAAAATGAGCCTAGTTTTTTAATAGACAAGCCAGCAGATTGGATGAATGGAAATGTGCATCATTTGGTAGCTGCCAAACCCGAGACGATGAGTTCTGATGTTTTTTGTGCAAAAGTCACAGCAATAATCACATCTATTCAAGAAAATAAAAGTATAGCTGGAGGAGTTGTTTGTATTGGAGAAGATTATATCGTCTATTGGGAATTGTCTAAGGAAAAATCGAAAGGTTTTATTGCATTAGAAAATCTAGTAAGTTGGAAACTTATAGCAAATCCAAATCCAACGTCATTAACAGATGGTTTATGGGAAGTTTGGCCAGGAATGGATATAAAACCAGGTAATAGCTTCAATATGCAGTTTGAGCGAAATTCTTTGGAATATGCCCAATAAATTATCCCCAATAGCGCCAAATTCGGTTCATGTTTGGCGTGGGTACAAGATTGAAAATCAAACGCATCAAGAATTTTCCAAATTTTTAGGAGAAACTTTTGTTCCTGCATGTTGTTTGTTACAACCAAATATAGGATTACATGCTTATGTACCATCTTTGCCAATTATTACAGATAAGCCAAATACAGTTCCTGATCAGACAGCTTTAATGTTTTGGAGATCACCAGAAACCTATAAAGAAGGATTTCATACAGTAGCTGTAAGAACATATACAAGTATGCACTCATTAGTATATTCTGAAAAAAGTAAATCAGGGTTTCCTATTGCTTTTGAAGGTGTTTTAGAAGAAGATCAGCCCTATTATCTAATCGATAAAAAATCTGATTGGATGTATGGAAATATTAGACATTTGGTTGGGGCAGTAAAAGAAGGACAAGATACTTCGTCATTTATGGAAGAAGTAGGAGAATGGGTAAAAGCGTATCAAAAATCACCATCAGTAGGAGCAGATGGAGCACTAATTTGTATTGGTGCTGATTTTGTGGTTTTCTGGGAACATTTTCCTGAAGGTGTTAGTGTTGATGTTGGTGCATTTAATGAATTGGTAAACATAACAACTCCTTTTTTGAATAAAGAAACGATAAAGACAACACTTCCTGATGGATTATGGAATCAATGGGATGGATTTGATTTGGAAGTACAAGACTGTATGAATATTCAATTGCAAAGGCCTTAGTTTTATGGATCCGTACAATTCGCCACATTTGGCTTTACTAAAATCATCTGCCACTGCAGCAATTGCCAAACGAGAAGGAGGTAAAGTATCAGAAGAGCATCCTATGTTAAAAGCTATTGATACTTATAGCGAAGCAATGCTAAAGAATATTCCTTTGGTAGCACCCAAAGACTCTGAAAATGAGCATTCGGATACAGATCCAACTATTATGGCATATTTAGTACAATTGCATCATCAATTGGCTCATGCAGAAATAGCAAAAGACGAACAACGGGTAACCGAAATAAATAAGCAAAGAGCTCGATTTAAATTTGGAAACCCATTATGGGAAGAGATGTTTGTAGAGTACTTTTTGTACTACTGGGATTATCCTTTTCATAAAGGACAATCTCCACAATATCGTTCTTGGCAAGATGAGTTATATGGAAACAATAATCTTGACTATGGAACCATCAAATGGAAAATACCCACTGATGCTACTGTCGCTATTATTGGAGATATCGGTATAGGTACGGATATCGCTGCTGCAGTTTTAGAAGCAACATTATCCTTTGATCCAGATGTGATTTTACATTTAGGTGATATCTATTATTCTGGTACACCTTATGAATTTGATACCAGGTTTACAGGTCTGATAAATGAAGTAATGAAAGCCAATAACAAACAAGTTCCTGTTTTTAATATCCCCGGAAATCACGAGTATTTTACTGGAGGAGTTGCTTTCTATGATTGTTTAGATGGGATGCAATTGGTATATAGTGCAGATCAACGACAACAAGCCAGTTTTTTTGGATTACAAACGGAAGATGATTCTTGGCAGTTTTTAGGAATGGACACTAGTTTTTATGGACATTATATGGATGTTCCTGAAAAAATACAGAAAGCTACATTATCCTTATTGCATAATAATAAAGTAGATCTTCCTGAAGATAAAAGCAATCCACATTGGGCAAATGCTTACAATCCATTATTTCATAGGTGTAATGATGCTACAATAGCGGTAAAGGATACTACTGTAAAGGAAGAAATGATTCCTATTAGAACAGATGAGCAAGAGTGGCATGCCAATCAGATTAAAAACTTTACTGGGAGAACAATTTTACTTTCTCACCACCAAGTGTATTCTGCCAAACAAAAGATAGGAGTACCACAGCAAAAAATCGAAGAAGATGGCGTGTTAGTTCCTGATGAAACTGATACAAATAGAGCTTGGATTAATACCAAGTTATACCAACAGTTTGGAGAATTTATGGATACAAAAGTAGCCGCTTGGTTTTGGGGACATGAACATAACTTAGGAATATATAAAGATGAGTATAGACCAGAAGGTTGGCCAACGTCAGCAGAATTATTAAAGACCATACCAAAAGGTAGATGTACAGGGCATTCAGCTATTCCAGTTGCAGAAAAAGAAGCTCCGTATGAACAAAAATATCCTGTTCCTTTAGTGAATGAATCTGTAAAATTAGGAATTACTGATGGATGGTATAATAGAGGCTTTCAAATATTGAAGTTAAATGGTAGTGTAAAGCCTATTACAGCAAGTTATTATCAGCTACAAGAAGCAGCTATTAAACCATTACTAATTTATACCGAAGAAATCATATAATTAATCATAATAGTATTTATAAAAGATAACAACGTAACTACCAATTAATAAAAATAAATGTATGAAAACAATAAATGAGCATTTAGTAGTCCATCACAAAAAAAGGAATATGGATTGGATAAAATCGGCACTTCAAATAGCAATAGCATTAGAACATGCTACGCTACCATTGTATCTTTCTTCTATGTTTTCTCATAAAGTACAAAATTTCCCTTCTTATAATTTATTTAGAAGTATAGTTATGGAAGAGATGGTGCACATGGCAATTGCTTGTAATACCTTGGCGGCAATTGGAGGAACACCTCAGATTAAAGATTTAAATCCAGCTTTTCCTAGAAAAGGATTACCAGGAAATGCAGAACCAGATTTGGAAGCGGTAATTGGAAAATTCACAAAAAAACAATTATTAAATTTTTTAAGGGTAGAAATGCCAGAATTTTTACTGCCAGATGAATATAAATCAGAAGAATATCCAACCATATCTAAATTATACAATGCAATAAAAGATGCAATAGAGGATAATGCTGATGAAGTAAGGGCAGCAGTAAAAAAAGGGGGAACTTCTAACCAAGTAGGAGATGATATAGGATTTACAACAATCACTTATGTAGCAGGCGTAGATCCATTAACACAGATATATGCTGGTTTTGAAGAGATATTGGAGCAAGGAGAAGGATCGCAGCAAACAAATTTACATGCAGGAGAGGTATCTGAAGGAGAATTATCTCATTATGGACGATTTGCAGAAATATTTTATGGACATCAATATCAAGAACCTAGTCCTAAAGTAGAAATGACCAATGCTAATGTTTCAGATTTTTTTAAGGGATATAAAGTGCAATTTCCAGAAGTTGTCAATACACTGTTAATTCCTGAAGATGGTTATGGGAAAATTTTAGAATTGGATCCTGATGCAGCTGCTGTGGAAACACATCTTAAAGCTTTTGATGTATTGTATACCAGGATAATGTCAGATTTAGAATTGATGTGGAATGGACCAAAAGATCAATCGTGGCCAAGTTTTGGAGCCGCAGTAGGTTCCATGTCAGAAATGAGAGTAATGTCTTGTTTTTATATCATGAAGTTAGAAATACCAGAAGTTGTAATTACGAAACTTAAAAATTTGTATCCTAAAGAATATAAATTAATGAGTGCTTATACAGATTTAGATGAACCAGTATATTATGGCCCTCGATTTTTTAATCTTAATATTCAAAAAATTCCGACTATAAAAAAT
Source organism: Flavobacteriaceae bacterium (assembly GCA_965247735.1). Classification (GTDB taxonomy): domain Bacteria; phylum Bacteroidota; class Bacteroidia; order Flavobacteriales; family Flavobacteriaceae; genus JAOXRU01. The sequence continues at coordinate 648,701 of CBDFHN010000002.1, read as the reverse complement.
GCGTTAAAAGAAAGTGTAACTCCATAATTTGAAATTATGATTGTTGCAAAAAGTGAAAAAGGAGCAGCTAGAGATTGGTGGTTTATATATAAAACACCAATTTCTACAGGAACAGAAAAGAACAAGGGATATGACTATTTTTATTATGATGATAGTAGTCAAAATTTTGTGTTGTCTACCCATAAAATCAATGAAGAAAAAGGAGCTTTGTTTGAGACTTTAGCAATGCTTTTTGATACCGATAATTCTGATGTTGGTTATATTGTTTATAATGATGAACATGCAGATTCGGAGAATAATAAAGGAGGAAAGGGGCATTGTAAAGGAATATTAGCTTTTGATAAAAAAAATGATCAAGCTGTATTTTTATTGCATTCAACACCTAGATTCCCTAGCCATAATGAAACTAGGTTCCCAGAAAAAGAAGCCATATATGGGCAGACGTTTCTATGTATAACCTTGGAAAATTATGAATCGGCAAATAAAATTGCAGCACAAATGTTATGTCAACAAAATCCACAAATTTTAATAGAAAGCTCTAAGATGCCAAGAAGTATTGGAGCAGAGGAAGCTCTTTTTTGTTTGTACAAAGGAATTGGAATAAAGGAATCTGTAACTCCAGAAAATCTACAATTAAAATCAAAAGCAGGAAAAGAATTTTTATTGATAGCGAAAAGTAAAAAATGGGATAAAGATTTTTGGATAGATTTAGTATGTCCAACATTAAAAGCAGATTTTACTGTAGAAACCTGGAGGCGTGGTAAAGTATCACCAGAAAAAGATGATACATCCGATTTTGTAGATGAAGATGTATTGTCGCTTTGTTTCGTAGCAAGCAAAGCTACCCATTATTCTTGGCCATATACTAAGGATCATGCTAAATGGGGAGTAGCCATAAAAAACAATGATAATGATAAACCATGGATCTGTATTGCAGACATGAATAGAATGGAATCTCAAAAAAATAGGGGAGGAGCAAGCCTTTGTTTTTTAGAAGAAAATTTATGGAAAGCATTGGTCAGAGCAGAAACAGCTGTGCAAGATTTTGATAAAAGCTCAAAAAATTTAATAAAACAATAATGAATAGTATTCAATGGTTAAAAAGTACCTATAAAACAATTATACAGAAAACATATTTTGATTGTACTGTTGGTGCTTTTTTAATTATATATAGCTTATATAGTATTTATGAAGAATGGGAAGAGTTTCACAAAGGTCATGTGCTGTTTATTATTGGTTTTATAATGTTTTTAAACTCTTTAAAGTCTTTACTATTGGGGAATAATTGGATTGTTAAAACCTTTAGGAACACTGTTCTTATACTAAAAAGACCAGTTATGAGGGTTTTGTTTGGTGCTTTTATGGTTATATCTAGTTTAGAGAGTATTTATCAAGAAGTAGCTTTAATTAAAGAAGAACATGGTGTATTTGTTTTTGGTGTCATGGTTATAGGAAAAGGGGCTAATCTACTGAAGTTATAAGTAGTTAATTATGCATTAGTTTATTATATATAATGTGCTATTCATTAATTGTTAACATTATATGTAGGGCTTAATTAAAAAATTAGGGGAAAAACCCCTACTTTTTTACAATAATTAAAGCATAGTTTTACAAACAAATATGTAAAGTATAAAACTGTGTTTTCTTTTTTGTTGGAAAACACAGTATAGCTGGACTAATTTTAAGGTATGAAAAGGAATGTACTAGCGATAAAATCTAAAGTTGTTTATAGACTTATTGCCCTATTAATTGGAGGGGCTTTGGGTGCAGCAATAGGTACATTTATAGAAATATTTGGTTTTAGAACTGCTATAATGTGTAATTCATTGATTGGGTTACCTATTGGTGCATTTATTGGTTTTTTTAGCACATTTATTGTTAAGCAAAGGCAAAAAATCATGTAGTTTTAAAATACTATTATAATACATTTCTGAGCATTTCAGTAGCTCTCTCTGCAGTAATATCTCTTTGAGGTGAACCAAACATCTCGTATCCAACCATAAACTTTTTTACAGTAGCACTTCTTAGTAATGGGGGATAGAATGACATATGCCAATGCCAATATGGGTAGTCCATTCCTGTTGTTGGTGCTTGATGAATACCACTAGAATAAGGGAAAGAACAATTAAATAACTTATCATATGCTTTTGTTAAAATGGATATGGCATCAGCAAATAATTTTTTATCTTTTGTTGTTAAAAGACTAATGTTTTGCTGAGGTTGTTTTGGGATAATCATAGTTTCAAAAGGCCATGTAGCCCAGTATGGAACAAGAACAACAAAGCTATCATTCTGATATAAGATACGTTCTTTTTCTTCTAGTTCTTGATCTAAATATGATTTTAATAGGGTTTGCTGATTTGATTGAAAATATAAGTCTTGCTGCTTATCTTTTTTTACCACTTCATTTGGTAGTGTTGACTGACTCCATATTTGTCCATGGGGATGCGGATTACTACAGCCCATTACAGCTCCTTTGTTTTCAAATATTTGAACATAATTGATATTCGCATTTTCTCCTAGAAGTTGATACTCTTTTTGCCACACATCAACCACTTTGGTAATGTTGTCAACCGACATATCTGCCAAGCTTTTTGAGTGGTCTGGACTAAAACAGATTACTTTGCAAATTCCAGATTCACTTTCAGCTTTGAGCAAGCCATTAATTACTGAAAATGAAGGAGATTTTTCCTGCAAGGCAGCAAAATCATTATTAAAAACAAAAACATCTGTATAGTTAGGATTTAATTCTCCACCAGATCTGGTGTTTCCTGAACATAAAAAGCAATTTTCATCATGAGCAGGTCGAGTTTCTTTTACGCTATCTTCCTCTTGACCTTGCCATGGGCGTTTTGCTCTGTGAGGAGAAACCAGTACCCATTCTCCGGTTAGAATATTGAATCTTTTATGAGAGTATTCTTGTATTTCTTTGTTGTTCATTTTTAATTTTCAATTAAATGTGTTCCTTGAGTAAGTTTAACATGGTAAACACTACAGTCTTTGTTAAATTGATTCAAATATGCTTTTGAAGTTTCCGTAATAAATTGATTTACATTGTCTTTCTTTACTAAGTTTATTGTGCAACCGCCAAAACCTCCACCCATCATTCTTGCTCCAATTACTGCATCATTTTTTATTCCCAGATCTACTAAAAAATCTAATTCTTTACAACTTACATTATAGTCATTTTTTAAACCATTATGAGATTCAAAAAGCAATTGACCAAGTATTGTAATATCATCGTTTTTAATGGCAGAAATTGCAGCTAAAACCCTATTGTTTTCTTCAATTACGTACTTTGCTTTTAGGTACTCATCATTTGAAAGCTGGTTTTTAATGCTATCTAATAACGGTAAATCAGCATCTATTAGCGCTTTTATATCAAGTAAATTTGCTGTTTTTTCACAAACCTCACGGCGCTCATTATAGGCACTTTCTGCTAAAGTGTGTTTTACATTGGAATTGAAAAGAACAATTGTATAGCCTAAAAAATCTATTTTAAAGGATTCTGTCTCTAAAGTTCTACAGTTTAGGAATAGTGCTTTATCTGTTTCTCCATACATACTTGCATATTGATCCATAATGCCACACTTAACACCAACAAAATTGTGTTCTGCTTTTTGAGAAATAAAAATCATTTCTTTTTTTGAAAGTGCCAACTCAAAAAGATAATTTAACCCAAAAACAACACTATTCTCTAGTGCAGCAGAAGAGGATAATCCTGATCCAGCTGGAATATCACCGGAAAAAACCAAATTGAAATTTTGAATAATTTTTCCTTTTTTTTGCAATTCAGCGATAACACCTAGAATGTAGTTCCTCCAATCACCATTTTTTAACGGTACTACATCTTCTAAAGAAAAAACATAGGTTTCTTCAAGATCTAGTGCTATTACTGTGCAGACAGATTCATTTGTCTTTGCAATAGCAGTAATAAAACCTTTATCAATTGCAGCTGGTAAAACATAACCATCATTATAATCTGTGTGTTCTCCAATAAGATTTATTCGTCCTGGTGAAGCAATTAATGTAGGTTTTTCACCAAATTCTGTTATAAAGGTGGACTGTACTTTTTCTTTTAATTTACTATTCATTAGTTATGCAAAGTAGATATATATTGCTATTACCAAAACAGTGATTGTAATACCTACTGGATATAAATATTTCCAAGGTTTTATATCTACTTGTTCTGTATATTGTTGTTCGTAAGCTTCTTGACGTGGTTTTATATATCCAATAACTAACATTATTAATACGTTTAATACGAATAAAATAGCCATTACATGTAAAAAGTGAGGATAATTTTCTTCTCCAACAACATAGGGTTTTAAAACAAACTGACTTATACTGTAAAGAATTACTCCCGATATCATAGCTACTTTTGCAGCCAATGCAGGAACACGTTTTGTTAAATATCCAACAACAATTATTGTTAGTATTGGAATACTATAACAACCATTTATTTCTTGTAGGTATCCAAATAATCCATTAGGTGCTTTTGCAATTAATGGGGCAATGCACATGGATAGAATGGCCAAAATAATTCCGAATTTTTTACCAGCAATAACAGTTTGTTTTTCTGTAGCTTCTTGGTTGTAATAACTTTTGTAAATATCTATACCGAATAAGGTTACAGAACTATTTAAAGCTGAATTAAAAGAACTTAAAATTGCACCAAATAATACCGCAGCAAAAAAGCCAACAAGCGAGGCAGGCAGGACTTTTGTAACCAACATAGGATAGGCTTGATCTGCATTCTCTAAAGTATTACCAAACATATGAAATGCGATAATACCCGGTAATACAACAATTAATGGGCCTAATACTTTAATAAAAGATGCATATAGCAACCCTTTTTGTCCCTCTTTCAAATTTTTAGCCCCTAAAGCACGTTGTATAATTGCTTGATTGGTTCCCCAATAAAATAATTGTACTAGCATCATTCCTGTAAAAATGGTGCCAAAAGGGATTGCAGAATCAGAATCTCCTAGCGATTTGAATTTATCTGGATGCGAATCCATTAATATAGAAATTCCATTTGTAATACTATCATCGCCTATTGCCCATAATCCAAATACTGGAATCATTAGCCCACCAATTAATAGACCTACAGCATTTATAGTGTCAGACACAGCTACTGCTTTTAGTCCACCAAATATGGCATAAATAGAACCTATAATTCCAATACCCCAAACGGTAATCCATAATGATGTATTTTCACTAAGGCCTAACATTTCTGGAACATCAAACATTGTATTTATTGCTAATGCTCCTGAATAAAGAACTATTGGAAGCAAGATGACAACATATCCACTTAAAAACAGGATAGAAGTAAACGTTTTTGTCATTTTATCATACCTGCGTTCTAAAAATTGAGGTATGGTAGTAATTCCTCCTTTTAAATATCTAGGTAATAAAAACATGGCAGTTACTACCATTGCAATAGCGGCTAAGGTTTCCCAAGCCATTACTAAAATACCTTCTTTAAATGCAGCACCGTTAAGTCCTACAATTTGTTCTGTAGATAAGTTGGTCAATAGTAATGATCCAGCTATTACGATACCAGAAAGACTTCTTCCTCCTAGAAAATAGCCATCTGAAGTAGCTTCATTGTTTTTTCTACTTTTATAATACGATATTAGTGCTACTAATAAGGTAAATCCTAAAAATGTAATAATTTGCATAGTTTAGTTTTTAGTGGTTTCTGTTAGTTATTTTTTTTGGTTGGCATATGTTTTTGACATTTCAATAAAATTATCTTTTGTTTTGTTTTCAAAAGGAATGAGGTAAAAACTGTAAGTATATTTTTGCTTTGCTTTTAATAAATATTCTTTTTGTGGCATGGCATGCCAGCTATCATCTCCACCAACTCCTCGTTGTTTATAATCAATATTTAGCTGTACTAGGTTTTGCTCTTTTATATCTGTGGTGTGTTTACTGGCATTAATATCTGGTAAACCATCTGTTCTATACGTTTTATCAACTTGGGAGTTACTGCTATATGTAATTCCAGCTGTAGTATCAAAATCTTCATTAGGCATATGTAAAGCACTTATTCCTAATGTATTTTTTGTATCAGCAACAATTAAGAGTCCATTAGAATTAGTGGAAGAAAATGCTGCCCATCTGATATCGGTTTTATATCCATTTTCTTGAGGACGGATGTATGGAACATATTGGTCGGCTATTTTTGATTCATAAACAGATACAAAGGCAGAAGCCTTACGGTCTTGATAGTTTTCCCAAGGACCACGACCATAATAGGTCATGTCATCATAAGATTTTTTCAGCTGCATACGCATGCCTATTCTAGGAATATCTCCCGCATAATCAGATGAATCTAGTGAGTTAGTAATATTGATACTTCCATTTCCATGGATGATATAAGTACTTGTAAATTTGGTTTCTACACCAGGAAGGTCATAAACAGCTGTTAAACTAGCATTTCCATCTTTTAATAAAGAAGCATCTAATGTTATAATCTTAGCAAATAGGGAAGCTTTTTTCCACTCAATATTTTTGATATGCATTTTATTACCAAAATCATTATCAGTTACAGGTCTCCAGAAGTTAGGTTTAGGACCTTTTTTATTATTTAGTAATTCATTGTCTTTAAAAACAAAAGATGTTAATCGTCCTTCTTTTTTATTGAAATACAATTTTATATTTTCATTAGAAATAGCAACTCCTTTACTGTCTTTTTTAATATGTAATTTATTACCATTTACTAGTGTTGTTTTATTCTTTTGATAAAGATTTTTAAGAGGAATTTGTTCATGAGCTACTTCGTGTGCTTTTGGTAGTATTCCCCAATTTGTGTTGGTTATGGCTGATAATTCAACATAATACTCCGTATTATCCTTAATGTGATTATCTTTTAGGGGAAAGCGAATAATTTTTCCTGTATGTGGTGCAATAGATATTTGATTAAAAACTATTGTTTTTAGTATGTTTCCATCTGCTTTAAGATTTGCTGTTATGGTAAACTGATCTAAATTGATAAAATCATATAAGTTTTCAACCAGAATCCTAAGTTCTTTGTTACGAGTAATTCCTTTGTTTTTAAAGTTGATGAATTCATGCGCTTTTTTTACCTCCATTAATGCAGGTTGCGGTGTCCTATTTGGAAAAACAATACCATTATTCAAAAAGGTATTATCTGAAGGCATATTTTTCCCATAGTCACCACCATAAGCATAATAACGATTTCCATTTTTATCTGTTTTCCAAATGGATTGGTCAACCCAGTCCCAAATAAAACCACCTTGTAAATTATCATGTTGTTCAATAATATCCCAGTAGTCTTGAAAATTTCCAGTGCTATTTCCCATAGCATGAGCATATTCACTTGGAATAAATGGCCGATCTGTTTTTGCTTCTCCAATAGTTTTAAAAGTTGCAGGAGATGGATATTGTGGAACAATTATATCTGTATTAGCCTCCATATCAAACAAGTTATAATCCCCATCTTTATAAGTACGTTCGTATTGCACAGGTCTTTTGCTATTATCAAGCGCTTTTATAGTTTTATATCCTTTAAAGAAATTGATTCCATTACCAGCCTCGTTTCCCATAGACCAAATAATCACAGAAGCATGGTTTTTATCTCTTTTTACCATGCGAACCATTCTATCTAGATGTGCTTTTTCCCAATTTGGTTTTTTAGCTAAAGAATACTTTCCATAATACATTCCATGAGATTCTATGTTTGCTTCGTCAACAACATATATACCATAACGATCGCAAAGTTCATAAAAACGCCTACCTCTAGGATAATGACTAAGACGTACTGCATTAATATTGTTCTCTTTCCATAATTTTATGTCTTTTAATATCAGTTCTTCTGACATTACATGACCAGTTTCAGGATCTGTTTCTTGGGTATTTACCCCTTTGAGCGTAATGTGCTGTCCGTTTATAAGAAGTAGTCCGTTTTTAATCTCAACTGATCTAAATCCTAGTTTTTGAGTAGTTACTTCTAGTGTTTTTCCTTTATGGTCTTTACTTTCTACCAGTAAGGTGTATAAATTGGGCTGCTCTGCATTCCATGATTTTACTTGCTCAATAGTAGGGTGTAATTGATACGTGTAATTACTATTCCCTTTTATTTTATGACTGCTAGTAGTGCTATAAATTTCTTTTTGACGGGCATCTATAAGTGTGAGCTTTAATTGATGATTTTTAGTTTTTTTAAGGTGATTTTTAAGGGTAATAGCTAAATTAAGTTCACCATTTATATACGTGGCATCTAATGTAGCTAATGCTTCAATATCTTGAATACGTATTTTTGGCTGGGCATATATAGCAACAGTTCTTTCTATACCACTTATTCTCCAAAAATCCTGACACTCTAAATAGGAACCATCTGTCCATCTAAAAATTTGAATTACAATTGAGTTTGTTCCCGAATGTGTCCATTTGCTAATATTAAATTCTGCAGGCAACTTACTACCTTGAGAATAGCCTACATAATTACCATTAATCCAAACAAAACCACCAGATTTCATAGCGCCTATACTTAAAAATTGCTCTCTATTACTCCAGTTTTTAGGAATAGTAAATGATCTTTGATATGTACCAACAGGATTGTATGTAGCAGGAACTTTGCCTGGGTGTTTAGGATATCTAGTATCAACGCGTTCCATATCATCAGCGATTGGCGCTTTATAATCGTTAAACTCGTACTGATGATTTACATAAATTGGAATACCAAAACCTTCTACTTCCCAATTTGCTGGCACTGCAATTTTATCCCAATTAGTGGACGTAACTCCTGTTGATGAAAAATCTACAGGTCTGTCTTTTGGATTTTTCACCCAATTAAAATTCCAAATTCCATCTAATGATTTGTAAAATGTTGGCGTATTGGTTTGTATTTCATTTAAAGTAGCAAAAGAAGTGAACGAAGTATGGGCATCTAATTTATATTCGCTTATGACCTGTTCATTTTCAATATAATTTTTATAATCTTTTATTGGATCACTATTTTGACCCATAGCTATAATAGATAAGAGTAAAAATATTGTTTTGATGCTATTTTTAATGTTCATATTTTTAGAGGCTCTTACTTATTAATATCTATAAGGTTAATTGTCCAAGTAATTTGGTGTTCTTCCTGTGGTTTTAGAATAGAAATTCCAAGTTTATTATTAAAACTATTGGCAATAGCAGTCATCGGCTCTATAGCAATATGATTTTTTTCTTTTGGAGTATACAATTGTAAGTAATTGTCTGCTGCTGATGATTCAATTTCAATTTTATAATCTGGAGTTTGAAAACCAATAGTATTACTCTTTAAAATATAGCAATCATCTAAATTTTTATCTTCAATCTTACAACTATCTATTTGAGGTATATCTTTTATCTCTGAAGGTATCATTTGTTGATCAAAAGTAAGTTTCTGAACGCTTTTAAATTCCAATTGGCTCTTAGAACGGTTGGAACTAAAAAAATAAGGATGCCAACCAATGTTAAATGGGAACTCAACAGTATCATTGTTTTCAATGGTAATAGTAGTATTTAAAGTTGTGTTTGATAACGTGTATTGCATAAGAACAGTGAATAAAAATGGATACCCTTTATTTTTTTCTTTTGCAGTATAAGAAACTGTTAACGTTGCATTTGAGTTGTTTGCTTTTTTAGAAACTAACTTGAATGTTTTATCATATACCAGACCATGAATAGCATTGTTTTCTTTAAGGTCATTTATTCTCAGTTTATATTCTTTTTGTTTATAAGAATAAGTACCGTTTTTAATTCTGTTGACAAAAGGAAAAAGTAGGGCAGAAGCACGAGATAAAGTATAGGGTAGAGATTCACTATCAATAATTTTTTCATTGTTAAGAATAAGTTGTTGTATACTTCCTCCTAATGTTGGGAAGATTTTTGCTTTAGCTCCATTGGCACTAGATAATTCGATATAAGGCGTATTGGAATCGGTAGTCTGTTTACTTTTTATTTCGAACACTTTATAATGAATTTCTTAGAATTAAAGAGCAAGAGTTTTCTATTTGTACTCTTTCTTTTTTTATAATCATTTGAGCTAACCTTTTCCCCATTTCATTAAAGTCTGTAGATATTGTAGTAATACCATCTTCAACAACTTCTTTTAGTAATGTATCGTTATATGAAATGATTCCGATATTACTTCCTAGTATAAGTCGTTGTTCTTTTATTTTTTTTATGATTAAGATTAGATTTCTATCATCAGGAATAAGATAGATTTCTCCTTTTTCTAGGGTTCTATTTTTTAGAGTATCTATTATTTCATTAGGTTTTGCATTCATTTTACAAAAGGCTTTAAATCCTTTAAGCATACCTTGAGGTTGCTTTTCTTTTTGAAACAATAAGACAAGTTTATTATATCTTTTAAGCCGATGAATACCATTGGTTAATCCATTAAAAATATCTTTTTCAAAATTTTGATATATTCCTGGGTATTGAATTAAATCTTCCTGCATTTGATCTAGAATAATTACTTTGTCCGATGGAATATAGTTGATACTGTCGCTTGCTTTTTCTAAATTTGCAGGCATAATAACATAATAGTTATAATCACCATTGTTATCATGTATAAGTTTATTAAAAATGTCGTGGTTAAAATGATGAAAAAAGATATCTACTGCTACATTACTTTCCAAATTAGTGATAAAAGAATTATATAAATCTTCCTTAAACACATTTAACTCGTCAAAAAGTAAAAATATTTTAGTTTTTACATTAATACTTTCGCTTTTTACATAGTAACCTTTACCAGGAATAGATCTAATAATTCCTCTAATTTTAAGATCATTATAGGCTAATAATACAGTATCTCTAGAAATTGCGTATTTGTTCCTAATACTATTTATAGAAGGTAATTTATCTTCTTTATTTAATATGTTGTCAGTAATAGCATTTTCAACAGATTCTATAATCTGCTGATATTTAGGGATCCCTCTTTCTTTGTTAATTTGTATTAGCATCATAAGCGAATATAAGTTTTATAAAAGCGCATTACCATACTGGTAGGTACTAGTATGGTGATTAAAAATAATAAAAAATATTGATATTATAGATAGCTGTGTAGAAAGATACTGTAATTACAGTGTTCTATTGTAAATTGAAATAGGAATTAAAAAATATTAAGGGCTAAAATTATGACCCAACCAGTTGGTAATTTAGCGGCTAAATCAAAATTTAAGAATAGAAATCTATATTATTTAATAATTATTTTGAAGATATAAAATTGAAAGTTGAAAATTGGGAATTGCAACCAAACAATTCCCAATCTCATGTACATTGCTTTTTAAAGCGTCTTAACCAATTGACAAAAAGGTTAATGTTGTAAATATCGTTGTTGAGTCTGCAATAGATTTGCAGTTTTGATTATTTAAAATTTGAGTAGGTATTATTGCTTGTAGCATTTGGTGTTTTATGCTGGATTAGTTTTTAGATGCTATTTTTTTGTTGCATAATAATTTGGGATTCTGTTCTTCAAATATAGTGGTGAACAATGGGTTAAAACAAACACTGCTACTCTATATTTATAAATTTAGACTAATAATATTGTGTGTGTTTTGTAATGTTTATAGCCGTTTGAAAGCATTTACTGATTTTTTTTGTTATTTTTGATTGCTATGATCTTTTATCGTCTTTTGAAGTATAAAAAGAGTAAAATAGTACAGTTTTTGTGCTGAATGTTTTAAAAGTATCAACTTCTAAGTCGAATTAAATATTAATGAAATCGTAATTGTTTTTAAGGGTTTTATAACATTTATAACTTGTTTTGTTTTTTTAATAATCCCAAATTGCTAATGATTAATATAAAGTACCTACCATTTTTTATTTTTTTGTTTTGCTCTATTCAGTTTAGTTCTGGACAGGATAAGGGTGTTGATTCATTACGTACTTTTTCGTTAGAAGAACTAAAGCAAGCGTATTTAGAGATTAGACCAAAATCTAAGTTAAAGGCTAGTTATTTGGATAAACATATAGAAATTGCCAAAAGGAAAAATGACACGATACACTTAGCATATGCATATATGTATAAGTCATATATTTCAGAGTTTAAGGAAGCAATAAGGTATTCGGATACTATTTTAAATATTACGAAGAATATAAAACAAGGAGATTTTCCTGCAGAAGGGCATATCTCGAAAGGTTATCATTATTATATCAATGGAAATGATGATAAGTCTCTAAGCTCTTTCTTAAAAGCTTATGATATTGCTTTAGAAAGAAATAATATTAGACAGCAATTATATTTAAATAGGGCTATAGCTGGGATACATAACAATTTGGGAAGTTATTCTGATGCCTTAAGGATGTGGAAAACACAAATGAGTCTTTTAAAAAAACAACCAAATTTCAAGGAGAAATATCAATATGACTATTTAGATATTTTAGATGGATTATCAAAAAGCTATCTAAGAGGTAGAATTTTGGACTCAGCACAGATTATTGTTGAAAAAGGGATTAATCTTAGTTTGAAGTATAATAAATCAGATTTTTATACTAAATTTTTATTAGATAGCGGTGTACTATTTTTTTATAAAAGTGACTATAAGAAAGCAATGGACAGTTTGTTAAAAGTTGAGCCATTTCTTAATAATGGTGGCTTATTAACATGTTATTACTATCAGGGTAAAATTTATGAGATTACAGATAAGGTAAAGATGGAATACTATCTAAATAAAGTAGACTCTATCTATACTGCTAATAAGATTCTGTACCCAGAATTAAAAGATGTCTACAAAACATTATATGAATATCATGCAACAAAAGGAAATGTAGCGAAACAATTGGATGCGGTTGATAAATTAATAAAGATAGATAGTGTTTTAAGCAAAACAATAAAAAGTATAGACAGTCAGATGTCAACAGACTATGAAATTCCTAAATTAAAAGCTGAAAAAGATAAGCTAATTGCAAAAATTAGTGATGAGAAGAGACATAATAAAACAATTATTGTTGTTGCCATACTAGTTTTGGTAGTGTTTCTATTTTCTTTTATTGGAATGCATTATGCAAATCAGAAAAAATATAAGAAACGCTTTAATATTTTGTTAGAACAACAAAAAGTATCAAGTATTAAAGCAGTGCTAATACTCGAGGATGAGAATTCATTAACGATACCTGAGGAAGTTGTAAAAGATGTTTTAGCTAGCTTAGACAAATTTGAAAAACAAAAGCAATTCCTTAAAAAGGATATTAGTTTAACTAAACTGGCAAAAGATTTTAATACCAATACGGTGTATCTGTCAAAAATTATAAATAAGAAAAAAGGTATTTCTTTTTCTCATTATTTAAATGAGTTACGAATTAAGTATTGCCTAGCAGAATTAAAAGTTAATCCAAAATTAAGAGCCTATACCATTAAAGCAATAGCGGCTCAACACAAAAAGTTGTGGAGTAACTAAATTAGAGGCAACTTTGCTTTTAAAATTTCTATGTCCTCAGACGCTTTATTTGCAGTTGCTAATTTATTACTTCCCGAAGTACTGGTAAGTCATTTTGATTTAACCAAACACGAGATTAAAGGAGAAGAGATACATTTCTATTTTACAGAATTAAATGAGGTTCCATCTGTACTTAATAATGCTAAACTCCACTCTAAAGGCTTCTTTCCAGAGGCGACCGTTCAAGATTTCCCTATACGAGGTAAGGATGTTTATCTGCATATAACACGGCGTAGATGGCTTAATGAAGTGACTAGTAAAGTAGTTACAAGAGATTGGGATTTAGTAGCAAAAGGAACTAGAATAACTAGTGAATTTGCTGCTTTTTTAAAAGAGGTCTATAAGTAATAACGCTTCAAGTACAACACTTGTAGCTAATTTCTATGGTGTTAATCCCAGAAGTCTACAAAGACAGTACAAGGACTATCTGAGTGATTTTAAAGCGTGGGGTCAAAAACAACACGCAACAGATTGGCTATTATTCGCACAAAACTTAGGCGCAAATTTATCCCTTGATGAGACTGCCTTTTCTAATGGTGATTTATATACCATACTAACCAATAAAAAAGCAAAAGGAAAGAAGGGAGCCTTAGTTGCAATGGTCAAAGGAACCAAAGCCGAAACTGTGATAAAAATACTAGAGAAAATTCCTTTAAAGCAACGCAAGAAAGTTAAAGAGGTAACTTTAGATATGGCAGGTAATATGGGACTTATCGTTAAAAAGTCTTTCCCAAATGCTACCTTAGTAATAGATCGTTTTCACGTGCAAAAACTAGCCTTGGACGCATTACAAGAAATAAGAATAAAACATCGATGGGATGCTTTAGATACTGAAAATGATGCCATAGAATATGCTAGAAATAAATCATTAAAATACACTCCAAAACTACTGCCCAATGGAGATACTTTAAAGCAATTATTAGCAAGAAGCAGATATTTATTATATAAATCAAGTAGTAAATGGACTGACAATCAATCCAAAAGAGCAGAAGTCCTTTTTCAGAGATATCCAGATCTAGAGAAAGCATATAAGTTATGCCAAAACCTATCTTGGATATTTAATAATACCAAAGACAAAACTTCAGCACTTATCAGGCTTGCAAAATGGGATGAAAAAGTAAGACAAGCTAAATTTAAAAGCTTCAACACAATCGCTAGAACAATGTCAATACATTATCAAAATATACTCAACTATTTTGATAATAGAAGTACAAATGCGTCTGCAGAATCTTTCAATGCTAAAATTAAAGCCTTTAGAGCACAATTTAGAGGGGTTAGAAATGTAGACTTTTTCTTATTTAGACTTACTACAATTTTTGCATAATCCTAAAATCCCACAACTTTTGGACTTGATCCGCAATAGCTTCAGAAATGGGCTATAATAATACGGAGTCATTTACCAAAGCCTTTATGGTTAGAACAAAAATAAAACCTTCGTTTTATATAAAGGAGTTGAATAAGTTAGTTTAGGATTTGTGGAAGTCTAAAAGTTTAGTTCGAGTGATTTATTTAGGAGCATAACTGAGATAAAATAATATCGTGAACAGTTTTGTAAACAGAATCTCGATATCATGCTAAGGCGTAACACTCGATGTGACATTTGCGTTATTCTTATTTTTTATATGTGGTAATAATAACCTCTTTATCACAGTTTTGAAGAATCACATGTTGTCCTTCATAAGTAGCTGTACCATCAATAAAATAAATTTTACAAGAATCTAATTCGGTATTGCTTTTGCTAAAATCAACATCACCATCTTTTAAAAGTTCTCTGATAGCGATACTATCATTTTCAAAATCCTGAAAAACTAGTGTTTTTATATTGATGTTTTTAATTGTTCTGGCATTGGGACTATAGCTACAAGATGTTTTTTTTCCTCTAAGGAAAAAGGCTAAAATTATTAAACCCAAGGCAAGTCCACCTAAGTAATAGCCCAATCTTTTTATAAAGCTCATTTTAAAAAATAAGAAAGTTAATGTCGTTTGCTGGAAGACCAAACCAATCTCCAATGGATTTGCTGGTTAGTATTCCGCGGTAAAGATACAAACCATTTCGCAAACCTTTGTCAAATTTTAACGCACTTTCTATGCCGCCATTTTCTCCAATATCAACTAAATAAGGAGAAAAAATATTACTGATTGATATTGAGGAAGTTCTAGGGTATCTAGATGGAATATTAGGTACACAATAGTGTGTAACTCCATATTTATCAAATGTAGGTGTTTTATGAGAGGTAACCTCACTGGTTTCGAAACACCCGCCTCTATCAATACTCACATCAATAATAATACTGCCGCTTTTCATGTTTTCAACCATAGTATTAGAGACTACTACAGGTGTTCTGTCTTTTCCTCTAAGCGCTCCAATGGCAACATCGCACCTTCTTAAGGATTTCAATAAATTTTTTGGCTGTATCGTAGAGGTGTAAATGGGTTGTCCTAAGTTAGCTTGTATTTTTCTGAGTTTTGTAATAGAATTATCAAATACTCTTACATTGGCTCCAAGCCCCAGAGCCGACCTTGCAGCAAATTCTCCAACGGTACCAGCACCAAGAATAACAACTTCAATAGGAGGCACGCCAGATGTATTACCAAACATAAGCCCATTTCCTATTTTTGGATCTACCATCAATTCTGAAGCAATCAGAATAGAAGAAATTCCAGCAATTTCACTTAAGGAACGTACTGCAGGATATTTACCATCTTCATCTTTGATGTATTCGAAGGCAATTGCAGAAATCCTTTTATGTGCTAGTTCTTCAAAATATTTTTTTTGTTGTGTTTTTATCTGCAATGCAGAAATAACCGTTGTTAATGGATTTAGAAGTTTTATTTCATTAGCAGTTGGTGGCTCTACTTTTAGGATGAGCGGACAGGAAAATACTTTTTGAGTGTCTTTAGTTATTTCTGCACCAGCTTCTGAATAGTCTTTATCCGAAAAATTAGCACCTTCACCAGCTCCAGCCTCAATAAGTATGCGATGCCCATGTGCAGTAAGTGCATTTACAGCGTCTGGAGTTAAACAAACCCTTTTTTCTTGATAGGAACTTTCCTTAGGTATGCCTATAAAAAGTTCTCCTTTTTTTTTAAAAATCTCAAGGGTTTCTTCTTGTGGTAATAATTGTTCTTTACTAAAAGGAGAAGAAGGCATGTCCATAATTATATGTTTTTAAGAAACTCTACTAGTTAATACTGTTTTGCTCTCTTTCTTCTTTACGAGCTTCCATTTCCTTAATGTCTGCCTCTATTTGTTCGAGATCTATACCTAATACGTGTTTGTCATATAGTTTTACTCTTATAAGATAGACAAACGGAATAATTATCATACAGACAGGAAGAATCCAAATTATTTCTTCTTGGTCGAGTTCTGATGTCTCCTGAGTATTAAATAAAAGTATTAATTGAAAAGCATACATAGATAATGGTATAATGATAACATGGTACCACCAATGTTTGCAAGTAAAAAACCAAATACAAAGTAATGATAAGGGTATAAGTTTTGAAAGGATATACCAGATAAAAGTTCTTACATCGCGAAAACCTAGACTGCCTACATCCAAACCAAACAAGGAATAAGTTTCTCCTTTTGGAGTAGGAGGAATATATTCATAGCTATAGAATAGGAAAGGAGAAATGACAATTATAAAAGCAACGATAGATTCTATAACTATTTTGCGCTTTATTTTTTTTTTAGGATTTGGGTTAGTCGTACTCATTATATAAATTATAAATAAAAAAGAGCAACCAAATTGGTTGCTCCTCAAAGTTACTATTTTTTTAAAGCCTTAGCAACTAAAAAATGTACTCAATTGTTAGCGAGGGGTTAGATGCTCTCTATCAATTGAATTCTCATAAAGTGCATCTTCTTCCGCTGTACTGTCCGTACAAGAAAAAGCTAGACCAGCAACAAACAATACTGCCAATCCTAATAAAATTTTTTTAGTGTTCATGTAAAAAAGTCTTAAAGATTAATAAATAAATTCATTTTCAAAACAAACATACAAAAAATGTTAGTTGTATAGCGTCTTTTCTCGTGCTTTTTTGCGTATTATCGGTTTTTCCTACAACTTCATCGATAATTGTTTAGTAATCTAAATTTATTATTATCGAATAAAATATTTATTACTGATAAATTACTATACTATAAAATTTTAAATAAGAGTGATTATTAAGTTGTTTTTCTGTTCCAAGCTGTTTGTTCTTTAGCTTGTTAGTCCGTGTTAAGACAAACAATACACATGATTGATGAATTTTACTGGACCAAAAAGTGGATGCTTAGTGACGTTTGTCGATATTGGTATTAGAAACTTTAATTTCATGAACAACTTCTCTAAGCATTCTTTTTAATTCGGTTTTTTCCCTATCAATTACTTTTTGAGCAATTCTAATGCTTATTTCTTCTTCTGAAAACGTTTGTTGCAATAGTTTTAAATCGATATCTTGACCTTCATTATCTCTAATCATAGAGCTACGTCCGGTAACCAGCCATTCCACATTAATTTCTGGATATTTTCTGGAGATATTTTCAATAACATCACTACCTACAGAGGCATGATTTTTATTCATACGTAATGTATAACCATTGGAAGCTCCAATAGAAATATCGAACTGTCTTACACTAATTCCTAAATGCTTTATAAAAAGCATTATCCTGTCAATTGTTTTGTACATAATTAATTTTTTTTAATAATTAATAAAACTTTTTACATGAGAGGAGGGTACTTGAATGAAAAAGTTAAATGATTATAGTATATATTGTTTAACCTATAGTCGAACTTTACTCTTACAAATTACAAAAAAATAATGTTTTTTACCCTGTTTTTTCAATATATTTTAGAATAAAAGTGTTTTTTTGTTACTTTATTTTATAATAAAGATATAATTATAGCGGTTTGTTCGGTAATCATTAAGATTAATTATATTAAAAAGCATTGCTTCAATGAATAAATACTGTGAGTAGTTATACTTTGTTCTGGGCGTCTGCTATTTCAACAATAATATTTTTCAGTTTTTCGTTAAAATTTTCTTGTTTTGTGATGTTTATTTTGGCATCAATCATCTTATGAAGAACAGCTTCATTTATCGATGAATTTTCCTTAAGATTTAAGGACTTGTCTGATGCTTTTATCATAGTACCTCTACCAGTGACTAGCCACTCTACATTAACCATCTGATATTTTTTTGAGATGTTTTCTACAACATCACTACCTACAGATGCATTGTTCTTGTTCATCCTTAACGTATACCCGTTAGAGGCACCTATAGAAATATCAAATTGTCTAACACTAATTCCTAAGTGTCTAATAAAAATCATAATTCTGTCTATCGTCTTATGCATAATTCATTTTTTTAGTTGATTAAATATAATGAAAATGGCGATTTTAATTTTTATTATTCTTTGAATGGTAGTAATCCTTATGCGGCGTGTTTGTTAGTGAAGATAAGTGATTTTACGTTCGTTGTAATTCAGGATTTCAATGTTGATTTTTGTGCAATTATCAGGAAGTAAATTTGGGATTTTTTCAGGCCATTCTATAAAAACCCAATGCTTGGAATAGAGGTATTCTTCAAATCCAATATCATAAGCTTCTTCTTCTTGTTCTAGTCGATAAAGATCAAAATGAAAGATTAAACCTTCTGCAATTTGATACTCGTTGACTAATCCAAAAGTAGGACTACTTATATTTTTTGTGTAGCCTAGCTTTGATGCTATACTTTTTATCAGTGTTGTTTTTCCGGAACCCATTTCTCCATAGAATAGGATAATTTTAGAAGGTGAGTTTGCAATTAGGTTAACTGCAACAGCTGCTATGTTATCAATAGTATACGTTAGAGAAGAGTTCATATTTTGCAAAAGTAGTTGTTATTGTGCTGTACAGCAAATACGATAGGAGGTAGTTGGTGTTTTTAAAGATATGTCTCCTAAAATTAGAAATGAGTGTTACTATTTTTTTATTAGAAAGGAAGTGTAGTGCCCTTGGCAATGCTTAAAATATAGAAGGACTAAAAAATATAACATTTTTAATTATACTTTATAACAAGCACAAAAAAAAGGTTTTTAATTTTGTATTTGTTTTTATAAAATTATAAAAACACAAAAGAAAAAACCTTTAATAGTTAGTAGTTAAAAAAATTAGCTTCTCTTGCTAACATTTGTCTTAGTGAGTTCAATTTCATGAATTACCTCACGCAACATGCGCTTAAGTTCTGATTTTTCTTTGTCATTTACTTTTTGTTCTACCATTTTCTCAATTTCTTCTTCAGAGAAAGAATTTAGTGCTTCTAAATTCATTTCATCACTGTAAGAGTCTCTGATCATAGAACCACGGCCAGTAATTAACCATTCTACATTGATACTTGGATGAATTTTTGAAATGTTTTCGATAACGTCACTACCCACAGACGCATGGTTCTTGTTCATACGAAGCGTATAACCATTTGATGCTCCGATAGAAATATCGAACTGTCTTACACTTATTCCTAAGTGTTTAATGAATAACATTATTCTGTCAATTGTTTTGTACATGTTTGAGGAATTTTTGTTTTGATTGTTATTTTAATAATTGGTTGTTTACAAACATAATAAAAAAAAGTTACAATTAGGGTTTTACCTTAAATTGGTGATGGTAAAACCATTATTGTGTATCCAAAAGTAATAAAACACTTACGTTATCACTGATTATTTATGTGTAATGCAAAAATAATCGTCAAAAGACCTGTGTTCTAGAAATTATAATTTATTTAACAATTATTTAGGATTCATAACTACAAAGGGAATAATCATTTCTTCTAACGAGACCCCACCATGTTGATATGTGTTTCTGTAATAATTAACGTAGTGATTGTAATTATTTGGATAGGCAAAAAACATATCGTTTTTTGCAAAAATAAAGGAGCTACTCATATTAATTGCAGGAAGTTTTATTTCTTTTGGATTTTTACTAGCGTATACTTCTTTGTTCTGATAGGTTAGACTTCGTCCAGTTTTATATCTTAAATTAGAACTTGTATCTCTATCACCAACTACTTTAGATGGGTCTTTTACATTAATGGTACCATGGTCTGTAGTAAGGATAAGTTTCATGCCTAGCGATTGTGCTTTTAGGATGATTTCTAATAGCGGCGAATTGTTAAACCAGCTTTTAGTTAAGGAGCGATATGCTTTATCATTAGATGCTAGCTCTTTTATCACTTCCATATCCGTTCTTGAATGTGATAACATGTCTACAAAGTTATAGACAACAACTGTGAGGTCATTGTCCTTTTGAGTGCTAAAGTTATCAGCAAGTTTTTTTCCTGCTCTTAAACTTGTTATTTTGTGATATTCCCATTTTATATCTAAGTTTAAATTTTTGAGTTGTGCGCCAAGAAAATCTGCTTCATGTAAATTTTTACCACCCTCATCGGTATCGTTTTTCCACCAATTGGGATGTTTTTTTTCCATGTCTAGTGGCATCATTCCAGAAAAAATAGCATTTCTGGCATATTGTGTGGCTGTAGGTAGTATGCTATAATATGGTGTGTCTACAGTTTTTTTGTAATAGGGACTGATAGATTCTTCTAGGGTTAACCATTGATCATATCTCAAATTATCAATAACAACGAGCAGCGTTGGTGTTTTGCCTATTTCTGGTGCTATTTTTTGTTTGAATAGGTCATGAGAAAGTACTGGAGCATCTTCATCAGTAAACCAGTCTGAATAATTTTTTTCAATAAACTTGCAGAATTGATTATTGGCTTCGCTTTTTTGAGACTCTAAAATTTCGAACATTCCAGTATCTTCTATACTTTCGAGTTCTATTTCCCAATATATTAATTTTTTATACAGTTCTGCCCAGCCAGCATAGCTATTAATCATGGACATGTCCATGGCAATTTTTCTAAATTCTTGTTGGTAATTGGAGGTTGTTTTTTCTGAGATTAATCTAGAATGATCCAAATTCTTTTTTAAAGAAAGCAATATTTGATTTGGATTAACGGGTTTAATAAGGTAATCCGCTATTTTAGAGCCAATGGCTTCTTCCATAATAGATTCTTCTTCACTTTTGGTAATCATCACAACAGGAATGGCCGCGTTTATAGCCTTTATCTCCGTTAATGTTTCAAGACCAGTTAAACCAGGCATATTTTCGTCTAAGAAAATAATATCAAAACTTTGTTGTTTTATTTCTTCAATAGCTTCAAGTCCATTATTGCATGGAACCACCGAATAGTTTTTTTTTTCGAGGTAAAGAATATGGGGTTTTAGTAAATCAATTTCATCATCAACCCAAAGAATCGTTATTGTATTCATTTATATTATATTTGCTTTAAAAAGAGAAACCATTTGAAGAAATCAAATAAGCTTAAAATATTTAACGACCCAATTTACGGATTTATTAGAATTCCTAACGAACTTATTTTCGATCTTATTGAAGATCCAATTTTTCAACGGCTTCGAAGAATATCTCAAATGGGATTATCATACTTAGTTTATCCTGGAGCACATCATACTCGTTTTCATCATGCCTTAGGATGTATGCACTTGATGCAAAAAGCAGTACAAGTACTACAGTTTAAAGGGGTAAAGATAAGCGAGGAAGAAGAACAAGGACTTTTAATAGCCATATTATTGCATGATATTGGGCATGGTCCTTTTTCACATGCGATGGAAAATAGCATAGTAAAAGGTATCTCTCATGAGGAGATTTCTTTGTTTTTTATGGAGGAATTGAATAAGAAATTTAACGGAAGTTTAACTATTGCCATTGCAATTTTCAAGAAGGAATACCCTCGTCCTTTTATGAATCAGTTGGTTTCTGGACAATTAGATATGGATAGGGCAGATTACTTAAAACGAGATAGTTTTTATACAGGAGTAGCTGAAGGAAATATCAACAGCGAACGATTAATTACCATGCTGAGCGTTGCAGATGATGAATTGGTGATTGAAGAAAAGGGGATTTATTCTGTTGAGAAATTTTTAGTAGCCAGACGATTAATGTATTGGCAAGTCTATTTGCACAAAACAAGCTTAGTGGCAGAACAGCTAGTCATTAAAGTTTTTAAACGTGCCAAAGAATTGGTGAAATCTGGTGTACAACTTACAGCAAGTGATACCTTTATGTACTTTTTGGAAAATGATATTTCGGATGCAAATTTTACTGTTGATGTTTTAGATAAATTTACATTTCTAGATGATATAGATGTAATGTCGGCAATGAAAAATTGGCAACATCATACTGATTTTGTCTTGTCATCTTTATGTAAAATGATTTTGAATAGGACATTATTGAGTGTAAAAATTAAAAATAGTCCAATTTCAGAAGAGAAATTAAAAGAAAAAAAGGAAGAAATAATTAATAAGTATAAGATTTCAGAAACTGAAGCTGGGTATTTTATTTTTTCAGGGACATTAAAAAACAAGGCCTATAATACTAAAAAAGAAAACATTAACATTCTTAGGAAGAATGGAAATATAGTAGATGTAGCAAAGGCTTCTGACCAGTTAAATCTAAAAGCATTGTCTAAAACAGTAACTAAATATTATATCTGTTACCCAAAAGCTTCCATTTAGGAGTTTTTTTCTATTTTTGTCACAATGAAATTTACAGCAAATCAAATAGCAACTATTTTAGGAGGTGATATTGAAGGCAATCCTGAAGTAGAAGTTTATAAAATAGATAAAATAGAAGAGGGGAAGGAAGGATCGTTAACTTTTTTATCAAATCCTAAATACACAAATTTTTTATATAGTTCTAAAGCATCCATTACCATTGTCAATAAAGATTTCGTTTTAGAAAAAGCCATAACATCTACTTTAATTAGAGTTGAAGATGCATATGGAGCGTTCTCAAAGTTATTGGAATATTACAATAAGGTGAAAATGAACAAGAAAGGAATAGAACAACCCGTTTTTGTATCGGATACGGCTAGCTATGGTGAAGGAATATATTTAGGAGCATTTTCTTATTTAGGAGATAATATTAAGATAGGTGTTAATGTCAAGATTTTTCCAAATTCTTATATTGGAGATAATGTAACCATAGGAGATAATGTTATTGTATTTGCAGGAGCAAAAATATATTCAGAATCTATTATAGGTAATAATTGTGTAATCCATAGTGGTGCTATTATTGGTGCTGATGGTTTTGGATTTGCACCAAATGCAGAAGGTTCATATGATAAAATACCTCAAATAGGCAATGTAATATTAGAGGAAGATGTAGATGTTGGAGCTGGTACTTCTATAGATAGAGCAACAATGGGTTCTACTATAATAAGAAAAGGAGTAAAGTTAGACAATCAAGTGCAAATAGCACATAATGTAGAAATTGGAGAACATACTGTTATAGCCGCACAATCTGGTGTAGCTGGATCAACTACAATAGGGAAAAACTGTTTAATAGGTGGTCAAGTAGGTATTGTTGGACATATTACCATAGGGGATAGAGTAAGAATACAAGCACAATCTGGTATTGGTAGGAGTGTAAAAGATGATGAGATATTACAAGGTTCTCCAGCATTAAATTATGGAGATTATAATAAGTCTTACGTGCATTTTAAAAACCTACCGAGATTAGCGAATCAAGTACATAACATAGAAAAAAAAATAAACAATGAGCATTAGTATTGCAAAACAACGTACCATAGCAAAAGACGTAACGCTTAAAGGTGTTGGATTACATACTGGACAAGAGGTTACAATGACTTTTAAACCTGCCAATGAAAATCATGGTTATGCTTTTTCAAGAGTAGATCTAGAAGGGAATCCAATAATTGAAGCAGATGCAAAATATGTAACAAGTACTCAACGAGGTACGAATTTAGAGAAAAACGGAGTCACTATTCAAACTTCAGAGCATGTTTTGGCAGCGATGGTAGGTTTAGAAATTGATAATGTATTAATAGAGCTGAACGCACCAGAACCTCCTATAATGGATGGATCTTCTAAGTTTTTTATAAAAGCCTTAGAGGAAGCAGGTATTGTTACCCAAGAAGCCGATAGAGAAGAATATGTTGTTAAAGAGGTTATATCTTACAAAGATGAAACTACAGGAAGTGAAATTACTTTAATTCCTTCAGAGGAATACCAAGTAACTACTATGGTAGATTTTGGTACTAAAGTATTGGGAACTCAAAATGCTACTTTAGAACATATTTCTAATTTTAAAGCTGATATTTCTGATTCAAGAACATTTAGTTTTTTACATGAGTTAGAAGCACTTTTAGATCATGGGCTGATAAAAGGAGGGGATTTAAATAATGCAATTATTTATGTAGATAAGGAGATTTCTGATCAAACATTAGATAAACTTCGTAATGCTTTCGAAAAGGAAGATATTGCAGTAAAATCTAATGGAATATTAAATAACCTAACACTTCGGTATCCAAATGAAGCAGCAAGACACAAATTATTAGATGTAATTGGTGACTTGGCACTTATAGGAACTCGTATTAGAGGAAAGGTAATTGCAACTAAACCTGGGCATTTTGTAAATACACAATTTGCAAAAAAGATGTCAAAGCTTATTAAGTTAGAAAAAAGAAATAAAGTTCCTGCTTACGATCTTAATTTACCGCCTTTGATGGATATTCATCAAATTATGGATATGTTACCACATAGGCCTCCATTTTTATTGATTGATAGAATTTTGGAGTTAAGTGATACTCATGTAGTGGGAATGAAAAATGTAACAATGAACGAGCAGTTTTTTGTTGGACATTTTCCAGGTGCTCCAGTAATGCCAGGTGTGCTACAAGTAGAAGCAATGGCGCAAACAGGTGGGGTATTAGTATTGAGTACCGTTCCTGATCCTGAAAATTACCTTACATTTTTCATGAAAATGGATAATGTAAAGTTCAAGCAAAAAGTATTGCCTGGAGATACACTTACGTTTAAGTGTAGTTTAATTACACCAATAAGAAGAGGTATTTGTCATATGCAAGCTTATGCATATGCAAATGGAAAAATAGTTTCAGAGGCTGTATTAATGGCGCAAATTGTAAAAAAACAATAAGGTATGAATCAACCGTTAGCATATGTTCATCCCGGAGCAAAAATAGCGAAAAATGTAGTTGTAGAACCGTTTACAACTATTCATAATAATGTAGTAATTGGTGAAGGAACCTGGATAGGCTCTAATGTAACCATTATGGAGGGCGCACGTATTGGTAAAAATTGTAGTATTTTTCCTGGTGCTGTAATTTCAGGCGTTCCTCAGGATTTAAAATATAAGGGAGAAGATACAACTACAGAAATTGGTGATAACACTACTATAAGAGAGTGTGTTACCATTAATAGGGGTACTATAGATAGAATGAAAACCGTAATAGGTAAAGATTGTTTAATTATGGCCTATTGCCATGTTGCTCATGATTGTATTGTGGGTGACCATTGTATTTTTTCAAATAACACAACATTGGCAGGGCATATTACTGTTGGAGATAATGTTATTTTGGCAGGAATGGTTGCAGTACATCAGTTTTGCTCCATTGGAAATCATGCATTTGTTACCGGTGGTACATTGGTAAGAAAAGATGTCCCTCCATTTGTGAAAGCTGCAAGAGAGCCTATTTCTTATGTGGGAATTAACTCTGTTGGGCTTAGAAGAAGAGGTTTTGAAACAATTAAAATTAGAGAAATTCAAAATATTTATAGAATTTTATTCCAAAGTAGATTAAACATTACTCAAGCGGTGCGTATTATGGAGGCAGAAATGGAAGCCTCACCAGAGAGAGACGAGATTTTACAATTTATAAGAGATTCGCAACGTGGTATCATGAAAGGATATTTTACCGCAAATTAAAAATAGAATATGGCAAGTACATCAGATATTAGAAAAGGATTATGTATCAAATATAGTAACGATATATATAAAATAATTGAATTTATGCACGTAAAGCCAGGTAAAGGACCTGCTTTTGTTAGAACAAAATTAAAAAGTGTAACTACAGGAAAAGTTGTTGATAATACATTTTCTGCTGGGCATAAAATTGAAGATGTTAGGGTTGAAACTCGTTCTTATCAGTTTTTATATCCTGAAGGAGAGTTGTATCATTTTATGAACACAAGCGACTATAACCAAATTACAATAGAAGAAAAGCTGTTGGATGCTCCAGGTTTATTAAAAGAAGGAGAAGTGGTTAAGGTGATGTTTAATGCAGAAGATGATATGCCTTTGTCTGTAGATATGCCAGCTAGTGTAGTTTTGGAAATAACGCATACAGAGCCAGGTGTAAAAGGAAATACAGCAACTAATGCTACTAAACCAGCAACTGTTGAATCTGGAGCCCAAGTAAATGTGCCATTATTTATCAACGAAGGTGATAAGGTTAAAATTGGTACAGAAAAAGGGGATTATATAGAAAGAGTAAAGCAATAGTTAGTTTATATGCAGTTTCCACAACAATATACACTTAAGCAAATTGCTACAATTATAGATGCAGAAGCTATAGGTGTTGATGATTTTCCGGTGTTGGGAATGAACGAAATTCATGTGGTAACTCCAGGTGATATTGTTTTTGTAGATCATCCAAAATATTATGATAAGGCATTAACATCTGCGGCAACCGTTGTTTTGATTAATAAAAAAGTGGATTGTCCGCAAGGAAAAGCATTGTTAATTAGTGATGATCCTTTTCGTGACTTTAATAAGCTATCTAATTTCTTTAAACCTTTTGAAAAATCAGATACTGCCATTTCAAAATCGGCAATTATAGGAAAAAATACCATTATTCAGCCTAATGTTTTTGTGGGTAATAATGTTACTATCGGTGATAACTGTATTATACATGCTAATGTAAGTATTTATGACAATAGTGTTATTGGTAATAATGTAACCATACATTCAGGTTCTGTTTTGGGAGCCGATGCCTTCTATTATAAAAATAGACCAGAGGGATTTGATAAATTAATTTCTTCAGGACGTGTTGTGATTGAAGATAATGTAGATATTGGCGGACTTTGCACAATAGATAAAGGAGTATCTGGAGATACAACTATAAAGGAAGGTACTAAGTTAGATAATCAAGTCCATATTGGACATGATACTATAATCGGAAAAAAGTGTTTGCTTGCAGCTCAAGTTGTAGTTGCAGGTTGTGTTGTTGTGGAAGACGAAGTTACTATTTGGGGACAAGCAGCAATAACTAGTGGAGCAACAATAGGAGCTAAAGCAATAATTTCTGCCCAATCTGGTGTTAGTAAATCATTAGAAGGAGGCAAGAGTTATTTTGGAAGTCCAGCAGGTGAATTCAGAGAAAAATATAAAGAAATTGCCAATATTAGGAGAATACCTGATTTAATAGAAAAAGTAAAAAAATTAAGTAATATATAAATCTGATAAAAATATGATATTTAACTTCATAGTTAATTGTCAAAAACTTATTTTTGTCCTGTTTCAAAATAAAAATAATCTAAATGAGCGTTTTAGTCAATAAAGATTCAAAGATAATAGTACAAGGGTTTACTGGAAGTGAAGGAACTTTCCATGCAGGTCAAATGATTGATTATGGAACTAACATCGTTGGTGGTGTTACTCCAGGTAAAGGAGGGCAAGAGCACCTTGGAAAACCAGTTTTCAATACGGTAAAAGAAGCTGTAGATAAGGCAGGAGCAGATACAACCATTATTTTTGTGCCACCAGCTTTTGCTGCTGATGCTATTATGGAAGCTGCTGATGCGGGTATTAAAGTAATTATTACGATTACTGAAGGTATTCCTGTTGCAGATATGATTAAAGCTAGCGCTTATATCGAAAATAAAGAATGCAGGTTAATTGGGCCTAACTGTCCAGGTGTAATTACTCCAGGAGAAGCTAAGGTTGGTATTATGCCAGGTTTTGTTTTTAAAGAAGGTACTATAGGTATTGTTTCCAAATCGGGAACACTTACTTATGAAGCTGCTGACCAAGTGGTAAGACAAGGATTAGGTATTACTACTGCAATTGGTATTGGAGGAGATCCTATTATTGGAACTACAACAAAAGAAGCTGTAGAATTACTTATGAATGATGATGCTACAGAATGTATCGTTATGATTGGTGAAATTGGAGGTCAATTAGAAATTGAAGCTGCAAAGTGGGTTAAAGCAGGTGGAAATAAAAAGCCGGTTATTGGTTTTATCGCAGGTGAAACTGCTCCAACAGGAAGAACAATGGGCCATGCAGGTGCAATTGTTAGTGGTGAAGATGAGTCTGCTGAAGCTAAAAAACGTATTATGGCAGAATGTGGAATTCACGTTGTAGATTCTCCAGCAGAAATAGGAAAAAAAGTAAAAGAGGTTTTAGGATAAAATAGAAAACTTTAATAATAAACGGATAATAATTCGTAATATTAATCCATCAATTATAAATTTATAATTGATGGATTTTTTTATGAACTAAATACTGAATTTTATTATGAAGCGATTATTGTTTTTGTTTGGTGCTGTCACAGTGGTGTTTATGAGTTGTAAACAAGAGGTAGCCGATACATTTGTTACTGAAAAAGTTACAGATGCTAATGGTTTTGTTTATGAAACCGTAAGTAACGACCCTACTGGGTTGCGATTATATACATTGGACAATGGTTTAAAGGTGTATTTGAGTCAAAATTTTGAAGAACCAAAAATTCAGACTTTTATTCCTATTCGTGCAGGATCAGTTTATGATCCAGCAGATAATACTGGACTTGCTCATTATTTAGAACATATGGTTTTTAAGGGTACCGATGAAGTAGGAACCCAAAATTGGGAGGAAGAAAAAAAGGTTTTAGCAGAAATTTCAGATTTATATGAGGATCATAAAGCAGAGACAGATCTAGATAAGAAAAAGAAAATTTACAAGCAGATTGATGAAAAATCATACGAAGCTTCTAAGTTATCTATTGCTAATGAATATGATAAAATGGTGAGTTCTCTTGGAGCTGAAGGAACTAATGCATGGACTTGGCACGAAGAGACTGTATATACCAATAAAATTCCTGCCAATGGTCTCGATAAATGGTTGGTTTTGGAAAGCGAACGTTTTAGTCAATTGGTATTGCGTCTTTTTCATACCGAATTAGAAGCGGTGTATGAAGAATTTAACAGAAGTCAAGATAGTGATGGCAGAAGAGCTTCTTATGCACTTAATAAAGCATTGTTTCCAAAGCATCCTTATGGGCAACAAACAACTATTGGTGTATCAGATCATCTTAAAAATCCTTCTATGGTCGCTATTCATAATTATTTTAATAAATACTATGTACCTAATAATATGGCTGTAATATTGGTTGGTGATTTGGAGTTTGATGAAACTATTAAAAAAGTTAATAATGCTTTTGGGAATTTTAAGTATAAAGAAGTTGTACATCCACAAAGACCAATAGAAGAGCCATTAACTGCTGTTGTAGAAAATGAGGTTTTTGGGCCAGAAAGCGAAAGTTTAACTTTAGCATTTAGAGCTGGAGCAATAGGTTCTGAAGATGAAGTAAAGGTAGTGTTATTGGATATGCTGCTTAATAATAGTACTGCAGGTTTAATTGATTTGAATTTAAATCAAAAGCAGAAAGTACAACGAGCAGGTTGTTATACACGGTTTTTAAATGATTATGGCATGCATACGTTTTATGGATATCCAAAATCTGGGCAAAAACTGGAAGAAGTTAAAGATTTAATTATTGAGCAAATTGAAGAAGTAAAAAATGGGAACTTTGAGGAATGGATGATAGATGCAGTGATTAATGATATGAAAGTTGATCAAATTGGGCAATTTGAAAGTGCTTCGGCTGTAGCAAATGAGTATGTAAGTGCATTTGTTCATTTTCAAGATTGGAAAGGAAGAGTAAGCTTGTTTGATAAAATGAGGAAGGTAACTAAGGAAGAATTAGTAACTTTTGCTAATACATTTTATGGCAACAATTATGTAACCGTTTATAAAAGACAAGGTAAAACTAAAGATCTTGTAAAAGTAGAAAACCCAGGAATTACACCAATTGAATTAAATAGAGAAGAGAAGTCCAAATTTATTACAGATTTTAATGCGATGACTACTACGGCTATTCAGCCTAAATATATTGATTATACAAAAGCTATTAAAGAATATAAAACAGATAATGGATTAACGGTTTCTTATATTAAAAACGAGCTTAATGATTTGGCACAACTCTATCTTATATTTGATATGGGAACAGACAATGATAAAAAATTAGGATTAGCAGTAGAGTATTTAGAGTTTTTAGGAACTGCTACTAGTACCCCTGAAGAAATTAAAAAGGAATTTTATAAATTAGGAATCAATTATAACGTAAACTCTGGAAGCGATCGTTCTTATGTGTCGGTATCTGGTTTGCGAGAAAATTTAGCCAAAGGTTTAGCGATATTAGAAGAGTTAATGGCTAATGCTGTTGCTAATCAGGATACTTATGACAAGTATGTACTTAAAATTGCAAAAGAACGAGAAGACGGTAAAGCCAATAAAAGTAATATCCTTTGGAATGGATTAATGAATTATGGACAATATGGTGAAGATTCTAGATTAAGAGATATTTATACTGTAGCAGAATTAAAAGCAATTGATCCAAATGAATTGGTAGAAATTGTAAATGGCTTGAAAGACTATAAACATAGAGTATTCTTTTATGGAAAAGATGTTGAAGAAGGATTAAGCGCATTAAATGCTAGTCATACTATTCCAGAGGAGTTAAAAGATTATCCCGAAAAGAAAGTATATCAAAGAAAAGAAACAGGCAATAATGTTTATTTTGTAAATTATGATATGGTACAGGCTGAAATGTTGTTTTTAGCAAAAGGGGATACTTTTGACCCTAAAAAACTGGCAGCATCAAGTTTGTTTAATAATTATTTTGGTAGTGGATTATCATCCATAGTTTTTCAAGAGATTAGAGAATCTAAATCATTGGCGTATTCTGCTTTTTCTGCGTATAGCAATGCTAGAAAAGAAGGAGATCCAAATTATGTATATGCATATGTTGGTACCCAGGCCAATAAAATGCCACAAGCTGTAGATGCAATGCTAGAATTGATGAATAATATGCCAGAAGCTGAAGATAATTTTAAAGCAGCCAAAGAATCTACCTTAAAAAAATTGGCTGCAGAACGGATTAATAAAACCAATATTTTTTGGAATTTTGAACGCTTAAAGCGCAGAGGTTTTACTAACGACAATAGAGAAGAAATTTATGAAACCATAAAAAATATGACCTTAAAAGATTTAACAGCATTTTTTAATTCCAATATTAAAGGTGGTAGTTATGATATGTTAGTTGTTGGTAATAAAAATGATGTAGATATTGAAGCCATGAAAAAATTGGGTAATGTACAGGAGTTAGATGTTGATTATTTGTTTAATTATGAAAAACCATTGCCAATAAAATTATAAAGTAAATTTTATTGTACCAATCGGATTACTATATTTGTTTTTGAATATATAATATCATAAGATATTAGTAAGATATAAATTAGGAAATGAAATTTTTAGAAGGAAAAACAGCAATTATTACTGGTGCAAGTAGAGGAATTGGTAAAGGAATTGCAAGAATATTTGCAGAACAAGGGTGTAATGTTGCTTTTACTTATAGCTCATCTGTAGATGCTGCTAATGCTTTAGAAAAAGAATTGAAAGATTTAGGTGTTAATGCAAAAGGATATCAGTCTAATGCTGCTTCTTTTGCACAATCAGAAGAATTGGTAGCTAATGTACTTAAAGATTTTGACGGAATAGATGTGCTTATCAATAATGCAGGGATTACAAAAGATAACCTGTTGATGCGTATTTCTGAAGATGATTTTGATAAAGTGATAGAAGTAAACCTAAAGTCAGTTTTTAATATGACCAAAGCGGTACAACGTACCATGTTAAAACAACGAAAAGGTTCTATTATTAATATGAGTAGTGTTGTAGGTGTTAAAGGTAATGCTGGGCAAACTAATTATGCAGCTTCTAAAGCTGGTGTTATTGGGTTTACAAAATCTGTAGCTTTAGAATTAGGATCTAGAAATATCAGATGTAATGCAGTTGCTCCTGGTTTTATAGAAACAGAAATGACCGCTAAGCTTGATGAAAAAGTTGTAGAAGGTTGGAGAGCAGGTATTCCATTAAAAAGAGGTGGTACTACAGAAGATGTAGCTAATACATGCCTATTCCTAGCTTCTGATATGTCTGCATATATTACTGGACAAGTAATTAATGTTGATGGAGGTATGTTAACTTAATAATTAAATAAGAAGAATAAAAAAAACTCCATTTATAGTACTATAAATGGAGTTTTTTGATATTTTTATAGTTCGTATTGTATCAAAATAACTAAATCATAAGTAAAAGCGTTAATGACGACTACAACTCTTCTTTTAATTCTTCTGGCAGGAATAGTCGCGTTAGCGGTAGCAATATTTCAATACTTTTTTCCAAAAAGTAAAAAATTCACAAAAATAAAAGGCATCATGGCTTTTTTGAGGTTTATTGCCTTTTTTGGAATTTTAGTATTATTAATCAACCCAAAGTTTACAAGTGTTACCTATCAAATAGAAAAACCAAGTTTAAAATTATTGATAGATAATTCTTCTTCTATTGCTAATCTGGATGCTACAGCAGATTTGCAGACAGTTGTTTCAAGAATTGAAGAATCTGAGTTAAAGTCAAAATTTAATATTGAAACCTATCTTTTTGATAATCAGGTATTATTAACCGATACATTTGACTCAAAAGGAAAGCAAACTAGTATCAGTAAAGCCTTGTCAACTATTGATGAAATTGATGATAAGAATTCTGCGGTAGTTTTACTAACGGATGGAAATCAAACTTACGGAACTGATTATGAGTTTTTAGGAAGCCAGTTGTCAACTAGTGTTTATCCGGTTGTTCTAGGAGATACAACTGCAATAGAAGATATTAAAATTGATAGGGTTAATGTTAATAAATATGCTTTTCTTAAGAATAAGTATCCAGTAGAGATTTTTGTGTCTTATAATGGAAAACAAACTGTAAGTAAGCAATTAACAATTAAATCAGGTAATAGTACTTTATATCAAGAACGAGTATCGTTATCGCCAAAACAGAATGCGATAACACTTAATGCCATTATTAGTGCTGCTAAAGTAGGAGTTCAAAAACTTAGCATAAGTATTGGTACTTTGACTGATGAAAAAAATACGGTAAATAATAACCGAAGATTAGCAGTTGAAGTTATCGATGAGAAAACAAGTATTGCAATTGTAAGTGATGTATTGCACCCAGATCTGGGGATGTTAAAAAAGACAATTGAGGCTAATGAGCAAAGAGAAGCTACCATAATCTCTCCAAAATTACTAACGGAAGAAAAAATGGAAGCCTATCAAATGTTTATTCTATATCAGCCAAATGTTACATTTAGGGCTGTTTTCGAAATTCTTAAAGCACAAGAGCTAAATAGTTTTGTGATAACAGGAACTAAAACAGATTGGAATTTTTTGAATAAGGTTCAAGAATCATTTTCAGCAGAAATCACCAATCAAACAGAAGAAATTCAGCCGAGTTTGAATACTAACTACACCACTTTTATTATCGATGACGGCCTTGATTTTAGTGGGTTTCCACCCTTAGAAGCTACTTTTGGTGAAAAAATTGTTTATAAACCACATCATATTTTATTAAGACAATTTATAAAAGGTATAGAGATTGATGAGCCATTATTAGCAACCTTTGATGAGTACAAAGGAAAAAGTGCAATTCTTTTTGGAGAGCATATTTGGAAATGGAGAATGCAAAATTATTTAGATGCTGCAAATTTTGATGCTTTTGATACTTTTTTAGGAAAGCTTATATTTATGGTAAGTGCCACTAAAAAACGAGATCGATTAAATGTTGTTGGAGAACCATTTTATTATCAAAATGGAAGTATTTTTATTAAGGCAGAGTATTTTGATAATACATTTAATTTTGATGCCAATGCAACAGTAAATATTAGGCTAAAAAAAGAAGATAAGACATTAAGTTTTCCAATGTTATTAAAGAACTCTTATTATGAAGTTGATTTAAGTACATTAGAAAAAGGAGATTATAGTTATACCATTTCTGTTTTGGACGAAAATGTATCAAAAAGTGGAAACTTCTCTATTTTGGATTTTGATGTTGAAAATCAGTTTTATACAGCAAATTACGCCAAGTTAAATAGCTTAGCAATACATACTAATGGACAAGTATTTTTGCCTTCATCAACAGATAGTCTAATTCGTGTTTTGACAAATGAGAAACGCTTTACTCCAATACAACAAAGCAAAGAAAAAGTAGTACCTTTGATAGACTTTAAACTACTGCTAGGACTTATAGTATTAGCCTTGGCCTTAGAATGGTTTATTAGAAAATATAACGGATTAACATAAAAGAAAGAAAATGGATAAATTACCAAAAATTGGAATACCAATTATTATTATTTTAATACTAACTGTAGTATTAGTATCAAAATCTGCTGTAACAATTGGTTCAGGAGAAGCAGGTGTATTGTATAAAACATTTGCTGGAGGTGTGGTAACAGATGAGCCAGCATTAGGAGAAGGGTTCCATATTGTAGCACCTTGGAATAGTGTTTTCGTATATGAAGTAAGACAACAAGAGTTATTCGAGAAAATGCAAGTATTATCATCTAATGGATTAGAAATTAGATTAGATGCATCTGCTTGGTATCAACCAAAGCATTCAGATTTAGGTTCTTTACACCAAAAAATAGGAGAAGGGTATTTAGATAGAGTTATAAAACCTGCTATTCGTTCTGCTGCACGTAGTGTTGTTGGTAGATATACTCCAGAGCAATTGTATTCTAGTAAAAGAGATGTGATTCAGAAAGAAATTTTTGAAGAAACTAAAAAAATTGTTGAAAAACAACACATTCAATTGAATGAAGTTTTGGTACGTGATGTAACATTGCCTCCAACTATTAAGGATGCAATTGAACGTAAGTTAAAACAAGAACAAGAATCTTTAGAATATGAGTTTAGATTAGTAACGGCTCAAAAAGAGGCTGAAAAAGTTATTATTGAAGCTCAAGGGAAAGCAGATGCAAACAAAATTTTAAGTGCATCATTAACAGATAAAATTTTGCAAGATAAAGGTATTGAAGCAACTATTAAACTAGCAGAATCTCCAAATAGCAAAGTTGTTGTTATTGGTTCTGGAAAAACTGGGATGCCAATAATTCTTGGTAATCAATAAGATAAAAGTAATAAGTATTTTAAGCTGATGAAAATTAATAACATTAGTACAACAAAATGTTTTTTTTATAAAATATTTGGTTTGTAAATAAAAAATGATTTACATTTGACCCATCATGAAAAAATACACATTACATCATCATTCTCATATAATCGCTCAAGCGAGGTGAGATAGTATGTAATAAAAACATAAATTCTAAAACCCGTTTGAGTACATCAAACGGGTTTTTTATTTCCACGCGTTTGTTGTACTCTTCAAAACTAAAAAGTACAATGGCTAAAATTAAAATTGCAGTTCAAAAATCAGGAAGACTTAACGAAGATTCATTACGATTATTAAAAGATTGTGGTATTGCAATTGATAATGGAAAAGATCAGTTAAAAGCAGAAGCAAGAAACTTTCCTTTAGAAATTTTCTATCTTAGAAATGGAGATATCCCTCAGTATTTAAAAGATGGAGTAGTTGATATTGCTATTATTGGAGAAAATGTATTGATAGAAAAAGGAGAAGCAATTACTATTGTAGAAAAGCTAGGATTTTCTAAATGTAAGGTTTGCTTGGCAGTTCCTAAAACGGATAATTATCAGGGAATAAATGATTTTCAAGGCAAAAAAATAGCTACTTCTTATCCGAATACCTTAAATCAATACCTATCAAAAAAAGGTGTTAAAGCTGACTTACATATTATCAATGGATCGGTAGAAATCGCACCAAATATTGGGCTAGCAGATGCTATCTGTGATATTGTTTCTAGCGGAAGTACTTTATTTAAGAATAACCTGAAAGAAGTAGAAGTGATTTTAAAAAGTGAGGCTGTATTAGCAGTTTCTCCTAAAATAAATGAGGTTTCACAAGCAATATTAAATAAGTTACAGTTCAGAATCAAATCGGTGTTAAGAGGAAGACAATCTCGATATATATTATTAAATGCACCTAATGACAACCTAGAAAATATCATTTCAATTTTACCAGGAATGAAAAGTCCAACGGTATTGCCATTGGCAGAAGAAGGATGGAGTTCTGTACATTCTGTTATTCCTAAAGACAAATTTTGGGAAATAATTGATGATCTTAAAATAGCAGGAGCAGAAGGGATTTTAATTTGTCCAATAGAAAAGATGGTGTTGTAATAGAAATACAAAGAGTACTTCTTTATGAATCAAGAGACAAGACTTAAGAGTTAGGAAAAAATAATAGAATCAAAGGGGGCGAGGTATACTAAATATAAAAGACTCTTTTTAATCTGTAATCGTCAATCAACAATCATCAACTGATAACCGAGAAAACCGACAACTAAAAAAATATGAACAAAATATATAATCCTGATAAAAACACCTGGGAGCGCATACTGCAAAGACCCACCCAGTCTATTGCTGATATTGAAGGTATGGTAACTGATGTTTTTGAAAATGTACAAAAAAATGGTGATAAAGCAGTTGCAAGCTACACACAAAAGTTTGATAAGGTTGTTTTAGACACATTTTTAGTTAATGAAGATGAATTTTTGAAAGCAGAAACGTTAGTTTCGGACAGTCTAAAAAAGGCAATAGCTATTGCAAAACATAATATTGAAGTATTTCATAAGGCGCAAAAAACGGATAGAGTTGAAGTAGAAACAACGGTAGGAGTAACATGCTGGCAAGAAAAAAGAGCTATAGAAAAAGTAGGATTGTATATTCCTGGAGGGACTGCGCCATTGTTTTCTACAATTTTAATGCTGGCTGTACCAGCAACTATTGCAGGATGTACAGAATTGATATTATGTTCGCCTCCAGATAGCAACGGAAAACTGAATCCAGCAATATTGTATACTGCAAAACTATGTGGTGTAACTAAGGTTTTTAAAATTGGCGGTATTCAGGCAATTGCAGCTATGACTTTCGGAACAAATTCTGTGCCTAATGTTTATAAGATATTTGGACCAGGAAATCAATTTGTCACGGTTGCAAAGCAAATTGCTACAAAATATGGAGTGGCTATAGATATGCCTGCTGGTCCATCTGAATTATTGGTTGTTGCAGATGATACTGCAAATGCTGCATTTGTAGCTTCAGATTTGTTATCACAAGCAGAACATGGGGCAGATAGTCAGGTTATTTTGGTAACTACTTCTGAAAAACTACTTTTAGCTGTTGAGAAAGAGGTATCACAACAATTAGCAGTACTACCAAGAAAAGAGTTGGCAGCAAAAGCCATAGAAAATTCAAAATTGATATATGTAAAAACTGATGAATTGGCAATGGGATTAATTAACAACTATGGCCCCGAGCATTTTATTATTTGTATGAAAAACGAATCGTTTTATATTGATAATATAAGAAATGCAGGTTCGGTATTTATTGGTAATTACACACCAGAAAGTGCAGGTGATTATGCTTCAGGAACCAATCATACTTTACCAACTAATGGATATGCAAAACAATATAGTGGTGTTAATTTGGATAGCTTTATGAAAGCAATGACATTTCAAAAAATATCCCCAATTGGCATACAAAATATTGGAAATGCGATTGAAATTATGGCAGCAGCAGAAGGATTGCAAGCGCATAAAAATGCAGTAACATTACGTTTAAAAAGTTTATCATGAAAGAGTTTAATATCAACAAGTTAGTGCGAGCCAATGTTTCAGAATTAACACCATATTCTTCAGCAAGAGACGAGTATAAAGAGTTATCCAAAGACATGGTCTTTTTAGATGCAAATGAAAATCCTTATGAAAATGGAATCAATAGGTATCCCGATCCTCAACAACACGATTTAAAAGTGTTTTTTGCAACTGAAAAATCAGTGAAGACGAGTAATATATTGTTAGGTAATGGAAGTGATGAAGTATTAGATTTGATTTTCAGAGCTTTTTGTGAGCCCAATATAGATAATATCATTACGCTTCCTCCAACTTACGGAATGTATGGAGTTTTGGCAAATATCAATGCTATTGAAAACAAAAAAGTGCTATTGACCACCGATTTTAACCCAGATGTTCAAGAAATATGGAAAGCAGTAGATAATAGCACTAAGATTATATTTTTATGTTCGCCGAATAATCCAACTGGGAATTCATTTTCTGAAGAGATCGTATCAGAAATTTTAAATGATTTTAATGGATTGGTAGTTATAGATGAAGCTTATATTGATTTTTCGGAACAAGAAAGTTGGTTAAATAGAATAAATGAATTTCCAAATTTGATCATTACCCAAACATTATCAAAAGCATACGGAATGGCAGGAATTCGACTAGGATTATGTTATGCATCTGAAGAAATAATTGCGATTTTAAACAAAATTAAACCACCATACAATGTAAATAAATTAACTCAAGAAAGAGCATTGCTTAAAGTAAAGGATAAGGCAATTTTTAGAGCAGAAATAACTAATATTAAACGCGCTAAAGTATTGTTAGTTAAATCTTTACTTGAAATTAAAGTAATACTTGAAGTACACGATTCTGATGCGAATTTTGTGCTAGTTAGGGTAAGTGATGCGAATAAAATTTATAAAGAGCTGATTGCTAAAGGAATTGTGATTAGGAATAGAACAACGCAGCCATTATGTGAAAATACATTGCGATTTACAATAGGAACACCGGAAGAAAATACAAAATTAATAAACGCGTTAAAATCATTATAAAAACATCATGCAAAAAGTATTATTTATAGATAGAGATGGAACATTAGCCATAGAACCACCTGTAGATTACCAATTGGACAGTTTTGAAAAATTAGAATTTTATCCAAAAGTATTTCAATATTTGGCTTTAATAGCAAAAGAGCTGGATTATGAATTAGTGATGGTTACCAATCAAGACGGATTAGGAACGGATAGTTTTCCAGAAGCTACTTTTTGGCCTGTACAAAATTTTCTAGTGAGCTCTTTTGAAAATGAGGGAATAGTGTTTAAAGAAATTATAATTGATAAGACATTTCCTGATGATAATGCGCCTACACGTAAGCCTGAGACTGCATTATTGGAACAGTATTTTGATAAAGCAGTGTATGATTTGGAAGGTTCTTTTGTAATTGGGGATCGCTTATCAGATATAACATTGGCAAAAAACTTGGGAAGCAAGGGAATATTAATTGCGTCAGAAGGAGCAGAGATAACTTCGGAAGAAAAAGAACTTGCAACTATTATTGGGCTAAAAACTAATAATTGGAAAGCTATTTATGAGTTTTTAAAGCTAGAAGACAGGGTTTTTGAAACAAGACGTACCACTAAAGAAACGGATATTTATATTCAGCTAAACCTTGATGGGACTGGAAACGGTGAAATTGATACAGGGTTGAAGTTTTTTGATCATATGTTAGACCAAATAGCAAGACATGGAGGTTTGGACTTAAAAATTGATGTAAAAGGCGATTTAGAGGTTGATGAACACCACACAATTGAAGATACCGCTATTGCATTAGGCGAAGTTTTTGCTACAGCTTTAGGTAATAAATTGGGTATAGAGCGTTATGGTTTTTGCTTGCCTATGGACGATTGTTTGGCGCAAGTAGCTTTAGATTTTGGTGGTAGAAACTGGTTGGTTTGGGAAGCCGATTTTAAACGTGAAAAAGTAGGAGACATGCCTACAGAGATGTTTTATCATTTTTTTAAATCGTTTAGTGATGGAGCAAAAGCAAATTTAAACATCAAAGCAGAAGGTACAAATGAACATCATAAAATAGAATCAATTTTTAAGGCTTTAGCAAAAGCGATAAAAATTGCGGTAAAACGTGAGGTTGATAAGATGATTTTACCAAGTACAAAAGGAGTATTATAGACTAGCAATCCGTTTCCTGCTGATAGAGTATCTTTTAGGAGAGTAACGGAAAAAAGAGAATAAAAAATAGAAGTTTTAATTTTTAATTAAAAGATTGAATATTACAGATATGCGTCTTAATACTCAATACTTTGTACTTAATACTTTTTTAAATGAAAATAGTAATCATAAATTACGGAGCTGGCAATATCCAAAGTATCAAATTTGCATTGCAAAGATTAGGATATACCGCTGTTCTTAGTTCAGATATAGAAGAAATAAAAGCTGCTGATAAAGTAATATTCCCAGGAGTAGGTGAGGCAAGTTCTGCAATGAAAAAGTTAGTAGAAAGTGGTTTGGATCAGCTTATTCCACAGTTGAAACAACCTGTTTTGGGTATTTGTTTGGGTATGCAATTAATGTGTAATGGTAGTGAAGAAGGAGGAACTAAGGGATTAGGTATTTTTGATGTTGATGTTATTCGATTTTCTAATCTTGAGAAAGTGCCGCAAATAGGATGGAATCAGATATATGATTTTAAGTCACCTCTTTTTAATGGCATAACAGAAAACGAATATATTTATTTGGTTCATAGTTATTATGCACCGCTTTGTAGTGCTACTGTAGCAACTTCCAACTATGGAATGGAATATACTACAGCACTGCAAAAAGATAATTTTTATGGAACTCAATTTCATCCAGAAAAAAGCAGTAAAGTAGGAGCATTAATCTTGAATAATTTCTTAAAAATATAACACAACATTAAAAATTGAAAATGAGAATTATACCAGCAATAGATATTATAGACGGTAAATGTGTACGCTTATCTAAAGGGGATTATAGTACAAAAATAATCTATAATGAAAACCCATTAGAGGTAGCAAAAGAATTTGAAGCTAGTGGAATTGAGTATTTACATTTGGTAGATTTGGATGGTGCCAAGTCTCAACATATTGTAAACTACAAGGTGTTAGAATTGTTAGCGACAAAAACAAATTTAAAAATTGATTTTGGTGGTGGTTTAAAGACTGATGAAGATCTAAAAATAGCTTTTGAATCTGGAGCCAATCAGATTACAGGTGGTAGTATAGCTGTTAAGAAACCAGCGGTTTTTAAATCGTGGTTAACAGCTTATGGGGCAGATAAAATTATTCTTGGAGCAGATGCTAAAGATGAAATGGTTGCTGTAAGTGGATGGTTAGAGACTTCTACAGAAGAATTGCTACCATTTATTGAAAACTATAAAAAAGAAGGGGTTTCTTATGTGATTTGCACAGATATCGCTAAGGACGGAATGTTAGCAGGACCTTCTTTTGATTTATATGAGAAGATATTAAAGACAATTCCACAGGTAAAATTGATTGCTTCCGGAGGAATTTCAACTTTTGATGAATTGCCAAAACTAGCAGCATTAGGCTGTGAAGGCACGATAATAGGCAAAGCTATCTATGAAAATAGAATTAGCCTAAAGCAATTGGAAGCGTTTATTTTAAATGAAAGTAATTCTTAATGTTTAATTATGCGCATAAAAGGCTAATTAGTTATAAAAAGATGAATATAGAACGTCTTAATACTTTGTACTCAATACTCAATACTAATAATGTATGTTAACAAAAAGAATAATTCCCTGTTTAGATATTAAAAACGGGAGAACTGTAAAAGGGATTAATTTTGAGAATTTGCGCGATGCAGGTGATCCTGTGGAATTGGCAGCTATTTATGCAGAAACAGGTGCCGATGAGTTGGTGTTTTTAGATATTTCTGCTACAGCAGAGCAACGAAAAACATTAGCAGATTTGGTATTGAGGGTAGCAGAAAAAGTGGATATTCCGTTTACAGTTGGTGGCGGAATTGCTACTGTAGAAGACGTAGATGTGTTGCTCCAAAATGGAGCTGATAAAGTATCTATTAATTCTGCTGCAGTAAAAAGACCAGATTTAATAAACGAATTGGCTACAAAATTTGGGAGTCAATGTGTTACCGTTGCTATAGATGCAAAAGAAATTAATGATCAATGGATTGTGCATTTGGTTGGTGGTAAGATTCCAACCGAACTTAATTTATTTGACTGGGCATTAGAGGTTCAAAAAAGAGGAGCTGGAGAAATTTTATTTACCTCCATGAATAATGATGGAACCAAAAAGGGGTTTGCAAATAAAGCTTTAGCAAAATTAAATACTATATTAACAATACCGATAATTGCATCTGGAGGAGCAGGTAATATTCAGCATTTTGTGGATACTTTTAAAGAAGGTAAAGCAGATGCAGCATTGGCAGCTAGCGTTTTTCATTTTAAAGAAATAGAAATTGTTGATTTAAAAGAAGAATTGTATAAAAACGGAGTGGCAGTTAGAAGATGTTAAAAATTGGCTTGCTAATGATAAGTTGCGAGTCTTGTTTCTTGTATCTAAGAGCGAAGCGATCTTTTATCAATCAATAATCAAAAAAAAATTATCAATAATAAATATTCAATCAAAAGATGGATTTTAATAAAAACAAAGACGGATTAATACCAGCAATAATACAAGATGCACAAACCAAAAATGTGTTAATGTTAGGCTATATGAATCAGGAATCCTATGATAAAACAATTGCAACTAATAAAGTAACTTTTTTTAGTAGAAGCAAACAACGCTTATGGACAAAGGGCGAAGAAAGTGGTAATTTCTTAAATGTAATATCCATAAAAAACGATTGTGATAATGATACCTTCTTGATAAAAGTACAGCCTGCTGGACCAACTTGCCATAAGGGAACGGATACCTGTTGGCAAGAAGAAAATACTCAAGAATTTGGATTTATTACAGCTTTGGAAAACACCATAACTAATCGTAAAGAAAATATAGCTGATGAAAAAAGCTATGTGGCTTCACTGTTTAGAGATGGCATTAATAAGGTGGCTCAAAAAGTAGGAGAAGAGGCTGTAGAAGTGGTTATTGAGGCTATGGATAGTAATGATAATTTATTTTTAGAGGAAAGTGCAGACTTGTTGTTTCATTATTTAATATTATTACAAGCCAAAGGATATAAGTTGAATGATATTGTTTCGGTTTTAAAAGATAGAGGATAGCCTTCTTTCTAATTACATACAAATCAATCATTT
Organism: Flavobacteriaceae bacterium; assembly: GCA_965247735.1. GTDB lineage: Bacteria > Bacteroidota > Bacteroidia > Flavobacteriales > Flavobacteriaceae > JAOXRU01. Next base: position 605,273 of record CBDFHN010000002.1, on the reverse strand, counting down.
TTTCTTCGTGTAAAATGTAATGCTAGAATGTATGGATGTCATTTTTTATTGGTGTCAAATGGATATATATCTTCTAGCATTGTACTTTTTAATGTTATTTATCTGATTAAATAAGAATTTATATCCCGTAACATTATTGTTATCAGTTCGTTACTTGTGTTTTAGAATTTTATACAGTTTAGTTTCCATTAATAGAAACTAAACTGTATCTTTAGTGAAGTCATTAATTATTAAATCATAAAAAATACTTTTTGACATCCCATTGTTATTTGTTGCTGCGTTGGTTTTAACTCTCTTTTAGAAGAGTTTTTTTAGACTGTAGACAACAGATACTATTTAAGTACTTACCTCAAAAACAAATGATAGTTATAAAAACGTATCTGTCAAAAAAATAGGAATCAAAGATCTTTACTTTTTAAATCATATTTGGAAAGGAATATTAATAAAGCACAGTATTGGCTAGGATTACAATACAATGTACTATTAACATTGTTGTTTGAAGAACTAATATTTAAAATTTGATCTGCTCATATTTTTTACATGATCAATAACCTCACCTCAGTAGTAATCATTTTGATTAATGCGCAATTAGTGTTTTTCAAAGTTAAATTTAAAAAAGAGTACTAATATATAAGTGAAAACCAATGAAAAACTATTTATATTTTTTATTTGTTCTAGTATCTATTGCTGCATTTTCGCAAACCAAACAAGTTTACCATATTGGAATTCTACAAGATTATAGAACGGAAAAAATAGCTCCTATTTTACAACAGTTACAAGATCAAATAAAAGCTGTAGTAGGTGAGGATGCTATTATAAAATTTTCGGAGAGTAATATGCTCACCAATAACTATAATTTAGAGAATGCACTTAAAAATTATCAGACGTTATTGGCAAATGAGACAGATATTATTATTGCATTTGGTGCAGTTAATAATATAGTGCTCACCAGGCAAAAAACCTATGCAAAACCAACACTGTTGTTTGGAACTGTAAATATGGATATGGTTACCGTTGATATGAATAAAAAAGCATCAGGAATTACCAATTTCACCTATCTAATTGCGTCACAATCGTACCAAAGAGATTTAGAACAATTTAAGGAATTAACAGATTTTAAAAACCTGGGTATTATAGTGGAAAAAGAACTGATAGAGATATTGCCTTTTAAAGAAACTTTTGATAAGGAATTGAAAGGCTTGAATGCTAATTATACGCTCATCCCTTTTGAATCAATATCAGATGTTACATCAAATTTGGAAGGTATTGATGCTCTTTATATGGCAGGCGGTTTTTTTCTAGAAAAGCAAGAAATAGAAGAACTTGCAAGATTGTTAATTGCTAAAAAGATACCATCGTTTACAACTTCCACCAAAGAAGATGTTCTGGCAGGTATTATGGCTACGACACAAGGGGAGAATAATATTGATCAAATCATTAGACGTATTGCTTTAAGCATAGAGTCTTATATAAGTGGAACTAATTTTTCAGAACTGCCTTTGCTTATAGAAAGCACACCCAGGCTTACCCTTAATTATAATACTGCTGAACTGGTTGGTGTTCCAATAAAATACAGCCTTATCAATAGTATTGATTTTGTAGGAGAGTTTGTGAATTCAATTTCAGAAAAGCAATACAATCTTATATCGGCAATTAATCAGGTGCTTGATAAAAATTTGTCCTTGGCTTCAGGCAAAAAGGATGTAGCTCTATCTAATCAAGATTTAAAACTTACCAAAAGCAATTATTTACCTAGTCTTACTGCAACAGTAGATGGCACTTATTTAGATCCTAAATTGGCTGAAATTAGTCAGGGACAAAATCCTGAATTCTCAACAGGTGGTGACATCACCTTAGAACAAACACTATTTTCAGAAACGTTAAATGCTAACATAACCATCCAAAAGAAGTTGCTTTTGGCAGCAACAGAAAATTTTAATACCAGTCAGTTAGATGCTATTTTTGATATTTCATCTGCCTATTTTACCACTTTAATATTAAAGGCAAATGCACAAATTCAACATCGAAATTTAAGTCTTACTAAAAATAATTTGGCAATATCAAGGCAAAATTATGATGCTGGATCATCTGGAAAATCTGATGTGCTCAGATTTAAAAGTGAAATGGCTCAGAACACTCAAGCAATGGTAGAGGCTATTAATAATATGGAACAAAGTTATATTGGTCTAAATCAGTTGTTGAATAACCCTTTAGATACCGAAATAGATATTGAAGATATTGATTTGGAAAAAGGAATTTTTGAACAATACAACTACAAAGAATTTGCGAATATTTTAGATAATCCTAGGTTAAGGGAATCTTTTATTGCTTTTATGATTGCAGAAGCAAAAACAAATTCGCCAGAACTAAAATCTCTTGATTACAATATAGAGGCTACCAATAGAAGTGTAAAACTATATGGATCTGGCCGCTTGTTGCCCACGGTAACACTTCGTGGACAATACAATAGAAATTTTAGTAGAAGTGGTGCTGGTAGTACTCCTGCAAATGGAGGAATACTATTGGATAAAGACTATAATGTGGGGGCAAGCATATCATTGCCAATTTTTAATCAGAATCAAAATAAGATAAATAGACGAACAGCACTAATTCAAAAGGAGCAGTTAAATATAGGTAAAGAAAATAGTGAGCTTGCCATTGATGCCAATATTAGGAATGCTGTACTGAGTATTATCAATCAAATTTCAAATATAGAATTGTCAAAAGTATCGGAAAGTACAGCAGAAGAGTCTCTTGAATTAACTCAGATTGCATATGCTACAGGTTCTATAAATATTATTCAACTTATTGATGCACAAAATAACTATTTGGACGCACAACTAAGCCGAACAAATGCCATTTATAACTTTTTAATTGATGCCATTCAACTAGAACGTTCTCTGGGATATTATTTCTTATTGAATACTGAAGAAGACAACTTAGCATTTAGACAACGATTTTTAGAATATACCACGAATAACAATAATAAATAACAAAAAATACACCTAGCATGAAACAATTATTACATAGTATCGTATCGCTTTTAGTATTGAGCTTGCTATTTTCTTGTTCTGAGGAAAAAAAGAAGGAAAAAGTTTTTGTAAGGCCAGTTAAGTACCAAGTTATCGGTTACCTAGGAGGTGAGAAAATAAGGACTTTTAGTGGAACAGCTGAAACTGATAAAATTATCAATTTAAGTTTTCGTAATTCCGGGATTATAACCTTTTACACCTTAAAATTAGGTAAAAAGGTAAAAAAGGGGGAATTAATGGGCAAGTTAGATAATGTACAATCTAGACTTTCTTATGAGCAGTCATTAACGGATCAAAATAGTGCAGAGTCCCAAATGAATACAGCAAAACTTAGTCTAAATAGAGTTCGATTGTTGTTTGAAAAAGGGAGTTCGTCGTTAAGTGATTTTGAAGCTGCAAAAAATGCTTACAAAACGGCTCAGGAAAGTTACCAATCTGCAAAAAGAGGAGTAGCTATTCAACAAGAACAAGTCCGTTATGGATATTTGTATGCCCCTGAAGATGGGGTAATCTCAAGTGTAATTTCTGAGATTGATGAGAATATAGCAGCAGGCCAGACCATAGGAACGTTAAATGCAGGAAGGGATATGGAAATTGAATTAGGGATTCCAGAAAGTGTAATCAATGGTATTAAAGAAGGTATGATTGTCGATGTTAATTTTACCTCACTTGATGGTGAAGAGTTTAAAGCAAAAGTTACAGAAGTGGCACCTTCTGTAGATGTAAATTCGGCAACATATCCCATACGTGTTACTATTAGCAATCCCACAGCAGATATTAAGAGTGGTATGGCTGCAAATGTAACTTTTGATTTTAGTACACGAACTGTAAACACTAAAACCTTAGTTGTTGCAACACATGCGGTAGGGGAAGATAGTAAAGGTAATTTTGTGTTTTTAATTGAAAAAGATGGCGAAAATATGATTGTAAAAAAACAACATATTACCATAGGTGCATTAAGTGTAGAGGGTTTTGAGGTATTGTCTGGTCTTTCTGTAGATCAAAAAATAGCAACTGCAGGATTGCAAACCTTAATAGATGGGCAACGGGTAAAGTTATAATTGCTTTTTTTATAGTATTAATAGTAACTAATCATATAAAATATTCTTATGAATTTAGCCAAATTCTCCATAGAAAAAAATAGAATTAGTATGATGGTACTCTGTACCATATTAATTGTAGGTGTATCTACTTATTTTGGTTTATCAAGAGATAGTATGCCACCTTTTACAATAAGGGTAGCCACTATTGTGTCTTCTTTTCCTGGTGCAAGTCCAGAACGTGTAGAACAATTGGTAACCGATAAGATCGAAAAGAAAGTACAAGAATTACCTGAGTTAGATGAAGTCGCAAGTACTTCTAGAACGGGATTGTCTGTCGTAAGTGTTACACTTAAAGATGAAATAAATGAAGAAGATTTACAAGCAGTATGGGATCGATTGCGACGTAAATTAAATGCAATAAATGACTTACCGCAAGATGTACGAGTGAGTTTAAATGATGATGGAGTAGGTGAAACCTATGGAATTGTAGTAGGACTCGTTTCAGATGGTTTTTCTTATAGAGAAATGAAAGACTATGCAGATGATATAAAAGACGATTTTATTCGTTTGCCTGATGCTGCAAAAGTGGAGCTAGGAGGTGTACAAGAGGAACGTGTTTTTGTAGAGTTTGATAATTCGCGTCTTAAAGAATATGGACTTTCAGCTTCAAAACTGCAACAAAGCATGACTAATGTTAATATTTTAAGTTCAGGGGGACAAATCAATATTGGAGACGAGCGTATTATTCTAGAGCCTACAGGAAATTTTAATAACGTAACGGATATAAGAGAAACGCTAATTGCTGTGGGTGATGGTACTCAATTAGTAAAATTAGGAGATATTACTACTGTTAATAAAGGCTATGTAGATCCGCCAGATCAGAAAGTACGGGTCAATGGAAAAACTGCAATTTCAATTCATATTAATCTTAAAGACGATGCTAATGTTGTAGCACTAGGTAAGGAAGTTAATATGCTTGTTGAAGGGTGGCAACAAAAGTTACCAATCGGATTAGAATTAAATCGAATTTCATCAGTTGATGCTTTTGTAGAAAATGAGGTTAATAATTTTATGGTAAATCTAATGCAGTCTATAGCAATAGTCCTTATTGTGATGTTGATATTTCTTGGATTTCGTACAGGTCTTGTTATAGCTAGTCTTATCCCTATTGTAATAATTATGACGATTATGATAATGGGACTTATAGATACAGGTCTTAATCAAGTTTCTTTAGCTGCATTAATAATGGCATTAGGTATGCTAGTTGATAATGCCATAGTAGTAGCGGAAACTATAATTGTAAAACTGGAACAAGGTATTGCCAAAAAAGAAGCAGCCATTCAGGCTTTTTCAGAACTATGGATGCCTTTATTAATTTCTACCCTTACAACATCTGCTGCATTTTTAGCTTTCTATCTATCGCCAACAAGCATGGGAGATATTGTAGGTCCTATTTTTGTGGTAATAACCATTGCCTTATCTTCTTCTTGGATTATTGCACTTACAATAATTACTTTATTCTGTTATTTGTTTTTAAAAGTGGTACCCAAAGAGCAGCGCAAGCTTTCTTTAGTTGATAAAGCAATAAATGCAATAAAAATCTATTATAAAAAATTAATATTGTTTTCATTAAGGAATAAAAACAAGACAATAGTGGTTATTTTTGTAGCTTTTTTGGTTTCCATGTTTGGATTTGGCTACCTTTCTTTTGTCTTTTTTCCCGATAGTTCTAGAAATATGGTAACGGTTAATATTAGTCTTCCTGAAGGCAATAAAATTGAGGCCACAGAGCGTGTAGTAAAAGAACTAGAAAAATATATGCTTGATTCTTTAAAAACCAATAATAACCGTATTAAGGGAATACAAAGTTGGTCTTCTTATACAGGAAAAGGACCAGAGTCTTATGATTTGGGTTATAGTCCAGATGAAGCCAATTCTAATTATGCTCATATTTTAGTGAATACCTCGTCTTTTAGTGAGAATAATATGATTATTGCTAAACTTGACCAATTTTCTTACGATCATTTTGCAAATGCAGATATAACGGTAGGTGCGTTATCGGCAGGCGGAGGTGGTACTCCTATAGAAATTAAAGTGTCAGGGAAAAATCCTGATGAATTGGCATCGATAGCAGAGAAAGTTAAGTTGAAACTCTCTAGTATCTCAGGCACCAAAAATGTAAAAGATGATTGGGGACCTAAAACTAAAAAACTATTGATTAAAATTGATCAAAATCGTGCCCAAAATGCAGGAATTACAAGTTCAGATATTGCCACCTCTCTTTCCACAGTTTTAGATGGATTTCAAACTGGAGAATATAGAGAAGACGATAAATCTATTCCTATAATGATGCGGAGTGGTTCGGACCAACAACAATCTTTAGCTTCTTTGGAAACACTAAATATATATGCCCAAGGATCTGGTAAAAGTGTACCTCTGTTACAGGTTGCTTCCATAGTACCTGCTTGGCAATATGCTAAAATAAAAAGACTAGATTTAGCTAGAACAATTATTATTAGTAGCGAGTTAAGAGCAGGTGGAAATGCAAGTTTAATTACTGAGATAATCACCCCTTGGATTGAAGAAGAATCAAAAAAATGGCCAGATAATTACAGCTATGTATTTGGTGGTGATGCTGCTAGTACTGCAGAAAGCATGGGCTCTGTAATAGGATATTTACCAATTTCAGGTTTTATTATTGTTTTACTTCTTATTATTCAGTTTAATTCGGTGAGAAAAATGACCATGATTGTGTTGACAATTCCATTGGCGCTAATAGGAGTAGTCATTGGCTTGCTTGTTTTCCAAGAACCTTTTGGATTTATGCCATTTTTAGGAATAATCTCTCTGTTTGGGATTGTTATTAATAATGCTATTGTTTTAATAGATCGTATGGAAATAGAACAAAACGATTTAGGCAGAACAGAACAGGAAGCAGTAATAACGGCTTGTTTACAACGTTTTAGACCTATATTGTTAGCAACATGTACCACAATATTGGGATTAATACCACTTTATTTAAGTGGAGGAGAAATGTGGGAAGGAATGGCGGTTTGTATTATGATAGGTCTTTTATTTGGGACTGTAATTACCTTGGTTTTTATTCCTACTTTTTATAGTATCTTGTATAAATTAAATTACAAAGGCTATGTTTTTAATGAAAAGTTGTTAGAAGATTAATTTATGAAAATTGTTTTACAGTATCTTTATAATAATAGGTTAGAGTTTTTTTTAGGAACCTTGCTTTTTAATTTATTTGGAATATTAATTTTTACGGATAGTTTCTTTTTAGAATATCTATTTCCTATAGCATTACTTTTAAATACTGTGGCAGGAATCAACCTTTTAGTTAATAAAAGGCTAAAGATAATTTTAACGGTATTGTTCTTTGCATCTGCATTAACTTCTGGTTATGCCATGTGGGATACGCAAAATTTGGAGGTTGATATTGCGCGTTTTGGATTTTTTTTTCTGTTCTATGCTATAATTACCTTCGAAATCATAAAACAAGTATGGGCTATTAATGAAGTCACCAAAAACTTAATTCTTGGAGTTGTTTCTGGTTATATGAGTTTAGGTTTAGTTGGGTACTTTATTGTAATGGCTGTAGAAATGTTATTGCCAGGATCCTTTAGCGGCAATTTTTTTGAAGCCAATATGCCTATGAATGAAAAATCGGACAGTTTGCTTTATTTTAGTTATATCACCCTTATGACTATTGGTTATGGAGAAATAGTACCTGTAACTACTGCAGCTCAAAAAGCATCAATGTTATTAGGTCTTATGGGACAGTTTTATATGGTGATCATAACTGCTGTTGTGGTAGGGAAATATATAAATTTTTCTAAAAAATAATTGAATTTAGTGAATTGCTTATAGCTATGAAAAAAATATTAGCACTAAAGGTTATACGTTAAGCGATAGTATTTCTATATAAAAAAATGCTGATTGGCATATTTTTTTTAGTTTATTTGTAGAATGACAAATCAGCCAGAAATTTTTGTTCATATAGAATTACTCCTTGGAAGTATTGGTGTAATTATAGGCTTGTTTTTTGGCTTGTTTTTGGTTTTTACTAAGTTAACAAATAGTAAGGCAAACTTGTTTTTGGGAATCTACCTTATTGCCTATAGTTTTAGAATAGGAAAATCGTTATTCAATAACTATTTTGAAATTAATGAGATATTAAGAACCATTTTTCTAGGTTTATTATTACTTGTAGGCCCTTCTTTATATTTGTATTCAAAATCTATATTAAATCCAAAGTTAAGAAGAACCAAGCAAGAACTATTTTTTCAATATTGTCCATATTTATTAGTGCTTATTTTTTGTTTTTGGATACCGAACGATAGGAGTAAAGGGGCTCATGTTTTCTTCTTTTCATTAGTTTTTCATGGATTAATTTATAGTAGCTATACACTGTTTTGTATATTTAAAGAGGGTGAAAATGGTACTTTTACAATATTAGATACCCAAAAAAAATGGCTACTTCTATTAAGTAGTTTTACAGTGCTAATGTTTCTTAATTACCTATTGGTTCATTATCGTATTGTTCCATATTATATGAGTCACGCAATATTATACTCTGTTATTGTAGTTTGCTTACTGGTTTTTGTCATTAGACATCTTCATATTTTAAAAACAGATACTGATAAATATGCAGCATCCTTATTAAATACTGATTTATCTAAGCAATACATGTTAAAATTAATGGAGTTGATGAATACTAAACATTTGTATTTGGATACCGAACTAAATTTAAAAAAACTAAGTATTGCAGTAGGGATTTCTGCAAAGCAATTGTCTCAAGTTATAAACCAAGAAGATGGGCTAAATTATTCTGCATTTATCACTAGGTATAGAATAGCTGAAATAAAAAAACGGTTAATCTCCAAGAAATTTGAAAACTATACAATTGCCGCAATTGCTTATGATTGTGGATTTAATAGTATTTCCTCTTTTAATACAGCTTTTAAAAAAATAGAAGGTTGTACTGCTGTTCAGTATAGACAAAAACACACAAAAGGGTAAAAACCATAATACAATGAAATTAATCTCATTGTATTATGACTTATTTTTTGCCTTTAGGTGTTCTCAGATATAGACAAAAAGGAGTAGTTATTTTGTTTATAGGTTAGACATATCTACAATATTACTATATAGATTGTCTTGTAATACAAATCCATGAACGGCGTATGAAGTAACTACAGTAATACCTTTTGATTCCACAAGAGTGACTAGATCTTTCGCTAAATGAATTGATCTTTCCTGATTTATTGTTCCCAAACCATCAAAAACAAAACCAAATCCTGGATTATATATATCCCCTCCAAAATAAATCGTTTCTGTAGAAGGTTTGTATATTAAAATAAAATCATCAGTTTCTGCATGTGTAGTAGGAACTGTATATAAAATTAACTGATCGTCTCCGGTACCAATAACCAGTTCTCCTGATACACCAATAACATTTACTGTATTACCATCAATTGGATTCGGAAATATTGTATATGGATTTTGTAAAATACTTTCAAAAGATAATCTTGAGCCTTCACCAACTACTAAATCACCACCTTCGGCTAAACTACCTCTAATACCTCCAATATGATCAAAGTGATTGTGTGAATTCACTACATATTTTATAGGATCTGTGCTAAAATCTGCTCTAATTTTGTTTAAAACAGCCGCTGATCTCCTATTGTTAAAAGGAGAGTCTAAAAGCACTAATTCACCATTCACTTTAAATGCATAAGTATAATGCGACTGAAAATCTCCAGATACTCTATAAACATTAGGATCATTTGGAACTGTTGCTGAAGGTGTAGCAGCAGCAGAGGTAGCAGTTGTAAATTCTACAGGGAAATCAGAAGCAAAAGATACCATTAACATTCTGTAATGAAATTGAGAAGATAGATGTCCATATTTAGCTTCATTAACGTCATATGTCCAGTCTGGTGTGGTGACAGTAAGATCTGAAATATCGAAAGTTGGATTAATTTCAATAGCACTTAGTGTTTCTATTCTGATAATATGATCATCAAATATATGGGTTAGTTTTCCAGGATATAGAATTCCATTAACGGTAGTCCAATCGCTATAAAGAACTTCATACAATACATCTCCATATAATGGGTCAGCCTCAAGTACAGTCGCTTTTAAAGGCATTTTTGTTGAGGTATCAATTAGCAACATTATATCTGGTGTAGCTGATCCAAATCCGAAAGTTGAGGTATTAAATCCAACATTTATCTCCCCCAAAACACTACCTTCAACTGTGGATCCTGAAGAGATCAATTTAATTAATGCTAAAGGATTAGACATTGCATTTGTTTTTTGTCGTGCTGCCAGTTTTGTAGAAAACATAGGATCTCCTTCCACTCCAAATCCAGCAAAATACTGAGAGAAAAAACCTGTTACTCCTTCAGATGTTCCGTTGGTTCCATCTATAAGCTCAACAAAAGAGAAATCTGCTTCATAAGCATAATCGGTCTGTATTGACCAACTTTGTTTAGCTTTTTCTCCGTTAAGCAAATAGGTAAGGTCATATGAATAGTTTGCTGTTAATTCGTTTACTGGTTCTGGGTCTTCTTGAAATTCATTGGCCACTCCAACAACTGAATATTTAATTGAGGTAGCTCCATTTATGGCATTTTCTCCTCCCATTACTGTTTTCATTTCTGCAAACAAACTACTATTAGTAGCAGTAGTTGCATTATCGTCATCATCACTACAGCTTATCATAATAAGAGATAGTAATACTCCTAAAATACTTTTCTTGTATAGTTTCATTTTTTTGTTTTTTTTAAGTTTAAACAAATTTATGGCGGATAAGAAAGATAAAAAATGAACTAGTTCAAGATTTCAGAAAACAAATTATATTGGTATTGAAGTGAATGCTTAAATGAATTTTATTCTTCAGATACTCAAGATTCAATTGCTATGCTGTAGTTTTTTCTTTATTTTACTTAGAAATTCCGCAGAAATACCCAAATAAGAAGCTACCATATATTGTGGTACTCTTTTTTCTATAGTAGGGTATTTTGTTATAAATTTTAAATATTTCTCTTTAGCAGAAAGTCTTATATTATCAATAACTCTCATTTGTGAAGAAACATATGCATTTTGTATTAAGATTCTAAAAAACCGTTCTAGTTTGGGGATTTCTCGATACAAGTCTTCAATATTATCATAAGAGATTTGAACTAATTCGGAATCTTCAATGCATTGTACATTAAAATTTGCTGGTTTTTGATGGAAAAAACTACTTAAATCTCCTGTCCAATAATTTTCAGCATCAAAAGAAACCACATGTATATTTCCATCAAGATCTAAATAGAATGTTCTTAAACATCCTGAGATCACAAAATTCTGATGCCTGCATATCTTATCTTTTTCAAGAATGTATTCGCCTTTTAAGTATTTCTTGAATGTTACCTTTGAAATTAAAAGTTCTGTTTCAAGGCTTGTTAGCTCAACATGTGTAAATATGTTTTCAAGTAAATTTTTCAAAATTATAATTTTTTATGTGAGGACTACTGTTCATTGTTACCAATAATTTTACCACTTAGAACTATAAAAGGAAGTATTTTATAGTAATTTAATTGGGCTTAACTCCGAGTTTGTATCCTTTAAGAAATGCTTAAAGGCAATAAACTAGCAATGAGAAGTGATAATTTTTTCATTGAATATAACATTGTCCTCAGTTTTACATCAAATTACAATTTTTAAACATAAAAAATAGCTTAAGTTTCTATTTAAAATAGGGAAGCTCATGGAATCTTAAACTTGACGTATTTCAATTTTGATTTTATTTCTTAATTAATTGTTTTGTTTCTTGTAGACAAGCTTGAAAGACAAAAACACTTAAAAGTTATACTTTAAGCCCTGAGAGCGGAATTATTGTATAAAACTTACTATAATAAAATCTTCTTTTTGTGTATCGAAATCATGATTTCGATAGTAATCCATCCATATTATACTAAGATTTGATGAAAATTATAGAAATATGGAAGCATCAGATTTTAATAGAAGAAGATTTTTAGGAACTCTAGGTATGGCAACCGTTGCTGGAGTTGTAGCACCATTATATAGCGCTAATTCTTTTGATAACTTATCCGTTTTATCAAAAAAAGATGCTAAGACTCGTTATTTTTCTAATGAGAACCCATATGGTCCTTCTGAGCCTGTAAAAGAGGTGTTGTTAACAGAGATGATCAATGTTAATAGATATGCAACATTGCATAAATATTCAGGTGATGAGTTAATATCAAGTATAGCTTCTAGAAATGAAATTTCAAAAGATCAAGTGATATTGGGTCATGGTTCCTATGAGATTTTAACCATGTTATCGCGTGCTTTTGGTACAACAAAAGATAGTATTATTGTTCCGGATCTTACCTTTAATATTGTAGGTGGTTTTGCAGATCGTGTTTTTGAACATAAAACTCTTCAGGTTCCATTGGATTCCGCTTTTAAAATTGATTTGGAGGCAACAAAAAAGGCAGTGACAAGTACTACTAAGTTGGTGTATTTATGTAACCCTAATAATCCGACAGGTAGGCTTTTGGATGCAGATAATTTAGAGCAATTTTGTAATGAGGTGGCTACTGATGACTGTGTAGTTGCAATTGATGAAGCGTATATAGAATTGGTGGCACCAGAATTACGTCCATCAACCATAAAACTACTACAAGCAAAAAAAAATGTACTAATTATTAGAACCTTTTCTAAGGCATATGGTTTGGCAGGCTTACGTGTTGGATATGCAATGGGGTTGGAAGAAACAATTGCAAAAATTACTAAAACTCATTATAATTCTTCTGGACTAATATGTAGGTTAGGAACGGCAGCTGCAATTACAGCACTAAAAGATGATGAATATATCAATTGGTATCGACAAAAAAATGCAAGTATAAAAAAGGAGGTGGTCAATCAATTAGAAAGCATGGGATATGACTGTTTAGAAAGTCATACTAACTTTATTTTTATTAAGGTGATGAAGGCAAAACGATTTAAAGAACGTTTACAAGAAAAAGGAGTGTTTCCGGTTCCAGGTGGATGGAAAAAATACCCAGATTGGATACGTGTGAGTTTAGCGACTCCCATGGAGATGGAAGATTTTATTGGAATAATGAAAATGATAAAAGAGGGAAAATAATTATGAAGCTGATAAAAGTATTTAAAAACAGTGTATATCTAGTCTTGTTACTACCAATTCTGGTTTTTTCACAAGAACAATCGGGGTATTATGTCAATTGGAATGTAGACCATACCGAAAGAAAAGTAAAACCTAGTATTCCTATTTCTGAACAAGAAGCTGAGACTGTTAATTGTTATTTGGTAAAGTTTAATAAAAAAGGAAGGTTATCAAATGTAACCTATTATTTTTCTGGAAAAAAAAGTAACCATGGTAATTATGGCGCCTTCCAATTGCTTAGAGTTTATAAAAGGGATAAGGTTGTAGAACAATACAAAGCATCGAGGAATTCATTAGATTGACACGGCTACACTTTCAAAAGCAATAATTTGATAGAATCTATTTCAAAATTTTCGTTTTAACTTTTCTAAATCTATAGTTTTTGCCAGATGTTTTGCAACAGTAAAAATTTTGGTAGTAGTAGTGCCTGCCCAATGCAGATGGGCTTTAGAATTTGTTTTTAACTCCTCAATTAGCTTTAATAATTGTTGAGTAGCTTCTAGACTTGTATCTATGGTGTCATTTGGATTTTTTATACTATTATTTAATACCTTTCCTACTTCTATGCCTCCTTGTTTTAATGTTTTTAGTATAAATGATGCTGTAAGTGCTTTGTACGAGGGATAAGTACCTTCAAAAATGCCAGCAATAATAGCGGCATACTCTTTATCTTCTTTTGCGCGTTCAATCATTACAGTTAATATTTGCATCCAAACCTTAGTAAACGACTTGTTTCTTGGCAATTGTACTAGCAAATCTGATAATGCAAAATCATAAGCAACTTTTTGATGTATTTGTTTTGTATAAGAGTATAATGCAACTGAAGAAAAGTCATTTGCATTCATGCATTCTACTATAGTTTTTGATGCCCATACAGCACTCAATAAAGCATATTGGATGCCATCGCCACTTAGTGGGTTAATTAAACCAGCAGCTTCTCCTACCAGTAGTATTCTATCATCAGTAATTTTCTGTTTAGCATTGAAAAAAGTAATTGGCCAACCATCAATTTTTCCTTCCATTTCTCCATCTCCAATTCGTTCTAAAATATCAGGATTATTAGATATATGATCCATTAATATCTTCTTAATATGTTCAGGTTTATGTGGGAATGTTTTAGAAATCATTGCAATTCCGATATTTGCTCCGCTTTCACCTTTTGGAAACATCCAAAAAATGCCTGGAAATCCACCTTCATTAAAATATATATCTACGCGATCCCTAGGTCCATTCACATTTTTATAATAGGCACGTAAGCCAAGCAATTGATAGTCATCTTTTGGTTTCCTATCATGTAATTTCCTTGCTATAGTGGAGTTACTACCATCTGCACCAACAATTAATTTTGTTTTAAGGCTGAAGGTTTTTTTGGCATCTTTTAGATTTACTAGTGCAAAATTGGACTTTATAGAATAGCCCATAACTCGTGTTCCTTGTATATAGGTAGCACCAGCATTTTTTGCTGCCTCATAAATCCAATTATCAAGTTCTAATCGTGGAATAATTCTAGCATGAAAAGGGAGATTATCTGGCTTTGAAAGGTTGATAAAGGCTTTAGTGTTTTTTAAAAACAAACCTACTTTTTTTATTTCGTTTGCTTTTTTAAATTTTTGAGTTCCAGTAATGCCCATTTTTTCAAGTTCTGCAAGTGCTATTGGACTAACGCCATCACCACATATTTTATCCCTTGGAAACACTCCTGCTTCTACTACAATAACTTTTATACCTTTTGACGCCAAATGAAAGGCTAAGCCACTTCCTGATGGGCCTCCACCAACAATAAGCACATCACAATCATAATTTATTTTAGGACTAACTGATATCATATTTTTAATAATCTCTATTAATCATATAAAGAATAATACTTTTAATTAGTGTTTTGTCTTTTGTTTCTGGCAATCTGGAAAAAAGGCTATAGAATTCTTTTAATGCAGCACCAGCTAAATTCTTGGCTATTTTTTTAGCATAATCTATAGAATGATACTGATGCATTAAATGTAAAATGCGAATTGCATCTTCTTGTTTTCTTTTTATAATAGGAATGGAGAGGAATTCTTTAATCGTTTTAAACTCTGCTGTTTTACAATTATCTAGTAAATGAATAAGCATAAGGGTTCTTTTTCCTTCAATGATATCCCCACATATTTCTTTCCCATATTTATCTTCGTTAGCCACTAAGTTTAGCACATCATCTTGTATTTGAAAAGAGGTTCCCATAAAATAGCCTAAACGATTGAAAATATCAGGATTTATTTTACCCTTAGTTCCTATAATGGCACCTATTCTTATGGGATGAATACACGTATACCAACATGTTTTTTTTAGTATCATTTGTAAATAATCTCGTTCTTTTAGATTACAAACATTGTCTTTTCTCCAACCCAATTCCATTGCTTGTCCTTCTACAGACTCTAAAACTAAATGTTGAATTTCTGAATAAATACGCAAAGCAACTTTGTCACCCAAACTATATTGATTTTTTGTTAAAGGTTGCAAAGCCAATGCTTGCATTGCGTCTCCTATATTTATAGCAATAGCCTTAGTAGTCATTTGATGGAGCGTAGGTTTGCCTCTTCGCATATAACTTTCGTCCTCACAATCATCATGAACAAGAAATGCATTGTGGAGTAGTTCTAAGCAAATAGCAGAATTACTTGCGTCTTCCTTTTTACCTCCATAGGCAACGGTTGAAGCAATACATAATCCTGGTCTAAAACCTTTACCTCCTCGATTTGGGTAGTCTGCAATAAGATTATAAAGGTATTTTTTTGGTTCTTTATCTGGAATATAATTATGAATACCATTTAAGGTTGCTTCGCTATATTCTGCAAGCATGGATTTCATGAAAAGGTCATCCATTGCTTTATAATATTTTTACCTTTAAAAGGATATTAATACTACTTCCATATATATCAGAAATAAATGCATTATAATTACCTGGTAATACATTTTTAGGAACTTTTAAATGAACACTAATTTCTACCTCCTCATTTGGTTTTAGATTAAGCGTTTTAGGAATAACTTTTAGGGCTCTTGAATATATAATTTGATTTTTTGGGCCTAATAAATGCGATTTTTGAAACTTTATTTTTGTAGATTTTTCAGAGTTTTCAAAAAGAACGAATGTAAAAACTTCGGATTGACCTGGCTTTAACGGAGATTCTGCTTTTAAAAGCGTTACTGAGCTTTCTGTTTTGGGCTCCGAAACAGGTTCTCTTTTTAAATCATTTTCTTTATCAACTGTGGATACTAGATTACCCACTTGTTTTGAAAGAGCTGTGATTGCATCTAAAAAAAGGTCTACAGCTTCATGGGTATCTCTCCGTATGCGATTCATGAGATCATCAGGATCGCTTCTGATGTCGTCTACATCTAAAATCTTTTTTTCAATTTTTTTAGCTGCTAATATTCCTGCCGCAATTTCCCCTTCTAATACATTTACAGCAGAATTTATTACTTTCTGAGCTCCAGAAACGAGCTCTTCATTTTTTATAGCATTAAAAAAATCATCAGTTAGTTTTTTTCCAAAGGGCTCTTTTTTTTTATCACCCATTTATAGCAGTCTTTGGTGTGTTTTTTATAACATTCAAATCAATAAGGAAATGAGCAGCTTCAAAGCCTAATATTTCAACTTTACTTTGGTAATTTCCAGGTTTTACTTTCGCTCCTATTTTTACCTCTATTTTTATTGCTTTAACGTCGCCAGGATTTAACTTAAATGTTTGAGGTGAAAATGTAGTTTTAAAATTATACCTATTATTCGGGTCGGATTCATTTATAAAATCTAAATTTTTAAAAGTACAGGTAGCTTCCTCTTTTTTTGTATTATCTAAAATAAATTGAAGTACAGCGTTACTTCCAATAAAAACGGTTTCTTTTAAAACAAAAGAAGGTTTTACTTCGTTTTTTTCAGGGTTAACATCACTATTTGATCCAAAGTCATTATTTATAACTTTTTTAGAAAATTCAAAACCTAAATCAATTACGTTTTTATAATGATTTAAATTAAGTTTTACCAGTGCCGTTAGCGCTCCAGTAATTAACTCCGGTTGTAATGGATTGATTGTTTTTTTATCCTTATTTGAATCACTTAATTGACTAACTAGATTAGATCCTTCTTTAAAATATTGTGTATTAATTTCTACAATCTCTTTTACAATATCTTTAAAGTCGTTAGCAATGTTGTCTTGCTTTTCACTCATGTTATTCTGCTGTATTAAGATTTGGATTTAACAATTTTTGGCTTAACGCTACCACTATTTTGACTTGATGAATCGCAATAAAAATGAGATTGCCAGTTAAGCCATTTTTGTTTGTATTGTTTTTCGTTATAGGGAGAGACTGTTGTTGGTGTATGGTTGTTTACATGAAGCGTAAAAGAAATATTTTGATTGATATCTTGTTCTCTTAAAACAATTTCGGTAACATAAGTAGCTCCTGTATTAAAATTATTTAAATCTAAAGACAGTAATATACTTTCTCTACCTCCAGGCTCAATAGTTACGAGGTCTTTATTCAAAATGGGTTGTTTTGGTGCTCGTTTGCCATCAATATTTTTTAATTCTCTAATACCAACACGGTATTTTTTTTGAGTAGAACTGATATTTCTAACTACAAAAGGTACTATAATACGTTCCCCGCTCATCGCCTCTTTTGTAATTTCCGAAATAGAATTTGGAGGGCAATTTACTTCTGGTGCACAACAGTTACTAATTTTACTAGTTTGAAAAGAAGATAAATCTAAGCTTGGAATTTTTCCTTTTAAAATGGAATTGTTTAGATTAGATGCTGTTTCAACCATATTTTTAAATAATGGTTGCATTGTATTTAAAGATAACTTCGACATGTTTTGGAAGTTATCTATAAGGATTTTTTGTAATGATGGTTCATTTTGCTTTTCCATTACGGCTAGTTTTAATTAGTTCAGTATGCGATTTTATGGCTATAGCGATTTCTTTATTCCAAAACCTGATATTTCCTTCATAATCTTTCTTGGGATCAGCATCTTTCGGAATTATAAAATTAATATGAAGCATTAAGCTATCGCCTGGTTTTACAATTTGACCTATTTCGTCTACAGAAATTGAAACCCAGTCAATTAAATGAGCATTAATGTTTTTGGTGACTTCATCTAAAGCCGTTGTATAGGTATCTAAACCCTTTTTTCTAAAACTAACTCCAAAAGCTCTACAGTATAAATCCATGTCTAACAATACTCCATGCTTTAAAGCAGGAATCTGAAATGGCAAATTTCCAGTGTTCGTAAGCGTTAAAATTGCAGTATGCATTTTGTCTGGAGAACTGTCTAAAAATGTAAAGCTACTGGGGTTTATTTCTATGGATAATGCAGGTTGCACAATCATTTTTACTTTATGCATTTGGTTGCCTAACATCAAATAATCTTCATAGATTCCTGGTGCTGTTGTTGAAGGAAGCTCGTGATTAATAGCGGTTAACTTTTGTTCTCCAGGGTTTAACCTAACAGCAACTCTAATAAAATCTGCCCCATTAGTACTTGTTCGTTTTTTGTTTTTATCTACAAGAGCTAGAGATTTAATCCGCAGCACTTCTTTTTGTTTATTTACAAATTGGATATGCCCATTAAGGTCATTAGGAGTACCATTTAGAATGATTTCGTTTTCTACGATTTTTATTTTTTTCTGAGAAGTTTCGGAAGTTATAGTAATCATAAAGCACGCGATTTTAATTCTATATTATTTTTTACTTGATGGAATTTTCCTCATCATTGGTTTTGGAAAAGCTCTCGTGTCAGATTCACAATAATCATCCTTGCATTGTTCTGCTGCATTCGGAATATAAGGTTCGGTAATAATTTGACTTTCGCCTCCCATACAAATACTCATTAATTCCACACCGAATACTTTTAGGCAAACATTTGAATAATTAGGGATTCTTACCCTAACTTTCATGATATCTTTAATATCTTCTAGTGTAAATCGAGGTAAGTTTAGAATTTCTATTTTACTGTCTGTGCAAAGTGGTTCTTTTGGATCTCCTGTAAGCTTTAAAACGTTATCTGTTGCAAGCTTACCACTCACTTTTGTTTCGATAGCACCTCCATGGACAGCGTTAAAAGCACCCGATAACCGCGTATCTAATCCGCCTTCTATATTAGTATCTATATCAAATATTCCTTGTGGTTTTAAATTGTGAGTATAATTTGTTGGAATAGATGGCATACTCATGATAGTGTTATTTAGTTCAAACTAAAAGTACAAAAAAAACAAATGTAAACCTCAATATGTAGCTTTTTATTTTCTTAAAATCAACTATTTATACTATTTTGGTTAATTTAGTGCTATTTTTAAGTTATTATAATTTAAAAATGATATAATTACTAGCCTTAAAGAGCTTTGCATTTCAAAATAAACTATATTACCCTTACTAATGTTATGAATACCTTTGTAGAGATGCTTCTAACGGAGTTTGCACCAAAGGAGTGTTCAGCAAAATATAGTGTCTCAGATTCAATGCCTATTGTTACTT
This sequence comes from Flavobacteriaceae bacterium, assembly GCA_965247735.1. Classification (GTDB taxonomy): domain Bacteria; phylum Bacteroidota; class Bacteroidia; order Flavobacteriales; family Flavobacteriaceae; genus JAOXRU01. The sequence goes on along the minus strand of CBDFHN010000002.1, from coordinate 585,498 downwards.
GTTCAGGAAAACGTACAGTTAAAGTTGTTCCTGAAATTACGGACAAAGGGTATTGCTCTACCAAGAGTATGTGTTATTACGGAATGAAACTTCATGCTTTAGGCTTTTGTAATCCAAATAAATTACCGCATCCAGAACAAATTGTATTTACATTAGCTTCTGTGAACAACTTTACATTATTTTAAAGAGGCTTGGTCTGAAAAGAAAATCGAACTTTTTTTGGAGATAAAATATATAACTCCTCGATTTTTTTTACAAACATTAATAACAAATTCAATTCAGAGATGTTGACCCCTGTAAAGGCTACCAAAGGAATGGTTGATGTTTTGAAAAAATTTGACAGAGCTACAAACGACCTGTATTCAAGGGCAGTATCAAAAATTAGACAACCCATTGAGGCCTTATTTAGTTGGCTCATTGAAAAAGCAGATATACAAAAAGCAAGTAAAGTTAGGTCCATAAAAGGGTTGAACCTTCATGTATACGGAAGATTAGCTGCTGCTTTTATTACGCCAATTTTTTACTCTTGATTCGCATTACTAATTAAAGCATATTGAAAATGGCAAGTGCAAATACATAGAAGCGTACAAATCTTAATAATCCGAATAATAAGTAATTAGAAAACTTATAGTTTATGGTTCCGGCTGCAATGCTGGTCATAGAAAAAGGAATAGGAAGCAAAGCTCCAACAATAATAAGGAATCCTCCCCATTTTCTAATGTTTTTCATTTGCTTTTCCATTTTCACCTCAAAGTAGTTGTATACCGATGGTATTTTTAAAATAGCTCTACCAATAAAGAAAGAAACGATACCACCCATATATGATAATAATGCTAATAAGGATAGGTAATATATAGGAGAATCAGTTTTATTAGACCATGCAATAAAAATTTCTGGTGGAATTAACCCTAAAATTGATTCAGAAGCAAAAAATATAGATAGTATAGCAATAGGAGAAAAGGTTTCAGTAATACCTTGAAACAAATCCCCAAAATTAATAACATATTTATTCAATAAAAATATAGCCACTACAACAGCAACTATAGGAAGTATCGCCTTTTTTAGACTTTTACCTACAAATGAATAAAAACCAGTATAACTATAATACTGATGTAATAACTTGAATTTGGGCTTCTTCTTGGGCTTCATTTTCTATTTGCAATTCTTTTTTAGAGCCTGCAAATATACTACTAAAAGTTGCTATTAAGAAGAGTGTAGGCATTTATTTAACATTAGATAATGTTATAGTATCATTTTTATCCGATGTGTATCAAGTTATTGTTTCATTACAGCGTACTTAGTCGTTAATTTTTAATATTTGTTAAAGCTGTTTTAAGCGCTGTTAACATTTGTGTATTGGTGTTGCTAAGTGGCAACTGATTGCTGTTTAGTAAGTTTGGTGATTCTAAAGGGTTTTCTTCAAGGTTGAATAATGCCTCAGTTCCATCAGCAAAAAGTATGTATTTGTGGGTGGTATTTCTAATCGTAACATCTGAGCTATTATCACTTATACCATTTTCGGCAAATACATAGGTTCTTTTATCTGAAGCAGGATTCGACAATAAGCCTGTAAAGTTTTTGCTATCATGAAGTTCATCAATGGTAACACCAGCAAGTCTGGCAATGGTAACAAATAAATCTGTAGTGTTTAGCAAGGCATTTTCTGACTCGTTAATCCTGCTTACATTTTTACCAGAAATTACCATTGGAACATTAATACCACCTTGGTATACCGTTCCTTTTGCCCTATATTTATTATATTCTTGTACTACCTGAGCTGGTGTGCCATTATCGCCAATACAAATAATAATGGTATTGTCTTTTTCTTCCTGAGACATACTATTTAGTAGCCTTCCAATTTCGGTGTCCATGGCTTCAAGCATAGCCATATAATAGGGCTGTGGATTGGCATCTATACTCGTTTGATCCGTGGGCAAATTACCCTGATAATGCAAATCCGTAGGAGGCAAGTGAAAAGGAGTATGAGGAGCGTTATAGGCAAGCCACAAAAACCAAGGTTTAGATTGTTGATCTATCCAGTTAATAGCTAAATCTGTAAATTTTGTAGTACTATAGCTGCTATTGGCATTGGTAACACCATCTAGGGTTAGATTCCAATCCCAGTATGATTGTACACCTCCAGAAAGCAAACCTGCATAATAATCGATACCAATAGCTGTAGGATGGTTTTCTAAACTAGATAAGTGCCATTTTCCAATAACGGCATTTGCATAAGCATCTCCAGTATTGGTTCTAATATAATCTTGTAAAGAAGTTTCTGAAATGGGTAATTCGTCACCCACTTTGGTAACTCCATTTCTAAATCCATATTTACCAGTTAGCATACTTGCTCTGGTAGGGTTGCAGGTAGGATTGGACCATAGGTTATTAAATTTTAGTCCAGTATTCATGAGATTTTGTAATATAGGCATATGAGGTTTGGTACTACCCAGATCATAACCAGGCATGGCATCTAAACCAACATCATCCATAATTAATAATAATATATTGGGTGAGTTAGTAGATGGTTTTAGAATAGTATATTCATCTTCAATAGTGCAGGCACAAAGTAGACTTATGCAAAGTATTGTAACGATAAATTTTGGGGAAACTGATTTCATACTGTTTTAGATTCTAATGGTTAAGAACATTAACTATGACTATAAACGTTGAAAATGGTTTAATTATTTGATTAAAGTAAGCGGTATTTTTAGTAAAAGAAAGAACATTAATACGTGTTTGGCTTGTTTTATAAAAAATACTATGTGTAGTTATGAAGGGGAAGTTTTGAGGTATGGATGATTTATAGGTTGATGTAGTGCGCTTTAATGTAATATTTTTTTATTATAAGTATGTTGTTTTTGTACTAAGAAGTCCAATACGTAATTTTAATTTTTGAGTAAGAGTTATTTATTTAAAAAGAAACGATGGAAAGCTCTTATCTTTTAATTTTTCAGCAAATATAAAATGATAAGCTTAATAAGTAATACTATTACTAAACCAACGTTTGATATATTGTTAAACAGCTAAGGTGAAATTATTCACTTATACTTATTATTTTAAATAGCTACAAAAGCCTCAAAAATTTTTAAAAACAATGGAATACTATAGTTCGTCCAATACGCTCATAATTTCACAATCAGAATCTATTGCTAGTTGTCTTAAAGAATATCCTGAAACCAATGAACTTCAAATCAGAGGCTGTGCTGGTATTGTTGAAATAGATGCAATCCTTAATGACTATCCCAATATTGCTATTTTGCAACTATCTAGCGATGGTGACAATGTGTATAAACTTGGAGTAAGCCTAAGTCAACTGACTCACATCACAAGCTTGATTTTGTTTTCAACTATTGCTATAGATGAGTTACCAGCTATCCCAAAATTAGAAAAATTGAGCATTGTTATTGAACAGTGGGAAGGTGCGGTAGAAAATATTTATAAAAATTATCCTAACCTAGTTTCCTTAACATTATGGGGGAGTGACAATAAAACGTTCCGGAAATTATCGCCCGAAATCAGTAAATTTAAAAAGCTTAAAGAACTGTTCTTAAGAGATTGTATGTTTAAGGATTTACCTTTAGAAGGTTTATCATCTTTAAAATCGCTAACGATTTCTACAACTGCTATGAATCTGCCTTTCTGTGCTTCCATAGGGCAGCTTTCTCAGTTGGAATCACTTTATTACCACGCTCATATTCCTGATGTGCCAACTGAATTGGCTCAGCTTTCTCAACTTAAAACACTCTCCTTTAGAGATTCTTTTGATGCAGAAGAAAACCCAGAACATCTTGATGTATTTGAAAAATTAAACAATTTAAATTTTTTAGAGCTGATTGATTGTGAAATTGAGAATCTTGATTTTGTGAGTAACAAGTCAGCTATTAAAGAGCTAAATTTAGAAGGGGCAGCGCTTACAAATTTGCATAGCCTTAAGGAATTTACAAGTTTAGAAACACTAATCCTTAAAGATACAGAATCACTCGAATCCTTAGAGGGTATAGCGCAGCTCCCTTTGAAATATTTGGATTTGCGTAAATCTGATGTGGAAGATATTGGGGCACTCGCTGGTATTGATACTTTGGAGTTTATCGATATTAAAAAATGTAATTATATTAAAGATTTTAGCCCGATACTTAGGTTAAATAACCTAACAGAACTAATTGCAAGTAGTAAGCAATTAAAGAAACTAGAGGCAGCTAAGAGTTTGATGAGTCTTCCCGAGCCAAAAATGATAATAGCTTCGCTAAATGATTGCAATTTAGAGGAGTTTGAGTCAGCTATTGATCAGCTAGCAACATTAGTAGAAGCTTCAAAAAGTGATAAAAAGACTTTGATTGGGTATTTTGAGATTCCTTGGGAAGAAGAAAAACTAATGAAAATTCCGCTGTTAGATACTAATTTTATTCAGTTTGCAGAACGGCTGTCAGAAAGTACACTAGTTAAATTACTTTCAATGACATTAGTAAATATTGGTCTGGATAATTTTAAGGTTACTTTATTAGCTTTAGATGAAGTTTTAAGAAGAAATAGTGAATCTCTTGAAATTGCATTTGTTGCTATTTTTAAAAAATCTTGTGATCGCTATGATTATGGGCATCGCTATTTTTCAGGTACAGTTCAAGACAAAATTATTGATACCTATTTCCCACATTTTTCAACAGTTGCACTTATAAAAGTACTAGAGATACAACATAACGATTTTTTAAATTCAGAAACAGGAGACCAGGCTGATCAGTTATTTGCTTATGCTTTTGCTAAGATTAAGGTTCAGGTAGAGTTAGATCAGTTATGGAAAGTATTAAAAGAATATTATGAAGAAGGTAAAGGTTATAGCGGAAAAGAGTATTTCAACAATTTATACAAATCTATTTCAAAAGCATCAGTAGCGAATGTTTTTCATTCCCAAATTGCTGAACAGTGTCAAACGCTAATCGCAATGAAGGATTATTCTCATTTATTAAATGAAGACGATCACGATATAATTTCTGCGTCGATCTCGTCAATGAATGTGAAAGAAAATGAAGAATTTTTGCAAGAAAATATTTATGAAGTGCTTGATTTGCTTCATGAGGCAGATATTGATAAAGACATTGCTCTTACATTTTTTAGAGAGCTAATGCAATTTGATTGGCCAGCGTTTAATGGTGCAGTTAGTTTTATCCAGCATTATTTAAAAAACCAGTCAACAGATGAGATTATTGTTTTTTTAGAAGGTATTTTTAGAAAAGGTAACAGTAGTGCTATTTTCGATATCACGTTAAGTTTATGTCATGATATAGGGGTACAAACAAACAGCCTAGACGCTATTATTCCATATATGGTGTTTATGGAAAATAAAACGAACCAATCAAGAAACATTTCTTTGGAACATTTGATAACCAGCATATACCCATTTCTTTTTACTGATTATCACAAGGACAAGCGTAATGAAAGGCTAGATTTGCTGGAGACATTAATAAATGAATTTGAAGGAAAACTAGAACTTGATGATAATCGTTTGAGTTTTTGTACTAAGTTGCGCTATCTTAGTGAAACAAATCGCGGCCAGAATTGGCTATTAGTGGTACGTATTTGTAAGTTTAGTTATCCGATTATTCAAAAAAAACTTATTATAAAAACGTTGGGTATTGCGTTACAAGCAGTAACTGAGGTTAATGATAAAGATCTGTTTGAATTAAGTAAACCCTATATTGATGAAAATACAGCTAATAAAGACGTATTGTTTTTTGCAGCCAAATCATTTTTTATGTTTGGCGAAAATAAAGATGCAAATCGGTATGTTAAGCTAGCTAAAGAAAGTGGGGTTACGAGCGATAAAATAGATGAAATACTGCGTCAGTATAATTAATTTTTTGATAGAACTTAATGCTCCCATCAATGCCATGTGCTTTAGTTTGGTTAACTTAGTCTTATGAATTAACTTGCCTTTTTTAATTGAATAACACAATGATAAATTTAATAAGCGATACTGTTACTAAACCAACAAAAGCAATGCTTAATGCAATGCTAACAGCTGAAGTAGGTGATGATGTTTTTAAAAAAGATCCATCTGTAAATGCTTTGGAGAAGAAGGTAGCAGATTTTTTTGGTATGGAAGCAGCATTATTTTTTCCTAGTGGAACAATGGCAAATCAAACGGCTATAAAATTGCACACCAATCCTGGCGAACAATTGATTTGTGATAAATATGCACATATTTATAATTACGAAGGAGGTGGAATAAGCTTTAATAGTGGAGTATCTTGTAGTCTCGTTGATGGTGATAGAGGAATGATGACAGCTGACCAAGTTTTAGAAGCAATTAATCCGCCTGATTTTTATCATAGTCCGCTTACCTCATTGGTATGTATAGAAAACACAACCAATAAAGGCGGTGGTGCTTGTTGGGATAGTAACGAAATGGAAAAAATTAAAGAGGTCTGTGTGGCAAACGGGTTGTCTTATCATTTGGATGGTGCAAGATTATGGAATGCTTTAGTAGCAACAGGGGAAAACCCAAAAAAATATGGAGAGTTGTTCGATTCTATATCAGTATGTTTAAGTAAAGGATTGGGTTGCCCGGTAGGTTCTGTATTGTTAGGAACAGAGAAGTTTATAAACGATGCTATTCGGGTACGTAAAATCTTTGGAGGAGGAATGCGTCAAGCTGGGTATTTAGCTGCTGCTGGTATTTATGCCTTAGATAATAATATTGATAGATTAGCAGAAGATCATAAAAGAGCAAAAGAAATTGGGTTTGTTTTAGAAAGTTTAGCCTTTGTAAGAAAGGTAGAACATATAGAAACCAATATTGTTATTTTTGAATTGGATACGAGTGTTATTAGTGATACAAATTTTTTAAATACATTAGAAAAAAACAATGTTTATATTATTGGAATGGGACAAGGGAAACTTAGAATAGTAACCCATTTGGATTATACTTCCGAAATGCACTATACCTTTTTAGAACTATTGAAATCGTTTTAAAAAACAAAACCACTATCAAATTAAAGATAGTGGTTGTCTTTTTTAGGTAAATTCACTTTATTTTGTGTCAGCTGAAGGAGCATTTGTTTTAACAGATTTAATTCCGTTTTCCATACCAGCTTCAGAAGTATACATCTCGCTACTTCCAATAATTTGTCCGTTTCCAGCTTTTAAATTAAAGTGAAACTGACCATTTTTCGCCGTTTTTCTTTCAAACTTATTATTATCGGTACAGTTGGTTTTAACAGAGTCAATACCGTTTTCAGCACCTCCTTTATCTGTATATCCTTGACTAGACATTATAATTTGCCCGTTTTTGGCCTTTAGGTTAAAGTAGTACTTTTCATTCTTTTCACTTTGAAATATTTCAAACATAGTTTTCGTGTTTTTTTAGTATTACAGTAAATATATTTTATTAAAGATAAAAAAAATTAAAAAATAGACAAAAAATATAACAGTGATATTTAATCGGTGAAATACTGCACTTTATCATTTTTAGATAAATATACAAATGTAGATTTAGGTTGTTCAGTTCTTTTTGTCATTTTTTTTGCAACTAAGCTTTAGGTAAGGAATGAAAAAGGTAGATAGTTAAAATTAAATGTGACTTCTGTTTTTTCTTAGTGTCTAAACAAATGTAGGCAATGACAATAATTGAATATCGTACTTATGGATTTTCTTGGCTTTACTTCCTACGGTTTAAAGTATTCACCATTGTAAACTCAAGCAAAAGAATATAACTATGACTAACTAATTGATTATTTAAGATTGCACGCTACCTAAATCAAACACTAATTTAATTTATCAAAGAAATGAAAACTACTTATCTATTATTTGCACTGTTACTTTCTGCAACAGTGTTTTCTCAAGATTTACCAGAAAACCCAGAACCAGGTAAATGTTATGTACGTTGTACTACTCCTGATGTATATGTAAATGAAACAGTACAAGTTATGATTAAACCTGCTTATAAGGTCTTAAAATCCATTCCTGCTACCTACAAAACAGTTACCGAAAGGGTTTTGGTAAAAGAAGCAAGTAAAAGATTTACTGCTGTACCCGCAAAATATGGTAAAGAAACTGTTGAATTTGTTTCCAAAGTTGGAGCAAATAGTTTGAGTATTATTCCTACTACTTTTAAACCAAGTGAAGAAATTATCGAAGTAAAACCAGCCTATGCAGTTTGGGAGCTAGGCGCAGCTGCACCTGATTGTGCCTCTGGTAATCCAGACGATTGTCGTTTTTGGTGTTATAAGGGATATCCAGCTAAGTTTGAGGTCGTACAAACACAAATTATAAATGATGATGTTAGTACCAGATCAAAAAGTATAGCTTCTAAAAACGGGAGTTACATAAAAACAGTAGTTGTAGAGCCAGCAAGAGTTGTGGAAATAGAGATACCAGCTGTATATAAAGAAATTACTAAAACTATTTTAGTAAAGGATGCCCATACTACAGAAAATAGTATTGCTGCAATTTACAAAGATGTTACTAAAGAAGTTTTAAAAGAAAAAGGTGGATTAACAACATGGAGAGTAGTGGAATGTGCTTTGGTAGAGTACCAAGCATTACCAATACAATGGAATTTAGGAAGCGCAACATTAACTAGTGTAGCAAAAAGGTTAATTGATACTCGATTAATGCCTGTATTAAAGCAAAATCCTGGAGTTAAACTAGAAATTGCTTCTCATACAGATTCTAGAGGAAAAAGTGTAAGCAATCAAGATCTATCAGAAAGAAGAGCTAAGGCAGTAGCGACGTACTTAATGGCTAAAGGAGTTAATTCTAGCTTGTTAGTAGCTAATGGTTATGGAGAACGAAAGCTAAAGAACAGATGTGCTGATGGTGTTTCTTGTACAGAAAGAGATCATGCTATAAACAGAAGAACAGAATTTAGGCTGATAAAATAATATGTACCCTTTAATTTAATCCCACCAGTGGGTTTAATTCCCCGATGCTTGTATCGGAATGATTAAGGTTAATCCTTTTACATGCCTCGTAGGCTTGCCCCGAGGTTAATGACTTGTAGAAAAGAGGCTTTTGGGTTTAATCCAAAAGTCTCTTTTTTTTTTAAAAAAAGACGTTTTATTTCTTTATGTTTTTAGACAGTAACGCTTCGTGGTATCTGGTATCTCTTAAATAGCTATATCCAGAAACTTTGTCTATTACCTTTCCTTTAGCGCTTAAAACAAGAACTAAGGGGAAACTTTTGCTTTTATTATATTTTGCTACCAGTTTGTTGTTATGCTCTTTTTGCAATGCCGAGATAATGTCTACACGAATTGGAACATCAACATACAACAACACGTATTTATCTGCATGGTTTTTAAAAATTGCAGCATCAAAAAAATCTTTTTGTAATTTTTTACAAGGTGCACACCAGTCGCTTCCACTAAAATAGACTAGAATATTTTTATTTTCTTTTTTTGCTAATTTTTTAGCGGTCTCAAAATCTGTGCCCCAAGAACTATTTTTTTCAAAAGAGTTTTGTTCTTGACCCATTGCTAATAGTGGAATAGCAACAAGAATAAGTATAAGTTTTTTTACCATAATTATATTTTATCAATAACCTTACCAAAAGGTATCTATTCTACTTTAAAAAAGAGTCCATTCCTGGAATATTAGGCATTCCGTCTTTAGCTACTGCTGCAAGTTCCGCTTCGTTTATTGCTGTGGCTCTTGTAATAGCTTTATTAAGGGTAAGTACCAAATAGTCTTCTAATTGTTCTTTATCTGCCAACAAAGCATCTGCAATTTCAATGTTTTTAATTGTTCTATTGGCAGTAAGAGTTATTTTTAGCTGTTGATCAGCAGAAAATTCGTCTATAAGAACAGTATCTAGCCTTTTTTTTGTTTCTTCTACTTTTTGTTGTGCTTCTTTAAGTTTGCCCATCATTCCCATTAAATCTCCAAACATATCTAAGTTTTTTGTATTATTATTCAGTGAAAAATCAAAATTATAAAATAATTATGTTTAAAAGGCTACTATTTTTAATAGTTCCTTCTATTTTTGCAACTTCTTGTTGTAAAATCAAGAACTAAAAAATGATGTTAGTATGATGCCTCCAATAGCGAAAAAGAGCCCAACCCCATTAAGTATCCATGGGGATACAAGAATTGATGACTATTTTTGGATGAATAAAAAGGATGATGATGAAGTACTAAATCACCTTAAAAGCGAAAACGATTATTATAAGAAGTTAACGGCTCATACCAAAGATTTTCAAGATAACCTGTTTAAAGAAATGAAAAGCAGGATAAAAGAAGACGATAGTTCTGTACCATATAAGTACAATGGGTATTGGTATATGACTAAATATGAGTTGGGAAAAGATTATCCTATCTATTCTCGTAAAAAAGAATCTTTAGAGGCAAATGAGGAAATCTTATTTAACTGTAATGAATTAGCAGAAGGATATTCTTATTTTAACTTAAAAGGGATAAGTATAAGTGAAGACAATAGGTATGCAGTTTTTGCGATTGATACCGTTAGTAGAAGACAATACACTTTACAAGTTAAAGACTTAATTACTGGAGAAATACTTCCTTTTATTATAAAAGATACTACAGGTGGTGCTACTTGGGCAAGCGATAATAAAACTTTTTTTTATGCTCGTAAGGATGAAGTTACGCTTCGTTCAGACAAAATATACAAACATACTTTAGGAGATAAACCTGAAGATAATGTTTTGGTGTATACAGAGGAAGACGAAACGTTTAGTACCTATGTTTATAAAACAAAATCCAAAAAATACATTATAATTGGATCAGGAAGTACTTTAACCAATGAGTATAGGTTTATAGCTGCTAATGCTCCAAATGAAGAATTTGCAGTATTTCAGGAAAGAGAACGCGGTTTAGAATATAGCATATCTCACTATAAAGATAAATTTTATATTATCACCAATAAAGATAAGGCTACTAATTTTAAGTTGATGTCGTCGTCATTAACAGCAACATCTAAAGAGAATTGGGAGATTGTTTTAGAGCATCGTGAAGATGTATTATTAGAAGACATAGATATTTTTAAGGATTATTTGGTGGTTAGCGAACGTACTAATGGATTAAATGAATTAAGAATTATTCCGTGGGATAAAAATACCCCAGAATATTATTTGCCTTTTGATAACGAAACTTATACTACCTATACTAGTACCAATGTAGATTTTGATACAGAAATATTACGTTATGGATATACTTCATTAACAACACCTTCTTCTGTTATCGATTTTAATATGAGAACAAAGGAGAAGGAAGTAAAGAAGGAACAACAAGTTTTAGGAGATAAGTTTAATAAGGAAGACTATGTTTCTGAACGGATATGGGCAACAGCCGAAGATGGTACTAAAATCCCAATGTCTTTGATTTATAAAAAAGGAATCAAAAAAGATGGTACTAACCCTGTATTACAATATGCTTATGGTTCTTATGGTTATTCTATAGATCCTTATTTTTCGTCATCAAGATTAAGTCTTTTGGACAGAGGATTTATCTATGCAATAGCGCATATTAGAGGAGGAGAGTATTTAGGTAGGAGCTGGTATGAAAATGGTAAATTGCTAAAAAAGAAAAATACCTTTACAGATTTTGTAGATTGTTCTAAATACTTAGTAAACGAAGGATATACGTCAGTTGCACATATGTATGCAATGGGTGGTAGTGCCGGTGGGTTATTAATGGGAGCAGTAATAAATATTGCACCAGAATTGTATAACGGAATCATTGCATCTGTACCTTTTGTAGATGTAGTTACCACAATGTTAGATGATAGTATACCATTAACAACAGGGGAGTATGACGAGTGGGGGAATCCTAATGAAAAGGAATCTTATGAATACATGAAATCGTATTCACCATATGATAACGTAGGAGAACTGTTTTATCCAAATATTTTGGTAACAACAGGATTCCATGATTCTCAGGTGCAATATTGGGAACCAGCAAAATGGATTGCCAAGCTAAGGGAGTTAAATAAAAGCAGTAATAAAGTATTGTTCGATTGTAATATGGATGCAGGTCATGGTGGTGCTTCAGGGCGATTTGAAGCCTTAAAAGAAGTAGCAGAAGAATATGCTTTTTTATTGGATTTAGAAGGAATTAACATTTGATAAAAAAAAATGATTAAGTTTGTACCGTAATTAATACATGATTTAAATATGTATTGCTTGCAAAAAAAGAACAGTTTACCCCGTATGAAAAAACGTATTAACGCATACAATAGTGCTTTAGATCTTATAGGTGATACACCACTAATAAAACTAAATACTATTACAGAGTCGTATCAAGGAGATTTTTACGCTAAAGTAGAAGCCTTTAATCCTGGTCAATCTTCCAAAGATAGAATAGCACTGTATATTATAGAAGAGTCTGAAAAGAGAGGAATTTTAAAACCTGGCGATACTATTGTAGAAACAACCTCTGGTAATACTGGTTTTAGTATTGCAATGGTGAGTATTATAAAAGGGTACAAATGCATCTTAGCTGTTAGCTCTAAGTCTTCTAAAGATAAAATTAATATGTTACGTACCATGGGAGCTGAGGTATATGTATGCCCTGCTCATGTAAGTGCAGATGATCCTAGGTCGTATTATCAAGTAGCAAAAAGATTACATGAAGAATTAAAAGGTTCTGTATATATTAACCAATATTTTAATGAACTCAATATAGAAGCACATTATGCCTCTACTGGGCCAGAAATATGGAAACAAACCAATGGGCAGATTACACATTTAGTTGCTTGTAGTGGAACAGGAGGTACTATTTCTGGAGTAGGACGCTATTTAAAAGAACAAAATAAAGATATAAAAGTTATAGGAGTTGATGCTTTTGGTTCTGTATTGCAAAAATACCATGAGACTAAAGAATTAGATGTTAACGAGATTTATCCATATCGAATAGAAGGATTGGGGAAAAATTTAATACCAGCGGCAACAGATTTTGATATTATTGACAAATTTGTAAAAGTTTCAGATGAAGAAAGTGCGCATACAGCTAGAGCAATAGCAAAAACAGAAGGACTTTTTGTTGGGTATACCAGTGGAGCTGCAATGCAGGCAATAAAACAATTACAGGCTGAAGGAGAATTTTCAAAAAACAGTATTGTTGTTGTGATATTTCCTGATCATGGATCACGATATATGAGTAAGATATATAGTGACGATTGGATGGCAGAACAAGGATTCTTTGATAGTATGAATTCTGAAGAACCACAAAAAATTCAGTTTATAAGTTAAAAAACGGATTATATTTATAGTGAAAAAAGGCAATATTCTATTGCCTTTTTTTATTTGTTAAATTCACGGGTAAAATAATTATGATAAAAAGCTGAAAATAGCTACTTTTGCTCGTTGAAGTGAATATTATAAAGAACAAACTTAGATGAGAGATTTATTTGAGAGAATTATTGAGAATAAGGGACCTTTAGGAAAATGGGCTTCTCATGCAGAAGGGTATTTTGTTTTTCCAAAATTGGAAGGCTCTATTTCCAATAGAATGAAGTTTCAGGGGAAAGATGTAATCACTTGGAGTATTAATGACTATTTAGGACTTGCAAATAATCCAGAAGTAAGGGCTGTTGATGCTCAGGCTGGTGTAGATTATGGTTCTGCTTACCCAATGGGAGCAAGAATGATGAGCGGGCATACAGATCTTCATGAACAGTTACAAGATGAGCTTGCTGCATTTGTTAACAAAGAAGCTACTTATTTATTAAATTTTGGTTATCAAGGTATGGTGTCTACTATTGACGCTTTGGTTACTAAGGATGATGTAATAGTATATGATGTAGATTCTCATGCTTGTATTATTGATGGTGTTCGTTTGCATATGGGGAAGCGTTTTACCTATAGGCATAATGATATGGAAAGCATCGAGAAAAACTTAATGCGTGCTACTAAAATTGCGGAGCAAACTGGTGGTGGTATTTTGTTGATCTCTGAAGGTGTTTTCGGAATGCGTGGAGAACAAGGGAAGTTAAAAGAAATTGTAGCATTAAAGAAAAAATATAATTTTAGATTCTTAGTTGATGATGCTCATGGTTTTGGTACCTTGGGGAAAACAGGAGCAGGAGCAGGAGAAGAACAAGGTATTCAGGATGATATTGATGTATATTTTGCAACTTTTGCAAAATCTATGGCAAGTACAGGAGCTTTTATAGCTGCTGACAAAGAAATTATTGACTATTTAAAGTACAACCTAAGATCACAAATGTTTGCAAAATCATTGCAAATGCAATTGGTGGTTGGTGCTTTAAAACGTTTAGATATGTTGCGTACGCAACCACAGTTAAAAGAAAACTTGTGGAAAATTGTTACTGCATTACAAAGTGGACTTAAGGAAAGAGGTTTTGATATCGGAACAACGCAAAGTTGTGTAACTCCAGTATATCTTAAAGGTAGTATTCCTGAAGCAATGGCTTTGGTAAAAGACCTTAGAGAAAACCACGGAATTTTCTGTTCTATTGTAGTTTATCCAGTAATACCAAAAGGAATTATCTTATTAAGAATGATCCCTACTGCAACACATACTTTAGAAGATGTAGAAGAGACCTTAGTAGCATTCTCAGCAATAAGAGAGCGTCTGGCTAATGGAACTTATAAAAGATTATCTGCTGCGGTATCTGCCGTTATGGGAGAATAATCTTTAGAAACACATATTTTAAAAAAGGCTTTTGATGTTTATCAAAAGCCTTTTTTGTTTTAATACCTCGAGGTTGTTGGTTTTTAAAATTACTACCCAATAATCAATTAAGTCATTTTTTATCATGTTTCTAAACTGTAAAATAATACTACTGCATCAATTCATCTAGTTTTTTATAAAAATACTCAGATTCACCTTTGAATACGGCAACTATTTCCTGTTGTTTATTGATTATTATTTTTGTGGGATAAGTGGTAACCACGTATTTTTCTGAAACATCAAAACCTTCATTGGAGTTATTTATTAGTTGCGGCCATATTAGCTTGTGTTCTTTTACAGCTTGTCTCCATTTCTTATCCGTATCGCTGCAAGCAATGCTGATAAAGGCAATACGGGTGCTGTATTTGTTGTAATACTTTTTCATATCAGGAAAACCTTTTATACAAGGTAGGCACCAGCTACCCCAAAAATCAAGTACAGTATATTCTTTTGCTTGTATGGCACTACTTAGGGTTAGCGATGTATTGTTTATGTTTTGCAGTGTAAAATCTGGTGCTTTTTTGCCTTCTGTTATTAAATTCAAAAGCACTTTTTTCTTTCTATCAGTAATTCTCTTTTTTCTTGCAATCTCATAATCTATTATGGGTTTGTAAACTCCATTTCTAACCTCATTACTTATTTTTTTGTAATTGTCGTATATTTTGCTACGCGTCCATAATAAATACGCAGTATAATGTTTATCCCAATTGTTGTTAATGTATTCAAAATCTATTTTTTTGTATAATTTTCGGTTCTCCTTAATTTTTAGAGAAATCTTTTCAATTTTTTGTGCATCTCCATTATTAAATCGTAAGGTATCTCTTCTAAGGTAGTTTTTTGCTTGTTCAACCATAGTTTTGAGTTTCTTCTTTCTTACAAGGAGATCTTCGTTGCTAATCGTTGAGCCTTTAACAGTATAGTCTATATGATATTTATGAATAGTTCCGTCAATTTTTATTTTATCATCGGGTAAAACTTGCATGAATATTTCCATGGATTCAGGTATAAAAATAGTTCCACTTAGTTTTTTATGTCTATTTATGGAATATATTTTTACAGTTTTTGTTTCGTTTGATATATTGTCATAGTTAAACTTGTCATTTTTTGCAACTATGGTGTCTCTTGTGAACCGATACTTCTCTCCGCTTTTATAGTGCTTAGGGATTGTCATGTATTCTACTATAAGGGTATCGTTACCAAGTCCTTTAATATGTCCTTCTATGGTTTGTTTTTGTTTGCAAAAGGAGATTGTAAGGAGTATTAATAGTAAAAGTAGTTTTATTGAGTTTTGCATAGTGTTTAAAAACATCTATATTTATATTCTCTAAATTTATAAACATAATCTATTATAAACTAATCATTAAGAGCATTTATGTGATTTTTTGCGATTATTTAACATATGAAAGTAATGAAATAAAAGTATATTTTATGAAAAACAATAACTTTTACTACGTAGTAATCATCATCATTGGGCTTGTAATTGCTGGAACATCATTTATTTCTACATTAACTACAGATAATACTAATGCAGAAGTTTGGCTGCACAGGGGAGTTATTGTTGCTGGTATTGCTGGGGTTTTTATGCTTTTAATGAATGGAACATTTATTAGAACTCGTTATTTTAATATGCTAAAAGGAGTTTTTGCAATTTTAGTATTGGGAGCGTTAGTCAAAATGATGCATTGGGGTTATGATAACATACTTATGACAATTGGTTTTGCAGGAATAGTAGTTGTATATTTCTTAAGTTTTCAAAAGAAACCAGTTAAAAAACGATTAGACTACCTAAAGCTTGCTTTTGTAATAGTCACCTATGTGATTTCAATATTGGATTATTTACACTTTATAGGAGATGAATATAACTATTTATCTAAATCTTTATTATGGTTGGCAGTATTAGATTACTTATTAATAGAAAAAAAAGCTGGAAGACTGTTTTATAAAGCTTAAAATTATCGAGTACTATTCAATCGTTGCTGTTTGTAATCATTTTATTACTGTATATAGCTAAATTCCAATTGTTTTATATCTGTTTCATATATTTGAATAGGACCTAGTTTTAAGTTATTATTAAATTACATCTATGATTAAAGTTGCTACCTTTTTGTTGTTTTTCCATTTTTGTTCTTTTGTTTGTAATGGACAAAGTGATGTTTTGTGGAAGTTTAAAACCAATGACAGGGTGTATTCTTCTCCAATAATTGAAGGTGATGTTATATTTGTAGGTAGTGGTGATCATAATTTTTATGCTATTGATAAAGTAACGGGGAAGGAAAACTGGAAATTTAAAACAGAAGGAGCAATACATTCATCTGCTTATATAACAGGCAATTTGGTTTGTTTTGCTAGTGCAGATGGTAATTTATATGCCTTAAATAAAGATAAGGGTAATCTCGTCTGGAAATTTAGTTCCAAAGGAGAAAAAATGTACGACTTGTGGGATTATTACCTATCTTCTCCAAAAGGCAATAAAAACACTATTTATTGGGGTGCAGCAGATGGTAATTTATATGCTATCCATTGTAGAAGTGGATTATTGAAATGGAGCTATAAGACAGAAGGTATTATTCATGCAACACCAGTTATTTATAAAAACAATGTATTTGTAGGTAGTTTTGATGGTAAGTTTTATTGTATTGATAAAGAGAGTGGAAAACTAGTTTGGAAATTTCAGACACTTGGTGAGCCTGATTTTCCAAATGGAGAAATTCAAAGAGCAGCTTTGGTCAAAGATGATGTTGTGTATTTTGGGAGTCGCGATTTTAATATGTATGCATTAGATGCCACCACAGGTATAAAAAAATGGCATATAAAACAACCTCAAGGATGGATTATAGCTACTCCAATAGCATTGAATGATAATATCTATTTTGGAACATCTGATGGACATAAATTTTATGCAGTAAATAAGGTAGATGGAATTACAGATTGGACAATTCCCTTAAGTATGAGGGTTTTTGGATCCGCTATTGTTGATAAGAAAACCATGTATTTTGGTACTTTTGATGGTAAGATTATTGGTATTGATTTTGAGACAGGTAAACAAAAATGGGAGTTTCAGACAGAGACTAGTAAATTAAATTATAGTCATTTTTACAATAAAGAAGGTCATTTTAAGGATGGTTTTGAACTCTATGGAGCCAATTATATTGAAACAGAAAAACAAATTCACACGTTATTAGGATCTATTCTGTCAACGCCAATTATTGATAATGAAATCATTTATTTTGGGAGTTCAGACGGGAACCTTTATGCTGTAAAATTAGATTAGCATTGCGCTTTTTTTTACGTTGTTATTAAACAATCACCTACACAAGTTCTTTTCGATATGTTCTTCTACGTTTATAAATTTCAGGGTTAAAACGTTTCCATAGTAAATGTATCGCAGTATTATCTGCTAATTCAGGTGTTCTCAAACACATTTCTATACCTTTCTTTTCAAATACATTATAGTATTCGTTAAAAATAATAGCAGTAATTCCCTTATTTTGATATTTTGGATGCACTCCAATAAGGTAAAAAGTAACAGTTTTACTTTCTTTTTTTGCTTTTAATAGTTTTAGAATTCCAAAAGGAAAAAGCTTGCCTTTCATTTTTTGTAATGCCCTAGAAAAAGAAGGCATTACTATCGCAAAAGCCACCAATTGATCATCTTTATCAACAACAAACTGAATGTATTCTGGATTGATAAAACTAATAAATTTCTTTTTGAAATATGCTTTTTGGATATCAGTTATGGCTACAAAAGAAGATAAAGAAGCATAAGATTCGTTAAAAAGATCGAACATACGATCTGCCCAGGGCATTACTTCTTTGGTACTGGTAAAACTCAACGGGCGTAATTGATATCTTTTTTTTAAGAGCTCATTTGCTTTATGAAAATGAATAGGTTTAATGTTTTTAAAAGGAATTTTATTTTCTAGATATTCTTTTTCAATTTTATAACCATGTGCTAAGTAGTGTTTTTCGTAATAAGGGTGGTTGTACCAAGTAATCATAGTACCGATATGATCAAAACCTTCTACCAATACACCTACTTTATCCAGATTGGTAAAACCAACAGGACCTTCCATAAAATCTAGTTGATGTTGTCCCCCAATTTTACGAACTTCATCTAAAAGAAGCCTTGAAACTTCTAAATCATCAATAAAATCGAACCATCCAAAACGCATTTTTTTTACATTTTGTCCTTTTACTTCAATCCAATTTACAATAGCGGCAAGTCGTCCTACAATTTCAGATCCTTTGTAGGCCATAAAAAAATGCACATCGGCATCTTTAAAAGCTGGATTTTGATCTTTATTAAAGCTATCTAGCTCGCTTTTTATAATTGGTGGAACCCAATACTTAGAATCTTTGTAGAGTTTAAAAGGGAATTTTACGAATTTTTTTAAATCCGAAGAGGTAAAAATTTCTCTTACAATAATCATTTAGCTGATGTTTGCCGTAAAAATAAAGATCTACTTCTTAATTTTTGCTTTTTCTCTTTTTATTTTTCTTTTTGCTCTTTTTCTGTGCTTTTTTAATGTCTTTATCGGAAGCTTTATCTGTTCTTGTCATTTCATCCTTATGAAAATCTAAACGATAAGAAACACCTATGCTAGCAAATAGGCGTGTAGGGGTATTTTTAAAATTTCCTCCAATAGAAGCATCAACTTGAAATTTTTTGCTAAAAAGATATGCTGCTCCACCTGTAAGAAGTGCATCAGCGTACCTATCACTTTTAATTCCTTGATTTTCTAAAAACACCGTCCATTTTGGGTTTTTTAAGGCATGAGTTAGTGTTAAAATATAACTTAGCTCTGGGTAGTCCGTAGTAAACCTGTCATAAGCAATATTCCCAACCAGGACCCACTTTGGTGCCAAGTGGCTTTGCGTGGCTATCATTACTTTTGGACTTGCAACTGGTTCATTTGGATAAAAATCGTTTTCACCTACGGTTAAGTTCGCCCCAGCATATATGGATACTGCAGGAATTAGGTTTTTCCATTTAAAACCATGATTTGCTTTCCAACTATAGAGGTTGGGCTTGTTATTTTCTTCATTTTTGAAAGGATCATAAATTAAGTATTTTGCTCCTACAATAGTCCTAGTGAAATTAGATCGTTTTATTTCTACATTGGGTGTTACACTTGTATATGTTGTTTTATCACTCAAGTAAGTCCCTTCAATAAAAAACTCTAATTGTTCGAATAAAAAACCATATCTAATGACAAAATCAGTACCTAAATGATTGGATTCAGTTTTTAACCTATCATGATTCTGCCTGTCCATAAAAATTCCAAGCTCACCTTGAACTACATTTTTACCAACAGAAAAAGCACTTACAGACTTTCCTGGTCTATTAGAGTTAATTACATCTGTATATTGTGATATTCCTAAAAAAGGAATTAATAATAAAAGTAAGTTTATCTTTCTCATGTGTCTATGTTTATTGTTTCTTAACGGTTACATGCGGTTCGCTATTAATCATTTACTTGGGTGATAAGCTTTATAGCATGCTCGTTTTATGTGTCTATATTTATTGTTTTTACATGTGTTCTGTTAGTAGAGTAACACTTCAAAACAATGTTTAGTATAAAAATAACATGGTATTTAATATTACTATCTAAATTGATATTAAATTTATTAGAGTCTTTAGGTTTTTTATCACCTTGAATTTCATGTTTTTAATCTTTGTATACATGAATGTAAAATTAAATAAAAAATATTTTATAATTTTTTTATGTCCTTACCATGCTATAAAACGCTATAGTTGTATTTTTGTTTTATTCAATCTATAAATATGGGATTTTTAAAATTTATATTAATATTGCTTTTGGTCTTTTATGGGCTTAAAATTCTTTGGAAGTTTTTTGCACCTTTTCTAGCTAAATATGCTGCACGTAAGATGGAGAAGTTTGTGCATAAAAAGTTTAATGGACAACAGCAACAGCAAGCAGAAAATGACCCAAAAGTAGGGGAGACTGTTTTAGAGAATGATACTGTTGCTCAGAAAAAATCATCAAATAAGGTAGGCGAGTATATTGATTTTGAAGAAGTAGATTAGTGCTATTTAAGTTGATAGTACAATACAATGTTTCTTATCCGTTTGTGTAATCCAAGAGCTAATAATAATAATAATAATAAATAGAGTCTTAAAAAAAATATAGATGAAAATTAATTTTAAATCCATCATTCCTCATATAATTATTGTTTTATTGTTTCTTGGGGCTTCTTTGGCTTATTTCTATCCTGTTTTACAGGGAAAAAAAATACTCCAAAGTGATATTGCTCAGTATATCGGAATGGCAAAAGAGCAAAACGATTTTAGAGCAGCCAATGATGCAGAGCCTTATTGGACAAATAGTGCTTTTGGAGGGATGCCAACATATCAGTTAGGAGCCAATTATCCCCATAATTATATCAAGCAAATAGACAGAGCAATTCGATTTTTACCAAGACCTGCAGATTATTTGTTTTTGTATTTTATTGGCTTTTATGTGCTGCTCTTAGTGCTTAAAGTAGATTATAAATTGGCATTTATCGGTAGTTTGGCATTTGGGTTTTCCACCTATTTTATAATTATTATTGGTGTTGGACACAATGCTAAGGCACATGCTATTGGTTATTTTCCATTGGTATTGGCTGGAATACTTATGGTGTTTCAAAAACGCTATATCTGGGGATTTCTACTAACCACTTTTGCAATGGCATTAGAAATAGTAGCCAACCATGTGCAAATGACGTATTATTTAATGTTATTGGTTGCGATATTGGGTGTTATTAATTTAATTGAAGCTATAAAAACTAAAGAATTCACGCACTATTTTAAGGCCATAGGTATTTTGTTGGTTGCAGTAGTTTTAGGGGTGGTTGTAAATGCCACAAGTTTATTGGCTACTAAGGAATATGCCAATTGGAGTACACGTGGAAAATCTGAATTGACAATAAACCCTGATGGTTCTGCAAAGGCAATTACTAGTGGTTTAGATAAAGAATATATTACACAATATAGTTACGGTATTTTTGAATCCTTAGACTTGTTTGTTCCAAGACTTTTGGGTGGTGCTAGTTCAGAAAATTTAGGTAAAGACTCTAAAGCTTATGAGTTTTTAATACAACAAGGTGTATCTAGAACACAGGCTTTAAATTTTGCAAGTAATATTCCCACCTATTGGGGAGATCAGATAAGCGTAGCTGCTCCTGCATATATTGGTGCAGTGCTATTGTTTTTATTTATTTTGGGTTTATTTCTAGTAAATGATAAGTTAAAATGGTGGATGCTTAGTGGAAGTATTCTCTTTTTATTGCTTTCATGGGGAAAGAATTTTAGTGCATTAACCAATTTCATGATTGATTATTTTCCGATGTACAATAAGTTCCGTGCGGTATCATCAATGCAGGTAATTATAGAATTATGCGTGCCTATTCTAGGAATTTATACCTTAGCCAAGTTTTTTGATAAAGAGATTGATAAGATCAAGAAGATTAAGGCATTAAAAATAACAGCTTTAATAACAGTTGGGTTATGTGTTGTACTCTTTTTGATGAAAGGAAGTTTTGATTTTGAAGGTGTTAATGATGGCTATTATAGTCAGGTTTTTGGTCCTGAATTATTAGAAATGATTCGTTTGGATAGGGGAGCAATATATACGAGTGATGTCATTAGAACATTGATCTATGTGTTATTAACAGCAGCATTATTATGGTTATGGTTAAAAGGGGCTATTAAAAAGAACATTGCAATCGTTGGTTTAGGATTATTATTTGTATTTGATTTGGTAGGAGTAGACCAGCGTTATGTAAATGAAGAAGGTTTTGTTAGGGCTAGGCAAATAGAGCGTCCTTTTCCAATAACTGCTGTAGATCAACAAATATTAAAAGATACCTCATATTATAGAGTTTTTGAGCCTTCAATAGGACTTAATGGGTCTAGAACCAGTTTTTACCATAAAGCATTAAGTGGATATCATGGTGCTAAACCTGGGCGTTTTCAAGAATTGTACGATTTTCATATTCAAAATCCGAATGTACGAGTATTGAATATGCTAAATGTAAAATATGTAATTCAGGAAAGTGAAGATGGCAAAAAATATCCTGCAAAAAACCCTTTTGCTAATGGTAATGCATGGTTTATTTCTGATGTAAAACGAGTAGATACTGCTAATGAAGAAATAAAAGCATTAGATGAATTGGATACAGGAACTACCATTGTTGTTAATAAAGCTGATTATAAAGACAATGCAGAAACTTTTAAGGTTGATTCCTTAGCGAGCATTACCCTAACATCTTATAAGCCTAATCATTTGGTATATAAAAGTATAAATGCCAATAAAGGAATAGCTGTTTTTTCTGAAATGTATTATAAAAATGGATGGAATGCCTATTTAGATGGTGAATTAGCACCTCATTTTAAAGCCAATTATGTGCTAAGAGCGATGGAAGTACCAGCAGGAAAGCATAACATCGTGTTTAAGTTTCAGCCAAAAGTAGTTGCAACGGGTAGTATGATAACACTTAGTGCTTCTGTTGTTTTTTTATTGCTTTTGTTTGCTGCACTTTGGTATGAGTTTAAAAAGAAACCTGCTGTAGTAAAACCAGAAGTTTAATTTCCCTACGATGCTTGCATCTAAATAGTTGATTTTTTATCATGACAACTAAAAAAGTGCTTATTGTTACCTATTATTGGCCACCAGCAGGAGGGCCAGGGGTACAACGATGGTTAAATTTTGTAAAACATTTACCTACCTATGGTATAGAACCTGTAGTTTTTATCCCTGATACTCCAAGTTATCCAATTGTAGATGAATCTTTACTTTCCGAATTGCCAGAAGCAATTAAAGTTTATAAAAGCAGCTTTTTTGAACCTTATAAATTAGCAAGTTTTTTTGCTAAAAAGAAGTCAAAAACGATAAGTTCTGGAATTATTAATGCAAAAAATCAATCTTTTGTTGAAAAGTTATTGTTATGGGTTAGGGGAAATTTATTTATTCCTGATGCTCGAAAATTTTGGGTAAAACCTGCTGTCAAACAGCTGAGAGAAATTCTAAAAGAAGAAGGGATTACTACCTTAATTACTTCTGGGCCGCCACATAGTTTGCATCTGATAGGATTAGAATTAAAAAAGAATGATAAGAATATAAGGTGGATTTCAGATTTTAGAGATCCTTGGACGAGTATAGGATATCATAAAAAGCTAAAACTATCATCTTTTGCAGCAAAAAAACATAAGGAACTAGAACAACAGGTTTTGAATACTGCAGATGAAGTGATTGTAACTAGTTTTACAACTAAAGCAGAGTTTCAGGCCATTACTAATAAGCCAATAACAGTAATAACAAATGGATTTTCTGAAAGATCAGGGGAGATAGCACCAATAGTGGACACTAAATTTTCTATGGTTCATATTGGATCTTTGCTTACTGGGAGAGATCCAGAAATGTTATGGCAATCATTATCAGAATTAATAACAGAACAAAAAGGTTTTGCAGAAGATTTATCACTAGAATTTGTAGGTGTGGTTAGTGAGGATGTGCTGGCTTCTATTTATGAATTTGAGTTAGAACCTTATGTTGCATTACATGGCTATTTTCCGCACTCAGCAGTTTTAAAAAAACAAGGTAGTTCTCAAGTATTATTGTTATTAGAAATAGATAGTATTGTTACCAAAGGCATAATTCCAGGGAAGTTGTTTGAGTATATGGCTTCTAGAAGACCTATTTTAGCTATTGGTCCTCAAGGTTGGGATGTTGCCAAAATTATTGAGGAGACACAATCGGGAAAATGTTTTACCTATGCAGCAAAAGAAGAGGTAAAGCTAGAAATTTTACGTTTGTATGAGTTGTATAAAAATGGAAGCTTTACAGTTCCATCAAAAGCTATTGATAGGTATAGCAGAGCCACTTTAACTAAAGCTATTGCAACGCTTATAAAAGCAAATTAGAAAGAATGGGAATTGTATTTAAACAATCGTTTGCCAATATTATTACTACCTACTTAGGGTTTTTAATTGGCGCTTTAAACACATTATTTCTCTATACCGAATTTTTAGATTCCCCAGAACATTACGGATTAATTGGATATTTGCTTTCTGCTTCTAATCTGATGTATCCATTAATGGCATTTGGGATGCACAATACATTAATAAAATTTTATTCTTCCTATAAATTAAAGTTAGACCAGGATAGATTGTTGACCCTAGTTTTGTTTTTTCCAATTATTGCAGCTGCAATTGTAGGCGGATTTGGACTTTTTTTTTATAAAAGTATATTGCTGTATTTTGAAACAGACAATAAAATAGCACAACCTTATATATGGTTGATTTTTGTAATTGCATTTGCAATGGGCTATTTCGAAATATTTTTTGCATGGGCTAAAGTACAGTTAAAAAGTATGTTTGGTAATTTTATGAAAGAGGTGTTTCATAGGTTTTGTACTGCTTTGCTTTTAGTTGGTGTGTATTTTAAGTGGATTTCAATAGATGTTTTTATCTATAGTTTGGCATTGGTTTATCTATTGAGAACTATAGTAATGACAATCTATGCCTATAGTTTACGAAAGCCAACATTGATATTTAAGTTACCAGAAAATAGTAAATCAGTTTTTAAATATAGCGCTCTTATTTTGGTTGCAGGTTCCGTAGCAGCTGCCTTAATTGATTTGGATAAAGTAATGATAAAGGACTATTTACCCATAGCTGAAGTTGCTATTTATGGTATAGGTGTGTATATAGCATCTGTAATTGCTGTTCCCTCTAGAGCGATGCATCAAATTACCTATCCGCTAACCGCGAAGTTGTTAAATGCAAATGATAAAATAGGATTAAAAGAGCTGTATCAAAAAAGCTCGCTTAACTTATTGATTGTAGCCGGTTTTATGTTTTTGTTGATTATAACAAACGTAACAGCACTGTATGAACTGATTAATGATGATTATGAGCTGTATTTTAATGTAGTTCTGTTGTTTGCTATAGCAAAACTTTATGATAACCTTATCGGTAATACCAATGCCATACTTTTTAGTTCTGATTATTATAGAATGGTACTTGTTTTAGGAGTTACCTTAGTTGTAATGGCTTTTGCTTTTAATATTATTTTAATTCCTCTTTATGGACTAGAAGGAGCAGCAATGGCTAGTTTTTTGGCTATTACTATTTATAATACAGGCAAGTTATTGTTTGTCTACAAAAAGTTTAAGATGAGTCCATTTACCATTAAAACGGTACAGGTTTTAGTGCTTTTGTTTTGTTTTTCCTTGCTTTTTATCTTTTGGGATTTTACCTATCATCCAATAATTAATATCCTATTAAAATCTATATGTATTGCGTTATTGTATTTTGGAATTGTACTAAAGTTTAAAATTTCTGATGATATTGGCAATTTACTAAAATCAAAAAAAGCCAAGCTGTAATACTCTGTTTAACTGCTATTTTATAAAATGAATTATTTATAATTAAGTATTATAGTAGATTGAGTTAAGCTGCTATTTGCTTAAAAAAATAAAGTAAAAACCCTCAAAACAATTTTGCTTTGAGGGTTTTCTGATTAACTGGGTTACCTACCTAAAAAATACTTTTTAATTAAGCCTTCTAGCGCTTCTACTTCTTGTGTTTGTATTAGTACTTCTGCTATTAGCACTTCTTGTTGTTGCTTTTCTAGTATTGGTACTTCTACTGTTATTACTTCTACTTCTTGTAGTTGTTGATGCCTTTCTAGTACTTGTTCTATTGTTACTTCTTGTAGTTGCTCTAGAAGAAGATGGTTTTTTATATGTACTTCTATTAGTAGTACTTCTAGGTGTAGTAGTTCTTTTTACAGTTCTACTTGTTGTTGTCTTTGGTGTTGTTCTAGTGGTAGTTCTAGAAGTGCTTCTAGAAATAGTACTAGGTGTTCTTGTGCTACTTCTTCTAGTAGTTGTAGAACGTTGTTTTTTCGTAATGCTAGAGGTTCTAGGAGAATAAGTACTTCTGTTACTGTTAGATCTTCTTGTGTTTTGAGCTACAGTAGTGTTACTTCTTGTGCCAGCCGAGCTCCTTCTGTAATTAGAATTTCTATTACTGGTACTACTTCTTCTAGAGTTGTTATTATTGCTTCCATAATAGGTATTGCTTCTTTTGGTAACACGTCTATCATTTCTGTAAACAGTGCTTCTAGATCTTCTATTACTATTATATCTATATTCTCTTCCGATTTTAGCATAAGTTCTTCTATAGTTATTTCTATATGGACTATAGTATGTATATCTTATTGGCTCATAATATCTTCTGTATGGACGGTTGTAGTTAACAAGACATAAGTTAATGCTTGGTCTTGCAAAATACCTGTGATATGGTCTATAGACGTATCTCCTGTTGTATCTGTTTACATAACCTCTTCTATGAGTGTAGTGTCCGTAATTATCATAATAAACATATAAACTACCAATTCTATTAACTCTTCGGTTGTTGTACCATACATTAATATCTCCAATCATTGAAACTCTACCATTATAATCATAATATATAGGAGTGTTTTCTACCTGAATTACGGCTCCATAATCATCATATTGTACATAAGCATCGTAACTATATCCAGAGTTAAAACTAATATTGACATTTCCAAAATTTGCGCTTGCAGATACTCCATGGTTATTATCATTGATATAAAAATCAAACTCTCCATTTGGAAATACAGAAAAGGTGATTCCGCTTTCTACAAAAATAAATGAGTTTTCATCGTCATAACGTATCGTTTTTGTTTCAGACTCAATTGCAAACATTGCAGTAGTGCTTATTGTGGCAGCTACTAAAAGGGTTAATAATCTTTTCATAATACTAGGTTTTAAAGTTCACATACATAATTGTTATGCATTCGATTAGGTAATTACAAACAGCGTGCCAAAAAATGATTTTAATTGCATAATATTGATAATCAATACATTACGATTGATTTGTTTTTGGTGTATCCCTCCACAAAAGTTTCGGGTCAGGCTTTTCGCAGTCGCTTCTTTCGGTTTTGCAACCTCTAGAGAGCTCCAACAATGCTGCAATCCTTTACACGGAAATAAGTTAAAAAGTAAAATTGCTAAAAAGCTAAAGAGAGGAGTAAAGAAGTTAATAAGTAGAAAGAGTTAATAAAGTAAAGTCATAAAAAAATCCCTGAAGTAACTTTGCAGATACCGCAGGGATTTTATAACTAACCAACCAAAATTGTTCTAAAAGTGTAAATCACTTTTTATATATTTTATCATAGTTTAGATTTTAAAAATAAAGCCCTATATTTTGTTTTTAAAGACATCATACAGGGCTTTTAACTAACCAACCAAAATCTTCTATGTTTTAATTCTTTTTTGTCTTCAAATAATACATTACAAACAGCGTGCCAAAAAGCAAAAAAACTGAAATAAAAGCAAAAAAACATCCGAATAACGGATGTTTAATACATGGTAAGAATCTTGTTTTGCATTTTAAGGAAGTATTTTATCCCTTAAATATTGAGCTGTAAACGATTTTTTATTTTTCACCAGTTGCTCAGGTGTACCTTCAGCAAGCAATGTACCACCTCTATCTCCACCTTCAGGACCAAGGTCAATAATATAGTCAGCACATTTTATCAATTCTAGGTTGTGTTCTACTACTACAATAGAATGCCCTTTATCAATTAATGCGTTAAACGATTTTAATAATTTATTGATATCATGGTAATGCAGTCCAGTAGTTGGTTCGTCAAAGATAAAGAGTGTTTTTTCTTTGGTGATTCCTTTTACTAAAAAAGTCGCTAATTTTATACGTTGTGCTTCACCACCAGAAAGGGTAGAGGAAGATTGTCCAAGCTTTACATAACCCAAACCTACATCTTGAAGTGGCTGTAATTTTTTTATGATTTTAGATTGTCCATGACCTGTAAAAAAAGCAAGTGCATCATCTATAGTAAGGTTTAAGATATCATCTATATTTTTGCCTTCAAATGTAACTTCTAAAACTTCCTTTTTAAAGCGTTTACCATCACAAGTTTCACATTCCAAATGCACATCAGCCATAAACTGCATTTCTATAGTAACTTCACCTTCACCTTTACAAGTTTCACATCTTCCTGCATCTACATTAAAAGAAAAATGTTTTGGTTGGTACCCTCTAATTTTTGAAAGCTTTTGCGAAGCAAATAAACTTCTGATATCATCATAGGCTTTAATATAGGTAACAGGGTTAGATCTAGATGATCTTCCTATAGGGTTCTGATCCACAAATTGCACCAGTTTAATACTGTCATATTTACCTTCATAAGAGCTATGCTGCCCAATTTTTTCGCCATAACCACCAGTTTCCTTAAGAATAATAGGATAGAGCAATTTTTTTACTAAAGAGCTTTTTCCACTTCCAGAAACTCCAGTTACTACCGTAATTCCGTTTAACGGAAAGCTAACATCTATATTTTTTAAATTGTTTTCTCTTGCACCAATAATTCTAATATAATTATCAGAAACTCGCCTTTTTTTAGGGAGTTCAATAGACAGTTCTCCATTGAGGTATTTTGCAGTAAGTGAAGATGATGCTAAAATAGTTTCAAAATCACCATCGGCAACAACTTCCCCACCATGCGTACCTGCTTCTGGACCAATATCAATAATTTTATCAGCCGCTTTCATAATGTCTTCATCATGTTCTACCACAATAACAGTATTCCCTAAATTACGTAGCGATTTTAAGACTTCAATTAGTTTTTCGGAATCTTTTGGGTGTAATCCAATACTTGGTTCGTCTAAAATATACATTGAACCCACTAGGCTACTACCCAATGAAGTTGCTAAATTAATACGTTGCGATTCTCCTCCAGATAAGCTGTTAGATTTTCTATTTAATGTTAAATAGTTTAATCCTACTTTGGATAAATATCCCAATCTGTTGGTAATTTCTTGAAGTAGGCGAGAGGCTATAGTTGTATCATGATCTGATAGTTTTAGTGATTCAAAAAATATGGAAAGCTCATCTATAGGTTGTTCAACGAGGTCAGATAATGTTTTTCCACTGATTTTAACATAACCAGTCTCTTTTCTTAGTCGTTTTCCATTGCAAGCTTGACATGTAGTTTTACCTCGGTATCGAGAGAGCAGCACTCTATTTTGAATTTTATAGCTTTTTTCTTCTAACTGTTCAAAAAACTGATGCAATCCTTCAAAATGTTCATTTCCATCCCATACCAATTGTTGTTGGACTTCATCAAGTTCAAACCAAGGTTTATGGATTGGGAAATTAAAAGTATAGGCACTGTTTACAAGTTGATCTTTATACCAACTTAGGCTTTCTCCTTTCCATGGAGCTATAGCATTATCAAAAATAGAAAGTCCAGTATTTGGAACTACAAGATTGGCATCTATACCTATAATCTGCCCATAACCTTCGCATTTAGGACAAGCACCATATGGATTATTAAAACTAAATAGATGCACATTTGGTTCTAGAAACTGCATACCATCCAGTTCAAATTTATTGCTAAACGGAGTCTGATTTTCTGTACCCAATTCCTCAATAACGCAGTTTCCTTTGCCTTCAAAAAAAGCAGTAGCAATGGCATCATTAAGTCTATTGAAAAAATCTTCATCGTCCTTTACAATTACCCTATCAATAACAAGGTCGAATTCCCTATCAATTTCGGTATCAATTTCAGAAATCCGTAGTACTTCACCTTTGTATTTTATTCTTGCATAGCCTTGTTGAGAAAAGACCTGAAGTGATTGTAAACTAGTTCTTTCCTTGGTAACATTTACTGGTGCCAATAACAATAGTTTTGTACCTTCTTTGAAGTTTTTTATAAAATCACTAACATCACTAATAGTATGCTTTTTCACTTCTAAATTGGAAATTGGGGATATAGTTCTTCCAATTCTAGCAAATAGTAGTTTTAAATAGTCATAAATTTCTGTGGTTGTGCCAACAGTAGACCTTGGATTTGTAGAGTTTACTTTTTGTTCTATAGCAATTGCAGGTGCAATTCCTTTAATAAAATCCACCTTTGGTTTGTCTAATCTTCCTAAAAATTGCCTAGCATAAGAAGATAAACTTTCAACATAGCGTCGTTGCCCTTCGGCATAAAGAGTATCGAATGCCAAACTTGATTTTCCAGACCCAGATAAGCCTGTGATTACCACAAGTTTGTTTCTTGGAATTACAACATCAATATTTTTTAAATTATGAAGTTTTGCTCCCTTAATTACGATGTTTTCTTTTGGATCTACTTTAGTAATATCTACCATAAATTTATAACAAAAAGTAAAGGTACAATTTGTTATTTTTGAGTTAAAATTTTGGACAATAAATAACTGTTAAAATAAAAAAGTGGGTTAAAATTTGGTTTTTATAAAATATTTTAGCTATATTTGAGCTTTATAACCCGAAAATCATTGTTGCCTATACGCTAAAAAATTACTTTTAAAATTATTATAAATTAAGTCCTCACGGACACCCCTTTATCTTAACCAAAAAAAGTAATGGCATGGAAGTTCTTATCAATGACTCAATCCTAGTTAAAAACTACATTAATGGAGATGAAAAATCGCTAGAAGCGTTAATTAATCGCCATAATCAACGTATTTATAGCTTTATATATTCTAAAGTTATGGATAAAGATATTACTGAAGATATTTTTCAGGATACTTTTATCAAAGTTATTAAAACCCTCAAAAAAGGCTCGTATAGCGAAGAAGGCAAATTTTTGCCCTGGGTAATGCGTATAGCGCATAACCTTATTATCGATCATTTTAGAAAAAATAAGCGTATGCCTAAATTTGAAGGTAGCGATGATTTTAATATCTTTTCTGTAATTAGTGACAATAAATTAAATGCGGAAAAGCAAATTATAAAAGATCAGATAGAAAGTGATATCCGAAAGCTGGTGATGGAATTACCAGATGATCAAAGAGAAGTTTTAGAAATGCGTATCTATAAAGATATGAGTTTTAAAGAAATTTCTGAAATTACTGGAGTCAGTATTAATACAGCATTAGGAAGAATGCGTTATGCATTAATCAACCTAAGAAAAGTGATAGATAAATATAACTTAGTTTTAACAAATTAGATATATACTAAAGTTAAAAGTATTGCGTTATAGTTATGTAACTAATATCGTAAATATGGAAAAACTTTACTTTGAAAACTCAAGAGGAAATAAAAGTAAAAATGCGGCTACTAAGGATACAGTTAATTTTTTACTTAATTATTCCAAGACTTTAAGTGTTATTAAATACCAAAAGCACCAGTTCGAATCCTGTTTGAACTAACGCTTTTCTGAAAAGACTCATTAGCGATAATGAGTCTTTT
This sequence comes from Flavobacteriaceae bacterium, assembly GCA_965247735.1. Lineage (GTDB taxonomy): Bacteria > Bacteroidota > Bacteroidia > Flavobacteriales > Flavobacteriaceae > JAOXRU01. Next base: position 553,580 of record CBDFHN010000002.1, on the reverse strand, counting down.
TTGTTTCTTCAATTTTAAAGCATAAGCATCAAGTAAGCTATGAAACTTTAGTTAGTTTTTCTTTAATTTTTGTTTGTCTACTTTTAATCTTTTCAATTTTTTCTAACCAAGAAGCATTGTCTTCAGTAGATAAATTCCCTTTTTCTTTAAGACGGCTATATTTTTCTTCAGCTTTTTTTAACTTATCGGCAAGCTTGTTTAGCTTTGCTTCTCTTTTTACTTTTTTGTTTTGCTTTTTTTCAATCTTTGCTGCTTTTTTTACAGCCTTTATTTCTTCCTTTGTTAATTCTTTTTGTTCCATTTTAAAATTTGTTTTACTGTAAATGAAATTTACGAAAAAATAAGGTAAAAACTTACATGTGTAAGTGGTTTTTCGATAAGATTTAAATGCTGAAGAAGAAAAAAAACATGCTATGCTTGTTATTTTTTTTGCTTATTGTAATATTCTCTTAACACCACTTTTCGTCCAATTGTGCTGGTGATAGTATCATTTTCCAAATTCCAACCTCTTGCTTGGCAATACTCTCTACCATACCAAATCATTTGCAGGTGTAACTCGTTCCATATTTCTTTTGGAAATAAACGTTTGGCATCTTTTTCGGTTTGTACTACATTCTTTCCATTACTAAATCCCCATCGGTACATTAACCTATGGATATGGGTATCTACGGGAAAAGCTGGTATGCCAAAAGCCTGAGAAATAACTACACTTGCTGTTTTATGACCAACAGCTGGTAGTTCTTCTAAAGCATCCAAATCAGCAGGAACTTCACCATTATGCTTGTCAATTAAAATATGTGATAAGCCATGTATGCCCTTAGATTTCATTGGGGAAAGGCCTACTGGTCTTATGATGTCTCTAATTTCTTCAACCGTTAGTTTTATCATATCATAAGGATTATCGGCTACCTTAAATAGGAGAGGAGTAATTTTGTTGACACGTACATCAGTACTTTGTGCAGATAATAATACTGCAATAAGTAACGTGTAAGGATCTTTATGGTCTAGTGGAATTGGAATTTCTGGATAATACTCCTTTAATTTTGCGATTGTAAAGGCTACTTTTTCTTTTTTGGTCATATCTTTGATATATAGAAAATCATTTTTTTTTTAAATAAAATGACTGTAACAAAAATAGAAAACTAATTTATATGAATACTTTAAAAGTAGGTGATAAAGTTCCAAATTTTGAAGCTGTAGATCAAGATGGAAATTTAATTAAAAGTGAAAGTTACCTTGGGAAAAAATTGATTGTCTTTTTTTATCCTAAAGCAAGTACTCCTGGTTGTACTGTAGAAGCGTGTAATTTAAGAGATAATTATGAATTATTGCAAGAAAAAGGATTTGCAATATTAGGCGTAAGTGCCGATTCTCCAAAAAGACAAACCAATTTTAGAAACAAATATAAGTTCCAATATCCATTACTAGCCGATGAAGACCATACGGTATTGAATATTTTTGGTGTTTGGGGAACAAAAAAGTTTATGGGAAAGGTATATGATGGTATTCATAGAAAATCTTTTGTTATCAATGAAGAAGGTGTTATTACCAAGGTAATTGATAAGGTAAAGACCAAGGACCATGCTGCTCAATTGCTGGAGGAGTAAAAAATAGTTAGTGTAAAAAGAGAGTTTACTTAGAAACTTCCTTTTGTGTTGGTGTTTTTCCCATAAGACCAGCTTTAAAATTTTCCCAATCATGGATTATAGAGTAGAAGAAAAGCGTAGCTAAGAATAAGACTATTATTTTTTGTTTTTCTTTTTTCATTAATGTGTTTATAGGATGACAAAAGAGAATATACTCATTTTATAAAGATATAAATTAAAAAGGAATTGCAATGAAGCAATTCCTTTTTTTAGGTACATTGCTTTTTATAAGTATTATTACCAATTGACAAAATAGGTGAATACCGTAAATGTACTTGTTGAAACTGCATCAATTGTGCAGTTTTAAAAATTATATTTTAAAATCAGGCATTTGTTGCTGCCACATCGTATAATAATGTGCTTTGTTAGATTAATTCTAGAGATAATTTCACCAATTCTCATAGTATCAAAAAACTGCTGTGGCAATTTTAATAGGTGTTTATAATAGCCAAGTATTAAATGGGCATCTATTTGCTGTCCTGTTTTTATTAAAAATATGTATTTATAGACACTTATAAAGAGTTGCAATGCTAGTAGTATTATCATTACTACACTTAACAGGTTTAATAGTTTGGTATTACCGCCTACTAAAACATGATCAGTAAGTTTCTGAATATAAATTGAAGTAGAAAAGCCTAGAAGTGTATAGATTAATGCACCTATAAATGCTTGTAGTAAAACAAATTTATGTGGTTTTAATAAAAACCAAAATCGTTTTATAACAGATACTTTTTCATTACCAATAGTAAAATCATCATTTGGTAATAATAAGACCAATACACCTGTCCATTCTTTAGTAAACTCATCATGTGTTTTTTTATGCATTTTTCCATCTCCAGGATCCATAATTATAATATGTTCTTTGGTAACCTCATAGATAACCACATAGTGTTGTAATACGTCTTTTACAATAATATGAGCAATGGTAGGTTTTGGAATTTTAAATAGGCTATCTAGTTCCCCACGGACTCCTTTGGCTTCAAATCCTAGTTTTTCTGCTGCTTCTAATAATCCTAAGACATTAGTCCCTTTTTTATCGGTACTGGCATATTGTCTAATTTTAGAAATGGGAAGTTGCAAATTATAGTGTGCTGCTATAGAGGCCAAACATGCTGCTCCGCAATCGGTAATATCGTGTTGTTTTATTGTTGTTTTTGCCATGTTAATGCTAATTTAATCCCACCAATGGGTTTAATTGCCGATGCTTGCATCGAAATGATTAAAGTGTTTTCCTTTTTTATGCCTCATGGGCTTGCCTTGAGGTTATTGATTGGAAAGGTAGTAGTGCAGACTGCAAAATGTTTGCAGGGATGATTAAGAATTGTTAGTGCTAAGTAAAATGTTTAGCGTTTTGGTAGTTTTTTGTTTACTGCAAGATTTATTCAGTCTTGGCATTTAAATTAGCAAAAGTTAAAAACTTAATTCTAGATATAGAATGGTTAGACGTAATCATTTAGGTTTTGGCAAACAATTAATAATAAATGTTTAAGAGTTTGCTGAGCTAATTTTTAACGAGATAAAGAGTGCACTTGGAAGCTAAACATTGTGGTTGTTTAGTTTTTATTCTAAATATAGGCATCTAATGTTTTAGGTGTCTATATTTTAATACAAAAACCAATTCTTATATATTTTTAGACTGATTTTATAAAAGCGAAAGTATTTTTTTAATTGAATAAGCTTAGGCTGTTGTTTGCTCTGAAGCTAAGTGAATTTAGATTAAGAACTACTAATTTGCAATCATTTTCCCGAAAATTTCCCCAAATTCAAAAGCAATAGCGAGTAAAATAAAAAGGACAGCCAATAATATGATATATATCCAGATTTTCTTTTTTTTATCCATAAGTGTTCTATTATTTATGATATTTCTTTCTTTTAGAGAAAACAAAAGCATTAATGATACTGATTAGTAATCCTACAATCAATAGTATACCGCCCAATGTTTTAAGTTTTAAAATCATAAAAAAAACAATACCTGCAATTGAAAGTATTATTCCTAAAAGTAGTAAGCTATAGTTTTTCATAAAATGGATTTGTTTTTAGATAATAGTTAAGACTATATTGTTATAATTTATAAATCTTTAGACTATTGATTTTTAACTATAAAGGAAACAAAAAATGTAATTCAAAGATTAATATTGTGCTAAAGTGAATAGTCAAAAATTACACACCCTTACTTTTGGATAATTTCGTTTCAATTAGTCGTTTTTAAGAACATAATTGTTGATAATGTATATAAAAGACCTATGGTTTTTTCTCAATTTGTTGTTGTTTTCTTTTTCTAGATGCCGCAATTAAAATTATAATTGAAACAATAATATTAATAAATGCATTTTTATTCATATTGAAATCAATAATATTATCAAAATCTAAGGAAAGTATATTAATTAGTAATAAAAGAATTGCAAATATTGGAATTAATTTCATGATTTTTGTTTTTTAATTGATAAATAAGTAGTCTAAAGGAAAATATGTTATAAATGTAAATCTACAAAATATTTACAAATAGTCTATAGTTTAATAAAATCACTCTATTGAAATAGACACGATGTTAATTATAATGTGCGTTAGAAACACAGCTATAAAAACAATTGTTTTTTTCTCTTAATCTAATGAAGTCTTGGCTGAAGAAATAAGCAAAAAATAGAAGAAAGTATTCAAAAAAAATCCCAGTAACATCAAATGTTACTGGGATTTTTTTATAAATCTATTAAGAATTAATTGGGCTGTTCAACCTCAGAATTAAATCCTAGTAATTTTTTTTCTTTAATTAATTCTATGGTTCCTTCTGGCACCATATTTTCCCAGTCTGGATCGCCACTGGTAATTTTTTTCAAAATTTCTCGTGAAAAGATGTGGAGTATCTCCTGGTCATAATCTATAATATCCATAACCTTACCATTGTATTTAAAGAACTTATATAGTTGCTTCATACGTGGATGTACTTTTAGGTTATTACTCGTCATTAACTGACCAGTTTTAGGATCTTTCATTGGATATAAGTATACTCTAAGGTCTTTAAAGAATAGTTTTCCAAAGGCTTCTAGAATACCACCACTTAAATGGCGATAGTATTTTTCATCAAATACATCAATAAGATTATTAACCCCCATTGCTAGACCAATTCTGTTTTTGGTGTAGCTAGATAGGTATTCTACCAGTTTATAGTATTCTTTAAAATCAGAAATCATTACCGTTTGTCCTAAAGAACAAAGCAATTCTGCCCGAGCCATAAAATCTTGCTCGTCTATTTCTCCTTCTGCTCTAAGATTAGAAAGTGTAATTTCAAAAATAACCTCGGTACGTTCTTCTTCAACCCTGTTTTCGCAGACAAAAATATCATATGCTTTTTCAAACATATCCATATTTACTTTTGTTACCGGTCTAAAACTACCTCTAATGGCAAGAATATTTTTCTTGTATAGAAATGCAGCAGGCAAGATATTGTTTCCATCAGCACCAAACATTACCGATTCTGTCATTCCATTTTTCACCAATTGCAAACTCATCAATCTGTTGTCTACATTGGCAAAACGTGGGCCAGAAAAATTAATCATATCTATTTCTAGCGTATCAGATTCAATATGATCGTATAAGTATGCTAGTAAATCTTTTGGTTTATGGTTTTTATAAAAAGCGCCATAAATAAGATTAACTCCCAAGTGCCCAAGTGTTTCTTGTTGTAATTTGGCATCTGTTTGCTTAAATCTAATATGAAGTACAATTTCGCTATAATCTTCATTTGGGTCTGTTTGAAATCTGATTCCAACCCATCCATGACCTTTGTATTTTTTTGCAAAATCTATGGTAGCTACCGTATTTGCATAGGTAAAAAACAATTTGTCGGGATGTTTGTCTCGATGAATACGATCTTCCATAAGATTCATCTCATGGCCAAGCATTTTTTCCAAACGCGCTTGGGTAACATACCTTCCATCGTTTTCAATACCATATATGGCATCACTAAATGCTTTGTCATATGCACTCATTGCTTTTGCAATGGTACCTGATGCTCCACCAGAACGAAAGAAGTGACGTACAGTTTCCTGACCAGCACCTATTTCAGCAAAAGTACCGTAGATATTTTCATTCAAATTTATTCTTAGGGATTTTGCTTTTATAGTTGGAATTTTTTCAATTTCCTTATCTCCCTCTAAGACTTTGGACATCTGTTTGTTTTTTTAAGTATTGCAAAGTTAAAAAGAATGGATGGTTTATAAACTAAATTGAATCTAAATATCATATTTTTTGTAAGAATGCAATTAATGATACTTCTATAACGTAAAAAATACGAATATTGTATTTTTTTTAGTAATATGGTATTATTATAAGTAGCAGATGTTATTGAGAGCTATTCATAGGTTATTTAAAAATTTTAGTAGTATTATTACATTTGCTAATTATAGAAGAGGCTACAAGGGCTGGTAGTATGGTATAATTTGGATAATAAAATATTGGGAATACTACTTTGTATTACATTCTTTTTTGTAAAAGTTGTTTTTTTTGCTTGTTTTTCGTTGGAAAATCTTGATAAGAATAGCTTTTTAATATCAGAATGGAGGTTTTATAAGGCCATAATAGCTAGTAGAAATAGAGTTTTATATTAAGATTAAAGAAATTTATTAAAGTGAAAATTACATTTTTAGGAACTGGCACATCACAAGGTATTCCAATTATTGGTAGTACACATCCTGTTTGTCTTAGTACTGATACTAGAGATAAAAGACTTAGGGTTTCCGTGTTAATAGCGGTAGATGATAAGTGTTTTGTAATTGATTGTGGACCAGATTTTAGGCAGCAAATGCTTGCAAACCCTATAGAGAAACTAGATGCAATATTGTTTACCCATGAACATTCAGATCACACAGCCGGATTAGATGATATAAGACCGTTTTTCTTTAGGCAGGGAGATATTCCTATTTATGCACGTAAGCGCGTTATAGACCAGTTAAAAATACGGTTTGATTATATTTTTACAGCTAAAAACAGGTATCCTAGCGCCCCAGCAGTAGCAATAACTGAAATTGAGAATGCCAAATTTAGTATTGCTAATACTACAATTACACCAATAGAGGTTTATCATGATAAACTTCCAGTATTTGGATTTAGAATTTATGATTTTGCTTATTTAACAGATGTAAAAACTGTTGCAACTAAGGAAATGGAAAAATTAAAATATTTGGATGTGCTGGTTGTGAGTGCATTACGTATTGATGCGCATCCTTCTCATTTTAATTTAGAAGAAGCTCTAAATTTTATAGCAGAACTAAAGCCCAAAAAAGCTTATTTGACTCATATTAGTCATTTGTTAGGTTTTCATAAAGAAGTTTCAGATTTATTGCCAGATAACGTATTTTTGGCCTACGATAATTTAGAACTAAGTATTATAACACCACGCAATGAAGAGTAAAATATTAATGTATTTATTGGTTTTTTCAGGTTTATTAAATTTATTTCAATTGATGAATTCTAATAAAGTTTTTGAATCTAATACCAAACGTATTGTTTCTTTAGAAAAATCAGTAGAAAAGTATAAAGACTCCACACAGCAATTGTATTTAAAAACCTTGGATTTACAGCATTTTTCCTTAGAAAACAATGATGACGCACTTGCCTATTACGAAGATTTATCCATTAATAATATGGAAGATTATATTGCTGATAAGCTAATCGAAACCAATGAGAAAAAAGGAGACAATCCTTTGGTGCCTTATGCAGGGATGAATGGCGATATGAAAATTAATAAAATTATGGTGTTGAATCATAAATGGATTATTGCTGATTTTTCTGATGGTAAATTTTGGGGAGAGTTGTTCCTTAGCTATGAGTTAAAACCAGACTTAGGAGTAGATTTCACCTTAGAAAATCATCTTTTGTATACAAGGAGTAATTAAATCTGATTGTTTGGCATTAGAATAGAAGATTTTTACTTTTATAATGATGATTTTTCTCTAGAATTGCTATTTGAGTTAATTTCTGATGCGAGATTAGTATCGATGGCCATATATATTCTTTATAATTAATGTTGTGAGCACCCTCAAAAATGAATCCGATTTTAAAATTTATAGAAAAGATTGACCAGCAGGATTTATGGGATTATAGCCTGGAATTAAGCCGAAAAGAATATTTAAAGGTTAAAGGAAGTATTGACACAAATCTGTATTTTGTAGTTAGTGGAAGTTTACGGATTTATGTGTTGGACGAATTTGAAGAATATAGCATAAGGTTCGGGTATAAAAACAACCTTATTGCTTCATTGGATTCTTTTCTAAGCGGAAAACCTTCTGATTTATATATTCAAGCCATTAAAAAAACGGAATTAAAAGTTATCAAAAAGGCGACATTTACCAACTTCGTAAATAGTTCGGAAGAAAATACTAAAATTTGGAATGAAATTCTGGAAAGCTTTGTACATCAACAAATGGAAAGGGAGCGTGATATTTTAACAAGCTCCCCTTTAGAACGGTATAAGAGAGTTTTGGAAAGAAGTCCACAGTTATTTCAAGAAATTCCGAATAAATATATTGCATCCTATTTAAGAATGACACCTGAAACATTATCGCGAATAAAAAAATCTTAATTTGAATCAATGTTTTTGTGAAGTACAATACCGAATTTTGAATAAAAAAATAATGGTCATAACATCGGAGAAACTAGTACAAGATTTAATTGAAAGAACACGAGTAAACAGCAACCAAGCAGAAAAGTTTAAGCTGTTATCCAACGAAAAACTCAACCTAAGAATTAAACAAGATAGTTGGAGTATTTTGGAATGTTTGGAGCATTTGAATTTATATGGAGATTTTTATATTCCAGAAATTAAGACCAGCATTGAAAAATCTAAAACGCAGCCCAGAGGAACTTTTAAATCTGGAATTTTAGGGAATTATTTTGCTAAAAGTATGTTGCCAAAGGAAAAACTAAACAAAATGAAAACCTTTAAGGACAAGAATCCAATAGGTAGTGCATTGGATAAGTCAACTATCGATCGTTTTATTTTACAACAAGAGCAATTTTTAACCCTTTTGGATAAATCCAGAGCGGTAGATTTAGGCAAAACCAAAACTGCTATAAGTATTTCAAAATGGATTAGACTAAAACTTGGAGATACTTTTAGAGTTGTCATCTATCATAATGACCGACATATTCTGCAAGCAAACAACGTACTTACACAATAAAAACAGGTTTATTTTTTTTCTCAGCAGATTAAATTTGTTTTCATGTTTGTCTTCAGCTCTTGATACGTATTAATAGAGCAATTAAAAGATTACAATGCAAATTTATTGCAGTGAATATGTATATGTTAGCCACATTAAAATAGTACTAGGTACACGTTGTAAAGTTTTGAAGGGGATTATGAAATGTAAGATAACACTTAATATGTTTCAGTATTCCGTTAAAAATTAATAATTTAAAAAACATAAACATCTCTTCTATGAAAAGTTTGGACTGGACAAGAGTATTATCACTTTTAGTACCTTATTTTATTGTTGTTGGAATATTTCAATTTATTGGATTATTAATTGCTGATGTAGATTATAACGATATCGATCTAATTAAAACAACTCAACAACATTTTATTGTTTCTTTTTCGGGTTGTATTGGTACGTTTGCAATACTTTGGGCTTTTATGAAATACGTAGATAAAGAACACTTTATTTTGATGGGATTTCATATTAAAAATAAAAGAAAAGATATTTTAGTTGGGATTTTTATAGGCTTAATAATTATGGGATTCGGCTATTTACTTTTAATAGCATTGAATGAAATTACATATTTAAAAACTACTTTTGATTTAAAAGAAGTCAGTTACTCTATTTTAGTATATGTTTTTGTTTCATTTTCTGAAGAAATTCTTTTCAGAGGTTATGTGCTAAAAAACTTTTTAAGTTCTATGCATTCTTCTTTAGCGCTTGTTTTATCAGCAGTGCTATTTTCTTTAATGCATGGTTTTAACCCAAATATGGATTGGTTTAGTTTTTTGGATTTATTTGTAGCAGGGATTTTATTAGGTATATCCTATGTGTATACCAGAAACTTATGGTTTCCTATTGCATTACATTTTAGCTGGAACTTTTTCCAAACCTTATTTGGATTCAATGTAAGTGGTCAAGATTTTTATTCTTTAATAGAGTTTAAGATATCTCAAAAAAACATATTAAATGGTGGAGATTTTGGTTTTGAAGGCTCCGTATTTTCTATTATAATTCAAGTTATGCTTATTATCACGATAATAATATATTATCAAAATAAAAAAACTAGAGTTCAAGCTTAGTTATTTTATTCATTTAAAAAAATCCCTTAATAATACATTACAAATTGATAAATGCTTATGTTTTCCTGAGCTGTAAGTTTTGGTTTATTATTGTTGCCAAAATGCTCGCATTCAAATCTGAGCTGTTCTTTATTTTTTTTACAGACCTAAACATATATTTTTACTAAATTGATTGCTATTACTAACGAACATAAAGAGGGTATGATATTTTAAAGTTAAAAATCAGGAGCAATTATATTTTTGTAATTAGCCAGTTTTTTAAACTATAAAAGTTCTGTGGTGCAACCCCATGACCAATTGGGAATTCTTCGTATTGATGTGTTATTTCAAGGTTTTTAAGAAAAATAGGCGCTTTTCTAGCCCAATCTACCGGAATTACCTGATCTAGACTACCATGAGAAGCATAGAAATTAAGGTTACTATGGTCTTTGTTCTTGTATCCATCAATTAAGATGTTTTCATTTATATAACCACTTAATGCAATTACATTTTTTATTTTTTCAGGAAAAGATAAAGCAACGGAGTAGCTAAGTATGGTACCTTGGCTAAAGCCTAGCAGCGTAACATTATTAGCATCTAGCTTATAACTAGTACAGGCCTCATCAATAAACCCAACAATAGCATCTCTAGATGTTTTTGCTTGTTCGTCATCACTCCATTTACCTTGGTGTTCATCAAAATTTATGGCATACCATGCATGGCCATATGGTTGTAAATCATAAGGTGCTCTAACAGAAATAATACACAATTCTTCTGGAAGTTCTGTTGCAAAAGAAAATAGGTCCTCTTCGTTACTTCCATAGCCATGAAGCATAAAAAGTACAGGAATATCTGTGGTTTTTGAGGATGGTCTTATAATATGTTGGAGTGATAATTTTTTTGTTTGCATCTTAAATTTATTCCCACTAGTGGGTTTAATACCTCGAAGCTTATTTCGAAATAGTAAAGGTTTGTGCTTTAATTAATGTCTCTGGAATTGCCAGAGGTTGTTTACTGGATAAAAGTAAACCATTTTTGAAAATAGGGACCAATAACAGGAAGGCATCTTTTGACACCACTAACAGCTCCAGAGAAAGAATAGATCCACATTAACATTATAAAAATATAAAAGCCATATAGGGCATAGATACTACTAGAACCTAAGGCAGTTAATAAAATTAAACTTATTTGAATGCCAAGTGCCTGTCTGGTATGGAAACGTGCAAATTCATTTTTGGGTTCCAAATTCATAAAAATAGCAATAATAGTACCTAAAAAAGTGAGGTAACTAATAATTGCTGTTGTTTTTCCTTCTGCAATACTATTGTTTTCCATTATTATATTGTAAAACTAGTTTGTTATTGTTAATAATACCATAGGTTTTTCCATTAAGTGTTGCTCCTAAAAAAGAAGCATTTTTTGAAGTGGAAAGAATGTGTTCTTTTTGGAATGTATAGGGTTCTTCTGGATTAAATAGGGATAGGTTTGCACTATTTCCTTCTTTAATATTATAATTTTTAATTCCAAAGCGTTCTTTGTTTCGGGTTAAAACTGCAATAACAGTTTCAGTATCGAACAGTGTTTGTAAGGCTCCATATAGCGCTTCTAAAGCAATAGCTCCAAATGCAGCATTATCAAAATCTACACGTTTAAGCTCAATATCTAATGGATTATGATCTGAAGTAACAAAATCGATAACACCATTTTTCACACCTGTTATAAGCGCAGCTGCATCTTTTTTTGTTCGTAATGGCGGCAATACTTTAAAGTTGGTATCAAATTCTTCTAATGCGGCATCAGAAAAAAACAGATTGTGTATGGCTACACTACAGCTAACATCTAATCCTTTGTTTTTTGCTGCTGCAATTAATTCAACAGCTTTTGCAGTAGAAACCGTTGGGATATGAAGTTTGCCTCCCGCATATTCTAATACATATAGGTCTCTAGCGATTTGCAATTCTTCTGCTAGACTTGGAATTCCTTTTAGTCCCAATTTGGTAGCATTTACTTCTTCATTAGCCACTCCTTTACCAGCAATTTTTGTTTCCACTGGAAAAGAATATACTAGTCCATCAAAACTTTGTGCGTATTGAAGTGCAATTTTTAAGAGATTTGGATTTTTTATAGGTAGCTGATAGTCATAAAAAGCAACTGCTCCTGCATTTTTCATATCAAAAAGCTCTGCTAAATGTTCCCCATCACTTTTAGTGGTAAGTGCGCCAATAGGGTAGAGGTCTACTGCATTGTCGTTAGCATTGTTTTTTAAGAACGAAATACTAGTATTGCTATCTGGTATTGGATTTGTATTGGAATTAACAAGTACTGCTGTAAATCCAGATTTTGCAGCAGTTGCAAGTCCGTTTTTAATGGTTTCCCGTTCTTCATATCCAGGTTCGGCAAAACATACACTACTGTCTAGCCAACCTTGTGAGATATGTAAATTTGGTAAAGAGATTACTTTGGTGTCTTTATCTTCAGAAATAGAAGAAGCAATTTTAGTAATACTTCCATTTTCAATTAAAATATCAGCAATTCTATTGTGGTATTCAGAAGTATGGTCAATTATCTTTGCAGACTTTATAAGGATGTTCATTTAAACAATTTTAAGATGAGCATTTCTATGGTTAAAAAAAGCAATGCAAAAATAGCAAACCATTTCCAAAGGGCATCAATTTTAGTATCGGATTTTATTTTTTCTAATAAATTACTAACACTTGTATAGGTGGTCTCGGAATCTAAATTGCTATATATCAGTTTACTTTCTACTCTAGGATGGTTAAAACTTATTTTTTCTAAAACCTCGGTTGCATTTCTAATTTCAAAAATACCTTCTTCAGAAAAATCTGAAGCAAAATTTAGCCGAACTTTATTGTTAAATGATTGTTGCAATGGAATAAACTGAATGCTATCTCTTTTAATTTTAATGATTTCGTCTGTTTTTAAGCTCGTATTGATATCCACAACAGTAGGAGTATTGCTTATTTTATACAAGTCTCCAGTTTGCAAACTGTGTTTTGCGATATTGTAAAATAGCGGTACTATTAAAGGTGAATTTTTAAAGTTGCTATTTTCTGCATTTAAAGCCGCTGTAAATACATAGGTATTATTGGCATTAAAAAGGAATGAATTTCCGTTCTGATAATTTAAGATACTATTACTCTTAGCACTGTTGGTATGATATGAGTTTACCTTTGGGTATTGAAAATTTGAAACTTGTTTTTCAAAAACATCAGTAAAAATAGGATGGTTAAAATTGATGGTTGTAATATCTAATTTTGTGTTTTCTAAACCTGTAAAGGAAGAAAAACCTAAAGCGGCCGACAACGCATTATAGTTTTTGTGATGTATAGCATTGGAAGGAATAATAATAATGTTTCCTCCATTGGTACTGAAACTTTTTAAAGTTGCAATTAATGAATTTGGAATTTCATCTATTTCATGAAGAATAATAGTGTGTTGCTTTGGAATAATACTATAATTAACTTCTTTGAGCTTAACGCTGGAATATTCAAACTCATCTTCAGTAAAAATCCGAGATAAAAAGCGGTAGTCATTTTCTCCAATGGCAAGGACATTTATTTTTTCCTTTTTATTAGCGTTAAAATAAAGGGTATTATCGTATTGCAAGCCATTATCTGAAATAGCAATGCTTCCATTTATTTCTGAGTTTGCTGGTATTGTAAAACTTACTTTTGCTTTATTGTCTTTAAATAACGCTGATGCTTTTGTTAATAAGGTTGCATTATTATATACTGTAATTGGAACTGTAGAGAGTTCTGATGATGTCGCTAGTTCTGCAGTAAGTTCTATGTTTTCTGAGTTTTCTTTAGAAATATAGATACTGTCTAAGCTGGTATTGGTAACTGTTTTTGGGCTTAATTTTACCAGTTTAGTATTAATGGTACTATCTCTGTTTTTATTATACTTAAAACGTTCTTGAAAATCGGAGATAATAACTAAATCTTTTTGCGTTTCTAAACTAGAACTAAATAGTGATTTTCCTTTTAGAAGAATTTCATCATAACTGAGTTGTTTGTTGTGATAGGAGTTTTTTAAAAGTTCGTTTTGTATTGCGGTTATGGTTGTTTTTTTATAGGTTTTGGTATTGGTAAAGAGTGAAAACTCTTTTTTCTCTTCTATATTTTGTACTAAGTCTTGAATGGCTTTTACCAAGAGCGATCCTTGTGTGGATGGTGCTTGCATACTAAAAGAGTTATCTAAATAGATAACCAGCTCTTTTGGTTTTAAACTAGAATCTGATTTTGGAAGAAAAGGTTGTGCAAAGGCAATTATTATTGCGGCATATACCAACATTCTTGTTGCTAATAACAACCATTTTTTAAGGCTAGAGCTTTTACGTGTCTGTAGATTGATTTTTTTTAAAAGATTTACATTTGTAAATGCTGTTTTCTTAAAACGTCTTAATTGAAAAAGATGAATTAAAATTGGGATTATAAGTAATAATAGTGCCCAAAGGAGTTCAGGATATTTAAAAATCATTCCGAGTGTTTATTCGCTAAAGATACTAAAATTGCGTATTGATTTTAAAATCTTAATTGGTTTATTTGTTTTCTTATCTGTGTTGCTTTTTGTGTGAAAGATTGAGGCTTTGTTGAAGCTCTCTTAGCCTGAGTTTTTACGAAGTGCAAGAAGCGACTGCCGAAAGCTTGGTCTGGAACAGACACACCCAAATAAAAAAATCCCGAGACTAGCCCGGGATTAGAATATAATAACACTTAATAATTAGCTTCTATGCAACTAATTGCACTATTGAAACTATGAGTTATACCAAATCAAATGGTATTAATATTTTGCTGCTTTTCCATTAGCAGCGCTATTTTTTATAAATGCTCTTAGATCGTCATTAGATTTTTTAAGGTCTTCACTACGCAAGTACATCATATGCCCGCTTCTATATCCTTTAAAAGTGAAACGATCTTTCATTTTACCACTTGGGTCTATCTGATTCATGGTATATTTTGCCGCAAAATATGTAGTTGCACCATCATAATACCCAGACTGTACCAATACGTTTAAATATGGATTTTGTGCCATTGCCAAACGCAGGTTATCTCTAACATTATTTCTGGTATTATCCCAAGGATGTACAGAGCCAAACATATTGTATTTTACATCTGTTTTAAAGTTTAGGTGTTCTCTTAAATAGTAGTTTATTGCTGGTGTAAAAGAGTGCAACCAAGAGGTAAGTTCTGCACTATAATCTGGGCTGTTTCCTGCTTCTTTTTTATCGATACCTAGGTATCTAGAATCTAAACGTCCTATAGTTTGTCCTGTTTTATCACGTAGCAATTCTTTCCAGAAATAGCCGGTTGGTACTCTAAGGTTGTGTTGTAAGACTACTTTTTCGCTTATTCCAGAATAGTAAGCCATTTTTTTCGCAACAGCACTTTTTTCGCTAGCACTTATAAAACCACCTTTTGCTATTGCAGGTATTAATGTATTTATGGCAAAATTTTCTGCTTCTGGAAGTATTTCCAGTAAATCTTTGCCTTGTAATTTAGGATCTAATACTTTGTGATGCCATGCAGCAGCAGTATAGTAAGGTAAGTTTAGCGATTCTGCTACAGGACCTCCTGTACGTAATACTTTATAATCTGCTGGAGAAACCATAATAACTCCATTTAAATACATCCATTGGCTATTTTGAAGTTCATGAGCAAGTCCCATAACACGAGTACCTCCATAACTTTCTCCAATAATATATTTTGGTGATTTCCATCTATTGTTACGGGTTACAAAAGTATTTAACCATTCTGCAAGGTATTTGATGTCTGCATTAATCCCGAAGAATTTTTTACGATCTACTTTTTTATCTCCCTTTTCAATAATTCTAGAATATCCAGTGTTTACAGGATTTATGTATACAATATCGGCAATATCTAAAATAGAATGTGGGTTTTCTTTAATTCCGTAAGGTTGTATTGGATACCCTTCGTCGTCTATTTTTAAAACTTTAGGTCCAGTATATGCAATATGCATCCAAACAGAAGCAGATCCTGGTCCACCATTAAAAGACATTACTAATGGGCGATTGGCACGGTTGCTAACACCAGTTCTAGTATAATAGGTATAATATAAAGATGCAACTGCATCTCCTTTTTTATCCCATACTGGTTGCATTCCCGTAGTAGCCTTATAGGTGATTTTTTTTCCCGTAATAGTTACGGTATGGTTGGTTACAACAGTTGTGTCTATAGGTATTTTTCTGCTTTGTGCAAAAGTTAGTGTACCTACTAACAATACCAATAATGTAGTAATTGTAGTTTTGTTCATAATTAGCGGTTTAGTTATAGCCATAAAAGTAGTACATTATGGTTAGAGTTGATTGGATGTAACTTGTTAAAATTTGGTTAATTTAACAGTTGTATTGCTTAAATAGGATAAAATGATGCAAGATTATTGCAATAGTGATTTAACTAGAAGCATAGCAAATAGTTATGTTGCTTTAAGTTTAGTCAACAAAACTTATAATTAATGCATGACTTGGTGTTTATAACGAAGTTCAGTACTTTTAGGAGAGGACAGTAAAGTATGAGGTTATGACTAGGGATATTTGAAAAATAGGCGCAATAATAAAAATGTTAACTATATGATGAACCTACCATTTCTGTCTTTTTGGATATGTTACCCCTAGCCGAGATTCTTTTATCTAATACAAAAACTGAAATCAAAAGAATGAAGACCATAAAAAAAGCCATTGAATCCTATACAAAATCACTACTAGATATTTATCCAAATTTAACACCAGAGGAATTGTGTTTTATAGTTAGTAAAGTTACCGTTACTAAACTAGAAACTAAAAAGTATTATTTAAATGCTGGAGAAGCTCAACCAAGTATGGGATTTGTTTATAGTGGATTATTAAGAAGCTATTATATAGATGAAAGTGGAAAGGAGATAACTATTTCCTTTATCAAAGAAAATACTTATGCATCTGATTACAGTGCATTTATAACAAAAACCTTCAAAATTTTATATTCAAGCCCTTGAACCTTGTGTTTTTGTTAATTTAACGCACTTATCAATGGAAGAATGCTATTATAAATACAAGAATTTTGAAAAATAATGCAAATGAACCCAAAGAATTGTTTAGCATTAAAAAGGTCATTTAGAGGCTATGGAAAATTACTCCGATGAGATTGGTACTAAACTAAAAAACATGCTGAAGTAAAAAATGCTTAGAGGCACTACTCACAAAATTCACATAAATAAAACGACTCGATATAGGTCTGTTTTCTATTAGTTAGGTATCTTTAGTAAAAAAAAATAGGGTTTGTGGGTAGTTTCTGTTGTTCATACTCCAAAAAAAAATATTAAGGGATAAAAAAAATGTATTATATAGTTCAAAAAAATGTATTTAAAGATCCGAGTTACGATGAAATTTTTAAGGTATTAAATGAATTGAGACTTGAATATGAAAGCATCGAATTTAAGGCAAATAGCAATGAGTTTGATATAACTACGGATAGGAAGGATGTTTTTGTTTATGGCTCGGTTAAACTAGCCAAAGTCGCTACCGATTTTAATTGGATTCCTGGCTCATTTTATGGGAATAATCACGAGTTTGTGTATTATGCTAAAGGATATGGAATTAATGTGATAAATCATGGAAGTTATTTATGTAGATTAGGTGATAAAATTAATTGGAGCAAGAATTCGAGTTTATTTATTAAGCCTAGTAAGGATGCAAAAATATTTACAGGAAAGGTATTTAATAAATGGGAATGGAATGATTTTGTGTACAATAATTTGAATGATTCTAAAAATAAAAGATTTAATAAATCAACTATAATTCAAGTATCAGAACCACATTTATTAATTAAAGAAGCAAGAGTTTGGGTTGTTGGAAAAAAAGTGGTCACCAGTTCTTATTATCGATTTCATGAAGCAGCTGAATTTGAAGAAAATGTTGCTATAGATGGATTAGATTTTGCTAAAAGTATGGCAGAATTATACAATGTAGCAGATGCTTATGTAATGGATATTGTTTTGACCTATGATGGTTGGAAAATAATGGAAGTAAATTGCATAAATAGTGCTGGATTTTATAAGGGTAATGTAAAGAAGATAATTATAGCACTTGAAGAATTTTACAAATAACAAGCAACGGCATTAAAATTTCTCAAAGACGCCAAGGCCAAATAAGGCAAAATCATATTTAACAGGATCAGTAGCATCTAATTTTCGTAAGGCAATATCTAGTTCTTTAAGGGCTTTTGCATCGTTTTGTTTGCGATTAAGAATGCCTAGTTTTCTGGCTACATTTCCAGAATGCACATCCAAAGGACAAGAAAGCATTGCTGGTGTTAGCGTTTTCCAAATTCCAAAATCTACGCCCTTATTATCGTTTCTGACCATCCAGCGTAAAAACATATTAATACGTTTTGCTGCAGATCCTTTTAATGGATTTGAAAGATGCTTTTGGCTTCGAATAGGATGTGGAACTTCAAAAAAAGTGGTTTTAAAACCTGCTATTGCGGATTGTAAAGAATCTCCTTCTTGATGTTTTTTAAAAACAGCTTCTAATCCGCCATGATTGTTGTAAATATTAGCTAACGCTTTTATAAAGACAGAAAAATCGATACTATTGAATGTGCGGTGTACAAAACCTTCAAAAGATTTAAAATCGCTTTCTTGATGGTTTATTATAAAATCATGAGGAGAATAGTCTAGTAGTTGCATCATTTTTGTAGCATTGGTAATAATGCTCTTGCGATTTCCCCAGGCTATTGTCGCAGCCAAAAAACCAGCAATTTCAATATCTTCTTTTTTAGAAAATTGATGTGGTATTTGAATGGGATCAGAACCAATAAAATCCGGATTATTATACTGGACAACCTTACTGTCTAAAAACTCTTTAAGTTCTTCATGCTTCATGTGTCTATTTCTATTTTATTAAACCGGTCACATGGTACATCCTTATTAGCCCTCTTCTTGAGTGTAGAACCCTTTGTTAATGGATGTTTCATAATTCTACCCCTAAACTATGTAGTATTAATACTGGTGTCATAAGTATACAATTGTAGGCTGCATGCAATGCCATAGACCATAGTAGTCCAAAACGAACACGAATAAAACCTAAAACACATCCGATTGCTAGTTGTGGAGCTATTAATAATGGAGTCCACAGTAATAATTCTGTAGGATTTTTAAAATTGGAAAGATGTACCAATCCAAATAAGAGCACTAGCAGGTAAAAGAAATAATTGAAATAGGTACTGTTTTTAAAAAAACTTAATGGCCCTCTAAATATAAGCTCTTCTAATAGCGGTGCTAAAATTACTGCTAGAAAAAAGACCATTAAGGGGGAATGTTCCTTAAAAATAGTTTCTAGAGCATGTTCACCCAGATCAATCAATCCTAAGGCTTCTATTCCGCTCAATACCATACCTAATAGCAGACTAGAGCATAATGATAGTACTAAGAGTTTAACAAAAATTGTAATTCTGTATTTAAATTCGGTATTGTCATCTTTTTGATAAAAAGGATGTTTGAGATACTGAAGGAGTTCTGTTATCATTTAGTTTTGATTTGAAATATGTCCATCTACCATAATAAGCTTGCGATCTGCCATATCTGCTAGTTCATTATTGTGTGTAACAATAACAAAAGTTTGTCCATATTTGTCACGAAGATCAAAGAATAACTGATGTAGTTTATCAGCGCTTTCAGAATCTAAATTTCCACTAGGCTCATCAGCAAAAATTATGGCTGGTTTGTTCATTAAAGCTCTTGCAACAGCAACACGTTGTTGTTCTCCCCCAGAAAGCTCACTTGGTTTGTGATGATACCGATGCGATAAGCCTAAAAAATCTAATAATTCTTTAGCTCTAGGCTCTGTTTCTTCTTTTTTTTGTTTTTTGATATAGGCTGGAATACAGATGTTTTCTAATGCTGTAAATTCTGGTAAAAGTTGGTGAAACTGAAAGATAAAACCAATGTGCTCGTTTCTAAATTTCGCCAATTGCTTATCAGATAAACTATTTACTTTTTGACTGTTTATATGTAAGGAATAATTATCACTAGTATTTGCTTGATCTAGAGTACCAAGTATTTGTAGCAATGTAGTTTTTCCTGCTCCTGAAGCTCCGACTATAGCTATAATTTCTCCTTTTTTAATGTTAAGATCTACATTTTTTAAAACATGTAAATCTCCATAATATTTATTAATGTTTTTTGCTATAATCATCAGATATCAATATAAGAGGTGAAAATACTATTTTTAATGTAGTGTTGCAATAGGGGCCTAAATAAATAGTCATTTTCATTTTTTTATTCAATCCCTGTTATTTAAATATATAGGAATTGATCTGTTCGCTTTGCTCGGGTCATTGCTAAAAAAAAATAAAACTAAAATCATTTGCTATTTGATGTTTTTCTTATAAAAGACAACAGAAGCAAGAAGGCCTAGTGCCGAAAAAATGGCAAGCATAATAAATACATGTTGGTGTCCCAATTCACCTGGAGAATTATCTAGCAGATAACCCATTGCTGGACCTACAAAAATATCGGGAGTATAACCAACCAATGAGATTACACCAACAGCAGTACCTGTAATGGCAAGTGGGATATGTCCTTCTTGCATAGCAGCAAAATATAAAGTTCTAACGGCATAGGTTCCTATGGCAACAATTATTATGGATAGGAAAAAGAAGGTGCTCAATTGTGGAGTAAGCCATCCAAAGGCAAACAGTAAAGCTCCTATAAGCATCATTAGGAATCCAAAAACCATCCATATAGAGGCCTTAGATTTATCTGCTAGTAGACCAATACTTACACATACAATAGGCCGCATATAAAGCAAAAATGCACCTACCTTGGCAGCTTCAATTTCATTGTATAACATTACTTCGTTTGCATAGAGCGAAAAAATGTCGGTAAGTTTATAGCCAACATATGCACAAAGAATAATAGCCATAAGTAACCATACCGATGGTATTTTGAGTACGGTAATAATATTAGCAAGCGAGTTGTGCTTATTTTGACTGCTTGTAGTATCAGTTGTTTCAGTATTGGTCTTCATAAAAACTAAAACCAAAACTCCAACTATAGCTACAATAAGGGATGTAGACAGAATAACATAGTGAAAGGCGTATTGCCGTTCTGCTAAGCTTACTTCTGACAAATCGGTATCGATAAGTAATGAAAATATAAGCACTCCTAGTCCACCCATAGAAGCAGCTACCATTCCACGACCACCTTCAAGAAAGCCAAATGCTTTTCCTTGTTTACTAGTACCTCCCCAAACACGTGTTGCTTTGATCATAGCACCCCAAAACAAAAAGATGGTAGTAAATCCCCAATAACCAAATAAAACTTTCATCATGGTATAGCTTGGGTACGTTGCCATGTAGAGCCCGCCAAGTGCAGTTAAAAAAAGTGCTATTGCAATTAATATCCTAGGTTTAAATCTATCTGCAAGTGTGCCTCCCCAGATATAAGAAGCAAATGCAACAATGCCATAAATAGAAAAGCAGTTTCCTAATTCTAAATTAGTCAATTGAAATACATCTAAAACCGTTGGTCTAAAAACACGAGCTAATACAAAAGGAAGGATAAAAATAGATTCTCCTGCTAAAATTAGCAGTATTATCATATGTATTGGGGTTTTCTCTTTTTTTGCTAGTGTCATAGTATTTTTATGCATTTTAATAGGCATAAGATACATAAATCCAGAGAAAAATAATGCAAGTGCTTTTTGTAATGTAACTAAATATATGATTATAGTGTTACTTAGTCATCATCGTCTTCAAATAAAATATTGGCATATGCAGTTTTTGGAAGGGAGATATTCCAATCTGTCAATGTTTCTCGTAGCAATTTTTTTTGGGTGACCATTTGTTTTTTTAGAATGGCCAATTGCATACTATCTTGAATTTGGTTTGGATGGCTATAATCTTTAGAGGCAGTAATACTTTTTACCCAATTGTTGTATATTGATTGGTTCTGAAAGTCTTTTTTAAAAGTAGCTAGGTATATTTCTAATTTTTGATAAATAAGATGAGAGTGAATTAGCTTCTTTTTTTTCTCTTGTATTGACTTTATTATTTTTTGTTGCCTTTGATAGCCGTCTTTTTTTCTCCTGCTATTGTTTTTTGTGGAGTTTGTAATTGTTAATGGCGAGTTTGCCATACCCAGCAGTGTTTTATAATTGATACGCTCATTAAGACCTTTTAAGACTTGACTCACAATTATAGTATAGTCATCTTTGTTTATTGGGTTGTCTAAGGCTATTTGCTTAAATTCGAGCAACTTTTCTAATAATAGATCCGTTTCAATTGCAATTAAATCTTCGGAAATGTATTCTTCATTCAATAGTTTTATAAGTAAAGTATGCAACTCTGTTATAATTTCGTCCTCATAAAAATTTAAGGTAAATCTAGCATTTATAAAGTCGTATATTGTACTTATTTGTTCGTAAATAGTAGCAGATGTCTCTATATTTAACAGCTGTTCTTCAATTGAATTTGCTGTTTTTAAATTTGACACATAGGCAATACAGGTATTGATGTCTGTTGCGAGTTGTTCGCTAAATGTGGTCTTACCATAGTAGATTTTATCATTGGTTTTTTTTCCACTTTTACAAGCGCATAGCAATAGTAAACTTAAATACAATAGTGCTACTGTTGTATTTTGTATAGGTGTAATTCGGGGCATTCTTTTCTAAACTAATACTTATATAACTGCAAAAGTAGTCTTTTTCGTACATCTATACAGCATAATCATTGTTTTTTGATGGATTATGGCGCTAATAGCGGTATTTTGCCTGCTAATATTTAGCTAATAATTAATACTTCTTTCGCTATTGTAAATATAGCTGGGGAAAAAAGTATAAATTTGAATGCTAATAAAGATTTGATATGCCGTACAAACAATTTGAAGAATATAATATGTCTGTTACTAATGAGGTAAAAGACCAATATAAAAATATAATTACAAACTTAGGAGAAGATGTTACCAGAGATGGTTTACTAAAAACACCTGAACGCGCAGCAAAAGCAATGCAGTTTTTAACGCAGGGTTATGAGCAAAATCCTGAAGAGATATTAAAAGGAGCCATGTTTAAGGAAGACTATAACGATATGGTTATTATAAAAGATATAGAACTATACTCTTTATGTGAGCATCATATTCTTCCATTTTTTGGAAAAGCACATATTGCATATATCCCAAATGGACATATTGTAGGTTTAAGTAAGATACCACGTATTGTTGATGTTTTTTCTAGAAGGTTGCAGGTACAAGAACGTTTAACACATGATATTCTAGAATGTATTAATAATACATTAAAACCAGAAGGTGTTGCTGTTGTTATTGAGGCTTCGCATATGTGTATGATGATGAGGGGTGTTCAAAAACAAAACTCTGTTACCACAACATCAGGGTTTAGAGGGCAGTTTGAAAAGATAGAAACCAGGAATGAATTTTTAAAGCTAATTAGTTCTAGTTTGTCATAAAACTGTCAATTCTTTTTTTGGCATTTTTATTGCATATAACTAAGTGTATCAATTATATAACAATTGAATACTAAATCAATCATCAATATATGTCAAAAAACGAAGAAAACGAAAAAGATAATAAATATAAAAAATTAGGAATTAGTGTTTTACTAGATGGAGTAGGGTATCTATCTTATGTAATTCCTGTGGTTGCAGAGTTCACCGATATTATTTGGGCACCAATTTCTGCTTGGATAATGATGAAACTTTATAAGGGAACCACGGGTAAAGTGGCTGGAGGAGTTTCTTTTTTAGAAGAAATTTTTGTGGGTGTTGATTTTATTCCAACATTTACCATTACTTGGTTATATACTTATGTATTTAAAGGTGAAAAAAAATCAGACACCATAGATGTGAATCATGTAGAAGTGGATAATAACTAATTTTAAAATAGTTTTACTAAAAATCCCCAATCATAGCTATGATTGGGGATTTTTAGTATTATAGAATGTTATAGTTTATAAAATTAAGTTTAATCCAAGGCTAAAGTTCCTTCCAATATTGCCAATGCCATCTGGTTTTAATCGTGATAAGTGTGATATATAATTCTCATCAAGAAGATTGGTAGCACTAATATTGATTTTAAGTACTTTTTTTCCGAAAGAAAAACTTCCGCCTAATCCTGCGTTTAATAAGTTATAACCGTCAGTATTGGTTTCAAAAGCACTGGTGTTATTTTGATCAAAGAAAGATTTTAGACTTATAAAACTATGAAAAGTAGTAAGTTTATAATTATTTGGGTTTAATACTACTCTAAAAGTATTGGTAATACTACTTGCAGGTATTAGAGGTAAATCATCTCCGTCTTTAAGCTTTCCATATACGTTTTCATAGGTACTTTCAAAATGCAACCAATCTAAAGGATGTGGATGAAAATGGAATCCAACTTCACCACCATACAAAAGCGCATTGTCTTGTTGGTAAAGATATATAGGATCTTCTTCATGAAATTCCCCATTTGGAAGGAGGTAGATATAGTTGTTAATGCTGTTATAAAATCCGTTTGCAAATACTTCCAGGTGATTAGATTTGTATTCTAAAGCAAGATCTACTTGAAAATTTTGTTCATTTTTTAAAGCAGAATTTCCTACTTCAAATCTATTTGTTCCTTCATGCGAACCATTAGAAGTTAGTTCCGATAGGTTAGGAGCTCTAAAGCCTGTAGCAATATTTATTCTTGAAGTTATGCTTTTTAGAAATTCCGATTTTAAGCCTAACGCACCATTAAAGCTGCTGAATTTTTCTGATACTGCTGCAATATAATGCTCATCATCGTCATGTCCATTAGCTTCAGTATCTAGGGTTCTATTGTCATAACGTAGTCCAATTTGCAGATCGTTATTATCATTAATATGATAATGTGCTGTTGCAAAAATTCCAAAATCGTTTGTTGTTGCATTAGGTATAAGTACTTCTTCACCAGAATTGGTATTTGTTTGGTGCATTCCTTGAAGACCAACTATCGTTTCAAATTTTCCCATTTTAGGAAGATTCCATTTTAGATTATAGTTAAAAGTCTTTAATGCCATTGCTAATGCTGCTTCGTTTTCTCCACCATGTTCCTCTTCGTGTTCTTCCTCCTCATGTTCTCCTTCTTCGTGCTCTCCTTCTTCATGGTGTTCTTCATGATGGTGATCTTCAAATTCTTTTCTGTCATTAAAGATATAGCCAAGTGTTAAATCCAAACTAGAGTTTTCAAAAAAGTAATTTGTTTTACTGCTTACAATATGATTGTTAATTTGTTGGTAAGGGTTTTGCAAAGTTCGATTTGTAGTTTGCTCAGCAATTTCTTCTGGAAGCCCCAATTCTGATTGGTAATAGTTGTATCGTAATTCAGTTTTTAACTTTTTATATTGGTAACCAAGCCCAGTTTTAATATCGTAATTTCTAAACCTCGAGTTTGTAACCCTTTGGTCTGTTGCTGTTTTGTAATCGGCATGAGAGTTTGTACCTAATCTCATTAAAAATTTTAAATGATTGCCAGAAGTTTTATAACCTACATTTGTATTTATCCCTAAAGTATTACTAAAATATTTTAATTCTAAATCGGTAGTATTGGTGTTTGTTTTAGCAAAACGTTCAGGATTTAGATAGAGTACACCGCCTAAAGCATCAGAGCCATATAATAAAGATGCAGGTCCTTTTATTACCTCTATACTTTCAATACCAGATTCATTAACCCCCAAACCATGTTCGTCCCCATATTGTTGGTTTTCTAAACGAATACCTTGAGCAAAAACCAATACTCTATTTCCGCTTAAACCACGTATTACAGGTTTTCCGATACCAATACCAGTAGATAAGGAAGAGACTCCACTTATTGCAGTTATTCCTTCAGATAAAGTAACAATACCTCTGGTTTTTAGTTCGGCTAAATTTTGACGTTCAACCTTCATAACATTATCTTTTTGTAGCTTATGAAAGGGTGTAGAAACAATAACTTCTTCCATTTCTATAGCCGTAGCAATTAGGGTAAAGTTATGAGTGCTGGAGCTATTAATGATTACCTCACTAGATAAGGTAGTATGTCCAATATAGCTAATGATAATTTTATACCTTCCTTGAGGTATGTTTTTAATGTGATACTTTCCATTTTCATCTGTTGTGCTTCCTTTTTCTAAATCAGGAAGGTATACAGAAGCGCCTAATAACATCAGATTATTATCGGAAGAATTAACTGTTCCTTCTAGCGTATGTTGCGCGTAATTATATTGTATTGCTATTAAAAATAGCAAAGCGAGCATTATTTTTTTCATTTTTGTGTCTGTTTTATTAAATCGATATAATGATTTACGATTTAATACTCTGACTGATAGTTTACCAGCCAAACGAGTTATAATTATAGTTTAGTTTTTTGTTTTTGGTGTACAGTTATTACAAGTGATATAAAGCAATAGCATTTAAATAAATGACGTTCTATACTATATGGAGACGCTTTATTTTAAAATGATGATTGATTGTATCAAATGAATTTATAAGACAGTTATAATCTGGAAAAACATAACAAAAGGTAATCTTAACTAGTTGGATAAATAGTTACTATTGATACGAATTAAAATCAGTTTATAAATTGTTTTAAGAAATAACTGGTGGACCTCTTAAAGAGAAGTAATTTTTATGTAATGTATATGAAGAAACATAGATTCCGGAACCTAGAGTATTACAAATTGTTTTAGTAAAATACAGGGTAGGAAGTGCTTCAAAATAATAAACTGAAGCTAGTTGGTAATCATGAAAATCACAATGCAACTGTGTTTCATGAAAATGGGTATTGGTGTTGGTATCGCAACTTTGTACTTCATGCTCTACTAAGGCATGATGTGTATGAATTATTGCAGGAATCAGTAAGGCAGCCAATAAGGCTACGGAAATAAAAAAGGATATTATTTTTTTACTGAAACTCAAATTTTTAATTATTTAATTTTAATTCCCATTCTGTTTAACATCTTCTTTTCGAAATTCCAAAAAAAGCGAAATTGACCAAATAACCAACCAATTCCAACGAGTAATAATTGATAGATAGGGAGAATTATAAATATTCTAAGGAACCAATATAGAATTATATTTGTGTTTTCTGTTGTTAAACTTAAGATATCTAATAATGGAGCAGCTAATTTTGCAGAAAGGGATCCTGTAATTGCAAAAACAATAAAAATAGCGATCATTTCCCACCTGTAGGTAACAATCCATTTGTTCTTTAATTTTTCAAAAAGCCAAAGGGTAATTTTTAAAATCATATAGAAAAAAGCAATACTTACTATACTTAGTGCCAACCAGTACACTATTGTATTTGAATTAGTATTAAAAGGGGAGAGGCTAACTCTTGCTAACAAATATGCACTGAATACTACTGTTAGAAAACCAAGAAAAGGAAAAAGGTATTGCCAGTTTTTTACAATGTCCCAACGTTTTTTGATATGCCCCATTTATCTAGAATAAATATATTTAATGCAAAAGTAAGCTTTATATTCTAGGAATAAAACCTGAAAGCTGTTGTTTGTATTTTCTTTGAAAATAGATAAAGTAATTATAAAGTTTGTAGTTTACTTCATAGCCATAATCTGTGTTTATCTGGTAATCTATCTGCATTTCATATAAATTTGAATTGTATCGCTGGGGTTGCAATACTCTACTATTCCATTCTGTTACATAAATACGATTTCTATTTTCTAGATAGCTTTGCGAATAATAATTTTCTGGTCTTGCAAATGATGCTAACCATGCATCAAATCCATTTTCGATGATAATTATTTCATATTCGGTGGCTTTATCAGCAATTTTAATAGTGTCATTACTTTTTAATAGAAAAGTCTGTGCTTCCTCATCACTTATTGTTGCAGCTGTCTTTTGAGTACTGCAGCTAAAAAGCGAAAGTATCAAAAGGGTCATCAAAACGATAAAATATTTAAGCGTTTGTAACATAGCCATATAAAGGTACAAAAAAAGCCATGCGTAATGCATGGCTTTAGATATAATTAACATATGTTACTATATTATTTTCCAAAAAGACCGCCTAATAGCCCTCCGATTCCTCCACTGCTTTTGTTGCCACTACCTAGTGCCATACCAGCTAAATCATCTAAGATACTACCATCACCGTCACCATCAATTAGTGATTCGATAAGGCTTTGCTCTTTTTGTTGTCCTCCTAGAAGTCCTCCCAACAAATTTCCAATACCACTACTATCACTACCAGTACTTTGACTTTGTTTTCCAATAAAGCCCATTAAAATTGGTGCTGCAATTTTTAATATTTGTGCAACAGAACCACTGTCCATTCCTGTTTTTTGACCGATAGCATTTTGTACATTGTCTTGTTTACCGCCCAATAGATGTCCTAATATACCTTGTCCGTCATCCATATCACTTTTATCAACACCACCACCAAAAAAGCCACCAAGGTTATCTAAAATACCTCCGCTGTGTTTTCCTGATAAAGCACCCATTAGACCACTTGCTCCCTCTGGAGTTGAAGCATTTCTTTTCATAGCTCCCATTAATACAGGTAAAGCCATACTTAATACACCTGCAGTTTTATCTTGTGATTGTCCAGTTTGTCCACTAACACCACTGATAATTTGTTTTCCAAGATCACTATTTAATAAATCTAATATTCCAGACATTTCTTATAATTTATGGTTAAAGTTCTAAGATACAAAAAAGTCCATTACATGTTGTAATGAACTTTTTATAATTCTTCTTATCGACTAAAAGTATTGTTTTACCTTTAAAAAGTAAAGCTTTTGCCTTCGTATTATTTTAGAATCGCAATAATTTGCGATGCTAATTCTTCTCCGATTCTATCTTGTGCTTCATTAGTTGCAGCTCCAATATGTGGTGTTAATGATAATTTACCATTCATTAGAATTTGTACCGATGGAGTAGGTTCGTTTTCAAAGGTATCTAGGCCTGCAAAAGCAACTTTTCCTGCTTCTAGCGCCTTAACTAGTGCTACTTCATGGATAACACCACCTCTAGCAGCATTAACAATACCAACACCATCTTTCATGATATTAAATTCTTTTTCGCCTATAACATATTCTTTTTGTGCTGGTACATGTAGGGTGATAAAATCTGCGTTTTTAAGCACTTCTTCTTTAGAAATAGTTTTAATATCAAAAGCTACTTTTTGCCCATCAAAGAAATCTAAATCTATAGTTGCATTCTCTAAAAATGGATCAAAAGCAATAACTTTCATTCCTACACCCAATGCAATTTTTGCTGTCGCTTGTCCAATTCTTCCAATACCAATAATCCCTAATGTTTTACCTCTAAGTTCAGACCCTTTGGCATAATTCTTTTTTAGGCTTTTAAACTTGGTATCACCATCTAATGGCATATTTCTGTTAGCATCATGTAAAAAACGAACGCTTCCAAATAAATGGGCAAATACAAGTTCAGCAACAGAAGATGATGAAGCAGCAGGAGTATTGATTACGTTAAGTCCTTTTTCTCTAGCATAGGCAACATCAATATTATCCATTCCAACACCGCCACGACCAATAATTTTGATGCTAGGACATGCGTCTATTAAATCTTGTCTTACTGTAGTAGCAGAACGTACTAATAATGCCACAATGTTATTGTCGTTTATATAAGGTATTAGCTGCTCTTGAGCAACTGTTGTTGTTATAACCTCAAATCCTTTATTTGTTAAGGCATCTATACCACTTTGAGAGATACCATCGTTTGCTAAAATTTTCATTTTTCTTTTTTTAAGCTTTTCTTTCTAAATCACTCATTACATCTACTAGTGCACCAACACCTTCCATAGACATTGCATTGTACATAGATGCTCTATAGCCACCTACACTTCTGTGGCCATTGATACCATTTATTCCAGCTGCTTTACACATACTTTCGAATGTTGCTTTTAAAGCCTCATCTTTTAATGTAAATGTAGCATTCATTGTAGATCGATCTTTTTTAGACGCAAAACCGTCAAAAAGAGGATTTAAATCAATTTCAGAATAGATAAGTCTTGCTTTTTTATCGTTAATTTTTTCAATAGCTTCAATTCCTCCTAAACCTTTTAACCACTCTAAAGTTAACATGGTTACATAAACTGGAAATACTGGAGGTGTATTAAACATACTTTTTTTATCAATATGTACTTTATAATCTAATAACGAAGGTATTTTACGACTTACTTTTCCTAAAAGATCTTCTTTTACCACGATTAAGGTTGTACCAGATGGGCCCATATTTTTTTGAGCACCAGCATAAATCACATCAAACTTAGAAAAATCCAATTTTCTAGAGAAGATATCACTACTCATATCACAGATAAGAGGAGCATCAACTTTAGGAAAGGATTTTATTTGTGTACCATAAATGGTATTATTAGAAGTACAATGGAAAAAATCAATATCAGAAGGGATTTTATAACCTTGAGGAATATATTTATAGTTTCTATCTTTAGAAGAAGCAACTTCTAAAACTTCTCCAAACAAGTGCGCTTCTTTTATTGCCTTAGAACTCCAAGCTCCTGTATCTAAATATGCAGCTTTGTTTTCTAAGAAATTGTAGGCAATTCTAAGAAACTCCATACTTGCACCACCTTGTAAAAAAAGAGCTTTATAACCTTTGTCTTTTAAATTTAATAAATCTAAAGCCAAATCACAAGCGGTATCCATAACGTTAACAAACTCTTTGCTACGATGAGAGATTTCAAGAATTGATAAACCTAAACCATTAAAATCGATAACGGCTTCAGAAGCTTTTTTCATTACTTCTTGTGGCAGGATACTAGGTCCAGCACTAAAATTATGTTTTTTCATTAAATGACTTATTGATTGTTTACCACACAAAGGTCATAAATTAAGACCTAGTATTGGGTTATTTTTTGATAATAATTCGTTATATTTTTAACAAAAACTCAATTGTATCCACACCATCTGCATAATCTGACAATGAAGGGTGTTGTGTCTCCCCAAAATTAACACTTGCAATAGCAGAATCTCTACCAACGATACATTGGATGTCTTCTTTTTTATTGTTGATAACTTTTGCTAGTTCTTCAGAAGTAGGATACGTTTCGTAAAAAAGAGTTGCTATTGGCGATCCAAATTTTTCTTCTTCTTTTAGCATTAGAAAACCATTGTCTAATAATTTAAATTCACTCATAAGATATACTGCCTTATTGTAATCATAATTATTAGCATATTTAGCTTGTTTTATAATATCTTGATAAATAAATATGGCATTAAAAAAGGCATCGAAATTATAAGCTACAGGCACAAATAACTTAGATACACTACGGCATCCTAGTCCATAATACCTGAAAATATCTTCAGCAAGTGCCGCCAATTCCTCGTTTGATTCTTCTCCTGTTAATACAGCAATGGAATTTCTGTTTTTTCTAATGATGTTTGGCTTTTTAGAAAAATAATATTCAAAGTATCTTGCTGTATTTGTACTTCCTGTAGCAATAACAGCATCAAAATGTTTATCAATTTTATCAGAAAAACTGATGCAATCTTTAAAAGAAGGTGCTATTTCAATTAATAAATCGGCAACATAAGGCAGTAATAAGTCATCATTAGAAGATAGTTTTACTTTAACGTTATGCCCAGTGATTAGGCAAGAAATAAAATCATGAAACCCTACTAAAGGAATGTTTCCTGCCATGATTATTTTAACAGTTTTTGCTGCTGTAGTATCTGGAATAGTGTAATTCTTTAACCAGGTGTTAAGTCCAGCACTAGTTAATGCTGTTCCCCAATTTTCCATGGCAAAAATAACATTCTCTTGAGTGAACCAGCCATTATGGTGTTGTACTTTCTCTACAATACTAACAAAAGCTTCGTATTCTGTTGTATTATCAATTTGCTTTTTATCCTTTTTATAGGAGTTAACATAGGAAGAGAGCTTGTTTCCAAGGGTTGTAAAAGCTTCAATTCTTTGCAATAGCGTCATTTATATTGGTTTTAAATAGTTTTGGTCTTATTTTTGTACAAAAGTAAAGAAAACTACAGAATATATTATGGCTATTATAATTACAGATGAATGTATTAATTGCGGGGCTTGCGAACCAGAATGTCCAAATACTGCAATTTATGAAGGTGCAGACGAGTGGAGGTATAGTGATGGTACATCTTTAAAAGGTGATTTGGTATTACCAAACGGATCTGCGGTAAACGCAGATGAAGTTCAAGATCCTGTTTCAGATGAATTTTATTATATCGCTCCTGACAAGTGTACAGAGTGTAAAGGTTTTCATGATGAACCACAATGTGCTGCGGTTTGCCCAGTAGATTGTTGTATTCCTGATGAAGATATCGTAGAAACAGAAGAAGAACTTCTTGGAAAGCAAAAATTTATGCATCCAGAAGGATAATGTAAAAGGATTAAAATAAAAAAGCTCCAAGTTTTTGACTTGGAGCTTTTTTAGTATTAGGATTTGTTCTGTCCTAAAATAGTATATCAATTACAATTCTTCGTAAGTAAACTTTTTTATCCAATAGGCTTCTTCATCCCCATTGATATTACCATTAATATATCTTTTTTGAATTGTGGGATATCCTTTATCATTATATTCATATTCAGTTTTAATGTGGCCATTACTACTTTGGTTTGTAGCGAATTTTGTTTCATTATTTGGAGTGCGGTTATCATATTTAAAATATGCAGTTGGATACACTAATAAATAAGGACTTTTCATTGAGTCGTAGGTATATGTTTGTAAAACACCTGGTCTATCAGAGTTTTTTTCTGTAATATAATTTCCGTTATCATCATAAGTAAACTCAAATGTTTTTACTAAGCTTTCATCCTTATAATAGGACTGTTTAACCATGTAATTTTTGTCATTATAAGAAAAAACAGCATGAGTAAAATCGAAATGATTAGTGAATTGACTTTTAACAATTAAATCTCCTTCATAAGTAAAAGTTTCTGGAGTTGTATGACCAGGTTCTGTACTTTTAAATGATATTAGTTTCCCTTCATCATTATAAGCATAGGTATATGCATAAGGTGTTTCTCCTGCTTCTTCAATTAATTCTTCTATTACTCTATTTTCAGAATCGTATTTAAAAGTTGTAGTTTCATTACCTGAACCGTCACCATATGTTTTTATTGTTTTCACCAATTTGTAACTATCTTCTTGCTGTTGCTCATCATTAACACTATCGTCATTAGAATCGCAAGAAGCCATAATTGTAATGGCTAATAATAGAATTGTTTTTTTTATCATAACATAATTTTTATTAATTTAATAATAGGTCAGTAGTTAAGTTGGGTTTAATTCTTTGAGACTTGCCTTGAAATGGTAAAACATTTTATTTATACCTCATCTTCTTGTATACAAGAAGTTAAATTTGAGTGCAAATATATAGTAAATATGTGATTTAAACTAAAAAAGCTCCAAGTTGTAGACTTGGAGCTTTTTTAGAAAGGTATAGAAATATTACAATTCTTCGTAAGTGTATTCTATTGTTTCTTGTAGTTTATGGTCTTCATCGTATTGTTTTCTAACAGTAGGATATCCTTTGTCATTGTACTCGTACTCATAGATTCCATTCTTTAAATTACTATCGTATTCACCACCATCATACCTGCTTTCGATTAAGTTGTTTGGAGTAAATCCGTTTATTGGAAAAAAATTACTTTGATATGATAAAGTGTGTGGATTCTTTTTATTATCGTATTGAAGTGCTAGTTTATAGTCATGAGTTGGATCCTGTTCTGTTATATAATTTCCATTATCGTCGTATGTATAATTTAGTGTTCTAATAACAGGTTTTTTGTCTTCGTCATTTCTTGTTTCCGAAATCATTTGCTTTTTATCGTTATAAAGAAATATACTACTGTTAGAATTACCTGATCCTGTTTTAGTACCTACACTTTTTACAATTAAATCATTCTCATAAGTGAAAATGAGCGTATAGTTACCAGTTGTAAAAGATGTTAGTATACCGCTATTGTCGTATTGAAAATCAGTAGAATAAGAATCATCTGATGTGGTGTTTGTTTCTTTAATTATTTTAAATTCAGAATTATATGTATAAGTAATAGTTTCATGTATGGTGTTACCAGACTTTATAACTTCTTTCACCAATTTGTAGCTATCTTCTTGTTGTTGCTCATCGTTGATGCTTTCATCCTTAGAATCGCAAGAAGTCATAGCTATAACAGCTAATAATAGTAGGAGTTTTTTCATAGTAATTTGATGTTTAGATGTTTGGTTATTTGTTAAATAAATATTGAAAATAAGTAAACGCCACTACGAAATAGATATTGTTGCTAAGGATGTATTTATTCTATGAAATGCGGTTTTTAGTATAAAAAAACACATCCAGACTTTAGTCCGAATGTGTTTTACAAATAGAAAATTAACAGTTTTAAAAACTAAAACTCAGTCTGCTAAACAGGTATCTACCATCAGAACCCATCTGAACAGAATCTGCGAGTCCTCCTTGGTCTGTCCATCCATCAAATTGTGATGTAGGATATTCATTTAGGATATTATTAGCACCTAAGACAAGTTTTAGGTTTTTATACAATTCATAACCAATACTAATATCAATAGTCATGGCTGCTTCATAAGTATCTGTGGCTACTGGGAATAGAGCATCAGCTTCTGCTTGTGTGGTGGCAGGACTATCTACCCATTGGAAATCTTGTAGTTGAACTTCACTAAAACGTGTTAACGATAGTTGGCTGTTAAACTTATCGCAGGTATAACCAAGGTTTAACCCAAATTTGTAATCAGGAGCAGCTGCCTTTAAATACGCTTGTGAGAAAGGACCAAAAAAGGTAAACTGATTTAAGTTACCATTATGGATTTTATCAATCTCTAATTTATTAAGGTTTCCAATGATATCAGCTCTAATCCTTCCTTTTTCACCTATTGTAGTAGTATAACCCAAAACAATATCTAAACCTGTAGTTTTTGTATCCACACCATTGGCAAAGAATTGTGCAGCATCAACGTTTAATGGCCCTAGTACTGCTTGGTCGGTAAAGTTATCGGTAAGTATAATTCTGTCTTTAACTTTTATGATGTATCCGTCTATTGTAGCCGTAAATCCATCTTTTTTAAAGGTAAATCCAAGGCTAGCATTAATTGCCTTTTCTTCTTGTAACTCACCAATACCAAAGGCTTTGGTTACTGTACTATTATTTGCAGATAATAATGAAGGTACAGATGTATTTGCAACAATATTGTTAAAGATAAGATTGTAATACAACTGCGCTAAAGAAGGCGCTCTAAAGCCTGATGAGATAGATCCTCTAATATTAAGTGATTCCATAACTTTGTATCTAGTGGCTAGTTTAAAGTTAAATGTTTTACCAAAATCGCTATAGCTTTCTAAACGTAGCGCACCACCAATCATAAACTGATCTGTAACATTTAGTTCGGCATCTACATAAATTCCATAATTGGTTCTGCTACGATCTACTTCATTATCTGGACTATAACCAGGAAAACCTTGAGAACCACCAGTAAGTTCAACACCATTACCATCTACTGCTACAGCTTGTAACGCAGGATTGGTAATTGGTACACCATTGGTATCATACAATGCATAGGAAGCTTCTTCACCAGCAAATATCCCAAAACGTTCTGTTCTAAACTCAAAACCATAGGCAATGTTTAATCCACCAGCAATTTCTTCAAAATACTTGCTAAAGTCTAATCCTGTGGTATTCATGGCTAAGAAATGTCCACCAGCATCAAAATCTGTAGGTGATGCCTCTTTCATAGATGCATTATTACTTCCTTTTATATAATAATGAAAATTGTTTTTCCCATAGGTATTATTAAAATCAACATTCCAACCATTTTCCATCTCATGACGCACCCCAGCAGATATAGAAACATCAGTAATTAAGGAGGTAATTCTAGGCGTAAATCCATCTGGATATAAACTAGGGACAGTTCTATTGTCAGAATCTGGAATATTTCCTTGTATATAGGCACTTCTAGAAAAGGCATTGGCATCGGTATCTCTAAAGTTACGACCTCCAAAAGCATAGATTTCTGTTTTATCCCCAATTGGTACTGCAGCATTTACCATAAAGTTAAATCCATCAATACCTGCACTACCATATCCTTTTCTCCAAGAATATCCTGGTCTTAGTGTTTTTTCCTTTGCTATAAATTCTGTAGTAAAGTTTATAAAACCACCATCATCACCTAGTGGCAAACCATAGTTGGCATCAATTTTAATGGTTTCTCCATCAAAATTCTTGTCATCACCATCCAATCTGTTTTCCCCCTCTACATTATAGAGTGTCTCTCCGGATTTTGCTGCCCATCCATCCCCAATGGCTGTACTATAGGCTCCATATGTGATACCTCCAGAAAAACCTTTGGAGTTGTCTTTAAGTACAATATTAATAACCCCAGCAATAGCATCGGAACCATATTGGGCAGAAGCACCATCTCTTAATACTTCTATTCTTTTAATAGCTGATGCTGGTATAGCATTAAGGTCTGTACCAGAATTACCACGTCCTCTTGTACCAAATATATTAACTAGAGACGATTGGTGTCTTCTTTTACCATTGATTAGTACCAATGTTTGGTCAGGGCCTAATCCTCTTAAAGATGCTGGTACAATATGGTCTGCACCATCAGAACCAGATTGTTTACTGGCATTAAAAGAGGGAGCAGCATATTGCAGAATTTCATTAACTTCTATCTTACCAGTATTTGTTGCAATTTGTGCTACATCGATGACATCTACAGGTACAGCGGTATCAGTTGATGTTCTTCTTTTGCTTCTTGAACCTACAATAACAAACTCATCTAGTTGTACTCCTTCGGATAAGGAAACATTGATAGTGTTACGTCCAGCAACGTTTTGTTCGGTTGTAGGAAATCCAATATAGCTAAATACTAGTGTAGCATCGCTATTGACGGTTATGGTATAGTTACCATCAAAATCTGTAGTTGTACCATTGGTAGTTCCTTTTTCAATAATATTAACTCCACCAAGGGCTTCCCCGTTCTGATCGGTGACTTTACCTGTTATTGTTTGCTGTTTGTTAACAATAATAGTACTATTGTTATAAGGTGTTTCTGCATGGGTTATTCCTATAAGTCCTAGACAGAAACTTAAAGAAATAATTTTGGATAAAATTGTTTTTCGTTTCATAAGTATTATGTTATCATTTAGTTAGTATTCCTTTTAAAAGAAGATTCTTTGTTATAGGATGCACAATTGATAAAATAACCCTACTATTTGATGTCTTTTATTTATGATTCGTGTAATTTATAGTAGTAGTACTATTCACCAGTGGGTTTAATACCCCGAGACTTGTCTCGAAATAAAAAAATATTTTCGGAGGCATACCTCGTAGCCTTGGGTCGAGGTCGTTGATTTAGTCATTAATGGTATAATCTTAAAAAGCTAGTTTATAGCAATTGGCAATATCATATTAAAAGCTATATTTGCAGCTTTAAAATAAGTATTGAATGAAAGCTGGAATTGTAGGATTACCAAACGTAGGAAAATCAACATTGTTTAATTGTTTATCTAATGCAAAAGCGCAGAGTGCAAACTTTCCCTTTTGTACTATAGAACCAAATATAGGTGTAGTAAATGTACCAGATGCACGGTTAGAGAAACTAGAAGAGTTGGTAACTCCTGAGCGTGTATTGCCTGCTACAGTAGAGATTGTAGATATTGCAGGTTTAGTACGTGGTGCTAGTAAAGGTGAAGGATTGGGAAACCAGTTCTTAGGAAATATTAGAGAGTGCGATGCTATTATACATGTATTGCGTTGTTTTGATAACGATAATATTGTGCATGTAGATGAGTCTGTAGATCCTGTTAGAGATAAAGAAACTATAGATATAGAATTGCAGTTAAAAGATTTAGAAACTGTAGATAAACGTCTAGAAAAAGTAAAAAGAGCAGCCAGAACGGGTAATAAAGAAGCACAAAAAGAAGAAGCTGTATTATTGCGTTTTAAAACAGCATTGGAAAGTGGTATTTCTGCAAGAGCTGTTGATGTTAATGAAGATGAAGCGGAGCTAATGAAAGGCTTTCAGTTGTTAACTGCCAAACCTATCTTATATGTATGTAATGTAGATGATGAATCTGCTAAAGATGGTAATGCATATGTAGAAGCTGTTAGAGAAGTAATAAAAGATGAAGATGCAGAAATTATAATACTTGCTGTAGCTACAGAAGCTGATATTGCTGAATTGGATGATTATGAGGAACGTCAAATGTTTTTAGCTGATATCGGTTTAGATGAGCCAGGTTCTTCAAGAATGATTCGTTCTGCATATCAATTATTAAATTTACAAACTTATTTTACTGCTGGTGTTAAAGAAGTAAGAGCTTGGACAGTTTTTGTTGGAGCTACAGCGCCACAAGCAGCTGGAGTTATCCATACCGATTTTGAAAAAGGTTTTATTAGAGCAGAAGTTATTGCTTATAATGACTATGCCGAACTAGGTAGCGAAGCTAAAGTAAAAGAAGCTGGTAAAATGAAGGTAGAAGGAAAAGAATATATCGTTAAAGATGGTGATGTAATGCACTTTAGATTTAATGTGTAATAAAAAAAGGTATTAAGTATTTAGTACTAAGTATTAAGAAGCTCCTTGCTGATTTTCAACTGTTGAAATCTACAAGGAGTTTTTTGGGTTTAAAAAAGTATTAAGTACAAAGTAGTGAGTATTAAGATACCTAGTCAAGAGTCTTATAGTTTATGAGTATGGTCTTGCCTCTAGCAGCGCAGCGATCTTGATTCTATCTTCTAACAGAGTATTGAGTACAAAGTATTAAGACACTAAGCCGAGAGTCTTATAGTTTATGAGTAAGGTCTTGCCTCTAGTAGCGTAGCGATCTTGATTCTATGTTTTGGCAGCAAAGCAGTCTTGTTTCTTAATTCTGCACTAAATATTTAAAAATATAAACCATAGTGTATGACTTTACCGTATATGTTTTAAACTTCTTAAATTTTACTTCATGAAATGTTTTAAAACCTACCAGCTATTTGTTGTTATTAGCCTTTTTATACTAAGTTGCTCTGGTGACAGTGATAACAATGCTGACCCAGATAAAGATGGTACTGTCCTTCCAGTAAATGCTGCTGCTGAATTAACCGCCAACGATTTATCACCGCATCCTATGCAAGATATACCAAGGCCTGGCTATTTAAAAACGATAGTTGATCCATCATTTGGAACCATTATTAGACGAATTTCTGACGGAACCGTAGGTGGCGTTATAAAACCTATGTACAGTACCATACAAGCATGGAATGCTGATGAAAGTAGAATGATATTGTACAACCAAACCAATGGTGTTCATCAATTATTAGATGGTATGGACTATACCTTTATTCGTAACCTAAGTGATGTTAATCCAGATGATTTAGAACAATTGTTTTGGGATTTTAATGCCCCTGATATATTGTATTATTTAGACTCAACAACGCATGATTTTACAAAATACTCAGTATCCTCAAAAAACAAAGAGGTATTGGTTAATTTAAAGGATCTTATAGGATGTTCTGGAAACATAAGTATGGGTAATGATGTTCAAATGATGTCTTGGGATTCTGATGTAATTGGTTTTAGATGTGATAATAATCAAGCATATTCCTATCGATTATCTACAAAAAAACTAACCACATTTAATATTGATAATATTAGTTATACCGCACCTATGCCTGCACCTAGTGGTAATTTGTTTTTTCATGCGACATCATCATATGATTCAGAAGGTAATCTAAAAGCAAAAATGAACAAAAGTAGTGTGGAGCATTCTTGCTTAGGGAAATTTGCTAACGGAACAGATGCTGATTTTTCAGTAACTTTTGAAGAAGGTCCAAATGGAGGTTGTTTAGGTAATATTATTGCGTATGATCTTACTACAGGTGATTGCATACCTATTATAAGTCAAAGTTTAGGCTACGACTATCCAAAAAGCGGGACACACATTTCAGCTGTCGCACATAAGAACCCAGGATGGATTGCTGCTTCCATGATTGGTTATAAGGGAGATGGACAGTCTTTATTAGATCAAGAACTCGTAATAGCTCATGTTGAACTCGGTAATATAGAAGTATTCCGTATTGGACACCATAGAGCAGATGAAAACGAATTTGACTACTGGGGAGAACCTCATGCTGTAATAAGCCCTACAGGTACAAGAGTACTTTTTGGTTCAGATTGGAGTGGTACTGACGATGGTAAATCTGTAGAGTCTTATGTAGTAGAGTTACCTGCTTTTGTAAAATAATACCAAATCTAGGATAAAAAAAGGAAAGGTTAATACTAGTAGTCTGCTTATATAAAATCTAATTTCCAAGTTATTAGCTTATAACTTTTTTAAAGGAAGTAATTATAGTAAAGTCTATTTTTTATCTTTAGTTATAAATGCTTAATTAAACACTTAGCATTAAAAATTAAACATTAATGAACAGTCTTACCTCTTGTAGCATAGCGATCTTGATTCTATCTTCTAACAGAGTATTGAGTACAAAGTATTAAGACACTAAGCCGAGAAGCTTTTTAGTTTATGAGTAAGGTCTTGCCTCTAGCACAGCGCAGCGATCTTGATTCTATCTTCTAACAGAGTATTGAGTACAAAGTATTAAGACACTAAGCCGAGAGTCTTATAGTTTATGAGTAAGGTCTTGCCTCTAGCAGCGCAGCGATCTTGATTCTATCTTCTAACAGAGTATTGAGTACAAAGTATTAAGACACTAAGCCGAGAAGCTTTTTAGTTTAGAGTAAGGTCTTGCCTCTAGTAGCGTAGCGATCTTGATTCTATCTTCTAACAGCAAAGCGGTCTATCCTCTATGTTCTAACAGCGCAGCGATCTATCCTCTATTCTCCAATCTGACCATTGTAATTTCCTAGTATTTAGAAATACCTAGAAGCTAACAATACCTAGTTTTGTCCGCTCATAATTTATAGAGATGATATCAAAACAATCCTATGCTATAGGAATCTTAATGGCCGTTGCTGGTATAGTACTTTTCTCTGCAAAAGCAGTTCTTGTAAAAATGGCGTATGTCTATGATATAGCACCTATCAATTTATTGGTTCTTAGAATGCTGTTTTCCTTACCATTTTATGTTTTTATGGCAGTTAGGTATGGTACAACAAGGAGTGATAAGGTATCTAAAAAGGATTATTTATGGTTGGTTTTCTTTGGTTTTATAGGTTATTATATGGCTAGTTATCTAGATTTTGAAGGCTTACAGTTTATAAAGGCAGGCTTAGAACGGATAGTACTATTTACCTATCCTATTATAGTGTTGTTATTGTCTAGCATCTTTTTTAAAGAGAAAATTACGTTTCCACAAGTTATAGCAATACTACTTGCTTATATAGGGGTGGTCATTATCTTTTGGGGAGAATTAAATGTGGTTCAAAACAATATCATGCTAGGTGCTTTCCTCGTTTTTTTAAGCGCTCTCAGTTATGCAATATATCTAGTTGGTAGTGGATGGTTAATTCCTAAGTTTGGTGTTAAAGCGTTTACATCTTATGCTATGACTGTAGCATGTTTGTTTACCATATTTCACTTTGGAATGGCTAATACTGGTACCTTGTTTAATTACCCGTATCAGATATATATAATTGGATTGGTAATGGCTATTTTTTGCACCATTATACCATCATATCTAGTATCTGCCGCGATAGGGAAATTAGGTGCTGCCAACTTTTCTATTATCGCAAGTATAGGCCCTGTATCTACTATACTACTAGCATATTTTTTTTTAGGAGAAACCTTGTCTTTGCTTCAGTTTATAGGAGCAGCAATTATTATTCTGGGAATTGTATATCTAGGGGTTATTAAAAATAGAGCTAAGGCAAAAGCTGTTTAATACTTTACCTACTAAGCTTATAGGATGTAACTAGTATTAGGGGCGAAGTAATAATCATCTATATTTTGTTCTTATTTATTCTTTTTGTGTTAATTATTATCTATATATTTGCGTAATAATTAACAACTAACAATAAAACACTCTTGTTTTAGAGTATTACAGCCTTATTGTATCTTATAATAAATATACAGTGGCTAGTTTTATAGTTCTTAAACCATCGAGATGAAATCAAAACAACCCTATGTCGTAGGAATCCTTATGGCTGTTGCTGGCATAGTTCTTTTTTCAGCAAAAGCAGTTCTAGTAAAAATGGCATATATATATGGTATAGAACCTATTAACTTGTTGGTTTTTAGGATGCTATTTTCCTTACCATTTTATCTGTTTATGGTCCTTAGGTATGGTACAAAAAAGAGTGGTAAGCTATCCAGAAAAGATTATTTATGGCTGATTTTCTTTGGTTTTATAGGTTACTATTTGGCTAGTTATCTCGATTTTGAAGGCTTACGGTTTATAAAGGCAGGACTAGAACGAATTATATTATTTACCTATCCTACAATAGTGTTGGTACTGGCTAGTATCTTCTTTAAAGAGAAAATTACATTTCCACAGGTTGTTACCATACTGCTTACTTATATAGGTGTGGTTATTACCTTTTGGGGGGAATTAGATCTAAGTCAAAACAATGTGGTATTGGGTGTATTCTTGGTGTTTTTAAGTGCCCTTACCTATGCCATATATTTAATAGGCAGTGGATGGTTAATTCCTAAGCTTGGTGTTAAAACATTTACCTCATATGCCATGACTATTGCCTGTTTGTTTACCTTATTTCATTTTGGAATATCTAATACCGAAACGTTACTTAATTATCCATATCAGATATATATAATAGGATTAATAATGGCGGTTTTTTGTACCATTATTCCATCATATTTGGTATCTGCTGCTATAGAAAGATTAGGCGCTCCCAATTTTTCTATTATAGCAAGTATAGGGCCTGCATCTACAATTATGTTTGCGTATATATTGCTGGGCGAAACCTTGTCTTTACTTCAGTTTATTGGAGGCATTATTATCATTATTGGAATTGTATATCTTGGCGTTATTAAAAATAGGACTAAGGCTAAGATTGCTTAAAGGGGGGAGAACATAAGGGATAGAACCAATACCGCTATGCTGTTAGAATATAGAGTCAAGATCGCTACGCTGTTAGACACAAGAGACAAGACTGTTTATTCATAGATAGGTGATAATTCTTAGTGTTGATTGTTAAATTAAAAGCCTATTCAAAATTATAAAATACTACTTACAGTACGTTCTGAACGTCCTATACCACGTTGTTTAGGTGTCTATAGGTCTTAAATTAATACCCAACACTAGGCACACAATGGGGCTGTGGGTATTAAATTAGAGGCTACAGACAGTACCACAAGTGTCTACAGGTCTTAAATTAATACCCAACACTAGGCACACAATGGGGTTGTGGGTATTAAATTAGAGCCTACAGACAGTACCACAAGTGTCCTCAGGTTTTAAATTAATACCCAACACTAGGTGTACAATGGGGTTGTGGGTATTAAATTAGAGCCTATAGACAGTACCACAAGTGTCTACAGGTCTTAAATTAATACCCAACACTAGGCACACAATGGGGTTGTGGGTATTAAACTAGAACCTACAGACAGTTCAACAAGGGGTTGCAGGAAAAAGACCGCTGCGCTGCTAGAGACAAGACATAAGACAGCTTCTTGTTAACTAAAAAGTTTCTTGATTAGGTGTCTTAATACTTTGTACTCACTACTCAATACTTTTTTAGAGGATAGATAATAGACCGCTTCGCTGTTAGAATCAAGACAACTTCTCGTAAACTAAAAGCCACTCGACTTGGTATCTTAATACTCACTACTTTGTACTTAATACTATTTCTAGCCAATAGCGAAGAGGCAATAGTACTGTAGTGCTAATCGTTTAACCGATTAAACAAAATCAAGAGTATGAGTAAGCAATAAACGAATACACGTTATTAAACAAAACTGCTTTTCGTAAACTAAAAAGCTTTTCGGCTAGGTGTCTTAATACTCAATACTTTGTACTTAATACTTTTTAGAGGATGTATTTTGTTAATTAAATTTTGGCATAGAGGTTTTATATGTTAATCGCAGTTATTATATTAGCCGTACAACCTTTAGATTCCCATTTTTTATGTCAAACGAAGCGCAATATACCGAAGATAATATACGATCACTAGATTGGAAAGAGCATATAAGAATGCGTCCAGGGATGTATATTGGTAAGCTTGGGGATGGTTCTGCTGCTGATGATGGTATCTATATTCTACTTAAAGAAGTGTTGGACAACTCTATAGATGAGTTTGTGATGGGTGCTGGTAAGACTATAGAAATAGGGATTAAGGAAAGTGCAGTTACCGTTAGAGATTATGGTAGAGGTATACCACTGGGTAAGGTTGTAGATGTGGTTTCTAAAATGAATACTGGTGGTAAGTACGATTCTAAGGCCTTTAAAAAATCTGTAGGGCTTAACGGGGTAGGTACAAAAGCCGTAAATGCACTCTCTAGTAGTTTTATTGTAGAGTCTTCTAGAGATAGCAAGCTTAAAGCTGCTTCTTTTGAACAAGGAAACTTAATTGATGATGGCGCTATTGTAGATAGCTCTAGACGTAAAGGAACCAAGGTAATTTTTATACCAGATGCTACCATCTTTAAAAACTATAAATACAGAAACGAGTATGTCATAAAAATGATTAAAAACTATGTGTACCTAAACCTAGGGTTAACTATAGTTTTTAATGGCGAGAAGTACTTTTCTGATAATGGACTTAAAGATCTTCTTGAAGATAATAACAATAAGGAAGATATGCTGTATCCTATTATTCACCTTATAGGCGAAGATATAGAAATAGCAATTACCCATAGTAAAACACAGTATAGTGAGGAGTATCATTCTTTTGTAAACGGACAGCATACCACACAGGGAGGTACGCATCAGGCTGC
This sequence comes from Flavobacteriaceae bacterium, assembly GCA_965247735.1. Classification (GTDB taxonomy): domain Bacteria; phylum Bacteroidota; class Bacteroidia; order Flavobacteriales; family Flavobacteriaceae; genus JAOXRU01. The sequence continues at coordinate 508,846 of CBDFHN010000002.1, read as the reverse complement.
CTTTAGAGAATCATTAGTAAAAACCATTAGAGAGTTTTATGGGAAGAGCTATGATGCATCGGACATTAGAAAATCTATCATATCAGCCATTTCTATAAAGGTTATGGAACCTGTATTTGAGAGTCAGACAAAAACAAAGTTGGGATCTACAGATATGGGTGGTAAACTACCTACGGTACGTACCTTTATCAACGATTTTGTAGGGAAGTACTTGGACAATTACCTGCACAAGAATCAGGATATAGCTGAGGTTATTCAACGAAAAATTATTCAGGCAGAACGCGAACGTAAAGAGTTATCTGGAATTAGAAAGTTAGCCAGAGATAGAGCTAAAAAAGTAAGTCTACATAATAAAAAGCTAAGAGACTGTAGAGTACACCTTGGCGATCTTAAAAAGGACAATAGGTTAGATACCACCTTGTTTATTACCGAGGGAGATTCTGCATCTGGTTCTATTACCAAATCTAGAAATGTAAATACACAAGCTGTTTTTAGTTTACGTGGGAAACCGCTAAACTGTTATGGGATGAGCAAGAAGATTGTGTATGAAAACGAAGAATTCAATCTCCTACAGGCAGCACTTAATATAGAAGAGTCCTTAGAAGAATTACGATATAACAATGTAGTAATAGCAACCGATGCCGATGTAGATGGTATGCACATAAGATTACTACTAATTACCTTTTTCTTACAGTTTTTTCCTGAGTTGATAAAAGAAGGACACCTTTTTATATTACAAACCCCATTGTTTAGGGTACGTAACAAAAAAGATACCATCTATTGTTATAGCGAAGAAGAACGAAGAGATGCCATGGCAAAACTAAAAGGGAAGCCAGAGATAACCCGATTTAAGGGACTTGGAGAGATTTCACCTGATGAATTTCAGTTTTTTATAGGCGAAGATATTCGTTTAGATCCTGTAATGTTAGATAGGACAATGTCTATAGAAGAATTGCTAGAATTTTATATGGGCAAGAACACACCAGACCGTCAGAAGTTTATCATCAAAAACCTCAAGGTGGAGTTAGATGTAGCCGAATAGAAAGTATTATAATACATCACAAGAAAAACTAAGTTTACTATACCAACATAAATATTTGCATTCTTCATGGAAGAAAATCAAGACAACCCTCAAGAGAACGAAAATTCACAAGAACACGATGCCCAAGAGACCAATGGTCAGGAGGTAAATTCATCTGATGAGTTACAGGCAGCAGGTGATAGTGCTGCACTAGACGCTGTTCCTATAGCTGAGGTAGAAAAACATAAGTTTGATGGTGATGATACCGATGGTGATGGTACCATTACCAAGGTTACAGGTATGTTTAAGGAGTGGTTTTTGGACTATGCATCCTATGTAATTCTAGAACGTGCAGTACCAGCAGTAGAAGATGGTCTTAAGCCTGTGCAACGTAGAATAATGCATTCGCTAAAAGAATTGGATGATGGACGGTATAATAAGGTAGCAAATGTAGTAGGGCATACCATGCAGTATCACCCACACGGAGATATGAGTATTGCCGATGCTATGGTACAAATTGGTCAAAAAGAACTATTAATTGATACCCAAGGAAACTGGGGTAATATTCTTACTGGAGATAGAGCAGCAGCATCTAGGTATATAGAAGCCCGTCTATCTAAGTTTGCATTAGAAGTAGTATTTAGCCCAAAGATTACCGAATGGCAAATGTCTTATGACGGTAGAAAAAAAGAACCGATAAACCTACCCGTAAAGTTTCCGCTATTATTAGCACAAGGGGCAGAGGGTATTGCAGTAGGGTTGTCTACCAAAGTATTGCCGCATAATTTTATAGAACTAATAGATGCTTCTATAAAACACCTTAAAGGAAAAGGCTTTAGTATCTTTCCAGATTTTCCTACCGCAGGTATTATAGATGTTTCTAATTATAACGATGGTCTTAGAGGTGGAAAAATAAGGGTTAGAGCAAAAATAGAACAGCTAGATAAGCATACACTAGTTATAAAAGAAATTCCTTTTGGTACCAATACATCATCGCTTATAGATTCTATATTAAAAGCAAATGATAAGGGAAAGATAAGGATAAAGAAGATAGAAGATAATACCGCAGCAGATGTAGAGATATTAGTGCATTTGCCTGGAGGTATATCACCAGATAAGATGATAGATGCCTTGTATGCATTCTCTGCTTGTGAATCTTCCATATCACCGTTATCATGTATTATAGAAGATAACAAGCCTATCTTTATTGGAGTATCAGAAATGCTAAGACTCTCTACAGATAAAACTGTAGGCTTATTAAGGGCAGAATTAGAGATCCAAAAGAAGGAGTTAGAAGAGCAATGGCACTTTGCATCCTTAGAACGTATTTTTATAGAAAACAGAATCTATAGAGATATTGAAGAAGAAGAAACATGGGAAGGTGTTATTAAGGCCATAGACAAAGGATTAAAACCATATACCAAACATCTAAAAAGAGCAGTTACCGAAGATGATATTACCAGACTTACCGAGATACGAATTAAGCGTATTTCTAAGTTCGATATTGATAAGGCACAGCAGTTATTAGATGCTTTAGAAGAGAAGATTGCTGAGGTAGTACATCACCTTGCTAATATTATAGATTTTACAATTGATTATTTTACCAGCCTTAAGAAAAACTATGGTAAAGGAAGAGAGCGTAAATCAGAGATTCGTGTTTTTGATGAGATAGATGCTACAAAGGTTGTGGTTAGAAACACCAAGCTATATGTCAATAGAGAAGAAGGTTTTATAGGTACTTCGTTAAAGAAAGACGAGTATGTAGGTGATTGTAGTGATATTGACGATATTATTGTCTTTACCAGAGATGGAAAGGTAATGATTACCAAGGTAGATGCTAAGACCTTTATGGGTAAAAACATCATCCATATTACAGTATTTAAAAAAGGAGATAAGCGTACCATTTATAATGTTATCTATAAAGATGGTAAAGGGGGAGCTAGTTATATCAAACGTTTCTTTGTTAGTGGTGTTACTAGAGATAAGGAATATATCCTTACCCAAGGAAAACCAGGGTCTGTATTAACCTATTTTACCGCCAATCCTAATGGGGAAGCAGAAGTAATTACAATTCACCTAAAACAAGCGGGCAGTGTTAAGAAGATGAAGTGGGATTTGGACTTCGCCGATTTATTAATAAAAGGAAGAGGATCTAAAGGGAATATCGTTACCAAATACCCTGTTAAGAAAATAGAGCTTAAAGAAAAAGGAGTATCTACATTAAAGCCAAGAAAAATATGGTACGATGAGGTGGTTCGTAGAATTAATGTTGATAGTAGAGGAGAACTACTTGGGGAGTTTAAGGGAGAAGACAAACTGCTTATTATTACTCAAAAAGGAATGATAAGAACAGTAACTCCAGAGGTAACACTACATTTTTCTGATGATATTGCTATTCTAGAAAAATGGAATCCTAAGAAACCAATAGCTGCTGTCCATTATGATGGTGATAAAGAACGCCATTATGTAAAACGTTTCTTGGTAGAGCACGAAAATAGAGAAGAGTCGTTTATTGGCGATCACCCTAAATCTAAATTAGAAGCTGTTAGTACAGATTGGAAACCAGTAGCTTCTATTGCTTTTTATAAAGTAAGAGGTAAGGAGCAACGTCCAAATATGGTGCTTCAGTTAGAACCATTTATCACTATAAAAGGAATAAAAGCTTCTGGTAATATCCTAACCGCAGATAAAGTAAAATCTGTAAAGTTACTAGATCCAATTGTTGTAGAAGAGCCAGAAGAGCAAGAGATTGAAGAGATAGAAGTTGTAGATGAGGAGAATGTAGACGGTGCCGATGATTCACAAGGTGCATTAGATCTGGAATAAAGAAGTGTTTATGGATATATTTGCTAATGCATACCTGTTTTGGACAGTATTAATTGTTAGTAATGTATTGATGTATCTTGTTACTATTTGCATCAGTTACTTATGGTCTAGATTAAGGAAACAACAGACATTAGCATTAACACGTGCAGATCTAAAAACAAGTCTGTTGGTTGTAGTAGTTAATATAGCAGTGGCTATTCCTGGGTATTTACTTTTTAATGCAGGAGAGATTAGTTTTACAACGGACAGTTTCTTTCTAGATTTTCTCTTCCTATTTATAGGTTTTGATGTTGCTATGTATGTGTTGCACTATATATCACATACGGTATGGCCATTTACACTGTTTCATAAAGATCATCATGCGCATAAGTATTTTAATGCCATAAGTTTGTATGTAATGCACCCATTGGAATCTTTTTTGTTTGGAGGATTAATGACCATAAGTGTTTTTCTGTTTGATGTTAATCTGTATAGTTTCCTTGGGTTTATAGTCTTCAACTGGTTGTACGGAGTAGTAGGACATTTGAATACGACAACCACAGAGAGTCCAAAGGTATTTGGTAATGCTATTTTTCATAAAGCACATCATGTACATTCCAATTGTAACTATGGGTTTTATACCGTTTTTATGGATCGATTGTTTGGGACGTATAGGTAGAAAATGATGCTATGGATTAAAAAATAATTGAAATTTAAATTAAAGGTTGTAGATTTAGAAATTAACCGTTTAAATTTTCTGTTAAGTTAACAGGTTTCATTATAAACTTCTTATCTATGAAAAATAATCGTTTTACACGATTTTCTCCAACTTTAGATTTTTCTAATTTAGATCATATTATAATAGGTTCTGGTATTGGTGGTTTAACTGTAGCGACTTGGTTGGCTAAAGCGGGAAAAAAAGTAGCAGTGTTTGAGCGTCATTATGTACCAGGTGGATTTACTCATAGTTTTAAACGACAAGATGGATTTTATTGGGATGTAGGAGTTCATTATGTTGGTAATGTTGGTAAAGGAGAATCACTTAGAGGTTTTTTTGATTTTATAACAGGTGATAAACTAGAATGGGAATCTATGGGAGACACCTATGATGTTGTGCATATTGGTGATGATACCTACGAATTTAAGGCTGGTAAAGAAAATTTTAGAAATGCGCTTATCAGTTATTTTCCTGATGAAAAGAAAGTTATTGATGCCTATCTAAAGCTTATTTATAAATCTAATGCTTTAGGAAGTGCATTTTTCTTTGAAAAAACCTTCGAGCCTTTTTTGAGTCGTACTATCGGTTGGGCAATCAAGAAACGCTATGAACGTTATTCGCAACGTACTACACTAGAAGTTTTACAAGAGCTTACCACAAATAAGCGGTTAATAGCCGTTCTCTGTGCCCAGTGTGGAAATTATGGGCTATCACCTAAATACAGTAGTTTTGGAGCACATGCTCTTGTAATTGCTCATTTTATGGAAGGAGGTTATTATCCTAAAGGAGGGGCAGATCAGATTTCATTAAAAACCATAGCGCACTTAAAAACTCATGGTGCTGAGGTCTATATTAATGCAGAAGTTAGTGAAATTGTTGTAGAAAAAAACAAGGTAAAAGGTATTAAAATCAAAGATAAATTTATTGCTTGTTCTAGTGTTATTAGTAATGTTGGTGTTCATAATACATTTAACGAACTGTTAGCTAAAAAAATAAAGCATCAAAGTTGGAACATGCTTAATAAAGTACAGCCTTCGGTATCACATATGTGCCTGTATATCGGTTTAGATAAATCTGATTTGGAATTAGAATTGCCAAAACATAATGTATGGTGTTTTGATAATGATGACATAGATGCAATTTTAGAACGTAGTACAGTAACAAACACAGGCAAGGAATTTGCATATATCTCTTTTCCTTCTGCCAAAGATCCAGAGTGGGCTAAAAATCACCCCAATAAAGCAACCATACAAGTAATCTCTAAGGGTAATTATTCATGGTTTTCTGAATATGAAAATCAGCCATGGAGAAAAAGAGAAGATGCTTATAAAAAGCTAAAAGCAGCCTATAAAAAGAGAATGCTTCAGAAATTATACACCTTATTCCCTCAAGTTGAAGGGCATGTGGTAATTACGGAAGTATCTACACCCTTATCTACAAGACATTTTTCTAATTATAAAAAAGGAGAGATTTATGGTTTAGCGCATAGTCCTGCACGATTTAAACTTCCTTTTTTAAGACCCAAAACAAAAATTAAAGGATTGCGATTAGTTGGTCAAGATATTACTATTGTTGGTGTTGCAGGAGCAATGCTTTCCGGGATATTAACTGCAACTACCATACTTAAATTTAAATCTTTTTTCCTATTTCGAAAAATTAAGAATAACTAAAATTGATTTATCAATTACTTCTTTATTTAAATTCTTAACGAAAGTATTAAGAATTTAGCGCTCAATATTTTTATCCACGCTACCCCAATTTTGAGCAAAACTTCTTTTTAATCTTTATGTTCTTACTCTTACCGCCACTAGCTATAAGCTAGCTTGCGGAGCGGGGGGCTTTATGCGTTGTCGTATTCAGTTCGACTAGGAGGGAATTTTGTTTTAATTCGCTCTATTATTTCCGTCCGATTTTGAGCCCATTTTGGATACTCTAACCATTCTTTTTTTGTTTTAAAATAAATAACGAAACATATTTTTCCCAGTAGTATTTCTCCAACTATTTCAATTTTTTTCCATTCCTCATTTACTTTTTGCTCATAATAAATTTCATCACGTCCATTTCTATAAGCTTTCCAACCTAGCTTTTTTTCTTTTCTGTTAAGAATCTGTTTATTGATTATCAAAATGATAATGATTCCTATAATCAGAATAGCTGCTATCACATAAATATTCATTCGTTCAGTGATTTACTTTTTGTTTTTCTTACTCTTGTTTGTCACGAGCGTGACTAACGGGATCAGGGGAAGGTTTACCCATGAAGCATTCTTATTTGATTTTTAAAGCTAATAAAAACATATTCTTATTAATTAGATAACACAAAAAAGCTACCTATTTTACTAAATAGCTTTTATTTTGTTTGTTCTTACGCTTACCGCCACTAGCTATAAGCTAGCCGTTGGCTGGGAATATATATTAATATTTAATAGGGATTACTATACCGATACTAGTTCTTAATCCTGTCCAATTTGTTTTAACCTTATCACCAGCGTTGTTTTCTAAATGAAATTCGCTATTCTCTTTAAACTTTAAAATTCCACCAAAAGTAAGATCAAAACCTACTGATGCCCGTATAATAAAGAAAGATACGGGGTACTCATATAATATACGGGCACCTAAACCAAAGTTTGTCGATTGAAAATCAATTTCTTCTTGGGTTATATTGTCTAATATTTGGGTATAGTTCTCTAACTTCATTGTTGTGAACATTCCAAAACCACGTAAACCTAAGGTAAATTTATTATCTGTTTTAGAGAATGGCACTAAATATTCAGCACCTAAAGTATACCCTTTTAACTCTTCTGTAATTCGAACTACTCCTGAATAATCTGAATAAGAAAGTTTTCCACCCGTAGAATTATAGCTAGCAAAAATAAGAACATGGTTATTTATCATTTCATAACCCAAGCCAAAACCAAAATTCCCTCGAAAATCGTCAGTTGTTTGAATTGGTATTTCTGGTAAATCATTTTTAAACTCTTCTTGAAAGTCTGAAAGTAATGTGTGTGAAAATGTGTTGTAGTTAGTTTCAAAAATAATCTTTCCGTTTTGAGAAAAAACGTTTGCCGTTGCAAACAATAGCAGCAATGAAATTAGTATCCTCATATTATTGGTAATTTTTTATAACATATCCGTTAGGCGAAATTAGAAAGTCTTTTTGAGCCAAATAAAAGTAGGCGTCATCTTGTATTTCTATTGTTTTTCTGTTCACTTGATTCGAGTTTAAGTCGTAGAAAACCAGATAGAGCCCTGAATGCAGGGATAGAATTTTACCTTGCGATGGTATGTAATCTACCCGACCCATATTTGAATGATTAGGTATTTCATTTATTGATGATGTTAACAAATCTACAACCCTAACATAGCCAGCTGCTATATACACTTTATTAGTTGCAATGCTATAATCTACATGAAGCTCTCTATCATATTGGTAATCATCTGTATAAACGGATGATAAAGTGTTGTTCGTTTTTCTATATACTGTTTTTTTTACGTTGAAATAATCGCCATTAGTAGAAATTTTGAACGTATTACTCTTTAATCGGTGAGTTTCAATAAGTAATTCTTTGGATGGAATATCATAGACCGAAATCGTTTTAGAAATCTCTACATTATCAATAGCAAAAGTGTTTGCTCTAAACCGTACAATCGTAGTAGCTGTTAGTGCTTGATCATTAAATTCTGATATATTGTATTCATTGATTATTTGAAACGAGCTGGTATTGACTTCTATAGATTTTGTGTTTAAATCAATGATGAAATTTTTGTTTTTATTAAAAGAAAAATCACCAACTGAATTGTTCGAATTTGTCACAAAATTCCTTTTTACAAGGGCTAAGGTGGTCGTATTTAACTCATCAATATAAACGGCGCCAGTATCACCAACGCTTAATGCATAAAGTTGATTTGAGAACTCATTGTATAAAAATCGCTTGTAGTTATCTACAGTAAACATTTCACCACGATAGAACTCACCCTCTATATATTTTCTTGGTGTTTGATAGTAAGATAGTTCATTGTCGTTCGCAGTTAACTCCAAACGATATTCATATTTTCTACCAAAAACATAATTATCAGAAGGTGGGTTATGTATTAATTCATTGTCCTTAATATCGATACGAACTTCATCTCCAAAGTTATACTTATCATATACTAAGAGCGCACTTTTTATATTATTATATAAGGGATAATCGGTCCATTTAAAATGGAAATCACTATCAGCTGTTGCAGGTACAGTAAGACTAAAAATATCAGGGATAATAATTTCTTTCATTTCAGAATCAATAAAACCAAAACTGTTTTCAATTCTTATGATATAGCGTAAATTAAGGGCTAATGATATATTGTCATTTACAACTCCACTTTCTATAATTTCTTTCGTTAAATCTAATTGGCCTATAAGTTGGTTTACTTCGTCATATATTAAAAGTTTTGGAGTTAAAGTTTCTCCTATTTCATCGATTAACAAATAGTCTTCAAGGTGTACGAAAATAGTGCCGTCTACCAATTCAACGCGCTTCATTTCTAAAGCTATTCCTGTTTTATCTACTGTAAAAGAAAACTCCTCAACTTCAACAAAAGATTCTACTCCAACAATTTCCGCCAAACTGCCAGAGTTGGTTTTAAAGTAATATTTAATTTTTAGGGTGTGATCTCCGTCTGCTAAATTTTCTATAGCAAGAAAAAATGATCCAACAGCTTCGGTATACGTTTCTACAAGCGTATCATTTACATAAAATTGTATTTCGTAGAACCTATTACTGTTAGGAGCTGAATAGTTATATTCAATATTTTTAGCATCTCTTAAAGTGTCACCGTTATTGAAATTGGTTAGATTTAGACTATTAGAAGGTTCTACTGTCTCAATTTCTTTATAGAAATCATCAGAAAATTTGTGTTCGCAGCTCAAAAATAACACAATTATAACACCCGATAAATACCTTAATAATTTGTTTTTCATTAAAATGTTTGTTTTAAACGTGTTGCATTATAAGTCTAAAGTAGTACAAAAATAGTTTTTAAAATCGTTTCAATATTTTTGTCAAAGTCTAATTTTAACTAACAGTTAACGTTGTTGAACTAAACCCAAAGGTAGCTTTTTACTCATTACGGAGTTAATCACTACCTTATTAGTTCACAATAATAGTATGAAATTATGAAAAAAAAGTTTAACACTTACCGAACGTGCATGTAAAAGCATAAAAGAATTTTCAATTACTTATCATTTACTTAAGCGTCACTATGAGTTATTAGGCAAGAGTGAAAGTACAGTAGTCAATTATGGACGATGTTTGGCTCATATGGCATTACATTTTGGTTGCTGTCCAACAGCGTTAGATCTTGAACAGGTATTAGATTACCTTCAATTATGCCAGAACCAGCACAAAACTCCCTCTGCCAGTTTTTTTAAACAGTTTAGGGTTAAGCAAGCTTTTGATTTCTTTCTGGTTAAGAACAACAGGAATTTTAACTTTAGACCGGTTTCCCTTTAATTCAATGCATCGATGGGGAGTGTTCATTACTTTGAATAAAAATCGATACCCATATACTAAAATCTTAATAGAAGAATGACTTACTTTTCGAAGCCGTAAGTGGTAGATATATTCTGTAATTTGTTGATCACTTAGCAAGTGAAAACTTTTGCCATAATATAAACTGATCTGACATAAAGCTCGTAAGTAATTTTTACAAGTAGATTCCGAATAACCAGATGCTATATACACCTTTCTGTACCTCTGATAAGCCTTTATAAAATTTGGTACTGTTCTTTTTGCTAATTCTGAGCAAGGCTCAACTCTTTTTTTTGATACATAACTTTTAAGATTTGATTACTTCTATTAAGTTACGAAATCTAGCGCAGAAAAGTTACCGAAGGTTTAGTTCAACTAGTTAATAAACGCCATATGGCGTTTACATCTCTTGTAGATATCCAAATATAAAAAATACACAGATAATAATCTAAAAAAATAACAAAAACACATTGGACTTTTATAAACTAAGTATTAAAACAGAACCCATTAATATAAATTCAAGCACTATTAGACAGTACTGTTTTTCCTAAATAGCTTCAAAATGAAGTATTTACAAATACAAAAAGCCTTCTCAAAACCCATAGTAATTAGCCAATTAAAAATCATATTTTGAGTGTCTTCCAGTTGCACTTTTATAAAGGGAAACTCAATAGGGTATATAATTAGTTAAAAACTCAACAATCAGTCTATTTACATCAAACATAAAAATTATTTATAACACTAAAATGTGGTTTACTGCATAATACCAGAAGTATAACGGTATTTTAGGTTTATCATTAGTTTGGTGAGGGTATTACCGTTACTAGTTGTTTTTTTTCTAAAAATTAGTTCTTAATTTCAAGTACATTACCTGATATCCATGTTTTAAACTCATCACCATAGTATAAGTAAACTACACTTGCAGGAGCTTTATATTTTCCTGCGATATCTGCTTTTAGATCTAAGCGAATTGAGTTTGTTTGTAATGCTTTAAAAGATCTCCAATAAAACACTAAATAGTTTTCAAAAACTTCATAGTAAGCTATCTTATTTTGTTCTAAAAGCTCTTTTAATTGCCATGATTGAGGTGTGGTTCCAGATGGGATTCCAACGATAGAAGTTACCATACCTAAGTTTTCATTTTTCGTATTTATCACGTTAATTAACATACTTATATTATCGCCTACTTTGTAAACTTTATCTGCTATAGTGGTTTTTAGTTCTAAAGAAGATTTGTTTGAAGAGTCTGGTAAAAAACTATCGTATGTTACATTTAGCGAATATGGAAAGGTAGCCTCTGAATTTGAAAATTTTACTTGTAAGTTTTGCTCTTTTTCTTTTATATATGATTCGATGTTTTGAATTACTATTTTGCCGTTTTTTGAAATGTTTAATGATTTATTTAATTCTTTGCCATTGATAATTAGCTTAACGGAGTTTTCTTTTGTTATCAATATGTTTTTTTGATTTTTAGTGTATTCAATTAAAGCCTTTAAAGCCATTGATGTAGATTGTGTTGAACCAAATCTATTATACTTACGTTTACTAACTAGGTATTCAACACCTTTAGATATTAAAAACTGATCAGGATTTTCTTCCTTTAATAGTGCTAATAGAGAAAAAGCAACCGTTTCAATATTTTTGGCGTTTCCGTAAGATCTCGTAATAGTATTATCTACTGGTAAATCGGAGAAACCATATGTGTTAATATTTTCCTTAATTTTATTAATTAACATTTGGGCATTTTTTGACCTACTCAGGTTAAAACTGGCACAAGCTATAAGGGCAATCCTATAAGTATCATTACTTTCAATAACTTCATCAAAAGCATAACGATACTCTTTTTCAATATCTGCGTCAATACCAGATTCACTAATAGCATAAACGATGTAAGCATTATTTACATTTTCAGGAGCTGCCGAAAATCCATACTTACCTCTATTTTGTTTAAATCCACCTTTTCCATTTTTTCTACTTAATAAGTATTTTATGGTTCTTTTCAACATGGGTTCACTAACGCCATCATACACTTCTTTCATTTCAGTAAATTCCATAAGTCCATAAGCTGTTAATGCTTCATGGGGAGGAGCTTTCCCATACCATTCAAAACCATTTTTTGAAGTTTCATAACCTGCGAGTTTTTTATATCCTTTTTTTATAAAATCCAATGCTTTTTTCTCTACTTCAGGATTATTTTTATTAGTCTCTCTAAGGTATTTTAAGATTAAAATATTGGGATAGGTACTAGAAGAAACTTGCTCGAAACAGCCATAAGGTTCTCTTATTATTCCTTCAATTCCATCCATAACATCACCAATAATATCTGTATAAATTGTAAAATCAGCTTTAAGACTTCCATCTACTAAATTATCTATAGAAAAATTGAATGATTGTGATTTAGATCCTGAAACAGAAACCTCGGTAGGGAAATATGGGCTTAAAATTGTAACTTCTTTTTTTATTAAATCGGTAATATTATCAGTTTTTATTAGCAGTTCAATAATAGCCTTTTCAGTTTCTTTTATAGGAATAACTTTTATGTTTTTAATAAGTGAACTATTAGCTTCTATTGAAATATTTCTATCAATAGGTTTAAGTAGTTTCAGGTTATGAGGTAATTGAATATTAAGTTTTGTATCTATCTTTTTATTAGTTTCATTGGTGATTGTAACTGGAAGAATAACAGTATCATTTAATACCATATAGTTAGGAGATTTAAAATCTACATTTAAAAGTTTCTTGGTTGAATATGCCTTTTGTTTTTTACCAACTAATCCGTTATAACCTATACCTTCAGCAGTAATTTGAAAAGAAGTTATGGCATCTGAGTTATAAAATTCAAACGTTGCTTTTCCATTTTTATTAGTTTGTATAACTGGATTCCAGTAGATAGTTTGTCTAAAATCTTTGCGCTCTTCAGGAAGTTCTTTTCCCTCATACTTTGGCATATAAAATTGCTTGGCTTGATACAAGTTTGTTGGTTGACTGTTATAGAAGTTCTTTATAGCATAGTTGTTATATTTTCCATTGTTTAATTTCTTTTTACCCCAACTATTATAAAAGTTCTGATTTTTGGTAGTAATAACAATTACACCATTTGCTCCTGAACTTCCGTATAAGCTAGTAGCTGCTGCATTTTTTAAGACTGTAACGGTATTTACTTCATTAGCATTTAGGTTGGATAGACTTTTTTGGCTATAAAGAACGCCATCAACAATTATTAAAGGTTGATTATTTCCAGATATGGAATTTGTACCTCTTATTGTAATGTTTGCACTAGAACCAGTACCCCCCGTTCCATTAACAATTTGAACACCAGAAACTTTTCCTTGTAATAGTTGAGAAACGGATTCTATGGTGTCTAATTCATCTACTTCTACTTTTACTATAGAGGAACCAACTAAATTTCTTTTTGCTTCACTACCATATGCTGTAATTACAACTTCATCTAAATTGGAACTGTCTTCTGAAAGTGCAATTGTTGCTGTTGCTTTCTTTTTGATGCTTTTCTGAGTAACGATGTTAAATTTAGATGGATTGTTTTTTACACCAATTTTTTTATTGTTACCATTTAAAGCAGAATTTATAATATTTTTTATCTTTTCTTTTTCAATAATCTTAAGTTTTTCACCATCTTCAGTATAGGCAATCAAGGTTAATCTTTCTCCTTTATGGAACTTAAAAGAAAAATTACCGTTTTGATCACTTTCAAAAACCAAAACCTTGTTTCCGTATTGATCAAACAATAACAATATTGTTTTTACAGAATTTCCATTTTTGTCAACAATTTTACCAGATTGAATAGCAAATTGTTCAGGTTTATATTGAGCTTCTTTAATGGTAGTCGGTTTTAGAATGTAATTTCTCCATCCGTTTGTAAGCATTATATAGTCTAATGCTTCATATGATTTTACTTTTTTTAGATTGAAATAAAAATTTGGCTTGTGAATTTTTCCTTTTAATTCTGAAGATAATAATAGGTATGATAAGATATGATCTTGTTTGTCATCAGCAAACGATAATAATTTATTGTCAGCAATAGCAATAGATAAATTAGAAGGGATTGGTTTGTTGTTTTTATCTTTTGTAGTTATAGTAACATTTACTTTTTCGCGAGTTTGATAAGTTGTTTTTTCTAATTGTATATCTATATTAAGTTGCTTATGAGAGTTCATAAAAACTAATCGAACAGCTAAGGGAATTTGATTTTTATCAACAATCATGAATTTTGTAATACCAATTGGAAACTCTTTAGTATTTATAGTAATAACATCTCCATTTGTATCTACGGTTTGTTTTAGTAGCTCTTTATGAGAATTTGATACTTTTAAGTATAGCTGTTTGTTAATTGTTGAATTAATTTTTAGTCTAGTAGATAAGCTGTCCGATTTTACTCCAAAATTAACGCCTTCTCGATAAACTTTAGGGAGAGGTATTCTTTTCTCAGAAGTAAAAGGAGTCCTTATTTTTGCATAAAAGATGTTGTTATCAGAAGGAGTAAGTGTAAAAGTTCCCATGCCATCATGGAAGCTATTAAATGATGTAATAAAATCACCTTTGTTATTTATAATATCACCTTGTACATCTACAGGTTTTCCAAATTCATCTATTGCCTTAAAAGCAACTCGACTTTCTATATTAGCTAATAATTTTCCACTTTCAGGGAAAAATTGCAAATCAATGTTGTCCAAAACTATTGGTACACTTCTAGAAATAGATTCCGTAGTCCCTTTATGCGGAATCATTACATTTAAAACTACATCTCTAGTCATTAAATCATTAGGAAGAGGAAATGATATATTAGTTTTACCTTTAGTATCAGTAGTTACTTTTTTTGATAATACAACTATTCCTTTTATTGAAACTTCGTAGTTAATTTTAACATTACTAATTGCGTTGTTTTTTAAATCTTTTGCCAAAAAAATAGCTTTAACAGTAGCTGATTTCCCATAACCTTCTTTTACAAAATCTAACGATAATAATACATTTGGTTTTACAATTTTTTGTACAGTAATTTTTTTTGTAAAAAAGACTTCTTTGCCATAGTTACGCATCCAATTGGTAAACATCTTAATGGTATAAATACCACCAACCAAATCTTTATCTATAAAGAAGTCACCATAAGCATAACCTTGATTTATAGCTAACTTAATTGTTTTTACTGTACTGCCTTTTGGAGAAATTAATTCGGCATACATGGTATCGCTTAATGTAGAAATGGTATTATTACCTTTTACTATGTATGATTTGAACCAGATAGTTTCATTAGGGAAATAAAAAGGCCTATCTGTTTGTGTGTATATCTTTTCTAAGTGATTATCTGTTGAGTTCTGAGCTTTTAATGATACTGAAGATCCTAGTAGAAAAAGGATAATATATAAAAACGCTATATGATTATATTGTGATTTCATACTTAAATTTTTAGTTTTAAAGTTAGTCCTATTTCACTTTGAAGAGGAGAGTTGAAAAAGTTGAGTTCTTGACCAGAACGACTTCCATATAAAGCATTATAAGGCGAATGACCTCTATAGCTAGACCAAGTAAAAATATTATTTGCATATATACCTAGCTTACATTCGCGCAAAAAATTATTATTGCGATAATTGTTAAATAAAGAATATGAAATACCTGCTGATTTTATATTGATATAACTTGCATCAACAATTGCTTCTTCTCCAATTCCATCAAAACCATAACGTACAAATCTATTGTCTAAAATTGGATTATTTGGATTGTAAAAATCTACAGGATTTGTATTTATATTTCCATTTTCATCAACACCATTAAAAACAAAATCAGTAATATTTCTTTCTATTGCGGATTGTTGAGAAGCACCGATATAATTTAAAACGTTTTGTGTGCCATTCCAGGTATCACCTCCTTTTTGAATGTCTATGGCTACATTTAATTCAATTTTTTTCCATTTAAAAGTATTGCTAAATCCAATATTAAAATCAGGTACTGGATTACCTATTATTTGAAGGTCAGGTGCAACTAATGGAAATCCATCTTTTCCTATAATAATGTTATTTTTATTATCTCTAGCATAAGCAGAGCCAACAATAACACCAGCTGGTTGCCCTACAATTAGGTTTTTTGAGATAGACGAAAATCCAGCAATAGGAATTCGATCTTTATTATTTAATAAGGTTAAAACTTTTGTACGATAAGTAGAAAAAGATAGTCTTGTTTTGTAATGAAAATCATTTGCTATCCTAATTCTAGAATCTATGCTAAACTCAAAACCTCTATTTTTTATATTCGCAACATTACTTAATTCAAAACCTCCGTTATTTATAATTGGGAATACACTCCCTTTTGTTGTTGAATTATAGTAAGTAAAATCAAAGTTTGTATTTCCTCCAAGAAGGTAAAGTTCTAATGATGCACTCACTTCAAAATTTTCCTTTTCTTCTGGACTAATTGAAGAATTGATAAATAAGTCATTGTTTGATGTATAAGCTAGACTTTCTTGTGGTGTTATTAACAGACTATTATGGCTAAGGTTATTGTAATACAAAGGTGAGTCGTTTATATCAAAAGAAAAGGTAGAGGAAATTGAGAGTTTATTAATACTAGGGATGTAAAACAACTTTTTTAAATCTATTTTTATATATAATGATGGTAAAAACCATTTGCTATTTTGTATAGATGAGTAATAGGAGTTATTGATAAAGTTCAACTCCCATATATAGTTTATTTCGTATTTAAACTGATTTAGTAGTCTAAATGTATTTCTAAATTTAGATTGCTTAGTTTCGTTTCCATTTTGTGGGTTTATAAATGTAAAAGGTATAAAACCATATAAGCGTTGCAATGAAAAATTTAAATTTTCATAATTATAGTTTACTATTGATTTGATTTCGATTTCACTATTGTTTTTGTATTTTTTATAGTTAAAATTTAGAATAGTGCTTAAGTTTTTATTTTTGATATTCTTACTACTTGAAAATCCATCGTTGAAACCTATAGTTCCATTTACCAATCCAAATTCTTGCTCTTGATTGTTATAGTTATAACTTATTTTGCTTTCTAATTTTATATCATCTGTAATATCTATGTCATTTTGAATACTAGCAATGAAGAATTTATCTTTTACGGAATTACGATTGTAGTTTAATAACCATTCAGGATTGTTAAAACGATTAGTAAAACTTCTTTGTAAATTATTTAATTGAATAGCATTCTGACGATTACTAAAAGAAGGGGGTGTTGTATAGAGGTTTAGAAGCAGATTATTCTGAAAGCCATTAATATTAGCTTGGTTATCTTTCGTAGTTTGGTAGCTGATAAAAGATTTCCATCCTAATTTTCTAGCTTCTTTATTTTTTTTGTAGTTTAAAATTATCTTATTACTAGTATTTTGTTTTCTATTATAGATATCTTTAGAAGTCTCATTTGAAAAATTGAATCCAAACAACTCAGAGTCAGTTGTAATATTGAAAAATAGATTGTTAGAAGTGTTTAGTGCATTTTCAAAAATTGAATTGTCGTATGTATTGGCAGAGATATCATTTCCATTACCTTGGTTTACCAACATTCCATTAACGTCGTATATATAATTACTTCCATTAAATTCAAGAGAGTTTAATGCTGGACCATAAGAAAAAATAGTTCCCGTTTCTGCTCCCTGAAAAGTAAGCTTTCCTTGAGTTGATAGTCCTTGGCTAAAAATATTTTGTAATTCAGGAAGGTTTTTGTTTTTTACAAATTCAACTCCAAAACTTGAGTTATATACAATCTCAAAGTAAACATCAGGGGAGAAATAGGTTAACTTTACTTTATTCTTGTTAATATCAATTTCTTTAATTCTGTTGTATTGAAAATACGAGTTTTTTTTATTATAAGTCATGTATGAATTCCCAAAATCTAAAACAGAATAGTCTTTTTTTTCTATCCCTTTAACTGCATTAGAATATGCATTAGATTTTAATAGTATTACTGGAATATATTCAATCTTCTTATCCGATGATTGCCCAAACATTTCAAGAGTTACTAGAACTTCTTTATCAGAAAACCCAATATAGGTGAAAATAAGGGTGTCTCCAGCATTACATTGAAGACTATAATTGCCATCAAAATCTGTTTGAGTTCCAACAGTAGTTCCTTTTATAGTAATGTTTACACCAGGTAAAGGAAGATTGTCGTCTCCTAATAACACTCCTGAAACTGTTCCTTGTTGTGCGTAAGTAACTGATAGTAACAGTAAAAATATTAATAGTAAAGAAGGAGTTTTATTTTTCATGTTTATGCTGCTTATTATCAATAAATGATTACTTGTTTTCTCAAAAGTATTAACATATTTTAAAAATACAAATCCAGAATGAGTAAAAACCTATTTTGATTTAGGGAACTAGTTTAAATTGTAGATAAAGAGTATTTATAATAAACGAATCAACGTTACTAGGCAATAGCGAAAAGCCAAAAGCCACTAGTACTGTAGTACTAACCATGTAACTGCATAACTCCATAACCGTGTAACTAAACTTGCCAAAAGCGAAGAGAGGAAAAAGATAAAAGAGACAAGATGCAAGACGAAATACTGTCTTGGTTCTAGCCAATAGCCAATAGCGAAGAGGGAAAAGCGAAGAGTACTTCAGTACTAGCCATTTAACCGATTAAACAAAATCAAGGGTTTGAGTGAGCATTAAACAAATACACAGTTTTTAAAATGGAGTGTCTACCTTTGATGTGACGATTTTTTAGAGTCCATATAATATTTATATATTAGATTATGGCAAAAAAACATGATAACGAGTTTAAGGTAATGATAGTATCACTATTAAAATCTGGAAGTAAACCGAAACAACTTGGAGAGGAATATGGATTAAACCCAGGTATGATTTGTCGCTGGGGACGGGAATTTGCAGCAAGATCTGGAGATTTTTCTAAAAAGAAAGTACTTTCTATAGAAGCCCAAGAATTAAAAGCTTTAAAAAAAGAATTAAGAGATGTAACTATAGAGCGCGACATCTTAAAAAAGGCAGTAAGCATCTTTTCCAAGAGCGACTCATAAGATATCAATTTGTTTTAAAAAACACGGATATTTATAGTGTTGAGAAGATATGTAAGTGTATGAGAGTTAGTAAAAACGCTTATTATCACTGGCTTAAAAACAAAGACTTAATAGTTATGGAGACTCCAAGAAATTATCTAAAGAAGAGGATTAAAGCCATTTTTGAAGATAGTAGAGAAATCTATGGAAGTCATCGGATTCAAAAAAAACTAGAACGTGAAGACCTTATATATTGCCGGTCTTATATAGGATTACTTATGAAAGAAATGAGGTTAAAAAGTGTCTTAAAGCGAAAATTTGTAGTAACAACAGACTCAAAGCACAGTTTTCCAATAGTAAAAAATGTATTAAATAGAGATTTCAAAAGTCTAAAAATAGGAGAAAAATGGATTTCTGATATTACATATATTAGAGTGAATGATAACTGGAATTACCTAACAACCATCATAGATTTAGCAGATAGAAAAGTAGTAAGTTGGACTTTAAGCGAAGACATGACTTCCCAAAACACCATTATTAAAACTTGGCATCAGGCCAGAAGTAAAAGACAAATTAAAGATGGTTTTATTTTTCATTCTGATAGAGGTGTACAATATGCGTCTAATAAGATCACAGATATTTTCTCTTTCAATTGCAAAATAACCCAATCGATGAGTAGAAAAGGTAATTGCTGGGATAATGCTGTAGCCGAAAGTTTCTTTAAAACAATTAAACATGAATGGTTATATAGATTTAAATATACTTCATATACTCAATTATATAAATCTATTGAAGACTATATAGACTGGTATAATACACAAAGATTACACTCTTCTTTAGGATATTTAACTCCGTTAGAAATGGAAATCAAATTAAAAGATTTTAGTAACAAAGCGGCCTAAGAAAATTAGTCACAAATTTACTAGGTAGTCCAAAACGTTTATAAAAGAAGAGTGAGTAATAAACGAATACACAGTTTTCAAAAAAAAACTAGCTAATATAATTCCAGATATTCTTAAACCTAACCAATTGCGCATAGGCAAACCTAATATTTTTGTTTTTATCTAAGCCTAGTATGGAATCTTCTGTAAGTATTTTAATAGCATGATACCTAGCTGTTTTTAGAATATCAGAATCTTTTATAACATCGGCGATTTTAAGATTAAGCACACCACTTTGTTGTGTTCCCATAATATCACCAGGGCCACGTAGTTTTAGATCTACTTCGGCAATTTCAAAACCATCATTTGTCTGTACCATGGTTTGTAATCTGGTTTTAGAATCGCTACTAAGTTTAAAGCTGGTCATAAGAATACAAAAACTCTGTTCGGCACCACGACCAACACGACCCCGTAGCTGATGAAGTTGCGAAAGCCCAAAACGTTCGGAGCTTTCAATAATCATTACAGAAGCATTAGGTACATTAACACCAACTTCTATTACGGTAGTAGCCACCATTATTTGTGTTTCTCCTTTTACAAACCTATCCATTTCAAAATCTTTGTCTTTGGCTTTCATTTTACCATGTACAATAGATATCTGATATTCTGGTTGTGGAAATTCCCGTACAATACTCTCATAACCATCCATGAGATCTTTATAATCTAGCTTTTCACTTTCTTTTATCAGTGGGTACACTACATAAATCTGTCGCCCCTTTTTGATTTCGTCTCTAATAAAACCAAATACTTTAAGCCGGTTAGAATCATAGCGATGTACGGTCTTTATGGCTTTTCTTCCTGGAGGTAATTCATCTATAACAGAGACATCTAGATCACCATATACACTCATTGCCAATGTTCTTGGAATTGGAGTAGCTGTCATCACTAATATATGAGGGGGAATATTGTTTTTATGCCATAATTTAGAACGTTGGGCAACACCAAAACGATGTTGCTCGTCTATAATAGCAAGCCCAAGGTTTTTAAACTGTACTTTATCTTCTAATACGGCATGTGTGCCAATCAAGATATTAAGTTCTCCAGATACTAAGCTATCATGTATTTTGGTACGTTTTGCTTTTCGGGATGCTCCAGTAAGCAATTCTACCTTAATACCTAAAGGTTCCATCAACTCCGATATTCCAGCATAATGCTGTTGTGCTAAGATGGCTGTTGGTGCCATTAAACAAGCTTGGTAGTCATTATCCAAAGCCAAAAGCATTGCCATTACAGCAACAATAGTTTTTCCACTACCAACATCACCTTGTAATAATCTGTTCATTTGGGCATTACTACCCAGGTCGTTTCTAATCTCCTTGATTACTCGTTTTTGAGCATTGGTGAGTTCAAAAGGAAGGTGATTGTTATAAAAATCATTAAAAAGTACCCCAACCTGATCAAAAGGATGTCCTTTTATCTTCTTTTTATGTTGCTGGTTTTTGATGATTAGCTGTAGTTGAATGTAAAAAAGCTCTTCAAACTTTAGTCGAAACTGTGCTTTTGCTAATAGCTCTTGACTTTTAGGGAAGTGAATGTTATACATCGCTTCCGCTTTATCAATAAGTTTTAGTTCTTCTTGTATATCATTAGATAGCGATTCGGTAAACTTCATTTTAACATCAGCAAATAGCTGTTGCATTAACTTATTTACCACCCTATTGGTAATTCCTTTATTAGATAATTTTTCTGTAGAAGGATATACGGGTTGCATGTACACTTTAATACCAGCTTCATGCTCGGCAAGCAATTCTAACTCCGGATGAGGCATGGAGAACTTGCCATTCATCCAATTGGTTTTTCCGAAAATTACGTAGGGAACATTCTTTTTTAGGCTTTCCATTAGCCATTTGTGACCTCTAAACCATACCAATTCTATGGCACCAGTATCATCTGTAAAGGTAGCGACAAGTCGTTTTGCTCTGTTTTGTCCTACCGTTTTTAGCTGGGTTATTTTACCAATAATTTGTATATCAGCCGAACTTTGTACCAACTGAGTAATCTTATAATACTGAGTCTTATCAATATACCTGTTTGGGAAGAAGTTTATAAAATCCTGATAGGTATGAATCCCCAACTCTGTTTTTAATAGGTCGGCTCTATTAGGACCTACGCCTTTTAGATATGCAATTGGAGTTTGTAATATGTTCGGATTCATTAATTCAAAATTAAAACTTACAATTAACAACTGCAACACATATATTTGTTCTTTTGAAATGAATAGGTAGCGAATAGGAATTTGCGAAAAGGGAAAAACAGATACAAGAGACAAGATGTAAGACAAAATACGCTCTTGATTCTTGGTTCTATCCGTCTTGATTCTTTTTATAGTGAAGAGGTGAAAACAGAGACAAGAGACAAAAATCAAGATGCAAGAGTCAAGAGACAAGAGCTTACTCGGACAAGTAGAACATAATATTTACTGACAACCGATAACTGAAAACCAACACCTGTAAACAGAGAACCGATAACAAAACAACATGTATATAAAAACCACAGTAATACTACTATTTACTAGTCTTGTTTTACAAGCACAACAACTAGATATTGTTGATTTTAAAACCATAACTGCTGATATTACTATCTTACCCAAAGAGAAGAAAGTAACAGGTAAATTAAGTACTAGTTTTACTGTTTTAGAAGATACTAGCACTGTCTATTTGGATGCGGTTGCTATGGAGTTAATGACTGCTAAACCAATTAATAAGGGAGTAGGGGTTAGTATAGCGCTTAATAAAATAGTGTTTAGTGGCCATTTTATAAAAGGGAAGACTTACACAGTAACATTTGCATATAGTGCAAGCCCAAAAAAAGCACTGTATTTTATAGGTTGGGATACTGAAGGTCAAAATCAAGTTTGGACTCAAGGACAAGGTAAAAATACCAGCCATTGGTTGCCAAGTATTGATGATATGAATGATAAAATTATCTTTAATCTAACTATTACTGCTCCTAAAGCATATGAAGTTATTGCTAATGGTCTATTGGAAGAGACAAAAACAGTTGATGATAGTAAAACGTGGGGATATACAATGAACAAACCTATGAGTAGTTATCTAGTAGCAATGGCTATTGGTAAGTATTCTAAAACAACAGCAACTAGTGCTAGTGGAGTACCTTTGGCCTTTTATTATTATCCTAATGATTCTTTAAAAGTAGAACCAACGTATAGACATAGTATCCAGATGTTTAATTTTTTGGAAAAAGAAATAGGTATTGACTATCCTTGGCAGAATTACAAGCAAGTTCCGGTAAAAGATTTCTTGTATGGAGGAATGGAAAACACGGGAACTACCATTTTCTCAGATCGGTTTGTGGTAGATAGTACAGCATTTATAGATAGAAACTATATCAATACCAATGCCCATGAGTTGGCACACCAATGGTTTGGAAACTTAGTTACAGAAGTTAGTGCTTCCGAACATTGGTTGCATGAAGGTTTTGCAAGTTATTATGCATTATTGGTGGAGAAAGATATTTTTGGAGAGGACTATTTCTATTGGAAGGTTTCTGAATCTGCAAATAGGCTAGCCGCAATGGCAAAAGCCAATAAAGGGGAAGCATTAACCAACCCCAAAGCAAGTAGCATTACTTTTTATGAAAAAGGAGCTTTGGCATTGTATGCTTTACACGAAAAAATAGGGGATACCGCTTTTAAAAAGACAATAAAAGAATATTTATCCACCTATAGGTATAAGAATGTTACTGTTACCAATTTTATAAGCATAGCAAGTAGAATTAGTAATACAGATTTAAAGGGGTATACTTCTAAGTGGTTAACAAATACCGAGTTTGATAAGCAGTGGATTACAGGATTTAAAGGTATGGATAGTTTTTTGGAAAGCGCTACTTATATCACAGATTTTCATGCAAATACCTTTAAAGATATTAAGGCAAAAAATAAGGCAATTACAAAACTGTATAGCGATTTTGATAAAGGAGAACCATATTATACCAGTTATGATTCTTTTTTTGAAGGTTTTAATTTAGAAAATTCAGCACAAGTTGCTTTATATGCAAAAGCTTTTGCTATAGATAATCCTAAATTAAGACAAGGACTGGCAAGAGTTATAAAAAAAGAGCCAAAATTGCAAGCTGTACAAGAAACCTTATTAGAAGATAAAAGCTACGTTACACTAGAAAACGCATTGTATGCCTTATGGCAATATTACCCAACGAGTAGAAGGCAATATTTAGATAAAACCAAAGGTATTACTGGGTTTAATGACAAAAGTTTCCGTGTTTTATGGTTGTCATTAGCATTGGCAACTGAGAACTATGCTGGCAGATCAACACCTGTGTATTATAAAGAGTTATCAAGCTATACGGCATCAAAGTATAATTATGAAATAAGGTCTAATGCCTTCTATTTTTTGAGTATGTTGCAGATGTTAAACAATGATAATCTAAGAGATTTGCTCAATGCATCAAGGCATCATGTATGGCAGTTTTCTAAAAGTTCAAGAAAAATTGTAGATCAATTGCTATTAGATGCAGATTATAAAAAAAGATTGCTAAATTTAGCCAAAGATTTAGATGTAAGTACCCAAGCTTTTTTAGACAAACGTATCAAGGCAATAAAAAACACAAATAAGCAGTAGATAATAATGAAAGCATTAGTGATAAGTGGTGGTGGTAGTAAAGGTGCATTTGCTGGTGGTGTTGCTCAGTATTTAATAGAAGACCTCAAAAAAGAATACGATATTTTTATAGGAACTTCTACGGGAAGTTTGCTAATCTCGCATTTGGCACTTGGCAAAGTAGATAAGATCAAGAAAGTATATACATCTGTTAATCAGAAAAGTATATTTAGTCACAACCCTTTTTCTATTAAAAAGAAATATGGAGAAAAGCAGATTGGAATTCATCATTTTAATGTATTTCTTAATTTTTTAAGAGGAAGAAAAACCTTTGGTGAAAGTCATAATCTTAAAAAACTGATAAGAAAGGTAGTTACCAAGCAAGAGTTTCTAACGATAAAGGAAGAAACTGATAAGGATATTGTTGTTACGGTTTCTAACCTATCATTAAATCAGGTAGAATATAAATCTATAAAAGATTTTGACTACGATGAGTTTTGCGAATGGATATGGATATCGTGTAATTATACTCCTTTTATGTCTTTGGTGAAAAAGAATGGTTGTGAATATGCCGATGGTGGACTTGGGAATATGGTACCTATAGAAGAAGCAATTAAGAGAGGAGCTACAGAAGTAGATGTTATTGTTTTACAGACAGAGGTTACACATTTTAATAGACTGCCTTCTAAAAATCAGTTCGATTTATTGACCAATATTTTTACCTATTGTTTAGATAGAATTGAAAACCAAAACATAAGAATAGGGAAGTTTGCAGCCTCACATAACGATGCTATTTTAAATTTCTACTACACACCAACTGTGTTAACAACAAACTCCCTAGTTTTTGATAAAAAGATAATGTCCAAATGGTGGGACAAAGGTTATATGTATGCTAAGAATAAAAACCAAGAGCTAAATAGGATTGATATTGAAGCCTAAAAAAATGTATTGAGTAGTGAGTACAAAGTATTAAGATGCTTATTAATTATTCTAAACCAATTCCGTCCTAAACGTTTTGCTAACTATATGATTTTCCTTGGTATAATAGAATCTAAGAGGAATTATAATAAGAAAGGGGTTCGTTTTGAATGATATTGTTTTTATGTCCTATCTAGATTTTGTCGTAAAATTTGCAGTGAAATTCCAGTAAAATTATAGGCTGTTTGAACGATAGTGAGTTCCTATAATTTATGGGATAAATAATAAATTTAGGCAAAATATAGTCAGACTAGATTTTTTTGTTTCGTTTTTTTATCAATGAAAAAAATGAAAATGATTATTTAGAACGCTATTGACTCTTAACTTCTAGTTATAAACATCGTTTTATTAAATGAAATTCAACCGCTGTCTTTTCTCTTGCATCTTTGAGCGAAGCGATCTATCCTCTTATACCGTAGCGGTCTTGATTCTATTTTCTTAAAGATCAATAATTATTTTTTTGTATTTAATTTAAGTTCAGTCTATTATAAAAAATGTGAATATCTAATGCAAATTCTATTAGTAATAAGAGTAAACAGCCCTTATATTTGGAAACCTAAATAGATAAAGTTATGAGCGCAGTTTGGTACGAATGTAAGATAAAGTATAGAAAAGTAGATGATTCTGGTGTACAGAAAGTTACTACAGAACCATATTTGGTAGATGCTTTATCGTTTACAGAAGCAGAGACAAGGATTAATGAAGAGATGTCTATGTATATTAGCGATGAGTTTAAAATTACCAATATTAAGGTTGCTAATTTTGCTGAGATTCATCCTTTTGAGAACTCAGATCGTTGGTTTAAATCTAAAGTATCATTAATTGCTTTTGATGAAGAGAGTGGTAAAGAAAGAAAAACAAGCATGTATCTTTTGGTACAAGCTAATGATGTAAAAGAGGCTTTTGATAATACCAATGCTGCCATGAAAGATACTATGGGCGAATATACTATACCAGCAATAGCTGAGTCTCCAATAATGGATGTGTTTCCATACTTTACTGGCGAAGAAGAGCAATTAGAAAAGTTTAAAGCTTTAAAAGACAGTCATGTTCCTGAAAAAGAATATGATGATAAAGAAGAGGCTAAAGAAACTGCTGCACTGTTAGAAGAGTAGTAAGTTGATTTAGTTTTAAGAGATAAGATATTGGAAGCTTCTCAGGTGTAGTAAATTTTATTACACAAGAGAAGCTTCTTTTTTTTAACTGGGTATAACTTATAGTGTTATAAGTAGTTTATCAAAATTTAAAGTAAGAATTGACTACTACATAAAGAAGGTTAATCTAATAATTTTACTTAATTGAACTCCCCACCTTTTTTACTAAACCTGTTTTGTTATAGTATTTGTAAAGGTTTATGTACATAAATTATCTACTACTAGATATGGTTTTTTGGAAGTTAATTTTGGTTATAATTTACTAAAATATCAATTCCGTCCTAAACGTTTTGTTAACTATGTGAATTTCCTTGGTATAATAGGATCTAAGAGTAATTATAATAAGAAAGGGGTTCGTTTTGAATGATATTGTTTTTATGTCCTATCTAGATTTTGTCGTAAAATTTGCAGTGAAATTCCAGTAAAATTATAGGCTGTTTGAACGATAGTGAGTTCCTATAATTTATGGGATGAATAATAAATTTAGGCAAAATATAGTCAGACTAGATTTTTTTGTTTCGTTTTTTTATCAATGAAAAAAATGAAAAATGATTATTTAGGACGCTAATGTTAAAATATATTTATATTTGAATTGAATATATAACTGGTATAGGTCTACTGGTTGTTAACAATAATTGTAAAGTATGAATAAAATAATAGTGTTATTAGTAGCGATTACAGCAGTTTTTTCTTGTAAACCAGATAAGGTAACCGAGATAATTGTTATAGGAAACTTACACACACCAGCACCTAACTATAATTCAGAAATACTTTTTAAAATATTAGAAGATATAAAGCCAGATTTTATTTTACAGGAACTAGATTCTTCTTCTTTCACTAAGGAATTTAGGTTTAAAAAAACGCAAACAGAGAATGAAGGAATGGCTTCTGCAAAATATATAGAGAAATATCCAACTGCACAATTAAGACCTTATGAGTTTGAAGGTAGAAATCAATATAGAATTGATAATGGAATGCGACCTACTGATAAATTAACACTAAGGTTGATTGACAGTTTATATAAAGAAAATTTATTAACAGCCTCTGAAGCAGAAATTTTTAAAACTTACAATGATGTTTTAGAACCTTTAAAAGTATTGGCGACAAAGTCACCGGAAAACTTTAATAATCCTACATCAGATAGTATTTGTAAAAAACGTCAGTTTTATCAATATCAAATGGTGCCAAAAATAACGAATGTACGTGATGAATTTACAAATCGTTTTTTGATAAAACCAAATGGAGAAAAGATAAGTTACAGAGATGGATATCAGCTTTGGGCTAATTTTTGGGATTTAAGAAACCAAACAATGGCTAAAAACATAATGACAATCTCTGAAGAGAGTAAAGGCAAAAGAATTGTTGTTTTAACTGGTTTTATGCATAGATATTATCTTAGAGAAGAATTAAAAAGACTAACTAAAGATAAAAATATAGTGCTGAAAGAATTTTATGATTACTAAAGTTTGGGAGATGTGATTAAGTACTAATTGGATAGGAGTTAAGTTTCTTGATTGTTGTTACACTCCTAAAATATAACTACTGGAAGAAATAAATATGTGGAATAGAAACAAAGATAAAATAGGATGGGTTCTTAAGAATTTACACTTTATCATCTCGTTGTCAATTGTAGTACCAACTGCAATAATTTATGGTTCAGCATCCATTCTTCCAGAGTATTTAGACATTGTAGCCAATACAAATGATCTTTCCAATATGCTAAAAGCAATAATGTGTTTATACCTTGGAGTATCACTAGTGTGGATTTTAGGTATTTGGAAAACTAAATATTGGAAAAGTGCCACCCAATTAAATGTACTATTTATGTTGACTCTTGCAATTGGAAGAGTATTAAGTATGCTAACAGATGGATTGCCATCATCAGGGTATATTTTTGGAGTAATAGCAGAATTTTGTATTGGATTACTTTCTATTTATCAACTAAAAAAATACAATACTAAATACTACTAAAGGAAGATAGTACTTTGGTTTATGGAGATTTAATACTATGCTTAACTAATGAATTATACAACTCAGTTTTTGTTTTTTTTTGGAGCTATTGGTGTATTTAATAGTTTTTTATTAGGTATATATTTTGTCTTTTTTAGAAAGAAGGGGCAACAATCTGATGTTTTTTTTGGTTTTTTTCTGTTGTTTTTAAGCGAACGTGCCTTTAGGGCATTGGTTTATTTTTTTAGTGATAAAATTTCAACAAGTTATGGGTCTTTTGATCCGTTATCATTTATGTTTATTGGTCCCTTTTTATTTTTATATGTATTATCGGCATTGGATATTACAATAAAGAAGACATGGAAATACCATATTTTAATTTGGCTTGTAACAGCAGTTGTTTTATTTTTTGCATTTCCGTTTACAGATGATGCAATTTTTTGGAAAAAATATATTCTAAGGGCAATTAATTTACAATGGCTAGTGTATATAATATTATCTGGATATCTACTGTTTATTAAGTATAAAGAAAAACAGTCTAATAAAGTGGCACAAGGCGTAATAATACAATGGTTAAGATTATTATTGCTAGGTGTATTACTGTTATGGTTGATTTATTTTTTTATTAGTTTTTCCTATTTTATTGTTGGATCAATTACGTTTTCCATACTATTCTATTCCTTTTTCTTGTATTTACTATTTAATAAAAGAGAACGCCATTTGATTTTTAATATTGAGAAAAAGTATGCTGA
This sequence comes from Flavobacteriaceae bacterium, assembly GCA_965247735.1. Lineage (GTDB taxonomy): Bacteria > Bacteroidota > Bacteroidia > Flavobacteriales > Flavobacteriaceae > JAOXRU01. The sequence continues at coordinate 479,446 of CBDFHN010000002.1, read as the reverse complement.
TAAAAAAATAGGATCAGGGTTAGCTACAGAATTGATGTTGAAACTAAAGCAGGTAATGGAAGCTGATAAACCATATAAATCATCTGGATTAAAATCTTCTGATATCGCAAAAAAAATGGAGATATCTACTCATCAACTGTCACAGTTATTGAATGATAATTATAACAAAAGTTTTTCAGTTTTTATAAATGAATATAGAGTAGAAGAGGCAAAGTTACTTATTCAATCTAATACAAAGTTTACCTTAGATGCCATAGGAAATGAATCTGGATTTAACTCCAAATCTACTTTTTACACTGTGTTTAAAAGGGTTGTGGGCATGACTCCTGCAAAGTATAAAGAACAGTTATAAGTTCATTTTTATAAATATGAACAAATACCAAGATATTTGACTGTAATTTTAGACATGAAATTGTGTTTTTTGTATTGAATTCAACAACCCAAAAACAAATGAAAAAACAAATGAAAAAGGTTAGTACATTACTATCCGCAATCTGCCTATTGATAAGCTGTAAAAACAAGGAGGCAAAGTCAACGGATTTAGCAAAGAAAGCTTCAATTGCAGAAGCCATTTCTATTGTGCCAAATGCCAGTGTTAAAGAAACTATTAGTTATTATAATCAACTAAAAAAAGAAAGCCCAGAAGGTTATAATTTTAATGATGAGAACGAGCTTAATAATTTAGGATATCAATATTTAAATAATAATGATATTGATGGAGCTATATCAATTTTTAAACTATTAACAACCGAGTTTCCAAAGTCCGCAAATGCATATGATAGTTTAGGAGAAGCCTATTATGCAAAAGAAAACTATAATTTGTCTTTACTTAACTATAAAAAGTCTTTAGAGCTAAATCCTAAAAACCAAAATGCTGAGCAATGGATTTATAAAATTGGATATAAGCAAAAACCAAAGGCTACATTTTTGCAGGTATTTACTAAGAAGGAATATTTGGAAGATACAGATGAAATGGTGAAAAACATAGTTTCTCATCATCCTAATGCTTTTGGTTTTATTAGTGAAGAAGCTTTTTATGATCTAGTTACTACTCAAAAAAGTAAAATAAAAGAAGGAATGACTTATGCAGCCTTTTTATGGCAATTGAGTCCAATATTTGCAAGTATTGCATGCGAACATAGTCATATGAATGTTTTTAATCAAGAAGATGAAATACTACCCATATCATTACGATTTCCTATAGAAGCAGATTTGATTGGGGATAAGCTACTGGTAACTAATGCTCATATAAATGGTAAAAAAGTAAGTAAAGGTAACCATATAGTAAGTATTAATGGAATAGCTATAGAAAAACTAACTGACGAAATTTTTAAACATATTGCCTCTAACGGACATAGCATGTCCTTAAAAAGAAAGGTGTTTAGTGCTTATATTACCTCATATATTCCTTATCATCTAGGTTTTCCTAAATCTTATGAGATTCTATTAGTTGGTGATACTAAGCCAGTAGTCCTAACTCAATTAAACGAGTTTGCATATACTAAAAGGGACAATAGTCTAGGATTTAAACTTAAAATGGATTTGAGTACTGCAATATTAAAGATACCATCATTTAATTATTATGGAGGAGAAAAATTAAGAAACTATAAACAATTTATAGATAGTAGTTTTATGGCAATAAAAAATGAGAAAATTAAAAACCTTATTGTTGATGTTAGAAACAATGGAGGTGGCTGTTCTTGTGCTGCTATTTATCTTCTTAAACAATTTGGAAAAACATCATTCGGATATTTTGCAGAGGAGTCATTAGTACCAGGTGATACATCAGAAAAAGAAATACAGAAACCAATAGCAAATGCTTTTAAAGGAAAAACGTATGTACTAATTAATGGATTTAATACTTCTACAACAGGACATTTATTATCGGTAATAAAACATTATAAAATGGCAACATTAATAGGGGAAGAGTCAGGAGCAAGTTACTATGCAAATGCACATACTAAAGATTTTATAAGCACTAATACAGGTTTTATATATAGTGTTTCTAGAAATATGTATACTACAGTTGCTACTGAATTGCCCAATAATAAAGGTGTGTTGCCAGACCATGAAGTATATACAACTGGAAAAGATATAAATACTGGTGTTGATACCCAATTAAATTATACTATGGAGTTGATAAATGGAAGTAATTAAAATACTGTTTAAATTAAAGTAGGAATAAACCTCTCTTGCGGTATACAAGAGAGGTTAATCACTAATTCAAAATAAAATTACAAATACTTGTAAGTAAAAAAAGATATTTGTGCTTTGAATATTATTTGTTCTGATTAGATTCACTAATGTTTGGATTAGCATCAATTTCTGCTTGAGGAATCTTCCAAATCCATTTGTTATTTACAGAAGGTTTATCTTGAGAAAAACCATTACCATATAATACTTTTGCAGCACCAGAATTAGTTTGATCTATAGCATCATCCCATCTAATATAATCATGAAAACTGAAGCCTTCTCCCCATAATTCAACATGTCTTTGAAATTTTATTTGTTCCATAAGACTAGCCTGATTTGTAAAAGCCGTTTTATCAAAAGCAGAATCTCTCTGCTCTCCAAGAATAGCAAGCGCATCTTGAGACCCTCCAATATCATTAAGCATTGCTTTAGCCTCAGCTTCAATCAATATCATTTCGGAAGAGCGCATATAAATAACATCATCAGGGGATATCGTACCAGGATTCTTTTGCAAAAACTTAACATTCATGTATGGATGTGTATTATGCCTACTTGTCATCCCATAAGTACTTAATATTTCTTTTTTTGCAGCATTAAAATCGTCTTCATTATCGTAGTTTGGGTCAGACTCAAATCCTCCTCCTTGATCATTTGATGCAGCAGAATTAGTGTTTGGAGCTAAAGCTAACCATGCATCTTTACGATAATCTGTTGTTGGAATATTGTTCCAAACCTCTTGGTTTATGATTTTTGGATTACTACGGTTATGGCTACCATTGAAGGTAGGCGATACATAATAAAAAAAAGATCGGTAATAGTTTGTTTCTGAGTCTATTACTTGTGACCCCCAGATTACTTCTGAAAGATTATAGTCGTTAAAACCAGATTTCCAACCAGATTCATCTAACAAAGCATAACCATCACGAGCTTTAACTGCAGCACTAGTGGCTAGTGCCCAATCTCCTTTTGATAATGCAACTCGAGCTTGAATACCATAGGTTGTATTGATAGAGAGGTGAGAATTGTTTTTTGGAGCCGTAGCATTTTCAAAATACGATATAGCTAAATTAAGATCTTTTTCTATTTCAGCATAAATTTCTGCAACAGTAGAACGGGCTTCACCAGTATATGGTGCTTCTGTACGAAACATTAATGGTACACCAGGATCCGTAGCTGGCGTTCCAATAAGATATCCTTTTGCATAGGTCATTACCAATTGGTGATAAGCCCAAGCACGATATGCGTGAGATTGGCCAAGAATATTGCTCATTTCTGAGTCTATAAGCAAATCATCACTTGCTACTTTGTTGATAATTGCATTAGTACTTGCTATATAATGGTAGCGATGATACCAGAAATTTTTAACTGAAAGTGTTGTGGCATCTGTATGTTCTAACCATTGAAGATCATCTCGCATCCATCCATTACTTCGTGAGGTATGAATAATCATCCCTCCCATAGCATCAAATGAAGGCATATAATAACTTTGTCCTGCTCGTCTGCTGGTAGATCCAGGTATTTTTCCTTGAGAGTGCATTTGCCTGTGTAAGCCATTTAATATTAATAGCATATTATCAGGGCTAGATAACGCTTTAACATCTGAAATTGCGTCTGTTGGAGTTGTCTCAAGAAATTCTTCTGAACAACTCACTATAGATAGTATTGATACTGTCAATACGAATAGATATATTTTTCGAATCATGATTCTTTATTTTAAATTATATAAAACTATTAAAATGAAAGATTTAACCCCATAGAGATTATTCTAGATGGATTATAATCGTTTCCTGAAGGTGTCCCTGAAAGATTGTATTGTGGATTTAAACCTCTTCTTTTACTTTTAAGAAATAGGTTTTCTCCACTAACAAAAAAGCGTAGTTTATTAATGCCAATCCTTTTTGTAGCATCATTTACCAAAGTATATGATAAACTAACGTTTCTTAAAGCATAGTACGATGCATCTGTTAAAAAACGTGTTGATTGTCTTTGGAATTGATTAGATTCTCCATTTTGCAAACGAGGAACATTAGTAATATCTCCTGGTGCTCGCCATGCATTGGTCATATCAGGATGTAAAGATTCTCCGTATGAACCTTCATGCATCATATCTGCATAGCCATAATCTAAAATTTCTCCTCCAAAAGAAAACAAAAACATAAAATCAAGAGATATGTTTTTATAATTAATTCTATTGGTTACAGAGCCTATTACATCTGGTATTGGAGAAGTATTTGTATATGCTTTTCCAGCGGTTTGGTAACTATGGGTTGTAGCCTGTGTACCATCATCATTTAGTACAGGATTCCTTTTTCCTTCTATTTCGGCATCATCTTCCCACATATAGTATAAAGCATCACCATTTGCAGGATCAACACCAGCATAATGATAAATATAATAATCATACCTTGTGTGTCCATTATCCCAGCGTTTTGAGCCATCAATAAATGGTCTAGGAAGAAATGTAATTTCATTTTTAAGAGTAGAAGCTTGCATGGTTAAGCTCCAGTTAAAATTATCATTTTTTAGAATATGACCTGTTAAACCAAGTTCATAACCTTGGTTGTACATATCTCCAATATTTTCAGGAGATTCATTAAGACCATTTGATAAAGGTATAGGTTTGTTATACAATAAATCGGTAGAGTTTTTCTTATAATATTCAAAAGAACCTTCTAAGCGGTTATTAAATAGTGCAAAATCTAAGGCAATATCCCAGCTTTCTACTGTCTCCCAAGTAAGTACTTTACTTCCTATATTGGACCAGAAAATTCCAGGATCTCCAGCATTAGGTAATAAAGAATACCTGTCTTGAGAAATATAATAATCTTTTAAATCATCGTTTCCAACTTCTCCATAAGAAGCTCTTAACTTTAAACGATTAATAAAAGAAATGTTTTCCATAAACTTTTCTTGATCTAAACGCCAAGAGGCACCAATAGAGTAGAAGGTTCCCCAGCGGACATCTTGGTCAAACACCGATGTACCATCTTTTCTAGCAGATAAACTTAGGTAATACTTATTGTTATAGTTATAGTTTAGTCTAGTGAAATATCCTTCTAGTTTTTTATCCTCAGTATATCCTGATAGACTTGCAACAACAGAAAAGTTGTCAAATTCGGTAATACCAACAGCTGTTTGTGTGTTTTTAAAACCAAACATTTCACTGTAATTTCTATTAAAACTTTCATGTCCTAATATCACATCAAAATTATGTGATGCTCCAAAAGTTTTATTATAAGATAATATTTGATTGAAATTTTCCGTAGTTCTACGGTATCTTGTTTCTCGGTATCGTGCACCAGGAGCTCCATCTCCTACAATATGGTTTTCATATTTTTTGTGAAAACGATCTTGAATATCTCTACCATAACCAAGCTTAAAACTTAGTCCTTCTAATAATTTGAAATTAGCTGAATATCTATATCCAATATTATTAACTTTAGTAATATCGCTATTAAATATTGCTTCTGCTAAGGCATGACGCCCAACGTTTGTAGGTCTAGATCTAATGCCATAGTCAGGAGTTCCTTCTCCATAATCGTATTGTTGCTCTCCTGCTTCATCTAATAGAAATTCTCCAGTAGTGGGATCAACAAGATAAATAGGGTAAATAGCTCCCATATCTTTTGCAAAACCAAAAGGGTTAGCTATTGAACCACCTCTAGACTTTGGTCCTTTTTGAGTAGTTTCGGAAAGATTGATTCCTCCACTAAGATCTAGCCATTTTGTTGGAGAAAAATTACCGTTTAATCTAGTTGTTACCCTGTCATAATTACTAGTAATTACATATCCTTCTTCTTTTAAATATGAAGTAGATAAATATACATCATGATTTTCACCACCACTAGATACATTAGCAGAATGACTTTGTCTACTTCCAGTTTGTTCTAATAAGTCGTACCAATCTAATGATTTGGCAATTACTTGTGCATTAGGGTTTAATTTTCCATCAGTACCAACAATTTGATCATTAGGTACATTAAAAGGGTTGTATCCTAAACGATTATATATAGTAGCTGAAGCTTCGGCTGCTGGGTCAGCAACATCTAATGTATTTTTATATGCTTCCCACATCAATTCATAATATTGACCAGGGGTTGTAGCATCATATTCTGGGACTCCTTTTGTGATAACGCCAAACTGTGAAGAAATATTAACATTAATAGAACCATTTCTTTTTCCTCCTTTGGTAGTTATAATAACAACTCCACCAGCTGCACGGGAACCATAAAGAGCTGTAGAAGCAGCATCTTTAAGGACAGTCATAGACTGGATATCTTCTTGGTTGATACTTGATAAAGCTCCTTCAAACTGGACTCCATCAACAATGAATAAAGGTCCGAAACCCCCATTTAATGAACCAACACCTCTAATAACTATAGATGGTGAAGATCCTGGTTGACCCGATGCTGATGTAACCTGTACACCTGTAATAGCACCTTCAATACCTGCTATAGGAGAAGATAATGGTCTTAATTCTAGGTCTTTTGCTCTTATAACACCAGCAGCACCAGTTAGTGATTCTTTGGTAGCTGTTCCATATGCTATAACGATAACTTCATCTAGTTCGTTTAAATCGTTCTGCATAGTAATATTGATGGTTGTTGATTGTCCAACTTTTATAGATTGGCTGTGCATACCAAGATATGTAAAAACTAATGTTTCTCCTGAATTAGCAACAATTTCATAGTTTCCATCAAAATCTGTTTGTGTGCCTCTTGTTGTTCCTTTTATAACAACTGAAACTCCTGGAAGGGGCAGCCCTTCAGAATCTATAATAACACCTTTAATTGGGTCTTGAACTATTTTTTTAACAAAGGTGTTAAAACTTAATTCTGCGGAGTTTAGAATTTCAACTTTTTCTATGTTCTCGCGCATTTGCTTTAAGAGGACTAATGCTGCGGGATCGTCTTTTGGAAACAACACAATTTGATCTTTAAATAATGCAAAGTCAATTTTTGTTCCAATAAACAAATTATTAAGCACAGTACTTATTTCTTCTTTTTTTGCAGTAATTGATACTTTATTAGATACATCAATTAGGCTATTATTGTAGAAAAAATTAAAATCGCTTTTTCCTTCTATTTTTGATAATGCATCACTTAGTTTAACATTTTTAACGTTAAGTGTTATTGTTTGTGCATCAGCATCAACAGCAAAAAGCTTAGCAATTGTAAGGCATACTAGAAGAGAATAAATTTTCATAATTCGAATTAATGGACGACTTTTAGAACAAGGCCGTCTAAATGCTTTTTTTTTCATAATTTTGATTAGTTTTAGTTATCAATATTTTTATTGATTAATTTTTACCCAAGAGGGAGTGTTCCAGCACTTCCTCTTTTATTTTTATTTCATTTTCAATACAATTATGTTGTTACTTTTTGTGAAAGTAATAGGAGATGAGATTGCAATAATGCTCAAAACCTCATCAATAGTTAGATCATTAAATGTTCCTGTGTATTCATATTTTAGTAATTTAGGTGAGTTAATATTAATTTTTATACTATATCTTCTTTCTAGATCTAGAATTACTTGTTCCATAGAGGTTTTGTCAAAAATTAAACTTCCATCTTTCCAAGCAATAATATCTGAGGATACGACTTCCTTTATTTTGATATGCTTTTCTTTTTTACTAAAAGTTGCTTTTTGAGAAGGTTTTAAGATAATAACTTCTTTTTTATCTCTTAAAATCTCTACTTTACCAGTAATTAATGTAGTTGCTGTTTCTTTATCTTTGGTATAGGATTTAACATTAAATGTTGTTCCTAGAACTTTTATATTGTAATTATCCGTTTTTACAATAAAAGGTTGATCTGGGTTGTGGGTAATATCAAATAAGGCCTCACCAATAAGTGTTACCTCTCTAAAATTGCTATTAAAGTTTTCTGGATATAGTAGCTTACTTTTTGAGTTAAGTAATACGGTACTGCCATCAGGGAGTGTAACTAATAGCTTAGCACCTATTTTAGTTGTGACTTCTTCCATTTTTTCATTAGCTGCTAACTTATTTAGATCACTATTAAAGCCTTTATTGGTTGTGTTTTTTAAATAAAACCCACCTAAAGAAAGTAACAGTGCAATGGTTGCTGCTATTGAAATTTTATAAAATCTATTTTTTAAAGCAATTTTAGATTTAATTTTTGAATATAATAAATCAGTATTGCTTGTGTTTACATTATCAAACTCTGTATTAAGCACTGTTGCTTTTAGGAGACTATAGCTATTCTGATTTTTAACATCAGCTTTTAACCAAGTTAATATCTCTTGATTTTCTTTTAAATTTGTACTACCTGTAATATGCTTAACAAGTTTTTTTTTATCCATTTTACTTTCCTATGAGTATATATAAGACGGTAAAAAAAATGACTGCCCTAGTCTAAAATGCATTTTTTTTTAAAACAAATGTAAAAACTCTTGTAAATGGAGTCGCATATGCTTTAAAGCTCTGCCGATATGGTATTCTACAGTTTTTGAAGAAATATTTAACTGCGTTGATATTTCGTGATGTGCAATACCCTGAATTCTACTTTTAATAAATACATTTTTAGATTTATCTGGAAGTAATGCTATTGCTTTTTCTATTTGCTGCTCTAATTCTTTTTCTATCAGATTTGAAGCATTAGCATTAGATAAAGAAAAATGATTTATCCATGCATCTACTTGTTCTTTATTATTTAGCGCTACTTTGCTTTTTGCAGCTCTTAAATGATCCAAACAAGCATTTCTGGTCATGCTAAATAGATAGGCATTAAGATTAGTTTTGATATTGATTTGTTTTTTCTTTTCCCAAAGTTTTATAAACACATCTTGAACAATGTCTTCAGCATCTTCCTTACTATTTAGATAATGAGTAGCAAACAATAATAACCTGTTATGGTAAAGATCTAATACTACTTTAAAAGCACTATCATCTGCTTTCTGAAGAAGAGAAAGGAATGATTTGCTATTTAATGTGTATTGTTTCATATGTGCTATTAATAAGAGTAAAGGGGGAAACAAACTTAGGTAAAAATTAGTAAAACCAATAATCGATTGTTCAAAACATATTTTTTTTGGACAATTTCTACTGTTTTATTTGTAAAACTGCATTTTATATAAATTTATCATAATACGCGATAATTCAATTTTTAACTTTTAATTTAGAAAGAATAAAACCTATTAGTTAGGCATAAAATCTAAAAATATTTTAGTATATTTAATTGATAATTAACTATTAATAGTTTTATGTGGTATTATATGTTATATGATTAGACGATTTATTTTGGTGTTTATTTCTGTGCCAGAATCTAATAAAGTTACTATATAGCTTCACTAGTAATATCTATTTAATTATAGTTAAAAGTACCTTCCTCATTCTTTATTTATTAACATTTAGAACACTAACCATGATGAAACTAAACAGAATTTTGCAGTACCATTTTTTTAAGGCAAGTAGTTTTTTACTGCTATTTTTAATGCTAAATACTATAGCTAATGCACAACAAAATTCTCCTGTAGCAGGCGATATTGCAATACTAATTGACCTATTAAAAAAAGATTATAATAGTATTAATCCTGAAACTAGGTCTGATGAAATTATAAGTGATAGAGCAAGGGTAATTGGAATATTTAATTCCTATTTAAAACGAAAATTGCTAGATACAGATCTAAAAAAGGCAATATTTGATGGAGTAAAAGCTACAGTAGCAACAGATAATAATGGTATTGGCTGTGATTTTTTAACAGAATTGGATGCCTATGTAAAAGAAAAGGAAAAACTGGATGCCTTATCAAGAACTTCTATTAATTTAGATAAAAACACTTATATTAAATACGAAAATGTGTTAACTGTGGTTAACACAAAAAGAGAGAATTATTATAAAGCAGCATTTTGCAAAGATACTAATGAGCTTAAGGATATAGCAAAAATATATGGAACCAATAATAGTTATTTAAATTATTGTGTAATACTATTTATAGATAAATATACGACTATAAATAAAGGAGAGCGAGATATTTACTCCGAAACCAATTATCAATCTTCCATACAAAAAAGTTTGCCGTTTTTGGGTGGCGATTTGGCTTTTGAAACTATTATAGATGGGCTAAGTAGGTTTTTGGTAAAACGTATAAAAGAGGAATTAACCACTTATGTAATTCAAAAGGTACAAGAGGAGTTAAACAATCCATCACCAGAAAGTTACCTAAACGAACTTATGGTATTACTACCTCGTACTACTATATATCTCAAAAGTTTTGATGCTGACCAGGTTTTAAATTTTGTAGATGAGCTGAAACAATATATAGAAGACGATCTTAACCATATGTTAGAAAATGCATCTGGGTTGAGGAATACGCCACGTTTTCAGCAATTGATAGCAACAAATCCAGATATAGATTTTGCCTTTGAAGCTTTAGAACTGATTCCACAATTATCAAAACTAGAAAACCCTATTGATTATTTCGATATTCTTGCCAATAGCAAAAACTTAACTAGGTGGAGATCTTTTACCAAGGAGCATTTAAAAGACAATAAAAATGCTGCAGATATCTTGCGGTTCAATGTTGCCAATAGTATTTATATGTCTGCAATGTTTGCCCATAGCCTTACGGTTTTAGAAAATGGTGAAGTTAAGTTTGTATCCACAGATTTTATGAGTAGTTATGGATCAGAAATTAATTTCTATCTACTCTATATCGGTTTTATGCATCAGCAGAATATAAAGTATTACAATATAAAATTTAAAAAGAAAAATACAGATAGTTTGGCTAAGCTCTCTTTTGATAATCTTATGAAAAAAGTAGAACCAAAAGAAAATGAGGAGACACGGAACTATGCCAAAAAAGTACAAAATACGTTTACAAAAATTGCAGTACCAGCAGAGAAGTTATATAGAGATGCAATAACTATTAAAAAAGCAAAAACAACTAAGGAAGGTGTGCCTTATGCAACTATACATGCCTTTACCAAAGGTATTATAGGGCTTTCTGAAGCAATAATAGGAGATACTGCCGAGCTTATTAATGATTTAAATGAGACAGGATTGGTAAATGAAGAACTTAACTTTAGTATTAAAGATAAAACCAAACATTATTTTTCTGTAGCCCATACTGCCAATAATATACTCTTGGATCTACACCAAGAAAAGTATAGTACGGCAATTATAAAGGCTTTGGAAATACATACTAATTTTAAAAAAGACCCAAGTAATGGAATTAAAGAATATGCTAATTCCGAAAGTATTTCTACAGCATTAAATGTATTACAAAACAATACTAATGTTAATACAATAGCCAATTTAATTCGTTTTAAAGAATACCCTACGGCAAAAGAGGATATAGATAAGCTTAATAACTATGCACTAAAAGCGTCGGTATTAAGTAATAAAATAAAATGGAATAGTAGCTTTTTTAATAAAAAACTATATAAAGAAACTAAAGCATTTATCACATTAATTAATGATATAAAAGAAGCAAAAACGGATGTTACAAAACAAAAGCATTATAAGAGTTTAATTGCTAAATTTAAAACAAGTTATAAGGCTATTAGCACCTTGTATATTGATGATGCGATTCCTTTGATAAATAAAATAACAGGATTGGATATTAAAGAATTGGCATATCAATCAGTAAATAATGCAATAGAAAAAAGTACAGTAGAAAATAAAGATAAACTTAAAAAAGTCCTAAACGAAAATATTGAAGCATATTTAAAAACAACTATTGGAATTATTATAACTAAAAGGCCAGCAAATATATCAGAACTAAGAGAAGAAGATGGTTATAAAAATGCTGAGCAACAATTAAAAAACTACCTAAGCACATACCTACCAGAATTAGCACAAGCAACTTTTAATATTACAGACAAAAATACTATACGACTAGTACATTTTATAAACGATATTGCTATAGCGGATAATGCCGAAGATGTAGAGGCTGCTATAGATGCCTTTGCATTACCTGCGGGTAGTTTTGCGCTAAAGCAGAAAAAAGGAGATTATGTAGCTATAAATGCTTTTCCAGGTTTTCTTGGGGGTATAGAACAAACCGATCTTTTTGAAGGAGAAAGTGTTTTTTCTTTAGGTTTTACTGCTCCCATAGGACTGTATAGTAAAATAACGAATAAATTGGGTGTATTTGTTCCTATTATAGATATTGCAGCTCCGGTACGGTTTAGATTTGATGGGGATAGCGATACTAAAGCATTACCAGAGTTTACCTTTAAAAATATATTATCACCAGGACTCTATTTTACCTATAGCCCATGGAAATCTCCATTAACATTTACCTTTGGAGCACAATATGGACCAGAGTTTGAGAAGATTATTGAAAACAATTCAGAAATAACAACCGGTGAAACTACAGCCATTATAACCGATTCTTTTAGAGTAGGTATTGGAATTACCTTAGATATACCATTGGTAACCCTTTTTAATAGACCTAAATAATGCTTAAGCAAATACTTATTGTAATTCTAATATGTTGCTCTTGGCTAGGGCATGGGCAAGTGGTGGAACAAAATGAAGTAGAAAAAGAAGAGATTAAAGCTGCAGCGGCAAAGGCAGAATTTATTGAAGGAGAAAAAAACCGTTCTAAAGTGTTAGAATATAATAAGTTAAATAAGAATAACACTATTTTTAATACACAATCAAAATTTAAAGATTATAAAGCTGCTCAAGAAAACTATAATAAAGCACAGGTTTTGGAAAAAGTAATGAAAGCAAAAAGAGTTGATGTAGAAGTCAAAATACAACAACTTTTCTTAGAAGAAAAAAAACAAGAGTATAAATCTATTACAGAAGATAATTCTGAAACCAGAGATGGAAAACTTGACTCAAAAACAAAAGAAGAACAGGTAGCTGTAGTAAGTGCAGATGTAGGATTAGGAAAAGCTAAAGCTATAATAGAAGATTTTGATTTTGAAAATAGTAGAGATAGACTTACAGGGCCATCACAATATGATAGCAGAATAGAAATACGAGAATTATCACCTCGTATACCTTGGCAATGGTTAATACTTAGGCGTAACAAATCTGTAGGTATGTTAGTATTAAAAGATAAGCTTATAAAATTGGCAGATAGTGTTTATCAGTTAGATATTAGTAGCAAGTTAGGAGAACGTTTTAATCTCTGTAAAAAAGAAGCATTTAGAGCACAACCAATAGTTGGTATAGGTACTACTTTTATTATTGGAACAGAGCAATTACTAACTGCCCAGCATGTTTTTCAAAGCCCTATAACAGACTATGCTGTGGTATTTGGATTTGAACTCTTTAATAAAAACGGAACTGTAGAAACTATTATCCATCAGCGAGATATATACTATCCACAAATTATTTCAAAATCTTTTGATGGCTATGATGTGGTGAGTTATACTGTAGATAGACCTATAAAAAGACCAGTATTGCAATGGGAAACCTCTAGTAAATTAGTTAAAGGTACCGAAGTTTATATGTTGGGACATCCTAACGGGCTGCCTAAAAAACTAGCCATGAATGCTAGTATTGTTAACAATGCTCATCCACAATATTACTATACTACATTAGATGGTTTTCAGGGCAATTCTGGATCGCCAGTATTTAACTTTAATACACATAAGGTAATAGGCATACTGGTATCTGGTGAGTTAGATTATAAATATAATGGCAGTTGCTATGCGTCTACACTTTGTAAAATACCATATTGTAAGGGCGAAAAAGTAATACGTATAGAACGTATTATTAATGCTATTCCATAAGGAGATTGATAGTAATTTATAAGGCATAAAAAAAGGAAAAGCAAGACAACACTTTTCCTCTTAACATATTAATTTAAAAAAATAACTAATACAAACTTCTAATCTTTCTATAATTAGTAGAACGTATGCCGTATTGTGCTTTTACAAACTTTTTTATCAGATAAAGCTGATCGTTTAATGTAGAAAAAAGTTCTTTTCGCTTGTCTATAACAGTCTTATGTGCCGATTTTGTTTCTGCATTAAGCATATTACTTACCGACATTTCTTCGTGCAATATTTTTAAAGAAGCAATAGTAATGTCTGGGTTAGGTGGAGCATAGGCTTTTCCTAAAGATTGTAAAATGGTTATAATATGTCCCAAATCCATCCATCTGCTACCAAATGTACGTTCTATTTGACTAATACTTCTTTTATTGTTTTGTTCTGTTTTTTCTTTGTTTTTACTACCAGCACCTCTAATATGGCGTACCAACTTGGCAATCCGTTTGCTATGCACATCGTCTTTACCTTTTATAGCAACTACAAATGTATTTATAAGTGCTAAACGTGTTTTTAAAGAATTATCTTTTCCGCTATATAGATTTTGTCTATTTGCTATATTTTTGCTAGAATCTAGTTCTACTTCTTTTATACTGATCATTATTTTATCAGTAGCTTCTATTGTTTTTATAAGCGATGGCAAACCAGCCATTTTAATTGGAGCAACATAGTCTGGCATGTCTTCCAAATAGCTTTTTAACTGTTTCCCAATATCTAATTTGGTTGCAAATGATTTTTTAGATTTTGATTTCATTATCTATTATTTTTAATGATTATTACTATTTGGGACAAGCCAAATGTAATATTTTAAAGTAATAAACATAGGAATTAACTCACACAATGTTGTGTATATGCTAATTTTTGTTGCAAAACAACCAATTATTGTAGGTTATAATTTATTAATAAGCGTAATCTATTGTTAATTAGGTAGTTGTTTTTATGTATAGGTTGTTCTTTTATACTAATTAGTATCTTTTTTGGAAGGAGCCACTATAGTCTTGGTAGGAAGCACTATAGTTTTAGTAGGAAGCACTTAAGTTCTGGTAGGAGGTACTATAGTTTTGGTAGGGAGCACTATAGTTTTGGTAGGAGGCATTATAGTTTTGGTAGGAAGCATTATAGTTTTGGTAGGAGGTGCAATAGTTTTGGTAGGAAGCACTATAGTTTTGGTAGGAAGCGATTGTCAGTTTTTGGTAATGGCTGTGGTTCTGCTGATAGTAGGCTTTAGTACAGGAATAGACTGCTTTTGTTTTTGATATTATAAAAGAGGTCTTAGTAGTGGATTTTAGTCCTAATGCTTTGTTTTATAATAGTTATTAGCCATGAATTGTTTGGTTTTTGGATAAAACAACACTGATTAAAATATGTTACATTTAAACAATTATTGTCTTGTAAAATTAATTGTTTTTCTATTATTCGCGTATTTTTCTGATTATTATCTGTATGTTTTTTATATTTGGGTAGCTATAAGAGAGATAACCGTTATATGGCGCTTATTAATTAGTTGAACTAAACCTTCGGTAACTTTTCTCCTCTAGATTTTGTAAATTAAGAGCTATAATCAAAATCTACTAATTATGTATCAAAAAAAAGAGTTGAGCCTTGCTCAGAATTAGCAAAAAGAACGGTACCAAATTTTATAAAGGCTTATCAGAGGTACAGAAAGGTGTATATAGCATCTGGTTATTCGGAATCTACCTGTAAAAACTATTTACGAGCCTTATGTCAGATCAGTTTATATTATGTCAAAAGTTTTCACTTGCTAAGTGATGATCAAATTACAGAATACATCTATAACTTACGGCTTCGCAAAGTAAGCCATTCTTCTATTAAGATTTTAGTATATGGATATCGGTTTTTATTCAAAGTAATGAAAACACCACATCGATGTATAGAATTAAAGGGAAACCGATCTAAAGTTAAAATTCCTGTTGTTCTTAACCAGAAGGAAATCAAAAGCTTGCTTAATCCTAAACATTGTCCTAATTTAAAACATCGTGTAATTTTGTCTTTGCTTTATTCTTCGGGGCTCAGGATTAGTGAATTACTAAAACTAAGATTAGAAGATGTTGATTTTAATGCGTATCGAATTCACATTATCAATAGCAAACATGGAGTGACTAGATATGTGATATTATCTAAATTAATGGCTAAGGGTTTGGAAACTTATTTAGCTTATTATCACTCCGAAAAATACTTGATTGGTGGATATGAAAAAGCAAAACCTTATTCTGCTTCTTCGGTTGCAAATGTGCTGCGAAAAACACTAAAGAAAGCAAAAATAAATAAGCATATTACTATACATAGCTTACGTCATAGTTTTGCTGTCCATTTTTTAGAACAGGGTGGAAATATATTGCAATTAAAAGAACAACTCGGGCATAGTAGCCTACAAAGCACATTAGTTTACCTTAGGGTAGCACAGTCTATATTTAAAGAGATACAAAGCCCGTTGGATGTACTATACCTCTCCCATTGAAACCTAAACATGAACTGGCTGATGTATTAAGAGAATATGGAAAGGAATTTTTAGAAAAACATAAAATATCTTATCAGAAAATAAAAGTACTTAGAGCCATTGTTAATTGTAGAACAGCTGTGTTGGGAGGACATCTCCAGAGTTGTTCCAATTGTGATTACCAACAAATTGCGTACAACAGTTGCCGAAACAGGCATTGCCCTAAGTGTCAGATCCAACAGCGGGAAAAATGGATTCAGGCACGTATAGCGCAGGTCTTGCCAGTAACTTATTTTCATGTGGTGTTCACCTTACCAAGTGAGTTAAACCAGTTGTGTTTAGCTTACCCGAAACAACTCTATAATACTCTGTTTAGCTCCTCTTGGAAGACTATTGAACTCTTCTCTAGAGACACCAAACACCTTGGAGCAAAGAGTGGTATGATCAGTATTTTACATACTTGGGGGCAAAATTTAAGCCTACATCCACATATCCATTGTATAGTACCATCTGGAGGTATAAATAAACAAAAAAAGTGGAAAGAAACTCGGGGGAAAGGAAAGTACCTTTTTCCTGTAAAAGCAATGAGTAAAGTATTTAGAGCTATATTTTTGAAGCAGTTAAAACAATTAAAAAACAAAGAAGAAATTGATAATAGTAACCTACAGGGGTTGGTGGATCTTTTATTTAATAAACCATGGGTGGTCTATGCTAAGAAACCTTTTTCAGGAGTAAAAAGCATCATAGAATATTTGGGGAGATATTCCCATAAGATTGCAATTAGCAATCATAGAATTAAGGCTATCCAAGATAACGAAGTGCATTTTTCCTATAAAAATTATAGAACCAATCAATGTTCTAGAATACAACTGAGTGCACAAGAGTTTATCCGAAGATTTACACAACACATTTTACCAAAAGGATTTGTCCGAATACGACATTTTGGAATATGCGCCTCCAGAAATAAAGCCATGTTGCTCGATATTAAAAAGCAACTATTAAAAACACACCCAATAGTAGTTAAACCTATTCAATATCCAGAGTGGGATCCAAAGCCTATTACATGCTGTAAATGTAAAAAAGGACTTATGAAAAATATTAAAATTATACTTTCTATTAGAGCTGGTCCCTATTTAGACTTTGAAATTCAATGAAAATAACAGGCACATATAAGCATTTAATAAGATTATCGCGAAACATTCCTTTTTCGGGTATAGAGAATTATATGCCAAAATGGAAGAAAATAGTAAAACTAGGATGCCAACATTGTAAATTATACCAAGTCTGCTCCATAGCATATCAAAAACAGAATAAAAACACGAAATATATCTCTACTTCTTTCAAAAATCCTAACTTTGGATAAAGAAAAAGGATTCAATTTCCATAGCTTTTAAAGGTAAAATTGACACGCCATAGTTCAACGGCGGATTAAATCAAATTGCGCCCTTGGCTTACTTGATTTAATCCTATAATGTTAGCTTTAATGCGTTAGAATCTTCCTCAAATCTAAATAATAAATGAATCTCGAAATACTTGATTTTTTAATAGTTATTGGCATAATTCAAGGTGTTTTCTTTGCCTTGGCAATATTATTTTCTAAGTATTTCAAAAGTGGTACCAATACTTATTTGGGGATTAGCATGTTAATTGGAGTATTGACGAATGTACAATACTTAGCAGTTAAATACCAGTGGTATACCGAGTTTCCTAAATTTGCGATTTTTGCAGACATTGAACTCGTTTTACTATTACCCATTACACTTTTGCTATATTATCTGAAGTTTTTGTACCCTAATTTTAAATTACAGACAAGGCACAAACTGTTATTTTTGCCATTCGCCATATCCGTTCTGGTTAATTTGTATGTCGGAGGGCACTACCATTTTAAGCTGTACACCATTGAGAATCTTACTTGGGTACGGCCATTTTTTACGGCGGAGTTCTCCTTTTCTATTGTATTAAATGTAGTTGTTTTAGTAGTGGTTTATATACTGTTATTTAGAAAAAAGAAAACAGATCATTCGTTAGTAAACCATAGTTTAAAATGGATTAAACTGTTTTACTATTTTCATGTGGTATTAATAATCATATGGATTGCGCTGGAGATTGTTGAAAAGGTATACCCCAACGATTTCACCTTTATTTTTTGGCTAATTTTAAACCTGCTATTCTATTGGGTGGGTTATAATGGAATTTTTAAATTTAGATTGGCTAGAAATAGATATGAAATAAGAAAACTTATTGATAAAGAGGTCAAAACGGAAGCTATAACAATTTCTATTAAGGACAAAAAAAAGGAATTAACACAGGGCGAAGACAATAAATACCTGCAAAACTTAGTAAGTATTTTGGAAAATGAAAAAATATATAGAGATCCAAAATTAGATAGAAACGATATGGCAAATAAACTAGGCATAAGTGTTGGTTATTTGTCCCAGATGATAAATAATAATTCTAAAAAGAGTTTTTCAGACTATATTAATTTTTATCGTGTTAAAGATGTAAAAAAAATGGTTTTAAATACCGATTTCAATAAGTATAGCATGCTCGCCATTGGCTTGGAAGCAGGCTATAACTCGAGATCTGCCTTTTATTCTGGTTTCAAAAAAGAAACGGGATTAACGCCTTCCGAATATAAAAATCAACATCAAACCTCTT
Source organism: Flavobacteriaceae bacterium (assembly GCA_965247735.1). Lineage (GTDB taxonomy): Bacteria > Bacteroidota > Bacteroidia > Flavobacteriales > Flavobacteriaceae > JAOXRU01. The sequence goes on along the minus strand of CBDFHN010000002.1, from coordinate 460,382 downwards.
AAAATTCCTAAAAATGTGTCCATAATTGTTAGGTTATTACTATTCGGAACTCTTAAACCTAAGTGCACAATTACCTTTGCTCAAAATAAATAAACAACGACTATATAAAGTCAAAAAAATTAAACAATGAGTAAAATATTTAAATTCGTAGGCATCGTAGTAATCGCTATTTTTAATCAATCTTGTAGTACTGATTCATTAACTGAAAGTATAAATGAAAGTATTATTGACGGTCAATGGGAACTTGCCGGAACGACAGAAGATGGAACAGCTATTACGTTAACAGATTGTGATAAAATGAATACAATCCAATTCATTAACAGTAGTAATGAAGCAATCATAGAAACATTTAATCTAATTGATGATGTTTGCGAAATGGAAACTATTAGTAATGAAACCTATACTATTAATGTGAATACACTTACCATTACTAACAACCCTGTTTATGAAATTCAAAGAGGAGGCAACAAGCAAACGCTTATTCTTAGATCTACGCAAAACGGTATTGCAGTTGTAGATACTTATAATAGATTGTAAGCTTATTCTCTGGTTAGTTTAGTAGAAACAAAAAACAGCTTGGACAATGTTCAGGCTGTTTTCGTTTTATTCAAATCGTAGAGTACTTCTTAATTTTTAGACAATATTGTATAGTTTCAATATAGGTATAGAACGAAAGCGGACCATGATAAGTATTTGAAATTTGAGTTTAATAGAGATTCACTCAGCTAAAAAAAATATTAAAATATGAACAAGTTTACAGAATTGAAAAACAAAAAAATCAATTGCTTATTAAGATAATAAAAAAGCACTAAAAGCTAACAAAGTATATAAAACATAGCTTTTAAGTGCTAAATCCAAAGGTTTGTACTTATTTATAAAGTTCCGCCAAATTTTTAATTTGGCTTTTAAAATAGAAAAGAAAAAAACAAAATATAAAAATTCGGCTAAGTGCTTAACTGAAAATTATCGTATTTTTATACGCTACGTTTGATACATAAACCGTCAGACTGCGCAAAAACTCTTTATCAAACAATTCCATAAGTCCTTTTTATGCTGTAACTTATAGTGTATGATCAAACACTATTATGATATGGATTTTATAAAGGGTTTTGATCGAGATCAGTTTATAATGATGAACTTTGATTCTTATGTAGGTAAGGATTCTTGGGCTAGAATAGTTGATCTTTTTGTGAGTATTCTTCCTTTAAATGAATTAGGCTTTGATGATGTTTTGCAATCGGAAGGCAGACCTGCTTTTCATTCTTCTGATTTACTTAAATTATATCTTTATGGGTACAAAAATCAGTTGAGATCTTCTAGAAAATTAGCACATGCTACCAAAGTTAATATGGAAGTTATTTGGTTAATTAAAGGACTTCATCCATCTGCTAGAACCATTGCCTATTTCAGAAAAGATAATGCAAAGGCTTTTAAAAAAACGTTTCGCTTTTTTGTGAGTTTACTTAAAGACTGGGATTTAATATCCGGAGATATCATTGCCATTGATTCTTTTAAAATAAGAGCTCAGAATGCATTGAAAAATAACTTTAACCAAAAGAAGATTCAAAGACATATTGAGTACATCAATACTAAAATTGAAAACTATCAAAAGCAGTTAGATATAGAAGATGATCAAGATTTCTCCGAGCAAATTAAAGATGAAATCCAATATCAGAATCAAAAGAAAAAAAACTATTTAAGCCTCGAAAATCAATTAATAGAAAGTGGGAGTTCTCAAATAAGCCTAACAGATCCTGATGCTAGATCTGTGGTTTTACACCGTAATATTATTAATGTAGGCTATTGTGTTCAAGCTGGCTGTGATAGTAAACATAACCTCTTTATCAATAACGATACAGGTACTGTAAATGATACTCATGCTTTATCTCCAATGGCTTTAGACGCCAAAAGTTTATTAGCAAAACAAGAAATGAATGTGCTAACGGATAAAGGTTACACTACTGGTAAACAAATTGCTATTTGTGATGATAATAATATTACTACATTTTCTAGTCCAAAAGCACACTCTTCACAGAAAAATGGTTTGTTTGATATGCAGATATTTAAGTATAATAAACAAGAAGATTTTTATACTTGTCCAGATGATAAGATCTTAAAAACCAATGGCACTATTTATCAAAAAGGAAAACATAAAGTAAAACATTATAAGAATAGAAAAGCATGCCAGTCTTGCACTATAAGAACATTATGCACCAAGAACAAAAACGGAAGGTTTATTGAACGTTCTATATATCAAGAAGCATTAGAAGAGAATAAAAAAAGAGTCGATGATAATCCAGAATATTACAGATTAAGACAATAAATTACAGAGCATCAATTTGGTACATTAAAAAGGCAATGGGGATTTACTTTTACACTAATGAAAGGCAAACAAAATGTACTCTCAGAAGTAAACCTAATGATGATATGTTATAACCTTAGAAGACTTGTGTCTATTTGTGGGATAAATGAGTTAAAGACAAGGCTAAAAGATGCTATTTACCTTTTAAAGGTATTGATTAGTTCTTATAAGGTCTTTTTAGCGCCTATCATTTTTAAAAAAGACTTTAATACACTAAAAATAGCATAAATAAAACATCAAGAGAAAAGCTTATTTTCGCTTATTTGTATATCTTTAATCAAAAATTTGGAGTTTGTGCGCAGACTCCCGTTGGTAGTAATTTAAGAAAATGACAAATGAAAAACTTAGTAAAGTAAAGAACAAATTCCTAAATGCAAATTTCGGAGTAATAATTTTGTTTTGCTTTGTTATATATAGTTTAGCAATTTTTCAGGATTATCTTTTTTCAATATTTAAATCAACAGGTTTTTATTGGTCGGATACGATGCTATATAATACTTATTGGCTTTTGTTCATTCCGTTTATACAATTTGCAAATTATATTCACAGTAAATTTCAGTTAAAAACAACATTTAATAAAGTTATTTATGCTTCGATTACGAGCTTTATTTTTAGCGGATTGCATATATTACTTTTTACTTCAATTTTTATTTTAGGAAGTAATATTGTTTACCCTATTCCTCATAGATTTTCAACTATATTTAAAAATGCTATTTCAAATCAACTACAAATCACAATAATTACATATTTATTTCTTCCTTTTATCATTGAATATCTAAACAAAAAAAAACAACAGAAAAAAGACGTTTCAGCTCAAAAATATATAAATGTTAAAAACGGAACTCGAAGAATAAAAGTTGATATTTCTACAATTCTATATATTCAAACTGACAGACCTTATACAACTGTTTTTTCCAGTAATCAAAAATTATTACACGACGAAAGTTTGAAAAAGCTTGAAAAATTGTTAGATCCTCAAGTTTTTATTAGAGTTCACCGTTCAGCAATTATCAATAAAAACTATATTACTGAAATAAAATCTCGAAAAAATGGAGATTACGATGGTATTATTAGTAATGGGCAAATTATTCGATTTAGTAGACACTATCGTCAAAATTGGAATAAACTACTCAACCACTAAGTATTAAAACTACTCCTTTTAGCCTATTTACAAGTAATTATATTTTCAAATCATTATTTTTTTTTGACTTTTGAAGTCTTTAAAATTCAATAGAATGATTAGTATGAAAAACACAACAATGCTATGTATTATAGCTTTTTTACTTTTTTTAAATGCTTGTTCGCAATCAACTAAAGGACATAAGTCGAATTTAAAAACAGCAATCACCAATAAAGAAAAACCTAGTTGGAGCGGAACTTTTGAAGTTCCAGAAAATGTATCTTGGAGAACTATTATTCCACCAAAAGGAGAATCAGGGGAAAAACTTATTATTTCTGGAACAGTTTATTTACCTGATGGAAAAACTCCTGCAAAAGATGTTATTGTTTATGTTCATCATACAAACAATAAGGGGATTTATCCCAAAAAAGGAAATGAAAAGGGAAATGGTAAATACCACGGTTATTTGAGAGGATGGATGAAAACGAATGCTAATGGTAGGTATGAGTTTGAAACCATACGTCCTGCCCCATATCATAGTCACGATGGAGAACCAGCACATATTCACTATAATATTGAAGCTCGTAATTATTCAGAATATTGGCTGACTGGATTGTGGTTTTCTGATGACCATAGAGTAAATGCGTATAAAAATAAAATTGAAAGAAACGGAGGTTTTACTAATATTACCACACTAACTAAAGATGAAGGCAATGTTTTAAGAGGTAAAAGAAATATTATACTCCAAAAATTTAAAGATTAAAACAATGAAATCACAATTATTTTTAAAAAAATCAGTTCAGACCACCGCTTCAAAGAACATTGGTTTTAGTTTATTGGTTTTAAGAGTTGGTGTTTCAATTTCAATGATTTATTTGCACGGATATCCCAGACTTGTCAATTTTAGTAAAATCAGTTCAGAATTTGCAGACCCTTTAGGATTTGGTGCTGAAACAAGTTTAGCTCTGGTTGTATTTGCCGAATTCTTTTGTTCTTTATTTTTAATAATTGGGTTGTTTACAAGATGGAGTTGTATTCCACTAATTATTACAATGATTGTAGCTACTTGTATAATTAATGGAGGAAAGGGGTTTATTTTTCAAGAAAAAAGCTTTGTCTATTTAATTTACTACATAAGTTTATTAATTAATGGAGGAGGTTGCTTTTCTTTAGATTATAAAATATTTGGAAGAAAAATGAAAAGTAAAACTACTACCAACGTGTATATTTAATTGCTTTGGCAAGTGCTTATTTGGAAAATTTCATCGGAATTTTCTTGGGTTTGTATTTGTTTATTGAATTAGTTGTTTTACCATGCAACTAATCATACACAAATACGTTATATGGGTTTATTAACTAGTTGAACTAAACCTTCGGTAACTTTTCTCCTCTAGATTTTGTAAATTAAGAGCTATAATCAAAATCTACTAATTATGTATCAAAAAAAAGAGTTGAGCCTTGCTCAGAATTAGCAAAAAGAACGGTACCAAATTTTATAAAGGCTTATCAGAGGTACAGAAAGGTGTATATAGCATCTGGTTATTCGGAATCTACCTGTAAAAACTATTTACGAGCCTTATGTCAGATCAGTTTATATTATGTCAAAAGTTTTCACTTGCTAAGTGATGATCAAATTACAGAATACATCTATAACTTACGGCTTCGCAAAGTAAGCCATTCTTCTATTAAGATTTTAGTATATGGATATCGGTTTTTATTCAAAGTAATGAAAACACCACATCGATGTATAGAATTAAAGGGAAACCGATCTAAAGTTAAAATTCCTGTTGTTCTTAACCAGAAGGAAATCAAAAGCTTGCTTAATCCTAAACATTGTCCTAATTTAAAACATCGTGTAATTTTGTCTTTGCTTTATTCTTCGGGGCTCAGGATTAGTGAATTACTAAAACTAAGATTAGAAGATGTTGATTTTAATGCGTATCGAATTCACATTATCAATAGCAAACATGGAGTGACTAGATATGTGATATTATCTAAATTAATGGCTAAGGGTTTGGAAACTTATTTAGCTTATTATCACTCCGAAAAATACTTGATTGGTGGATATGAAAAAGCAAAACCTTATTCTGCTTCTTCGGTTGCAAATGTGCTGCGAAAAACACTAAAGAAAGCAAAAATAAATAAGCATATTACTATACATAGCTTACGTCATAGTTTTGCTGTCCATTTTTTAGAACAGGGTGGAAATATATTGCAATTAAAAGAACAACTCGGGCATAGTAGCCTACAAAGCACATTAGTTTACCTTAGGGTAGCACAGTCTATATTTAAAGAGATACAAAGCCCGTTGGATGTACTATACCTCTCCCATTGAAACCTAAACATGAACTGGCTGATGTATTAAGAGAATATGGAAAGGAATTTTTAGAAAAACATAAAATATCTTATCAGAAAATAAAAGTACTTAGAGCCATTGTTAATTGTAGAACAGCTGTGTTGGGAGGACATCTCCAGAGTTGTTCCAATTGTGATTACCAACAAATTGCGTACAACAGTTGCCGAAACAGGCATTGCCCTAAGTGTCAGATCCAACAGCGGGAAAAATGGATTCAGGCACGTATAGCGCAGGTCTTGCCAGTAACTTATTTTCATGTGGTGTTCACCTTACCAAGTGAGTTAAACCAGTTGTGTTTAGCTTACCCGAAACAACTCTATAATACTCTGTTTAGCTCCTCTTGGAAGACTATTGAACTCTTCTCTAGAGACACCAAACACCTTGGAGCAAAGAGTGGTATGATCAGTATTTTACATACTTGGGGGCAAAATTTAAGCCTACATCCACATATCCATTGTATAGTACCATCTGGAGGTATAAATAAACAAAAAAAGTGGAAAGAAACTCGGGGGAAAGGAAAGTACCTTTTTCCTGTAAAAGCAATGAGTAAAGTATTTAGAGCTATATTTTTGAAGCAGTTAAAACAATTAAAAAACAAAGAAGAAATTGATAATAGTAACCTACAGGGGTTGGTGGATCTTTTATTTAATAAACCATGGGTGGTCTATGCTAAGAAACCTTTTTCAGGAGTAAAAAGCATCATAGAATATTTGGGGAGATATTCCCATAAGATTGCAATTAGCAATCATAGAATTAAGGCTATCCAAGATAACGAAGTGCATTTTTCCTATAAAAATTATAGAACCAATCAATGTTCTAGAATACAACTGAGTGCACAAGAGTTTATCCGAAGATTTACACAACACATTTTACCAAAAGGATTTGTCCGAATACGACATTTTGGAATATGCGCCTCCAGAAATAAAGCCATGTTGCTCGATATTAAAAAGCAACTATTAAAAACACACCCAATAGTAGTTAAACCTATTCAATATCCAGAGTGGGATCCAAAGCCTATTACATGCTGTAAATGTAAAAAAGGACTTATGAAAAATATTAAAATTATACTTTCTATTAGAGCTGGTCCCTATTTAGACTTTGAAATTCAATGAAAATAACAGGCACATATAAGCATTTAATAAGATTATCGCGAAACATTCCTTTTTCGGGTATAGAGAATTATATGCCAAAATGGAAGAAAATAGTAAAACTAGGATGCCAACATTGTAAATTATACCAAGTCTGCTCCATAGCATATCAAAAACAGAATAAAAACACGAAATATATCTCTACTTCTTTCAAAAATCCTAACTTTGGATAAAGAAAAAGGATTCAATTTCCATAGCTTTTAAAGGTAAAATTGACACGCCATAGTTCAACGGCGGATTAAATCAAATTGCGCCCTTGGCTTACTTGATTTAATCCTATAATGTTGCCCACAATTTGAAAGAACATCATCGAAACATATTAACCTTTATTTTATTTATGGGATTTTTAAGTAAAATCTTTGGACAATCTGAACAGAAAAATGAATATCAACCTGATTGGACATTTTATTTTTCGAATGTAAATGACAAATTAAGTTCCATTGCAACCGATTTGAATTTAACGAATGTTGCGCCGATAAAAGGACAAGAAAATGTAGTTTATGTATCAATCAAAATGCCTAATCCGAAAGATAATGGCTTGTCAAGTAACGAAGATGCAGACGAATTATGGAAAATTGAGGATGTAATAATAAGCGCATTTGACAAAAACAATCTAAATTACACTTTTGTTGGTCGACTGACTTCAGACGGATTTAGAGATTTATACTTTTTTGGAGAGAACACTATTTTAATGAAAAAAAAAGTTTCCCTTGTAATGACAGTATTTCCGAATTTCAAATTTGATTTTGGACATAAAGCAGATAAAGAATGGAGCGGATATTTTGACTTTTTATATCCTTTGCCAAGACAAATGCAAATTATCCAAAACAGGCGAGTTCTTGAACAGTTAGAAAAAGGTGGTGACAAACTAACGAAAGAAAGAGAAGTCTTTCATTGGGTATATTTCAAAACTAAAAATGAATTTGACCTATTTGAAAATTACACAAATAGTTTAGGTTTTAAGACTAAAAACAAAAGAAAAACTGAACAACCGAATGAATACAAATTTATTATTTCAATATCACGAATTGACAAAGTTGGTTATGACGAAATAGATGAATACACATTGGAATTGTGGCAAAAAGCATCTGATTTGAATGGAGATTATGATGGTTGGGAAACATCAATTGAGAAATAAAAATTGTGGGCAATTAACTAGTTAGCATTAATTAAAAACCAATGAATATTTTTAGTAAAATTCGAGAGATAGTTGACAGACGAAAAACTGTTAATGATATCTATGACGATATTCAAAACCTGAACGAAGTGTTACTTGAAAAAAGAATTGAGATATTTAAAAAAGTTGTAACACCAAAATTTGCGGAGATTGGACTCAAAAATTGGAACGGAAAGTATTTATGGTATAGCGATTTTAACGAAGACGGAATAAAGCACGTGATTGAATACAGTGTATTTAAATATTATGGTGGTTCCTTTTCTTTTGGTAATTGTTTCAATTTTATTCCAACTATATCTGGAAAAAAGTTAATCAATCATCGTACGGAGAAGTCAACTAAAATAATTTATTATAAACGGCTTGAGGGATGGCAGAAAAAAATGGAGAACAATAGCCCAATTAATTCTGATAAAATTAGCACCGTAAATGAAAAAAAGTTCCGAGAAAGTTTAGATAAAGTATTAACTGAAAACATCCCAAAACTCAAACTTTGGTTTCTAGGAAAAAAAACAGTTGAAGAAAATATTTCAGGACTTTTATATGATGTTAAAAATCCACCTTTTGAAATCGGACAAAGGATAATTTCGTTTGAGTATGTTTTATGTTTTTTATATAAACAAAAAAGTGATGTTGTATCTGCAAATCATTGGATTAATAAGCATTTTGAAAAATTATTGAACAACGAATCAGAAAAAGAAATGATAAAAGAACGAATAAATAATTAATGCTAATAGAGAAATAAACGCCAAATGATGTTTATTAACTACTTAGCAGTAATTAACCAAATAATATGAAAATATTTTTAATAATTATATCACTTACAATTAACCAATGTCAATCTCAAATTGATGAAAATAATTTGACAGATAAATTTTGGGGCGAAATAAATAACATGGTACCCAAACACAGAGGTAAAGCAGGATTGGTTATAATAAAGTTAGATTCTAATCATACATTTAAAGCCTATGAAAACACTGATTTTGGTGCAGCTGTACTTCAAAGTGGAAAATGGCATTTAAAAAATGATAAAATATTATTTGATGTTCTTAAAACGGAAAATTACACAGAACATACTACAATGAAAGGAAAAATATTAGCTAAGAAAGAAAAAGGAAAAATCGAATATCAAGTCCTAGAATTAACCAATAAAAAATTAATCCTTTTTAACAAACAACAGGAGAAAAAACTAATATTTGAAATTAGTAAATATGAATATGGAGTAAAATAATACTATTGCCAACGATGTATCCTGTGTAAAGCCATAATCGAGTACTATAAAGTTAATATTTTAGTTGTTATTACCTTATGATAATGATTTTGGGCTGTTGAATTGTTGACACTTTAATATCAAAAAGGCATCAAGAGGTAAGCTTATTTTCGTTTATTTATATTTTTTTAATGAAAAATATGGAGTTTATGCGCTGACTCTCATTAGCAATAATTACAATATTGAATTAAAGAAATACATGAAAAACCACCTTGATTTTAAAACCTTACTTTTTGTAATCTATATATCATCTTTTTTTTCAAATAGTTATGCCCAAGAATTTAGAGTTATAGATAACAAAGGAACTATAAAAATGGTTGTAAACAACAAAGTAATAGAAGGAGCTGTAACACCTATAGCATCCAATTGGATACACTACAGCAAGCTGACCCCTCTTAGGGGCAATCAAAACGGCTATAAAAACAACTGTCGTTCTGTCTGATGCTGACCCCTCTACACTAAAAGATAGCCAAATTTGGGTTCAAAAATAGTTTTGGACGCTTTTGTATTGTTATTCTGAATCAAGCTGACCCCCTTTTGGAGTTGGTTTTGTATTATTCTGGAGGATATTGCCCCCTCTAAGCGAGTAATTCTTTATAAGATTCTGGACTATACTGACCCCTTTGGTTATTTGATTTTGGTTTTACTTGATGGTTTTAACCATCAAAAGATAGTCTATGGCTGGAAAACCAAAACGTATGAGTCTTGTAAAACAATTATTAAGAATGCACCATCAGGGCAAAGGCTATAAAACCATAGCCAGAATCCTTGGTGTGAGTAAAAACACGGTAAAGAATTATGTAGCCAAAGTTACCGTAAGCGGTATCCCCATAGCAACACTGCTTGCCTTAGAGGACCCTGAATTGGAAGCTTCACTTTTACCTGGGAATCCCGCTTATAGAGATGCTCGTTATCAGCCTTTAAAAGAGCAGTTAGACTATTACGCCAAAGAGCTCAATAAGGTTGGTGTTAACCGAATGGTTCTATGGGAAGAATACAAATCTGGATCTCCAGATAATCATTATTGTTACAGTCAGTTCTGCTCTGTTTTACGACAACATTATAAAGCAGGCAAGCCTTCTTTAAGCTTAGAACATCATCCTGGTGATAAACTTTATATTGATTTTGCAGGGAAGCTTTTATCTTATATCGATAAAGAAACGGGAGAAGAAATACCCGTACAGGTTTTTGTTGCATGTCTCCCTTATTCGGACTATGCTTTTGCCTTGGCTGTACCTAGCCAAAAGACAGATGATTTTATCCATGCCTTGCAATGTTGTTTAAAGGATTTATCAGGAGTCCCTCAAACATTGGTTCCCGATAACTTAAAAGCAGCGGTAGTTAAAGCCAGTAGATATGAACCTACCATTAACAAGGTTTTGGAGGATTTTGCCAATCATTACACCACTACCGTTACTCCTGCAAGGGTAAGGAAGCCACAGGATAAGGCATTGGTCGAGAATCAGGTAAAACTAATCTACTCCAGGGTATATGCCAAAATACGCCACCAGCAATTCTTCGATATTACTAGTTTGAACAAGGCTATTAAAGATAAAATGCAGGCACACAACCAAACCCGTATGCAGCAAAAGGATTACTCAAGGGTAGAGAAGTTTATTGCCGATGAGAAACAAACTTTATCACCGCTACCTACCCATGATTTTGAGGTGAAATATTATAAGAGCCTCAAGGTGGCGCATAACAATCATATTTATCTAGGGACTGATAAACATCACTATAGCGTGCCTTTTACTTATATAGGAAGGCAAACCAGAGTCATTTATACCAGAAGTATTGTACGAATCTTTGGAGATCGAGGGACGCTTATTGCAACGCATCCCAGAAGTTTAAAAAAATCAGGATACACCACCCAAAAGGAACATTTATGTTCTACTCATCAATACTATAAACAGCGCAGTCCAACATACTATATGCAAAGAGGGTATCGCCATTCTGAGACGCTCTATCAATACATTAATGCGTTGTTTAAACAGGATAAATACCCTGAACAACTCTATAGAACCAGTGAGGGGATCTTGAAACTCTCCAAGCATACCGATACTGGAGAATTTATCAAAGCCTGTGAAATTGCCATGCAATGTAGCAATTATTCCTATGGTTTTTTAAAACGAATCTTGGAAAATAAAATGGTAGAAGCTACTCAGGATGTCCCTGATGCCCCATTACCCAAACACAATAATATTAGAGGAGCAAACTCCTATAAATAACAACTTTAATTTTAAATCAATAGCAAATGACAAACATTGAAAACCACCTAAAACAATTGCGTTTAATAGGGATGTCCCATCGCTGGGAAGCCCTTATGGAAACTAGACAACATCATGAACTATCGCTAAGTGAAGGCCTAGAGATATTGCTACAAAGCGAAGAAGAAGATCGTGCCAATAGACGTTTTGAACGTTTAAAAAGAACAGCCAAGTTCAGATATAGTGCCACTGTAGAAGAACTGAGCTATGGCGCTAGTAGAGGGCTTAATAAATCTCAGATCACAGAACTGGCCACTGGACAATATCTTACAAAAGGAGAGTCTATACTTATTACAGGAGCCACAGGATGTGGCAAAAGTTTTATTGCCTCTGCACTAGGACATAGAGCCTGCGCACAGAGCACCAAAGTACTCTATTTTAATACTCAGAAATTACTGATAAAAACCAAAATGGCAAGACTAGACGGGAGTATCTTTAAGCTCTTTGAACGTATTGCTAAAGCTGGATTATTAATATTAGATGATTTTGGACTCACCCATCTAGACAAAAAACAACAAATGGATCTTATGGAAATTATTGAAGATAGACATGGAAAGTACTCCACTATTATTGCCAGTCAGCTCCCTGTAAAAAGCTGGTACGAAATCATTGGGGAAGCTACAATAGCCGATGCAATTTTAGATCGATTGGTGCATTCATCACATCGTATAGAACTCAAAGGAAATAGTCTTAGAAAAAAACTGTAATTTTGTCATGACTTATCTTTTTAATACCAAATCAGTAGAGGGGTCAGTATGACCAGAATGGGGGGTCAGTATCTATAGAATATCCATCCAATTCCGAAGAAGGAGATATTTGGGTTAATAGCAGTACCAATACTTATTATGTTTACAATGGAACAGTTTGGAAAAAAAATAAACAAAGACGAAAATAGCTATGAAACAGTAACTTTAACTGCTGGTAATCAAACAATAAACGTAAGAGATGCTGACAAAATTGTTGGATTTACTTTAATCTCAAATTCAAATTGGTTAGCCGAATCTTCTGGAAGAATGTCTGGAACTTGGATCATAGGAAAAAATAGAGAACGAATACGTTGTTATATACAAACACTTGAACACCCATACATAAAGTTTTTAGTAGTTTCTGTGAAAATTGATAATAGTGCAAATCAAATTGTTTTTACGAACTATTCTTCTAGATATTGGACTATAACTACAACTACTCCACAAGCTAATTTATCTAACAATCAAAATAGCTATAGGTTAGGGAAAATAGTGATTATTAGAAAAGAATAGTATGTAATTTCCACACTAGCTATAGCTTAACCATCCGTAGTATATTTTAATAAACCAACCCAAACCAAGAAAAAGAATGGCGTTTTTAGTTTTAGCATATCCAAAAGTCAAACAATCAGATTTTGATTTAATTCAAGAATACCGTAAGGAAAATGATCTTTTTTATGCTGTTGTATAACCACATTTTACCATTGTTTTTCCAGTTTTCGACCAAAGTGAATCGGAATCTTTAATTGAAATATAGGAATTGCTGAAAAAATATAATGCATTCGATTTTGTTCTGTGCTGTGCGACTATAAATAAAGATGCGTTTAATGATTATTACCATACGTTTCTTGTGCCAGACGAAGGGTATAGTAAAATCATCAAAATTGATGATGGACTTTACAGCGGAAAACTGAAATTTATTATGAAAAAATAAAGAAAACAGGAGAATATGTAAGTCCATATTACATTTTTAAAAAAAGGAATATCTCATAGTTTTGTTGAATCAGAAATTTGGAAGGATTTAACTAATCTAATGCCGTTTTCAGGAAAATTGGAGAGTTTAGATAAGTTTATTGAAGAAGATAAAAAATAAAAACTATTTGCAATGACTAAAGTTCGTGTGATCTGTACGGATAAGTTAAGACCATGTTGATTTAATTATATAAAAATGTCATAGACCAATCGTTACCGTTTTTCTTAATTATAGATATGTGTTTATGAATATTATCCATGTATTTTTTATATTTGGGTGGCCATAGTAGCTATAAAGATAATGTTTAGTTAATAGCTAGTAATACTAGAAATTATGAAAGGTGAACCAATAAATATATCACTTACAGGTAAAGACAGTCATTCTATTACAATTCCATTAGGACAAGGAAGCTTTGCTATTGGAGGTATCGGCATGGATGCAAAAAAATATGATGTGCTGGTAAATACAGATTTGCCAATTAATTGGAATTCTTTTAATACATTTTTTACACCACATGGGAAAACACACCAGAGCTTAAATCCTTATGGTGACTGGCCTCGTTTTTTCTATTATTGGGGAAATGATTCAAATTTTATACAATGGTCAGAAAAAAGAGCAATTGAAGATTTTACTTGGTCTCCTCTTAAAGCTTTATCAGCGGATTTTACTAAATCGAAGATTAATAGATTAGTTGTTAATACTAGTGCACATAAATTAAACCTAATACTTGGCAACCATAGAAGTCTAACCCTATCTGGGAATCTTGAAAATATAAATATTAATAAATCTGGAAAAATAGATGCTATTGCTTTTTACCCTACAAAAAACATAGATAGTGATAGTACATACCAATTAGCACCAACTTTTGAGGCATTAAGTGATGTTACATCATTGGATATAAACATAAATCCATTAGATGAACCTTTTGATTGTGAAAGTATATTACAATTCAAAAACGTAACGAATTTAAGCTTATCGGGTAACTTTACGAATTTACATTGCTTAGAGAATTTGGTGAATCTGGAACGGTTGGCAATAAGGTACGCGCCAAATTTAGAAAACTTACCAGCTTTAATGAGTTGGAAAAAATTAAATTCATTTATTGGCTGGAATATTGAAGATACTAAAGGGAAATTACTCAGAAGCGAATTAAAAAAGCTAGGTACAACACGAAAATTAGAATACTCCTCTGTGTCACAACTGCGCAAGTCCATTTGGTTTATTACAGAATATGGAATACCTTTTTCCGCTTGGGAAGGAAAAAGTGCTAAAACAGCCATAAAAAGCTATAAAGCAACTTTAAAGAAATTAAAAAAAGTAAAAACAGAAAAGGAGGCGAAAGATTTATTAATAGCGTTTACTCAAGTATTTAACGATTTACCACAAATAGAAACTACAGAACGAGAAGATATTGGAGAAGCTATAGAACAGTTAAGACAAATTCCTAATGTTGAAATTGATTCAAAAAAAGCAAATAAATGGTTTGATGAAACTAGAGATTATTAACAATCAATAAAAAGACATCAACGATAACTAATCATTCATGTGTTTGTAGCTTGGTCTTTCTTGTTTCTAGCTGTAGACTTTGCTTTCAGTCTTAAATACAGTTTAAAATAAATAAATGAATGGTAGAGAATGATATAATATCAGAGTTTGCTTTGTAAATATTATTAACGATTAGATTATAAAAAAATGCTATTCTCCCAATTATTAGTGGGATTAAATTATATTAATAAAAACATTAGAAAAAGAATAATGAATACCAACAATATCACCAGTTCCGATAAGTCTCCGGACTTAGGGGGAAATCAATAAAATTACCTGTTTTTCTAATTGCTATCTGTATGTTTTTTATATTTGATAGCTAATTAAATCACTATAACTAAACCATAGCAATGGCAAATTTTCCTGTAACGACTTCTACTTTATCAGCAAAAGAATTAGGAGACTTTGTAAAAGATAACTATAGTTTAAATGAAAGTTTTGAATGTAAGCTATTTAGAACAGGAATGAATCACACATATTTTGTTTCGAACCAGGAAACAAAATATGTTTTGAGAGTTTACAGTCATAATTGGAGGACTAAAACTGAAATTATTGAAGAGTTACAACTTCTGAAGCTCTTGAACGATAATAACTTGAATGTTTCGTTCCCTATTAAAGATAAAAATGGAGTGTTACTTCATGAAATAAATGCCCCAGAAGGAAACAGATTTGTAGTACTTTTTTCTTTTGCAAAAGGAGATAAGGTAAGATTTATGGACAAGGAAACTTGTTTTGCAGTAGGTTCTCTAATGGCAAAAATGCATACGCTAACTTTAAACAAAACTATTGATCGAGTTTCTTATGCCAAAGAATCACTTATAACGTTACCCTATGAGCATTTAAAACAATTCTTTTCTGATGAATTACCAGAAATGGAATTTATAAAGAATTTTGGGGAGACTTTTAGAGATTCAGATTTTGACAACATTCAAAAAGGTGTGGTACATATGGATATCTGGTATGATAATATGGCTGTTGTGAATGAAAATGAAGTTACAATTTTTGATTTTGATTTTTGTGGAAATGGATGGCAAATTTTAGATATTGCATATTTCTGTAAGCAATTATTTTTTATAGAACAAGACAAGAAAGAATACGATTTAAAAGTTCAAAGTTTTCTAAATGCTTATCAAAAAAACAGAAAGCTATCAGAAAAAGAGATTGAGCTAATACCACAAGCTGGAGCTGCTGTTTTTGTTTTTTATCTTGGTGTACAAGCACAACGGTTTGATTGGTATAATATATTTCTGACCGAAAACTACCTTAAAATGTTTGTAGGCAGAATACAAGCTTGGCTCAATTATTATGATAAGAAAGAAATAACTAATGTAAATAGCTAGGTATTTGTGTTTTTGGAACAATTAAATGTTAATTCTTGACCTAGAATATGGCTATTTTGTTTTATAATAAAATTTTAATGCTCTAAATATTGTATGAATTAAGCAGATTGTCATAGGTTTATTTATATATCTTTAATCAAAAAATGGAATTTATGAGCAGGTTTCGATTAACAATAATTACTATAGGATGAATAAGGTTATTATACAAGGAATCAAATTTGATGAGAAATCATCATATCAAAAAGGACCAAAACATGCACCTAAATTAATCAGAGAAGCTTTAAATTGTGGTTCATCAAATATGTTTTCGGAAAATTTAATCTCTATTGAAAACCCGATTATTAATGATAATGGTGACTTTGAAATTTCTGATTATTTCGACATAGAAAAAATAACGAAAGATCATCTTGATTTAAACGCTAAAATTTTAACGTTAGGAGGAGATCATTCAATAACATTTCCAATAATTAAGGCCTTTAGTGAAAAATATTCAAAACTAGATATTCTTCATATTGATGCGCATTGTGATTTATATGACAGCTATGAGGGAGATAAATATTCTCATGCTTGTCCCTTTGCCAGAATAATGGAGAATGGATTTGCAACAAAATTGGTACAGGTCGGAATAAGAACACTAAATGTACATCAAGAAGAGCAGGCAAAAAAATATGGTGTTGAAATTCATCAGATGAAAAATTTAGATCTATCTACAATTCCTAATTTTAAAAACCCTTTATATATTTCTTTAGACATGGATGGATTTGACCCCGCATTTGCCCCTGGTGTGTCGCATCATGAACCTGGAGGACTAACATCTAGACAAGTAATTGATTTAATACAGAGTATTGATTCTGAAATAATTGGTGCGGATATTGTTGAGTACAATCCAAATAGGGATTTTAATAATATGACTGCCTTTTTGGCTGCTAAAATGATGAAAGAAATATTGAGTAAAATGATAGGAAAAAATAAATAGGGTTGTAGTAATAACTTTAGGACTAATCTCTATTAGTGTGTTTTGGACAAAAAAATGTAAGATTAAAGGATTTGTATGTTAGTACAATTCAGGTTAACAATAACAGTAGATTCATGAGAATAAAAATTAATCAAGCTGTAGTATCCATAATAATGTCTGTATTACTTTTAGTTGCTTTACTTTCTTGCAAGGGGGAAAATACCAGTACTATTGGCTAAAGAATTGTTTATTCGTTTATTGCTTACTCATGCTCTTTATTTTGTTTAATTGGTTAAAGGTTAGTTCTAAAGTACTAGTGGCTGTTTCCTCTTCGCTATTGGCTCTTGGCTTTGTTTAATCTTTCAATTGATTATATAAGATTGAATATTGCTTATTACTACTTTTTCTTTCTATTTCATCAGTTAAACAGTTAAACGATTGAACAGTCTATGGTACTAGTGGCAGGAAAAATGTGTATTCGTTTATTGCTTACTCATGCTCTTTATTTTGTTTAATTTGATTAATCTTTTCAATTGATTATATAAGATTGAATATTGCTTATTACTACTTTTTCTTTCTATTTCATCGGTTAAACAGCTAAACAATTAAACGATTGAACAGTCTATGGCACTAGTGGCAGGAAAAATGTGCATTCGTTTATTGCTTGCTCATGGCTTTTATTTTGTTTAATTGGTTAATCTTTTCAATTGATTGTATAAGGTTGAATATTGCTTATTACTACTTTTTCTTTCTATTTCATCGGTTAAACAACTAAACAACTAAACAACTAAACAACTAAACAATTAAACAACTAAACAATTAAACAATTAAACAATTAAACGGTTGAACAATTCACTAATATTGCCTTGTAGTAATATAAGCAAGTTCCCTAACCATTTCTTTTGGTAATCCTTAGGTTGTATTGTTTGGCAAGTACTGCAATCTGTTTCAGTACCAAGCCATAGGCAGTAGCTGTGCCTAGAGTATTATGTGCCACAAGATGTTGCATTACTGTTTTGTAAGCTGCAGTAGTGCTAACTCTAAGTGGTTTTATATTGCTGATTTTCTTATTGGCCTGTTCTTCAATTCTATTGATAAATGCAGAAGCAAAATTATCATTTATATGTTTCAACTCGTCTATCCAGCCCTCTAGCTGTAGTAGGGCAGACGCATTAGCGAGCTTTGGAATGGTTTTCCAGTCGTTTATAATACTATTAATTAGCGCAGTCTTTTCGGACTGGTTTCGTTGTAGCATAGTCTTGCCATGTTGCTTAATATTCTGATGTAACAAACTGGCAGCATTAGCTATAGCTTCTGTATAGTGTTTTTTGTATCCAGCGGTTATATATTTTATTCCTACAATAGCAGCATCCCTTTCTTTGGCTAAATCGGTAATAGTGGTGGTAATTTCACTAGAAATCCGTTGTTTGTATACCGCCTCTATTTGCTGCACTTGGGCAAACAATACTTGCCTGGGTAAGTTTAACTCTGCAAGTATTTTTGGCTTACTATCTAGTACAGCTATAATGGTGGTCATATAGTCTAGGTACTCTCCATGACGGTAATAGGTAAGGTAGGGCTTGCTCATCAACTATTTTTTTAAATACTTTTAGATTACAATTAGATCACCCTTTTGTCAAAAAATAATGCTTAGAAAACACTATTTCTTATTTATACTAACGTATATAATTGTATAAATAATATAATTTGACTTAAAATTGACATTATATTTTTTCAGTTTACTACAAGCAGTATATATAATACTATATGCTTATCTATAAAATTGTCATTGTATTTATTTATACTATACTTCTTTATCTAGGTTTGTATAATTAAAAATAATTACCGTTATTTTTCTACATATATGGTTTATTATGTAATTTATAAATTAGTTTTTTTATTTTGTTTGATGTAGTGCTAAAAAAATAAGATTATTTTATACTTATATATGTTTTTAGTCTTGGTTAATAGTTATTTTACTATATATTATATACGTTTAATAAAGAATTGGCATTATATATCTGCATCAATAGAGATCTAGTAGGTAGTTTTTTTATTGATCTTACTGCAAAAAGCATCAATAGTATAGAACTGTAGGGTATAAGTTATTGACTGCTAATCATTATTATGATCAATATTATTGATACTAATAATAGTTAAAGCACTTTATATCTATATTGTAAAGAGCTATACATGTGTTGCTTACCTAATTTACCTACAATAGTGCTGATACTATAGCAATTAACAAGGTTAATTTGCTATATTGTGCCGAACAAATTAGTTATCTAAAAATGAGTTTTACAAATCCTCTGGTTTACGGAGCACCATGCTTTATTGCATTTATAATATTAGAAATTGCATATAGCAGAAGCCATGGAGATAAAGAGCTCTATGTCTGGAAAGATCTATTTGCGAGTGGATTTATGGGGATAGGATCAGCAATAATAGCGCCTATCATGAAAGTTATTTTTGCTATTGTATTGTTCGAGTTTGTATATGAACTTTGTAATCCTATAGTAGCAGGAATACGAACCAATATATTGGGCTACAAATCTTTTGGTTTTGCTTGGTATGTATGGTTAATATGTCAGTTTGCTGACGATTTCACTTATTATTGGTTTCATAGAGCCAATCATGAAGTACGGTTGTTTTGGGCGGCACATATTGTACACCATTCCTCAGAAAATTATAATTTAGGAACAGCGGTTCGTAATGGATGGTTTACCGTTATGTACAAGCCATTGTTTTATATGTGGATGCCGGCAGCAGGTTTTTCGCCAGCAATGGTAATGTTTTGTTTGGGAATAGAGTCTTTATGGCAATTTCAATTGCATACCCTTTATGTACCTAAAATGGGGTTTATAGAAAAAATATTTAATACCCATACCATGCACCAAGTGCACCATGCCAAAAATATTGTTTATTTGGATAAAAATCATGGTGGTTTTTTAAATCTATTTGATAAGCTATTTGGTACATGGAAAGAGTTTGACGAAGAAATAGAAGTAGAATTTGGTGTTACTCATGCACCAGACTCCTATAATCCTATGGTAATATTAACACATGAATACGGAGATATTATAAAGGATGTAAAAAAGTCCAAATCACCTAAAGAAGTGTTTATGTATATCTTTGGTCCCCCAGGTTGGAGCCCCGATGGAAGTACACTAACCGTAAGACAGCAACAGCGTTTGTTGGAAAAGTAGCGTGTTTAGATAGGGGTTTTGAAGATGGAACTAGCGCATACTTATTTTTGGATTATTAATGGAGTGTTTTTAGTATTATCTGCATGTATTGTTACTTATTCTGAAGATTTAAAAAAGAAAAACATATTTAATTCATATTTTAAATACACTTTTTTAATAGGTTTTTTGGGTTTTGTAATGCTGTTTTTTGATTGGAATTATTATTGCAGGTATAACTGTCTCTTATTTAGTTTTTCTCCATTTTTAACATTAAATATAATAAAAGCAATAGCCCATTTTTTTCAAAAAGTATTTAAAGAAGAACCCTTTGCTCTAGATGAAGGTAGCTTGTCTAATGGAATATGGGTTAGAAATAAAGGAGATATAAAAAAAAGAGGCTATTATGCAATATACTCAGTATCCATACTAATGTTTCCAACATTACTAATTGGTGGATGCTATATAATGATAGATAGGTACTTTTGTTAGTTTTAAAATGATATTGGTTTTGTTGAATGCAATACTACTTAGATTGTAATAGGATAATACCAAATTAAGAATTGGAGATAAGACACTACTCAATTTTATACTTTTTTAGCACTATTCCTATAAAGATAAATAGGAACTATCCTCAATTGATACTATATTTGAGGTTACAGAAATAATTGATAGCTTCTTTATCATCATATATAAAACTTATAATGGGAATATTTAATAAACTATTCGGGAAAGATAAAAAAACAAGTATTAGACAACGAGAAGGGAATCCGGATGTCTATGATTTTTCTTCAGAAAGTGATAGAATGAATTGGGCTATTGAAAAGGCAAGACTAACGCTTCATTATTTTGAAGAATGTTTACAAAACCCAAAGGAAGGACAATCCTATCTTTCTATAAAAGCACGAATAGAAGATGGAGACAAAACAGAGCATATTTGGCTAATGGAGCCACACTTTGATGAAGAGGGTAATATTTTTGGCACAGTAGGTAACGAGCCAATAGATGTTACTACAGTGGTAATTGATCAAAAAATAGGAATTACCATAGACTATGTTTCCGATTGGATGATTATAGAGCAGGGCAGACTTATTGGAGGATATACCATAAGAGCAATTAGAGATGGCTATACAGGAGATGATTTGGTTAATTTTGATAAAAGCCTTGGCGGAATGCATATAGACGAAGGCGAAGACTATTTCTTAGCTAATTTAGATACACCAGAAGGGGCTATATTATCGCTAGAAGAGGCCTATGATAACGATAATTTGGATAAGGCCATAAGTTGTAAAGACTTTAGTAAAGAAGCAGAGCTGATGTTGCAAAAAACGGTAAAGTTTGATATTGATGCCGATATTATAAATAGTACGGCAGAAGTATTACAATTATCATTTGCAAATCATTTAGAAGAAAATGGTATGCCAAAATTTGATGGTATTAAAAGAGCTTTTAAGAGAGATTTTATAACAGAAGACCACTGTATTATTACAGAAACATGCTATTTTCCTGATGGTGGTATGTCTCAAGAAAGGCTAAATACTTTTAGAACAGATAAGCAATGGAAAGTATTGGGTGTTGCTGAATAGGTTTTATCATTTACAATAATAAGTACATTACCAAACATTATAAATGATTAATCAATGAAAAACTACAAACTTATTCTATTATTACTTGTATTAACACTATTTGTAAATGCTTGCAATACTAAAAACCAGAAAGCAAACGATTCTGATTTTCCCGCCCTGGAAAATCACTATTTTGAACAAAAGCCTCCAGGTTTAATCCCTAAACTTTTTACTTCTGATATTCTTTCTCCAGAAGGGAGTTTTGAAGAAGTTACATTTACGCCAGATATGAAGTCGTGTTACTTTACACGGACAAACGGTAAATACAATAAACGCACTTTTTTCGTTATCAAATACGAAAATAATCGTTGGGGCCAGGAATCTGAGACAGATATAAGATGGCCACAATTTTCAGCTGATGGTAATAAAATGTTTATTGGCAAACTGTTTAGAGAGCGAAAGGATAATAAGTGGTCTGAACCTAAAAGTCCTGGTGCTTTTCTAAAACATATGGCGCATGGTCTATCTGTCTCGGCTAAGGGTACTTACTATTTTACAGCATACAAAGAGCAGAGCCCTATTGGTGCTATCTACTATGCGCGACTTATTAATGGTAAATATGAAGAGCCGATCAAATTAAATGATGATATCAATAGAGGAGAATATATTTCGGGATCTCTAATTTCCCCCGATGAATCTTATTTAATCTGGAGTGTCGAAAGAGAAGATGGGTATGGGCAATCTGATCTTTATATTAGCTTTAAGAAAAATGACGGCACTTGGTCAAAGACGATGAATATGGGACCAATAATAAATACGGATATGCAGGAGAGCTCTCCAAAAATATCGCCTGATGGTAAATATTTCTTTTTCATACGAGGAGAATGGAAGTTAAATGAAGACGGTAAGCGTACTTACATTGGAAAACAACATTGGGTTGATGCTAAGATTATAGAGAATCTAAAATCAAAAGACAACGAATAAAAAGAAATAACGAAGAAACGTTTGGTAACAACACCTAAACTGCATTAAAACGCAGCTTAGCCAAAACACTATATATCGTTAACTGATGGATTTTATAGGTTATTTGAGAAAAACTAAAACCTGAATGAAAAGCGCAAAAAAAATTATACTTCAAATTTTACTTTTCACAAGTTTAATTATAATTTTATTCATTGTGTTTTTCCTTTTTATCATAAAGAAAAACGGAATTACAGAATTTGATAAACATTTAGAGATAATAGACAAACCAATAGTAGATTTACAAGGAACAGATAGAATTCCCAAAACTGCTTTCTGGATTAAAAAGAATGATAGTGGTAATTGGTTTAATGTAGATTGGATACACAATCATAAAAATAATGCAATAATTTCAATTTATGACAAATATGGAGAGCTTGTTGTGAAGGAATCTTTTTTAAAAATATGTCCAAATGATGATCAAAAATTTATCGAGAATTTAAAGGTGGAAATTGATTTCTATGACGGTGAAAATATACAGCTAAGGGACAAGTGTTATCTTCTAAAAAGAAAATAAACTGCGTTTAACAATATATAACCACTGTTATTAGTTGTAATTAAGACGAAAATTCCATAAACCTTATTATACCAACTATAGAGTTCTAAGCATTAACATTATTGTGCTAGTAATGTTATATTTTCCTTTCGTTAACGAATACAATATGTTTTTCCGAGTAAACTCAATTCACTTTCTATATATAAAGTTAAATTGCTTTTATGCATGCTACACTTTATGTAGCTTTCCTACAAAATATGTAGCACTATAGATTATGGCAATACCAACACCAGGAAAACCAGTACGTGGTTCAAAATCAGGACAGCCAATTATGGCACTATTTGATTTATTGGGGCGTAGCTGGGCAATGGGCATTACATGGCATTTGTATAGAGGGCCAAGCACTTTTAGAAAACTTCAAGAATACTGCGAGTCCATTTCACCAACAACATTAAACAAACGCTTAAAAGAGCTAAACGAAGCACATCTTATAGAAAAGACAGTAGAAGGATATGCTTTAACCAAAGAAGGAAAAGAATTGTATGAATTATTAGAACCACTTGGGGATTGGGCACAAGGCTGGGCAAAAAAATTTAAATAACAATGCAGACACAATATTATAGTAATCCAAATTTTGAAAGAGCAATTGACAAGAGATTGCTTCTTGATCCTGTTATAACAGACGATCTATTGATCTATACAATGGATGGGAAATTTTTATTTAATAATTTAGATGACAGCCCAACCTTACTAACAGTACCTTTAGCAGCAAATAATGATAAAACAACAAGTAAAATATTTTTAGGGCATTACTTAGGAAAAAACACTTGGTTAGCCACACTAAGCCCTGAAAATGATACTAAAGGAGCAACCTTAGTATCCGTTCGAAAACTAATTCATAAACTAGATCAGGAAACACTATCCTTGTTGGCATTTGCACAAGGTATAAGTACATGGAATAGAGAGACAAAGTTCTGTAGTGTTTGCGGATCCACCACAATTGTAGAAGAGCAGGGGCATGTACGTAAGTGTTCAGCCAAAGGTTGCGAAACATTGTTTTATCCTAAGATATCACCAGCAATAATAGCGCTAGTAGTGTATAAACCAATAGGCGAAGCAGAACAATGTTTATTGCATGTTTTTCCAAGAGAACCCATGTCGCTCTGTACTACTTTTGCAGGTTTTGTGGAAATAGGAGAACGGATAGAAGATGCCGTTGTTAGAGAGCTAAAAGAAGAAGTAAATGTTGATGTTATAGATTTAACTTATAAGGATTCTCAGCCATGGGTATTTTCATCATCATTAATGCTTGGTTTTAGAGCCGAAGTAGCCAATAAGGATTTTAAAGTAGATGGAGAAGAGATTTTGGATGCCGCTTGGTTTACTGCTAAAGAATTACAACAACTGGTAGCAGATCATAAAATGGTGCTTTCTAAAGAAGATTCTATTGCCAGAACCTTGATAACATCATGGATCGCAGAAAATGTATAGTAATAGGAAGAACTTATGAAAGACTTTTTTGATAAAATACATGTTTTAGAAGAAAACATATTTGAAGATTATAGTTCTTATTGGACCATGCATAAAGTTCCAAAAAAAACAATAATGACTAGGGCAGATGATACCGAGCATTATCTGTATTATGTGCTAGATGGTGTTCAGAAATCCTATTATTTAGCAGATGGCAAAGAACATGTATTGCAGTTTGCATATGCACCATCACTAAGTGGCGTTGTAGAATCCTTTTTAACGCAAACACCATCTAAGTATTATTTAGAAACAATAACGGCTAGTACATTTTTAAGAATTTCGTATCAAAACCATCAGCAACTTCTAGAAAAACACAGAAGTATAGAAACACTATTTAGGAAGTTGAGTGCACATTTTTTAATGAATGTAATGCATAGACATCATGAATTGATGGCATACGGAATAGAAGAACGATTCAAGCTTTTTGTAAAAAGAAGCCCACACTTGCTACAGATGGTTTCGCAAAAAGATTTGGCATCATATCTTAGAATAGATGCAACCAATTTTAGTAAACTTATAAATAGCATCCCTATTTAAAATCTTGGTATAGACCAATAATAGAATTATAGTGGTTACGGATCTTTGTTTCAGAATCTAATTATAAAACAAAAAAAGAGACATGAAGCAATTAATCATAATTTTAATTACGATCACTATGAGTACAACAAGCAATGCACAAGATTGGGTAGATAGAGAACTCTATCCATTTAAAAGTAATACTATAGCGTTAGAGGCAGGCAAGATGCACTATGTAGATGAAGGAAAGGGTAAAACAATACTTTTTGTTCATGGTACACCCACCTGGTCTTTTCTGTATAGAGATTTTATAAAGGAATTATCATCGGACTACCGTTGTATCGCGATTGATCATTTGGGCTTTGGACTATCAGAAAAATCAACTTCGTTTTCTGGAACGCCACAAGAACATGCCAAAAACTTAAACGAATTTATAAATAAGCTTAACCTTAAAGATATAACACTAGTGTTGCACGATTTTGGAGGGCCTATAGGATTGTCAAGCGCAATTGATAATGAAAATAGAATTGCCAAAATAGTATTATTTAATACTTGGTTATGGGCTACTAAAGATGATCCTGCTGCTCAAGAAATAGACAAAATAGTAACTAGCGAGATGGGAAAGGACTATTATCTTAACATGAATTACTCTCCTAAGGTGCTACTAAAGGAAGCTTTTTATGATAAAAGCAAACTATCAGATAAAGAACATCAGCAGTATATTGCTCCCTTTCCAGACCCAAATTCTAGAATAGCATTGTTAAATATAGGCAAAGCATTTGTTGGTTCTTCTGATTGGTATGATCAAAAATGGAAACAATTAGATAATAAACTTGGCACTAAAAAATGGTTGATTCTATGGGGATCACAAGACAAGTTCCTTTCTGATAGTTATTTAGACAAGTGGAAACAAAAGCTGACTAATGCACGTATAAAAGAATTTAACTGTGGACATTTTGTTCAGGAAGAATATACAAATGAAGCTATTGATGAAATTCGTAATTTTATGGAATAATTTTAAGTACAGCTAAATATATTTTTGAATGCCAAAGCAATTTTTTGATCATATTAATAATTATGTACCCATTACTGAAATGGAGTATAAAGAAATACGTTCTTTTTTTGAGATAAAAACAGTGAAAAAAAAAGCAATGGTAATGGAGACAGATACACTATGCAAGCATAATTATTTTGTGCTAACAGGTTGTCTTAATCTTTTTTTTATAAAAGAAAATGGTACAGAACAAACTGTACAATTTGCAATAGACAATTGGTGGATGACCGACTATTTGGCTTTTCAGCATAAAACAACAACAAGCTTTAGTATCAGAGCAGTAGAGGAGACCCAGTTATTGACTATTGATGCAGATAAACAGGAAGAATTATTGCAATTGTATCCCAAATTAGAGCGTTATTTTAGAATTATTTATCAAATAGCATATGGAGCATCATTAATGAAGATGAAATTTTTGAACGATTTTTCTAAGGAAGATATCTATTTTCATTTTATAGAGAGCTTTCCACAATTTGCAGCTAGAGTACCGCAATATTTAATAGCTTCCTTTTTAGGATTGACTCCAGAATATGTAAGCGAAATACGAAAGAAAAGACGTTCTTAAACCAGCTTAAGTATTTTTGACTTTAACAGCAAGTATCTTTGTTTAAAATTAAAACAATACATTAAGATGGAAAACAGAATTCAAATAGACAACGTAGAGCCATTAGCATATAAAGGAATGTTTGCTTTGGGAAATTACCTTAGTACTACTGAAATATTACCAATACATATGCACTTATTAAAGATTAGAGCTTCGCAAATAAATGCCTGTGCATATTGTGTTAATATGCATACTAAAGAAGGCTTGAAAGATGGAGAAAGTCAAGAGCGTATATTTTTATTAAATGCATGGAAAGAAGCTGAAGTGTTTACGGAAGAAGAAAAAATAGTGTTACAGCTTTCGGAAGAAGTAACCTTAATACACAATAATGGGCTTAGTGATGCAACGTATAAAAAGGCAATAGCTGCTTTTGGTGAAAACTATTTTTCGCAATTAATTATGGCAATAGTAACTATAAATGCATGGAATAGAATAGCCGTAAGTACTAGAAAACCTTTAGATAGTTAGGCTATAGAACAACTTAACATAATTTAGAGACGGTTTAGGGTAGAGATACGCTAAACCGTTTTTTTGTTTAGCATAATAGTATAAATATATAGTGATATTGTATTTCAAAATACTACATTTTTACCTTATTTTTGGTAGCATCAATAAACGATTAAGTATTATAGATGTTAGCTTGGTTTAAAGAAATATACAAACCCGCTAGAGAGTTGAAGTGTTTAAATAAAGGAAATGCACAAGTTTATCAAGATTTAGTGTTTCAAATGACCATGTAATCGAGTACAATAATTGCTATAAAGCGTTATAATAGTATTTAGAATAAAATAGAAATCAAAAGAGTACATTAGAGTTTAGTAAATTGGTATAAATATAAAAAGGATATGAAATTTTTAAAGAATGTTGTGCTAGCTAGTTTAGTATTAGGAATACTATTTTTAAACAGCTGTAAAGATAAAAAAACACAAAAAGCTGTAGCAAAGACTAAAGTTATTGCAATAGATAGTTTGTTTGAAGACTACTATCAATTCAAATTAAAAATAAACCCATTAGAAGGTACCAATGCAGGTATTGAAGCATATAATAGTAAGATAACTAACTATATTTCAGCAGACTTTCAACAAGATTTAATTACACAATACAACACTTTTTTAGCAAGTATTAATGCTATTGATCAAAAAAGCTTATCAGAAGCAGATGCAATAAGTCTAAAAGTGATGAAGTGGGATTGCGAAATTAAAAAAGAAGGATTGGAGAATGCAATGCCTACTGTGGCATCTCCAATGTTCGATTTGCCCAATATATCGCTGATGCCAATTAATCAGATATTCTCTTTTCACTTGCATTTTGCAACACTTACCGATATAGATGGTGCGCAGCCTTTTAAAACAGTAAAAGATTATGAAAACTGGTTACTTAGAATTGATGAGTTTTTAGTGTGGTTAAAAACAGCCGAAGCAAATATGCAAGATGGTATTGCAAAAAATGTAGTGTTGCCAAAGGTTATTATAAAAAAAATAATAGGACAGTTAGAGCAGTTTACCAATCCTGATATTGACAAACATTTATTTTATGGTGTTGTAAAAGAAATGCCTGGTACTATTGCAGCAGCAGATCGGGAGCGTTTAGACACAGCATATAAAACCATGATTAGTACCAAGCTAATTCCTGCATATACTCAATTAACTAATTTTTTAACAGACACTTATTTACCAGCAGGTACAGAAACGGCAGGTATAGGAGCACTGCCTAATGGTGATGCAACATACCAGTATCTTATAAAATACCATACCAGTACCAATATGACACCTGATGAGATTTTTAATCTCGGAAAAAATGAAGTAGCACGTATACTTCAAGAAATGGAAAAGGTAAAAGAAGAAGTAGGTTTTAAGGGAGATTTACAGGCGTTTTTTAATCATGTACGTACTAGTAAAAAACAGATGCCTTTTACAAAACCAGAACAGGTATTGGCAAACTTTAATGCTATTCATGATCAAATGAAAGGAAACTTAAACCGGTTGTTTGATCTAACACCAAAAACACCATTTGAAGTAAGGCGTACGCAAGCTTTTCGTGAAGCTTCAGCAAGTGCAGAGTATATAGCAGGAGCAAAAGGGAAGCCTGGTATTTTTTATGTTCCCATTCCAGATGTAAGTAGTTATAACAAATTACAGGATGAAGCTTTGTTTTTACATGAAGCCATTCCTGGTCACCATTACCAACTATCATTACAACAAGAAAATAAGAAGCTTCCTAGTTTTTTACATGCCGAAGGTATGGGAGTTTATGTTGAAGGATGGGCATTATATGCAGAATCCTTAGGTAAAGAACTTGGTTTGTATAAAGACCCATATCAATATTTTGGAATGTTAAGTATGGAAATGCATCGGGCAATACGATTGGTGGTAGATTCTGGAATTCATGCTAAAGGGTGGACTAGGGAAGAGGCCATCCGGTATTCTTTAGATCATGAGGCAGAATCAGAAGCAAGTATTACTGCAGGGATAGAACGCTATATGGTTGCTCCAGGACAAGCATTAGCCTATAAAGTAGGACAGTTAAAAATAAGAGCACTGCGTAACAAAGCAGAACAGGTGCTAGGAAATAAATTTAACATAAAAGCTTTTCATAACGAAGTATTAAGCTCTGGAAGTTTACCATTGGTATTACTAGAAGAAAAAATAAACAAATGGATTACAAAAACTAAAGGAGTTAGCATTACAATATCAAAAAAAGAAACTAAACCAGCTGCTAAACTGGTTTTAAATAATGGTAAACGTTGGAAAGCGAATAGTGAGACTACAGTAGGTATTACCAATATGACAAAATTAGTAGCTGATTTTAAAGATAGAGAAACACTTGTTTCTTATAGTAAACTGCGATTGGATCTAAAAATAGAACTAGCTGAAGTTTTTGATAACTGTACTATGAAAGGAGAAGCACATAATCAATTGCATAATTTTTTGCTACCTATAAAAGATATGTTCTTAGAACTGTCTACCAGTAAAATAACAACAAATAAGGCTACTATTAAAAAATTAAAGAACCATCTGGCATTGTATGATGATTATTTTGTGTCATTATTAGATGAAGTTTAAGCTGTTAACAAAAAAACGTCTGGCTATAAATCTTAATTGTAAATTCTGAATAACAAACGGAAAATGGACATCACTATTAGACAAATAAGTGCTAAAGAAACATATACGCTTAGGCATCAAGTGATGTGGCCTAATATGCCTTTAGAATATGTAATATTAAGTAACGATAATGAGGGGATACATTTTGGGCTTAGTAAAGATAAAACTATTATTGCTGTAATATCCCTTTTTATAAAAGATGACAGTGCCCAATTCAGAAAATTTGCAACTAAAAATTCAGAACAAGGTAATGGATATGGTACACTTTTATTGAGGCATTTAATGGATTATGTTTCAAATAAAAAGATAGATAAGTTATGGTGTAATGCTAGAGCAGATAAAACTTCTTTTTATAAAAAATTTGGAATGTTAGAAACTGCTAAAACATTTATTAAAGGTGATATTAATTATATAATAATGGAAAAAGTAATTGATTAACTAAATTTTGAATTCAAAATCCAATAACATAAAAAATGGCTGAAACAAACTTATAAATGTTGTTTCAGCCATAGTTAATTATAGTATTGCGTATGTTATACCAATTCTTACTTAAAACAAGCCCAATAAAACGTTCTTTTTCCCTTTTTATCTCATTAAAAAAAGAAACCGTAGCTAAGGCTATGCTTGTATTTTTGTAATTCATATAAAGAAAAAAACCTTCATTTTCTTTTACGCTCATTTCAAATAAGAATTGGTATTATTTAATGAATTGATACTGATACGTTTTAAAAATTCACTAATAAAGTAAAAAATCTTCTTTCTTGAATCCGTTGTTAAATTTTATGTTGCTAATGGTGTATTCTCCTGCTAATTGATATACTCCATTTTTGTCTGGACCATAAGATTTTCTAACAGTAGATAAGTACAGCCCATCAATAACCTCATAGTGCAAGGTCATTTTTAAAATAGGTTTATTGATTCCAAAATCTGGAAGTGAAAAATAAAACAAATCTATCAAATGGGTTTTAGGATTAAAATACAAGATATAATCGTCGTTTTTTTCTTTGTTAGTAACCTTGGCGCTATAGGATAAACTTACTTTATCATAATTAATACCATCAACAGTTTCTTTACCTAAATAGGTATAATTAGTACCTGGATCTTGAAGTTTGTACATCATGGTAAACCAGTAAAAATTCACCTTTCTTAAAAAGACTGTAAAATCAACTTCTTTTTTAATTGTATATTGTTTATCACCAAGTGTAATTTGAGGGTTCCCGTCTACTAAAGACTGTATAACCGTACCTTTTTCTTTTGGCAGAACTAGAACTTCATGATGCTTGTATTCTCCCCAAGAATGTTCGCCATTTATAATATGTCGTTCTAAAGACACGTCTTTTCCATTTTCAAAATTATCATAAACATAGTTAAACTGAATATCTTTTTTGGAAGCCAATTTTTTATAACCTCCATTTACTGATACCAAAGCATCTAATAAGGCTTTAGATTTTGAATCTGTTTGTGCTTGTACACTTGTGATAAAAACTAACAACAAAGCTATAGCAATGTTTTTTGTCCTGTTTTTCATAATTATTATTTTATAGTATAAATAAATTTATTTCAATGTAAATTGGCAAGTAATACCAACAGATAAATCGCCAAACAATTTATGTACACCAAAAATGGCTCTAGAATGTGTTCCTTGTTCACCTAATACATGTAAAAACAAATCAGATGCACCATCTACAACTCGTGGCGCTTCGTTCCAGTTTTCACCAGATTGATAATAAGCATCCATATGGTTCATTCCTTCAATTGCATCTAAACCAATGGTATCATTTAGTTGAGATAATACATTTAAGGCAGATTGCTGCATGGCTTTATAACCATCTTCGGTTGTTAAATTATCACCAAATCTACCTTTGTATAGTAGCTCTCCATTAATTATTGGAAACTGAATGGCAACATAAGCCACTTTGCCTCTAACATTAACGGGCGTATAGGATCCACCTGGTTTACTAGGTGTTGGAAGTTCTAAACCCCATTCGCTTAATTTCTTTTTTAAATCCATAATATTTTTTTAAGTAAATAACCTCGTGGTAAAACCATGAGATGTGAAAAAGGAAAAACCTTTAGTTATTTAGATTTAATTATTTTAGAATTAAACACATTGGCGGAATTAAGCAAAAGCATAATCTGTAAAACCAACTGCATCAACACCAAAAAATGTCTCAGGATTAGGAGCTGTTAATGCTGTCCCGTTTTCTAAACGTTCAATAAAATCAGGATTAGAAATAAAAGGTCTACCAACATAAGCCAAATCAAAACCATCATTTAGGACAGCATCAGCTGTTGCTACTGAAGATACATTTCCACCAGTAATTATAGTGCCTTCAAAAGTGTTTTTAATGGCTTTTCTTAGGTTTAATTGACGCGCAGTTCTTGCATTTGTAACACCAAAAGAATCTTCTTGAACCACAATATGCATGTAAACAATTCCAATTTCTTTTAAGGCTTTTGCCAAAGAAGTAAAACTCTCTTCAACAGTATCATAATCACTTTGCAAGTCATTATAAACACCAAAAGGAGAAATACGAATTCCAACTTTATTGGCACCAACTTTATCGGCTACTTTTTGTGCTGTTTCTATCACAAAACGATTTCGATTTTCTACAGAACCACCATATTCATCTGTACGTTGGTTAGACTTAGGATTAATAAATTGATCTAGTAAATACCCATTTGCGGCATGTAATTCTACACCATCAATACCAGCTTCATTAATTAAGCGCTCAGATGCATTTACAAATTCTTCTTGTGTTTGTAAGATATCGATTGTAGACATTTCTTTAGGCATACCATGATCTTCCATACCTGTCTCAGAAAAAATCTGTCCAGCTGCTTGTATTGCCGATGGTGCTAAAATGGTAGCACCTTCTGGCATGTTTATTTGGGCAGAAACCCGACCAGTATGCATAATTTGCACAAATATTTTTCCGCCTTTTGCATGTACAGCATCGGCTACTAATTTCCATCCTTTAATTTGAGCATCAGAATATGCACCTGGTATACGTGGATATCCCAATCCGTTTGCAGATGGTGAAGTACCCTCAGTAATAATTAAACCTGCAGAAGCACGTTGTTGATAGTATTCTGCAATTAATGGATTTGGAATATAATTTGTTGCTCGGGTACGAGTCATTGGTGCCATTACAATTCTATTTTTTAACTGTAGCTTACCTAGTTGAAATGTTTTTAATGAATTCATTGTTATTACTTTTTTGTTATTATTATTTTTTAAACGCTTACAACACCACCATCTACTGCCAAATCAATTCCTGTTATATAAGATGAATCGTCTGATGCTAAGAAAAGAACAGAATTTGCCACTTCTTTTGCTGATCCCATTCGTTTCATTGGAACGGTTTGTGCAAAACCTGCTTTTGTTTCACCTACAGCTTCTTCTGGTAAGCCTAACTTGTCAAAAATTGGAGTATCTATCGGTCCTGGAGCTACTGAGTTGATACGGATTCCTTTTTCGGATAACTCAGCTGCTAATGTTCTGGCTAAACTTCGTACTGCTGCTTTTGTAGCTGAATATGCCGATGTTGCTGCAAAACCCTTTTGATCTGCAGCCGATGTTGTTAATATAATGGAACTTCCTTCGTTTAATAGTGGTAATGCTTGCTGAATATTAAAAAACAATCCTTTTACATTAATATTAAACTGTTTATCAAATGATTCTTCTGAAACGGCTTCTATAGGTTCAAAAATTGCGACACCTGCATTTAGATATAACACATCTATTTTTCCATAATTTTCTTCAACGTCTTTGTATAGAGCCTTGATGTTTTTAATATCTGAGGCATCAGATACAATAGCTCTTACGTTTCCTCCAATACTTTTTACAGCATCTTCTAAAGCTTGTTTACGCCTTCCTGTAATGATTACTTTTGCACCTTCTTGATTGAATAATTTTGCTGTTGCTAAGCCTATTCCACTGTTTCCGCCTGTTATTAAGGCTATTTTATGTTCTAATTTCATCTTTTTTTGTGTTTTGTAATGATAATTCTTTTGATTTTCAATTCCATTTTGTCGGTCTAACAATAATATTAGACTAGTCGGTTTAGTTTTTGTTGAAATTTTTTTAGACTAATAGGACATCTAAACTTTGAATAAAGTCGTCTAGTGGTTGTCTGTTTTTACTTGATTTCATTCTTGATAATGCGCCTTCCCATCCATTTAGAATTACAGAAGCCAATACTTTAGTATCCAATTTGCTTGGCATTGGGTTATTCTGGTTTCCTTCATCTAAACAATGTTCGATGGTAGATTGCCAAAGTCCTAATTGCTCATCAACAAAAGATTTAAATTCGTTACTCACACCACCTTCAGAACAGCTATCGCCTAACAAACAGCCTTTTACGAATTTCTTTTGTTCAAACTCATTAGCTTTGTCTTTATAAAATGTTTTTATACGTTCTTTAGGAGATAGTTCTTTTCTATTTAAGAGAAGTTCCTTAAATTTAATTAAACCACAGCTTGAATATTTTTCTAAAACTTGAATAGCGAATTCTTCTTTACTCTTAAAATGATGATAGAATGATCCCTTTGGAATCTCAGCAGTTTTTAAAATTTCTGCCAAGCCTACATTGCTATATCCCTTTTGTGAAAAAAGTTCCAATCCTGCCGTTAACGCTTTTTCTTTAGTCATTTTAATTTTTCTACTCTAAAACTGAATTGAAAGCAGCTGCAATATTCTCGCTTCAACTTTTTATTAGTTTTTTCTGTTTAACCTCATCTTATTAGACCAGTCGGTACAAAGATAGTTTTATTCTCCAAATTTCATGAAAATTGGTAAAATTTTAACTTTTACTTCTTTTATCAAATTAGAATCGGAACTTAAGACAAATATTTTTAATTACCTGATAATAACCACATTAATAATAATGATTACAAGATTTATTTTCAGATTTAAAGATGATAAAATAAGGTTGACATCAAAAACACCAACCCTATTCTTTTTATATCTTATTGAGGAAAATTAAACTTTGCATGTATTCCATCTAATCGAGTTACCGATTTTTTCAATAAAGGAGCTACCTTCTTAAATTCAGGATCTGCCATTAATCCGTAATAGGCATTGGTATTATTCCATTCTACAATACCTGCCATATGTGGTTGAAGAAGATAGTCTGCAGCAGTTAATCCTTTAACAGGTTTAAGGCTTGCTACAAAATTTATAGGGCCATATTTCTTTTTTGGTGCTGCCGATTTCTCGAAATATTGAGGCAATAATTTTCCAGCCTCTGGGGTTAACCAGGCATTAAAAAACTCATATGTTTTGTCTTCTCTAAATGTTACTGTAACATCTTTTTCTACAGTAAAATAGGCTAATTTAATGGAGGTTAAAATGGCGTCTCTAATTGGAAATAGTTTTTTTGCTTTGCGATCTGCCAATAATTGATCTCTGGCTTCAATATTTGGCCATTCAAAAATGGCTATCATTTGTGGAGCTACTTCGCCATCTACAACAGCAGTTACTTGTAGGCTTCCTAACATTTTGCCTCCGTACTTTGCAGCAATAGGTAGAATTTTAGAAAAATAGTCTTTCCCAAGTTTTGCTTCTTTGCCACCTTCAATAGTAGCATAAGCAATTTCTATAATTTTACCAGATTTAAAAACGATACCTGTACTTTTTACAGGGTTCTCTAATGGACTTGTTCCAACTGGTTTTTTTTCCAAATGAATAATACTGTTTGCAGAAGCGATAGCTACTATACCTAGAGCCATTGCTAGAAATGTGTTTTTTACTGTTTTCAATTTTAAATACATCATAATAATCTTTTTTATAATTATGAAGCAAACATAAAAACGAGAAGTCTTTTGTATTTTATTATGACGCAAATGGGAAAGTTGGAGCTTGTTTAGCTGTATAAATGTGGTGAATGGGACATATGTGGTGAATGGGATATTCTTTCAATAACCGTTACAACATATGTTTCCTAATTTTTAGCTACTAAATCTAGGATAGCTTTACTTTTGGCTCTTGATATTGGAATACGAATCGGTAGGGTCTTATTTTCAATAAAATAGGCCCTTGCATTACCCGTTATCATGAGTTCCTGGTTAAGATTAACCATAAAGGTTTTATGGCAACGCACTATATTTTTAAAGGGAAGTAATTGCGTTTCTATATTTTTTAGTGTTTGCCTTAGCATTTTGTTTTTCAGAATTCCCGAATCGTACCAATGTACAGTACAGTAGTTATCACTTGCTTGAACAAATGATATGTCTTGTGGATCTACAGCAAGTATTTCAGCAGTATTAGTGGTTATATTTATAATAGATGCTAGTTTTCTGTTTTTTTGAAAGGAAGTTATTTCATCTGAAAGATTACATTTCTTAAGTATTCTTTGAAAACGAACATCGTTTCTGACTTCGGAAAAAATAGGGTTGCATTTTAACTCTGCTGGAAATATACCAATGCCCAATTGAATTGCTTTTTCTGAATGTTTAAAAAAGGCTTTATAATCTAACTGACCAATTTTAACAATAGCCAAAGCATAAGCAATAATACCAGTATCTTTTTTTGTATTGAGTTTATAAATACCCTGTTCAACGGTTCGGCTTTCTAGAGGGAAATTTGCTTTAGCATAGGCATAAGATAAATGTGCCATAGCCATAGGATTACTCGGATTATGCGCTAAATTGCTTTTAAAATCTTCTATCGCAGTTTCTAAATTGCCAACCAGTAAATTTGCATAGGCATTATATTCTCTTAATGCATGGGCAGACTGTAAATCAATAGTTATAGCTTCACTTATATAATCTAGCGCATGTTGATATTTTTTTAAATAAATTTGAATCCGAATTATCATACTGTAATGCCAAAGGTTCTAACTTAATGGTGATTGCTGAATGTTTTTCAGCTTGTATAAAATCGCCTTTATGGATATAATACATAGCAAAAACATGATGTGCTTTTACATTATTGATATTCAGTTTTAACGCTTGTTCGAGATTAACCTTTGCCTGCGGAAAATTTCTGTTGTAATAAATGTTTACAAATGCAGCTGAGACATAGGAGTCTGAGCGTTTGTTATTTAATAACAAGGCATTGTTTACATAGGTTTGCGCCAATTTAAATGCTTGGATAGGTTCTTCATATGCCATAGCACCAATTACCGAATAAGAATCTGCTAAGGCAGCATGTGATAGTGCAAAGGATTTATTTTCTTTGATAGACTTTTTGAAGAATTTTATAGACAATAACATTTCGGAATGGGTATATCTGTGCCAATGATAAATACCTCTTAAGTAATATTCACGAGCTTTTGTATTATCGGTTTGGGTTTCTTCTAGATCTAGGTTTTTACCATTAATGACTTTAATAATATTATTTGCGATAGCATTTAATGGTGTTGTCCATTTATCCATATCAAAAACCACAGATTCATTTAATACTAATTCTTCATTTGTTGTTTTAAAAAGATGGGTGGAAATGTAATATACACCTTGTTTCTTTTTTATTCGTCCTTCAACAAAATAATCAATTGCATAAGTGTTTTTAATTTCAATAGTTGCCTTTGGGTTGTTTAGAAGGTACATACTAGTTGACCTTGACGTTGTTGTTATAGTAGACTTTGAAGAAATTAACTGGGTAAGTTCTTCAAAAATACCTTCTGATAAATACTCTAAATCATTTATTGACTGGTCTATTCTATACGGTAAGATTAAAATTTTTGTCATTGAAAATAAAAAATGTAGTACTCAAATTTAAGGTATTAAATTGTATTCTGTTATTTCTTTTTAAGATGCTTAGTCTGTTCTGCCAATCATGATTTTAGTGTAACAATAAAAATCGAATAGAATTAAAGAAAAGAAAAGTAATTTTCAATACAAAAGTTAGTCTGAATTGCATGATGGAACAAAAACACTAAAAATATATAATGATATCTGTAACATTAGAAAACCACCAAAATGAAATAAAAACCAGTGCTAACAAGCCTATCTTCTCTTATTTGCCTATATTTAAATAAAAATAGAGTTTTTTGCCCAGACTTCTGTTGTACATCATTATAATATATAAAATATGAGCACACCAAAAATAGCAGGAAGAAAACCAATTGCAGTAGAATTAAAAAAAGGAGAAGAAAAATATTTTTGTGCCTGTGGCGAATCAAAAGGGCAACCTTTTTGTGATGGTTCGCATAGAACTACACCTTTTAAGCCCTTACCATTTGTAGCAGAAGAAGCAGGAACAGCATACTTATGTATGTGTAAGCAAAGCAAAAACATTCCGTATTGTGATGGTACACATGCCACACTTAAAGAGGGAGATACCAATAAAACCACTTCTAAGGCTTCAAGTTCTGGTGTTACCACCGAAGAACCTACAATAGCCTATATAAAAGCACTGGCAAAAGATGGTTTATCCAAAACGGGACGCCATGGTGAGATGGGAGCAATGGGTGTTCCAATTCCAGAATTACCACAATGGAAAAACATACAATTGTTAGCTGCACAAATGGCTACAAAACCCTTAATGGAAGATGTTGCTGTTGGTTCGGAATTAATAATCGGTCCTAATGCAAAAAAGCCACTAAAATTAGCGATACCATTATTTGTGTCCGATATGAGTTTTGGTGCATTATCTGAAGAATCAAAAATTGCATTATCTAAAGGTGCAGAATTAGCAGGAACTGGAATTTGTTCTGGTGAAGGGGGAATGCTGGATGACGAACAGGAGGAGAACAGCAAGTATTTTTATGAATATGCATCAGCTAAATTTGGCTTTGAATGGGAAAAACTAAAACGGGTTCAAGCTTTTCATTTTAAAGGAGGGCAGGGTGCTAAAACTGGTACTGGAGGGCATTTGTCTGGAAATAAAGTTATTGGAAAGATTGCAGAAGTTCGAAAATTAAAGGAAGGTACAGCAGCCGTATCTCCACCTACTTTTGATGATTTGCATACACCAGAAGATTATAAAAACTTTGCCAATAAAGTACGAGATATTACTGGTGGCATTCCTATTGGTTTTAAATTGTCTGCTAATCATATTGAAAAAGATATACAATTTGCTTTAGATGCAAGTGCCGATTATATAATATTGGATGGAAGAGGAGGTGGAACAGGAGCTGCTCCATTAATTTTCAGAAACAATATCTCTGTACCCACTATACCTGCATTGGCAAGAGCTCGTCATTATTTGGATAAAATAAACAGAAAGGATGTTAGCCTTATTATTACAGGAGGTATAAGAGTGCCTGATGATTTTATAAAAGCAATGGCTTTGGGAGCTGATGGTATTGCAGTGTCTAATTCTGCCTTACAATCTATTGGCTGTGTTGCTGCAAGAATGTGTAATACTAATAACTGTCCTGCTGGAATTGCTACTCAAAAACCTGAATTGCGAAAATTAATTGATATTGATAAATCTGCAAAACAACTTTATAATTTTTTTAGCGCTTCTACCGAGCTAATGAAAGTTATGGCAAGGGCTTGTGGTCATAACCATCTTAATAAATTTAATACCAATGACATTACCACTTGGAAAAAAGATATGGCAGAACTTACAGGGATTAAATTTGGTGGAATAGGCTAGTGCAGTACCATAAACTACGGTTTTAGTTTTAGCTATACAGTTTTAATTATTGCTCATAGAACTTGAATTATTGTCAAGGATACTAATATTGTTGCTCTGGCAACTAGAATTATTGGCAAGGATACTAGTATTGTTGTTCCAGCAACTAGAATTATTGCCAAAGATACTAGTATTGTTGTTCCAGCAACTAGAATTATTGTCAAGTATACTAGTATTATTGTTCCAGCAACTAGAATTATTACCAAGGATACTAGTATTGTTGCTCTAGCAACTAGAATTATTACTCCAGTGGTTTTTCTTTTAAACTTGTATTTTAGGAATGGACCTATTAGTATTTTGATTGTAATTGTAAGGTTTGTGATGGTGTTTTAATGTTTTTATGAATATTATCTGTATGTTTTTTATATTTGGGATGCAATGTGGTGGTGGTAAACGTGATAGTACGGTTTGCTGCTAATTTGCATTAATCAAAAAAATGAAATCAACTTTAATAAGTTTATTAATAGTAGTAGTATTTATTTCTTGTCAAAGAACTAAAAAAGAGAACGCTACAATTATAAAAGAAACAGGAAATACAAAACCAAATATTGAGCAAAAGCTAAAAACGTATTGTTTTTATAAACTTGATGATAAATATTCGATTGAAAAAGACAGCTCAACTATAAATCGTTGGTTAAAAGAAAAGTCTAAATTAATTCTAATGAATGATTCTTTAGAAAGTATTTTCAATCAAAATGGTGGTGGTCCAATTGGAGCAGAATGGAACCCTTCAACTGATTTATATATTGCAGTTTTAACATCTATTAAAGAATCTACAAATAGTCCTAAGTTATTTATAAATAAAAAGCCATATGAAAACAATGTCTATGAATACAGACCTTACTTAACTTGGTACTTAGTTAAACAAGATTTTTGGGAAAAAGAAATTAGAAAAATTGAATCTAATGATATGGAAAAGTTGTTTCCTACATGGTTATTAAAAGGTATTAAAAATGGAAGATACAATAAATCTGTAATTTCTGATTTTGGAGAAATATTGAAATTTGACATTAGATATGAAGAACAAAAAATAACCAAGTTTTTCCACGCAACATATGGCGAATAAAAACTTTGCCATATAAAATTAATTGCATGTACTCGTTTACTTACTAAAATTCACAAGGTTTTTCTAATAGGTTTTGTATTTGTTATGGGTTTTGTAGAACTTCTATTGTGTTTGTGAAAATTTATTTATAAAGTCTTTTAAAGTAAAGAATACGTTGTGATTGTGACTAAATGAAAAAAAATCAGGATAAAAATATTTTATACCTACACGGGAGTAACTTAACCTTCTAGTAGTATTCATACTAAATATTAATAAGGTTTATTCCTGTAAGATTGTATACTTACACTAACTATTTTTCGTTTTCAAATAAACCCAACTCAACCATGAAAGTAATAACAAACAAAGTATTATCAATAGTCTTAATTATAACTAGTTGTTTTTTAATTAGTAGCTGTAGTGACGATGAATTGGAAACAGTAATGAATGGCAGTGCTAGAATAGAGTTTATATCTGTTATGGGCCAATATATAGATATAATAGAAAGATTTGACGCTAATTCTGTAATAAATATATATTTAGACTATGACAACGAGGTAGAATCTGAAGACATCGCTATAGCTATAAGTGCAGGCGCTACTATAAGCCATGGTAATGTTGCCGAAAATGGTGATGTAACAGGTATTGTTTTTGTCGATAATGAGACTATGACAATTACCGTTACGGCACAAGATGGTTCTACTACTACCAGTTATGATATTACTATTACAGTGGCTCCAGACACTACCTTTATCTCTAAATGGACAGTAGCCACTGGTGATACTGTAGTATTACCTTTGTACCGTAACGGCGAATATGATTTTATGGTAGACTGGGGAGATGGAAGTACAGAAGAACATATTACTAGCAAAGATGCATCGCATTTATATAGTGATGCAGGAACTTATAGTATTACGATAAATGGAGTTATTGATGGCTTTAATTTTCATTATAATAATGATCCACAAAATCCTTCTAAAGAAATGATAGTAGATATAAGCCAGTGGGGTAATCTAAAACTAGGTAATGAAGGATATTATTTTAGAGAATGTTCAAATTTGAATATAACAGCCCTAGATAGTCCTGACTTAAGTGAGACTACTAATTTATCAGGTACATTTATGTATGCGACTTCTTTTAATGACGATATAAGTAATTGGGATGTTTCTGCTGTAACAACTATGTCTAGTATGTTTTATGAAGCAAACACCTTTAACCAAGATATAAGTAATTGGGATACTAGTAAAGTAGAACAAATGGGGTACATGTTTGTTTATGCAAATTCTTTTAATCAAGATATAAGCAACTGGAATGTTGCTAAGGTTTGGTTTATGGTTTCTATGTTTACTGGTGCTACTTCTTTTAACCAAGATTTAAGTAATTGGAATGTTTCTTCTGCTACATTTATGAATGGTATGTTTAAAGATGCAACTGCCTTTAACCAAGATTTAAATGGTTGGTGTGTTTCTAATATAGTTTCATACCCTTCTAACTTCCATACGAATTCAGGACTTAGCGATGCTAACCTACCTATATGGGGAGCTTGCCCTGAGTAGCTATAGTAGCAGTAAATACGTTTAGACTATTTGCATAGTCGTTATCACATCAAAACAAACCCTGAAAGCACAACATATTGTAAGCTTACAGGGTTTTGTTATTCAGAGATATTAGTCCTACGTAATTTTTGGTATGGCAAATTGCATTGCTGCTACTGTTGATAATTATATCATTACCCAGAAACATATTTTTTGTTTTTGTCAGCTCAAAAAATAAGTATAAAATGAGCTTACCGTTTTTTTCTAAGAAAATAGTATCAAACCCCTTATTTGTTTTACCATAGGCAGCTGAAATATGGAAGTTAATAAGGTAAATTTTGTATAACAAGAGTCGTATGATACAAGAGTATCACGTACGGTTCTGTGAGAAGGTTGGAGTGTCTACCTTTGATGTGACGATTTTTTAGAGTCCATATAATATTTATATATTAGATTATGGCAAAAAAACATGATAACGAGTTTAAGGTAATGATAGTATCACTATTAAAATCTGGAAGTAAACCGAAACAACTTGGAGAGGAATATGGATTAAACCCAGGTATGATTTGTCGCTGGGGACGGGAATTTGCAGCAAGATCTGGAGATTTTTCTAAAAAGAAAGTACTTTCTATAGAAGCCCAAGAATTAAAAGCTTTGAAAAAAGAATTAAGAGATGTAACTATAGAGCGCGACATCTTAAAAAAGGCAGTAAGCATCTTTTCCAAGAGCGACTCATAAGATATCAATTTGTTTTAAAAAACACGGATATTTATAGTGTTGAGAAGATGTGTAAGTGTATGAGAGTTAGTAAAAACGCTTATTATCACTGGCTTAAAAACAAAGACTTAATAGTTATGGAGACTCCAAGAAATTATCTAAAGAAGAGGATTAAAGCCATTTTTGAAGATAGTAGAGAAATCTATGGAAGTCATCGGATTCAAAAAAAACTAGAACGTGAAGACCTTATATATTGTCGGTCTTATATAGGATTACTTATGAAAGAAATGAGGTTAAAAAGTATCTTAAAGCGAAAATTTGTAGTAACAACAGACTCAAAGCACAGTTTTCCAATAGTAAAAAATGTATTAAATAGAGATTTCAAAAGTCTAAAAATAGGAGAAAAATGGATTTCTGATATTACATATATTAGAGTGAATGATAACTGGAATTACCTAACAACCATCATAGATTTAGCAGATAGAAAAGTAGTAAGTTGGACTTTAAGCGAAGACATGACTTCCCAAAACACCATTATTAAAACTTGGCATCAGGCCAGAAGTAAAAGACAAATTAAAGATGGTTTTATTTTTCATTCTGATAGAGGTGTACAATATGCGTCTAATAAGATCACAGATATTTTCTCTTTCAATTGCAAAATAACCCAATCGATGAGTAGAAAAGGTAATTGCTGGGATAATGCTGTAGCTGAAAGTTTCTTTAAAACAATTAAACATGAATGGTTATATAGATTTAAATATACTTCATATACTCAATTATATAAATCTATTGAAGACTATATAGACTGGTATAATACACAAAGATTACACTCTTCTTTAGGATATTTAACTCCGTTAGAAATGGAAATCAAACTAAAAGGATTTAGTAACAAAGCGGCCTAAGAAAATTAGTCACAAATTTACTAGGTAGTCCAGGTTGGGGTAAACCTCTTACTTGCTTGACCATAGACCATTGTGGGTAACTCAATATTAATTAATATTTTGCACTATGAAGAAATTAACAAAAGAAGATATTAATCCTGAAATATTTGATTTATACGATGGTTATGCGCATAACAAATTTGGAAGACGACAATTCATTGAAAAATTATCATTATATGCAATTGGCGGTATTACCGTCCCTTCTTTGCTTAGTTTTGTAATGCCAAATTATTTAGATTCTGTAGTAGTAAAACAAGACGATTCAAGACTAACATCAAATTATGTGATGTACAATTCTCCAAAGGGTGGAGGAGAAATACGCGGTCTTCTATCGAAACCAAAAAATGCAAAAACCAAATTACCCGGAATAATTGTAGTGCATGAAAATAGAGGCCTTAATCCATATATAGAAGATGTGGGAAGACGAGCAGCTTTGGAAGGATTTATAACTATTGCTCCAGATGCATTATGGCCTTTAGGCGGGTATCCTGGAAATGATGATGAAGGACGATCATTACAACGCAAACGAGACCGAAATGAGATGCTCGAAGACTTTATTGCTGCCTACGACTACCTTAATTCTCATGAAGATTGTAATGGTAAAATTGGCGTTG
The DNA here is from genome assembly GCA_965247735.1 of Flavobacteriaceae bacterium. Taxonomy (GTDB): domain Bacteria; phylum Bacteroidota; class Bacteroidia; order Flavobacteriales; family Flavobacteriaceae; genus JAOXRU01. The sequence goes on along the minus strand of CBDFHN010000002.1, from coordinate 415,623 downwards.
TTGGATTTTGCTTTGGTGGATGGATCTCTAATATGATGGCAGTTAAATTACCAGAGCTATCTGCAGCCGTTCCTTTTTATGGAGGACAACCTTCAGCTCAAGAAACTTCCATTATTAAAGCACCACTTTTATTGCAATATGCTGCATTAGATAAGCGAGTAAATGCTGGATGGCCGAGTTATGAAGAAGCACTTAAAGAAAATAATATTGAGTATACAGCGCATATTTATCCAGATGTAAATCATGGATTCCATAACAATTCTACACCTAGATATGATAAAACTGCTGCAGATTTAGCATGGGAACGTACACTTATGTTCTTTAAAAACAACCTTTGATAAGTAGGGCAGATGCCCACAATAACTAAACATTAGTGTAGTCTGGTACTATCCAGCATTATAACCGTGTTGTATTTATAGAATACCTTTAGTTTAACACAGCACTTATACAAAGCTAAAAATTAAAATACTACCAGGTATAAGATGGTAGTGGTCAAATTTTAGGGGATCTCATAAATACTTGGTTTAGAATGTTAAAGTTGATTTGTAATAGATTAAAAATTAGCAAACATGATTTAATTTATTGATTATATGTTAAAAAATAGTACTAGGTATTGTATAGTACTATTTAAAATGTATATTTGGCCGATCAATCAAATATTAAATCAATTAAAAATGAAAAAATTACTACTCGTAATAGTAACAGTTACAACATTATTATTCTCTTGTTCAGAAACTAAAAAGAAAGTCCCTAAAAAAGAAAAAACAAGTAGCACTAATGAATACGTTTTAAACAGTTCCAAATTAGACAGTTTGTTTAAAGCTCTTGATAAAGAAGGGAAGTTTATGGGGAGCATTGCATTATCTTATAACGGAGCACTTATATATTCAAATGTTATAGGTTTTGATGATATTGAGTCACAAAAAAAAGCAACTACAGCTACGAAATATAGAATTGGATCCATTTCAAAAACATTTACCGCAGCATTAATCTTAAAAGCAGTGGAGGAAAACAAGTTAAAGCTAGAACAAACAATTGGTACTTATTTTCCTGCGGTTGAAAATGCAAACACAATTACTGTTGAAAATTTATTAACGCATAGCAGTGGTATTCATAGTTTTACTGACGATATGGATTTTAGAAAATACCATGTTGAATATAGATCTCCAGAACAAATGGTAGCGACAATTTCAAGTTATAAAAGCGATTTTAAGCCCAATACCAAAGCAAATTATAGTAATTCTAATTATGTACTGCTATCTATTATACTCGAAAAAATATATGGTACTAGTTTAAAAGAGATTATTGCGGAAAAAATAACACTTCCACTTCAACTTAAAAACACCTATTATGGAAGTAAAATAAGCTTAGAAAATAAGGAATGTAATTCTTATAAACTGGTATCAGAATGGATAAAACAACCAGAGACAAATATGTCTATTCCAATGGGAGCAGGGGCAATAGTATCTACACCAAGTGATTTAACCATATTTATGGAAGCATTATTTTCCGAAAAGTTTTTATCAAAAGAAAGTATAGCTAAGATGACCACTATAAAAAACAGTTATGGAATGGGTATCTCTCGCTATTCTATTAATGGTAGAGAAAGCTTTGGACATAGTGGCTCCATTGATGGTTTTAAGTCCTTAACGTTATATTTTCCTGAAGATAAAATAGGAATAGCTATAACTTCTAATGGAGATATTGATAAGAAAAGTGAAATAGTGACAACAGCAATAGGTTATTATTTTAATGACTCGGTTATGGAGGTATTAGAAGCTGATCTTAAAAAATATCCTGGAGTTTACAGGTCTATTGATGACAAATCAGATGTATTTACATTTATAAAAAAAGAAAATACCTTAATATTAAACCTTGGAGAAGGAATGAAAGAAACGTTGCTTTATAAAGGGGAACATAAATTTTTGTTCGAACAAGTTTATGCAGAAGCTTTTACTTTTATTTTCTCGCCAGATAAAAAAGAATTATTTGTAAAACAAGGTGATTACGAAGCTATATATAAGAAAGAATAACCCTTTTATAAGCATTAAAAGTATTAATACTGAGCTTAACAATTTTGAAACTTGATAATTGCTATACGAGATGTTTTCTTCATAAAACGGTATCAATAACTAACTAAGCCTTGCTTATTACTACAAACTTCAAACATTTTAATCACGAAACACATCGGTATTGACCATTGTTTTACCGCTTATCAATTTAAAAATGAAAAGAATACTTCTTATTCCAGATAATAAGATTAGCTTTGCCCGATAATTTTTTGAAAATAGATATGAAACGTATTAACGAATATAAAAAGCTTTTTAAGGTAGAAGGATCTCTTGATTTAAAAGAACTAAAAACTACCTACAGAGGATTGGTTAAGGAATGGCATCCAGATAAGTTTCAGGATGAAGAGAAAAAAGAAGAAGCTGGTGTTGTGAGTCAGAAAATTATTGATGCGTATCATTTTCTTGTAAGTATAGCTCCAGCAACTAAAGAAGCTAACTTAGAGGAGTATGTAAAAACTATTACTGAGACACAAGTAGATGACTATCAGCACAAAAGTTTGTTGCTAGAAGTAACCTTTACCGATGGTAGTACTTATGAGTATTTTGGAGTTACACGTAAGCTTTTTATCAAATTTGTAAATAGTAAGTCTATAAATAACTTTGGAAGAAGAAATATTTATAACTCTTTTTTATATAGAAAATCTAAAAGAGCTGCAGTAGTAGCTTAATATTTAGGACATAAAATTAAAAAGACCATAATGCATAACTGTGTTATGGTTTTTTTGTATCATAGTATTGCCAAAAATAATTCAGTAATTTGGCAATAACATTGTTCAAAAAGAAGAGAGATGTTTCAAAAAAACATTTTCTTTAGAAGCAGGTTTCAGGTAATAAAACTCTAATTAGTAATTTAAAACAATAGTGCTATGAAAACATGCCTTATATTACTATCTGTTATGCTTATGTCTTGCGCTGTAAAAAAAACAAGAAGCAATGTACCATCAGAAATAACAGCCAATAGTAAAAAATTGGTAGTTGTTAATACAGATAACAAGTTTGCTGCTTATCAAGATTCTATTAGAACAGTATTATTGGCTTCTAAAACTAATAGTGAGCTAAAAACAAATAATATATTACAGGAACTTTATATAAGAGGGCTTGTAAATGAAGTTAATGCTAAGATTAGGTTTCAACTTCCTTTTAACCTTCATAGTTTTGATTGTGGTGCACCAGATTGTTATACTACCGATGTTTTGTTTAACATTAAAGCAACTGTACCTATACGATTTCCTAAAGTGATTAAAGTACAGATCTTAGAACATGGCTGTGGTATTCCTACTGCAATGCGTACTAATGCTACCTTTAAATTGGTAGAACAGACCACAGATTATATCAATTATTATTCAAAAGAAGCACGTAGCAATCTTATCATAATTGGATCAACAAAAGAATTGTATTATTTTGATGATGTAGCAGCAGAGACTATAAAAGTTGGTTTAATTGCAGCATTGTTTGATAAGGATACCGATGATCCAGATGCAATACTACCGTATAGAAGTGCGCAAATGGTAACAAATGAATACCAGCTTTTTCTTAAAAACTGATTTTTAATTCCATTAGGACAGAGATTTCTCGGATGCCTTATAAATATTGCTAAAAACAGGAATACTTTGATAAAACCATAAATGTTATTTTTTGATGATAGGAGATAAGAGGTATTTTATTGTTTAGAATAAACTGCTAGAAATAAGTCTAGGTTCTATTGTTTACTTATCTTTAATTAAATAAAAGTTTATAGATACGCTTTTTGCGTATAATAAGGGAAAAGCATGGAAAGGTTAAGAAAATATATTGAATCTAAAATTGATATAAAATCGGAACATATGGCACATATATTGGACTCTTTTGAACCTAAGGTTTTTAAAAAAGAACAGCCAATTATTAATGCAGGACAGTATGTTACAAAATACTATTTTATAGCCAAAGGAGGTGTTAGAATTATTATCGACACTCCTGAAAAGGAAGTTACTGCTTGGCTAATTTTTGAAAACAGTTTCTTTAGCGATTTAGATGCACTTCGTTCTGGACAGCCATCAATGGCTAAAATAGTAGCAATAGATGAAACAGAAATATTTAGTATAGAGGCGCATAAAATGCATGAATTTTATGATGAGTATACAGAATGGCAGAAATTAGGCCGCCTAATTATGGAAGATGCTTTTTTGAATGTTGTAGATAGTTTAATTTCTTTTCAGGTAATGGATGCAGAAACACGCTATTTACAATTGTTGAAAAAATCTGATGTAATTAACCGTATTCCGCTCAAACAACTAGCATCATATCTTGGCATTACTCCTAATTCGCTAAGCCGTATTCGAAAAAACATTCGTTAAGCTTCATTACTTACCAAATGGTAATTTTATGAAAGCAAATAGCACTGATCTTTGCACTATCAATAATTAAAACAGAATATTATGATAGTTAAAATATTTTTAGTTCAGCTGCTATTTGTTATGCAGCTATCACCAGAAGTAGTAGAAACAGGATCAGTTTCTATTAATTTCTCTGGTATAAAAAAATGGCAAGGTAACATACAAGTAAGTCTCTTTAAGGATGCCAAAGGTTTTCCGAATAGAGAAGAAGCTGCTATTAAAACATACCAAATTAAAGTAGAAAAAGGGAATACTACAGTTAAAATTCCAAACCTACCCTATGGGAATTATGCAATCTCCTGTTATCATGATAGTAATAAAAACAAGAAACTAGACACTAACTTTTTTGGTATTCCAAAAGAAAAAGTAGGAGCATCTAATAACCCCCCAAGCGGTTCTATTCCTAGTTTTAAGGACGCAAAGTTTGCATTAAAGAGTACTAATCTAGCACTTTCCATTCAATTAAATTAACTTTTATATTCTTGTATACTCCGCTAAATAAAGTACTAGGACTATCAAGTAACAAAACTTAAAAACAGTTTTATACTAATAACCTTGGATTAATATCTTCCAAAAAGTGAACAAGGTAAGATCATCTAAAGTGTTAAAATAGTAGTATTAAAAAAATCTCTAAGCCCCTAATCAAGGTTTATAATAAAAAAAATAGAATAATGAAAAAATGTATTAACATATTTTTATTGGCAATGCTATGTCAATATGCAACCGCACAAGTAACAGGAGAAGTCAATGTATTGGATAGAGATGTTTTTTATCTTCACTATACTCCAGAAAACGAAATTTCGGATAATATTAGCTATCAAAAATGGAGCACAAAATTGAGTTTGCCTCCAATTAGATTTAATAAACTATCTATTTTTAATACCATTGGTTTAGATGTACATAACTTTAATTATAACGGTAATACGTTGATACCGAATACGGATGAAATAGATCGTTTTTATAATATTAACTATAGTCTTTTTATGAACTATAAGTTTTCTGATAAATGGTCGTTAAACACCCTAATTTCACCTTTTGTATTGTCAAACCTTAAGGGAAGTCTTTCTGAAGATGATTTTAAATTCAATGGTAATGTGTTTTTGGAACGTACTTTTTTCAGAAAAAAGGGAGGCTATATTCAATTGGCTTTAGGAATTGGGTATATGACACTAAATGGAAGCGCGCAGGTTACACCAATATCTCAGATAAAGGCACGTTTCAATGAAAGTTGGTCATTAGTATTTGGACTTCCCAATACCTATGTAAAATGGGATATCAATAAGAAGCATTCCATAAAAGTATTGGGAGACCTTAATGATTTTTCTGCAAACCTTAGTGGTACTAATACTTTTTTGAGCAATATAGGAGCTGATAAAGCTGTTTTTACAACAGCGTCTGCTGGTTTAGAATATAATTATTGGCTTACCCCTTCACTTGGTATAATGCTTAAAGGTACGTATCCTATTTGGGGCGATTATGAAATTAGAGATACTGATAATAATGCTGTAATTAAGGTTGATACGTCATTCAATCAGCCATTTATAGGTGTGGGAGTAAAATTTAATCCAATTAGAAGTTTACAAAACAGTTTAAATCCACTATAAAATGTCTGATACTAAAATAGAACAGTTTAACACATCGGCTTTTTTAAAGATAGGTTTAGCATCTTATTTTTTTCCATTTATTTCTTCGGTTCTGCCTGGATATTTTTTCGACCAACCAGAATTAATGCAAGCAAGTTATTCTACAATAGCTATACCATCATTACTAGCTACACTACTTTGCTTCGTGTTACTATGGCAGTTTCAAAAGCGGAATATACTTGCTCTTAATAAATTTGTAATGACCTTTTTCTTATGCCTATTAGTGGTATTGTTATCGTTATTCACTATTTATATTTTTCAATTGCAAGCTGCTACTTGGAACATAGTTGTATCTGCCCTTATTGGTACAGTAATTACTGGAATGATAAAATCATAAAAACATTATCATGGAAAAATATAAAAAAACTATTGTGATTTTTGGCTGTACAGGAACAGTTGGTAAGTATTTATTAGAAAAGCTACTTCAAGAAGATTGCTATGTAAGAGGTATACTAAAACACCCAAAAAGATCATATCCAATACCATTAGCAGAACATGACAAGCTTAGCTATCTAAGTGCAGATATAGCCAAGCCAAAAGAAGTAGAAGCGGCTTGTGTACATGCAGATGCTGTATTTTTACTTACAGCTACGCATCCCAATCAGGTAGCTAATGAAATTAATGTTATTAATGCTGCAAAAAAGTGTGGTATACAACGGTTGATAAAACTTTCTGCTCCTGATATAGAACCTATAGAATTAGTAGAAGTAGCAAAATGGCATCGGAAAATAGAAGCATATTTAGAACAATCAGGACTCTCTTATTGTTGCATTAGGCCTTATGCATTTATGCAAAACTGGGAACGAAACCTCTTTACAATTAAAAGATTCGGGAAGTTTTTTGGTGTAATGAAAGATGTTTCACGTAACTATGTAGACGCGAGAGATGTTGCAGAAGTTGCTGTAAAATTATTATTGCAAAAAGAACTTTTGTCATTAAAAACCATTACACTTACTGGACCAGAAGCAATTAGTCATTATGAAATGGCGGAGCGCTTATCAAGAGTTGCGGACAGAAAAATTGAATATATAAACATTTCAAAACATAAGTTTTCAGATATGCTTACTAAAAGAGCCAAATTGCCACTTTGGTTAGCGAATCATATTGTTGAGTTAGACGAGTTAGCATTAAAAGTTCCAGAACCTACAGTAGATTCTATTGAATATCTTTTAAATAAAAAACCACGACTAATGGATGCATATTTACAAGAAAAGAAAGAATTATTTGCCAAAGAAGCATTATGGAAATTCTGGTAGACTATTGTGTTTGGTCAAAAAAACGTCTTATTGTTTATAGGGAATGATTCTTTTAATTGTTTTGAAATAGATGAGATTTAATTATTTTTGATAAAAAAATATAGGGTTTGTAAGCAGACTTATATTGAACTCATTTATATAAAGATGAACGAAAAGAGTAAAAAAATAAATACTGAAGAAGAAGCACTAGAGGATACTTTAGTTAAAAGAAAACCAGTAGCTGTTGCCCAAAGAATTTTAGGCTTGTTTGCTGTGGTTGGTAAAGTTAATTTTGGAGACAATCCAAAATTTATAGATTGGTTCGAGAAATATAATATAGCGGAATACCTTTCTGATAAAGAAACTGAATTTGTTAAATCAGATGCACCATCAGAAAAAGCAATACGAAACTTTAGCTGGAGGTCAGAAGCCTTAACTTCATTGTTATGGGGTGTAAATGTAATAGATGAGATGCCTGTATTAAATGAATCATTTAATGTATATGCTGTAAACGAAATTGGTACAATTCTTAATAATTCTAATGAATTTATAAAGAACATTGAATTAAGATCTGAAAAAGAACTTGATGAAATGGAAAACAATTTATATAACGCGCATTGGACTGTAAGAGATGCCCAACTAAATGGTAAAAAGCTAGCTGAAGAACTTAACCCAAGCATCGTCTATGAAAGAAGATATGGACTAAGTTGGTTAGTAGGTTGGGGAGACAATTGGGATGAAGTGCCTACTGATACCTAATAATACCTATTGGTATTGATTTTCCTAACCGAAAGAAATAGCTTAGAATACTATTGATGTAATTGTCAATGAATAGCGTTGACCGTTCTTGCTTACTATTTTTAGTGTTAAAATGGAATACTATAGCAATATTTTGATGTTACTTACAGTACGTTCTGAACCTCCTACACTATGTTGTTTAGGTGGTTGTGGTAGGTTCAGGACGTAGCTATACCACGTTATATAGGTGTCTGTAGGTACTTGGTTAACGTCCTACACCACGTTATATAGGTGTCTGTAGGTACTTGGTTAACGTCCTACACCACGTTGTTTAGGTGGTTACGGTAGGTTCAGGACGTACCTACACCACGTTATATAGGTGTCTGTAGGTATTTGGTTAAGGTACTGCAGTACGTTGTTTAGATGGTGTAGCTAGGTTCATTACGTACCTATGCTACGTTATATAGGTGTCTATAGGTACTTGGTTAACGTCCTATACCACGTTGTTTAGATGGTTGTGGGTATTAAAGTAGAACCTACAGACAGTACCACAAGAGTCTACAGGTCTTAAATTAGCACCCAACACTAGGTATGCAATGGGGTTGTGGGTATTAAAGTAGAACCTATAGACAGTACCACAAGAGTCTACAGGTTTTAAGTTGATACTCAACACTAGGTATGCAATGGGGTTGTGGGTATTAAAGTAGAACCTATAGACAGTTCAACAAGGGGTTGCAGGTTTTAAGTTGATACTCAACACTAGGTATGCAATGGGGTTGTGGGTATTAAAGTAGAACCTATAGACAGTTCAACAAGGGGTTGCAGGAAAAAAGACCGCTGCGCTGCTAGAGACAAGACATAAGACAGTTTCTTGTTAACTAAAAAGTTTCTTGATTAGGTGTCTTAATACTCTTCTCAATGTTTAATGTTTAGTTTTTAATTAAATATTATTGATGCTTTGTGGTTTTCAAACAAGAAAAAAGACAATAGTACAGCAGTGTTAACCATTTAACCAATTAAACAAAGTCAAGAGCATGAGTAAGCAATAAACAAATAAACAGTTATCTAGCCAATAGCGAAAAGCCAAAAGGCAATAGTACAGCAGTGCCAACCGTGTAACCAATTAAACAAAATCAAGAGCACGAGTAGTCAATAAACGAATACACAGCTTTAAGGTAAGAGTGAGCAATAAACGAATAAACAGTTTTAAAGAATGAGTATGCAATAAACAAATACACATTTTTCTAGTCATCAACCCCTACAGCGGTAAACTCAAAATTGGTACCATCAAACAAGCCTTTATTACTTAGTTTTAAAGAAGGAATTACTAATAGCGCCATAAAAGAAAGTGTCATAAAGGGAGCTGTTAGTGTACAACCAAGTGTTTTTGCCATAGCATCAATTTCTTCATATAATTTTCCTGTTTCCCATCCATCTTTATCACTCATAATACCAGCAACAGGCAATGCTAATAGTTTAGTTTCGGTATCAGAAACAGCACAGACACCACCTTTGGCAGCAATTAATGCATTTACAGCATTACATATATGTTCATCCGAAGTCCCAACTGCCACTATATTGTGGCAATCATGAGCTACCGAAGAAGCAATAGCACCTTCTTTTAGCCCAAAGTTTTTAATAAAAGCCAATGCTGGTTCTTCATTATGATACCTATTAACAACAGTTATCTTTAAAATATCATTATCAATATCAGCAATATAGCAGTCATCTTTTAATTTAGCATTAGTAATAATCTGGTTGGTAATCAATTCCTTATCAATAGCTTCAATAACACGTATTAGTGGTTTGTTACCAACTATTTTAAAGTCATTAATCTGTTTTTTGGAAGTATTAAAATTGTTTGGAGTATCAAAAGCTACGGGCTCTATATTCGATACGCCGTTTTCTGCCACACATTGGCCATCTATAAAGGTACGCAACACATTAAAATCTCTAGTATTATCTATTTCAATAAAATCAGCAGGATCACCAACCTTTAACTCTCCCACATCAAGATTATAATGATCAATAGGGTTTAGACAAGCCGCCTGTAGTACATTATACAAATCCATATCTAGAGCAATAGCTCTGGCTACAAGCTTGTTGATATGTCCAACAATTAAATCATCCGGATGTTTGTCATCAGAACAAAACATCATGTTTTTATAATTTTCGGGAAGTAGGTTTATAAGCGCATCAAAGTTTTTGGCAGCACTACCTTCTCTAATAATAATTTTCATACCATAAGATAGCTTTTCGGCAGCTTCCTCATAGGTAAAACACTCATGATCTGTGGTAATACCAGCATCAATATATTGCTTTGCTTTATCACCTCTAAGTCCTGGCGCATGTCCGTCTACAGGTTTGTTATAATGCTTTGCCCATGCTATTTTTTTGAGTACTTCTTCATCCTTAAAAAGTACACCAGGGTAATTCATCATTTCTGTTAAATACTTAATATCATCAGAAGCCAAAAGTTTTTTAATATCTTCAGAATCAATAACAGCTCCAGCAGTTTCAAATGCTGTTGCAGGAACACAGGAAGGAGCACCAAAATTGAACTTAAACGGTACTTTTTTACCGTTTTCGATCATGAATTCTACTCCAGGAACCCCAAGTACATTTGCAATTTCATGTGGGTCAGAAACTGTTGCAACGCTACCATGTAATACCGCCAATCTAGCAAATTCTGAAGGCACCAACATTGCACTTTCTATATGAATATGTGCATCAATAAAACCAGGGAGAAGATAGGTGTCTATAGCATGATCTTTTTCTGTAATAGCTATAATTTTCCCTTCTTTAACAGTAAGTTCACCTTTATAAATTCTTCTATTGAGAATATCAATTATTTTTCCTTGTATTTGCATGCCGTTAATATATAAAATATATTTGTTTGAATTGGGTATAAATTACACTTTGCAAGTATTGATCGTAAATGATTCAACTCCTGAGTAATTAAGTTGTTGATTGTATGTTTACTACAGTTTTATGTAAAACATAGTGATTTTTTTGTTTTATTAGCGCCAGTAATCTTTAAACTAACTAAAGAAGAAATTAAACCACTGAGCAATTAATACTAAAGGATATCACAGTTGCAAAACAAATGTTTTATAACTTATTAATGGAGTAATATGTTGTGTGATTTTTTTTTTAACGAACTAACTAGTTGTCAATGTATTTTAAAACGGCCTCAGCTTTTTTTATTCTTGTTTCTTGTATTTTTTATTCGGGGTGGAGCCAAATTAATATTCCTCCAGTTGTTACTGCTATCGGAGATCAGTTTTATTGTCCATTAAGTCAAATTAATATTGTTACGGATTTTAATATAGTTGATCCTGATGATACGGAGATCGAAGCCATATATATTCAAATATCTTCAGGGTATTCATCCATAAATGATCGGTTGATTTTAACGGGGAGTCACCCAAATATTAGCAGCACTTGGAATATAAATGAAGGCAAACTAACTATAAAAAGTAGTACTAATCCATTGATAGATTATATCGCTATAATTGCGGCTGTAAAAGATGTTGTTTTTGAGAGTAGTTTGGTAGCTATTTCTGGCGAAAAAGTCTTTTCAATTACTTTAGGAGATGCTAATTATTTATCATCAACAGATCATTATTATGAATATGTGTCTGATTTAGGCATTACTTGGACAAAAGCAAAGACAGAAGCAGAAGGAAGAACATATTTTGGACTACAAGGATATTTAGCGACCTTAGTAACAGATGATGAAGCACAATTTGCTGGAAAACAAGTATCAGGTGCTGGATGGATTGGAGGAAGTGATGCAGAAAGTGAAGGCATTTGGAAATGGCGTACAGGTCCAGAAGCGGGCACTGTATTTTGGAATGGACTGGCAAACGGTAGTAGTCCAAATTATGCAAATTGGAATACCAATGAACCCAATCAGTTTGGAGATGAAGATTATGCACATATTACTGCTCCAGGTATAGGTGCCGCTGGTTCATGGAATGATTTAAGTAATACTGGAGAATTAAGTGGTTCATATCAGCCCAAAGGATATATTGTAGAATATGGAGGAATGCCAGGAGATCCTGTTATTTATATTTCGGGAAGCACAAAAATTACCATAGCTAGTATTGAAAACGTTTCTGATACAGATAGATGTGGAGCAGGTTCTTTAACATTATCTGCCACCGCTACTGCAGGAAATGTATTGTGGTATGATGCACTAGAAAACGGAAACTTGCTTTATACCGGCACAGCCTTTACAACCCCAATTTTAACAGCAAGTACTACTTATTATGTGTTGGCATCAGAAAATGGTTGTCTTAATGGACTGCGCACACCAGTAGATGCTACTATAAATTTACTACCCAATATAGTTTTTAATGTAGATTTTAAGAATTGTGATGAGGATGGGCTGGCTGATGGTTTTACAGATTTTAATCTTAATGAAATTAACGATGTTATAACCATGGGAGATTCAAGTCTAATGGTAAGTTATCATTCCTCTTTTATGAATGCAGATAATTTCACGAATACTATTGCTCCCATGCCTTTTAATAATGCCACTGCAAATGTTGTTTATGCAAGGGTAACAAATGCTATTGGCTGTTATAATGTGGCAACCGTAAACTTGGATGTAAGTACCACTTCTTTTCCAGTTGGTTATATCGGAGAAGAGCTAAGTGTTTGTGATGATGATTCAATTACTGATGGGCTACATATTTTTGATCTAAGCTTGGCAACAACAGCATTCCTTTCAGAATTTACTAGTGGTCAAAATTTAAGTGTCTATTATTACAAAAGCCTAAATGATGCCTTGTTAGAACAGAATCAACTTCCTGTCAATTATACGAATGAGACTCCAGGAAATCAAGAAATATATGTTAGAGTAGAAAGTGATGATAATAGCAATTGTTATGGATTAGGGCCTTATTTAACCCTAAAAGTTAATGATTTGCCAGAATTTGAAACAGATTCTGAAGTTATACTTTGTAAAGACTCTTCTGTTGTTTTAAGGATATATGATACTAAAGGAACCTATACCTATCAATGGACAAACGAAGCTGGACAGCCGCTGGGAAGTAATTCATCCCTTAGTGTTGATACTCCTGGTAGTTATACTGTAATTGCTACTTCAACTCTCAATTGCATGGCTATTCCAAAAACGGTAGTGGTAAAAGGGTCTAGTCCAGCAGTACTTAGTATTGCAGATATTAACATAACAACAGGTACTAGTAATAACTCAGTTGAAATCAATAATGATGATCATAACTTAGGCTTGGGAGATTATGAGTTTTCCTTAGATAATGCATTTGGTCCTTATCAAGATGCTGCTTTTTTTGATAATGTATCTTCAGGATTTCATGTATTATATGTTAATGATAAAAATGGTTGTGGTCTTAGTAAGATAGAAATTGGAGTAATTGGTTTTCCTAAATTCTTTTCACCAAATAATGATCATGTAAATGATAAATGGCAGGTAGTAGGTGTAAAACCAGAACAGTTTCCTGTATCTTCACTGCATATTTTTGATCGCTATGGAAAATTAGTTGTTAAGCTTAATCCGTATAGCAATGGATGGGATGGGATGTATAATAACAAACTATTACCTGCATCAGATTATTGGTTTGTACTTCAGTTGATTGACTCTGAAGGAAATATGCATAAAAGAAATGGTAATTTTAGCTTAGTTCGATAAGGTTACAGCTAAGCTTATGATAAAAATTAGTATCACTTTAAGATTATAGGCAAACAACAGGAGGCCAATTTTGTAAACTAATATAAAGAAATGAACCGAGCATACTAAAAAGCTTATCACCCAAGGAGATGATTAAAAGCGAACAGCATGTGACCGTTAAAAAACAATAAGTATAACATGAACCGAGCATGCTAAAGAGTTTATCACCCAAGGGAATGACTAATAGCGAACAACATGTGACCGATTTAATAAAAATAGATATAGACACATGAAACATCCATTCACAAAGGCTTCTACACCCAAGGAGATGACTAATAAAGATGTACCATGTGACCGATTTAATAAAAACAAAGAAAGATACATGAAAGAAGCCATAGATCACTATTATTTAGAAAAGTATGAACCGCATAAAAGCTGTTTATTAACTTTAAGAACAATAATTCTGGATTTAAATGCTCATATCACCGAAAAGTGGAGCTATAGCATGCCTTTCTTTTGTTATAAAGGAAAACGATTTTGTTACTTATGGACAGACAAAGTAACAAAAGAACCTTATATAGGTATTGTTGATGGAAACCTAATTGAGCATCCAGCACTTGAACAAGGCAATAGGTCTAGAATGAAAATAATGCGGATAAACCCAAATAAAGATATTCCCTTAGAGACGGTACTTAACATATTGCAATTAGCAATTACCAACTTAAAATAAATAATAAGAAATCAACAAAACTAACTAACTAAGCAAGAATGAAACTAAAAATTAAAGTAGTACTGGTACTGGTCTGCATCTGTACCAATGCTATATTTTCACAAGTAGATAATAAGGTATTCGAAAACCTAAAGTTTAGATTTATAGGTCCAGAAGGGAATCGTGCAATTGCCGTGGCAGGTGTTCCAGGAGATCCAAATATAAGTTATATAGGCGCTGCTTCTGGTGGTTTATGGAAAACTACTAACGCAGGTTTATCATGGAGATCTATTTTTGATGATAATGGAGTTTCTTCTGTAGGTTCTATAGCTATAACGCCAACCAATCCAGATGTAATTTGGGTAGGAACAGGTGAAACTTTTTTGATCCGCCCAGCTCATGCTATGGGAGATGGTATCTACAAGTCTGAAGATGCAGGTAAAACATGGAAAAATATGGGCTTAGCAAAAACAGCTCGTATAGGCCGTGTTATTGTTCATCCTACCAATCCAGATATTGTATATGCAGCAGCTTTGGGGCATACCAATGGTCCCCAACAAGAACGTGGTATCTATAAAACTACAGATGGAGGAAAGTCATGGAAACGAATTTTATTTATTGATGAAAATACTGGTGCTGCCGATATAGAGATAGATCCTAAAAATCCAGATCGATTATTGGTAGGAATGTGGTCTATCCATATCAATACATGGGGATTAAACAGCGGTGGGGCTGGAGGAGGAATCTACAGATCTACTGATGGTGGCGATACTTGGGATAATATGAATACCAAAGGATTGCCAGGGGGAGCAAAGCATCCAGTAGGTAAAACTGGAGTTGCCATTGCACCTTCTAATCCAGATGTAGTATATGCATTATTCGAGATTGAAAGCCCTGCATTGTACCGTTCTGAAGATTTTGGAGAACATTGGACGTTGGTGACCAGAAATCATGATATTAACGAACGTGCACCGTATTACACGCGTATGCGTGTATCTCCTTCCAGTCCCGATGAAATCTATTTTGCGAACGTAAAGTTTATCATCTCTAAAGATGGTGGTAAGACCTTAAAAGGAGGTTATAGCGCTGGTGGTGATAATCATGATATTTGGATAGATCCTACCAATCCAGACCGCATTATGGTAGCCCATGATGGTTGTGCTAGTATTAGTATGGATCATGGAAAATCGTTTCAACGTATAGTATTGCCTATAGCGCAAATGTATCATGTGGCTGTAGATAATCAAGTACCGTACAATGTATATGGAAACCGACAAGATGGGTATTCTTATAAAGGCCCTAGTAATAGTTTACAAGGATATATTCCAATAGGCTTATGGCAAGGTGTAGGTGGATGCGAGAGTGGTTTTGCGCAGCCCGATCCTTTTGATAGTAATATAGTATGGTCTGGGTGTTATGATGGCGGATTAGAACGTTATGATGCAAGAACAGGACATGCACAAGATGTTAGAGTATGGCCAGAAGCAGGCTATGGATGGGCAGCTGCTGATATGAAATACCGATGGTATTGGAATTTTCCGTTAAGTTTTTCTCCTCATGTAAAACATAGAGTATATGTTGGGAGTCAGTTTGTTCATAAAAGTGATGATAATGGCCATAGTTGGCAGGTAATTAGTCCAGATTTAACATTGAATGACAAGACACATCAGCAAAGTTCTGGTGGTATTGCAGTTGATAACCTTATGACCTTTGATGGATCTACATTGATAAGCATTCAGGAATCTAAAATGGAAGAAGGTCTTATCTGGACAGGAAGTAATGATGGGCAAATACACCTTACTAAAGATGGCGGTGCCAATTGGGAAAATGTAACTAAAAACATTCCTAACCTTCCAAAATGGGGAACAATAGTGAATATAGAAATATCAAGATATCATAAAGGAACAGTATATGCAGCTATAGATTTGCATTATGAAGGTAATTTTGATGCCTTTGTATATAAAACGTCAGATTACGGACAGACATGGAAAAAGATAACTGATAGTATGCCAAAGTCTATTCATCACTATGCGCATGTAATTAAAGAAGATCCTAAAAAGGAAGGCATGTTATACCTTGGTGTAGATAACGGAATTTTTATCAGTTTTGATGATGGTGCCCATTGGATGCGTTTTAGAAATAATCTTCCTCCAGCACCAGTATATTGGTTAGAAATTCAAGAGCATTTTGATGATTTGGTTGTAGGTACTTACGGTAGAGGATATTATATATTAGATAATATATCACCTTTGCGCGATTATGTAAATGAAGTTACTTCTGAAGATGCACATTTATTTCCATTGCAGCAAGCCTATCGTTTTAATGACAAACAAGCCATAAAAACAGATGGACCTAGTTTTAATTCAGGGAGAAATCCATCTTATGGAGCAGATATCAATTACTATTTAAAAGATTCGTTGCATCAGAAAGTAGAAATACAAATATTAACACATGATGATACCGTTATTAGAACTTTAAAAGGAAAGAACAAAGCAGGTATCAATAGAATTATGTGGAACTTAAGATATGAACCTACTTTTAAACCAAAACTAAAGACAACACCTCCAGGTAGGCCATGGGTACAGCTCAATGGAGAAGGGTGGAGACCACTAGTAACTTGGGATATAGATTTATGGAGAGGTCAATTTGGACCTAAGGCTGTTCCTGATACTTATAAAGTAAAACTTATTGTAGATGATAAGGAATATATTCAAGAGTTAACAGTGATAAAAGACCCAAAATCAGCTGGTACTATTACTGATATCAAAAAACAAGTAGCATTAGCATTACTGCTTAGAGATGCTATGAATACTGCCGTTTCTACAATTAATACTGTTGAGGATATAAGAAAGGAATTAACAATACTAATTCCCAAGTTAAAACGTAGTGCAGATATAAAAAAAGCGAATAGGTTATTAAATACAGCAACAAGTATTTCTGGAAACTTATATGATATACACCTTACTGGTGCTAGGGAAGATGCTTTTAGGTCTCCAATGAAGCTTTACGGACGTTTAAGTGCCTTGGCTAGTGATATTAATGCACATGGTATAGATTTTAAGCCTAATAAGCAGCAAGAAGAAGTGTATCAGGTTTTTAATACAAGATTAAAAGAGGTAAGTAGCAATTTTCAAAAACTGATTGATGTGGAGATTAAAAAATTCAACAAACAATTGGTGAAAACTAAATTGCAAATAAGCCTTACCAAAGCCTTAAAACATTAAATTTGGTATAATATTAAAAGAGATAACATGCGAGTACATCTAAAATTTGAGTATTTAAAAAAGAAATCAATTTTTAAGAACACTATAGTTTTAGGAGTACTAGCATGTTTATTTTGTTCCGTTTTGTTGGCACAAGAGGGGAGCTTAAGCAAACGTTGGGAATTGGATAGCATTGGTGCCTCCAATAAAAGCTTTAAGATAATCCCTTACAAACCAGTATATCTACTTATAGGAAACTATACTAATACTGTTAATACCAAACCATTTAGTGCAAATCCTAATAATGTTGCAACAGAAAATACTCCATATACAGACACTGAACTTAAATTTCAACTCAGTTTTAAAGTTAAGGCATATAGTTATGTAAAAGATGGAAAAACAAAATTTTCATTTTGGGCAGCATATACACAAAACTCAAGATGGCAATTCTATAATGCAGAATTGTCTCGACCATTTCGGGAAACCAATTATGAACCAGAACTCTTTGTACTTATACCAACTAAGTATAAAATATTTGGACTTAATGCTGTTTTTGCAAGCGTAGGATTTAACCATCAGAGTAATGGAAGGTCTAATCCTTATTCCAGAAGTTGGAATAGAATTATTTTACAATCTGCTTGGGAAAAAAATAACTTTGGATTGGTAGTACGAGCATGGTGGAGGCTTCAAGAAGATAATTTTACCGATGATAATCCAAATATTGAAGATTATGTTGGTAGAGCAGAGTTGCTAATGACGTATAAAATCGGGAAAAACAATTTTAGTCTTCTTGGCAGACACTCTCTAAAAACTGGAGATGATAATCGTGGTAGTATACAGATAGACTATGCAAAAGGGTTTTCTGCCATCGATAATTTAAAAGTACATCTGCAGTTTTTTCATGGTTATGGAGATAGTTTAATAGATTTTAATCATCAGCAAACTGTTTTTGGTTTTGGCATATCTTTGTTAGATTGGTTATAGATTTACTAAAATACTTTATAAATTATAAGTTTATTACTACACGCTCACCTGTTAAATTCGTCGTTTCACCGACATAAAAAGCACATTTGGTGATTTTTTTCTCACTTTTTTGAAATACTATTATTATATTTACTACTTTGCATAAGCAAACAATCATATAACCACTGCAGTGATTTTTGTAATCAAGTTGTTTTAAAACAACTTTTGTAACCTCAAAATGGCGGAAACCGAAAAGCCACAAAATAGAGTAGGTTTTTTAATTTTTATTAATCAGTTATAGATAACTCATCAATCTATTTTGATGGTTCTATGGTGCAATCTGGGCTAATAATCCACAAATTATATAAAAGTATGTTTTTACACATATGGATCTATTTTTATCCATAAGTGTTGGTTCTTTTAACCTTTTTTTGAATAAATGCCCTCAAAAAAGCTCACGAGGTACAATAAAATGAGCTTTAATGGTTTCGATGCTATATCGCATAGAATTGCCCAAATTAATGATAGAAAATACCTATGTCCGAATTTTATATGAAAATACCCTTAAGTTTTTCAAAAATAACGAAAGGAGAAAAAATAGATAAATGTTCTATAGAAGAATCTATTGCGCAGTTTATCATGACATTAATTACCTGTCGGTATGGAGAAGTTTCTGGTTTGGACGACTTTGGATGTCAAATATGGGAATTGGAGTTTAGTCAGCATGTAAAATTACACGAGTGGGAAGAGCAAGTAAAAGAATCGGTATTAAAAAGCATTCAGAAATACGAATACAGGTTAAGAGATATTAAAGTAGGAGTAAAGCTTAAAGAAGTAGAAGATGATAAAGAATCAAAAGAGTACTCAGAAATAAGAAGACAAGCACTAATTTATGTTTCTGGAATTATAAAACACACAGATCAGCAGTTTAATTTTAACACAAAAGTGTATGTAAGTCCACTATCTCAATAATAACCTACAGATGAATAATTCAGCATTTAATGAAATAAAATACAATATGCGAAGGCGTTCCATGCAGTTGTGGGGAGTAGAGCATGAAGATATGTTAGATCCTTTAATTGGGATGATGTTAGACGTATTCTCGTATGAAATTTCAAAAATACATCAGCACATAAAAATTTCTGATTCAAAGCTAGTAGAGCGATTGGCAAAAGTATTGGTCAATGAAAATTGGTCTTTACCAACTCCTGCTCATGCGTTATTGCAAGCTACACCAGAAGAGCAAATGGTGGAGATTACAAATTCGGCTCAGTTTTTTAGCACCAAATTTAATTTTGGAGAAGAAAACTCAGATTTGTTTTTTACCCCATTGCGAAGTCATTATTTAATGCCAGCAAGAATTCATTGTACGGCATTTCATAAAGCATTCTATGTACGGCAAGATTTGGGCTTAAGAGCTATAAAACACAGTATCCAATCAGAAAAAAAGATTGAAGATTATAATATTTATGTAGGAATAGACATTGGAAACAAAATTCTAAATAATTTAAAATCATTACCCATAACATTGCTATTAGATAATTCGGAATTAGATGCTTATATCCATATGATAAAAGTTTTTGATATAGATGATAACGAACTGTCTGTAGATTCTACTATTGACCTTGAAAACATTGCAAACGAACCTCATTATTTTAAGAGTACTCATAATTATTATAAAAATTATTTATATACAATTGGTTTAGAGGATAGCAGCAAGAGGTTTAATAGCGCAAAGGACGTTTTTAAAACAAAATTTTCAGAAGAAACATATCAAGAAGAAACTAAAGAACTCTATTGGTTAAGAATTAATTTCCCTGTTTCTTTTGTAGCAGAAGAACTTGCCAAGTTTAAGGTAATGATCAATGCGTTTCCTGTTGTAAATAGAAAATTATTATACAAGCAACACTCATTAGATAAAAATGGACGTATAGTTTCGCTTCCTGCACTTAATGATAGTTATTATTTGGGTGTAGAAGAAGTAATGGATAATAAAGGAATTGAGTATCAAAATATACTAAAAAATGATATTAATAAACCAGAAGGATCTTATTCCATTTATTTTGGTAATGTAGAACAGTTTGATGAACGTGCGGCCAAGGCAACACTCTACGAAGTAATACAGACGATTAGAGAAGAAGGAAGTTCCTTCTCTGCAGTGGGCTACGATCTGCTAAATGCCTATTTAGAAGACTTAAATGTGCAACTAGATGATATAGAGCATAAAATAAGTTCTAAATTAAAAAAGGTAAGTGACAATAACGAGCGTCAGTATTTAATTGCAATGCCTTATGAAAAATCCGAAATATTAGAATGTAATTATTGGATAAGCAATGCAAATAATGCTAATGGAATTGAAGCCAATACTGTATTAAATCAATACCAGAATTATGGATTAAAAATGGAATCTGTTCGTTTTCAAACCAAAACTATTGGAGGTGATATTAAAAGATCAGAAAAAGAAAAAATTAGTAATCTAAGATATGGACTGTTGTCTAGAGATCGCATTGTGTCTGAAGAAGATGTAAGAGAGTTTGTAGTAAAAACAGTCGGGGAAATTGTTGATGATGTAAGCGTAAAACCAGGAGTAGGTATTGCGGTTAGCCCCAAGCAAGGACTAGTAAGAACTACTGATGTTACCATAAAAATTAATAAAAGAGGAAAATTAGATCAAAAGAATAAAACCAGACTTAGTCATTTCTTAAAATTAGAATTAGAAGATAAATCTGTTCAGAATATTCCTTATAAAGTTGCTATTATATGAATACAGTTATACAAGATAATTTTAGTGTAAGCCTTAGTTCTTCTGTAAAACTGGCAAAATCACTAGCGCTAAAAGACGAACAAAGCACCTATGGTGTTCCTCATCTAGCATTGGCATTATTATATGAAGCTACTGGATTAGAAGAAATTCTAAACAGTCTTAATAAAGATATTTCGTATATCGTAGAATGGTTCGAGATGCATAGAGAAATCTATCAATCTCAAAAAAGTAATGATAGAGAATTACTACCAGACACCGATGTAGAAAAAGTTTTTGAAGAGTCAGAACGCTCTAAGTTAAAACTAGGAACAGATTATATAGATGCGGTATGTATTTTTACAGCAATTATTAGGCAAGGAGTAGTCTACAGTAATCAACAGATAGAAACCTTAGCTATTTCCGAATCAGAAATATTACAGCTTTATGACACTCCAATAGCAATAAATACCCCGAGGTTTTCAGCCGATGCTACTACGGATGAAACAAGTACTACAATACCATTTTGTAGCTCTCTAATTACTCAAAAATATATAGAAGAAGGAGCATTGGTTGTAGGTAGAGATAAGGAGATTAGAACAATTATTGAAAACCTGGATCGTAAAGAAAGCAGTGGTATTTTGATTGTTGGTGATGCAGGTGTTGGAAAAACTTCTGTATTAAAAGGCTTAGTTAATTACCTTGCGAGTTCTAAGGATCCTATGTTTTCTGAAAAACAAATTATTGGATTAAATCCTTCAAAATTATTAGCAAGTATTACCAATCCACATGAAGTATCTAAAAAACTAGACAGCATATTTTCTAAGGTAAAAAACTACGAAAACACATTATTGGTTATTGATGACATTAATGTACTTGTAGAAGCTTCTAGTGCTTCATCAACTGCAATTATACATCTGATTACCTCAGAATTAGCAGATAAGAATTTAACCATTATAGCTACTATTAATGCAGAATCCTATCGTAAAACAATAGAAAATACATCGCTTAACAGAAAAATGGAAGTGATTGCTTTAGAAGAGTTATCAGAAGATTTCATTTTATACTGTTTAGAAAACCATGCCTATACACTAGTTGCTCATTATCAAATAAAAATTGATGAAGAAGCTATTCAAGAAAGCATACAACATTCTAAACGATATTTTAAAGAGGCAAAATTACCATATGGAGCTATAGATCTTTTAGATAGAACATTGGCTTCAGCAGCAATGAGTAATCAAAGTTCTAGTTTAGAAATAGAAAGTTTAGACAAACAATTTCAAAAGCTAAAACAAGAAGATGAAACCTATGTTAGAAAGGTAAAATTACTTTATCAAGTAGCTTTAGATAAGATAAATGCTATAGTAATAAGTCAGTTAACACTTAAGTTTAACTTTCTAAAATCAGAAGAAGCGACCGAGTTACATCATAATTTCAATATATTATTAGAAGAACTCAAAAGCATTGCCAATGCACCAATAACGGTAGTATCGGGTCTGGAGGTAGCGGCAATTGTTTCTAGTATTACTGGTATTCCATTGGGTAAAATTCAAGCAGAAGAAAAAGAACGTTTACTTAATATTGAAGAAAAATTAGTGCAACGGGTAAAAGGCCAAGATCATGCTATTAATACATTATCAGATGCTATTATAGAATCGCGTAGTGGATTAAGCAATCCCCAACAACCAATAGGCTCGTTTTTCTTTCTTGGACCAACAGGAACTGGTAAAACAGAATTGGCAAAATCATTAGCGGAGCTTCTTTTTGATAATGAAAATGCTATGATTAGGTTTGATATGTCGGAATTTAAAGAAGAGCATTCGGCAGCATTATTATATGGTGCACCTCCAGGATATGTTGGTTATGAAGAAGGAGGAATGTTGGTTAATAAGATTCGTAAAAAGCCATATTCAGTAGTATTATTCGATGAGATAGAAAAAGCACACTCGTCTGTATATGATGTGTTCCTTCAGATTATGGATGAAGGTAAAATACATGATAAACTTGGTCGTGAAGGAGATTTTTCCAATTCCATTATCATTTTCACTTCTAATATTGGAAGCGAATGGATTGCCGATCAGTTTGATGCAGGTATCATACCAACATCTAATGCATTAATAGAGGTGATGACAACAAACTTTAGGCCAGAGTTTTTAGGAAGGTTAACAGAGGTTGTCCCTTTTGCACCAATAAATAAAGATGTAGCAAAACTAATTTTTAACCTGCATTTAAATCGTTTGCAACAGCAGTTAGTAATAGAAAAAGATATAAAACTTACTGTTTCAGACACTGCCCTTGAATATTTATCAAACAAAGGCTATTCAAAAAAATATGGGGCTAGACCCATTGCAGGAGTTATTAGAACCTATATCAAAAAAACAATATCAAGAATGATTGTTGCCGAAACCATTATGGCTGGCGACGAAGTATTACTAACCTACTTAGATGAAAGTTTGGTTTGGGAAAAAGAAAATTAATACCACGATAACGTGAAAGATTTATACGAAGTTAAAAAAAGTACCATCTCCAGTTTTGTAGCGGAGGTCTTTATGGAGGAGCTAAAGTTTATTCTTGGCGATAACAATAAGGATTTCTTTATCAAAAAGGAAGGGGTAAACCAGCGTTCTTTTTCACAAGATGTGGTAGAGCTAAGCAACCATGTATATACAGATACCGAAAATGATGAAATTAAAGAACTCATTTTTGTGCATATCAGTAGAAATAGTTTGTATCATCAGCTACCAGAAGTGTTTTTTCATCCTTTAAGTATAGGTTCTAGCGATAAAAGCAATAGAGAAATTGTTGCTGCAGTAAAAGAAAATAGGAAAAATGAAAAAGATAATATAAACTTTTTTATCCCATTTGATTCGGAAATATTTAAGCACAAACAAGAACTTACCAATAGGTTTTTGCACCTCTATACAAATAAGGATGCCAGAAACAACATGTTTGCTATAGCCAAGCGAATTATTCAGAAACCATTAAGCCTGGATAAAGATCAGTTGTATTTGTTGTTGCTGCATTTATGTAATGCAGAACAGTTAAAAGAAAACCTTTCAAAAATTAGCGAAGTAATAAAGAGCATTATGGGCTATACTGTTGGTTTAAAATACAAGAGAAAAATAATAGGAGACAGTCCTTTTTTGGAATTAGGACATGGAGTTATTGGTTATGATTTTGGATTGCATGGTAAGGTAGTAAGCGAACAAGATGATGTTATAGCCACTATTGACCTTGAAGAACAGCTAGATTATACCGAGTTAAAAAGGTGTATTACCCTAGTAAAAGAGATCCTCACCTTTTTTATATTCTCCAACAGAGAAGTACAGGTTCAATATCGGTTTTTAGGAAATAATTTTTTGTCGCTAGGCAACTGTTGCCTTGGTTATGACACTGTAATTGTAAATAATTAATTAAAAATATAAAGTATAAATAGATGGGTATTTTAATTTCATTTTTTCTAAGATTTTTATTAGCACCGATATTGGTTTTAATAGGCGTTTTTGTGATGAATACTATCGCAAAAGGAAAAGAAGCATTTCGTTTTAAAAAGCTAATTATTTTTGTGCTAATATTAGCTATTATATTGGCATTACCAAGTCTATTAGGATTGCTTCGATATGAATTTATTTGGGGAGGACTAATACTTACTATTGGAATATATATAATTCTTGGAGCTTCATTTTTACTCTTTGCAAGAAGTGATGCATTTAAAAATATTGGTATCTATAAGAACAAATGGCATGTACTTTTGGCAGTAACTATTGCCGTAATATTAGGTGGTTGGATTTATTACCTGGTTTTTAATTGGCTGAATAAATTAACCTATTCAGCATGGGCAATGTGCAGTGTGTTATGGTTTTACTTGCCAATATTATACAACTATTCTCGAGTATCTTTTGTGAAAATTCCTGCACCATTTTATGAATTATGGAGGGTAGAGTTTAATAATAATGATGATGAGTATTGGAATAATGTAGATACATTTAGATTAATGCAGGTAAATGTAAAGATCAAAAGAAATCAGGATGCTAAAAACCACTCTTCTTTTTCGGTGAAATTACCAGATGATATCTCTATTGGACGTTGGTTCAACAGGTTTATTGAAGACCAGAACATTAGATTTCCAAATCAAACTATAGCACTTAGCGATGATAATGGAGAAGAGTATGGGTGGATATTTTACACCCAACGTTGGTTACCAATACCACTGTTTATTAGAATGATAGATTTTAATAATGATGTGTTAAAAAATAGAATCAAAAATAAGGGAGTCCTTTATGTAAAGAGGGTTTCTCAAAGTGAAAATAAATTAGAAAGTAAGGAATAAGTTATAAATAAAAGCAATTGATAATGGAAGAATCAAAACACTTGGCAATAAACTGGACTGATGGTGTAAAAATAACTCAAGATCATTTTTTTCAGAGTTATTTTAATACTATAGAAAATATAAAAAACGCCTCTAAGATATCATTAAATTCATTTAGTTATGGATTGTTGAGTTCGTTAAAAAACTCTAATGATAGTTTGGAAATTGTAACACATGAGCAAACGGAAGAACGTATTGTTCTAAAACTCCGTAGCTGTCATGGTATTACATCTAATGGATGTAAAATTGAGTTTAGTACTAATAGTTATGGAGAGGAATTACCAACAGCAATATTAGAATCTAATAGTTTTGATAAAAATGCCAATCTGCAATTTTATATCATTGTTGTAGTAAACCCATATAGCTTAATTCCTACTGGTGAGCCAGATCCAGAAGCAATTCCATTGCATCATCCGAATTCATTATCAAAAATAGAATTAAAGATCATCTCTAAAAGCCAGTTTGATTCTAATTACCTGCAAACCTATTATTTAAAAGTGGGGAATTTAAAATGGAAAAATGGAGCATTTATTTTTGATGCTGGTTATATTCCACCAGTTACAAAAATTAGTTATGATAAAAATCTAAAATCTTTTTATGCAAGCTTATGTCAAATATTGGTTAACCTCAGAAACTATTCGGTATTAATCAATAGAAAAAATAGAGATAAACTTACCAAAAATAAACTGGCATTTAATACCAATTTGCTTTGTGAAAAAATACTACTATTTGTAAGCGAAAATCTTTTCGAGTTTAATCAACAAGGAGCAGAGCAACCTCCAATTTTCATGGCCAATAAGATTTCTATTCTTGCCAATTATATTATTACATCATTAATGCTATTAGAAGAAGAAGAAAAAGAAAAACTATTGCAGTATTTCTATGAATGGACAGATATAAAACCATCAGTTTTTGAGACTGTTTTGGGTAATGTAATGGATTTAGAATACAACCATTTAGAGATTAATGTAACCATTAGTAAACTGGACAGAGCAATGGCTATAATAGAACGTTTGTTTAAAAAACTAAGTCTATTGGAGTATATAGGCCAACGAAAAGATAACATTGTTATTAGTGAAGAAACACTAAGTATTAGAGAAGAGTCTAAACCTAACTCTTGGTCAATAATCGATTAATAATCCTTAAAATCCAGTTATTTTGAAACCACTTAATGCTAAAGAACGAAAAAAGACCGTGCTAAATTTTATAGGAATTTTTGTATTGGCGCTATTGCTTTTATTTGGATGTGGATATTTTACAATAACTACAGCGCAAAGAGGAATAAGTATTTTGGAAGAAAGGCATACAGAGTACAATGCTATTTTTGAAAAACAGGCAAATTATAATTTTAAAATCAACGAAATTATTGGCGATATCCACAAACTTAAAAGCAAGGATAGGACATTAAATGAGCACAAGCAATTTCAAGGAATTATAACTGATTTAAGAACAGATATAAGCGATGATATTCTTAAGGATAGTTTGGCTAACACTAAGAAAAATCATTATATAATCTATAAAGAAATGCTAAATCAAGTAGCAGCAATACAGTTAGTTTTGGACAGTTACGAGAAGCAGTCAGAGACCTATTCTTATGATAAAGAATTGCTTGAGAAATGTAGAGAAAAATATGTTGAATCCTTAAACAACTAAGTATGAGTTTTGAAAGTACAAATGAAGAATTGTGGAAAAATGTAAAGTTTTTATTGATTTTCTTATTCTCGGTATTATTGTTATTTACCCTGCAAACCAAGTTTTTAATTAAGGTTCCCGTATCTAATAACGAACTCTTGCAGGTAATTGATGATTCGGAAGTTATTTTGGAAAAGCAGACCGAGTATGCTAAAAAAATACAGCTAATTCATCAAGAAATTGTAGCAATGGAATTTGATATTCATCAAGTACAAAAGCAAGATGAAGTTAGTAAAAGTATCAATCAGGTTTCTCGAGTTTTTACTACCAATGGCAATAATTCTAAATATTCTTTTGGTTTATTCTCTTCCAAAATATTGCAAATGTTTTTTGATTCAAGACAGGAAGAAAGTTCTTTAAAGAAAAATATAGAAATTATAAAAAAGAATTTAACGGAATGTAAAGCCAATATTTAAAAATGAAAAATAGAAAATCAATACTAACATTTGCAATACTGGCGATTTTAATACTAGTAGTTTTGATTGTGGCCATAAAGTTGCCCTATCAAACTAAGATGTCTAATCTAGATTTTACAATTTCGGATAGCAATAATAATTATCATTTTGAAATTAACGAAAAGCTTAGCTTTCATGTTACTGATAGCGCATATTTTAAGGAACGAAAGTTAACCTGGTATTTTGGAAATGGGGATATTGTAAACAACATCACTACTCCCGATTATGCCTTTAATAGAAGTGGTGCATATATGATAACTTTAGAGGTAGATGATCAATACCGGGTAAATAAGTTTATCGATGTTATCAAGATAAAACAGAAACGAGCTATTGATTCTGTACCAAGAATATTAGCACCAGATGAAGTTTATGTAGGGGAAGAAGTGGTGTATAATGCTATGGCAGAGGGTGCTGATGCATGGTTTTGGGAATTTGGAGAATCAGGTTCTGTAGATGCTTATGATTCTCAGGCCGTATATGTTTATAAAAAACCTGGTGTATATAATGTATCCCTAAAAACCAATAGCTCAAGATATCCAGTATACCATAGAATTAATGTAATGCCATTATTTGAAGTTTTGGAAATTTCAGAACCTATAGATTCCTTAGCAATGGCGGCTAAAGATATTCAAGAGCACTTTCAAGCAATTGCAGATGCCAGTTATAATAATAGCAAAGCTTTTTATAAAAACATGAATTATATCGTTAACAAATATACATGTAACAAGTCAACACGTATAGTTGTCATTATTAACGAAGATAAATACAACGACTTGTATAGTTATTGTCAGGGATTACATTATTTGGGTGGAAAAGGCAGTAAAAGCATAGTTATAGATAAGGTGGTTATAGATACATTAAGGTGTTTTGACCAAATTAGTGTAACGCAAAACATTAAAAAATAACGGATGAAGAGTTATAAAATAAAACTTCTTTTTATAGTAATTTGCACGTCTTTTTTGCTCGTTAATTGTGGCCCAAAAAAGATGAAAATTGATCGTTTATCTAAACGACAGTTTAATTATGAAACAGGTTCTAAAATAAAAAGACAGAAAAAAAGCAAGGCACATTTTATAGTGTATTCAGATAGAGCATTTAATAATGTCTTTAAAGATGAAGATGCATTAGAACGACTGCCTAAAGAGAAGTTTTTAGCTCCATATTATGTAATTGACGAAGAAAAGTCATATTTAGAAATTGTTAGGTATCAACCAGATTTAGTAGGTAAACCAAAAGGGATGTTTTCTTTTCTAAAAAGTAAAAAATATAGATTTAAAGATCAAGAAAATGTGCAATATGTAGGGTGGATACACAAGGCAAATGTACTAATGCATACCCAAGCAAAAATAAGTCCTACCAATTTTAAACACAAGCGTTTTTTATTAGGTTTTAACGATCGTAGAACACTTTCAGAACTTGGTAAATACATACATAAAGATACTGTATTAACATTTGAGGATCCTAGATATTTTAACAAATCTAAAGCTCCATTTTTTATCAATCAAATTGTGTATTTGTATAAATATAGTGCAGATAGAAAATCGGCATTAGTATCCAATAAATTTAAAGTTAGTGATTCTGTTAATAGAGTTATGGGCTGGGTACCATCAAAATTATTGATAAATATAGGACAACAACAATCATTATTATTAAACGAAAACAGCAATATAGCATTGCTAGATAAAAAAACAAATTCCAAATACAATTTTGAAACCAAAAGAATCGGTTCAAGAATTGTCTTTAATACTGCAGATCACAATACAACAGTATACGATCAGATGAAAGATTCTGCAAATGTAGTTGTGCCTGCTGCTGTTTGGAATCATGATAATAATAAGCTGATAAGCATTAAAGGCAATTTGATTGAAAAGGATTTAATAGCAAAAATTGAACGGGAGAATAAAGTACTAAATTTTCATTTGGTTTTTGACTGTAGTAGCAATCACAGAATCAAAAAAATGCAGTTGATGAGTTCTTTGCAAAAGCTTAAAATTTTGTTGAGTCAGCCAAGATTTTTTGGTTTTAAAACCACATATTCAGCTACATCTTATGGTTGTAATCAGCAGTATAATTTTAATAAAAGCAGTAATTTTTCAGCATGGTTAGATTTTGTTTACAAGGGCTTTCAAGGAGAATTAGAAAGTAGTAATACTACTGTAAACAAAAGTTTAATGGCCTGTGTTAATGCAACAATGGATATTGAAAATGCAACTACTTATGAAAATAATATAATTATAGTAGTTGGGGACAAGGGTTTTACAAAGGATGAAACTGATGACAAAGTGTTACTAAATACGCTGACAAAATCGTATTCACGACTCCTTTTTTATCAATTAGAAAATTCATCTGCTGTTGCGCATCAACAGTTTATTTTACAGGCAAAGGCAATTATTGGAGGCTTAGCAGCAGCAAACTCAGATTATATTCAAGATTTTAATGTGGATTATAATATCATCAAGGCACAAAACTCATTTGTAAGTCTTAAATCTGATGCCAATGTATATGTATTAGACTCTCCAGAAAACAGTAATTATCAAGGAGGACTAGCATTTCCAAGTTTAGAAGGAAATATTACGCCTCATGATTTTGAGATGGTATTAGATTCGGTAATTACCAAAACCATAAATTTTAATCAACTGTCGTTAAAATCTAGGGCAAATATTTCAAAAGAATTTTCTTTTTTAAGAAGTGTTCCAACAAAAAATGTAGAACGTATGCTTTCTTCAGATAGGCTACTGTTAGAAAAGGTGAATGCAAATGAAATGTATTTTAAGACATTCTATAAAAATAAAGATGATGGAACAGGAGCTATTTCTGGTTATTTGTTGAACAAAAAAGAGCTAGAAGAGCTTATAGAAAACTATAGAACCATTGTGCCATTATTTAGTCCAAAGTTAAAAAAGAAAGAGCGAAGAGCACTTTTTAAGCGGTACTATAAAACAGCAAAAGGAATTAACTCTTATGTGCTAACCAAAAAAATAAAACGAAAAAGTACAGTTGCAAGTTTCTTTCTACTAAAAACAGGAATTCCTGTTTTTGATGAAAAACTAGGAAACTTAGGATTGAAAAAAATAAAACGAAAACGAAAAGTAACAAGTGACGAATTGCGAGAGTTATCTGCTTGTTTTTCAGATAAAATAGAAGCTTTAGAGCACGTATTAATGAGTAAAAGATATGCCTATGATTTTAAAAGAACATTTCATGATGACTATTATTTTATTCCAACACATTTGACATTTTAGGAGCATATGGGAAATAAAAAATCAGAAAAACCATTACATGTCCTGGTATTAGAAATCATGTATTTTTCTAATGTAGAGAAGCCAATAGCCGTCTCTGCCAATGATATCTTATGGAAAATTGATAATCCCGAAATTACAGAACGCCATCTAAAGGAAGTATTAGATTGGTTGGTGCATAAAAAAGAAGTAACCGTTTATTTAGGGAAATATACGCTAGATCGCTATGCCTATTTGGCTTTAAAGGAACAGTACAATAACACGGATGGTGTTGTGGTAATGCATAACAAATCTGATAGTGATTCTAGCAAGGTTTATTATATCCAAAATCAATATGCTGTAAAAAAGAAAGGAATTATCCCATTAGTTTTTATATTGATTTTAACTGTAGTACTAATCTATTTTGCATTTAGTGAACTTGAAACGCCTGTTACATATACTGTAGAAACGACAAATGATTATATAGTTGAAAATGAGACTAAAAAATTATATCTATCCGCTAAATCAGATTTAGGAGAAAAAGTAATAAGTGATATTTCATATAATTTTCACTTGCAAAATTTAAACAACCAAAGTACAATAGAAGCATTAGAAAAATATATAATAACAAATAAAACCAAAGAAGAAAAATTTGATAAAGAGATTGGTCAATTGCATAAAAACATCAACTTACTAATAGCAAAAAATAATAACCAATTGCATATATTATTAGGGTTAGTAGTTGTTTTAATGCTAACTATTATGTATATTTATCGAATAAACTCTTCTTAAAAGCCTTTACTCAAAACCACTAACACGCATAGACTTCAATTAACTATAATAAGATAATATCATTCAATTTGGATATTTCTAAGGGATGTTATTATTCAATTTTTTATTAATCAATAAAATTAAAAGCTATGGCAATGTACAATTATGGCATTGGAGGAAACGAGATTAAAGTAGATGCAAGTGAGTCTATTGCAAACATTCCTTCTAACAGAACATTATTTGTTCAAAAATTAACAAATGAAGCTCCAGTTTCTCCGGAAGCTGTTTACAATCTTAAAACAATTGAAGAAGTATTCAGTCATTTTGCACCAAAACTTAAATTAGAGTTTATGGATGAGGAAGGTACTGAAGTAAAAGAGGCAATGGAGTTTAGTAATTTAGGAGATTTTGGTGCAAAATCTATTAAAGAAAATAGTGACTTTTTAAGTAAGCTAAATGTTGAAAGCGAGCAGTATTCAAAAATTTCTAGACAACTAACCTCCAATAGAGCGTTAAAAAAAGCATTAGAAAATCCTGATACAAGAGCAGCTATTATAGATATGTTAGAAGGATCAATTAAAGAAATAGAAAACTCAAAAATCAATTAGATTATGGCGACAAAGGCACAAAACAAGAAGGCAACTTCACAGGTAACGGCTAATGATGTAGCTGTATTAGAACAAAATCCTCTAGCAGAATATGGTGGTTTTTCGTTTTTGGAAAATATCATTGATGAATATTCAAACTTAAATCCAAAGCGTAAAGCAAGAAGAAATATTTTCTTAACGGACAAGCAATGGGGGTCGGAACGTAAAAATTTAACCAATAGATTAAATGTTTGGTTAGAGTTACTTAAAAGTGGAAAAGGCGTAGAAGAATTACGTGATTTGGCGAATGCTCAAGCAAACAAAGCTGAGGAAACACTAAATAAAAATTTAAAAGGCGCTTTGCAAACAACAGAAGAACTGGAACGTAATTATAGATCTTTAGCACTTTTTTATAAAAATGCTGAATCTGATAAGATTAAGAATGTAACCATTATGAATGCTGATTTAGAGCAGGTTTCAGATTTGGATAACACCTTATTTATAGATTATGTTGCCGATGAGTTAAAGCAAAACTTTGACCGTCTTGATCTTAGAAAAAACTATTCTATTATTAATATTCCTGGATATTTAGGGTCTAATGCTGTTATAGAAAAGTGGTCAAAAATTGCTTATGATAACAAAGCGGTATTGGTGACAGATTTTCAGGATTTAGAAACTCCAGATGATGTAATTGATATTTTCTTTAATGCAGATCATACCGGTGGAGATGTATATAAGTCCAATACATTAATGTCTTGTAACTGGTTACTAGGAAGAAGAAAAGTAGATGAAGTAGGGGAAGAAGATCATTTGTATGTTCCACCATCATCAGCATTAGCAGGTAAGATATATAGTACTTTGATGTCTCAAGTAGTGGCAGGAAAGAAATTTGGTGGCCTAAATGAAGTAGAAAGTGTACGATTTGACTTAAAAAAGAGTGAAATTTCTGAGCTTGAACGTATGGGCCTAGTACCAATGGTGAACGAATATAGTAAAGTAATGGCATTTTCTGCTAAAACATTATTTAACGGAGATAACCTTGGTTTACAAACCTATTCTGTAGTTCGTGTATTTGATCATATAACAAAAGTGATGTTCGATTTCTTAAACAGAAGAGCTTTTGAAAACTGGACAACAAGGACAGAAGCAGACCTGAGAAGTCAGATTGTGAAATATTTGGATGGAATACAAGGACCATCAAATCTGATAGAGAAATTTAAGGTAATGAAAATAGAACAAGATCCAAATCAGAAAGATAGGGTGTTGTTAGATATTCATATTACGCCATATTTTCCAGCAAAAAGTTTTGTAATACAATTGGATGGTCACAAAGGAGATGGACCAGAAGAATCTGTATGGCATAGCGAATATAAGCAAGTGTAAAGAGCTAATATCTTATAAAAAATAGACTGGAGTAAAAAACAGTCTATTTTTTAAATTATATTTTGTATTTGTGTTTTAATTTCTTACATTTACTATAGTAAAGCACATAACAAATAGAATTTTCTTCGTCGTCCTAAAATAAGTTGTTATAATACTCTTATCGATTGCCAAGAATTCTGTTAGCATAATTGTTTTCAGGATTTTTTTATATTCAAGATATACTAGTCAGATTGAATATAATTGATTCCTAGCTTATTACATAAGCACAACCTCACTTTTATAAATTTAATAGGCAATACTATTGTTGTGTCTAACAGCAAGCAAGTAGTTTATTGTTTTTTAATGTATTGTATCCAAAAAAAGTAAACCAATATTTTTTTTTGGGTAGAGCGAATTTGTTATAAACTTAAAAATTAAAAAATTATGGGATCATTTAGAGCAAGCCTAGAATTGGGTGGAAAAGAGTTTGATGTATTATTTTCAGAATATGAATTTAGTAGACATACAGACAAAAAAGGAAAACCTTCTTCTGGAGTTTATGGTGGTAGAATAAAAATCGAGGTGGAATCTACAGAAGACACTTCAGTAATAGAAGGAATGTTAAATAGCCAGTTTAAATCTGTTTCAGGAAAAATTATTTATAAGAAAACAGATGAAGATGCTAAAATGAAAGAAGTAGAGTTTAAAAACGGTTATATCGTAAATTATAAAGAAGTTTTAGATGTAAGTGGAGAAATAGCAATGCGAATTCGTTTTACAGTATCGGCGGAAACAATTGTTATTGGCAATGCTGAGATCGATAACCGTTGGCCAGTAGCATAAATCATATGTAGTATACCGCTATTAAATACTAGTTTTCTAGCAAAATAATAACCTCATTTTTACCAAATAGAATTATAAACAATACCAAATAAATTAAAATTATGGGTTCATTTAGAGCAAGCCTTGAGTTAGGCGGAAAAGAATTTGATGTATTATTCTCAGAATATGAGTTTAGCAGACATACTGACAAAAAAGGAAAGCCTTCTTCTGGAGTATATGGAGGAAGAGTAAAATTAGAGGTTGAATCTACTGGAGATACTTCAATAATTGAAGCGATGCTAAACAGTCAGTTTAAATCAATTTCAGGAAAGATCATCTATAAGAAAACAGATGAAGATGCTAAAATGAAAGAAGTAGAATTCAAAAACGGATATATCGTAAATTATAAAGAGACACTAGATGTTTCTGGAGAAATACCAATGCGTATAGGATTTACGGTATCAGCAGAAGAAATTGTAATCGGTAATGCAGAAATCGATAACAGATGGCCAACAGCTTAAGTTAGCTTTATAAATAAAATTTGGACTATGCAATAGTGCTACTGTTGCATGGTCTGGTTTTGTTGGTAAAAAAAGTTAAAAAGAAAAAAAGTCAAAATAACCAATAGAGTTTAACCGATTCCACAATTCAACTAAATAAGGGGTTCGAGTAAGAAAATAAACAGTTTAAAAAGCGAAGAGTGTTTAACCGATTGCACAATTAAACAAAATTAAGGGTTCGAGTAGGCAAATAAACAGTTTTAAAGAACAATAGTAAATCATCAATATTCAATCAAAGAGCTAACCGATTCAACAGTTAAACAGAATACAGAGCAAGAGTAAGCAAATAAACAGAATTAAAGGAAAGAGTAAGCAAATAAACAGAATACAGAGCAAGAGTAAGCAAATAAACAGAATACAGAGCAAGAGTAAGCAAATAAACAGTATTAAAGGAAAGAGTAAGCATCAATAAACAATAATAAATCAAAAAAGAGATGTCCAGAAGAAAGAACGATTTTAAATCTAGTGCAATACGTCCCAAGGTAGTGATGAGTATAGGAAATAAGTTTATCACTCATTTTAAGAAAATTACACTTCATCAGAAGATAAATGAGCATCATACTTTTGAGATTGTCTTGGATCATGATGTTGTAGAAGAGCTCGGTTCACATACTTTGGATAAGAGCAAAGATTGGTTAGGAACTAGTCTTACGATCTCATTTTCTGACAAGGATTTCCTTGGTTATATTACTGGCATTCAAATGTTACATACTGAAGGTTTTGATGGAGATATTATAATTACTGGTTCTTCTCCAACATTATTATTAGAAGCGGGTCCACATACGCAATCATGGACAGGAAAAAGCTTAACCACTATTATTAATGATGTGGTAAAGGATGTAAATATGCAAGTTGCTATTGCACCCACTTATAAAGAAGTTATTCCATATGAAGTACAATATAACGAGAGTCATTTTCATTTTCTCCAACGGATGGCATCTAAATATAACGAATGGCTGTTTTATGATGGTACACAATTATGTTTTGGAAAACCAAGTTTAGCAAAAACCACCACCTTGCAATATGGGCAGGATATGCATAATATCGATATACAAATGCAAACTTTTGCTACCCGAAAAAAGCAAATCTCTTACCATGCGGCACAAGACAATCAATTTGCCGATAAAACAAGAAATACGGTAAATGGACTTAATGAGCTAGGTTTTGATGCTTTTGAAGCTTCCAAAAAGTTATATACCATAGTTCCTCAAGAACTTTCGCCTTCCTATGTAGAAGACAAAATGCGAATAGATAGGGAGCTAGCCCGTTCTCAATCGGAAGCTACAGCCTTAGGTAATGTATTTAAAGCCACCAGTAGCAAAGCAGGATTAGGATTAGCATCGGTGGTAAAAATAAGTGCTGCCCGTTTTAAAAATATTGATTTTGATATGGGAACGATGACGCAAACAAGTATCAAAAAGAAAATTAATTTCGATATCAAACAATATGGGGAATATATCATCACCGAAATTAAACATACTGCAAATAATAACTACGAATATTCCAATGATATTACCGCACTCCCTGGCGGATTAGAAGTATTACCAGCACCTGAAACAACAAAACCAATAGCACAGCCAGAAGTAGCAAAAGTACTTTCTAATACCGATCCTAAAAATCAAGGTAGAGTACAAGTACAGTTTTTCTGGCAAAATGGAATTATGCGTTCCGATTGGATCCGTGTAATGACTCCCGATGCGGGAAAAGGAAATGAACATAGCAAAAACCGAGGACATGTATTTATTCCAGAAACGGGAGATCAGGTTATGGTAGGTTTTGAATATGGAGATCCTAATAGACCCTATGTGCAAGGAGGCATGTTTCATGGTAGAAATGGAGCAGGAGGTCAACAAAACAACAATATCAAGAGTATTATTACCAGATCTGGACATATGATTGAGTTTAATGATACTGATAATGCGGAGAGTATTACGATTACCGATAAAAAAGGAAATCATTTTGTTATTGATACCAAAGCAGAAACCATTAGTATTAATGCATTAAAGGATATCAACATTACTGCAGGAGAAAACATAAATATTACTGCAGGAAAAAATATTGTGGTGAATGCTGGTGAGAATATAGATGAAAATGCAGGAAAGAATGTCTCAGTGGTAGCTGGTAAGGATATGATGTTAAATGCTACAGGTGATATTAATGAAACATCGGATAATAGAACAGAAATTGTTGATGAAAATTTTAAGCGTAATGCAACAACCTCTAATGAAGTTGCTAGCGAAATTAGCATGTTTAGCGAAAAGGAAAATATGACTTTACAAAGTGGAAAAACGGTGGAATTTAATAGTGCCGAAAAATCTAATCTATTTTAATATGGCAATTACAAAACAAGCACGAAATATAACAATTACAGTTAAAAACAATTATCAGCTGTTTGTGGGGGATAAATTGGAAAAAATAACTGAATTACTAAATATAGAAGCCACAAATGAAAATTTAACTTTAGGATCAAGTAAGAAAATAACATCACAAGGCAATAAATAATTATGAGCAGTATAAAATTTGGCACGTATTCACCACCTGAAAAGGAAGATTTAATGCAAGGTAACGAGGTTTCGAAACCATTAAAAGAACATCAGTTTTTTCATGGTTGTTATGTTACGGACATGAACTTACACGATGGTAAGTATGCTGTGACTGTGGTGATGTTATATGATTTAAAACGTTACTTTGAAATACCTGAACCTATGGCTAACGAAAAAATATACCGCGACCTGGATATTGTTGCGGTAGGTATAGATGGTAATGGTAACCCACGTATTGGCTGGCATGAGAAACAACTTTTTGAAGAAGTACGTACAAAGCGCTATAGAGATGGTGAGAAGGAGGGTATTATGGATAATGTCTTAGGTACAGGAATAACTATGGAGGAAAAAAAGGTGTCTATGTTTCCCGCAATTGAAACATTAAAGGATAAACCCATACTAGCAATCAAGCAAAAAGCCAATCATAAAAGCTTGGAAGATAATCTTTTTAACAAAAAGAAATTATTGTTTGGGGCTGATAAAGAGATAAATTTAAGTGATGCGTTTGTAAGCGCCTTAAAGAAATAAGTAAATTCACCCGAGAAAACGACACTACCTTCCCTTATGCTGTGATCAACAAAAAAATACAAGATTTTGATAATATAAGAACTGGTATTGGGCTGGTGTCTAATATTTTACCTATAGGAAAGGCTTATAAAATGGCAAAAACGCTGGCTAGTATTATAACAGAATCTATTGGGGGCTCTCCTTTAGTAGTTCCAGCCACAGATTTTTACGACTTACGTGGTCCTGTAAATTTATCTAAAGTAACTTATCAGATGTATGATAGAGATTATGGGCAAAATAGTAAGCCTTATTATTTTAAGAGGAACAGTTTTAATCAAAATGATGAAATTATAATAAAAAGATAGAAATATGAAACAACTTATTATTATAACAATCCTGCTTTCTTTTATAGGATGTAAACCCTATAGAGAGCCATCGTTTTTACTAAGTAAAGATGCATACACTTTGGAAAATGCCAAAAAGGAAGCCCCTTATTTACACACGAACACTAATGCAACAAAAAATAGTTATTTTATATATAATGTTCCTGAAAGTGTAAGGAAAAACACTAAAGAGTGGAGCATTATAAAAAATAAATACAAGGGTACAAAATTGTACTATTGGGTAAGAAAAGAGGATAACAATGTATATATATATAGGCATGTATATAAAATTTTAAAGGAGAAACTATCAGACACCATGGAGCTATCCTATTTTTTCGATTTACTTAAAAAGGAAGAAGGTGTCTCAAAAAAAGATTGTGAAATACTGATAAACAAGGTAGATGAAAAGTCCAAATCTAGGTATGTTTTATTACTTTATAATGGTGTTAAGTATAATTTTAATTTAGAAAAAAAATCTATATTGGTTAAGTCTTACTTAGAACCTGAAACTAAGTTTTGGGTTGGTGAAGGAGTGTTTATGATGGACACTCCATGGGAGATAGTTGAAGCTTGGCAGAAAGAGAATAAATATAAATGAAAAAAATAACACTTTTAATATTAGTAGCAAGTATATTAGGATGTACTAGTTACCCTAAAGAACCAGTCTATCTGGTAGCCAAAGACCATTTTACAGTAAAAAATGCTAAAAAATCGGCACCTTATTTACATTCTAATGATGTACCAAGAGAAAATGGTTATGCAATTTACAATTTACCATATGAAATAGGTGCTCATAGGTCTTCTAAAAACTGGGGTATTATTACAGAGAAGTATAAAGCAGATTTGTTTTATTTTATTAATAAAAAAGGAAGGGATTTATATATATATAGACGTATTAAAAAATGGCATGGCAATAAAGAGAAAAAAACATTAGAATTAGACTATTTATTTGATTTGCTTAAAGCAGAAGGCATTTTAAAAGAACAGTGTACAATACTTCACCAGAATGTATGGGAAAAATATCATACTAGATATGTGTTATTGCTTTATAAAGGTGTAAAGCACAATATAACTTTATCAAAGACTCAAGTATGGATTAAATCTTATCCAGAATCACAACAAGCCTATTGGGAAAGTCAAGGCGTGTTTATGTTGGATACCCCTAGTGTGATTAGAGATAAATGGATTGAAGAGAATAAATAAATATGAAAAAATTAGCGTATATATTTTTAATACTAACAATATTTGGCTGTTCCAGTTATCCAGAGGAGCCACCCTATTTAGTAAGTAAAGACCATTTTATCAAACAAGAGGTTAAAAAGGCGGCACCATATTTATACCCTAAAAATGAGCCAAGAGAAAATGGTTACGCTACTTATAATTTACCGCCTAATATAAAGGATAAAAAGACATATAAAGACTGGGATATTATTACAGAGAAGTATAAAGCAGATTTGTTTTATTTTATTAATAAAAAAGGAAGTGATACATATATATATAGGCATATTACAAAATGGCATCATCAAAATCAAGAGATTACAAAGCCTGCACAGTTTTATGAGCTTTTAAAAAGGGAAGGTTATACCAATTATAAAATATTAGACACTGCCTCAATGGAGTTTCATAGACCTTATTATAAAATGTATCTTATTTTATTGGATTATAATGGTGTAAAACATCAAGTAAAGTTAAATAGGAGTGAAATCTATGTTACATCCTATCCAAAATCACAGCAAGTCTATTGGGAAAGTCAAGGTGTGTTTATGTTGGATACCACTGATGCCATTAGAGAGAAATGGATAAAGGAGAATAAATAAATATGAAACAAGTATTACTTTTAAAACAAGAAATCCTTTTGAAGCAAATGACAAAATTAATAATTTTTTTAAATGACAATGGGGTTTAATGAGGACAGATAGAAGTTTAATTTTTATTTACTTAGTATGAGAACACATATATATATAATAATTACTTTTTTTATTATAACATCTTGCAATTCACAAAAAAAAGGAAAAAGTAATAAAATGGGCAGTGTGCCTCCATTAACAAGTA
This sequence comes from Flavobacteriaceae bacterium, assembly GCA_965247735.1. Classification (GTDB taxonomy): domain Bacteria; phylum Bacteroidota; class Bacteroidia; order Flavobacteriales; family Flavobacteriaceae; genus JAOXRU01. The sequence goes on along the minus strand of CBDFHN010000002.1, from coordinate 374,971 downwards.
TTACATGTTATTTAATGTCTTTAGATGGTGAAAAGAAAATATATACAATTCAGATGAATAATATTATTGCTTTTGGCAAACAAAAAGAATTAAATGCTGAAGACTGTAAAAAAATAATGACACCGCCAAGTATAATATACAATAATGGATTAAAGTATGGCTGTGGCGTGTGTACTGATCAGGTAGATTATAAATTTGTGTTTAAATATGATAAAAAACAAACAGTATGGGAGATAGAGCTGGGTTCTAAATTGCCACAAGAAATCAATGAATATTTCAATTTATTGATTAAAAAATATGATGAACTTCTTATCAATTAAAATGAAGAAGGTAGTTTTTATAATTGGTTTATTATTGTTTAATTCTTGTAACTCCCAGAAAGGAGAAAAAGAAAACGGTACTAAAAAAGAAGTTGTAGTAAGTGAAAATTTTAATGGAGAAAAATTGGATAAAATAAAATCTTTTTAGATAATAGAATATAAGCGAAGTAGGTAATAACAAGAAACCCATTTGAAGCTAATGAAAAAATGTACTCTTATTTTATTTAGTTTTATAGTATTAATTAGTTGTAGAACAAACCAAGGTAAAATTATACCTACTAAACCAATTAAGCTGGATAATGAGAATATTTTACCCTCTTCTGATTCAATTTTATATTGGTTTGATGATGATTATAGAATAACAGGTGAAATTAAATTCGAAAAGCTTTCAAACGTTAGAGAAAAATATAGCATTAAGAACGGTAAGTTGTACGATTTAAAAAACAAATTAATAGTAGATAAATTCTACATAAGTTATCATAAGGACAAACTTAGGTCAGAAGATGTTCTTATTGTAAACGGGGTACCTCAAGGCATATATTATAACTCAATAGCAGCATTGAAAGATTGGCGTACTTTTAGTTATGATAGTGTAGGAAACTTAGATGGAAATTTTGCTATAGCGGACTATACAACCAATTTTAAAAAAGGTAGTGGATATTGGAAAAACTACTATTTTAATAACCACAATTTTTTAATCAAAGAAGAAGGAGATGTATTTAATAATTTTAAAAAGGGGAAATGGTTGTATTATTCAAAAGAAGGTAAATTAATTCAAACAAAAAATTACAAATTAAAAGATTCTGTTGATGTTAGATTTCCTCATTGCTTATTCAATAAGAAGGAACCTTGCATGTAAAAGAAAGAGAAATCATTGATTTGGTCTAGAGGATTGTTACTCATTTGGATGAAATTGAATAATTTTTTAAATGGCAAGAAAAACTGATGAGAGTTTAACTACTCTATACCAGTAGTTAAAATAGAAAGAAGAAAATACATGGTACTTAATAAAAAACAAAATTGAATAATAATCCTTAATGATAAATTCTCAAACATACAAAGTAAAACCTACGGATACTTTAGCGTCTATTGCTAAAAGTCTTAATTTGGATGAGGATGAACTTAAGGGGTATCATAATGATAAGTCACATTTAGACAATAGAATATTATTTAGTATTCCAGAGCATGTTACAGAAATAGTTGTACCACCTAAAGGTTTTGTTCTTAAAAACGGAAAAGAAACTTGGGCAGATGATGACCAAGATCAACCAACACTTTTTAAGCTCTCTTATAATGGAAGGTTTTCTAACACTAATTATAAAGGAGATCTTTGTTATGGTATTTTTAAAACAATACAGTCGGGTACAAATACAAATACCATTAAGTATAATATAGATATTCGTTTTTATCCAAGAAATAAAGCAGGCAAATTTTATGTGTCCATAGATCTTGTTTCCAAAACATATATAAATAATGAAGAGCCTGACCTTGTAGCTGACGAATTGGCACTTGCTTGTACGAAGACATTATATCCAATTGTTTTTCAAGTAACGAAAGAGGGTTTGTTGTTAGAGATACAAAATCATAATGATATTTTATCACGCTGGGAAAAGCAAAAAGTAAAAAACCTAAAGTATTATAAAGGAGAAGTAGCTGAGAAATACTTTCAGCTTTTTGAACAAACATTAATGGATAAAAATGTATTGTTTCATTTTTTACAAAACGATTGGTTTTATCAACTTTATTTTAACACTATATACACGACATACAATGGCAATTATGAATTAGAACGCAGTTTAGATTTTCCAATACTCCCGAATACAAAAAGTGTTCAATTTCATATTCGTCAAGAAGTTGATGCTTATTTAAAAAACAAACATATAAAGGTTGAACTAAAAGGAAAATGTTGTGACCCAAGAAGCAAGATAGATTTAGAGAAAGGTCAGTATTTCCCATCAGAAAATGAAAACATTAGTCCAGTGGATGGAAATTATAGAGCACTATATTTTTTACACCCTAAAACCAAAAAAATACAATCAGCATTTTTAGAATGCAATTTAAAACTTAAAAAAGAAAAATCAATATCATTATCCATTTCAGAAATAGAAGACACTATAGATAAAAATAAAAGACACCCAGATTCCATAATAGAACCCAAAGAAAAAAAAAACTCCTTCTTAAAGAAGTTATTTTCATAAAGACTAATACTTATGAGCGAAAAACACATAATAGTACAAGGCGCCACATGCGAATGCATGCAGGGTACAACACCAGATGTTTTAAAAGTAGCCTCACATACTTACGAGTATGCCAATGATAAAGAAGGAAGTGAAAAGTTAATAGCTACAACCTTAGAAATAGGACAGCCTTTTGAAAAAAACACCTTTGGGCAATGCAAATTACAGCCAACACCAGGTGGTTATAAAACATGCCAGCCCAATATTACCGAATGGAAAGATTTTTATGAAGATGCAGAGCTAAAAAATGGTGGAAATGTACTTACAGAAGATAGCCAAGCCATTTGTGTTATAGCAGGATCTCCGTGTGTTAAAATAACAGACCATGGGCAAATTATGGAGGCTAGTGAGCAAAACATAGAGAATTCGGATGAAGATACCCAAGCTCAGTTAAACCCTTTGGTTAATACAGACGAGATGTCATCAAATGGTAGTACTGATGAAGGAATAGAAGAACAAGCCTCTTAAAAATTATAATTATGGCAAAAGGAGTAAAAACAATAGAATTATATGCAGGACATGATGGTGTTTTTTATCAAAAAAAATCAGGAGGCATAACTACTAATATTACGGTTAGGGGTGATAAACATATTTCCTTTAAAGTAATGGAATGGTTACCCAATACATCTGAAGATGAAAAACAAGAAGATGTCTATTGGATACGACAAACACAGAGTCGTAATATTGTTTTACATAAAGTAAAAGGGAAGATTTATACTTTTAAAATACCAAAAAAATTATGTGGTCCTTATTCTTTTTATATAGAAGCAAGTCGCTCTGGTAATCAGGATTTTAAAAACAGAGCAGGTATATATATAAATGGATATTCTACACCTTTGATAAAAGCAAGTGATTGGCGTGCTAAGGTAAATGGGAGAGATATTAAAAATGTTGGGGATATTGGATATGGTAATTTAATATACCTATGGTTAAATACAGAAGGACTTTATAACGATAAAATTACGGTTGAGATATATAATAAGGCACGTGGTGATGACGATTTTATCCTTGAATACACAAATGTAGAAGTAAACAGAGGTGAGGTTAAGCTACAAATAGGCAACACTTATTCATGGCGAAGTAAAATAAGTTATTGGGTTTCAGATATTGAAGAGTTTTATATAAAAGCAAAAACTTCTAAGGGAAAGTATATAAAAGACCACTTGGGTGATGATAAACATGCTATTTATTTAAAAATAGAGGATAAAATAATAACAAAAGAAGTTGAAGTTTCAACAAATATTACACCTACCAAAGTCTTTGAACCAGAAAAAAACTTTGCAAAAGATGAACCTTGTAAATTTACTGCAATAGATATAACCGAGCAAGGATCAAAAGGGAAAATTTCTGTGTTTAAGGAAGGGCAAGACTTGCCCCTAGTTGCTGCAAAAAAGAATAATATAGAACGTATTGTTTATTTCGATTTTGACAAAGCATATATAAATGCAGAAACTGCAAAAAAGCTCAACAATGTTTTAGCTTTTTTACTAAGATATCCTGGTACTACTATTAACCTTAGTGGCTATGCCTGTGTAATAGGTACAGAGGAATACAATAAAAAACTCTCCCAAAAGCGTAGCGATGCCATAAAAGCATTTTTTGCAAAGGGAAAACTAGATCCAGAACGTATTATATCTGTAGGTTATGGAGAAGCCAATATTAGCGACGAGGATTCTTCAGAAAACTTAAACGAAAAAAATTATATAGAAGCAAGGCGTGTAGATATTGAGTTTAATACAAAAGTACATGGAGCTTTAATTTATGAAACCATTGCTGCGAGTAGCGAAAAAAACAAAAAAAACATTACTATAGACATTACAGATTTTGCTACTAAAGACTGCTTTAGGGAAGCAAATAAGCATAAAGAAAAAATTGTAGTAATATCACCCGATGCAGCAGAAAAAGAAGGAGGATTATCCTTGGAATTTCCAATGTTATCTACCTTATCGGCGTTTAATCCAGCACCTTTACAATACATATGGCCGAGATACAACCTTATTAAAGGAGGAGAAAGTAAAGATGCAGCAGCAAACTATAATGTACATATACACAGTTGTCGTTATTTTTTTAATGCCTATAGCCCTGCGGTGGTTGTAAAAGCATATCCAGATATTAAATGGGATTTTCACTTGTTTTTAAATTTGAGTAATAGTTTAGCTGTAAAATGGCAAAATTTATCACCTGCTCAGCATAAAAAAATGCAAAGTAATGCAGGTAAAATCGGTGCCGAAAAACGCTGGAAGCAAACAGATATAGATTTTGGAGTGGTACTCGCAGCAAAATGGGATAAAAACCTGAGTACAAGTAACTACGGTAGCAATCTAGACGTAACATTAAAATGGGAGGATAAAATAAAGCAGTTCTATAAAATTTTTTCACAACTTAAAGAAGCTTCTAAAATAATAGCAGGAAAAACAAAAAGTACTGCTACTAAAACAGTTGGTAAAAAATTCCCTTTAGATGTTGATGTTTTACCGCCTAATTTATGTTTGGGTGCTGAATGGCAATTAGAAAGAGGCATCAAAAAAAATATAGAAACCAAAGAGCTAGGTACTTTATTAAAGTTTTATTTTAAGGCAGAGCCGCTTATAGGAATAGAGTTAACTTTTGATTTGTTAAATGCTGCTGTTGCAAGTGTAGCTAGTCCTGCAGCAGCTTTAATTTTTTCAGAAATAAGGGATTGGTTAAAAGGAGATGATGAAGATGAAGATACCAGTGGAATAACAATAGATTTGTATCTTAACTTAATTGTTTTTGGCACTATTCAAATACCAGCGTTAGCATTACAATACAACACAGCTTCAGATACTACAGACCCTAACCAAGAGGCAACCTTGGATGCAACGGCAACCATAGGTTTAAAGCTAGAAGCAGGTTTGGTAGTAAAGGCTAAGGCAGTAGTTATTGTAGGCGAATTTTATGCACAAGCCTATGCTAAGTTTGAAGGCAAAGGCTCTATAACTTTTGGGCATGGACTAAAATACCAATCTAGTAAGCTAGTATATAGACCTAAATTAATGTTTGATGGTGTTACGGCTAAGGTGGAGATTAAAGCGGAAATTGGATTATTAATAAAAAAAGGATGGTTTGAGGGCGATTATAACACAAATTTAGTAAATTTTAAAGAAGAATATATATTATTTAAACCTTTTGATATTGTAAAAGGGGTAGAAGAACTAACAGGGCTAAGTGCTAACATAGCACTGTTAGGATAGTATGATGTATACTATAACAGTTATTAATGAGAGCATCATTTAACATTAAAAGATAATAAAACTTATAATAATGAAAATATTATTTAAAATTATATTAATGACTAGTGTTTTACAAAGTTGTAAATCGCAACCAAATTTCGATTTAACAGAGTTAAGCTTAAAATCTGAAAAAATAAGCAGTTTAGTGCCAGATATTAAAAACAAGACAATATATCCTTATGGAGGTAATGGTACTGAATATGTGATTACAAAAAATTATAGATTTTTAAATTTTAATGGTGTCATTTTAATTGGACGCCAGAGTCCAAATAGTAAACGGGGTATCAATGGTGTCTCTTTTTATTACAATAAAAAAGACAGTATCATTAATCAATATGGAGTTTCTATTTATTCTGAAAAACAAGCAAAAGACTTGCTTAATGCTTTAATAGAAAAATTAGGAAAGCCAGATTTCACAAGTTATATGAGAGTAGAAGATAAAATAGATGATAATTTTGATGCCTTGTTATGGGAAGAAACAACAAATAATCATTTATATCTTATTAGATACGGTTTAGATGGTACTGTGAAAGCTTCACTTGAAGTGAAAAATAATTCAACCAATATCCAAGATTTATATTTAACAGGTGAATTTGGATATTGGGAAGATTTCTTACTTAGTCGGAAACAAAAAGGAGATACTAATTACACTTATCAAGATTATTTGAAAGATGAATTAAAAAATGACCCTGAGAACCTTGCTAATCAATATACCAAATGAGAGAATGACTATAATATTAAAAAACACTCTATATTTCATTTTTGTTTTATTATTAATTACAATGTTACAATCGTGTAATTTAGAAGAAAAAAAGAAAGAATTTATACAGCCCGAAGTTTTAATAGAAGGAGCTAAATTCGACTTAACTAAATTAAACTTTAATGAAGAGATACTAACATTACTATCAAAATCACTAGACACAATTAATAATGAGTATACTATTAAAGATTATGAAAAAGCCGCTTACCCAACTAGTGAAAATCGGGAGGCTATAATATCAAATAAAAAGTACACCTATTTAGATGAAAAAAGGTATCATTTTAAGGCATTAGAATTAGATAGTATTGTGCAATTTCTTGGTCTAAATGCTAATAAAATTGAATTTGAAACTGATTTTAATTTAAATATACAAGCATGTTGGGCTACTGCAAAAGTATATGATACCTTAGTATTAGATACTGCTCTGTATAAAATGTTTGCCTATGGAAAGGACATTTGGGATCAAGATTACGAGTTTGGAACAGTACTCACTGAAGTAACCTATGTAAATTACGATGCAGATAGAAATCCAATTCATAAAACTAAATACGAACCTAGAGATAGCTATTTAGAATCAGGTTTATACTATTATAAACATAGTCCACATGATCATTATACCCGTTGGGTGTTAAAAGATAAAGTAATTCAAATCAAAATTTCTAACGGTGTAGAAACCGATGTGAATTTTAGTACTGGTAGTACAGAAAGTAAAGACTATTATCATGTAGAATTTTTAATTTGCACTAAAAAAGAGTACAAATTAGTGAGAGAAAAATTGATTAGAACTTCCACTAAAAATAATTTTCCAATGCAAATTTTAAAGCCATATTATATCGAAGATTTAGATTTTTATACAAACTTTAGCCGGTATTATAGAGGAGAGTCTAAAAACGGAGAAAAAATATATGAGTTTTACTAGTAAGAATTCAAAAAAAAATTGAGTACTAAAAAAAATAACAAATTATGAAAGAACCTTATTATATGATTGACTTTAATGCAGCTGCATGCCTATTTGAAATTAGAGTAAATGATCACCCAGTATTAAAAATGAATCTAGAAGGTCAGGCATCAACAAGAATCCCTATTAATAATGCAATAGCCAGTAGTGGAAAACAAGAAGTTTCTATTAAAATACTTCCGTTACTAGGACAAACAAAGTTTTCGCCTAAAGCTGAGTTGAATTATACTATAAGGCTGTTTGATACGGCTAATGATTTTGAATATAAGGAGCAGTATGATGGTTTTGAATCTAAGAAGATAAAAGAAACAACAACTCCAATACTAAAAAACACATCTTTTTTTAATGCAGAAGTTCCATATGAATTAAGAGATTATTGGAAAGAAGGGGGAAAAATAAAAGACATTAAAGATTATGAGGTAAAAATAAAGAGAGCATATTTAGACATCATAAGTATAATTAAAAGAGGAGATTTTGATTTATTCGGCAAAAAATTGTCTGATAGAGAATATAACATTTCCACGGCAATGTATCTTTCTTCAAATGTTGCAATCCAGAGGGTTAATGGTTTAATTAAGGATTTAAAAAACGGATATGATTATCTTTTATTTGAGGAAAAAACTGCAATACCAGTTGTTTCATCATATGGAAAAAAAGTAGCGTTAAAGAAAATAGATGGGGATCCAGCTTTAGGCTATGGAAATAATGAAATAAAAGAACAACTTATGTTAGATATAGAGTTTTATTATAATACGCAAACCAACAAATTTGAAATTATATAAAGAAGTATATGGTAAAATAATATTTTCATTCGTTTTAATTCTATTTTTTTTAGTACTAGCACAGCAAAAATCATTAGATATAGGTACTTTATTGGATGGAGTAGGGAGTACTTTAAGTTACCCAGAACTTAGTAAAATATCAACTCTTTGAGAACACCCTGTATGTTACAAAGTTGCAAACCATAATCAGGATTTGACTTAACTCAATTAACTCTAAAAGGAGAAAAACAATGATTCTGTTACAACGGACTTGATAAAACGGAGGTATACCCGTTAGTTTATAAAATAGTACACGATAAACAATATGTAGTTTCAAAAAAACAGCTCCAATTCCAAAAATAAATCATTCACAGAGCAATACCCTACGTTTACATAATTAAGTTTTTAAAATACTTACATAGCAGCAAATTTGCTATGAATTTTAAAAACTTATATTTTGAAACATATACTAATCTTATTTTTTTGCTGCATGGCAGTTTCAGCTTTTGCTCAAAAAACACAATTAAAGGGGCATGTAACTGATGCAAACACCAAAGAGAATATTCCTTTTGCTACGCTAGTGCTTTATAATAATACAAAATTGGTAGATGGTATTTCTGCTGATGAAAATGGAGATTTTCAGTTGAATACAAACCAAGTATTTACTTATCTTGAAATTAGTTTTATTGGCTATAAAACATTACGACTTAATATAGCAGAATTAAAGGGTGAAAAAGAATTGGAGCTGTCATTACTAGCCGAAAGAACAATTTTAGAAGAAGTTGTTATTAAAGGAAAAAGGACTACCACCCAGCTAAAAATAGATAGAAAGATCATTAATTTCGGAAGTGATATTCAACAATCTGGAGTTAATGCATTGGAAGCTTTTGACCAGATATCAGAAGTACAAACCGATATTGCTACAGGAACGGTATCATTACGTGGCAGTGACAATATTCGTGTTTTGGTAAATGGCAAAGCAGTTTCATTAAGTGCAACAGAGTTATTGCAGCAGATTTCGGCATCAGCCATAGACCGGGTGGAAATTATTACTTCGCCCTCGGCAAAATATAGCGCTGATGGAATTTCGGGTATCATTAATATCATACTCAAAAGAAATAGCAATTCAGGACTAAATTTAGACATAAACAGTGCTGTTGGTACCAGACGGCATAGTTATGGGATTTCTGGAAACTATAACTTTTCCTCCATAAATTTTCGTTTGAATGCATCAAAATCTAGTAGTAAAACATATAATAAGCAAAGCATACATCGGGAATTTAGCAATGGGAATACAGAAAGCATTTTTACACCTTATAAGTTTGATGGAAATGTTTATAAAATAGCATCAGGCTTGGATTTCTTTGTTAAGGATAGGCACGAATTTTCTTTTGGAATCGATTATACAGATGATTCTCATGATTATACCAACAACTCTAACTATTTTAATGTTTCTGGAAGTGATGATTATGAATTTTTGAGAGAAAACAGTCATTTTCATTACATAACAATCTTTAATGCAAATTATAGATTGAAATTTGATAATGACCAGCACTTTTTGGAATTGGATTATAATATAAATAGTAGTGCAAATAAATATCCAATAGCTGATTATAAAAATAATACGCTTGTTTCTAATCAGTTTTTAATAGAGGATTTTGTGCTGCAATCTTTGGCATTAGATTATACATTTCCTATTAAAGAGCGGTTTGTTATAGAGACTGGAATTACTAGAAATTCCCAATCATTAGAGAGTCAAAGTATGTTTAGTCCAGTAAATGAGATGTCAACAAATGCACAATTTGATTATGAGGAATCGGTATTGGGCATATATGGAGTAGCAAAATTTGCTTTGGCTAAAATTAATGTTCAGGCAGGATTGCGTTTTGAACATTTTACATCCAATTCTAAAAATAGAGGAACTAATTTTAAAACAGCACAGCATTTTTCAAACCTATTTCCCTCTATACATTTATCTTATGCACTAGATAATGGTAATACGCTAAATTTGGGCTATAGTAAACGTGTTTCTAGGCCAAATTTCCATCATATAAATGCATTTCAGATTGTGAATCCTCTTTATGTTTGGCAACACAATTCAGATATAATCCCTGAGATTAGTGACAATATTGAGTTAAGCTATCAAAAGAGTGGAAAAAGGTTAAGTTTGGGAGTCACAAGCTTTTATCGCTATAGAAAAAATGTAATCCTATGGACAGAATCTTCAGAAAACCAAAAGCAGATATTTAGATATAACAACGCTGGATCGTTTAATTCTTACGGTTTGGAAACAATAGTAAAGTATAAATTAGCATCTTTTTGGGATTCAAGGCTTAGCGTCAATTATTACTATACCAAAATCAATCAAAGTTCAGCAGTTACTTGGGATGAAACCTATTCTTCTAATATACAGTTTAAAAATACATTTAACATTGGTAAAAATTTCACCACAGATGTTTCGTATATTTATTCACCAAAGCGTCAGGGTGCATTTAATTATGTAGCTGCCAGAAACAGATTGGATGTTGCAATAAGCGGAAAATTCTTAAAAAATAGGCTGGCTGCTAGTTTAAGAATAGTAGATGTTTTTAATAGTAATGGTTTTCACAGAACAAGTAAAACTGCTTATCTGATTCAAAAAACAGATTGGGATATACAGTCGCAAACACGTAATTTTTTGTTTAGCATTAATTATAAATTATTTGAGAATAAAAAACGCTTTAGAACTAGAAAAAATAGAGAATATTATGAAACTCCAATTGATTAAATTTCATAAATAACAGCAATGATACTATCTAAAATGATGACATTTCTAAAAAACAGCAATGCAAGAGAACCAGTATTGCATTTAGGCTTTTGGATTATCTATTTGTTGTTTCCTTTTTTTAAAGCTGTTGGAAGGGCAGCTCCATATCATTTTTATAGCGAATTGAATGATTTGTTTTTTGGAATGCTTGTATTTTACGTTTCCTATTTGCTTTTTTTTCCATCTCAAAAAAAGCTACGGAATATACTATTGCTTTTTATACTGTATTGTGTTGTTGGTTATATAAACCTAAAAGTCCATAATTGGTTGTTTAAAGGCACACACTCGGCATCATTTTTAAGTTATTATGCCATAGGTTATATCTCTACCTATTCCATTTTATCTTTGTTTGCCTATTTGTTGTATTCCATAAAAGAATCTTACAAAAAACAAACAGCTTTAGAAGATGTCAATAGAAAGAAGGAGCAGGCAGAATTGGCTGGATTGAAATCACAGATTAATCCACATTTTTTGTTTAATACCTTGAATACCATTTATGCTAGTGCATTAAAAAAAGAAGATAAAACGGCGGAAATGATTTTAAAATTATCAGATAATTTCAGGTACATGTTGCATGAAGGGCAAAACGAATATGTGTCTTTAAAAAAAGAAATTACACATCTTAAGGATTATATCAGTTTACAAGAAGATCGCCTTTTGGATAAAATAACTGTAGATTTTTCAGTAGTTATTGATAATTATAAACAAGATATTGCACCCTTATTATTAATTTCGTTTGTAGAAAATGCATTTAAATATACCAGTCTTTTAAGAGGTTCTGGGCATTGCATAAAAATAAAAATTGTATTGGAGAATAATAATTTAACTTTCTATTGTGAGAACCCTTTTCTGGAGAATGCAGCAAATGATATTGATACAAATTGGAAAAAGAGTGGGGTAGGTATAGCCAATACAAAAAAACGATTATCCTATTTATATCCCAATACCCATCAATTGCATATTATTGATGGTAACAAAATTTTTAAACTAGCACTCCATATTCAGTTATGATACATTGTATAATTTTAGAGGATGAAAAACCAGCACAAGAGGTATTGCAAGGTTATATTAGTAAAACTCCTTTTTTGGACTGTATTGGTACCTATGAAAATGGATTAGATATTAGTCAGGATAAATTGGAACAAGCAGATATTTTGTTTCTTGATGTTCAATTACCAGAATTAAATGGACTATCATATTTAAAAACAATTTTCAATCCACCAAAAGTGATTGTAACTACGGCATATAGCAATTATGCCCTTGAGGCTTTTGAAGAAGCCGTAGTTGATTATTTATTGAAACCCTTTTCTTTTGAGCGTTTTTTTAAAGCAGTAAATAGAGTTAGAAATCAACTGATTCATCAAAAAAAAGAAATTGATAAAAACCTCTTTTTATATTCAGATAAAACCCTGTACAACATAAATATCGATGATATTTTATTCTTAAAAGCAGAGGTTGATTATGTAAACGTAATTACTGAAGCAAAAAAAATCTTGATTTTGGATAGTCTACGTAATTGGAATGAGAAATTGCAAAACTTTAGATTTGTACAAATTCATCGTTCTTATATTGTAAACATTGATAAAATAACAAAAATACATGGCAATCAAGTATTTATGGGAGACAATATTATTCCTATTGGAAAAACCTATAAAGAGTCGTTTATGAGAAAGATAAAATGATGCCAAAATTAAAAGTAACTTTGTAAAAATATTTTTTTTTAATGAATAGCAATGAGTTTGACATAAGAAATGCTAAACCTGAAGAATTTGAAGGTATTGGTAAATTAATGGTAAAAGCATACTCCTTATTAGAAGGTTTTCCAAAAGGATCAGAAAACCCTGAATATTTTAAAATGTTATTGAATGTTGGAAAACTAACTGAAAAAGATAATACGGAACTTTTAGTTGCTGTATCTGATAAAAATAAAGTGCTTGGCGCTGTTGTGTATTTTAGCGATATGAAGAACTATGGAACTGGAGGAATTGCATCAGAAATTAAAAATGCTTCAGGATTTAGGTTACTTGCCGTTGACCCAGCTGAAAGAGGAAAAGGAATAGCTAAATTTCTCTGTAAAGCCTGTATAACTAAAGCAAAAGAAAATGGACATCAGCAGCTTTTTATTCATTCTACAAAAACAATGAAAATTGCATGGAAAATGTATGAAAGATTAGGTTTTTCTAGATATGAAGCAATTGATTTTATTAAAGGAGAGCTTTATATTTTTGGATTTAAACTAAACATATAACTTTTTTATCAGATGAAATTGTAATAAATGTTTTGATTTTGTTTTTTCTGATTTAAAAGCTAAATTTATACGATTAGAACTTGCTTTTAAAAATTCTTATGTATGCGCTGTCTAGTTTTTATTTGTTAGGCATATACTATAGAATGCCTTGCCAATAGATATAATTTTTTATAATTTAAAACGGTAATCATGAAAAAACGAATTAGCATATTATTTTTATCGATAGCGCTTTTAGTAAGTTGTAAGACATCTGAACCTAAAGAAAGTATTGAAAAGTGGAAGGCTGAGATTATTAAAGTTGAACAAGATTTCAACCGATTGGCACAAGAAATTGGTCTTGCAGAAGCATTCTATACATATGCAGCAATTGATGGTGTTATTAGGAAAAGTGGAAAGTTGGTTGAAGGCAAGCAAGCCATTAAAGAATGGATTAAAAATGATGTAAGACCAAATGAAACCCTAACCTGGAAACCTACTTTTGTAGAGGTAAGTAGTTCTGGTGACTTGGCCTATACTTATGGTGATGCTACTTTTACTTTTATTGATTCATTGGGCATTAAAAAAGAGAAAACTAGTGTTTATCATACGGTATGGAAAAGACAAGAAGATGGTACTTGGAGGTTTGTATGGGATTAATTGAAAAACTTGTTAAAATAGACCTTCTAATATTTGGTTGCACAAATAAGAAAATTGGATTTTCTAAAGCAATAAAATATGGAATAAATAAAGTTTAGTTTTTATAAGAAAAGTTAACAACTACCAATAGTAGGTTCATATATTTATTAGTACCTGTACACAACATTTATTGGTAGTTAAGTCAAGGCATTACTATTTTTAAGCCAGACTAACTAACCAGATTATTTAATGCCCTTTTACAAAACGTTTTTTTTAATACTACTTTTTAGTATTCTACATATCAATGTTTCTATAGCTCAAAGCTGTACTGTGCTAACATGGAATACAGGTGCGAGTATTCCAGATGCCAATGTTACGGGAGTTTCAGAAACAGTTAATTATCTTGGAACAAGTGCTGTTACTGATGTAAATGTTACTTTAAACATAATACATACCTATGTTAGTGATTTAAGAATTAGATTAACGAGTCCACAAGGTACAACTATAAACCTTTCAAATAGGCATGGTGGTTCTGGAAATAATTATGTAAACACAATTTTTGATGACGCTGCAACAATTGGAATTGTTGGAGGATCAGCTCCATTTACTGGTAGTTTTGAACCTGACGATGTTTTGAGTATTTTTAATGGAGAAAATCCTAATGGAAACTGGACATTAAGAGTTTCTGACCATGCTGGGATTGATATAGGGACATTAGTTAATTTTTCAATAGAAATATGTACTAATGTAAATATCCCACCAGTACTTACAGCAACGGGTAATCAATCTTTTTGTGCGCAAGGGACTATACCTGTGGTTGAGACTATTAGTATTACAGATGCTGATGATACTACAGCTACTGCTGTAGCGGTTCAAATAACATCAGGATACATTAATGGTGAAGATTTACTTACGCTTACAGGATCACACCCATCTATAACTTCGAGTTGGGATGTAACAGAAGGAAAATTAACCTTAGAAGGGCCAGCTACACTAACAGCGTTTGAAGCTGCAATAAGTGCAGTAGTATATTCTAGTAGTGGAACAAACCCTATTGGTACCAGAGATTTTTCTATTACAATGGGAGGCCCTAATTATTTGCCAACTACTGGACATTATTATGAATTTGTTCCTAGTTTAGGGATTAGATGGGATGATGCAAATGTAGCAGCAAGCGCAAGAACATATTATGGGTTACAAGGATATTTGGCAACATTAACATCTCAGGCAGAATCAGATTTTTCTGGGGAGCAAGCTAATGGAACAGGATGGATTGGAGCTAGTGATGCTGCTGTTGAAGGTGAATGGCGATGGGTTACAGGTCCTGAATCTGGTACTGTGTTTTGGAATGGACTAGCAGGAGGCAGTACTCCTAATTATGCTTTTTGGAATTCAGGAGAACCTAATAATTCAGGTAATGAAGATTATGCACACATCACACATCCCAATGTAAATCCTAATGGATCTTGGAACGATTTGTCTATTACTGGTAGTACTAACCCTTCTTCTAACTATCATCCACAAGGCTATGTAGTAGAATATGGAGGCATGTCTGGCGATCCTATATTAAATACATCAGCAACAACTCAAATTACAATTTCTAATTATGATTTTTATGAATGTGCATTAGATGTTACTAGCTTAATTAATAGCTGTTCGGCAGATGCAGCATTTACCACAATAGGAGGAACAGCAGATAAAAATGCAGGAAGTAATTGGAACAACACTGGACCAAAATTTAACAAATGGTTTAAGTTTATAGCACCAGCATCAGGAATGATAAATATTACTGTTGATATTCAAGGAACAAAAGGAAATCAACGCTATACACAATTAGCAATATGGGAAAATGATGGTACTACAGAAATTAGTAGCAAACGTTACCAAACAACATTGGAAGATGTTGCTATAGGTACTGTAGGGTTGACTGTAGGAGACACCTATTATATTTCAGTTGATAGTTTTAATACCAGTACAGATGGTACATTTACGCTATGTTTGCAAGATATTGTAGATTATGATTTTTATGAGGGTGCAATAGATGTAACCAGTATTATTAATAGCTGTTCTTCAGATGCTGTTTATACTACAATAGGAGGAACACCAGATAAAAATGCAGGTAGTAATTGGAATAATACTGGGCCAAAATTTAATAGATGGTTCAAGTTCACAGCACCAGCATCAGGAATGATAAATGTTACTGTTGATATTCAGGGAATAAAAGGAAGTCAACGCTATACTCAATTGGCATTGTGGGAGGCTGATGGAATTACTGAAATAAATAGTGAACGCTACCAATCTAATCTAGAGGATGTTGCATTGGGATCTGTAAGTTTAACACCAGGAGCAACATATTATATATCTGTGGATTCATTTAATACCAGTACAGATGGATCATTTACGCTATGCTTAGACGATACTGTAGATTATGATTTTTATGAAGGAGCAATAGATATTACAGGCATAATGAATAGTTGTTCATCGGATGCTATCTATACCACAATAGGAGGAACAGCAGATAAAAACGCAGGTAGCAATTGGAATAATTCTGGCCCAAAGTTTAACAGATGGTTTAAGTTTATAGCTCCATTTACTGGAATGATTGATGTTACAGTTGATATTAATAGTACAAAAGGAAATCAACGCTATACACAATTAGCTTTATGGGAAGCAGACGGAACAACAGAAATAAAAAGTGAGCGATATCAAACAACTCTTGAGGATGTATCTTTAGGAGCAATTGGTTTAACAGTAGGTGCCACTTATTATATATCTGTGGATTCATTTAATAACAGCACAGATGGATCATTTACCATGTGTTTAGATGATAGGGTGGATTACGATTTTTATGAAGGAGCAATAGATGTTACTAGTATAATTAATAGTTGTTCTGCGGATGCGATATACACAACAATAGGAGCAACGCCTGATAGAAATGCAGGATCGGCATGGAATAATTCTGGCCCTAAGTTTAATCGTTGGTTTACTTTTATAGCACCAGCAACGGGGATGATGAACATTACAGTTGATATTAATGGTATAAAAGGAAACCAGCGCTATACACAATTGGCATTATGGGAAGCAGATGGTGTCACTGAGATAAAAAGTGAACGCTACCAAACAACTACAGAAGATGTTATTTTAGGAGTTACAAGTTTAACCCCAGGAGCAACATATTATATATCTGTGGATTCCTTTAATACTAGTACTGACGGGACATTTACTTTATGCTTAGACGATATTGTAGATTATGATTTTTATGAAGGAGCAATAGATATTACAAGTATAATGAATAGCTGTTCAGCAGATGCTTTATACTCAACAATTGGTGCTACTCCAGATAAAAATGCTGGAAGCAATTGGAATAATTCTGGCCCCAAATTTAACCGATGGTTTAAGTTTACAGCTCCATTTACTGGAATGATTGATGTTACGGTTGATATTAATAGCACAAAAGGAAATCAGCGCTATACACAATTGGCTTTGTGGGAAGCAGATGGAATTACCGAAGTAAAAAGTGAACGCTATCAAACAACGCTTGAAGATGTATCTTTAGGGGCAATTGGCTTAACTGTAGGAGCTACGTATTTTATTTCTGTTGATTCATTTAATACCAGTACAGATGGATCCTTTACCCTATGCTTAGATGATAGGGTAGATTATGATTTTTATGAAGGGGCCATAGATGTTACAGGCATTATTAATAGTTGTTCAGCAGATGCGATATATACAACAATTGGTGGGACTCCTGATAGAAATGCTGGAGCTAATTGGGATAATAGTGGGCCAAAATTCAATCGTTGGTTTACTTTTATTGCACCAGTAACTGGAATGATAAATATAACTGTAGATAGAGGTGGCACAAAAGGAAACCAACGCTATACACAATTGGCATTGTGGGAAGCCGATGGTGTTACAGAAATAAAAAGTGAGCGCTACCAAACAACTACAGAAGATGTTATTTTAGGAGTTACAAGTTTAACACCAGGAGCAACATATTATATATCAGTGGATTCTTTTAATACCAGTACAGATGGATCATTTACCCTATGCTTAGAGGACACTGTTGATTATGATTTTTATGAAGGCGCCATTGATGTAACTAGTTTAGTCAATAGCTGTTCAGCCAATGCAATATACACTACAATAGGTGCTACGCCAGATAAAAATGCGGGTACAAACTGGAATAATTCAGGACCAAAATTTAATAGATGGTTTAGTTTTATTGCTTCCGCTGGTCTTATTAATATTACTGTAGATAGAGGTGGAGCCAAAGGAAGTCAGCGCTATACACAATTGGCGGTATGGGAAGCTGATGGCACTACCGAGTTATTTAGTAAAAGATATGTTTCTACTGGTGATGATGTAACTATAAATGCTAGTGGATTGACAATTGGCAATACATATTATATATCTGTAGATACTTTTAGTAATGGTACAGATGGTACTTTTACCTTATGTTTAGATACCAATGATTCTGAGTTAAGTTTATCTTTAACATCAGACAAAATTAATGCTTGTATTGGCGAAGCAGTTGTGTTTACATTAACCCTAACAAATAATGGCCCAGATGCAATTATTGCAGCCTCACCAGCTTTAGTTTCTCTGCTATTACCAGCTAGCTTTAGTTATGTTAGCGATGTTGGTTATGGAACATATAACGCTGTTACAGGTATTTGGGAAGTTCCAGATATTGCAGTTATAGGTGTTAATAATACACGAACTATAGCAATAACGGCAACAGCAGTTAGTGCTGGAGCAATTGTAAATAATGCGTCAATATCTTATAACCCAAATATAGATAACAATGGTGCCAATGATGCCGCATCTACTACGATAACAATTCAAACACCAGCAACAATAGTAACGCAGCCAGTAAATGTTACAACTATTGTTTCTACAAATGCTAATTTTACCGTAATAGCAAATGATACTGATACCTACCAATGGCAGATGAGTACAGATGGAGGTGTTAGTTATACAAATATTAACGATGGAAGTGAATATTCAGGAACACAAACAAATAATCTAATACTAATAACACCAGGTATTGATAAAAATGGCTACAGATATAGGGTACAAGTATCTAATTCTGTTAGTACATTTTGTCCTGTTTTAATTTCTAATCAAGCAATATTAACAACAAAAGTAAGAACAGTAATTACAAATAGAAGAGTAACATTTAGAGTGAAAAAAAGTTAGTTTTTATCAACCTAAAAATTTGGCTTTTAGCTCAGGAGTAGGGATCATACATTGCTCTTTTTTCCCAAACCACCTATAGCGGTTCTTGGCAACAAAATCATAAATGAAGTTTCTAAATTTCTGTGGGAGAATATATTCAAAAATTCTAAAAAAACTCCATAGTCCACCAATTTCAACAGCTATTTCAATTGCAGCATCAGCTTTTATATAATAGGCAATATCTGGATCAATAAGTACTATAGAATCGATTTGTTGTGGATTGATTCCTCTTGTGTTTAGTAGCTCTTGACCTAAAATACTTTGTAGTGATGCAAAACGGAAGACATCTTTACGGTCATTTTTAATAATATAATTGATGGTATCATTGCAAAAATTGCAAACACCATCAAAAAGAATTATTTTTTTATGTACCGGAAGTGAGTTTTCCATACGAGCTTTAGTTTGTAAGAGTAATTAACTATAAAAATACAATTTTTATTTCTTTGCTTGAACCATTTCCAATTGATCTGTACTTACAGAAGTGGTAAAAATACCATAGTTTACAATTGCTTTATTTTTCTCCAAGCTATCAATACTACCAACAGCCTTACCATCTAACATGCGTACACGGTCACCAATCTTAAAAACTGGTCTAGGTTTGTTTTTCTCTTTTTGAATGTTCTTCTTTTTGTCTACCTTTTTCTTTTCTCTAATTACAGCTATTTTTTTACTAACCTCTTGTTCTACCTGTTGTGTTTTTACTTTTTTGACTTTTACTTCTTTAGCTGTAATTTTTTTTCGTTTACTATTTTCAGTCTCAATTAAGGTAAGAAATTCTGAGATTAAAGCTCTTTTTCTTTTATCAACAAAATATTTTTCAGAAATCTGATTTATTTTATTTCCTAAAACTATCATTCGTTGGTTACTATCATAGAGTTCCTGATAGTTTTCTAGTTTAGCTTTTGTTTTAGCATTTAGTTCTTCTAAACGTTTAGATTCGTCTCTAGTTTTTAGCTCTTCTTCTTTTAATTTAGACCCTGTTTTTTCCATTTTGGAGCGTTCTTTTTGCAATTTTGCAATAGTAGCATCAAAACGGACTTTACCACGTTCTATTTTTTTCTTTGCTTTATTAACTAAGCTGTACGGAATACCATTTTTCTGAGCCACTTCAAAAGTAAAAGAGCTTCCTGCTTGCCCAATAACAAGTTTAAAAATAGGTTCTAAAGTTTTGTTATCAAAAAGCATATTGGCATTACACATATTTGGCAATTCGCTTGCTAACATCTTTAAGTTGGCATAATGTGTTGTAATAATACCATAAGCTTCACGTTCATAAAATACTTCTAAAAAAGTTTCTGCTAATGCACCACCAAGCTCAGGATCACTACCAGTACCAAACTCATCTATTAGAAACAATGTATTTTCATTACATTTTCTAATAAAATTATTCATGTTTTTAAGACGATAACTATAGGTGCTTAAGTGGTTTTCAATAGATTGATTATCACCTATATCAGTAAGAATCCTGTCAAAAAAACAAGCTTCACTACGTTCATGTACAGGTATCAACATTCCACTTTGAAGCATTACTTGTAATAATCCAATAGTTTTTAGTGTAATACTTTTTCCACCAGCATTTGGTCCAGAAATTACAATAATTCTATTTTCTGGAGATAAATCTATTGTTTGTGGGAATGTTTTTTCATTTTTACGCTTATTGGTTAAATACAATAGCGGATGATAAGCATCTCTAAGATGCATTATTTTTTTATCGGTATTAATTTTTGGAAGAATAGCATTCATTTCCTCAGCATACTTTGCTTTAGCAGCTGTAATATCCACCAAACATAAAAAATCTTGATATGCGATTAAAAGTTCGGTATATGGGCGTAAAAAATTAGTAAGTTCTTTTAGAATTCTATTGATTTCTTCTAGTTCTTCAAACTCTAAATTATTAAGCTCGCGCGAATATCTTAAGGTATCTTGTGGTTCTATATATACTATGCTTCCCGTTTTAGAAGTCCCTAGTACTTGTCCTTTTACTTTACGCCTGTGCATAGCTTTCACGGCCAATACACGTTTGTTTTCTACAACACTTTCTCTTATCTCATCTAAATAATCAGCAGTATGATACCTACTTAAAGCAGAGGTAAAGCTTAGATTAATTTTACCACGTACCTCATTAATTTCTTTTCGTGTTAAAAATAACAATTCTGAGGCATTGTCTTTTACTTCCCCAAAACGATCAATAATTCGATCTATTTGTTCAGGAATTTCTGTACTATACGGAATATGTTCAGAGGCAATATAAAGGCTGTTATAGTATTCTTTAAACTTTTTGTGAAATTTTAGATGTAGATTAACAGTTTTAGCTAAGTTTACAATTCGTCTTAGCCCATCAATTTCTATAAGAGTATTTTCAATTCCTAAGAGTTGTAGTTCTTTATGGATATCATCAAAATGATGGTTAGGAATTTTATTGTCGTTAGCAAAAGAGGCTTTGTACTCCGATGTCTGAGTTAATGCAGTAAGTAAGGCTTCGATATTACTAAAAGGAGTAATTTCGAGCACTTTTTCTTTTCCTAAATTGGTGCTGCAAAAACCAACTAGTTGTGATAAAACTGTAGAAAACTCTAAATCTTGTAATGTTTTGGAATGTATTCGATTCATTATGATAAAAAAGAAAACAAAGGTAAGTTTTTATCCTAATATTATGCCGATGTTTTACTTCTCTTATTTTTTTAGTATTTTTAACTTTATGAAACATCCATTAACAAGAGATTTTACCTCCAAAGAGATGACTAATACCGATGTACTATATGACCGATTCAATAAAATAAGTATAGACAGATGAAACGAGCATGCTAAGAAGTTTATCACCAAAGGAGATGATTAATAGCGAACAACATGTGACCGTCAAAAAACAATAAATATAAACACAAGAAACAACTTATTCCGCTTAGTTGGCAGCAGTTACTAAAGATAGAACTAGCAAAGCCTTATTTTTCAGAATTATCAACATTTGTAAAAGAGCAGTATCAAGAAAAGCAGTGCTACCCCCCCCGCTCCGCAAAGTCTCTTGACTTAGCGGTCAAACCAAGCGAAAGCGAGATTGTAAAACGTAAAGAAAGAAAATGATGAATAAATATGTAATAGTGTTCTAAAAAGATAAAAACTCAAAGTCGGGAGACTTTGCGTAACAAATATTACACTAGAGAAAAATAGATAAAAGACAAAATAAATAAAAGCATAACGAACGAAGTAAAAAAAAATACCAACAGATAAATTAGAAACCCCCGCTACGATGGTAATGGTAAAGTAGGTGAAGTTTTAAATTACACAAAAATATTTAAATAATGAATTATAAAGAAGTGCAGCGCCTAATATCAGAAAGCATTTTAGATACTACAATAATCAGAAAGTTTTCAAAAGATGGTGCAAGGTGTAGTGTTTTAGAGAATGAGGTGTATAAAGATTTTGGATTTTCAAATACAGAATGTAGAATTCATCATTTTTGGTTCAATATTGCATTTTACGAATTAGAAAAAATACTGTGCCCTATAATAGTTAACAATAGTTTATTTGGTAGTTATGGTTATACCTATGAAGATAACCATTTTTCTTTTACGGTTGATGTAGATATAAAGAATCAACTTCCATGTACAGAAGATGGCGACGGTCATAAGATAAAATCAGAAAAAGACCTTACTGAAATATGTAATTTGTTTGTTAAGTTTTATGAAGAAGATGTATTGCCTTATTTTAACAAATGGCACAGTCTAGTTGTTTTGTATGATTATATAAAGACAAAAGATGAAGAAGAATTATGGGGTATATTAGGCCAATTTTCACCAATGAGTAAAGCAATCATATATCATTTATGCAATGATGAATTGGGATTAGTTTTTGTTAATAAATATTATCAAGAACAAAAGGGATATTATGACGAAGACCCAAATGACCTAGATAATATTAATTATTATAAAGCCGCTACACAATTAAAAGAGGTTTTAGAAAACACAGAGCCTATTTATAATATAGAAGTCTAGTCTACATAGAAAATGCTTGCGTAGTTTTACAATGAACTTTCTTAAATACATAAAACACATATTATTCTTTCTCCTAACATTCCATTTAGGAGTACAAACCACCTATGCCAAAACCCCCGCTACCGTACGAATCCTTTCGTGTGGTATGGTGATAAAGAAGAAATAGAAAGAAAATAGAATGAGCAGAAACTATAAATCCCATAACCCAGAAGGCTTATATTTTGTAAGTTTTGCAGTAGTAGACTGGCTAGATGTTTTTACTAGAAATGTATATAAAGATATCTTGATAGACAGCTTAGCATTTTGTCAAAAAGAGAAGGGAATGGAAATTATAGCCTGGTGTATTATGACAAACCATGTGCATCTAATTTTTAGAAGTATAAAAGGAGAAAATCCAGAACAATTATTAGGAGATTTTAAAAGATTTACAAGTACTAAAATTGTAAAAACAATACAAGAACCGAGTACGCTAAGAAGTTTATCACGCAAGAAAATGATTAATAGCGAAGAGCATGTGACCGTTAAGAAACAATAAACATGGACACATGAAAATCAACAAGAGAGCAGAAAAGAGTTTTTATTGGAACATTTTAAAAAAGCCGCTGAAAAGTCATCAAATGTGAAGCATCATCAATTTTGGAGGCATGATAATAAACGAATAGAACTATGGAGCAACGGAGTTATAAGAGAGAAGATAAATCATGTGCATCAAAATCCTGTAGCAGCAGGAAAGCCAATAAGGTAAAAAAAAAAGGAAGTTAGTTTATGGGCACAAGCGAGACACTTGCGCCAGCGTAAGTTTTGTTTCTCTTATTTTTTTGCTATTTTTAATTTTATGAAACATTCATTAACAAGAGATTTTACCTCCAAAGAGATGACTAATACCGATGTACTATATGACCGATTCAATAAAATAAGTATAGACAGATGAAACGAGCATGCTAAGAAGTTTATCACCAAAGGAGATGATTAATAGCGAACAACATGTGACCGTCAAAAAACAATAAATATAAACACATGAAACAACTTATTCCACTTAGCTGGCAGCAGTTACTAAAGATAGAACTAGCAAAGCCTTATTTTTCAGAATTATCAACATTTGTAAAAGAGCAGTATCAAGAAAAACAGTGCTACCCTCCAGAAAATCAAATTTTTGCTGCTTTTGAATATTGCAACCTTTCTCAGGTAAAAGTGGTGATTATTGGACAAGACCCTTATCACGGTAAAGGACAAGCTCATGGTTTGTGTTTTTCTGTTAATGATGGTATAGATAATCCACCATCATTAGTAAATATTTTTAAAGAGATGACAACAGATTTAGATGTTGCATACCCAAAAAATGGTGATTTAACCTGGTGGGCAAAACAAGGAGTATTGTTACTAAACGCAACACTTACTGTACAGGCACATGAAGCTGGAAGTCATCAAAAAAAAGGGTGGGAAACTTTTACAGATGCAATTATTAAATCTATTTCTATACGTGAAGAAAATGTAGTTTTCTTATTATGGGGTGGTTATGCCAAGAAAAAAGCCAAACTAATTGATGCTAGTAAACATTATGTTTTGGAATCAGGCCATCCTTCACCTTTAAGCGCTAATAGAGGGTATTGGTTTGGGAATAAACATTTTAGTAAAACCAATACATTCTTAAAAAGAAAAGGATTAACACAAATTGATTGGTAATATACGACTAAAAATGATTGTTAATCTCTGCTATGTTTAGATTTTACTACTCAACAAAAAATATAAATACGAAGGAGCTTAACTGCTTATTTTAAAATTTAATAGGTATTATTTGTGATATGAATATAGAAGAATACAGAAAGTTTTGTTTATCCAAAAAAGGAGCAATAGAAAGCATTCCATTTCCCAAATTACCAAATGTATTGGTCTTTAAAGTTATGGGAAAGATGTTTACGGCTACTGATATTAATGGCTTTTCAAGTTTTAGTATTAAATGTAACCCTAATGAAATAGAGGAGCTAAGGGCACAATATCCAGCTATGGAAGAACCTTCATATTTTAGTAAAAAACACTGGAGTAATGTAGTTCTTGATGGCTCCGTTGATGATACAGTTTTAAAAAACTGGCTAACAAATTCTTATGATTTGGTTGTAGCCAAGCTAACTAAAAAGCAACGCTTGATGCTAGATGAATTGGATGAATGATTTTTGTGAATAATTGTCATAAGACAAGTTTTGTGTCTTGAAACTTAATTAATTTTGAATTAGCATCACTAAAATGTAATATTCATGATAACTAACTTACCAATAGCCGTTTCAATAGTCTTTTTATTGATAACGACCCTTACAATATACTTGTTTTATTCAGCATCAACACTTACAAAAAAAGTATCATTATTTTTAATTGTGTTAACAGTAGTACACAGTATATTAGCCTATACCGGATTTTATTTAGATAAGAGTGCAGTACCACCGAGACTAGGATTTGTGCTATTACCAATGCTAATTTTAATATTTTTTGTGTTTAGTTTAAAAAAAGGAAAAGAATGGATAACCTCGTTCAATATAAAAAAATTAACACTGTTGCATACCATTAGAATCCCTGTAGAACTTGTGTTGTATTGGTTGTTTTTATACAAAGCAGTTCCAGAAATAATGACTTTTGATGGCTTAAACTTTGATATTATTGCTGGAATTACCGCGCCAATATTATACTATTTGGTATTTATAAAAAAGAAAATTAGTTATAAAGGCTTGTTGATATGGAATATTTTTAGTTTAGTATTGTTACTAAACATTATTGTAATTGCAACACTGTCAGCTCCAACAATAATTCAACAATTGTCTTTTGATAGTCCAAATGTTGGCATATTATATTTTCCTTTTATACTATTACCTGCTATAGTGGTACCCATAGTTTTATTTGCACATTTTGTAGCTATTAAAAGATTAATAAGTTTTGATAAGGAAAAAGGATAGTCATATAAACTGCATTTTACTGGGTATTAGCTAATGATTCTATATAAAACTCATTTGGGATTGAAAAAAAATGTTTTGTTTTTAGAATACATAAATTTTATTAGCAAAATAAGCTATTTAGTATTATTATTGGATAAAATAATATCCATCCAAATGATAAAACAATTTTTAGCATTTATGACACTAGTTACAGTGTTTATTTCTTGTAATAACACTAAAAAAGAAGAAGTAATTACTGATAAAAAAGATCATACAACCAAAGACTATGTACAATTTGTAAATCCGTTTGTGGGTACCAAAAATATGGGACATACTTTTCCGGGGGTAACCACTCCTTTTGGTATGGTACAATTAAGCCCAGAGACTAACCAGCAAGAGATGTTTGTTGATGGAAGGTATAACCCAGAAACTTATGCCTATTGTTCTGGTTATCAGTATAAGGATAGTACTATATTTGGTTTTAGTCATACGCACTTTAGTGGTACAGGGCATTCAGACTTGGGAGATTTTTTGGTAATGCCCACAACAGGAGAGCTAAAATTAAATCCTGGTAAGGCAGAAGAACCACAAAGCGGTTACCACTCACAGTTTTCTCATAAAACAGAATCTAGCAAACCTGGATATTACAAGGTAAAGCTAGAAGATTATAATATTGGAGTAGAGCTTACAGCTTCAGAACGTGTAGGTTTTCATCAATATACTTTTCCAAAATCAGAAGAATCACATATTATATTAGATTTAGTTGCTAATATCTACAACCATGATAATAAAAATGTATGGACGTTTGTTAGAGTAGAAAACGATTCGTTGGTTACTGGTTACCGCCAAACAAAAGGATGGGCAAGGACAAAGAAAGTATTTTTTGCAATGCAGTTTTCTAAACCTTTCACCAGTTATGGGCATGAAAAATATGATAAAGAAACCTATAATGGCTTTTATAGACGTTTTAATGAAAAAGAAAACTTTCCTGAAATGGCAGGAAAAAATATTAGAGCATACTTTAATTTTGATACCGAAACTAACGAAAAAATAAAGGTAAAGTTTGCATTATCACCAGTAAGTACTAATGGAGCACTTAAAAACATGGAAGCAGAAATTCCGCATTGGAATTTTGAGATTACAAGAAAAGAAACTCAGGATTACTGGAATAAAGAATTATCAAAAATTGAAGTAGAAACGATAACTGATGCTGATAAAGAAACGTTCTACACCGCATTGTATCATACCATGCTGGGACCAATTGTGTACGAAGATGTAGATGGAAGCTATAGAGGATTAGATCAGAATATATACCAATCAGAAGACTTTACCAATTACACTATTTTTTCACTTTGGGATACCTATAGAGCACTGCACCCGCTGTTTAATGTTATTCAGCCAGAACGTAATAATGATATGATAAAGTCTATGCTGGCACATCATGACCAAAGTGTGCATCATATGCTTCCAATATGGAGCCATTATGCTAATGAAAACTGGTGTATGGTTGGTTATCATTCGGTATCTGTAATAGCAGATGCTGTAGCAAAAGGAACTACTGATGTTGATTTAACAAGAGCATTAGCAGCCTCAGAACATACAGCAACTGTTTCTTATTTTGATGGTATTGGTGACTATATGGCTTATGGTTATGTACCTGAAGATAAAAGTTCTAGTTCTGTATCTAAAACATTGGAATATGCCTATGACGATTGGTGTATTGCACAATTGGCAAAAAAGGCAGGTAACACTGCTTCTTATGATACTTATGCAAAAAGAGCAAGCAATTATATAAATGTATACGATTCTATAAGTGGATATATGCGTCCAAAATTGTCTTCTGGAGAGTGGAGAGTAAATTTTGACCCAATAGATACTCACGGACAAGGTTTTATAGAAGGTAATGCATGGAATTATGGATTGTATGTACCGCATGAATTGGATAATATGATAAAAATAATGGGTGGAAAGGATAAATTTTCTTCACATTTAGATAGAATATTTAACACAGAAATAGAAGAGAAGTATATTGCCAATAATGAAGATATTACTAGAGATGGTATTATCGGAAACTATGTACATGGTAACGAACCAGGGCATCATATTCCGTACTTATACAATTGGACCAATGATGCATGGAAAACACAAGCTAGAGTACGTATGATAATGGATACCATGTATAGCAATGGTGTAGATGGACTCTGCGGTAATGATGACGCAGGACAAATGAGTGCTTGGTATGTGTTTAGTGCACTAGGTTTTTACCCTGTTACACCAGGATCGGATGCTTATGCTATTGGAAGTCCTAATGTAAAATCTGCAAGTGTAACTTTTGCAAAAAACAAGGTATTAACAATAGAAGCGTTAAACCAAAGCAAGGAAAATGTATATGTAGCTAAAGTTACTTTTAATGGTGCTGTTGTTTCTGGAAATACACTATTGCATAGCGATCTAAGCAAAGGCGGTAAGCTGGTGTATCATATGCAGAAAGAGCCTGTAAAGTAACGATAATATAAAGTAATTGATAATTGGAAAAAGATCCGGTGTTGCAAACACAGGATCTTTTTTTGTTTGGTAGCAGGCAATGGATAAAACATACAAGAGCAGTATTTCAATTAAGATAAATTATGAACAAAGACATAAGTCTGGTTTAGTGGGGAGATAACTTATTTAGTTTAAAATTTTAACTTTCTTTTGACCTATTATGGGGCTATATTTATAGATAAAAAAAAAACATAAAAGAGGTATGGGTTTTTATCAGCACACACAGAATTGGCTTAAAGGCGAACAGTTTGAAGGAACAATTATACTTGTTACTGGAATTATTTTACAGCCTCTAAAACAGAAGTTATTACTACTTGTACAACGCCCAATATGCCGTTACATAGGTCTTATAACCCGTTGCTCTAGTACATATAAGTTCAAAAACAGAAGTTATTGGTACTTGTATAACGCCCAATATACCGTTGCATATGGACTTATATGCCGTTACTATGCCATATATAAGTTCAAAAAAAGAAGTTATTGGTACCTGTATAACGCCCAATATACCACTACATAAGGACTTATAACTCGTCGCTTTAGAACATATTACTCCTTATGAAGGGCTAATATATAGGCACTGTACAATATATTGGCCGTTAATAACGACCAATACCCCCTTCATAAGGGTATAAAAGGGGTCTGTACGGGTTTATTTCCTATAATCGTAGTATCATCTTATACTTTTTTAACAATTGCAGTATAGGCTAGTTTTTTATCAATAATATCTAAAGAAAGTAGTTGGTCTTGTACTTTGGTTATGGTAGCTTCTTTTATAAGACCTTCGCTCCATTGGGTTTTAGAAAGCCATGTTTGTATGTCTTCTAGTTCTTGTTCGTATCTATTGGCAAGTGTTCTATCTATACTGGGTATTTGCTTAAAATCTATGGTGTAATTATTAATAATTTCTAAGATGTGTTTAAGAACAGCCTCTTCTTCTGACAGCATTTTTTCACTAGCAGCAATTACAAAACAAGGCCATGGAGTAGGGCAGTCTGCAACTCTTCTAAAGGTACCATCGGTAACTAAAGGTTTTGTCGTAAAATGTTCCCACATAAAATAGTCGGCCTTACCATCAGTTAGCGCAGTAACAGCACCATCTAGATTATTGATAACTTCAAATTGCAAATCGTTAGTATTCCAACCTTGTTGTTCGGCATTTACATAAGCCATTAGATGGCTACCGCTTCCATATCTACTAATTGCTGCTTTTGTGCCTTTAAGCTCATCTAGTGCATTAAAACTAGAATTAGCACCTACATGTATTCCCCAAGTTAATGGAGAAGCAATATAGGTTTGTACTATTTTTGACGGATTACCTTCTGTTATACTTTTTAGGATGCCTTCGGTAAGGATAATGGCAATATCAGCTTTATTACTTTCTAGAAGCTGGCACATTTTTCCTGTTCCTTCTGGTACATCTGTCCATTGTAAATCTATTCCTCTTGCTTCAAATGCCCCTTCTTCTATGGCCAGATGCCATGGGAAGTTAAAATGTTCTGGGACTCCAATAATATTTATTTTTTTCAAATTATAGTGTAAGTTTTGCTAGGGTATATTGTATTAGTTTTTCTGTAGCTGCTTTTGGGTCTTTAGAAAAATCTCCAGTAACTCTGTTTGCCAAAATACAGTTCATAGAAACAGCATTATGTCCTAAAAGTTTTGCCAAACCATAGATTCCAGAAGTTTCCATTTCCAGGTTGGTAATTTTAAGTTTATTAAATTCAAAATTTGTTAGTTTATCATTAAGGTCAGCATCCTGTGTTTTTAATCTTAGAATTCTGCCTTGGGGACCATAGAAACCAACATTGGTAGCTGTAAACCCTTTTTTTATGGAACTACTCATAAGTGAATCTGCTAAATCACTGGCAGTCGTAACAACATAAGGTGTAGAATTGTTTGTTGACCAATTGCACTGTTTTACAAATGCATTTTGTATTTCTGGATGTTGCACATGGCTACTATCATAAAAATGCAAAAGGTTATCAAAACCAATAGCATATTCGCTAAGTAAAAAAGAATCAACAGGGATATCTTTTTGGATAGCACCAGAAGTCCCAATTCGTACAATATCTAATGTAGTATGTTTTGGTTTTAAAGTTCTTGTTTTAAAATCGATATTTACTAATGCATCTAACTCATTAAAAACAATATCTATATTATCGGTTCCAATTCCTGTAGAAATTACAGAAATTCGTTTTCCTTTTAATGTTCCAGTATGTGTAATAAATTCACGTTTTCCTTTTTTTACTTCAATAGTGTCAAAATATTTTGAGACTGTTGGTACTCTATCGGGATCTCCAACAAAGATGATAGTAGAAGCAATGTCCTCTGGTAAAATATTTAAATGATAAATACTGCCATCGGCATTAAGAATCAATTCCGATTCTGCAAATTTCATATCAATAATGTATTATAGCTTTAGTAATTTATCATTTTGATGATTGTAGAGGTAACTGTATTTTAAAGTACCTCCTAAATAGTCATCATTTCTGATTTTACCGTAAAAATTAAGTGAATTTTCCAGTACTAACTTACCATTTTTGGAAAGTTTAATAGGATTAAAGGAAGTAAAAAGTGGTTTTAAATTGCTAATGGTTTTAAAAATTTGAGTATCTCCAAAACCATAATTTTCTTGATTTTTTAGTACTTTACCTACCAATTGTTCTTTGGCCTCTAATTTTTGAGTGTTAGCAGTATTTAAAATTATATTTTCTAAGGTATTTAATCCATTATTAAGAGAAGGAAAACGTTTTAAATGTGCTGCAATAGCACTGGATAAATAGGTGAATTTTGAATTGTTATCCTTTGCAATTGCTTCTAAACGAATAGGATTGTTACTGCAATAGAGTTGCCAAACATAAGCAGCATACTCGATATCGTCTTTTGTTAATATTGTTTTGTTTTGGTAATGTGTTAGGAGTTGCGCTTTAGAAAGTTCACTAAGTCCGTATAATTTATCGGTATCATCTTCTTTACCACTGCAAACAACAGAAACTTCTGCATAAGGTCTGTGTTGTTTTAACCAACTAATTACGGCAAGCATATTAATCTGACAGAACAAATCGTATTCGAACCAGAGTACAATTTGATCTTGTTTTTTATGATTACATAAGGAGCGATATTCTTTTAATGTTTTTTCAATAAAGTGTTTTTTAGTAACATTATAAGATTTGTTTAAAAAATCGAAACGTGTTTTCCAAAAAGATTCACTACCGACATCTTCTGTAGTTTTTCCTTCGCATAGCATTTCTCTCCATGTAATTACATCTCCTTTTATATTTAGAGTGTTGAGTATACCTGTAAAGCTATCACCATTTGTAATATGTAAAATTGAACTCATTTTAATATTTTTTTAAAGGTTAAGGTCAGCTAAATGTAAAGGTTTTTTTAATTAAACGAATAAATATAATGATATATTGCTAACCACCAACACGTTTAACATTAAAACCTTTTTCCTTTAAGTAATTCATTATCTTATCTCTATAATCTCCTTGAAGAATTATCTTATCATCTTTAAAGCTTCCACCGACACTTAATTTTGTTTTTAATTCCTTTGCCAATTTTTTAAAATCTGCGGTAGCACCAGTATAGCCTTCTAAAATAGTAATAGGTTTCCCTTTTCGTTTTTCATACTTACAAATAATAGGAGCATCTTGCATCCATATTTTTTCTGAAGCATTCTTATCAATTTGTTCAGGTTCTGGAGTATGTTCTGGAAATAAATTTTTTAATTGATCTTGCAAATCCATGATATATTGTCCTATTTTTTTATTAGACCTAACTCTATTAAGCGTTCATTAAGAAATTCACCAGCAGTAATATCATCAAATTTTTTGGGGTTGTTTTCATCAATACAATTTTCCAAACAATTTAAGGGCATTTCACTCACTGGATGCATAAAAAAAGGAATAGAATATCTAGGGGTACCCCAAAGTTCTTTAGGAGGATTTGTAACTCTGTGTATGGTAGATTTTAGCTTATTATTAGACAATCTAGAGAGCATATCACCAACATTAATCATTAATTCATCTGGTTGGGCAATGGCATCTACCCATTCTCCGTCATTATTCTGTACCTGCAACCCTTTTCCATGGGCTCCCATCAATAGGGTAATTAAATTAATATCGCCATGAGCTGCCGCTCTAACTGCATTTTTAGGTTCGGAAGATATTGGAGGATAATGAATAGGTCTTAAAATAGAGTTTCCGTTATGAATATAATTATCAAAATAGGTCTCTTCTAAATCTAAATGAATAGCCAAAGCTCTAAGCACATATTTAGCAGTTTTTTCGAGCATTTGGAAGGTTTCCTTTC
This sequence comes from Flavobacteriaceae bacterium, assembly GCA_965247735.1. GTDB lineage: Bacteria > Bacteroidota > Bacteroidia > Flavobacteriales > Flavobacteriaceae > JAOXRU01. Next base: position 342,003 of record CBDFHN010000002.1, on the reverse strand, counting down.
CAACGGCATTAAATTTCTCTAGTTCGTTAACACTAACATTAGCAGGATATTCTTTTTCTAGCTCATCATTATCGCTAACATATTGTCCAAAATGCCAAAACTCTTTAAGATCACCTTCTGTTCTTCCTTTGGCATGTTCCTTACCAAAAGAAGTATAACCTCTTTGTCCACCAGTACCTTTTATTTCATAAGAATCTTTTACATCCTGTGGCAATTCAAAGAAGTTTTTAATTTCTCCGTAAAGATTTTTAACCAAAGTATCAGATAAAAAATGACCTTTTAAGGCTACAAAGCCAATGTTTTCATATGCTTCTCCTATTTCTGCTACAAACTTATTTCTTGTTTCTTTATCATCAGATAAAAAATCTGCTAAATTTACTGTTGGTATTGCACTCATGTTTTTATAGTTTACTATTACAATTTTAATGAAATGGGGGACTAAATTTACTATTTATAGCGGTATGTATCGTTATATATTCTCATTTATTTTTTTACATTTACCAATCATAAATATCAAAAGAGCTTAATTGCATATGTTTTATCAAAATGATGAATTAGAAAAGAGTACTTATCTAGACTTATACAGAGGTATGTTAAAGCCTAGATTAATTGAAGAAAAAATGCTTGTACTTTTAAGGCAAGGTAAAATTTCTAAGTGGTTTAGCGGTATTGGACAAGAGGCAATTGCAGTTGGGCTTACCAAAGCATTGGCTACAGACGAATATATACTTCCTATGCATAGAAATTTGGGCGTTTTTACTTCCAGAAATATTCCGTTGCACCGTCTTTTTTCACAATGGCAAGGAAAAATGAATGGTTTTACTAAAGGAAGGGATCGAAGTTTTCATTTTGGGACTCAAGAGTTTAATATTATTGGAATGATTTCTCATTTGGGACCTCAATTAGGAGTTGCTGATGGTATAGCACTCGCTCATAAGCTAAAAAACGAGGAGAAGGTTACTGCTGTTTTTTCTGGAGAAGGAGGTACTAGTGAAGGTGATTTTCATGAAGCGCTAAATATTGCAGCTGTTTGGGATTTGCCAGTACTTTTTTGTGTTGAAAATAACGGTTATGGATTGTCTACTCCAAGTAGCGAACAGTTTAGATGTAAAAATATTGCAGATAAAGGTGTGGGTTATGGAATGGAGGCTCGTATTATTGATGGTAATAATATAATAGAAGTATATACCCAAGTAAAAGCATTAGTAGAAAGTATTAGAAAAAGGCCTAGACCAGTTTTATTGGAGTTTAAAACCTTTAGAATGCGTGGGCATGAAGAAGCTAGTGGAACTAAGTATGTGCCTAAAGAATTGATAGCACACTGGGAAGAAAAAGATCCAATAGCAAATTTTGAAGCTTATTTATTAGCAGAAGAGTTATTAACTCCTGCTATTATTGAGCAATATACAGCAGATATAAAAGAAGAAATTAATGCGAATTTGGCATTGGCTTTTGCAGAAGAAGAAGTTTCTTTTAATTTGGAAGATGAATTAGCTGATGTGTTTAAAAAACATGAATATAAAGAAATTCTTCCTGTTGAGGAAACAAAAAACATTAGGTTAATAGATGCTATCTCTGAGGGTTTAAAACAAGCAATGCAACAGCATGATGACTTGGTGATTATGGGCCAAGATATTGCCGAATATGGAGGCGTATTTAAAATTACAGATGGTTTTGTTGAAGAATTTGGAAAAGAACGAGTACGAAATACACCGATATGCGAATCTGCAGTCGTAACCACTGCAATGGGTTTGTCTATAAACGGAATGAAAGCAGTTATGGAAATGCAGTTTGCTGATTTTGTTTCTAGTGGCTTTAATCCTATTGTAAATTATTTGGCAAAATCACATTACCGATGGGCGGAAAATGCAGATGTGGTTATCCGTATGCCTTGTGGTGCAGGAGTAGGCGCAGGACCGTTTCATTCCCAAACTAATGAAGCATGGTTTACCAAAACACCAGGCCTTAAAATTGTATATCCAGCTTTTCCATCTGATGCTAAGGGTTTACTTATTGAAGCAATACATGATCCAAATCCTGTATTGTTTTTTGAGCATAAAGCACTATACCGTAGTTTTTATGAAGAGGTGCCAACCAATTATTACACGCTTCCAATTGGAAAAGCAGCAATGCTAAAACAAGGAGAAGCAATTACAATTATAACTTATGGTGCAGGAGTACATTGGGCTTTAGATACATTAAAAGAGGTAGATGTTGAAGCAGACCTTATTGATTTAAGAACATTAGCGCCTTTGGATACCGCTACAATTATAGATTCAGTTAAAAAAACAGGAAAAGCTATTATTTTACAAGAAGATTCCCTTTTTGGAGGAATAGCAAGTGATATTAGCAGTTTGTTAATGGAAAAATGTTTTGAACATTTAGATGCACCAGTAAAAAGAGTTGCCAGTATAGAAACTCCTATACCTTTTGCTCAAAAATTGGAAGAAGGCTATTTGCCAAAAAATAGATTTAAAGAAGAATTAATTGCATTATTAAATTATTAAAATGAATAAAATACTTATCCTAATAAGCATATCGTTTTTGCTACTAACAGCGTGTAAAAAACAAAAAGAAGAACAAACCATATATGTTGGTACTTATACAGATGGTGATAGTAAAGGAGTATACCGGTTTACTTTAGATCTAGAGGAGGGAACACTTTCTGATCAAAAAATGGTAGCAGAGTTGGAAGCACCTTCATTTTTAAAAATTGCTCCTAACGGAACAAATTTATATGCTGTACAAGAAATAAATACTTATAACGGATCTAATGGGGCGGTACAAGCTTTTGAAATCAATAAGGATTTCACATTAACAGCATTAAATAACATCAGTTCCGAAGGTGCACATCCATGTTATTTGGATATTTCCAAAGATGGAAAAAAGCTAAGCGTAACCAATTATTCTGGTGGTAATATTATGATTAGTGATATTGCAGCTGATGGTACATTAAGAGAAGCAAACCAGGTTCTTGATCATAATATGGAGGATGCAGTGCCAGTAAGTCCAAAAGTAGCACATGCCCATGCATCACAGTTTTTGGGAAATGAATTGTATGTTGCAGATTTGGGTTTGGAAAAGGTAAAACGATATAAGTTAAAGAATAATTTATATGTTGCTGATACTCAAAAAGAACTTGTTTCCCCAGAAGGTACAGGACCGCGACATTTTAGTTTTACTGATAATGGATTATTTTTATATGTTATAAATGAAAACAACTCTACCATTAGCGTGTATAAAAAAAATGGAGAAAATTATGAAAGTGTCGAATCGATAAGTACACTAGCTTCAGGTTTTAAAGGAAAAAGTTATTGTGCAGATATCCATGTTTCTAATGATGGAAAATATGTTTATGGATCCAATAGAGGAGAAAATACCATTGTAATTTTTAAGAGAGATCTAACTACAGGAAAATTAACAGTAGTGGGTAGAGAAAAAGTAAGAGGAGACTGGCCAAGGAATTTTGGAATAAGTCCTGCGGATGACTTTTTAATTGTAGCCAATCAAAAAAGTAATAATATGGTGGTTTTTAAAAGAGATAAAAAGACAGGTTTATTAACTTTTACTCAAGATGTAAACCTGCCTAGTCCAGTTTGTATAGCATTTTTAAAACACTAGTTTGTTTCTGCTTCTGAAATAATCTGAGGGATTAATGCTTTAATCTCTTTTAACTCAGATGAATTTAGTTGAACATATTCCTTTTTATAGGTTGTCTTTGCCAAATCATTTCTAATGGAAGCATAGGCAGCCAATAATTCGTTCTGCACATTAATATATGTGGAATAAGGAGTGCCTCTATTGCTTTTTAATGAAATAACAGCTTTTTTAGGACTTTCAGATAACTTGGGGTCAATACCATTGTTGTCAATAAAATCCATAGTAAGCTTTTTTAGATTATGTATAGCGACTAAACTTTCGTTCACCATAAGTTGTCCATCATCATTAATAAATACTTTAAGTACATTTCTCTTTAATTGAACTATAGTGCAATCGCTGTTGGCGCAGTTTTGCGGTAGTTTTTGAGAAATTCCTTGATCATCTGGTATTACTGTTGTCATTAAAAAAAAGATCAACAATAAAAAGGCAATGTCTGCCATTGAGCCAGCATCTACTGGCGGTGATTTGTGATTGTGCATATAAATGGTTTTAATGTTAGTCAAAATAAATACAATAGTGATGCCAGAAATACATTTAGAATAAGGATTGGGTCTTGTTAGCTTGTATTTTTAAGATTAATAAACAATAGACAACATAAATATGCTTTTTCACCACAGTAAATGATTCTTAAACAACTTTTAATTCGCTAGATGATAATGCTGTCTTATATTTACAGTGTTATTAGTTCAGAGTAATAATAACAATAGATTAGATATATAATTTTTCATTTTCATATAGTGTTCACGTAAAAGAGTCTTGATGGTTAACATCAAGGCTTTTTTCATTTTTAGTAATTATTACTCTGTCTTTCTATTCTAATAACTGATTTGTTTATTTGGCTCTCTTAACAGGTCAATTGGTTGTTGATTAAGTAAAATTTAAAGTGTGTTGCGTGCTACTTCTTACAAATAAGAAGTTTTTTGTAAGAAAAAATAGAAATACAACACTAATGATAAAACTCACCACTACATTTGTGGTATTAGCAACTATTATTTTATTAAAACTGGCTGTACTACTATATTTGCAGTGTTATTAAGATGAAAGGCAATGAAATTTAATAACCAAAAACAAGGATTTTTTTAAGACCCAAATCTTATCATTTTCGTATAGTGTTCACGTAAAAGAGTCTTGATGGTTTACTATCAAGGCTTTTTTCATTTTATATGAATTTATAGCTAACTTATGGTTTCCTACAAGCCCTATTTTTGTAAGAAAAAAAAAGTTAACAACATGATTTTAATGCCTAACCACAATTAGGGGAGACTTAGCAACTTATTTTTCTGATAAAGAATAGAATACTATACTTTTGATCTGTTCTCAATTTATAAATACAATATTAGTAATAACCTCAACGAAAATTAATAAGGACCCAAATCTTATCATTTTCACTACAATTACTTAGTTACTTTAAAAGCCCTGCTATGTGCAAGGGCTTTTTTTGTACAAAAAAGTCAGCCCTTGTTAAGAGAAACAAGGGCTGACAAAACAAACTAACTTAAAATAATCATAGAGGTTTAAAACAATCTATTTAGATTGACTTTAAATAACTCTGCAAAAATACTATGTTAGATTGATATAACCATGTTTATTTAGAATTATTTTAAATAAAACTCACAACGCATTGTTAGTCAGTCTTACAATTACGGTTAAAAACTGAGTCCAAACATAAAAGCATCTCCATTATAGCCACTTCCTTGATAAGATCTAACATAATCCACTCTTAAAAACCTAAATTTCCCCCAACCAATATTATCTACACCAATAGAAAACTCATGATATGGAATATTGTTTGATGTACTTAAAGAATGTGCACCAATAATCATATTAAAGTTAAGTTTATTTAATAATGGTATTTTGTTAAGGATATATCCTTTGAAGTTGTGTTCTGCATGAAGTTCAGCATAGGCATCATTAGTACTAGATGCATAGTAAGGCAAAATAGAGAAACTATTCAGTTGTTTTTCTAACCTAACGTGGGTAAGGTTACTATTGAAATGCTTAAAGTCCATAAATGCAATATTATCGGCATTAAAGAATTTTCCTCCAGCAATATTATAAGAGAGGCTTCCTTTGTTTCCAACAGCAAAATTTTGAGTAAGTCTAGCTTTAATTTCATCAAAATTGTAATTACTATTGGTAGCTCCCATCCCTTTTTCGTACCCTAAAAATAGGGTAGGGTATTTATTGCTAGACAAATTGTACTTACTGTTGGGATGTGTCATATATTTTTGATCGAATTTGATCCGAACTTGTAAATTTAGCTTTACAATATTGTGTGTTTCAAAGGGTGCAGTATTATAATTACCCTCATCAATAGGGTTATTAGATGTATAGTTTTTGTCGTCTACATTTAACACGCTATAATTGGTAGTATTAAACAATGGGCTTCTTTTTTCATACGCCAATGTGCTAAACAAATGAAAACCATTAAAAAGTTCTTGTGAATAGCCTAAATCAATGTAAGATCTATCATAGAGTTTCATATAATTGTTTTCAAAGAATAATGTACTAATGCTATTCATCATTTTTGATATTGGATTAGAAGCATTAAATTGTACAGCTTGCACTCCAGCAGATAATGATATTACTGGTTTAGAAATATTATTGAACTTAGCAACAATACTTCCATATGGGCGAAATCTTTTATCACTAGCTCCATAATTGGCATTGATATTAAAGGCATACCAACGATTGTAATCATCGTAATTTTTTCTAAAATAAAGACCCAATGAACTGTTCCAGCCTTGTACTGTATTAAAACTAATTCCTTCTAATGGCCCTGTAAAGCCAGCATTCCAGTTTTTATATGAGTTTTGATAATTATAACCAAAAACTATATCTGTAAGTTGAAATTTATTTGAAACCGTATCAGTAGAGTCTAAGTATTTTTTTGACTTTTTAATGACTTGTAGGCTATCTTTTTTGGTATAATCCGACTGTTCCTCATCGGTTAATGGAACTGGTCTAAGTTTACTCCAATAGATAGAATCTTTTTTATTGGCTTCTTTTTCGACAGAAACAACTTCTCTAGAGAATGTGTTCTTAGAAAATTCTGGTTTAAAATTATGATTGCTGTATACAGCCGTATACCTACCGTCTCCGTTAAAACCAAAAATACCATACTTAAAATCTAGACTTTGAGAGATCAATACCCAAATAGCATCTGCATTTGTATATTTAAAACTCTGTTTGATAGTGATTGTGTCTAAGCCAATAATTTGTGCTCGTTCTCCAGTAATTTCAAGTTCTAAGGCATAAAGAGCCCATTGGTCTTCTATAATATATACATATCCAGAAAATGCACGATCATTTTTTCTTTTAGGAGTAACCTTTATTTTATTGATTAGATTATTCTGATCATCATAAAAGACACCTTCTAGTTTATACCTATAATAGTTAAAGGCATAGCTGGCAATAGGAGAGATGATTTCGTTTTCTAATTCAACAGTATTCTTATAAAAGTTAAAATCTACATCACTTGCTGTATTAAAACTAAAACCATTATCATTACCACTTACTTTAGAAGCGATAATATTTTCTTTTAATTTATCAGGAAACTGATATTTAATTTTAGAAATAGTTTCTGACAAATAGACAATACCACTACGTGTTGAATCTAAAGAACCATCAAAATCTCCAATATCTTGACCCATTATTTTTTCAGGAGCATCTTTAATACGCATTAAACCTCTAGAGTAAAAGTCAGCATTATAGGAATTGATTTTCTCGAGATTGGCTTTTCTGTTGGCAATAGTATTTTTTATAATTCTATTGGCAGGATTATCGTTAGATTTTACAATAACTTCATCTAAACTAACCGATTCTTCTTCTAGGCTAACATCAAGTTGGTGGGGAAAACTAGTAATATTAATTTCCTTTTTAATGGTTTTATATCCCAAGTATTGAAAAACAACAGTGTTTTTGCCCAATTGTGTAATATCTAACTGATAATTACCATCATCATTACTAGTAGTGCCAGTATAGGTGTTTTCTAGATATATATTTACAAAAGCTAGTGGTTTGCCTTGTGTATCAGTTATATTTCCTTTTAGCTGAGAAAAAGCTGTAATAGAGATTAAACAAAATGTGTAAAAAAGTAAAGTTTTTTTCATGTGCATTAATTAGTTGTTTTTAAACGATATGATGCTTTTACTAGTTAACTATGGAACTATTAAGAAGTATCAATCTCCCTTTTTATGATATTGATTTTAGATTCTTAGTTGTATAGACGACAGCAATGGTTAAAAGGTTGCCTAGGATACAAGTTTTTTATAAATTCTAAAAATAGAAAATGCTTGCACAAACTTAGTTTTTAATAACATACTAAGTATTAGGGTTTTCTTAAAAATATGAGAAAGTTTTCTTAAAAATTAAGCACATCAAAACAGAATTATTGGTGATTTAATAAAATAATATGCAGTCTGTAAAGTTTTCTTGGAATGATTTTACTAATAACAGGAAAATCAAACATTAATTTTTGATTTCTAAGCTTAATTTCTTTTTTTTAGGTTCTTCAGGTGGAATCCTTTTTTTAAGAAATAATATTTGCCCTAAATGGCTAGATTGATGTTCCATTACATGAAACCAAGAATAATGATTACTAAATCCATAAGCTGGCTGAATCTTTTTTAACCATTTATCATCTCTTTTTTTTAACTCAAGAATAGTTTTTTCTCTAACCTTATTAAAAATAGTTAAGTAATAACTAATTTCATGATTTACAAATTCATCACGTCCTTCTTTATCAAGATGTAATGCTGCTCCCCATTTCTTTTCTTCTTCTTCATTAAATGTCCTTCCTTCAAATGTTATCACTTGATAATTGACTTCAGCAGCAGCCAAATGCATTATCAATGCACCAATCCTATTAGCTTTCTCATCATGTAAGTGATCAATTTGGTATTGACTTAAATTTTTCACAGTATACTCAACTCTAGATTTTAAATCTTCTAACATTGATATCATTGAACCTATTTCAGGAGAAACCCCTTCAATAGTACCAATTACTCCTCTTGGTAGTGGTTGTTTAATTCCTGAACCTGTAATTAATAAAGAGTGTTTACCCTTAGCAGCATCATTGCTTGTTGTTAACGTATATTCTTTTACTCTTTTGTTTTGATTATCACTAATGGATTCGTTCCATTTTAAAAGTTTATTGTCTATTATTTTTTGTTCAAAGCTTGAATTTGCAATATCATACTGAATAAATTTCCCTTTATTATTTTCAATAAGCAATTGAAAGTCATCAAAATAAAAATCACCATTATACAAGCACAATCCTCCAAAATTAAGTTTTTGGGTATTGGAATCTATAGTACCTTCTATAGTATATGTTTTCCAATCGTTTGTTTTAACAGGCCTATCTTGCATATTATCAAAAAAACCATTTTCTCCATCTTTAGTATCTGTTCTTACCCATAAGCCTGCCCAAGCACTTTTATCATTAGTATCTACTTTAACACTAGCTGTAAGTTTAAACTTTTTCTTTGTTATAGAAGTAACGTTGATTGTTTGTACAAAAGATGTCCAATCCTGAGATATTACTTTTGTTTTTTGTGCATGTGAAAAGGTAGAGAAGCAAAAAACTATAAATATAAACGATATTGCAATTTTCATAAGTGATAATTTTAATGGATCAATATATAGATTTATTACCTAACTGAGCGGCATTTTAATAGAAAATATCTTAGCCCTGATTGCAACGGTAGCTTTTTTGAATAGTTCTTCAAAAAACTATAGTGGAAAGCAGGAAACAGCTCCAAAAAAATAATTGAAACAAAAAAAAGCAGCTACTAAAAATAGTAACTGCTTACACTTTGGTTGGGAAAGAATTTTATAAACCTAAAAAAGGTATTACATTCCTCCTTTTCTTTGTGGAGAACGTGCTGTTGGCCATTCTCTCTGCTTTCCTGTTCTAGAATTTACAGGTAATACTATTCTTTCTTTAGAAGTACGATTAGGATCTTCAGAAGCCATATAGGTAAGTATTGCTGTTAGAATAACATTGTTTCTAACATCATCAAAAACTATCTTGTCATAAGTATCTAGGTTGGTGTGCCATGTATAATTCCAGTACGACCAGTTAAGAGAACTTAGTCCGAATGCAGGTGCACCAGCAGCAACAAAAGAAGCATTATCAGAACCACCACCACTTGGCGAACCTGGGAAATGTGTTTTGATATGCTTTGTAATATCTTTTGGAACAGCTGCTAACCAACGCGAAATATACTCATAAGAATGAATAAAACCAGCACCAGAAATATTTACAACTCTACCAGTACCATTATCTTGGTTAAAGGCAGCTTGCATGTTCTTAACAATCTCAGGATGATCTTCTACAAAAGCTCTAGATCCATTAAGTCCTTGCTCTTCACTTCCCCAATGTCCTACTAATATGGTACGTTTTGGGTTTGGATACATCTTTTTAAGAATACGCATGGTTTCCATCATAACTAATGTTCCAGTACCATTATCTGTTGCTCCAGTACCACCATCCCAAGAATCGAAATGTGCGGATAGGATAACATATTCGTTAGGAAATTCTGATCCTTTTATCTGTGCAATAGTATTAAAGTTATCTACTCTACCTAATTCTTTAGATTCAGCAACCACTTTTATAACAGGCTTATCACCATATTCTACCATTCTGTACACCATAGTGTAATCTTCCAGCACCATATCCACAGATGGAATCTTTTTTGTTCTAGCACTGAATATTTTGTTAGCACCAAATGCTTTAGACCAGTATGATGAAATAATACCTACAGCACCAGCTTCTTCAAGAGCAGCAATAATAGTACGTCTAGTATAACCTGTACGATTAATATTTGCTCGCCATTCTTTTTTCTGTGCAGTTCTTGCTTCCTTCATTTTTGTAAAAGACTCTTCGGTAGCAAATTCTTCCCAGTTATAGTCTGGTCTTCCAGTAGTTTCTTTCATAGAAACCATTACCAGCTTTCCTTTAACAGAAGGCAACCAACTTTTGAATTCTGCTTCGCTTTGCACTGTTGGTAATACGGTTACTTCGGCAGTAACACCTTTTTTAGAAGTACCAGGACTCCATGCTAATTGCATACCAGAGAGGGTACGTAGTCTAGGTGACACTAGATCCATGTGTGTAATACCACGATCCCATCCGCGCCAAGTTCCCCACTTTTCATTTTCGGCAAAGATGCCCCATCCTTTATATGTTGCTACAGCCCAGTCGTTGGCTTGTTTCATTTGTGGTGATCCTACAAGACGTGGACCAATAACGTCTAAAAGCTCATGCCCTAAGCGCTCTAGTTGAGAGTTTTCATTTGCTTCTTTAATAATGTTTTCTATGACAGGGTTTTTATCCTGAGCAACCATTATTGTTCCAGATAGCATTAATGAAGCTACAAGTAATTTAATGTTTTTCATTGTTTAGTTTTAGTTGATTATGTATATTTATTTAGTTGATTTATAGTCTTTAATGCTGTTGGTAATAAGTCCACCTTTGGCACTATCTACTGTTACTTTATAGTTAGAACCTCCTTTAACAATCCATTGTACAGTAACAATACTATTACCAGGAATGTTTTTTACAACAAGCTTTGCTGGATTAACTTTTTGTTCGGTAGTAAGGTTAAAGTCTGCATTATCAACAAGCATACCTGCAATAATTTTACCTCCAGAAAGTGAAATATAATCTGGACGTTCAATATTGTACTTTAAATCTTGACTAGCATGCGTTGGCATTAGCCTATCGTTTTTAATAATAGCGGTTATCTTCTTTAATCCACCACCAATAGACTCTTCTTTAATGCTATTAATGGATAAATGTGGCATATGGTGAGCATGATAAAAGGTAAACACCATATTACGATGTGCCTCTTCCTCTAATAAGAAACCAGGTGTAGCTCTTCCCACGTTTTTTTGGAAACCACCAATCTCAATTGCACCATAAGTTGGGTGATTGTAGCTTGCCCAATTTGTAAAGCCATCTCCTAATAGTAAATCTCTATTGGCTTTATAGGCTTCATCTCTACCACCGTTCTTTTTCTTATAATATGCAAAGCCAGTAAAGATTTCGTTGGTAAAAGTATAGGCACCTCTAGCACCATAAAACCAATCTAGTTCTCCACCAAAGACAGAGTACAAATCTTTATAAACAGTCATATAGCGATAGCCAGGTAATAACTCGGCACCTTTGTTTCCTATAGCATCATATATTCTTATATCTGCTCTATTATATGTGCTTGCATCTTCAGCGGCACCAGGCCCTCTAAGAATCATACCGCCAGAATTATGAAAACTTTGTGCACCAGCAATATTACTGTGTTTTAAGGCAAAATCTGCTACAGCTCTTGTTTCTGGGGCAGAAAAAGGATATTTATAGGCACCACGTTGTATATAATCTGGTTGCCATTTCCATGCCCAATCTCTATTTGGATCATAATATCCAACTCTATCTTCATTAACACGTCCATCATTATCATTATCGATACCTTCACTTCCTAAATATTCATAACGTTGTGTGGTAACAATATCATCTGGACCAACACTTATCATTTTTCTAGGATCAAGTGGGTCAACAATCATATTACCGTGGTCATTTTTTCTACGCATCATGGTTATAGAACCATCACCATCAAGATCATCATAACCATCTTCATCAAAAAGCCCATCACCATCGTCATCTAAAGAGATCATACCTGCCCTTGGACTGTGTTGGTTATTGGCTTCTTTCATATAATCGTTACGTGCATCAGGATTTATGGTTGGTACAATATAAAATATCCTGTCTTTAAGCATTTCTTTAACGTAGTCAACATCATTAAAGCTTTCCGTTAAGTACCATGCTGTATATATGCATATTTCACCACCTTGTATTTCATTAGAATGGATATTACCATCTACATAAAAGGCTGTTTTACGGTCTGCATTACCAACAGTGTAGTCAGTAACGGCTAATAGCCATATATCTCTTCCTTCGGTAGATTTACCAATAGAAATACGCTTTACCAAATTAGGATGTGCCTCTGCTATTTTCTTACCTAGCGTAGCCAAGCCCTCTGATGTATAGTATTTATTAAAAGCAATATTAACTTTAGGATTATGAGGTGTTCCTGCGGCTCTAAAAATATCGTTTGCGCTTTGTGCTATGCTGCTAACAGGAATAAGAAAGCAAAACAAAACCAAAGCTATAGTGTATATATATGTTTTCATAGTAGTGTAATTATAGATTAATGGTTGTTGTATTGGTTCCTGCATGTGGTGCTGTGGCTTTTAGTTGCAACTTACCACTACCTTTTATTAACCAAGTAAGTTGTTTGCTACTATCTTCAGCAATTATGCCCAATACCTGACGTTCTTTACCAGCTATTACTTCTTGTCCTTTTGCTAGCTTAAGAACTACATTAACTTTTCGTAACCATTTAGATTTTGCTCCCATTTCTGTATGGGTTGGTAGTAATCCTTGGTTATGAATATCAACAGTTATACGGGTAAGCTTATTGCCAAGTGCTTCTGTCTTTAAATTTGTAAGTTTTATGTTAGGTTGAATTTTTGCAATCTCTAAAATAAACTCCGTATGCTTTATTGCTATAGAGTCTACCATTTTATAAGGAGGATTTATCATTTTAAAAGGAGCAATACCACCAACTTCTACTTTTCTATTTGGAAAATCTGGATGTTTTACTGTTGTCCAATCTACAAAAGCATCAGCAATACCTTCTTGTTTTGCCCATTTAAGGAAATTAACTTTCTTGTTTTTAGAAGTTTTGTCCTTCTTAGTACTTTTTTCCTTTTTATCAGTTTTGCTAACGGTATCCTTTTTGGCTTCAGGAATCCACCATGCTGGAGTACTCATTGCATTTCTTCCAAAATGAAAGTAAGACCATTCAAAAAATCCACCACCATTGGCAATAGACTTTGGAGTATTCTTGTTTGGTATAATTTTATTATAAGTATTAGAAATATACTTATTTAATTTTTCATCATTTTTAAGAATACTAGTAACTACTCTCTTTTTTGCATTTGCCCCATTGAATTTTAACGGAGTAGAAAGGTTATTTGCTGGACCAAAGGTTAAAATACTATGGATATTCCAGTGCTCGTACAAGAAGTCTAATACTGCTCTATGTTCTTTTTCAGAAACAGCATGTTCACCAGCACCAGCAGTAAAATATGGAAACTTATAGGTCAAGTTTTTGTTAAAAGCAACACCACCTTCACCATCTTCGTTAAATTTTCCATCCTTATCATTATCAAATCCTTCTGTAAAGACCTTATGTGTTCCTTTTTCTCCCTTTTTAGTATCAGCCTTTACCATAATACGGTTATCAGCATCCAAAACTTTATAGTTTCCTGTTGGGTCTTCAACACGTATTAATGTTATTTGTCCATCATTATTAAGATCTTCATAACCATCCTCGTTAGTATAGCCATCTCTATCATCATCAGTCTTTTTAGCATTACCAAAACGTTCGTACTTTAGTTTGGCAAAGTATTGTGCGGTAGCATCTGGGCTTAAATTAGGAAAGATATAGAAAGTTGTGTTTTCTAATACTTCTTTATGATTGTTTAATATGTTATTTGCAACCTTTAAAGAGACTTCCACACCAAGTAAATGATTACCCGATACTCCTGCAGCAATAGCAATTGCCGGATTACTAGATGGGTTTCCGTTAGATAAGGTTAATACCCATATGTCTTTATTACCTAATGTTTTTGTTAATGATTGTAGGTTGGCATTTTTTTTATGTTTGCTAACAAGTGTTTTTAAAGCACTATTAACTTGCACATTATTTTGGTAATCTTGCTGAGCAAATACCGAGGTATTTATTGCTACTAGCATACATCCCGAAAGAAAGAAGAGTAGTTTTAGTTTCATATAAGTTGATTAGTAGTTTATTATTGGGCTGAAATTAACGTTTGTTTAATAAAAGAGAACATACATTAAGATTATTTTAAGAAATAGACTTATATTTTAACATTCTAGAAGTATTACATGTTCTTTTTTGAGTTTTGCTTACAATGTAATACAACATGTTTTTTGCAAGTATTAATAGTAACCTACAGATATCAATTAGATGTATGCAACTATTAATTATAATTCTTAGAAGTATACAATTGTGGTAATTTCCCGCTATTGAATAAATTAAAAAACATAATGTTTAGCAATTGCTAAATAATGATACGATACATATGAAGATACTTAGTTATGTTAAAAAGCAAAAACACATTTTTTTACATGTTTATGAGAGCTATTTTTTATATTATAGTTTTGATTTAAGAAAGAATAAAATTAAGTACGACTGTATTGATGCAACAAACAGTAAAAAGCTTGCTACAAAATTGCAACAACAGATAGATAAATTACTAGATAGCAATTATAGTGAAGTTATAATAACTACCGATACATTTAGTTTATCAAAACAAATAGCGAGTGATATCATAATTGATAAAACATACTGTTTTTTACTTCTTAATGATAAAAATACTTTAGAAAGTAAGTTTTCATCATTAAAGCTAGTCAATTATAAAGCCAATGAAGAGTATAGACTAGGGTATTTTAATGACGAAATTGGTTTTCAAACGTTAGAAATGCATTTTGCAGGATTAATACATTATGAATATGACTATGTAGACGACCATTTTGTTACCTCTTCTTTTGAGGAATACATTCAAATGCTATTGACCATGAGCTTTAAATATTATGAAACTCATGAATTGAGATCATTAATTACTAAAACCACAGTTGATGATACACAAGCAACAACTGCAAACTTTATAAAGGTTAAAGATCCTTCTCTATTAGGGTCAGCATTAAGTAATAAGCATCCTCATGATGAATTCTATATTCAATATAATTATATAAATGAAGCCATAACGGTGCGCTCAGATTGTGTATTTATAAAAAACAACAAGGTTATTGCAATTGATAAGTATTATAATTTCTCCGATAATCTTGATGATATTAAAACTATTAAAACACAAATAGATGCTAGTATACTTAAGAGTGATAACTACGGTGAAGAACTAAGTACAGCGGCATTTTACAAAAAATATCAATTAGAACTAAAGCCAGACGAACATTATAAAGCTCCAGTACTAAAGGAAATAACCTTGCCAGAGTTGCCTTTAGTTATTCCTGCAAAGCCTATAGCATTAAAAGCCTTAGAAAATTCAATATTGGAATTAAACTCATTATATTTTTATGCTGATACTACTGCTAATGATCCATTAGAATGGTTAGTTTCTTTTATTGTTGTTAAAGACTTTAAAGAAGGTACCTATATAGGCTCTAAGGTAATAGCACTCAAAAATTTTAATAAAGAATACAAAAAAAATGAAACAGAAGAGCTAAAATATTCTGACGATATAAGAGCTTTTTTTAAAAAATTAGCAAAAAAATACACTAAGGCAGGACTACAACCAGTAGAAACGGCACTTATTTTTGAAAAACTTACTGGATGTACCTTCAATCAATTAAAAAAACAAACGATATTAGATTCTTTTCAACAGCAAATAGATTACGAAAAAGAACTTATAGAGGTCTATGATAATTATGCAAGCATAAGAATAGCTATTGGCGATAAAAAACAATACCTACAGTTTTTCAAAACAGAAGAAGAACGCAAGCAATGGCTAACTGCTTATACCAAAAAGAAAATAGCATTATATCCTGCAGAGATAAAATTAGTTGAAAGCTTTGCTCGTAAATTACAATCGCAGCAATACATCTCTTCTAAAAAAGAAGCACTATTAGAAAAGTACAGTACAAAGGTAAGTTTATCTAATGCTGATTTACTAGAGCTAAATAAAGCTTCTTTTGAGATAAAAGACAATTGGATACACGATACACACTTTGAACTAAATCAGGAAACATCAATATATATCAAAGGAGACTTTAGTGTTGACGGTACATTATTCCTCAATAGAGCAGGACTATGGTCTAAAGCCTTTTTTATTGTTGAAGGAACGCTAAAGGTTAAAAACCTTATTATAGATGGTGGTTTTAACTACTTTTTTGCCTCAAATGTTATTGTAGAAAACTATACGGTTATCAACACCTATAGAGCATCACACTTTATAAGTCAAAGTAGTAGTACAGATATATTGCTGCATGATAAAGCAAGTGTAACATCTTTTAAACCTACTTTAAATTTTAATAAAGAAGCAAGCATAGTTTCTAATGGTATTGCCGACCTTAGCATAAGAATAAAAGATGATGATACCTTTAGTTTCAATTTTATAAAAGTAAACGAGCTTCTTTGTAACAATAGTCCATTGCTAGTTAATGATTTTGAAAAGCAAACAGTAGATATAGATGCTTTTTTTGCTGCAGATTTTGAATCCTATATGAAAGATTGGGGCTGTTATTACCATGATCTAGCAGGTTGCAGCACAGTAAGTGTATATGAAGACAAAGAATTAAAAAAAGGAAGCATGATTCTTCCTGAAGCAGGAGACTGGGTGGTATTGGACGATCGTGGTAAGTCTGGCACCTATGGTTATAGCCATGAAGATGCAAGTATTACGGAAGTAACACTAAAAAAACCAGAAAAATATGACGTTGACTATAGCCTAACACCATTAAAACTAAAGGTATCTGCAGAAAATCTAATGGAACGCTACCAATGGATGTCATCCCTATTTATAAATTGGGCACATAGAGAGACTGCAAGTCCGTATGGAAACTGGGAAAATGTAGAGGAATTAAATACTTCCTATGAGGACGAGAAAACAACCTTCGATACCGATCCTCATTTGGCATTATATTGGTTATTGCACTTTGGTTTTACTATAGATAATCGCTATGCTGAAGTAAAAGAGCTAGTGCTTAAACTAGAATTAGCAAAAGAGTTACCAATATTTAATATGGCTATTGGCTATTTTAATAAAACTAATGCTTACCATAGTTTAGACTTATCGTCGAGTTCTAATGATGATGAAGAAACCGAAATTCTAAAAACTGCATTTCTAAAACGTAGAGCATATCTTATTTGGATTACCCAAAGTTATACATATAGGGGAGGAGCAGCTGCATTATTACAATGTTATACCGCTGTTGCTATCTATCCAAATCCAGAAGAAAATACAGTAAAACGGGTACGATGGCTAGGAAATAACCTGCTAAAGTATAAATCTTGGGATGCTTTTGATAAAATTATCAAAGAGATAGATACCAGTAACATTAGCTTACTATCTTATGTAATGGCATTAAATCCAAATACAAAAGATAGCGCTGCTATGGCCAATAATTTTCTGATAGAATTGGATAATGAACGAGAAATATGGGGTTCTGGAGACGCATGTCCCTTTGCGCAAATAATGATTTGGGAGTTAAGAGATCTAATTACTGATAAAGAATTACTAAGAAGCTTGGTCGACTTTTATTTTAGAGCAAATAAAATAGATAAAAAATACGAAGATCTAAAAATAGTACTAGGCGATAAAATAGAAAGTTTGGAAGAAGTACGAGAACAACTTTCTATTTTTAATACTAAAATTACTGATTACAAGAATAGTAATGGCGCTGAGGATAAAAAGCAAGGCATAAACAAAGTAATAGAAAAAGCACTATCAGAAATAAAACCAGTACTGCTTCTAAAGGTTATAAATGCCATGAATGAGTATGCCTTACAAATAAGAACTTTTCACTATTTAATGACCAATACTATTGAAGACAAAGCATTTGTTACTTCTGAGTTGCTTTTAGAAATAAATATAGATAAATATGCTTTTAAAGATTTATTTACTGAAGGTTTAGCAACATTTATAAAGGATGAAGAAGACCCAAATATGGCTTTGGTAAAAGATTGGCTTTCCAAACCAATAATCAATCATTCTTTTTGTCATAAAGACTATACAAAACAAGATTTTCCTCTAGAAAAGGCTATAGAATTTGAAAAAGAATATACCCCAGTAAGAACTGTAGCTAGTCTATTTTTACGCTATCATATACAAACACCTTCTGTATTTAATTTTGTTATAACAGCTATAAAAAAGGCACTTAGCAATGGACAAATAGCATTAGCAACTTCCATTTTTACTGGCATTTTTGCAGAAGATATAGACGACGATTTTAAGGCTACAGCTATTCTTTCTCGTCAACAGTTAGAAGAGTTGTTTCAGTATGGGATGAGTTCCATTGCAAAACATATATTCCAAAGAGAATTGTGCAAAAGTATTATAGATATAATTACAGAATGCAATAATCCTTTGGCATTAGATTGGGTACAGGAGCAATTAAAAGATGATGTTTTTTGGAATACTTTTAAAGCAGAAAAGTTAGATAAAAACAATATAGATTTAGAGGATTTAAAAAAGGAAATCAGGAAAATTTTACTTCAAGCAAAAGAAGAAATTGAAGAAAACATATAGCGCAAAGTTAAAAATAACGGGCTATACTGTATTTAGTTAATAATTCATAGTATAGCTTTATATAAAGCTGTTAATTATAGCCTAGTATTAGTATCTTTGTCCGCAATAAAAAATAACCATATCAAAATAATATCTCATGAAGTTTTTTATAACAGTACTTGCCTTTTTTGCTTTTATTCCGCTTAGCATTGGTCAATTGTCGGAACAGCAATTTCAGGATCATTTAAAGGAAATAGAAGGACTAGACTTAGCAGAGATTACAACTAAGTACAAAGAGAATATTCAGGCATTAGAAAACTTTATGTCTTTTTTCTTAGATTCTGATGAAACCATAAAATCTATAGCAAAAGAAGATGAAAGTTACGATGACGCCTTTAATATAGATACCACTAATATTGGTGATGCCTTAACACAGTTTAAAGCCATAAAACTTTTGCAAGAATATACTGGAAATATAACTAAAGTAGAGTTTGATTTTTCTAGATATAGATTTCAAAGCAGGGTAAAATTAGGAAATGGAGTTAAAGGAGAGTTTATACCTCAAAAAATCTATTATAGTGATGGCACAACTAAGACTGATGGTTTTACCGATCATAAGGTAAGCTTCTTTTTTGCAAGAAAATGGGGAGCTCAAAAACCTATAGACAGTATAAGGGTTAGATACGAGATAAGTTATCCTAATAAATATGATTCAGTTGTCCTATCCGCAAAAAAAAGGAAGGTAAAATACAAAGGCAATAAAATACAATTGCTAAAAATAAAAGATAACTATGCTTATCTAAAAACAAGTGAAAAAATTAAAGGTTTTATAAAGTCACAAGCTATAAATCTTGAAGGAAAAACATTAAAAGGATCATCATCATCATCATCAGAAATAGCATTAGAGGACCAAGCAGGAGCATATAAAGATTTTATAACCTATTTTAAAGAAATAAGTACTAAGCTAAATAATAATGATTTTGCTTCTGTTGCAGATTTTAAAGCCTATTTAATAAAAAAGCGAAAAAATCATAAGGGACTTAAGTCAGATGGTTTTGATTATCAAGACGGATATTATACTGGTAATATAAACGAGATAAAATTGTTTTTTGAAGTAGAAGAGATAAAAAAAACAGTAAATTTTACAGCTGTAAATTATGATCTAAACCAAAAAATAATACAAGTACCAACTCAAGATCATATAGTTTTTAAGACAGCAGCAGGTAAAACGCTATTTAATGAAGAGAACTTTCCACGTCCTTTAGAAAAATTGGTTTCTGGCTATTATAAATACAATGATAATTACTACCATGTGCATAATAATAGTAAGCAATTAGATTCTGTAAAGGCTTATAAGATTAAAAGTTTTACTAATGGATTAGTAGCCATACAACCTAATTATCATAATGACAACTATGCGTTATTTTCTGATGATAATAAAGCAATAAGCGAATATAAATATTTGCAAATTCTAGAACTTGCCGGATTGGTGTTTGCAGAAACAGCAGCAGGTATTGTTAAGTTGGATAGAACTGGTAAAGAGACTAAAATACCTGGTGTAGATAAGGTATATAAGGGAGGTACAGATATGATAATGGTTCAGGATAGCAATGATATGATTGGCTTTATGAACACTGCTGGTAAAATGGTAACCAAAATGGAATATTATGAAGCTGGAGAATTTAAGGAAGGACTTTCTTATATAAGAAAGAGCGCTGGTCTATATGGTTTTATTAATAAAAAAGGTGAAGTTGTACTTCCATTTATATACGAAACGGCATATGACTTTGTAAAAGGTGTTACTGCTGTTGAGTACGATGGTAGTTTTAAGCTTATTGATAAAAAGGGAACTATTATTGTTAATACAGACAGTAATGGTGTTATACTTTCTACTAGTAATAATTCGCGTACCTATAACTTTGATGGTAAAAAATACGATACCAAAGGGGTGTTGTTAAAAGAAGAATAAAAAGTAGTACTAGTTATTAAAATAAATTTGAAAAAAGCCAAATAATAAAATAGCTACAATCTTCCCACAAAACATAGAAGACCATAGCCATTAAATCTAGAAACTAATCTAAAAAACCAACCTTTAATTTTATTTATACTACCTAGTGTTTAGCCAGGTGGTATTTAATATTCATCTATTTGTTTTATAATCTAATGCGATCAGAAATATTTTTATGTTATAGTCCTTAAAATCAAATATTTTTTGACAAAAAAGGAAGTCATTATTTTAGTATTAAAATGCATAACTACTAAGCATAGTAAAAAATAACAACTACAATCTTCCCTACGCAAGTAAAAAGAAGACCATAGCCATTATAACATATTAAATTTAAAAAAATAAGCACTATATTATAGTAACCACTATGCCTAAAGGCTAACTATAAACTTTTTATAAGTTTTAGAATCTACCCCAAATTGGGAAATCACAAACATTTTTATTCTATTTTTTTGAGCTGTAAGCTGCTTAAATATTTCTTTTCGTTTCTCTCTCTCGTTTTTAAGCATTGCTTTCTTTTCTGCAGCTTTAGTATTGGTATCTTCCATACGCTGGTGCAGTATTTTTAGGGACGCAAGAGTTATAATCTCATTAGGTGGGTTATATTCTTTTCCCATACTGCTGAGGTTTGCTATAATTTTACCCAAATCTGTCCAACGACTACCAAAAGTACGTTCTATATTGCTTCTTGTTTTGGTATCTTTATTCGGATCTTCATTCTTTTTCTTGGTATTTACTCCCCGTATTTGACGAATAAGTTTTTTAATGCTTTTGCTATAAGAATTGTCCTTGCCTTTTACCGCTTCTACAAAGTTTATAATAGGACTAAGTCTTTTTATAAGCGAATCTTCGGCTTTGCTATACAGTTGTCGCCGTTCTCCTAAAGTATCAGAAACTACTACTTCTAAAGTAGCAATACGTTCCATTATTTTTCCAGCTTTAACAATGTTTTTGTGCAATTCTTCTGCACTAACTGTTTTGTCAGGTGGACTATATTCTGGAGTTGCCTCTAAAATAATTTTAAATTCTTTTGTCTTTGCTAAATTACTTGCAAAAGACTTATTTGAAATTGAGCCCATCTGTTGATTTTTAAATGGTTAGGTTTTAGTAAAACGATAATGTAAGAAAAATATTGTTAAATATTGTTTTTTTTATAGTTTTTATTCCGAGATAATCAGAAAATAATACGCCTTGTTCGGCGCTTATCTTAGGCTATACTCATAATCAGAGGAGGTATACTGTAATAATTATTATTTTGAAAAAGATAGCAATAGATAATGATAAAAAGCGCTATACTCTTGCTCAAAAGTGTATTACACTTGTTAAAAAACTCATAGCTATTGTACAAAAATGAATTACTCGTGTACAAAAGCTCGTAGCATTTGTACAAAAGCGAATGAATCTAGTATAAAAACGCATTACTCTTACACAAAACTTGGTAGATGATGCCCAAAAGTGGATTGCTTATGCTAAAATGGGTAGTGCTTTTGAAATATCTATTTTAAACATCTTTCTCTTATGGGCTATAAACAATAACATATTATTAAAAATAGAAATGGTATCTGTGTAATTAACTGCATAACGCCGAAGTATTATAATAATAGAGTCTTAGTTGAGTCTATTGTAAATTGTTACTAGTATGCTATAAATTTTGCTTAGTATTATGATATTTTGTTGAATATTATCTGTATGTTTTTTATATTTGAAATAAATATAAGATGTGTAAATATTATAAGTTTTACTTATTACTATTTACACTTAAAAGAAGATAAAAAATGAGAAAAATAATATTATCAATTACTTTACTTGGGATTTGTTTAGGAGTAAAAGCGCAGCATAATTATGATAATCAAAATACAATTTATTCAATAAATGGAAATGTAGGTATTGGGATAACTAATCCATCAACTCTATTTCAAATAAGAAAAGATATTGCTACCGAAATGAGTGCTCCATATGCTTATGGAAATGATATTAGTGGTATCAGACTTAGTAATTTTAGCACTGTACCAAATGTAGGAACAGTAATTAATTTTCAAATTGGTGCAACAGGTACAGCACATGCAGCAATTTCTGCATCTCGTTCCCAAGCTAACCGTAGTATTCTTCATTTTTACACAGAACATGCAAATATTATGTCAGAAAAAATGAGAATTAACTCTGATGGAAATATAGGAATAGGAACAACAACTCCATATAGTAAATTACATGTAGAGGGTAGAGTTTCTTCAGGAAGAGGAGGGGTCTTAAATATAGATTGGACTAATGAAACAAATTGGGGAGGAAGCTCAAATAAATGGGCTGGATATGTTGGCTTTAATGCTTACAGAAACAATGGTGATACTAAAGACATTTATTATGGAAGAAATAAATATACAAACAAAGGTATTTTTGAGGGTTCAAATGTTGGTTTTAGATGGCTTTATAGAAATAGAATTAATAATGATTCTGATAGCCAGCAAAAGTTATCGGAATATATGAGGTTAGATAATAATGGTAATTTAGGAATAGGAACAACAACTCCAGATTCAAAACTTACTGTAAAAGGATTAATTCATTCTAGAGAAGTAAAAGTAACAGCAACAGCAGGTGGAGCTGATTTTGTTTTTGAAAACGATTATAACCTACCAACCTTAGAAGAGGTAGAAACATATATTAATAAGAACAAACACCTTCCGGAAATTGCTTCGGCTAAAGAAATGGAAAAGGATGGTATTCATTTAGCAGAAATGAATATTAAATTGCTTCAAAAAATAGAAGAGTTAACGCTTTATACTATTCAACAGCAAAAAGAAATACAAGAGTTAACGCTTTATACTATTTCACAAGAGAAGAAAATTAACAAGTTAGAAAAAGAAAATCAGCAAATAAAAGTTTTATCTGACCGATTAACCAAGATTGAAAGTTTATTAGAATCTAATAAATAATAAAAAAATAAGAGATGAAAAAAATAATATTACTAATTAGCATAATAGGAATAAATAATATGCTAAGCGCACAGAATGATTTTAATCTTAATGGAAATGTTCTAATAAACAATCACAATTTTATACAAACTGGAGATTCATATAATATGGAAACTCAGGGAGCTGTTAAAATAAAGAATTATTTACTATTGGATAGCGATGGAGATTTTACAGGTGGAAATTATTATACTATACAAGATCATCCTTCTGAGAATTATTTAAGAATAGGATATGGATTTAATAACAATTTAGCCATAAGCTCATTAGGAAACATAGGAATCGGTACAAAATCACCAGTAAAAAAATTGGATGTTAGATCTTCAGGAATTGGAGCTCATTGGATTTCTGGAGTCTTTGGAGCAACTACATCGGTAGATCGTGTAATAATGGGTAATCATGGAGGCACGGCATCTATAGGAGCTCATAATAGTAATTTAAATGGATGGGCAAATCTAAGTATTAATTTTGGCGGCGGTAATGTAGGTATAGGAACTAAAAATCCAAATAGTAAACTTGATATTTCTTCGAGTCATTCTCAACTTAGACTAACTGATTCTGATGATGGTGATTTTGTATCGATGTCATATTCATCCGATATGTTATCATTTAGAAATAATGTAGATGATGGCAGTACTCCAATAATGGCACTAAATGATAATGGTAACGTAGGAATAGGAACAACAAATCCTGTATCAAAACTAGATGTTAGAACAGTATCTAATAAAGGCATTAGATTAAACTCCAATGATGAATCTGCCATAAGTTTTGTTCCTAATAATAGTAACTCTATATTTCATTTAAGCCATGGGCATGATAATAAATTATATTTATCTCATGGAGGCACAGTGGGCCAAGGTAAGTTAATGACATTTGTTAATAATGGTAACATAGGAATCGGAACAACAACACCAGATTCAAAACTAACCGTAAAAGGCTTAATTCATTCTAGAGAAGTAAAAGTAACAGCAATAGCAGGCGGAGCAGATTTTGTTTTTAATAAAGATTATGACTTACCAACCTTAGAAGATGTAGAATCTTATATTAATAAGAACAAACACCTTCCTGAAATAGCTTCTGCTAAAGAAATGGAAAAGGATGGTATTCATTTAGCAGAAATGAATATTAAATTGCTTCAAAAAATAGAAGAGTTAACGCTTTATACTATTCAACAGCAAAAAGAAATACAAGAGTTAAAAACACAGAATATAAAGATTAATAAGCAAGAAGCAGAAATTGTAAAAATAAAAGCTATACTTTCAAAATTAATAGAGGCTAAATAATTAAGACTTCATAATTTAACAAATAACTCTTCTTGTTATTAAGGAGAGTTATTAACACTATGATGATGCCTAAGTTAAGTTAATTATTTCTTACACTTCAAGTACGGTAATCTCCAAAATAAAAACACGATTTACAATCTTAATCAATAGGATTAAGAATACAGCAGCATTGTTTTTATAAAATAACATTCTATTTACAATTTGTAATTATTGTTTCCATAAAAAAATCATATGTTTGCATTATAAACTTTAGGGGTGTTCTTTTAATAGAACTGAGAAATACCCTTTGAACCTGACACTGTTAGCACAGACGTAGGAAAAAGTATAATTTTAAGGCTAAGCCTTAAAATCACCTTTTGGATTTGTACCTAATCTGGTATCGATTTTTCAATTAAAGTTTTATGAATATACTATAAGGAGCAATCCTTATAAAAACTAGCATTTAATAGCCACAACTTTGTTATGGATATTATAAAAACTTTAAAAGAGGGAGAATGATAACGATTCAGGTAAATAATATAGCAAAAGAAATTGAAGAACAGACTTCAGTAACTTCACTTTTAGGAACATTACAACAACCAGAAAACGGAATTGCAGTAGCAATTAACGATACCGTTATTACAAAACCCAATTGGCAAACTACTCAATTGCAAGTAAACGATAATGTTCTTATTATAAAGGCAACACAAGGAGGATAAAACTAAAAACTAAGCAATTTCTTAAGGCTTAATACCCAATACTTGATACTATTTTTTAAAACAAACATACTGCATAATCATGAAAAAAAAAGACACCGCTCCACAACAGGAAATTAGTACCAAACCTTTTCCAAATTCAACAAAAATATATGTAGAAGGTAAGATTCATCCACAAATTCGTGTAGCAATGCGCGAAATAAAGCTAAATGATACTGTAGATTCTTTTACACAAGAGCGTACAGTTAATCAATCGGTAGTGGTTTATGATACTAGTGGACCATATACAGATCCTAATATGACCATCAATGTTCATGAAGGTATAGCACCTATTCGCACACCATGGATTATGGAAAGAGGAGATGTGGAAACGTTAGACCAATTTACATCAACCTATTGTAATGAGCGTCTTAAGGATAGCAGTTTAGATCATTTGCGTTTCAATCACCATCAAAAGCCATTACGAGCCAAAAAAGGAAAAAATGTTTCACAGATGTATTATGCCAAACAGGGTATTATTACCCCAGAGATGGAATATATTGCCATACGTGAAAACCAAAAGATGGAAGAGGTTATTGCATTAAGCAAACAACATCCAGGACAGAATTTTGGAGCAAGTACACCAGATAAAATTACGGCAGAATTTGTAAGAGAAGAGGTAGCAAGAGGAAGAGCAGTAATACCATCTAATATTAACCATCCAGAAGCAGAACCAATGATTATTGGGCGTAACTTTTTGGTGAAAATAAATGCTAATATTGGTAATTCTGCAACCACATCTTGTATAGAAGAAGAAGTAGAAAAGGCAGTATGGGCATGCCGTTGGGGAGCAGATAATATCATGGACTTGTCTACAGGAAAAAACATCCATGAAACTAGAGAATGGATTATCCGTAACTCTCCAGTTCCAGTAGGTACAGTTCCTATCTATCAAGCATTAGAAAAGGTAAATGGAAAAGCAGAAGACCTTACTTGGGAGATCTTTAGAGACACCCTAATAGAGCAAGCCGAGCAAGGAGTAGACTATTTTACCATACATGCAGGGGTACGTTTGCACTATGTTCCAATGACAGCTAAGCGTATTACAGGTATTGTATCTCGTGGTGGATCTATTATGGCAAAATGGTGTTTGGCACACCATAAAGAAAGTTTCTTATACACACATTTCGAAGACATATGCGAAATTCTAAAAACCTATGATGTTGCATTTTCTTTAGGAGATGGTTTACGTCCAGGATGTATTGCAGATGCTAATGACGAAGCACAATTTGCGGAATTAGAAACCCTAGGCGAGCTAACAAAAATAGCATGGAAACATGACGTGCAGACTTTTATAGAAGGCCCTGGGCATGTACCGATGCATATGATTAAAGAAAATATGGACAAGCAGTTAGAAGCTTGTGGCGAAGCGCCTTTTTATACTTTAGGCCCCTTAACAACAGATATAGCACCAGGTTATGACCATATTACATCGGGTATTGGTGCAGGAATGATCGGTTGGTTTGGTTGTGCTATGTTATGTTATGTAACGCCAAAAGAACATTTAGGATTGCCAAATAAAGAAGATGTACGTACAGGAGTAATTACTTATAAACTAGCGGCGCATGCAGCAGATTTGGCAAAAGGACATCCAGGATCGCAGCATAGAGATGATGCGTTGAGTAAAGCACGTTTCGAATTCCGTTGGGAAGATCAGTTTAATCTTTCTCTAGATCCAGAATTGGCAAGAGAATACCACGACGAAACCTTACCAGCAGAGGGCGCAAAGGTTGCACATTTCTGTTCTATGTGTGGCCCTCATTTTTGTTCAATGAAAATATCTAAGGAAGTACGTGACTATGCTGCCAAAAAAGAATTGGAAGAAGGCAATGCTCTAGAAGAGGGAATGAAAGAGAAAGCAGCAGAGTTTAAAGACAAAGGAAGCGAAATCTATTTATAAAAGTATTTGGGAGTTCCCGAGCTTATAAAAAAATAAGCTCGGGCGCGCTTTCCGTTATATCTTTTTTTATCAAAAAAGGATGCCACTACAATCACTAACTCAGTTGGGATCTTGAAGGAAAGAAGTGAAAGAGTAAAAGAGTGAATAGATAAAAAAAACAAAAACCAAAAGACAAAAGCGAAGGTTACTAACCGATTAAACAATTAAACAAAAAACAAAGTCCGAGTAAGTAAATAAACAGTTTAAAGAGCAAAAAACAAAAGGCAATCGCGAAGGTTACTAATCTATTAGATAATTAAACAAAACACAGAGTCCGAGTAAGTAATAAACGAGTACACATTTTTCCAGCCAATAGCAAAGCTGCTAACCGATTATACAATTAAACAAAATAAAGAGACCGCGTAAGTAAATAAACAGTTTAAAGAGCAAAAAACAAAATTCAAAAAACAAAAGCCAATCGCGAAGGTTACTAACCGATTAAACCATTAAACAAAATACAGAGTCCGAGTAAGTAAATAAACAGTTTAGAGAGATAAAAGCCAATCGCGAAGGTTACTAATCGATTATACAATTAAACAAAATACAGAGTCCGAGTAAGTAAATAAACAGTTTTTCAATGTTAATAATAATCACATCAGAACAAGACATTCCAAACGAAATAGCACTGATTCATCAGTTATTTGCTGCTGGATTAGAGATTCTACATGTGAGAAAACCAAGTTTTTCAGCAACAGAACTTAACGATTTTATAAGTAGTATTGATAAAAAGCATCATTCTAAAATAATGATCCATAGTCATCATCAGTTAATCAAAACCTTTAACTTAAAAGGATTGCATTTTACAGAAAAAGAAAGAAAAAAACAAGAGGCAATTGCTAAAATAGAAAAGCATGGGAGTGTTTTTTCTTATAGTAGTTCGTTTCATAGTGTCGAAGCTATTAAGAATAATAACTTATCTTTTGATTATGTGTTTTTAAGTCCTGTATATGATGCTATTTCTAAGCAAGGATATTCAGGAAAAGACTTTAATATTGATGGTATTGATCAGAAAATAATAGCTTTAGGAGGAATTACAAAAACAACGATTACTAAAACTAAAGCACTTGGTTATGATGGCATTGCTATGTTGGGTGCTATTTGGAATGCAGCATCTCCAAGTCATGAAATAGAAGAGCTAAAGCCATTTCTTACCAATCAGCTAAAAAAAACAAGAGTATGAGTTTAAAACCATACATACTAACCATTGCAGGTTTTGATCCCAGTTGTGGTGCAGGACTAACAGCAGATATTAAAACTATTGAAAACCTTAATTGTTATGGAGTTTCGGCATGTACTGCAAATACGGTTCAAAATGATATCAGTTTTACTGCTTGCCATTGGATACCATTTGCTCAAATAAAGGCACAAATAGAGATCTTGTACCAACGGTTTACCATTTCGGTTGTAAAAATAGGAATTGTAGAAAACTGGAAGGTATTGTATGAAATTGTGGACTTACTATTAGCAAAAGATCCAGGACTAAAAATTATTGTTGATCCAGTATTAACATCCAGTTCGGCATATGCTTTTCATGACAATTCAGAAGGTCATAGTTATTTTAATAAAGTATTGGACAAAATTTACTTATTGACACCTAATTATTCAGAAATTAATGCACTTTATCCTGATAAGGATTTAAAAGCAACAATAACTTATATTTCTTCTAAAACTAACCTATTGGTTAAAGGAGGACATCGAGAAATTAAAAAGGGTATGGACCAACTCTTTCAAAAAAATCACGGAACTTACAATTTGTATGGAGATAATAGTAAGGAGATTTCTGAAAAACATGGAAGTGGTTGTGTATTATCAGCTGCAATTGCATCTTTTGTTGCAGAAGGCTATCCTTTAATTCAA
Organism: Flavobacteriaceae bacterium; assembly: GCA_965247735.1. GTDB lineage: Bacteria > Bacteroidota > Bacteroidia > Flavobacteriales > Flavobacteriaceae > JAOXRU01. Next base: position 312,232 of record CBDFHN010000002.1, on the reverse strand, counting down.
TCTTGCTACAAAGGAAAAATGTATGTCGAAGATTTTTTAGCATCTAACAGTACATTGTTAGGAGATCATCTTACTTACAAAAATTAACTACTATGGAAAAATTATATTACATATCACAAGGGGAAACACCAGGAGAACATTTGCAAAATATTAGAAAAGCATGTGAAGCTGGTTGTAAATGGATACAGTTACGACTTAAAGATGTGGATATGGTTATTGCATTGCAAACAGCATTGGCTTGTCGTACAATATGTGATGATTTTGAAGCCGTAATGATTGTAAATGACAGTGTAGGTATAGCACAAGCTGCCCAAGCAGATGGAATTCATTTGGGATTGTTAGATATGGATGTAAAAGGTGCACGAAAAATAGTTGGAGATAATTTTATTATTGGTGCTACTGCAAATACTGAGGAAGAATGTATACAACATATTAAAGATGGAGTAGATTATATTGGATTGGGTCCTTATCGTTTAACAACAACAAAAAAGAACTTAAGTCCAGTGTTGGGGCTTAAGGGATATCAGAATATACTTAGAAAAGACTCAGTAGTTTGTAAGTCAAAAATACCAGTTGTTGCCATTGGCGGAATTACCTTAGTAGATTTTAAAGATTTATATGCAAGTGGTATTGCTAGTATTGCGGTTTCAGGGTTGTTAACAGGCAAGAAAAAGGAAGAAATAGCAAGTATAATTGACAAGGCAGAAAACGGAATATAATCACAGATAATTATTACTGGAAGATGTTTGATTTATAAATAGAAGATTAAACATTTTGCATAGCAAATTACAATTATGGACATATTAAAAATAGGAGATAAAGAATTCAATTCAAGACTATTTACTGGTACAGGAAAGTTTAGTGCCAGTTCAGTAATGAAAAGTGCTTTGGAAGCTTCTGAAAGCGAATTGGTAACTGTAGCATTAAAGCGCGTTGATGTCCAAAATGAAGAAGATGATATTTTAAGTCATTTAACACATTCAAGAATCAATTTATTGCCAAATACTTCTGGTGTTAGAGATGCAAAAGAAGCTATTTTTGCGGCACAATTATCTCGCGAAGCTTTAGAAACCAATTGGATAAAATTAGAAATTCATCCAGATCCAAAATATTTACTTCCCGATCCTATAGAAACATTAAAAGCGACTGAAGAGTTGGTGAAATTAGGATTTATTGTAATGCCTTATATTCATGCAGATCCAGTATTATGCAAACGATTAGAAGAAGTAGGTGTACAATGTGTAATGCCACTAGGTGCACCAATTGGAAGTAACAAAGGATTAAAGACAGTAGAGTTTTTAGAAATCATCATTGATCAGAGTACAGTTCCAGTTATTGTAGATGCTGGTATCGGAAGTCCGTCACATGCAGCATATGCTATGGAATTAGGTGCAGATGCAGTATTAGTAAACACCGCAATTGCAGTATCTCAAGACCCTGTAGCAATGGCAAGAGCATTTAAAATAGGAGTGGAAGCTGGTAGGTTAGCATATAATGCAAAGTTAGCACCAGTAAAACAACATGCAGAAGCAAGCAGCCCATTAACAAGTTTTTTGAATTTATAAAAGGAAACTTCGGAAACTAAAGACCAATAATGGGCAGCAAATAACCAATTACAGCCAACTTAACTAAATGAATAGCTTAGATCATAAAAAAATACCTCATAATAAATCAACACCAACGATATCACAACATAAATCATTTAAAACAGTGTTTGATAAGTATGATTGGGAGGAGACACTAGCTAGTATTTATGCTAAAACAGCTACTGATGTTAGAAAAGCACTGCAGAGTACCAAGCGCAATTTAGAAGATTTTAAAGCATTAATTTCCCCAGCAGCAAAACCATTTTTAGAAGAAATGGCACAACAAAGTAATAGGTTAACCAAAAAACGTTTTGGGAATACCATGCAGATGTATGCACCAATGTATTTAAGTAATGAGTGTCAAAATATCTGTACCTATTGTGGTTTTAGTATGACTAATACAATACCAAGACGTACACTCACCGATACTGAAATCTTAAAGGAAACAGCTTTTTTAAAAAAGAAAGGTTATGATCATATTTTGCTCGTTACTGGGGAAGCTAATAGGACTGTAGGTACTGCCTATTTGAATAATGCAATACAATTGATGAAAAATCATTTTTCTAATATATCAATAGAAGTTCAGCCGCTGTTGCAAAAAGAATATGAAGAGTTAATTGATAGTGGTTTGTATGCTGTATTGGTATATCAGGAAACATATCATAAGGAAGAATATAAAAAACACCATCCAAAGGGTAGAAAATCCAATTTCGATTACCGTTTGGATACACCAGATAGATTGGGTAGGGCAGGAGTGCATAAAATTGGACTAGGTGCACTATTTGGTTTAGAAGATTGGAGAGCTGATAGTTTTTTTACAGCATTACATTTACAGTATTTGCAGAAAAACTATTGGAAAACGAAGTATTCTATTTCTTTTCCACGACTACGACCACATTCTGGAGGATTAGAACCAAAAGTTGAAATGACAGATCCTGATTTGGTACAGCTTATTTGTGCCTATCGTTTATTAGATGAAGACTTAGAATTATCTATTTCTACAAGAGAACAAGAGGCATTTAGAAACAACATAGTTCATTTGGGGATTACTTCTATGAGTGCCGAATCTAAAACAAATCCTGGAGGTTATGCAGTAGCACAACAATCTTTAGAGCAATTTGAAATCTCTGATGAGCGTACTACAGAAGAAATTACAATAATGCTTAAAGAAAACGGATTAGAAGTGGTTTGGAAAGACTGGCAAGCTTTTGCTTGATAAAAAATTACAGGTTATATTTCTTTTGAGCTCGTTCTGAACTTTTAACTATATAGCTAGTTTATATAATTGTTCACCATTTTTTCAAATAAGATAGGTGTTCTAGAACATGTCTTTATATTATTTACTTAATAAAGTATCTTTTAAACTATTGCTTATTGATATATATTCAATAACGAGATCATTATCAAAATCCAATTTCCCTGAAGATTTATAATAGGATATCGTAATAATTCCGAAATCACAAAAAATTAAAAGTATTCAGCAATAATACTGTCAATCATCTCTTTGGTAAGAGGTTTACTTCTATATCCATCAATTACATTAATTTTGTTTGCTTTTTCGATATCACTTGGGTTTATAGAAGTGGACAACATAATTAGTACAGATTGTTCGGTTGATTTTTCCTTTATTTTTTTATAACGTTCCACAAATTCCCAACCATTCATACCTGGCATATTTATATCCACAAAGGTAAGCTTGGGTTTTGGATGCTCATCGTCATATGAATTAAGGTAAGCTAATGCCGTTTCTGCATCATTTTTTACGATTACCTTATCGGCACAACCAATTTCTTCAATAACCTTCTCATTTAAATAGTTGGTTGCTTCGTCATCATCAATTAATAAAATGCAGCTTAGTTTTTCTCTAGTAATCATATTAATATGGAATTGTAAAGTAAAAGGTACTACCGTGCTTAGGTCTAGATGTCACCCAGATATTTCCTTTGTGCAATTGTACTATTTTTTCACAAAGTGCTAAGCCAATTCCAGTACCTTTATAATCGGTCTTATTATGCAAACGCTGAAAAATAAGAAATATTTTCACAAAATGTTCTTCTTTAATCCCAATTCCATTATCTCTTACGCTAAACTCCCAATTGGCGGCGTTTTTTTTAGCTGAAATTGTTACAAAAGATTGTATGTCTTTCTGTCTAAACTTAATGGCATTACTGATTAGATTTTTAAATAATGCTTGAAGCTCTTTTTTATAAGCCTTAATTTCTGGAAGTGTATCAATTTGTAAATGAATATTATTTTCCTTTATTTCTTCTGATAGCTCATTTGTTACATCGGTAATAATTGTATTACAATTCACATTTCCTATTTCTACATTGCTCTCAATTTGATAATATTCTAACAGCCCATTTACCATTCCACTCATCTGATCGGATGAGTCGGATATAAATTCTATATATTTATCTGCATTACCATCAAGTTTTCCTTTGTATTCACTTTTTAATAGATCGGTAAAAGACGATACATTTCTAAGTGGTTCTTGCAAATCATGAGATGTAATATAAGAAAACTGTTCCAAATATTTGTTTTTTGATTCTAAACTTAAAGAATATTCTACCAATGTTTCATTTGTGCTTTTTAGTTTCTCAAGACTTAATTTTCCTGCTTTAACTACTAAAAAAACAAAAAGGGCTCCTAAAAAAAATATAACACCAATAAGTGGAACTAGAATTTCTTCTTCTTTTATTGTTACCAAATAGGCGGCTCCCAGATATCCAAAAAAGAAAATAAACATAAATATGGTTAAATTCTTCCAGTTATTTCTTAATTGATCATCGGTAGATAAGTTAAATATTTTACGAGTAAGTATTGCAGATAGCACTATTATTATTGAACCACAAAGTATTAATCCAATAACAATATAATTATAATAGTCCATTTTTTTTTCATTCAAAAACAATTTGACAACTCAAAATTCTTATGCATAGCAAAAAAAGAGTTTACAAAAGTTTTTTTAATAAGTAGGTTTATAACCCAAATATAATGAATATTGAACTAAATACCAGCTAAAATGTAATGTTTTAACTACCTGACACATTATTTATTCCTACTATAGGAGGTTGTATTTCAATTAAGGTAGTATTATTTCGCATTAAAATCGTTTCCAGTAGGCAATTCAAAACATTCCAAATCAAAATAAGAAACAGAAGCCAAAAGGTGATCAAAAATATCGGCCATGATATATTCATAATTTTCCCAGCGTTTGTCTTTACTAAAGGCATAGATCTCAATAGGAATTCCCTGATTTGTAGGTTGCAACTGCCTCGCCATAATCATCATATCTTTATTGATGGCAGGATGCTGATTTAGGTATACATCAATATATTTTCTGAAGAGTCCCATATTGGTTTGGTTTCTTCCATTAATTGCTAATGTAGTATTGATATTGTTTCCGGTATTATAAGAATTAATATCATTTTGACGATGATCAATATATTCCGCAATAGAATCAATTTTTCCAAACTGCTCTAAATCATTAGCACTTAAAAAACGAATACTATTCACTTTTATAAAAAGGGAACGTTTTATACGTCTACCACCGCTTTGTTCCATACCTCTCCAGTTCTTAAAAGAATCAGAAATAAGTCTATAGGTAGGAAGCGTAGTAATGGTATTATCAAAATTCTGAACCTTTACAGTGGTTAGGTTAATTTCAATAACATTACCATCTGCGCCATATTTATCAACAGTAATCCAATCATTAATACGTACCATATCATTAATAGAAACTTGAATACTAGCTACAAAACCAAGAATAGTGTCCTTAAATAATAATATAATAATGGCAGATGCAGCACCCAAAGTTGCTAAAAACTGTGTAATTGACTGTCCTGCTACTTCTGAAAAAATAAAGATAAAACCAAGAAACCAAACAATCATTATAAAAACCTGTGCAAAACTATCTAAAGGTTTTTCTTTAAATGCAGGCTTTTGTTTAAGGTAATCTCTTGTTGTTTTTATAACACTTCTAAAAATCCATACCACAAGAATTATTAAATAAATATCTGTGGCTTTTAATAAAAAAGAGCTCGTTTCTGGGAAATCTTTAAATATACTAGGTATTAAGGCTTCTAGAAGCAAAAATGGGATTACATGTGCCGTATATTTTGGAAAATTACTATTTACAAGAAAATCATCGTAAGTGTTTTTTGTTCTACCACTAAATATGCTAAACAAACGAACAATTATTTTACAAAGTAACTTGTCTATTAAGAATAAGAGGGCAAGTAGTATTATAACATTTACAGTTACATTAATAAGTGCTGCAGTTTCTATCTTAATCCCTTTTTCTATTAGAAAATCATATAGAAGGCGGCTTGCTTTATAAATAAAGTTGATGTACATAAAAAATCAAATTTTGTGCAAATTTAGAAGTTATCTTCTCCTTAAACTAACTTTTTTGCAAAAGATGGGTAACAAAATTAAAAGGCAGTTGATATACTAATGAATCGTAACAATAAAAAATATCATGAAAAATTTAAAAAACATAACAAAACTTTTTTGTCTATTGACAATTACACTTTTTATAAGTTGTAATTCGGATAAGGAAGACAATGGATTAGAAAATCCTGATAAGGAATATCAAAACGGAGGTTCTTCAGACTTTTATCAAAACTGGGGAGCAACTACAACAGCCAATTTTTTTGGTAGAATTGTAGATGAAAACAATAGTGCACTAGAAGGTGTATTTGTAGAGATTGGTAATAAGTCTGCAATGACAGATGGTAGCGGTGTATACCAAATAAATGATGCAGATGTATATGAAGAATTCGCTTATATAAAGGCCTCTAAAGGAGGATTTATTAATGGTTCTAGAGCGTTAATCCCTACAGACGGAATTAACAGTTCTAGAATAATGCTATTACAAGAAAACACCATTGCCACTATAGCTTCAGGGTCTCAAGAGACGGTAAGCTTGGCTAATGGAACCAAAATTGTGTTTTCTGGCGATTTTAAAGATGAAAATAACAACCCATATACTGGAACTGTTGCTGTTATTCTAAAACATTTAGATCCTTCAGATGAATTTATCAATGATAAAATGCCAGGAATGCTATATGCAGAAAATGCAGAAGGCGAAGAGCGTGTATTAGAAACATATGGAATGATTGCTGTAGAGTTAAAAGGAGCATCAGGAGAAAAATTACAATTGGCAGATAATACTACTGCAGAAATTCAGGTTCCTGTAGACCCAGCGCAGTTATCTAATGCGCCAAGTACTATTCCACTTTGGCATTTTGATGAAGCATTAGGGTTCTGGGTAGAACAAGGTACTGCAACTTTGGTTGATGGTAAATATATAGGAGAAGTATCTCATTTTTCTTTTTGGAATTGCGATGCGCAGTTTGCAACTGTAGATTTATGTATTAGTCTAGAAGATAACCTTGGTACAGCAATTGGGAATACTACTATAGAGCTTTGGAGATCAGGAGCAACATATCCTAGAAATGGGACTACAGATCTTAATGGTGATGTTTGTGGATTAATACCTTCTAACGAAATACTTACCATGAATATCCTTGATACCTGTGGTAATATAGTTTCAACAACTACAATAGGACCATTTACATCCAATTCTAGTATTATTGAAGTAGTTAATCCTGGAACAGCACAATTGGTAAATATTATTGGAAACTTAGAAAATTGTTCAGGAACAAATGTTACTAATGGATATGTAACATATAATACAGGAGGATTTTCAACCTTTATGCCACTTAGTTCTGGAGCATTCTCATCAGCAATTCTAATGTGTAATGCTACTACACCCATTACAGTACAAGGCTATGATTATGATACTTTACAAACTTCAGGGCCAATACAGATGAATATGACAGCACCAAACACCAATTTTGGAACTATTATAGCCTGTACAGCAGTAACCGAGTTTATTACCTATAGTATAAATGGGGGAGCAGCAGTAACTTATATCTCAGATATCCATGTAAATGAAAATACTGCTAATGGTAGTTTTACTATTAACTCTCAAAAATTAGCAGATACCTTCTTTATCTATTCTTCTGTAAATACTACAGGTGTTTATCCAACATATGATCAGATTGTTGACGGTATGCTACTAGAACTTAGCTTTATAGACTATACATTGCCTGCAAACATAACATTTGATTTGGTTGCTTACGGTGCAGTAGGACAATATATAGATATTACCTTCTCAGGAAGTTATACAAACTCAAGTGGAGTTTCAGAAACTATTGTTGGAACCATACATGTATTGAGAGATAGTTAATAGCATGTAAAAAGAATAGGTTTTATTAGGAATCCCTAATAAATAATAAGAATACCTAGAATGTCTGTTCGAGTGAATCTCTGATAAGGAATTAGTAAAGAGAACATTATTAATAATTAATACCACAATTCTCGATACAATTCTATTCAATTAATGCTACGCTCCATTAAATAGAACCACTCGAACTAACATTCATTTATAAACAACCATTAGATTGATGCTAAGTTTATAAACTAAAAAACACACTTTAAGGTTTCTTAAAGTGTGTTTTTGCTATTAATTAAACAGGTTTATTACTACTAACATACTAGATAAATATTTAATTTTCATTTTTTCCATTGATGAAAAAACGAAACAAAAAAATCTAGTCTGACTATATTTTGTTTAAATTTATCGTTCATTCCACAAATTATAGGAACTCGCTACCGCTCAAACAGCCTATAATTTTTAATGGAATTTTACTTCAAATTTCACAACAAAATTTAGATAGGACAAAAAAACAATAGTATTCAATATTTGATCTTTTCAATGCCTAGTTATCTTTAGTTTATTTCTACAAAAGAAAATTTAATAATTAAACCAAAATAACTAAGATCATATTTATTAAATATATAACTACAACAATCTCGATTTTATAATAAAACGCAGTCCAAGGGGAATTTCTAATGAAAAACTAGACCCTCTACCTTTGGTAATAGCAATGGTAAGGTGTGTATGTTTCCAATAGTCGAACTGATCTTTACTCATATAATAATCAACACCAGCAACAGTCCCTAATAGCACATCATTATCGTCCAAATAGAAATCTTCTTTTGGTAATAACATAGGTGAAGAACCATCACAACAACCACCACTCTGATGAAAGATAAGGCCATTGTTCTCTTCCTTAATTTGTGCTACTATTTCTGCAGCTTCTGCTGTAATTGCTACACGTTCCATAGGCTAAAAGAATCCTAATTTATTTTTATCATAAGAAACCAATATATTTTTTATCTGTCTATAGTGATTTAACATCATTAAATGATTTTCTCTTCCAAATCCAGACTTTTTATAACCTCCAAAAGGCGCATGAGCAGGATATGCATGGTAACAATTGGTCCATACTCTACCAGCTTTTATGGCTCTAGGGATCTGATACAACTGATGCGCATCTCTTGTCCATACTCCAGCTCCCAATCCGTACAATGTATCGTTTGCTATTTCTAAAGCTTCCGCTTCATCCTTAAAAGTAGTAACTGCTAATACTGGGCCAAAAATTTCTTCTTGAAAAACTCTCATTTTATTATGTCCCTTTAATAATGTTGGCTGTATATAATAGCCATTTGCATAGTCACCATCGGCCTTATAGGCAGCGCCACCACAAAGTACAGTAGCACCTTCTTGTTTACCAATCTCTATATATTCTTTTATCTTTTCATATTGATCATTAGATGCCTGAGCACCAACCATAGTACTATCATCAAACGGATTTCCTTGTACAATAGCATTGGTACGGGCTATTACTTTTTCAATAAAAGCATCATAGATATCTTCTTGTATCAATAAACGAGATGGGCAGGTACATACTTCCCCTTGGTTAAAGGCAAATAGCACAGCACCTTCAATAGCTTTGTCCAAAAATTCATCATCATGATCCATTACCGAATTAAAAAAAATATTAGGCGATTTCCCACCCAATTCCATCGTTACAGGATTTAGATTTTTAGACGCATATTGCATTATCAATTGTCCTGTAGTAGTTTCTCCAGTAAAAGCAACTTTATCTACTCTAGGGCTAGATGCTAATGGTTTCCCAACTTCTGGACCAAAGCCATGTAAAACATTAAGTACACCTGCTGGCAATACATCTGCTATCTTTTCCATTAATAAAGTAGCCGATGCTGGTGTTTGTTCTGCAGGTTTTAATATCACACAGTTTCCGGCAGCCAATGCAGGAGCAACTTTCCAGGCTAACATTAGCAATGGAAAATTCCATGGAATAATTTGTGCAACAATTCCTAGTGGTTCTTTTATAATTAATGATAAGGTATGCTGATCTAGTTCTGTTGCAGAACCTTCTTCCGATCTTATTACAGCTGCAAAATACCTAAAATGATCTATTGCCAATGGTACATCGGCATTAATGGTTTCTCTAATAGGTTTTCCATTATCAATAGTATCATAGAGTGCAAACTCTTCAAGATTAGCTTCAATAATATCAGCAATTTTTAATAATAGTGCCGATCTTCCTGTAGCAGACATGTTTCCCCATTCGTCTTGTACTTTTTCTGCTGCATCTAAAGCCAGTTCAACATCCTCTTTAGTAGAACGTGGGTATTTGGCAATAAGAGTACCATCGGTAGGAGAAGGGTTTTCGAAATATTTTCCTAATACTGGAGCTATAAATTTTCCTCCAATAAAATTATCATACTGTTCTTTAAAAATAGGCTTATCATAAATCATAATTACACTGCTGTTTTATACGGTTTTTAGCTAATTGTAAAGTTCATCAACAATTACACAAACAAATAGAACAATGCTATGTAATACTTGCACAAAACTATTTAGTGTATCATTCTAAAATTAAAATAGTATATTTAACTATTATGGAACATATACTTCAAAATCATTATAAGCAGCGCAAACTGACTACTTTGGTAGAAAATAGCACCAGTTATACTGCTGATATGGCGGAGTTAAGTGTTTTTGAAACTCATAAAGTGGCAGAAAAGGTGGCATTAAATTTTCCTTTTCCTATAGTTGCCTGTATGCTTAGTGGAAAAAAGGTAATGCATTTAAAAGATACGCCTGCATTTGATTTTTACCTGGGAGAAAGTTTGGTATTACCAGCTAATGAAACCATGGTTATCGATTTTCCGAATGCAACAATGGCAAACCCTACCCAATGTTTGGCTTTGGGCATAGACCCTAGTATAATAGAGAAGACCATACAACAGTTTAATGCCAATGCACAGATAGAACAGGAGAATGCTGATTGGAATTTGGATGTAAAAGCATCGCATTTAACCAACACCCCCAATGTACAGTTTTTAATAGAACGGCTAATGCAAACCTTTATAGGAGGACACAAGTTTAAAGACGCATTATTGGACTTAATGATAAAAGAACTCTTAATACGCCTAATGCAAACCAAGGCAAAAAACACCTTACTATTGAGTTCTCAAAAAGGACTCACCGAAAACCGAATGTCCTATATAGTTACTTATATAAAAAAGCATTTAACAGAAAACATATCCATAGAAAAACTAGCCAATAGAGCATGTATGAGCTCTTCTCATTTTCATAAAATATTTAAAAACACCCTTGGCGAAAGTCCCATAGATTTTATAAATATGGAACGCATTAAGTTTGCCAAACAACTTCTAAAAACTACTAATGATAGAATTAGTGATGTAGCCTACAAATCGGGATTTAATAATGTAAGCTACTTTAATAGACAGTTCAAAAAAGTAGAAAATATCTCTCCTAGTGCCTATAAGAAGGAGTTGGGCTAATTCCTAGACATTCTATTTTTATTAAAAATATTATATATGATTATAAAATATTCTCAGTTCGGGTGATTCTATTTAATTGAGCATAGTGCTATTAAATAGAATTGTATCGAGAACAATGAAGCTTAATAGAAATAATGTTCTCGATATTAATTTCTTATCAAAAATTCACTCGAACTGACATTTTAGATATAACTGTTTTGAAGTATACTGATAACTAGTACCTTATGCTACATATAAGTTTTGTTGTAATAATAAATGCTTGTTGGTTGGCATCATTTTATTTAATTAGGCATAGTATAGATTAAATATAACGGAATTAAATCCAAAACATGCTAATACATTAAAAACATAAGCAATTTCTAAGAATAAGCTAGGCAGAATAATTGGCAAGGTCTTAAAAAACAAAACTTTTCTATCCTACTGTTTTAATAATCTTTAGATTAGTTAAGAAGAGGATAGAAAAGTTGGTATTTGTGTTTGCCTTTCTGTAAAGCTATCTACTTATAGAAACAATTATTTATAAATATAATTAAATGTTCCGTTTGTAATTGTAAAATCTACTGGTGCAGTTTCTTCATCATCAACTGTTGTAAACTCAAATGTACCTTTTACTATACTTGTGGCACTATCTACTTCTGTAATATTAACAACACCTGCCAGTGTAAACTCACTAATGCTATTGTTATTATTATAATACCTAATATAATGTGTTGGTGGAGTAAGACCAAGGTCATCATAAGAAACATTATAGCTCCCTACAACTATATCAGATCTTTTTAACCATAAATTAATCTCTTGATTTCCTACTATACCTCCCATTCTTGCCTGAAGCAAAACAAAATCTTCTATTGGATATATTGAAAAAATATTGAAATCTGTAAACATATTATCCCCAAAAGGAGTATTGGCTTCAAAAGTCTCTCCGTTAATTTTAGCTGTCATTGCAAATTCAGAAATTATTTCTTCTTCAGTACTATCATCATCAGATGAACAAGAAAATAAAGACAAAGCAAAAATTAAGAATGTTGGAATTAAATAAATGTGTTTCATAATGGATTAATTTTTATTAATACGAAAATAACGATAAAAAAGCGATGTTATTATACTTTAGCACTAATAAGTGCGGACTATTCTTTTAAATTTTATATACTGAGTTTGATATAAAAAAGGTAAGAAATAAACCTTAGTCAGAAATTAAAAAGACTCTGAATTTCTGTATCATTGTTAATATTAGCAATCTATAAAGCCAGCATACAACTTATGCCAAACTCTTTAGCTTCTTAAAATTATCAGAATCACTCCCAAATTGAGATCTAACTAGTCTTTTAATACCTGCTAACTGATCATCTAGTACTTTAAATGCCATATTTCTATCGGCTTTCATAATTTTTATTTCTGCATTGTTCTGGTCAACAATTATATTAATACCATTAATAGTATTATGTAGCGATTTAAGCGAAGCAATGGTAATTAGCGAATTTGCTGGATTATAAGCACTACCAATCCGTTCAAGATTTATAATTAGTTTTCCCAAATCTGTCCACATACTGCCAAAGGTATTTTCTATGGTACTTATAGACTTTGTAGTTGTCTTTTGCTGCTCGGTCTTTTTATTAGAAGATTCTCCTCTAATATGTTTTATAATTTTTTTGACACTCAATAGATAAATATCATCGGCTGGGCGAGTAGCTTCTAAAAATTGATTAATACTAGTTAGCCGTTTTTTTAAAGAATTAGCATCTTTTCTATACAACTTTTTCCTTTCGTTAATAACATTAGTAACGGTAACCTCCTTTGTAGATACAATGGTCATGATATCGTCTGCTTTTGTAATGTTTGCCTGAAGCTCTTCCAAAGAAGCACTAGACGTAGGTGGTGCATAGTCCACCATGGTTGCTAAATAGGTATGAAAGGTTTTAGTGTTTTTAAATTTACTTGCGTAAGATTTGTTTGAATGCTTTGTCATAGCTTTTTTTTTAAAATTGTTTACATATATAACAAGTATGTAAGAAAAATATTGTTAATGTGTTGATTTTTAATGCTTTTTGTTTTTGAGATGGAAGCTATTGTTTGAAGAAAATAGTGTCTATATATTGCTCTTATCATTAAGCACAGCAAAGGATACAGATAATTTGGGAGTTATAGAATAATTGTATCAATTGTAATATTTTTTAAGTCAAAAAAATAAAAGGAGGGAAGCAATTAAATTTATAAGGGGCTTAACAAAAGTATTAAGTACCCCAAGTAAAGAATTAAGGGAGCCAACAAAATCTATAAGATTGCCAACAAAATTGTTAAGCAAAGCAACAAAACTATTAAGGCAGGCATTTATAGCCATTATTTGTGCGCTATTGGCTTGTATTTTGGTGTTTTGCATGTAAAAAATGTGTTGTTATAGGATTAGTTCTTGCCGTAAATACCGTTTTTATGTGCTGTTTGTGGTTTACCACATGGTTTTATTGCTTTTGGAGGCTATGTTTGTTGCTTAAGGGGATGCTTTGATTATTTTTTTCTTTAAGTTGTTATTTTTTACTAACAATTTAGGGGATGGTTGGGGGGTTTGGGTTATATTTGAGGGGAGAGGAATGATAATTTGATAAGCGGGGTATGCGTGATAGTGCGTTTTGCTACTTGTTGGCATTCATTGAATAGAACATTAAAACGAAATTGAAATATCCATTTAAGAATTAATTTACCAGTCTATTTATAAACCTAACTTAAATACATAAAAAATGAAAGCAACTATTTTAAAACTATTTATTCTACTTTTCTCATCATTTGTTTATTCAACAGAAATAGTTCTTACAGGAGGTAATCAAAATGATGTTATGGGAGCAATTACTACTTTGAATCTTGAGGGAGGTGGTGTAATTGTCATAAATGGAGATATAAATATCGATAGTGATATAACTATTCCAAAAATTATTACAATAAGGATTATCAATAGTCATAAATTAAGGATTAAAGGAAATGTCACACTAACAATTAATGGACTTATAGAGGCAGGTTCCTATCAAATTTTTGAACAAGATGATAATGGTACAGTTGAAGATTGTTTTTGGGATAGATGGGATTTCACTTTAGATGATGGTAAAGTTAGAGGTAATCCAAAAAACGCCTATGTTATACCACAATGGTGGGGCGTTGATGATACGGGAACAATTCCGTGTGGTCAAAAATTTCAAAATGCAATTGAGTCATTTCCAAATGTTCAAAAATTTGTGGCAAATGGAAAATTTCTACTCGAAAAGACTTTACATTTAAACCAAGACAATCGTTATTACGATTTTAGTGGAGCTACTTTTGTTGGAGTCAATGAAAATAGGAATGTATGTAGAGCCTTTGAGGACAGTTATCCATTATGGTATACTACACCATCGCAACTAGAAGATTTAGCTCGCCTGCCAAAAACTTGGCCTGCAACAGATGCTGGAGGCTTAATTAATATAGGAAAACTTAGAGACTTAACCGAAACGTCTCCTTATTCGGTCATAAATGTAACTTTATATGGAGGTATCTATATACCCAAAAATAAATATGACAATGCATTGGGAATATTGAACTCCAAGAATATAAAAATATTAAATGTAACTATAGATTGTTATAATGGACAAAGAGGAATCGCTCTCCAACCTCACAAAAATTGGAATGTTCCTACAAGAACGGACCATATAATCATTAAAGACGTTATTCAGCAAGGAGGGACTAACGTTTTCAATATAGATATTGACTCAAATAGTAACACATTTAATGTTATTGTTTCTAATGTTATTGGAGATGATATTGGAGGTCATAAACCTGACCCAAATAATAGTGATAGAGAAGCCGCTTTTAGAATTTCTTCTGGAGGTTCTACTCAGAAAATTCATAATATTACAATTTCTGAAGTAATACTTTCTGCCGTTTATAAGGCATTTAATATTAATGGTGCAAACGGTATAATTTCAAATATTCAAGTAATCAATTCTGAAACAGATTGGCTAAATAGCACAAATAATCCAGATTTAAAAATTGAAAATATTAGAATCCATTGATTTAATTATAATAAAGTATACTCTGCTCATACATTTATTATAAAAAAGAGTTAAGAAATATTACAAAATAATGTGAATAATTATAGAATTCTAATTTCCCCGCTCCCGCTAGTTTAAAAACTAGTGGCGGTAAGAGTAAGTAATTTTGAGTATGATTTAAAACTTTATATATTAGTGGGGTGTAACCCCAAACTTAATAACTAAGATATGTGCGATTGTGCATTTATCTGGTTGTTACCAAACAGTTGAAGAACCGAAATGAAACAACTTCTGATTTTAATACTTACATTTTCGCTTTTATCAAGTTGTGACCGAAAAAAGTCGGATAAAATACAACCTAAAATTGAATCAAAAACTGTTTTAAAAAAAGAAATAGAATTGAAACTAAATACCGAATTAGCAATCGTCCAATCTGAAAATAAACAGGATACAATCTATAATTATTGGGCATTAATAATGGATACTATTTCCGATAAAAAAGAATTTAAAATTTCGAACCTAAAACATACTCTTGAGTTAAATACATATAGTTTAAATGATAGTTCAATCGTTAGGAATTTAGCACAAGATGGAGAACAAGTATATTTAGACAATTCTCACAAATTGGTAACTAATTTTAAACTTTCCACTGACTCAATTGTTGACAAAAAGCAAATCGACCGAACTTATTTCGAAAAATCGCTTATTCCTGAATTTTATACAGAATGCAATCTGTTATCCACAAAAATTGACAGTATTGTAGAAAATACTATTTACTTGTGTTCTGACTTGAATGTTCCTGATACTGGAAATCAATGGAGAGTTTGGTATTCCATAAAAATAAACAAAAACCGACTTGGACGTATAGAAATTAAAGAAGCAAATTACGTCGGAATGTAAAACCCTGCTCCCGCTAGTTTTCAAAACTAGTGGCATCAAGAGTAAGTGATTTTTGAGTAAGTTATAAAACCTAATACATTAGCAGGGTGCAACCACAAGTTACAAACTTGCTGTAGCAAAGAGCTACACATAATAAGCTGATAAGAAAAGTATAAGCAATTGTTATATATGATTGTTAGTAAACATTTCAAAAATGACAATAGAAGAACTAAAATCAAATATAAAATGGTGGGAATCTAAAAGATGGATTTATAATCTTTCTGTTGGACTTTTCGGTATTTTCACTATTTACGATGGTTTTTCAAGAGGCGAGTACTCTTGGACTAAATCAGATACCTATGGAGTTATTTGGTGGGGAATAGGTGCAAATGTTTTATATTCATTAGGAATCTTGTTAGAGTTATTTGATTGGTATTACTTAAAGCAAAGACTTAGAATTAAGAACTTAAGAATGTTTTTATTTATAATCGGACTTTTATTTAGTTGCTTTTGGACTTTAAGGTGTGGTTGGTTTTATTTTGCAAAACCTCATTTATGGTAAAAAAAATAAATACTCCTGCTCCCTGCCGTTAGAATAATAAAGTAACGGTTACCGCTCGTTTTTAACGAGTAGCGGTACAGAGTAAGTAATAATTGAAAAGAAGGTAACCATAAATTGTAAACTTATTACAATCTTTAAATTAGTAAATCCTAAAGATATAATAGTTATTTTGCATGATTCTTGGTAAGTGCTAATTATTTTTTTAAATGAACGAAACAGAACATAAAGGATTATTCTTTAATGAAATTAATAAACTTTCAAATATAAATTCTAGATTTCATAGAATTTCAAGTATGCTAATAGATCATATGATTCTAACATTGACACTAATGGTAATTGTAAGTTTAACATTAATATTATTTCTAATCTTTACTAAAACTGGTACTATAGAAATGGGTATAAGTATGGTAGAGCCTTTATTATTTTCAATAATAATTGTTTTATATACTAACAAAGACTTCTTTAATGCTAAAAGCCCTGGAAAACGAATTTTAGGTTATCAAGTTGTTGATAAAAAAACAAATATGCCTGCAACAGAATTGCAATGTTTTATTCGGAATTTAACAATTTTAATTATTTGGCCTTTAGAAGTACTAACAACTTATATAAATCCTAAAAGAAGAATTGGAGACTTTATTGCCAATACAAAAGTGGTAAAAGCTGAAAAGGAAAAATTAAAATCACTATTATCAGACCTAAAAAATAAAAAGCTAAAATTAAGTTTTTTATTGATATTGTTTATCACAGTAATTTATATTTATGGATTAAATTTTGTAATGTCAAGTATACGTTATTAAGTGCAGTATGAATAGACAGTAATTGAAAAATAAGATACGATATTATTTAGCAGCATTAAGCTTATGGAAACAAAATGTAGCTATTAAGAAATAATGAACGAAAGAACGGAAGTGCTAAGCGCAGCTTTAAGCATGTAGTTCTGAAAGAGAATGGTGCAAAGCAATTTCCTGAATAGCTACTTGATTTTTTGGTTCGTTTTTTATCAAGAAAAAATGAATGAAAGCTAATAAAAAGCAACTAATGCTAGTTTCAAACACAAGAGCTAATAAGGTTAAGTAGTTTTTAAGTAAGTTACAAAGTTTACTACATTAGTAGAATGTAATAACAAGTAGGTAAAACAATTGTTTTATACGATTCTTTAAAATAAGTAAAAAAGTATATAAAATTGTACAAATTAGATTTTATTGCCAAACTAAAGTTTGTTTCAACCGAGGAAGGTGGAAGGAGAACACCTGTTCATTCTGGATATAGACCACACATCGAATTTGAAAGCTATCCAGAATATTTAACATCTGGACAACAAACTTATATCAATAAGGAGATTGTATTTCCTGGAGATGAAGTTAAAGCAGATATTGGAATTATGGGAACTGAATATTTTGCAGGAAGACTATATACAGGAATGAAATTTAAATTTTGTGAGGGGGCAAGAACAATTGGATATGGAGAAATTATTGATATTATTAACTCTGATCTCAAAATTTCATCTATAAAAGATAAAAGTAATATTAACTTATATCCCGTTGATATTACTACAAAATTTCAAACGCTATTTGGAACAGACAAATATAAAATTATTAGTGAGTTTCAAGAATTAATAATATTAAGTGATGAATATAGAAATCCAAGATTAATTAGAGCAATGATTCACTTAATAATAAAAGAGAAATATAAAAGAAGTGTTCTATATGAACAAGTGAAAACAGATTTGAGAGATATTTTTTTATGGGCAGAATATGATAAAAAAGGAAACAGAATTAGAGATTTTAATAACGAGTTTGGAAAGGAAATAATAAAACAACATAGTATATTGTCCAAGTTTCTGCTATTTTTTAAATCTAAGAGCAACAAGAGTAAGTACTATACGAGTAGGAAATAGCCACATGTAACAAACTTTTGGTATCGAGGACTATATAGATTTTAATAAAAGCATAAATTCCAATATACTATTGTAACAATATAGCTTTATGGTCGTCTTATAACTTCTCATTAAAAAGATATGTAAATGAAGTTTCCCCAGATTAAAAATAGAATTACCTATTCAATCTTTATTTTAACAATGTTTTTCTTTGCATCATGTTCAAGCGATGATGATAATGCTATAGATAGCAGTTATTTAAATATTCCAGATGTTAATTTCGAAAAAGCATTAATTGAACAAGGTATAGATACTGATGGTATTGTAAACCAACAAATGTTAAAGACAGATGCTGAAAAAATAACTTCTTTAGATCTAAACCTTTCATCCAATTTTGGTAAAATTAATGACTTAACAGGTATAGAAGGCTTTGTAAACATAACGCTTTTATCTGCTGGTGGACAAAATATAGAGCAAATAGATTTAAGTAAAAATACCTTATTAGATAGCGTATATCTTACAGCAAATAAAATTGCTACTATTGATCTTAGCAAAAACGTAAATTTAATTTTTGTAGACATTCAGTCCAACGATCTTAGTGCTGCTGATGCAGTAACTGGATTAGAAAATGCGCTAAATTTAATAGATTTAGATTTGTCATGGAATTACCTCCAGGAGTTTAGTATTAATAATACGTCTTTAGAAATTTTACACATTAGTCATAACGACCTAAAATCTCTAGACACTAATGGAGCAGTTAATTTAAGAAACATTTTTATGCCATCTAATAAGCTAGAAACAGTAGATTTTAGTACCAATATAGCATTAGAAACTTTATTAATGGCTGGTAACAACCTTCAGCAGATATCTCTAGAAAATAATACAGAATTGACTCACCTTTATGTTTCAAGTAATTTGTTTACCAGTCTTGATGTTAGTAAAAACAATAAATTAGAGGACTTAAGGGTGGATAGAAACCTTAGTTTAACTTGTATTAAAATTAAGAATGATCAAGATATTCCAATTGTATGGAAATCAGATTACCAAATATTAAATGATGTTTGTAATTAGGAGAAGAAATCCAATCTTAAGAATTAAACGTAATACTAATATAAAGGTTACTCCCAGTAAATAATAAGATAATTACGCTAATAGCATAACACAACAAAAAATACCCCAAAGAGGGTATTTCCTATCACTAAGAAATAGGTTAGGTTTGGAGTTAGCATCTTTGCTACTATTTTTAAAAAGACAGAACTACTAAAGCACAATTATGTTTAACCCCAATTAATCATGAAATAAAAGTCCAAATAAAGTCAACTATTCAAAAGGATTAAAGAAGTTTTCTGTTATACAGCAGGTAAAATCAAATACAGCTTACAATTTCATTTCTTAAAAACAACTAAAAATAAATAACATGAAGAAAATAGTACTATATCTAGCCATATGCATTATATCATTTTCAGCAGCAGCACAGAATACTAATTGCCAATGTGGAAACGATCCACTTACAGAATTTGGAAATATAACATCGGCCTATAAAGATTCTGATGATAATGAGAAAGCATACAGATGGTATGTTATCTATACAACTGCTGAAGGCGTTTGTCTTCCAAATAATTATTTCAGTAAAGATGCACCAAAAATAGAGAAAGTAATATTGGATGCATTGCATAACGATACTACATACAAAAATCTGCTAGCAGCATTAGTTGAGGATGATAAGGTTATATTAAAAGATATTAGCCTTGCTTGGGGAGGTTTTGGTCCTTCAGGTTCAATTTTATCTGAACATATAAAAAACTATACAGATGTATTAATACCGCTTAAAGTAGACTTATCTCAATTTGTAGATTCCTATGCTAAATGCGAATAACATATAACTGTTTTAAAAGTAATAATATATGTGTATTAAGAGAATAATAATCACATCTCTAATATTGCTAAGTATAACTACGCTTGTAACTCAAGATTATCAGCAATGAAGAGTGGCTTAGAAGAAAAAAAGGAGTAAGCTATACTGGAACCTTAAATATTAAAGCATCAGTAATTTTTAAAGATTGGCAATTTTCGCCACAAGTAATAGGAATAGATAAAGCTTGGGTTTACGATATAGTATATGATATTCCAGAAAATATTGGTAAAGTTCAGTTTTTTCAAACAAAGAAAGGAATGGATAACGAAAAACTAGAAGATAATATTTATTTTTCGCACTATTCACCAAAAGCCTATCTAACAAGAAAAGTAGAAGTTAGAATTTTTGTATTGAATAAACAATCGGAAAGAGAAATAGGCTATTTATATGTTAATGTCTATATTGATGACAAAATAGATGGACAGCTAAAAACACCAATTGCAGGCGCTTGGGACTAAGTTTAATTTAAATCTTATAATTTAAAAAAAAATATGGAGATTCTAATTCATTTAAAAATGGGGTTGCTCCTGTTAAGTTAAAAGGAAAGTGGATTAATATTGATAAGGAAGAAAATGAAATCAATTAAGGGATTAGCTGGCATTAAAAAAAAGAACATTTAATAGGTAGAGCTTATGATTCAGAAGATGATAGGAGATGTACTATCTGGCAATTAGACCCTCTGGTAGAATTAAAATAAAATAACACAATTATGCATTCCATGTTGTCATTAATTTGCTGTAATTATTAGCATCATTAAAAAATGAAAATAAAAAAGATTAGAGGTCATAAACGAAGGTGGAAGGCTATTGATAATTGGATAGCCAATAATAAAGATTTGGATATTGAGTATCTAAAAGAATATGGCAAGGATTATGTAAAAATACGGATACATCCTTGGAGTGGTATTCAAATAACCAATAGCAAAAGACCAGAACCCAATAGAGCAACAAGGCAAAGAATACTACAAGGGCTTATTGTAATTTATAGAAATTGGAAACAACAACTTGATACTATAGGTGAACCCTATTACTTAAAGATATGGTTATTTGATCCTCATTTTTCAAAATCTCAAGTAGTATGTGCCATCGGGTATAATATATCTCACTACGAACAATTATTTTATAAAGAAGCAACAGACAAACAAATCCAGTTAAAAGATAATGGAGCATTAAAAGAAGAACTTTCTAACTTTAATTGGGAACATTGTTTAGATGAAGAACATTTGCAAAGTGATGCTATTGGCAAACCTGAAAACTATTCAAGTATTTCTGTATACAAATCACATAAAAAATGGTATTACAATCAATTAAAGAAACCACATAGAATACTAAAAGGTTTTAATGAAGTAGCAGCATTTATGATTAAAAAGGGTAGCGTTTGGCTTGGTGAAGTTAAAAATATAGATTAAAGCACAGGTGGTATTAGGAAAGATAAACCTTTCATTATTTAAGTATAAACAATTGACAGTTAAACCTATTGATTAAGTTAAAGAAATAAAAATAGTTTTTAAAATGAAACAAATACTTTCTCTTTTTGTTTTTCTTTTTACAGTAAATGTATGGTGTCAGTACGAAGAGTTAAATAATGCACAATGGTTAAGTATTAACAATACAAAAATGATTGATCTTTTAAAATTAAATCAAAATCATTTAAATAATAGTAAAGTAGTAAAAGTTAAAATTCTTAAAAATACTGAACACTTAGATAGTTTAGTTGTACTTTCTATAAAAGTAATTGACAGTATTAAAACACAAGTACTAGGCTACCATAGCATGTTAAACACTACTTCAGAGGAAAAAGAAGTACTGCAACATCACAAAAAAATAAAGCATTATTTACATAGATTTAATAAAACTATAGTTGCTGTTGTTTTGGATCTTAATAAAGAAGAGAAAGAACCGAAAAAGAAGACTTTAGTATATTTACAAAAGAAACAAGAACGATATCTGATACAGCTTAAAAAATTGACCAACAATTTGGAGAGAATATACATGTTCACTTTAAAAGGTTCTAGAGCTTATTAAAAATTAGATATTTAATGTAATTCCAGTTGCATCTATCTAGCTATGATATGAAGAACTCAAAATCAGGGAACCAACATGTTCGACCCAAATAGTACTAACAAAGCTTACGAAAAAGACTTTCCATTACAAGAGTAAACCTTAAGGAGATAAATCCTCAATAAGGAATTAAGCTCTTGGAAACTGTTTAACTAACTCGTGGCATTGTAATATATAAAAGAGTACTGCTATACTTTTAATTAGTTACTTTTGGGATTGTTAGCTACAATTAAGAAAAAATGAAACTAAAAACAGTTGCAAAAGTAATAATAGTACCGTTTGTAATACTATTATATTTTGGATGTAAATCAACATCAATACGTAAAGAAAATAAAGTAGCAAATGCTACAGCAATACATAAACAACTAGAGCTTTTACTTAAAAACGATTCTATACCTAGTTTTTATAAGTTGTTTGATAAGAGTAAGTTTAATCCAAACCATATAGAAGAATTTGGAACAACATTACTTTTTACAGCGGTTTCCAAAGACAATGAAGAAGTTTGTGATTTTTTGTTAAAAAAAGGAGCAGATATCAATTTTGTTTCTGATTATGGAACTGTAATGCATTGGGCATTGGAGGAAAGTAATTTTAAACTTGCTAATTATCTATTGGATAAAGGTTATGATCCAAAAGTAGAAGAAGGGATGAAAAAAAATCCTGAACCTTTAAACTTTCAGATTAGCTTTCTAGCATTAAGGAATAAAGTAGCAGGAGTAAAACTCTTCCAAAGGCTTATAAATAAGGGAATGGATTCAAATTTAAATGATAAGGAAGGTGTTGCTGCCATACATTTGGCAGTATATTTTGAAGATTTAGAATTGATAAACTTATTATGTACATCAGATGCTAATATCAATTTAAGAGCAACTAGCACATCTAGTAATCCAAGTTCTAAAAAAGATATGTTTGTAACCAATAGATACACCCCTTTGATGCTTGCAGCCCATTTAGAAAAACAAAAAAGCGTTGTGGAATTGCTAAAATGTAAAAATACAAACATAAGCCTAAAAAGTAAGGATGGTAAAACAGCACTTGATATTGCAGTAGAGAAGGATAACAAACCTATAATTGATTTATTAATCAGGGGAAACAAAGGATTGTAGCTATTAACAATGTATTTTTATAATATACTACGTATTAAACATGCTCTTTTTCAATATTATAAAGTGTGTGAAACAAATAGAATTAAATAATGTAATTAAAACTAAATAGTAATTTCTACTTGTAGAAAAGGTGATGAATCAGATAAAAGATACAGAGCAGTTTAAAAAGGTATTATTACAAAAAATGTTTATGTAATTATGTTTTTAATAAAACAATAATGCCAGAAAAACATAAATAAATACCGTATAAAATCAGCACGATTACCTCATTGGGATTATAGCAACGATGGTATGTATTTTATAACCATCTGTACAGATAATCGAGCACATTATTTTGGTGATATTATTGATGGCAAAATGGTATTAAATGAAATCGGAAAATTGGCAAACCAATATTGGTATGAAATACCAAATCATTTCCCATTTATAAAATTGGGCGAATTTGTGGTAATGACCAATCACACCCACGGTATATTGATTATTAACAAAATGGATCGTGATTCCACAACCGTAGAAACGGGATTAATCGCGCCTCTACCCCAAAAATGCAAACAATAAAAAAAATATAGGTGGAATAACAGGGAATAAAAACCCAATGTTTCATGAAAATATTTCCCGAATTATTCGTTGGTACAAAGGGCGATGTACATTTGAAATCCGTAAAATCCAAACCGGTTTTGCATGGCAACCTCGTTTTCATGATTATATTATTAGAAATGAAAGATCATTTCATAACATATCTCAATACATTATTAATAATCCTATAAAATGGATAGATGATAAATTCCATACCAAAAACATATGATGACACCACCCAAACAATAAAAAATATCCTAATTGTTATTATCTATATAAAGGTTTGCATCATACAGCTGGTGTATGGTTATTAAAAAATTAGCATTGTAATAAAGTGGAGTTAATTTGTTAATGAAAGTATTTACAAATACAATAACTATGTATTCCACTAAGAGGTATTGATTTTCATTTTTTTTTAAATTTTATATATATCGCTTATATTTGTTGTTCACTGGAGAAGGACAAAAAACAACAATTAGCACAATATGGAAGTTACAGATTTAACAGCAGGAGAGTACGGAGATTATTATTCTAGATATTTTCAAAAAATCCCAAAGGAAACAACTTTAGTATCAGGTTTTAAAGATAGAGAACAGCTTGTTGTTGATTTTTTTAAGGGAATTCCAGAATCAAAATTAGAATACCAATATGCAGAAGGAAAATGGACCATAAAAGAAGTGTTGCAACACCTTATTGATACTGAACGTGTATTTATGTACCGTTGTTTTTGTATTGCTAGAGCAGATAAAACAAATTTTCCCGGCTATGAACAAAACGACTATGTAGTTCCATCGGCGGCAAATGCAAAATCATTAGATGATATTTTAGAAGAATACAAAACTGTTAGACAATCTTTTTATTTTATGTTAAAAAGCTTTAGAAATGAAGATTTAGAACAAATAGGAAATGCTAGTGGATTTCCATTATCTGCAAGAGCAGCAGCATTTATTACCCTTGGTCATGAAATTTGGCATATGGATATTATAAAAGAACGTTATCTATAAAATTGTGAGTGTTCTAGTGTGGTTTAATGCTATATATTGCTTTTGAAGGAAACATTAAGTATAAACTTAATCTTTATTTTTTTCCTCAATCCATTTAGATAGGTACTTGGTACTTTTATGACTATGATGTGATAAAATAGCACCAGTAATATTGTACAAACGATGGTTTTCTAAATCATCTTGAATAGCTTGAAGTTTGTCTAATAAGGTGGTCTTAAAATTATCTTTAGCAAAAAGAGTATTTACAAGGTCTACACCTTGTTTTTGTGCCGTATTCCATAAAATTTCATCTGTATAGAGGGCAGTAGCTTTTTTTGCAAACTCTTCAGGATTGTCTGTGATAAATCCATTCCAATCCATCTGATTGTGCATGCCTTCGGCTCCAATAGTGGTCGTTATACTTGGAGTACCGTAAAGCATGGCATCCAACAATTTTCCTTTAAGTCCAGCGCCAAATTGTAATGGTGCTAAGCATATTTTTGCTGCTTTAAAAACAGCAGCTGCACTTTCTGCTCTTCCTTTTATAATAAAACCTTCTTTTTCGTTGTGTAATTGCAATACTTTGGGGGCTTCATAAGAACCATAGATAAATAGTTTTGCTTTTGGTAGCTGTTTTCTAATCAATGGCCAAATTGTATTTTTTAAATATAAAACAGCATTCCAATTGGGTTCATGTCTAAAATTTCCAATGGTCATAAAATTAGAACGTTGGTCATAAGCAGGAGCAGAGCAGACCTCTTTTGCTTTTAAAGTATCAACTAAAAAAGGAAGGTAACACAATAAGGAGGAAGAAATCTTAAAAGTATCAGTAAGCAGTTGGTATTCATAAGAAGATATAATCAAAGATAAATCACAACGATAAATACTAGCCAATTCTCGTTTAGTACAATCATTCATTAGATAAGACATGGAAACATCTTTACCTTCTTTATACGCAGTATGACGTGCATGTCTTAAGAAATGTAAGTCTTCAGTATCCAAAACCTGCAAAGCATTTGCACAAGTTTCCGAAACTCGCCATCCAAATTGTTCTTCAGAGATATACCGATCATAAAGTACAATACTTGGATCATTTTTTTTTATTAAAGTATCAAAAGAAGAATTATTAAGCTCTAATTGATGAGTTTCTATTCCTAAAGAAGAAAAGTCAAAAGAATATTCTGATTTACTCGCAACACTTGCAAAAACAACTTGGTAGTTTGCTTCTGTAAACTGCGCAATAAGTTGCAACATTCTACTTCCTGCAGCTGTTGAACTTGGTTCTGGCCAAACTAAACCTATAATAAATACCTTCTTCATTAGTTATCCCTAAAAAGCATAAAGATATTATTTATTAGAATTACAAGAAGAAAAAAAAAGTATTAACTCGTTTTTTGAATCAGTTCTTCAGTATTAATAACAACCTTGTTTAGTAATGTTTTATGAACGGGACATTTGGCAGCAATTTCTATAAGTCTCTTTTTTTGCTTGGAGTCTAAGTTTCCTTCTAGAAAAATTTTCTTTTCAATATAATCAATACGATTTGTATCTGGAGTATCAATATTTATATCATCAGCATGTACTTTAGCATAGGATAAATATACATTAGCGGCTTGCAGATCCCACTGTTTACGTTCGGCATATAATTTCATGGTCATAACAGTACATGCACCTAAACCTGCCATTAATAATTCATAAGGACTAGGACCCAAATTATCACCACCAAAACTGATAGGCTCATCCGCAAGAAAAGTATGTGTTTTGGTTCCTATTTGGGTGGTAAATTTATTGGTATTATCTAATGCAGCTACCACTTGCATGTTTTCCAACTCTAGTTTTTTATGCTCATCTTTAACTAAATATCTATTTGCCCAAGAGCCAATCATATCTCCAACATAGATAGCATCTTTAGGATTGGATAATAAATGGTCAGCACCATCTAGACTGATAAAACTTTTTGGATGCTTGGCAGCATGATACAAATTTGCAGCATGTTTAACCGCTACAGTAGCATCTTGTGGGGAATGAAACATCAATAATGGTTTTTTAAGGGCCGTTACAATTTTGGTTAAATCGTGACTTTTAAAATCCTTCACCATTTCATTTTTCACGCGAAAAGGCCTTCCTCCAATACTAACTTCCGCAACTCCTTTTTCTTCTAATTCATCAATTCCGTTCGAAAACAAGTTGATAACATGCGATATATCAGAAGGAGCGCCAATGGTTGCTACTGCCTTAATATTATGGAGCTTGCTAGCAGCAACTAATGCGGCGGCACCACCAAGAGAATGTCCAATAATTAAATCTGGTAACTGATAATTAGCGCCAAGGTATTCATTAACTTTAGTAATATCATCTATATTACTAGAAAAGCTGGTGTTTTCAAAAGCGCCATGACTATGACCAAGTCCAGTAAAATCGAAACGTAAGACACCAAAACCATGATTTGTAAGTGCTCTACTAATGTTTCTAACAGCACTTAGATCTTTATTACAGGTAAAACAATGAGCAAAAATGGCATAGTGCTTTGGAATTTGATTAACAGGGAGTTCCAATTTAGCTGCCAAAGCATTGTTATCAATATTAGGAATAGTTATTTTAAGTGTTTTCATAAGTGCTGATATAATAGATTCTATATACTTAATCGTATTTGATAGTGGATACTAACATAAATATGGCATTATCAATATATTTATGAGCAAACATAGTAATGGCTTGCAATCAATAGCTAATTATTGTATATTTGCAACTTGGTACTCGTATAAATACCTTCAAGTAATATCTTAATTTTTTCATTTGACATTTGTCAACTTCGTAAAGTTATAGTTTTTTACCAATTATGTGTTTTCTACGTGCCTTATAAACTGTTTTGAGAAACAGATAATTAATAAAAAAAAACAATTAAGTAACGAATGGCAAAATCGCAACAAACTTTCGGTAAAAAAGAAAGAGAAAAAAAACGTTTAAAAAAGCGAGAAGAAAAACAAAAGAAAAAAGATGCACGTAAAAGCTCTGGAGGGCAAGAGAGCATGTTTGTTTATGTAGATGAGAATGGTCATCTTACAGATACTCCGCCAGATCCAACAATAAAAAAAGAAGTTATTGATGCTGGAAGCATTGAGATTGGAGTTCCTAAAAAAGAACATATAGAAGAAGACCCAATTAAAAAAGGTAAAGTTGCCTTTTTTAACGATTCTAAAGGATATGGCTTTATTAACGAAACAGATACACAAGAAAAATATTTTGTGCATATCAGCGAACTTATTGATGAAGTAAGAGAAGGTGATAAGGTAACTTTTGAACTTGAAAAAGGAATGAAGGGAATGAATGCTGTTCGTGTAAAGAAAGGCTAATTCATTACAAAATAAAAGTTTAAATTTTATATAGTACCTTACTGTAAATCATATATTTATTAGTAAGTAGTGTTTGTTGTAGTTACATATAATAGTAACTAACGATGCAATACGTTGTATGTTAAAATTTGCTTTTAAAATCTATAATTATACGAGTATTAAGAACATAACAAATGGCATCATTTTTAGAATTAGGGGTTGATAAATCCTATATAAAAGGCCTTGAAGAATTGCATATAAAAACGCCTACCGAAATACAGGCAAGGGCAATTCCTATTTTATTAGAATCACCAACAGATTTTATTGGATTGGCACAAACTGGTACTGGTAAAACAGCTGCTTATGGTTTGCCTATTTTACACCAGATAGATGTAACATCTAACGATGTGCAAGCACTAATATTATCTCCAACACGAGAATTAGTTCAGCAAATAAAAAAGCAACTTTTTAAGTTTACAAAGTATGTAGATGCAAAAATATTTGCAGAAGGCGTTTATGGTGGTGAAAAAATAGACAAGCAGATAAGCGCTTTGCGCAGAACAACACATATTATTGTGGCTACTCCTGGTCGATTAATAGATTTAATAGACAGGGGAGAAGTAGATCTAAGTCATATAAAAACAATAGTGTTAGACGAAGCTGACGAAATGTTGAGTATGGGATTTAAACAAGATTTAGATCAAATACTTAAATATACTAGTGGAAAACGTAATACTTGGTTGTTTTCTGCAACAATGCCTGAAGAAATCAAAAGGATTATTAAAAAATACATGGCACCTAATGCTGCTCAAGTAGAAGTTAATAAAGAGTCTCTGGTAAACGCAAATATTTCGCACCAATACATTAATACTACCATAAAAGAAAAGGTTGATGTTATTGTAAGATTAATTGAAGAACGTGGTCAAGAACGTGGTATTATTTTTTGTAGAACAAAAGCTGGAGCACAATCACTCTCTAAAAGCTTAACAGAAGAAGGTTTTTCTGTAGGTGCTTTAGAAGGTGATATGAAACAAAAAGAACGTGATAAAGTTATGCGGGCTTTTAAAAATGAAAATTTACAAATTTTAATTTCTACAGATGTTTCAGCTAGAGGAATAGATGTTAATAATCTAGCATTTGTAATTCACCACCAATTACCTGAGCAACTGGCATACTATACACATAGAAGTGGAAGAACAGCAAGAGCAGGTAAAAAAGGAGATTCTATAGCTTTAGTTATTCCTAGCGAAGCAGGAAGAGTAAAAGAAGTAGAGGAAGCTTTGAGTATTAGATTTAAAGAAATAACTTTTTAGTTTTTGTATACAAAAGCATTTTAATTGAAATAATATAATTATTTATCCTATTTAAGGGTAAAGACACTAATACTGCTGGTTTTATTAATTTAAAACCAGCATTTTTTTTGATACAACTATATTGAGCATAGTAGTAATCTATGTTGAAAATTATTTAGACTCCATAAATATTACCAATTGAATTTATTGTAAGCCAGAGAGATTAAAACAGATTGGTAATATTGAAATTTTCATTGGTAAATATCAAATTTTCACTAGAATCATACATATTGTCATTACGGCTGTGGTATGGAGTAAATAATTAGAAAAGAACACATTAAGTTTGTGCTTTAAAAACAAAATTATTTAATTCATGAAATACATAGTACTCATGTTAATTTCAGTTATAATAAGCTCTTGCGGTTATAACAGTTATGAAGACACAGAAAAAATAATAGGGCAATGGAATGCAAAATCTTTTATTTTTAAAGGAAAAACCTATTCCATGACAAAAACCAAATTTGATTTAAATTTTAGTAAAGATTTTACCTATTCTTTAGAAAGTGAACTGACCAAATTGTTTAATGATAAGCATTATAATTCCATTCCTTTTAGAGGAGAAGGAACTTTTAATGGTGATTATGCAATTGTTTCAGATGGTAAACTGTGGTTAAAAGAAAAATATAGAGATAAAATTTCGTTTAATACTAGCATTAGTAATAATGAATTGAGTTTGCTTTATATAGGAATAGGTACTGATAATATTAAAATAATACTTACTAAAACCCTAAAAGATGAATAGAACAATATACTTGTTAGGTATTGTATTTGGATTGATGCTTATTTCGTGTTCAAAAAAACATCCCGTAGAAACATCTGTAAAGGTGGCCATTCTAAATCCAACAAAAGATAGTTTAAATGTATATATAAATAACGAATTTGTAAGAAATGTAACTTCACAAATTGGTTATGTATATCTGACAGAAGATAGTTTTGAATTCTCTATTAGAAAAAACAAAAATGAAGAAAACAAAGTAACATTAGATATAGATTCGGATGATTCAAATAAACTTTCTAATGACTTGCAAAAAGTTAGATTGATAAATGCGAATATGAAAAATGATTATGTGCTCATAGATTGTAGTGCCGCTTATTATGAGGGAATTGAGTACACTATAAAAGAGAAGTTTATCAACAAATCCATTATAGAATTTGATTCGATTTACTATATGTATTTTCGTTTAAGTTGGGAGAAATTACCCAAAGATATATCGGGATATGGAGATCTTTCTATGTATAAATTATGTTATATCCCTGAGCAGTACATTGTAAAATCGGATAAAGAAATCTTAAAATATTGTAGTTCTAAGGGGATTTTCTAATACTAATGATTTTTTATTGTGGTAATAGAATAGTATTTCTCCAAACCTAATTTTTTCAAATAAATAAGATCGATTATAAACTTTTAGAATCAATCTTATTTATTTGAATGATAGTTGTTGTTAGTAAGCAAAACGTTTAACTCCTGGTAATAATGCTTCTTCATAGTTGTAAATATTGGTTGCATATTGCTTGATTTTTATCTGTTTTCTGGCGATACTACGTATTCGTTGCTGTATGGTGTCAAATGTTTTCATGATGATTAGTTTTTGATTGTTGATTACTGATTGATGAATTTTGGTTGCTATTGCCTAGTGGCTCATGTCTAATTACTATTTATACCTTCTTTTACTATTCCAAAGGTTACTCATAGATTTGTTGTTTTTAGGTGTGATTGAATTTTTCATGATGATTGTTTTTTTTGATTGTTGATTAATTATGATTGATGAATTTGATTGGCTATTGCCTAGTGGCTCATGTCTAATTACTATTTATACCTTCTTTTACTATTCCAAAGGTTACTCATAGATTTGTTGTTTTTAGGTGTGATTGAATTTTTCATGATGATTGTTTTTTTGATTGTTGATTAATTATGATTGATGAATTTGATTGGCTATTGCCTTATGGCTAACTTCTCCCTACTACTTGTACCTTCTTTTACTGTTCCAAAGGTTACTCATAGATTTGTTGTTTTTAGGTGTGATTGAATTTTTCATGATGATTGTTTTTTTGGATTGTTGATTAATTATGATTGATGAATTTGATTGGCTATTATCTAATGGTTAATTTCTCCTTACTACTTGTACCTTCTTTTACTATTCCAAAGGTTACTCATAGATTTGTTGTTTTTTGGTGTGATTGAATTTTTCATGATGATGGTTTTTTTGATTGTTGATTAATTATGATTGATGAATTTGATTGGCTATTGCCTTATGGCTAACTTCTCTTTACTACTTGTACCTTCTTTTACTGTTCCAAAGGTTACTCATAGATTTGTTATTTTTTGGTGTGATTGAATTTTTCATAATTTCCATTTATTTGATTGTTATACTTAATAGACGACTACTTTTTCATTTTGTTACAGTACTGTGCGTAACAAAGTACTGTTTTTAACATTTTTTAACAGTTTTTCACTGTAAACCCATGTAAATAGGGGTGTTAAAAACACATGTTAATGTTGTAATATTTAACAATACTTCATATAACTGCTAAATAGAAGAGTAGATTGTTAGTATTACAGTCAGAAACAAACGAATAGTGCAAATATGAACTTATAGCTGTTTTTTTTAATGATTTTGTTGTAATCACAAAAAAATCCCTTTGATAAATGATATCAAAGGGAGTATAGTAATTATAAGATTGCTAATATATTATTAGTATATAATGTTATGAACTGCAAGAAAGCGAAGAGCATCCAATTTTATTCCTTGCCCATTCTGGCCGTTTGGCAAACCATTTCTCAGATTTACGTTGTTCATCATAGGGATTTTGCAATAAAGAGAACAATTCATCCACAATACTAAAGTCATTTGTGTTTGCAGCATCAATGGCAAGTTGAGCCATATAGTTTCTAAGCACATACTTAGGGTTTATAGTATTCATCTTACTACTACGTTCTGTATCTGTTAGTATTTCTTGTTGCAACCTACTATGATATGTTATAAACCAGTCTTTCCATTTTGCTAATATGTTTTCTTTTAGGTCTTTAGGGGTGTAAAAAGCATCAATTGCAGTACCAAAAAAAGTGGTGTCATCTGTTTCAGACAAAGGATTTTCTTTTTTAAAATGGCTTAAATTCCTAAAAAAGATAGTCATATCCGTTTCAGTAAGGTGCAATAGTTCTTCTAGTTGATATAAAAATGCTTGGTCATCTTCGTGCATTGTAAACAAGCCTATTTTAGACTTCATCATTTTAAGATATTCACGTTCATAATCAACTTTATATTGGTCAAGAACACTTTCTAATGCTGCTACATCATCAATTAGAGGAAATAAAGCATTGGCTAATTTTAATAAATTCCACAATCCTATATTCGCCTGATTGGCATATCTATATCTTTTATTTTCACTATCTGTTGTGTTAGGAGTCCAGCCATGATCATAACCTTCTAACCATCCATAAGGACCGTAATCTATAGTTAATCCAAGAATAGACATATTATCGGTATTCATTACGCCATGTACAAAACCAACCCGTTGCCAATGAATAATCATTTGCAGCGTATTCTGAGTTACAGCTTTAAAAAAACCGAGATATCCATCTTTTGTTTCTGAATTATAATCTGGGTAAAAGTGCTTTATGGAATAATCTGTTAACTTTTTTAAGTTATCAAGATCTTCATGAGCTGCAAAAAACTCAAAATTTCCAAATCGTACAAAAGAGGAGGCAGCTCTACATACAACTGCACCTTTTTCGTAGGCAGCATTTCCGTCGTACAACATATCTCTCCATACTTTATCTCCTGTTAAGGATATTGATAAAGCTCTTGTTGTAGGTACTCTCAAATAATGCATGGCTTCGCTACATAAGTATTCTCGTATGGAAGATCTTAATACTGCCAAGCCATCGGCAGTTCTAGAGTAGGGTGTAGGACCAGCTCCTTTAAGTTGCAATGCCCAGTTTTCCCCGTTATGCGTAACTTCTGTAAGGTTTATTGCTCTTCCATCTCCTAATTGTCCTGCCCAGTTACCAAACTGATGTCCACCATAGCACATTGCATAAGGTTTTGTGTTTTCTAGAATTTTATTTCCTGAAAACACATTTAAAAAGATTTTAGAATCTAATTCCTCAGCGCTAAGTCCAATAGCTTCTCCCATAGCAGTAGAAGCATGAATTAATTCAGGCTTTGCTGTCTTTTTTGGTTCAACAAAAGAAAAACATGCCCCAGATACTTGCCTTCTAGTGTTTTCTAGAATAGGATCTGAAGGTAATTCTGTACTAAAATTATTTTTTATATTGAGTTTCATGCGTCTGTTTCTATTTTATTAAATCGGTTACATAGTACATCGGTATTAGTCATCTCCTTGGGTGTAGAATCCTTTGTTAATGGATGTTTCATGTGTCTGTTTCTATTTTATTAAATCGGTTACATAGTACATCGGTATTAGTCATCTTCTTGAGTGAAGAATCCTTTGCTAATGAATGTTTCATAACTTATCCAATAATTGATTTCCATTTAGAATGGCGCTGAGCAATACGTTTAATATAAGTACATTCTGCTACAGCTTTATGTTTTTCTTCAGTTAGTTTCTCAAAAGTTTTTTCTACTAGAACTTTTCCCAAGCCCAAACCTCTGTATTTTGTTGGAACTTCTGAATGTGTTAAATACATGATATTAGCATTAAAACGATAAGAAACTACTGCTTGCTCTTTTTCTATAGCTAAACTATAAACTTGCTTTTCATTATCATGAACTAATGTGGTATCCAAAGCTTTTTGCCTTAAAATCCATTTATAGAGTTCAGGTTCAGATGGATTCCGTAGTTTCTTATCCCCAATAGTTAAGGTAGGAAAGTTTAATTTTCCGGTTGCATATAAACTTCTAAGTTCTGTTGCAGCTTTTTCATCTTTAATTACATCATAAAAATGATAATCGATATGTTTATCACTTAAATATGTCTGATAATATTGGGTTTTATGACAATCAGCTGCTCCATATAATTTAATCACAGTTGCTTTGTGCATTGGTATTCCTTTCTTGCTAAGTGTAGATTTAACTATTTATCTACAGTGGTTTGTTTTAGTTTATCAGCATGCATTTTCCTAAGTTTTGCCAGTTTTGGTGTGATAACAGCACTGCAATAACCTTGATTTTGATTGTTGTTGTAATAATCCTGATGATAGTTTTCCGCTGCATGGAACTTGCTCAAAGGACTAATTTCGGTAACAATAGGATCTTCAAAATAAGGAGCTACTTCAGTACTAACTATTGTTGCAGTTTCCTTTTGTTTTTCGTCGTGATAATAGATTACAGACCTGTATTGTGTTCCTTTATCTCCACCTTGTCTGTTTAGCGTAGTAGGATCATGACTGGTCATAAAAATAACAAGGATGTCTTCATAAGAAATTAGAGTATTATCAAAACTTATTTGAACAACTTCTGCATGTCCAGTAAGTCCAGAACATACTTCATTATAAGTTGGTGTTCCGGGGACTGTTCCGCCACTATAGCCAGAAATTATTTTTTCTACACCATTAATTTGATCAAAAATGGCTTCAATACACCAAAAACATCCACCACCAACAGTGGCTACTTCTATATTTTTAACAGTCATAATTATTTTTTTAGCATTATTGATTCAGAATTTACACAAAAACGCAATCCGCTAGGTTCTGGCCCATCAGGAAAAACATGTCCCAAATGACTATCACAGGTATTGCACATAATTTCTACTCGTATCATCCCAAAAGAATCATCTTTATGGTATTTTACAGCATTTTCTTTTATTGGATCTGTAAAACTAGGCCATCCACTTCCAGAATCAAACTTTATGGTAGAATCAAACAAATCGGTATTGCAACAAATACAAGAATATATTCCAGACTCGTAACTGCTACATAAAGCTCCTGAGTTAGGCGCTTCTGTCCCTTTATTTCTAGTAATTCTGTATTGTTCTGGACTAAGAATTGCTTTCCACTCTTCATCAGTTTTTTCTACTCTTTTATCTGGAGTAGGATTTCCGTTTACACTATATGAAATTACATCTTTCCAAGTCATACTATTATTTCCTTTCTTTTATAATTGTACATTGTTATTAAAAGTACTATTTAGACGTTATTTAAAGCAAATCATTACAATAGCTTTGGCGTTACTAAAGTTCTTCTTTTAAGATGGTATAGAACAGCTCTTTAGTCATTGTTTTCCCAGCCGATTTTTCTTTTAATGTTTTAAAAGGGAATTTAAAATCGCATCCCGTTTTATAGGCACTACACCCATAAGCAGAATTTCCTTTTAATAGTTTTCCTTCACCACATTTAGGGCATTTAGAAACATCAATTTCAGGTTTATTGGCTTTTACTGCTGCTTTTTTAGCTTCTAAAACCAATTTATAGTCATCATCAAACCTAACTAATCCCTCAGAGATATCACCTTTAAAGCCTTTTAGATTTACTGTACATCCTTTTTGAATAAGTCTGATGTATTGTTTTTCAGAAATTTTCTTTTCTTGAAAAGAAAAAGGAAGAACAAAGGTACATCCATCCTTATACGTGCTGCATCCATAAGCTGTTTTCCCCTTTAGCAAGTTTCCATTTTTACATTTTGGACATTTTTCTGTAGTGATACCAGCAGTGATTTTTGCACTTTTTTCTGGTTTAGCAACGGTATTGGTATGAGAAATATTTGCCCTAACTTTTTCGGTACGTACTTCGTAAACCAGATGATCTACCATACGTTTCATGTTCTTGATAAAAGATCCAGCATTATAACTTCCTTTTTCAATCTCTTTAAGTTGTTTTTCCCAACGTCCTGTAAGTTCAGCGGATTTTAGCAACTCATTTTGTATGGTGTCAATTAGTTTTATCCCTGTTCCAGTAGGTAAAACTAGTTTCTTTTTTCGTTCTATATATTTTCGTTTAAAAAGTGTTTCAATAATATTGGCACGTGTAGAAGGTCTTCCAATACCATTTTCCTTCATTAATTCTCGCATTTCATCATCGTCAACCTGTTTTCCAGCGGTTTCCATTGCCCTAAGTAAGGTTGCCTCTGTAAAATTTTTAGGAGGTTTGGTTTCTTTTTCTAAAAAAGAAGGTTCGTGCGGACCTTTTTCACCTTTTACAAAACTGGGGAGAATACCGGTCTCTTTGGTTTCTTTGGCATTAGGGTTTTCAAAAACTACACGCCATCCTTTAGTTAGTATTTCTTTTCCTGTAGTTTTAAAAGTAACCGTATCTGCCTTACCAATAACATTGGTATTGGCAACTTCACAATCGTCATAGAAAACAGCTATAAAACGTTTTGTGATGATATCGTAAATTTGTTGCTGATTGTATTGCAGTTTTATCTGTACGCCAGTAGGTATGATAGCATGGTGATCGGTAACTTTTTTATCATTAAAAACTTTAGAAGATTTTTTTATTTTCTTACCCAATAATGGCTGAGTTAACGAACTATAGTTACTAAGGTTTTGTAAAATACCTGAAACTTTGGGGTATACATCGTTTGGTAAAAAAGAAGTATCAACTCTAGGATAGGTAACTACCTTTTGTTCATAAAGTTTCTGAACCATTTTTAGGGTTTCATCAGCCGTAAATCCAAACTTTGTATTGCAATACACCTGTAATCCTGTTAAATCAAACAATTTGGGTGCGTATTCTTTTCCTTTTTTCTTTGTAATGGAGACAATTTCAAAATCACTTTCTTTAACCTTATTAGCAAGGAGTTCACCATCTTCTTTTTTTAAGAAGCGCCCTTCTTCACAGTTAAATTGCGTCTCTCTATATAAGGTTTGCAACTCCCAATAAGCTTGTGGTTTAAAATTTTCAATTTCTTTAAACCTATTAACAACCATCGCTAGGGTAGGAGTTTGTACTCTTCCAACAGACAATACTTGTTTATATCCACCATGTTTTACGGTATAAAGCCGTGTTGCATTTATACCCAACAACCAATCTCCAATAGCTCTTGAGAAACCGGCATAAAACAAATTGTCGTAGTCAGTTGCTGGTTTTAGGTTTTTGAAGCCTTCTTTTATTGCTTCTGTAGTAAGCGAGGAAATCCATAACCGTTGTACTTCACCTTTATACTCCGCAAGATCTAATACCCAACGTTGTATTAGCTCTCCTTCTTGCCCAGCATCCCCACAATTGATAACCACATCTGCCTTATCAAATAATCGCTTAACAATATTAAACTGTTTTTGAATACCTTCATTCTCTACTACCTTAGTTTTAAACTTTTCCGGAAGCATAGGCAAGTTATTCAAATCCCAACTTTTCCAGTAAGGCTTATAATCTATAGGCTCAAACAGGGTACATAGATGCCCAAAAGTATAGGTTACCGCATATCCATTTCCTTCATAATATCCATCGTGTCTTGTGTTAGCGCCCAAAACAGTAGCTATTTCACGTGCAACACTTGGTTTTTCTGCAATACATACTTTCACTTGTGATCCTTTTTGATTGGGACAAATTACGTATAATTATTTTTTTTTGAAATTATAATTATCAGAAGTTATTTACAGTAAGTATATCACAGATTTCTCCTATTTCTTATAAAATATACATAGTAGCATGAGTACTATTTAATAGACTTAACTTAATTTTGCGGGATCAATATAAAGAAATGAAAAAAGAGATATATAATTACTTATTTATTGTAATCGGTAGTGCAATAATGGCATTTGGAGTTGTAGGTTTTTTAATTCCAAATAAGATAGCAACTGGAGGTACTACGGGATTATCTATAATATTGCATCATGTGTTTGGAATCTCTTTGGGGATTTTGTTCGGAATTATTAATCTTCCATTGATATTGATTAGCATAAAATTTTTAGGAAGATATTTTGCATTAAAAACGACTATAGCAATACTTCTTGTAGGGCTTATGATAGAATTATTTACTAAGGTTATTACATTAGAAGCACTAAGTACAGATCCAATTTTAGCAACATTATATGGCGGAGTAGCCGTAGGAACAGGATTAGGATTTGTATTTAAAGGAGGTGGCTCCGCTGGTGGAGGAACAATTATAGCTCGAATAGTCGCTGCAAGAACACGGTATAAAACAGGATCAATAATTTTAATAATTGATGCATTTGTGGTAGCTACTGCTGCTATTGTTTTTAAAAGTGTAGAACTTGCACTTTGGAGTATGATAAGTATTTATACAGCAACAAAAATGATTGATGTAATTTTAACGGGGAGGTCTAGTAAAAAAATAATACATATTGTTTCCTATAAGGAGTTAAGCCCGCTAGGAATTATAATTAAGGATAAAATTGGAGTTACAGGCACAATTATAAAAGGTAAGGATTTGGGATTAAATGATAATAAAGATATTATCTTTGTTACAGTAGCAAATAACAGATTGAATGTGTTAAAACAATTGGTTAAGGTATATGATAAAGATGCTAAAATGATTGTTATGGAAGCATCAGAAATGCTAGGCTCTGCTGTACTATCAAAATAGTTAGACAAATAGATTTATAAAACATTTATTCATAAAGGACAGCGTGCAAGAAAACTGCTACTTTATGATAGTAGTGTCTCATTTAATAAAAAAACATAGACAAATGAAAGTTATTTCAACAAATCTAGGAGAAAAGAAGACCTTAGTTTATAAAGGCAAAGAGCATACCACAGGAATCTTTAAAAAAGCTGTTGATGGACCAATATTTTTGGGAGTAGAAGATGTTGTAGGTGACAATGTTATCAATAGAAAACATCATGGTGGAGTTAACCAAGCAGTATATGCTTATGGAGAGAATCATTATCCATTTTGGAAAGAACTTTATCCTAATTTAGATTGGGAACATGGTTTTTTTGGAGAAAACATTACACTTTCAGAAATTGATGAAACACAAATCAATATTGGTGATATTTATGAATTGGGAGAAGCCGTTTTAGAAGTTTCACATAAAGTAAGACAGCCTTGCTCAAAATTGGGTATTAGATTTGATAACCCAGCAATTATAAAGCAATTTTGGAATGAAACAAAAACAGGTATCTATTTTAAAGTAATCAATACTGGACACGTACAAGTAGGCGATCAATTAGAATTACTTCAAAAAGGAGAAGGACTTAGTCTTGCCAGTACTTTTGCAGATAAAAGAGTAGTAAAAGGTAAAAATTAACCTTTTTGGAGTGTTAAAACATCAAATTCTCCAGTTTTTAACTTGTTAAATTCGTAATTTAACAGATATATGGATCAGATACACGGATTATAATTTATAGATGCTAGTTTTTAATATCTACTCTGTTTTTTTGTACTATATTTAAATATCTAAAAAATTGAGAGATGAAGACAATGACCTGTAGACAATTAGGTGGAGCATGTGATAAAGCATTTAGTGCAAATACATTTGAAGAAATTGCTAAAATGAGTAAAGAACATGGAAAGGAAATGTTTGAAGCAGCTGATGAAGCACATTTAATTGCGATGGACAAAATGAAAGGTTTAATGATGTCCCCAGAAGCAATGCAAGCCTGGTTTGATGGCTTAAAGAAAGAATTTGAAGCACTACCAGAAGATTAAACTTAGAGCAATAGGCAAAAAAGAAATTAAATTGGTATAAAGCTATTGAGATAGTCTATCTTTGCGAAAATTATTATTAGCAATGGAAACTTTCGAAGAATTTAAGCTTTCAAAACAATTGCATTATGCAATTGAAGATTTAGGTTTTATAAAACCTACACCAATACAAAGTGAGTCTTTTTCTGTGGTTCTTTCAGGAACAGATATTGTAGGTATTGCCCAGACAGGAACTGGGAAAACATTTGCCTATATGCTTCCAATATTACAAAGCTTAAAATATTCAAAACAAGTTACACCAAGAGTGCTGGTTATGGTACCTACACGAGAATTGGTTTTACAAGTTGTAGAAGAAATAGAACGTTTTTCTAAATACTTAAACTTAAGAGTTTTGGGTATATATGGTGGTACCAACATCAATACGCAAAAGCAAGCTGTAGTGCAAGGAACAGACATTATAGTTGCAACACCAGGTAGATTGTATGATTTGGCGTTAAGTAAAACACTATTGCTTAGAGATGTAAAAAAACTGGTCATAGATGAAGTAGATGTAATGCTTGATTTAGGTTTTAGATTTCAGTTAATCAATATCTTTGATTTATTACCAAAAAAACGTCAAAACATTATGTTTTCGGCAACAATGACGCAAGATATTGATGCTCTAATTGATGACTTTTTTATTGCTCCAAAAAAAATTGCTATTGCCGTTAGTGGTACACCGTTGGATAATATTTCTCAACAATGTTATCCTGTCGAAAATTTTTATACTAAAGCCAATTTATTAGCACACCTTATAAAAGATAAAACTACTTATAGTAAAGTATTGGTTTTTGTATCGAATAAAAAGAGTGCCGACCGTTTGTTTGCAACTATGGAAGAACGTTTTGGAAACGAAAGTTGTGTTATCCATTCCAATAAAACTCAAAATTATAGGATCCGGTCTATTAAGCAATTTGATGAAGGATTTAATAGAATTCTAGTAGCTACAGATGTAATGGCTCGTGGATTAGATTTAGACAAAATTACTCATGTTTTTAATTTTGATACGCCTCATTTTCCTGAAAACTATATGCATCGTATTGGAAGAACAGGAAGAGCAGAGGAGGAAGGGCATTCTATCCTTTTCTATACCGAAAAAGAGCGTAAGGATAAAGATGCTATTGAAGCTCTGATGGATTATAAGATTCCAGAAATGGATTTCCCTGAAGTTGTAGAAATATCAACAAATCTAACTCCAGAAGAACGACCAAAAAGAATTGAAATTGATAATCCTCATAAAACAGGAGATTTAGATGCTCCTGGTCCTGCTTTTCACGAAAAGAAAGAAAAGAATCAGAAAATAAATCAAGGTGGTTCTTACAGAAGGGAAATTGAAAAGAAATACAAAAAGCCAAAAACAAGAGGCGATAAAAATTACAATAAACGCAATAAGAAGTAAAAGAGTATCACCTAAATACTGATTTTTCTATAAGTATTTACCATATATGTTTTGGGTTTATAATTTTGTAGGATACTACTGGCATAAAATTTGTTATATTTGATGTAGTCCCTAAATAGTTAAAAATGAAATATATATTGTTTTTTTGTGTATTGTTGTCAACGCTAAGCAGTATTTCTGCTCAAGAATGGTTAACAGATTTGGATGAAGCAGTTGCACTAGCAGCAAAGGAAGATAAAAAAGTAGTTTTGGTTTTTCAAGGTTCAGATTGGTGTGGTCCTTGCATTAAATTAGATAAAAACGTATGGAGTACTTCCGTTTTTAAGACCTATGCCGCTTCCAATTATGTTAT
Organism: Flavobacteriaceae bacterium; assembly: GCA_965247735.1. GTDB lineage: Bacteria > Bacteroidota > Bacteroidia > Flavobacteriales > Flavobacteriaceae > JAOXRU01. The sequence goes on along the minus strand of CBDFHN010000002.1, from coordinate 269,938 downwards.
GCTGAAAGCAGATTTTCCAAAGCGTAAAAAGAATAAATTAACTACTACTCAACAAGAAAAAAACAATAAACTAGCTGAGACTTATAATCCCAGCGGATACTTTCCTTTAGTGGTGGTTTTAGATAAAAATAAAAATGCATTAGGAAAAACTGGTTATAAAAAAGTAGAAGTAAATGAATATATTGCATTACTTAACTCTTTCTAATCAGTATTTATGAAACATCCATCTATAAAAACTTCTACACCCAAGGTGATGACTAATGCCGATATTTCATGTGACCGATTTAATAAAAATAGATATAGACACATGAAAAAGGTATGCCTTTTGTTTGTATTCATTACCATTGTTGTTTCATCAGTATCTGCACAGGAGGTTTATTGGCGTAAGGTAACGTTAATGGGCTGTGATTTTAAAATATCGATTGTTGATACATCTAAAATAGAAGCAGACAAGCATATTAATACGGCTATAGCTGAGATTACAAGAATTGAAAAGTTGATTTCTTCATGGGATAAAAATTCAGAAACCTCACAGATAAATGCAAGTGCAGGTATTAAACCAGTTTCCGTTTCATTAGAGTTATTTCAACTTATTTCTAGAGCAAAAAAAATTAGTAAGCTCACAGATGGCGCTTTTGATATAAGTTATGCGGCTATGGATAGAATATGGAAGTTTGATGGCAGTATGAAAACAATTCCCGATACATTAACAGTTAAAAAATCAATTTTAAAAGTTGGCAACCCTTTTGTGATTCTTAATAAAAAAAATAGAACTGTTTTTTTAAAGCATAAAGGAATGAAGATTGGGTTTGGAGGTATAGGTAAGGGATATGCAGCCGATAAAGCCAAACAATTATTGATTAAAAACGGTGCTAAAGCAGGCATTATTAATGCTTCTGGAGATATGAATACCTGGGGAAAACAACCTAATGGTAAGCAATGGACTATAGGAATTACCAATCCGTTAAATAAAAAATCATCTTATGCGTTATTACCTATAAGTGATCGTGCTGTAGTTACCTCAGGGGATTATGAACGCTATGTAATGATTAATAATAAAAGATACGCGCATATTATAGATCCTAGAACAGGATACCCTACTCAGGGAATCACTAGTGTTACCGTTTTTGCTCCTCAAGCGGAACTTGCAGATGCTTTAGCGACCTCAGTTTTTGTTATGGGAGCAGAAGTAGGATTGAATAGAATTAACCAATTGCCAAATATAGAATGTATCATTATTGATGATACGGGTGCAATAAGTACATCTGATAATATAAAAATTAAAAAGCTATGATCAATAAAGTTATTCCATTAGTATTTGGTGTTTTGTTTTTAACATCATGTGTTGCTGTTAAAGAATATGAAAAAGTAAATATAAATGATCCAGATATGAAATTAGTGAGTCATAAATGCGATCGTTTTGTAACCAGTGCATTGGCATATAGAGAAGCTGCTGTGGGTGCTAATGGCAGTAAAACAGGTGGTGGATGTGGTTGTAATTAAAATAAAAACGCATCAAGATATTCATGAAATAAAATAACAGATACAGCTGAAATGAAAAATATAAAATCCCCATTTATTGTACTACTTAGCTTTATAACCCTTACCGTGGGTGCTCAAGAAGTAAAGCAGCAAGACACCAAAACATACAAAAAAAGAGTGTTAGAAAACACAGAAGTTTCCTTGCTAATGAGTTATTATGAGCAAGAGGGTGATAATGCTGCAGTTACAGGAGGTGTTGGTAATGAGTCTCTAAAAGATATAACACCAACTATTGTTGTTTCTATTCCTCTAAATGATGATGACGTGTTAACTATTGATTTTGGTATTTCTGATTATACATCAGCTTCATCTAGTAATTTGGATCCTTTTGATGGAAGTGGAGCCTCATCTGGAGGTGGAGAAGATGATGATGAAAATGGCTATACAGGTGTTTCGGGTAGTCCATGGATAGAATCTTCAGGTGCTTCTGCACATGATATATGGGTTAATCTAAATGTTGGTTATAGCCATAGCTCAGATGACAGAAATAAAATATGGGGAGTTAATCTTAATTTTGCTTCAGAATATGACTATATCTCTTTTGGACTAGGAGGAAATTACACCTACTTGTTTAATGAGAAAAATACCAGTCTTTCTGTAAAAGCAAATGTTTTTCTAGACCAATGGAGACCAAAATACCCTACTGAGCTAGATTCTTATGCAGAAGCAAATCAAAATTTATCTAATGGTTTTTTTGCAGGTGTAGATATCTTAGATCAGAATGGTGCTATAATAGATAAAAATGGAACTGCCGTTTGGAGTTCTTTAAAAAACACTTTTTTAACTACCGAGAATAGGAATACCTATAATATTTCTCTTGGTTTTTCTCAAATATTAAGTAAAAACGCACAGTTTTCTGTATTTTTAGATTTAACCCGTCAAGATGGCTGGTTGGGTAATCCTATGCAACGAGTTTATTTTGCGGATAGAGCCAATTATTATATTGGTGACCCTAGGGATATCCCTAATTATACCAATACAAAAAATAATGGAGTCTTTCATTTAGCTGACGATATAGAACGTTTACCAGATACCCGTACAAAAATCCCTATAGGAGCACGGTTTAATTATTATATCAATGAGATATTTGTACTTAGAAGTTATTACCGTTATTATTTTGATGATTGGGGAATTAGTTCTCACACGGCAAGTCTAGAAGTCCCTATTAAAATATCTAGAACATTTACCTTGTATCCTTCTTATCGTTATTATACACAAACAGAGGCAGATTATTTTGCAGGTTATAACCAGTTATTATCTACTGATGAGTTTTATACCTCTGATTATGATTTATCGGAATTTAATGCCAATCAGTATGGTTTTGGAGTTAGGTATTCTAATTCAGCATCTAATAATTGGTTTAAAAGTGCCGATTTAAAATATGCTTCTTACCAAAGAAATAGTAGTTTTAAATCTGGTATTATTTCTGCTAGTTTAAATTTTGTGTTAGATTAGAAAAAATTACCACCAAGTTAAAAAGAACTTCTGAAGTACTCCATTACTCTTTTTTATCCAACAGAGTGGAGCTAGTTGCTTTTTTATTAGTATTGAGGACTCAAGTATGTAATCATCAAAAGAAAGCCACGCTACAGCGTCATATGGAGTTGCTAGCCAGTCCATTTTAGATGGAATATAGAATAGACTAGTTTTAAACTGCTGAATCTCGGCCTGATTGCAATAAAATCCAACAATACAATTATTGTTGATGATGCTAAACTTTTCTTTTGGCATTGTTAAAGGCACAAACAATTGTGCTTTAAAGTAGGTATATTGCTTGATTTCGGATGGAATTATAGTTAATTCTTCCAGTATTTTTTTTGTTTCTGGATGATAACAGAGTGGAAATTGTTTATGCTTTAATTTCTCTATTTTTTTTAATAAACTATCATTTCTATTTGGACCAATCCAATGTGCAAGGGGAGTAGTTCCAGCACTTTTATCATAGAGGTAAAACTTATATACAATTTCTAAGTGAATAGTGTTTTTATCATCTTTAAAAAGACAATCTAATTCTCCTATTGTACGTTTTCCTTCTTTTATTTGTATGTTCTCTGCAAGAATAGTACAACTGCTATTTTGTTTTAAATCATTAAAAACAAATTGCTCTACACGTTTGCCTAAACGTTTATTTAGAGTGATATTCTCAATGAATATATTTTTAGTGCTGGTGGAAATCTGATACTGAATCATATCAAGAACTGCATTATCTTGCCATAATAGAGGTGTATTTAGGTAACCTTTGTATTGTAGTACTTGTTTGTTTTGCATTGCAGTACAAAGAAACCAATAAAAAAAGGCATTTGCAATTACGCAAACACCCTTTTCCAAATCAACCTAATCTACGTTTTAAGTTTTTTAATGCTTAACAACTTTTGAATCTCCTGTAAGCTTGCTAGAGTTTACAACTCCATCACCTTTATAAAAAATAGATGAATTACCACTTGCGATAACATCAAGTGTTTTGTTAACCGTAACATATGCAGAGCTATTGCCAAAAGCTTCAATATTAAAATAATCGGTTACCAAATCATAATTTGAGAATTCACTATCCCCTATAAGCTTAACTTTTGTATCAGTTGCATTTCCAAACAAATCAATTGTTGAATCACCAGTTAATTGCACATCTAAATTTGTAACATCTATTTCTCCTTTAAAAGAACTATCTCCAAAAAGTTTTATGGCCAATGAGTTGCTATTTAAAAGGTTTTCAACAGTTATTTTAACATTACTATAGGCGGTAAATGAGTCTACATGGCTTGTTGTTATATAAACCCTTAATGAAGTGTCTCTACCAAAAGTGCTTAAATTATTTTTAAGTTTAATACTTAAATTATTTGCATCCTTTTTAATAATAATATGCTTGTGTAGGTTATCATTTGCTTTTATTTCAACACCTTGATCCGTTTCAGAATAGGTAAGGTATACTTCAAAATCATCTGACACCTTTAAAGATGAATATTCCGAATAAAAGTATTTTTTTGTTGTAATTTCTTTTGATGGCTTTACGTGATTAAGCGTACAAGAGCTTGCTACTATTCCTAAAAGTAGCAATAGTCCAATTTTATATAATGTTTTCATCTATGAATATTTTTGTAGTGTTTAACCTCTTCTTCTAAACAGGCCTATTTTAAATCCTAATCCTACAGAAAAGCCATCAATATTTTCATCTTTTTGATATGGAGATAGATCGTAATCGGTAGACAATCTATATCGTGCTCCAAGTTCTACTTGAAAACGTTTGGAAAAACTATAAACAACATCAAGCCCTGCTTCTCCAATAAAGAAAAAATCTGCTTCAGAGTCATTGTCATTATAATAGTCATATTCATAGTCATAATAATCATAATCTCTATCTTTTGTATCCCAAGCAACAATACCACCAGCACCTAGTAACACAGGAAAGGAAAGTCTAAGATTGTTATCTAAATTTACAATTGGCGCAATTTGCAAACCAGCATACCCTCCAGAGATGTTTACTTTATCTCTAAGACTATTTTGGTAAGCGTTATCTTGTTTGCTATAAAAGCCAACTGCTGCAACACCAACTTCTAAGTTTTTATGAGCTACATATACCCCTTGTATTCTATGCATAAATGCACTTTTTCCATTTATGTTTCCATAATGATGAGCTATCCCTACATAAAAGCTATGCGCTCTATTTTCTGAAACTATAGGTCCTTCTTTTTCTTGAGCAAATGTTGCATTAATAGTAAGAAATAATGCTACTAAAATTGTACTAAATTTTGACATAATATATTTTTTTAAACTAATTAGGTTCTTAGTATTATAGACATCAACTTTTAGCAAGGGTTGCATCAATGGCATTTTATTTATGTTAAAAAAAACTTAAAAAAATTAGCACTATCTTTTTGATCTATAATGAAAAAGACAAAGTCACATAAAGTATTACTTTATGTGACTTTGTCTAGTCATTTTATATTGAATAGTTAATTATTCAAATTTATTTTTTGCCGCTCTTCTATGTCTTCGAAGGTTAAATACACCTATCTTTAATCCAGCACCAATAGAAAAGCCATTGATATTACTTTTTCTATAAGGTAGTAAATCATAATCACTGGTTATTCTATATTTTATACCTGTTTCTAATTGTAAATATCTAGATATATTATAAAGAATACTTACACCAGGTTCCACAATAAAAAAGGTATCCGAATTAGATTCTTCCTCGTCATAATAAAATTCTCCTGATTCATCTTTTAATAACTGAGAAATTCCTCCGCCACCAATCAATATTGGAAATGACACATTTATAAAACGATTACCAAACAGAATAGGTTCTACATGAACTCCTAGATATCCACCTGCAATTAAAAAATCATTATCAGGTTTCAGTATATTTTCATGATCTTGGTCACTAAAAAAACCAACAAAAGCAAGTCCTAACTCAAATTTTTTATTGGCAACATAAGCAAGCTTTATTCTAGCAAATATCGTGTTTTTGCTATCTATTTTTCCATAATCGAAACCGACCCCTAGGTATACCCCGTGTAATATGTTTTTTCGATCGTCAAATTCGATATACTGTCCTTTATTTTCTTGAGCAAAAGAGAAATTGGCAAGAAGTACCAATAGTATTGTTAGTGATTTTAGTTTGAACATTTTTAGATTTAGATTGATTGTTATTTTATTAGACGAGAATAGTCATCAATTGTTACTTGTTAATTGGTTCGTAATGTTATGACTCCCTTTTTACCAGTAAGGGAAATTTCTCCTTTATTACTGTCACCATATGTAGCACTAATTTTTCTTATTTTTTTCTTTTTATCAATAATACTTGTATTTAAGTCTTTAACTGATGAAGGAATTCGCAATACACCTTGTTCCAATTTTGCATTAAAATGAAAAGAAATGTCAGCTACATTTAAAAATATATCAGAAGATTGTTCTGTAATTGCAATAAATGGTGTTGTTGTAGAAAAATTAGATACTTTTAAATCGGTAACGTTAAGGTCTAAGGTAATTTTATCTTCCAGTTCTTCAATAATGATGGTGGCATATTTTGCATCTCCAAAAATGGTATTTAGCTGTTCAATATCAATTTCATCATTATTGGCATAAAGTTCCAGCGTTTTGATGATACCAAATCTAATATGAGATCCTTCTGAGCTAAGGCGTAACTTTTGTGCTTCACTAACGTTTAAGTCGCTGTTTTTAGCTGTTATTTTTGACCATACCAATTCTCGGGCTTTTAACTTTCCATAACTAATAGTGATGTTAGAGTAATCTATTTTATCTAAAAGTCTAAGATCTCCATGTTCAATATCTACCTCAAGCTCACCATTCCATTCTGAAATAATAACATCTCCATATTTGTTAAGAATATTTAATTCTGCAGTTTTTGGAAGATAGATGGTATAATTAACTTTTACCTTATTCTTTTTAAAATCAAAAGGGTTGATCTCTCTAAAATACTGATTAAAGAAACTCTTTTTTTTATCTTTAATTTCAGATTTAATGGTTATTAACCTATCTGTTACCTTAAAAAGTGGAGAAATTCTTTCTAGTAAATCTTCAGCGCCATCTTTAGTTTTACCTTTAGCATGAATATCAACTGTAATTTTTACTTCATTTTTATTCCAGCCATAAATGGTAACATCACCGTATTTGTTTTCCAAATCAAGTTCCCCAATATTACTTAAAGCATAAGATTTATTTACTTGCTTATCTACTTGTATTTGTGCAGTTATAATAAAGGGGAAGACTGCAAAAACATATACAAGTATTATTTTATAATATATATTCTTCTTCATTATAATCATTATTATGTTCGTTTAGGCGCTTTAAGAGGTTTTCTATAAGCTCTATTTTTTTTCTGTAATTGCTAATTATGGCTTCTAAAACTTTCTGATTGTCAACATTTTCATTAAGTTCTAGTTTTAGGATGTTGTATTCAGCATCCAGATCATTTAAAAACAGTAAAAAATCTTCTTTTTCTTCTTTGGATAATTTTTTCTCTTTTTTAATCAATGCTACTTGAGCACTAACTAGTTGTTTGTAATGTGCATCAATTTCTAACAATTCTTCTTGAACAATTGTATGTTCTGATACGGTACTTATTCCAAACATAAAATATGAAAATGATAAGCCAAATAGCAATACAATACTAGCTGCTATTCTAAATACAGAAGTCTTCCATAGTGGAATAACTTTTTTTGGTGCTTTCGGAAGTCTATTCTCTATAGCATCCCATAGCAATTGCTTGTTTACCTTTTCGGTATCAAACTCTTGTTTATGTTCAGTAATAAAGTCCCTTAAATTATCTTTCATACTATCCTATTAATGCTACTAGTTTCTTTTTTGCTCTATGGTATTGAGATTTTGAAGTAGAACTAGTAATGCCTAGTATTTCTCCTATTTCTCTATGGTCATATCCTTCAATAAGGTATAGATTTATAATCTGCTGGTACCCAGAAGGAAGTGCTTCTATTCCTTTTTTTATTTTTGTTACATCCAATGCCGTTTCATCTACAGGTATTTCTTCTTCTGTTATATGGTAATCATATTCATCTAAAGAAGTCAACGGTATTTTTTTTAGTTTTAAATAATTGATGCTTTTATTGATCACAATTCGTTTTAACCAAGCTCCAAATGAGCTTTCGTACCTAAATGATGTCAGGTGTTTAAAAGCATCCACAAAACTATCTTGAATTAAATCTTCTGCATCTTCTTTTATCTTAACAATTCGTAGGCTTACATTATACATAGCATCCACATACAACATGTAAAGCTCATATTGAGCTTTACGATCACCATCTTTGCTTTTTTCAATAAGCGGTTTATGTGTACTGGTATATTGTTTATCCACCTGTTTACTTAGGAATATGCTAATGAAATACTTATTAGCTATTATTAAAGACAATTGGGAAATACAAAGGTTGCATATCTAGTTAAATAAATTCACTTTTTTTTAAGAAAATATATTTTTGAGTGTATAATACTAAGGAATTTGATGATTAATAAAAAATCTTCATCCAAAAACACTAAGTTCTGGATAAAGATTTATGGGTAAGCTAAGAACTAAGCTTGAACTTGATTGTATATTGGAAGTTTAAAAATAAAAGTACTTCCTTGTAGTGGTTTACTTACTACTGTTATGGTTGTATTGTGCAGCTCCATTATTTTTTTGACAATGGCCAATCCAAGTCCTGTTCCTTGTTTTGAGCTGCTTAAATCGGTTTGTGTATAGCGTTCAAAAATAAGCTCTTGATCCGAATTTGAAATTCCTATTCCATTATCCATTAAGCTAATTTGAATACTATTGGCTTCTTTTTTTATTCCCAAAATGATTTTGCCTTCAGAAGATGTAAATTTTATGGCATTTTCAATTAGGTTTTGTAGTGCACGTTCTACCAAAGAGATATCTGCAAAAACAAGATTGTTTCCGGAGGGATTATCAAAAACAATATTAATTTTCTTTTTGGCTGCTATAATTTCAAACTTAGAAATTAAATCATTACATAAATCTGTAATAGAAAAAGGCTCTTTTATTGGCGTAACTTGCTCAGCTTCTAGTTTTGAGTATTCGAACAACTGTGATATTAATTTAGAAAGTTTATCAATACTCGCCTGTGTTATATGCAAATAGTCTTCCCTTTCTTCTTGGGTAAGCTCTTTATTTTTGATTTGAAGTGTTTCTACATATCCTTTTAAAATAGCAAGGGGAGTTCTAATATCATGAGAAACATTAGCGATAAGTTCTTTTCTAAAGGTATCAACAGATTTCATTTTTTCAATATTGGCTTCTATAGTATCTGCCATTTCATTAAAAGAATTCGCAAAAATTGCGACATCAGACTTATCAGGGTTTTTAATTCGCAATCCATAATCACCTTCTCTGAATTTTAAAACAGTTTGAGCAATTAGTTTTAAATTTTTACTAAGCACCCATATGCTAATTCCTCCAATTAATAATGAAAATAATATGGTTAAAATAAATGATCCAGTACCTAATTTTACAAAATAGGAGGAAAGTAAGTTTTTACTAATTAGTTGGTACTCTTCACCTGCAAGAATTATATAAATATAATTTTTATTGCCTTTATAGGTAAATGGGGCGGCAGAAAATATCTTTTGTTCACCTTCATTTCTTGGATCATCTCCAAGAATATACTTTTGTCCTTTATTTATGATGAATTGATGAATAGGCTTAAGATTTACACTTTTAGAGGTGTTATTCCCTGGATCTTTTAAGACTACAGAGTATAAGATATTACCTTTTTCATTAAGCAAATAAACCTCAATACTTCTATTTACTGCCATCATATCGTGCATTAAATCACCGAATAAGGCCTTGTTAACACTTCCATCTTCCAAGAAAGGCTTGTTATTTGCAAATTTTTCTTCAATAAGGTGTGTTGCAATATTGGCATTAATACGCTGTGAAGTTGCCTGTGTATAAGTATTTGCAAAATATGCTGTAATACAGACATAACAGACAGCCATAATTATCACAATAAGGATTAAAACTAACCAAAGTTTTTTTATCAATCTTGGGGTTAATGTTTTTGTCGTATTCATATTTTTAAATCTTCATTAAATTTATAACCAACTCCCCATGTGGTTAAAATATAACTGGGAGCACTCATATCTGTTTCAATTTTAGCCCGTAATCTGTTAATATGTGAATTAACAGTATGTTCATAGCCTTCAAAGTTATAGCCCCATATAATGTTTAATAATTCTGTTCTGGAATAGTTTCTTCCAGGATTAGAAGCCATTAAAACTAGTAATTCAAACTCTTTGGGTGATAATTCAATTTTTGCACCATTTAAAACTACTTTTCGTTTTTCTATATTAATTTCTAAAGCATCAAAAATTAAGGATTTGGTATCTTCAATTGGCTGATTAGTAACCTGAACTCTTCTTAACAGTGCCTTTATACGAGCCATAAGTTCACGAATACTAAATGGTTTGGTTAAGTAATCATCTGCACCTACTTCAAGACCTATAACCTTGTCTATTTCTTCCGATTTAGCAGTTAGCATAATAATCGGTGTGTTTTTTACTTTCCTAATATGTTTGCAAACCTCTATTCCATCTAACTTCGGGAGGGATAAGTCTAATAATATTAAGTCAAAATCCATTGCTAATGCCAATGCCAGTCCTTTTTCTCCATCATAAGCAGCTTCTGTAGTATAAATAAGATCTGATAAATGTATTTTTAACAATTTTACAATCTCCGGATCATCCTCTATAAGCAATATTTTTTTCATCATAATATTAGTTTCTGATTAGCAGTACAAAACTTATGGGTACTAAAAGAGTCAAAAAGTATCACAAAAGTATCACAATACCTTGTAAACCCCTATATGCCTAGCTTTTTGTTATTCTAAGCCTTTAAATAGGCTTATATGTAACGAAAATAGTAGTAAAAATCATACAAGATATAAAAATCAATAACAAAATGTTTATTTTTTTGTGACCGAATTGCAATATGATGCCTGTTATTTTGAGGTATTCTTAAAAACAGAAATAATGAAAAAAATAACATTTGTATTGATGACAATCGCATTAACAGTAATGAGCTGTTCTAGCGATGATGTGGATGATGTAATACCTACATCAACTTTAACTTTAAATTTAACTGGTTTAGAAAATCTGGGTGCCGATTATGTATATGAAGGCTGGATTGTTGTTGGTGGTGTACCTGTAACAACAGGTGTTTTTACAGTTAGTGATGATGGTACACTTTCTAATAATACAATTACAATGCAATCTGCTATATTAAATAGTGCAACTAAATTTGTACTAAGTATTGAGCCAAAAGTAGACCCTTCACCAGATCCATCTGAAACCAAACTTCTTGTAGGAGACTTTAGTGGTAACACAGCTACAGTTGGCACAGGATCTGTTGCTGATGATTTTAGCAACGTAAAAGGTGGATATATTGCAGCGGCGCCAACGGGTACTATGGCTGCAAATGAAGAGTTTAGTGGTATTTGGTTTATTGATAATAGTAGCGGGAGTAACATGCCTGGTTTAACATTACCAACATTAGCCGATGGGTGGAAATATGAAGGTTGGGTAGTTATTGATGGAAAACCTTTAAGTACAGGTACTTTTACTGCAGTAGATGCTGCTGATGATGCTGCACCTTTTAGCGGAACCAATGCAGGACCTGCATATCCAGGAGAAGATTTCTTAGTCAATGCACCAGATGGAGTAGTATTCCCAACTGATGTAAGAGGGAAAACAGCCGTAATAAGTATAGAACCATATCCAGATAATAGTGCTAGTCCTTTTACTCTAAAACCTTTAGCAGGAATGATTCCAGCTGATTTAATGGGAGTAGGTTGGTTAGATGATAATGTATCAGGAAGTTTTCCTTCTGGAACGGTTACACGATAAACCATTAATAATTATCTAACTTTCTATTTTGTTTATTAAGAAGACCTTGCCTTTGGTAAGGTTTTCTTAGTTAAAAAATGTTAATTTTTAATGATCTTAAGGTCTAAGCCTAAGTATAAAATGCTAATAAATAAAAATAGCTTAGCTTTGCAGACTTAAAAATAGCAGTTTGTTAAATTATACAACATTTGATCATCCAACAAGTACAGAGTGGGTTACCTTCGTACATGGAGCAGGAGGGAGTTCTACCATATGGTACAAACAACTTCGTTCTTTTAAAGCAGAATTTAATGTATTGGTATTAGATTTAAGAGGACATGGTAAGAGTAAAATGGTATTAAAAGATGCCATGAATACAAAATATACTTTTGATGTAATAACGGCTGATATTCTTAAAGTTATTGATCATCTAAATATCAAAAAATCTCATTTTGTAGGTATTTCATTAGGAACTATTCTTATTCGGAATTTAGCAGAAAAACATCCCGATCGTGTAGCAAGTATGGTTCTTGCAGGTGCAATAATGAAGTTAAACTTACGCTCCCAAGTATTGATAAGACTTGGTGTAATATTTAAATCGGTAGTACCTTATATGCTATTGTACAAGTTTTTTGCTTTTATTATTATGCCAAGAAAAAATCATAAAAACTCTAGAATATTGTTTGTTAGAGAGGCAAAAAAGTTATATCAAAAAGAATTTATTCGTTGGTTTAAATTGACTTCGGAAATTAACCCACTATTGCGGTTATTTAGAGTTAAGGATATTAAAATTCCAACACTATATTTAATGGGAGAAGAAGATTATTTATTTCTTCCGTCTATTGAGCAAATGTCTAAAAAACACGAATTATCGCAACTTATTGTAGTTGAAGACTGTGGCCATGTTGTGAATGTAGAGCAACCACAGGTTTTTAACCAAAAATCAATACATTTTTTAAATAGTTTAGGGTAATAGAATATCTAATTATTGCCTAAATTTTAGCAAAACAACACTAATGTCAGAAAAGAAAATGAACGTAATTTTAACTGGAGGAACTGGAACATTAGGGTCGCAGGTTATATATGAGTTGTTAAAAAAAGATAGTATTAATACAATCTATTTACCAGTACGAGATAAGAATGGAAAATCTGCTGAATCAAGAATTCAAAAGATTTTGGATAGTGATGCTGCTCCTGAATTTATTGCTCTTAATAAAGAAGCAATTTTAGCTAAGGTAAATGTATTGGATATGGATGCTTTTTTTAAACCGGAGCTATATTTGACTACAAAAGAAGATAATTTCTTTATTCATTCTGCTGGTTGTGTTAATCTTTCTACTGATATCTCTCAGCGGGAGACTATATTTAATGGAAACCTAGAGTTTACAAAAGATATTTTTAACACCTTTTCAGACTATATTACTAAGTTTACCTATATCAGTACTGCATTTAGTATTGGAAATATTGGTGGACTTATAGATAATGATTATCACAATAGTAAAGAACCACAATACCGTAATTTTTACGAGCAATCAAAACACGAAACAGAGAAGTTTTTGTTGCAGAAAGGAAAAGAAAAAGAAGTAGAGGTACAAATATTAAGACCTAGTGTTTTGGGAGGTAATATTTTTAATAAATCTCCTTATTTTATATCTAACTATATGGTTTATTATCTTTTGGGTAAGTTCTTCTACAAGAGTCCATTAGTAGGTAATTCTATACGAATAGCGGCTAATTTTAAAACGGGATTAAATATCATTCCCGTAGATTATGTTGCTAAAGTAATTGCCAATGTTTTTCAAAAACAAATAGACCAACTTAATATTGTGCATTCTAAAAGCACCAATATTGTAAAAGGAATGAGTAGGATTATAAAAGCGGTAGATTTTAATGATTTTACTTTTTTAAATTCTTCTAGTGGTGGGTTATTATTAGAAGGAAAGAATAGATTAGAAGATATCTACTACAAATCTATTGGGTTACATTTAAATCAGTACTTGACATCTGATCCTTATGAATATGATACACAATTACTAGAATCGATTGTACCAATACCCAATTATAATGTTGAGGATTATTTAGAGGACACCATCAATTATGCAAAAAACAAAAATTTTAAAGGTGAAGGTTGGTAGCAATTAGCTCATCATTATTTTAATACTTGCTGCGTTACTTCTTTTAAAGTTGGCAACACCTCTTTTTTGAACCATTCATTTTTTGCCTGCCATATGTTATTTCTTGGAGAGGGATGAGGCAACACAAAATACTCAGGCAGATAGTTTTTAAAATTTCTAACAGTAGCTGTTAAAGTAGCTTCTGCTCTTGCTCCTAAATAATAATCCTGTGCATATTTTCCTATCAATAAAATCAATTTTGGGTTTATATTTTCTAATAATTGATTATGCCATAGTGGAGCACATTCTTTTCTAGGTGGTAAATCTCCTGTTTTTCCTTTTCCAGGATAGCAAAACCCCATAGGAATTATAGCTACTTTATCCGAATCATAAAAGTCATCATTAGAAATTTCCATCCAAGAACGTAGATTTGATCCACTCTTATCGTCCCAAGGAATACCGCTGTTATGAACAATAATACCAGGTGCCTGTCCAATAATAATGATTTTACTTTTGGTACTTCCAGAAACAACAGGTCTAGCTCCAAATTTTAGGTCCTTATCGCAAATTTTACATTTGGCTATTTCTTGAAGTAGTGTTTTCATAATATAACTCGTATTTTTTATTAGTGGTTATAATTTCAGATGCTTACATTGTGACAGTTGATTTATTTAGATGAAATAAGGAATAGGCTCGTTTTTTTTAAGAAACTGTATTTTAAAATTAAGCCATTATTAAGTTAATGACAGCCACAAATAATAATTTAATAATACTACTAATATAATCATTAGATTGGTTTTCTTTGTTTTTGATATTTTTACTTTTATACAATAATAGAAATAACGAATGTTTCAAAAAAAATACTACTATTTAGTACATCTCCAATTTTTAGGATTTAGATATCATGGTTGGCAAAAACAACCTGGTTTAAAGACTATTGAAGGAATGTTGCACAAGACATTAAAGTATATTTTACCAGAAACAACTTTTAAGATTTTAGGAGCTGGAAGAACAGATGCAATGGTATCTGCAGAGACAGCTGCATTTGAACTTTTCATTACAAATGACGAACTCAAAGATTTGGAGGAGTTTAAAACCTTGTTTAATCACAATTTACCTGCAGATTTAAGAATAATTTCCATAGAAACTACAGATGCAACATTTAATATCATACAAGATGTTAGTGAAAAGGAGTATATCTATTTGTTTTCTCACGAGACAAAAAACCATCCATATGCAGCGCCTTACATCATGAATAATAATTTCTCATTAGATATTAATGCGATGAAACAGGCAGCAGATTTATATAATGGGACACACAATTTTAAGGCATTTACGGTAAAAGCAAAAACTGAAGCAGGAGCAAGTTTAGTCCGTACTGTAAAACACTGCGAACTTAAGAAAAACACATTTTTAACAGCTAGTTTTTTTCCTGAAGAAAGTTATGCGCTTCATGTTAGAGGAAAAGGGTTTATGCGTTATCAGATAAGAATGATGATGGGTGCTTTATTACAAGTAGGAAAAGGGGAAATGACATTAACCGAACTTTCAGATTCCTTATTAGAAAATACAACAATACAGCATACTTTTGTAGCTCCAGGATCTGGATTGCATTTAAATAGTATTGAGTTTTAGAATAGTATTGAATAGTGAGAATTAAGTATTAAGATGCTTCAACTTAGATATTACGCTTTACGATAAGCATCAAAAATCTTATTATCAAACAAAATGATTTATTCTTCATATGCTATTAGCGTAGCGGCAGTCTTTGTTCTATGTTTTTTTATTCAAATAAATCCGAAGAAAGATAGCGGTCACCACGATCACAAATAATACTTACTAGAACACCACTTTCTAAGGTATCAGCTAGTTTTACAGCAGCTGCAGCTGCACCACCACTGCTCATACCAGCAAAAATCCCTTCTTCCTTAGCCAAACGAATAGTCATCATTTTAGCTTCTTCAGTACTTACCTCTATAGTTTGATCCACTTTAGAAGGATTAAATATCTCTGGAAGGTATTCTTTTGGCCATTTTCGTATGCCAGGAATACTAGAATCATCCGTTGGTTGTACACCTACCATTTTTACATCTTTATTTTGTTCTTTTATAAAGGTAGAAGTTCCCATTATGGTACCTGTAGTTCCCATAGCGCTTACAAAATGAGTAATAGTACCTTGAGTATCTTTCCAAATTTCTGGACCTGTAGTTTTATAGTGTGCTTTCCAATTGTCGTTATTAGCAAACTGGTTTAGCATAACGTATCCATCTTTTACTTTGGCATCTGCATAATCTCTTGCTGCTTCAATTCCGTCTGGTATAAGTGTTACTTTAGCCCCGTAAGCCCTCATCGTCTGTACTCTTTCTTTTGTTGATTTTTCGGGCATTACCAATTCAATTTCTAATCCAAATTCTCTGGCTATCATTGCCAAAGCTATTCCTGTATTTCCACTAGTGGCTTCAATTAACTTTGTGTTTTTGTTAATATCGCCACGTTCCAATGCACTATTTATCATATTAAAAGCTGCTCGGTCTTTAACGCTTCCGCCTGGATTATTTCCTTCGAGCTTAAAATACAATGAAATATTTGGATTACTGATAATGTTCTTGGCCTTTACCAATGGTGTATTGCCTATTAAATCGAGTATGGAGTTATTCATTAACAATTGATTTTATTTTTATTACGGGGCTATGAAAAACTGTTGAGTTTGGAGGTACAGAAGCTGTAACCCATGCATTTCCGCCTATTATTGTGTTTTCTCCCACTATAGTATCACCGCCCAATATTGTTGCACTAGCATATATGGTAACATTGTTTTCTATAGTTGGATGTCTTTTTGTTCCTGTTAGTTTTTTGGCTACAAAGAGTCCTCCTAAAGTCACTCCCTGATAAATCTTCACATTATTTTTAATGATTGCAGTTTCACCAATTACAACACCTGTACCATGGTCAATATGGAAATGATCACCAATAGTAGCTCCAGGATGTATATCAACTCCGGTTTGTCTATGCGAATATTCAGTCATTAACCTTGGTACTAATGGGAATCCTTTTTTATGCAATTCATTAGCTAAGCGATATATTGCAACGGCATAAAAACCAGGATATGCCAAATAGATTTCTTCTATTGTTAAGGTTGCTGGATCGCAGGCCAAAGTTGCTTTTGCATCTAAATTCAATTTTTTTAATAATTCTGGTAATGCTTGTAAATAACCTTCCCAAACCTCCCCACAAGCTTTATCAGGATCCCAACATGCCAAAGTAACTAAGTCATCAAATAATTGTTCTAACGCTTCTATATTGTTTTCAACATCAGTATCGGCATCAAAAAGTGTATAAAAAAGTTCTTTGGTAAAAAGTTCAGTCTTTTCCTTAAGTACATATTTAAGATTTGGTTGCTGTTCCTTTTGAAAATTTATACTAGTAATTATTTCCCTTTTGGTCATGTTCCTAATTTTCCACCAAATTTATAGAATTAATAGATATATAGAAATTGTTTTGACTTTATTTAACAATCTACACCAAAATAATTGGTTTTTTATGTGCTTCGTTGTAATTTGTGATTTATTCTAATTTTAACAAACAGGTATCATGAGTGCTACTATTTCATCAGAAGTTTTTTCTTTTTTAAATGAATTGGATCAAAACAATAATAGAGAATGGTTTAATGCCAATAAAGAAGGTTTTACAAAGATTCAAACTGAAATAAAAACATTTTATGGCGAGCTTTTAACAGAATTAGCAGCTCATGATGAAATTGCAAAACAAAAATTATTTAGAATCTACAGAGATGTTCGTTTTTCGAAAGATAAAACACCATATAAAACACATTTAGGCGGATCATATAGTAGGGCAGGAGCTCACCTTAGAGGAGGTTATTATTTGCATTTAAAACCAGGAGATAGTTTTGTTGCTACTGGTTTTTGGGAACCAAATAAAGAAGATTTATTCAGAATCAGAAAAGAATTTGAGTTAGATACAACAGAAATAAAAGGAATTATAGAGGCTCCTAAGTTTAAAAAAACATGGGGTGCTATTGTTGGTGATAGTCTAAAAACTGCACCTAAAGGCTTTGATAAAACACATGCAAATATTGAAATGATTAGAATGAAGCAATTTATATTTACAAAGAAGTTTTCGGATAAAGAAGTACTATCTAAAAACTTTTTAAAAGATGTAAATGAAACATTCAAAACCATACGCCCATATTTTGATTATATGAGCGATGTGTTAACCACCAATCTTAATGGAGAATCAATACTTGATTAAACCGCGTTAAAAAATGCTGTTAACTATAGTATAACATCTTCTCTAACTGTTGTTGCCAATAGTTGTAATTGATCCTTTAGGCGTTCTATAACAATACGCATCATTCGCTTGTTGATTGCTGATGAATTTTTGATGTATTCGGCATATTCTTCAAGTGTAAATTGTCCAATAACAATTCCTTTTAAAGAATTTCTAAACTTAATATCGCGTTGAATAGCGTTTTCTATGTACTGTAACTGCTTTTCGATAGATAAGGTGTAAAAATGCCCTTTGTGTTTATTGATATAATTTTTAAATACTGCAACTATTAAGTCGTTCTGCTGATGTATTACTGGCCGTAACGTTTTATTTTGAAACTGTTCTTCTGTAGACATCGTTTTTGTTACCATAGCTTTTACGATAGCAACCCTTTTTTGAAGTAATTTGTTAGCACGTGTATCCATAATAAGTTGTTTTTATTAAAGTTACATTTTATTATAGCTGATAATTCAGTACCAACCATGCTTTTATTAACGAGGTTACTAACAAAAAATCCCTTTGTAATTTTATTCACAAAGGGATTGATATTATATAAAAACAGCTATTTAATCTTTCTTAAATGCTTCTAATGACTTAACATGTAATTGAGGGCTTTTACTTTTTTCAATAAAACTATTCATTTTTGAAATACGCTTGCTCTTAATTTTAGTAAATACCTTTTTTGCAGCATCAAATCTATCAGTCAGAAGTGATAAATTATCCAAGTCAGATGCTGAAGCTAATTCAAAACTAGATGCAATTTTACTGTACAAATCTGATAATTTTTCTCTTAATTGAGGTTCAGCAGATCCTACATAATTATCCCCTGTAGTAACCACCAGTGTTTCTTTTAAACTCGTTAATTCGCTAATAACGGTATTAACGGTCTTATTAGCTTTTGAGCTTTCTTTTTTTAACGCATTTGCGACATCCAAAGTGGCATCAATTTCATAAACCAAATACGCCAATTCTTCGTTCATATCATACAAATCCATTGTAGTTTTATGCTTTAAAACTCTGTCTGATGCTGATAATAATGATTTTGGATCGTAGGCTAGTTCTATTAGGTGCTCAAAACTTTCTTTTCCTTTTTTTAAGACCACTTTATAGGTTCCAGCAACAACTCTTGGTGCTGTTAAACCTCCAAAAGTAAAAGTCTTGGCTTTTGCTATTTTCGGAATTTTATGAGAGAAATTCCAAGTAACACTGTTAATTCCTTTAGATTTCCCTGGATTAAGGCTAGCAATTTTATTTCCTTGCATGTCTTGTACTTCCATGGTCATTTTGCCAAAAGTATGCCTCTTTTTTAGGTAATAAATTATTTGTGCCTGACTTGTAGGATTTGGTCCTACAAACTCTAACTCGCTACTTCCACCACCAAAAGGACTTTGTTCTTTCATGATAGTTGGTTTTAAATCAAAGAAATGTACCTTTTTTGCTAAAGCTTCTTGGGTTAAACCACGCAAAGGACTAATGTCATCAATAATAATAACACCTCTACCATGAGTACCCATTACCAAATCGTTGGTTTGCTTTTGTAATTCAATATGATGTACAGCAACAGATGGCATGTTATTGGTGAATTTACTCCAATTTTTTCCTCCATTGATAGTAACATATAACCCAAACTCAGTTCCTAAAAACAACAAATCTTTATTTACATAATCCTCTTGAATATTT
Source organism: Flavobacteriaceae bacterium (assembly GCA_965247735.1). Classification (GTDB taxonomy): domain Bacteria; phylum Bacteroidota; class Bacteroidia; order Flavobacteriales; family Flavobacteriaceae; genus JAOXRU01. Next base: position 249,968 of record CBDFHN010000002.1, on the reverse strand, counting down.
CTAACAAATCCATTAACATCATCAGATATTATAGAAGTCCATGTTTTTCCAAAATCAATAGTTTTATAGGTATATGCATTTTTATCATTATTGGTATGTCCTTCAAAAACAGCATAGGCAGTACCTTTATCATGGGCACTAGCTTCTATATGGTAACACCAGGTGTTTTTTGGCAATCCACTAACGTTTTCAATGGTATTTGTCCATGATTTTCCACCATCTGTAGTTACCTGTACATTTCCATCGTCTGTACCAACCCAAATTACATTTTTATCCAATGGAGATTCTGCAATTGTAAAAATTGTACAATGATTTTCAGCTCCAGAATTATCTTTAGAAAGTCCACCAGAATTTTCTTGTCCTTGTTTTGCTTTATCATTTGTTGTTAAATCAGGTGAAATAATACGCCAAGAATCTCCCATATCATCTGATACATGTAAAAACTGACTTCCCATATAAAAACGATCAGCATTAAAATTACTTAATGCCATAGGCGCATTCCAGTTAAAACGAAGTTTTGGATCTCCTTTTTTAGGTTGTGGCTGAATAGTTTTACTTATATTTCTATCCACATCATAACGCCATACATTTTCTGCACCTTGCATTTCTGAATAAATAATATTTTTTGATGGATGACGCAATACTCTAAAACCATCTCCATAACCAACACTATTCCAATCTCTAGCTTCTATGCCTCCAGGGGAAGAAGAAGGACCATACCAGGATCCATTATCTTGTAATCCTCCATAGATATTATAAGGTTCTTCATTATCAACAGAAACATGATAAAATTGAGAAACAGGAAGGTTTGTTACTATTTCCATTGTTGTACCACCATTCCATGAACGATATACACCACCATCGGTAGCAACAAACATTCTGTCAGAGTCCTTAGTATCAAAAACAATATCATGAATATCAGAATGCATAGCACCAAGACTTTTAAATGTTTTACCACCATCTCTAGAAATAGAACCACTAAGCCCACCTTTCGCCACTACATCAGGATTTCTTGGATCTACCGTAATTCTAGAAAAATAAAATGGACGAACCACCAAACCAAAATCATTATTCAAATGTTTCCAATTTTTTCCAGCATCATCAGAACGATACAATCCTTTATCTGCATTCTTTTCAGATTCTACAACAGCATATAATATTGATGAGTTAGAAGGTGCTACAGCTATTGCAAAACGCCCCAATTTTCCTTTTGGAAATCCATTATGGATTTTATTCCATGTTTTACCAGCATCAATAGATTTGTAAAGTGCGCTACCTTCACCACCAGAATTAAAACTCCATGCTGTTCTTCTAAATTCCCAGAAAGAAGCATAAAGTATATTTGGATTGTTTGGATCCATTACTAGGTCTGAGCATCCGGTAGTTTGATCCACATATAAAATTTTATTCCATGTTTTACCACCATCTAAAGTTTTAAAAACACCACGTTCTTCATGATCTCCCCATAATGCACCAAGTACACCTACATAAACTTCGTTACCGTTTTTTGGGTTGATTTCTATAGATGCAATTCGATCTGAATGTTCAAATCCCATTTTTTTCCATGTACCACCACCATTAGTAGTTTTGTACAATCCGTCACCTACAGATACACTATTTCTAGTCCATGTTTCTCCTGTTCCTACCCAAATCGTATTATCTGGATCATTAGGATCTACAGCAACAGTACCAATAGATTGGCAATATTGATCAAAAATAGAATTGTAGGTGGCTCCACCATCACTAGATTTCCAGACACCACCACCAGCAGTACCCGCATAGTTAATTCTAGCATCAGTAGGATGTAATTCTATATCATTGATCCGACCACTCATTATAGCAGGGCCAATTTGTCTGGCTGACATCGTACCAAAAAGAGTTTTTCCTTTTAGCGTAATTTGTTCTTGAGCATTTGTTTGAAAAGAAATTAACCCAAGTGCAATTATTGCGATATATATTCTTTTTTTCATTTTATATAGTTTTGAGTGTATGGTATAAAAAAACCCAGTGTAGCTACACTGGGTTTCGGTATTGAAGTTTTTTATTTTTCTTCTGTAGTGGTTACTTCTACAGGCATTTTAAAAATGGAATCATCAACCGTAGGATTCAATTCAATTTTAGTAAATGTTATGGATTGTGCACCAGGCTGGTCTTTTACTCCTGCAGTAGTTGAAAACGGGAAGTATAAACCATCTACTTCTTGGTAATCACTAAATTTTGTTTGAGAAACCATTCCTTTAGCTGGACCTGAGTTTACCGCTGCCTCTACAACTATAGGAACAAAGTTTTCAGAGTCAAAAAAGTAATATGAAATATCAGCTGTTTCCTTTCCATCAACAGTAATTGGCTCTTTTGTAAGCATAATTTTAAAGGTTTCTGTACCTTCAACAGTTTCTTTTCCTATTAACTCTACAAGATATCCTTTTTCTTTATAATCAATAAATGGATCAGGAAAATCATTTAATCCAAGTTTAAAATTAGCCAAAGTTTCAGCATCGGCAGCTTCAGCTTTCATGGTCATAAAATTGGTATTCCACAATACTTCACCATCAAAAACACCTTGTTTTATCTCTTTACCTTGTAATTCTACAGCAGACATTTGTTTTCCATTAGTAAGTTGTACTATAGATAAGGTCAAATCCATACCTTGAACTTTTACATTTCCCGAAATTTTTACACCTTTTAAGGCTTTAAAATTTTCTTCTCCACCAATATTTTCTAAATAATTTGCTATTATTTCTTCTGCTGTTTGTGCAGTAGTAACTGGTATTGCAGCTACAAATAATAACATGATAATAAATGATTTTAATGTTTTCATAATTTTGTTAAAGTTTATAATCAATTGATAAGTCTATTTCTCAGGGAATATGTTACATTAGTTTTAAATATTTTTAAAAATACTAAATTATATTCGTAATTGAATAAATTAGAATAAGTTAAATGAAATTTGGAAAAGTAGACCATCCTGAGCTTATAGATTTTACTTTACCTCCAGATCAGGAGGCAACCAAAGAGGTGTTAAAAAAGGGAAACTCAGCTATAAGTGCCTATATTGGTTGTGCAAAGTGGAACAAACAAGATTTAAAAAGTTTTTATCCCAAAGGGACAAAAGATGAATTAATATATTATGCTTCTCAGTTTAATTCAATTGAATTGAATGCTACGTTTTATAGGATATTTCCATCTGAACAATACAATAAATGGTATGATAAAACTCCGGACGACTTTAAGTTTTTTCCAAAAATCGTTCAGAATGTGAGTCATTTAAGAAGGCTAAATGAAGAATCATATCCAATATTGCAGCATTATTTAGAGGTGACTTCAAATTTAAAAGAAAAACTAGGTACTGTATTTTTACAATTGCATTCTAATTTTGGTCCAAAAAACTGGGATAGGGTAGTGCGCTTTGTTGAAAAATGGCCAAAGACTATTCCGCTAGCAATAGAGTTTAGGCATAAAGATTGGTTTTTAGATCCAACAATTTCATCAGCATTATATGCTTTGTTAGAAGAACATCATATTGCAAATATCATAGTTGATACCGCAGGAAGAAGAGATTTATTACACATGAGGCTTACCAATACGGAAGCATTTATACGTTATGTAGGTGCAAATCATGAATGTGATTATAAACGTTTGGATGATTGGATAGAACGCATCGCGGAATGGGTGAATACTGGATTAGAGCACCTGCACTTTTTTGTTCATCAAAATTTGGAAATATCATCTCCATTATTGACCGCTTATTTTATTAAGAAATTGAATGCTAAACTTGATTTAAATTTAAAGATTCCCAAAAATCCAAACGAACCAGGATTACTTCTTTTTTAAGAATTAATTTTCCTGTAATTTTGAACTATATTTAGATAAATAAAAGATGAGATTTCATACCAGAAAATGGGTAAAACCTGAGGATTTAAATGCAAACGAAACGCTATTTGGGGGTAAATTATTAGCCTGGATAGATGAAGAAGCTGCTTTATATGCCATTGTACAACTAGAAAACACGAAGGTAGTAACAAAGTTTATGTCTGAAATAAATTTTATGAGTAGTGCTAAACAAGGAGATGTAGTAGAAATAGGAATTGAAGTATTGAAATTTGGAAAATCATCTTTGACTTTAAAAAGTGAAGTAAGAAACATGATGACCAGAGAGCCTATTCTTACTGTTGAGAATATTACTCTAGTTAACCTTAATGAAGAAGGAAAACCAACTCCGCATGGGAAAACTAGAATAGAATATGTTAAAGATAGATTGAAAAGCTAAAAAAACAAAAAAGAGGCAATTTGCCTCTTTTTCTTTATCAATAAAATAATACTAATAAACTAGTTTTGATGTTGCAATTCTTTAGCAACACGTTGTACTTCATCTAACACACGAAGTAAGTTACCTCCCCATAATAGTGCAATTTCTTTTTCGGTATATCCTCTTTTAACCAATTCTAGAGTTACATTAAAGGTTTCTGCAGCATCACTCCATCCTTCAATTCCACCACCACCGTCAAAATCGGAGCTGATACCTACATGCTCAAGTCCAATAAGTTTTACCATATAATCAATATGATCTACAAAATCAGCAACATTTACAGCTCCTGGTGCATCAGGAATATTAGCAACTTGTTCGTTTGCTATTTTTTTGATACCATTACTTATAATTCTAAAAGCGGAGCGTTCTTCTACAGTAAGTTTGCGCATTTCATCCCAGGTATACCATTTATGACCTAAGGAATCAGCAACTTTTGCATAAAAGGTCTTCATATAGTCATTTCTGATATTGTTTTTTTCTGTATTTATATATGACTTAAATGCTACAGTTTGTACAACACCACCATTTTTCTTTAACAATAATAAATCTTCATCTGTAATGTTTCTACTGTGGTCATTCATTTTTCTTGAAGAAGAATGAGAAGCAATAATTGGTGCTTTAGATAATGCTACCATTTGTTTCAACGATCCGCTTGAAGGATGAGATACATCAATCATGATTCCCCATTTGTTCATTTCTTCAATTCCCTTTTTTCCCAATTCACTTAGTCCATTATAAAGCCATATGCTATCTTTTTCTCCAGTATTAGAATCACAAAACTGACTGTGCCCATTATGTGATAAGGACATATATCGAGCTCCTAAATCTGCAAATTTTTTAAAATTCGACATATCCAATCCAATAGGGTAGGCATTTTCTACCCCTATCATGGCTACCTTTTTTCCCGCAGCACTAATTCGCCTTACATCATCAGAAGTTAATGCCAACTCAATATCATTTGGAGCTATACTATCGCATAATTTATGTATAGCATTGAATTTGGACATTGCATTAGCATATGCATCTTCATATCCTTTAGTATTTAAGGAATCCTGACCTGTATATACAATTAACCAAGAAACATCTAATCCTCCTTTTTTCATTTTAGGAAGTGTAACTTGAGTGTCCAAATCTTGAGTATAATTAATACTATCTGTAAAATTATTAACACTAAAATCGTTATGGGTATCAATTGTGATAACACGTTTGTGTATTTCCTGAGCTAAAGCCAAAATTTCATCAGCAGATGGAGTTTTATCAACTTTGGTTTGTTGTTTACAGGAAAACACGAATAAAATAGAAAAAAACAATAAAAAATATCTCATAGTAGTAGTTTAGGCATCGAAAATAAGCTTTTTTACAACACAATTAAATGAACTGATAACATTTAATTGTATCTAAGGGTTAAATAAGAGATCTTTAGCTTCCAATTCAGTCAGTTAAAACTAAAAGAAGTAGACCTAGAAATATTAAAAAAAAACAGTAAATTATTTTTTATATTCTTACTTCAAAAGTTATAATGAATTGAAAATAATCGTTCAATTGTAATTGATAAAAATTAATAGAAATATGGAATTGATGGCAATGTACCAAGATCATTTAGTTTTTTGGAACTAATAAAAATGAAGTGTACTACATCAAAACGCTACAAAAGATAAAAATGAATAAAGTTATAATAAAAAGATCTCGGATAAATGCGGCCTCAACTGCATTAATAGATTTAAGACCAGTATATGAAGATTGCATGAGGCAGAAAACATTGATGGACGAGTTGGTCAAACTTTATGAGTTAAATATTAAAGAATTTGTAGAACTTGGTGCCAAATATTTAAAAGAAAGAGATACTGAAGCATTGCAATTGGCTGCACACAAAATAAAAGCAGGATTATTAATGATGCGAACGTATAGTCTCCATAAAATAATATTACAAATTGAATCTGTTTGTAAAAAAGAGAAGAGTTTTGTTAAACTAAATGGTCTGTTTAAACAATTTCTAAAACAATACCCAATTATTCTAAAGGCAATTCACAAACAAGTGCCAACTTTAGAATAAAATTTTGCTATATTAAAATATTATTCTAATTTTAGCGTTAGAATAGTATAATATGAACCCCCAAAATCTTATACATTATGCTTTATGATACATATGGTGAGGAATACCTTAAATTCCTACAAAATTTAAACTTTATATTGGTAAATAATAAATTGCAAGAACTAGATTATATATAATAGTTCCTTAACAATTTATTAACTTTTACAGTTATTATAAAATAATTAAATCACTTTTGAGAATCTAATTTTGAGATTTTCAAAAGTGATTTTTTTATTTAACTTGAGTTTAATAGCTCTTTTATTGGAGCATCAATACTTAATAAACGAAGAATTTATGCTTTAGCCTTCTTTTTTTTTTTATAGCGAAAACATTGTGGTAAATTAGCGGTTTCCTTTTTTATGGAAACCCAATATTATTATTTTTGACCTCAAACATAAAAGACTTGGCAGCAACAAAAAGTACAATAAAGAAATTATACGATTATCAAGAGAACGATTTAAGAAAAATCTTTAATTGTTTTAATGAGAAAGTAACTAATTACAATCTATTATATCAATTGCCTACAGGTGGTGGTAAAACAGTTGTTTTTTCCGAAATTGTTAGACGTTATATTGAGGAAAACCAAAAAAAGGTTCTTGTACTAACACATCGAATAGAATTATGCAAGCAAACCTCCAAAATGCTTTCTGGTTTTAATGTGGAAAACAAGGTTATCAATAGTGATGTAAAAGAATTAGAAGATCAAAACGACTATATGTGTTTTGTTGCCATGGTAGAAACATTGAGCAACAGACTTCAAGAGGAAAAATTAGATATTCAGGATATTGGACTAGTTATTATTGATGAGGCACATTATAATTCTTTTAGAAAACTGTTTAAATATTTCGAAAATTCTTTAATTCTTGGAGTTACAGCAACACCATTAAGTTCTAATATTAAGCTACCAATGAAGGATAGCTACGATAAATTAATAGTAGGGGAGACTATCCCTTCTTTAATTGATATGAACTTTTTGGCAAAGGCAAATATCTACAGTTATGATGTAGGGTTAAAGTCATTAAAAATTGGAATGAATGGGGATTATACAGTAAAATCTTCAGAAGAGTTGTTTACCAATGCAAACATGCAAGGAAAGCTATTGGGAGCATATGAGGAAGTATCTCAGGGTAAAAAAACGCTAATTTTTAATAATGGTATCAATACTTCAAAATTTGTCTACGCCCTATTTTCTAGTGCTGGTTATGATATTAGACATTTAGATAATACCGCAAATTCTAAGGAACGTAAGGACATATTAAGTTGGTTTAAAGAAACACCTAATGCGATATTAACATCTGTAAGTATATTAACCACAGGGTTTGACGAACCATCTGTAGAAACTATTATTTTAAATAGGGCTACCAAATCACTTACCTTATATTTTCAGATGATTGGTAGAGGATCGCGTATTTTACCAGAGAAAACAGAGTTTACTGTAATTGATTTGGGAAATAACGTAGCCAGGTTTGGAATGTGGAATACGCCAGTTAACTGGACCGAAGTATTTAACTCTCCAAATTTTTATTACGATAATCTTAAGAGTGATGAGGAGATAGAGCGTAATTTTGTTTATGTAATGCCTCCTGAAATTAGAGATCAATTTTCCAATTCTGAAATCCTATATTTTGATATTAAAGCAGTCTATAAAGAATGTATTGCTAAAGGATTAAAATCTAAAACTACTCTAGAACGCTCAGTAGAACAGCATGCACAAATATGTTCAGAAAATGCTGAAGATGTTTTTGATGCCAGGTTATTGGCAAGAGATTTAAAGGATGAAATTTCGTATCGGGTACGTATCTATTCGTACTGTATGATGAAAAATAGTAAAAACTATAGAGATTGGTTAGAAGAAGACTATATGCGAAAGCTAAGGGTTAGAATTGGACAGATTTTTTCTGCAGCAACAGTAGATTAGTTTTTTAGAATTTTACCAATTGGTTTTTAGAAAATATAAAGACCATGGAAGAACATTTTTTTCAATGTCCATATTGTTGGCAAGAGATTTCTATGCTTTTAGACAGTTCCATATCTGTACAAACCTATATAGAAGATTGTGAAGTATGTTGCAACCCTATTGAAATTAGTCCAGAATTTAGCAACACTCAATTGCAAAATGTAACAGTCCAAAAAATTGAACAATGATGATTTTAATTTTTCTAGACCGCATAAAACCACATTTAAAAAGTAGAATCTAGTTAACGAAATGTTAATTATAGAGTTACCAATCGATTTATTATTGCAAAAGGAAGCCTACCTTTTATGCATTCCCTACATTTAGCATCTATTAAATCTTAAAATTTAGTTCAAAAACAAAATTGTTTTAGCGAGTATTATATTATTTAGACATTCTTCCAAAGAAATAACTAATAATGTGATAAAACTAGCAGATAAATGAGTTTGAATGGCTCATTTTAAGATCTAATAGGTAGAACTAATCAACTAGCTAATTATTTTATGAAAAGAATATTCATCTCCGCTTTATTGGTATCATTATTTTTGGTTCCATTAACACAGCAAGCACAGTCCAAAAGAAAACGTAATAGAAAGGCAGCAACCATAGCTCCTGCAAAGAAAAAGAAAAAAGGTGGGATAAAGCCGTATAATGAGATCATCACAAAAGATGCTGTCTCTGATGAAGGCCTATTTACTACACATATTGTAGATGATAAATACTACTACGAAATCCCAGAAAAACACCTAAATAAAGATATGTTATTGGTGAGTAGACTTTCTAAGCTACCCTCTAATTTAGGAGGAGGTTATGTAAATGCGGGAAGTAAACGTAATCAAAGAATGATAATATGGGAACGGTTTCAGAATAAGATTTTAATAAAAGAAAAATCATATAGTGCAGTAGCTAATGATAGTTTACCAATACATATTTCTGTAACTGCAAATAATTATGCTCCAACACTATTTGCTTTTGATATTGCTGCATTTAATAAGGCAAAAAATACTATTGTAATTGATGTTACCAAGTTTTTTACCACAGATGTAAAAGCAATAAGTGGATTACCGGCAAGAATGCGTAAGCAATACAAAGTAAAAAGCTTGGATAAATCTAGGAGTTTTATCAATAGCATGAAGAGTTTTCCGCTGAATATTGAAATTATTCAAGATTTAAGTTATACAGCAAGTGAACCACCTGTATTGGGGAGTACAGAGACGATAAGTATTCAAATGAATCAGTCTATGGTATTGCTTCCTGAAACTCCAATGCAACCACGTTATTTTGATGAAAGAGTAGGTTGGTTTACTACAAGTCATTATGATTATGGTAGTGAGGCATTAAAATCTGATAAAAAAACGTTTTTACGTCGTTGGCGTTTAGAACCTAAAGATCCAGCAGCATATGCTAGGGGAGAAGTGGTAGAACCAATAAAGCCGATTGTTTTTTATTTGGATCCTGCTACTCCGGAAAAACTTCGTAAATACATTAAAGCAGGAATTGAGTTATGGCAACCATCATTTGAAAAAGCAGGTTTTAAAAACGCTATTATTGCCAAAGATGCACCAACTAAGGAAGAAGATCCAGAATTTAGTCCTGAAGACATTCGATATTCTGTAATCCGATATGTGGCTAGCACCACACGAAATGCAACAGGACCTAGTGTTTCTGATCCTAGAACAGGAGAAATTATAGAAAGTGATATTATCTGGTATCACAATCATTTAAGATCATATAGAAACCGGTATTTATTAGAAACGGGAGCTGCAAATCCTTCTGCAAGAACCTTAACTACGGAACCTGAAGAAATAGGAGAGATGATGACTATGGTTATTGCTCATGAGGTTGGTCATACACTTGGACTACCACATAATATGAGTGCAAGTTATGCTTATGATGTAGAAAATTATAGAGACGGAACTTTTACGCAGCAAAATGGTATTGCTGCTAGTATTATGGATTATGCACGGTATAATTATATTGCACAACCTGGAGATCAAAACATTCGTTTTATTCGTCAGATAGGGGCATATGATGACTATGCTATTAATTGGGGATATCGATATTTACCAAATATAACAACTGCTGATGCAGAAAAACCAATTTTGGATAGATGGATTATGGAGAAAGTAAATGATCCTAACTATAAATTTGGAAAGCAAAGTAGCCGTTTTGATCCTACAGCACAAACAGAAGATATTGGAAATAATGCTATTAAAGCTAGTGATTATGGTCTTAAAAATCTTAAATATGTAGCAGAACATTTACCAGAGTGGACTAGTGATAAGACTAACAACTATGACGATTTAGAAGAATTATATGGCGAATTGTTGAGTGTTTGGAGTAGATATATTGGGCATGTTGTCACTAATATAGGTGGAGTCTATGAAAATACTAAAAATCCAAATCAAGAAGGAATGGTGTATGCAGCTGTGCCAAAAGAATTACAGCAACAATCCTTGCAGTGGTTGCACAAAAATGCATTTGCAGCACCTACATGGTTGGTGAATACCAATACTTTACAGAACATTAATTATGCAGGTTACGTAAATCGATTTGGCAGATTACAAACAAGACACCTTAATAATGTTTTAAGTATTGATAGAATTGGACGTTTGTTGGATAATGAAGTTATCAATAGTTCGGGATATTCTGCATTGACAATGCTCAATGATATTAGGAAAGGAATTTGGAAAGAAGCTACAACAACAACTAATGTTTCTATTTTTCGAAGAAATATACAAAGGGCTTACCTTCAAAAAATGGAAAGTTTAATGACTACAACAAGTAATAGACCAAATTTAAACGTACAAAACTCAGATATAAGTGCTTTAGTACGTGGGGAATTAAATGCCCTAAAAAGAACGCTAAATGCTGCTAAAAATAGAGGTGTAAATACGAGTACTAAATACCATTATAAAGATTGTATTAAACGAATTGATGCAATTTTAAATCCTAAAATTTAGTGTCTATTTATAATATATAAAGTGCATAAAAAAATAAACCAGGGTAATTTACTCTGGTTTATTTTTAGCTATATTTTTTAATCAGCATTTGTAATGCTTTAGAATCAACTGGTTTTGGTAAAAAATCATTACATCCAATATGCAATGCTTTTTTAATATCATCTTTTGTAGAATATGCAGTATGAGCTATTATTGGTAATTCTGGTCGTGTTTTTTTTATAATATCAGTTGCTTCATAACCATCCATTATTGGCATTCTAATATCCATTATTACTAAGTCAATGGATTTATCATTTGCACATATTTCTACAGCTTCTTTTCCATTTATAGCCCTTAATATTGTATATTTTGTAAGACGGTTTTTACTAAGTATAATTTTTACAAGTTTATAATTCATATTTACATCGTCAACTATCAGAATTGTGTTGATTTTATCAGCAGTTAAACTAACTTCTATATCATGTAATTTTGGGATGTCTAATAACTCTTTTTGCAAGGATTCATAAGGAATTGTTATTTCAAATAGTGATCCAATATTTACTTCAGAAACTAATTTTATTGTTCCTCCCAAAAGATTAATATTTTCTTTTGCGATGGTTAACCCAAGTCCTAATCCATTGTTAAGGGTATCAAAATCATCAGCTATACTTGAAAAACTATTAAAAATTAACTCTTTATGATCATCTTTAATTCCAATGCCTGTATCTTTAATTGCAACTATGATATGCTTATCATTTATTTCGTAGCTAACTTGTATTTCTCCAGAATCAGTAAATTTAATAGCATTATCTATTAAATGACTTAAAATTTTATTGAGTTTAGAATTATCAATCAAAATTAGGGTAGTACTAGCAAAGGTAGTTTTATTTTTTAACTGAATTTTTAAGTTTTTATCTTCAGCGGCTACTTTAAAGATTGAAACTAGTGTAGAAATTAGTTTATCTAGGTTTGTGGGAGCTGTAGTTACTATGATTTTGTTTGCATTAAGTTCGGCTATTTCTAGAATATCGTCAATAATACTAACCAATTGCTTTCCGCTACTTATAATATTATTGAGGTAACTCTGTTGCTGAATATTACTGATTGTACTATCTTTCATGAGTTGGGAAAAACCCATAATTCCATTTAAGGGAGTACGAATTTCATGAGAAATGGTATTAATAAAATTAGTTTTCAATCTATTTCCTTCTTCAGCAAGTTCTTTTGCCTGTTGTAATTCTTCGGTTTTTTCAATAATTTTAAACTTTAAATAACGATTTAAAAATAGTGTGCTAATCAATAAAACACCGATAAAAACAACTATAAATATCCAAAAATCTTGTTGCTGATAATAGGGGATGACAAGATTGTAAAACCAGTTATCCAATATCTGTTGCTTTTGATTCCTATTAATTGAAGCAAGTCCTTTTTCAACAATAAGGTTTAGCATTATATTATCTTTAGCAACAGAAATACTCGGTTGGTATAGATAATCTGTTTTAGATAAGATTTTAAGATTATTTAACCCTTCAGAGTGAATCATTGTATTTACCATAGCCTTAGGACCAATAAATGCATCATGCTCCCCAGAATTTAGAGATTTTAAACATTCTAAATCGTTAGCTTTTGTTATAATTTTTAGTTTCGGATGATGATCTACTAAAACTTCCTGAATACTATAATCTTTCGGTATTAATACCTCTTTATGATAAAAGTCTGAAATTTTTGATCCATAAGAAACATCTTTACGAGTAACAATAACATAGCTAGATTCAAAAATTGAAGGATAGAAATTTAAAAATTTTTTTCTTTTTTTTGTTGATTGTATTTCTAGAATAATTTCAAATTCTTCTTGTTTTGCATCAGCCATTAGTTCAGCCCAATCTTGGTAAGTAAGTCTTTTAAAAGTATAACCAATATTTTCTTCTAATAATTTTAAGTGATCAATAAAAACACCAACCATTGCTCCTTGTGAATTATTAAACAAATAGGGCTCATGATAGGGAGATATGGCAACTTTTAGATTATCATTTTCTGTTAACCATTCTTTTTCTTCTGCAGTTAATAATGATGTGTTATTCTCACAAGCACAAAATGCAAAAAATAAAATAACACAAATTAGTAAGAAAATATGTGCGGTTTTTGACAAGAGTAGTTAGTTTAGTAGTAGACTACTAAAGTTACCCCAAATTATTGGGAAACGATTGCCTATACTGCTGACTATGCCTAATGAATAGGCGAGTGTATAGATTTGTCCTTTGAATAGTATTATTTAAACAGTATGAATAGGAATATATACCCCATGATTTAATATTAATAAAGGAGGGAAGAAGGCTATAAATCTTTGAATTGAATTTTACGATGTTGTCCATCACAGTATGGTTTATTGGCGGAAGCACCACATCTACAGAATGATGTCCTTTCGGTCTTTTCAGTAATATTACCCTCTCTATCCGTTACTTTTAACGCTCCATACACAAACAAAGGGCCATTTTTTACAACTTCAATCTTTGTAGTTGATTTAGTAACTTGTAAATTTTCCTTTTTACCTTCAATGTTTCTGTAGGATGATAAGGCACCAGAAGGACATGCTTGGATTTGTTTTTCTAAATCTGAAGTACTGGCATTTACCATTGTTATCCATGGTTTTGCTTTGGGATCATAAACTTTAGGCAGCATTTTCACACAAACAGCAGCATGAATGCATTTTTTTGGTCTCCATTCAATAGTTAATTCTCCATTGGTATATTCTTTTACAATTTCCTTTTCCATGAGCGTTAATTTTTTTGATTCTTTTAAATTACGATAATTATACGGATTTGAAGGAATACAAGATCTATATAGAAAAACTCTATATTAGTTGAAAAGTAACATTACGAGAGTATTTATAATTCCTATTTTACATAATATAAATTATAGAACATTTATTAGCAAATTGGCGGATAGCGCTTTTTAGCGATATTTGACATAATATCAGATATGACGCCTTTAGGATCATATCGGTAGATATTATGACAAAGCCAATTTGCGGCTAGCTATTACCAATGTAGCTATAATTCGTTATTATGTAAAATATCCCAGATGCTTTTAAGTTTCTATACGATATCTAGTACTTGGGTCATGAATCATCCGTGTTTTGCTTTTCGTATAGTTTTAATATTCCGTACAATCCTTCAGCTTTTTTTAAATATACGATTCTAAGCAATCAACATTCCGTTATAAAATGTAGCTATAATTAGTCATTATGTAAAATTGCGGCTGCCTTTGCGCTCGATTGCTTTTTATAAATTAAACGCTTACTGGCGTTTATTTCTAAACTCAAATTCCAGCCGCATAGCCACGCCAAAAAGAAAGCTAACTTTTAGATTCTTTTTAAGCTTTACGTTGGCAAGGACATTCTCGTTGTATTTTTTTCACGATCTTTTCGTTAACTTGCCACAAGAGTATAAATTTACTGTGCCAGATAAATTCTATACACTTGTTTTATTTTGTGTTTCAATTCAACTTTCTTTTAAAATGTTTTATTATCTTTTTCCTTGATGAAAAAGAAACAAAAAATCAAGGCTGCATATAATTTTGGAAACAATTACGGTTCATTCGCTATATTTTAGGATACATTCTAACTTCTTAAGATTGTTTTTGAAGTTATTGTATAGTTACAATTCTTAACAAAATGTATTACTAAACCCCTAAAATATTACGCTCATTTCACCTATTGTTTTACCAAAATTCTAGTGAGGCCGTTTTGCCAACGCTCCATCTGGGTAAAAGCCAACACGTCAGCTGGCTCGTTCACTAAAAAGGTCTACCAGACCTTTTCTATACGTTCCGTCCTATTTTACATAATGTTTAAAACTAAATTTTTAGTTTATCAATCATATTTTCTAATGAGTACTTTGCTAATTCTGGAATTGTATTACTAAATACTTTAATCTCCCAATTGGATAAACTTGGCATTAAACTTACTTCGTTCTCAATGAAAATGCTACTATCTGACTGTAATAAGTCTTTTGATGGAATTAAATAAACAACTTTTGGTTCTTTATCTATTATTAATACTAAAGCGACAAACAAGTTATCTCTTAATTCTCCTAAATCTTGTTTTGCTATTTTAATACTACGTTCTGCTGTATCTAAATCTATGAATTGTAGATACAATTGTTTATCTCTAATTAGAAAATCAACTCCTTCTCTCCCACTTTCCTTTTGTGAAACTTCAATTTGAGATTTTTTAAGCTCTGATACCATAAAATCTAATGCGTTTTCATTAACAGTGTTCATAGATAACAAGATACATTTTTAATGTTTTTTTCTTAATAAAAAAGAAACAAAAATTAAGACATCATATAATTTTGACATAATTACGACTCGTTACGTTATAATTTAGGAAGCATTGAAACTAATTTAATTTCCTGATTGCTAATGATCATTGGGCTGCACTGAAAATAGAAGCAGAGATGATTCATCTCCTTAACATAGCTTATAACGGTATATTTACTATAGTTTCGATAAGAAAGGTGCTTGTGCATACTTTCTATTGTATCATAATCTTTCCCAATGTATGTTTTTGCTTTTTTTTATCTTAATATTATAATGTAGTGCTAAAATAATCAACTTAACATTTCTAATAAATTATTAGACTCTTCAATAATCCAACCATTCTTTTCAATTAACTCTTGTATTCTCTTTTGTTGTTCTTCATTGAAATAAGTACTATCCGAATAGTAGTCATTGTCTTTTTGCATCGACCATAAACTACCATGCTCAGACTCTATGATATCTCTAGGCTTTCCATTTGGAATTAAAAGCTCAATGTAGTCAATCTTATCTTTTACAAGCTTGTATATTTCTAGTCCATCATAATCCCAGTCGCAAGAATAATAAATTGATAAACCCTTTAAGTCTACATTCTCTAACATCAGCACATTATAACCACCAGCAAACCATAACTCAATGTTATTGGGGCTGCTCAGCTCAGGGAGCTTTAAATAATGAATGTTTTCACATAAAACAATTTTCTCAGGCCTCTTACAAGGAATAACATAAAGATATTGCTTGTCTTTACCTGAAGGCAATGGAGGGACATCCAATATCTTCTCAACCGCTTCTATTAACTTTTCCTTACAGTCTAAATATTTGTCGTTCACAAAAAACATCTGAGAAACTCCTCGTACCGATTCATGTGCTTTTATAATTTGTTCTCTTAGTAAAGAAAGTTCTCCCTTTTCAACTTGCATTTCAATTTCTTTTAGGACTTTAAAGTCCTTATCTTGAAATCGTATATAGGGCGAGTTCAAATCATACCTATCAAGAAGATCAAGAGCTGCACAATAATGCTCTTTGTAGTCCCTTTCATAAGTCTGAGAGAAAAATTCATTAGGATTAACTTTGATAACTTTATCCAAATGAATCAATTCGCTGGTAGAATGAATTAGAAACTGAACCTCAGAATCCCTAAGTACAGTTGTCTTAGCTTTAGTTGCGCCTTTAGTATATAATTCTTGAAGACTTTTCATTGTAGTCCAATTCATTTTTCTTGCTCTTTTATATATGCAGAAAGTTTCTTTCTTGCATTTTTGGTTTTAAAGTAGCTTGCAGGAATAGGATAATTAACATATTTATTTTCCTTTCCTTTAATTAACTGATGTAAATACCATCCCTCTGTAGAATCAGAACCAAATGGCTTGGGAGTCATTGTAATGATCTGATATTTGTAATCCTTAGCAATTTTCGGAAAAAGATTAAAGTTGGCATCGTCTAGGTTAGAACTTTCTTCTAAAATAACAAATCGTAACCCATTCCTTTCTTCTTTCTGCACAAGTGATAATCTCGCTATTCCTAATAAAACCAATGCCGTGTATGTTTCACCCGTACTTCCTGAATTTTCTTCTCCATTTTCGTCCTCCATCTTTGTAGATAATTGAAAATAACTTTTCGGGTCAAGAAGATCGGATAGATTGATCCTTTGTCTTTGATTTGACAACTTTTGAAAAAATTTTTCAATAAAATCATCGGCAGATTCCCCGAAAGGAATTTCACCCTTCATGAAAATTTCGCTAGATTTCTCTCTTAAAGAATAAATCCAATTAATATCTAGACACTTTTCAGTTGAAAATTCTATTGAAAAATAATACTGTTCGCTTATTTTTTTATCTTTAAAAAAAACATTTAAATCTTTCACTTTAGTATCAAACTTATTGTATTGATCTTCAGTTTTAGAAAAAATCTTTATCATTTTCTCATAAAGATCATTTACAAATTCAAGACGAGTACGATTCATCTCGTCCATCTCAGGTTTTATATTATCAAGATGTTTTATCCGAGGACCCAATAAAGTTGACTCAAGAGTAGAGAAGTCAAACGTGTTTGATTGAATTTGAAGGTTAATATTAATGTCATTCTTATTTTTAGTTTCTTCAAACTCGCTTACAACTTTAATATATTCATTCTTATACCCCTTCTCTGCCTCTACTACTGCACTAACGAGTATATCATATCTATCTCTATTAAAGTTTCCCTCTTTGATAAAAGTTAAATCAAACTCAGGGAAATTCGAACCAAAACTTTCTCTAATTTTAGAGAAGTCATTCTCCAACTCTAAATATATTCTTTCGGTCAATTGAAGTTGATTCGAAAGGTTATTTAGATTTGTATTCGCAACAGCTAATTTCGTCTTTACATCACTTAATAGACTATTAAATTCTTTCCATTCAGCTTCAAATGTTATTCGCTTAGCCTTGAGTTCATCAAGTAAGTCGTTCTTATTCTTATCATTCTTTAACTGTAACTTTTTGATTAATGAACTTTGTAATTTAATTTTTTTAGCATTATTCTCGTTCAGCAACTTGATTTGTTCCTCTTTTTTAAGAAACAATACTATTGCAGTTTTAAGTTGATTAATTTGAGTGTTGTCTGTAAGCCTTAAATCGAATTTCTCTTCAAATAGTCTTTGCTTAAAGCCCTCTCCGTTTTGTATTTTTTCTATCTCAACTAGTTTCGTTTGAATAAATATTAATTGTTCTGTTAGTGTTTCTCTTAATTTATTAAGTTTCTGACCAAAGGTTTTGGGATCAGCAAATAATCTCTTTTCTCCTTTTTTTACGTAGAACTCAGATAAACGACCAAAGTTGAGCCACACTCCATTATTGGCGACATCATTGGTTATAAATACTTTATTTAAAATAGAATCATCACTAATAAACCGTGTTCCGTTCTGAGGTTTGATAGGTTTCTTAAAGCCAAGTCCAAGCAAGGCAATAAATACTGTCTCCTGCTCTTCGGTCAATTCTTTACCAGATTTCAATACTGATTTTAATAAGCTGTTCTCGTCAGCTACATCCAAAACTTTTAGCAGCCTTCCCTTTTGTTCATTTTTTTCTAAAAATTGATTTTTTAGTTTTTCTAATCGATCTCTTTGTTTCGATCGTTTTCCGTTCACTTCTTCAAAACTCCCATATGAGTTTAGTAGCTCAATCGAAGAGTGATGCATTTCTTTAAGTTCAGATAAACTATAGCTATTCTTGACTTTAAAATCGACAATTAGTTTTTGGTCTTGCTTGGATATTTCAGGAAATTGTGCATCCTTCCAGAATACAAGCTGTTCAATAATGGGTTTAAGCTGTTCTTCTAATCTAATCAACTCTGTCAACTGATCTATTTTTTCATCATTCAAGCCTTTCTTTTTTTCAGAAGTTTCGACTGACATTTTTAAACCCAGAATCGCTTTCTCATGAGTACCTCTTTGGCTTTTTAACGTTTTTATCTTTTTTTCTGAATCCGTTTTATTCTTTTCTGCTTTTTTAAAATTGTCTCTATGAAATAAAACCTCCATTTGGTTATGCTCTATATCTACTCGCTCAAAAAGTTGATGTTTTTCCTTTAAGGTGTTTAAAGCCCTTTGTTTACCGTCAATAGAATCAATTTTTTCTTTAAGGCTCCTGAAATCTTTCATTAAGGCCAGTAAATCGGCTCGATGTTGCTTATACTCGCCCATTAAGTTTTCCTTATCAGATTCAAACAAGAAGTTTTTAAGGTCTTTTGAATTTTTAAGGCGAAGATTATTTGCACGTGAAAAGGACTGAATAACCGTAGAAAATGACCTTAGATTCTCTTCAATGCATAAATTAATTGGTAAAATTTCTTTCTGATAAAGAAATGCATAGTACTTATCTAAACTTTCCGCATGAACAAAATGAGTGAGTTTTAGCCCCTTTTCTTTATTTAACTGCTTAGCCAACCCTTGTAAATTCTGAACCCTTCCAGACTCAGTCAAAAAGTCATTAAAAATTAAAGGAGTTGAAAAAGTATTCTGGACTACCTAGTAAATTTGTGACTAATTTTCTTAGGCCGCTTTGTTACTAAATCCTTTTAGTTTGATTTCCATTTCTAACGGAGTTAAATATCCTAAAGAAGAGTGTAATCTTTGTGTATTATACCAGTCTATATAGTCTTCAATAGATTTATATAATTGAGTATATGAAGTATATTTAAATCTATATAACCATTCATGTTTAATTGTTTTAAAGAAACTTTCAGCTACAGCATTATCCCAGCAATTACCTTTTCTACTCATCGATTGGGTTATTTTGCAATTGAAAGAGAAAATATCTGTGATCTTATTAGACGCATATTGTACACCTCTATCAGAATGAAAAATAAAACCATCTTTAATTTGTCTTTTACTTCTGGCCTGATGCCAAGTTTTAATAATGGTGTTTTGGGAAGTCATGTCTTCGCTTAAAGTCCAACTTACTACTTTTCTATCTGCTAAATCTATGATGGTTGTTAGGTAATTCCAGTTATCATTCACTCTAATATATGTAATATCAGAAATCCATTTTTCTCCTATTTTTAGACTTTTGAAATCTCTATTTAATACATTTTTTACTATTGGAAAACTGTGCTTTGAGTCTGTTGTTACTACAAATTTTCGCTTTAAGATACTTTTTAACCTCATTTCTTTCATAAGTAATCCTATATAAGACCGACAATATATAAGGTCTTCACGTTCTAGTTTTTTTTGAATCCGATGACTTCCATAGATTTCTCTACTATCTTCAAAAATGGCTTTAATCCTCTTCTTTAGATAATTTCTTGGAGTCTCCATAACTATTAAGTCTTTGTTTTTAAGCCAGTGATAATAAGCGTTTTTACTAACTCTCATACACTTACACATCTTCTCAACACTATAAATATCCGTGTTTTTTAAAACAAATTGATATCTTATGAGTCGCTCTTGGAAAAGATGCTTACTGCCTTTTTTAAGATGTCGCGCTCTATAGTTACATCTCTTAATTCTTTTTTCAAAGCTTTTAATTCTTGGGCTTCTATAGAAAGTACTTTCTTTTTAGAAAAATCTCCAGATCTTGCTGCAAATTCCCGTCCCCAGCGACAAATCATACCTGGGTTTAATCCATATTCCTCTCCAAGTTGTTTCGGTTTACTTCCAGATTTTAATAGTGATACTATCATTACCTTAAACTCGTTATCATGTTTTTTTGCCATAATCTAATATATAAATATTATATGGACTCTAAAAAATCGTCACATCAAAGGTAGACACTCCATTCTGATCAATCTTTAAATCCAAGTTTGTATTACTTGTGATTACAAATGGTTTAATAGGAACCCCTACTTTGGAAGATATACAAACACCAACAGCAATATAGCGGTTTTCTTCTACCTTGATGTTCAAAAAAGAATAAGCTTCGTTCTGTTTATAAGGTAGCGTATGGAGATTCCTTTTATCCTTATCTAATCCTTCTGTACCAAAATTTATATATTTTTTGTTGGCAACAAATATGATTTGAAGTAAATCGGCAATAATTGATTTCCCCGAGCCATTAGAACCTGTAAAGTCGGTACGATCCTCATGAAACAAATAGTCTTGATGAAAATGTTGACGGATACCTACCGTTGATAAGGAGTAAATATTAATGTTCTTCATCTCTTTTCTTTTTACTTATTTTTTCGGAAAATTCTTCAAAATTGCTTAATTCATTTTGATACATTTCGGTAAAACGATTTATACTTTCTCTAATGGTAAATTGAATTTCATTTCTTCCAAGACCTTTCTTCTTTTCACACCATCCCAGCTTTTCAAGACTTTTGATAGCATTGTTAACTGCTTTTTTTGCATCACTCCATTGAGGGTCAGTATATCCGCCACTTTTTACCTTTTTAAAGAAAAACCTTTGATAATGTTCACTATTTTCCCCTGATTGTATTTCTACCTTAATATCTTCCCAACTAAACTCCTTTTCAAAACTGAAATATTCTGAATAATACATATTGAGAAGTAGCAGAGTTACAATAGTTTGTTGCTCCGTTAAAAATCGGTGTAAATCAGCCGGGTAAAGTTTTCCTTTATTCTCTTCGGGAAAGTTTAAATAGAAATAATGAACACCATGAGAAATTTTCTTTTTTAATTCTAATTGGTACAAGCGCTCATAATAAAATATAAAGTGATTTAAATATTCATCAATAATTTGAAACAACTTAAATTCTTCTTGTTGAATATGCCTGCCTCGTAAGAGACTAATATTGATAGATGAAAAATATTTTTCTACTCTTTCAATTCTTAGGAAATCAAAGGATTCTATTTTCTTTTCAAGTGAATCTTCCATAATTGTATGTTATTTTCATTGGAATTTATCTCCCTTTTTATCTCAACTACATCGTCAATACTGCTTTGACTGTTATTAATTAAATCATAACTGACTCTTAACGGAGTTTGTGTATTCCCTTCCTCAGTGTATATTTTTTGAAATTCCGCAGTTAGGTCTAATTCTTTTTCTGCTTCAAGTTTTTGTTTTAGGTTATCTATCCAAACAGAAACCCGCTCCTGTATATTTACATCATTCAAGAATTTTTTCTCTTGTTCCATAAAATATTCATCGTCTTTTTCTAATGGAATGATTGGGTTTTCTTGTTCCATCTCAAAATCATATTGCTTAAAAGCATTGAAGTAAGTATCTTGATAAGGTATTGCTTTCATAGGAAAAGAATTAAATAGCACCCCTTCATTGGTATGTTTAATATCTTCTAATGCACAACGAAGCATTTTCTTTAGATTGACTTTCAATAAAGCCTTTTTTTCAAATGTCTCCCCTAATTCATTTAACTTTTTACTTGCAAAATGGGTTTGATTACTTATGTTCTCAAACCGTAGATCAATTTGGTCAAAAAATGCTTTTACTTCGTGAGCAATAATTTTTACCGTATTCCAATCTTTTTTAGATTGTTCAAAATCAATTTTATTATTTGTTCTTTGATTAGCGGAGAAGGAATTGTAAGTTGTATATAAGTCGTTTTCAAAATTATTTATTGGTCTCAAAAATAGTTAAAAC
Source organism: Flavobacteriaceae bacterium (assembly GCA_965247735.1). Classification (GTDB taxonomy): domain Bacteria; phylum Bacteroidota; class Bacteroidia; order Flavobacteriales; family Flavobacteriaceae; genus JAOXRU01. The sequence goes on along the minus strand of CBDFHN010000002.1, from coordinate 227,326 downwards.
TATGTACTTTAGTGCATGTTGCTTTAGCTTCTAAAAACCTTTACATTTGTTTTATGTCAGAACAAAGATCAAATGGACATAGTGTATCCCGTTTAACAGTACATATAGTTTGGAGTACAAAATATCGTTATCATGTTTTGAAAGGAGATCTACAAGTCCGTTGTCGCACTATTTTGGTACAAATATGCGATGCAGAAGATGTTAAAATATTAAAAGGGGTGATATCTAAAGATCATGTTCATATGCATTTGGAATATGGTCCTTCTCAAAATGTGAGCTATTTGGTTAAGAAGTTAAAAGGGCGTAGTTCAAGAAAGCTTCAGCAAGAGTTTCCAGAATTAAAGCATAAATATTGGGGTAGGCATTTTTGGGGTATTGGTTATGGATGTTGGAGTACAGGAAATATTACTGATGAGATGGTCAATGAATACTTGGAGCATCATCGAAGACCAGATCAAGGTAATGCAACGAACTTTATAATTGAGCAATGACCACTGGGTGACTTTGAGTCACCAGCCCGAACCTATGGACTTTAAGTCCATAGTGGTTCAGTTTCTTTAGTACTATATTTTTAAAATTGATAACCTCTCGTATTTCTCTCGATCTCACTACAAACTTTTGAAAGATATCAGAAAATAGTTTTACTAATTGTAAAGCAGCAACCCCCTCCAAAAGAAGGATTTCATTTAGCTTAGAAGTGGCTTCTTTTAAATCATCGTACAGACTTTCAATATGTTCAGAAATTACTTTTTTAGAAATAAGATCAAATCCAAGATTAAACCAATTGTTTAGACCTTCTATAGATGCTAAATCTTCTTCCTTTAAGTTAAAATACTTTTCAAAGTTTTGTCTTAGAGGAAGGTTTGAATACGGACTACTAATCTTATCAGAAATAACCGTAACAAAATTTCTTGCATATTGCGTTAGAGTATATGAATTACTACGATTGGAATTTTTTATTAAAAAATAATTTAGTAGATATTGAACTGCCGTCTCAACATTAATAGTAGATTCTGATGTTACTTCTTTTGAGCAATATTCAATATCTTCGAATCTAAAATACTCCCGTAGCTCTCCTTCTTTAATTTTCTGTTCTAATCGAATGATAATAGAAGCATAATCTCTTTTAGGAATTAAAAGATGATAATTTAATAAAATATTTTCTACGCTGTAGGTCAAATTTCAGAATGTTATTTTCTTAATAGATTCAATAGTAAATTATTCTAGCTCTAACTTATTTTGTTAGTCATCAGTTTTCACAAGGCAATTCTAAAGCTTTTACCGACTGTATGGCATTTCCAGCAATTCCCTTAATAGAACCATACATATCAATTGTATTTGTAGTAACTTTTTCAATTTGCTTTTCACGTTGCTTCCAAATTCTTTGCATAGAACGTTTTTCACTATCTAAATCACTTTTCATTTGTGTAAAACCTTCAACAATGGCATCTACTTGCATCCTAAATGTATTCCCTGTAAGAAAACTATAGAGCATTTCCATTTTATCACCTTTGTTTTCCTGTGAACTAATTGCTGTACTTACTTGAATAATAGATTCTCTCAACACCGTACAAAGCCCCTTGAATTCTTCATAATTACATATCCAAATACCATTTTTCAAGCCCATTCTATCCATATCAGAGGGCATTACTTCTGTAACCAATACACCAATAGAAGCTCCTTTCTCACGAATATCTGCTTTAAACTTTTCTATCCAACTTGGTTGAAAATCTTTAGTACGCTTACTTTCATAATAAATAGTGCCACAATTTTGAACAGATCGAGTATTTACGATTTGAATACAATCTCCACCTCTAGCTCCTTTTTTTATTTCTTCAATAGTATCTAATGGAAATTTTGATGCTAACCACTCCTCTATCGCTAATTCTTGGACTTCTCCTTGAAGTTGCATTGAACCTTGCTCTTGCTTACGTTTCATTTCTGCAGTAAGTTTTTTCTGGGCTTCTAACTGCATTTGCATTTCTTTAAAACGTAATTCATTTTTATCTTCTTCAGATTTCTTAATTTTCTCTTTTTCAGCAATAAGAATTTCATTTAACTTTTTTTGAGATTCAGCTTCTGCAATTTCTTTTAGCTCTGATTTCTCACGTTTAAGTTTTTCAATCTCTGCTTTGGTTCTATTTAACTCTTTTATTTGTTCTGATTTTTCATTTAATTCTTTTTGTAAAGCATCAAATTGTTCAGACTGTTCTTCTTTTAATTTAAGTTTAAGTTTTGACTCTATTTCTTTTTTACCTTCTTTTAATTGATTTTCTAAACGTTCTTGAAATAGTTCATTTTCTTGTTGTTTCTTTTTTTTAAACTCTAGCTTTTCTTGATTAAGTTTTTCTTGTCCAGCTTCATATTTTTTCTTTTCTTCCGCAATTTGAGATTGATATTTTTGTTTTATGTCTTCTTCTAATTGATGTGCCAATATATCTTGTACGTCAATTGATGTACCACAATTAGGGCATTTTATTTGGTTTTTATTTTTCATAATTATCTTTCAAATTCAAAAGATTTATATTCACTTTCTCCTAAAAAAGCAAATTTTTTCTCAAACAAACCAGCAAGTTTCTGACTTGCAGTAGCGAAAAACACTTGCCTATTCTCATTAATTACTATTTCTCTTAAATAATCTAGAAACGATAATATATTTAAATCATCTGTATATGTAACAGGATCATCAAACAATATCAAATTCGGGCCATTTTTCAATTTTTTATTTAAAGCAAGAAAAATTGATAGAGCTAATGCACTTCTTTGACCTGTGCTTATCTTATTAATAGGAACTTCAACATCTTCAATACGTCTCTTTAAGAAGATTGAATTTTGAGAATCATTAAAAATTATTTTTGAAAATTCATTAGGAGAATGAATATTTTGAAATATTTCCTGTATTTCAATTTCATTATCTTTAATAAAATCTCCCAATATGGTTGATTCATTATGGTTACTAAGTACATCAATAATTACTTCTAATCCACTATCAATTCTAACGCATTCTGGTTCTAGAATTTTAATTTTACTTTTTGAATCATCTATTAATTTATTTGCTAAAACCAATTCTTTTTCATCTATAATTGTTTTTTTTATATCCTCATAAAGAATATGAATTTTATTTAATTGTTGGCTTAATTTACTAATATCTTCGTCTTCAGAATATGCGAAGAAATCTATTAAGCTCTTAAAGTTAACTATACCTGTTTTTAAAAGTTCTATTCTATAATTAAAATCTCTTTCATACTCAATTACATCAAAACTTGGAGCTACTTCTTTTATTATTTTACTTTGAACTTTTTCATTTAATATTAATTTTTCATTAATCTTATTTGTGGAATTATTAATATCCGAAAGTTCCTTTTTTAAAGCTATATATTGTTTTTCAAATATTGTTTTATCTGAAAATAAAAATTTCATTTCACTAAAGTGATTTTCAAACTCTTCCTTAACTTGCTTGAATTCATCCTCATAAAACCCTTTGTCCTCTAATTCTTGCTTAAGCAACTTAAAGCTTGAATTGTTTTCAATATTTTTACTATTTCTATTTTTTACTAATTTAAATTGGCTTTTAATTTCATTAAGTTTTAACTCAGGATAATCATCATCATTATGTATAATCGAAATTGCCTTTTCAATTAAATCAGTATTTTTAACAAGAGTATTAATAATCAATAATTCCTTTTCTACATTAATTAATTCTTTATTGAATTCATCTATTGCAACATTTTCTTTAATATCCTTTTCTATTTTAGAGATTCTACTCTCTAACTCTTCATGTTCATATTTTGTATTACATAAAGGGCACTCTTCTGCCTTATTATTCAAAGTAATATATTGCTTACCGTAAGATTTTATTTCGGAAACAATGCCTTGCAACTTATTTAAGTTGACTTTTAAATTTTCAATTTGTAATTTTAACTTCTTTTGTTTTTCCAATAAGTTTATTTGCTCCCTTTTTAAACTGGACAAGTTGATACTACTATCAAGGTCAGTTGAATCAGTAATGTTTTCAATTATTTCAAGTGCTCGTGAATCTCTTTTAATTTCAATTGAAATCTTGCTTATCTTGTCACCTAACTCTAATAATTTAAAACTTGGTTTCTCATCAAAATATTTTTTTGATGAATTTAAAATTTGAAAACTAGCATTTTTTTTCTTTTAACAGTTTTATGAATTGCTGCTATATAAGCCTTTACAAAAGCTCTCTTTTCTGTTGTTTCAATATTTGGTTGTATACCTTTTCCTTCCCAATTGCTTTTTGTAATAGGATGTATTGATTTGATATAAGGAACAGAAATTGTAAATTGATCATTTAAATTGATTCGTTTGGTTCTATTTGCACCTCCCTTTGTAACTTCTCCAACAACAATTGCTTTATTCAAATGTTTCAAAGTATATGTAAATGCTTCAGCCGCAGAGAACGTACGCTTGCTTGTTAAAATATAAATCGGTTTATTTACACTTCGTTTTCCGTCAACATTGGCAATTGTATATAGTTGCGTTTTTTTATCAATTTTTCGTTCATAAAAATCACTTAATAGTACTGGTGTTTCATTAAAAAAATAACTTGATAATAATTGCATCATACTAGGAACTCCTCCTCTATTATTTCGCAAATCGATAATAATTGCGTTGGTATTACTTAAAAAGTTCATTGCAGCAGTAGCAGCATCTTTGGCATATTTTGTATCAGCAAATAAGCGTAATTTTAGATAACCAATGTTTCCTTTCAATATTTTTATTTCTGTAAATCCATAATTGAATTCTTCCATTTTCATGGCCATTATTTTTTCTTGTTTCTGCTGCATTTCCTCAGAAATAATATGTTTTTTTTGAGCAATCCGTTTAGGTTCATATCGGACTTTAAGATGAAAATCGTTGCTTATGTTTTGTAAGTCTTTGGTTAATGCTTGAGAAAATTTGGAAGGATTAGTAATTTTCTTATACTTTTTAGAATCCAATATTTTATTCAATTCAGCTACCATCGTATTTGAGATATCCAAATCAATATACGACGTTTCTAAACTTGTTTGTATTGAGATTATAATGTCTTGTTTTTGTGAAATTGTTAAGGCTTCAGTATTTTCTTGTGATACGACCTTTTGTATTGGAAAAAATGATAAGATAATAAATAGGGTTTTTAGATAGAATTTCATAGTATATTGTTTTATATTTTTTCAACAAACATATGAGGAAACTAAATGCATTAAAATTATATTTCATCAACGTATAAATAATCATCATAAACAATGGATTTATATACTCAAATTCACTTGATGTACAAAAGAATAGTGTTCATGCAATTTTTAGATGAATTGGTACATGTTATAATAGTAAAAAATGCAATTATCGCTAATTTTGACAAATGACTGCATTTCTTAAAAAATACAAAGCACTGATTTATGGTTTACTTATTTAATCCAAATTGAGGGTAATATAATATTAATAAACGTGTATAAAATACCAATTGGATAAACTTATAAAAAGAACATTAATAAACTTTTGAACTGATAAGGATGGCTAAAACGTGCTCCATTAACGTTGCTGTGAAACACGCGGGAATCAAAGAAAATAGCATTACTTTTTCCAAATCGAAGTCTGAGATTCATAAAGACTTTAATTAATTTCAGAAATGGAATCTAATTTTGCAAGGAAAATATATACTTTTGACATAAATATACTTATTCTTGTTCCCAAAATCATAAATACATCATATCACAAAAAAATAAGACATGATTATACCCAAATTACATTATGTATCGCAGGGAAGCTCTGCAAAAGAACATTTGGAAAACATACAGAAAGCATGTTCTTCTGGAGCTGAATTAGTGCAATTGCGTTTAAAAAACATCTCAGATAAAAAAATCTTAAAGTTAGCAAATGAGGCCAGAGAAATCACTTCTCATTTTCAAACAAGATTAATTATTAGTGATCATTATAAAATAGCAAAAGAGGTTAAGGCAGATGGCTTACATTTAGGAGAAAAAGATTCCTTAACAACTATAGCCAGAAAACATTTATACACTTGGCAAATTATTGGAGCTACTGCAAACACCTTGCAAGATTGCCAAATATTAATTGATCAAGAAATTGATTATATTAGTTTAGGTCCTTTTAAACTAGCAGCTACTAAAGACAATTTAAATTCTGTTTTGGGTTTAAACGGGTATACTGCAATTACTAAAGTTTTAAAAACGAAAACACCAATTATTGGTTTTGGAAGTATATCAACAGCAGATGTTACAGATATATTAAAAACAGGTATCTCTGGAATTGCTGCATCTAAAGAAATTACCCGTGATTTTAATACTATAAGTACATTTAACAAATTCCTAAATGCTTCTTCAACAGAAGAGCAACGTTATACATTTAAATAAAAATAAACGCTAGTTTAAAACAGTAACTAAAGAATTTCATTCAAGATTATTTATCAGAAAAAGAAGGTTTGGCTCAAATAATTTAGTATATAAAAATAGGGAACTTAAGTTAAGTTCTCCATTGCACAGACTATGCTCCTATCGTTGTTTCATAAAAAGAGTATTACATTATTTAAAAAGCACAACCTTTTGGCAGAGGTGCAACTGTGGCTAGGGTTTGCGCAAATTCATTATCAAGAACAGTTTCTGTGAATCCATTATTAACAGACCCAATAAAAGCCTTAATCCCATAGCCAGAGGTATTCATATGAGCTCTTATAATTACGAATTGATCACTAGTTATATTTATAGGTCCACCAGACCTAATAAACGGTTGTTCATTTACATGACTATGCCCTAAAATTCTACGATATAAAAGTGTACCATCTTTTGTGACTACCTCCCACCAATTTGCATATTGACTACATCCAATATCTGGACTAGAAATACCGACGCTAAAAGTATAATTATTCTCCACTCCTGAGGCAGTAACACTGACCACAGTTGCCGTTTTTTCATTGCAAACGACCAAATCAACTTCATTACTTGATGATAAATCATTAGTGTCACAAGGGCATAAAATAGTAGTTGCTGTTAGAAACAACGTTAGTAATACTTTCATCTATTTTTTATATATCTTATTCAATATCAAATACTATGCCTTAGTTAATTTTTTCAGCATGATCTTTTACAGTTTATTGTTTAGGTCTAAGTTCTTCAATAATTTTGGCATCAACCCAGAGAATATCAACATTTTTGTAGCTATCGGAGCCCATATTTCTATTAAAGAAAAGGTATTTACCATCTGGAGTCACACTTGCTCCAGCTTCCCAAGCTTCAGTATTTATTTTATCTCCTAAATTAATTGCTTCTCCCCACAAACCATCTTGTTGTTTAAAACTAATATAAATATCTGAATCCCCATAACCACGCTCTCTTTCGCCATCCCATATTAAATAAGATTCGTCTGGTGCAATAAAAGGGTGTGCATTCATTATTCCAGTATTAATCTCTTTACCAAATGCTCTTGGCTTTTCATGTTTACCATCTATTAATCGTGAATACCGAATAACACCATCACCATCAGGCATACCTATTTCATCAAAAACATAGGTGCCTTTAGCAGAAGTCATTAGCCGCATTATTTTTATATCTTGGAAAATAGAGTCAAGTCTCTTTATCTCGGACCAACCAGTCTTATTACGTTCCTTATATCTTTTGCCCAAATGCATGATCTTGCCATCGGGAGATATAATAGGTTGTCCTACTCTAGGTGATATAACGGAATCAACCCATTGTTTATTTTTATATTGAAAAACAACAAATTCTTGCTTATTATCTTCAATTTCTCTAATGAAATAAAACTCCTGTAAATCAGGTGTAAAGGTGCCTCCATATTCCCAACCGTCAGTAGTTACCATCCCAGGAGCAAAAGATTCGGGTATTAAACCAGGTGTTTTTTGTCCAAGATAAGGGCTTTCTATAATTGGTTCTTCATTCTCTTTTGACTGTTGTTTTTTAGTATTACAAGCACTGATAAATAGTACCAATACAAGTATGGCAACAGTAAAGTAGTTATTTCTCATGATTTAAATTTATAAAAAATATGTATTAGAGTAAAAAATATGTGTCTTAAATTTGTTGCTTCTCCTTAAAATAAGCCGTTTTTAACTTATTGATAATTTCTGTACTCACCCAATAAACATTAGGAAGTCCTCTTTTTCCCTTTACAATATATCTATTAAAAAACAAATATTTCCCATTTGGAGTAATTGTAGGGTTCCCTTCTCTATAATCAGTATTTACAGCATTTCCAAGATTAATTGGCCTTGACCATGTTCCATCTTTTTTCTTAAAACACACGTAAACATCCATGTCTTTTGTTTTGTCATTTTCTTTATGAGCTTGTACCAGTAAATAATCTTGAGATGGGGAAATATAACCTAGTGAACCATAGTTAATTTTAACCTCGTGGACTTCAGGAAATTTACCATTTTTGTTAGGTGCATAATACATTTTCTTTTTGGATTCATTTACATAAAAAAGATCTCCGTTTTTGGCTTCAGTAGGTTTAACAACCTTGTCATTATTGATAGGAGAATCAAGTAGTATTGCATCACTCCAGGAACCTTCAAGACGGTTTACATACCAAATTTTTAAAGGAGCTATAGAATCATAAGTTGCAAAATAAATCCTTTTACCATTATGGCTCACAAATGGACTAAATTCATCACTTATCTTTCCTTTTGTAAAGTTTGCTTTTTTAGGTATAGTCCATTTTTTGTTTTCCAATTTTGAGAAATATACATAGGAATGCCCTTCTATTGTTGGTGAAAAAAACATTTCATCAAAATCAGGAGAAAAAGAAACACTGCCTTCATATATTCCATCTACTGAAACGATTCCAGGCGCAAAAATCTCAGGAATTAAACCAGGTGGCTTTTGTCCAAAATACGGACTTTCTATAGTTTCTGAATCACTAACTGCTAAACCCCGTTTTTTAGTACCGCAGGCATTTAAAAGTAAGGACAAAATAAGTATCAAAATAATATTCGCTTTATGCATTGTTTTTTCTTATTAGTTGGTTCATATGAAGCAAGTAACTCCCTTAACCCCAAATTTATGATTTGGTTTATATTTTTTTTTAGGCTTTTACTAGCCCTACTTTATTATTGTTTTTTGGTCGAAACCACACGAAACCCAAAATAGTCGTACAGTTCGCCATCAAAGGTAGCTCCGTAACGAAAAGCAACACTGCAAAAAGTGGCATTAAGGTGCCAGCCACCACCACGTATTACTCTAGCATTTCCTTTAGTAGCTCCTTTAGGGTTGTTTTTAGGACTGCTGGCATAATAATCGCTTCCGTATGTATCCATACACCATTCAAAAACATTACCACTCATATCATACAACCCTAATTCGTTGGCTTTTTTGCCAGCTACAGCGTTTGTTTTTTTATCAGAATTACCATCATACCAACTTACATCGGTTATGTTATTGGAACCACTATATTTGTAGCCTTTGGATTTATTGCCACCACGGGCAGCGTATTCCCATTCTGCCTCATAAGGGAGACGTACAATTTTTTTTAATTTATTAGAAAGCCAATTGGCATACTTGATAGCATCTTGCCTGCTTACATTTACTATAGGATGATTGCTTTGCCAACCCCAATTAGGTGCTTTTGGCATGGCTGCCCCCGTTGCCTTGCAATAATAGCGGTATTGAGCTACAGTAACTTCGGTTTGGCTAATGTTAAACTCCTTTACACTAACTGCGTGAATTGGGCGTTGATCCTTATTTCCTAAGCCCGTTTCATCGCCCATAGTAAAAGTGCCGCCTTGTATATGTACAAATTTTGGTAGGTTTTGCCCATAGCAAAGGCTTGTTATTAATAGAAGTGTGAAATAAATGATTCGTGTGCTGTTTTTCATAGTTTATAAATGTTTACTAAGGTTTAGATATTTGATGTACTATATCGTTTGTTGGTCATTTTATTCAAGATCAAACAGTCCAGATTTGGAAAGCTGTCGAGCAATGACATCAAGTTGATTCCTTTGACGATCAGTATTGGCAGTTCCGAAATATGCAATAATCAAATCTTTCGTAGGTGATATATAAAGACCTTGCCCCCCATGTGCACCTTTATAAAAATCGCCATCATCGTATACTGCTCCCCATTGATAACTACTATATGCTATTTCTCCTGAATATCGTGACGTCCTTTTGAGGTTTTTATTAACATCTCGGATTTTAAATAAGTGCGCATCAGAAATTATTGGATTGGTGCTCATTCTACCACTAGGCGTAAAAGCAAGACCAAATCTAGCAAGATCTCGAAGTGTTGTTGACATGCCATCGGCATATGAACGAGAGATCCCATTAGTATTGATTCCTAAAAGGGCACTATTTTCTGCTCCTATCTTTTTCCATATTTCCTGTTCCACAAAATCGTGAAAGGTAAGACCCGAAATTTTTTCAACTAGTAAGGTTAATATGGCAGCATCGGCATTCGAAAATTGGACCTCCATTCCTGAAGGTCTGGAGGATTTAGCAGTAGTTAAATCCTTAATTGGGTCAAAACTTCTCTCATAGGTCTCCAATGGGACACGGTCAATTCCGGAACTCATGGAAAGAATATCTATTACTGGAACGCCTTCCCAACCTGAATTTTTAAGCCCATCAAAGTAGTGATCAATGGGCTTGCTAGTATCGATTAAACCTTTATCCTCTAACATAGCAATTGAAGTACTAACAAAGACTTGGGTTATTAACATATTAATATGCAAATCGGTTGGAAACATTCTCGGATAGCCTTCAAAGACAATTTTGCCTTTATGGATTATAATTAACCCATTAACTTCTACTTGCTGTATATAGTCGTTTAATGATAGTCCGCCTCCTTTTTTTAAATCTGTTGTGGTCATAAAATTTTTCACATCATCCCTTGGCGTTTCTTCGATAATTTTTGGTGTATCTGAACTAGGTATGCGTGAGTGATTCCCTATTTCGGAGAAGTTTAGGTAAAAATACCGCTCCGTATCCCCATATACGGTCCAATTGCCACCTTCGTAAATATGTTTATGGAATGCGTACATCTCTTCTTTTGTAAATCCAGAATAATTATACGTTTCATATTTTGGAGGTGTTGTGCTTAAGGCATCAGAGTCCATTTTTTGCTCTTTTTCACATGCAAGAAAAAGAACAATTAAAAGTAGTAGTCCTGTTATGTTTTTCATATTTTTTAGTTTTATTATGAGGTTCATAAGGAGCAAGTAGTCCCCTAATACCTAAATGTATGTTCTGTTCTTAGACAAACGTATCGAAAGTGATAAATCAAAAATTGCAAAATAGATGAACAGTATATTCTTGCAGAAATAAACCTATTATTAACGGAAAACATCTAAATCCGTAGCAAACTAGGTTTGGGCATTAGATTATCAAGATTTGTCTTTTTTAAAGCGATACTAGAATCATATTTTATATATTTATACACTATGGTCAAAAGAAAGAACTTTATCGACTGGATCATTAAAAACAGGATCGTTTCGCACTTCGTATTTTGGTTTCTATTAGTTATAAGTTTACCTGTATTGGCTGCATTAAATGATGGAAGTGTTAAAAAGACGCTTCTCAGTAGTTTAAGCTTTTTACCAGCTCAGTTAATTGCGAGTTATTTTTTAGTTTATTATCAGGTACCTAAACTTCTATTTAGAAAAAAATACTTTAAGTTTGGAATATCCTTTTTGATTACTGCTTATATGTTATTGGTTAGTTCAAAGCTCTTAAGTATGTATTTGACCAAATTTTTTGTTCCTAAATATTACACTTATAAAAGTTTGATAGAAATATTATCAGATCCATTTCATTTGGCGGTTGTTTATTTTCCATCTGTTTATGTATTCGTTTTTTTAATGCTTATGGTTAAAGCATTTAAAGATGGTTTTGAAGAACGTCATCAATTGGAAGTTTTACAAAAAGAAAAAGCAAATACGGAACTTAAATTTTTAAAAGCGCAGACAAACCCGCATTTTTTGTTTAATACATTAAATAATCTGTATTCATTAACATTAGAAAGATCTGAAAAAGCATCAGATGTTGTTTTAAAACTGTCGGACATGCTAGATTATATGCTTTACCAGTGTAAAGATGCTGAAGTTCCATTAACAAAAGAAATTGCCTTTATACAGGATTATATAGATTTGGAATCGTTGCGTTATGGTAATAAGTTAACATTGAACTTTATATACCACCTACATTCTCCCAATGTACTGATAGCCCCTTTAATTCTAATATCGTTTGTCGAAAATGCTTTTAAACATGGTGCGAGTAAAAGCCCCATAAAATCGGTAATTAGAATTGAACTAACCACAAACCAAGATCGACTTTGCTTTAAGGTTTTTAATACAAGATTTGATAACAGCCCAGACGATACGAGTAATGGACCACATTCTGGAATTGGTTTTTCCAATGCCGAAAGACAATTAGAACTTAACTATAAAGATAACTATGACCTAGAAAGTACTAAGACTGATAATGATTTTCAGGTAATATTAAACATTAATTTAAAGTAATATGGGAATAAAATGTATGGTCGTAGATGACGAGCCGTTAGCCATTAAGGTACTTCAAAACCACATCATGAAAGTGCCAGATCTTGAATTGATATCAACATTTGATAATCCTATAACAGCTGGAGATTTCCTTCAAAACGCTACAGTGGACCTACTTTTTTTGGATATCCAAATGCCCGTAGTTACAGGAATTGACTTTATAAAGAATACGACTATAAAACCCAAAGTCATATTAACAACTGCTTACAGAGAATATGCTTTAGAAGGTTATGAATTGGATATCATTGACTATTTATTAAAGCCAATATCTTTTATTCGATTTTATAAAGCTATCAACAAATACAAGGCATTGAATGTAGCCACCGATGCTAATCACACTTCATCAGAGATGGATATAACATTAGATCATATTTTTGTTAATTCAAACAAAAGGATGATTAGAATAGAATTTAACAACATTCTGTTTATTGACAGTATTAAGGATTATGTGAGAATACATACCGTAAACGACACCGTAATTACAAAAGATAAAATAAGTTCTTTTGTTCAAAGATTGCCTTCTTATTTGTTGAGGGTACATCGTTCCTATATTGTTAATACCAAGAAAATTGCTGCTTTAACATCAAAAGATATTATCTTACTAGGTGGTATAGAAATTCCGATTGGTGCGTCTTATAAAGAAATTATTAAATTAATTAATAATTAGGCACTATCAAGTGCTAATTCTTGACTCATTCCTATTGCTTTCTACGTAACTACCAACGACTCTACTAATATCTGGTTTAGCAAACAAAATCCTATCAGGTTTTTTATCCAAATAGAATTTAATTTTAGTACCAACAGCCGCAAAAAAAACTTTATAACATCGTTTGTTCTTATTTCTTCCTTAAAACATCGAATTGCGTTTGTACTTGGTAAAAAGTGATGTTTATTGCTTCTCATTCAATTTCAACATTATTAACAATTTATACCACAACATAAATTCTATAAACGTTTTTCTTACTTCTTCACTTTTTTAGATGACCTCATTTAGTTTTCTAATACTTCAAAATATACATCAGCCCCTGCTATAGCCGTAAATATTCCAAGTGCATTATCTACATTTGAAGGTGCTATTATTAAATCTCTAGAATCTTGGGTGCTTTGGCTATCAAATAAATCCACATATTCTTGATTAATTCTATAAACAATCGCTTTATAGGTTCCAAAGCTCTCTAAACTTAATGCAGGGACCTCATAGGTATTGGTATCTAAAAGAACAGAGACTTTACTAAACCCGTGTACCAGTTCTAAGATTTTATCTGGAATCGGAAAATAGGCAGGAAATATTGGAATGCTTCCAGAATTTTTTGTTACCGTCTTCATTTTTATTATCTTCATAATTATAAGACAAATGTATTTTAGTATTTGAAGGTAAATCTTGATTTTAAAGTGAAACGTCCAAAATGCTTTGTGAAGTGACCTTGTAGGTGGTTTGAGGAAACCATATGATAAATTACAAATCCATTTTCACACCAACTACAATGCGTTCAATAATTTGTTTTGCAGTAGTTAAAGTTGATATGTCTGAATTAATGTTTCCATTTTGTCCTGAATAATGTCCATGACCAATTAATTGCATTAAATAATAGTTTTTGTTATCATTCATATCAATTAAAGCATCAAAAATTATTGAAGGCTGTCCTAATTGCCCTGTACCACTATGAAAGGTTTTATCGTCTGGGAAATCATATGCTGAATAGTATTCATTATCATCAAAAGCCACGTTAATTTCTATTTTTAAATGGAATTTCGAACGCTCTTCAATAGAAGATAATAATTGAAAATTATTTGTTATTGTAGCGCCTGTAATAGCATCTGGCAACGGGTTATTAATTGGCGGAACATATAATCCGTCGGCATACTCCACAGCTCTTTTGTACGACCAAACTGGCAAAGCATTCACACGCCTATAATCACCAGAAACGTCTTTGCTTTCATCAAAAGTTTTGAAATTATCTTTACTCCTTCCCCCAAAAAACAAACCTTTTGCTGTAGCTTTCGATACAAAAAGTGTTTTTACATAATTGCCTCCTTCATCTTCTACCCAAATTGCCATTTGTGGATGCCAATAATGTTCTGAACGCAATACGTCTATTGTTAATTGAAGCTTGTTGGACATGTTCATTTCCACAATTTCATAAGTTGACCGATTTAATTCCTTTTTGGAAGTTGCTTTTTGTTTGTCTCCAAAATCCATTAATTGATTAAATGGTGATATTTGATACGCAGCTCCTAAAAAGAATAATCCTCCAATTAATGCGATAAATAGTATCCATTTTCCTTTGGAATACATTTTTAAGGAACGGAAATTATTTTTTAGATGGAATAAAATTCCTAATGAAAATAAGATTCCAAAAACAGTATGCAATGTCGCAGTACTACGAGCATATACTTGAAAATATGATAAGATTCCGGTAATTAATAATACAACAAAGCTAATGCCTATAGAAAGGCTAATAATTTTTCTAAAAGTCATTGTGAGATTTAATTGGGATTGTCATATTGAGCACAGTCGAGATGTTATTAGGTTTCTACTTACTTCGTAAGCTGCCTTCAACCAAAATATATTTTGTTATCGACAATGCTCAACCAGACATTATTGTTACAAGAATTTTTTAAGTCCTTCAATTCTACTTTCTAAATAGGTAATTTGTTTCGCTTTGTTATCTGGTAGCTTAAAAACTAAAGATTTAAACTTTGTTTTGTTAGAAAATTCCGTTTCCATTAGTTTTAACTCTTTTATAATAATTCGTAAGCTTTCATCGTCTGATTTACCAACAATACCGTGAATATCGAAAGAACGTGTTTCGAACTTTGGCCTTTTTGATTTTTCCATTTTGGTTTTAAGCGCCACGAGATTACTTCTTAAATTAGAAATAACTTTAGCTTCACCAAATTTCGTTTTTGCTCCACGACAGCTTGAAGGGGAACAACCTGATGTGGATTCAGTTGTAGTTGAAGATGTTCCACAAGAAGATTTTCCATCTTTTTTATGGTCAGTTTTACAGCTTGCTTCATCATGCTTTTCACCTCCACCACAACAAGACGATTGCGCAGATACATTGGTTGTAAATAACATTCCTAATACCATAGTAAATGCTACGGCTAATGCTTTTAAATTAAGTTTCATTTTTATCAGATTTTTGAATTAAACATTTGTTTATATCTGATAAGACGAGGATTTTTAATAATGATGCAGAAAAATTTACTTTTTATTCCCACCAGTGGGTTTTAAACTCAGAGACTTGTCTCGAAATGAAAAAGTATTTTCGGAGGCATACCTCGTACCTTTGGGTCTAGGTTATTGATTTAAAGTTTCTGAAATCTCTTTAGCGGTTTGCCGTGCAGTTTTACCAACACCGTATATTGTTGCAGATGCAAATCCTGTCCAACTACCATAACCTACTAACCAAAGGTTGGATTCTTTTATAGAACGCGTATATTTGGTTTTAATACGATTGTTGTCAATAACATTTAGTGATTTTAAATGATTCAAATTTGCTTTAAATCCGGTGCACCAAATGACTACATCAAATGCTTCTTTACTCCCATCGCTCCAAACAACACCTTGCTCATAAAAGGATATAAATGGCCGTTTGGCATTTAAAACACTTCTGTGTCGTGCTTCTTTGACACTTTTCACCATTACAATATTACTTAATGAGACTTTAATACCAGGTGAAGTAGCGGGTTTGCCCAAAAACTTTTGTGTGGCTGCATTAAATAAATAACGCCCATCAATATCATCTGGTAAAAAATGAGGTTCTTCTAAAGTCACCCATTGTGTTTGTGCTACTTCTGAAACTTCGGCTAAAATCTGTGCTCCAGAGTTTCCGCCACCAACAATAAGTACTTTTTTCCCCACGAAGTTCTGAGTATTTCTATAATTTAATGAATGAAATTGTTCGCCTTTAAATAGGTTTTGATTCAGGTATTTGGGAATAGAAGGTTGTTGCGCTGTTCCTGTTGCACTTACCAAGGTTTTACTGTAGATTGTTCCTTGATTGGTTTCAACCTTAAAATTATTATTGTCTTTAGTTACGGAAATAACCTTTGTATTTCGCTGAATAGGAATTTCATATCTTGATTCGTACTGTTCCAAATACGAAATGAATTCATCTTTTGTTGGATATTCATTGTTGCTCTTTGGCATTCCCCAACCTGAAAGAGAACTGTATTCTGTAGGCGAAAACAACTTTAAATTGTCCCAAGTTTGTAACCAAGAACCGCCAGATTTTTTTTTATCATCTAAAATAAGATAATCTAATTGATGACGGCGTAAAAAATAAGCAACAGAAAGTCCTGCTTGCCCACCACCAATAATGAGTGTATCAAAAACCTTCATCATTAATCGCAAGAAGATTTTTTATCACAACCTGTTTTATTTTCAAACTCCATAATACTGCCTTTTCCACCTTGTAATATTGAACAACAACCTTCTAACAGTTCCTTTAACTTTTTACGTCCACGTTGTATTTTAGAACGAACCGTTACATAATTCATATTAAGTTGTAATGCGATTTCTTTTTGTGGAATATCTTTTAATTCTGATAAAGTAAGCAGTTCGCGATATTCTTCTGGTAACTGATTTACAAAAGCTCCAACACATTTGCTCAATTCTTGACCGGCATCTTCTGGTGTATTTACATTAAAAAAAGAATCATCTTCCATAGTATTTGTTTGCAATTGCTTTTTCCTGTAATAATCGGTAATCGTGTTTTTAGCTATGGTGTACACCCAACTTTTTAGATTATCTATATCATTGCTTTTTGACTTGGCCAACTTAAAAAAGACATCTTGTGTTAAATCTTCGGCATCTTCTTGATTTCTTACACGATTTCTAACATAGCCTAATAATGGATTATATAGTTGAGCGACTTGTTTTTGCATGGGGTATATTAAAATTGATGAATAAAATAATAGTGATTATAAACAAAGATAAAAATAGATATGGCATTCCTAAAACTTCAATGGCATAGATTCCAATAAGTGCACCAATGGCGGCCCCTAAATCCCACCAGGTACTTACACTTGAAATTGCTTGTAAAGCGTTTTTCTGTTCTTTAATGGCTACTAAAGGCGAAAATGTAACCACAATAGTATTGCATAAAAATGCGAGTAAAATACCTATAATAATTACTTTAAATGTGATTAAAAGCATGGCGATTAAACAGCCTATAACGGCAAGTTTAAATATTATTGATGGCGAATAACGCAAGGTTAAAAGACCTCCAATAACTGAAAATAGAATTGCAAATAATCGCTTTAACAATAAATAGGAAGCGACAAGAACTAACAATTCACTAGAAATCATGCCGTTAGAACTTAATAAGTATACCAAAGTAACCACCAAAATACCATCAATTGAAATGGAAAGTACCAATACCAAAAGGTTCAATGGACTGGGATAAAAAGTTTCTTTGCTTTTCACTTTATCTCTTGTGTTTTTGATTGTATTATTCGGCAATGAATATGCTAGTAAAATTCCAATCAAACTAATACCAGCAATAAGGAACAATCCATTCTGGATACCAAATTCATTAATAACAACTGGTCCAAACCAAAGGATGAATACTGCACCAATCGATTTAATACTTTGTGCCAAACCGAATGCCAAACCAGATTTCTGTTTTGCTTTTGAAGCATAATTAAGTGTGGTAATTTTTAACCCCGAATAACTTAGTCCCCAAAGAATTCTAGCAATTAAAAAAGCGATTAATCCTAATTTAAGTCCATACATAAAAGTAGTAATTACCGCTAGTGATGATGTCATTAGCAACATATTCCGCATTCCAATTTGATTAACCATGTTTGCGATATGTGTATTTGCAAGAATGCGAACAAATCGATTTAC
Organism: Flavobacteriaceae bacterium; assembly: GCA_965247735.1. Classification (GTDB taxonomy): domain Bacteria; phylum Bacteroidota; class Bacteroidia; order Flavobacteriales; family Flavobacteriaceae; genus JAOXRU01. The sequence goes on along the minus strand of CBDFHN010000002.1, from coordinate 208,937 downwards.
AGAAAGTAATACACCAATAAAAAACACGGAAAAGCCAAGTTCCTTACCATAAACGGGCAATATGGGATATAAAAGTGCATCGCCCAAACCAGCAAACGCCATAATTCCACTAGCACGCAAAGCTCCTCGAAATGAGGAGCTTTGTTCTTTTTTTAATTTGGTATTTCGAGTTAACAGCATCCTGTTTTTTCACTATTTACAGCTTTACTTTCAGTCTTATCACAACAATCTGAATCATCTGTAGGTTGCTCACAACAAGATGCTTCTGAAGATTCTTTTACTTCTAATGATGCTGTTCCACAGCATCCACTTGCTTGTTGAACTGTTTCTATTTGATTATTTAATTGTCTTGTTTTCATAATATTAAGTTTTATAAATTACTATTTCTTTCACTTATTAAGACGCGCACCTTTAAAAATGATGCACAATTTTACTAGCAACATCCTCCATTTGCTTCTACAATATCTTTTGGATGAGAAGCATTAGCAAAAACACCATTTGTTTCTTCTTCTACTTCTTCAGCCCCACAACAGTCACCACTCGTAGTTTCTCCTTCCGTACCTCCAAGATTCGAACTACATACGCCCGTTTCTGGAAGATTTAACTCAACACGCTTAGCAGCTTCAATATCACCAGCCATATAAGCTACAATAGAGCGTACTTGCTCATAACCTGTTGCCATTAAAAATGTTGGTGCTCTACCATAACTTTTTGAACCAACTATATAAAAATCCTTTTCTGGATGACGCAATTCCTTTTCGCCATGCGGTCTCACCGTTCCACAACTATGAACATTTGGGTCAATCAACTCTGCTAAATCAAATACCGATTCTAAAGATGCATCCAAATCTAAACGTACTTCACGAATCATATCTAAATTTGGGCGCGAACCTGTGTTGCTAATAATTTCATTGATGTTATTGATAACCTCTGTAGTTCCGTTTAAATCACCTTCAATTTGAATTCCGTTATCATCTTTGGATAATTTTAAAATATGAAAAGGTGTATATACATTTAATTTTCCGCTATTTACCAATTGTTCGATGCGACTACCTAAAATGCCACGTGCTTCTAAAGCATCATCTTTCTTACCGCCATACACCTTTTCCATAGTATCTTTTCGTAGAATCCAATTAAGCTGTGTTTTTGGGTATTCTTGTTGGATTTCGGCTAAATCTAATAAGGCGTTAATTGCTGAATGTCCACCACCAACAACAACAACATTTTTATTTTTGTATCGATCTAAATGGTCTGCCTTTACATTTGGAATTCCATAAAAAATATGATCTTTTAATTCTTGTTCGCCTTCCGCTAAAACACCTCCAGAACCGATTGGGTTCGGTTGATTCCAAGTTCCTGTAGCATCAATTACGCCTTTTGCTTCGTAGTAATTAATACTTTTATTCTCCTCAACTTTAATTGAGAATGGTTTTTCGGCGCGTCCCCAAGTTTTCATTTTATCCAATCCTTTTCGTCCAATCGAAAGTACTCTAGAATTCAAATGAATATGAGGTTTGATTTGAGGTAAGTTTGCTAATGGACGAAAATAATCTTCTACCAATTCTTTTCCTGTAGGTAATCCATCTTCATCTGGAGCAATCCAATTGCTTTGCTCTAAAAGTTGTTTTGCTGCACTGTCGATATTATATTTCCAAGGAGAAAACACACGAACATGCCTCCAAGAAAGCATATTTTGTCCCACTGATTCTCCAGATTCAAATACAATGAACGGAATGTTTTTTAATGTTAAGTGTGCCGCAGCAGCTAATCCTACTGGACCACCACCAATTATTGCTATGGGTAAATTGTTATTTTGCATCTTTAAAAATTTTATATTCACTTTCAAAGACGGCTTGTTTTAAAAATGATGCATATGTAAAAAAACATACACATCTCCAATTTAGACAAAGGGGTACTCCATTAGGTTTTAAAGAAACTCAAGTTACCATTTATGCCATAAGCAATCTTTTTGTTATGAGGGTAACGCATACTTATATGTAACTTTTATTAGTCTCAAAAATAGTTCAAACTATGTACTTTATTACATATTGCTTTCGCTTCTAAAAACCTTTACTTTTGGTTTATCTCAGGACAAAGATCAAATGTTCATATGGCATCCCGTTTAACAGTTCATTTAGTTTGGAACACAAAATATGGCTACTATGTTTTAAAAAGAGATATCCAATGCCCGTTGTCACATTGTTTCTGCTTAAACACTTGATATAAAATGTATTATGATTTTAAAAAGAAGTGGTTTCAAAAGATCATGTTCATATGCATTTGGAATATGGCCCCTCACAAAGTGTTAGCCATTTGGCAAAAAACTTAAAGGACGAAGTTCAAGAAAACTTCATCAAGAGGTTCAAGTATTAAAGCAAAAATATTGGAAAGGAATTAAGTAGTTAATGGATATTTAGAGCATCATCGAAGACCAGACCAAGGTAATACGATGAACTTTATTATTGTGCAACGTATCTAATAAAAATTGGTGTTGGACTATTTTTATTTTTGGTGATAATACAGAGTAATACTATAAATAAATGTACAGTTTGAGACTAAATTTTTATTAAAACCTTAAACTCTGAACTATATTAATGATTCATAATATCATTTAAATTAGTGACAGGAATCCACTGGAAATTTATAGGATACCATATATTCTCCCCATTATCTCCTTTTATCGATACTTTGTTGTTCTCAGAAAAAACATGCTTTGTCTTAATATTATCCATAATTATAGTTTGTATTATACTTATCCGTAATTAAAGACAGTCAAATTTGAAATAGGTTGCATATAAGTCAATAAAATATTATTATAAAATTAAATAGGCCACCTGTTTAAGTATAGGGCAAAGCATGTTTTATGTTACTATCATCTTGGCCCAAACTTCATAAAAGTCAATTCTTCTTATTAATCATTTCTAATAATTTTTCTAATTGAGTGTCTTTTCCAGTTAAACTTTGTTCTAAATCAATTGGTATATAAATATCAGGCTCAGTACCAATGCCATCTAAAGTCTTTCCATTACGTTGAAATGATAACATGGTAGAAATTCTAACACGAATATTTGAATGTTTCAAATTTATTCTTTTTGAGTTTCCGCTTGAGCCATCCGTAGTAACACCAACAATCTTAACATTTGGTAATCCCTTAAAAGCACTGGTAAAAACGGTAGCAGCACTAAAACTATGTTCATTTACCAAAATGTAAATGGGTTTAGCATATTGTTTATCTCCGCTTTTTAAAACCATATAATGAGGCCTGCTAAATTTAGAATGTTCGAATGCTATTTGAGTGTTAAAGTCCTTATTGAATGCTCTTATAGCTTTTCTATCTGCTTTATTAAAAATAATTGAATTTTCAGCAAATAAAAAACGATTGGACATAGAATTGTAAGTGTTATTCTTTTTGTCAGTACGGAGATAAGCAACATTTGCTAGCCAAGGAGTTTTTGATTTTGGAATAATATAACTTGCAAATTTTTGTATTAAATCTCTACCACCACCAGGATTAAATCGTAAATCTATAATAAGAGATTCAGTATTAAAAAAAGAGGTGAAAGCTGAGTCAATATAGTGTTCTAATCCGTCAATTTCATCAAAATGATACATTCTTGGTAATACCATATAACCGATATTTCCCTTTAATAATTTAGAAATGCTTTTTAAATTTCCTTTACTAATGGCGCTAGCATTTAAAAAAGCACTCCATTCTTGTTTCGAATAATAACGGAACTCTTTGTTTTGCAATTGAATGATTTCTGTTCTCTCTGTTTTTCCATTGGTAAACACAACTTTTATTTGCTCTAAGAGTTTTAAGTTATTCTTAAAATAAAGTCTTCCCAACTTTTGTATTTCCGAAACTCCTCTACTAAACTTTACTTCTTTTGGCGATTTTTTAGATTTATATACTAATGAATCTATCATAACATCAATAGATACATCATTTATGGATTTTACAAATGGATATTCTTTATACAAATACTCATAAATATCTTGTTGTTCATTATGTTTTAAAGCTATGGCTTTTCCGTTTAATGAAGTTATTGAAAATGGTAATTGCAATGAATATATGGGATGCTCTTTTTTAAGAAACGATTCATTTTTCACACTCGAATGTCTATCTCCAATTTCTGCTAATATTTTTGCAAATTCGTGCGTTAAGTAATTGATATTGACATCATTTTTTAATGCCCTTATAGTGGTTTTTAATGCATTTAGGGCACTTATATAATCAAAAGTTACTAAATGTAAGTAAGATGAGCGTTTTTCAAGGATTTGCTGAAACTCATCAATATCTTCAATTGCTTGTGAGATAACTATCTTTTTTAGCGTTTTTTTATTCTCATATCTAGCTTTTAAAATTTTTTGCCTGTTTTCAAGTGTATATATTCCTATTTCGTTTTTTTGTTGAGTTCCATAAGAAAGTATTAGTTCCACTTTTTTAGTTGGTTTAGCCCCCATTTTTCTTAATACTTCTACTAAATCTTCTGAAAATCGTCTTTTCCATTTACGACCAAATTGCTGCTTACAAAAATCTAACAAATCTATAGTGGTAAATTTCCCTAGTTTTTCTAAAGTATACCATTCATTATTAAATTGTACAATTGGTAGATCGTTTTCCCATTTTACTGCTGTAAAGGGTGAAGCTTTTTCCAATTTTAATTTTTGACCAAAATCAATTAGTGAAATAAAACAAAACACAAATAGAATACAATAAGTTCTCATAATTTTTAAATTAAAATTTTGTCAAACTTATCTTTATGGACAATCATTCAAAAATGGAATCGACAAACAATAGTTGGCAATAGATAACCCACCACTTCTATTCGACCTAACTGAAAAGGTTTTTTTTATATTTACATTGCAGACATATATTAATAAAAAGAATGAAACAACTCTCCAGTACTACAATAAAAACAATTAAACTTCTTTTCAATTTTGGATTTATCGCTGTTATATTATATCAACTTATTAAAAAAGCCTTTTACACGTTACCAGATCATTGGCTGTTTTTTGTAACTAGTGATGCTATTGAAAACTTCATCAGTGTTTCTATTGTTTATGCTCTATATTATTACGTTTTTAAGTTAAGAAACATCTGGAAAAGAGTAGGATTTATGATCCTATTTGTTTTAGTACTTATAGCATTAGCTGTATTAAAAGATTATAGAATCCACATTATTAATTCTTTTAACGAAACCTTTGCTTATTTTACTAGCTTTTTGGGGCAAACCTTATTATTCTATTTAGTATTGTATTTTATAAATAGATTAGATACGCTTAATAAGTTCAAAAAAATGGAACATGAGCTAAATAGAACCAAAGAGCAATTGTTACGAAACCAATTGCATCCTCATTTTTTATTTAATGCATTTAATTCTCTGTATAGTTTATCCCTAAATAATAATCCCGAAACATCTGAATATATCTTAAAACTATCAAGTATGATGCGCTATTTAACTGATGAAACTCATCTTTCTAAAGTACCATTAACTAAAGAATTAGATTTTATTCACAAATATATTGCTATTGAAAAAATGCGCTTTGGTAAGGATGCTGCTATTACATTTACCACAGATGAAAATATAAATGAAGAAAACTTAATAGAACCATTTCTTTTGATTGTACTTGTCGAGAATGCTTTTAAACATGGGTTTTATACTAATTATAAGGATGCTTATGTAAATATAACTTTAGAAATAACAAACAATGAACTCCTGTTTTTTGTTGAAAATAGTATGTTTGTAAAACAACATTTTCAAGAAAACAATCGAAAAGGAAAAGGGCTTGATAATTTAAGACAACGCTTACATTTGTTGTACCCAAAAAGTTCAAAATTAGAAATAAGCAATACAAAAGACAAATACCAAACGCAGCTTAAAATTACTTTAAACTAAATGAATTTGTATAAGACGATAATAATTGATGATGAACCTTTAGCTATTGATGTGATAGTACATCATTTAAAGCGGTTCTCCAATTTTGAGGTGATTAAAACATTTACAAATTCGGTTGAGGCTTTTAATTATTTAAAAGAAGGACATCAAATAGATATTGCTTTTACAGATATTGCCATGCCAGAAATTTCTGGAATTGAACTTGTTAAACTTTCCAAAGGTAATACCATGTTTATTATGACAACCTCTTATAGTGAGTATGCTGTTGAAAGTTTTGACCTTGAAGTTATTGATTATCTTTTAAAACCTATTTCTTTTGAACGCTTTACAAAAGCAGTTACTCGCTTTGAAAAATTGAAAAAAAAGAATGACGAGAATAAATTGGAAGAATCTTTTTTTATAAAAGAAGGAGACGAATTCATAAAGATTTTAATAAAAGACATCGATTATATTCAAGGTTTAAAAGATTATGCCAAAATAGTTACGGGAAATAATTATTGTTTGGTTTTAAAAACACTAAAATCTATTGAAGCAATTTTAAACTCTTATCAATTTATGAGAATTCACAAGTCATATATTGTTCCTTTATCCAAAATAAGTCAGTATAATGGAAAATGCGTACTCATAAACAATTTTGAAATTCCGGTTGGTAGCACGTACAGAGAAGCTTTAAAAAGTTATTTAAATAGCAATAAACTATAATTCCATTCCAAATACATTTCTACTTCACTCCCATCATCACATTATAAAGCGCATTTATTCATCTATTTATTATTATTAAATTCTTCTACTTTTAATTTAGTGGCAAATCAAAAATTAAACCCTCAAAGAGGGCTTGAAAAGTGTTTAAATTAATATTTCCCAGCAAAAGGGTAGAAATGTTTTTTCATTATTTCTACAAAACCGCCTTTAATTTCATCATCCGTAAATGCTTTTGGATTGGTGTATGAACGTAACATCTCTGCTCCTGCTCCTTCCCAAGTAAACGGAATTGCTCCTGCTTGTACCATTCTAGTAATGGCAGTTTTATGTGCCATAGTAGTAGCATCTCCCAATAAATCTGTTAATATATAAACTTCGTAGCCATCTTTTATGGCATCTAATGCTGTATACGTAGGGCAACCAGAAGTCCAAAGACCAGTAATTAAAATTTTCTTTCTTCCCGTTTTTCTAACTGCCGCTACCAAAGCTTTATTCTGCCATGCATTTAGGGAAACTCTATCAATATTTTCAACATCTTTATGAATTAGTTCTTTCACTGATTGTACTGTAGGGCTACTTCCTGCCATTTTTACTCCAATGGTAGTTTCAATTACTGGAACATTAAATAAATTGGCCGTTTTCACCATTGCTTGAATGTTATTCATCATTATATCTTGATCAATATTATGGACTACATTTATTAAGTCTTGTTGCCAATCGATTACTAGTAGTACAGTATTATCACCTGTTAATAGATTATCTGTTATTGGGTTTTTCGGCACAAAATTAGCATCTGGTTGCTGTGCAAAAGCATTTATTGTAATTATTATTGATAATAATCCAGTGCTTAAGGCTTTTATCATTTTTGCAGTTTTACTGATCATTTTACTTGTTTTAATATTATTTAATTACTGTTATTAATTTGTATTTATTGCTGTTTCTAAGGCTTTTTTAAGTAGAGACACTGTTTTTTCCTCATTTAAAGTTTCTACAATTTTAATTTCATCTCCCTGAAGTTTGTAAACCAACTCTTTATACTGACTAAGAGTCCAACCTTTAGTATTATAATTTCCGCCAGGAATTGGCTTATCAACAGCATTAAATCTACAAGCTCCAGGAGCAAAAAATATTACAGACCATTTCTGCGATTTTAATTTTTCGATAAAATCGGTATCATTTGTTGTAGGCATATATGTTGCATTTCCTAGAAGCGATGGAGCAATTTTTGAGAACTGCAGAGAGGTAATTGGATCACATCCACGTGCTAATATGTTCTTGTTGGAGTTATCTACTGCTATTACTTGTTTTTGTATTATTATATCTTTCATTTTTTTAAGTTGTTTACTTATACATTATTTGTATGTACATCTATTTTTTGAAATAAACGAATTAGTTTATCCTTTTAATTTTTTAATTAGCGCTGTTAAAGTTCCTTGTTCTTCTGCCGTGAGGTTATTCATCATTGGCTTATGAAATTGATGCACCTTATCATCTAGTTGTTTTAGAAGTAAAATCCCTTTATCAGTAATTAGAATGTCCATTTTTCTTCTATCTTCAGTAGAAAGTGTTCTTTCAACTAATCCTTTAGCTGCAAGCTTATCAACAATACGGGTTACATTACTAGAGCGTTGTACCATATGTTCTAATATTGTATTTACAGATATCGCTTTCCCTTTTGCAGCACTAAGTACTCTTAATACATTATACTGAGGCTCATATATATCATATTCTTTTAGCTCTTTTGAAATAGCATCTGTAATCCAGTGACCAGTTCTTATAATTTGATAGATGGTTTCAAAATAGTTATTCATAACATACACATTATTTGTAGGTACAAATATATAATAATTATTTTGATTAGACAAATTAACCATATTATCGATTTACCAATTCATGAAAGCTTACTTCTTTGCTAACATTAAGCTAATTGATTTGCCTTAGATATTACTTTTCTAAAACAAATGTCCACACAAAATATGAATAAAAATATCTGCAATCTGTTAATTGATAAAACGGTCAGTTTTTAAACCTCCAACTTATAACCAACACCATGTACATTGGTTAGCTTAATGGAATCGTCGTCTTTAAGTTTTTTACGTAGTTTGGAGATGTAGGTATCTAAGCTTCTACCGACAATAACACCATTGTCTTCCCATACTTTTTTTGTCAATTCATCTCGTTTTATAATCTGATTGGGTTGTGCTACAAAAATGGCTAATAACTCACATTCTTTTTTGGAAAGGCTAATTTCTGTTGCTTCTTTTATCAATTTGTTTTGTTCTGGATAAAATTTATACATACCTATTGCAGCATAGTTGCTGTCTTTAAGTGCTACTTTTTTATTCATTAATAATTTGGACACAAGAACTATCAGTACGATTAGTACAGTAAAAAATATTAAATACGTTAAAAGGGTAAAATTACCTAAGGTTTCTTTTAATGGTTTAGAAAAACTAATTTGGATTAAATAACATGCTTTTGGCAAAATCCTTTGAGCACAAGGAATAATTCCCTTTTCAACATTAAGGTTCATCTTATAACTATAAGCAACTTGTTTGCCTTTACATTGTATTACTTCGGTTAAGTAATTGGAAGGTAAGTTTGCTTTTTTTAAATTATATTTAATAATACTTACCAAACTATCAGGTTTAATTGATAGTTCCTTTTCAAAAGCCAATTGATAAGTTCCATCATCCAAATTTTGGATTGGTTTCACCAATGATCCAGAATCATTATTAGTCAATAATAGTTGATGCCCAACATTACGTAATGCAACTTTAACAGTAGCAGGAAACCCCTTATCCTCTTCGTTATTACAAGATAATAATCCTACAATAAACAAGATAACAGCTAAACTTCTAAACAAATATTTACTTTTCATATACTTCATTACCTGTAAATAACATACAAATTCCTGACATTTTACACTTGTTGACACTTCTTTTACATTCTTTTGACATATTTAAATAATGGCTGCCCTAATTTTATATCATTAATAATTAAAACTATAAAAAATGTACAGATTTATAACAATTATGCTAGCAGTATTATATATCAGTTGTAATACGAATCAAAAACCAACTGTAACTACACTAGCACATAAAGAAACCAACACGTTTGAATTTCAAACAGTAATTAAAGACCTAAAAAAAGAAGAATTTGCTACGGAACCTTATGTATTAAATTTTAAAATAGAAAAACTAGAACAGGAAAATTATGAGCTTGTAATAGAGATGAATTTAAAAAACGGATCCTATTATGTATCACCAAATGCTAAAAGAGATTTTAAAGGTAAATTTAGTCTTGTCTTTGATGAAAATGATAAGCTAAAACTATCATCAAAATTAAAAGAAACCCCACTTTCTGTAGAAGAATACGATCCACATCCTTTTGTAAACGGAACAGTAAATTGGGTGCGTGAAAATACTAGCTACCATCAGAAACTAAAACCCAATACTAATGAAGACTTTAATGTTAAAGGACATATTCAATTTACAATTGAGCCACGTTGTACTCTGGAAAAAATTCCGTTTATCATTAAATATCATAATGGTGAGATGAAAATTGAATTATTTGGATGTTAATAAGCTCGCTATATATGAATTTAGTTAAAAATTATTGTTCAAGAACGCTTAGCATAGTTTTGCTTGCTTTTATTCTTATAAATAGTGCTTCTTGTACTAATGCTCCAGCAAAAAATCTCAAAATAGCCACAAAAGCTGATAAAATCCAAGAACTTGTTGGTTTGTATTCCGATTATGAAGGATTTAATGGAGCTATTTTGGTAGCCCAAGAAGGTAAAATCATCTATAAAAAAGGCTATGGCTTGGCAAATATGGAATGGGATATTCCAAACCAAGTGGATACTAAGTTTCAGCTAGCTTCGGTAACCAAGCCATTTACTGCATTGCTAATTATGAAATTAGTATCGGAAAAGAAATTAGATCTTAACAAGCCCATTTCTACCTATTTGCCAGATTATCCTAAAGAACAAGCAGATAAGATAACCATACATCAATTGTTAACCCACAGTGCTGGCATAGCAAGAGATTATAAATCTGATGATAAACTGAATAAATATCCAGATCGGTATCGCTTAAAAGAATTGGTAGCTAAATTTTCAGGTTTACCTCTAGAATTTGATCCTGGAGAACAATTTGAGTACAGTAATTCTGGATATTTAGTATTGGGCTATATTATTGAACAAGTAATGGGGAAACCTTTTGAAACGGTATTAGAAGAACAAATACTTACACCACTTCAGATGAAAAATACTGGAGTTGATAAACATAGACCTATCATAAAAAATAGAGCCAAAGGATATTTTAAAGGTTTTGGTGATTATAACAATTCCGATTATATAGACATGTCTACTATAACAGCAGTTGGCAATATGTATGCTACAGTAGAAGATCTTTTTCTTTTGGATCAAGCATTGTATAATGAAACACTTTTTCCTAAGAAATATCTAGATTTGATATTTACCAATCATATTCCTGATCCTAGCTATGGTGGACATTATGGTTATGGATGGGAACTTAAAGAAAAATCGATAGGAAATACAGGTAAAAATATAGCCACAATTGGGCATAGTGGTTCAATCAATGGTTTTTGTGCTTTGTTTACTAGAATTCCATCAAGTAAATCCACCATTATTTTACTTAACAATACAAGGCGTGCATATTTAAATGCTATTACAACTGGAGTAATTGGAATCCTAAATGAGAAACCCTATGATTATCCAAAGAAGCCTTTAGCGCTATTTATGACCAGAATTATTGATAAAGAAGGCATTGACAAAGGAGTTGCTTATTATAAAATACACAAAGATGATGGAGCTTATTATAAAGATGAAAATGAACTGATAGTAGCAGGGTATAGATTTTTACAAGCAGAAAATGCAATTGATGCTGCAAAAATTTTCAAGCTGGCTATTGCAGTTTATCCAAAATCATACAATCCATATGATAGTTATGCAGAAGCTATGATGAAGCTAAAAAGAGATGCAGAGGCTATTAAATATTATAAAAAATCTCTGGAGATTAATCCAAATAACAACAATGGTAAAGAAATGCTAAAAAAGTTGGAGAAATAAGGAATTACTTATGATAAAAACTACCGCAACACTATTATAAAAAGTGTTGCGGTAGTTTAAAGTAGACCTCTACCCTATCTTATTCAATTTTTAATTCACCCGCTATCTCAAAAAGGGCTGTTATATTATCCTGTAAATCTGTAACTGTTTCAGCTCTAAAATACTGTACCAAATCTTTACTAGTAGCATACCTATCGGAATCCATTTTTAGTTTACCATCTATAGAATTCCAATCGCTAATAAAATTATGTATGGCTTTATTAACCTTATCTTCACCAATAAGTTTTTGCAAGTTATACATTGCAATTGCTCCTTTGGCATAATAGATATGTTCTTGGTTTTCTACAAGTGCTAATGAAGGCTCTTTTAAATGTGCTCTTCGTTGTCCGTTTTTATATTTTTCTTCTTGTAGCACTAAAAATTGCTGTACTTTTTTATCAGAATACTTTTGTTTTAACACCATTAGGGCAGCATATTGCGATAAGGTTTCTAGAATAAATAATCTGCCTTTAACATTAGCAGCTTCCACTTGCATTCCAAACCATTGATGTGCCAATTCATGAGCAGTAACATAAAAAGCCATATCCACATCTTTTTCATCATTTATATCCAATACAAAACCTATGGCTTCTGAAAACGGAACTGTACCAGGAAATGATTGTGCAAATTCTGCATAACGTGGAAATTCCATAATTCGCATTTGTTGGTATTGATATGGACTAAAGTTGTTACTAAAATACTCAAAAGAAGCCTTCATGGATTTCATCATTCTATCTAAATTATAATCATGAGTTTGATGATAATAAATCTCTAAAGCTACTGGAGTTGCTACTGAATCGGTTGTGGATATCCAGGTGTCTTTTTTAACACTATATGCTGCTGAAACTATGGAATAAAAATTAATCATTGGAATATTCATTTTATAATGATAATAGTTCCTATTGTTTTCTTTCCAACTTTTTATCAAATTCCCAGGAGCAATTGCTGTTTGATCTATACTTGTTCCGATAAGTATTTCAAAATTGATATTGCCAGCATCACCTCCTGATCTAGCATTTTTAAGCTCGTTTATATCATTTATAGATGCTCTATTCTCCCTTTTCCCTAACTGATATGCCTTACGATCATCAGGATCTGAAAGTTCATATTTTTTAGTATAACCTAAAGTTGGAAAATCTTTATTATTAAAAAAGGTTCCATTATTAACAATAGTATGATTGGATCCAGACTCCTCAAAACCATTGGTTGAGTAAGTTTGCTTAAAACTCATTTTAACTGTAGCATTAGGTTGCAATACATTGGTTAATTTGTAAACGGTATACTCATACTTTTGATATTGATTATCTGCTGTAGCTCCGCCTTCAAAAACAACATTTTCTAAGCTAATATTGTCTTCAATTAGTTTTTGAATATGAACTTCGGCAATAGGAAATTTAGTTGTGTTTTTAAGTATATAATATCCTTGAGCCGTATATGACCTATCGGATGGATATAGTTCTACTCGTAAATTTATATCAACAATTTTCGGTTGTGGAATATATTCAAACTGCTTTAATGTTTTCTCATAGCCTACTCTAAATGTGGTTTGATCATCATTTGTCCAATACTTATTTAAGATATTTGTATTGTAAAAAATGTAGGAGCCAAGGATTACAAATGCACTAACTATAAAAATTGAAAGTTTCAGCATAGACTTACTAACTCTATATTTACTTGTTTTTAATCGTTTTATAAGATTTGTTTCTGTTCCTCTAACAGAAATAATTGATGCAAAAATGAGTAATAGAAGTGCAAATAAGAACCAATAACTTTTGATGATCAAATATGGTTTTAGAAAATGACCATAACCATTCATATCTGAGTATTTTGCCAAAGAGCTACCTCCAAAGAAGTACAAGTCATGATCATATCCAAGTAGGGCCATCCCTACATTTACCATAAAAAATACCAATACCACAAGGATTCCAACAAATTTATGATTGGTTACCACCTGGGCAAAAAATGCAATGAGCGTGAATAATGCTAAAAATGGCAAAACTTCCAGAAAGAAACCATAAAAATACACTTGAAACTCGTAATTATAATATCCATTAATAGTTTGGAAAATAACTCCTGAGAAAATTAAAGAAACTATAAGAACAATATATATTAATATTAGTCCAAGATATTTACCAGCAAGGTTGATAAAATCTGACATTGAGGTTGCATCATAAATCAAGTTTAATTTTGCCGTTCTTTCTTTCCAAATAAGCTCACCAGAATAAAAAACAAGGATGATCAGAAAAAAGTAAGAAGATGTTTCCTGAAGCTCTTCTACTATAAAATAGGTTGCTGGATAGCTATTAACACCATAAACAGTTCCTAAGCTTACTGAATTGATTAGAATAATGATCATGCCACAGATTACAATTGCCCAAAACGAAGGTTGTTTACAAATATTAGTAAAATAAAACCATGCAGAATGTAATAACTGTGTCCATTTTGCCTTAAGATTGTATTGCAATTCAAACTTTGGAGTTTTGTGATTATTAGCATCTAATTTCGGGTTTGATGCTTCTAGTTTTTTCTTTTTTACTCGTTTGTTGCTAATAACATTAAACTTAAATTTCCAATAACCAAACCACATAATTAGTGCTCCAAAAACCAACCAAAAAAGTTTATTCCACAAGAGCACACCCGTAAATGGAATGTGTTGTGAAATACGTTCTGTAATTTCCCAGGTACCTGTAAGTAACGACAATGTAGTTAATGAAAAAGGGTCAAAAATTGCTTGTATATATTCATTAGTAATGGCTTTTGTTAACATAAACACCACAAAAAACACAATTCCCTGTGTGTATACCACTACTATTTTTTTAGTTAATGCACCAGTTATAAAAAACAAACAGGATCCAAAAAATAGAATTGGAAGTGTTATAATGGCAAATAGTTTTAGGTATGTTAATATGCTAAAAGGTAAAAAAGCATCTGGTTGATGCCATGGCATTGCTTCTCCTAAAATCATACCAAAGGGAACACCAGCAAACACGACAAACAATACCGTAAAAGAACCCAAAAAACGTCCCAAAAGATAATCTCTTTTTTTTATTGGATTGATATACATTAAGGATTCTATATTATACTCAAAATCACGTAAAACAGCAACACCCATAATCATAGATGCGAGTATCATAAATATTCCAGTAATTGCTCCCATTGTTTTTGCAATTACTAATGGTGAATTTTTTTTAATGATTCCTAAATCAATTCCTTGAAAAACAAAATCAACTCCTATGATTGAGAATAAGAAGAGGAATAAAAAGAAAATATAAGTATCTGGACGTTTTAAACGGTATTTTATTTCGAATTTAAATATTTCGTACCACATATTATTTAGTAGTTTTAAGATTAGTATTAATCAATAACCTCAGGTTGAGCCCGCAAGGCATATAAAAAGAATAAGTTTTAATTATTTTGATGAAAGCACAGGAGGATTAAAACTATTGGTGGAGTTAAAAATTTGAGAGAAATACACATCTTCTAAATCGGCTTTAATTAAAGAGAATCCTTTTCCTGGACTCACATCACTTAAAACACTAATTATTGGTTTTCCAAGGAAGAGTTTTTCACTTATAACCTGATAGTTTTGTTTATAGTCCTCCAATTCATTCTTAGCAATAGTTTTTTGGTAGACTTTACCTTCTAATTCTCTAATGATTTCTAAAGGGTTTCCCTTTAATAATACCTGTCCTTGATTAATAACAGCCATATTGGTACACAGTTCTTTTACATCATCAACAATATGAGTAGAGAGGATTACAACAGTATTTTCACCAAGTTCGCTTAGTAAATTATAAAAACGGTTTCTTTCAACTGGATCTAAACCAGCCGTTGGTTCATCAACAATAAGTAGCTTTGGATTGTTAAGTAAAGCTTGTGCAATACCAAAACGTTGTTTCATTCCGCCAGAAAATCCACCTAGGTTTTGTTTTCTAACAGTATATAAATTTGTTTTATGCAAAAGCATTGACACAACTTCTTTACGTTCACCTTTATGAGTAATTCCTTTAAGAACGGCAAAGTGATTTAACAACACTTCAGCAGAGATCTTAGGATATAAACCAAATTGCTGTGGTAAATATCCCAATACCTGCCTGACCTCATTTTTCTGCTCCAACACATTCAATGTTCCTAAGCTAATACTGCCACTATCTGCTTCTTGTAAGGTAGCGATAGTACGCATTAGCGTAGATTTACCTGCTCCATTTGGACCTAAGAGACCAAACATTCCTTTAGGGATTTCCAAAGAAATATCTTGGAGGGCTTTAACACCATTTGAATACGTTTTTGATAGCTTGTCAATAATGAGTTCCATACTGTTTGTTTTATAATTGATTACAGCAAACCTATTTACCTTCAACCTTACAAAAAAGTAATAGGGATATACATATATTGATGCGGGTTACATCAACTTAGGAAGGGGGTAAAAGCACTTCACCCCTATTTTAAGATTGTTTAGACACAGCAATAAATCGTTTGTCAACTAATTTGTTTGATGCCTTTATATTGGTTATTATTGAATATGATTTCAAAAATTAAAAAACGAATACAGGCAATTCCAAAGTGGTTATTACGAGGATGTTTTATTACAATAGCATTACTCATTATAATCTTTAATGATGTTATAGGTGATAACGAATTGTTCGGTGTTTTTGCCTTTTTCTATTTTATCTTACTGTTTTTTTTATTGGTTCGTTGGTTATTTAGGCAAACAAAAGCTGTAATTACCTTAAAAAATGAAAAGGCTAAAACCGAGTTATTGCATTTAAAAAGTCAGGTAAATCCACATTTCTTTTTTAATATGCTTAATAACCTTTATGGATTGGTCGCAAAAGATTCTAAAAAAGCACAAGAGTTAATACTAAAGCTCTCCGATATGATGCGTTATAGTATTTATGATGGACAAAAAGAAAAAGTGCTTTTATCGCAAGAGATAGATTACTTGCATAATTATATTGAATTGCATAAAATGCGATATCATAAAACAATAGATATTGTTTTTGATCATGAAATTAAAGATCATAACCATAAGATTATGCCCTTACTTTTCATTATATTATTAGAAAATGCATTTAAACATGGTGTAGAGAATTTGAGGGCAAATGCTTATGTCCATATAAATATGACAGCAGAAAGTGATACTATTTGTTTTGATATTGAAAATAACTTTGATGCTACCAATGAGGAGGAGGAACATAAAGGTATTGGTTTGTATAATTTAAAACGACGATTAGAATTGGTCTATCCAAAAAATCATATATTATCATTTTCAAAAAAGGAAAATGTCTATAAAGCACAATTACAGATTACCAAGCTATGATTAAATATATAATTATTGATGATGAACATATTGCACATGATATTATAAAAGGATATTGCGATCTCCTTCCGAATATGGAATTTATGGCACATTGTTATGATGCTATTGAAGCATTGGAATACTTAAATAAAAACAAAGTAGACCTCCTTTTTTTAGATTTGAACATGCCTAAATTAAAAGGATTTCAATTTTTAAAGACTTTGGTAAACCCACCAAAAGTTATTGTAACCACTGCATATAATGAATTTGCCCTAGAAAGTTATGAGCTTAATGTGGTTGATTACCTCTTAAAACCTTTTAGTTTTGAACGTTTTTTAAAAGCCGTAAATAAAATTGTAGTTGTTCCAGAAACTCATAAACAGCCATCAGTTAAGATTGATGAAGCTACTGAGAGTAAGATTTTTATACGGCAAAACAAAAGTCATATTCAAGTCGATATCAATACTATTTTGTATTTAGAAGCTTCTGGAAATTATACAAAGGTTATTACTGAAAATGATGTGATTACGACTAGAGAAAAAATATCAGATTTACTAGAACTACTGCCTAATGATAAATTTACTCAGGTGCATAAATCTTTTGTTATTGCAACAAAACACATAGATCGTATTGAAGGGAATAGCATCCATATTGCTAAATATATGGTTCCTATTGGTAAATTATATAAAAACAATGTGAATAAGCTATTGGGTTAAATTTATGTTCTATTTAAAGATACTTTTATTTTAATGATTGGTACTATAAAGAAACAGGGTGTTTCAATTTTAAATTAAAAGAGTATACCGAAGCTTCACCTGTTTTAGTATCCACTTCTAACTCGCTATTTAGTAATTCCAATACTTTGTTTTCTATACTTTGATTATGATCAATGTTAAGGATATTAGTGTTATTTGAAACAAACTCACTTCCATTTATCTTACTTTTAGTAATATTACTTGTAGTATTATCACCAATATATTTAACAATAAACTGCAAACTAGTTTTATCTGCTATTTTTTTATGAAGTTTTACACTCAATTGTACTTGTCCAGAATTTGAATCAGCTAAAATATTATCCAAAACACTTGTAATAGCCTGACTAATACTTAATTCGTCTCCAATAAGCGTATTGGGGATTTCACTATCAATTTCATAATTAAACTTCAGGTTAATTGCATCTGATTTTTGTCTGTACCTTTCTTTAATTCCTAAAAATAACTCGTGAATATTAAAATAACTTTCGTTAATATCCATCTCATCTAATTCTTTTTTATTGATTTTTAAAATTTCATCCAATAAAACAAATAGTCGATTTCCGAAAGATTTGATAGACTTAGTATATGCTTGTTGTTCCTCTTCTAAGCTAGTTTTATCTAATAGTTCGGAAAATGCAATAATGGAGTTAATGGGATCTTTAAGTTCGTGACTAAATTTTGAAATAAAGAGGTTAATAATGTTCTCTCTTTCCTTTAATCTTAAGTTTTTCTGTAATAATAATTCACGTTGAAGAACCGATTCGTTCTTTTTTTGAATCATTTTCTGATACTGATTGTATATGCTTGAAAAATCTTGAATGATAATAATAATTTCATCATTTTCTTTAAAATACCTTAAGTTAACATCCGCTATATAAATTGCCTCCGCAAAAGTTAGATGTACAGCTCCAAATGATAACTCGCGACTAGAGCTTTCTTTTACCAAATTAATTAGGTTATAAAAGAATGGATGTACCTCTTCAATTTTTTCGCCCTTCCTTAATTTAAACAAAGAGTTATCACTACCTTTAACTAGTCCGTCTGAGGTGGTAACAATAAACTGTGCGCTTTCTTCTATAAATGCCTCTTTATAATCCTGTAGCATGTTCTTTAATTAAATCTTTAGCTAATAATTCAAACATTGTATTTACATTATCACTTGTTTTTGCACTAGTAAAGTAGTCACAATTGATTCCCATTTCGTTTAGACTATGCTCAAAACTAATAGGTTCTCTTAAGTCTATTTTATTTCCTACTACAATAATATTAACCATTTTATAGTTTTTTTGAAGATATGCAACATCACTATTAATGGTAGTATAGGTAGACGGCCTGGTTACGTCAAATACATAAATAAAACTATGGGTTCCTAACAAATATGAACTCCTAAAGCTTTCAATATCATCTGCACCTTCTAGATCCCACAACATTAATGAAACCTGTTCTCCATCCTTTATATTTACTTCTTTTTTTAATATATGCACACCTATGGATACTTTGTAATCGTCTGTAAAAATATCTTCAACAAATCTTCTTATTAAAGATGTTTTACCGACGCCAAAATGTCCCAATAACACAATTTTTTTAGAAATCATTTTATACTGTTTTAATTTTCATCCATTTATTTTGAGCCTAAACTAACATGTCATCAATTAGCTTAAAAAAGCAAACTAAAGTGCTACCTCGAATTAAAAGGTAAGAATTATCTTACTTTTAAAAATAAATTTGTTGTGTATTCCTTTTATGTTGTGGTTAAATCGTCATTATTGAATAATTGGGCAATAACTACTTTGGGATAACATCTAATAGAGCCAATATTTAGCAGTAAACCTTAGTGATAAATGATGGTATTGAATAAAAATAATCTCAATACGATTTTAATAGATTAAAAGCATTAAAGATTAGTATTTATTAGTGATAATAGTTTATTTCATATATATTTGATGATATTAACCTAAAAAAGAAACTAAATATGGTTATTGATATCTAATAATAGATATCAATAACCATATAAGAATAGCATAACAGACTATAGCGTGACAAATTTTGTTTTAATTCAGAACAATTTCGAGTAGAATTCAATAAAAATTAATTCAAATTTAATCTCATAATTAAGTTAAAGGCGCTTCAAATCTAATTACTCATATTATAAATGATATCATCAAAACCTCACACTATGCATAACTCAAATTTATTAGAAAATGAATGGTGTCAAATTAGCCACATACCAAAGTTAAATATCATAACAGCTGATTGGACCGGATACCTAAAATTAGAACAAGTAATAGAAAGCTGTTCTATGATGAGTAAAATTATTAAAGAAAACAAAATTAAACTTCATTATAGCAATCAATCAAACTTGAAGGTATTAAGCAAAGCAGTTCAAAAATATTTAATAGAAGAATGGTATCCAGAAATTGAACGTTTAGGATTAGAAAGAATAGCGGTACTAAACGCTACAGATCTTTTCGCAAGAGCTTCTGCTAGTAAAGTAAACGATACTGTTATGGAATTAGAAAAACTTAATGTTTTTAGTTTTGCACTAGAAAAAGAGTATCATTATTGGTTAAAATTAAATCATTCTATAGTTAGTAAAACCGAACAATTAGCAGCTAAAATTTCAGCTTATCATAAACTTGATCTAGCCGAAGATGTCAAAAAACTAGATCCTTTAGGTTTTGATGATGAGCTTAAACTTATAGCCCAGTACAATGCTAATGCCAAAGTTAAGAAATTGATAAAATTACTATATCGTAAATTGCCTGAACCTAAAAAAGTAGAAGGTTTTGATTATTATAATGCAATAGCCAGTATGCGGGATATAGGGATACTCCTAGGTTCCATAAAAAGACATGGACACGAGCCTATTGAAGAAATACCTGAATTAGAATACGTTTTAGAGGTATTGAGCAAAAAAACCAATCTCCCACCTAGAGATATATTACTCCATTATACAGTTTGGAATCCTGAAGGATCGCGTATGAGGTTGTATACATCTTATAGTGATGAAATTGGTCTGGTTGAGAGTGTAAGAAAGGCTTTCCCTTCATTAGAAAAAGCACTCTACCAATTGATAAAATTGCATGATATTTCAATGGAAAACCCATATTTTGAAGAACACTGTAAAAAAGCAAGTACCCATTTTAAAGAAGTCATCAAATCCATTGTATTAGCTAAAAAAATGGTAGCACCAGAAATTTTTGCGAAAGAATTAAGGTTTTACTTCGACCCTATAATTTATAACAGTCAAGAACTTATAGGGCCAGGAGCAGTTGAAATGCCAATGTTTTTATATGATCATGTGCTTTGGAGTTCACAAATTACTAATACGGAATATGTAGATTTTAAAACCAAATACATTCCATACAATCTGTCTTTTGTAAGAGATATCTATGAGTTTTTTAAAGGTAAGGATAGTCTCGTAGATATTGCAATACAAAATTTAAGTCTTGAGCCAAGCAATCAAGTAATAAAATCGGCTAAGGCACTTTTAATGTTATGTAATATTCAAAAGAGTTTTAGAAAGCCACATCAAAAATTAGCAGATGAAGCATATGAGCGGCAAGAGAAAAATGGAAAAACCAAAGGCAGTGGGGGTTATTCTACAGAAATACTTACGTTTATTCAGGATTTGAATAATAAAAAAATAGAAGCGTTAAAAAATGCTATTGACAAACAAGTTCCTAAAGAACATACTCCTTCATTATCTATATAACTATTAAATAGTGATTAACAATTAGGTTAAATTTTTAGAGACTAGTCAATTCATTTTTGGTTTAGCTATAATATCTCAATGTCTAAACTTAAAATTTCAATCGTACTTAAACCAATTATAAACCGAGTCTTGTTATGATAAAAGAAGTAAAACTAACATCTATATTAGTAGATGCGCCACCTGCCTCCCTTTGGGTAAAAATACGAATAGTATCACCAGAATTAAATCTTCTTTTATATTGAAAATTCCAACTTGATCTGTTATGTCCACTACCATTTCTTATATAGCCTGTTGCAGCTCTAATTCTTGTAGTACTACCATTAACATATAATGTTGCCATTGGAGCAGCTCTATTGCCAAAACTTGAAAATACACAGTTAAATGTTACATCATAAAGACCAGTTTCATTAATAGTTATTGTAGAAGAAGACGTTCTTGTTACTGCACCATCGTTACTAAGTTCCGATCCAAAAAAATTACCTGCGGTTAATGATGATGTGTTGCAATTAAAAGAAGTGGTAGGTACAAACTCTGCCAATTTAATTGAAGTAGCAGCCGGTATTAGACTACTAACAGGTGCTGATAACAAATTACCATTGGCATCAGTATATAATATATTATTAATAGTTGTACTTGAAGTATCGTCTCGAGTAAATGGATAATTTCCTACTCTAACATCTCCACCTTGAACATCAAGTTTTGTTGAAGGAGAATTTGTTCCTATACCTACAGATCCATCATCTTTTATTACAAATTCAGAACCTAGCACTCTTATTGTACTACCATCTGCATTTGTGCCTAATTCTACAGCATTTGTTATTGTGTTATTTTTAAAGGCATCAGCAGTTTTATCAGCAGTATTAATAGTTCCCTTATTATCAATAACTCTTATACTCTGTGCATAACTAGTATTAGTTACTAGCCATGTACAGAGTATTATAAGTGTTATTTTTACAAGTAGGTTCATTAACTATGATAGATTATTTTACATAATGAATTTCTATAATATCATCTTCATATAAAGCCCAGCTATTTTGTCCAGTACCTGCAACAGGAACCAAGGTCAATACATTTGTAGCTAGTGTATAATCAACATTTGCAACTAGTTTAGCACCATTTCTATATACCCAAACTTGAGAAAATACTGGTAATGCTGTTGCTGCAGTGGTATATGTTGTAGACGGTACAGCTGCTACCGTAAATGTTTCTTGACCACTTTGAATTAAATCTGATGCCAATAACTTTTTGGTTGCTCCAGAAGCCTCATCTCTAACCAAAACTGTCCAACCAGTTCCAACTCCATGATCCGATCCTGTTGTAGCATCAATAGAGGCAGCTAAAGTACTGGTATCTACCAATTCTAAGCCATCTAAACCAAATAAAGCAGCATCAACATCAATATAAGTATCGTCTGTAAGTACTCCTCCTAATTGCCATGTTGTAGTGGTTACATCTGCTGTTGTATTGGTAAGTGTGGTAATTCCGTTTTTAGTTTGCAGATATTTAATTGTTCCTTTATTATCTATAACTTTTATAGCACCACCGGTAGTTGTAGTACCATAATTAACATTTGCAGCTTTAGTGACATCACCTGATGTCTGCTGGGCATTGATTTGAATAGAACAAATTGCAAAAACTGCAAAAAGCCCTATTGATTTTAAAAAATTACTTTTCTTCATGATATTTAAATTTAAAAAACATTATTATTAATTGAATTGAATTATTTTAATAGCATCGTCTTGATAACAAATCACTCCCGATTCTAATTGAATAGTATTTGCATTAAAAAAAGTGAAATCTAAACGTATTCCATTTCTATATACATTTACTTTATTAATATCTGTAATGGGTAAAGGGGTGGTAAATGTTACTTGGCCAGTTATAGCGATATGATTCAAAACAGCCTCTTGTACAAAGCTTGAGATATTCTTTTTTGACAAAATACCAGTACTACTATTAATTGCTACTATTTGAGTATCGCTTATCACATCTTCGGTCAAACCATTAATGGCTAAAGTATTTACCGATGTTGTGCTTATTTCTGTTGCTTTTTCTAATGTTCCACCTAGTTCTATTTTATTCCCAGTTTTTGTCAATCCATTACCCGCCAATACAATACTTGAAGCTCCAGAAATTGTAGTCACTATTCCTGTTACATTAGTAAAACTATATGTTCCATCTCCATTATCCACTAGATTAATAGCCCTAGTATTTGCATCAATTTCTTCTAAAGCACTTTGGGTATCTGTTGCTAACAAAACAGAAGAAGAATTGTCATAAGAAACCATATCAGCGGTCAAATTGGTGGTTATAATACTAGATAAATCTACAGTACCGCCATTTTCTAATGTCATAACATTTGTGCTAGTATTAAAACTTAACTGTTGGTTGATATTTGCTGAATTACAGAGATTACCCCAACTAGTTCCATCATAAAAAAACAAGCAGTTTTCATCAGTGTTATAAACAATAGCACCTTTTAATGGTACTATGTTATTCATTTCAATATTGGATAATCTTGTCAATACTAATGCCTTATTATTGGCTTCCAATTCTAAAATAGAGCTGGCATCTAAAAGATGTGGATTATCACCTATTTTTACTTGAGCCATTCCTATATTGAGGAATAAAATGCTAAGCATTAAAAAAATAGAGTTAGCGTGTTTTAGTTTAGTTTTAAACATGTACTGGGGATTATAATACCAAATGTAGGATTTACCTCTATAAAATATAAGATTTTGTTGCGTATCTGTTTTTTTTCGTTGTTAAAGCGACAATAATTGTAGGTCTTTTCCTTCGAAACGTTATTATTAATAAAGAATTCAATAAAAATTAAAGAGAAAAATTGCAAAAAACTATATTCGCGCCATGTGGATGTATTTAGGACTTATTGCAGCATTATTTTTAGGATTACACAATTTATGTAAGAAACATGCAGTACAAGGAAATGAAGTTTTTCCGGTGCTTTTAGGAACCATTGGTACAGGCTTTTTATTGCTGATTCCATTCTATATAGGATCTTGGTATTATCCATCCTTTATGAAAGAAATAGGTCTTTATATAGCCAAAATCTCCTGGACTATACATGGATTTATTTTTATAAAAGCTCTGATAATGGCTGCTTCTTGGATATTAGCGTACCAAGCATTAAAACATCTTCCTATAACGATTGTTACGCCTATACGGTCCGCTGGTCCTTTTTTTACTTTTATTGGGGCCATTCTTATATATGATGAAAGACCTAACTTTTGGCAATGGATTGGTTTTTTCTTGATTATAGGTTCCGTATTACTTTATTCGAGAATTGGAAAAAAGGAAGGCATTAATTTTAAGCGTAATAAGTGGATCTTTGCCATTATTGCTGCTACATTTTTAGGAGCTTCTAGTGGCTTATATGATAAATTTCTGATTCAAAATTTAAATTTAGAGCCTCAGACATTACAGTTTTGGTTTTGTTGCTATACTACCTTAATATTGATTCTAATTTTGGCAATTACTTGGTTTCCTTATGCTGAAAAACGAAAAGGTTTTAAATGGCGATGGACAATGCCTGCAGTTGGTTTATTATTACTTGGAGCCGATTATTTTTATTTTAAAGCATTACAAGATCCAGATGCATTAATAATGTTATTATCAGCAATAAAACGTAGTCAAATTTTAATTGCTGTTGTTATTGGAGGGCTTATATTTAAAGAACAAAATAAACGAAAAAAGCTTATCCCCTTGTGTGGAATAATGATTGGCGTTTTTTTAATTCTCTACTCTAATGCATAATTTTAACATTTACTTTGGGTAAATGAACGTTTACTTAGTTATATTTGCACCGTGAGAAATAGAGATGAACAAAAACAAGAAGCTGTAATTGAAGCAACTATAAAAGTTGTAAACCAAGTTGGGTTTTCATCTGCTTCAATATCCAAAATAGCAAAAGAAGCAGCTGTTTCTCAAGGAACAATATATATATATTACGAAAACAAAGAAGATTTAGTTGTATCTGTATATTACAATGTTAAACAACGCATAACGGGATTACTAAACACAAATATTACAAAAGATAAATCTGTAGAAGCCAATCTCAAGACACTTTGGTATAATATTATTAATTCTGGTAATACTATGCCAGACTTATTTTCTTATTCAGATCAGTTTTCTAATTCTCCTTTTTATGATTTAATTGATAAAAATATCATATTTGAATATGCAAAACCAATTATTACAGCTCTAGAAGAAGGAAAAGCAACAGGTGTTATTAAAGATTTATCTTTTGAGTTATTTATAGCCTTCTTTTTTACCCCTGCCCATTACCTTTCCAATAGAAAAATTTGTGTTGGTTTTGAATTGAATGAAAAAAATATTGAGGAAAGTTATCAATTAGCTTGGAGTACAATTAAACTATAAAAAATTTGAATTTTAAAATGAATAAACATTCATTTAGTTATGAAATATAAAAACAAGATTAAAAAAATAATAAAGAAAATGGCAATAACAATAGGTATACTCATTGTGTTACTCGTAATATCGGTAACATCATTTATAAAAATTAGTCCAGAATTTGGAGGAAAATCAACAAAAGAAGAGTTATTATCTTATAATACATCTAGGAACTATAAAGATGGGAAATTTATAAACCTGGGAAATATTAAGATCACGATGAGTGCTTCTGACATGTTTAAAGTTATGAAAGGAATGCTAAGTCCTACTCCTAACACAAGACCTGATCATGCTATTGAGGTAAAAACACTAGATTCTATAGCTATTGCTGATTATAATGCCAAAACAAGATTGATTTGGTTTGGGCATTCCGCGTTTTTATTACAAATTAATGCTAAAAACATATTAATAGACCCAATGTTTGGTGATGTCCCAGCTCCTAACCCATTATTAGGCGGAAAACGTTTTAGTAATAAATTGCCTATTGAAATTGAAAAATTACCACAAATTGATGCCGTACTAATTTCTCATGATCATTATGATCATTTGGATTATGGTTCTATACAGAAATTAAAAGGGAAAGTAAGTAAATTTTACACTCCTCTTGGTGTTGGAAAGCATTTGCAGGAATGGGGAATAGAAAAAGAACGTATTATAGAATTAGATTGGTGGGAAGATGCTAAACTGGATGATATTACCTTTAGAAGTACTCCTGCACAACATTTTTCCGGAAGAGGTTTAACAGATAGAGACAGTACTTTTTGGTGCTCTTGGATTATAGCATCGGAGACTGAAAATATCTTTTTTAGCGGAGATAGTGGTTATGCGCCACATTTTAAAGAAATAGGAGAAAAATACGGTCCTTTTGATTTTGCAATGTTAGAATGTGGTCAATATGATAAGTTATGGCCAGATGTGCATATGTTTCCAGAACAAACTGCCCAAGCAGGATTAGATATTAGAGCAAAAAAAATAATGCCTATTCATTGGGGTGCTTTTAAACTTGCACAACATTCCTGGACAGACCCTATTGAGCGTGTATCAAAAAAAGCTAAAGAATTAAATATAGAATTGGTAAGTCCATCTATAGGTGAATCCATTGTTATTGATAACACAACTAAAACCAATGAAGATTGGTGGAAAAATTAATATGTTTATATATCAATATTAAAATAAATGACACAAAAAATCCCTGATTCAAAAATATAAATCAGGGATAAACAAAATAACTCAAATATTGCTATTTTTCAAAATAGTGCTAGTTCTTACTGTCCCAATGCAATATAATTACCTGCCCCAGCATTAAAAGTACTTATCAGACTAAGATTAGCTCCACTTGTATCATAAATATGCATTCCATTATCATCGGTTACATACACATAATTTCCATTTACAACTACTCCACTTGTATTTGTTAATGGCTTAGTATCTATTATAGACATGTTATTAGCTATATTTATCATTTTTACACCATCAAAGCTAGTTTGCAGTGGTGCATCTGTACTTGGTTTCATTGTTACAAAAGCATAATTACCTGCTATTGCAATTGCTGTAGCATATCCTCCTATATTAATATCGGCTAATTCGGTTAAGGTTGTAGCATCATATTTTTTTAGCTTAGTATCTGATATAGAAGCTGTAAGAACAATATTATTACTAGTTTCCACCCAACTATGAAAACTTCCTGTACTATGTGGATATGAAGCAACATCTACCGCAGAAATTATATTTACATTAATATCTGTAGGTGTACTTGCCATTGTGATATCATATTTATGTAATTCCTTATTCTGATCAATCATAAACATATCTGTACCAATACTAGCCATACTCATTGCATCTGTTGTAGAGAATCGGTTATACGTATTTGTGGACATTTCTAAAATATGCAATCCTTTATATTCATCACTTATATAGGTGTAGTTATCTGCTTGAATAATATCTGAAACTCTACCATAATCAGGTCCTTTTGCAATAGTCCCAATAATATGAGCTGTTGGTGGATTTGCAATATTAACAAAACTTACAAAAGGGGCTGTAGCATCAAAGTAACCAACATAAGCTATACTAGAAACTACTGCAACATAATAAGACGTATTTGTAGCAATTGTTTGAACGACAGCTGGTGCTATTGGATTTGTAAGGTCTATGACTTTTAAATTTGCACCATCAGTAATATAAGCATACTTAGCAAAGTTGATTACTTTATCTATAGTAACACACCATTCACCAGTATAGTTACCACCTCCTTCTCCATTTATAAATCCGCTCAGCTCTAGTTTTATCGTATCACCTACTTGACTTCCTCCTAATGTTGTAGTTATAGTTGTAGTACTACCTTGTGGAAATGGAGAACCATAAATTGTTAAATAACTACCATCTGTATTATTAAATGTCTGCGCAACTACCGTTGTACTTCCTGTAGTTACACCATAGCTGTAAAAATCTAGGAATGGATTTACTGTTGAATAGATATGATAATAATCTCCTTGAGGATTTCCTGTTACATATTCAACAATTAATTCGCTATCGTTTATATAAAAATTTTGATTAGAATTATAGTCAGATAAATACGTAAATCCTTGCTCATCAATAGTACATGGATTTACCGTTTCGTCATTACTAGAACTGTTATCACAACTAAAAAGGAATGATATTGTAGCTATAGCTATGTAAAGTGTTTTTTTCATAATATTTGGAGCTAAATTTATCTCGAAATTATATCAATAAACATAATATACCAATCCTCATTTAACTATCACTACATATGATCTAAGAACTGTTGCGTTTGATTGAATAAAATATAGCTCAAATAATACAGAACAACGTTCCCTAACCAATACCTCCCTTTTTCTCTATAATAGATTCCGTTCCCTAATTATGACTTTAGAAATTAACAAACAATAGATAAGTTTGTTTTATATCCATTAAAACAAATCAACCATGAAACAATTAGCATTTTTATTTCTATTATTTAGCGTTATAAGCTATGGAAACGATAAAAAAACAACTTCAACTATTAAACATGTTACCATATACAGATCGGGAGCAGAAATACAACGAACAACAACTATTGTACTTAAAGAAGGAACACAAACACTATTATTAGCTGGTTTAAGCCCCAATATTGATGAAAGTAGCATTCAACTTTCAGGTTTATTTAATGCTACTGTGGTTGCCATGAATTTTAATATCAATTATCTAGAAAACACAATTGATTCTGAGGAATTAACAGTATTAAAAAAACAGCTAGCAACATTACAACTAGACAAAAGTATATTGGCAAGTATAGATAGTGGTTTGCAAGAAGAACTAAAGTTAATAGCAGCAAACAAGAGCATTGCTGGTGAAAACAACGACCTTTCTTTGGAAAAATTAAAAGCAATAGCTACTTATTACCGAACTAGAGTAACAGAAATAAAAAAGGATCTTGCTGCAAATATATTAGCAAATACAACATTGATTATAGATATAAGAGCTTTAAAAAATGAAATCAAGACCAAACAAGGAACTTTAGCATCAAAAAAGAAAAAACAAGGTGTTATAAAGTTAAAACTGAATAGTGATATTCCTCAAAACTTAAAATTGACTTTTAATTATACCGTTAGTAATGCAGGTTGGTTTCCATCTTATGATATTAAAACCAAATCGCTAAGCGACAAACTCTTATTAAAATACAAAGCAAATATCTACCAACAAACAGGTAACAATTGGGATAATGTAGCGGTTACTTTATCCACTGGAAACCCAAAAGGAAATGCAAAGCAACCTACGTTAAGTCCAAAATATTTAAATTTCACTTATAGAAATAATTATAGAGCTAAAAAGAGTACCAGCTATAAAGGATTTAGTTATAACCCAATGGTAAAACATGTACACGGTACAATAGTTGATTCTGATGGACAGCCACTACCTGGTGCAAATATTATTATAAAAGGAACAACAATTGGTACACAAACAGATTTTGATGGTAATTACTCCTTAGCTATAACAGAGGGACAAGAACTTATGGTAAGCTATATTGGTTTTAAATCTATTGAATTGCCTTTGTATAGTACCAATATCAATTTACAGTTAGAAGACGATGCACAGGCATTAGATGAAGTTGTTGTAACTGCTTATGGAACAAAAAAAGAACATAAAATGACTTATGCCACTGCAATAGTAGGTAACGTTTCTGGTGTTACCATTAGAGGAAGCAGTAGTATTAGAACCACACCAAAACCAATTTATATCATAGATGGTATTATCGTTTCTACAAATGAATATGAAGATTTTAATCCAGAATTAATAGAGAGCATTCAGGTTTTAAAAGGAAATGAAGCAACAAGTCTTTATGGAAATAATGCGGTTGGCGGAGCAACCGTTATAAGTACAAAAGGAGCTACAAAAGCCCAGTCACTAACTACAACAGTTTTTAAACTGAATAAAAAACAAAACATCTTATCTAATAACGATGTTGCTATTATTACCATTGACAACTTCAGTATTGCCACGGATTATGAATATTATAGTGCTCCAATACTTAACGAGACTGTTTTTTTAACAGCAAGTCTTACAGATTGGGGACAATACAACCTATTACCTGGTGAAGCAAATATCTATGTTGAAGGTAGGTATGCTGGCAAAACGGTTATTAGTCCAAAAGATACCAATAAAAAATTGCTAATATCACTTGGAGAGGACGAAAATATAGTTGTTACGAGAATACAAACCAATAAGTTTAAAAGTAGCTCTTTTACTGGAAGTAATAAAATTGTCAATCATAGTTATGAAATTACCTTGAAAAACAACAGAGCAACAGCAATAACAGTTAAACTATGGGATAGAATTCCTATTTCTCAAAATAAAGAGATAAAAGTTAGCAATATCGATACCGAAACAGCCGACTATGATAAAGAAACAGGTTTAGTAACTTGGAAACTAACTATTCCAGCAAACCAAAGTGCAAAAAAACAATTATCATATCAAGTAAAATACCCAAAAGGAAAACGAGTTAATATGTAAGCATATAGTCCTGAGTATTGAGATAATAGTATTAATCTACCATTTTTTAAACCCTCTCAATACTCAGTACTAATATCTAAATACTACATTATAGTTTACGACGCTTACGTTCTGTTTTTAATAACGTAAGTTCCCTACCAGTTTGCCCAGCAACAGAAGTATTTTCTTCAGCTCTACGGATTAGGTATGGCATTACATCCTTAACAGGACCGTAAGGCAAATATTTAGCCACATTATAGTTGTTAGCGGCAAGGTTATAAGAAATATGATCGCTCATTCCATACAACTGACCAAACCAAACACGCTTATCATCAGTAGCAATATTGTGTTTTTTCATTAATTCCATTAAGTCAAAAGAACTTTGCTCATTATGTGTTCCTGCAAAAATAGACATCACATCAAGGTTTTCCATCATATATGCAACACCCTTACTGTAATTTTCATCGGTAGCAGTTTTAGAAATACAGATAGGAGATTTTTGTCCTTTTTCTTCTGCATGCACGGCCTCTTTTTCCATATAAGCACCACGTACAAGTTTCATTCCAATTTTAAAGCCATCTTTTAAGGCACGTTGGTGTAATTTTTTTAAATAAGTTACTCTATCCCATCGGTATAGTTGCAAGGTATTATAGATTATAACAGTTTCCTTATTGTACCTACGCATCATTTCTTCTACCAAATCATCAGCAGCACCTTGCATCCAGCTTTCTTCAGCATCAATCAATAATGATACTCCAAGTTCATTTGCTTTTTTACAGGTTTCATCAAAACGGAACACAACTTTTTCCCATTCTTTAGTTTCTTCAGGGCTAAGCGACTCTCCTACTCCTATTTTTTCAAACAAATCAATTCTACCATAACCAGTAGGTTTAAAAACTGCAAACGGAATTGCATCTTTTTCTTTAACAAAATCTAAGATATTCATTGTTTTCTCAAAAGCATAATCAAACTGCTCGTCTGTCTCTTTACCTTCAACAGAATAATCTAAAATAGAGCATACTTGTTTTAGAAACATTTTATCAATAACAGGCATACAATCTTCTTCGGAAACACCACCACAAAAATGATCAAAAACAGAGGCTCTAATCAATCTTTCTACTGGCAAATTGGCCTTTAGTGCAAAATTGGTTACCGCAGTACCAATCCTTACTAGAGGTTCTTTTGAGATAAGCTTAAATAAAAAATAAGCACGTTCTAATTCAGAATCGCTTTTTAATTGAAATGCAATTGCTGTATTATCAAAAATTGTGGTCATAAATTGTCAAATTAAAAATCACGCAAATATAATTATAGAAATCTTAACTTATGATGATAAAACTTTGTTATTTTGCTTTTTTAAATTGTTTTTTAATGAAGCCAATCATATCCGAGCAAAACAGTGTCTATTTTAATGAAGAAGGATACCTGTATATCAATAATTTACTGAAGGAAAAGAACTATTCTGTTGTTTTTATTTTAGTAGATGAAAATACGCACGAGCATTGCCTGCCTATTTTCTTACCAAAACTAGAAACCAACTGTACTATAGAGATTATTGAAGTTGTATCTGGTGAAGAGAATAAAAATATTGAAACCTGCCTTGGTATTTGGCAAACACTTTCTGATTTTGATGGAGATAGAAAAAGTCTACTAATTAATGTTGGTGGCGGTGTTGTTACTGATATGGGCGGTTTTGTAGCGTCAACATTTAAACGTGGAATTGATTTTATCAATATTCCTACCACCTTGTTGGCTATGGTTGATGCTTCTGTAGGCGGTAAAACTGGTGTAGATTTAGGAGTCTTAAAAAACCAAATAGGTGTTATTAATCAACCAGAAGTTGTAATTGTAGATCCTAGTTATTTGGCAACATTAGAAAAAAATCAGTTGATAAGTGGATTTGCAGAAATGCTTAAACACGGATTAATAAAAGACGCTGCGTATTGGAATACCTTAAAAAATGGAGTTGATTTTGACAATATCTTGGCACATATATATACTTCGGTAAGCATAAAAAATGAAGTAGTTACTATAGACCCTACAGAACAAGGACTTCGGAAAATATTAAATTTTGGACATACACTAGGTCATGCAATAGAATCTTATTGCCTAGAAAACACCGAAAAACAAACACTATTACATGGTGAAGCTATTGCTATAGGTATGGTTTTAGAAGCTTATTTGGCTTATGGCATACAAGAACTTAGCAAAGTTGAATTGGATGAAATTAAATCGGTATTTGCTGTTTTTTATAAAAAAATGGAATTTTCTACTATTGATATTGATGCTATTATTTCTTTATTAAAATTTGATAAGAAAAATTCTCATGGGATCGTTAATTTTGTTTTAATATCAAAAATTGGAGAAGCAACTATTGACAAGAAAATAGAAAACAGCCTAATTTTTGATGCTTTTAACTACTATAAAGCTTAGGTTCACAACATTTTTTTTTTATACATATTACTTTCTGTTATCATTACAGTATCAATTCTTAATGCTATTATTTAAAGCATAAAACATGTATAATAGACTGTTTTATAGCCTGATATAATTAAGGATTATTTTTTAACCATAAAAATAGTATGTTATGAAACGTGTATTAGTAGATTATAAAAAAATGACTCGTGAAGTTATGTCATTATTAGTAAAAGCTTACCCAGATGGCTATGCAGATGGAGAACTTATCAGCTTTACAAATGCAAAAAAGGAAACTGTTGAAGCTGTTGAAGTTCGTTCTAAAGACACCATATTTCTAGTAAAAGTCAATAAACAATTAGCCAATGCTATGGCAAAGTTTATGAAAACAGAGGACAAAACACTAAATAATGTAAAAAAATTAGACATCAGAAGAGATGATGAATTAAGTGCTTAATCAAAATAAAGATCAAGCACTTAATTTACAAGATATATTTTTATGCAGAGTTTCTACTTGCATTAATATTACCAAATAGAGATCTTGTTACTATTTTTTCATAAACAGCAATCAGCTCTGTATCTATAGGATCTTCTTTTTTGAGTTCTTGAATACGTTTTAAGGCATATTGCTGAACTGTAAGTAAGGGTAATACTATTTTTTCTCTTACTTTTATAGAACCACGCATAGACAAACTGTCTTCCATTAAGGTATTATAGCCAGTAACTTTTAGTATCATAGCTTTACTTCTGAGGTATTCTTCGTGAATTAGTTCCCAAAAAGAACCAAACTCTGGATCATCTTTCATATATGCAGTTAACTGAAAATATGATTTGGTTAAACTCATCATGCTATTCTCAAGCAATGTTCTAAAGAAATCAGAATTGTTATAAAGTGATTGTACCTTATCAAAGCTATTAGTATCTAAAAAATGTTGAATTGCTGTACCTACACCATAAAATCCAGGTACATTTTGTTTCAGTTGACTCCAACTCCCTACAAAAGGAATAGCCCTAAGATCGGCAAACACCAATTCAGATGATTTTCCTCGTTTAGAAGGTCTACTTCCAATATTAGTTTTTGCATAATACTTAAGCGTGCTCATTTCTGATAAATACGGCAAAAACTTAGGATGATTTTTAAAATCTACATAAGCCTTATAACTTATTTCAGCTAGCTGATTCATTGTAGCTCTATTTTCTGAAGATAAGGGCTTTTTATGATCAGAAAAAATTTCGTTAGCAATACCTGAGCTTAATAACTGCTCCAAATTATACTGACAAGATTCTGGTGTCCCAAAATTAGAGCTTATCGTTTGCCCTTGCACTGTAAGTTGTATTTCTTCATCCTCTACAGAACTACCTAAAGAGGCATAAAATTGATGTGTTTTTCCACCACCTCTTGCTGGTGGTCCTCCTCTACCATCAAAAAAGACGACTTTAATATCGTATTTTCTTGAAATTTTGGTCAGTGTCTCTTTGGCTTTAAATATTCCCCAGTTAGCCATCAAATAACCTCCATCTTTGGTTCCATCAGAAAACCCTAGCATAATAGTCTGTTTGTTTCCTCTTTTTTTAAGATGGGCAGCATATACAGGATTGCTATATAAGCGCTCCATTTCTGAATGTGCATTTTCTAAATCATCTACAGTTTCAAATAAAGGAACAATATCAGTAGTTGGCAGCTCCCAATCGCAAAGTCTTACCATTGCAAAAGCTTCCATAACATGCAATGCACCACTACAATTACTAATAATATATCTATTAGCACCTAACTCTCCATTTTTAGCCTGTATTTGTTTTTGGGCATAAATAGAACCTAATGTTTTAACAACAAGTTCATCATCAAATAAATCTAAACTTAATTTACCATGTATTTTGCTTAATACTGTTATTTGTTCATCTTCTGAAAGCTTTAAATAATCTGTCGGAAAAACATCTAATTCTTTTGCTGTTGTTGTACTAACAATAGTAGAGAGTACACTATGATGTATTCTTGCATCTTGACGAATGTCTAATGTCGCAAAATGGAATCCAAAAATCTTAACTTTATTAATCAGTTCATTTAATTCTGATACATATAAACCTTGATGCTCTTTTTCAATAATAGCACGTATCTCTTTTAAAGCAATAATTAATGCTGAAGAAGTTAGCGTAGTTGGAATGTTTGGAGAAAATACCGATTGGTACAACTCACGTTCTAGTCCAGTAACTTTATCTGCAACATCTTTAAAGGTTAACTTACGTTTTAAGACTCTAATGTCTTTATAATAATTTTTAAGAATAGTAATTCTAAGCCGTTCTGCAACATTAAGTGTTATCTCTGTAGTTACAAAAGGGTTACCATCTCTGTCACCTCCAGGCCAAAAACCAAGACTTACAATTTCGTTATGGTCTAGTTCTTCTTCTAAGATATTATCCTGAATATAAGTATATATTTTCCCAGCCGCTTGGTAAAAAACATTTTCCAAATACCAAATTAGACTTACTGCCTCATCAAAAGGAGTAGGTTTGTTTTCATTTATAAATGGTGTTTTCCCTAATTGACCCAATAATTTTTTCAGCTGAATTAAATCATTAGTTTCTATTGCAGCTGCCATATCTGTAATTATCCCTAAAACGGCACCAGGGTAAAACTGTGTTGGATGTGCAGTTAATACCGGTCTTATCTTAAAACGTTGTAAATATTTCTGTAATGCTTTACTCTTGTTTTTGGACTCTGCTTCTTCTTTAACACTCCTAAGCGTTCCAATACCGTCCATATTGTTTACTGTGGTAAAAGAAGCGTCTTCTATAGCATCAAAAAGTACAATTTGACGTTCTATATATTGAATAAACTTAAATAATAAATCGTTTTTGTCCTTCTCTGAAGTTTTATCTATGTACTTATCAAAGAAGTGTGTTACAATTTCGGTTGGGTTGTGTCCTTTTTCAAAACCTTTTTCACAGGTTTCGCTAAACAACGGTATTAACACCCCTGTATTAGTAATGTCATCAAACGGGAGCGTTAAAAAAATACTATTGTAGATCTGATAACGAGATAACACACTCTCATTAAAACGATCAATTTTTGGTTTTCTTTCCATTTTTGCAATTTTTAGTCTAAAATAAAAAAAAGCCCATTCAAATACTAGTTGAATGGGCTTTTCTAATATAGAAATATTATTTTGTTATAAATCATTAAAAATTGAATGCATTAAACGCTTTTTATCATTAAAGCTTTCTTCTAATGAAATCATAGTTTCTGTTCTTGAAACACCTTCAATATCATCTATCATAAAAATGATATCCTTAGCATTTTGGGTGTTCTTTGCTCTTAGTTTACAAAAAATATTAAATTTTCCTGTGGTAATATGAGCAATAGTAATGAATGGAATATGATTAAGACGTTCCAGTACAAATTTTGTTTGATGTGTTTTCTCTAAGAAAATACCAACATAAGCTATAAAAGAATAACCAAGCTTGTTATAATCCAAAGTTAATGATGAACCTTTTATAATGCCAGCATCTTCCATTTTTTTTACCCTAACATGTACAGTTCCAGCAGAAATAAATAATTTTTTTGCAATATCTGTAAAAGGTGTTCTTGTATTATCAATCAAAATATCTAATATCTGATGATCAATATCGTCTAATTTAAATTTTCCCATTATTCTTTAATTCTCAGTACAAAAAAAGCAAAAAAAACACAGATTAACGTTGTTTTTTGTTGTTTTCTTGTTAAATATTTAATTTTTATTCTAAAAAACTATAATTTTTAATACAATTCAATAATTCGCTATTTTCTTTTAATGCTTTTAAATCTGCTTCCTTTTTACAATTATATAGCTGATGCCCAAAAAAAGTACTAAGTTCTCCTACCTTTTCTAGTATTGGAACATATTCAATTTTATTGTTAATAAGAGTTTCTTTAAAAAGAATTCCTATTTTATCCGAATCCTTGAATTTTTCACACAAAATTAATGGATTTTCTACAATAACATCATAAAACTGCTTTGAATTTTCAGGAATTTCTAAATAATCACTTACACTATAGATTTCAATCGATTTCGTAGAGATGGTCACTAGCGCTTTTAATAATGCATAACATATTAATGCCCTGGTTTTGTCTCTTTTATAATCATTTGGGAAGTGTCCTGCCTCAAAAAGAACAGTTGGTATATTTAAAGATTGAAAACGATCGCCTACACAGTTAATATTAAAAGAATCGTCATATCTTCCTATTTGCCCAGGAACTATTTCTTGTAAACTACTATTCATAGCTGCTATTAATTGCATACTAATAGCCCTGGAAGGTGTAATAGTCCGTTCCGAATCGCTGGAAGGTGTTAAAAATGACACCGTAGCAGGCTTATTGGTATTTCCTACATTAAAAATAGTACGTTGATCATGAAGGTTAAAACAGAAATCAGGCTTAATTTGATTAAAGATCTTATTTAGTAGCTTACTTTCTGGTTGAGATAATGCTATTGCATCTCTATTTAAGTCTATATTGTTTGCATTAACTCGTGTATATGCCTTTGCACCATCTGGATTTAGAATTGGTATAATAGATAAGGTACATGTTTTTAGTATTTCTTGCCCAATACCTATATCCTCTTTTAAATAGTTTAGTAAATCTAAAACGGCTTTTGTAGTGGTAGATTCATTACCATGCATCTGAGACCACATTAAAATTTTGGTCGTACCAGTTCCAGCGGTAATCATATTGATTTCCCTATTTTCAACAGACACACCTATAGTTTTAATATCAAAACCTGTTGTTATGCTTTTTAGTATTGGTTTTATATTTTCATTTGTAATATATCTATCATAAATATCTTCAAGTTTATGATTGTTATATAACTGTTCTAACACTTCTGATTTCATATAATAAGGATATGCTTTCTATTACAATTAAAATACAAATCTAAGTTTAAAAATTAAATCTATCGGTATTATAACTGTTATGCTTTTTTTTTAGTTTTTAAAGAGTTTACAAATGTAATACAACTCTATTTTACAAATGTAAACAGGATGTCGGGATCGTAGAACATACAGGAGGTTACATTTGTATACAATATTCTTTTACATGATCACTTAAATAGTGAGATCAAATAAAATAATACATAAAATACTTATAATCAATTAAAAACATAGCTATGGATAAAGGTATAGTTTAATTAAAATTGTGATATTTGCTAAATACTTTTAAATAGTTTACATTTGTAAATCACCTTTGGGTATTTAAATAGTTTACATTTGTAACATTATGGATATAAGTAGTAGGATCAAAACAATACAAGAACATTATGAACTAAGCGCTTCTTCTTTTGCGGATACTTTGGGTGTACAGCGCTCTAGTATTTCGCATATACTTTCCGGAAGAAACAAACCAAGTTTAGATTTTGTTTTAAAGATTGTGACAAATTTTGATGAAGTGGATCTTAATTGGATTTTACTAAACAAAGGTTTTTTTCCAAAATCGAGACTTTCAAAC
Organism: Flavobacteriaceae bacterium; assembly: GCA_965247735.1. Classification (GTDB taxonomy): domain Bacteria; phylum Bacteroidota; class Bacteroidia; order Flavobacteriales; family Flavobacteriaceae; genus JAOXRU01. The sequence continues at coordinate 170,124 of CBDFHN010000002.1, read as the reverse complement.
AAAAAAACGCCTTCAGAAAATTTATTTGACTCTGCTCCTGCTTCAGAACAAGATAATTTGACTGTTACTAGTAAGAATAGTCCTGAAACCTTAAACAAACCACTATCCAATAGCGCTGAAAACGTTATAAACAGCTATGGTGATTCAAAAAAAGAAATTCATAAGATACTAGTCCTGTACAAAGATGGTAGTTTTGATGCCTACGAGCGTTAGCACAAGAGACCAAGTCTAAGAACCAACAGTCTGAAATACTAAATACACCAACGGAAGAAGAACTTGAAATTGTACTGAAAATTACTTATTTAAACACAATAGCTTCTTAAAAGAGTTCGTTTTTACACCATTTTCATTAGCCAAAAACAATAACCCCAACAATAAACACTTGAACAACTACTTTAAGCAAGCTGCGTAATTAACTAAATAGTAGCTATTTAAAAAAAAACACTGAAGTTATATCAAGGTTAAAGTCATACATTAATTGTATAAAAAAAGGCTCCCTGTAACAGGAAGCCTTTGAATAACTAGAATAAAGAGAGGTTTAATTAATATCCTCTCCCTTTTCCAATTTTTCAATATTAGAAGCTACATTAGCTTTACTTCTTGCATTAGGAGCATTTTCATGTGCTTTTTTCAAATACTTTAAGGCTGTTTTATAATTACCTAAAGCTGAATATCCTCTTGACAAGCCATAATTAACTGGCCATTGTCCTTTGTTTGCCTTAGCATTCGCCTGAAAGACTTTTAATGCCTTATCCTTATTACCAATTGTAATTAACTGCCTCCCATAGCCATGTAATTCCAAAACACTTGCTAAAGGCATAGCCTCCTCCATTACTTTACTTGCTTCTGATGCTCTTCCCATTTTGGTTAACAACTGTGCTTTTGTACTTAGATTTCCAAAGGTTGTTTTACTATAAAACTGTCCCGCAATTGCGTTATTAATCCAGTTTAGTGCTTCTTTTGCGTCACCATCATTAGCCAAAGCGTATTGTGCTGCTTGCTCCCAAGATTGTCTATTGAAACCTTGAGTATTTTTTAATTTATCTTTAATATCAGCTGTCACAATTTTTACAACGGGAACGGTAACCATAAATTGAAAGTCCATTTCTCCCCATGCCAAAGAAACCGTTGTTGAGCTTGCTGTTACAGCTGGAAAACTATAAGTTAACAACTCATTATGAGATGTTTTTCTTGTTTTTATATCCTGAGAAGCAACAATTTCTGAAGCCTCATAAAAATAACTTCCCCAAGAAGTACTATTGCTCGACAGTAATATACTTGCCTTATCCTTGTCTATAACATTAACAAATAATCCATAAATACCAGCTTTTACCTCTTTACCGCCAAAATTAACGTCATGACTAAAAGTTATGGTACTATTTTCATTAGCACCAGCTCTCCAAGGCGCTGCAGTAGCGGTACCAAATCCTAAATTAGTTAATCCAAAAGGTACAATACCACCCCATAGCTTTCTTCCATTTACTTTTGGACGTGAATAGCTAATAGTAATATCTGTAATCCCTACACGTTGTGATACTGTTGCTAATTGACTTACCTGAGGAGTGCTCAATTGTGCAAAAAGAGCAGTACTACAGGAGAAAACAGTAAATAATAACAAAAAAAATGTTTTTGAAGTATTTCTTTTCATAGCTGTGTGTTTTTGATTCATTAGTTTGTTACACAAAGTACGACTCTTGAAAACCAAGAATAGTTACAATTATGTTAAAGTAACCTTCGAAAAAAGTTAAAAACTACTACAAGATATAATCAGTGCTTATAAAGTTAGAAGCTTTTGTCGCTAACATTTTTTCTAGTATTTCGGTGTTCAATGCATTGTCTTTAGCTGCTACAAATGTTCTAATTGAAAAAGAACGCAATGCATCTTTAACACTTAGTGTTGCTACAGCAGAATCTTTTCTTCCTGTAAATGGATAGACATCTGGTCCTCTTTGGCAAGAACTATTCAGGTTTACTCTACAAACCAGATTTACTAATGTGTCTATTAATGGAGCTAATGTATAGATATCTTTTCCAAACAAGCTTACTTGTTGCCCATAATTAGAATCTGCAATATCATCTAAAGGTTCATTAATATCGTCAAAAGCAACTACTGGAATAACTGGGCCAAACTGTTCTTCTTGAAACACTCGCATATCTTTAGCTACGGGATATAATACCGCTGGGTATATAAAATTATCCAACTGCTTGCCTCCTTTTTTATTGAGTATTTTCGCTCCTTTTTCTTTAGCATCATCAATTAACTCTTTAATATATGCAGGTTTATCAGATTCGGGTAAAGGAGTAAGTTGTGCACCATCATCCCAAGGGTTACCAAACTTTAATTGATCTACTCTTGCTGCAAAAAGAGAATTAAACTCATTAACAATAGATTTATGCACATACAATACTTTTAAGGCAGTACACCGTTGACCATTAAAAGACAAGGTTCCGGAAAGACACTCTTCTGTAACCAAATCTAAATCTGCATCTGGTAATATTATTGCTGGATTTTTTGCTTCCAACCCCAAAACCAATCTTAATCTATTACTTTTTGGGTGTAAATTTTGCAATGCATTGGCTGATGAACTATTCCCAATCAATGCTAAAACATCAATTCTACCTGTTTTCATAATCGGTCCTGCAATCTCTCGTCCTCTTCCAAACAACACATTAATAACTCCATTAGGAAAACTAGAAGCAAATGCTTCTAATAGTGGTGTAATTAGCAACACACCATGTTTAGCAGGTTTAAAAATAGTTGTATTCCCCATTAACATCGCAGGAATCAACAAAGAAAAAGTCTCATTAAGAGGATAATTATAAGGGCCTAAGCACAGTACAACACCCAATGAACCTCTTCGGATATGCGCATGAATGCCTCCTTGCTTTTCAAATTTTGCAGCATCCCTATCTAAATCTTTATACTCTTCTATAGTATCATAAATATAAGCTACTGTTCTATCAAATTCTTTTTCAGAATCTGGTAGATTTTTCCCAATCTCCCACATCAATAGCTTTACAATCTCATCTCTTTTTGTTTCCATTTGCTTCACAAAACGAAGCATACAAGAAATTCTATCAGAAACCTTCATTGTCGGCCATGCTCCCTGTCCTTTCCCATAGGCTTCACAGGCACTATCTAAGGCTTCCAAAGCCTCTTTTTCTTCCATATAGGGAATGCTTCCTAATTTTGTAAGGGCATAGTCTGTGGTAGACGATATGGTTGAAAAAACATCCGTAGTTTTACCAGTCCACTTTTTTAATTTACCTCCAACTAAGTAAGTATCCTGATTAATTGTTTCTTTTATTTGATATTTTTCTGGAATTGCTACATCTTGTTCTTTCATAGTTTGTGATCTTAAAAAAACACTCGAATTAAAACACTTTTTTAACCCTAAGTATTGTTATTTTTTATCTAAACTACTAAAAAAAACATGAACAAAATCATCCAAAACCCCTTATTTACACAGGGATAACAACGAAAACGTTTGAATTAACAATTAAAAACAAAATCATTAGTTCTGATGGTGTTTTTATCACATAAATTGACTTCCATTCATCAAAACACAACAGGAAACAGATATAATAAAAAGCTTAATTATTATTATTCTTTTCATTAAAAGGACTTGTTAAAGTATCTATTTCAGACTTTAACCCTCTATGTTCTTTCAGCATTAGATCCATATAACGGATAGTACTCTTACTTAAATGTCTTGACAAAACAGGGTCGTAAGTATCCCAACTTTTAATCCAAGAACAATGAGCATCTTTTGTAATATTGTCTATCTCAGCATTGTTTTTGTCTATTTCTGTTTTTATTTTTTCAAAATATACATCATCTAGCTCACCACCTAAATGTTTTTCAATATCATCTCTACTTATCTTAAAAGGCATGTACAATTGTTTAAATTCAAAAAGAGAAGCGTCTACCGATGCTTTGTTTTTAAAAAATGCTGCTAAGTACCCTGGTATTTTATCTAAATTTAGCCCAGCCTTAATATCCACAATAATATTATCGTTTTCTTCTTCATCAATATACATGTGTTTGGCATTAATCTCTTTTAAGACTTTAGCTATATATAGTGATTTCCCATTTAAGATCTCAATAAAAACTATTTTTTTACCTTCTAGTACTTTTTTCTCAGGAACACCATTAAGCAAATAATTATACACATCCAAGCAGCCCAGTAAACCACTATTATCTATAGCACCAGCATCTATATAATGTCCATAACCTTTAATTTTTGCTGCAGGACTCAATACTGGAAACCTATTTGTTGTAGATAATGCTTGATAAAAAGGAAGTGTCTGAAGTTTTGACTCGCCATTGCTAATATCTGCAAGGTTTTCTGCAAAAGGAAATACCGCTCCAAAATTATCTTGCTTTATAGACCACAATATCCCTCTTTTACCTTTTGTGCTTGAAGAATTCATTATTAATGATGGAAAAACACTAGCTTTATGTTTTATATAACTTCTAAAAGGAATTTTACTTAGTTTATTATTTTCAGGTGTGTTTTCAATACTATTTTGATATTTTACCATGGAGTAATACGATCTATCTCTTACAAAAAATCGTTTATTAAAGGGCCAAATTCTTCTCCAAGCATCTATCCCCATCGTAAACACAATATCAGGAGACACAAAATTTCCTTCTGCCACTTCTTTAAGCCTTTTATTTATTAATGTTGTATTGGTTCCATGTTTATCATATAGAGCGCTATATAACCCCAATCCTAAAGACCCCCCAGAAGCTCCAGACATGGCAATTGTTTGATTGAGCAGTTTTCCATTTGATTTTTCTTGCAATAGATTCAGTACTTTTAATGTCCACACATTGGCTTTTAATCCGCCACCATGTGCTGCAATAAAAAACATGGTATCTTGTTTCTTTGCTACAATACTATCCAAAAAAACAGATTCTCCAATACTCTTTTTTTGATCCTCTATATCTAACTCATGTAGCCTTGTTTCTCCTTCAAAACATACAGACACAACGGTTAATACCAGTACTGCAAATCCTAATAGCGCATATTTAATTGGAATAGGTTTCTCTTTATTTTTACTAATTTTCCTTAAAACAAAAGCACTTTTTTTGATACTAGCTACTATAAAATAGTAAAAATAGAAAAAGGCAAAAATTATTGGTATTCCATTTGGCATAGCATCAATACCAGTAATGGCAACTACAGTGCAATAGCAGATAAACAAACAAGTAAACCAAAAAACAATATAAAATAAAACTAAATAATTTTCAGATTGCTTAAAAAAGGCAATGCTTTTTACAAATAATCGCGTTAGCTTAAAACCTTTTTTATTTTCCAAAGCGTCTTCAACAACATCTAATCGGGTCCTCAATAACCTAAAAAACACATAATTGAACATAAAAACCCAACATGTTAATATCAATAACAACAAACCTGTAAAACTAAAACTCATAAAAAATAGCGTTCCTATGATCAATACCAAACTGAAACAAAACAGCAGCAAGTATCGCCAAGCTAATCTAACATAAAACGCATTTATCCTTTGCGCTTCATTATTAGCTTCAAGCTTTCTTAGCTTTTCTTTATAAAAAATATATAAGCCAAAAGGAATACAACAAATGAGTAGCACATACAACCAAAGAAGTTCTATACCTTCAAAACTTATTTTAGGGACAAAAGAACACAATATAAAATACAACCACATTCCATATACCAATATCCCTATAGCATACCTGAAATAATGGGCAAGGTTGTCTGGCTTATATGAGTTATCCTTTTTGTAAAAAACATAAACTTTAAATTTTTTGAGTATCCAACACTTCTCAAATGGCGCTTTTGGTTTCCAACAAAATGCATCTTTGGATTTGTTTAAATCTCTTGCATGATAGGTATAAATAGGATAATGTGATAAACATAAGGCCAGTGCATTAATAAAAAAGAAAAGGAATCCCCTTCAACCAAAGCTATAAGCAAGGTCATTGCTTGATCCATTTTTATCAATAGCAACAAAACAATACCGATAACTAACAAGCTTAAAAAAGACGATTTTAAAAAATTCTTAAGTGATTTAATAAATTTTGTAAAAATCCATGCAATCGTATTAAATCTATTGTTTTTTGGAGTCGAATTACTATTCTCAGTTGAATTCATAGTACCATATATTTGTCTATTAAATTACAAAACTTAACACAAAACAAAAAGGGGTTTTTTCCTATATTTTATATTTTAACCTAAATAACGATGATTGCTCGGCAAAACTATAGCAGATAGCTGGAAATAGCTTCAAAAAAAAAAAAAAAAAAATAGTTCTTATCAATATATTAAATCAAATACTGGAACAAATTTGGTTTATCATTAAGATAGTCACCAAAAAAGTTACCCGCTTTCATTCTTGCAATTAAAGGAGCTAAATCATCACTAGATTTCAGTTCTATGCCCACTACTGCTGGCGCATTACCCCTACTTGATTTTTTAGAATATTCAAAATGTGTAATATCATCGTCAGGTCCTAATATTTCTGCAACAAACTCTTTTAGCGCCCCAGGACGTTGTGGAAAACGAATAATAAAATAATGTTTTAATTGAGCATAAAGAAGCGCACGTTCTGTGATTTCCGCAGTTCTGGTAATATCATTATTACTACCACTAACTACACAAACTACATTTTTTCCTTTAATTTCATCTGCATACTGCGCTAATGCAGCTATGGTAAGTGCTCCTGCTGGCTCTACAACAATAGCATCTCTATTATAGAGATCAAGTATAGTCTGGCAAACTGCTCCTTCAGATATGGTAATCATATCAGATAAATATTCTTTACAGATTGCAAATGTATAATCACCAACTCGTTGAACCGCTGCTCCGTCTATAAATTTATCAATCTTATCAAGTTTAGTGTTCACTCCGTTTTTTAAAGAAGTACTCATAGAAGCTGCTCCTTTGGGTTCTACACCAATAATTTTAGTATTAGGGGACAACTGATGAAACACCGTACTTAAACCAGAAGCCAATCCACCGCCACCTACAGGTACAAACACATAATCTATAGGTTTGGTTTCTTGTTCTAAAATCTCTAAACCTATGGTTGCCTGTCCTTCTATGGTTTTTGGGTCGTCAAAAGGATGAACAAACGTTTTTCCTTGTGTTTTACAGGCATGAATAGCAGCCTTTGATGAATCATCAAAAGTATCGCCCTCCAAAACAATAGTAACAAAATCACCACCAAACATTTTGGTTTGCTCTACTTTTTGCTTTGGGGTTACTACCGGCATATAAATAGTGCCATTAATTCCTAAGTGATTACAAGCAAAAGCAACACCTTGCGCATGATTCCCTGCACTTGCACAAACTACACCTTTAGCATGTTGTTCTGAAGTTAAAGCGCTAATTTTATTAAAAGCACCCCGTATTTTATACGATCGTACTCGTTGTAAATCTTCTCGTTTCAATGAAATAGTTGCATCGTATTTTTTAGAATACCGAATACTCTGTGTTAAAGCTGTTTTTTCCGCTACATCCTTTATGACTATAGCTGCTTTACGTACATCCTCTATTCTTGGGAAAAATGTTGTCTTTACTTCCATTTGATCGGTATTGAGTGCTTATTACTAGGCATTAAAACGAATAAAACAGAAACTAGTCATTAACAACTAGCCTCTGTTTACTTGTTGATTTATTCAATAAAGAGAGTGTAATTAGAGTTTATTTTATGCTTTTACAAACTTAACTCCTTATAGCCCATTACTCTTTAACTTTATATCTAAGTCAATAATCTCGGGGCAAGCCCAAGAGGCATGAAAAAAGAAAAAACCTTAATCATTTCGATGCAAGAATCGGGGAATTAAACCCACTGGTGGGATTAAACTATTTTTTTCATTGCTGTCATTGCTCCTCTTAGTTGTTCTCCAATTTTTTCTACTGGATGATTTCTAATCGCTGCATTAACCTCAATAAGCGTTTTATTATCAACACCACGAACATTACCGCCACCACCACTAGAATCAAAAGATTTACCAATAACATTGGTATCTATATTTTTCATAAAATCTACCAATAACGGCTTACATGCATGATCAAATAGATAACATCCGTACTCTGCTGTATCAGAAATTACACTATTCATTTCGTATAATTTTTTTCTAGCAATAGTATTTGCAATTAATGGTGTTTCGTGTAATGACTCATAATAAGCCGAATCAGCAACAATACCAGCATCTGTCATGGTTTCAAAGGCCAATTCTACTCCTGATTTCACAAAAGCAACCATTAATACTCCATGATCAAAATATTCTTGCTCAGAGATATCGGCTGTTGTTGGAGCTGTTTTTTCAAAAGCAGTCTCTCCTGTTGCTGCTCTCCATGATAATAGATTCTTATCATCATTAGCCCAGTCTTCCATCATGGTTTTAGAAAAATGACCAACCATAATATCGTCCATATGTTTTTGAAATAATGGACGCATTATATCTTTTAATTCCTCAGATAATCGATACGCTTCAAGCTTAGCAGGATTAGACAGACGATCCATCATATTAGTGATACCACCATATTTTAATGCCTCTGTAATGGTTTCCCATCCGTACTGAATTAACTTAGAAGCATAGGCAGGTTCAATTCCTTTCTCTACCATTTTATCAAACGATAAAATAGATCCTGTTTGCAACAAACCACAAAGAATAGTTTGTTCTCCCATAAGGTCAGACTTAACCTCTGCTATAAATGAAGAATGCAATACTCCCGCTTTATGACCACCAGTAGCTGCCGCATAGGCCTTTGCTTGCTCAAAACCATCTCCATTAGGATCGTTTTCTGTATGTACTGCAATTAGCGTTGGCACACCAAAACCTCTTTTATATTCTTCCCTTACCTCTGTTCCAGGGCATTTAGGTGCAACCATTATAACCGTAAGGTCTTCTCTAATTTGCATTCCTTCTTCCACTACATTAAATCCGTGAGAATACGAAAGTGTAGCTCCCTTTTTCATTAATGGCATTATCGTAGACACCACATTGGTATGCTGTTTGTCTGGAGTAAGGTTACATACCAAATCTGCTGTAGGAATCAACTCTGCATAGGTGCCAGCAACAAATCCATTATCTGTAGCATTTACAAAAGATTGTCTTTTTTCTGATATTGCTGCATCCCTTAGTGCATATGAGATATCCAATCCAGAATCGCGCATGTTTAACCCTTGGTTTAACCCTTGTGCTCCACATCCTACAATTACAATTTTCTTTCCTTTTAATTTTGAAACACCTTCATTAAATTCAGATTCGTTCATAAAAGAACAAACTCCAAGCTGCTCTAGTTGCAATCTTAACGGTAGTGTATTGAAATAATTAGCCATTTTTTTTTATTTATTAATGTTGCCCAACTAATTGGGTGTTATTGCTCAATTTTTTTCTTGAACTGTGGTTATATTTAATTTTTAAACGCTTCTAATATGGATGAAACTGCCATTTCTTCTTTAGAAACTGCTATTCTTCCTGAACGCACAAACTGTTTTATACCGAACGGTTTTAATTGATCGTGCAAATGATTGATTTCTTTGCGTCGTCCTGTTTTAGAAATCACAAAAAATGCTCTAGAAACAGTAACGATCTCCGCATTGGTTTCTTTGATGATATTTTGAATTTCTCGTTCATCAAATAATAAATCTGACGCGACCTTAAACAAAGCCGATTCCATATAAATGGTTTCATCATCGGTATGATAATAGGCACGTATTACCTCTATTTGTTTCTCTATTTGACTGACTAAATTCTTAGCCCATTTTTCAGTGGTATTTACTACGATTACAAATCTAGAAACACCTTCTATTTCTGACTTAGAAACAGTTAATCCTTCTATGTTAACGTGACGCTTTAAGAATATAGCTGAGATTCTATTTAGTAATCCCAAGTTATTTTCTGTATAAACAGATATTGTATATGTTTTATTTTCTTCCATTACTCTTATTTTAATCTACAGTCAGAAACAGATGCTCCAGTTGCTATCATTGGAAATACTTTACCTTCTTTTTCTACACAAACTTCCAAGAAATAGGAATCTTTACTTGCCAACATTTCATTAACAGCTTCCTGTAAATCATCTCGCTTGGTTACTTTTCGTGCTTTTATATCATATCCTTCAGCGATTTTTATAAAATCAGGATTTGACATTTCTGTAGATGCATAACGCCTGTCAAAAAACAATTCTTGCCATTGGCGTACCATTCCTAAAAACTCATTATTCAATACCATAATTTTTACTGGTACTTTTGTTTGAAAAATAGTTCCAAGTTCTTGGATTGTCATTTGATAGCCACCATCACCAATTACGGCAACAACTTCACGTTCCATTGCTCCCATTTTAGCTCCAATAGCTGCAGGAAGTGCAAATCCCATTGTTCCCAATCCTCCAGAGGTAATATTACTCATGGTTTTGTTGAATTTGGCATACCTACACGCCATCATTTGATGCTGTCCCACATCTGATACTATAATAGCATCGCCACCAGAAGCTTTATTAACAGCTTCAATAGCTTCGCCCATTGTTAAACCTTCTTTTGTTGGCGTAACTTCATCTTTTATAACAGTTTCATATTCTAAATCGAAATTCTTTTTGAATTCTGCTCTCCATTCAGGATGTTTAGCTTCCTTAATCAAAGGAAGTAATAAACCAAGTGTTTCTTTTACATCACCTAATACAGCTACCTCTGTCGTTACATTTTTTTCCACCTCTGCTGGGTCAATTTCAAAATGAATTACTTTTGCTTGTTTTGCATAAGTTTCTAAATTTCCTGTAACCCTATCATCAAAACGCATCCCTAATGCAATTAAAACATCGCATTCGTTCGTTAGAATATTAGGAGCATAATTTCCATGCATCCCTACCATTCCTACATTTAGTTCATGATCTGTGGGTAATCCTGAAAGTCCTAAAATTGTCCAAGCCGTAGGAATATCAGCTTTTTCGATTAATGCCTTTAATTCTGCTTCAGCTTTACCCAATACTATACCTTGTCCAAAAACTATAAATGGCTTTTTTGCAGCATTTATTACTTCAGCAGCAGCTTCTATAGCTGTTAGTTCTACATCTGGTATAGCTTTATAACTTCTAATACCTGTACATTTCTCATAAGAAAACTCAAAATCTGCAAATTGTGCATCTTTTGTGATATCAATTAATACAGGTCCTGGACGACCAGATCTAGCAATATAAAACGCTTTTGCAAAAATTTCTGGAATTTCTTCAGCCTTCGTAATTTGATAATTCCATTTGGTTACTGGCGTAGAAATACCAATAATATCTGTTTCTTGAAAAGCATCAGATCCCAGTAGATGACTCGCTACTTGGCCAGTAATACAAACCATAGGTGTAGAATCTATTTGAGCATCAGCAATACCAGTAACTAAATTAGTAGCTCCTGGTCCTGAAGTTGCAATCGCAACTCCAACTTTACCACTACTTCTAGCATAACCCTGCGCCATATGTGTTGCACCTTGCTCATGACGAGTAAGCACATGTCTTAATTCATTTCTAAACTTATACAATTCATCATATACAGGCATTATAGCACCTCCTGGGTAACCGTACAGTAAATCTACCCCTTCTGCCAACAAACATCTAATTACTGCTTCCGCCCCACTTATTTTTATTGTGGTAGCTATGGAAGATTCTTTTTTCTCTTTCTTTAATGTCTCCATAATCTTTTTTTAAAATTCATCAGTAACACATCCTTGAGACGCTGATGAAACAGTATTTGCATATTTATACAACACTCCTCTATCAAATTTTAAAGGCGGTTGTTTCCATTCTGATTTTCTTTTTGCAATTTCTTCATCACTAAGGTCTACAGAAATTGTATTCGTTTCAGCATCAATAGTAATAATATCTCCATCTTTTAAAATAGCAATAGTCCCTCCTTCTTGAGCTTCAGGAACAATATGCCCAACTACAAAACCATGAGTCCCTCCAGAAAAACGTCCATCTGTAATTAGGGCCACATTTTTTCCTAAGCCTGCTCCCATAATAGCAGCCGTTGGTTTTAACATTTCCGGCATTCCTGGTCCCCCTTTAGGTCCTTCATATCTGATGACGACAACATCTCCTTTTTCTACCAAACCATCTCTGATTCCATCATTAGCGGCATATTCTCCTTCAAAAACTTTTGCTTTTCCTTTAAAATGAAGTCCTTCTTTTCCTGTAATTTTTGCTACAGAACCTTCTTCTGCAAGGTTCCCAAACAATATTCTTAGGTGCCCAGTTTCTTTTATTGGATTGCTTAGCGGTTTAATCACCTGTTGTCCTTCTATTAAATCTTTAACATCTCCTAAATTTTCTGCCAATGTTTTCCCAGTAACAGTTAAACAATCTCCATGTATCAATCCTTCTGCTAGTAAATACTTTAATACCGCTGGAATACCACCTACACGATGTACATCTTCCATTAAGAACTTACCACTAGGTTTTAAATCTGCTAAAAACGGAGTAGTATCACTTATTTTTTGAAAATCTGCTAGGGTAAATTCTATTCTAGCTGCTCTAGCTATTGCTAAAAAGTGCAATACTGCATTTGTAGAGCCTCCCATTATAGTAACCAATCTAATTGCGTTTTCTAAGGCTTTTCTAGTTACAATATCCGAAGGTTTAATATCTTTTTCTATCAATACTTTTAATGCATCGCCAACTGCTTTGCATTCTTCTTCTTTAGCTGCACTAATTGCAGGATTAGAAGAGTTATACGGCATAGACATTCCTAATGCTTCAATTGCTGATGCCATTGTATTAGCAGTATACATACCTCCACATGCACCAGCACCTGGACAAGCTTTTTTAATTACTTGTTTATATTCGCTTTCATCTATAGTACCAGCAACTTTTTCTCCCCAAGCTTCAAAAGCAGATACGATATCTAATTTTTTACCTTCATGACAACCAGAAGCTATGGTTCCACCATAAACCAATATAGAAGGTCTATCTAGACGTAACATTGCCATTAATGCTCCAGGCATGTTTTTATCACAGCCTACTACAGTAACCAATGCGTCATAACTCATTGCCTGTACCACTGTTTCCATAGAATCAGCAATAACATCTCTTGATGGCAATGAAAATCGCATACCAGGTGTTCCCATCGAAATACCATCACTAACTCCAATAGTATTAAATATTAATCCAACTAAGTTAGCAGTAAGTGTTCCTTCTTTTACCAATTTGGCAAGGTCATTTAAATGCATATTACATGGGTTTCCTTCGTAACCTGTACTAGCAATACCTACTAGTGGTTTAAGAAAATCCTCGTCTGTTAAACCAATTGCATGTAACATCGCTTGTGCTGCAGGTTGTGTTGGATCTTGAGTTACTGCTTTACTAAATTTAGTATAGTTCATATAAAATGTTAAAAACGTATCGAATTAATATATAAATCAAAATTATCTTGTTATTTTTCTACCTTTTATTCGCTTTTAGCTATTATTTTAAACTCAAAGCACTAAAATGACAGCTAACAAACTGAAAAACAGCTTGTTTCTTAAATTAAATATATCATATTCAATAGTTAAGAAAAAAGCAAAAAAAAAGCCTATATCAATTTTTATCTTGATATAGGCTTCGATTTACTCATTAATCAGCTATATCATTCCTGAGGAATAATAATGACAATGCTAATTATGTTTAGTATGTTCTTCATTTGTCTTACAAACTTAGAAAAGTTTTTTATATTTCAAAGTTAAATTTCAATAATATTATTTTTTATGGCATAAAGCACCAAACCAACTCTACTCTTTACATTACATTTTTCAAAGAGTGCTTCCCTGTAGCCATCAACAGTTTTGGGGCTTAAAAACATCTCAGAAGCAATTTCCTTATATGTTTTTTCAGTACATGCCCATTTTAAAAATTCTTTCTCTCTTACTTTTAATTTAAGTTCAGTTTTTGGAATGGCAACATGAAAGATTTCATTAGTTATACGTTCTGAAGTATAAAAACCTTGGTGAATCACAGAAGATAAAGCTTCTTTTAACACCTCAGGATCAATATCTTTTAGCAAATATCCTTTAGCTCCATTTCTAAGCATTTTTATCACGGTCTCATCTTCATCATCCATAGATAGGGCCAATACTTTTAATTTTGAAAAACGCTCACATAGCACTTTCATTGTATCCATACCATTTAATACAGGCATGTTAATATCTAATAAAATTACATCAGGTCTCTGATTCGTTAATTCTAACCAATCTAATAGTTTTTTTCCGTTAGTGGCATGGTAAACCACCTCAAAATCATCAAAAGAATCTACTAATATCTTAAGTGATTTTGCAAATAGAGAATGATCATCTACAATGACAACGGAGTGCTTCATCTGTCTATATTTACTGTTTTTTTAACTGACACATGCTGTTCGCTTTTAGTCATTTTTTCTTGTGATATGCTTTTTAACATGCTCGGTTCATGTGTCTATATCTATTGTTTTTTAACAGGCACATGCTGTTCGCAATTAGTCATTCCCTTGGGCGATAAAGTTCTTAACATGCTCGGTTCATATTGTGCAAAGTTCTTCTTTTTTCGGTGAATATACTAATTTTATAGAAGTCCCTTGTTCTAATTCTGAAAATATGTTCAGATTAGCATTTATCAACTCCGCTCTACTTTGCATATTTTGCAAGCCACATCCCTTAGAAATTAGAGCAGTATCAAATCCATTACCATCATCTCTTACTTCTATTTCTAAAGAGCCATCATTAAAAATTAATTTTACTTTTAAAAATGTTGCATCTGCATGTTTTATAACGTTTGAGAAAACCTCTTGAAATATTCTAAAAATTATGATAGTTTCTTTTTTTTGAATTGTAAACTCAGTACCTATTACTTCTTTTGAAGCTTCTATTAAGTCTAGTCTATTGAACCGCTCCAATTCTAATGTTATCGCTTCTGTTAATGTATACTTACTTAGCACTTCACTATTTAATGTTTTTGATAACAAACGAACATCATGCAGACTCTGACCAACAATAGTTGAAGTTTCTTTAATTTTTAATTGCTGGTCTTCAGTTAATTCAGGAAGAATAATATTTAACTGCATTTTTGCAACCGATAATAGCTGTCCAACATTATCATGCAGTTCCCAACTCAAATTTTTTAAGATATGCTCTTGGATTTCTAAACGTGTATTAATGATTACTTTCTCAAAATGCTGACGTTGATTTACTTTGTCAAGTAGAATTTCTATCTTCTTTTTATTGTATGCAATAAGAAATACCATTACAAATGTTATCAAAATAACAATTAGTAATGTTACGTACACAATTAGGTATACATATTCATCAGTAGTGTTGTTCAATGAGTTAGAGATTAGTTAACAGCATAAAAATATAAAACTAAAGTTTATTTTCTGCCATTTAAAGATTTTATTAACAATAATACGTAGAATTACCCTCACAAATAGAGCTATTACTTATTATTTATTTGAAAGAAATTATTTAATTCACTATTTAATTTAAAGTTTTAGCGCAAATTACTGTTTAGTTTTGGCATGTATAGCCTTAATAATGAGTCCAGTTGTAATTCCACCATAAAGAATTATGTTAGAAAACAACAAAATATAATTATAGGTAGTACCTTTAAATTTTAATTGTGATGAAAACAAAAAAATTGGTGTGGTAACCAAGTTAAAAATAAGAAGAGACGTAATTACCCAAAAGGAAAGATTCTTATAAAAATATAAAATTTTATCTGATTTTAAAAATTCATAATAGTACAATAAAGCTGATACCAGAAATAGTATTGCGCCAACAATAGTTGTACCGTCTAAAAGCTCAGAAAACACCATATTCCAATTGACATATAAATCAATAAGAGAAAACATTAAAAAAGCTATCACTGCTAATTTCCCAATAATTCTTATTTTTTTTCCTTCTAAAAAATTGAAAATATAATACAGTATATATGAATACCAAAAAACATAGAATATATTGGATATCCAAATGTTGTTTTTTACATATTTATTTTCAAATACTGTATTAAAGAAATCAAAAATAAAAAAATCAAATTTGTAATAATTAATTGTTATTGCTGCACTTATTATTTCATAAAAAAAAGTAACTCCAAGAAAAATTACTAAATGAGCATTTGTATTATTATTCTCTCTTTTTATAATTATTAGAGAAGCCACAAAAGCGACTAGCTCAAGTAATAATATTATGTTAGCAGGAAATTTAATCAAGTCTTTTTTTTTTAGTAACCAATTGGTGGATCCCCAACTGTTCCTCTATTCAATGGGTCAATCTCATAATTATTTTCATCTCCGTCATCAGGTGGTATCATACTAAAAACTGCAGCCTTGTTTTTACCATTATTAAAAGTAGGCACAAAAAACAAGGTAGATAATCCGTTTTTATATTCCATTGTTGCAGCTGTAGCACCAAAATATACACGAAGTCCTAGATTTTTCTTTCCTTGTTTTGCAGATTCTTGTTCTACATAGGCAATGTATTGCTTCAACTCATCAATGGACCACCACACTTCTCTAGAATCCTGATATCCAATTTCGGCATTAATAACTCCCTCTCTTGTTTTTAAGAAATTTGTTTGCAATTCTTGAGCTACTTTAACAGGAATCACTCCTTTTGGTGGTTCTACAGTATTATTTCCATCTTGATCGCAAGATATTATTGTTGCAATCAGAAAAACTACTAGGGTAAATTGTACTGTTTTAATCATAATACATTTGTTTACTATTTATATTTTTAAAAGCTGAACACTAAAATATAATTAACTGCTGCAAATTAATCACTTCCTTAGAAATCAAAAAGGGGAAAAACCCCTTATTAATATAGAATTAATTCGTTGTAATCTTAAATATGATAGTGTTTTCAAACTATCAGCTTCAAACTAAAATTTTCTCCAGTTTTTTTCTGAGCTAAAACTGCAATAGCTTTTTTTGAAAGTTGTAAAATTCTTGCATAGCCACCTGTAGTCTGTCCATCTTTCATTAAAACTATTAATTTTCCCTGTGGAGTCAATTGAACAGTACCTGGAAGTGTTGCAGAAGTTAGTATGCTTTCCGATATACTTGTTATGGTTTCTTTTATTTGATATGCCATTCTATTATTATCTTTTGAAACAGAAAATTGCCTTGCAAAGAGCATGCTTAACTGCTGATCGGACAATAGCGTAAATTCAGGCCCTTTATAAACTTCCAATACATCAGCAGTTATTATAGAAGTATCATAATTACTTATATTCTTCGGAAAAGGTGTTTTACAATCTTGATACTCGAAAACATCTCCTTTAGAAATGCTACTTGAATTTGTAATTGCAGTATAATAAGAACAGCTGCCTAAAACTGTTGGTACCAGCAGCCCATTCTTAATTGCTAAATAAGATCTAAATCCCTTTTCCATTCTGCCCAAGGCTAGTATATCTCCCGCTGCTATACAGATTGTATTTTCCGTTGAAATTGGTTTATTATTTAATAATACTTCAATTTTAGCTCCAGAAATAGCTATATAAGTCGCTTTAGAGAACAAAAAAGTAGCGCCAAGCATTGTCATTTCAAAAACAACATCATTTTTATCATTACCAAGCATTAGATTGGCATTAATTGCAGAATATTCATCCATAACACCAGAAACAGGTACGCCTTTGTTTCTATAACCAAACCTACCCAAGTCCTGAATGGTAGTATAAAAACCTGATTTAAGTATCGTTATCATAATGTTTTCTTTTGAGGTTGATACACACCTGTTGCTACTTCTATTTTATAAAGTTCAAATTGTGGTTTTGACACTTCCTTAAATACGATTTCATCACCAACATTGATAAAGCATGGTTTTGATGCTGAAATATCAAAAATTGGAATTGGACAATTCCCAATAATATTCCATCCACCAGGAGATTCTTGGGGATACACCCCTGTTTGATCATTGGCAATACCAACTGCTCCTTTTTCAACTTTTAAGCGGGGTTGTTTTTTTCTTGGTGTTACTATTTTTTCATCTAAACCGCCCAAATACATAAAACCAGGTAAAAAACCAATAGCATACACGGTATATACCGCATCCGTATGTAGTGCTATTACTTCTGAAGTAGTTATATTATTAACTCTTGCTACTTCTGCTAAATCAAGTGCATATTCATCATCATAATAGACGGGTAACTGCCATTGAGTTCTAATTTCTAGTTCTAAGCTCTCTTTTTTATGATACAATGCCATTAACTGAGTGCTTAACTCTTCAAAATTGGTGATGGCACTATTACTAATAAGCATTATAGAGTTGTACGCAGGTACCAATTCCCAGCCATCATCCAAAAAAGAACTGATTTTTTGAGAAAAGCCAGATAAATCATTTAAAATATGTTTATCTATTTTTTGTGGCCACTCTATAAGAATAGCACAATCACCAACGGGTTTATAAATTATAGTGTAATTAGTCATTTGTAATTCTAATACCAACTTCTGGTAATTTTTGATTTAAATACAGCAACAACTCTAGCGCTTCTTTAGTATCACCATGCACACATAGTGTTTCTGCTTTAGTTTCTATTTTATCACTATTAATAGTCACTATACTTTCATTTAATATCATGTTTTTTACATGCTGAAATACTATTTTTTTATTGTGCAATACTGCGTTGGGTAATTTTCTAGAGACTAATGAGCCATCATCATTATAGTTTCGATCTGCAAAAGCTTCGTATTTAATGTTACATCCCAATTTCAAAGCTTTTTCACTTATTATAGATTGATATGGAACATATAGCACTAATGATCGATAAGGTAAAATAGCTTGCAAAAAAACATCAGCAAGTTTATCATCCTTGGCTATATCATTATACAATGCTCCATGAGCTTTAATATGTGATAAATTTGTACCATAAAACTCTGAGATAGATTTTAACCTTTCTATTTGCGATTGAACAGAAGCTATTAGCTCAGTATCATTAATAGACATGGATAATCGCCCAAAATTTTCAATATCGGGGTAAGAAGGATGGGCTCCTATATTTACCTTATTTAATACTGCCAATTTCACAACAGTATTCATGGATTGCGTATCTCCAGCATGACCACCGCAAGCAATATTGCAAGAAGTAATTAATGGAAATAACTGCTCTTCATTCTCCATTCCTTCCCCTACATCACTATTTATGTCAATTTTAAATGTACCCATCAGTTATCGTATTCGAAATAGTATTTATAAATTTTAAAAAATTGGTATTATATCAATTCGAAAACTTTAAAAATACTCTTCAAACCTAAGATTACAGCTAAAATAATAATTGCTAATGCCAAAATATTTTGAAACATGGTATTTTTATATTTTCCAAGTACAGATGTTTTATTGACAATCCACAATAAAAACACAGCTATTAATGGTAATAAAATACCATTTGCAACTTGAGCAAATTTTATAATCTCGATGATACTAATTCCAAAAGATAAAAAGAAAACACCAAGCCCTAAAATTAGTATCCAAACTATTCTAAAACGATAATCTTTAAGTCCTGCCTTCCATCCAAAACAGCTATTTGCAACATAAGCAGCAGCTAAAGGAGCGGTTATTGCAGAAGAAATGCCAGCAGCGAAAAGCCCAATACCTAAGCTATATTTTGCCATATTACCATAGAGAGGTTCTAATCCTATAGCTAAATCTAATGCACTTGTAACTTGATCAACTTTTATTGCAGTTGCTGCTATAATTATAGCCATAGAAACCATACCACCTACTGCTATGGCTATAACGGCATCTTTTTTGGCATCACCCAATTGACTTGTTGATTTCCATTTTTCTTTTACCAAAGAAGCATGTAAAAACAAATTGTAAGGTACTACAGTGGTTCCTACTAATGCAATAATGCTTAAAATACCATCTTTAGGAATAGTTGGAATAAATAGGCCTTTAAAAATTGCCACAAAATCAGGTTTGGTAATTATAGCAGTTGCTATAAAAGAAACACTCATTAACAACACCAAAACAACTAAGCAGCGTTCTAAAAACTTATAACTCCCAACAATAAGTAACAAAAATGCACATAGCCCAATTATTATTGGATAAAAACTCGCATGTTCTTTTCCAAATATTGCTTCAATACCTAATGCAGCACCGCCAATATTCCCTGCTTCATATGCAGCATTGCCAATAACTATTGCAGACAAAATCAATACAATAACAATGATTCTAATTACAGGTTTTTTAAGCTCTTGCTTAATCACCTCTGCAAGTCCTTTTTGGGTAACAATACCAACTCTAACTGCCATTTCTTGCAATACCATAGTTGCTATAATAGAAAGTAACATTGCCCATAACAGGGCATAACCAAATTGTACTCCAACAACAGTACAGGTTGTTACTGTTCCAGGGCCGATAAAAGCTGCAGCAATAAGAACTCCTGGACCGGATTTACGTAATCTTTTTAACATTATCAAATTTGGTTTAAAATGCACAAACACTAAAAGGTGCAATAAGGCTACTTTTAAGGTTTATGTTAATTGTCAATTGAATTTACGCTAAATATAAAAATAAAAAAACAGGATGCAACTACGGTTGTATCCTGTTTTTAAAATTTAAATTTAAAGAAATTATGGTTTTACTTTCTTTAATTCTGTTTCTTCGGCATTTTTATCTACTAATTTCACTTCATCAAAACCAGCAAGCTCAAATTGGTTAAACTGGGTAGCAGCATCTCCAACAACAAGATACAACATCTTGTTTTCGTCCAAATATTTATTTGCCAAAGCTTTATGCTGTTCTAAAGTCATTCCGTTTATAACCTGCTCTTCTTTACTTATATAATCTGCATCAAAATTGTAGTTACTACGGGTTTGAAGCATTCCCAAAAGAGAAAATTGAGTTTCAAATCTCCGAGCATTAGATTTTATAAGCGCATTTTTAGTAAAATTTAAATCTTCTTCAGATATACCTTCTTGATATTTGGTAATCTCTTCTTTAAATATATTTACCGATTCTAATGTCGTATTGGTACGGACACTAGAAGAAGCTGTAAATGTACCTGGTATTTTAGAACCACTAAATCTGGTACGAGCACCATAGGTATAGCCTTTTTCTTCTCTTAAAATTAGATTTACATTTCCAGAAAATGATCCTCCCAACTTATAATTCATTACTGTTGCTGGATAATAATCCTTATCTGTCCTTGCCATTGCTAGGTATCCAATATTAATTACTGATTGCTTGGCATTAGGGATATCAACAAAATACAATGATTTTTTATCTCTATTATTTACAATTTCATAAGAGGGTATAGTTACTTCTTTAGCGCCCCAACTATTTTCTAACCGCTTAAGAGTACCTAGTGCTTTATCTTTAGAAATACTTCCAACAATATGCATTTTTGTAATAGATGGCGAAAAATTCTTAGCGTAAAAAGCTTTTAAATCGTCCATCGTTATTGCTTCCACAGATGCTACTGTACCAGAAGTTGGATAAGCAAAAATGTGTTTTTCTCCATACAGTAATTTATTATAAACCCTTCTAGCAACAGCATTAGGATTAGCATCGGAACGTTTGATATTATTCACTGTCCTAGTCTTAATTCTTCCTAACTCTTTAGCATCCCATCTTGGATGTAATAAAATTTCTTCCACCAAAGCCATGGTTTTATCAAAATTACGTGTTAGCGTATTTCCTTGGATAGTGATTGCCTCATTACTTGTAAACATATTGATTGATGCTCCTAAAAGTTCTATAGCTTCTTCCAATTCTACTGGTGTTTTTGTAGCCGTACCTTCCATCATAATGTCGGTCATTAAATTGGCAACACCATTTTTCTCAAAAACATCCAATAGATGTCCACCGTCTATAACCATACTAAAGTTAACAGTAGGAATTTCTGATTGTTCAATACCATACACAACCATTTCATTACCAAGTGTTGTAGCCCAAGAATTAGGAATATGTAATTCTGGAGAAGGTCCTTGTTCTGGTTCTATTGATCTATCAAAGTTTGAAGGCGTTTTTTCTACTTCAACTTCAGCAATAGCTTCTTCCTCTTTTTTTATATTTTCTGTAATTTCTTCCTCTACAACAGCAGCCATTTCAGAATTTTCGGCTACAAGATCTAACTTACCACGTGGCACAAAACTAGTAATTACATAAGGCTTATCCTTTATATACTTATTATACACACGTAATACATCTTCTTTAGTAACACTTTTAATATTTTCAATATCTTGGGTAATAAATGCTGGATCTTTAGCAAATACATTATATTGAGCTAATTGAAAAGATTTTCCAAGAACACTACTAATACCATTGTAAAAATCTGTTTCTAGACTTGCTTTAATTCGTTCAATATCCGTATCGGTAATTCCATCTTTTTCAAAACGTGCAAAAGACTCAAAAACTCCTTTCTCAACATCTGCCAAACTTTTACCGTCATTAGCAGTAATAACAACATTAAATTTACCTGCAATTTCAGAGGCATTATTATAAGCTGTAGTTCTTGATGTTAATTCTTTTTCTTCAACCAGAACCTTATACAGTGGTGCTTTTTTACCATCAGCAAGTAATTGTCCTAAGAAATCCAAAGCATAAGCATCATCTGTATACTGCTCTACAGCTGGCCATACCATATTTAGTTGTGCTGTTGTTGCAAAATTATCTTCGTGATATAATCTTTTAGTTTCTGATAAACTAACATTTTGAATTTTTAAATCTGGTACATCTTGACGACGTTTGATCTCTCCAAAATACTTTTCAATCATTGCCTTAGCATCTACAGACTCAAAATCTCCTGCCAAAACTAAAGTAGCATTATTAGGGCCATAAAAACGATCATAAAACTCCTTTACATCTTCAACTGTTGCTTTTTGCAAATCTACCAGCTCTCCTATTACTTGCCAGCTATATGGATGACCTTCAGGAAACATATTTTTATCAATAACCCATCCTGTATGCCCATAAGGATTGTTATCTACACGTTGTCTTTTTTCGTTCTGAACCACTTCTTGTTGATTCGTAAATGCAGCCTCAGTAACCGTATTAATTAAATAGCCCATACGATCGCTTTCCAACCACATCACCATTTCCATAGCATTTTTAGGAACTACTTCGTAATAAACCGTACCATCTTGCCATGTTCCACCATTTAGTGTCCCACCAGCATCTTGTATTTTCTTGAAAAATTGATCTTGTGGTACATTCTCTGATTCTTGAAACAACATATGTTCAAATAAATGTGCAAAACCAGTACGCCCAGTTTTCTCTCTATTGGATCCTACATGGTACATAATTGCGACAGATACAATGGGGTCAGATTTATCTTGATGTAAGACTACTTGTAACCCATTAGTCAATTCATACTTTTCGAAATCAATTGCCAATTTGCTACTTGATTTTTCTTGTTTTGATTCCGTTTTACAGGAAACAAAAGCTAGCATCACCATTGTACAGCACAGCAGGCCTGTTTTTACTTTTTTTAACATCATTTTGGTTGTTCTTAATTACACATGCTTAAATATAGATAATAAACTTATTTTTATCTGTTTATTCGTAATAATTTATGATCTTATTAACAAAAAATTAAGGATTCAATAATTAGAAACTTAAAGACATTCCAAATAAAAAGTCCTAGGAAGAAGAACTTCTTAGGACTTTTTAATATAAGTATTATTTATATGCTAGTTTTTAGCTTTATCTCTATTAACTTCTAACATATTAACATTAGTAGCTTCCACTCCTAAAAAGTTTTTGCTGAAATAATCTGCTTTTAACCAGAAGAAATACTCTGTCATGCTTCCAAAACCATGCCTTTGTCCTGGCATTAACATAAAGTCAAAACGTTTATTTGCTTTTATAAGTGCATTAGCCATTCTTATGGTTGCTCCTGGATGTACATTATTA
Source organism: Flavobacteriaceae bacterium (assembly GCA_965247735.1). Classification (GTDB taxonomy): domain Bacteria; phylum Bacteroidota; class Bacteroidia; order Flavobacteriales; family Flavobacteriaceae; genus JAOXRU01. The sequence goes on along the minus strand of CBDFHN010000002.1, from coordinate 146,291 downwards.
TCGACATCACCAGTAACCAACATAAGTTTTCCTTTCAAATTGGCTGCTAAAGAATGATTTTTATCAATATCGTACTTATAACTAATCTTTCCGTCCAAGTCCTTTATCTCTTCTACTCCGTGGTGTGTCTCGCTCCACCAACTATTGTACATAGAATTATCATGATTACCAGCAGAAGAAACTGCTGCTTTAAAGAAATCTGGATACACTAACATAGCTGCAGTAGACATAAAACCGCCGCCAGAGTGTCCGAATATACCAACCTTATTAATATCTATAAACGAATGCTTATCTGCCAGTTGCTCTGCTACATATTTTTTATCCGCTAATCCATAATCTCTTAAATTTCCATAACCATAATTATGATACCATTTTGATCGCCTAGGATCTCCTCCTCTATTTCCTAGGGTAACCACAATAAAACCAACTTGTGCAATTCTATCCGTTCTGTTCATACGTCCAGAAAAAGATTTATTTACAGCTTCAGTTTGTGGTCCAGGATATACATATTCTAACAATGGATAACTTTTTGTTTCATCAAAATCAAAAGGCTTATACATTACACCATAAATATCGGTAATTCCGTCGGCAGCTTTCATTTTAAAAGGTTCTGGAAATTGATAACCCGTTGCTAAAAGCTGAGATAAATCTGCTTCTTCCAAATTCATCACCAAGTTACCATTGGCATTTCGTAATTCAGATTTAGGAACAGTATTAACTCTAGAAAAATTGCTTACAAAATACTTATTAGAATCTGCCATATTAGTACCGGTATTAAAATCCCCTTTATTTAGACTCTTGAAACCAGTACCGCTTAAATTGATCTTATATAAATGTTCATAATATGGATCTTGGTCTTTTGAAACACCATTAGCTTTAAAATACAATGTTCTAGTATTTTCATCTATTCCTACAAACCTATTTACATGATAGGCACCAGAAGTTACTTGACGTTTTAAAGTACCATTAGCATTATAAAGATAAAAATGTGCCCAGCCATCACGTTCTGACCACTGCAATAACTCTTTTTCGTTATTAAAAAGCACTAAATTCTTTGACTCTACATAGGTATTTAGTTCTTCTTTAATTAGAACTGTTACTTCACCAGTTTTAATATCTGCTACACAGATATTAAGTTTTTTTCTATCTCTACTTACTGTTCTAAAGTATATCTTTCCTTTTTTGGAAAGCAATAATGAAGGTTCAAAATCATCTGAATAGCTCGATTTTTTTCGAGGATGACGGTAAACAGAAACGCTTTGTTGAATTGTAGTATCTAATTTTACAGTAGTAACATCTTTACTTCCAATATTAAATACCAATAATTCTGATTTTGAAAAATCCTTTTCTCCAGGCATATGGTATTTATACGTTTCTAATGTTGGACGTTTTTTAGCCACAGAATTAATAACCCATAATTCTTTTAGCATTCTAGAATCTGTTCTCTGGTATATAAACTGCTTAGAATCATGAGACCAAGTTCCCCAGATCCCTTTTCTATCGTCTTTTTTTTCTTCTTTAGTCTCATTATTCTCTCCCCAAGACCTACTTCCATATGCATAGTACTCTTCTCCGTCTTTTGTCCATTGATTTTCCACTATTGTAGAATCTTTTTCATCTTCCATGGCTTTTAGGAAATTAGCCTTATCCATCCAATACATGTTATGGTTTTTAGAAAACAATACAATTGTGCTATCTGGAGAAATGTTTGCCCATTTTTCCCATGGTTTTTCTTCTTCTTTTTTTGTATTAACAATTGTTAAAGAATTACCACCCAGTTTATATTCTAAGAAGTATACTTTCTTTTCTAGTTTAGGTTTTTTCTTCTTTGCTTTTTTAGTATCTGTAGAATCAGTAGTAATGGTATCTTTCTTTGCCTCTTCTTTTTTATCAGCTACAACTTCAACTTTTTCTGTTGCTGTAACTCTAAATCGAATTGCTGTTTCGTTTTTAACGAATTTAAATTTAAAACGAGGTAAATGCTGCGCATCGTATGGGTCTTTGGTAATTTTAGTTAACCAAATTGCCATTTTTTCATTATCGAACAACTTAGATTTTGTTCTTTTATCGGCATCTACAATATAATAGTTAGATCCTGGCTCAACACAAAAAGTTGTGGAGTAACTAAATTAGAGGCAACTTTGCTTTTAAAATTTCTATGTCCTCAGACGCTTTATTTGCAGTTGCTAATTTATTACTTCCCGAAGTACTGGTAAGTCATTTTGATTTAACCAAACACGAGATTAAAGGAGAAGAGATACATTTCTATTTTACAGAATTAAATGAGGTTCCATCTGTACTTAATAATGCTAAACTCCACTCTAAAGGCTTCTTTCCAGAGGCGACCGTTCAAGATTTCCCTATACGAGGTAAGGATGTTTATCTGCATATAACACGGCGTAGATGGCTTAATGAAGTGACTAGTAAAGTAGTTACAAGAGATTGGGATTTAGTAGCAAAAGGAACTAGAATAACTAGTGAATTTGCTGCTTTTTTAAAAGAGGTCTATAAGTAATAACGCTTCAAGTACAACACTTGTAGCTAATTTCTATGGTGTTAATCCCAGAAGTCTACAAAGACAGTACAAGGACTATCTGAGTGATTTTAAAGCGTGGGGTCAAAAACAACACGCAACAGATTGGCTATTATTCGCACAAAACTTAGGCGCAAATTTATCCCTTGATGAGACTGCCTTTTCTAATGGTGATTTATATACCATACTAACCAATAAAAAAGCAAAAGGAAAGAAGGGAGCCTTAGTTGCAATGGTCAAAGGAACCAAAGCCGAAACTGTGATAAAAATACTAGAGAAAATTCCTTTAAAGCAACGCAAGAAAGTTAAAGAGGTAACTTTAGATATGGCAGGTAATATGGGACTTATCGTTAAAAAGTCTTTCCCAAATGCTACCTTAGTAATAGATCGTTTTCACGTGCAAAAACTAGCCTTGGACGCATTACAAGAAATAAGAATAAAACATCGATGGGATGCTTTAGATACTGAAAATGATGCCATAGAATATGCTAGAAATAAATCATTAAAATACACTCCAAAACTACTGCCCAATGGAGATACTTTAAAGCAATTATTAGCAAGAAGCAGATATTTATTATATAAATCAAGTAGTAAATGGACTGACAATCAATCCAAAAGAGCAGAAGTCCTTTTTCAGAGATATCCAGATCTAGAGAAAGCATATAAGTTATGCCAAAACCTATCTTGGATATTTAATAATACCAAAGACAAAACTTCAGCACTTATCAGGCTTGCAAAATGGGATGAAAAAGTAAGACAAGCTAAATTTAAAAGCTTCAACACAATCGCTAGAACAATGTCAATACATTATCAAAATATACTCAACTATTTTGATAATAGAAGTACAAATGCGTCTGCAGAATCTTTCAATGCTAAAATTAAAGCCTTTAGAGCACAATTTAGAGGGGTTAGAAATGTAGACTTTTTCTTATTTAGACTTACTACAATTTTTGCATAATCCTAAAATCCCACAACTTTTGGACTTGATCCTAGATCCTTCGCTTGTTTTGTATTGATACCAAAATCGATTCCCTCTTTTTAACCATTTTGGTCTAATTGTAGTAGAATGAATCATTTTCTTTAAGTTATCCGGAGAAAACTTAGCAGCAAGCCTATAATTTGGAGTTGGGATGTTAGCAACCTCCTCTTGGGAAGTTGCTAATGTTGAGCACAATAGTAGTGCAAACAACAAAATGCTATTTTTCATAATTTTAATTGGCTTTAATTAGTTAATGTTAATGGTTAGTTAACATTGGACTAAAGTATTAATACCAATTAAAAATAATTATGCGTTTAACATTTTATTAAGAACAATACTTCTTTTGCTTATTTTGCAATTATACTATAACTCAAAATTAAGTTATAAAGAGTTCTTTATCTAGTAAGTATTACAATACTATTAGAACCCTTATTCAATAATTAATTGACTAGAAATTAACTTGCCATTTACATGAGCATGAACTATATATACTCCTCTTGGCAATCTTCCTAAAGATATTTCTGTTGTGCTATCTATATCTGTACCACTTTGTACTAGTATACCACTATGGTTATATATTCTATAATCAGAACCTGTATCAACATTTTTTAAGAAAACAAAACTTGTAGCAGGGTTTGGATACATTTTTAAAGCCAATCCATTTAAAACATCTTCATCATAAAGTGGTAAAATTTCAATAGCATCAAATAATATATAACCTCCATTATTTTTGCCAGCCATATTAGCTCTAATTCTAAAGTTAACGCTATTTGAAAAAGCTACATTGGTGATTGTTTTTTCTAGCTCGAAAGGCTTTCCTTTATAAAAATCAATTCCAAAACGATAATGAGCTATCCTTTTCCATGATTTATCTCCTTTAACGTTATTGTTGTATTCAAGATAAAAAGTTGTTCTTTTCTTCTTCTGATTTTTAATATTCAATGCATTTGACGAAAGCTTGATCGTAAAACCATCTGCAACTTCTAAGTTAATTTTTTCGGACACCATATTTCCTTGGTGCCTTAACTGTATTCCATATAACCCTTCAGGTGTATTAGCGTTTTTAACACGTTTAGCTTTACGAACTGCTATCCAATTATCCCAACCATTTTCAAAGAAACCAGTAAGAACTGTAGCTTCTTTTGACGAGCAATCTTCAGGACTATCAACTTTTATACTAGTAGAACAATCATTACCATTGGCCACAATAGTTAAATCATCTCCCAGATCCAATGTTACTATATTATTTGCACTATCTATAACTGGATTTGTATTTCCATTAGATAACAAAACAATATTAGACAAATCTACAGAAGACACAAAAGAAACGCTATAAGTATCTGCATCTGGATTACATAAAACAGAACCAACTGTTAAAATTGGACTAGCACATTCTGGTATTGTATAAGTAAAGGACTCAATATTTGAATTGCTTTTATTGCCACTAGAATCAGAGAAATAAGCACTAAAACCATTTTCAAAATCACCTTCTTTAGAATCTTTTGCAACTACAACATCTAAATCGAGGCTATATAATTTATCAGCTGGATAATCTGCTTTTTGTGTAAATTTAATAGTGGTTTTCCCTTTGTTGTATTTAGCATCAAAAATGGTTAGCAAATCTCCAGACAAACTTAGTTTTCCTGATTTTTCACTTTCTAGTTTAAAATTTTTAAGGTCTATCTCAAACACAAGACCAACTTTATTAGCATCATATGGAACAGTTACACCGCAGACATCAACTACAGAAAGCGATAGTGTTTCTAATTCACCACTCGCCTTATTTGGCAATGGATAAGAAGAAATGTCTCCTTTTATAAAAGCCAATGACTGAGCAACTGAAATTTGTGCAAATAAAAGTGCAATGGTTATAATGTAGATTTTTTTCATTTGATTAGTGTTTTATATTATTGTTGAAAAAAAGTCATCTCTATTATAAGTAGAGGTTATGAAAATTTAACTCAAAAACATTTTAATTTAAATGTCATATTTATATACTATACACCTTTATTTATAAAGATATACGCTATAAAAATACTACTCGCTTACTTGTTAAACTTGTCGTAAACGTTCAATAAGCCTATCATATCGTTCGTTGGTTAATTTCCAAGGATTAAGTTATTATTGAGTCGTTTAACTGCATAAATTATAGTTTTGGACTATATGACCTTAAAATGATGTTGATACAACTTGTTTTTTTATGATTTCAACTATAAATAACTGTAAGTCTAGTCCTTGATATGGGTTACTTCTCTATTTTCTAATAGTTAACACAATCCTTGTAAAACATCTAATTTATATGCGAGTAGCTCATCATGAAATAGCATCCCATTTTAAGAAAGACTTATTTTCTAGATTTGGGATAACTGTTGCCTCCGATATGAACTACATTTGAAATAGCTAGCTATACTATTAAGAAAATAAGTTGTTTTATCGCATAACCAACTAAAATTTATAGATTTTTTTTATCTTTAGTCGACAAATAAATTTACTATCTGATGAAATTATCAAATCATATTAAAGGTTTATATTATATCCTTCTCATTTTTTTAGCGCTGAGTATACTAGGTTGTGGAGCTACTTATAATGCGAAAACACCTCCCGTAAATAACAATATACTTATTAAAAATGTGACCATTGTTGATGTTGAAAATAGGCTATTTAAAGAAAATCAGACTATTTATATAAAAAAAGACAGAATAACTTATATAGGAGATAGATCAACTGCACCTAAGAATTTAGAAAATGCAAGTCGAGTGATAGATGGACATAATCTAATAGCTTTACCAGGTTTTGTAAATACACATACTCATTTATGGCAGCATTTAACCAAAAGTCTTGACGCCACAGCTGTACTTCAAAGTTGGATTAGAAGTATTTACCCATATGCTCATTATATTGATAATAAGGAACTTGAAAGAATAACATATATTGCTGCCAAACAGGCTCAACTCTCTGGAATCACGACAGTTTCAGATTTTACGTCCGTTAATTTTCGCTATGGCTCATTGGAATCAACTTTTAGAGGTTTGCATAAGGCAAATATGGGAGGGCTAGTAACTTGGTGGCATCCTGCAGTATTTTTACCAAATAAAATACGAGTTGATCATTTCCATAAAACACTGAAAAGATCAAGAAATTATGGACTAGATTTATCTATGGGTTTTGGTCCTTTATCTTTTATGCCTTTACCGGCGGTATATGATGGCATTCGACTTGGTAGCTCTAATACCATTTTACTTAGTGAACATACTATGGAAAATTTAGGTGAAGCAAGATCTTTTCAAAATAGAATAAAAGAATATTTTGAAACATATGGTAATTTGTTAGATCCAGAAGATTCCTTAATACTTAAAAACATTGTTGAGATAAAAAAAATAGATTCAAGAGATCTTTTTATTAGTGCTAAGCGCGCGCTCTCATCTTTAGATAGTACTGCACAGGAGGTAAAAGTACCATCTATGTTTCCTCTATTAGAACACCTTGGCGCTTTACAAAACTTTTTATCAATTCATAGCGTTTGGTTAAATCAAGAAGATTTTGAGTTATTAAAGAGATCAGATGCTACCATATCCCATAACCCAGAATCAAACATGTATTTGGCTTCAGGAATAGCTCCACTTCTTCAATACAAAAATAACAAAATCCCTATTACCATTGGTACTGATGGTGCAGCAAGTAATGATAGAATTGATATGTTTACTGCCATGAGTTATGCTTTAAATCTTTTAAAAATCAATCATTTAGATCCTAAAAAAACAAAAAGCATTGATTCTTGGGAAATTCTTCGTGCTGCAACTATAAATGGAGCATACGCTATGGGACTTGAAAATGATTTGGGGTCAATTACGGTTGGTAAAGAAGCAGATATTGTACTTTTATCAAAAGAACGTCTTTCGATTTCGCCGCTCCATCCAAAAAATAATGTAGCATTGTTAATTAATGGTGCTGGTATACGTGATATAAAAGCAGTTATTTCGAATGGACAACTAGTTGTGGATAACTACTCACTAGTTAATGATGCAGAAGAAAAATTAGCTAACGAGCTTAATCAAATTTTTAACACTGTTAATTCCCGAAAAGATAAAGGCAGGAACATTAATAACCAATATGATGCAGAATCGTCAATTATTGATTATTTCTCGATTAGAAAACAAGATTCGGCCAACTTAATTATCTCAAATTCTTCAAGAATAGAGAAACGTATTCGAATAATGATTTCGAAAGGACCATTTGGTGGTAATTCTACGGGAGCATTGAGCAAGGAAACTCTTCGGCGGTTTCCACTAAATGACAATCTTGAGAATTATAATAAAGAATTTGTATTGAAACCTAATAATCAAATCATTATCAATAAAAAACGGAATCAGAATATTTTTTCAATAATACTCTCAGATGGTACTAAGGAATATTATACTGGTGGGAGAGGTCAAATTTCTATTTCAACTCCACAAAACTAGAGTACTTCTCTCTTAATAACATATAATAGTAATAAATGTAATAAGTATTCCTGGTTTTCTAAACTTAATATTAATGAGTCAAAACTTAAAAGACTTATTAGCATGATGAAAAAATCAGCCCAACCATCCATCACGATCGAGACTTCTATATTGTATAGCTTCTCCAATATGGGTTTCATTTATTTGAGCCACGCCTTCTAAATCTGCTATAGTACGTGCTACTTTTAGGATTCTGTCATAGGCTCTCGCAGAAAGGTTTAGGCGTTCCATAGCTGTTTTTAGTAATTCTTTTGAAGAAGCTTCTAATTTGCAATATTCACGAATTTGCTTGCTATTCATTTGCGCATTATAATGGATGTTATCTAATTCAGAATAACGATTGGTTTGCACTTTTCTACCATTGGTAACCCGTTCTCGTATTGCTTTTGAAGATTCTCCCTTTCTATCATCAGACAGTTTTTCAAATGGTACTGGAGTTACTTCGATATGAATATCAATCCGATCTAATAATGGCCCTGATATTTTACCCAAATAGCGTTGCATTTCTGCTGGTGATGATGTTATTGGCGCATCGGGGTCATTAAAATAGCCACTAGGACTTGGATTCATACTTGCAACCAACATAAAAGATGATGGGTAGGTAACTGTAAATCTAGCTCTAGAAATGGTTACTTCTCTATCTTCTAATGGTTGACGCATTACTTCTAATACATCACGTTTAAATTCTGGTAACTCATCAAGAAATAAAACTCCATTATGAGAAAGACTTATTTCTCCAGGTTTGGGGTAACTTCCGCCTCCAACAAGTGCAACATTTGATATGGTATGATGTGGACTTCTAAATGGACGATGACTCATTAATCCTCTTTTCTTAATTCTACCTACAACACTATGAATTTTTGTAGTTTCCAAAGCCTCGTGCAATGTCATTGGAGGTAATATTGAGGGCAAACGCTTTGCTAGCATTGTTTTTCCCGAACCTGGTGGTCCAATCAGGATAATATTATGACCTCCTGCAGCGGCAATTTCCATACACCTTTTGATGCTTTCTTGTCCTTTTACATCTGAAAAATCAAATTCAGGAAATTCTAGGTCTTTATAAAATTCTTTTCTGGTATCAATAATGGTTTGAATTAATGGCGTTCCTTTATCAAAAAAGTCAATAACTTCTGCTATTGATGTTATTCCATAAACTTCCAATCCATCAACAATTGCTGCTTCTTTAGCATTATCTATGGGTAGTATAAATCCTTTATACCCTTCTTCTTTTGCTTTTATAGCAATGGGTAGTGCGCCAGTTATAGGTTGCAGACCACCATCTAAAGAAAGTTCCCCCATAATAAGGTATTTTCCTATCCCTTCTGATTTTATCTGTTGTGAAGCTGCCAGTATGCCAATGGCTAAAGTTAAATCATAAGCACTTCCTTCTTTTCGCATATCGGCAGGAGCCATATTAATTGTTATTTTTTTCCCTGGAATACGAAATCCATTATTCTGCAGAGCGGCAGCTATTCTATAATTGCTCTCTTTTATAGCATTGTCTGGCAAGCCTACCAAATGATAGCCAATACCTCTATCAATATTTACTTCTACTATTATTGTGGTCGCCTCCACACCAAAAACTGCTGATCCATAAACTTTTGTAAGCATAAAAACAATAATTTGATTGTTATTATAGGTAATTTACTAAAACTAAGTTCTAATAATTACTAATAGCGATGTGATGCAGCTATCTAACGTTTGGAATACTATATGATCAGTTAAGGTGTAAATAATAGAAATGCTGTAAAAAACGATTATAAAAAACAATTTCAATAAACACTTATACTATTAATAAATATTTTCTGTTTATTTATAAAACGACTAACTTCACTCATTCAAAAGTAGACTTTACTCATTTGCTATTTTTTTAGCATGCTTTTTGAAAGAACTTTACTGAAAAACAAAACAGATGAAAAATATTATCCCTTTAATCACCATTATATTATTTGCAAATATGTCTCAAGCCCAATCTAATGATTATACAATACAATGGAAGGAAGTAGCCAATTTTGATAGCCAAAGTTTGCCTAAATCTGCATTAGAGGTCGTTTCTAAAATTGCAGTATTGGCCAAAAAGGATAAAAACAAGCCACAGCAAATAAAAGCATTACTTTATAAAAGCAAATATGCATTACTACTAGAAGAGAATGCACAGCTAAAAATAGTTGAGGAATTTAAAACTGAAATTTCCATAAGTAAAGGGCCAACCAAAAGCATACTACAGAACATGTTAGCAACCATGTATTGGCATTATTTTCAGAGCAATAGGTATCAGTTTTACAATAGAACAAATACCAGCGAAAAGGTAGATGCTAGCGATTATAGAACATGGGATTTGCAAACACTTTTTGATGAAATACATTTGTACTATAATAGATCTTTAGCCAACACAACAGATTTACAAAAGATAAAAACAACGGACTTTGAAGCAATTCTTAATAGCAAAGAAAATTCAGAGACCTATAGACCTACACTATTTGATATTTTAAGTCATAATGCCTTATTATTTTATAAAACTTCGGAAAATAGCATTAACAATCCTTCATATAAATTCACTATAAATGATTCTAGATTAATTGGAACTGCACAACAGTTTGCAAAACAAAAGCTAATTTCTAAGGATAGTAACTCACTACAACTAAAAGCATTGCAATTATACCAAAATCTGATACAGTTTCATGATAAAAACAATAATGCAAAAGCTTTAGCTACTATTGATATTGAACGTTTATTATTTGTAAAACACCATGCTGTTTTTGACCATACAGAAGAAGCACTACTCTATACACTAAAGGAAACCAGCAAAACACTAGAAGCAAAACCTGTAGCTGGTTTATATGACTATGAAATTGCTGTTTTATATCATCTTCAAGGGCAAAGTTATCAAGATGAAACAAATGAAAATGACAGATGGAAAATTAAAGATGCTGATGAACTTTGTAATACCATTATTAAACGTTTTCCAAATAGTGAAGCTGCAAAAAAAGCAAAAGCTCTTAAATCTAGATTGTGTCAATATAGTTTGCAAATTATCGCAGAAGAGGTATTGCCAATAATGGACTTTAGCCGTGTTTTAGTAACTTACAAAAACCTAAATCAACTTAACTTTAAAACATATCTTGTAAACAATAAAACTCTTGACGATTTCAATGAACTTTATAGAGACAATGAAAAATTAGATTTCATCAAAAAACTTAGTATAAATCAACAATGGAATGCCACATTAAAAAACGAGCACGATTTTCAATCACATTCTACAGAAATTATTGTTCCAAAACATAAAAACGGTAACTATATAATGGTAGCTACTGCCGATAATGGAGACACTACATTTGCTGTTCATACAATGCAAGTAACTAACATGGCTATTGTAGATAAATCATCAAATACCAAGCAAATTTATCAGGTAATTGATAGAAGAACAGGAAAACCAAAATCAAACATTAATGTAGGCTTAAAGTATAAAATAAATAATAATAACACCTACAAAACAAAGGTTCTCATTACAAATCAATATGGAGAAATTAGTCTTTCAAAAACTAAAAATTACTTTAGTAACCTTAGCCTAACGCTTAAATCAACTTCTGATACTGCCTATTTTGATGATTATTATAGTAATAGATATTATAAACCTTCCGCTTATAGATCGCAATACAAAGCATTTTTATTTACAGACAGAAGCATTTATAGACCTGGACAAACAGTTTTCTTTAAAGGAATTGTACTTAAAACAGGAAATACCACATCAAATGTAACAGCCAATGAATTAATAACAATTTCTCTATATAACGTTAATGGTGAAAAAATTAAAAGTCATACTTTAAAAACAAACGAATTTGGTTCTGTAGCTAACGAATTTATGCTTCCTAATACTGGATTAACAGGCAGGTATAGCATAAGAATTGAAGCTAAAAACAAAAATATTAATGCTAATACCTCTATTTCTGTTGAAGAATATAAACGTCCTAAATTTAAGACCAATTTTAACCCTATAACCCAAACCTTTAAAATTAACGATACCATAACTATTAACGGTTTTGCAAAAGCTTTTGCAGGAAGCTTAATTAGTGATGCTAAAGTTGTATATCGCGTACAACGTAGGGTACAGTATCCATATTGGTACAGCACATATTACAATAGTGAAGCTCAAGAAATTACCCATGGAGAAACCACAACAGATGCCAAAGGAGCTTTCAGTATTGACTTTAAAGCCATACCAGATGCCAGCGTAGCCAAAACCAGCTTACCGATTTTTAATTACGAAATTACCGCAGAAGTAACCGATATTAATGGCGAAACAAGAAGTGCAACAACCATTGTTAATGTTGGATACCATTCTATGACAGCAAGCATTGGAATAAATACAAGTATTAGTAAAGATAAAAAAGACAATACATTACATATATATACCCAAAACCTTAATGGAGCGTTTGCTCCTGCAAAAGGGAATATTAAAATCTATAAACTAGCAGCACCAAATGCAGTTCTAAGGTCTAGACCATGGAACGCTCCAGATTATCAAGTTATTCCTAAAGAAGAATTCAGTTCAAAATTCCCACATGAAGCTTTTAAAAATGAGGATAAGTCTAAAAACTGGGAAAAAGGGACTTTAGTATTTAACCAAGATTTTGATACCAGTACATCCAAAGAAATTGAACTAAAAAATATTAAAAAGTGGAAATCTGGTCAGTATATTGCCATCCTAGAAAGTAAAGATAAGTTTGGACAACAGATAAAAGCAGAGGCAAAAACAACAGTTTTTAGTACAAAAGACAAATCGTTGTCAGATAATAGGTTATTTAAAATATCCCTTAACAAAAACAGCTATACCATTGAAGACAAACTTTTGGTAACACTAGCAACAGCCGCTGAAGATTTAGTCGTAACTCTAGATATTGAAAAAGACAAAAAGACCATTAAAACTTATATTATTAAATTGGATAATTCTAAAAAAACAATCAGTATTCCAATTGATAAAGAAGATTTGGGAGGTTTTACTATTCATTATAGTTTTGCAGTTTTCAACAGTTTTAAAAGCGGAGTTTTACCCATAAACATCCCCTATCCTAGTACTGACTTAAAAATTGAGACCCTAACTTTCAGAGATAAACTACAACCAGGTGAAGATGAAACATGGAGTTTTAAAATTAAAGGTGCTAAAGGAGAAAAAATAAGTGCAGAACTATTGGCAAGCATGTACGATGCTTCATTAGACGAATTTAGTTCTCATTATTGGGGCTTCAATCCTATATACAGACCTACTTATTACTCCAATAGTCGTAGAAATGCAGGACGTAGTTTTGGAACACAACAATTAAATATTGGAAACTACAACAATCATTACATCAACTATAACACACAACAATACAGTACACTAAACTGGTTTGGCCTATATATTGGAAATTCTAACCGAAATAGAGACAGAATGAAAAGTCGTAGAATGGCTCCAGTAGCTATGTCGATGGCAATGGATGATAATATGGAACTAGAAGAGTCAGTAGTATCTGAAATAAGTGATGTAGAATCAGATATGAGTGCTGGTGCAGCTGGTGGATATTTAGAAAAAAAAGATATTGCAAGTGTAAAAGACACTACTATAACAACTGCTAGTAAAAAACAAAATTTTGATAATATAAAAATTAGAAAAAACTTACAAGAAAATGCTTTTTTCTTCCCGCAATTACAAACAGATACTGAAGGCAATATTTCTTTTAGCTTTACTAGCCCTGAAGCATTAACACGTTGGAATTTACAACTACTTGCCCATACCAAAACATTAGAAAGTAGCACGCTAAGCTTGTCAACAGTAACTCAAAAAGAATTGATGGTTATACCTAATGCTCCACGTTTTTTACGAGAAGGCGATGAAATAACTATCAGTACCAAAATTGCTAACCTTAGCGAAAAAGCACTATCTGGAGAGGCCAAACTTATACTTACAGATGCCATTACAGGAAAAGATATTTCTTTACTATTGGTAAAAAAATCAGGAAGCATAACATGTCCGTTTACCGTTAATGCAGCCGGAAACACACAAGTTTCATGGATATTGGCAATACCTAGCGAAATACAAGCAGTACAATACAAAATAGTTGCAAAAGCAGGCGATTATAGCGATGGAGAACAAAACGCATTACCTGTTTTATCAAATAGAATGTTGGTTACAGAGACTATGCCAATGTGGATAAGATCTAATCAGAAGAAAACCTTTACTTTAGATAAACTTAAAAGCAATACTTCAACTACGCTAAAACATCATAAACTTAGCTTAGAAATGACCTCTAATCCGGCTTGGTATGCAGTACAGGCATTGCCATATTTAATGGAATATCCTTATGAATGTAATGAGCAAACATTTTCTAGATATTATGCCAATGCATTAGCAAGTCATATTGCAAATTCTAACCCTAGAATTAGAGCTGTCTTTGACCAATGGGCGTCAACAAATGCGCTGCAAAGTAATCTCGAAAAAAATCAAGAGTTAAAATCGCTCTTAATACAAGAAACACCATGGTTGCGTGATGCAGAAAGTGAAGCTGAACAGAAAAAACGAATAGCACTACTCTTCAACTTAAACAAAATGAACAACGAATTGCAGTCTGCAATGCGTAAATTACAAAGTAATCAAATGCACAATGGTGGCTGGGCATGGTTTAAAGGAGGAAAAGCCAATAGATATATAACACAACATATTATTAGTGGTTTTGGACACCTAAAACAACTTAATGTATATTCTGATGATACTTCTACCATGATAAAGAAGGCCATATCATACTTAGATACAGCCTTTATTCAAGAGTATAATGATTTAACAAAATATGATGATGACATTAATTTGAAAAATGACCATTTGAGCTATACACAGTTACATTATCTATATATGAGAAGTTTCTTCTCTGATATAAAGCTATCAAAAGAAGCAGAAAGAATAAGTGCATATTACCACACACAAATAAAAAAATACTGGAAGAAGCGTTCTTTATATGCTAAAGGAATGATGGCATTAATAGTACATCGAAAACAAGATCAAAAAACTGCTAATAGCATTTTAAAGTCATTAAAAGAAAATAGTATTACCAATGATGAATTAGGAATGTACTGGAAAGAAAACACCAATTCATGGTATTGGCACCAAGCTCCAATAGAAACACAAGCCTTACTTATTGAAGCTTTTTCTGAAATAGACAATGATACCAACACTATAGATAACCTTAAAATATGGTTATTAAAAAACAAGCAAACTAACCGTTGGAAAACAACCAAAGCAACAACCGAAGCCGTGTATGCCCTTTTGTTACAAGGTAGCGATTGGTTAAGTGTTACCGATATGGTAGATGTAGTAATTGGCAAAACTCCAATAACACCAACACAATTAGAAAATGTAAAAATTGAAGCTGGTACTGGTTATTATAAAACATCATGGAGTGGTTCCGATATTAAACCGGATATGGCAACTATAGCGCTTAGTAAAAAGGGGAATGGAATTGCTTGGGGAGCATTATACTGGCAATATTTTGAAGATTTAGACAAAATTACCACAGCAAAAACGCCATTACAGTTAAAGAAAAAGCTGTTTTTAAAGTCAAATACAGATAAAGGAGAGCAACTTTCTGAAATAACGACCAGCACATCCTTAAAAGTTGGAGATTTAATAAGAGTTCGTATTGAATTAAGAGCAGATAGAACAATGGAATTTGTGCACATGAAAGACATGAGAGCAGCGGGTTTAGAGCCTATTAATGTTATTTCTAACTACAAATGGCAAGATGGTCTTGGGTATTATCAAAGCACCAAAGATGCTGCTACAAATTTCTTTTTTGACTATCTTCCTAAAGGAATATATGTATTTGAATATGACCTAAGAGTTAATAATGCTGGTAAAATGAGTAATGGTATTACCACCATACAAAGCATGTATGCTCCAGAATTTAGTAGCCATAGTGAAGGAACACGAATTTTAGTTGAATAATTATATTTGATAATATGTTACTAAATGGAGCGTTTTTTTGAGAACGCTCCATTTATTTTTTGTCTCTATTATTGATATAATATTAACCAATAAATGTATAATATTGCTAAATAAGCAATATTAGCAGAATTTTATAGTTTATTTAATCACAACCTCCAAACTATGAAATTAACAACTATCAAACTACTACTCTGCTTCCTAATTCTTGGAATTACCACTGTTCAAGCTCAGCTTAAATGCAGTACTTCAGAGGCAAATAAGGAATATTTTAAAAAGCATATACAAGCCTTTAATGAATACAAACAAACTAAAAAAGGCAAAAATTTAACTTTTAAGACGCCCCCAAATGGGCAATATATTATTCCTGTTGTTTTTCATGTATATGGCACAGATTTTAGTAGTACTGCAGTCAATCAATCAATAATTGAGGAAGCCTTGCTAAATGTAAGCAAAGACTTTCAGGGACAGAATGATGATTTTAATACTATAGATGGAAACTTTAACCATATAAAAAGTACGCTCCAAATACAATTTATACTTGCCAAAAAAGATCCAGATGGAAATGCTACTTCTGGTATTGTATATCATGGTGAAAAAAACGGTTATGCCAAAAACAATGAATATGATACTCAAATTAGGCAAGATGCTTGGGATAATTATAAGTATATGAATGTCTATATCCAAAATGACCTGTATAATGATGGTGTTATGAATAATTCAGGAGTGGCCTGGTATCCCAACAGTTATATGTCGGATAGAAATTTAGCTAGAGTGGTTTATAATGGTAGGTATTTAGGAACAAATACCGATAAAGAATTTGCATCTGTGCTTACTCACGAATTTGGTCATTGGCTTAATCTTATACACACCTTTGAAGGAAAATGTAGCGGAACTGATGAAGTAGCAGATACACCACAAGAAGACGGAAATCACAGTTTAAACTGTACTCCAGGAACCAATTGTAGTGGTACTCTAGTAAACAATGAAAACTATATGGGCTATAATGGAGCTCGTGGTTGCTATAAAATGTTTACAAAAGGGCAGATTGATAGAGTCACAAATGCTCTAAATCATCCTGCAAGAGCAGTATTATGGTCAGAGAACAATTTAAAAATTACAGGTTTACTTGAAGATAACTCAACTGTTATCCTTCCAAAAATCACATGGAATTTAGTAAATCACACTTATTTTGTAGATGATCAAGAGATTCCTCACAAGCGCCAATCACTTCGTTTACAGATTTTAGATAATGAGAAGTCTCATACAATAGAAATTTATGGTCCAAATGACTATTTTAAAGAAATAACCACAACTTTAGGAAAATTATTAATAATTGAATCCCTAGAAAAAGGAACATATACAATACGTATTCCATCAGAGAAAAAAGAACTCAAAAAAACTTTTTAACCATGCAAAATAACTATAAGAAACAACTTGGATTAGGAATAATAACGATACTATTATTGCTTGGCTGTAAAAAAGATGACATAGAATATTTATCTGCCCCACAAATAAATTGGAATGCTGTTGAGGTCAATGAGGATCTATTAACAATAACTATAGATGTAGCTCAAGAAAAAGGGGATTTACCAGAAGGCATTTTGGGTTTAAAATTAGATGGAGAAAAAATTGCTGAGTTTTCCAAAAAAATAGGTTCTCAAAAAGAAAGTCCATTATCTTTTACAGATAATGAGGAACATAATGTTGAGTTGTTTTATTCTATTACTGATAATGATGAAATCCAAAAAATTACTAAAAGAATAATTCGTAAAGAAGAAAGTGAAACTATAAATACAGAAGTTTCTGACTGGTATTCTTACTAATCTACCATGTTCTTTTATAATAATTTTTAAGAGAAGAGAAAAATGAACTTTCTTCACTTTTTATCGTCTTAATAATAAAAGGAGATTATTATGACAACAGAACGAAAAATTGCGGCATTATTTAACCTTACCGATAACAATTGGATGAAACATGCAAATCCATGGAGTGTGTATACCAGATATGCAGTGTTACCGTTAATTATTTTAGCATTTTGGAGCAGAATATGGATTGGCTGGTGGTCTGCAATACCAGCAGTTGTTTCATTACTTTGGATGTTTTTTAATCCTATTGCATTCCCAATACCGAAATCAACCAAAAATTGGGCATCAAAGGCAGTATTAGGAGAACGAATTTACCTTAATAGAGATAAAATTACTATTCCTAAAAAACACAAATTACCTATTCATACTCTCTTAAACTTCATCTCATCTGTAGGAATGTTATTGGCCATATGGGCAACCATTTATTACTCTATTTGGGGAGCACTATTGGGTGTAATGCTCGCCTATTTGGGAAAAAGCTGGTTTTTGGATCGTATGGTTTGGCTCTACGAGGACATGAAAAACACTAATGATGAATACCGAAATTGGGAATACTAATCGTAAATTATATATTTGTAACAGCAACTGGTTTTTTAAATGACTCAAATATTTGATACTGTATACCTAGCTTTAAAATGGTTATCTAAAACAACAGGGCTGTCTTATCATGAGATAAATATTATTATTTTTTATATAGTAGTACCCGCAATATTTATATATTTCATTGATAAAATATATAAGACAAATTTCTTTAAAATAGTTTTTATCACCATTATCACAACAACATTTGTTTTTGTGCCAGATTTTGAAGTGTTTGCTACGAAGCTATTCAATAAATCAGTAGCATTTTTAAACTGGTTTGGTATTATTGGACTCAACTATATACAAGCATCAGTAATAATTTGTGTATTTATACCAATACTAATTATCATTTTACTAAAAATAAAATCAAAATTGGGAACAAAACAATCAAAATGATAATTTTTTCAATAATATAGATTTGTACTCATCATTCTAATACTTTTTATCATATTTTTACCTTTCAAAACTATATATTATGAAGAATTTTCTAGCTGTTATTGCAACCACTATCGTAATGTGCTCTTGTGTACAAAAAGAAGGAAAGGTAAAACCAGAACCTATAAAAATGGTGGAAAGCAATTCAATAGTTGGTACATGGAGACTAGTTTACGGAGAAGTTAAAGAAAAAGATAGCGTTACTATTAAAGATTTAGGTACCTCAGAATTTATTAAAATCATAAATAACACACATTTTGCTTTCTTTAATCAAAAACCAGGAACTGCAGAGTCTTTTTATGGTGGAGCGGGAACATATTCATTAAAAGGCACAGATTATATAGAAACCTTGGATTTTATTGGTGTTGAAAATATTAGAGGACATCAATTTCCTTTTACTATAGAGGTTAAAGGCGATAGTCTAATTCAGCATGGTCTGGAAGAAGTAAAAGAAGCAAATATAAAACGGTATATCATAGAAAAATACATCAGAGTAAAATAAGAAATTGGGTCTTTTTTGGATTTTTCTTACTAAAAAAATACTTATTTTCTTCAGTTAACCGATTTTTAAAGTGTTTTAAACGTAATTCACAACAAATATTAAAATCATAGGTTCATCTTTAGTAATTTTGTAGGTTCAAAATCAACCCTGAATTTTGCAATGAAGAACATATCGTTTGTATGTAAACTATTATTTTTTACAATAATAGGTTTATTTTTTGTACAATGCCATACTACAAAATGGGCAGCTGTACAAAAAACTAGTGAATTAGCACCAGCTCCGACTGAAATTATATCGGTTTTTGCTCAATATCCAAATCATCTTATGATTTTGGATGCGACAACACCTGGATTTGATTATAAATTTGATATTGGAGAAAAAGATAGCTCTTATGGAAAAAATGATTCCATTTTTAGGTTTCATAAAGTTTATATAAAACTTAAGGATAGAATGCCAAAAGGTAAAGTAATTGCTGATTTTACTTTTGTTGATGCCAGTAATAATAGAATTTCAATAAAAAGTGTTGATTTACTTAGGTTAACACCAAAGTTTGATGCTACTGGAGATATGATTTATCCAGAAATAATTGAAGAAGAATTCAATAGATTCGGTTATGTTTTCAGAAAAGAACACGAAGAATTCTCTATTGAATTACAAGACAATCAATCTACTGAGCTACAGGATATTAAAGACAGAGCCTATCGTTGTAAAATTGTAAACAATTGCCTTGCCCCTACCAAATGGGAGTTTGAACTAACTTCTGCAGATTTTTCAGATTATAATCAACGGTTAAGAAACAGCATTAATCTTAACCAAAACAAAGTGTTATCACACAGTTGGTTTTATCTAGACAAAGCATTATACCGTGAATTGATAAATCTAAAAAATCCTGGTAAAAATATTCCTTATGATATGGAATACAATAAATTATCAGATTTGGCCGAGCAAGTGCCTATTGATTTTTCAACACTAAGAAACCCTATCAAACGAAGACTAGCTTCAAAAACTGTAGAATTGGGACATAAAAGTGGTCGTAAGATAGAACCTTTAGACAATGAGTTGTTTTATAAAAAGAACTTTAAGCTTTTTCTAGAAGGTAATAATGATACTTATAAAACCATATTAGAAACGCCAGTAAAAACTACACAATTTAAAGATCAAGGTTTTTATACAGCCGCTACACCAAAAGAATTTGATTTAAATTGGATGCAGCACTTAGATTCAGTTAACATTGATGTAATTGATATAAAAGGAACTGATGCTTATGTAGAAATTACCTTGACAGGACAGTGGGCACCTTATAAAATAAATATAGGAAATGTTGATTTGGCACAACTAGATGAGCAAAAATTATTTGGAATGTTGTTTGGAATTAATACTTATCCAAAAAGCAGAAGATATAATCCTAAACAAAACACCTTGGTTTATGATGCAGAACTACTTCCTGACGAAATAAAACCATATGTGTTATTGACAAAAAAAGATGATCATAAATGGGTAAATAACCAATACAAAGGAATCGAAAAAATTTACCTTACTTACGAATCGTTAGAAAGAGATGTTTTGCAAATATATGTACTTTCCTATGAGAGAATTACTCCTGTATGGATGGCTAGTGTAAAACTTCCTAAAGGAATAAGAGAAAAAGTTAGAATTCGTAAAAGCTTATACAGTTATTAGTCGTTAAAATGCAGTACAAAATTATAATCGCCCTTATTGCTTTAATTAGTTTTAACAGTTTTAGTCAAAACGCTATAAAGCATCAGAAACAACAAACCACTTTTTTTTATACCCAGGTAAACTTACATGGTGGTTATATAAATGATAATCAAAAAGGAAGGCTAGATTTTACCAATCAATCGCCTGACAATCAAATTGCTTTTAGGTTATTTTCCAAAAATCAAAACTTACTGCAAAAAGGATATATCAAAACCTTTAATCTTGCTTCTTACAATATTAGAGTATCTTTTCCTTTTCAGAAAAGTGTGGATAGCCAAGGTTACGACCAAGCAAAAGTAAGCTTTAAATTATTAGATACCTGGTTAAAATTTGATACCAAATGGGATAGAACTTCTTTTTGGATTGGAAATAGATCCATTCCTTATGGACACAACCCAAAACTTGACCCTGTTTCTACCTTTATGACCAATATTACAAAAATGGATATTGGTTTTGTTCAGGATCTTGGTTTTTTTGTAAAAACACCGCTATCGAATAACTTAGATTTAGAATTATCATTAACATCCGGAGGTTTTTTAAACAGGCCTATTGCTGTTGTTGATAATATTATTAATGATAATCCATTAACGGATGACAATACCAATCTTTCATTTTCTGATTATAAATATGAAGACACTTGGCTGATAACATCACGTATAGGAACACCTACATTTAAAAAAAACGAGTTTGGAATTATCTTAACTTCAGGTAAGGTAAAAAATACTGAAAACCCTAATGAACTGGCTCAGATCAATAGAATAGGTGGAGACTGGATTTATAAATACTATGAAAAATTCAAATGGTCCAATCAGTTTGTTTTAGGAGATAATAATATTGATGACCAGACATACACCAAATCAATCCATTTTCAAACTGCATTAGATTACTATGTATTCAATAACTTTTTTATAAGCACTTCTTTTGCTCATACTAGTTTTATGGATCAGGATATGAATTATAAAAACTACAAAAGTACCTCTAGTTTAACCTATACTTTTTCGCCGCATACTAGACTTCGATTAAATCATTTTTATGCATCAAGATCTGCCGATGATTATGGACAGTGGGGAGTATTATTACAGTTTGTTACTGGTTTTGGAAAAAGACCTTAATATCATAAAAAATGCTTTCTAAATAAATTTTCATAATTTTCAGGAGTATCTATATCCGTTAGCATATCCAAAGCTTCTATTTTAGTAACATAGGCATTGTATTGTTCTATAATATACTTAGCGCCATTATTTTTATCTAATCCTGATAATAAATTAAAATAAGAAGCATCAAAAAGTGCTGGTACCCCTACTCCTTTTTCATACGAAGAAGCAATAATTTGATTTTCACTAATTTGAAATTCTTGAAGAATCTTTCTTAAGTAAGAGGCCTTAATAAGTGGTTGATCTGCCAATAATAATAAAACGCCATCAAAAGTTTTTTCCAGCTTTAGAATATATTGCAGCCCTGATGCTATGGAGCTCCCTAAACCCATTTTCCAATGTTTATTATTTAAGATAGTAACAGAAGATGTTGTAATTTCTTTTTCAATTTGCTCAAAATTTGCTCCTAAGACAACAAATAGATTACCTGATGATATGTCCTTAGCTTCATTTATTGCATGTCCTAACAATGTTGTACTGCCCCAAGAAAGCAGTTGTTTAGGCATTCCCATACGTTTAGATTCGCCAGCTGCCAAAATAAGAACAGCAATTTTAGGAATACTACGCATGAATACTTTTCTTTTTATCACTTAATTTCATAGGCTCTTGATTTCTTATTACAGTTAATATTTCTGCAATAATAGAAACTGCAATTTCCTGAGGTGTTTCTGCTCCAATATTAATTCCTGCGGGTCCGTGAATTTTATCCAAAAAACTATCCTTTAGCTCTGGACTATATTCTAACAATTGTGATATTAGTTTTTTACGCCGTTTTACGGGTCCTAAAAGACCTATATAGACAAGGTTTTTATCCTTAAGTCCTACAAGATAATTCAAATCATTGGCAAAATTATGAGTCATTAAAACTACAGCGGTTTGCTTGTCCATTTTTACAGTAGTCAATTCTTTTGCCGAAAATGTTAGCAATGCTTTTGCCCCAGGGAAATTTCCAATTGTTTTAGCACTATTTGGAGCCGCAATAACTGTTACTTCCCATCCATTTAAAGAAGCATATAAACACAATTGTACTGCATCATGTTCAGCTCCAATTATAACCAATTTAAAACAAGGAGACATCTGTTGTACAAAAGTAGCGGTTACTATATTGGTCTTCCGTTTGTTTTTATAATTAAAACTATAGGTATTGCCATTCTCAAAAATAGCAGTAGAACCATAAGCAATATCTGATCTCTCCTCTTTTTGATAAAAACTTGTAATTTTAAAATTTGTTCTGTTAGCAATAGCGGTATCAAATTCTTCTATAAAAAACGAAGATGGATTAAACGGCTCTAATAAAAGATACAATACACCTTCACAGCCCAATCTATACCTTCCGTCATAAGTCATTACTTTTGACGTTCCTGCATTAAAAACAGTTTCTGCTTGTCGTTGTACCTCTTTTTCCACACAACCACCGCTAACAGCTCCAACCATATTTCCATTAGATAGCAATAACATTCTAACACCTGGTCTTCTATAAGAAGAACCATCTAAAGCCACAACAGTAGCTAAAACTGCAGCAATTCCTTCTTTTTCTGCTTTATGAAAAGCAGCTATAATTTTCTTAAACTCGTGAGTCATATATTATAAAAAACTAAGTATTATATCCCCAATCTTTAGCTAATTAGGGATGATAAAAAACTAAAATAAGGAACATCTTTATTTCAACAAGCAATTACCCTACGATTTCTTTTTCTGATAACTGATTGATAAAAGGTTGCTTTGTTAAACGTTTTCCTGTTGCCGCAAAAATAGCATTGGCTATTGCAGCACCTGCTGGTGGCAATGTAGGCTCTCCAAGTCCAGTTGGCGCAACATTACTTTTTACAAAATGCACATCAACCTCTGGCGTTTCATTCATACGAATTAGCCTATACTCATTAAAGTTTACAGCAGAAGGCGCTCCTTTATCAAAAGCAAAATCACCATACATAGCATGGCCTATACCATCAATAACACCACCTTTTATTTGATTTATAGCTCCCAACGGATTAACAACGATTCCACAATCTACAACACAGGTAATCTTTTTTACAACAGGCATTCCATCCTCAACAACCACATCTGCCACTTCAGCCACATGTGTATTGTGACAATAATATGCTGCTATACCTTGAAAAACACCATCTTTGGCTTTTCCCCATCCAGATTTTTCAACTGCCAAATTAAGTACGCTCTCTAAACGTTCTGGCTCATATTCTATACGTTTATCTGTTGTTCCTTTTGCTTTTTGAAGCAAGTCTAAACGCATTTGCACACGATCTACTTCTAAAACATCGGACAATTCATCTAAAAAAGCTTGCTCTGCGAAGGCTAAAAAGTTGGTATATGGAGCTCTCCAAGCTCCAGTTGTAATATTACTTTTATAATTAGCAACATCTACCTTGTAATTTTCAATAGCCGCTGCTGGGAAGAAATTAGGAATTAATCCATACATATTTCCATTTATAGCTGCTTCTTTAAGGTAATATCCTGTTATTTTTTTATCTTTTACAGAGGCTGCAATTCTATATTTAATTGCGGGTCTATAAATACCATCTGCCATATCATCTTCACGGGAAAAAACTACTTGAACAGGTTTCTTTGCTAGATGCGAAATTTCTGCTGCTTCCAAAGCAAAATCACCATACAACCTTCTTCCAAATCCACCACCCATTCTCGTCATTTGCAATGATACTTCTTTAGGATCTCGACCTAATAATGTAGCCACTCTTCCTGCTGTCCATGCTGGTGTTTGTACTGGACCAACCAATTCTACACTATCTGTAGTAACATTTGCAAAGAAGTTCATAGGTTCTAAGCAATTGTGTGGTAAAAAAGGAGATTCATAAGTACGTTCTACTATTTGATCGGCTTCCTTAAATGCCTTTTTAACATTACCATCTTCTCTTAAGGTATCAAATTTATCACCATCTAATAATGCTATTAACTCCCTGTCATGATCAGCTGTACTTTCCAATTTCGTATCAGTTTTCCAGGTTGCTACTAATGCTTTCTTTCCCTGCATTGCTCCCCAAGTACTGGTTGCAAGTACAGCAACTTTATTTTCTAGTTTTATTATTTTTTGTACTCCAGAAATAGCTTTTGCCGCATCATCATTATAAGAATCTAATAACTGACCAAATGCTGGTGGACGTAAAACAGAGGCATACAACATGCCTTCTCTTTTATAATCTAAACCAAAAAGAGATTTTCCAGTAACAATACTTTCTAAATCTACATTGGCAACTTCTTTTCCTATAATCGTAAAATCTTTAGGATCTTTTAATGCCACCTCTTCTGGTACTTCCAATTTAGCAGCAGCTTTTACCACCGCTCCATAACTTAACTCTTCACCTTTTGCATTAGTAATTACTCCAGCTTTAGTTGTACATTCCGAAGCAGAAACGCCCCATTGTGCCGCAGCAGCATTTACCAACATCTGCCTTGCCGTTGCTCCAGTTTGCCTAAGCGGTTCCCATCCCTGTCTTAGCGATTGACTACCACCAGCAACCTGCCTTGTAAAGTGGTCATTATCCAAAGCGCCTTGGGCCACATGAACATTTTCCCAAGCTACATCTAGCTCCTCGGCAATTAGCATTGGCATTGATGTTTTTACTCCTTGTCCAATTTCTGGATTGGGCGAAAATATAGTTACTATACCTTCATCCGAAATTTTTATAAAGGCATTAAAATCATTAAAATTAAGCTTACTAATATCTAAAGCAGGTTTTACATCCGATTTACAAGCTGTAAATAAGTTAAATCCTATTAACATTCCTCCACCAGCTAAAGAACTAGCCCTAAGAAATGATCTTCTATTAAAAGTTGATTGTTTTAAAGACTGCATTTTGTTGATTTTTTAGTTGATTTAACTCATTTTATCAGCTGCTACTTTTACAGCTTTTTCAATACTATTATATGAAGCACATCTGCAAATATTACCATGCATTGCTCCTCTTATTTCAGAAGTATCAGGATTGGAATTATTCTCCAAAAAAGCCGAAGCCGTCATTATTTGTCCAGCCTGACAATAGCCACATTGTGGCACATCAATCTCTTTCCATGCTTCTTGTACAGGATGATTACCATCATCGGACAGTCCCTCAATAGTTGTAATAGCTACATCTGATACTGAAGAAACGGTAAGCAAACAACTACGTGTTGCTACACCATCTAAATGAACAGTACATGCACCGCATTGTCCTATTCCACATCCATATTTGGTTCCTACTAAATCAAGATGATCTCTTAATACCCATAACAAAGGAGTATTTTCGGCTACATCTACAGTTTTAGATGCACCATTAATTTTTAAGTTATACGTTGGCATATAGTGTACTTTATAAATTAATAAAAAACACAGATTACTTATTTAAACTAAATAAGAATAAAAAAGATCTTCTGCTATTAAATTTATAAAAAAAACTATAATTTAATATCATTTTAACAAACTCTTAGGGAAATTCTTAGTTCATAAGAATTAGTCAATTGATTTTGCAATAGCCAAAGCACCACCTTTAACACTAAAACAGTTCGTAATCGTATTGGCTGTTAAGAACGCTACCGCTTTTTTGCTACGCACTCCAGATTGACAAAAAACAACATAGGTTTTTGATTTATCAAACTCTGCTAAAACATCCTCAATACTACTTAATGGAGCATAAAAAGGATTAAGACTTGCTATTTTTGGCAGCTCATGCTCTTCTCTTACATCTACAAAAACTACATTACTTTTTTCAATAGCTTCTAATGCAGGAATTTCTCTAACATTTATCTGCTTGGTAATTCCACAGAAAAAATCATAATCAAAATCTTTGAAATTAACTGCCATTGCCAAGGTCTCAGAAATTACAACTTCATTTTTACCAATCTGTAACACATTACTATTAGCCGTTAATGCATTATATAATAATAATTTCCCCGACAATACATCTCCAATGCTAAGCACAATTTTTAGTACTTCATTAGCTTGCATGCTTCCGATAATACCCGGTAAAACACCAAGAACACCAATTTCCGAACAGGAAGGTACAGATCCTTCCTTTGGAGACTTTGGAAACAAACACCTATAACTAGGTCCATTTTTATAATTAAAAACAGCTACTTGACCTTCAAACTTAAAAATAGCACCATATACCAAAGGTGTATTTGTAATGACACAAGCATCATTTACCAAATATCGTGTTGAAAAATTATCGGTTCCATCTACAACAATATCGTAGGAAGCAAACAATTCTAAAGCATTAGCTGTTGTTAAGCGCTCTTGATAGGCATTAATTATCAATAAGGGATTTAGATCAGTCAACCGCTCTTTAGCTGCTAGCGCTTTATTTTTACCTAAAGAAGATACGCCATACAATATTTGACGTTGTAAATTTGATTCTTCTACCACATCAAAATCAATAATACCAAGCGTACCAATACCTGCAGCTGCCAAATACTGTAAAACTGGACACCCTAATCCGCCAGCTCCAATAACCAACACTTTGGCTTTATTAATTTTTTCTTGTCCTTTGCTCCCTATTTCAGGAAGTAAAATATGTCTGCTGTATCTACTCAAAATTAGTATTGTATTTTATTCTAACAATTGTTTTTGTATCTTCAGTAACCTTAAACCTATCATCTATTCGTTTTCCTACTACCCAAATAATGTTATTATCGGAACAAAGTAGCCACTGTTGTTCTTTAGCTAGTAATGAATATTTTTCGTCCTTATAAAACTTGCTTATTTTCTTTTTTCCACGCATTCCAGATGGATAAAAAACATCGCCTTCTTCAATTTTTCGAAGCGTCAAAGGGAACTGAAGTTTTTCTTTATCAAAATACCCAAGAGAGACCTGTTTTTCTTCTATCTTTTCTACTATTAAAAATTGCAATGAAATAGGTTCTGTAACAACAATATCATCTTCATGAATGGTATATATATCGTTATTCTCTTTTAAAATTGGACTTATAATAAGCTGTTCTCTATCTTTAATAACCCTATGTGTTTTAGAATACAACTGTTTGCCACTAATTCCATCAAAGAGTAAAATTAATGCATCAAAATCAGTAAAACCATAAGCTTTAAACAAGTAATACATATATGATTTTAATGGGCTTAAATTTTTAAGCCCAACAATATCAATATAAACACTACTCTCTTTTACCACAAAGAGTTCTTTTTTTAATTGCTGAACATAATGACCTATCATTGTATCAACATCTTCTAGATGAGAAATAGTTTTATTGAAATTATCCATAACTGTTGGATGCAATTCTTTAAAAACTGGTAATATTTGATGTCTGATCTTATTTCGCAGGTATTTTATTGATGCATTACTACTATCTTCTCGCCATTTAATATCAGTTTCTTTAGCATATGCTACAATTGCTGCTCTTGTAAATGGCAAGATGGGTCTACAATATTTATTATTTCGTTTAGGAATGCCTTTAAGTCCTTCTATCCCTGTTCCTCTTGACAGGTTAATCACAACAGTTTCTACATTATCATCGGCATGATGTGCCGTTAGCAACCATTGATACCCTTTGGTATCCATAAGTTTATCAAACCATTGATACCGCAATTCTCGAGCTGCAATCTGGGTTGATAACTTCTCTATTTTTGCATATAAATTGGTATCAAAACTAGTGGCATATACTTTTTTATTAAGCCTCTTGCCTAAATTCCTAACAAAAACTTCATCTCCATCACTTTCATCACCACGAAGCATAAAATTACAATGTGCCAAACTATATTCTAAAGACAATGCGGCACATAATTCCACCAAAACTACACTGTCTACTCCTCCACTACAGGCAATTAGTAGTTTTTGAGTTAATAACTCTGGGAAATTAGTGGTGATATGTTTTTTAAACTCTTTAATCATTCTTAACTATAGTATTGAGCTATTAGTATTTAGTATTGAGATGGCAATATATTAAGATATATCTTAAAAAAAACATAACCTTATCTGTTTTCCAACACTTGTTGCATTGCTTTAGCCTTTATTAAGCACTCTTCATACTCTTTTTCTGGTATTGATTTTGCCGTTATTGCACCACCAACGGTATAGGATACATATTTTTTGGTTTCGTTGTACAAAATACTTCTAATTACAACATTAAAATCAAAATCACCATCTGGAGTAAAATACCCAACGGTACCGCTGTACATTCCTCTTTTTGATTCTTCTAAGTCTTCAATAATTTCCATTGCTGAAATTTTTGGAGCGCCAGTCATACTTCCCATAGGAAAAGTAGCTCTAATAATTTCTACGGGACTAATAGCACTAGATACTGAGGCTTTAATTGTAGAAATCATCTGATGCACCTGGTCAAAACTATATACTTTACATAATTCTTCTACAGACACGCTGCCTTTATCAGCAATTTTAGAAAGGTCGTTTCTTACCAAATCTACAATCATTATATTTTCGGCACGTTCCTTTTCGTCAACAGCAAGTGCTTGTTTCAATAATTCATCTTCCTTAATATCTATTGCCCGTTTTGCCGTTCCTTTTATGGGCTGAGAAATTATAGTAATACCTTCTTTTTTTAGATACCGTTCAGGTGAAGCTGATAATAGATACTGGGTATTATTTTTTAAATAACAAGCAAATGGTGGTCTTGATATTTTATTTAACTCTTGATAACAAGCCAATGGATTTATAATGGTTTGCTCGGCATAAAATTCCTGACAAAAATTGGCTTCATAAACATTTCCTCTATTGATATGCGCTAACAATTGCTCTACTTTATTATAATAGGCCTCTTTATGTATGCGCATTCTTATTTTTACTGGCGGAAACACTTCGTTTGCACTTTCTACGGTTGTTTCTTTTAATATTTCCTTATAATCCTCTTCAATTTCATCATCAACCATTCGCAAATATGAAAATACTGCTTTATCTCCTTTTATCTCTATTATTTTTTTGGGTTGAAAAAAAAACAATTCTGGAAATGCTACACCATCAATATTAGCTGATTTCAGTTCCTCAATATCATTTTTTAAATCATAAGACAAATACCCAAATATCCAGTCTTTAGTTGTTTGTTGGTATTCATTTAAGGCTGCAAAAGAACCTTTATCACCAGTTTTTATACTGGTTAAACCATCTACTGCAAGTACCGCATCAAAAGAGCCATAATTGGCTGTTGCAGCATTACTATCTAACCAAACTACCTCATTAAACTGATTTCCCCAAGCTAGCAGAGATTCCACAAAACTAGCTTTTTCTTCTATTGTATACACTTTTTCTACTCTCATAAACTTAACAAAACGTTATTTTATAGGGTAATAGCCCCTTTTATCCCTAGATATTTTATTTTTTTTTATAAAAATACAAAATAAAAGCTATTAATTGAGTATTTTTACGGAATAAATCCAAAAAATATGATTTTTAAGTATATATAGTAAGTTAAAACATATGAATCGGCGAAATTACAGGTTATATTTTATTGATGGCTTATTGGATCCTATTTATAAAGACGATTCTAGTATTGTTTACACTATATGGAGGTATTTTAGAGGCGTTACTGCGCCTACATTTTTTACCTTATCGGGTTTTATTTTTACCTATTTGCTAATTAAGAAAAAAGACCTTACTTATCAAAACCAACGGATCAATAAAGGATTAAAAAGAGTGTTTCAATTATTAATTATTGCTTATTTATTGCAATTAAATTTTTGGCGACTACTTATTAGAGAAATTTACAATAGCTTTTATGTGGTAAACGTACTGCACTGTATTGCTATATCGTTATTATTAATTATTGGGTTATTTAAGCTCACTCAAAAAAGAAACGCTACTCTTTTTCCAGCTTTGCTATTGGGATCAAGTATTGTATTGTTTCTTTTTGAACCGATATATGAGCTATGGAATTTTGGTTTTCTATCAATTGGGCTAGAAAATTATTTTTCTAAAGCAAATGGTTCTGTTTTTACAATAACACCATGGTTTGGCTATGCCAGTTTTGGCGCTTTTTTGGCCTATCAATTTAATAAATACAAAGCAAGCAAACAACTTTGCAATATTGCAATACCCTTATTACTTATTGGTTTGTGCTTAATTTTCTTTTCCTCAGCCTTATTTTTAAGCATTTATAACGTTACAGAAATTGAACTTTTTCAAAACATTAAAAACAATAGCTATTTTTTTATACGGCTTGGTGATGTTTTTATGGTTTTTGCTGTTTTTATGATCTTTAGAAACTACCTCATTAAACTGATTTCCCCAAGCTAGTAGAGATTCCACAAAACTGGCTTTTTCTACTATTGTATACACTTTTTCTACTCTCATTTACTCTTACAAACCTAACAAAACGTTATTTTATAGGGTGTTAGCCCCTTTTAACCCTAGGGGTTTTAAATTTTTGATAAAAATACAAAACAAAACTTATTAAATTGAGTATTTTTGCGGAGGAAATCCAAAACCGTGATTTTTAAGTATATATAGTAAGTTAAAACATATGAATCAACAAAATTATAGGTTATACTTTATTGATGCAATGCGCGCTTGGGCAATTATTATGATGCTCGAAGGTCATTTTATTGATGGATTGTTAGACCCTATCTATAAAGACGATTCTAGTATTGTTTATAACATTTGGAAATATTTTAGAGGCGTTACTGCTCCTACATTTTTTACCTTATCTGGTTTTATTTTCACCTATTTACTGATTAAAAAAAAGGATCTTGTTTATCAAAGTCAACGGATCAACAAAGGATTAAAAAGAGTATTTCAACTATTAATTATTGCTTATTTATTGCAATTAAACTTTTGGGGATTACTTATTGGTGAAATTTACAATAGTTTTTATGTAGTAAATGTATTGCATTGTATTGCAATATCGTTACTGCTTATTATTGGAATATTTAAACTCACTCAAAAAAGAAACAAAAATCTTTTTCCTGCTAGTCTTTTGGGGTTTAGTGTTGTATTATTCCTTTTTGAACCCATGTATGAACTTTGGAATTTTGATTTTCTACCTTTTGCAATAGAAAACTATTTTTCAAAAGTAAATGGTTCCGTTTTTACAATTACACCATGGTTTGGTTATGCAAGTTTTGGAGGTTTTTTGGCGTATCAGTTTAATAAATACAAAACCAGTAAGCAGCTTTATAGTATTGCTATCCCCTTATCCATCCTCATAGGTTTAGGTTTAATATTCTTTTCTTCTGCCCTATTTTTGGGTGCTTATAATTTTACTGGAATCGAACTTTTTCAAAACATTAAAAACAACAACTACTTATTTATAAGACTAGGAGATGTTTTTATGGTTTTTGCAGTTTTTATGATTTTTAGAAATTCCTTTACGAATAAAACCATCCTTAAAATTGGTGCAAGTACACTATCCATCTATGTTATCCATTTTGTGATTTTATATGGAAGTTTTACAGGATTAGGATTGTACCAGTTTCTATACCATTCTCTAAACCCATATACAGTAACAATCGGTGCAATACTATTTGTAATAGCCAACAGCTATTTAGCATTACGTTATGAAAAAAATAGTGTACAGCTAAAAGCTCGTATTCAACTTGTAAGCAAACCTGTTAGCAAAATCCTAAAAAGCGGATTGATATTATTTTATAATCAATCAAAAATTCTAATTCGTAAACTTCGTATTTTATTGTTTAGGAGGATATAACACTAATTACTATTATCAAAAACCATAGTTTTCTTAATTTTTGTATGTAAAATCATACAAAAACTAGTTCAACACCCATATTTATCGTAAATTGCCGAAATAACTCACTTGACTTCATAACTTCAATATTAACATTTACAACCTAAATTTTATTATTTTATCACAGCCATCCGAAAGTTTTTCAGATAAGACATAAAAACCTTATGAACCACGATGATCTGGCTCAATATTGAGATTTACATGGAAAATAAGTCTATCTTGAAAGGTAGATTTGCTTGTGGTTTTCCTCTTATTTTCTTTGCTCCTTCTCCTACCTGATTGCAGACATAGTCAAGGGTGAGATAAAACGAGAGACAAATCCTTATTTTCTCTACGAAATTGGAAAAGGCATGATTCTTCTTGGCAATAGTCCTGACGATGAGCTGAAGCAATAAATAGGTTGTCAATGCAATGTATATCTGTGATTTTACAGCATTTTCGCTTGTTCCGACAAAGGTTTTGATCTGAAGGTTCTGTTTGATTGCTTTAAAGAATAACTCGATGTCCCATCGTTTTTTGTAAAGGTCAGCAATGGTTCTGGCTTTCCAATCTAGTTGGTTGGTAATGATTTCTATAACCTTGTTTTCATCAGGCTTGTAAACATGAACCAATCGCAGTTCTACTTGGTTGATTCCTGTTTGAACAGCTTTCTTGCTAGTGAGTCTTATAATTTCATCCTTCAAAATGTCTTGGTCACTATTTTCAGGAAGTTCCAATTCTCGCATAGTCTCGAATACGGTATTGGTTTTTATGCGAGTAACAAAAACATTCTCTGCTCTTATTCTTTGCAACATTAGAAGAAAATCAAAATAAGCCCTATCCTCAACCACTATGGTACCTTTTGAAAAGACCAGTTGTTCAAGTCCATAGCGATCATGTAGTTTGGCAGGAGTGATGTTTACTACATCTGGTATCATCATTGTATCGTCCCAACAGGTGTGTATTTTGATTCCTCCTTTTGCTGTCCGAAACTTTGCCCAGTCAAACATGGATAAGCATAGACTAATAACGGAGCTGTCTATTAGTTTTATACTGCGGTCTTTGATTTCTTTGATAATATGGGATTCATGACGTTTTGATAATAGGTGCGTATAATGTGTTAATAAACCTTTATACAGGCTCTCGAACACCTTATAGCTCCGGTTCTTATTACCATCACTCATGGTAGATGTTGCTGGACTCTGAGAAAGACCTAAACTTGAGATAAAGGTTTCACTAACCCCAATACCAGTAGAAATATCACTTAAAGTGTAACACTTATTCAGCTGTCCGAAAGTTAGTGCTACAAATTGATCGTAAGCTTTATATCGGCTACAGCCTTTGTCACTTTTATGCTGTGCGGTACTGCGAGAAAAAATCCACCTAGGTACTAAATCTAGAATTTGGCGAAGTAGTGGAGTATTTGTATTTTTAGTGCGCTTGTAGAGTCCCATAAAATGTATTTAAAGTTCGCAAACCAAAAATACGGGATTCTCAGGCTATTTTGAATTTGCAACTTTCGGATAGTTGTGTTATTTTATGAAGAATTACTTATTATTCTTATGCAGTTTTTTGTTTTTTTTTACTGCAACTGCACAAAAATCACTTTCAGATAACTTTGAATATACTGTTGGTGAAGTCTACAAAGACAAAGACAAGTACATTCCCTACTATTTTACTAAAGATAATAGTGCTTTAGTTGTTATTCCTTATGAGAAGAAATTTATCATCAAAAAAATTGATGCAAAAAACTTAAAACCTGACTCAAATAATGAGTATGAAGATTTACCCAAAAATCATATTATAGAAAATATGATTGAAATGAAAAACAATTATTACCTATTATACTCCTCATGGTCTGGTAGAAAAACAAAACATGAGCGACTTTATTATAGAGAAATTGATTTTGAAAAAGGACAGTTTGCTGAAAAACCAGTAAAACTTATTGATCATAAAGGAAAATTAGCGGGTGAATTAACGTACAATAAAAGAAGTTATAATGTACTAAGTACTGGATCCAAATTCAATTTTTATAGGTCTGAAGATAGTACTAAATTGTTGATTAGATCCAGAAAAAAACCGAAATTTAAAAGAGACACCAAAAGTACAGATACTGTTAATATTAAAGTTTTTAATCCGAAATTAGAAAAAATATGGTCAAGAGAATATACCATGCCATATACGGAAAGAAAAATGGAAACATTAAGCATTACCGTTAGCTCTCATGGAATTGTTTACGAGCTAGTCAAAGTATTTCATGATGATAGCGATCATGAAAAAAAAGATGGCAAACAAAATTATCATACAGAATTATTCGTTTATACTCCTGAAAGTGATGAGATAACCAGAACAAAAATTTCTCTAGATAATAATTATATAAACAATATTAACCTATTCGAAAACAATCAAAAAAACATAGTTGCTGCTGGCTTCTATTCTAAAGGAATCACAACAAACAAAGGATTGTTTTCTTCAAAAGATAAAATTAATACAAAAAATGCTGACGGAATATATGTTTGTGAATTTTCGAAAACTGGTGAGGTTTTAAACAACAACTCTTATGAAATTCCTTTAGAAATTTTAAATCATTACAAAAGCAAAAAGGATATTAAAAAAAACAAAAAGAAAAAAGAAAACGCTGAATTTGAAAACCTAGTCCTTAACGATGTGTTGTTTCATGATGATGGTAGCCTGATTTTGATTGGTGAACAGTATTATCTTGTAACCAGTACGTCAATGAAAGGACGAACCCAGTATAGTTATTACTATAGAGATATTCTAGTAACTAAAATTGATGCTTCAAAAAAAATGACATGGATGAAAAAGTTACCAAAAAGGCAAGTAGGTTCTCGTCCTTTAAGAGACATGTCATATTACAGTCACTATGTTAACAATAAACACTATTTGTTTTATTTAGATAATGTTAAAAACTTAGAGTTACCAATAGATGAGGTTCCAGCAAAACACAAATCAGGTAAAGGAGGTTACTTAACAGCTTATATTATTGATGACAACACAGGTGCTGTAACAAAAGAATCTATTTTTGATACAAGAAGAGCAAAAGAAAAATTAGTTTTACTCGAATTCTCAAAGAAGCATATTTTTGAACTAAGTAAAAATGAGCTAATTCTAAAATTTGACGAAAGCGGGAAGAAAAAAGTATTGGTTAGTCTGAAAATTAAAGATTAAGCAAATTTCTTAAACTCAACACATAAAATGCCAGTAGCGAGAGTTACTGGCTTTTCTTTTTATCATAAATAAGAGAATATAACTTCTCAAACAGCTATTATTTTTGGTTTTGATCGTGTAAGTTTTATATTTGCAAAAAATTTGGCAATTCATTGATTTCTCTTTATTATAATTCTCTGAAAAGCCTAAAAACCTAACATAATCTCATTAAAACCATTTTACCATTTTATGAAGAATTTCTTCCTATTTTTATCTAGCCTTTTATTTGTTTTTTCGGCTTTTTCTCAAAAACGACTCCCTAAAAAACAATTCTCTAAACATTTTGAATACAGCATAAGTGACCCTTATAAAACTCGTAGAAGTATGATGAGAAACATCTTCTATATAAAAAAAGATAATAAAATACTAAACATAAACGCGTCAAAAGATTATTTCTCAATACAAAAATTAGATCTTTTAAAAGGTAAAATAGAGAACACAGAAGGATATGAAGATTTACATGACAACTATAGAACAGAAGAAGTATTAAAGATACAAAACAGGTGTTATTACTTTTATTCTGCTTGGTCTGGGAGAAAAACAAAACATGAACGCTTATTTATAAGAGAAATTGATTTTGATAAAGGAAGATTTTTGGATAAACAAAAACTATTTATTGACCATCCAGGGAAATTAGCATATTCACCAATAACATTTAAATCTAGCTATTTTGGTGACAAATTTGATGTGTTAAAATCTAAAGATGAAACAAAAATTCTTATCCAATACAAAAAATGGACGAAAAATGAAAAAGGAAAAAGTGACAGAGAAAAACCACAGATATATACAGCACATGTTTACAATCATGATTTAACCAAAATATGGTCTAAAACATATACATTACCATATATAAATGATGATTTTGATATTATAGACTCAAAAGTAATTTCCAATGGAGATATATATTTATTAGCGAAAATTTATAACAATAAAGACAAAAAAGATCGAAAAAGACGAAAAGAATTTAAAAACAACTACCATGTAGAGTTATTTAAAATTACTGAAGAATCTAATAAAATTTTAACTACAAAAATTGAAATCACTGATCATTTTATTAATGATGCAATATTAGCAGAAAACGCAGAAAATAAAATTTTTTGTGCTGGATTATATAATATAGGTTTGCGTGATAGTGTAAATGTTGATGGTTTTTTTATAAGTAATAAATTTAACCTTAGTAATTACAATACTAAAACTTTTAAAATTCCTTCAGAAGTATTAAATCAATACTTAGAAAGCGATCCAAAAAAGAAAGTTCAAAAAAAAGAAAAACAGAGAAACCTTAGAATTAGGTCCCTAAAATTAAAAGATTTAATTTTCAATTCCGATAAAAGTATTATTCTAATTGGAGAACAAGAACCTCTTGCAGAAGATTTTTTTAGTCCAAATAGTGATAGGATTAACACTTTTTATAATCGTCATAATATTCTAATCTCAAAAATAGATAAAAAAAGTAATATCTCTTGGATAAAAAAAATACCTAAAAAACAGAGTTTTGGCTTTCAAAGAAAAAAAGGATATTCATATTTGTACAGTAAAGGAAATCATTATATTGTATTTATAGATCATGTTAAGAATATAAAACTCAATAAGAATCAAGCTCCAATAAATTATCCAAGTGGCAATGAAGGAGATATGATTGCTTATAAAATTAATGATGAGAGTGGTACAATGGCTAAGCAATTTATTTTAAACACAAAAAAGGCCACTAATAAATTCACTTTGAATAAGTTTATGTATGATAGACTTATTCAAACTTCTAACAATGAATTTATTTTTGGATTAAACATTGAAAACACAAAAGGTAGATCAGATTTAAGTGGTGATACAGATGTCTTTGTAAAAGTAAAAATTAAAGACTAAGCACTCTTCTAAATCTAAAGACATAAAAAAAGCCAGTAACTTTCGTTACTGGCTTTTACTTTTTATAAGATTAAATAGCAAATAAACTATCTAATTAATTATGCATGTAATGCTCTATCTCCTGTTGCCGCTAATGCAGCTTCTTTAATAGCTTCTGTATAGGTTGGATGTGCATGAGACATTCTAGACACATCTTCTGCTGATGCTCTAAATTCCATTGCAATAACTGCTTCAGCAATCATATCAGCTGCTCTTGCTCCAATCATATGTACACCTAAAATTTCGTCAGTAGTAGCATCTGCTAGTACTTTTACGAAACCTTCAATATCCATACTTGCTCTTGCTCTTCCTAAAGCACGCATAGAAAACTGACCAGTTTTGTATGCAACACCAGCTTCTTTAAGTTGTTCTTCTGTTTTACCAACAGCAGCAACCTCAGGCCATGTGTATACAACTCCAGGAATAAGATTGTAATCGATATGAGGCTTTTGACCTGCTAAAGTTTCAGCAACCAATACGCCTTCTTCTTCGGCTTTATGTGCTAACATTGCACCAGCAACAACATCGCCAATAGCATAAATATTAGGCACATTAGTTTGTAAATGACCATTGGTAGCTACTCTACCGCTATCGTCTAATTTTACACCTGCAGCTTCAGTATTTAATCCATCAGTATATGGACGACGACCAACTGCTACCAAACAGTAATCTCCTCTAAATTCTACTTCTTTTCCTTTTTTATCATCTGCCTTAACGATAACTTCATCACCTACACGCTCAACAGACTTTACTTTATGAGAAACATTAAGTTTAAACTTCTGTTTTTTTAATGTTCTACCTAATTCTTTAGATAAACCAGCATCCATAGTAGGGATAATTCTATCCATATATTCTACTACAGAAACTTCTGCACCAAGACGTTTATATACCTGTCCTAATTCTAATCCAATAACACCACCACCAATAACAATAAGATGTTTTGGCACTTCTTTTAGCTTTAAAGCCTCAGTAGATGTTATAACACGTTCTTTATCTAACTTTATAAAAGGCAAACTAGATGGTTTACTACCTGTTGCTATAATTGTGTTTTTAGCTTCTAGTTCTTCTACAGAACCATCAGCTTTAGTAACAGTAACATGTGTAGCGTCTTTAAAAGCACCAACACCTTCATAAATATCAATTTTATTTTTTTCCATAAGGAAATTGATACCACCAGAAGTTTGTTCTACTACAGATTGCTTACGTGCAATCATTTTTTCTAAATTAACTTTTACTTCACCAGAAATTTCAATTCCATGATCTTCAAAATGCTTTACAGCATCAGAATAATGATGAGAAGAATCTAATAATGCTTTTGATGGAATACAACCAACATTAAGGCATGTACCTCCTAGTGTTGGATACTTTTCTATAATTGCAGTTTTCATTCCGAGTTGAGCGCAACGTATTGCTGCTACATAACCTCCAGGTCCAGAGCCAATAACGGCTACATCGTATGAATTCATATTTATTATTTAATATTTCATACAAATGTAATCATGTTTTTTGAAAAGAAATATGATAATTGCACTTAATTATAGAAAAAAATGCCAGATTATACCGCTTTTAAAAAGATAACTATCATATTCAAAATAAAACAACTATATGCCTTAAAAATTCATTAGTAAGCCATTAAACAGAAATTGCAGTAGTATGCTTTACTTCACTTATCATTAACATACTATGTGTACTTCCAATATGATTTATCATGGTTAGTTTTTTAATCATAAACTCTCTAAAGGCTGCTATATCTTTTACCAATACCTTTAATAAATAGTCATAGTCACCACTTACGTGGTAACATTCTAATATTTCTGGAATAGTTGTTACTTCCTTTTCAAAATCTACGACATAGCTATGTGAGTGCTTGATCAGTTTTATATGACAAAAGGCCACAAAAGCCTTCGCTACCTTTTCTTTTCTAATTAAAGCCACATATTTATCGATAACACCCTCTCTTTCTAGTTTTTTAATCCGCTCATATACAGCAGTTACAGACAGGTTCAACACTGTGGATAGTTTTTTATTGGTTTGCTTGGCATCTTCTTGCAGCAATGTCAATAACTTGATATCTATTTGATCTAAACCCATTTCTTGAAAATATTTCTATAAAGCTATACAAAAAACTAATAATAATGAAATTAAATCTATAGAATCAACTATATATAGATTATAAATCTAAAAAAAACATAATCTATTGATTTTAAGTTTATATATTCAGATATTTATAAAAACAAAACCACATAAGAAAATGGATTTTAAGCCAGCAGAAAAAATACAAGATTTACAGTACTTTGGAGAATTTGGAGGTGTTAACCCTTCCATTTCAGATTCATCTACCTATACTTTTATTTCCGCAAAGACTATGGGAGATACTTTTGAAGGAAATACAGAAGGTTGTTATCTATATTCAAGGCATACTTCGCCTAGTAACTTGTATTTAGGAGAAGCACTAGCAGCAATGGAAGGTACGGAAACGGCAAATGTTACCGCATCTGGAATGGGTGCCATAACTGCTGTTCTAATGCAACTCTGTGGTGCAGGAGACCATGTGGTATCTAGTAGAACTATCTATGGAGGTACTTATGCTTTTTTAAAGAATTTCACCCCTAGATTTAATATTGAAACTTCGTTTGTTGACATTACCAATCTAGCTGCAGTAGAAGCTTCAATTACTCCAAATACAAAAGTTATTTATTGCGAATCGGTAAGTAATCCATTACTAGAAGTTGCAGATATCCAGGGCCTTGCAAAATTAGCCAAAAAACACAACTTAAAACTAGTTGTAGACAACACTTTTTCCCCGCTTTCTATAACTCCAAAAGAACTAGGTGCAGATATTGTTATACATAGCCTTACCAAATTTATTAACGGATCTAGTGATACTGTAGGTGGTGTACTTTGTGGTTCAGAAGAGTTTATTACTGGAATTAAAAGTGTTATGGATGGTGCTTGCATGCTTTTTGGAGCGACATTAGATAGTATTAGAGCTGCATCGGTACTAAAAAATATGAGAACATTACATCTTAGAATGAAACAGCATTCTAAAAATGCAATGTATTTGGCTGAAAAATTTGAAGCAGATGGATTAACAACGGTTTACCCTGGACTTACATCCCACCCGAGTCACAGTTTATACAAAAGCATGATGAATGCTGAATATGGTTTTGGAGGATTAATTACTATTGATGCGGGGAGTCTCGAAAAAGCAAACGCATTAATGGAAGCCATGCAAAAAGAAAATTTAGGCTATCTAGCAGTAAGTTTAGGTTTCTATAAAACATTATTTAGTGCTCCAGGTACATCAACATCATCAGAAATCCCAGAAGATGAGCAAAAAGAAATGGGCCTTACTAATGGATTGATACGTATGTCTATTGGATTAGATAATGATATTGAAAGAACATATAATATGATGAAAAATTGTATGAAAGAATTGAAAATACTGTAACAACAAACAATAATTAACTAACAACTAAACGATTACAAAAACAAAGCCCGATTTTAACATTGGGCTTTTCTATATATTTGCAAAATCCTATACATTATCGTAACATTACAAGAAATAACTTATTAACTAACTTACATGTCAGACCAGCAACCAAAACAAACAGAAAACATTATAACCAACAAAGAATTAAGTATCTGGGAAGCAATAATTCCTATTTTCTTACTAATGTGCATGCTGGCTTATAATATATTTGTTGCTGGAGGAGAGTTACTTGGAGAATACTCTAATCATTACATCTTATTAACAGGTGGTGTAATAGCTGCTATTGTTGGTTTTTTCAACAAAACCAGCTTAACTACAATGATTAATGAGATATATGAAAACTTAAAAAGTGTTCTTATCCCCATAATGATATTATTTTTGGTAGGTGCATTGGCTGGAACATGGCTTATTAGTGGAATTATTCCTGCAATGGTTTATTATGGATTAAAGGTACTTAGCCCCGAAATATTTCTACCTGCTTCCGTAATTATTGCTGCTATAATATCTATTGCAACTGGAAGTTCATGGACAACATCAGCAACTGTAGGTATAGCTCTAGTAGGTATAGGTTCTGCTCTTGGTATCAATAGCGGAATGATTGCTGGTGCTGTAATATCTGGCGCTTATTTTGGTGATAAAATGTCACCACTAAGTGATACTACTAATCTTGCTCCTGCCATGGCAGGTACAGATTTATTTACACATATTAAATACATGGCATTAACAACAGTGCCTACAATAATTATTACACTCATTGTTTTTACAATTATTAGCCTTACCACCACAACAAGTGGAGATGCAGATGTAAATAAACTGCTACTAGTTATCGAGCAAACTTTTAATATAAGTCCATACTTATTTATTGTTCCAGGCATTGTAATTGCTTTAATTGTTACCAAAACCAAACCATTAGTTGCTTTAGCAATTGGTGTTATTGCCGCCGCAATATTTGCTCTAATCTTTCAGGCAGATATTTTAGCATCAATTTCAGATTCAAAAACAATGGCAATCATCAACGCTATTTTTACTGAAACAGAAATTACAACCAGTAATGAAAAACTTAACAAGTTATTTTCCGCTAAAGGCATGCAAGGTATGCTTTGGACCATATTTTTAATTGCTGCTGCTATGGTTTTTGGCGGTATCATGGATGCTATTGGCGCACTATCAAGAGTTACCAATGAATTACTAAAGTTAGCTAATTCAATATTTGGATTATTTGCAAGTACGGTAATTAGTTGCCTTGGATTAAATTTAATTGCAAGTGACCAGTACTTAGCATTAGTTATTCCAGGGAAAATGTTTAAAAAGGCTTATGAAGATAGAGGATTAGCTCCTGAGAACTTAAGTAGAACTTTAGAAGATTCTGGAACAGTTACTTCAGTGCTTATTCCGTGGAATACATGTGGTGCTTATCAAAGTGGTGTTTTAGGTGTTGGAGTTGGAGAATACTTCATGTATGCTATTTTTAACTGGTTAAGTCCATTTATGACCTTATTGTTTGCTGCATTTTCAATAAAAATTAGAGAACTCAAAAAACAATAATGTTTTATTATAGTATTCGTTAATTACTATAAAATAAATCTATCATAGCATAAATAATTAAAATTTCTATTTACAGAATTCAAGGGTATAGTGTGCTATATTTGCAGTGTTATAAACACTAAAAAAAATAAAGCATGGCATTTGTAGGAAAAAAATTTCCAAACCTAAGCGTTGACGCAATGAACGAAATGGGTGATACTTTTAAAGTAAACATCCTTGAAGAAGCAGTAAAAAACAAGAAAAAAGTTTTATTATTCTGGTACCCAAAAGATTTCACTTTTGTATGCCCTACTGAATTACATGCATTTCAAGATGCTGTAGCAGAATTCGAAAAAAGAAATACTATTGTTGTTGGTGCTTCTTGCGATACTCCTGAAGTACATTTTGCATGGTTAAATACAGCAAAAGATAATGGTGGTATCGAAGGTGTAACCTACCCACTTTTAGCTGATACCAACAGAAACTTATCTAGTATCTTAGGTATTCTTGATATTACAGACGAAACTTACGACGAAGAAACTGGTACTGTACAAGTATCTGGTGACAATGTAACCTACAGAGCTACTTACCTAATTGATGAAGAAGGAACTGTTTTTCATGAAGGGATTAACCATATGCCTGTTGGAAGAAATGTTGCAGAATTTTTACGTTTAGTAGACGCATACACTCATGTACAAGAAAAAGGTGAAGTATGTCCTGCAAACTGGGAAGAAGGAAAAGATGCAATGAATGCGAATAGAAATGGTGTTGCTGATTATTTAGCAGCTCACTAAAAAAAAAATATTGCTATGATAAAGGAATTAGATCAAGATAATTTAAATGATATAGTAGCTGATAATGCTACTGTAATAGTACAGTTTTCTGCTACATGGTGTGGTAATTGCCGTATTATGAAACCTAAGTTCAAGAAATTGGCTTCAGAAAATGAAACTGCAGCATTTGTAATTGTTGATGCTGAAAAATTTCCTGAATCAAGAAAAATGGCAACGGTAGACAACTTACCTACTTTCGCTACTTTTAAAGACGGAAGTTTTGTAAACCAAGTACAGACAAACAAGTTTGAAATTCTAAAAGATTTAGTAAATGAAGTTACCAGTAATTAAGCACATCGGAACATTCATCGAAGAGAATGATGTTGATTATATTATAGAAACTATAGAAACCTTAGAATCTATAACAGAAATTCCTTCACTTAAAGATGAAGAACTAGATGTTATTGGAGAGCTTATTTCTAATCTATATGGAGCTGTTGAAGTTCATAAAATGATTAAAGAGGGAACTCCAAAAAAAGAAGCTTTAAACCAGTTTATGAAACGCGTCTTGGGCGCTATCGACAAATAAAAA
Source organism: Flavobacteriaceae bacterium (assembly GCA_965247735.1). Taxonomy (GTDB): domain Bacteria; phylum Bacteroidota; class Bacteroidia; order Flavobacteriales; family Flavobacteriaceae; genus JAOXRU01. The sequence continues at coordinate 101,907 of CBDFHN010000002.1, read as the reverse complement.
TAGAAAATCTCGCTGAAAGGCGGGATTTTTTTATGCTTTCACCAATCTATTAAAACAAATCACCTAGTCTCAAAAATCTTTTTTTTATCATTTCTCTTTCCTATCTGAAAGGGATTTTTTAATTTAACCAAAATTTAAAAATTACTTAAGATGGCTATAATAACACTACAAGGAAATACAATAAATACAATAGGGAATTTACCAGAAACAGGAAGTTTAGCTCCCAGTTTTGAACTCGTTAAAAACGATTTATCTACAATCAAATTAGAAGACTACAAAGGTTTTAAACTTGTACTTAACATTTTCCCTAGTGTTGATACTGGAACTTGTGCAGCATCTGTTAGAACATTTAACAAAGAAGCAAGTAAGTTAGAAAACACAAAAATTATATGTATTTCAAAAGATTTACCCTTTGCTCAAGGTCGTTTTTGTGGAGCAGAAGGTATAGAAAACATTGAATTGCTTTCTGATTTTAGAAATGGAGCTTTTGGAGAAGCATACAAGCTTACAATTACTGACGGACCATTAGCAGGATTGCTTTCTAGAGCAATAGTTGTACTTAATGCTGAAGGAAAAGTAAGTTATACCGAACAAGTAGCAGAAACTGTAGAAGAACCAAATTATAAAGCAGCCTTAGAAGCCATTACAAATGCCTAATAATAAAGAAGAACCATTTGTTATCAATAGAATTAAAAGTGTAGGTTATGCTTTTAAAGGAGCAGTAATGCTTATAAAAACAGAAGCCAGTATTAAGGTTCAACTTGGTATTGGTATTTTAATGACCGTACTAGGTTTCTACTGTAACATAACAGCAACAGAATGGGTTCTACAACTTATGATTATAGCAATGGTAATGGGAACAGAAAGTTTAAATACCGCCGCAGAGAAAATTGCAGATTTTATTCATCCAGAATTTCATGAAAAAATAGGATTTATTAAAGATATTGCAGCTGGCGCAGTTTTTATAGTTTCCATAATTGCAATTATTTGTGGTTGTATCATCTATATTCCCTATTTTTTATAAAAAAATGTTTCTAAACTATCATTAGGAAGACAATGGTAGATATTTGTAATTTTGTAAAAAACAGCACTATTTAATGGCTAAAAAGAAAGCTAAAACAAAAACAGTATCAAAAAGAACACCTAAGAGTTTCGTCATTTCAAAACAGAATAAAATTGTTTTGGGAAGTCTAATCATGCTTGTTAGCATTGCATTATTCTTTTCATTTGCATCTTTTTTCTTTACTTGGAAAAATGACCAAAGCCTTTTAGTAGACTTTGCAAATAGAAATGTTGAAGCCAGTAACTTATTAAATAAGTTTGGCGCAGCTGTTAGTCACTTTTTTATATACAAAGGTTTTGGTATCTCATCATTTATCTTAGTATTTTTAACCTTCCTTTCTGGATTACACTTGTTTTTAAGTCTTAATGCAAAAAAACTCATCAGTAAATGGATTTGGGGATTACTATTCATGATATGGTTTTCTGTATTCTTAAGCCTAGTTGCTTCTTCTGCTCCTTTACTTGGTGGGCTAATTGGCTATGAGGTTAATGACTTTCTAAAAGCTTATGTAGGAACATTAGGCGTTATACTTATCTTAATATTTGGTTTTGTTTTTATTCTTGCAGTACGTTTTAAGCTAACTCCAGACCGTTTATTACACTATTTTAATAATCAAAAGGAAAAAATAAGTAAGGATTTTGAATCAGATCAAAAAGAAACATCAATAGAAACTCAAGAAGAATCCCGTGCTGTTACTATCGCTCCAAAACCAGTTGTTTCTGAAACCAAAGAAGTTCAAGAAAAATCTTTAGAAACAGAAATCACCTTTGATTCAAATAGCTTAACAGTAACACCTACTAAAAAAGAAAATGATACTTCGGATTTTATCATTGAAACTCCTATTGAAGAAGAAATTGTTAAAGAGGATCTTCAAATGGAAGTAAAGACCGTTGTAGAAAAAGAAGAAACAGGAAATATTGCAGATAAACTAGTTGCAGATTTTGGAGAATTCGATCCTCGATTAGAACTCAGCAACTACACCTTTCCACATGTAGATTTATTAGATAATCATGGAGTAACTGGAGGAAATATTACTATTAATCAAGAAGAATTAGAAGAGAATAAAAATCGAATTGTAGAAACCTTAAAAAACTACAAAATCGGAATTGCAAAAATAAAAGCAACTATTGGACCAACAGTTACACTTTATGAAATTGTTCCAGAAGCTGGGGTTCGTATTTCTAAGATTAAAAACCTAGAAGACGATATAGCGCTATCATTAGCAGCACTTGGTATTCGTATTATAGCGCCAATTCCGGGTAAAGGAACTATTGGTATTGAAGTCCCTAACAAAAGTCCGTCTATTGTACCAATGCGTGCTGTAATAGCATCTCCAAACTTTAAAAATGCAGAAATGGAATTGCCAATTGCTTTTGGCAAAACTATTAGTAATGAAACTTTTGTAGTAGACCTTGCAAAAATGCCACACTTGCTTATGGCTGGTGCAACAGGGCAAGGAAAATCTGTTGGACTAAACGCCATTCTTGCATCGCTATTATATAAAAAGCATCCTGCTGAAGTAAAATTTGTATTGGTAGATCCTAAAAAGGTTGAACTTACATTATTCAATAAAATAGAACGTCATTTCTTAGCCAAGTTACCAGATTCTGGAGAAGCTATTATTACGGATAACACCAAAGTTATCAATACGCTGAACTCGCTTTGCATAGAAATGGACGACCGTTACGAATTGCTTAAAAATGCAATGGTTCGTAACATCAAGGAATACAATACTAAATTTAAAGTTAGAAAGCTTAATCCTAATGATGGACATCGTTTTTTACCATATATAGTATTGGTTGTAGATGAATTTGCAGATTTAATCATTACTGCTGGTAAAGAGGTAGAAATGCCAATAGCGAGACTAGCACAATTAGCAAGGGCAATTGGTATCCATTTAATTATTGCTACGCAACGTCCATCTGTAAATGTAATTACTGGTATAATTAAAGCCAATTTTCCTGCTAGAGTAGCTTTTAGAGTAACATCTAAAATAGATTCAAGAACTATTCTTGATGGCTCAGGAGCAGATCAACTTATTGGTAGAGGAGATATGTTGTATACCCAAGGAAACGATTTAATAAGAATCCAATGTGCGTTTGTTGATACTCCAGAAGTAGAAAAAATAACTGAATTTATTGGATCACAACGGGCATACGCCAGTGCATATCTACTTCCAGAATATTCCGGAGAAGATTCTGGCACAAGTCTTGATGTAGACATTGCAGATAGAGATAAGTTGTTTAGAGAAGCAGCAGAACTTATTGTAATTGCACAACAAGGATCTGCCTCTTTATTACAACGAAAACTTAAATTAGGCTATAATAGAGCTGGTAGATTAATAGACCAATTAGAAGCTGCAGGCATTGTTGGCCCTTTTGAAGGAAGCAAAGCAAGGCAAGTACTCATAACAGATATAGTAGCTCTTGATCAATTATTAAATAATGAATAAAATAATTAAAATGAAAAAAATAGCATTCCTTTTTTTAGTAACAATTAGTACCGTTATTTCAGCACAATCTAGCGCTAAAGCAAAATTATTACTGAATGAGGTTTCAAATAAGATAAAATCTTATGAAAATATCTATTTGGAATTTAAATACTCATTGCACAATCTTGAGGAAAATATAAAACAAGAAAACAGAGGTAATCTAACCCTAAAAGGAGAGCATTATCTATTAAACTATTTAGGCTTTACTCAAATGTATAACGGTAAAAAACTTTATACCATAATACCCGAAAACGAAGAAATTACCATTCAGAACAAAAGTGAAGATGATGAAAACACCATTAATCCTTCAAAAATGTTGACTTTTTACAAAGAAGGATATAAATACCAGTGGGATATTCTACAAAACTTAAAAGGTAGAAAAATACAATACATAAAATTAATTCCTATCAATAGTAATTCAGAAATAAAATCCATATTACTTGGTATAGATCAACGCACCAAAAACATCTATAATTTAATAGAAACTGGAAGCGATAATACAAAAACAACAATTACTGTTAATTCTTTTAAAACAAATCAGCCTTTATCAAAAACCTTGTTTACCTTTGATGCAAAAGATAATAAATACAAAGACTATCTTATAACTACAAATTAAAGGCTTGAAAATATTAGATCGGTACATCCTAACCCAATTCTTAAGAACGTTCGTTAGCTCTTTTTTTATACTGATGTTTATCTTTATTTTCCAAACCATTTGGATTTTTATTGATGAACTAGCAGGAAAAGGGTTAGACTTAGTAATTGTTGGTAAGTTTTTGCTGTATCTAATACCAGACCTTACCACCAAGGTAGTTCCGCTTACTGTATTGCTTTCTTCTATAATGACTTTTGGAAGTTTTGCTGAAAATTATGAATTTGCAGCAATGAAATCCTCGGGTTTTTCATTGCAAAGAACCATGCGGATTATTGCATTTTTTATGGTTGGTTTGGCAATTTCTATTTTTTATTTCTCGAACAGTATTATTCCTATTTCCCAACAAAAATCATACAACTTAAGAAAAAACATTGCCAAAGTAAAACCCTCTATGGCAGTAGTTGAAGGTGTCTTTAATCATATTGAAGGTACTGGAATGACTATAAAAGTAGAAGACAAATATGGCGACAATGATAGGTTCTTAAAAAATATCATTATTCATAAAAAAGGAAAAGGCAACGACAACACCACTGTTATTAAGGCTAAAACAGGAGAACTTAGAAGCAGCAAAGATTCTGAAATTATACAATTGGTTTTAAATGATGGACACTACTATGAAGATGTCAAAACCAATACAAAAAACAAGTATAAAATGCCACATGCCAAAGCCAATTTTGATACTTATATCATGAATATGGATCTTGCTGGTGTTAATGATGTTGATATGGATGAGGAGCGTGATTTAAAGACGCACAAAATGCAAAGTGTTTCATTACTAGCACAAACTATAGATACACTAAAAATTAAAAATCGTATTGTTTTAGAGACTTTTTCTCAAAGCTTAAAAAACAGATCGGGACTAAAATTTTTGGATAAAGACATCGTTTTAAAGGATATAGATAGCCTTAACACTTCAACGGATATTGTATCATTATATAATGGTTATCAAAAAAACCAGATTGTTGAAAACGCAACCAATGCGATCTCTAGTATTCTCAACAGTGTGAAAAACAAAAAAAAGGAAATACAGCGTAAAACAAAATTATTAAACCTGCATATTCTGCAATTACACAATAAGTATGCCTTGGCCTTTGCCTGTGTTGTACTCTTTTTTGTAGGTGCTCCATTAGGAGCCATTATCCGTAAAGGAGGATTGGGATTGCCTATGGTAATTGCTATAGGATTATTCTTAACTTATTATTTTATTGGCTTATTTGGAAAAAATTATGCCGAAAACGGTAATATCAGCCCAGTACTAGGTTCTTGGCTCTCTACATTAATAATGCTGCCTTTAGGAATATTCTTAACAAAACGTGCTACCGAAGATAAAGGTATTGTTGATTTTGGTATCTTTACAAGTGCTTTTAAAAAAATAGGCGGATTTCTTAAAAAGAAAAAATAAAAACAAAACTATACCTTGAAAAATATTATATTAAATACCATCGAAGAAGCCATTGAAGATATTCGTCAAGGCAAAGTAGTCATTGTAGTAGATGATGAAAATCGTGAAAATGAAGGAGATTTTATAGCTGCAGCTGAGCAAGTTTCCGAAGAGATGATCAATTTCATGGCAACTCATGGACGTGGTCTTATCTGTGCTCCATTAACTGAAGACAGATGCAAAGAACTTGATCTAAATATGATGGTACAGAACAATACTGTTTTGCACCAAACACAGTTTACGGTATCTGTTGATTTAATTGGAAAAGGATGTACTACAGGTATTTCTGTTCATGATAGAGCCAAAACAATTAAAGCTTTGGTAGATGAAGATACCAACCCTCATGACTTAGGACGGCCTGGACATATTTTCCCATTACGTGCAAGAAATGGTGGTGTCCTTAGAAGAACAGGACATACAGAAGCTGCTGTTGACTTAGCTAGATTGGCTGGTTTTAAACCTGCAGGAATACTTGTGGAGATTTTAAATGAAAACGGATCTATGGCAAGACTTCCTCAATTGGCAGATGTTGCAAAGAAATTTGATTTGAAACTTATCTCAATCGAAGATCTAGTTGCATATAGGATGAATCATGATAGTCTTATTAAAAAGAAAGAAGATTTTGATGTAAGTACGCGTTTTGGCGATTTTCGTCTAAGAGCATATCAACAAACAACAAACGATCAAATCCATATTGCGCTAACAAAAGGAACATGGAATACAGATGATCTAGTATTGACAAGAATCAATTCTACATTGGTGAATAATGATATTCTAGGAACGCTAACTAATAATCCTGATAAAAAACTAGAAAGCATGTTTAATGCTATCAATAAAGAAGAAAAAGGAGCAATCTTATTTATCAATCAACAATCTCAATCTTTGAATTTGCTAAAAAGATTGAAAGGACTTAAGGAAGCTCAAGATGGAGACATCCAAAAAGCTCCAAAAATAATAATGGACGCTAAAGATTTTGGTATTGGAGCACAAATATTACATGACTTAAACATATCCAAGTTAAAACTACTTTCCAATGCCGAAACTCATAAAAAAAGAGTAGGAATGATTGGCTACGGATTGGAAATTGTTGATTACAAGAATTACTAAACACATAAAACAAATACCAAAAAAGCGAAAAGTAAATTTTCGCTTTTTTTTACTCTAATCCATAATTTTAACAAGATTAGGACTACTATGTATGCCGTTATAAACTGAATAAAATTGTTTTATATCGATAAAATTACTAACTTCATCGATAACAAGATATTTACCTTAAATAATTTCAAGCAGAAACATCTTATCAAGTATCTTCAATAATCTTAAAAAACATAGAATTATGATGAAAAAAATTACGGCAGAATTTATTGGTACCTTTTGGCTAGTCTTAGGAGGATGTGGTAGTGCAGTACTTGCTGCTGCTTATCCAGAACTAGGAATTGGTTTTACAGGAGTAGCTCTTGCCTTTGGTCTTACAGTCTTAACTATGGCATATGCCGTTGGACACATCTCTGGTGGACATTTTAACCCAGCAGTTTCTATTGGCCTTTGGATTGGTGGAAGATTTAATGCTAAAGATTTAGTACCATATATTCTTGCTCAAGTAGCAGGTGCCATTGTTGGTGCTACTGTTTTGTATTTTATTGCAACAGGTAAAGAAGGTTTTGACATTGGCGGCTTTGCTGCAAATGGTTATGGAGAACATTCTCCAGGTAAATATGATATTTGGGCGGCTTTAATTACAGAAATTGTAATGACATTTTTCTTCTTAATTATCATACTTGGAGCTACACATAAAAATGCATCAACTAAATTTGCTGGAATAGCAATTGGTCTTGCACTTACCTTAGTACATCTTATCAGTATTCCGGTAACAAATACCTCTGTTAACCCAGCTAGAAGTACAAGTCAAGCACTATTTGTTGGTGATTGGGCTTTTGATCAACTTTGGATGTTCTGGGTTGCTCCAATTATAGGTGCAGCAATTGCAGGAATTGTATATAAGTTTATGGCTTCTAATGATTAAGAAATTATAAAAACACATTAATAAACATAAAAAAATCCGACTTGATAGTCGGATTTTTTTATATCAGTATTAAGCAACAATTACAAAATCGCTGTTATCGTCTTTTTCATTTGTGCAGCTCTAGCTCTTACTTCATCTTCAGACCAACCCAATTTAATTAAACAAGAAATTGTTCTTCCTAACCATTGATCACTAGCGCTAAAATCCATAGCTGAGAAATCTTGCAATTGCGCATTAACTTCTTCTGGAAGCTTTCCTAGTGCAATCTTTTTTGTTAAGTGTTCCCATTTTTTGTAATAATGCCAGTTATTATCATACCAATAAAAGCAAGCATCAACTCCATCACCTTTTAACGCATTAGCAGCTTTTCTAGTCAGCTCTTCAGTAGGAAGAAAAATAGTTAAAAACGAATAATTCTCTTCACCTCCATTAGGCACTCTTCTAAAAGTAAGTCCAGGAATAGTTGCTAGAGTTTCTCTTAGTATGGTATAGTATTTTTTCTGAAGTGCAATAAAATCATCCAATCGTTTTACTTGTGCCAAACCTACAGCAGCATGCAATTCAGAAATTCTATAATTATATCCCAAAAACGGGTGCGATTCTGCTCCCCTATCATTACCAACATGATCATGACCATGATCTGAATAATGATCAGCATTAGTCGCATACTTTTTATTATTAGTAACTATAGCTCCACCTTCACCACAGGTAATCGTTTTTACATAGTCAAAAGAATAACAACCCAAATCTCCATAACTCCCTAAAGGTTTTCCCTCAAAAGTTCCACCAATAGCCTGACAAGCATCTTCTAATAATATTAGATCATGAGTGTCACATATTTCTTTTAACGCTTTCAAATCTGCCATAGACCCACACATATGTACAGGCATTACTACTTTGGTTTTTGGCGTAATTGCTTTTTTAACAGCATCAGCAGTTATAGTAAGCGTATCATCAATATCTACAAGAATCGGAACAGCACCTAAAGCAATTATCGATTCAAAGCTAGCTACAAAAGTAAATGTTGGCATTATCACTTCATCTCCTGCTCCTACTCCAGCACTTGCTAAAGCAACAGTTAGTGCAGCAGTACCACTACTTACCAATTGCGCATGATTCACATCCATTCTAGCCTCTAGAGCACGCTCTAACTCTTTTGCTTTCCAGTGTCCATTACGCATTCCATCAAATCCATATCTCATCAATACTCCAGACTCCAAAACGTCATTTACTTCTTTGCGTTCTAAGTCTCCAAAAAATTCAAATCCTGGCATATTTATACTTTTTTATTTTCGGCACTAAGATAATTTTTAATATTAAATTATTTGCCATATTAACATTCATTTATTTAAAAAACCATAATTTAATTGCCATACCAATAACCATTACAATTAAAAATACTTTTACAATTCCATCTCCTTTATTCACAGACCATCTACTTCCAATCCAACCACCGAAAGCTTGGCCTAAGCCCATTGTTAATCCTATCTCCCAGTTTAATTTCCCTCCAAAACCAAACATTAAAAGTGCAGCAGCAGTATAAACCAACATGACCATTGCCTTTATTACATTAGAATTCACCAAACTAATATGATTAATAGACGATAAGGTTAATAAAACAAAAATTCCTGTTCCTGCTTGAATAAATCCTCCATAAATACCAATAAAGAAAAAAGCCACCAGACCATAAACACGATGCTTGCCCTTAATTCTATCAGCAAGTTCCGTTAAATTTTGTTTGGGCTTAAAAATCATGAAACCAACAATAACTAACATTACAATTGCCAAAATCTTATTAAACACATCTCCTTTTACATCAATAGCAAATTTTGCCCCAATAATGGAACCAATAGTTGCGGTTACTGCCAATCCCCAACCAAAAGAGGTATACGAATTGGTTACACCTTTGCTTCTAAAACCTAAAAGTGTAAATATCATTTGAATAAAAATCGGAATTCTGTTTGTTCCATTTGCAGTACTAGGTGATAATCCTACAAAAATTAATATTGGTAATGTCAACAGAGATCCTCCACCAGAAATGGTGTTTATGATTCCCACAACAAATCCGACTATTATCAAAAGCAAATAATGATACCAATATTCCATCTAGCAAATGTAAATAGTTCTTATAATTTTACCAATTATATAGCTCAATAGAATTTTAATATAAGAAAAAGTTGCAATTAGTCTCTCTAAATAAATGAGTTACAAAAAACACCAAAAAAAAAATAAAAAAACCGAGTGATAATCAAAAAAAGGTTACTATATTTGCATCCGCATTCAGGGAATACCTGATGAGACACTTGGAGAATTGGCAGAGTGGTCGAATGCGGCAGTCTTGAAAACTGTTGAGGGTCACACCTCCGGGGGTTCGAATCCCTCATTCTCCGCTTAGAGATTCGTAAATCTCACCAAAAGCCCGTAAACATTATGTTTACGGGCTTTTTTAATTTTACAGAGTACCAAATAAAGGTATAAAACTACATATAGTAGGGGGCTAATTCGGGGTCACTTTTTAAATTCAAAAAGTGACGGATCAAGTCCAAAAGTTGTGGGATTTTAGGATTATGCAAAAATTGTAGTAAGTCTAAATAAGAAAAAGTCTACATTTCTAACCCCTCTAAATTGTGCTCTAAAGGCTTTAATTTTAGCATTGAAAGATTCTGCAGACGCATTTGTACTTCTATTATCAAAATAGTTGAGTATATTTTGATAATGTATTGACATTGTTCTAGCGATTGTGTTGAAGCTTTTAAATTTAGCTTGTCTTACTTTTTCATCCCATTTTGCAAGCCTGATAAGTGCTGAAGTTTTGTCTTTGGTATTATTAAATATCCAAGATAGGTTTTGGCATAACTTATATGCTTTCTCTAGATCTGGATATCTCTGAAAAAGGACTTCTGCTCTTTTGGATTGATTGTCAGTCCATTTACTACTTGATTTATATAATAAATATCTGCTTCTTGCTAATAATTGCTTTAAAGTATCTCCATTGGGCAGTAGTTTTGGAGTGTATTTTAATGATTTATTTCTAGCATATTCTATGGCATCATTTTCAGTATCTAAAGCATCCCATCGATGTTTTATTCTTATTTCTTGTAATGCGTCCAAGGCTAGTTTTTGCACGTGAAAACGATCTATTACTAAGGTAGCATTTGGGAAAGACTTTTTAACGATAAGTCCCATATTACCTGCCATATCTAAAGTTACCTCTTTAACTTTCTTGCGTTGCTTTAAAGGAATTTTCTCTAGTATTTTTATCACAGTTTCGGCTTTGGTTCCTTTGACCATTGCAACTAAGGCTCCCTTCTTTCCTTTTGCTTTTTTATTGGTTAGTATGGTATATAAATCACCATTAGAAAAGGCAGTCTCATCAAGGGATAAATTTGCGCCTAAGTTTTGTGCGAATAATAGCCAATCTGTTGCGTGTTGTTTTTGACCCCACGCTTTAAAATCACTCAGATAGTCCTTGTACTGTCTTTGTAGACTTCTGGGATTAACACCATAGAAATTAGCTACAAGTGTTGTACTTGAAGCGTTATTACTTATAGACCTCTTTTAAAAAAGCAGCAAATTCACTAGTTATTCTAGTTCCTTTTGCTACTAAATCCCAATCTCTTGTAACTACTTTACTAGTCACTTCATTAAGCCATCTACGCCGTGTTATATGCAGATAAACATCCTTACCTCGTATAGGGAAATCTTGAACGGTCGCCTCTGGAAAGAAGCCTTTAGAGTGGAGTTTAGCATTATTAAGTACAGATGGAACCTCATTTAATTCTGTAAAATAGAAATGTATCTCTTCTCCTTTAATCTCGTGTTTGGTTAAATCAAAATGACTTACCAGTACTTCGGGAAGTAATAAATTAGCAACTGCAAATAAAGCGTCTGAGGACATAGAAATTTTAAAAGCAAAGTTGCCTCTAATTTAGTTACTCCACAACTTTTTGTGTTGAGCCAAAGTGACCCCGAATGCTCTCAAAAGCATTGATTTTAAAGGAGGTTACGATATTTACTTTACTTTATATTTTGTATATTTAAAGTGAATATCCATAGTGACTCCTATGCAAGACTTGTTTTCTCTTCTTTTTTATATAAAACGCTGTAAAGCGGACAAGAATGGATATGCCAATATTTACCTTAGGATTACTGTAAATGGAAAACGATCTGAATTTAGTATTAGGAGAAAAGTACATATCGAAAAATGGAGCTCAGATGCTGGAAAGGGCAAAGGTTTTACTAAAGAAGTACAAGAATTAAATCATTACATTGACAGTATCCAGAATAAGATTTACGAAATTCATCGTACACTAATAAATCAGAATAAAACAATTACCGCTACATCATTAAGGAATGTTTATATAGGAAAAGATGAAAATCAAAAAATGCTTCTTAAGATTTTCCAAGACCACAACGACCAAGTTGAAAAATTAATAGGTATAGACTTTGCTGCTGGAACAGCAGATCGTTATCGAACTGCAAAAAAGCATGTTTCAGACTACATAGAACTTGAATATAAAGTAAAGGATATTGCTGTTAAAGATGTAGATCATAAATTTATTACTGGTTTTGAATACTATCTAAAAACTGAGCGTAAATGTGGCCATAACACTGCTATCAAATACATTACGAATTTCAAAAAAATAATTAGGATCGCTTACGCTAACGATTGGATAACAAAAGACCCTTTCTTTAATTGGAAAGTAAGATTAAAAAATGTTGAAAGAGAATTTTTATCTGAGGAGGAAATTCAGAAGATGACAGAAAAAGAACTACATACAACTCGTTTAGACCAAGTAAAAGACATTTTTATTTTTTGCTGTTTTACTGGTTTGGCATATGCAGATGTCAAAAAACTATCTAAAGACGATATTGTTATTGGTATAGACGGTGAACGATGGATAAATACTAAAAGGGTTAAAACGAATACTAGAAGTAGTATACCAATATTACCTACAGCTGAAGCTATACTTGAAAAATATAGCGAGCATCCGGACATGATAAATAATGACAAGGTTTTACCGGTTTTGAGTAACCAAAAAATGAATGCCTATTTAAAAGAGATTGCCGATCTATGTAACATACACAAAAACTTAACCTTTCATTTAGCACGACATACATTTGCAACAACAGTAACACTTACAAATGGTGTACCTATTGAATCTGTAAGCAAAATGCTCGGTCATAAATCCTTAAAAACTACCCAACATTATGCTAAAATTTTAGATAGAAAAGTAAGTGACGATATGAAAATACTTCGAGAAAAGTTTAATTCAAAGCCTTAGCTTGTATTATTACTCCCTATTCGATAAAAACTGTGTTCTTAACTTTGTTTAAGTTATCTCCTAAGATTCATATATAGCCTTTAAAAAACATCATACTCATCTACCCGTCACTAACACAACCTTCCTTCCACCATTCTTCTCATACATCTCAATTTGAAGTTTTTCCATATCACCCAAAACAAACTTCGGAAGTACAAAAACGAATTTTTGTGATGCTCCATTTTTTATCACCTTTGGGAGTTCATGCTTGTAAAGTACTTTTTGAAGTAACTTCTGAAATGAAGATTTTCGTCTTTTAGTTCCATTAGTTATGAATATCTGTAATTGATCAATTTCAAAATCAATAGTAGAAGTGTTCGTTATTTCTATAACCAGGTACACTTCAGTATTTTTATATTCTTTTGCTTGCAACCTAAGTTTTAATCCTTGTTTCTTTGCACTAGCAAGTCGCTTTAATTTTGTACCTAAAAGATACTTACAAAAATCATTATACCCGTGTAATTTTAGTGCTTTAAGATCTAATGGGACACTATCCTTTCTTATATCATCAAGTACTGGTCGTTCTTTGCCAATACTTTCTTCTTTGGCTATAAAGTAATTTAGTTCTGGTAGTTTTTTCTTGAATTTAATAATATAAGCATATACATCTCCATTATTGGTTACCACTAAAAGATTACTTTCTTTGCCTGGTACCGCTTGCAATAATCCAAAATATTGTTCCTTTTCACGATTGTATGTAAATACAAAATTTTTAGTACCTGTTACCCCTTGTCGAATAGGATCATTAAAAAACAAAGCTACATTTTTCCGATTGTTTGCATAAATAGTATCCAATGCCTTTTGGGCAGTAATTGGCATAGACACTATAATTAAAAGTAACATTATATACGTTTTCATCTGTTTAGTTTTAGAATTAGTACCATTTTGTATTATTCTTTCTTACTTTAAGTATCAAGCGATAACTATCATTTACAGTTACTTTTATGGTTCTACGGTTTCTTTGAAACAAACTTTTAAAACCACTTACCTGGGGTACACCTGCAATATTAATATCATCTACCATATCCGTTATTCCCTTCTGTGTAGCTTCAGCTCTAAAGCTGTTTTCTATATAAATTCCTTCACTCCCATCAGCCAAATCAAAGGCTTTTAAACGAGTAGGATGGTGATTGATATTTTGAATTTCAATTAATGCTCTGTTGGGCTTAAAACTTATAAATCCATAGACAACTGTATTTCTACGAATTACTTTTCCGTTTATTCTAGCAGCTGCCATGAGGCGCATTCTTATTCTTGAATTTGCTTTTATCACCTGTTTTCCATCAATTTCTACATAAATCATATCATCGGTATTAGCAATAAGATTAAGCTCATTTTTTACCGGATGAGAAGCAAAAAACAATTGCTGCTCTAACGCTATTTCTTTGGCATAAATCATATTATCATTCCTAACTTCAACAGATTCAATTGCTGGGGCATTAGGTATATATTCAACCACTTCTGAAGAACTCATAGGTATGTTTTCATAGGTGTGTTCCGCATAAATTAAGTGCTCATTATAATAGATACTATCAATTAGTTGCTTCTTTTCTTTTTCCAATAAGTTTGGATCATAAACCCCTAAGGAGTCTAACAACCGATCGTTATAAATACTTGGTGCATTTACTTGTTTTTCTTTTCTTATCGCTTTCAAAGCATCCAATTTGGTCTTATATATTACCTGGTCATTATTCAATTCAGGTAATGGAATTTTATTGCTGTCAATATCAGAATCCTCCTCCTCTCCCATTATTAATGCCGTATAAGCAATAATAAAAACTAGGATACATAGTAATACAGTTCCAAAAACGATTTTATTCTTTTCTATTTTCATTTGTCTATACTTATTTTATTAAATCTGTCACATGGTACACCTTTAATTAGTCATTTCCTTGGGTATAGAAACCTTTGTCAATGGGTGTTTCATTTGCCTTTCTTTGTTAGATATACATCAAATACACCTTTGGTTATTCTGCTTTTATTTTCTTTAATCTGTTTTCATAAAAATCAGTAATCAACAAACCATGTGGGTTTTTAGGAAAATTACGATCCACATGAATTAGTTTGCCTGAAGTTGTAAGTTCGTAGGCATCTACTACCGTTCCTCTATTAATTTCAAACCGAACAACAGTTTTAAAACCATAAGGTTTCTGCTCAATATTTACTTTAGATTCTACACTTATTACCTTCTGGATTAAAGAATATTGCAAAAGTCTATTGTACACGCCATCTGCTCTTTTTTGCTGATATAACGCATCTACAGAACTATTTCCTAACCATAATGATTTCTCTATGTTCTTTTCATAATTACTGGCATTCATATGGTAGAAATAGGTATGAAAAAGTTCCAAATGTGATAAAACTTCAACATTTAAATTCTCCCGCTGCGAAACCAGTTTTAATGGAATTACACTTCCTTCTTGGTTAACTGCAAATGCCGTATTTAATACTTTTTGATGTAGCTTAAAGTTCAGTAAAACCGATACTACAGATGTAACTACAGATCCAATCACAACGGCTATAACAACATAGCGGTTGAATTTTAACGTGTCATATATATTTTTATAAGGTGTTTTCATTTTTGATGTTTTTGATTGCTAATTAAGCACCACTAAAAAGCCTGAATGTAAAAGTGGTTGCTCTTTTATAAAGTTTAAACTTGAGTAAAACGATAAAACCAATAGATCCTAATTCTACCAATGGAGCAAAAAACTGACTGCCCCAATCTGTTCCCAAAAGATTGTTCCAAAAATTTGTATTAATTTCTGTGTAAAGACTATTGACAAATACATTTACTAGAAAAAAAGCAGGAACTAACATATACACCCCTGCATAGAGTTTAAAGAAATTATAAGCTAATGCTCTAAACTTCTCAAATACAGCTAGGCTAATGACTAATGGGAAAAACGCCTGCATAATGCCAAGTAAAAAATAACGTTCTGCTAAAAAAAGTGGATAGATAAACAAATCCAATAACCAAAGAAACATTCCAATGATAAAAGACACTATTTTTAATCCATACAATGGTGTTACCAAGGCTTCATAAAGCAATGCAAACGCTTTTTTGGCGGCTTCCAAAGAACCCACATCTTGTTCAATCGAAATGTTTTGCAATTGTAAAGGCAGGAGTGCTGGAGCCGTATTTCGATATTGATTTTCTATAGCAACCAATATCGTGTCAAAAACAGTAAGTACCTGAGATGAGAAAATCACAAGTATGACTATAGCAAAGTTCTTTGCAAGTTCTACTGGAGTTAATCCCCAGGTGTAGCCTTCATTAGTCGCTACCCCTTCATTGTATTTTTTTAAGATATTAATTAAAAAAAAGAGGAGCGCAAGTGTTTTCATCCCAGTAATAGTATACTGGGAGAAATCACTGTTTTTAATAGTAGTGAAAACGGTATCAATATATTCTAGTTCCATTTTCGTAGACTATTAATAGCGAGTAGCCCTATTATTAATTTTATCCTGCATCTCCCTAAACGCAATAATCTCCTTATATCGCCTAGTTTTTGCTTCAATTTCTGCAACCATCTCTTTTGACTCTTGCTCTTTTTCCTTTAAAATAGCTGCTCTTTCACCATCAGTCATTTTCATACTACCAGAAGAAAGAATCTGATCTATATAATTCAAAGCTTCAGTAGAGTTTTTAATAATGCCATTAAAGGAGTCCGAAATTCTATTAACCTCGTCGGATTTAATGTATTTTGAGTTTAGAATTTCTCTAAGGTCATGATGAACCATTTCATAGAGATGATGATTGTTTTTAGCCAACTCTTTAACAGCATTAAGCTGCTTTATTACATTATTAACCTTATCGATATTCTCTTTTTGTTGTTTTAAAAATTTTACAGTTTTCATAAGTTGTGAGGTCTGTTTACCTGACTCCAGCAGGGTTTTTATAAAACTGATAAAATTGGTATTGTCATAAACTGGCATTCCTTGAGCCATACTGTGACTATTTACCAAAAAGATAAGTACTATGGCAAATAGGATTTTTTTAACTGTTTGTTTCATGATGATGATGTTTAATTGTTCTTAAAATTTCTATTATTTATAATTCGCATTCAACTATTCATTTCTTGACTTCAGCGCGATAAATTCTGTAATTGCCAATTCCATGTTTTTAGTTTTATGATAGAGGTCCATTATTGCTACATTTTCTTCCCCATCGGTGAGATAAGCAGCATAGACTTTAGGCGGTACTTCCAATCGGAATACATTGCTCTGTTTTCCTATTTTGATAAACATTTCGGTATACTTTCGTTTTCCGACAAGGTTGTTTCTGATAGATTTTAACTGGTTTAAATCATGAGACGACAAACTAAGTCGCACAGCTAATTCTTCATATCCTTTTTCGTTATGAAGACTATAAATTACCTGCGTATTTTCTAGAATACTAGCCGAAGTTGCATTTTTAGGAAGCTGATTAATGGATTGTAAAATAATGCCAATAGCACCGTTTTGCTTTCTTATAGCCTGGTAATAAAACTCCACACTTTCCAGTACATTATCAAACTTCAATTGCTTTGCAAACTCATCAAATAATATGATTCCCTTCTCCGCCTTATTTTGCCAAATGGTTCTTTGTATGGCAGATTTTATAAGCTTTAGCATTACAGAAAGAATTTCTTTGTTATCTCTTACTTCGTCAAGCTCAAAAACAATTAATCGCTTGTCTTCAATCTTATAACTTTGGTCTCCATCTATATTAAAAAGGAAACTGTACAAGCCATCATCCACATATTCAGAAATGATGTGTAAGAAATACTTAGGATCAAAATGAGCACTATTCAAATGAAGATCATCCAAGATGTTTTCTTTATGTCCTTCAATAAAATGATACAATCCATGCAAAGAGTGTTTTTCTCGATGCACCGAATAATAGTGAAGCAATACTTTTTTAACAGCCACTTCCTTGGCTTTTGGTACCTTGTTCCCTTCTGCTAGAAGTTCTAATAAAAAGATAGCTAAATCCTCCAAACGTTCAGGAGTTAAATCACTTTCACTAGCAATATAAAAAGGATTAATCCCTAAATTCTTGCCTTGTTCATAGCGTAGAATAATATGGTCATCAGGATAAAGCTTTGCAAATTTCGCATAAGAGCCTCCGAGATCAATAATCACCAATCGCACACCGCTTTCAAAATACTGCCTTAGAATATTGTTTGCTAAAAACGATTTCCCTTCACCAGTAGGCGCAAATATGGCAAAATTTCGGGCTTTGATTCGTTTCTTCTTTTCATCCCATACATCTTTAAGCACAGGAATATTGTATTGCCGATCATTAAAAATAATCCCACTAGAGTCTGATCTATAATTGCTGTTATTTAGATACAAACAAAGTGCATGTTTTAAATCAGAAACATATAAATCCTCATTCGAAAAATTAGAAGAGAAACAAGGAAAACTATTTAAAAAGTACTGGATTCGTTCTGTACCACTAGGGTAATAAGGAATGATATCCAATTCCTTAAACTCGGTATTTATATTAGAAGCAATGCTTCCAAGCATTTGTGGATCTTCAGACCAAAACACAACATTAAGATGTCCTCTAACAATTCTAGAAGAATCATCAGTATTAATCTGATCTACAATATGCTGGATCTTCTTTAAAACTACTTTGTTTTGCGTTCCGAAATTGGAACTTTTATTGAGTTCTTCTATTTTCTTGTCTAATAACTTCCTCCATTTGTGCTTGTCATCCAAAAAGATAATCTGATTCACAATATGATTTTCATTTAGACTAAGCCCTAGCCCATCTATAAACCCTTGATGAAAAATAAAATCATCAGAAGTATAGCGTTCATTGGTCTTACTACTTTGCAATAATTCTCCCAAACAACGCTCACTATTTACTGCCAATACATCAAAATGATTTCTTCCAATGGTAATCCCTTTTTTATCCAATTGAATATCGGTATCGAAACCCTCGTTATAGCCATTAAAATAGGTATCGGTAGCCTCCATTATCCTTTTTTCATTCAAAGGCTGAATACTTATCTTCCTGCTATTATTGACAAAGGATACCGCATCTTGTACCGCTATAACAAACTCCTTTACCGAAAGATCCATTTTTTTATGAATTGCTTTTTCAATTGCAGTAAACGGGTTGCTATATTTACTTGTTTGCTGCCCTTTATTTAGTGGTAAAACAAAATATAAAAAACATTGATGGCTTAGATAATCTCTATCTTTAAAATGCTGATGGGTAGCCTTTTCTAAAAAAGTAGTATTGGGCAATTGCTCAGCGGTATATTTCTTTTTCTGGTAACAATCTTGCTTATGTACAATAGTTCCATTAGGTAGCGACTTAAAAGCCTGAAACCATGCCCCGTGTATACTAGAAAAATCGTCTTCTGATAAAGAATAGACTTCTGGAAGAAATACTTCATAGCCCAAAACTACATTTCCATTGCTAGCAAAAACTACATTCTCATCTATGGATAGAATTGGATGGTGAGCGGATAGATTTATTTTTTTCATAGTACTATGGAATTACACCTAAGGATATTATGAGTTCTCATAATGCAATAGGCTGTCTTTTTTATTGGTTATAATTTTTGGAAAAGGATTAGAAAAAATGAATAAGCCAGGATTAGAAACCATATAACTAAGCCCCGTAAATATTGAAGCATTTAGAACCAATGCACTGAGAACAGCAATAAGACTAAAAGAAAAAATGATGAATAATAATGATCCAACTATGGAAATCATCATAATGCCCAAAGAAGACAATGGCAAACCCATTACCAATGCTCTTTTTCTAATATCTCTATAGGTACAGTACTTTTTCATAGGATTATTAGTATAGATTAGACAACAATTCCTATGAGGTATGTAAAGATGCCGACTACTGCACCTGCTATAAGTACAAACACCAATACTCTAGTAATTCCTTTTTTTAGATCTGCATTTTCACCAAAGAAGTGACCCGCATTAAAAAGGAAACCTATTAAGAAAATTACTCCTAGAATAATTGGAAAAATGGTTCTGATGGTACTAGACACATCATTAACAGAATCTTCTATACCTCCTATTTGTGCAAAAAGAGGTGGTGAAAGAAAACTGAGTAACAGACTTATTTTGATTGCTTTTTTCATACTTTTTCGTTTTTTGATTGATGACGATTTACCGTATGAAAAGGTATACCAATTAGCCGTTCATATGACTAGTACGTAAGCATTTGTGGATATCATTCTAATGAGTTTAGTATCCATTATTTTGATATGGAAAGGCATCAAAATTTATGTGTTTTTGGATGGTAGTGTTGATAAGTAGATATGCTCGTAAAAAAGAAGTTCTTAAAAAGAGTAGTTTAGGTATATACTTCCAAAAAACAACAACAAAAATGATCTCTAAAGTGATTAAATGAAATTACATGAGAAGCTATCTCAACCTAATATTAATAGATATCTTATGTTATTCTCAGACACAGAAAATAGCATTTATTTTAATCTCTTAGGGTTTAATTCCCCGATGCTTCCATCGTAATTTTTATATTTGTGTATGTCAGAGAGCATTTATTTACACAAATCACATAATGTTTCGGTTTTATTGTATCATTTTGTTTTTCCTGCAAAGTATAGGCGAGTTGTTTTTGATGTAGCAGTAGATCAAACATTAAAAGAGATTTGTCTTGATATATCAAAACGTTATGAAATTCATTTTTCAGAAATAGGAACCGATAAAGATCACGTTCATTTTTTAGTACAGTCTGTACCAACAAAGAGTCCGACATCATTAGTAAAGATGTTAAAAAGTATTACGGCTAGAGAAATTTTTAAGATGCATCCAGATTATGGGGAGGTTCCTTTTGGTCAAGTGGTTATTTTGTAAATACTGTTAGTAAGTTTGGTGATGAGAATAGTATTTCAAAATATGTTCGAGATCAAGGTTTGGATAAGGAATATAGTATTTTGCATAAATCAAAACAGTTAGCAATGTTCTAGGTCAGATACCCCGTATGCTTGCATCGGGGTAGTTCATTTCTAACTGAAAAAGGATTGATTTTTTGACAAAAAAATCAAATCGTTTTCAGTCCTAATTCTTTTAGAAATTTATTATGTTCTTTTAACGATTTACTTGCTTTCTTTTCTATATCAACTAATTTTTCATTTACTTCTTGCAAATCAATTTTAATTTCTGCTTTAGCGGTACTAACATATCTAGAAATATTCAGATTGAAATCGTTTTTTTCAATTTCTTCCATAGAAACTCTACGTGCATATCGTTCTATTTTTTCAGGTCGGTTTTGATAGGTTTCTACAATCTTTTGAATATCATTTGCTTCTCCACCTTTTCCTTCTCGTAAAATGTTTTGACGTTTCTCTTTTTTATAGTGCTCACTTGCATTTATAAATAGTACATCATCCTCTTTTTTACATTTCTTTAAAACCAAAATACAGACAGGTATTCCTGTTGAGAAGAATAAATTAGATGGCAAACCAATTACTGTATCAATATTTCCATCTTTTAGCAATTTGGTTCTAATTCTAGATTCAGCTCCACCTCTAAACAGTACGCCATGAGGAAGAATAATTGCCATTGTACCTTCATCACTTAAAAAGTGAAATCCATGTAATAAAAAAGCAAAATCTGCTGCCGACTTTGGTGCTAAACCGTAATTTTTATAACGAAAATTTTCACCCATTGCTTCGGAAGCATCCCAACGTAAACTAAATGGTGGATTTGCAACTATAGCATCAAAGGTTACTTTTTTGGCTGGGTTCATTTCGTTTAAAATATCCCATTCGTTTTTTAAAGTGTCTCCGTGAAATATTTCAAATTCTGAATCTTTTACACCGTGTAACAACATATTCATACGTGCTAAGTTGTATGTTGTTATGTTTTTTTCTTGACCGTAAATACGGCTTATTGTACCACCACCTGGTTGTTTTTCAATTTTATCTTTTACATTTAAAAGTAAAGAACCTGAACCACAGGCAAAATCTAATACTTTATTAATTTTCTTTTTTTTACCTGATTTTGGGTTTTGACTATCTAAGGTTACAATTTCGGATAAGATTGTAGATAATTGTTGTGGTGTATAAAACTCACCTGCTTTTTTACCAGAACCTGCTGCAAATTCACCAATTAAATACTCGTAAGCATCACCAAGTGTATCGCTATCGGTTGAAAACTCTGCAATTCCATCTGAAATTTTATTAATAATGGTGCACAGCTTTTTATTCCTGTCACCATATGTTTTACCTAGTTTTTCTGAATCTAGATTTATTTCTGAGAACAAGCCTTTAAAAGAACTTTCAAACGATTCGTTTTCTATATACTTGAATCCTTTTTGAAGGTCACTTAGTAAATCATTATGTTGTGTACGCGCTAATTCTGAAATACTTCCCCATAAATATTCTGGTTTTATAACATAATGCACTTTTTTACGCATTTGTTTTTCAAATGGTTCTATATCATTTGGGTTGGCTTTATACCAAACTGAAAGCGGTGTACGATTGTCTTTTTCCTTTAATATAGGATAGTCTGAACCTAATTCTTTTTTTACAGAACCTTCATAATTATCTGATAAGTAACGTAAAAATAGAAATGACAGCATATAATCACGAAAATCATCTGCATTCATTGCACCTCTTAATTCATTAGCTATATCCCAAAGTACTTTTCCTAATTCTTCTTGTTTTTGTTTTGCTGTCATAATTTGACTTTATTTTTTTAGCAATTCTGGTAAATCAAACTTGTATTTACCCAGAAAAGCATCTAGTATTTGTGTAAATAATTCTTTATTGTCATCACTCATCTCTACAGGTTCATATATAGAGTACTTACCGTGACTTAGTAAATTTAAAGCACGTTCATATAAAACATCATCTTTATCAATACCGTAAATACATTTTCCAAAATCATCTAACCCAAAAAAGGTAGCTGTTTTTTCTAGAATACTACGTAATGAATTAAAGTGATACGTGTTTATATTCCCCGTTATTGTAGCTTGTTTTAATTCACTTAACATAGCTACGTGATGAAAGAATGGCGTATCATCTGTTTTTTGTAATGTATGGCTTTCAGTTCCATTTTTATGCAAAAAATAACGATTATGATTGAACCTTTTTAATTCGTTGCACATTACATTAAAAAACAAACTATGATGTGAAGAGACTACAATTCTCACTTTCTCATCTTCATCTTTTTCTACAATTCTTTTCTCACCACTATCTTCTATTTCTTTAGTAACTGCATTTTTTAATAATTTAGCTAAATCACTACCTATGGCAATTGCATTATTATCATCTAGAGATGAAATAGGGTCATCTATATAAATATATTTTACCCAATCATAAGACTCTGATTCATCAATTACTAATTCGAAAATAGCTAGAAAAACACACCAAATGAAGATGTTTTCTTCGCCTCTTGATATTTTAATATTATCTTTTATGGTATACTCAGGTTCTTTGTTTTTTGGGTTTTTAGCATTGTACCTTGGGTTTTTGATTTGTTTTTTGAAAATAATTTTCCACTTATCGTAATCAATGTCAAAATCTAGGCTAGTATATCGTTCTAAATAGGCGAATATCTTTTCATCTAAGGCCAAGTCTTTAAAACCTCTAAAAAACTTAGAATCGGAATTCATTTCTAAAACACGCTTAGGGTCAGTATCGTTTTGAAAATCATTATCCCAGATAAATAAATCTTCTGTAAATGCATTAAAATATAGTGTATCACCTACTATTATAGTTTCTGTTTTAGGTTTACTCTTTTTATCAACTAATACCTTTCCATCATTGTCTTTTAAAATGATTTTAATTTTCTTTTTACCTTTTTCTTTAAAGGCCATAGAGGTTCTTGTTTTGCCTGTACCATTATATGCATAAAGCAAAATGAAATCATTGTTTTTTAAGTCATCTCGAAAACGAGTAACCAATCCACTTAAGGTTTTATATTTAATTAATTTTCTTTTAGAACTCATACAGCTAACTCATTTATGTTAGGAAATAGCTTTTGTATTAATCCTTTTTTGTGTTCTTTTAAAGCTTCTATTTTATAGGTTTGTTCTTGTATTAAATTATCGGCAGAAGATAAACAGCTGGCTATTTTCTGCTGTTCTTGAATAGAAAAAGGAACTGAAATCTTGATTTCAATCAAACTATTATAACTCAAAGTGTCTCTAACGCCTCCTTTGATTGAATCTTTCATTTGAAGAATAAATTCCTCTGTTGAAAACCAATTTAATAAAAAATCATCTACAAGAAATCCTTTTTTTGCTTTAAAACTTATGTACAAAGGACTAATAATGGAAATTTCATCATCAAATTTATATGCCAAAGAGCCTATGTTAATTCTTGAAGGATTGTAAGCAAAACAACCCTTTTTAATTATATAATAGTTTGAAGTGTTTTTACTTGCAATTCGTCTATTTTCAAAATATTCATTTTGGTTCACAAAACCATATTTATTACTTACACTCTGCACCAGAGTATATTTTAATTCCTTATTCTTTAGTGAATTTTTACTTATTAAATCTCCCAAAGAAATACTTTTCCAATTCTCATCATTTTCAAACTCTTTAAAGCGGTATTGTGGTTTGGTTTCTCTTTCTGTTGGAAATAATTGTTGCACTAAGCCCTTCTTGTGGTCAATTAATGAGTCTAATTTTTCGGATTCTAATTTGTTGTTTTTATCTAAAGAAGCAAGACAATTAGCTACTTTTTGTTGTTCCAACAAAGATGGAAGGAGTATTTCTAATTTTTTCAAATCAGTATTATATACATTACTGATGGTCGAACCTTTAGCTAAAGTCGATATTTTTCTTCTCAACTTTCCGTTGATATAATACGAGACATAAATTGGAGAATATACGTCTTTTATTAAGGGTCTCAAAATATTAATTGTTCTTCCAATTGCAATGTTTTTGAGAGTTAATGCTGAAGCAGAACCTATATCTAAAGGGTCTTCACCAGCTGAAGGAAGTAGAATTTCATTTCCTTTACTAAAACGTAATTCTGACTTATCTAGATTAGTTCTGTTTATTATTTTATCGATAACTTCATTGTACATATGGTATAACTCACCGTACCTAACACAGGGAATTTTAAAATCAGGATGTGCTTCTTGTTGTTTTATGTTTTTACCTGTTGAAAAAGTAAAAATATCTGTAAACAAATACTTTTTATAAACGCTATTTGTAATTCCTTTTTCAAACTCAGGAAAACGTAACTTTGGGATTTTCATATCTTTATTCATAAGCGTTTAATCCTGCTATTTCACGCCCTTGGGCAAGTTTATTTAATAATGGCACTAAATCTTCCATTAAGTTTTTTTCTTTTATGCTACGGTCTTTCCAACCTAATTCTAAAGGTTCTAATAAATCGGTTAATTTTTCGCCATCAAAAATCATTCTATTCATTATTTCGTCAATAAAAGCATTTAAACTTTCATCTGAAATATTATGATTTTCTGCAATAGTTTGTATTTCTTTTGCAGATTTATTGTTTTTAAATTTTTGATAACCTGAACGTATTTCTTTTTCATCTAAAGCGTTTCCTACTTCTAAAGTATTTATGTAGGCAATAATAGTATCACGCTCGTCCATTAAATTGGCACTAGAACCCAATAGATTTATCAGCTCCTCACGTGTCATTTTATGCTTAGATGGTTTGTTTTGTGTATAGGTAGCAATTAAGCCAATAATATAATCGTAATCTATAACCGCAGAAGAGAATAATACAAACTCAAAATCTAATTGTTGTACATCTTCTGGTGCTTGGTCTCCTTTTTTATTCTGTTCTGCCTGTAAACGTTTGGCAGTATCTAAGTACACAGATTTAAAGGAGCGTAAGTCATCCTCTGATAATACCGCTTCAATGGTTTCGGCTTGTGTTTCTTCTAAATCGGTATATTGGTCTAGCTGTGTTTTGTAGCGTTGTATTTCTTTAAACGCATTTATAAAACCTGCACGAGCTTCATCACCTTTTAAATTACAAACCTCAGAAGGCGAACAGTCTAGTCCTTTCGCTTCCATAAATTCGGTTAGTTGCTCTACAGCCTCTTTATATTTAGCAATTACTTTAGGTGCTGCATCTACCAACCAAATTTCTTTTGCTTTCTCTATTTTAGCACCAGAAAAACGAATCATTGCTTTATTTACGTCTTCTTCTTGGTTTCTAAACACCAAAATGTTACCATAAGGTTTGGTATCGTTTATTACACGATTAGTACGTGAATAGGCTTGTATTAAACCGTGATATTTCAAATTTTTATCTACATACAAAGTATTTAGATATTTAGAATCAAAACCAGTTAATAACATATCTACCACTATCATCACATCAATTTTGTTTTTGTGAGGATAGTCGGCATTTGTATATTTTTGGTCTTTTATTCGTTGCTGTACATCTTGGTAGTATAAATCGAAATCGTTTATTCTATGGTTTGTATCGTATTGTTTATTGTAGTCATCAATAATTGTATTTAGTGCCTCTTTCTTTTTGTTAGGCTCTACCGTATTATCTGCTTTTTCTTGTGGTAAATCCTCTTGTATTTGCTGAATATCTTTATTACCCTCAGCAGGTGGAGAAAACACACAAGCTATTTGTAAAGGATTATAATCTTCATTTTCCTTTACTTTTTCTGCTTCTACCTTTTTAAAAGTATCGTAATACTTAATAGCATCATTAATGGAAGCCGTTGCCAACAATGCATTGAAGCGTTTGCAATGGGTTGATTTATCGTGTTTAACTAGTATAGATTTTACAACTGCCAACTTGTGTAAATCATCACCTACCGTTGCCTTATCTTTTGGTTCAAAATAGTCGATATGAAAACGCAATACATTCTTATCTTCTATAGCATTTGTAATGGTATAAGAATGTAATTCTTGTTGAAATACATCTTCTGTTGTTTTTAAAGATGCGGTTTCGCCTTCGATTGTTCTATACGTTGCATTTTCTTCAAAAATAGGTGTACCTGTAAAACCAAATAGTTGTGCTTTTGGAAAAAATTCTACTATTGCTTCATGATTATCTCCAAATTGAGAACGGTGACACTCATCAAAAATGAAAACGACACGTTTATCTTTTAAAGATTCTAACCTATCGTAATAGGATTCTTTCTTGTCTTTTTTTTGTTTTTTGTTTCGTTTACTGTTTTGATTAAGTGCTAATCCTAACTTCTGAATAGTGGTTACAATTACCTTATCTGCATAATCGGTAGATAGCATTCTTCTAACCAATGTTTCGGTATTCGTATTTTCTTCTACACTGCCCTCTTGAAATTTATTAAACTCTTCTCTTGTTTGTCTATCTAAATCTTTTCTATCTACAACAAATAAACATTTTTCTATATCATCATTGTCTTTTAACAGAGTAGAAGCCTTGAAAGAAGTTAGTGTTTTACCACTTCCTGTAGTGTGCCAAATATATCCGTTACCTCTGTCTTGTTCTATGCAATCTACAATAGCCTTTACTGCATAAATTTGATAGGGACGCATTACCAATATCTTTTGCTCCGTTTCTACCAACACCATATAGCGACTAATCATTTCACCTAAAGTACATTTAGATAAAAATTTATCAGCAAAATCATATAAGTTTTCAATTTTAGAATTGTCTTCTTTGGCTAAGGTGTAAACAGGTAAAAACTGCTCGTCTGCATTAAAAGCA
Source organism: Flavobacteriaceae bacterium (assembly GCA_965247735.1). Classification (GTDB taxonomy): domain Bacteria; phylum Bacteroidota; class Bacteroidia; order Flavobacteriales; family Flavobacteriaceae; genus JAOXRU01. The sequence goes on along the minus strand of CBDFHN010000002.1, from coordinate 74,280 downwards.
AAATGCTTATTGTTGTTATTAGAAAAGTAAAACGTTCTTGATTGATTACTAACTATAAATAATTGCATAAAGCACATTAACGAATTAGTATATCCGTTTCCTGCATCATTTTTATAGTCCACTATTTGTTGCATTGCACGATTAGGACTAATCTCTAACGTTTTTAACTCAATCTGTACAAGAGGTAAACCGTTTATCAATAAAATAACATCATATCTATGATTGCTATTTTCGGTATTCATACGAAGCTGATTAATGACTTCAAAATCATTTTTACACCAATCTTTAATATTTACTAAAGTGTAATGTAATGGCGTATCGTCTTCTCTAATAAAGGTGGTTTTTTTCCTTAACCTGTTAGATGTTTTAAAAACATCTGGATTTACTACATCCGTAAGTAGTTTATCAAATTCAGTATCGGTTAATTTTACTCTATTCAATGCTTCAAACTTCTGTCTGAAATTTAACTCTAAAGCGTCTTTTGTTCTTATATCTTTACGATAGGTGTATTTTAAGTCTTTTAATCTTTCGATTAATTCGTTTTCTATTTGTTGTTCTTTGGTCATACATTAAATGACAATAGTTATTAAAGAAGCAAAGTAAGGTTTATATTTCTTAAATAAGAAATATTCTTTTTGTTTATAACTAACCACTACCGCTATTAAAATAGCTGAATTTATTTTTTTCCTAGAATAGTATATTTGTATCATCCACAGAAAAACTGCAAAATTCCACTCACTCTGCAAACTTCCCACTAAAACTTTTCAATTCTACTTTAAGCTCAATAACCATTTGCATAATAATATTTATTTCCGTTTATCTAAACTATCAGCATTAAAAGCAACCAAATTAAACAGCTCTCGCATTCGAGAACGCACCCGATTCCCATAAAGTGCTTCTAGTTCTTGGGCATTTAAATTTGAAGTAGCATGCGTCTTGATATGGTGTTTTAAAAACAAATCGTGTCGAGATAATAGTATTTCACCCATGACATTACAATCTTTTCCAAAATACCGTCCAATGGGCTCTACTCCTAAATCATCAAAGCAAAAAAACTGATTGTTCCCATAATCTTGGATAATTTTATAGCCAATATGATTAAAAGCAAAAGTAATATTCCGAGAAGGAATAACCTCATAAGCTTTAAAATGCGGAACAATATGTCGCAACAACTTAATTAAACTTGTTTTTCCACATCCCACTGGCCCGGTCAATAAAATGCCTTTTTCTAAATCAATATTATACTTTTTACAAACCGATTTGTTTTTAATAAAGTAATTGCTAAGTATAAAAATAACCTCGCGGTCTTTTTTGTGAATTTTAAACTTCTCGCCAAATAATAATTTCCCTTTGGCATCCAAATACAACACTATTTTATCAAAGTCATAAATGATTTCTCTGCCCTGAAGATGTCCAAGCCTAAAAGCCTTATCACCTTCCAGAATAATATGTGGCGTTTTAATAATCATAGAGGCTCATTATAGTTTTTATCTACAGTAGTCCTTAAGTTGTCCCGATATAAGCCACTACCCGCCTCTTTGTATTGTTTTTTAAGATTTTTATCATCTAATTTTTTAATATGCTCTTGTTTTATTTTGTTTTCTATTCTTTGTATATGTTTATATATAGGTACCACTGCTTGTCCATTAGTTGTTTCATTTTTAGCACTGCTAGGGTACAACACTTGTTCGGTACTTGTCTCGAAATTGAACAACTTCACAGTACTGCCTTTAAAAGGATTATGCGATGGTATATAGTTAACATATTTCCAATGGCTTAGTTCTTTGATACACCGGTGATAGGTAGATTTTGATCCTATTTTGGAGAAAGACATGACTTCTTCCCTATTCAAATAAAACTCTTTTACAAAACGATTGTTATTCCAAATTTGAAACAATGCCATATACAAACTTATATGCGTAGGATTCAACCTCCTATCCTTTGAGAATTGTAAAAACACCCCATTGAGGTGTTTGATATAATTAACCTGCCCCATTTCTCTTAAAATTTATTATGAATTCTATTCTCTTCTAGAACTTCCATAATTTCCTGATAGTTGTAATACAAAACACCACCGATTCGGGTATACGGTAATGTGCCATTAATCCTAAGGTTCTGAAGTGTACCAGGAGAAATCCCCAATAATTTTTTTACTTCGTTAGATTTAATCCATTTTTTTTGAGCAATATCTGATTGCTTATTCAACAAATCTTTAATGTCTTCTAGCAATTCAATTTTAAACTCATTAAGGTCTTGTGTAGTGATAATAGTTGTTCCCATTTTGTAACTGTTTTTTAATCAAAACCGTTAGCACATAGATTAACAACGGTCTTGAATTGATTTAACTTCTGTTGTACAAAATTGTAGCGTTTTGTTTATAAAACGTCTATAGTTGTTCCCAAGGTGGGTGTTTTTTATCCTCCTAAAAAATGATGGGAATTGATGGTATTTGTTGAATAGCTCCAGCTAATAAAATCCCAAAACACAGTAAAATTTATGAACTAGTTTCTTAAAACGTTTTTCCCAAGTTGGGTTTAGCTATGGAACTATTCATCTAGTTCTTCAATACGTTTTAATAAGGATTCTTTTAGCTTGTCTAGGAATTTGGAGTTGTTACTTTTCCGAGACCTAATTTCTATAAAAGTATGATAGTAATTGCCTAAATCGATATTAAAGACCTGCTCACAAATAGAAGCCAATTCTTTAATATCTACAGTACCACTATTAACAGCCCCACTACTATGAAGTGCATAGATAAGTTCAATAAGGTCGGTTTTACTTCCCGTCCAAAATAATTTTGATTGTTTGTACATTGATTTTTGTGACACAGTATCAGTATTTTGTTCAATTTTTTCTATCTCTTGTTGCAGATAAACAATAAGCATATCATAGGCCATTATTGTTGCAACAGTACTATCTTGACTTGTAGAAAACTGTTCATCAGTAAAAAAGTGAAAAGAATCAGGATGTAATCTTAAATCCGCTTTTCCTCTAACAAAATATTGTTCATCCAAAAAAGTAGCTCCCCGACGGTAATAGTAGTAAAATTCCAAATTATCATTAAAATAGATTTGGAGTTTGTCAATATGATTGTTAAGGTATTTTATTTGAGATTTAGTACTACTCCTTGGCCTTTTACTTTCTATATTAATTCGTTTCACATAATAAATCAGTTTACTAAACACTTGTGGTTTAATGTTCTTAAAAAAGAATATCTCTGCCTTTAGACTTTTAAATCCTTGGGCTATTACCATTTTTTGCAATTTCTTAATACTAGATTCTGTATAGGTAATTCCAGCTTCAGACTTATATAAAGAATCATTATGTTCCCTATCTAAAGCCTCAAGCTTTTTATCCAATTCAGAAATAACAGTACTGTACACCATTGCACTAAACCCCTTAGGTTAATTTGTTTGTGAAAAATCATAGCACGATAACTGATATAGGTTAAATTTGAAATGGAATTTTAAGGCTTTAGTTGTCAATGGCTTCTATCATTTCCATTGAAAAGTTATCTTTAGCTTGTAGATAAGCAACTTTAGTGATGACTTTAGCTCCAAGTTTTCTCTTTTCAAAAGCAGCTGTCATTCCAAAATTTATCTTTTGAAAGTTTAGTAGCTTTGCTCTTTTAATGGTTTGATATAACAATTGACGGTAAGTTTGGTACTCTTTTAAATACTGATAATCTAATCCCACAAAGGCAGGAACATAAGTATACTTTTCGTTCTTATAACAGAACATCACAGCAACTGCTTCTTTAGCAACCAAGTCATGATCTAGATAAAGCACTATGAATTCCCAATTGGGATCTTTAGACATCATTTCAAATAACTTTTTAGGAAATGAGAGTGTTTTATAAAGTGGATGAGAAATATAGGTTCTTGACAAAGGAAATTGTGTTCCATATTTTTGAATAGCTGCAATAGCTTCTTGCTTTAATCTAATGTCTTGTTCTAATCCAAGATATCCAGTTGTCCCAAAATGAAAGAGTTCTTTGTTTTTTACTTGTATAGTTCTGCCAGAAAAATGATCACCCTCAGCATAGAGATGCAAAACTCCTGCATCTTTTGCAGCAGTAAAAACTTCATTCACAGTTTCTAAAAAATTATTCCTTTTTACTTTAGCCATACTCATCAATTTTAAACCAAACAATAGGTTACGAGCATAAAATTTACCACCATTTGTATTGAATTATCAAACTGACTTATAGATTAATCCCTATAAGACAATTATTAATCCGCTATAGACAAGATTTGCTAACAAAACTTCGCCACATTATGTTAAACAATTGAAATAAAGAAGATTATAATTATAATTTTGTCTAAATAAAAGAGTTATTCATATATGAGTAATCACATTGAAAATATTTATTCTGAGCTTTGGATTAAAGATGATATTCTTTTCTTTAGCTATAAAGACAATGTTACTATTGATCTAAGTGCTGCGAAAATGATTGTTAAAGACCGATTGTATTTACAGCAGGGAAAAATAATGCCAGTACTTTGTGATATGAGAGGAATTGCCGAAATTGACAAAGCAGCTAGGGATTATTTGGCTCTTGAAGGATCACTATTAATTAAAATTGTTGCCTTGGTTGTTTCCCCTCCAATTTCACAGCTGATTTCTATGTTTTACCTAAAAACAAGTGCCCCTGCTCTAATAACTAAGGTGTTTACTAATCGAGATGATGCTACTGCCTTTTTAGAGCAAGATAAGAGCCAAAACACATCATAACTAATACATTAAGAACCATATATTTAATACGTTTAAAATTTTGCTCCGGTTCCCCAAAATCTTCAATAATAAACCCATGGATCAAAGAGAAAAACGCATACAAAGTATTCACAAAATGCTCTTGGAGTTAGCAAGTGGTAACTTCTCTTATAAAATAAAGCGTTCAGAAAACAAAGATGATTTAGAAGCCCTCGCTATCTTAGTTAATATGATGTCCGAAGAATTAAAAGAATCCTTTTTTCATCAAGGCTATGTTAATCTCAATGGCATATATAAACATTTAACACAGATTGCGTTTGTATTAGATCAGGCATATAGAATATCTCATTTTAGTACTAATGTATCAGAGATACTCTTTTATAAAAACAGTGAAATTCAAGGAATTCCATTTATTGACCTGCTCACCGAGAAATCAAAAAAAGATTGGATTGCTATCATTACATGCCTAAAAGATAATAATGAGAAAATTGCAGAACTTACTTTAAATACCAAACAAGATTTAGTTATTCCTGCCTTTTGTGCTATTACTAAATTATTCAATCCAAAAAATGAAAACATGATGACTTTGGTATCCATAATAGAGGTTATCAAAAACAAAAAATACAAGAGTCCTAAATATACTTCTCAGGGTAATGCCATTGATATAATTGATCAGGAGAAAAAAAGACTGATTTTGAAACAAACCGATGTTCAAAAAATAAGAGAAGTACATGATTATATTTTAAGTAATCTAGAGCAAAAACTTCCTTCATTAAAAGACTTATCCCATCAATTGGGCACTAATGAATTCAAGCTTAAATACGGATTCAAGCAATTATATGGAATTACCATCTATCGCTTTTTGATAAAAAAACGTTTAGAAAAAGCAAATATGTTGATCCAACATAGTGAAAAGTCATTGAAGGTTATTGCTTATAATTTAGGCTTTAAAAGTTTTCCTCATTTCTCAAGAGCTTTTAAACAGCAATTTAAATATACTCCAAGTTCACTTAGAAAACAATCCCAAAACAAATCATAAGAAGACTACCCTGCCTACTATTTAACACCAATTGATTCCATTTCAATACATTTAATCCTTTCCAGATAAGCTTTATTCCTTTAAGAGTAATTATAAACTTTCAATTTTGTTCTAAGGAAATTTTAAAAGCAAAACCTGTGAGATTCTTAGCTCTTCAGTTAAAAAAAAAACATAGTATTGAAATTATCAGCTTATTATATGTTGTATTATTCACCTATGCCGCTGTAAGTAAATTTTTAGATTTTAATCAGTTTAAAATTCAACTTGGACAATCACCATTATTAACTGCCTTTGCAGAATGGATAGTTTGGCTAGTTCCTATTACAGAACTCCTAATCACTATTCTTTTAGTATATCCAAAATACAGATTACTTGGACTCTACGCCAGTTTTTCATTAATGCTAATGTTTACCACATATATCTTTTTGATCCTAACCTTTAGCGATTTCATCCCCTGTTCTTGTGGCGGTATTTTAGAAAAACTTGGATGGACGGAACATTTAATTTTCAATATGTTTTTTATAGCTATGGCTGTTTTGGCAATTGTATTATGGAAACAAAAATCAAAAATATGAAGAGCAAAAAATACTTCTTTAATTTATTCAGTATTGGAACTATCAGTATCCTTACTATAGTGTTGCTATTTATCCTTTCAGAAAATACCATGCATCGCAATAATGCCTTTACAAGAAGGTATCCACATCATCCTGTTAGTAAAAAATACGATTTATCTCTAAAATACAATTCCTATTATATTGCAGGCTTTGAAAATGAAAAACTCTATCTCGGAAATCATACTGCCCCTACCCATCTATTAGAAATCAATCTTAAAACAAAAGACACCAATCATATAAGAATAAAACTGAATGCGGATGCTATTGCTTTTCGTACTGTACAAGTTAAAATACGAGCTCCTTATTTTTTTGTGATGGACGGAACAGTTCCTTGTGTTTTTCGAGGTAAAATGAGAAATTGGATAGCAAAACCCTGGATGCAAGATGTTGCATACTTTTCCAAAGCCATTCCTATTGATTCTAATAAGCTCTTTATAAAAGCCATCAATAGGAAAACACGGAAATCCGTACTAGGTATTATAGAAAAAGAAAATGGTTTTAAACTAAAACTAGCACCAGAACTACTAGAGACACAAATAGATGGTGTTTTTTGTGTTGATGGTGTGATGGTTTCATCCAACAAAAATGGTAATCACGGATATGTATATTATTACAGGAATCAATTTATGATCCTAGATTCCAAACAAAAGTTATTCGTAAAAGGGAAAACTATTGATACGGTGCAAAAAGCCCAGCTTCAATTATCCAAAAGAAATGATAAAGGAGAGGTTAAAATGAAAGCACCTCCGCTTATTATAAATAAAAGCGCAACAATCCGTAATAATTTGCTACTGATAAACTCAAACAGGTTGGGCAAATATGAAAACTCTGATATGCTGGATAATGCCTCAATTATAGATGTTTACAATTGGAAAAAAGAAACTTATGAATTTAGCTTTTACCTCTACAGCGTAAATGGAAAAAAATTATCAGAATTTCAAGTATATGAAGATTATTTAGTTGCACTTATAGAAAACACGCTTTCAGTATACCAATTGAAACCTTCTCATTTTAGTAACAAAACCTACAGAAAAAATCAAGAACTAGTCCGATTAAATCTTAACCTAAAATAATGCCACTGGCCAGTAGCAGCATGCAGGGTGTAAGATCATAAACCTGTTAAAAAAGAGTAGATCGTTTAATTATAACCTTTTAAATTTTTCAATTATGAAAAGAAGTAATTTTAAATTTTTGATTCCTGCTTTAGCAATCGTTTTTGCTTTAGCTACTGCCTTTACTACTTCGGCAAGTTCGAATGTAGAAGCTTTTTCCAATATAGATGGATACATTGACAACCCTGTTCCATGTCAGATAAAAGTGGAATGTTCCATAAATCCTGGTCCCATTTGTACTGCAGTAAACGACCAAGGTCAGACCGTTCAGGTTTTTGGGAAATTTAATCCTCTGGACACCACATGTCCAAGATTTGTTTATAAAAAGTAGTAGAGTATTCTATTAGTTTTAATAAAAAAGAAAGGAGCCCAATTTGTGGCTCCTTTCTGATTTATTATTGATTAAATTTCACAATCCAATCTTTAGGTTTTTTCTTTTTCAAATGGTAATCAAACCAGTCCATCAATCGGATTGATAAATCTGATATATTTTCCTCTTTAACGAAACTATGATTCTCCTCTGGATAAATTAGCATGACATTTTCTTTTTTAAGTCTTCTAAGCGCAATGTACATGGAACGCGTCTGTCTCCAATCTACTCTGGTATCCTTATTTCCAGACCATGATAATAATGGTGTGTTAATTTTTTTTACCTGATAAATCGGAGAATTGGCAATATATTGATCTGGAATTTCCATATAAGGTTTCCCCATTGCAGTTTGATAATACTCAATAAAGTTCATTTCTGGCTCATAACTAAGTCCAGGCATTACAGTTAAAGATTGAGAAACAAGATCAGAAAATCCAGCACTAGATACAGCCGCAGAAAAAATAGAAGTCTGGGTAATCGTAAAAAAAACTTGATACCCACCAAAAGAATGTCCTACAAGACCTATGCCTTTGGGATCAACAAAGTTCTTCTCCATTACCTTTTTAGTAGCCGCTATTATACTATTTGCAGCAGAGACACCGGTATTCCCTACTTCAATCTCTATATCAGGAAATAGCACTAAATATCCTGCTAACATCAACTCAATTGCTTTATCCGAATGGATTGCAAAAGGCTTAGGATTCAAATATTGATTGTACTCCCTTGTTTTTATGTTATACGGATAAACCACCATTGGGTATTTCTTTTTAGGATCAAAATTTATAGGATACATTAGTATCCCTTGCAGTTTTGTTCCATTATCGTTTTGATATTGGATTATTTCTGATCTTCCCCATTCAAATTGTTTATAATGTGTATTACTTTGAAAGAACTCTTTAGTCCCGTCTTTCTGCTTTAAAACTAACTTTGGAGGCTGATCAAACCGCTCCTCTCGATACAGAATTTTAGTAGCCGTTTTATTAACTACTACTTTATCAATACGGATATCGCCAAAGCCTATTTTTGATAGCCCTTTATTTTGCTTCCAAAGATAAAGGCCTGAATATTTACTTACAGAATCAAGCGCTTTTATAACCAACATTTTATTGTCTACCAATTGCATTCTTTGCTCATAAAATTGTGTTCTCAAATAGCTATCGGTTAGATGTCCATCATAAATTGAATAGGTCAGCTCGTCTTTCTCGCCCGCAGTGATGTTATACGTTTTTAGTGATTTTAATGTTATTTCCCACACATTACGTTGACCACTTAAAAACACTTTTTTATCGTCTTTTGACCATATAGGATAGCTAATCGGAGTTTTCCCAATAACTCTATCTGGAAATTTCCTATAGCATAATTCTGGAATATTTTTAGTGATTTTAATGTGCTTCTTTTTTTGAATATCATATGCCCACCAGTGCCCATCTTTAAAATAACTGAAGTATTTTCCAGCTCTTGAGGGTATTATTTCAAATTTAGTTTCTTGTTTTTTTAATACAAGAGATTTCTCATGAGTATCTAAATTTAAAATATAAAAATCTGAGTATCTTCCCTGATGGTCAAAAACAGGTAAATACTCCAATTGACTATAAAGCAAAGCATGTGTATGGGTTGCATTAAGAATATAACGATGGTGTGCAACTGAAGTTATGCTTGTAAATTTATCTAAAGTCATGTCCCAAACCCACTGTTTTACTCCATTCTTGTTTGTGATAAAAATGTTTCTTCTAGGATAAATTTCTTCATCTTTATAATGCCAAACTTGCACATCATTATCACTCTTAGTTACTTGACTGTCATTGTTAAGACTCCGTTTACCAACAGGAATAAATATTTTATCATTATTTGATGAAATAAAAAAATCTGTAAAAGTGTCAATACAACTTTTGGAAACATAAGAATCCTTTGGGAAATCGTGGGTTTTTCTTGGATCAAAACTTTGCAATTTTGAATTAAAATAATGAACGATATGGTTCTTTTCTTTATAACCAGCCTCATCAAGTTCTTCCATAAAAACAAAACTGTTCTTTTTTTTATGCCACCTTAACATCACTAGAGCCGCGCTAGTCTTGCAGATTATCCTACTTTGTTTACTAGACAAACTTTTAAGTTCTAAACTATAGTTGTTGTCCAATTTACGGATATAGGCTACTTGATCTTTTGAATCATTAAAAACAAATTTTGTAACACCGTTAATCTCTTGCTTTTTATTCTGCTCTACATCCAAGAACACAAGTTTCTTTTCTTTCTTTTGATAAAGAACCAAATATTTATCGCTTTTTGCCCAATAAAATGTAGACGCCTCAGGGAATATTTTACGTTTTTCTTTTGCAATATTAAACAAGCCTACTCCTTTAGATCCTCTATGATATGCAAACCATTTTTCATCAGAAGAGAATTCTCCATGAAACCCTTTGGGGAAAGTATACATCTTAAAATCACTTGTGTTTTTTAAAAATAAAGTATCTAAACCTGAAGTATATGTCATTCCAAAAAATGCCCAGTTTCCACTAGCAGACAATCTTTCATTATTTAGTTTCCCCCATAAATGATAATCTGCAACTGTGAGCTCTTTTTTTTTGTTAACCTGCCCCCATAAGGGACAGGCAGCTAACAAAATAACAGAAAATAAAAATTCAAGAATGCGAAACCTTAAAATTCCCCGTTTAATAGTATTTGTATTTTTAGTAACCTTCATTTTGTGGTTTTAAATTTGGATTGAGTAATAATTCGGATTCTGGGATTGGTAAATGCATATCGGTAGTGTTCCAATTTGGTTTTAATGACTCCAAAACACCTTCCGCTTTTTCTGTTCTTTTAAGATCAAACCAGCGATGTGCTTGTTCAGTGAAAAACTCAATTTTTCGTTCTTGATAGATATCTTCTAATAACAGTTCTTTATCTGAAGTAGTTATGGAGGGTAAACCTGCTCGATTTCTAAGTACATTTAGAGAATTTTGTGCTATTGTTATATTGCCTAACTGTGCATTTGCCTCCGCTTGAATTAGATATAATTCTGCTAATCGAATTACAATAGCCATTTCTTGTGTTCCTGAATTGTCATTTAATTTGTATTTAAAAGGATAGTACCAAGTTGTACTTCCATCAGTAATTTGTCCCACCCAATTATTAAATCTAGTATCTCCAGCTTCAAAACTATTAATAAGTGCTATTGTCAAAGCAGAATTTGGTGGTGGACCACTACTAAAAATAAAAGTTTTAGCTTCTAGTGTATTGGCGCCAGTAATTCCTGGAGAAAACTGCCAAAGGGTTTCAGAACTGTTCTTTAAAAACACAGTGCTGATATCCGTATTTAAACTATAGGTTCCTGTATTTATAACTTCATCAGCCGTTGTGAGTGCTTTTTCCCATTGTTCCTGATATAGATATACTCTTGCCAGAAATGCTAATACTACAGCCCTATTGGGTCTAGTTTTATTAAAATCAATATAATCTGCTGTCAATAAGTTTTTGGACTTTAGCAAATCACTTTCTATTTTTTGATAGACAAGCGATTCTGTTAATTTAGAGACCTTTTTATTATCGGTATAAGCTGTGGTTTCTATGTATGGAATAGCACCAAATAGATTCGTTAAATAAAAATGAACATAAGCCCTAATAAAATATGCTTCTCCTAAAAACTGATCTTTATCTTCTTGTGACAGACTTGATGAGCTCTGCACCCCTTCGATAATACTATTTGTGGCATAAATAAGGCTATAACTAGTGTTCCAAAGGTTTAAAACCGTGCCATTAGAAGGCAATAAATTGTTTTGATGAAAGCCTTCTACATTTGGTAAAGTGTTGCTGTATAAATCCAATTCATCAGCGTAATGACCCATTAGATAGGTTAGCCCTGAACTAGTTCCAGTAGCAATTACTTCATCTCTTAACTGAGTATAAATATGTATTAATGCCGCATTAACTGTGCTTTTATCTTCAAATACAACTTCTCCAGTTAGTTGATCGTTAGGAGCGTCTATAACTACAAACTCTTCACAAGATGCAATGATCAGTATCATTAGTAATAGCTTTAGGATTGTGAAACTCCTGATCCAATTACTTTGTTTATTTTTTGTTTTCATCTGTTTATTTTTATTGATTCTTAACGGTTACATGCTGTTCGCTTATAGTCATTACTCACACTATTTTTATTGGAATTCATGAACTTTAAGTTTCCTTTCAGTGATAAAGTTCTAAGCATGCTCGTTTCATGTGTTTTTATTTATTTTGTTAAATCGGTCATATGTTTTTGACCTATGCTCCTTTTTTGGAGTCATAAACTTTTTGTAGGCTCATTTTATATTTTGACATCCAACTGGTTAATCCAAAAAAATGAGTTAGGTTCCCGAAAAAATGCTTTTAGCCTCAACAAGCCTACGGGGATTAAAAAGTTAGTTGTGTTCCTAGGGTAATGAATCGCAATGGTGGAATAGTACAACTGGATCTGTTTTCAGGATCAAGCCCATCATAGGAGGTGATTGTCAATAAATTTTGACCTCTAAGAAAAAGTTTACATCCTATTCCTTTGCTAGTTATATTTGAAAGTTGGTAGCTAAGTGATACATTTTTTAATCTGATATAAGATGCATCTATTATTGCAGCATCACTTTTGGCATGATTAATCGCTGCAAGTCTTCCTTGGGGATCTAAGCCAGAGGTAAATCTCTGAATAGAAGTTTCATCTCCTGGGTTTTGCCATCTGTCTAAAACAGCTTTTGGTTGGTTACTTGCTCCTCCTATAACACCATTTGTTGCAATATAACTTTTGCCTAATTGCTTGGTAAATTGAAACAAGAAGTCAAATTGCAGGTTTCCTATCGAGAGACTATTGTTAATTCCTCCAAAGTATTCTGGATTTAAATCTATGACCACCTTATTATCCTCTGGGGAAGTAATGGCATTATCTCCATTAATATCACTGAATTCATAGTATCCTGTTTGGGGATTAACTCCTGTAGATTGGTATACTTGCAGAATGTTTAAAGGTTCTCCAACTAGCAATTGATTGGCATAAGTAGAACCTTCCAGATTAGGGAATTCTAAAAGTTTGTTTTTTTGAATACTTAAATTAATTCCTGTGGACCATTTAAAATTATTATGCGCAATATTGAGCGTATAAAGTTCAAATTCCAGACCTGAATTTTCTACTGTTGCATCCAAATTTGCGTTTAGGGAACTGAAGCCTGTCGTTCCAGGTAATGGAATTCCAACCAATTGATTGGAAGATTGATTGCGATAGAAACTGGAACTTAATGAAATGCGATCATTTATAAATCCCAGTTCAAGACCTATTTCTAGTTTTTTATTTTCTTCCCAGCTAAAATTGGGATTAAATAGTCTGGTAGGTCTTAACCCGTTAATGTTTTGGTATTTACTACTTCCAAAAGAATAGGTATCCAAATACTGATAATCCCCAATCTGATCATTTCCAGAAGTTCCATAACTTGCTCTGAGTTTTCCAAAACTTAAAACAGGAATATGATTTCTTATAAAATTTTCATTTGAAAATATCCATGCTGCTCCTATGGCTCCAAAATTGCTAAACTTTTTATGCGTTCCAAATCGACTAGATCCATCTCTCCTACCAGTAAAGTTTAGGATATACTTTCCTCGGTGGTTAAAATTTATCCTACTAAAAAATGCATGATACCTATATTGTGTTAGCAAATTTCCAAGAATGTATAAATTAGAGGCTGCTGCAATATTTTCAATAAGACTATTACTCGTAAATCCATTCGCAAATTGAGAAAGTCGATCTCCATTTTGTTCTTCAAAAGTAAGCCCAACCAGAGCCGCTATTTTTGTTTTCCCAAGTTGATATTTCCAATGCAATTGGGGTTCAATAATCCAAGATTTTTGAGAACTATTATTATGTATCGCTGAAGATACTTCACTTCCCAATCCATATGCAGGATTGTAAGTAGTAGAAGGTACTGTTCGCAATTCCTTTAGTCTACTTTGAGTATAGCCTAGATTTGTTGTTAAACTAAGTGTCTTTAAAAGCTTATAACTAATCCGTGCATTGCTAATAAGACTAGATCCTTCTCCTTGGTAACTGCCTTCTAATTGTCTTAAAGGATTATTCCATGTGGAGTTTTCCCAATTAAGAGTTCCATCATCCCCATATAACTCAGGCGCATTGGGAGCCAAACTTAAGGCTTCCCTCGTTAAATCAATGGATAATAGATTATTGTTAGTTGAAGTGAAATTCACCGAAAATTGAACGGCTAACTTTTCGTTTTTTGATTTATGATGTAATCGCATATGAGCAGATGCTTTTTTATTGGCATAATCTCCAGGGAAAACTGTAGTCTGTTTATTGTAATTTCCACTTAATAAAAATTGTGTTTGCTCACTTCCTCCTGATAAAGAACTTTGAATATTGGTAATATATGCAGTATTTCCAATCAATGCGTTTTGCCAATTGGTTTGTCTGTTTTGATCCCAAGTATCATTTATAGCATAAGCATTAAAGGGATAGGTTGTGACACCATCGTTAGCATATGCCTCTTTTCGCATTGCTATATATTCATCCGTATTTAATACTCCTATATTTTTAGCTACCTTTCCTATACTGGAAGAGATATTCAACTCAAATTTTGTACTGCCAACCTTGCCTTTTTTAGTGGTGATAAGTACCACCCCATTTGCTCCACGAGAACCGTAAATGGCAGTGGCATCAGCATCTTTTAATATTTCTATGCTTTCTATATCCGATGGATTGATATTATTTAATGGACTAAATGGATTTCCTGGAATAATTGATCCTGAAGTTTGTAAATCTCCTAATGAATTGGAAGAATAAGGTACACCATCTATTATATAAAGAGGATCATTTGCTCCAGTACGAATACTGTTCTGACCTCTGATTTTTATCTCAAAACCCGAGCCAGGTACTCCAGAAGTCTGAATGATTTCAACACCTGCCATTCTTCCTTGTAATGCCGCTAAGGGATTTGAAATAGGTTGTTTTTCGATATCTACTTGTTTAACAGAAGAGATATTACCAGTACGTTCTTTTTCTTTTACTGTGTAATATCCTGCATTTACTTCTACTCCTTCAAGGAAAGTAATATCTTCTAGGAGTTGTACATTGATAGTGGTTCGATGATTAATTGGAACCGTTTGCGAAACAAATCCTATTGCTGTAAAAATTAATGTATCGTTGGGATTGGCTCCAATCTCATAAGAACCATCCAGTTTGGAAATTACTCCTTGCTTAAATGATTTAAGCACAACATGAACTCCTGCAATTGGAAGACTATTAGAATCCGTAATCTTTCCACTAATTTCTACTTGTTGATCGTCTAAATAATTGGAGTAACTATAGTGTGGACACAGGTTGGTAGCTAAGATACTAGTAAGAATTGGGGAAATAATCAGGTAAAAAGTACAAAATAGGAGGTTCCTACCAGTACACATTGAATTATTTTTCATAATTTTGAGTTAGGTTGAATAATCTGTTATTTAATCATAAGCCTCCTAGTAACCGTGCAAAGTGATTGGGAGGTTTTTTTGTGCTATTTTTTCATGTGGTTTCGTTTTATTTAGTTAACAATTATACTATGAGAACCAAACAAAAAAAGGCGTGGAACTCAACTTATCAACTTGAGGTACTGGTATACCATGCAACGATAAGAGAGTCCACGCCCGGGTCGTGAACATCTTACTTATTGTCTCGTTGCTAAAAATTACCAGTTTCCAAGTTGAGACTCTAAGCGAATTGCTCCTAATATTTTTAAGAAGAATCGCAAAATTACATTAATAATGTAATTCTTCCTCAAATATATAAAAAATTTTAATAGGATACATATATGTATCCTTCTTTTTGATTTTAATATGGGAATTTTACCATTATGCAGAAGAAAAGTTTCAAAAAGGAAAAAGAGGCTTTAGGTTATCGAATTAAGGAACTTAGAAGCAAAGTTATAAATCCTAGCACTGATGAATGTATTTCACAGGAGGAATTAGGTCTAAGAACTGGACATGCAAAAAAAACTATAGGTGAAATTGAAAGGGGAAATACAAATCCAACTTACGAAACCCTTCTTCTTATTTCAAAAGAATTAAACGTTTCAATTAACGAGCTCTTTAATTTTGATATGAATAAATATAAAAAGTTGTCAAAAAAATTATAATTAGGTCTTCTTTAAATTAGGTCGTTGGTAAATTTCTTTTTTATAAGTTGGTAAACTAATTACTTTGATTAGTCGATTTCACAAAATAATGTATCTATAACTAAAATTTTGAATATGATTTTTTATGATAGAAATCTGCAAATTTAAGTTCCAAATACTTTTCAATCTCCAAAGTTGATTTTTCTGCTTCAATCATTTCGAATATCTTTGATATATACTTTTTCTTAAACTCACTTAAGATTCCTTTATTGTTAATAATATCTGCCTGAGTAAGCATTCTTAACTGTTCTTGCATCCAACTATGAGCCATATATCTTTTTTCTAGAACAGCTAAATTATCAAGCTCTTTTTGCTTAATTGATGTGGCTTCTTGCTTAGCAGTATTAACTTTTGCTAAGACTAACATATACTCTTTTTTAACACTATGATCCAGCTTTATAGCATCCTTATGTAATTTCTTTAAACTTTTAAATGCCAAATTATGATAGGTATCTAAGAAATTTTTATGCTTGTATAAGTACTTTAAATAATTTAATGCTGCATTTTTATATGTACTGTTTTTTTTATTTTCAGCAAGATGCATTTCTTCCTCTAGCGTATTTAAAGTGTTAACTATTCCTTTTATTTCTCTTATACTTCTAAAGGCTGTTGTTTTTATAATTTCGGCAATTTCAGCACTAATTTCATAATGTGCTCCTTTGAAAACATGGGTCTTATATGAAAACTCAAACTGCTTTTCTTTTTTTGCTCTTTTCTTTAACTTAGGCTTACCTATACTAAAAGCATAACTATATCCAAATGTTACAGTTAATTCATTTAAAGCATCTTGATTTGTGGTACTTCTAAATAACTGAACCGCATTAAGATTAAAATTATGTTTTTTTGCAACAATTAATGTTGCACTTGCTCTAAAGTTAAGCACATCAGTGCTCGTATTTTTATTCTCACTAATGTTATACGCAACACCAAAAGTAGTACTTAATTTATTTTCAAATAATTTCTTACTCACATCTATATTTGCCCCTATAGCATCACTATCATCTCTACCAATATCACTATAATTATAATTCAATGCAGTAGATACATCTAGATTATGTGTTGGAAACCCAATAGTATAAACAACATTCCCATTATGGAAATTATTGGCCTGCCCTACCCTTACAACACCAGCCTGTTCATTCGCAGAAGACGCTAAACTATAATTTAGATTTAAGTTCTGTGTGTTTTTTTCTCCCTCAACCAATAACCAATTTATATTAATATTGGCATTTTGCGAAAGTTGTTTAAAATCTAATGCTTCAAGATCTTCATCAGTAAGGTCGCTATCATTAATGTCATCAAATTGATTAAGACTTCTATTGGTATGTATTGAAAAATTAGAGTATGAACCTGTTAGTGTAACTTTTTCTGTTACATTTAAAGTTGCATTTGCTGCTCCAACAAACCTATTTGTTTCCTGTGCCTTTTGGCTTTCTAAATTATCTCGTTGATAACCAATATTAAAAGATAAGTTTAACTTGTTATTAAATAAAGGACGGGAAGCATTTAAAGTAATATTCTCAAAATCATTATTAAAAAAATAAGCTCCTAAAGTTTCGTAACCAGGATCTATCCGCTCATAAGCTAGCCCCATTGAAGCTTTGGCCACCTTAAAATCTAATCCAGCCTTAAGTGCATTATAATACTCTGTTGAGTTTTTATTTTTAAAGAATATTCCTGCCAAACTACCTCCTTTCTCCGTACTATTATCTGCTCGTATATCTTGAGTTATTGCTGTGGATGCATATTCTGCTTTTAATTTAACCCCATCTGATATAGTAGCTTCTCCTTCAATACTAATGACCATATTTTCTTTTGGACTAATATCTCTATCGTCTAATATAGTAGAAACCGAAGTAATATCGTCTTTAGCATAAAATCCTATAAAACCAATTTTATAACGTTCTTTCTCCCATTTTAGTTTTGCTCCATATCCCATTCTTTGGTACGCAGGTAACGTTTTTTCATTTCCATCATCTTCAGTAGCCTTTAATAAGCGTCCTGCCATAGCACTAATCTTAAAACTACCAGGAGGCGTAAGATCTATACCTCCGCCCGTAAATTGATGACCACTTAAGGTGTATGGAGAAAAAGTCATTGCTACATCTCCTATATGTGCCTGAATCCATTTGTATTTGGGATGCAGACTTAATCTATTAAACTTAAAAGGAATTTGATAATCTAAATTTGCTCCTTGATTAGAAAAACTATAACTCAAAGGCATGCTAAAAGTAAGCCAGCTTACATTAATATTTCCTTGAAGAAAATATGTAAAGGGAGCTCTAGCATTACGATTATTCGAGCTATAAAAAACTGTATTTGCAGATACACCACCACTAACCTTTAATGCTGTCGCTTTGGCTATGGCTTCTGCATCTAAATTTTGCCCATTAATAGTTAAGGAGCCAATACATAAGCAATAGCATATCACCAACAATCGGAGCTTGTTATATGTGGGATGTAATGGTTTCAATTTATAATTTTCCTATTTTTTGGCAAGTGTATCTCCTAAAGTATAACCAGCAATAATCATGCGTTCAATAACGCGTACAGCATTATCATTTTGATTATTTCCTAAAAGGATAAACTTTACTTTTTTGTTATCAAAAAACACTATATAGCCTAAATCATAGGTTGCGGTAAGGAAGTTTTTAGCATCAAATACCCTAATAATTATCTTTTCTGGATTATTTTGATACTCTATTTTATAGTAGCCTACAATTACTTCCCCTTTTATGATGTTTTTTCCATCAATTTTTAAATCAAAATCTTCTACGCTTTGGTATGCTTTTTCATACTCATTAAATTTATTTACGATCTCCTTGTTTTCAGATCTAGGCACCGAAAAAAACTCTTCAATATTTTTGTAATTAATTCCATCCTTACTTAAAAATTGATTCTTTTTAATTAAATGTCTAGCTAAGGTTTTTTCTGTACTTAAAGAAAATTTCAATCCTTTTAAATCATAAGCACTATAATAGAAGTCAGAATCTTTAGTGTTACTAAATTTTATTTGACTTAGTCGTTCATCTCCCTGTAGTGTTTCAGCTGTATCTGCCTTAAGAACTAACTTCAAAACGGGCTTCCCTTCTAAATCATTAATATCATAAGTATTCGTCTTTACCTTTTGAAACTGACAAACCTCAACCTTATCAATACTAAGGATTCCTTTTTTAATTTTTACTTTTTGGGCTATAATATTAATAACACAAAACATCATCATTATTTTTACTATTGCTTTCATTGGATTTGGGTCTTAATGTTTTATCAGAATTTCTTGGTTTTTAACACCATAACAGATTAAAAAACCACCGTTGCGTAAAGTTTACCAGATTTAATCCATATCTCTTTTCATTATCTTACTAAGTCTATTAATTATCCTCTGTCCTCTTTATTATTTACTTCTTACATACAGTCTTCCTTTTCGCTTGGTTTGGGCGCTAATTTGGAGGCTTTTAGATGTGAGGTTGATTTTATATAATGGTTAACTTTTTTCAAAAATATGCAAGTTATTAATACTATCTAGTACATATACTTTATCTCCAGACACCTGTAAATCTTTTAATTGCCCCCAAGCGTTTTCAGTATTAGGGACACTAATTTTATCGGAAACATAGATTATTTTTTTTGTTTCAATATCAAGTATTGCAAAAATGTGCTGATTATAACTATAAAAATACAACTGGTTGTTTATTAAAATACTTTTCTTACTTATTCCTTGACTATGTTGTATTCTAAATTTTGAGTATTCTTCATCCAAACCATAAACTGTTATTTTGGGGTCAACTTCGTTTAAATTAACCTCATAAAAAAAGTCTATTGCCAAACCTATTATTTTACCTTCTTCTTTTTGTAAAATGTAATCGCATCGATAAAAAGGCACTTTTTCTTCTTCAAAAGGTTTAGTGTCTGTTTTGCCAATAAATTTATTCGCTTTTGTCAGCTGGTGTTTTAATTCCCCCGTATTTATATCTAAACCTATAAGTCCACCACTTGAATAACTTATTTTAATCCATAAAACATCATTATAAACTCCTATAAA
This sequence comes from Flavobacteriaceae bacterium, assembly GCA_965247735.1. GTDB lineage: Bacteria > Bacteroidota > Bacteroidia > Flavobacteriales > Flavobacteriaceae > JAOXRU01. The sequence continues at coordinate 54,207 of CBDFHN010000002.1, read as the reverse complement.
TTGTTCTATCTCATAATTTCGCTCCTCTCCCCAATCACTTACAAAATTTCCAAATTGAGATAAAGGAAATTGCCAGATTAAATTACCTGTATCTATACAAACCTTATATATATTTCGATTTTTTTCAAAGTAAATAAAGTTTCTTTGAAGCAACGACTTCCCTAATTTATCGTTAAATAGATCTATTTCATTATGCTTTGTTTTTTTTGATATCCGGTCATAGTAAATTAAGTCTCCCTCTGAAAGGATGTAGTAAAAATTAGTTTTATCGTATTCTTTAATTATTTCTCCTTTATAATTATAAAATGTGTTAAAACTTCTATTCGTAAATACATTAAAAAAATCGGGAAGGAATTTTATTCCCCAATATTCACTTAGTTTTGTAACTGTTTTTTCATTATAATAACTTTTTACTTCGTAGTTTGAAGCGTAAATCAAATCGTCATTAATTAGTTGCCAATCACCTATATTTTTAATGTTATCTTTTAATTTATATTTCATTAGTTCGATTTTATAAAATTATAAATAGGGTTATTTATATCATCTATTATATCTAAAAAATCTTCAACATCGATAATATCTTCACCAAACAATTGTTTAATTTTTTCTATAAATATGCCCTCCGTCATCATTTGGTCTCCCATCTTTAATTTATTTTACTCTTCTATATAGATTTTATCCTTAAGCAACATCATCATTTCCTATACTGTAGCTTACATGATCTTCTACCATATCAGATGTGATCTCTTTATGTGGAGATTTAATCACCAATTTGTTCCATGGTAGCCATTCTTTCAATTCTTCGTTAGTCAGTGTATAATGTTCTAAAATTATTTCTTGAAGTCCTACAAAATAAGAGCTATCAAATAATCTTATTTTACCGTCTTTAACTAGTTCAATTTTAATTTCAACCGTTCTAGCAATAATTATAAACGTAAAAATCCCTTCATCCCAAGAGCTTAAATATTCTAATTCACCATCATCATCTAATCTAGTAGGCAAAAGGTTATGTTCATATTCATAATCAAAAATACGCTCTATAAATATTTCATTAATATAATGATAGAAGTATTTGGCTCTAGTTAACTTAGCATCGTATTCCTTTGCATTGTCCCACCAATATCGTTCTTTATAATTGCCATCTAGAAATATCTCTATTTCAAAATTATTAAATCGGGTTTCAATATCACTGATTGAGGTTTCATATTTTTCTATTAATTCATTTTTTAATTTTTTAGATTTCATTAGTATTCTTTTATCCTCAATATGTAATTTATTTTTAAAGTCTAAAGTGACTAAACGTGTCATAACCATGCCTGCTTTATCTATATCTACTGAACTTCTATTTATAGAAAACTCACATTTGCATATAAGCCAATTTTTATTTTCAAACTCTTGTAAAATTGTATTTTTTAATATCTCTATTTGTTCTTTCATAATAATATTTTGTCATGATTACCATGGGTTAGGATAAGTATCTGTTAACTCATGTATTTGGTTGTACTTCTTTTTCTAAGCTTTTAAAACTTTGTGTTTTTTCAATTGAAAAAGAAACTTGATTTTGTGGTAAAACTAGTTCTGTTTTGGCATAAGTAGTTTGTACTCCAAACAAAAATGTTACTAGAAAGAAAAGAAGATATTTGAATTGTTTTAAAATCATTTGTTTCCTTGCTTAAATCTAATATTAAATGACAGTTGGGGTAATATTAACCTTAGAATACTCTATATACTCTAGCCCTGTAATATTCTCTACAACTAATCTTTCTTTTAATTCAACTGAAAGCAAAGTGAAATATTGAGCCCCTGTTATTTCGAACCAATCATATTTAGGAAAAGTACTTTTTAAGTGGATTGATTTATAACGCATTCCTAAATTATATGGTAAACTTTTTTTAGAGGTCATTAATTCAGTAAATGAATCATAACTAGCTAATTGTTCAACAATAAAAGGAGGGCGATTTTTATATAATTCAATTTCAGAATTAGGGTAATTTATATATTCAGTTATATTGGTTATATAATGAAACCAATAATATTTAGTCTTTGAATTATAAACATCAATTGCATAAAACTTACTCGGAGGCAATTTAAATTCTTCTAATATTTTTTTAAATTTTTCACTTACAACTAAACCAAAACCTAAATTCCCACTATCAATTACATCAGTTTCATTACTTTTAATATTTAAGTCAAGTCCATATTTAGGTGTAAAATCAGGAAATGAATCGGGATTTATATTTCGTTCAGAATTATAATCATCTACATGATAACCTTTTTGCTTTGTTCTCTCTGTTTGAGGATAGAACCCTATTACAGAAATATCATTAGTTCTTTGAATACTATATAATTTCATACAATTTATTGAGTTAAAAGAGGTGTTCCTAGAGAAGGATTTACAACTTGTTTAAAATATTCATTCAAATTATGTACTGAATTTGAGGCATCTTCTATTAAATCTTCCATATGGGGAATAATATTATTTTGAATGTGTTGATTTGCAGACTCGGGAGTGAAATTAGGAAAGTCTCTTTTAAATTCACTTAATTTATGTACTACATAATCATCATATGCTGGATGATTTCCATGCATTCCCTCTCCTAAAGACTTACGATATTTAGATAATCCTATACCATTTTCAAATGTATTTAAATGAAACCCATCTTTTGCCGCAGCTTGAACTACTGAATGACTTCCTGATTTTGTCCAAGTTAATATGTGATGAGCCTCATCATCAATTGTCCCCAAAATCGTAGCTAGATTACTTCTATTTCCAAAAGTAATTACTCCATTGCCATCAACAACCCATTTTAAAGTAATTGTATTACCGTTATTACTTAATTGCCTTGTAATTGTGGTAACACCATCAGCTATTTCTCCTGCAACATTATATCGTCTAACTCCATTTACAACACCTTCAACAAACTCATCCACCGCATCAGCCAAGTCTTCAGCAACATTAAACAATTTACTTAAATCATTATACAACTCCTGGTTTTGATCTAAATTTTCTCTAGCTTTCTTGAAATCTTTTGTAGCAGTTGCATAATCTTCACTCTTTTCAATAAAATTCAAAAATAGTTTTCGCCCATTAACACCTAATTCTGCAACACCTGATAAAGCTGCTAAGGTACCCGTAACCGATTTTATTTTTTCTGCTTGTTGTAAAGATATTTTGTTATCTCTAGTTAAAACATCTGTACTTATTCTTGCAGCAATATCTGTAGTTGCGCTAGCTACTTCATAAATAGCTATCAAGTTTTTTATTTTAGTTACCTTAGATAGATGTTTTATTTTTGTTAGATTTCCAACACCAGTAAAAGTTAAAGCTACATCTGCACCAACTTCTATATAGGTAGCAATACGCTTGTTTAATTGCTCATCTTTTATTTGAAACAACATAAAAGCAGGCACAATAATTGTCTTGCCTTTTGATTGCTCTTTACCTCCTACTTTGATTGGTGAGGTTACACGCAAAGCTACTGGTTCTGCATAATTAGCAACTGTTACATTATAAACTTTAGTATCACAATATGTGTGTATAGATGTAGATCTGTTAGTGTTAATTATTTTAGAAATAGGAACACCTTTAGGAAGGCTTACTTTTATAGAATAATCACCAAAATCTGGTGAAACAAAATGTGGAGTACATGTGCCTTGGTCACTTGCAAAAGCTCCATGTACTCCTATTGGAAATACTTTATTACTTTCTTGTAATTTAGAAATTAAATTTTCATTTGCCTCATATTCAGGATTTACCTTAATCCATAAATCGCGAATGGCTTTTGATAAATGTTCATAATTGCCATCTGCTACAAAAACATCTACACCAGAAAATTGATCTACAAATTGACGAAGATACCCTTCATTAAAACCATCAACAGGAAATATTTCATCATATAATATTTGTGCTTCCGTTTTACTTTTATGCTTAACAATTTGATTTATTAAATAAATAATATCAACTTCACCATTTACATTTGTATCTATTGTTATATCTATTCTTGCATTATCAGTATAACCGCTTCGTAGATATGTTTTAACTATATTATTTGTAGTCTCAACACTAAAAACATTATCAAAAATATGTGAAAAAGAACTGTCAGAAATATTCTCCTTAAGACCATCTTTATCAAAAGAGCTCATAAAGTTAGTTGCATATCTTTTTGCAACGTCTTCTTTAGTGTTATTAAGTATAATATTGCTTTTTCGAAAAATAGAGATATATCTTTTTTCAAATGTATTAGCTCTTTCTATTAGTTCTGCAATGTCAGTGTTTTCTTTAACTGTTACTTCCCCAAATGCATCAAACTGTATTTCTACACGTGTTATATGCAATTCACCTTCTATTAATGAAGTATCAATATTTTGACCTTTTTGATAAAAAACATTCAAGTCTGCTTGTGTAGTTGATTCATCTGTAATTGCAAAATATATAGCTTCATTGCAAGATGGCAATGCAATTTTTGCTAGAAACTCTTCAATTTTCTCTGTAAAATCTTCTGCTTTTACTACTAAATTATTACCTGTATAATCAAAAACCATTGGAATTGGATCGTCTCCATTAACCCAGCTTTCCATTCCTTTATCATAAAAATTATATTTTAGTTTACTTTTCTTTATTCTATCTACAAGAATGTCTTTAAATGGAGGCTCACACTTCTTTATAAGGTCGAATAACTTGCTTATATACGTCTGGTTAATCATTGAAGATTGACATACATCGCTACCCCAAGGTCTTTCTAGATCGCTACAATCATATTCATATGCTTCATCATCGTAAACCCATATACCAGTTCTTGCATCATAACTGTTAGAATCAAATAATTTTTTGATTTTGATTTCATCTTTAGGTTGCGCATTTTTGTTGCTGTAATATAAATTCATGCAGGTAATACCATTATCATAGATAACACGTTCTGCATTTTCAAGAGCTAAATTTTTATTTTTAAACGGAACTACAGGAAACTGTCCATCTAAAGATATTGGTTCAAATTTTGGATTAGATGTAGAAGAAATAGATTCCGACTTAGAGCAATCCTCACAATGAACAACAAGTATAATGTCAGATTTAAGGTTATTACCTAATTCCTTCATTTTTGCAATGATGTGTTCATTTAATTTTTTGGCATTTCCTAGACTGTTACTCTCTCCTTCATCATCACTATCAAAAATTCCAAGACGGATTTTAGGGTTATGAATAGCTTTCCAATGGTCGTATGGTAATTGCTCCCCATTTCCATAATCAAGCAACCAATCTGTACTATTTTTGGTATAAGAATAACTGTTCTTAGAAAAAGGGTGTTTCAATTGAAAAGCACCATGTCCTAATTCATGTGCTACTGTTAAAGCACTTCCATCATAAATATATCCAAACTGTCTGCCAATTGGCATCAGTCCTTTCTCATTAGCTGTACTTGGCTTTTTATTAGTCAATATTAGATAATAGGCATTCTGGTTATAATCGTTTCTAGATTTTAATGCAGTATTAATATCCTGTTGTTGAGAAGTATAATTCGCTAAAAAACCACTTTCTCCACTCGCTATAGTATTTCCTGTAACATATTTATTAATGTCAAAATTGTTAATCTCGATTAGATTAATACTAACATTTGCTTGTTTATATATGGTATTGAGTCGAGAAGTGATATTTTCTTTATCAACACCTATACTATTAACCAATACCACATCTACAGTTTTTGGAGCTATTTGATACTGGATAAATGCTCCTGCAATTTGATATTTTCCATCTTGTTCTATAACGGCATGCGTTTCTATATCTGCATCATCAAAAGTACCCCTTAACTTTAAGGTATAACTAGTTTTTGTGCTATCCGTTTTTACTAAACTAACTCCTTCTTTGGTTTTAAAGATGATATGGTGCGGTTTGATACTATCATTAGTAATATCAAAATTGGCAATAATAAAATCATCCCGACCTTTTGCAACAGCTTTATAAGGCATGTAATAATCATCCCCCAATGTTTTATACAAGTTTTTTGTATGCTTTTGACTAGAGTTATAAGCATCAAAACCATACCTATTATTTGAAGCCTTAGTAAAAGTAACAGTTATATCTTTAGCAGTAATAGCATTGGCTTCCCCATTAGAATTTACACCATTAGTATTAGCCGCTGTAGAACTACCTCCTTCTGCGGTATCTCCCAGCGGAGTAATATTCCCTTCTTCATCTACAGCCCATGATTTTGGAGGTGTTGGAGGGTCGGTACTAGGGTCTCCACTATCTGTAATTGTATAATCTTCGCCTGCTGGCAATTCTACAACTGGTGCTCCGCCTTTACCTACAACAAGAACTCCACCATTTGGACCAATTTTAATTTCTTCAATTGGAAACTTAAATACTGTATTTTTACTGACTCCAGCTCCACCGCTAGTTAAACCTCCAGTACTAGAAACACTCCCCCAAGTTTTATCATAACTTGTTTTTATAATCCCATCAAAAAGTTGGTAATCCGTATTAATTTTTATATTCTTAAATTCAACAGCCAGTTTTGTATCTGCCAAATAAGGAACTACGATGTAGCCTTTTCCACTAAAAACACCATTACCGCTTTCTATCCACTTTACCGTAACAGGAAAATCACCAGCGGTAAAGGTTTCGTTAACACCAATATTAGCTAATGGCGTAGTATTGGATATTTCAATTTCGGGTACAATACCACAGTTATAGCTTACCGTTTCTTCTGATGTAGGCATCGAAAACTGGTTAGTACTGCTGTACACATATGATGGCTCTAAATCTGTTAGATCATTACAAGTGCCTCCAACTCTAAAATCATAGGTAGCACCAGGTTTAAGGTTAGAAATTTGCACCATGGTATTGTGCGTAAACACCTCAAACCATTCTGCATCTGAAATATCTGAACGTTTGTATTGTACATGATATTTATTATGATCGGGGTTTGTTTGCCATGTTATTTTTACACGTTGTGTACTTACAGCCTCACTTAATGGAAATAATGGAGGACTACAATTGTTATTCAATGTAAAATAATAAATTTCGCTAAATCCATTGTTTTTAAACACTGCATTTTCACTAATTCCTGAACTTGAAATAGCACGTACACACCAAGCATATATTTTATCTGGAAATAGCTCTGGTTTACCACTATTGTACAATAAGGTAGTTGCTCTGGTGGTTGCTGTATAGTAATTAGGAGAAGATAAAAAGCCCGCTTGTGGATCTATCTGTCTATCCCAAAGTTCTCGTAATTCAAATTCATAAGAAACATTGGTCGCATTTGCATGACGAGGTGTCCATTGAAAAATAATATTGTTTATTGCTTGTTGCGTAATCTGTTCTCCTCGTTGTGGTATATTAAGAATAGGAGGATCATTTAGTAACAAATAAACTGTACTACAGCCTAAAGCTGAATTAGAAATAAGTTGATTGGTAAATAGGTCATAGACTTCCCAGCAAAAGCTGTACACTCCATCTGGTAAAGGACGGTTGTATTGTGCAGTATTAATTCCCACTAAATTTTGAAGCTCGAAATATGCTGCTAAATCTACATTGGTAAATTGCTGCTGAGTTCCTCCATTTAAAAAAATCTGAGGAGCGCCTGTTACAAACTCAGTAGACTGTACATCTAATCCATTACCCTTAATTTTTAATTTTAAACGTACTTGACGATTATTGATATTAATATCTGTAAGGGTTAAATACAACCTAAGTTTAACGTCAGTTGCTGTGGCATAGCTGTTTAGTTTTGTACTGTAAGGAGGTATTATACTTTGATTAACTTGTACAGGGAATAGTTGAGCTTGTATGTTTGAAATAAACAGGCAACTCAGCATTGCAATAAACAGTATTTTTATTTTTTTCTCCATTAGTTAATTGGGTAATTTTTGAACTTTAATATCACATATTATATAAGAACTACTTCCATCATTTACAAAACCTTTAATTTTGATTGCTCCCTTGCGACCATTTGCGGTTTCAAAGAGTACAACTCTAGGTAAATTATTATCAAAATCTTGTAACCCTCCTGCTGTTTCTGTGATTGTTAATCCTTGAAAATCAGCATCATCAACCATTGCGTCAAATTGTGTTGTTGTAAAATTAACACCACAAGCACACAATTCTTGAGAATTGATAAACTTGGTATGTGAAGCATTTGTTATGCTAGTAAATCCATTTATTTCAGCTTCATCGGGAGATACAAATTTATTAACTCCAAAACTACTATTCAATCCTAAAAACATAATATCTATAGCTTCACCATTAGCATCTGATACTTGATTTTCGCTAAACACTTCTCTTAATGTTGTTGAGAAAAAAGCGCCTTTACTATTGTTATGGTGTGCACTATTGATACCTAACGATACATCTGTAAACACTTTTAAATTGGTATTGGATACTACTGTAATCTCTTTTATTTCTTCAGCTGTATGTTTGCCATTAGTTCCTTCTAAGCTTATCGTATACGTTCCTGGACTGTTAAATGTTACTTTGGGACTCACTTCTGATGAATTTAATGGTGTACCTCCTTGAAATGTCCAGTTATATGCTGTAGCACTACTAGAATTATTAATTAGTGTAATTGTAACAGGAGCTTGATAATCATCATCAAAAAAGTCAACTTCCCAATCAAAAGAAACAGCAATATCAGCTACCACAGTAATTGTTTTGTTATCACTAAACGTTTCAAATCCATTAGTTACTTTTAATGTAATTAAATGTTCTCCAGGAGATTCAAAAATCACATTTGGTGGATGCTGTGTTACTGCATTGGCTGGTATACCTCCTTCAAAGATCCATTCATATGTTAAGCCTTCGCCAGAAGTATTATTTGTTAACATAATTTCTACTGGTGGAAAATCACTTTCAATAACTGTTGTAGAAAAATCAATAGTAATTCCATCTACTACAGTAATACTTTGTTCCATAACATCTTCACTTCCATCTACATTTGAAACTTTTAGCTTAATACTATAAGTACCAGCAGTAGTATATACAATAGTCCCTGGGTTTTCATCTGTAGCACTTGAAGGTTCTGCTCCTTCAAATGTCCATTCAAAAGTATCTGCACCAGTACTTTGATTACCAATTGCGAGTTGTACCGGAACAGATTCGTCAGAATTTACAAAAACTGTACTAAAACTTGCTTTAACAGGAACGGCTGTTTCTTTATAACAGGCATTACAAATAACAGCAAGTCCCATAAAAATCATGGTTGCAATTATAAACTTTTGATATGTAATTATTCTTTTTCTCATTAAAAAATGATCATTCGTTTTACTTGGGTCTCTTTAGCTGTTTCCAAAACTATTAAATAAGTACCAGTTGATAAATTTAAATCCAAGGGTAAATCATATAATTTTGCACTCGGAATAGATTTCATATCATGAAGCAATTGTCCTTGAGTATCAAAAAAGCGTAATGCAATTGGACTATTTTTCTCCAATCTAATGGCGACATTAAATTGCCCTTGATTTGGATTTATTGATAGCTCAAATTTTTCTATAAATGGGCTTTTGGCATCACCAGGGTTAGGCAAACCTATGGGTTCTTCCACTACAATATTTTTATAATGCTCTTTATAACAATCACCTTCTGTTGTTATTAATCCTATCTTATAAGTTCCAGTTTTAGAGAATTGCAAACTAATAGTTGTGCCTTCTTGATTAAGAATAGTAACCTCTTCGGGAATAACCCAAGTTGATGTTTCTCCAAGTGGCTTACTTATATTAAACAACATTACATCTTCGTTTAAATAGGCTTGAGAAGGTAATAAAAACTCAGCGTCTATAACGGTATTTGTTGTGGTTATAGTTATTGTATCGGTAACCACACAGCCTAATATAGAAGTAGCAGTAACGGTATATGTGCCAGGTTCAGTTATTGTTAATTTTGGGCTTGTTGCAGAAAAGCTAGTGTCGGAAGACCATAGATAAGTTGCATTAAGATCGTCTATTGTTGCATCTAAATAATGTGATTGCTCATTACATAAGGTTCTATCTTCCCCTAGATCAATCACAAATTGTTCTGGATTAGTTAAGGTTATATCTTTTACTGAAATACATCCCTGAGCATCCGTTATTGATACGCTATAATCACCTGCACTAAGCGTACTTACATTTTGTGTTATTGCTCCTGTACTCCAACTGAAAATGTAAGGACTAACTCCACCAGATATCGCTAATTCAATACTACCATCACTACCATCAAAACAAGTAGGGTTAATCACTGTTGAATCGATTGTTAAACTTGTTGGTTGATCTACTTTAATACTTCCACGCACTTGACACCCTTTGCTGTCTGTAACATATACGGTATAATTCCCAAAAGGAATTGCTGTTAATTCATTACTACTTCCAGAAACTCCATTTGACCATTGGTAGGAATATGGAGCAGTTCCTCCAGTTACCATTGCTTTTACTTCTCCATTAGCTCCAGAATCACAAGTTACTGGTTTGGATTCCATAGTTAGTTCTAATTTTGTTGGTTCATATAAATAAAACTCAACATCATTTGCAGCAACCAAAATATTATTTACATAGGTTCCAATGATAACTCCATTAGCATCCTCTACATTAAAGGCATAATTGCCATCTGATAATTCATTAGCAATACTTGTTGTTTTATTAGTTAATGTTTCCCATGTACCATTTGAAAGTCGTTTTTTCCATGTGTATCTATAGGGTAATCCAGAAGAAAACTGAACACCACCAGAAACTATAGCAATCAAAGCTCCGTCTTGCGACTCATCTCGCTGTCCATCTAAAGGTGCTATATCCAATTCATCACCATATAAATTACTTTGATTACAAGAAATTTCTTGGTATACTTCTAAAGTTACTTCTAAAGCTTTTGGTTCATCCAATGTAAACTCTGCTTCTACTATAGTACAACCAGCTTTTGTAGTTGCAGCGGCATAGGAAGCATCTGTTATAGTAAGCTTATAGGTTCCTGATATTGCATTTTCTAAGGTCAAGAACCAGCCTTCTGCATTTGTAATTGTTGTAAATGTAGTCCACGTTGTTCCATTTTCATGTGTCCATATATAGTTATAACTCCCATCCGGTAATGTTGTTCCTCCAGTAACCTGTGCGCGTATACGACCGTCAGAAAAACCGAAGGCAGTTGGTTCTTTATGATATGGAAAAGAAACAGCAACAGGATCATCTGGTTCAGTTATTATAACTTCTTTTTCAATTATTGGCCCTAATCCAATAACCTGTCCACCACTATCTCTTCTAATTTCTTTTGCAATACAATCATTAGAGTCTTGTACCAAGATCTTATACGTATCTTTTGGTAATCCTATTATCGTATGTTCAGTTGCACCAGAAAAAGAAGTCCAATCCTGAGATAAATCTCCATTAATAGCTGGATTAGTATCTATAATTTTATACCGGTAAAAAGCACTAGTTACCGTTTCTGGAACACCACCTTCAGCAGTAATATGTATTTCACCATCACTACCTCCATTACACCATGTGTTAACTTGTGTTGTGTTAAATTCGACAGGAGTTGGTTTATCTATAGTAAAATTCTTTTTATGATTAACTCCTCCTATGTATAAAGTACTCGTAAAATATTTTCCAAAAAGCTCTACTCTAAAGTTTCCTTTTGGTAGCCCTTTATCAATTATCGAATTAAAAGTAAAAGAATTATCTATACCTAATGATTGTAAATTTGGAACAGATTCAATAGTATTATAAACTGGTATTCCACCTTGGACATCAATTTGATCATCTAAATCAACTATTAGAATACTTAACTTTTCTCCTCTTTCTAAACTACGAGCAAAATTAATTTTCACCGAACCATCTTTTTCATCAAAACAACTTATGTTTTCTTTTTCAACACTTACTATGTGTGGAGCATCTTTTAAATAGGTAAATCTAACAAGGTTAGAAGTATTATTTGACGAACTACCAGAATAAGCATTTTTAGTATAGCAATCCGTTTTCACCCATACAGATACTGTTTTACCATAGTCGGCAGCTGTTAAAAAATCCTCTCCCAGTAACTCTAGAGTAGGTTTGTTATTAAACATTGAAGGAATACTTTCTTCTGGATTATTACCAACTTTAAAAACCCAATTAAAATCGCTATCTTTTATATTAGCAGGCAATTCAAGTTTTAATATCTCTTTTTCAGATAAATATAAAGGAGGTGCTGATGTATTTATACTTGTAACAGGTCTTGACTCAATAAGCACATTTTGTAATTGATTCCCTAAATTACTATTACTACGACTATAACATGTAGTGATATTGGTAACAGCAGTGTTAATAGTGGTAGGTCCTCCATTACATCCAAAAAATGTCTTATATCTATTAATCTCTCTGATTCCTAATGAAACAATTGGATTGTTTTTAGAGTATATAACAGTATGAGTAAAACTCTCATTGTATTTTCTTCCACTCCAAATAGAAATCACATTCCCATTTTGATACGTTGCTGTTATTTCTCTTAATCCATAAATATTTCCACAAGCATCAGAGTCTTCACTAACATAACCTTCAATCAGTAGTTCATATTTTGAATCACCTAGAAAGGAAATTTGACCATAAAAAAATGGACTAAACAATAAGAATACAACTAAAACACATTTCTTCATCATCCTAAAATTTTATTTCAACTGTTTTTACCTTGGAATACTTTCCATTGGTAAGTGTTGCTCTTATATGGTAAATATATACTTCGTTAGGGCTTACATTTTGATCTATAACACGTTTTATGTTTACAGGTACAATACGCCAAGTATTTGGTTGTTTCCCTTTTAATTGTTTGTAAATGGTATATTCAGCAATGGCATCATCTTTGGCTCTCCAAAATAGTTCTATATAATTATTCTCCCGATCTATAGTACTATTCACCTCTTTTATAAGAGCCTGAGGTCTTAGGTCAATTACCTTAACAGTTAATGCAGTAGAAGGTAAAGACACTAAACCAGCTTTATCAATGGCTTTTATATAATATCGATAGGTTTTGTCTGACTCTACCGTTTTATCAATAAAATACTGAATTGTATCTGTAACAGTATACACAACTTCCACATTTGTAGCATCAGTTATATTTTCTCTAGATAAAATATGAGTAGCTCCAATTTCAGAAGAGTTTATCCAATGTAAATTTACCTCCCCATTTTCAACTTTATAATTAGAAAAAACTGGGGCTGTTGGTGGAATAACATCTGGCTTTTCAAGAATCAAAACTGTAGACATTTCAGAATTATTATACCGCTTATCAACTGCTACAATCTGGTAATACACTTTTGAATTTAAGCTTTTTATGGCAACAGAATCAATAAAATTATTTAGTGCTATTGGAGAAACAGTAAGTTGTGCTGGTTCTTCGCTTGCCGTAAATGCCCTAAAAACTCGATAACCTAAAAAATCTTTTTCAGCATTAGCTAACCAATTAAATTTTACGATTCCAAGACTATCAATCTCTCCTTCTAATCCTTTGGGAATTGCTGGTGGAATCGTATCCAAAGGCTGAATTAAAGTTGAAAATGATGTTTTCTTTTGCTTTGGTGTTTTTCCAATTGCCGTAATTGTAAAATAATTAGATGGAGATAAATTAGAATAGGTCAACTCTCGTTGTTCTACTGGAATATTATCTACCACAACACTATAAGGGCCAGAATCATCTTCAGCTTGATTCAATTGAAATTTTTGGGTCACAGCTTCTCCTTCTTTGGGGAACTCCCACATAATAACAGCCTCATTTTGCTTGTTTGTAAACCTGAAATCTGAAATTCTTGGGGTAAATGGAAGTACAGGCTTTCCCTGTCCTGAGATCGTATCAGAGTACATACCGTGTTCTGCAAAAGGTGAAATCCCATTAACACGGTAATAGAATGTTTTATCGTTTTGTGCTAAAGAATCTATATAATACATTCGTTTAGCTGGGGCATTAGGCTTATCATTTAGATTTACCAATGGCTCATTATTTAATGGACTAAAAGTTATTCCATCTTCTGAGCGCTCAATACTATAAGAAGTATAAATACTTTTAAAAAGCTCATATTCCCACATTAAAATTACATTCTTATCTCCAAACAATGCTTGAAAATCAATTGGGGCTGGTAATACTTCATAATCTTCAAGTCCAGAAATAATTGCAGAACTTTTAATTTCTAATTTTTCTTTTGGTACCGCAGTTTTAATTTGATATACATATCGTTCATTAGGTTTTACATCGGTATCGACATAAGCCCATCCTGCTTTTTTAGCAGCTTCAAAATTCATATCTGCCGCAAGTAATGCAAAGGAAAAACGTTGTTCTATTTCTTGAGCCAAATTTACAATATCTGCCAATTGCCCTTTACTTCCATTTACAGAAAAACGCTCTCCATAAATAGCCTGAGCTATAATGGCAGCATAATCATTATTTTCAACAATTTCTTGCCATTCTTCTAATGGATCAGGTTTTATAGTTTTACTCCAAATCTTTTTAGGAGTACTCAATCGTGTTCCATTTTTTGATAACAAATACTTTTCTAGTATATAGCCTTCTTTATTTGTTTTCTCCCAGGCAATTGCTTGGTCTGTTGCCCATCGCAATAAAATCTGATGCTCTTGTACACGAGATACTATTCTTACTGATGGCAGACTATCTTTAACCTGATTTTGAGACCATAAGATATGCCCCATAAAAACTTGGATAATAATAAATACTATATAAAATCTGTTATTTATACTGCGTTTCATTCCTTAACGAAATTAAATCTATTAGTTTCTTTAGTTTCTCCATTCTCAAAACTAAAAACAATTTTGGCTGAATAATTACCTAAAGGAAAACCAGATATTTTAGCCCGAGCAAATGTAGAAGTATGATAAATCCATGGTGTTGTTCCTAGATGAACTTTAAATTTATTACAATTTCCACTATTAGATACACCATATTCATAAATATAAGTGTCATATATTTTTCCTTCTGAATCAAATATTGTAAGATCTGCCCTATTTGGCTCGCGATTTACAGCCCAATAATTAAATGAATATGTACTTAAAAATTCGCCAACAAATGTTATATCAGAATAATCTGAGCAACTAGAGGTATGATGTGTTTCTACCCTAATTTTATCAATATATGGTTGGTCATTAAATACTTTAAGTATTAAATCTGATTGATCAGTTGTAAAACTTGAGTTTATTGATAAATTAATTTGTGTGTCTTGATTTAACAAGTATTGATATGAGTCATTTATTTTAACACCAACATAAACCTCTTTAAGAGATTCTCTAGGAGTTTGACTTAAATAATCATTGGGAATGGTAAAACTTAATGAATCTGACACTACAGTTGCAGGAATTTCTAAACTATCCGTTTTTTGCTCATTAATTAAATAAACTTGTACCTCATTAAAATTACTAAGTCCAGATCCATGAATAACATGGACTTTATTTATATTCGATAAAATACTATAAGTACTATTAGAACGATTGTCGTCGTCGTCATAAAATTTCTTATAATCGAAATCTACTGATTTAGTGATAAAAAAATAAGAGTCGCTCCTTAATTCTGAGCTAGCATTAGAAACCTCAAGTATTACCTCATATTCAGTAGCTGCGTCCAAACCACTCAAAAGAATGTCATTTTTATCACTCATAGGCACCGATTGATAATTTTCCGTTGCATTCTTTGCTCTGTATAATACATTTTTACTTGTTCCTGAAAAATTTCCAAAAAACTTAATCTCTAAAGAAGTCTGTTCAATAGCTAACGTTCTCATCTCCAAATCCGAAATAGCTAAGCTAGCTTCGGAATCGTCAGAACTACACGAAACAATAGTTAAAATTAATAGTACGTATATAGATTTAAAAAAATTCATATTTCTTTCTTTATTGTATTCTAAAAAATTAAACAACCTAAAATATATTGGGGATTATAGAAAAATAAATATTCATTTTCACAAGTATTAATTTATTCTAATGTAAATAGTTGATTCACCTGTATATTCCAACATTAACTTTCCATTCGAAAATGAATATACTGCTTTATCACTTTCTGTTTCACCTGAAACTTTTACTTCTAAATTATTATTTCCTGTATCTCTCCATGTACCTGAAGATATTCCATCTATGATACAATCTCCGTTAAACAAAACATAAGGAGTACTAATAAAAGTAGTATCATCTTTAAATTCTAAGGTCGATTTTTTTTTGCATTCAGAAATATTCTCTGAAACATTATTTTTAAACATTTGCTCAATTTGCCACTTTCCAACTATGGATTCTACTGATGAATCATCATCGCTACTACATGAGATAAACAATATACTTATAAAAAACACTGTACTTAAATTAATTACTTTCTTCATTTTAAAATTTTACTAAGATTATTTTATTAATTACCTAAAATCATTCGGGTTTTTAAATTTATAATTCGCACTAGAACCATTAATTCCGCCTGGCAACATGTATTTTAATTCGGTTTGATAATATCCATATCTCATAAACAAATAATTTTCATCAAGAAAATTAAGTACAGGATTATTATCCGCAATAAGTCCATCTACATAATCATTTACAATTTGAGATTGAAGATCTACCCAATCTGACTTATATACCAAACCAAGATTATACCTAAAAGGAAAAGTTGTTCTTAGCGTATTATCATTAATTTCATGCTCTAAATTATTGAGATAACTAGTCAATATTGGCAGTGCATATTTTGGAGGTGCACCCAATTCGTTTTCATTTCTATTTTTAAATGAATACTGATTTCCTAATGGATAATTTGCGTATAATGGTGGATTAATATCTGCTGTAAAGTATTTATCATCCAAACTTGCTTCAATACTTACTAAAGGAATATCTCCTGTAAAACTAGACCCCAACAGATCGACAAGATCAAAAGGTTCATGACTATCAACACGATTTACTAAGTAAATAACATCAGAGTAGATTACTCCCCAATTGTAATTTTTTGTTTTTAATGAATTAATTTTTTTCTTAAATGTTTTATATTTCGATGTTGAAAAATCATATGCCAAACGCTCTATTTCCCCATCTTTAGAAACTTGTTCTGCTTTCTTATTTTGAACAGAGACTTGATTATCACCTGATGCATCCCCAATATTTACATCCTCGTAGTTGGTATTGGTATCGCCTGTAGTATTTGCTCCACCTTTAATACTACTTGCAATTGCAATATGATAATTTACTTCTTGTGAAACATCTGGTATTTTGTAATTAATTCTATTATCACTAGTATGGTAACTAAATGAAACATTAGAAGCCGAAGCATCACCTTCTTTAGTATAAGCGATGTAACTTTCCCATTGTTTGTCATCAAATAAGTAATCTTGACCCCTTTTTAATTGGATATATCCTTTATCATATTCAGCTTCCAAAAAGTATTTTTGATCCAAAACGGGATAGGCATAAGTAATATTATGCAATGGAATAACGGTAGGAGCTCCACCAGTAACAAATGTACGTTCTTCTAGTTCTTTAGCAGGTTGCCCATCTACCATAATTGTTTGGAACACTCCATTGATTTGTTCTTTAAAACTAACTTCCACTTGTACTGTCAATTCCTGATTTGGAGGTAAAATATCTGAAGACACAAAATTAACTCGATCTTTATAAGGTGCCCATTCTAATTCTCCAGTAATTTCTTTTCCATCATGTAATACCACAAATTTTTCCAATATAATCTTATAGGTCTTATCTCCTTCATCTTCTGGAATTATGATTGGTTCGCCTACTTTCATACTAAAGGTAGCTTGTGGAAGGGCAAATACATCTATATCTTTAATCCCATTATCAGGAGAGACATCAGTAATGATTTTCATTCCTCCTAATGGAGATGCATTTTCAAATTCGCATTCTTCCCCTATTTCTAATTTAAATCTAAATTTTCCTTTTATAATTCCGAGCACATTAAAATGCCCTCCAACATAACCACGCATCCATACTGGGTTAGGAGCTTTTGCCTGTAAAAGAACAGCAGCACCCCCTTTTAGTATTGGAATTTTCTTATTTACAAAAAAGAGTTTTATATTGATTCCAATTTCTCCTTGCAAGTAGGCATAAGACTGCCCATTAGCATACCATCCATTCATACCCACCTGGTCTCCTGTGTTTGAACACTGTGCCTCTCCATAATCTTTTAGCATAATATCAAAGCCCATTCCCATTTGCAAACGTGCATAAAAAATAAGGAAATTTAAATCGCCTGTATCAAAAGATAAATCAGCACCAAAAGCAAAACCTCCACCATTTTTCAACGCATTTTCGTCTCTCATATAATCTAGTTCACTAGCTTCCAAACCAAGTATTTCTGCAACAATGGCTGGAGGTGGTGGTGATCCAGGTAATTTTGACCCTACCATAAAATAACCTCCAGTTTCTAATGCTATAGACCCTACTCCTATTTTAACTCCTATTCGATCATCTGGAGTTCCTATATAAATATACCACTCTTTAGGGGCAAAATGCAATACAGCCCATCCTGCTCTTCCACCAGCTCCTCTTCCTTGTATAAAGCCACCAGGAGTATTTATAAACACATCCAATTCACCATGAAGCACATCATTTTGAAAATCATATGTAATCCCCATTTTTGCACTCAGTGTTAATCCTTCCTGAGATACTGCAGGAAAAGAATTATCTGCTTTGTCCATCATGTTTTTACCAGCCATAGCATTACCAGTTTTATCTTCTGATGCCCCAAGAAATTTTTGAGATACAGCTGTACTCTCTTTAACTTTCTCTAATAAATCAGTGATTTTTTCCATTCCAGGAATCTTAACTCCCAAAAATGTTGCCTGACCGTAAAAGCCCATATTATTAATTCCTCCATGGCGATTAAAAGCAATCTCAAAACCTGCACTTCCTTTGACAACTTGGTCCTTAACCATGTTAAACATCACCATTGCTTTTAAACCTAGTCCCAAATTTTCATCTGGAGTATAGCCAATACCTGTTGGAGAAAAAGAAGAAGAAAAATCTTTACGTTTCATACGATAAGAAGCACCACCAGCAAAACCACTAAGGTTAATAAAACCAGTACCAATAGAAAAACCATCTACCATTGCCTCAAATTGCCAGTATCGGAATTCTTTTTTTCCAAAGACTCCTTTTGCCGCTGCTTTGATTCCTAAACTTTTAAAATTGGCAGTTAAACTTGCGGCAAAACCATCTCCATATTCTGGATCATCGTTCATAATGGTAAGACTACCAGCAATTGCAAAACCTCCTAAATCTGCTTCTAAGGAGATTGCTTCTAGTTTTACTCCTTTGAATTCCCAATTTTGACCGTAATTCTCTTCTTCAAACGCTCCTAGTACTGCCAAGCTTGTTTGTCCAGCAAAACCATTGTTCTTTCCCATTAAGTTAACAGCAAGCGTAAAATACAAATTGGCTTCAGTTTCGTTTGCTGTTATTCCTATATCGGAAATAGAGACTGGAAAACCACCTAATTTCACTTCATCTTGGTATCCCATATAATCAACAGAAAATACTGGGGACTCGGTCTGTAATACAAGGTTCTCAAAAACAATGCCTTTAAACTCTACTAATTTTTTCTCTGTATTTCCTTCGTCGTCTACCTCTCCAGTAGCAACTTCATCACCTTCATTTTCCAAGCTACTAACCTGATCTGCACTAATAGCTAAACGACCATGTAATGTTGCCTTAGGTCTAAATTCACCGTCTCTTACTGCTAATTCTATGGAGCTATTGGGTAATAATTGGCCTTTTGCTTTCCATAAATTAAAATCAATTATGGAGTCATTACTAACATTAAGTAAGTACTCATCAGGAGAAATTATACCCAAATACCGTAGACCAATTCTTTTGGAACTGCTATTTGTTGCTTTTTTTTTCTTAGAAACTGGTAATAATATACGTCCTTCAAAACTAGCTCCAATAAAATTATTAGCAGCTAATGAAATCTCAATATGGTCTAAAGAATATTGCCATGCTTTACTTTTGTTTGTTCTACCTTTTTCTATCGGAAATAAGTTATCTGCATAAAAAGTTCCAGAAACGCCATAATTATCTACTATAAGATGGTGGGCACCAAAACCAACCCGTTCATTACCTTTGCTTATAGTTTCTGATGTTTTAAACTCTTTTGGCAACCTTATATCAACAGTATTTACATATACACCTCGCCAAGAATTTTCATTAGGTAATAGCAATCCATTTTCTCTATAATATTCAGGAAAAGCAACAGCAGGATCATTACGTAAATCACTAAAATCTAATACTGCTTGGTTCACAAAAAATTGAAAATTACCATCGTAATTTTTACCATTTCTTTTTTCTGCCAGTGTAAAAGGCTGCAAATCTATGCCTACAAGAAGATCATTCCAATCGGTAACAACAATATTAAAACCTCCTTTTACACGATATGGAACTAGAATTTTTTGAGTTCCTTTTTCCGTTTCAATAGTATGTAAAATTTTCGTTTTTGCCTCGTCAACTGTTCCACTTTTTGCACCTGAAGTTTCTATAGGTAGTATCAGCTCTCTTGAAAACTCAACTATACCTTGTAAGCCCAATTCCTTTATGCCATCACAGTTGATTGTTACATAGGTTTTGTTTTGTAAATTTCCTGTCTTATAATCAAAACCTCCTTTTAAT
This sequence comes from Flavobacteriaceae bacterium, assembly GCA_965247735.1. Lineage (GTDB taxonomy): Bacteria > Bacteroidota > Bacteroidia > Flavobacteriales > Flavobacteriaceae > JAOXRU01. Next base: position 33,630 of record CBDFHN010000002.1, on the reverse strand, counting down.
GAAAGCATCCATTTTCCTGCATTAAATGGAAGATTTAAATCTCCGAGAAGCACTAAATTAGCATCTCCTATAATACCACCTTGATGAGAAAGTTTAATATTATCTGCTCCAAAAAATAATTCGATCGGATAGCCATTCTTATCTGTTTGTGGTAAGCGAACTCTGGCAAAAGCAGTTAACTCTGTATAATCTTTATTAAAAGTTGCTTTTGTAATCCCTATTGCATATTCAATACCTCCTTCACTACTGTGTTTAACACCAACAGGAAGCTCTTGTATATCCTCATTACTAAAAGAATCTACCCAAGAACCTTGGTCTTCTATAACTTTAAAAGAGCCAGATGCTTGACCTCTAGCTTCTGCTATTGAATCCGATACTGGATACCACTTTTTTATATTCTCCCATGAAAATTCAGGATTATATTTTTTTAATACAGATGATGAAATGCTATAAGTACTATCAATAGTAGTAGAATAAGTGCCATTTGGAAAACCATAAAAAGATATGGTCAATAAAATTATAGTAAGTAATCTTCTCATGGAGGATGATATTGTAAGTATTTTGGGATTGCAAATATAGTAAAAATACAGCAAACAAGATTATTAGAAACAATTATCGGGCAGGTTATATAAATCAAGGTTTAGGCCCAACACCTTTATTTAACGCAAATTATCGAATTTTATTATTAAAAACATATGCTAACCGATGAGTAAATATTTGATTACGACAGAAAACAACTTATTGCCGATAGACTAGAATAATATCGGTACAACTACACGTTAACGATAAAATATGATTGTATATCAATAGTGGCTATTAGATTTAAAAATAGACCGAACTTCCTCATGAATCTTATCAAAATTACCCTGTAATTGTTTTTGAGAATACTTTTTAGGTTTTGGTAAACTCCTTTTAATATGAAGAAGCTTAAACTGAACTTTTCTATCCTTACCATCAGCAAAAACAATAAATTCACCTTCATTTAATCCATAGAAAGCAGCTGCCCTTGTTTTTGCCACTTCTTTCTCCCCTTCTGTTACTCGTGTATCAAAATTAAGATTGTGTCCTTTATTTATGCTTATCGTTTGCTTTTTCACAATTTCAAAAAAGCGTTCATAATACCTTGCTGTATCTGGATCATTAGCTTTACCAAAAAACTGATAAGATAAATTACTCAAAATCGCTTTACTAGCCTTATCACCATACATAATATCATTTTGAATCTTATCTTGTAAAACATATAAGCAAACAATATTGTAACTTCTTAATGTAGCAGGAATACGATGCATATTTAACAACCGAATAGTAGAAGCCTCTTCCATTAGCACAAAAGAAGAACTTCGCTTTCGCTCACACATCTGTTTGGTAATCGTATGCATTATAGTTGCAATAACAGGCGCAAGAGAAGATTCTCTTTTTGGGTTATTCACTAAGGAAATAACAGCTGGATTACTAGGATTATTTACATCCAAAGGAACTTCATCAGCAGAGAGCACCATAAATATTTTCTGGGTTGAAATTTTCTTAAAAGCATTAGCTAAGGTACTTCTAATACCAGCTGTTTGTCTATCAGAATCAATTCCACTAATAAAAGCATCAGCCATTGCTCTTGAGGTAAGGTTAACTTTTAAAAAACGAACTAATGCTTTAGTAGTAAGATACTGATACAAAGCGATTAAATGAGGAATTGTACAATACTCTTTATAATCCGTTTTTAGTCTCCAAATAATACCGCTTATCAATCCTTCGGCTGCGTCATTAAAAAAACGTGCCACTCCTACACTACCACTTTCTTTTATTTCTAAAAGATTCTCCAATAAAACTCGAGATATTTCATAAACACTTTCTTCATCTGGTATATACTTTGGCGCAATAGGATTTACTTTATGATAAATTGGATCAAAAGAAATGATGTAAAAACTAGTAGCACTATTCTCAAATAAAGGATAACACATTTCGGTAATCTCAAAATGTTTGTAATCATGAATTACACCACAAAACCCATGATTACTAAAATGAACTAAAGTCTGGTAAACTACACTTTCCGTTTTTCCACTACCTGATGCTCCTATAATAGAAATACCTCGTTTAATATTCTCCAAAATAAGTTCTTTCCCAACTACATTTAATATCATTCTGAATTCTTTGAGATGCTTGCTTTTTTTATGCGTTCCTATAAACACATAAAAACAAAGATTAACAAGTTGGATAGGCAATAGCAAAACCAAAATCGATTTTAAGAAAATGAGCAATTCATAATAATGAAAAGCACAGCCTGCACAAACAAGATTAACTACTGATGCATATAAAAATCCGTTTTTTAGACCTTTAACCAAAAAATATGATACTGCACTGCTAATGAGTAGAACAGGAATAAAAAGCAGTATCAATTCATTTTGTCTCATAAAATATCAAATTTCAATAGCACCAGATTTAATAGCCATTTCAAGATTTCTCTTTAACATCTTAAAAGCTTTATAGGCTAATTTTACACTGCTTGTAGGAACAGATGGAATAAAAACCCCTGATTGGCGTAGCATTTTAAACGCCAGTTGCTTTTCATTCAGAGGTAAGTTCATTAAACTAGCAAAAAACAATTTTGGGTTAGCTATAAACATTTTCCTTGAATGATATTTTTCAACGAAATTTCGATTGTAATCAAAAAGCTTATCAAATGTTTTTTCTGCATCTAGGTAAAACTGATCGCGATTAAATCCACTTTTAACCACCCTACCATTAAGTATTGTTTCTGACTCTTTATGTTTAGCTCCAGGACTCAATCCAAATGTATTTGTAATATCCTTACGACTTATAATGATGTGAATATGTGTTTGCAATCCTTCTTTTTTCATCCCAGCAGTAATAAGCTTCCCTCCTAACTTATGAGGTGCCATTTCTTTTAAATGTTCAATCTCTTTTTTAACCTTATCAATAGAACCTGATAATTCTCTATTTCTGATTCTAACAATATCATGTTCCAATTTTGCTATTTGTTTTCGGAAAGGAGCATTTTCCTTGATCTCTTTATCAAAACCTTTAAAAGAGCGTTCATGTTCAATTTTGGCAAAATACAAGAGATCATTAACTGTTATTTTTTTGTCTCTATAAAAGTTATTAGCATAGGTATTCATGATTTCACGAATGTAGCTACGTAGCTTTTGAGAATCATTATTGATATGTTTCAATTCTTTTGCGCTAGGACTAACAATAATTGAATAAAACTTTGGCGTTTCTTTTTTTAGCTTAGCCGTATTTCCATCAATTTTATCAATTACCATTTTTGGAGATACATAGTCATTATTCTGATCAAAAAAATGTTCTTGAAGTTCAATAGGTTTCCCTTCATTTTCTTTCTCGAGATATTCCACAAAATTGGTGACACTAGCCTGATAGGTAGATTCCATTTTTTGAGCTGTTATTGCGATGTACATTATGCTATATTATTTAGGCTACTTTTTATTTTTACTATTTCATCTTCGGTCAATACTAACTTTAAATATGGTTTTCCGAAATTGCTTTTTACAGGAACAATATTTTTAAGGATCGCATCAAGATGATGTAATGTTATTTCGTGATCACTATATAGTTTATCATATGTTATTTTTGATACCGTATTTTCATTCTGATCATTATCAATTTCTTCTTTTACTGACATCAATTTTCGCTCCATCAGAACAGGTTCGTCATCCATCATTTTCTCTTCAAATAATGATTGTAATAATGCTGCGGTAGGTTTAGTTTGTTGTTTTTCTATTTGTTTGATTATAGCAATAGATGCATTAATTCTCTTTTTTATATTCCTTTCTAAATCATGTAAACTTCCTGAGACGGAATCAAAAGGAGATAGTTGATGGATTTCAAAAAATCTCAACATTGCCGCTAAGGTTTCCGTATTAGATGTGGCTATCTTTTTTGAAAACAAACGAAACTGTATAGCAGTACTTTTTTTGAAATTCACCGCTGAAAAATCATATTTTGAGTATTCTTCCATTTTTTGCTGTAAAAACAATCCCATTTACAAGGGCTTCAAGGTTATTTGCTGTAAATCAACGTTTTTGTTTCTTTTTATGAATTCAAACAAACTCAGTAAACACAAGGCTTACGGAGTAATGAACAACTAGTATCATCGCTTTAGCGTGATACCCTCTTGCTATTCCTTTTTGTCCCATCGGGGCAAAAAATTTCAAATCCACCACCTCCACAAAAAGTAGGCAACTTTATCTTTACAAAAACAATATTAATTGACTCTTTTAAAGTTAAGAGGAAGGTTTTAAATAGAAAAACGGGATTGGTTGCCAAATGAATTCCTTTCTCAACGGAATTTAGGAAACATTACAAATGAAGATTTTAAAACGTCAGACGCTATAAGTTAAATACAAAAAACAAACCCTCGAAAAACTTCAAGGGCTAGATAAATATTAGATATTAAACACATAACAATAACTGTAAAGATTCCGTTGTGCTTCTTCATCCAATAACGTATCATAATTAAGAAAATGATCAAGAGCATATTTTTTAAGTTCTTTACCAAATTTTCTTTTGACATCCTGTTTGGAATCATATAACAATCGTTGCTGAGTTGTTGCATCAAGATTGTTAAAATTTAAATAAACCATGGCGTAATCGTTTTAGTAAAATAGTTTATAAATCTCCGTTATCCGAAAAACTATAATACTTTCCGTCGGGTGATAATATTAAATGATCCAATAATTTGATATCAAATAGTGCTGCTGCTTTTTTTATTTTATTGGTGATTTCTATATCCTGTATGCTCGGTTTAAGTTTAGCCGATGGATGATTATGACATAAAATTATTCCTGTACTGACCGTCTTTAAAACCACCCCAAATAGTATTCTTAAATCTATCAAAGTAGCTGTAATACCACCTTGTGATAATTGATATATGCCTTTCACCTTATTGCTATTATTTAGTAATACAATTTTGAAAGATTCATGTAAACCAATTGTGTTTTTATTCCAATGTTCAAACAGCATTTTAGAAGCATCCTCAGAGGATTTAATTTCCTTCCAAAAAGTAGCAGAAACTCGTTCTTTATAACTCACTGTTATTTCGTTAACTTTATTTTTCATTACCTATTTCTTTTAAGTTGATACTATAAGGGTGAATCCGATTAAAGTTTCACCCTAATTATTTAATTCCCTCCTAGTAATAGAATTTCTTTAGCTTCTACTTCAGTTATAGATCGTTTTTCACCATTCTCTGTAGTATAAGAACGAGATTTCAGTTTTCCTGTAATGGCAATTTCTTTGCCTTTAGCTGCATAGTTTTCTACAATTTCAGCAAGCTTACCCCAGGCAACAACTGTATGCCAATTGGTATTTGTTTTTTTCTCTCCTTCTTTACTCTTGTAGTATTCATTAGTAGCTAAGGAGAATCGAGCTACTTTTTTACCACTTTCTAACATTGTAACCTTTGGTTCATCCCCAAGGTTACCAATTAACTGGACGTGATTCTTTAATGTACTCATACTTGAAAAATTTAAGATTAATACTAATTGAAATTGATTTACTTGTTATACCTGGAGCGTTTTCCTTTTTTCCATTACCAATGGCTTTTAAATTTTTTGAGGTTGCTTCCATTTGTTGTTTTTCATTCGATTTCATATGATTCAGTTTTAGATTTACTTTATACAGAGCCATCGCTGTTGCCTTTTTTTGATGCTGAGGGTATTACAATATTTTTGGAATGTATTCGTATAAAAAGGAGGCTGTTTTTGACTCCGGCTTTATGCCGTATGCATTCCAAAAATGTTGTTGTTTTGCTTATCAAAAAAGGGAATAGTGATGGCGGCTAAAGTCTATCTATAAAGCAGCTGAAAAGAATAAAAAACACGGAAGCAACCTTAAAATGAAACTAGAAATTTTGTTTGTTTGGAATAGTACTTTTTTATAATACCCTATTATTACTAAGTACCAGAGTTACCTATATTACAAGTAAATCATTCTTAAAAAGTATAATTCTATTTAGCACCTCTTTTACAAATAACTCTGTATCCAAAAGCTCATTAATAACAACTTGTTTTGCGAAAAATAATAATGGGGATTGTGCTATATTTACTGGTAGTCCTGAAAATCAATGTAATACAATTAAAATGAAAAATTATTTTTTACTTAAAATGTTAGAATTAATCAATGTAAATAAAGAATAAGTCTTTAACTTCCAAATTATTATCTTAAAAAGATTAAGGAACTACTTCGTATTAGTAGAAGATTAAGTGCTTAAATAGATTTATACAAAAAGGCATTAATATGCTATAGCATAAAAAACAATCTAACTCAACCACATTTTAATGAATTATACTTATCAACAAACGCAAAATAAAAGAAAATATCATTTTGCTATGATATGTAGTATTATTAATAACAACCATAATCGGAAACACACCACCATCTAGAAGCTCTAGATTTTGGTTTCAATCTGTAGGGCAGCCAGCTGCTCTTTTGTGAAAAACTGTAAGCTTAAGATATCAAAATGAGTTCATGAAGGAACACTTTTTGCTAACTATCTGGTATCGAGTAGGCAAAGGGGTTTTCACCCTAAGCCTCTCACAGAACCGTGCTTGAAAGTCTCCCCTCACACGGCTCTTGTTGTACAAATCTAAGCAATAATGTTTATTTGAGAAAAGTTCCAATGGTAAAACAATGTAGGGTATTGCTTCCTTACATTTTCCAACCATTTGTACCCTTTTCTGATACTGGTTTTATATCGCTTATACCTTTTCCTTGCCCACCAAACCAATCGCTTACTCAATAATCGAAAGACTTTTGTAAGTTCATATACCTTAAATTTGCCGTAGTAACGTACCCATCCCCTAATCATTGGATTAAGATATTGAGCCACTCCTACAATGCTTTTAAAGGTTAACTTATTTACATTAAGTTCTTCAAGTTTATCTGCAATTCGTTTTCTTGAACTAATGCTTATGGCACAATCATAACCTATAAACAACTTTCCATTTTTCTTTGAAAAGGCTGTTCTTGGCTGAAAAGAATATCCCAAAAAGTCAAATTTGACTGTTGGGTATTTTTCTTTTCTTCGATAGTCTCGGCAGTAGACAATTTTTGTCTTTTTTGGATGTAATTCTAATCCTACCGATTCCATTCTTTGATGTACTAAATTTAGTATTTGTTCTGCATGAGTTTTTGTATTACAGTGTAATATCACATCATCGGCATACCGAGTAAAATTCACATTTTTATCTGTCTGTTCCAACCATTTATCAAAAGCATAATGCAGAAAAAGATTTGCCAATAATGGGCTAATTACTCCGCCTTGTGGTGTTCCTTTTCCTTGCTTTTGGATTCGTTCTCCAGATGCTGTAACAACAGGTACTTCCAACCATCGTTTAATATAAAACTTGACCCAATTCTCGGGCACATGTTTCTCTACTGCAAGCATCAGTTTGTTATGGTCTATATTATCAAAGAAACCTTTTATATCAAGGTCAATAACCCAGTTTTGTTTCCAACAGTTTTCTCTTACCTTAGCTAATGCCTGGTGGGCATTTCTCTTTGGTCGATAGCCGTAAGAATTTGGACTGAATACAGCCTCTAATCTTGGTTCAATAAACATTTTAACCACCATTTGTCCAACTCTGTCGCTAATGGTAGGTATGCCTAATTTACGGATAGAACCGTCTTTCTTAGGTATCTCTACTTCTTTGACAGGAGAAGGAAAATAACTCCCTGATGCCATCCGATTCCAAAGTTTGTACAAGTGTTTTCTACGATTTGCATCAAATTCTTGCATGTCTATCGCATCTATTCCCGCACTCCCTCTGTTGGAACGCACTTTTTGATAAGCCTCCAAAACCATTTGACGACTTATCGGTATCGATTTTGTTTCATTCCATAAATTCATCCTCACTTTTGTAAGTTGGTTAATAAAATAAAACGGTACAACTTAACCCCTTTGCTCCATTTCCATTACAGAAATATCAACACTACTACGGGTTAATCTGCCACTACATAACACTTCGATATTCTGCCTCTAAGTTGTTCTTATCGCACATTTCTCTTTGCATTGTTATGCAGCTTCCCAAGTTCCGTAACTAAGCCTAAATAAAGTTCTTGCCATCTGAATGACGCCAGCCTTACAGTAAATAAATAGGTTATTTCTGTAATCATTCCCTTTTCTGGAAATGCTTTTCACTCCGTATCATACTTCGTAGATTTTGACTGAAGGTTCCTACTTCTCGACACCTCATCAATGGTTCACTTTCGTTCAACTCCTTTATTCGCACCTGCTAATCTCAATGGATTAGATTCTCCTAAACGCTCAATACCATAACTATTAATTACAGCACCTTTAGGTGGTTTAAAGCCATCGCCTATACAACGACTCTGATGGACCTACCATCATCTTAATTACAGCATTCAACCATTTAATGTCGTGATTGATTCTTGGCACACTATGAATTGTAAGTTTGAAGCCATAATTCCCTATTATGTCGAATTAAAACAAATATAAAGGAAAAATAACTGAATATATTTTTCCTTTTTTGACAAAAAATTTAGTTGTTATTTATTCCTTTTCCATTGCACTCAAAACAGATCCCAGTCATAAAATAGTGATATTGGTATAAATAACCTGTTCCACTACATTTTCCACATATTTTAGCCACTTATGACTTATCCAGCTGTTCATTTTCGTATATCAAAATATCTTCATTTTAGTGTATTTCTGAATGACATTTAGAGTAAACACTAATTAGAGCATCTTGATCATATTCCCATGGTTTTTTTCCTTCAATATAAGAACAACTTATTCTTGGGTCAATGAAGACAATCTAAATAGATATTTCAATGAATTTTGCTTTATAATAAACAGATCACGCACTAAATTAACAATATTCAATAATCACGTTGTAAAAATGGTAGTAGGTGAAAATATTTATCAAGCAGAATTAATAAGTAACTAACTACTGACCTCTAAGTATTTAATTCACCAAGCTCAAAACTCAATCAATTGTTCGAAATTAAATACTAAAGAAGTGAATTGAAATTTAAGCAAGATCTTTGTCTTATCGGTATAAGTATCACCTATTCTTCTTTTTGTTCTTCTATTATTGCTAGTTCATTTTCAACAATAATGTTTATCTCTTCAATAATTCTTTTAAAATTTAAATTTATATAAGAATCTAGGTCACCTGGAAGTTCTGTATTCTTAGGTAATTCTTTTTCCACGATGTTTTTTCTTTCCTTATCAGGTATGATAGTCCCTCTAAATATTTTTCTTTTTAATTCTTGCCCAAAATTATCTGCTAGTAAACCTACAAACTCTCCTTGTGATAATTGAGAAATTCTAGATTGTGGCAAAACGTATTCAAATTGCTCGTTTATTGATACTGATGTTATATTAGTATCCATTGAGACGTTTTTAATTTTTTGTTTTGTCTTCCCAAAAATTTCTTGTAATTCTTTAGCTGTATTACTTTTCACCGCTCCGCTAAAAATATTTCCAGTAATATTAAAAATGGTTTGTGCAGCTTTATCCCCATAATCCCTTTTTAATTGTTCTAAATCTTGAAAACCAAGTAGAGTAGACACTTTATTAGACCTTGCTGTTGCCATTAAATTATCCAAACCCATAAAATACAATGTGGGTAATTCATCTAAGATGAGTGAGGAAGGAGATCTATTTTGTACATTGATTAACTTCATTAATTGAGTTACAATAAGTCCTAATGCAGGTGCATTTGTTTTTTGAGTTTTTGGATCATTTGCAAGAATCAGAATAGACTCTTTGTTCAATAGGTTAATATTCATATCAACATTCATTTCTGGGTATACATTGTTACCCATTACCCAAAAAAGTTCTTTAGTAGCAATCTGAGATAAAGGAATACGAGCAGAAGCAGTTTGTCCAGACAATTGCTCGTAAGCTTTTTTTTCAAGGGCGTCTTTAAAGGGAGTTAAAAAAAAGATTAATTCAGGTTCTTTCTCTAACAATTTAAAGACTTTTTCATCGCTTTGAGAAGCCAATGCTATTGCATGAGGAAGTGTGCAAAATTTACCGTTTTGGTACAATTTTAAATAATATATGCATGCTGCAAAATATGAAATAGCAGATTGAGCAAAAAAATCTTTTTTTTCTATCCATTCCTTATTTAAGTTAAAAAGAACAGTTTGAGATGCTTCGATGGCATCACTTGTTCTTCTAATTAAATCTGGAGCTATAGGATTGATAAATTGAGAATATTCAATAGCATCAAAATTAATAATATTAAAATCATAATTACTTTTAGAATTTCTATAAAAATCATAAGAAACTTGCGTTAATGAAGGAAATTTAAAATCATAAATCATAAATGAAAATTTTTTCATCATTTGTTGTCTAATAAATTCTTCTATGATAGAGTATGTCTTTCCGGAACCAGGGTTTCCCATAACAATAGAGCCTCTAAAAGGATTGATAATGTTAATCCATCCATTCTTCATTTTTAAATTAACAGAATATTTGTTTACTTTTTTCTTTTTTTCTTGTTTAAAAAATTCATTGCTTTCATTGAATTGATCATCATTATCATAATCAAAGAATGAAAAATATCGCCTAGAAATTATAATTGAAGTGATAAATAAAAAAGAAGAAAAAATAGTTAGAAGGAGATGAAAGAAAGGGAATATCGTGAATAGAGAACTTGCTAAGTTAATTAGCAAAGATGCAAATATGAAAAAAAAACTAAAATACTTGTATTTTGATGTCTTTGGAATTTTTTTTACATGTATTCCCAAAGAACAAATAGTAAAAACGGAAAGGGAAAGTATTTTTATGTTAACTTTTTTTCTACATAAAATATCCATCTGATGACAAATAAACTCTTGAACTGGCACTAATTGAGAAATGTCTAAATATAAAGTAACATCAAAAGCGATAAATAAGAAACCGATTAAGAAGCAAAAGATAATCAAAACATCCATAGAATATTTATCTCCACTATTTTCCATTTTTATTTTTATTTATTTCAATTAATGATTCAATTGTGCAATTGACTCTAATACTTTTCTGCTTTGAACTTAATAGAAGAAGATAAGATGTTATTCCTCCTACTTTTTTCATTTTTTTTTCCAATTTTAGATTTCCATAGCTAATACTCATTATTGCTAATGATAACCAAATTGACTTGGCTATCATAATTAGTGCAATTAATGTTAAGCCTAAAAAAATTACAGCAGATTGAACACTTAGACCATAAATTTCCGGAGTTCTTTCTAAACATTTAGGGATGGTGAATTCTTTCATAACATTATTTACACTCGTTTATTTTTTAGATGACAGCGTTGATTTTATAGAAGAGATTCCTGATGATATTTTTCTGTATGCTGTAGTACTTCCTCCAGAATAAGGACTTCCTATAGGGCTTCCTCCATTAATTAAAAATTCGCAAAACCTAGGAATCTTAAAGAATAAAAATATTGAGGTTATTTGAACGGAAACTACAACAAAAAAAGATGTAAACCCATCTGTATCAATTCTTGTTAAAATGATTAGATATTTTAGAATTATGATAAAGGGTTCCCATAACAGAATTGCCAAAAAAGATAGAGACCAGTTTAGAAAAGATCTTTCATTTCCTGGAATAAGAGTAAAAATCACTGCAAAATACCCCATAATATAGTATATGGCAATAGTCAGAGTTTGCTTAATCAGCATATATGTTCCCACAAAACTTCCTACAAAATAAATAAGTAAGTGTAACAATTCTAAGAATGGATTTACTTGCAAAACATCATACAATCGATCATCTGTCCGTGTCATGGAAGAATTAAATTTACCATTAAAACCTGTTGCATCTATACCTGTTAAGTTGAGCACTGATTCTTCCACAATGTCTGCTAGAAGCTTCATTGGTGTGAGCATGAAAAGCTCAACAAGTGGATTGTATAAAACAATGCCTACTAAAATTAAACAAGGCCGAACAATTATATATGGGTCCAATCCTTTTTCAGGATTTACCATATACAAAGTAACTTTATAAACAATAAAAATCAATACTAAAACACCAGCAAATGTAGACAGATAACCATGGAAATCATCAATCAAAAGTTGAAAATTATCAATAAAATCCGTTCTCATTTGAAGAATGAAATCGTTTGTAGATACTTCAGTGAAAATCATATTATTTTTTTTTAAGTCTTTATTAGGGGTATTAACTCTATTAGAGCCAATAACTTTGTAAGTTTAAAATCTATATTGCTCAATTCAGTATAAATTTCAATATATTCAATTGCTAATCTTTGAGAAGCCACTCTATAATATCCTTCTCCATCAATAAATAGAGTTCCAATACCTGCTAAAGCAATAACTCTATGCTCTAATCTTTCAATTCTCTCTTTTAGTACTAAAAATTTCCTTACGTTTTTTCGGAATCCTGGAGCATAATGAACAGGTAAGATTAAAATTCTTTTTGTATCAATACTGGTTACAAGAACTCTTGAAGCTATTGATAAAGCATTTAAAGTATTAACATTTCCAAATACTGTTCTTCTCCATTTTTGAAGTTGTTTCTCTTCTTCTCTAATAATCTGTGGAATTATTGTACTGGCCTGTGTATTTTTCATTGTGGTAGCTGTTGCTAGCATCCCTGGAATGGCTACCCCCCGAATTGCAAATGCACTAGGGTCAAAAACATGATTTATTACTTGTTGTCCTACTGATTGGTTCCAAGCAATTAGAGATATGATTAGAAATATCTTTTTACTCATTTTATTTGATTTAGGATTTATTCCTATGCTATAGAAATCATTAAATTATTATTTGTAAGGCTCTATCAATAATGTCTAAAAGAAGCACTTTTCGTTCACCTTCTGTTATTGGGTTATCTAGTGCAAATAAAGCTGTTAGTTCTGTTTTTAAAGTTCTAATTTTATTTGTTTCAAAAAATGCTATCAACCTCATTTTTGTTGCTAACTTTGATAGTCCAGGGATATTGCCAATAAAAGAGTTTTTTGCTACAATATAATCTATGCACTTATTGAGAAAAATTTTCACTTGAAATTGACTGAGTATTAATGTCGGATTTATGATTTTTAAACTATTTTCATAATCAACAACAAACTTTCTTACTAGTTGGGTTTCAACTGCCATAGCTGTTACTTTGGTAAATATTTGATTGTCAACTGAACTAGCCCTTTTTTCTTGAGATTTTGCCAATGGGTCTGGGAAATTAGATTTATAAGGCCCTAAGTTTATAACAATCTGCGATTGAACGCTTAAAGTGAAAATAATATATATAAATACACTTAATTTCATTTGTTTATGTTTTTTATCTGTCATATTCAATTGTGCTTTATAGAACTTGTATTGTTTGTATAATAATCTCTCATTTAATATTTCATAAAATTAAAACAAAGTAAAAAGTCTTTTTGCTACAATTAAACTTTCTAAAGAATTGTCCAAATCCTTTTCAATTTTTTCTAATTCAGAAACAATTTCTACAGAAGTTTTAAGTAGGTTTCCATTGTTCGAAAAATCATTACCAACATCAATTTTTAGGCTAAGTAAATATTTTGTATACATTTCCATTTTTTTTCTTTTTTTTTTTTTTTTCCTGTTAAAAAGTAATGGAACCATATTGTTAATAGAAGAAATTTGGAATATTTTACCTTGAATTCTAGTGATTGTAGCGTCTATTTGAAAAATGGAGTTAAAAATTACCATTAATCCATAATAAGGAGTTTTTTTTCTTAATTCAGTATTTAATTTTGACATTTCATTTTTTACTCTTATTTCAGCTCCTTTAATAAGCCCAAGAGCAGCAATATTAGCTGTAGCAGAGGCTTCTGCCTCCCATTGGCGCACAATAATTTGTGCCCTAATTTTAAAACTGCTTATACTTTGTAAGAAAAGAAAAACAAGTAGTATCTGTTTTATGTATAATTTCATAAACCCAAACTTAGAATTTGATTCAAATCGCTTTCTGACATTGCTGCTGCCTTTGATATCAAAGAAGCTACAATAACAAATGCTGCATTTTTGCGAGCATTTTTATTTGTCATTTTTAATTTTGTTAACATTTTTCGATTAAGCGAATACAATTCTTGTGTGTTTACATTTCTAATATTATTATTTTTTACTAAAGCAATTTGAAGAGCAATTACATTATTAATTGCTAATTCTCTAATGAAATATTCGTTTTTTGCTGCAGTAATAAAAAAAGGGAATGAAGAAGGTGTTGCCAGTGGCGCCCCTATCAAAAGATTATTGATTGTCAGGTTTAAGGCTAAAGGAACTGCCAAACTTCGGTCATGTTTATTCCATTCATATTCCTGAATCCTAGTAGCAATTTTACTCTTAAGAATATTTTGCAAACCCGTATATATAAGTGTTTGTTCTGCTGTAATAATTGAATTAACTGTTAGTTTTTTGCCTAATACACTTAACAAACTTTTATCCGTATTTATCCATGTAATATTGACTATTGCAAATTGTGAAAAGGCATGAAACGAAATAAACATTAAAACAATATTAATCGTTAATTTTTTATATTTTTTCATCATTTTAATTATTTAAAAGCGAGTTTAGGTCTTTTTAAATTTGGGGATAAATCACCTTTAATATGAGCCGGTCTTTTTCTTGTTTCTGCAGCTTTTTTACTTAAACTTATACTAGGTTCTGTAAATAGGCTAAACTTTGAGGCTGCAGGTTGAAATCCATTAGAAGTTGATTTTGAATTTTCTTTTGGGAGAATATTAACTTTTGAAACAGAGTTTGGTCTAGTAGACATTTTTCCTAAACTCGCTTTATTAACTGACAACGAGCTTTTTTCTTCTAATTTTTTTCTTTCTTTTTTTTGACTTTCTTTTAGTTTTTTATTTTGGTATAACTTCTTTTTTGTATAACTTAAAGTCTGTTTAACCAGTTTGGAAATTGGTTTTTTAATTGCAAATAGTAATAATAGAATACCTAATGCAATTCCTATAGGGCCTCCAACACTAATAAATAGGACAGACATTAATATAATGGGTAGCTTTTTAAACCCTTTTAGTAATTTTTGAGCAAAGGAAGTTTTTATGTTTTTTGATGACTCTTCTTCTTCTTTTGAAGATCCTTCTTGTTCCTTTGAAGACTCCTGTTGTTTGTGTGGTTTCTCATCTGGTTTCATACATTAAAAATTAATTTGTATTGTTTTTTTATGTTTCTTTAGTAACATTTAAAGTCCCACCCGGATTAAAACATTATGAGTTAACACTTTTTAGTTTTTTTTTTTTTTTTGTAAACGCCAAGTGTTATTAGTTAAAGTGAGTTATATCTTATTGTTAAGATGTCTATTCGTGCTAGTTCCCCTAAAAAAGCGAACATTTTTCTTGAATTTTTAAATGTTAAATTTATTTATAGAGGTCAGGAGGCCAGTATATTTATTATCAGTAAACTATATAAATATGGATGTTTTTAAGGGTCAAAACCTTCTAGAGTTCTCTGATCGATTCAAAACTGATCAAGATTGTAAGGAATACTTAGCTTCAATGAAGTCAGCTATTAGATATAAATGTACTAGATGTAATCATAAAGCTTGTCAAGTTCGCAAGGACTATGCAAGACAATGCAATATCTGCGGACATATTGAGTCAGCTACAGCTAATACACTTTTTCATAAAGTTAAATTTGGAGTACGTAAGGCCTTTTTTATCTGTTTTGAAATGGCTGCTTCCACTAAAAGTTTCTCGGTGGTTTTGATCTGAAGGTTCTGTTTGCTTGCTTTAAAGAATAACTCGACTTTTCATGTTAAAAATAAGAGAAGCTATGTCATCAAATGGCAACAACCCTATGGATGGTAATGTTCGCGTGGACGAGTTTGTTCTTGGCGGTAGGGAACAAGGAAAGACCGGAAGAAGCTACGATAGTAAGAAAAAGAAAGCAATAACAGCGATCCAGCTAACCAAAGAAGGAAAGGTAAAGAGAATGTATGCAATGAAAATAGATGGTTTTTCTGCCGAATCTCTGCAATACATTTTTGTAAACCATATCAGTCGGGAAGCCAAATAAATGGAGAGGGTACAGACCTATTTCTAAAGCTTAAAACATAACTCAGATAGAAAGCAATAAAGGATTGATTTTTAAGGCTCTTCATACAATGATACATCAAGTCAAATCTTGGATAAGAACAATCTATTCTTGGGTGGTTAAGTGATGACAATCTAAATAGATATTTCAATGAATTCTGCTTTAGAATAAACAGGTCACAGAGTAAATCTACAATAATCTAATTGTAAAAATGGCAGAAGCCGATAAGATTTATCAAACTGATTTAATAAGTAACTAACTACTGACCTCTATTTATTTATTTTCATAATTCTCTAAAACAAGTAAGGTTATATGGTATGAAAAACATCCTTGAGGAGTTGCTGGATATTCTGGACTAAGCTGACCCCTCTATCAGGGCTCAAAAAAAGGTATAATTACATACTGACGTTCTGACGTATGTTGACTCCTCTAAAAATAATGGATTAATTATTCTGGATCAAAGTCGACCCTTTAAATGTATAACTACTAAATTTTAAATAAAAATGAACAACATTGAAACTAAACCACTATGGACTAAAGTACCATAGGTTTTAAAATCTGACTAAAGTCAGCAGTACGCAATCAATACGTGATTACTCAATTATAAAATTGTCCGTGTCATTATCCGATTTACGATGATGCTCCAAATAATCATTCACCATTTTATCTGTAATATTACCTGTACTCCAACATCCAAATCCTATTGCCTAGAAATGACGCCCCCAATATCGCTTTTTAAGCTTTGGATAATCTTGCTGTAATTTTCTTGAACTCCTCCCTTTTAGCTTCTTAACTAAGTTACTAATATCTTGTGATGGACGATACTCTAAATGCATGTGAATATGATCTTTGCTTACAACTCCTTTTAAAATATTAACTCCTTCAGCATCGCATATTTGTATTAATATTGTTCTACATGATTTTTTAATATCTCCTTCTAATACAGAATATCTGTATTTTGTACTCCAAACTATATCAACTGTCAACCTTGAAACTGTATGTCCATTTACCCTTTGATCTGTCATAAAACAAAGGTAGGTTTTTTTAGAAGCTAAAGCGAAATGCACTAAAGTGCATAGTTTGAACTACATTTGAGACAAATCAATTTAATCAACTACGATTATTAGGAATATCAATCCAATGGGAGGCATTAAAAGAAACACGCGAACATCATGATTTACCTCTATCAGAAGGCTTAGAGATACTATTGCAAGCTGAACAGGTAGATCGTGAAAACAGGCGTTTTGAGCGCTTAAAACGCTCCGCTAAGCTTAGAAACACTGCTACTATAGAAGAGTTAAACTTTGGGTCATCCAGAGAACTGAATAAATCACAAGTTACCGAACTTGCTACAGGAAGCTACATTAAAAACGGAGAGTCGATACTTATAAAAGGATCTACTGGCTGTGGCAAAAGTTTTACAGTTTCGACCTTAGGTTACAGAGCGTGTTCACTGGCGTCAAGGTGCTATATCATAACCTTCAAAAGCTACTTACAATTATTAAAATGGCGCGTATTGATGAGAGTGTATTTAAGCTATTAGAAAAAATATCGAAATCAGGATTATTAATCCTCGAAGATTTTGGAATAACTTAAAACAAGCAGCAACAAATGGATTTAATAGAACTAATTGAGGATAGGCATGGAAAATCAACAACAATAATAGCGAGTCACTTACCCGTAAGTTGGCACGAAATAATAGGAGAAGCAACCATCGCTGATGCTATTTTGGATCGATTAGCACACTGTTTTCATCGCATAGAATTAAAAGGAAAAAGTCTAAGAAAAAAAACTGTAATCTTGTCAGTGTCTCATTTTTAAGATCAAAATATACAGAGGGGTCAACATCACCAGAATGAGGGGGCAATATCGTCGGAGTTTAGTTTTCTAATTATTTGTGTGTTTTTTAACTGATTAATGATTCTCTTTTTTCTCTACAAAATTTTCTAACGCCATTTTAATATTTTGTGTTTTTTTATACATTTTGTAAATTGTTTCATTCTCATCTCCATTAGAAGAATAACAAGCATACCTCTGAGGAGAAACTTTAACTTTATATATATTAGAAAGGTTCCCCATTTTAATAAAAACTTGTTGTTTATCTGTTGCATATAATTTGGAAACATCAGATTCTGTAAAGGATAGATACTTGGAAAATTTATCTTTAAGAGAGAGTTTTTTTTTATGCGAGAGTAATAGAAAAGTATCTGTATTATTAATCATTGCCGGTCCAGCATCCGTACTGATAATATCATCAATATCTTGAGTAGCAATTGCTATTTCACCATAAAATTTACGAATGGTTTTATATAAATACTTTATAAAACCTACCATTTCTCCTTGTGAAAGAGGTTTCCAGCATTCATCTATAAAGATTGATTTTTTAATACCAGGAAGGTTTCTTATTTTATCCATTGTTGTTTCTATTAACAACATAATTACTAGTGGAAATAATATTGGATGATCTTTAATATTATCTAATTCAAAGACAATAAATCTTTTATGCAAAAAATCAATTTTATCTTTAGCATTTAAAACAAAATCATAATCTCCTCCTTTATAAAAATCGATTGTAGAAAAAGTAAAACTATTTTTGTTAAAAAACAACTCTCCTCCTTCAACATTACTCTCCATAATATGTTCGTAAAAAGTATTAAAACAAGGTTGTATAGTGCTATCTTTAATTATTTTTTCAAAAAACGAATCTAAATATTTTGACAAAACATTTTTTTCTTCTCTACTAGGTTTGTTATCTGATCCTTTCCATAAAAACAGTAGTAAAGAGACTAAAAATTCTTTTTTATCAATACTGTATTTTTCAAAATTGAATGGATTAAATTTTAAAGGATTTTCTTCTTCATACTCTAAATATTCGCCTCCTACAAGAAGGCACAGTTTCTTATACGAGTTTCCAATATCCATAATAATAATATGATGTCCTTGTTCATAATATTGACTTACAATATGATTTACAAGAAATGATTTTCCTGTTCCTGAAGGACCAAATATTAATCGATTTCTATTTACAATTAATCCTTTTTTTAACGGACTATCCCATAGATCTACTCTTACTGGTTCTTCATGTACAACATCACAAAACAATACACCATTAGTAGATTTTGTTGCTGTTGTTTCAAGATTTAGAAATGTACTAATGGCTTCTGTTGGTAGTATAAATTGATGAACCATATTGATTTCTGAGCAATTTCCAGGGCAATTTGCTTGGTAAAAATCTTTTATGGAAATTGTTAAATAATTAAGTTTTATTTTTGCTTTTTGAAATTCTTTTCGAGCTAAATCAACATTGTCTTCTAGAATTTTATATTGGGAATCCCATATAAACATACTAAAATTTACTTTTGCATATTTTATTTTATTTTTTTCACCTTCATCCAAAAAATCATCCAACGTTTCATTTGATAACTTGTTAAAACGAGAAAGACTTCTTAATCCCTTAAATTTATTTGATTTGTTTTCAATTTCTTTTTTTATCTCATCCGATTCTTTAATAAAAACAACTTGATTATAAAGATGATTACATGAAATTGAAAAAATGTAATCATGTGTAAATGGAATAAAAAAATCTGTTCGATCTGTAGAATATGATTTTTCAATTTTAGATCTAGTAAAAGATTGGGGCAAATCACTACAATTTTCCATCGAAAATACTTTGACAAAATTGTCTTTTATTCGAAAGCCCTTGTCAAAGGATATTTCATAATCTTCTTTTTCGTTTAGTTTTAAACTAGATAAAGAAAAATAAGAGTTTAAGAGATTTAGAATTTCTTTTTCTTCTAATTTCTTAATTTCAAAAAAATCAGATAAATTTAACTTATTTGTAAATGATTTTGAACTTTTAATAAAGTTTTTTATTTCTTTTTCTTTTGATGATTTCTTTTTGTTATTCTTAGAGTTTTGAACAACATAAGTTAAAACAAGGTAGCATTCATGGTTTAAAATTGGACTTTCATAGAAAAAAGCATTATCAGATTTTGGAAGATATTCTGATGAAGTTGTGATTGGATTTGTTTTATTTTCTTTAAAAAAATAATCTTGTTTTTGAAATATAGTCCCTACTGGTAAATTTTCAAGACCGTTACTAATAATGTCAGAAATAGAATCTAAACTTTCTTGGTTCAATGAAAAAACTTCTGATAATCCTACTTTAAAAGCAAGACTAATATCTCCGTTTTTTGAAACAATCATATCGTCATCAATGGTTAAAATTGGGAAAAATAAATTAAAATTAATCATTAATATTAAGTTTTAGTAATTTAGTAATTCTTTATTTATTTCTTTTAGTATTGAATTTGTTTTAACCATTATTCTATTTTTTACAGCACTAGTTGAAGAGTATGTAGTAGGCGTTAAAGGAATTGCCCTAGCTAATCTATCAGCGCGTCTTAGAAGAGCAATTTTCATTCGACATCTACTTAATTTAAGAGGACCCCACTTTGTAATGCATGGATTATTTGGGAATGTATAAAAGAAAGAGCTTGGTCTGTTAGATCCAGTTTTTGTAGCTTTGTGAAAAACAGTATTTTCTATAGAGTATTCGGTGAACTTGGGCAGACTTTTAGAAAGTTCTTTATTGTATTCTTTAGCTAGTTGTATTTGTATTTCTCTTAATACATAACTAATAGCTACATCTGGAGTTTGAGACCTAACTAGAGGGATTCCTATTGTTAAAAATAAATAAAAGGATAAAATGTTTTTCATTTCTCTTTAGATTAAATTTCTATTGTATTGTTTATCGGAAAGATTTTCTATTTAAAAATTGATTCAATCTCTAAATAGAAAATCTTTAATATCTAAAACTATCTTTCCCCTTCTTCCACCAGAATTATTTTCTGTAATTCTAATTTCTAAAGTTTCTTGGTCAGTTGGTACAAATCTATCGAACCCAAATAAAATAGTCTGACTTGATTCTGCTGAAATATCTTTAGTATTGTTACAAACAAAACGTGCGTTTTTTTCATTGTATTGAATGGCTTCTGCCTTTTTTAATGACTTAAGAATATTGAATTTTCTTTTCGTAGTTAACCAAAATCTTATAGAATCTGTGGTAAAATTTATTTTAGATTGGTTTTCTATTTTTAATCTTAAAATAATCTTGTCATTCTTATAAAATATTCCATTAATTTGGTATTTCATTTTATGATTGGAAAACTCTTTAATAATGTTAGAATTTCTATGCGATAAGTAATTGCAGTGTTTTATGAATAATTTTTTCTTATTTAGAATATCAAAAGAGTCCAGTTTGTAAGAATCTTCAGGTTTGTATACATATGTTTTTATTGTGGGTTTTTTTTTATAATAAACCCATAAAGAATAATAAAGACCACTTTTAGTAACTACTGTTAAATTAGTTCTTTTATTAATATCCCATCCTTCTAAGCCATTATATTTTATTTTAACTATGTTTTTTAGTTTACCAACAGAAAATTCAACAGCTCCTATATCTATATAATCAATATCATCTTCAAAAATTAAATGAGTAGTTAGCTTATCAGATACATCAATACATGCATGTCCGTAAGCCACACTATTCTGTGAATAAATGTTATTTACAATAGATGTAAAACTAATTAAAAAGATGAAAGTATAATTTTTTTTAATGTAATTCATATGTTTTATTATTTATCTTCTGAGATTGATAGCCATATCTTATATCCACCAAAAATTTTTAGTTTTAATCGATTTAGATGTTTTAGTATTTTTTCTGAGCCAATTACTGTTGCTGCTTCTTTTAAAGGAACTACACCAGAATTTCCAGTAATTGGATTTGAAGATTTATAACTTTCTTTTACTAATTCTGTTAGCTCTCTTGCAGTTTCTACAGGAATAGATCCTATTGAGTTTATTTGCATAAAAACTCCTTCAAACCCGTCAAAGTCATAGATGATTATTGGGTGCGGTAATCTCTTTTTGTTTTTTAATATATTTGGACTTACTTTTATAAACATCCTTGTTGGTGAGAACTCTGCAATTCCGTATAATACAGTGCTTTTTGGTAGAATAATATCTTCTTCAAAAAATAGATCTTCTAATAAATGAATCATTACGAGTCCTCCATTACTTATAACTTGGTTAGTATATACCTCTGCATTAAATAATTCTTTTTTTAAGGGCCTAGCATCAGAAATTGCTCCTGTAAAAGCTTTTTTATTTTTTGAAATTCCAAAAAAAGCATTCTCAAAATATTTTTTTTCCTTTAGAACTTCTCTGTAAATATTTCTGTCAGAGGTAATCTTTTCTTGTTCAGGAATGCTTTTAATAATTTCAATTATATCGTCTCTAGTTGATTTGTTCTCTTGTTTTAATTTATAAGAAGTTGATGTTTCTTTTCCAAGGTTATTCATATACTCAGAATTTGATTCCATAATATCTAATAACTTACTTAAGCTTTCTTCACTTTGGATTTGATCAGAACTTTCTTCTATAATCTTTTCTTTTGTGAAATTATTTTGATAATCTTTTTTATATGAGTTCATTAAAACTTTTTCTGATTTTTCTTCTTCAAAAAATATATTTTGACTATTCTCCGTTACTTTAAATTTAAAAGTATCTTTACTAGGTTCTTTTTTTTCTAATAAAATACCATCGGATATATTTTTAGACTCAATTTGGCTATTGTAATATTCAATTTTTGTTTTATTAGATTTTTTTTTATTTAAAATTTCTGGTACTTCAAATTCAATCTTCGTTTTTTCTTCTTCTTTCGAGTCATTAAAAAATGACATGTAAATATATCCAACTAAACAAGAAAGACAAGTTATAAACACAAAAGCTACTATTATTTGTTTATTTCTCTCCATGATATAAAATTTCGTAATCACTAATTAATAATCCATGTGGGTTGTTTCTTGTTCTTGCCACGTCATAAAGTATGCAATGGATCTTTATTATTTTTTCTTCTCTCTCTCTCCCCTCACCGAATACTGTTGTTTTTCCGAAAAGCGAAGCTGAATATGGGTATTTATTTACATTTACAAGTATAGAATCTATTTCTATTTTCTGTTTTAAGTTATTCATTTTTAATGAATTATACCACCCTTGATTTAACAGTGTTAAATAATAGTCTTTACCACTTTCGTCTATTAATTCTAATGATTTTTCAATGTTTTTAACATAATTATATTGATCTAGATTAAAAAAATATTCATGAAATTTTTTTAAATGACTGTTAATTTCAGGTTCACGGTACATCAATTCATCTTTTATTATTTTGGCAGTAAATGCATCTCCATTTCTATCTAGCATATAAATTTTTTCTTTTATTAGTTTTTTGTTAAAATAAAAGACATAGGATAAACTTGCAAAAACAGATAAAAGAGAAATACCTAAAGAAACAAGAGTTATGGTTTTTGAAAATTTCAATAAAGCATCTATTTTTAATATTTTTCTCATATTCTAATTTGTAAAACAATTCTCTAAAGTTTGTAAAAACAGTATTGTAAATACCTCAAGATTTTTTTTGATTAAAATTTGTATCAAGAATTAAATTATAGCTCTTGATACATTACACATGTAAAACACCTTTAAGTTATAGCTCTAATAACTTCATTATTGTACTCCGCTATTTTTTATTTACAGTTTTCATTTTTAAAATGTAGTAGCATCTGGAAGAAAAAAGCCAACAATTAAATTTACTAAACCCACAATAGCTAAACCAATTACAAATTTTATAAAATTCTTTTGTGCTTGATCATTTCCTTGCATATACTGAAAGAAGACTAAAAAACCTCCAATAATAGCAAAAATAGCAGTAATAATATTTAAAATTGTTCTTATTGTTTCTCCCCAAGTTTCTAATTGAGTCGCAAGTTCTTGCGGTAAAAGTATTAAATACATCATATTTTTTGTTATTTAATAATTAAGAGCCATTATTATGAGAAATCCCCTAATTTTAAATTGAAACATTTTAGACAAATACATAAGAGATTGATAGTCATAATGATAAAATGTATATTTATGTGTGTCTTAAATGGTAAGAATCTTCTAGAGTTCTCCTCTTGGTTCAAAACTGTTGAAGATTACAATGAATGAATGCTAAGTTTCAATTAAGTATGAAAAGAGCTATAAGTAATAAGATGTGATCATACTGCTTGTCAATTTCGTGACAATTTTTATAGAGAATGTAACATATCTGTTCACGTCGGATCTATCTTCGCTAACACACTTTTTCAAAGGAAAAAGTTTAGAGATAAAAAAGTACTTTTTTATTAGTATCAAAAACACAACTATCCGAAAGTTGCAAATTTAAAATAGCCTGAGAATCCCGTATTTTTGGTTTGCGAACTTTAAATACATTTTATGGGACTCTACAAGCGTACTAAAAATACAAATACTCCACTACTTCGCCAAATTCTAGATTTAGTACCTAGGTGGATTTTTTCTCGCAGTACCGCACAGCATAAAAGTGACAAAGGCTGTAGCCGATATAAAGCTTACGATCAATTTGTAGCACTAACTTTCGGACAGCTGAATAAGTGTTACACTTTAAGTGATATTTCTACTGGTATTGGGGTTAGTGAAACCTTTATCTCAAGTTTAGGTCTTTCTCAGAGTCCAGCAACATCTATCATGAGTGACGGTAATAAGAACCAGAACTATAAGGTGTTCGAGAGCCTGTATAAAGGTTTATTAACACATTATACGCACCTATTATCAAAACGTCATGAATCCCATATTATCAAAGAAATCAAAGACCGCAGTATAAAACTAATAGACAGCTCCGTTATTAGTCTATGCTTATCCATGTTTGACTGGGCAAAGTTTCGGACAGCAAAAGGAGGAATCAAAATACACACCTGTTGGGACGATACAATGATGATACCGGATGTAGTAAACATCACTCCTGCCAAACTACATGATCGCTATGGACTTGAACAACTGGTCTTTTCAAAAGGTACCATAGTGGTTGAGGATAGGGCTTATTTTAATTTTCTTCTAATGTTGCAAAGAATAAGAGCAGAGAATGTTTTTGTTACTCGCATAAAAACCAATACGGTATTCGAGACTGTGCGAGAATTGGAACTTCCTCAAAATAGTGACCAAGACATTTTGAAGGATGAAATTATAAGACTCACTAGCAAGAAAGCTGTTCAAACAGGAATCAACCAAGTAGAACTGCGATTGGTTCATGTTTACAAGCCTGATGAAAACAAGGTTATAGAAATCATTACCAACCAACTAGATTGGAAAGCCAGAACCATTGCTGACCTTTACAAAAAACGATGGGACATCGTGTTATTCTTTAAAGCAATCAAACAGAACCTTCAGATCAAAACCTTTGTCGGAACAAGCGAAAATGCTGTAAAATCACAGATATACATTGCATTGACAACCTATTTATTGCTTCAGCTCATCGTCAGGACTATTGCCAAGAAGAATCATGCCTTTTCCAATTTCGTAGAGAAAATAAGGATTTGTCTGTCATTTTTTCTCACCCTTGACTATGTCTGCAATCAGGTAGGAGAAGGAGCAAAGAAAATAAGAGGAAAACCACAAGAAAATCTACCTTTCAAGATAGACTTATTTTCCATGTAAATCTCAATATTGAGCCAGATAATCGTGGTTCATAAGGTTTTTATGTCTTATCTGAAAAACTTTCGGATGGCTGTGTATCAAAAAGGATTAAACTACTACCAGTTATAAGCTGGTAGTAGCTTAATTCTTGGACTTCACAGCTTTTCCACTCACAAAGCATTCGAATTATCTTTTCTACCAATATTCCAACCTCTCCTTTTAATATACACAATCGATATTTAGAAACCCATACGATATCATGCTCACATTTATAAATAACATGGCTTAGTTTCTTATATTCTCTCATTAAATCAACAAAAACTTGAAACTCTTAGTCAACTGTAAGACTCTCAGGGTTTACGTGATGGTGATCTAGAACGTTCACGTTTTTGTTTTTTGCTTTCAGGAAGGCTATCCCTTTCCATATTTCTCATACGTTTATTATTATTTATTGGAAGCATAAGACCATCTAAACTATGAGAAGGTTTGTTTTCTGTCTCTCGGGTTTTAGTGCTATGAATTTCAACCATTACCTCTATTTTCTGAACTTGATCCTTTAAGTATTGGCTAGATACTGTTTCTATTTGATTATCAGGAACGTTTCTAAGGTTTTCTCGTAACTCCTCTTCCTGTCTATCAATTTCTAACAGATGTTTAACGTCAGGGTCATTATAGTGTTCTGTAAGCCCCGTTTCCTGAAGCTTTTTTTTGATTGCATTAGTGAATTCAATAATTGCTTTTTCTCGAGAAGAAACTATCCCTAAGCCCTGTTTATAGTATTTCTCTACGATACTGTTTAGTTTCTCTGAATCAAAAAGATATCTACCCAGTTCATCTTTCACTAAGGTCCCTTGTTCATCTGTTTTACAGCATAACTTAGCAAATGCTTCTGCCAATGGATCTTTTACCATACCAAAGGCTAAGTCTGGATAGGCTGATTTACTAGGAAGTTCTTTAGGTTTTGTATTTAATGGAAATATAATTTTAACCTTATTGGATGAGTACTTTTCTGCACCTTCTAAAAATACGGCATTGGAAAGCCCTTTTACCTGTTCTGTTAACTCATTATCTCGTAAACCCCCATCTGGACCTAGCTCCAAGCTAGATAACTTAGTAAGAATTTCCTTTTCAAGAGCTTCTCTTACTATTACAGTATGAACTTCTTCAGGAATTTCCTGATCATTGCTTTTGGCAATATAGCTTCCAATATACCCTAGGGTTAGAATATCTTTAACTGGAGTTCCACAATCACCTAATGCTGTGGCTATCTTTTGTAATGCGCTTTTTTTATCATCATCTGATGATGATGTACTCCATATATCACTTAGGAGATGTTTTGCTCCTTTTAAATACATCTTATTTGCCTGATCACTAGTAAGAGGTATTTTCTCTAAAAAATCTTTTATGACATCTTTGGACTCAATAACCACATCATTTCCATTAACAAAAGACCATGAAGCATCCAGGTCTTCAATTGCGGTCAAAATTATTTCACTCTCTTCTTCACCATAGATCTTGTTTAAAACCTCTAAAGGATCAGATATTGCATCAAAGGCTTCCATATTGTATTCACTAATACCTTCAAAATAAGCATCTAAGAAATTCCTTGTTTCCTGTGACAAGGGGTTATTAGTAATCGTTAGTGAATTAAGGCTGGTAAGACTCCTTATTTCAGGAGGTACAACTCTGAGTTCATTACTGCCTAAACCCAGAATTTCAAGGTTTATAAGATTCCCTATTTCAGGTGGCATTGTCTCAAATTGATTATCTTCTAATCCTAGTTCTATAAGTCTTGTAAGATTTCCTATTTGAGATGGCAGAACACTGAGTCCATTATCATCTAAACCTAATTCTGTAAGTCTTGTAAGATTCCCTATTTCAGGTGGTAAAGCACTAAGCTCATTATGTCCTAAAAACAAAATTTCAAGATCCGTAAGCCCTCCTATCTCAAGAGGTAAAATATTGAGTTCATTACTTTCTAACTCAAGGCTTTTAAGTTTCTTAAGATTTCCTATTTCAGGAGGTAAACTCCTAAGTTTATTCTCATGTAATTTCAACTTTTGAAGCTCAATAAGATTCCCTATTTCAAGTGGTATAGCCTCAACTAAATTAGCCTCTAAAGACAGTTCTTTAAGTCTTGTAAGATTTCCTATTTCGGGTGGTAGATTACTAAGTTGGTTGTCATCTAAATTGAGCTTTTCAAGATTTGTAAGATTCCCTATTTCAGGTGGCAAAACACTAAGTTGGTTGCCTGTTGATATCAGCGTATCAAGCTTCATAAGGCTCCCTATTTCAGGTGGTAAATCACCAAGTTGGTTGTCATCTAAATCCAGCATTTCAAGATTTGTAAAATTCCCTATTTCAGGAGGTAAAACACTAAGATAATTTTTATCTAAATCCAGCACTTTAAGATTTGTAAAATTCCCTATTTCAGGTGGTAACATCTCAAGTTGATTATTACTTAATATTAATTCCTTAAGATCTCTAATTTCTCCTATCTTAGATATTAAGGTTTCCAAATCAGTAGTGGTTAGCTCTAAGCTGCTCAAATCTAAGCTATCTTTTGACAATTGCCTAGCTGATTCTATTCTTTCCTCTGCTACTCTTATATTTCCCATACAATAGTTATAGAGTATAAAAATGAGTTTTACCCCTAAAAAGAATACAAAATAGTTACCACTACCACGTAAGCCTTTTCATGAAGTAGCTCTAATGTAGTTACATAATCTTGAAGCAGTTTTACCATAAATTATTATGGGTTTGAGTAATATCGTGTTTTTCTATTTACATTAAAGCCAAGCCAAATATTCATCCTATTCCATAGAAAACCTCCAACCAGTTTTCTGATGGAGAGTTTAAAAATCAACAAAACTTAAAATTGTTATTCAGCTGTAAGACCCTCAAAATATGTCTCATAAGCAATTTCCTATACTCCAACATCCATAACCAATACCACAAAAATGTATGCCCAAAATATTTATGCTTTAATTCAGGAAACTCTTGCTGAAGTTTTCTTGAACTTCGCCGTTTTTGCTTTTTAACCAAATGACTCACACTTTTTGAAGGTTCGTATTCTAAATGCATATAAACATGACCTTTTGAAATTATCCTTATTAAGATATTAACATCTTCTACATCGCATATTTGTATCAAAATGCTGCGACAACGCGTCTGTAGATCGTTTAAACTATTTTTGAGACCAATAAACGCAATAGTTATAAAGAATATTTTGCTATTTTTTTCTGATTGCTCGTCTGCTTACTGTGTTTTTTACTATATCTTTTTGCTGTAAGATGGTTTGTTCTGATTTAGTTGCGTAATTTAAAGCTGCTTCTGATCGTTGGATATTAGGCTGAGTCATTCCAGACATTGGATGGCTTGCTCCAGCGCTATATGATGATAATCGTCCATCAGGATTTTTAGTAGACCTTATTCGTTCTAGGCCTACTATATCTTCTAGCTTTTCAAAACTAAAATCGACATCACCTTTGTGCAGATTTAATCTAACTGATTCAGAAATTTCTTCAACTTCCATTTGAGAGAGTAATTCACTATCCTGGAGACCTCCATATCTTCGGTTAATTTTTTTTAGTACCTTCTCTATAATATTTCTCTTGATCAAAGCCGATTGACGTGCGTTTTCAATTTCATCAGGTGTATTTTCATAAACAGTTTTAACAACTTCTTTTCTGTTAGGAGATATTCCAGATGCCTCCTCTCTTAAAGTGCTTTCTTTCATCAAGGCCGATTCATGTGCTTTTTCAATTTCATCAGGCGTGTTTTCATAAACAGTTTTAACAACTTCTTTTCTGTTAGGAGATATTCCAGATGCCTCCTCTCTTAAAGTGCTCTCTTTCATCAAGGCCGATTCACGTGCTTTTTCAATTTCATCAGGCGTGTTTTCATAAACAGTTTTAACAACTTCTTTTCTGTTAGGAGATATTCCAGATGCCTCCTCTCTTAAAGTGCTCTCTTTCATCAAGGCCGATTCACGTGCTTTTTCAATTTCATCAGGCGTGTTTTCATAAACAGTTTTAACATTATCTTCTCTTTGAGAGGGTAATTCAGGTAATTTTCTTAATAAACTGTCGTCTTTAAAATCTCGAATAGGACTATGGTTCTGCGCAATATCCACTGTTACCCCAACCTTATTTAGAAATAGATCTATAGTGTCAAAAGTTTCTTTACACAAACCATCTTTATTAACTCTGCAAACCAATCTAAAAACCCCATCTTTCTGAGGCAACAAATCAACAGCATCCGTATTTTTTTTAGAATCGTCAATAAAAATAGAAACAGTAACGTCCTCCGTACTAGTTGATTCCTTACGCCTTTCGAGCTCATCAATTACATCTGCTTTATGAATATCAGCATCTTCTATGGGAACTGTTATAATTCTCATTTTTGGGAATAGCTCTCCTAGTCCTTCTTTTTTATACATATGAGATATTGCCCCAGGCACCCTCGACGCGGTTAATACATACGTATCAACTTCTAATCTTC
The DNA here is from genome assembly GCA_965247735.1 of Flavobacteriaceae bacterium. Taxonomy (GTDB): domain Bacteria; phylum Bacteroidota; class Bacteroidia; order Flavobacteriales; family Flavobacteriaceae; genus JAOXRU01. The sequence goes on along the minus strand of CBDFHN010000002.1, from coordinate 3,572 downwards.
TATATTCTTTTACTTTTTCAGCAAGTAATTCTAAATCAAAAAAAACTATTCCATTTTTTTTGATCTGCACATCCAACCACTTACCTACTTCCTTTGGAAGTTCTTCATTTTCATTTATAACATTAATTACATCATTTGAATTTCTATATCCTCTAGGGAGATCCCCTCTCTTTAATGCTCTAAATACAGCATTATGCAGATGACCTGCAATTTGTGTATTGTCGTAATCTAAAAACAAATTGGCTTCTATCATATTCTATAAATTAATTAGGTTTTTCTCTCTTTTGAAAATATACTTAAATATTATTTTTCCCCTAACAAAGATATTCATGAAAAAATTAGACGAAAATAGCTGATTTTATTGTAGTCTGTAAAAAAATGTGGCAGTATCATTGACGTTTTTAAGAAAACTGAAACACAAAAAAGCACTTAAGAACATTAACTCAATAGAATTCAACTACTCTAAGCTACTGGATTAAACCCTTACATATAGCGATTATAATCATGATTTCCAGAGAATCTTAAAATCACATAGTTTATTCTTAGACATATTACACTATTATTTATTAGGTATTGAACCGCGGTTTCCTACCTAATAATCTCCACTTTAATTTCACCTTGTAGAACAGATGATTTTCTTGTTAGTTCAAAAAACAAGTTGTTTAATAGCTATGTTTTTAAAATTTTCAAAATGAACTACCTCAAAGCAGAGCCATAGAGGCATCAAGTGGAGAAAAGTTTTATTTTTAGTTTGATGAAAACCTCAGATTTTCAATCTTTCCTCTTGACCACCGACGCAGAGCGTCGGGGAATCCCATCGATTAAAGTGACCTATTCTTTTCAGAAATTAATTGAAATTAACAATAATCTGTTCTATTTCTGTATCCGATAAATACAATGGACTTTCTGTAATGTTAACTTCCCATTTTTCTTCATTAGCTAAAGTATATTTTATGTTTCCAATACTTCTATTTACATTTCCAGTAACAACATAAAGCTCAACTGTTTTTGTATAAGAATCACTGTTTTGGTTATTTTTTAATATTTCTATGATTTGTTTATAATCAATCGTTATATCAAAAAAGAAAGGGACTCTAAATACACCATCTACTCTATTGGCTCCATCACGATAATTTATATAAAATTGTATAGCGTAGCGATCAACCATGTCAATTTCCATATTTTCGTAAGTTGGGTTATCATCTAACTCATTTTTAATAGAATATGAATGTTTAAAGTATTTACTACTTCCATTCATAAAATAAAAACGATAACCTTGTTGGGACTCAATAAATCCTCTAAGATCTAAATCCTCTATATATGAATGTTCTGCAAGAGTCCATACGTGAACTTGGTGTTCTCTATCAATTCTCTTTTCTACAGTTCCTTCTGTAACAAATTTAGAAGATATATCACTATATTTACTGGTAGTAATTTCACTTTTTTCTAGATAAAAAAGGTTTGAGTAATGATGTTCTCCTTTATAATCAAAAAGAGAACTGTAACTATAAAAAGTTGGACGTAATAATGCGTCTCTATCATCATGATTAGGAATTGGTCCTTGAACCTCTTCCGTATCACAATCTGTACTTGGTGTTCCATCTGCTAAAAAATACTTAATAGAACTGTCAGTTGTAGAAATTATATCAGCCTCCTTATATGCTTCAATAATATCTTTTGTTATAGGCTGTGTAAGGTCAAAAACAAAATTTTTATTTTCATAACTATTTCTAATTTCATGCTGACAATTATCCTTTGAAGTTTTATTCATCGTAGATTTTGACGAATTACTTGATATTGGACTGTTATTTCTATCAGATTTAATTATTTCTGCTATTCTTAATCCATTTAAAATGTTTACAAACAAATCTTTTGTAATAGATTCTGCAACAAGAGTATCATCTATTGTTGCATGACTATTATCGGTTGACTCAAAATAATCATCCGAAGATCCACATGAGGAAATAAAATAAAGAAGCAAGACGCAAATAAATAAATTAAATTTCATATTCAGTTTTTATATGTTATCATTCTATAGAAAGAGGATTCTTCACTACAGAAATTCCCCTAAGGCCATATATCAAGATGGTCAAAAATTTCAATATCTCAGAGATTAATTAAAAGAGCAGAAAACATAAAAACTTCAGGTTTTTTTTAGCAGGGACTGCTTATCTTAAAACCTATTTTATCAAAATATCTTCCGGGTTGATTAGTCCGCCTTATAACGTTTGCTTAAGGAATATATAGATTTTAAGTTAACTTCGTTATTAACAAAAAATACACGAGGTTATCACAAAAGTGCAATCGATCAGGAACTATACCAGACTCTTTATGATACAGAGAATCCTTTACAGGGTACTGGAACGCCATAATTTGGGCTAGATACAGATGGAACTGCTGATTACAAGGTATTTGAATATTATACTACACATCATTTTCAAACTAAAAAAAAGCATCCAAGAAAATCTACTATAAGAAAGATGATCAGATCTTACCTTCTTCAAAAAAAATTCTTCCTTCCTTCTAAGATTAAGTCAAATGTTCTGGTCCAAAAAATCTCAGTGCTGTTTTAAATCAAATGATTCATCTTAATAATTCTCAAAATATTTATTTACAATTTTCACTTATCAATTTATCAACTTCTGTTCCATATTGTTCCAGAAAGTTTAAATTTTTAGCTATTGTAAAATCAACACAAGCATTTTCAATTTTATTTAGACTCAAATAAATTCGGCCCCTGATCATATAAGCATAAGCATTAGACTGCATTAACTCAATAGATTTGTTAATATCTGAAATGGCTCCATCAATATTTGACATTTTCAATTTACTGTAAGCTCTATTAGAAAGAGCTATAGGATTATTAGGGTTTAATCTCAAAGCCTTATCAAAATAAAAAAGACTCTCTTTGTGTTGATTTTCTTTTTGATATACAAACCCTAAATTAATTATTGTAAAAACATGGGAAGGGTGTTTATCAGCTGCAGCGTGTAGGATTTTTTTCGCTTTTTCATAACTTAAAAACTCTATATGTAAGGCAGCTAGCAAATTCAGAATATCAATACTTGAAGATTTTTTTTTAAAAATTGATTTTAGAATAACAGCAACTCCTTCAAAATCTCTAACCAAAAACTTTATACTTGCTAATTTTATATTGTATGCATTCAATTCTTCACCTTTTACAAAGGAAATAATTTTTTCGTAGTCTAAAATTACTTTTTTATACATTCTAACAGCAAAATAAAATTCTGCTCTAGCATTAAGTAGAAGTGTAGAGTTTGGAAAAATATAAATTGCGTCGTTTAATGTTTCAAAAGCTAATTTATATTTATGAAGTTTTACTAAATATTCGTATTTATGAAAGTAGAACAATGAAGGGGTTTTACCCCCTTCTAAATCAATAGCTCTATTTATACTCTCCAAAGCTTGCTTGGAATTTTTATTTACGGCATAATTAATAGCTTTCTTATAATCTTTATTATTTATTTGCCCCATCATACTTGAACAAAGAAACAGTGATAATATCCAAACATTAGATTTTAATGCACTAATCATTTTTAAACTGAGCTAAC
>CBDFHN010000001.1:0-877334 GCA_965247735.1 Flavobacteriaceae bacterium | reverse complement strand
CATGTTTTTAATGAGAGATGAGAAGGAAGAAAGAAAGAAGCAAGGTCAAAGAAGCAAGGTCAAACAAACAAACAAGGCAAAGCACATGTATATACATGTACAATGTACATGTACATGTATATACAATGTACTCATGCACAAAGCAAAATAATGTAACACCAGGCATGGGAGATACACTGTACACACACCACTCACTCTCTTCACTGTACACACACCACTCACTCTCTTCCCGGTGGCAAAGGTTCGCGTAATTACGCGAAATTTCGCTAAATTACGGCGTTATTACGCGTAAATCACGCGCGTTTTCACGCGTAATAACGCCGGTTAACGCCCATATTACGCCAAAAAACGCTTATTTCACGCGTGAATTGGCGAGAAGTTGAATTTGCAGCTATTTACACCTCGAAGGTGTTAACCATCGATACACGCGAGATCGCGCGAGATCGCGCGTGAACACGCACGAACGCGCGTGAAAGGGGCGCGGCCTTCACACATCGTTCGTGCGCGCCTTTGAACTGACGGGCGCTAATTATTTTTACGCGTGATCGCGCGAAATCACGTAACCGCGCGCGCCGCGTGAGCTCGCGAAATATGGCGTAGAATGACGCGAACGCGCGAGTTTTCGCGTAATACCGCGCCTCACGCGTAATCACGCGAACCTTTGCACCCGGGTTCACTGTACAAACACCACTCACTCTTCTCTATGAGTGCATTGAACACATCGAGGCCAGAGTCTATGGTCTCCAGTTTGGGTTTGGGGATGACATCAGCGCATAGGTTCTTGAGAGCACGGACGTTGTCAGCACCTAGACCATCTGATAACTGGGGGGGAGGAAGGGAGGTACGATGTACATGTATACATGCATACATGTACATGTTTTTAATGAGAGATGAGAAGGAAGAAAGAAAAGAAGCAAGCATGTACATGTATGCAGGAGGGAGGAAGCGAGGGAGAAAGGACAGGAATGAATAAGACAAAAATCTGTGCAATGACATCAAGAGGCTAGTTCTGACGTGCACAGCTAGCACACACAGAGTAATACTTATTTTACATGTTTATGTATACATGTACATGTAGATGTGGAAATGGAGCCTGGCAGAAGCCAAGACAAAACACGGATCAGCCTGGAAGAACAGCTCCTCGATTATTTCAGCTGGGCATGGTCCTGCCATAAACATCAGCTAGGGCCTTTAGGGAGTTGTGACAAGGCAGGTAAAGGACAGTGTGAAGTTGTGACAGCTAGGAAGGTAAAGGATCAGATTTAATTATTTCTGCTATTCTTAATCCATTTAAAATGTTTACAAACAAATCTTTTGTAATAGATTCTGCAACAAGAGTATCATCTATTGTTGCATGACTATTATCGGTTGACTCAAAATAATCATCCGAAGATCCACATGAGGAAATAAAATAAAGAAGCAAGACGCAAATAAATAAATTAAATTTCATATTCAGTTTTTATATGTTATCATTCTATAGAAAGAGGATTCTTCACTACAGAAATTCCCCTAAGGCCATATATCAAGATGGTCAAAAATTTCAATATCTCAGAGATTAATTAAAAGAGCAGAAAACATAAAAACTTCAGGTTTTTTTAGCAGGGACTGCTTATCTTAAAACCTATTTTATCAAAATATCTTCCGGGTTGATTAGTCCGCCTTATAACGTTTGCTTAAGGAATATATAGATTTTAAGTTAACTTCGTTATTAACAAAAAATACACGAGGTTATCACAAAAGTGCAATCGATCAGGAACTATACCAGACTCTTTATGATACAGAGAATCCTTTACAGGGTACTGGAACGCCATAATTTGGGCTAGATACAGATGGAACTGCTGATTACAAGGTATTTGAATATTATACTACACATCATTTTCAAACTAAAAAAAAGCATCCAAGAAAATCTACTATAAGAAAGATGATCAGATCTTACCTTCTTCAAAAAAAATTCTTCCTTCCTTCTAAGATTAAGTCAAATGTTCTGGTCCAAAAAATCTCAGTGCTGTTTTAAATCAAATGATTCATCTTAATAATTCTCAAAATATTTATTTACAATTTTCACTTATCAATTTATCAACTTCTGTTCCATATTGTTCCAGAAAGTTTAAATTTTTAGCTATTGTAAAATCAACACAAGCATTTTCAATTTTATTTAGACTCAAATAAATTCGGCCCCTGATCATATAAGCATAAGCATTAGACTGCATTAACTCAATAGATTTGTTAATATCTGAAATGGCTCCATCAATATTTGACATTTTCAATTTACTGTAAGCTCTATTAGAAAGAGCTATAGGATTATTAGGGTTTAATCTCAAAGCCTTATCAAAATAAAAAAGACTCTCTTTGTGTTGATTTTCTTTTTGATATACAAACCCTAAATTAATTATTGTAAAAACATGGGAAGGGTGTTTATCAGCTGCAGCGTGTAGGATTTTTTTCGCTTTTTCATAACTTAAAAAACTCTATATGTAAGGCAGCTAGCAAATTCAGAATATCAATACTTGAAGATTTTTTTTTAAAAATTGATTTTAGAATAACAGCAACTCCTTCAAAATCTCTAACCAAAAACTTTATACTTGCTAATTTTATATTGTATGCATTCAATTCTTCACCTTTTACAAAGGAAATAATTTTTTCGTAGTCTAAAATTACTTTTTTATACATTCTAACAGCAAAATAAAATTCTGCTCTAGCATTAAGTAGAAGTGTAGAGTTTGGAAAAATATAAATTGCGTCGTTTAATGTTTCAAAAGCTAATTTATATTTATGAAGTTTTACTAAATATTCGTATTTATGAAAGTAGAACAATGAAGGGGTTTTACCCCCTTCTAAATCAATAGCTCTATTTATACTCTCCAAAGCTTGCTTGGAATTTTTATTTACGGCATAATTAATAGCTTTCTTATAATCTTTATTATTTATTTGCCCCATCATACTTGAACAAAGAAACAGTGATAATATCCAAACATTAGATTTTAATGCACTAATCATTTTTAAACTGAGCTAACTTTATCTTTAAATCTCTACGGGCATTGGTTATATGATTTTCTACCGTTTTAGCACTAATAGATAACTCTTTACTAATTTCCTTAAGGCTTTTATGCTCTAGTCGTTTCATTACAAATATTTTACCTCTTTTTTCTGGAAGGCTTTTTATAGAATCTTCAATGATTTTTATTTTTAAAAAATCATCCTTTTCTTTATTATCAAGACAAGAAAAAGCTCCATTCATAAAAATTTTATCTAAAATTTTATTACGATTTGTATTTATTTTCAATTGATTATAAGTATTTAATTTAATACATTTAAAAATATAAGAATTTAAACTACTAATTTTACTTAAATCATTTTTTATTAATAATTTTAAAAATAGATTTTGAATAATGTCCTCAGCCATTTGAATGTTTTTACAAATTGAATAGCAATACGAAATCATTTCTTTATTTTTGTTTACATAAATCATTAACAATGTTTGTTTTTGTTTTTTCATTAAAAAATAATGTTTATTTGTTAAAAAATAGGGCAATAGTATTTTGAACTGTTTTGTATATCTACTAACTCTTGTCTGCTATTATACATTTATCTAATATTTTTCTCAAAAGACACCTTCTAATAAGTTTAGAAATGGTCACATTAAAAATCTGTTCATGATTAATTTTAAAACACTTTAGATCATCATTTACATTTTCTTGTATTATTAAATTGAAACGGATAATAGACAACTCCTGTTTGCTAACCACTTACACTTTAAAATGGACCTATATTTCCTTAGTCAATAAACAGAATCACATAAAACATTTGGTAATAAACTATGTTCTATTTTTGACCTGGAATGTTTACATCTATGAAAATTTTTAAACCAGATTTTAATCTACTTCAACTTAAATACATATACTGTTTACTACAAAATTAACTTTTAATTCCATCTTTTAAACATTGTACATTCTAACTTATAGCATCCCTTTCTCTATTAATCCTAAGTTCTATATACTAAAACACATTCCAAAAGCTATATACTAAAATACAATTATCCTGAAATAAAGCTTTTATACAAATGTATAATTGGGAAAATATGAGAATAACTGGTGGAACATAATGGTATTGACAAATTCTTTGCATCTTGAAAATAGTTCAAACCCAAACCTGATGTGAAAATTTAGTCCAAAAGTGCCATTTAATTTAGGGGTTCGCTTATTTAATCCTAATTTTCTTTATTGAAAAAACTGCTGAAGAGCCGACTATTATAATCCTTAAAAAGCTTTATTAACATTTTCTTTCATTTCTTTTTTACAAAATCTTAATGAAATCGGGGTCAATAAAAATGTCTATGTAAACTACATACCAATGAGTTTTCACAAATAATGCTATTGAAAATAAATGTATTGCATTAATTCTACAAAACAATTACAATAAACATTGTTTATAAAATCAAAGCGGACAATATTGTACTATACATAATCGATATCAAACTGCTTAAGATTTCAAAAATTATTTTCTTGTGTTTTTATCTCACAAATCACTTTATCATCTAATCTTACTCAAAAGATTAACAAAAATCATCAGATAAAACAAAATATTTGAATAATCTTGTCAGTAGTAGTAGTAGTAGTAATCAGGACTTACTACAAATGACTTTGCCAAAAAAATCAACTGACTTGATATCTTATTTTTTTTAAAAAAATATCACTTTCCAATCTAAAGCACGGTTTATAAGTCAACTTGCTTGGGGGTTTTTTATGTATTTAATCTCTAGTATTTTAGAAACATTAAACAAACTCATAATGATTGAAAGTAAACAAAAACGTACAGAAAGAAGAAGAACTAAAGAAAGACTTAGAGAAGATATAAGAAATATTAAAAGGCAGCAAGATATAGAACTTGATGTAAAGGTAGAAGGGATTATTGATCTTGAAAAACAGCGTAGTTATACTATGGCGTTATTTGAAGAACAAGCTAAACAAACAGAGCTTGTATCAAAAAATGAATATGATAAAAATCCAATTTCTTGGATGCAATCAGCTTCAAGCAGAGCTAGGTTAGTAATTATTGAAGCTACACAAACCAACGTTAAACAATTAGCAAGAGTGATTATGACTGCAAGTCCACTAGAACGCGTATTAATTGTAGGACTTGAAGCGGAAAAAATGAAAGATTTTGAAACTGAAATTCGAAGCTTATGGTCTCAAAAACTTCGCGATTCATCAGAAAGTTATAAAAAACATTTCAAAGATCATTTCAAAGAAGGAGATAATGACCTAAGAGATATTTATGGATTGGTAGATAATCTTCCATTAAAAGAACTCTTAGGACCTCATCTAATAAAGAGGGATTTGGATATTTCTTATACTGAATTAACAAACGAATTTCCTCATTTTGAAACTTCTATAGAAGAGATTTTATGTTTTGGAAATACGGATGTACTGAGTAAAAAAACTACCTCTTTTAGCTATAGAAAAAGAACTTCCTTATTTGGCAATTAGAGCAGAAGCTTCTCAAGAGGATTCTTTACATCTATGGAGGTGCTCATCTAGAGACCAGACTGAATTTTTAGATAAAATTGTATCGGGAAAATCTGCCTTGGATTTATTAAGCAATAATTCAGGAAAATATCAAAGTGTTAATTTATCAACTAGTTTTGAAGCCTCTTTCCAGTTAGACCTAGTAAGAGCTAAAATGGAAGAACGAGGTGGAGTTCCTGAAGATAGGATTAGCAATCTTCAACAACAAGATATAGACTATTTAAAAAGTCTCTTTATTGATGAAGCTTTGTATCCTGCAAATACGAGCCCTTTAGCTATTACAAAAATCATTTCAAAAGCTACCTCAAAATTAGGAGCCTTGGGAGCTGAAAAAGTAGGGAAAGCACTAGTTTGGAACTTAGTAAACAGACCTGTTTCAACAGCAGAAGGTGTTCATTTTGCTGTAGGATCTATGACCTTAGATGGAGGGAACGATATTGTTAAAGAAGATCTTGATAGAAAAACTGCATATAAAAAACTATATGATAATTTACTCTCTAATGCTCTTATAACTGGCAAAAACCATAAAGATGCCATAGAGTTTGCTGCTACAGAGCTTATAAATACTTATTGTGCTACAGAAAAAGAAAATAAAATAATTCATAGTTTAATTAAAGGAGAAGGAGGAGCTAATGAATGGAGAACATTAGGCCTTGAAGCCTCAAACAAGGTAAAAAAAGCAAATACTAAAGGAATTAAACATTTAAAACCCATGGTATGGCTTTTTGCGATAGGAATACTTTTAGCAACTATTGGTATTACTCTTGCTACTATGGGAGTTGCTGGAATAGCGATACCTGCCGCTGTAGGTCTGGTAGTTGCAGCAACTGGAATTACAGCGACTGGAATTGCCACAGGACTCACTGGCAGCTCAATGTACAACCAACGTAAAGCAAACTATAAGTATTTGCCTGAAGCAAACTTTTGCTTTGCTCAAGCAAACACAAAACAATTTACTGCCCAAAGAGAACGTGAAACAGAATTAAGTAAAAGATTAGTTACTTCAAAAGAAGTTCTTAAAGAGGAAGCACCTGAACAAGAAATATATCTTAAATTCGGCAATAATCAAACACAAAAGGTACTATCTACTCAAGGAATTCAATTAGATAAACTAAAAAAGGTCGCTACAAGACAATCCTCCATAGGGAAAACAAAAAAGGAAGAAAAAGTAATACCTCTTATCAATAAAAAAAATCATAGAACAAAACTTTAAAATAATATTTTTCACAAACCATAAATTTTAATATTATGCCAGAACAAAAACATGTGTATATAGGCTCTTATTCATTACCAGTAGGCGTTGCAGAATCAGAATCAGGAAAATTTTTAATTTCTAGAAAACCTGGCGGCTTAGCAATTGGGGTCGAAGGAGCTTTTAAAGATAATGGTCCATATAAAAAAGCACATTGGATGGGAATTAGAGAAGCTCCCATTAGCCATGGAAAGAATTTGAATGAACAATTAACTACTGAACATGATGCAAGCTACTTATTTATAACACCAGAAGAAAAGAGTGAATTTTATTCACGATCTGTAAATGGGGTTATTTGGCCACTTACACATAGCATGCCTGAGAAAATCGATCATAAATCTTCAATGAAGATTTATGAAGACATAAATCTTCAATATGCAGATAAATTATACGAAAAAATTATGTCTGATATTAAAGTAAATGGAGGAAAAATTGAAGATATTCTAGTTTGGCTACATGATTCCCATATAGCTTCGGCTCCTAAATATTTAAAAAAGAAAAACCCAAATTTAAAGATATCCTACTTTCATCATACAACATGGGTAGAACATAAGCCTGAACCAGATACTCTTAAATATAAAAGCATGAAATTAGGAGAAAGGACTAATCCCATTCGAAGAGGAACAGGAAGTTCTTATTCTCTAGAAGGAACTATAAAAAGGCAGGATGAAATTCGTTTTGGAAAAATGATTGAGAATCTTCTCTTTGCAGATAGCATTGGTTTTCATACACAAACAGATTTAGATAATTTCTTAAAGACTATTGAAAATTTTAAACTTATTTCTGGTCCAGAAGAATTTGAAAAAATAAAAAAAAAGCTATTTGTAAACCCTATAGGTATCCCCAAAGAAAAGATTGAAGAAGAATTATCAAACAGTTTGGAAAAACTTCAAACCCCTAGCAAAGAAATATTATCGAAAGTTAAGCTATGGAAGGAAGACATTATTCCTAAGGCAAAAAAAAATAAACCTGTTCTTTTAAAAGTAGCAGATCGGTTATCTAAAGGTAAAGGAACGCTTCATGATTTACAATCACTAGAATTGAGTTTGGCGGCATATGGTAGAATAATTCACCATGAGGAAACTCCTTTTGATCAAGAATTCTTGAAATTTGGACAACATTTTGACCCTTCTAAAACTCACATCGGTTCTGTGCAAAGATTTGATTATACAAAAGGGGTACATGAACAATTATTGGCATTTCAAGAAATTTTACAAGAAAAAAAAGATAATGGAATTGAATTTCCCCAAAAAGAAGTTCAATTAAATTTAGTTTGCAGCAGTGCAAGGGATATTCCTGCCTATGCAGAATATGAAAGGGTTGCTATGGCTAAAATAGCCGAAATAAACAAAGAATTTCCAAATTCCGTGAATTATATACCAGGAATTCCAAATACAGAACTACCAATATTTAATGCTTCCAATGATCTTTCAGTCGCATCCTCTACCAAAGATGGTTATATACTCTCTATTGGAGAGGCTCAAGTAGCCAGAGTTTTAGCTATAAATAGAGAGTTAATCCCTCTAGAAAGACAAACATCTGGGACAATTGTAAGTAATCAAGCTGGGATTTCTGAAAGCCTGGGAGGAAAAGAAAGACAATCAAAAAATGAAGCTTTAGCTATTGTAGATCCAACAGTAAAAGGCATAAAAAAAGGATTTAAAGATCAGTTAAAACGTATCGAAAGAGCTAGAGCAGATGAAATTCAAGGAGATGATACTTTTAAAGAAATTCCTCAATTAATTCCAAATACAAGGGAATTTGGAACAAAAGCATTGAATTTTGCATTTCATCAAATCAGAGAAAATGATTTAGAAGCATTAAAAACACCAACCAATAAGAGATCTCCAAATCATCACAAAAGAAAAACTATAGATGATTCAAAAAAAACTGTTAAGAAAATGAGATTAAAATAGTTTGTTTATATAGATTCACCTTATAATGCTATCTTTTATATATTTATAAATTATGATTAAAGCTTATCTCTTAACCTAAGTTTGATCTAAACATAATTAGTATTACATATAGAAATAATAAATGAATATTTGCAACTTATTTGGAAAAAGAGTCGTAATTAAAATTATATTCTTATATGAAAAGGATGGCTTTTAGTCCCTATCAAAAATTCCGTTACACTTTATGCTCAGCTTGGTTTAGTCAAGCACACTATTTTCTTATAACAAGAATACTATATAGCTAGGTGAAATTATCCAATGACTATTTTACACAAAAAACAATTACAAACCTTACAAATTTAATTCAATAATAATATGCCAAATAATAAAAGTTTTAAAGAAACACCTATAACATCATGGGTTGTTACAGATAGTGATGGAACGGTAGTACAGCTCGATTCTAATGCAGACATTACCATTCCATCCCAAGACTTTTTATCAAATATGAGACAATATAGTTTTGATAATCCTGAAGTAGGTATTATGGTTCTTTCTGGTAGAAAAGATTCCGATTTGTACAAGTTCTATAAAAATTCATTTGTTACAAACAGTGGTGATAAAAGAACTCCTAAAATTGTTCTTGCATCAGAAAATGGGGCTTATTTTAGACTTGCAACAAAACCAGATGAATTATTATCTCAAAGCAGCCCTCTGTCCGAAACTATTAAAACAGCTATTACGTTGGCAGTTTCTAGACCAGCAGGAGAATATTATACAGATACCAACAAAGATTTAGATTTAAGTAAACCTTCCATAAGACTAGAAATGAAAGATTTTGGATGTACTTGTCATTTTAGAATTCCAAATAAAAAAAGTGATGATTTTGAAGTCATAAAACGCAGAATTAGAGATAATTTTCTTATTATAATTAAAGAGTATACAGATTTACATGTAGATTTTGAAGCTTCTTCTGCCTTTACACTTGAACGCGTATCAAAAGGGATTACTCTTCAAAAATTAGCAGATCGTGAGTTAGAAATTTTATTTCAGGAAAATAATCTTTTTGTAACAATTCCTGAAAAAATGAGTTATACCGGTGATGACAGAGGAGATTGGCCTTCATTTAAAGTTCTAAATGAAAAACTTAATGAAGGAATTTTACAAGGATATACAGCACGTCCTTGTAACCATTCTCCTAATACTGCTGATGTGAGTAGTAGAATTAGTAATAGCCCTAATCAAAGAGAGGGAAAAGAAGATTTTTATCTTTTAGGAACTTCTTCTTTATCTGCACAAGAAATGCACCGAAGTTTCATTTTTGATCATAAAATAAGTGAAGAATTAAACGATTTAAGAAGAGAGCTTTCTAAATTTGAATTGCTATCTTCCCTACATCAAGAAGTCCCCTCTCTTGTGCTATTAACACCAGAAGACGTTTTAATTCAAGAACCAGAAAAATATAATCCAAATATTTTAGAAAATTTAAAACATTGGAACTACTCTCAGTTATTTGTAGTTGCTAATGATGAACCAACAAGCTGTAATCTTATTAAGATATCAAAAGAAAATAGAAATATAATTGTAATTACTGAAAACAATTTGCTTTATAAGAATGGAGTTTCAAAAAACGAATATTCATCTTCATTTCGAGTAGGATTAGAAAACAACACAATTATTTCTGGTAATCAGAATCACTCAAACGAAATAAAATTTTTAAGAGCTATTCAATTTGCTTGTTCAAAATTAGCTTTATTAAAAGGAAAAAATAATACTTCCAGTGAAGCTATCGGAACGGAAGTTTCAATTAGTTTTGATATGTTAACAGTTTCTTCTGTTCAAAAATCTACAAAGAAAAAGAAATCAAGTTTGGAAAAACTTAATACCTCTATATCTCCAATGAAAAAGGAACCGTCTTCATACCCAAAAAAATGATAATTCAAATAGCTAGTGAATATTTAAACAAATTCATATTCTTAACTCCTCCTATTTTGCAACCTTCCATAATTAACTGAATCACTATAAATTAAAACCTATAGATTCAGGCTCATGACTTATAGTAACCTCATAATATCCTTGTCACCTTCGCAGATGGTGGGGGTTATAGGGAAAAGCAAGTGGATAGTACAATGGAGCTGTTTTGCTATACCATACATATCGTTATGCGGAACGATAATGAGGAAAATTCAAGGTCATTCCCAAAAAATGGGTCGTGGAAAGATCCCTTGCCTGGATGAACGCCTATAGAAGGTTCTTAAAGGGTTAAGAGTCCCTTTGTGAACCTTCAAAGACCATGGTGCAATTATCCGCATAAATTCTGCTGAAGAAAATTTAAACGGAGCTCTAAGGCTTTATATCATTAATAAGAGAAATCCATAGCCCTGAGTTATATAAATATAGGGGGTCATATGGATCTTTTCAAGGTCCAAAATCTTTTAGGAGCTCTCCTCCGATCGATTTAAAACGGATCAGGATTGTAAAGAACTTCTCTAGGGCGTGGATAGTGGAACGGACATTCGCTTAACGTCCTTTCCAAAGAAGAACCTCAAAGGATTAAGAAAGATTGACTGATTCAAGGGTGCATTTGTGCAATTATCAATGGTAAGGGACATGCTTAAAAATTTTAAAATAAATGATTTCAAAACAGTCTCAAAGGTTTTGTAGAATTGTTTTTTCTTTTGCGTTCAGGTATATTTACAGATGTTGTTACTTCAGGAATACGATCTATCGATGCAATTGCCAATTTATCAAATTTTCTTTCTATTTCTAATGATGATTTATCTGTCAGCGATAGTTGTCTTTCTAACTTTTTTTTAATTAAATATTTTCTAAAAGCACTATCCTCTTTTCTGACGAATTCTAATTGAAATATATCATGTTTCGATTTTAAATCACTTTGTACATATCCATGTTCTTTTAATAATTGTATTTCTCTTGCCGTTACAGACATTCCTAATTGACTTGAAAGCACAGGGAAATTAAGTCTTTGATCTTCGGGAAGTTTTAAAAAAAAGTCACTTAACTCCTCCAAACTACCTTTTTCTTTCAGCATTTCTTTTTCTTTTTCATTTAAATTGTCCCATAATGCAAAGACTCGTGCTTGTTTGATGTAATTTAACATAAAACGGTCATTAAGATTTATAGTCCAATCCTCACTATTTAAGACCACATAACCCTCTTTAATTGCTACACCCCTAAGTTCCTCACCCTTAGAGGACATAGATTTCATCCTTCCCAATCCTACCTTCCTTTTGTCCATTTCGTCTTTAAGATAAGATCTAAGAAGAATAGTTCTAAATATATCGTAGGCGCTATCAGTAGCAGGTACAGAAAGGCTATTCCTAATAGGGCAAGCTCCAAAATCTTCCTTTTCTGCGGTTGATCTTTGACTTTGTGATCTTTTTAATACCATAAGGCTCTAATTTAGAATAGTAATAATATTTGCCATAATTTTTGATTATCCCTTTATCAATAGTATCTGGATAGATGTAACCTCCTCCAATGCAAAACACTTAAACAGGCTCTAATCAAAGTCAGAAATTATCTTAATTGTATAATCTTCTACCTCACCTTTTAAATTAGAGGACCACCTACCTTTAATTGGCGGAGGGTTGGATTGAGACATTGCAATACTAACCCTAGTAGAAATATTAGATTTACACTCAGGAATTCTAAAACGGCCGACTAAGGGTAGGCCAGCCAGCCCGTTCATACTTAGTACTTCTTCTCCTTCATCGTTAAATTTAAAATTTTTATTATAATCTATCCATACCTTACTATAAATAGTTTTTTTTGTTTCAGAAGCACCATATACAGCTATTTCAACCTCGTTACCTGGTTTAGCCATGAATAAACTATGCCCAATATTATTTAAATACCCTCCATTATTACTGGTAACAAATTTACTTAAATTTAACATTATTTGTTTATCATCAAAAACTCTTATCACTAGAGAGTCTATATACACATTATCATTAATAAGCGCTCTATTTTCAGGGTAATTAGAATTTTTATAATTTTTTCTAAATTCTATAGCACTAAACAATTCTACAGCATTAATCTTACCAACTCCAGGAAGATCTATAGCTCGTACAATAACATCCGAATCTCCGTTATTAATTACCTCAACCGTAAAACGCACCTTTTCATTATTAAAAAACCATGTTCTCAATTTTCTTCTCTCTTTTTTACTCAAGTTTTCTAGGTTATCTTCTGTATGACCATCCTCTTCATAATTCCAAATATTTTCATTATCTGAAGTATTAAATCTATTTTTAACGAGTAATTCAGACCCATTTTCTGTTAACACATTTACTCTTACTGTTATATTGTATATTTTATTGTACGATAAAATACCAATATTTTTAGTACGTAATACATCTTCTAAAAAAGTCTCCAAAACCTGTCCTTGAATAGATGAATTTACATGACCAATGGAAGAACTATTAGCTAAAACAGTGAGATTAAAACTATCATTATCTATTAGATAATTATTATTTCTAAAACCATATCCTCCAGAAATACTTTGCACATATGAAGATATAGGATCTAGATAATAACAAAGTTTGTCGTCCCACATTTTATTTAAAGAATGACCTACTCCCATATTTCTTATTTTTGCTATACCATCTATCATAGAAGAAGGAAAATTCTTCGGTCTTATTGATTTTGTATGAATAAAAATCACTTGTTTTTCATCATTAAAAACACCCGCACCACTAGAACCTCTAGTTAAAAAAGGATTAAGGTTTGATCCATTTATATTGCTACCATAAATCAAATAATCTTTACCATAACGACCTCTATATTCTGATCTAATTACTTGTCTTATTTTTTTAGTCTGACCTTTAGAATGATGAACTATACCACGAACAGATTGAATAGGACGAATACTCCATCCGTTAAAGTATAAAGTATTAAAATAATCTTCAGAAATATTATTATCAATAATTTCTATTAATGAATAATCAGAATAAGTATCTTCCTCTTTCTGCAAAACAATAGCTAAAACTTTAAAAGTATTAAATCCTGTCTCCATTCCTTGTTGGTCTTTAGTCGGGTTTAATGCTTCAAATTCAAAATTCAACATCAGATTTATTCTTTCTCCTACTATAGCCGCCTGCAAACAATGACCTGCAGTCAATATATAAAATCTCCCATTTTGATTAACAGTATTCATCAATACTCCTGTACAATTAATTCCTTTGAACTCAATATATACAGTACCCCTCTTTACATTTTGATATTCGGTACCCTTAGGGGCATTGATGCTTAAACGAGGTGAATCCCATGGGAGTTCCTCCTGTCCATGTAAAACATTATTTAAAAAAAATAAAATTATCAAAAAAAAATACTCGAAAATAAACTGTTTCTTATTTATCTTCATTTCTTAACATAATTTTTAATTTTTTCATATAATTTAATCAATTTTGACACTTTTATTTTTAAACAGAACTCAATGTTTTTTAATTTACTATACCCATTCTTTTTTACAGAGAGCGTATTAACAGATCGTAGCACTTACTCCTTTTTCACACTACTACTATACCAGCATACAATTCTACTCCAACGGTTGTAATATTTCTTAGTAAGATCTTATGACTCGTTGATGAAAACAAAGGAACACTTCTTTTTTCGATATCAGTGATTAACCATGCATTAGAAACAAACTCAAAAAGGAAGCCCACAATACTTGTTTTTATCTCGATTAGCCTTGTTTAGCAAAACACCTTTATAAGTTCCTAAATCAGTTTCATCATAAATAACTGTTCTTTTATGATCTGCAGATCCGTTACCCTCTGGGCTACTGATATTGATGGTTGATAAAAAAATCGCCTTGAAAGTTCAGAATAAGAAACTTGGTTGCAAGTTAGAATCAATCCCATAAAGGCTACTCTTCTACCAAAAAATTAAGTTCTTGTTCTTGTCTAAATCTTTCGTTTTTTGCATTAAACAAATATTCTACATTTTTAGTTTTTTTAACAAATATTGTCAATCTATATATTTGTTATTTAACCTATCAACCATAAGGTGAAATTCTTATTAGTTTAGTTATAAAAGAAAAACCATTATCTAATTATAGCTCTGTTTTACTCCACTGAGGTCAATTTAGCACTATACTATTAAATTCAGCATTAGCTCCCTCCCAATCTTGTATTATACTAGCTGTGCATTTCCTTCTTTTTCAGAAGATCGTTCTGTTTTTCTGATCCTTTATTTTCACATACATGTTGGTTCTTTAAAATAAAAAGAGTCACAAAAATTAACTTTCATAAATAATTCATAGGCAATACTCTTAACATTTACACTTCTCATACACTGTACCTATATCTTTTAAATCAAAGATAAACTTCTCCCTCCTATTTAGACTTCAATATTGTATAACTGACAATTCTAACAAATAATTGGATCGTATTAGTCAATAGACGGGGATATCCTTAAAAACCTCTGAGAACCATTTACACATTTTTATCGAAATCGACTGTCCGGAAACAAAATCTAATAAAAATTAAGATTTTCGGCACACAAAGCGATCACTGCAAACAACAATAATATGGCTTTTTTATCGAAAACATTTGTTGTTATGCAAGCAAAAATGAAGATATCCATAAACATTGTAGCGATTAAGACACTTTTAATCACTTATGATAACATTAATGAAAAAACCACCGATAATAAAGATACTTTAAAACCTATTAAAAAACAGCTGCAACAACACTACAAAAGAAACTTCTATCAGCTTTTCCATTTATCAGTAAAGTTCTATCAAAACCTAAAGCAATGTGATCTTCTCATAAAGATTAAACCAATAATTACTATAAAAATTTTTGCTTTCCATTAACTCTTCATGTGTCCCAAAGTCCTCAATCTCTCCCCCTTCCAAAACATATATTTTATTCGCTATTTCATGTATAAATTGAATGCGATGAGAAATTAAAAAAATACTCATTGACGATCTTAACCTCCTCAATAAATTAATTACAAACTGTTCTGTTTTTTTATCTAATGAAGAAGCACATTCATCCAATATCAATAATTTTGGTTCTAAATAAAGTGCTCTCATTATAGCTAATAATTGCTTTTCCCCAGAGGACAGCCTAACACCTTCTTCGCCTATAATTGTTTCTAAACCTAATGGTAGTCCATCAATAAACTCATCAAACCCATATTTCTTAATAAAGCCCTTCATTTTTTCTTGATTAAGATCACCTCCAAAGACTATATTACTCAACATTGTGCCATTAAAAACACTAATCTCTTGAGGCACTACTCCTATTAACCCTCTCCAACTCTTTGAATTTATACTCCTAAGGTCATACTTGCCATTAACCTCAATACCCCCTTTATCTTGCAAATAATACTTCTGTATAATCTGTCTTAAGGTACTCTTACCTCCACCACTTTCACCTATTAAGGCCACGCATTGATTCTTACCAATCATTATATTAATATTATTTAAAATTGGTTCTCTTCCATTAAACCCAAAAGAAAGGTTTTTTATCTCTAGCGAAGAAAAATCGTTGACACATTTTTCTTTAAACGTTTCATTATGAAGAAGCGTAATTTCGTACATCCTATCAAATGCAATCTTTGCCTCATTTATTGGCACTATATTGAGTGCTAATCCAAATATTGCAGGCAATAGAATACCAGAAATACTTAAAACAGCAACAAGTTCCCCCAACTTCAATTGATTATCATATACCTCAAACGAATTATATCCAAGTATCATTATAGTATACACAATACCAAAAAAACCAGTAATGACTGAAAGTTTAATACCAATCTTACCTAAACTATATTCACTTTCGAGAAAACTATTATAAATAAGTTTATTTAATTTCTCAAAATAGCTTTCATTTCTAGTATTCTTAATATCCTCGATAGCTTGAATTGAGTTTATAAAAAAACTCTCGCTTTCTGCATGTTCTAATATTGCTTTCTTCTGAGCCTTTTGCACAATATTATTGTACCTAATAACGAGATATAAATAAAATGGAAAACTAACACTAGCAATCATACCAGTTATAGGCGAATAAAAATATATAAAAAAAAGCGAAACAAAAATAGTCAGAACACTCACAACGACTGATCCGAACACTACGCTAATAGCTCCTTGAACACGACTAGTATCATGTAACCTAGAAACTAAATCTCCAACTTTTCTTGTATCAAAAAAAGATTTTGGTAATTGCATAAGAGATTTGTAAAACCGAATTACAATTCTTCCCTTAAATCTTTTTGCCTGTTCAATATTAACAATTCCTATAATACTACTAAATGTCAATTTTAACACTAACAATACGCAGACAAAAACGATAGCCATCCAGAGCATATCTTTATCTTTGGACGGTAAAATATAATCAATTAGTAACTGAGAAAAAACAGACATCGCTGTTTCTAGTATAGAAACAATTAAGCCTAAAACAATAGAAAAAATCAACAAACGTCTGTCTCTTTTCAATAAGTGGTAAAAATACTGTCCTTTTTTTCTCTTTGCTTCTTTCTTTACTACTAAACTCTTACTCTTTCCTAATAAAAGTGCAGACTTAGTTTTCCAAATTTCATTTAGATCTTTAACGGACATTTTAATCAAACCATTAGCAGGATCAGCAATAATAAAATGATCGTCATAAAATCCAAAAGAAACGACATAATGTTCCATATGTGATTTTAAAACCACATGCAATATAACTGGATCTTTATGCTTTTTTAATTCGTTTATATCCATTTCAACTCCACATGGAGCAAAACCCAATTTACTTGCTGCCTGATAAAGACCTAGTAACGTTGCACCTTGTTTTGTTGTACCACTCCATTCTCGCAATTCTTCCCGTGAAGATGACCCTCCATAAAACTGAATTATGGTTTGCAAACATGCTACTCCACAATCAGTTTGATCTTGTTGCATTGAAATTATTTTTTTCAACTCTTTAAATTCAATCATTGCTTTTTAGTATTGATAATCCTTAAAAATTAACTCCCAACTAAAATCATCTTCATACCTCTTTAAAAAATTACCGTTTTTATCTAAAACAATAACAGTTGGTACTGAAAAAATAGATAACTCATTAAACATTTTGCCTTCCTTATCCCACATAAAAACAAATTCATTATCCCATGACAATTCATTATCTACAACAAAATTATAAATTACACTCTTATCCTCTCTAGACACAAAGAAAAAATGAGACCTAAATTTATCCAATTTAAAATCATCCATCCCTTTCTTCAACTCAATAATTTTCTCTTTACAATGTAAACAAGTAGAATCAAAAAAAATGAAAAATGAAAAATCGTCATTCCTAAAACCCTCTTCAATCAACTTACCATTCAAATCTTTTAAACTCCCCCCTACTATAACTCCTTCATACTTAACTTCAGAGTTATTCATTTTAATTGCTTTAAAAATCGCAAAAAAAAGAAAAACCATCGTAATAAGAAAAAAGAATATGATGCAGCCTCTTTGATAATTAAACATATTACTATTTTATTAAAATATTTAACAACATTGAAATAAGTATACTAACAAGCAGTAGAGGGATATAACTACATAATAAAACATAAAATCCATGAAATGCACTTTTTCTCCCCTTAAACACCCATGTATTTATTAGCTCAGATAAAACCACCCAATAAATAAATTCAAACCCATTAAGGATTTGAAATAGCCCTACAATCCAATATGGAAGTTGAACCTCTTCGATAATCATAAATATAGAAAGGGGATAAAAATTTAAAAAATCCGTCAATTTAAAATCATCCAGAAACAAAAACCAACAGATCTTAAAAACACTTGCTAACACAAATACAAATTCTGCTAAAATTACTATTCTAAAAATTTTTCGAAAAGGAACTTTTTTGTTAAAAAAGAAAAAGCCGATATCTAACACAAATGCTATAAAGAATAACTTAATACAAAGAAGTAAATAAGGAATAAAAAAACGAATCCAACTTTTATTTTTATAGTATAAATTTAATTCTTTATACGCATCTCCTACCAATGTCTTAGACATCTCTAAATCTATAATATAATTTAGATCTAAAATGTAATATCCAATTTCTCTAACAGAAAAACCCGTAATTATCAATAATAACAATACAACTATATTACTTAACTTCATAATAACTGCATTAATAACACAAATTATAACATTCAAAATAAAAGAGAGGCATAGCCTCTCTTTTATCAACTTAATCTAACTTAGCCCACACTTATTTTCCTAAAAATGGAACGAGAAAAATTGAAAAAACTTTGCACTATATACATTAG
The DNA here is from genome assembly GCA_965247735.1 of Flavobacteriaceae bacterium. Lineage (GTDB taxonomy): Bacteria > Bacteroidota > Bacteroidia > Flavobacteriales > Flavobacteriaceae > JAOXRU01. Next base: position 858,392 of record CBDFHN010000001.1, on the reverse strand, counting down.
CATAGCACTTTGAAGGTCCATATTTAATAATATTTATAATTGTAAATGCTCCTGACCCATAACCCTCTTCGGTAAGTTGTCTAATTTTGCTTAACCAATTATAATCACATCCTCCGCCTAATACCTTTGACATTTTCTTGAATTCTAGTGTTTTCATAATATTTTAAAGTTCAATTCTTAAAAATTTATTCCAAAATTATATCATCTTACTCCTAAAATCAAACACTAAAATGTAACTGATATATATTAACAATAAACGTGTAGATTTAAACAATAGTCGAATATAAAATTTGTTCTCCTTTTTAAAATTCCAGAATATTTGTTCGTAAAATCTAACAAGCCAGATCATTTTATTTCAAAACTAATATCTGTTTTCCAAAAAAACAAGTAACAAATAGATCTGTTTATCAACTAAACCATAAAACTTAAAACCATTTCATGATTATCATCTAGTTCTAAAATTCATCTCATTACTATCATCTGATCTTCGAAAATACACCAAACTCTAATCAACCTTTTCATTAATAACATTACCATTACTCCAAAATCTATACCCAATATTTTTCCTTTAATTCAGAAAACTCCAATTAAAGCTGATTTGAACTTCTTTTTTTAACTTTTGGTCGAACTACTTGCTCCTTGAGAAGAGCCATACTCCATAGATATATGCACATCCTCTTTAGCCCCCCTTTTCCATACTTTAACGTCTTTAGTCTCATATATTTTGAATCCTAAAACACATCAACTATTAACTGAGAAACACTATGTCCTTTTGATCTTTGTTCTATCATAAAATAAAAATCAACGTTTTAGAATCTGCTAAAGAATATAGTTCTACTGTTTTTTGGAGGCCAATAAAAGAGATAGTAATCATGTTTTATTCTCGTTGTAAACAAAAACCGAACAAACCCGTAACAAATTATTTAATGTGTCAGAAAACACCTTAAGACCTATACTCTAATATGGCTGTAGTTTAGAATAGGTATTATTTTTGTATATTCATGCTATGAAGATATCAGCGCTTAAATCAGGATTATTGGATCTATCAAAACATGAAAGGCAACGTCTTATAGCAGAGGTTCAGTTAAAAGACAAAGAAGGTTTCGAAGCTTATAGTTGTCGGCAATCACATAGGAAGTTACTTGACAATAAGCAGGGGTTTGTCCTCATTGCGGTCACAATAAATATGTAAAATTCGGCTTTAAAAGCAATTCCCAACGCTATAAGTGCAAATCTTGTTGTAGAAGTTTTACTGAATATTCTGGCACCTGGATGGCTGGTATTCACTCTAAAGAAAAATTAGATGATTATTTAGAGTTAATGATGGAAGAAAAAAATTTAGACAAAATCAAGGTAGCTCTATCGATAAACAAGAAGACGGCATTTGACTGGCGCCATAAGATATTGGCATCTTTGTTATATACGGATAAAGACGATTTTACTGGAATTACAGAAAGTGATGAAACGTTCTTTTTAAACTCTGAAAAAGGAAGAACAGTATCTGATCGGGTTTCAAGAAGACGTGGAGGGAGATCTAAAACTAGAGGAATAAGTAACGACCAAGTTGCTGTTATTGTAACACAGGACAGGAACTCCGTTTTAGACCTTACAGTAGCAACAATGGGGAGATTGAAAAAAGCAGATATTGAAAATGCTATTGGAAGTAGTATAAATCCAGACCAAACGATTCTTTGTAGTGATCCACATGTGAGCTATAAAGGTTTTGCAATAGATAATAAAATAGAACATCATCCACTAAAAGGAGTCATAAAACAGCGTGTCAAAAATGGTGTTTACCATATTCAGCATGTTAATTCAACTCACATTAGAATTAAAAAATGGATAGAAAGTACATTTTGGGGAGTGTCTACTAAATATTTACAGCAGTACTTAAACTGGTATCGGTTTAAATAAAAAACAGAAATGACAAACTAAAAGCATTTACTCAAAAAATATCAAAAGACATTTCTGCTTATCAGAAATACAAAGAAATCAATTCCTGCTATGAAAAATTAATATCAACACTAAATTAAACTACAGCCTCTAATATGTATAACTTGAATCTGTCTAAGAATAAAAAATATTTTCATGTTGAATTTTCTGACTTATAATCAAGACAATACTGTTGATAAGTTATTTTTTTTTGTAATTTTAGCGTTTTAAATAAGATTAAACCAAAAAAATGATTAATACATTTATAATTGATGATGAAAGCGATAAAATTAAAACTTTATCACTTTTCTTGGAGAAGTACTGTTGGGACTCTATAAATATTATAGGAACAAGCAATTCTCGAAAAGAAGGCGTAAAATTAATTGAAGAACTTAGTCCTGAATTAGTTTTTCTTGATGTTATTCTTGGTGATGGTACTGGTTTTGATGTTTTAAATGAAACAAAACATAAAAATCTAATGGTAATATTCACTACTGGATATAACAAATATGCAGTTGAGGCATTTCGTTTTAATGCAATTGACTACCTCTTGAAACCTGTTCAAATAGACGAATTAAAAGTAGCGGTTTCTAAATCTGTCATGTGTATTAAAAAAAAGCAATACACAAGCGATACACAAAAAACAATGCTTCTTAAAACAATTCAAAGCGATAGTGAATTAGATTTTATTGCTATCTCTTCATTAGATAAGATACATTTTGTTAGAATAAAGGACATTATTTATTTTAAATCAGAAGGCTCATACACTTTTTTTTTCCTACATGACAAAATCAAAATTACTGCAACAAAAAATTTAGGAGAATATTATACTATACTAGAAAATAAAATGTTTTTTAGGATTCATAATAGCTTTGTTGTCAACCTTAAACATGTTAAAAACATAAATAAATCTGATGGCAATTATTGTGAAATGACTTCAGGAGATAAACTTCCTATAGCAAAAAGAAGGTTAAATCCCATTAAATCATTTATTGGCCTATAAATCAAGTATTATAGCCTTTTTTAAAAATGGTCCAACCTCTTAATGAACAACCCAGAACTATCGAGAATCAAAATAACATTAGTTTGGACTACCTAGTAAATTTGTGCCTAATTAGACAAATCTCCAGATCTTGCTGCTAATTCCCATCGCCATTAACATCAAAATCATTTTTGAAACAGAATAATCTGGAACATTTTTGAACCAAAAAACGTACCTCATAACGTTCTGAAGTACCCAAACAAATCTACCTTAAGTCATCTCCATTTCTTTGGTTATAACTAATTTCCTATACTTAAATAGAGAAACTAACAATGTTTTATTGTGCCTTTTTAAAATACATCGAATACATAAGACTTGAGATTTGGTAATGCTAAATTTCAGGTTATTTTTTCTTCATTTTTGAATATCCGTTATTTATCATAATCCTGTAATTCCTTATGTTATTAGCCTGTCAAATACTTACTCTCCAAAACACAGTTTATTAAATAGACGAATTCCCTAATAAAGTTCTTTTATATTACTGATTATTACGAATACCTTTCTTTCAAAGTTTCAATAACTGCTTATTTTTCTATAATATGCAGTTCTATACAGTTTGCAACATTTACATATAAAGTGATTTCATCACCAAAAGATCCATCCAACATATTGGTCGCTTCTGTACCAATCCTCCTTTTTACAAGCTTTTAATACTTTTGTCTTGACAATATCCACAAAGTTTTGATTTTTTGCTTGTGCTGAAATCTTCTAATTGAATAGATTGCGCTATTATAACCTGTATTTAATTTTTCAGCTGCTTAAAGCCATCTTCTCCCTTTACAGAACACCTATATTTTGCATTCCAAACTACATGAACTATTAACATTGAAACTGTACGTCCATCTAATAAAACAAAGGCAGTTCTTTAGAAACTAAAGCAAAATGCACTAAAACACATTAGCTAAACTACTTTTCAAGCCAATCACATTGATGCCCTCCTCTAGTTTATATGTCTTTTTTTGGGAATTCAGATATAATTAACACTTTTTTTTAGGGGAATATCATGCTCAAAAGCATCTTAGTTTTATAGTCAAAAGATTTTAAATCAATAGAATTATGGGCATTTTCTCAACAATAAGAAAAAAAATATATAATAGATTTTCTAGAGGATTATCTCTTATAGAAAAGGCAAATTTGAAAATTAAAATAGCTAAATGGAGCCTAGATTCCAGTTTAGACTTGAGTGGATTAGAATTGACTTCAGGAGATGTTTCGGTTTTGGGACCTAAAATTAAAAGGCTACATTTTTTAAAAAAGTTATCTCTAAAAAATAATAATCTTTGTGTATTACCTCCAGTGATAGACAATTTGAAAAACCTTTTATCATTAAACCTAAATAATAATCAACTTATAAATCTACCGGAAGAAATAGGAGGTTTGAAAAAAATTATATCACTTAACCTAGGTAAAAACAATCTTGCAGCACTGCCCGAAAGTATAGGAGAGTTGAGAAAACTTGAACGATTGAATCTAAGTAAAAATAAACTTGCAGCACTGCCTGAAAGTATAGGAGGTTTGAAAAAAATTATATCACTTAATCTAAGTGAAAATAAACTTGCAGCACTGCCTGAAAGTATAGGAGGTTTGAAAAAAATTATATCACTTAATCTAAGTGAAAATAAACTTGCAGCACTGCCTGAAAGTATAGGAGGTTTGAAAAAAATTATATCACTTAATCTAGGTGAAAATAAACTTGCAGCACTGCCTGAAAGTATAGGAGGTTTGAAAAAAATTATATCACTTAATCTAAGTGAAAATAAACTTACATCACTGCCTGAAAGTATAGGAGAGTTGAGAAAACTTGAACAATTGAATCTAAGTGAAAATAAACTTACAGCAGTTCCAGAAGGAATATTAGGTTTAAAAAAGCTACAAATACTAGTTCTAAATAATAATCGACTTACAATGCTACCTGAGAGTATAGCAGATTTAGATAAGCTACAAATATTAGTTCTAAATAATAATCGACTTACAATGCTGCCTGGAAAAATACGTGAGTTGAGAAAACTTGAACAGCTATATCTAGGACACAATCAACTTACAACTCTGCCTGAAAACATAGGAGATTTAGATAAGCTACAAATGTTAGCTCTAAATAATAATCGACTTACAATGCTGTCTGGAAAAATACGTGAGTTGAGAAAACTTGAACAGCTATATCTAGGACACAATCAACTTACAACCCTGCCTGAAAGTATAACAGATTTAGATAAGCTACAAATGTTAACTCTAAATAATAATCAACTTACAACCCTGCCTGAAAAGATAGGTGAGTTGAGAAAACTTGAACATATATATTTAGGCTACAATCAACTTACAACTCTGCCTGAAAGTATAACAGATTTAGATAAGCTACAAAGATTAGCTCTAAATAATAATCAACTTACAACTCTGCCTGAAAATATAGGAGATTTAGATAAGCTACAAAGATTAGCTCTAAATAATAATCAACTTACAGTGCTGCCCGAAAGCATAGGGAATTTAGAAAATCTTAACATGTTAGCTGTAGGCCATAATCAACTAACAGTGCTGCCTGAAAGTATTGGGAATTTAGAAAATCTTGAAAAGTTAGCTCTAAGCAATAATCGACTTACGGTATTACCAGTAGTGATAAGAAATTTGAAAAAAGTCGATTTGTTAACTTTAAATGATAATCAACTTAGAGAACTCCCTAAAGAAATAGGAGAGTTAACGCTACTCAATATTTTAGATGTAGAGAATAATCGCCTAGCACAAATACCTGTGCAAATTTTAAGTTGTACACAACTTCAAGAACTGTGGTTGCAAAGAAACAATATTAGAATACTACCTCCAGAAATTGAAGAAATGCATCACTTAGAGCGTCTTCATTTGGCGGATAACCCATCGTTATCTAGAGAAACAAAAGAGAGATTAGATAAAGCTTCTAATGAGGTAAGAATATTTAGTCATAAGGATTATTATTATAATGATCATGGAGAGAATTTGTGGGAGCAAGCATTAAAAGTAATTTATAGAGACGAGGAAAAAGCAAGAGTTATTTTTGAGGCAATAAACCAAATGGAGCACCATGATTATGGATCTTACCAGTTAGGAGATACGGAGGGTTCGGAGCATCTGAATGGTCAAAATATTTTAACAAAGTTTATAACTGATGTATTTTTGTCAAGAGCTACAAAAAAAGTAGTTTCAGAAATCTACACTCTGTCTTTGAGAAATATTTTAGATGAAATTTTTAGCCCAGAATCAACAGAGGAAGATATAAAAAATAGACTTTCGGCTATGGCTATTCAGATGGGGAATTGTGAAGTTCCATTGTTAACATATTTAGAAGGAGAGTATATTGCTATGAAATGTTCAGAAGGAGAAGTCTCCGATGAAGTCCATTTGTTGCTGGCTAAATTGGCTATAAAAGATACTATTAGTAAGGATAAGTTACTTATGGATAAGTTGACAGCAGGATCAGGGCTTGATGTTGACATAATAGAATCCCTACTCAGCAGTTTATTTCTGGAAGGTTCAGAGAACATAGATGCCAATATGCTAAAAATAACAGGAGAAAGAATTCGTTTTAGAGGAACTGAAAGTGAAAATCATTTTTTTGATATAGTTCCAGATGCGGTAATACAATTATTTGCAAAACATATTTGTAAAGTCAATTCAGAAGGAGTCCTAGAACAGAGTGAGCAGGGCAAATATACTTTAGATACTAAAAAGATGAATACTATTATAGCTCCTTATTCCACTGCAAGAGGAGTTCTCTCTATGGAAGAAAAACATGTACTCATCTATTCTTCTAAATTAGAAGACCTCCTAAATTATAGCGGGCTAGACATGTTAAACGAAGATGTTCTTGCTTTGGGAGATAAAGAAAAATTTAGGGATTACTTAAATTATTCACCTCTGTCCATAAAAGCAGAAGAAGATATAAAGAAGGAGAGTGAAGAGTATCTAGAAAAAACAAAAAAAGAAATTAAAAAAGAACAAAAAAAGGAGTTGGCTGAGCGGGCAGGTGCATTAAAAATAAAAGAAGAGGTTTTAAGCACGTTAGGTGTGTACTCAAAAAAGGAAGATATTTCAGCTTTTTTGAATGTTAATCATATGAAAGAATTGGAAAAGCGTATTATAGAAGCAGAGGAATTTGATACATCTTTAAGACTTCTTAAAGAAGAATTGAAATTAAATATTGAAGATGCAAAACGGACTGAATTAAATGCGGAACTTGAAGCAGTAAAAGGTATTATAGCAGTAAAGAGTTTGGCTATACTAGGGATTGAAGGGATATGTGAAAAATATAAGGAAGAAAAAAAAACAGATATTTCAGAATTAGAAAAGAAATACCTGTTACCAAATCTAACCGTATTGCCCAGAAACACATCTGCTAAGGAAAAAGTAAAAACATCTGAATCTTCATTAGACACACAAAAAGAAGAAATATTTTCAGTATTAAAAAAAACCACAAATAGACTTTCTGAGATGGGACAAAGGAGAAAAAGTAGCAGTAAAAAACTAGGGATAAAAAAGAACGCTTCAACACAGATCACTAAACTGTAAAACTCAACTCTGTCACCAAATACTAAAAAATTACTGTAAGGTCTACACCAAACCTGAATATAAAGATACTGTCTAAAAAGTGTATAAGTTAAAACTTCAGGGCTAAGTTTTATAGTTTTCAAATCCTCCTACCGTTACACTAGAAAAGAGGTCAGTAATTTATGACGCCAATCAAATGAAGTCTGAATTGAAATACCAGTTTCCTTTGCACTTTTTCTTATGCTAAAGCCAGAGAGTAAACAGTACAAGTAACGGTTAATTTTATCTTTCTTTTTTAAAGCAAACCAAAACTTCCCTGTGGTTTCACTAAAATTCTTACCACAGCCATTACATAAATAGCGTTGTACCCCTTTTAATTACCATTAGCTCGTATTCGTTTGTCTTTACAATGAGGACAACTTACTGCTCTTCGCTGCTTGTCTTCCGATACTACAGACTCCGAAATGGTTACAGACAACAAGCTCTCTACTATCTATTGCTGAACAGATTCAGTGCTACTCAAAAAGTAATCTCCAAAATCAGATGGAATCATAAATGTTTTTTTTAACTAAGGTAATACATATTTTTATTAGAACTTAGCCATGAATTATTGACAGATAAACCTAAAAATATTACCTTTAGAATTATCACCCCCGAGATTCATAAAGGATTATTACAACGCGTAAATTCTAGCGGACAACCTTTTTCAGGGTATTGGGATGCTGTACAATGGGTGCAAAACGAGTACAATGTTGATGTGCAATATCACAACTTAAGAAGGTATTTAAATCAGCATTTTAAGACTAAGTTAAAGGTGCCTAGAAAATCTCATTATAAGAAAGATGATAAAGCGGTAGATGCTTTTTTAAAAACTACCTAATACACTACAAGACATTAGATTTAGTATAACTGAACCACTATGGACTTAAAGTCCATAGGTTCGGGCTGGTGACTCAAAGTCACCCAGTGGTCATTGCTCAATTATAAAGTTCGTTGCATTACCTTGATCTGGTCTTCGATGATGCTCCAAGTATTCATTGACCATCTCATCAGTAATATTTCCTGTACTCCAACATCCATAACCAATACCCCAAAAATGCCTACCCCAATATTTATGCTTTAATTCTGGAAACTCTTGCTGAAGCTTTCTTGAACTACGCCCTTTTAACTTCTTAACCAAATAGCTCACATTTTGAGAAGGACCATATTCCAAATGCATATGAACATGATCTTTAGATATCACCCCTTTTAATATTTTAACATCTTCTGCATCGCATATTTGTACCAAAATAGTGCGACAACGGACTTGTAGATCTCCTTTCAAAACATGATAACGATATTTTGTACTCCAAACTATATGTACTGTTAAACGGGATACACTATGGCCATTTGATCTTTGTTCTGACATAAAACAAATGTAAAAGTTTTTAGAAGCTAAAGCAACATGCACTAAAGTACATAGTTTTAACTATTTTTGAGACCAATAAAGATACCTATTGTTTTGTAAATCTATATTTTCAAGATGAAGCTAGATTTGGAATGATGACACATCTTGGAAGATACTTAACAGCTTCTGGTATAAAACCTATTGTCTCCTATCAACATGTCTTTAAAACCACTTACTTATACGGAAGTTATTCGCCAATCAATGGTGATAGCTTTGTTTGGGAAATCAACGGTGTAAAAACAGCTGTATTTGAATCTTATTTAAAAGAATACTCTCTATACAAACCAATTGAACATAAAATTGTTGTCAATGATAACGCTGGTTTTCATTCAACAAAAAATATAGAAATACCTGAAAATATTTTTCTATTAAGAATACCTCCTTATGCTCCTGAACTCAATCCTTGCGAACAAGTTTGGCAGTATATTAAAAACAGATATAAAAATCAACGATTTAAAACTATGGTGGAGAACCAAACTGATTAGTTGCATAATACAAGACCGTTGCAAGGTGCAACCCATTTAAAACAGACGTGAAATTTAACTGCAATAATTTATTAATAAACAAGTTAAGTGTTATTTTTAAGGTGTGAGTAACAGTTCATCCGATCTGTATTTTGTTTTTAAAAAAGGAGTCTTTTGATTAGGATCTTAATAATATATTTCGGATTTTTCTAAAAAAGGAATTGCTTTTACTGACAATCTTCTGATAGAGTTAAGAAAAGAGTTTGACTTGTTCAAGTTAGAAACAGGAATGATTATTTCTTCTCTTAAAAAAAGAAAATAATCTTCTTAAGGAGCGTCTTGCCAAATACGAAAACAGCAATAACAGTGATATAGCTACTGTATCTACAGCGAACTGATAATCTCGTCGATAACCAAATGATTCCGTTGTTTAACTTAGAAGCAACAGCGGGGTTAGTCGAGCTTTTCGAATATTATGACGAAAAAACACCTATAGATTATTTAAGCCTCCCAAATCTGCCAAGATGTGATGGAGCTGTTTTGTAACAGGAGATTCCATGTACCCATTGTTGAAGTCTGAAGACATTGTGGTGTATAAGCAAGTGCATAATATCTTAGAAGATATTTTTTTGGAAGAAATGGTATTTAATCTCAATTGATTTGGGAGACGAAGAATTTATAACAGTTAAATACATTCAGAGAAATGATAAAAGGGATGAATGGATAAGATTAGTGAGCTAAAATGGGCACCATCAACCGAAGGACATTAGAATAAATCGTATTCGTGCATTAGCAATGATTAAGAAAAATGTAAGGATAAACGCCATGAAATAAACGAATTATACATAAATAAAATCGTCTTTTCATAACTACACCGCTCTATTACAGCTAGTTAAATATGTTTTGATATAGTATTTTGTGCTTATTCACCCTCCCTTTTGAACGGTATTTTTGTAGTTTACCCTCTTTTTTACTAGCTGAAATCGCTTTTAGCTCGAAAAAGGGCGGTTTGAAAGGTCTAAAAATGTGCTTTTGTCCATCCAACTGTCCATCCAAACTTAATTTAGGTCTTTTGAGTTTTTTATATTTGTCTTCTATTGGGCGTTTTAAAGAGTCTTTAACACCCATTACGATTTATTGGTTTAATGGTATCTTTATCTAAATTGGCTTTTAAAAACTAACTAGAATGGTATGGTAAGAAATGGTGTTTTTGTATAATTCGTTTATTTCCCCATTAAACATAAAAAATACCCAACCCCCTTTTGTTTATTGAGGTTGAGCCTTTTTTAACCCTTTTTATTTAGTACATGACAAAAACACAATTCGTTGATTTTCAGTATGTTATATGAGTAATTCGACTTATCTTTCTAATGAAGAAAACCAATGCTGTCACTAAAAATAGTGAATTAACTTTTGTTCTCAATAGTCATTTTCAAAAAAAGATAAACTTAGCTAGGGTAAAACTTATCTCCCATTTTGTAATTGCTTTATGCAAAGTACAAACTGTTACATTTGAGAAGCTAGCCAATGCTTTTGATACCCATGCAGATTCAGAATCCTCTTTAAGACGCATACAACGATTTATTGCAAGCTATAGCTTAGATTCGGATCTTATAGCATGCCTTGTTTTTAATCTACTTCCCAAGCAAAATAAGCTCATCTTGAGTATCGATAGAACCAATTGGAAATTTGGGCAAACCAATATAAATATATTTATGCTCGGTATTGTTTATAAAGGCGTTGCTTTTCCTTTATTGTTTACCATGTTAGATAAGAGAGGTAATTCTAATAGCCAAGAACGTATTGATTTAATCAATAGATTTATCCGACTTTTTGGTAAAAAGGTCATCGAATCTATAGTGGCTGACAGAGAATTTGTGGGAGAACAATGGCTGGAGTATCTTAACCAAAATAGGATTCGATATTACATTCGTATTCGTAACAACTTTAAAGTATTCCTTCCCCATAAGAAGAAAGAGATTAAGGCTTCCCACTTATTTAATAGGTTTAAAACCAATGAGTTCGTGTATTATAATAAGATTGTGCGAGTAAATGGACAGCTTTGCTATTTGTCAGGTTGTAAACTCTATCCAAAGAACTTAAAACAAGAATTTTTAATCATTGTATCATTTAATAAACCCGAAAAGGCGCTAGATGACTATCAAAAAAGATGGCAAATTGAAATGTGTTTTAAAGCAATGAAATCTAGTGGGTTTGATATTGAAAAAACACACTTGCAAGATATTCAAAGAATAGAAAAATTGATTTTACTCGTTATGATAGCCTTTGTGTGGTGTTATAAAATTGGGATATATCTGCATCAAATAAATCCAATCACAATTAAAAAGCATGGTAGAAAGGCTAAAAGTATTTTTAAATATGGGCTAAATTTCTTAGCTAACGTATTGTTAAACTCTGAAAATAAGAGTAATACTGATGTATTTCATTTTTTGTCATGTACTTAACCCTTTTTATTTAATGTATAATCTGTTTTAGGACCTGTACTTTGAAAGATCAAGAATAAAGTTCTATATCGCAATTAAAATGCGATATGGCAAACACACTTGATCCTATGGACTTAAAACAAATACTAACACTTCAAATAGATGGCTATAGTAACCGTAAAATAGGTAAGGTCTTATAGGGGAAAATACTTTTTTATTCAGACAGAGTTGAGTTTACAGTCTCAAAACCGCCACTCACACGTTTATTTCAATACTTACCAATTATAATAATAGTATAATGTTGCAATTACCCTCCCTTTTGGATTGGGATTGTTAAGGAATATCCCCTTAACTTCCCCAAAATGAGCAACTACATCTCCTGAGTTCAGAATTGATGGTTGTTCAACGCTATTTATTAAATTCTAAATGAGATGATGAATGGTCATTAAATAAAATTAGAAAATTTGGAGATTCATTTGTCCAGTTTATACCTATTGAATAAGCATAATTTATGCTCTCAATACCTCTTTTGTTATTCTCTGATTTTTTTTAGATACAAAAGTGTAACCAATAGTTTTGCCATTTGCATTTTTTATTAATTGCCTATCATTAATTGTTAAGTGGATATCGGTTTTTAATGATATGGAGTGTTCAGTTTCAGTTTCAGTTTCAGAATTTACATTCTGGAGAACATTTTTAGCATCTTTACTATCTAGTAATTTTAATTCAAAATTCAAAAGAGAATTTTTATACGTATTAAGCATCTCTTCGTCATTTGATTCTACAATAAATTCAATAAAATTGTTGCTGTCATCAAAAACTATAACTGACTCTTTAAAATCATAATTTAAAATTTGTACAACATCAAGGTGTTCATTTTTTTCGCAGCCTAATAAGAGGATAAGGGAAAGAAACAAGATAATAATTTTATTTTTTTTTATGATAAGAATTTTATAAAGGTTATTAATAATAGCTAAGTTCTAAATTAGCGTTTTGTTTAAATAATTCGATTAAATGGTTAGCTTGATAACCATTGTTTCAATGTTGTTTTACTATTTTGTATACATACCCATACCCAGTAAGATAGTTTTGCATATATTTTGAACTGACTCCATTAAAAGGTCTCAAAAAGTATTGAGTTGTTCATGTACATTATTCCTCTTCGAGTTTTTTCAGACTTACAAATCAATCTTTTATGTTAGTTATAATTTTTCATACCACATCATTAACTCTACACCAATATGATATACTAAACACATCAATATATTTAAATGTTTGAAGAATAGAAATTTTAATAGATTACTATTGTAAGTTCCTAAAGTTAAATTTCCATTTTTCTTTACTCTAATCAATACTTTTTCTCCGTCACGCGAAAGCGTATTATTATCAAAAATCACTTCATTTACAACCATAATAACCTAAATTGATAATCTATATTTTAAAGATGACATGATATCATCAAACTTTCTTTATTTTACTCATGATGAGTCTCAAGTATAAAAACCTGAGACTCAACAACTAACTTGAACACAAATTATATCTATTATTTAAAAATATACAACCAACCAGACACCATCTTAGATTCTTTTAAATCATTTATTAAAACTATCTGATAATAATAAGATCCTTCAGGTAAAACATTTGAATCGCCTTTATATGTCCCTAACCAATTATTTTGGTACATATTAGTCTCAAATACAACCTTACTATTTCTATTAAATACCATCACTTTATTGGATTCATAACTTTCTAAACCTGAAATAACCCAAGGAACCCTGTGTCCATTTTTTGTTCCTATAGCATCTTTAACTAGGATAGGTTTATTAGAATTATCTTCCGTATCATGTAAATCGTTAATTCCATCGCCATCCGTATCGATTCCATTATCTGCTATTCCATCACCGTCTACATCTACATCTGCACCATCGGCTATACCATCACCATCGGTATCTGGATTGGTAGAATCTGGGTCTAATGTATTTACTAATCCATCGCCATCTATGTCTGTGTCTGCAGAATCTGTAATTCCATCGCCATCCATATCTGTTCCGTTATCTGCTATTCCATCGCCGTCTACATCTACATCTGAGATATCGTTAATTCCATCGCCATCCGTATCGATTCCATTATCTGCTATTCCATCACCGTCTACATCTACATCTGCACCATCGGTTATGCCATCGCCATCGGTATCTGGATTGGTAGAATCTGGGTCTAATGTATTTACTAATCCATCGCCATCTATGTCTGTGTCTGCAGAATCTGTAATTCCATCGCCATCCATATCTGTTCCGTTATCAGCTATTCCATCGCCGTCTACATCTACATCTGAGATATCGTTAATTCCATCTCCATCTGTATCGATTCCATTATCTGCTATTCCATCGCCGTCTACATCTACATCTGCACCATCGGTTATGCCATCGCCATCGGTATCTGGATTGGTAGGATCTGGGTCTAATGTATTTACTAATCCATCGCCATCTATGTCTGTGTCTGCAGAATCTGTAATTCCATCTCCATCCATATCTGTTCCGTTATCTGCTATTCCATCGCCGTCTACATCTACATCTGAGATATCGTTAATTCCATCTCCATCTGTATCGATTCCATTATCTGCTATTCCATTACCGTCTACATCTACATCTGCACCATCGGTTATGCCATCGCCATCTGTATCTGGATTGGTAGGATCTGGGTCTAATGTATTTACTAATCCATCGCCATCTATGTCTGTGTCTGCAGAATCTGTAATTCCATCTCCATCCATATCTGTTCCATTATCTGTTATTCCATCACCGTCTACATCTACATCTGAGATATCGTTAATTCCATCTCCATCTGTATCGATTCCATTATCTGCTATTCCATTACCGTCTACATCTACATCTGCACCATCGGTTATGCCATCGCCATCTGTATCTGGATTGGTAGAATCTGGGTCTAATGTATTTACTAATCCATCGCCATCTATGTCTGTGTCTGCAGAATCTGTAATTCCATCGCCATCCATATCTGTTCCGTTATCTGCTATTCCATCGCCGTCTACATCTACATCTGAGATATCGTTAATTCCATCGCCATCCGTATCGATTCCATTATCTGCTATTCCATTCCATCGCCGTCTACATCTACATCTGCACCATCGGTTATGCCATCGCCATCGGTATCTGGATTGGTAGAATCTGGGTCTAATGTATTTACTAATCCATCGCCATCTATGTCTGTGTCTGCAGAATCTGTAATTCCATCGCCATCCATATCTGTTCCGTTATCTGCTATTCCATCACCGTCTACATCTACATCTGAGATATCGTTAATTCCATCTCCATCTGTATCGATTCCATTATCTGCTATTCCATTACCGTCTACATCTACATCTGCACCATCGGCTATACCATCACCATCGGTATCTGGATTGGTAGAATTTGGGTCTAATGTATTTACTAATCCATCGCCATCTATGTCTGTGTCTGCAGAATCTGTAATTCCATCGCCATCCATATCTGTTCCGTTATCTGCTATTCCATCGCCGTCTACATCTACATCTGAGATATCGTTAATTCCATCTCCATCTGTATCGATTCCATTATCTGCTATTCCATCGCCGTCTACATCTACATCTGCACCATCGGTTATGCCATCGCCATCGGTATCTGGATTGGTAGGATCTGGGTCTAATGTATTTACTAATCCATCGCCATCTATGTCTGTGTCTGCAGAATCTGTAATTCCATCGCCATCCATATCTGTTCCGTTATCTGCTATTCCATCGCCGTCTACATCTACATCTGAGATATCGTTAATTCCATCTCCATCTGTATCGATTCCATTATCTGCTATTCCATCGCCGTCTACATCTACATCTGCACCATCGGTTATGCCATCGCCATCGGTATCTGGATTGGTAGGATCTGGGTCTAATGTATTTACTAATCCATCGCCATCTATGTCTGTGTCTGCAGAATCTGTAATTCCATCTCCATCCATATCTGTTCCGTTATCTGCTATTCCATCGCCGTCTACATCTACATCTGAGATATCGTTAATTCCATCTCCATCTGTATCGATTCCATTATCTGCTATTCCATTACCGTCTACATCTACATCTGCACCATCGGTTATGCCATCGCCATCTGTATCTGGATTGGTAGGATCTGGGTCTAATGTATTTACTAATCCATCGCCATCTATGTCTGTGTCTGCAGAATCTGTAATTCCATCTCCATCCATATCTGTTCCATTATCTGCTATTCCATCACCGTCTACATCTACATCTGAGATATCGTTAATTCCATCTCCATCTGTATCGATTCCATTATCTGCTATTCCATCACCGTCTATATCTACATCTGCACCATCGGTTATGCCATCGCCATCTGTATCTGGATTGGTAGGATTTGGATCTAATACATCTGTTATCCCATCACCATCTATGTCTCCACTAGAATTTGCTGCATCTATTATTGCTTGTATTTCTGTCAATTCTGGAGGTGTACTAAAACTTGTTTCTAATGCAATTAATGCTTGATAAATTGCAAGAGAACCAGCATCTACTCCTGTAAGTCCTAATATTGAATTTAATATATCTAATGATACATCTACTCCATTTGCATTACTTGATCCTCCTATAGAAGATGAACTCTCTAATACTTCTGTTAATGCATTTATAGAATCTTCAACAATATCATCTATCATTGTTACCGTCCAAGATTCGTTTGCTGTATT
Organism: Flavobacteriaceae bacterium; assembly: GCA_965247735.1. Taxonomy (GTDB): domain Bacteria; phylum Bacteroidota; class Bacteroidia; order Flavobacteriales; family Flavobacteriaceae; genus JAOXRU01. Next base: position 841,823 of record CBDFHN010000001.1, on the reverse strand, counting down.
TCCATCACTATCTGTGACAGTTATGCTTAATTCATAAACATTATCTGCACCTATATCTAATGGGTTTTCAAAATCTTTGCTTGACATACCGACTATTCCTGTAGCTGCATCTATTGTAAATAATGTTGCATCAACTCCACCTAAACTATAAGTTAAAACTCCAATTGGAATGCCTATTATATTTGGTGTAACTCCTGTATACGCAGTGTTTTCATCTAGATTAACATTACTAATTGCAGCTATTGTAAAGCTTGCTGTTTCTACTATATTTGTTATGGTTAACGTCCAAGATTCACTTGCTGTATTTCCATCACTATCTGTAGCGGTTATTGTTAAATCATATACGTTGTCCGCATCTGCATCAGCGGGTGATTCAAAATCTCTACCTATCATACTTACTACTCCTGTAGCTGTAGCTATGGTAAATAACCCTGCATCTGATCCTGATAAACTATAAGTTACTGCACCTACTGGACTCCCTGTTATGTTTGGGACTACTCCCGTATATGCTGTGTTTTCTACTATACTTGCTGCTGTTATTGCATCTATTGTAAAACTTACTACTTCTACTACATTTGTTACCGTTACTTGCCATGACTGAATAGCTGTGTTTCCATCACTATCTGTAGCGGTTATACTTAATTCGTATACATTATCGGTGTCGGTATCAGACGGAGATTCAAAATCCCTACCAATCATACTTACTATTCCTGTAGCTGTAGCTATGGTAAATAACCCTGCATCTGATCCTGATAAACTATAAGTTACTGCACCTACTGGACTCCCTGTTATGTTTGGGACTACTCCTGTATATGCTGTGTTTTCTACTATACTTGCTGCTGTTATTGCATCTATTGTAAAACTTACTACTTCTACTACATTTGTTGTTACTTGCCATGACTGAATAGCTGTATTTCCATCACTATCTGTAGCGGTTATACTTAATTCGTATACATACTTCGGTATCTGTTGGAATCTCAAAATCTTTACCTATCATACTTACTACTCCTGTAGCTGTAGCTATGGTAAATAACCCTGCATCTGATCCTGATAAACTATAAGTTACTGCACCTACTGGGCTCCCTGTTATGTTTGGGACTCCTGTATATGCTGTGTTTTCTACTATACTTGCTGCTGTTATTGCATCTATTGTAAAACTTACTACTTCTACTACATTTGTTACCGTTACTTGTGACTGAATAGCTATCACTATCTGTAGCAGTTATACTTAATTCGTATACATTATCGGTGTCGGTATCTGACGGAGATTCAAAATCCCTACCAATCATACTTACTATTCCTGTAGCTGTAGCTATGGTAAATAACCCTGCATCTGATCCTGATAAACTATAAGCTACTGCACCTACTGGGCTTATGTTTGGGACTACTCCCGTATATGCTGTGTTTTCTACTATACTTGCTGCTGTTATTGCTCTATTGTAAAACTTACTGCTTCTACTACATTTGTTACCGTTACTTGCCATGACTGAATAGCTGTGTTTCCATCACTATCTGTAGCGGTTATACTTAATTCGTATATTATCGGTGTCGGTATCTGTTGGAATCTCAAAATCTTTACCTATCATACTTACTACTCTGTAGCTATGGTAAATAACCCTGCATCTGATCCTGATAAACTATAAGTTACTGCACCTACTGGACTCCCTGTTATGTTTGGGACTACTCCCGTATATGCTGTGTTTTCTGCTGTTATTGCATCTATTGTAAAACTTACTACTTCTACTACATTTGTTACCGTTACTTGCCATGACTGAATAGCTGTGTTTCCATCACTATCTGTAGCGGTTATACTTAATTCGTATACATTATCGGTGTCGGTATCAGACGGAGATTCAAAATCCCTACCAATCATACTTACTATTCCTGTAACTGTAGCTATGGTAAATAACCCTGCATCTGATCCTGATAAACTATAAGCTACTGCACCTACTGGGCTCCCTGTTATGTTTGGGACTACTCCTGTATATGCTGTGTTTTCTACTATACTTGCTGCTGTTATTGCATCTATTGTAAAACTTACTACTTCTACTACATTTGTTACCGTTACTTGCCATGACTGAATAGCTGTGTTTCCATCACTATCTGTAGCGGTTATACTTAATTCGTATACATTATCGGTATCGGTATCTGTTGGAATCTCAAAATCTTTACCTATCATACTTACTACTCCTGTAGCTGTAGCTATGGTAAATAACCCTGCATCTGATCCTGATAAACTATAAGTTACTGCACCTACTGGACTCCCTGTTATGTTTGGGACTACTCCTGTATATGCTGTGTTTTCTACTATACTTGCTGCTGTTATTGCATCTATTGTAAAACTTACTACTTCTACTACATTTGTTACCGTTACTTGCCATGACTGAATAGCTGTGTTTCCATCACTATCTGTAGCAGTTATACTTAATTCGTATACATTATCGGTGTCGGTATCAGACGGAGATTCAAAATCCCTACCAATCATACTTACTATTCCTGTAGCTGTAGCTATGGTAAATAACCCTGCATCTGATCCTGATAAACTATAAGCTACTGCACCTACTGGGCTCCCTGTTATGTTTGGGACTACTCCCGTATATGCTGTGTTTTCTACTATACTTGCTGCTGTTATTGCATCTATTGTAAAACTTACTGCTTCTACTACATTTGTTACCGTTACTTGCCATGACTGAATAGCTGTGTTTCCATCACTATCTGTAGCGGTTATACTTAATTCGTATACATTATCGGTGTCGGTATCAGACGGAGATTCAAAATCCCTACCAATCATACTTACTATTCCTGTAACTGTAGCTATGGTAAATAACCCTGCATCTGATCCTGATAAACTATAAGCTACTGCACCTACTGGGCTCCCTGTTATGTTTGGGACTACTCCTGTATATGCTGTGTTTTCTACTATACTTGCTGCTGTTATTGCATCTATTGTAAAACTTACTACTTCTACTACATTTGTTACCGTTACTTGCCATGACTGAATAGCTGTGTTTCCATCACTATCTGTAGCGGTTATACTTAATTCGTATACATTATCGGTATCGGTATCTGTTGGAATCTCAAAATCTTTACCTATCATACTTACTACTCCTGTAGCTGTAGCTATGGTAAATAACCCTGCATCTGATCCTGATAAACTATAAGTTACTGCACCTACTGGACTCCCTGTTATGTTTGGGACTACTCCCGTATATGCTGTGTTTTCTACTATACTTGCTGCTGTTATTGCATCTATTGTAAAACTTACTACTTCTACTACATTTGTTACCGTTACTTGCCATGACTGAATAGCTGTGTTTCCATCACTATCTGTAGCGGTTATTGTTAAATCATATACGTTGTCCGCATCTGCATCAGCGGGTGATTCAAAATCTCTACCTATCATACTCACTACTCCTGTAGCTGTAGCTATGGTAAATAACCCTGCATCTGATCCTGATAAACTATAAGTTACTGCACCTACTGGACTCCCTGTTATGTTTGGGACTACTCCTGTATATGCAGTGTTTTCTGCTATACTTGCTGCTGTTATTGCATCTATTGTAAAACTTACTACTTCTACTACATTTGTTACCGTTACTTGCCATGACTGAATAGCTGTGTTTCCATCACTATCTGTAGCAGTAATACCTAATTCGTATACATTATCGGTATTGGTATCTGTTGGAATCTCAAAATCTTTACCTATCATACTTACTACTCCTGTAGCTGTAGCTATGGTAAATAACCCTGCATCTGATCCTGATAAACTATAAGTTACTGCACCTACTGGACTCCCTGTTATGTTTGGGACTACTCCCGTATATGCTGTGTTTTCTACTATACTTGCTGCTGTTATTGCATCTATTGTAAAACTTACTACTTCTACTACATTTGTTACCGTTACTTGCCATGACTGAATAGCTGTGTTTCCATCACTATCTGTAGCGGTTATACTTAATTCGTATACATTATCGGTGTCGGTATCAGACGGAGATTCAAAATCCCTACCAATCATACTTACTATTCCTGTAGCTGTAGCTATGGTAAATAACCCTGCATCTGATCCTGATAAACTATAAGCTACTGCACCTACTGGGCTCCCTGTTATGTTTGGGACTACTCCTGTATATGCTGTGTTTTCTACTATACTTGCTGCTGTTATTGCATCTATTGTAAAACTTACTACTTCTACTACATTTGTTACCGTTACTTGCCATGACTGAATAGCTGTGTTTCCATTACTATCTGTAGCAGTAATACCTAATTCGTATACATTATCGGTATCGGTATCTATTGGAATCTCAAAATCTTTACCTATCATACTTACTATTCCTGTAGCTGTAGCTATGGTAAATAACCCTGCATCTGATCCTGATAAACTATAAGTTACTGCACCTACTGGACTCCCTGTTATGTTTGGGACTACTCCTGTATATGCAGTGTTTTCTGCTATACTTGCTGCTGTTATTGCATCTATTGTAAAACTTACTACACAAACTCCAGAATCCGAAATCGTCCAACCTTTTGTTATTAAATTTGCTCTTGCAGCAACAGCAGCAGCACTACAATAACTACTAGGTACAGTTCCTAAATTGATACCTGTAAGTCCAGATGCATCAAAACTAATTAAAGCTTTATCATAGTTCGCCGTTGAAATACCAGACCCTTCAAAAAAACCTGAAAGACTAGTAACATTAGTAAAATCCCAGCTAGAAACATCTGGATCAATTGGGCTATTTTTAAACATGTTATTTGCTGTTACCAAACTCCTCGTATCCCAACTACTCACATCCATATTAAATGCAGATGCTCCATTGAACATATCATTAGTAGATATTACATTTGACATATTTGGTTGATCAGTTGCATTATTCACAAAAGTATTTCTATTAGAAAGAAAAAAATCATATCGAACCCTAGCAAGGTCTCCCCATTGCTCTAAAGAGACAATATTCGGAGAGGAGAAAGCAAAAGGTATGCCACCATAATCACCTCTTAATCCAACTTGAAAAATACCACTTGTAAGTGTATAATTCATTGATATCATGCCCGTTTGAGAACTTAAAACAGGATTAAATGTTATTCCATCATAATCAAAATCAATATCATAATTACCTCCTCCAACACCTGGCAAGGTCAACCAAGCTGTATTCAAACTATTTGTTATTGAAACATCAACTGTAAAAACCATTGGGTTTTGTGCCCAACTATTTTGTATCAACAAAAAGAAAAGAAAAAAACTAGACAACAGTTTTGTTCTCCCTTTTATTTTTATATTATTCGATTTTTTATTTTTTATTTTATTCATAACTTATCAGCTAAAAATTTATTTATTTTTTATTAGTAAACTCTTAAAGAAAAAACCTCAAATATGCTTCATGTATACTTTTGCTCACCAAACTTAAATCTGAGTTAGTCGTATTGCCATACGAATAGCCAAACTCTGCAAAATCTTGTAGTTTTACGGTAAAAAAGCCTCCAAATAATTCATTTGTACTAATAGAAGCGCCTAACTCAATTCTGTCATTATAGTCCAATCCTAGCAAAACATCTGCCGCGAAAGGCGCATCTTCAACATAACGCATTAAAAACCTTGGCTGCATCTTAAAACTACTGGACAATTCAAACGCATACCCTCCAGACATATAGCTATGTAATCTGGTGCTAGCAATTGTCGCTTTTGCATCTTCTACTGCTATACGCTTTGTTGCTAACAACCGTGGAACTGCAAATGACAGATAAAAAGAATCGTGAAGCAAATACAATCCAGCTCCAATATTTAATGCCTTATTGTTTTGATCACTAACTCCTGTATAATCTAAATCATTGGCGTCATGAAGTCTTGACAATTCTATATTAAAAAGTTCTACTGAACCTCTTGCTCCCATGAACAAATTTATACGAGATGAAAGCTGAATCTTATATGAAAAATCTAAATTTACCGAAGTACGTTTTTCTATAAACACTCTATCATCACTAACTGATACCCCTAATCCTAATTGTTTTCCTAGTGGAGTATCAAAAGAAAAATTGCGATGCTCAGGAGCATCTTTTACTCCTACCCATTGCGAACGAAAGCTTCCAAAAAAATTAGCTCCATTATTATTTGATCCAGCATAAGCTGGATTAAATACATGCATTTGCTTATGAAACATAAGCACATTTTCTTCTTGTTGCCCACTTGCATTAATAACAAACAATAAGCAACCCATAAATACTATTATATTCTTCATTAGACTATTTAAAAAAATTAAACAAAAATTTTTTGTCATGAGTAATCAATTACCAACAACATCTCCACCCTATACATTAAAAAACGCTCTTACTTATTTTATCCTACATATTTTTGTTTTTAGTTATTTATATTAAAATCCAAACAAGCGCTACAACTTATAATTAACAACACTTGTTTTTTAAAGCATACAAATAAGATGTTCCTCCATTTTTTTTACCATTAAAATCATTAGGCGATCCTACCATTAATTCTTCTTTATTATTTGCTAAAACAAAACCAAACCACCCTTCCGAGTTCATATTTGGTGATATAATGTATTGCCGCTGAACATAACATGTACCATTCCATCCAAAAATATAAACAGCACCATTACTTTTAATCTTGCGAAAAAAGCCAATTACATCCATTTTTTTTCCCTTTTTCCATGGCACGCCTATGCATACAAATCTCCCCAACATCGATACCGAATATCCAAACAAATCATTTTCTTCTACATTCTCTACTTTTACCCTAGAAACCAAGTTCCAGTATCCTTTTTTTTTATGATAGATATAAACTGCTCCTCCAGATTTACACATTCCCTCGATACCTTCATTTACGACCTCAACAGCTTCTCCTGGGGCTCCAATTACTATTGTATCCTTATTTATCGCTAATGAAAACCCATACTTTACCGTATTAGCGTTACGCGGGACCAAAATATCTTGCAAATTCCAATCAATACCATTATGCTCATATATATATGCTGCTCCATCACTCCTATCTTCTGCACCTTTCCCATAGGCACCCACCACTATTGTATTTTCATGAATTACAACTGAGTATCCATAATAAGAACGCATCCCTTTTTCCGAAGGACATAAACAAGCTACTCGCTCCCATGAAGAATAGCGCTTCTTATATACATAGACTACCCCTATGCTATTAAAAGGCAATTCTGATAATGATTCAAGCATAGCACTGACCACTATAGAATCCCCATATAAATCAACACTATATCCATATTGAGAATCTTGCTGTACTTTATCTGATTTTAAACATTTTTTTTCTATCCATACCCCATCTTCTCTCTCAAAAACATATACAGCTCCTCCCCTTACCAAATCTTCACAATTACTTGCATTAGACACTATCTGACCCGGAGCGCCAACGACAATAGTTTTATCATAAATCGCTAATGATCTTCCAAACATAGCTCCAGCTACCAAACCTGTACCATATAAAACAGTATCAAAAAGCCAACTTTCACCTATGCGTTCATACACATATACCAAACCTGTCTTATCAACAACCTCATCACTGGTTATATCCAATTTAACACCTCTATAAGCACTAATAAGCATTATCTTATCTGTCATCTCAACCACTGAAGCAAACATCGTCCTCTCTTCTGTCAAAAACGCTTCAAATTGATCTTTAATATCCATACAATCAATAACTTCTTTTTCTACCCTAGGATTATATACATTTCCTACATTCATGGAGCTAAATTAACACAAGAAGCGTCATTAACAACTGTAGTGTTTTATACTTGGTCAAAAAAAAAGGATAACTGGGCGGTATTAGCAAATATTTGTTTTTTACACGTGTTTGTTGCTCTTAAAAACAATTACATATAACAATTAAAACATATGTTACGAATAAAAAAACTGGTGTAATTTGAACAAACCTAATAAAGATAAAGCTTGTGCCATTGAAAGAAAAAATATCTAAAATCAATTTTACACTAGTTAAAAACAGTAATTAAAATGATTACTTAAAACAGAAGGTGAATTATCTTATTTTAGAGAATATCTATCTTTTATACATTATTATATGCTAATGATTAGTTTAAAAAAAAAGACATTCTTGTAGCTCAAAAAAATTACAATCAACAACCTCTGCTAATAGTCATAAAATATCCCTTTGAAAAAACATTTTTGATTTCGAGGCAATCCTCAGGAAACAAACTCTCTATAAGAGACTAAACACTTTAATACATAACAAAAAATACAATTCATTGATTATCCATAAGCTACCCAAATGCAGCGCTATCGAGGTATAAAACGGGGGAAATTTATTTTTAGCTTTATGAAAATCTTAGGTCTTCATACTTTCCTCCTGACCTCGAGGAATTGTTTAGATTAAATCAATCAGAGTAACTGAACCACTCTCTATAGGTTCGCTAATATGACTTAAAGTCACCTTACGTTTATCATTCAACTATAAAGTTCATTGCATTACCATCATCTGATCTTCGATAACACCACAAACACATATCTATATGATCTTTGAGTACTACTACTTTTAAGATTTTAACATCTTCCTCGTCGTTTATCTGTATCGAAAGTGTGCGACAACGCGCCTGAATATTACCTTTAATCCATGATAAGGATATTCTGTTCTCCAAACTAGCTGACTTGTTAACGGAGAAACACTATGACCGTTCGATCTTTGTTCTGTCATAAAAGTAAAGATAAAGTTTTTAGAAACTAAAGTGAAATGCACTAAAGTGCGTATTTTCAACTGTTTTTGAGACTAATAAAATAGAAGAATTAATCTTGCTAATAATGATCACTTTTACTTGACGTTATTCAATTTGAATCAAATAATCCTATTACCAATAAAAACCATCGTAGGGTTCTAGAAATACTTTCAAATATTGAATAAACCATAATAAACCCTTCAAATCAAAACAATATCGTCTTATTTTTTTGCTATGTGTTGATATTAACACTCATCTTTTCTCCAATAAAAAAACCAAAAGGAAGCCTAAAAATTACTTTTGTTCCTATAGGTTGTTCATCTTTCATTAAATCTATTATTTTCATTTCAATACTTTCTTCTTTTACAAGGTTTGAAATTTGTATCCTCTCTAAAAGAATTTGTTGTGCAAAAGATTTATGATTGTTTCGATAAATAGAATTCAATTCTCTTGAAGCTTTTCTTCCGATACCATTATCTTCAACAGTTATTTGAATTTTACCCTTAATTTCTTCAATGTGAATTGATAACTTACATACCCCTATTTTTTTATTCATTAATCCATGTATAATTGCGTTCTCTATAATAGGCTGAATTAGAAAACCTTCTATCTTGCAGTCTAAATCTATATTAGAATCCAAGTACAGCCTATAATCAATTTCCTTATCAATTGCAGTTTGTTTAAAGTGGATATAACTATTCCAAAAATCTAACTCTTCCTTAATTGTAACCAACTCTTTATCACACATCTCTAAAGAAGACCTCATTAGTTTAGCTAATGCTCCTATATTACGATTAACAGTCAATTCATCTTGTATCATCACGGATTTTTCTATACCAGCAATAGCATTAAATATAAAATGTGGGTTCATTTTAACCTGAAGTAGTTTTGATTTGTTTTTTAGTTCTATTATTTTTTTTATATATATATTCTTTTGTACTCTTCTATTATAACCTATAATATAAATCACTAATAAAATCAACAAAAAAAGAACACCAATGACAAACGGCTTTTCATTATAAAAAACATCCTTAATAATCAAATCATATTCAATTAAATTAGATTTCTCCTTATTTCTATTCTCTCCTTTTACTTGAAAAGAATAATTCCCTGGAGACATATCATGAAATATAAGATTGCCATTGACTCCAAAACTCAACCACTCTCCCCAAGATCCTTTGTTTTCTTTTACTCTATATAAATATGAATGTTTTTGATAATATGACAAATCATTTAACCCAAATGTCATATTAACATAATTTTTATCGTACGCTAAATTCAACGTTTTTTGCAATGCAGCATTTTCAGTTAATGAATAATCTTCCGAATTATTGTATTCACTCTTAGTCAAAGACAATAGTTGTATCTTTAATCTATCACTTACATTATTTTTTCGTAAATCAGAAGAAAAAAAACTTATAAGTCCCGTTGTACTACCAAAAAAAAACTTTCCATTTTGATCTATATGACCGGATTTCTTATTGAACTCTCTAACTAAGTTTTTATCTGTCATATGAAAAATAGAAATACCATCTTTATCAATCTTTGTTAAACCATCATAAGAAGTTAACCAAATAGCATTATTTTGTTCAAGTATATTAACAATAATATCATTAGAAAGCCCCGTTCCTTTACCATATCGTTTAACAACATTACCTAATGCATCAATACAAAACACTCCCAAATCTGATCCTATCCAAGTAATATTATTAGAGTCTGTAAAAATACAATTAATATTATTAGACTCTTTTAATTTGCCTAAACTAAGATAATGCATTGTTTCATTCGTAGCCAAGTTTATACGAACTAGCCCTCCTCTTTCATGCAATCCAAACCATAAAATGCGTTTTGAATGATTAAAAAATATTTTATACACACTTTTCCCTCTTAACTCTATTGGCAGCTTCATTTCCGAGAATTTTCTGCTTTTTTTATTATATTTCAGAACTCCACTATTATGGGAAAGTATAAAAGTTGAGTCATTTATTTTTGATAGATCGGTACAATAAAACTTATTATTTCTTATGAGTTTTTTAGGCATTTCTATGGATGAATAGATCTTCTTCTTTAAATTCACTCTATACAACCTTGGATGATAACCATAACACCAAAGTATAGAATCGTTTTCTAGATAAAAATCATAAACACCTCTAAAAGTTTTATCCATCCCTGTTTTTGGCTTAAAATGAATCTCTTCGTATTTTGAATTCATCCCCATATAAATACCTCTGTTTGTATTTATATATAGCTTTTTATTACTATCCTGAACAATTCCCCTAACACTAAGATTTGTGTCTTTTCCCAATTTAACGAGATCATACATTTTTGATGAATTACAAATCATTCTTAGACCCATAGAAGAAAGTTCCCATATGTTCCCCCAAAGATCAGAGATGATGCCGTCTGTCTGTCTCGAGATTTTAATTGTATCTATAAGTTCCAATTCTAGCGGCCCATTACTATTATTCATTCTAAATTTTCTGATTATACCTTTTGAATAATTAGCAAAATACATATGTTTATTATTACTCTTGCTAATAATAACTTGATCTTCCCTTACTCCAATAATACTCAATTGTAACTCAGGAATATCAGCCATTAATATATTATTAAAATAATTAGACAGTGAGGATTTCACCAGAGGGGTTAACGACTTGTATTTACTAAAAAAAAATGAATATTTTTTTTTAGTTTTATTTAATAAAAGACTAAACTGACCTTTATTAAAATGAATCACCTTAAATTCTGTCTCAATAATTAACTCATCTATTGCTAATACTTTAAGAATCTTAACTCCTTTTATTGGTAATTTAAATACTTGTAGATCACCATTATAAAACCGATATAAATTTGAAAAATTTGACAATAACCAAAAACCTCTACAAACATCCTTCTTTATACTTATAATTATTTGATTTTTAAAAGAGATTTTTTTATTAATCTCCAACCAATTATAAGTTCCTGTTTTACTATTAAAGACTAGTAAACCATGCTCAGTAGACAGCCAAAAATCCTCCTTATCAACAAATACTGCATTTATTTTTGTTATTTCTTCACCCATAGGCCCAGTTATTTGGTAAATAACCGATTTATTACCCGTAGTCATAACCAACCCTTTATAAGTTGAGTACCAAACATATCCATCTGAATCTACAAATATTTTTTTTGCAATACTTATAGACCCCTTGTTTGCTTCAAAAGGAATTATCATTTCTTGAGATATAACATTTGTTACAAAGAGAGAGAGAGAGCAAAAGAGTAATCTTTTGATAAACATAGAAAAATATTGGGGTATAACCATCTAATTAAAAATTGAAAAAGTGCTCAATCAGCAAACGCAAAAGAAAGGTAATTCTTACATTTCTTTTAATTAACTAAAGAAAACACAGACCACATCCTATTAAGTATAGCGAAAACAATATTATTTATTTTTTTTTCTACAAATAATTCAATTTATTATGTTTGTTTATTGAAAACTTAACGAGAGGCAAAACAAAAAACCTAATGGTTTTTTTAAAGAAAGAGCATCTTTTTTTTGAATACTTAAAATCGCTAATTATTAACCCTTCTTTTAACAACGTAAATGAAAGACAACAGTTTGCTTTTGAACAATAAAAAACAATATGTTTTATTTGATGTTCTTTTCCACAATTACAATGAATCTCAAATCTTGATTCATAATAATCCTTTATTCCAAATATTTTTTTTGAAGAAATATTTGGGCTTAAAAAAATATCTTCTGGTAAAATTTCGTGTCGCTTTTCACAACTCCCACATTCAATTACTAATTTTCCTTTTGTCGCTAACACCATCATAAATTATCGAATTTTAAAACTATGTACCTTTTTACTTTCGATACTCTCTATATATAGTAAAATAACTTCTTAAGTTTTAAAATACAATGATTAAATTATTAATTGAGCAAAACAATTTGACAAACGGGAGATTATAACAAAATACGGATTTAGCAGAGAGAAAAATTAGGTGCAACCAAAAAATCATCAATAAAATCTCCTTGACATAATATTTCCTTAAATTAAAGTATTACTAAAAAAATAACATTCTAAATAAATGTTGCTTATTACTTTTACAGAGGTCTGCATTATAAAATACATATCATTAATATGAGTAAAGATGTAAAATTATAGATGGTTTTAGTCACATTCTTCTAGAATTATCTGATCAGGTCAAAACTGATGAAGATTATAAGGAATACTTAACTTCAATGAAGTCATAAATTGAATATAACATGTACATAGGTACAATCATAAAGCTTGTCAAATTCACAAAGATTTGGCAAGGCAACATCTGCGGACATATCAAGTCAGCTACTGCTAATATATATTTTTATAAGGTTAATTTGGAGTACCTAAGTCCTTTTTTTATCTGTTTTGAAATGACCACTTCCACCAAAAGTCTCTTAGTAAGTTATATGGGTGTACACTATGTTGTTATGAAAAAAAAGGCTCGTTTTTTTATGTTAAGCCAAGATGACAACTGATATTTAATAAAAAACGTAGTGATTATAAGAACACCCAACTCATAAGTTAAACTTTTGTTAAAAAGGAACGTAGTCGGTGTCACTCAAAAACACAAATTCTTGCATTCCTTTACACCACTCATTTCCTTAAAGACCTGAAGATTCTCCCCGACTCCATGATCTCTAGTAATATCTGAAACAGATTTACCATCATCAAACTCTTTTAAAACCTTTGCAATTTGTTGTGGACTAAATTGACTCTTTCTCATGATTACTGTCTAAGTTAAAAAATTATTTTTCTACTTTTAAACAGTTCGGTTATTGGGGAAGCATACAAAAACACATATTTACTTAATTAATATTTTTTTATGTAATTTTGTTATTGGGTTATAATATAACATATAATCAACTTCTATTTTATTTGTGTCTTCAAATACTTTAAATTCTAGGTGGGTTGAAAATAGTTTTATTTCAATATAATCAATACTTTTATTTGATATCTTCTTTTGATTTGAAATGATTATAATAATTTTCTTTGACTTTGAAATCCGAATTAAAAGAATCTTTGTAGCCTCTTAATTCAAAAATAAAAAAGTGAGTATCTTTTTGATAATCAAATTGGATTTTATAATTCAATTTTTTCAAATTAAAAGTCACCGCTTTATCTTTTTTATCAATTGGTTTAAAAAGCTTTTTAGGGAGAGTTATTGTAACATTTTGGTTTAAGAAACCAAATTCACCAATGTAAAAAATGTTTTCGTTTAATTGCTCATTAACATTGTAAACGAAGCTTTGATAAAGATTACTTAAATTTTTATCTTGAATAGAAGTATCAGGATTCTCTATAAAAGTTTGATATAATACATAAATAGGGGAAGTTTTACTTTTTTTTATTTTAAGTTCCTTTAATATTCCAGTAATAACGTTACCAGATCTAATTGTTTTTTCATCAATTTCAAAATCATTTTTACTATTAATTTCGTTAATAAAACTAGAAACATTATTTTTACTAATATCATAATCTCTTGAATTTATGAAAAGTGATATTAACTGTTCGTCAGACAATCCTTGAATGATTTTAGTAAATAATAATTTCACAAATCCATCATTAGGATCATAATCAATTAGATTATAATCAAAAAAATAAAGGATATTTAAGGAAAGGGAGATCTCCATCATGATTCATCTCAATTTTATTCTCACGATTTTCTAAATTTTTATTTAATGATATATATAAATCAGTATTTAAAAGGTTAAAATCAAATTTCTTTTTAGGTATAACCTTTAAGCTGCTAAATGCACTGCTATTATTACTAGATGCACTTCGTTGTAAATCTGCATAGTATAAGTTGTCATAAAAAGTTTTATACCAATCTTCAAAAAAGTGAAGACTTTTTGGAAATCTATATTCATTTCCCATAAAAAGATTAGTTACGGGTGGATAAAATCTCTTACTGTTTTGTGAAAAAATAGAAAAACTAATAAATAAATAAAAAATAAGCGAAAGTGATTTTTGCATAACATATTGGGTATTCATCAAATATAGTAAATAAAAACCTACACGATAAGATCGTTATTTCATATGCTTTTTGGACAACTAAAGCTAAATACCAATTATAAATCCAGGATTAAATGAACAACATGAACTAAACTGAGTAGAGTATCTTCTTCTTTGATTTTAATGTTTACATGATTCTCTTTATCTGCAATCAATACATTCTCATTCTTGTTGATTTTCTTAACTGTAAAACCAGTATTGTTTATATGCACATTCCATAAGTGTCATTTTTTTATAATTTCATATTATTATAATGAACTAATAAGGTAGTGATTACCTCTGTAACGATCAGGAAACGACCTTTAAATATAGTTCAATTGCTAAACCCAATCTATTTGCTTATACCTCCTATACTTCGTAGATTATCTCCATTCTGATGAATACCTAGACATAAATAATAGATCTTTTTAAATGTAGTTTTTCATTATTTCAACATTCAAATTGATGCTAATTATGTTAAAACATGTTAAAGTTTTAATCTAGGTGGCTAATTCGGGGTCAGTAGATTTTTCAACCTTTTCAATCCCCTATATACATTACATTTTTAAATTTATGGTTAGTTCCTCATTCTCCGCTTAGAGATTCGTAAATCTCTCTAAAAGCCCGTAAACATTATATTTACGGGCTTTTTTGATTTTGTTAAATACCAAATAGGGGTATAAAACTACATATCAATTTCATATAAAAGGAAGTAAAACTATTTTGATTTTGATTCGTTTTATTTATCAAAAATCCAAGGGTTAAAATTTGAATTTTCCATATAATCTTGTTTTTGAACAATAAGCATTTTTTTAATTCCTTTATCTTCAATAGGCAAAAATCCATAATCATAGCAAAAATAGTAAGTTCCGTTTTTAAATGGAAAAAGATGAGTAAACAGTTCAAACCTATACCCTAACGCAACTAATACATCTTTCCTAACAGTACTTTTGCCACTAGGACAAAAATGAGCTAGAAGTGTTCTGTTCTTTCTTAATTCTTTATTTATTCTTTGAATTGTAATTTCATGTAAAGGTCTATTTTTATTATGATGTACACTTCTACATTGTGCATCACAAAACCTTTTATCAGATCGCCCAATTAATTCTTTCTCACATGATAAACAATATCGTATTTGCATTAGTCTTATTATTATACGTTTATATACGCATATAAGCGCTTATAAAGACTAATATAACAATAATTAGTTTGACTTTTACCATATGAATTCATTAACAAAAATAATTAGCATACAAAACAAAAAGAACAATCTTGATCATAACTATAGCTTATCGCTTCAATTGATGCACGAAAAATTAATATTAAAAAATTATAGTGACAATACAATAAAAACATACACCCATATGTTTAAGCAGTTTTTAAAACATATTTATCCAATGCCTTTGCATCAAGTCAATAAAATACATATTACAGCATACCATCTTTGGTTAGTGAAAAAGAAAAATGTTTCTGTATCCTATCAAAACCAAAGTATAAATGCCATTAAATTTTATATAGAAAAAGTATTAAAACATCCAGTTACTGTTTATGATTTAGAAAGACCAGCAAAGCAAAAAACACTCCCAAAAGTATTATCTCTAGAAGAAGTTTCTCGAATTATTATCGCCACTAGAAATCTAAAACATAAAACTATATTATCAGTTATTTATGGTGCTGGGTTAAGAATATCGGAATGCATAAGTTTAAAGATTACCGATATTGATTCTTCAAATATGCGAATATGGGTTCGTAATGCAAAAGGCAAGAAAGACCGAATTACATTACTTTCTAATGATTTGTTGCAATTAATGAGGGATTACTTCCGTGTATACAAACCTAAAGAATGGTTGTTTGAAGGACCAAAAAAAAATCAATATAGCGCCTCAAGTATAAGACAATTTTTTAATAGAGCTAAGAAAGAAGCCCAAGTTAACTCACCAGCAACAGTTCATACATTAAGGCACTCATTTGCTACACATTTATTAGAAAATGGTACTAATTTAAGGTATATACAAAAGCTTTTAGGACATAATTCTAGTAAAACCACAGAGATTTACACACATGTATGCAAAACTAACTTAACAAATATTACGAGTCCTTTTGATTTATTAAATAAAAAGTATATTTGAAAGTGAAATAAACGCAATAAACTGCGTTTATAAACAAGTTGAACTAAACCTTCGGTAACTTTTCTCCTCTAGATTTTGTAAATTAAGAGCTATAATCAAAATCTACTAATTATGTATCAAAAAAAAGAGTTGAGCCTTGCTCAGAATTAGCAAAAAGAACGGTACCAAATTTTATAAAGGCTTATCAGAGGTACAGAAAGGTGTATATAGCATCTGGTTATTCGGAATCTACCTGTAAAAACTATTTACGAGCCTTATGTCAGATCAGTTTATATTATGTCAAAAGTTTTCACTTGCTAAGTGATGATCAAATTACAGAATACATCTATAACTTACGGCTTCGCAAAGTAAGCCATTCTTCTATTAAGATTTTAGTATATGGATATCGGTTTTTATTCAAAGTAATGAAAACACCACATCGATGTATAGAATTAAAGGGAAACCGATCTAAAGTTAAAATTCCTGTTGTTCTTAACCAGAAGGAAATCAAAAGCTTGCTTAATCCTAAACATTGTCCTAATTTAAAACATCGTGTAATTTTGTCTTTGCTTTATTCTTCGGGGCTCAGGATTAGTGAATTACTAAAACTAAGATTAGAAGATGTTGATTTTAATGCGTATCGAATTCACATTATCAATAGCAAACATGGAGTGACTAGATATGTGATATTATCTAAATTAATGGCTAAGGGTTTGGAAACTTATTTAGCTTATTATCACTCCGAAAAATACTTGATTGGTGGATATGAAAAAGCAAAACCTTATTCTGCTTCTTCGGTTGCAAATGTGCTGCGAAAAACACTAAAGAAAGCAAAAATAAATAAGCATATTACTATACATAGCTTACGTCATAGTTTTGCTGTCCATTTTTTAGAACAGGGTGGAAATATATTGCAATTAAAAGAACAACTCGGGCATAGTAGCCTACAAAGCACATTAGTTTACCTTAGGGTAGCACAGTCTATATTTAAAGAGATACAAAGCCCGTTGGATGTACTATACCTCTCCCATTGAAACCTAAACATGAACTGGCTGATGTATTAAGAGAATATGGAAAGGAATTTTTAGAAAAACATAAAATATCTTATCAGAAAATAAAAGTACTTAGAGCCATTGTTAATTGTAGAACAGCTGTGTTGGGAGGACATCTCCAGAGTTGTTCCAATTGTGATTACCAACAAATTGCGTACAACAGTTGCCGAAACAGGCATTGCCCTAAGTGTCAGATCCAACAGCGGGAAAAATGGATTCAGGCACGTATAGCGCAGGTCTTGCCAGTAACTTATTTTCATGTGGTGTTCACCTTACCAAGTGAGTTAAACCAGTTGTGTTTAGCTTACCCGAAACAACTCTATAATACTCTGTTTAGCTCCTCTTGGAAGACTATTGAACTCTTCTCTAGAGACACCAAACACCTTGGAGCAAAGAGTGGTATGATCAGTATTTTACATACTTGGGGGCAAAATTTAAGCCTACATCCACATATCCATTGTATAGTACCATCTGGAGGTATAAATAAACAAAAAAAGTGGAAAGAAACTCGGGGGAAAGGAAAGTACCTTTTTCCTGTAAAAGCAATGAGTAAAGTATTTAGAGCTATATTTTTGAAGCAGTTAAAACAATTAAAAAACAAAGAAGAAATTGATAATAGTAACCTACAGGGGTTGGTGGATCTTTTATTTAATAAACCATGGGTGGTCTATGCTAAGAAACCTTTTTCAGGAGTAAAAAGCATCATAGAATATTTGGGGAGATATTCCCATAAGATTGCAATTAGCAATCATAGAATTAAGGCTATCCAAGATAACGAAGTGCATTTTTCCTATAAAAATTATAGAACCAATCAATGTTCTAGAATACAACTGAGTGCACAAGAGTTTATCCGAAGATTTACACAACACATTTTACCAAAAGGATTTGTCCGAATACGACATTTTGGAATATGCGCCTCCAGAAATAAAGCCATGTTGCTCGATATTAAAAAGCAACTATTAAAAACACACCCAATAGTAGTTAAACCTATTCAATATCCAGAGTGGGATCCAAAGCCTATTACATGCTGTAAATGTAAAAAAGGACTTATGAAAAATATTAAAATTATACTTTCTATTAGAGCTGGTCCCTATTTAGACTTTGAAATTCAATGAAAATAACAGGCACATATAAGCATTTAATAAGATTATCGCGAAACATTCCTTTTTCGGGTATAGAGAATTATATGCCAAAATGGAAGAAAATAGTAAAACTAGGATGCCAACATTGTAAATTATACCAAGTCTGCTCCATAGCATATCAAAAACAGAATAAAAACACGAAATATATCTCTACTTCTTTCAAAAATCCTAACTTTGGATAAAGAAAAAGGATTCAATTTCCATAGCTTTTAAAGGTAAAATTGACACGCCATAGTTCAACGGCGGATTAAATCAAATTGCGCCCTTGGCTTACTTGATTTAATCCTATAATGTTATCTTCAACGCTCCGCAATGTTTAATACATTGCTCTCACTCATACAAATCAATACGCATATTGACTACCGACTCAAATGAATAAAAAAATTGAAAAGCAGAATCTATCATATCGCTAATAGATTTTAAAAACTGTACGCACAATACTTGCCAAAGTTGGTAAACAATTGGTGTTTATATTAAGCTATGCTTTTTATCTCAGAATATAGTATATTTGAGTATTGTTTCTAAAGGTATACATACTTGCCCTAAGCTGGATGTGTCGCTTTAGAAGATAACAATGTGCAAAGCTGCATTAAAACGCAGTTTACACTCAACGTTATCTTCAACGCTCCGCAACGTTTAATACGTTGCTCTAACTCATACAAATCAATACGCATATTGACTACCGACTCAAATGAATAAAAAAATTGAAAAGCAGAATCTAGCATATCGCTAATAGATTTTAAAAACTGTACGCACAATACTTGCCAAAGTTGGTAAACAATTGGTCTTTGTATTAAGCTATGCTTTTTATCTCAGAATATAGTATATTTGAGTATTGTTTCTAAAGGTATACATACTTGCCCTAAGCTGGATGTGTCGCTTTAGAAGATAACAATGTGCAAAGCTGCATTAAAACGCAGTTTACACTCAACGTTGAACTAAACCTTCGGTAACTTTTCTCCTCTAGATTTTGTAAATTAAGAGCTATAATCAAAATCTACTAATTATGTATCAAAAAAAAGAGTTGAGCCTTGCTCAGAATTAGCAAAAAGAACGGTACCAAATTTTATAAAGGCTTATCAGAGGTACAGAAAGGTGTATATAGCATCTGGTTATTCGGAATCTACCTGTAAAAACTATTTACGAGCCTTATGTCAGATCAGTTTATATTATGGCAAAAGTTTTCACTTGCTAAGTGATGATCAAATTACAGAATACATCTATAACTTACGGCTTCGAAAAGTAAGCCATTCTTCTATTAAGATTTTAGTATATGGGTATCGATTTTTATTCAAAGTAATGAACACTCCCCATCGATGCATTGAATTAAAGGGAAACCGGTCTAAAGTTAAAATTCCTGTTGTTCTTAACCAGAAAGAAATCAAAAGCTTGCTTAATCCTAAACATTGTCCTAATTTAAAACATCGTGTAATTTTGTCTTTGCTTTATTCTTCGGGGCTCAGGATTAGTGAATTACTAAAACTAAGATTAGAAGATGTTGATTTTAATGCGCATCGAATTCACATTATCAATAGCAAACATGGAGTGACTAGATATGTGATATTATCTAAATTAATGGCTAAGGGTTTGGAAACTTATTTAGCTTATTATCACTCCGAAAAATACTTGATTGGTGGATATGAAAAAGCAAAACCTTATTCTGCTTCTTCGGTTGCAAATGTGCTGCGCAAAACACTAAAGAAAGCAAAAATAAATAAGCATATTACTATACATAGCTTACGTCATAGTTTTGCTGTCCATTTTTTAGAACAGGGTGGAAATATATTGCAATTAAAAGAACAACTCGGGCATAGTAGTCTACAAAGCACATTAGTTTACCTTAGGGTAGCACAGTCTATATTTAAAGAGATACAAAGCCCGTTGGATGCACTATACCTCTCCCATTGAAACCTAAACATGAACTGGCTGATGTATTAAGAGAATATGGAAAGGAATTTTTAGAAAAACATAAAATATCTTATCAGAAAATAAAAGTACTTAGAGCCATTGTCAATTGCAGAACAGCTGTGTTGGGAGGACATCTCCAGAGTTGTTCCAATTGTGATTATCAACAAATTGCGTACAACAGTTGTCGAAACAGGCATTGCCCTAAGTGTCAGATCCAACAGCGGGAAAAATGGATTCAGGCACGTATAACGCAGGTCTTGCCAGTAACTTATTTTCATGTGGTGTTCACCTTACCAAGTGAGTTAAACCAGTTGTGTTTAGCTTACCCAAAACAACTCTATAATACTCTGTTTAGCTCCTCTTGGAAGACTATTGAACTCTTCTCTAGAGACACCAAACACCTTGGAGCAAAGAGTGGTATGATCAGTATTTTACATACTTGGGGGCAAAATTTAAGCCTACATCCACATATCCATTGTATAGTACCATCTGGAGGTATAAATAAACAAAAAAAGTGGAAAGAAACTCGGGGGAAAGGAAAGTATCTTTTTCCTGTAAAAGCAATGAGTAAAGTATTTAGAGCTATATTTTTGAAGCAGTTAAAACAATTGAAAAACAAAGAAGAAATTGATAATAGTAACCTACAGGGGTTGGTGGATCTTTTATTTAATAAACCATGGGTGGTCTATGCTAAGAAACCTTTTTCAGGAGTAAAAAGCATCATAGAATATTTGGGGAGATATTCCCATAAGATTGCAATTAGCAATCATAGAATTAAGGCTATCCAAGATAACGAAGTGCATTTTTCCTATAAAAATTATAGAACCAATCAATGTTCTAGAATACAACTGAGTGCACAAGAGTTTATCCGAAGATTTACACAACACATTTTACCAAAAGGATTTGTCCGAATACGACATTTTGGAATATGCGCCTCCAGAAATAAAGCCATGTTGCTCGATATTAAAAAGCAACTATTAAAAACACACCCAATAGTAGTTAAACCTATTCAATATCCAGAGTGGAATCCAAAGCCTATTACATGCTGTAAATGTAAAAAAGGACTTATTAAAAATATTAAAATTATACTTTCTATTAGAGCTGGTCCCTATTTAGACTTTGAAATTCAATGAAAATAACAGGCACATATAAGCATTTAATAAGACTATCGCGAAACATTCCTTTTTCGGGTATAGAGAATTATATGCCAAAATGGAAGAAAATAGTAAAACTAGGACATCAACATTGTAAATTATACCAAGTCTGCTCCATAGCATATCAAAAACAGAATAAAAACACGAAATATATCTCTATTTCTTTCAAAAATCCTAACTTTGGATAAAGAAAAAGGATTCAATCTCCATAGCTTTTAAAGGTAAAATTGACACGCCATAGTTCAACGGCGGATTAAATCAAATTGCGCCCTTGGCTTACTTGATTTAATCCTATAATGTTGGTAGTCATTATAGCAAAAGAATGGAACAAATAGAAATAACATCACATTCCGAAACATTATCCGCTACTATTTTTAAATCCGATAAAGACCAAACTGTGCTTATTATTGCCTCAGCAACAGGTGTAAAACAGGAGTATTATCAAAAATTTTCCGAGTATCTGTCTGACAATGGAGTTTCGGTTCTAACTTTTGATTATAGTGGTATTGGTCGTTCATTGACTAAACCTATTAAAGAACTTAATAGCAATGCTGCTGATTGGGGAAAAAATGATTTAGAATATGTCATACAATATGCTATAAGAAAATATCCCAACTCTAAAAAAGTAATTCTTGGACATAGTATAGGCGGTCAACTTATTGGGTTAGCCAAATCCTCAACCAAATTTGATAAAATAATACTTGTTGCCGCTCAGTCTGGTTATTGGAAATTTTGGAAAGGAATTGATAGGATAAAAATGTGGTTTAATTGGTATATTCTATTTCCTGTTCTTTTAAATTTATTTGGGTATCTCAACTCAAAAAAACTGAGTGGAATGGAAAATCTGCCAAAAAAATGTAGCTAATCAATGGCGAAATTGGGGCAAAAATCCAGACTATATACAAAGCGATAAATCAATAGACTTTAAATATTACGATAATATTGAACTTGACATTAGCGCATTTAGTATTGAAGATGATGATTTTGCACCCAAAAAAGCGGTAGAATGGATGACTAGTCAGTATCGGAATTCAAAAATCAAGTTTAACAATTTAAAACCTACTGATTTTGGAGTTAAGAGAATTGGACATTTTGGAGTTTTTAAAGAAACTTTTAAAACTAACATATGGAGAATGTTACTGAACGAAATAAAGTAACGAACCACCAACAGCACCTAAACTGCATTAAAACGCAGTTTAGCCAAAACGTTGTAAAACATTAAATGAAATAAAAAGATGGGAAATATATTTGGAATTATTGGGGAACTTATACCAATCATTTTAGGGGTATATTGTGTATTGTATTTCGGAGGGTATAAACAACCTAAAACCAATGATACAGAAAAACTTGAAAGATTTAATGAAATCAAGGAAAAACACGGTGGGAAAATTAAAATATTAGGCTACATTTTAATACTATTAGGAGCTTTTAATTTGATTAGACACTTTATACTATAAAACGTTTTATAGCATTTTGTTGTAAAACATTAAAGAAAATAAATGAGACAGACCCGAAAAGAAACCGCTTGGAAAAAAAGTCGAAAATTCGGAGATATTAAAGGTGGACGAAAAAGACCAAAACTTGCTGATAACATTTTCAACCGACAACACAACTTTTCGACACCAAGTGAAAACGAAGAAACACCAATTTTTATAGTAGATAATTCCTCACGGGATTTATATTTCCCTGTAACAGTTGGTGAAATAAAAGAATTTCTAGATAAACTACCTTCTGAACATACAGAAAACCTTACTCATATATGGTTAAGAAAAATGACCAATAAAGAGTATGAAAAAGAAGGAAGTTTTCAAGGATATTTCATTTGTGGTAGCGGAGTGAATTTAATTGTGTTATACCCATTTTCGACTGATTTAAAAATGGAATTTGGAAATAAAAAGCCATCTAATAAAACATTAAAATGGTATTCGGCATACGAGCCTGAATTAATCCACTCGAATGGAAATTGGATTTTAAATTGGACAGAAGAAAAAATTAAGAGATATTATTTAGAAGGTTTGCTTTTTCACGAAATTGGGCATCAAATGGATAGTGTTTATCAAAGATATTGGAGTCCGAATTACAAAAAACAACGAGCGGAAAATTACGCTGATAATTTCGCATATTATTGGGGTAATGAAGTTAGAAACGAAATTGAATAATAAAAACGATTTTACAACAAAACCTAAACGCAATGCGGGTTAGGTACTTACTCAAAAGTTTATTACATTTAACGAAGACCGCCAAATCTTTTGATTTGGTTTTAGAAAAAAAAGATAAAACAAAATAAAAAGCTTTGGCTAATTGCAAGTTTGGAAATCCGTACTTTCTAATCCGCACTGCGCTTAGCCAAACGTTACCTGCAAGCTGAAAAGCCAACGCTCAAACAGCACATTTATTTTTTGCCAAACGCTTCTTCCAACGCTTAAAAAAATAAAAGAGCTGTTTCTTCCCACTCCTTACGTTAATAAATAATGCTAACTATAGTCTGTTGCTGAAATTGTATACTAAAGTTAGCTTTGCATACTTTGATTAGCAATGGAAATAAATCAGAATATATTAGTAGAGTTTGGTGAAAATGTTCGTGAACTAAGAAAAGCTAAAGGGCTTTCTCAGGAAGAACTAGCATTTAGAGCTGAATTACATCGTACTTATATTGGTATGATTGAAAGAGCGGAAAAGAATATAACACTTCTCAACATACAAAAAATTGCAAATGCATTAGATACTTCCATTGCAGATTTATTTAAATAATTCTATATGGAAGAAAATAATGATTTTTCTCACGTAAGTGAAGACCCTGCCGACTATGGAAATAAAGGAGAAAACTGGGCTGGTTCTTTTGTACATTATATGAAATTTATTGTTTCTCATTCTGTTTATGAAAATATGCCAGATGCTATAAAAGCAGACGGAAAAGTTCAATGGGAAGCTCCATCAAATAGGTCTGGAGGATTGTATCAACATACTCATCAAAAAAGAAGAAATTGGTGGCAATCAAAAGCCAAAAGTATTGGTATTGATATCAATTCTGACAAATGGATTAGTAGAACTGCAAAATTAATTCACCCAACTGGCAAAAAGTCTTGTAAAAGATGTGGTACTATTTTAGATATTGCATACGTATATCCTCAAAAGAACTTAATAAAGAGAATCCAAAAAAAGTTTGGAGATGACATTGAAATCTCTTCTATAGACCATATAAATGATGTAATCCTAAACTTAATCGAAGTTTATGGAAATGAATCTATTAAAGACATAGAGAAAATATTATCTACAAACAAAATATCTGTTCCATCCTTCAATTCAAAGTTGGACAACTTACTAAACTGGGTTAAAGATGTTTACATTCCTTCCGAACCAAGCTTATTAAGTCCAGGAGCTATGTCAAACGCTCCTGATAGATTTGATGGTTTTCATTCTTTCAATAGATGTTGCAGAGGAACTGCAGATAAAGGGAGAAGTAAAGAAAATTTAATGTCTTATGTTACTGACAGAAGAGTTTTTGAATATTGGTCTGAAGGCGATTGGATAGCTGCGGACAGACTGATGGGCTTAGTTAGAACCAATTTATCTTCAGAAAAAAATGCCGATGGTGGAGAAGGTCCACCTTCTGCTGACCATATAGGACCTTTATCTTTAGGCTTTTGCCACAGACCAAGGTTTAGGCTTTTAAGTAAATCCGCAAACTCAGCAAAAAACAATAGAATGAGTTTTGGAGATGTCAGCGATTTAATCAAAGATGAAGCGCAGGGGTATAAGGTTATATCGTGGTATGGAGAATCTCTCTGGAACATTTTAAAATTAAAAGTAAATACAGAGGAAAATGCGTTGAGACTTTCTAAAATGCTAAGAGACAATCAAAGAAATGCGATGGTGCTACTTTCTAAATTGTATAATTCTGGAGCCTATGTTTTATTAATTTACTTATTAGAATTAGATTATGCAGATAATCAATGTAAATTCAAAAATTTAAAAGTTGACAATTTTTTAACCAACTATGATTCTATCATAAAAACACCTCGCGAAAATAAGTACACTCTAGAGCAGAAAAGTCGTAGACTAAGAATAGGATTTGATTCTTTAAGATTGTTTTTAGAAAAAGAAAACAGACATTTATTTGTAATTAAAGAAGAAAATATGGAAACCTCCGTGAAAAAAATAATTAAGTTATTTGATTATGAAAAAAGTGATATTAAGGCTTTGGATTTAATAATAGGGAAGCATTTAAATGAATTTTCAGGAAAATTAAATACTTCAACGGCTAAACAAATAATCCAAATTTACAATAGTTTAGATATAGCTATTCTCGAAAAAGCTAAAAAAATTCTTAACGAGAATATGAATGAAATTTCATTACTAATTGCAAAACTATGGAATGACGACAGATATGTTAGAGAGACTGAAAATTCTTAATAATTATCTAAGTATTCTTTAACGTCTATGATTCCTCTCATTAACTTTTGATAATTGGACAATTCAATATCTAAATAATTTAAAGAGCTACCGTTTTGAGATGGACTTAATTCAGGCAAATCACTCAACGCTTCTTCTACTCCAATACTTTTCGCATATGTAGTAAATAAGTCCTTTTTTTTATTTAGAGAAGTTAGTATCTTCGGAGGTTCAATTTTAGTTTTTAGACTTTTTGAACCAATTAAAATCACTCTTTTTCTTCTCTGTGGAATAGCGTAATTTTCTGTACTTAATACAAAACCTTCTATATTCTTCATTTTCTTAGAAAATTCATTCTTCACCATCTCAAAAACCTCGCCTTTTTTCATATTCAATAGTCCAGAAACATTTTCAAAAACAAATCCATCTGGCTTAACTTTGTCTAAAAACTCAACATAGTTATAAAACAAATGATTTCTTTCATCTTCCATTGTCCTTTTCTTGCCAGCAGTAGAAAATCCTTGACAAGGAGGTCCTCCAAGAACCCAGAAAGGTTTTCCTTTAAATTCTTTTTTTAGTTCTTTAGCTCTTTTTACTATTTCCTTAAAAATTGTTGGGTCAGAAATACTCCCACAAATTGTCTCAGAATGAATATTATTAGCATAAGTCTTTAGAAAATTCTTATCAATATCATTTGCAAGTATAGGAGTCCACCCTGCCAACTTAAAGCCTAGTCCCATACCTCCAGCGCCAGAAAACAAATCAATATAAACACCTTTTTGACCTATTGATTCTTCTATTCTTTTAGCTAATTGATATGCTAATAATGGAGGTACAGCGTTTCCAATTTGAGTATTTACAGAAGTCTGAGAACCGTGAAAAATAAAATTATCTGGAAATGACTGAAGTCTTGCAGCTTCTCGTTGAGAAATCACTCTATTCTGAGAATAATGAATATGACATCCATTACCAGGTCTACTAAAATATGTATTTATAGTATAACTTGGCATTTCAGGTAAAAGTCTTCCATAATAAGTCGAACGACTACCTTCTCCTCTTGCATAACTTTCTCTTATTGTTTGCACTCGTTTTGAGGGTACATCATCAGGAATATTCTTCCAATTACCACCAGGAGGAACGGAATTTACAATTCTCATATCAAGAGCACTTAAACTACCTGATAAATGATTTGGAATAATTGTGCCTAAAACATTAATTGTGTCTTTCAAATTATTTTTTTCTATACTTATATTATCATATTCCTCTAGAATATTATTTTTTTCTTCTTTATTATGCTTTTTAAAATAGCTTAACAAATTTTTAAATTCAGGCTTTGATAGTCTATAAATATATCTAGCAACATAAGCCTCAATTTTATTTTCATTTTCAATATTACCATCTAATACTGTTTCCACTAATTGAGAAAGTAATTGATGTTTATTATACTCTGCTCTATTTGGCATACTTACCTTTCTCAAAGACGAAAGTGAAACGTGTCCTGTAGCCAAATAAGACCTTAATTGAAATTCAAAACAATATGAATTAAAAACACCTAGGAGGAAGTATAATGATTTAGTGTTTGAATCGTTAAAATAACAAACTCCTAACGAGTTACCCGCCACAACATTTTTAGGAATTATTGTCGCAACTATTCTTCTTTTTTGATTTGTTCTTGATACATCTCTCCAAACTATCCTTTCATAATTAACAGATTTTGGTGGTGTCCAATTCTCTTTATTTACAAATAATCTAGGCTCATCAACTATCGTATATCTTTGAATCATACGTCCTTTAATAAACTTGATAGTTCCTTTTGTATCACTCAGCCATTCCTGACTTCTCGTTTCATCTAATTCCCTTCCTGCCCAAAAACAATTCACTTCATTTGTTTCGATTTCACTCCAAGATGAAAATGAATTTTTTAATTTTTCAAAAAGAGACATTCCCTTTAACCCCAATCCAATAGGTATTAAAAAATCATTTTCTTTTAAACTCTTAAAATCTAAATTTAGAACTCCTTTATTTTCTATTTCTAAATCTTTATTATAAACTTTTAGCTCAATATTTTGATTTTCGTAAGTTATACTTTCTGACTTATCAAAAATTAAAATTGACGAGCTTGTATCTGCCGAACCAAATAGTCTTGCTTCAGGTGGAAAATAACTTATGTGCCTAATATTTGACTTTTTATAAATTAATTCCCTTAGTCTGGTTGATTGTTGGTCTGCAAAAAAAGTTGCTGGTAAAACGATTAAGCAAAATGATTTCTTCCTTAATAGATTAAAAGACAATTCTAATCCTACCCTTGATAAGTTTGTTCCCCAACCTGCGAATTTTTTATTTGGTTGAGAAATGGGGTAATTCTCTGTAATGAAAGTATCAAATTCACGCAAAGATTCTATATACGCTGACTGTCTATCTTCGTTTAAGACTTTTAACTCTCTTCTGTCTGGTTTGAGTAATTCCCACGGAGGGTTTGTTAGGATAACATCAAATGAATTAAAAAAATCTAACCCAAGTTTAAATGAATCTACTTGTCGAAAACTCAATGTAAAATTTAAGCCGAGATTTTCTAACTCTTTAAAATGTGTTTTTGCTTCAGAAAAACCAAAATCTTGTAAATCCCATATAAAAATATCGAAAGTAACATTAGGCAATTCATTTTTCTTCCAAGCCTTCAAAAACCAATAAATCAATCTTCCATCTCCCCCAAAAGGGTCTATAATTCTTAAAGGTTCTGTAAAATCACCTCTTTGTTTAATTTCATTTAATAAATTTTCAATACCAATCTGAGCTAACTCAGAAGGTGTATAATACCTACCAGTAAGCTTTACTTTTAAAATATCTGTTTCTCCAGATACAGTATTTAGTTCTTTTAAATGATTCAATTTATTTCGCTAATTATAGTATGCAAATATATTTATAAATATTGGAATTGCCAAACGCTAAAAGCCATACACATTTCCAGTCGCTCCATCCACGTTACACCAAAACTGTAAAAGAGTATGCCTTTGCCAACGCTAGCAAGTTTACGTAAAGGAAGCCAGACAGGTAACAATGTATAAAAAACATAGGGCGGTTTGTGCTAAACTCAAAGTTCTGTGCATATTAACAAAGTCCGCTAAATATAAAATTTGGCATTTAAGAGAAAATTAAAGCAAAATATTTATATTTAGCTCAGTAATAAACCGAAACGAAAGTGCTTTTTAACTGCCCAACGTTTCTTATACTAACCGTTAGCAGCAATTCCAAATGAAAAAACAAACCGCTCTTGAATTTTATACTGCTTTAGAAATACAATTCCCAAAAATTGAAAAATTACAGGCACTCAAAGGAATTGACCTAGAGAAGGAAGGATTTGAAAACTCTGGAATAATGACCAAACTAGCGAAAGAACTAACACAATTTGTCATAGATGGTGAACTTCAAGATGTAATTCAATTTATGAACAATGTGGAGGAAGCCTTCGATTACGCAGAAGATACCGTAACGAATTATCTATATACTGATTTTTTAGTAACCATTATGGAACAAAAAAAGAAACCAAGGGAATATTTAAAGTCAATAATGGGAATTAAAACAAAAGAACATTATAAAAATCTTTTTTCATTTTATCGAGAACTTGACAATTAATATGAAACAAGAACTAATTGATTTTTTAACTAGTAGGACTCATCTCAAAGCTGATGAGATAATACCCGAGTTAAAACTGGCTGAAGACATTGGATTCTATGGAATTGATTCAATTAGTTTTTTCGAAGATTTCTTTGACGAATTTGAAATTAAAAATCTAGATGATTTCGATATTGATTTGCACATTGACGGAGGACCTGACTTTGTGCCAAGACCTATAAATTGGATTAAAAATTTAATAAATAAAGAACGAAGAAAGTATTTGAAACCAGATGTAACTATGGGACATCTTGAAAGAGTAATTGAAGCTGGAAAGTGGATTAATTAAAAGATAAAAGCTGCTAACAATGGCTATAATTAATACGGGTTTTGGTGCTTAACCCAAAGTTTAGTGTATATTTACTAAGTCCGCCAAATCTTTTGATTTGGCTTTAAAAAACAAAAAGATAAAACAAAATAAAAAGATTTGGCTAAGTGCTTAATCGGAAATTAATCGCTTTTTAATTCCCGTACTAACCATAGCCGAGTCGTTACCATACATACAAAAAAAAATGCCACGAATCGAAATCCGAACTGAAATAAAAGCGGATAAAGCAATAGTTTTTGACCTTTCCAGAAGTATTGATTTGCATGAAATTTCGACTGAGCATACGAATGAAAAAGCTATTTCTGGAAAAACTAGCGGATTAATTGGAATGAATGAAAGTGTAACTTGGAGAGCCAAACATTTTGGAATATATCAAAATCTGACTTCAAAGATTACGGAATTTAAAAGACCGAATTATTTTGCGGACGAAATGCAAAAAGGAGCATTCTCTGAATTTAAACACGAACATCATTTTGCGGATTTGAATGGCGGAACGCTAATGACGGATTTTTTTGATTATAAATCACCTTTGGGAATTTTAGGGAAACTAGCCGACAAATTATTCCTGAAAAAATATATGACGGAATTATTAACTGAACGGAATCGAATCGTGAAAGAGTTTGCGGAATCTGACAAGTGGAAAGAAATAATAAAAGAATAAAGAGTACGTATGGTAACAATGTATAAAAATAATAAGGGCAAAGTGCTTAACCCAAAGTTGGTTTCATTTTTGCCAAGTTCGCCAAATTTACAATTTGACGATTTAAAGAGAAAAAATTAAAACGAAAATTGTAAATTTGGCTAAGTCCTAAACCAATAAATAAGTACATTTTAAGCCCTTACTATTCTTATACTGGACGTTATCTTCAACGCTCCGCAATGTTTAATACTTTGCTCTCACTCATACAAATCAATACGCATATTGACTACCGACTCAAATGAATAAAAAAATTGAAAAGCAGAATCTAGCATATCGCTAATAGATTTTAAAAACTGTACGCACAATTCTTGCCAAAGTTGGTAAACAATTGGTGTTTATATTAAGCTATGCTTTTTATCTCAGAATATAGTATATTTGAGTATTGTTTCTAAAGGTGTACATACTTGCCCTAAGCTGGATGTGTCGCTTTAGAAGATAACAATGTGCAAAGCTGCATTAAAACGCAGTTTGACTCAACGTTATCTTCAACGCTCCGCAATGTTTAATACATTGCTCTAACTCAAATGAATCTGTATGTAAATTAACTACCGACTCAATCCAATAAAAAAATTGAAAAGCAGAATCTAGCATATCGCTAATAGATTTTAAAAACTGTACGCACAATACTTGCCAAAGTTGGTAAACAATTGGTGTTTATATTAAGCTATGCTTTTTATCTCAGAATATAGTATATTTGAGTATTGTTTCTAAAGGTGTACATACTTGCCCTAAGCTGGATGTGTCGCTTTAGAAGATAACAATGTGCAAAGCTGCATTAAAACGCAGTTTGCACTCACCGTTACCAATAATACGAAACCAAGGAATACATGAGTCAAAACGAACAACTTTTAAATGCAAATACAATATCTTTTAGTGGACTGATTGCAGGGGACAATGTTTATAATGTTCCAATGTTTCAAAGAGATTATTCTTGGACTGACGATAATTGGGACGATTTATGGCTTGATATAAATAATGCCAAAAATGATAACACAAAGCATTACATGGGAGCTTTAGTGTTAATGAAGAAAGAATCAAAAAAATTCGAAATCATTGATGGACAACAAAGGTTAACGACTTTAAGTATTTTAGCATTAAGCTGTATCCGAATTATTAACGACTTAATATCAAATGATATTGATGCCGAAAACAATAAAGAAAGAAAAGATATCCTTTTGAAAAAATATATAGGATTTAAATCGGCTTCGTCTTTAATGTTTACAAATAAATTGGTTTTAAA
Organism: Flavobacteriaceae bacterium; assembly: GCA_965247735.1. Taxonomy (GTDB): domain Bacteria; phylum Bacteroidota; class Bacteroidia; order Flavobacteriales; family Flavobacteriaceae; genus JAOXRU01. Next base: position 809,411 of record CBDFHN010000001.1, on the reverse strand, counting down.
TAATGAAAACAATCCTACATATGCCTCTTATTTAATACAATTTCATGAAGTAAATAACATACGAAAACTATCTAAGTCCAATAAAAATTTAATTGGAGCTTATAATTTCTTCTATGATAAATTGATAAAAGAAGTCTATGTTCAAAATTCAACATCGGAACTAGTAGACTTCCTTGAGTTTATTGGTGACAACCTGACTTTTATTGAAATATCCGTTGTTGATGAACTCAATGCCTATTTGGTTTTTGAAACATTAAATGATAGAGGTCTTGATTTATCCGTAACTGATTTATTAAAGAACTACTTATTTTCCAAAGTAGATGAAGCAGACCATCAGCATCTTAAAAATAAATGGGAAAACATATTGAAATTTGTTAGATATAAAGACTTTTCATACTTTCTTCGCTATTTTTGGATTTCCCGAAATAAACTCGTTACGGAAAAAGAATTATTTAAACGTATTAAAAGAACAGTTCTAAACGCCACAGATGTGTTTGATTTAATTGGTGATTTAGAAATAAATGCAGAATTATTCGCGGCTCTATATAATCCAAATGATGATTTATGGAAAGGTGAAAAAGAAATTAAATCAGCATTATCCGAATTACAGTTATTTAATATCCGACAATCATTTCCCTTGCTTTTAGCTTGTTACTCCCAGTTTAATATTAAGGATTTTGCAAAGGTCTGTAAAATGTGTTCCGTAATATCTTTTCGTTATTCAGTAATTAGTGGTTTAAAAACAAATATACTTGAAACTGTATATAATGATGCGGCTGTAAAAGTATCTAAAGGTAAATTGACAAGTCACTCTGGAGTATTTGAAACATTAAAAAGAATATATCCTAATGATGAAGCTTTTCAGAATGCGTTCAATTCAATTTCAATTAGTACTAAACGAAAAACGAAACTTGTAAGATATATTTTATTTTCTTTGGAAAATCATATAGCAAATACTTCTTACCATTATATTGACGATGAAGGTTCTATTGAACATATTCTTCCTGAAAACCCAAATGAACATTGGGACGATATTTTTATGAAGGACATTCAACCAGACTTTATCTATAGAATTGGAAATTATACCTTACTAGAACCAAAAAAAAACAATAATTGTGGCGTAAAGCCTATTGGAGAAAAGAAAGAAATTTACAAAACAAGTATATATAAAATGACTAATACTTTTGATTTTGAACAATGGACCGCACAGAAAATAAAACATAGACAATCTAATTTATCCAAACAAGCGAAAAGTATTTGGAAAATTCAATAAGTACTATTGGTAACAATGGCTATAATTAATACGGGTTTTGGTTCTTAACCCAAAGTTTAGAGTTTTAAACCAAGTCCACCAAATCTTTTTGATTTGGCTTTATAAAGAAAAAGATAAAACAAAATAAAAAGTTTTGGCTAAGTGCTTAATCGGAAATTTAGTAATTTTAATTCCCGTACTAACCATAGCCGAGACGTTAGCACACATAAAAACAAAAATGAGAAAACTATTTACCCTACTAATATTAACAATTTTTTTTAATACATCATATGGACAAAATGAGAAGGATATCATCATTGGAAAAAGATTAACAATCAAATCTGAAATACTTAATTCAGATAGAGAAATTTCAGTATACCTTCCTAATTCTTATAATGAAAATAATTATATAAATTATCCTGTACTATATCTTTTAGATGGAAGAAAATTTTTTAATTCATTTTCAGGAGTAATTACACAATTAAGTAGTGATGCCAGTCCACAAATACCTGAAATGATTGTTATAGGAATTACGAGTCAAGACCGAGTTAAAGATTCTTCTCCTACAAATTCCTTAATTGGTTACACAAAGGAAGCGGAAAAAGGATTAGAAGTTAGTGGAGGTGCAGATGACTTTCTGAAATTTATTCAAAAAGAGTTAATTCCATTTGTTGAACATAAATACAGAACTAATTCATATCGGACTTTTGTAGGTTATTCATTTACAGGTTTACCTGTTTTACAAGCTTTATTTTCAATTCCTGAAACATTTAACTCTTATTTAGTAATTGATTTTAGTGCGTGGTGGGACAATGAGGTAATGATGAAACGTCTCAAGAATTTTTCTAAAGAATACAAAGGTTCTAAACGAGATATTTTCTTCACAACCGTAGATAGGGTTTCGAATAAAGTTTACCCTGAAGAGTATAATCCTGGATGGACTTTTATTCAAGAATTTGAACAAACTCTTCCACCTAATATTAGTTTTGATTATAAAAAATATAAGTATAAAAAAGAGAATCATCATTCTATGCCTCTAATTTCATTTATTGATGGTATGAAATATATTTTTAGAGGGCATATGGTAAATTATGATGAAATGTACACCAATCCAGAACTGATAAAAACAAAGTTTTCTACACTTTCAGAACGACTTGGCTATAATATTTATTTGCCCGAAGGACTAATTAATTATTATGGTAATTTATTTCTATATAATCGACCAGATATTGAAAAAGCAATTTTTTACTTTAATTACAACACTCAAAACTATCCCTTATCGAGCAGTACTTGGAGTAATTTAGCTAAAGCTTATAAAATTAAAGGAGATAAAATAAAGGCGGAAAGGTTTTATCAAAAAGCATTAAAATTAAATCCGAAAAGTATTGACATAAAGAAAAGATTGGAAGAACTGAAAAATTAAATACGTGTGCTAACACCGTATAAAATTAATTGCTGGTTTTAGTCTACTTATGAAAGTTCTCGCGGACTTTCTATGTGTGATTTATTTGCTAACTTTAGTGCTTAAAACACGCAACTAATCTTATACAACAACGTTGAACTAAACCTTCGGTAACTTTTCTCCTCTAGATTTTGTAAATTAAGAGCTATAATCAAAATCTACTAATTATGTATCAAAAAAAAGAGTTGAGCCTTGCTCAGAATTAGCAAAAAGAACGGTACCAAATTTTATAAAGGCTTATCAGAGGTACAGAAAGGTGTATATAGCATCTGGTTATTCGGAATCTACCTGTAAAAACTATTTACGAGCCTTATGTCAGATCAGTTTATATTATGGCAAAAGTTTTCACTTGCTAAGTGATGATCAAATTACAGAATACATCTATAACTTACGGCTTCGAAAAGTAAGCCATTCTTCTATTAAGATTTTAGTATATGGGTATCGATTTTTATTCAAAGTAATGAACACTCCCCATCGATGCATTGAATTAAAGGGAAACCGGTCTAAAGTTAAAATTCCTGTTGTTCTTAACCAGAAAGAAATCAAAAGCTTGCTTAATCCTAAACATTGTCCTAATTTAAAACATCGTGTAATTTTGTCTTTGCTTTATTCTTCGGGGCTCAGGATTAGTGAATTACTAAAACTAAGATTAGAAGATGTTGATTTTAATGCGCATCGAATTCACATTATCAATAGCAAACATGGAGTGACTAGATATGTGATATTATCTAAATTAATGGCTAAGGGTTTGGAAACTTATTTAGCTTATTATCACTCCGAAAAATACTTGATTGGTGGATATGAAAAAGCAAAACCTTATTCTGCTTCTTCGGTTGCAAATGTGCTGCGCAAAACACTAAAGAAAGCAAAACTGAACCACTATGGACTTAAAGTCCATAGGTTCGGGCTGGTGACTCAAAGTCACCCAGTGGTCATTGCTCAATTATAAAGTTCGTTGCATTACCTTGATCTGGTCTTCGATGATGCTCCAAGTATTCATTGACCATCTCATCAGTAATATTTCCTGTACTCCAACATCCATAACCAATACCCCAAAAATGCCTACCCCAATATTTATGCTTTAATTCTGGAAACTCTTGCTGAAGCTTTCTTGAACTACGCCCTTTTAACTTCTTAACCAAATAGCTCACATTTTGAGAAGGACCATATTCCAAATGCATATGAACATGATCTTTAGATATCACCCCTTTTAATATTTTAACATCTTCTGCATCGCATATTTGTACCAAAATAGTGCGACAACGGACTTGTAGATCTCCTTTCAAAACATGATAACGATATTTTGTACTCCAAACTATATGTACTGTTAAACGGGATACACTATGTCCATTTGATCTTTGTTCTGACATAAAACAAATGTAAAGGTTTTTAGAAGCTAAAGCAACATGCACTAAAGTACATAGTTTTAACTATTTTTGAGACCAATAAATAAGCATATTACTATACATAGCTTACGTCATAGTTTTGCTGTCCATTTTTTAGAACAGGGTGGAAATATATTGCAATTAAAAGAACAACTCGGGCATAGTAGTCTACAAAGCACATTAGTTTACCTTAGGGTAGCACAGTCTATATTTAAAGAGATACAAAGCCCGTTGGATGTACTATACCTCTCCCATTGAAACCTAAACATGAACTGGCTGATGTATTAAGAGAATATGGAAAGGAATTTTTAGAAAAACATAAAATATCTTATCAGAAAATAAAAGTACTTAGAGCCATTGTCAATTGCAGAACAGCTGTGTTGGGAGGACATCTCCAGAGTTGTTCCAATTGTGATTATCAACAAATTGCGTACAACAGTTGTCGAAACAGGCATTGCCCTAAGTGTCAGATCCAACAGCGGGAAAAATGGATTCAGGCACGTATAACGCAGGTCTTGCCAGTAACTTATTTTCATGTGGTGTTCACCTTACCAAGTGAGTTAAACCAGTTGTGTTTAGCTTACCCAAAACAACTCTATAATACTCTGTTTAGCTCCTCTTGGAAGACTATTGAACTCTTCTCTAGAGACACCAAACACCTTGGAGCAAAGAGTGGTATGATCAGTATTTTACATACTTGGGGGCAAAATTTAAGCCTACATCCACATATCCATTGTATAGTACCATCTGGAGGTATAAATAAACAAAAAAAGTGGAAAGAAACTCGGGGGAAAGGAAAGTATCTTTTTCCTGTAAAAGCAATGAGTAAAGTATTTAGAGCTATATTTTTGAAGCAGTTAAAACAATTGAAAAACAAAGAAGAAATTGATAATAGTAACCTACAGGGGTTGGTGGATCTTTTATTTAATAAACCATGGGTGGTCTATGCTAAGAAACCTTTTTCAGGAGTAAAAAGCATCATAGAATATTTGGGGAGATATTCCCATAAGATTGCAATTAGCAATCATAGAATTAAGGCTATCCAAGATAACGAAGTGCATTTTTCCTATAAAAATTATAGAACCAATCAATGTTCTAGAATACAACTGAGTGCACAAGAGTTTATCCGAAGATTTACACAACACATTTTACCAAAAGGATTTGTCCGAATACGACATTTTGGAATATGCGCCTCCAGAAATAAAGCCATGTTGCTCGATATTAAAAAGCAACTATTAAAAACACACCCAATAGTAGTTAAACCTATTCAATATCCAGAGTGGAATCCAAAGCCTATTACATGCTGTAAATGTAAAAAAGGACTTATTAAAAATATTAAAATTATACTTTCTATTAGAGCTGGTCCCTATTTAGACTTTGAAATTCAATGAAAATAACAGGCACATATAAGCATTTAATAAGACTATCGCGAAACATTCCTTTTTCGGGTATAGAGAATTATATGCCAAAATGGAAGAAAATAGTAAAACTAGGACATCAACATTGTAAATTATACCAAGTCTGCTCCATAGCATATCAAAAACAGAATAAAAACACGAAATATATCTCTATTTCTTTCAAAAATCCTAACTTTGGATAAAGAAAAAGGATTCAATCTCCATAGCTTTTAAAGGTAAAATTGACACGCCATAGTTCAACGGCGGATTAAATCAAATTGCGCCCTTGGCTTACTTGATTTAATCCTATAATGTTATCTTCAACGCTCCGCAATGTTTAATACATTGCTCTCACTCATACAAATCAATACGCATATTGACTACCGACTCAAATGAATAAAAAAATTGAAAAGCAGAATCTAGCATATCGCTAATAGATTTTAAAAACTGTACGCACAATACTTGCCAAAGTTGGTAAACAATTGGTGTTTATATTAAGCTATTCTTTTTATCTCAGAATATAGTATATTTGAGTATTGTTTCTAAAGGTATACATACTTGCCCTAAGCTGGATGTGTCGCTTTAGAAGATAACAATGTGCAAAGCTGCATTAAAACGCAGTTTGCACTCAACGTTATCTTCAACGCTCCGCAATGTTTAATACATTGCTCTCACTCATACAAATCAATACGCATATTGACTACCGACTCAAATGAATAAAAAAATTGAAAAGCAGAATCTAGCATATCGCTAATAGATTTTAAAAACTGTACGCACAATACTTGCCAAAGTTGGTAAACAATTGGTGTTTATATTAAGCTATTCTTTTTATCTCAGAATATAGTATATTTGAGTATTGTTTCTAAAGGTATACATACTTGCCCTAAGCTGGATGTGTCGCTTTAGAAGATAATCGAGTAGACGGCTCCAACTAAAATAGTTGGAGTGCGCCTCTCACACCACCGTACGTACGGGTCTCGTATACGGCGGTTCGTAAATCATCACACCAAAGCTCTTTTCACCCTTGGCACTATCTTCTAGTTTAGGCATAGGCTACAACTAGTGCTCCTATGCGAATTTTGAAGAGAATTACGTTCAGTCCTTCCCTACTTGTGAGACCATCTGAGGTATTTCCTCAACTCGTTTCCCATAGGTACTATGACTTCTGCTGACTTCTCCAATATGCCAACTCGTGGCTTTGGAGACCTCCCCAGGTAATGACATCTTCTTTCTCTCAATAACTGCCGTATCTACATAATTACCCATTTGGTATTCTTTGGGCGTTACAATGATGTGCTTGCTTACCCAAGTAATTATGCCTCTGTATACGATTTCTGTTCGTCAGTACCGAGTTTTGTAGTTCCGCTTCCTTCACTGCATACCTCACGGTAAACCAGCTTGCGACTTACTAATGCTTCAAGACGTTACTCTTGCACATAAGGGACTTGCACCCTCTAGATTAATTATTTATCTTTCGATAAAGTAAAGATGCCCATGCTGGGCACACACAAAGTATAAAAATAATAAGGGTTAAGTGCCAAAACCCAAAGTTGGTGCATTTTAACAAAGTCCGCCAAATTTAAAATTTGACGGTTAAAAGAAAATTAACGGTAAAATTGTAAATTTGGCTAAGTACTAAACCGAAAGTAAGTACATTTTAACCCCTTACTATTCTTATACAAACCGTTAGGCACAAGCTAAAAAAAGACACGAAACTAAAATGAAACCAAAACAACAATTAGAATCAATCCTTTCCAACCAATACGAATCTGAAGACGGAGATTTATATAAGGTTGAATTGTTGAACGGAATGAGTGAAAGTGAATTAGGAACTCTTAAAGGTCAACTTCCGAACAACACATTACCTACTGAAATTGAAGATTTACTCAGATTCAGTAAAGGTTTCGAATTCTTAGGACTTGAAGAAGTACGTTTTGATACTTTTGGACATTTTGGATTTGAAGAAATGTTTCCAAATTCAATCCAACTTGCTGGAGATGGATTTGGCAATTTTTGGATTTTGGATATCGACTCAAATGGTAATTGGAAATCTGTTTATTATGTATGTCACGACCCAGCAGTAATTGTGAAACACTCGGAAAATTTAGCCGAGTTCATAAAACACGTTGACGAGTTCGGACTAAAAGGAAATCAATCTAACTTGGACATTATTCACGAAAAGATAGTAATGGAAATTTGGAATGAAAAAGTCGGAATAATGGAAAGAAATGAAAAGGACTATGACTTTGAAAGTGGACAAGTTGGGTTACCCGAAATGTTTTTAGTAGCAGATTTGACTGACAAACCAATAAAGACAGGATTTCCTTGGGGTAAATCTGGTGCGAATACAAAAATCATTAGACCGACAGATAAACCGATTTGGATAGTTGAAAAACGAGTGAAACAAGGTTTTCTATCAAGAATATTCGGAGGAAAAAAATAAAAGCCAGATGCCTAACAATGGCTATAATTAATACGGGTTTTGGTGATTGACCCAAAGTTTAAAGCTTTTAACCAAGTCCGCCAAATCTTTTGATTTGGCTTTAGAACAAAAAAGATAAAACAAAATAAAAAGTTTTGGCTAAGTGCTTAATCGAAAGTTCACTACTTTTAATTCCCGTACTAACCATAGCCGAGACGTTACCACACATTTGATGAAAACCGATAGAAATTGGAATAAAGCAAAATGGATTTTCGAATCAGACGGAACATTAAGAGACATTTACGTCCAAGATGTTAATGAATCTAATTGGGAAAAACTGATTGCTTATCTGAATTCTGAATATATATTGGAATTTGGAATTGATGAGAACAGAAGTTCAGACAAAATTGACTTTGATTTTGTGCAAAAAATGTGGAATGACGAAACTGGAAAATTAGAAACTAAATCTCTAACTATTAACCTAAATGGAGTTTTGGTTAAATCATATTTCTTTAGTCCAGAGCAAATCGAATTTGACATAAAACCGAGCGAAATAAAATCTTTAACGGAATTAAATTGGATATTAGAGTTTATGACTTCAATTAGTCAAGCACTGAAAAAACAAGTAACTTTATCTGGAGAAAATCAAGCGGAATTTCCACTCATAAAAGTTGATTTCCAAAACGGAATGGAAAAAATTCTGAGCAAAAAAGAAATGATACGGATTTCAAAAAATGCTGGAATTTACAATGATTGGTTTTCAAGAATTAAGAACTTGATTTTCCCAAAGAAAACAACAATGGAAGAATTGGAATACAAAGCAATGGAAAGTGCTTGTAAGCCATTTGAGCCAGTAGAAAAAGAAAAAAACGTGTGGTAATCGAGTAGACGGATGACGACTTAAAAAATCGCCACTACGCCTCTCACACCACCGTACGTACGGGTCTCGTATACGGCGGTTCACCAAATTGAAGTTTGCGTTTTATTAAGATAGTCTACCAAAGGTCTGTACCCTTTTCGTTTTAGTCTAGATTTGGTTATTGTAGTTCGTAGAATTGGACTTTGAGCAACTGCCCATCCTCCCATTCGAGTTCTACTCCAAGCGTATGCTTGTCCGTTTTCTATTCCTAATCGAATTAGGTTTTTACGCTTCCTTTCAAGCTTCTTCCAATTGGAGTGTCTACCTTTGATGTGACGATTTTTTAGAGTCCATATAATATTTATATATTAGATTATGGCAAAAAAACATGATAACGAGTTTAAGGTAATGATAGTATCACTATTAAAATCTGGAAGTAAACCGAAACAACTTGGAGAGGAATATGGATTAAACCCAGGTATGATTTGTCGCTGGGGACGGGAATTTGCAGCAAGATCTGGAGATTTTTCTAAAAAGAAAGTACTTTCTATAGAAGCCCAAGAATTAAAAGCTTTGAAAAAAGAATTAAGAGATGTAACTATAGAGCGCGACATCTTAAAAAAGGCAGTAAGCATCTTTTCCAAGAGCGACTCATAAGATATCAATTTGTTTTAAAAAACACGGATATTTATAGTGTTGAGAAGATGTGTAAGTGTATGAGAGTTAGTAAAAACGCTTATTATCACTGGCTTAAAAACAAAGACTTAATAGTTATGGAGACTCCAAGAAATTATCTAAAGAAGAGGATTAAAGCCATTTTTGAAGATAGTAGAGAAATCTATGGAAGTCATCGGATTCAAAAAAAACTAGAACGTGAAGACCTTATATATTGTCGGTCTTATATAGGATTACTTATGAAAGAAATGAGGTTAAAAAGTATCTTAAAGCGAAAATTTGTAGTAACAACAGACTCAAAGCACAGTTTTCCAATAGTAAAAAATGTATTAAATAGAGATTTCAAAAGTCTAAAAATAGGAGAAAAATGGATTTCTGATATTACATATATTAGAGTGAATGATAACTGGAATTACCTAACAACCATCATAGATTTAGCAGATAGAAAAGTAGTAAGTTGGACTTTAAGCGAAGACATGACTTCCCAAAACACCATTATTAAAACTTGGCATCAGGCCAGAAGTAAAAGACAAATTAAAGATGGTTTTATTTTTCATTCTGATAGAGGTGTACAATATGCGTCTAATAAGATCACAGATATTTTCTCTTTCAATTGCAAAATAACCCAATCGATGAGTAGAAAAGGTAATTGCTGGGATAATGCTGTAGCTGAAAGTTTCTTTAAAACAATTAAACATGAATGGTTATATAGATTTAAATATACTTCATATACTCAATTATATAAATCTATTGAAGACTATATAGACTGGTATAATACACAAAGATTACACTCTTCTTTAGGATATTTAACTCCGTTAGAAATGGAAATCAAACTAAAAGGATTTAGTAACAAAGCGGCCTAAGAAAATTAGTCACAAATTTACTAGGTAGTCCAAATCGTGCCAAATACAATATCGCAACCGATTTCTTAACCACTCATCTAGCTTTTTAACTTTGAAGGAGATCTTGGTTAAGCGGTAATTGTTCATCCAGCCTCGGCAGACTTGATTAAGTCGTTCTAGACGTTCTAACAAAGACATTGGTTTGGTTTTCTTGGTTATACTTTTTAGGTTACGCTTAAACTTTAACCAACTTTTCTTGGCTACTACAAGTTGATATTGTCCTTTTACGCCCTTTTTGTAGACAGGCACAAAACCGTGTCCTAGTAACTCAAAGTTTATAGGTCTACGTATGCCACTTTTAGTTTTGTTAATAGGTAGTTTTAACTTGTCTCTTAAAAAGGTAAACAAGGTGTTTCCTATTTGTTTCGCCTCGCTTTTGTTCTTTGCATAAACGCTAAAATCATCTGCGTAGCGCACATAACGTAAGCCCATTCTTTTCATTTCTTTGTCCAAAACATCTAGCATTATGTTAGATAACAATGGACTAATTGGGCTTCCTTGCGGGATTCCTTTTCTTCTCTTTTGGAGTTTTCCATTTATTAATATGGGAACTCTAAGCCATTTTCGGATTAAACGCAGGGTAATTGGACATTTTACCTTGTGATAGATAAGTTGCAATAAAATACAGTGATCTACTTCATCAAAGAATCCTTTTAAGTCAATATCTACAATATCTTGGTAACCATCATTGATATACTGCTGAGCTTGTAATACCGCCTTTTGAATATTCTTTTGTGGACGGAAGCCATAACTAAATTGTTCAAATTCATATTCAAAATGAACCATTAATTGCTGACTTACCGCCTGTTGTAGCCATCGATCTACTACCGTTGGGATTCCTAAAAGTCTAGTTTCACCCTTTCCTTTTGGAATGTTTACTCCTAAAATTGAACTTGGCACATAGCTGTTACTACGGATGTTTTCCAATATGTTAGAACGGTTTTCTACTATATAAGTAGAGAGTGCCATTGTTTTCATACCATCTACTCCGTAAGCTCCTTTATTGCGTTCCACTTGACGTGTCGCTTTATAAAGATTAGTAGCTTCTAGTACCTTTTCAATCATAGGGTTTAATAATTTGTTTACTCCTGTCGCTTTAAGACTAGGCTAGCTGAGCATCCTAATCGAATTACAACGTAATTTAATGTTCTGTCCTTCCCTACTTGTGAGACCATCTGAGGTATTTCCTCAACTCGTTTCCCATAGGTACTATGACTGCTGCTGACTTCTCCAAATAGCCAGCTCGTGACTTTGGAGACCTCCCCAGGTAATGGCATCTTCTTTCACTCAATCGCTGCCGTATCTACATAATTACCCGTTTGGTATTCTTTGGGGCGTTACAATGATGTGCTTGCTTACCCAAGTAATTATGCCTCTGTATACGGTTTCTGTTCGTCAGTACCGAGTTTTGTAGTAATGCTTTCTTCAGATAAAACCTCACGGTTTTCACCCTTGCAACTTACTAATGCTTCAAGGCGTAACCCCTGCACATAAGGGACTTGCACCCTGTAGATTAATTAATTACCTTTCGGTAGTTAAAAGATGCCCATACTGGGCACACACAATGTATAAAAATAATAAGGGCAAAGAGCTTAAAAAAAAAACAGTACATTTTATTAAGTCCGCAAAATTTTCAATTTTGCGTAGTAATTATTTAAAGAAAAATTGTAAATTTCGCTAAGTAATAACCCGAAAAGTAAGTACATTTTAATCCCTTACTATTCTTATACTAGACGTTGCCCACAATTTGAAAAAACTGCTAACCATAACAATTTTAACTCTGATTTTAAATTCTTGCGGGAATTTAGAAGGAGATAAACTGATTGCGGAATTTAAGGCAAAAGAAAGTTATAGAATTTGGAAAACTGAAAAATCTACGACAAAAAAAGATTCTGTTTATTCCGAGAGAAAATCATTTAAAAGTTACGATGCAAAAGACAGGTTAATTAATGTGAGTAATGTTCGATTTTATTTTTACAATAACGAAAATAATCGAATCGAAAAAAGGAAATCAATTTATAGAAGAGAGGGAAAAGGAACTGCCAAAATTGATACTCAAAATTATTTTTATAATAAAAATGGATTATTAGAATATATAATTGAGAAACGTGAAAAAATTGACACATTAAAATCATTCAAATACGATTCGGAGAAAAATCTGATTGAGACAAAGACTAACTTCAGAACTGTAACGCAGGAATTTAAAAATGGAACTCTAAAAAAAAGAATTGTTGCAGAACGAAATTCCGAACCTAAAATCTCTGAATTTAATTACGACTCTCTAAATCGACCGAAAATTGAAAATTGGGTTTTTAGTGGAAATCAGCGAATGAAAACCAAATTCGAGTATAACGAAAAAGGTAAACTCTATAAAGAAATAGACAGTTCTTTTAATCAAGGAACAAACCCTAACGAGTTTGTTGAGTTTATGACAGAATATAAATATGATAGAAACGATTCAATTATTGAGATAAAAAAATTAGGAAGAGTATTAAGCGGAACTGATTTTGAAATACGTGGAAAAACACTAATTGAATGGAAAAAGGAATAAAAAACTGTGGGCAATCGAGTAGACGGCTCCAACTAAAATAGTTGGAGTGCGCCTCTCACACCACCGTACGTACGGGTCTCGTATACGGCGGTTCGTAAATCATCACACCAAAGCTCTTTTCACCCTTGGCACTATCTTCTAGTTTAGGCATAGGCTACAACTAGTGCTCCTATGTGAATTTTGAAGAGAATTACGTTCAGTCCTTCCCTACTTGTGAGACCATCTGAGGTATTTCCTCAACTCGTTTCCCATAGGTACTATGACTTCTGCTGACTTCTCCAATATGCCAACTCGTGGCTTTGGAGACCTCCCCAGGTAATGACATCTTCTTTCTCTCAATAACTGCCGTATCTACATAATTACCCATTTGGTATTCTTTGGGCGTTACAATGATGTGCTTGCTTACCCAAGTAATTATGCCTCTGTATACGATTTCTGTTCGTCAGTACCGAGTTTTGTAGTTCCGCTTCCTTCACTGCATACCTCACGGTAAACCAGCTTGCGACTTACTAATGCTTCAAGACGTTACTCTTGCACATAAGGGACTTGCACCCTCTAGATTAATTATTTATCTTTCGATAAAGTAAAGATGCCCATGCTGGGCACACACAATGTGCAAAGCTGCATTAAAACGCAGTTTACACTCAACGTTAGGTGTCATTAGAATGAACTACGAAGAAGAAATAAATAACATAATCCTAAAATCATATAGGGAAGCTTTTGAGGCAAAAGAAAAAGCTAGAAAATTGAATGATGGAAATTTATTCAATCAAGCTGCTGGCCTATATTTGCGTCAATCTGAATACTGTAGAGAACTGCTTGAATCTGAAAGGGAATTGAATGTTGATGAAAAAAATCATTTCACTTCTGATTATCACTTTATGCTGTATTGGCAGTTTCAATGTTTGAGAGGAGGATTACATAGCAATAATGAAGAGAACTTAATAAAATATGAATTAGAGTATTCTGAAAAAGCTAAATATCATATTCAAAATTGTTTGAAATACTATAATAATATTTCCGAAGGCAATCAAAATTTAAAAAAGAAAGATGAATTCATACGTTCAGAAAAACAAGGCATTATAGATGTATTAAATGTAAAAGCAAAAAAGGCCATTAATTTAGAAAATTATATTGAGGCATTTGATTTTAACAAAGAAGCAATTGTTACACAAAAAGAATTGATTGAGTTATGCGACAAGAAAAAAAACTTTGCAGATATACGAATTCAAAAAGGAAATTTAGCAACTAAATACTTTAACCAATCACAAATTCTTTATGGTCAAGCTTTAAAAAGTTCTGATGACAAATTCAATTATGAATTAATAAGAAAGCTTATTGAATCATACGATTTTATAATTAATGCAATGGACGAAAATCCTGAAGCAATAAAACAATATAAAAAAACTAAAAATGAAATCTTAGTTAGGTTAGAAAAACTTTTAGAATCAACGAATTTCAAAATTAAATGGTCTGAGATTTTAACACATTTTGATGACAATATAATACGAACTATTATGCAAAAAACAGATTTAAATGCTTTTGTGAAAGCAAAGGCAAAAACAGAATTAGAAAACAACAACACAAAACTTCTTCTTATTAGAGGTTTGTTTTGGCTAGGTATGGCAGCAGTTTTATTTTTTATGCTTAGTGACTTAGCGAGTAACGAAAAGATAAATTTAATACGTTTTTTCGGAGTTCTTTTTGGTTTCCCTATAATTTTTATAATTATAGGTGCTTTTATTCTTAGGACAACTGGAGCTTTAAGTCAAGTAAAGTTTACTGAATTATTAAGTCTTACTTTAAATATTAATTTAAAAGGAATATCTGCTCTAAACCCTAAAAAAAACGACACCTAATCGAGTAGACGGCTCCAGTTAAAATAACTGGAGTGCGCCTCTCACACCACCGTACGTACGGGTCTCGTATACGGCGGTTCACCAAATTGAAGTTTGCGTATTATTAATGTAATCTACCAAAGGTCTGTACCCTTTTCGTTTTAGTCTAGATTTGGTTATTGTAGTTCGTAGAATTGGACTTTGAGCAACTGCCCATCCTCCCATTCGAGTTCTACTCCAAGCGTATGCTTGTCCGTTTTCTATTCCTAATCGAATTAGGTTTTTACGTTTCCTTTCAAGCTTCTTCCAATCGTGCCAAATGCAATATCGCAACCTATTTCTTATCCACTCATCTAGCTTTTTAACTTTTGCTTTGATGCTGGCTAAACGATAATTGTTCATCCACCCTCGACAGACTTGATTAAGCCGTTCTAGACGTTCTAATAAAGACATTGGTTTGGTTTTCTTGGTAATACTTTTTAGGTTCCGCTTAAACTTTAACCAACTTTTCTTGGCTACTACAAGTTGGTATTGTCCTTTTACTCCCTTTTTGTAGACAGGGATAAAACCGTGTCCTAGTAACTCAAAGTTTACAGGTCTACGTATGCCACTTTTGGCTTTATTAATAGGTAGTTTTAACTTGTCTCTTAAAAAGATAAACAAGGTGTTTCCTATTTGTTTCGCCTCGCTTTTACTCTTTGCATAAACGCTAAAATCGTCTGCGTACCGGACATAACATAAGTCCATTCTTTTCATTTCTTTATCCAAAACATCTAGCATTATGTTAGATAATAATGGACTAATTGGGCTGCCTTGCCGAATTCCTTTTCTTCGCTTTTGGAGTTTTCCATTTATTAATATGGGAACTCTAAGCCATTTTCGGATTAAACGAAGGGTGGTTGGACATTTTACCTTGTGATAGATAAGTTCTAGTAAAATACAATGGTCTACTTGGTCGAAGAACCCTTTTAAATCAATATCTACAATATCTTGGTAACCATTATTGATATACTGTTGAGCTTGAAGTACTGCTTTTTGAATGTTCTTTTGTGGACGGAAACCATAACTGAAATGTTCAAAATCATATTCAAAATGAACCATTAATTGCTGACTTACCGCTTGTTGGAGCCATCGATCTACTACTGTTGGGATTCCTAAAAGTCTAGTTTTACCCTTTCCTTTTGGAATGCTTACTCCTAGAATTGAGTTCAGTACATAGTTGTTACTTCGGATAGTTTCCTGTATGTTGGAACGGTTTTCTACTATATAGCTAGATAGTGCCGTTGTTTTCATACCGTCTACACCGCAAGCACCTTTATTGCGTTCCACTTGACGTGTCGCTTTATAAAGATTAGTAGCTTCTAGTACCTTTTCAATCATAGGGTTTAATAATTTGTTTACTCCTGTCGCTTTAAGACTAGGCTAGCTGAGCATCCTAATCGAATTACAACGTAATTTAATGTTCTGTCCTTCCCTACTTGTGAGACCACCTGAGGTATTTCCTCAACTCGTTTCCCATAGGTACTATGACTGCTGCTGACTTCTCCAAATAGCCAACTCGTGACTTTGGAGACCTCCCCAGGTAATGGCATCTACTTTCACTCAATTCCTGCCGTATCTACATAATTACCCGTTTGGTATTCTTTGGGGCGTTACAATGATGTGCTTGCTTACCCAAGTAACTATGCCTCTGTATACGATTTCTGTTCGTCAGTACCGAGTTTTGTAGTCTCGCTTCCTTCTGATAAAACCTCGCGGTTTTCACCCTTGCGACTTACTAATGCTTCAAGGCGTAACCCCTGCGCATAAGGGACTTGTTCCCTCTAGATTAATTAATTACCTTTCGGTAAGTAAAAGATGCCCATGCTGGGCACACACACCGTGTATAATTAATTGCTAGTTCTAGCCTACTTACGAAAATCCTCGCGGATTTTCAATCTGTGACTTGTTTACTAACTTTAATGCTTAAATACGCAACAAACCATATACAAACACGTTATCTTCAACGCTCCGAAATGTTTAATACGTTGCTCTAACTCATTCTTGGGGCATTACAATGATGTGCTTGCTTACCCAAGTAATTATGCCTCTGTATACGGTTTATTTATCACTTTTTATTATTTCTCAAATGTATTCATGATTCGTTGCACTTAATACTGTTCGTCAGTACCGAGTTTTGTAGTTTCGCTTCCTTCAGGTAAAACCTCACGGTTTTTACCTTTGCGACTTACTAATGCTTCAAGGCGTTACTCCTGTGCACAAGGGACTTGCACCCCCAAGATTAATTAATTACCTTTCGGTAATAAAAGATGCCCATGCTGGGCACACACAATGTGCATGAGTAGTAACGGCTTGAGTATTAATTCAAGTCATTATTATTTATTATATTGTAATTTACGTTTCGAAAAACAGATTATCCTTCCGCTACTACTCATACATAAAACCATTATACCAAGCCACTTAAAATGAAAACATTAACAAAAGGACAATATTATGGAACAAAAAATTCCGAAAAATCATTTGGTGGAATTCTTCTATCCCAATACGACTATATAGAAGATAGAACAGATTGGCACTATCACGAGAACCCTTATTTTTGGTTTATTTTAAATGGTGATATGATGGATTGCAATAAAAAAATAAAGACCTTGTGCCCATCAGGAAGTTTAATGTTTAATAATTGGCAAGAAACTCATTATGGTTCTAAACATTCCAAAAAAGCTAATGGTTTTCATTTAGAATTTCAGAAAAAATGGTTAGATAATAATAAAATAAATTTAGATTTACTTGAAGGTAATCTGTTAATTCAAAATCCTCAAATACATTTTCTTTTCGCAAAGTTGTATTATGAATTCAAACAATCAGATCAATACACTAAGGTCACCGTAGAAGTTCTATTATTACAAATTTGTGAAGTATTAGGAGGGGTAATAGAAACCAATATCAAAAATATTCCAAACTGGGTAAATGATCTAAAGGAACTTCTACATTTCGATAATTCAAATCTTAGCTTACAATACCTTTCAGATCAACTTGGAATACATCCTGTTCATATCTCAAGGGCAGCCCCAAAATACCTCTCTACAAGTCTTGGAGAGTATGTAAGGCAACATAAATTAAAAAAAGCTATTCCTTTACTACTTGACCCGAATAACTCGTTGACTAAAATTGCATATCAAGCAGGTTTTTCAGATCAAAGTCATTTTAATCGTGTTTTTAATTCTTATTTTAATATGAATCCCAGTTTGTATAGAAAAGAATTAAACAAAAAATAGCAATGTTAATCTGATACAATTTTTAATAACATTGTTATGTTAATTTTGAACTCAATCAAAACCTAAACTATGTTTAAAAATGTAGCCCTTTTGTTGTTCCTTTTTCTACTATCTTCTTTTTCTAGTTGTGCCCAACAGATAAGCATAGATGACTATATAGGAGAATGGAAAGGGAATCTGACAAATGTTGATGATCTCAACTTAGAAATGACCATTGAATTGAAAAAAGAAAATGCAATTTTCAAACTTTCAAAAAACAAAGACATCATAACTAACAAGTTCAAATTCAAAAACAAAATTAATCTTGTGTTAAATGACAACCTTAAATTTAATGGGGTAGTTAATCAGGATAAGTCGATAATAACTGGGTTTATGGGATTAAAAAGAGATTATTATCCAATAAAGCTATACAAAAGAGGGGAATTTTATGTTGGAAATTGGAACTTATCGGGATATCATCATTTAAAACCAAATGATTTAAAATTATCAATGAAAGAAGTAAATGATGATGGCCATACTGTGTATCCTATGCTCGGAACCTTTTGGGTAAGTGATTTTAAGTACGAAAAAAACAAAATCTCGTTTAAAGATTATAAAACAGGTCTCAAATTTGAAGGACTATTGAATACTTCTAAAATTGTATTAAATATTAGTCTAGCTGGAAATTATATTACAAAAACAACATTTAAAAAAATTAAAAGCCCTAAAAAGCATACTGTTGTTTCTGCAGAAGAAAATTCTCAAATAAACGATAATTGGGAATCATCAAAAAATCGGTTGATGCTACCACAAATGGAAAAAGGCATTCTTAATGATAGTCTAGAAGGAATGGAGAGTATTCTTGTAGCAAAAAAAGGTAAAATTATTTATGAAAAATACTTTGCGGGTTTTAATGCTAATACACCCCACGATACGCGTTCTGCCTCAAAAAGCATATCATCCGCCATCATTGGTATAGCTATTGATGACAACATTATTAAAAGTGTTGATGAAAAACTATATGATTTTATACCTCAAAAGTATCAGTACACAAAGGATTCTCTAAAATCTAAAATAACAATCAAGGATTTATTGACAATGAGTTCTGGATTAGATGTTAATAACAAAGCATATGAAGGGTACTATCAAGAAAAATCGGATGATAATTGGATTAAAACCGTCCTAGAAGCACCTATAATACATGAACCAGGGACCTATACCGACTATGGTTCCGCAAATCCATTTTTACTTGGTATTAGTTTAAATGAGCGATTAAACATTCCTTTGGAATTTTATATGAACGATAAGCTTTTTGCTCCTTTGGGAATTACAAATTATATCATGAATACTGATGACACAGGAATAATACCCTATTTTGGAGGCGGTTTGCATTTAACCCCTAGAGATATGCTGAAGTTTGGACAACTCTATCTAAATGGAGGTGTATGGAATGGGAAACGAATTATTTCAGAAAGTTGGATTAAAGAATCCTTCAAGAAACACGTACAATTGCAAGATGTAAGAGATAAAAATGAATACGGCTATTTCTGGTGGCATGACACCTATATCGTTGACGGGAAGACTTTTGAATCTATCGAAGCCAGAGGAGCAGGTGGGCAATTTATTTTTATAGTTCCAGCAATCGAGTCTGTAGTAGTTATCACAGCAGGAAACTATAGGAATAGAAAAAGTAATCAATCACGAAAAATATTTAAAAAGTATGTTCTTCCCGCACTTTTGAATTAAAAGGTCAGTACATAATAAAGTATTAATCGAGTACTGATTCTATTCGAATAGTAAAATGGAAAAGTATAACGGTTACAAAAAAATCATACGTTTTTATGCTAAAAGAAATACGCAATCTAATTTTAGAAAACAAAAAACTAATATTCGGAGAAATATAGTTAATGGAAACAATGTTGATTAAAAACATGGATTACAAAATTGTATGAAATCTGAGTAATAATAATCTTATCATGTACCACAGTAAAAAAGCAGTCGTTTTTCAAGAAAATAAAAAACAACTATAAACAGATAAATACTTAAAGCCCTATATTTGAATAATCCATTATAAATATTCAAATTGAATTAGTCCCAAAAAACTATATGAAAACAGAGCAAGTAACATTATACTTTAAACAAGGTGCCAGTGATAAAATCTATCAAGCATCACTAGAAAAGGATAACGATAATTATATTGTAAATTTCGCTTATGGAAGAAGAGGAAATACGTTAAAAACTGGAACTAAAACACAACAAGCGGTTCCCTTTGAAAAGGCAAAAAAAATATTTAACAAATTGGTAAACGATAAAATGGCCAAAGGCTATTTACCTTCTGAAAACACCACAGAATACACACACGATAATAATCAGAGAAACACAGGCATCCATTGCCAACTATTAAACCCTATCGATAGCTCAGGCTTGCAAAAGTTGCTAAAAACTGATGATTGGTGGGCACAAGAAAAAATGGATGGTAAACGCCTATTGCTTCAAAACACAACTGATTTAATTGCTATTAATAGACGTGGATTATCTGTTGGAGCCCCAAAAACAGTTTTGGACAGCGCAAAAGCAGCCAATAAACCTTTTTTAATAGATGGCGAAGTCATAGACGATGTGTTTTACGTATTTGATATTTTAAGTATTGATGATCGTGATTTACGCGGGCAATCTTATGCCTCTAGAATAGCAGCGTTAGATAACCTAACATTTGGTTCAGCAATAAGATATGTACCAACTGCAAAAACAACAGTCGAAAAAAAGGCATTATTTGAAAAATTACAAAACTGCAATGCTGAAGGAATTGTCCTAAAAGACCATACCACAACATATACTTCTGGAAGGCCAAATAGTGGTGGTAATCAATTAAAATTTAAATTTTATGAAACAGCCTCAGTCTTAGTATCCAAACAAAACGATAAGCGAAGTGTTGCTATATCAGTATATGAAAATGGAAAAGAAATAGCTATTGGAAATGTAACAATCCCTGTAAACAAAGAAATTCCAAAACTAAACGATTGTATAGAAGTGCGCTATTTGTATGCTTACAAAGGAGGTAGCCTATACCAACCAACCTATTTGATGATACGGACAGATATTTCACCAAAAGAGTGTAGCATAAAACAGTTGAAATATAAAAGTAGCATCAAATAGAATAATCGCTGTATTTAATTTAGACAAGATGTGGATAAAACCTCTAATTCACATCAGTTATCAAACCTTTACCTACACTCATCAATCGCATTTTTGTATTATTATCATTTTGCATAATTTAGTTATATAAGTAGAATAGCTCTGTTTATATACACTTTAGGTAAAATTCAAGAATGAATACCCCAAAAATTAGAGGATACATTGCTGAAAAAGAAAACATCATAGTTTTACTTTATCGGAGAACAACTAAAGTTTCTTATCTGCTGTATTTTAAATATGACAGAGAAAATGAAAAACTCATTTTAGGTTCTAGATTTTACGGAAAATTTTATCCAAACCGATGTGATCTATCAGCTGATGGTAAGTATTTTTTATATTTTGCAATGGGACAGTCTCAAAAAGAATATAAAGAAAAACTTTACTGTTGGACAGCGATTTGTAAACCTCCCCTATTAAAAGCAAACATCTTATTTAAACATAATGATACTTGGGGAGGAGGCGGAAGGTTTATTGATAATAAAACAATCTTTATTGACAGTGGAATGTATCCTGAATTTGATCTTTCAAAAGAAAAGCGTTTTGATCAATACAAAATAACCTATAATGGAAGAATTGAAGATAATGGTTGGGCTTCTGGGAAAAACTGGAAACTTATGGAGTATCAAATTAATGAAAAACTTGGAGATAAATATTCCATTCCCAAATTTTGGATAAAAACTAATGGAAAAATCACCCTTAAAAGAACATTAGCATATAATACTTTTTTAAAAGTAAAGGATGGAAAAACTCAAGGTTCATACGATATGTATAGCTATGTGCTTATCATCCACAAATCAAATGCAGAAATTCCATTATCAACTTCGCAAAACAACTGTCTCTGGGCAGATTTTGACAATTATGGAAGATTAGTCATAACATACAATAGCTCTATGTTGATTTATAAAAACGATACCAAATTATTAAAAAAGGAACTTTTAAAGGAATACAATCTTGAGGAATTAATAAGCAAAGCAGTTGTAACTAATTAAAAATTAAATATCAGTTTTGGGTTTCTAGTACATATTCTGAATAGAAATGACCCTAAATATTAAGCATTTATGAAATTAAGAAATTTTTACTTTCATGTCAATAAAGAAGATTTCCCAAGCGAGATGATACATCAAAAGTTGGAGAAAATTGTAAGGAGTCGATTTCAAACCAATTTTTCAAGTGATTTTGATTTTCAGACGGATTTTTTCTCAAGACATCTAGAGCTTAAATTAAGAAGATTAAAATACGAAGGTTCCTTTAAAACACTACTAATAAAACCATCACAATCTTATCAAATAAAAAGCAGTCATGAAGCTTTAGAGATTAGTATTCCTTTTGATATTAAAAAATATTCTGAATTATATACTGAACCAAACCTTTACCCCTTGCAATTAAATACTCCAATCAACCCTGTTTTGAATATCAATGAATTCAATATTTTTTTATTCGATATGATAATGGGCGCTTTAAAATATGGCGAATCAATGAAGGTAGACCTGCCAATTAACTATCTAAAGAAAGAATTGATGGCTTTTAAAAAGAATAACTTTATTAGTGCATGGTATCATAGAAGAAAAGCATTTAAAGAAATAGGAATTAGCAGCCGATTGTACTGTGTACAGAATTGCAACTATTTTTCGGCACAACTCATCGTACTCAAAAAGAATAAAGAAATATACAGAACAGAAATAAAACGTGAAAAACCGAGTTATTTATGCTATCGACTTTGCCTTGGCGAAATTCGTTTAAGCAAAGATAAATTGTTAATTGTTGATAGTTTAAATGATTATTTACCCAAAGAAGATCGAAAAACCATTTTTGAACTCAGCTTAATAAGTATTCTTTAAATTATGGATGTTATTTACAAATACACAGAAACTTCTACACTAGAAAAACAGCAAGATAAAAGCAGCTTATTTCTAGCTCATTTTAATGAAGAATTTAATGAAACTGAAATGCCTTGTTTTTTCTGGGGAAAACTTAAAAGCCCATACACAACAGCAAGGTGTTTTTTAACGCTTTCTAAAGTGGTAGCTGCCAATTTTATGCCCATAGGTAGTGCTTTAAGAGATCCTGTAATTACTGCGGGAGCCAATAAGCTAAGATTGGAAGCTTTTTCTTCTTGTTGCAGCGTATATGCCAAAATGGATCTTTTACCCAAGGCACTGGATGGTGAGTTTCTTCAACAAGGAACCACAAATGTAGATTTTAATACCGAAATGATAGCGGCATTAAGTCAAATAAAAAAGGATGAAAATGTGTTTTTTTCTGTGGGTAAAAAAGAAGTTGTATTACAAAAAAACAATAAAAATATTGTTGAAAAAAAAGTATCGCTGCCTTTAAGATGGATTAAAGGAATGACCACAGTTCAGCTTCTAGCTTCAGAAATGAAAAAAGTAATGGTCCTAGATAAATTGCAAATACAATTACTCTTTAGGAACATCCCAAGTGGCAGTATAACAAACGATTATTTTTTAAGCATTAGAGCCAGAAAACCTGTGCTTTCCCCAATTAGAACTCCAAATAGTATTTGTATTGGTGCTATTCATAGATTAAAATTAGTAGACAGCATCTTAAACTTGGCCACTTCGTTAAGCATTTACAATTTAGATTCCGAAAACGCTACAGCCTTCCAATTTCAAATGGATAATATACGTTTTACACTTATGCTTTCCAGAAGTTTCTGGAGAGGGTTTTCTGGTGAAGGCAATAGTTTGGAAAATCTAATAGATAATATTCCAGAGCATTGGATTCAAAAATTGAATACCTATGCTAAAATTAATCAAGAGTTTAGCTTAAGAGACAACTTACTAAAAGACCTGTCCCCTACAGATTTTAAAAATGTAGCAACCAGACTTTCTTCCATTGGATTGTTAGGTTATGACCTAGAAGAGAATCTTTATTATTATCGTAAACTTCCGTTTAAAATGAGTAGGATAGAATGTTTAAATCCTAGATACAAAAATGCCTTAAAAATCATTAAAAATGAAGACTACAAGTGGATATCGAACACAGAACATGCTACAGAATTACAAATAAAAGGAAGCGGTGTTTATCATAAAACCATAGTCTCAAAAAAACAAGCCCGCTGTACATGCACTTGGTATGCAACCCATCAAAATAACAGAGGTGATTGTAAGCACATTTTAGTTGCCAAAATTTTAGCAAACAATACAGACAAAGAACTACAAGAATTAATAACAGAATTTGAATTATGAGTACTATAATAGCTGAGTTTGAACAAAAATTAAAAGCCAAAGATATTACAGGAATCTCCAGATGGATTGATGACATGTATTGGGAGGATAAAAAGGCATTTTCAGAATACTTAAAAAAATATAAAGATTTAGACAACTATTCACTTTCAATTGTTCAAAAAAAAATACTACGCTTAACTCAATACATATCTAGTTATGCTACTGATTTAAAAGAAATAGATTTGGATCTTTCCAATTTAAATGAAGAAGAAATAAAGGAATTATTAATTTATCATAATCTGGAAAAACCAGATGAAAGATATAAAGAAATAAAAAGCAACATTTCTAGTCCAGAAAGTTTTCTGACTAGAATTCCTTATCTGATAATAAAAGAGTTATATGAAAGAAAAAAAGTACCATTCGATAGACAAATTTTTGTAGCCTGTCTAGTTCGTTTTAATGTATGGCATTCCACTAGGTTTTCGAAAGAACTTTCAAAAGATGCTTTAAAAAAGTTTGATGCTTTTTTCCCTCAAGATGCATTTACTTTAGATATACTATTGGGAGTTTTTGAAATGGAACTAGGTGTAGATGGTGCTTTTTATATAGACCGAGATTTTAATATTGGCGCTATTATTATTAGATTGGTTAAAAACGGTAAAATACCTAAAGAAACTATTCAGCAAAAAATATTTGATGCTTTTAATAATCCTACTTTAAAACAAACAACTCATGCTTGGTCAAAAAATGTGTATGCTGCACTAGATTTTAGTCTAGAAGAAAATATAAAATTTCAAAATCAATTGATAGCCTTATTGCATAATGACAGAAATCTATTGGTCAATTTTGGAATTCAGCAACTAAAGAAAATTTCTAATCACAAAAGTTTTAATTGGGAATTTTATATAGATTCTTTAAATGGAATTGTGTACCGAAAAAAACTTACTGGAGGTTTAAAAACAGCATTGACCATACTATTAAAAAAGTTGAAAACAGCGATATCCTTAAGGGAAAAAGCGTGTATTCAACTGGCTCCTATCTTTTTACAAGAAGAAAATAGTGTGCAACTAGAAGCCGTAAAATGTTTTGCTTTACTAAAAGAGTCAAATAAAGCCGTAAGTGAAGCCTTGCTCCCATTTTTAGACATCATGCATAGCGAAGTCAAAACAGCTTTGCATTTTCTTCTTGCTGAAGAAACACCCGAACCAGAAACAGTTTTTCAAGTATATAAGGAAACAAGTTACATCCCTGCAAGCTGTTTGGATACTGAAAAAGTCAATTATATTGAGAATGAAGATGATTTCATTTTTTTATGTTCAAAAGTGATAAAAAGTAAAGACGCATTGGATTACGAATTGTTTTTAGAAGCAATTTTACGTTTTTATACTATAAAAGACACCCATTACAATGTATTGCAAGCAGCATTAAAAGCAGCTCATAAAATTGCAAATAACCAATATATCGAAATCACTTCAAGAGTAGGAATACATCAACTTATGGCAGCAAAATTAATTTGCCTTTGGCTAGATCCTAAACAAATTGGAATTGAAGATGCTATAACATATTGGAGAACTCAAAAAACAGAGGATAATACTTATGGTTATACCGCTAACAGATGGCTTACATTTTATCATTTATTTACAAGAATAGAACACATAGCAAGCAGTATAGCAGATCGTAAAAACATTTGTTTGTTGAGTACACCAACTCAAATAGATGGCTCCATACATCCTTTCGTATTTTTTGAAAGATTAAACCAATATGAATCTAAAAAAGAATCCATTAATGAAGCAGATTTTAACTTAGCACTATGCAGACTCAATAGATGGACTACATATAAAGTATCCTCCGAGTATCAATCCGAATACAGGGCTATTGCCAACTATTTATTAGCTGAAAATGTAGTTTTTAATTCTAAAAACATCAAAAAAAGAGAAGGACTTTGGCATACAGCCTTTGTTTTAAAAAACCCTCAAATAGGTATCGATGCAACAATTTTAAATTTTCATAAAAAAGAATGGTGGAATTCTACTTCAGGGTGGTCATGGAAAATAGATAGGAAATACTCAGATAGTTATAGTTGGGCTAGAGTAAACATCGATTTTGACCTAAAAGATGAAGAACCAGACAATTTTAAACAAAGTCATTTTGCATATCATTTAATAAATTATGAGTTTATCATTGCAGATGTTGCTCACTGGTTTTATAGGGATATCTATCAATTGGAACCCTTATATCTATCTTTTATTCAAAAAAACTACCAATGGTTAACTGATGTAGAAGCAGATAAAGGTAAATCCATTATGGAAATACTTATACAGAGTACCAAGAATCCTGTTCCATTAGGAAAAGCTGGTAATTTATTTTTATGCCTTAGTATTTTTTGTGGCAAAACACCACTTAGAAATGCAGCATTAGATTGGCTACTTTTACTCATAGAAAAAAGATATCTTAATATAGAGTTGTTTACGAATGCTATTGCAAAAATGATTAGCAATGAACATCACCCCATTCCTATAAAAAGAGTAGCAGAGCAATTTGATCAATTACTGCTTATGGGAGGTGTGTATGTGGATGTATTACATAAAACTATTGAAGCAATTTTACTGACGATAAATACTGAGGATTTACCCAAAAGTTTCAAAAACATATTACATCATTATTTTGAAGCACTAAATTATACGAAAGCTACAATTCCTGATATTATTCAAACAAATTTAAAAAATATGAAGGACAAAAGTACTGTAAAAAAAGAAGTTAAAAAGCTATTGGAATATCTTGGATAAGCCTATGTATAACAGTAATTCAATTTAGATGTTTTTCACAAAACAAGGATGCAATTTGGAGTATCTAATGAAATAACCTTCACAGTAAAGATAATGTTCTACGTTGTAAACCTACTTCTTAAACTGTTAATGAATTACAATGTAAATTAATACCTTACGAATATCAATCCGATTTTTCTCTGCCTTTTATACATGTTATTTTTAAGCTATATAATTTATACGTATTAGGAAAGCGTTTTAAAAAAAATGGGCAAATTAAAATAAAAAAAAATCTCCCAATTTATACAGCTATGGTTTTCTGATACCAACTGAAAGATAAATTATAGAACATTAAAAAGTTACACATCAAAATAGCAAACTAAAATGCTCACCATACAATTAAAACGTCTAGGGAAAAAGAAGGTAAAAAAAATAGAATACAAAATTGATATACAACCAAAAACCCTTAAAGAACTTATTAGCCAATGTGTTATTTCTGAAGTAAAAACGTACAATGAAAAGCGAGAGAATCTCCAATTAATTTCATTTTTATCAGCTAAAGAAATACAAACACAATCCGAAGCTGGAAAAGTAGGTATTGGTGATATTGAAAATCAGACATTGGCAATATCCGAAGATGCACTATCCAAAGCATATCAAAGTTTTCTAGATGGCTTGTTTGTTGTGTTTATTAACGAAGATGAAATTACAAATATAGATCAAGCGATAAACATTCTCAAAGATACAGAGATTAGTTTTATACGCATGACGTTTTTAACAGGAACCTATTGGTAGTAACAATGAAATTCAAATTATTCTACAAAGACCTAGAAATAGCAAGTGTAAAACAGGTAAGTCAAGATTTTCCCAACCTCTCAGGAACCTATACCCTTATAGCTACAAACAGTGAAGATTCATTGATAATACAGTACATAAACTATTCTATACAAGCATCAATACTGATGGAAGAAAATACGGAGAAATGGGAAGCTTTTATGGAACAAGAAGAGCATAGATACAACCAATTAATCGAATCACAAGATTGGGTTTTAGAAGCCGAAAACAAGGATAAACAGAACATTATAATTCCTGTTTTTTGCTATAATAATGAAATTGTATGGCGATGGAAATTACAATAATAAGGTCAGTTCGTCAGAAAAACTAATAAAACATTATAAAAAATGATAGCACAAGAACAAGCAAGAAAATATTTAGAAGCTAAAAATAAAATAGTTTTAAAAAAAGATAGTTTTACTCATTTTTCCAAAGCTTATAGTACTTTGGGCTTAATCGTTTCAAAATTATGCAACCCAAAAAACAGCTATAGTTTTAATTATAACGGATTGTATCTGGAGGCTTTTGGCGATGATGTACAGGTGAATCCGTGGGACAGCGACGAAGGCAAACAATTGGCTGCCATGTTGTTTGGTAAAATTCGCGCTCCCTATATTTCTGGCGTTTGGACGCTCTTAAACACCTTACCTTATCAAAAAAATTACAACCGCCGTTCCTTTAGACGTAAACCCGATGCTGATTTTATTACTCATAAGCTTACAACATTACAGTATATCTGTTCGTCAGGGGTGACTTCGAGTTTCGGAACCATAACTCTAGCAGAGCAATTACAATACGACGTATATTATCAAAACCAATACCACTCCTATTTATTTGCTGTTGTTTTAGAACAAGGAAATGAAAATCTTGACGAGTTGGTCATCGATATTATCAATAATGAAGATGAGATTGGTGGTATTACCAAACAACTTATAAAAGGATTATTACTAACAAAAAAACCGAAAAACTGGGAATTGGTTGGTAAATTACTGCTCGCAGCACAACGTCAAGAAGGCCTACGACAAACTATTTTAGAAAGTCTAGACGAAACCCAAATAGGAGCCTTACATTACATAATCAATCTTATTCTGGAGCACGATTTAATGCGTTTTAGTAGTGTCGTAAGAGCAGTAGATACTTGGTTTGGATTTGGTTGGGATGCTCCAAAAAAGAGCACTATAAAGCGTACATTAGAATTTGCAAATCAGTTTTTAGACAATCCTAAACGTATTGAACAAGCTATTGACAGCAAAGATTCATTAGAAGTCTACGTAGCGCTTTGGGCACAAGGAGTAACTGATGTGTATTTGGCAAACAAATTAGCCTTTACAATAGTATATACTAACGAAAACAAAAATAGAAAACTCCTTGCCCTTTTCTTTATTCATGAAACCAGAAGAACACAACATAATTTAGTCGATTTTTTAAAAACAGAATTAGGGAAAGATGTAGAAGTCGATTATTGGATGTTGCTTAGCATGCCAAAATATGAACTTACAGACGATTTATTTAACCGTCTTAAAAATATCGCAGACAGTTTGCCTGCGAAAGGAAAACATTTTGAAGGTGTCGTGTTTTCATGGAAACAATATAACATTACACCCAAATATTTTTATGATTTACTTATTCAAAGATCAAGTGAGCAACAATTAGAAACTATTTGTGAGGATATTAGTACTATTCCATCCAATACACGTGATGCATTAATACGAAGATTGTTTCCAAAACATTACACTTATTCTTGGTATGCAAAAGAAGCTGCTGCAAAAAAAGTACCCTTAGATATTTCAAATTTGGGATGGAAACGCAACCTAATTCATCAAGCAATTCAAGATAGGAACGAATCGGTAATGGCAACCGGAATTAAATTGTTCAGGGCTTTAGATTTACAAGAAACCGAGCTTGGCATTATTGATAAATTACTAACTCGAAAAAATAAAAACCTGCGTAGGGCCTGTATTCAAATTTTAGTGGAGCAAGCAGAAGTCGTTGTAAAACAAAGTACAACACAGCTTATTCATTCAAAGAAAATAGACCTAAGATTGGCTGGTTTAGAAATTCTAACCCTTTTAGATGAAAAACCAGAGTTTAGCACCTTTGTTGAAAACCACATTTCGGAGTATAGTGCACGTCCTATCTTACACAAAAATGAGCAAGTTTTTCTAGATAAAATGGAGGAAACCACTAACGAGTTTAGCTTTGCCAATGGTTTTGGTGCAATTGATTATGATAATTTATCGCCTTTAGTTATTCCACAGAAAAAATTTGATCAAAAAAAGGGATTATTAAGTGGTTTATTAAACAAAAAGGAACGTTTAATTACGCGTTTTGTTCAAGAAGATAAAACAATTAAGCAAGTTAATAAACTCATAGATTTATTAAAAGAATACAAAAATTACGAGTACCAATACGAAGGTTATAAAAAAGAAACAAAGACACGATTGCTGTCAAGTGGTTTGCATGCTATTAAAAAACTAGGAGATGATGCTACACCCTTGGAACATTTACAAAATTTACCTTTATCGGAAATATGGACGAAATGGTATAAGCAAAGTAAGCTAAACGATTACGAGCTATCTTCTGCTACAAATTATATACGAAGCCGAACAAATCCGTATGGAAATCATGGCAGATTGATTCCGCATTATAAAAATTACATTCCTAATC
Organism: Flavobacteriaceae bacterium; assembly: GCA_965247735.1. Lineage (GTDB taxonomy): Bacteria > Bacteroidota > Bacteroidia > Flavobacteriales > Flavobacteriaceae > JAOXRU01. The sequence continues at coordinate 778,765 of CBDFHN010000001.1, read as the reverse complement.
TGGAAGCTATAAATGCTACAAAGAATTACGATGCATACACCTTTAACTCAAATGTAGAAACGGTATTAGAATCACTTTTAAATACCTATGCTGATTTTAAAACCTTAAATATTTTTAAAATGGATCTGTTAGAAGATGCTATCGCCAATTTCCCGGAAGATATAAAAAACATAAATTTAGATACCAATTCATGGAGACAACAAGATGTATTTTGGTGTGATGTTTTATTACATTCACCTATTTCGTCGAACATGGATTATTTATCAAAACGCTATTGGGACATTAGCAATTATTTAATGGCACAGAGTCTAGGACATCCCAAACAAATATCTAATTTAAAAGACGTGTTGCAAACTGCACCAAAAACCAAGAGTTTCCCTAGAACTTCCGAATATGCTAGCCTACCATTGTATCATAAAGGCGAAATAAACAAAGACGATATCTTGTTAGAATTGATACTATCTGAAAGTTATAATAATTTTACCTTAGACGGTGCACATGTAAAACAGCATAAAAACATTACCGCACTAAATCCTCCATATGATATTTTTAAACCTCTAAAAAAGAATTTATTGCAAATAGAATTAGAGCGTGGTGAATTGGAAACCGATGCTTCAAAATACATTCATAGGATTCATTTTATTGAAGGTACAGATTATTTGTTTGAAGTTTTATCCCGTATGGGTAAGGCCAATTTTGACCGCGGTTATTCTAATAACCCAACCAGCAAATCGTCAAATTTCAGCACTATTATTAAAAGATGTATTCCTTCAGAAACAGATAATTTTGAAGACTTTTCAACAAAAATAAAGTCCAAAAAAATAAACAAAATTCGTCTTATGGAAGTGGCCTGTTATGCCACACAGTGGGCAGAATGGATTGGGAAATATTTAGAATTAAGTGAATTAGAAGCTGCCGTTTGGTGGTTTCAAGCCCATAGTTTGGAATATAGCAATGCCGAAAAAGAAACCATAATCTCACGCTACTCCAATGTGCCTATACATGAGTTTCAAATGGGAGCTTTAGATATTGATTGGTTTTATAGTGTGTATGAAAATTTAGGAAAAAGTAATTGGAAACTACTACACGAAGCGTCCAAGTACATTTCTAGTGGATATGCACATAAACAGGTAAAACTATATTCCGGTGTGCTATTAGGTGAAACTAAAGTTACCGAAACACTTAAAAAAATAAAAGACAAACGTGACAAGGATTATGTGCGTGCTTTGGGCTTAATTCCATTAAGTAAAACCAAGCCAGAAGCAGATTTGTTAAAACGCTATAATTTGCTGCAAACCTTTTTAAAAGAAAGCAAGCAATTTGGTGCACAACGCCAAGAGAGCGAAAAAAATGCGGTAGAAATTGGGTTGGAAAATCTATCTAGAAATGCTGGTTATCGGGATAGTATCCGTTTTGGTTGGGCAATGGAATCTAAAGCTTCACAACAAATTATGGAAAATAGTTTAGTGAAAATAGAAGAAACTAAGGTGCAATTGGTAGTCAACGACTTAGGCAAAGCCGATATAATTGTTGAAAAAAATGGAAAAAAACAGAAAAGCATTCCGAAGTCACTGCAAAAAAATAAAGCAATTATAAAACTTAAGGAAAATAAATCCTATTTAGCCAAACAATATTCCAGAACACGGTTATCCCTTGAAATGGCAATGATAAATGAAGATGTTTTTAACAAAGTTGAATTGGAAAACATCATGAAACATCCTATTGTAAGGCCTATGCTTTGCAAATTGGTATTGTTTAATAAAACAACTGAGTATACTGGTTTTTGGAATGATGGAAATTTGGTAGACAGCGAAAATAAGGTACAAGGCGTTTCTGATAACGATGAAATAATTATTGCACATCCTACACATTTATATCAAGCCGTACAATGGGATTTTTATCAAAAACACCTGTTTAAAAATCAAATTGTACAACCATTTAAGCAAGTTTTTAGAGAGTTGTACGTGATTACCGAAAATGAACGTGAAACCAGTAACCGATCAGAACGTTACCAAGGGCATCAGATTCAACCAAAAAAAACCATGGCGTTATTGCGTTCGCGTGGTTGGACGGTAAACTACGAAGAAGGCTTGCAAAAGGTCTATCACAAACACGGTTTTATGGCATCGATGTATGCCATGGCAGATTGGTTTTCACCAGCAGATGTTGAGGCGCCAACATTGGAATACATAGCATTTACATCTTTAAAAAATTATGAGCAGATTCCATTGGCAGACATAAATCCATTAATTTTTAGTGAAGTGATGCGTGATATTGATTTGGTAGTAAGTGTTGCTCATGTTGGTGGTGTAGATCCCGAAGCTAGTCATAGTACCATAGAAATGCGTGCTGTATTAGCACGAGAATCAGCACGACTATTTAAACTCGATAATATTGAAGTGAAAGAACGTCATATTCTTATAAAAGGCAAATTGGGCGATTATAATATTCATTTAGGAAGCGGTAATGTTAATAAAGATGGCTTGTTTTTATCAATAATTCCTGTACATAGTCAACACCGTGGACGCATGTTTTTGCCTTTTGTAGATGATGATCCAAAAAGCGCAGAAATTATTTCTAAAATGAAATTATTAGCTGAAGATAAAAAAATTCAAGATCCAACTGTTTTGGCACAGATAAATAAGTGATTTTATACATGAAAAAGAACTGTTTAGCATTTGGTTTCCTACTCGTAATTTCTAGTTGTGCTACTTCATCAAAATCAATTGTAAAAAAATATTTGAAAGCAAGTAATAATTACGATTATGAAAAAACGTGTCAATTTTTAGATTTGGAGTATCATGAAAATTTTATAGATGGTACTCCTGAAATTAGAGATCTCGCTGATTTAAAGCAACACATGGAATGGCGAGCAATTATGGAAGCAAAATCTACACTTATTTCGATTCAAAAAAAGGATAGCACGGTAATAACTATTGAATCATTTAAAAATTTAATTGATAATCTATGTGAAAGAAAACCGCGAAAGTTTCAATTAACGTATTTTATTAAAAATAATAAAATTAAACATATGATTCTGGATACTTTAGCTGGTTTTCATCAACAAATAAAACTAGACAATAAAGAATTTCAAAAAATAAAAGAGTTTTGTTCAAAACAACATAATGGATTTGATTTTAAAATGAACGCCAAAAGTGCTTATAAACTTCGTAAATGCATTGAAATATATCAACAAAAAAAGTAAGTGTTATTTTAAAAATTTACCTGCAATTAAAATCAAATATTAAGTATTATCCTACGAATATCAACTAGAATTATTTTCAAGTCAAAAAACAGCTACATTGCTCTCATAAAATCAAGCAATGCAAGCAACAACATTTAAAGAAGCCATAGATAACAAACGTTTTTTAGAAGCCGAAGATATAGTAAAACGTGGAGATGATATCCTAAAAAGTCAATGGCAGTTTAAGCTATCTGATGCTTATAGAACCATTATCCAAAATGAGGCCTATCACCTACTCGATGTATTAATTGAACATGATCATATAGAGCTAGATATTTTTGAATACGATAACTTTCGAGGCAGTATTTTTTCAGCTTTAATCCAAAATACTACAGCCAATGAGGCTACATTAAATTTCTTGTCGAATTTTATTCCTAAAGTAGACAACCTAAATGACAGTTTAGAAGATAATACCTGGTTAAGTACAGCACTTTCTGAATGTGCTGATCTGAAAATAATTCAAACCTTAGTAGATTGTGGATGTGACATTAATTATACAAACAATTATGAGCAAACTTTTTTACACCTCATATTAGGAAATAGATTTTCTACTGCTACACCAGATACACAATTGGAATATATACAGTTGTGCATTGACAATGGTTTGGATGTAAACAAAAAAGATGTTGCTGGAAATACGCCTTTACACATGGCCATATCTACCAAATCAAAAAACTGCTTTGAAATTTTGCTAGACAATGGTGCAGATCCCAATGCCTTAAATAACAAAGACGAAAATGCATATTCCATAACTTTATTAGAACAATTAGATTTAGATACCATGATTGCACTAAACAATTATGTACCAATTGAATTAACCATAGATACCAAACGAAATAGAAGCCTTTTTTATGAGTACATAAATAGTTTTCATGGAGATAATATTTCAGAAAAAGAACAAAATATAATCTCATTTTTTATCGAAAATGGAGCGGATCCAACTCAAGAAAACACCAGTGAATATGGCGCAAAGGAAACCGTTTTAGACCTCGTTGTTAAAAAAAGTTTTGAGTTTTTCACCCGTTTCTTCGACATATTTACAATGGATGATGTGAATGCATCAGACAATAATGGCAATACACTTTTGCATAAAATATGTGCGATTGATGTAAACTTTGAAGTCCATAAAGCAAAAGATATCTACCGAAAAGTAAAAGCACTAATTAAATTAGGTGCCGATATATCGCTTACCAATAATCAAGATAAAACGGCAATGATGCTTGCATCAAACGATAATTTAAAAGAAAAAACAGTCGCACTATTATTAAAAAATTAATTAACCAAATCAAACAAAAAATTATGAACTTAAAATTATTAGTACCCACGCTTATCATAAGTACGTTATCGATACTTACTGGATGTAAAAACGAAACGAAGTCCGATTCAGCTTCAGTCACTAATACTGAAAAAACAGCAATTGGAAGTTCAATGTACGATCATCAGAATTTTACAGTAAAATATAATGAGTATATAGGATTTCAAAATTACTATCATAAGTATTTAATGAAAACGGCGCAAAGCTATTACAAAGGTTTTGATTCTAGGAAACCGTTAACAACAAACAATCGTCCTATCATATGGAGTCATAGTGCTTCCGCATATGTGTCACAACTTAAGGGAAATACTAATAAAACGCCAAGTTTTGGAGCAATTGATAGCGATGCAAATACCCTTAGCCAGCGTGCAAAAACCTTAGACTCTTTATTAACCTTATCGGGGTTTTATTATTCAAAAAAAGTATTTGAGGAGGATAGTTTTAAGAAAGGACAGCTGTTAAGTGATCAAATAGAACCTGCATTCGAAAATTATTATAAGAGCTACAATACTTTTGCCTCCAAAATAAACAATATAGCTGATGAACTTACGGCAAGAGATTTAAAAGCATTAAAGGACCAAGGATTAACAATTCGTTATAATTTGCTAGCAACTATTGTGGCATCAGATAAGCTGATAAATTATGTTTTTGAAAACGAAAAAGACCAATTTAAAACTGTCGATTTAACAAGAATAGATGATTTGCTTATGCAACTTAATGGACCATTATCCACTGTTGAACAATTATCAATGGACCAAGAAGCGATAAAAAAAGAATTAGGGTTTAAATACTCATATATATCAAGTTTTACTAGAGAATCATCAGGATTGGTAAGATCAGTTAAAGCTTTGCAAGAACGTATTCGTACAAAAAATTGGAAATTTAGTGTTACACATCCAAACATTGCAGACAAAGGGTCAGTAGAAGAAATCTCAAAATATTATAACAATTTAATAGGTCAATATAATCACATGTTATAATAGATTGTTATCAAAAAAATTACACAAGCAAATTTTCTTTTAAAACAAAACTAATATGTCACAATCATTTTTAATTGCCTGTGAAGGCGGAAAACGAAAAATAGCAGAATTGCTATTAGCTCAAGAAGTTGCTGATGCTAATTACACAGACGAAAAAGGGCGAACGGCCTTGCATTACGCATCACATAGAGGTTTTGTAGAAATTGCTGAAAAGTTAATTGCTAAAGAAGCAGATGTAAATTACGAAGACCATAATGGTGAAACACCGCTTTATTTCGCTTTTCTTCAAAATCAGACACAAACGGCAAAATTGCTTATTGAAAAAGAGGCTAATATAGAAATTAAAGATTATCAAGGTAATAATCTATTGCATCTTGCTACCAGAAACGGACAAAAAGCACTATGTCAGTTGTTGCTAGACAAATCAGTGGACATAGAAAGCACCAATAATGCCGGTGAAACACCCTTAATGATTGCCATTACACACCGAAAAAAACCATTGGTGGATTTCTTTATTGAACAAGGTGCAGATGTTCATATAAAAACTAAAAGTGGTAATAATATGTTGCATATTGCCACAGAAATCAACAATTTACCGATAATAAAAACCCTTATTGAGCAAGGTTTACCTATAGATGAACCCGATGCTACAGGAACAACGCCACTACTTATGGCCTGTGCCAGTAGTAATAAAATGCTGATAAAATTGTTTATTGAAAATGGTGCCAATGTGTTTGTGACAAATAGTGAAGGTTTGTCTCCAATTTACCATGCCTGTGGTTATAACCAAAAAGAAATTGTAAAACTATTTTTAGAAAACGGCTTGGATGTAAATTATCAACTACCAAATTCTGAATCCACTTCAGCAATGGGAAGCTATCTCGATTTTATAGAAACTGCCAATAATTTATCTATGGAGAGCGCTTTTAATTTGACCAATAGCTATACGTATGGAGGTGAAAGCCTGATACATTTGGCAACCAAAAACGGGCAATTATATATGGTAGAATTGTTACTGAAAAAAGGCGCGGATGTAAATATTCAAGACGAATCGGAAAATACACCTTTGCATTATGCTGCGGCTAATGGCAAAAAAGATCTGGTAAAACTATTGTTAGAACATGGTGCTGATGCTGGTAAAGTAAATGTAAAAGAACAAAAACCTATAGATTATTCTAATATAAAAGGCTTTAATGAAATCACCGAAATGATTTTAAACCACAGTCCAGAAATGGGTGCAAGCAATTTAGAAAATTTATCTACTGAGACCACAGTTACTGCTTCTGAAAATCAAGAAATATTTTCTCGTGACGAAATAATGGCAAAACTAAAAGATTTAAAAGAATTATTGGATATGGAAATTCTTTCTCAAAGTGAATTTGATATTAAAAAAGAAGATTTGTTGAAACAGTTGTAATGCAAAACACTTCTATTGCAAATAATTATAACACATACTATATGATAGTATTGGATTTAATAAAAACTGAATAGTCCTTAATTGGAAAGAAATACCTAGTTTAATTTACCAAACTTTAAAACAATTGGTAAAAACAGTGCAGAAGAATTAATCTAGGTATACAAATATCATCATTAGATCGGTAGTTTGGCTTCCGAATAAGTTTGGGGTTAAACTACTACACTAAGGTAAACAGTATGTCAAGTATTTATAATAAGAAACACTTTACCTTTCATACTTCAAAAGGTGCATAAGCTGACCATAAAGGCTGATTATACTTGTTTTTAAAATATTTTAGTTACTATTATCTCCCCATCTTTTAACTGCATGTAAATATGCACTTGCTCCAGAATATCCTAAAATGTATGCTATACTCTGGGTTTTCATTTGCTTGCTACTCGTTAAATAAAAAGAAAGTTCCTTTTTAATTTCATCCGTGATTTTTCGAAAAGATTGGCCTTCATTATTCAATTTACGCTGAATGGATCTAATACTTAAAGGGAATTGTTTGGAAACTTGCTCGAATGTTGGAATTTCTGGTCTGCATAAATTTAAAGTCATGTTTCGTACTTGCATAGAAAATGCAGAATATTCATCATTTTTCATACTGATCATAACCATAAATTGAGGCAATAAAAGCTCAATTTCTTTTGTTCTTTTTTTGTTGATATTTGCTTTTAGAACTTCTTTATCTAGAAGAATTTCATGTTTATCTCCTTTGCTTATTTCCGCATTCAATTGAATAGAATATTCATTTAGATTTTTATAAGGTAATTGCAATAAGAGAGTAAATTCATCTGCTAACATCAATTCAATTTCTCTATAAATAAAACAATAAACAACATCTAAAAGATGATCTCTAATATTTACTTCTTTTATTGCAGAATCTAAATACAAAGATAAATGTTTATCATTTTTATTTACCGAAAGTGTAATAAGCGGGAACGAATTATTTAGGTATTGTTGTATCAATAATATTGCCTGTTCTATACTTGATGTATTAAGAGATATTTCTACAATAAAATTTAGTGCATTAATATTTAAATAACACCCATAATTTAATCCAAAATTTGGTGATTCAACGTTGGTAATTATAGTTTTTAGTATTGCCAAGAACTCAAATTCACTAACAGTATTTTGCGGATTACAAAGGTCAAGGCTTTCATCTTTTAAAAGGCTTCGTAAATCTGATTCATTAATGTTAAGATACTTTGCGTAATCAATCAAATTAAAAACATGTGCAGCCGAAATATTCATATACCACTAAAATACACTATTGGCGTAAAATATCAATCATCTAACTATATCTAATGCTAATCTTGCTTTAACATTTAAAAACAACTTTATGAATACTCTACAAAAAGCACTACTTGTTAATGCCATCTTCTCAACAGTTTCAGGACTCAATCTTGTCATTTTCCATCATTCAATTGCCAAATTATTTAAGGTTAATTCTACCATCGTATTTTGGGTGGTTGGTATTGGATTAATTTTCTTCGCATTCACTATTTTATTAGAAATTAAGAAACAAAGAGCTCAAGCTATAAAAATGATAATTATTCAAGATTACATATGGGTTATTGCTAGTACTATTTTATTGATTTTTAGACCATTTAATATTTCAATAGCAGGAAATTTAACTATTGCAATTATTGCTATTATTGTTTTAGTGATGGCTGTAAGCCAATCAAAAGCTTTAGCTCAAACCAAGGTCGTAAAAGAAAAGGCAATATAGAAATTTGGGCCAAGCATAAAACTTTGTTTACTAGTTTTATACTTAACCCAAAAATCAAACTAAAAAAATAATTTTCCAACAATAATCTCTCCTACGATGTATTGTTTTTAAACAAATTGATCAAAGTAATTTACTCTTTGACATCATCCATGTAATACAGCAAATATGGAATATTAAATGCATGGGTCCAGCCAAAGACTCTTAATCCATTATCAATTTTCCATATTTTTCTTCCACCTTTGCCTGAAGGCAAATTGGAAACTTTTAATAAGGCCTCGCTATATTCTTTTTGATTTTTGAAATTTGTATTTAGTTTACTTACTTTTAATACTTCCGCTCTTTCAAAAGCTTCATTTAGATACATCCGATTTCCTGTAAATTCATAACCTATAACTAGTGGGTAAATGGTTGCCAAATACGATTCCATTTCATGATTATACGGCGGTACATCCTTCACCCAACGCGCATGATCTACTAATGCTTTTTTAATTTTTTTATCCTGAGTTAGTTGCCAATATGTATACAGTCCTTGAACAACATAATTTTGACTATATCCATAACGATCAAGTAAAAGGTTCCCTCCTTGTTCTTTTTGCAAGTCAAGCAATATCCTTACCCTATCATCAAGTTCTTTTTTATATTTCTCTAATTTAGTAGCATCATAGATTTCAACTAAATTTAGGATTGATAAATACAATCTTCTTCCTCTTAGGTCATGATCTCCCCAAATACGATTAAGATACGTATCTCCAGTCATTTTAGCTACTTCTAGCGCTCTTTGATCACCAGTAATATAATAGGAAGAAATCCAACCTTTAACCCAAACGTGAGCACTTAATAATGCATACCAATGCTCTTCTGCATGCCTTCTTCCAATACCGAGATAGGGACTAGACTCTTGCTCATCTTCATAATTCCAAAAATCTATAGCATCATTTTCTGCACCTACATATTTCCGCTTATTTGGCCAATGAACATTATCAACGTCCATTGTGTGTTTGCTCATGTTTTGAGCTGCATAGTAATATTTTGGATCTCCTGTTCTCATAAAATTTGTCCAGAACATAAAATCTATAGTCGGTTCATTATTAGTCCACATATACCATTTGCCATTGAAATAATATGTTTTTCCATCCCCATAATCAAACATACCATACCAGGATTCCCAATTTTGATTATAAATCCACCAATCGTATTTATACTGCAATGCATTTTCATATTCTGGGTGTTTTTCTGAATATGGAGCTATATTACCATAAACTTTAGAATCTGAATACCAGTTAGGAGATGCATGTGCTACGGGTGATTTTAATGAATAATTCATTACATTATCTATATCATCAGCAGTGGTTTTATCATGAAAATAATAAATAAACTCTGTTGTTTTGGCAATACCTTGAGCAAAATTCCCCAACATACCGCCATCTTTTTTTGTGTGTTTTCTTTCAAAACTCATTGGATCGGCATCAGAAGGCCATATATATCCAGTAATTGATCCCGTTTTTGGGTCTACTTCCAATCCTTTTGGATATTCTTGAGAAAAATTCTTTATCCCGATGGTGATTCCTTTAGACGCATCAGAAAGATCTATCCAACCTTTTGCTTTCTTCACTTCTTCGATGAAGGAATTATCGCATAATATTTTTGCTTCAAAGCCATTATTTTTTAGTGTTGGTGTTGAAAATGTCTTTGGTGTATTTTGTTTTGGACCTGTTTGAAGCAAAGTCATCTTTTCTCCAATAGAAGCATTAAATTTTACCATACGACTCTCTGTGTTTTCTACAAACGGATTCTCATCATAAACTGGGGTAAGTACTTTTTGTTCTTTATCTAAATGATAAATTAATGTTAGTCCACAACCCGATATTTGATCATTTGGTTGTGTCCAACCTGGGTCATTAGCAGTTTCTTCTGAAAGTATTTTTTTATTCTGAGTAGTGATATTATAATGTTCACCTTCCTGAATTTTATGCTTATCTGGAACTCCAGTATATGTTAAGGTATGTAATACTTTTATATATGATTTTCCTGCATAGGCATGAATCCTAATTATAAATGGTGAGGAATTATTATCTTTTTTATCATAAAAATAAGTCCCTTCTACCCTAAAAATTACATGTAAGGGGCCTGAACCCTTTTCTCTAAAAACCTGATGAATTTTTGCTTTTGACATATCAATTCCAGTATCATCCAAAATATCTAGAAAAGTACCTCTTTTACTATCTGGAGCAGATGATATCAGTTCTCCTTCTGTAAACTCACCATCTTTATTTACATCTAAATACACTTCATCCAAAAAACCATTTCCCTTTTTATTAAGGCTAAAAGATAAAGGACCTGTATTTACAGTAACACCTCCTCTTGGACGCATATTATTGGTCGAAATTATCCTATCTTTAGCAGGTATAGCTGTAATACCTTCACCAAATTCGAGTACATAATCTGACGATTTTTCTGAAAAGAAAAACACCCATATCCATTTCACACTATCATCTGCAGGCTGCCAAGTATTTACTTCCGTAATTTGGGACGCTATTTCTTTTCCTTTACTATTTAATAGACGTACATTATCTATTGAATATAAGGCTCCTTTTGGAAAAGGAATACCAATAGTAATTGGTGCTCCTTCAATATTATTTTCAATTTTTATAGTTAGTTGGTTAGGATTACTTGCACTTAAAGTAAGACAGCAACTAATAAACAGTATTACTATAATGAGTTTCGTTTTCATTTGATATTTTTTTTTTAATTGATTTAACACATCTTTAGTAATCATTTCCTTGGATAAGAAACCTTTTACACATAGATGTTTCATCAGTCAATATTATTTTTATTACATTGATTACATGCTATTTGTTTATCGTCTTTTTCTTGAATGATAAACTTTTTAGCATGCTTGCTTTATTTTATACTTATCACGAGTGCAACTTATAAACAGAGTGCAGCGGCACCCAAAATTGCGGAATTAGATTCGTTCGATATTTTTATTTTTAAGTCTTCTATTTGTTTGGGATACGCAAAAGTCTGTATGTGTTGCTCCATGGAGCTTTTAAAATATGGAAATGCTTTACTAATAGAACCTCCCATAATAATGGCCTCTGGAGCATACATATAAAGAATGTTTTTTATAGCTTCTCCTAAGTGTTCTCCAAAAACAGCAAAAGCTTCTAGCGCTTTAGCATCTCCTTTTTTTGCTAATGAAGCCATTACATTTGCAGGCTTACCATAGTGGTTCATAAAAAAGAAGCTACTTGTATATTTTTCGAGAATACTATCCTTATACCCCAACATCCCTATTTCTCCTGCACCACATAGTACACCATTATACAATTGTTTATTTATAATTATACCCATTCCTAAGCCAGTTCCTATACATAAGCCTATAATATTATTGCTGTCTTTTTCTGATCCAAAAACATGTTCGCCTAAGGCAAAACAATTGGCATCATTATTAATAAATACAGGCAATTTAAAATGTGAACTTATTATTTCTTTTAAAGGAACTTTTTTCCAAGATGGAAGGTTTTGAACATCATAAACAATTCCAGCATCTGGATCAACAACAGCAGGAACACCTATTCCTATGGCGGATACATTCTTTGAATATACCGAAGTAATAGCTGCTATAAGATCTTGAATTATTTCATTTTCGCTACCCTTACTATTTACCTTTATAACCTTCTCGGACATCACAGAACCGTTTAAAACAGTACCAACTTGTATGGTTGTTCCTCCGATGTCAACTCCAATTATTGTTTTCATTTTTACTCTTTACTTTTTTTTAAACTAATAGTTTTATTGACCACTAAAGGTTTTGCCCAAAAACCAATGGATAGTACAAACAACAGTGGAAGTAATAGGAAAAACATTCCTGTCTTTAAATTTGTGATTTCACCAATACTACCTATAATCAGCGGTACAATTGCACCACCTGCAATTCCTGTGCATAAAATTCCTGAAAGAGATCCATGGTTAGTTTTTACTGAGTTAAGCGCTAAAGAAAATATGATTGACCACATTACCGAAATAAAGAAACCTACTAATGGAAATGCAATTAACGCTATTTGGGAACTTCCTGTAAGTGCCAATACTAAACATAACATAGCAATTAGGGTTGCCCCAATTAATAGTTTTCTGCTATCCATTATTTTTAACAGTAGCAAGCCCAACAAACATCCTACAGTTAACATTGCCCAAAAATAAGCAACAGTATCTGCTCCACTAGTTTGTGGATCCAGACTATGGTATTCATATAAAAACTGAGAAATCCAATTTCCAACTCCTTGTTCTGCCCCTACATAGCAAAATATACCTAGAAAATAGAGCAAAGTCCATTTGTTTTTTAAAAGACTTAAATACGATTCTCTACTCCCTACTTTTTCATCTTCATTTATAGTAAACTCAGGATACTTATAAACTAACACCACTACCAACATTAGCAAAGCAATTATTGAAAATACAATATAAAGACCAACCCAAGGTAAATCTGGAGGTGTTATTTTTTTAAGCATTTCGTTAATACTACCTTCATAAGAATTAGCATCATTAACTATATATTTATACAAATATGGACTCGCAAATGAAGCCAATCCAAAAACCAATTGTGCTAACACTGAGTTAAATGCAAAATGCTCATCTCCCCCAGCCTTTAAAAGCATAGGGTTTATAACAACTTGTAAAATTGCCATACTACAACCTAAACTAAAAAGGGTTCCTGTAAAAACAATATAGCTAGGATAGAATGCAAAGAGAAAGGAAGCAATCATCATTATTAAAAACGAAATAGAAAGCAAACGTTTGGCACTGTATTTCTCTGATAAAAATCCTGCAGGAATAGACATCACTCCATAGGCAATAAAGAAAGAGAACGGTAATAAGCCAGTAAGGGTAAGGCTTAAATCAAAACTCTCTTTAACATCTGCAATAATGGAATTAAGAATATTAGTAATAAATGAAATCACAAAAAATACTAACATTACTAATGCTATAATGTGTACATACCTTTTTGATTTGGAAATGTGGTCTTTCATGTGTCTATATTTATTTTATTAAATTGGTCGCATGGTACATCCTTATTAGTTATTACCTTATGTGTAGAATCCTCTGTTAATGGATGTTTCATGTGTCTATATTTATTATTTCAATTTCTAAAGGTGTTAATTCAATTGATCTGACAATTTATTTAATGCATAAGCATTGGAAACAATTGCTTGATCTCTTCTTTAGTGGGCTGTTTACCATATTCACAAATTTCAAAAAACTCAATATGTTTTACAGTAGTTGGATTTATAGAAGGATACCATTTTTTTAAAGCATCTTTATCTTCATTAGTCCATGTTTTTTGACCAGCATAGTGTTTTTTTAACCAAGCTAATCGTGCTGTTTTTCCTTTAGGAACATCACTTTCTTTGACTCCACTTACCCACGGTAACCATTCAAACATTTGGGAATCATGTGCCGCTAAAGCCTCTATTTTTGTATCAACCATAGCATCTATTATTACCGCTATATCCTTAGAAAAGGGATATGGTTTTTTAAAACCATCTTTCATATAAAGAAAAACCGGATTCTTTTTTAAAGGCGGGGTATCTGGTGTTACATTTGGTACAATCACCAAATATGCAGCATCTTGCACAACAATACCAGCATTTCTATGATCAGGATGATAGTCATTTGGTCGTAAACCCAAAACAATATCTGCATCCCATTCTCTAATTTTACGAATAACTTGATGCCTAACATGAAGTGTTGGAATCAACTCCGCATCATGATTATCTAAAACATCATAAGTTATTCCTAAAATAGCAGCTGCCTTTTGTGCTTCTTCTCGTCTTCTTTTTCCAAGAATACCACCACCCATACTTTGATGACCTGCGTCTCCATTTGTAAGCGCCACGAATTTTACTTTATGTCCTAATTTTGCAAACATTGCTGCCGTCCCTCCAAATTTTGCATCACAATCATCTGGATGTGCTCCAAAAGCAATAATTTTTAATGGTGTTTGAGTTTTATCCTGTGCAGATAAATTTAAACCCAAATTCATGACTAAAATTATAATTAATATTTTTTTCATCGTTAGTTTTTAGAAGTTAACATTGGAAAAAGCTGACGTATTTCTTCATCAGTTGGTTGTTTTCCATACTCACAAATTTCAAAAGCTTCGGCATGTACCGCTGCATTTGCCTTTTTTTCTCCGTACCATTTTTTTAATGAAGCTCTCACCGCTGGACTTATGGTTCTTGACCATTCTTTACTTAGAAATTTTCTTTTTTCGCCCTCCTCTGTAGGCACACTTTTAAACTTTCCTTCTGTCCATGGCAACCACTCATAAAATTGTGAGCTATGTGCATCCAAAGCATTCATTTTTGTTCCGAATACACCAGTGATATCTACTGCTATATCTGCTTGGAAGGGATAAGGCTTTTGAAAATGATCTTGTAAATAGAGAAATACTGGATTTTTTTCTAATGGTGCTGTATCAGGCGCTACATTTGGTACAATTACCAAATAGGCAGCATCTTGAACCAATACTCCAGTATACCTATGATCGGGGTGGTAGTCTACAGGTCTATGTGTTATAACTACATCTGCATTCCAGTTTCTAATTTCCCTAATTATTTGATGTCTTACCGATAATGTTGGAAACAATTCCGCATCATGATTATCCAATACTGTATAAGCATCAATTCCTAATCTTTTACCAGCTTCCTTAGCTTCAGCAATTCTTATTTTTGCCAAATTTCCTCCACCTTTAGCAAAGTGACCTGCATCTCCATTAGTTACAGATACAAATTTTACATGATGTCCCATTTTTGCGAACAATGCAGCGGTACCCCCAATTTTATTATCACAATCGTCTGGATGTGCTCCAAAAACAATAATATTTAATGCCTTATCCGTCTTTTTTTGAGCATAGCTCTCTTGTATACTTATAGCCATGCAACACGCTATTAGTACTTTTAAGTAGTAATTTTTCATAACCAATATTTTAATTCATTATATAGTACATAGCCAGAAACTATTAAATAGCACTGGCTATGTACAATAGAAGATGTTTAATTATTCTGATTAAAATTAGGATTAATATCCATCTCACGTTGTGGAATAAAATACAGACTCTTCACGCTAGCAGCAGCAATAAATGGTTCGGCAGCATTCACTTTTTCGGCTGCAACACCAAATCTTAATAAATCTGCCCATCTATGGTTTTCAAAAGCTAATTCTACTTGTCTTTCTTTGAGAAGTTTATCATTAAAAGAACCTGGAGTACTTGCATCTATGTCTGCTAATTCTGCTCGAGTTCTTACTTCATTTATAAGATCGTAGGCTTCATCATTTTCTCCAAGTGCTTCCGCTAACATAAGCAATACATCTGCATATCTAAATACCACAAAATTAATATCAGAATCATTCTCATTTGGAGGATCACTATGGTATTTTTTAATATAGTTTGCAATGACTGTATCACCAGATCCGTCAACATAAGAGGTTCCCATTGATACTGGAAATCTAGCATCTCCTACTTCATAAGTATTTTCTAATGCAGCTGTGGGTCTATTTCTACCAAAGCCTTGGCCCGTTTGTAAATTACCACTAGGAGAGAACTCGTTTGTAAAAGAACTTCCTTGTCCTATGCCTCCACTGACAAATTGTACTTCGAAAATAGATTCTCCATTATTCTCGTTAGCAACACCCCATAAATTGGCATATTCAGTTTCTAAACTATAGTTATATGTACTTATAATACGTCTTAAAGTAGTTTCCGCATCACCATTTGCTCCAATGGTCAATTGGATTTTTGCCAATAGTGTTGCTGCGGCTCCTTTAGTTGCTTTTCCTATTTGAGCTCCACTATATGAAATTGGCAAATTTTCTTCAGCTGCTGTTAAATCAACAATTAGCTGTGCATATATTGTAGAAGAATCAACCTGAGTAAGCTCATCTCCAGGAACGTAAGGTTTTAATTCCAACGGAATGTTCCCAAATGCGATTGCTAAATTGTAATATATAAGTGAGCGTAAAAAAAGTGCCTCACCGGTAATTCTATTTTTAATAGCAGCATCAAATTCTGCATCCGTAATGCGATCTAAAATAACATTACAATTTGCTATTATTCTATAAGAATCACTCCAGGCATTGTCTATTTGTTCATTTAACCCGTCTTCAGTAAACTCATTAATTACAGTATACTGTCTTGCTAATCCTGTTGCATCTAGTCCTTGATCGGTATTATCTGAACGCATTTCGAACATTGCCCAATAGGCACGCCCATAAACACCTTCATCTTGCAAACCAGAATAACTAGAATTTATTGCCGCTTCAAAATCATTAGCCGTATTGTAAAAAACCTCACCATTTCTATTGGATAGTGGTGCTAAATCGGTAAAGTCATCACTACAAGAAAATGTAGTAATACTCACTAATATTAATATGATTATATTTTTCATTTTAAGAAATTTTAAATTAAAAAGATACGTTTATACCAAATGTAAATGACTTTGATAATGGATATGATCCATAATCTTCACCCGGTGTAAGACTGCTCGTTGCAATATTATTCACTTCTGGATTATACCCTAAATAATCAGTAATTGTAAATAAATTTGTCGCTGTAAGGTATAATCTAAGTCTATTGAAATAGGATTTCTCTGTCAATGGAAAAGTATAACCAAAAGTTACGTTTCTCAATCTTAAATATGATCCATCTTCCACTTGAAAAGATGAAGGTCTATTGTTGTTTCCATGACCTCCTGTACCTCTATCTGCTCTTGGTATTTTTCCATTACCTGGATCCGATTCAGATTTCCAACGATCGTTAAACACAGCATAGGAATTAAAATTTGCTTCTCCGTTTTTAAGATGTCTCGAAGTAAGGTTTAATACCTCGTTGCCTTCTACACCTTGAAATAATATATTTAAATCGAAGTTTTTGTATCTAAACTCATTAGTGATACCCCAAGTAAAATCTGGAAAATAGCTTCCAGTTACCGTTCTATCGTCTGGAGTAATCTCACCATCTCCATCTACATCCTTGAATTTAAAATCTCCAGGAGCAGGATTTGGCGCCTGAGTATCTGCTGGTGAACTTGCTATATCGGCATCATTTTGGTATATACCATCAACGACATAACCAAAATAACTTCCAATAGGATCACCAACTCTGGTTATATGTCTAATACCCGCTCCCCCACTAACAAACAACGGTGCATCATCAACTCCTAATGCTATTACTTCATTGGTATTGGCAGCAAAATTTATGTTAGTATTCCATTTAAAATCACCGACAAAGTTTCTACTTTTAAAAGCAATTTCAAATCCTTTATTTTCTACTTCACCAATATTTTGTAAAGATGTTTTAAAGCCAGAAACTGATGAAATTGGTACATTTAATAATAAATCTTCAGTCACTGTTTTATAATAATCTGCCAATAAAAAGACACGGTTATTAAACATTCCAAATTCTAATCCGATGTTAAATTGAGCTGATTTTTCCCAGGTTAATTCAGGGTTTGCAATTGTTGATTGAACCAATCCATTTAATTCATTTCCTCCTCCATTGTAATTATTTTGCCCTAATAAACCGATAGCACCATAATTTGTGATTTCAAAATTCCCTGTTTTCCCCCAACTAGCGCGAATTTTAAATTCGGAAATATCATCAATACCACTCATGAAATCTTCTTCGTTTATTCTCCAACCAGCAGAAAAGGAAGGGAAATATCCTGTTCTATTGTTTTTACCAAATCTTGAAGATGTATCAGAACGAAAAGATCCTGTAAATAAATACCTATCCTTAAAACTATAGTTTAGCCTAAATAAGGCCGATGCTAATGACCATTGTTCTTTAAAAGCTGTGCCTGCAAAAACTTGTCCACCACTAACTGTTTTAACCAAATCATCTGGGAAATTATCAGCTTGAACCAATTTCACTGAAATATTATCTTTTTGTGCAGTATACCCTAGAAGTGCTTTAATGGAATGATCATCAAGTTCTTTTTCCCAATTTAATGTGTTTTCCCAAAGCCAATTTGTTTCTGTAGAAGAAGAGGCTTGTGCATAAGTCTCCCCTGAAGAAGCGTTTCGATAAAGAAGAGAGCTTGCTCTATAAAAATCTTCGTTATAATTATTTAAATACAATCCCCCAAAGGTTTTAAAAGTAAACTCTGGTGTTATATCGTAAGATAATCCTAATGAAGATTGCAATTGAAATTGAAAAAGTTCATCATCGATAGCTTCTATAATTGCGAGAGGATTACTTGCTGTTGTTGTTCCTCCTCCTAAATACGATTGATTGTCTAACTGATTAATAGTACCATCTTCATTGTATGGTTTTACTGTTGGTGAATGAACCAATCCAGAATATACAATACCTGGAGGTCTTGCAAAATATGGTGCAGAAGCTGGTTTTCTATTGTTTTCTGTAATTGTCGGTGCAACTTTTAACTCTAATTTTAATTTTTCAGTAAGCTGAGAGTTAAGATTCATCAATAAACTATACCGCTCAAAATTGCTATCTGGAATTATTCCTTCTTGAGAAAAATATCCTGCAGAAACATAATACGAGGTATTATTTTGTACTGGAGAAGCATATGAAAAATTATAGCTTTGTGTACTTCCTGTTTTAAAAATTTCGTCTTGCCAATCAGTATCAGTACCATCCCAATTTATAAAAGATGCTGGTAATTCGTAATTTGTATTTCCACGATCTCCAGGGCCAATAGGATCAGTTATAGATGCTCCAGGAACCGATGATAAATAATTGTTATTTCTAGCATCTGTTGCAAAACTAATTAACTCTTCGGCATTCATCAAATCAATTTTATTGGCAACATTTTGAGTACTAAAAAAAGAATCAAAAGAAAATACACCTTTATCACTATGAGCTCCTTTTTTTGTAGTAATAAGTACAACTCCATTTCCTCCTCTAGATCCATAAATTGCACTTGCAGATGCATCTTTTAAGATGTCTATGGATGCAATATCATTTGGATTAATAGTCGCTAAAGGGTTTACAGGTGGAGCTTGAAAACTTGCTCTTCTTCTAGAAATAGTTCCTTGAAGGTTTCCTGACGATGCAGAGTTTTTCGAAATAGGAATTCCATCTACAACAAATAGCGGGTCCGTTCCAGCAGAAATAGATGAATTACCTCGTATTCTAATATTTGGGCTAGAACCAGGTTCTCCAGATACTTCTTGTACTTGTACTCCAGCTATTTGGCCAATTATAGCGTTTTCTGCACTTATAACAGGAATAGTTGAAAGGGTTTTAGCATCTATAGAAGCAACGGATCCAGTGACCCTTTTCTTAGAAAGTGTACCATAACCTACTACGACTACTTCATCTAAAGCGGCGGCATCGGCAACCAACTTAACTTGTACTGTAGTTTGTCCTTCAATATTAATCTCTTGAGTTTTAAAACTAATATAAGACACACTTATAACCTTATAATTGCTTGGAAATTCAATACTAAAATTTCCATCAAAATCAGTTTGTGTCCCTATGGAAGTTCCTTTTACTAATACGGATGCTCCTGGTAATGGAATACCCTTATCATCCGTAACTGTTCCATTAATTTTTGTTTTGTCTTGCTGTTCTATTGCAGAATTTTTCATTTCCTGTGACATGTTTTTTGGCATTAATAAAATTTGCCTGTCAACAATAAAAAATTCCGTGTCCGTTTTCTTAAATACATCACCAAGAATATGCTTGATAGTAGTATTCTTAACATTAATACTTACTTTACGATCTACATCCACTAATTGTTGGTTGAACATAAAGTAAAATTCGCTTTGCTTTTCTATTTCGTTTAAAACACTTTCAATACTAATATCTTGTAAATTGAGAGTTAGTTTTTTGTTTTGCGAGTAAGTATCCGATGCAAAAGCATTTACTATGCTTAAAATTGAAAAAAATAGTATTCTCATAACAGAAAATTGTTTGGAGCAGCATAGATCTTTAACTACTGCCCATAGTGATTCTCGAATAATTTTCATAAATTTGAAGATTAATTGGTTAATAAATTTTTTGTTTGCGCTAGAAATTTGTTTCCATACCAAAAACGGGATTGTGCTACAACACTTTTCCGTTTTGTTTTATCTGTTAGCCTGTGTTCATTTTATTGTTTAGATTATAGTTAGTTAATTTTATTGCTGTCAATACTCTTAATACTTAGAAGTTATTTGTCTAAAAAAAAGGTAATTTTCTTTTTCATCAATATATTATCCTCTCCAGTTTCTCTTTTTTCAATTTCATAATTAAGAGGTGATGTTAATTTTAAATAGCTAAGAACTTCGTCTATAGTTTCATCCTGAAATGTAGCTCTATACATATAGCTCTCTATTTCTTTATCTCTAATTTCAATTTTCACATTATACCATCGCTCTAATCTCTTAACAATATTACTCATAGGTTCATTTCGAATCACTAACATTCCTTGTTTCCATGATGTAAATGTTTTAATTTCAACTTTAGTTTCTTTTTTAGGTATAAAACCTTGTTTTGAAATTTTTACTTGATCGCCTGGTTTTAATTCTGCTATTAACTTGTTTTTAGATTTAGTATTTTGTTTTACAATTACTTTTCCTGACTCTAATGTTACATTTATAAATTTATCATCAGGATATGCCAGCACATTAAACTTTGTTCCTAATGCAATTACATCTATTCCCATAGTATTGACTACAAAAGGGATATCAGGATTTTTTATCACATCGAACCATCCTTCTCCAGTTAATTTTACTCGCCTTTCATTTCCTGTGAATTTAACAGGGAATTCTAAAGTTGCTCCTGAATTTAACCATCCACTGGAACCATCAGGAAGGGTAAAATGAGTTTTACCTCCAAGAGGAGAAACAATTTCTGCCATGGCCATTTCTTGATTAACAATCAAAATTGTTTTTTCTTCACTTTTTTGTGCACTAGTATAAAATGAATATCCAAGAATAGGAATTAGAAGAACAGCTGCAATTTTTGAATAGAAAGCTACTACTTTTCTTGGCCAAGATTTTTCTCCATCTGTATTGTTTTTTTCCAAATTGATTTGATGATGAATCTTGTCGAGTACTTTTCCGGTAGTTTCATCCAACTCTGTATGCTCGTATTCGATTTCATCCCAATGTCTTTTTAGAATAAAACTTAGTTTTTGCTCATAAGCCGAATCGACAAACCAACTCATCACAATTTCCTGTTCGTCTATTGAACATTGCTTATTAAAAAACCTCTTTAATAGTATAATATCTATTTCTCTTTTTTCTTGCATTCTAAAATATGAGATTCTATCTCTGTAAACTTTAAAAAAATTCGTAAAAATTATATTCTATCTAGTAGTATCCACAAAGTAGGCAGTACACCTAAGCGAAATATTGTTTTTTTTAAAAAAAATCAACAAAATAAATTTAATGTGCTGAAAACGAGATAATTGAAACAAATATTATTTTAAAAAAAACTTAAGCAAATAATAAAAAACAAAGGCATGTTTAACTTTATACGAAGATCTTTTAATGAAGTGGTAATATGATTTTCAACCGTTTTTTTAGTAATATTTAGTTGAACAGCAATTTCTTTGTTACTAAGGTGCAATTCTCTACTTAACTTAAAAATTTCTTTTCTACGCTCTGGAAAAGCATTGATAATTTCCCCTACTTGATTTTTCAAATCATTACATTCTACTCTTAGACTAGTAGTATTGTCAACTAACTTATAATTATTCAAAAATAATTCGAGATGTCTTTTTTCAACTCCCTTTTTTCTATAATACTTTTTTATTGCATTATATGCAATGGTAAAAACATAAGAATTAAATGAACGTTGTACTTTTAATTGTTTGCGCTTTCTCCAAATTTTTAAAAATACTTCTTGAACTATATCTTCTGCATCTTCTTTAGAATAGACATAACCTATTGTGAAAAACAGTAGCTTAGTACCGTATTTCTTATATAAATCATTAAAAGCGTTAATATCTCCCCTTTTGAGGGACTTCACAAGCTTTTTATTCTCTATGTTAAGGTCAGTTTTCATTGAAAATAATGCAATTCCATATAATGGAATTAGCTAAAAAATAGTTAGTTATATCTTCAAATATAAAAATGTTTTTATTAAAACACTTCTTAAATCAATAAATTATTAACTTTTAAACTGTCAATATCATTGTCTTTAACTGAATTTTAGGTCGTATCCGTACCAATACCAGTCTATGTTTATTAAAGTAATATTTGCTAAATAATTAAGGAGGAAAAGGTTTAAAAATATTCTTAAAAGTTCTATCGTTATAAGTTATAAATGCTTATCTTAAGTTATTGACCTTTTTTAAGGTATTATTAAAAACCTCGAGTAGAAATTTTATTTCTCAACTAATCTGAAGGTATTAATTTCTACATAAAATTTGTATATCTCTAAAAACAATTTAAATAATGAGGGATTTAGTGTTAGAAAATAAAGTGTACAATTATTGATAGTACTTTCAAAATTGATCTTCGTTTCAAGGAGGATATCAGAGTTTTAAGTTCTATAGGATACTCTTTCTAACACTAACATTATTTTTTTTTTAGAAATTAATGTCAAACTTAAAAACTATTCTTATGTTTGCACTGACCGCACGTGCAGTCATCTTGTTTTAAACACTATACTAATGGATAAGAGAGAGCAATTAATTGAGATATCAACCAAATTATTTTCGGAAAGAGGATATGAAAACACTCCGCTATCAATGGTCTGTGAAGTTGCTAATGTATCAAAAGGACTAATTTCACACCATTTTAAATCAAAAGATGGCTTACTAAGAGAGATTTTTTCAAGAACAACAAATTTGATAATCAAGATCAATGAAACTGATAAAATAAATCAATCACCAAAAGAACAATTAGCAACACTATTAGAAGGTTTCTTTTTTCAATTAGAGGCAGATAAGTTATTTTTTCAGTTTAACTTAAACATGATGGTCCAGCCAAAAACAAAAAAAATATTGAAGGACTTGATAAAAGAAAGGTCTTCGTTTATACTAAATGCTACAAGAAGTATTTTCGATAAAATTGACGCAGCTAATTCAGTAGTACTAAGCCATATGTTTATTGCTGAACTAGATGGAATTGCCATTAATTATTTAGGCATTTATGAAGATTTTCCTTTAGGACAAATTAAAACACACATTCTAAAAAAATACATAAAATGAATTTTATTAAAACAGATATCACCAATACAATCAATAGCTTAAGGCAAAAACTGTATCATAAATTAGCGAATCCAATTGATGCAATGTGGGAACAGCTTTACATCAAATCATCTCAACATTATATCATAGAAGAGAACAATATTACTATTGGATATTGTTGTATTAATGACAAGAAAGTTTTACTACAGTTATTTTTGTTAGAAGAGTATAATGCAAAAATGAACCAGGTGTTTAAATTATTAATTGAAACTAATCTTATTTATTCAGCAAGTTTGAGCGCTAACGAGCCAATTTCATTTAATACTAGTTTGGATTATTCAAAATCTATTAAGACAAATACATTTTGTTTTCAGCATTTAAATACTCCAAGGGAGATTCAAACTGATTTTAATATTGAATTAGTAACAATAAAAGATATACCTACAATCAAAATATTTTTGAAAGAACAAGTAGGAATGGATGATACTTTTGGCTACACAGAAAATCTGGTAGCAAGAAAAGAATTATTCATGGTTAAAAAATCTGGTACACTTATAGCCACCAGTGAATGTAGAATGAGTGATTCTCAACCAGAAGTTGCTGATTTGGGAATTATAGTAAACAAAAATCACCAGGGTAAAGGTATTGCCACAAAAATAATGAAAATGCAAGTAAACCGTGTGTTGAAAGCTAGAAGGAAACCTATTTGTTCAACTTCATTAGCTAATATTGCTTCAAGAAAAGCGATTGAAAAATCAGGGTTTTATTGCTCAAATATCATCTTTGATATCAGTTTTACTAAGAGCTAAACATTATAAATATGACGTATCAAGATTTGGGGTATAACAACAAATTGGCACAGTATAAAAACGAGCAAGAATTAGATTCATTTGAAATTGGTAGAGTAATCCTAGAACATAAAGAGCGGTATGTTGTAAAAACTCCAACTCAGGAATACGATGCTGAGCTTATAGGAAATTTAAGATTCACTGCGGAAAGTAGGTATCATTTACCAGCAGTTGGCGACTGGGTAGCAATTTCTGAATATGATCGAGATAAAGTATTAATTCATTCTGTATATCCAAGGTATTCGGTTATAGAAAGACAAGCGGTTTCAAAATCTGCAGAAATTCAGATAATTGCTACAAATATAGATTATGGCTTAATTCTCTTATCTGTTGACAGAGATTTTAATATTAATCGTTTAGAACGGTATATAACCATTTGCAATAATTCTAATGTAGAACCAATAATTGTTTTGACTAAGATAGATTTAGTAAACGAGTCAACCTTAAACATATTTCTCAATGAAATAAAGGAACGTGTTAATGGGCTTTCTATTATTGCTATCAGTAATTTACATCAAATAGGGTTAGATAAAATAAAAGCGTTAGTAAAAAGAGGAAAAACATATTGTTTGTTAGGTTCCTCAGGTGTCGGAAAATCAACTCTTTTAAATCTACTTGTTGGTAAAACAATCATGAACACAGCTGCTATTAATAAGAGTATCGAAAGAGGCAAACACATAACCACACATCGAGAATTAGTTGTTTTGGAAGATGGTGGCATTTTAATTGACAATCCAGGAATGAGAGAAATAGGTATTCCTAATACTACGGTGGGACTTGAAATAACGTTTAACGAAATTATTGTACTATCACAAGGCTGTAAATTCAAAAACTGTAGCCATACAAACGAAAAAGACTGCGCCATACAAAAAGCAATTGAGGAAGGGAATATTGATCTAGATTCTTACACAAATTTCCTAAAAATGGAAAAAGAAAGGGCTTTTTTTGAATCATCTCTTGAGGAAAATAAAAAGAAAAATAAAAAACTAAGAAAAACCATCAAGAGCAACCATCAAGAAAGAAAGAAAAATAAGTACTAACCCCCTCTGGCGCTCGTTTAAGCAAAGCGCTAACGAGTATCAGTCTACCATAAAGCGTTTGTAATCCGCATAAAACAATAAATAAACACTCTTATGTAAAACTTGAAGCAAAAATAACAGATACACCATATTTATAAATGGATACCTGTTATCTCTGTTTTTTCTAAGCCTATGTGGACTATAAGCTAAAGAGAACTATTGCTTTTTAATATTTTTTTAGCCATTGAAGCATTAGCGTAGGTTGAATCCAATAAAAGTGCTTTTTTATATGCATTAATCCCCTTCTTTGTATTCCCCATTTTTAAATAACATTCTCCAAGACTATCCCAAATATTACTCTCTTTTGGAAATAAAGATGTATTTAACCTAAATATGGTTAGCGCCTTTTTATTGGTCTCAAAAATAGTTAAAACTATGTACTTTAGTGCATGTTGCTTTAGCTTCTAAAAACCTTTACATTTGTTTTATGTCAGAACAAAGATCAAATGGACATAGTGTATCCCGTTTAACAGTACATATAGTTTGGAGTACAAAATATCGTTATCATGTTTTGAAAGGAGATCTACAAGTCCGTTGTCGCACTATTTTGGTACAAATATGCGATGCAGAAGATGTTAAAATATTAAAAGGGGTGATATCTAAAGATCATGTTCATATGCATTTGGAATATGGTCCTTCTCAAAATGTGAGCTATTTGGTTAAGAAGTTAAAAGGGCGTAGTTCAAGAAAGCTTCAGCAAGAGTTTCCAGAATTAAAGCATAAATATTGGGGTAGGCATTTTTGGGGTATTGGTTATGGATGTTGGAGTACAGGAAATATTACTGATGAGATGGTCAATGAATACTTGGAGCATCATCGAAGACCAGATCAAGGTAATGCAACGAACTTTATAATTGAGCAATGACCACTGGGTGACTTTGAGTCACCAGCCCGAACCTATGGACTTTAAGTCCATAGTGGTTCAGTTTTCTCTTTTGATAATAGATAATAACCCAAATCATTCAACAAATAAGACCTATTAATTCTCCCTTTAAACTCTTCTTCCAATGCAAAAGATAACTTTTCCAATGAACCAGTATAATTTAAGGTGTATTTTAGTATAGACGTGCTCAAATCTTTTTCTATAGCTTTTGGTGTATAAGTGTTTTTGAATAACATTTTATCTATTTCCCATGCAGTATCTATTAAGTTATCTGTATATCCATTAGTAAAAAAAATAACTACAGCATCCTCTTCTGGCAACCAAATAAAATCATGAAAAAAAACTCCGTTGGATCCATTATGACTTATTTTTTTTGTATTCCTTTCAGAATTAAAAATTGCCCACCCATAGGCATAATAACTTGTACCATTTTCGTATTCTAATACATACGGAGTAGTCAATATCTCTGTTTGCTCTTTAGATAGTATTTTATGAGTAGTTAATGCCAAATACCATTTATACATATCTTGTTGAGTAGAATTTACCCCTCCATTACCTTTTAGCACCCATGAAATTTTACCTTCTTTTTTATAACGGGCGGCCATAGCCCCTATTGGAGATAAATTGAATTGATAACCAATGGCATATTTATTTTTATCCCAATTTGGTTTTAAATATCCTGTTTGTGTCATTCCAGATGGCTCAAATAAATGCATATCCAAAAAATCTTCATATTCCATTTCTGAAACAATTTCAATAATTCGTGCCAAAATACTATAACCAGAATTAGAATACTCATGTTTTGTCCCTGGTTTATGTAACAACTCTGTAGCCAATAATTCTTTAAAGAAATCATTGGTTGGAATATGATCAAAATCGCCCTCTCCAATTACATCAATTAAACCAGCCGTATGCGTGAGTAGTTGATGGATAGTAATTGTCTTTTTATCTTCAGGTACTTCGTTAAAAAAAGCAGTTATATTATCTGTAAGCTTTATTTTGTTTTGTGCTACTAATTTCAAAATAGCAGTAGCTGTAAATTGTTTGGTTACTGATCCAATATCGAATACCGTATTTGGAGTAACAACTATATTTTTTTCTCTATTAGCTAGACCGTAACCTTTATTTAAAACAATCTCTCCATCTTTAGCTACTAAAACACTTCCTGTAAAGCCCTTGCTAATTCCGGCAGACAAATAAGAATCAATCCTATGTTTTAAATCCTTTTTATTTTCTTTTTTTTCATGTACTTGAATACATGAAATCGTTGTTCCTATACAAATTATAAGAACTGAGATTTTAAATACTATCATTTTCATAACTACGTGTTTTTTAGTTAAGCACAAATAAAAGAGTTAAACAAAGAAGATAATAGACAATGGTATATACTAAACTATAACTGGTAGCAATCAATAAAAATATGTTATTTAATTTATTATAGCCATTTCATACCATAAATTGATGCGTTTATCTCAAGTCGTTATTTATCTTAGATGAAAAATTTACCTTTGTAAAATGAATAAAAAATGGGTAGAATTTAGTATCAATATTGTCTTTTGGTTAATAACCTCTTGGCTAATTGTTTATTCATACTCTATTATTACACATAACGTAGATCTAATTGATGATGACATTGTTGTCGAAATTGGGCATAGTAAGCAATTAGTTCATTTTTTTCTTACTGGACAACCATTTTTTGCAATTTACTTCTACCTGCAATTTTTTCTTATTTTAAAACTTAACACTTCATCTAAAAATTCAATAATTCTGCTGCAATCAACTGTTTTAGCTATCCTTTTTTTAATAGTTTTTAATAGTGTGGTTGTATTGTTTTTTAATGACTATATTCATTTTATATGGTTTCCATCGCTATGGTATGGTGTTTTTATTTTTTACACCACTATTGCAATAAGCTATGGATTGGTAAAAGTTTGGTTTTCGAATGAGCAAGACAAAAGAAAATTGGAGGTTTTAAATAAAGAGGCAGAATTAAATAGACTTCGAGCTCAACTACACCCCCATTTTTTGTTTAATACCATGAATAACTTATTGGCAATGGTAGACCAGAAACAGCATCCTAAATTGGCTATGAGTATTGATAAACTATCTAATCTATTACGTTATGTAGTGTATGAGAATCAGGGAAATACCGTAACTTTAATTGATGAGATTAACTTTATTCATAATTTTTCGAAGCTTCATTTACTACGATTTGAAGATGATGAAATCGATTTTAATTTAGAAGTTATTGGTAAGTATGACCAACAGCAAATAGAAAAAGGAATCTTATTGTGTTTTGTTGAAAATGCCTTTAAACATGGAGTACAACCAGAATACAATTCTTTTATCCATATAACTATAGCCATTACAAATCCTACAACTATTGATTTTACTATTGAAAATTCTATTCCTCCAAAAATTGAAGACCATCCTATTGGAGGTTTTGGATTAAAATCAACCAAAGATAGGTTAGCACTTGCTTACCCAAACAATAAACATTCATTAATAATTACCGAAGCACAAACCTATACTGTTAGCCTAAGTATTAAAACCTAAAAATTGGTAAACTGATATTAATTAAGTAATTATTAAAAATTTAAAACTATGAAAATAATACTGGTAGATGACGAACCAAAAGCTATTACTTTATTAAAAAGCTATTTGGAACACTTTTCTGATTTAGAGTTAATAGGTAGTTTTAGGAATGGAATAAAAGCATTAGAATTTTTAAATTCTAATAAGGTAGACGCCGTGTTTTTAGATATAAATATGCCGCACTTAAATGGCCTATCACTTGCAAGAATAATAGATCCTACTACTGCTATAATTTTTACAACAGCATATTCAGAGCATGCTGTGGCAAGTTATGATGTAAATACGGTCGATTATTTATTAAAACCAATTAGTCTGGAACGTTTTTCTATATGTATTAATAAACTACTGGAAAAACATACCGTTCATACTGGTCAAGGAAACATAAAAAGAACAGAAGAAACTACAATTTTTGTGAAAAGTGGATTAAATACACATCAATTACATATAAAAGATATAGAGTATTTACAAAAAGATGGAAATTATATGAATTATCATATTTTAGGAAAAAAAATAATGACAAGACAAAGTATTGGAGAAGCATTATCGAATTTACCTAACAATTTTATACAAATTCAAAAGTCATATATTATTAATTTTTCAAAGATTGATTCTGTAACTACAGATACAGTAGTTATTGGCAGTCAAAGAATCCCAATAGGTACACAATACAAGACAACATTTCTTGATAGATTAAAATAGCGCAAAAACAGAGTGTAAAGTAGTTATTTTTATCAATCCAAAAATGAGCATTCCAATAATAAAAATCCACTTTTATAATACACAAATAATACTATCTTTACATAAATTTGATACTTAATGCAACTTATCGTATTCCTTATTGTTTATCCAATTTTATGGATAATATCTATACTTCCATTTCCTATTTTATATTTGTTTTCTGATCTAATATATGTACTTATCTATCATATTGTTGGATATAGAAAAAAGGTTGTTCGGAATAATTTGAAACTTGCTTTCCCAAAAAAAACAGATAAAGAGTTAAAACAGATTGAAAAGAAGTTTTACAAACACCTTGCAGATATGTTTTTAGAAATGATAAAAACACTTTCCATTTCTAATGCCGCAGCAGAAAAAAGATATAAATTTACCAATGTTGAGCTTCTTCAACAACTAACAAAAGAAAAAAGTGTAATTATCAACACGTCTCATTATGCTAGCTGGGAATGGGTTTTTGTACTTAACAATTTTGTTACAGATACTAAAGGTTATGGTGTCTATGCGGTAATTGAAAATAAATATTTTGACAAGCTTGTAAGAGACATTAGACAAAAATATGGCACTACCCTAATTACTACTTCTGATACAGCAAAAACTATTTTTAAAAATAAAAGCGAAAACATAAAAGCTTGTTATGGTTTTGTGAGTGACCAATCTCCTATGGTACAAAAAACATTGCATTGGAATGAATTTATGGGCATTAAAGTTCCCATACATGTAGGTGCCGAATCATTAGCAAAAAAAGCAGATATTGCTATGGTCTATATGCGAGTAAAAAAAGTAGGCAGAGGTTATTACGAAGCTACATTTGAAATGCTTGCCAAAAAACCTAATGATTTTGAAAACTATGAGATTTCTGATCTCTATATGAAAAAAATAGAAGAACAACTTCATGAAGAACCTGCATATTACTTCTGGACTCATAGACGCTGGAAACATAGAGACAAAGCTCCTAAATAGATTTCAATGTCAAAACAACAAATTTTAAAGTAGTTTTTTAAAGGAATAACAAACAAGTATTAGCTATTAATTATAGTTATATTCTCTATATTTACAGTTCATATAATTATAATGTAGCTAAGCAACTTTAATTTGTTATGATAAAACGTACACTATTATTCTCTTTTTTAATATTCCTAACATATAGTTGCAAGAAAAAAGAGCATTCGCATAAGACAAACAAAAAAGTGATCCACATCTCTTCTAATCAAGGTGAAAAATGGAATGTTTTTGGCGTAAAAATTATTGGAAAAATGCTAAGTGATGATACCAATGGAGTATATTCCGTTATTATTACCGAGACACCTCCAGGAGGAGGACCACCATTACATGTCCACACCAAAGAAGACGAGTTGTTCTATATTTTAAAAGGAAAATACCTTTTTAACTATGGAGACAAAACAATAGATGCCAAACAAGGGGATTATATTCGTTTGCCTAGAGGAATACCCCATAAATTCACCAATAAAGATACGATTACAGGAATAACAATGAATACGATTACTCCTGGTGGTTTTGAAAACTTCTTTAATGAAGTAGCAAACATTCCAAAAAATGACACATTATTCAGGTCAAAAGTGAATACAATTGCGGATAAATACGGTATCAAATTCATTAAAGAGTAATTAATTATATAAACAAAAAAGCACCATGATAACTCATGGCACTTTGTATTTATACTAGTAAAACTAATAACTAGTTAGCTGCTACTGCATCAATCTCGGCAATAAACCTATCTGCAAGTGTGTCTGCTTCATCTTGGCTTTTTGCTTCTGTATATACTCTAATAATTGGTTCTGTATTAGATTTTCTAAGGTGAACCCAGTTTTCTGCAAAATCAATTTTTACACCATCAACCGTAGTAATGTTTTCATTGGCATACTTGGCTTCCATAGCTTTTAATATGGCATCAACATCTAATTCAGGAGTCAATTGTATTTTTTTCTTACTCATAAAATAAGAAGGATAGCTTGCACGCAATTCTGCAACCGTCATATCTATTTCTGACAAATGCGTTAAAAACAAAGCAACACCAACTAAAGCATCTCTTCCATAATGACTTTCTGGATAAATAATGCCACCATTTCCTTCACCACCAATAACTACTTTATTAGCCTTCATAAGGTTTACTACATTTACTTCACCAACGGCTGAGGCTTCATAAGTACCACCATACTTTTCTGTAACATCACGTAATGCTCTTGTAGAAGACATATTAGAAACAGTATTACCAGGAGTTTTACTCAATACAAAATCTGCACAAGCAACCAAAGTGTACTCTTCACCAAACATCTCCCCATCATTACTAATAAAAGCCAATCTATCTACATCAGGATCTACTACAATACCAAAGTCTGCTTTTTCCTTCACTACTAACTCACAAATATCTTTTAAATGCTCTTTTAAAGGTTCTGGATTATGAGGAAATTCACCTGTAGGCTCACAATACAACTCTACCACTTCTACTCCAAGTGTTCTTAACAATTTAGGAATAAAAATCCCTCCTGTAGAGTTAACACCATCTACCACCACTTTAAACTTCCCAGCTCTAATTTTTTCTGCATCAACTAAAGAAAGTCCTAAAATTTCATCAATATGTATATCTGCATAAGAATCATTTACGACAATAGCTCCTAAATCATCAACGTCAGCAAAGTCAAACGCTTCCTTATCTGCTAATTCTAATATCTTAGCTCCTTCTGCAGCATTAATAAACTCTCCTTTAGCATTTAATAATTTTAAAGCATTCCATTGTTTTGGATTATGACTTGCTGTTAAAATTATACCACCATCTGCCTTTTCAATAGGCACAGCAATTTCAACAGTAGGGGTTGTAGACAAGCCCAAATCTATAATATCAATTCCTAATCCTACTAATGTAGAAGCAACTAAATTCTGAATCATTTCGCCAGAAATACGTGCATCTCTACCAATAACAACTGTTAATTTTTCTTTATCTGCCTGTGTTTTTAGCCAAGTACCATAAGCAGCAGCAAATTTTACAGCATCTAAAGGTGTTAAATTTTCGTTGGGAACACCACCTATAGTTCCTCTTATACCAGATATTGATTTTATTAACGTCATTCTTTTTATTAATTTAAAAGCAAATATAATAGCTTCTATTAAATTTATATATAATGATTTTGTAAATTCGACGGAAGAATCGTAAATACGTTTAATGAATTTTTTAGCTCACATCTACTTATCATTTAATGATAATGATATTACAATTGGTAATTTTATTGCAGATAGCATCCGAGGAAAAAAATACCTCAAGTATCCCGAAAATATTCAAAAAGGAATATTACTACATAGAGAAATAGACACGTTTACTGATGCCCACCCTACAGTTAGGCAAAGTACCAAAAGGCTACATAAAAATCATGGACATTATAGTGGTGTTATTGTCGATATATTTTACGATCATTATTTAGCAAAAAACTGGAGCAGCTATTCCGATGTTCCTTTAGCCGAGTATATAGAGAATTTTTATGATCTCTTAGAAGACCACTATACTATACTTCCAGACAATGTAAAACGCATGATGCCCTATATGATGTCTGACAATTGGTTGCTCTGTTACAAAGACCTTTCTGGAATTTCTAGAGTAATGGATGGCATGTACAGACGTACCAAAAATAAGTCTAATATGAACTTTGCAATCTTAGACTTAGAAAAACACTACGCGGAATTTGAGGCTGATTTCACCTCTTTTTTCGAAGAATTAATTATCTTTTCCAAAGAAAAACTAAAAGCGCTAAACAAATGAACAGATTAAAACTCTTATTGCTAACCACACTTTTTATTGTTACCTACTCATGTAAACAAAAAAAGGTAGTAAAACCAACAGGTGTTGTTGCTGATAAAGCTATGGTTGTTTCTGCAAGAATAGAAGCTTCAAAAATAGGTTTAGCAATTATGGAAAAGGGCGGTAATGCCTTTGACGCAATGGTAGCTACCGAACTTGCTTTGGCAGTTGCATACCCCTATGCTGGTAATATTGGTGGTGGTGGTTTTATGGTATACAGAAAAGCAAGCGGTGATATAGGCGCTATCGATTATAGAGAAAAAGCACCTTTAGCCACACATAAAGATATTTATTTAGATTCCTTAGGCAATGTAATTCCAAAAAAGAGCACAGTTGGCGCAACTGCCGTTGGTGTTCCAGGAACCATAGCAGGAGTTTTTGCTGTACATAAAAAGTTTGGAACTATGCCAATAGCTGAATTAATAGCACCAGCAATAGCGCTAGCAAAAAAAGGAATAGTAGTTACCAAAAATCAAGAAATACGCCTCAAAAAACATAGTCCAGCAATTATAAATGTTAATGGAGATAGTATAATGTATGTAAAAACATATAAGGCTGGCGATACTATTAAATATAATGCAATTGCTAATACACTAAGTAAAATTGCTAAAAATGGTAGAGACGAATTCTACAAGGGTGAAACTGCAAAGAAAATAGCGGCTTTTATTCAAAAAGGTGGCGGATATATTACCGAAGAAGATTTGGCTAATTATAAAGCAAAATGGAGAACTCCAGTAACTTTTAACTACAAAAATCTAAATATTATATCGATGAGTCCTCCAAGTAGTGGCGGTATTACCCTTCATCAGATTTTTAAAATGATAGCGCCTCTAAATGTTGGAAAATACAAACACAACAGTATTGAAGCAATACAAGTTATTACAGAAGCAGAACGTAGAGCTTATGCAGACAGAAACTATTTTCTTGGCGATCCTGACTATGTTGATATTCCTCTAGAAACAATAACTAGCGGTGCTTATCTGGCCGAACGGATGTCTAGCTTTTCTTTTGATAAAGCAACATCTTCTGCAGATGTTAGTCATGGTAATGTAGAAATTATAGAAAGTGACCAGACTACCCACTACTCTATCATAGACCAATTTGGTAATGCAGTTTCGGCAACAACAACTCTTAATGCTGGTTATGGATCTAAATTATATAATAAAGAATTGGGTTTCTTTTTTAATAACGAAATGGATGATTTTAGTGCAAAACCAGGGATCCCAAATATGTTTGGGTTAATTGGTGCTGAAGCCAATAGTATTGCTCCAGGAAAAAGAATGTTAAGTTCTATGACACCAACAATAGTTGAAAAAAACGGTAAGTTATCTATGGTTTTAGGTTCTCCAGGAGGTTCTACAATTATCACTTCTGTATTGCAGACTATACTTAATGTTTATGAATACGACCTAAGCATGCAAGATGCAGTAAATGCGCCACGTTTCCACCACCAATGGTTACCAGATGTCGTGATGTTTGAACCAGATGCATTTGATAAAAAAATACTAACAACATTAGAAGGTAAAGGCTATTCTATTAATGAAGGAAAAAGCGTAGTTATCGGTAAAGTAGATGCTATATTAAAACTTCCTAATGGAAAATTAGAAGGCGGAGCTGACAGAAGAGGTGACGATGCTGCTGTTGGTTACTAAATAAATAAAGAGGATAAGAAAATAGAGACAAGAACCAAGAGGCAAGACTTAAACATACAGTAGTTGGATCACTGGTACTTTATACTGATGAGTAAATCTTAAACATAACAAGATTAGGTAAATAACCGTATTAAATACAATAGGGTATAAAATCAAAGATTTGTATCTAATACCAATAGTTGGTATATTTGTAAGAAATTATAATAATGGGAAAAAATACATCAATATTATTAGGTGATTACTTTAATGACTTTATAAGAGAACAAATAACAACTGGGAAATTTTCTTCTGCAAGTGAAGTAGTTCGGTCGGCATTAAGATTATTTGAACAAGAGGAAAATAAAAAGAAAGTATTGATCAATGAGCTAAAAAAAGGAGAAAAATCTGAATTTATTGAAAATTTTAATAAAAAAGAATTCCTAAGCTCAATGCACAATAAATACTCAAGTGGCAAATTATAAAATAAGTGTTGAAGCGAGAAATGATCTTGAAAAAATATGGGCATATACTTTTAGAACTTGGTCAATTGGACAAGCAGACAGATATATAAACCAAATTTTAGAAGAAATAGAGTATCTCTCAATTAAACCTGAATACGGAGAAGATTTTAGCCATGTAAGGAAAGGATACTTAAAAACTAAGGTTAAACTTCATTTGATTTTTTATAAAGTTGAAAAAGGAAGTAATTTTGTTGAAATAATACGTATTCTACATCAACAAATGGATATAGAAAATAGAATAAAATAAGTACTACACTCAATAAGTATATTATTCTATTATACTTAGTGTTTTTTATAGTTTTACCAATGAATTATACTGTTTAGTGTTTGATAAGGAGGTTTTCTACGGAATTGAACAAATCATTGTAACGCCTATTACTCAATCAAATTTTGGGTATAAAGCTGGAATAAATCTATGTCACTTCAAACTGAACCACTATGGATTTAAAGTGGACTGTCTACCTTTAATGTATCGATTTTCTTTCATTTCAGGACAAGTATCCAGACATTAAACCCACTGGAGGGAATAAATTAGGCAACAAATTTGCACAGATGGACTTTAGTGTTGAGTTGTAAAACTAATTTAACCGTATCTTTGCAGCCATATGCAAACAAACAAACTTTCAGATTGGTTACCAACAACAAACAAAGAAGTAAAAATTCGAGGTTGGGAGAAATTAGATGTTATTCTATTTAGTGGAGACGCTTATGTAGATCATCCTTCATTTGGACCAGCTGTTATTGGTCGTATTTTGGAAAGTTATGGATTAAAAGTAGCTATTGTTCCGCAACCAAGTGTTAATGATGATTTACAGGATTTTACAAAATTAGGTACACCAAGATTATTTTTTGGAGTTACTGGTGGTTGCATGGATCCTATGGTGAGTAATTATACGGCGAGTAAAAAACGTAGAGATAAAGATGCCTATACACCAAATGGTGATAAAGGGTTTCGACCAGATTACGCCACATCAGTTTATTCAAGTATTTTAAAAGATAAATTTCCAGATGTTCCTGTTTTAATAGGAGGAATTGAAGCTTCTCTCCGTCGTGTAACCCACTACGATTATTGGAGTGATAAACTAATGCCAAGTATTTTAGAAACTTCTAAAGCAGATATGTTGGTTTATGGTATGGGAGAACAACCTTTGCGAGAAGTTGTTGAGCTATTACAAAAAGGAGTGCCTTTTTCAAGTTTAAGAACCATAAAGCAAACCGCTTTTTTAGTAACTAAAGATGAATCTATTCCTAAAAATAAAAATTGGGAAGATGTAGAAATTCATTCGCATGCGGTTTGTTTAAAGAATAAGAAAAAATTTGCGGCTAATTTTAAAGTGATTGAGCAAGAATCTAATAAACTCAAAGCAAAACGAATTATTCAGGGAGTAAAAGACAGAACATTGGTGATAAACCCACCATTTCCAACCATGTTAGAAAAGGAAATAGATGCTTCTTTCGATTTGCCGTACACACGTTTACCACATCCAAAATATACTAAGCGTGGCCCAATTCCTGCGTTTGAGATGATTAAGTTTTCTATTAATATTCATCGTGGTTGTTTTGGAGGTTGTAGTTTTTGTACGATTTCGGCACATCAAGGAAAATTTATTGCAAGTCGTAGTGAAGAATCTATTTTAAAGGAAGTTGATAAAGTTGCTAATATGCCAGACTTTAAGGGCTATCTGTCAGATATTGGAGGACCTTCGGCTAATATGTATAAGATGAAAGGGAAAATACAATCTATTTGCGACAAATGTGTGGCACCTTCCTGTATTTCGCCTGTAATCTGTAGTAATCTAGATACGTCTCATAAGCCGCTAACCAAATTATACCAAGCTGTAGATGAACATCCTAAAGTAAAAAAATCATTTATTGGAAGTGGTATTCGTCATGATATGTTGGTACCAGAATTCAATAAGAATGCTGATCCAAAAGAATTAGATGATTATACGGAAGAAGTGATGACGAAACATATTTCTGGACGTTTAAAAGTAGCTCCAGAACACACTTCTGATCCTGTTTTAAAGTTGATGCGTAAGCCTTCATTTCAATATTTTCATAAGTTTAAAGAGCGTTTTGATAAAATCAACATAAAGAAGAAATTAAATCTCCAGTTGATTCCTTATTTTATTTCAAATCATCCAGCTTGTGAAGTAGAAGATATGGCAAATCTTGCTGCTGAAACTAAGGATATGGGTTTTCAGTTAGAACAAGTACAAGGTTTTACACCAACACCAATGACGGTTGCAACGGTTATTTATTATAGTGGATACCATCCATACACACTAAAACCAACCAAAACTCCAAAAACAAAAAAGGAAAAGGACGAACAGCATCGTTTCTTCTTTTGGTATAAAAAAGAGAATAAAGATTGGATTAGAAAAACGTTGAATAAAGTGGGGAGAAAAGATTTGGTAGACAAGTTAGTGCCAGAAAATAAATCTTGGAAAAGTATTAAACCTACAACCGTAAAAAATACGTTTGATGATGCTATTCCGTCAAATGAATCACATCCTAAGAACAAATATAAAGCAAGAAAAAAGCGACGTTAAATCATAGGACAATTTTTATTTAAACTATCCAAAACCTAGATAAACAAATAGCATCTGAAAGTTTTGACTGTATTACTACTATTTTGAAATTTGAAAAAGAAAATTATTAATGCCTAAGCTTGAAGTACTACATGAAAACAACGATTATCTAGTCGTAAACAAAGCTGCTGGACTTATAAGTGAAAAAAGTCCTTACGAAGCTGTCACTGTTGAAATTCAAGCTCTTAATCACCTTTTAAAAAGTAAACGAAAGCCTTATATAGGAATTATTCACAGATTAGATCGTGTAACAAGTGGTGTATTAATTCTGGCAAAGAAAAAAAGTATTCTGGTAGAATTTAATAATCTATTTAGTAACCGTAAAGTTCAAAAAACATATTTAGCAATTGTTAAAAACAAGCCAGCAAAGAACAAAGGAAACTTAGTAAACTTTCTCATAAAAAATAACAAGGAAAAAAAAGCAGATATAGTCCAATCAAAAACAAAAGATTCCTTAAACTGCATACTTTCCTACCAGGTTATAGACAAAAATGATTTTGGTTATCTTTTAGAAGTAAAACCAAAAACTGGTCGATTTCATCAAATAAGAGCCCAATTAGCGAATATAGGGCTTCCTATTATTGGAGATGAAAAATATGGTTCTGATCAAAAATACTTACCGCTGTCTATTTGCCTTCATGCATGGAAATTAACCTATGAAATTTCAGGTTCTAAAGAATCCAATACCTTTGAAGCACCTTTGCCTAATAACAAATTTTGGACATTTAAATCCAACTAGATTTATCAACTATTATAATAAGTACTATTTCGAAAATCGAGTTTAAAGGAAATAAAAAACTGTTACCAAAAATGGATTTAAAAAACGATCAAAAAAAGGAGTCAACTGATAAATGGAAGCAATCAAGTGAGCAATCGGATACTGGGTTCAAACCAAAAACAAATGAAGAACTCAATCAAGAGAACCCTTCTAGACAAAACAGGAGACAAGCAACTGAAGAGCAACTCAACAACCCGCTACATGGAGTTAAGTTAGCTCAGATTTTAGAACGTCTGGTAAAGCATTATAGCTGGGAATATCTAGCAGATCGTGTCAATATTCGCTGTTTCATGTACAACCCTACAATGAAATCAAGTCTAGGCTTTTTAAGAAAAACGCAATGGGCTCGTGAGCATGTAGAGGACGTATATTTGGATATGTTGGAAGAAGAAGAGGGAAAATAGACCCTCCCCCACCAACAATGGTGAATCCCTCCACTAAACCTCTCACAGAATGGTACGTGAATTCCTCAACAAAACACAATACTTTTGATACACTAAACTATAACTATATTGCAAACTAAAATTGAATACAGCTAATGGATAAAGAAACACTTGAAAAGAAAATTATTAAGATTGACGCTATGACGCAGGAAGAGCGTGAGTATAATTTCTTTGGTGATGTGGAAATGGATTGGGAACTTGAGGTTCTCGAGTGCTATCTAGAACGTGGTGTATCGGTAAACTACAGAACACCTTCAGGCAACTCAGTGCTTCTTGAATCAGCCAGTAGCAGTCGTTTAGAGAATGTCAAATATTTTTTAAGCAAAGGTGCAGATGTAAATGCTATTGACAAGTACCATTGTAGCCCACTTCGTTATGCTTCACTCTTTGGAGATCATGAGATCTGTAAACTACTCATAGATGCAGGCGCCGACATTGAGCATATGGATGATGAAGATAATTCTATCCTTGCAACGGCACTGAAACGTGCAAAACAACAGCCACAGAATGTTATTGTGGTAAAACACCTTATTAAAGCTGGTGTTGATCTCTCAAAAAAAATTAACACTTATACACCACTCTATCATGCCTGTAAAATTGGCTCTTATGAAATTGCAAAAATGTTTATTGATACTGGAGTAGATGTTAACGAACCTGATGAGGATGAAAATGTAGCACTAACAGCAGCTGCTAACTATCCGCAATTGATAGCACTTCTGCTGAGTCATGGAGCAAACCCAAAACCATTTAATAAGAATATGTATAACAGTACGCCATTAATAATGGCTTCAAAATTTGGCAATGTAGCATCAATGAAACTTCTAATTGAAGCTGGTGGTGATATTAATGATAAAACCATTGATCCAATCATATTTGAAGCTGTAAAATGGGGAAAAATAGATATGGTAGCATTTCTTATAGAACAAGGAGCTGATCTCTCTCTTACTGCTGAAGATGGTAAAACCATTAAAGACTATATAACAGATAGAACAGGAAAAGAGATTGAAAAAATGATTGCTAGTAAATAGATTATTTATAACTAGCAAAGCTTCACACTCATACCAAACACGAGGAAGAATATATAGCTTAATATATGCTAACTGTTTTTAGAACCAGACAGTAAAAATACAAGCGAGACGCTTGCACCAGCTATGGGGAACAATTATAAAAAAGAGATTCTAGATAAAATTTGTTACACCGAACTTGTTTATGGAAGAATTAATAAAAAACTGAATATAGACCTTTCAAAAGACAAAATTGAAGAAATGATTTTTACAATTATCTCAGATACAGATGAATCTAAATTTCAAAAAACAGGCAAAAATATTTATATAAGTAACAATCAAAGAAATGTTAGGCTGACAATTAATTCTTATACAAACAGAATAATTACAGCAGACAAATTGAATAAAAAATAACGAACCGCTAGTCGAATAGACGGCCTACCTAACTATCGCGAGCCAAACACGAGTAAGAATAGATATACCATATGCTTATTTCACTTTAGAACCAGACAGTAAAAGCACAAGCGAGACGCTTGCGTCAGCGATAGGGAAGGTTGTTAGTAGCGAGACGCTTGCACTAATAATCAGATTACAAAAGTTAGTATTTACTCCGGGAATTAAGTATATTTAAATCTGCAACTGACGGTTATGCATAACGTTTACACAAATTAAAAACTAGAATGGGAATATTTGATATCTTTAAGAAAAAACCAAAGTTTAATGATGAAGTATTTGGAGAATTAGGATACACTACATTTAAAGATTCTTCAAAAAATTTTTACGATGGAGAAGTCAACTTTCAAGGAAAATTAACTGGTATTAGCCTTGATGCAGATGAAAAAGGGCCAACAAGTGAACAAAAAGAATTCTTTAAAAAGTTAGACAAAGAATACTATAATATTAAAGAAAATATAATATTGCCTTTCCTAAAAAAGGAATTAGAAGATAATATTGAGGACACAGGACTTAACAACTTCGATAATGAGTTCGAATTTGACGGAATTTCAATCGGACGAATTAAAAGCGGAAAAACTGAATGGTCAATAACTTATGATTCTAAACCAATGAGACATTATGTTTCAATTGATTTTGAAGAAATGAAACCTAAACACATGACTATTGATGGATAAAGTAATAGCTCTAACATTATTTTAAATTTATAGCTAGTTATTACCCGCTAGAGAAAGAGAGTTTTATGTGCTTTGGAAATGTTTACAATCTCCAGCTAGTGCGAACGTCACCCTCATACCAAATGCGAGTAAGAAAAAATAGATGGCATAATATATACTAACTGTTTTTTAGAACCAAACAGTAAAAGCACAAGCGAGACGTTTGCGCCAGCGGTGGAAACTAAAAGAAATTAAAATGAAATCTACAAAGAAATTGATAAACCGTATTTTGACAATCTCAAGTGGTTTTTTAATATTGGTAATTGGATTTTCGTTCTACCTCATTAGTTTTAAAGCTCCAAAAAGAAAAGGTTGTGCTACAGTAACACCTCAATTTATTTGTGGAACAGCTTCACTGAATTTAACAGAAAATGCTCGAAAAGGGAAACAACTTTTTAATGCTAATTGTGCAGCATGTCATCATTTGGATAAAAAAATGACAGGTCCTGCTTTAGCAAAAACGGATTCCATTTTAATGTGGAGTTGGTTAACGGCAAAGAACAATAACGTTGACAGTACAAAATTTAACGAAATGGGAATAGATTACCATAAAAACCTATGGGCAAAAACCTTAAACCCGACTGAATTAAATGATCTATATAAATATCTAAATCTCTACTAGCACAAGCGAGACGCTTGCGTCAACCATGAAATAGAAGATAGCGTCAAAAATCAAGATGTAAGACCTAATCCACATCCTTAATCCTTCTAGTCTTAATTCTTGATTCTCCAAATCTTACATCTTTCTTCTATTCTCTTTTTTCTTAAGTCTTCTAGTCTTGAGTCTTGCCTCTCCTTCTACTTCCCAGAACGTTCCCCAACAAAAAAGTCAGACTTAGTACTAAAAAGCACATTAAAAGAAGTTAAACTTCCATAAATACGAGTTATATATTGCTGTAGGTCTATTTTTTCCTGATCGTCCATATTTTTACTAGAATTAATCTTTTGTTCCATAACTCTAATCCTATCTCTTACCATTACAATCTTATGAAAGAAAGTATCAATAGGGATTTCTTTATTTTTTAATGAAGTATCACCTGGTTCTAGCACGAGATTTCCACCTCTCCATTTTTCTGCAATTGGTGTTACTTCGCTAGTATCGCTCCATTTTTTTAAAATATGAACTAGAGAACGTTCCACATCAAAAAAACTAACACTATCAACTTCATCATCAGCGCGTTCAATAACATCAAATTCTGAGTCCAAGTCAATAGTTTCTAATCCGTTTTCTATAAAAGTAACCCAGTAATGCTGTGACGTAACATTGGTTACAACTCCTTTCCCAAATTCTGCATGTGCTATTCTAGATCCTATTCCTAATAATTTCATATATATGTTTGTATTTTTGTCTTTATATTTTCTATAAATCTAAAACAAAAAAACAAATCGCATGCAAATTTTGTTATGAACAGAAGCAAATACAGTATGAAACGAGCATGCTAAATATTTTATCACTCAAGGGAATGATTAATAGCGAACTGCATGTGACCTTTGAGAAACAATAAACATAAACACATGAAGATTAATAATTATTAGGTATCAATTCTAAACATAATTTTAATTGTCATAAAAAA
Source organism: Flavobacteriaceae bacterium (assembly GCA_965247735.1). Taxonomy (GTDB): domain Bacteria; phylum Bacteroidota; class Bacteroidia; order Flavobacteriales; family Flavobacteriaceae; genus JAOXRU01. The sequence continues at coordinate 735,227 of CBDFHN010000001.1, read as the reverse complement.
GAAAGTATATAATGGTATAAGTCAAATCCATTTCTTTTTCTCCCTCTAAAATCCTATTTTTGAGGTTTGCACAATTTTATGGTTAAAGACAATAATTTTATAGAAGTTAGAGGAGCAAGAGTTCATAATCTTAAGAATGTGGACATTGATATTCCTAGGGAAAAATTGGTTGTTATTACTGGTTTATCTGGTAGTGGAAAATCGTCCTTGGCCTTTGACACTATTTATGCTGAAGGGCAACGTAGGTATATTGAAACTTTTTCTGCCTATGCACGTCAGTTTTTAGGAGGATTAGAGCGTCCAGATGTAGATAAAATAGACGGCCTCTCCCCTGTTATTGCCATAGAACAGAAAACAACATCTAAATCTCCGAGGTCTACTGTTGGTACTATTACCGAACTATATGATTTCCTGAGACTACTTTTTGCAAGAGCTGCCGATGCCTATAGCTATAATACCAATGAAAAAATGGTTAGTTATAGCGATGAGCAAATTAAAAAACTAATCATCTCTGATTTTAAAGGCAAACGCATCAATATACTTGCGCCTGTAGTACGGTCTAGAAAAGGACATTATAGAGAGCTTTTTGAACAAATTGCCAAGCAAGGTTTTGTTAAAGTACGTGTGGATGGTGAAATACTAGACATCGAAAAAGGGATGAAAGTGGACCGTTACAAAACTCATGATATTGAAATTGTAATAGATAGACTTGTTATAAAGGAAGATGCTGCTTTAGACAAAAGAATTACCGAAAGCATTAATACAGCTATGTATAGTGGCGATAATGTTCTTTTAGTTATTGACCAAGATAATCCAGAACCACGGTATTTTAGTAGAGATCTAATGTGTCCAAGTACCGGAATATCATACCCAAATCCAGAACCCAATACCTTTTCGTTCAACTCGCCTAAAGGCATGTGTCCTGAATGTAATGGATTAGGAATGGTGTATGAGATTAATGAAAAAAAGATCATACCCAATGCCGAGTTATCTATTACTGCTGGTGGTATTGTTCCACTTGGTGAGTTAAAAAATTCATGGGCATTTAAGCAATTAGAAAATATAGCGCAACTGTTTAAGTTTAAACTAGACGATCCTATTGCTTCTATCCCCAAAGAAGGAATGAATGTAATACTAAACGGAGGAAAAGAAAAGTTTAAGATTAATTCTAAAAACCTAGGTGTAACCAAAGAATATAGCATAGACTATGAAGGCATCAATAATTTTATCAAAAGTCAATACAATGATAGTGGTTCTACCAGCATAAAACGATGGGCTAAAGCTTTTATGGACAATAACACTTGTTCTAATTGTAATGGATCACGATTGCGTATAGAATCCTTAAATTTTAAGATTGATGAAAAACATATTGCCGATATCGCTAACCTTGATATTGTAGATTTAGCATTGTTTTTTAAAGAATTACCTTCAAAACTTAACAAAAAACAGTTTGCTATTGCAGAAGAAATATTAAAAGAACTCAATAGTAGAACTCAGTTTTTATTAGATGTAGGCTTAGACTATCTTTCTTTAAATAGAAGTTCAAAATCACTTTCTGGAGGAGAAGCACAGCGGATCCGATTGGCAACACAGATAGGATCGCAATTAGTAGGTGTACTTTACATCTTAGATGAGCCAAGTATAGGATTGCATCAACGTGATAATGAACGGTTGATAAGTTCCTTAAAATCATTAAGAGATTTAGGAAATTCGGTTCTTGTAGTAGAACACGACAAGGATATGATTGAAACTGCTGACCATGTTATTGATATAGGTCCAAAAGCAGGCAGACATGGTGGGGAAATCATATCACAAGGAACACCAAAACAGACTTTAAAAAGCAAAACCTTAACAGCAAGTTATTTAAACGGAAGTAAAAAGATAGCAATTCCAGAAAAGCGAAGACCTGGAAATGGAAAGTTTATAAAACTTACAGGGTGTACAGGTAATAATCTTAAAAACGTATCTGTAAACCTTCCTCTTGGCATGATGATAGGAGTAACTGGTGTTTCAGGAAGTGGAAAATCTACTTTAATTAACGAAACCCTCTACCCTATTTTAAACGCCTACTATTTTAATGGTGTTAAAATACCAATGCCTTATAAAAAGATAACAGGACTAGAACATATTGATAAGGTAATAGACATTAACCAAACACCAATTGGAAGAACACCAAGGTCAAATCCAGCAACATATACAGGCGTTTTTGCAGAAATACGCTCATTGTTTGCTAAAACACCAGAAGCAGCCATTAGGGGATACAAACCAGGAAGGTTTAGTTTTAATGTTAAAAACGGACGTTGCGAAACCTGTGAAGGTGGTGGGTTAAAAGTTATAGAAATGAACTTTTTACCAGATGTACATGTAGAATGTGAAACCTGTAATGGAAAACGTTTTAATAGAGAAACACTAGAAATACGCTACAAAGGAAAATCAATTTCTGATGTGTTAAACATGACCATAAATGAAGCTGCTCCTTTCTTTGAAGCTATTCCTAAAATATTCAGAAAGCTAAAAACCATAAAAGACGTTGGATTGGGATATATTACCCTAGGACAACAATCTACCACACTATCTGGAGGAGAAGCACAACGCATAAAATTAGCAACCGAACTCTCTAAAAAAGATACAGGAAACACCTTTTATATCTTAGATGAACCAACTACTGGTTTGCATTTTGAGGATATTAGAGTATTAATGGAAGTATTAAACGACCTTACCGACAAAGGAAACACCGTACTTATTATAGAACACAATATGGATGTTATAAAAATGGTAGACTATATTTTTGATATTGGATACGAAGGTGGAAAAAATGGTGGAAAAGTAGTTGCCAAAGGTACTCCTGAAGAAATTGTGAAAAAATTAAAAAGCCATACTGCAAAATTCCTTAAAAAAGAATTACATTAGTAAATCCGTTTAAGCACAACTCTTTTTATAAGAACATGGACTTAAAACGTATAACATCATAATAGTATAAAGAATATGAGAAAAGAAAAACATCACAAAGGATGGAATGAAATAAAAACAAATGATTCATGGGCCATTTTTAAAATCATGGGCGAATTTGTTAATGGATTTGAAAAAATGAGTAAAATTGGACCTTGTGTTTCCATTTTTGGATCTGCAAGAACAAAACCTGAAGATAAATATTACAAACTATCAGTAAGTCTTGCTCAAAAAATAGCAGAAGCTGGTTATGGTGTTATTACAGGTGGTGGACCAGGAATTATGGAAGCTGGTAATAAAGGAGCACATTTAGCTCAAGGAACATCTGTAGGTCTTAATATTGATTTGCCATTTGAGCAACACAACAACCCTTATATTGATCATGATAAGAGTATAGATTTTGACTACTTTTTCGTTAGAAAAGTAATGTTTGTTAAGTACTCACAAGGTTTTGTTGTTATGCCAGGTGGTTTTGGAACGCTAGATGAACTTTTTGAAGCCATTACCTTAATACAAACACATAAGATTGCCACTTTTCCTATTATATTATTTGGTTCTGAATTCTGGGGAGGATTAATGGAATGGGTTAGAACCACATTATTAGGTTTTGGAAACATCAGTGAAAAAGACTTAGATCTTATTAAAATTGCTGATACCGAAGATGAAGTTATAAACATAATAGATACCTTTTATAAAAGCCGTAATCTTAGTCCTAATTTCTAAATTTGGGGAGATCAAACAACATTATTATTATAAAATACTTATCAGTAATTATTTTTTTACTGATAAGTAACCATATTGGTGCTCAGAATTCAATCCGTATTAACGCTACTTTAGATCCTGAAAGCCATGTTATCAGTACAAAACAAGAGTTAACCTATCATAATACTTCTAAAGATACATTAACCAGCATTTATCTGAATGATTGGATGAATGCATATTCACAAAAAAACACACCATTGGCAATTCGTTTTGCCGAGGAATTTAAAAAAAGTTTACATTTAGCCAAAGAGAAAGATAGAGGATACACTACAATTTTTGAACTTAACGACAACAAAAACAATGCCTTACAATGGCACTATTTGGACTCTGATGATTTGATAAAAATAGAATTAACAACTCCACTACTTCCAAACGAAAAGATTACACTAAACTTAGAATACCATACCAAACTACCCTCCGATAAGTTTACAGGATACGGTAGAGATACTAAAGGAAACTACAATCTAAAATATTGGTACTTATGGCCTGCCGTTTATAAAAATCATAAGTGGGAGTTGTATAGTAACAAAAATCTGGACGATGCAGCCTTTGCGCCAACAAACTATAGTATCAAATTTAAATATCCAAAAAATCTAACGTTAGTGAGTAATTTTGAGGAATTAATCATTGATGAAGGCAATTCTTTTAAAGAAGTTTTATTAGAAGGGAAAAACAGAAAAGAATGCACTATTACATTAAATCATAAGTCTGAATATCAAACTTTTATTACAGAGTACTTCACATTAAAAACCAACTTTTCGGTAAAAGGATATCCTCAAGAAATGGAAGCTGTATCTATAGGAAATGTATTGGGTTTTGTCAATTCATACTTTAAAGACTATCCACACGAATTTTTACTCGTATCACAGTCCGAATACAATAAAAACCCGCTTTACGGGCTTAATCAACTTCCTTCTTTTATACAACCCTATCAAAAGCAATTTTTATTTGAAATTGGACTCCTAAAAACACTACTAAATAATTATATAAAAGAAACCCTATATACCAATCCTAGAACAGAAAAATGGATTGCCGATGCCTTACAAAACTATTTAATGATAAAATTTACTGATAAATACTATCCAAATAGTAAACTTATAGGTAAATTTTCAGGTACATGGTTGTTTAGAAGCTTTTATTATTCCAAAATGAGTTTTAATGATCAATACCCTTTTCTATACATGCTTATGGCTAGAAAAAACTTAGATCAATCACTTTCCACTAGGGCTGACTCTCTTATAAAGTTCAATTTTAAAATTGCCAATAAATACAAAGCTGGGTTAGGACTTAGTTATCTAGGAAATTATATTGGAGAAGAAAACGTAGATCAATCAATAAGATCTTTTTACAATGACAGTAAATTAAAACCTACAAGTGCATTGAAATTTAAACATTTTGTAAAACAAACAACTTCTGAGGATGTAAATTGGTTTTTTAATGAATACATCAATACCAACAAACGAATTGATTTTAAAATAAAAAGTGTTTCCAAAACCAAAGATTCTTTACATATTATCTTAAAAAACAAAACGGGTACCAATGTTCCTATTTCATTAACAGGTCTTTATAATGATACTATTACTACTCAATATTGGTTTAATAATATTACTGGGGAAGAAAAAGTAAGTATTCCTTGGAAAATGGAAGACAGGTTAGTGTTAAATTACAACAAAGTAATACCTGAATACAATCAAAGAGATAACTGGAAATCGTTAAAAGGGATTTTATCAAGTAATAAAAAAATTAATTTCCATTTTTTCCAAGATGCAGAAAATCCATATCGGAACCAAATTTTTTATGTTCCTGTATTAAATTATAACCTTTATGACGGATTGAGCCCTGGTTTGAGGTTGTATAATAAAACTTTTTTGGAACGTCCATTTTTTTATGATATCAGTCCTTCTTATGCTCTAAAAGAAAAAGCTTTAGTGGGTAGTGGTAAGTTAAACTATAGACGTTATTACAAAAACAGTTCGCTTTATGTTGCTAACTACAGAATTAAAGGAACATCATTTCACTATGCACCAAAGCTTAGGTTTTACTCTTTTACACCATCGGTAACTTTGGGTTTTAGGCCTAATGATATGAGGTCAAATAAGAAAAAAGTTATTAGCTTAAGGTATGTAAACATCTTTAGAGATCGGGTTAGTTCATTAGAACAAGATGATACAGATCCGGACTATAGTGTTTTTAATATCAGATACCGAAGTAGTAATAACAATGCGCTAAAACATTTAAGTTATTTCTCCGATTTTCAACTCGCAAGTAATTTTTCCAAAATATCGTTTAATTTGGACTATAGAAAACTTTTTGACAATAACAGACAACTTAACGTACGATTGTTTTTAGGTAAGTTTTTAAAGAACAATACAAATACTGACTTTTTTAGCTTTGCTCTGGACAGGCCTACAGATTATCTTTTTGATTACAATTATTATGGTAGGTCAGAAGATGCTGGTTTATTCAGTCAACAATTAATAATTGCGGAAGGAGGCTTTAAATCCAAACTAGAAAATCCGTACGCTAATGATTGGATGGCAACAACAAATGTAAGTTTTAATGTTTGGAAATGGATAGAACTCTATGGTGATGCTGGATTTATCAAAAACAAAGGTAATAGTGAACGTTTTGTTTATGATTCTGGAATACGTCTAAACTTGGTCAGTGATTATTTTGAATTGTATTTCCCTATTTATTCCAATAAAGGTTGGGAGGTTTCACAGCCACAATACGATCAGAAAATACGTTTTATAGTTACATTATCTCCCAAAACACTAATTAGTTTGTTTACAAGACGCTGGTACTAATAATTGCTAAATACGCAACAAAAACTTGCTTTACATATCAAATTATAATAATTAACTCCAAAAATGTATTTCTATTGAGTTATTGATAATTGTAGCACCGTTTTAGCTTTTGCAAAAACCATTTATTTTTTGTACTTTTGCAAAAGACATAACGCAAGCCATCTTCTATGAATTCAGATCTTCAATACCAAAATAACATTTCTTATGATAACTTTAAAACACAAGTAATTGATGATTACAAAATTGCTGTTAGAAGTAGAGAATGTAGTTTATTAGGGAGAAGAGAAGTATTAACAGGAAAAGCAAAGTTTGGTATTTTTGGAGACGGAAAAGAAGTTCCACAATTAGCTATGGCTAGAGCTTTTAAAGATGGTGATTTTAGAAGTGGATACTATAGAGATCAGACTTTTATGATGGCTATTGGCGAGTTAACTCCAAAAGTTTTCTTTGCAGGACTCTATGCCAATACAGATATTACTAAAGATACAATGAGTGCTGGCCGTCAAATGGGAGGGCATTTTGCAACCCATAGTATTGATGAGAACGGAAATTGGAAAGACTTAACAGCTCAGAAAAATTCTAGCGCCGACATCTCTCCTACCGCAGCTCAAATGCCTAGATTATTAGGATTAGCACAAGCATCAAAAATATACAGAAACGAAACAAATATTACTGCTACTAATTTTTCTGATAAAGGAAACGAAGTTGCTTGGGGAACTATTGGAAATGCAAGTACAAGCGAAGGGTTGTTTTTTGAAACTTTTAATGCTGCAGGAGTATTACAAGTACCAATGGTAATTAGTGTTTGGGATGATGAGTATGGAATTTCTGTACATGCTAAAGATCAAACAACAAAAGAAAGTATTTCTAAAATATTAAGTGGTTTTCAAAGAAATGAAGAAGAAAAGGGCTTTGAAATACTACGTGTTCATGGTTGGGACTATTCTGCATTAAATGATACCTATAAAAAAGCATCACAAATAGCAAGAGAAGAGCATGTTCCAGTGCTAATACATGTAGTGGAACTTACACAACCTCAAGGGCATTCTACTTCAGGATCTCATGAACGTTATAAGTCTGAAGAACGCTTACTTTGGGAAAGAGAAAATGACTGTAATGTTAAGATGAGACAATGGCTGGTTGAAAATGGTGTTGCCACCGAAGATGAGCTAAAAGTTATAGAAAAAGACATTAAAAAAGAAGTTAGAGAAGCTAAAAAAGAAGCTTGGTCAGAATTTTTAGGCCCAAATAAATCTGCAAAAAAAGATGTAGTTGACCTTTTAGATGCTTTGGCTAATGCGAGTATAAATAAAGCTTTTCTTAATAAGATAAAAAATGACCTAATTGCAATTGAAGAACCTGTTAAAAAGGACATGCTGGTTCATGCAAGAAAAGCGCTGCGCTATGTTACTAAAGAAAATTTAGATGAACGTAAGCAACTTATAGATTGGATTGCTTCGTATTATGAAGAAATACAACCAAAATTTAGTTCGCATCTCTATTCTGAAGATGAACATAATGCTACAACTGTAACTGAGGTAAAACCAACTTACGCTAATGAAAAACAGCTCGTTGATGGTAGAATAATAATTAGAGATAATTTTGATGCCTTATTTGAAAAGTATGATAATGCTCTTATTTTTGGAGAAGATAGCGGAAATATTGGTGATGTAAATCAAGGCTTAGAAGGAATGCAAGAAAAGTATGGTGTCAATAGAATTTCTGATACTGGTATTAGAGAAGCTACTATCTTAGGACAAGGTATTGGATTAGCTATGAGAGGACTACGTCCTATTGCTGAAATACAATACTTAGATTACATTTTGTATGCTTTACAAATTATGGCAGATGATTTAGCTACCCTAAGTTATAGAACATTAGGAAAGCAAAAAGCACCACTTATAGTTAGAACAAGAGGACATAGATTAGAAGGCATATGGCATGCAGGTTCGCAAATGGGAGGCTTAATACACCTTTTAAGAGGAATTTACATTCTAACACCAAGAAACATGACCAAAGCCGCTGGTTTCTATAACACACTTATGGAAATTGAAGAACCAGCCTTAATAATCGAAAACCTTAACGGATACCGTTTAAAAGAAGAATTTCCAACCAATTTAAGTGAGATAAGAACACCAATAGGTGTTGTTGAGACTGTAAAAGAAGGTACAGATATTACAGTAGTATCTTACGGATCTACCTTAAGAATTGTAGAACAAGTAGCCAAAGAATTATTAGAAGTAGCTATTGACGTTGAAGTAATTGATGCACAAACATTATTACCATTTGATATTAAACATGATGTCTTAAAAAGTGTACAAAAAACAAATAGGCTAATAGTTATTGATGAGGACGCACCTGGTGCGGCATCTGCATACTTGCTTCAAGAAATTATTGAAAAACAAGGCGCTTTCAAGCATTTGGATTCTGCACCACAAACGCTTACAGCTAAAGCACACAGACCTGCATATGGTACCGATGGAGATTATTTTTCTAAACCAAATGTCGGTGACATTTTTGAAAAAATATATGCTATCATGAGTGAAGCTAATCCTGAAAAGTATCCTACTTTAAGATAATCACCACTAGTAATAACTATATAATCATTCTACAGAAAGCAATATTGTTTAGAACTTTTTCACTTTAACAAACATTTATCCTCCTTTTATGAACTATAAATGATAAAATCATATAAAATTTTTAATTTTATGTTTTATCTATATATCTTTAAGGAACTCTAAACAATCAATACATGAAAAACAATACCCTTTCAAACTTAGGCTTGGCAATATTACGTATTGTCACATCTGGGCTAATGCTAACTCACGGCATTGGAAAATTTAACCAATTAATAAGTGGTGAAGAAATTAAATTTCCTAGTATATTTGGAATAGGTTCTACTCCTTCTTTATTTTTGGCTGTAATAGGCGAATTGGTTTGCCCAATACTTATAATTATCGGATTAAAAACAAGATGGGCTGCTATACCATCTGCAATAACTATGGGTGTTGCAGCATTTATTATACATGCTGGAGATCCTATTGGTAAAAGAGAATTGGCAATATTTTACTTTTTTGCATTTGTAGTGATCGCATTAGTAGGTCCTGGGAAATATAGTATAGATAGAAGATAATAAATCAGTACATTATTTTCACTAATAATTCTTTTAACAAATCACCTTGGGGAGTAGCATTTGCATCTACTCCCTTACTTTTTAAGTCAATTACCCTAATACTACTTATAATTCCGCTAACACGTTTCATAGAATAATTTTTTGCAGCTATCTGAAATTCACTTACGAAATAAGGATTAACACCAAGTTTTTGTGCTACATTACGTTGAGAATGATCTGTAAGCCCATGGTACTTTAGCAATTGCGAAAAAAACGTAAAAATTAAAGATACGGTTACCACAATAGGATTGTCTCTTGGATTTTGTTCAAAGTATTTTATAATCTGAGTTGCTTTTATAACATTACGTTCTCCAATTGCCTTTTTTAATTCAAAATTATTGAAATCTTTACTTATTCCAATATTTTCCTCAATTACTGCAGGTGTTATTTCACTTCCTGCTTCCAAAACCAGCTTTAATTTATCAAGTTCATTACTTATTTTACCTAAATCGGTTCCTAAATACTCCACTAACATTACTGTAGCTTTTGGTGTTATAGTAAAATTATAACCTTTTAGAACCCTTCTTATCCAATCTCCTACTTGGTTTTCATATAGTTTTTTACTTTCAAAAATTTGTCCTGACTTTTTTATCGTTTTATACAGTGCTTTTCTTTTATCCAAACCTTTTTTATGCTTATAGCAAATAACTAGCACTGTAGTTGGTTGTGGGTTTGCAGCGTATCCCGCTAACTTTTCAATAGTTTTGGACAATTGCTGTGCTTCTTTTACAATAACAAGCTGTCGTTCTGCCATCATAGGATATCGTTTGGCATTGCTTACAATATCATCAACAGTAATATCTCCTCCATAAAGCACCATTTGATTAAACCCACGTTCTTCTTCTTGTAAGATATTGTTTTCAAAAAACTCCGCCAATTTATCAATATAATAGACCTCCTCGCCCATTAAAAAATAAATTGGTTTTATAATTCCCTTTTTTATATCGTTTACAATTACTTTTACTTCATCCATAAAGAAAAAATCATCAAATTTGTGTCATGGTGCTACTTAATTTTCCTGCCTACACATTCCGTTTCAAAAGTAAAGAAAATAAAAACTATATTTTTGATCCCATACGTAAAAAATTCATGGTTTTACAACCTGAGGAATGGGTTCGTCAACATATTGTTCAATTTTTGATTCAGAAAAAAAAATACCCAATTAGCCTTATCAATGTTGAAAAGCTACTGAAAGTAAATGGGTTGAACAAAAGATATGACATTGTTGTTTACAATTCTGATGGTACAATACACCTTCTTGTGGAATGCAAAGCTCCAAAAATACCAATAACGCAAACTACTTTTGATCAGATCGCAAGATACAATTTAAGCATGAATGCCACCTATTTGATGATTAGCAATGGTTTACAGCATTTTTATTGTAAAATGAATTTTGAAGAAGAAAAATATACATTTTTACAGGAAATTCCTGATTTTAGCCGTTAATTTGTTCACTACATCACTTAACCACCATAGCAAAATGCTATAGTACTATGACAAAACTTGCAGTAGTAATATTAAATTGGAATGGAGCAACACTTTTAGAACGCTTTTTACCTTCTGTATTAAAATATTCGAATGAAGCAGAAATCTATGTTGCAGATAATGCATCCTCTGACAATTCGATTGAATTTATCAAGGAAAACTATCCCAGTATAAAAATAATTCAGAACTCAGAAAACGGCGGTTATGCCAAAGGTTATAATGATGCATTACAGCATATTGATGCCGAGTTTTTTTGTTTATTAAACTCTGATGTTGAAGTTACTGAAAACTGGTTGCCACCAATCCTTAATACTTTTGCCACAGATGACGCTGTTAGTATTATTCAACCCAAAATACTAGACTTAAAAAAACCAACGCATTTAGAATATGCTGGGGCTGCTGGAGGCTATATAGATCAACTAGGCTATCCATTTTGCAAGGGAAGAATATTTCAAGTTTTAGAAGAAGACAAAGGACAATACAATAACAGTTATGAAATTTTTTGGGCAACTGGAGCATGCATGTTTATTAAAAGTAGTGTTTTTCATGATCTAAATGGTTTTGATGAAGATTATTTTGCCCATCAAGAAGAAATTGATCTATGTTGGAGAGCAAAAAATAGAGGTCATAAAATAATGTATGTAGGGTCTTCAAGTATTTTGCATTTAGGTGGTTCTACGCTGAGCAATATGAACCCTAAGAAAACATTTTTAAATTTTAGAAATTCTTTATTCTCTATTGTAAAAAACCTTCCAAAAAGACAAGTTATTATCATCATTTTTTTAAGATTATGCTTGGATGGTATTGCAGGAATTCGTTTTCTATTACAAGGACGCTTCTTACACTGCATCGCAATAATAAAAGCACATTTTAGTTTTTATGGATCCTTAAGAAAAATGTTAAAAAAGAGAGAAAAAGTCAACTATCAAAAAAAATATTATCAGACAAGATCCATAGTATGGTCTCATTTCGTAGATAACACAAGATACTTTAACATTTTAGTAAAAGATTAACTACCTTGCTAAAGTAATAAAGGTACTTTTTTTTATTTTTGAAATTAAAAGAAATTTATTAAAATTTAGAACTCTATATCATGAAAAAAATCTTGCTAGCTGGTATTTGCAGCACATTACTATTATCCTGTGTATCTCAAAAGAAATATGCAGAATTGGAAACTCAACAAAAAGAAACTCAAGACTTATTAAATACCGCTACAGTAAAGCTTAATAGCTGTGTAGAAGAAAGATCTACTGCTTTAACAAAAATGAGAGCTATGGAAGATCAGGTAAGCTTCTTAAAATCTAACAACCAAGAGTTAATTAATAATATGGGGAACCTAACTACGCTATCTAACAGAGGTGCGTCTTCCCTAGAAAAATCACTAGAAAGTCTTCAGGAAAAAGATTTAACGATTAGAAAATTACAAGATGCTGTTACCAGAAGAGATTCTGTAAATCTATCTTTGGTACAAAGCCTTAAAGGTGTGCTTGGTAATCTAGAAGATGAAGACATTGAAATAAGTGTAGAAAAAGGTGTAGTATTTGTATCTATTTCTGATAAACTGTTATTTACAAGCGGCAGTTTTACTGTTAATTCAAAAGCAAAAGCTGTATTAGGAAAAGTAGCTGCTGTTGTTAAAAACAAACCAGATTTTGATTTCTTGGTAGAAGGACATACAGACAATAAATCTATAAGTACTGCTGTAATTAGAGACAATTGGGATTTAAGTGTTAAACGTGCTGTTTCTATAGTTAGAGTTTTACAAAAAGATTTTGGTGTTGATCCAAAGCGTATGACAGCTGCAGGAAGAAGTTCTTATTTACCATTAGAAAGTAACGATACTTCTACTGGAAGAGCTAGAAACCGTAGAACACGTATAGTTGTACTTCCTAAGATTGATCAGTTTTATGGTATGATCGAAGAAGGAATGAAAGATCCTGCTATTAATAAATAGTAAAAAAACATAATTTGTAAATAAGAGGTTATCTTTTGATAGCCTCTTTTTTTTTGACTACATTTACCTAACATGAATATTAGTCAATATATTGATCACACCCTTCTTAAAGCAAATGCAAGCCCAAAAGAAATAAAAACACTTTGCCAAGAGTCTATTATACATCAATTTTATGCTGTATGTGTTAACGCTTGTAATGCTAGTATTTCAAAGAAATATTTAGAAAAATCACCAGTAAAATTAGCTGTTGTTGTTGGTTTCCCTCTCGGTGCTGATACAACTTCAACCAAAGTTTTTGCTGCATCTGAAGCTATTAATAATGGTGCTGATGAAATAGATATGGTTATTAATATCGCAGCATTAAAAGCAGGAGATTACACTAGGGTATTAAATGATATTAAATCTGTAAAAAAGGCAATAGGTACTGCTATACTAAAAGTAATTATAGAAACTGCAGAACTCAGCAATGACGAAAAAATAAAAGCTTGTGAAATTATCTTGGAAGCTAAAGCAGATTTTGTAAAAACATCAACTGGTTTTAGTACCGATGGCGCTACTGTTGCAGATATTTTATTACTAAAAAACACCGTTGGTAATCGATGTCAAATAAAAGCCTCTGGCGGAATAAAATCAACTACAGATGCACTAGAACTTATTGATGCTGGTGCAAATAGATTAGGTACTTCTTCTGGCATACAACTAATTAATTCTACAAAAAATACAATAGATGAGTCTACATATTAATGCACAAAAGGGAGCTATTGCAGAAACTGTTTTACTTCCTGGAGATCCATTACGTGCAAAATGGATAGCAAATACCTATTTAACAGATGTTGTTTGCTATAACGAGGTAAGAGGTATGTATGGCTTTACAGGATATTACCAAGGAAAACGTATTTCGGTACAAGGAACAGGAATGGGAGTGCCTTCTGCTCTTATTTACTGTCATGAATTAATTAATGATTTTGGAGTAAAAAAAATGATCCGATTGGGTTCTGCTGGTTCCTGTCAAGAAAACATTGCCTTAAAAGATATTGTAATCGCTATGGCTTCCTCTACAACATCTACACTAAACAAAGCTGTGTTCCCAAACGCTACCTTTGCTCCTATTGCTAGTCCCAAATTACTTTTACAAGCAATGGATTACTGCACAAAAGAGAATATAAAGCCAAAAGTAGGTAATGTCTTAACCTCAGATACTTTTTATAATGACGATGCTAACTATTATAAAAGATGGGCAGCTCACGGTATATTGTGTATAGAAATGGAAACCGCAGCACTCTATTCAATTGCAGCAAAATTTGGTATCGATGCACTTTCTATTTTAACCATTTCAGACTCTATCCTTACTGGTGCTAAAACAACCAGCGAAGAACGCGAAAAAACCTTTAAAACAATGGTAGAAATTGGATTAGAAATCAGTTAGTTCCTTACTTTTTACCAAAGTATAGAAACATCACCTTTTCCAACTCTAAGCACCTCTGGTTCTCCATCGGACAAATCAACAACGGTGGAAGCTGTATTATCTCCATACCCCCCATCAATAACAACAGCCACAAGTTTATCCCATTTTTCAGCTATTAATTCTGGGTCAGTAGTATATTCCAAAACATCATCTTCATCACGTATAGAAGTAGATACAATTGGATTACCAAGCTCTTGTACTAATAACTGTGTTATTTTATTATCAGGAACTCTAATCCCTACTGTTTTCTTTTTCTTAAAAACCGAAGGCAAATTATTATTTCCTGGAAGTATAAAAGTATAAGGTCCTGGCAATGCTCTTTTTAAAATTTTAAATGTTGCGGTATCAATCTGTCTTACATAGTCAGATAAATTACTTAAATCAGCACAGATAAAAGAAAAATTAGCCTTAGCGAGTTTTACGCCTTTAATTCTTGCAATTTTTTCCAATGCCTTAGTATTGGTAATATCACATCCCAAACCATATACTGTATCGGTAGGATAAATTATTAGGCCTCCTTTCCGCAGTACTTCTACAATTTTCTTAATCTCTTTAGGGTTTGGATTGTCCACATAGAGTTTTATCAAATCTGCCATAGCTACACTAATTTAGTATTAAAAGTAATAAACAACAAGGTATTAACCAATAACATCTAGTTTAGCAAAACGCAAAAGCAGTTTTTTTACCTGTCCATTATCAAATTTAATTTCTGCCTTTTTATCATTTCCCATTCCTTCTATTTTTACAACTTTACCTCGTCCAAACCTACTATGATTTACCAAAGCACCTTCTACCAAATTGGTTGCACCTTGAACTGCATTACTTGTATTGGAATTTCCCAAATCAGGTTTTAGCTTGCGTAGCTTACGCAATTGATTTTCATTAGGTTTATAACTTGGTGGTGGAGCAGATGAAGATGGTTTGTTTGTTCTTAGTTTACCCTTATCAACATCACCAAAAATATCTGAATCAATTAATGGTTTATAGCGATAATCATTAGAAATCGGAGGTGTTAAATACTCTTTATATTCTTCAGAAATTTCTTCAATAAATCGGCTTGGCTCAGCATCAATTAACTTCCCCCAGCGGTACCTACTTTGTGTATATGTTAAATAGGCTTGCTTTTCTGATCTAGTTAGTGCCACATAAAACAGACGGCGTTCTTCTTCCAATTCACTTCTAGTACTCATACTCATTCCAGAAGGAAACAAGTCTTCTTCCATACCAACAATATAAACATAAGGAAATTCTAATCCTTTTGACATATGTATGGTCATTAGTGCAACTCTATCCTCATCTGCAGTATCCTTATCCAAATCTGTAGCCAAAGCTATATCTTCTAAAAACTCAGCTAAAGAAGCGGTTTCATCCGCGAGTTCTTTTTGTCCCTCAACAAAATCCTGAATACCATTGAGTAATTCCTCAATATTTTCCATTTTTGCTATCCCTTCCGGAGTAGCATCTTTTTTAAACTCTAATAATAATCCTGTTTTTTTAGCAACATGTTCCGACAATACAAAAGCATCAGAAGAATCATTAATTACCTGAAAACTTTTAATCATGGTAACAAAATCCACAAGTTTTCTCTTGGTTCCTGCATTTATATTAATCTCAACTCGATCTATATTTTCCATCACCTCAAAAATAGAACGGTTGTATTTATTGGCAGCAACAATTAATTTATCTACCGTTGTATAGCCAATACCCCTACTTGGAAAATTAATAACTCTTTTGAGCGCTTCTTCATCTTTGGGGTTTATAATTAACCTTAAATATCCAAGTACATCTTTTATTTCCTTACGTTGATAAAAAGAAAGTCCCCCAAAAATACGGTATGGTATATCTCTTTTCCGTAAACCATCTTCAATAGCTCTTGATTGAGAATTGGTCCGATATAAAACAGCAAAATCTCCATTATTAAGCTGTTCTTGCATCTTTTGTTCAAAAATAGAACCCGCTACAAAACGGCCTTCTTCAGCATCAGTAATACTTCTATGAACAAAAATTTTATTTCCTTCATCATTCGCTGTCCATACAATCTTATCAATCTTAGTTTTGTTATGTTCTATAACTGAGTTTGCTGCTTTTACAATATTTTGAGTAGACCTATAATTCTGTTCTAACCTATACATTGCTACATTCTCATAATCTTTCTGAAAATTAAGTATGTTATTAATATTTGCACCTCTAAAAGCATAAATACTTTGTGCATCATCACCAACAACACATATATTTTGATAGCGATCTGATAATGCCTTAACTATCAAATATTGAGAGTGGTTGGTATCTTGATACTCATCTACCATTATATACCTAAAACGCTCCTGGTACTTCATCAATACTTCAGGGAAACGAGTAAGCAATTCATTGGTTTTTAATAATAGATCATCAAAATCCATTGCACCAGCTTTAAAACACCGATCCACATAATTTTTATATATTTCACCCAAACGTGGACGCTTTGCCATAGCATCGGCTTCTATCAAATCAGGATTATTATAGTACGCTTTTACAGTTATTAAGTTATTCTTATAACCAGATATTTTTCCCAATACCTGTTTGTATTTATAAATATCTTTATCCAACCCCATTTCTTTAATAATGGAAGAAACTAAACGCTGCGAATCTTGACTATCATAAATAGTAAAATTACTAGGATAGCCCAATTTATCAGATTCTATTCGTAAAATTTTAGCAAAAACAGAATGAAATGTTCCCATCCATAAGTTTTTAGCTTCTGAGCTTCCAACTATAGCCGAAATACGCTGTTTCATCTCTTTTGCTGCCTTATTGGTAAAGGTTAACGAAAGAATATTAAAAGCATCAACACCCAAATGCATCAGGTATGCGATTCTATAGGTTAATACTCTTGTTTTTCCAGAGCCTGCTCCAGCAATCACCATTAATGCTCCGTCTTTATGTACGGTAGGTTCACGCTGCGCTTCATTCAATTCATTTAGATAATTTTCCAATGCTTCTGTCTTAAAATAAATAGGCTGTGAATTTAAGTAATATTAAACGGAAAAGAATGGCATAAGCTTATAATTTATAAACAAAAACTAGCCTACAACTCTATTAACACAATATTTGATATCTTTATCGAAGATATTTATTTTACCATGAAATTTACAATTACAACTACGGTACTTCTATTATGTTTTTTTATTAAGATTTCTTATAGCCAAAAAACGACCAGAGGCCCACTAATTAAAGAATATGGAAATGTGTTTAAAGTAGCAGACCAAGATCTTAAAATCAACACTGAAGCAACCTATAATGTGGTTTTCGATATTGGCAGAACTTTTGATAAAAAGGACAAAACTAACCCTCTTATAGAAACTGCTGCTCGTTTTTTGAATATGCATGCTCAAAACGGGGTAAAAAAATCTAATATGAATGTTGCACTCGTCATTCATGGCTCTGCAGCTTATGACATTTTAAATGATGCCAATTATCGTGAAAAATATGGCATAGACAATCCAAACACAAAACTTGTTGCTGCCCTTAAAGATGCTGGTGTAGCAATTGTTATTTGTGGGCAAACAGCAGCCAGTAAAAAAATTACAAGAGCAAAAGTACTACCTCAAGTAGATTTTGCGTTATCAGCTATGACTGCATTAATTCATTATCAAAATAAGCAATACCGATTAATTAATTTTTAAAACAAGAGTAAGGTATGAAAAAACTGATACTACTTATTGGACTTATGCTATGTAATTTGGGACTAGCACAGCATGGACTTGATAAAGAAATAGCTGAGATAGAGGCTAAGGTCATCCAATGGCGACGCCATTTTCATCAACATCCAGAATTATCAAATAGAGAATTTAAGACTGCTGAAAAAATTGCAGCCCATTTAAAAGCATTAGGACTGGAAGTACATACTAATATTGCCCATACAGGAGTTGTAGGTATCTTAAAAGGAAATAAAAAAGGGAAAGTACTAGCAATTAGGGCAGATATTGACGCCTTACCAGTTATAGAAAGAGCAGACTTGCCTTTTAAATCAACAGTTAAAGGTGAATTTAGAGGAGAAGAAGTGCCTGTAATGCATGCTTGTGGACATGATACACATATTGCAATTTTAATGGGAGTTGCAGAAATTTTATCAAAAAATAAGAACAAAATAAAAGGAACAATCAAGTTTATTTTTCAGCCTGCTGAAGAGGGTGCACCTCCAGGAGAAGAAGGTGGAGCAAAACTAATGGTAAAAGAAGGAGTGCTAAAAAATCCAGATGTAGATGCTATTTTTGGATTACATATTGGCTCTGGTCAACTTGTAAATACCATTGCTTATAAGTCTGGTGGAATAATGGCCGCAGTAAATAGTTTTGAAATTAATATTAAAGGAAAACAAACACATGGCTCAAGACCTTGGGCTGGAATAGATCCTATTTTGGTAAGTGCAAAAATTATTGACGGCTTGCAAACTCTTGTAAGTCGTGAAATGCCATTGACAAAAGAGGCTGTTGTACTCTCTATAGGAAAGATATCTAGTGGTATTAGAAGTAATATCATTCCAGAATCTGCTCAACTGATAGGTACACTTCGTACACTAGATACAGAAATGCAAACTATAATGCACAAACGTATGCGAGAAATGGTAACAGATATAGCCAAAGCCTACAGAGCAGAAGCAACAATAACTATTGATGAAGGCTACCCAATAACATATAATGATCCTACTTTAACAGCACAAATGCTTCCTTCTTTTGAAAAAGCAGCTGGAAAAAAGAATGTTATTATAACTAAAGCAATAACTGGAGCTGAAGATTTTTCTTTCTTTCAAAAAGAAATACCAGGTTTATATTTCTTTATTGGAGGAAAAGCAAAAGGAGATACACAATCATTTCCACACCATACTCCCGATTTTTTTATTGACGAAAGCGGAATGCTTCTTGGCGTTAAAACCTTTATACAAATGTCAATTGATTATTTAAACAATTAGAACTTTATTCATTTTACAAATAGATTACGATTACATGCTAAATTTTATTGAACAAATTAACTGGTGGATATGGATTATTATAGGTCTTGGAATACTAATACTTCGAGATATTATACAAAAAAAACATACCATTAGTCACAACTTTCCTATTGTTGGACATATTCGCTACCTTTTTGAAAGTATAGGCCCAGAAATGCGTCAGTATTTTGTAGCCAATAATAGAGAAGAGCTTCCTTTTAATAGAATTGAAAGAGGCTGGATCTATGCCTCTGCTAAAAAAGAAAATAACTACGAAGGTTTTGGTACCGATAGAGATATCTATGCGCATCATCATATATTTATCAATAATGCAATGATGCCTTATAAAGTCCCTGAAAACCACCCAAACACAATAGATAAAACATTTTTACCATGCGCAAAGGTTATGGGAGCTTATAACAATAGATTGAAACCATATAGACCGGCATCAATAATTAATGTATCTGCAATGAGTTTTGGCTCTTTATCTGCAAAAGCTGTGGAATCCCTAAACAAAGGTGTAAAGATTGCAGGAGCCTATCATAATACTGGAGAAGGGGGACTCTCTACTTACCATAGTAATGGTGGAGACGTTGTTTTTCATTTTGGAACAGGATATTTTGGTGTTCGTGATGAAAACGGTAACTTTTCTATGGAAAAACTAATACAATTGGTTGCTGATAATCCGTTTATAAAAGCCATAGAAGTAAAATTATCACAAGGAGCAAAACCAGGAAAAGGAGGTGTGCTACCAGGAGCAAAAATAACTAAAGAAATTGCAGGAATTAGAGGTGTAGAATTGGGCAAAGATGTACTTTCCCCTCCTAATCATTCTGCTTTTTCTAATGTTTCCGAACTGTTAACTTTTGTAGAACAAATAGCGGAAGCCACAGGATTACCAGTAGGGATAAAAGCGGCAATTGGAAAACTAGACCAATGGGAAGAGTTGGCAGATTTAATGGTTAATACAGGTAAAGGTCCAGATTTTATTACCGTAGATGGTGGTGAAGGTGGTACTGGAGCTGCACCACCAAGTTTTGCAGATCATGTATCGTTACCTTGGGTATATGGCTTTAGCGATTTGTATAAAGTATTTTTAAAACGAAAAATTACTGATAGAATAGTATTTGTAGCAAGTGGAAAACTTGGCTTTCCAGCAAAAGCAGCAATGGCATTTGCTATGGGTGCCGATTGTATTAATGTAGCTAGAGAAGCCATGATGAGTATTGGATGTATTCAGGCACAAATATGCCATACCAATAGATGTCCAAGTGGTATTGCTACCCAAAGTAAATGGTTGCAAAATGGTATTGATGTTCCATTAAAATCTGAACGTCTGGCACAGTATTTTAAATCTTTTAGAAAAGAATTTATTGAAATTACGCATGCAGCTGGTTATGAACATCCATGTGAATTTACAATGAGTGATGTAGATATTAATGTAGATGACCATAACCTCTCCAAAGAATTAAACAAAACTTATGATTATGAAAAAGCAAAGGTAAGTTTTATCAACATGGAAAATTTAAAGAACTGTAAACACCTAGGCGGCAAAGAACTAATTGCTACAGCATAAAAAAAAGAGCATTTTATATGCTAGATTAAAAATATTAGCGTTATTACAATATCATATTAAATATAGCATAAGATGAGCGGAGAAAGAATATTGGAATTATTTGCATTTTTTATTCCAGCAATAATAACAGGATTGGTTGCCTTCTATTTTTTTAGTTTACATATTAAAAACGAAGATGGAAGAAGACGTTTTTTGTTACACAAAGAATCACAATCAAATGCTTTACCAATAAGGTTACAAGCTTTTGAACGTATGGCCTTGTTTTTAGAGCGTATTTCTATCACTAACCTTGTAGTACGTATGAATCCTTTATCGGCAGATAAAAACGATTATGAAAACTTATTAATCAGAACCATAGAAAATGAGTTGGAACACAATGTATCTCAACAAATTTATATGAGCGATGAATGTTGGAATATTATTAAAACATCTAAAAATATTAATATTCAAATTATAAGAAAGGTTGCAATGGGCGAAAAAATAGATAGCGCAGATAAACTTAGAGAAGGCATCCTTACCGAAATGATGGATAAGCAACTACCTACAGCTGCTGCCCTAGCCTATGTTAAAAAGGAAGTAGCAGATATTTGGGGTAACTATTAGCCTATAAAAAAATCATAACTAGTAAGATTCCTTTTCCTTTGTAACAATATCTTTTTAGATCCGTATTTTTATATCAAAACCAAAAGGTTTCTTGAATTAAAACACATTATAGTTTGTCATCTTTTTCACAATCCTGTTATGATGTTTTACAATTTAAGTTATATAGATGAGAAGATCAGAAAGCTATTTTTATCATTATTAAAACTATCTTTTCTTGCCAACAAATCGAATTACACTTCCTGTTCCATTGTGAAATAGACCTTCATTTAACTGTACTTCTCTTTCTTCCAATATCTGAACTTCAAAACCTGGGAAATCTTTCTGTATTTGTTCAATAGAAAACAACATATCCAAATCTTTTGGCCCACCAACCTTTGCATTTACTTTTTGAAAATCTATATTTTTTTTACTAAAAGCTTCAAATACTATGACACCGCCCGATTTAAGAAGCGTTATTAATTTTTGATGAATGGCAGAAATTTTTTGAGAAGAGAAATGGGCATAGATCAAAGCTATGGCATCGAATGATTCTTTGGGGAATTCCAAGTCTTGCAAATCGCCTACCACATATTTTAGAGAAACTTCAAATTCTTCTGCTAATTTTTCAGCTTTACTTTTCCCTTCAATACTTAAATCAGTTGCAGTAACATTCCAACCTACTTTAGCAGCAAACACCCCATTACGACCTTCTCCATCTGCAGGTAATAAAATGGAGCCTGTTTTTAATTTTTGTAATTGCTCTTTAAAAAACAGATTGGGTTCTTTACCATAGGCAAAACTAGAATTTTGATATCTTTCGTTCCAAAATTCCTTATATTCTAACTCTTTTTTCATAATTACTCGATTTATATAGTGTAAAACTATAGCTATATTGAGTTTTTATGGTAGGACAAAATTGAAGTTGCATTGGACTAATACCAATTTTTAATAAAAATAGATTCGCTTTTTAGTACACCTCTAAATTCGATAAATAGTTTTTATTAAATACTTGAATACTAAGATAAGAGTAAAGTAGAACAGGTCTTATTTAAGATTTTTTCTAAATGCTTCTGGTGAAAATCCTGTATGTTTTTTAAAAAATCTAATAAAATACGAAACATCTTCATATCCCAAATGATATGCTATTTGGTTTATTTGATTGGATGTCCCTAAGAGATACCTTTTTGATTCTAATGTAATTTGTTCGTTTATAAGCTCTGAAGCGGTTTTTCCTAGAGTTTGTTTTGTTATTGCATTTAATTGATAATTAGATAGATTAAGCATGTTTGCATATTGTGAAACTTGTTTTTTACTTAAAATATTATTCTCTAAGAGTTCTAAAAATTCCTCAAGACGTTCCTGATCATAAATATCTTTTTTATCTGATATTTCGTTAGTATTATTCCATAACCTTATCAAGTTTATAAAGAAAATTCGAAGGTTAGATTTTATTACTTCTTTATAATCTTCAGCTTTATCTTGGTATTCATTAAAAATTGATACTAATAGCAAATTCAGTTTTGTAAACTCATATTCTTCTAACTGGTAAACGTTTTTAGTACTTACTTTTTGCAAAAAAACAGTTGGTTCTTTTTCAATTGCATAATAGAATTCAGAATTAAACTGAACCATAAAACCTATACTATCTCTTCTTAATTCTAGTTTATGAACTTGACCTGGACGAATAATAAAAACTGAATGATCAGAAATTTCATGATTAATAAAATCTATTTCATGATTGCCATATCCTTTTTTTAATACTAAAATAAAATAGAAATCATGTCTATGAAGTTCATGAACCATATCCTTTCCACCAAGTAATTCTTTAAGGTTTTTTATGGTAAAATCACCCAATAAATTTGGTTCTTTTTGACTATTACCTATATGTCTTACTGGAATAGATTTCATTTGCAGAACGTGCTATTGTTACCAATACCTCAATTATGATTTGTATGGGTAAAGTTAACTAAACTTTCTAACTAGGGAACTAAATACCAAAAGCTATCATTAACGCTAACCATTGTTTTGTCTTTAATTATTCACCATTTGAGCTCTAACAGGTAATTTTAATCCTTTTATAAGTAACCAAATAGCCAATACCACTTCTTGCAATACAAGTGGAATCGTCATAATTCCATATGCAATGGAAACAACTTCAATTAACTGAAATAAGATTAAAAAACTAGCTAGCATAATTAGTGTATTACCAATTACTCCCCATAATGAAAGCCATACTGGTATATACTTTCCTTTATAAAATATATAGTATAAAAGTAAATTTCCCAATCCAGTTGCTAATATTACTCCCAAATGATTAGTCAAATCTCGAAACAACTGCAACATTCCTCCTATTGTTTCATAAAACACCAATTCTGGTGTTGCTTGGGCTAAGTAGTTTTGGCTTAAAAAAACACAGATTGGAAGTACTATTATTCCTATTAACTGAAATACTCCAGCCATAATTCTAAATCCTACAAAACCAATAGCAAGTGTTTTGCTATAACTTCTTAATATTTGGTACAGTACAAGTGAAAAACCAATATATATTGGAACTAAAAAGAATTGGAATATTGCTCCGGTTAACACTTGATTTTTATTTGGATAGACCTCTTCCAAGAAATTTTCACTCTCTACAGAAGGAACAATGCTTAAAATACCTGCAATAATTCCAGTAATAATTAATATACCAGCAATTCTCGAAGTATTTTTATTTGAAATCATGGTTATTTGCAATTAGTGTATTTGTTAATCTGTACTACAACAGTACTGTAAAAATAGTAAGGAATTAAAGACATACTTACTTTTCGGTTTAACATTTGGTTAAATTTACAGTTTTACTATTCTTTTGCGGTCATATTATCAAATTAGCGGTCTTCTTTAAAAGATTAGGCTCTAATACTACTTAAGTATTTCTAATATTACATTTTTCTGCTATAAGCTCTAATAAAAAAGTTTCACGTTCAATAGACATTCCTTTTTTATCACTTGTAGCAATTGTTTTTTTATTATGATTAATGGCTTCATCAATATTAACCCACATAGCTTTCATACCATTATTTGCTTCATAAGATTCCAAATTTGTCTTTCCAAGCTCTCTACTGATATCGCATGTATAACAATAAGAAATCATATGCTGAATGTCATAATCTGGCTTATACCATGGTCTATACTCTTCGTAAGCACCAAATGGCTTTATGTTTTTAATATCTTTCGCACCAGTTTCTTCACTAAGCTCGCGCATCATTCCTTGAACCTTATCTTCACCCAAATCTAAACCTCCGCCAGGAAGACTATAGTCCTCATATCTTTCTGTATAAAGTAATAAAATGGAATTACCCTTAATAGTTATAGCTCTAGTAGATAGCCGTGTAAAAATAGTTTTATCTTCTATTTTATGTACCTCAGGATGATAATGGGTTTTTAATATTTGCATTCAGAAAATCTATTTTTAAATGCAAATATAGAATAACTAAATTTACAAACAGAAATCAAAAAACAAGGAGCACTGGACTATAGCACTATTTTGTTAGGCGTTATTATTTTTCAGTAACTATTATCTTTTTTAATCGTTCTATTTCCCTATAAAAATCATTTTTATTTAAAACGTCATCCCTAAGTTTTGAATAACCTTTCTCATATAACTTCAAGGCCTTTTTATAGTTTTTATTTTGCTCTGCAACTGCAGAAAGCATAAAATAACCATCAGCATATTCAGGATAAATATCAATACTAAACTGTCCTATATTTTTAAGCGATTCCCACTCTTCTCTTTCTTCAGTAGTCCAATATATCGCATCCAAATCATCTTCTCTTATTGCCAGGCTTATTCCATATTGTTCTTTTATTTTTCTGTATTTATTTTTCAGAAAGGCAAGCAAATCTTTTTCTAATTCAATTTCTTTGTCCGTTATTATTGGATACTCTTTAAATATTGCTTTTAAGGCTAAAGGAAAACTTCTATTGATTAAGGAATAATGTGTTTCGCCTTTAAAATTATTGAACGTATATTGAGTCTTTGGATCAGTATTTTTTTTGGTTACTATGCTATCAAGTTTTTTAATTGTTTTTAAATGACCACTTAAATCATATTCACTTGTACTTATATAATATGATAAAAACTGATTGTTACCAGATAACTTAGCACTAATATTTTGAGAAACACTTTCGGAAATATAAGGACTCAATAATATAAAAGAATCGAAAACAGAATTATCAAAAAGAAAAAAATTAACATAGCTAGCTGTATAAGAATGTCCTGCTAATACTTTATATTTCCCAACCTTATATTTATTAGTTAGATACGGAATTAATTCTTTGTCAATAAATTGCTTGAATTTAATTCCTTTACCCTGTAGTTTTCCATTTTTAGAATCGTAATTACAATCTTCCCATCTAGCATATTTTTTTGTATCATCTTTATAGTTTTGATCTATGCCTACTATTACCGTTTCAGGTATTTTTTCGGTTGCAAGTAACAATTCAGAATTTCCAACCAAATTGTAAAACATATATTCACCATCTAGAGCCAAAATTAAAGGAAAACGATCTGTTTTGTCAAAAGATTTTGGAATATGAATTCTAATAGTTCTTTTTTCGTTTAATATTTTAGATTCAAATGTTTCCACTAATGTTTCTTGGGAAAACAGCGTTTTAGATACAATTAAAATTAATACGATAAGTATTTTCTTCATAATCTTGTTTAAGGGTTCGGGAATGACGAGTAAAGGGTTAAAAATAGTACGCTAACAATTAAGCACCAGCATTTGTTATTATTTTACCTAATTTGGGGTAGTTATTGCTTCCCACTACTTCTTATTATTTCAATAGCTTTTTTGTAATAACCTTCAAATGGTTTATTTCCATTTGGTTTATATGTTGATAAAAGTAAATACACCTCTTTTTCAATACCTTTAGATTCTTTTTCGTAAAAATTACTACCAGCTAAATCATTAAAAATTATTCTTGTTAGCACCGCTTGCAATGGTCTAATAATCATATGATCTACCCTATCCTTAATTTGTATTTCTGTTAATTCTTCATCAAACAAAGCACCAAAGTCTTTTAGATCTCCAATATATTTGTCAAGAAAAAAACTGGTTGTGTATAAATGTGATATTTCGTGGCAAAGTACTCCTTGATAATTTTCTAAATCTAATATCTCGTTTCGTTGCTTACTTTTTGAACTCAAATCACAAAAATTACCCAATGTAATAGCTCTAATATTCTGATTATAATTATCATAAAAATCTACCGCTTGGCTCTCACTATTATTTGCTAATTCTACAAATACTTTTAATTCCAAACCACTTCTATTATCCTGATAGAACTCTTGTATTTTTCCTAATAATTTTTCTACTTCAACTTGGATTTTAATTTTTGAATTGGCTTTTGTATAATACGCTTTATTCTGTTTAAAAAATGAATTGAATTTAGTTACTTTATAAAAATCAGATGCTAACTTTCTAAACTTATTGACATCATTTGTATAAATCTTCCTTTTTATTATCGCTATATCAATATCAGGGTTTAGTTCCATTGTTTCATAATTTGTTATAACTAAACCAATACTTGAAAAATCAGTTCCCGAATTTACATCATCAAAAATATATTTTAAAAACGGATGCTCTTTGTAGTCTTTAAAACAAGCATTTAAACGTTTTACATAAGGTGTTTGACAAGGTTTGTATTCATCAGTCATTTCTTCTTCTACAGCCAAGTTAAAAGCCATTAATAAAAACTCTGTTCCTTCATTTACTTCAAAAGTAATTTTATTAGAATTACTATCATTTTTTCTTTCTTTAGATTTACAACTAGCAATTAAAACCAAGGATGCTACTATTAAGTATACTTTATTCATTCTAAACTTTTTTTATTGTTTTTCATTTATAAGACCACATCAAGTTTACAATTCTTCAATGTATAATCTAAAGATATAAACTCTAGAACTAAGCCCATCATCAGCTATTGATAGCTATGCAATTGATCATCATTTTGTCCTTTTGTAACCGCAATACAAAAAAACAAATTATAGTTATTAGATAGTGTCTTAAATTATTTTTGATGGCAAACATATGTGGAGTAAGTACATCTAAGGTTTCAATACCTTAAAATTTAATAAATCCGTACTTATTTATACTTCTTTCTAAACTCATTTGGTGTAGTGTCTGTAATTTTTTTAAAAGCATTATAAAAAGTTGACTTTGAAGAAAAACCACATTCCAAACCAATTGCCAAAAGACTATAATTATCAAACTCAGAATTTAAGATAATATTTTTTACCGCTACAACACGGTAGTGATTAATATAAGTAGCAAAATTATTTCCCGTAACTGTATTTACAAGCTGAGAAACATAACCAGTACTAATGCCAAGCATTACTGCAACCTTATCCCTGTCTAATGCACTATCTCTATAAATATGATCATCAATACAAAGGTTTTCCAATTTCATGAAATAAAAGTTTTCCTTAGTAAAGGATTCTATTTTTTTTGCATCATTTATTTGCGGTAATTTATTATCTATATCAACCTGTTTAGTACTATTATTCTTTCGCTTAGCTATTAATGCTCTAATTCCTTCCTGATCTTTGGCTAGTCTAAATTTAAAAATACCAAAGTAGCTTATCCATTGTATTAAAAAAGCAACAATTACGGTAAGGATTTT
Source organism: Flavobacteriaceae bacterium (assembly GCA_965247735.1). Taxonomy (GTDB): domain Bacteria; phylum Bacteroidota; class Bacteroidia; order Flavobacteriales; family Flavobacteriaceae; genus JAOXRU01. The sequence continues at coordinate 706,846 of CBDFHN010000001.1, read as the reverse complement.
TATAATAAAGGTAAAATCATAATTAAAAAAAATACCAGAAAATATAGCCAAAATCCAAGAACTAAGTAGTACAAAAACCATAAGCCATAAATGAGTAAGCCATCTTTTTTCTTGGTTGTTATTAGAAAACTTAATAAAAGTATAAGTGAAAATTAAAATACCAGGAATAAAGAAAAAAATTATAAAGGTTCCTATGAGTTCAATAATAAATATTGCAATCTGATATGCATATGGAATTTGAAATGAATCGGTAATTATATCTAAACCAATAGCATTATAAATCAACATATATATACAGAGGGCAAATAACCATGTCTTCTTTTTAGAGTTTTTAATAGGATGGTCTATCTGATGAACAACATACAAAAAAATAAAAACAGGAAAAAAAACGCTAGAATCTATAATCTCCACAAAAAGTAACAATGGAATGCTATTATAGATTCCCGTATCATCAAGAACAAAATCTAGTAGAGATATTGAAAGCGAAAAAATTGCATAGGCTAAGTACTTATTTGCATTACTCTTGAAAATAGGAGATTTCAAAATAATTATCCCTAAAATTATCCCCTGGAATATTGCAATATTAAGAAGTGTAATTAATATCAATTGTAAGATTAGGTATTAAGATTCAAGAGTTCGTTCAATAATTTACTAGGCCATCATATATAATTAGTTGCCTAAGATTAAACAAAATTAGTAAAAGAAAACGAATCAGAAGAAAACATGAAGAGTTTTCAGGATGCAATTAGATTGACTTTAGAGACCTTCAAAAATAAGATTGATAAACACAACAGCACTTCGGTAAACTTCATAGCAATTACTCAATAATATTTTACCCGATTTAAGTCAACCTCCTATTCATCCCAGACAGAACCAACCACATGAACGCTAGTTATTGGCTACGGGTATTAATAAATTGTTCTGCAATTTCCTCAACTGTTTTATGGTATTTCTCCCAATTTTTATAAACTTCTAGAGCCCACTTTCTAATCATTTCTTTACATTTATCCTCATTTTCTGAATGATTTATTACTTCACTTATTGTTAGTAAACCTCTTTCAAATGGTTTTGGGGAAATTAGGTATTCCTCTTGATGTGCTTGTTTGTAGCTATTTAAGCATCTACTGAGTTTAGAAGTTGATTCGTATGTCCAGTTTATTTTATAATTAATAATCAGATGTAGTCTTGTAAGGTGCAAGTGATTATTCCACCTTCCGTGAATCTCTGAGTGCTGTAAAGTATGTGCATCTACACTCAGAAACTTATAAATTGTATTGTTTGGATTATAAAAATCAATTATAGAATCTAACTCATTATTAAATGTGTCAATACATTCTTTTATTCCTTCAATTACATTCCCTCCACAAAATTGACATTTTCCTTTGTCAAGAAGTGTAATTCCATTTTTGTTGGCGAAGTCTATATAGTTTTGCATTTTAATTTTTTATAAAATCAACGATCTCGATCAAAAGGTACGAGGTATTTCTCCGGTAATATTTATTCATTTAGAGACAAGTCTCGGGGGTATTAAAGCCCCTGGTGGGAATAAATACATTTCACAATATTGTTTAATTTCTTCTTTGCAAAATCCATACTCCTTCCAGACCGAAAAACACCACTTTTTTATCATTGCATCCCGGTTTATTTCGCTTTCCAAAACCTCAGAAATTGTTATGCTTCCTCGATTATTAGGAAGTTTAACTTCAGGAAGAAATTCTTTGTAATTAGATAATAAGCTATGTGCCTGTTGAATTTCTTTTCCCGTATATTTTTTTTCAATTAATAAATATAGCCCGACCAGTGAAAATACTAAACTAATTTTTTTGGTGTTTTTATTCGCAGTTTGGGCAGTATAAGCATCCACAATTAATTGATGAATGAAATAATCGGAATTTGAATGTGACAATGTGTAAAATGATAACTTTTCAAAAAGTTTTGTGTCTGTTGTCATTTGTAGTTTTCTTTACTTGTGCCTAACGTGTTTACATGATTTTATTACTAGAAAGTGTGCTAATAATTCTCTGTTATTTAGCTTACTTTTGTATAATTACAAGGGATTTTCTTCAGAAACTCCTCGTAATTATACAGAGTGTTATGTTTTAAAGCTTTTAATCCGAGTAAAATTATCTAATTGACTTTCTTTATAATCGCTATTACTTCAAAAGGACATTTTTCAATATATTGATAATTGGTTGTCCAGAGTACACTAGTAATTTTCCATTGCTCATCAACTTTTAATAAAGTCCAGTATTCCTTCCCCCAGTTTTTTATTTCACTTTCTTTATGAAAAGAGTAATCGAAATTTATAGTTGCATAGTTTTTATCTTGATTTGTAACAATATTATAAAATTTTTCTTCGTAATTGCCACTTTTAATCATTTTATAAAAAGCTTTAAAGGAAGCGCTAGAATATGGCTTGTAATTCTTTTTTGATTTGAGAACTTCTTTTGTTTTACCAGCGTTTACGGTAGCCCAAGTAATTGAATCATGTAAAAACAAATTGTAAAATTCAGTTTCCATTTCAGGGTTTTTTATTGCATCGCTAAAAGTATTTATAATTCGATTAAAGTTTTTATTTGTTTTTTGTGCATGTATATTAATGCTACTTGTTAAAAAAAACAGGGCTAAAATTATATATATATATTTATCCTTAATTATAGTTGAATTCTTCATTTTGTATTTGATTATTTGAATTAATAATTCCCGAGTTTAGTATCCTTTTGTTTGGTATTTATTCTTGTTCTGTTAGGCACTTTTATCGTTATAAATACTTTACAAACCAATTGCTCACTTTTTCTACATATTTAGCAGGAGGCTCATGTCCTGCATCATACTCAACAAATTCTTTCTGGGTGGCGGGAATAAGGTCATATAGATAACGAGCCTCCTCCATGGTATACCAATGATCTTTATTCCCCACAAACATCAGAAAAGAATCACAAAGAATATGACTAGCAGATGTAGTGGCCGCTACAGGTTGATATTTTGGGTCTTTAAGATATGGAGTTACTCCAGCAACAGCCGTTTTTATACGTGAATCAACACTTGTTAGTTGAAATGTAATTAATGCTCCCATACTAAGCCCTAATACACCTATTCTGTTAATATCAATATCAGTACGAGATGCCAAATAATCCATAGAACGTCTATATTCAATGGTGGTTTGCATAATCATATCTCTTGCAGCAATTGGATAAGTAACAGAAGGCCCAGCATAATCGTTTTCAGCAGATCGCTCTCCATGATAGACTGCATCTAAAACCATTACAGCAAAACCATTTTTAAGTAATGCCTTGGTTACCAAACCTCCTTTAGGCCAATTTTCATCCTCAAACCAACGTTCTTTATTGCCATTAATACCATCAACGATTACCACAACAGGATGAGTGCTAGCATCATTTTTTGGAAGGATTAAATAAGAAGGAACTCTGCTATTGTTGATTCCTGTAAAAACAATTTTTTCCCTATTTCCGTGTGAAAACTCTTTTTTACCAATAACTTTTGCATCTAAAGGGATATCAGCATCGTATTCGTAAAACTGGGCAATTGCTTTAAACACTTCATCACTTACAACAGGTAATAAATTGTTGGTATCAGCTGCCTTTTGTCCAAAGGCTGAAACAAAAAAGAATAAACAGCAATTAAAGGTTAGAAATGATTTTAGAATTGTTTTTTTCATATTATTTGTGTTCTTGGTTTTATAGTATAATTATAGCCAATTAAGGCAATGATATGTGTTCAAAAAAAGGATTACACTTGGTAATTAAGCACTTAACCCATTTTTCTATTTTGTTTTTAGCTTGTTAAGCTTAAGAATTAAAGATTTAGCTTTGATTTCCTATATTTTATAAGCTTCCTAGGTCGTTTTTATTCATGAAATTTAAGTCCCTTTAACGCTTTATTTACTTTTCTATTTTCTCCATAAATTATAATTCCTACTAAGGTTTGATCCTCGTCTGTTAATTTACCTATTTCAATATGATTTTCCTCTTCATTTTTTGTTGAAAAAAGAGTATTTGTGAAGATTCCCATATTTAATTCCCTTTGTTTGGCTCTTGAAAATGCGCTATTAATTTGTGCTTGGTCTTCGGCTTTATAAATGAGAATTGGTTGCTTTATAAAAGGAAGATATTCTGATTTTGATGCGTTTACAAATTCTTTCCCGTGTGTTTCAGGAAATTTTATTGCTACAGAACTTGCTAAGAATGATGCGACATTCAGCTTTTGCCAATTTAATAGATCGTTCTTGAGGACAATAGCTATTTTATTTTCTATTTCCATTTTTTGATTATTTTAGTTTAAGTTCCATTTGAATATTGCATCTTTCATAGGGTGTGTAATGACCAACTATTTTTTTAAATCCAAGTTTTTTATATAATGAAATTGCGGGTTTTAAAATTGTGTTACTTTCAAGATATATATTAGAAGCTTTTAATTCTCTTGCTCTTTCAATAATAGATTTACCTAATAAATAGCCAATGCCTTTTCCTTGTGCTTTTGGAGAAACTGCCATTTTTGCAAGCTCATAATCATAGGTATCATCTTGCATTTTTAGCAAGGCACAAACCCCTAAAATAACCTTGCCTTGAACAGCTACTAGAATTTTTCCTCCTTTGTCCAAAATATAACCATTAGGGTTATCTAAAGCTTTTCTATCCGCATCTTCCAATTTGAAATATTTGGTAATCCATTCTTCATTCATTTCCTGAAAAGCTGTGTGGTGTTCTGGTAAATAATCCAAAATATCAATTTTTGAAGATTCCCTTATTTTCTTCTCTTCAATAACTCTGGTAAAAAGAGACCTCTCTCCTAACAAGTATTCAAGCTCTTGAATAGCTAACCAAATATTGTGTGTAGTCAGTTTTAATGTGCTTTTTATTGCACTTTCAACATCGATATATTGTTCTTGTATTTTTGTCGTTATATTTTTGCCTTTTTGAGTTAACAATATATTATTTATCCGCCCATCTAATTTATCCTTTTGTTCTAAAACCAATCCTTGTTTAGACATTTCTCTAACAATTTTAATAACAGATGGATGCGAATGCCCAATTTCGTTAGCTATTGAAGTGATAGATTTCCCTTTATCTTGATTAGATAAAAAGTAGAAAACTGGAAACCATTTTGGCTTTAGCTCTATATCATAAATACCATAAATCTGTTCAGCATCTTTTGTAACCTTATCACTTAAAGCTCTTAGTCTACTGCCCAATGCCATTTCACCAATTTCATCAAAATTCATTTAAATATGTTTTAAAGTATGTAACTGGTTACAAATATACAATAATTGTTTATTTACTTGTAAAAACCACAAAGATTAGTTGATTAATAAGGAATTGGCTATTCTATTCTTTCAATAATTTATTTTAATTAATCTTTTAAGTCAGTTTAAGTCAACAGCACGTTTATACTAGGGCATACAGACCACACGCATACTAGATTATTAGCTGTAATTTATTTACATTCAGCTTGAGTTTTTTTATTTTTCCATTGTATCCAATATTCTTGTAAACCCTCAGAAGTTGACTTTAAACTACTTATATTCAATTTTTGACCTTTCATAAGTACCTCTTGTAATTCTCTTTTTCTTTTTGATAAATTCGGTTTATGGTTCCAACCTCCAACGTGGTCAAACGATGTAAACGCTTCACATTTTTGTTTAACACTTATAAAAGGAATAGATAATTCATATTCAACAATTCCCGTTCCCATTCCTGTCGTACTCATAAAAACATTTGAAAAATCAACTTTTTTAAATTTTCCATTTCTATAAAACTCCTTTAGCTTATTTCCAACAATACCTGACATCTTATTTGAAAATTGATGAGCAATATCGTCTCCATTAATGAATTCAGGACCAATATAGATTCCATAACATTTTGATTCGGTGCATTCAATCCCATTATTTGTAGTTATATTTTTAGCTAGTTTTTTATTTGTATTTCTACAACTTAAAAAACAAAAAATAGCAAATAAAATAATAATAGAACTCTTCATTTTTTTTATTACAACTAGTTAGTAAATGCAATATGACGTTTATAGCTATCCAAATATAAAAAATACGTAGACAATATATTTAAGACCACCGAATTTTATAAACCAGTATCTAATAAACAATTAAAAATAAGATTGAGAGACACAACAGTACTCAAATAGACCTATCGCTTTTCCAATATTTGAAGTAATCATTTATTCAATCTTCTTGCCCTTATATCGTGAAAACTTCACACTAGCAATTGAATCTCCTTTAAATTGGAATCTATAATACGTTCCACTATTCTTATTAAAAAAGGTGCTATCAGTTTCAGGCAATAAAAAAACAGGGTTTGTGAATATACCTCCAGAAAATTCCAATCCATTATCTTTAACAATAATATTAGATTCACCTTTATTAGGGAAATAATATTTTCCTATAAATCGACTGAGTTGCTCTGGCGATTGTTCCATAAATACTCTAGTAGTGGGCTTATAATCTGGTAAATTATATTCTTTAACTATACTAAGCATTATTTCCTTTATAATGGTATTTCCTTTATCAGAATTAACCATTATCACAACTGCATTGGGGGTCTCTTTCCAGGTAAGAAGATCGGCTCTAAATCCTTCATCAGCTCCACCATGCCCAAAGCTAAGGTCAAGTACATAAGGGCCTAGTCCTTGTTGATCATCGTTTGGTGTAAGCATTTCATTTACTGTTTCAGCCTTCAACAATCCATCTTCTTGTGTTAACAATATTTGCTGAATCTCTTTGGCCCATAGTATTAGATCAGATGGAGTTGTCCAGAGTCCAGCGGCTGCCATCTCGGGGTATGCATGCCATTTACCTTTTACCTCAGATCCATCCGTATGATAGCCGGTGGCAGCAATACTATGGTATTCTTTAGGCAATGGATTAATATAGGTACTCGATTTCATTCCCAAAGGATTCAAAACATGCGCTTGCATCGTTTCCGAGAATTGCTTTTGTTCAATGTCGGCAATCATCAACTGCATAATTGTATATCCTCCACCTGAGTATTGCCAGCTTTCACCAGGTTCTTTATAAACACGAACTGGACTCGTATTTCCTATACCATCCAATATTTCAGGTACACTTGGTATTGTATCACCTTTAGCATATCCTGGAAATCCCCAAACAGTTAGCCCAGCTGTATGATTCAATATCCTTCGGGTGGTAACCTTTTCCTTTTTTGTAAACTCATTGTCTGGCAGCTTCCAACTAGTGAGATAATCATTAACATTCGAATTCAGATTAATTAATCCTTTATCCACCAACTGATGAGTCCTCATCGCTGCAACTACTTTGCTAATAGAACCAGCCTGAAACATGGTTTTAGTGGTAACTTTTCTATTTTCAGAACTATCAGCCATTCCATAGCCTCTAGCCCATTCAATAACTCCATTATTAATAACGGCAATACTAACTCCAGGTATGCCTAATTCTTTCATCCGTTCTTCAATATTGTAATTCGGTATAGATTTGCTGTCACCATATTGTATTTGTAGATTAGGCTGAAGACCGTTTTCAACTCTAGAGATTCTTTCCTCCAATTTGGATTGTGCAAAACATTTAGTTATAATTAATAAATTAACAAGAAAAAAAGTGAAGCTTTTCATAATACGTTGGTTTTAAATATTCTATTTAAAGAGAACTAATTTAATGATTTGTTACAGTAAGCTAAACACACTACAACCATTATAATCTGGCTGGTACGAGCTTACTTATCTATTTGGTTCTTCTATTACTAAACTTTACTTCCCTTTTACTGATTATGAAACAATCAGATAAATAATCTACAGTTTTACAATAATATCTAAACTGTTTATAGTTTCTTCGTCCAACTGAACCATGGACTTAAAGTCCATAGGTTCGGGTTGGTGACTCAAAGTCACCCAATGGTCATTACTCAATTATAAAGTTCGTTCCATTACCTTGGTCTGGCCTTAGATAATGCTCTAAGTATTCATTAGCCATCTTATCAGTAATATTTCCTGTACTCCAACATCCATAACCAATACCCCAAAAATGCCTGCCCCAATATTTATGCTTTAATTCTGGAAACTCTTACTGAAGTTTCCTTGAACTTCGACCTTTTAGCTTTTTACCCAAATTACTCACACTTTGTGAAGGTCCATATTCCAAATGCATATGAACATGATCTTTAGATATTATCCTTTTAAGATTTTAACATCTTCTGCATTGTACATTTGTATCAAAAGACTACGACAACGAGTCTGTAGATCTCCATTTAAAACATGGTAACGATATTTTGTACTCCAAACTATATGAACTGTTAAACGAGATAGACTATCTCCATTTGATCTTTGTCCCGACTTAAAACAAATGTAAAGATTTTTAGAAGCTAAAGCAAAATGTACTAAAATACATAGTTTTAACTATTTTTGAGACCAATAAAACTTAAAAGGGAAGTTACGTTTGTTTCATTTATACTTCCATCTCCTTGACTTAATGCTTTAAATATATTCATTCCGTTTCTCTTATTGGTGCAGATTTGTAATCTGTGACTATTCAATGTTTTTTATTGTAAGTTACTTACTCATAATTGGCACGGAATATAATTTTGCGCTAGCACTTGAGTGATATATATCTAAACCCTCTGGTTCCTTTTATCTTAATGAATCGCTACGAATATTTGAGAGGCGTACTCTATCTATTTTAGTTGGTGTCCTTTACTCGGCTAGCCATTTTTATTTTATTCGAGATGACTTAAAGTAGGAATATTACTTTCATTAAATAGAGGTTTGTAATGCTCAAAAAGACTTTTAAATTTCTTAATGTCAATAGAGATTTTTAGAAATTCTAAAGAATCAATAAGAAGATCACTATAAACTACTTTCGATTTAAAGGTGTCTTCAAGCAAATATCTCATAAATTTATTTTTCTGTTCACCATCTAGTTTTGGTATTTCATAGTTTTCGATTCCCCATTGACCGGATATACTCCCAGATCTAGTGGCTAATAGGAACAATGTCTCATCACAGATGTCCCATTTTTTAAACAAAAGTTCTATAAAAAAAGGTTCATAGACTTCATGATTTAAGTCAAACGTTCTTAAAACATTTACAAAATTAAAAATACATCTTTTATCTTTAAAAGCAAGTGCAAAAGCAGCACTAAGCCCCATTTGTATTTCTTCATTCATCCAGATTGATTTTGGGTTATTTTTTTCGATAACTATCTGGGTAAATTTTTCTACTTTTTCAAAATTATTTTTATTATTAATAACTTTCAAATAAAAAGCAAGTTCGCTATAATTGGGGATTTCTGGATGCAAAGGTGTATCTAATTCTATTAAATTTTTGGTCGAATTATCATAAAATTCTAGCCCAGAATTTTCATAAGAATTTTTAGCAATTTCATCATAATTATCTATTAGATAGTTTAACGTGTCTAAGATGTCTTGATTAGAAGAAAGTTTTAAACTTATTTTATGTTTCATTATAATGTTTTAAATTATGGATAATGCATAACAAACACACAATCGTATCTATCCTAGTTATCTTTTTATTATCCCAAATATAAAAAACAAACAGACAATACTCATAAAAATATAGCATTTTAAAACTTAAACCTAGTTGATTATCTATTCAAACAATTTCATAATATTTCTTTTTAATTGCATAAAACAATTAGGCTATAGGTAATATGGATTATAATACAATTACTTTCAAACTATCACCAAAATTAGTTAAAACTTCCTAACCTTTAAATTAAGTTCAAAAGACCCACATTACCTATAGCCTTATATTGTAAAACGTTTTTTAGTAATCAAATTTAGATAAAGTTCCATCCATATTGTACCAAAAATTAAAGTCTGTTCCTCCGTCTATTGGCGATATTGTAATAAAATACTTCATACTATTAAAATCTCCATCATTAGGCGCATTTATATTAATATTTTCAACTCTAACTTTTGCTATTCCTTTTTCTTCTATTATTTTTTTCTTTGATTCTTCAACTACTTTTGCCATAATTTCAAAATCAATAACTTTGTTAAGTTGAAACATAAAGTCTTCTGCTTTTGATCCAGACGAAAGTTCTAAAGTAACATCAGAAATTTGATCCCAACTTCCATTAAAGTAATTCCATTCTGTCATCTTTAAAGACGAAGGTTTATCTGTTTGTGAAACCCCTACAATAGATCCATAGTCAGCATTAGAAATGCTTAATTTTGTATAATAAGCATTCTCTCCAAATTCTGAAATTAATTCCTTTTTAAGTTCTTCTAAAGATGCTTTATCTTCATAACTTTTACTTGCATTATTACAAGAAAATATAAATAGTAAGATTGGTAAGTAAATTAGATTTTTCATTGTTTTATTTATTTTGGATTTCTAATAAGTGATTTTCTACTTCTTGAGCAACTTTATTCTGACTTCCAGAGATTAAGACATCTACAATTACTGCTAGTAAACCTCTTTGCGTCATATTATTTATAAAATTACTAGGAGGAACAGGATTAATTTCTATTGCATTAGATTCTAAAAGATTGATTTTAGCTCCTGCTGTTGCGCTTTTCTTTACAAGAATACATTTTTTTCCAGCAGTTATTATTAACTCACCATCGGTTGCCCATTGGTCTTGGACGATAGACACTTCTAGTTCTGTTTTAGTTTTAAGAAACTCATTAATTTTTTCTAATGAGTTGTAATCGTTTTTTACTTTTATGTTCATATATATTTTAAATATTTTATAACTATTTAATAAAACACACAAACACTAATTATATTGCTCCAATTAAACTACACTAACCAAGTTTATATAAAAAACTCGCTATTTTAAAAGTTACTAGAGTACAATAGGTATTGATTTTTACTAAATAGTTATTGAAATCCATCAAATAGTTATTGAAATCCATCAAATAGTTATTGATATCCATCAAATAGTTATTGAAATCCACTAAATAGTTATTGAAATCCATTAAATAGTTATTGAAATCCACTAAATAGTTATTGAAATCCATCAAATAGTTATTGATATCCATCACAATAGGATTACTAATGCCTAAACAATAGTAGTCTATATAGTACTTCTCATCAATTAACAGGTAAAAAAACAACCAATAGTAATCCTAATAAAAAACAAGCTATAAACAAGAATCACATAACAAATAAACTATATTTTAGAAACAAAAAGAATTAAAAATCAACTATTTAACAATATTATTCCTACAAAATAGTTATATGTCTATAGAAATAAAAATTAAAGTCTATGAAAAAAATATCAAATCAATCATTTGCCAGTAGGCTATTAACTTCAAAAAAGTTTAATAGCGTTTTAGAATCAATACCAGGATATATAGCAGTAACAAAAAGTGTAAGTTCTGCAGAACTCATCCTTAATATTTCTAAAGCAGAGAAAGCTACTGGAGTGTCTACCTTTGATGTGACGATTTTTTAGAGTCCATATAATATTTATATATTAGATTATGGCAAAAAAACATGATAACGAGTTTAAGGTAATGATAGTATCACTATTAAAATCTGGAAGTAAACCGAAACAACTTGGAGAGGAATATGGATTAAACCCAGGTATGATTTGTCGCTGGGGACGGGAATTTGCAGCAAGATCTGGAGATTTTTCTAAAAAGAAAGTACTTTCTATAGAAGCCCAAGAATTAAAAGCTTTGAAAAAAGAATTAAGAGATGTAACTATAGAGCGCGACATCTTAAAAAAGGCAGTAAGCATCTTTTCCAAGAGCGACTCATAAGATATCAATTTGTTTTAAAAAACACGGATATTTATAGTGTTGAGAAGATGTGTAAGTGTATGAGAGTTAGTAAAAACGCTTATTATCACTGGCTTAAAAACAAAGACTTAATAGTTATGGAGACTCCAAGAAATTATCTAAAGAAGAGGATTAAAGCCATTTTTGAAGATAGTAGAGAAATCTATGGAAGTCATCGGATTCAAAAAAAACTAGAACGTGAAGACCTTATATATTGTCGGTCTTATATAGGATTACTTATGAAAGAAATGAGGTTAAAAAGTATCTTAAAGCGAAAATTTGTAGTAACAACAGACTCAAAGCACAGTTTTCCAATAGTAAAAAATGTATTAAATAGAGATTTCAAAAGTCTAAAAATAGGAGAAAAATGGATTTCTGATATTACATATATTAGAGTGAATGATAACTGGAATTACCTAACAACCATCATAGATTTAGCAGATAGAAAAGTAGTAAGTTGGACTTTAAGCGAAGACATGACTTCCCAAAACACCATTATTAAAACTTGGCATCAGGCCAGAAGTAAAAGACAAATTAAAGATGGTTTTATTTTTCATTCTGATAGAGGTGTACAATATGCGTCTAATAAGATCACAGATATTTTCTCTTTCAATTGCAAAATAACCCAATCGATGAGTAGAAAAGGTAATTGCTGGGATAATGCTGTAGCTGAAAGTTTCTTTAAAACAATTAAACATGAATGGTTATATAGATTTAAATATACTTCATATACTCAATTATATAAATCTATTGAAGACTATATAGACTGGTATAATACACAAAGATTACACTCTTCTTTAGGATATTTAACTCCGTTAGAAATGGAAATCAAACTAAAAGGATTTAGTAACAAAGCGGCCTAAGAAAATTAGTCACAAATTTACTAGGTAGTCCATACAACAGCAGTTTTAGCAATTGAAGTAACAGTAAACAATATTGTAAAAGAAAGAAATGATCTTTATAGTAAAACCGACGCTTCTTTAGTAAAACGCCTAACCCGTATCAGCAAATTTTTAGATGCCACAAGAGAAAAAGATGATGTCTACACCAAAAACATTAAAAAAACAATACGTCATATTAGAGGAGTGCCTGCTACTAAAAAAGGGAAAGATCCAGAAACAAAAACCATAAGCACTATTGAAACTACATTTGGTAGCCGTTGGACAGACTTAGGCAAGATTATAGTAAATCTAGAACGTATGGGCAAGCAATACAACCCACCCAATCAACAAATAACAATACCAATGCTAAAAGAATTACATCTAAAAATGGATACAACAAATATTCTTGCAGCACAAAACAATGCTGCATTAAAGATAGCTACCAGTCACAGAAAAAAGCTATTCGTAACATTAGAAGTACAAATGTTAGCAATTAAAAAACTAATAAGTTCGCAATTTGGTTCTGATTCTGAAAACTATCAAAAGTTAAAAAACATAATCTAAAATTTAGTTTTTAACCAATAATAATATTAGAAAAAGAAATAGAACAATTAGTGATACCCAAAAGCCGATTCTTAGTTTTTGAGTATCACTATTTTTTTAAAGGTATATTTAACAGAGTCCAAAAAAGTTAGATAGTAATAAAACAATCAATATTATGCTATAAAAAAGACCTTACAACCTCCCTATATTGTACCATTTAACGATGCAAGTCTATCTTGATTATCAAACTTTGCAACTACCTTTTTACCATCCCTAAGGCCTTCAATTTCAGTAGCAGTAATTTTCAGCTTAAAATCCCTATCTATCAAGTAGTTTTTAAAAGCATCTTTATGATCTATTGATATAGCACTTATAAGCTGCGGAAAAACAGTAAGCACCTTCTCTGCCCTATCCATAGCAATACTTGGTATAGCATCACTAGCAATTGTAACCACAAGTGTACCTTGTCCATAATTGGCACAGTAATAACTATTAGATTTAAAAACACCACAAGCAATCATACCCATTTGATGTTCAAAGCCTTCTTCAACATCAAAATGCCCATCTGTTAATTCTTTTATACCATTTTTGGTTCCCATAGCCTTTAACTCATTAGCTTGTACAAGCAGGTTATCTGGCATACCACTTTTAGTATTTGCCCATCCCCACATCCAAGAATTACTTTCAAAAGATATAGAACCTATTATCTGAATCGGAAAAACAATATCTCCAAAATATATAACACCTTTGTTCATATCTAATTGCCAGGAATTATCTCCAATAACTTCTCCAAACAATCCTTGCTTTTCCATTGCTAAAGCAGCATGTTGTGCCAATAGCTCTTCAAAAGTATGTGCAGCCTCTTTTTCAACTACTTCAAATCCTGAATCAATATTTGTAGGCTTCTTTTCTGATGCTGTATTGCCTAATATTTTCTTAAAAAAACTCATCTATATTGCTATTAAAAATGATATTATTAGTATTTCTTAAATCAATACCTCTAATTTAATAATTAGAGATTTATAAAACGTACTACTGCAGTTAAAAATACAAAAATAATGTTCCATAAAACATCAACTTACAAACAAATAACACAACTATACCCTATGTTTCGATAAATAATAAAACACAACAAAAAAGACGAGGTATAAGACGAGTCTTATCCCCTACTTTAAAGCTTTATCCAAAACCTTATTACCAAATTACTGTACTACTATAGTAATCTATAGCATAACTAGTTATAATAAATTTCTCGTTTTTAGAAATTATCTACAAGTAAACATCTAAAAATTACCATTATAAAATAATCAATGAGTCAAATATTTACTTTGGAGAATTCTATTATGGTTTTAAAAAGGATATGATATTATGGGTAGCATTTATTCTTTACAAATTATTCCGTCCTGAGAAATTTTTTCTCCTTCATTTGTTGTCATAGTTGCAGTATAAAACAAACATTTTTTTTCTATCTTTCTCTTTGATACTACAATTCCATTATTATTGTTAATCCATTTTTTATCCTCACTTAGTTCAAATTTAGAAGCGTCATAAGTTAGTCGATATGTACAGTCATCAATCCATTCAATTATTTCATATTCAGGATTCCCATTCCCAATTCCATTTTTCCATTCAATTTGAACATTCTTTTCTCGAATTACAATATATTTCTTAATTGAAGAATCTGGTATATATGCAAATTCCGAAATACTGTCATTTTCAACAACAGTATATTTAGCCAATTCTTTTGTTTCGGGAATATAAAACTGTCCGATTTTAAAATCAGCACAAGTCAACTCTTGAGCAGAAGAATTTAATCCGATTAAAATCAATACTATAAGTAGCAATTTTGTTTTTTTCATATTCACAATCTTCAATATTAAAAGCAATAAAAGTTTAAAAATGTACCTCTTTCTGTTTTGAGACTTAATCGAATTTAAATTCGGTTAAACTTTTAAAATATGAACTAACTTTTAAATTAAAGATAGATCTCTTCTTTTCATAAGAATAAACTCTAGCTACACATCAGCGCTAAGAGATATTATTAACAATTGACATTTAGTTAAAAACATTCCTCTATTCAACATCATACATTCTAAATAGCTTTATAAATCCCTTTTTTATTTTATTCACTTCAGACTCTGGTGTATCATTTCCTAGGATAATTGAAACCTTAGATGCTGAATCTCCTTTGAAATGCTCTTCAGTATTTATATTAATTTTCTCAGTTGTTATTGAATTGGATTTAAAAGATAATTCAATCAATATGCCTTCGGATTTTTCCTTAACCGCTATTCCAGTATACTCTCTTGGGTTCAATAAATAGGCTCTTGAACAAAGTTTAAATGTTGTACAGAATTGTATAAAATTAATCCTTTTATTTTGATTAACATCTACTTCTTCTACTATATAGTTGTAATTTTTTTCGGTGTCATTAAGCTTATATATATCTATCTTTTCGTTCAAATATTCATATATTTCTGCTGGGGTTTGACTTAAACAATTTGTGCAAATAGATAATAGAAATAATACAATAAATAAATTTTTCATAATTGGTTAGTACTTTTAAAGCTATGGTTTACGACTAAACAATAAACATCATATATTGTTTATTGCTTCTATATTTATTCCAAATATAGAAAACATGCACACAATAATCATAAGAATATACAAATACATTAAATAAAATTTTGATGCTAATTAATACAACACATATAACTACCAAAATACCATATTAAAAACAGAAACTATTAATAACAATAATCTAAGCTACATAAAATAAAGTCCTCTTATCTATTGGAAAACAAAAAATATCATATTAAATATTCCACATACTATTCCCTTACTTTTAGTAGCAATTATAGCATAATAGTATACAATTGAAAATAGATAAAACATAAAAACAATTAAACGGTATCGTTTAATAAAAATATTTACCTATATTTGCATTATTAAACGCAACCGTTTAGATATGCCAAAGATAATAGCAAAAAAAGAAGATTGGATTGTATTAGGATACCAACTGTTTTCCAAAAACGGAATAGCAGGTATCATTGTAGAAAAGATGGCTATAAAACTTAAGGTAAATAAATCTAGTTTCTATTGGCATTTTAAGACCAAAACCGAATTTGTAAATCATATTATAGAATATTGGATAGGTACTGATACAGATACTATAATAACTAGCATAGAAAATTTAACATCTGCTAAAGAAAAATTTAAAAAACTAGTAGCACTCTCCTTTAAAAAAGACCCCTATCTAGATTTTATGTTCTTCTTAAAAAGATATGCTCAAAAACATAAAGACATACAAGCCATTATAGACAATATAGATATGCAGCGCATGCACTATACAAAACAACTAATTATGCAACTTGGCTATACCCAAGATGAAGCAGCACTTAAGGCAAGTTTATTTTACAAACACCTTATAGGCTATCATGAAATGATACGTTATAAAAAACAATCAAAAAACTATACAACAGAAGTAAAAAAAGAACTTAATCAATTTATAAATTATTAAAGATGAAGACAAAAAACTATTACTTAATTATAGCAGGTATACTTAATTTTCTTACTTTTTTATTACACCTAATCGGAGGACAGTTAGATCTTGTAAATCCACTACTAGATTCCGATCTTAGTACAAGTATAATATCCGAATGGGTTGGTGTTTGGAATATGATAACAATTGTACTTTTGGCAACATCTATTGCATTACTATATGCAGGATTCAAACAAAAGTTAACTAAGGATCTAATAACTTTTATAGGTTATTTAAACCTATCTTTTTGTTTGCCCTTTATAGGATCAGGGTTTTATTTTAGTTTGTTAGTTCCACAATGGATCTTTTTTCTTCCTATTGGCATACTAACTATTATTGGTATTAAAAAAAGAAAAGGAGATGCTTAGACTTGGAGGAATATTAAATATAATAATTGCCTTGGCCCACCTAATAGGCTTGTTTTGGGCTGATAAAATGTTTGCAATTACAGGAGTCTCAGAGGATATGGCAAAGCTAAGTACTATAGCACCTTCCCTACCCTATGCCCTAACCATTTTTGTAGCTGTAGTTTTTTATATTTTTGGCAGGTATGGACTTAATGCAAGTAGCAAGAAAAAGGAATTACCCTTTTTAAAAATAGTAATATTCAGCATTGCTATTATATATATGCTACGAGGTATAGGAGAACAATCGTATGCCATGTATACTAATACCGTAACTACCTCAGAAACCATAGAATCTGTAATTGCAATAGGCATTGGGCTCTTGTTTTTAATTGGAGGATTCAAAAAATGGAAGGTTTTCCACAAAAAACTTAACTAAAGCAGTATCGGTTTATGACCTTAGAGAAAATCGCTCATTTTGTTTTAGTAAAATAGAACTTCATTTAAAAAAATATCTGGTCTATATGTTCAATACTTAAAACAAAATTTAGTTATCTTATCGCATTCCTCAAAACTAATTTCTCTTTTAGCTGATATCACCATAATTTTTTATTTATTTTGCACTGCGCTAATAAGCATAGCAAAAAACAATAAATTACAAATGAACAAAGCATATATAATTGGGCTTATAGTACTGGTAGTAATCTCTTGCACTACACAAGAACGCAACTGTGCCGATTTTAAAGATGGTACATTTACATTTACGTCAATAGTAGATGGTAAAGAAACCACTACCCGTTTTGTTAGAAAAGGTAGTTTAGAAATAGATTATTTTAATAATAAAATAGACTCATCCTCTGTACGTTGGATAAATAACTGTGAATATGTTATAAAAAAGATAAATCCAAAAAGCATGGCAGAGAAAAAACCAATTCATATAAAAATACTTTCTACAACAAAAGAATCGTATCTATTTGAATATGGAAATGTAGGAAATCCAAAAAAAATAAGAGGAACAGCAATAAAAACCAACTAATATTATGTTTGATATTTTCGCAAGTGCAGATGCTTGGGTAGCATTACTTACCCTTACTTTTTTAGAAATAGTATTAGGTATAGATAACATTATCTTTATTTCTATTGCCGCTGGTAAACTAAAAGAGAAGGACCGTAAAAAAGCAACAAATGTAGGATTAGTATTGGCAATGGTACTTCGTATTGTACTCTTATTTGGTATTTCTATGCTTACTGCCCTTAAAAAACCATTTTATGTATTTAATGAAACATGGATTTCTGGAGCTATCAGTTGGCAAGCCGTAATATTATTTGCTGGTGGAATCTTTTTGCTCTATAAAAGTACCAAAGAAATACACGAAAAGATAGAAGATAAAGGACATGACGAACGCGAGGTACGTAAAGAAAGTGGAAATACACTTACCAAAGCAATCATACAAATTACAGTTATAAATATTGTCTTCTCTTTTGACTCTATATTAACAGCTATAGGAATGACAAACGGTATATCGCCTAATCCAAACGATGCACTTATCTTAATGGTAATAGCAGTTGTTATATCAGTATTAATTATGATGCTTTTTGCCAATCCTGTAGGAAAATTTGTAACCGATCATCCATCAGTACAAGTATTAGGTTTATCATTTTTAATATTGATAGGTTTTATGCTAATTACAGAAGCAGCACATATGTCTCATTTTAATCTATTCGATAATGAGGTTGGTGTTGTGCCAAAAGGATACTTATATTTTGCAATAGCATTCTCGCTTATGGTTGAGTTTTTTAACATGAGAATGGATAAGAACAGAAAAGTAAAAGAAGCCAAGGCTAAAAACAAATAAAGAGTTTAAAAGAATCAAAGCGGGACTAGTATATATCTAATTTTAATACGCCCAGCTTGATGCTTAATACAATATTACAATATGAAGAGTTTCGCAACTAGCAAATTACATCCAGGTATTATTAAAGCAATTAATGAGCAAGGAATAATTGCACCAACAGAAATACAAGCAAAAGCCATTCCCCTATTATTAACACACAATGGAGATTTTGTTGGACGTTCCGCTACAGGTACAGGAAAAACATTTGCCTTTGCAGCACCATTACTTAGTAGAATAAACACCAATTCTGGTACTATACAAGCAGTAATTTTAGTTCCTACAAGAGAATTGTGCGAACAAATAGGAAACGAACTTATAGGTTTAGCAAAATACATTCCTGAACTCAAAATAGAAGCAATCTATGGCGGTGTTGCTTTAAAAACACAGATTAACGACCTTAGTAATGGTACACAAGTTATTGTTGCTACTCCTGGTAGATTGGTAGATTTAGTAAATAGAAAAGTAGTTAAATTAGAAGTCGTTAAACATATTATTTTTGATGAAGCGGACGAAATGTTATTAAAAGGTTTTGCTACCGATATTGATAAAATTCTTGCTACAGCAAACAAGAACTATACTACATGGTTGTTTTCTGCAACTATGCCCGATGAAATTAATAGCATCATTAAAAAATACCTAAACAAAAAGTTAGAAAAAGTAGCTATTGGTAAAGGAAATAAAACCAATAAGAAAATAGAACACCAAGTAGTACAGGTTATTCCAGAAGAAAAACTAAATGTTTTATTGCATTTTCTTACCCGTTTTGGAAAACGAAAAGGTATTATCTTTTGCCGAACAAAATCTGGGGTTCAAAAACTATACAAGCAGCTTTCTGCTAATAAATTTTCCTGTGGAGCCATCCATGGCGATTTACCTCAAGGCTTGCGAAACAAGGTAATGGAGCAATACAAAGCAAATAGCTTATCTATCCTTATTGCTACTGATGTTGCCTCTAGAGGTGTAGATGTTATCGATATAGGTTATGTAATCCACTACCATATTGCAGATACCAAAGAGGCATATACACATAGAAGCGGACGTACCTCTAGAGCAGGAAAAACAGGAATTAGTCTTATGTTTTCTTTTCCAGAAGAAAAAGCAAAAGTAGAAGAGTTAGACACAGCACTTAGTCTTAATTTAGAAGAATTGCCTTTGCCTAGCGTTAAGGATCAATTGGTAAATCGTGCCATACTTTGGGGAAATAAAATAGCCAAAGAAAAACCATTAGGTGATACCCTAGATGATGAAAGTAAAGCTAACTTTAAAGAGCAACTAACGCACCTTTCCAAAGACGAAATATTAGAAAAACTATTAGCTACCTATCTTAGAGAACAACAAGGGTAAACTGTTTAATGCTTACTTGTGCCTTTAAAATTTGTTTAATACTTACTCGTGCTCTTTAGATTGTTTAAGTGTGTAATTTATAAATCTGAAAACTGTTTATTATTTATTGTTTAATGTTTAATGATACTCTTTAGATTGTTTAAATTTGTAATCGGTTAATTCTAATTATAAACAGAAAACTATTTAATACCTAAGCATACTCTATAGTTTGTTTAATAATGTAATTGCTTAGCTACAAATTGATTATTATTGATTTGCGCACTCGTGTTTTATAAATTGTTTATAATTTACGCATACTCATTAGTTTGTTTACTGGGTTAATTGGTTAATATAGCTGGTATCTGATACCCGTTTTTATATTTGATATTTGTATCAAACTATAATCCCTTTTTTCCAGCTTTCCAAAAAGGTTTTATAGTAATATTTCTTTTCTTTAACTTATATTTTTCTTTTAAAAGCTTATACATTGCAATAGATATGTCACCATTTCCACCCAAATAAATCATAGTATCATTAAAATTAGCTTTTGTAGCTGATACTATTTTATTTTCTAGTCTTTCAACTAAATTAGAGCTCTGATCAATAAATTCAAAAGGAAAAGTATTGTCCAAGTCTGGAAAATAGTTTTCTTTATCTGTCCCGTATATCAGTCCAAAAAAAGAATCATTAGCAGATAGGTTTCTTTTCATAAAATAGAAATGCCCTAAAGCACTAGCATCACCAATAAATATATGAGTATTTACCCTGGATGATAACACAAAACTACCCGTTGGATTTGTAAAATATACAATAGCATTACATTTTAGGTTTTGAATCCACTTTGCCCCTATTCCATCTGAATTATTACAAATAGCCATTTCCAAAATACCTTCTGTAGCAGAGTGATTCCAAATGGAATAATTTCTATTAACGATAATGTCAATGATACTTCCCTTAATTTCTGGTTGAACCAGTACATGTAGATGTTGCCCTATTTGATAGCTTATACTTTTCAAGCAATCTCCTTTAATAATTAGATGAAATACATTTTCTGTTATTTTCTTTTTAGAAATAACTATTGCATTATTCACTAGTCTATTTCTTATAATATCATTAATCCCCATTATATCCTTTTCTTACAAGAATTGCCTTGCTAAACAATACACGTGGTTTTTTAATTAACTCAAATCCAGTAGCTAATACTAGTTCTTTAGTTTGTTTAAAATCTTTTTTAGAAACAACAATGCTTGGTTCAATTATCAAAAGCTGTCCTCCATTCTTTAAACTAGTATATAGCTTTTGAATCCATTCTTTTTTATTCCTTAACTCATGTATTACATATGCTGCAAGTATAAAATCTACAGTATTAACACTATCAAATGGTTGATAAGAGCTATTTATCATCTCTATATTAGTTACGGCTAATGTTGATATTTTTCTTTGAAGAATTTCCAACATTTCTTCCTGTACATCAATGGCTATAATCTTTCCGTTTTTACCTGTTAGACTCCTAATTGGTATTGTAAAAAAACCTGGACCACAACCTAAATCTACTACTGTCATATCTTTTTTAATAAACGGACTCAGAATTTTATCTGGATTTTGAAGTATACTTCTCCATCTACTCTCTAGATTAGACGATTTCTCGGCCGAATATATATGTGTGTGTTCGTTATTCATCTTTTATATTATTTATTTTTAAAGCAAGCTTTGGGGCAATTATTAGTTAAGTTCAATATCAATTCTAGAATTACCTTCTGCAGTAAAGACTTTATTGCTTTTGAAGATTATATCTTGATTTTTGTACTACTACTGTTCTACTAGCAACCAATTGTTTAAAATATAGGAACTTGTCTATTTCCATAAAAAGGTACATCGGGACGTGGGAAACTTTTGATTACTTTTTTATGAGTTAAATCTATCCAAATCTCTATTAACGGGTATTTGTTTAATGCATGATTTAAAATGTTCCCATCTTCAGGCAGACCATTAGCACCAAACTCAGCCCTAGTTACAATAACTTTATATTTAGCCTTATCTATGTTATTAGGTATAGAATGTCCAAAGGTTTCGTCTTTTGGAAGGTGCATTGGTATTTCTGATATATACATATTTGTAGGTAAAACGTAGTTTAAAAACTTGATCTTACTATTATTGGTTTTCAATACCGTTGCTAGTTCAGATGAAGCAGATACAATTGCTACAATATCTTCAAAATCATTGTCTGAAATAGCAACAGTTGATAGGTATACACTGTTTTCTGTTTTTGCGGTATAAAAATTTGCTATGGAATAAGATCGTAATCCTTTTGCCATAAAAATACTTAGGGTAAGGAATATAATATAAGTACCAATCCAAACAAGTAGCTTTCCATATTTTCCCTTTGACACTGTTATGCTAATATTTGGTAACCACCCTTTGGGCAAAAATCTTCCTGTACGGTTTAGATAATCTTGGTAGCCATCATACTTTTTAAGACAAATGGCTTCTTCTGTTTTTGCAAGTGCTACATAAATAAAAAGCACTGTAATCGACATAAAAAGGACAAGAAATCTGGGCCATACAAAAAGCATCCCAATACTAGAAACCATTAAAGCCAAGTATTGAGGGTGACGAATATATCGGTAAAGACCACCTGTAACAGCAGTTTTACGAAGTAGTTTTGCCTTGTATATCTGAAATGCTCCTATGGCAAACCCTATAATACCACCAAGAAACATAATGTATCCTGCTAATTCAAATACACCAATAATAGGCGATTTACTAGCTTCAACAATATGGGGAAGAAAAAACTGAATCATCCAAGCAGTACTATCTGATGCTTGTAACCAACTAAGCCCTGGGCCATATACACTATAAAAATAGATAGCAAAAGGACTTGCCATATAAAAAAACTCAAATGCAATTAGGACATAAAAAATAGAGGAAACCCAAAGTGTTCTTTTGGTGTTTTTTGTTGAAGGTAAATGTTGGTTTTGATCAGACATGTTTACTTTATTATGATTTTAAAGCCATAAAAGTAGTTTTGTAAAATCACCTGTGCATTGACCTATGTTAAGTCAGTGTTTTTTTCAATATTATTTTGTTGTTCTAGTTGAGTTATTAGATATAAGACTATAAAAAACTGTTTATTACTTGCATCTATTCCTCATTTTTCTTTTGGTTAATGTTTTATTATAAAATTATGGTCATAAAAAAACGGGACTTTCAATGAAGAAAATCCCGCTGTAATTATTTATTAGTATTTAACTATTTTTCCTTATTCATTAGATGCCATTAATGCAAAGAACTTATCTATATTTGGTAAAATTATAATACGTGTTCTTCTATTTTTAGCTCTATCTTCTTTAGTTTCATTAGCTACTAAAGGTTTGTAACTACTTCTTCCAGATGCAATTAGTTTTTCTGGAGCAACATTATATTTAGATTGAAGCTTACGTACAATAGATGTAGCTCTAAGAACACTTAAGTCCCAATTGTCTGTAATTTTTATAGTGCTAATAGATCTTGGGTCTGTATGCCCTTCTACCATAACCTCTATACTTGGTTCTGAGTTGATAATATCCGCTAATTTTTTTAATATTGGATTTGCTTTGTTACTTACTTTATAACTAGCTGTATTAAACAATAATTTATCAGAAATAGAAATCATAACAACAGTATTATCAATGTTTATTTCTATATCATCATCTTCGTTAAGGCTGTTATCACCAATTGCTTTATTTAGATTATAAGAAAGTGCTAGATTCATAGAATCTTTTAATGTTCTAGCTCCCATTAATTCAGCAGGACTAACATTTTTTAAGGTCTCTCGCATCTTTTTCTTTACATTATTAGATACAACCGCACCGTCTGTAGTAACCAACTGTGCATTGTTATCTTCTGTTAATGCATTTATTCTAGAATTGTACTGAGAAACTCTAGTCTCAATTTTCTTAAATTTTGTTTCTAATGCTTCTTTTTCTACTTGTGTTTTTGTGAGTTGACTTTTAGTTTCTCCATGAGCATGTTGTAGTTCTACATACTTCTTTTTTGATACACAAGATCCTAATAAAACAATAATACCTAATCCTAATATTGATTTTTTCATAATACATATTTTTCAATTATACGTACGTGAATAATCCGCATATGGATCTTTCTTGTTATTTTTTTCACAAGAAATTGATACAATCAATATTATTACAACTAGTGTTTTATTAAATAATTTCATTCTTCTAAACAAGGTATAATTACTTATATCAAATATAATACAACCATGGCGGATAGCATATAAAAACTATCATGCTATTTCTAAGAACATTAACACTTAGTCATTAGCAATTTTCACTGGTTTTGTTATTTTTGTTAGCAACAGCTATCTAACTCATATCAATTGTAGTTTTAAAACATTTTGTTTTAGCATTTTAATTGATATAAAAACCAAACTAATGATTGCAAAACTAAAATCCAACACTGCCCTAGTCACAATTTTATCTAGCTTATTTCTATTTATAACAATCGGTTCTTATGCTCAAGGCTTTGAAGGATATTATAGATATCCCACCGTTCATAACAATACTGTAGTATTTGTTGCTGAAGGAGATATTTGGACAGTACCGCTTTCTGGTGGATTGGCACAACGCCTTACCACACATCCAGACGATGAAAGTTTCCCTATTATCTCTCCAGATGGAAAAACAATAGCATACTCGGCAAGTTATGAAGGTCCAACGGAAATATATACCATGCCAATTACTGGAGGGCTACCAACACGTTGGACTTATGAAAGTGATTTTTCTGCGACTAATACCTGGACTTCAGACGGTAATATTGTTTATGACACCAGAGCTTTTGCTACACTTCCAGATAGACAATTGGTAAGTATCAATCCTAAAACCAAAGAGAAAAAAAGAATTCCATTAAGCCAAGCCAGTGAAGCTAGTTTTAATGCTAATGGAAAGACCGTCTACTTTGTAAGACCAGCATTCCATGGTAATGTTACCAAAAGATATAAAGGTGGTACAGCCAGGCAAATTTGGAAATATACAGAAGGTACAGCAGAAGCCATACAACTTAGTAAAGGCTATGCTGGCGAAAGTCACCACCCAATGTGGGCAGCAGATACTAATATTTACTTTATTACCGATAGAGATGGTACTATGAATCTCTGGTCTATGGATAATACAGGGAAAAACCTTACACAGCATACCAAACATGCTGGTTTTGATATCCGCTATGCCAAAATTTCTGGAAATACTATCGTTTACCAATTAGGAGCTGATATCTGGTATTATAATATCCAAAGCAAGCAAAATGCTAAAATAAACATCCGTTTGGCGTCAGATTTGGACCAACTTAGAGTTAAATGGGAAGAAAATCCAGCAAGACATATTACAACAGTTCAACCAGATGCTAAAGGAGAACGTGTTGTTATTACTGCTAGAGGTCGTGTTTTTGTAGCTCCACTAAAATCTGGACGTTTTATAAATTTTACTGATAAAAAGAATGTTAGGTATAGAGATGCAACTTTTTCAGCTGATGGAAAAAGCATTTATACCTTATCTGATGAAAGTGGTGAATTTGAATTTGTAAAAATGCCAGCAAACGGTATTGGAAAACATAAAAACATTACTAAAGATGGAAAAGTACTAAGGTATGCTGGAATCCCATCTCCTGATGGAAAGTGGATGGTTTATGACGATTTAAGATATCATCTTTATCTTTTGAATATTGAAACAGGAAAAAGTCATAAAATACCAACTAATGAAGAAGGTATTGGAAGTTTTTCATGGTCGCCAGATAGCAAATGGATTTCTTATGAGCAATATGCTAACAATACAATGAGACAAATCTATTTGTATAATATAACAACAAAAGAGCAATTTCCGATTACTACTGATAGGGCCAATAGTTTTTCACCAAAATGGAGTCCAGATGGTAAGTTTATCTATTTCTTATCTGATAGAAGTTTTACCACTTTGGTAGGTAGTCCTTGGGGAAGTAGACAGCCAGAGCCTTATTTTGATGCCCAAGAAAAACTATATCATATTGCTTTGCAAAAAGGAACTCGATCTCCTTTCCGTCCTGCAGATGAACTTGTAACCACTACTAAAAAAGAGGATGATAAAGATAAAACTGTTATCGTAACTATCGATAAAAAAGATATCAATAAACGGATTGTAGAAATTCCTATTTCTGCCGGAAATTATAATAATATCGCAGTCAATAATAAAGCTATATATATTTCTTCTAGAAGCACTGGATTAAATGCAAAAACAAACCTTAGCGTATTAAAAATTGAAAATGAGGCTGTAAAACTAAAAACTATGGTAGAAGATATCAGAGGTTTTAGTCTAACTGCTAATGGTAAAAAAATATTAGTACGTAAAAAAAACAATTTCTATCTTATCAATGCTGGTACTGGAAAAGCTAGTGACCTTAATGACAATAAAATTGATCTTAGTGGATGGCGTTTTGAAATTAATCCTCTAGAAGATTGGAAGCAAATTTTTACCGATGCATGGCGTATGGAACGTGATTATTTTTATGATAAAAACATGCATGGTGTCAATTGGAAAGCAATGCATGATAAATACTATCCATTAGTAGATCGTATTACTACCAGAAATGAACTTTCTGATCTTATTGGTCGCTTTGTTGGAGAATTAGCAGCTTTACATACCAGTGTCCGTGGTGGAGATACTAGAAATGATGGTAAAAATATTGCTGTAGCTAACCTTGGAGCCCGTTTTAGTAGAGATGTTAAAAATGGAGGTTTTAAAATTGAATACATTTATAAAGCAGATCCTGATTATCCAGATGAGAAATCGCCTTTAGATGATGCCTATCTCGATATTAAAAATGGTGATATTATTACTGCTGTAAACGGAAAACCTGCTTTAGATGCCATAGATATAGGCGAATTGATAAGAAACCAGGTTGGCAAACAGGTACGTCTAACAATTAAACGTGGAAAAAACTCTAGAGCTGTTATTGTAGTTCCAATTAGAAGTATGTACCGCTTGCGCTATAGAGATTGGGAATATTCTAGACGTTTGGAAGTAGAAGAAAAAACAGCTAATACAGTTGGCTATGTCCATTTACAAGCAATGGGGCGTAACGATATTAACCAATGGTATAAAGAATTCTATCCAATATTTGATAGACAAGGGTTAATTATTGATGTACGTCATAATAGAGGAGGAAATATTGAAAGTTTTATACTAGAAAAAATCCTTAGAAAAGCATGGATGTATTGGAAAGGAAGATCTGGTAAACCAACATGGAATATGCAATATGCTTTTAGAGGACATATTGTAATACTGGTTGATGAAAATACAGCTTCGGATGGAGAAGCTTTTGCAGATGGATTTAAAAAACTAAAGCTTGGTACTGCAATAGGAACCAGAACTTGGGGTGGAGAAATATGGCTAAGTGGTGTCAATAGACTCAGTGATGGCGGTATTGCAAGAGCACCAATGAATGGTGTTTACGACACTAGTGGAAAATGGCTGATAGAAGGTCATGGTTTTGAACCCGATATTGTAATTGATAATCTACCTCATGCTACATTTAAAGGTAAAGATGCTCAATTAGAAGCCGCGATAAAACACCTACAGCAATTAATTAAAGAAGATCCTAGAGAAGTTCCTAAACCACCAGCTTTTCCAGATAAATCTTTTGATAATAAATAGTGTCTCTGTAATAAGCTAAATTACTTGGAACTAGTAAATAGAAAAAGCCTCAAGAACTATCATCTTGAGGCTTTTCAATTCAATATCACGATGCTTTTTTAATTCACCAATTCAAAATCGTCTTGAACAGGAATAGTCATTGTTGCAATATATTCGTTGTTCATTATTTGTACATTATTAAGACCTTCTTTTAGTCTAAGGTTTACCCATTGGTAGCCTTCTTTTTCAAAGATAATACTATTGATAACTCCATTGATAACAAACTGTATTTTGGTTTCTTTAGCATCGGTGCCATCTTCCTTTTTTGCAGTAATACCAACAGCATATCCCAAACTTGGATCTACACACTGGTCTGTTGCTATTGCAGAACCATCTTGATTAACAAAAGCAATGGTAGAAGCCTTTAAGAATGCTACAGGTGTATCTTCATCTTTACTACATGAAAGTAGCAAAAAAGAAATTAGTATTCCGATATATATATATTGTATTTTCATAACTACTTTTTTAATAAAATTTCAATTTCCTTTTCAGTACCATTAACCTCAACTAAATATATACCTGCATCTAAATCATTAAAAGTGGTATTTCCATCAATTGTTTGTTGCGTTTTTAAAACTTGATTGTCTTTTTTTAATAGTACAGCTGTATTAACAGTAGGAAAAACAACTTTAATAGCTCCTTTTGCATAACAAACTGCATTTTTCCTATAAAACTGTGCTGTACTCGAATCCGATAACACCGAAACTGTCCATACCTGACTTACTGTTTTATCTTGAGATACAATGGTAATCTCCTTAGCTGTTGAAAAATCTAATCCTTCTGTATTGGGTAATAATTCCTCTCCAGAAATAAATGCTTTTGCGCCATTACTCAATTCGAAACTCGCTTTTAAGTTACTTAAATCATAACCAGGATTTAAATCTGCTATTATCGTATGTGAAGAACTATTGATAGTTGTCATAACCTCATCTAGACTAAAAGAGATTATATTATTCTCTGAGCTTAGCTTTGGTTTTGAAACACTATGAGGAGTAAATAAGTTTCCCATATGTTTATTAATCTCAAAAGAAATAGTTTCATCTATATCCACTACTTTATCATCAATAGCATGGTATACTTTAAAAGAAATAGTTTCACTGTTTGTATTTGAAAAAATGGTAAGGTATGCGAAATATCCTTCTTGATTGGCAACATAAGTAAGATTGGCAACCCCTCTACACTCACTACCAACAAAAGCGGCAATTTTATGATTTGGATTCCCTAAATCTATACCATCAATATTAGAAAAAGCGACCATTGACATGGTGTATTGGAAATTGTTTTCCACCACAGACCAGTCGGGGCTTTGTGCATAAGTTTGATACCCAAATAGGAAGAGTATTAGCAAACTAAAATTTAATGTTTTCATCTTTTGAATTTTTAGTACATACTGCTAATAATCACTTACTAGCAGCATGTTTAAATTAATTTTATTTTTTGATAACCATTCCACTTACTGTGGCTCCATTTACAGTTGCATGTAAGTAATATGTTCCTGTAGCTATTTTTGGATGAATACTTAACCATACCTCTCCTTCATCTACATCAAACTGTTTTTTAAATACTTCCTGACCAGTAAGTGAATACAGTCTCAGTACTACTTTCTGTTGATTATCAGCAAATACACGTACTTTTAGTTCGTTTTCAAAAGGATTTGGATAAATCCCAACAGCATCAGATAATACATCTAAAACTATAGGATCATTAATTGTTCCTAGAACCATGTTTGGTGAAAAAGCAATAGTTTTAGTTGTTGCCTCTTCTCTATTTCCTTTAACGATATGGAACACCAATTTTTCATCAGTATTACCATATAC
Source organism: Flavobacteriaceae bacterium (assembly GCA_965247735.1). Lineage (GTDB taxonomy): Bacteria > Bacteroidota > Bacteroidia > Flavobacteriales > Flavobacteriaceae > JAOXRU01. The sequence goes on along the minus strand of CBDFHN010000001.1, from coordinate 677,037 downwards.
AGTTAAAAAACTAAGCTCATTATCTCCCACTTGTTGGGTTTCTGCTGTTCCTTTAAGCGTTCCATCAATATCATAAATATGTACCGAAGTATAACCTTCAGGCATTTTTACAATTACATTCATGTTTTCTGGGTATTTTGCAAACTCCGACTTTATTTTTGGACCTTCTGTTGTAGTTGCTACTGATGCAGCTACCTTAGCAGTTGATCCTAAATAACTAGGGTAACTAAAATTCTGTTCTTTACTGGACTTTATCATATAACCGTTTCCAGCAATTAAATAACGTAAAGTACCCGTCCATCCGTTTAATGGATCATAAATTGCGAATAGATTTTGTGATTTTATAACATCACCATCTACGGGTTCAAAAAAGGCAAGTGCATCATTAACAGGCGTATTATTACCGATAACAAAGGGCAACCAGTTCCAGTTTTCTTTTAGCTCGTATGACCATTTTCTAAGGTCAACCTTTTCTCCTCTAATTTGTAAATCAGCTCCTTTTTTAAGGTTTAGCTTATACATCTTGGTCGTAGTTAAACCATTACCTGCACTAATATTCCCCGACCAACTGCTTTTTGTAGCATTACTTGGATGTTTATAGTAGGTTTCTAACTGTGCAGGGTTTAGACTTAAAATTCTATCATCTGTATGGAGTTCTAATTCTCTTGTTAATACATTAAGATTATTAAAATTAGCATCATGCACATCAAAAGAGACCCATGTCCAGCCTGAATTTAATGTTACTTTTTGTTCTACAACATTAGTGTTTTCAAACAGTGCTGCATTAGATTTGGTACCAATAACTTCATTTTCCATAAAAATGGTTGAAGCGGTATTATTAAGGTCTACCTCAACAATTTTACCTTGAGATGCATCCCAAACTTTAAATACTATTGCTTCTCCATAAGCAGTATTGCTAAATACGGTTAGGTATACAAAATACTCATCATAAGCAGCATCATAAACCAAATGAGTAACTCCTCTAGCTTCTCCATTAAAGAAAGCCCCCACTTTGTCATAGGCATCAGTAGAAAACTTACCATTAACTTTAAGCTTCCCAATAATATTCATGCTAAAATCAAAAGCATTAGGATCTACAGACCAATCGGGCTCAACTTCTAAAACTCTAAGATTTAATTGTAGTTTTTGATCCAATCCAAAATCGGTTTCTAAGTATAGGTTTTCTATATACTCTCCTATGGTAAATTCAGGATCGATACTTGCCTTAACAGTAATTTTACTATTAGGATCTAGTGTTCCAGACTCGGTACTTAATGTTAACCAACTTGGTGCATTTTTAATAGCAAATGTTTGGTTTTTCCCTCCTCTATTGATCAGGGTAATATCAAACTCATAAGTATCGCCTACAAATTTTTCTACTTCCAATAGATCTACTTTATCTGCTACATACCAACTTACTTCATTACGCTCTACAAAAGCTGTCCATGTAATTGGTGATGCCTGCCTGTTTTCTGCTGCATCAAACATTCTATCTACAGTAATATCTAATATTTGGCCTTCTAGTACAGCCCAATTGCTAATTTCCGGAGTAATAATCATTTCATCTCCATTGATGACATGACGCACATCAAAACTTAATAAATTACGTTTTGGTTTTAACTTAGGCGCATCCTCCGAATAATTAGGCACACCAGTACTTAACACAGAGGTTACTGCTGGAGTGGTATTATTTGATAATGCATGGTAATACTTAGGTCCTTTCCCGTTTGGTAATTCAGGACGATTCATATTAGCATACAATACCAATCCTAAAGTGGTTGCTGAAATTTCATATCCACTATCCCTACGGATTTGTTCAATAGAACGTGCGGTATTCCATAATCGAAGTTCATCAATTTTTCCAGAAAACACTCTATCTACCGTAAGCATACCGCCTGCATCTGTAAAGCCACGTGCTCCTATCCAAAATTTATTTCCAGATATTCCTCCAATGTATTTAGATGCATGAGAACTCACCAATTCAGTATCCAAATATACTTTTAAAGCACCAATACGGTTTACAACTAGTGCAACATGATGCCATGAGTTATCTGCAATACTATTTTCGGTAAGGCTATAAGACAATCCTTCATTATTAAAAATCAATTGTCCATCTGCATCTAGTTCTATTGCCCATTTATTACGCTTGCCATTAGATTGTACCATATCTTCTATAGTACCTCTACCATTGGAGAACAAGGTTGCTTCCTTCTTCTCATCAGTTTTCATCCAAAAAGAAAGGGTAATATCCATTTGGTCATGAATCTGCTTGGCAGCTCCAAATTCAGAAAAATCATTAAGATCTAATTCCAAATATTGATTCTCTGTAAATGTATAAGCATTGGCTTTTGGTTTTATATCCCATGAAGCGTTCATATTGGCATGAATATATCTTGCCAAATCTTTAGCTATTGCGCCTTGTCCTTCATTAATTGGCCAATAGCCTACTAAATCACGTTCGGAGCCAGAAAATTGCTTATACATACTCGCAACAGACTCAGATAAGGATAATGATTTAGTCCACATCCGTAGATCGTGTATGTTTCCTGTAAAGTTATTTCCTCCTATAGTTAACTTTCCTTTATTGGTGAATTCTAAAGCACCAACAGTTTTTACAATCAACTCATTGCTATCTTCATATATCCGAAGTTCTCCCTTTTTCTGATTATAGCTTAGCGTATAATGGTGAAATAAGTTATCGCTTATGATTTCGTTTTTTATAGTTTCTCCACCAAGCGTCCATACCAATTCTCCATTAACATATTGGATATCAAAACCATTGTCTTGCTGCATGATTAAAGCATTACCACTAGTACTATTGTTCATCCAGAATTCTATACTATAGTTTCCACTAAGTAGATTTGTTTTATCAATAGTAACCGTATTGGCTGCTCCATTAAAATATGCAGATACTGCATGAGAAATAGGCATATCATTAGTTTCTGCCACAATTTCAATCTTACTAATTGCTGAATTGTAATTGATAGGCTCACTAAATTGCAAACGTAGATCTTCACCAGCATTTAAAATTCCGTCTGTAGGTGAAGGTGTGCCAAACTGTTCTGGACGTTTTAGGTCTACAGTTCCACTAATCACTTTTGAAACAAACTGTGTACCATCACTACAGGTAGAAATTGCTCTAAGCTCATACTTACCATCAGATAAGTCTAAACCTGCTATATCAAAGGCATAAGATAAACTTGCTTCATTTATTGCCGAATTTCTATCTTCTCCATTGGCAATAGCCGTAGCTAAATAATCTACAGTATCGCCCCCAGTTGTAGTAAACGGTGCTTTGTAATAGGTATGCAGTCTTCCCCATGAAGAAGCAGTCGACTTGCGGTATTGCAAGTCTATCTTCTTAAAGCTATTGAAATCGGCATTAAACTCCGTTAACTCTACATTTAGAGTATTTGTAGAGCCATCTAAATTATAGATATCTGCATTATTTACCACCCAATTATCAAAAGGTTTGGATATTACAACCTTAGAACATGATGGAGTAAAAGAAGCCGAAATTAATACTTGATCAGAAACATCACCATCACACATGGATTCTAATACAATAGCAATATCATTATAATCGAATTGATCAGCACCTGATTTTTCTAAAGTCAATAAAAATGGAACTTGCTGTCCATAGGGTACGTGAACCACTTCTCCACTCAATCCAATATTCATTATTGCATTATATGGATTGGTTGTATTGTCTATTTTTAATTTATAATCTGCATCAGTTTCACTAACACTATTATTCTCCAGAATAAGTTCGAACTCTGCAACACCTGCTGCTGGTACATTAGTAATATTAGCAGTTTTTACGCTAATAACAGGTACTTCTACCTTTTGTGTTGCATAATTAAGTGCCTCTTTATCCTTATCCTCTAAAAACGGAATCTCTGATGTTAAATTCGGATAGGTGTTATTATTATAAAAAACTGTTTTTTCAGCACCTTCATATGGGCAAGAAGTTCTTCCTCCAATAGTACTAAATATAGGTCCATTACCATCAAAAGCATTAATAACATCTATGCTTAATAGATTAGCTTCATCATTGTCCTTCAATGTATAGCTAACAATACTCGTTTCGGTATTTTCTGTGCTAATGCTTCCATTTTCTTCTTTTGCAAGTGAAGCCGATGCAGATACTTCTATTCCAACTCCATTTGTTTCTGCTCCAATTGTTAATGCAACACCTGTTTCTATAGCAAAATTAATTTCTGTAGTTTTAACCGAGATTGAAGTACTTTCTGAGCTTTTAGAAAATTCTCCCACACCAGCATCAAAAGAAATGTTTTCATAGAAACGTTCATCTAACATTGTTTCTAATTGTTCTAAATCTTCAATTTTGGATTTAAGTTTTTCAGAAGAAACTCCAATGCCAGCTTTTTCAATTTGCTCATTAATTGCAGTTTTTTGTTCTTCTAATACTTCTACAAGACCATTTTTATAGCTATTTCTACTATTTAACGCTTCATATTTAGTTTTTTCATTTTCTAAAACAGTTTCTTTCCATAGCCTAATTTGTTGTAAATAATCTGCTAAAGGAAGTACTCCTGGCGTATTTGTATCTATAATACCATTATTAATATTATAAACAATCTGTTCTAGTTCAGGAATTAGCACTTCCAAAATATGTTTTTGACTATATATAAAAAAGGTCTCGGAAGGCTCTTCTTTAAAATACATCGCCTTTTGTTTACTTATATATATAGCTGCATTATTTCCATCTTTATCTTTTAATAAAAGTTCTAATGCATCGGCTCCAGTAATTAAATTGGTATTTGCTTGAATATTATCATAAGAACCATAAAAATAATTTTTAGAATTCCCTATGTATAAATCACCATCTGCACCAACATAAGCCGGATCATCACTAGTTGCTATAGTCTGATTAAAACTATAAGTCTTTGTTAAACTAGAACCATTGGTTGATGCCATAGATAATGCTACTCCAGTAGTTACATCGGCAGTAGTTTCTACTTCAACAACAGGACCTGCTAATCCTCCACCAGCTTTAAAATCCATCCCCAAGCTTACTTTTGCTTCTAAAGCCACTCCTCCAGAAGTTGTAGAACTTGTTTCTGAAGTAAATGTGATACTTTCTCCTTTTTCTATAGCAGCAAAACTATTAGAACCAGGAGGATCTCTAAGAATAATATCTGGAACATCTGGAGCTGCGGTAACAAAGGTCTGACTTCCATCTGATTTTCCTCCTAAAATTAATCCTTCGTTATTATATCCATTTGCTGGAGTATCTATACCATTAACTCTATAATTTATGGAGAGTGTTTTTAAAAACGGTTTGGATACCCTTGGTAAACCTGCTTTAAAACTATAGGTAGACTTGCTTTTATCTTTTTCATTATACAAAAGGCTAGCACTACCTTCTAATGCTAAATTATTACTAATGATAAAATCCCCATCGGTAATAGCAACTTTTACTTCTACACCAGCTACCTCATCATCATAATTTTTATACAATTCGTAAGTTTCAAAATCTATAAAATACTTCTGAAACTGCTCATAAATAGCTAAATCCTTACCATTGTACTGTACTCCCTCCGTAGCATACAACTCTTTTTTAATTAAAACCTCTTTTGCAGAAGTTTGGCGGGTTACATACAATTGAGGTGCAGAACGGTACACAAAACTTTTTTCAAATTGAAAAGGTTCAGAAACCAATGGTGCTACATCATCACCTAAAGAAAACTCAGATGTAATTGGAGCAGGAATAGTTCCAAGATCAAGAATCTCATTTGCACTTAAAAAAGTACTACTGATGTTATCTGTATCATTAAGAATTGTAATTCCATCACTAGTACTGGTTTTCTCGATAGTATATAATAATGGAGCTAATTCTCGTTTGTATTCTCCTGATTCTTCATTTGTGGTAATTACAATATCGCCAGCTTCATGACTCAATTTTATTGTTGCTGTACCTATATTATTAACTGCACTTACTGCTTCTTTACGTTCTTCAGGAGTTTCAGCATCAAAAACATGTTCTACATAGCCTTCACTACCAAAACCAATAGGTTTTACAGCTTCTACAGAACCACCAACAACTTTACCAACAAGGGTAACTTTGGTTTGGTCTAAAAATGTAACCGATTCTTCCTGGTGTTTAAAAAACTCAAATTCTGTTTTATGAGTATCAGTAATATATTCAGATTCAACGGTAGTTAAAGCGCTTCCTTTAATACGCTCTTCTTGTGCTAAAGCATCAGCAGTAGCCATTGGAAAACGACCTCCATAAGTAAAGTTATGTCTATCTTTTTTTACTTCAATATAATGATTCCCTATAGGGACTTCAATTACAAAACCACCATCTTTATCCGTTTTTACAGGACGATTATCACTTCCTAAAACAATGGTACCATCTATATATATATTGGCATCTGCAACACCAACATTTGGCATGTCTACAATAGTATTGGCTGATTCACCAGCTTGATAATCTCCTTTTTGATATGCACGTTCGCTTCCAGAAGTAGCGGTTACTGTATATTGGTTATACCCTGACTCTTGCACTTGTAAAATTTCTGGTACATTTACAGTGCCATCATTGTTTTTTATAGGATTAAAAGTACCCACAACATCCATTCGCGCTTTTCCTCTAAAAATAAAAGAAGAAATGTCTTTAAAATCAATCTTATTGGCAACTTCTGCACCAGATCCTAAAAATATAAGTTGCTGATTGGGATCGAATTGATGTACCCCATAAGAAGGTGTAATATTAAAAGATTCTCCTGTTCCACTATATGGAATTGCAGCAATCAAGTAGTTTCCATTCTCGTCGGTAACTCCTAGTACTCCCAATTGATTACTTGTTGGTCTATCTATTGCATTAGCAGTCCATGTACTTTTAAATAAGGAGGCTTTGTTTTTATTAAAATCATAGCCTTTAGCTGATAAGTCGTAGGCATATTCTCCTTGCCCTTCATTGGCTTTTAAATACACGAGTAGTTTTGTTTCAGTACCACTTAAATAGCGTTTAAAATCTTGGCGAATGGTTCTCTTATCCAATACACGTTGCCATAACCGAACTTCATCAATAATTCCATCCATTTTATCAGCAATTATCACACTATTGAATTCCTTATTTGATGGATAAGTATAACTACCGCTAATTACTAATTCTGGAATTGTTCTTTTTGTGATGTCTAATTCTTTATCTTGAGCAACAATAGTTTCATTTACAAATGTGTCGCCCAATAAACGACCATTTAAAAATAATTGAGGTAGTTCACCAGCTTTTAAAACCATTGAAAGATGAACAAAATTTGCCGTAATTTCTGAAATTGGCTTTAAAATATCATCTCCTCTACCATCTACATCACCTGTTGGATAAAACTTTTTTAATGTTGCAGTATAAGTTCCATTTCCAGCATCAATACCATTAACGGTTATTTTAAGTTCTTTATCTCCAGCTAGCTCTTCTAATGCTACTTTTGCTAAAATATGTGGTGAAGACGGTTCTCCATTAACCAAATCTCTATGTTGTAAATTTAACCAAGTAAAATTAGCAGTTTCCGAAATTCGCATCCAGGATTGAAATGTGGCTTCTGTTGTTATTTTTTTATTCAAATATCTAACATTTAGCCTTCCCTGATCCGAAACTGCAATGCTACTACCAGCATTTAACTCTGCACCTTGTGGTTCGGCCCTAACTACTACATCTTTTACTGGGTTTCCACCATCAAAACTAATATTACCAGACACTACAGCGGTAGGATTTCTATACCCAATTCCAGTGATGTAAGTAGTGTATCGTTCCGCAATTGTGGAAACACCTTTGGCATATACTAGGTATTCGTATAATAACCCACCTTCTATATAATTATCTATATACTGAAAATCGTTATTACTTAAGGTTGCTATTGCTGGCCCAAATGATTCGTGCGGGCTGTTTTTTCCATCTATAAATTGAAAATACTCTGTACCACTACCAACATAAGGACGGCGGTAAATTAATATAATTTCAATTTCATCTTTATTAGCCCCAATGGACCAATCCAACTGAATTTTATCACCATAATATCCTTTAGAGACATCAAAAGTTTGATCAGCAAAGGTTCCTTCCATATAGAGTACATCCCATGGAAAACGTCCAAATACCGATCCATTAAGCTCTTCTGGAATTGCTAAGCTATAGTCAAAATAATGCTGATTTATACCCACCTGTAGGGTAATATTATCTCCATTAGCATTATATTCTTGTTCTTGTAGTGTTGTTGCGCCAGTAACCACTTGAGGATTACTTTGTGCCCAAAGCCAATTAACCATTAGCCCTAAGCAAATAGATAAAAGTATCTTTTTCATCTGAAAATACTCTTATAATTTTATAATATAATTTACTCCGTAGTTTACTGGACGTGATTCTGTACCACCAGTATTCGCAGTATTTCCATTTACATTATGATTATGATCTCCAGAAGCCGAAGTTGTTGCAGAACCTTGAGAGCTTGCCCCATGTCTCCAATACCCATAACTTCCTCCTCCATCATTTCCTCCATCAGGAAATCCCGATTTATTTTGAGCTGTATAATAATAACCTGTATGATTATGGTTACCATTTGTACTAGTTACTAATCCACCACTACTATGCCCATGAGATTTATTATCATCAGCTTGGGTTGTATTTAAAGCGGGGCCATCTTGACCGTTAACGGCACTAGTTCCTGATCCTCTTAAAAACATTCCTAACAAATTGGGCGTATTATTACCAATTAAGGCTTTCAATGCAGCCCCAGAAGTACTTGCATTTGGTATAGCATCACCATTACACAATAACCAACCTTGTGGTGGTGTTGCACCTAAGTATGGCATTATAGATCCTGTTGGTACTCCATTATTAGCATGATAAGCATATGGTGTGTAGTTAAAAGGCTGGTCAGAAATAACAGTACCATCCAAACTAATAACTAGTTTTAAATGCTCGGTACTAAAGTCTACTTCAGAAAAAGTAGTTCCTTGTGGCGTTCCAGTACCTATAATATGAGAAAAGACCCCAAAAGCATCAGTAGTTAGATTTTGTGTTTCTCTATATTTTGAAGTTCCATTCGGAATTTGCAAATCAAAAACGAAGTTTAAGTTTTTATTTCCTAAAGCTGTTTTACTAGCATCTCTGGCAATTCCCTGTACAGCAACGCCTGTGCTTTGTGCGAATGTAATAGCAGTAACTAAAGCTAATACATAAAAAAGTAGGTTTTTTTTCATGGTTTTGAATTTTGGTTGTGGTTATAAATTTGGTTGTAATATTTAAAATTGTTTTGAAGTATTAGTCTAAAGAATGAGTAAGTAGAAGTCTCATTCCGCTTTTAAGTGATTTCTATCTTGACATCTTTTTTTCAAAAAATAATAATAGAAACATATTTACCTCTATATAAATACTGATTCCCTTTATTTCTTTTACGTGGTTTTTTATATGATGAATAGTATTAACATGTAAAATGAAATACCATCATTATCATAAAACTGCTGAAGTATTTGTATTAAATGGTTATTAAGATAATGCTTTGATTTCTCTCACTTTAATTTAAAAAAAAACATTTTTTAAGTAAAAATCAAATTATTCATACTTAATACCTTATACCATAAAACTACAAGAGTTGTTTTATGCAGGTATAATGTAAAAACTTTGTTCTTGTTCCCCAAACAGGAGCGTTAATTACAATGCAGGTCATAGGTTAATTTTTATATTCGTGGCTATTTAATGCTAATATATAAACTAAACTCTAAATACGCAAATATATTGTAAGAAAATACTTATAAAATATAAGTATTCTCAATTGTGTCTATTGTAATCAAGGTTAATAAATAATTAAACCATATATTTCTAATTGTTAATCATCTACTATAAAAATATGTTCTAATTCGGTTAGATAATCTCGAAAGAAATACTAGATTATATCATGAGAATAATATTTGATTGTAGCTTTATAAAAATCATGGAAAGTTATGAAGAATTAATCCCTCAATGAGGGATTAAAAACATTCAATTTATACAAGAATTATATTGCACTCAACACTATTTTTCAACAGCAATAAAAATATCTACTTCTGCATTATTCATATCCATAGCTTTTTCACCATAGACTTCAAAATCACTAGTATAACTTCTATCCAAATCTAAATCCCAAATTGCTACCCATTTGTCAAAAACTACATTGTCTTTTAATGCACCTTTGGCTGTAAACTTTGTATAGGTAGTCGGTGCTATAGTTTTAACTATTAATCCATCAGGGATCGACTCTATATTGCTTACCTTACATCCAATAATTGCGGTATAAGGTTTGGTATAGTCTCCTTCATAATCAGTATAAATCCCATATACGGTAGTATCTATCTTATTAGGAATCATTTCTAGTATACCAGCTTCCATAAACTTATTCCATAGCTGTGGTATATCTTTACTGGCTTGTTGATTTTCATTGGTAGTACGTATCGCTATTCCAATAATATTAAAACCTTCTTTTGTTACTTTTTCCATATTATAATTTGTGTTTTTATTAATGATATGGCAAAAATATAACAAGACCATGACAAGGGTATGTCAGGGGTTTTTATAATTTTTCTTGGCAACTATTAAAATACTCTTGTAATGTTATCTGATGGGGTTCAAAAACAGTACCACCAACCTTAATTGCTAACATATGATCTAACCTAAAAGCTCTGAATTCGTTTCTTAACCTACAAAAAGCAATTAATAACCAGTTATTTTGAGTACTATATATAGCAAAAGGCTCTATACTTCTTTGGGTTGTAGCTCCTTGCAGAGAATGGTAATCCAAAGTAGTTAATTGGTAGTTGGTGATTGCGGCCTGCAACTGCATTAGAAAATCACTGGTTTTATGTTCTTTTTCGGTTTTTCTAATGACAATCCGTTCAGATAAGAGCTCTGTTTTCTCTTGTTGTTCGGTTTGCAATACGGCCTTTATCTTCAGTAATGCATTTTTATAATGCGAGGTAAAAGAACTGTCTTTATTTGTAGCAATAAGCTGTTCGGCAGTTATTAGAGCATTAGCTTCATCTTCAGAAAACATTACAGGCGGAAGGTTAAAACCATCAACCAAGGAATACCCTCTGCCCTCTTCGGTAACAATAGGAATACCTGACGCTTCTAATGTTCTAATATCTCTATATATGGTTCTAATACTTACCTGATGTTTTTCTGCTAATTCTCTAGCTGTAAGTATCCTTTTGGACTGTAGTTGTGTTAATAATGCGGTAAGTCTAGAAAGTCTTGGTTTTTGCTCCTCCATGGATGGAAATATAGGTTTTTTGATCTATATTAAACAGAAAAGAATACTTTTATAAATAAAAAAGAATTCTAGGTATGAAAAAATTTGCCAGTATTATTTTGGGAATCCTATTCCTGGTACTGTCCTTCCTCCATTTTTATTGGGCTATAGGTGGTGATTGGGCTTTTTCAAAGGTTTTACCAACTACTATAGCTGGTGAACCGCTATTAGCTCCAACCGTTATGGATAGTATTATTGTGGGATTGGCTCTCTTAATTTTTTCCATATTCTACTGTATTAAAAGTACTATTATTGCTATTAAATTACCTAATTGGCTTACCACTATTTTAAGTTGGGGAGTACCACTTATTTTTAGCATTAGAGCAATAGGAGATTTTAAATATATTGGTTTTTTTAAGGAAATAGATACAACAACTTTTGGGCAGTTAGACACTTCCTTTTTTTCTCCACTATGCTTGTTTATTGCAGTTACTGGTTTTATAGTTGCTAAAAAATAGAACTTAGACCACTTTGTTGATAGAAGTAAGACAGCTACTGATTTTAATAAAGAAGATAATGCTTATAACTAACAGCTGAAGATTACTGAAAAGCATCTTGATACTTTGTACTAAATACTCCATACTATTTGGCTATATTTGTTTAAAATTGATGTAGTATGATTGAAAATCCAGAATTAAAACTTGCTTTAGACTTTGTAGAAAAGACCGATAGAAATATTTTTTTGACAGGAAAAGCAGGAACTGGAAAAACCACCTTTTTACATCAAATAAAGCATGAATCCTTAAAAAGGATGGTTATTGTGGCACCTACAGGTGTTGCTGCCATTAATGCCAAAGGAGTTACTATTCATTCTTTTTTTCAGATGCCTTTTGGTCCTATTCTTCCGGATACAATAAGCAATCAAAGCAATGCCCAACGGAAGTTTAATCGTACTAAAATTGATATTATAAAGTCCTTAGACCTTGTGGTTATTGATGAGATAAGTATGGTACGTGCAGATCTATTAGATGGTATAGACCAAGTTTTACGTAGGTATAAAGACAGAACAAAAGTTTTTGGAGGCGTGCAAATATTAATGATTGGAGATTTACAGCAATTATCGCCAGTTGTAAAACCCAATGAATGGCAATTGTTACAAGCGCATTACCAGAGTGTTTATTTTTTTAGCAGTCTCGCTTTTCAACAAGCCAATGCTATCAGCATAGAGCTAAAGCATATTTATAGACAAGACAATCAGGAGTTTATAAAAATATTAAACGAAATCAGAAACGATAAGCTTTCTCCTGCTTCTGCAGAAACCTTAAACAAAAGATACAATCCAGATTTTAGTCCTCAAAAAAACGAAGGCTATATTACACTTACCACGCATAACAATAGAGCCGATGCTATAAACAATGTAGAAATAGATAAGTTAAAGGATAAAAAATATGCCTATACCGCAGATATTAAAGGTAAATTTAATGAATATACATATCCTACTGCAGATAGATTAACCTTAAAAAAGGGAGCGCAAGTAATGTTTATTAAAAATGATAGTTCTCCTGAAAAGCGATATTATAATGGTAAAATTGGTACAATTACCTATCTAGACAATGAAGAAGTTATTGTGCAATGTCCTGATGATGATTTTGAGATTACCACCACCAAAGAAACTTGGGAAAACATTAGCTATTCCCTTAATGACGAAACCAAAGAAATAAAAGAAGATGTTGCGGGCTCTTTTGCACAGATTCCATTACGTTTGGCATGGGCAATTACTATTCATAAAAGTCAGGGATTAACCTTTGAAAAAGCAATTATAGATGCTGAAGCTTCTTTTGCTCACGGACAAACCTATGTGGCACTTAGTAGATGTAAGACACTTGAAGGTATTGTATTAAAAACGCCTATAAAGGACAGTAGTATTATTACCGATACTACCATACATTCTTTTACCAAAAACGTTTCTGAAAATACACCGGCTACGGAAGATTTAGATAAATCGCAACGGATATATCAACTAAATTTAATTGCCGATCTTTTTAACTACCACCCACTATTGTATCCTGCAAAACGACTAATAGACATCTACTATACTAATAAAACTAGTTTTAGAGGTACTATAATAGAACCGCTAGAAACCATAAAAGACAAAGGTATAATTCCGTTATTAAAGGTTGCCAATGGTTTTAAAAATCAAATGATAAGCCTTAGTGAAGAATGCAATCAACTAGAAGATAATGCAACAATACAAGAACGCTTTACCAAAGCTGTTTCTTATTTTGTAGAACAAACTACAACACATATCAAAAAACCGTTGGAAGAGTTAACTTTTACTACTGATAACCAAGCGGTAAAAAAAGATTTTGAAAAACAACTTAAAAACCTAGACAAACTACTTACAGACAAATTGTATTGTCTAAATGGGCTCACCGATGGTTTTGGTGCCAATAAATATTTAAAAACAAGAGCTAAAGCCGTTTTACAAACGCCTACCAAAAAAATAAAGAGACAAGAGAATACAACATCAAAACATCCTCTATTAGTAGAAAAACTACGCTTACTACGTGATGTATTTGCTAGATCAGAAGACGTGCCTCACTTTCAAGTATTTACTCAGAAATCGTTGTATGATATGAGTGATAATCTACCACTTACCAACAAACAATTGCTTGCTGTAAATGGGATGGGAAAAAAAAGAGTACAGAAATACGGGGAGGCTATTCTAAAAATTATCCAAGTCTATTGTGATACCAATAAGATACAACCACAAGAAGCTGCTTCTGTTGCCATGCAATTAGATATTGAAAAAAAAGATACCAAGCATACTTCCCTAGATTTCTTTAAAGAAGGACTTAGTATTGATGAGGTAGCAGAAAAACGAGGATTGGTTGCTTCCACTGTGGAGAGTCATTTAGCTAGTTTTATTGTTACAGGAGAAATAGATATTTTGGAATTGATACCTCAAGAACGTTTTGATCTCCTAAAAAAAGATATTGAACAAACAAAATTTGAAGCTCTTTCTGATCTTAAAGGAAAACTAGATAAGTCTTACAGCTATAGTGAACTTAGAATGATGCTTATTGTTTTGGGGAAATAGAGTTTTTTTGTAACATCTTTAGATATAGAATACTTATCTAATGAAAATTATACAGCAATACTTTAGCTTGATGCTGTTGCAGTCTTATTTAGCAATATAAGTCTTTATTATAAATGTGTATAATTGGTTTATCGTTAACTAAACTCCAATCTACTATTCTGTCTGAAATCCAATCATAGATCTCGTCACCAGTTTGTGGCTCATCTTCAATACTTAATAAGTCTAATTCACTATTTATCTCAGAAATGGTTTTTTCATCAAACACTTTTTCATCTACCAACTTGTCTCTTAAGAAAGAAATAAGAATACCATGGCATTTTTCACTAAAATTCCCATTCCCATTCCGATTAGCTTCATCGCTTAACTTTTCAATTGCTCTTAACAATTCTCCAACCACGAATTCAGCTTGTCCACTTTTCGGTACAAAGTTATTCCATATCCATTGAGCCTTTTTGTCATATTCTTTTTCCTTTCGGATCTCTAAATATTGCTCATATTCTCCAATTGGTTCCTCTCTATTGATTCCAAACAGCTTTTTTAAAAAACTCATTCTTTGTTCCTTTTTAAATTCCTTAACACAATTAATTAAACTTAGTACTCATATATAATTAATATGATATATATCAAATATAAAAACATATAACCAATACTCAATAAAACACAACAATACTATAATAAACGAAAAATCATAACTTATCTCAAGATTCAGCTAAGCCCAAAGGTTTTGCAGAGATAATGCACTTGATTAGAGCTATACATAGAGTTTTTTATTAGCAAAAAACGTTATTATTCTGAAGTCTTAAATTCAACTATATATGGTTTTAGTGGAATTCCTTTTTCTGTTCTAAAATTATTTGATATCAAAAATTGATACTGTTTGTTTGGTTCCAATACTACTTTCATTGTCCAAGATTTATTGTCTGATGACCAAGACCTATCTAATGTTTTTGGAAAATAGCCTTTTCCTAAAGCTCCAAAATCAACACCTGTATTATATCCATTAAGAGGCTCTGAAAATTGAAAAGAAAGCTCTTTTATATTTGGATTTACGGAGTCACTATTATTTTCTAATTGCTTAATTTTTATGACTGTTGGTCTATTTTTATCAAAATCATTGTAAAGTTCTTCTAATGACTTAGAAAAGAATTCGGTTCCATTTACAAAGTCTTCAATTTGAGCTTCATTAGTATAATCCAATTCTATCATTTGCTTGATAGCTGCTTGTTTATCTTTTGCTTGATTATAATATATTTCACAAATTTGATACCCTATATAATACCCCAAATCTCTTGCATTAAAATCATTTGGCGAATCACTCCAAAGCCATCGAGAAACGTTGTTTCCATAAAACATTTCTTCTTCAAATTTCTTTTTTACTGCTTTGTTTTGTTTTCCGAAGTTTATAGCTGGTGCTGTGGATGGTGTTTGCATTGCGGTTGTAGACACAAATTCAGCTACACCTTCGTGAAGGCAGTATGAAAGAAGATTATGTACAAGATCATTTTGTTGAGTATGAACATATTCATGAACATTTAGAAGCACTAAATCGTTTATAGGATTGCTATCAAAAAAATTACGTCTTCCTGTTCTAATTTCTTCTGGAAATTCGGATGTTACTGTATTTTTATCTGCCATTGCAATTTCGCTCCCAATAAGAACTAGACTATCCAAATATGTTCCACCTGTGCGAAATGCTCCAATTGTAAAATACATTTTTGCAGATTTTAACTTTGGATAAATGGTTCTTATTTTTTCAATTCCACTATTTAATTCATCAACATATTTATCTGTTTTGAGTGTGTTTTCCCGAATTGACGACCAGAATTTAGGATAGTTATTTATTGCATTGATATAGTCCTCTTTTCTATAGTTTCTTGCTTGCATTATAGCTTTTAATCCTAAAGACCCTTTTTGAATATAAAGACTATCTAAATACCTATACTGTAGCATTGTGTCTTGGGTAGTTATAATTTTATCATATGCATTCCAAAAATTATTAATATCAGAAGTTATAATATTTTGATTTGCCTCATCCGTTTTATTATCACATGCAAAGAGTGTGGAAATAAAAAGTGTTATTAAAAATATATTTTTCATTGAGTAGTGTTTTATTTATAGATAATATTTTTTAAGTTTTGTTACAGTTTATTAGTGATAAAAACACATCGTATTTGTATCAGTTATGCATTCATATCAAAATTAACATTTTAGCAATAACACTCCATAAAATAATACCATAATCTTAGACAAAAACTAAGCTATTTAAAAACTATAAATCAAATGTTAATTTCAACAAAAATAGTCTTAGGTTTATTTTTTTTAGCATTATATTACCCTTAACCCTAGTACAGTACCCTTAAAGAAATCTACATATTAAAGAACTTTATATAGATAAAAAAATGAATATCAGTTTTGATCTCGATAGTACTTTAATTCCGAATGGAAAAGAATTTGTTACCGAAAAAAGAGGAGCTATAGCTAAGCTTCTTGGAATTGAAGAAATACGAAAAGGTACAAGTAGCCTAATTTTAAAACTACAAAAAAACGGACATAAAATACATATTTACACTACTTCTTTTAGGAAAAAAATGCATGTTAGAGCTACACTAAAATATTATGGAATAACTGTTAATACTATCGTTACCCAAACAGAAAATCGACGCACATTAAAAAAGTTAAATATACATTCCTCAAAATATCCTCCAGCATTTGATTTTGATGTTCATATCGATGATTTAAAAGGTGTTGGAATTGAAAGCCAAAGACATAATTTTAAGGCAATAATAATAAAACCCTCAACTACCGATTGGATCAGTATAATATCGAATGAAATTAAAATATTACACCTTAGCGGAAGGTAAAAAAAAATACTATCCAATTAAGCTAACGATAAGATAGAATACTAATTAATTAGCCATTGTTGTTTTTCCCAGATTAAATTAATAGTTTTTTTGTTAGCATGTACCAACAACGAGATCTTAGTTTTTTTGGACGTTTTTTATTTTAGTAACAATTCTATTTATTGTTTTCATTTTATCAGTTTCAATCTCTTTTAAAAATTTACTTTCAGCACTGTTTTTTGCTGTGTTTTTTGCTCCCCAATAGTATATTTCAATTATTATTGGAACAAGTTCTATGCCTTTTTCTGTTAACGAATATACATATGAGGACAAGTTCCTTTTTTCTTTTGTTTTGCTTAAA
The DNA here is from genome assembly GCA_965247735.1 of Flavobacteriaceae bacterium. Lineage (GTDB taxonomy): Bacteria > Bacteroidota > Bacteroidia > Flavobacteriales > Flavobacteriaceae > JAOXRU01. The sequence goes on along the minus strand of CBDFHN010000001.1, from coordinate 659,490 downwards.
ATATTATTTTCTACCAAACGATTTAATCGATCCGTTAAAATATTTGTTGAAATTTTCTCTTGAAGTAAAAATTGATTGAAATGGCCTTTTTCGAAAAATATAATATCTCTTAATATAAGTAAGCTCCATTTGTCTCCGAATATTTCCAGAGAAAGATTAATAGGGCAGCTTGATCGTCTTTTTTTAGTAGTCATATACAAATATAAATAATTTCTTCAAAAAGCACTTGTATAATACAAGTGCTTTTCTATATTTGTACTTGCAAAAAACAAGTGCACTATCTTAAAAAGAAAAAACTATGTCAAAAATAACATTCAAAGTAACAGCAACTATTATAGCTAATGCAGAAGAAGCATTATCAAAATATCTAAAGGGAGTAGATAAATTATACAAAAAAGTAAAAGTTGAAAAAATTGAAATTTATAAAGTATCAACAACTTTGTTAGGAGATAATACCCCAAACTTTTCTGCTGTTGTTACTTTTCCAAATATGGAATCCGTATCTAAAGTGTTTAATAGTGATGAGTATAAAAAATTAATACCATACCGTGAAAAAGCTTTTTCTAAAATAGAAGCCTACCTATGCCCTTCAGTTTTTACCGATGTAGATTCATTCTTAAAATAAATTGATTAAAACAATGGGTTAATTCAATTGTCTACATGTTTGGCTAAACATAGAAATACTATAGATCTCGTATACCCATTAATGATAACTATACTGCATACATTATCCTATATAATTTTAGAAAAAGAAGGTTAACTCTTACCAGTTATAAGCTGGTACATTTGATTTCTAGACCATTCAATCTGTATACTGTTACCAATCGTTTTAGTTTATTTTTTAATTTTCTTTACAACAATTGTATTTCCCCAAATATCTCCTAATCTTTGATTTAGGTCAGTGTTTTTAATGGTTATAATTCCAATTAATCCAAAAAAGAACATATCAATTGGGTCAAGTAAATGTCTTTTCAAAGATTGTCCAAAAGTTAACTTTTCACTCATTTCGTTAAATATTGAATGATCAGACGATTCCCGGATAGATACTGGTTTAAGTTCAACTAATAAATTTCCTAGCGTTGCTCCAAACCATTGCTCAAATCCAACAGTCATAATTCCCCAAAATAAAATCGGAATTAATGCTGGTAAACCACTAACAGAATATCCGCCGTCTTCACTTGCTTCACCAAAGAAATGAACAAAAACAATTAAGAAAGTACAGATAATTAAATAGTCAATAAATCCAGCTATAATTCTATCTACAATATTTGGTTCGGTAGATAGGTTTATTTCGCTCAGAGTCATCTTTCAAATGTATGGTAACAATCAACTAAACACACAATTCTATTTGTCTCAGTTATTTATATCAAACTTAAACATTTTGGAATCAATTATCAATAAATAGCTTACTTGTTGTGAGTTTTCCCATTGTCAAGATTTTAATCAATTTAAGAGTGAATTAAATAAAATGAAAAGTCAATAGATAAGGGTGTTAACCGATTAAACAAGATACAGTACAAAAGTGAGTAATAAACCATTTCACTAAAAAAAGATTTCATCAGCCTATTATAAGTTTCCGTTGCTGAAAATCTTAACCGATTGATCAATTAAACAAAATATTGGACTAGAGTAAGCAACAAACAATTTACAAGTTTATTTCTCTGCCATCAATTCTTCATGCTCTTTAAGGATGGTTTTATTTTCGGGCTGCGCCTTCATTAATTCACTACGTTTATCGGTATCAGTCATCCAACGGTAAATCCAAGATACTCCCCATTTTTTAAAGTACGTGTTTTCTTGTGCATATACATCATCTGTAAGTGCATCCTCCATACTTACAAACGTATATTCTTTTGCTCTAAGCTCAGCAACTAAAGTATCTAAGTAATCTGCATTCAACTTATTATCATGACATAAATAGATATGTGCTATTTCCCGTCCATATTGTTCTTGTACTATAGTATCAAAATAAGCAAAAGTTGCCATAGTATTGATTATATATGCCTTAGCTATTCTTTTGGCAGCTACGGTGTCCTTTTTAGCTAGGTAATTGGTGTACAACTTATCGTACATCCAATCGTCACTAGAGACGGTAAACGGAGCTATAGTATAGCCTTTTGATTTTAAATATTTCTCAATTTCTACTTGCTGAATAGAATCTTTTCCTAGATCGTTATATGGAAAACGAAACGAATTTATCTTTTTATCGTATTTGCTTGCAAACTGTTTGCTTATTTCTTCTCCTTTAGTAACTTCTTTTTTATACTCCTCTAAAGTGCTTTCAGAATACCTTGCATGAGAAAAACTATGGTTACCAACTGTTACATAATTTCTTTTGATATATTCATCTAATAAAACCACATTTTTATTAAACATTGTAGTTTTATACAACTGCTCTTCATTAAAATAGATTGCAGCAGGAATGTCTAAAGAGTCTAAAGTGTTTAATAATGGTGCTTGTAATCTACTATCCAAATACAGTTGTGTATTAGGAGCATCATCTATGGTAATGGCTACTTTTTTTTGGCTAAATCCTAGTGTTGATATGCTTGTAAATAAAAGTAGTAGTTGATATCTATATTTCATTAATGTTCTTGTGTAATTAGTACTGCTACAAACAGTACTCAAAGTACCTAATTATATCTTAATTTTAGTGTTAAAAAAACCAAAAAGAATCTAACTATTATGTGTTTTTGAAGAATCAGAAACCAAACGATTAATTTCTTCTAATTCTTCGGGAGTAATATCCCGCCATGCTCCTACTTTGGTATCCAAAGTAATATTCATGATACGTACACGTCTTAATTTCATTACTCTATAATCCAAATGCTCACACATTCTTCTAATCTGACGATTTAATCCTTGGGTAAGTACTATTTTAAAAGCAAATTTACTTACTTGTTCTACTTCGCACTCTCTAGTAACAGTATCTAAAATAGGAACACCAGCACCCATAGCTGTAATAAACTTTCTGGTAATAGGTTTGTTTACCGATACCACATATTCCTTTTCATGGTTATTTCTGGCACGCAATATTTTGTTTACAATATCGCCATCATTAGTTAAGAAAATAAGTCCTTCACTAGGTTTGTCTAAACGTCCAATCGGAAAAATACGTGTTGGATAATTGATATAGTCTATAATATTATCTTTTTCTACCTTACCATCGGTTGTACAAACAATACCAACAGGTTTATTAAAAGCAATATATACTGGTTTCTCTTTAGGGGCTGAGATTAACTCTCCATCCACACGAACTTCATCAGTGTCCACAACTTTTGTTCCCATTGCCGGTACTACACCATTAATAGTTACACGGTCTTGTTCTATAAGCTTATCTGCTGCTCTACGTGAGCAATGCCCTACTTCACTTAAATACTTATTAATACGTGTTGCTTTCTTTTCTTCCATCTACTGCTTTATATGCTGCTGGCAAAATTAATGTTTTTATAGCTATTTTAGATTGATTGCTGTTTATTATTCTATTTTCTTAGCAAGGCAAATAAACAATCTCTTTTAAAACAATTAAATATCATGAGGGGGTAGCTATTGGTTTTCTTTATGTAACAATGATTACTATTAATGATACATCTTAAATACAGCAGATGTTCAATAATGAGCATTATCTAACGATACAAAGTCTTCTGACTTTTATTCGTAATAATAATTTATTATATCAACCAATGTCTCATTATAATAACTGGTTTTAGTTAAAAGATGATTATCCTTATTAAATGTATATATATACTCTTTTACAGATGAGTCTGATGTAATTTTACTAATTAAATCAGAAGATAATGAACCTGAGGAATCATCCAAATTGTTCTGAAACAAAACTACATTTATTGGATTATTAGCAAACATGGCTAAACCATTAAATGGTAAACTCCCCTTCTCTACATAGGTATAATTATAAACTGTACTTCCCACTGTTTTAGTTAAAGGCCTAAGGTTATCATATACTATTGAAGTAGCTACATTACCATTAGTAATTTCTTTATCTATAAGACCATTGCTATTAAGTTCAAATGTTCGAATAAATTTATAGTTACCATTAATAGTTGTACTTGTTATTGTATTATCATTATTATATACATATTCTGTTGCAGTTATATCTTTATCATCATCTTGTATAGTCGTATTTTTAATTATTCTGTTTGCATCATCATAAGTTATACTTTGTTTATAATCCAATGTACCATTCGCTAAATTACCTTCAATTGATGATAAGTTACCACTACTAAAATATGACCATTTTGTAATATATGTTAATTCATCGTCTACATTATAAAAAGACCATTTTTTTGTTTTTTGATTTTCAAGACTTGGAGTGTCTACCTTTGATGTGACGATTTTTTAGAGTCCATATAATATTTATATATTAGATTATGGCAAAAAAACATGATAACGAGTTTAAGGTAATGATAGTATCACTATTAAAATCTGGAAGTAAACCGAAACAACTTGGAGAGGAATATGGATTAAACCCAGGTATGATTTGTCGCTGGGGACGGGAATTTGCAGCAAGATCTGGAGATTTTTCTAAAAAGAAAGTACTTTCTATAGAAGCCCAAGAATTAAAAGCTTTGAAAAAAGAATTAAGAGATGTAACTATAGAGCGCGACATCTTAAAAAAGGCAGTAAGCATCTTTTCCAAGAGCGACTCATAAGATATCAATTTGTTTTAAAAAACACGGATATTTATAGTGTTGAGAAGATGTGTAAGTGTATGAGAGTTAGTAAAAACGCTTATTATCACTGGCTTAAAAACAAAGACTTAATAGTTATGGAGACTCCAAGAAATTATCTAAAGAAGAGGATTAAAGCCATTTTTGAAGATAGTAGAGAAATCTATGGAAGTCATCGGATTCAAAAAAAACTAGAACGTGAAGACCTTATATATTGCCGGTCTTATATAGGATTACTTATGAAAGAAATGAGGTTAAAAAGTGTCTTAAAGCGAAAATTTGTAGTAACAACAGACTCAAAGCACAGTTTTCCAATAGTAAAAAATGTATTAAATAGAGATTTCAAAAGTCTAAAAATAGGAGAAAAATGGATTTCTGATATTACATATATTAGAGTGAATGATAACTGGAATTACCTAACAACCATCATAGATTTAGCAGATAGAAAAGTAGTAAGTTGGACTTTAAGCGAAGACATGACTTCCCAAAACACCATTATTAAAACTTGGCATCAGGCCAGAAGTAAAAGACAAATTAAAGATGGTTTTATTTTTCATTCTGATAGAGGTGTACAATATGCGTCTAATAAGATCACAGATATTTTCTCTTTCAATTGCAAAATAACCCAATCGATGAGTAGAAAAGGTAATTGCTGGGATAATGCTGTAGCTGAAAGTTTCTTTAAAACAATTAAACATGAATGGTTATATAGATTTAAATATACTTCATATACTCAATTATATAAATCTATTGAAGACTATATAGACTGGTATAATACACAAAGATTACACTCTTCTTTAGGATATTTAACTCCGTTAGAAATGGAAATCAAACTAAAAGAATTTAGTAACAAAGCGGCCTAAGAAAATTAGTCACAAATTTACTAGGTAGTCCAACTGATAACAATTGTTTCATATAACTGTCCATTTTCAAATCGTTTTTGTTCTACTTTAATCAATTGTGGAACATCTATTTCTGGTGTATCATCAGATTCACAAGATGAAGACGATAACAATACCATTATAAATACAAGTGTTAAGTATATTTTATTCATATCTAATAATTTGCTTTTTTCTATAAATTTATTATAATTTCTCAATTATTAAAGCTATTTACAATATACTTTAATGGAATGCAAAAAAGGGAAGACTACAAATCAATAAATTTAAAAATCATCATTATGAAAACATACAGCAAAGAATACGTAGTATTGCTAGAAAATAAATGAAAATCCTTACAGTCTTACACAAACTGAACTAAATTTTTATATTTTTAATTACAGCATAAAGTTCTTCTTTTTCTTCAGAAGTCATATAAGATATGATAATGGAAAGACTAAATCCCTTTGTTACCTTAGTCATATATTCTTGAGTTATGGTTTTATCCATAACATCTACCTTACTTTCCATAACATAAAAAGTGGTGCTTCCAATTTTTCGTTCAAACACCTCTTTGTCAAAAAAATAGGTAATCTGCGATTGTTCTAAGAGATTACGAACATGATATAGATAGTCTTTACCTCTTTTTATTCCAGGAGCATTTTTAGTATTCTCTGCTAATAGTGTAAACGATGGATTAAATGTCACTGGAGCTCCAGCTTCGTGCTTAAATATGGTTAGTAAATAAGCTGTATTTACCATTCCTGCTTTTATTGCAGATTTTAGGTTTTTATCATCTCCAGAAATAATATCATTTCCTGTTTTCAGGATATCATTCATTTGTTGCTTGTCCTGCACAATCCAATCTGGATTAAAAGTAACTTCCATATTGAAGTACTTATTCTTGTATTGCCCATTTTCTGTAGTTCCTAAATCAAAATTATCTGGAAGTTTAGCATCTTTATTATTGCAACTTAGAATTAGTATACTGATAAGTAGGTAAAATATTTTTTTCATTTAATAAGTATTAACAGCTATTTGTTTAATTTTTCAATACACGAAATGGCAAGTTAGGCATTTCCAAGCATTTCAGATTCCTCATTTATAATCAATATATAGACCCAATCAATTTGTGAAATCATATTTGAAACCCAAATATAACTCTTGATAAACTTATTTATCATTAATCAAACACTCCTTATAGATATAACTCAACTAAAAGTGTTTTTAAAAATATATTTTTTATTGCTTTTGCTCTTCAAAAAGTGTGTTTTGCATTATTCTACTGTTTCTGACTGTATTACTAACAATATGATCTTCATTGATAGTAGTTAAATGAAGTATTACTAAAAAAATCATGAATTAAATATGTTCTTAACACCCCTATTTACTGGTAATTTAAAGAATAAATTGTTAAAAAATGTTAAAAACAGTACTTTGTTACGCATAGTACTGTAACAAAATTAAAAAGTGGTCGTCTATTAAGTATAACAATCAAATAAATGAAATTATGAAAAATTCAATTGCAGCAAAAAACAACAAGACAATGAGTAACCTTTGGAATAGCAAAAGAAGATACAAGTAGTCAAAAAAAATAGCAAGAAGGCAATAGTAAATAGAATTCATCAATCAAGTACTAATTAATCAACAATCAAAAAATCAACAATCATGAAAAATTCAATCACTCCTAAAAACAACAAGACAATGAGTAACCTTTGGAATAGCAAAAGAAGATACAAATAGTCAAAAAAAATTAGCAAGAAGGCAATAGTAAATAGAATTCATCAATCAAGTACTAATTAATCAACAATCAAAAAATCAACAATCATGAAAAATTCAATCACTCCTAAAAACAACAAGACAATGAGTAACCTTTGGAATAGCAAAAGAAGATACAAATAGTCAAAAAAATTAGCAAGAAGGCAATAGTAAATAGAATTCATCAATCAAGTACTAATTAATCAACAATCAAAAAATCAACAATCATGAAAAATTCAATCACTCCTAAAAACAACAAGACAATGAGTAACCTTTGGAATAACAAAAGAAGATACAAATAGTCAAAAAAAATTAGCAAGAAGGTTATAGTAAATAGAATTCATCAATCAAGTACTAATTAATCAACAATCAAAAAATCAACAATCATGAAAAATTCAATCACTCCTAAAAACAACAAGACAATGAGTAACCTTTGGAATAGCAAAAGAAGATACAAGTAGTCAAAAAAATTCGCCAGAAGGCAATAGTAATTTAGAATTCATCAATCAAGTACTAATTAATCAACAATCAAAAAATCAACAATCAAAAAATCAACAATCATGAAAAATTCAATCACTCCAAAAAGCAACAAGACAATGAGTAACCTTTGGAATAGCAAAAGAAGATACAAATAGGGAAAAGCGATTCATCAATCAATCAACACTAATCAATTTAAAAATCCATCATCATGAAAACATTTGACAACATACAGCAACGAATACGTAGTATTGCCAGCAAACAAATAAAAATAAAACAATACGCAACTAATATTTACAACTATGAAGAAGCATTATTACCTGGAGTTAAGCGCTTTGCTTACTAAACAAATACCAAATTTTTCAAAAGAATAAGGTTGATTTTAAATTATAAAATCAGCCTTATTTTTTAAATCTCTTCTGCTGCTTAACCTTTGTAATGGTATCCTTAATACAGCAAAAAAATACAATTTTTTAAAATGTTAATTAGGAAACAAACTTTTATCCAACCCTGGTACTAAACGTAAAGCATTTTTATAATATACTTTTTTTAGGACTTCATCAGACAAGTCCAATCCATACATTGGCCAAAAGGCATGGTATTTTTTATGATATGGGAAATACTCATCATTAGATTCTAACACTCTAAAATAGGTTGGAAATTCTTTAGGCTTCCAACTATCTTTTCCAAACAATATTCGATCTTGATATCTGTTGAAAAATGTTTTTGCAAAACGTGGTTGTCTTCCTAGTTCTGCAATTATAGCACCAATTCCCACATGCATATTAGGTATTTGATCTAAAATCTCTCCAAGTTTGCCCAGATCATTAGCTAGCCAGCTCATATGTGCACTAATAAAATTGGTGTTTGGATGTTTTTTAAACATATGATGTTGTTCTGCCATTAACTGCTCCCAAGGAGCAGGATTAGTAGCGCTACGTTTTCTTCTAGGATGCGTTTTTAGCTCTAACCAACGTTCGTTATCCTTATCATATGCATCCCAAAACGATTTAGGATCAGCTGTATGAATCAAAACTGGAATTCGCAATTCGCCACATTTTGCCCAGATAGGGTCTAACCTAATATCATCTACGGCTATTCTATTACCATTAATATCTTTGTTTCTAAGTCCAAGACTTTTATACACTTTAAGTCCACGTGCACCATTTTTAACATCTTCTTCTAATTGCTGTACCGCATTGGCTGTCCAATTTTTTCCGCCTACACCATTAAAATCAACATTTGCAAAAACAACAAATCTATTGGCATAATGATCCGCTATATTTTTAACTGATTTTTGAAGTTTTGCTCCAGACCTTCCACTTAAGTTTACCATTATCCCCATGTTTAAGCTATCCATAGCTTCAATTACAGGAGTTAAATCTTGAGTTGGCATATTATATTGATGTCCGTGAACATCTATAAATGGAAATTTAGCACGTTTTATAGTTTTACCAGGTACTACCAATGTCGATACAGGATTGTACTCTTCAAAACTTAGATTTTGTGCTTGTAATGAAACTATTGTGAGTAGTAACAGTGCGGATAATTGAATGGGCTTTAATATCATAATACCAGTATATTTTTCTAAAAATAAAACTATCAATTATTATAATCGTAGTTTTTAGTAGGTATTTAACAAAAATTATTAGTGACTAGTTCTTTTTTTGCATTTCTATTTTTTTAGTACCATTCCAACATACAAAAATCCATATGGAGGGTCAAAACCATAAATGGTAGTTAAGCAATATCCTAATCCATACATCAGGAATATTGCTATTATAGCTGTTATAAATTTGCTAGTCTTCAAAAGTATATTGCTTAATTCTTTTTTCGTCTGATCATATAGGAGTTAAAAGAACTGTACCCATGGTAATACTTACTACAAGTAAATAATCGTCTTGAACTCTAATTTTTTATTTTTTCAAGAAGCAATAACAAAGGACAATTAGTCAATAACCTCGGGGCAAGCCTACGAGGCATGTAAAAGGAATTAACCTTAATCATTCCGATGCAAGCATCAGAGAATTAAACCCACTGGTGGGATTAAACTGTTAATATTTTAAATCGCTCAGCATCATGATACAAAGAGAATCCAAAATGGCAAGGAGATTTCAAAGGAAGCTTTTTAAACTCATCTTGCTCTGCTACGGTAGTTATGATTTCCATTATAATTTCACTAAATATTGTAATAACGCCATTATAATCATCTCCTAGTTTATCAAAAATATCTTCTCCAACAACATTAAAATTGGTTTTAAAGAATTCATCATTATCTATAGCAGAGTTATTCATGATACAACCTTTATCAAAAGCTTTTTCAAAATCATTATTGGGCATAAAGTCTACCTCAATATCACTTCCATATTCATTCCAGCAAATATCAACCACCCCTATTGTGTCAATATCATTATTCTGAAGACGAACAACCGTTGTGCTATCAAAAAAAACTGACAAATCCAACAAACATCGTTCTGCCTCAGTTTCCCAATCAATTTTTTTTATGATAGCTTTATTAACCTCATTATTGATACTTTCTGATAGTATTTTTTTTAATTTGTCAGCAAAATTATTAGATAATAGTTTTTTCATTTGTTCGCAATTTATAATTAATGCTTACCTACGAACGTGACAAATAAAAAAACATTGTATTTTTTCTGGGATTTCTCATCTACAATTTAATGGTATCAATTACGGAGGCAAAAGCATTTGAAAAAATCAACTAACTCTATCAAGGATACGAACTATGTTTCAGAGAATACTTTTTATTTCAAAGCAAATTTGACGGAATTAAACCCGCTTGTGCAATTAAAACAACTAGTACTTACCAAAGATAAACTCCCATTTATAGAGCAATAACAAAGAACGTGACTGTATTAAAATGAAGCTATAAAAATAAAAAACACACAATACTTGCAAATATGATAGTAATACTATTATATTTGCAAAAATAACTCAATACAGTGGATAATTTACAAATCAATATTAATGTTAATCCAGATATTTATCTGCGTGATCCTAATTCATCAGAATTGGGTCGTAAGATAAGTTCTGTTAGTATTGAGTTGATAAATGAATTAGGCTTTGAGAAATTTACATTTAAAAAACTAGGGACTAAAATTGGTTCTCCTGAAAGTTCTATATATCGTTATTTCGAAAACAAACATATGCTTCTAATCTACCTAATATCTTGGTATTGGGGTTGGGTTGAATACAAGCTTGTTTTTACAACAAATAATATTACCTCTCCACACGAAAAGCTAGAGACTGCGGTAAAAATACTTACAGAACCAATTATAGTTGATAATTCATTTTCCCATATAAACGAGGTACTCCTTGGGCAAATCATCATTTCCGAATCTACAAAAGCTTACCATACAAAAGATGTAGATACAGCAAATAGCAAAGGTTTTTTTGGTGTTTATAAAAGTGTAGTACAACGTGTTAGTGATATGGTTTTGGAAGTTAATCCTTCTTTTGAATATCCACATATGTTGGTGTCAACTGTAATTGAAGGCGTGCAACAACAACGCTATTTTGCTGAACATTTACCAAAACTTACTGATATAAAGCAAGACACGGACTACGTTTCAGAATTTTATAAGCAACTGGTATTTAAAGTTATAGCAGAATGAATATGAAGTTGTCACATATCATCTCTTTTTCTAAGCATTTTGCAATCATCATTGTTTTATATGCCATAGTAGTACAACCTGTTACTCAGGCATTAGATCTACTTAGTCAGGCTGAGTATGAATTGGTTAATATAGATTTAGAAGAAGACAGTAGTGAAGACGAATTCGAGAAAGAAGATAAAAACAAAAAAATAGCAACTCAGTTACCTTACAAATACCCTACTTATATTCAGAAATTTAAAGATTATAACAACAATAATCTTTTGTGCAAATTTCTTCAGGAAATACTTATTCCACCGCCCAAACAAGCCTAAATTTACTTTCATTATAAGGTATATCACATATCTTATTAGCATGCATAACTATTACATTATTTGCATAAAAATAATGTATTGGTATAGGCTGCCTTATTTTAAAATTATCAAAAAAAATTAAAGAAAAAGCCTAGAATAGATCCAATTGATCTTTTCTAAGCTCAAAAATATATTAATATGAATAATAACTCAAATCCTTTTAAAAATCTTAAGGCTGATTTTCCAGCCAGTATAGTCGTCTTTTTTGTAGCACTTCCCCTTTGTTTAGGAATTGCATTAGCAAGTGGCGCTCCCCTATTTTCTGGTGTTATTGCTGGTATTATAGGAGGTGTAGTTGTTGGTGCACTTAGTGGTTCTCAATCTGGTGTTAGTGGTCCTGCTGCTGGTTTAGCAGCAATAGTATTAACCGCCATTGGCTCATTGGGTGGTTTTGAAAACTTTCTTTTAGCTGTTGTACTTGGTGGTGTTATACAAGTACTTTTTGGAATACTAAAAGCAGGTATTATTGGGTATTACTTTCCATCGTCTGTGATCAAAGGAATGCTTACTGGTATTGGTATTATTATTATCCTAAAACAAATACCACATTTCTTTGGATATGATGCTAACCCTGAGGGCGATTTTGCTTTCATGCAAATAGATGGTGAGAACACTTTTTCAGAAATTTTTAAAACCTTTAATAATATTAGTCCTAGTGCTACTCTTGTTGCTTTCATAGGTCTTGCGGTTCTTATACTTTGGGATAAAGTTTTATCTAAAAAAGGCAAAGTATTTAAAATCATTCAAGGGCCTTTGGTTGCAGTAGCATTAGGAATCATCTATTTTGTTGTTACCAGTGGTCATGATACATTAGCCATATCGGCAAAACACTTGGTAAATGTACCGGTTCCTGAGGATGCTACTTCCTTTTTTAACCAGTTTAGTTTTCCAAACTTTGGAGCAATTACCAATCCAGAAATATGGGTTGTTGCTTTTACAATAGCATTAGTTGCTAGTTTAGAGACCTTATTGTGTACAGAAGCTACAGATAAGTTAGATCCTTTAAAAAGGGTAACACCTACCAATAGAGAACTTCTTGCACAAGGTACAGGTAATATCTTGTCTGGACTTATTGGTGGTTTGCCAATAACACAAGTAATTGTTAGAAGCTCGGCAAACATACAATCTGGAGGAAAAACAAAAATGTCAGCAATTATCCACGGACTATTACTTTTAGGTTCTGTACTATTGATTCCAGGCTTGCTTAATAAAATTCCTTTATCGGTTTTAGCAGCAATTTTACTTATTGTTGGATACAAATTAGCAAAACCAGGGTTATTTAAAACAATGTACAAACTAGGATGGAAACAATTTATTCCTTTTATGGTAACTGTTTTTGGAATTGTATTTATGGATTTACTTGTTGGTATTGGACTAGGATTGGCAGTAGGTGTTATTGTAATATTAATCAAAAGTTTTCAAAACTCTCATTTCTTACATATTGAAGATAAGAGCAATGGAAAGCATAATATTAAAATGACCCTTGCCGAAGAGGTAACCTTCTTCAACAAAGGAGCCATCTTAAAAGAATTGGATAGTTTACCTGTTGATACCCATTTAGAACTTGATGTTAGAAAAACTAGATACTTAGATAATGATATTATTGAAATTCTAGAAGATTTCTCTGAAAAAGCAGTCAATAGAAATATTGATATTGTCCTTATTTCTGAAAGTGGTATTACTAAAAATCCAAAAAGTTTTATTGAATTCTTTAAATTAAGACCAAAAAGCGCTTAATACAAACATAATATAGAACATCCATCCATAATGGTTTCGACATACAAAGAGATAACTAATGGGATGTTTTATGTGAACGTTTTAATAAAAAGTATAGACATATGAAAACAAAAATTTCAGCATCAAAATATAAACTACTTGTGTTAATAGATCTAGCACAAGTAGCACCAGAAGTTTTACAATATGCCATTAACCTTTCTAAACTTATAGATGGTAGTATAGAGCTGTTTTACGTAAAAACACCAACGGAAATTGTTAAAAACGATAACCAGTCTTCTGCAATTATTGCAATAGAGAAAGAACGTTCTTCTATAAAAAAGCAAATGGAAAAGCTTACAGAACGTATTGCCAAAGAAGAAAATATCAGTATTAAATATGATTTTACCTTTGGTAATATAAAAAATGAAGTCTTAGATCATCTCAACAGCAAACAACCAGATATTGTTGTTTTAGGCAAGGGAAAACCTAAATTGTTAAGCTTTTTTAGTGATAATCTAACCCAATTTGTGATTAATAATTTTGGTGGTAATGTGCTTATAACTGGAAAAACAAATACTCCTTATACAGATATGCTATTAGGTTTTTTTGATGAGCATTCCAATCAAGATAATTTTGAAATCACTCAAGATTTAAAGCAGCTAAGTACAAGTCCAATTATCAATTTTAAGTTTAAAAATAAAGAAGCAACTACTTCTACAAAACCCGAAGGAGATAAAGAATCCATAACATTCGAATTTGAAGAAACTGCTAATACATTAAGTGGACTCTCTTCTTATGTTTTAAAAAGTAATGTAGAATTGTTATGTTTGGTTCGTAACACAAAAAAGAACAGAACATCATTATTAATAAATAACATTTCATCAAATATTAAACAATTATTAAACAAAACAAGTGTGCCAGTATTAATACTGGGGCACTAATTATTAACTATACATATTAAATTTATGAAAGCACACACAAAAGAAACACAAGCTACAATGACTCCTCAAAAATCTTTACAAGAATTAAAGGAAGGAAATATTAGGTTTACCAATAATATTAAAGCCAATAGAGACTTATTAGCTCAGGTAAAAGATACAAGCACAGGACAATATCCTTTTGCAACTATATTAAGTTGTATTGACTCTAGAGTATCATCTGAAGTAATTTTTGACCAAGGTATTGGTGATGTTTTTAGTGCTCGTGTTGCAGGAAACTTTGTTAATGAAGATATTTTAGGAAGCATGGAGTTTGCATGCAAACTTGCTGGCACAAAACTTGTTGTTGTTTTAGGACACACTAGCTGTGGAGCAGTTAAAGGTGCTTGTGATGATGCAAAAATGGGGAACCTTACCAAATTAATCGAAAAGATAAAACCAGCAGTTGAAGCGGTAAAACAACCAGAAGATCAAGCGCAAAGAAACTCTTCAAACCTTAGTTTTGTAGATAATGTTGCTGCAAAAAATGTAACGATGACTATTGATAGAATCCTTAACGAAAGTGAAGTGTTGGCTGAAATGCAGCAAAGTGGAGAAATCATGATTATTGGAGCGATGTACGATATTAAAACTGGTGCAGTTAATTTCTACGAATAAACGCTATATATGAAAAAGAAAAAAATTGGTATGGCAGCATTAATCTTAGTATTGATGCTGCCTATTGCAATACGTGCACAGGACAGTAATTTTGGGAATTGGCTAATTTACATAGGTAATAAGCAACTTAATCAAAAATGGAACCTACATCATGAGGTACAATACAGAAATTATGACGCCATTGGAGATTTAGAACAATTGCTAATAAGGACTGGTTTAGGATATAACTTAACAGAAAACAATAACAATATCTTATTAGGTTATGGCTATATATTGTCTGAAAATTATATTGGTGATTCTAATGAAAAAGCTAGTGTAAATGAACATCGTATTTACCAGCAATTTACAACAAAACAAAAGGTTGGTATTGTTAATCTAAGTCACAGATATAGATTTGAACAACGTTTTGTAGAAGCTGATTTTAAAATGCGATTCAGATACTTTTTAGGATTAAAAGTACCCTTTAGCACAAAAGAATCAGCACTAAAAAAGTATTATTTTTCTGCTTATAATGAAATATTCCTAAACACAAAAACATCAATATTTGATAGAAATCGTGTATATGCAGGTATTGGTTATAAACTAAATAGTAACCTAAAACTTGAAGCAGGTTATATGAATCAATTTTTTGAAACCTCTAGCCGAGATCAATTTAACATATTGGTACTTCTAAACATGTAAAACGCATTTTAATAGCAAAAACCATCTGTTGGTTATCAAATACATGTAAAAAACATATCATTACATTGCAATAGCTATTCAATTGATACAATCAATAGCTCTAATCATTATTTAAGCAATATTTTCAACGTTTTGATCTAGGAACAACATAAATTAATTCAACATTAGTTTATACCTAGTCAAAACGTTGATTTTTTTTAAAACAGCTCACTTCTTCTAGCAGAAACCGTCTTTTTACTATCCAATTGTTTTTATTTCAATGCTTTAATTCCAATTATAAAACAGTAAAAAACTGGTAGTTAAAATTTGTTTTATTCATTTCTAAAGCTCCCCAATCTCCTTGTTTTTCAATACTATAGATAAAAACAAAACTTATTATTAATAATTCATTTTTTTTTGTACTTTCGATTTTATCAGCATTAAAATCATCCCTTTTTATTTATATTTTTCAAAAGATAAACAAGTAACTAAATGTCAAAAAGAAACGTTTTATACCTAGGAGTTTCACTTCTTTTACTTTTAAATTGTACTCCTCAAAAAAAAGATGCTCTTAAGTCGTCACCAAAGTTTACCCAGTTAGTACATTCAAAAAACAGCTTAAACTATATTGGTACTCCTTCTCATAAATCAGATAAAAGTATGCTAATGTTTTCTGATCAAGGGGCTTGGTTTGCCTATAGCATGCCTGATTCTATTACCAACTATGGTGGCTTTTCTGGACCTTATCTGTTAACACAGCAGAATGGAGTTTGGACAAACCCATCATTAGCTACACTTACGTTAACAAATACCACAGACGTTACAAAAACAGTAAATTGGAAAAAAGATATAACAGCGCAAGAAAGCTATAGTAGCCATTTAGAACAACGCTACAAAAATGATTCTCTTAGCATACAACAAGAATTAGTTTTTATATCTGGACATACCGCTTTACAACGCACAAAAATCACCAATACTTCATCACATTCAATACTATTTGATGTACATATTAAAGCAAGCCTTTTTGATATTGGAATAAAAGCTACAGCAGCTCATAATTATTTAAAACTTGATTCTAAACATTCTACAGCTACCGGTTATTTACAATTTGTATCTGATCAGAACAATAAAATCACAATTAAAGATAGTATTAATTATCAAATAAACCACAAAAGAGTTGCTATTGCAGCAAATACAACGGAAAACATTATCATTTCACAAACATTTATTTTTCCCGAATACTCATGGAAAAATGAAAAGCAATTAATTACTAACAGTAATTTTGATAGTATTTTACTAAAAAGAAAACTAGAAAAAGAACAGCAATTAATTGCTTTGAATTTAGATACCAAGCAGAAGTTTAAAAACGTTACCTATGCCAAAGTTTTAGCAAAAGCACAGCTTACATTACAAAACAATTGGCGTATTCCTGCTGGAGAGCTAAAACATGCTGGTTTGTTCCCTAGTTATCATTACAAATGGTTCAACGGTTTCTGGTCTTGGGATTCTTGGAAACATGCTGTAGGTTTATCATACTACAACACCGATCTTGCAAAAAGTCAGGTAAAAACAATGTTTCATTTTCAAAATAGCGATGGTTTTATTGTAGACTGTGTATATAGAGATACTACCATAGAAGCACATAACTATAGAGATACAAAACCACCATTGGCAACTTGGGCAGTAGCCAAAATTTATCAAAAAGACAAAGACACTAGCTTTATTAAAGAACTTTATCCTAAGCTAAAACTATATCACAATTGGTGGTACAACAAAAGAGATCATGATAAAGATGGATTGTGCGAATATGGATCAACAGATGGAAGCTTAATTGCTGCAAAATGGGAAAGCGGAATGGATAATGCCATACGTTTTGATAATTCTAAGATATTAAAAAATAGTGATGGCGCCTATTCTATTGATCAAGAAAGTGTAGATTTAAATGCCTATTTATATGCAGAAAAATTATACCTAGCAAAGCTTGCTAAAATTTTAGAAAAAAATGGAGATGTAATAATATACAAGGCTGAAGCTGCTCTTTTAAAAGAGAAAATACAAAGTCAGTTTTATGATGCTAACGATGGTTGGTTTTATGACACTAATTTAGAAGGAACAACATTTATTAAAGGAGAAGGAAGTGAAGGATGGACAGCCTTATGGGCAAATGCAGCAACACAAGAACAAGCATTAGCTGTTAAAAATAAAATGATGAATCCTGCAAAGTTTTATACCAAAGTTCCTTTCCAAACCATGAGTGCCGATCATGAAAAATTCAATCCCTTAAGAGGATATTGGAGAGGGCCAAACTGGTTAGATCAGGCTTATTTTGGAGTAAAAGGATTGCAAAATTATGGATTTATAGATGAAGCTTATAAAGCTACGGAACAAATTATATCTGGAGCTGAAGGTATCCTAGAAGATGGAAAATCGATACGAGAAAACTATCATCCTATTACAGGAAAAGGACTCAATGCACAAAACTTTAGTTGGAGTGCTGCGCATATTATAATGCTACTAACAAATGATGAAGATGAATTATAATACACTACAAATTTCTACTGACAAGGCAGCAGCAATTGCATTGTCATTATATAATATCACTGGACAAGCATCTCCCCTTCCTGGAGAGGTTGATTTTAATTTTAGAATAAAAGTAGCAGATGGTGATGGCTATATCTTAAAAATATCTCGTCCAGATGAAAATGAAGCTTATTTAGATTTTCAGCAAAAACTATTGCAACATACCCAAAACAAGGAAAATAATTTAATAGCGCCCCAAGTATGTTTAAGTACTAACGGAGATGCTATTTCAGAAATTATTGACGAAGCTGGTAACCGCAGAAAAGTACGTTTATTAACTTGGGTTACAGGAAGAGTATGGAGTAGTGTAAATCCACAATTAGATAGCCTACGTTACAGTTTGGGAACGCAATGTGGTGCACTTACAACTGCACTGCAAGGTTTTGACCATCCAGAAGCGCATCGGGATTTTGAATGGGATGTTGCACAATCACTTTGGACTACAGCACATATAGACTTGTTTGAAGGTGATGAAAAAGAGATAATTTCATATTTTCAAGAGCAATTCTCTCAAAAGCAAGAGACCTATCAAAAGCTAAGAAAAAGTGTTGTACATAACGATGCTAACGATAATAATGTTATTGTTTCTTCAGAATTGATCAATCCAACGGTAAAAGCTGCTATAGACTATGGAGATGCCATACATACCCAAGTTATTAACGATCTTGCAATAGCTTGTGCTTATGGTATAATGCAACATAACGATCCTTTAGAAGCTGCAATACCATTAATAAAAGGATACCACGCTTCTTTTCCATTAAAAGAGGAAGAATTAGCCCACTTGTATACAACTATTGCCATGCGATTGGTTATTACAGTAACAAAATCTGCTTTAAACAAGATTAACGAGCCAGATAATGCTTACTTGCTTATTAGCGAAAAACCAGCATGGGAAGTACTAAAAAAATGGTTTATTATTAGTCCCAATTATGCATATTACACCTTTAGGGAAGCTTGTGGTTATACTGCACATCCAAATGAAGAAAAATTTATAAATTGGGCAAAAAACAATACTTTTTCTAGTGCCGAATTGTTTCCAACTATAGCAAAAAACGATATTCACCATTTAGATTTAAGCGTTTCCAGTAAATGGATTGGAGCCAAAGCAGACTTTAATGATTTAGCAATATTTCAATTTAAAATTGATAGGCTTCAACATACAGTTCCTGATAAAATTATAGCTGGTGGTTACTTAGAGCCTAGACCTATCTATACATCCACTTCTTATGATAAAACAGGAAATAATGGTAGGGAAAGTAGAAGCATACATTTAGGTGTTGATTTTTGGCTTCCTGCACAAACTCCTGTTCATGCATTATTAGATGGAGAAATTGTTTTTGCCGTTAATGATGCCGGTGATAAAGAATATGGCGGATTAATTGTTTTAAAGCATAAGATTGAAAATTTCGAATTCTATACCCTATATGGTCATTTAACGGTTGAAAGTGTTGCTCATAAAAAAGCAGGAGATCAGATTAAAAAAGGAGCACTACTCGCCCTTCTAGGAAATTATCCAGAAAATGGAAACTGGGCACCACATCTTCATTTTCAAGTACTATTATCCTTACTTGATTTTAAAAACGATTTTCCAGGTGTTGCTTATCTAAAGCAAACTAAAGTTTGGAAAAGTATCTGTCCAAATCCTAATCTACTATTTAAGTCAGAAGCACTTTCAGAAAATAACACAATTTCTAATCAAGAATTAATAAATTATAGAAAACAACATTTAGGTAAAAGTTTAAGCTTACAATACGATGTTCCTATTAAAATGGTACGTGGAGACGGGCAATACTTATTAGATCAATATGGCAATAAGTATTTAGATACCGTTAATAATGTAGCACATGTTGGTCATGAGCATCCTGCAGTTGTAAAAGCTGGACAAGAGCAAATGGGCTTAATCAATACCAACTCAAGGTATTTACATGATAATATCAATGCGTTGACTCAGGAAATATTGGAAACAATGCCACCAGAATTAAGCGTTGTTCATTTTGTAAATTCTGGAAGTGAAGCCAACGAACTCGCTATTAGAATGGTTAAGGCCAATACTGGAGAACGAGATATTATTGCCTCAGAAGTAGGCTATCATGGTAATGCCAATATGTGTATTGATATTAGCTCCTATAAATTTGATGGTAAAGGCGGTAAAGGAGCACCAGAACATACTCATATATTTCCCCTACCCGATGCTTTTAGAGGAAAACATCAAGGAGAACATACTGCCGATGCTTATGCAGATGAAGTACAACAGCAAATAAAAAACATACACGCAAAAAACAGAAATGTTGGAGCTTTTATCATAGAACCAATTATAAGTTGTGGTGGTCAAGTAGAATTACCAAAAGGATTCTTAGCAAAAGCATATAATTATGTAAAAGCTGCTGGTGGACTCTGTATTTCTGATGAAGTACAGGTTGGTTGTGGTAGGTTGGGAAAAACCTTTTGGGGTTTTCAATTACACGATGTTATTCCTGATATAGTTACTATTGGAAAACCTTTAGGAAATGGGCATCCACTTGCCGCAGTAGTATGTACTCAGGAGGTAGCTGATAAATTTGCCAACGGCATGGAATATTTTAACACTTTTGGAGGTAATCCTGTCTCTTGTGCTATTGGAGCTGAAGTATTGCGTACTGTAAAACGAGAAAAGCTCCAAGAGAATGCATTAAAAGTTGGTGAGTTTTTAAAAGGAGAATTGCAAAAACTAGCAACAACATACCCTATTATTGGCGATGTACGTGGTCAAGGACTATTTTTAGGTATTGAATTGGTAGATGCTCAAAAAAAGCCATTAGCCAATCAAACCGATTATTTGGCAAACAGAATGAAAGATCATGGTATACTAATGAGTACAGATGGCCCCGATCATAATGTTTTAAAAATAAAACCTCCAATTGTTTTTACAATAGAAAACGCAAAAGAACTCATTTTTTACCTAAGTAAGATATTCTCTGAAGATTTTATGAAATCTAATTCCTATACTAATGAAAACTAAACTATTATTAGCACTTGTTGCGATACTATTAATTGGATGCAATACCAAAAAATTAAATACTATAGCTGAACAAAAAAACCATTATAACCATAAAATTTTTGAAGAAAACAAATTAGCTCCTAGGGCCACTTATTTTGGATTTGAAACAAAAAATATAGTAAAAAAAGAAGATTCTCGTCGTTTTATTAGCTTAAATGGAGATTGGAAATTCAACTGGGTAAAAGATCCAAAACAACGTCCAACTACGTTTCAAAACATAGAATTTGATGATAGCGATTGGACTACAATTCCTGTACCTGCCAATTGGGAAGTAGAAGGTTTTGGACACCCAATATACCTAGATGAGCGCTACCCATTTACTACAAAATGGCCAGATGCCCCAACAGATTATAACCCTGTTGGCTCCTATAGAAAGGAAATAAACTTAACAAAACAGTTCTTATCTGAAGACATCATTTTACATTTTGCAGCAGCAAAGTCAGCAATGTATGTCTATATTAATGGTGAATATGTTGGCTATTCTCAAGGTAGTAAAACTCCTGCCGAATTTAATATTACAAAATATCTTAGAGAAGGTCAAAATATAATAGCATTACAACTGTTTCGTTGGAGTGATGCTAGTTACTTAGAGAGTCAAGATATGCTGAGAATGAGTGGAATAGAACGGGATGTTTATTTATACAGTCAGCCAAAAGTATTTATCGCTGATTATGATGCAAATACTACATTAGATGATACTTATACTACTGGTATTTTTAAAGGTGGTGTTACTATTAACAATGTTAGTACAGAAAAATCCAATAGAACACTATTTATTGAGCTATTTACTGAAGGAAAATCCATCTATAAAACTTCAAAAGAGATTTCTATTCCTAAAAACACAATAGAAACTATTGTTCTAGACAGTACTAGTATTACTGCCGTAAAAAAATGGTCTGCAGAAAACCCTAACCTATATCAACTTCAACTTAGTCTTATTGATACAAATAGTTTAGGAAATAGCCAGTTTGTACAACAAAACATTGGTTTTAAACGTGTTGAAATAAAAAACAGTCAGGTTTTAATTAATGGAAAAGCTATTAATTTTAAAGGTGTAGACCGCCATGAAACCGATCCATATACTGGACATGTGGTTTCTCGGGAATCCATGGAAATGGATATTAAGTTAATGAAACAAAACAATATTAATGCGGTAAGAAGCTCTCATTATCCAAACGATCCGTACTGGCTAGAACTGTGTGATACATATGGGCTATATGTTATTGATGAAGCTAATATTGAAAGCCATCCGTTGGCAATTGACAAAACAACTCAAATAGGAAATGAAATGTCATGGTTACCTGCACATATGATGCGTACCCAACGTATGTTTTTTAGAGACAGGAATCATCCATCTATCTATTCTTGGTCATTAGGAAATGAAGCTGGTGAAGGAGAGGTTTTTAGAACCACTTACAAATGGTTAAAAGAACAGGATAACAATAGAATTGTACAATATGAACCTGCGGGAAAAGATGACTATACAGACCTATATTGTCCAATGTATCCAAAACCAGAAAACCTAATTGAACATGCAACTTCAAATTCTGATAAACCATCCATAATGATTGAATATGCCCATGCAATGGGAAATTCGGTTGGTAACCTACAAGATTACTGGGATATTATTGAAAAGTATCCTAATCTACAAGGTGGTTATATTTGGGATTGGGTAGATCAAAGTTTAGAATATAAAAATGAAGAAGGAAAACCATATTTAGCATATGGTCATGATTATCATCCAGATCTTCCTACTGATGGTAATTTTTTAAATAACGGACTCGTAGATCCTTATCGTAATCCACATCCTCACCTTTCCGAAGTGAAAAAAGTCTATGAACCTGCACAATTCACCTACTTAGGAAACGGTAAATATTCAATAACTAACAAAAATTTTTTTGCAGATTTCTCTAAGCAAACAGTCCTCTGGAAATTATTAGAAAACGGAAAAGTAGTTAATACTGGAAATACCAACTTTACAACAGTATTAGCACAGAAAACAAAAACATTTCAATTAGAGGATTTTCCAAAAACATTCAATAACAATAAGGAATACATTTTATTGCTAAGCTTGGTACAAAAAACAAAAACAGCTCTAATACCTGAAGGCCATGAAATTGCTTGGGATGAATTTATTATTCAAAAAGGAATAACAACTAATAATAAAGGCAAACGAAAAAACGACTTAGAGATTAACAATGATACTGCTATTACCATCAAAAATAAAAATGTAACCTTAACAATTGATTCAAAATCTGGCGAACTGATTTTATGGAATTACAATAATGAGCTAATTACTTCAGAACCTATTCGTCCTAACTTTTGGAGACCTCCAACTGACAACGATTTGGGGAATAATATGCACAAATGGGCACAAATTTGGCAAGATGCAACTTATAACTATACTGCAACGTTAAAAAAAGCACCTGTAAAAACACCAAATGGAGTATCCTTTAGTCTTAACTATGAATTGCCAAATATAAAAGCTGAAATACTTGTTGTTTATGAAATAACTCCTGAAGGTATATTGGATGTTAATTATAGCTTTACACCAAAACAAAAGGATCTCCCGAATATTCCTCGTTTAGGAATGTATTTAACTTTAACTGATTCTTATACAAATGCTTCTTGGTATGGAAAAGGACCTCAAGAAAGCTATTGGGATAGAAATACAGGGCAGAAAACTGCCATTTATACCAATACCATTAATACCGGTTTTGAACAGTATTCTCGTCCTCAAGAGACAGGAAACAAATCTAATGTACGTTGGTTTAGTATTGCATCTAATGCTATTGTATTAAAAGCATCAGGAAACACATCATTACTTAACAGTAGTATTTGGCCATTCACTATGAAGGAAATAGATTTTAATCCTGAATTAGACGCTTCTGAATCTGCTTCTGGATTAGTACCAGTTACTAAAAAACATGGAGCTGAAATAAAAATTGGAAAACAATATCAATGGAACATCGATTACTTACAAATGGGTGTTGGTGGAGATACATCATGGGGACGACTAGTACATCCAGAATATACTATACCAGCAGATAAAACTTATAAATACTCATTTAGTATTAGCCCAAATAAAAATTAATTATTGTAAAACCATTTTGCAATAAAAAAAGCTCATAACACAATGTTTATGGGCTTTTTTAGATAGCTATAAATACTGGATAACCTACATCTGTATTATAAAAATCGTTATTATTAATTGAAACTAAACGAGTTCACTTTTTCTATAAAAAAAGTAAATCCAAATTGTTCTAGAAAGTTTAAAATTGAAGGAAGCACATACAAACGCTAATACAATTATTCCTAGATAAGTATATAATAAAGACACATCAAAAACAAAGTGAGATATAATAACAAATGCAATAAACTGAGCCACGGCAATTGCATAACTCACAAACATAGCTCCAAAGAAAAAACCAGGCTCCTTTTCGAACTTAAAACTACAATTCTCGCATTTGTCATTCATTTTTGGACTTTGGAATAATATTAAATTTCCTTTATCACTAAATATATCACCATTTTTACAATGCGGACATTTACTTTTTAAAATTAACCTCATAACCAAGTAATTAAGATTTGTTTTGCAAATTTAGCAAGATATTAGCATAAAACACTCCCATAAAAATCGCCGTTTTTTGTACATTTAGGACATAAATATTTTTATGAACACAATACCAACCTTAAATATTTTACAATTTGAACCAGAAGTTTCTCTTTCAGATTTATATGTTAATGACTTAAGTACACATCTTAAAAAGAATGAAGGTTTCTTTCATAAACCCCATAGACACAACTTCTTTCTATGTGTATTATTTATAAAAGGTACTGGAAAACATGAAATAGACTTTAATACTTACGAAGTAAAACCAGGTAATGTTTTTTTTTTAAGACCAGGACAAACTCATTATTGGACATTTGATACCGCTCCTGAAGGTTATATTTTTTTTCATACTCAAGATTTTTATGAATTACATTTTACCAATAGTAAACTAGGACAATTGCCTTTTTTCTTCTCTTATGAAAGTAGCCCAACTTTAACATTAAGCCTTGAACAGATACAATTATTTGAGTCAAAATTTAAAGAAATAAATGATGAATACTACAATAAGCTTCCTTTTAAAAAACAAAAAATAGCAAGCCTTATTCACACCACTTATATTGATTTAGCAAGGCATTATACAAGTACAAAATCTACTACAACTATTACATCTCACTCCTATTTAGAAATCTTACGGGCATTAGAAGTTGTAATAAATGAAAATTATAAAGTAGAGAAATCTGTCAAATTTTATGCTAGTAAATTAAATATTAGTCCAAAACATTTGAATAGGGTTACAAAAACAACCTTAAATAAAACAACTACAACGCTAATTACAGAACGTGTAATTTTGGAATCAAAACGACTAATTGTACATTCTGATAATACATTAAGTCAAATTTCGGAAATTCTAGGGTATATGGATTATGCTTATTTTTCCAGAGTATTTAAGTTAAAAACCAACACTACTCCAATTGAATTTAAAAAAGGCTATCTGTGATTTTTTTGCAGCTTAGCGTGTTTTCTTACCAATCAATTTGATGATTGATGTAAAGCAATTCTATTTCCTTCGCTATCTTCAAATTCTGCAACAAAACCTAAGTCTCCATTTGATGTTTTTGGGTACAAAATTTGCCCTCCACTTTCAACTGCCATTTTTAAGGTCTTGTCAATACTTTCTGTTTTAAAGTAAATTACAACTCCATTATTTGTCGGTTTGTAAATTTCTCCTTGTGCTAATGCTCCTGAAATTCCAGTGTTTTCGTCCGAAAATGGAAACAAAGCCATTTCATTTTTATCAATTATTTCTCTTTCAAATGTGAAGTTAAATACAGCATTGTAAAATTTAATTGCTCTATGAATATCCGTAACTGGAATTTCAAAATAAACAACGGGATTGGATTTATTTTTCATTTTCTTATTGGTTGGCGATATTTTGTTATTTATCAGTTTGTTTTCAGTCGTATTTTTTATCTTTTCTTATTTTCTACGGTGTTGACTCAAAAAAATAATTACCTACAATTAATAAACTCAGCTTATTGTGTTTATTTCTGCTATAATATATCCCAAATATAAAAAACATACAACCGCTATTCATAAGAATACAGAGGTTTATCTAATCAATAAAAAAATTGGAGTATTTTAAAATCATTACTCTTTTCTATTACTAAGTTTATTGATAATGCCATAATACAACAGAATTGTTCATCTATTGAACTATTACTTTCATTTGATTAACTACATTTTTTTACACAATTTAATAACAGAAGTTTACATTTAAAAAAATCTTATCATTTTAAAAACAAGATTTTTCTCTAGTAAAAGTTAGCATATCCTATAATGAAGGTTATAGAATACTTTGCTTTAAATACTTAATTTTTAGTAGTTTTTTCGAAGTATACATTTTTTGCTCTGTCAGATGATATTCTAAATCCGTCAACTAGATGGTTTTGATTTCGCTCGAATTTAAGAGATCTAAACTGCCAACTTAAAGCCAAAAAACTATCTAATTTAATGGATTTCAATGTTATAAAATCCATTTTTGAGTGCGAGACTGTTAAAACACCTTTTTCAATTTTCAAAATATATTTAGTATCCAATTCTTTACTGTAATAAGATCCTGTAAATTCTTCTAGTTCTTTGACAGAATATTTCTTTGGCAAATACTTGTTATACACTTCCACTTCTTCTCCATTAACCAAAATCCCAAGAGATTCAGTTGTCCCACTTTTGCTAAAAAATGCTTGAACGTTTTTGTTATTCCCAAGCTGAAAAGTATTTTGTTTATCCAATCTTAAAAGAGGTGTTGCACGACCATTTTGATCTTGCCTTGAATATATTAATGTATCACTACGGACAAGTATATCTCTAATCACATAATTGTTCGTATTAATATAACTACCGCTATGCTTCATTAAATCTTTAGTTGCTAGTTTTATTATTTTCGACTTGCTTGAGTTGGGTTCAGTTATCGAATTACTTTTGTAATAGGGTTTCAAAAAAAGATCTGCCATTTCTAATGCTTTGCCTTGAGCATCAATGGTGCTATTATTACTTAAAAGTAAAACAGCTACATCTTGTTCAGGAAATCTGCCAAGAAACGCACGATATCCAGCATCTCCACCAGAATGGTAAATTTGTTTTAAGCCGTTAAAATCACCTACAAACTGCCCTAAAGCATGACCATAAGTTTTCCCATTGTTCAAAACTGCTAGTGTGTTCATCTTTTTGAATATAGCGCTATTTCCAACTTTTGGGTTATTGAAGTTTGATGTCCATTTGCTAAAATCGTTTAATGTTGTATATAAACCTGTAGAGCCATAATAAGAATAATTAGCAGGGGCATTTACATAAACTTCGTTTTCAATTCCGTATGAGTTTGCTTTATTCTTCACTATTTTGTGATAATCATCCATTACAAATGAATTATTCATTGCTAATGGTTCAAATACATTTTCTTTCATAAATATGGGAAATGATTTCCCTGAAACTTCCGCTACAATTTCTGCTAAAAGCACATATCCCGAATTTGAATAACTAAACTCTGAACCTGGTTTAAAATTTAACTCCTCTTGGTTGAAAATTATTTTATGAACCTTTTTTTTTGTTATTATATTATCTGATGTGTATCCTACTTGGCCAAGAAGTTGCAATTGACTTCTAATTCCACTACTATGATTTGCCAATTGCCGAAGTGTAATAATATTGCCATAATTCTTAAATTTGGGAAGATACATTCTAATATCATCTTCAAGCGATAATTTTCCTTCTTCTTCTAAAAGCAATATTGCAAATACCGTAAATTGTTTTGATACAGATGCTAATGAAAAAACACTAGAAGTATTTACAGGAATATTATGTTCTAAATCTGCCATTCCGTATCCTTTCGAGAATAGAAGTTTTCCGTTTTGCATAAATCCTACAGAAAGACCAGGTGTATTTAAATTATTATATTTTTTAAAAATCGAATCAATTTTATTTTGAATAGATTTCGTAACCGTTATTGGTTCAATTTTCTGAGCCTTTAATGGACTAAAACAGCAAAATATGAAGAGTACTCTTAATAATGTTCTATAAGTCATTTTCTTTTCTAGAATAATTGGTTCCAACTATTATTATTTGAAGTAAATCTGCAAAATGTATTTTTTATAAAAGTATTAACTTATAAAGTAGAAGTTCTGATTTATAACATAAGACTCTTTTTCTCTAATAATATTTCAATTATAGCAGTTCTTATAGTGCTAATCATTTATTTTTTTCTTGGATTTATATAACAATTATAAAATTATGATTTGTTGTACTTAGCTCTTCTATTCATGTATCTATTCTACACTCATATTTTATAAATCTGTCACATGGTACATCTTCATTAGTCACCTCCTTGGGTGTACCAACCTTTATCAGATGAAGGTTTTATGTTGATTACTAAAATTACATACTACTATGTCTAAATAAACGCCATATACATGTACATCAACTATAGTTATCCAAATACACAAATACTTAACAAAGTAAAGCAATACTATTTATTCCTCTAAGTCAAAATACTTTGCTAAGCAGTTATAGCAATTTATGGTGTATTCGCCTTTTTAATCACTTGATTTGCTCAATTAATTCAAGACGCTTTACTATACTATTAGTAGCCAATAATGTTCCTGGTGATAACACAGCATTTGCTCCAATTTTTGAATTGTCCCCAACTAAAGAACCAAACTTTTCTGATTTGGTATCTATACTTATTCCATTGTGCACCACAAAAATTCGTTTGTCTTTTCTTTCATTATAATGATTGGCAGTAATAGCACCCGCTTCAAAATTAACGTTTTGTCCGATAACACTATCCCCAATAAAATTAAAATGAGCAATAGCACTGTTATCAAAAATACAGGTTGATTTAATCTCACAACCTGTTCCTATTTTTACTCCTTGTCCAAGATAAACACCATTACGCAAATAAGCGTTTGCACCAATAAAACAATCCTTTTCGATAATGGCTGGTGCTTTAATAGTAACGTTTGTTTCTATCACAGCAGTTTTATGAATTGCAATATTGTTTTCTATCCTATAATCGGTATTTAATATAGAAATACGATTGCTTATTAGCTCTTCTAAATCGGTAACAATCTCCCAAGGCTGCTTTGCGTTATCTTTAGTAAGAGGAAAGTAATAATTTTGTAAAAAGCGCTTAATGTTTATCATAATTCATATAATTCAATAGGTAGTTTATCAGGATCGTTTAGAAAAGTGAATCTTTTATTTGTAAACTCATCTGTTCGTATTGCTTCTGTAACTACATTGTTTGATTTTAAAAACGCTACAGATAAGTCAAGATCTACAACTGCAAATGCAATATGTCTTAAACCAGTAGATTCTGGTCTTGTTGGTCTTTCAGGAGGGTTAGGAAACGAAAACAACTCAATTAAATATTGCCCGTTTAATGAAAGGTCTAACTTGTATGATTGTCGTTCTGCCCTAAATACTTCATTCATAATTTTGAATCCCAAAATTTCGGTATAGAACTTCTTAGATTTTTGATAATCAGTACAAATAATAGCAATGTGGTGCAATCTTTCAATTTTCATTTTCTTTATTTTTATAGGCAGCTATATCATAACACACTACTTCAAAACGAACACATCATTATGTATATGACAGCTATATTTATATATTATTATCAAAAAGACAAACACCATAGCTAAGAATACAGAAATTTATGTAAGAATATCAAATTAACAATAACCTAGCCCCATAAGCTATTTACATCAAACTACTATAGTTATGCCTAGTCACAGTTATTTATTAGCATCTTTTATTTCATTTTCGAGTAATTTAATTATATCAATGGGATGCTTACTAAACATCATTTTCCAATCTGGTGTGGTTAATTTATTAAGAATTAAAAATAGTGCTAATCCTTCATCTTGCGACCACCATTTTTTATCTCTTCTTGTTGCTTTTACAGCAATGTCATAAGGGATGTTCCCTCCTTTTGGATTTGTTAACCAAGAGACAATCATAAATTGGCCAAGACCTTCCATAGTAAGAAATATATTATCCATTCCAACTAAGGCTTTTTTTTCAGGTAATAAATATTTCGATTGCCTTCCTTTTAAGAGGTTTAATCCTTCATTCGCTAAACTATGTAGTCTATTCTTTGTCTTTGCATTAGATGCAGCATATAAGAAATCTATTTCATTATTATATGCTGCTACATATAGACTATCATTTGAAAAATAATCTTGTATAATATCGTCACTAATTTCGAATTTGAAAGTGTGATTATTTTCAAAATCAGTTATTTTTGATCCAATTCCGTTCATTTGTCTGGTATGAGCAAATTCATGAAGAAAAACACCTGTCAATAATTTATCGAGACCTACTTCTTTGCTTTCGATTCCAACTTCTTTCCAGAAAATAGGGGCTGCCATTACAAAAAAAGCTTCAACATTTTTTTCCTCAGATGGAGCGGCAAAAGTCATTAGCTGAATTGGTATCCGCTGCCCATCTGGGATGGTAATAGTATCATTATGTAATTCTCTTTTCCAAGATAATTTTTCTCCAAGTAATTTAGGACCATCAAATAATTCTCCATTTGGTGCAGAAACTTCAGATGTTGTATAGACATATTTATCGTCATAGAAAAGCATAGTTGGAGCAGTTGATTTAGGCAATTTCAAAACTTCTTCTGACATTAATTCCCATGCAGAAAACCAATTTTCTAACCAAGTCAATTTAATGTTGTTTGTGATTACTTTCCCTTTAGACTGAGGTTTATTTATACAAGACAGAATTAATACTGTGGTACATAGTAGAAATATTGTTTTTTTCATTTTTTATGATATTGTTTCTGACTAATTAATAATCAATATGTGGCGTTTATTTCTACTATATTGAATACCAAATATAAAAAACATACAAATACCATTCCCTAAAATACAGAAATTTATATAACAGTATATAATATCTCATAAACTGCAAAAACAGACTTTTGCAATAGAAAAAGCTTGAGCAGCTTATTACAATTATACTTTGGAGAATAAGTAATGTCTTTTTACCTCTATTTCGCCTTAGTTGTTTCTTAGCTTAGGTTGTTTTTTACAACTTAAATTCATGTATCTTTTTTACTAACTCTTTTCTTTGATACCAATCATTATAAACAAATTCAATTTTTCCGATATCAAAAGTCCCAAAATCATAATCAACATATTTATCAATTATTTTTAGAAATTTGTCTTTTTGATTGATCTTTTTTCTTAAACGAACAATAGTTGAATGTGCTGTTTCAATAGAATATCTTTTATCTAAACTTTGCTGCAATTCGGAGTTCTTAAATTCAGTTCTTAAATTATCTCTGATGCTATTTATTGTATTATTATTCATAAATCCCTGCAACATTATACAAGAATTAGAGGCAGTTAAACCTTTAAATTGAATCTTATTATTATTATCTAATGGCAAACATTTTTCTATAAGCTCTATGTATTTAGCTAAATCAATTTTATTTATGTCAAACCCTTCATAGCAAGATATTATTGACATAACTGTAATATGAATATCAGAATTGGGGTAATAATATTGATTTGGTTCAACCTTTTTTAATTCGCATAAGAATTTTTGAATTTCATCTTTGACTTCATTTGAAGGCCTTACGAGAAGAGTTATTCCAAACCTTTTATCTGACTTGGAATCTATTAAATGATCAATTTCGTATTTTCCAGAGGAAATGTTACTAATTGATTCTTTATATAATTTACTATAATGCTCTTTAATATTCATTAATAATCTTTAACGATTCTTTTTCCAATATCCCAAATGGTTACAATTTTTAGATACTCTGTTTTATTTATTATATTTTTTTTCCTCATTTATACAGTTAGCACCAATATTATAATCAATACCCAAAAGAAGTTTTATTTACTTCTCACAATTTTTACAATACGGTTAATTACAATTTCTGCTAAGTTCCAATCATATCCATCAAAGTTAGTTGTATTGTTAAATTGAATAACAACTGTATCAATATCCTTGTGATATTCTGCAATACTTTGGTAACCAACAATTAAACCTGTGTGTTCGTACACGTAAATAGAGGAATAGATTTCTTGTTCACCTTCATTAAACACCGAACCATCATTTAATGCTCTTAAAAATATACCAACATCCTCTGCTGTGGCAATCATTAAACCTGAAAACTCAGACTTTAGATCCTCTTGAACACCAACATAATATCCGCTCATTACATTGTCTATATCCACTTCATGCAGCGAACCAAACGTATTTTTTAGCTTTAGCGGTATCAAAATTTCCTCCTTTATATATTGTTGATGACTATAACCTGTTACTTTATCAATAAGATCAGAAATCAACATATAATTCGTATTTGAATAACCATAATCTTTACCTGGTTCAAAGTCAGCTGGCAAATCAAGGGCATATTCAAGTGTTTCTTGTTTGTTTTTTGGTGGTTTTATCCAATAATCAGGATGATCTATAAAATTAGGAATACCACTTCGATGTTGCAGCATTAGCTTTAAGGTTATTTTATCCGAATTTTCAATTCTTCCTATGAGTTCTGGAAAATAATAAGCAAGTGTTTTATCCAAAGATAAACGCCCATCTTTAACTAGTTTTGCAGTAGCAACAGCTACATATAGCTTGCTAATACTAGCTATCTTGAATAAAGCTTGTGGGTAAGCTGCTATTTTATTTTTTCGATCATGCCATCCTGATGCATAAAATTCTGGTGATTTTCCGGCTTGATCCACGTAAACAATCATTCCATCAAACCCATGATCAATTGCTTCATCCATTTGTTGCTGAACTGTATTTGGCAGTGGTAAAATCCAAGCCTTAACTAAAATCCATGGTACAAACCACAAAGAAGATATACTTGCAATAATAAATACTATTCTGAATATTCGTTTTCTCTCTTTCTTTATCATACTATTTCAGGAAAGTTAATTTTATTAAACTAGGCATACCAAGCTAAATATATCATTAAGTATATAACTATATCCAAATATAAAAAACATACAACCAACATTCCTTAGAATACAGAAATTTATATAACAGCATATAGTAATACATTCTTTAGCTTACTATAAAACTCATTTCTATTAGCATTATCCGGTAGTCCTGCCACTTGCCCGTCTCCGAGTTCCATTATAATCCAGTCTCCATTTTTCTTTTTAGCGATATCCATAGTAAAAAACTTACTATCAATATTCTGTGCTATCTCTATAAAAATGTCAAGCTCAGGCTTTGTTTCTCCATACTCTCCTTCATCCCAATAATCAAACACTTTTATTATTTTCTTATTCGCAAAAAAGATTCGAAATTCCTTAGTCAAGGGCATTCCACTTTTTGAGTGTTCAGTCAGATATTCAAGTTCTTCAAACTGTCTAAATACTAATCCTTCGTTTAAAGAGTTTCCTCGTAATTCAATAAACTTATCTATTGTAGATTTCACTTTATCCAAATTTGAAGCATTAGGAATAAAACAAGCGTCTTCCCAATTGTGCTTTTCAGATTTAACAACGTCTTTCAATATAATTGGGCTTTCTCCAAATTCCTTGGTTAATTTAAATACAGAGTCATTATCTAATTCAGTTGTCCAATTTGATTTTGGGCTTATCGATTTTATTTTTTCGTATGAATAAGGTAAATAATGACAATGTTTATATTCAATAGGAGTGTTTATTAATGTAATATTCTTTTTTAGAAGCCCTTCATAAAGATTCTGATATTGATTTGGCGTAAGCATCCAACCTCTATAAATTCCAAATTCTTTGTTTTCAACTTCTTTTACAAATCTTAAAGCTGTTGCAATATTTCCATCAGTCAATTCTTCAAAGCTGATTAATGAAAAATCAAATCCACTATTAGTAGCAGATTTTTTTTCTTCTTTATAATCTGGCTCGATTAATTTATTATCAAATACACTATCGCAATATATTATTCTCATTGTTTATTTTTTCACAATCCACTATAGCTAGCTAATAAACCCCAAGTAACACTTACCTCCTATCATATTATTACCCCAAATATAAAAACATACAAAATTTCCACACTAACTATGTAGACGACATCGCAGCAACATCAGCATTATTATCTATCTCTCACAAATTTCACATTATTTATTTTGTTAGTATTTCGTTTTTTATTTCTTCTTATGATTATAAAGACTATAACTATTAAACTTCCAATTAAGCCAAATATTACAAAATCCCAATCGCCATTTTTTAGCTTGTTTTCAAATGTCTTAAGACTAATCTGATTCCGAATCATTGAATAATTCCCGTAAGCCTTGTTCAACTCGATATCTACCTTTAAATATTCAGTTCTGCAAACAAAAAAATCATATTCAGTGTTTGCAGAATTATCTAACGAGTTGGCTGAAATCAAATAGTAACCGTTAATTTCAAAATCAGATAAGTATGGTCGGCATAATATGCCATTGTCTCCTAATATTTTGATTTTTTTACGCTTTTCTTTGCCTTTATATTTCTTAATTATTTCGACAGTCATTGCGTAAGGCATTTTACCTTCATGGTCTAAAATCTCATCTTGAAGATATTCATCAAATGATATTATTTTAACCAAAGCCACAAATTCAGAATTTTTCACAGTCCTACTAAAGGAGTCATTCCAAGCAAATGAGCAACTACATGCCAAAGCATCCGATGAGGAAAAAGAGATTAATAGTATTATTAAAATTGTTCGTATCAAGATTCTTTCTTTAATGAATACTGACTAATCAATAAACCCAAAAATGACATTTATTCCAACTATTGCTTTCTAAATATAAAAACAATACAATAAACATTCATAAATACTATAGAAAACATATACCCACAATTACATGACATACGTTGCCTAAGACTTCAAAAATAGCTTTAATAAACACAAAAGCACTTACATAAAACCTATAGCATTTCTTCAATTACATTTTGTCTGGTTTAGCCAACACTTTATTCATGTATGATCATACAGACCACACGAACGTTAGTTATTCTGTTTAGTTTTTACTTTTTTTTATATTGTCCGTTTGTGAATTCTATTTCCATTTTTCCGTCTTTCCATCCCTCCACAAGCGCAAAGGATATTGATTTACTTACAAACTTTGGCGTTACTGATTTAGGTTCAAAGTCTGCAGGTTCATTCTCCTTATCATTTACAAATAACCACACATCATACCAACCAAAATCAATTATTAAGATACCATTTTTAAATTCATCAGAATTCACAATTACTTTTTCGTTGAATTTCCAATAAAACTTCTGTCCATTCACAACAAGATTTCGTAATCCTTTTTTTGAAATCGCCATTTTCTATTCTTTCCAAATTCTTAATCTACTATTCTCATTCTGGATTAAGAAATCAAGAAAAAGATTTAAGTCTTGTTTAGTTAAAGTAGCAAATTCCATTTTGTCAACTCCTTCAATTAATTTAATCGCATTAATTGTATTACTAATATCCAAAAGTATAGAAGGTTTATTTCCGATACTATTAAATCCAGAACATTCATTCCATTCTTTAAGTAACTGTATATACTTTGATTTCTCTTTTTTCCAATTTTCAAATAACTTAGAAGTCAAAAATTCAAATTCTTCTGGTCGAATTAATATTCTTTTATTATTATCAATTGATTCAATAATAACATAATCATCAAAAGCCCCATATTGAGGAGTTTCTTTTGACCAGCTTGTTTTTATCTCATTCATTTAATTTTTTCAAATACTATACACCAGAAGTCGACACAAAACCCTCATTAATTTTAATTACAAATATACAAATAAGCTTCTCTATCATTGTTTTATTTAGGTAACTTTTAGTCTACTAAGGTTTTGTCCAAAAACATGGCATCCTACTAACCACAAAAACACTTAGCTATTCTAAGCAGCTTTTTATTCTATACATTTTCAAAAGCCAATTCTTGAAAGTTTCTCTATTTTAATTCCAATACTTTTTAGCCATTCAATTCAAAAATCAGCTGGCTCTTCATAAATAATTCTGTTATACTCCATTGTATCATATTCAACTCTATTTCTAATTTTATTTTCGAGTTCAGATTTTGCCTTTTGAATATAGTCTATTTTACTATTATTAAGCTTTGGGAACTCCAGAATATTACCTTGATTATTATCCAGAGATTCTATTTTTTTTTCAAGTATTTTAATATGAGTTTTTGTGTATCTGACACCAATCTCTTGATTCAATATGCATTTCCATTTCTTGTCCTTTAGAATCAGATTAAAAAGAGACCTATCATTTTGATCAATTAGGAATTTCACTCCATTTTTATTATCAGCAATACTTGCAGCTCTAACCCAAATATAGATTTTATCTAACTCCCAATCTTTCATTCTTCTCTTGTTCTTTTGTATTCAATATTTATTCTTATTTGCCAATCTAAAAACTATCGTAAGAATCCATTCTGTAGTTTTTCCTTAATTATCTTTCTTTTCAGTATATTGCATAAGCTTGATTTTTATTTGATTAGCCGCTAATTCGGTGAGGTTTTCGGAGCAGGATTCTTTATTGCAACATATTCTTCAAGAACTAAAAATTCCTTTTATTATATTCCAAAGTGTTTTTTTAGGCTTTATATTTTGGAAAAAGTGTTCATTATACTTAACCTCTTCACCCATTACTTTTGCAAGTTTTTTTGCCAAATCATTTGGATTAAAATCATCAATTCTATTAAAAATTTCGTTTGTTATCATGTTTTTTATCTCATCTGAACTTAATTCCAGCTCAGTAGTATCAATTCCAATTTCTTTTAATAGTTTAATGTAGCCAAAATTACCAACATGTATAGCCCAGTTCTTCCACAAAGATTCTAATTCTTCTCTTAGACCTATAA
Organism: Flavobacteriaceae bacterium; assembly: GCA_965247735.1. Lineage (GTDB taxonomy): Bacteria > Bacteroidota > Bacteroidia > Flavobacteriales > Flavobacteriaceae > JAOXRU01. The sequence continues at coordinate 622,199 of CBDFHN010000001.1, read as the reverse complement.
TTGCGTAATTAACCCAAATGGTTTTATTGTCAATGTCAATAGCTAAACAACTATAAAAATCGTCACTATTTTCATTTTTTAATTCCCTATTTTTTAATGTCTTTAATTTATTAATTACAGTTTCTCCAATCAAAGCTATTTGGTCACCAAGACCTCCATCAACATATTTTATATAATGTTTATCATTTTCTTTAATGATTACTAAACAAGAAAAGTAAATTTTATCTTCTAGCTTATCAGATAAGTTTTCTAATGAACCAAATTCCAAATCTATTTTTTGTTTTGAAGTATATTTTATATGAAGTTCATTCTCTATATCATACATTTCATTTTGTGCAAAATTTACGCTCCAATTAGTCCAAATATTTTGAAGATATTTCAAGTATTCTTCTCTAACCGAACTATTCTCCAATAATTCATTTTCCCAGAAAGTTAACTTTTGTAAAGGTAAGTCAACTAAGACACATCCCTCAACCCAAGGTTCATTTAGTAGTTCATTAGACTTATCAAACTCTTTTACAAACATTGTAAACCTATTGGGACCTAGAACCAAATCCTGAGCAATATTTTGAGCCCTCCAATGTGTATAGTAAATATCAAAACTATTCTCGTTTTTTATAATGTAATTTGCTCTATGCCCCATTATATTTTCAATTTTAAATAAGATCTTATAATATCTCAATTAAGACCTTATATATCAAATATTGTTGCCTCCCGTTTTTATTAATTCAATTTCTCCTGTTTTATTATTAAAAACCATTTGTTGAACGGTTATTCCCATCATAACCTTTTCATCTTTTAAAATATTTAGGCATTCATCAAAATTAGAAGGAATTTTATTCTTTAACAACTCTTGTGTTCTGTCATATCTACCACAAGAAGTTGATTGTAACAAACTTTCTCCTGTCAAATTATTTTCTAGTTCTTTGTAATCATTAGTTACAGTGATAAAACCATTTTCAGCTTCTCTAGTAGCAAACCTTTTTGGGGTTCTTTCAATTACAACCATTTCGTTTGATTTAACTCCTGATAGCAAAATCAGACAATCACTTGCTATATTAGTCTTTTCCAATTTTTGTTTTGCTTCTTCAAATGAATTAGAGGAATCTAATACATTCCTTAAAAGAAAAGAAACAGGAAAAGCAATTTCGGGGCTATCATTGCTCAGTACGGCATTTAAAGTTAAAGAAAAACTATTAGGTCTTGTGCCGGAAAGTGCTCCGATAAAACCAGTCCATCCAACGGTTTTAAATACTGTTTTTCCATTTCTTTGAAAATTAAAAACTTTAGAATGTTTGCTTAATAAATTATTTTCAGTATGCCAATCCAAATTCCTTGAATGCATAACGGATCCATTATTATCAACTGCAAATGCGGTACATCCAAAATAAAATTTTAGAACATCATAGTAGAGATTTGCAATTAATACTTGATCAGCTGAAAATTTAGAAATTGAAGCAACAAATTCAATCTCTTCTAAATATTCATTTGAAATCACCTCTCTTTTATAATTGTTAATGCTTTCGAATACAAAATCAGCTTCCTCAAAGTCATTTAAATAACATTGAAGTAACTCATTTATTTCATCTTTATAATTAACTAAAAATAGCCACCGTTTATCTGCAGGTAGGTCAAGGTTAACTATGTGTTCTTCTTTTTCCATTTTCTAATTAATGCTTATTATCCAATAAATCTCAAAATAGGTTTATTCCTACAATGGTTTTATTTGCTTGGTTTATCTATAAATCAAGAGACTTTACGCAGTGAGAGTAATATTTTTAATTTGTTACTAATAAATTCTTTGCTGCATTAAGTCCACATTTTTGGTATTTATGATACGCTTTTGCGGCTCTTAATCTAATTTCTTCATTTGTTTCATCATTAACATAACCCGTTATTGCATCGTGTATAGTATATGCTTCCGGTGCCATAAGTCCAGTTGTCCAAACTAAAGGATTTACTTTTGATCTTCTTAAGTGAGGTTCAAAATAGCTTTTACTGTAACAAGCCAAAATAATGACATCTCTTACTTTGTTATCTATATTTATAAATTTTTCTTGCAGGTTAAAATCCATAAGTCCATCATGACCAATGTATGCTACAAGTCTAGCATTACCCTCTATTCCAATAGTTTTGTTACCAATATTTAATGTATCCTTTATAATTCCAGCACTACTTCTAAGAAAAGTTTCTGTTGCATTTTTAATATTTTTTCCATTGTACGCATCTGCAACAATATAATAGTTGTCCTTATTATGTTTAAAAACTAGACGTTCTAAGATGAGTGAGTCAATTTTGGTTTCCTTTATTAATGTCCACTCATCACTTCTTTTAAAATAAGTTTTTATACCATAGGCTGTTCCCCAATATAAATTGTTTTTTGGGTTTTGTCCATTTCCTATGTTTTTTGGTACAGGAACTATTCCTTGATATTTATTGTCGCAAAGCGCAACAATAATATGTATAGTTTTAATGTCAGCATCAAATTCAGTATTTAGGATGTTTGTCTTTGACTTGTCAATTGTTGCTTTTTTAGTTTTAGTATTCTTACTATCTCCATCTTTTGACTGTCCTTTACAGGAAGTCAAGAAGCTTAAAATCAATATCAAAAATATTTTTGCTTTCATTTTGTTTTAGTATTGCCAGCTCATCAATAAACACCATATGGCCTTTATTCCTATTCCAAATATAAATATTATATGGTACTATTTCTCACAACTACTCCGTTTCTTAAGTAGCTTTCTTTTTATTATTGGTCTTTATTGGTACGGAAAACATTTCCGCACTAACTATGTGGACTGCATATCAGCACCATCGGGCTTGCAGTGAAATTCCATTTGAAATTATAGGCTGTTTGTGCGTAGCGAGTTCCTATAATTTATGGAATGAGCAATAAGTTTAGACAAAATATAGTCAGACTAGATTTTTTTGTTTAGCTCAAGCAATTATTTCTTTAAGTATTCGTGAATCTCCTTCGACGATTTCGTTTTTTCATCAATGAAAAAATATTTATTTAGGACGGTATTAATATTTCTTTTATACCTTATCATGTCTAATCTTTATTGCTTTTATCGCATCATCCAATTCATTACGTGTTTTTTGGTTTTTCTCAACTTTCAGTTTATCTTTTAATTCAGGAAGGACTTGCTCTATTTTTAATACACCCATTTTACGTATAAAATACCATTGAACAATTTCATCTTTATCATATAATAAAGGTAATATATCTTTGGGGTAATTATCAATTTTCTTTTGCATTGGGTCAAACATCCATATTGGAAATACATAATCAACTCTTCCTATTTCGGCAATTGCTTTACGCACCTTAGAAGATTTATCATTTACCAAAGGATAAATAAACTCAAATGGATAATTATAAATTCTTTCTAATCCTATTACCCCCAGCCACCTTAATGTTGCGCTTTTATGTTTTAGTGCTTCAAGAAAATATTTTTTTGTTCTTAAGTCAGGTAAATGTCTCCCACAAATAAAGACTAAAGCCCATATTAATTCCTGATAAACTTTTGAATTTTCTTCTTTATCTATTGCGTCTAAAATAATTGAAATAGTATTCGGATGTGAAAGATAATTATTCCAATTCCTTGTATTTGATCTGGCTTCTGAATTTATCCTTTTTGCAGCATAAATTTTTTCTTCATCAGTCCCGTTTTTAATAGATTTTATGTATTCTGCTTGTGTCTTATTTAAAGAAGGCATTGGCACATTTTTTAAAAAAGTTTCCTGTGCATCCTTTTGCAAACTAATTACAAAACCATTAAGTAATAACTTTTCAGCTTCATCTATTGGAATTAATGGTTTTGTAACCTCCTCAGGCAGATATTCTTCTTCTTCACCAGTTATTTCTTTTAATAAATTACATAACAGAAGTAATTTTTTCTTATCCTTTGAGTAAGCACAGAACATTCCAGCTTCACTATCAAATCTAATCTCTTTTTTTATATTATCATCCTTTGCAAGTTTCTTGGCCAATTTATCAATACTATATCCACCTCCTCCTTTATCTCCAAAGTAATCATCAAAATATTGAAAGTCAGATAAGATTATAGAAAACTCACTATTATTATGTTCCATCAAAATACAAGGGAAGTATAAGTTTTTTTCTTTCATTTGCAGAGTTTTCGTTAGATTACATACAACATTATCAATAAACACCATATGGCCTTTATTCCTATTCCAAATATAAATTATTATATGGGTACTATTCCTCACTACTACTCCGTTTCCTAAGTAGCTTTCTTTTTATTATTGGTCTTTATTGCTACGGAAAACATTTCCGCACTAACTATATTCACTACATATCAGTATCATCGGGTTGTTTAACCATCCTTCAAGTTTTTATACATAATATAGGTATCTACCAACCCTAATTCATAATGTCTAAATCCTTTAGGTGTGATTCCTATTATTTCAAATCCGTACTTTTTCCATAATTCTATCGCTCCTTTATTTGTGCTCACTACAATATTAAACTGTATTGCCTCAAAACCATTTCTTTTTGCTGTTTCAAGCGAGTGTTCACAAAGTTTTTTTCCGATTCCTTTTCCTTGAGCATTCGGATTTACCATATAACCACAATTCGCAATATGATTCCCTAAATCAATTTGGTTAGGTTTTATAATATATGTTCCAAGTATTTGACCATTCTCTTCAATTACATAGGTTTCCATATACTCGGCAAACCAATGTTTTTTTAAGTCCTTTTTTGGTGTATTTGGACTGAATACATAAGTATCTCCAGTTTTAATAACTTTTGTGAATATTTCCCAAACTTGGTCAATATCAATTTCTGTTGCTTTTCTAATATTCAATATGATTGTTTCTTAAATTACCTACAACTTGTATCTCTACACAAACGATTAAAGATATATAAATAACAGAAAATAGCCCTGTCAATAGTTATTTTATTAATACAATTCTGATTGTACCTTTTAATAAGCATATTATTAATCCTAAAAAACTACCCAGTTTCCTAAGTAGCTTCCTTTTTATTCTTAGTCTTTATTGGCACGGAAAGCATTTACGTACTAACTAGGTGCATGGCATATCCACACCATTAGTGTATAGTATTAAAATTGAGTCCAATAAACTAAAGTTAAAAAAGGAATCAAAGAAATTAAAATCCATATTACTTTTTCAATAGTACTCAATGTACGGTTTATCCAAAATAACAAACTCAGAATTGCTCCAAGAAAAGAAAACATACCTGCTATGGCTTGTTCACTAAATATACCAAAATAAGAATCTGGAATATAGGTAATAGCAACTAAACCAATAAACAGTAATACATGTAATATTGATATTTTTTTTAAAACAATCATATAATTAAAATTAATAGTAGTAATATTATTTATTATAGCTTACCTACATTACAAACCCCTTGTTAATTAACGCACTCGTTACCATAATGCTTAAACAATTGCCAATGGGCTTTCTATAGGAAAATCAGATATAACAACATTGCAACTTCCTTGGTTAAGGACTAACTCAGCATTATTTTTATACATCATTGTTTGCTATAGTTTTTTTGCCTCATTCATACATTCTTGTTTGGATTAAATTATTAATTTTTTCACTATCATTAAAAGGACTAAAGAAATAGACTGTTCCGAATTCAATTTTTTTAAAATCAGTTATTATATTCTTGTCTTTTAAATATCCTATTCTAAATTTTGATGAATGATAAGAATTATACATAAGCGCTGGAATAATGTACATTTTTCTATTTTGTTCAAAATATCCATTTTTTACTTTTCCCTTAATCACATATGATTTTAAGACGCTGTCCGCTACTTTAATTTCAACTTTTAAACTATTCTTATCAAGCACTTTTAAAGTTATCAAATAAGGATTCTTTTTTTCATAAACCAATTCATAAACAGATTTATACTCTTTCATTTTGTAATATGAACCAAAAAAGTATGTTAAAGGTGATGGGCTTCTTTTTTCATCATTCTTATAAGTACCATTTATCAAGTATAAATTTTCGTTAGTTAAATAAGTTTGATTTTCAGCTAATTTACTTTTCTTAAATGATGCACAAGAAGATAATGACACAATGCCAATTAAAAACAGAATAATATTAATAAATTTCATCTACTATAAACAATTTTAATAAGAATAGAAGTTTAATTATTGTTTCATTTTAATATTATCATTTCTATTAATGAACAATATCTATATAAAAAGGTTTTTCAGTATTTGGATTATAAAATACATAAAACATATCTCGATTGCCCCAATTAGACCCAAATTGCATCAAAAACTCATATCCCTTTGGTGCACTCGCCAAATTAGACATTTGCAAAATATACCCCCCAATATAACTGAAGTTATTATTAAAAGAGATATCATTCATCTTTTTATCAAGTATTTCCTTTTTTAGAATATCATATACATAATAGTCATCTTTTATTTTTTTTAATTTAATACCATCAAGAAAAATTAACTCTGCTAGTTCTTCTTTGTTTTTTTCCTCAGCAAGTTTACTTACTCTCTTGCAAAAGTTTAGAACTAAAGGATGTTTTTCTTCTATGGTATAATAATCGGGTAAAGATTTTGTTTTTCTAAATTGAATAATACCGTTTTTATCCTCTACTTCATCATACCTTAAATTCTCCGCAACTAAATCTTCTTCAAAAACTCTTGCTCTAAACATAGAACCAGTATCTTTACTTAAATCTCCTTTTATTAGTTCCGCTTTAAGTCTATCATCTATACCTGCGTAAACTATCAATTTTTTAATTTCACTTGGTAAAGATATTTTACCAGTGTTTATTATTTGAAATTGAAAATTATATTCATAATCGTCTCCAACTTTTTTTACTTCTTTAATCCATGGATATTCTTGAGGACCATGCCCATGTATATTAGATGTAAAATGTATTGGTTTAAGCCCCTTTTCTTCACTTTCAATATGGTATAGATTATCATCATGGTCAAATAATAAAGCTGTACAGTCTTTTTCTATCTCTTTTAAATACTCCTTTACTTCTTGCCAAGCATAAAATATATTTTCTTCCATTTTTTTAATATTATTATCTTAACAAGTTATGGGTTATATCAAATATAGTTAATATCCTTATAAATCATAAGTAACGTCTAGCTTTACTTTATATATTATGGTTTTGCTTAAAATTTTATAAATAAAAGGAACAACTATTGTGCTTATCCACAATATTCATTGCTACAGCTTTATAAGCTGTAACTATTCAACGTTCTTTAGTATAACTTGCTTTCTCATAATTGGTAGAGAATGTAATTCCTCACTAACAACATAGATACATATTAGTTCCATCAGGTCAAATCGTTCTTTCTTATTAGCTGATGAATTCAATACTGTCAAATTTTCCAGCATTATTGTATCTAATGGTTATTCTATAATCTGTTTTGTTCGTTCCAATTGAAAAATCAAAAACAACATATTGACTATCCGCATCTGGATAGAATCCAATTCTTACTACTTTCATAATTGATAGTAATTGACTTTCAATTGATTCAGTTTTATCTGCTTTTCTAAGAAGTTGATCCAATTCATATTTTTCTATAACTTCAAGATGATGCTCAATATAATCTTTAACGACTCTTCCTTTATTATAGTCTGCAATAAGAATTTCATTACTATTATCTAAAAAGGTTGGTAAGTCATTGAGTATTGATTCAACTCCTGATAGAGTTCGCTTATCGACAACTTCTTCATAAAAATTCAAATCTGCCGAAATAGAATAATCATCTAATTTGATTTTAATATCATAATCCTTTGTCGGTTCAATCGTAATTTTCCCAAAGTAGGGTAAGTTGAGACTTTCAGTAGTTATATTATCATTTTGATCGTCTTGAAATTTACAGCCTTGAAAACCAAAGAAAATGAATATTCCACAAATTATTTTTCTCATATATTTTATGTTTACCAAAAGAAGTCCACAACCTCCAGATATTTTTGATTAAAGATATATAAATACGTATAAACAACTACTCTGATGCTCATTTGCAACGAGTACCCATTATATTATTTATTATGACTTACCTACGTTACAAAGACTTTGTTAATTAACGTCACTCGTTACCGCTTTGCTTAAATGAGCGTCAGTTGGCGTCGTGCCGACCACAAGAACGCTAGTTATTTTCTATTTAAATCAGTTATTAACAATGGGTTATCCTTTTTCAATTCATTTAAGAGTTTTTCAACTTCAGACGCATTTGAGTTAGCTTTTAATCTATCTAGTTCTGATTCTGTAATTCCAACGAGCTGTAAAAAAGAGACTTCTCCGTGTGGTGTATCAATCTTACCTAGTTCAGGGTCAAGTGAAAAACAAAATCCAACTATTTTGGTATCAGTATTTAGTCTTATCGGTCCATTTGCTGGAATATATTGGTTTTCTTCAAACCATCTACCGCTTTCAAAAACATATTTTGATAAATTATTCATAACCTGAATAGCCCAAATCGGTTCTTCCTTATCTTCTTTAAAAGGTTTCAATCTAAAAGTAAATTCAAATCCCCATTTACTAAATTCTCCACCTGCTTTTTCTTCATCATAATAAAGTTCTGACATACCATAACTTACTATATGCTTGTGTTGCTCTTGATTCTTGGAATCATAAATGCTTGCTCCATCAATCGGGTCAGTTCCTCCTGCCATATAATGAACTCCACATAAAGGACCATAGTGTTTGGGTTCAATTTTCCCATAAATTCCCTCTAATGACTCATCTATCGATTTCCAGCCAACAGAATCTTCTTCATTGAATTTATTTTGATACGTTTCTTTATTCATTACTATATCTTTATTAAAGCTAATGTTTAGCATACTATTCTGGTGCTCGTTTGCAACGAGTTCCTATTATATTATTTTACTGTTTACCAGCTTTCATATGCTTTGTTAATTAATAGCACTCGTTATTGCTTTGCTTAAACGAGCGCCAGTAGGATGACATATCAACACCATCTGGTAATCTACCATTATGAGAAATAATAGCTCCAGCACTATGTTTTTCTATATCACTTAATTTATTGTTTTCCATGAGTACTCAAATTATAGCTAATGTATCTGTGTATTGATTAGTTAACTTATTAAGCACCTAACTTAACAAATAAAAAGCGAATAGATTACTACTTTGCTTAAATGAAAACTAAAAGGCTATTAGGTTATGAGTCATTTCGATTCATTTTATCTTTCTTTCTCAAATGAAAACCGTAAACAATACTAGATCCAATGTATAATACAATGAACAAACCAAGTGTAATAATTGGATGTATTACTTTTCCTGTGGTAATGCTGAATACTTCAGATAAAATTCCCAATAAGAATAAACTGATTAATAATCTCACCCACCATTTTTTGAATATTTCCATATTTAGTTTTATTTATCACAAACGTCGTCATGTTGTTGGCTCAGATTTGCAATCTAGGACTATTTAATGTTCTTTAATATAACTTGCTTACTCATTATTGACACGGAATACAATTCCGCGTTAACATTTAGATGACATATCTAAGCCATCTCGATAACAACCACCTTCTTCCTTGCCAAGGTCTAGGTAAACTTCTCAAATCCCTCCTTATCTATAAACCCGAATCTGTCAACAAGTCATATAGCGCTAGCCTATCGGCGCGCCATATTCTTAGTTATTAGCAAACGTTATTGATATTCAATTTCTCTTGTATCTACTCTCCAAATTTTATTATACCTAAATATAATTCTTTTAATCCAATTATTATTTTTATCATATTCATAAGAGGTTTTAACAATTCCATTATAATTACTCTTTCCTTCAGTTTTACTAATTATAATATTATTGTTATTGTCATAACTAAAACTTTCAAAAGAGTACAATTCTTCTTCTTTCCATTCTTTCGTTTTGTTTTTAGAAGATTTGTCTTTGTCAAGAACCTCTATTATTTCATATCCATCTTCGTCCAAAATCGTTTCTTTATTATCACTTTTATTATTTATGATTTTTTTAAATTCAGATTTTTTTGATATCAAATTTTGTTTGTTGTATTCGTATTGATATTTTGAAACAATTGAGTTTTTTTCGATGTTAATTTCTTGTATCTTTTGTTTCAATTCATTGTATTTAAAAACATCATTTGCATATACATTACTACTTTTATCTAAATGTCTTATTTCTATCAATAAGTCATTATAATAAATGTAAAGTTCTCTGTTTGAAATTGTTTTGCTATAATTTGAATAAATTCTCTTTTGAGTTATAAAATCGTTGGTATCATAGATAATTTCAGTTTTATATTGTAATTCATTATTTGAATTATAAAATTCTACAAGTATTAACAATCCTTTGTTACCGTATTTATATGATCTTCTAAGGATTTGATCGTTATCTTTATCAAGTTCCTTATAACTTGTTTTTTTGTTTTGTGAATTATATTCTTCGTATATCAGCCTATCTAATTCATTATGTTTAGTCCAAGTTTCTTTAGTTGCTCTTATTTTAGTATTTGCAATGGTGTCCTGTACATTTATAACCTTGTTTTCTTGAGATACTTTCTGTGCTTTTGATTCCCAAGAAGATTGAATAAAAAGAATCATAATGATTATAAAATATTGTTTTTTCATTAGTGTTTTGGTCTTAATATTTGCTAACGTTAAATATATGGTAAGTTGGGCAATTAGTAAGCATATTCGTTTCGGTTTATTACTTAGCTAAATATAAATATTTTGCTTTTATCATTTCTTCTATAAACCCCGCTAGCTTGTAGCTGGGGACATATCTAAGCTATTTGGGTTTTCACATTACATTCATAAGAATAATAATAAAAAGAATCGTTATTACACAATTCCAAGGATTTACAAGGTTCATCATTAAATATTTCTTGTTCCATAAATCATTAACTTTAATCAGTTGATTAAATGTTAATAATTAGATAATGTTTAAAAATATTACCTTAATCAAAGTTCCAATTGAAGTCATAATCATATATGGAATTCCAAACATCAGTCCTTCAATAGTTCCAGATAATATATCTAAACTATCAAAAATTGAATCAGATGTTTTTTAGATTTCTTTAAAATGTTAATCGTTTCTCAAATTAAGTACAACAATCCTGCTGTAGCAGATTTATAAGCTGTAACTATTCAATGTTCTTTAGTATAGCTTGCTTTCTCATAATTGGCAGAGAATACAATTCTGCCTTTACTTTGGGTGACATATCTAAGCTATCTGAAAATTTATGTATACCATATAACGGGGGTCACTAGCTACAAGCTAGCGGCAGCTGGAGTTTAGCGATTAACCCTTATTGTTTTTATATATTGTTATACAATATTATTTATAATATTCAATTTCTCGATTGATTACATATTTAGCAATTCCATTAACATATTTAATTTTTGAAATCCAATTAAATTTTTTATCATATTTATAAACGAATTTTATTTTAAAATTTTTTTGTTTTTTTATTGTCAAATGATTATATTTATTAAATTGGAAAAATGTTTCAGCAGGTTCTTTTTCATCTTTATTGGTGACTGATTTATAAATAAGATTATTTCTATTGTCAAATTTAAATTTAACAATTTTTATTAATTCCCCTTTTTGATCCAGTTCTTGAATTTCGGATATGTTTTTTCCTGAAAAAGAGATTTTTTCGAGAGATTCAAATTTCCCGTTTCCTGTTTTTAACAAAATTTCCGATATTCTATTATTTTTATATGAGTATTTAAAATTGTAGTCAGTGTTGTTTAATCCATTATCAATTGTTTTATGAATTAATTGATAATTAGTATTGTATTCGTATTTAATTCTTGATTCATCTTTTTCCCAATATTGATTATATTCAGTAATTATTTGATTTGATCTATTATGCTCAAATTTTTGTAAAAGAGTTATAATGTCCTTCGAATTCGTGCGTTTTATTTCTTTTTTATTGTTTTTTGAATTATATATAAATTCTGTAAAATAACTTCTAGCTCCACTTTCATTAAACCGAATGTATTGAGTTAATAAACCGATTTCATTAAACTCTAATTTAAAGTTATCTTCATGACTTCCAAATAAAGGTTCAACTATTTTACCCTTCGATATTTCTCCAAATTTCTCAATAGGTTCATGCACTAAATTTTTCAGAACTTTAACCTTATCTGTCAATTTATAATGAAATAGGTTAGTATTCTTTAATCCATAATTAGGAGTAGCATTTTTAATATCGACATCTGTCTGCTGAGAAAAAACGTTGAAATAACTTAATAATAATAAAAGAACAAATATTGATTTCTTATTCATTACTGTATTTTTTTTAATATTGTATAACGGACGGTAAGTACATGAAACGTTTGCATTGCGTTGCAATTGTTTGTCAATTCGTAATAAGTTTGAACCAAGCTATATAGTTCCATCTTTTACAAAACTTACCAATGTTTTATATACATTGTTGTGTGCCGTAATTTCTTCCTTTGGTTTAATATAAATTCCTATTACATCCTCCCATAACTTTCCATCTCCCCACTCAAGTCTTAATTGAATAGGTATTTGATAATTCTCAATTTCAATATTCACAATTCTAATGTCTATAACTCTATTAATAAAATCTAAAGGAGGTCGTTTTTCTTTGTCAAAAGAATCTTGATGTGGAATTGAAATCAATCTAGTTATTTCGAGTTTTAAAAGTCTTAGCAATAATTCTTTATTATCTTTAAAAGCCCAATAATAAGCTGAAAAGAATGAGCCAAATGTTGGAGAGTACCACATGTCTCCTAAGTCTGTGCTCAAAGTAAGCACAATTGTCTGTTTAGCACATTCTTCACCTTCAACGAGTTTTAAGTCTCCATTTTCAATCTCAAATTGATGAGATAAATCTTTCATTCCATAAGGTGTTGTTCTAGGTGACTTCTCCTCAACTTTTAATGAAATCTGATATTTTCCATCAACAAATTCCCAGTTTAATTCCCCTTTGATTACTCTACCATCTCCCTGCGTTTCAATGACAATATATCTGTCTAAGTTTTTGTTTTGTGAATTATTAAAATCAATAAGTTTATTTTCATTTCCAAGAATAAACTGCTCTACTTCAAAAATCCAGTTACCATTATTAACAGCTTTCCATATTCCTTCAAATACGATTTCTTGTCCAATAGCAATTAATGTTGTTGGTTTTTTAATTTCATCTCGTTCTAGTTCTTTTAAAAGTCTGTAAGTTTCTTCTTCCGCAAGCCTTTTCCATTGTTTTAATGTTGCAGATGAATAATTGAAGTAATCACTATCAATTATTCGTGCATGATGGCGGCACATCCAAATACCATTATCAATAGACTTCCTTTGTTCTGAAGCCATTGCTTCATCAAATCTTGGCCCCTTTGGTGATGCAGCATTAATATGTGCAGCTTCACCCAAATTTACAACATCAGCAGAATCCTTATGTCCAGGACCAATTGTTAACCTGCCACAACCAGGAAAAGAACAACGCCAAGCAACCCTTTTCGCCATTGTTTCTTTTGTCTTATTTGAAAATTCATCTCTCATTAGATTAAATCAACTTGTCAGAGTAATGTATAAAAAACGTAATTACAGATGAAAGAATGCCAAGTCCAAAAGATATCAACTGTATCCATAATATTATCCATGTTGCTTTTCCAAGTATTTTAGTTCTTGAACGTAATGCTTCTAGTTTTATAGAATTAGGGTCAGCTTCTTCTTCTTCTCTTGCCGTCTTTGCAGTTAATCTGTAGTCATAAAGTCGAGTAAGATTTATTACAATACCACTTATAAATGAGATTATCAAAACTGCAAATCCTATAGTATAAAAGTACTTTTCTACACAACTTAAAACAAAAGAGTCCTTTGTAATTATTGATACAAGAAATCCAATCACAGCAATAGTTATTGTAAAAATCAAGTTAGTTGTGAAAGCCAATTGATTGATTGTTATTCCTTGCCATCTAATAAAACTATTTTTATTATCCATATCTTAATTACACTTTTAAATTATTCTACTCTCTAAGGTCAGTCCTTATGGTACAAAACAACCAGCAAAAACAAACCATCGCATTTACGCCTACTATCTTTATATCTCAAATATAAACACAATACAGTTAATACTCAGTAAAATTATCACAATTTATAACTATACATTGCTACCCGTATAATAAGCGCATAACCATACACTTTTATATATTACAATCTTATCCCAAAGCTCCATAAAAAAAATCAATACCAATTGCGGTTACCCACAATACCAGCATTATAATATGTATATTTAATACTATACAACAACTATCATTGCCAATAGTATAAATAGCATTGTCAATATTTTTAGTTGCATTACCGATATTATAAATAGCATTGCCAACATTTTTAGTTGCATTGCAAACATTATAAGTATCATTGCCAATGTTTTTAATTGCATTAACGATATTACAAGTTGCATTGCTAACATTATAAATATCATTGGCAATGTTTTTAGTTGCATTGATGAAAATTTGTTTAACTATCTACAAATAATCCAAATGTGTGTAGCACTTAAAGCATAACTACCTAATAATCAATAATACACACCACAACAAAGCTATTATACACAACAATATAGTATCATTTCACATCTTTGTAGGGTTTTTATTACAAATTATATAGATTATTGTTTTAAGTTTGAACCATAATAATTTAAAAAAAGAAAATTATGTCATCAAAATCAAAGAATTCTTATGCTAGTAAATTAGCATTATTCAAAAAGTTTAGTGAAAACTTAGAAGAAGTACCTGGGTATATATCCCCAATTAAAATGGCTGGACTGCCAGAATTTCTAAAAAACATTGCATCAGCAAATGTTATCATGGATAACCATAGTAAACAAGAAATTATTACCAAAAAATTAACCGATAAAAGGCAAAACCTTTATGATGGTAAAATTGATTCCTTAACAACAAGGCTAACACTCATTAGCAAGTTTGTACGTGCATTAAAAGGCAAAGATGATATACATTATATCCGTATTAGCAAGCTTGTACGCCATATTAGAGGAGCATCTAAAAAAAGAAAAACATTGCCAACAGATATAAATACTAAAACTATTAGTCAAATAGAAAGAACATTTGGTAGCCGATGGGCAGATTTAGGTACTATTATTATTACATTAGAAAGTTTGGGAAAAGAATACAACCCACCCAATACTCAAATTACTATTGCAGCTTTAAAAGCATTGCAATTAGAAATAGAAACTACAAATAGTAAAACAGAACGCGAAATTGCAAAGTTAAAACCTATTATTACCAAAAGGCAAACTTTATTTAAAACCTTAGCTAAGCAAAATATAATGATAAAGCAGTTTGTAAGAGCACAGTTTGGTTCTAAATCCGAGCATTATATAAAACTAAATTCCATAGCCTAGCTATTGTCATTTAGTTTTTATGTTATCGCATTTGCCTTATCAATAAAATCAGGTTTTAAGTATTATTTTTTAGTTCTTATCTCTTGATACTCATTTCTTACCTATTATCTTCTTATCGCTTCTATAATAGCTCTTGATACTGTTTTCTTAGAAAACTACTCCATCTTACATTTAGCTATTGTAACATAATAAAATAATGGCATTAAGCATTATTTCTTAGCGTTTGCTTTTAATTTTACGCCGCTATTTTCTTATTTCTTGCATCTTGATTCTTGAATCTCATTTCTTTCATAGTAGCCCTCGATACTATTTTCAAAAGAAAACCACTCAATCTGATATTCTGCTAGTACAACAATTTCACCATTGAGATTTAAATTTTCCATATCAATTATCAATTCAATACATCTAGCTTAAAAGTTGAAGTTGGTAAACCTTCATTATTTATAATATTTCCATCAGAATAAGGCTTCCACCCATAATAGACATATTTTGGTTTTATCTCTGTTATAATTTCAATAGTATTGGCTCTAATACTCGCAAGACAAGAAATTTTACCATCTAAAGAAAAACCTTTAACCCTTTCGTTATCTAATGTTTTTAAACCAGTACTAGCATAGTTAAAAGAAATTATTATCCTTCCCTTTTTATAAACAGCCTCTAATGGCAATGGTCCAGAAGGTACTATAACTTTTTTATATGTTTTGTGCAATGCCCAATATGCAAGTCGTTTTCCTACATCTCTTTTATTGGTAGGGTGCACATTGTGTTTAGCTCCAATATCACTAGAGACAGCCATACCACCATACTTAATACTATCTAATAACATCCGTTGCTGATTTCTAAATTCAGGCCAAAATTGAGATTTATATCTAGTGCTATCAATAGATGATAATTGTACCCAATAGAATGGCAGCTTAGGTTGTTTCCATGATTTTCTATAATTTCTAATCATCTTTTTTAATAAAGCACCATACTCAAAAACACGAGCAGCCTCTTGGGCATTACTTTCTCCTTGATACCAGAGTATCCCTTTTATTGGTGTTTTAAACAAAGGAACAATTCCTGCTTTATATGCCAAACCAGGTTTATATGGATGGTTAGGACCATAATTATCTTTATATATTGGGGTTATTGTTTCTAAATTTTGCCTACCTCGTTCTCTAATCCATACTGGTAGTGCTGTATTATACAACCAATTTCCTTTTATCTTATTAGAAAAAATAATATCCTTTTTTAATCCTTCTTCATCCATAAAAGATTCAATAGGACAGCCGCCTATTGCTAGGTTTAATAGTCCTATTGGAACATTTTCGCTTAAAATAATCTCTTTACCAAAATAGTAAGCAACAGCACTCATCTGTTTTATGGTATTAGTATCAGAAACTTGCCATTTGGCCTTATAAAAACTATCGGTATCTAGTATTTTTAAAATTGAATCTGAATACGGCTTGTTGTACACTGCCTTACCAGCATAGCTAGCATTATAAAAACGAAGCATAGGCATATTCAGCATTTTTTTCTCTAGCTCATAATGTTTTTCCTTTTGCATTGGCCACTCCATATTAGATTGCCCAATACATAACCACAGATCGCCTATAAGTATATCATTAATAATTATTTTTCTCGTAGTACTTGTAATAATAACTGTTTTAGCAATAGCACTTGCTTTCTCTTTTTTAAAAGACACAATCCAAGTAGCATCGTTAGCAACAGTAACCTTTTTTATAACATTCAAAAAAGAAACAGTAACTACATCTCCAATGGTACCAGTACCATAAAAACTAATAGGTTTATTACGTTGCACTATCATATGATCTGTAAATACAGATGCTACTTTTAACTGTCCATAAGTAACAGTACAGAAAAACAAGACTAATACAAGGCTATAAAAAACATGTTTCATCACTTATGTTCTTTAAAAATAAGACTACATATATATCCAAAAACAAAACAAGAAACAACACCCAAAAAGGCATATAACAAGAAGCTAATATTGGTATACATACTTACATACCATATAAGTACAGCACTTATAAACAGGCCTATTAGCGTTCCTTTGGCATTGGCAACTTTGGTAAGCATTCCCAAAAGGAACATACCTCCTAGTCCGCCAGTAAATAAGCCTAAAAACTTATAAAACTGATCCCATAGCGATTTTATATTTGAATTTGCCATCCATAATGCAAATACAATACCTACTACACCAATAATAATGGTGGCTAATCTAGCTACTTTTAGCAATTTTTTATCTGCAACCTCGGGTTTATAATGTTTATAAAAGTCAGCACAAAAAGCAGTAGCAACAGAATTAAGACTACTACTAATACTAGACATTGCTGCCGAAAAAATACCTGCAACCAATAAGCCAGATACACCAACAGGAAGCTCCCTAACAATATACCATGGAAAAATAGAATCGTTATTTGCAATAGATGGAGATAATTTTTCTGGCATTTCTGTATAAAACATAAAAAGTAATGTTCCCAATCCAAAAAAGATAATGGTAGCTGGTAGTGTTAGTATTGCATTGGTATATAATGTTTTTTGCGAATCTTTAAGATTGCTACTCGTTAAGTACCGTTGTACAATAGTCTGGTCTGTTCCTTGTGTAACCATGGCAGAAGCTAAACCTCCTAAAACTAGTACCCATAATGTGGTATCTGTAAAATTAAAATCGAGATTAATAATATTAAACTTCTCCCGATCCGATGCATATGTTATCATATCTGTAAAAGAAGTCTCGGTATGTATCATAATCCATACTATTGCCAATATGCTTCCGCCCATTAGCACTATTACCTGCAAAACATCGGTCCATATTACCGCTTCAATACCACCAAAAGTAGTGTATAATATACATAATATCCCCATTACCAATATGCTATACTCCACAGGAATACCAGTAACTATAGATATTGCCAAAGATGGTAATAGCAATACAATACCTATTCTTCCCAATTGAAATAGCATAAAAGAAAAACTTCCTAAAGCTCTAGTTAAGTAATTAAATCTGTTTTCTAAAAACTCATATGCCGTAGTAATATTTAGTTTATTAAAAAACGGAATAAAAACAAATGCTATAATAGGAGTAATTAATATGGCCATAATATTTAATAAGAAATAAGACCAGTCTGTTACAAATGCTTTTGCAGGTATTGCCATAAAAGTTATGGCACTAAGTAAGGTTCCAAAAACACTTAAGCCGGCTGCCCACCATGGAATACGACCACCACCAGAAAAATAGTCGTTTGTAGATTTTTGTTTTCTAGCAAAATAGATTCCTATTGCCAATGATATTAATAAGTATAAAACAAGTACTGTATAGTTTATAAAACCAAAGGTATTAGCACTTTCATCCACAGTAAACTTAGCAACTTTTGGCGTTCTAATTCCAGGCGATATTTCTCCTGATACTATAACAAAGACATCCTTGCTTTTATAAGACAATGCGGTAACAGGTATTTTTACAGCCAAGGTATCATATACAAACCACTTGTCTGTAATAGTATTATATGCCAATACTTCTTTTGAAAACCCTGGGTGAGTGTCTAATATTACTGCTAATTTATCTTTTAATACTGTCCTTATTGAATCATTTATTGCTGCTTTTATAGCCAATGCTGTATGTTCTATTTTGTTAAATACAACTTCATCACAACCACCATATACCAACACATGCATTGCCCCTTTTGTTTCGGCGGCGGCTCCCATAAGTTTTATCTGCCTGCCATTAATTTTTAATGGCCCTTTATCTTTCCATTTCTTTGATAAAAAATTATAAGACAAGTAATTGCTATGTACAATAGATTTTTTTCCAGCCACTTGGTTACGTCCACCAATAACAAATAGTTCTTTTGATGTTTTTGTTTCCTGTATAGCAATACTATGCAATGCCCTTGCTGCTCCTGGAAAACTAGGAAGTTTCTCCCATTTTTTCTTTTCTTTTAAGTCTAGTCTATAAAAAGCATTGGTACTTTTTGTGGCATTCTTACCTCCTACTACATACACATAGTTATCGGCTACAACAGCAGCGGTATATGCTAAGGGTTCTGGCAAAGGTGGATAAGATACTGTTGTAATAGTATTGCTAGTTACACTATAATTAAGTAGAAAAACAGCAGCACTAGTCTCTTTTTTATTTTCTCCTCCAATACATAATATGCCTTCATCAATAGTTACAGAACTACCATAAGCTAGTGGATTAGATAGTTCAGCATTGGCAATTGTCCAACTTTTATCTTTTAAAACATATATAACATTGCTCCATACTTTATCGCCACCTTTCCATGGCAATCCATTTGGGAAATTAGCTCCTCCAGCAACAATTAATGTATTGTTATGTATGCCACCAAACATGCCGGCATATCCCAATGCTTTTTCTACCTTATTTGCAGCAGGCAAACTTGGTAAACTCCCTACTTGTATTTTTTGTTCTTCTTGTCCAAAAGATAAAAAACCTAGTAGTAATGCAAATAGTAAAATAGCAAGTTGTCTTATATTTTTCATTATTAGCAATTGTATTAATGTTATTAGTGCTTAGTTACCTGCTTTTTTATAATAGATTTCCATCTTAAATATCCTTTTGCAGATAAATGCAATCCATCGTGAGTATATTTAGCTTTTAATTCTCCTTTAGTGTTTTTAAATCGATTATAAAGGTTGATAAATGACACATCGTGCAATTTTGCCAGTGCTTCTAATCTTTTATTAAGCTTAATAATAGCAGCTTGTTTGTTCTTATGTCCAGAAAATTTATGTCCCACAGAAGGATTAACAGGAAGTACACTTTGCAGGTACACCTTTGTATTTTTAGATGTAGACCTAATAGTTTTTATAATCTCATTACAATTTTCAGCAATAAAAGCAATAGTTTTACCCCTTGCCAAATCATTAACCCCTATTAGCAGAAAAATCTTTTTAGGTTTTGAATCCACTACTTCATCCAATCTATTGATAATTCCCATAGTAACATCACCACTTATACCTCTATTGATAACATTAGTATTCGGGAATAATGATTTCCAATCTCCGCCTTCGGTAATACTATTTCCTAAAAATATAATTTCGCCTTTGGTATTTGCAGTGTTTTCAAACAATGCTTTACGGGTGTAATAATGATCAGAAAACTGCTGAGCACTAAGCGATAATGACGCCGATATATATATTATAAAACAAACTAGAAATTTCATTATAGTATTAGTTTATGGTTTGTTATAACTATCCTTACCATCAGTAAGCCAGTCTAAAGAGAAGCTGGTAAACACATTTTTTGTATACTCATCCTTTTCAAAAAACAATCCTATATCTCCATTAGCTAACACTGTTAATGATGAGTATGCAGCAGGGCCTTTATATATTGTTTTTCCTGCTGTCCATGTTTTTCCTTCATCATAACTAAGCCTTACCGTCATATTGGTTCTACCTTTTACCGTTTTGGCATTAGAAAAAAGCAACCTGTTTTTTTTATAGCCATCTTTTATAGCGGTGTATCTAATAATACTAGCATTGCAACCAGGATCTATAAGTGTACTATCGGCAGTAGTTTGCCATGTTTTTCCTTCATCTGTAGAACGGTGTACAAAACGTAGTCCTTTATTATTAGCACGCGAATTTATCATCCAACTGCTATCTTCTAATTCTATAATTTTAGATTCGTCTGCAGGACTTATTGGTGTAGGGATCAAAAACCAAGTTTTACCATGGTCATCACTTCCAAAAACATGCATACCGCTATTTAGGTTTGCCATACAGTGCAATAACTTACCAGATTTGGTCTGTATACCACGACCAGAAGTTATAAACTTAAAATCTTTTTTCCATTCTGGTTTCGTTATTTGCGAGGTAATATCTACAGGTGTACCCCAGGTTTTACCATTATCAGTACTTTTTACAACATGTAGATAGTACACATCTTTTTCGGTATCCAAATTCATGTAATTATAAAACATAAACAGCGCACCAGTTACTTCATCTAAAATTAAAGAAGGATCTGAGGCAGACTCTCCTAATGGAAAATCAATTACAGATTCAATAGCCATCCAAGTCTTTCCATTATCGGTACTTCTACGGATAACAATGTTAATATCATTACTTCCACGTAGGTCATTACAAGAAGGAATACGCTCGTCTATAGCTGCAATAACATTACCGTTAGCAGCAGTTATAAGTGCAGGAATTCGGTAACAAGAAACCTCAGGATTCATTGTTTTATTAAATAAATCTTGAAACACAATAGTAGTAGTTGGCGCTACAGTAGTACTTGCTTCCTTTTTTTGAGCACAAGAGACTAATAGTAATGTAATTAGTCCAATATATAGTCGTATCATAAGTAGTTAATTAATTTATTTTAGTTAGTGTTATGCATTTTCAAAGGCCTTCCAGCATTGGTACATTGCTCTAGGTACATGAAAACAGCCTTTCCATTTTCCTCCTTTTAAATCTAATAAAATTTTTCCTTCTCTATTGAGATAACCATGCCATTCTCCATTTTCAGAATCCGAAAAATGAGACCATGTATAATTATGAACCTTTTTATACCATTGCAATACTTTATCATCCTTTGTGTATTCATAAGCCTTTGCCAATGCCACCAAAGCTTCTAAATGCACCCACCATAATTTCTGATCCCATTCTAATTGTTGCGGAGGATGTCCTTTACTATCCATAAAATAAAAAATACCTCCATATGTGGTATCCCAACTATATTCTAGTGTTTTTAATATAGTTTGAATGGCTTTATCAACCAGCTGATCATCTTTTCTTCTGATTCCAATATCTATCATAAACCACATGGCTTCAATACCGTGTCCTGGGTTTAATAATCGTCCATTAAAACTATCATGATGTGTACCATCTGGCATTACATTTTCAAATATTAGCCCTGTTTCTTTATCTAAAAACACCTCCATTACTTCGGTAATACAAAAGTCAAGGGTTTCTTCAACAACTACTGGATCAAGAATATCTTCCAATTCTAACACCAAGTTAGATAATATCATGGGCAATGAAAACCCTTTTAATGGTCTGGCATCTGTATTTTTCTCGTACTGTCCTTTTGGATTGTCTTTTCTGTTTAAAATATTGAGGTATGTCTTTTTAGCTAATTCCTCAATTTCTTTATCTCCACTCGCTATAGCATATTGTCCAAAAGCCATTGCAGCAAAACAATCCGAAAAAATATTATAGGCTTTTACTAAAGGTACACCTTCTGCTGTTGTAGAAAAATAAAAGTCTCCATTAGCATCCATTGCTTTGTTACAAAGAAAATCAATTCCTCCTTTAGCAATTGTTAACCATTCTTCTTTTTGCGCTACCTTATTATACAACATAGAAAATGTCCACACTTGTCGGGCTTGTAACCAAATAAATTTATCGGTATCAAATACATTGCCTTCACCATCCAAACAAGTAAAGTAACCTCCATTTAAAGTATCAATGGAATGCTGCTCCCAAAACGGAATAATATTGTGAAGTAAAGTGTCTTTATAAAGTTTTGTGGTGTTTCTTATGTATAACATAATACAAATCTATAAAAAAATATGAACTTATCTATATTTTTTTATAGATTTACAGAAACAGAAAAAAGATGAAGAAATTACCTCTAATAACTCCTTTAGAAAATCTTTCTTTGGTAGACAAAGTAGAAATACGTCTTAAAGAATATTTTAAAGAAAACAACTTAAAGATAGGTGATTCAATTCCTAAAGAGTTAGAATTTGCTGAAGCTTTAGGTGTTAGTAGAACTGTTGTTAGAGAAGCCCTATTAAGGTTAAGAACGCTTGGCTTAATAGAATCTAAGAAGCACAAAGGTATGACCTTAACGCAGCCAGATTTTATCTTGAACTTTGAAAAGGTACTAGCTTCTAACCAATTGGGAGAGCAAGCATTAAAAGATATTTTTGAATTGCGACTTATTTTAGAAATGGGAATGGCTGATTTTCTTTTTTCTCGAAAAACAAAAGCAGATTTAGAAGAATTAGATCTTATAGTTACACAACAAGAAAAGGAACAAAAAGTAAGCACCATTTTTAGCTTAAAAAATGAAATTTCTTTTCATGGTAAACTCTACGAGATCTCTAAAAATGATACTTTACAGCGTTTTCAGAAATTGCTGCTTCCTGTTTTTCAATATGTACATGATCATATGCAACCCGATGCTGCAAATTTTAAATATTCATCAGATAAGTTTGTATCACATAGAGATTTACTAAATCATCTTAAAAAAGGAACTCCAGAAACATTCCGAGTAGCAATGCGCCAACACTTAGAACCTCATTTTGAGCAAACCCTAGCTTTTGTAAAAGCCAATTGATATAAATAGGTATAAAAAAAGCCAACTTATATATGCTTATAAGTTGGCCTAATTCTACTAATTTATGTGTAAAAAAGTAAAGATTAACTACTGCTGTTAGGCACTAATCAATATTATTATTTAGAAAAGTAAGATTGGATATCTAATTGCTTCAATTCTTTTTGAATACTACTGTATTCAGCATCTGATAATGTTGTGTGTGGAAATCTACTAGGTCCGCAATCAACACCTAGTGTTTTCATAAAGCCTTTGGCAACACCATTAAAACCTCCTTTAGCATTTAAGATTTCAACAAAACGTATTGCTTTTGATTGTAACTCTGCTGCATCTTTAAAATTACCTTGTTCAAAATAGTCTTTTATTTGATAATACAATGGTGCTAAATGATTATAGGTACTACCAACCCAACCTGTTGCTCCAAGTGGTAAACTAGAAAGAAACATTTCGTCTACACCAAAGAAGATATCATATTTTTTATCAGCCACATTTTTACAATGTCCATAATCCATTAGATTGTTATTGGTGAATTTAATTCCTGCCAAAGTAGGAATTTCTTGCTCGGCTCGTTTTAAAAATTCTTCCATATTTAGGTCTGCACCTGATAACACAGGAATATGGTAATAATAGAAAGGTAAGTTTGGTGCGCCAGCAGCTACCTCTTTACAGTACATTACAAGTTTATCTATACTAGATAATCTAAAATAAAATGGAGCTAATGCAGAAATAGCATCTACTTTATCTGCTGCATGTTCTGCTAATGCTCTTGCTGTTTTAAGACTAGAATCACCAACATGGTCTATTAGGTATAAGTCTTCAGATTTATTAGTGTGCCACCCTTTAGTTATTTGCATTCGTTCTGCAATGGTTAATGATGTAAAATCTCCTGTAGAACCATTCATAAAAACACCTTTTACCTTATTTCTAATAAGAAAATTAGTATAGGGCTCTATAACAGAAAGGTTCAAATCACCATTTTTATGCATGGGTGCATAAGTGGCAGCAATTAATTCTTTTAATTTCATGTGTATCTTTATATTGATTTTTTGACGGTTATACCTGTTCGTTTATAGTTATTTTCCTGGTTGATAAAACTCTTAACATATTGGTATTAGGTGCCAATATTTATTGGTTTTTTACCAATCGCATGCCGTTTGTTTATAGTTATTCCTTTGGATACTATATATAATGATATGCCCGTTTTGTAAACCATCTATTTGTTTTTTAAATTTTTAAAAGAAGAAGAGAGCTGCCCCTACAGCTCTCCTTCTTTCTAACACCCTAAATGTGTATTTTCAAAAAATTAATTAACTAAACTCGACATTCTTATCTTTAATTCCAACCCGTTGTTTGAACCAATTCCGTATTAGCATCTAACATACTAGGGCTAATTGGTAATAAGAATTTATATTCATCACCAGCTGATAGGTACGCTACATTATCAGTAACAAAACTGTTACCAGCACGTCTTAGATCCCACCATCTTTTTCCTTCTCCCATAAACTCTTTAAAACGTTCATTAAGAATAGCATTTGCATTGGCCGTTTGTGATCCATTTACATAACCATGAGTTAAAGCAACATAATTGCTTCCATAAGCACGAGCTCTAATTTGATTAATCTCCATAGTAGGATCTTCTCCTAATAAGTTTTTAGCTTCTGCTAATAACAATACAACATCTGCATAACGATACACTGGAATGTTTTCATCACCAATTCTAGAAGATCCATCAGATGTTCCTCCAAATTTATTCATAACAGTTCCATAATATTTTGCTGCATCATATATAGGATAGCCAGTTCCTCCATTATCATCTTTATACAACCTAATAAATGAAGCATTCTTACGGCTGTCTAAAGTATCATCGGACACTAATAATGCAACCTCTGTAAGCCCATATCTATTTGCTCCGTTATAAATAGTTCCGTCCATTGAGTCACCAGCATTATTATATTGACCATGAATTTCTGTAGTTCTTCCTGTAAAACTACCATAGAAATTTGTAGCTTCTCCGTCCCTATAGTCTACAGCAAAAATAAATTCATTATTACCTTCATTTGTTTTTCCCCACAAATCTGAATAATTAGCAGTTAATGAAACTCCAGTTCCTGCTACTTGCTCTAATGCAGCTTTAGCAGTACTAAAATCAGATGCTCCACCTCCTAAAAGATTCCCTGACCAGATAAACACATCTCCTTTTAAAGCAAGAGTTGCTGCTTTTGACCAATAAACATTACTGTTCTTAAAAAAACTAGTATCAGCTCCAAATTCGTCTAATGAAGCTTTTAAATCTACTTTTATTTGCGTCATTATATCTGCTTCAGAACTTCTTGGTTTTCCTAAATTTGCAGGATCTACATCTACAACTGGCACTAAAGATAGTGGTACAGCTCCCCAAGTTTTCAATAAGGTATAGTAATAATATGCACGTAAACCATGAGCTTGACCCATCATATGGCTTTTCTCAGCATTATTAGTAAATTCAATATTAGCAACATTTACAATAAAATCGTTTAACTTATGAATATTCCCATAATAACCTGCCCATCCACCATATGGAGCAGTTTCTGGAGTAAAATTAGATTCAATAAAGCTAATTGAAGCAGAAGATTCAAAAGTCTGTCCACCCCAAATGTCAGCTCTTAAAGACCCTAGTCCCCAAGCGGTTCCTGTTGTTCCTCTAAGTGCACCATACAAACCAGTATGTCCAGCTCTAGCTCCTACTTCAGAATCCCAAAACCCTGCATAGGTAAGTTCACTCTCAGAAGTTAACTCTATTTCATTTTCACAGGCACTAAATAATATTAGTGCTAAAACTATATATATATATTTCATCTTTTTCATGTTTTTAGAAAGTTAAATTAAGTCCTAAAGTAAAAGTTCTTGGCATTGGAAATTCTCCAAACTGGAATCCTCCTTTTTCAGGAGTATCTCCACTATAACTTTTAAAATAGTGTAAATTAGATCCTGTAACATAAAGACTAAGACGCTTTATTGTATTGGTAAAAGTTTCAACAGGAACATCATAACTCAATGTTACTTCTCTAAGCGATAAATAGTCTGCTTTTTCCCAAAATCTACTGCTATAGTTTCCTCTAAAGATATTTTTTTGTGCATCTACAAAAACAAATCGTGGAAGATCTGTATTCGTATTTTCAGGTGTCCAAGAATTATAAATATCTGCGGTCTGATTTAAATTACCTTGTGTTTGTCCATACCCTTTACCTTTAATATGATTATAAGCAATGTGGCCGGTTGCAAAATCTGTTTTTATGTATAAGTTAAAATTCTTATACTTTAAATTAGATGTAAACGCTCCAACTAAATTTGGTGTAGTTCTACCTATAACTTGTCTATCTTTTCCGTCAATAATTTTATCTCCATTTGCATCTAACCAAGCAACATCTCCTGGATATCGTTTTTTAGAATCGCTTAAGAAAATGTCTTCTCTATCAGCATGTGCATCAACTGCTGCCTGATCGGCATAAATATACTCCTGAATATAAGTATACACTACATCACTTCCAGAACGTTGTCCTTCAATTTCAGCACCAACCCATTCTAATTGTCCTGTATTACGGTTATAGATTTCTTCTCCTCCTCTTCTGTTTCCTTCTTTACCATTAAAAGGCAATTTCTTTACAAACTTTTTTACATGAGATAATGTTACCCCTAATTGCCATAATAAGTTATCGTTTTTTACAACATCAGCATCTAATTGTAATTCAAATCCTTTAAACCTAGTTATTCCTTCATTTGTTTTTATAGAATTTATCCCTACCCAAGATGGCAAATCCAAAGGATAAATTTGGTTAATTCTATCTTTAATAAAATAGTCTGCTAAAATAGATACCCTATTATTGAATAACCCTAAATCTACACCAAAATTTAGCGTAGTTGCTCTTTCCCATAAAAGATCTAAAGTAGGTAACACTGTATTTCCATATCCAGTATTTCCTGCATAAACTCCTTGACCTCCATACTTTCCAAAAGATCTAAAATTGTCGTTTATACCTTTATTAGCTCCATCTCCTAAACTTTCAACACTCCCTGTTACACCATAGCTTATTCTTGGTTTTAAAATAGATACAATACCTTCTATTTTTGTATCCTTAAAGAAACTCTCATTATGGACATTCCATCCAGCAGAAATAGCTGGAAACAAATCATATTTATCATTTCCTAATCTTGAGCTTCCGTCACGTCTAAAAGTTGCTGTAAGCAAGTATTTATTATCAAAATCATAATTCAATCTACCAAATGTAGATACAATTGCATTACTTGTTTTAAAGCTAGTAGGGTTACCATTAGGTTCTCCTCCAGCATTTAATGTAGCAATTAAGTCAGTTGGAGAAAATTTAGTACCTGCCCAAGATGCAAAATAATTTCGTCTCCAATACTCTGCTCCAAGTAAAAGATTAAAATTATGATTTTTAATACTTTTAGTGTAATCTATAGTTGCATTTAATTGGTTTGTAATTGTTCTTCCAAGGCTAACTGACGCTTTTCTATCGTCTCGTAAAGTACTCCCATCTAAATATGCTTTATTAAAAGCTTCATTATGGTTGTTAATTGTAGCATGGCTTCCTTGAATTTTAAATTTAAGATCCTCTCTAATATCCCAATCCAATCCTGCAGAAGCATTTAAACGTTGTTCTATATTATTTCTAATAAACTTATCTTGATAATATAATGGATTTCCAAAACTTCTATTGGTACCTTGATTATATATATCAGATAAGGTTCCGTCTTCATTATTATTATAGGTTCTAGAAGTAGGTGCCTGTCCTGCAAAACGTCTAAACACACTATTATCAGACCCCAATGGACTCTTATTTAAATTAGAATGTGTATAGATGATACTTGCTCTTGCTTTTATATTATCTGTAACTTTATACGATCCTGTAAACTTACCAGAATAACGTTTAAATCCTGAACCCAAAATTAATCCTTGATTGTCTAAATAACCTGCTCCTAAATAATAGGTCCCTTTCTCATTTCCTCCATCAAAAGATAGATAGTGATCTTTTGATGTACTTTGCTGATAAATATTACCACTTACATCGTTATCCATAAACAAAATTTCTTTTGTTGGATCTAATGGATCTGTTACTGTTTGCCAACCTGGTTGGTTTAACAAATATCGATTACTATCTGATAAAAACTGTGTTGTATATGCTGAATTTGTAGTATTATTTCCTGTACCAAAAGCTGAAGCTCCATTTAAGAAACCAGCATCAAAATTAGTTCTACCAGTTACTTCTGTATAATGTTTAACTGCTAACCTATTGTATTTTATAAAATCAGCGGCACTAAGATATTCTGGTGTTTCTCTTCTGTGGTTTGTGCTATATTTTAGATTGTAACTAATATTAGACTTACCAACTTTACCTGTTTTTGTTGTGATTAAAATAACTCCATCTGCCGAACGTGATCCATAAATTGCTGAAGCAGCTGCATCTTTCAATACTTCAACCGATGCTACATCATCTGGATTAAGCGCATACAAATCACTTGGGATTCCATCTATCAATATTAATGGATTTCCTCCCCCTCTTATTGAAATAGATGGAGTACTACCTGGTTGTCCAGTAGTATTAGTTACTCTAAGTCCTGCAATAGTACCTTGAAGTGCTGTTCCTAAATTAGAACGTGTAGATGTTTCCAAAATTTTAGTATCCAATTTCGCAACTGATGTTGTTAGTTTTGATCTAGATTGTGTTCCATAACCAACAACAATAACTTCAGTTAATAATGATGAATCTTCTATTAATGACATATTAATAACGGTATCAGAAGTAACAGTTACTTCTTGCGTTTTAAATCCTATATAGCTAAAAACCAAAACTGCTCCTTCATTTGCAGTAATACTATAATTTCCATCAAAATCACTGGTTGTTCCACTAATAGTTCCCTTAACAACAATAGATGTGCCAGGAAGCGGCATATTGTCTGTTGCAGAAACTACTGTCCCTGTAATTGTTTTTTCTTGACCATAACTTAAGCTTGGCAAAAAAAACAATAGCAATAACGCTAAAGTCATCGCGTTAAAATTTTCTTTTTTCATACGTTAATGTTTTTTGAGTTAGATATTTTATGTATTATGAATTATGTTATACATAATGCAATAATAAAAAAAAATATTCACTTTGCAATTATTCTACCAAGAGTTTGATGATAAAATAGAAACATAGTAAACTCAAAAACAAGATATTGATAAAAGAAAATAGTAGCTATATAAAAAGAAAATATAGAGATTGTGAATGAACAGCTTTTAAAAGTCAAAAAACCTCGGTGCAAGCATACGAGCCTAAAAAAAGAAAAACCTTCTTAATTTCAATGTAAACATTGGAGAATAAAAACCTCTGGTGAGATTGATTAAATATTACGCAATAGTGAAAAAAAACTCTATAGGATATTAACTAATTGAAGTTAAAAAAAATGTTACTAGTAGGGTTGGGAGATATAAATTCAACTCATAACTCTCCTTAAATTAAAATTTTTCTATCATTATTATAAATAACAACATCAAAAACGATACAAATCTCTTATTTTTGCCATTGATTATTACCCATTATTAAACATACTATGCCTTTTAAAAAATTAAATACTCCTATTAAAGAAGCTTTAGAGCGTTTTGGTTTTGATACGCCCTTGGACTTTCAAAAAAAAATACTTTCAAAAATTAAAAGCGGTGCTAATGTATATGGCATAGGAGCAAAAGATTCTGGTAAAACTACAACCGCAATTATTAGTACTTTACAAAAGCTAAAGTGCATTGCCTTTGAAGACGTACCTAGAGCTATACTGATAGTAAATGATAAAAAAGAAGCTTTGGCATTAGAGCAAAAGTTTAATGAATTTAAAGTAGGTACAGACATACGTGTTTATGCTGCTTATGAAGAATTAGGCATTGATGTACAAAAAGAACAAATATATGATGGAGTAGATATTGTAATTGCTACACCTAAACGGTTAAACAAGTTGTATTTACAAAATGCTATTAACCTTAATAAGGTTCAGTTATTAATAGTTGACAATGCTGAAGTGATGGTTAAAGAACGGAAATTTGGTAATATTCTTAGAATAACACAAAGCTTAAGCAAATGTCAATATATAATTTTTGCAAGAATTTACGATAACAGATTTAATGAATTTGAAGATACTTTTATGACAAACCCTATACGTATAGGATAGTGTATTTCAGATAATTACACATAAAAAAGCATCAAATTTTATTATAAATTTGATGCTTTTTTTTATAGTCAATAAGCTCGGGGCAAGCCCACGAGGCTTGAAAAAGGAAAAGACCTTCATTATTTCGATGCAAGCATCGGGAAATTAAACCCACTGGTGGGCTTAAAACTAAAGTTACTATTTAACTTCGTCATAATTATCATCCCAATTTTCTACCCTTGGTTCTCCAAATTTACCTACAGATTTTGCAACAATCATAGATACAGTAGCATCCCCAGTAACATTTACAACAGTTCTACACATATCCAAAGGTCTATCTACAGCAAATATAAGTGCTAGTCCTATTGCCAATTTATCTGCAGGAAAACCAACAGCCTCTAAAACAATTACCAACATTACCATACCGGCACCAGGTACTGCAGCAGAACCTATAGAAGCCAATAACGCTGTAAAGACAATTACTAACTGATCTGTAAAATTCAAATCAAAGCCTAAAGCTTGTGCTATAAAAACAACAGCAACCCCTTGATACAAACTTGTTCCGTCCATATTTATAGTGGCTCCAACAGGCAATACAAAACTTGCAACCTCTTTATCTACACCAATATGTTCTTCTACACGTTCCATAGTTACTGGTAATGTAGCCGCACTAGAACTGGTTGAAAATGCCAATAACTGTGCTGGACTAATCTCTTTTAAAAACCAGAAAGGATTCTTTTTGGTATATACACTAACAATAATTGTGTAAAAAACAATCATAAGGAATAATCCTAATACAACAACTCCCGAATATTTTAATAAAGCAACCAACAGGTCTGGATCGCCAGAAGAACTGACCACACTAGCCAATAATGCAAATACAGCAACAGGAGCCGTTAGCATTATAAGGTCAACCATCTTTAGAACCACATCATTTAAGGAGTCAAAAAACTTCTTTAATGGTTTTGCTCTCTTCTCTCCTATTAGTAACATGCTTATTCCCATCAAAATGGTAAAAACAATTACTTGCAACATAAGCTTATTATTACTCATAGCACTTAATGCATTTTCTGGCACCATGTCTACCAAAAACTGTAGTGGTCCACTTTGCATTTGCGTACTTGCCTCTTTTAGCTTGTCTTGTACGCCTTTATCATTGGCATATGTTTCTGTTAATTTAGTAATAGTTTCATCAGAAATACCATCACCTGGCTGTATAACATTTACAAGAACCAAACCTATAGTAATGGCAATAATGGTTGTAAAGACATAAATAACGATAGTTCTAATTCCTATATTTTTAAATTTAGAGATGTCTTTAAGATCAGAAATACCTTTTATAAGCGATGCCAAAATTAGAGGAACTGCTATAAGTTTTAACATTCTAATAAATATTGTTCCAATTGGCTTTATCCAATCATTAACAACATCAATACCTCCATCTATTTGTGTCATTATAAAACCAAAAACAACACCTAAGACCATTCCGATCAATATTTTCCAATGCAATGCCAATTTCTTCACTTGTATACAATTTTAGTGTTAATCCCAATGGTGGGCTATATCTCGAAATTCATCTCAAGACATCATTATTTATAGTTTTTACCTCCAAAAATTACTCAGATACAATTGATTATACATCAAAAAAACCTGAATATTTTATGATTTCCGTAAAAACTGCAGAACAATAATACAGAAATCACAATGATAAACAAAATAAGTACTTGTATAATCTATCTTTTGGCTGCTAAATTTCTCAATTCAAAATCTGCTAACACTAATGCTGCCATAGCTTCAACTATAGGTACAGCTCTAGGAACAACACATGGATCATGACGTCCTTTTCCTTGCATTTCTACCTGGTTTCCTTCTTTATCTATAGTAGTATACTTTTGAATTAAAGTGGCTACTGGTTTAAAAGCTACTCTAAAATAGATATGCATTCCATTACTAATTCCTCCTTGTATACCACCTGAAAAATTGGTTTTTGTGGTTCCATCTGCATTGTATTGATCATTATGATCACTTCCATACATAGTACTTCCATGAAAACCACTACCATATTCAAAGCCTTTTACAGCATTAATAGATAACATGGCTTTACCCAACTCGGCATGTAATTTATCAAAAACAGGTTCTCCCAAACCTACAGGAACATTTTTAATAACGCAATCAACAATACCACCAACAGTATCTCCTTTTTTCCGCACTTCTTTAATATGTGCTTCCATTTCGGCTGCCTTAGACTGGTCTGGACACCTTACAATATTATCCTCAATTGTTGTTAGATCTAACTGCTCATAAGGTGTTGTTAAACCTATATTTCCTACTGCAGAAACATAAGCTCTAATCTCAATTTTAGCCAACATTTGCTTTGCTATAGCACCTGCTACAACACGTATTGCCGTTTCACGAGCAGAACTCCTTCCTCCTCCTCTATAGTCTCTAAATCCATATTTTTGATCATATACATAATCAGCATGACTTGGTCTATAACTATCTTTAATATGGGAATAATCGTGCGATTTTTGACTTGTATTTTCAATAACAAACCCTATGGATGTACCAGTAGTTACACCTTCAAAAATACCAGATAGGAATTTTACTTCATCTGGTTCCTTACGTTGGGTAACAATTGCAGATTGTCCAGGTTTACGTCTATCCAAATCTAACTGAATAGCAGCTAAATCCAATTGTATTCCAGATGGACACCCATCTATTATTCCTCCCAATGCTGCGCCATGAGATTCACCAAATGTAGACAGTTTAAAAAGGGTTCCGAAGGTATTTCCAGCCATAATTACAATTTTCATCAAAAATAATTTTAAAAATACAGATAAAGAAATTTAATACTACTTAATTTTTTGTACCCAATTTGTTCATATTTAACTAACAATCTGATTATATAATCTTTACCCTCAATTAACATTTAATTTAACTTCAACTATTTACTTTGTTAAAACTATTACAATGAAAAAAAGAACACTAGAGATTGCTGTTATTTCTGATGTCCATCTTGGTACTTTTGGTTGTCATGCAGATGAATTACTGGCATATCTAAATAGTATAGATCCTAAGAAATTAATCTTAAATGGAGATATTATTGATATATGGCAATTCAGTAAACATTATTTTCCATCTGCGCACCTTAAGGTCTTAAAAAAGATTATTAGTATGGCTTCAAAGGGTACAGAAGTTGTATATATTACTGGTAATCATGACGAAATGTTACGGAAATTTACGGATACAACTATTGGTAATATATCACTAGTAAATAAACTAGTATTAGAACTCGATGGTAAAAAAGCATGGTTTTTTCATGGAGATGTTTTTGATGTATCTATTCAAAAGGCAAAATGGCTAGCTAAACTTGGTGGTTATGGTTATGATTTACTTATTCTAATAAACAAACTTGTAAACTGGAGTTTAGATAAGCTTGGGAAAGAAAAGTACTCCTTATCAAAAAAGATAAAAGAGAACGTAAAAGGTGCCATCAAGCATATTAACGATTTTGAAACTACTGCTACAGACCTAGCAATAGAAAAAGGCTATGATTATGTTATCTGTGGACATATACACCAACCCAAAAAAGAAGTGATAACAACCAAAAATGGAAGCTGTGTATATCTAAATTCAGGAGATTGGGTAGAAAATTTTACTGCATTAGAATACAATTTTAAAAGGTGGAAGCTTTACAAATATAATCATGATAAGCTAATAGCCTTCTATACCGATGAAGAATTGCAGCAAATTAGCATCAATGAGCTCATGACCATTATAACACCATCAAAAATAAATGCTTAAATTTTTTAGCTAAAAAATTAATTATTTAAAAGTTCTTTTCATAAAATAAATTTCACATTTCCCTGTTTATAGTAGTTGAACCTATTGCATATACTTGAACACAACTAAAATTTATGACTATGAAAAATTCTTTTACTGTATTATTAACTTTTTTTGCTTTTAGTACCACTCTATTTTCTCAAGACATTTCTGATAATACTATTGGACTTAGGCTTGGAGACAGCGATGGTTTTGGGGCTGAAATATCTTATCAAAGAGGACTCAACGATACTAAACGTTTAGAATTTGATTTAGGTTGGCGAGATGCCAAAATATTTAAAGCTATTAAACTAACAGGCTTATACCAATGGGTTATGCCTTTGGAAGGAAATTTTAACTGGTATGTTGGTGCTGGTGGCGGTCTAGGAAAGGTAGATTTTAAAAATAACGCTACAGATGATACTACTTTTCTATTTGCAACAGGAGATATTGGTATTGAGTATGATTTTGACTTTCCACTACTACTTTCTTTAGATTTTAGACCAGAATTAGGACTTAGTGGTTATAACGACTTTGAAAACAATTTAGACTTTGACATTGCCTTAGGTATTCGATATCAATTCTAGTATTTATAGGCCATATCTTACTGTTATTATTATGTTTTTTCAGTATAATTTACAAAAAAATCATAAACCATACATATTATTATGTTTTTTTTAGAAATGATAGTTACATTTGTAGCTATTAAAACAGAAACATGATACGAGCATGCTAAGAAACGTTTATCAACAAAGAAATGATTAATAGCGAACAGCATGTATCTACTAAAAAAACAGTAAACAAAAACACATGAAAAAAATAATATTAAGTCTTGTAGTTGTTATCGCATTGATTTCTTGTACTACAAAAGAAAAAGATGCTTTTAGTATTACTGGAACTATCGCTGATGTTGAAAACGGTACTAAAGTATATCTTAAAAGAGCCAATCAAAACAACCAGCCAGTTAATGTAGATACTACTACCGTAGAAAATGCAAGTTTTACTTTTAAAGGAAAAGTAGTTTCTACAGAAATGCAATATATTTTTATAGATGGTATACGTGGTAATATCCCTATTATTATTGAAAGTGCAGATTTAGAAATCACTGCTTTTAAGGATAGTCTTAATGTTTCTAAAATAACTGGATCTCCACAAAACGATAAGTTTTTTAGCTTTATTGATGGTACAAAAAGTATCTCTAAAAAAGCAATGAGTATTAATAATGATATGAGAGCAGCAATGCAGAAAAAAGATTCTGTAGGTATGCAAGCATTAAGAGATGAGTATTTTGAAATTCAAGAAGAAGCCAAAAACTTTGAGTTTGAATTTGCAGAGAAAAATACTGATGCCTTAATTTCTGCCTTAATCATTCAAAAAATTATAGCTACAAAATCTAAGCCTACCGCTGATGTGGAAAAAATGTATAATGCATTAACTCCAGAAATTAAAGAAACAGAAGTTGGGAAAAAAATTGGAGAAATGCTCTCTAATGTAAAACTAACGTCAATTGGTTCTATGGCTCCTAATTTTTCTGGGCCAGCACCTGATGGTAAAACTATTTCATTAAATGACGCTAAGGGTAAAATTACTATTATAGATTTTTGGGCAGCTTGGTGTAAGCCTTGTAGAGCAGAAAATCCTAATGTAGTTCGTATTTATAACAAATACCACGAAAAAGGACTTAATATTATTGGCGTTTCTTTAGATAAAAAAGCAGAAGATTGGAAAAAAGCTATTGCTGATGATGGTTTAACTTGGAATCATGTATCAAACCTTGCTTACTTCAACGATCCTATTGCAAAAAGCTTTAATATCAACTCTATTCCAGCAACTTTTATCTTAGATGCTGAAGGTAAAATTATCGCTAAAAATTTAAGAGGAGCTGCTTTAGAAGAAAAAATTGCTTCATTGTTAAACTAATTAAGTAAAATATAAAAAGGTGCATTTTTAACTAAAAGTGCACCTTTTTTTGTTTCTATATTTTATTAAAACGTTCTAAAACAAATAGAATTACTATTGGCACAGCAAGCACAACCAATATAAACGGATCTGTACTGATAATACCAGGTCTAAAAATTAATGTAGTAATATATCCTGCTACAGCACCACCAAAATGTGCAGAATGCCCAATATTTCCTATCCTCTTTTTCATTCCGTAAATAGAATACAATAGGTATAATGCTCCAAAAACATATCCAGGTAATCGTGGTATCATAATTGGTCCTTGTGGATCCAGTATAATGGCAGCATATAATACTCCCGTAACAGCACCACTAGCCCCTACTGCACTATATTGGTATTCGTTTTTATGCATTGCCAAAGACAATAGGTTTCCTCCCAAGAGACTTACACAATACAGAATTATAAAATTTGCGGCTCCAAATGCATGCACAACTTTGTCTGAAAAAAAGTATAAGGTTATCATATTAAAAGCCAAATGCATAGTATCTACATGCAAAAAACCAGAAGATAACATTCTAATATGTTCTCCCCTTTTAACTGCTCCTACTTGAAATTTAAAACGTTCAAAAAAAGAATAATCATCAAATCCTTTAATAGAAAAAAGTACATTTACCGCTATTATAGCAAGTAATACTAGAGGAAGTCCCATCATAAAACTACAGTTTTTGCTTTCAAAAATACATAAATAAAGCTATACCACTAATTATATTTATTGATGCATAACTAAAAATCAGATCTAAGGATTTTTCCCTTAATTAACTGTGATATGTGTAGTAGATCTAAAACTATTTTTCTGATTTTACATCTTTACTAATAAAATTTGTAATGATAAAAAACATAGTTGAAAATCATAAAACAATAAATGTAATCTACTGATAATTAACTGTAATAATATTTATTTTATTTTCCAGTAGCTAAGCTAATATTTTTTATGTTCTTTTTTAGCTAATACCAAAGCATTATAAACATTAATAATTTTTCCACTTTTAGATAGGTCAGAAAAAGGAATCATTATTTTTTCACCATTTGCTTTAATTTCAACATTAAGATTATAATTAGTTCCAGAACTCAGTATAATATTTTTAATTTCATTAGCTGTAAAATTTGGATAATGGGACCATATTAAAGCAGCTAGTCCCGAAACTAGTGGACTTGATAAAGATGTTCCATTTACAAAATCATATTTATCATTAATTTTAGTTGTGTATATTTTATAGCCAGGTGCAAAAATATCAACATTCTTTTTTCCATAATTTGAAAAATATGCTATTAACTCTTTGTCCAAACTATAACCACTTGCTCCTACAACTATTAAATTGTCTACATATTCTTTTTCATTTATATAATCATTAGGATAATAATTATCAGTTTCAACACTTCTAGCACCGTTACCTGCGGCCTTAACCAGCAAAACATTATTTTTATTGGCATATTTAATAGCATCAATTACCCAATCTTCATGTAGTGATAAATCATTACCCCAACTCATGTTAATAATTTTTGCTCCATTATCCACGGCATATCTTATCGCAAGAGCTATATCTTTTTCATACTCATCACCTTTAGCAACCATTACTACAGGCATTATTTTAATCTTATTTGAAAACCCTTTTATTCCAATTTTGTTAGCCCTATTTGCGGCTAATACACCAGAAACACTGATAGAATGTTGAAAAGGTACATCTCCATAAACTTTGTTGTACCCATAATTCCTATTTCTAATATCATTAGGCTTATCACCTATAATTTCTCTTTCTTTGTAAGAAAAGTTAAGTGTTTTTTCTACTCTAACTTTATTATTTTCCTCATATTCTGCAACATATTTTGCAGTAAAATATTTCATGAATTTTTTTTGCCTAATAATTGTAGTATCTAACTGTTTGTTATCTGGATATACATTGCTTAAACTATCCAAATCGGCAATAGTATAATCATCATTTTTGAAATATTTTCTTAATTTTTCTTTTACTTCTAGCCTCCACTTCTTTACATTATTAATATAAACAACGTCCTCTTCATGATCTTCTATTGCTTTTTTGTATCTTTTTTTTGCTTTTATATATTTATTAAACGTAACTGTATCTTTTGGAGAAATTTCCTCAATTTTTTTACCATCAAAAAGAGCTTTATAATATCTTATTATTCTAACTTCTACTAAGTTCTGATATTTTACGTATTCCCCCTTTTTATTACCCAAAAAATCCCATCCATTTATATCATCTATATATCCATTAACATCATCATCGATACCATTATCTGCAATTTCACCAGAATTTACCCATATCTGTCCTCTTAAGTCCTTATGCATTATATCCAATTTAGTATCTAATACCGCAACAATTATTTCTTCTCCTTTTAAATCAGATAACAACTCTCTATATGCTTTATCAAGACTTATTCCAGGTATAGTATCTTCTTTTATATCTTTACGATACCAGAATTTCATCTCATCTTTAGAAATTGTTTTTTGTTTTCTTGTTGTAGGAAACTCAGTATTCGCATCTCCTTTTTGTCCGAAACAAAAAGAGACTGTATACAAATAGCATAAGCTAAAAATAAAGACTTTCATTAGATAGAATGTTTAGTTGTTGTATCAAATATAACTATTATAGAAAATATCAGCAAGAATAGTAAAGATAATTTTACTTTTTATTATTTAACTACTCCTACTTCACGATTACAGGGACATAAAAATTTACTTTAAATATTTTTCCTTTGGGTTGTTCAGGATAAAGCTCAAAATAAGGCTTATCATCTGGCACATAATTATTAGAAGAAAACCAATGTCCATAAATCCAATTCCAAACGCTTGGGAAATCTTCCGCAGTCAATTCGCATTTGCAAACAAGATATTTTCCTTCTTCAATATTCATTTTTCCTATTATACCATCCGTTTTGGTTTCTGGAGGAATCGTGACACACAAACTCATTCTTTGGTTATCATTAAGCGCAACATTAGGATTGTCATGATAGAGGATAATATAATTGAAATTTTCAGTATTTATCAATTCTTTTGAGGCTGCCCAAGCAAAAAGCTCGTTTCTATGTTTTTGATATATAGCATTATTACCTTTATAAGGGCCTAGGTTTCTGTTGTAAGCAACACTTATTTTAGAAATATTTCTTACTTCAATATTTTTAATAATTTCCATAGTACTTGTCCATTTTATGGTTTTAGATTCTGGACAAAAATAGATACTTGTCTTATCAATATTATGCTTCGTATTGCTATCAATTTGACTCTTATTGCTTTTTTCAACACCCTCTTTTTTATACATAGAAGCAGTAATATTGAAATACTTTTTAAAATTTCTAGAAAAAATAGAAAGGTCGGAAAATCCACATTCCAAAGCAATAGTAGATAAACTCTTATGAGGCTGCATAAGCATTATAGATGCCGATTTTTCCAGTCTTAATCTTATGATATATTGAAATGGGGACTCCCCTACTATAGCAATAAATATTCTATGAAAATGATATTTAGAAAAATTTGATACAGAAGACAATTCATCTAATGAAAACGGTTTTTCCAAGTTTTTATCAATATAATCTATTGTTTTATTGATACTTCTTATATAATGATCTTGATCTGATCGCACTCGCTAAAGTTTTAGTTATCAATAAATTATTCACTTATTCCTATTAAGCATCACCCAAAAACAATTCTTTTTTTCCTTAAGACTACCATAAGACAGTTAATTACTTTTCAGGAGTGAATAATCCCAAACCAATTTAGAAATTTCGGCAATTATGCTTTGGTTAGTTTCGTTTGTTTCCATAGAATTACTTAGCAAAACACTTAAATAAAAATGAGTGCCATTGGGCAAGTAAACAATTCCAATATCATTTAACGCTCCCGTTAATCCTTTCTTATTTTTCCCAGAATGACCAGTTTTATGCGCCACAACTACATCTTTAGGCAAAAGACCTTTAATACTTTTTTTTCCTGTTTTAGTATCTTTCAAGGTCTTTAATAAAAAGCTATAACTTTCAGCACTCAGTAGCCCATTCTTATTGTTATAAAACAGTTCTAATACCTGATTTGCTGCTTTTGCGGTAGTCCAGTTTTCATATTGACGTTTCCATTTGGCTTGCATAGCAAGTTCTGTATGTACAATAGCAATATCACTAATTCCCACCTTATGCAAATAAGATTGTAACGCACCTGTACCTCCAATCAGTTCAAAAAGTAAATCACATCCAAGGTTATCACTTAAAGCAACAGTGTATTTAAGAATCTCAGATAAGGTGATCTTTGCTCCCTCTGGGTATTTTTTACGAAGTGGACTCCATAAATGAGCATATATATCGATTCGTTCTTTATCGATAGAAAATTTATCCTGCAAACCGTATTTTCCTTGATCTACCTGGTGAAGTACTGCTAAAGCTAAGTGGTATTTATATACACTTTGCATAGGCAGATGTTTATTTCCATTTATTGAAAGTGTGTCTTCTGGAGCAGTTCCCTTAAATACCACAGCAACTGTTGCTGATTTATCTTTTAATATTTCATTTATACTCTGTCGCAAAGTTTCAATAGATTGTGCTTTTGAAATGCCAATAGAAAAGAATAAAAATAGAACTAAATGGATTGTTTTGTTTTTCATATTATACCCGTGCTTTACAACTTATAAATAAGTGTGAGTGCAAATGTTTTTTTTCAAAAATAAGAAAAAAACAAATGCAGCACTTCTATTTATTTATACTAATTACGCAGTTACTCCGATAAATTTACAGCAGAATACAAGCTTTTTAAAATATTCATTTAATGTTTAAAAAAATCAACACATCAATTATTTGGGCAAATAAATTTTTATCTTTTCAGTTCCCAATAACAATTCATCCAAATGTCCCATTTTCTTTCTATCACTAGTAATTAAATGCATATGTACATTAGAATCATGATGTGTAAAAACACCTTTGTGTTTTGTTGAAAAAAAACCTATTATATCAACTTCAATATTTTTTAACACATAGCTTACCTGACCTTGATGGGCTTCATTCGGAGAGCTAACTTTTACTCCTCTTGGTAAATTCTGAACATGAATTTTTGCGCTTTCAACTTGGCCTTTTAACTTAAAAACAAAAGGTTTTTTCAACCCATATGCTTTTTGATCCATAAACCTTTCTAAGTCTTTAAGTGTGCGAATATCTGAAGGCAAATACTCTACATTCCAATCTGTTTTATTTGCATAAACAAAAAATGGTGCTTTAACCTTATAAGTTTCTTTAACATCCATTATTGAGTCTGAGGTTACAGTCGAAACATAAGACTTTCCATCGACTACTAATAATTCGCCAACCAGATATTCAACGGGACCGAGTCCATAAAGTCCATTTTTGTCATTAATTGTATCAAGATTTATTGTTCCAACAAGTTCTCCTTTCCACATTACGTTTTTCATTGCACCAACGACCTGAACGATTGATTTAT
Organism: Flavobacteriaceae bacterium; assembly: GCA_965247735.1. GTDB lineage: Bacteria > Bacteroidota > Bacteroidia > Flavobacteriales > Flavobacteriaceae > JAOXRU01. The sequence continues at coordinate 580,136 of CBDFHN010000001.1, read as the reverse complement.
CAACATTTTTTATTTCTGTTTTTTTCTCACTCGTATTACACCCTAAATGTGTTATTACTAGCAGTCCTAATAGTACTCTTTGTTTTAGCATTCTATGATTTTAATTGAAACCCACGTATTAACTTTTTGCCATTAAAATTAAGCATCTATAGTACTACTTCATTAGTATTACTCTTCTATTTCTAACCATTTTGTTTCAAAGTAAAATTGTAAAATATCTTTTAAACAAACTGCTAACACAAAATACTCATTGACAACTAATAATATCGATTTTATTTACCTTTTCACCCAATTATTCCAGTTTTACAAACTCAAACTGTATTTTAATATTAGTTCCAGAAATTGTAGCAAATATTTTATCATCGGCTTTCCAATATATTATTTTATTAGGAGAATCATGCTCTTTGTTTGGAAAATCTGACTCCTTGTTTTCACAAACAAACTCATGGGCACTAAAACTTGTCATTTTAAATGAAGATGGTACTACTTCCCCTTGCAATTGAATTTTAAAATTCCAATCAGTATCAGACTTTATAAGTCCAAATTTTTCATGACTTATTGTATCTCCATTTTGGATTGTAAATGATTCACCTACATATTCAGTTTTACTTTTTTTATCCCAATTTTCAAAGGTTTCTTTACCAGCTTCCTCATTACTCCTTTTCCATTTTCCCAATAGCCAATCAAAATTATCCACTACTTCAACAACTTTTTCATTAGTCTTTGATTTTTCCTTTTTATTCTGATTACAAGAAATAATTAAAATTCCGATAAGTAAAACAAGTATCTTTTTCATTTTTTTTGTTTTTGTTGTGACTAATGGGAGCCTACTCACAAATTCAGTTTCTTAAACTAAAGATACGCAAATAAGAGAATATAAACTTAACTCTTATTGTTTTATTTATTTTCTAATATTGGTTTTTATAATAAAATATTGACTTTGGTATTCCATTTGCGTTACATAAAAACAAATTAACAAACACATTTTTATTTATACTTATTCAAAAGTCCAAAGTCGAAAGGTGTCCATAAGCAAGATTTTAGTCCACTTTCCTTAAATCCTAAATTCACCCAACTATTACAGGTATTTAAACAAGAATAACTTCCTTTAGACTTGTAAAAATCATCTGTTGAAGAGTATCCTTTATTTTCCAGTAGCATTTTCTTTCCGTTTTCATCAACCTTAAATGCATTCCGTAAATAGCTATTTAATTTATATAATTCAGAAGTATTTACTTTTATTTCAACCCAATCTGTACGTTTCTCAGCGTATCGAGTTATATGTATTAATGTTGAACTTTTTAAAAGCATTGCTTTGAATGCATTACTAAATGTTAAATCTCCCCAAGTTGGTGTATTTATATAAAAATTTTCATCTCCCCAACCAAATGACAGGTAATCTTCTGTTGCTTCATATTTTATCCCAGCTAACGTTAAACTATCTATATCTTTTATTGGGATAACAACATCTAGATGAACCCCATTAGAACTTAAGTATATTACTTTATCAGCAACTTTTGTATTTTCTTTTCTGTCAATCGTTATGGCTGTTAGAACCAAAGAAATTAAAATATAAAAAACTGGAATTAATAAAACATATAAAATCCATTTCCCTGCACTCTTAATTATTTTCATATGCTTGACCAATATTGTGTGTTTTTATTGTGTGTTTTTGATGCTTTTCCTTAATTAGAAATCAAAAATGATAAGACTACAATTTCTAAATTTAGACTTCTTTTCTAATTTAGGCTAATGTTAATTAGCAAACCAGCCTGTTTTTTGTTTAAAGATAAGGAAATATAAAATTTGACCTTATTGTTTTATGTGCAGTAAAAAACTAGCTCCCGAATTGATACAGGAATAGATAACTACATTTATAAATTAGTACTGGACGAATATCAATTGAATTATAAAACCTTATCCATTTCCAATAATTTTATGGAAATAAAAACAACTATTGATATGAATCACTTGATAAAACTAAGTATGGGATTACTAATTTTCGCATCACTTTTTGGATGCAAAAAAAATGATAAAATAACTAAAGAAAGCATTACAACTGTAACTAAAGAAAAGCAGATGATTTTTGTATGGTCTTTTAATGCCATACTGAACAAACAGAACGGCGCCTATAACGATATTTTTGGAGGAGAGATAAAGATAAAAGAAAATGAAGCTTCGTATAAAGAAGCATTAAATGAATGGTGGGATATTACAGATAAAAATAGTCTGCTAACCTCTATTAATGACCTTACAAATGGAAATATGCACCACCAAACTTTTAAAGATGATTTTACCAGTTTCTTAAATGGTTCTGAAGCTGATTTCCAAAATGAATTAAAAGAAACGCCAGAATACAAGGATCTAATGCAAGAGTTATGGGAAAATAAAACAACATTAAAGCAAAAAGGAATAATTGCATGGGACCAAATTAGAGCCATAGGTATTATAGGTTGGGGATACCAAGCAGGATATATTACTTTGGATGAAGCTTATAGTTTTTGTTTAAATGTCGGAAGTAAATTACAGGCAAATTTTGGGTCTTACGAAGCAATGATCACAAATTATAATATTGGATACTTTATTTGGGCAAATAATCTAGTAGACTATAATACTAGAAAAGCTGCTGCTATAACTATATTTAAGAACCCTAGTTCTCTTTGGAACATCTTCCCTTTTGAATACGATTTAAGTAAAAAATAATAGAGTTAACTTTCATGTTATTGAGTCTTAAAATAAAAAAGAGGATGAAATAAGGACTAGAGCTTTACTAATTTAAAAAACATGGAGCTAAATCATCCAAAGCCAAAGTAATTACTAACATAATAATTAAGGCCGTTTTAAAATTAAGAGAACATCAATTCTCTTAATTTTAAAACGTTAAAAAAAGCAGACAGAGTTTAAATTACACACCCAATCACAATTCCATATATCAAAGCAATATTTTATATCATCTTAAAATACTGATAAAACCAGAATGCGATCTATCATCATTGTCATTCAGTTTTATATAATAATAATAAGTGCCCACTGGTAATGGTTTTCCTTTATAAGTTCCATTCCAATTATTGTTATAATTCCTTGTTTCATACACTTTGTGTCCCCAACGGTTATATATAGTCAATTCGTTTTTTGGAAAGGTTTCTATATTCTTTATAAAGAAAACATCGTTTGCACCATCGCCATTAGGCGTCATAGTATTTGAAAAGAATGGCATACAACGGTCATCAATATCAGTATTTTCATTGTCCATTCTAATTAGGAAAGTACGTATGGAAAAACAATCAGCTGCTTCAGCATTTTCTGCTCTCACATAAATGATATGGTCTATACCCGCATGTAAACTGATGTTGACAACATCATCAATACCGGTAATAGCATCAGTTTCGTTTAAATAGTAACTCAAATTAATGTCAGACTCGTTCAGCCCTTCAAAAGCTCTAGCGTTTAATTGTGATAAATCATAAGCAATTGTGTTCTCCTTTAAATAACAAAGAAAGATATTGTCAATTTGATTGACCGTTGGAGTATTGTTTACGATTAATGAAAATGGAAAAATTTGATGACATCCTTGACTATCCTCAACACGAGTATAAATAGTTTGAGGATTAGTAGTGTTTGTAAAATCAAAATCGAGAGAGTTTGAGTTATTTTCAGCCTCATTAATAGTTAAATGGTAACTTAACAATGGATAAAAAGGACCATTAAGAGCTACATTACTTAAAATATAATCCGTTTGTGGAATTAAATTAAAGACTCCAACATCTGGTATAGCTGCATCTGCACAAACCTGAAGATCTAAGGGCAATTCGTATAAAAACTCACTAACAATAGTTACTGACTTATTAATTGTATAATCTTGTATTCCATTATTTACTGTTAATCTTACATCATATGAATTATCATAACCAAAAACATGTGTTGGATTCTGATCTGTACTAAAAGAACCTTCATCATCAAAATCCCATCGAAAAGTTAGTGAATCGCAACTATTTGTATAGTCCTGAAACACCACCTCATTACAAACTACTGTAAAATCAAATTCGGGAGTAGTTGTATCAGGAGTCAATAACACATCATAAGTTTCTTGTAAAGGAGTTGTTCCATCATCAACTATTAGAACAACGGTATGTGGTCCTACTGTGGTATAGGTATGCATCGGGTTCTGTTCTGTACTTAAATTTCCATCACCAAAATCCCATGAATAGCTTATTATAGGATCACAAGTATTTGACCGATCAACAAAACTAACATCATAACAGTTTGGGTAAAAATCGAAATCCGCACTTAGACCAGCAACTACATTAATCATACGATCTCTACTAGGAAAGGTTAAACCACTATTAGTATCGGTTATGGTCATTGTTATGGTATACAATCCAGAATTAGTATAAGTATATTGAAATTCTGACTGACTACTATCGGTTAGTATTGGTGGGCTTCCATCACCAAAATCCCATGAATAGGTAAATGAAGGATAAAGATCCATTGGCGAACTACAAATGCTACTAATATTGTTAACAGTAACAACACCACAATCCTGTATTATATAAAATGAAGGATTAATAGTTGAAGTTCTATATGGAGCTGAAACCATATCCGATAATCCATCACCAGCAGAAGTTACCGTTAGTGAAATATAATAAGTTTCACCCGAGCTTGATAAGGCAAATGAATGTGTCGGGTTTTGTTCTGTACTAGTATTTCCATCACCAAAATCCCATAAGTAAGTCAAATCGCTTTTACAATAGCCAGACAAATTATTCAACTGAATGGTATTACATGGATTATCTACATCAGAAATAATGGGCTCAATTTCAAAATCTGCCTTTGGAAATGGAGGTTCACTCGATGGAATAACTGTAATATTTACTGTTGTAGACGCTCCAGCACAACCATTTTCATCACGAGCAACTACGGTATATGTTGTATCTACTGTAGGGCTAACAACGGCAACATTACCAGTTTCATTAATATCTGGAAAAAAGAAATCACCAGCATTAGTCCCTGTTGGTGCAATTATAAGGCTTCCTCCTTCGCAAATTTCCTGATCTGGAATAGGATCAATGGTTGCCGATGCTACAGGTCCAAGTGTTATGGTAGCTGAGGTATTACAGCCTGTATTTGTAATGAGATCTACATTATATACATCTCCAAATTGCGCTCCTGTAACATCAATACTTCTTGTAGTTTCTCCAGTAGACCATAAATATGAATCAAATCCTAAAGGAGCAGTAAGGCTAATATTATTTAAACCAACATTACAAAGTCCTTCTACTTGAAGTTCTAAAGGTTCTAAACTAGCCTCCACATAGGCATAACCTCCATGACCTCCAAGCATACAATCCAACGCTAAAAACTCAATTGTAATTTGTTGCCCCATAAAAAGTGTTAAGTCTGCTCCTCCACTAGTCCAAGGTAATATTTGCAACTTTGAGTTACTACAGTTTACAAAGCCTTTACTTAAAGCATTAGGTCCTGCAAATGCTTCAAATTTTCCGCAGGTTACAATACTACCTCCATCATCTTTTATATTCACCACAAATTTTGGTTGGTCGGCCTGACTATGTCCAGGATCGTCCATAACTACAGCATAGCTATATTGCAGGTAAGATTCGGATGGAGTAACTATAAAGGTTCTACTAATTCTCGCGGCTTTTCTACCTCCATCAATATCTCCAATTTTAGCTGAAAAAGCTCCTCCCGGATAGATTGTGGGTAAATTTACCGAGCTAGGAAGACAGTCGAGACCATTTTCATCTAATGGCGGTCTAGAAGGATTTATTATTTGTACTTGGGTACTTAAATCAGGAGCTGGACTTGGATTCCAATTTATATTGTTTGCATTGGGTCTTACACCAGTATCTAATGTCCAATGATCAAAATTTCCAAATTCGAAATCCATATTCTGCGTTTGCGAATAGGAAAAAAAGGCAAAAGAAAGAAAGAATATTATAGTACTATTAGTTTTCATAGTCGATTACTTTTTATAAAGAATATTTAGGGCATGCACATTTTTGTTGTCCAAAATCAAAACGATATCCAAGAATGACCTCATGTGTACCAGACTGTTGTGCGCTGAATTTTGTTACTGACCAATCATAAGAATAGCTCAGCATAAAATTTTGCAAAAGTCGTAGTCCAAAAAAACCAACTACTGCGTCTTGATTTCTATAAGCTAAGCCAGCCCAAAAATTATTATTATATGCAAATTTCGTACCTATATCCCATTGTATAGGGGCATTTGACACCGTTTTCACAAGAACCGATGGAACAAATTCCAAGTTTCTATTTATACGCATTCTACTACCTAGCAGTAGGTTGAAATTACGTTGGAGCCTTCCATCTGTTGTCAAAACACCATTGGAAACATCATAAGGTATTTGATTGTTAAAAATTTGATTCGCCGAAATTCCAGCAAAAAGATATTTAGAATATAAATAAAGCCCTAGACTCATATCTAGATTAAAACTAGAAAAACCCTGCACCAAAATATCATTAGGGTTCTGAAGTAATATGGCTTCACTATCATCATAACTAAATTGCGTAGCTCCAATAAATGTTCCCATAGCTAAAAACCAATCTTCTGATACTTTTAAATGATACGCATAACTTCCATAAAACCCGCTTTGTTTTATAGGACCAACATCATCAGAATATACAAAAGCTCCAAGCCCTTGATGAGATTCACCATTATTCTTTTGTAATTTTGCTCTAAGTAAATCCAATGAACTATTAAAACTAAAAGTTGACGTTTTAGGAGCCCCATCAAAACCTGTCCATTGGTTTCTATAAGATACATTTAAATCAATATAGTCCTCAACACCAGTCATGGCGGGATTAACTACAAATGGATTTTGCAAATATTGTGAGAACTGTGGACTTTGTTGTCCATATGTATTGGAACAAGTAAAAAGTCCAAAAATAAGATGTAATTGTATGGCAAAAAAGAGTTTTACTCCGTTTGAGGCAATCAGCGGTTTAAACATTGATAAGGTTAAGTTATTTACTTTTCAGTCAGGATTTGGAATCACTAATATTTTAAACAAAAAAAAATGTCCTTTCGTATAAAAGTTTTTTTTTTTCGATAAACGGTAATAACTACATTTTTATACAGCAAGTAAAATCTCTAGTGTCGCAGATTTGCATAGCAAAAAGCACAAATTAACGATGCTGATTTTTACCTAGTTTTATTTGTTTGGACGTAACAAATTCCTTAATTCTTTTGAATTTGGATAATACTCAACGGCCAACTTTAATATATCTGCCAATTCTTTGTTTCGTCTTTGCCTTTTTAATCTTCTTATAGTACCTGATAAGGTTTGTGAAGCATAAAAAGAATCTTCTAGCGGTATAATCTTAAAACCGTAGTGATCAGAAAGCTTGTCATAGAACAATTTCAGTTCATCAGCTGGATTTTTGGAACTCCAGAAGTCTCGGTAAGGAACATTCCAAACTTCAGGAGGATATATGGTAGCCAAACCTCTTTTAATTCCCAATATCGACATCCCATAATGATCTTCATTTTCAAGAATTTCAATCTTATAATTAATATTAGGGTTTGAGGCTAACTTCAATTTTTGGTTGATTTCAATAAATGCATTCGCTTCCTCTTTAGGTCTTCTTTTGAGGTCTTTGCTTGCCTTTCCAATATAAATCGAGGCTTTTGGGTGTTGATTATCTTGGATAGCATTAAGAAGCTTTTTTGCCACAGTTTCATTAGAATTAACTTGTAATGATAATTCAGCCGCAAGTACTATATATCCATCAAACAAATTGGGTTGGTTCCAAAATGCTTCTAAAACAGGACCAAAAGTTGGAGACATTCCAATAATTGTTCTATGATGATTTACACGATAATTTTTTTCAATAAAAGGCAAAAGTTCCTTCCTGAAAAACGATAAATACGCTTTTGATTTTCCTCCATTATTACCAAAAAATTTATTTCCATCACTTTTACTTAATTCAAGAGCCATATCATAACGATTGCCAGTATTATTAGGAACACCTACAATAATACTTTCAGGCATTTCATTTCTTGAAGTTTTAATCTTAACAATTGAATTTGTGATTTCAAATAAATATTCAGCATCCATAACAATAATAACAGGATAACTATGCAAGTTTCTTTTATAATTTAAAGGTAGAGAGACAAATAAATCTCTATCTTCTTTTAATATTTTTGAATGTAGTGTAGTCCTTTTTCCTATTACAATGTCCTTATCATTAGAATCTTGAGCAGAAGTATTTATAGTAGAAAACAAAAATAATATTATTATAAAAACATGTCCATTTCTATATCTCTTACCCATTTTTCTAGTTTAAAGTATTAAATTATGGTCTCTTTCAATTGACATGATTTTCTTATTTTATTTCTCTTATACTTGACAAGTAAATCTTGTTTTTTACAAGAAAGCCTATGTTTGAGCCAAAACTAGAAATATAGTTCCTTTTATTAAGTTTTATTCCTTCTTTACTTTGAAACTTAATTTTATTTATATTCTTTAATTTATTGTCAATAATTTCGAATAGAACAAAATTTTTATCATCATATCCATCGGCCATTAATATCTTATTATCATAGATGTTTAATGAATTTGAACCTCTAATTTTAGTTTCCCAAAAAACAATTTTTTTTGAATTATCGAGTTTTACAAGAGGGAATTTTGTGTAATAATAAAACCAAGTGTTATTATGCGAATCAATGTTCATGGCATAACAATCTGACATATGATCAAGTTCATCAGTAGGTTCAAATTCCCAAACTTTTTCTCCTTCTTTATTCCAGCAAATTAATCCTGAAATACCAATTGGATTGTTCCATCCATAATTGCCAAAAATTCCTTCATCAAAATAAGAAGCCCAAATATTACCTTTTGTATCAATTTTTACATCTTGAATTCCGTCTCCAATAATAAAATCTCTTAAAAATTCCCCACTTAAATTATATATTCGCGCATTTCTATCAATCTCCTTTTCGCTTTTATATCTACTACGTCCACAAATAAGAAGAATTTCTTTATTAGGCAAGAAGTTAACATTGTGAAAATAGAAATATTCATTTTTAATAACTATTTTTAGTAGTTCTTTCCCTTCTAAATCGTGTCGAAGAAACGTATATTCTTTTGGTAGTTCAGAATGAGTTACTGGAAACATTCCATTTTCGGTTCTGTATTTAGGTGCAGAATGAAGTATTAAAGTATTAACTCCATCTTTATCCACTGAAGCAGAAATGATTTCATCATCTTTGGTTAAGTTATCTGAAAAGTCGATAACTGACTCAATTATATATGGGTTCGTTCCAAATATCATCTTTTTATTTTGTACTCTTCTTTCTATTTTAACAGGACCTTACTAAGTATAAACAATTTAACTACATAGTTCGGTTTTCCTTAATTGGATACAATCTTGTGGTGAAGGTTAGTACAGGAATTATAAAGTTATAAACCTTTTGAATAAATATCCAGCCAAAAACTCTATATTTTGTTTTATATTTTTATTCTAAAACCAAATCAAAAGATACGGCAAACTTTATAAATATACTCAAACTTTGGGTTAAACTCCAAAATATCCTCAATTATAATTGGTAATTGCTGCTTGTTTTTAAACCAAAGTATCCAGAAACATTAATCTGCAACTACTCTTAATTCTTTTACCCTTTAAGACCCCTTAAGGCTATTCTAAAGGCAATATAATGTTATCCCTATTCTTTGTAATTCCTATTCCATAAATATAAGCTAGCTTCAATAGAGGATTAAAAATAAATTTTAATCTTTCAGAAATGTTTAAGCATAATGGACTACCAACATAATATAAAACCTTTTTTGTTAGCTAAGTTCAGTTAAAATTGATTTATTCGAAGTCATAAACGCTAATGCTTAGCAGGTAAATACGTAACTCTAGCAAATTAACGTAAGCCTTTTATTATTAGAAAGATTGCTATTTAGACGGCTTAGCTTGGAAATTGATTATTATTTTTTCTTCATCCATACAGGTGTTGTGTCCGATTCATGATTCTTACCAATTATATCTTTGTATAAATCAGGTCTTCTAGCATTTTTATACCTCCAACCTCCTGAGAGTTTTATTTTATCTTTTGTGATTTTTGAAATAGTAATATCATTTTCAAATGATTTTATTTCGGATAAAACTTCCCCGTAAGGGTCAATTATCATAGAATTACCATTTTTTAGATGCTCTCCATCATAACCAATCGGGTTGGTAAAAGCATAATAAACTCCGTTGTCATATGCTCTTGCCGGTAGCCAACGCATTAACCAACGCCTGCCTTTTGGGCCATCAAATTCTAATCGCAATGAGACTGGATCTATTTCACGATTCTGCCAATATTTGTCTGCAACATAATCACGAAGTGGCATTGCAGATGGTGTGCAACCCGTAACATGAGGTGCAAAAATTAATTCCGCTCCTAAAAGGCTAGTTGCTCTAACATTTTCTATTACATTATTATCATAGCAAATCAAAATACCACATTTCCAACCAAGAAGATCAAATACGCAATATTCATTGCCAGCGGACATATATTTGTTGATAAAAGGATGTAATTTTTGATACTTAGCAATCATCCCTTCCCCAGTAACGCAGATATAAGTATTGTATATTTTTCCCTCTGACTTTTCTACTAAACCTGCCAAAATTGGAATATCCAATTCTTTGGAAATTGCAATCAATTCTTGCGTACTTTTTCCGTTTGGTACATCCTCCGCTAAGTCAGTTATCTGTTCTAGACTTAAATCCTTAGTAAAAGTATAAGCAGTAATCGACATTTCGTGAAAACTAATTAAGTCCGCTCCGTTTAGTTTTGCCTTTCTCGCAAGTTTTCGAATTACTGATAGGTTGTATGTTTTGTCTCCGTCCTTAGGTTGAAATTGTGCTACTGATATCTTCATCTTTTGACTTATGTTGATTTTTCTACTTGCTTGCGTTTATCTGTCATTAAATGTTATATTGACTTGATTTCAACATGTCATATAATTTTTCATCTTCTTATTTCAAATATAAAAAATATACAAACACTATTCCTAGTAATACAAGAATTCTCATAATAACAATCAAAATACTAACCACACAACTGCAAAAACAATATCTATAAATGTATAATCTAGTATGCAATTATTTCTTAAAAAAAGAACTTATTTTGTTTTTTATTCCTGATAATAAGGATGTTGATTTTCCTTTTTTAACAACAACAGGCGCAAATTTCTTTTTATGTTCTTCTTTATAATTGTATTTGCTAAGTATAACCGCTACCCTATCCTTATATATTTTTCCTTTTTCTGGATCTATTTGATAGATAAAATTAGCATAACCATCTATTTGCGCTAATACATTATCAGTTTTATTCCAATACTTACCTTCAATACCATCTTTTTCTATCTGAAACAATAGTGCTCTAAAACGCTTTAAGGATTGCTTTGGAATATTTGTTTTTTCGTTTACCACTACACCAGTAACTTCTTGTCTGGCATTGCGTTTCATTATTCTAAGTTTTTCTGGATGTAAAACAAAGTTTTCTTCTTTTACAATAGCCTTAGAATATTTTAAAATTGCGGTAATCTTTGGCAATTGTTCTTCTTGCCCAGAAAAGGTAATATCGTCCACATACCTACTGTATTCAAAACCATACTTTTTTGCCAATCCATGCAATCTATAGTCCATTTTTCTACATAAAACATTGGTTATTGCAGGACTACAAGGTGATCCTTGAGGTAAAAAACGATGGCCTTGTTGTGCAAAATACTCTTTACCTAATAAGGATACATTAAAAATTTTGGGCTCGGAGCACAACAGCGAAAATATGGTTGCCAACTGGTCCGAATATCCCAAAGATTTAAATACACCTTTAATTCTAACATGTGTTATAGAAGGGAAAAAGTTTTTTAAATCTTGATTAATAACTACTTTTTTACCAACATGAGGCAAAGCATTGGTTTTTATTGATTTTCCTACTACACAACCATGTGCATTATCATGTACCGCAACCTTATTTAAAATTTCTTCTAAAATCCAAAGTTGTGCTTTTTTTAACCTTGGCATTGGTGCAGATATTAACCGATATCCACCTGACTTTTTGGGAATCTGAAATCTTTTATAATGGTTTACTTTTGAATTCTTTCTTGAAAATGATAAAAAACGAAGTTCGGCAATAGTAATATCCATTGCTTTTGCTAAATCTGCTGCGGTATGTAATACTGGTATATTCTGAGATTGAAGTCTATCTGCTAAAGATGTTTTATTATTAAGCTGATGCGAAACATTTTCACCCAAATAAATAATATCTTCTGCCTTAGATTTCTCCCACTTAGCAGCTTTTGCTAGTCTTTCTTGCTCCCTACGTTCTTTGGTTTCCTTTTGCTTTTGTTTAGAAGCCAGTTTACGCTCTTTATGCTTATTTGCAATAAAAGCTTCAGGATCATCAATTATCTTTTTTTCTTTTATAAGGGCGCTTAACTGTTTGGATAATTCGCTTTCTTGTTTAAAAAAAGCATTAGCAGCTTCAAAATTTACATTCTCATCATCCCAAAAACCTAATCTTTTCATTTCTGAAAGAATATATTCTTGCTTAGAGGAGCCTTTTATTTTATCATAAATTTCTTGCCTTCTTTCTGTAGAGTTCTCCATGTACTAATAAAAAAGGTAGCGATAAGATGTATGTTGTATTCCCTTCGTGCGATTCTAATGACTGAATTGAACAACTCCAGTGAAATAGGTACTAGTGTACTATTTCACTTCGCAGAAGTATAACCGGAAATGGTACACTAGTACCTATTTCACAAGTTAAGTTCGAGTCAGTGACGCGTTCGGTATCTGTAAGCAAGATTGGCGATCCACCAATCAAAATGCAAGGTTGTTATCTTATCACTACCAAAGATTCAAATATAATATTATTTTTTATCAAAAGCGAGTCTTAAAGCAAGTATATGCTCACAAGGTCCTTTTGTCATTTTGTTTTTATAATAGGTACTGCATGTACATTTTCCATCCGTTATTTTTAAATCGTTATCTATGGTTACTTTAGCATCATAATTGTTACTTATTTGCCCTGTAACCGTTACATTATTTTGGTTTGTAGTTACTTTTAGGTCACCTACTTCTCCATGTTCCATTAATCGATATGCTTCTTTATCTGTTTCGCTAGAAAAACGCAAGGATTCTAAATCTATACCTTCTCTTTTTAGTTCACGAACCCGATATACATTGTTTTTTAAGTCATATATTACTTTTCCTGCTTGTGTGCAGGTAGCAAGAGCTTGTTTTACGGTTTGTATATCTAAATTGGTCTTTTTAGCAATGGCTTCATCCGTATTAAACCAGTTATTGCGCAATTCTAAATAGATAGTTTGCATTGTTGTACCAGCAACTTGTCCTCTTGGTGCTAGTAAATCTAACTGACTTGCTTGTGTCCAATCGTTTGCAGTCCACCCAGATAATCCTAAGGTAAAATACATTTCGTTAGTTAGGTGTGCGGTATAGAAAGAAGGCATTCCACTACCCAATAGATGTACTGTAAACTTATCGGTAATTGGCAATAAGCGTTCTAACAGCTCTATTCTTCTTCTTCCCCACACTCTTATTTCTTCTGCTTTGCTTCCTTCATATATAGATTGTGTACATTCCACTTCTATATTCCAAGGTTCGAAGACAGCAACAATAGGCTTCCCAGGATTTAAAACATATTTAATAGATCGTGGTCCTTTGCGTTCTTTATTTCGTTTTAATACTCCTATAAAATTAGCAATATCAATAGCTTCTAATTCAAAAGAGACCTTCTCCGATGTCATAGCGGAGCTAACTTGTAGAAAACCACGTACCCAACTGTCTGGCAAGTCTATTTTTACCTCTTTATAATTTTCTTCTCCAGTAGTTTTTACATTAAATCCGCTTGGATCTATTTTAAAATCTGTTTCCTTATAGGTTCTTATCTTCTGAAACTCTTGATATAGCTTTTCTGAATAATCAATATTGGTAGTACCGCATTCAAATTCATTAATGTCTTTAAACACATCATAACCACAGGATAATTTTCCGTAGACCGATTCGTCTTTACTAAAACATTCAAAAAATACTTGGTCTGGATGTACTGTTATTACGGGATCAAGAACAAACCAAGCTGCATAATCTCTTTTATACAAGTATTTAAAATACTTACTTTGCGCATTGTAATATGGTTTTATGATGGCTTCTCTTTGTGTTCTCAATCCTTTTAATTGATTTTGAACAGCAGCTATTTCAGTTTCCACAGCAGCTAATGATACACTAGCATCTGCCAACCACAATTCTTCTTGACTCTTTAGCCAAGCCAAATATGCTGTATTATCTTTGGGTTGAAAATTAAAATCTGCTACTACCACATGGTGTAATGCCGAAATAGCTTCTCTAAATGGTATTTTTTTATCTAAAGTACCAACAAAAAAAGTAGGTTCTCGCAATACATCAGGGGCAAAACTTACGCCTGTACTAGAAACTCCATTTTGTACAGCACTTGTACTTCCATATTTAAAATTAAACTGCATCTATCTCTATAATTTTATTGTGGACTATCTTCAAAACTAGTTACTGACATCGGAATATCTATTTCTGGATGTGCTTCCATAATTGCCAATAATACATCTATATTGTTACTATTATCTAGCATTGTTTTAGTTCCTAAGACTGCTCTTATTAACCTAACGACCATCAATGCTATCTTTTTACTTTTAATAGCTTCTTGTTTTAAAAAGCCATAAACTCTTGTTTTTGTTGCTCTATGCGTATTGATATTAAAAAGTATACTCTTAAAATAGCTTTCTAATTTTAAAATTACAGCTTCGTTATCTTTTGCATAGTTGTCCAAATAGTTAGTTACAAAAAACTGCATGTCCTTGGTAGGGTGTTCTTGTAATTTCACCAATAAAGACACCCCTTTGTCATCACTAAAATGCTGAGTAATCATTCTTCTACCAAAAGCTTGCACTTCTTTTTTGGTATGATCGCATACATAAAGTAATATATCTACTGTCCAGTTTGTATTAGTTATATGTTCTTCAAAATAAGCACAAGACCACTTGATAACATCTTGCCAATCTGAATTAAAAACACGTAATGCACCTTCTAATTCATAATTAATTTTACTGATATTGGACTTAAAATAATGTTGCAACTGATTCCTTATCTCTAATACAGGACTATTTGCTATTGCAACAAGATTATCTATAGGTAAAGTACTTAAATCTACATTTTTATCGAATAATGGTGTTCCTAATTTCTGTGCAAAATCATAATTAGAAAGCACCAAATCTATAGTGTTTTCTTGTGTTAGTATTGTTAGCTCTTTACCATAGTATTGCACCAATACATTATAGCAACTTTCGTGCAGGCCTTCATACGTTTCGTCTTCTATAATGGCTTGTAATAATTGTTGTAATAATCCTTTCTTAAATGCCGCATTTAAAGGCAACAAACGTTCTATTGTAGGCTGTATTGCTGCTCTAACCTCTTTATGTTCCGAAAAACAAAAAGAACCAATACGCATATGATTTTCAATTAAAAAGGCATCAGGGAAATGTGCTAGTATAGAAATCCCTGCTTTGCGTACAAGCTCATTATCAGAATTGATATAAGCATCAAAACTATCTTTAAATAACTCATAAGTGGGGATACTGTTGTGCTTACTAAAATTGGCAGCAAATAACTTATTGGTAATTACCGATGAATTTGCCAAATGTTTTATCTGTGCTTCTGGTATGGTACTAAATAATTTACCAAAATGGGTATCCCCTATCAATTCATTAACCGCTATTAAATATTCCAAGCTAAATGCATCTGGAGTTTCAAACAACAGGTGTATTTGTTCTACGGATAAGACTGCATTATGCTTTACCGCTGTTGCATAGCACTCTTTTAAGTAGCTAACTACACGTTGCTCATTGGTTAACAGTAATTTTGTTATAAAATCTGCTGTTCCAAAATATGCTGTTTCATACTTTGCTAACCATTCTAAGCCTATATCTACTGCTTTATCGTTTTTAGATTGTAAAAGCGATAGTACAATAGTCTCTTCTGGTTTACTAGTCTTATATTTTTCAATTAATACGGTTAACACTACTGCTAATACATCAGGATTATAGTGTTGCACTAGCTTGCTAATGATAGTATCGGATAGGTTTTCTAAAAACTTAGGATTTTCTTTTATAATACCTAGTGCAAATGTTACAGCAACATCACTTTTTGAATATGCCAAAATCTGTAACACTTCATTTGGTTTGGTATTCCATAAAGCAGGTAGTGCTTCTTCTCTAGGTACGGTTTCTAATACCTCTGTATAGTACCATTTGTTCTTTTGACGTTTTAGACGTGCAGCTCCTCCATATATAACATACATTAACGCAATAAAATCGTGGTATTTTGGAAAATATCTTTTCTCTGTACTGTAATTACCAGATTCGTACGAATAGTGGTATTGCACATCTGTACTTGCCTTATCTACATTATCATCTAGGGCACATAATAATGCCGTTGCATATGCTATATAAGCTTCAGGATTTATTGTTCCCCAATTGTATATTTCTTTATATGTTGTTCTACTAAAGTAGTCCTTTGTCTTTTTTGAGAATGCAATACTTGGATTTGCTTTTACCTTTTCTGAATCAACATCTGACCAACTTCCGTCTATATATAAATAATCTGAAGTATAGCCTGGTGCACTTATAGCTATACGTTTTGATACCAATGCCAAGAAACGATAATCCTGAAGTACTGTTGCTGCTCTGTAGATGTACCTAATAGATTTAAAGGTATTTACTTTTAAGGGCAGTCCTTCTATAAAACCATAAAGCATTTCTTGAAACTCTTTTTTCTGATATGCATATAAATATACATAGTACAATACCGCAGCATCTATTTCTTTATCCTTTAAGAAATAAGTGGATAGCGCGTTAAAAAACAGATTAACATTGGCAGTATGTTCTGCTATTTCTTTTGGAAGCTTTTGTGTAGCCGTGGTGATAACATGTTGTTGTGTAGCGGCATCGGCAAACTTAAGCAAAAAAGAAGCGGCTATACGCCCTACTTTATCTTCTAAACCTTTAGTATTAAATACTGCTAAAACATCAGATACTGTATTAGTATCATTAACATTAAACGCTGCTACTGCTCTAATGGCCGTATATTGTTCAAACGCATCTTCTGATCTTATAAAATGATTTAAGAATGGAATTGCTGCTGTAATTTTTAAATCTGTGGCTCTCCAGAGTATTCGAGATATTTTCCAGTTTCTGGTATAGTTGCCTAATGAATCATCTTTTAGATACTTAAGTATAGTTTCTGCTCTAGCGGTATTTACCACCTCTGTAACTTCTTCTTTTGGTAGTTCGGTTGGTACTCCACTCTCAGAATATCCCTTCTTAACCTTGCTTTCTATAAGTTTATTAAAAACTTGCAAAGCTTCTTCATAAGCTACTGGAAATACTGTTTTGGTACCTTCCCTTAAATTGGCTTCTCGTCTACCATATCTAAAGTTTACTATATATAAGTCTCTACCAGATTCGCAAAGATCTACCTCATATACTTTATCTGACTTACCTTCAGTAAAATATAATATTTTTTGTTGTACTAACTTCAATTTAATATACTATTTGTACGTAAATATACATTAAACTATTGGTAAAATATCATTGAAAACTAACTATAATTATATTGAATTCTATAGTTATAACTTTTTATATTTTCACTTGTAATATTTTCTGTA
Organism: Flavobacteriaceae bacterium; assembly: GCA_965247735.1. GTDB lineage: Bacteria > Bacteroidota > Bacteroidia > Flavobacteriales > Flavobacteriaceae > JAOXRU01. The sequence continues at coordinate 562,390 of CBDFHN010000001.1, read as the reverse complement.
GAACAACCAAAATTACTCCTACACCAAGCTTAATACATAGCCCAATAATGCTCCGCCTAGTACTATAAATGCGCTATTTACCTTTTTAAAAACAAAAACTATAAGTAAGCTTATGGCTGCAATTACTATGGTTCTCCAATCGGTGATGGCGTCTTTTGCCATTACTAGACATACTGCAATAATAACTGCTACTGCGGCACTATTAACGGCATCCAAGAAAGCAACCATTAGTGTAGATTTTCGCATTTTGGGTATCAATGGATTAAGTATGGATACAAATACAAACGATGGTAAAAATATACCTATAGTAGCCGCTATTGCTCCCCAAAAACCTGCCAATTGCCAACCTATAAAGGTGGCTGTAGATAATACTGGCCCTGGTGTTATCTGCCCTACCGCTACCGCATCTATTAATTGTTGTCTGCTAAGCAATCCTGTGCTTACCAGTTCTGCATCTAAAAAAGCAAATAATACATAACCACTTCCATAGAGTATAGCGCCTACTTTAAGAAAAGTCCAAAACACTTTTAATGTCCCTACTGATGAAGCCACAGATAATATTACTAGTGGATTAAAACTATGTATAGTTGTACTCGGCCTTTGTATAAGATATAATATTACTCCCAATAGGCCACAGGCAAATAATGCTATTATTTCGTTTACTCCTAACAAACAAGCTACTAAGGTAAGTGCTCCCAAAACACCAAGTACCACATTCTTAATTGCTTTTTTACCTAGGCGATATGCTGCCCCAACTATTATGGCTATTACTGCTGGTTTAATACCATAAATAAAGGGAAGTGCTGTTGGTAACTGCCCATAATCTTGATATAACCATGCTATAAGCATCGTAATTGCTACTGACGGAAATATAAAACTAAGACCAGCAACAAGAAGTCCACTTCTACCCGCTCTTTCATGACCACAATGCATGGTCATCTCTGTAGAATTAGGCCCAGGAATTAGGTTGGTAGCACCAATGAGGTCTAAGAAGTGCTGACTTGTCATCCATTTTCTTTTGGTAACCACTTCATCTTCCATCATAGCAATATGTGCTACAGGACCACCAAAGGCAATGCTTCCTAGTTTAAAAAACAACTTGGCAACTTCTTTTAATTCTTTATTCATTTATTGAACAGTATAGCAGGTTTTGATATGCCACAAATTAACAACTATTTTTTAGTTACAATTACATACCTCCGTTAATAAATATGCCTAATTAAAGATAGTAGTAGTGGTATACACCTTATGAATTTTATAAAAAAAATATTGAAAGTACTTTATCATACAAAATATAAACATCTATATACCAACTCTAAAGTAGCCTAATTAGCTAAGCTATAGCTACAAACATATTCTAGTTGTTTTAACATTTACCCAATACAAATTTCCAAATCAGAATTAGGAATTTGTTCGTTAAAAAATTTAAATGCAAATAAGAAAGAGGGTTTTATACTTAAATGATTTTGGTTTTTAAATACAACACAATAGTCGCCTCTTTCTGGAATATCAATTACAAATATTTTCTTGGATCTTCTATTATAAATATAATCTTGTGTTCTTAAGAATTGTTCTCTAGGTAACAGTATTCGGTTGGTTTTTGTATTTTTTAATTCAATTGAAAAACAACCAACCTTTACTCCCCATCCTCCTAAAGCATGTACGCTATATATACCGGTTGTAAGTTCTACTATTTGATTTGGAGTATGAATATTAAGTGCTCTAGTCATTTTCTAATATTGCATATTTATAATTATCTGACCATCCTGATTGCAAAGGTAGAATCTCTCTTCCTCTTCCCTCTCTTATCATACCTACTTTTTCTAGCACTTTTATAGAAGCAATATTATCTACTGCACAACCTGCTTCTATACGATGTAACTTTAGTATTGTAAATCCAAAATCTAATACTGCTTTTAATGCTGTAGTAGCATATCCTTTTTGCCAATGATTAGAATCTATCTTATACCAAACTTCTGCCCTTTTATATTTCTTATCCCCGATTTTGAATCCAAATAACCCAATAAATTCTGCTTCAATCTTAGTTTCAATTGCAAATGTATAAGTCTTTATTTCTTCTAATTGATTGGCATCAATCCAAGGTTTTATTATTGCTTTTATTTCTGCTATATCTTTTGGAATACCCAAGGTATTATACTTATCTATTTCTGGTAAGGAATGCAATTGATGAATAACATCTAGGTCTGATAATTGTATTAATCTCAATCGTATGTTATCTGTTATGAGCTCTACCTTCATTTTTATTTAATTAATGATATAATTCTCTTTCATTACTATATCCTGAAAGTACATCACAATCTTTTATATCCTAAGATGGAAAAATAAGAATAAAAAAATGATTGCCCTAATTAATAATTATATCCCACTACCGCAAAATCGATTCCCTACTAACATTGATAATTACAGCATCTTTAAGCTTAAATAATCCTCCAGAACAACCAAACCAAAAGGTTCCGTTTTTATCCTGAAAAATGTTTTGTATGCCATTTGAAGACGTATTTGTATCAGTATTAAACTTATAATTAACAAAGGTATTACCAGTATATTTATAGACACCTTCCGCTGTTGTACTTATCCAAACATTATTTTTATGATCGGTATAGAGCCCATATACATCATTAGTATGTAATCCTTTAATATTGGGGTAATTTGTAACTGTTTTACCATTATAGCTCGTTAACCCACCAGTACCTAGCTGTTTTGTGGAGTCCATATAGTCTTTTTCTATCATCCTAGAACCAAACCACATGGTACCACTATTATCTTCCGTTATAGCATGGATACTATTAGAGGCAAATCCTTCTTTTTTCGTAAAAGTAGTAAAGCTAGTTCCGTTATAGCTACTAACACCATAAGCATCACTTCCAAACCAGATATTACCTTTGCTATCTTCCATTATTTCTGTAATCCAGTTTTTAGTATCAACATTAATATAGCTATCTACTTTAGGTTTTGGAATCGTAAAACTGGTAAAAGAGCTTCCATTAAAAAGGCAAATACCTGCCCATGTGCCTATCCAGAAATTCCCTTTAGTATCTATAAGCATATCAGAAATATTATTATGACAAAGACCCTCTTTTTTAGTGAAATTTACAAATGTTTTTCCATTGTATTTACTCAATCCCATCTCTGTTCCAAACCATAAATTACCATCCACATCTTCCAAAATACTTTTAACAGTGTTTCCGATTAATCCATCAGCGGTAGTATAGTACCTAAGTTCCTTTCCTGTATATTTAGCGACTCCCTTTTCTATGGTTCCAAACCACAAGTTGCCTTTAGAATCTTCAAAAATGTCAATAATATACTGTGCTATTTGTGTATTTGTAGTGTCAACAGCTATAATTGCGCTATTTGTAGTATCTATTTTTTGTTCTGAAGTTTTGGCTTTGGAATTACAAGAAACCACAGCCAGAAAAGAGCAAAACAAAAAGATAATATTGATTCTAAAACCTGTATTAATTCCCATATTTGTTTTTTATAGTGCTAGTTTAACGTCAAAACCAATAGCATCGGATATAGCACCATCTCTTAGTTTGCTTGTATAGTCTATATTCCAACGTCTTCTATCTATCTTAAATTTTGTGGTCATGATTTTATCTTTATACGATATAGTAGCATTAAAGTTAACCAATTTTGTAATTCCTTTTATACTAAGTTTTGCTTCTAGTTTTACTTCAGAAGCACCAAAGTATTTAACATTTGTAATTACTAAGCTTGCTTTAGGAAAGTTTTTAACATCAAAAAAATCTGGATCTTTTATATGGTTTTCCAAATTTAACCTAGCTTCTTCTTCTTTAATATCTGTACTAACAATACTAGTCATATCTATAGTAAAAGAGCCTCCTGTAATATTACCATTGGTTTTAATAAAATGCCCCGATGAGAAATTAATAGTGCCTTCATGACCTCCGAAGTAAAAGGTATATTCTCCACTCCATTTTATGGTGCTTTTAGAAATATCTATAGGTAATTTTTCTTGGGCATAGCTAATAGTGGCTATCATGCAGATAAGTGTAATAATACTGTTTTTCATAATGATTTAATTTTGAAGTAAAACTAAATTATGATCAAAAGCAAGGTGTCAAAATAATGTAAAAAGAGTGTCAATAGTTGTAAAAAAACATACATAGTTTATGAAATAGTGCCATTTTTCAATACTAAAGGTGAAACAATACTTATATGTTTTAAAAAAGGCGTCATCAACTTAGTAACAATAGTTATAACGATTATAACTATGCTTCTCTTTTTGTATAAATACGTTACCAAGATAAATAACTGACTTATCATTTTATGTACTTGCATTGCCACGATGGTATATTCACTTATGTTTTTGTGTAGAAGCATTTACACGATGCTATACCCGCCAATATTTTTATGTACTTGCATTACCACAGTGGCATATCCGCTTATATTTTTATGTACTTGCATTGCCACGATAGTATATTCACTTATGTTTTTGCATAAATACATTTACAAGATGGCATACTCGCTTATCTTTTTACATAAATGCATTTACAAGATGCTATACTCGCTTATCTTTTTACATAAATGCATTTACAAGATGCTATACTCGCTTATCTTTTTACATAAATGCATTTACAAGATGCTATACCCGCTTATCTTTTTGCATAAATGCATTTACAAGATGCTATACTCCCTTATCTTTTTACATAAATGCATTTACAAGATGCTATACTCGCTTATCTTTTTTCATAAATGCATTTACAAGATGGTATACTCGCTTATATTTTTATGTAAATGCATTTACAAGATGCTATACTCGCTTATATTTTTGCATAAATGCATTTACAAGATGCTATACCCGCTTATCTTTTTACATAAATGCATTTACAAGATGCTATACTCGCTTATATTTTTATGTACTTGCATTACCACAATAGTAAATGTGCTAATCTATTTCTATACAAACGCTGTTAAGGTATTATACCTGCTTACATTTTTTATTAGTTAGATTATTTTAACCATAACCACCTATGTTTGTTTGATATTTTTATATATTATTGAATATTATCTGTATTTTTTTTATATATTTGGGTAGCTAGAGTAGAGATAAACACTATTTTGGGGTTTGTTTGATAGTTGGAGAACATTTAAAAAAATCAAAAAAATATGTGGGAAATAATACCGAAAATCACAACTCCGCTTGCTCTTATTGCATATGGTATAGGAGCGTTTGTTTATTATAGGATTAACAAGACGAATTCTGATAGAGAAAAACTTTTGAAGGTTCCAGAGGGTGAGCAAGCAAAATTAATCGCTTCTCTCGAAGAAAAATATTTGCTAAGTAACGATAATTTAACTAGAAGTCAGAAGTTTGAATTAATAAAAGAAACTCTTACTCTAAAATCTAAGCACAAATCTAAACTCTTGTATTTGTATGGTTTTATGGCTATTCTTTTAACTATAATATCTGTTTTTGGGTTATCTCAATCGGGTTCTAAAACAGTAGAATTTATAAAAAAGGATATGTACAATGGATATTATTTGGGAAGTTCTTTTTCACAATCATTTTTTCAATATCAAGCAGCTATTTTAAACACTGACATTTGGACTGATGATCAAATAACAAAAATGAAGTCTGATGCCCTACTCAGCTTGTCAGATGCTCAAGGTTATTCTGAACTTTTGGAACTAAAATTAAATATGAAAACCATATTATTACATTATGAACCAGACAGAGAAATCACAAATACTTATTCACCAATAGAATCTAGAATAGAAGGTAATTATCCAATAGAAGTGAGTTCTGCCTTTAAACTTGGCTTTTGGACTTTTTGGGCCTCATTACGATCACAATTAATAGCCAAGACTGGTTCTAGTTCTGATTTTTTGGATTTTTACAATAACAAAGTTATTATCAGTATCAACAAATACCTAAAGGAGATTGGAATAGAAGATATCAACCTTTATCCAGAAAGTAATATTAACAACATTCTTACAGAAATGAACAATATAAGAATGAAATCAAAAGAATTCTTAACTAACGCTCCCTAACTCGATATATAGCAAATAAGCGTTTGGTGATTTACTAAAATTTAGTGCTTTTAACCAAGTTTACCAAATCTTTTAATTTGGCTTTAAAACAAAAAAGATAAAACAAAATAAAAAGTTTTGGCTAAGTTCTTAATCGAAAGTTCGCTACTTTTAATTCCCGTACTAACCATAGCCGAGACGTTATAATGTATTAAAAATGGAAAAGACCCTTTTAGAAAGTATTGAATTTGACAAAATAACGGATAAAGAAATTGATTGGCATTTAGAAAATGAGGAGTTATTAACCACAAAGCGTAAACCTCAATTAAAATATAAATCGATCATAATAAATGGCCGAAAAATAAGAAACAGCTCAAATGCTAGAAAAGGTTTTATGGGGCTTTTCAACAGGAAAAAGCAGAAAGAACGGCAACAAAAATTTCTCAATGATGTATTCGAAGGAACTACCTTAGATAAAATTAGAATTGTCTCTGAGGGAGATTCCTGGTTCAATTACCCTACTAAGCTAAAAGAAGTCATAGATTATATTTTTCAAGACTTTTCGATTTTTAGTTTAGGATATGCTGGAGACTGGTTATCAAACATTTACGAAGAACAAGAGTATACCAATGCCATAAGACTATATAAACCTGATATCTTTATCATCAGTGGAGGAGGAAATGATTTGGTTGGTTCAAGTAGAATAGAGACAATTTTAAAAAAATATAAACGAGGTAGTACTGTTGAACAACTAATTATTACTGACAAGTTTCAATCTATAATCAAAGACTTTAGAATACTCTATAAAACAATATTTACTCATTTATTAGAAGAGCATCCTAATCTTAAAATAATCTGTCATGGTTATGACTACCCATATCTTGATGGGAAAGAAAAAAACTGGTTTGGAAAACCAATGAAAAAAAAAGGAATTAAGGACAGACAATTGAGAAATGAAATTGGAAAATATTTGATGGATAATTTTAATCTAATGCTAGATGAGTTAGCAAACGACTTTATTAATGTACATTATCTTGATCTTAGAGGAAAAGTTCCTAGAAATGAATGGAAAGATGAACTTCATCCTAATGATATTGGTTTCAGTAAAGTCGCAAATGAGTTTAAAAATAAGATATTGGAAATTTATAACTCTTAATAAACACATTACAACAACAGTTCCTATGCAAAACCTTAATCAAATACTATAAAATTAACATTTTAGTTGTAATTACCTCATGAGGTTGATGTATTGAATCGTAATACAATCCAAATAAAACTTCTATAAACTAACTTATTTTTGCTTATTTATATATCTTTAATTAAAACTATGGAGTTTGTGCGTGGACTCCATAGTTTTAATTAAAAATACAAACAGATTCTGAATATAATGAACAAATTTGATTTTGAAAATAGTATATCAAAAAGCAAAAATTATCTAATAGACTTGTCTAATGAAAAAGATACTTCTGAAGAACTACGGTATTTAGTAAATAATTTTTGCGGTACTGTTGTAAGAAGTATTTCAGAAGTTCCAAGCACTCCAAATGAAATTAGACTTTATATAATTGGAAATATTAAACAGGTAAAGAACGAATCGAAACGAATCTTTATAATTAGAGAATTCTCTTCAAATTATGAAGATGAAACTTCAGATAATTTTTCAATAATTGGACTTGGACAAGTTCCTATAAATATACATGATGCAGGAGTTTTTTATAGACGATTTTTTGATAATGATGATTTCTTCACTAAAATAAAATCAGAACACGAATTCCAAAGCTTAACAGAGTCGAACAAGCAATCAATGGCTTTAAGAAAAGGAATCTATTTAAGTAAAGTTACTAAACAAAAAACAGATGAAAAGGAATCGCTACATTTTCGGCTATTAAGGTGTTCTAGTAACTTAACAGGTCCTACAGATAATTTAAGAAAGACTGACAATAAAATACTTAACTCATTAAACCAAGCGGTAAAATTTGATTTTGATAAAAAGACAGCATTAAATCATGTTCTTGCACAAATTTATCTGAACAAAAAAAACGACATAAATTCAAAAGAAGTCAAAGCAAAAATTGGTGCACACTCAGATAAAACAAAAGACATGTCAAAAGAAGGGCTTATTACTTTTTGTACCTTTTATGACAAAACTAATTTTGAACATTTATCGCCTTCAAAGACAGATAGATTTGATTTGGTCTATAAAAAATCAAGCGGATTAACAAGACTTCTTTTTAAGTTAAAAAGTACCGTAACTGATGAAACTTTAGTGAAGGAATTTAGCATAACTTTATATCCCAATTCTGTTTTTTCAATTCCACTTTCTACCAATAGACTTTATACACACGAAATAAGACCTTCGGTACTTAATATTGATAGAATCCCTATTAGAATGGGATATGTAATTCGTTGTTCAAACCTTGAGGCTGTATATGAGGATAATAAAATCTTTATAAAAGAAAACGGAAGTTTAATTAGGTTAGAGCAGATGAACAATGAAAATATAGAGGATTTAAGAGATTTTTACTACAAAGAAAATAAAACTGAAAAAAATATAGACTATGGAAAAATTCATTTTAGTATGAATTCTGGAGATTATAAAAAGCCTATTTACTAAACTATGCTTACTATGGATTTACAAGTGAATCAAAATGAATTTATAAAAGTATCATTGCCTTTTGATCATAATCTCTTTCATGAATTATCCAATAACATCAATTTTGAAAATGTTGGAAAAGGAAGGCTTGGAAATCATCTGGTAAAAATTAGTGATGACGGTATTCCTATAGTTAGAACAACAACTCAATATAATATTCCTGCACATGATTTCTCTACAATACATAAAGTAATTGTAGATAACATAAATAAGAAACTAGAAAATTTGCCTCCTATTAATTTCAACAATGCTTTAATAGAAATTTATGATACGAGTTATACTAAAATGAAATACCATTCCGACCAGTCTTTAGACCTAGCCACCAACTCATATATAGGACTTTTTTCTTGCTATGAAAACCCGAGTGAATTAACAGAGCAAAGTATAAGAAAACTAAAAATTAAAAACAAAATAACTGATGAAGAGTTTGAAATTCTATTAACTCATAATTCTTTTATTCTATTTTCACTATCAGCTAATTCAAGGTTTTTCCATAAAATTGTTTTGGACCAAGTTCCCAAACAAAAACCTTTGAACGATGAAAATAAATGGCTAGGTATAACTTTCCGAGAATCTAAAACATTTATTCAATTTAAAAACAAGCTACCCTATTTTGTTAATAGCGAATTATTAGAATTAGCAAATGATGAACAAAAAAAGATCTATTATAGATTGAGAGGGGAAGAAAACAGAAGTGTCAATTTTATTTATCCAAAAATAGGTTACACGCTTAGTAAAGCAGATACAATTATTCCAAAAAAAGAAAAACAACTATGATTATTGCTTTTGACACTTATTACTACGATAATAAAGCTAAAACTATTGGTGTTGGCTTTAGTAAATGGGAAGATGATAAGCCTATTGAAATCTATAATGAAATAATTGAAGGTATAGCAGCATATGAACCTGGTTCCTTCTATAAAAGAGAAATGCCATGTATATTAAGCTTATTAAGAAAAATAAACTTAAATGAAATTGAACTAATTATTGTTGATGGTTATGTTATACTAGATGATGATGGAAAATTTGGTTTAGGCGGACATTTATATGAAAAATTAGATGAAAAGATTCCGATTATTGGAGTAGCAAAATCAGGTTATGATTCAAACAAACTCAATTCTAAGGCTCTTTTGAGAGGAGAAAGTAAAAAACCACTTTATATATCAGCAATTGGAATTAAATTAGACTTAGCCTTTGAATATATCAAATCAATGCATGGCAATTATAGAATGCCAACATTACTTCAAATAATGGATACAAAAACAAAAGAAAGCTGTGGGTAATATATAACTATATGCTTTCTTTACTATTCTTCTGTATTGTTTAATATTGTTTCTATATTTGGAATAGCTATACTAGAACTAAAACTGATAAACTGGGTTTAGTTACTTATTGCAATGCATTTACCAATACGGAATGATTATAGAACATAAAACAATAGAACTATTTGATAAAAAAGTTTTTGAAAAAATAGTCGTTTCCGATAAACTAAAAAACCACAATCCGATTCCAAATGAAGGTTGCTTCTTTTATATATTGGATGGTATAAATAATTCTATTTCGGAAAAGGAAAATGTAGTTCTAAAAAAAGATGATGGTGTATTAATGAAATGTGGAAACTACTTGTATCAAGGCATTCCTAATAAACAATCACAACGTTTAAGCTTTATTGTAATTCATATTTATCCCGAGATAATTGAGAAAATTTATACACTAAACTCACCGCTCTTTTCAAAAAACAGTTCAACATTATACCAAGATTCCAATTTATCAGCAATCAGAGGCAATAGGTTTGTGAAAAATTATATGGAGAGCATATTGCTTTATTTCGAAAAACCAGAAATGATTAATGAATCATTAATGACTGTAAAGTTTAAAGAGTTTATCGAGTTAATATTAAATACCAAAGATGCTCCTGAAATTAAACAGATTATTCACAATCTCTTTAAAACAAATGCTGTAACTTTTAAGGAAACGGTAAAGGCACATATCTTTTCCGAAATTACAATAGCTGATTTAGCCATGCTCACCAATTGTAGTTTAGCAACTTTCAAAAGAAAATTTAAAGAATCCTTTAATGATACTCCACAAAACTATTTTATAAACAAAAGATTGGAAAGGAGTGCAAAAAGACTAAGATATTCTGATAAAAGTATTGGTGAAATTGCTTATGATTGCCTTTTTAAAAATACTTCTCATTTCTCTACCGTTTTTAACAAGAAATATAATCTTTCTCCTTCTCAATACAGAAAGAGCTTCAAACAATAATAGTTGAGCCTTACAGAAAACTATATACAGCTAATTTACACTTGCTTTGTAAGACGTTAATATTAACGATAAACTAACAACAGCAAGAAAAATGAATAAAGATCTTATAACAGCAAAAAATTGGTTTAATCAAGGCAAAAGGATTGGCTATAATTATAAAGAACAAGAACTTTACAGTCAAAATATAAACATCCCTGGAGCTTTTAAAGTGTTTCATAGAGTTGAAAATGCTAATCTAGAAACGCAGTATTGTATTACCATGTTACCAGGGTTTCCTGATGGTTCTTTTGGTTGGGCAAATACAGAACATTTGTTAAACCAAGTGAACAAAAGCAAACGCATTTATATTGAATATGTAGGTCAAGGGGATTCTGACAAGCCTCAATATTATAATTATGGTATTAAAGAAAGAGCTGATTTAGTGGAAGCTATGTGGAAACTGTACGGGATTAAGAAAACGTTTATAGTTACTTTTGATTTTTCTTCTTTAGTTGCAATGGAGTTATTAAGACGTCAAGAAAATAATCCAAACGGAGAAACACAAATATCAAAGGTACTGTTAATAAATGGAGGATTGTTTGCTGATGCACATTCTCACCCCTATTTAACCACACCTCTATTGAAAACTAAGTTTGGTAAAATTGGTACACAAATAGCTCAAAAATATCATTTTGCATTTAATATAATGATGAAAGGTTTGTGGTCAAAAGAATATGGGGTAACTAATGAAGAGTTAAATGAAGTATTTGATGCTATTACCCGTAGAAATGGAGCACTATTTATGCATTATGCTGCAGGTTTTGTTGATGAACATAAGGAGTATGCCGAACATCTAGATTTATTTAATATTTGTAAAATTTTACACAAAAAAGTATCTTTCCATATTGTAGGCAGTGAAAAGGATCAATTTGAATCAAATCAAATAATAAAATCTAAAGAGCGATTGAGTAGATTTAACTTAGACATAAGAATACTACCCGGCGGACATATGACAACCTCTGAACATCCTGATTTATTAGCAGCAATTATACAAGAACTAGATCAACAAAAAGACTAGCATACTTAGTTGCACTTGTTTTATAATGTTGACTTTAGGTTATAGCTTTATTGATAATCTCCTTATAAAAAAAATCAAATCAAATCAAACAAAAGTATAGCCAATAGTTTTGGCATATAGTTATATGCTTTCTCTACTATTCTTCTGTATTGTTTAATATTGTTTCTATATTTGGAATAGTTATACTAGAACTAAACATAATGAGCTACATTTAGTTAGTGTAGTCACAATTAAACTATGAGTTATACATAGGCTTAGGTTGGCAAAAATTATGGAACAAGAATTAAGAAAACAATTAGGGGAAGTTATCAAATACTTGGAAGAGATTAAAACTATATGCTACCGAATAGACAATGTATTGGATTATAACCATTGGGAGGATACGCATAGTATGATAAAATACACCTCTCATAATGACGAAAAGCCATATTGGGACAACGAATATGATTTTGTATTCCAAATTGTAAATAATGGACATATAGGATTACCCGATACCATAAAAAGATTACAATTTTATCATATAGATGAAGATGTTTGCAAAATACTACATCTTCCAATTGAAAAATATGTGCCTCCCACTAAATTAAATAATAAAAACGGAGTACTTGATTTTACAAAAGTATTTTCATTACCCGATCATTATGAAATAGAAGCTAATCACCCTATTATCAATGATTTTTGCATTAGGTTGGAAACCTATTTTAAAACAAATTCATCTGAGGTTTTTTTCCCTTTCAAAACATATTTTAATGATAATGATAGTATAGGTGATTATGAAATTTATGATAATTTAAAAAGAGGAATAATTAAGGATGAGAGATTGTATGGTTTTATAGGAGGTTATATTAGAGGTTATATTAATAGACCTTACACCCCTCCTATTCTTCCTAAACAAGGGAAATATGATTTTCTGATGCAATTTGACCCAGGCTGGGAAAATGGTGATATTATATACATCTTTTATAATCCAGAAAATACAAAAGAACCATTTTATTCAGAAATCATACATTAAAAATGAATCGAGAATATATATCAAACAGGGCAATTAAAATTAACGCCCCAATCTCAAAAGTTTGGAATGCTTTAATAACACCAGAGCTAATGAAAATATTTTTTTTTGGCGCTACTGTTGAATCTGATTGGATAGAAAATAGTACAATTACCTTTAGCGGAGAATATAACGGAAATACATATGTAGAAAAAGGAATTATAATGAATGTAAAACCAAACATTCAATTGCAATACAGCCATTGGAGTAATTTAGAAGGGATTCCTGATCTTCCTGAAAATTATAGAATTTGGACTTTTGATTTATCTGAATCTGAAAACCAAACTCAACTTTCAATTTCCGAAGACAATATTCCTACAGAAAAAAAACAAAAACGTTCCGATGAATTTTGGGATGGAGTGTTATTAACAATTAAACGGATTACTGAAAAGTAAAATATATGGTTATACCATAGCGCTCTTGTCTTAGCGGTTATAAAGATAAGTTCATTTTACATTGAAAATTGATTAGATCTCTTTATAATCAACAACCTCGACCCAAGGGTACGAGGTATGCTTCCGAAAACACATTTCCATTTCGAGACAAGTCTTGGGGTATAAAACCCACTGGTGGGAATTAATAATGTCAATAAGATATTACAATAAAAGCTATTAAAAATGGGCAAAACAAAACTAATTAAAGTACAAATTCTTAATGCTTTTGCTGAAAATGGAAAAGGTGGTAATCCAGCGGGTGTGGTTTTAAACGCAGACGAGTTATCAGATAAAAACAAGCTTGATATTTCTAAAAAGGTAGGTTTATCAGAAACTGCTTTTGTTTCAACATCAAAAATAGCCGACTTCAAATTAGATTTCTTTACTCCAAACAAACAAATTGCCCATTGTGGACATGCCACAGTAGCTACCTTTTCTTATCTAAAACAAATAGGTCTACTAAAGAATGATAGCTCTTCTAAGGAGACCATAGATGGTAAGCGAAAAATTGAGATGGTTGGAGATTTAGCATTTATGGAACAATTAGCTCCTAACTATACTGACTTGAGTCTTAAAGAAAAGATAATTCTAAAATCACTTGGGCTAAGTAAAAACGACCTTATTGCAAATACACCAATTCAATTGGTAAACACCGGAAACTCATTTATTCTTGTTCCTGTTAAAAGCAAAGAAATTCTAAAAAGTATAGTTCCCGATTTTAATTTAATAAATGAAATTAGCGAAGAGTTTGATTTGATTGGTTATTATGTATTTTCTACTGATACCGAAAACAGCAAATATGATGCTACGTCAAGGATGTTTGGTCCACGTTATGGAATATTAGAAGAGGCAGGAACAGGAATGGCAGCTGGTCCTCTTGGAAGTTATTTGTTTGATATTTTAAAAATTAAGAAAACAAGTTTTTATATTCAACAAGGTATGTATATGAAAGTGCCATCAGCGAGTTTAATTATCGTTAACTTAACTATAGAAAAAGGTAAAATAACTAGCGTAATGGCTGGTGGTAAAGGATTACTACATCAGCAAATGGAAATTGAAATAAATTGCTAGAACTGATATTGTTATTTAATACAATGCATCTAAATTTCAGAACTAATAAATATGGGAATAAAAAATATTAAGGCATTCAAAAAAAGAGCCAATACTCAACATATTCCTTTAGATCTAGAAAACTGGTTGAGTAATAGAAATAATTGTGCTCAAGTATTTGCAGAACTTGGTTTTGTATTGTTAACTGATGAGGAAATTATGACTATTCAGAATCCTAATCAAATGGATTTTGAAGATGATGCTACCTATTTTGCTACTAAACATGTTTTTCTTAAAATAGTACTAGTTGCTAAAAACAACAAGGGTATGTTCTTTGGCTATTCTCTACACGACGATATTTCACTTATAAACTCACCAATAACTACTTACCATAGTTTTTTTGAGTTATCGCCTGGCAGCTTAACCGAGGCACTACTATTTGAATTAGTAGACGGAGACGAAGTTGCATACAATACCCATAAACAGGCATTGGAAGAATGTGATTTTAACATGGCAAAATTTCAAGACTTAAAGAAAGACTCAGATAGCATTTTTGATAATTACATTGATCCAGATGATCAAATAGATATTTTAAAAAATGGAAAAGACTTATCTCTTCTTTCATTTAAAACTTCAGATGAAGTATTCTTAGCATGGCGAGCCCCAAGGTTTGGAATAGAAAACCCAAGTATTATAAATTCTCAACATTGGAAGGCTTGCATCTATTCTAGAGAAGGAGCTTACACCATTGATCAGAAACATAATGGAGTTTCAAATACTCCCACCTGGTGTTTTTCGAGGTTTGGACAATCCATAACCAGAATTGATGGCAAAGAAATATATATTGCTGGTGAACATGAAGATTATTACGATGAAAATTTTTATATCTACAATGATGTTGTAGTGGTTAATAGCGACAATAGTGTAGAGATTTATAACTACCCTAAAGCTATTTTCCCTCAAACAGATTTTCATTCTGCTTCATTGATTGACTCTCAAACCATATTGATCATAGGTAATCTGGGCTATGCAAAAGAAAGAGAAAAAAATATTACACCCGTCTATAGCTTAAATATTACTGCTTTTAAAATTAAAAAGATAGTCACTTATGGTGATAATCCTGGTTGGATTTATAAACATAGAGCCATTGTAA
This sequence comes from Flavobacteriaceae bacterium, assembly GCA_965247735.1. Lineage (GTDB taxonomy): Bacteria > Bacteroidota > Bacteroidia > Flavobacteriales > Flavobacteriaceae > JAOXRU01. Next base: position 546,709 of record CBDFHN010000001.1, on the reverse strand, counting down.
ATGATACTCATAAATCTATAAAAATTGTTGGTGGTGAAATACAATCCCAAACCAATCTAGAAAATATAGACGAATGGCAATTAGATTTAAAAACATACCAGTGGACAAGGCTTACAGAAAAAAGATGGAAACGTTGGAGAGTCTATAGAGAAGATAAAAAAAGAAATCATTTGTGGGACATTAGACAAGCGTTATTGAGTTCAACTGTTTCTTGGAAATCTGGTGATAAAGAAATAGGAGAACTTAGAGAAAAATTAAATTACCCAATTGATGTTACTAAAATCGAAGAACTATACCAGTTTAATAATATCCCTACTTATAAGAAACTGCTTGAGGCTGATAAATATGATATATTCAAGATAAGTATCAATGATGTAACTATAAAATTTAAAGAATCATTCTACGATATCATAGTATCTGTAGAAGGTAATTTGGATGATAAAATTATAGAAATGGTACAGGATACTATCTTAAGAAGGGCTTCTGAACTAGAAAATTGCAAGTGGGTTCTAAAAACACATTATTAGCTAATCTGTTATAAATTATTAAGAAAAGTATACCTGTAATACATAAACTCTACAGGATAATAACACCCTTTTATACAAATTGTAAGTCTTCGTTATTCTTCTAATAAAACTACTTTATAAGTCCTACCTGTTTTTATGACTTGGATGAATACTAAAACATTATTATCTAAATAAACACCTATAAAAGGTAATGTTATTGAAGTTTTAAAACCAATAGGTTGCTTTAAGAATTAGTGCTCTGTTTTTAATACCCAAACCTTCTGTCCCTTGGTTTTCGTTATAGATAACATATAGATCGGACATTGGGCTAAATCGCCATTGCAGTCTAGAAAAAATTGAAACATTCTCTGATTGTGAGTCGTATTGGACTACAGTATTTAAAAATATCTTGTTAGAAAAACTAATATCATTATTAAAACGAAGCAAATGTATTTTTGCTGTTCCATACTCATCATCTAGCTTAATATCGTTATAATTGTAAGTTAAACCAAAATTACCCCAAGGCTGAAATCGCAATTTTGCTGATGCACTTGTATTGAGTCGCGTTCCATTAAAAAAGCTTCCATAACTGCTTCTTATACTATAAACAAACTGCTTTCTATTATCACTTTCATAATTGGTATTAAAAGTAGCAAAGGCATAAGAATCTAATGGTAATGGACTAAAACTATCGCCTAATAATGCTGTTGGAAACATAAGATTTACATTTCTATACCTAATGCTAAAATCTAATCTAGACGTATTTTTATAATTAAAATCATAAGCTAAGTTATTTCTAGATTCATTAAAAGAACCGTCTGGGTTTAAATACACATAATGCCAAGTTCTTGGTCCATGCCTGTTTAGTTTTCTATTTTTATCGGTTACATAATTTATATAACGCATCCATGCATTAAACTTATTATAACCCAAGCGTTCTGTCTCTTCGGTTTCTGCATTATAGTTCTCTAATCTTGGATTTACTCCTACTGCTGTAATATAATTTTCACCTACAAAATCTAAATCCCAACCAATCCTTAAACTTCTGGTATTATAGTTACCAGAAACTCCAAAATAGTTGTTTTTAGCTAATTTTTCTGGATGTATAGAAGTGTGGTACCTTACATTAGTATTGTAACCACCGTTTTTAGAAATATAGGTGAATTCTAAACCTGCATTTCTATTATATTCCTCTTCTATTGCTGTTGTACTAGTAGCTTGTTTATTGATAAATATTGCTTTTATGGTGGATCTTTTTAGGACATTATAATGTACCGCTGCTACAGCATAGTTTTGTGCAGCAATATCATCTTCTTTTTTGGTCTGTACATCCATAACTCCAATTCTTAGTCTTTGGTTAACATTACCACTTAGCCGTGCACCAAATGTTATTGGAATTGGAGTTCCTCCATCTATTCCTATTTTTCTGGAGAAAAAAGGTTTTACATCCCAGCTTCCAAAGCTGGCAAAAATATCGCTGTTTTCTAAAAAGAAATTTCGTTGTTCTGGCAAAAAAATATTGAACCTACTTATATTGGTTACTTGCTCATCTACATCGGCATTAGAAAAGTCTGGAGAAAAAGTAAGGTCCAAATTAAGACTACTATTAAGTGCTACTTTTATATCCCCACCAACCTCTATATCTGTTTGTGTACTTGTTTCTTCATTATTTTCAAAATCACGTGTTGCTGAAGATGTTATATAGGGATTAAAGATAAATCTGCCTTTGGCTTTTTTAGGCAAATTATCCCAAGATAATGTTCCCATATAATTCATGTCTATTCCATTAAAATTGGTAGGAAAATGTGTCCATGTTGTAAACATATTATGCTCCATGTCTCCACGAATAAAATTAATACCCCATTCCCTATTAGATGGGTTGTACCGTAGTGTTTTAAAAGGTATTGCCATTTCTACAATCCAATAGGTATCATACTGTTTTACTTTTGACTGCCATTTATTATCCCAGTTAGGAGCATTTCTAGTATTGGCACCACGAAGCAATAAGCCAGCTTCTATTTCTGCTCCACCAGCATTAACGCCAAACATAAATCCGCTTTGCTTAGCATTCATAGGATCTAACACCAGTGTAAAACTGTCACTGTCCCAATGAGCATCCTCATTGTCTCTAACCAAAGATTGGATAACACGTTTTCCATTATCATAATTTTTTGCCACTAGATAAAGGTACCCATCTTTATAAGCAACTCGTACTTCTGTTTGATATTCTGCCTGTCCTACATCACTAGGAGAATGATTAAAAAAGTTACTAACTACTGTTGCATTATTCCACTCCCTGTCTCCTATAACACCATCTATAACAATATTTGTAGCAGCTTCTTTTAACTCATATACAAATCTTGTTTTGGTGTCTTCATTTTCTTGAGCACACACAACAAAAGGAATGCAGAACAATAGTAGTAACTTTTTCATTTTACTGTTTGATTATTGATTGACTTACAGCAAATAACCAAATGTAAATACTAATTATCTAATCAATTTTGCAAACAGCAAGCTTAGTAATGGAAATGACGTTTTATGGCTATTTTATGTCGTAAGAGCACTAAACTATGTTGTTGGCGTAACTACAAGGGCTGAAAATAGTAGTTTTAAGGAATGCTTAACAGAAAATAAAGCATTATACTTATTTTATTTTCGAAGTACTTCTAATGCTTGTGCACGGTAATTTCTTCCAATTGGTAATTCTCTTTCTCCTATTTCTACCATTATATTATTAAACGCATTTATTTTTTGAATGGCGATAATAAAGGAGCGGTGTATTCTTATAAAACGTGCTTGTGGTAGTTTTTCTAAAAGGTAACTAATACGTTGTGTTGTTATAATTTCTTTTTCTTTGAGGTGTACAGTAACCTTATCATTTAAACTTTCTAAAAAAAGGATATCATTTAGAATTAATTTTATAACTTTTCGATCAGATTTTATATAAATAAATTCCTCTTGTTTGTCTTTAGCATGTTTTACAATATCATTATCTACTACTGTTGGGCTATCTTCTAGCTTATGCCCATACAAATACTTATTGGCTTTAGCTATGGTTTGCAAAAAACGTGATAATGCTATTGGTTTTAGCAGATAGTCAATAGCATTTAGCTCAAAGGCTCTTATAGCATAGTCTCTATATGCTGTTGTAAAAACTACTAATGGTGGATTTGAAATTGACTCTAATAATTCTAATCCATTCAGTTTTGGCATTTTTATATCCAAAAAAACCAATTGTACTTCTTCTTTTTGTATAATTTCAAAAGCCTCAATAGCATTAGCACATGTGCCAACAACTTCTAATTGTGCTATCTGTTCTGCATAGTTTACCAATACATTTCTTGCCAGTGGCTCATCATCTACAATAATACATCTTATGTTATTGATTGTCTTCATTCATCATTGTTTTTGCAATATCGTTTAAGTTAATGGTTAGCTTCACCAAAAAACTATCTTCTTCTTTCATAATTTTCAATTCATACTTATCCTTAAAAAAAAGTGATAGTCTTCTTTTTACATTTTTTAACCCTATATTTTTATCAGAATCTAAGTTTTCGCCTAGCTTAGCAACAGACATACTGTTTTCTACATAAAAAGATAATTGTTTGTCTTCTAGTTTTAAGTCTATATTTATCCAAGAGTCATTAATCTCATTATCTACACCGTGCTTAAAAGCGTTTTCTACAAATGGTAATAATAGTAATGAAGGAATAATACATTCTTTATCATCAATAACATTTGAAACATTAATGGTTAGGTTATCGCTATATCTTAGGCGTTCTAACTTTACAAGATTCATTAATTGTTCCCACTCTATACCAATGCTTATAAACCTATCATTACACTCATAAAGCATATAATCCAAAAACTTAGAAAGTCCTAAAACGGCTTCAGGTGTTTTTTGTGATTTTGATAAAGATAAGGAGTAAATACTGTTTAATGTATTGAACAAAAAATGTGGGTGAATTTGAGCTTTTAAAAATTTAAGTTCTGTTGCTATTTTTTCTTTTTCTAACTGCTTGTTTATCTTATCATTTTTATAATAAAACAATTGCAGTTTTATGGACATTGCAATAAATACAGGAGAATAAACACTTACAATGGAAGCCAATATTTTTGGGAAATAAAACATGGGCGTCTTCCAATATTCTTTTTCTACATTATACCAGTGCGATAAATGTGCCCATTTTATATATCTATATAAAAGTCCCATTATTATTGCCAATAGTATAGAATAGCTAATATATTTTAATGTTTTTTTCTTAAATAGAAATTTTGGCATTAAATAATACAATGTAATATATGCGGGAACTAACATGGTAGGCAACAGAATTATTAATTGTTGGAAATCTCCCCAATAATTACCATCATATCCTCCCCACATTACCGTATAGAATGCTATATATGTCATCCAAAAATACAGATGGTATTGTATTCTACTTTTACTATTTATTATCTTATCTATCACAAAAAAGTATATTATCTAAGGTAAAAATACCAATTCTATATCTTCTTTTAAAATTAGAACAGCAAACAGCTGTTTTTAGCCAGTGAATATCACTATTATGGGTGTTAACGTATTTATTATCTGAGAATAGAACTTAAGTCATTTGCTCGATTTATTCTTTGGTTTTTATTTAGAATGATCCTATTTGAAAATAATAAGCTTTATATTCCTATGAATTCAGAAGTTAGATTGGAACTTATTCCTGTAAGTAAAACAAAATTTATTGTAGATGGATTTTCTCCTGAAGTATCATACGAGTTTTTCACAAATGAAAACGGAAAAGTTGAAAAATATAGGGTAATACAAGAAGAACAGGGAATTGATAAAACTGCCACAAGAAAGTAGATAATTATATATTAAGAAAAGTAAGAGAAAGTCTTCCTTCTTGCTTTTCTTAATGTTTGTTTACTCTGTTTTAGGGAAACAAAAAGAAGACAAGTTAGCAAACATAATATCCTGTCTTTTCCTATTCTCTTTATTCTTAGTTCTTTCAGTCTTGCTTCTTTACCCTACTTCTTACTCCGTAATGCCAACACATTACCACCAATAATTAATGCCATTCCAATATAGGCATAAATATCTGGTGTATAGCCTTCAAAAATAGTAGATATGGTTAAGGCAATTACAGGTATAACAACAACAGTATAGGCTGCTTTACCAGCTCCTACTCTACCTAATAATATTAAGTAGATTGTAAATGCAATTATAGAACCAAAAATAACTAGATAGCTTAAAGAAAACATATACGCAAATGAGGTATCGAAACTAATAGTTTTACCCAATAATAGCGCAATTATAAACATAATTGCACCTCCATAAAACATTCCAAACCCATTAGTTTGTAATACTGGAAGCTTAAACTTACGTTGGTTATAAGCAGAAGTTATATTTCCTAAGGAAGCACAAATTATAGAAGTTGCACAAAAAAGTAAGCCTTTGATTTGCCCTCCATTTAAATCCATTTTTTGAAACTCGGCTTGGTAAATAAGCACTGTACCCAATAATCCAAAAAAGGCTCCAATTATAATTTCTTTTTTTATTTTATCGCCTAAAAATAGCGCACTAAAAAAGATATTCATAAATATTAAAGTAGAAAATGCTACAGCTACCAATCCACTACTTAAATACAACTCGGACATATATACCAACCAATAATTGGTGCCAAATAATAAAGCTCCTTGCAAGGCTATAAACAAGTGTTGTTGCCTTGTAAAAGACAATGGCATTTTTCTAAGTTTTGAAAAAATTAAAATTAATAGTCCCGCCAATCCAAACCTGTACGATACAGAAACAATAGGATCTACAGTTCCTAATTGGTATTTTATAACATACCAAGTAGACCCCCATATTAACGCTGGAATAATATATAGTAAATGATTGGATTTAAACATATTCTTGCTTTTAATAAGAGTTCCTAAAAACCACCAAAGCTATTAATAATTTTGCTATTTTCTGTTATATAAAAACTTTCAAAAAAAAAAATTGTAACCTTTTAGTCTTTTGTTACTCTAATTATAAAAGCAAAAAAAATGGAAACCATACTTCAGCTCCTGCCATCCATAATTCCGATAATAATTTTAACAACTTTAGCTATTATAATTATTCTATTCTTAAGACATAAACATAAGGAAAAAATTGCCCTTATTAACCAAGGAGACAATGTTTCCTATCTGGATATTGTTGCACAAATGAAACTTAATAATTTAGGAAGAGGTATTATGTTTATAGCATTGGCACTAGGTGTATTTTTTGGTTATGTATTAGAAGGTAATACAACTATTGAAAAAAGCATCTGTTATATTGGAACTGTGCTTTTCTTTTTTGGAATGGGATCGTTAGTATTCTATTTTGTTTTAAAAAATAAATCATAACAACTAGTTCTAGTGTCAAAAGAACTTATATCAAAAGCTAAACTAGGTGATGCCGATGCGCTTAATACGTTGATTAATACGCATCGAGATCTGGCCTATTCCATAGCGTTAAAATTATTGAAAAATAAAGATGATGCTGAAGATGTAACACAAAACTCGTTTATAATAGTACTTAATAATATAAAACGTTTTAAAAACGAATCTAAATTTTCTACCTGGCTTTATAAAATTGTTTACCACGAATGCCTTGGCGTACTAAAAGATAAAAACAAAACACGCTCATCAATTAGTATTGATACTTATGAGCAACCTGATGATAACGAAGAAGCAATATCTACTGACCTAGACAAACTATTAGCATCATTAAAACCAAAGGAGTACACCATTATTACACTCTTTTACTTAAAAGAAAAAAGTATTAAAGAGATATGTAAAATAACAGCATTAAGTAAAGCCAATATAAAAGTAATATTACATAGAGCTAGGCATAAAATGAAAGCAATAGCATTAATCTCTGAATAGTAGGAAACGAGCATGAAAAAAGATTATCGCTAGAATAAATTACCCTAAGTGAACAGCATGTAACCGTTAAAAAAATAAGCATAGATATATGAAAGATTCAACAATAAAACAGACTTTAGAGAAAGACTTAAAAAAAATAACTCATCAAGGTTTTAATCAAAAAATAATTTCAAACCTAAACATTAACAAGAAGAAAAGAGAAATACTTGTTTTTGATACCAAACATTTTCTAGCTATTGCTATAGCTGCATTTTTGTTTTATTTTTTTAACTATTATGATACAAATGCAATTAAAAACAAAACTGTGCTATTGCTTAGTATTCTCTTCTGTTGTATCCCAATATTCTTTATTGTGTTTAATAAAATTCATCAATTATCAATCAATCAAAAAACAAACTAATGGTAAAAATAAAAATTATACTGTTGTTTTTGTGCTTCTTAGTTATCACTTCTACAATCGCACAAACTGCCAATACCCCACTACTAAGTAAAAAAGAAAAGAAAGAACTAATTCGAGAAACGGCTAAACTTGTAGAAAAATATTATGTTTCTAAATCCATTGGTAAAGAGATAGGTGCTGCTATAAAACTAAAGTTAAAAAAAGGAGCATATGCCAATTTTGCAAACCCTGAAAAATTATCAGAACAGCTAACTTACGATTTGCGATCCATAAATGGGGACAGGCATATGAGACTTGATTATGCGCCTCTTTCTGAAAATACTATTAAAACAAAACCCAAAGATTCTGTAAATAATAAAGTATCATCAAAAGGTTCATGGTCCAATTATGGAATGCAAGAGATAAAAATATTGGATGGAAACATTGGTTACTTAAAAATTAATCATTTTAGCTCTTGGGACTATTATGATACCCATAAAACAGCCATTGATGCAGCGTTTAATGTTTTAAAACCAGCAGACGCATTAATCCTAGATGTTAGAGGCAATAGAGGTGGATATGAACAAATAGTAGCATATCTTATAAGCTATTTATACGAAGGAAAAAAAATACATCTTTCAGATTATTATGTTCGTTTTAAAGACCAAACAACGTCGTTATATACAACAACTTCTTTTCCTGGTAAAAGTTTGCCTAATATTCCTGTATATGTATTGGTAGATGGAAATACTGCATCAGCTGGTGAATCTTTAGCATACATGCTAAAACACTTAAAACGTGCTACAGTAATTGGTAAAAAAACAATTGGAGCTGGAAATGGTGCTATGAAACATAGAATTAACAATAATTTTACTGTTACTATATCTAGTGAGACAACCATCAATGCTATTACAAAAACAAGTTTGGAAGGTATAGGTGTAATTCCTGATCTAATTGTGGATAGTGATGCTGCTTATTTAAAAGGTTACAGGCTGGCACTTGCTAACTTAAAAGCTAAAAACAAAAAAAACATTCATCCTTCTAACTATGATGATATTATAAATTACTTACCAGAAAACGATAACAAAACAACAATAAATAAAGCAGCTTATTTAAAATATGTAGGACTCTATAAGAATAAAAACATTGCTATAAGGGTAATACTAAAAGGAAATAAACTCTATGCTGAAGTTATAGGTAAAAGCGGACCAATACAACTTATTCATAAAAAAGACCATATTTTTATTGTTGGTAAAATAAAGGAAACGGTAAAATTTACAATGGATGCATCCAACAATATCAACAAGCTAATTGGTATAGAAACACCCATGGAATTAGAAAAAATAAAAGGATAGTTTAAAAAAAATAAAAAAGGCCTTAATGTTTTAATCTCAAGGCCTTTTTACAATTAATCAATAAGTGTTACCTTGTTCTTAACCAACTCCTTAATTGGTAATACAAGTCTTCCTTTTTCGGTTTTTACTGTAAATGTTATACCATCTATAGATATTATTGTACCCGAAATATTTTTAAATTTTATCTGTTGCCCTATTTCATAGTTTCTTCTTGTATAGTATGTTTTTAGCAAATCGCCAATTATTTCCTTAGACCCCAATCCAAACCCTAAAGCAATTGCTGCTAAAAAAGCACCTAATATTATTGCTAAATTATTGGTGATTATAGTAGTATCAATACCTGCTTGATTAAGTGCAGTAATACTTGTAATAATAGCAATTACATAAAATACAAGACCACTAATAACTTTAGATCCGCTAAGGTTAAAAGATTCAAAAAGGTTTTTTACCACCTTCTTTATCAGTGTAGCAATATATAGCCCAACCATAAACAATGCTAATGCACTAAATAATTTTGGTAAATAACGCAATAGGTTTCCAATCTCTTCAGATATTATTGTCCAACCCATAATATCGGCTGCAACAATTAAAAATGCCAAATAGAATAGGTATTTTACGAAACCTAAAATAACCTTGCTCACATTAAATTTTAAATCAGTTTTTCCAAAAACATCCTTTTCATTAATCAAATCGGTAAGCTTATCTACCTTTGCCAATCGCAGTATTTTTTTAAGTATTCCTACAATTATTTTAGTAACAATCCAACCAATTAAAAGTATCATTAATGCGCCAAATATATTAGGAATTGCTCCCATAATATTCTCTGTCATTTCGCCAAGAGAATTTGAGATTAACTCTTTAAAATCATTAAAAAATTTCATAATCTGTTTTTTTAGGTGTTATTAGTTATCTATTGAGGTACAATAACTTATATATTTAAAATCATTTATTTATCTTTATTTTTTGGTAATATACTTTTACTCACTTCTGCATAATTACACAAAAACAAGCTCGCCATATCTTTAATAAGTAGCAGTGCTGCAATATCTTGCATTATCTTCTTTTTTAACTCTTTTGGCACCTCTTTTGGTGGATGATGTATTTTTTTAAAAGGATTATCCATGTAGATTGAATTTTTCGTTATGTACTTTTACCACTCTCGCTTTAGCTCTTTTTAATCGCATTTTTACTGCGCTTTTACCAATATTTAATACAGTAGCTATATCATCTATTGATAAATCGTCATGATATTTTAAAAGCAATATCATTTTTTCCTCTGGGCTAATTAGATTTAAGGCAATTTTTAATCGATCTATCCGCAATTGAAATAAGTTATAATCATCTGGTTCTATTAATAACTGATCATTTTCTTTTATCTCTACTGCTTTTCGTGCTATCTTTTTTTCTGAATCCCTATTGACATAATTAACACACATATTATAAGTAAATGCATACAACCAGGTAGAAAATTTAGCCCTTTCTTTATAGCTTCCTAATTTTAAAAATAGCTTTACAAATACATCTTGTGTTAAGTCTTTAGCCTCAGCATCTGAATTTGCAAACCCAAAACATTTATTATAAATAATATGGGAGTACCTATCGTATAATACTCCAAACAATAGTGCATTGTTTGAAACTACTATCTGCCGTACTAGTTCTTCATCTGTTATTTCCTGATATGAATTTTTTGTCTCCAACAATATTAGCAATGGGTTATACTATTTAGACACTACTGTTTCTAAAAAGTCACTTTTAATCAAAAAAGAATCATTTTCTTACTTAAATATATCTTTTAGATTACAAAATATATAACTCGTTTTTACAACCTATTATTGTAAGTTATTCTACTAAACTAGATAACGGGATTAAAGCAAGGCACTTCATATTTTTTAAAACATAAAAAAACAGCAACAATTTGCTGAAAAATGTGAAATAGTATTATATTCAACACTTGTGAATTAAGCATCCATTTACAACAACTAAATTCTGATATTTAATAGCCAAAAGAGAACTAACATGACCAAATTATTCTACCTGTCACTATTATGTGTACTAATTATAATACCAAATGCAACTGCACAAAAAAAGGACGATCCATCTCGTTGGACTCCAGAAGATATCATTAATACAGAAGCTATGCGGTCTGTATCTATAGCACCAAATAATATGATGGTGGTCTGGACCAAACGTAAGGCTATTAAGAAAAAAGATGCATTTGTTAGCGATCTTTATTTAACACGTTTAGATTTAAAAAAAGATGATGCATTTAGAACCATACAACTAACCAATGGTGATGATAATGATTACAGTCCTCTATTTTCTAAAGATGGAGAAAGTATCTATTTTTTATCATCCAGAGCAAAAGGTAAAAAATTGTGGAAGCTAAGTATTTATGGAGGTGAAGCCAAAGAAGTAAAAGAGTTTAAAAACGGTATCTCTGGATTGAGATGGAAAGATAAAAACACCTTATTGTTTCAGTCTAACGATGGAAAAACATTGTATGAAACGCAATTAGAGGACAAGAAAGATAATGTTGTTATTGTTGAAGATTCATTGCATTGGAAACCCAATCACGTATATGCCTATGATATCAAAAAAAAATCTGTAAAACGATTAACCAATAATAAAAAGCCGTTATCGGGATACCAAATTTCTCCAAATGGAAAATGGTTATACTATGCCATGCAACGCAGTAGAAGTTATAATTCTGATGCACAGCAAGATCCTTTTTACTATTTAAAGAACTTAGAAACAGGAACTGTAAAACAAATTATTAAAGGACGAGGATTTCCTATCGGAAACATTCAATTTAGTAAAGACAATAAGGGATTCTATTTTAATTCTTCTTATGCTTCAGATGCGAAGTGGAATGGCGCAGGTATCAATGAGTTGTACTATTATACCTTGGCTACAGATTCTTATGTAAAAGTTAATCTCAACTGGGAATTGGGACTTAGTAGAGGTTATACTGTTATTGGTAATGATGTTATTGCTTCATTGGCCAATAAAGCAACTATTAAATTGGTTTATTATAAAAAAGGTGGTTTAAAATGGTCAAAATCAAGAATAAATCTAAAAGAAAAAAACGATCATACGGCTATACTTGCTGTTGCAAATAATGGTAAAAAAGTAGTTTATCAATATTCTACAGCTTCAAAAATACCAAAATACTATGTAGCAGATCTAAAAGCCAATGTTTTTTCTAATGCCAAAGAATTGGTTGTGCTTAATAAAAAATTAGCAAAAAAAACAATTGCAAAAAGTGAAGTTATTACCTGGAAAGGTTTTAACGGTGAAGAAGTTGATGGAATCTTATACTATCCTGAAAACTATACAAAAGGAAAACGCTATCCATTAATGCTATCCATACATGGAGGGCCTGCTTCTACAGATTTAGACCAATGGAGCGATCGTTGGAGCACCTACCCTAATCTATTGTCTCAAAAAGAAATGTTTATTTTAAAACCTAATTATCATGGTTCTTCTAACCATGGACTTTCGTTTGTAGAAAGTATAAAAGGTAATTATTATGAACCAGGACTTATCGATATTATAAAAGGAATTGATCACTTAGACCAGCAAGGAAAAATTGATAAAAATCAAATGGGAACAATGGGTTGGTCCAATGGTGCCATACTAACTACAATGCTTACCGTAAAATATCCAGATTTATTTAAGGTAGCTGCACCAGGTGCTGGTGATGTCAATTGGAGTTCTGATTATGGTACCTGTAGCTTTGGGGTTAGCTTCGATCAAGCATATTTTGGAGGTGCTCCTTGGGACGATCTCAATGGAAAATCATATAACGAAGCATACATTACACAATCTCCACTATTCGAAATTGAAAAAATAAAAACGCCTACCATTATATTTCATGGAAGTAATGACCGTGCTGTACCTAGAGATCAAGGTTGGGAATACTACAGAGGTTTACAACAAGTTGGGAAAACACCTGTACGTTTCTTGTGGTTTCCTGATCAACCACATGGATTGCAAAAAATAACGCACCAGTTGAGAAAGATGAAGGAAGAAATTAAGTGGATAGATACTTATTTGTTTGATAAAAAACCTACCGATAATGATGCATTTAAGAAAGATAGTCCAATTGCTGAATTATTAAAAATTCAAAAAGCAAAACAAAACAATGGTTTATTTGGTGAGCTTAAAAATGGAATTTTAATACCAGAAACGGTATTGATAAAAAAAGATTCTACTTCTATAAGTACCTTTGAAGTTACCAATGCACAATTTAAAGCATTTAAATCTTCTTATACTTTTGATGCTGGATTAGACAATTATCCTGTTGCAGTATCCAAAACTGATGCTACAGCGTATACCAAATGGCTAAGTACTACAACAAAAGAAACATATAGACTACCAAACGCCAAAGAGGCTAAAGCGCTTCATAAAAAAGCACATAAAGCCGCAGCTAAAGAAAATACATTAAACTATTGGGCTGGTTATGCAATTACCAAAGATGAAGTTCCCCAATGGAACAAAAAATTAAACGCCTTAGAAACTACTTTATTCAAAAAAGTTGGTAAAAAGAAAAGCACTAAAATTGGTGATGCAAATGTGTATGATCTTGGAGGAAATGTAGCTGAATATTATTCAGATGGAATATATGGATATAGCGCCTATGATTTTTATGATGCTAATGATGATAGTATGGTAAACAGTACTCATGTTGGAATTCGACTAATAAAAGAATAATATAAAATCTCCCCTTAATTGAATATTTATTAAGGGGGATTTTTTTGTTATATTCTCATCTTACTAATACTAAAGTATCCAAAAATAGAAGCAATACCATAAAAATACATACTGTATATCGATACTTTAGGTATCCAAACCATAGCATCTATATCATTATCAAGGGCAAAAAGACTTAACATATTATAAGCATATGGAAAATATAGCGATTCTTCTGCTCTATAAATAATAAGCCCAGTAATTACTAAAACCAATCCTATTCCTAAGGGTATAATAAAGTTTTTAACCCTAAAACTTAGCCAGAATTGTATTCCCATAATACCTAAAACAGACATAAACGACCTAACCATTAATTTAACAGGTAGGGTAAAATTTGGAGATTGATTTGCTAATTCAAGATCAGTATGGATAAGACCAACCAAATACCCAGAAACTAGCATTAATCCAAAAAACAATACATAGGTAGATAGTACCATAAAAAACACAGCAGATAACTTACTATAATATACTGCCCATTTCGGAACCGGTAAAGTAAACAAATGTTTTAGTCCTGCCGATTTATGTTCAACTTGAATAATTAAACTCGTTAGCAAAACAATAAAAATTGGTGCCAGTAAAGATGATACAGACATAATCTGTTCTTTTAAAAATTTATCCCAAGGATTTACGCCTTCATCTGGTAATAAAGAATCGTACTTTAGAAGATAATAGATAAAATATAAAACTGGTATAAATAGGGCACTAAGTATAGATAACCATAATGCAAACGTATTTTTAAGCTTTAATATTTCATTCTTTATACTTGATATATAATATATAAATGCTTTCATGTATTTATGTTGTTTTATTAAATCGGTCACATGCTGTTCGCTTATTGTCATTAAAATGAGCGATAAACTTCTTAACATGCTCATTTCATGGGTTTTTAATTTGCTGTTAATGATAAAAATAATTCTTCCAAATTATCCTTTATTTTTAATTGATAAATAGAAATACTCTTATTCCGTAAATCATCTATTAACAATGGGATTTCTTTTTTATGCTTCACATTAATTTCTAATATATTTTGATCTATTTGTACTGGAGTAAATCCTGAGGCTTGTAAATGTGTTTCCAGAAGTGAAGTATTATCTGTTTCAATTTCTAAGGTTATTTTTTCGCTTTTAGACTCTTTTAAAGCTTTAACAGTATCTTGAAACAGTATTTTCCCTTTATTTATAATTCCAACATGAGTGCATATTTTTTCTATTTCTACCAATAAGTGACTAGATATTAGAATTGTAGTTCCCCATTTATGATTAAGATCCTTAATTAAATCTCGCATCTCAATAATTCCCTTCGGATCAAGACCATTTGTAGGTTCATCCAAAATCAATAATTCAGGTTTACTCAATAATGCAATAGCCAAACCCAAACGTTGTTTCATCCCTAAAGAAAAAGCCTTTACTTTTTTATGTTTGGTATCCGAAAGCTTCACTATTTCTAGTACTTCTTCAATACGGTCTTTTGAAACATCACCTCTATAGGTTGCAGCTATTTTTAGATTATCTCTTGCAGAAAGGTGTTCATATAAGGATGGATTTTCAATTAGTGCGCCAATTTTTGCCAAGCTCTTGATTCTATTATTCAAAAAATCGGTGTCGAAAAGCTTAATCTCTCCTGTTTTTTTTTGTAATAACCCTAATAAAAGCCTAATTGTAGTTGTTTTCCCAGAACCATTAGGTCCCAAAAAGCCATATATACTTCCTTTAGGTATTTTTAAATTAAAATCACTAATATCATTGGTTCCCTTTGAATATGAGAAATTAAGAGCGACAGTTTCAACAATTAATTCATTCATTTTAGCTGTTTTCCTTTAAGACTGGAAAACACAATTATTGTTACAATTTGTTTTAATCTCTTTTTTCTACAATTATTCCAATCACAGTTTATTTAACTAACTCCAATCTTACTATAATATTTTTCTATTACTCTTTGATTTTATTTTCTAGTTAAAGCATAAAATCTATCATTTAACCAACATTAAGTAATAAAAATAGATTTTTTATTCAAAATAAATAACTTATGTACTATATTCACGATAATAAAAACAATGTATTAAAATTAAACGTGCTTAAAAAGTATGTGATGTTGCTATCAATGCTTGTATTTATTAATATTAAATGAATAACTTTATGAAAAATAATAAATTATTATCTGCTGTACTGGCTATTTCTACAAGTTTTATTTTTGCTCAGAATGAATGGTCCTATAATAAAAATCCAAAAAATACAGGTTGGAATTCAGACAAAATTGAGAAATTCAATACTTATATTATTGATAGTACTAATGTTACTGGGCTAGTGATAATACATAATAGTCAAATCATCTTTGAATATGGAGACATTATAGAAAACAGTTATATTGCCTCCTGTAGAAAGAGTGTTTTGGCTATGCTTTATGGTAAGTATGTTGAAAATGGTACTATTAACCTAGACAAAACTATTGAACAACTTGAAATTGATGATGTTAAAGGTATTTTACCTATAGAAAAAAGGGCGACAATAAAAGATTTAATTTCTGCAAGGTCTGGTGTTTATCATCCTGAAGGTTACGCTGGAGGAATGCAAGAATTTGCTCCAAAAAGAGGATCGATAATTCCTAGTACGTATTGGTTGTATAGCAATTGGGATTTTAATGTTGCTGGATTTGTATTTGAACAAGAAACAAAAAAAAACATCTATGATGAAGTCGAAGAACAGCTAGCTAAGCCTCTTCAAATGCAAGATTGGAATAGAAATCTTCAAAAAAAAGAGGGAGATACAAGTATATCAAAATACTTGGCTTATCCAATGTGGTTTTCTACTAGAGATATGGCAAGAATAGGTTTGTTAATGCTTAATAAAGGAAATTGGAATGGCAAGCAAATTATTTCAGAATCTTGGGTTGAAGAGCTAACAAAACAAAGGACAACCTATCAAGAAGTTAATACTAATGTCCCAGTATTTAGAGGTACTGGAATAAATTTTGGATATGGTTATATGTGGTGGTTGTTTGAAGACATGAAAGATAAAAGACTTAAAAATGCATACACCGCATTAGGGGCAATGGGCCAATCTATTACTGTTTATCCTGAAATAAATGTTGTTGTTGCCTACAAAACAAAAGAGGCTTACAAAAGGTCTACTGATCATGTTGCGATGTATCTTTTAACAAAGGCCGCCGAATTATACAATCCACAATAGTTCTAATGCTATAATCCCTCCAATAAAACGTGAAGGAAACAACACAGAATGTAATTCTCTTAACTACAAGCATCAATTTCATAAATTACCCGACTATCGTTTAAGTAATAAAGCAGTTGTAATCCGTTAAATAACAAAACACTCCTAATTTATTTTATTAAGAGTGTTTTATATTGATAACAAATATTACTTCTTATTATCCCATGAAAGCTTCTTTGCTAATGATTTTCTCCTTCTATTAGTATTGATTAA
Source organism: Flavobacteriaceae bacterium (assembly GCA_965247735.1). Taxonomy (GTDB): domain Bacteria; phylum Bacteroidota; class Bacteroidia; order Flavobacteriales; family Flavobacteriaceae; genus JAOXRU01. The sequence continues at coordinate 529,380 of CBDFHN010000001.1, read as the reverse complement.
ACCTTCCTTTGGGTAACCCATAAAAAAAACACCAAGAAACTTCTCTTCAGAAGAACATTTAATATTTCGGCCATAGGCAATGGTTACAGTTGAAGTATCCCAATAACAACCAATACCTAATGCAGTACAACTTAACCACATATTTTGCACAGCACAAGAAATCGCTGCTATTTCTTCCCATTCTGGAAGTTTCGCACGCTTGTTGGGCTTAAAAATAACTCCCAATAGCGTAGCATTATTAGCGTAATTTTTAGTCGCTTCAAATCGTTCATTCGAAAATTGTTGCAAATCGTACAATTCACGATAATATTTCGCCATTTCTTCTCCTAAATCATTCCGATGTCGGCCATCTAATACAACAAACCTCCATGGCTGCGTTAGTTTATGAGTGGGTGCCCAAAGTGCATTGTTTACAATAGCTTCAATAGTTGATTTTTCTATGTGCTTATCAGAATAATCACTGGCATAAGTTGTCTTTCTTTTCTGAATAAGTCGAGTAACTTCATGAAAAGTCATATTATACTTTTTGAATTAAACGATCTACTTCTATGGTATTAAATTTATATTTTGTCAAAGGATTTTCTAACGTTCCTTCCAATATTAAGCTCCCCATAGGATCAGACAAGCTTAACATTTGCTTTGTATTTTGTAATTGTAATCTATTTAAGCAACAACGATCAAATTTTTCAATAAATAAATCATATCGCTCATACTTATCTGAAAATTCAGGATGCATAGCTTGATATTCATGCACTGAAGTAGCAACCAATTCCCAAAAGTAGTTTTCAGAAAAACCAATATGAGTTTCTAATTGTGCTCCCATAAAACGGAAAAAACTATCGAAAACATCTGTAAAAATGGATAACAATTTCATTCTATCTGATGTTTTAGAATACAAACGGTCCACATGTTCTGGTAAATCCATGGTTTCATTAAATACTATAACCTCCTCAGTAATATCCTTCATCAATACATGGACTGGTGTGTGATTTTCCAATACCAAAATAAGGTTTTCACCATGTGGCATAAATACAAATTCGTATTTAAAAAAACAATGCAATAAAGGCTCCAAATATGCCTTTAAATAATGTCTCAACCAAGTTGAAGTATCAAAAGGAGAAGCTTTTATTAATTCTACTAATAATGATTCATTTTTATAATCAATATGAAGTAGCGCTGCCATAGTAATTACACGTTGTTTACTTTTTATTTTTGTTAATGGATTCTCACGCCAAAGTGCTGACAACATTTTATTATGTGTATTTGTTTTGCCCAAAACCTCGTAATATTGATTATGGTAGCCAACAGTAGCAACTTCACCCAACATAGAAAATCCATTGTCAATTAAATAAGCATCATTGGCTAATAACTTTGTAATCCATTCTGTAATATGCGGTGTGCTTTCCATATAATATGGAGATAATCCTCTCATAAAACCCATGTTTAAAATGGATAGTGCTGTTTTAGTATAAAGTTTTTTTGAGTCCGAAACATTAAATAGTGTTCGAATTGACTGTTGAGCAGAGTAATGATCATCGCTTTCTCCAAGAAATACAATATTATTGTTTGCAATTTCAGCTGCAAAAACATGAGCAATCTTATTTTTCCATTGCCATGGATGTACTGGCATAAAAACATAATCTTTTGGATCTAACGTTTTTTTACTCAATTTTTCTTCAAAATCCCTAATTTTACCATGCCCTAATTCATCTTCTAATAACTTATCATATTCAAAACCTGCAACAGCTGTAAATCTGGTGAAGTTCTTATGACCTGCAATCCAAAAAATTGTAAAAAGATTATTTGTTTCTGGTGCATACAAATGATAATCCTCAATATTAAAACCAAGTCTACCATTATTTGCAACAAAACATGGATGCCCTTCTGTCATAGCATGTTCATTCTCTTGAAAATCTTTTTCTACCAAATCCTTAGCACTAAACTTTTCATTATGGTATTTATAGGCAGCACCAGAAAGAGTACTAGTTATCTCTTCTAAATAAGTTGGTAAAAACTCTTCCGAAATCCCTAAGGTGTTTCTAAATTCCGTAATAAAATGCAACGCATCAATAGCAACTTTCTTACCAGTATCATCTTCCTTAAAAATACTTTCATTACATATCTTCCAATGATCAAGTAAAAATATTTTAGCCTCAAATTTATACTTAAACTTTTTGCAATCAGAAATCAATTGATAAGCATTCTGATCAAATTTCACATGCAATAATTTTGGAACTAAAATTAATTCATGTGAAAATTCGCTAATAGCTTTTATTACTAAACTACGGTTTACATACTTCCAAACATCTGGTTGTAAATACGCTATGGAATTACTCATATACTATATTTTGAATTATTATACAAAGCCTTTGCCTTTAAATAGTTTTCTTTAGTACAAAATGCCAATGCCGCAGTTTTATGGGGTAATTCAATTTTTTTTTCATAGATAAATCCCGCTTTCGTATTTAATACATGAACTTTCTTATTACTTATATCTGGTTCAACAACTATTCTACCAACATCTGGCAAACTAAAAGAATAATCAATTATAGTAGTGAAAATATACCATGTTAATTGTGGTATTCGTTTTTCTAATGGAGCTACTAAAACATGTACTCCATAGTCATTTTCTTGTACTTTATAATACTTTGCAATACTATCCATTGAAGCTTTATATTTTTCCATTAAAAAGATTGGTTTCCCATTAAGCATCCCGATATAAACATCATAAAACTGTTTTTTTTCTAATGCCGCATATTCTTTATATACTTCATCTTTGGATTGATCTAACATTCCCCAGAACTTGGCATATGGTTTTGTAACCCATGTATATAAGAATTCAATATCCTTATCTAGTTGAATTGGACGGATACTAATTTCCCCAATTCCATAAATATTTTTACTAAAAAACGACTCATTCTTTATTTCCATTTCATTATTTTTTTTCAAAAAAAACGTTGAATAAAACATGTGTTTTTAAAATTATATTATACTTCAACTTTTTCTACTTCAACTTCAATTTTCTCTTCTTCCAATACATCAAAATGTTGAAAAGCAATCCTTTTCTCAATAGGATAATGTTCTATTCCAGTTAGTTCTTTTATAATATAAGAATTACGATAACAAGCCATTCCTAAATCAGGAGTGACAAATCCATGTGTATGCAACTCCGCGTTTTGAACATATAACTCATTATTACGATCAATACTATAATTTCTATTAACAGCATATCTACCTTGGTCATCCCATTGAATTCTATCACTAATACCTTCAATAAAACTTGGCAGTTCATAGCTATATCCTGTTGCCAATATTAAAGATTCGGTAGCTATTTTATAGTATTTATCCTGCTCCACTTGGTGTAATTTTAACTCTAACTTTTTATCCTCATTATTAAAATCCACACTATACAATTCAGAATTAGTTCTTAATTTTACATTAAGCTTATTCCCAAATTGTTTTGTATATAACATATCATAAATGGCAGCTATTAAATCTTGATTAATTCCTTTATAAAGGTGCTTTTGTGTTTTTATAAGTTCATCTTTTTTTGATTCAGGTAGATTATAAAAATAATCCACATACTCTGGAGATGTCATCTCCAATGTTAACTTGGAATATTCTAAAGGAAAATACCGAGGAGATCTTGTAATCCAATTGAGTTCATAATTCCTTTGATCAATATCTAAAAGAAGGTCGTAAAATATTTCTGCAGCACTTTGTCCACTCCCAACAACAGTTATCGATTTTTTAGTTTGCAATTGCGCTTTATTATCTAAATAACTTGAAGAATGAACTACTTGTTCCGTATGCTCTTTCACACACGCTGGAATGTACGGAACCGTACCAGTACCCATAATTATTTTTTTTGCTCTATAAATTCTTATTGACTCTGTTTTGGTACATTTACACTTCACTATATAGCAGTTCTCGTTCTCGGAATATGCTGTATGTATTACTTCAGTTTGAAAAAGAATATTGGGGAGCTGCTTTACCACCCATTGGCAATAATTATTATATTCATTTCTTAAAATCAAGAAATTTTCCCGTATATAAAATTGATAAATTCTTCCTTGCTCCTTTAAGTAGTTTAAAAAACTAAACTTACTTGTTGGATCTGCTAGAGACACCAAATCTGCCATAAATGGAACTTGTAAAGTAGTGTCCTGAAGTAACATTCCTGGATGCCAATTAAAATGATCCCTTTTATCCAGAAAAATGCCATCTATATTACTTAAAGGAGCTGTAAGACATGCCAAGCCCAAGTTAAAAGGACCAATACCAATGGCTACAAAATCTAATATTTTTGAAGTATGCATTGTTTAATTTTTATAGTTAGCTAATGAGAATTATTGTTTTTTTATACAAATATTTTAGTTAGTGATTGTGCTGGTTTTTGTTTTTCATACTCCTTTTTTCCTTGTTTTTTTATCATATCAATAATAAATTTTACATCCTGAAGACTCATTTCTGGATTTAAAAAAGTAAATTTCAAATAGACTTTTCCGTCAAGTTTTGTACTTGCTATAGAAGCCATTCCATCCTTAAACAATTTGTTTTTAGTACCTAAATTCACAATATCATGGGACTTGTCATCTATATCCTTATTATCAATATACCTAAAAACAATTGTACTTAATGTTGGCTTATGTACCATTTCAAATACAGGATCAACTGACATTATTTTGTATGTATCTTTCGCTAAGTAGTGTACTGTTTCTAAAAAATTTCCTAATTTTTTTTCTCCTATTACTTTTAGTGTAAACCATAATTTCAATGCATCAAAACGTCTTGTTGTTTGTAATGATTTTTCTATTAGATTAGGACACTCTTCTTGCCTATTTTCTTCAGGGTTTAAATAGTCAGCATAATGAGAAACGTACTTAAAATGATCTTTATCTGCCAATAAAAAAGCACTTGAACTTACAGGTTGGTATAATGTTTTATGAAAATCAATAGTGACAGAATCTGCATATTGTGTAGTTTCCAAAAGATGCCTATGTGTTTCTGTTAGAACATAACATCCTCCATATGCACCATCAACATGCAACCACATTTTATGCTTTTTCACTATATTACTAATCGCAATAACAGGATCAAAACTTCCATAATCCGTAGTTCCTGAAGTGGCTACAACTGCAATTGGAATATTCCCTTTTTCCTTTTCAGTATTTATCGCAAATTCTAAAGCTTTTGGGCACATCTCAAAATTATCGTTTACGTTAATCGGGATAACAGAATTATAACCCAATCCTAATATTGATGCACTTCTTTTGATACTAAAATGCGCCTTTTCTGAGCAAAAAAAACGGAACTTATTTGTAATTCCCATAGCACCAGTCTCTTTAATTTTGATTCCAAATTTATCATATGCATAATGGTTTCGTGCAATTAATAATGCCATTAGATTTGATTGAGATCCACCAGTTGTAAATACTCCATCCGAAGTAAAAGGCAGTTTTAACTTTTTTGAAATCCAAGAAATTACATCTTGTTCAATTAAGGTAGCAGAAGTACTTTGATCCCAAGTTTCTACTGCAGTATTAATAGCAGAAGCTATTAAATCACCAACTAGCGCAGGTATTGCTACTGGACAGTTTAAATGTGCAACATATGTCTTGCTTTGAAATGAAATACAATGTTCAATAAATCCTTCTTTAATTTGTTCAAGAGCTTTATCAATACTTAATTTCTCTTCGTTATTTATTCTGAGCTTCTTATTTATTTCCTTTAACTTAGTAGTGGCTATACCACTATAAAAATTTTCTTTGTCTAAAAATTCTAAAATATAACTTAATGCCTTTTCAATATTTCTCTTATAGTCGTCCTTATTGTCTGCATTAAAAAGTTGAGTTCTAAATCTCTTTTCATTTTTTAGTGTTTGTGAGTTCATGATTTTTTTTTTGTGATTGATAGTTTATTCCAGCACTTATAACATTATGATTATATTTACTAAAAATCACAATAATACATATCAAATATAGTAAATAATGTAACTACAACTAATATAAATAAATAAATTTACTACAAAGTAACACTATCACTACATAAATATCTTATAAACAGAACAAGCAGTTAATGGAAATATTAAACATCCAAATCATTTTCACTTACTCCTACCAAAATTTCATCGAGATTGTTTTTTCTGCCTTCTAAAACAAAAGTATATTTACTGCTTTGATCACATAAGAATATCATCAAAATCAATGATCTTCTCAACGCTTTAATAAGCCAATTTGAACCTTTTTTTAATAAATGAACAGAAGGAAAATTAGAGTGTCATCAGTTTATTATACCTGCTATGCCTATAAAACCAACCGTAGGTTTGTTGTAATATGTGTAGAAAAATTATAGAACGTTTTATCACGGCGAATTTCTATGATTTATAAGAAAAAAAATAAACTGTGGCAAAATATGACAAGATTTTTTATTTTGTAACATTAACTGTTAAATTATCTTAAAATTTAACCATTATTTAGCTTATGTTCAGTTTTAATTTATTTTTACTCCTACTAAAAAACTAAACAGATCAATTCATGATTTCAAAACAATTTAATACACTAGCAAAGTTGCTTTTATTAGTCTTCTTTTTTGCTATAGGTACAACAGTATCTGCTCAAGACAAGCTAAAGAAAATGCCAGGATATGAGCAATACAAAACTATGGCTCCAAAACTATGGCGCTCAGTAAAATCTGGTGCACTACGTCCAAAATGGAACGAAGATGGAACTTCTTTTGAATACGTAAAAGAAGGTGTAAAATACAGCTATAATGTAAAAACTAAAAAGACTACCGATTTAGGTGCTCCTGAAAAAAGAAAGAGAAGACGTAGATCTGGCCCAGCAAGAGGAAGACAACACGCATCTACGAACGCACCAAATGGAGAGCTTAAAGCTTTTACAAAAGATAGAAACATGTATATTAGTAATGCTGATGGCAGTAATGTTATCGCGATTACTTCTGATGGTAACGAAGAAAATCAGGTTAAATACGGAATTGCTACATGGGTATATGGTGAAGAACTAGGGCAAAACACTGCAATGTGGTGGTCTCCAGACAGTAAAAAAGTAGCCTTCTATAGGTTTAATGAAAAAACTGCTAAAAAATATTATGTACTCTATCATCAAACAAGAATTCAAGATTCTTTAGAAATAGAAGCTTATCCAAAAGTTGGTGCAAAAAACCTTCCTGTAGACCTTTTAGTATACGATTTAGAAACTAAAAAAACCATCACATTAGATACCAGAGATGGAAAGCCATATAATGATGGTGCAATTGGCACGTACTTATACGGTATCGATTGGACACCAGATGGTAAAGAATTACTATTCCATAGCACCAACCGTAAGCAAGATATTATGGAATATAAGGCTGCTAATCCTACAACAGGAAAAACAAGAGTTGTTGTTAAAGAAGAATGGTTGGCTAGTTTTACAGAAAACAGTCCTGAGATTCATATTCTAGAAGACGGAAAACGTTTTATATGGGCATCGCAACGCAATGGATATAACAATTACTATTTGTACAATTTTAATGGTAAACTTATCAATACCATTACAAACCATGAGTACGAAGTTGCAGGCATAGAAACGGTAGATGAGAAAAAAGGAATCCTTTATTATACAGCAAGAAGTGGTGATAACCACATGAAAATGCAATTGCATAAGGTAAAACTAAACGGTACTAGAAATGTACGGTTAACAGATCCAAAGTTTCACCATAGGGTAACAATAGCACCAAATAATAAGTCTTTTGTTGATGTTGCACAAACACATAATACTGCTCCGTTTACAACCTTAGCAAGCACATCTAACGGTAAAGTTTTAAAACAATTGGCAAAAAGCGATCTAACAGCGTTTAATAAACTAGGCTATAAAAAAGTAGAGGTATTTACCTTTACATCAGCAGATGGAGTAACAGAATTACACGGAATGTTACATTTTCCATCAGATTTTGATCCTAATAAAAAGTATCCTATTATTTTAAGTAATTATGGAGGTCCAGCTACCCATGCGTTTAGAGAAAACTTCGCCTACCCTAACCCATTAACAGAATATGGTTTTTTAATCGTAAATATCGATGGTCGTAATGTTGGTGGCCGTGGAAAAAAAATGCTAGATAAACTATATGGAAACCTTGGTATTGTAGAAATGGACGATTTTGCTGCCGGTATTAAATCATTATACAACCGCCCATATGTAAACAAAAACAAGGTTGGTGTATATGGTACATCTTATGGTGGTACTACTGCTGCAATAAGTTTATTAAGACATCCAGATGTCTACCATGCTGCTGTTGCCAACTCTGCAGTTACCGATTGGAGAAATTACGACAATATCTATACCGAGCGTTATATGAATCTTTTAGAAAACAATAAGGAAGGTTATGATAACTCTAGCATCATGAAATATGCAGACAACCTTAAAGGAGATTTAATGATATTTTATGGAACTAATGATAACAATGTGCATCCTGCCAATTCGTTACAGTTAATACAGGCTTTACAAAAAGCAGGAAAGAGTTTTGAAGTACAAGTAGGTCCAGACAAAGGACATACCGCTGTCAATAGAGATAGAATGATGGAGTTTTTTATCACTAGTTTGGTCTTAAAGAAATAAACTTTCTGTTTTTAAAACTAAAAAAGGATGCAATTCTATTATGAGTTGCATCCTTTTTTTATAATCTATTATGGGCGTATCCCTATCGGGTCTGGCTATTCGCTATATCTTTTTCTCCGTTGTCAAAAAAGGATGCCGCTACTATCCATTACGCAACTATAAGCTAGCAATATTAGCAGTATCAACTAGTGATGTCCTTCACTTCCAAAAGGCTTAATTATAATCCCCAAACTAAAAATAAAACCATCTGTAGGCGAATATATTTCTGAGAAACTAGGATTTCCATGTGGCGGTAATACCAGTGTGGAAAACTTACTTTGACGCCTGTCAGTAAAGTTTTCGAAATTGGTAAAAACCCCTCCCCATTTAAAGTTTTTCATCACCAATAGCCCAAGAAGGGTATAGTCTGTAGTTTCTTCACCAGTACTCAATAGTTGTTTTCCGGTATAGTAGGTTTCAAAACCAATTCTCCATTTTTCATTTTCATACATTATTACAGATCCAGCATTATGTTTTGCTGTTAATGGTTTTTGTGGATTTCCTGATAAATAATTCAATCGGGTATCTATCAATGCATAGTTAAGAAACCATTTAAAATCTTTATAACTAAATTTTATATTAGTTTCTGCTCCTTTACTTAATATTTCTCCACTTGCATTTTCAAATTCAAAAGTACCATTGGTATTGCCAGCCAATAACAATCCGTTTCTAATTGCAGTTACATAAAACAACTGGTTTATAGACACTGTTATTTTATCGGTAAGTTTTGCTTGGTAGTTAAAATCGAGGTTGGCACCATAAGAACGTTCCGCTTTTAGGGCATCTCTATCTATTGGTAAAACCCTATTAAAACTAATAGACTCTGCTTCTTCTGTAAAAATATCAGGAATTTTATAACCCAGTCCTCCTCCTATTCTACTAGAAAAATTACTATCGTTTTTATACAATAACGATATTTTTGGCAATGGAAAAAATCCCCAATCGTTAGCATAGTCAGCTCTAAGTCCAGATTCTAAAATCCAATTCTCCGAAAGGTCATAAATATTATTTACAAAAATACCAGCAGTAATATCACTCTGGTCTCTTTGTAGACTACTTGTATTTACCTCATTAAAATTGGTGGTATATAAGTTAGCACCAAATATCCAATCGGTTCTTTCAAATCCTTTAGCATAGTTTAGTTCTGTAAACGTATTTACCTGTTGTCCTTTAAAATTGATTGTAGGCACATTTAAATCCCGATCAAAAAACGCAATACTATTTCTTATGTTTATGGTACTTGTACTATCTAATTGTGAGGTATATACTGCCTGCGAGCTTAATCGTTTAGAGACATTGGTTTCAGTATACAAATGGTCACCAGAAGCACCAGACTCAATTTTAGTAACATCTCCTCCTATTCTATCATCATAAGTACCATTAATACCCAACCAGAATGTAGTATCATCCGAAGGATAATAAAAGAATTTAGGATTAAGAGATATAGACTTCGTTTTTGGTAGGTTGCTAAAATCATCATCATCGGAATCATATACTTTTTGGGAATGTCCAGAACCATATAATGTAACTCCGTATTTTTTATTCCTTTTGCTATAAAACACATTTGCGGTACTACCCGCTGCTTGGGTCTGCGTTAGCATTATTTCTAAATTAGGATCATAATCTGGTGTTTTAGAAACCATATTTACCAAACCAGCAATGGCTCCTCCTCCATATAATGTAGAAGAACTTCCCTTAATAATTTCAAACTGTTGTAAATCTAACGGTGGAATTTGCATGATACTCAATCCACTAGAAAAACCACCATACAACGGAAAACCATCTTTTAGTAACTGCGTATATCTACCATCTAGCCCTTGAATTTTAATATTAGAATTTCCACTACTAAGCGAGGTTTGTTGCATTTGTATTCCTGTACTTTCGCGCAATACCATGGAGATATTGGTAGGATTCATAATTGCCTTCTCTCCCAATTCTTCTGCTCCTATAAACTCTACTCGTGTTGGAATCTTTTTTATAGTACGTGTACTTCGTGTTGCTCTTAAAACCACCTCTTCTAAATGATTTTCTAACTCGTGCAAATAGAAAACTGGCGAAGTTGTTGTTGGTACTATTAATGTAGTGGTAATAGTCTCATATCCTAAATATGATATTTCTAATTGATGTGTGCCATTAGGAATATTAGAAAAACTAGCATTCCCATCAAAATCTGTTACTACGCCTTTATGTAGCGTTGTAAAATGTACCGTTGCACCTATTAACGGCGTTTTATCTTCGTTTGATGCTACTTTAATAACTATAGTAGCTGTTTGTGCACTAACCATAATGCTACAAAACATAATGAGCACTATGCTCAAAAATATCTTTTTCATTTTTATTGATTTTTAATCACGGAGCAATAGTCCAATTGGGTGATATTCCCAGAGACTTGCCGCTAAATGGTAAACTATTTTTATTGATACCTCATATGTTTATATTAAGGTAGTAGATTAGTCTAGTATTTACTAAATATTGCTAAACTAACCTGATGTTCCATACAGAACCTAAAAAATTAGCCCACTTGTGGAGGTTGCCAAATGTTAGAGAAAAAATCAAAAGCATAAATAGAATAGTATTCTTTTGCTATTTTTATAGGAATAACTCTTGTTTCGGTAATTTTAAAAGGAATAGTTATAGTTAATGCCAATGGTATTCCGCAACATTCGCAGATGCATGTAGAGGAACAAGGATCGTCCGAATCACTAGAATGCTCATGAGAATCTGAACCGTCCATAATAGCAATAGCAGCCTCTTCAGAAAAATCATCAGCGCATGGTTTTAGCGATAATGCCAAAATAAATGTTGCTAGTATAACTGTAAATATTCTCATTTGCAGCACAAAGATAAACTAATTGCATTATAATAGAATTATATTCAAAAAAACTATTACCCAATAGTTTTGTTTCCTCTCCTATCAGGATAGGTTTTGCTTTTCAAAAAAAAATAGACTTGCGCAATGTTATTTTTTGAATGATACTGTTTTTATGTCCTATCTAGATTTTGTTGTGAAATTTGAAGTGAAATTTCATTAAAAATTATAGGCTGTTTGAACGATAGTGAGTTCCTATAATTTATGGGATGAACAATAAATTTAAACAAAATATAGTCAGACTAGATTTTTTTGTTTCGTTTTTTCATCAATGGAAAAAATGATAATCATTATTTATTTAGATGTACTCATGAATTTCCTTCCTCAATTGCGTTTTTTCATCAATGGAACTACGTAGCACATCATGAACATCTTCTAACAAATAAAAATAGTGAATGAAAATCATTATTTTATTTATGGTGCTATTGGAGTGCTATATATAGTTTTGTTTCCTCTCCTATCAGGATAGGTTTTGCTTTTCAAAAGAAAATAGAATTACGCAATGTTTTCTATTATAAATACTACTAAACATACTTCTTATACCACCGTTGTATAATTTACTAGCATATAACTATTCTTTATTAGGAGCAATCAAGACTGTAGTAGCAGCAACCGCAACTGAAGCAGTAGCCAACGCAACTCAAGCAGCAGCAACCGCAACTGAAGCAGCAGCAACCGCAACTGAAGCAGTAGCCAACGCAACTCAAGCAGCAGCAACCGCAACTGAAGCAGCAGCAACCGCAACTGAAGCAGTAGCCAACGCAACTCAAGCAGCAGCGAACGCAACTCAAGCAGCAGCCAACGCAACTCAAGTAGCAGTCATCGCAACTCAAGTAGCAGCAACCAAGACTGAAGTAGTAGCCAACGCTACTCAAGCAGCAACCACCGCAACTCAAGTAGCAGCCATCGCAACTCAAGTAGCAGCAACCAAGACTGAAGTAGTAGCAATTAAACTTGTAGCAGCAATCAAGAATAAAGTAGCTCCAATCAAGACTTAAGTAGCAGCAATCAAGACTGAAGTAACAGCAATTAAGTTTTCAGGAAGGCTAATCATAAAGTGAGTAGCTCTAATAAAGTTTTTGATAAACTGTATTAAATCTACTGTGTTGTGGAAACCCGCAATGCCAATTCCATATTTTTATAGAACTTTGCTATAAAGCTATAACAGATAAAAGCGTATAGGTATACGTTTATTATACGGGTAGCAATCTATTTCTTATAAATAGTGATAGTTTTGCTGAATATTAACTGTATATTTTTTATATTTGAGATGCTAGGATAATAGGAATATACGCAATGGTGCGTATAGGTACTTGTTGTAAAACATTTGAGAGAAACATTGAAACATATAATTTTAATAATGGGAATCCTATCTTTTTTTGGCTGTGATAGTCAGAACAATAAAAAAATAAATTATCAAAACCTGACTTCCGAATTAGAAAACCAATTTCGAAATGAACTTAAAAGAGATTCGGAAAAAGAATTTAACCCTGAATTTATCCGAACTACAAACTTGGAAAATAAAATCGTAAATAAATATGGTTTTGACGGAATTAAGCTTGTGTTTGAATCACGAAATAGTTCGAATTATTATCAACTTGGAGATTTTCCAAAAGAATGTCCTTGGACAAACTTAAATGACAAAAATATTAAGGAATTTATCAACGAAAATTTTAAATCAATTTCTAGAAAAATTCCAAACTTACTTGCATCATTAAAAGACAGATGTAAATTCATATACGTAGAAAGGAAAGGAAACACCTGGCATTTACATTATTTACTTGATATGAAACTTTATGATGATAGAAATTATTTTAAAGTATATACTGGTGGCGCACCACTTCTGAATCCTGAACCTAATAATAACCTAAAGTCCTTTAATTGGAATATCCCTACTGACTTAAATAGTTTTTACGCAATCCACGATGGCTTTGGAGAAATCTATGATGCATATTTTATAATGGCAAATGATGATATAAAAGTAATGGCTGAAATGATGAATCCAATTTGTAAAGAACAAAATGCTCAACCCGAAGGATATTCATTTAATGATTTGCTTGAATTTTATCCAGATGGTGGTGGAAATGCTCAATGTTTCTACAAAAACAATGGAAATACTACTGTAGATTGGGACCACGAAGTTTGGGAAATTTCAGGAGAAATCGGATTTTTTGAGTTTATAAACGAGCGAATGTCTGAAATTGATGAAGAATAAAAACGTTTTACAATAACTAAGCATATGGCGCGCCGATAGGCTAGCGCTATATGACTTGTTGACTGATCCAGAAATAGTAGATAAGGGGGAATTCGAGAGGTTTGTCTAGACCTTGGCAAGGAAGAAGCTTGTTGGTATACCGTTTTATAGTCTCTTATTTATAGAGAACCATATAAAGAGTACTATTTTAATGCAAATCTCATACTCCTTTTGTGTATTTACGGGGCTCTACCCCTTTTTCTTTCATTTTATGCAATAGTTTACCAAGCCCTCTTTTAGGGCGGTTCTTATTTATTGTATTTCAATAGTTTACGTTTTACGATCTGTTTGTAATTCTTTGGTGGGCCACGGCTGTCAAAAGTTAAAAGGGTGATCAACTCCCCTTTTTTACAACTCGGACAAATGCGATGTACCGATTTTTCTTGAGGAACAAAGGTTTCAATCTCTAACAGGTTCCTGTCTGCTAATTGCAGTTGCAAGAGCGGTAATTTTTCCTTTTTCCAACTGCTACTTAAAAATCCGTAATGGCGGATACGAACAAACCCTTTGGGTAAAATATGCAATGCAAACCATCGGATAAACTCTTTTGATGCTAGTTTTAAAATATTCCTTTTTTCGGGTATAGAGAATTATATGCCAAAATGGAAGAAAATAGTAAAACTAGGACATCAACATTGTAAATTATACCAAGTCTGCTCCATAGCATATCAAAAACAGAATAAAAACACGAAATATATCTCTACTTATTTCAAAAATCCTAACTTTGGATAAAGAAAAAAGGATTCAATCTCCATAGCTTTTAAAGGTAAAATTGACACGCCATAGTTCAACGGCGGATTAAATCAAATTGCGCCCTTGGCTTAATGATTTAATCCTATAATGTTGGCGGTAATTTAAACAAACATCTATGAATGCATTAGCTTTAGTAATTGGAAACGCAGATTATTCTTTAGATAAGGATAAACTTGTCAATGCTGTAAATGATGCTGAAGATGTTTCTCAAAAACTTTTAAACCTTGGGTTTATAGTAAATGAATCTATCGATTGTGACCGAGAAAAATTTGACAGAGATATCAGAAAATTTGGAGAAGATTTAAAGAAATACGATATAGGAGTTTTTTATTTTTCTGGACACGGATTACAAATTGAGGGAATAAACTATTTGACCTCAATAGACACAAATTTTGAAGATGACATTTCTGCCAAAAACACATCATTTCCTCTAAGCGAAATTATTGAATATATGCAAAGAGCAAAATCAATAATTAATATTTTAATACTTGATGCTTGCAGAGACAACCCACTTCCAAGTCAATATCGTGGAATTAATAGTCAAGGTCTTGCACCAATTTATGCACCAAAAGGAACATTAATAGCTTTTTCAACTTCACCTGGAGAAAAAGCAATGGATTACGGAGCGGGAAGAAATAGTATTTACACAGGAGCATTTTTAAATCATATCGATGATGTTAATATTCCAATTGAAGACTTCTTTAAAAGAGTAAGAACATCAGTTTATACATTATCCAAAGGAAAACAAACAAGTTGGGAACACACATCATTAATAGGTAATTTTTGTTTTAATTCTGGACAATTAGTACACTCAACCGATTTACCATACAAACAAGAACATATCGCGGACGAAAATTTTCAATCAAAAGGAACTGAAATTGATGAAATTATTGAGCGTCTTAAAAGTCACGATTGGTACAAACAAGAGCCTGCAATCAAAAAAATATCAAATATTAATTTTAAAGAAGCTGAAATAAGTGACCTTTTCCTTTTGGGTAGAAATATTTTACAGACTGCTATTGGTGGCGAATTTTCTGCAAATTCCATAATTAAGAATTTAAACACTTGGCTACAGAATAGTATTATCGATGGAGAAAATCACATATTAAATGGAATTCTATTTGAAATTTACTTTGATTCTAAAGGTCATTTTAGGCAAGAGAATTTTAAATGCGAATTAATTGATGATATTTTTGAACTTCAAGGAAACGAGCAATTTAAAAGTTCATTTGAGTTCATAAATAAACAAGTCCAACCTTTTAGCGATTTTCTTTTTTATATTCCTTCTGTACCGCATATGACTTTAGCGATTGAAATTCAATTCAAGGCTGTAACTTGGACTGTAGGAGAATCAACAATGACAGCTCATAAACTGATATCCGTAAAACAACACGACATTGAATATCTTGAGGATTTTGACAATGAAGATGATTTTAATGCTATTCAAGTAAATTACCTGCAGTTTATTGAAAATTTACAAAAGGAATTATGCGTTCCACTTAATCATTTGAGATTAAGTATGAATATTAAAGAAGAAGAATTAAAAAGGATTCATATACCTTGGAATCTTGAATTGAGAAAGAAGAAATAAAAACTACCGCCAATAACTAAGCGTTCTGTGGTCGGTACGACCCAACATGAACACCGTGTTGACTGAACCGGACAAAAAAGTCATTGGCCAAACTAGGTGGAGTGTCTACCTTTGATGTGACGATTTTTTAGAGTCCATATAATATTTATATATTAGATTATGGCAAAAAAACATGATAACGAGTTTAAGGTAATGATAGTATCACTATTAAAATCTGGAAGTAAACCGAAACAACTTGGAGAGGAATATGGATTAAACCCAGGTATGATTTGTCGCTGGGGACGGGAATTTGCAGCAAGATCTGGAGATTTTTCTAAAAAGAAAGTACTTTCTATAGAAGCCCAAGAATTAAAAGCTTTGAAAAAAGAATTAAGAGATGTAACTATAGAGCGCGACATCTTAAAAAAGGCAGTAAGCATCTTTTCCAAGAGCGACTCATAAGATATCAATTTGTTTTAAAAAACACGGATATTTATAGTGTTGAGAAGATGTGTAAGTGTATGAGAGTTAGTAAAAACGCTTATTATCACTGGCTTAAAAACAAAGACTTAATAGTTATGGAGACTCCAAGAAATTATCTAAAGAAGAGGATTAAAGCCATTTTTGAAGATAGTAGAGAAATCTATGGAAGTCATCGGATTCAAAAAAAACTAGAACGTGAAGACCTTATATATTGTCGGTCTTATATAGGATTACTTATGAAAGAAATGAGGTTAAAAAGTATCTTAAAGCGAAAATTTGTAGTAACAACAGACTCAAAGCACAGTTTTCCAATAGTAAAAAATGTATTAAATAGAGATTTCAAAAGTCTAAAAATAGGAGAAAAATGGATTTCTGATATTACATATATTAGAGTGAATGATAACTGGAATTACCTAACAACCATCATAGATTTAGCAGATAGAAAAGTAGTAAGTTGGACTTTAAGCGAAGACATGACTTCCCAAAACACCATTATTAAAACTTGGCATCAGGCCAGAAGTAAAAGACAAATTAAAGATGGTTTTATTTTTCATTCTGATAGAGGTGTACAATATGCGTCTAATAAGATCACAGATATTTTCTCTTTCAATTGCAAAATAACCCAATCGATGAGTAGAAAAGGTAATTGCTGGGATAATGCTGTAGCTGAAAGTTTCTTTAAAACAATTAAACATGAATGGTTATATAGATTTAAATATACTTCATATACTCAATTATATAAATCTATTGAAGACTATATAGACTGGTATAATACACAAAGATTACACTCTTCTTTAGGATATTTAACTCCGTTAGAAATGGAAATCAAACTAAAAGGATTTAGTAACAAAGCGGCCTAAGAAAATTAGTCACAAATTTACTAGGTAGTCCAAGGTGTTTTAAGGCTGGTTTTATTTTTGGTTTGACTTTGCCTAATTGATCTTGTATCTTTTTTAGGTATAGTTACAGAACATCAATTTGGTACACTAAAGAGGCAATGGGGATTTACTTTTACACTAATGAAAGGCAAACAAAATGTGCTCTCAGAAGTAAACCTAATGATGATATGTTATAACCTTAGAAGACTTGTGTCTATTTGGGGGATAAATGGGTTAAAAACAAGGCTAAAAGATGTTGTTTACCTTTTAAAGGTATTGATTAGTTCTTATAGGGTCTTTTTAGCACCTATTATTTTAAAACAAGACTTTAACACACTAAAAATTGCATAAATAAAACATCAAGAGATAAGCTTATTTTCGCTTATTTACATATCTTTAATCAAAAATATGGAGTTTGTGCGCAGACTCATGTTACCCACAATTAAACAAAACCGAATGTCAGAGGAAATAAAACAAATTTGGTATGCCAGTTATGGCTCAAACATTTTGGAAAGTAGATTCCATTGTTACATTCTTGGTGGACAACCGAAAGGCTCAAAGAAAACTTATAAAGGTTGTTCGGACAAAACTTTACCACAGGACAAGGAAGAAATTTATATCAACAGAGAGCTTTATTTTGCGAAAAAATCTAAAAGTTGGGATTCTTGTGGTGTCGGATTTATAAATACGAAATTTAACGATAAAGTTCAGACTTTCGGAAGAATGTATTTAATAACACCTGAACAGTATGTTGAAATTGTAAAACAAGAAACTAATCATAAAGGAGAATTACTAATTGATTTTAAAAAAGCGAAAGAAAAAGGTTCTCTGATTATTAAAGAAAAATCTTGGTATGGTAATTTACTTTTTTTAGGCGAGCAAAATGGAAATCCGATTTTCACATTTACGAATGAAAAAAATCTGACCGAAGAAATAAATCCACCTAGTGAACAATATCTATTAACAATAATAAACGGACTAAAAGAAACCTATAATTTAAACGAAATCGAGATAAAAGAATATTTTGAAAATTTAGCAGGAATTAAAGGTCACGGAATTGAAAAAGAATTAGCGGAATTAATAAAATCGGAATAAAATAACTAATGGAAATAGATTTTGAATTTTTAAAACCATATGTCGCTTATTTAGCCTTTGCAATTATTGGACTTATAGGATTATATATTAAAACCTACTTTCAAGAAAGAGCAAAAAGGAAAGCCTTAATTGACACAAATAAAAAGTTATTGGAGGAATCTGAATTAATAAAGAAAGAGCATCAACTAGATATCAGTAAAAGACGATATCAATACGAAAGTAAAAAGGAACAATATTTAGGTTTCTTCAAACTGTTAGATAAATTCACAAATGAAGCAACTATAAAAAGCCAATCGGAAATGATGCCTATATTGGATGAGTTCAATAAGAATTATCTGAATGCTGCAACTCAAGGAAATAAGAAAAAAGAAAATTTAGCAGTTACCGTTATGTCAAAGAAAATTCAAAAATTGACATCTGACTCATATGCTGAACTAACGAAACTTAAACAAGAAACCAATACAATTCGAATAATTGCAAGTGATGATATACTTGAAAAACTTGACTTACTAGAACTCTCATATGATAAATTAATGGAACAATCTGACAAAATGATGTCTGATTTACCAAAACTAATGATGGCTGGTAATCAAGAAAAGATTAATCAACAACAAAAGAAACTAGAGATCGACGGAAAAGTTACTCAAAGTATAAAAGATGAGATTATAGAATTAATGAGAAAAGAACTAAATGTGATATAAACACTGTGGGCAATAACTAAGAAGCGTTCGTGTGGTTGGTACGACCCAACATGAACGCCGTGTTGACTGAACCGGACAAAAAAGTCATTGGCTAATTGCTATGGGTTTTGAGAAGATACTCTTGTGTTTGTGAATGCTTCTTTTTGAAGCCATTTAGGTAAAACAGTACTGTGTAATAGTGTTTGAATAATTATTCTTCAGCATTAATTAATTCATTCTCAGTAGGTACCAAATATTTTATGTTGTTATCTTGATTATAGGCATAGCTATACTATTACGTCTTGGCGTTTAATTTTTTTAACATGATGTTTTTTATCTTATCTAACCAGTGTTTTGGTGGACCTCTAGCATCAAAAACAGCTATAGTTACTAAACGTACTTGTTTACACTTTGGACAAACTAGATGTTTTAACTCTGGTTTTGTTTTTAGTTTGACTTTACCCAATTGATCTTGTATCTTTTTTAGGTATAGTTACAGAGCATCAATTTGGTACACTAAAGAGGCAATAGGGATTTACACTAATGAAAGGCAAACAAAATGTGCTCTCAGAAGTAAACCTAATGATGATATGCTATAACCGTAGAAGACTTGTGTCTATTTGTGGCATAAATGGGTTAAAGACAAGGCTAAAAGATGCTATTTACCTTTTAAAAGCCTTCATTAGCTCTTATAAGCTCTTTTTAGCGCCTATCATTTTTAAACCAGACTTTAATACACTAAAAATAGCATAAATAAAACATCAAGAGAAAAGCTTATTTTCGCTTATTTACATATCTTTAATCAAAAATACGGAGTTTGTGCGCAGACTCACGTTATAGGCAATTTACCACAACAACCAACGAATTTGATATCTTAAACAACAATGCAAGTAAAAAAGAAACATCATTATGTTTGGAAAGAATATTTGAAATCTTGGGCTGAAAATAAACAAGTGCCAGCTCTAATTAAAAAATCAAAAAAAGTCATAAAATCTAATCCTGAAGGTTTAGCACAACAACGATATTTCTATGCTCTTGAAGAATTTACTCAAGAAGAAGAAATTATACTTAAAGAATTAGTTAACCAATGGAGTAAGGAGTCTACTCTAAAAATTAATCTGGAGTTTTATGAAAATTTCACCTCATATTCAAAATTAAAAAGACTCATCAAAACAATTGACTTAGGCGACCAGAAAAATAGTGAATTAAAAGAGAAATTAAATTTACTTCGCACAAATGCTATGGAAGATTCTCATTTAGTATTTGAAAATTTTGGAAAGAGATTTATCAATATTAGGGAATATGAAGACCTTGCTTTTTTGGATAATGAAATGGAATTATTATTTACAATGTTATTTATCTCTTTTCAATATCTCAGAACAAAAAATATGCAATTAAAAATTAAAAGCGCCGTGGTTAAATATGACTATTTATCACCAAAATTCTTAAATTTCATACCATTTATATATGCTACAAGTATTGCGGATTCTTTAACTTACGAAAAGCAAACTAAATTTATATTTTTAGAGAACACTTCTGAAATCGATTTTATTACATCTGACCAACCATTAGTCAATAATAAGATTGACCAGTTGAACGATAATGGGACAATTGCACAGTTAGATATTTACTACCCTATAACACCACGAATTGCATTATTAATTCATTATCAGGAACAAAAAGAAAAATACAGAAAAATTTCATTAAACTCTTTAGAAGTAAATAACTATAACAAAACCATATTTAAGCATTCTAATGAATTTGTTTTTGCAAGTTCGACAACACAATTAGAAGAATACAAAAACTACCTATAATCGAGTAGACGGGTGACGACTTAAAAATCGCCACTGCGCCTCTCAAATAAGCGTAGCGATTCATGAAGACAAAAAGAAACAACTAAATACTGAATACACCACCGTACGTACGCTGGTTACACCCGTCCTTTCGTTTCAAATATCCAAATATTTAAATCTCAGGAGCATATACGGCGGTTCAGTAAATTGAAGTTTGCGTATTATTAATGTAAGCTACCAAAGGCCCCGATCGCGGATTTAAAATCCGTGCCCACAAAGAGGAAACAAAAAATAACTAATAAAAAATATCTCAACCAAATATAAAGCAACAGAATTAGAAGAAGTTTACTTTATAACACTTACTACTGTAGGTTAGGTGGACATATTTACACGTTTGAATCAAAAATATGTGATACTTTAGTTCCGCTAGAAATTATGCTGAACTAGAAAATGCATTGGATATTTGTGTATTGTTTACTGGACGGACTATAAATCCTCTCGATCGAGTTTTAACCCTAAACCAACTTTCTTTACTTCCTTTAAAAAACTGACTGGGCAAACACCTTCCGAATACAAAAAAAGCATTGGTCTCAGTTCTACTTTATAAATCCGAACTACTGTTTTATAATTTTGTATCAGCCATCGAAATTGGTTTTGCATATTTGCTTCAAATATCAAAAAAATGCAAAAACCTATATCACGATTTTTAATAGTTTTCCTATTGGTAAGCTGTTCAAAACAGATTAAAAATTACATTATAAATAATTATTAAAATACCACTTAACAATGAAAAAATCAATTAAAATATTATTACCTGCCCTAGTTTTGATACTATTTACTTCTTATTCTTACTCACAAAAAACAGACTTTTCAGACCGTCAAGCTATTATTGAAACAACAGAGAATTTTTTTATTGGCGATCACACCGCAAGTATTGAGCATAAAAAGCTTTCTATGCATAAAAAAGGTGCTTACAGGTACATAAAAAAGGACGGAACTTATGATGAGTTTATTTTTGATTTAGATTCAGCTGAAGCAGACAATAGATATAAAGAGGAAATATTGAGCATTGAAATTTACGGAAAGCTTGCATTGGTTAGAGCACGATTAGCGACAAATAACGGCAAAGCCCATTACAAGTTGTTCACACTACATAAGGCTGATGAAAAATGGAAAATAACTACAATTACATGGGGTTCAGAAATTAAGCTATAAGCCTTTTTCAGTAACAATTCTTAAAAATCTAACAAAAGCTAAACAATATAAAAACAAAAATAATCTAATTCTCACAATTGCATTTTTAGCAATACAAATACCCCGTATTCTCGGATATACCACCAACGTGATAGTGCGGATTTAAAATCCGTACCCACAAAGAGGGGAAATACAAAAAAGGAAACAAAAAATAACTAATAAAAAATATCTCAACCAAATATAAAGCAACGGAATTAGAAGAAGCTTACTTTATAACACTTACTACTGTAGGTTGGATGGACATATGTACACGTTTTAATCAAAAATATGTAATATTAAATGCATTAAAATATTGTCAAGAACACAAGGGCTTAGAGATATATTCTTATTGTTTAATGCACAGTCATTTGCATCTATTTTGTAAATCAGTTGGCAAGTACAATCTTTCCGAAATAATGCGAGTTTTTAAGAAGTTTACATCCAAAAAAATCATCAAAACAATAAATGAGGAGCCAGAAAGCAGAAGAGAATGGCTATTGGCATATTTTAAAAAGTCATGTGAACATTTAAAAAGAGAGCAACATTTAAAGGTGTGGCAAAATGGATATCATGCAGAACATATTTATTCAAATAAGTTTATAAAAGAAAAGTTAAATTATATACATAAAAATCCAGTGAAAGAAAAAATAGTTACAGCACCTGAAGATTATTATTTTAGTTCCGCTAGAAATTATGCTGAATTAAAAAATGCATTGGATGTTTGTGTATTATTTACTGGTTAGTGTTTTGGATTAAGAATGTGTGTGCGCACGGATTTCAAATCCCCGCGATCGGAGTAACCCCTGCGCATAAGGGACTTGTTCCCTCTAGATTAATTAATTACCTTTCGGTAAGTAAAAGATGCCCATACTGGGCACACACAAAACCTAAAAAATCATATCTTGCTTTGGCAAGAGACGATTCTTAGTCAGTCGTTAGGCAACATTTAAGAAACACCATAGAATGAAAGAAAATACAATGAAAATATTTATGTTTTTACTTCTGATAATCTCATTTATGAGTTGTCAATCACAAAACAAAATTAAGAACCTTTTAGGAGTGGAAGTTTCAACTGACTCAATTAATACTTTTCTCAAATCAAGAATGGACTCATTGAATATTCCCGGACTTTCAATTGCAGTCATAAACGATAGTAAAGTAGTTTATCACAACACTTTTGGATTTGCCAATGTTCAAAAAAAGTTGCCAGTTACCGACAAAACCATTTTCGAAGCTGCATCAATCTCGAAATCAGTATTTGCTTTTTTTGTAATGCAATTTGTTGAGGAAGGTAAATTGGATTTAGATAAACCCTTGTACGAATATTTGCCATATAAAGACATTGCTAATGACGAAAGATATAAGAAAATAACAGCAAGAATGGTTTTAAGCCATAGGTCAGGATTTCCAAATTGGAGAGAAAACGAAGACGATAAGAAACTAAAAATAAAGTTTGACCCAGGAACAGATTATGAATATTCTGGTGAAGGATACCAATATCTCGCTATGGTTTTGAAAAAAATAGAGAATACGGATTGGGACGGTTTAGAAGCTCTTTTTCAAAAGAAAGTTGCAAAACCATTGAAAATGGAACATACAGTATTTATACCAACATCTTATACAGAAAAGAACAAAGCAGAACCTTACAATAATCAAGGCGAGTGGATTGATTTAAAAAATGATTATTGGTACAAAAAAGATAAAGGCAAATTCGTTGCACCTTCATCTATGCAAACAGAACCAATAGATTTTTCAAAATGGATGATTGGACTAATGAATAACAAAATTTTAACTAAAGAAAGTTATTCCGAACTACTAAAACATCATTCAAAAATATCTACATCTTCAACTGGAATTAGTGTTTATTATGCTTTAGGTTTTTTAACAGCCGATAAGGTTTATAGTAACACCTATTTTCACGGAGGAAACAACGCTGGATTTACGTGTTCTTATCTTATGGAAACAGAAAAAAAATGGGGTTATATTCTTTTTACCAATTCAGAGTATGGAGAAAAACTCGGAGATGAAGTATGGAATTATTTTGAAAAGGAAAATGAATAAAAAACGTTGCCTAATCGAGTAGACGGGTGACGACTTAAAAATCGCCACTGCGCCTCTCAAATAAGCGTAGCGATTCATGAAGACAAAAAGAAATAACTAAATACTGAATACACCACCGTACATACGCTAGGCTTCACCCCTTCCTTTTGTTTTAAATATCCAAATATTTAAATCTCAGGAGCATATACGGCGGTTCACCAAATTGAAGTTTGCGTATTATTAATGTAATCTACCAAAGGTCTGTACCCTTTTCGTTTTAGCCTAGATTTGGTTATTGTAGTTCGTAGAATTGGGCTTTATTCATTTTTAGTTATTGTTTTAGGTGTATTCATAAGGGCTTTGCCATTGAGCAACTGCCCATCCTCCCATTATTCATTTCTTTTTTATTTTAGGGGTATTCATGAGTTCGTTCCTCGGTTCTAGTTCTACTCCAAGCGTATGCTTGTCCGTTTTCTATTCCTAATCGAATTTGGTTTTTACGTTTCCTTTCAAGCTTCTTCCAATCGTGCCAAATGCAATATCGCAACCTATTTCTTAGCCACTCAGCTGGCTCAAGCCTACTTACGAAAATCCTTGTAGATTTTCTATTCGGTTTTTATTTATTAAATTTAGTACTTAAACCATATACAAGCACGTTACCAATAATGTAAAACCGATTAACAATATGAAAAAATTGACATTGATTTTTAGTATTTTGCTGATTACATTATCCATAAATGCACAAGAAAAAAAGACTTCTAAAAATAAAACTGATAAAATAAACAGCGATTTAGTTCCATTAACTGAAGAACTTGCAGATTTGATATGCGTAAAAATTGTTAGTAGAGACGCTTACCAATCAGTTCAAAAAACAGTTAGAGATGTACTAATTCAATCCAAGTTAATTCCAAAAGATGCTACAAAAATTAACATTGGCAATTTTATTAATAAAAATTTCAACAGTCTTAGGTGTTTCAATGACCCAACGAATATGCATATTAAGGAGCAACATGTTTACGAAAGAGCATTTGATGGACATGTATTAACCTTTTTCTCTGACATTATTTTAGATGAAGATTATAAAGTTAATATTAATAAAGTTATAAAACATAATGGAAAGGAATTTACTCTTTTGGACCATATCAATTATATTATAAAAAATGAAAGTCATAAATTTGATTTAACTAGGTTGAGAGGTCTAAGAGATGGAATCAAAGAAGCTATTGAATATAGCCTTGAAGAAAATTAAAATTATGAGAAAAACAATATTAATTATTAGCATTTTATTAAATACAATGTTTACAAGTGCTCAAGAAAATATGAACTCAAATAAAACCAAATTAGCTTCACTTACAAGTGAGTTAGCTGATAATTTATGTCTGCGGATTGAAGTTAAAAATGGTCATGAATCTGTAGAAAAAACAGTTAGAGACATGTTGATTCAATTTAAACTAATATCGAAAGATGCTACGAAATCAGATATTGGAAACTTTATTAACAAGAACTTCAATAATCTTAGATGTAAAGGCGACCCAAATGACATGCATGTTAATGAAGAACATATATATGAAAGGGTATTTGATGCGCGTTTATGGAAGTTTTACTGGGATATTGTTTTAGATGAAGACTATAAAGTTGACATTAATAAAGTTATAAAGCATAATGGAAAGGAATTTACCCTTCAAGACCATATCAATTATATTATAAAAAACGAAAGCCATAAGTTTGATATAAATACATTGAAGGATTTAAGAGATGGAATTGAAGAAGCTATTGAATATAGCCTTGAAAAAAATTAAAATTATGAGAAAAACAATATTCCTTTTTAGCTTTCTACTAATTACAATATCTATAAATGCTCAAGAAAATAATGATTCCAAAACTTCAAATAAAACCAATTTAGTCCCATTAACAAAAGAGTTAGCAAACCGTTTATGTATTAAGATTGTTTCTAAAAATGCTCATCAGCCTATTGAAAAAACTATTAGAAACACACTAATTGAATCAAAGTTAATTCATAAGAATGCAACAAAAGCAGATATTGGAGCCTTTATTAATAAAAATTTCAATCATCTTAGGTGTCAAAATGATCCTATGAGTTCTTATATAAAGGAACAGCATATATACGAAAGAGCATTTGACGGACATGTATTAACATTTTTCGATGATATTATTTTAGATGAAGACTATAAAGTAGACATTAATAAAATTATTAAACATAATGGAAAGGAATTTACTCTTCTTGACCATATCAATTATATTATTAAAAATGAAAGTCATAAATTTGATATAAATAGATTGAGGGATTTAAAAGATGGAATTGAAGAAGCTATTAAATATAGCCTAGAAGAAAATTAAAATTATGCAAAAAGCAATATTAATTCTCTGCATTTTATTAATTACAATATCTATAAATGCACAAGAAAATAATAACTCAAATCGAAATGATAAGATTAAAACCAATCTAGTTCCATTAACAAAAAAACTAGCAAACCGTTTATGTATTAGAATAGCAAGTAGAGATGGTTATCAATCAGTTGAGAAAACTGTTAGAGAGTTTTTAATTGAAGATAAACTAATATCTGAAAGTGCAACAAAAGCTGATATTGGAGCATTTATTAATAAAAATTTTAATAGTCTTAGATGTTTAAACGACCCTACAGATATGCATATTAAGGAGCAACATATATACGAAAGAGCATTTGATATACATGCGTTAACCTTTTTCTCTGACATTATTTTAGATGAAGATTATAAAGTTAACATTAATAAAGTTATAAAACATAATGGAAAGGAATTTACTCTTCTTGACCATATCAATTATATTATTAAAAATGAAAGTCATAAATTTAACTTAGCACGGCTGAAAAGTTTAAGGAATGGAATTAAAGAAGCTATCGAATATAGCCTTGAAGAAAACTAGAACACTATTGGTAATAACTAAGCGTTCGTGTGGTCGGTACGACCCAACATGAACACCGTGTTGACTGAACCGGACAAAAAAGTCATTGGCTAATTGCTATGGGTTTTGAGAAGATACTTTTGTGTTTATGAATGCTTCTTTTTTAGAAGACATCTGAGGCATATGTTTTCAAAACACAATCTCGGCACATTAAAAGCTGCCTAAATAAAACAACAAGAGCTAAACTTATTTTCGCTTATTTATATATTTTTAATCAAAAATTTAGAGTTTGTGCGCAGACTCACGTTGGCAACCATTTGACGAAAACCTATGAATACGAAAGAAGGGGATATTTTTATAACAAAACTTGAACGTAGTTTTTACGGAGCGTTTAAGATTATTAAAAAAGGTAAATCATTTTTCAGTGAAATAGATGGAGATTTATTAATGATTGCTGTTCTGAACTATATTGACAAAGAAATACCTAAAATTTCTGACGAAAGATTAAACGAAGTTCTTTGTTGTGATAGATTCTTTTTTTCAAATCAACATTGTATTAACTTTTTTACAGATAATCCAAAATACAATAGACTGAATGAATACGAATATTTGGGAAATAAGCCAATGACAGATTTTGAAAGGAAAATAGAATTCAAATTAGGAGATGGTAGAAATGGAGAGAAAGGAGGTTTTCCTTTATCTGGAGTTATTGAACCTTACATTGGGAATAATGCATTTTTAGAATGGCGTTGGACTAACGAAAAAGAGGAATTTCAAAAAGAAGTCGAAATTCAAAATGAAAAATCACGAATTGCAAGAGAGGAATATCGAAAACGTTCAATGAAACCTAAAAAAATGTTGAAAGACAGTTTATTTTGGGAAGTAATTAATAAAATAGATTGGACAAAAGGGGAAGATGAAGATAGAATGAAACCAGCAATTGAATTTTTAAGCAAAAAAAAGGTTTCTGAAATTAAACAATTTCAAGAAAGTTTGAGTTATAAACTTTATCAATTAGACACGAAAGAACACGCAAAAAATATAGGAGAAGATTCTTATAAAAACGAAGAAACTCATTTTTCAGTTGACTACTTTTTATACGTTCGCTGTTGTATAATTGCAAATGGAAAAGAAGTTTTTGAAAAAACCATAAACAATCCGAAACAAATACCTAAAGATATAGATTTTGAGCCTCTACTCTATTTGGCCGAACAAGCTTATGAAAAACGAATGAATAAAGAGTTGGAATATGATACAGGGTGCGATTATGAAACATTTTCAAACATCAAAGGTTGGGAATAAAAACGGTTGCCAATAACTAAGAAGCGTTCGTGTGGTCGGTACGACCCAACATGAACACCATGTTGACTGAACCGGACAAAAAAGTCATTGGCTAATTGCTATGGGTTTTAAAAAGATACTCTTGTGTTTGTGAATGCTTCTTTTTGAAGCCATTTAGGTAAAACAGTACTGTGTAATAGTGTTAGAATAATTATTTTTCAGCATTAATTAATTCATTATCAGTAGGTACCAAATATTTTATATTGTTATCTTGATTATAGGCATAGCTATACTATTACGTCTTGGCGTTTAATTTTTTTAACATGATGTTTTTTATCTTATCTAACCAGTGTTTTGGTGGACCTCTAGCATCAAAAACAGCTACCGCGAATAAGTTTCCTTGTTTACACTTTGGACAAGCTAGGTGTTTTAACTCTGGTTTTGTTTTTAGTTTGACTTTGCCTAATTGATCTTGTACCTTTTTTAGGTACAACCGTTTACCCGTATTACTTAAAAATCCATAATGACGAATACGAACAAACCCTTTGGGTAAAATATGCAATGCAAACCGACGGATAAACTCTTTTGATGCTAGCCTTAAATATTCCTTTTTCGGGTATAGAGAATTATATGCCAAAATGGAAGAAAATAGTAAAAATAGGATGCCAAAATTATAAATTATACCAAGTCTGCTCCATAGCATATCAAAAACAGAATAAGAATACGAAATATAGCGCTACTTCTTTCAAAAATCCTAACTTTGGATAAAGAAAAAAGGATTCAATCTCCATAGTTTTTAAAGGTAAAATTGACACGCCATAGTTCGACGACGGATTAAATTAAATTGTGTCCTTGGTTTAATGATTTAATCCTATAATGTTGTGCGTCAGCATAAGAAACTCACGACAAACAAGAAGATGAACAGAACTTTTGTAATACTAATTTTATCATTGACACTTTTTGCTTGTGATGGTCAACAAAATTCAAACGTGACAAATTTTGAAAGTGGTTTTTCTCTTATTAAAGACACGATTTCAACAAGTGTCAATGGCAGAATGACTCACGCATTAGAATATAACGATAAATATTATGTGCTTTTTGAACAACGATTAATGAAATATGGTGGCTACGGAAAAAGGTGGCTTCATATTTTTTCAAACAATCAATTAGAAAAAGTGATTGATTGCCCCGAAGAAATGAAAACTATCTACTTGGATTTTTATGTGCAAAACGACAGCATTATTTTAAAACCATATATGGACAAGCAGAGCTACTATTTTGATAATACAAATTTTAAGTGGAACAAGATTGATAAAAGAGACGGCTTAATATTCGAAGATTCGGACTTTTATGTCTTCTCCTTAGATTTTGGCGAATGGGGTGGAAAAACTTGGTTTAAAAACAAGAAAACAGGTATCCAATATGTTTTAGAATCCACAACACCATTGATTAATAAAATTGACAACACCTATTATTTGACTAATTCTTTTCAAGTTCTCAAAATTGACAATCCAAAGGAACTTACAAAATGTGATAGTGATGTGACTTATGAAAACATACAAAAAACAGGTAAGAATTATTCTTGGTACAGTGAATCAAAAGGCTATGAAGTGATTTATGAAGATGAGAATGTAGACTATTTTGATTTTTCATATCACCCTAGGGTTGTCAACTCCTATGTTTTTAATGATGAACTTCTACACATTTATGAAACAGACACAGCTTCGTATCTATCACGGATAGTAAATAATAAAATACAACCATTTGAAAAAATACTTGATGATGTAAAATTTTTTAATTGGCACTACTCTTATCGTTGCAAAAACTTAAATGGCTCTAGTGAATTGCTCAAATTCAAAACAACAAATGACCAAATTTATGGTCTGACAACAATTAAGGGTAACAAAATTTATGCAACTTATTTAGTGAATGACGTTGAATTAAAACCGAAAACATTAGGAAAAGAAAGGTCAAACGAAATTTTTAAAAATAGACTTAAAGCAATCCTTGCTGATTTTTCAAAACTGACCCTGACGGAGATAAAATCGAAAGAAAAGGAATGGAAAACCTTTGACATTACCCCAAATCACAAAATTGGAATTGGAGACAGTTGGAATCCTAATAAGTACGATATTGACATTAACAAATCTTACCTTGTTGTAGAAGATTCGATTATTTCAAACTCAATTATGTATTACGCTACTAAAAAGACTGATTTGGTTAGAACAGTAACGATTAATTGGGGAAAAACACAGAATTCAAGAATAGAATTTGGAGATGAAAAGTCAGCAAGTGAAGTTTTTTTGACAAGATTTAATGACCTTGTATTAATCCTAACTAATGAACTAGGTGAACCGAATTTGATAAATGAAGAAAAGAAGAGTCAATCATTTGTTTGGGCAATACAAAACAACATAAACGTTGAAGTTAAGCTTTCGAGTCAGGACAACTATAATAACATAAGAATGGTGATATATGATAGGAAATAAAAAAGCCGAACGCACAATCGAGTAGACGGGTGACGACTTAAAAGTCGCCACTGCACCTCTCAAATAAGCGTAGCGATTCATAAAGACAAAAAGAAATCACTAAATACTGAATACACCCTTCCTTTCGTTTAAAATATCCAAATATTTAAATCTCAGGAGCATATACGGCGGTTCACCAAATTGAAGTTTGCGTATTATTAATGTAATCTACCAAAAATTTATACCCTTTTCGTTTTAGTCTAGATTTGGTTATTGTAGTTCGTCAGTATTAAGGTTTGTAGTGGTATTTTGTTTAATAATCAATCATAAATTATTTTTAGATAAAGACTAAAACTAACTCACTGGAAATTATCTTTATTATTAAATCAAAATATGATGTTTTTAGACACTCCTATTTTTAGATAATCTTTTTACTCCAGAAAAACCATAGTATTAAAACTGTTACAGACAGACCTATTTTATCTTATTTGATTATCTTTAATCAAAAGTGTGGAGTTTCTGCACAGACTCTCGTTGGCAAACATAATATTTAAGAAATTTGCAAAAAAGAAATATGAAAAAATCAATACTATTCTTAATCTTAATTTTATTAGTAAACATATGTAATGCACAAGAACACAAAGAATTCTATGACAACGGAAATTTAAAGGTTTCTGGAGTCGTTAAATATGATAAAAAAGTTGGCGAATGGAAAAGTTATTATGTAAGTGGCAAGTTAGAATCAGTAGCAAATTTCGAATATATTATAGGAGACGGTTATGGAAAAAATAGAATTAGTAGAAAAGTACATGCTAAAGAATTTTACGAAAACGGTAATACAAAAAAAAGAGGTACATATCTCAATGATAAAAAAACTGGTGAATGGAAAACCTATTACAAAAGTGGAGAGTTAGAAAAAATCGAGAAATATAAAAATGGAAATAGAAATGATGAAGAGAAACACTATTACAAAAGTGGGCAGTTAAAATTATTTCTGAAATTTGAAAATGGGAAACCTATCGGTGAAACAAAATTATATCATGAAAATGGGCAATTGTGGATAGCTGGAAAGTTTAAAAATGGAAAGAAAAATGGTGAATGGTATCTTTATACCAAAAAAGGAAGTAAAACGGTTGAGCACTATGTAAATGGTGAGATTATCTCGAAAATGGAAAAAGAAGAAAAAACAAATTTAACACAAATTGAGACATCACCTATTTTTCCAGGATGTGAAAACCTAAATAATTCAAAAAAGTGTTTTAGTGAAAAAGTTCAAAAACACCTTTCTAAAAATTTTAATACTGGCTTAGCGTATGATTTAGGGTTATCTCCTGGGAAAAAGAAAATTATGATATTTTTCAAAATTGACGTAAATGGGAAAGTTACTAATATTAATGCTCGTGCTGCTCATCCAACAATAAAAAAAGAGGCTATTAGAGTAATTAAAACATTACCCACAATGACAGCAGGAAAACATAACGGAAATCCGAAAATCACAACACATACTGTACCATTTTCATTCACCGTTGATTAATACTGATATTAAGAAGTCTGAATAAAAACGTTACCCAATCGCGAATATACCACCAACTTGATAGCGGATTTGAAAATCCGTGCCCACAAAGAGGGGAAATACCAAGAGGAAACAAAAAATAACTAATAAAAAATATGTCAACCAAATATAAAGCAACGGAATTAGAAGAAGCTTACTTTATAACACTTACTACTGTAGGTTGGGTGGACATATGTACACGTTTGAATCAGAAATATGTAATGTTTTAGTTTAGCTAGAAATTATGCTGAACTAGAAAATGTATTGGATGTTTGTGTATTATTTACTGGATAGTTGTTTTGGATTAAGAATGTGCGTCTGCATGGATTTCAAATCTGCGAAATTGGGAGTATATTGCATGCTTTCTATGATATTTATGTAATATTCACAAATACTATCTGTATGTTTTTTATATTTGACTTGCTAGAATATTAGAAATAAACACAATGCTGTGTTTAGCTAATTGTAGCTTTAATGCAAGCGCAAGTTTGCGGAATCAAAAAACATTAGGAGTTCAATCAAACTCTGAAAAACATAAACGAAGAAATAAAAAACAGACTATTGATTTTTAAAACCATTTATATAATTGGGCTCTCCCTATTTGTTGTATGCTATTGGATATTTACTAAAGGGAATGAATTTGCTTATGCTCAGAATACAAATGATAGTTTTAAAGATAACACGTTTATAATTGAAATAAAACCAAAATCTGAATAAGCGATGAAATTATTTTTAGATTTTTCTTTGACGATAGGAATAGTTATGACATCTATTATTTCATTTATCTTATTTAAACAAAAAAACAAAAGTCAGGCAAAAAAGATATTGATTGTAATTTTTATTCAGTTATTGTTTGTATTCCTCTTTTACTACGGCTATTTACATAAACTTAGAGAATTGGTAGTTGCTACTTTTATTTTTGAAGACCCCATCATTGTTTTTATAGGGCCGATGTTATTTCTATACGTAACCAGAATTGTTAAGGATTCAAAAATAACTGCAGCAGAAATTATTGTTCATTTTATTGCTCCTTTGTTATACGTATTAACAATATCGCTCCCAAATCTTATTAGTATTGTTAGTGATATTTATACTTTTGAATATTTGAGTAGCATAGAAGATTTGATTCCTTTAGTAATACTTTATTCCTTGGTATATTGTATAATATCGCTACAATTATTACTAAAATTTCGGGCTTTGGTAAAACTTAACTACTCCAACTTGGACAACAAAAATCTAAAGTGGGTACAACAGCTGCTTCTGGGGGTAATTTTCATCATCTCTATTGACGTACTTACTACAATTTACGAGTTAGCTGCTGGAGATTCAAACGGAAGTGTTGGTTATTTCACTATTATACCCATCGTATTTTTAATTGGATATTTAGGGTACTATGGTATTTCTCAATCAAAAATATTACTACCAGATTTTTTATTAATTGAAGAGGCTAAAAATGACAGTTTTAAAGTAGAGAAACAAGCCAACAATTACAATGAAGTAGAAATGTTAAATTTAAAACTGGAACTAGCAGCTATTATTGAGATTCAAAAGCCATATTTGAAAGAAGATTTAACACTAAAGGATTTGGCTGAATTATTACAGATAACAGATAAAAAAATGTCTGCTTTACTCAACCAATATTTAAATATTTCCTTCTACGATTACATTAATAATTTCAGAGTAAATGAGGTAAAAAAAAGGATGCAAAATCCAGCGTTCGAAAAATACACATTACTAGCTATTGCTTTAGAATGTGGATTTAACTCAAAAGCAAGCTTCAATAGAGTATTCAAGAAAATAACAACAATTTCTCCTTCAGAATACAAAAAACGTCTGTTAGTCACTGAGAAATAGGTATCAACACTTCTATTGAGTCGATTTCTCTGTTTTAGTTTTCTTTATTTGCTGCTTAAAATCAGATAAAATGAAAACATACCTACACATTTTTATTATTTCAATTATACTATTATTTACCTCTTGTATATATAGTCAAAAAACTTGTTTCCATACAAACCAGAATGCCTTAAGCGAGGTCGAAGAAAATTTTGAGTACTTATGGCATTTATTTGACGAGAAATATCCAACTTTTGAAGAAAAAAAACTTGACTGGAATACAGCATACAATGCCTATAGATCTAAAGTAACAAGTAGTACTACTGATATTGAACTTTATCAAATAGTATGTAGTATGATTACACCATTGAATGATGCTCATATAAGATTAACAGCTAAATCAATTGACTCTACATTCTCACCAAGTAGACCCTCACGTTTGGCTAAAGAATTAAAAGGTATTAAAGGAAAGCGAAGGGCTATAAGAGATATGACAGATAATACAATCTCTACCTTAAATTTTCGCTCCATAAAGCATATTGGTCCAAAATTTAAAGGGAGTCCATTGTTCAGTTATACAAACAATTCTAAAATTGGATATCTACGATTTCAGAGATGTTTTAGCACAATGTTGTTTGGTGCATATCCTGTAAACGGTCTTTTTCTGAATAAACAATTAGAAGAGATCTTTAAGTCATTCATAAACATGGAGGCTATCATTATTGATATTAGGACTAATATGGGAGGAAATGATTCCTTTGCAAATAAGGTAGTCGGGAGGCTAACAAACACTACAATACTAGGTCATTACAAACAGGAAAAAGAAAGCAAAGATGTATTTGGAAAATTGATTTCAAATTATATAAACCCCAGAGGTAAGTCTAAGTTTTTAAAAAAAATATACCTTATTACCGATGACAAAACAGTAAGCGCGGCAGACGTACTTGCCTTGGATATGAAACAAATATCCAATGTTACAATAGTTGGAGATAATTCTAATGGCTCGTTTTCAGACATTTATTCTGATCGACTTCCAAATGGTTGGAATATTGATATGAGTACCGAGCGTTATTTATCTCCAGCAATGATTAATTATGAAGGTAAAGGAGTGCCAGTCGATATAAAAGCATACACCACTTTTAAGGATGTTAAAAATAAAAATGATTCCGTATTATTAAAGGTTATCCGCATAATAGAAACTATATCTGAATAGCTGCTAAAAAGCATTAAAAGCAAACACTATATAGCTAATAGGACAGATTAGTGGTTAATCCAAAGATTGTTGCTTACTTACAAAGTCGTCAAATCTTTTAATTTTAAGCAAAATCTTAACACATTAAAAGTTACATAAATAAAACAACAAGAGATAAGTTTATTTTCGCTTATATCTATATCTTTAATCAAAAATATAAGTTTGTGCGCAGACTCCAGTTATGTGCGATAAAAAATGAGGTGCTTATATAAAAAAAGTGAGTACAATTTATTCATACTATAAATTAAAGATCCATTATGGAATGGAGAATAATTAAAGAACATAAAAGAGAATATGCTGATACATCTTATTATCTAAAAGCGGAAAGAGATTTAATAGATGGAACTCTCGTTTTAGAAATTAATTGGATTGAAAATTTCATGTATGATTTATCAGTTGATTTGTATACAAAAAATACTGGTTTGAAATCCATTTTCAAAAAGGTATCGAAGCATTATATTTATGGTCATTTAGTTTCATATAATGATCGTATTGAGAAATATGGCCATCAAATAATGAGAATTACAGATGAATCACCTATGAGTAAATTCAAAAGATTAGACTCACTTCAAAAGGATAGTGTCCTAAACTGGAACATACTTGACAAACATAATATTGAAATTAAAACAAAACTATCTAAGAAAATATAATTTAGAAAAAAAGCACACAATCAAATAGACGGGTGACGACTTAAAAGTCGCTTTTAAGTTGTTAATTGTATGTATAAGATCTTGTAAAAGCTTTTTAGCCTCTTTTATCTAAAACAAAACTTTAACACAATAAAAGTTGCATAAATAAAACATCAAGAGATAAGCTTATTTTTGCTTATTTGTATATCTTTAATCAAAAGTGTGGAATTTGTGCGCAAACTCTCGTTGTAAGCAATTAAAAAGATCAATAGAAATTTGGACATAAAAAAACTCAAAATAGACGCTGTAAATGGACTTGATAACTTTAAAATTGATATCCTAAAATCTTTAAATTTATTTGACAGTAAAAAAAATTGTTTGCTTGATTTTGATAGTAGAATT
The DNA here is from genome assembly GCA_965247735.1 of Flavobacteriaceae bacterium. GTDB lineage: Bacteria > Bacteroidota > Bacteroidia > Flavobacteriales > Flavobacteriaceae > JAOXRU01. The sequence continues at coordinate 492,756 of CBDFHN010000001.1, read as the reverse complement.
AATAGTTATTTTAATAGGCATAAAAACTTAACAATTAAAATAGTGCTTATTAAGAAATAACTATTTGAAACTCTATTTAAAAAAAAGTTTTATAGTTTGAAAAGATACAAACGAGAAATCCCAAAAGGATATCCATTTGGAGCCTCAAATATGGAAACACAAGCTTATTATGACCCAATTATATGTGACGAAAAATATTACGAAGACAAAGAAAAAATTGAACATGAAACTATGTTAAATGTAAATCTCTTAATATCAAATTTCGAAGAATTAAACACAAAATATAATTTTAAAATTGAAGTAAAAGAATAACTACTACGAATCGAGGTAGACGGCTCCAACTAAAATAGCTGGAATGCTACTCTCAAATAAGCGTAGTGATTCATGAAGACAAAAAAACCCTATAATGTTATCTGTAATTAAAAAAAAATAGAATGAACAAAAAATTGATAGAGCAATTGAATCAATATCACAAATCAGATGAACACTCCAAAATAATTGAAACTATTGAAAATCTTCCAAAATCTGAATTGAATTTTGAATTAAAAAGCCTTCTAGGGAGAGCATATAATAATGAAGATGAATATAATAAAGCTCTTGCAGTATTTCTGTCTGAGGATTCAACAGGACAAAATAACGCCTTATGGAACTTTCGAGTTGGGTATGCATATTTTTATAAAGGAGATAAAGAGATAGCTTTATCATATTTTGAAAAAAGCTTTGAATTAGGAGATACTTCAGCTAAAGGATTCATTGATATGTGTAAGCCCAAAAAACTAGAAAATCAAATACCAAAATCAAAAAAGACGATAAATAATATTAGTTGGAGTTTTTCATCTCAAATTTATTTAGATTCAGAAGAATTTAATCAAGCAATTATTGAGTATCAGATAAAAATTTACAAAAAGGATGAAAGCTGGATACCTAGTGAAGTAGTATTTGAAAATTCTGAATTACAAGTTCAATATGAAGCTTGGATAACAAAACCTTCTGATTTACTTGAAAATGAAATTTTAAGTGATGATGATAGTAATACCTTCGAAAAATATCCAAATGAAGAACATTACCAAGTTGAAATTATCGCCAAATTAAAAGCAAATAATGGCAAAAACTTCACCGCTTTGGAGTTTTTAATGAAAATACATAATCAACAAGCAAATAAAGAACTTGGAGACCATGTGTTTTTTGAAGGAACAGATGAAAATCCTGAAAATATAAATGGAGTTCCAACATATTATATAGCTTGTGGAAGTTAAAAACTACAGATAATACGAGGTAGACAGGTGGCGACTTAAAAGTCGTCACTGCGCCGCTCAAATAAGCGTAGCGATTCATGAAGACAAAAAGAATGAGTACATCACCGTAGGTACACTGGCTCCGCCCCTTCCTTTTGTTTTAAATATTCAAATATTTAAATCTCAGGAGCATATACGGCGGTTCACCAAATTAAAGTTTGCGTATTATTAATGTAAGCTACCAAAGGTTTGTATCCTTTTCGTTTTAGTCTAGATTTGGTTATTGTAGTTTGCCAGTACTGAGATTTGTAATGGTATTTGCTCAATAATTAATCACTAATAGCTTTTAGATAAACCTCACGGTTTTCACCCTTGCGACTTACTAATGCTTCAATACGTTACTCATTTGCATAGGGGACTTGCACCCTTTAGTTTAATTAATTACCTTTCTATAGTTAAAAGATGCCCATGCTGGACACATACAATGTATAAAAACAATAACGGTTTTGGTGCTTAAATCAAAGTTTAGTGTATTTTACAAAGTCCGCAAAATTTACAATTTCTCGTGTCTATTAAATAAAAACTGTAAATTTGGCTAAGTGCTTAATTGAAGGTTTAGTCCTTCGAAACCCCTTACTATTATACCAACCGTTAGCAAATAAAAAAAATGAAATACAATAAAATAATAAGTGCAATTATTTTGCTTTTTTTTGTCACAACTATATTTGGACAAAAAAACATCGAAAATAGCAAACCTCAAATAAAATCAACTAAAATACTTGGATTTAATAAAAACAACTACCTAGGTGATATAATTTATAAAAGTTATAATTTAGAAGGAAAACTTACAAATTTCACTCTGTTAAATGGAGATAGTACTCAAATAATGAGATATTCCCATATATATGACAATAAAGGATTATTGAAATATGAAAATCATTATCGCTATGAACCCGAAATAAATACTGACCCAGAGTATCGTATAGAATATATTTACAATGAGAATGGGCTTGTCATTCAAAAAAGAACATTTTCAGATTATAAAACAAAAGAAATTTTTGATGACAACTATTACCTTTCTCAAGTAATAACAGATTTAAATTCTGGTAAAATTACAAGCAGGGAATTATATATCTATGATAATGATTTATTGATTGAAATCAGATTTTTAGACAAGAAAAGCAATGTGTATAGAAATGAGCTTTTTAAATATAATAAATTAAATCAAAAGGTTGAAGAAATTCATATTAGCAATAATCGAACAAACTCAAAATATAAGTACGAATATAATAACAAAGGAAAAGTAATTAAAAAATTATATTTTAGAGAGAAAAAAGCAATAAAAAAAGAGAACACTAAAGAGACTGAAGATAGTCTAATATTTGAAGTTATCGAGGAAGTCGTTGAAGTTACAATAGGTGATACAGAACAATCTTATCCAGAAAAATGGAAAGATTGGGAAGAAGAAGAAACATATCAGATTAATACTTATGCTTACAACACACGTGGTCTTATTAATATAAAAAAAATAGAAGGTCAATCTGAATATAATGGTATTTTAAAAAATACTTTTGAATATGATGAAGAAAATAACTGGATAAAAAAAATAATGAACCATAATGATGACTCTCTCTTTGCTACAATCACTAGAGAAATTGAATACTACTAACATTTCCTAGTTGAGTAGACTGGTGACGACTTAAAAGTCGCCACTGCGCCGCTCAAAGAAGCGTAGCGATTCATGAAGACAAAAAGAAATAATTAACACTGTACATACGCCTGGTTACCCCCTTATTTTCGTTTTAAATATACAAATATTTAAATATCAGGAGCATACACAACGGTTCGCCAAATTGAAGTTTGCGTTCTATTAATTTTATATCTATTTGTGGAATAAAGGAATTGAAAACAATGCTAAAAGTCCCTTTTAAGTTGTTAATTGTATGTATAAGATCTTGTAAAAGCTTTTTAGCCTCTTTTATCTACAACTTTAACACACTAAAAATTGTATAAATAAAACAACAAGAGATAAGCTTATTTTCGCTTTTATATATCTTTAATTAAAAATATGGAGTTTGTGCGCAGACTCCCGTTGTAGCCAATTCTGCAAAAAGAATGAAAGAAAAATTTATTACTCAAAAACCATCCAATTATTTCTTACAAAAATATATTTCATATTACTATTTTCATAACTCATCAAATCATGAATTTCATAAAAAATTTATTTATTATCCAAATTTTAAAAATGCCTTAACTATATATAAAAACTCAAGTGTTGAATTTAGCGACAATCATTCTATAAGTAAACCTAATTGTAAAACTGACTTTAGTTTTATATACTCTGGTGTTCAAAACCAATTTAGAACTGCAGAAATTATATCGCCGTTTGATAAGATTGGTATCGTATTTCAAGAGCTCGGAATTAACCATTTTATAGAAGTTCCGTTATCAACCATATCTAATCACCCTATTCAAATGTCATTTAACTATTTCGGAAACAATTTTATTCAGCTTTGTCAAGCTGTTTACAATGAAGAAGATCTTGAAAATAAAATAAAACTCTTGGATAATTATTTTATAAACCATTTTATCGATTTTCAAGAAAAAACATTAAAGAATTGTATTAATTTAATTTTAAATTCTAAACATAAAATAACGGTACACGAATTGTCAAAAAAATGTGGTGTAAATAGAAAATCGCTTTTACGTTTATTTAAAAAACATTTGTGCTGTACAACTAAAGATTATATTGACATAGTACAATTTAGGGGGGCTTTAAATGATTATTTACAAGATAATAAGAGATTATCATTTACCGAAATTGCATTAGAAAATGAATATTACGATCAAGCACAGTTTATTAATCATATAAAAAAGCTAACAGGAATTAATCCGAAAAAGTTTTTTAAAAACATAAAACACCTTGGAAATGAAGACACTTTTTGGGCTTTTAAATAACTCCAAGTTGTCCCATTTTACCAATTCTACAATTTACAATGAATATATCTTTGCATAAAAAACAATAATGAGACACGTAATATTAGTATTTATTTGTTTGGGAATGGCATTAATGACTTATGCACAAAACCCTAAAAATGTTCTACATAAGATTACATCTAAACATTTTAAAGAACAAAGAATAATTCAGGTGCATCTGCCAAAAAATTATAGTAAGGAAGAACGTTTACCAGTAATTTATGTCTTTGACGCTCAATGGGACACTTATTTTAATTTAACAACATCTACTATCGATTATCTAATAGAAACAAGGAAATTTCCAAAAAGTATTATTGTTGGTATTCATTCTGAAAAAAGACAATTTGAATTTACGGCTAAAATTGTTAACGACAATTGGGATATGCCGCATTTAGGTGGAGCAAAGTTTTTAGAAAAACATTTAAGCGAAGAGGTTATACCATTGTTAAATCGTGATTACAATACAGAAAACTTCAGAATTGGAATTGGACATTCATTAGGAGCAACATTTGTATTGAATAGTTTAATAGATAGTCCAAGTTTATTTAATGCTTACATATCAATTAGCCCTAATCTTCAAATTGATGATGAAGAAGTTACGTTAAAAATACAGCGAAATATTCAACAAGTTAAAAAATCAAATAAATTCTTGTATACAACAATAGGAAATGAAGGCAATCCAGATACCATGTTTTTACCTTATATTAAAAGGTTGGATACTGTTATGCAGACAAACAAATCAGAAGCATTTAATTGGAATTTTTCAATTCTCAAAGAACTTGATCATGCTACAACACCTTTAGAAAGTATTGATAGAGGATTATTAGAATTGGCAAAAAAGTGGAAGCTATCAGAAATAGAAAAAGAACGTATCGGTAAAAGTAAAAATGTAGTTAAAGAGTTCAATTCTTTTTACAATGATTTATCTGAATGGACAGGCTATACAATTACACCATCAAAAAATGATTATTATAGTTTTTCTGGTTTTTTAGAAACTAACAAAAACTATGCTAATGCAATTAACATTCATAAATCTGCAATACAAAATTTTCCTTCTGAATCAAAGTTTTATAATTGTGTCGCAGAAAACATGATGAAATTGGAAAATAAAAAAGGAGCTAAAACTTATTTACATCTAGCTTTAAAAATTTTGGAAAATGAAACTTTTGAGTATGCGGATGACAAAACTTATTTTGAGAAATTGTACAAAAAAAACTTGGAAAAGATAAATTAGAAGTACTGGCTACAATCGAGTGTGACGATTTAAAAGTCACCACAGTGCCTCTCAAATAAGCGTAGCGATTCATGAAGACAAAAAGAAATAACTAAATACTCAATACACCACCGTACATACACTGGTCTCCACCCCTTCCTTTCGCTTTAAATATCCAAATACCTAAATATCAATAACATACACGAAGGTTCGCCAAATTAGAGTTTGCGTATTATTACTATAAGCTACCAAAGATTTATACCCTTTTCGTTTTAGTCTAGATTTGGTTATTGTAGTTCGTAGAATTGGACTTTATTCATTTTTAGTTATTGTTTTAGGTGTATTCATGAGGGCTTTGCCATTGAGCAACTGCCCTTATCCTATTCGGTTTTGTGGAGCATCTTTGGAACTATAAAAAGGCAATGGAATTTGACCATATCATGACAAAGAAAACCATAAAAAGAACTTCAGCAGATGTTGGCTTTATTTTCATTGCTTACAATCTGAAAAAAATCATGAATATCATTGGAATTGAAAAATTAATATAGGTAATGGCCAGTTTTCCCATTGTTTTTATAGTCAAAAAGGATTCTTATAAGCTTCTAAAGTTAAAAAAATGTTGGATTACATATATCTATACCCAAACCCAAAATATTGCTATTATTCTCTTAAATTTGAAATGTAAAAAATTAAATAGCAGTTTTTAGACAAACTGCCGTTGTGTATCATTAAAAATGAATTATGGAAAAACATAAATATTGGGGAAAAGTAGAGGAAGATTGGGCTGGTTTTTCTGCAGGAATAAAATTTGAATCCCAATATTTTGACAATAATTGCGTAACAATATTCTTGGGTGAGGAATATGACGAAGAAGGAGAAGAAATTGAAATACGTCCCTCAAATAATGAACTGAATGATTTTAAAAAAACCTATATAGAATTCAAAAATAATTTGGACAAAATTATTGATAAGATAATGGACAAGACATTTGAACGGTATCTTAAATTATACGCTCATTATTATGAAAGTGAAAAAAAATCTGGAAAAAAGGCACTTAATATATCAACTAAACAGAAACATTTTGAATATATAAAGGATATCACAACTATCCGAAAGTTGCAAATTCAAAATAGCCTGAGAATCCCGTATTTTTGGTTTGCGAACTTTAAATACATTTTATGGGACTCTACAAGCGCACTAAAAATACAAATACTCCACTACTTCGCCAAATTCTAGATTTAGTACCTAGGTGGATTTTTTCTCGCAGTACCGCACAGCATAAAAGTGACAAAGGCTGTAGCCGATATAAAGCTTACGATCAATTTGTAGCACTAACTTTCGGACAGCTGAATAAGTGTTACACTTTAAGTGATATTTCTACTGGTATTGGGGTTAGTGAAACCTTTATCTCAAGTTTAGGTCTTTCTCAGAGTCCAGCAACATCTACCATGAGTGATGGTAATAAGAACCGGAGCTATAAGGTGTTCGAGAGCCTGTATAAAGGTTTATTAACACATTATACGCACCTATTATCAAAACGTCATGAATCCCATATTATCAAAGAAATCAAAGACCGCAGTATAAAACTAATAGACAGCTCCGTTATTAGTCTATGCTTATCCATGTTTGACTGGGCAAAGTTTCGGACAGCAAAAGGAGGAATCAAAATACACACCTGTTGGGACGATACAATGATGATACCAGATGTAGTAAACATCACTCCTGCCAAACTACATGATCGCTATGGACTTGAACAACTGGTCTTTTCAAAAGGTACCATAGTGGTTGAGGATAGGGCTTATTTTGATTTTCTTCTAATGTTGCAAAGAATAAGAGCAGAGAATGTTTTTGTTACTCGCATAAAAACCAATACCGTATTCGAGACTGTGCGAGAATTGGAACTTCCTGAAAATAGTGACCAAGACATTTTGAAGGATGAAATTATAAGACTCACTAGCAAGAAAGCTGTTCAAACAGGAATCAACCAAGTAGAACTGCGATTGGTTCATGTTTACAAGCCTGATGAAAACAAGGTTATAGAAATCATTACCAACCAACTAGATTGGAAAGCCAGAACCATTGCTGACCTTTACAAAAAACGATGGGACATCGAGTTATTCTTTAAAGCAATCAAACAGAACCTTCAGATCAAAACCTTTGTCGGAACAAGCGAAAATGCTGTAAAATCACAGATATACATTGCATTGACAACCTATTTATTGCTTCAGCTCATCGTCAGGACTATTGCCAAGAAGAATCATGCCTTTTCCAATTTCGTAGAGAAAATAAGGATTTGTCTCTCGTTTTATCTCACCCTTGACTATGTCTGCAATCAGGTAGGAGAAGGAGCAAAGAAAATAAGAGGAAAACCACAAGCAAATCTACCTTTCAAGATAGACTTATTTTCCATGTAAATCTCAATATTGAGCCAGATCATCGTGGTTCATAAGGTTTTTATGTCTTATCTGAAAAACTTTCGGATGACTGTGAAAGGATATTAATTATATCCGAATCTTAGAAAATGCAAACATTAAAATCCCTATTCATTATAAAATTGACACAGAACACGGAATTGAAATACGACTGGAAAATAATAAAATAATTGATATTGGGGGAATAGCTGAAACATAATAAAACGCCAAACAATCGAGTAGACAGTTCCAACTAAAATAGCTGGAATACGCCTCTCAAATAAGTATAACTATTCATGAAGACAAAAAGAAACAACTAAATACTGAATACACCAGCATACGTACGCTCGACTCCACCCCTTCTTTTTGTTTCAAATATCCAAAATATTTAAATATCAGGAGTATATACGACGGTTCAACAAATTGAAGTTTTTATATCTATTTGTGGAATAAAGGAATTGAAAACAATGCTAAAAGTCGATTTTAAGTTGTTAATTGTATGTATAAGATCTTGTAAAAGCTTTTTAGCCTCTTTTATCTAAAACAAAACTTTAACACACTAAAAGTTGCATAAATAAAACCACAAGAGATAAGCTTATTTTCGCTTATTTGTATATCTTTATGGATATTCTATAGATACTGACCCCCCATTCTGGTCATACTGACCCCTCTACTGATTTGGTATTAAAAAGATAAGTCATGACAAAATTACAGTTTTTTTCTAAGACTATTTCCTTTGAGTTCTATACGATGTGATGAATGCACCAATCGATCTAAAATTGCATCGGCTATTGTAGCTTCCCCAATGATTTCGTACCAGCTTTTTACAGGGAGCTGACTGGCAATAATAGTGGAGTACTTTCCATGTCTATCTTCAATAATTTCCATAAGATCCATTTGTTGTTTTTTGTCTAGATGGGTGAGTCCAAAATCATCTAATATTAATAATCCAGCTTTAGCAATACGTTCAAAGAGCTTAAAGATACTCCCGTCTAGTCTTGCCATTTTGGTTTTTATCAGTAATTTCTGAGTATTAAAATAGAGTACTTTGGTGCTCTGTGCGCAGGCTCTATGTCCTAGTGCAGAGGCAATAAAACTTTTGCCACATCCTGTGGCTCCTGTAATAAGTATAGACTCTCCTTTTGTAAGATATTGTCCAGTGGCCAGTTCTGTGATCTGAGATTTATTAAGCCCTCTACTAGCGCCATAGCTCAGTTCTTCTACAGTGGCACTATATCTGAACTTGGCTGTTCTTTTTAAACGTTCAAAACGTCTATTGGCACGATCTTCTTCTTCGCTTTGTAGCAATATCTCTAGGCCTTCACTTAGCGATAGTTCATGATGTTGTCTAGTTTCCATAAGGGCTTCCCAGCGATGGGACATCCCTATTAAACGCAATTGTTTTAGGTGGTTTTCAATGTTTGTCATTTGCTATTGATTTAAAATTAAAGTTGTTATTTATAGGAGTTTGCTCCTCTAATATTATTGTGTTTGGGTAATGGGGCATCAGGGACATCCTGAGTAGCTTCTACCATTTTATTTTCCAAGATTCGTTTTAAAAAACCATAGGAATAATTGCTACATTGCATGGCAATTTCACAGGCTTTGATAAATTCTCCAGTATCGGTATGCTTGGAGAGTTTCAAGATCCCCTCACTGGTTCTATAGAGTTGTTCAGGGTATTTATCCTGTTTAAACAACGCATTAATGTATTGATAGAGCGTCTCAGAATGGCGATACCCTCTTTGCATATAGTATGTTGGACTGCGCTGTTTATAGTATTGATGAGTAGAACATAAATGTTCCTTTTGGGTGGTGTATCCTGATTTTTTTAAACTTCTGGGATGCGTTGCAATAAGCGTCCCTCGATCTCCAAAGATTCGTACAATACTTCTGGTATAAATGACTCTGGTTTGCCTTCCTATATAAGTAAAAGGCACGCTATAGTGATGTTTATCAGTCCCTAGATAAATATGATTGTTATGCGCCACCTTGAGGCTCTTATAATATTTCACCTCAAAATCATGGGTAGGTAGCGGTGATAAAGTTTGTTTCTCATCGGCAATAAACTTCTCTACCCTTGAGTAATCCTTTTGCTGCATACGGGTTTGGTTGTGTGCCTGCATTTTATCTTTAATAGCCTTGTTCAAACTAGTAATATCGAAGAATTGCTGGTGGCGTATTTTGGCATATACCCTGGAGTAGATTAGTTTTACCTGATTCTCGACCAATGCCTTATCCTGTGGCTTCCTTACCCTTGCAGGAGTAACGGTAGTGGTGTAATGATTGGCAAAATCCTCCAAAACCTTGTTAATGGTAGGTTCATATCTACTGGCTTTAACTACCGCTGCTTTTAAGTTATCGGGAACCAATGTTTGAGGGACTCCTGATAAATCCTTTAAACAACATTGCAAGGCATGGATAAAATCATCTGTCTTTTGGCTAGGTACAGCCAAGGCAAAAGCATAGTCCGAATAAGGGAGACATGCAACAAAAACCTGTACGGGTATTTCTTCTCCCGTTTCTTTATCGATATAAGATAAAAGCTTCCCTGCAAAATCAATATAAAGTTTATCACCAGGATGATGTTCTAAGCTTAAAGAAGGCTTGCCTGCTTTATAATGTTGTCGTAAAACAGAGCAGAACTGACTGTAACAATAATGATTATCTGGAGATCCAGATTTGTATTCTTCCCATAGAACCATTCGGTTAACACCAACCTTATTGAGCTCTTTGGCGTAATAGTCTAACTGCTCTTTTAAAGGCTGATAACGAGCATCTCTATAAGCGGGATTCCCAGGTAAAAGTGAAGCTTCCAATTCAGGGTCCTCTAAGGCAAGCAGTGTTGCTATGGGGATACCGCTTACGGTAACTTTGGCTACATAATTCTTTACCGTGTTTTTACTCACACCAAGGATTCTGGCTATGGTTTTATAGCCTTTGCCCTGATGGTGCATTCTTAATAATTGTTTTACAAGACTCATACGTTTTGGTTTTCCAGCCATAGACTATCTTTTGATGGTTAAAACCATCAAGTAAAACCAAAATCAAATAACCAAAGGGGTCAGTATAGTCCAGAATCTTATAAAGAATTACTCGCTTAGAGGGGGCAATATCCTCCAGAATAATACAAAACCAACTCCAAAAGGGGGTCAGCTTGATTCAGAATAACAATACAAAAGCGTCCAAAACTATTTTTGAACCCAAATTTGGCTATCTTTTAGTGTAGAGGGGTCAGCATCAGACAGAACGACAGTTGTTTTTATAGCCGTTTTGATTGCCCCTAAGAGGGGTCAGCTTGCTGTAGTGTATCCATTTAATCAAAAAGGTGGGGTTTGTTCGCAGACTCTCGTTAGGCACAATTAAAGTAAATGTTTAATCCAACAAGAAGAAATAGGAATATTGGAACAGCTAAACAAGGATTTGGACAGGACAACTCTTTAGTAATAGCAAGACCTTTAGAACCTTTTCGAGAGTTTTATGAGCGACTTGAAAACTATTCAATCGATTACAGAGTTATTAATAGTCACGAATTTGTTTTTATTACAGAAAAAACAAGACAAGACTCAACACATTCTTGTTCAATAAACGATATTTCTACAGTTATTAAGAACATACCTAAAGAAGATTATGGTGATTTAAGATTTATCGTTTTAAGGCAACCTAAACGAAAAGAAGAAATTAAATCATCCGTTTGGGGAAGACTGATTTACTCGTATGAATTTGAAAGCAATTATTTTCCAGCGATTATTCTTGAAGCACAAAATCACAATAGAAAACTACAATGGAGTAGAAAACTTGGAGTAGACGACCAAAAAGAATTAAATCGACTTAAAGAAGATGGACACATTTTCAATGAAGACAAAAGGAATTTTACAGCAATATTTGATTCAAATGTAACAAGAAATACGCAATTGTACAGAACATTAATTCACGAGTTTGGTCATTATGTACATTATTTAGAATATGTAGAAAGACCAGGTTCTGAAGATGAAGAATTTTCAGAATGGGAAAAAAGAAATGACAAATACTTTCAACTTTCAAGTTCTGAAAAAGAAAAGTATGCTCATAATTATACTGATTAACTGAAAAGAGAACTAAAAGAAAAAGGAATAATACCTTTTGATAAGAAAGAATAAAAAAACTTGGCTTAATAACTAGCGTTCGTGTGATCTGTACAACCCAGAATGAACATAGTTTTGACTAAACTAAGTAAAGTCTCATTGGAGAATTGCTATCTACTACTTTCGTAAGATCTCATTACTAAAAAAACATAGTAACTAACTAAATTATTTTAATATTGATCTATAATAAAAATGTATTGCATCTTTTCTGTAAAATCTCCGTAATTTCATGAATATTGTCTGTATAATTTTTATATTTGAGATAAGAATATAGTAGGCACAACGTTTAGTCCCTTATTACAACACATTTAAAAAAATGATAAAACTCAATTTTGACAATACAGATGATTCAGGGTTTGTCGAAGTTATTGAGTTAATTATTAGGAATTTAATTTCATCATTAAACCCGAACGAAGTTTCAATCATTCGAATCAAGAATTGGTTTGACCATAAATGGCTTAATTATTCTGGTAAAGAAATTCGAAAATTTGATACTGGAACTGGGGCTATGATTCCGTTTGTATTGGAACCATATTGGGGAAATAAAATTACAATACCACCATTTAATCCGAATCGAGTTCTTAATGAAACATTCTACAAAAAGAAAGGAAAAGGAAAATCAAAGTTCAAAGAGTTCGCGCATATATGGCAACGTAGTACGAATAACAAAAAAAGATTGATTTCAGATAAAATGGAAAATGGTTTATGCATATGGATTTCTACAAATTCAGGTGTGAATGAACAAGGAAGCTTGATGGTTTATCAAATTCAGGATTCTGAAATACTAACTTGGTACGTAAATATTCAAAATAAAAATGGTTGGAAAATAATTAAAACTAAAGGGATTGACAAAGAGAATGCGCTATTTACGGAATAAAAGCTAATGGCAATAACTAAACCTATAATTAATTTGGTTTTTGGGACTTTTTACCAAATATGCCAAATCTTTTGGTATGACGTTTTAAATTAAAAGAGACAAACGAAAAACAAGAGTTTTTGCGAAGTTATGCAACCATCAATATCTTTTTAACGTACTAACAACAACCTGAACGTTGTAAATCATTTCACCAGTAGTTGTATTCTTACTGGCATATAAATCAAAACTTTTTTGCATACACAATATTTTCAGTTAAAATATTTTCAAAATCGTATACGATATATTATATTTACAATTATGTTGAAAAAAATCATCTTTAAAAATGAGGTCAAGAAAATACTCTTAGAGCTTATCCTTACAGGTAATATAAAACCAGGAGAACGCATTTCGCTCCCTACAATAGCTAAAAAATTAGAATTAAGCGTAACACCAATTCGTGAGGCCTTAACCCAACTATCTGAAACAGGCATTGTCACCTACATCCCAAATAGAGGTTTTTTTGTTATTGAACTGTCCATAAAAGAAGCAAAAGGAATTTATGATTTAATGGCTGTTCTAGAAGGTAATGCTGTAAAAAAATCAACTTACAATAAGCAACAACTAAAAGAATTGAGAATCATCAATTTAGCCTTTCTAAAAGCTAAAAGCGCTATAGAAATGTTGGACTATGATCGACTATTTCATCAAAAACTTCTTGAAACTTATACCAACGAATCGGCTATTAAAATAATTGAGAACCTAAGAGTAAGAATTAGTTTGTATGATTATGCTTTTTGGAATGAAGACCAAAAAATGGCATCCATAGCGATGCACGAAAAGATCATTAACCTTTTAGCTTCCAATGACATTATGGCTGCGGTAACCCTTGTAGAAGACAATTGGATACAAGGTGTTCAATATATTATCGATAAACTTGAAAAAAAACAATAAAAATAAGCATATATATACTTTACCAACCAGTTCATTTTTAACAAAATTAAATTATGAAAAAATTACTGTATTTCACAACATTCTTCATTTTAATCTTTAGCTGTAAAAGGGAAGAAAAACAAACGATTTCACCAGAAGTTATAGAAATTAAAAAGACCTTACTAAAACAACAGGAATTATTTGATGCACCTGGTATAGCGTTTGGAATGATTAAAAACGATACTATTATTTATGCAGATGCGTATGGCGTTAAGAGTCTAGAAACAAAAGAGCCCATGACAACCAGCTCATTATTTCATATGGCTTCTGTTTCTAAGCCTTTTGTAGCAACAGCCATTGTTCAATTAATGGAGCAAGGAAAAATTGATCTAGATCAAAAGCTAACCCATTACCTTCCCTACTATACTATGGCAGACGAGCGGTATAAAGATATTACTATTAAGCATATGCTGAGCCATACCTCCGGAATACCAAATATAGATGATTATGGATGGGACCAACCTGAATACGATGATGGTGCTGTAGAACGCTATGCAAGGAGTCAAAAAGCCTTTAAACTCGATTTTACACCAGGTAGTAAATATATTTACAGTAATCCCGCATTTGATATTTTGTGTGATGTTATCGCAAAAACTTCCGGGATGATGTTTGAAGATTATATGAAAAAAAACATCTTTGAGCCCATTGGTATGAAGAATAGCACCTTCTTTAAACCTGAGGTGCCAAAAAATCTGGCAACCCAACCTCATGTATTAGGAGATAGCTTGCAACTAGTAGTTAGCAAAATATATCCATACAATAGAAGGCATGCAGGAAGTTCTACCTTACATTCTAATATTGAGGATATGTTATTATGGGCAAAAGTTTATTTAAATAAAGGCAGCATCAATGGTAAACAAATATTCAGTAAGAAGTCTTATGAATTATTGACAAGTATTCATTCACCAGAAGGTCAAAGAAAAGTATGTTTAAGTTGGTTTTTAGGCAAAATTAATGATTCCGAAATCTATAACCATTCAGGACAAGACACAGGTTATAAAACTTTTTTTGGTTTTATGCCAGAGCATAAATCTGCAGTTGTAATGATGGCCAATACAGACAAATTTTGGCTCACCAACAATGCAGCAAGAATCTTAAAAAATTCTGTATTCAATGATACTATTAAGTCAAAGGGGCCTATTCACTACAAACTTAAAGACTATATTTTTAAAGATGGAATTGAAAAAGTAAAAGAAGTCTACTATGTAGAAAAACAAAAAGTGCCACAGAATTATACTTTCAATGGTGGTCATATAGATGACCTTGGTTATTGGTTGGTTGATAGAAATCATTTGAAAAAAGCATTAGATATATTTATGTTTAATACAGAATTGCAACCAGAAGAAGCAGGGTGGGTTGATAGTGTAGGTGATGCTTACAAAGCTATGGATAGTACTGATTTGGCAATAAAATGGTATAAAAAAGCACTTGAAATGAAACCTGATCAAGATTTCTCTAGAAATAAGCTAAATGAGTTATTAAAAATAAATGCTACCGAATAAAAAATGTTTTACAATACCTATGTGGTTGGTATGACTCGGCATAAACATGGTAAAATTTTATTGGAGTATTGCAAGAAGGAAGAGCTATAATTTCCAGAGTCGTAGCAGCTCTTCCATTTACAAAGTTTCCTTACTTAAAGACTAGCTAATAGCTAAGTTATTATTGAAAACAAAACTGAAAAGAACAATAAATTGAATATGAAAATAAGTATTTTAAAAGAACAGATTACTTCAACAAAAGAAAAAACAGACAAATTAATTGCTGACATTTCAACTGAAATGTGGATAAAAACACCTGAAATTTTAAATACAAATTTGAATTGGCAAATAGGACATATTATTTTAGCGAATTATCTTCACGGAATTGCTTCAATTTCGGGACCAAATGAAGAATTAAAAGGAAAAATAAGTATACCTGACTACGTGAGATTTTATGGGCCAAAATCAAACCCAACTGATTTTGAAAATGAAAAGCCTACTCAAAAGGAACTATTGGAAATTTATGAATTTACATTATCATTGGTTTTTGATAACTTGAGCAAATTAACCGAAAGTGAATTAAATGATACTACCAAAATCCCAAATCCATCAGTTAGTACAAAATATGAAGCATTAAAATGGCTTTCTCATCATCAAAGTTGGCATAATGGACAAATAGCGATATTAAAAAGAGTATTAAACCAGTAACTAATAAAAAAAGAAGTAAAATACAGGTTACAGAAAACAAAAGTTAATTGTAACAAAAATGTATTATACATTTTCTATAGTATCTCTATAATCTTATAAATATTGTCTGTATATTTTTTATATTTGGGATAAGAAGATCACAGCTATAAATGAATTGATCCATCTCACAACTAACTGCATATTAAAATAATATAATATTTATGAAAAATTTAATTTTGCCATTATTTATCATCTTTTTTGGGCTAAATTCATTTGCTCAAGAAACAGGAAATGATAGTTACACAATTCAAAGATTACTAATCTACAATCAAAAAGGAGAAGTGTTGTTAGAAAAAAACAATTTCGGATGGATGACACCCGCATTAAGACATAATTCTAAAACAACAATAAAAAATGGACTTATGAATTTAGCGTCTGAATATGGATTGAAAGTATCTAGTCCTAAAATAGCAGGGATTTTTATGTTTATGGCAGACTACAAACCGATTTCACAATTTAGACAACACTTTAGTTGCAATATCGTTGATGGAAAATTAAAAGTACCTGAAAATAAAAAAGGTGCTCAATGGTTTTCAATTAGTAAAGCAATTGAAATGATGTCATTGCCAGACACAAAAGCACCACTCGTTATAAGAGATATGACTAAACAGTTATTGTACTATCCTGAAATAATTTGGGGAGGAACATTCCTTTTGAGCAAAAATAATGGAAAAATATCATATAAAACTGTTGAGGAGTTTTACCCTATGTGATAAAGCACCATAGAACAACTTGCCATTAGTTCTTGCTCACTTTCGTATTTAACCATGCACTAGTATACAAAACATGTTAGTCTCCATTAAAAACACCAATAATGGCTTTTACATTCCCGAAAAACTATAAGAATCTATCCCAAGAAGAAAAAGCAGATTGGAAGTATCTTAAAAAAATATTCTACTCAATTTCAACTGAATACAAAGTTTTAAAAGCTTCAAAACCATCCCTATCTGATTTTCAAAAATTTGATTTGGAAAATCCTTTAAAACAACTCCAATCATATAATATCCAAAAAGGCAATAATCAATTCACACTCTGCCTGGTAGAATATGATACTTCACATCAAGAAGCAAGTGCTCATGGAGGAGTACTAAAAACAAACACACATAAATACTTAGTCGGGATTTTAAACACAACTCGGGATTTTGGAAGTGCTTTTATAAGACCGGAAACTATAGGAGATAAAATAAGTGAGTACTTTTCGCCTACAGAATTAGATATAATAGGATTTGATAAATTCAATAATAATTATTACTTATTAAGCTCAGACAAGCAAAAATTTATAGCTGCAGCTAGTGGAGATTTTTTACATACAATAGCTCAGACAAAAAATATGAAAATGAAATTTGCTGGTAAAAGATGTTTGTTCAACTTGAAAAAAGCAATAGACCTAAATGAAGCTATGGAATTGTGTAAACTTGGAATCATCATGTCAAAAAACCTACAATAACAAAAAAATGAATCATATACTCTCAAAAATAGAACAAGCGAAGGCTAACAAATCTACTTTACTCAGTCTTCCAAAAGAAGGTTTGAATAATATTCCTTACGAAGTTTTTGAACTCGAACATTTAACAAACCTTAATCTAAGAGACAATAAAATACAAAACATTCCAAAAGAAATTTCACGCCTGAGGAATCTTAAGGTTATATACTTAGATGGGAATAATATCACAGAAATACCTATTGAACTTTTTGAACTTGAGTATCTTGAAATAGTAAACCTTGATAATAATGACCTAAAAAAAATACCAAAACAAATCGGAAAATCTAAACATCTGAAACGCTTACATCTTTCTCAAAATAATTTAACATCATTACCTAAAACTATTGGCAAGTTATTAAGCCTTGAATATCTATTTGGTCATAGCAACAAAATTGAATGTTTAACTGAAGAAATTGGGCAGTTGACAGAACTAACTCATTTGAACTTTTTTAATAATCAAATTCAAAACCTAGATTTTAACTTAAGTCAATTAACCAACCTTGAATATTTAGAACTTGGATTCAATAAAATAGAAAACATTTCTCCAACAATTGGGAAATTGAAAAAACTTAAAATTCTTTCTTTATTCGATAACGAACTCAGAAATTTACCGGAAGATTTGAATTCTCTTAAACAGTTAACTCGGCTTAATTTATCTTATAATAATTTGAAGGAAATTGATTTAGATTTAAAGTCAATGACAGACTTGACTGAACTTCATGTTTTCGCAAACAAAGGATTGACATTTAAACGACTAGATATAGTAGAGCTGTGTAATAGAACTCCAAATTATCCAACTCATAGTAGACTTATTATAGATCAATCTCAAGTAACATTAATTGAAAAATACCAAAGGAGAATTAAATCATCAAAAATTGGAATCGTTGATTTGGATAAAAGAAGGATGCCAGAAGAGCACTACAAACAAATTCCAATTGAACTTTCTGAGAAGTATAAATTTACTGATCCTATACTTGAAAAATTTAGAATGTTAAGAGAAAAAAGGTAGTAAACAACCTACTACCCCAACCACCTTACTCCCTATCAATCTTATCCATTACATTTTTACGAAAAGATTTACTAATAGACAATTTCTGCTCGTTTGTTAAAATCATCTGATTGCCATCTATTAGTTTTAGTTTATCAAAATTAACGATGATAGATTTATGAATTCTAATAAAATTATCAGGTAATTTATCCAAAAAATCTGTTAGTGTTTGTGGTGTTAAAATCATATTGCTGGCATGTATTTTTATATAATTACCATAGGCTTCAATATGATTGATCTCATCAAAATTTAGTTTAATGATTTTTTTATCACTCTTTACATAAATAGCTGTTTTACTTTCTGTATTTGTAGTGTTAGCAATTGAATTTACAGTTAGCTTCTCCTCTTTACTTTTTAACTTTAAAACTGCTTGTAAAAAACGTTCCAAAGAAAATGGTTTTAATAGATAATCATTTACAGAAAGCTCAAATCCTTCAATAGCATATTCGGGATAGGCCGTAGTTATAATTACTTGAGGTCTATTTTGCAAGGTTTTTAATAAACTTAATCCAGATAGCTTTGGCATATTAATATCCAAAAACAGTACATCTACCTGACGTTCTTGTAAAAAAGCCATCACCTCAAATGCATTTTTGCAAGAAGCAACGAGTTCTAAATTTGGAACTTCCAAAATATAACGTTCTAAAATCTGACGTGCAATGGGTTCGTCATCAGCAATAATACATTGTAGTGCTTTCATTACAAGTCCAATGTTAATTTAATACTATAGGTATTATCCAGTTGTTCTATTTGCAATTGATACCTATCTGAATACATCAAATTTAATCTTTTTTTTGCATTAACTAAGCCAATACCACTTTTACCAGATTCAAGTTTTTCTTTTTTAGAAATGATTGTTTCAACAGTATTTGTACAACTAAAATCCAACTGATTTTCAGTAATACCAATAGTAATATGCACACTGCTGTCTCCATTAACTAATATTCCTAGATGTTTAAATGCATTTTCAATAAATACAATTAATAACATAGGTGCTATTTTCTGATCATCATAACTTCCAGTAACTGCTAGTTTTATTTCTGTCTGCTTTTCAAGTCTTATCTGTTCTAAGGAAACATAGCTCTTTATATATTTAATTTCTTTTTCTAAAGACACAAGTTCAGCTTGAGTTTCATATAAGCTATAGCGCAACAAACCAGATAATTGTAACATTAGATTGGGCAACTTATCAGATTTTATAACTGACAAACCATAAAGATTATTTAAGGTATTAAATAAAAAGTGAGGGTTTAACTGGGCTTTTAGCAATTGTAATTCTGCTTCTTTTATTTCTTGGCGTTTTTCGAAACTATCTCTGGCTATTTTTATAGCTCCTCCAAAAATAAGCGCTAGAACCATCATTCCAAACATATTAACAAACATCTTAAGCTCAAATTCAGTAGCCAATGCCATATTAATTATAAAGGAAAATATTACAGTGAATACAGAGATATTTAGCAAGCATAAAGAAAAAAAAACAACTTTATTTCTTTTAAGAAAAGGGAGTATTAAGAGGTTGTTTACATATATCGCTGGTGCTAATAATGCAATAACTACTACTATTGTGATAACAACATTATCTGACTGAATTAAACTTAATAGTACAATAAATAAGAAAGTCCACACAAATACATTTTGTACTATTTTATTGGAAATCCATTTATCAAAATTTGTCATTATAGCTATTGTTTAATGTTATACAGTATTTGATGACTACTACTTCAGTCAAAAATAGGACAAACCTATAAAAACAACACTTTTTAATGATAAAAGAGCTTTTTTACAATCTAAAGCGACACTTTTTACTGATAACAGTACTTTTCTATTGTTGTCATCTTTTCATGTATAGTCATCACTCTTTTTTTTATATCATTTTTAATTCTTAGAGGTTTGGACTATCAATAACTAAAAAAGAAAATCATGAGAATATTACAGCATTTACTAATCATCTTATCATTATTAATTGTCAGTCAAATAATTGGATAAAATAATAAACTAGTGACTATTAGTTATGAGAAAAACATGCTAACAACCGAAAAGCATGGAATTAAATTGGAAGCAAACTCTGCAAATAAAGTTGAGCTAATTTTCAGACAAAATGGAATGATAGCAACATTAAAACGTATATAATTATGCAATTAGAAATACAAAACATCAGCAAAAAGTACAATAAAAACAATTATGGAATCAAAGATTTTTCCATGACTATAGATAAAGGTATTCTAGGGCTTTTAGGGCCAAATGGAGCGGGGAAATCTACCTTATTAAAAATGATTGCTACTGTAAGTAATCCTACTGAAGGATTGTTATGTTTAAATAAGAATAATATTGTTAAAGACCCCAATTACATGAGAAAACAGTTGGGTTTTCTTCCTCAAGATTTTGGAGTATATCCAAACCTTAATGCCTATGAGTTTTTAAGTTATATGGCAGCAATGAAAGGTATTGGAGGTATACAGTTAAAACCAAAAATCAATCAATTATTGGAAGAATTAAATCTATTAGATGTTGCTAAAAGACCAATAGGAAGCTATTCTGGCGGGATGAAACAACGTATTGGAATTGCACAAGCTTTACTTAACAGTCCAAAAATCATAATTTTTGATGAACCTACTGTTGGGCTAGACCCCGAAGAACGAGTACGGTTTAGAAATCTAATTTCTGATTTAGCAAATGATTGTATTGTTATTCTCTCTTCACATATTGTTTCTGATATTGATACTATTGCTGATGAAGTTGCTATCATGAAAAAAGGAAGCCTAATTTTAAAAGGAGAACAAGAAGACATCATAACTAAAGTTTCAGGAAAAGTATACGACGTAGTCCTAAAAAAAGAACAACTCTCTGCTTTTAAAGAAAAGCATTTAATTGTAAATACCCGAAGAAAAAATGGAAATCTAGTACTCCGCTATATCTCTGAAACTCCAATTGAATATTCAATCCCCAAAGAAGCAAACTTAGAAGATGCCTATTTATGTTATACACATTAAGTAAAATTCATTTAACCCCTAAACTCATCAAAAAAAACATCAAAATGAGATCATTTTCATCAATTATAAGATTAGATTACTTGCAACGCACTAGAAGCTATTCTTTTTTAGTAACTGTATGTATCAGTTTGGCTATTGGTTATTCTTTTATGCCTCCTCCAGATGCTGCATATACAACCATAAGTATTGGTGGTTACCAAGGAATTTATAATTCTGCTTGGTTTGGATATGCCACTGCGCTATTGTCAAGCATTTTTCTATCCTTAATTGGCTTTTATCTTGTAAATAGCGGTGTTAAAAAGGATATAATTACTAAAGTTGGGCAAATTGCAGCTGCTACTCCCATTCATAATATCCAATACCTAATGACTAAAGTACTTAGCAATTTTATGGTATTATTTACACTAGCAATCATTATGTTTACGATGAGTATTGTGCTTTTCTTTTTATATAATGAAGGTTATTCTTTTGAGCTAATCAATTTTATAAAACCATATCTAATAGTAACGCTACCAGCTTTGTTTTTTATTGCTGTTTTGGCTGTGATTTTTGAAGTAGTCTTAGAAAAATATACCGTTTTGCAAAACACAATATTTTTTATAGTATTCATTGCTTTATTTTCCTTTACCACTGTGAATGATACTAGACATGAACTTGATGTTTTTGGTAGTAAAATGATAACTTCACAGATGGAAACTGCCGTAAACAACATTTCTACTGAAAAATTGAAGGAAAAAGTTCAAGTAGGATATATTATTAATCATCAAAAAACTTATAAAAAATTTGATTTTAATGGCATAGATTTTTCTATTTCTTTTATAGGAAGTAGACTATTATGGATCCTCTTTGGTATTGGTTCTATTGCATTAGTATCACCTTTTTTTCATCGCTTTAAGAACAATAATGCTGTGAAAATTAAAAAATCAAAAGAACCTTTAGATACCATTGATTTTACAGCTGAAACAACAAATAGTACTACTATTGTTATTAAAACATTGGCAAAAATAGATACCAATTATGGAATATTACCACTGCTAAAAACAGAATTAATATTACTGCTAAGAACAGGAAAAAAGTGGCTATGGTTAATTAGTATTATTGGTATGTTTTTACTTAGTATTCTTCCCTTAGAAATAGCACATTCTATTGTACTTCCAATACTCTGGTTTTTACAAGTTGGACGATTATCAGAATTAGCCACAAAAGAAATTACACATAACGTTCACTATTTCACTAATACAGCCTATAAACCACTAAGTAGGTTACTGAGTTCTCAACTTCTTGCTGGACTATTATTAATGCTTTTATTGGCTAGTCCTTTAATAATAAGATTTGTAGTATTAGCTAACTTTACATCTGCAATTGCTGTATTCTTTGGAAGTATTTTCACTGTCCTTTTTGCAGTCTTATTAGGAATAGTATCAAAAGGAAAAAAGCTTTTTGAAGTACTCTTTTTTATGATAACTTATGCTAATATCAATAACATAAAAGCACTCACTTACTATGACGCTATTAACACATACCAACTATCATTATTATTATATATAATAGTAGCTATGTTAAGTATCATTTATAGTATCCGAATTAAGCAGTTAAAAAGTTAGTTCTTAAAAAAAACGCTAGCATATCTATAATACTAGCGTTTTTTTTTAATATATCTACTTCACTCGTTTTGCTTCTTCTACAATTTTACCATGCTCCCTAATTATCATTTTAACGACATTTCCATTTTTATCAGCTGCAAATTCAAAAGTTAATGGTGCATCTTTATTATAAAATACTGTTTTTGTTTCTGGCAATAATTCCAATTGCATATCTGTTGCTTGCATTAGCAATCCAGCATTTTTTTTTGAAATAGTTATACTTCCAGAATGTGGTGCCACATAAGAACCGATATACTTATTAATCGTTTTATTAGATAATGTTACTTCATTTTTAATCTCCTTCTTTGGTACTTGATGATTAAAGCTTAAAACTCTTTTTAAGGTCCAAACCTTATTTTTTAATAACCATACATGAGAAAATAAAGCCGTACTAGTTAAATACAACTCTTTATTGGGTTCTTTTATATAAAACTCGTGTATTCCGTTTTGTATTGCACCATATAAAACTCCATTGTTATAAAGCGGATATACCAGCAAACTGTTAGGAGTAAGCTTACGTATAGGTTTAAAATTAGAATTGGCACAAATATTATTTTTTAAAGCGTCCATAAATGATGTTTTATCATTAGTTACTCCACTTTGGTCATGATAAAATTCCAAATCGTCACTAATATGAGGTAACATTTGCTCATGAAGGCATTGGTTAAACCCTTTATCAAACAACAATTTATCCATTTTTTCTAACTTAATATATAACTCTGAAGAAGAAGCTACTTGTGCTTTAATTTTATGAATTCCTAATACAATTGTACTTAGTAATATTACTTTAGTTAAAGACATCCCTAGTCCTTTTGAAAACGTTTGTTTCTTCATAATTAATTGATTTAATGATTGATGAATAAAAAAGATGATTACCTCCGTAATCATAATACTGTTTTTACTTCTTGTATTTTTTTTCAATAAGAAAGTATAAAATAAGGTTAAGTCCTCCAAAAAGAAAAGTCATGGATAAGTAACATATAATATTGCCCAGATCAAAAATACTGTCCACTATATTCCCTATTAATATCCCTAAAGATAATCCTATCAATAACATTCCATATTTTAATGAAATCCATTTACTATCTTTTTTAGCATAGAATTCAGAAGCATCCATTCCTTTTTCTAATAAGATTAGCTTTTCTCGATGTCGGGTCATAAAATACACATAGAAAATTCCAAATATTGCTGCTACTATTATAAATGTTACTAAAAAATCTCTAAAAATTTCATCCATGATTAATTTGTTTATTGTATTCCTCTATATGATGCTGTTAAAAAACAATGGTTACACTTTTTTTACAATTCTGTAATAAATTTTAATTATCTATTTTTAAGGAACTTAATAATCTTCTTTATAAAAGTGTAACCTTCAAAATAAAAATGCATCTTATAAAAGGAATGGAAGAATCCGAAGACTATATTTTTATAAAACGCATTCAAAACGGAGATCATAATGCCTATGCTTTTCTTGTTGATAAATACAAGAAGATGGTATACACCTTGGCACTAAAAACTATAGGTAATGTAGAAGATGCCCAAGATGCTGCACAAGAAAGTTTTATAAAAGCGTTTCAAAATATTAATTCTTTTAAAAACGAAGCTAAATTTTCTACCTGGCTGTACACCATTACATATAGAACTGCGGTATACAATCTTCGAAAAAATAAAATACCTACCCAAACACTAAATGAGGAGCTAATTGAAGATATTCAGGATGATAGTACTAATGATTCTATCCAAGAACAAGAAAAAACAAGACTTACTGTAAAAAAAGCTATTGCTAGCTTACCAAAAATGGAAGGTTTGCTAATTTCACTATTTTACATTAACCAATGTACCATAAATGAAATTTCTGAAATCACAGATTTATCTAAAACAAATATTAAGGTAAAACTGTATAGAGCTAGAAAAAAGCTGAAAAAGAAGTTGAACAACACCATCGCTAAAGAAATGAACTCGTTTTAAACTATTTTACAATGAAAAAGACAAAAAACGAAATTTTAACAACATTACTTCAAACAGTAAGCACCGAAGACCCTTGCATTGATTTTACTTCAAATGTGATGGAACAAATTACAATAGATATACAGCAAGAATTGAACATAGATACAGATTTGGAACAACTTATAATATCCAATACTCAGCCTTTGCCCTACAAATTTACATCAGAAGTAATGGCCAGTATTATACCTACTATTAAGGAAAAAAGACATCCTATATTATCTTTAAAAACAGGTATTGTATTCATCAGTATGTGCTTTATTCTTGTTGTGTTTTCTTTTTTTACACACACAAAACCAGAGATGGAAAATATTTCGACTGCTAAAACTTATGTAGATTTATCAGATACTAATATCGTAATTATCACAGCTACCATTATAGCATTAAGTCTACTAATGTTACTTGATTATAGTTTAAAAAAAACTCCATTTAACTTTTAAGTACTAGTTATTAATTTCACTTATAATGGTATTGTCAAAATTTAGTCTAAAAAGTAAAAATATGGACAAATAAAGAGTAATTTCGCTACTTAGAAATAGCTCTTATGACCAAGCCAAAAATTTCCATTCCTCTTATTGCCTTAATGATGTCTTTTTTAGCATTATCTATAGATGCTGTACTACCGGCTTTAGGTATTATTGGAGATTATTTTAATGTCACAAATCCAAATGATAACCAACAGCTAATTACAGCTATGTTTTTGGGCTTTGCGTTAGGGCAATTTATATATGGTCCAATTTCGGATAGTATTGGTCGTAAGCCTACCATATACATTGGTTTTGTATTTTTCTTTATTGGTTCCTTACTTTGTATTTATACAAATAACTTATCTGTTATGATATTTGGAAGAATACTACAAGGTTTTGGTTTGTCTTCCAATAGAATTGTATGTATGGCGATTATAAGAGATGTTTATGAAGGAAATCAAATGGCCAAAATAATGTCGTTTATCATGACTATTTTTATAATTGTGCCAACATTAGCACCAAGTTTAGGACAGTTATTGCTCTATTTCGGTACTTGGAAGATTATTTTTATTTCGATTCTTGTTTTAACTACTCTTGTAACTTTTTTGTTCCATGTAAAACAAATAGAAACATTAGTTCCAGAAAAAAGGCAGCCTTTTTCTTTATCAAAAATAAAGAATGCGATGGTAATGATACTCAAAAACCGCCAAGCACTTTACTATACCATTATTTCGGGATTTGTTTTAGGTTCTTTTCTTACCTATATTAATCTTTCTCAACAAATATTTCAGGTTCAATATTTAAAAGTAAAAACGTTTCCATATTTTTTTGCTGCCATTGCAATATCACTAGGAGTTGCTTCTTTTTTAAACGGAAAATTTGTAGAACGATTTGGTATGTTTGCAATTGTAAAAAATGCCATGATTGGAGTTATCGGTATTTCTAGTTTAAGTCTTATTTATTTAACCACTGTAGGAGAACCTTCTTTTACTTTATTTCTAACCTTCTTGATTCCTTTAATGTTTTGCGTGGGCCTACTCTTCGGGAATTTAAATTCTATAGCTATGGAACCATTGGGCAAAATTGCTGGTACTGGTGCCTCAGTAATAGGATCATTATCTACTTTAATTTCCCTTCCTATAGCTTACTATATGGGAAATCTTTATACCAATTCTGTACATCCTTTATTTTTGGGCTTTTTTATATTTAGTATCATTTCGTTTTTGATCATTTTATGGTTAACCAAAAATATCCAAAACAAAGTTTAATTACCATCCCAGGATTTAATTAATCCAGATACGTGCATCAAAGTAGCTGATTTATTATCTTTTTAAGGCAAAATGTCCTTTAAACAGTTTTCTAACATTATCTGAAGGGTTAATGTAACTGATAGAAAACCAATAATCTGCTGCTGGTAATATTCTTCCATTAAAAGTACCATCCCATCCTATATCTTTAGGCGTAAGTGCGTATATCCTTTTTCCATAACGATCAAATATTGTTACTTCAGCTTTATACTCCTCTCCTATTCCTCTAATATTCCAGGTTTCATTATTTCCATCCCCATTAGGTGTAAAAAATAATGGAAAGTCTATTAATGTTACTAATTCAGTTACCATTCCACAACCATTAATATCTCTAGCTGACAATAGATGTTCTCCGCCTTGCACATTGGTAAATGTATCAGAATCTTGCCAATCTCCATTATCCAACTTGTACTCATATATGCCTTCTCCAGTAGTAATTATTCTAACAAATGGTGTTTTTGCAAATACTTCTGATGCTATTTCTATTTCAATTTGTGGTGGGGTGCTCACTATTACATTTGTAGCAGCAAAACTGGTGCATAAAGTCTCCTTATTGGTAACGACAACACTATACTCACCTCCACTTATAGGGAAAATACTTGATGTTATTTCATCATCCATCTCTTCATCTTCAAAACTCCATTGAAAAGTATATTTATCCTCAGAAAGGTCTATAACAAGCTCTGGTATTGCCAATTCTTCTAAAGCCCCTATAGACGTACAATACACATATTCTTTTGCTAAGATTGCTCTTGGATTTTCATATATTTTCATATTAAAACTTGAAATTGAATAGCAGTCCGTTATATTATTTTTTATCTTATAATATACTGTCCCACTTGTTGCTTTCCGATAATGAGTAATTGCTTCTTTATCAAGTTGAGCATTACTTTCCGAATGGTAATACACCACAGAAAAGTTAACTTCTTCTTGTGCGCCTAATATTTCTTCGTTCTGTTCTGATAAATCAAAGTTTATACTTGTATCCAAGTCATGACAGATAATTACATCAGAAATTAAGTTAACTACTGGCATTTGATTAATCACTAGCTTGAAACTAACACTTGTATCTGCACATGAGTTATTGTTTTTATTTTCCAATCTTACATAAACAGTAGCATTTGTACTTGAATATGGATTTAAAATAGCTGAAGTATTAGCAATAGCGTCTGCTTCTGTTTTATGATAACTCACATTAAAATTGATCGGATTTTGAGCTCCTAAAACTTCATCAGTTTTAGCATCCAAATCAAATACTGCAGTATTTCCAGATCCTGAAGCTATACAGACTGATATATCTTCTGGAGTATTAGCTACTGGCAATTGATCTACTACCAACTTAAAATTGATACTGGTATCTACACAAGAACTGTTGTTTTTGTTTTCTAATCGGGTATAGATTGTAGTATTTCCACTTTGGTACGGACTCACTAATGCATCAGTTCCTGCATCTGCATCAGCTTGTGAATTGTAATAACTTACACTAAAATCATTTGCATCTTGTGCTCCTAATATAGTAGTATTCTGACTTTCCAAATTGAATGTTGCCAAACCATCATTAGTACTATCATCACAAAGTACTAGATCTGAAAGTGAATTACTTACTGGGATATCGTAGATTTCTAAATCAAAACTTACGCTAGTATCTACACATGTTGTATTCACTTTATTAGCCAAACGAACATAAACCGTAGTATTACCTGTTGTATATGGACTCGCTATTGGACTTATATTATTGATAGCTTCTAAAGACGAACTATGAAAACTCAATATAAAATCGTTGGCATCTTGACCTCCTAGAATTTCAGTTGCATAACTACTAAGATCAAAAATACCCAATTGTCCTGCAACTACACATTGTTTTTTAACTGCTACTGCATTAGCTACTGGCAATTGATCTACTACCAATTTAAAATTGACACTAGTATCTACACAAGAACTGTTGTTTTTGTTTTCTAATCGGGTATAGATTGTAGTATTTCCACTTTGGTACGGATTTGCCAAAGGATTTGTTCCTGCATCTGCATCAGCTTGTGAACTGTGGTAAGTTACCTTAAAATCATTAGGATCTTGTGTTCCTAAAATAGTAACATTTTGATCTTCTAAAGTGAACTCTGCCAAACCATCATTAGCGCTATCATCACAAAGTTCAAGCGGACCAAGTGTATTGCTTACTGGGATATCGTATGTTTCCAAATCAAAACTTACATTAGTATCCACACACGTCGTATTTAATTTATTAACCAAACGAACATAAACAGTAGTATTCCCTGTTGTATATGGACTCGCTATTGGACTTGTATTATTGATAGCTTCTAAAGATGAACTATGAAAACTCAATATAAAATCGTTGGCATCTTGAGTACCTAAAATCTCAGTTGCATAGCTATCAAGATCAAAAATACCCAATTGTCCTGCTACTACACATTGCTTTTTAACAGTTGCTGTATTTGCTACTGGCAATTGATCTACTACCAACTTAAAATTGACACTAGTATCTATACAAGAACCATTGTTTTTGTTTTCTAATCGGGTATAGATTGTAGTATTTCCACTTTGATAAGGACTTACCAAAGGATTTGTTCCTGTATCTGCATCAGCTTGTGAATTGTAATAACTTACACTAAAATCATTTGCATCTTGTGCTCCTAATATAGTAGTATTCTGACTTTCCAAATTGAATATTGCCAAACCATCATTAGTACTATCATCACAAAGTACTAAATCTGAAATCGCATTACTTACTGGGATATCGTAGATTTCTAAATCAAAACTTACGCTAGTATCTACACATGTTGTATTCATTTTATTAGCCAAACGAACATAAACAGTAGTATTTCCTGTGGTATATGGACTCGCTATTGGAGTTGTATTATTGATAGCTTCTAAAGATGAACTATGAAAACTCAATATAAAATCGCTGGCGTCTTGAGTACCTAAAATCTCAGTCGCATAGCTATCAAGATCAAAAATGCCTTGTTGTCCTGCAATTACACATTGCTTTTTAACAGTTGCTGTATTTGCTACTGGCAATACATTTACTACCAATTCAAAATTTTCGCCAGTATCTACACAAGAATTATTATTTTTGTTCTCTAATCGAGTATATATTGTTGTATTTCCACTTGTATACAGACTTGCCAAAGGATTTGTTCCTGCATCAGCATCAGCTTGTGAATTGTAATAACTTAGCTTAAAACCATTTGCATCTTGTGCTCCTAATATAGTAGTATTCTGACTTTCCAAATTGAATGTTGCCAAACCATCATTAGTACTATCATCACAAAGCACTAAGTCCGATACTGCATTGCTTACTGGGATATCGTAGATTTCTAAATCAAAACTTACACTAGTATCTACACATGTTGTATTCAATTTATTAGCCAAACGAACATAAACCATAGTATTTCCAGTGGTATATGGACTCGATATTGGAGTTGTATTATTGATAGCTTCTAAAGATGAACTATGAAAACTCAATATAAAATCGCTGGCGTCTTGAGTACCTAAAATCTCAGTTGCATAGCTATCAAGATCAAAAATGCCTTGTTGTCCTGCAATTACACATTGCTTTTTATCAGTTGGTGTCTTTGCTACTGGCAATACATTTACTACCAATTCAAAATTTTCGCTAGTATCTATACAAGAACCATTGTTTTTGTTTTCTAATCGGGTATAGATTGTAGTATTTCCACTTTGATAAGGACTTACCAAAGGATTTGTTCCTGTATCTGCATCAGCTTGTGAACTGTAATAACTTACACTAAAATCATTTGCATCTTGTGCTCCTAAAATGATAGTATTCTGGTCGTCTAAAGTGAATGTTGCCAAACCATCATTAGTACTATCATCACAAAGTACTAGATCTGAAACTGCATTGCTTACTGGGATATCGTAGATTTCTAAATCAAAACTTACACTAGTATCTACACACGTCGTATTTAATTTATTAGTCAAACGAACATAAACCTTAGTATTTCCTGTTGTATATGGACTCGCTATTGGACTTGTATTATTGATAGCTTCTAAAGACGAACTATGAAAACTCAATATAAAATCGTTGGCATCTTGACCTCCTAGAATTTCAGTTGCATAACTACTAAGATCAAAAACACCTAGTTGTCCCGCAATTACGCATTGTTTTTTTACCGTTGCTGTATTTGCTACTGGCAATTGATCTACCACCAACTTAAAGTTGACACTGGTATCTATACAAGAACTGTTGTTTTTGTTTTCTAATCGGGTATAGATTGTAGTATTTCCACTTGTATATGGACTTGCCAAAGCATTTGTTCCTGCATCTGCATCAGCTTGTAAAATATGGTAAGTTACCTTAAAATCATTAGGATCTTGTGTTCCTAAGATAGTTGTATTCTGACTTTCTAAATTAAACTCTGCCAAACCATCATTAGTACTATCATCACAAATTACAATATCAGAAACAGCATTTGAAAGAGGAGCATCAAAAACATCAATACAAATCTCTTTGGTATACTCACAACCAAAATCGTCTAGAACTCTATAGGTGTAGCACGTTTTGCCTAAGGTAGTAGGTGTTACTGTTATTGTTTTTCCAGAAGTACTTGTTATAGTTGTTGAAGCATCCCAAGTTTCTGAAACAATTGCCGGAGCAAAGCCTAATAATTCATCTGAAAAACTTAAACTCCAAGAAAACATATTACCATCATCACCTTCAATATAATCGTTTACTTCAATACACCAATCTCCATTTAATGGACTGCCAATAAGTGCAGTAAGCGATTCTTCAGGTAGATACAAACCAGCCTTAAAAGAATGGTTGGGTACAGTACCTCTTTTATCTGGTTCTACATCTGCACTCCTGAGTATTACTGCACCATCCATAGAAAAACAATAATCCTCACCTATACCAGGTACATTTCCATTTTCGCCATCTTGATTAGGGCTTCCCAAATATTTAGAAGGAGTATCAAGTTCATTATACTTAACTAAAGAAGCTTCTTTTCCATCTGGGCTAATAATTTTTATATTTATGTCCCCAAAATAAGAATGCTCTATATTTAAACATATACTTATTAAATCAGCTATAGAGACTAACTTCTGATCAGTTAAAAAACAATCGACAGGAATACAACTTTTATAGCTTGTTCCAATTCCATCTGGTAATTCTACCAAACCACTTACTGGAGGCGTACATTTAATTATAGATACTATTCCTGTAATGGTAGTACTTTCTCCCAAGCATATACTATCTTTAGTTGCTGCCATTTCCGAAAAATCTGGAGCTGCAGCAACTTTTACATTTTTATTTATAAGATTGCTACTAAAACATCCATTAGAATCTTCAACTGTTAGATTAACGAGATAGATTCCAGAAGTTGCATACGAAAACGTTACTGTAGTTCCATTAAGAGTTCTTCCATCTCCTAAATCCCATGTATATATTGCTCCTGGATCTGTAATTGATGTTAAAAACTCGCCACTACCGTTAAGTGTTAGTTCCTGATCTTTACAAAGTTTTATAGATCCATCCGTTTCAGAAGCTGGTATAGAACTATCAATTTTTGCAATAACAGTTTGGCAAGCTATACCTACTTGGCTACTAGTAATAGCTTCATTAGTATAACTCTTATGAGCATATTCCTTCTTTTCGTTAACTATTGAATTTGATAAATCCTCTTTGAGGAGAGAATCAAAACTAGTTAATGTCAGTACAAAAAATAAGAAATTACCTATTATAAATGAGTAACAAATCAATTTCATTAATTACATCTTATGGTTTTATTTATAAGAGGTAATACTTGTGGTTTAATGAAATACTAACGCTAAATATACTAATAATAGTATGTTATTTTACTCTTTTACCAGGTAAATGGCTTATTCGCATAAAAATCGCATGAATTGCATTTTTGTTATTTTTTTATACCGTTAAACGACATAAATGTGTCGATGAATTTTTAAAAAAAACAACAACACATTTATACAATTCATGAATAGAACCAATTAATTTCTATTACTACGTTGTGCATTTCTATTTTTAAAGCTTGTTTTGCCATCAAATTTATAAGTAAAACTAAGTGCCCATCTTGCAGCATTTCTGCTTCTTATTTCATTTACTAAAAAATTAGTTCCCGTGGTTGTACTTTTTGATTTTCTAGTGTTAAAAATATTGCTTGCTCTAAACGATAAGTTTGCCTTATTCTTAAATAACTTTTTGCTTAGTCCAGCATTTATAAACCATACTTCTTTGTCTATAGCTTGAGCATTACGTTCTTCTCCTTGGTAATTGAACCTACTCTGAAAAGTTAATCCCATCCCCATTTTTATTCTTGTACTTAAAGAACTAAACCATGTATTGTTATTAAAATCTAAACTACGGTTGCTTACCATACCTTCTTGGCTAAAATTATAAGCGTTAAAATCACCACTAAAACTCAACCATTTTAAAGGAGCATATGATACCGATAACTCTACACCAAATCTAGTTTCTTTATCCAAATTTATAAGTGTGCTTTCAAAAATATTAGCATCATTTTGAATCGTATACCATTGAGTAGTATTGGTTGTATGTGAATAATAAATACTTGGATTTAATGTTAAAACGTCACCTTTGTATAATGTAGAAAATTCTACAGCATTAGTATATGCAGGTTTTAAAGTAGGATTACCATAATATCGAGTATTAAAGTCTTCAATCTCAGAAAACGGATTTAACTGCCATAACGAAGGTCTATTGATACGTTTACTATAATTAAGGCCTATATTAGTTTTCTCACTCAATACATAGCCAATATTTAATGTTGGAAATAGATCTGTATAGGTATTAGTAGTGCCAAAATTTGATTCTGTGTTTTTAATATCAACCTTGGTATCTTCAACTCGTAAACCCAATAAATAACTAAATTTCCCTAATTTACTTCCATATTGAACATATGCTCCTATTATTTGTTCATCATAAGATAAAGAATTATCCAATCCAGGTATTATTGTATAAGCATTATTTACAAATTCTCTAGCTATAAAACTATCATCAACATTTCTACTTTCTAATTTAACACCCAATTCTAATTTAGATTTTTCTCCTAATGGTGTAATATAATCTGTTTGTATGGCGATATCATTATTTTTGTCTGTAGAAGTTGTTTTTAAATTAAAAATTGACTCCGTAATCGGAAAAGTTTTATTCGTTAAAACATCCCATTTCATTGTACTATCCCAAAAATCGTACTGTAAATCAAAAGTTAACTTTCTATCTTCCTTATCAAATGTTTTGGTATAGTTTAATTCCAATTGATTATATGATCTATGCTCATTAGAATTTCCATCAGTAATTAAAGTACTATCAATACTTTTTGTAGCAGAACTATAATCATAGATAAAATCGGTAACATCTGTATCTTCAGTTTGGTTTCTTAAAAAAGCCAGTGTTATGGTATTTTTATCATTAAAGTAATAATCAGCTCCAACATAGATCCATTTTCCATCATCATGTCTATGTTGATCTTGGACTTGATTTAAAAAAACAGACTGATTAGCTCTTGTTGTCTGTTGTTCTTTGCTATAATCGCCTTCATAATCGGTATATCTTATTCCCAGTGTACCAAATAGATTCAGCCTATCTGCTTTATAATTTAAGCTCCCTGTAGCTCTATAATCCGCAGGATAACCTATGGTAGCACCTACTCTACCTGTAAGTCCTCCTTTTGTGTTTTTCTTTAAAATAATATTTATTATTCCTGCAGATCCAGAAGCGTCATATCTTGCTGACGGTGTTGTTATTACTTCTATTCTATCTACATTTTCGGAAGGCAACTGTTCTAATGCCTGAGCTGATGTTAAGCCCGATCTCCTCCCGTTTATCAATATAGTAACATTGGTATTACCACGTAAACGAACAGCTCCAGATGGATCTACAGCAACGGAAGGCACATTTTCTAATACTTCGGATACCGATGTACTTTGTGACAATACATCCTTACCTACTTTAAATATTTTTTTATCCATTCGTAAAGAAACTTCAGAAATTTCACCTGTCACCACCACTTCATTAAGCTCCGTAGCATCTTGTTCTAATGAAATGGTCTCTAAAAC
This sequence comes from Flavobacteriaceae bacterium, assembly GCA_965247735.1. GTDB lineage: Bacteria > Bacteroidota > Bacteroidia > Flavobacteriales > Flavobacteriaceae > JAOXRU01. The sequence goes on along the minus strand of CBDFHN010000001.1, from coordinate 457,711 downwards.
TAATTTCTGATTGTTTTTTATAATTGTAATCGGTAATGATATGGTCTTAAAGCCATTATAATCAGCAGTTAAATTATATGATCCTACAGAAATACCCCTCAGAATATAACTTCCGTTTTCATCAGTAATTACACCTTCTATTAATTGTTTGTTATTATCTTTTAATACAATGGATGCAAATGGAAGGGATTGATTAGTAGCTTGTTCAATAAGCTTTCCAGAAATACTAGCTCCACCCTTTTTATTCTGTTGTGCACTACTATGCCATAAAGTGAGTACAAGTAATAAGGTAATAAAATTGCGTGTCATAAACTTCGATTTTTGTTTGATATACAGCAAAATTCGTTGCTTTAGACTTCTTTTACAAGTACAATTACTTCAACTGCTCTATAATTGTATCAACTGCATTTATAAGTATTTTTGATGAATATATTGTTCTCTTAATTCCCCAAAAAACAGAACCTTTTTTATTTCTCTTTTTCAAGTTTTAGTGCCAAATCAATTGCCCTGTCTTTCTTGTTTTTTAAATCTTTAGTTAGTTGATCTAATAAGGTGAATCTGTTATTCGAATACATTATTCCATAATCAGGAGAAATACCAATATTTTCATAACTGTTACCTTCCAAATCTTGGTATACTTCGTTAGAAAACTCATATTCCCAACCATTTGGCAATGTTTTATCTAGAGTTGATGAAAACTCTCCAATAGTTTGAGATCCTATTTTTACAAAGTTTGGGAGTTCTAAAGAACCCAAAACCAAAATTTCTGAAGCACTTGCAGTATTATTACTTGTCAATAAATAAACATTTCCTGTAAAATTATGCTCGGACGGAACAACAGCAATTTCTTGTTTTTTTGTAAATTCATCTTCCAGCCTTGCTTTCTTGGTAAATAAAACCTTTTCAGTAGTAGCAAAATGATTCAAAATAGCAAGTGCCACTCCATCTTTTCCTCCATTATTAAAACGCAAATCTAAAATATATGATTCTACTCCTGATAATTCTTGTATTATAACATCTAAAACTGCATTAATTCCAGCTACTTCATTTTCTCTTTTTATTTCATCAGGAATATTATCTGCCTTTTCCCAATACTTCCCCCAAAAACTTCTAAAGTCCAAATCTTGAGGTAAATTATAATCAGCCAAAGCAAACATTGCATTAATCTGGAGGTATCCTACGTTTTTATTTATGATTCCATACCTTACCGTTCCAGCATTATAGTTTCGTAAACTATCAACATAAAATTCTGCTATCTCTTTATTTAATTGGAATTCTTCTAATTTGGAATACTTCTTTTCTTTTTTGGTTATTTGTTTTTCATAATCCTCCTTTATTATCTCAGGCATTTCCATTTTTACATGTCCATCATTCAAAAGAGCAATCATTTCTTGAAAAATTGCATACAGCTCTACATTTGTTGTCTTTTTAGAAACTGTAGGTTCATATTTATCATATACTGCTTTCCAATTAATCCCTTTTATTTCAAACGAAGAATAATGCTCATTAAAAGTGTCCCAAAAAGATTGGAAATTATGCTTTGGGTCATTATTAACTTTTATGGTTTTACTACACAATTCTGGCAGTTTTTTCAATTTTATAAACTTCCAATTATCAATTCCATGTTGAATTATTAATGTATCTTTTGTATAATTTTTTATTCTTCCAAAATCAAGAATTTCTTCTACTTTAGATAGGTTACAGTTTTGTTTGGTTATATCATAAACTTTAATAATAGAATCATTTAAATCAATTATATTTCCATATCCAATTTGTTTCCAAACTCCGCTTGGTTTTAGATTATTATTTACTTTTAACCCTTCATTACATGAACTAAATATTAAAATGATTATTAGAAAGGATAGGATTTTAATGTTTCTCATTGTTTTAATTGGATTTGTTAAAATTGATACATGCAACTTGTTAAAAACACCATCATAAAGATGATAAAACTATAGAACATAGCTGTTGTTTTTCAACTAATTACAACAAAAATCGTTGCTTAATCCTTATTTAACAAGCTCTATTATATCAACTGCTCTATAATTGTATCAACTGCATTTATAAGTCTATTATTTAATTTAGTTTTACAATTACAATATAATAGTAACTACAATCTTAAACTGAATACTGATTTTAAGCCCCAAACGATTATGAATATTAAATATAGCTTCCGTTTTTTGATTGTTGTACTTGTTCTATTTTGTAGTTCTTGCCGAAAAGAACCAATATCTCAACGTGGTAAGTCTGTTTACAAAATAGGAGATCAAAAAGAATGGTCTGCACTAAGGATAGATGAATCTGATTGGAAAAAAGATATTGAGATAAAAGGAGCTGAAGTTTTTTGGATACGCACAAAAGTAGAAATAACGGAAACAACAATTCCATTAGAAACCTATGCTATTCAATTTAATTCTTTAGGAGCATATGAGGTTTTTTGGGATGGAGTTCTTGTTGGAAAAAATGGAAATCCAGGCCAAGAAAAAGACAAAGAACTTTCAGGAGTAATGTGGGCACACTTTAGCATTCCAAACAAATTGTTGCAAAAAGGAATTCACCAACTAGCTGTTAGAAAGAGTTTGTATTATGAACCTGAAGAAACCTTTATGGCTTTCTGGATTAAAGATTATAACCATATATTAACGTTTCCACTTATCCATGCGGCATTTATGCATATTTTTGCTGGTGCATTCTTGATTGCTGCATTGTATTTCTTTTTTCTATTTCTAGGCAATAAAAAAGAATACCCCATACTAATTTTTAGTATTTCTTGCTTTCTATTTTTTGCACTAATCATGATGGAATTTGTAAGAACTTATGTGCCTATACATTATAGTCAACACCATTTAAGGTTGGAAATTATTGGTTTTCTGCTCTTTACTATTGCTATACTAGTTCCTATATATTTTTCTATCCAGTTTCCCTTTCCAAAGCGTAAACTACTATTAGCATTATATACTATATTCCTAACATATGTCTTTACAAGAGCACATGACCATTATGACTTTACAGCTATAAATATGGCAGTAACCATGTGGTTTTTCTGTATTGCCATAGTTTTATGGGGAGTTTATAATAAAAACAAAGGCGCTTTAATTGTGCTTTTATCAATACTAGTTTGTGCTTTAATTTATAAATACGCTTATTTTGACACTAGTCTTTTTGCTGGTTTTGGAGTTATACTACTCGGCATGTTTTATATTCTAGCTATTAAAGCTAAAGAACAACGCATTGCCTATGAAAATTCTCTAGTACAATCTACCCGCTTGCGATTAGAATTGCTCAAGAAAAATATTCAACCTCATTTTTTAATGAATAGCCTTACTTCACTAATAGATTGGGTAGAAGAATCTCCCAAAAAAGGAGTGCTATTTATAGAAGCATTAGCCAAAGAATTTGATTTATTAAATCAAATTGAAAACAAAACACTAATTCCTATTCGCCAGGAAATTGATCTTTGTCGCACTCATTTAGAGATTATGAAATATAGAAAAGAAGTGGATTATATATGGCAAGAAGAAGGAATAAATGCAAATGATGAAATTCCACCAGCAATACTTCATACCCTTATAGAAAATGGAATTACACATTGTATACCGCTAGAGAATAATAGTATTACGTTTAAACTATCTTATGAAGCAACAAAAAAATATAATTTATATACTTTACTAACCTATGCAAAAGTTAGAAATAGCACAAAAACCATTGTAGACGGTACAGGAAGTAAATATATTAAAGCTAGGTTAACAGAAAGTTATACTGATAAATGGGAATATTTATCTAAAGCGGTAACAGAAGGATGGATTAATGAAATTAAAATATACCATTAGATCATATGCATATCTTAATTATTGAAGACGAAACAAGAATAGCCAAACGCATAGAACGAATGGTTAAGAATTTTTTCAGCAGCAGTTTAGATTCCCTTACTAGAGTTGATGAATTAAATGCTGCATTAGATTTTATTGAAAACAATCATATTGATATTGTACTGTTAGATCTTAATCTTAATGGTGAAAATGGATTTGATATCTTAGCAAAAGCCGTTTCTGAATCTTTTCATACTATTATTATATCGGCTCATAAAGACAGAGCCATTTCTGCTTTTGAATATGGAGTTTTAGATTTTGTTCCAAAACCATTCAATCAACAAAGGCTTGAACAGGCTTTTAATAGAGTATTATTACATGAAAAAACTGAAAATAGAAATATCAAGTTTTTAGGTGTAAAGAAAAAAAGTGGTATTCAACTTATTCCTGTTGAAGAACTCATTTATGCCAAAGGAGCTGGATCCTATACTGAGCTCTTTTTAAAGAATGGAAAAAAGGAACTGCACGATAAATCATTAGACAAGTTAGCACAATTATTACCCGATACATTTGAACGTATTCATAAATCATATTTAGTAAAAATGACTGAGGTTAAAGAAATTGTGGTAGAATCTGGAAGTAAGTATAGTGCCATTCTTAAAAATGATAAAAACCTACCAATTGGTAGAACAAAGTATAAGGATATTAAAGCAAAATGGGGCTGATTTTTCTATTTCCCTTCCCATCCCCATGGCTTTCCTGGGTTTTCAACTGTTTTTGTTAAATCCATAACTACTTTAAAGACTGTATCAGAACCTAATCTTCTTAAGTTATAGGTAAACTCCTTGTCACTTACTGTTATCCACCAAACATTTGTTGATGCCTTTGGAAGTAATTTTGTTGTTTGCTCATCAGCAGGAAAAACTTGAATTGTTGCTTGTCCAGAATTGGTAGACAGACCTCCATACTGGGTTACTTTATCTTCAGAACCATCTTTATGCCTGTGATCGTGTTTTAATAAAATCCTATCATTTTCATAAGTCAATACCCATGTTCTGGATTTATCATCACCAACAAAAAAAGGAATTTTTATTACCGTATCACTACAATAGCGAACATCCATTACCAAACGTTTTCCTCCAAACTGTTTATCTTCTTTTGGCAATACCATCTTACCTTCAAAAGATTTTCCGCATAATTCTTGCAAAGAATTCCAAAATTGCTGTGTTCCATTTTCTTCTTGAGCGGTTACTGTGGTACTTAAAAATAAGATTAGCAATACTAGGGTAACTTTATTCATTACTATGGTTGTTTAGTTTTTGGTGAAGTTAGGTATTATTTTTCTTTCTTTTAAACGTGATAACATCAAAACAAAAGCAAATGCCACTAAAACTGCACAAATAAAAAATATTGTTGGTACCTTAGTTATAATATCTTGATAATACCAGCCAGATAATAAGGCTCCTAAACCAATTCCAGCTTCAAGAGCAATATACATTGTTGCCATGGCTTTTCCTCTATATTTTGGATTGCTTAAATCTATGGTCCATGCGTTTAATGTTGGAGACAAAATTCCCATTCCCAATCCATAAAAAGCAGCAGCAACTAACATTCCTGTACTAGTTTTCATAAGTCCTAAAAGCACAAGTGCAATAAACACAATTACAAGACCTATTTTTATAACAATACTACGTCCATATTTGTCAGATGATTTTCCAGCAATAAAACGTACCAATAACGAAAACACGGTAAATACAATAAAAAATATACCCTTATTTTTAAGTCCCAGATGTTCGCTCCAATCTGGAATTAAGGTTAGGATAACCCCTAAAGCTATGTATCCTAAAAACACAATAATTGCAGCTGGTAATACTCTTTTTTCTACAATATCCTTTTTTGTTATTTTTATAGCTGCTAAACTAAATGGTTGCTTATCTACTAAGGTTTCTTTTAATTTTAAAACCAATAGTATGGAAAATAATGCCATAAAAGAAGAGGCATAAAATAGCATTTCGAAAGAAACATTTAACTTCAAATAACTTCCTAATGCAGGCCCTAAAGCAAAACCAGTACTAAAAAACAATCCTTGTATGCCCAATGCTTCTCCCCATCGCTCTTTTGGAATACTATCTGCTACATAAGCAGATATTGCTGTTGGCGTAAAACCAGTGGAAAAACCATGAATCAATCTTAAAAACAAAAACCCAGAGACAGAGCTTAATACAGGATACAAAAATCCACAAATTACACATACAACTGCACCAATAATAAGCACTGGGATACGACCTATCGTATCAGTTAGTTTACCACTAAATGGTCTTGATATTCCAGCTGTAAGTGTAAATAGTGCAATAATTAATCCTTTATATTCTGCCCCTCCAAGACTACTTAAATAGGAAGGTAGCTCAGGAATAAGCATATTAAAACTTGATGAAAAAAATAAAGAACTTATACAAACCAATAAAAAGTTAGTACTATATATGGATTTCATTTGAAACAATATTAAATGTTTAATGCTATTAAAAATTATTTTACAAAATACGCTTCCAGTTCTTGTAATGCATATTCCCAAATTAAATCGGATCCTTTTGATACAGGTTTTGTTTTATCATATACCTTATCATAAGGCACATTATACTCTCTCCAAGTACCTCCATTATTAGAAATATTTTGCAATATTGGCTCTAATCTATCCATTGCTTTTGCAAATTTAGCTTCATTAGTTTCACCAGCTTCAAACTCTTCCCAAATTGCTATATATTTTTCTTTTTGATCTTCTGGCAATAATCCAAAAATACGTTGTGCAGCCCTTAATTCTTCTGCAGTATTGTTATGATTTTTTGAAGTATCATATATAAAAATATCACCTGAATCTATTTCTACGATATCATGAATCAGTACCATTTGCAATACTTTAAGCACGTCTATTGGCGTATTGCTATGTTCTGCAAGAACTAAAACCATCATTGCCAAATGCCAACTGTGTTCTGCATCATTTTCGGGACGGTCGCTATTAAACAATTTTGTTTTCCGTTGTATGTATTTTATTTTATCAATTTCTTTTATAAAGGCTAATTGTTGAAGTAATCTATCGGTAGTCATATACTTATTTTTTATTGTTTAATTTTACCATTGCAAAGAACCTACTACTAAATGAAATTAAAAAGGACAATTGTCCCAGTGTAATAAATGATAAGAGCAAATCCAGAATTATTAGCTTATATAGATAGTTTATTTAATAAGAATACTATTGGTATTGATTTAGAAAAATATGTTTCTAAAGACAAAGTTATGCTTCAAGAGAAACGGTATAATTCTGTATTTCTTATTAAAGAAGGAATTGCAAAATGCTATTTAACGGATGAGAATGGAAAAGATTTTATCCAAGAGTTTTTGGGAGAAGGATTAGAATTTGGAGAGCTAGAGATATATACCAACAAGCTTAGTTTTTGTACTATTGAAGCCATAACTCCGTTGACTGTTTATAAAATTTCGCATGAAACGTATAAAAAATTATTAGATGAAGACAAAAAATTTATAAATCTAATTCTTAAAGCTATGGCTTATAAAATTAGTTATAAAGCACCAAGACATTCTTATCAGCAAGGATACTCTATTGAAAATAATATTGTAAAACTTCAAAAAGAATATCCAGAATTTACCAAAATAATACCAAAACAAGATATTGCTAATTTTCTTGGCATAACCTTAAGAAGTTTAAATAGGGTACTTCGTGAAATGAACTGAAATTAATGATTAACATTCTAATTTTATTGTTTCTTTAATTTGCTTGATAAGCAAAGGAAACGCTGTAAAACCATCTCTATCTATAAAATGTTTTCCTGTTTCTAATATGGTTAAATCTGCTTCTAACTTTTCAGCTAATATAGTAGAATACTGATAAGGAACAATATCATCATCTTTTGCAGTAATTGCTACTCTAATAGCTGCCTGTTTTATTAACTTACTGTAACTAAGTACATTTTTCACAAAAGGTAAGAGTTCTGGAATGGGGGAACCTTCAACAAAACCAGAAATCATATACAGTCCCATAATTTTTTTAGAGCTATACTTACTCAGGTAATTTAAGGCCGTAACACATCCTAAACTATGACCAACAAAAATAGAGTTTTCATCAAAATCTATAATTTCATTGTCCATATGATTAACCCACTCTTCAAAATCTGGCTGATGAGAATTAGGCATTTTTAAAATATGAACAGCTACTGTATCACTTTCTAACTGTTTTCTAAAATCAGGGAACCAGTTTGCTTCTGGCGAAGCTGTATATCCATGAATAAGATATATGGTATGTTTTTTCATTCTAATACATCAATAAAATTAATGTCTCTTAAGTTATTTTTTCATAAATAGTTGCTCAAAAGCATCGTAAACAGATAAATGAAGTGCATCTCCATGAGTTTGCTTTTCGAAAAACTCGAAAACCAGCTTGGTATTATCTTTTTTAATTACATTCAACTTTTCGTAAAGTTCTTTTGCTACTCTTTCCATTACTTTTCCTTCAGTACCAACTGCTATATAAACCGCCTTATTAGCAGTATAAACTTTAGGGTTTGTTTTAAGTAATGACTCATCGTCCCACCATAAACTAGGACTAATAATTAAATAATTATCAAACAAATCTGGCTCTTTAAACAAGATTTCGGTTGCTAACAATCCTCCTAGAGATTGTCCAATAATTGTTTTGCTGTTGTTAACATTATAGGTAGTTTCTATAAATGGTTGCAACTCTGTTTTTATAAAAGAAATGAATTTTTCTGATCCACCGGTGGTCGGATAATCTTTTTTATCCTTCCTTACAGTTGTTGGATAGGTAAAATCACGTTTTCTATCAATATTAGCAATACCTACAACAATAGATTCTGGCAAGATATTAATCCATGAAAATGAACCAAATTGTACCAATCCAGAAATATGAATAAAATCTTCATCAATAGATCCATCTAGCAAATAGATAACTGGATACTTTTTTGAATTATTTTTGGCATACCCATTAGGCAAATAAATATTAAGAACTCTGGCTTCTTCCAATACATCTGATTGTATTTCTAATCGATCACCAATGGTTAATTTTTCTTTATTTAGTGTTTCAATAGTGTTTTGCCCTACTATTTGTTCTGCACATAATACTAATATCAAACCAAAAAAAAGTGCTTTAAATTTCATCCGTTAACTTTAATTATTAATTACAACCCATAAGGTTATCTCTTGTCCCCAAATATAAGTAGTAATATAAGAAAAGCAAAAAAAGGAAGTTTAATAATAAGCCGGTAACTAATAGCGTCCTAAATAAATAATCATTTTCATTTTTTTCATTGATAAAAAAACGAAACAAAAAAATATAGTCTGACTATATTTTGTCTAAATATATTGTTCATCCCATAAATTATAGGAACTCACTATCGTTCAAACAGCCTATAATTTTACTGGGATTTCACTGCAAATTTTACGACTAAATCTAGATAGGACATAAAAACAATAGTATTCAAAAACAACCCCTTTATCATTGTAATTCCTCTTAGGTCTTATTATACAAAGAAAATCAACGTAGTTTACAAAACGTTTAGGACGGAATTGGTCGGTGACAAATAAACATCAAAAGTTATAGCTCTTTCTGTTAAGTCTTTCTATCTATTATCAACAGCTTTCCATGGTTTTATGTAATTATCTAATTCTTGATTGGTTCTAATTTCTTCTTTTATCACTTCAAAACTTGTATTTGGATACAGTTCATCATAATTAAGCCAAAAAACAGGATCGTATTTAAAATACTCGCGCTCTATAATCTTGTTCTTTTTAAAAATAACATCTTTATCAAACGCTGATGCATTTTTTATAATATCTGTTACTCTATAATCAAAATCTAAGTTTATTACAAAATCATAACGCCCCTTTGATCTCTTAATGGCAAACTCAGAGTTATATCTTCCTCCAGAAAAGTAGTACTTGTCTCCTATTTTATTATATTTAATTTCATATATAAAAGAATTAATACCAATTTTAATGCCCATTAGTTTCATTAGGCCTCTTTCTAAAACATTAGTAACGTCGTTAAGAGAAATATCTTTACGACTTAATTTAAAATAGACAAAAGCAAACGTTTCTTTATCTATTAACAACTCACCTTTGAATCCAGTTTTTTTTACATTATCTTTTTTATCAAACTGAACACTAAACACTTCTCTGTTGTTGTAGATTTTAGGAGCAGAAAATTTAAAATTATGTCGTTTCATACCTTTTTTAGTCAGCAAATTAATTTCTTTAGCATTATTAATTATATCTAGCTGAAATATTGATTTTGCATTTATCCCTATACTTAGGTTATGTAATGCATTATAATCGGTAAGATCTCTATTATTTATTAGTTTAAACTGATTAGCATTGGAAGAATTATTAGCATGATAAATTTCAAAAACAGATTCGGAAAGTTGTACATACTCCTCTCCTTTTTTAGTTAACAGTCTGTAAAAACCGGTATTCTTATAAGGCTCTCCTTGGTAATTAGCAGCAATATTAGCTATTGCTTTTTCGACAATTGATTTTGCGGTAAAATTAGTAACAATCACTTCTTCTAGGTTAACACTTGCTTCTTCCAATAAAAACTGATGGGTTTTGCTAACATCTGAAACTTTAAATGTTAATGGCTTAAAACCCAAAGCTGAAATTTGAAGACTATCGTTTGAATATTTTTTAGGAACATACATCAAAAACTCTCCTTTTAGATTAGTAGTTGCTCCTACAGTAGTTTTTAAAACATGTATATTAACGTGGGATAGTTTGGCCTTATCAACTATACTAAAAACTGTTCCGCTTATTTTTATTGTTGCATTATTGTTTTCTTGAGCAGTGCAATGTGTATAACTTAGAATACTACTTATAAATAAGGTAATTATAAATTTCATAAAATACGTTTTTAACTTTTGTCTAATAAAAAGGATTAAAGCTGTAAACATATTTTATAGCAAGCATTCTTCGTGTTAAATAATCTACAATTAGCAATTAATTGTATTTTATTTAAGTTTTTATTCTCTTTTGAATATTTTATCCACTTTAAATTATTCTAAACATCATAAATCAGTAGAAAAAGCATAGGACATTTCGCTGTGGAATAATGCCTTATGCTTTTATTTTAACTTATTTTACTACTTAGTCCTTTAGCTTAACCTCTTTAATATTATCATATATATTTTCATCAATTCTAGTACCATAAGGGTCAATTGCTACAAATTCTGGTTTGGCATCTACCACAAAACTAAAGCTTGTTTTTTCTTTATTTATCTGTCTTAACTCATAATAAAGCACCTCTGAATCGGAAGTTATTTCGTTTGCATTTTTTGTAAAAACTGCCATTCGGATAGGTTCATCTATAGCTATATCTGTAGTACTACCATCAGCTAGCATTTTGCTGCGTTTGGCATTTACAGTAACATTAACTTTATATTTTCCATTGTCTAATTCAGTATAAGATTGCTTCTCTACAGACAAGTCATATAATATAACTTCTTTAAACCAATTGTCTATTAGCTTACGGTGTTCGGGAATTATTTTATACAATTCATTTAGGAAATCTATACTGGTTACGCGAGTTTTTGAGCTGGATCCATAATTAGTAATAAGACTAAACAATACACTATTTAGCTTCGTTTCTCCTATTAAATCTTTGAGCGCAAGCATAACGGTTAGGTTTTTACCATATGCAATATAAGACTCTTCGTCTTCTAAATAAACTGGTGGCTCTTGTAAACTAGCATAAGCATGTCCAAAAAAGTATCTATAATTGGCAGTCTCACTTAATTGCCATAAAGCTCCCTTTCCATACATTTTTTCTAAAACTACTGCTTCAGTATATTTTGCAAAGCCCTCAATAAACAATGAAGCTCCTGGAGTATTTTTGGGCATTAAAGCATGTCCCCACCATTGGTGTGCCACTTCGTGTATTGTTCTTTTGGCTACCAAATCGAACTTTGGATTATTACTAATATCTATAAGGTACAACCTATCTTCTACCATACTTATAAGCCCTGGATGCGCATAACCACCAAACCCCCAATGCGATGGTATCTCGGCAATTCTTAAATAATCAAATGGATAGTCACCAAAATTTGTAGTGCAATAGGCTAAGGCTTCTTTAGTGCTTTCTGCTATTTTTTCTATATTATAATTGTGTTTTGGATGGAAATATTGTGTAATATCAATATTTTTGTAACGCTCTTTTTTAGTAGCATACTTTGCAGAAAAATAAGCTATAGTTGGCATTATGGGCGCTGTTTCTTTATAGTGATAGTAATTTCTTCCATTTTCTTTCCATTCTTTTATTAACTTTCCAGAAGTAATTGCAGTTTGGTCCTCGGCTGTAGATATGGTGGACTCAAAACTTACCTTTCCTATAGTAGAACTATAACTTTTAATGTGAGATTCTGTAACTTTATCATTAACTAATTCTGGTAAGTTTCTTTTTTTTCGTTCTATTTTATTTTGTATTTCTAAAGTTGAATTATAACCCATTTTTGGCATATAATCTCTAAAGGTAATATAGGTTCCGTTTTTTACAATAACCTTTTCATCTTCATATCCTTTTACTTTTTTAACAACGCTAAAAGTCATTTCTAATATTTCATTTGGTGCTATTGGAGGATTAAACTCAAACAAATATGCTCCATATATGCTATCCCTTTCCAGAAGTATTCCCCTATCAAATTCAATTTTACTTAATGGAGCCCTTTCATTTATAAAAACGGTAGCAATTGCTTTATCATTTTTATTTTTCATTTGGAATTTAGCATCCATAGTATAGCTATTACTATTTGGAAATAAATCTACCTTAGTGTTTATTGCTACTGGAAATAGTCTTTCCAATTCTTTGTATGGTTCATATTTGCGCTCATAAGTTTCCATACTATTTAGTCTGGTTGTTCGCGACTCATATTCTCCAACTATAGCAACATTATAATACACTTGTATTGCAGCTGTACAAAACAATATTACCATTATTGCCATGCCTACTGCTTGCTTTTTATTCCAATTGCTAATAAGTTGTGTAAGCTTTACTCTAAAACTTGCTATGGTACCACGCTGCAATAATTTAAAAGAAATAAGCGCTAGTATCCCTGAAAAAGCTATCCAATAGTAAGCAAAATCTGTAAATGCTGATATTACTATTGAAAAACCATTCATATTGCTATAACTTGGGCTTGGAAAAATAGCAAAACGCAACATTGGATGTGTTATTCCTATTATCCAAGAGTTCATCCCAAACAAAAAGATGATGACTACCGTAATAGCCATTGCCAAATACTTATTGGGCAGTATACTTTGCATAAACAAGGCCAGTATGCAATAGATATAAAGTGGTATTCCTTGATAATAAAACATTGATAAATAAAGATCTAACTCAAAATTATAGTATCCTGAAACCAATTGAAATGCTATAGCGATTAGAATTGATGAGAAAATTAATAGTATCGGCAAGAGCAATAGGCTTGCTAGGTTCGCCAAAAAGAAAGTTGCGTTTTTTACTGGTGTAGCATCTATAATTTCATTGAAATTATAAGATCGAGTACGCCATACAATTTCGCCACTAAAAAATACAATTAGCATTATTCCAAATATAGGGAGTTGATTGGCAATTAAATCTATAAGCAAATTGGTACTTGTATACCAACTGTCATTATAAGCACCACCTTCAAACATTCTGGAATGAATATCCATACCTATAAAAACTACCCACATGAGTATAAGTACCATAAAAGCTGGGCTTTTAAAAACACCTATTAGCGTATTTTTTATTAGTTTAAAAAAAGTAAAACGTTGTACAGCATTGGTAATTGAAACGCTAATTGGTGCATAAATTGAATTGCCAATAGTACTACTATCAATAGTACTTTCTTTTTTTATTTTTGAATTTAGCTGCCTAAAAGAAAACACCTTATACACAATTATCAATACTAGTGTGGCTAAACCTATCCATAATAATCTGTTCCAAAATAACAATCCTGAAAAAGATAATAATTCTGTGTTTTTTTGATATGGAGTCCAAAATGTTACTTGTTCAAAAAAGGCAGTAATACCAAACGGATCTAATAAAGCTCCAACAAAAAGACCTTCTGGCGTTGGTGGTGTTGATGCGGCCATTAAAGGAGAATTAAGTAAAAAAGAAGCCATCATATATAATAAATACATGGCTACTGCTCCTATATAAGTAACACTATTTTTTTTGAAAAGTAGACTTAAAGAAAATAGAACTACAGCACAAATAAAAATATTAGGAATTACAAATATTAGCCAAGGTACCAGGTACGTTAATACACTAAAACTAGCAATACGTTCTGCGTCTAAATCTGAAAAGGCAATACTAGCGATATACCCAATTATAAAAGGCATAAAAACTACTATTCCATTAAAAAAAATAGCTAGAAATCGGCTTAAAAAAAAATGATGTTTTTGTATTGCTGTACTATAAATAATACTTTCTACATTATGTTCTTTGTCACGTATAGCAGCATTTATAGCAAAAAACATTACTATAAAAATAGCTCCTAAAGACATTAATGAAGTATAATATGCCAGTTGGTATGGAGCATTAAAATTTAAATTAGCAGGAGCTTGTCCCATACTTCCAATCAACAGACCATAACCTAAAAAAACAATGCATAAAATAAGCAATGAACGTTGTTTTCTGTGATAAAACAGCTCAAATTGTAGTAATTTTCTAAACATAACTTATTGGTGTTTGATTAGTACTTGTTTTTGTGTAGCAGTAAAATACACATCCTCTAAATTTGGAATTGCTGCTATAAAACTAGTATCGGGCAAGTACTCCGATTCTACACGTATTTGTGTTTTTCCTGACACCAATTTGCTAGAAATAACATTATAGCTTTTTCTATAGCCATCCAACTCATTTTTATCCACAGTTTTTGTCCATATTTTATCATTTAGATTTGAAACTAAAACAGATGGACTACCTTGTTCTATAATTTTGCCTTCAGCCAATATTGCCATTTTGGAGCATAGCCCATATACATCTTCAACAATATGAGTAGATAAAATAACAATAACATTTTCCCCTATTTCACTTAACAAGTTTAAAAATCTATTGCGCTCTTCTGGATCTAAACCTGCAGTAGGTTCATCAACAATAACCACCTGTGGATTAGCGAGTAAAGCCTGAGCTATACCAAAACGCTGTTTCATTCCTCCAGAAAAAGTATGTACCGCTTTTTTACGATGTTGGTATAAATTGGTCTGAGCTAATAATGCATCAACTTGTGATTTTCTATCATTAGTATTGATTACCCCTTTTAATACTGCAATATGATCTAGTAGCTTTTCCGCGGATATTTTTGGATATACCCCAAACTGCTGTGGCAAGTAGCCCAAGCATTTTCTAATTTCATTAGGATCTTTTATAATATCAGTATCATTAAAAACTATTGTTCCTTTACTAGGTTCTTGTAATGATGCAATAGTTTTCATCAAGGATGATTTTCCAGCACCATTGGCTCCTAATAGTCCAAACATACCATTAGTGATTTCTAGAGATACATTTTGCAATGCTTTAACTCCATTTGCATAGGTTTTTGATAAATTATGAATTTCTAGTTTGTTCATTTTTTGATTCCCACTTTTATATGGTTTGATTGATTATTAGGTTACGAACCTAAGCAGAAGACAATAATTTGTATAATATATATGATGAGTCACTATAAAACTGACATACATTATAGCAGAAAAAGGATAAAGTAGTGTTGATAGAAAAACCAGTAGTGTTTGACTCAAAAATGACATGGTTTATCAAATTAATTGTAAACTAGTCTTGACATCCTTATTTTTGAACTATAAAACAGCTAATAAATAACTATTGAATCCATAACTTTATAAAATTTAAGTTTAAAATACATCATGAAGCGCCCTTATAAAAAATTTGTTCCATTACTTATTGGCTTTGTAGTTGTGCTTATTGGGATAATAAGCTTGGCAGCATTAGAGGTATTGTTATTGCCAAATTTTAAAGAAGAGTTTGTAGAAATCATACTAATTTTTATGTTCTGGTGGGCATTGGTATCTTTTGTAATCTACAGAATTCCATATATCTTAAAAAATAAACGTATTCTATACACCATTATTCTTCTTCTATTTTTGTTCTATCTGATATTTGCAACAGACAGGTTTTTTAATATTCCTGACAACCCCATCACCATAAGTCTACTGTCTTTATTTTGGTTAGGCACATTTTATCTTTTAGCTCCTAGTTTTTTTAAAAAATATTGGAAACTTATTGCAAGCGTCTATGGAGCATTACTTTCTTATTTTTTATATGTACGATTGTTTACAGCATATCTACATGAGGAACATACCACACTAGTTAATATCAGTGCTTTAACTTTCCCTGCAATAATTGTTTTATGGCTTTTTGAGCAATGGAAATGGCTACAACATTTAAAAAAAGACAAAGCAAGTGCCGAATTACAATTACTAAAAAGCCAGATTAACCCACATTTTTTCTTCAATACCCTTAACAATCTTTATGGTCTTACTGTAGAAAAATCTGATGATGCACCAAAAGTAGTATTAAAATTATCAGATATGATGCGGTATACTATATATGAAGGCAAAGAAGATGAAGTTTCTTTAAAAGATGAAATTAATTATTTAGAAAATTATATCGCATTACATAAAATTAGATATCATCAACATGTAGCTATTACTTTTGATCATCTCTTGGATGCCGATTATAAAGTAGCTCCACTGTTATTTATTATTCTATTAGAAAATGCATTTAAACATGGTGTTGAACGCTTAACAAAAGATGCGTATATTCATATCAGCTTAGAGGTTGCAAATGATGTGATTAAATTTAGAATAGAAAATAACTATGAATCAATTAGCAATACGGGTCATAAAGGTATAGGTATTGACAACTTAAAAAAACGATTGCAACTGATCTATCCCAAAAAACATAAGCTTGTCATTAATAAAAAAGAACAAACTTATAGGGTAAACTTAGAAATAGATATAAAATGATACGCTACATTATTATAGATGACGAACCTATTGCCCATCGTATCATTGAAGGATATTGTGGTAATTTATCACATTTACAAAAAGTAGGAAATTGCTATAATACCTTTGAGGCTATGCAGCTTTTAAATAAAGAACAAGCAGACTTATTGTTTTTAGACATTAATATGCCAAAACTTTCTGGATTTGATTTTTTAAAAACTTTAATTAACCCTCCAAAAATAATAGTAACAACAGCTTATAAAGAATATGCCCTAGAAGGGTATGCATTAAATATTACCGATTACTTATTAAAACCATTTAGTTTTGAACGTTTTATAAGTGCTGTAAACAAAGTTTCTCCTCCTCTTATAAATGTTGTTTCTCCTGTTGTAGACGAGACCATAGCAACACCTAAAAAGAATAAAATATTTTTAAAAGGCGATAAACAACAGCATCAGATAGATTTGGATACTATTTTATTTATAGAAGCATATGGCAATTATACCAAGCTCTATTTTAGTGATGAAATGATTGTTAGTCATGAAAAAATATCTGCTTTTGAAAAGTTATTAGCTAAGGAAGATTTTTTACGTGTTCATAAATCTTTTATCGTTTCCATAGCAAAAATTAAAAGCATAGAAGGCAATAGAATTACTATCGAAAAACATACCATACCTATTGGGCAAACCTATAAAAGTGTTGTTCATAAATTGTATAATTCTTAAGCATATCAAAAATTCTAATTATAAACCTCAATTTTATCTAAGTATTAAATAACAGAATTACTATACAATTTCCTATCAAAAACTACACGATTTGACACTATCAGATTGAGTGAAATTCTAAAAGAATTTTGTATTGAAATCAAATAATTCTCTTGGCTTGAATTGAGCTTATAAAAAAGACTGTTTTTTTATCTAAATGCTTGGAATCGTTTATTATTTCCTAATCTTATTTTTAACAATATCTCATGTGAACCTTCTGTAAATTGTGAAAGTTGAGATTTGGTAGAATTTGTATATGAATAACCAAAACTAAAAACATCTCCAAAAGCTAAAGAAATATAACCACCAACTGCGCTATCTGTACTTATTATCCCAGCCAACTCAATTGAATTATCATACTTTACAGCTGCAATTATATCTGCTGAGAATGGTGCTCCAGAAACATATCTTGTCATAAATTCTGGTTTTAAGGTAAACTTATCATTTAAATAAACCTTGTAGCCCCCAGAAAAATACAAATGCATACGCTGTTGAGCAATAACATTTATACCACTTTTATCTTCTAAACGTTCAGATCCTAATATTCTTGGTGCTGCAAGTGAAAGGTAAAATTTTTCATGTGATAGATATGCTCCAACTCCAATATTTGGGCTAAATTTATTCTGATCAGAAATATCCAAATTATCAATGGTATTGACACTTTGTAATGTTGAAACATCTATATTATAAAAACTTCCTCCGGCCTTTAACCCTAAGTATAAACTTACCTCATAAGAAAACGGAATTCTATACGAAAAGTCAATATCTAATGTAGTTTGCTTTTCAATAAACACTTTATCGTTTGTAAATGAAGTTCCAATACCCAAATTTTTACCGACAGGCATTCCAAAAGAAAATGCTTGTAGTTTTGGAGCATTTTCAACTCCTTGCCATTGTGATTGTATGGTAAGAATAAAAGTAGTTGTATTATTGGCTCCAGTATAAGCAGGATTTATAATATTCATGTTTTTGTGAAACATGATTAGTTTACCTTCTTGCTGTCCCCAAGTATTTGCACTTATAAACAAGAAACAAAGAAGTATATATTTTATACTATTTTTCATATATTTTTTAATCGTTTTATATCTAAATATTGATTGTACCTGATTCATAATACTATTATTTGGCTATGAATATCCAACCATCTTCTATAGCAGTTCCGTCTCCTTCTAGATCAATTCTAAAATAATAAGAACCTTCTGGAAGTGGTTTAGTCAATCCTCTGTAAAATCCTTTCCAATCGTTTTTATAACCTTTGGCTTCATAAACAATTTTACCCCATCTATTGAAAACACTTACCGAATTATTCGGATAATCTTCAATTCCGTTGACGATCCATGAAGTACGTTCCCCATTTTTAACTCCTAAAATATCGGTTGCAACAATGGTCGCCTTTTGTGCATTTATAACATCTATTAATGCTTGTAATTCGGCAGTTGTACTTGGTTTTGGGTCGGAATTTGCTATAGCTTCTTCGTATTTACTTTGGTTATCTGTAATTAGGTCTGTTAATCCAAGATCTGTTAGATCTGTTATAGAAGGACTTCCTTCTGCTGGACTATTAGCTGTATTTACCAAAATTTGAATGGCATTAACTCTATCAATAATTTCCTGGACTTCTGCTAAGGTTGGAGGATTGCTAAATCCTGTTTCTGCATTTATTTCTTTTTGATATGCTTCTTCCAAAACTGCGTTTACATCAGTAATCCCAATTATTGCAGCCAATTCTTCTACGGTAACTGATACATTATTGGCATTATCATTACCTCCTGTAGAATTAGAATCTTCTAGTATTTCTGAGAATATTCCAATTTCATCAAAAGCATATTCTATTTCGGCGGTATCTGTAATTACATTTCCTGATACACTAGCCGTATAGGTTACTATTTCTGCTGTGTTATTACTTACAATAAAAGTATAAGTACCATTACTATTGTCGGTTACAGTTCCTATGGTGGAATTTCCAGCACCATCATCTAAAGTAACTACTGCACCACCAATATTAAGTAAATTGCCATTTTTATCTGCCAATGTTACTATTATTGTTGTGTTATCTATTCCATCAGATATCAGCAATACATCTGTTGCTACTACTGTCGTATTCACATTTGTTGTTGATGGATCGGCATTATCTGGTGTAAATAGTATAGTCTCATTGTTGGTTAATGCTGTTCCATCTAGAGTTCCTGTTATTATAGCTGTTCCCGCAATAGTGCTACTTGTAACTGTTGTTGTATAAGTTCCATTACCATTATTTGTTACCGAACTAATACTACCAGCTGATGTTGTTAAAACAACTGTTCCTGTAGAAATGGTAAGATTATTACCATTAACATCTTTTAATTGTACTAATACTATTGAAGTTGTACTTCCATTTGCAACTATAACTTCTGGTGAAGCAATAATACTAGTTGTTAAGGTACTTGGATTGGAATTATCTGGGCTAAATACTATACTAGCAGGGCTACCATTTAACACAGCTACTCTTAAAGTAGCACTTAAATTATCATGATCTATTAATGCAGTTACATCAACTGTTTCTGCTATTGTATTTGTAAGCATTACAGTTGCTTGTCCATTACTATCTGTTAATGCATTTGTACTTGATAACACTGCACTACCTGTTGCATTAAATGACACATACAAACCAGCAACTTTTATAGCTGCTCCAGAAGCATCTCTTACTTGAACTGTAATTACTTCTGTTTCTACACCATTTGCTATTGCAGCATTATCTACTGCTGTTATTGATGTACCATTTATTGATGTATTTATATTTGTAGGTAATATAAAATTAACGACTAATGGGTTTCCATTTGATACTGATATCTCGGAAGTTCCTGCGTTA
This sequence comes from Flavobacteriaceae bacterium, assembly GCA_965247735.1. GTDB lineage: Bacteria > Bacteroidota > Bacteroidia > Flavobacteriales > Flavobacteriaceae > JAOXRU01. Next base: position 437,267 of record CBDFHN010000001.1, on the reverse strand, counting down.
TTATCATGATCTATTGTTGCAGAAATCAAGACGTTTTCTATACTAGAATCTGTTATGGTTATGCTTGCTGCCCCAGTAGCATCTGTTATTGCGGTAGTGCTAGACATTATTGCATCTCCACTTACCGCGAATGTTACATTAATTCCTGCTATGGCAATTGCAACTCCAGAAGCATCTCTAACCTGAACCGTAATCGTTTCTGTTTCTGCACCATCTGCTACTCCTATACCATCTGCTGATGCTATGGATGTTCCTGATCCTGAAGTATCAATATTGGTCGGTAAAGTAAAATTAACTGCTAATGGACTGCCATTTGCTATCGTTAATTCTGCTGTTCCTCCATTATTATCATGGTCCAAAGTGGCTGTTACATTTACACTTTCTATGCTGGTATTGGTAATATCAATACTCGCTGTTCCTGTAGCATCTGTAATTGCTGTTATACTTGATAAAGTAGCATCACCAGTTACGACAAAGCTTACATTTAATCCTGCTGCAGCTATCGCTACTCCTGATGCATCTCTAACCTGAACGGTGATGGTTTCTGTTTCTAAGCCATTAGCCGATGCTGTTCCGTCATCAGAAGCCATTGATGTTCCTGTTGCTGAAGTATCAATATTGGTTGGTAAAGTAAAAACAACTGTTAATGGACTGCCATTAGTTACCGTTAATTCTGCTGTTCCTCCATTATTATCATGATCCAAAGTTGCTGTTACATCTACACTTTCTATGCTGGTATTGGTGATATCAATACTAACTGCTCCCGTAGCATCTGTAATTGCTGTTGCACTTGATAAAGTTGCATCACCAGTTACGGCAAAGCTTACATTTAATCCTGCTGTAGTTATCGCTACTCCTGATGCATCTCTAATCTGAACGGTGATTGTTTCTGTTTCTAAGCCATTAGCCGATGCTGTTCCGTCTGCTGCTGTTATAGATGTTCCTGTTGCTGAAGTATCAATATTGGTTGGTAAAGTAAAAATAACTATTAGTGGACTGCCATTAGCTACCGTTAATTCCGCTGTTCCTCCATTATTATCATGGTCTAAGGTTGCAGTTACATTTACACTTTCTATGCGGGTATTGGTAATATCAATACTAGCTGCTCCTGTAGCATCTGTAATTGCTGTTGCACTAGATAAAGTAGCATCACTGGTTACTGCAAAACTTACATTTAATCCTGCTACTGCTATCGCTACTCCTGAGGCATCTTTTACCTGAACTGTAATCGTTTCTGTTTCTAAGCCATTAGCCGATGCTGTTCCATCTACTGATGCTATCGATGTTCCTGATCCTGAAGTATCAATATTGGTTGGTAATATAAAGTTCACATCAAAGTCACCATCACTAGCGACATTACTCGACTCGTTTACAACTGGGGCATCCGCTGTACTGTTATTATTGGCATCCACCAAGGCACTTACTTGTACCGTTTCTATTGTTGTATTGGTTAAGGTTGCTGTGGCAATACCACTGCTATTGGTCAATACTTCAATCGTGTTGCTGCTATTGCTAAACAAGGCTGATCCACTTACATTAAAGATAACTTTAATGCCTGAAGTACTAATCGCTGATGTACCATCATGCAATTGTACTGTTGCTGTAGAACTTGTAAATCCATCTGCTGATAAAGAGATTGGAGTTACATCCAAACTCGTACCTGTTGCAGTTACATTGATAGTAGCCAGGGTAAAGTCCACATCAAAGTCTCCATCACTAGCGACATTACTCGACTCGTTTACAACTGGAGCATCCGCTGTACTGTTATTATTAGCATCCACCAAGGCACTTACTTGTACCGTTTCTATTGTTGTATTGGTTAAGGTTGCTGTGGCAATACCACTGCTATTGGTCAATACTTCAATCGTATTGCTGCTATTGCTAAACAAGGCTGATCCGCTTACATTAAAGATAACTTTAATGCCTGAAGTACTAATCGCAGAGGTTCCATCATGTAATTGTACTGTTGCAGTAGAAGTGGTAAAGCCATCTGCTGATAAAGAGATTGGAGTTACATCCAAACTAGTACCTGTTGCCGTTACATTGATAGTAGCCAAGGTAAAGTCCACATTAAAGTCTCCATCACTAGCGATATTACTCGACTCGTTTACAACTGGAGCATCCGCTGTACTGTTATTATTGGCATCCACCAAGGCACTTACTTGTACCGTTTCTATTGTTGTATTTGTTAAGGTTGCTGTGGCAATACCACTGCTATTGGTCAATACTTCAATCGTATTGCTGCTATTACTAAACAAGGCTGATCCACTTACATTAAAGATAACTTTAATGCCTGAAGTACTAATCGCTGATATTCCATCATGTAATTGTACTGTTGCTGTAGAAGTGGTAAAGCCATCTGCAGATAAAGAGATTGGACTAACATCCAAGCTAGTACCTGTTGCCGTTACATTTATAGTCGCTAAAGTAAAGTCCACATCAAAGTCTCCATCACTAGCGACATTACTGGATTCATTTACAACTGGAGCATCCGCCGTACTGTTATTATTGGCATCCACCAAGGCACTTACTTGTACCGTTTCTATTGTTGTATTGGTTAAGGTTGCTGTGGCAATACCACTGCTATTGGTCAATACTTCGATCGTATTGCTACTATTGCTAAACAAGGCTGATCCACTTACATTAAAGATAACTTTAATGCCTGAAGTACTAATCGCTGATATTCCATCATGTAATTGTACTGTTGCTGTAGAACTTGTAAATCCATCTGCTGATAAAGAGATTGGACTAACATCCAAACTTGTACCTGTTGCAGTTACATTGATAGTCGCCAGGGTAAAGTCCACATTAAAGTCTCCATCACTAGCGACATTACTCGACTCGTTTACAACTGGGGCATCCGCTGTACTGTTATTATTGGCATCCACCAAGGCACTTACTTGTACCGTTTCTATTGTTGTATTGGTTAAGGTTGCTGTGGCAATACCACTGCTATTGGTCAATACTTCAATCGTGTTGCTGCTATTGCTAAACAAGGCTGATCCACTTACATTAAAGATAACTTTAATGCCTGAAGTACTAATCGCTGATGTACCATCATGCAATTGTACTGTTGCTGTAGAACTTGTAAATCCATCTGCTGATAAAGAGATTGGAGTTACATCCAAACTCGTACCTGTTGCAGTTACATTGATAGTAGCCAGGGTAAAGTCCACATCAAAGTCTCCATCACTAGCGACATTACTCGACTCGTTTACAACTGGAGCATCCGCTGTACTGTTATTATTAGCATCCACCAAGGCACTTACTTGTACCGTTTCTATTGTTGTATTGGTTAAGGTTGCTGTGGCAATACCACTGCTATTGGTCAATACTTCAATCGTATTGCTGCTATTGCTAAACAAGGCTGATCCGCTTACATTAAAGATAACTTTAATGCCTGAAGTACTAATCGCAGAGGTTCCATCATGTAATTGTACTGTTGCAGTAGAAGTGGTAAAGCCATCTGCTGATAAAGAGATTGGAGTTACATCCAAACTAGTACCTGTTGCCGTTACATTGATAGTAGCCAAGGTAAAGTCCACATTAAAGTCTCCATCACTAGCGATATTACTCGACTCGTTTACAACTGGAGCATCCGCTGTACTGTTATTATTGGCATCCACCAAGGCACTTACTTGTACCGTTTCTATTGTTGTATTTGTTAAGGTTGCTGTGGCAATACCACTGCTATTGGTCAATACTTCAATCGTATTGCTGCTATTACTAAACAAGGCTGATCCACTTACATTAAAGATAACTTTAATGCCTGAAGTACTAATCGCTGATATTCCATCATGTAATTGTACTGTTGCTGTAGAAGTGGTAAAGCCATCTGCAGATAAAGAGATTGGACTAACATCCAAGCTAGTACCTGTTGCCGTTACATTTATAGTCGCTAAAGTAAAGTCCACATCAAAGTCTCCATCACTAGCGACATTACTGGATTCATTTACAACTGGAGCATCCGCCGTACTGTTATTATTGGCATCCACCAAGGCACTTACTTGTACCGTTTCTATTGTTGTATTGGTTAAGGTTGCTGTGGCAATACCACTGCTATTGGTCAATACTTCGATCGTATTGCTACTATTGCTAAACAAGGCTGATCCACTTACATTAAAGATAACTTTAATGCCTGAAGTACTAATCGCTGATATTCCATCATGTAATTGTACTGTTGCTGTAGAACTTGTAAATCCATCTGCTGATAAAGAGATTGGACTAACATCCAAACTTGTACCTGTTGCAGTTACATTGATAGTCGCCAGGGTAAAGTCCACATTAAAGTCTCCATCACTAGCGACATTACTCGACTCGTTTACAACTGGAGCATCCGCTGTACTGTTATTATTGGCATCCACCAAGGCACTTACTTGTACCGTTTCTATTGTCGTATTTGTTAGGGTTGCTGTGGCAATACCACTGCTATTGGTCAATACTTCAATCGTATTGCTGCTATTGCTAAACAAGGCTGATCCACTTACATTAAAGATAACCTTAATGCCTGAAGTACTAATCGCAGAGGTTCCATCATGTAATTGTACTGTTGCTGTAGAACTTGTAAAGCCATCTGCTGATAAAGAGATTGGACTAACATCCAAACTGGTACCTGTTGCCGTTACATTTATGGTAGCTAAAGTAAAGTCCACATCAAAGTCTCCATCACTAGCAACATTACTCGATTCATTTACAACTGGAGCATCCGCTGTACTGTTATTATTGGCATCCACCAAGGCACTTACTTGTACCGTTTCTATTGTCGTATTTGTTAAGGTTGCTGTGGCAATACCACTGCTATTGGTTACTACTTCAATGGTATTGCTGCTATTGCTAAACAAGGCTGATCCACTTACATTAAAGATAACCTTAATGCCTGAAGTACTAATCGCAGAGGTTCCATCATGTAATTGTACTGTTGCTGTAGAACTTGTAAAGCCATCTGCTGATAAAGAGATTGGACTAACATCTAAACTAGTACCTGTTGCAGTTACATTTATAGTCGCTAAAGTAAAGTCCACATCAAAGTCTCCATCACTAGCGACATTACTCGACTCGTTTACAACTGGGGCATCCGCTGTACTGTTATTATTAGCATCCACCAAGGCACTTACTTGTACCGTTTCTATTGTTGTATTTGTTAAGGTTGCTGTGGCAATACCACTGCTATTGGTCAATACTTCAATCGTATTGCTGCTATTGCTAAACAAGGCTGATCCGCTTACATTAAAGATAACCTTAATGCCTGAAGTACTAATCGCAGAGGTTCCATCATGTAATTGTACTGTTGCTGTAGAACTTGTAAAGCCATCTGCAGATAAAGAGATTGGACTAACATCCAAACTAGTACCTGTTGCAGTTACATTTATAGTAGCCAAGGTAAAGTCCACATCAAAGTCTCCATCACTAGCGACATTACTCGACTCGTTTACAACTGGGGCATCCGCTGTACTGTTATTATTGGCATCCACCAAGGCACTTACTTGTACCGTTTCTATTGTCGTATTGGTTAAGGTTGCTGTGGCAATACCACTGCTATTGGTCAATACTTCAATGGTATTGCTGCTATTGCTAAACAAGGCTGATCCACTTACATTAAAGATAACTTTAATGCCTGAAGTACTAATCGCTGATATTCCATCATGTAATTGTACTGTTGCTGTAGAACTTGTAAATCCATCTGCTGATAAAGAGATTGGACTAACATCCAAACTGGTACCACTAGCCGTTACATTTATAGTAGCCAAGGTAAAGTCCACATCAAAGTCTCCATCACTAGCGACATTACTGGATTCATTTACAACTGGAGCATCCGCTGTACTGTTATTATTAGCATCCACCAAGGCACTTACTTGTACCGTTTCTATTGTCGTATTTGTTAAGGTTGCTGTGGCAATACCACTGCTATTGGTTACTACTTCAATGGTATTGCTGCTATTGCTAAACAAGGCTGATCCACTTACATTAAAGATAACTTTAATGCCTGAAGTACTAATCGCAGAGGTTCCATCATGTAATTGTACTGTTGCTGTAGAACTTGTAAAGCCATCTGCTGATAAAGAGATTGGACTAACATCCAAACTAGTACCTGTTGCAGTTACATTTATGGTAGCTAAAGTAAAGTCCACATCAAAGTCACCATCACTAGCGACATTACTCGACTCGTTTACAACTGGGGCATCCGCTGTACTGTTATTATTGGCATCCACCAAGGCACTTACTTGTACCGTTTCTATTGTCGTATTTGTTAAGGTTGCTGTGGCAATACCACTGCTATTGGTTACTACTTCAATGGTATTGCTGCTATTGCTAAACAAGGCTGATCCACTTACATTAAAGATAACTTTAATGCCTGAAGTACTAATCGCTGATATTCCATCATGTAATTGTACTGTTGCTGTAGAACTTGTAAATCCATCTGCTGATAAAGAGATTGGACTAACATCCAAACTGGTACCACTAGCCGTTACATTTATAGTAGCCAAGGTAAAGTCTACGTCAAAGTTTCCATCATTAGCGACATTACTCGACTCGTTTACAACTGGTGCATCTGCTGTACTGTTATTATTGGCATCCACCAAGGCACTTACTTGTACCGTTTCTATTGTTGTATTGGTTAAGGTTGCTGTGGCAATACCACTGCTATTGGTCAATACTTCAATCGTATTGCTGCTATTGCTAAACAAGGCTGATCCGCTTACATTAAAGATAACTTTAATGCCTGAGGTACTAATCGCAGAGGTTCCATCATGCAATTGTACTGTTGCTGTAGAACTTGTAAAGCCATCTGCTGATAAAGAGATTGGACTAACATCCAAACTAGTACCTGTTGCCGTTACATTGATAGTCGCTAAAGTAAAGTCCACATCAAAGTCTCCATCACTAGCAACATTACTCGACTCGTTTACAACTGGTGCATCTGCTGTACTGTTATTATTGGCATCCACCAAGGCACTTACTTGTACCGTTTCTATTGTCGTATTTGTTAAGGTTGCTGTGGCAATACCACTGCTATTGGTCAATACTTCAATGGTATTGCTGCTATTGCTAAACAAGGCTGATCCACTTACATTAAAGATAACTTTAATGCCTGAAGTACTAATCGCTGATGTACCATCATGTAATTGTACTGTTGCTGTAGAACTTGTAAATCCATCTGCTGATAAGGAGATTGGAGTTACATCCAAACTGGTACCTGTTGCAGTTACATTTATAGTAGCCAGGGTAAAGTCCACATCAAAGTCTCCATCACTAGCGACATTACTCGACTCGTTTACAACTGGAGCATCCGCTGTACTGTTATTATTGGCATCCACCAAGGCACTTACTTGTACCGTTTCTATTGTTGTATTGGTTAATGTTGCGGTGGCAACACCACTGCTATTGGTCAATACTTCAATGGTATTACTGCTATTGCTAAACAAGGCTGATCCACTTACATTAAAGATAACTTTAATGCCTGAAGTACTAATCGCAGAGGTACCATCATGTAATTGAACTGTTGCTGTAGAAGTGGTAAATCCATCTGCTGATAAAGAGATTGGACTAACATCCAAACTAGTACCTGTTGCAGTTACATTGATAGTCGCCAAGGTAAAGTCTACGTCAAAGTTTCCATCATTAGCGACATTACTCGACTCGTTTACAACTGGTGCATCTGCTGTACTGTTATTATTGGCATCCACCAAGGCACTTACTTGTACCGTTTCTATTGTCGTATTTGTTAGGGTTGCTGTGGCAATACCACTGCTATTGGTCAATACTTCAATCGTATTGCTGCTATTGCTAAACAAGGCTGATCCACTTACATTAAAGATAACCTTAATGCCTGAAGTACTAATCGCAGAGGTTCCATCATGTAATTGTACTGTTGCTGTAGAACTTGTAAAGCCATCTGCTGATAAAGAGATTGGACTAACATCCAAACTGGTACCTGTTGCCGTTACATTTATGGTAGCTAAAGTAAAGTCCACATCAAAGTCTCCATCACTAGCAACATTACTCGATTCATTTACAACTGGAGCATCCGCTGTACTGTTATTATTGGCATCCACCAAGGCACTTACTTGTACCGTTTCTATTGTCGTATTTGTTAAGGTTGCTGTGGCAATACCACTGCTATTGGTTACTACTTCAATGGTATTGCTGCTATTGCTAAACAAGGCTGATCCACTTACATTAAAGATAACCTTAATGCCTGAAGTACTAATCGCAGAGGTTCCATCATGTAATTGTACTGTTGCTGTAGAACTTGTAAAGCCATCTGCTGATAAAGAGATTGGACTAACATCTAAACTAGTACCTGTTGCAGTTACATTTATAGTCGCTAAAGTAAAGTCCACATAGTCTCCATCACTAGCGACATTACTCGACTCGTTTACAACTGGGGCATCCGCTGTACTGTTATTATTAGCATCCACCAAGGCACTTACTTGTACCGTTTCTATTGTTGTATTTGTTAAGGTTGCTGTGGCAATACCACTGCTATTGGTCAATACTTCAATCGTATTGCTGCTATTGCTAAACAAGGCTGATCCGCTTACATTAAAGATAACCTTAATGCCTGAAGTACTAATCGCAGAGGTTCCATCATGTAATTGTACTGTTGCTGTAGAACTTGTAAAGCCATCTGCAGATAAAGAGATTGGACTAACATCCAAACTAGTACCTGTTGCAGTTACATTTATAGTAGCCAAGGTAAAGTCCACATCAAAGTCTCCATCACTAGCGACATTACTCGACTCGTTTACAACTGGGGCATCCGCTGTACTGTTATTATTGGCATCCACCAAGGCACTTACTTGTACCGTTTCTATTGTCGTATTGGTTAAGGTTGCTGTGGCAATACCACTGCTATTGGTCAATACTTCAATGGTATTGCTGCTATTGCTAAACAAGGCTGATCCACTTACATTAAAGATAACTTTAATGCCTGAAGTACTAATCGCTGATATTCCATCATGTAATTGTACTGTTGCTGTAGAACTTGTAAATCCATCTGCTGATAAAGAGATTGGACTAACATCCAAACTGGTACCACTAGCCGTTACATTTATAGTAGCCAAGGTAAAGTCCACATCAAAGTCTCCATCACTAGCGACATTACTGGATTCATTTACAACTGGAGCATCCGCTGTACTGTTATTATTAGCATCCACCAAGGCACTTACTTGTACCGTTTCTATTGTCGTATTTGTTAAGGTTGCTGTGGCAATACCACTGCTATTGGTTACTACTTCAATGGTATTGCTGCTATTGCTAAACAAGGCTGATCCACTTACATTAAAGATAACTTTAATGCCTGAAGTACTAATCGCAGAGGTTCCATCATGTAATTGTACTGTTGCTGTAGAACTTGTAAAGCCATCTGCTGATAAAGAGATTGGACTAACATCCAAACTAGTACCTGTTGCAGTTACATTTATGGTAGCTAAAGTAAAGTCCACATCAAAGTCACCATCACTAGCGACATTACTCGACTCGTTTACAACTGGGGCATCCGCTGTACTGTTATTATTGGCATCCACCAAGGCACTTACTTGTACCGTTTCTATTGTCGTATTTGTTAAGGTTGCTGTGGCAATACCACTGCTATTGGTTACTACTTCAATGGTATTGCTGCTATTGCTAAACAAGGCTGATCCACTTACATTAAAGATAACTTTAATGCCTGAAGTACTAATCGCTGATATTCCATCATGTAATTGTACTGTTGCTGTAGAACTTGTAAATCCATCTGCTGATAAAGAGATTGGACTAACATCCAAACTGGTACCACTAGCCGTTACATTTATAGTAGCCAAGGTAAAGTCTACGTCAAAGTTTCCATCATTAGCGACATTACTCGACTCGTTTACAACTGGTGCATCTGCTGTACTGTTATTATTGGCATCCACCAAGGCACTTACTTGTACCGTTTCTATTGTTGTATTGGTTAAGGTTGCTGTGGCAATACCACTGCTATTGGTCAATACTTCAATCGTATTGCTGCTATTGCTAAACAAGGCTGATCCGCTTACATTAAAGATAACTTTAATGCCTGAGGTACTAATCGCAGAGGTTCCATCATGCAATTGTACTGTTGCTGTAGAACTTGTAAAGCCATCTGCTGATAAAGAGATTGGACTAACATCCAAACTAGTACCTGTTGCCGTTACATTGATAGTCGCTAAAGTAAAGTCCACATCAAAGTCTCCATCACTAGCAACATTACTCGACTCGTTTACAACTGGTGCATCTGCTGTACTGTTATTATTGGCATCCACCAAGGCACTTACTTGTACCGTTTCTATTGTCGTATTTGTTAAGGTTGCTGTGGCAATACCACTGCTATTGGTCAATACTTCAATGGTATTGCTGCTATTGCTAAACAAGGCTGATCCACTTACATTAAAGATAACTTTAATGCCTGAAGTACTAATCGCTGATGTACCATCATGTAATTGTACTGTTGCTGTAGAACTTGTAAATCCATCTGCTGATAAGGAGATTGGAGTTACATCCAAACTGGTACCTGTTGCAGTTACATTTATAGTAGCCAGGGTAAAGTCCACATCAAAGTCTCCATCACTAGCGACATTACTCGACTCGTTTACAACTGGAGCATCCGCTGTACTGTTATTATTGGCATCCACCAAGGCACTTACTTGTACCGTTTCTATTGTTGTATTGGTTAAGGTTGCTGTGGCAATACCACTGCTATTGGTCAATACTTCAATCGTATTGCTGCTATTGCTAAACAAGGCTGATCCGCTTACATTAAAGATAACTTTAATGCCTGAGGTACTAATCGCAGAGGTTCCATCATGCAATTGTACTGTTGCTGTAGAACTTGTAAAGCCATCTGCTGATAAAGAGATTGGACTAACATCCAAACTAGTACCTGTTGCCGTTACATTGATAGTCGCTAAAGTAAAGTCCACATCAAAGTCTCCATCACTAGCAACATTACTCGACTCGTTTACAACTGGTGCATCTGCTGTACTGTTATTATTGGCATCCACCAAGGCACTTACTTGTACCGTTTCTATTGTCGTATTTGTTAAGGTTGCTGTGGCAATACCACTGCTATTGGTCAATACTTCAATGGTATTGCTGCTATTGCTAAACAAGGCTGATCCACTTACATTAAAGATAACTTTAATGCCTGAAGTACTAATCGCTGATGTACCATCATGTAATTGTACTGTTGCTGTAGAACTTGTAAATCCATCTGCTGATAAGGAGATTGGAGTTACATCCAAACTGGTACCTGTTGCAGTTACATTTATAGTAGCCAGGGTAAAGTCCACATCAAAGTCTCCATCACTAGCGACATTACTCGACTCGTTTACAACTGGAGCATCCGCTGTACTGTTATTATTGGCATCCACCAAGGCACTTACTTGTACCGTTTCTATTGTTGTATTGGTTAATGTTGCGGTGGCAACACCACTGCTATTAGTCAATACTTCAATGGTATTACTGCTATTGCTAAACAAGGCTGATCCACTTACATTAAAGATAACTTTAATGCCTGAAGTACTAATCGCAGAGGTACCATCATGTAATTGAACTGTTGCTGTAGAAGTGGTAAATCCATCTGCTGATAAAGAGATTGGACTAACATCCAAACTAGTACCTGTTGCAGTTACATTGATAGTCGCCAAGGTAAAGTCTACGTCAAAGTTTCCATCATTAGCGACATTACTCGACTCGTTTACAACTGGTGCATCTGCTGTACTGTTATTATTGGCATCCACCAAGGCACTTACTTGTACCGTTTCTATTGTCGTATTTGTTAAGGTTGCTGTGGCAATACCACTGCTATTGGTCAATACTTCAATGGTATTGCTGCTATTACTAAACAAGGCTGATCCACTTACATTAAAGATAACTTTAATGCCTGAAGTACTAATTGCTGATATACCATCATGTAATTGTACTGTTGCAGTAGAACTTGTAAAGCCATCTGCTGATAAGGAGATTGGAGTTACATCCAAACTGGTTCCACTGGCAGTTACATTTATAGTAGCCAAGGTAAAGTCCACATCAAAGTCACCATCACTAGCGACATTACTCGACTCGTTTACAACTGGTGCATCCGCTGTACTGTTATTATTGGCATCCACCAAGGCACTTACTTGTACCGTTTCTATTGTCGTATTTGTTAAGGTTGCTGTGGCAATACCACTGCTATTGGTCAATACTTCAATGGTATTGCTGCTATTGCTAAACAAGGCTGATCCACTTACATTAAAGATAACCTTAATGCCTGAAGTACTAATCGTAGATGTACCATCATGTAATTGTACTGTTGCTGTAGAACTTGTAAATCCATCTGCTGATAAAGAGATTGGACTAACATCCAAACTGGTACCTGTTGCCGTTACATTTATAGTAGCCAGGGTAAAGTCCACATCAAAGTCACCATCACTAGCGACATTACTCGACTCGTTTACAACTGGTGCATCTGCTGTACTGTTATTATTGGCATCCACCAAGGCACTTACTTGTACCGTTTCTATTGTCGTATTGGTTAAGGTTGCTGTGGCAATACCACTGCTATTGGTTACTACTTCGATCGTATTGCTGCTATTGCTAAACAAGGCTGATCCACTTACATTAAAGATAACCTTAATGCCTGAAGTACTAATCGCAGAGGTTCCATCATGTAATTGTACTGTTGCTGTAGAACTTGTAAAGCCATCTGCTGATAAGGAGATTGGAGTTACATCCAAACTAGTACCTGTTGCCGTTACATTTATAGTCGCCAAGGTAAAGTCCACATCAAAGTCACCATCACTAGCGACATTACTCGACTCGTTTACAACTGGTGCATCTGCTGTACTGTTATTATTGGCATCCACCAAGGCACTTACTTGTACCGTTTCTATTGTCGTATTTGTTAAGGTTGCTGTGGCAATACCACTGCTATTGGTCAATACTTCAATCGTATTGCTGCTATTGCTAAACAAGGCTGATCCACTTACATTAAAGATAACTTTAATGCCTGAAGTACTAATCGCTGATGTACCATCATGTAATTGTACTGTTGCTGTAGAAGTGGTAAATCCATCTGCTGATAAAGAGATTGGACTAACATCCAAACTAGTACCTGTTGCAGTTACATTGATAGTCGCTAAAGTAAAGTCCACATCAAAGTCACCATCACTAGCGACATTACTGGATTCATTTACAACTGGTGCATCCGCTGTACTGTTATTATTGGCATCCACCAAGGCACTTACTTGTACCGTTTCTATTGTCGTATTTGTTAAGGTTGCGGTGGCAATACCACTGCTATTGGTCAATACTTCAATGGTATTGCTGCTATTGCTAAACAAGGCTGATCCACTTACATTAAAGATAACTTTAATGCCTGAAGTACTAATCGCTGATGTACCATCATGTAATTGTACTGTTGCTGTAGAACTTGTAAATCCATCTGCTGATAAGGAGATTGGAGTTACATCCAAACTGGTACCTGTTGCAGTTACATTTATAGTAGCCAGGGTAAAGTCCACATCAAAGTCTCCATCACTAGCGACATTACTCGACTCGTTTACAACTGGAGCATCCGCTGTACTGTTATTATTGGCATCCACCAAGGCACTTACTTGTACCGTTTCTATTGTTGTATTGGTTAAGGTTGCTGTGGCAATACCACTGCTATTGGTCAATACTTCAATCGTATTGCTGCTATTGCTAAACAAGGCTGATCCGCTTACATTAAAGATAACTTTAATGCCTGAGGTACTAATCGCAGAGGTTCCATCATGCAATTGTACTGTTGCTGTAGAACTTGTAAAGCCATCTGCTGATAAAGAGATTGGACTAACATCCAAACTAGTACCTGTTGCCGTTACATTGATAGTCGCTAAAGTAAAGTCCACATCAAAGTCTCCATCACTAGCAACATTACTCGACTCGTTTACAACTGGTGCATCTGCTGTACTGTTATTATTGGCATCCACCAAGGCACTTACTTGTACCGTTTCTATTGTCGTATTTGTTAAGGTTGCTGTGGCAATACCACTGCTATTGGTCAATACTTCAATGGTATTGCTGCTATTGCTAAACAAGGCTGATCCACTTACATTAAAGATAACTTTAATGCCTGAAGTACTAATCGCTGATGTACCATCATGTAATTGTACTGTTGCTGTAGAACTTGTAAATCCATCTGCTGATAAGGAGATTGGAGTTACATCCAAACTGGTACCTGTTGCAGTTACATTTATAGTAGCCAGGGTAAAGTCCACATCAAAGTCTCCATCACTAGCGACATTACTCGACTCGTTTACAACTGGAGCATCCGCTGTACTGTTATTATTGGCATCCACCAAGGCACTTACTTGTACCGTTTCTATTGTTGTATTTGTTAAGGTTGCTGTGGCAATACCACTGCTATTGGTTACTACTTCAATGGTATTGCTGCTATTGCTAAACAAGGCTGATCCACTTACATTAAAGATAACTTTAATGCCTGAAGTACTAATCGCAGAGGTTCCATCATGCAATTGTACTGTTGCTGTAGAACTTGTAAATCCATCTGCTGATAAGGAGATTGGAGTTACATCCAAACTGGTACCTGTTGCAGTTACATTGATAGTCGCCAAGGTAAAGTCTACGTCAAAGTTTCCATCATTAGCGACATTACTCGACTCGTTTACAACTGGTGCATCTGCTGTACTGTTATTATTGGCATCCACCAAGGCACTTACTTGTACCGTTTCTATTGTCGTATTTGTTAAGGTTGCGGTGGCAATACCACTGCTATTGGTCAATACTTCAATCGTATTGCTACTATTACTAAACAAGGCTGATCCACTTACATTAAAGATAACTTTAATGCCTGAAGTACTAATCGCAGAGGTTCCATCATGTAATTGTACTGTTGCAGTAGAATTGGTAAAGCCATCTGCTGATAAAGAGATTGGACTAACATCCAAACTGGTACCTGTTGCCGTTACATTGATAGTAGCCAGGGTAAAGTCCACATCAAAGTCACCATCACTAGCAACATTACTCGATTCGTTTACAACTGGAGCATCCGCTGTACTGTTATTATTGGCATCCACCAAGGCACTTACTTGTACCGTTTCTATTGTCGTATTGGTTAAGGTTGCTGTGGCAATACCACTGCTATTGGTCAATACTTCAATCGTATTACTGCTATTGCTAAACAAGGCTGATCCACTTACATTAAAGATAACCTTGATTCCTGAAGTACTAATCGCAGAGGTACCATCATGTAATTGTACTGTTGCTGTAGAAGTGGTAAAGCCATCTGCTGATATGGAGATTGGACTAACATCCAAACTGGTACCTGTTGCAGTTACATTTATAGTTGGTACAATAAAAGCTACTGAAGCTGTATTACTTATAGTATTAGAATTTACAGCAGCTGTATAAATTACAGATTCTATTGTTGTGTTTTTAACTGTAAAAGTATACGTCCCATTGGTATTATCTACAACAGTATCTATAATATCAGTTGCACTTCCTGAACTTGTTAAAGTTACGGCTTCTCCGCCTGTAGGAATCTGTACATTGCTTGCGTTAAACAAACTAACTGTAATAGTTGATGTTGTTATACCATCCGCAAACACAGATGTTGGACTTGCAACCACTGTTGAATTTGTAATACTTGGGTCTTCATCTATTATTGTGACCGTAACTTGTTCTGCAAGAACACCATTCCCTTCTTGTGCATTTGTAACTACAATATCAGTAATAATTGTTTTATTCGCTGCTATTGCGGCATTGTCCACTGTTGTAAGGGTAACATTTCCAATTAAATTATTGGCACTAATTGTTGTACTCGCAGGAATTATTATTGTAGTTATATTAGTAGCATTTGTACCTGTCGATGCTGTATAATCTACTCCAGAACCACCAGCTGTACCTGCATAACTTAAAACTACTGTAGTAGCAAAACCTGTGCTTACCGACATCGTTGCTGTTATTGTTGCTACATTAGGTGCACTTCCATCTTCATTAATAGCTGCATTATCTGTACTTAAACTAAGCTCTGGTTGATCAAAACCAAAATCTTGATCCGTTAAAGCTGCAGTAGTCACTGCAATATCAATTAATTTAGCTGTTGTAGCTCCATAGGTAATAGAAGCATTTGCAGCTGCATTATTTAAATCTGTATCTGTATGATCTATAATAGCAAGATAGTTTCCTGGAGGTACTGCTACAAAAGTATAGGTACCATCAGCTGCTGTTACTTGTGTGTTAACTACTGCATCATCTGGAGCATCTATTACTCCATTATCGTTATCATCCTCATATAAAGTTATCGTTATATCTTGTAATCTTGCTGTTTCTGCTGTTGCTCCTCCAATTGCTCCATTAGCATCTTCATCATAGTAGACCAATCCAGAAACATCAAAACCACCTTCTGTAGCAATTGTAAAGGTTTGTCCTGAGGTGAAATTAAAACTCCCAGACCATAAATTACCTGCGGTATTTGTTAATGCTATTGGAGTTTCGTCTGCAAAACCATTTCCTGTTGCAGTTTCATCTATAATGATATAATATTTAGTACCAGAAACTAGGGTTGGCACATCAAAATCGCCATTCGCTACATCAAATTCAAAATGTATAATACCTACAGTACCTGTCTCTTGTACTTGCCATTCTTTTTCTAGTATTTGATAAGCAGTAGGAGCTCCTGTTAAAGTCCATGTTGCCGCACCTCCGTCATTTGCTATTGTTTGAAAGTTTAAATCTGTAAGTGATGTTCTGCCTACATCTGTATTTGCTGTTATAAAATTTGCTGTAGTTGCTAAGGTTAGTATAGCATCAGATATTACCGATTTAGACACACGTTGGTCTAAACCAGAGTGAGCATCTGCTCCAATACCAAAAATAGCATTGTTAAATCCGCTTGCTCCTGTTCCTGCTGCATTCCACATTTTTGTTGTGCCATCGGATGCTAAATAATTTTGTTCTGATGTTTGATCTAAGGTAATACCATATTTTAATGCTAGATAAGAATCTACTTTTTGACGATCTAATGCACTAAGTTCAGTAGAAAAAAGGATAATTTCCCCAATTCGCCCATCATAGGCATCATTAGCATCCTCATTATCTCTTCGAGTACCAATATTCATGTCGGTACCAGACCAGCCAGTAAAACCCCCGCCAATACTTCCTGATGCCAATAAACCACCATTACCATATATCTCAAAACTGTTTGTTGTTACAGTGCTTATTCCTGTACGGATTGTTGGTAGGCTATTTGTTTGTATACCAGTAAAGACCCCATTATTACAGGCATCTACTCCATGGGATGTAGTATTTGTCCAAAAACTAAACTCTCCATTGCACAGTGGTAGATCCTGACCTAATAATGCTCCTTCTGTATCATTTTCGGCAAGTACGAATAAACTAAACTGAGGATCGCCTGTAAAACCTAAGTTTGATGTAAATTCAAGATGATCGTATTGAAAATTAGCGCCTGCTCCATTAGAATTTTCATTAAAGTCTACCACAGGATTAAAATTAATTGCCTGTGCATTATTTCCGCTATAATAGGTAGGGCGGTTATCTCCGTCTCCTTGTGTGGCTGTATTATTAAACCCAGACTGATCAAACCAATTGACTATACTTGTATTGTTTATTTCTGGAGAAACACCATTACCTGCTTTTAACCATAAGACTAATTCATCTTGAACAGCTCCTGGAGCAACAATAGTTGGTATTGCCAGAGTATAAAACTTGTCTTTACTAAGGGTTAGCGATACTTCTCCATTAGTATCTAAGCTTCCTAAAGCAGTAGTTACTCCAGAAAAATCATTAGTAGCAGATTCTAATACTACATAGCTATGATTATAACCGTCAAACTTAAGGTGTACTGCTTGTGATGCTGCGGTACTTTGCGCCTGCCATGCTCTATTGATACGCTTATAAAAATTGGCAGCACTTAATCCTGTGGTTACTTCTGCAAGGTCAGCACCATTATGTGCTAGCGTTACAAAATTATTATCTGCTAATGCTGTTGTTCTGCTTGCATCGGTATTTATTGCAATGAAATTATTGTCTAATGCCATTGTTACTATAGCTCCATCAACATCACTTTTTGATACCCGCTGATCTAATACCGAACCAGCATCCATACCAATACCAAAAATAGCATTGTTAAATGAAGCATTTAATGAAGCATCCCACATTTTTGTACTACCATCAGATGCCAAATAGTCTGTTGCTGTAGTTTGATCTAAGGTAATACCGTACTTTAATGCTAAATAGGATTCTATTTGTTGACGTTCAGTAATTGATACATCATTTGAATAGGCAATAATTTCTGCAATAACTCCATTGATAGTTCCATCAGAAGCAATTCCCTGATCACGACCTCCTATTGTAGTTCTATTACCCGTAGGTGCCAATAAATTATCAGCAGCTATGCTTTGTGCTGCAGTGGCTTTTCCATTTTTTAATGGAATTATAGATGTATCGGTTCTTACAAGTTCAAATAACGTCAATTCATCATTTACAATTCCAGCTCCAGTAACACTATTAAACCCTGTATCTGTTGTATGTTTTAATGTTCCTGTTTCAAGAATGTTAGGAGTCACAGCACTACCTGTACGTCCTTGAACAAATACATTAGTACCTCCTGATCCATTTTTTTCTATCACATAAAAAAAGCTAAAATCATCAGTATCTGCCGCAACATTAGGTAATGGATCTCCATTATATTCTAAAATATTTTCATCATTTGTTCCTGCTGTATTTATAGTACCATCAAATGTTAATACCGGATTGTAATTTCTAATATTACTTACCCCATTTGGTCCTGTACTTGTTACTTTGGTAAAATTGAATCCTGTTAAAGATTGGTCTTGCCATGAAGATACATTAGTAGTACCTACAACCCCAGCATCTGCTTTTAACCATAATGCTAATTTTTCCTGTATACCTCCTGGAGCTTCAATATATGGTATTGCCAATGTATAAAACTTGTTTTTACTAAGGGTTAGCGATACTTCTCCATTAGTATCTAAGCTTCCTAAAGCAGTAGTTACTCCAGAAAAGTCATTAGTAGCAGATTCTAATAGTACATATTCTTGGTCATAACCATCAAATTTAAGATGTACGGCTTGTGATGCTCCTGTACTTTGTACTTGCCATGCTCTATTGGTACGTTTATAAAAATTGGCAGCACTTAATCCTGTGGTTACTTCTGCAAGGTCTCCACCATTATGTGCTAGCATTACAAAATTATTATCTGCTAATGCTGTTGTTCTACTTGCATCGGTATTGGCAACAACAAAATTATTGTCCAATGCCATTGTTACAATAGCTCCAGAATCATCACTTTGAGAAACCCGCTGATCTAATACAGAACCTGTATCCTTTCCTATACCAAAAATAGCATTGTTAAATGAAGCATTTAATGAAGCATCCCACATTTTGGTAACTCCATCCGATGCTAAATAGTCTGTTGCTGTAGTTTGATCTAAGGTAATACCATACTTTAATGCTAAATACGACTCTATTTGTTGACGTGCAGTATCTGGTACATTCTTTGAATAGGCAATAATTTCTGCAATGACTCCATTGATAGCCCCATCAGCAGAACCAGCCTGATCACGCCCCCCTATGGTAGTTCTATTGCCCGTAGGTGCTATTAAACTATTATCAGCTATACTCTGAGTAGTACCTGCTTTTCCGTTTTTAAATGGTATTACATTTGTATTAGTTCTTACATGTTCAAATAGTGATAATTCATTCTCAATAATTCCTGCTCCAATTACGCTATTAATCCCACTATCAGTTGTATGCCTAAATGTTCCTGATTCCAAAATATTAGGAGCAACACTACCACCTGCACCCTGCTGAACGAATACATTAGTACCACCTGTACCATTTTTTTCTATCACATAAAAAAAGCTCATATCATTTCCATTGGCAGCTACATCGGGCAGTGGATTCCCTAGGTATTCTAAAATATTATCATCATTATCCCCAGCAGTATTTTTAATACCATCAAATGTTAATACAGGGTTGAAGTTTCTAAGGTTACTTATTGCATTTGGTCCTGTGCTAGTTACTTGGGTAAAGTTGAAGACGGATAAAGATTGATCCTGCCAAGATGATACGTTAGTGGTACCCACTACACCAGCATCTGCTTTTAACCAAAGCGTCAATTTGTCTTGATATGCTCCTGGTGCAGCTATAGGAATAATTGCTAGAGTATAAAACTTGTTTTGGGCTAATGTTACCGATAGTTCCCCATTAGTATCTAAACTTCCTAAAGCGGTAGTTACACTAGAAAAATCGTTGGTAGCGGATTCTAATAGTACATATTTATGATCAAAACCATCAAACTTTAAATGTACTGCTTGTGTAGCCAGCGTACTTTGTACCTGCCATGCTCTGTTGGTTCTACTAAAGAAATGATCCGCGCTTAATCCACTAGTTACCTCATTAAGATTAGCACCATTATCAGCCATAAACACAAAATTCATATCTGTCAATGCCGTTGTTCTTAACGCATCTGTATTGCTTGCCACAAAATTATTATCTAATGCCATAGTTACTATAGCATCTGTATTTACAGATTTTGATATTTTCTGATTTAGGGTAGAAACTTCATCCATACCAATACCAAAAATATTATTATTAAAACCACTAGTTCCTGTACCCGTTGCATCCCACATTTTTGTTGTTCCATCTGACGCTATATAATCTTGTGCAGTAGTCTGGTCTAATGTAACTCCATATTTTATTCCCAAATATGAACGTACTTGCTTTTCTTCATCCGTAGAAATATCTGTTCTAAAAACGATAACTTCTCCTATATCTCCAAAAAATCGCCGTCCACCATTATTACTTCTGTTTGCAGATTTTGATTGGGCACCAATAGTTACTGGTCCAGCATTAGAAATTGATGTTGCATTTTCATCTATTTCTGAAGCTGTAAGTTTAGAAAAACCAATAGCAGTACTATGGTTTTCTTTACCATTGATATTGAAAATTTGTAATCCTCCAAAATTAAACTCCGCTTCTGCCAAAACGGGATTTAAGGTACTCACACTATTTCCCTGACCTGTACCAGCATATAGTGCTACAAAATCGGTACTCATTGTAAAGCCGTATCCATTTGTTGTACGTTGACCAAAGTCAAAAATAACTTTGGCATCCCCTGCATTGGTAGGATGTACTGCTGAAAAAATATGTATACCAGCTTTACCTGAGTTTGCAAATATATAATTGCCTTGGAAATTGTACCCAGCAGCATCGGACAACCCATTTCCCCAATTAAGGGCAGGGTTAAAATTTATACCATTTTCACTATAACTAGGTTTGCTTGCACCATCATTACTAACTCCAGTAAGGTTATTACTAGATTGGTCTTGCCAAGTAGTATTTGCTACACCATCGGCTGTTGTACTGGTTCCTGAATCGGCTTTTAACCATAATGCTAAATCTGTACTTACCCCTCCCGGAGCTAATGCTAGTTCTACCAATAAACTTCTTTGGTATTCCGTATCGCAGGTATATTCTGAATGCCAAACAAGTACTTTATAATCTCCTGAATCTGATAGCTGTGTGCCGCTTATAGTATAGGTACTAGAATTGGCTCCACTAATATCAACAAAACCGCCACCGCCACCATCGTCGTACTGCCATTGGTATTGGATATTAGACCCCGAAAAGGCGCTACTAAAAATGGGGTCAAATGGAGTAACTAAATCAAAAGTAGACGTTGTCCGCGATTCTACTATAGGTGCCGTAAAGGTAATATTATCTCCTTCGGTTACTGTGCTATTCACAAATGCAGTTTCGTCTATATTTCCTAATTCTCTAGCACTTATGGCATCATCATAAGTTCCCATATATCCATTCCCAGAAGGGTTTATCTCTCCTGTTGAACTGTTTACTGTACCATCTAACATACCATCACCATCATCATCGGTACCCCCTTCTTCTAAAACATCTGGACAGCCATCGTTATCAGAATCTAAATCTTTAGAATCTACTAGACCATCACCATCTGTATCCTCTAGACATGCTCTTAAATCTGCAGTAAAACCAAATCCCTCAGTTGCATTCCCACCTGTAGCTTCTATTCTAAAAGATTTTGCGCCTGCTGGGAACACAATTTTCCAGGTTAATTGGTAGTTATTATAATTAGTAGGTTGATAAAAAGTATATCCACTACTTATGGTAGAACCGTGTGATAAGACAGTTGTTCCACCAGAATTTGAATATAGTTGATTATTAGGATTAACAACCGTTGCTGGTGCGTTACTTTGATCTGTAAGGTTACTATTATTATACCATCGTACTCTATAGGTATCATTTTTGGATCCAAAAGTATTTCCAGAAGCTTTGTTGTTACCTGTTAATGACAATACAATTTCTCCTGGTGTTCCTGTAAAGTCAATAGAAAATTCTGCCCTCATAGTTCTATTGGTATTACTCCCATTAGAATACTGAAGACTTAAAAGTTTATTTGAATTTCTTAAATGAACGCCATTACCATTAAGGTTAGAGTTTTTTAAATTGGTTGTAAGTCCATTATAAAACTGCAAATCCAATTCCCAATCTACTGTAGCACCTCCTGATCCTCCAAGTTCCATAGTACCATATGAATCTCCATGATCTGCGTCATTTCCATTTCCTTTAGTATCATTATGAGTTCCGCCTGATGGAAAAGTACAAGAAGAATTGTCTGCCACACAGTCGATTGAAAATGTAGAAGCATCTAAAGTTGGACACTCTAAGGCATCCAAAATACCATCATTATCATCATCTACATCTACCGTTGTAGCCACACCATCTGAATCTTCTTGGGCAGAAACATGCTGCACTCCTCCTAATAGTACCAAAAACAAAAGCGCTATTGGCATAATGTTCTTTGGTGAAGGCAAGCTTATCTGGTCTTTTTTAATGGCTAAGGAGCTAAATATATCTTTTAAAAACTTAAGTAATTGTGTTTTCATAATCAGTTTTTTGCGAAGAGAGGGCAACTTAGATATTCCTACAAATAAGGAAAAAACAAGCATATAAGACTTAAGCACAAGTGCTTGTGATTTTAATACAAAAAAACGCTTCATGGTCTTATGATTCTTAATATTACCATACAGCAATAAGTAGTTTTGAGGTATCATATTTTGATTTCTAAGGCTCTAAGTGTAAAATAAAGTCATGTTTGTAAGAGCAATACTACAATATTATACAGATAAACCGTAGTATATGTTGTTAAACGATAAGTTCCTGTGGTGAAATGGGTTCCGAGGATTATAAGCCTTATAAATATTATGTAGAAAATGAGATTCTATCTGTTTAATCTAATTTCTAAAGGGAAATTACTAGCCAATAGCGAAAAGGCAATAGGGAATAGGGCTTACTCTTGGTCTAAAAAAGATCGCTACGCTGTTAGAGAATAGAGAAAAGACCGCTGCGCTGTTAGAGTCAAGAAACAAGATCGCTGCGCTGTTAGAGAATAGAGAAAAGACCGCTGCGCTGCTAGAGTCAAGAAACAAGATCGCTGCGCTGTTAGAATCAAGAAACAAGATCGCTGCGCTGCTAGAGGATAGAGAAAAGACCGCTGCGCTGTTAGAGAATAGAGAAAAGACCGCTGCGCTGCTAGAGTCAAGAAACAAGATCGCTACGCTGTTAGAAAAAGAGAAAAGATCGCTGCGCTTCAAGAATCAAGACGGCTTACTCAAAAGCATCTAGCTTGGACCTATATAACCTGATATAGTACCTTAACCAACTGCCCACAGACACTTGTATAACGTGGTATACCCACGTTCTTAACCTACCATAACCACCCAAACAACGTGGTGTAGACATTTAACTAACTACACACAGACACTTGTATAACGTGATATACCCACGTTCTTAACCTACCATGACCACCCTAGCAACGTGGTGTAGACATTTAACTAACTACCCATAGACACTTGTATAACGTGGTATACCTACGTTCTTAACCTACCATAACCACCCTAACAACGTAGTGTAGACATTTAACTAACTACCCACAGACACTTATATAACGTGGTATACCTACGTTCTTAACCTACCATGACCACCCTAACAACGTGGTGTAGACATTTAACTAACTACCCACAGACACTTGTATAACGTGGTATACCCACGTTCTTAACCTACCATAACCACCCAAACAACGTGGTGTAGACATTTAACTAACTACCCACAGACACTTGTATAACGTGGTATACCTACGTTCTTAACCTACCATGACCACCCTAGCAACGTGGTGTAGACATTTAACTAACTACCCGCAGACACTTGTATAACGTGGTATACCCACGTTCTTAACCTACCATAACCACCCAAACAACGTGGTGTAGACATTTAACTAACTACACACAGACACTTGTATAACGTGGTATACCCACGTTCTTAACCTACCATGACCACCCTAGCAACGTGGTGTAGACATTTAACTAACTACCCGCAGACACTTGTATAACGTGGTATACCCACGTTCTTAACCTACCATAACCACCCAAACAACGTGGTGTAGACATTTAACTAACTACACACAGACACTTGTATAACGTGGTATACCCACGTTCTTAACCTACCATGACCACCCTAACAACGTAGTGTAGACATTTAACTAACGACCCACAGACACTTGTATAACGTGGTATACCCACGTTCTTAACCTACCATGACCACCCTAGCAACGTGGTGTAGTGTACTAATAGAAAAAGCTAATAAGACCTCCTATGCTTGGTCTTATTAGCTATAATCATCAAAAAACAATCAAAATCTTTATGGTTGGTCGTCAGGAGTATTACTACTTGTATCGCTTGTAGTTTTACCTCTAGACTGGTAATGTTTTTTTAAATCCTGATGAATACTAGTAGTACCAGGTTCGTTTTGTTGTGCTAAAAACTTTATATACCTATAATACGCTATGCTAGCATTAAAGTTATCATGGTCTAATAAAGTTTTGGTGTCTTGCAATTTTTCTAATACCATATTAAGGTCTCTAATTGGAGATTCTAACTGATATCTTGCTTTGTAGTCTGCCTCAAACTCTGCTTTATCAATAATAGTTGGCATAGTCTCAGGAGCACGACTCATATAATCTTTGCACTTGTCTACCAATGACTTATTACGGTCTGCTATACTTCCGTATTGCCTACGTTCGTCTGGCGTTAGGTTAATTACTTTGTCTTTTAGAGCGGTATTAATCATGTCAATTCCAGTCTTGATCTGTACTACATCTGCTTCTGTAATTTGAATACTAATTAAATTATCTAATGCCATCTATTGTGGTTTTTAAGGTTAATATTACTCTTTACTAGCTAGATAATTAGTTATCAATTTTATTATGTTTTATACTGTTGTTAAACCAGTTAAGCTATTTACAAAAACATAACCACAGTAACAATACTACGAAATAGAACTTAAATTCCTACAATAATGTTGTTAAGTATTACTATTCTGTTGTGAATAAAAAGTAAAATAGTATTAAAATAGTAGTGAGTACAAAGTATTGAGTATTGAGATACCTAGCCGTGTGGCTTTATAGTTAACGAGAAGCAGTCTTAAAAAAATAGTATTGAGTAGTGAGTACAAAGTGTTAAGATACCTAGCCAAGAGGTTTTTTGGTAAATAGTCTTGTTTCTTTAAGCGCAGCGGTCTTTAATTCAATATTTAGAATTCACAACCCAAATGTCAGTTCGAGTGAATGCTTTGTAATGCTAATGAAAAAGCAGTTGTATCGAGAACAACCTAGCATCTCGATACTAAATTGCTACGCTGCTCTTCACAATTTAACTCGATGTGACAAAGGATCTTAAAAATGGTAGTGAGTACAAAGTATTGAGTATTGAGATACCTAATCGAGAGGCTTTTTAGTAAGGTCTTGTTTCTTGTTTCTAACAGCGCAGCGATCTTAAAAAATAGTAGTGAGTACAAAGTATTGAGTATTAAGATACCTAGCCGAGAGGCTTTTTAGTAAGGTCTTGATTCTTGTCTCTTGTTTCTTGTTTCTTGTTTCTAACAGCGAAGCGGTCTTTTCTCTATCTCTTTCTCTTCAAAAGCAAAAAGCTTCTCATCAATGCTATTGTTAAAACATTGATGAGAAGCCTTTAGTACTCCATATTATTTTTAATCTATTTTCTTGTTTCTTTAAGCGCAGCGATCTTTTCTCTAAATAGTATTGAGTAGTGAGTATTAAGATACCTAATCGATAAGCTTTTTAGTAAGATCTTGTTTCTTGTTTCTTTAAGCGCAGCGATCTTTTCTCTATTTTCTATTTTCTTTTTTCTTTTTTAGCTCACGAGTAAGCCCTATTGCCTATTCTTAAAAATTAAACTTCACAAAGATCTCATGAATACCACCTGTTGTTGCAGACAATTCGCTTTTGGTAGAATTGGCATATGAATATCCAAATCCTAACCATTTTTCAACTTCTACTGCTAAAAATCCGCCCATTATATCATCTGTTCCATAGTCAAATCCTACTTCTATGGCTTCGTTATAAGCTATTGCGGCAACAAAATTACCTGAAAATGGTGCTCCAGATACATATCTTGTCATTACATATGGTTTTAGTGCAAATTTGCTACTAAGCATATAGGTATAGCCTCCTGATAAATACAAATGGGTTCTGCTTGATGCCAAGACTGCTATTCCCTCTTCTTCCTTTATACGTTCTGTAGATAATATCTTTGGAGAAGATAAGGATAGGTAAAAAGATTTGTGTTTTAGGTATACTCCTACTCCCACATTGGGGTTAAAATTATTCTGATTGCTAATTCCACTGGCATCTATATTATTAATGTCGTCTAGTCTTGCCAGATCAATATTATAAAAATCCCCTCCTGCTTTTAGTCCAAAATATAACTTAAGTCCTTCGGAAAGTTGTACCAAATAAGAAGCATCAATATAAAGCGCTGTTTGTTTTTCTATAAATACCTTATCGCTACCAAAACTTATCCCTAAACCTAGTTTTTTACCCACTGGTATTCCAAATGAAAATACCTGTGACTCGGGGGCATCTTTGATACCTTGCCATTGTGATCGTATAGAACTAGTTAAACTTGTTTTTCCTTCTGCCCCTGCATAAGCTGGATTTATAGGATTCATATGTTTATGAAACATTGATAAATTACCTTCTTGTTGGGCATTTGCCCCTATGCTTAGCAATAGGAAGCTTATTACTATTATTCTAACGCTATTTTTCATTGATTTGTGCTATTATGATATTTGTTTACTCACAGTACTATAGCGCTATTCGGTTATGAATAGCAGTATAGTTATTTAATTCCTAGGGGAATTCCCCTAGGAATTAGTATTCTTATTTTCCGATATAGATCCAACCAGTTACTACTTTAGATCCATCTCCATTAAGGTCTATAGTATATAAATACGATCCTTCTGGTAATGGTTTAGAGTTCTCTTTATAGAATCCTTCCCAGTCGTTTTGGTAAGATTTAGCCTCTAATACAGCTTTACCCCATTTGTTATATACACTAACTTTATTGTTTGGATACGCTTCTAAACCTGCTATTTTCCATGGTGTTCTAACTCCATTTTTGGTTCCAATAACATCCGATGGTTTTACTGTTGTTATATTTTCAACCGTATTTACATCATCTATTAGCGATTGCAATTCTGCTAATGTTGGAGGATTACTAAGGCTTATTGCTGACTGTATGGCTGCTTGGTATGCTGCCTCATGTTCTGCATCTAAATTTTCTAGTCCTGTAATCTTTTGCAAGTCTGCAATAGTTACTGTTACTCCATTGGCATTATTATCTCCGCCTGTGGAATTGGAATCTTCCAATATTTCCGCCAATACATTAGATTCAATATTTACTTGAGCTATTAATGCTTGTATTTCTGCCAGGGTTGGGGGATTACTAAAGCCTGTCTCATTTTGTATTGCTGCTTGGTATGCTGCTTCATATGCTGGATCTATGTCTGATAATCCAACAATATTGCTCAACTGATCGCTTGTAATTGCTATACCATTACCATTATTACCACCACCTGTTGATGCCGAATCTTCTAAGAGTTCTGCAAGGGCAGCTTGATTAGAATTTATCATATCAATAATAGCTTGTAATTCTGATAAAGTACTTGGTACTGGATCTGCATCTGCTATAGCCTCTTCATATAAAGATTGATTAGCATCTACTAGATCTACAACTCCTATACCAGTTAAATCTGCTATAGAAGGGCTACCACTAGCTGGGCTAGTTGCTACCGTTACTACAGAGCTTACTTCAGCTACCTCTAC
Organism: Flavobacteriaceae bacterium; assembly: GCA_965247735.1. GTDB lineage: Bacteria > Bacteroidota > Bacteroidia > Flavobacteriales > Flavobacteriaceae > JAOXRU01. The sequence continues at coordinate 409,024 of CBDFHN010000001.1, read as the reverse complement.
TAATAAGTCGTCCAATAGTTGCTGCAACTCAGCTACCGTAGTTGGTGCTGGATCTGCATTAGCTATGGTTACTTCTATATCTTCTTGGGTTAGGGTTCCTATACCCGTAATTCCTATGTTTACTAGATCTACAATACTTGGTGTACCATCTGCTGGATCACTAGCTTGATCTATAACACCTGTTATTGCTGTTACTTCATCTGCTAAGGCATCTATTAACTCTTGCAACTCAGCTGTTGTGGTTGGTACTGGATCTGCATAAGTAATAGCTATTTCTATTTGCTCTTGCGTTAATCCTCCTGGTACTACTACACCTATATTAGTTAAATCTGTAATACTTGGATTACCATCGGCAGGATCATTTGCATTAGTTACTAATACGCCTATACCTGTTACCTCATCTTCTAGATCTTCTAGCAATTCTTGTAATTCCGCTACTGTGGTTGGTGTTGGATCTGCATTGGCAATAGTTTCTTCGATCTGCTCTTGGGTTAATCCGCCTGGTACTACTACTCCAATATTGGTTAAATCTATAATACTTGGTGTACCATCTGCTGGATCAGTTGCCTGACCTATTATTCCGGTTACTACTGTTACCTCAACTTGTAAGTCGTCTATTAATTCTTGTAACTCTTCTACTGTTGTTGGTTGTGGCATTGCATTGGCTATCTGCTCTTCTATCTGCTCTTGGGTTAATGTCCCTGTTACAACTCCAATATTTGTTAAATCTTCTAATGATGGTGTTCCATCTGCAGGATCATTGGCTCCAGTAATAAGTGTACCTACAGCCTCAACCTCATCTCCTAGATCGTTTATTAATTCTTGTAACTCATCTGCTGTAGTTGGTACTGGCATTGCATTGGCAATTGCTATTTCTATTTGATCTTGAGTTAATGTACCCGTTGTTATACCAATGGCTGTTAAACTTCCTATAGATGGTGTTCCATCAGCTGGATCATCTGCCTGCCCTATTATTCCAGTTACTGCGGTTACCTCAACTGCTAGAGCATCTATTAAATCTTGTAACTCTTCTGCCGTTGTTGGTTGTGGCATTGCTTTGGCTATTTCTTCCTCGATCTGCTCTTGGGTTAATGTACCTGTGCTTATACCAATATTTGTTAAATCTAATAGTGATGGTGATCCTGTACCTGGATTGGTTGCTGGCCCTACTATCCCAGTTATTGTGGCTACCTCTACTTTTAGCGCATCTACCAATTCTTGTAATTCTTCTACTGTAGATGGTACTGGTATGGCATTGGCAATTGCTACTTCTAGGTCTTCTTGACTAAGGGTTCCAACATCTACACCAACACCTGTTAGGTCTGCTAAAGATGGTGTACCATCTGCTGGGTCATCAGCCTGAGCTATTATTGCAGTAATATCTGCTACTTCAGTAACTAAGTCATCTATTAACTGTTGTAATTCTGCTAATGTTGTTGGTTGTGGAACTGCATTGGCTATAGTTTCTTCTATATCTTCTTGGGTTAATGTTCCCATTCCTGTAATCCCTAATGTTGTTAATTCTCCAATACTAGGGGTACCATCAGCTGGATTATCAGCACCAGTTACTAAATCAATTGTATCATTAACACTAGTTATAATAGCTTGTACTTCTGCCAAGGTTGGTAAATTGCTTAATCCTGTAGCTGCTTGTATTGCAGTTTGGTATGCTGCCTCATTTACTAGGTTTACATCTGCAATTCCTGCTATACTTGCTAATTCTGCTGCTGTTACAGCAGTACCATCTGTATTATTTGCTCCTCCTGTTGAGGCTGAATCTTCTAATATTTTTATAAATACACTATTGGTTGTATTTACAGCATTTATAATTGTTTGTAAATCTCCTACAGATGATGGTGCTGGCATTGCATTTGCAATTGCCTCCTCATAGCTTGTTATATTTGCTGCTGTTAATCCTGTAATTAGTAAATCGTCTAAATCTGTGATAGAGAATCCTCCATCTGCAGGGTCGTCTGATGCTGCTATAATACCTGCTATAGTTGCACATCCGTTAATATCTACTGCTAAGCCTGCACTTGTTCCTGGACAAGTATCATTAACATTTACTACTCCATCTCCATCATCATCATTGTGGGTAAAAGTAACCGTTCCTATAGCATTACTACTGGTGGCTATATTTGCTGCTGTTTCATTAATAAAAGCAGCATCAGCAAATGTTATGGTTAAATTGCTAATACTATGTGTTCCTTCATGATCCGTTGCTGTACTTCCTAAACTTAAGGTAGCAACAGTTCCGCCTGCATTTACCGCTATACTAGCTGTTAAGCCTGCTGGTAAATTGCCTATACTATAACTTGTTCCTGGCATTGTTGCTCCGGCATTGGCAAAAACATCGCCTGTAATAGTGGCTGTTCGTGTTCCTGTTACTGTACCATCGTTTGCTCCTGCTTCTGTAAAGTTACCTGCATATACAATACTACTGGCGTCTATAAAGTTTATAGTTCCTGTTGCATTGCTACTGGTTGCTATTACTGCTGCTGTTTCATTGGTGAATGCCGTATCATTAAAGCTTATGGTTAAATCTGATACATCATTAGTAACTTCATGAGCAGTTGCAGTACCTGATAAACTTATGGTAGCTACTGTTCCACCAGCATTTACCGCTATACTTGCAGTTAAACTTGCTGGTAAACTGCTAATCGTATACTTAGCTGTATTTAGTGTTCCTCCTTGATCGGTGAAGGTATCTCCACTTATTGTTGCTGTTCTACTTCCAGAAACACTTCCTTCATTGGCAGTGGTTTCTAAAAAGTTACTAGCATATACAATGCTACTGGCATCTATATAAGTGATATTTCCTGCTGCATTACTATTGTTAGTAACTCCTGCTGCATTTAATGTTGTAAAAGCAGTATCGGTAAAAGCTATATTTAAATTGGCAATACCATCTGAATTTGCATGACTTCCTGCATTATTTGTTAAAGTGATACTTGCTACTGTTGCACTAGTTCTTGTTAAAACTGCGGTTAAACCTGTTGGTACATTGGTGATTGTATAATCTGTACTTGACACTAAGGTTGCTTTAAAGGTATCTCCTGATAATGTTGCTGTTCGTGTTCCTGTTACTGATCCATCATTAGCTAATGCTTCTGTAAAATCTCCTGCATATACAATGCTCGCTGCATCATAATAAGTGATTGTTCCTGCGGTATTGCTACTTGTGGCTACTCCTGCTGCATTTAGGTTTGCAAAGGCTGCATCATTAAACGTTATGCTTAAATTAGCTATGTTATTGGTAAGCTCATGATCGTCTGCAGTACCAGATATACTTATGGTTGCTACTGTACCTCCTCCATTTACTGCAATACTTGCAGTTAAACTTGCTGGTAAGTTACTAATGCTATAACTGGTTGCTGTTAATGTTGTTCCTGCATCAGTAAAGGTATCTCCTAATAATGTTGCTGTTCTATTTCCTGTTACAGATCCATCATTATCTAAACTTTCTGTAAAGTTTCCTGAATAGGATACACTTGCTGCGTTATAATAACTTATTGTTCCTGTAGTATTGCTACTGTTAGCTATTACTGCTGCTGGTTGTGTAGTAAAAGCGGCATCATTAAAAGCAATGCTTAAGTTAGCGATATCATCACCACTAGTATGTGCATCAGCAGTACCTGATATACTTAGGGTTGCTACTGTACCACCTCCATTAATGGATACACTAGCACTTAAACTTGCTGGTAAATTAGTGATGGTATAACTGGTTGCTGTCATTGTTCCGCCTGCTTCAGTGAAAACATCTCCTAATACCGTTGCTGTTCTTGTTCCGCTTATACTTCCATTATTATCTCCTGATTCGGTAAAGTTACCTGCATAGGTAATACCTGCTGCATCAAAATAACTGATTTTACCTGTTGTATTACTATTATCGGTAACTCCTGCTGCATTTAAGGTTGTAAAAGCAGTATCGCCAAAAGCTATACCTAAATTTGCTACATCATTGGCACTTACATGCGCATCAGCAGTACCTGTTATAGTTATGGTTGCTACTGTTCCGCCTCCATTGATTGCAACACTTGCAGCTAAACTTGCTGGTAAATTGCTAATCATATATTTAGATGCGTTTAGTGTTGCACCTTGATCGGTAAAGGTTTCTCCTGATATTGTTGCTGTTCTTGTTCCGGTAATACTACCATCATTAGCTACTGCTTCTGTAAAATCTCCTGCATATACAATGCTTGCTGCATTATAATAGGTGATTGTACCTGCGGCATTGCTACTTGTGGCTACCCCTGCTGCATTTAAAGTTGTAAAGGCGGTATCGTTAAATGTGATGCTTAAGTTGGCTATATTATTGGTAAGCTCATGATCATCTGCAGTATTTGTTAAGGTGATACTTGCTACTGTTCCGCTATCTCTTGTTAAAACTGCAGTTAAACCTGTTGGTACATTAGTGATTGTATAATCTGTACCTGATGCTAAGGTTGCTTTAAAGGTATCTCCACTTAAAGTTACTGTTCTTGTTCCTGTTACAGATCCATCATTATCTAAACTTTCTGTAAAGTTATCTGAATAGGCTACACTTGCTGCATTATAATAACTTATTGCTCCTGTAGTATTGCTGCTATTAACTACAGCTGCTGCTGGTTGGGTAGTAAAAGCGGCATCGTTAAAGGCTATGCTTAAGTTAGCGATATCATCGCCACTTGTATGTGCATCTGCAGTACCTGATATACTTAGGGTTGCTACTGTACCAAGTGCATTAATGGCAACACTTGCCGTTAAACTTGCTGGTAAATTAGTGATGGTATAACTGGTTGCTGTCATTGTTCCGCCTGCTTCCGTAAAGGTATCTCCTGTTAGGGTTGCAGTACGTGTTCCTGTTAGAGATCCATCATTATCTCCAGATTCTGTAAAGTCTCCTGCATAAGTAATACCTGAAGCATTATAAAAAGTAATACCTCCAGATCCATTACTATTATTAGTTACTCCTGCTGCATTAAAGGTTGCAAAAGCTCCATCGTTAAAGGTTAAACCTAAATTTGATATGCTATTAGCAGCCTCATGAGTTGTTGCATTAGCTGAAATACTAATTCTTGCCTCTGTTCCTCCTGGGTTTACTGCTACTACAGCATTTAAACCTGCTGGTACATTGCTAAGGGTATATTTAGAAGCAGTCATTACTCCGCCTGCATCAGTAAATAAATCTCCTGTTAGGGTTGCTGTTCTAAGTCCTGTTACTGATCCATCATTAGCTGGTAATTCGGTATAATCTCCTGCATATACAATGTTTGCAGCATCATAATAAGTGATTGTTCCTGTGGTATTGCTACTTGTTGTTATTACTGCTGCTGTTTCATTAGCAAAGGCTGCATCATTAAATGTTATTCCTAAATTAGTAATACCATCAGAGATCGTATGTAATGTAGCAGTACTTGCTAAGCTAAGTGTTGCCACTGTTCCGCCTGCATTTACTGTTATACTTGCTGTTAAGCCAGCTGGCAAATTGCTAATACTATATTTTGCTGGTAGCAATGTTCCGCCTGGATTAGTAAAGGTATCTCCTGTTATGGTTGCTGTTCTACTTCCAGACATGCTACCATTATTATCTAAACTTTCTGTAAAGTTACTTGCATATACAATACTAGATGCATTGCTAAAGGTTATGGCAATATCTGCCTTACTACTATCTGTTACATTTGCCACATCAACAAGGTTAATTGCGGTATCTGTAAATGTTAACGTTACATTGGAAACATCTTGTGTTGTAGTATGTGTAGCTGCTGTACCTGTAAAAGTAAGGGTTGCTACTGTTGCAGAAGTCATGGTTACTTTTGCGATTAATCCTGAAGGTACATTAGCTACCGTATAATGGGTAGTTAGGGCTAAATCTCCTGTGCTTTGTACAAAAGTTCCGCCAGTAAGTGTAGCTGTCATGCTTCCACCTACAGTACCATCATTTGCTGCTGTTTCGGTAAATGTACCGGAATAAGCTATACTTGGTGCATCGTTAAAATCTATGGCTATATCTGCCTTACTATTATTGGCTGTATTGGCTGCCGTAACAGTGGTAAAAGCCGCATCTATAAATGTTAGTGTTGCATTTGCTATATCTTCTGTATCTGTATGTGCTGTAGCAGTACCTGTAAAGGTAAGTGTTGCTACTGTACTAGATGACATGGTTACTTTTGCCACTAAACCTGCTGGAATATTGGCTACGGTATAGTGGGTATCTTTTACTAGATCTCCAGTACTTAATACAAAGGTATCGTTGTTTAATGTAGCAGTCATATTACCATCTATAGCACCATCATTAGTGGATGCTTCTGTAAATGCCGAGACTACTGAATAGGTTATTTCTGCATCATTATCCACTATAGTGGCAATGGCTGTAGACTGGTTAGATCCGCCACTATTGGCATCACCTAGTACCGCAGCTCCTGTAAAATTACCTAGTGTTAAGTCTATAGTTTCTGCGCTTTCTACAACTGCATCATCAGCAATGGTAATGCTAAAAGGTCTTAATACTCCTGCACTATAATCTGCTACAGGGATTGTAACTGTTAGTGGCCCTGCGGTATAATCGTCACCAACTTCTGCTGGATTGCTAGCACCATTGGCTAATACCACATCTACTGTACTTGCTACTGTAGATAGCCCTCCAGAGCGTACTCTTAAATTTCCTGTTATATTGGTTTCTTCATCTACATGGGTAAAGGTAGCTGCATCAAATTCTACTTTTAGACAATCTACATCTAGGCCACCATCGGTAAGAGTACCCCAAGTAGCATCTATAATTGCTCTTGCAGCTTCACCAGCGCAATAAGTACTGTTACCACCGCTAAAGTTTCCTGTTCCTGTTAATGTTTGTGCTGACCAACTTATTAGTAATGCATCATAATTTGCTGTAGAAAGGGTAATACCATTAAATATAAGATCGGCATTGGTAACGGCCTCTACATTCCAACTACTAAGGTCTTGATCAAAACTGGTGGCACCATCAAATAATTGACTCATATTAGCTACCGTAGTAGTTGTCCAACCACTAACATCTTGATTAAAAGAGGTAGCGCCTTCAAACATTCTATTTATACTAGTTACGCCATTAAGATCCCAATTAATTGTTTTATTACCAGGTCCTGAATTAAAAGCGGTTGCACCATTAAACATATTGGCAAATGAGGTAGCAGCGGTGGTGGTCCATCCACTAATATCTCCGTTAAAACTAGAGGCGCCTCTAAACATAGTTGAAAAGTTGGTGATAGCGCTTACATCCCAACTGCCCATGGCACCACCATTATCTACCAAATTAGTACAATTGAAAAATGCACTTGATGTACGATTGTCTGTCATATTTGAAAAGTCGGGGGTATCTGTGGCATTTATTACTAGGTTACTACAGCCAGAAAAAGGCCCTACAAAACCTAACCATTCTATACCTCCCCACTGGTCTACAGCAATAATCTTATCTTTATCGGCAGTTCCGCTAAAAGAGATAGTAGGAAGATCTCCCGAAATGCTAATTTTATAACCGCCCATAGGACTATCAGCAAGATAGGTATGTGTTGCACCTGCTACAGGAGACACTGTTGTTTCTAAGTTTATTGCAAGGCCTGTATCCGTATAAGTTTCTAAAGGGCTACCATCTCCCCAATCCACTGTGAAATCATATATTGCTCCTGCTGTGATATTGTTAGTCAATGGCAAAGTTATACTAGCATCTACACTAATATCTACTGCCCATGCTGTTATAAAAAGAGGTAGCGTTATATCAAAAGCTGAGGAAGTTCCTGTTCTTAAACCTGTTGCCGTAGCATCAATTGTATAGTCTTGTCCTACTTCATCTATACTTAATGTAGAGAATGTTGCTACACCAGATACGGCTGCTATGGTTACCGTACCACTTAAGGTTCCTGTACCAGGATTGTTATTGATTGCTATGGTAATATTGTCTGTGGCGCTAGTAATCGTATTTCCTGCTCCATCTTGAATGGCTACCACTATAGTACCCATAGTTTCTCCATTAACTGTATTTGCAGGTTCGGTAGTAAACACCAAAATAGGATCATCATTATCTACAATAGTAGCTATTGCTGTGGACTGGTCGGTTCCACCACTATCGGAATCGCCTAGTACTGCAGCTCCTGTATAATTGCCTAGTGATAGGTCTATAGTTTCTGCACTTTCTACAACTGCATCATCAGCAATGGTTATAGTAAAAGGTCTTAATACTCCTGCACTATAATCTGCTACAGGGATTGTTACTGTTAATGGACCAGCGGTATAGTCGTCACCAACTTCTGCTGGATTGCTAGCACCATCTGCCAAGACTACATCTACCGTACTGGCTACTGTAGAGAGCCCTCCAGAACGTACTAGTATATTTCCTGTTATATTAGTTTCTTCACCTACATGGGTAAAGGTAGCTGCATCAAATTCTACTTTTAAACAATCTACATCTAGGCCGCCATCTACCATAGTACCCCAAGTAGCATCTATAACTGCTCTTGCAGCTTCACCAGCGCAATAGGTACTGTTACCGCCACTAAAATTAGCATTTGAAGCATTAAGGGTTTGTGCTGCCCAAGCTATAAGTATAGCATCATAATTGGCAGTAGATAAAGTAACCCCAGCAAACATGTTTTGGGTATTGGTAACGCCAGACATATCCCAACCTGCAATTTTTTGGTTAAAAGCATTGGCGTTCTGAAACATGTTTTTTAAGTTTCCTGTAACTGCCCAACTAATAGTTTTTTGGTTATCGCCTGGGTCAGCACCAAAATTAAAAACGGATGCATGGCTAAACATAGAACTAAAATTATTAGCTCCAGAAGTGTTCCAAGCACTAATATCTTCATTAAAATTACTGGCAGATAAAAACATGTTGTTAAACAAGGTAACAGTGCTAACATTCCAAGTTCCCATAACATCTTTAGTATCTATCAATGCTGTACAACTTCTAAAAGAACTTACAAAACTTTTATCAGAAAGAGCTGATAAATCAGGCACATCTAAGGCATTCAATATTAGATTAGTACAACCCCAATAGCCATTCCGAAGTGTCCGCCAAGGAATACTACCCCACTGGTCTATTGCTATCAATTTATCTTTATCATCGGTACCCTGCATTGCCATACGGAAAGATCCAGTACTATAAATTTTAACTTTATACCCAGGGTCATCGGCATAACCAGGGTCAGGACCAATAGGACTGTCCGTACTATAAGTATGTGTTATACCAGCTAAAGGAGATACTGTAGTTTCTGTCTGTATTGCAGAAGCAAGCCCAGTATAGTTTTCTAGAGGGCTACCATCTCCCCAATCTACGGTGAAATTTTGCATTGCAGCTCCTGGTGTACCTATAGAATTGTATGCCACTATTGTAATATTAGGATCTACACTAACATCTACTGCCCATGCCGTTATAAAAGGTGTAGCAGTTGTTTTTATTGCCAAAGAAACATAATCCCCATTGGCAAAATCTACTCCGCTAAAAGAAACAATATCACCACTAATACTAGCAGTACCAGCTATGGTAGCATCAGAAAAATCACCATCGGCATCTACTAATAAGGCAAAATCGAAAAGGTCTCGAGAGACAATACCTGCTGCAGCTAAATCAAAAGAGGCGGTAACGGTACCTATGTCACCATCTTCATCTATACGCCATTCTTGAGTTATACGGTTTGTATAACCGGTAGGCACCTCTGTACTAGTACTGTAACCTGAATTGTCATGACCAAGTGTTAGGTACTCTCCAGCTGTATTATTAGCAGAAGGGCTATCTAAAGTTAAGATACTAGAAGTTGCATTATTTATAAATGTTGTACTACCACAAGCGACAGATGTAAAAGCTCCTATACCAGTAACCTCTTCAGCATTAGTACCAGCAAAATCATAATTATCACCAATACCTGTAAAATCTCTACCATATTTGTTACCCATATATAGATTAAGATTTTCTAGCTCGCAATCTGTTAATACCCTGTTATAGAATACAATTTCTGCAATATTAACCTCTATTGGTCTTTCTTGGCTTAAATTTAGGTTTAGCATTATTTTAGGGAAGGTTGTTCCTTCCACTTCTGCACCTGGTTGATCAAGTACTTCTACACCATCTGCATAACTAATCCACTCATCATCTGCCCCTTTTTTATTAAAGGTGAAGCTAAATAGCTGTAAAACATCTGTTTCGTAGGCTCTAAATTTTGTATTATTATAACCTCCTGTAGCATCTTGGTTGACAATGGCAAATTCATTTGCTGTCCTTCTTCTTAATACAGCTATAGAATTATCAGCACGAGCATTGTTAAAAGAGATTATTCCTCTATCTTGTGTAGTATCTGGTGCTCCTGTAGGGGTAACCACCATAAAAATAGTAGCATCGGCATGGCCATAAGCTAAATCTGCTAATAGGGTTTGTGTTCCTGTAAAACTAAGGTAGTTATTACCGTTAAAATCTCCAGGGTTACTACTTCCCAACTTATAGGTAGGTCTATTATTGTCTGCACCATCGCCACTATCTACTGATGGATCAAATACTTCTAAGTCTATGCCAACTCCAGCTGGTAGAGTTGATTTATTTTTCCATAATCGTACCAAACCATTATCTCCTGCTGCTGCTGTTCCTGCAAGGTCGGTGAACAGGGTAGTAGCATCATTTGCATCATACCAAACCAATAGATTTGCAGATAAACTTGCATCGTCAGGCGGTATTTGAGCCTGAACTTGCGATACTCCTAGCAACAATAAAAATAGAGTTGAAAAGAGTAAAGGAATTTTGGTTATACAATGTGGCAACATTCTTACAAATTTCTGGCTTTTTAGGACTCCGTTTCTCATGATTTTGGTGTTGATTTTGTTATGACAATGATCTTACCCGTTACAGTAAGTAGGGGCAATACTACATATTTATGGACTTAATCCTAATTATATGTTGTTAAACGGACTTATATTGTGGTGAAAACACTGATTACTATCAATTTTAAAGTAAGACATACCTTACTTTATACGTAATCCGCGTCTAGACGAAACATAAATTTACAAGGTTGAAAACCAGTTTATCTATAGATGAATGGATGTGGAAAAAAGTATTTAAAAGTGAATACGAGTTGTTGTGAATAAAAAATATTGAGTATTAAAAAATAGTACTGAGTAGTGAGTACAAAGTATTAAGTATTAAGATACCTAGCCGAGAGGCTTTTTAGTAAGGTCTTGATTCTTGTCTCTTTTAGCGTAGCGATCTTTTCTCTATTTTATTTATCTTTTCTCTATTTTATTTTTATCTTTTTCTCTATTTTCTTGTTTCTTTTTTAGGTCAAGAGTAAGCCCTATTGCCTAGTCTTAAAATAGTATTAAGTATTGCGTACAACGTATTAAGATAGGTCTTGCTAACCGTCACTGTTAGGTATAATCATTATCTTTTTAACTGAAATTCAACACCAGTCTTGTGTTTTGCAGCATGCGTCTTGATTCTTGTTTCTTTAAGCGCAGCGATCTTTTCTCTTTTCTCTTTTCTCTTTTCTCTTTTTTCTTTTCTCTTTTTTCTTTTTTCTTTTCTCTTTTTTCTTTTCTCTTTTTTCTTGTTTCTTGTTTAGGTCACGAGTAAGCCCTATTGTCTTTTGGCTATTGCCTTTTGGTTTTTTGCTATTAGCTATTGCCTTTTGTCTTTTGACTTTTGCCTATTCTTAAAAATTAAACTTCACAAAGATTTCATGAATACCACCTGTTGTTGCAGACAATTCGCTTTTGGTAGAATTAGAATATGAATATCCAAATCCTAACCATTTTTCTACCTCTACTGCTAAAAATCCTCCCATTATATCATCTGTTCCATAGTCAAATCCTACTTCTATGGCTTCGTTATAAGCTATTGCGGCTACAAAATTACCTGAAAATGGTGCTCCAGATACATATCTTGTCATTACATATGGTTTTAGTGCAAATTTACTGCTAAGCATATAGGTATAGCCTCCTGATAAATACAAATGGGTCCTGCTTGATGCCAAGACTGCTATTCCCTCTTCTTCCTTTATACGTTCCGTAGCTAATATCTTTGGAGAAGATAGCGATAGGTAAAAGGATTTATGTTTTAGGTATACTCCCACCCCCACATTGGGGTTAAAATTGTTCTGATTGCTAATTCCACTGGCATCTATATTATTAATGTCGTCTAGTCTTGCCAGATCAATATTATAAAAATCCCCTCCTGCTTTTAGTCCAAAATATAATTTGAGTTCTTCGGAAAGTTGTACCAGATAAGAAGCATCAATATAAAGCGCTGTTTGTTTTTCTATAAATACCTTATCGCTACCAAAACTTATCCCTAGTCCTAGCTTTTTACCCACTGGTATTCCAAATGAAAATACCTGTGACTCGGGGGCATCCTTGATACCTTGCCATTGTGATCGGATAGAACTAGTTAAACTTGTTTTTCCTTCTGCCCCAGCAAAAGCTGGATTTATAGGGTTCATATGTTTATGAAACATCGATAAATTACCTTCTTGTTGGGCATTTGCCCCTATGCTTAGCAGTAGGAAGCTTATTACTATTATTCTTACACCGTTTTTCATTGATTTGTGCTATTATGATATTTGTTTACTCACAGTACTATCTTTTTTTTTTTAATATTATAATTAACTAAGCTCTAGAATAGTTAAACTAGAGCTTAGGAATTTTATTTTCCGATATATATCCAGCCTGTTACCATTTTTGTACCATCTCCATTTAAATCGATAACATATAAGTACGATCCTTCTGGTAATGGTTTAGAATTCTCTTTATAAAATCCTTTCCAGTCGTTTTGGTAGGACTTAGCTTCTAATACTGTTTTACCCCATTTGTTATATACCATAACTTTATTATTTGGGAAAGCCTCAAGACCTGCTATTTTCCATGGTGTTCTTATTCCGTTTTTGGTTCCAATAACATCCGATGCTTTTACTGTTGTTATATTTTCAACTGTATTTACATCATCTATTAGCGATTGCAATTCTGCTAATGTTGGAGGATTACTAAGGCTTATTGCCGACTGTATGGCTGCTTGATATGCTGCCTCATTTTCGGAATCTAGATTTTCTAGTCCTGTAATCTTTTGCAGGTCTGCAATAGTTACTGCTGTTCCATTAGCATTATTATCTCCGCCTATGGAATTAGAGTCTTCTAATATCTCTGCTAGCACATTAGATTCAATATTTACTTGATCAACTAATGCTTGTATTTCTGCTAGGGTTGGGGGATTACTAAAGCCTGTCTCATTTTGTATGGCTGCTTGGTATGCTGCTTCATATGCAGGGTTTATATCTGACAATCCAATAATACTTCCTAGTTGATCGCTTGTAATTGCTATACCATTACCATTATTACCACCACCTGTTGATGCCGAATCTTCTAAGAGTTCTGCAAGGGCAGCTTGATTAGAATTTATCATATCAATAATAGCTTGTAATTCTGATAAAGTACTTGGTACTGGATCTGCATTTGCTATGGCCTCTTCATACAAAGATTGATTAGCATCTACTAGATCTACAACTCCTATAGCGGTTAAATCTGCTATGGAAGGTGTACCACTAGATGGGCTAGTTGCTACGGTTACTACTGTAGCTACTTCTGCTACCTCCACTAGTAAATCGTCCAATAGTTGCTGTAACTCTGCCACCGTGGTTGGTGCTGGGTCTGCATTAGCTATGGTTACTTCTATATCTTCTTGGGTTAGGGTTCCTATACCCGTAATTCCTATGTTTGTTAGATCTACGATACTTGGAGTTCCATCTGCTGGATCATTTGCTTGATCTATAACACCTGTTATTGCTGTTACTTCATCTGCTAAGGCATCTATTAACTCTTGCAACTCAGCTGTTGTGGTTGGTACTGGATCTGCATAAGTAATAGCTATTTCTATTTGCTCTTGCGTTAATTCTCCTGGTACTACTACTCCAATATTGGTTAAATCTGTAATACTTGGATTACCATCGGCTGGATCGTTTGCATTAGTTACTAATACACCTATACCTGTTACCTCATCTTCTAGATCTTCTAGTAATTCTTGTAACTCCGCTACTGTGGTTGGTGTTGGATCTGCATTGGCAATAGTTTCTTCTATTTGCTCTTGGGTTAATCCACCTGGTACTACTACTCCAATATTGGTTAAATCTATAATACTTGGTGTACCATCTGCTGGATCATCTGTCTGACCTATTATTCCGGTTACTACTGTTACCTCAACTTCTAAGTCGTCTATTAATTCTTGTAACTCTGCTACCGTTGTTGGTTGCGGCATGGCATTGGCAATCTCTTCTTCGATCTGCTCTTGGGTTAATGTTCCTGTTACCACTCCTATAGCTGTTAAATCTGCTATACTTGGCGTTCCATCTGCTGGATCGTTGGCTCCAGTAATAAGTGTAACAATTTCTGCTACCTCATCTTCTAAGTCATCAAGTAATTCTTGTAACTCATCTGCTGTAGTTGGTACTGGCATGGCATTAGCTATTGCTACCTCAATTTGTTCCTGAGTTAATGTTCCTGTGGTTACTCCAATAGCTGTTAAGTCTGCTATACTTGGGCTACCATCTGCTGGATCGTTTGCATCTCCAATTATTCCAGTTACTACGGATACCTCTACTGCTAGAGCATCTATTAAATCTTGTAACTCTTCTGCCGTTGTTGGTTGTGGACTAGCTTTGGCTATTTCTTCCTCGATCTGTTCTTGGGTTAATGTACCTGTGCTTATACCAATATTTGTTAAATCTAATAGTGATGGTGCTCCAGTACCTGGATTGGTTGCTTGTCCTACTATCCCAGTTATTGCTGTTACCTCTACTTTAAGATCGTCTACTAATTGTTGTAATTCTTCTACCGTAGATGGTACTGGTATGGCATTGGCAATTGCTACTTCTAGGTCTTCTTGACTAAGGGTTCCAACATCAATACCAACACCTGTTAGGTCTGCTAAAGATGGTGTACCATCTGCTGGATCATTTGCCTGACCAATTATTGCAGTAATATCTGCTACTTCAGTAACTAAGTCATCTATTAACTGTTGTAATTCTGCTAATGTTGTTGGTTGTGGAACTGCATTGGCTATAGTTTCTTCTATATCCTCTTGAGTTAATGTTCCCATTCCTGTAATCCCTAATGTTGTTAATTCTCCAATACTAGGGGTACCATCAGCTGGATTATCAGCACCAGTTACTAAATCAATTGTATCATTAACACTATCTATGATGGCTTGTACTTCTGCTACCGTTGGCAAGTTGCTTAACCCTGTAGCTGCTTGTATTGCAGTTTGGTATGCTGCCTCATTTGCTAGGTTTACATCTGCAATTCCCGAAATACTTGCTAATTCTGCTGCTGTTACGGCAGTACCATCTGTATTATTTGCTCCTCCTGTTGAGGCTGAATCTTCTAATATTTTTATAAATACACTATTGGTTGTATTTACAGCATTTATAATTGTTTGTAAATCTCCTACAGATGATGGTGCTGGCATTGCATTTGCAATTGCCTCCTCATAGCTTGTTATATTTGCTGCTGTTAATCCTGTAATTGGTAAATCATCTAAATCGGTGATAGAGAATCCTCCATCTGCAGGGTCGTCTGATGCTGCTATAATACCTGCTATGGTTGCACATCCATTAATATCTACTGCTAGTCCTGCACTTGTTCCTGGACAAGTATCATTAACATTTACTACACCATCTCCATCATCATCGTTATGAGTATAGGTAATTACTCCTGTAGCATTGCTACTAGTTGCTATATTAGCTGCAGTTTCGTTTACAAAAGCAGCATCGTTAAATGTGATACCCAAATTGGTAATACTGTGTGTTCCTTCATGAGATGTTGCTGTACTTCCTAAACTTAAGGTAGCTACTGTTCCTCCTGCATTTACCGCTATACTAGCTGTTAAGCCTGCTGGTAAATTGCTTATACTATAACTTGTTCCTGGCATTGTTGCTCCGGCATTGGCAAAAACATCGCCTGTTATGGTTGCTGTTCTTGTTCCTGTTATTGTTCCGTCATTTGCTCCTGCTTCAGTAAAATCTCCTATATATACAATACTACTGGCATCTAAATAATCTATTGCTCCTGTTGTATTAGCACTATTAGTGATTCCTGCTGCTGTTAATGTTGTAAAAGCAGCATCGTTAAAGGCTATACTTAAGTTTATAATATCATTAGTATCCTCATGCGCTGTGGCACTTCCTGATATATTTATGGTTGCTACTGTTCCGCCTCCATTTACCGCTACACTTGCCGTTAAACCTGTTGGTAGGTTGCTAATGGTATAACTGGATGCTGTTAATGTTGTTCCTGCATCTGTAAATACATCTCCGCTTAGGGTTGCTGTTCTACTTCCTGTTACTGCTCCGTTATTTGCTGTGGTTTCTGTAAAGATACCTGCATAAATGATACCTGAGGCATCAAAATAACTGATACTTCCTGCAGTATTAGTAGTATTACTTACTCCTGCTGCATTTAATGTGCTAAAGGCTGCATTGTTAAAGGCTATGCTTAAGTTGCTAATATCATCTGAACTAGCATGCGCTGATGCTGATCCTGATATATTTATGGTGGCTATTGTTCCACCTCCATTTACCGCTACACTGGCTGTAAGACCTGCTGGTAAATTAACAATTGCATATTTAGACGCGTTTAATGTTCCGCCTGCATCTGTAAAGGTATCTCCTGTTAAAGTTGCTGTTCGTGTTCCTACTATTGACCCATCATTAGCCACTGCTTCTGTAAAATTGCTTGCATAAACAATATTTGCGGAATCATGATAAGTGACTGTTCCTGCGGCATTACTACTTGTAGCTACTCCTGCTGCATTTAATATGCTAAAAGCTGCATCATTAAAGGCTATACTTAAGTTGGTAATATTATTTGCATTAGCATGTGCTGTTGCTGTTCCTGATATACTTATGGTTGCTACTGTTCCGCCTCCATTTACCGCTACACTAGCTGTAAGACCTGTTGGTAGGTTGGTAATGGTATAACTAGATGCTGTTAATGTTGTTCCTGCATCGGTAAAGGTATCTCCTGTTAGGGTTGCTGTTCTTGTCCCTGTTAGTGTCCCATCATTATCTAATGATTCTGTAAAGTTTCCTGCATAGGCTACACTTGCCACATCATAATAGCTAATTACTCCTGTACTATTACTGCTATTGCTTACTCCTGCTGCTATTAAGGTTGTAAAAGCTGCATCGTTAAAAGCTATGCTTAAATCTGTAATATTATCTGTACTTGCATGCGCCGATGCTGTTCCTGATATATTTATGGTTGCTACTGTTCCGCCTCCATTTACCACTACACTGGCTGTTAAACCTGTTGGTAGGTTGCTAATGGTATAACTAGATGCTGTTAATGTTCCTCCTGCATCTGTAAATACATCTCCGCTTAGCGCTGCTGTTCTTGATCCTGTTATAGTTCCATCATTATCTGCTGATTCTATAAAGTTTCCTGAATATACAATTCCTGAGGCATCAAAATAACTGATACTTCCTGCAGTATTAGTAGTATTACTTACTCCTGCTGCATTTAATGTGCTAAAGGCTGCATTGTTAAAGGCTATGCTTAAGTTGCTAATATCATCTGAACTAGCATGCGCTGATGCTGATCCTGATATATTTATGGTGGCTATTGTTCCGCCTCCATTTACCGCTACACTGGCTGTAAGACCTGCTGGTAAATTAACAATTGCATATTTAGACGCGTTTAATGTTCCGCCTGCATCGGTGAACGTTTCTCCGGTTAGGGTTGCTGTTCGTGTTCCTGATATACTTCCATCATTAGCTACCGCTTCTGTAAAGTTCCCTGCATAAACAATATTTGCTGTATCATAATAAGTTATTGTACCTGTGGCATTACTACTTGTAGCTACTCCTGCTGCATTTAATATGCTAAAAGCTGCATCATTAAAGGCTATACTTAAGTTGGTAATATTATTTGCATTAGCATGTGCTGCTGCTGTTCCTGATATACTTATGGTTGCTACTGTTCCGCCTCCATTTACCGCTATACTGGCTGTTAAACCTGTTGGTAAATTTGTAATTGCATAACTAGAGGCTGTTAATGTTGTTCCTGCATCGGTAAAGGTATCTCCTGTTAGAGTTGCTGTTCTTGTC
Source organism: Flavobacteriaceae bacterium (assembly GCA_965247735.1). Classification (GTDB taxonomy): domain Bacteria; phylum Bacteroidota; class Bacteroidia; order Flavobacteriales; family Flavobacteriaceae; genus JAOXRU01. The sequence continues at coordinate 390,938 of CBDFHN010000001.1, read as the reverse complement.
CCTGTTAGTGTCCCATCATTATCTAATGATTCTGTAAAGTTTCCTGCATAGGCTACACTTGCCACATCATAATAGCTAATTACTCCTGTACTATTACTGCTATTGCTTACTCCTGCTGCTATTAAGGTTGTAAAAGCTGCATCGTTAAAAGCTATGCTTAAATCTGTAATATTATCTGTACTTGCATGTGCTGCTGCTGTTCCTGATATATTTATGGTTGCTACTGTTCCGCCTCCATTTACCACTACACTGGCTGTTAAACCTGTTGGTAGGTTGCTAATGGTATAACTAGATGCTGTTAATGTTCCTCCTGCATCTGTAAAAGTATCTCCTGTTAGGGTTGCTGTTCTTGTTCCTGTTATAGTTCCATCATTATTTACTGATTCTATAAAGTTGCCTGTATAACTAATACCTGAGGCATCATAAAAAGTAATACTTCCTGAACTATTATTGTTATTGCTTACTCCTGCTGCATTAAAGGTTGCAAAAGCTCCATCGTTAAAGGCTAAACCTAAATTTGATATGCTATTAGTAGCCTCATGAGTTGTTGCAGTAGCTGAAATACTAATTCTTGCTTCTGTTCCACCAGGGTTTACTGCTACTACAGCATTTAAACCTGCTGGCACATTGCTAAGGGTATAGCTAGATGCATTCATTATTCCACCTGCATCAGTAAATAAATCTCCTGTTATAGTTGCTGTTCTAAGTCCTGTTACTGATCCATCATTAGCTGGTAATTCGGTATAACCTCCTGCAAATACAATACTTGCTCCATCATAATAGATAATTGTTCCACTAGTATTGCTACTTGTAGCTACTCCTGCTGCATTTAAGGTTGCAAAAGCACCATCATTAAATACAATGCTTAAGTTGGTAATATTATCTGAACTAGCATGTGCTGCTGCTGTTCCTGATATACTTATGGTTGCTACTGTTCCGCCTCCATTTACCGCTATACTGGCTGTTAAGCCTGTTGGTAGGTTGGTAATGGTATAACTAGATGCTGTTAATGTTGTTCCTGCATCGGTAAAGGTATCTCCTGTTAGGGTTGCTGTTCTTGTCCCTGTTAGTGTCCCATCATTATCTAATGATTCTGTAAAGTTTCCTGCATAGGCTACACTTGCCACATCATAATAGCTAATTACTCCTGTAATATTACTGCTATTGCTTACTCCTGCTGCTGTTAAGGTTGTAAAAGCGGCATCGTTAAAAGCTATGCTTAAATCTGTAATATTATTTGTACTTGCATGTGCTGCTGCTGTTCCTGATATACTTATGGTTGCTACTGTTCCGCCTCCATTTACCACTACACTGGCTGTTAAACCTGTTGGTAAATTTGTAATTGCATAACTAGAGGCATTCAATGTTGTTCCTGCATCTGTAAATGTATCTCCTGTTAGGGTTGCTGTTCTTGTTCCTGTTATAGTTCCATCATTATCTACTGATTCTATAAAGTTGCCTGTATAACTAATACCTGAGGCATCATAAAAAGTAATACTTCCTGAACTATTATTGTTATTGCTTACTCCTGCTGCATTAAAGGTTGCAAAAGCTCCATCGTTAAAGGCTAAACCTAAATTTGATATGCTATTAGTAGCCTCATGAGTTGTTGCAGTAGCTGAAATACTAATTCTTGCTTCTGTTCCACCAGGGTTTACTGCTACTACAGCATTTAAACCTGCTGGCACATTGCTAAGGGTATAGCTAGATGCATTCATTATTCCACCTGCATCAGTAAATAAATCTCCTGTTATAGTTGCTGTTCTAGATCCTGTTACTGATCCATCATTTGCTGGTAATTCTGTATAATCTCCTGCAAATACAATACTTGCTGCATCATAATATGTAATTGTTCCACTAGTATTACTACTTGTTGCTATTACTGCTGCTGTTTCGTTGGTAAATGCTGCATTATTAAATGTTATTCCTAAATTGGTAATACCATCAGAGATCGTATGTAATGTAGCCGTACTTGTTAATGTAAGTGTTGCTACTGTTCCACCAGCATCTACTGCTATACTTGCTGTAAAGCCTGCTGGTAAATTACTGATACTATAACTAGATGCTGACATTGTTGCATTTGCATCAGTAAAACTATCTCCTGTAATGGTTGCTGTTCTAGATCCAGATACTGAACCATCATTATCTAAAGTTTCGGTAAAGTTACCTGCATATGCAATGCTTGATGCATTATTAAAATCTATACCTATATCAGACTTAGAACTATTTGCTGTATTTGCTGCGGTTACCTCAGTAAATGCTGCATCTGTAAATGTTAAGGTTACCGTTGCTATATCATCTGTATTTGCATGTGCTGTAGCATTACCTGTAAAGCTAAGTGTTGCTACTGTAGCAGAGGTCATTGTTACTTTTGCGGTAAGTCCTGCTGGTACATTAGCTACAGTATAGTGTGTACTTACTGTTAAATCTCCTGTACTTGCTATAAATGTATCTCCGGTTAATGTAGCGGTCATTGTTCCGCCTACACTACCATCATTGGCTAGTGTTTCGGTAAATGTTCCTGAATAGGCTATTGAAGCATCATCATCGGCTATAGTAACTACTACTTGTTGTGTTCCTGTTTCTATGGCATTTACTGCTACTGTAATATCCACATTTACGACCTCATCTCCTTCTACATCTGTATCTTGGTCTCTTGTTATGGTAATATTTCCTGAAGTTGTACCTGCTGGAATTGCTATTTCTGTACTGCTATTGGCATTGGTACCTGCTGCTGCGGTAAAATCTGTACCACTTCCTGTTGCATCGCCTCCATACCCAAGAGTTACTGTTGTAATAAAACCTGTTTGCGGTGCTACTGTTGCTGTTACTGTGGCTACAGTTGGTGACGTAAGTCCTTCGTTTATAGTAGCATTATCTACTGACAAGCTAACCTCAGCTTGATCAAAACCAAAGTTTTGAGCTGTTATTGCTGCCGAAACTGTTATGGCTATTTCTTTTGCTGTTGTTGCTCCATAGGTAAGATTAGCATTATTAGCATCGTTATTAAGTGCAGCATCAGTATGATCTACAAGTAAAATATAATCTTCTGGTACTACAGCTGTAAAGGTATAACTACCATCTGCTGCGGATACTGCTGTTGTATTTACAGTATCACCTCCATTATAAGTACCACTACTATCAACATCATTATATAATGTAATAGTAACATCTTGTAATCTTGCTGTTTCCCCTGCATCTAAATCTCCTGCACCATCTTCATCATAATATACCAATCCTGATACGTCAAAGCCTGCTTCTGTTGCTAGGGTAAATTGTTCTGTTCCAGTAAAATTATAACTTCCTTTCCATAAACTTCCAGAATTAGTTAAGGCAATAACTCCACCATTGGCAATAGTCTCATCTGCAAAACCATTTCCTGTTCCGTTTTTATCAATTACAATATAATAACTTGTTCCTGCTATTAGTGCTGGCACATCAAAAGTTGCATCTACATTAAATTCAAAATGAACGGTACCTACTGTACCTGTTTCTTGTACTTGCCATTTTTTTCCTAATATATTGTAGGCAGTCGGTGCCCCTGTGTCTGACCATGTTGCTGCCCCTCCGTTATTTGCTATCGTTTGGAAATTTAAATCTGTAAGTGATGTTCTTCCGCCATCGGTATTTGCTGCTGCAAAATCTGCTGTTGTTGCTAAGGTTAGTATCGCATCTGTTGTTATAGATTTAGACACACGCTGGTCTAAACCAGAATCAACATCTGCACCTATACCAAAAATAGCCTTATTAAATCCGCTTGCTCCTGTACCAGATGCATTCCACATTTTGCTTCCATTACTGGCTAAGTAATCTTTTTCAGATGTTTGATCTAGTGATATACCATATTTAAGTCCTAGATAAGATTCTATCTGTTGACGGTCTGTTGCTGATACATCATTAGAATAAGCAATAATTTCTCCAACAACGCCATTAATCGCTCCATCTGAAGCAATACCCTGATCACGGCCTCCAATTGTAGTTCTAACACCTGTAGGCGCCAATAAATTATCAGCAGCTATACTTTGTGCTATACCAGCTTTTCCGTTTTTTAATGGAACTACAGAAATATCAGTTCTTACGAGTTCAAATAACGTCAATTCATCATTTACAATTCCAGCTCCAGTAACGCTATTAAACCCTGTATCTGTTGTATGTTTTAGCCCTCCTGTTTCCAAAATATTAGGTGTAACAGCACTACCTGATCGCCCTTGAACAAATACGTTTGTACCTCCTATTCCATTTTTTTCTATTACATAAAAAAAGCTAAAATCATCAGTATCAGCAGCGACATTAGGTAATGGATCTCCATTGTATTCTAAAATATTTTCATCATTAGTTCCTCCCGAATTTATAGTTCCGTCAAATGTTAATACTGAATTAAAATTTCTAAGGTTACTTACTCCATTTGGTCCTATGCTGGTTACTTTGGTAAAATCTAGTCCAGCTAAAGATTGATCTTGCCATGTAGATACATTAGTAGTACCAACTACACCTGCATCTGCTTTTAACCAAAGTGCCAATTTATCTTGAATACCTCCTGGTGCAGCAATTGCTGGTATTGCCAAGGTATAGAACTTGTCTTTACTTAGCGTTACTGATACTTCTCCGTTAGCATTTAATGTTCCTAAAGCTGTAGTTACACTAGAAAAATCATTAGTACTAGATTCTAATACTACATAGGTATGATCATAACCATCAAACTTTAAATGTACTGCTTGGGTGGCTACTGTACTTTGTACTTGCCATGCTCTATTGGTACGTTTAAAGAAATTGGCAGCATTTAGTCCTGTAGTAACTTCTAAAAGATCTGCACCATTATGTGCTAGCATTACAAAATTATTATCTGCTAATGTTGTAGTTCTACTTGCATCAGTATTAGCTGCAACAAAATTATTATCTAATGCCATAGTTACTATAGCACCAGTATTACTTGATTTAGACACACGTTGGTCTAAAACAGAACCTACATCTGCACCTATACCAAAAATAGCCTTATTAAATCCGCTTGCTCCTGTTCCTGTTGCATCCCACATTTTGGTACTACCATCTGACGCAATATAATCTGTTGCTGTGCTTTGGTCTAAACTAATACCGTATTTAATGGCTAAATAAGATTCTATTTTTTGTTTTCCCAAAACATCAAAAGCAGCTGCTTTCTCATCATAAACTATCAATTCAGCAATGTTACCATCAAACTTACGCTCTAATGATGACAAACTTTTTGATTGCCTACCTATAGTAAACGGACCTCCTCCTAATTCATGAGTGGATAATTGATCTATTTCTGGGGCTCCCAATTGGGTTAAAGTAATTGCATTATTATAAACGGATTTTCCATTTATCAATAGACTCTGATCAGTTCCAAAATCAACATCAAAGGTTGTTAGTACCGCTTCTGTTGAGAAAGAATGTCCTATTGGGTCGGAAAAATGTCCACCATCATCTAAAGAAGTATACATGGTGAACTCACTAGCAGTATATGCCATTCCATACCCTTTATTGGTCGTTGAACCAAAATCAAAAACATTTTCTGATTCGGATGAAATAGTTTTAGGCTTAATTACTGTATAAACAGACAATCCATTGTTGGTAGCATAGATATAATTACTTCCTAAGTCAAGCCCATTATTTATACCATCAAATTCAATAGTTGGATTAAAATTTATAGTTTGTGTTGTTAATCTAGCTGTTGGAGCTGTTTGACCATCTGAACTGCTATTAGAAGCCATTAAACCTTTTGTAGATTGATCTGTCCAATTGGTGATACTAGTTCCTTCCATCTCTGCAATACCTGCATCTGCTTTTAACCAAAGAGACAAATAACTATTTACCCCTCCTGGTGCTTCGCAATCTACGTCTAGATCTCCATCTGCTACTGTACCTGCACCCCATTTAGTATCTATAGTAGCTCTTGCGGCTTCACCTGCACAATAGGTACTGTTACCCCCATGAAAGTTTCCTGTTCCTGTTAGTGTTTGTGCTGCCCAACTAATTAGTAACGCATCATAATTGGCGGTAGATAGGGTAATGCCATTAAACATAAGGTCGGCAGTTGTTACGGCCTCTACATTCCATGTACTAAGGTTTTGATCGAAACTAGTAGCACCATCAAAGGATCTAGCCAAATTGGTAACTTTTTGCGTATTCCAACTAGTGATATTCTGATTAAATTTACTAGCATTATTAAACATGAATTCCATGTTGATAGTACCAGTAGTATTTAAGGTCCATAACAAATCGGTTGTATAACTACCCGCAATTTCTCCATTGTTAAATTTGGTACTTAAAAACATACGTCTAAAACTTGCTACCTTAGAAACATCCCAAAACGTATCTGGGCCAACGGTACGTTGACTTAAATTTTGGTTAAAAGAAGTAGCGCCTTGAAACATATTACCCATGCTTGTAACCTCACTAGTATTCCAATTTACAAGCACGCCCCCAGTTTCTGATACAGCTCCAAAATTGAAATCTGCGGCAGACTGAAACATATTAGCCATGTTTGTAACAGTACTAGTATCCCAATTCCCTATATTTCTGTTGAACGTTGAAGCATTAATAAACATTTTGGCAAATGTGGTTACTGTACCAACATCCCAAGTACTTATATCTCCATTAAAATTAGTACATCCCTCAAAAGTTGAGGACATATTATTTACAAGACTAACATTCCAAGTCCCCATTGCTCCTCCATTATCTACCAATGCAGTACAACCTTTAAACGTATTGGTAAAGCGTTTTTCGGCAAGAGTAGATAAATCTGGGGCATCCGTTGCATTAATAACTAAATTAGTACATCCATTGAAGCCACCAAAAAAAGATTTCCAAAGCCCACTCCCCCATTGATCTATAGCAATAATTTTAGTTTTATCAGCAGCAGCTAATGTACCACCAAATGATATAATCGGAAAAAGACCTGAAATAGTGATCTTATAACCTGGAGAACCATTATAATGAGGATCAGCAGGCAAAACAGGGCTATCAGTAACATAGGTATGGGTTACATTTTGTAGTGTATTACCAAAACCAGAATAACTTTCTGTAGCCGTACCATCTCCCCAATCTACAGTAAAATTATAATTTGATGCTCCCGAAGGAGAATTATTTATTGGCAAGGTAATATCTGCATCTACACTAACATCTACTGCCCATGAGCTTATAAACGGTGGTGGAGCTTGTTCTATTGCTAAAGAGATATAATCTCCATCAGTAAAATTTACACCGGTAAAAGAAACTACATCTCCTACAATACTTAAACCTGTAGTATATGCTGTAGCATCTGTAAAAACACCATCGGTATCTATTAATAAGGCAAAATCACTGCTATTGCTTGTATCTATTCCTAAACCTGAAAGATTAAATTCTACATCTACGGTGCCCACAGCATTGTCTTCATCTACACGCCATACTTGAGTAATTCTTCCTTCATACAAAGAAGGAATATCTATAGAGGCGGCAAAACCAGTTTTATCATGAGCAAAGGTTAAATAGTCACCAGATAAATCATTAGCTGAAGGGTTATCGACAGAAAGAATACCAGAAACACCAGAATCTTTGCTCGTAAGCACTCCACATTCAGAAGTATATGTACCTATACCTCCAATGGTATTATCATATGGGGCTGGCAAATCATAATTAACTGCTATTCCAGAAAAATCTCTTCCGTATTTGTTTCCTAGATATAAATTTACTTCTTCTAATTCACAATCTGTAAGCGCACGGTCATAAACGATAACTTCAAAAATGTTTGATGTAGTATGGCTACCTTTACCTCTATTGGCATTTACAACATATCTTTCGTACTGTGTAAAAGTATCTAGTGTTGTAGTACCAACTGTATTTCCATCGGTTAAAATTTCGAAATCTTTATTAGTGTGTTGTCTTAAAGAATATAATTTTAATTCGTTCTGAGATTCTGGTTCTATAGTTATTTCTGTATTTCCACTACCATTAGCTCTAATTCTAACTCCAAAAGTTTGGTCATCACTTTTTATCGCAATTTGATATGCTCCATTAGTACCAGAATTACCTGTAGAGAAAAAGCTGTCTTTTTCATTACTATCTTCTAGTAATTCAAATACAATAAATACTGTACTTTCCCCTTGCCAAGTACTTGGTAGATCGTACAATAAATAATCACTCTCTGATCTATTAAAAGAAACTGCTGGTTGGCCATTAAAACTTGATGTAGCTTTATAGGTAGGTGTGTTACCCGAGCTTGGCGCAACTAATTCTATTGTTGACGGTGAAACCTTATCTTTCCAATTATAAACTGTGTTTCCGTCCGTAGTAACTGCGTTTGTACCTGCAGCATCTGTAAATAGAGTGCTTATATCACTAGCATCTAACCACAACTTAAGGTTAGCTGATAAAGCAGGAGTCCCATCAGGATCTGTTTGTGCCTGAACCTGAAATACTCCTAACAACAATAGAACTATAGTTGAAAAGAGTAACGGTACTTTGGTAATACAATGTGGCAACCTTATCATAGATTCCATTGGGTTTAGCTGGTGCAAATAATTCATCCTTTTTGGTTTTGACTTGAAGTATATCTTTTTTGATCTATCTGATACTAACAACATGGGGTCTTTTGGGGCTGCCAAACGACTAGTATTGTTGTTTTTTGTTAGAGAATTGAGGAAGAGTTTAATAAAATTCCGAAGGCAATAGGATAGTATGGAAATACCATACATAAAATAACTTATAAGCTTCTGGTTTTTTAGCACTCCTTTTCTCATGATCTCAGTATTGATTTTATTATCGTAACATTCTTACCTAAATTGATAAGCAGGAACAATACTACATTATTATGCGTTTAATCCTTATTTTATGTTGTTAAACTCATGGATATTGTTGTGAATGCCTTTTTTCTTATTATTTTGTAATCTATAACCTACGATCTGAACTAATCACTATAGGTGAATCACTGATATAGTATGTTAAAAACATGAAATATGTAGGTGAATGGCTATGAGGGACTTAGCTGGGGGAAGTATTGAGGATTATGTGCAAAGTATTGAGATTGATATCGGTAACCGTCAACTGTTTGTTATAACCAACATCTTCTTGATTGGAATACAACAGCAGTATTGAAAAAATAGTATTAAAAAAGAGTATAGCGTATTAAGATACCTTAGCAGTATTGAGTAGTGAGTACAAAGTATTAAGATACCTAACCGAGAAGCTTTTTAGCTAACGAGAAGTAGTCTTGATTCTTGATTCTTTGAGCGAAGCGATCTTGTCTCTTACTTCTAGGAGCGTAGCGATCTTTTCTCTATTCTCTAACAGCGCAGCGGTCTTAAAAAAGTATTGAGTAGTGAGTACAAAGTATTAAGATACCTAATCGAGAAGCTTTTTAGTTTACGAGAAGCAGTCTTGATTCTTGATTCTTTGAGCGAAGCGATCTTGTGTCTTACAGCGTAGCGATCTTGTCTCTATTTTCTAACAGCGTAGCGGTCTATCCTCTAAAAAATAGTATTAAGATACCTAACCGAGAAGCTTTTTAGCTAACGAGAAGTAGTCTTGATTCTTGATTCTTTGAGCGAAGCGATCTTGTCTCTTACTTCTAGGAGCGTAGCGATCTTTTCTCTATTCTCTAACAGCGCAGCGGTCTTAAAAAAGTATTGAGTAGTGAGTACAAAGTATTAAGATACCTAATCGAGAAGCTTTTTAGTTTACGAAAAGCAGTCTTGATTCTTGATTCTTGCAGCGTAGCGATTTTGTCTCTTACTTCTAGGAGCGTAGCGATCTTGTCTCTATCCTCTAACAGGAAAGCAGTCTTGCATTCTATATTAAGAATTCATAATTAAAAATACAACGTGGTGCAGACACTTAACTAACTACCCACAGAACTTATATAACCTGGTATACCTACGTTCCGAACCTACCATGACCACCTTAAGAACGTGGTGCAGACACTTATATAACGTGGTATAGGTACGTAATGAACCTACCATAGCCACCTCAACAACGTGGTGCAGACACTTAACTAACTACCCATAGACACTTGTATAACGTGGTATAGGTACGTCCTGAACCTACCATGACTACCCTAACAACGTGGTTTACTAACAAAAAAAGCTAATAAGACCTTCTATGACTGGTCTTATTAGCTCTGTTAATAATAATAATTAAAAAAAGAATGTCTATGGTTGGTCATCAGTAGTATTAGTACTGGTATCTCCTGTAGTTTTACCACTATTTTGGTAATGTTTTTTTAAATCCTGATGAATGGTAGTTGTACCGGGTTCGTTTTGCTGTGCTAAAAACTTTATATACCTATAATAAGCAATACTGGCATTAAAGTTATCATGGTCTAACAAAGTTTTGGTGTCTTGTAACTTTTCTAATACCCTATTAAGATCTCTTATGGGAGACTCTAACTGATATCTTGCTTTGTAATCTGCCTCAAACTCTGCTTTATCAATAATAGTTGGCATAGTCTCTGGTGCACGGCTCATATAATCTTTACACTTGTCTACCAGTATTTTGTTTCGGTCTGCTATACTTCCATATTGCCTACGTTCGTCTGGTGTAAGGTTGATTACCTTGTCTTTTAAAGTTAAGTTAATCATTTCTATTGCAGTCTTGATCTGTACTACATCTGCTTCTGTAATCTGAATACTAATTAAATTATCTAATGCCATCTATCGTGGTTTTTAGGATTAATATTACTCTTTACTAGCTAGATAATTAGTTCTCAATTTTATTATGTTTTATACTGTTGTTAAACCAGTTAGGCTATTTACAAAAACATAATCATAGTAACAATACTACGAAATAGAACTTAAACCCCTACAATAATGTTGTTAAGTATTGCTATTCTGTTGTGAATAAAAAGTAAAATAGTATTAAATTAAAAAAATAGTATTGAGTACAAAGTATTAAGTATTAAGATACCTAATCGAGAGGCTTTATAGTTTACGAGAAGCAGTCTTGATTCTTGTGTCTTGCAGCGAAGCAGTCTTGATTCTTGTGTCTTGCAGCGAAGCGGTCTTGTTTCTTACTTCTAGGAGCGTAGCGATCTTTTCTCTATTCTCTAACAGCGAAGCGGTCTTAAAAAAGTATTGAGTAGTGAGTACAAAGTATTAAGATACCTAACCAAGAGGCTTTTTAGTTTACGAGAAGCTGTCTTGATTCTTGTGTCTTGCAGCGAAGCGGTCTTGTTTCTTACTTCTAGGAGCGTAGCGATCTTTTCTCTATTCTCTAACAGCGAAGCGATCTTAAAAAAATAGTAGTGAGTACAAAGTATTAAGATACCTAACCGAGAAGCTTTTTAGTTTACGAAAAGCAGTCTTGATTCTTATGTCTTGCAGCGTAGCGATCTTAAAAAAATAGTATTAAGTACAAAGTATTAAGTATTAAGATACCTAACCAAGAAGCTTTTTAGTTTACGAGAAGCTGTCTTGATTCTTATGTCTTGCAGCGAAGCGGTTTATCCTCTAAAATAGTATTAAGTATTGAGTACAAAGTATTAAGACACTAAACCGAGAAGCTTTTTAGTTAACGAAAAGCAGTCTTGATTCTTGTGTCTTGCAGCGAAGCAGTCTTGACTCTTGCATCTTTAAGCGAAGCGATCTTTTCTCTATCCTCTAACAGCGCAGCGGTCTATCTTCACAAAAAGCTCCTCATAAATGCTAAACGACTAACATTAACGAGAAGCCTCTTAATACTTTGTACTTAAGACTTTGTACTTAATACTTTGTACTTACCTTACTGAAAACAGGCCATTCCAATAGGAGAACCATTAGGAATCTTCGCTACTGTAGTGGTTTTAAAAGTTGCAGGATCAAAAGCTGTTATTCTTCTAATCATTTCTTTAGCGATATAGCGTTCTGTGCTTTTGTTGGTCAACAATTTGCTTTTTATCTTATCTAATTGTGCAAAAGCAATAGCATTTACCTGTGGATGCACGCCTTTATGTGCAGCCAAATTCATGATATGATTAATGACTCTAAAGTTTATGTTTTGCTGTATGGTATTGTAATAGCTGTTTTTGTTTTGTTTAAAGATAGTATTAGCAACTAATTCATCCATAACATCAGCTAAACCAAGTGCTTTAGCATCCAAACTTTTTTGCTGAATTAAACGTGATGCCCGTTGTTGATGTAACAAAAAACTAAGAGTCATATCTGCTGCGGTCTCTGCTGCTGCTAAGGGATCAAAAGCTACTCCCGTTTTGCTTTTAAAAGTCTCTACAGATCTGCCGTACCCCATTGCTCTTGGCGGAAACAATGCAAGTTTGTCTTGTGGAATTGCTATTTCGGAAGCATCTAATGTTTTTAATAATGCTGCTAGTGCTTTTTGCTGGGTAGCATTGGCAACATTTTTTACGGTAAGCTGCCCATCTCCTTTTACGGTATAGTTATAGTCCAAACCACCAATTAACTTTGTTGCAGCCTCAGTCTGGTATCTATGAAAAAAGTATAGTGGTACAAAAACATCTTCTAAGGTAGAATTAGCTTCCCCTGTTTTGATATTATCAATAGAGAAGTTTTTAATAGCTAGTTTTCTAATGGCTAACATATTGCTTAGTTCGGTAGCAATATCTTTACCATTGTCCCATAAATGTGCATTGGCATGAGCACTACCAGCTGGTCTAGCGTCAGAATCGGAGATGTATTGTAATCCGTCTAATCTTGCTTTTTCCAGAATAGCATTTAGGGCTTCCTTTTCATTTACATCCTTAGGAAAATCGGTATAGGCATAGGCAACGGTTACCTTATCCCAAGCACCAATTTTAGTATCGTAGGCATTAGCGAAATCTATAACACCATTTTTCAAAGAAAACTGAGGATGAGGATAGTCCATTACAGAAGCTTTACCATTGGTACTGGCAGCAAAATTATGAGCAAAACCGAGGGTATGCCCTATTTCGTGTGCCGATAACTGACGTATTCTAGCTAAAGCAAGCTCCAACATTGGTTTGTAATTATCATCACGCTCGGCAAAAGGTTTGTTCATAAGTGCTTGCGCAATCATAAAATCTTGTCTTATTCTTAAACTCCCAAGACTAACATGTCCTTTTATAATCTCTCCTGTTCTAGGATCCTGAACACTACCACCATAACTCCAACCACGAGTAGAACGGTGTACCCATTGGATAACATTATAACGCACATCCATAGGGTCTGCATCATCTGGTAGTATTTTTACCTGAAAAGCTTTTTTATATCCTATAGCTTCAAATGCTTGGTTCCACCATTTTCCTCCATCCAATAATGCAGATCTAATAGGTTCTGGTGTACCATTATCTAAATAGTAGATAATTGGTTCAACGGCCTCACTGCTAGCCGCATTAACATTCTTTTTTTCGAGGCGATGTCTGGGTACAAATCTTTTAATTAATGATTCTTGTACTGGAGTAGCATAGTCATAATAGGAGAAAGGATACAAGCCACTACGGGTATCAAAAGCACGTTTTTTGAACTTATCATCTGGTAATTCTACAAAAGAATGATGCTGTGCTACTGTTACCAAATTTGCATTAGGCGCAACAGAACGGATATAATATCCTTTAGCTTCCCCTTTAAAGGTAAGGGTAACATCAAACTCTACATTTTTAGGAAATGCCTTGGTACGTTCTAATGCAAAAGCACTCTTAGATTTATCTACACTATAACTCCCTTGCTTGTTTCGTTTTAGTTTTGCAGCCACCCCATGGGTATCTTGTTTTATAAAATCGGTGATGTCTATAATATAACTGCCCTTAGTTTCTTTTTCTATTTTAAAACCAAATAGTATCGATTTTGCAAAGGCTTGTGTTACTGCCTTTTTTTCTAGAGCATTATTTGTTAGGGCTCTAAACTTAAGGTTTGGCTGTACCAACATCAGTTTGTTCCCTGCTTTTTTAAAATATACTACGCGTTCACCGCCAAGTTGTCCTCTGTCTAAGCCAAGGTCGTTACTCCCTACTCCACTGCTTAACGAGTTTACATATAAGAACTCTTTGTTTAGGTCTGTAACCTCTAGATACATCTTATCGGTACTTTGATCGTAATAAAAATCGAAAAAGCCATTGTATTTTTTACACTTTTCTTTGGAGAACTGTGCACTTACTAAGTGGCTTGATAACAGCAATAAAGCTATTAAAATAAGGTTGGTGTTTTTCATGTTAGTTAAATTAGTGCTTAAAAATATGTAAAATAATTTTTATCACAGAGTGGATAGTTTACTTTTGACAAAAATTAACATAGATATGATAACTACAGATCAGGTAAAAGATCTATTAGAACGCCTTGGCGCGTTGAGGAGGTATCTTTGACGTTGATGCCAAAAATATAGAAATCCAAAACGAAGAGGAACAAACATTTGCTCCTGGTTTTTGGGATAATGCTAAAGAAGCACAAGTAATCATGAAATCCATTCAGAGCAAAAAGAAATGGGTAGCAGGTTATGATAATGCTAAAGCTGCTGTTGATGAATTAGAAGTCTTTTATGAATTCTATAAGGAAGGTGATGTTAGTGCTGAAGAAGTAGAAAAGCAGTATGCAATTTCACTAACACATATAGAAGAATTAGAGTTTAAAAACATGCTTTCTACCGAAGGTGATGATATGAGTGCTGTTTTGCAAATTACAGCTGGTGCTGGTGGTACCGAAAGTTGCGATTGGGCAGAAATGCTAATGCGTATGTATATGATGTGGGGAGAAAAGCAAGGCTTTAAAATTAAAGAGCTCAATTACCAAGCAGGAGAAAGTGCAGGTATAAAAACAGTAACCTTAGAGCTAGATGGTGATTATGCTTTTGGCTACCTAAAAGGAGAGAATGGTGTACATAGATTGGTACGGATTTCGCCTTTTGATAGCAATGCTAAACGACATACTTCTTTTGCATCGGTATATGTATATCCGCTTGCAGATGATAGTATAGAAATTGATATTAACCCTGCCGATATCTCTTGGGAAACCATGAGAGCCAGTGGTGCTGGTGGACAATCGGTAAATAAGATTGAAACGGCAGTACGTTTACGTCATGCTCCTTCCGGAATTGTTATTGAAAACTCAGAATCTAGATCGCAGTTAGAAAATAAAGACAAAGCCATGAAACTTCTTAAATCTCAATTGTATGAGATAGAGTTAAGAAAAAAACAGGCAAAACGTGACGAGATAGAAGCTAGTAAAATGAAGATAGAATGGGGATCGCAGATTCGTAATTATGTAATGCATCCTTATAAGCTGGTAAAAGATGTACGTACAGGTCATGAAACAGGAAATGTAGATGCCATAATGAATGGTCATATAGATGAGTTTTTAAAGGCCTTTTTAATGATGATGGGACAGAAAAATGAGGAGTAATAGATAGTATTAAGTACTAAGAATTAAGTCTAAAGTACTAAGAGTTTCGTGCTTAATACTTTAGACTCATTACTTAATACAATTTTTTAATAAAAAATTTATGATAAAAATATACCACAATCCAAGATGTAGCAAATCTAGAATAGGGCTTGATCTTTTAGAGAAATCAGGACAAGAGTTTGAAGTTGTCAAATATTTAGAGGATATTCCTACTAAAAAGGAACTTACAGCTATTTTAAACTATTTAGACATAACACCTTTGCAATTGGTTAGAAAGACAGAAGCTATCTGGAAAGAAAATTATAAAGGTAAAACACTAAGTGATGCAGAAATAATAGCTGCCATGTTAGCACATCCAAAACTTATAGAACGTCCTATTGTTATTAAAGGAAATACGGCCGTTATTGGAAGACCTTCAGAAAACATCACTGCATTATTGTCAAAATAGTTTTCCAAAAATATAATGTTCATTAGCTGAAACTAAGCAAGTGATTATTCACTATTTATCACAGTCATCCGAAAGTTTTTCAGATAAGACATAAAAACCTTATGAACCACGATGATCTGGCTCAATATTGAGATTTACATGGAAAATAAGTCTATCTTGAAAGGTAGATTTGCTTGTGGTTTTCCTCTTATTTTCTTTGCTCCTTCTCCTACCTGATTGCAGACATAGTCAAGGGTGAGATAAAACGAGAGACAAATCCTTATTTTCTCTACGAAATTGGAAAAGGCATGATTCTTCTTGGCAATAGTCCTGACGATGAGCTGAAGCAATAAATAGGTTGTCAATGCAATGTATATCTGTGATTTTACAGCATTTTCGCTTGTTCCGACAAAGGTTTTGATCTGAAGGTTCTGTTTGATTGCTTTAAAGAATAACTCGATGTCCCATCGTTTTTTGTAAAGGTCAGCAATGGTTCTGGCTTTCCAATCTAGTTGGTTGGTAATGATTTCTATAACCTTGTTTTCATCAGGCTTGTAAACATGAACCAATCGCAGTTCTACTTGGTTGATTCCTGTTTGAACAGCTTTCTTGCTAGTGAGTCTTATAATTTCATCCTTCAAAATGTCTTGGTCACTATTTTCAGGAAGTTCCAATTCTCGCACAGTCTCGAATACGGTATTGGTTTTTATGCGAGTAACAAAAACATTCTCTGCTCTTATTCTTTGCAACATTAGAAGAAAATCAAAATAAGCCCTATCCTCAACCACTATGGTACCTTTTGAAAAGACCAGTTGTTCAAGTCCATAGCGATCATGTAGTTTGGCAGGAGTGATGTTTACTACATCTGGTATCATCATTGTATCGTCCCAACAGGTGTGTATTTTGATTCCTCCTTTTGCTGTCCGAAACTTTGCCCAGTCAAACATGGATAAGCATAGACTAATAACGGAGCTGTCTATTAGTTTTATACTGCGGTCTTTGATTTCTTTGATAATATGGGATTCATGACGTTTTGATAATAGGTGCGTATAATGTGTTAATAAACCTTTATACAGGCTCTCGAACACCTTATAGCTCCGGTTCTTATTACCATCACTCATGGTAGATGTTGCTGGACTCTGAGAAAGACCTAAACTTGAGATAAAGGTTTCACTAACCCCAATACCAGTAGAAATATCACTTAAAGTGTAACACTTATTCAGCTGTCCGAAAGTTAGTGCTACAAATTGATCGTAAGCTTTATATCGGCTACAGCCTTTGTCACTTTTATGCTGTGCGGTACTGCGAGAAAAAATCCACCTAGGTACTAAATCTAGAATTTGGCGAAGTAGTGGAGTATTTGTATTTTTAGTGCGCTTGTAGAGTCCCATAAAATGTATTTAAAGTTCGCAAACCAAAAATACGGGATTCTCAGGCTATTTTGAATTTGCAACTTTCGGATAGTTGTGACTATTTATATTAACATTTTTTTAACCAAATAGTATTAAACTATCAGTGTTCTTTACGGTCTAAAAGGGAAACCAATAACCAAAATTATCCTTATTTATGATCATTAAAAACACCTTACTGACCCTTATTGCCATTGTGCTCTGTAATCAACTTATGGCACAAGCCCCCAGCAGAGCATCAATTCAAATATCTGGAACAGTTGTAGATACAGACTCTGGAGAACCATTAGAATATGCAACTCTTGTATTGCAAAGCGTTAAAAATCCTGAAAAAGTAACCGGTGGTATTACCGATGAAAACGGAAAGTTTAATGTAGAAACTTCTCCTGGAGCATACCATATTAGAGTAGAATACATTTCGTACACCACCTATACCCTAAGAAATCAAATGCTAAGATCCAATACTGATCTTGGTAAAGTTGAACTTGGTATTGATGTAGCACAATTAAATGAAGTAGTTGTTAGAGGAGAAAAAACTCAAGTAGAAATACGGCTCGACAAAAAAATATACAATGTTGGTAAAGACATTACTGCTCTTGGAGGTAGTGTTACCGATGTTTTAGATAATGTACCATCTGTTTCTGTAGATGTTGAAGGAAATGTATCGCTTCGTGGAAATGATAATGTTAGAATATTAATCAACGGAAAACCATCTGCACTAGTTGGTATTAGCGGTACTGATGCATTACGTCAATTACCTGCTGATGCTATAGAAAAGGTAGAAGTTATTACCTCTCCTTCTGCAAGATATGATGCTGAAGGAACTGCAGGCATATTAAATATTATCCTTAAAAGAAGTAAACTAGCAGGCTTTAATGGCTCCATAACTGCAAATGTAGGATCGCCACTAAGTGCTGGTCTTTCTACAAGTTTAAATTTTAGGACCGATAAAATTAATCTATTTACCACTACTGGTTATAGCTATAGAGATGTTCCTGGAAATTCTTTTTTTGCTGGAGAGTTTTTTGAATCTAACACCTCCTCAGAAGAAACTAGAACTTTTGATAGAACAAGGAAAAGTTTTAACACCAATATTGGTTTGGAATATTTTATAAATAACAGCGCTTCTATTACCGGTAGCTTTCTATATAGAACAGGAGATAATAATAGTGATACCA
Organism: Flavobacteriaceae bacterium; assembly: GCA_965247735.1. Classification (GTDB taxonomy): domain Bacteria; phylum Bacteroidota; class Bacteroidia; order Flavobacteriales; family Flavobacteriaceae; genus JAOXRU01. Next base: position 372,628 of record CBDFHN010000001.1, on the reverse strand, counting down.
ATAACAATACGTTAAGCTTTGATAGCGACAAAACACTTACTAATATAACACATCGTCTAGATCCAGAAATAGAAACTAGAAAAACGGTACAGTATAGTCTTAACTATGATAAAAAATTTAATGATAAAGGCGAAAAACTTACTGTTAATTTCCAAATAGAAGATAGTGAAGAAGACGAAAACTCTCTTATTATAGATACAAAAGTTTTCCCTGTGGGTGATGTCAAAAGAGAAAGTGTTGCTACATTAGAAAAAGAAGATCGTATTTTACTACAATCAGATTATGTATTGCCAATAGGAGAAAATAGCCAGTTTGAAATTGGATACCGTGGTGTTTTTAAAGATTTAATTACCGATTATGCTGTTGAAATGGAAAACCACGCCAATATATTAGTAAACGATCCCGACTTAACTAATGTATTAAACTATAAAGAATATATAAATGCCATATACACCCAATATGGAAGCAAAATTGGAGAAAAATTTTCTTACTTATTAGGTTTGCGTTTTGAAGATTCTAATATCAGGATTAATCAAATTACTAGTGGAAAATATGTAAATAAAAAGTACAGTAACTTTTTCCCTACAGTAAACCTAGCTTATGAATTAAATGAAAGAGATAATATTACCCTAGGTTTTAATAAAAGAATTAGAAGACCACGATCTCGTTTTATAAATCCTTTTCCATCAAGATCTAGTCCTACCAACCAATTTCAAGGAAATCCAGATATAGACCCAAGTATTTCTACCACTTTTGATTTGGGCTACTTAAAACGATGGAAAAAAGTAACCTTAAGCAGCTCTATCTATTACCAACATGCAACTGATGTTTTTAGTTTTATAAGAGAAGAAACTGGAGAAGTAGTAACTATTAGTGGTGAAGAAGGTGATCCTAATCCTGTTGAAATTCCTGTAATTAGAAGTAAGCCAATTAACCTAGCTACAAATGATAGGTATGGTTTTGAATTTACACTTAACTATAATCCGTCTAGAAAATGGAGAATGAATACAAACTTTAATTTTTTCAACTCTATTACAGAAGGAGATTATGAAGGGCAAAATTTTGATGCTGAAAATACAAGCTGGTTTGTTAGATTTAATAATACTTATACCCTACCAGGAAAAGTAAATTGGCAAACACGTTTAATGTATAGAGGCCCGTCGGAAAATGCACAAAGTACTACCGAAGGATTGTTTTCTGCTAACTTGGCATTTAGTAAAGATATCTTTAAGGAAAAGGGAAGTTTAGCACTTTCTGTTAATGATGTATTGAATTCAAGAAAGAGAAAATCAGAATCATCTACCGAAAACACAAAAATCTATAGTGAGTTTCAATGGAGAGAGCGAAGTATTAGCTTAACATTCACCTATAGGTTTAATCAAAAGAAAAACCAACGCAATAGAAATCAACGAAATGGTAATGGTGGTGAAGATTTTGAGTTTCAAGGATAAAACTCAAAAAGGATATAAAAACAAAAAAGAAGCCAATTGGCTTCTTTTTTTATTGTTCTAATTGTGCTTTTTTAGCAGCACGTTTTTCTTTAAATGTTTCTATTAGTGAACCTGCAATCCAATAAGGAACTACAAAGGTTAACAAAAATATTAGCAACCAGAATCCCATAGTAAGGATGGTTAAAAATGCTAAAAAGCCAAGATATTGATCAAATTCAAACATAGTTTCTTCGGTAATTTTTCGAATCTGTAACAAAGATACCGTTAAAAAATTAATTTTTGCAAACTACTGTTCAAAAAATTTACAGAATTATCAATGAAATACTAACTTTGTGTGTTGCAAATAAAAAATATAAAACGAGCGTGCTAAAAATTTATCACTAAATGGGAGTGATAAATTGACAACTGTATGTGAATATTAAGAAACAATAAATACAAATTCATGAAATTTAGAATAGAAAAAGATACTATGGGTGATGTAAAAGTGCCTGCAGATAAATATTGGGGAGCACAAACAGAACGCTCAAGAAACAATTTTAAAATTGGTGCAGCTGCTTCTATGCCTTTAGAAATTGTTTATGGATTTGCGTATTTAAAAAAAGCAGCAGCATATACTAACCATGATCTTGGCGTTTTAGCAATAGAAAAAAGAGATCTTATTGCTAAGGTATGTGATGAAATTGTTGCTGGTAAACACGATGATCAGTTTCCATTAGTAATATGGCAAACTGGTTCTGGTACACAAAGTAATATGAATGTTAATGAAGTTATTGCCAATAGAGCACATGAACTCGCTGGAAAGGTAATTGGAGAAGGTGAAAAGACCATTCAACCAAATGATGATGTTAACAAATCGCAATCTTCTAATGACACCTTCCCTACTGGTATGCATATTGCTGCTTATAAAAAAGTAGTAGAAGTAACTATTCCTGGAGTAGAACAACTTAGAAATACCTTAGCAAAAAAAGCTAAAGATTTTGCTGAGGTAGTTAAAATTGGTAGAACACATTTAATGGATGCTACTCCTTTAACTATAGGTCAAGAATTTTCTGGCTATGTTTCTCAATTAGATCACGGACTTAAATCTTTAAAATATTCATTAGCACATCTTAGTGAATTAGCACTTGGAGGTACCGCTGTTGGAACAGGATTAAATACTCCTGCTGGTTACGATGTATTGGTTGCAAAATTTATTGCTGAATTTACCAACCTACCATTTATTACTGCAGAGAATAAATTTGAGGCTTTAGCTGCACATGATGCTATTGTTGAAACACATAATGCACTTAAATTATTAGCCGTTTCTATAAACAAAATAGCCAACGATATTAGAATGATGGCTTCAGGACCACGTAGTGGAATTGGAGAATTAATTATTCCAGCAAACGAACCAGGAAGTTCTATTATGCCAGGAAAAGTAAATCCAACTCAAGCAGAAGCAATAACAATGGTTTGTGCACAAGTAATGGGTAACGATGTTGCCATTACTGTTGGTGGTACTCAAGGGCATTATGAACTTAACGTTTTTAAACCTATGATGGCAGCCAACTTATTACAATCTGCACAACTAATTGGTGATGCCTGTGTTTCTTTTGATATCAATTGTGCACAAGGAATTGAACCTAATCATAAAAGAATTGAAGAATTACTAAACAGTTCTTTAATGTTAGTTACTGCATTAAATACCAAAATAGGATATTACAAAGCTGCAGAAATTGCAAATACGGCCCATAAAAATGGTACTACTTTAAAAGAAGAAGCTATCAACTTGGGCTATGTTACTGCTGAAGAATATGACCAATGGGTGAAGCCAGGTAACATGGTTGGAGGTCTAAAATAAAACTAAATAGACCTATTACCGAACGTTTTTATCAAAAATACAACAGGCTAAAAAGGCGATATCTATATTAGATATCGCCTTTTGTGTTTTATATCAATACTTTACGCAACTAATTTTCTTCTGAATTCTTTTGCTGTTAATTTTTACTTCTCTTTTGATGAATTCACAATTTAAATATTCATCAATTACAAGGACAAATACCTGCTTTAATGCAAGCTATATCTTACAATAGCAAACACAAGAAACACATAACGCATTAACAAATAGGTGTTTAACTCTGAAATTAAATTAACTCAATCGCATGTTTTTAAACAATTTCTAAATTTTATGTTTTGAATTATTATTTTTATTAGGTCTAAATAAGTGATAATTATGTATCATTTTCAGACTAATATTTAACAATTCATAAAAGTGACTGAAGGCAGCTATTTTTGTTAAAATCTACAATATTATGTTAAAATTAAATACTAGTTTTGCTCAGTATTTATATTTAATCTAAATAAAAACAATGAACATTATACGTATAGCAAGTCTTGGCTTACTATTTATTTTAAGCCTTACAAAAGTAACCGCACAATCCTCTATTACTGGAAAAGTACTAGATGAAGGAGGTGTGCCATTATCGTTTGCAAACATCCTTATTAAAGGAACTGCAAATGGTACCACCACAGATTTTGATGGTTTATTTACCATCAAAGATGTAAACAACGATGATAGTATAGTAGTATCAATGATTGGTTTTAAAACCAAAGAAATTACAGTTGGTACAAACAGAGAATTTACAATTGTATTACAAGAAAATGCAGAAGCATTAGATGAGATTGTAGTAACAGGGGTGGCAGTTGGTACTTCTGTTAGAAAATTAACTTTTGCATTATCAAAAGTTAATAAAGAGCAACTAAAAGAAGCTCCAGCAGGAGATTTAGGAAACTCATTGCGAGGTAAAGTTGCAGGGGTAAGAATTGTACAAGCCAATGGAGACCCAAACACGGCAGCATCTATACGATTAAGAGGTTCTACTTCATTGATGGGAAGTCAAGATCCACTAATAATTATTGATGGAATTATTACAGGTAGAGAAACTTCTTTAAGAGACATCAACATGGAAGATGTAGAAAGTATAGAAGTTATTAAAGGAGCTGCAGCATCATCTCTATATGGATCATTAAGTGGGAATGGTGTAATACAAATAATCACAAAAAGAGGAAAAAACACAGATGGTAAACCTACCATTGTCTTAAGAAACGAAACAGGATTTTCACAAATCACCAACAAATATCCGTTGGCAAACACACATCGTTTTAAATTAAAAGATGCAAATGTGGCTTCTTGGAATCTTAACGATTTAAATGATCCAGGACGATGGGAACTAAGTAGTGGTGGTAATCGTGTATATGATGAAGATGGACTTTTGGACAATCCATTTCCTAGAGTATTAGACCACCAAAGCAAAATTAATACCGCGCAGCCTTTTAACTCCTTATATACCTCTATTTCTTCTGGTACAAGTAATTTTAAATACCACTTATCTTTTCAAAACACAAAAAACGGTGGTGCAGTTACAGGAGTTAAACCATCTGTACGAAATAATGGTCGTTTAAATATTGACTATACACCAGATGAAAAATTAAGTTTAAAAACATCTTTTGCATATACAGATACCAAAGGACACTATGCTCCTAGTAGTACTCGTATGAATGGTTTATACTTAGAACCATGGATAGATATTGACGAACGTGACAATGCTGGAAATATTGTGCCAACACCTCAAGGATCTCAACATTTAAGAAGATATAGAGACAATCCGCTATATGAAGTGAAAATATTAGAAAACTATTTTAATAGACAACGGTTAATGTTTAGCCCAAACCTTACTTATAGACTTACAGATAGTTTTACAGTAGGTGCATCATATTCTCATGATGAAAGTAGAACAGATACCTATGATTACAAACCAAAAGAATACAATGATCCTGATCCCAATAATGATGATGATGGAAACTATAGTATTGAAAATGATATTTCAAAAACAGGTATAATACAACTATCTGCATCTTATGCTAAAAAAATTGGTGATTTTAACACCCGAGTTACTGGTAAGTTTTTAAGAGAAAACAGAACATTCAGTACATCATATGCTTATGGGTCAAAGTTAGCTTTCGGAGGAGTTAAGAATTTAAGCCTTACAGAATCAACTACAAGAATCATCAGATCTGCACAGGAAGAACGTAAAGTTAGTAATTACTTTTTAGATTTTAACTTGGACTATAAAGATAAAATTATCTTTAATGGATTAATAAGAAGAGATGGTTCTTCTCTTTTTGGTAAAGAAAACCGTTGGGGTACTTTTGGTCGTACTTCTTTGGCTTATATCCTTACAGAAGACATAACAATACCACATGTTGATAATTTAAAACTGAGATTTTCATGGGGGGTTTCTGGACAGCGTCCTGGCTTTTCAGATCAATACGAAACTTATTCAATCGATAGGAGAAGTGGAGTCTTAAGTAGAACACAAGCTGGAAATGTAAAATTAATTTCCTCAAAAGTATCAGAATGGGAAGCTGGTTTAAATGCACGCCTATTTAACAGATTAAACTTAGAAATCAATTATGCAAAAGCTAAGGTAGAGTCAGATTTTATAAACACACCTCAAGCTGTAGTTACAGGAGCTCCATTAAAAATTCAAAATATAGCAAATATATCTACTAGTTCTTTTGAAATACAACTTGGTGCTGACTTAATTAAAACAAAAGACATTAACTGGAATGTAAACGTAAGTTGGGATAAAATTACTCAAGAAATCACTAGTATTGGTGGCATCCCTCCTTTTGGTAGATCAAGACGTATTTTTAGAGCCGAGCCTGGCAAACCTTATGGACAGATGTATGGTTATAAAATAGCAACAAACTCGAATCAACTTACAACTAACACTGATGGTTATGTTATAAATGGTTTAGGAAGTCCAAACGCAGACGTACGAGGAACAATAAAACCTACTGACTTTGAAACTAACGAACAAGGTTACCTAATCATAAAAGGGACAAAAGGTACTAAAAACGAACAAGTTATATACCTTTCAGATGAAAACGGAGACGATAAAAAAGTAGCTTTAGGAGATACCAATCCAGATTGGAACTTAGGACTTTCAAGTAGCTTCTCTTACAAAAATTTTAACTTATATTTTGTAATAGACCACCAACATGGAGGTGACATCTACAATAGCACAAAACAATCCATGTATAGAGAAGAAAGACATGCTGATCAAGAAAAATTTGCGAGACAAGGCAAACACATCTTATACTCTAATAATGCTAGTAATCTAGACCGTGGTTTTGCAGATACATCTCACTTTGTTGAAGACGGTACATTTACCAAAGTTCGTGAATTAGCATTGGGTTATACCCTAAACGAAAGTGTTTTGGGAGAAAAATTTTCTAAATACATCAAGGAAGTTAAGTTTTCTCTTATTGGAAGAAACCTACTGACCATAACAGACTATACTGGTTTTGATCCTGAGGTTGCGCATGCAAGTGAACCTAGAGGCGGACAATTAAGATCTTCAACACCAAACCCAACAAACGATAAACTAGACAGAAGAGCATATCCGCAGTTTAGAACCTTTACAGCCATGGTACAATTTACATTCTAAAATTAATTATAAGATTTAGTAAAAAAACAAGACAATGAAAATATTAAAAATCAAAAATTTTCTTTTCATTTTAACTTTTATTTCCCTCTTATTACAAGGGTGTGATTTGGATGTGAAAAATTTAAATGAGCCAGATAAAAACAGTGTATTAGGTAGTTCTGAGGAAGTATTAGCTTTCCTGAAAAATTCAAACGAAGCTTACTTCTCAAGCTTAACTAGCTCAAGAAACCTTTATTATGATTATTTAGCCGATCAGCTAATTACCTGTAGCTTATCACAACCTTGGCCAATGAATAGAGAACCAAGAGAACGAATTTCTAATGAAGTTGGAGGTACTTTTGAAAGCATGTTTTACAGAGATTGGAAGGCATCATATGCCGCAATTGTAAATGTAAACGATATTTTAGAAGCTGTAAATGGATGGACAGAAGAATCAGATGATCTTAAAAACAAAGTAAAAGCATCATCTTTGGTTTTAAAAGGATTAGCTACTGGGTATATTGGATTAATTTATAAAGAAGGTACAGCTTTGGATAAAAACATGGATGTTTCCGAAATGGTTTTTACAGATTACAAACAAGTAATTGCTAAGAGTATCGGGTATCTAAATGAAGCAAAAAAGATCTATACAGATAACCCTAGTTTAGATTGGGACTATCTACCAAGTTTCATCCTATCATCTTCTGAGACAATACAACTTATAAATACCTATTCAGCAAAGTTTATGATAGGTCAAGCAAGAAATCATGAAGAATTTAAAGCTTTAGATTTTAATAAAATCAAAAGCTTATTAGATAATTCTATAGAGGAAACACTTACAGGACCAGGAAGCACAAAACTATACAACGGACATCAATATTTTGGAAGTAGAATCAGAAGGGGAAACTATTCTTATTCGGCAGATCAAAAACTACCTTGGTTATTAAGTGGAAAAACAGCACCTACTAAAAAAGGTGTTGATGATAGCCAGCCAATAACTTCAATTGATAAAAGAGCTGAATTGTACTTTACTTACCAAGAACAATCTAACTTTAGCTATTCAGAAAGAGATCCAACTTTATATTCTAACTATGCAAATACTAGATATGCTCCACTTCCAAAAGATAGGTACGAATACCCAGCTAATATTTTGCATATAGAAGAAATACAATTATTAAAAGCAGAAGTTGCATATGGTATGGGAGACTATACTTTGGCTGAAAGTTTATTAAATGATAGCAATAGAGTTACAGTAGGTGAAATGCCATTGCTAACTGGTGCAAACCCAACTGCAATTGCTGATGCTTTATTTTATGAAAATAGTATTGAATTGCATTTGGCAGGAAAAGCGGTAAACTGGATGTTTATGAGAAGATGGAACTTGTTGCAAGAAGGAACTATGTTGCACTTCCCTATTCCAGGATTAGAAGCCCAATTGCTTAAAAAGGAAGTTTTAACTATAGGTGGACAAGGTACTGGAGACGGTATTGATTCTGCAAAAGGAGATACTTCTTGGAGATAATAATTTTGTAGCCTTAAATTTGGTACATTATTCTTTTTTTTAACCACGATCGAAAGGTCGTGGTTTTTTTATTTATACACTATTAGTTTGTATTTCTTCTGAATGCTTATAGTATCCTTCCCAACTACCACTTTTGCCTCTAATAAATAGTTTCCTAACTCTTTTGATTCAAAAGTAGAATTACTTAGTACATATTCTTTTGCATTTCCTAAAGCAAAACCTTTAGTATGAAACTGCTTAGTATTTAAAAATAAAGAAGCACTTTTTATATTCAGTTTTTTAGGATTTTTAATGATCAATAGCCTCCTATCTGATAAGAAATATTCATCCTCACCACCTTTTTTTGTTTTTAGATCTATATAGTCAATAACAAGTCCTGCATTATTAGATTTTAAAGGTGTGTTACACCCAGAAAGAAATAAACATAAAACACCAATAAGAAGTCCTCTTTTTACCATATGATTATTATCACATTAAAACATACTCATTATACAATGTAAACATTGCTGTCCATATATCTAATTAAATCCAAAACAGACGGTGGAATTGGAGCTAAGTATATAAAAATGAGCATAACAAAGTTAGCTACAATTAATAGGCATACAAAATTAACTCCATAAAAAAAGCACCCCGAAGAGTGCTTTTTCATTTTTAAGTGTTACCAAAAAACTATTTAAGTTCAAACTTAGATGTTCCCAAAAGTTTTAAGTTATCGTCATATACATTTACCATATAGTTTCCTTTTTGGAAATCTCCTTCAGGCTTCTTAACATAGTCACAAACATCCAATGCTTTGTTTTCAAAGTAGAAAGAAGTTCCTTTGCTATATGTTATAGAAGCACCTTCATCATTAGATGTAGTTGCACTACCACCTAATACATTTCCTTGAGGGTCTAAAACTTCAATATAAAATTGTTTATCTCCAGCACTTGCAATAGCGTTGTTTGCTATTGTAAAACAAACTTTAAACTTATCTGCTCTTTTAGCTCTTGATGTAGAAACCAATTTACCGCTATTTCTTTCTTTTACTGCATCAACAGAAAATTTAGAAAGGTTTAGTGCAGATCCTTTTGCTACTGCATCAGCTAATTGTGTGTTTTGTACTACTAATGAGTCTCTAAACACGGTTTGTCTTTCTAACTCTACAAAAGTACTATCACGTTGCATTGCCAATAATGAATTAGATCTGGTAAGCGAATCTACTTGCTTTAATAAGGTTTCTCTTTCTCTTTTTAGTACTGCTACTTGCTTTTTGTAACGGAATAAGAAAGAAATATCAGCTTTCATTGTTTTAACAGAATCCAAGTACTTAGTAATTCTATTTCTTGCTTCAACCAATTCTTCGTTAGTAGCATTACTCTCCTGAATAGCCTTATCATATTCTGACTTTAAACTATTTAAATCTTCTACTACTAAGTTTTTTTGTTGTGTTAAATCTTTTGTAGTCTTTTGTTTATCTTGATAGAGACTTACAGTGTAGATTATTGTACCTACAAGGACAGCAGCTAATAAACCAGCTATTACCTTTAATCCATTGTTATTCTTCTTTTCAGTCATAATATAAAGTTAAATTAATCAGTCTAAAAATTACTTTAAAGACATTACTATTGGTTATTCAAAACTTATATACGAAGTAATTGCAGTTTTAGATTTTTAAAAGTATTTTTATTTTTTAAATTCTATAGCATACATATATGAAAATAACATTTCAACTAGCTAACACTAAGCAACTAAAAGGCTTTGTGAATTCTAGAAAAGGGGAAGAAAAATTTGGTGATAAAATAGAAACTCTTGATAAAAACGAATCAATACCCAAAGGATTAGCAAATTCAAAAGCAGATTTTGTGCTTTTAGGAATCCCAGAAGATATTGGTGTTTTCGCCAATCATGGTAATCCTGGAGCTAAAAACACTTGGGAATTAACCCTAAAAACATTGCTAAACATTCAAGTTAATGCCTTTACAAAACCTGAAGATATTTTAATATTAGGTCATGTATCAGTACCAGATAATTGTTATACCGCTATTAATGATACTACACTTAGTAAGGCTGGAAAAATTAAAAAAGCAAGAAGCATTGTAAGCGAAATTGATAAAACCGTTAGTTATTATATGAGTCTCATTGCAAAAGCTGGTAAAAAAGCAATTGTAATTGGAGGTGGACACAACAACAGTTATGGCAATCTAAAAGGTATGGCATTAGGCTTAAACTCTCCTATGAACGTTGTAAATTTTGATGCACATACCGATCTTAGAAACTTAGAAGGAAGACATAGTGGAAATGGATTTTCTTATGCTTTTAATGAAGGTTTTATCAATAAATATTTCGGATTTGGATTTCATGAAAATTATCTAGGACCTGCAGCCTTAGAATTAATTAAAGCCAATCCTAATAATTTTGACTATAATACCTATGAAGAAATTGCAGTTAGAAAAACAAAATCCTTTAAAAAAGAACTACAAAAAGCAAAAAAATATATTGATAATGGTCCTTATGGTATAGAAATAGATTGTGATGCCATTGAAAACTTCCCTAGTAGTGCAGTTACCCCTAGTGGATTTTCAACGGCACAAGCTAGACAATTTATAGCTTTTATGGCAGCTGATTCTAATGCAAAATATATTCATATCTGTGAAGCTGCTCCAACAAAAAAAAGACACCATACTGTAGCCAAGCTTATTAGCTATTTTATTACCGATTTTATAAAAAGTAAATAAAAAATATTATATTTGCATAAGTACTTATATAAATACATATGTTATTTTTTGATTCTCATAAAGAAATTGCCTTAGGCTCAAGATTAAATACTGTAAGTGATTATCTTATGAGACAAGTTCAGCTCGTATATGATCATGAAAATTTAGATTTTGATCCGTATCTATTTCCTGTATTTAAAATAATTATAAAAGAAAAACAAACCACAATAACAACCATATTTAATCAATTGCCTCAGACTCAGCCAGCAATTACACAAGCTATACATAAGCTTAATGCAAAAAAACTGATCAAGATAAGCCCAAATAAAATTGATAAAAGGAAAAAAGACATCAAGTTATCTAATGAGGGAAAATTATTGGTACAAACAATTACACCAGTCTGGAAAGTGATTGAAGAAGAAATAAAAAAAATAACAACTCATAATTCCAATACACTAATAGAACATTTAGACATTTTGGAAGAGAAACTAAGTCAAATGGCACTCAGTGATATTATAATAAACAGAATTAAGATGAAGAAAGAAAAAGAAGTAACCATTGTACCATTTGAATCCCAATATGCAAATGATTTTAAGGAATTGAATATTCAATGGTTAAAAGAATATTTTGTAGTAGAACCACATGATGCAGATTTATTAGGCAGGTGCGAAGAAACGATCATTAAACCAGGAGGCCATATATTTCTTGCTAAACTTGGAAATAATGTTGTTGGTTGTTTTTCTTTAATCAAATTTGGATCCAACAGTTTCGAATTAGGAAAAATGGCAGTTGCTCCGGAATACCAAGGACTAAGAATTGGACAAAAATTAATGAATTTCTGCATCGATTTTGCAAAAGAAAAACAACTAGATAGTCTGGTTTTATACTCGAACAGAAAACTAAGGAATGCTATCCATATTTATAAAAAATATGGTTTTAATGAAATTCCGTTAGAAGAAAACCCTCCATACCTAAGAAGCAATATTAAGATGGAATTAGCTTTATAAAAAAAGCAACCATAAAATATGGCTGCTTTTTGCGAGGTTACGATGCTTCTGACATCGCAAAACTGATATTCTTTTTTATGCGCTGAAAAAATTCAAAGTCTTTATAAGGTTTATTTATAAAATCATTGAATCCTGAATTAAAAACCTCCTTTATTGTTTCTTTTGTCTCGGATGCCGTTAATGCTACAATTGGAGTATGACTATTGAACTCTCTTATAATTTTTGTAGCTTCAATACCATCCATATTTGGCATGTTTAAATCCATCAGAATTAGATCGTATTCCTTTTCTTTAACCATAGCTACAGCTTCTAGCCCATCATTGGCAATTTCAGACTTAAAATGTTCTCTTTTAAGTACATTTTTAGTTACGATCTGGTTAATTTTATTGTCTTCTACTATTAGAATAGTGTAATCACTATTATCACCTATAAAAAAGTCTTTATCTAAGGTGTTTAGTGATTTTGAAAACTCCAAATCGAACTTAATTACAAATGAAAACTTAGAACCTTTTCCTGGAATACTTTCCAACGCTATACTACTATCGTGAAGGTCCAATAATTTCTTAACTATTGAAAGTCCAAGACCAGTACCTGCTTCATAATTATTAACATTAACCTGAGAAAAATTTTCAAAAATTTCTTCTTGTTTATTTAATGCTATTCCAATTCCATCATCTTCTACTTCAAAAAGTATTTCAATAGCATCATCACTAATATGTTGGTTTTTTAAACGTAACCATACATTACCTTTATCGGTGAATTTTGAAGCATTACTCACCAGATTTATAATTATCTGTGATAATCGTACAGAATCTCCTATAACCATATTAGGAATGGTCTCATCGAAGTTCAAATGAAACTCGTTTTGATTTTTCCCCAATTGGTACTCCATTGAACTTTTAATATTTTTAACTAAATTTTTAATATTAACATTAGTATCATGAAGTTTAACTTCATATGAATCCATTTTTGTGATTTGCAATACATCGTTAATTAGATTCAATAAGTGATCTGCTGAAAACTTTAATAATTTTAAAAATTCGCTGTCCTCTTTGTTTTTATTGCGGTCTAGTAAAATTGTACTCAAACCAATTACTCCATATAATGGTGTTCTTAGCTCATGACTTACTGTGGATATAAATTTCGTTTTTAATTCTGCAACCTGTTCAGCTTTACATCTTGCTATTTCTAGTTCTTCGTTTTTTAATTTTAAAGATTTGCCTAAGCGATTTTTTGTCTTATAATTATATATAAAAGGACCAAATAATGTAATACATAGGATTAAAATACATATAACACCAGCAGTAATTAAACGCGATTGTTTAAATTTTTCCTCTTCAATAGATGTTTCGTTTCTAGCAATTACCAGCTCTCTTTTTATGTTACTAACTTCAAACCTTGCCTTTGCAATTTGATAATGAGATTCTTTCAAATAATTTATCTCTTTCTCTTTATAATCTAGATGACCTTCTAATGCTTTGTATGCCAATTTAGATTGGCCAGATGCCATCAACATTTTTGAATAAGATTTATATAAAGTAGCTGCTTCTTTATAACTTTTATTAGATTTTGCTATTGCTATTCCCTTAATAAAACTTTCTTCTGCTTCTTTGTATTTTTCAATATGAGTATAATATTTTCCATACAATTCATATAAAATAGCTTTATCAATAGCCAAAGTACTCGTCTTTATATAGGGGGCGCTTTTCTCTAAAAAAAACTTTCCTTTAACATAATCGTTATTAAGTATATAAGCCGTAGCTAAACTTAAGCCTGTTCTACTCTTTATAGAATCACCTTCCATACTAGCATAGGAGTACGATTTTTTAAGTTTTTCTATTCCCTTATCAATATCACCCAAATCCTCTACATACAATAATCCTAAATTATTATTAATAGTTGCCTTTAATACATTATGGTCAATTTTATTGGCATGCTTAGCAGCTCTATTAAGATTAACTTCTGCTTCTTTAGCCTCTCCCAAACTATAATGTATATAACCCAAAAAATTATAAGCCCTAGCCTTAATTCTATGCTTATTACTGTTGTCAAAAGCATTGGAAAAGTTAATAACTTTATCCACTCTTTGTATAACATCAGTTATTTTTAAATGTTCAAAATTGGTTCTTGTATAGTTTAATAAACTATCTACTTGTTTTAACGAATATGTACTGCTAATTGTCTGAGAATGAGAAAATACACAAACAAGGGAAAACACCAAAAAAGTGAAAATAGTAGTTTTTTTCATGTCAATAAGATTAAAAGGCGTAGGCAATATAAAGAAAAAGCAACGGCAAGTAATCTATTTGGGCTATATGGTCAAAAAAAAAGATTAACGACATGTGATTTACCGTTAAACGATGTTATTACAATATTAAACTACACTAATGGTCTATTAAACGAAGATTATATTTGTGTTAAAACTAAAAAAAGCCCCAATAATAATATCAAAATATTAGTATTGGGGCTTTAAAAATCTATTTTGCTAGGCGTTTAATCTCTAACTAATTTTTTATATTTAATTCGCTTTGGTGTTGCATCTACACCCAATCTTTTGCGTTTATTTTCTTCATATTCAGAGAAGCTTCCTTCATATATATATATTTGAGAATCACCTTCAAAAGCCATGATATGAGTACAAACTCTATCTAAAAACCATCTATCGTGACTAATAACAACCGCACATCCTGCAAAATTTTCTAATCCTTCTTCTAAGGCTCTAAGTGTATTTACATCCAAATCGTTGGTAGGTTCATCTAATAACAAAACATTACCTTCCTCTTTTAAAGTCATGGCAAGGTGTAACCTATTTCGTTCTCCTCCAGATAAAGTCGTCACTTTTTTGTTTTGTTCACTTCCACCAAAGTTAAAGCGACTTAAATATGCTCTAGAATTTACTTGCTTACCTCCCATCATTACCAATTCTTGTCCATCGGAAAAGTTTTCCCAAATAGATTTTTCTGCATCTATATTGGAATGACTCTGATCTACATATGCTATTTTTACAGTATCCCCTATTTTAAAAGTTCCTTTATCAGGTTGTTGTTCACCCATTATCATTTTAAAGATCGTAGTTTTCCCAGCTCCGTTAGGACCAATAATACCAACTATACCAGCTTGTGGTAAGTTAAAATTAAGGTTTTCATAAAGCAATTTATCCCCAAAAGCTTTACTTACTCCTGTAGCTTCAATAACATTAGTTCCTAGTCTAGGTCCATTAGGAATATAGATCTCTAACTTTTCATCAAGTTGTTTTTGATCTTGGTTCATTAACTTATCATAGTTAGACAAACGTGCTTTTTGTTTTGCCTGTCTTCCTTTTGGTGACATCCGAACCCATTCTAATTCTCGTTCTAAGACTTTTTGACGTTTACTAGTAGATTTCTGCTCTTGCGCCATACGTTTAGATTTCTGGTCTAACCAAGAAGAATAGTTTCCTTTCCATGGTATTCCTTCTCCTCTATCTAATTCTAAAATCCATCCTGCAACATTATCTAAGAAATATCTATCGTGAGTTACCGCAATAACGGTTCCTTTATATTGTTTTAAATGTTGTTCTAACCACAATACAGATTCTGCATCCAGGTGGTTAGTTGGTTCATCTAATAATAGTACATCTGGTTCTCTTAATAAAAGTCTACAAAGTGCAACACGTCTTCGCTCTCCCCCTGATAAAACACTTATTGGAGTATCTGCTTCTGGAGTCCTGAGAGCATCCATAGCAATTTCCAATTTAGTATCCAATTCCCAAGCATTGGAAGCGTCAATCTTATCTTGTAATTCTGCTTGCTTGTCCATCAGTTTTTGCATCTTATCAGCATCTTCATAAACCTCTGGCAAGCCAAACATGTCATTGATTTTATTGTACTCATCCAAAACAGCAACAGTTTCTGAAACTCCTTCTTTTACAATTTCAATTACTGTTTTGGTTTCATCCAATTCTGGTTCTTGTTCCAAATATCCAACGGTATATCCTGGTGAAAAAACCACATCTCCTTGGTAATTTTTCTCAACCCCAGCAATAATTTTTAATAGTGTAGATTTTCCAGAACCATTTAGTCCAAGGATACCAATTTTAGCTCCGTAAAAAAAACTTAAGTAAATATCCTTTAGTACTGTTTTATTAGAACTTTGGTATGTTTTTGATACTTTCGACATGGAAAATATCACTTTATTATCATCTGACATAGTCGTGTTTTTCTGTTTTATATCTTATTTATTAAACTCTTCCCTTTAAAGCATTAAAAACCCAAGCAATAGCAAAAAAACCAATTCCAACGGCAGCAAAACCCCATCCTGCAACATCATCATATCTAAATGCTCCAAGTCCTATCAAAATCAATCCAACTACAATCATTATTAAAGTTGCCCAAGCTAATACAGTATTTTTATCTTTCATGGTCTGTTCGTTATCTTATCTATGGTTAATTGTGCCAAATATCGTGATTTTATCTAAAAATTACTAACGAATAAATAACTATCAGCTTTAGCTATTAGTTAAGTAATAATTTTCCCTTTTCTTTAAGAAAAACAGAAACAAAACAGTTAAACTTTTCTCACTTTTATTAGCAATCATGATATAATACTGCATAATAAGGCTTAATTTGCAATCAAAAAATTAGAATTTCATATTTTCTAGGCTAATACTCATTAAAAAAATGGATATCAACTTCAACATAAACGAAGATCATAATAAACTTTTACTCTCAGAACTTAAATCAAAATTTAAAAAAGTAAAACTTGGCGGAGGGCAAAAACGTATTGATAAGTTACATGCCAAAGGAAAAATGACCGCTAGAGAACGTATCAATTATATATTGGACAAAGATAGTGAGCGAATAGAAATTGGTGCATTTGTTGGAGATGGTATGTATGAAGCACATGGTGGTTGTCCTTCTGGAGGTGTAGTTGTTAAAATAGGATATATAAAAGGAAAACAATGTATTGTGGTTGCCAATGATGCTACAGTAAAAGCTGGAGCTTGGTTTCCTATTACTGCTAAAAAGAATTTAAGAGCCCAAGAAATTGCAATTGAAAACAGACTCCCGATAATATACCTTGTAGATAGTGCAGGGGTCTTTTTACCACTACAGGACGAAATTTTCCCTGATAAAGAGCATTTTGGACGTATTTTTAGAAATAATGCCATAATGAGTAGCATGGGAATTACCCAAATTGCTGCGGTAATGGGAAGTTGTGTTGCTGGTGGCGCATATTTACCAATTATGAGTGATGAAGCTTTAATTGTAGATAAAACAGGTAGTATTTTTTTAGCAGGAAGTTATCTGGTAAAAGCTGCTATTGGCGAAAGTATAGACAATGAAACTTTAGGTGGTGCTACTACACATTGCGAGATAAGTGGTGTTACCGATTATAAAGCGGCAGATGATAAAGATGCTTTGGATAAAATTAGAAATATTGTTGATAAAATAGGTGATTATACCAAAGCTGGTTATAACAGATCAAAAGCTATAAAGCCTAAGGATAATCCAGAAGACATCTATGGTATTCTACCAAAGAGTAGAGCTGACCAATATGATATGATGGAAATTATTAATCGGATGGTTGATAATTCAGAATTTGAAGCCTATAAAGAAGGTTATGGTAAATCTATAATTACTGGCTATGCTAGAATAGATGGATGGGCTGTTGGTATTGTTGCTAATCAACGAAAATTAGTCAAAACAAAAAGTGGGGAAATGCAATTTGGAGGTGTTATCTACAATGACTCCGCTGATAAAGCCACCCGTTTTATTGCCAATTGCAATCAAAAGAAAATTCCACTTGTATTTTTACAAGATGTAACTGGTTTTATGGTTGGTAGTAAAAGTGAACATGGTGGTATTATTAAAGATGGTGCCAAGATGGTTAATGCTGTTAGCAATAGTGTAGTGCCAAAATTTACTGTTATTATTGGTAATTCTTATGGAGCTGGTAATTATGCTATGTGTGGAAAAGCATATGACCCAAGGTTAATTTTTGCTTGGCCAAGTGCAGAATTGGCAGTAATGAGTGGTAAAAGTGCTGCAAAAGTATTGTTACAAATTGAAAAAGCTTCGCTTGAAAAACAAGGAGAAGTTTTTAGTAAAGAAAAAGAAGATGAATTATACACTAGAATAAAATCTAGATATGATGCACAAGTATCGCCATACTATTCTGCTTCTAGATTATGGACAGATGCAATTATAAACCCATTAGATACTAGAAAGTGGATTTCTATGGGAATTGAAGCGGCAGATCATGCTCCAATTGAAAAACAATTTAATATGGGAGTTATACAAGTATAATTTAACTAAAAAAACTTACCCTAATATCAAATAAAATTAAGGTAAGTTTTTTATCTATTTTGGTTCTGCAGATATTAATACTTCAAACTTTGATGTTCCTTTAGCTATTTTTTCTTTTGATGTGGCAATTTCTAATAGAGGTCTAACCACTCTTAGATCATTATTTTTAAACCAAGACCAATATTTTTTAAAGAAACCTGCGCTTTTATCAGCTGGTCCTTCATATACTTGACTGTATAATTCTTTTGTTTTCCACTCTTTTAATACTAATGGTTTTACTACAACTGTCCCTTTGGGTACTTTAAATCCTACCTCCCATTTATAGGCTGCTTCTTTTGTTTTATTTGGATAACTTCTCCAAACACTTATTACATTATCATTATTAGCAATTTTCTGCTTAAGTACTTCATCTTTTAGCATTGCTACCTTATTAGTGTACTGACTCCAGCTTCCTTGGGCTTCAATTGCACAATAAAAAAAAGGATTGATTTTCTTTAAAACTGGTATTTTTCTTTTTTGTTCTTGACAACCAGTCATCAATAATACTAGTATAACTAACCAAATAATATTAAATTTATTTTTCATAATAATCTATAAGTTAATAGTTAGCAAAATGAGTATGAGCTATTTTCGCTAATCCGTTTTTATCTTTTGTCAAAACAAAAGTTACAGGACCTTTTGAAATACTATCTTTTGGCAATGTTTTATTTCCAAAATACCAAACAGCACCAACCATTGTGCTTCCTTGATACGTTCTTATTTCTATCTTTTCTAGCCATAACGATTTTTCTGCCTTTTTCCCTCCTCTTTCAAATCCAAACCCAATATGGTGTGGAACCAATTCTTCAAATCCTTCAATAAGCCCTTCCCGTTCTGAAGAAAAATAAGTAAGCGCATTAGAATTTAAGAAAATATCATCCAACATATTTAAGTCATAGGTTTTCCATAGCTGAAGCCATTTGTCTATTACTTCTTTACTTTCTCCTTTACTAATTTTATTTTTGGCATACGGTGAAGTACTACAGCTCGACAATAATAAAAACAAAGCAATAACAATTACATTTTTCATAGTTTAGTTGGTTATGTTATATGTATTAACATAATAATCTTTTAGAACAATCATTATAATGTCTAACATAATACAAATATTAATTACAAACTAATAGAATATTACCCTGTTTGTGACACATAAAATATTCCAAAAATTTATTTTTCTGAGTTTTTAATAATCTTTTTTGCTAATCAACACTAAAAACACAATTAGCATAAGTTATTTATTTTCAGTATTTTATATATAGTTTTGTTTAACCCTTAAATTTAAAATTATGTTTAGAATTAAAACATTGAATAAATGGGCCAATAAGCACACCTATTACCCACTTGATCTAATACGCTTTTCTTTAGGAATCTTTCTTTTTATTAAAGGAATGGAATTTGTTGGAAGTACTCAACAATTTGTTGACATCTTAAAACCTTTACAAGAACTTCAAGGCATAGGTATGATAGCCATACATTATGTAGTGCCTGCACATCTAATTGGAGGTATATTAATATTTTTTGGATTGTATACGCGTTGGGCAATTCTGGCTCAGCTCCCAATTATTATTGCTGCCGTATTAATAAATTTTAATGGAGAAATGGTTATTTCTAACTTAATAACTTCAGTGGTAGTACTAACGCTGTGTGTGTTTTTCTTTGCCTATGGTTCTGGAAAACATTCAGCGGATTATTTTTTTAAAATGGAAACATGATATCTACTTGATTTTTATTGTATTACTATATTTCACAAAAAAAAACCGTCTAAACTACTTTAGACGGTTTTATAACAATACATCTTAATTTTACATTTTGTAATATACACCTATATTAACCGCAGCTTTTTTAGCTACATTATTTCCAAAAAAGGCACCACCAAAACCTGCTAAAGCTCCCATTTTTGGTGTAATTTCTCCTATAACTTTCAAGCCATAAGCACCATATTCTTGATCATTAACATATAATCCTGTTGCCCAATTAGGTACTGGAAGTATAACATCTCCATTTTCCAACGACTTTACAATATCTACGAAACCAATAAGCCAAAATCTTTTAAGCATTTTTTTTCCAACTTCTGCCCCAATTTTAAAATTAGAACTATACTCATTAGTTCTAAAATTAGCACCTACAAAACCTTGTACAAACAATCCATCAAAACCTCTACCAACACTTAGCAATGGAGTAACCGTCCAAGCATCATACCCAGATCTTATACCTGAATCTTCCTCATATGACCCTGTATTAGCCTCAATATTTACCTGTCCAGAAACCAACCATTTTTTATTATAAAAATTGTGCTTTACTCCCAACTCTATATTTCCTAAAGTACTTTTTGATTCTTCAGTAGTTATAAAACTATTACTTTCAGTAGTTAAACTGCCCGTTTTCAGTAATTTTATAGGTAAATTAACTAATAATGTTGTTTTATCTGTAATCCCGTATTCTCCATAAAGCTGAACCGTATTATCTGTAACTTCACGTTCGGTATCATAATCTGGATTCCCAAATAAGCTAGTATAATTAGCAATTGCTGTATATGATAATTGTGTATATACTTCACCTTTTTTCTTTGTCCAAGGACTCTGAGCAAAAATACTTGTACAAAAAACAAGCATTAAAAATGTTATTGAATTTTTCATTACTATAATGTTTTAATGTGAACAATTAGTAGAAAAAAAAATCAATACTTACAAAAGCGCTTTTGTTTTTTTTCTATTAATTTTCCCCGTTTCTGTTTCTATAAAGTTAGGCAAAAAATAAATCATTTTTGGCTTCTCAAACTTTTTTAAACCTTCAAACGTCAATGAATTCAACTCTTGCTTATCCCCTTCCACAATTAGGACTACTTTTTCTCCTAAAACGGAATCCTTTATTGAAGTTATAATAAAACGATTTTTAATGGTGTTTTTTAGTTTTTGCTCTACTTGTTCTGGTATAATTTTAACACCTCCCGAATTGATAACGGTATCATATCTTCCTAGCAATTGAAATTCATTTTTTGATACTAACCTTACCATATCATTAGTAACAACAATTTCATCGTTTAATGTTGCCGCAGCAATTACTAAACATCCCCTATCATCTATACTAATTTTTACAGCTGGTAATATTGAAAAATAATCTTC
Organism: Flavobacteriaceae bacterium; assembly: GCA_965247735.1. Taxonomy (GTDB): domain Bacteria; phylum Bacteroidota; class Bacteroidia; order Flavobacteriales; family Flavobacteriaceae; genus JAOXRU01. The sequence goes on along the minus strand of CBDFHN010000001.1, from coordinate 351,033 downwards.
TCTACTGTTATTTATTTTTTTTAATGCTATGTGAGTTACGGTTTCTGTCATTCCATAAGTGGCATATACAGCAGTTTTTATATTTTGTATCCTATTTATCAGTCCTTCAGATACAGCAGCTCCACCAACGATTAATGTTTTAATTCTATCAAGCTTAGCAATACTCTGTTCTAGCTGTAATGGTACCATTGCAGAAAAATCGTATGCATTATTATTAGCATCCAATGGATTTGAAGAAGGGGCTATTGTATCTATTTCTAATCCTAATACAAGTGCCCTCACCAACATCATTTTTCCAGCAATAAAAGCTGTTGGTAAGCAATGTAAAACAGAATTTCCTGGTGTTAATCCAAAATAATTGCCTGTAGCAATAGCAGAATTAACCATATACTCCTTTTTAATATGAATAATTTTTGGCACACCCGTAGACCCTGAGGTTTGTACTGCAATAGAGGATTTGGTTGACAACCAATCTTTAAAAAAATTGGCAACTTCTTCTAAAAACAATCCTTTATTAGATTCAACAGCAACTAGTAAATCACTATTGGTATAGTGTTTTCCATTAATTTTAAAAGCAGGATGTATCATATGTTGCTCCACAATTGTATTTTAATAAGAATAAACTAACCAGCTTTAAAAAAGGGCGTATCTATTAATGTATTCTTTTTTAGATAAATAGTTCTATTATTAATATCAAAAAAAATGTGAAAACGCTTTAAAATATCAGCACTTAATACACTATTTTTTTGCCTTCCAATTGCTCCTTTAAAAAAAGATACTGGTAAATTCTTCAATTATACTGTATCAAAAGTAATATAAGGTAAAATGCCTTTTTTTGTTTTTAAGATATTACCATAAGAGTCTTTTAATTCGCTTTCACTTATGATTGTTAACTTATCATCGATACCTATACTAGTTACAAAGCTGAAAAGGCCAAGTTTTTTTTACCATAAATCAATTCATTTTTATTGGCCCAAATAATTTATCTTTCCAAGCTGTCCATTTATATACTCTAGCAAAAATCAATAGTATAATCGGGTACACAACTAGCAAAGGAATAAAAATATCAAGACCGGCTTCAGGTTCTGACATATCTTTTAAAACCGAATGTGTTTGAAAAGCTGTCCAATTTGCGGTTACCAGCAATGCAGTTACTAAATTATTGGCTGCATGAAAACCTAGTGCCAATTCTAAACCTTCATCCATTAGCGTTAATATGCCTAAGAAAAAACCTGTTCCTATATAATAAAACATGATAATATATCCAATTTTTGCAACTTCAGGGTTCGCAATATGCATTAATCCAAAAACCAATGAAGTAATTACCAAGGGCACCCATCTATTTTTTGCTGCAATACCAATACCTTGCATTAAATAACCTCTAAAGAAGTATTCTTCAAAACTGGTTTGTAATGGTACAAGTACTATTGCTAAGATCACTAAAACTATAAAACGTCCCCATTCTAGATTCCAAACATAGTTTTCAGGGCTCATTTTATAATCAACAACTGTCATAATAAGTGTAATTGATCCCCATAGTAAAAAAGAAAAAAACACTCTTTTCCAGTCTATTTTTTTTCTAGATGTGGTCAATGCTGTTACCGATTGTTTGTGTCCTTTTTTTACCCAGAAAAACAAAATTAACAAACCAATTACAAAGGATATTAATAACAATACCAGCATAATATTGGCATCATATAGTCTATAAAACGAATTCATATCAGATAAGTCAATACTACCCTTTTCTGATATCATCTTATAAAAAATTGCTATTCCTAAAGGAATCATTCCAATTGTCTGAGATCCCATAAAGGCGATGATTGCACCAACTATATAGCGCCATCCATCTGTTAACCCTTTAAAACCTTGTTCTATATACATATTTAAACTTTAAAATTCCACTGTTGAGTTCCGTATCCTAACGCTCCATTTTTAACAAAAAGCGGACTGCCTATATTATTCGTAAACAGTGCTCCAGTACCGAGTCCTTGATACATTGTCGATTGCAAACTTGCTGTCCATTGTGCTATAGCATTTAAGCCAATATTACTTTCTAGAGCACTTGTTATCCACCAACCAATGTTATACTTCTCTGCCAAACTAATCCACTCTTCACTACCGCTAAAACCACCAACCAAACTTGGTTTTAGAATAATATATTGTGGTTGTATAGTTTGTAGCAGTTTCTCCTTATTTGTTACACCAAAAACTCCTATTAATTCTTCATCTAAGGCAATTGGTAATGGTGTATCTTTACATAACAGCTGCATTTGTGCCATTTGACCAGCTTTTATTGGCTGTTCTATAGAATGCAAATCCAATGTTGCCAATTTTTCTAATTTACCTAATGCTTCTGTAGCAGAAAATGCTCCATTTGCATCTACTCTTAATTCTATTTCTGAAGCAGAATAACGAGATCGAATGCGTTGTAATAAAGCAAATTCCTTATCAAAATCGATAGCTCCAATTTTCATCTTAATACATGAAAACCCATGTTTAATTTTTTCTTCAATCTGAGCTAACATAAATGCTTCATCTCCCATCCATACCAATCCGTTTATCGGTATTGTTTTCTTTTGACGAGTAAAATCTGATGGATATAAATGAAAAGGAGTTTCTCCTTCTAATGATAAAAAGGCTTGTTCAATACCAAATTGAAGACTTGGATACGCTGTTAAGCTGTTTACTAGTTGTACTTTTCCTAAATTTATATTTTTACAAACCCAGGTAAGCTTATCTTCATAATCGGGAACATCATCTACACTAAGTCCTCTAAACAATGCGCATTCTCCATAACCTTGTCTTCCATTGTCTTCAATGCTAAGAAAAAAAGTTTCTTTTTGAAGCAAAACCCCTCTTGAGGTGCCACTAGGTTTTTTAAAATTTAGTTTGTAATTTTTATATGATGCTTTCATGTGTCTATATTATTTTTTATTAAATCGGTCACATGGTACATCTTTATTAGTCATTTCCTTTGGTGTAGAAGCCTTTGTTAATGGATGTTTCATGTATCTAATTTGCCATTAACAACAGTCACATGCATCCTAACTTTAGTATTAAACATATAGTAAACTAATGTGTAGCATGTAAAAAAGTACTATACTACTAATGAGTTTCCAATATTAAGTAATACCAATTCTTTATTGTGTTTGGCAAAAGTATCCACTGCTTGTTTATGATCAATCTCTATATATCCAAAAGTATCAAAATGATAACCCAATACCTTATTACATTCCACAAAATCAGCAGCAATGACTGCATCATCAATGCCCATTGTAAAATTATCTCCTATTGGAAGAATAGCCAAATCAAGGTTAAATTGTAATGGAATTAACTTCATATCAAAAGTTAAGGCAGTATCACCAGCAATGTATATTGTTTTGTTTTCTTTAGTAGTTAAGACAAAACCGCCTGGTTGTCCGCCATAAGATCCATCAGGAAAAGAGGACGTATGTATTGCATTTACATACTTTAGTGATCCAAAATCAAAATTCCAACTTCCGCCATGGTTCATCGGATGTGTTTCTAGTCCTTTTTCAGAAAAATGAGTTGCTATCTCGTAATTACTAACCACAATAGCATTGTTTTTTTTTGCGATAGCTTCTACATCTAAGATATGATCTTGATGTGCATGGGTCACCAAAATATAATCAGGTGACAAGGACGCTATGTCAACAATGTCTTTTGCTTTTTCGTTAGCAGAAATAAAAGGGTCTACAAGTATAGTATGTTTTGCAGTTTCTATTAAAAGTGTAGCATGACCTAAAAAAGTAATCTTCATTTTATCAAGTTTGGTCAAATTTAACCAAAATTAAACCAAAAACGAACTCCTTTTGCTTCACGATCTACATTTAAGTTAGATTTTAACTGATTCACCAAACGGTTAATTAGATTATAACCCATAGAAGACTTAGTGCGTTCTTCCAAATCATCAGGTAAACCAATACCAGTATCTGAGTATTCAAAATAACCACCCTCTTTTTCACCTTCTAAATCAATATGGATATTAATGGTACCACCTTCTTCATCCGGAAATGCATATTTAAAGGAATTAGAAACCAATTCGTTCAATATCAAGCCAAAAGGAATAGCTCTATCAATATCAAGCTCAGTACTACCAGCGTCAATAACAATATCCACCTTATCAGCACCTCTTTTACTATATAATGCCTTAATACTAGTCACTAATGTTTCTATATATCCTTGCATCTCTATTACAGAAAGGTCTTCATTTTGATATAGTTTTTGGTGAATTAAGGCCATTGCTTTAACTCTACTTTTACCTTCCTGTAATGCCGCTATTGCAGCCTGACTTTTAGTGTTTTTCGTTTGAATACTTAACAAACTAGACACCATCTGTAGGTTGTTTTTAACTCTATGGTGAATTTCTTTTAATAAAGAATCTTTTTCAATTAAAGAAGATTCTATAATTTTCTTTTGTTCTTCAATCACTTTCTGAACTCGTACACTTTTTCTATATGCCAAAAACAAACCAGTTATCCCTAATAATGCCAATACTAAGGCTATAATGGTATAATTAATCTTCTTTTCGCTATTTTTTATCTGAGCATCAGATTTCTCAATTCGTTTTTGTTGCTCCTTAATTGTTTCTTTTTTGTTTTCGATATTACTTTCTACCAACAAACCAGCAACCTTATTTTTCATTGAAAGATTATCCAATGAATCTTTAAGTTTAATATATTTCTTTAGAAAAAAGCTTGATGAATCGTATTGTTTATTTTTTTCGTAATATGTTGCTAACAACCTATTCTGTTTTAATAATGTACCTGAGTTTAAAGCATACTGATCAGAATCTAAATAGCTTTTTGCTAAATCATAGTCTTCCTGTTGCAGAAAACACTCGGAAAGATACAACATGTTCTCTCTTAATTCTCTAGAGAATTTACCGTGATTGTGTTTTTTAATTATTATTACACTTTCTTCCAATTGTACAATAGCCTGGTCATATTCTTGAAGCTTGGTTCTGCATTTTCCTAAATTTCCAAGAATGATTCCTTTAAGTAAATTGGCTTCATTTCTTTCTTCCTTATTCTTGTGTTTATAGTTATTAAGGAATAGATCTATAAAACTATTGGCATTATTGTAGTTTTTTATTGATAAATGAGGAACGCTTTGCATTCTCAAATAATCACCAAGTTTATTAGAATATTTAGCTTGTCCAAAATAATCATCATCTGCTAAGGTCTTTTTTACCTCCATGATATAATCTTCCATGGCAAGTCTGTACAATCCTAAATTTGCATAAACATCGTATAGTTTTAAATCATTACTGATTCCTAATGCGATCTTTTCTTTACGAACCTCTAACTGTTTATCATATAACTGCAATTCGGAATACGTCGTATCCATTATTTCTAATAAGATTTTCTTTTCTTCTATACCAAGTCTTTGCTTATCCAAATACAAGGTGTTTGCCATTTTAATACTCTCTGTATAATTTCCTAAATCGAAATGAATTTGAGACAAAATAACACTATACTTACATATAGCAATAGTATCATTTGTACTAGCTGCCGTTTTTAAGTATTCCCTTACTTTGGATCTCCAATCGTAAGCAGAATTGATGTTGTACTTTTCCGAAGAATCGAAAAAGTAATTAAATTTTTGGTTTACGCTTTCAAGCTTTTTGAATTCTGAAAATGCATCATTATTTTGAGCATAAGACGAAAAAACAACAAAAAACAAGAGAGCAACAATTAAATGTAACTTTCTTAGCACAATAATCATAATTAGGTTATAAAATTATATAATTATAATTTGTGTTAGATGATAATCGCAAAAAATCTATAAAAATTTATTAACTATTTTAAGATTCAAAGGCTATTACCATAATACGAGTAAGCTTGGGGCTAATTAATATTATACTACTAACAACTGCAACAAAACTATAACATAAATAGTTTGGAAATTATTTTTTGTTGTAAAGCGGAGCAATTGTGTTGTGAAAAAGTACAGCAAAGTTATTTCATCGATAAAGTACCAAAAACATCGAGAAACAGTAAGGTTGACGGATTCCCAAAAAACAAGTTTTTTAAAATATGTGTTAAAATTTTATTTAAAAAAAGCCTCGAAAAGATTTCCGAGACTTTTTTAACTTGAGAACACTATATGAAAATCAAAAAATTTTATATAATTAATTTGCTAATTCTGGTGTAAACTTATTTCTAAATAAACATATATTATAATCTTTGTTGTGAACCTTATGCTTTTAGTTGCAAAATCTCCAATTTTGTATTTGTAGAGTTTTTCCTACGTGTTTTGAAGACGATAATAAGCATTGTTTTATGCACAAAAAAAAAGTCTCAAAATAACTTTGAGACTTTTTTACTTGAGAACACTATATGAAAATGAAAATGTTTTTGTCCTTATTTTTTTACCCCTTATCTAAGGTTTACTTTCTAAAGATTTGCTTCGAATAAATATTATTCCAACATGCCTAGAACCAATGGATAGTGGTTGTTAATTTACTTTGTAAACTTATGGCAATTAAAACAGTTAGAATAATCTTTGTTGTGTACAACATAACTACTGTTGTATAACAGGCTATTTTGATAGCCATATGTACAACTAGAACAATGCAAAGTAAAAAAAGCTGTTTCTATAGGTATAGAGACAGCTTTTTCTAATAGGTATTTGGTATATTAAGAATTCATTGAAGAAATAATGAATTCTCTAAAATCTTTAGATATTGGTATTAATAAATTATTAATCATAATTCCTCTAGAATTAATTGCTTCTATTTGATCTATATTAACAATATAGGACTTATGGGCTCTATAAAACTGCTTAGGCAATTTTTCTAGATAATCTTTTAATGGTGATCTTACCAAGAATTTTTTATCCTTAGTACTTATTTCTAAGTAGACATTGTCTGCCTTTATATACTTAATATCATCAAATTGAATTCTGTAATATAAATGCTGTTTTTTTACAAAAATAGAGTTTTTAAGAACAGAGTTAGAAACAATATTACTATCCTCTTCTGGTGCACCAAGCTGAGAAGCATTTGCTTCTATATTAGAAATTGCAATTTCAATTGAAGTATATAAATCTTGCTGCTCAAATGGCTTTACTAAGTATCCATTAGGTTTCACCTTTTTTGCTTTTTCAACTGTAGCTCTATCAGAATTTGAGGTAACAAAAATAAAAGGTATGTTATAATTAGCTCTTATATGCTCACCAAGATCAATTCCTGTCTTATCAGAAGCTAAAATAATATCAATTAAAACTAAGTCAACCTTTTTATTTTTTAAAACTTCAACTGCTTGTTCATAAATAATAACATTACCAACCACCTCATAACCAATCTCTTCTAACATTGATTGCATATCATCCGCAATTATGACATTATCCTCTACAATTAGAATTTTTATAGTATCGTTCAAAATAAGATTTTTTTAGTATTATATAGCGTTAAAACTACAAAAAAATATTGTAACCGCTGTAAAATAGTACAGCTATTAAAAAAGTTGTCAGTGCTACTTTCTTTAATTCTGGGTCATAATTTTTATTTATTTTGATATTTAAAACAGTAAAAAAGTGTTTTACAATAAAAATAAATCCAATATAAAAAATACAACTCTGAAGTCCTTGATAGTTAAAATAATTGAACATCGCAAAAGAAATTAATGCAATACTAAGCAATGCAAAGTGATAAATTCTTGCCTTTTTATCTCCTAATTTTACAACCAAGGTATTTTTACCAACAGCCATATCATTACTACGATCTCTCATATTATTAAGATTAAGTACCGCAGTACTTAACACCCCTATTCCTATAGCTGGTAAAAAAACAAAGATTTCAATTTTTTTAGTAAAAAGAAAATAGGTTCCTACGACACTTAGTAATCCAAAAAAAAGAAAAACAAAAACATCTCCTAATCCACTATAGCCATATGCAGATTTTCCTACTGTATATTTTATTGCAGCAACTATTGAAGCCAATCCTAAAAAAAGAAAAACAGATAAGAGTATTATGTTTTCTTTTCCAAATGCGATAAATATCAATGCGATAATTAAAATTATATTTATCAATACAGAGAAAATAATTCCTTTTTTAAGAGCAGAAACTGTAAGCAATCCACTTTGCAGTGCACGTTTTGGCCCTACTCTATCTTCATTATCAGTTCCTTTAATACCATCTCCATAATCATTGGCGAAGTTAGAGGTTACTTGTAAACCTACAGTAGTTAATAATGCAAGTATTGTAATTTTCCAATTGCTATACCCTTGAGCGTTGGCAATTGCGGTACCAACAATAATTCCAGAAATTGAAAGTGGTAAAGTTCTAAGTCGGGCAGCATGTACCCATACCTTAAATTTTGACATATATTTAATAAGGATCTTCTATTTTTAATCTTTTACCCCCTTTATAGGAAGCGACGAAAGCATCTTCAAAACCAATCTTAATCAACTGATACCTAAAAGATTGCGCTTCCTTAAGCGTTTCGAAAGCACCCAAAGAGTAGGAGAAAAATGGATTTGCTTTTACCAATAAAGAATTCATTAATGACTCTGAGGCTAAGGAAACATTATTATCGACAAAAGATTTAACCTGAACGGAATAAATTTTTTGTCCTGCTAATATATTTTTTGCCAAGTAAAAGTCACTAACCATACTTAGCTCTTTATTTTTTTCCTTTAAATTATCTAATCTAGTTTTAAAAACTTCCAAACTATCAATAGAGATCAGAATATTATCCGTTCCAGCATGTTGTGCCAAGGTAGTACGTTGTATAATACTACTAGCACCAAGAGAGAACGAAGCAATAATGATAATTCCAATAAAAAAGAATGCAGTAATTAATGCAAATGTATTTCGCTGGCGTTTACTCTTTTTTAATTCCTTATTCTTGAACGTCATTTGATCAAGCAATCGATCATTAATAATCTGTGCTTTTTCAACATCCTTATGTAAGGACAATAAATCTGTTTCTTCAATAAAAGGCATTCTATTATTTTTTTTGAAAAGTAATACTTTTTAACGACTTGTTTGTTAACATGTTAATAGTTTTTTACTATGGTATCCACTTAATGTCTTTAAAATTTGGCTTACGCTTCTCTAAAAAAGCATTTCTACCCTCTTTAGCCTCTTCTGTCATATACGCTAAACGTGTAGCTTCACCTGCAAAAACCTGTTGTCCTACCATTCCATCATCTGTTAAATTCATTGCAAATTTTAGCATTTTAATAGATGTAGGCGATTTTTCCAATATTTCTTGTGCCCATTGGTAAGCAGTATCTTCTAATTCTTCATGAGGAATTACGGCATTAACCATTCCCATTTCGTAAGCATCTTGTGCAGAATAATTACGTCCGAGAAAGAAAATTTCTCTTGCCTTTTTTTGACCTACCATTTTTGCCAAATAAGCAGAACCATAACCACCATCAAAACTTGTTACATCGGCATCTGTTTGTTTAAATATGGCATGCTCTTTACTTGCTAAGGTTAAATCACAGACAACATGTAAACTATGTCCCCCACCAACTGCCCATCCAGGAACAACAGCAATAACTACTTTCGGCATAAAACGAATTAGTCGTTGTACTTCCAAAATATTTAAACGATGCATCCCATCTTTACCAACATAACCTTGGTGCCCTCTAGCCTTCTGATCTCCTCCACTGCAAAAAGAATATACGCCATCTTTTGAAGAAGGCCCTTCAGCAGCTAATAACACCACACCGATAGTGGTATCTTCTTGCGCATCATAAAAAGCATCATAAAGTTCGCTGGTTGTTTGTGGCCTAAATGCATTTCTTACATCCGGTCTATTAAAAGCAATTCTGGCAACACCATTGCTTTTACGATATGTTATATCTTGATATTTTTTTACTTCCTTCCAATCTACACTACTCATATCGTATTATTTTAACTGTATTTTTGTATTAGTTTAAAAAACTAAAATTATAGTTCATTAAATACAAATGCACTACACAAGCATAGTATATTTGTACTCTCAAAATTAAACTATTCTCATGAATATTAATAGTGTTTGCTATCAAAAAGAAGCAAAAAAAACATTGATTATAAAAAATGCTTTCACTATTCTAATATCTGTGAGTTTAACACAGGTACCGATGTTCAATAATGGATTTTATTACCGATAGAAAAAAGCATTAAGAACTGACAAAAAGCTACTCCCCTATTTACTATTCTTTTATAAGTAGTTGTATTCCTTTTTCTTCCAGACTTATCAATCGTTGTTTATAAAGTGTTCCTACTGCTCTTTTAAAACTTTTTTTACTAATTCCGAACGTTGTTTTTATGGCCTCAGGTGAAGATTTATCTGTAACTGCTATAAAACCATCATTCTTTTTTAAGATCTCTAGTATTCCTTCTGCCGTAGGCTCTATATTTTTATATCCTAAATCTTGAAGAGAAACATCTATTTTATAGTCTTCTCTTATTTTTTTAACAAAACCAGTATGTTTATCGCCAATATGGAGTTCCTTAAAAATTTCGTTGTTATAAATTAAGCCATAATGTGCCTCATTGATTACAACTTCATAACCTAGGTCTGATTTTCTTGCAACAATTAGATCAACTTTTTCGAATTGAGAAATACTAAGGTTTTCGTTGTTTAGGTATTTTTTCACCTTGCTAGAAGCCACTAATCTATTGGTTTGGGCATCTAAATAACAATAAACCAAGTATTTATTTCCAGCAATCATCTCGTCTTGTTGTTCTTTAAACGGAACAAACAAATGCTTTTCTAATCCCCATTCTAAAAAAGCTCCAAAGCTAGAAACATCGCTTACTTTTAATACTGCAAATTCGTTAACTTTTATTGCTGGTTTAATATCGGTAGCAATTGGGCGTTCATCATAATCTAAATAACAGAATACGGTGATCATATCTCCTATTTCATAAGTTTCTGGCACATACTTATTAGGTAATAAGATATCGTTATCTTCTGTATCTCCTAAAAACAGTCCTACACTGGTTTCTCTAAGAATTTCGAGAGTATTGTATTCACCTATTGCTATCATAATATAAAAATATGCGCAAAGGTAACCTTATACTAATTACTTTTCCTAATGTTTACTCAAAAGATATGACTACGGTTGCGCAAGGGATAGTAACGGCATCCTTTTTATGATGCAATCTAAAAAGATATAGTGTATAGCCCGACCTTTTTTAAGGTTGCATCCAAAAATACTAACGAGTAAAGCTACAATGCTATTTTTTTAATGGTTGGAAGATTAGAATGGTAACAATCAAACAAAGGTTTTAAGTTAATTGTTTGTAATAAGTCTAAATTAATGTAAATTTGTTAACTTAATATTACAGAACTCTTGCTGTTTAAAAAACATAAATCAATATACATCAATAATTTAGACCTGAGCACTCCAAAAGGTTTTGAACAGATCTATTTGTTGTATTCAAAAAAAATGTATGAATTGTGTTATTCAAAAATAAATAATGCAGAAGAAACACGAGAGATTATTCAGGATATATTTAAGTCTCTTTGGGAGAGAAAAGATGATTTAACCATTGATGGTTGTATCGGTAACTACCTTATGCGATCTGTTAAATTTAAAGTTATTGATTATTATAGGGCAAAAAATTGCCATCAAAAACATCATAATACTATAACTGCTTCATACTCCGATTTGGACACAACGACAGAAGATAATTTGTCTTATAATGAACTACAAGATCAGATAGGTGTTTTGGTTGAAAAGTTACCAAAACAATGCAAAAATGTATACCGTTTAAGTAGAGAAAAGGGGCTTACGAATAAAGAAATAGCTTCTTTTTTATTGATATCAGAAAGAGCTGTAGCCTACCATATAGCAAAAGCTACCACATATTTAAAACAAAGATTACTGGACTATGTCTAGTTTATTTTTGTTTATTTTTTTAATATCACTTTTTTTTCTCAATAACATACTACAATATAAAATTGCAGTAACTGGCAGAAACAACATCACAAATACTTGTTTTTCAACATAATAAAACAATATCTTAGGACTAAAACGCTGTTGTTATCAATTATTCTGAATACTTATTACTGCAAAACAAAAAAAATAAAAAAGATAAGACCTTCATCTAACACCTTACTTATTCGACTTAACTAGTAAAGGATATTTTTTTTATTTAGAAACAATGAAAATAACACCAGAACTACTTGATTTATATGCAAGAAAAGAATGCACTGCAAAAGAGCGGGATAGTATTGAAGAGTGGTTGCAGCAAAATAAAGATAATGGCAAAAAACTTTCGCAGGGTTTTATAGAAGCAGAACAAAAATTGATCTGGAACAACATTACTGACGCTATTGATTTACAAAAAGAAAGAACGGTAATTCTGATTGCAAATACTCTTTTCTGGAAAAAATCTAAAACTTGGATTGCTGCTGCTAGTATACTTTTAATTGTAGGTTTATCAATTGTGGACTACCTAGTAAATTTGTGACTAATTTTCTTAGGCCGCTTTGTTACTAAATCCTTTTAGTTTGATTTCCATTTCTAACGGAGTTAAATATCCTAAAGAAGAGTGTAATCTTTGTGTATTATACCAGTCTATATAGTCTTCAATAGATTTATATAATTGAGTATATGAAGTATATTTAAATCTATATAACCATTCATGTTTAATTGTTTTAAAGAAACTTTCAGCTACAGCATTATCCCAGCAATTACCTTTTCTACTCATCGATTGGGTTATTTTGCAATTGAAAGAGAAAATATCTGTGATCTTATTAGACGCATATTGTACACCTCTATCAGAATGAAAAATAAAACCATCTTTAATTTGTCTTTTACTTCTGGCCTGATGCCAAGTTTTAATAATGGTGTTTTGGGAAGTCATGTCTTCGCTTAAAGTCCAACTTACTACTTTTCTATCTGCTAAATCTATGATGGTTGTTAGGTAATTCCAGTTATCATTCACTCTAATATATGTAATATCAGAAATCCATTTTTCTCCTATTTTTAGACTTTTGAAATCTCTATTTAATACATTTTTTACTATTGGAAAACTGTGCTTTGAGTCTGTTGTTACTACAAATTTTCGCTTTAAGATACTTTTTAACCTCATTTCTTTCATAAGTAATCCTATATAAGACCGACAATATATAAGGTCTTCACGTTCTAGTTTTTTTTGAATCCGATGACTTCCATAGATTTCTCTACTATCTTCAAAAATGGCTTTAATCCTCTTCTTTAGATAATTTCTTGGAGTCTCCATAACTATTAAGTCTTTGTTTTTAAGCCAGTGATAATAAGCGTTTTTACTAACTCTCATACACTTACACATCTTCTCAACACTATAAATATCCGTGTTTTTTAAAACAAATTGATATCTTATGAGTCGCTCTTGGAAAAGATGCTTACTGCCTTTTTTAAGATGTCGCGCTCTATAGTTACATCTCTTAATTCTTTTTTCAAAGCTTTTAATTCTTGGGCTTCTATAGAAAGTACTTTCTTTTTAGAAAAATCTCCAGATCTTGCTGCAAATTCCCGTCCCCAGCGACAAATCATACCTGGGTTTAATCCATATTCCTCTCCAAGTTGTTTCGGTTTACTTCCAGATTTTAATAGTGATACTATCATTACCTTAAACTCGTTATCATGTTTTTTTGCCATAATCTAATATATAAATATTATATGGACTCTAAAAAATCGTCACATCAAAGGTAGACACTCCATTGCCTTTAATTTTCTAAATTCAAACAAACTTAGCTATACTACTGGCTATGGAGAATTAAAACTTATTACATTAAGCGATGCTAGTAAAGTGCATTTAAATGCTAATTCTATACTTGAAATCACAGATGGATTTACGACTTCTGAACGGGTAGTTCGCTTAAAAGGGGAAGCCTACTTTGAAGTTGCCAAAGATAGTAGTCGTCCATTTATAATAAAAACAGATAAATCGTTAACAACAGTCTTAGGAACAAAATTTAATTTATCTGCATATGAAACTGAGCAAACTATACTGACTTTAAATGAAGGTAAGGTGTCTTTTTCTAATTTAGAAAAAACAAATAACCAAACCATAATAGTACTACCAAACGAACAAGTAGCTATAACCAATAAAGGCATTGAAAAAAATGTTGTTATGGCTAAAAACTACAACTCTTGGGTAACAAACAATTTGTTTTTTAATGAGAACTTAAAAAACGTTTTTAATGAGTTAATCCGAAAATACAATGTAGAAATTGAGGTTAAGGACAAACTACTTTTAACTAAGATCTACAAAGGGTATCACAAACAACCAAGCTTAAAGAACATTCTACAAGAAATTAGTTTTGTAATGGATTTTAAATATAAGATACATGGTAAACAAATAGTTATCTATTAAATCTAACAACCTTACATTTTATACCGTACTACTTAAATCATAAAAAACGAAAGGAATTAACTACCTAATTATACCACTTTCACGCATATTCCTATGTATAAACATTATATCTTAACCATATTTACACTCTACTTTTTATCAGCAAAAGAAATGTCTGCTCAGGACAATTCATTGGAAAAAAAAGTAACTATTAGCTTTAATAATACCTCAATTACAAGTGTATTAGATAAAATTGAAGCTCAAGAAAATGTGTTTTTTTCTTATAATAAAACTGCATTAAAAAAACTTCCAAATATTACACATGACTTTATCGATACACCTTTAGATAAGATTTTAGAACACTTGTTTTTAGACAATAAGCTTTATTATTTTGCCAAAGAGGAAGTTATTTATATAAAAAACAAGCCAAGATCTTTTAGTATCACTGGTCAAATAAAAGATTCTAAAGGAGTACCAATACCCTTAATAGCCATTTATATTACTAATAGTATCTACGGAGCATCTACAGACGAAGATGGTTTTTTTGAATTTAAAGTACCTGAGGGCAAATACATTTTAAAAACCAGTGCATTAGGTTATCAAAATATAACAAAACAAATTACACTTAGAAAAAACCTCTCTTTGTTGAATTTGGTGCTAAAAACCGAGAGTCATAATTTAAAAGAAGTAGTTGTTAACGGAATAACTAAAGCAGAAAAGCAACGTCAACTTGCCTATGCAGTAAATATTGTTGAAGCTAAGTATTATAAAAACACATCTGCTAATGTACTACAAATTATTGATAGAATTCCTGGAGTAATCATTAGAGAACAAGGAGGGGTTGGTTCTAATTCTGATATTTCATTAAATGGTTTATCGGGTAAACAAGTTCGAATTTTTATTGATGGTATTCCCATGCGTTATTTTGGAAAATCGTTATCTCTTAATAATTTTCCTGCAAATATTATTGAGAACATAGAAGTTTATAAAGGCGTTGTGCCTATACATTTATCATCAGATGCTTTGGGTGGAGGGATAAATATTACCACGTCAAAAAAATACATGGACTATTTAGATGTTTCCTACGAAATGGGCTCATTTAACACCCACCGAATGGCTGTTAACACTCAATATGTAAATAAAAACAGTGGTTTTACAGCTCGTTTAAAATCTTATTACAACTATTCTGATAATGACTATTGGATAGATACCCCAGTTGTAAAAAACAATGGAGTAATTCCAAATTACACTACTAAAGTCAAAAGGTTTCATGATGCCTACAAGTCAAGAATGCTACAATTTGAAGTTGGTTTGATGAAAAAAAAATATGCCGATGAGTTATTTGTAGGTCTACTAACCGCCGATAATTATAAGGAAAAACAACATAGCAGATTTTATAGAAGAATATTAGTTCCGTTTGGAGAAGCTCATGAAAAAAACAGTAGCTATGTTAGTACATTAAAATACAGCAAAAAAAACATTTTAAAAGACTTAGATCTTCGTTTTTATGGAGCCTATATAAACGGAGATGTAAACTATGTAGACATTAGTGATTTTAGATACAAATGGGATGGATCTGTCAAAAAAGAAAAACACTTCTCCGTAGGTGAAGAAGGTAAAAAAACCAAGCTAAATATTTACATTAAAAACTTACTTTCCAATACTCATTTACAGTATCATTTTAAAAACAACCATATACTATCCCTTAATTATTCTACCAGTTATTCTAAAATTATGGGTAGTGACCCAATAAATGCTCAAAACAACACTCAATTTAGTATCCCCAGTAGTTTTTACACCAATATTACTGGTTTATCCTACTCTTTTGATGCGCTAAAATCTAAATATAAGAACATACTATTTGTAAAAAATTACAGTAGTCGTATTAACTCAATAGAAACCAATTTTTCTGGTGATGCAAAAAATGACTATAACTCTTCAGAAAACAATTGGGGTTATGGACTAGCAACTACAAGAATTTTTGGAGAAAACACCCAACTTAAATTTTCTTTTGAAAAAGCAATACGTATCCCAGATCCTTATGAAATATTAGGTGATGGTGTGGATGTTGTTCCTAATATAAAATTACGCCCAGAAACAAGCAATAACATTAATCTAGGGGTTAGAACCACATTAAAAACTGGGCTACAAAATAAGCTGGTATTAGAATCAAATTTATTCTATAGAGATGCAACAGATGCCATTTTTTTAGTCCCCGAATTAGTAAAAGGTAATTATGAAAATGAAAAAAACATCAATAGTTCTGGTATAGAGTCAGAAATACAATACACATATAAGAATAGACTAAAAATAGACCTAAGTGCTACTTATATGAGGATATTAAATAAAACAGGAAACAAAACCACAAACCCTTTATATAATACAGAAATACCAAACATCCCCTATTTATTTGGAAACCTAAGAATAGGTTATCAGATAAAAAACATTTTACCTAAAGCGCATAAACTCACTATTTCTAGTGCTGCTAGGTATACTCATGAATACTTTTTATATAGTGCAAAATTAGGATCAAACAGTGGAAAGGCAAAAATTCCAACACAAATAACTCAAGAGTTGTCACTCAACGCAAATTTACATAAAGGAAAATACAATATCTCATTTGCTATACACAACCTTTATAATACAAGAGTTACAGATAACTATAACCTACAAAAACCTGGAAGAAATTTTAATATAAAACTTAGATATAACTTAATTAAACAAAAATGATGAAAAATTTAAACTTACTATTACTAGCTGGATTATTAATCTTTGGTTCTTGTTCGAGTAATGATGATGATACTATAGTTAAAAAAGCAAATATTGCAATTGTTGTAGCGTCGGGAAAAACAGATCCAAATGTTATCGTGCCAATAGAAAACATAATGACCGACGTAATTTCTCCCATAGGTAAAGGAATTGAACAAGGAGGAAAAAGAAGATTTTATTACACTATAAATAATACACTTATAAGTACTGATTATAGAGAAGGTGACCTTATAGGATATGAATTTGTCGATGGTATATTAAAAGAAAAAGGTGCCTTATCTTTTATAGATCGCAGGTCCCTAATTGGTACTGCTGATGATAAAACATTAGTTGTAGTTAACCACCCAAGATCTGGAATTGAGGACAGAACATTTAATTTTGTTGACACCGATAAAATGGAGATCGTGAAAAAAGTTAGCTTAAGATTAGACGAGAGAGAAGCCGAACAAATGCTATCATGGCCAACAGGATTGAAGGTCGTAAATAACAAAATGTTTGTTTCTTACATGTTGTTAAGTGCGGATGGTAAATTTAAAACTACAAACTCTAACAAGTCTAGGGTTGCTGTTTTGAATTACCCAGAATTAACGTTAGATAAATTAATAAGTGATGACAGAGGTAGTGATATTGGGCTTTATGGTAACTTTAATGGTTTAGTAGCAACAGAAAGTGGTGACATCTACTCTTCTTCTTCTTCTTCTTTGGCAAATGGATTTTCTCCAACACCAACCAATAAATCTAATATTTTAAAGATTGCAAACGGTACTACAGAATTTGACAAAAACTATTATTTTGATTTTGAAACAGTTTCTGGCGGTTACAAAATTAATTTTATGCATTATATTGGTAACAACAAAGCTTTAGTAAAAATGGTAACAGACGATTCTGGTACTTGGGCTTCTTTTAATCCAATTCCTGAAAATCCAATATTAAAAGTTGCCATTGTAGATTTACAAAACAAAACGGTAAAAGAAATAACAAATATTCCTTTGCATGGAGGACAATGGAGTACACCAGCTGTTAATTACAATGGTAAGATATATATTAATGTTAGTGATTCTAATGGTGCTTATATTTATGAAATTGATACAGATAATGCAACAGCTATTGCTAGTAAAAAAATAATTGGATCTGAAGTAAGAAGCATTTTTATTTCTAAATAATGTTCAAAAACAGTTATTGTAATAATTGGTAATACTGTTTTATTAACAGGGGTTTTCAAAATTTGGAAACCCTTTTTATATTTCAAAAAAAATATGGTGTTCTATTTTTAATTTAATGAAAACCAGTACACATACCATATTGTATGTTGAAATAGATTCTAAAAGCTGCGCAAGGGATAGTAACGGCATCCTTTTTATAATGCAATCTAAAAAGATATAGTGTATAGCCCGACCATTCAAAACCTGAGTTGGACTAAAATTCACTTACAGTTTAGGTGATTTTTCGGCAATTCGAAGATAAATTTTTAGAAGACTAACAAGTTAATTTGATGAAATTTAGCATGAATTGAAAAAAAGGTATCAAACTCAAAGAAAATGCAAATAAGTGTTAATCTTATCATTAAAAATTTTCAAATTATCTAGATAGTCCTTCAAATTTTTAAATTTCAAATCTTAGCACTTATTTGCACTCTGTAAAATAAATTTTAGTCCAACTCAGGTTTTTTGGTTGCGCCAAAAAAAACTCGCAGTCATTAAACTACGGGTTTCCACTATTATAAGAAGTGAATTATCTTATTTATAAACTGATTCTTTACCAAAATGTTTGGCAAGCAGATAATAAACCACTGCTCTATATTTATTTTTATTCGATTTTCCGTAAGTTTCCATTACCGAGTCTATACCTTTGGTAAGGGCATCACCATCTGCTAATCCTAATTTTTTAATCAAAAAATTGTTCTTCACTGTTTCCAGCTCTTTCTCATCTGAACCAGATACTGTAGATGCATCAGCATTATAAATTGCTGGACCGCATCCGATAGTTACTTTTGTTAAAAAATCCATATCTGGAGTTACTCCACATTTGTCTTTAAGATCTTTGGCATATTTTACAATTAAATCATCTCTTTTACTCATAATACTATTTTGTTCTTTAAAAAGTTTTTTAAAATTAGCTTTTTTTAGCTAAAAAACCGAAATAATTGAGTAAAATTTCATCATTTTTAAGTCTTGGTGTAGTCACTTCCAATAGTTTTGGGCTTTCTGATGCATCATAAAAGGTTTTTAATGCATTATCTAAGCTTTTACCATCAGTAACTTCTTGATAAGAAACACCGTACATAGTACACAATTGTTTTGCTTTTAATTGATGTGTAGTTTCAAAATACGTATCCGATTCTGGTTGTTCTTTTACCCCTGGTAAAATTCTAAAAATTCCTCCTCCATTATTATTAATAAGGATAATTCTAAAATCTGAACGCATATAATTATTCCACAATGCATTGCTATCGTAAAAAAAGCTAATATCTCCTGTAATAAAAACAGTAGCTTCTTTATGGTATACTGCAGCACCAATGGCTGTAGATGTGCTTCCATCTATTCCGCTAGTTCCTCTATTGCAAAATACTTTTATATTAGGAATTAAATTAAATAGTTGTACATATCTAATGGTAGAGCTATTTGCCAGTTGTAATTGTGAATGTTCTGGAATAGATTTAAGAATACGACTGAATGCCAAAAAATCTGAAAAATCAACAGTAGTTAAATAGTCTTTATGAGCAGTTAATCTTTTATTTCTAATAGCATTCCAAGTAGGGAAATAGGTACTATCCTTAGCTACCACTTCTTTTAGGAAAGCGTCAAAAAATAAGTTTGCTGTACATTTAAAATGATGACTTAAGCAAAAAAACGAATTATAAGCATTCCCCTCATCAATATGCCAATGGTGTTCTGGCTGATAGGTTCTCAAGAAGCTTTTAACCTTTTTAGAAACCACCATTCCACCAAAAGTAAGTAAAATATCAGGTGTTAATTCTTCAAATAGGTCATCAGCATTTGGATGTTTTTCTATTGGTGCAATCAGTTGATCTATGCTTGAAAAAATATTGTCATGATGCAAATTTGATGTGCTTTCTGTAAAAATAAGTACAGAACTATCTGTTGCTAATTTATTTACAAATTTCTCTTCTATACTGCCTGGTTGTAATACACCAACCAAAATTATTTTTTTGGAAGCAGCAGACCATAATGTAGCAACCTCTTCTATATCATCTAACTCACTAGATTGTATAGGGATAATTTTAATTGGTTGAGTCAGTTCCTCCTCCATTACCTCAACAGTTTCATAAAGAGGTTCTTCAAAAGGAGCATTGATATGTATGGGTCCTTTTTTTCTAAACATTTCGCTAAAAGCAGTATCAAGTTTAGCAATATTTAAGGCCTCTACCTCATCTTGAGAAATATCATCGTCTAACAAATCGCTTTGAGAAACTACTGTCGCAACCGCATGTGAAACATCCTGAATTAAATTAGCTTCCGCTACAATATGATTGGTATATACTTGTTCTTGACGAATGGTTTGTCCATCTCCAATATCAATTTTATAAGTTGGCCTGTCTGCAGAAATTACAACTAAAGGAATATTACTATAAAAAGCTTCTGAAATGGCAGGATAATAATTTAACAATGCACTACCAGAAGAACATAATACTGCTACTGGTGCTTTCAATTGTTGTGCTATTCCGAGAGCAAAAAAAGCCGCACAGCGTTCATCTACAATACTAAAACAGTTAAAAAATGGATCGTTGGTAAAAGAAATGGTTAATGGCGCATTTCTAGAGCCTGGGGAAATTATGATATTTGCGATTCCTTTGGCTTTACATTGCTTTACAATAGTTTGTGCCAATGGTATTTTTGAGTATTTCAATCTGTCTTTCTTTAGCTTTATTAAATCGATCATGAGTTATGCTTATTAAGCAACAATCTATGGTTAGAAACCTCAGTACACATGATTCATCTAAATACAAAAGTAAAAATAGCTTTGTAAAATACCTAAACTATCAATAACTATTACCTTAAACCAATACAGATTTTAGTGTCATTGTTTTTTTTACTGTTTCTTCCCATTCTAATAATGGGTCTGAAAAAGCCGTAATACCTCCTCCAACAAAAATGGACACCAAATCGTCTACTATGGATAAACATCTAAGGTTTACAAACAAAGACACCTCATCTGCTTCAATAAAGTACTCTCCAAAATATCCTGCATAATAAGTTCTGTCATAATTTTCATTCTCCAAAACATAGTGTAATGCTTCTTCTAGTGGAAGACCACAAATAGCAGGTGTAGGATGTAATTTATCTACAACAGTAGTTATTGTTTCCTTTTTTATATTTCCTTTAATTAAGGTTCGCAAATGGAGTAAGTTGGCAGCTTTTATTGTTTCTACCTTTGATACTTCTATATTAGAAGCTAAATTTTGTAATGCTGCTAAAATATAGTCAGTCACCAACTGCTGTTCTTCTATTTCTTTCTTTCCCCAATCTACTTCTAAACTTCCGTTATATGCTTGTGTACCTGCTAAAGCCATCGTATTAAACACACCATTTTTATACTTAAAAAGCACTTCTGGAGTTGCACCAATCCATAAACCTACTTTTGGATGATACCAGATACTACAGCAGGCATTGGCATATTGTTGAATTAATGCGATAAAAACATCAAATACAGCAATTTTCATTGCTTGTTTTTCCACCCTTGAGAGTACTACTTTTTGCAAGGTACTATTAGTAATATCAGCAACTGCTTTAGTAATTAAATCTGTATATCGTTCTTTTTCTTTTTTATCTTTAACGATGTTGGCATGTATTGGTTTCGTTTTATTTAAGGTCAAAAAAGATGTACTGTCATACGATACTTCCAAAAACTTGGCTCCTTCTTTCTTAAATAGTATCTTTTTCTCTTCTTTTAAAAAAGGGGCAAAAACAAAACCTGGTTCCCTAGCAGAACTTACATATTCTAATACAGTGGTTGGTTGTAATAGTGCTTTTACCGTGCTACTATTAGGTTTTCTATAGAGTACAAAAGGCAATTTGTTTTGATACTGTTTTTTTACAGTAGAAATTAGAGTTGCTAGTGTCAAATTTATTTCGCTATTGTAATGGTTGTTAATTTACATAAAGAAATTAAGTTATCTGATTCATCGCAAACTTTAATCTCCCAGATTTGGGTTGTTCTTCCCATATGCACAGCTTTTGCAGTAGCAAACACAAAACCTTCCTTACAACTTTTAACATGATTAGCGGCAATTTCTAAACCACGAACCATAACTTTACTAGCATCTAAAAATACAAATGCAGCACAACTTCCAACACTTTCTGCTAAAGCAACAGTAGCGCCGCCATGCAAAACACCATCTGGTTGATGCACTTTTGGAGTTACTGGCATTTTTGCAGTTAGAGAGTTGTCTCCTACTGCTATAAATTCTATTGCTAAAGTTTCCATCAGTGTATTTTTACAAGCCTGATTGCACTTTTGCAAAATGTCTTCCTTTGTTAATTGCATTTGTCTTTTATTACTTTCATCAATTGGTTATCCGCCACGTCCTTTTCATTAATTCTCTTATGCTATCCTCTATTTTATCTGAATATTTATAGAGATCGCTATTGTTTTACAAATGTACAGCGCTCAACTAAATTTAGCCTATTCGTAATAGGTTATTTTACGCGTTACAAACGTATTATCTGGGCTTATTATTTTTCTAATCCAATTTCCTTTTTCTTGATTGAATTGATAAATTAAGTTTTTAACCTTTTTCCTTTTATTAGCTATTGATACAATTTCTGTTACTATATTTTTATCATTATAGGTATAATGTTCACTCTCTACAGCACCAAGTAAGGTTTTGTCACCATCTAGAATCTTTCTCTTTTCTTTAGAAGTCAATAACTGCTCTTGATTAAAGAATTTATAAACTAGCGTTATTGCTACCCCATTTTCATAATAGGTTGTAGCTGTCATATAATTATCATTTTCTAGATCGTAATCTTTTACAATTTCTTTGAGTAATACCCCATTTCGTTTAAATACCGTTTTAAACAGCTTCCTTTCTTTATATTCATATGTTATTCTGGTAATATCTTCTCCTGCATTGTTTTCTCTATAAATCTCTTCCAACAATCCCTTATTATTAAATGTATAGGTGTATTTATCTACAAACTCTACATTATAATTTACAATCTGTTCTACTATCTTTTTTGTAGGCAAGTTTGTAATCTCAAAAAAATGAGCAAAAGACGATTGCCTATCAAACACTCCATCTCTATATATCTCCATTCTTTTTTCTACAGTAACACTATCTTTATAGGTATAGCTTACCAGGTCATAATCATCATTTTTGTATCTGGTGATGTTTTGTTCAAGAACGCCTGTAGTATTAAAATAATATTCTTCTTTACCATATTTGGTTATCTCTACACACTTTTTGACATTACCAATTAAATCAAAATCTGCTTTTGTAAAAATTTTTAGTTCTTGAGCTGTAATTTTTACCATTCCAAAAGTAGCAATTACAAAAAAGTAGCGTATGTAGTTTTTCTTCATAATAGAAAATATCTGTTCTCAAATTTAAAGAAAACAAAAGTTATACCAAAACGAAATAGTGATTAGTGTGCTGAAGTTTTAATTAAGAAAAAGCATGACTTTTAGCTTGTGCTAAAAAGTATGATTTGTATGTTCTTCCTAAAGGCAGTTTTTCATCATTAACTTTAACCATATTAGAAGTATAACTCTGTATATAATTTTTATTAATTACGATCGACTTATGTATTCTAATAAAAACAGTAGGATATAATTCACTAATTTCTGTCAATGTTTTTCGAACAAAGTGCTTACTATTATCCGAGGTATGTATATTAATATATGCACCATCTGCTTGAATATAGGTAACCTTAGAAAGTAAAACCTGATATTGCATTCCTTTGTTTGTATAGATCAAAAACTCTTCTTTTTGTACTCTACTCAATGCCATTTCAACATTTGCATATATAGAAGTGTTTATAAAAGGCTTTATGATATAACCCACAGGATGGGTGTTTTTTGCTTTTTCAACTGTTTTTTCATCGGCATTAGCGGTAACATACATAAAAACAAAAGTATATTTTTCAAACAACTTCTTTATAAGATCTATACCATCTATAGTACTAAATTCGCCCAAATTAATATCCATCAAAACTAAATCATAACTAGTATCTTGAAACAGTACCGCTGTCTCTTCTGCATCCATAGCAACATCAACAAAATTATACCCATATTCGTTAAGAATAAACCGTAAGTTTTCTGCAATAATCTGTTCGTCTTCTACAATCAGTATTTTACTGTCTTTCATTTTCTATATATTCTTATCAAATATCCATATCAACTTCATCCCTTTTCCTCAAAAAAACAAGTATTCTATTTTTCTAGCGGTATTATCAGTTTTGTTACAAACAATTCTTCATCAAAACTTCTAGATACTGTACTTCGCAACTGCTTGCTTAATGATTTTACTAGAAACAAACCCAAAGATTTTTTCAGACCATCCACAGCAGCATTTTCATCAAATCCATCTCCAGAATCAGCCACTTGTAACACCATATTAGCATCATTAAATTCTAAAGACATTGTTATGTTATTCTTTTTATTGTTTTGCAAGCCATATTTAAAACTATTGGTCAATAATTCGTTTACAATTAATCCTAATGGTACCGCCTTTGTAATTGATAATTCCTTATCTGCTATTGCTATTTTATAAGAAACCTCATGTATTGTTGCATAACTGTTTTTAACATAGGTAAATAATTCTTCTAAATAGCTTTTCATGTTTACATGTGCCAAATTATCGGATTGGTATAACTTCTGATGAATTAATGACATGGAATATACTCTAGACTTACTCTGTACCAGTATTTGTTTGTTTCTTACCCCTTTTACGGAAGCCACCTGTAAGTCTAATAAGCTAATTACTATTTGCAGATTGTTTTTTACTCGATGGTGCACTTCTTTTAATAACACCTCTTTTTCCTCTAAAGAAGCTTCAAGTTTAACTGTCTGCCTATTTACTAACTCTTCGAGTTCTGCTCTTGTTTGCCGTTCTAATCGTTCTTTTTCTACTCGTACTAAAGAATATTTATGTCCCAGTGCAAAGGATAATAATATTACTTCCATAAAAGTCCCAATATGCATAAAATGCGCTGTAAATGCATTATGCGGTAAAATTCCTGCCGTTTTTAATGCAAAAACAATCATCCCAAAAAGATAAAAAGTCCATGCAATAGTAAAATATAATGCAATTTTTTTTCCCTTAATAAGACTATATAGTGCTGATGAAAAAATAAGTAAAGAAAGTGATATCACCACTATCAAGTTGATTTTCCTAGACAAATAATCTACCCCTAACAACTCTAAAACAATATTAAACAAAGAAAATCCTATTGCAACAAGTAAAAGGCTATATAAAATGGTACTTGTTTTTTTTATTTCTAAAAAACGAATCGTAAACCAACAAGAAAAAATACCAGTACATGCCATTATTAATATTGGAAAACGAAAAGAAAACTCTGGCCATTCTGGACTTAAATACGGAATTAAAACTCCAAAAATATAGCCTTGAGACAAAATAGCAGAAAACAAAGACAATACATACAATAAGTAACTAAAATCACGTATACTAAAAAATAAAAACAAATTATAAAAGCCAATTAATACTAAACCTCCAATTAATAAACCTCCAATAAAATAGGCAGTTACACGCCCTTTATAAAAATTTTCTTTTGTTTTTATTGAGATAGGAACAAACATAGAATACCTACTTTTTACTTTTATATACAAAACTGGAGAAGTCAGTTCTTGTATAGGAATAATAAATGCTGGCACATAATGATTGAGCTTGTTTTTGGAATATGGATACATTATTCCTAAAGTTTCACTCACCAGTTTTTGATTTTCCAATTCATAAGTTAATGTGATACTGTCTTTAAGCGGTGTTTTCACTTCCAGTACTGCTTCTGACTGTAATACCTTTGTATTGAGTATAATTTTCACCCAAAGTGTACTTTTTGTAATCCCCAAATTAACAAGATTGTCAGTTGCAGGTACAAAGTTTGCTTCTCTTACAGGTGTTATTGAGTGTTTAGATGCTACATCTTCAAAATAAGACATCTCAAATAAAGGTGCTGTCTGTCCATTACAAACATTAAAAAACAATAAGCAGAGTCCAAAACTCAAAACCAAGCGCAAAGTATATTTACACATTAAAAAGGAGATTGATGGTAGTGAAACAAAGATATAAAAACAGTTTTTAAAGAGCCATAAATCGTCATGATTTAACAGGCATTATCTTAATAATATACTGTTAATGTCGTTCAGAACATAATCCTGTCGTTCATGACATTTATTCAAATAACCAAACTCGTATGTACTTTATTTGCCTGTTAATTTATTATTTAAGAACCAATCTACAAGTATTTAACCTTTCAATATGAATCAAAAAGTATCAAATAACAACTACTTTTCAAAACAAAAAGTAGAAAAAATCACAAATTCTTTTGTAACATCAATAAAAGCCCTCAACATCCAAGAAAATGCAAAATCGAAAATAGTATTCCTATTTTTTATCATAATTACAACATTACAACAAGCAAACAGCCAAACAGGATCACCTACCTACCAATTTATGGGTGGCTACGCTGGCACACATGCAGATGCACCTGGAACAGTACCTGCTGGTTTGGATATTGCAATAATTCCGGCATCTATAGACACTTCTCAACGTTTATCTTCTGTAACTGTTGGGGACTTGGATAATGATGGGGATTTAGATTTTATATCTGGTTCTCGTAAGGGGAAACTCATATATTTTCAAAACACAGGAACTCCTACAGTGCCACATTGGGTGCTAACACCTTTAGCAACTTTAGATATTATACATCTTGCTCCAGGACAATTAACTAATGAAGTGAGACCTGAATTGGTAGATATTGATAATGATGGGGACTTAGATTTATTGGTAGGTAGCAGGTATGCACATGCTGCTGACTTAGCTGCCCCAGGTAGTGGTGATAAATTATCAGAAGATGTAGTACAATATATAAATACAGGAACCAAAACCAATCCTATTTTTACATACACCCAACTAAATATTACTGGAACTGGAACTAGTGCACATAATAATCTAGGTGAGTTTACAAACTTAGCTTTTGTAGATATCGATAATGATGATGACCTAGATTTAATTAGTCAAGGATCTGACTCTATTGCTTTTGCTGAAAATATTGGTACTAAATTTAGTCCTAATTTCGTAAGGAAATACAAAGCTAGCAATCCTTTTGATAATACTTTAACAGGAATAACTGATAACAGTACTTTAGTTTCACAACCAGAGTTTGTAGATTTAGATAAAGATGGTGATTTAGACATGTACTATATGCAGGAATCTGGAGCATTTGTATGGAGAGAAAACAAAGGTACTGCTACTACACCTAATTTTATAGGTTCAGATCCACAACCCATGGAAACAGAATTAGATACTGCTGATATAGGAGCGTTTGGATCAATAGCTTTTGGAGATTACAATGGAGATGGCGTACTAGATGTATTAGCCAGTAATTTTAATCCGGGTTATTTTGCTTGGTTTAAAGGGCTTCCTCAAGGTCCTACACTTAACACAACAGATGCTAGTGTTATTACAAGTTCTTCAGCTACTTTAGGAGGTGATGTTACAGCAAGTACTGGAAGTACTGTAAGTGAGAAAGGAATTGTATACGCCATAACAACAACCAATTCCAATCCACAAATAAGTGGCACAGGAGTTACACAAGATATAAATGGTACTGGTTTAGGATCTTTTAGTAAAAATTTTACAGGATTAACTCCAGACACACAATATTCATATGCTGCCTATGCAATTAATACAAATGGAACCACATACGGTACTGTAAAAACCTTTACAACCATAGAAATAACTCCACCTGCAATTCATTCTATTACTGTAAAAGGAGCACCTGTTGCAAATGCTACATCTATAGATTTTGATATTACTTTTGATGAAGCATCAACAAATGTTAGCACAGATGATTTTAGTATAGATGGTACTGGTGTTACTGGAACAATTACTGCAATAACAGGATCTGGAAACAACTATACAATTACAGTAACTTCCATTTCTGGCACAGGAACTTTAAGTATAGATTTAAAAGCTTCAACAGATATTATTGATGCTTTTGGAAACGGTAATAACAATAATGGTTATGTGTCTGCATTTACAACAGGTGCTACACATACTGTAGATACAGAAGCTCCAGCAGGTTATACTATTAATTTTGATCAAGCTTCAATTAATTCAATTAATAAAAATACTATTGGTTTTACTTTTAATAATGCAGAAACTGGTTCAACATTCAATTATACTTTTTCAAGTGACGGTGGTGGAACTAATGTTACAGGTTCTAGTACAATTGTTACCGCTACTGACCAAATCTCAGGAATTGACCTAAGCAGTCTGAATGATGGAGACATAACCTTATCTATAACCTTAACAGATATAAATAATAATATTGGAAGTATCACAACAGATACAACTACAAAAGATATTATTTTACCATCTTTAACAAACAGCACACCTATAAACAATGCTATAGATATTTCTGTAGATGCAAATTTGGAGCTCACGTTTAATGAAAATATAAAAATAGGAACTGGTAATATTACAATCAAAAAAAACATAGATGATAGTACAGTAACAACTATTGCTATTACTGATGCTTCACAAATAAGCATTTCTAACAAAGTACTTACTATTAACTTGACTACTAATTTAGCTATCAATACAGGTTTCTATGTAGAAGTTGAATCTAATGCAATAAAAGACATATCCGATAACTATTTTGCAGGTATTTTAAGCAAAACCATTTTTAATTTTACAACTATAAATAAAACACCTGCAACAATTGTATTTAATGATTTTGAAAAAAATTACGGAGCAGATATTATTACTTTACTAGCTGACACTAACTCTACAGGTGTTATTACTTATACTATTGTTGGAGATGCAAAAGGCGCTTCAATCACAGGAGATAAATTAACACTTGGCAATACTGGAGACATTATAGTAAAAGTCACTACTGCCGCAACTGCAACACATTCTGAGACTTCTAAGGAAATTACCATTACAATTAACAAAGTACCTCTAGCAGCAACTGCGGATGATAAATCTCGTAATTATGGAGAAGACAATCCTGAATTTACAATTAGCTACACTGGTTTTGTTAACGATGATACTGAAGCTGACTTAGATACTGCTCCAGTAGCAACTAGTACTGCAACCAATAATACCCCAGCAGGAGCTGTAAGCATTGATTTAAGCACAGGAACTGATACTAATTATGATATAATTAATACAAACGGAATCTTGATAATTATAGCAGATGCTACAAGTAATGTTGCCATAAAAAAAAAATACGGATTCTCACCTAATGGTGATGGTATTAACGACACATGGACTATTGATACTATTGAAAACTATCCGAATAATACAGTAAAAGTTTTTAACAGGTCTGGAAAACTCGTTTACGAACAAAAAGCATATAAAAATACTTGGAATGGTGTTGCTAATACCATTGGTGGGAATCAAAAATTACCTGTAGGCCCCTATTTATTTATTATTGAATTGAATAATGCTAACGAAAAACCAGTACAAGGGTGGTTATACATTAATTATTAATCCCAACAATCGGTTTTACTCCATTAGGTTAAGATTACAGATTCAAAAATAAATATTTCAAAAATTATTAAAAATACCAATATGAATAACATTTCAAAATTTAGCATTGCTATTGCTTTTTTCACCATTAATATAATGGTTGCACAGCAAGACCCAAATTTTACTTTATATAATTACAATATGAATATTATTAACCCTGCTTATGCGGGGGCTAATAATTTAACTGAGCTTAGTTTTTCTCATAGAAGCCAATGGGCAGGTGTTGATAATGCTCCAGAAACTCAGGCATTGACTTTTAGCATGCCATTAAAAAACAATTTGGGTATTGGCGCTTCTATTATCAAAGACAAAGTATTTGTTTTAAAAGAAACCGATATTGCTATTGATATCTCTTATAAGTTAAAACTAACCGAAACTCATGATCTCTTTTTTGGTATAAAAGCTGGTGGTGGTTTTGTAGATATTAACTTAAGTGATACTGGTGCTCCTGGAAACGATCCTTTATTTGCAGAAAACCAAAGTTTTTTTAATACTCATGTAGGAGCTGGAGTTTATTTAAAGCACAAAAGTTACTATCTTAGTCTTTCTACTCCTAACTTTCTTAATGGAAAGCGGTATGAAAAAGAAGGAAATGTACCTAGCAAAGCTGTTAACAATATGCATGCCTATTTAGGGGCTGGATATATTCTTGCTATTAATTCTAATTTTGAATTAACACCCGCAATAATGATGAGACATGTAAAAGGTGCACCTGTTTCTTATGACCTGTCCTCTACCCTAAAAATGTATAACAAAATTAGTCTTGGTGCTAATTACAGAATAGACGAAACCGTTTCTATATACACCTTATTACATCTTATAGATAGTAGATTAAAACTTGGTGTTGCATATGATATTAATGCTACGGAAATTGATGCTATTGGTGATCAAAACTCTATAGAGTTTCTTATTAAATATGCGTTTTAAATAGCATACAAAAAAATATAGTTTAAATATTAAAAATCCAGTGGGACTTGTTTTCACTGGATTTTTTTTTGCAATGAATAACAACAACTATATTCATAAAGTATAATCATAAAAGCAAACATTTTTATCCTCTTGTAAGCCAGCTCAAATGAGCACTTCATAACGTTTAAAACCATATTCACAACATAATAATTTTATTCTAATGTAATTATTCTAGATTGAAAATCTAACCAAATAATCACAAAAAAATATAATGTTTAAAACCAAAATTCTCAAAAAAAAACCCATTCTCCTTTTAATTTTTATTGCCTTTTTATACAGTACTACAGCTTTTGCACAATTAGCAGCTGGTGATATTGCTTTTATAGGCTATAATACTGATCATTTAGAAGGTTATTCTTTTATCACCTTGACAACTATTCCCCCGAACGAAAAAATTTATTTTACAGACAAAGGAGTTAAAAATGCAGGCGCCTGGGGCGGTACAATAGAAAGCACCTTTTTATTTACAGCACCAGCTGCTGGTATCCCTTGCGGAACTGTTGTTAATATTATAGAAGCCATTCAAGACTCAAATATACTTACCATATCTGGTATTACAGGAGCAACTATGACACTCAGTTCTGGTATCTTTAACTTGGGGTCTGGTGATCAAATGTTTGCCTATCAATACACAGGTCCTGGAGAACCTCCAACACCTGGAGACGCCACCTTCATAGCTGGGCTTACCTCAGAATACGAGGCTATTTATGTAGATACAAATGGATGGACAAAGGAAATTGAAGTAAGTAGCACATCAGAGTCTGCACTTCCACCTGGATTAACCAATGGTCTTAATGCCTTGTCCATTACTCCACTTGGGCCTGAATTTGACAATTTTAAATACGCAGGAACACTAACTGGTACAGCATCAGTTGTAAGAGCAGCTATTAACAATTATAACAACTGGACCATAAATAATAACAATGGACCTGCGCCTATAGACATCAGCCCTGGAGTTTTTTCTTCTGCCATTACTTGTCCTCCACCCTGTACTGCTCCAGATATACCAACAGTAACTTATACACCTGCATCTTTTTGTATTGGTGCTACTATTACATTAAATATTGCAGGAAATTTAAACGATGCTACACAATGGGCAGTATATACTGGCTCTTGCGGAGGAACTTTAGTTGGTACTACAACAAGTACATCAATAAATGTAACACCGCCTTCCTTAAGCACCATATATTATGTACGAGGAGAAGGAGGATGTGTCACTCCTGGATCTTGTGGAACAGCTATAGTAAATGCTTTAAATTTAGATAACGTAGCTTTTAGTTATAGTGCGGCTTCTTATTGTACTAGTGCTTCCGATCCTACCCCTACTATAACTGGATTAACTGGTGGTACTTTTTCTAGTATTGCTGGACTATCTATTAATGCAGCAACTGGTGCTGTTGACCTAAGTGTATCTACTCCTGGCATATATGCTATTACCTATACCACAGCAGGAACTTGTCCTAACTCTTCTACGGTATCACTTACTGTAAACGCTTTAGACG
This sequence comes from Flavobacteriaceae bacterium, assembly GCA_965247735.1. Classification (GTDB taxonomy): domain Bacteria; phylum Bacteroidota; class Bacteroidia; order Flavobacteriales; family Flavobacteriaceae; genus JAOXRU01. The sequence continues at coordinate 318,746 of CBDFHN010000001.1, read as the reverse complement.
ACGCTTCTTATAACTATAGTGCGGCTTCTTATTGTACTAATACTAGCGATCCTACCCCTACTATAACTGGATTAACTGGTGGTACTTTTTCTAGTACTGCTGGATTAGCTATTAACGCAGGAACTGGTGCTGTTGATCTAAGCACATCTACTCCTAACACATATACCATTACCTATACCACAGCTGGAACTTGTCCTAATTCATCTAGTACAACATTTACTGTAAATGCTTTAGATGATGCTTCTTTTAGCTATAGTGCAGCTTCTTATTGTGCAAATGCTTCCGACCCTAGTCCTACTATAATTGGATTAGCTGGTGGTGCTTTTTCTAGTACAGCTGGATTAGCTATTAATGCAGCAACAGGTGCAGTTGACCTAAGTGCATCTACTCCTAACACATATACCATTACCTATACCACAACAGGAACTTGTCCTAATTTTTCTACGACATCACTTACTGTAAATACTTTAGATAATGCTTCCTTTAGCTATAGTGCGGCTACTTATTGTACTAATGCTACCGATCCTACCCCTACTATAACTGGTTTACCCGGAGGTTCTTTTTCTAGTACCGCTGGATTGTCTCTTAACGCAGGAACAGGTGCTGTTGATGTAAGTACATCAATACCTAGTACATATACCATTACCTACACTACTGCTGGAACTTGCCCTAACTCTTCTACGACATCACTTACTGTAAATGCTTTAGATAATGCTTCTTTTAGCTATAGTGCGTCTTCTTATTGTGCTAATGCTACCGATCCTACTCCTACTATAACTGGATTAGCTGGTGGTACTTTTTCTAGTACTGCTGGATTAGCTATTAATGCAGCAACTGGTGCTGTTGATCTAAGTGCATCTACTCCTAACATATATACCATTACCTATACCACTGCTGGAACTTGTCCTAATTTTTCTACGACATCACTTACTGTAAATACTTTAGATAATGCTTCATTTAGTTATAGTGCGGCTACTTATTGTACTAATGCTACCGATCCTAACCCAACTATAACTGGATTAACTGGTGGTGCGTTTTCTAGTACTGCTGGATTAGCTATTAACGCAGCAACAGGTGCAGTTGACCTAAGTACATCTACTGCTGGCACATATACTATTACATATACTACTGCTGGAACTTGTCCTAATTCATCTAGTACAACATTTACTGTAAATGCTTTAGATAATGCTTCATTTAGCTATAGTACAGCTGCTTATTGTGTAAATGCTACCGATCCTAACCCAACTATAACTGGATTAACTGGTGGTTCGTTTTCTAGTACTGCTGGATTAGCTATTAACCCAGCATCTGGTGCAGTTGACCTAAGTGCATCTACTTCTGGCACATATACTATTACATATACTACTGCTGGAACTTGTCCTAATTCATCTAATACAACATTTACTGTAAATACTTTAGACGACGCTTCTTTTAATTATATAAAAAGTAGTTATAATAAAGTAGAAAGTAATCCAACACCTACTATAACTGGGGTTGCTTCTGGTAGTTTTTCTAGTACTCCTTCTGGTTTGGTTATAAATGCTACAACAGGAGAAATTACATTAAATAGTAGTGATATTGGAACTTATACTATAACATACACTAGTCCTAATACTCCATTAAACTGCCAATCTAGCAGTAATACTAGTATTCAAATTACAAATGCTCCTTTGATTACACCTGTAATTACATTTACTAACAGTACAAAAACATATGGTGATCCTAATTTTGACTTAGCAGCCACTTCAAACTCCTCTGGTACTATTAGTTATAGTATAGTAGGAACAGCAAACGGAACTGGTTTAACAGGTACAGATAATAAAACAGTTGATATTGGTAATGCTGGTACAGTCATCATCCGTGCAAGTCAAATAGCTGATGGAATTTATACTACTGGAACAAAAGATATTATTTTAACAGTACAAAAAGCTGTATTAACTGCTACAGCTGATGATAAAAGTAGGGCCTTTGAAGAAGCAAACCCAACTTTTAGCATATCGTATAGTGGTTTTGTAAACGGAGATACAGAAGCAGGACTAAACATGCCTATTACTGCATCTTCAACAGCTACCAGTTCTAGTAATTCAGGAACTTATACCATTGAACTTACTGGTGGTTCAGCAAGTAATTATATAATTACTACTGTTAATGGAACTTTAACTATTACTTCGCTATTGGCAACGATAAACACCAATGCTGTCGATAATATAACAACTACAACGGCAACATTTAATGCTGATGTAATATTTACAGGTGGAGAGCCAACTATTATCAGTGGTTTTGTCTACTCGCCTACCAACACTTCTCCTACACTTTCCGACTTCAAAACAGAAACTAGTGTTGGTTTAGGAAGCTTTAGTGAAGTTGTTACTGGACTAACTAGTGATACTAAGTATTATGTTGGTGCATATGTTACCAATTCTTTCGGTACTTCTTATGGTGATGTAATTGAATTCACTACATACGAGGAGCCTAGTAAACCTAGAGTTTCTCAGAAAAAGAAATACGGATTCTCTCCAAACGGAGATGGTATTAATGATACTTGGGTAATTGCAAATATTGAAAACTACCCAAATAATACGGTAAAAGTATTTAACAGGTCTGGAAAATTAATTTATGAGCAAAAAGCATATAAAAATACTTGGAATGGTGTTGCTAATACTATTGGTGGAAATCAGAAACTACCTGTAGGCCCATATTTATTTATTATTGAATTGAATAATGCTAACGAAAAACCAGTACAAGGGTGGTTATACATTAATTATTAATCCCAACAATGGGTTTTACTCCATTAGGTTAAGATTACAGATTCAAAAATAAATATTTCAAAAATTATTAAAAATACCAATATGAATAACATTTCAAAATTTAGCATTGCTATTGCTTTTTTTGCCATCAATATAATGGTTGCACAGCAAGACCCAAATTTTACTTTATATAATTACAATATGAATATTATTAACCCTGCTTATGCAGGAGCTAATAATTTAACTGAGCTTAGTTTTTCTCATAGAAGCCAATGGGCAGGTGTTGATAATGCTCCAGAAACTCAGGCATTGACTTTTAGCATGCCATTAAAAAACAATTTGGGTATTGGTGCTTCTATTATCAAAGACAAAGTATTTGTTTTAAAAGAAACCGATATTGCTATTGATATCTCTTATAAGTTAAAACTAACCGAAACTCATGATCTCTTTTTTGGTATAAAAGCTGGTGGTGGTTTTGTAGATATTAATTTAAGTGATACTGGTGCTCCTGGAAACGATCCTTTATTTGCAGAAAACCAAAGTTTTTTTAATACTCATGTAGGAGCTGGAGTTTATCTAAAGCACAAAAGTTACTATCTTAGTCTTTCTACTCCTAACTTTCTTAATGGAAAGCGGTATGAAAAAGAAGGAAATGTACCTAGCAAAGCTGTTAACAATATGCATGCTTATTTAGGTGCTGGATATATTTTTACTATTAATTCTGATTTTGAATTAACACCTGCGCTAATGCTTAGACATGTAAAAGGTACACCTGTTTCTTATGACCTCTCTTCTACGCTGAAAATGTATAACAAAATTAGCCTTGGTGGTAATTACAGAATAGATGAGACCGTTTCTATATACACCTTATTGCACCTTATCGATAGTAAATTAAAACTTGGTGTAGCATACGATATTAACGCTACGGAAATTGATGCTGTTGGAGATCAAAACTCTATAGAGTTTCTTATAAAATATGCCTTTTAAATAGTAAACAAAAAAGTACGTTTTAAACATTAAAAAATCCAGTGGAACTCGTTTTCACTGGATTTTTTTTTTAAATACTCTTATTTCAAGAAAAGACAACTATAAAACAAAAAAGAGCCGCAAAATAATGCGGCTCTTTCAAATTATGATTTTGTTGTACTTATTATTTTACTTCTTCGAAGTCAACATCTTGTACATCATCACTTTCTGCTTCTGCATTAGGTTCAGCAGCTCCTTCTGGTGCTCCTTGTCCTTCTGCTTGTGCTTTATACATTTCTTCAGAAGCAACTTTCCAAGCTTCGTTGATTTTATCCAAAGCTGGCTGAATTGTTTCTAAATCTTTGCTTTCATAAGCTTTCTTTAATTCTTCTAAAGCTTCTTCAATAGGCTTTTTCTTATCATCAGAAAGTTTCTCACCAAATTCTTTTAATTGCTTTTCTGTTTGAAAGATCATTCCATCAGCTTCATTTAACTTATCAGCTGTTTCTTTTACTTTCTGATCAGCTTCAGCATTTTCTTCAGCTTCTTGTTTCATTTTAGCAATTTCTTCTTCTGTCAATCCTGAAGAAGCTTCAATTCTAATATTCTGAGATTTCCCAGTAGCTTTATCTGTAGAAGATACTTGGATAATACCATTGGCATCAATATCAAAAGTAACTTCAATTTGTGGAGTTCCTCTTTGTGCTGGTGGAATACCATCCAAATGGAATCTACCGATAGTTTTATTATCTGTAGCCATTGGACGTTCTCCTTGCAATACATGAATTTCAACCGAAGGTTGGTTATCAGCAGCAGTAGAGAATACTTGAGATTTCTTAGTAGGTATAGTAGTATTAGACTCTATAAGCTTAGTGAATACACCTCCCATAGTTTCAATACCTAATGCTAATGGAGTAACGTCTAATAACAATACATCCTTAACTTCACCAGTAAGTACACCACCCTGAATAGCAGCTCCTAAAGCAACAACCTCATCTGGATTAACTCCTTTTGAAGGTTTTTTTCCAAAGAATTTTTCAACAGCTTCTTGTACAGCAGGGATTCTTGTAGAACCACCAACTAAAATAACTTCATCAATATCACCAGTAGATAAACCAGAAGCGCTTAATGCTTTTTTACATGGTGCAATCGTTCTTTTTACTAAATCATCAATTAACTGCTCAAATTTAGCTCTACTTAATGTTCTAACCAAGTGTTTAGGTCCTGAAGCAGTAGCAGTAACATATGGCAAGTTAATTTCTGTTTGTGCAGCAGCAGATAATTCAATCTTTGCTTTTTCAGCAGCTTCTTTCAAACGTTGTAATGCCATTGGATCTTTACGCAAGTCAATACCTTCTTCGCTATTGAATTCCTCAGCCAACCAGTTAATTACCATTTCATCAACATCATCACCACCTAAGTGCGTATCACCATCTGTTGCCAATACTTCAAAAACACCATCTCCAAGTTCTAAGATAGAAACATCATGTGTTCCTCCCCCAAAATCGAAAACTACTATTTTCTGATCTTGACCTTTTTTGTCTAATCCATAAGCCAATGCTGCTGAAGTAGGCTCATTAATAATACGTTCTACTTTAAGACCTGCAATTTCACCAGCTTCTTTTGTAGCTTGTCTCTGCGCATCGTTAAAGTATGCTGGCACTGTAATAACAGCTCCAGTAACATCTTCTCCCAAATAATCTTCAGCAGTTTTCTTCATTTTTTGAAGAATCATAGCTGATAATTCTTGTGGTGAATATAAACGACCATCAATATCTACTCTAGGTGTATCATTATCACCTTTTACTACTTTATAAGGAACTCTTCCTGCTTCTTTAGAAGACTCAGAAAATTTATTCCCCATAAAACGTTTTATAGAATAGATGGTTTTAATTGGATTGGTAACCGCTTGTCTTTTGGCTGGGTCACCAACTTTAATTTCGCCACCTTCTACAAATGCAATTACAGATGGGGTGGTACGTTTACCTTCAGCGTTTGGGATAACAACAGGCTCATTACCTTCCATTACAGAAACACAAGAGTTTGTTGTACCTAAATCAATTCCAATAATTTTACTCATTTTTATAACTTATTATTTAATATTATTCTTTTTGTTCTAATCGATCAACATTTAATTGATGATTACACAGAGAGGAAGTCAATCTTTATGCCAGAATACAAACACTGACATCATGTCATTTTAAACTACCTTAATTGCAAAATTCATATTTTTCTAGCACAGTATTTAAAATATCTATATTTTGCATGCCTAAATATTAGTAATACTATATGGAGTACATCAGTGTCTTCGATATGCTTAAGATTGGTGTAGGACCTTCCAGTTCACACACATTAGGCCCATGGAGAGCAGCAGAACAATGGATTGCTAAACTTAAAAAAGACAATTTATTTGACACTACAACACATATTAAAGTAGATTTATATGGCTCTTTATCCTTAACAGGAAAAGGACATGCTACAGATTTAGCTCTTTTATTAGGACTTACTGGTACAGATCCGGAACGATTACCAGTAGCTGAGATTCCTGTCATAATTGACAATATTAATACAAGCAAAACACTTTTTTTAAATAGCGAAAGACAAATCGTTTTTAATCCAGAGCTCGATATTGTTTTTAATAAAACGTTTATTGATTTCCATCCAAATGGAATGACATTTACTGCCACCTTTACTGATGGAAGCCAACAAGCAGAATCATACTATTCTATTGGAGGAGGTTTTGTTGTTCAAGAAAACGATACAAATACCGAAATAGAAGAGCACCATCCTGTTAAATCTTTCCCCCATCCTATTACAAAAGCAACTGATTTAGAAGACTATTGCAAAACCTTTCAAAAGTCCATTTCCGAAATCGTTATCGAAAACGAAAAAGCACTTCGTAGCGAAAAAGAAATAGACCATGAATTAGAACGTATTTGGGATACTATGCTAGAATGCATGTATATTGGCTGCCATACAGAAGGTATCTTACCAGGCGGACTTAATGTTAGAAGACGTGCTTTTGATACCCACAAAAAACTCATTGAAAAAACAGCAGTTACTTACGATAATCCAGAAAGTTGGCTGGCAGCAATACGCACAACAGAGGTGAAATTCAGACAAATTCTTAAATGGGTTAGCTGTTTTGCATTAAGTGTTAATGAGGTTAATGCTTCTCTCGGGAGAGTTGTTACCGCACCTACCAATGGAAGTGCAGGCGTAATTCCAGCTGTATTGATGTATTATTTAGTAATTGAGAATCATAAGGCAGATTTTAAGCAAATAAAACAATTTTTATTAGTTGCTGGAGAAATTGGAAGCATCTTTAAAAAAGGAGCCACCATATCTGCTGCTATGGGTGGTTGTCAAGCAGAAATAGGCGTTTCTTCAGCTATGGCTGCTGGAGCACTTACCGAGCTTCTTGGTGGTAGTCCTGGACAAGTATTAATGGCTGCAGAAATAGCAATGGAACACCATTTGGGACTTACCTGCGATCCTATAGGAGGACTGGTACAAGTTCCATGTATAGAACGAAACTCTATGGGTGCTATAAAAGCAATTAATGCTGCAGAACTCGCTTTAGATAGCGACCCTAAATATGCACGTATTCCATTAGATACCGTAATTAATACGATGTGGGAAACAGCAAAAGATATGAATTCTAAATATAAAGAAACCTCGGAGGGTGGCTTGGCAGTTGGTGTGTACTTGAGTGATTGTTAAAAAAAAGTATTAAGTACAAAGTATAGAGTATGGAGTATTAAGATACCTAACCTAGAAGCTCTTGAGTAAGCAGTCTTGATTCTTGTCTCTTTGAGCGAAGCAGTCTATTCTCTAAATTAGTAGTGAATACAAAGTATTAAGTTGCCTAACGAGAAACTTTTTTAGTAAGTTCTTGTTTCTTGTTTCTAGCAGCGGTCTTTTATCTTAAAAAAAGTATTAAGTACAAAGTATGGAGTATTAAGATACCTACACGACATAATTTCAGTCAAACAACAAACAATCTTATCTCTTGTAGCACAGCGATTTTGATTCTTGAAACGTAGCAATCTATTCTCTTTTCTCTAACAGCGTAGCGATCTTTTATCTTAAAAACTACTTACATCCTTTTTTACGTCTGGTATCAATAAGATAGATAATTTTCCAAGCACCATTATCATGAAATAGCTGAAAAGAATTGACCCCACAATGGCTAAAATTTCCATTAAAATAGAATTCATAAGGTGTCCATACATTAGCCATATTACCATCTACTTTCACTACATAATCAAGTAGTTTTTCGTTCCAAATCTGATCAGAAGGTCTTTTTCCTATTGCATTTATTAGCTTTTGCTTATCATCCAAAACCAATACATCCTTTCCTTCTTTATTTACAAAGGCAGTTTGTAAGACCAATTTATCTGCCAATGTTTGCTTTAATGCCACAGTATCTCCTTTATGAAAAGCATCAAAAAAGGCATCAATAGTTGCTTTTGCAGCATCAGTTTTACTTTCTTGAGCATTAATTCCCATTGTAATACATAAAAATGATACTAGTAATTTTGTTTTCATAGTGGTATTAATTGATTAATAATTACTGCAAGTAAATAAAAGTTAATCAAAATCTCCTTACTTTTACCTTTTAATCCCATCAATGGGTTTAATTGCCCGAGGCTTGCACTCGGAAACAACTATTTTTTTCAGAAACATACCTCGTTTACTTGGATCGAGGTTGTTGATTTAATACTAAAAAAAAACATGTCAGTAGCAAAAAAAGAATACAAGCGCATTACGGTAAAGTCATTAACAGAAATGAAAAATAATGGCGAGAAAATATCAATGCTCACCGCCTATGATTATTCAATGGCAAAAATTGTTGATGGTGCAGGAATTGATGTTATTCTTGTTGGCGATTCTGCAAGTAATGTCATGGCTGGTCATGAAACTACTTTACCAATAACACTAGATCAAATGATTTATCATGCTACTTCGGTAGTTAGAGCCATTAGTAGATGTTTGGTTGTTGTAGATATTCCTTTTGGAAGCTACCAAAGTGATCCTAAAGAGGCATTACGTTCTGCTATTCGTATCATGAAAGAAAGTGGAGCACATGCTATAAAAGTTGAAGGTGGTAAAGAAATAAAAGAATCGGTAAAACGCATTCTTAATGCTGGAATCCCAGTAATGGGGCATCTAGGGCTTACCCCACAATCCATTTACAAATTTGGAACTTATACCGTAAGAGCCAAAGAAGAGGAAGAAGCCAATAAATTAATTGCTGATGCCAAAATGTTAGAAAAAGCAGGATGTTTTGCTATTGTTCTAGAAAAAATCCCAGCTACATTAGCAAAAAAAGTAGCAGAAAGCGTAGCCATACCTATTATTGGTATTGGTGCTGGAAATGGTGTTGATGGACAAGTATTGGTGGTACATGATTTATTAGGAATGACTCATGAATTTAATCCTCGTTTTTTAAGACGATATATGAATCTATATGAAGAAATGACTACTGCAATATCTCAATATGTTGGTGATGTGAAAAGTAGAGATTTTCCAAATGATGAAGAACAGTATTAAATGATTATAAGCGCCTCTGACAATTTTTAAAACAACTATATGAATAAGAAATTTATTGGATTATTAATTGTTTTTTCTATAATATTGATTGGATGTAATAATGTTATAAGAGTTAATGAAAAAAATGAAATAATTAATATAAAAGAAACTGATTTAAAACAATCTGAAAATTACAAAGGAATTAATAACTGTGAAGAAGGTTATAATTTAGCAGAAAAGGAAATTCAAGGAGGAAAATTAAAATATATTTTTGGTAGTGTTGGAGGTCGTCAAGAATTACCGAACAAACTCGAAAAACAATATGGTATTGAAATTATAAAACTGGAAGGAATAATTGCTCTTCCAAACAGATGTTATAACGACATAATGTATAAAGAAATACAACGAAGGTTTGGCAAAGACGCATTCAATAAAGTTCTAGAATAATAATTTGAACCGTTTACGCATATTCATTAAAACATAAACATTTTGTCATATGTAAACCAAAATAGTTAATCTTTTTTTTAACAATACTACTTTTCGTATTTCAAGTTTATAGCACTAAGAATCTAACCCTAAAAATGAAGGAACACTCTACAGCAGAAAATCTTCAGGTCTTATATGAAGACAACCACATTATTATTGTCAATAAAAGAGCTGGAGATATTGTTCAGGGAGATAAAACTGGTGATGCTCCACTTAGTGATATTGTAAAGGCTTATATAAAAGATAAGTACCAAAAACCTGGAAATGTGTTTTTGGGCGTAGTACATCGTTTAGATAGACCAACTACTGGAATAGTGGTTTTTGCCAGAACATCAAAAGCATTATCCAGGTTAAACGAAAGTTTTAAAACCAGAACAGTAAGCAAAACCTACTGGGCTGTGGTTGACAAGATTCCGAATGGAGAACAGCGATTGATTCATTGGTTAAAAAAGAATCAAAAAAACAATACTTCTAAGGCGCATATCAAAGAGATTACTGAAAGCAAAAAAGCCATTTTAAACTGGAAATTACTCAAAAAGTTAAACTCTTTTTTTCTATTAGAAATCAACTTAGAAACTGGTAGACATCATCAAATACGGGTGCAATTATCTGCCTGTGATTCAAGAATTAAAGGTGATTTAAAATATGGTGCAAAAAGAAGCAATACCAATGGAGGTATACATTTGCATGCTAGATTTCTAAAATTTATCCATCCAGTTACCAAAGAAGAACTAGTTATTAGTGCTGTTCCACCAAAAGATCCAGTGTGGAATGCTTGTATTGCTTAAGTCAATAACCACAAGACAATCCCATGAGGCATGGAAAAAAAAAGATCTTGATTATTTCGATGCAAGTCTCTGAAATTAAACCCACTGGTGGGATTAAAAAACCGCTATCCAAGAATATGAAATATGCTTCCAAAAAATTAAGTTTTGGAAAACTAACTGCTTTATAAGGATTAAGCCATTAATGATTTTTTCTTCGTAGTAAATCTTAAGGCCTTAACTATTTTATAATTTTTGTTTTTATGAACTCTAGCCAATTGAAGAGAAGTTTTAGATAAGTTAACTTCTTTTTTATTAACTACATCTGTACTTAGCGTTTTAACAACTTCAATTTTAAGAACAGGAGTAGCAGTAGTTTTTTGTGCTTGTGCAGTAAAACTAATTCCGAAAATTGCGATTATCAATACTAAAGTTTTCATTTCTTAGGCTTTTTGTTACTACAAAGTTAAGCCACAGCTGTCCTCTATAATCCAAGTTTTCGCTTGGTATACAAGTTGTGTAGATGAGTAGCTTTTCTCCGACAAACCGTATTTCGATAAAGCGTATTTATCTATATTTAAAGTGAATTCATCTAAACTAACAGCATAAAAACACAAAAAGCGCTTTACCAAATGGCAAAACGCTTTTATCCTTCTTCATACTATCTATCAAACTCTCATTTTCAAATATTGGTGTATAAATACACTATCTCTTTTTAATATTTCTAATAATTAAGCCATTAATGATTTTTTCTTTGTCGCAAATCTTAAGGCTTTAACTACTTTATAATTTTTGTTTTTATGAACTCTAGCCAATTGAAGAGAAGTCTTCAAGATCTTAACTTCTTTTTTCTGAACTAAATCAGTACTTAACGTTTTAACAACTTCAATTTTAAGAACTGGAGTAGCAGTAGCTTTTTGTGCTTGTGCAGTAAAAGTAATTCCGAAAATTGCGATTATCAATACTAAGGTTTTCATCTCTTGGGCTTTTTGTTACTACAAAGTTAAGCCACAGCTGTTCTTTTTAATCCAAGTTTTCGTTTGATATACAGCTACTATAGACAAGTTGCTTTTCTTCGATAAACTGTATTTCGATAAGCCGCATTCATCTATATTTAAAGTTGTTTTACCGAAACTCAATACAAAAAGCATGCTTATGTATCTTTGCCCCTTAAGACCAACTCCCTAATTCTTAGACAAACAGTTATTTCTTTCTAGAATTCAAGCTTTCAACTACAACAGAGACAAGAATTAGTGCTCCACCTATTAGTGTAGTGTATTTTGGATACTCCTGCAGAAACAACATGCCGAGAATAATTCCAAAAACTGGCTGTACACTACTCATAATACTGGCAGTAGTAATGGAAAAATGTTTAAAACTCCCCAAAAACATAGTATGACCTATTGCAGTTGTAAACAAACTTAATGCAAGTATAGGCAGTCCTATATGTAGCGATATTAAATTTGTAGATTCGTATATAAAAGGCATAGGTAATAATAGTATAGTTATTACAACCAATTGATAGAACATCAATACAGACCCATTATATTTGCTTACCTGTGGTTTTAGCATAATATTGCGTAGTGCATAACAAAATGCTGAAAACACTCCAAAGCCTATAGCCTTTGTATATGTATTCTTGAAACTAAAATCTGGCACTAAAAAATAAATTCCTGCCAATACTAATATTGCTAAGAGTACATGTGAAATTTTTAATTTAGTCTTCAATAACAACGGTTCTAAAAAAGAAGTTAGTACTGGGTATGTAAATATGGAGATCATTCCGATAGCCACATTAGACAAACGCAATGCATAGAAATAGGTAATCCAATGCAATCCAAAAAGCAAAGCACTTATACCTATTTTTAACAGATCTGTTTTATTGCCGATACGGAAGGAGTATTTTTTATACTTACAATATAAAAAAATCAATATTGCAGCCAGTAATGCTCTCCAAAATATGGTTAACTGTGGAGGCAAATCAATATAACGTCCTAATATCCCCGATGTGCTGATAAAAAGCATTGCCAAGTTTATCTCAGCTACTTTATAAAAATGTCCCTTAGTATTCACAAATATAGTTGTATTATCTGAGTAAGTCTTTAGCTTTTTCCTTAACAATAGCCGCAACAGTTTTATTTTGAATCCTACTCTCTAACCAAGATAAAATATCCAAATACAAAAATGCTCTTTTTTCGTAAGGGTGATTTTCGTATTTTTTTAATTCTTTATGCAAGTCTACAAAAGATGCTTTTAACTCATGTGGATAGATCTGACCTAGATTCTTTAAAAACTTAATCATTTCTTTTTGCACCTCTTGCAAATCATTCATTTTTAATAAAAACTTATAGGTGCTTTTCAATTGTACTTCTAAATGATAATCTAACCCTGCTTCATAATGAGCAACCAAGCTTAATACCCTAGAGAAGCACATTAAATCTTCTCGCATTATTAAATTTTTATTTTCAATTATTTTTTTAAGATATTTAATACATTCTCTATTATCTCCCATTCCAAAATACAAGCAAGCTATTTTGTAATAAAAGACCATGATATGGTGTTCATCTAAGCGATCTTTCTCCTTTTGTATGCCATTATTTATAATAGGTACCAAATATAAGCCTTCTTCAAAAGTTCCTTCTAGAAAATGCTGATTGAGTTTACTACTATTAATATTTAAAAAAATTAATGTAGATAGATTATCATTTTTTGGAAATTTATCCTCGTTAATTGTAGCTTCCAAACGCAGCATTGTTTCTTTAAACTGTGTTGAATACTTTACATTCAATAAGGATTCTAATAAATACTGATTTCCTTTTAAGAAAAAAACAGGATTCAGATAAATCATCCGTTCATTATCATAAAACAAATTTACCCATCTGCTGGCGTATTTATAACAAGATAAAAAATCTTGAATAAGAAAGCTGTACCACAACTTAGCTTGAAACAACCATAATTTTTCTCTAAATCCAAGTTCTTCTATATTATATTTGGGAAGATGACTTTCAAAATATGTTTTTACCTGTTCTAACTCATCATTATTACGTACATACCCAGTTTTTAGCATCATACCATACAATTGCAATGACAAATTAGAAAGTTTACTTGTCAATACATTAGCAGCGCTTAAAGCTTTGGCTTGTAATGCCAATTCATCTGCCCTACCCGAAATACTACGAGTTATATATTGTGTTTCAATTATTTTTTCTAGTTCTACAATTTCATATGCTATATTCTTTTCTTCATTAGCTATGGCAACACTTTTAACCTTATCCAAAATTTTTAGACTTTGCTTATACAACCCTTTATGATATAATATGGTGGCGAAATCTAATTGTTCTCGAATTTGAATTCTAACATTCTGGTTTACAGGGTTCAACCTTAAACTTACTAGTATTTGCTTGTATAAATGTGCCTTAAGGTTAGATAATTGTTGTTTTTTAACAATTCCGCTTGCCAATATTGTTGGTTCATGATACTTATTTAACTTATCCAAAAGGTCAAAAAGGCTTATAAATTTTGCATCTGCATTAACTCCTAGTCGTCCAACATAGAGTCTAAATTGTCGTTTTTCTGACTTAGAAAGCGACTTAACCAATATAAACAAGGTGTCTTTATGTGTATTTGTCATCGTAAATATATAAACTTAACAATTTGATAATCAGAAGGATTGCAAATAATAAAAGTAATTAAACATTGTAATACTATTTACATCAAACTTTTAAGACAATAATACATCTATTAATTTAGTATTCTAAATGATTTTTATACAAATAACTGTATGAGCAAAGAAAAAGTACAAATCTTCGACACTACCTTAAGAGACGGAGAGCAGGTTCCAGGATGTAAATTAGATACAAAGCAAAAGTTAATTATTGCTGAACGTCTCGATTTCATGGGAGTAGATGTTATAGAAGCAGGTTTTCCAATATCAAGTCCTGGAGATTTTAATTCGGTAGTTGAGATTGCTAAACTTGTAAAAAACGCAACTGTTTGTGGACTTACACGTGCAGTAAAAAAAGATATTGAAGTAGCGGCAGAAGCGGTTAAATATGCCGTTAGACCAAGAATACATACTGGTATTGGAACTTCAGATTCTCATATCAAACACAAATTTAACACCACCAGAGAAGCCGTTATTGAACGTGCTGTTGAGGCAGTAAAATACGCAAAAACTTTTGTAGAAGATGTGGAGTTTTATGCAGAAGACGCTGGTAGAACCGATAATGAATTTTTAGCTCGTGTATGTGAGGCCGCTATAAAAGCCGGAGCAACAGTACTAAATATTCCTGATACAACTGGTTATTGTTTGCCAGAAGAATATGGTGCTAAAATAAAATATTTGAGGGAGAATGTAACAGGTATTGACAAAGCAATATTGTCTTGCCACTGTCATAACGACCTTGGAATGGCTACAGCAAACTCTATTGCAGGAGTGGCAAATGGAGCCAGACAAATAGAATGTACTATTAATGGTATTGGTGAACGTGCAGGAAACACAGCTTTGGAAGAAGTTGTTATGATATTGAAACAACACCCATTATTAAACTTAGATACAAGTATCAACACTAAATTGTTAAACGATACCAGTGTTATGGTATCTACCCTTATGGGAATGCCTGTACAGCCTAACAAGGCTATAGTTGGTGCAAATGCATTTGCACATAGCTCTGGAATTCATCAAGATGGGGTTATCAAAAACAGAGAAACATACGAGATTATTGATCCTGCTGATGTTGGTGTTAGTGAATCTTCAATAATATTAACAGCAAGAAGCGGTAGAGCTGCATTGGCCTATAGAGCAAAAAAGGTAGGCTATGAACTTACCAAGTTAGAACTTGATGTTGTGTATAAAGAATTTTTAAAATTTGCAGATTCTAAAAAAGAAATTGTAGATGAAGACATTCACGAAATTATTGATGCTAGCGAAATAAAAATAGCGAAAGCCGTTTAAAACAGTAAAACAAATCTACATGCTAAAAACAAATCAGCTAAAAGCATGATTAAAAATAGCATGTAACTTTAAAATAACAATTAGTACCAACACATGAAAAAGACCTTATTTGATAAAGTATGGGATAGCCATATTGTTACCGAAGTAGAAGATGGTCCACAAGTCTTATATATAGACAAACATCTAATACACGAAGTTACCAGTCCGCAAGCATTTGCAGAACTAGAAGATCGTAACATTCCGCTATTTAGACCAGATCAAATAGTTGCAACAGCTGATCATAATACACCTACAGAAAATCAGCATTTGCCGATTAAGGATGAGATGTCAAGAATGCAGCTTCAAAAACTATCCGAAAACTGCGCTAAAAACAATATAGAACTATACGGATTAGGACATAAATACAATGGTATTATACACGTTATTGCTCCAGAATTAGGAGTAACACAGCCAGGGATGACTATGGTCTGTGGAGATAGCCATACTTCTACTCACGGCGCATTTGGCACCATTGCTTTTGGTATTGGTACAAGTCAGGTAGCGCAGGTATTTGCAAGCCAATGCTTGTTATTACAAAAACCAAAAAGTCTTAGAGTTAATGTTAATGGTAAACTAAAAGCAAATGTATTACCCAAAGATGTTATTCTTTATATAATCGCCAAATTAGGCACCAATTCTGGAACAGGTTTTTTCTGCGAATATGCTGGAAACGTGTTCGAAGAGATGTCTATGGAAGGTCGTATGACAGTCTGTAATATGAGTATTGAAATGGGAGCTCGTGGAGGAATGATTGCTCCCGACCAAACTACTTTTGACTATATTAAAGGCAAAGAATTTGCCCCTTCTGGTGATAATTTTGATAAAAAAGTAGCCTATTGGAAAACACTACCAACAGATGATGGTGCTGTTTTTGACCAAGAATACTCTTTTGACGCCGAAGATATCGGCCCTATGATTACTTATGGTACAAACCCAGGAATGGGTATAAAAATTACCGAAAACATTCCTTCTGAAACTAATGATTCTTTTAAGAAATCGTTGGAGTACATGAATTTTAAAAAAGGAGAATCTCTTTTAAATAAAGAAATCAACTATGTGTTTATAGGAAGTTGCACCAATAGTAGAATTGAAGATTTTAGGATTGCAGCAGATTATATAGATGGAAAACAAAAAGCAAGTAATGTTACGGCATGGCTAGTTCCTGGATCACAACTTGTAGCTTCACAAATTAGAGAAGAAGGGCTGGATAAGATTTTTAACAAAGCAGGCTTTAAATTACGCCAACCAGGATGTTCAGCATGTTTAGCAATGAACGATGACAAAATTCCTGAAGGAGAATATTGTGTTTCTACCTCCAATAGAAACTTCGAAGGAAGACAAGGACAAGGAGCACGTACTATACTGGCAAGTCCGCTTACAGCAGCGGCAACCGCTGTTGAAGGTAAAATTGTTGACCTTACGGAATAAAATCATTAATTATAAATATTGAATTCCAAAGCATTTATTAAGGAAATTCAGCATTAAAAATTAAACATTAAAGAATTCAATCAATGGATCCATTTAAAAAAATAAAAAACACGGCGGTACCACTTCCGATAGAAAATATAGATACAGATCAAATTATCCCTGCACGTTTCCTAAAAGCTACAGACAGAAAAGGATTTGGTGACAACTTATTTAGAGACTGGAGATTCAACAAAGACAATACTTTGAATAAAGCATTTTCGCTTAACAATACCAATTATAGTGGTAGTATATTAGTTGCTGGCGACAATTTTGGTTGTGGATCTAGTAGAGAACATGCTGCATGGGCTATCCATGATTATGGTTTTAAAGTAGTAATTTCTAGTTTTTTTGCAGATATCTTTAAAGGCAATGCGCTTAACAATGGACTGCTACCAATACAAGCATCCCCTGCTTTTCTTAATGCCATATTTAAAGCTATAGAAAAGGATCCAAAAACAGAACTGATTGTAGATTTAGAAGCGCAAACAACTACAATAGCTGCTACTGGAGAAAGCGAAGCTTTTGACATCAATAGTTACAAAAAAACCTGCTTACTTAATGGTTATGATGATATTGATTTTTTAATTAGCAAAAAAGAAGCTATAGAAAAATTTGAAGCAGCACGGTTGTAACAAAAAAATAGATTAATTTAGTATACCTACTAAAAATAAGCCCCCAGATAGCTGGGAATAAAAAAGAATAAAATGGAGTACAAAATAGCACTTTTACCAGGAGATGGTATTGGCCCAGAAGTTACCAAACAAGCACAAAAAGCGTTAAAAGCAATTTCTGAAGTCTACGGACATAATTTTAGTTATAAAGAAGCACCAGTTGGCGCAATAGCAATAGACCAGACTGGAGAACCTTTACCAGACAGTACTTTAGAAGTATGCTATAATTCAGATGCAATTTTGTTTGGAGCTATTGGTGACCCAAAATACGATAATGACCCTACTGCAAAAGTAAGACCAGAACAAGGATTGCTAAAACTTAGAAAATCACTTGGGCTTTTCACCAATATTAGACCTGTAAAAGCATATGAAACGCTAATTTCAAAATCTCCACTTAAAGAAGAAATTGTTACAGGCACAGATTTCACTATCTATAGAGAACTTACTGGAGGTATCTATTTTGGAGAAAAAAAACTTAGTGAAGATGGGACGGTAGCTTCTGATTTATGTGAATATTCAGAAAAAGAAATAGAACGTATTACTCACTTGGCTTTTAAAGCAGCAAGAACAAGAAGAAACAAGCTAACTTTGGTAGACAAAGCCAATGTATTAGAAAGCTCTAGGCTTTGGAGACGTGTGGTTACTACAATTGCAAAAAGCTATCCAGAAGTTGCATTAGACTACTTGTTTGTAGATAATGCGGCAATGCAAATTATTTTAAATCCAAGTCAATTTGATGTAATTCTTACCGAAAACATGTTTGGAGACATCATTTCTGATGAAGGAAGTGTTATTTGTGGATCTATAGGACTTTTAGCATCTGCATCGGTAGGTGAAACCAGTGCTATGTTCGAACCTATACATGGATCATACCCACAGGCTAAAGGTAAAAATATAGCAAATCCTATTGCTTCAATTTTATCTGCAGCTATGATGTTAGAGCATTTAGGATTATCTGAGGAAGCAGAATTAATAAGCAAAGCTGTAGAAAAATCACTAGAGCAAAATATTGTTACTCCAGATTTAGATCCTGAAAGTGAACTAGGAACCGAGCAGATTGGAGATTATATTGCATCGCAAATATTAGCTACTGATAGTGCTACTGCAGTCAATAAAGAAAATATTGATTTTGGACAATCAACAATAATATAAATTACAACACATTATAATCACCCTATTACCAAGTAGAGTATATTAATTATTCAACAATAGCATTAAGCTACTATCAAAAAAGATAGTAGCTTTTTTTTTAATACTATTCGTCATTATATTTTTTGAATCTAATTCTTAGCCCTAACATCTACATTCAAAATTGCATATGTTGCAATTCTTTCTTTCATTACTATTTTCATACTCGTTAGCAGTTAATTCTTTAAAACATTATCTTCAATTTCCTTAACTACCCTGTGTGTACTCTGAAATGCGGCCTGCATCCAGCCCATCCACTGTGAAGTATGCTCACCTGCAAAATGTATTCTTCCTTCAGAATTGGCTAAATAAGGATGAATTTCTGACATCTGTCCAACTTTAAATGAAGTGTAAGCTCCCTTAGCCCATGGATCCTTATACCAATCATGAATAGAAACATTCTCCAAATATTTTCTTGCTCCTGTATATAACTGTTCTATTTGACCAATACCAGATTCTACCTGATTGGCTTTTGACATAGCAGAAATACGATAAGCCTGAGAGTCATTTTGATAAATTGTAAGACAACCTCTTTTTCCTTTTTGGCCTTGTGTAAGATGCCAAACTCGTGCAGGATCATTCAAATCTCCAAAACCATTATGCCCCGTATCTTCCCAAAAATGCTTTTTAAATTGTAAATCTGTCCTAACAACAGGGCGCATATACAATTGATCAATTGCTTGTGATTTTTTATCAGATAATTTCGGAACTATTTCAATATTACGCAATACTGTAAAGGGCACAGCACTAACCACATAATCTCCAGTTATAGTATAATTACCCCCAGAAGAAGTATAAGTAACCTTTACTCCCTTATCGTTATGATCAATTTTTACCACTTTAGCTTCATACCTAATTTCTTCTTTTAAAAACTTAGCAAAACCCAGAGGTATATTATCCATTCCCCCTTTAACCTTATAAAAAGAATTCTTTATTTCTTTCTTTTTTAACTCATAACGTAAATAATCCAAAGCTGATCTCTCTTTAAAAAAACTTAAATCCTTAGTCCAATTATAATACGATATAGCATTATCACTAAAACCATGTAATTTCAATAACTCATAAGCAGACAATTGATCATATTTCCATACATCGGATTTACTAGGCCAGTTTATATTGTAAATATCTCCTATAGATTCGATATCCTTTTTTAGCTTATTATAAATTCTAGCTTTAATTTTCTGCTTGGTTTTATTTACATTGGAGTCCAACCCAAGTTTCCTAAGCAAAGTACTGTTATCTTCATGATATTCTTTACCGTTCCATAACTTTACATAAGCTCCTTTAGAAGGAAAAAATGGCTCTAGTTCTAACTCAAGTTCCTTTATATAATGCTGTGTTAATTTATGTTCAAGCGGTACCCTTGTAGCCCCAAACTCTGTATATAAACCATCAGAAAAATTCCTGTTTGTATACACTCTACCACCAATTCTTGACTGTCCTTCCAAAATTATTGGAGAATGTCCCATCTTTTTTAATTCATATGCTGTAGGCAAACCAGCTACACCTCCACCAATTATAATTACCTCTTTTGGTGATTTCGTTTTTCCAGACAATTTAAAATCATTTTTGGACTGAGAAAACAATTCAGTTGGCGTTAAACAAGCTCCTATTGCTCCAAATGCGCTAAGTTTTAGAAATTCATTTCTTTCATACTTCATTTTATATATAGATTGGTAAATACTGTTTAAATATAACAATATACCTCATTTAACAACTATTATAATTTATAAATGCTCAATATATAGTTCTTTTATATTACTTAAAATCTTCCCTTTTTTTTGAATTGATGAACAAAAATCTGTTTAAAAAAAGTAGCATTCTATCTCAAATCAAATTTGGCATCTAAAACCATTGTAGTATCTTTGACAACTATAATATTTTAGAATGAAGATTTCATACAATTGGTTAAAACAATTCCTTAATATTGATTGGGAAGCAGATAAAACTGGAGAGTTACTTACAGATTTAGGATTAGAGGTAGAAGGTATCAGCCCTTTTGAATCTATAAAAGGAGGACTGCAAGGTATTGTTGTTGGCCATGTACTTACTTGTGTGCAGCATCCAAATGCAGATCGATTAAGACTAACTACTGTTAATATTGGTACGGAAACTCCGTTACAAATTGTATGTGGTGCACCTAATGTAGCTGCTGGTCAAAAAGTTCCTGTAGCAACAATTGGAACCAAACTTTATGACGAAAATGGTCAGGAGTGGAAAATAAAAAAAGGAAAGATTAGAGGAGAAGAAAGTTATGGTATGATCTGTGCCGAAGATGAACTTGGACTTGGCAAAGGACATGATGGCATCATGGTTTTAGACGACACTTTAGCTCCTGGAACTCTATGCAGTGATGTTTTTAAGATTGAAAACGATCAAATATTCGAAATAGGTCTTACACCAAACCGAGCAGATGCCATGAGTCATTTTGGAGTAGCAAGAGATCTAAAAGCTGGATTATTACAAAAAGATATCAATATTGAATTAATATCGCCATCTGTAAGTAACTTTCATGTAGAAAACAGAACATTAAAAGTTGATATTGATGTAGCAAATTCTGATGTAGTACCTCGCTATTGTGGTGTTACTATTTCTGGTGTTAAAGTTGCTGAATCACCAGAATGGTTAAAAAACAGACTTAATGCCATAGGTATTACACCAAAAAACAATATTGTTGATGTTACTAACTACGTACTACATAGTATTGGACAACCGCTACATGCTTTTGATGCTGCAAAAATAACTGGACAAAAAATTACAGTAAAAACATTAGAAAAAGGAAGTAAATTCACCACGTTGGATGAAGTAGAAAGAGAACTTCATGAAGAAGACATCATGATCTGTGATGACGAAAAACCGCTATGTATAGCTGGTGTTTTTGGAGGACTTAACTCAAGTGTTACAGATTCTACAACAACCATTTTCTTAGAAAGTGCATATTTCGACCCAATTTCTGTTCGTAAAACAGCAAAAAGGCATGGTTTGAATACAGATGCTTCCTTCCGTTTCGAAAGAGGTATAGACATCAATCTAGTAGAATATGCTTTACAAAGAGCAACACTATTAATACAAGAAGTTGCTGGAGGTGTTATCAGTTCGGATATTATAGATCTATTTCCTAAAAAATTAAAGGACCATCAGGTATTTTTAACGTTCGAAAAAGTAGACAAGCTTATTGGACAGGTTATTCCAAGAGAAGCTATAAAATCTATTTTATCTTCTTTGGAAATGAAAATCAATAACGTTACCGAAACGGGTATTGGTCTTACCATTCCATCTTACCGCGTAGATGTACAGCGTGAAGCTGATGTTATTGAAGAAATTCTTAGGGTTTATGGTTATAACAATATTGAATTTTCAACCAAAATAAATGCTTCAGTAGCCCAAACTTCTAAATTTGAAGATTATAAAATCCAAAACACAATTGGAAACCAACTAGCTGCACAAGGTTTTTATGAAATTATGGCAAATAGTTTAACATCGCCTGAATACAATAAACTTTCAGACGATATTAATGACGCTCATAATGTTACCATGTTAAATCCACTTAGTAACGACTTATCTACATTAAGACAATCGTTACTATTTTCTGGATTAGAAGCATTAGCACATAATATCAATAGAAAGCAATTAAACCTTAAAATATTTGAATTCGGGAAAACATATCATAATTATGATAGTGGTAGAATAGAAAACAAACACCTTTCTATATTTACAACTGGTAATAAGTCATCCGAAACATGGAATTCCAAATCTGCAAAATCAGATTTCTTTTTTATAAAAGGAACTATTGATGGTATTTTGGCTAGACTTGGACTTTCTAATACCAAAACTGCTACAGCTACCGAAGCTATTTTTACGGAAGGTATTAGCTATAGTCACAAAAAAAAGAACCTAGTAAGCTTTGGAGTTGTAAAAAGTAGCATTCTTAAAGCGTTTGGTATAAAACAAGAAGTACTATTTGCAGATTTTAATTGGGACAATATCCTAGAGGCTATTAAATCCAACAATGTTATTTACAAAGAAATCCCTAAGTTTCCTGAAGTAAGAAGAGATTTCGCTTTGTTACTTAACGATAGCGTAAGCTTTGACGAATTATACAACCTTGCCCTCCAAACAGAAAAGAACTTGCTTAAAAAAGTAGATTTATTTGATGTTTATGTAGGTGACAAACTTCCGAAAGGAAAAAAGAGTTATGCATTGAGCTTTACTTTACAAAACGAAAAAGCAACGTTAACTGACAAGCAAATAGATAAAATAATGAATAAACTACAACAAAATTTTGAAAAGAATTTTGCTGCAGAACTACGTTAGTCAACAACACTAAAATACTTAAAAAAATGCCCATACAAAGATACCTGTATGGGCATTTTTTTATTGAATTTTTAAATTTATTCCCTAGATTTTTATTTCTGATTATCACTTAAATATTGAAATTATTAGCTATAGTCCTCATAATAATTCAAAAAAAAATTGTAACTTATAGAAAAACTAAAGCCTATGATTACTAATTATCAAAAATTACATTCTGCTTCCTTTATTGTTATAAACGCATTAAAGTCAGCCTTAGAAGAAATAGATATAGCTCCTGTTATTAAAGATAATTCTGAATCTGGAAGACTAGGTGGTTTTGCTGCTCCAATTCCTGGACACCAGCACTTGTATGTACATAAAACCGAGGTTGAAAAAGCACAAACGGTACTAGACAAGCTTTTAGCATCTTTAGAAGAATAAACGATTACTGAAAAAAACTAAACTTTCGGAACCCCATAACTTAACCAGTATAATGCTCATAAAAAATGCTCCTAAGCAAAATTACTTTTCCTTAGGAGCATTAAAAAAATTACTGTACGTAGTTTAACTGTACATTTTTTCTCTTTGTTCTTTTATGCTCTTATCCTCCATATAGTCATCAAAAGTCATATAACGGTCAATAGCACCTTTAGGAGTTAACTCTATAACTCTATTTGCCACAGTTTGCGCAAACTCATGATCATGAGTCGTTAATAATACTGTTCCTTTAAAGTTTTTAAGCGAATTATTGAATGTAGTAATGCTCTCTAAATCCAAATGGTTTGTAGGCTCATCTAACAACAATACATTGGCACGTATCATCATCATTCTACTTAGCATACAACGTACCTTTTCTCCTCCAGAAAGTACTCTACTTGTTTTTAATGCCTCTTCTCCACTAAACAACATTTTACCTAAAAAACCACGAACAAAAACCTCTTCGCGCTCTTCTTCTGTTTTTGCATATTGACGTAACCAATCTACTAATGAATCATCATTATCGAAAAAATCGGAATTATCTACTGGCAAATATGATTGTATTGTAGTTACACCCCAGTTAATTTTTCCTGTTTCAGCAGTTTGATTACCACTTATAATATTATAAAAAGCAGTAGTAGCCCTAGAATCTTTAGAAATAATAGCAACCTTATCTCCTTTTGCTAAGTTAATATCCACCCCTTTAAACAATTGCTCTCCTTCTATACTTGCACTTAATCCTTCTATATTAAGAATTTGATCTCCTGCTTCACGCTCTCGCTCAAAAATAATAGCAGGATACCTTCTACTTGAAGGTTTTATGTCATCAATTTTTAACCGATCTAACATTTTTTTACGAGAAGTAGCTTGTTTACTTTTTGCCATATTGGCACTAAATCTTCTAATAAACTCTTGCAATTCTTTGGCCTTATCTTCAGCCTTCTTATTTTGCTGCGAACGTTGACGTGCTGCCAACTGGCTACTTTCGTACCAGAAAGTATAGTTACCACTAAAATGATTTATTTTTCCAAAATCAATATCAGATATATGTGTACATACAGCATCTAAAAAGTGACGGTCATGCGATACAACAATTACGGTGTTTTCATAATGTGCTAAGAAATTTTCTAACCAAGAGATGGTTTCAAAATCCAAATCATTGGTAGGTTCATCCATTATCAGTACATCAGGGTTACCAAATAATGCTTGCGCTAGCAATACCCTTACTTTTAACTTACCATCCAAATCTCCCATCATTGTATAATGGTGCTCTTCTTTTATCCCTAGATTTGATAACATAGCAGCAGCACTACTGTCTGCATTCCATCCGTCCATTTCTTCAAACTGAACTTGCAACTCCCCTATCTTCTCTGCATTTTCATCGGTATAATCTGCATACAAGGCATCCATCTCCTTTTTTATCTTAAATAAAGGTTTATTCCCCATAAGTACAGTTTCCAAAACAGGAAACGTATCAGAAGCATGGTGATCCTGCTCTAATACAGACATACGTTTAGTAGGCTCCAAATGAACATGTCCAGAGGTAGCTTCTTGCTTTCCTGATAATATTTTTAGGAAGGTAGACTTCCCTGCCCCATTGGCTCCTATGATACCATAGCAGTTTCCTTGAGTAAAAGCGACATTAACTTCATCGAATAATATTCGTTTACCGAACTGAACAGATAAATTTGATACTGATAACATTAATTATTTTTTTTTTCTAAATTGCAGCGCAAAAATAACAAAAATAAACCTATCATAAACTATCTAACTCACCTTTTCAAAAAATATTTAACGCTCTATTAACAGCATACTACAGAGTCCTTTAGTAGCTTTGTACTAACTGACAAACCGCATATGACTAGAATTTTACTCATTTCTCTCTTTTTAATCTCACTAGTGAGTTGTAACCAAAACAAGTGTAACGAGACACTTACCTACTTTGGAGGACAAATTGTTAACCCAACCAGTGATTTTGTTTTGCTCTTAAATCAAGAGAATCAAGTCTTAGACTCTTTAAAATTATCAGATGACAATAGTTTTTTATTTAAAATTGCTGATTTAAAAGAAGGCATGTATCATTTTCAACATGCTCCAGAACATCAATATATTTACTTGGAAAGAGGAGACAGTTTAATGATGCGTTTGAATACCATAGAATTTGATGAATCACTAGTTTTTTCTGGTAAAGGAGAAGAATTAAACAATTTTCTTTTAGAATATTTCTTAAACTCAGAAACGCAACGACCAAAAATTAAAAGCTATTACAAGCTTTCTGCAATAGCTTTTACCAGCAAATTAGATTCTATAAAAGAATTAAACGAAAAAAACCTTGATGAACTATTAGCACAAATTGAAGTTTCTGAAAAGGCAATGGCTATCTTAAATGCACAAATCAATTATATGAATTATGAATACCGAGAGCAGTATCCATACATGCATAAAAAGAAGCTAGGCTTAAAAAAAATAGATCCACTTCCAGAAAACTATTATAATTTCAGAAAAAATGTGAATTTTAATGATAAAAATCTGGTGTATTATAAACCTTATTATAATTATATAAAAACATACCTAAGTTCTAAATCGTATATCAATTGTGTTAATTATTGCGAAACATCTTCTAATGGTAATGACGGAACATTACATTATTATATGCACAAATTAACACTTATTGACAGCCTAATACAACAACATATACTTAGGGACAATTTGTTTAGGTATACAGCAACAGACTATTTTTTAAGAGAAGACAACAACACTAAAAATAATAGTATTTTTATTAAAAAATTCCAAGAGCTTACTGAAAACAGCGAACATAAAAAAGATGTTTTAGAACTTTATACGGCATTACAAGCCATCCAAAAAGGAAAAGACTTTCCAAAAACTACTGTTTTTAATAATAAGGGAGAACAAATAGTATTAACTGCTGATAAAAAGGCGAAAGCTACTGTTTATTATTTTTGGTCTAATACTCAACCTTCACATCTAAAAAACATACATCAGAAAATTGATAACTATAAAGTAGAATATCCAAACTATAAATTTGTTGGAATTAGTCTTTTTACCGAATACTCCAAGTGGTTAAACCTTGTAGAAACGATGAAACTTGATAAAGAAAATCAATACCAATCTAGAGATCATAAAAAGCTGAGAAGTACCTTTTTTATCAAAAATCTTAACAAAGCCATTATTGTTAATAACAATAATGTAATTATCGATGCTTTTTCTAACATCCAATATAAGAGGTTTGAAAAAACACTACAGAAACTGGCAGCAAAATAACTAAACGATAATTGTTGCACGCTGTTGTGTAATTATAAAAAGTATTAAAATATTTCCCAAAAAAAAGCCTGAGTGTAAAATATACATTCAGGCTTTTATAATTTTTAAGTAAACTAAAACTACTAGTTTCCTTTTTTAAAGTCTTCTAAAAACTTAGCCAATCCAATATCGGTAAGTGGGTGCTTTAACAATCCTTTTATAGATGATAAAGGTCCTGTCATTACATCTGCTCCCAATTTGGCACAGTTAACAATATGCATTGTATGACGTACAGATGCAGCTAATATTTGCGTTTTAAATCCGTAATTATCATATATCATTCTAATTTCATCAATTAGATTTAATCCATCAGTAGAAATATCGTCTAGTCTTCCTATAAATGGAGAAACATAAGTAGCTCCTGCTTTAGCAGCTAATAATGCTTGCCCTACAGAAAACACTAAAGTAACGTTTGTCTTAATTCCTTTATCAGAAAAATATTTTGCAGCTTTAATACCATCTTCAATCAATGGTAATTTTACTACAATCTGAGCATGTAATGCAGCCAATTCTTCACCTTGTTTTACCATACCTTCATAGTCGGTAGCAATAACCTCGGCAGAAACATCACCATCTACAATTTCACAAATCTTTACATAGTGCTCCAAAATATTTTGCTCACCAGTAATACCTTCTTTAGCCATCAAAGATGGATTTGTAGTTACACCATCTAAAACACCAAGTGCATTAGCTTCTTTAATTTGCTCTAAATTTGCAGTATCAATAAAAAATTTCATTCTTTTATTACTTTATTAAGGATTAATAATAACCAGTTGCAAAACTACAACTTATAATGATTAAGCAATAATTTCTCATAAATTTTATCTGGCAATACTCTTTTTAAGACTAAAGAAAATTTTTGAGTAAAAGCACCTACCTTATAATGCACCTTAGGTTTAGCAGTATTCATAATCTTATAAATAAGTTTAGCCACCTCAATAGGATCTCCGCCTTTATCTACATCATCATCAATAGCTTCCAAAATCTGCTCGTAGGTTTCTTTATATGGAGAAAACGGAAGTATTGGCGCATGGAACCTACCTGCCGCTATATTAGTAGCATAATCTCCTGGGGCTACCGTACATACTTTAACTCCAAAATCCTTAGTCTCCATCCGCACAGCTTCTGTCATAATTGCCAAAGCTCCTTTAGTAGCACAATAGATTCCTCTATAAGGTAATCCCATATAACCCGCTATAGAAGTAACATTAATAATAAGACCGTTTTTTTGATTTCTCATTACTGGTAACACTACTTTCATAACATTTAGTGGTCCAAAAAAATTGGTGTCAAAAGCATTTAACGCCTCTATACTAGAGGTCTCTTCAACAGCTCCAGTAATACCTACTCCAGCATTATTAATCAGAACATCTAATCTACCTTCTTTACTAAGAATTTCTTCAACAGCCGTTTCTATAGATTTTTCATCAACTACATCTAATTTTACCAAATTAAAAGAATCAAAATCACTAAGTTTATCAGGGTTTCTACTGGTGCCATAAACGATACAGCCTTGTGCTTTTAGGAAGATTCCAATAGCTTTTCCTATTCCAGAGGAGCCTCCAGTAATAAGAACTACTTTTTTATTCATGTGTCTATTTCTATTTTATTAAATCGGTCACATGGTACACCCTCAATTAGTCATCTCCTTGGTTGAAGAACTCTTTGTTAATGGATGTTTCATGTGTCTATTTCTATTTTATTAAATCGGTCACATGGTACACCTCAATTAGTCATATCCTTGGTTGAAGAACTCTTTGTTAATGGATGTTTCATGTGTCTATTTCTATTTTATTAAATCGGTCACATGGTACACCTCAATTAGTCATCTCCTTGGTTGAAGAATCCTTTGTTAATGGATGTTTCATATGTGTTATTTTGTGGGAGTTGGTAAGATAAGAAAATAATCTTAAAAGAAGATAAAAAAGGCAAGCTACCTACATCGCACCGCTACAACCTAATACCCTTGCTGCGTTCCCACCCTGGGGGATTCAAAGGGAGCTAGTCGTGTAGGACTTGCCGGCTGCAAAGATACAACCTTTTAAATTTTACACAATCTTTTTATTATCTAATTTTAATTAAATATCTTGCCAAAAATTATTTCGGTTCATGAAACTACACATCACATTTATTATTGCTTTAATTTTCATTACGTTACTAAGTTGTGGAGATAAAAATGTAAAGTCTATTCCGCTATTTAAAATTGTTGTAAAAGGTCCAACAAACAAAATAAAATACAATGATAACATCAAAATCAGCCTCAAAAACAATAAAAAGAAAGCAATTGACTCTGTTATTTACAGCATAGATGGCCAAACTTTAGAGCTATCAGATAATTTACTTAACATAAATCCTACAAAACTGGGAAACAAACAACTTAAAGCTACCGTATATTTTGAAAACAGTTTTGAAGTTATCTCTAAAAAAATAACGGTACTAAGTAATATTGCTCCTAAAATATATGGTTATACCATTATTAATCAATTTCCACATGACAATAATGCCTATACACAAGGATTAGAGTTTTATAACGATACCTTATATGAAAGTACTGGAAGAAACGGAAAATCGTCCTTAAGAAAAGTAAACTATACTACTGGAGAAGTAATACAGCAACTAGACTTATCTAGCAGCTATTTTGGAGAAGGCATTAGTATCCTAAACAACAAAATATACATGCTTACCTGGAAAAGCAAAACAGGATTTGTTTACGACCCTACAACCTTTAAACAGCTAGATACTTTTATATATGACAAAAGTAAAGAAGGCTGGGGATTGTGTAATGATGGTGAAAAGATATTTAAAAGTGATGGAACACAAAAAATATGGACGCTAGATAGTACTACTTTAGCAGAACAGGACTATATAGAAATGGTAACCAATACCTCCGTTTACTCCAAAGCCAATGAATTGGAATATGTGGCAGGAAAAATATATGCCAATACCTACCAAAGAAATAGTATCATGATTATAAATCCAAAAACTGGAGCTATAGAAGCTGTGGTAAGCTTAGCTGGACTAAAAAAAGAAGTTACCCAGCATGCAGATCTAGATGTGCTTAATGGTATTGCATATCATCCAGAACGTAATACTTTTTTTGTTACTGGAAAAAACTGGGACAAAATGTTTGAAGTTACTTTTCAAAAAAAATAGTGAATACCTATACTCAATACTTAAAGGTGTCTAAATCAGATTTAGACGACCTTAACCACGTTAACAATGTTACCTACTTGCAATGGGCACAAGATATTGCAAAAACACATTGGGAAACCGAGGCTTCAGATGCCATAAAAGCGGAATACATATGGGTAGCTATACATCATGATATTACCTATAAAAACCCTGCTTTTTTAAATGATGAAGTAGAAGTTACTACTTATATTTTAAACTCAGAAGGGCCTACATCTACCCGAGTGGTAAAAATGCATAGCAAAGTAGATCATAAATTATTGGTGATTACAAAAACAAAATGGTGTTTATTAGATGCCAAAACCAACAAACCCAAACGTATTCCAGCACATATAAAAGACCTGTTTTTATAATATTAGAGTTATAGTTTTGCATGTAAATTTATAGCTCATTTATTGGAGTGTATCTTTATTAACTATTAGGGCTTTTATACCCAATCTTAGTATGTAACTATTTTCCAGTAATACCAGAAAAAATAGAACTTTAAAAAAAATAGCAGACCGCTTCCAGCTGATGTGCTTTAGCCAATTTCCTACACAAGCCTACTCAACAAAAAGAACCTTTTTATGTTTTTCGTTTTTAAAAACCAGAACATACAAAAAATTATTGCAGCTTCACAAATACTACCTATTACTATAAAAAACATAAAAAAAATGAAATAATGATGGTTTTACCATCACCTTAACAAGCATAAACCTTAGTTTGTGTAATAATAATTTTCTTACATTTAGGATGAACCTTTTGACCACAAGAAAATTGAAATACACATACACGATCATGGAAAATGATTTTGCTGTAATGCAAAATCTTAGAGACTATTTAAGCGATTATAACAATTTTGAATGCCTCGGAATTTCAAAAAGCTACCAAGAAACCCTAAGTAATATTCTAAAAGATTCTCCAGACATTGTCTTCCTCACATTGGACAATAATCCAGAAGCATTTAGACTAGTTTGTGAATTGCGCTTATTGGTTCCCAAGCTACCAAAATTTGTTGCCACAGCTACCGATACTTCTTTTGCTTACGAATGCCTCAAACAAGGTTTTTTTGATTATATCAAAAAACCATTTACACAACTAGATATTTTAAGAACCTTAAACAGGATAAAAAAAGAAATACCATTACAAGAAGCCACTACCCTATGCCTAAAATCTTATAACGATTATAGGTATATAGACACCAAAGACATCCTGTACTTAAAAGCAGATAATAACGCTACCGATTTTATAATGACCAATGGTAACATTATAAGTGCTTATAAAACTCTAAAAACTTACGAAAGCTTACTACCGAGTAATTTTGTTAGAATACACAATAGTTATATTATCAATAAAAATTTAATATCCCGAATACATTATGGCAAATCTAAATTTGCTATGAAAGACTCGCCTACTCCTATACCATTTTCAAGATCATATAGGGGAAATGTAGACGTATTAAAAAAATCATTAACACAAATAGCCATAAGTACCATGAACTAAAAAAAGTGAGTTACTCACAAAATCACGTCAGTTACTCTTACACCATATACAAGTACTAAAACCGTCAAAAACAGTACGAAAAAAGCTTACTACAGCAGTAATTTTGGAGTGTGAACAACATTTATTTAACCTCATAAATTATTGAAAATGAAAAAAGTAGTAAGCATTTTAGGAGTATTAGTTTTAAGTATTGGATTATTTTCTTGCGAGTCAACTTCGACTGCAAGTGAAGATGCTTTATATGATGTAGAAGCTGTGGTAGCAACTGGAGATGGTAATGATGAAGTAGAACAAAGAGAAAACTAACAAAATATCATTTATAAAAAAAGCCATTAACTTTTGATAGTTAATGGCTTTTTTTATATTTTCATTAAAAAACTCACTTGCAATACATAAAACTTTTATCTTTTATCACCCTTATTTTTTTCATTTCTTGTAACAAATCAAAGAACAAAAATGATAACTTAAATCATAATCCAAATGATAGTATTACAATTTGGATGAAAATCACCAAAAACAAAAAAAATACAATTAATAAGAGAAGTAAAACTATAGATAAACTATATGGGGCTATCGCTAAATCAAATCTAAACGATTCCATAACCCTTAAACATTTATTAGATTTATCATTACTGTGTTCAAACAACACTTTTAATAATAAATTTCGCAAAATAAACAATACTGCATTATTAATTGCAAAAAAAGTAAATGACTCTACTGCTCAAGCAAATTTACATTGGGATGCTGGAACTTTTTATGATAAAATTCACATCAGAGATAGCTCATTTTTTCATTATAAAAACGCCCAACAAATATTCGAAGCTCAAAAAAAAGACATAAGTTCTGCTAGGATGTATATGAATATGGCAAAACAACAAACTGACAGCAAAGACTATGTCGCTAGTGAAATTAATTTAATCAAAGCTCTTTCTATATTAAAACCTTTGAATAGATATCGATCAATACACAATTGCTATAATCGTCTTGGTTTAAATTTCAGTAGTATAGGAGAATACGAACTTGCTTTAGATTATTATTCTAAGGCGCAGGATTATGAAAAAAAATATAAAACTAAACTAGGTGATAAAGAAGCAGTTTTAAATAACATAGCATTAGTATATCAAAAGTTAAAAAAACATAATGAAGCAATCAAAAAATTATCAAAAATAGTTTTAAACACAGAATTAAAAACAGAAAGACCATTTCAGTATGCCAAAATACTTGGCAACTTAGGGTTAAGTAAAATGCAATTGGGAGATAGTATTGAGAGCATCAACCTGTTCAATAGAGCAATTACCATAGGTGATAGCATTGATAATAAGGATATTGTAGCAACCAACAAAATACGCTTGGCCAATTATTATCTCAACAAAAAAGATACCTTTAACACCATTTATCAAGCCAAATCGGCAATGACAATTGCCAAGTCCGCCAACAATTTTAGAGATTATTTGGTAGCATTACAATTACTAAGCAAAGTA
Organism: Flavobacteriaceae bacterium; assembly: GCA_965247735.1. GTDB lineage: Bacteria > Bacteroidota > Bacteroidia > Flavobacteriales > Flavobacteriaceae > JAOXRU01. Next base: position 285,686 of record CBDFHN010000001.1, on the reverse strand, counting down.
GATCTTAAAAATTCGGTAACATATTCTCAGCGTTATATGAAAGTTAATGATAGTTTGCATAAAGAAGAACGCAAACTAAGAGATAAATTTGCCAGAATCCGTTATGAAACCGATGCCGTTTTGGAAGAAAACAAAGAGCTAACAGGCAAGGTCATTAGAAATGCACTTATTGGAGGATTGATATTAGTTGTAGCATTATTATTTTATTTTTTGCTGGCACAACGTGCTAAAAATGCCAAATTATCGCACGAAAGAGATCAGCAAACAGCCAATCAGGAAATCTACTCCTTAATGTTGGCACAGCAATACAAACTAGAAGAAGGTAAGTCTATAGAACAGCAACGTATCTCAGAAGAGTTGCATGATGGTGTTTTGGGTAGGCTTTTCGGTACCCGTTTAAGCTTGGGAAGTCTAAATTCTAATTCTGGAGAAAGTGTAGAAAAAGAACGGGAGAAGTTTATTGAAGAAATAAAAAATATAGAAGAAGAAATCAGAAATATCTCTCATGAATTGCATGGCGAGTTTGAGACTCCAGAATCTAATTTTATTTCATTAAGCACCAAACTGCTAGAAACACAGGCAGTAGTTGGTAAATACAAACTAAAATTCCTAAACGATCCAGAAATAGATTGGGAAATGGTCAATGGAGATATCAAAATTAACCTCTACAGAATATTACAAGAAGCCTGTAAAAACTGTATTAAATATGCCAAAGCCAGTACTTTTGAGGTTGTCTTTAGAAAAAACGAACAACAAATTACTGTGCTCATCAAAGATAATGGAATAGGTTTTAATGATAAAATCACAAAAAAAGGAATTGGAATCAAAAACATGACTTCAAGATCCAAAAAAATGAATGGTACTTTTAGTGTCACTTCCAAAAAAGGAAAAGGCACTAGCTTAAAAATTGAGATTCCAATAGTAGAAGCTTAGCTATTGTGACAAAAAATTAATGTTACTCTTAACCACAATGTCACATCGAGTAAATTTGCGGAATGAAATGGAATAAATTTGTATCGAAATGCTGTTTAACTTAGATTTTACTCTTAAAAACAATCAAAGGAAAAGGCACTAGCCTTAAAATTGAAATTCCTATAGTAGAAGCTTAGCTATTGTGATAAAAAATTAATGTTACTCTTAACCACAATGTCAGATCGAGTAAATTTGCGGAATGCAATGGAGTAAATTTGTATCGAGATGCTGTTTAACTTAGATTTCTACTTTAAAGAATCAAAAAAAGCAAACAAAATGAGAAAATAGTAAAGTAGAGATAATAAACATACACTTTTTATGTTTATTTTTAGCCATCATAAACAACCCTTTTTCTTTCTATTGTGAAAAACAAATCCTTTTTATATATAGTTGTGCTTTGCTTGTTCTTTTTAACAAACTGCAAACAGAAAACAGAAACTAGTGCTACAATTACTGACTTAAAAAACGACAGTACTACGGTATGGATAGCAGAAGCCAAAAACAAAAAGCTTTCCATCGAGAAAAGAACAGCCAGTTTTGATAAAGCATATCAATTTTCACTAAACAGTAATCAGAAAGATTCTGTTGTATTAAAAAGCTTGTCAGATTTATCATTACTTGCTTCCAATAATCAAATTAAAAACAAATTTAGATCAATAAACAAATTAGCTTTTAAGCTTGCTCATAAACTAAAAGATTCTATTTCAATTGCAAACTTACATTGGGATGCTGGTTCTTTTTATGATAAAATTCACATCAGAGATAGCTCATTTTTTCATTATAAAAACGCACAGCAAATATTTGAAGCTCAAAAAAAAGACATAAGTTCTGCCAGAATGCATATGAATATGGCAAAACAACAAACTGACAGCAAAGATTATGTCGCCAGTGAAATTAATTTAATAAAAGCTCTAGACATATTAATTCCCTTAAAGAAATATAAACATATATATACTTGTTATAATAGATTAGGAATAAACTTTAATAACCTAGGTAATTATGATACAGCATTAAGTTATTATTCTAAGGCCCAAAATTATGAAACAAAATATAAAAGTCGTGTTGGCGACAAAGAATCTGTTTTAAATAATATTGGTATTGTTTATCAAAAACAAAATAAACATGAATTAGCTATAATTAATTTCAAAAAAGCAATTGCTAATAAAAAAATAAAAAAAATAAGATCAAGTCAATTTGCAAAAGTGTTAGGCAACCTCGGTCTGAGCAAAATGCAATTGGGAGATAGTATTGAGAGCATCAACCTGTTCAATAGAGCAATTACCATAGGTGATAGCATTGATAATAAGGATATTGTAGCAACCAACAAAATACGCTTGGCCAATTATTACCTTCTCACAAAAGATACCATAGCAGCAATTGCTAGTGCAAAATCGGCAGTAAGCATTGCCAAAACAGCAAGCAACTATAGAGATTACTTACAGGGCTTAGAATTGCTTAGCGATATAGATCATAAAAATGCAATTGTACATTCCAAACTGTTTATAAAAGTTACAGACAGCCTACACAAAGAAGAACGTAAGCTAAGAGATAAGTTTGCGCGCATCCAATTTGAAACTGATACTGTACTTTCGGAAAACAAAATACTATCAGAAAAACTAATAAGAAATTTAGCTATCGCTAGTTTTACTCTAATTATTGCTTGCTTTTTATACTTTAGACTTTCTAAAAAATCAAAACAAGCAAAACGCCTACATACAAAAGACCAAGAAATGGCGAATCAGGAAATTTCGGCATTACTACAATCACAACAGCACAAATTAGAAAAAGGAAAAAATATAGCACAGCAACGCATTTCTGAAGAATTACACGATGGCGTATTGGGGCGTTTGTTTGGTACACGCCTTAGTCTAGGAAGCCTTAACAATAGCTCTGGTGATGATATTGAAAAAGAACGGGAACGGTTTATTGAAGAAATAAAAAACATAGAAGAAGATATTAGAAACATCTCTCACGAACTTCATACAGAAAACAATGCTGCCATTGCTAACTTTACCTTGCATGTTCAGCAATTACTTGAACAACAAGCCGCATTAGGAAAACTAACATTGAATTTTTTAATGGACGATGCCATAGTCTGGAAAACAGTATCTGATGAGTACAAAATACACATCTATAGAATTCTACAGGAAGCTTCTAAAAACTGTATTTCTTATGCAAAGGCCACTACCCTATCAGTAACATTTACACAAAAACAAGAACAGATCTATCTGTCGATAAAAGATAATGGCAATGGCTTTGATTTACAAACTGTCAAAAAAGGAATTGGAATCAAAAACATGACTTCAAGATCAAAAAAGATGAATGGTACTTTTAGTGTGACTTCCAAAAAAGGAAAAGGCACTAGTTTAAAAATTAAGATTCCTACAAATTAACAATACCTTAGTAATATGATGGTAAAAACACTATAGCATATAAATATAACGATTCGTCAAGTAAAGCTATAGATTTTAATAAAAAAGAATCGTATATTAACCTCGTAATTAAAAAATTATAGTTTTTATTGTATTATTTCCAGACCAACCTATCACGCAAACAACTCATTACCTGATAGATAACGCAATAATTACTAACATTAAAAGAAGTAAAGTCAACGCTAGTGTTTGATGCGCATAAAACCATGGGAAAAAGAATAAAAATTTTAATCGTTGACGATCATCCAATGATTGTAGAAGGTTATAAAAATGCATTATTAAATTCGCATTATGATGATGGAGATTTAATTATTCATACCGCAAATACATGTGATACTGCAATCTCAAAAATGATGGATGCAGTAGAAGGTATTCCATATGACATTATGTTTTTAGATATTAAGCTTCCTCCTTCCGCTGATGGACAAATTTTATCTGGTGAAGAATTGGGTATTGAAGCCAAAAAAATGTTACCAAAATCTAAGGTTGTTATTTTAACAATGTTTAATGATAATTTTAGATTAAATAATATTTTAAAAAATGTTGATCCTGATGGATTTTTAATTAAAACAGATGTTACTTCTCAAGAATTTGTAAATGCATTTGAACAAGTATTAAAAAAGCCACCTTATTATAGTACTACAATTGCAAAATTATTACGTCAACAGATTACAAACGATATTATATTAGATGGTATAGATAGAAAAATACTGTATCAAATATCTATTGGAACAAAGGTAAAAGACATTCCAAACTTTGTAACTGTCTCTATAGGATCTGTTGAAAGAAGAAAGAGACAGCTTAAAAAACTATTTAAAGTTTCTGATGAAGATGACCGAGCGCTAATTGAAAAAGCGAAAATTAAAGGGTTTATTTAGTAAAAAGACATCAATTTCACGATAATTTTCATATTTAAGGGTTTTCCCGTTAAAATTTTAAGGAATAAATTTATAAATATTCATTTCTTATTTATAAATTTATGCAGAGCATAAACCACTCTTGATTAATGACTTGTTTATTAATCGCAATTTTAAGTAAAATTAACCTTACATATTATGATTAAAGAATCAGCCATTAAAATATCATATTATTCAGAAAAAGAATATGATAACTCATTCGATTTTTTTCAGGGTTTAAGTGAATTTAAGCAAACTTTAGAAAAAAACTATTCTTCGGTAATAAAAAGGAGATCCGATTATGAAGGCAAAAAGGATAATGAATTAGCAATTGAGATTCTCATTGATAAAACATTAAACGAAGCCCTTGAGTTTTCTTCTACAGAAAGTATTACTAAAATAAGTCATCTTATTCAACCCTTTATAAGAGCATACCGCTCTTTTAAGATGGCAAATAGAAAAGTTGATATAGAAGAACTTATTATATGTTTTAATGATTGTACATTAATCTTATATAAGGTAAGTAATAATAGTATTTACAATCAACTAGAAAACATCTTAGATTCTATTTCTGAAAACTTTAAAACGCTTAAATACAAGCATACCGAAGTTCCTTTTGAAATTTACATTCCAATCTATAATGAAAAACCTATTGAAGAAGAAGATACTGGTAAACTAGATACTCTTTTAAACACCTTTAATATTAGCAATAGGGTTAAAGAAGACGAGTACTATAAATATTGGGGACTTTTTTATGAATCTACTACTGATTCCTTAGTCTTTGATTTTGAGGCAAAAGATCTGAAAGTAGGAATTATTTCTGCTTACTAATAGCTCTTTCAAGGAGTTTAATTCACAAATACTAACATTTTTAATTATATAAAAAAGCAACTATATACTTGTATATATAGCTGCTTTTAAATTTTTATATAAAAATGGTACTGTTATTAGTAAGCAAATAATGGTCTTTCAGCCATCAAGTCGTTTACTTTATCTGCAACACCTTCTAAGATAACCTCATTATCAATATTAGAAATAACTTCGTCTACCAAGTCCACTAAAGTTAACATATCTGCTTCCTTAAGTCCTCTGGTAGTAGCAGCTGAAGTTCCAATACGAATTCCGCTTGTTACAAATGGACTTTTATCATCAAAAGGAACCATGTTTTTGTTTACTGTAATTTCTGCTTTTACTAAGGCTTCTTCTGCTTGTTTACCAGAAACATCTTTGTTTCTTAAATCTATAAGCATCATATGATTATCTGTACCTCCAGAAATAATATTATATCCTTTTTCAATAAATGCAGCAGCCATTGCTCTTGCATTTTTTTGAACTTGTAAAATATAGGTTAAAAAATCATCGGTTAATGCTTCCCCAAAAGCTATTGCCTTTGCAGCAATAATATGCTCTAACGGTCCACCTTGATTACCAGGGAAAACTGCGCTGTCTAATAATCCAGACATTTTTCTAAGCGCTCCGCTTTTTAAAGTAATTCCGAATGGGTTTTCAAAATTTTGCCCCATCATTATCATTCCACCTCTAGGTCCTCTTAATGTTTTGTGAGTAGTAGTGGTTACAATATGACAATGTGGTAATGGATCATTTAATATTCCTTTAGCAATAAAACCGGCTGGATGAGAAATATCTGCCAATAGAATAGCTCCAACATTATCCGCAATTTCTCTAAATTTTTCAAAATCTATATCTCTAGAATACGAAGATGCACCAGCAATAATCATTTTTGGCTTTTCTTGCGCTGCTTTATCAGCAATCTTATCATAGTTTAAAACACCAGTTGCTTCTTCAACACCATAAAAACTAGGGTTGTATAATTTTCCAGAAAAATTTACTGGCGAACCATGAGTTAAATGTCCTCCGTGAGAAAGATCAAAACCTAATATTTTATCACCTGGTTTAATACAGGCATGATAAACAGCGGTATTGGCTTGAGACCCACTATGTGGTTGCACATTTACATAAGCTGCTCCAAACAATGCCTTGGCTCTATCTATGGCAATGCTTTCAACAACATCAACAACTTCGCAGCCTCCATAATATCTTTTTCCAGGATAACCTTCAGCATATTTGTTTGTTAACACAGATCCTGCTGCTTCCATTACTTGATCACTAACAAAATTTTCTGAAGCTATTAACTCAACACCATTAACTTGGCGTTCTTTTTCTTCCACAATCAGATCAAAAATTTGCTTATCTCTTTGCATAAGTATAGTATATTAATTTTACGAACCAAAAGTAACAATTAACTAATTTAAATAACAATAAAAACGATATCTTTGATAAAAATTTTTAAACAAACGTTAACAACTTTTATATGCCATTAATTACAAACGATCCAAGTAGAAAATCTTGGATAGAAGTTGCAGAAAATTCAGACTTTCCAATACAAAATATCCCTTTTGGTGTTTTCTTAACACCAGACGATGTTATTACTATTGGAACACGAATTGGTGACTTTGCTATTGATTTAGGAGCACTACACCAATTGGGTTATTTTGAAGGTATTCCATTAACAGACGATATATTTTTACAAGACAGTTTAAATGATTTTATTTCAGACGGAAAAAAAACATGGAGACTGGTAAGAAATAGAATTGGAGATATTTTTGATATTAACAATTCTAAATTAAAAGACAATAGCACGCATAGAGACCGAATTCTTTTTAAAATGGAAGAAGTAGAAATGCAACTTCCTGTTCAGATTGGCGATTACACCGATTTTTACTCAAGTAAAGAGCATGCAACCAATATTGGTACCATGTTTAGAGACCCTAAAAATGCGTTAATGCCAAACTGGTTACATATTCCTGTTGCCTACCATGGAAGAAGTTCTTCTATAATTCCTTCTGGAATTCCGGTGCATAGGCCTCAAGGGCAAACATTGCCTTTAGGTGCTGATACACCAGTATTTGGTCCTTCACAACGTGTAGATTTCGAATTAGAAATGGCATTTATAACTACTGATGCTAATCATATTGGAGAACCTGTTCCTGTTGGTGAAGCGGAAGATTATATCTTTGGTCTTGTTGTTTTTAACGATTGGAGCGCCAGAGACATACAAAAATGGGAATACGTACCACTAGGACCTTTCTTATCTAAAAACTTTGCTTCTTCTATCTCTCCATGGATTGTAACTTTAGACGCTTTAGAACCTTTTAGAGTAGCTACACCAAAACCAGAAAAAGAGCAATTAGAATACTTGCAATATAAGGGTGATAAGAGTTTTGATATTAATTTAGAAGTTGCTATCCAACCAGAAGGTAAAGAAGCAACTACAGTTTCTAAATCAAACTTCAAATATATGTATTGGAATATGGCACAGCAATTGGCTCACCACACTATTAATGGGTGTCCTGTAAATTCTGGAGATATGATGGGAAGTGGAACACTTTCTGGAGCAACATCAGATTCTTATGGATCTATGATTGAGCTTACCTGGGCTGGTAAAAATCCAGTACAGCTTAACGATGGTTCTGAACGTAAGTTTATTAATGATAATGATACCGTTATCATGAAAGGATATTGCAAAAATGATACTATAAGAATTGGTTTTGGAGAAGTATCAACAAAATTGCTTCCTGTTTTTGATGCAAAGAAAAAATAGTAAACTACTTTTAAAAAAGTAATACTATTATTAAAAAATAATTGTTATTAAGGTATCCTTTTGTCTTTGGCATAGCCATTGCATAGGATACCTTTTTTAGATTATAATAATAGTATTAACCTAGTTTTATAAAATTGCATGTTATTTGTTTCCGTATTAACTAACATTCAACACCTGTAAAACAACAATCATATATAAAATGAAAAAACTATACTATATTTTTTTAGCGATTGGAATTACTGCATGTAGTGGTGTAAAAAACACCCAACAAAAGCTAAATTCTGGCAACTACATTGCTACCATGTATAAGGCTATGGATAAATTGACTTCTAATAAGACAAAAGAAAAAAACCAGCCTTACATATATATGCTGGAAGAAGCTTTTGCTAGACATACCGAAAGAGAACTAAATACAATTGCTTTTCTTAACAAAGAAAACAATCCAGCAAATGCTGAAACTATTTATAATAGCTATCTAAAACTGGATGCAATACAAAATCAGTTAAGACCATTACTTCCGCTATATGTTAATGAGGAAAATAGAATGGCCAAATTCTCTTTAGAGAACTATAGCACCAAAATTATAGAAAGTAAAAACAAACTCTCTGAGTTTTTATATGCAAATGCAAATTTGCTTATGCAAAATGCAAATTCTAAATACGACTTTAGAAAGGCTTTTGAAGATTTTAAATATTTGGATGAATTGACATACAACTACAAAGACACCAAAGCTAAGATTGAAGAAGCGCATTTTAAAGGCATTAACTTTATTCAGGTAGATTTACAAAATCAAACGCAACAAATAATTCCAAAGCGACTAGAAGAAGATTTATTAAATTTTAATACTTATGGATTAAATGATGAGTGGACCGTTTACCACACCAATCCGCAACAAAGTATTAACTATGATTATATAATGGCTATTGCTTTCAAAAATATCAGTATTAGTCCAGAACATGTAAATGAAAAGCAGTTGGTACAGGAAAAAGTGATTAAAGATGGGTGGAAATACCAACTAGACAGCAATGGAAATGTAGCAAAAGATAGCTTAGGAAATGATATTAAAGTAGATAAATTCAGTAAAATCACATGTGATTACTACCAGTTTACCCAACACAAAGAAGTTAAGGTAGATGGTTTTGTTAGCTATTATAACACATACACCAAGCAACAGGTAGATTCTTACCCATTGGCTACGGTATTTGTTTTTGAACATTTTTATGCCAATTATCAAGGAGATAAAAGAGCTATAGAAAATCAGTTTTTAACATACTTAAAGGCAAAACCAGTTCCATTTCCAAGTAACGAACAAATGGTTTATGATGCTGGAGAAGCCTTAAAAAATGATATCAAAAATATTATTATTAGTCAAAAATTTTAATAATACATTGACTACTCTTGTGCTTTTATAAGATAAACTCTTTTAAATCTATAGCATTAATAGCGCCATGAGAATCATGAAATACTGCCGTTCCCCCTTTTATTACTATTAATTGTGGGGATTGGTGTAGTATCTGAAATTTTTCTGCTATGGCATTGGAAACCTCTCTAAAAGTCAATAAATCTAAATAATAAGGGCTCAATTCTTTTTCATCAAAATCATAAGCAGCAGTAAACTGTTTCAATACCATTCTACTAATTCCACATCGTGTAGAATGCTTAAAGATTACTTGAGTTTTATCTTTTGAAGACAAAACAATCTCATCAAGTTGGGCAATTGAAGTTAGTGGAACCCATGGGATTTCTTTTTCTTCTTTTTTATCTTTTGCCGTTGAATCTCCTCCAAATAGTTTCCCAAACACTCCCATAATCTTTTTTTAATTCTTTAAGTAAGCAAAAACTGCCTTTTCTAAAGTACAACAAAGGTCACAAAACTTTTTGAAACCGCCAAAATGTCTTGCTATTATTGTGTTTTCAGGACATTTTGTCTTGTGAAATTCATTGGTACAACTATTGAAATCTGCTTTGTAAAAAGAACTCATATGAATTTTAATACATATACCACCAAATCACAAGAGGCAGTACAGCAGGCACAACAAATAGCCATGCTAAACAATAATCCTCAAATAGAAGTAGCACACCTTTTTAAAGGAATTATAGAAGTAGATGATAATGTTTTGCCTTTTTTGCTTAAAAAATTAACTGTTAATGAAAGTTTGCTAATACAATTATTAGATAGTATTATCAGTAGCTTTTCTAAGGTTGAAGGAGGAGAACAACAACTTTCTAGAATTGCAGGAAAAGCATTAAACGAAGCAATTACAATTGCGAATAAAATGAACGATGATTATGTCGCAATTTCACATCTGATACTCGCCATATATAATTCTAAAAGTAAAATAGCACAAGTACTAAAAGACCAAGGTGTTACAAAACAAGGTTTAGAAACAGCAATAGCAGAATTGCGAAAAGGAGAGCGTGTAACATCATCAGGAGCAGAAAACACCTATAACTCTCTAGAAAAATATGCAAACAATCTTAACAAAAAAGCAGCGGAAGGAAAATTAGATCCCGTTATTGGAAGAGATGAAGAAATAAGACGTATACTTCAGATTTTATCCAGACGAACCAAAAACAATCCTATATTAGTTGGAGAACCTGGAACAGGAAAAACAGCAATCGCAGAAGGATTAGCACATAGAATAGTACAGGGAGATATTCCTGAAAACCTTAAAGATATTCAAATATTTGCATTAGATATGGGAGCACTTATTGCTGGTGCCAAATACAAAGGTGAATTTGAAGAACGTTTAAAATCTGTTATCAAAGAGGTTACTTCCAGTGCCGGAAACATTGTATTATTTATAGATGAAATACATACCCTTGTTGGCGCTGGTGGTGGACAAGGAGCAATGGATGCTGCTAACATCTTAAAACCTGCATTAGCAAGAGGAGAACTTAGAGCTGTTGGTGCAACTACACTAGACGAATATCAAAAGTATTTTGAAAAAGACAAAGCATTAGAACGTCGGTTTCAAAAAGTAATGGTTGGCGAACCCGATACTGAAAGTGCCATCTCTATACTAAGAGGTATTAAAGAAAAATACGAAACACACCATAAAGTACGGATCAAAGATGAAGCAATTATTAGTGCTGTAACATTATCACAGCGGTACATTACCAATAGATTTTTGCCAGACAAAGCTATTGACCTTATGGATGAAGCAGCTTCAAAACTGCGAATGGAAATCAACTCAAAACCAGAAGAACTTGATGTTTTGGACAGAAGAATAATGCAATTAGAAATTGAAATTGAAGCATTAAAACGAGAAAATGACAACAATAAATTAAAAATTTTACGAGCAGAGCTAGCTAATATTAAAGAAGATAGAAATGAAATTAATGCCAAATGGAAAAGCGAAAAAGCATTAGTAGATCAAATTCAAAATACAAAACAAGACATTGAAAACTACAAAATAGCTGCCGATATTGCAGAACGCGATGGTGATTATGGTAAAGTAGCAGAATTACGCTATGGAAAAATAAAAGACAGCCAAGAGAACTTAGAACAATTGCAACATGAATTTAGCAGTAAAACAGGAGATACTCTCATAAAAGAAGAAGTAACTTCTGATGATATTGCTGAAGTAGTAGCCAAATGGACAGGCATACCAGTTACCAAAATGCTGCAAAGCGAGCGTGAAAAACTACTTTCCTTAGAAGAAGAACTTCATAAAAAAGTAGTTGGACAAGAAGAAGCCATAGTAGCGGTAAGTGACGCCGTAAGAAGAAGTAGAGCTGGACTACAGGACGAAAAAAAACCAATAGGCTCCTTTTTATTTTTAGGAACTACAGGTGTAGGAAAAACAGAATTAGCAAAAGCACTTGCCTCCTACCTCTTTGATGATGAAAATGCAATGACAAGAATAGATATGAGTGAATATCAAGAACGCCATGCTGTTAGTAGACTTGTAGGAGCGCCTCCAGGATATGTTGGTTATGATGAAGGTGGACAACTAACGGAAGCCGTTAGAAGAAAACCATATTCTGTAATACTATTAGATGAAATTGAAAAAGCACATCCTGATGTATTTAATATTTTACTACAAGTATTAGATGAAGGTAGACTTACCGATAATAAAGGTAGAGTTGCTGATTTTAAAAATACCATTATCATTATGACTTCTAATATTGGAAGCCATATCATTACAGATAGGCTAGCCGCAGTAAAAGACATTGATACGGCACTAGCAGGAGCTAAAACAGAAGTTTTGGGTCTTTTAAAACAAACTGTACGACCAGAATTCCTTAATAGAATAGACGATATCATTATGTTTAGTCCGCTGGGTAAAAAAGACATAAGAAACATTGTAGGCATTCAGTTAAAACAGTTGACAAAGTTATTGAATAAACAAGGAATTACCATTGACGCTACAGATGAGGCCTTAGATTATTTAGCAGAAAAAGGGTTTCAACCAGAGTATGGAGCAAGACCAATAAAAAGAGTTTTGCAAAAAGAAGTGGTGAATCAACTATCAAAACAAATACTAAAAGGTAGTATTAAAACTGATAGTATAATTCTAATAGATTCTTTTGATCAAAAATTGGTTTTTAGGAATAATGATTACAAGACACAAAAAGTATAATTGTTATTGCATTCAATTTACAACAAAGTCTAGTACAGTATTTGTAAGAAAGCAAGAACTTATTAAGATGATAATTATAGCGTCTAATAACATTTTGAGTACAATTCACCACAAAATAATAGAGTATCACAACAAAACACTTTTATATGTAAGAAAAATCTGTAGTTTTACATCAGAAATAAAAAATAAATCATTTAAAATATAGTTAGTTTAGTTAGTTAGTTTAAATCCCGGTCGTTACTCTACATCAACGACCGGTTTTTTAAAACAAAAATAGAAAAACAAATAAAGAGATAGTTAGTTAGTTTAGTTAGTTTAAATTCCGGTTGTTACTCTTCACCCAACGACCGGTTTTTTAAAAACAGAATTAAAGAACAAATAAAAAATATAGTTAGTTAGTTTAGTTAGTTTAAATTCCGGTTGTTAATCTTCACCCTACAACCGGTTTTTTAAAGCAAAATTAGAAAAACAAATAAAAATATAGTTAGTTAGTTTAGTTAGTTAGTCTAAATTCCGGTTGTTACTCTTCACCCAACGACCGGTTTTTATAACAAAATTAGAAAATAAACAAAAATATAGTTAGTTAGTTTAGTTAGTTAGTTTAGATCCCGATTGTTATTCTTCACCTTACAATCGGGATTTTTCATGCAATTATATTAAATATTGAAAAATATACTTCTAAAAATATACCGTTTAGTATTATATGCTGAAAAATTAATAACTTAGCCATTCATAAAACAGAATACTATTTTGACAAAAGCCGAAAAAACTAGCAAATTTATCATTGCTACCGTTGCCCCAATATTTAACAAAAAAGGATATGCAGGCACTAGTTTAAGTGATTTAACAAAAGCTACAGGACTAACCAAAGGAGCTCTTTATGGTAATTTTAAAAACAAAGAAACTTTGGCAATTGCGGCATATCAATATGGTGCAAGTAAACTTATTAATAAAATAAAAAGTCAGATAAATACGAGTAACTCTTCTATTCAGCAGCTTTTTATATTAAGTAGTTTTTATAGGTATTACGATTCATATATGGAAGAATTTGGTGGATGTCCCATTATTAATGCATCTATTGATACTTACGGGAAAAATGATTTTTTAAAACCCTATGTACTTGAGTACACCAATAAACTGACTACTATTATAGCCGAAATCATCATAGCTGGCAAACAAAATGGTGAAATAAAATTTACTATAAATCCAGAATCTTATGCTCAACTTATAATTGCCATGTTAAAAGGCGCTACATTATTGGCCATGAGCAGCAATAATAATGATTATTTAAGTACTATGGTAAGTCATTTAGAAAGGCTTATTAATAAAGAATTAAAAGCTTAATCAAATCGTACCCATAAAATCCAGGTTTCTTCAAAATACTTACCATCCATTTTAGTACGTCTATCTCTTTCTGCGTTTGATAACTTATCGTACTTCTTTAGATATACATAATAAAATTCATTTTCTTCATTATAAAAAGATTTTGGATTCAATCCTCTCTTTTTTAACAACTTCACAAACATTTCGAAATAATACTTTTGCGAAAACACATTGGCAACTAGATAAAATCCGTAAGCAGTACCAGCTACACGTTCTACCACTTTGTATCGTGGGTTTTTATTATCATCAGGAAATATTTTTTTCAACTCGCTTTTATCCGAATCTTTAGTAAATGCCATTGCATCCAAAGTAAGAATATCTACATATTCTATATTTTCATCGGTTAACAATTTTTCTTTTTCTTTTTTAGAAAGTACAACCAAAGCTTCATTTTCATCATCATTTTTAATTAGGGTTGCTTTTTTCTTATTGGTCTCATCAATTTCAGTTTTTTTATTGACTGCATCACTTTCGGCTACAATTACCTCTTTTTTCTTGCTTTTCTTTTTAAAAGCATCAGGTCTTGGCCCATCTTTAAACGTAATTGGTTCATCTCTTTTTTTCTTATTTCCAAATTCTATCACTGCAGAAACTTCATAAGTTGCGCCAAATGCACTACTAGAACTTGATAGTCCTTTTTCCGCAATAACACCAACAACTATTCCTTGTCCCACCCGTACTCCTAATCCACCAGAAATACCATAAAAACTATTGTATCCCAATTGTGCATATCCCTTTGAAGGAGCATCTAATACCATTCCTGCTCCATATTGGACAGTTGCATTTGGAATTTTCTTTCCGTAAAGAAGCGTTTTTAATTTCGAATCACTTAGTAATCCACTACCATTAAACCTGTGTGTATAAGAAAAGTGACCTCCAAAAATTTTATCAGAAAAGCTACCTGTATTGGTTCCAGAAGTAAGATTATAGTCCAATAAATTTTCTGACATTACTCCAATATCAAAATTTCCTATACTTAGATTAAAACCAGGCATTCCTACAATAGAAAAAGTGTCTTGAGTATCTAATAATGCATTATCTTGTTCTGAGATTTGAAAAGCGTTTTTATCCAATCCACTTTTTAGTACGCTAAAATTAAGTCCAAAAGTCAACCATGAGTTTTTAGACAATTGAATAGCCCGAGCATAGTTCACCAAAAGCCCCATGTCTATAAAAAGTCCGTTGTTATTCTGAAATAGCCCCAAGCCAGCTCCAGTATTATTGTTGAACTTTCCACCGTAGTTAACGACATAGGTCTTTGGCGAATCATTTACTCCTACCCATTGAATTCGTCCCCAGAGCGACAACTCTTTCTGTTGTTGCCCCACAAATGAAAACGTAGGATTCATTAAATTTCGTTGGTATTTTAATAAATTATGCTGTCTCCAATAATCTGTTTTTATATAAGTACCTTCAGCCTCTTGTGCCATTACTGAAGAGTATAGTATAACAAAAAAAAGAAAAATATATCTTTTTAACATAAAATAAATGTTAGGCTCCTATTACTGTTATCGACCCTTTTTTTACTGCCTTACCTTCTTTATTAATCAGGTAATAATAAACAGCAGATTTAGTAACACTTGTATTGGAATTATCTAAAGGCCAATTATTTTGATACTTTTTAGTATTCAAAATTTTATTTCCACTAGCATCAAATATAGTAACTTCTATCTCTGGATCGTTTACAAATTTAGCAGGTAATATCCATTTATCATTAATATTATCATTATTTGGCGAAATAATATTTGGCACATATACTACATTATTCTCAGAAGCAGTGATTTCTTTTACAATAACACAACCATCAATTGTTGCGTTTAAGTAATATTTTCCAGGTATATCAACAACAAAAGAATCCGATTCGCTTACTATGTTTCCTTCTGCATCTGTCCACTTATATGTTGTAGCACCAGTAGCAGAAATCAATTGAGTAGTATTAGTACTAATTACAATATCAGCAGATGGGTATATTTCTATGCTATCTTCATCTACAGGTATAACATTAGTAATTTCTGAAGTTTTAGTACAACCATTTAAATCAACTACTAGGGTATATTTTCCAAAACCACTGGCTGTAAAGTTAGGTTCTAAAGATTCGCCAAGTAAGGAATCATCTTTGTACCAAGAGTAAATGGCATCAGTAACTATTGTAGTACTTAATTCTATTTGTCCATTGGTACAAGCAATAGTTTTTGATGTTAGCAATTCTGGAGTTGAAATCCCTAATGAAACTATAAGTCTGTTTGATAGAATTTTTTTTCCTTGATAATCTCCTTCCAAAAAATAAATTCCGTTAGAGGCATAAGAATTTATGTTAATATTTTTCACGGCTTTGGCAGCTTCTTCGTTATTTTTTTTCCAAGAAAAGTTGAAATTTTGTATTACATCTAATGCCAATTCTTGTTCAAAACCATCTGCAGCAAAAGCAACAAACTTGGCAATCGCTAAACTTGTTTCACTAGAAGTACATTCTTCATAAGAATTTTGGTAGGTTATTGTTGCAATAAAATTTTCTGGAACAAGAACCTGAAAGGTTGGAGACTTTACCACTTCAGCACAAGAACCTACAACTGATACTAAAGCATAGTATGTTCCAACCATTTCAACTTCCAATGATAAATTTTTTCCTTTGCTAATAACAGTATCATTCTTATACCATGTTACCGCAACATTGCTAGTATTTGAAGATAAAGCAATAGTAAGCGGGCTACCTTCTATTAGTATATTTTTAGTATCGCTAAGGGCCTCCAATTCTAATACAGATGGAGAAGTTAAGGTTACTATTTTGGAAGACACTTCGCATTTTCCGTTACTTATTATTAACTTATAATCCCCATAAGTAGCACTAGAAGCATCCACTGTTAATGCAGGACTATAAACTGCTAGTCCTTCTATCTTTACATTATTCTTGTACCAAGTATAGCTATAGGCATCATCTGCCACAGTAGCATTAAAAGTATGGCTCGTATTTGGACAAACCTCTATAGTATCATCTCCCAAAATATCCCCAGTAAAACTATCTCCTAAAGTAACAACAACAATATTAGAAAATAATGCACCAGTACAATCTCCATAAAAAGGTTCGGCATAATATTCTCCTGAAGAGTTTACCTCTAAACTTGCTCCTGTTTTTTTATACAGTTCTCCATTTTTATACCACAAATATTCGGTTGCAACATCTACATTAAGAGCAATATTTACGGAAGTAGTACTACATAAAGCTACATCTTTATAATTATTTAAAACCAAATTAACGTTGGGAAGATAAAAGGCATTAAAAGCAGCTGTACTAGGGCTAATTTTTACAGGATTGGTAGTTCTAACTCTAATCTTATACGCTTCACCTTCTATAGTTTTAGGAAACTCAAATTTAGTTTCAAACTCAAAAGATGAATTCTCATTAGCAATAGCTGAAAGTACCGTTGGGGAGTCAAAACTTCCGTTGGGATCAGAAAGTTCAACATAAAAAATGTTATCTCCCTCAAAGGCACTATCCTTAAACGAAATTATGGCTTTAAAATCGTTATAAGTTTTTTTAGCACAAGCATAAGTAAAAGAAAGTTCGGGTTTATTTAAAGTTTGTGAGGAAACTTTAGTAACCACTAAGAAAAAGCATAATAGGCTGAGTGTTGTAAGTAGGTTTTTCATGATTTTTTATTTATTTGGGTAAATAAAAAATGCCGGACAAAATAACTTTAAGAAATATGTAATCTGAAAGTAGTTTTAAATCATAGGCAAAATTTGGTTCTTTTAATTGTTATGTGCTTATTGCTATTTTTGGATTAAAAATCAACTACATCTGTTAACTTAAGTGAGGCGAAAACAGTTGATTGTTTTTTTAATCTGTAATAAAAGTAAGAAAAGATTTATTGTTATCAAAATCGTTTAACGGTACATATTAACCGTTTAACGAAGGTTAAAGTATCGTTTAACGAATAATAATCATCGTTAATCGACAAATAGCAATATTGTGTAAAACTTCAACTTTTCGATGAAATGCACTTTTTACAGCATTCAATCTTACAAAAAAACACGATTTATCGCCTTATTACATCCAGCTCCTGTTATAAAAATAATTGTATATTTATGCTAAAATTGACATATATGAAATCATATTACCTAAAGTTAGCATTCTTAGTTTCTTTTATATTTTTGATAAGTTGTAAGGAGGAAAAAAAGGAAGTTGAAGTTATAAAGCCTGTTGGTATCTCTACTTATTATTTAATAAGACATGCTGAAAAGGACAGAACAGATCCAGATAATAAAAATCCTTCTTTAAATCAATCTGGTATCGCTAGGGCTTTAAAATGGGGAGAAGTATTTAGAACTGTAGCATTGGATGAAATTTATAGTACAGATTATAATAGAACAAGAGAAACTGCCGAAACAAATGCAATTCTAAAAAACAAAACTGTAAAACTTTACAAACCCTTTGGTATTGATGTAGATTCTCTAAAAAAAGAAACTTTAAATAAGAAAATTCTTATTGTAGGACATAGCAACACAATTCCTAAATTGGTAAATGAGCTAATAGGTGAAAAAAAATACGATCAGATTGAAGATAATGTTAATAGCAACTTATATATTGTTAACATTGTTAATGGAGAAGCTACTTCCCTGCTTCTTAATATAGATCATTGTATTCCTAGAGATTTTGAAGAAGAAGAATAATTAACAAACTATTCAATACTACATGGTATGCTTCCCAAATACATTTTAATTTTGGTAGGCATACCAATAATTAATCGAGTCTAATAAGACTTTAGTAAGATACTGTTACCGCATCCAATTCTATTCTAGACAGTAACTTTAGTCCATTATTTTGATATAAACTATCGATATTAACTAATGGAACGCTTTTAACCATTGGTTTGTAATTTTTATAATCAACAAATCTAATTCCATTTACAAAACGAGCATTATAGGCTTCACGGAAGCGCTTTCCACCACCATTTACATGAAATTCATAAGCTAAATAATCTATAGTCCAATTTTCCTTATGAATCCAATATAAATACACATCATCAAAATCGTCCCCACCGTCTTCTTCTGCAAATGTAACCTCTATTTTATGATAAGGCTCTCCTTTTATAATGCTTTCCCCTACTAGCTTTTTTGTTACCGCCTTATCGTTAAGTCCAAATGGCAGTTGAGAAAAATAATGAACTGAATTTACAGAATTACTATAGTTATTTGCAATACTGTCTGGTATTGCAAGTGGCATATCCTCCAAAAAGCGTTGAAAATTACTATTATCCAATACGTCTTTTGTTACTAAACATAGGGAATCTATTGTTTCTCTTTGCAAAACAGACTTCCATCCTTCTCGTTTAGACACATACAATCGGTTTCTAAAGTTAAATCTAATCTCTGCTTTTTCATAACAGTCTCCACCTGCATTCGCAATGGCTTCATCTACTAACTCATGCACAGAATTAGTTTTTACAACCGCTACAGTATTTGAAGAGTCACAAGAAAAAAAACAAAAGGCAAGAAAACAAAATATTAAAAATCTATACATATGGTTAAAGAGTTATAAGGTGATATATTCTTCTAGAAAATCAAAACTAATACATCTGTCGTAAAACTTATCTTAAAATTAAGTGAAACACTTTTTTATTTTACAAATTACAGAAGACATTTGTCAAAAACAAAAAATAAATAAGATTAGCAGCACTTAAAAGTTGAATTGTTAGTATTTTTGGCTTCCGAATGCAGAAAGAAATAAATATAAAAAACAAGAAAGCTCGTTTTGAGTATGAGATTTTAGACAAGTATATTGCTGGTATTGTATTATCAGGAACAGAAATAAAATCAATACGACTAGGCAAAGCATCTATCTCAGAAAGTTTTTGTGAGTTTAACGAACAAGGAGAACTCTTTGTTATTAACATGTATGTAGACGAATACTTACAAGGAAACTACTACAATCATAAACCAAGAGCTTCAAGAAAATTACTTTTAAATAAAAAGGAATTAAAAAAATGGTATAAAGAGGTAAAAAACACAGGGATTACTATGGTTCCACTTCGTCTTTTTATAAATAATAACGGTTATGCCAAAATGCAAATTGCTTTAGTAAGAGGTAAAAAAATTCATGATAAACGGGAAACAATGAGAGATCGAGATAATAAAAGAGATCTTGCACGGATAAAAAAAGAGCACAATTAAAAGCTACTTTTTACTGCATATTCTTAATTTCTATCTTCTAGCAATGGTACAAATCTAAAATCACCATATTCTTTTTTCTCAAATTCTTTTTCTGATTTTCTAATAAAACGTGTCATAATCTGAACAGAATCCCCTACTGGAATTACCAATATACCTCCAATTTTTAGCTGCCCTAACAATGCTTTCGGCACAAAAGGAGCACCAGCAGTAACAATAATTTTATCAAAAGGAGCACCAGCAGGCAATCCTTTATACCCATCTCCAAAAATTAGCTTTTTAGGTCTATATCCCATTTTCTTAAAAAACAAAGATGTTTTTTTAAACAATTCTTGTTGCCGCTCTATACTATAGACCTCTGCTCCTAAATGTAACAAAACAGCCGCTTGATAACCACTACCTGTTCCAATTTCTAAAACTTTATCACCAGATTTAATTTCTAATAATTGAGATTGAAATGCTACAGTATAAGGCTGAGAAATAGTCTGATTAGCAGCAATAGGAAAAGCCTTGTCTTGATAAGCATGATCTTCAAAACTGCTGTCCATAAATAAATGCCTTGGAATTTGTCTAACAGCACTTAACACTTTTTTATCTTCAATTTCTTTTTTAACTAGTATTTCTACTAGTTTATTTCTCATCCCTTGATGCTTAAGCGTATCCTTCAATTTTGTGTTTTTAGAACGATAAAAGTATTAAATCTTTAGTAAAAAACTAGTTTTAGGAAAGAAGTAATCTTATTTTTTTCACCGTTTAACTTCGAAACAGATGTAACACAACACTTAAGTAACATTATATTAATTATAGCTTTAAAATAAGTTCTTTTCTAGCTCAAAATAACAGCCTCATAAAATAGTGAGACTCTATAGAAGTGTAAATTGCTATATTACCACATTGCAATACTTGTTATTGTTATAATTTCTACCACTTGATCGTTTAATTCTCAATTTCTATTGAACAAATCAATCGAGAATGTTACTTTTGTGAAAAACACACATTATATGTTGAAAGCAGGAGTTTTAGGTGCCGGTCATCTTGGTAAAATACATTTAAGATTAATAGCACAATCTGAAAAATATGAGCTGGTTGGTTTTTATGATCCTGATGGAGAAAATGCAAAAAAAGTAGCTGCGGAATTTGGCTATCATTTATTTTCTTCTGTTGAAGAGCTTGTTGCTGCTGTTGATGTTGTAGATATTGTTACACCAACGCTTTCTCATTATGACTGTGCCAAAAAAGCAATAGAATCTGGTAAGCATATTTTTATTGAAAAACCAATTGCCAATACACTTGAAGAAGCTGAAAAAATTGTTGCCCTGGCAGAAAAACATCAGGTTAAAGGTCAAGTAGGTCATGTAGAACGTTTTAATCCTGCCTTTAGTGCAATAAAGGATAGCATTAAATCGCCTATGTTTATTGAAACACATCGACTGGCTGAGTTTAATCCTAGAGGCACAGATGTTCCAGTGGTATTAGATCTAATGATACACGATATTGATATCATCTTAAGTGTTGTAAATTCTAAAGTAAAAAATATACATGCTAGTGGTGTTTCTGTAATTAGCAAATCTCCAGACATTGCAAATGCAAGATTAGAATTTGAAAATGGATGTGTAGCCAATCTTACTGCAAGTAGAATTTCTATGAAAAACATGCGTAAATCGCGATTTTTTCAAAAAGATGCATATATTTCTGTTGATTTTCTTGAGAAAAAGACAGAAGTCGTTAAAATGAAAGATGCTCCAGAAGTACCTAGCGAATTTGCATTGGTATTACAAAATGCAGAAGGAGAGAAAAAACAAATTTATTTTGAAAACCCAGAGATTGATAGTAATAATGCTATTCTGGATGAATTAGAAACTTTTGCAGATGCTATAACTACAAATACCACACCTATTGTAAGTCTAAAACAGGGAATGGAAGCTCTAGCGGTTGCATTAAAAATAATACACTCTTTTTAATAAAATATATCATATGAAAAACATAGCTGTTATTGGTTCTGGAACCATGGGAAATGGAATTGCACACACTTTTGCGCAACATGGATACCATGTACAACTTATAGATATTTCTCAAGAATCTTTAGACAAAGGAATGGCAACTATATCCAAAAATTTGGACAGAATGGTTACTAAAGAAAAGATTACTACCGAGGAAAAAGAAAGTACGCTACAAAATATAACAACCTATACTAGCATTAAAGAAGGTGTGGTTTTGGCAGATTTAGTGGTAGAAGCTGCAACCGAAAATGTTGATCTGAAACTTAAAATTTTTACGGAGTTGGATAATTTATGTGCTGATAACACCATTTTAGCAACCAATACCTCTTCTATATCTATTACAAAAATAGCAGCTGCAACTAAGCGACCAACACAAGTAATTGGCATGCATTTTATGAATCCTGTGCCAATCATGAAACTTGTAGAAATTATTAGAGGTTATGATACTGCAGATGAAGTTACAAATACCATTATGGAACTCACGGGAAAGCTTGGTAAATCTCCTGTTGAAGTAAATGATTATCCTGGTTTTGTTGCCAATAGAATACTAATGCCAATGCTAAATGAATCTATTGAAACGTTATACAATGGTGTTGCAGGTGTTGCAGAAATAGATACTGTTATGAAATTTGGAATGGCGCACCCAATGGGACCACTACAATTAGCGGATTTTATTGGTCTTGATGTTTGTCTTTCTATACTTAATGTAATGTATGACGGATTTAAAAATCCCAAATACGCTCCTTGCCCATTACTAGTTAATATGGTAATGGCAAACAAATTGGGAGTAAAATCTGGACAAGGATTTTATGACTATTCAGAATCAAAAAAGGCTGAAAAAGTAGCTCCCCAATTTTTATAATTTTCTAATGGCAGAACTAAAACCTTTTAAAGCAATACGACCAAAAAGTGGTAAAGTAGTACATGTTGCCTCTAGATCTTATGAAGATTATTCTCCTGAAGAACTAGAAGCACAGCTAAACTTTAATCCGTTTTCTTTTCTGCATATTATAAATCCAGGTTATAAATTTCAAAAAGAAATATCTGGAACCCAACGTTTTAATTTAGTCAGAAACAGGTATTTGGAATTTTTAGAAGGTAATATTTTTAAAAAAGATAAAGAAAACAGTTTTTATGTGTATAGATTACAAAAAGAAGAGCATTCTTTTTGCGGTATTTTTGCTGGCACATCTGTAAATGATTATAATACTAATGTTATTAAAAAACATGAAGCTACACTATCCCATAGAGAAGAACTCTTTAAGGAGTACCTGAAAATTGTTGGGTTTAATGCTGAACCTGTTTTAATGACTTATAAAAACAATACGGAAATAAGTACAATTATTTCTGATGTCTGTAAAACTAGACCAGAATACCATTTCTCTTCCACCGATAGAGTAAAACATACTCTTTGGAGGATTTCTGAAAGCAAAGTGATAACACAGTTAACTGCTGCTTTTTCAAAAATTGACAACCTATACATTGCTGATGGTCATCATAGATCAGCATCTTCCTCTTTATTAGCAAAAGATTATAAAGATCAAAATCCAGAGGTTAGGTCGCAAGTAGCATCTGACTATTTTATGAGTTATTTAATTCCTGAATCAGAAATTAAGATTTACGAATTCAATAGAATGGTAAAAGATCTTAATGGTTTATCAAAAGAGCAATTTTTGATGTTATTAGATGAAAAATTTAGAATAGAAAATAAAGGGCAAGAATTATATAAACCAAGCAAAAAACATCATTTTAGCATGTATTTAGATGGCGAGTTCTATTCGTTATACCTACGAAAAACCAACCATGAATTTACAGATGCATTAAGTAAATTAGATACTCAAATTCTTTATGAAACCATCTTGGCTCCTATTTTAGGAATTAATGATCTTAGAAATGATTCTCGTATCAAATACGGTTTTGATAAAGATAGCGTTATAAAAATGAAGATGCTTATAGATCGCAATGAATTTGTTGTGGCTTTTAATTCTGTTCCAGTAACAATTGAGGAAATAAAAAGCATTGCAGATGAAGGTCTAGTTATGCCTCCAAAAAGCACTTATATTGAACCCAAATTAAGAAGTGGACTTACCATTTATGAACTTTCATGAGTATAGCAAATCAATTATCACATATAAACACTGAATTACCTAAAGAAACTACACTAATAGCTGTTTCTAAAACAAAACCCTTGACAGCCATTGAGGAAGCCTATAATGCTGGACAGCGAGTATTTGGAGAAAACAAGATCCAGGAAATGTCCGAAAAATGGGAAACACTTCCTAAAGATATTTTATGGCATATGATTGGTCATGTACAACGAAATAAGGTAAAATACATGGCGCCGTATGTAGCACTTATTCATGGTGTAGACAACTTAAAGCTACTTTTAGAAATAAACAAACAAGCAAAAAAGCACGATAGAATAATTGAATGTTTATTACAAATTCATATCGCTAAAGAAGATACAAAATTTGGATTAAATACTACTGAAGCAGTAGAGCTTCTAAATTCAGAAGATTTTAAAACATTAGAACATATAAAAATAACTGGTCTTATGGGAATGGCAACATTTACAGAAGACAAATCAATAGTAGCAGCAGAATTTAAGAGCTTGGCTACTCTTTTTAACGCTTTAAAAAAACAATTCCCCAAAAGCAAAACATGTGCACTAAAAGAATTATCTATGGGCATGAGTGGTGATTATAAAATTGCCATTGCCAATGGAAGTACCATGGTAAGAATTGGAAGTAGTATTTTTGGAGCTAGAAACTATAATATATAAGCAGTGTACGCAATAGTTGACATAGAAACCACAGGTGGTAAATACAATGAAGAAGGAATTACAGAAATTGCCATTTACAAATATGATGGACATGAAATTGTAGATCAATTTATTAGTCTTGTAAATCCTGAAAAAGAAATTCAGCCTTTTGTTGTAAACCTTACTGGAATTACAAATAAAATGCTCGTTACTGCTCCCAAATTTTTTGAGGTTGCAAAACGTATTATAGAAATTACTGAGGGCTGCATTATTGTGGCACACAACTCCCAATTTGATTACCGCATATTAAGAACAGAGTTTAAAAGACTTGGCTTTGATTTTGAAAAGAAAACCTTATGTACAGTTGAGCTTTCTAAAAAACTAATCCCTGGAAAAGAATCATATAGCTTAGGAAAACTAGTACGTTCATTAGGCATCCCTGTAAGCGATAGACACCGAGCTAGTGGAGATGCTTTAGCTACGGTAAAACTTTTTCAACTACTACTAGCCAAAGACACCAGTAAAACTATTGTTTCAGAATTTATAAAAAAGGAAACACTAGGAGTATTAACTCCCAAACTAATTGCAATAGTTGAAGAGCTTCCATCCGCAACTGGAGTATATTACATCCATAATAAAAAGGGTGAGCTTATATATATTGGAAAAAGTAAAAATATAAAAAGAAGAGTTAACCAGCATTTTACAGGAACAGCAAGCAAGGCATTAAAAATTCAAAAAATGGTTGCTAGTGTTACTTTCGAAAAAACTGGAAGTGAACTTGTAGCCTTATTAAAAGAAAGTGAAGAAATAAAAATACATAGCCCTATACTTAACCGAGCACAAAAAAGGACCCTATTTCAATATGGCCTTTATTCTTTTATGGACACCAATGGTTATCTTAATTTTAAGATAGAAAAGGCAAAAAACAATGGCAAGCCCATAACTACTTTTGTAAATATGATGCAAGCTAAAAGTGTTTTATTAAAAATTGCTGAAGAGTTTAACCTTTGTCATAAATTAAGTGCTTTAGAAACTATAGAAACACAATGTTTTAACTATGCTTTACAAAACTGCAATGGAGCTTGTATACAAAAAGAAGAGTCGGCCGTTTACAACAATAGAGTAACAAAAGCTATAGAAAAATACAGCTTTGGATCTGCTAGTTTTATATTAATAGACCAAGGTAGAGCTGTAGAAGAAAAAAGTGCAATTCTTATTGAAAATGGTGTGTTTAAAGGTATTGCTTTTTATAATTTAAACTTTCAGATAAACAGTGTTGAAATCTTGAATGATATTATTACTCCAATGAAAGATACTCCAGACGCGCATCATATCATACAAAGCTTTCTAAGGAAAAAGAACAGAATAAAGAAAATTATTTATTAATTTCGATTAATGAAACAAACTATCTTTTTTTTTCTGTTTTTAATTTCATTCAACTTTTTTTACTCCCAAAAAACGTTAACACCACCAAAAATCGGGAAGGTTTCTATTGAAGAATTACAGATGACTTCTTATGAAAAAGATACTACAGCAACTGCCGTGGTACTTTACGAATGGGGAAATAACTATTTTGACATTATAAATAATCAAATTAGACTTGTAAAAAAATACTACTCCAGAATAAAAATATTAAAAAAAGAAGGCACCGAGCATGCTACAATAAGTATTCCCTATTACCATACAAAGAAAAGCAAAGAGGTGATCAAAAAAATCACTGCAGTAAGCCATAATAATGACCAAAAAATTTATGTAAACAAAAATAATATTTACAAAAAAGACATTAACAAGAACTGGTCTGTAATGGAGTTTACTTTTCCCAAAGCCGCAGTTGGTAGTGTTTTAGAATATGAATACACCCTAATAACACCCTACGACTTTAACTTTGAAGGCTGGGAGTTTCAAGGTTATATCCCTAAAATACATAGTGAGTTTAATGCAAGTATTTTTGGCAACTATAGGTATAATAGAGTTTTAAAAGGTTCCTTAAAACTATCAACAAATGAAGCAAGTATAAAAAAAAGGTGTCTTTACATTCCAGGGTTTCCAGATCCATCTGATTGCGAAGTTCTGAAGTATATAATGAAAGATATACCAGCTTTTATAGAAGAAGACTATATGCTTGCCGAAGAAAATTATATTTCAAAAATTGAATTTCAATTGTCTGAATACTACTACTTAAATAAAGATCGTGGCTCGAAAAAATTCACAAAAACATGGAAAACAGTTGACAAAGAATTCAGAAACGATAAAGACATTGGAAGACAACTTAAAAAAACTTCTTATTTTAAGGAATTAATTCCTGCGGATATTAAAAACATTTCAGATGAATTGGAACGCGCTAAAAGAATATTTTACTTTATTCAAGACCATTACACTTGGAATGAAGAATATGGTATTTTTAAAAACGATAACATTAAACGGTCTTATGAGGATAAAACAGGGAATGTTGCCGAAATAAACCTTTCCTTAATAAATGCATTATTAGCAACTGGTCTAAAAACAGAATTACTATTGCTTTCTACCAGAAACAATGGTCTTCCCACAAAACTTCATCCTGTAATTACAGATTTCAACTATCTAGTTGCTAAGCTTACTATTGGAGAACAATCATATCTTTTAGACGCTAGTCTTAAAAAACTCCCTTTTGGAATATTGCCATATAAGGCTTTAAATTATGAAGGTAGAGTAATGGATTTTAAAAACAGTAGCTATTGGCACACCATTACTCCCAATAAAAAAAACTCACGTATTATCTCTTTAAAACTTCGGCAAAATGATGAAGGTAAACTCCAAGGAACACTAAAGAAAAGAGCCACTGGTTATTTTGCAATTAGCAAAAGAGAAAACATTACAGATAGTGGTCTAGAAGAGTATTACGATGCGCTTGAAGAATCCATTAAGGATGTAGAAATTACACCTATTAAAATGGATAATCTTGATGAAATTGAACCTCCACTTTCGGAAAGCTACACTATTGTATTCAACAATAGCATGGATGAAGATATTGTATTTTTTAACCCATTTGTTGGTACTACAAAAATCAATAACCCATTCAAACTTAAAAATCGTTTATTTCCTGTTGATTATGGATACCCACGTGACTTGACTTATCTTTTTAACATGAAAGTTCCAGACGGTTATACGCTTGATAAAATTCCAGACAACAAAATAATGGTATTGAGTGACCATAGTGTAAAAATGAAATTTACAGCAAAACAAACGGATAACATTATTAACATCAGATTTGAGCTTAAAATCACCAAGACACATTTTTCCACAGATGAATACCATCACCTTAAAGAATTTTTTAGTCAAATAGTTGCTTTGCAAAACAATGCAATGCTTACCTTTAAAAAAATAAAATAACAGATTGCAAACTTCAAAAAAACAAAAAACAAATAGACAAAAGCTTTATGAAATAATTTATGAAGCCGATACTCCTGCAGGAAAATGGTTTGATATTATTGTTTTATGGGCTATTATATTTAGTATTGTTTTAGTAATGTTAGACAGCGTCGATAAGATAGAAAAAGAATATCATGATTTACTAAACTACTCTGAATGGGCTGTTACTATTCTTTTTACAATAGAATATATTGCCAGAATTATAACCGCAAAAAAGCCATGGAAGTACATTTTTAGTTTTTATGGTATTATAGACCTCTTATCAACCATACCAAAGTACCTATCGTTATTATTTGGAGGTTCGCAGGTTTTAGTTGCTGTTAGAGCACTTCGACTAATTAGAGTTTTTAGAATTTTAAAGCTGGTCCGGTATATTGGCGAAGCCAATGAATTAAGTAGGGCATTAAAAGCCAGTAAAGCTAAAATTTTGGTTTTTATTTTTTTTGTAGTAATTGTAGCCATCATACTAGGTACGGTAATGTATCTTATAGAAGGTCCAGAAAATGGTTTTAAAAACATTCCGCACAGTGTCTATTGGACAATTGTGACACTTACTACTGTTGGTTATGGCGATATAGCACCGCAAACACCATGGGGCCAATTTATAGCAACTATAGTTATGGTATTAGGATATGGAATTATCGCTGTTCCTACAGGGATTGTAACTGCTGAGTTTACAACAAAACAAAAAATAGATACCAATACACAAGTTTGTTCAGAATGTATGGCAGAAAAGCATAGTGATACTGCCGAGTTTTGTTATAAATGTGGAACATCGCTTCATGAGTAAAGACAACCATTTAATCACTGTTGTTGGCCCTACTGCAATTGGAAAAACGAGTTTAGGCATAAAATTAGCACAACAGTACGTTACCGAAATTATATCTGCAGACTCACGTCAATTTTTTAAAGAGATGCATATAGGAACCGCTGTACCTTCTCCAGAAGAACTTAGTGAAGCTCCGCATCATTTTATACAACACAAAAGTATTTTTGATTCCTATTCTGTAGGTGATTTTGAAAAAGAAGCTTTACAAAAGATTGATGCTATTTTTTTACACAACAAGCAAGCTGTTTTGGTTGGCGGAAGCGGTCTTTATGTAGATTCCGTTATTAAAGGACTTGACTATTTCCCTGAAATTGATCCATCTGTAAGAGAAACACTCAATACCAAACTAGCAAAAGATGGTATTGCTACATTGCAAGCACAATTAAAACAACTAGATGCAAGTCATTACAACAAAATTGATGTGGATAATCCTCATCGTCTTATAAGAGCATTGGAAGTCTGTATTGGATCTGAACAACCTTATTCTTCTTTTTTAAATCAACCTAAACAGCCTAGAAATTTTACAGCTATTACAATTGGTCTTACTGCGGATAGAGCTGTTATTTATGATAGGATAAACCAAAGAGTTGATATTATGATGGATAATGGCTTGTTAGAAGAAGCAGAAAAGCTTTACCCACATCAATCGCTTAATGCACTGCAAACAGTTGGTTACCGAGAGTTATTTCGATATTTTTCTGGTGAATGGACTTTAGAATTTGCCATTTCAGAAATCAAAAAAAACACAAGAAGATTTGCCAAAAGACAGCAAACCTGGTTTAAAAAAGATAAAACTATAAAATGGTTCGACTATAATGAAGATGTTAATACCATTATAACAAATATTAATGATACAATAGGTCTTAAATAAAAAACTCGAACCAAAAAGGTTCGAGTTTTTCAATGCGTTTAAAAAGGGAAAACTTATTATTCTTTAATAAGTCCTTTAATTCTCATATAGTTATCGTTATCTCCAAGAGCTCCATAAATGTTTTTTAACTGTCCAAGTATTCCTTGGTTATCAACATTTAATTTTAATCCATCTTCTAATATTTTTGCTCCAACAACAAACATATCATCTTTTTGTTGCTTTAATTCATCATAACGTGCAATATCTTTTCTTGAATTCCCTAAAGAGTTCATCTCATCTATAAGACCATTACCTTCGTTAATATAAGTTGTAGATAAATTCATTAAAGCATTAACATATGCAGGATTAATCTCTAAAGCTTTCTTATAAGCTACTCTTGCTTCTTCAAAGTTTTTTTGCTCCATATTGATTACTCCAATATTATAATGCAAATCTGGATTGTTTGGATCAACATCAGCAGCTTCTTTCATTAATGTTTTAAACTTATCTTTATTACCGATAGTTAAATGCAAATTAGCTTCGTTCAATATTAGATTCACATCATTTGGAGTATTCTTCCTTGCATCTGCATAAGCAGCTAACGCTTTATCGTTTTGCCCTAATTGTGTGTAAATAAAAGCTAAGTTTTTAACTATTTCAGCTCTTTTAGACTTTGTTTTTTCGTCTTTAGGGTCTTTGTATGTTTTAGACTTCACCATCAAATCTCTTTGAGTTTTCTCCATAGCCTCAACTTTACCTGACTCTACATTAGTAGCATAGTACTTTAATTCAGAACCATCATAATTTAATGTTTTTAGTTCTTCATAATACTTTAAAGCATCTTCATGGTGCCCACCTTGTACAGCACTATTAGCCGCATAGTATAAATAAACAGTATCTTTTTTACTAAGATTATAACTTGTATATAATTTAGCAGCTGCAGATTTAAACTTTTTATCTGTATTATCTTTTATTGCAGAATTTACAATATCGCCAGTAATTGCAGTCAAACTTTGTTTTGCCAAAGTTGAGTACTTTTTTTTCTTTGCTGTTTCTTCAAAAGACACAAGGTCGTTATATGATTTAATTGCTTCTTTAAAAGACATATCTTCATTAAGTCCTTTCTTAGCTAAATCATAATATACATTACCTCTTACAAAGTGATACTGTGCTTTGTATTTATCATCTGCATTTGCAATTAAAGCAGAAGCGCTTTCAATAGCAGACTTAGCAGCCTCGGAATTCCCCGACTTTAATGCTTTTTCTGCAGCTTTGATTTCTGCTTTTTGAGCAAAACCAAAAGAAGATATTAGTATAGCCGAAGCTACAAGTAATTGATTTTTCATTTCTTATTTATTAGTTAATGTTATGCAAATTTAATTATTTGTTTCGTTATTCTCATTATCAATTGCCGTGCCATCTTCATTAAGCTCCTCTCCATCAGCATTTTCTATCTCCTCTTCATCTTCTTTAACAACCTTTGCAACAGCAGCTATAGAATCTTTTCCTTTGATATTAATTAATTTTACACCTTGAGTAGCTCTTCCCATAACTCTTAGGTTTTCTACACCAAGTCGTATTGCAATCCCTGATCTATTAATAATCATTAAATCATCGTTATCCGAAACGGATTTAATAGCAACCAATTCTCCAGTTTTATCGGTAACAGAAATTGTTTTTACTCCTTTTCCACCACGATTGGTAACTCTATAATCATCTAAACTAGAACGTTTACCATAACCATTTTCAGAAACTACAAGAATATCTTCACTAAAATCATGAACAGAAACCATTCCGATTACCTCATCATTTTCATTAGCAAGTCTAATTCCACGAACACCAGAAGCTCCTCTACCCATAGGTCTAGTTTTACTTTCTTCAAAACGAATAGCTTTCCCAGATTTAATAGCTATAATAATTTCGCTATTACCCGTTGTTAATTTCGCTTCTAGTAACTCATCACCATCCTTAATAGTAATGGCATTAATACCATTTTGTCTAGGTCTAGAATATTGTTCTAATGATGTTTTCTTTACTTGTCCTTGCTTAGTAGCCATAATTACATAATGACTATTAATATACTCTTCATCTTTAAGATCCTGTGTACAGATAAATGCTTTTACCTTATCATCAGAATCAATATTTATAAGGTTTTGTATTGCTCTACCTTTAGATGTTTTACTTCCTTCTGGTATTTCATAAACACGCATCCAGAAACATTTTCCTTTTTGAGTAAAGAATAACATGTATTGATGATTGGTACCAACAAATAGATGCTCTAAGAAATCTTCATTACGTGTAGACGAACCTTTTTGTCCAACTCCTCCTCTATGCTGAGTTTTATATTCGGACAATGGTGTTCTTTTAATATATCCAGCGTGTGAAATAGTTAAGACTACCTGCTCATCTGGAATCATATCTTCTATACTAAGATCACCACCGGCATATTCAATTACAGATCTACGCTCATCTCCATATTTATCTTTTACAACACCCAACTCATCTTTTATGATGTTCATTCTACGCTCTTCATCAGCAAGAATATCTTTAAGGTCTTCTATAGTTACCATCAAGTCATCATACTCTGCTCTTAATTTATCTTGCTCCAGACCAGTAAGCTGTCTCAATCGCATTTCTACAATTGCTTTGGCTTGAATTTCAGATAATTTAAAACGTTCAATAAGTTTAGTTCTAGCCTCATCTGCATTTGAGGAAGACCTAATTAAAGCAATAACCTCATCAATATTATCAGAAGCGATAATTAATCCTTCTAAAATATGAGCACGTTCTTCCGCTTTTCTAAGTTCATATTGTGTACGTCTAACCACAACTTCATGACGGTGCTCCACAAAATAATGAATCATTTCTTTTAGATTCAATAATTGTGGTCTTCCTTTAACTAGCGCAATATTATTAACACTAAAAGAAGATTGCAGTGCTGTATACTTAAATAGGGTATTTAAAACTATATTAGGAATAGCATCTCTTTTTAAGAAATAAACAATACGCATTCCTTTTCTATCAGACTCATCTCTAATATTAGAAATTCCCTCTATTTTTTTATCATTAACAAGGTCAGCAGTTTTCTTAATCATATCAGCTTTATTTACCTGATATGGTATTTCTGTAACAATGATACATTCTCTACCTTGAACCTCTTCAAAACTAGTTTTTGCTCTCATCACTACTTTACCACGGCCTGTTTTAAAAGCTTCACGAACACCATCGTATCCATAAATGGTACCTCCTGTTGGAAAATCTGGTGCTTTTACATGTGTAATTAGCTCATCTATCTCAATATCATTATTCTCAATATAGGCAATAGTACCATCTATGACTTCAGATAAATTATGTGGAGGCATATTTGTTGCCATCCCAACGGCAATACCAGATGCTCCATTAATCAATAAGTTAGGAACTCTAGCAGGTAAAACAGTAGGCTCTTTTAAAGAATCATCAAAATTCAATTTATGATCCACTGTATCCTTCTCAATGTCTGCCAACATGTCATCTGCCATTTTACGCATACGGGCTTCCGTATAACGCATTGCTGCAGGACTATCTCCATCAATAGAACCAAAATTACCCTGTCCATCAACTAACATATACCTCAAACTCCATTCCTGAGCCATACGAACCATTGAGTCATATACAGAAGTATCTCCATGAGGATGATACTTACCTAATACTTCTCCAACAATTCTAGCAGACTTTTTATAACCACTATTAGAACGAATACCCAATTCATGCATTCCAAACAGAACCCTTCTATGTACTGGCTTTAGACCATCTCTTACATCTGGTAAAGCACGTGATACGATAACCGACATTGAGTAATCAATGTAAGCGGATTTCATCTCATCTTCAATATTTACAGGAATCAGTTTATCTCCTTCTGCCATATATCTATTTTTAATTAATTTTGCTTCTTATATATCCTGCCAATATACATAAATAACTTACTACCAAAAGTATGATGCAATTGATTTTTTAAGGTATTTATCAACATTTTTTATGACATACGAGTTAATAAATTACACAACATTTTTTTTGTCCTTTATACTTTTTTTCTTCTATTTATACAATTACATTCAATAAAAGGTATAATTATTGTGTTATTACCTAATAGATTTATTATTTTTATTGAAGAAAGCATATAAAACATGGACGATAATTTTTCCCCAAGAGTAAAAGACGTAATAGCATATAGCAAAGAAGAGGCCCTTCGATTAGGTCATGATTTTATTGGTACTGAGCACCTTATGCTTGGATTACTTAGAGATGGCAACGGTAAAGCAATTAATATTTTAGATGCATTAGACATAGATTTGGACCATCTTAGAAGAAAGGTAGAGATCTTAAGCCCTCCAAATCCAGCGGTATCTGCTATACCAAATGACAAAAAAAACCTACATCTCACAAGACAGGCAGAAAGAGCATTAAAAACAACTTTCTTAGAAGCTAAGCTTTTTCAAAGCTCTTCTATTAATACTGCACACCTATTATTGTGTATTTTAAGAAACGAAAACGACCCAACTACTAAACTACTCAACAAAATAAAAGTCGATTATGATATTGTAAAAGAACAATTTAAATCTATGATTACAAACGATGATGATTTTATAGACAGTCCTACCTCAGAATCTTTTTCTGATGACATGGGAGAAACTAGTAGTGAGAAAGACAATCCATTCAGTAATGGAGGTGCAGCATCCAAGGCCAATAAAAAATCTAAAACACCAGTTTTAGATAATTTTGGTAGGGATCTTACCCTTATGGCCGAGGAAGACAACCTAGACCCTGTTGTTGGAAGGGAAAAAGAAATTGAACGTGTTTCTCAGATCTTAAGCCGAAGAAAAAAGAACAACCCTCTTCTTATAGGAGAACCAGGAGTTGGTAAAAGTGCAATTGCAGAAGGATTGGCCTTAAGAATTATCAATAAAAAAGTTTCAAGAATACTTTACGGAAAAAGAGTTGTTACACTAGACCTTGCCTCCTTAGTTGCAGGCACAAAATATAGAGGTCAGTTTGAAGAACGCATGAAAGCTGTAATGAATGAACTTGAAAAAAATGAGGATATTATTCTTTTTATTGACGAAATTCACACCATTGTTGGTGCAGGAGGTGCAACTGGAAGTTTAGATGCTTCCAATATGCTAAAACCAGCCCTAGCTAGAGGAGAAATCCAATGTATTGGAGCTACAACCTTAGATGAATATCGCCAGTATATTGAAAAAGATGGTGCATTAGAACGTCGTTTTCAAAAAGTAATGGTAGAACCAACCACTGTAGAAGAAACCATAGAAATACTTCAAAACATAAAAGGAAAATACGAAGAGCACCATAATGTTAGTTATACAGATGAAGCCATTATAGCTTGTGTAAAATTAACAAATAGATATATGACCGAACGTTTTCTTCCAGACAAAGCTATTGATGCTTTAGATGAAGCAGGCTCAAGAGTACATATAACTAATATGGATGTTCCAAAACAAATTCTCGAACTCGAAAGTCAACTAGAAGATGTTAAGGAGTTAAAAAATACAGTTGTTAAAAAGCAAAAATACGAGGAAGCAGCAAAACTTAGAGACGATGAAAAGCGCCTAGAAAAAGATCTTGCTTCAGCACAACATAAATGGGAAGAAGACAGTAAACTCCATAAAGAAACCGTTTCTGAAGACAATGTAGCAGATGTAGTTTCCATGATGAGTGGTATTCCTGTAAACAAAATTGCACAAACAGAAACAAATAAACTTGCTATACTTCCAGAATTAATCAAAGGAAAAGTTATTGGACAGGACGAAGCTGTTGAAAAAATAACTAAAGCCATACAACGTAACCGTGTTGGACTTAAAGATCCAAACAAACCAATTGGTTCTTTTATTTTCTTAGGACAAACAGGAGTTGGTAAAACACAGTTAGCTAAAGTTCTTGCAAACGAACTGTTTGATTCGCAAGATGCCTTAATAAGAATTGACATGAGCGAATACATGGAAAAATTTGCAATCTCAAGACTTGTTGGTGCACCTCCAGGATATGTTGGTTACGAAGAAGGTGGACAACTTACAGAAAAAGTTAGAAGAAAACCATATGCTGTAATCCTTTTAGACGAGGTTGAAAAAGCACATCCAGATGTTTTTAACATGCTTTTGCAAGTTTTAGATGACGGATTCTTAACCGATAGCTTAGGAAGAAAAATAGATTTTAGAAATACTATTATCATTATGACTTCTAATATTGGTGCTAGACAATTAAAAGATTTTGGTCAAGGTGTAGGTTTTGGAACTAATGCAAAAAAAGCACAAGAAGGTAGCCATCAAAAAAGTGTTATTGAAAATGCTCTTAAAAAAGTATTTGCTCCTGAATTTTTAAACAGAATTGATGATGTTATTGTCTTTAACTCATTAGAAAGAGAAGACATCCATAAAATTATAGACATTGAATTGGTAAAATTATTTGCAAGAATCAAAGATATTGGGTACAACCTTACTTTAAGCGATCCTGCAAAAGACTATATTGCCGATAAAGGTTTTGATAAGCAATATGGAGCTAGACCTTTAAAAAGAGCAATTCAGAAATACATAGAAGACGCCTTAGCTGAAGAAATTGTAAACTCTAATCTTACTGAGGGCGACAATATCTTCATGGATCTAGATAAAGAAAACGAAGAGCTTACTATTACAATTAAAAAAGCACAGGAAACGGAAGATTCTGAATAATTAAATTCGGGAAAATTCAACAATTAAAATCCCTAACAATTAATAAACTAAAGACACGTCTACACAATAGGCGTGTCTTTTTTCTTAAACACTGCTCCTATTTATAGGTTTTACCAAAAAAACATACAACCTAAGCAACAACTACCACTGTAGTTCATCGGATTTTATGCTACAGAAATATTTTATACGCCTTTTATCTATTTTTTTTCATCACTTAATGCTATGTAATTAATTTCACCTCACACTAAATTAACGAAAATGAAAGCTAACACTGCTAAGGACACGGTAGTTGTTAAGGAGTACAATCTTGAAATAGGGAAAGTACTTATTTACGAAAACTATATGGTAGCCATATTCAACCCAGGAGTTACCATCACTTTAGAAAAAACATATCAAATGATAGGTATTTCAGAAGTGCATTTTAGAGATTGTAATTTTGGATACATCTCAGTAAGAAAAAATTCTTACGCTATAGATCCAACCGTATACACATACTTAAGAGGGCTAAAAAATCTAAAAGCATTTGCTATTGTTTCTTCAAAAGAAATTGATATGCACAATTTTAGAATTGAAAAAATGTTCTACAAAAAAGCCATGAAATTATTTATTGACTATCTAAGTGCTTTGCATTGGGTAAAAAAACGGTTAAAAAAGAAAAATAAATCTTAAACTCAAGATTAAACAGAAACTATCTAATACTTCAACACCCATTAGACAGACAAAAAAAGAGTGCTATATTTAAAAACCACATTTCAAAAATTAAAGTATTGACATGTGGTTTTTACTTTTAGGATTAAATCCTATCATTTATTACATCTTTACCACAATAAACTCTCTTTTGACAACATTTTATAGAGTACAACTTTCAATATTATTTATTTTTACAATTCATTCCCCTAAACCGATTGCAGAAAAAATGGAAAACGATTTGGAACTAGATTTTGGAAGCCTTATTACCTTTGACAACTATGTCATTTTAGTAGTTAATGAGGGCGTATCTTACAGAACAAAAGAGAATAAAATCCTTATGGAAATACTTAAGGACATTTATAAGGACAACAATTTTACCATAATATCATATCGTATGTTTTCCTTTTCGGTAGATCCTATTGTTTATTACCAACTCTCAAAACTAAATTCTCTAATTGGTATTTGTGTAGTATCTGAAGATGAATCAAATATTGGTACCGCAGAATTTGAAAAATCTTTTTACCAAAAAGAATTCAAACTACAAAACTCTATCGAAGAAGCAAAAAAATGGGCAGAAAAGCTAAACGAAACCTATCGCTTGGATTATACTAAAGCAGGATAAACACTATACTAAATTCATAAAAAAAAGATGGCCTGTAAACCATCTTTCTTTCATGAATTTATTAACGTAATAATTCTTTAAGATCTGTCTCAAAACAAAAAAAGTTTTTCTACAACCTACCACACCTTTAACATCATTAACATACCCTATTACTCAACAACAGCATCATTCTCTTCTACAGGAACATCTTCACGTTCAAAAAGAGTTATAAATGCATCACCTAGATAATCAATAATTTCTGACGCTGTTAGTGCTTGGTAACCCGTTTTTTCAATTGCCAAATCCCCTGCACTACCATGCAAATACACCCCAAAAACTGCTGCATTAAGAGGCGAATATCCCTGTGACATTAACCCTGTTATCACCCCAGTAAGCACATCTCCACTTCCTGCTGTGGCCATTCCTGGATTTCCTGTGGTATTTATATAAAAACTACCTTCATAACACACTATTGTATGCGCCCCTTTTAGCACCAAAATACAATCATATGTTTTTGAAAATTGCTCCATAAGATTTAGCTTATCAAAATCATCTTTCCAACTCCCTATAATACGTTCCAACTCTTTTGGATGCGGAGTAAGTATTGTTTTAGCAGGTAACTTTTTGTATAATTTTTTATTTGTAGCCAAAATATTAATCGCATCTGCATCAACAACAAGTCCGGTCTTTGTCTTTTCTAATAATTCTTCAAAAGCTTTTACAGTAGCCTTAGCAGTCCCCATACCAATACCCACTCCTATAGCAGATGGTTTAAAATCAAACTCAATATCGGAAATACTTTTCTCTTCCTCATCCGTAATTACCATTACCTCTGGTAAAGCTGTTTGCAACGGAATATAACCACATTTAGGAACAAAAGCCGTAACAAGACCACTACCAATATTCAAACTCGCTTCGCTGGCTAACATTACTGCCCCAACCTTTCCATAGCTACCACCAATCAATAATGAATGTCCATAACTCCCTTTATGAGAAAATTTCTCTCTAGGCATATATAATGGTAACACCTCGTTTTTACCAATCAATTGATAAGAACTCTTTAATTTATAAATATACTCTTGATCAAGACCAATGTCTATTATTTCCCACTGATTAACATAAACTCCTGTTTCTGGTAAAAAGAATACCAGTTTGGGAGATTGAAAACTAAGTACAAAATTCGCTTTTACAATTCCATTTTTATTTTCAGGAAACCGATCGGTATACAATCCAGAAGGAATATCTACAGATAAGGTAAACGCTCTACTATCGTTCATTTTTGTGATAAAATCCACCACCCAATCATGAGTAGGTCTATTAAGACCTATCCCAAAAATAGCATCTATAATAATCTCTTCATCTTTTATTTCTGGAAACTCAAAGTCTTCGTTAACAATATTTGGCCAGACCTTTCTTTCTTTAAGTCTATCAAAATTCACTAAAAAATCTTTAGTCCGCTTATCACTATAATTTACAACATGTACAGAAATGTTATAACCATTTTCCAACAATATTCGCGCTAATGCCAACCCGTCACCTCCATTATTTCCTATTCCACAAAACAAATGAATTTTGACTGGAGCACCTTGCATACGTATATCTAACCAATTAAACATTTGCATTGCGGCACGTTCCATCAAATCTGTACTGGCAATTTGGTTTTTCTCTATTGTGAATTTATCAGCTTGGTAGATCTGATCTGCGGTTAAAATTTTCATTTATTATAAATTGTGGGTTTATTTTATCAAATTGATAAAAATATAATTTGTGTCTTGTTTCTCGTCGTAAATGTACTACTTTTGATTTGTTGTAAAAAACAAAATGCGAAACTTGAATACATCTCTACAAATAAATTCATCGACTCCAATTTTTATTGGAGGCATCGCTAGTACCATTATTATTTCAACCATTATTACCCCTATTGGGGTATTATAGATACATATCGTCCAGTTGCATTCGTTTTTTTTCTAAAAAACAAAAAAATAATAGTCACACTTTTTAATCAAAAATACATATGAGAGTCTTAAAATTTGGAGGGACTTCCGTTGCCAATTCAAACAATATAAAACTAGTAAAAGATATCGTTTCTAACGCGTCTAAAAGTACAAAAGTAACAGTTGTTGTTTCTGCACTTGGCGGGGTTACCGATTTACTATTAAATACTGCAAAATTAGCATCCGCAAAAGATGAAAATTATAAAAATGGGTTTTCTCAAATAGAAGAAAGACACATCAATGCTATACAAGAGCTGCTTCCTATTACTGTTCAAAGCAAAAGTTTAAGCAATCTAAAAAGAGAGCTCAATACGCTAGAAACACTTTTAGAAGGTGCTTTTTTAATTGGCGAGATCACCCCAAAACTTTCAGATAAGATTGTAAGTTATGGAGAACTCCTTTCTTCATTTATTATTAACGAATACTTTACATCTCAGAACTTAGATTCAGTATGTAAAAACTCAAGAAGCCTAATTAAAACTGATACTAATTACGGAGCCGCCTCTGTTAACTTTGAGCTAACCAATAATAATTGTCAAACCTATTTCGGCAGTGTCAGTTACCAAATTGTTGTAATGCCTGGTTTTATATCTTCTACAGAAGACGATAATGCTACCACTCTAGGAAGAGGTGGATCTGATTTTACAGCAGCCATTGTGGCAGGTGCAACCAATGCCGAGGCTTTAGAAATATGGACAGATGTAAGCGGTATGTTTACAGCCAATCCAAAATTAGTAAAACAGGCATACCCTATTCCAAACATATCTTATGAAGAAGCTATGGAACTTTCGCATTTTGGAGCCAAAGTACTATACCCACCTACAATACAACCTGTACTAAGCAAACAGATTCCAATTCTCATAAAAAACACCTTTAAACCTGAAGAAAAAGGTACTCTAATTAGCACCAATACCAATGGAGAACATAAACCGGTAAGAGGAATTAGTCATATAGAACACATTGCTCTTATTGCTCTTGAAGGGTTAGGAATGGTAGGGATACCAGGTATTTCTAAGCGTTTTTTCGAAGTACTATCACTTCAAGGTATTAGCATCGTACTAATTACCCAAGCATCATCAGAGCACTCCATCTGTATTGGGATTTCTGCTAACGATGCGGCTAAAGCGGTTAATGCTGTTAATGCAGAATTTGAATTTGAAATTTCAAAAGGTAAAATAAATCCAGTTATTGCAGAAGATAAACTTGCTATTATTGCACTTGTAGGTGACAATATGAAAAGTCATCAAGGACTTAGTGGAAAAATGTTTAGTAGTTTAGGAAAAAACAATGTCAATTTAAGAGCTATAGCTCAAGGATCTTCAGAAAAAAATATATCTGCAGTAATCAACGAAAGTGACGTCAAAAAAGCATTAAACACGCTACACGAACGTTTTTTTGAAGACAATATCAAACAATTAAACCTATTTGTAATGGGCGCTGGTAATGTTGGTAAAAAATTTATAAATCAGATAGCACAGCAACAAGCTTATTTAAAGGAAAACCTAAAGCTAAACATAAGAGTAATAGGTTTAGCAAATTCTAGAACAATGGTTTTTAACCAAGACGGGCTAGACCTTAATAATTGGAAAGAAGCACTTGCAAGTGGAGAAAAGGCAAACAAAGTAGCATTTGCCGAAAAAGCAAAAGAAATAAATGTCAGAAACAGCATTTTTGTAGACAATACCGCCAATAAGGAGGTTTCGGAAACGTATGCAAACTATTTAAAAAATAGCATTGCTGTAGTTACCTGTAATAAAATTGCAGCTTCTTCTTCTTTTGACAACTACAAATCACTAAAAAAATTAGCAGTACAGTACAATGCTCCTTTCTTATTTGAAACAAATGTAGGTGCAGGGCTACCAATAATTGATACACTAAAAAACCTTATTGCATCTGGTGATAAAATCGTAAAAATACAAGCTGTATTATCGGGAAGT
This sequence comes from Flavobacteriaceae bacterium, assembly GCA_965247735.1. Classification (GTDB taxonomy): domain Bacteria; phylum Bacteroidota; class Bacteroidia; order Flavobacteriales; family Flavobacteriaceae; genus JAOXRU01. Next base: position 243,838 of record CBDFHN010000001.1, on the reverse strand, counting down.
TTAAATTTTGTTTTTAATAATTTTAAAACAGGAACATCCTTCCATGACGTGGTGCAACAAGCCCAAGAAGAAGGTTATACGGAACCAGATCCAAAAATAGATTTAAGCGGAGTGGATGTTGCCAGAAAAATATTGATTCTTGCCAGAGAAAGCGGACATCAACTAGATTTAGAAGACATAGAAAACGAGGCCTTTTTACCTAAAGAAAGCCTAAACACCACAAATAATGATGATTTCTATGCTTCTTTGATAAAAAATGCTGCTAGTTTTGATGAATTATTTAACTCAGCAAACGATAAAAACTGTAGGTTAAAATATGTAGCTCAATTTGAAAACGGAAAAGCTAGTGTTGGCTTGCAACATATTCCTGAAGGCCATTCGTTTTATAATTTGGAAGGAAGCGACAATATTGTTCTTTTCTTTACAGAACGATACAGCCAACAGCCATTAATAATAAAAGGAGCTGGAGCTGGTGCAGATGTCACAGCTTCTGGTATATTTGCAGACGTAATACGAATTGGAAACTTTTAATATAAAATGAACCTATTAATTTAATTCAAAAGAATTACCAATAGCAAATTGCAGCTGACTCATAAAAACAATAAGATTAACAGATGAATCAAATACAACTTTTTTGCCCAGCAACTATAGCAAATGTTTCTTGTGGTTTTGATGTTTTAGGATTGTGCTTAGACACCATAGGTGATACTATGACAATTACAAAAACAAAGACACCTGGTATAACCATCAGCAAGATTACAGGACAAGATCTACCTCTTGATCCATTAAAAAACGTTGCTGGTGTAGCTGCCTTGGCATTATTAGAAAAAGCGGATACATCATTTGGATTTGATATCCAATTTCATAAAACTATAAAACCAGGAAGCGGTATTGGCAGCAGTGCTGCAAGTTCCAGTGGAGCAGTATATGGTATCAACAAATTACTAGGAGAGCCATTTAACAAAACACAGCTGGTAGAATTTGCCATGCAAGGCGAAGCACTTGCGAGTGGCTCTGCCCATGCAGATAATGTAGCTCCTGCCCTATTTGGAGGATTTACACTAGTAAGAAGCTATACTCCTTTAGATGTAATAGCTATTCCAACTCCAAAAGAATTGGTAGCAACTGTTATTCATCCACAAATAGAACTAAAAACAGAAGACTCTAGATCTGTTTTAAAAAATGCAGTATCCCTTAAAAGCGCAATAATACAATGGGGAAATGTTGGAGGATTAATTAGTGGATTATATAGCGAAGATTACGATTTAATTTCAAGATCTTTGCACGATGAAATTATTGAACCACATAGAAGTTTATTAATTCCTGGGTTTAACAAAGTAAAAGAAGCAGCAATTGATGCTGGAGCGCTAGGAAGCGGTATTTCTGGTTCTGGCCCTTCTATTTTTGCGTTGAGTAAAGGAGAAAAAATAGCAAATAATGTGGCAAATGCGATGAGTGATATTTACCAATCACTCAATGTAGATTTCGAAGTTCATGTTTCAAAAATTAACACACAAGGAATAAAAATTTTGTAAATGGTTTATTATAGCTTAAATAATAATGCAGCGGCTTCAACTTTTAAAAATGCAGTTATCAAAGGACTAGCATCTGATAAAGGCCTATATTTCCCAGAAGAAATAAAAGCACTTGATCCTGATTTTATAGCGAACATAGAAAATTATTCAAACGAAGAAATTGCGCTTAAAACTATAACTCAGTTTGTAGGAGATGAAATTCCTGAAGCAGATTTAAAAGCAATTATAGCGGACACTTTAAATTTTGATTTTCCATTAGTAGACGTTGATGAAAACATTTTTTCATTAGAATTGTTTCATGGTCCAACCATGGCTTTTAAAGATGTGGGCGCTCGTTTTATGGCTAGATGTTTGAGCTATTTTAATAAAGACCAGAAAGATTTAGATATTAAAGTTTTAGTAGCTACATCAGGGGATACAGGTGGTGCTGTTGCAAGTGGATTTTTGGACGTAGACGGCGTAGAAGTTGTTATCTTATATCCTAGTGGCAAAGTAAGTGATATTCAAGAAAGACAACTTACAACTCTAGGCAAAAACATTACTGCACTAGAAGTTAATGGTGTATTTGATGATTGCCAAGACATGGTAAAAACAGCCTTTCTAGATCAAGATTTAATTACTAAAAACCTAACCTCGGCAAATTCTATTAATGTTGCACGTTGGTTGCCACAAATGTGGTATTTCTTTTTTGCTTACAAGCAATTAAAAGACAAAAACAAAGACTTATATTTTGCTGTTCCTAGTGGTAACTTTGGAAACATTTGTGCTGGTATGGTTGCTCACAAACTAGGGCTTCCTGTAAAGCATTTTATTGCGGCTACCAATACAAACGATACCGTTGCAAAATTTTTGGAAAACGGAATCTACGAACCACAGCCTTCTAAACAAACCATTTCTAATGCTATGGATGTTGGTAATCCAAGTAATTTTGTTCGAATTAGGAAACTAACCAACAATGACCTTTTTAAGCTAAAAGCAATTTTCTCTTCTTATAGCTATACTGATAGGGAAACCAGAACTGCTTTAAAAAACATCTATAAAAAGCATAACTATATTGCTGATCCACATGGTGCAGTTGGCTTTTTAGGTTTAAAACATCATACCAAAGAACTAACTGATTTTAATGGGATCTTTTTAGAAACTGCTCATCCAGTAAAATTTAAAGAAATTGTTGAAAAAACATTAAAAGTAAAAATTGACATTCCTAGTCAAATAGAAAGTGTCTTAGACAAGAAAAAAACAAGTATTGCTATCAAAAACTATGAGGGATTAAAAAACTTTATCCTATCAAAGTAATACACTATATACATTAACTATACTTTTTTTAACAAAAAGCTTCAAATCCCTTATAAAAAACGATTGCGAAGCCTTTTATAGGTAATATTTTTATATACCTTTACACGACAAAAGATAACAAAAAAATTACTAGTTACAGATGAAAAACATTGCACTTTCTAACACTCACACTACATTAGGAGCTAAAATGGTTCCTTTTGCAGGTTACAATATGCCAGTTCAATACGAAGGCGTTAATGCAGAACACCAAACTGTCAGAGATGGAGTTGGAGTATTTGACGTTTCTCATATGGGAGAATTTTTATTAGAAGGTCCAAACGCATTAGCACTTATCCAAAAAGTAAGTTCTAACGATGCTACAAAACTAGCTATCGGAAAAGCACAATACAGTTGCTTACCAAATGCTGATGGAGGTATTGTTGATGACCTTATCATATACATGTTAGCAGAAAACAAATATCTATTAGTTGTTAACGCTTCTAACATCGAAAAGGACTGGAATTGGATTTCTTCTCATAATACTGATGGTGCTATAATGACCAATATCTCAGAAGGATATTCTCTTTTAGCCATCCAAGGACCAAAAGCAATTGCAGCAATGCAATCATTAACTAATACTGACTTAGCGGCTATAAAATTTTATAATTTTGAAGTAGACACTTTTGCAGGTGTTAAAGATGTTATTATTTCTGCAACAGGCTATACTGGAAGTGGTGGTTTCGAAATTTATTGTAAAAATGAAGACGCCCAACAAATTTGGGATAATGCTTTTGAAGCTGGCGCTGAATTTGGAATTAAACCAATTGGATTAGCAGCAAGAGACACCCTAAGACTAGAAATGGGATATTGTCTTTATGGAAACGATATTGACGACTCCACATCTCCTCTAGAAGCAGGACTAGGTTGGATTACTAAATTCTCAAAAGAATTTGTAAACTCTGAAGCTTTAGCTAAGCAAAAAGAAGAAGGTGTTAGCAGAAAATTGGTCGCTTTTGAACTCACTGGAAAAGGAATCCCTAGACAAGGATACGATATTATTGATCAAGACGGTAACAAAATAGGCAATGTTACTAGTGGTACTATGTCACCATCTATGAACAAAGGTATAGGATTGGGCTATGTAACTAAATCACTTTCAAAAATAGATACTGAAATAGCTATTCAAATTCGTAAAAATGCAGTACCTGCCAAGATCGTAAAATTACCTTTTTACAAAAAATAACTATTGAACAGGATTTTAATATTAGGAGGTAGTGGTGACGTAGGCAACTCGGTTTATAACGAGCTTTGTTCTTACTTTGATGTATACGCAACCTATTTTACCAATACCTCTTTTAAAAACAATCAACATTTTCACCACTTCGATCTTATCAATCATACTATTTTTGATGTATTGGACGAAGTTCAACCTACGCATGTTATTTCTGCACTTAGAGGTGACTTTGAAGCTCAACTGGATGCACATATAGATCTTATTTCTTATTGTCAACAAAAAAACTGCAAGCTTATTTTTATTTCTTCTTCAAATGTATTTGATGCATTTAGCAACTACCCTTCTTACGAATACGACAAAACATTATCGGAAAGTATCTATGGGAAGTTAAAAATGAGGATTGAAAACATGATTATGCGCATGCCTACCGACAACTGGGTTATTGCAAGACTTCCAATGGTTTTTGGCAGCAACTCTTACCGACTTAAAGAACTAAGAGAAACGCTAAATAATAATGAAGCCTTTGAGGTATTTCCCAATCTAGTGATGAATGTTACTAGCTTAGATAGACTTTCGCAGCAATTGCATTATATTATCAATAGAAATAAAAAAGGAATTTATCATTTAGGCAGCAATAATCTTATCCATCATGATGAATTCATAAAAGAAATCACAGAAAAACTCAACCACCCTAAACCTGTATTTAAACGAGTCTACACTACCAATTTTGATAGATATTTAGCGGTATTACCAAAACATAAAAAACTGCCAAAGCATTTAAATTTTACTTCTGAACAGGTAATTTTAGATTCGGTAAAAAAATAACACTACTTCTACAACTTAATTAACACATTTTCCTTATTTTTAAATCCATTACGTTTGTCAAACAAGGATTACTTGTTATTTTTGTTTCTACGTATGATTACATTTTTTTTTAATAAACTAAACTCTATTTTGGGTTAAATACAATTTTATGGGAAGAGCTTTTGAATTCAGAAAGGCAAGAAAAATGAAGCGTTGGTCAAGTATGGCTAAGGCTTTTACAAGAATAGGAAAAGACATTGTTATGGCTGTTAAAGATGGCGGTCCTGATCCTGACTCCAATTCTCGTTTGCGTGCTGTGATTCAGAATGCCAAGGCAGCCAATATGCCAAAAGACAATGTTGAACGTGCCATAAAAAAAGCATCGGACAAAGATGTAAGCGATTATAAAGAATTACTTTTTGAAGGATATGCTCCACATGGTATTGCAATTTTAATAGAAGCAGCCACTGACAATAACAATAGATCTGTTGCTAATATTAGATCTCATTTTAATAAATGTGATGGTAGCTTAGGAACATCTGGCTCAGTAGAATTTATGTTTGACCATACCTGTAATTTCAGAATTAATGCAGAAGGTATTGACCCTGAAGAACTAGAATTAGAATTTATAGATTATGGTGCCGAAGAAATTTTTGCTGATGATGACGGAATCCATATCTATGGTCCTTTTGGAAGCTTTGGAGCCATACAAAAGGAATTAGAAAAGCGAGAAATAGAAATTTTATCTTCTGGATTTGACCGCATTCCTCAAGTTACCAAAGAACTTTCTGGAGATGCTGTTGCTGATGTTGAGAAACTCCTAGAACGTCTTGAAGAAGACGAAGATGTGCAAAATGTTTTCCATTCTATGGTAGAAGCTTAAAATAACATTCTATTAAAAAACTTAAGTCCCCTATCCATAGGAGATTTAAGTTTTTAGCATTTATTTATTTTGAGTTTCGTAAACCAACTACATGATTATATTGCTTAAAGAAGTTACATTCTTAAAACACCCTTCTTCCAGTCAACTAACAAAACTACTGTATAAACTCTAAAAAATCATTTTCAACATACAAACGAATTGGCTGTTTTTCCTTACAATCAATACCTCTACTTATAGAATTATAACTAGAATTAGAGGTATTAGCATTATAAATGAAAAATAATTACATTTGTATTCATAATTCTGTAATTTATAATTATTATGCTCTCAATCACTGAAACATTAAAAGGTCTAAACGAATATACAGGTGTTACTTTAATGCTTTCTTCAATAGCTTTTGCAGTTAATGAATGGATTAAATTCAGAAATGTAAAAAAAATAGGCAGGATAAAATTTAAAGCAGAGAATATTGATATAAAAACTCTTGAAAAAGAGGAAGAATTATATTTGATTTTATCAAAATTTTGTTTGTTAGATAATTCCCCTGAAAGCCTTTGCATAACTACGTATGATACTATTCGTGAATATTTAATTCAAAACAATTTATTTTTAAGAGAGGAATTACACAAGATTGGATCAAGTTTTGCGGATTATATAATAGAAGATGTTTCAAATGGAAATAAAGACCTGCAAAAACAAGAGAACATGCTTAAGAAATTTAAAAAAACATATAGAAGTTGATCATAAATATTAGTGACAAGGATGTTGGCATAAACAAAATGTCAACACTAATACGGAAATTATCTTTTATTTTTAATTATGAAAACAAAAAAGTTCCAAATTGCGAATTTAATATTAATCCTACAAATCTTGATGCTGTATCAGCACTTGTCATTTACAAAATGTTTGATTTTTCTTCAAAGCATTCATGCCTCAAATTGCCAAAAGCAAATTTGGATAATATACTAAAATTATTTTCAGTCTATGGAATTGAAAAGATGATGAAAAAATTAATAAATCAAGAAGAAGTAGATGGATTATATAAGAATTTAAAGCCTTCAAAAACTGATAAATTTTTTATTGCTCCTCATCCAATTAATAGAGAAAGCTTTAAAAGCAAACAAGATTTAGAAGATAAATACACTCAATTTATTTCAGATTACTATCAAGATATATGTCCTGAATTAGTTCAATATTTTAAAACATGTATTTGTGAGGTAGCCTCAAATTTTTTATACCATGCCTTAGAAGATAGCAATTCAATTTTAATGGCTCAGGGTAATGAAAAAAAGATAGAAATTGTATGTGTAGATAACTCAAATGGAATACTAACAAGTCTCGATTCAAAAAATAAAAATCATGTAAAAGTCATGAGCAGTGCTTTTAAAAGAGGGGTTTCATCTAAAAAAAACGAGTTTCATTGTGGTACAGGGTTATGGTATGTGAAAAAAATCGCCCAACAACTTAATGGGACTTTAAGAGTTTACTCCGAAGATATGTCTTATATTTGCAAAGGAGATAAAGTTTTTGTTAAAAAGTCACCATATTGGAAGGGTTCAATATTTTATTTGAAATTAAATATTTCAGACAATTCGAAAATAGATGATTTTTTTGCAAACTTTAATAAAGATAATAATCTAGGATTAGTTAACGTTTAATTATTATGGAAATTAATTTATCAAAATACGGGAAAATTATTTCAACTGATGATACAAGTGATTCTATTTTAAAAGAAATAGAAAAATCACTTGAAAAATCTGAGCCTATTAGTATAAATGCTTTTGGAGTTGTGATATCTACTAAATCAGCTAGGCTAATATTTGGGATTTTGTATAAAAAATTAACCAAATTAAATTTCAATAAAAAAATTCATTTCAAAAATGCTTCAGCTAGTTTTATGTTCGCTGTTAACGAAGGTATATTGACTGAACTTGATAACTAGTATTTTTTTTAGCAATAAGTTTTATCCACTTATTTCACTCAATGAGGTTAATTATATCAAAAAAAAATAGATAATTTTCTTGTAAACCCAATAACAAACCTAAAACATTAATCTTAACCCACTTTATACTTCGAGAAAAACAAAGCAGAATGTTTTCCATTCTATGGTGGAAGCTTAAAATAACAATAATTGTTTTTATAAGAAATGCCTGCTTTAAAAAGTGGGCATTTTTTATTCAGGCTACTTAAATAACTTTCCCTTGTCTTTTAGCTTCAGCGTCTTTTCTAGCGCCATATGCCATTCCAATTACCATCCCAACACCTATTCCTACCGACAAACCTATACTTGTTCCAAAAACAGGATCAATAGCAATACCAGTAGATATTCCAATTGCCATACCAAAACTCATCCCCATAACCATACCCAATTCTGTATAATATTTTTCAGTTGTAAACGAAAATTCATTTTTCAAAAACGCCACAAATTCAGAACATTTTTTACTGTAGTATTTTCTTCTATTTTCAGTTGGCTCCTCTAAATTCAATGAAGAAAGCTTTTCTTCTATTAACTGTGTCTTACTTTCGGTGAATTCTCTATTCTTTAAAGACGATAATATTCTAATAAAACAATTATATCTTTTTTTTTCAGCTTTCTTATCTGTTTCTGACTCTAACTTACTTAATAATTCTAATGCCTTATTCACCTCCATATTACCTTTATCTTATAAGTCGTTAAATTTACTATTTTGTTACATCATCACTAATTGATCTGAAATTACTGTCCATAAATTAGCATTTTAACCTATACCAAAAAAAAATGCTGCATTAAACATGCAGCATTTTTTTATATTAGTTTCAAACTTAATTATTCGGCACTATAATGTCCAAAATAGACAGGATCTTTTTTATCTTCCTTTGTCACTGTCAGCACTTCACTATCTGAAGTTGTAAACCACAACCAGATAAGATACAGTGCAAATAATGCCACAAATGCAATTGTTCCCCAAGTAACAACCTGTCCAACAATAATGTAAAAATTTTCCATAACAATTAAATCTTTATTAGTTTACTAAATAAAGGCGTTCTTTATTTAATGTCCAATTTTAATTCTAATCTCTCGGCGCAATACCGAACTAGTTAATTTAATACTCATTTAGCTTTTACAATTTAAGGCAAAAGTCAGAACAAGCTGACAAGATAGCGACCAATTTCTGTTATCCGTCGATAGATGGTACTTTTATAGTCTTTAATTGTTGTACGCTATTTATTATCGGACAAACTGTAAGTTGTTCTTAAATTTCGCCCACAAAAAAAAGCCTGCTTTTACAAAGCAGACTTTAGGTTATTTTTAATCAAGTAATACTAGAGTTTTTCAAATAAGCCTCTTAGTTTTTCTCTTGTAATAACTTCTTTCCAATTTGGACCAACTGCATTTTCCCATAACGGCTCCAAACTTAAGGATACGTTTATCATAATATCAAATTGCTCATCAGTAAGATCTTTACATATACCTTTTGGAATGGTTATATTATGTTTCTTAACCATTTCCTTAAACTTCTTAACCCCTTCCGGATAAAACTCCGTTAGCTCATCAAAAACGATACAGTTTCCAATACCATGTTTTACTCCTAAAAGATACGATAGTCCATAACTCATAGCATGTGCAACACCAACCTGAGAATATGCAATACTCATTCCTCCATGCCAAGAAGCCATCATTAGCTTATCTTGTGCCTCTTTCTCATCAATATCTCCTAAATAGATTTCTTCGCACAACTCTAATGCTTTTTCACCATAACTTTGACTAAAAGCATTTAAAAAAGTACCTGTTAAGGATTCCACACAATGGATATAACAATCCATACCTGTATAAAACCATTGATTTCTATCTACTCCATCTGTTAATGCAGGATCTAAAACCACTTGATCAAAAGGTGTATAATCAGAATTGATTCCTAACTTACGTTCTGGCCCCATTAAAACTGTAGTTCTAGAAACTTCCGCTCCAGTACCACTTATTGTAGGGATTCCCACATGGTAAACGGCAGCATTATGTACTAAATCCCATCCTTGATATTCAGAAGAACTACCATCATTAGTTAGCATTATAGCAACTGCTTTTGCCATATCCAGTAAGGTACCACCACCAATTCCGATAATTCCTGAAGGCTGTTCAGAAAAAGTATCTTTTAACTGTGTTACCAATTGATCAACTTGTTTTGTTTTTGGCTCTTCAGCAGCTGAAACAAAAATAATTTGATCATTAAATACTAATGGTATTCTGCTACAAAACGTCTCATTACCCTCAAAAACATCATCGACTAAAAAAATAAATGGTGCTTCGGAGTTGCTACGTTTAGGCATTAATATTTCTCCTAACTGGTCAAAACAACCTCTTCCAAAAACTACTCTTGGAACCATTGGAAAATTTCTAAATTTCATCTCTATTCTATTTTAATATGATTTAAATGATACTGAAAACGTTCAAAAAACTGTCCAACATCGGCTCCATCTACAAGCGCATGATTAACAGCTACTGAAACATTCAGCATTACTCTATTTTCTTTTTTAATATACTTACCAAATGCCATTTTAGGCACCGACTCCGCTCTTCCTGAAACTGGCTCTTTATGTCCAGAAATATCTATCCATGGAAGTGCAGAACAATAGATGCAATCTAAAGTATTTTTTGGAGGAAACAAAGAAGCACTTGTAAAAACACGTTTTTTTTCTGCTTGATAATTTTCTAAGAACATATCTAAATCCTTAGTATAAGGTACTAACGAAAACCCAAAAGAACCATTTTCTCTAGGCATTGTTACTGAAACATCAATAGTATCATAAACCAATACCTCTTCCTCAACTATCCTATACTTAAATGCTTCTATATCATTTACAGCTTTCATACAGCAATATAAAAACATTGGAAAAAAAGGCTTATTTTGAGCTTTAAACAACTGAAAAACAGCAGATACATCTACTGGACTTACTATAGAAAAATACGGGTCTGAAAAAGACTTAAAATGCTGATACAGCTCTTTTCTATTCCATATATTGACATCTATTTTTTTCATGAAATATAATTTAGAAGCTCTTTTATCCCCTTTAAGGTGTGATATTCTTCATTTTCATCTTCTTTTGCTACTTCCTCATGTTTCCATGTGGTATGAAAAGGCACATGAATAGCTTTTGCTCCAATTTCTACAATTGGCAATACATCTGATTTTAATGAATTTCCAATCATTAAAAACTCCTCTTTATCAATTTGAAGATGTTCTAATAAATTCTGATAATTTGCAGTTTGCTTATCGCTCAATACTTCCACATGGTGAAAATACTTGGACAATCCTGATTTTTCTAATTTGCGTTCTTGATCTAGCAAATCTCCTTTAGTGACTAGTAGCAATCTGTATTTTGGGCTTAATACTTTTAATACCTCCTCCACATTTGCCAATACTTCTACTGGCATATTTATCATCTCTTTACCAATATCAATGATTTTACTAATACTAGCTGAGCTAATTTTTCCGTTTGATAAATCTATTGCTGATTCTACCATAGACAACACAAAACCTTTAACCCCATATCCATAAACGGAAAGGTTTTTCATTTCCATACGAAACAATTCTTGATCTACCTTATTTTCTGTTTCATAAGCTGAAAGTAGTTCTGCAAATTTATGTTCGGCTTCTCTAAAATAGGTTTCGTTAACCCAAAGTGTATCATCAGCATCAAATGCGATAACCTTTATATTACTATATGCTATTTCCATACCTTTTTTGCTGCTTCTAAATCTTCTGGAGTATCAATTTCTATTCCAGCTACATCGGTCTCCACCATCATTATTTTTTTACCATACTCTAAATACCGAATGGCTTCAATTTTCTCTGTAGCTTCCAGAGGTAATATTGGCATTCTTGGAAAATCTAATAAAGCTTCTTTTCTAAATGCATAGACTCCTTTATGCTCAAAATACTTCGCTCCAATACCTTCTTCACGTGGATACGGAATTGGCGATCTTGAAAAATACAATGCAAAATTACGCTTATCAACAATTACCTTTACATTATTAGGATTGTCTATTTCTTCTTTTAAATGAATTGGATTCATTAAAGAAGCTAAATCAATCTCTCTTGCATCATCATATTGAAAAACAGATAATAAACTTTGCAAGCTCTTTTTGTCTGTAAATGGCTCATCACCTTGAACATTAACAACAATATCCACATCTAAGTCTTCTACAGCTTCCGCAATTCTATCGCTACCACATTCGTGTTCTTTAATACTCATCATAGCTTTACCACCAACAGCAGTAACAGTATCAAAAATAATATCACTATCGGTAACTACTACAACGTCATCAAACAATGCTGTTTCCACCATTGCCTCATACGTTCTTACAATAACAGGTTTACCACCTAAGTCTTGCATTAATTTTCCAGGAAATCTTGTAGCTGCATATCGTGCAGGTATCATTGCTATAATTTTCATGTGTCTATACTTATTTTATTGAATTGGTCACATGGTACATCCTAATTAGTCATCTTCTTGGGTGTAGAATCCTTTGTTAATGGATGTTTCATGTTTTATATTTATTGTTTTTCAACTGTCACATGCTGTTCCCTATTAATCATTTCCTTGAATGATAAAGCCTTTAACATGCTCGTTTCATTTTTCATAATTTAAAGCACAAATTTAAGAAATATATCAATTACGAGCGGTTATACTTATAGTTAATCAACTAATAAAATTTATGCCTCCTTTTTTGGCCTAACCTTACGATACAGTATAAAAATAATAATTAGAATTACAATCACTAAAAACATCGCTAAGGGAGGTGCCCAAACTGATGCTGTAGCCACTACTGTAGCTGTCCCTGTTTCTATCACAGAAACCACAGGATTTGCTATTCCCCCAGTTGTAACTGATGAAGCCAACCTTGTTGTTGCTGATGCTCCACTAATTGCGGTAGCAGTACCACCACCAGCAATAATAGCTAGTGACCATGACACCACGGGATCTAAATCTACCAGTGTTGCTATCATAACAATTGTACCAGCAAGTGCAGCCAATGGTACTGCTATACTATCTAATATATTATCAACCCATGGAATAAAATACGCACATACTTCTACTACTGTTGCTATACCTAATACCATTAATGCTGGTAAACTTCCTATCCATGCCCAACTATCGTTTAATCCCCAGACTCCAAAATAGGATGTTAAACTCAATACAAAAAGTGGTAAAAACACTCTAAAACCAACAGATGTTGCTAATCCTATTCCTAAAAAAATACTCGTTATTGTTTCTATTGTCATTTTATATCTTGTTTCTATTATAAAGATTACAATAATTGAACCACTAATTGTAATACCTATTCCTCAATAAAAAAATCGTTTTTAAAACCGATAAGGTACAATTTCTTTTTTGCTCTCGTAACGGCGGTATATAACCACCTTAAATATTCTTTATCCACACCATTGGGAATATAAGGTTGCTCCACAAATATAGTATTCCACTGTCCACCTTGGGACTTATGGCAAGTAATTGCATAAGAGAACTTTACTTGTAATGCATTGAAAAAAAGATTATTTTTAACCTTTAAAAATTTTTTATACTTGGTAGTTTCTTCTTCATAATCTTTCATTACCTCCTGATACAATCTGTTACTATCTTCATAAGGTAAGGAAGGTGTTTCCAAAGCGATTGTATCTAACATTAATACAGTTTCAAAAGGAGCCTGGTTTGGATAATCTACCATTTGCACTTTTACTTCAGCAAATCGGAAACCATACAATTCTTTAATAGAAAAAATTTCCAATACCTCAATAAGATCTCCATTTGCAATAAAACCTGCTTCTGAACTTGTTTTTAACCAGAAATAATTATTTTTCACCACCATCAAAAAATCTCCAGCAGCCAGTTCATGCTCCAAATACAAGATTCGCTCTCGTATCTGTTGATTAAACATATTGGCTCTTTTATTAGAGCGCACAATAATGGAGGTTTCTTCTCTTCCATCCGTACTATAAGAATTATCTATGGCTTCTTGAATATCATGACCATCAATTAAGCGTACTATATCAACATAATTAGCAATATCAAACTTAAAATCATCATAAAAACCACTTTGCAATTGCTCTCTTAAGTTTGTAGCATTTACCAATATTCCAGAATCTTGACTTTGGCGCACTACTTCGTCAAGCTCCAACATGGTAACCTCCTTATCGTAATTAAGCCCTAATCGTCCTTCATCTAATGCCGGACTTAAATCTAAGTTAACCGGAGGCAACTGTGCTGTATCTCCTATTAACATCAGTTTACAATTGGTTCCAGAATAGACATAAGAAATTAAATCATCCAATAAGGATCCATTTTCAAAAAGCTTAGAATCGCTTGGTGTATCGGCAATCATGGAAGCTTCATCAACCATAAAAACGGTGTTTTTATGCTTGTTTGGTGATAGTACAAACTGCACACCGCCGCCACTTTTCTTTTTTGGAAAATAAATCTTTTTATGGATTGTAAAAGCTTGCGTTTTAGAGTAGGTTGCCATTACTTTAGCGGCCCTACCTGTTGGAGCCAGAAGTACTGACTTTAAGTTTGCTTTTTGCAAATTGGCAACGATTGTACCAACAATAGTGGTTTTTCCTGTACCTGCAAATCCCTTTAACAAAAACAATTCGTTTTTTGAGTCTGAGGTAACGAAATACGCAATCTTGTGTAAAACAACATCTTGCATCGCTGTTGGCTGATACAAAAAGCCTTTTAGAAACAACTTATATAATTCTGAGGAAGTGATTATGGCCATAGAAGCTCAAAGATAATATGATTTTTAACTCGAAAAACTTTTCTAGATAAAAAAAAATTGTAGATTTGTGGAAAGCAGAACAAAATTACTAACACTTTACTAAAGATATGAAAGTAGGAATACAAATCGTTTTATGGATATTATGTCTATTTGTAGGTTACAAAATTTACCAATCTATTTATGGCCCTATAGAATTTGAAAAAATTAAACAAGAGCGTTATGCTAAAGTTATCTCTAACCTTAAAGACATTAGAGACTCACAAGAGGCTTACAGAACTATTAATGGTAGATTTGCTAAGGATTTTAAAAGCTTAGTTAAATTTGTTGATACTGCTAAATTTACGCTTCTTGAAAAAAGAGATTCGTCTTTCTTAAGATATAACAAAGCATATCAAATAGATATGCCAGTAGATACTATTGTTGTAGATACACTTGGGTTTGTACCTGTTAAGGATTCTATCTTTAAAAATAGTACACGATACAAGACTATGATGAATGTACCTTTTGCTCAAAAAAATGAAAAATTCACTATGAGTGCTACTATTGTAGACAAAAGTGGTTATAGAGCTCCTGTTTTTGAAGCCAAAGTTTCTAAGGATATTATTTTAGCAGATCAGCCTAAAGATTTACGTAGCAAAGAAAACACGACTATATCTGTTGATGGAGTAAATGGAACTGAAATTATTGTAGGTTCTCTTACTGATGTAAGTACAAGTGGAAATTGGCCAACGGTTTATGACACAAAAAAGAAAAACTAATATTTCAGAAAAATTAAATTCTGAGTTCAATAAATTGTCCATTCAAGTAAGCTTGAATGGACTTTCTTTTTGCATTTTAAATACAATAACCGATGAATTGGTTTTTTGTAAAAAAATTAGCTTTAAGGAAACTCCAAAACTACCAACGGCATTATTTAACCTTGTAAAAGAAACAATTGAAGATAATGACTTAAGTAGTTATACCTATATAAAAGTTATTTTAACACATAAAAACGAGCATAGTACAATTGTACCACTTGCCCTTTTTGATGAAAAAGAACTTAAAAGTTACCTGAAATTTAATATTAAGGTCTTAGAAATAGATACTATTTCATACGACTATATTCCAAATACAGATTTGGTCAACGTATATATTCCTTATGACAGGATAAGCACATATCTTAATGATGTATTTGGGCAATTAACAAACAGGCATTATAATACGCTATTGCTACAAAAAACATTAAAAAATACAACAACAATAACAGAGCAACCAGTTGTACATATTACAGTTGATTACCATTTTTTTAATATTGTAATTCTAAAAAATAAAAAATTACTATTCAACAATACCTATAGTTATAGGACTAAAGAAGATTTTATATACTACATTCTTTTCTCATTAGAGCAATTGCAACTAAACCCTGAGAGTGTAAAAATCCAACTCTCTGGAAATATAACAAAGGACGATGAATACTACTCTGCATTATACAAATACATAAGGCATATAGAATTTTCAATACCAAAAATACCATTTGCCGTTTTTGACAAGCAGATTTGCTCTGAAATAAAAGACACTACCCTATTTGAAGCTTTACTATGCGAATAATATCTGGAAAATATAAAGGAAAAAGACTTTATGCCCCAAAATCACTACCGGTAAGACCAACGACTGATTTTGCTAAAGAAGCACTATTTAACATTTTACACAATCGTATTTTTTTTAACGAAGTAAGCCTTCTCGACTTATTTGCGGGAACAGGAAATATCAGTTATGAATTTGCTTCTAGAGATTGTAAATCCATAACTAGCGTTGATGCACATTTTGGTTGTGTTAAATACATTAGTCAAACCTCAAAAGAATTAGATTTCAATATCAAAGCCATTAAAAGTGACGTTTTTAAGTACTTAAGTAAAACTAATAGTACCGCTGATATTATTTTTGCAGATCCGCCTTATGATTTTACAGACCTGCAGTTTCAAAATATCGCGAGCCTCACCTTTAAACACAAATTACTAAACAAAGAAGGCTTCTTAATTATAGAACATTCTAAGCACACTAGCTTATCTGAAGTTCCATATTTTTCTTTTGAAAAACGATATGGAGGAAGTGTTTTTAGTTTTTTTGCGAATATAAATGAACATTTAGAAGAATAGTTTAAGTTATGAATATAGATACTACTCCTATAATTACGCTAGAAAAAGAGTTATTGCTTGCAATGAAAAATGCTAATCTAGAGAAGTTAAACGAATTACTTCATGACGATTTGCTTTTTAATATTCCTACTGGTGAAACCATTACCAAAGCAATAGATTTGGCAAACTACCGCTCTGGAGCAATGAATATTACCGAAATATTTTCTGATCAGCAGCAAATAAATATTATTGATACTACAGCAGTTGTTGCCACTACAATTAACATGAAAGGTTCTTTTCTAGAACATAAACTTGATGGAAGCTATCGATTTATTAGGGTTTGGATACAAACAGGTAGCACTTGGAAAATAATAGCTGGAAGTAGTACAGCGCTATAAAACTAATTTTATTTTCTTCTTCAAAAACTAGATCTGCAAAAAAAATAAATATCTAATACAGATGTATTAAGAATCATCTTAAAAAATATTATTTGTTTTTTGAATTGAATAGTTAGCAGATGGCTAAATTCTTAAAAAAAAGCAGGTCATAAGCCGGATCCTGTCAAAGCCTTATCATTTATCTATATCTATGGTTACCCACAAATTATAACCGCCTACCCTCCAACATTGAGCGTGCAGCTCTTAATAGTTGGTTTACATGGCGTTGCACCGTATAGAGTTTACCTGGTTTCACTACAGCATTACCTGTACATACTTTCTGCTGCACTTGTCCTCGTTTTACAACGGACGGGCGTTACCCGCTATACTGCACTATGGTGTCCGGACTTTCCTCTACATATAAATGTAGCGATAAGGTGACCTGCTGGCGCAAATGTACCATAATGCTTTGCGATTACCTATAAAAAAACAACTCTCTTGCCTCTTTCCAAAAAAAGTAAAACTGAAATACCTAAAAAACGTCTAATCCAATAAAATCCAGTTCTCCTTTATTCTTTTTTCATTAATTCTTTCTTACTTCCTCTTTAACTATTTTCTTCTAGCCCAGATAGCAACGACAGCTTTTTTTAAATATTTCTTTAAAAAAACTATAGTGAATAGCTGGAAATAGCTCCAAATCAAAATAATACTAATCCTCCAAATAGTTAAGCACAATAATTGTTAATAAAACAATTTTAAAAAGCGAGATGAACCCCGATAAATTCTAAGTGTATTTTTATATTTGTATTAAATTCATAATCATGGAGCATTTTGTAGTATCGGCTAGGAAATACCGCCCAGAAACATTTAAAGATGTTGTGGGACAAAGTGCTATTACCAATACTTTAGTTAATGCTATTGATAACAATCATTTAGCACAGGCTTTGCTTTTTTGTGGTCCTAGAGGAGTAGGTAAAACTACTTGCGCAAGAATTTTGGCAAAAAAGATAAACCAACAGGATAGTCAAAAAAATAATGCAGATGAAAATTTTGCATTTAATATTTTTGAACTGGATGCTGCCTCTAATAATTCTGTGGATGATATCCGTAGTCTTATTGACCAAGTCCGGATTCCTCCACAAGTAGGCACCTATAAAGTATATATTATAGATGAGGTACATATGTTGTCTCAGGCGGCTTTTAATGCTTTTTTAAAGACCTTAGAAGAACCACCTAAGCATGCCATTTTTATTTTAGCTACTACCGAGAAACACAAAATTATTCCTACAATACTTTCCCGTTGTCAAATTTTTGATTTCAAAAGGATTACTGTAAAAGACGCTGCCAATTACTTAAAATACATTGCCGAAAGTCAAGGAATTACTGCCGATGAGGAAGCATTGCATATTATCGCAAAAAAAGCTGACGGTGCTATGCGAGATGCGCTTTCCATTTTTGATAGAGTGGTAAGTTTCTCTGGAAAAGAGCTTACACGAAAAGCAGTTACCGAAAACTTAAATGTACTTGATTACGAAGCTTATTTTCAAATTACAGATCATATTTTAGGGAATGACATTCCAAAATTATTGCTTCAGTTTAACACCATTTTAGCGAATGGTTTTGATGCACACCATTTTATAATAGGGCTGGCATCTCATTTTAGAGATCTTATGGTTTGTAAAAATGAAGCCACTATAAAACTTCTTGAAGTTGGCGAGCAAGCCCAGTTAAAATACAAAGAGCAATCTCAACAGTCTTCTGGAGCATTTTTGCTTAGCGCTTTAACCATAAGTAATGATTGTGATTTAAAGTTTAAAACTAGCAAAAACCAACGGCTACTTGTAGAACTTACGCTAATGAAATTGGCATCCATCAATTATGATGGAGATAAAAAAAAAATGACAGGAACTTCCTAATCCCTGCATCATACTTTAAAAAAAATGTTGCAGTAATTAGCCCTGAAGAACGTCTGGATACTCCAGAATCAGCTGATAAAGCCATTACTAAAACTACTACTCCTGAAACAAAACCAACCGTAGTTAACATAGAATTAGAGCCTGAGAAGGTAATTCCTCCAAAAATTGACTTAAACATAAAGCGTAAAAAAGTTTCTGGTCTTTCCTTATCAAGTATTAAGGCAAAAAAAGTTCATGAACAGAAAAAGCAAGATGCTATTGTTGATGAAGAAGATTTACCAAGCGATCATTTTGAACTAGAACAGGTACTAGAATTGTGGAATGCTTTTATTGTTGACCTCAATAAAAAAGGACAAAAAATATTTGCTTCTAATTTAGCAGCAGATGTCCCTAGACTAAGCGAAGACTACAAATTACACATTACCCTTCCGAATGATACTATGAAGAAGGAGATAGAACGAGAACAATACACGTTTATAAGTCATTTACGTAAAGAACTCAACAACTATGACATTGCTATTGAAATTACGGTAGTAGAGGAAGATACCACACAGTATGCTTTTACTCCAATGGAAAAATATGAGCGACTGGTAGAAAAAAACCCTTTATTGGATCGTTTACGAATAGAATTTGATTTGAATATCTAAAATATACCCATGTCTACACCAAAAGAAACAATAATGCTTGGATTAAAATTGCCTACAGATCCTAGATGGGTAAATATTGTAGAGAAAAACATAAAAGAAATTCTTACTGATCATGCTTTTTGTGAACAAAAGGCAACTAGTACTGCCATTTCTTTAATTGTTAGTTTCCCTGAATACTCGGAGCTTGTTACAGAAATGACCGCCTTGGTAAAGGAAGAGATTAGCCATTTTAAAATGGTACATGATAGAATCCTAAAAAAAGGATGGGTATTGGGTAGAGACCGTAAAGACCATTATGTAATTGAACTTTTAAAGTTTTTCCCTAAAGGTGGTAGTCGAGTAACACAATTGGTACACCGTCTATTATATGCAGCATTAATAGAAGCCAGAAGCTGTGAACGTTTTAGGTTACTATCCGAAGAATTGGAAGATAAAGAATTGGCAAAATTTTATAGAGATCTAATGATTTCTGAAGCCAACCACTATACTATGTTTTTAGGATTTGCTAGACAATATGGAGAATTGGAAGAAGTAAATAAAAAATGGCAAGATTTACTTACTTATGAAGCAGAAATCATGAGAAACCTAGGTACAAAAGAAACTGTGCATGGTTAATATATGTTTTTCTATATATAATTGACATTTTTTTTGAAAATAGATAATTCTATTAACTAAAAAAAGAAAAAAAATGGAATCAAAAGAACGACATGGATGCGTAACAGCATGGCTTATCTTAATGATAATTGCCAATTCAATAATTGCGTTAACTTACTTATTTACTGACAACACAACACCACAATCACCAACTAATCTAACAACATTAATGCTCACTACTATTGGAATTGCGAACATAATATTCGCAATTATGCTCTTACAATGGAAAAAATGGGCATTTTGGGCATTTGCCACTACCAGTCTAATTACTTTAGGAGTAAACATTTCTATAGGAATTAGCGTAGGGAACGCATTAGTAGGATTAATTGGCATAGTCATTTTATACGGAATATTACAAATAAAGAAAGACGGAATAACAGCTTGGGAAAACCTTGAATAATATAATATTGTTTTCATCTACTTACTGCTCCCATAACCAAAAAGAACAAGATTGTAAGTGACACAAAAACTGTTATAATAAAACCAACAGCTATACTATAAAAAAGTATAGATTTCTTATCTTTTTTATTTCGATAGACTTTATGGATACATGCTAGTATTAAGGCTATAAAAAACAGAACCCAACTTACCATAAAGCTTTCTAAAAAAAACGAAAGGTAATAATATTGAAAAATAGCTCCACAGATAAAAAAAATCAAAGAAGCAGCAAACATTATCCTAATTACTAAGTTTATTTTTTTAGTCTTTTCCATAACAACATGTTAGCTTATCACCATAATACTTTTGGACATTTTGATTTTTACTTTTTACTATTATAAAGTGTTTTTATCATTCCGTCTGAAAGTCCAATTCTAGGTACATGAATCTTTTTTGCCCCTGACCATTTTGCTGCGGATAGGTATATTCTTGTAGCGGGTATAATCACATCAGCACGATCTGGATTAAGTCCTAATTCTGTAATTCTATCTTCATAAGACATGCTCTTTAAAAACTGATATTGTGCATTTAACCACAAGTAAGAAAGAGGTTCTCCAATGGTTCTTCCAGAAATTTTATATAACTTATTAATATTACCTCCAGAACCAATAATAGCAACCTTATGATAATCTTTGGTATATTTTAGAATCCATGTTTTAATTTCATCCCAAATATTTTCAGCCACCATTTTATTCAATAATCTAACTGTACCTATCTTAAAAGATTTTGCGTTTACAATTTTCCCTTCGGAGAAGACAGTAAACTCGGTGCTTCCACCACCAACGTCTATATACAAATACGTTTTGTTTTTATCTAAAAGCTGATGAAGATCTGTAGATGAAATAATTTCTGCTTCTCTTCTACCATCAATAATATCTATATTAATAGCTGCTTCTTCAGCAATTCTATCTCTAATTTCATTTCCATTTGCCGCTTCTCTCATTGCCGAAGTTGCACATGCCATATAATCTTCCACCCCATTAACCTTCATAATAAGTTTAAAAGCTTTCATGGCATCCACCACACGTTGAGCATTGGTTTCTGATATTTTACCAATAGTAAATGAATCTTGCCCCAAACGAATTGGCACCCTTACCAAAGAACTTTTCTTAAACTTTGGAAACTCTCCTTTTTTTTCTATGACATTATTAATAAGCAACCGAATGGCATTTGACCCTATATCTATTGCAGCAAATTTTCTTATTTTCATTTTCTTATTTTCTTTCTAGATAATACTCATAAGTCGCAAACTGTGAGCGTATTTTTTTATCACCATTTTTAAGATATGAATTGTCTTGATTAAGAGATAATACTCTGGCTTTAACATTATCATTCCAACAAATAGCAAAGGTATCCATAAGTTCATTTTTTATGTCTTCATCATAAATTCTGCAACCCACTTCTACCCTATGATCAATATTCCTTGTCATCCAATCTGCTGATGAGATATACACTTTTGGATTGTTATCATTACAAAAAATAAACAACCTAGGATGTTCCAAAAACTTATCTACTACACTAACAACCTTAATATTATCACTCATTCCTTCAATACCTGGTATTAGACTACAACTACCTCTAACAATAAGATCTACCGTTACTCCTGCTCTACTAGCCTCGTACAATAAATCTATCATGGCATATGATGTAAGACTATTCATTTTTAACTTTATATATGCAGTCTTACCTTCTTTTACATTCTCTATTTCGGTATTGATTAATTTTGTAAATACAGTTCTGGTATAATGTGGAGAAACGATTAGATGTTTATAGGTATTGATTTTATAATTGGTTTCGAAAAACTCAAATACTTTGTTTAATTCCTTTAGGATAGATTGATGCGCAGTAAACAAGGTATAATCAGTATATAGTTTTGCTGTAGATTCATTAAAATTTCCAGTACTTATAAAACCATATCGTTTAATTTTTTCATGTTCTTCTCGTTCAATAACACAAACCTTACTATGAACTTTTAGTCCTGGAACACCAAAAATAAGTTTTACGCCTTCAGTTTGTAATTGCTCTGCATATTCTATGTTTGCCTGCTCATCAAAACGGGCTTGCAGCTCTATTTGAACTGTAACTTTTTTTCCATTTTTGGCAGCATTAATCAACGATGCTGCTACTTGAGAGTTTTTAGCAAAGCGATACACTGTAATTTTTATTGTTTTTACCTTTGGATCTAATGCAGCCTCTCTTAAAAACTTAATGATATAAGAAAACGTATGGTATGGTGTATATTGCAAATAATCTTTCTTCCCGATTCGTTTTAACAAACTCCCTTTTAAAGTAAGACCTTTTATGGTTTGTGGAACAATTTCATCATACTTCAAATCGTCTCTATTCAGGCTTGGAAAACTCACATAATCTCTCCTGTTATGATATCTTCCTCCTGGAATAAGGCTATCAGAACCTACAATTCCCATTTTATTTTTTAAAAAACTAAGTGTATCTGGTGCAATATTCTTATCATAGACAAAACGCACTGGATCACTAATTTTTCGTCCCTCCACACTAGAAGATAGTTTCTGAATAAAGCTTTTTGTTAAGTCATTATCTATATCAAGTTCTGCATCTCGAGTAATTTTTATCATATGCGCAGAGATAGATTGGTAATTAAACATATTAAAGATATCGTCTAAACAATAGCGGATAAGATCATCAATAAGGATTATATAGTTTTTATCTCCTTCCTTCGGCAAAACAACAAAACGTTTTGAGCTTCTAGGAATTTCAATTAAAGAATAGGTTACCTCTTCTTTTGTTGGAACAAACAAAGGACTCACAGCCTCGGCCTCAACGTCGCTATTGTGTATCATTTTTATTGCCAAATATGCTGCACTATCCTTCAGATTTGGAAACTGTGTTAAATCATTAAGCACAATTGTCATTAGGGAAGGACTCACTTCTTTAATAAAATAGTCTTTTATATACTCTCTTTGACTTTCGGATACCTCTTTTTCGTTTATAATAAAGATGTTTTCCTTAGCAAGCTTTTCTTCTATATTTTTTAATATTCGAAGGCTTTCCAACTGCTGTTCAATTACAATTTTTGTAATTTCTTCTAATAAATTCTTAGCTATTTTACCGCCAAGAACACGTTTCCCTTTTTTACCAGAATCCACAATTCTTTTAACTGTAGCGTATCTTACTTTAAAAAATTCATCCAGATTATTAGAGAAAATCCCTAAAAAACGCAAACGTTCTATTAACGGAACAGTAACATCTTCTGCTTCTTGTAAAACTCTACCATTAAATTGCAACCAACTAATCTCTCTGTTTATATACTGATTTTCTTCCATTTATTACTTTAAGTCTCTCGGGAATATTATATCTATTGTTTTCCCTGATGTTATTGCGCTCCAATTGGCTATATCAAACTCTAAAACCACCATTCCACTAGTAGGGATATTATCAATAAACTTATCTCCAAAACTGTTGGCTATATTTGTAAGTGCATTATTATGCCCAAAAATAAGAATGTTATCATAATTTACCCCTAAAGATTTAACAAAATCAACTACAGATTCGCCAGAAAAATCATATAATTCTTCCTTTTTATGAAGAATATCAAAAGATATCTCAAGTTCTTTTAGAATAATTACGCTAGTTTGTAATGTTCTTTTCGCTGGACTTGCAAAAATTGCATCAAATTCAATATTATGTTGTTTTAACTCCTTAGAGATCAACAACAAATCATTAACACCTCTAGGTTTTAAAGGTCTTTCCAAGTCATCAAGGTTTCCTTTCCATGAAGATTTCCCGTGTCGAATAAATACTAATCTTTTCATCTATAAAACTTTACACTTCATCGATTTTGATGTAGTTAAACGAAATAACAGCAAATTTAAGCCACTATTATATACTATTTCGTCTACTATCCAGTTATTTGTACTGTAAAACCAAATCTAAACTAAATTAACTATTATTAATTGCCTTATTAATACTAGTTGCCACAAAAAAGAATTTAACCTATAGAAACAAAACTACTTTAATAAACTTTACATTTCTTTTTTTAACAACTGATACGCTGTATATTTTTTATAGCGCAACATAACTAAGGCCTTTAATCATTTACAATTTAGTAAGATAAATTTAAAATGATGAAAAAAATTACCCAAAGTAATCTATTTCTAAGAAATTTATTTTTCTTATCTGTTTTTGTAATTAGCCTCACAGCAAATGCACAGTTGAAAAAATCTTTTTCACCTAGATTTTCTGAAAATGTTAATGGTGATATTACCATTATTGCAAATAGTGTATTATCTAGGCATGCAACCAACACCTATAATGGTGTTGATGGTAATCACGATTTTCACGACAACGTGTTTGTTGATATTGATGGTGATAACACTACATTTAACTCCAGTAGTGCTAACTTCAACAACCCCTCACCTACTACAAGCTGTCTTCAGTTCAAAAAGGTTTATATCTATTGGGCTGCTGCTGATAAAGAATATGGAACTATTGAGGGTGATGATGATGATGATGAGGACAAAACTACTGGTACTGGAGGAACGGAAGTAAACTGGGATTATAGAAACATTAGAGTAATGCTTCCTGGAAGTTCTAGTTACCAAACAATTACTGCAGACGAAACTATCTTTAGAGGTAGAAATGAGCATTTTATGAATGATCCTTATGTTTGTATAAAGGACATTACAAGTCAAGTACAAGCATTATCAAATCCTTATGGAACATTTCAAGTCGCCAATGTAAAGGCTACAGAAGGAGATTTATATTCACATGCAAGCCCTTATGGACATATAGGAACATCTGGTGGTTGGCAAATTGTTTTTATTTATGAAAGTCCTGACTTATTAAGTAAAAACATAACTTTATTTGACGGTTATGCAAATGTATCGGCTTCTGTAAATGAATTTAATGTTAATTTCAGTGGTTTTCAAACAGTTCCATTAGGAAGTGTAGATGCTGATGTTATTTTTGGCTCTATAGAAGGTGACCGTGACATTGGAGGAGATCAATTACAAATACGTAATACTAGCGGTTCTTGGGTAAGCTTATCTACTTCGAATAGAAATGCCAATAACTTTTTTAATAGTAAGATTACATTAGATGGTACTGATTATACCAATAGAAATCCCTCTAGTTTAAATACCTTAGGTTTTGATGCTGGTATTTTTGAGCTTGAAAATAATAGCAATCAAATAATAGGCAATAACCAAACATCTGCCACAATACGAATGACTTCTAACCAAGAAACCTATGGATTATATCTGTTAGGTTTTTCTGTTCAGGTATGGGAACCTAGTTTGGCTTCTTTAAACTTTAATCCGAGTTCTGGTGGTACTAATTTCAATTCTGGTGACATTGTGCCTATGTCTTTAGCCATAAAAAACTATGGTAATGATAATATTAGAGATCTTAGTTTTACTACCACAATTCCTAATGAAGTAGATCTTGTAACTCCTATAACAGTACCTGCAGGAGTAACATATACTTATAATACTAGTACTAGAAAATTAGTTTTTGAAGTAGCAGACGGTCTTGCCGATACTAACGACAGTGAGTTCTCTATAGACTTTGATGTAAAAATTAAAGAGCAATGTTACTTTTTAGAAACTGCTTGTAGTGCAAGTTTTGACATACAAGCAACTGCAACTTTTAGAGGAGAATTAAATACAAAATTACAAACCACAAATAGTTCTGGAACAAATGATGGCTGTAATTTTGGTAATCATGATCCTACAGTAATTACCATAAACCAACCTCCAAAACTAAATTGGCTTACTGGAGCAAATGATTTAAACACAACCATTTCATGTGATGATACTACGGCAATAAATACTGCACAGAGTCAATCTCCAATTATTGAAAATGGATGTACAATTACATTAAATAAAACAGCAGGTAATTTTGTATCTGCTCCTAGTTGTGCCGTTATTGGAACGTATACTAATACTTGGACATTTACTGATGCTTGTGGTAGAACTAGTGATACCTTTACTCAGGTAATTACTATTGAAGATACCACAGATCCTACTTTTGTGGAGACCTTACCTCAAAATACTGTTGCAGCTTATAATAGTATTCCTACTGCCGCTATACTTACTGCAAATGACAATTGCGATCCTAGTCCAACAGTTTCTTTTATAGAAACAACTGTAGATACCGATCTTAGTACCCCAAATGTCTATATATTAGTTAGAACATGGGTTGCAAAAGATTGTGCTGGAAACGAAACTACACATACACAACGTATCTATGTTACCGAAAATGGTGCTGCCGAAGGTTTAGTAATTAACGATACTACGGTTAATGAAGCTGATGGCACTGCAGTTTTTACTATAACATTTACTGGAGAAGCAGCTGGTGGATTTACTGTTGATTATACTTCAGTAAATGGAAGCGCTATTGCGGGACAAGATTTTACCGCTGTAGGTACAACTTCTGTATTTTTTAACGGAACACATGGTGAAACAAAAACTGTAACCGTAACAATCAATGATGATAATATTATTGAAGTTGCAGAGAGTTATAGAATACGACTTAGTAATGCAGGTTCTATTTCTATAAATGAGAATTATGGAAGAGGACGTATTACTGATAATGATGCAGCAACTATTAGTATTGCAGATATTACTGTAGATGAAAACGATGGTACTTTTAATTTGGCTGTTACTCTAAATGGTGATGTAGATAAATCATTTTCTTTAGACTTTGCTACTGCGGATAATGGTTCAGCTATTTCTGGAACAGATTATACTACAGTAAGTGGGCAAATCACATTTCCTGCAAATTCAAGCAGTGGTGATGTTCAAAATATTATTCTTAATGTTACAGATGACAGTTTAATAGAACCAACTGAAACTTACCTTGTTAATTTAAGTAACTTAACCGCTACAATTGGAGACATTACTTTTGCTGATTCTCAAGGGGTTGTTAGTATTACTGATAATGATGCTTCTGCTGGTACAGGTATTGCTTTTACAAATACTGGAGTAACTGTTACCGAAGGGACTGATGCTTTTGCTGAGTTTATTGTAACACTTACTGGTGATATTGCTCAAAATGTAGCTGTTGATTATACTACGGCTAATGGTTCTGCTACTAATCCTAGTGATTATAGTACTGAAGCTAATACCATAACATTCACGCCTACTGTAAAATCTTTTACTATTCAAGTGCCGATTACAGATGATTCACTTATCGAACCTCAAGAACAGTTTACTGTGGTACTTTCTAATATTGTTTCTAATATTGGAATTGGTTTTGTGGATGGACAACCTACAAATACAGCCACTGGAACAATCAATGATGATGATGCTTCTGCTGGTACTGGTATTGCTTTTACAAATACTGGAGTAACTGTTACCGAAGGGACTGATGCTTTTGCTGAGTTTATTGTAACACTTACTGGTGATATTGCTCAAAATGTAGCTGTTGATTATACTACGGCTAATGGTTCGGCTACTAATCCTAGTGATTATAGTACTGAAACTAATACCATTACATTCACGCCTACTGTAAAATCATTTACTATTCAAGTGCCAATTACAGATGATTCACTTATCGAACCACAAGAACAGTTTACTGTGGTACTTTCTAATATTGTTTCTAATATTGGAATTGGTTTTGTGGATGGACAACCTACAAATACAGCCACTGGAACGATCAATGATGATGATGCTTCTGCTGGTACAGGTATTGCTTTTACAAATACTGGAGTAACTGTTACCGAAGGGACTGATGCTTTTGCTGAGTTTATTGTAACACTTACTGGTGATATTGCTCAAAATGTAGCTGTTGATTATACTACGGCTAATGGTTCTGCTACTAATCCTAGTGATTATAGTACTGAAGCTAATACCATAACATTCACGCCTACTGTAAAATCTTTTACTATTCAAGTGCCGATTACAGATGATTCACTTATCGAACCTCAAGAACAGTTTACTGTGGTACTTTCTAATATTGTTTCTAATATTGGAATTGGTTTTGTGGATGGACAACCTACAAATACAGCCACTGGAACGATCAATGATGATGATGCTTCTGCTGGTACAGGTATTGCTTTTACAAATACTGGAGTAACTGTTACCGAAGGGACTGATGCTTTTGCTGAGTTTATTGTAACACTTACTGGGGATATTGCTCAAAATGTAGCTGTTGATTATACTACGGCTAATGGTTCTGCTACTAATCCTAGTGATTATACAACCGAAGCTAATACCATTACATTCACGCCTACTGTAAAATCTTTCACTATTCAAGTGCCAATTACAGATGATTCACTTATCGAACCACAAGAACAATTTACTGTAATACTTTCTAATATTGTTTCTAATATTGGAATTGGTTTTGTGGATGGACAACCTACAAATACAGCGACTGGAACAATCAATGATGATGATGCTTCTGCTGGTACAGGTATTGCTTTTACAAATACTGGAGTAACTGTTACCGAAGGGACTGATGCTTTTGCTGAGTTTATTGTAACACTTACTGGTGATATTGCTCAAAATGTAGCTGTTGATTATACTACAGCTAATGGTTCTGCTACTAATCCTAGTGATTATACTACGGAAACTAATACCATTACATTCACGCCTTCTGTAAAATCATTTACTATTCAAGTGCCAATTACAGATGATTCACTTATCGAACCTCAAGAACAATTTACTGTGGTGCTTTCTAATATTGTTTCTAATATTGGAATTGGTTTTGTGGATGGACAACCTACAAATACTGCTACTGGGACAATCAATGATGATGATGCTTCTGCTGGTACAGGTATTGCTTTTACCAATACTGGAGTAACTGTTACCGAAGGGACTGATGCTTTTGCTGAGTTTATTGTAACACTTACTGGTGATATTGCTCAAAATGTAGCTGTTGATTATACTACAGTTAATGGTTCGGCTACTAATCCTAGTGATTATAGTACTGAAGCTAATACCATAACATTCACGCCTACTGTAAAATCTTTCACTATTCAAGTGCCAATTACAGATGATTCACTTATCGAACCTCAAGAACAGTTTACTGTGGTGCTTTCTAATATTGTTTCTAATATTGGAATTGGTTTTGTGGATGGACAACCTACAAATACTGCTACTGGAACGATCAATGATGATGATGCTTCTGCTGGTACTGGTATTGCTTTTACAAATACTGGAGTAACTGTTACCGAAGGGACTGATGCTTTTGCTGAGTTTATTGTAACACTTACTGGTGATATTGCTCAAAATGTAGCTGTTGATTATACTACAGCTAATGGTTCGGCTACTAATCCTAGTGATTATACAACCGAAGCTAATACCATTACATTCACGCCTACTGTAAAATCTTTCACTATTCAAGTGCCAATTACAGATGATTCACTTATCGAACCTCAAGAACAATTTACTGTGGTGCTTTCTAATATTGTTTCTAATATTGGAATTGGTTTTGTGGATGGACAACCTACAAATACTGCTACTGGAACTATTAATGATGATGATGCTTCTGCTGGTACTGGTATTGCTTTTACCAATACTGGAGTAACTGTTACCGAAGGGACTGATGCTTTTGCTGAGTTTATTGTAACACTTACTGGTGATATTGCTCAAAATGTAGCTGTTGATTATACTACAGCTAATGGTTCTGCTACTAATCCTAGTGATTATACTACGGAAACTAATACCATTACATTCACGCCTTCTGTAAAATCATTTACTATTCAAGTGCCAATTACAGATGATTCACTTATCGAACCTCAAGAACAATTTACTGTGGTGCTTTCTAATATTGTTTCTAATATTGGAATTGGTTTTGTGGATGGACAACCTACAAATACTGCTACTGCAACTATCAATGATGATGATGCTTCTGCTGGTACAGGTATTGCTTTTACCAATACTGGAGTAACTGTTACCGAAGGGACTGATGCTTTTGCTGAGTTTATTGTAACACTTACTGGTGATATTGCTCAAAATGTAGCTGTTGATTATACTACAGCTAATGGTTCTGCTACTAATCCTAGTGATTATACTACGGAAACTAATACCATTACATTCACGCCTTCTGTAAAATCATTTACTATTCAAGTGCCAATTACAGATGATTCACTTATCGAACCTCAAGAACAATTTACTGTGGTGCTTTCTAATATTGTTTCTAATATTGGAATTGGTTTTGTGGATGGACAACCTACAAATACTGCTACTGCAACTATCAATGATGATGATGCTTCTGCTGGTACAGGTATTGCTTTTACCAATACTGGAGTAACTGTTACCGAAGGGACTGATGCTTTTGCTGAGTTTATTGTAACACTTACTGGTGATATTGCTCAAAATGTAGCTGTTGATTATACTACAGTTAATGGTTCGGCTACTAATCCTAGTGATTATAGTACTGAAGCTAATACCATAACATTCACGCCTACTGTAAAATCTTTCACTATTCAAGTGCCAATTACAGATGATTCACTTATCGAACCTCAAGAACAGTTTACTGTGGTGCTTTCTAATATTGTTTCTAATATTGGAATTGGTTTTGTGGATGGACAACCTACAAATACTGCTACTGGAACGATCAATGATGATGATGCTTCTGCTGGTACTGGTATTGCTTTTACAAATACTGGAGTAACTGTTACCGAAGGGACTGATGCTTTTGCTGAGTTTATTGTAACACTTACTGGTGATATTGCTCAAAATGTAGCTGTTGATTATACTACAGCTAATGGTTCGGCTACTAATCCTAGTGATTATACAACCGAAGCTAATACCATTACATTCACGCCTACTGTAAAATCTTTCACTATTCAAGTGCCAATTACAGATGATTCACTTATCGAACCTCAAGAACAATTTACTGTGGTGCTTTCTAATATTGTTTCTAATATTGGAATTGGTTTTGTGGATGGACAACCTACAAATACTGCTACTGGAACTATTAATGATGATGATGCTTCTGCTGGTACTGGTATTGCTTTTACAAATACTGGAGTAACTGTTACCGAAGGTACTGATGCTTTTGCTGAGTTTATTGTAACACTTACTGGTGATATTGCTCAAAATGTAGCTGTTGATTATACTACAGCTAATGGTTCGGCTACTAATCCTAGTGATTATACTACCGAAGCTAATA
This sequence comes from Flavobacteriaceae bacterium, assembly GCA_965247735.1. Taxonomy (GTDB): domain Bacteria; phylum Bacteroidota; class Bacteroidia; order Flavobacteriales; family Flavobacteriaceae; genus JAOXRU01. The sequence continues at coordinate 212,109 of CBDFHN010000001.1, read as the reverse complement.
CCATTACATTCACGCCTACTGTAAAATCTTTCACTATTCAAGTGCCAATTACAGATGATTCGCTTATCGAACCACAAGAACAATTTATTGTGGTGCTTTCTAATATTGTTTCTAATATTGGAATTGGTTTTGTGGATGGACAACCTACAAATACAGCTACTGGAACAATCAATGATGATGATGCTTCTGCTGGTACTGGTATTGCTTTTACAAATACTGGAGTAACTGTTACCGAAGGGACTGATGCTTTTGCTGAGTTTATTGTAACACTTACTGGTGATATTGCTCAAAATGTAGCTGTTGATTATACTACAGCTAATGGTTCGGCTACTAATCCTAGTGATTATAGTACTGAAGCTAATACCATTACATTCACCCCTACTGTAAAATCTTTCACTATTCAAGTGCCGATTACAGATGATTCGCTTATCGAACCTCAAGAACAGTTTACTGTGGTACTTTCTAATATTGTTTCTAATATTGGAATTGGTTTTGTGGATGGACAACCTACAAATACAGCCACTGGAACTATTAATGATAATGATGCTTCTGCTGGTACTGGTATTGCTTTTACCAATACTGGAGTAACTGTTACCGAAGGTACGGATGCTTTTGCTGAGTTTATTGTAACACTTACTGGTGATATTGCTCAAAATGTAGCTGTTGATTATACTACGGCTAATGGTTCGGCTACTAATCCTAGTGATTATACAACCGAAGCTAATACCATTACATTCACGCCTACTGTAAAATCATTTACTATTCAAGTGCCGATTACAGATGATTCGCTTATCGAACCTCAAGAACAATTTACTGTGGTACTTTCTAATATTGTTTCTAATATTGGAATTGGTTTTGTGGATGGACAACCTACAAATACTGCTACTGCAACGATCAATGATGATGATGCTTCTGCTGGTACTGGTATTGCTTTTACAAATACTGGAGTAACTGTTACCGAAGGTACGGATGCTTTTGCTGAGTTTATTGTAACACTTACTGGTGATATTGCTCAAAATGTAGCTGTTGATTATACTACAGCTAATGGTTCGGCTACTAATCCTAGTGATTATACAACCGAAGCTAATACCATTACATTCACGCCTACTGTAAAATCATTTACTATTCAAGTGCCAATTACAGATGATTCACTTATCGAACCTCAAGAACAATTTACTGTGGTGCTTTCTAATATTGTTTCTAATATTGGAATTGGTTTTGTGGATGGACAACCTACAAATACTGCTACTGCAACTATCAATGATGATGATGCTTCTGCTGGTACAGGTATTGCTTTTACCAATACTGGAGTAACTGTTACCGAAGGGACTGATGCTTTTGCTGAGTTTATTGTAACACTTACTGGTGATATTGCTCAAAATGTAGCTGTTGATTATACTACAGTTAATGGTTCGGCTACTAATCCTAGTGATTATAGTACTGAAGCTAATACCATAACATTCACGCCTACTGTAAAATCTTTCACTATTCAAGTGCCAATTACAGATGATTCACTTATCGAACCTCAAGAACAGTTTACTGTGGTGCTTTCTAATATTGTTTCTAATATTGGAATTGGTTTTGTGGATGGACAACCTACAAATACTGCTACTGGAACGATCAATGATGATGATGCTTCTGCTGGTACTGGTATTGCTTTTACAAATACTGGAGTAACTGTTACCGAAGGGACTGATGCTTTTGCTGAGTTTATTGTAACACTTACTGGTGATATTGCTCAAAATGTAGCTGTTGATTATACTACAGCTAATGGTTCGGCTACTAATCCTAGTGATTATACAACCGAAGCTAATACCATTACATTCACGCCTACTGTAAAATCTTTCACTATTCAAGTGCCAATTACAGATGATTCACTTATCGAACCTCAAGAACAATTTACTGTGGTGCTTTCTAATATTGTTTCTAATATTGGAATTGGTTTTGTGGATGGACAACCTACAAATACTGCTACTGGAACTATTAATGATGATGATGCTTCTGCTGGTACTGGTATTGCTTTTACAAATACTGGAGTAACTGTTACCGAAGGTACTGATGCTTTTGCTGAGTTTATTGTAACACTTACTGGTGATATTGCTCAAAATGTAGCTGTTGATTATACTACAGCTAATGGTTCGGCTACTAATCCTAGTGATTATACTACCGAAGCTAATACCATTACATTCACGCCTACTGTAAAATCTTTCACTATTCAAGTGCCAATTACAGATGATTCGCTTATCGAACCACAAGAACAATTTATTGTGGTGCTTTCTAATATTGTTTCTAATATTGGAATTGGTTTTGTGGATGGACAACCTACAAATACAGCTACTGGAACAATCAATGATGATGATGCTTCTGCTGGTACTGGTATTGCTTTTACAAATACTGGAGTAACTGTTACCGAAGGGACTGATGCTTTTGCTGAGTTTATTGTAACACTTACTGGTGATATTGCTCAAAATGTAGCTGTTGATTATACTACAGCTAATGGTTCGGCTACTAATCCTAGTGATTATAGTACTGAAGCTAATACCATTACATTCACCCCTACTGTAAAATCTTTCACTATTCAAGTGCCGATTACAGATGATTCGCTTATCGAACCTCAAGAACAGTTTACTGTGGTACTTTCTAATATTGTTTCTAATATTGGAATTGGTTTTGTGGATGGACAACCTACAAATACAGCCACTGGAACTATTAATGATAATGATGCTTCTGCTGGTACTGGTATTGCTTTTACCAATACTGGAGTAACTGTTACCGAAGGTACGGATGCTTTTGCTGAGTTTATTGTAACACTTACTGGTGATATTGCTCAAAATGTAGCTGTTGATTATACTACGGCTAATGGTTCGGCTACTAATCCTAGTGATTATACAACCGAAGCTAATACCATTACATTCACGCCTACTGTAAAATCATTTACTATTCAAGTGCCGATTACAGATGATTCGCTTATCGAACCTCAAGAACAATTTACTGTGGTACTTTCTAATATTGTTTCTAATATTGGAATTGGTTTTGTGGATGGACAACCTACAAATACTGCTACTGCAACGATCAATGATGATGATGCTTCTGCTGGTACTGGTATTGCTTTTACAAATACTGGAGTAACTGTTACCGAAGGTACGGATGCTTTTGCTGAGTTTATTGTAACACTTACTGGTGATATTGCTCAAAATGTAGCTGTTGATTATACTACAGCTAATGGTTCGGCTACTAATCCTAGTGATTATACAACCGAAGCTAATACCATTACATTCACGCCTACTGTAAAATCATTTACTATTCAAGTGCCAATTACAGATGATTCACTTATCGAACCTCAAGAACAATTTACTGTGGTGCTTTCTAATATTGTTTCTAATATTGGAATTGGTTTTGTGGATGGACAACCTACAAATACTGCTACTGCAACTATCAATGATGATGATGCTTCTGCTGGTACAGGTATTGCTTTTACCAATACTGGAGTAACTGTTACCGAAGGGACTGATGCTTTTGCTGAGTTTATTGTAACACTTACTGGTGATATTGCTCAAAATGTAGCTGTTGATTATACTACAGTTAATGGTTCGGCTACTAATCCTAGTGATTATAGTACTGAAGCTAATACCATAACATTCACGCCTACTGTAAAATCTTTCACTATTCAAGTGCCAATTACAGATGATTCACTTATCGAACCTCAAGAACAGTTTACTGTGGTGCTTTCTAATATTGTTTCTAATATTGGAATTGGTTTTGTGGATGGACAACCTACAAATACTGCTACTGGAACGATCAATGATGATGATGCTTCTGCTGGTACTGGTATTGCTTTTACAAATACTGGAGTAACTGTTACCGAAGGTACGGATGCTTTTGCTGAGTTTATTGTAACACTTACTGGTGATATTGCTCAAAATGTAGCTGTTGATTATACTACAGCTAATGGTTCGGCTACTAATCCTAGTGATTATACAACCGAAGCTAATACCATTACATTCACGCCTACTGTAAAATCTTTCACTATTCAAGTGCCAATTACAGATGATTCACTTATCGAACCTCAAGAACAATTTACTGTGGTGCTTTCTAATATTGTTTCTAATATTGGAATTGGTTTTGTGGATGGACAACCTACAAATACTGCTACTGGAACTATTAATGATGATGATGCTTCTGCTGGTACTGGTATTGCTTTTACAAATACTGGAGTAACTGTTACCGAAGGTACTGATGCTTTTGCTGAGTTTATTGTAACACTTACTGGTGATATTGCTCAAAATGTAGCTGTTGATTATACTACAGCTAATGGTTCGGCTACTAATCCTAGTGATTATACTACCGAAGCTAATACCATTACATTCACGCCTACTGTAAAATCTTTCACTATTCAAGTGCCAATTACAGATGATTCGCTTATCGAACCACAAGAACAATTTACTGTGGTGCTTTCTAATATTGTTTCTAATATTGGAATTGGTTTTGTGGATGGACAACCTACAAATACAGCTACTGGAACAATCAATGATGATGATGCTTCTGCTGGTACTGGTATTGCTTTTACAAATACTGGAGTAACTGTTACCGAAGGGACTGATGCTTTTGCTGAGTTTATTGTAACACTTACTGGTGATATTGCTCAAAATGTAGCTATTGATTATACTACAGCTAATGGTTCGGCTACTAATCCTAGTGATTATAGTACTGAAGCTAATACCATTACATTCACCCCTACTGTAAAATCTTTCACTATTCAAGTGCCGATTACAGATGATTCGCTTATCGAACCTCAAGAACAGTTTACTGTGGTACTTTCTAATATTGTTTCTAATATTGGAATTGGTTTTGTGGATGGACAACCTACAAATACAGCCACTGGAACTATTAATGATAATGATGCTTCTGCTGGTACTGGTATTGCTTTTACCAATACTGGAGTAACTGTTACCGAAGGTACGGATGCTTTTGCTGAGTTTATTGTAACACTTACTGGTGATATTGCTCAAAATGTAGCTGTTGATTATACTACGGCTAATGGTTCGGCTACTAATCCTAGTGATTATACAACCGAAGCTAATACCATTACATTCACGCCTACTGTAAAATCATTTACTATTCAAGTGCCGATTACAGATGATTCGCTTATCGAACCTCAAGAACAATTTACTGTGGTACTTTCTAATATTGTTTCTAATATTGGAATTGGTTTTGTGGATGGACAACCTACAAATACTGCTACTGCAACGATCAATGATGATGATGCTTCTGCTGGTACTGGTATTGCTTTTACAAATACTGGAGTAACTGTTACCGAAGGTACGGATGCTTTTGCTGAGTTTATTGTAACACTTACTGGTGATATTGCTCAAAATGTAGCTGTTGATTATACTACAGCTAATGGTTCGGCTACTAATCCTAGTGATTATACAACCGAAGCTAATACCATTACATTCACGCCTACTGTAAAATCATTTACTATTCAAGTGCCAATTACAGATGATTCACTTATCGAACCTCAAGAACAGTTTACTGTGGTACTTTCTAATATTGTTTCTAATATTGGAATTGGTTTTGTGGATGGACAACCTACAAATACTGCTACTGGAACTATCAATGATGATGATGCTTCTGCTGGTACTGGTATTGCTTTTACAAATACTGGAGTAACTGTTACCGAAGGGACTGATGCTTTTGCTGAGTTTATTGTAACACTTACTGGTGATATTGCTCAAAATGTAGCTGTTGATTATACTACAGCTAATGGTTCGGCTACTAATCCTAGTGATTATACTACCGAAGCTAATACCATTACATTCACCCCTACTGTAAAATCTTTCACTATTCAGGTGCCGATTACAGATGATTCGCTTATCGAACCTCAAGAACAGTTTACTGTGGTGCTTTCTAATATTGTTTCTAATATTGGAATTGGTTTTGTGGATGGACAACCTACAAATACTGCTACTGGAACTATTAATGATGATGATGCTTCTGCTGGTACAGGTATTGCTTTTACAAATACTGGAGTAACTGTTACCGAAGGGACTGATGCTTTTGCTGAGTTTATTGTAACACTTACTGGTGATATTGCTCAAAATGTAGCTGTTGATTATACTACAGCTAATGGTTCGGCTACTAATCCTAGTGATTATACTACCGAAGCTAATACCATTACATTCACGCCTACTGTAAAATCTTTCACTATTCAAGTGCCAATTACAGATGATTCACTTATCGAACCTCAAGAACAGTTTACTGTGGTACTTTCTAATATTGTTTCTAATATTGGAATTGGTTTTGTGGATGGACAACCTACAAATACTGCTACTGGAACGATCAATGATGATGACTTTATCCTCGGAACATCAGGATTAGTAATTAGTCCAACTCAAGTTTCCGTAGATGAAGATGCTGGTACAGCAACATTTACTGTTGTACTTACTGGAAATACTCAAGATGCATTCAGTGTAGATTTTACAACAACTAATGGAAGCGCTATTGAACCAGGAGATTATGTAACTGAATCGGGGACATTAAATTTTGCGGGGACAGATGGAGAAACAAAGACCATTACTGTAAATATTATTGATGATATTATTATAGAAACACAAGAAGATTACACAATTGTGTTATCTAACTTAACAACAACATTAATTCCTATCAACGTAGATACAGCTGTTGGAAGAATAAATGATAACGATAGTACTGCTACATATCCACAAGATATAACAGTTGAATGTGACGCAATACCTGTTGTTGGAATCATACCTAATAACCCAACATGTAACTTAACTGTAGTTTTTAATGAAATAATTACTGGTCAAGATGATGCATGTGCTACCGAATATACAATTACTAGAACATGGACAATTACTGACTGTGTTGCTAACGAAATAACACATACACAAACAATAACAGTTGAAGATAATACTGCGCCTATATTTACTGGAATCTTGCCAGCTGATAGTACTGTTTCTTGTGATGCTGTTCCGAATGCTGCAATATTAACCGCTACTGATAATTGTGCTTTAGACGCAGATATTGTTATCAATGTAAATGATGTTATTTCTGGTCATGACGACGCTTGTGCTGCAGAATATACTATCACAAGAACATGGACTGCTTCAGACTGTGCAGGAAACACCACAACACATACACAAGTTATTACTGTGGAAGATACTACTGCTCCAACATTTACAGGAATTTTACCAACAGATATCACTGTTTCTTGTGATGCTATTCCAGTAATGGAAGTAATACCTGTTGCTGATACTTGTGATTCAAGTCCAACAAGTCTAACAATTGTAACAGATGAACAAATAACAGATGCTGATTCTTGTTCTTCTAATTATATTATTACAAGAATATGGATGGTAACCGACTGTGCTGGAAACTTTACGAGACATACTCAAACAATTACTGTAGAAGATACAACTGCACCAGTATTTGTTGAAACACTACCAACAGACAATACTGTTACTTGTGATAACATACCAGAAGCAGCAACGCTTACTGCTACAGATAACTGCGATGCCAATTTAGCCGATGTTAACTTTACCGAAACAACAACTAATAATGCCAACTGTGCACTTGGATATCAAATAACAAGAACTTGGACAATTGCTGATTGTGCAGGAAACACAACTACTCATTCACAAACACTTACAATTACATCATCTGGAGGCATCAAACTTAAAGATGAATACCAAACTGATATTGCAATCATGTGTGGAGATGCTATTCCTGAAGTTCCAGAATTAGAGTTTACTGGTGGATGTGGTAACTATAGTGTTGTTTTTGAAGAAGAATCAACTTTTACAACTTCTTCTGAAGACTATATGATTGTTAGAACATGGACAGTAACAGATAGCTGTAATAATGTAGAAGAGTTCCAACAGTTTATTCATATTACGCAGTTAGAAACTGTTAACATTGCTCTAGATGTTTGTGTTGAAGAAATTGAAGTCGATTTAGAAGCATTATTACCTGATGGTTATGCAACAGATGGAACCTATGAAATAACCAAAGGTGATGCTGTAATGGACGATGAAATGTTTCAATCCTTAGATTTAGAACTAGGAGAATATATCATTACCTATACTGCAATTAATGATACTTGTGCTAACAATGTTGAGTTTACCATTACTATTCACGACGAGTGTGTAGTATTACCATGTGGATCTGAAGATGTAAAAGTTAATAAAACAATTACTCCAAATGGAGATAACATTAACGATGTATTGATAATTACTGGTGTTGAAGAATGTGGTTTCACCTACGAGATAAAAATCTTTAACAGATGGGGAACTATTGTGTACGAAGACAAAAACTATCAAAACAATTGGGGAGCTACATCTCCAAACGGCTCAATTGGTAGAGCAGGAACAGTACCATCAGGAACTTATTATTATATGATTACCCTTAAAGACAGCGGATTAAAACCTATTAATGGTTACATCTACATTAGTGCTAAATAATTGCTCCAAATTAAATTTTATAAAAATGAAAGTGTTCAAAAAATCTGTATTCATTATTGCTAGCTGTATTGCATCATTTGCAAGCGCACAACAGTTGCCACAGTTTACACAATACATGTACAACACCATCTCTATAAATCCCGCCTATGCAGGAAGTAGAGAAACACTTAGTGCTGTATTATTGCATCGTAACCAATGGTCTGGATTAGAAGGAAACCCACAAACAAGTACCTTCTCAATCCATACACCATTAAAGAATGAAAAAATAGGACTTGGAATATCCTATATAAATGATAATTTAGGTGATGAAAACACCAATTATATCTATGGTGATTTCTCTTATAGCCTACCCTTAAGCAGAGAGATAAAAATGTCTTTTGGACTTAAAGCTGGATTTACACATTACAAACTAGACAGTCCAGATCCAAACGATCCACAATATAATGGAGATGAAACACTAGCGCAGTGGTCGCCAAACTTAGGAGTAGGATTCTATTTAGGTTCAGATAGATGGTTTGCTGGTATTTCTACACCTAGAATATTAAGCGCAAGACTAAACAACGAACAGTTTGAAGCCCTGGAACGTATTAGCTATTACGCCATTGGAGGAATGGTATTTGATATCTCTCCAGATACAAAATTTAAACCAACTGTATTGGCAAAATTTACCAGTGGAGCCCCTGCATCTTATGACATGACCGCAAATTTTCTTTTTTATGAAAAACTCTGGATTGGTGCTTCCTATAGATTTAACCACGCAACATCACTTGGTGCTATTGTAGATTTCCAAGTTAGTGATAGTGTTAGAATTGGGTATGCATACGATTTACCTACTGGAGACATAAGACCATATACTTCTGGTACACATGAATTTTTATTAATCTATGAAATTCCTCGTAAGAAAAAAGGAATTTATAAATCACCAAGATATTTCTAATAAAATTAACTTAGTATGATACAAAAAGCCACACATTACGTCCTTTTTATCCTTATCGCACTATTTGCTTATACTGCAAATGCACAATATATGGTGCAAAAAAGAGGAGACTATTACTTCAGTAAATTTTCATATGTAAAAGCTATTGAAGAATATCAAAAAATGGTTGATGCTGATTTTAAAACTAATTATGCACACCGTCAATTAGCGGAATGCTATTTATTAATTAGAGACTTTAAAAAGACAATTCCTCATTTTGAAGCCATTATTAATAACGATGACATCCCTACCGATTACTATTTCAAATATGCTATGGCATTAAGAAGTATTAATGACAAAGAAGGCGCTAAAAAATGGATGAAAAAATACCAAAAATACAATAGAAATGATTCTCGTCTAAAACGTTTCTTAAAAAACGGTAGTTTGGCATCTGTAGTTTTTAATAGTAGAGAGCGCTATGCACTTAATGAAGTAGATTTTAATTCTCCTGAAAGTGATTTCGGGGTATTTATCAAAAATAACGAGTTGTATTTCTCTTCCTCTAGAATAAACAAAAAAACCGATAAAATTTATGGTTGGAATGAAGAGGCATGGCTAGATATTTATAAAGTAAATGCCGAAAACACAAGCAATCCAGAACGTGTTATTGGTAACATCAATACCAAATATCATGAAAGTTCTTTAGTTTTTGCCAAAGATAGTACTGTTGTTTATTTTACTCGAAATAACTTCTATAAGAAAAAAGAAGGAATGAGTAAAAAAAATGAAAACAACCTTAAAATATATCGAGCAAAATTAATAGATGGTGAATGGTTAGTTAATAAAAGCTTACCGATAAATAGTGATCATTTTTCTACAGGCCACCCTGCATTAAGTCCAGACGGTAAGAGACTATATTATACCTCAGATATGCCTGGTGGACTAGGAGGATCAGATATTTATTACTCAGAATTAGGTTCTAGAGGAAAAATTGGACGTCCTATCAATGCTGGTCCTACAGTAAACACGGAAGGAAACGAAATGTTCCCTTTTATCAATAGTGAAGGAAAACTATTCTTTTCTTCAGACGGACATGTTGGCTTTGGCCAATTAGATGTTTTTTCTGCCATTACCAATCAAGAAGAAGAATTTATTGATGTTATCAACCTTGGAACTCCACTAAACAGTGCCAGTGATGACTTCGCTTTTTATGAGCTTAGAAATGGTATTAGCGGATACATTAGTTCTAACAGAGAAGGTGGTAAAGGAGGAGACGATATCTACAAATTTAATTTTCAACCATCACTAGCAGTTGAAGGTCTTGTAACTGATGCTATAAACGAACAACCACTGGATAGTGTCCTTATTACATTAATCAATCAAAATACCAATACAAAGGTTGCTGAAGTTTATACCGATAAACATGGATACTATAAAATATTTGTAGAACGAAAAACAAATTATATGGTTGAAGCGGTACGTAAAACACACCCACATAAAAATGTATATTTTTCTACCTACAAATCTTCAAATTCAGCTAGAATTACAAGGCAAGATATTATTTTGGAACCAGTATTAGATTTAAAAATACTAGCAGGTTTGCATAAAATCTATTACGATTTTAACAAAAGTAATATTAGACCAGATGCTGCCATAGAACTTGATAAAGTTGTAAAATTAATGACAGTTACCTACCCCGAAATGATCATCAGGTTAGAATCACATACAGATCCTGTAGGAAGTCACAAATACAATGATGCTTTATCTCAAAGAAGGGCAAAATCTACATACGACTACCTTATAGAAAATGGTGTTTCTAAAAATCATATTCTTTCATATAATGGTTTTGGAAAAAGAAAACCGATTAATGAATGTACCAGTAAAAGAGATTGTGGCCCAGAAAAGTTAGAACTAAATAGAAGGACAGAATTTCCAATTATTCAATTAAAAGAAGGGTATAGCATAGATAGTCTTGCTAAAAACCCTTAAAGGAAAAAGTCATAATTTTGTAAAACAACAAAGGCTATGAATATTATGTTCATAGCCTTTTATTTTTTCGATATTAACTAACGTAAAGCTTACTTTTTTATAAATATATTGGTAAAATAGTATTTCCCTTCTTCATTTTTCTTGGCAGAAATTCCAAAATGAGTATAATTCCCTTCAATTGCTTCTTTATGCTTACCACTTCTTATCCAAGCTGCAACTACTGCATCTGCACTGCTAAAAGCAAAAGCTACATTTTCTACAACATCAATTGCACCAGTAACTTGTTGCAATTTTTGCTTGCGCTCAAAAAAGAAATCATGACATGCTTCTTTATAACTTATCATATGGTCATTATGAAGCGCTGCCTCACCAGAAATATTATTCAGTTTTTCTAAATTTGTCAAACCAATTGTAACTCTATGAGCGTTTATAAGATCCAAAACTCTCAATTCTAAAGGCGTATAATTTGTCTTTTCAGTACCTAGCAAAGCATCCTCTTCTGCTATGGAATCTGAAGTACAAGAAATACTAGAAAACAATAATATACTTGTCAATATAGGTTTAAAAAATAATTTCATAAAGTTTGGGATAGGGCATTAATCAGTACTAATATAAAATTAAAAATCAAATCATAGGGTTAAATCACCAAATTATTCGATTAAATACATAGTTGAACTTGAATTTTGTTTAAAAAACAAGCTTAATCCCACATATTAAGACTATTTTAGCTACAAAAAATATGATAAAATAATCTGTACTAAAAAAAATACTAAAATGTACAGCTCATTTATGTCAAATTTCAGCGTTTTATCAGATTAAACAGCATGCATTCATAAGATTGCTTTTTAACGTACCTATTTGGTTACGTACCGATGATAACTAGTAATTAGACTACATAACTAGGATATCAAATGCTACTATTTATTAATTTGTATAAAATTGTTTTCTTAACCAACTCAAAAGTACATGAAACAAATTATTAATTTTTTTATACTAACTAGCTTTCTTTTGTCTGCTAATCTAGCAACGTCACAATATGGCGCACAAAGTAGAGCCGATTATTACTTTAGCAAATTCTCTTATGTAAAAGCTATTGTTGATTATGAAAAAATGGTGAAAAATGATTTTTATCCAAATTATGCACATGGTAGACTTGCTGAATGTTTTTTACTGCTTAGGCAATATAAAAAAGCAATTCCACATTTTGAAGCCATAATAAATGATAAATCTATACCACCAGATTATTACTTAAAGTATGCCATGGCACTGAGAAGTATAGATAATCTTAAAGAATCTAAAAAGTGGTTAAAAAAATATCAAAAGCTACATGAAAACGATCCTTTACTCAAAAGATATTTAAAGGACGGTAATATCGCTTCAATTGTTTTTAATAGTAGAGAACGATACGAAATTTTTACTACAGATCTAAATTCACCTCAAAGCGATTTTGGGGTTTCTGCAGATAGTAATGGGAACTTATATTTTGCCTCTTCAAGGGTTGATGAAAAAAGTGGAAAGCTTTACGGATGGAATGAAGAACCTTTATTAGATATTTTTAAAGTAAATCCAAATTTTGGAAATGATAAACCAAAACGTATTTCGGGAGATATCAATACAAAGTTTCATGAAAGTTCTTTAGTTTTTATAAATGACAGTACTGAAGTTTATTTTACTCGGAATAATTATTATAAAAATAAAAAAGGTAGTGGAGAAGAAAATATTACACACCTAAAAATATACCGTGCAAAACTGATTAACAATAAATGGGTTGTTAATTTAAGTATTAATATAAATAGAGATGAATATTCCATAACACATCCTGCAATAAGTCCAGATGGGAAAACGTTGTTTTTTACCTCTGATAAACCAGGTGGATATGGTGGTAAAGACATTTACTATGCTTCTATTGGAGAAAGAGGAAAAATTTCCTCTCCAAAAAATGCTGGTCCTGTTGTAAATACAAGTGAAGACGAAATGTTTCCGTTTGTAAACAGAGAAGGTAAATTGTTTTTCTCTTCAGAAGGACATGTTGGTTATGGTCAATTAGATGTTTTTTCTGCACTTACTGATAAAGATGGAAATTATATAGATGTTATTAACCTTGGAAAACCACTAAATAGTACTAGTGATGATTTTGCCTATTTTGAGCTTTCTGATTCTAGCGATGGTTATGTAAGTTCTAATCGTGAAGGAGGAAAAGGAGCAGATGATATTTACAGGTTTAAGTTTCAGCCTTCATTAACACTAAAAGGTACTGTAATAGATGGAGTAAACAAGCAACCATTAAGCAATGTTACTATTACGCTTTACGACCAAGCTACCAATCAGGTTGTGAAACAAACTACAACAGATGCAAATGGAAAATATCAAATAGTTGAAGTCGATAGAAATAAAAACTATATGATTGAAGCGGTTAGAAAAACACATCCACATAAAAATACCTTTTTTAATACCTATACAACTCCTTATAGTGCCAAAGAAGAAATACAAGATGTTACCTTAGATCCTGTACTAGATTTAAAAATACTAGCCGATCTTAACAAAATATACTTCGACTATGATAAAAGTAATATAAGGCCAGATGCAGCATTAGAGTTAGATAAAGTTGTAAAACTAATGACAGTTACCTACAAACAAATGATTATTCGATTAGAGTCTCATACTGACCCAGTTGGTAGTAATAGATACAATGATAATTTATCTAAAAAAAGAGCCAAATCTACTTATGATTATTTAATTGACCATGGTGTTCCAAAATATAGAATCCTGTCTTATGAAGGCTTTGGAAAACGAAGACCTATAAATGAGTGTACGAGTAAAGAAGATTGTACGCCTGAAGAATTAGAATTAAACAGAAGGTCAGAATTCCCTATTGTTCAAATAAAATAAAACCAAAATATTGAGTTAGTGTTCAAGTAAGCCTACCAAATTATCAAAAGAGATTATTGGAAAACCAATAGTCTCTTTTTTTATTCACCATTTTCTAATTGTGTATATGGAGTTTAACTCCTTATGCTTCTCCCCTAGAATAAAAAATCCAACAACAAATTTCCTTCCCTTAGGTCTAAATTATTGATCACGTATTTACATCAACTATTAGTTGATTATTTTACCTAAAAGTAGATAATCGTAAAGAACACTGTGAATTACGTCTTACCAATTTCTTGACAGTATTTCTTACTAAAAATAAAAACCTTCCTAAATGCTTCCCAACTAACCATTTCAACCCTAAAAGGAGATTAAAATAGGTTTTAATGATCAGAAATCAGTAGTGCGCTAAACGTTTATAATAAATATTTCTGGATAACAGATCAAAAATGCAATGCGTTTTTAATATATCAATCTTGATTTTATTATCGCAATTTATAAGTAAATCCTTTAAGACCATGAATTTACTAAAATATTAGAAATACATCGGATCTAATACATTGGGCAAAAATTGGTAAGGTTAAATTTGGTACTCAGATAAGTGTATCTAGTGAAGTAAACTGATAGATTTTTATAGATTTAAAAAGTAAGATGTAAATACGAGTCTTTTTCTAATATTGCAGCTAAGACAAGAAATGTCTTTATTTTACTTTGTACTATTATTCAGTTTTTTTTTAGAGAAAGAAGAGACTAAGCCATTAAAGACTTTTTCTTTGTTCTGAAATTTAAAGCTTTAATAACTTTATAGTTTTTATTTTTATGAACTCTAGCAACACTATTAATAATTTTTGAAGTATTATGTTTAACAGTAGAATTCATTTCCTCGATCTGAATAACTTTTGCAGATTTGCTAACCACTATTACTTTTTCTTGCTGAGATAAAATTATAGTTTCATCTTGTGCTTGAGTAGTAAAAGTAAATGTTGCAATTGCAATATATAATAAAAAAGTTTTCATTCTTAGGCTATTTGTTGGTACAAAGTTAAGTGCTAACAGAGCCTTTATCCCTTTATTTTCGCCTAAAGCCAGTTATTATAAGTTGACTTGTTTCGTTAAATGATTAACGGTATTTCTTTCTCGATAAAGTGCATTTCATCGGATTTAATACAGCTGTATTAAGTGCCATTCATCGATGATTCAAAAAAACAACTTCTTTATCATTCTCATATAAAGCTGAAAAACAACGTGTAAACAATCAAAAAAAAGAAAAATCCATAATTACTTTTATTAATGCAAAATTTAAAGTAGGAAAAAGATTTCTTTACACTAAGAATTAACCTATTTACAACAGGAATTAACCTGTTAACAACATTAGTTTTTAGTTAAACAAGGGAAATATTAATATCGTAACAAATTATAATCTTCCATGATAAAATATAAACAATTGGCTTACACCCATTTTTGATACTATATAGGTAATCTGTTATGATACAATTGATCAATAGCGTTTCCGTATTAGATTACTGAAAAAATGTCAAAGATTAACAAATTTATAATATGATAAAGAAAGGCATATTCCTATTTATTTTTTGTTTTATAAACATCTGGACATACGGACAAACACCATGTGCTGACACATCTTTAGAAGGAGATTGTGATGGAGACGGTATAAGTAATGGAGATGAAGGCTTAGTTAAAAATATCTCACCCTCATCAAGCATTGTATTTACAGAAATATCAAAATATGAAGGATGTTATGCGGCTGGTGCAAAAACTACTTTTAGTCCAGGTAGTGTTAGTGCTTATGGAACTACTGGCTCATCATGTTTCTCTCTCTCTGGTTATGGTCGTGCTCGTATTACTGGACTTGCAATTGGTAACATCTATTCTGTAACTATGAACGTACGAATTAGCAATAACGAAAGTACCAGAGGTAGTGCAAGAACTTCACTTTCGGGAGGGCTTGTTCGAAATAATAGTGTAAATTTTTCTGGAAACACGACTCAAACTACTTATAGATTCGAAACTGTAGAAATTATTGCAACTGATATTCAAGCCATTGCATATGCTAGTTTTAATATTAGTTCACCAGCTGTTGGTCAAAGTGCAAATACAAGTATAAGTATTAAAGCTATTACTTTCTCCACTTCTAAGGATACTGATTTAGATGGAATTCCGAACTATATAGATTTGGATTCAGATAATGATGGTATATTAGATAGTATAGAAGGTAATGGAGATACAGATGGAGACAACATGTCTAACTATATTGACTTAGATAGTGATAATGATGGTTGTAGTGATGCAGATGAAGCATATAACACCGTTACTGCAGATAATAATGATGGTAACGAATATAGTGATGTTGACGACGCAATGTTCGAAGATGGTTCTGGTAAAATACGCTCTGATGGAAGAGTAGTTACAGCTCCATATACTAGCCCTATAAATAATAAATACCTAGATGGAGAAGCAAATATATCAATCTGTAATTTAGTTCCAGATTATATACCAACATTGTACTCGGGCAATACTAATGTTTTAAGAAATTCGGAAGAAATCGATTTTCAAGTACTTATTGGAGAGTATGAAAATCAGGATTCTAACGGCACTAACCCTGTTGAATTTAGGTTTGCAAAAAGTAATTGCTTAAGTATTAATTTTGATAATACCTTGACTTCTCATGGATCAAGAACGGTAGATAATTCTGAATGGAAATATGATAGCAATAATATTTTCTTTCATAAGTTTATTTATATTGGTAATGGAGGTCTTTTTGAAGGAGGTACTTCAAGTGCAATTGGAATAAATGCCTCTTTTAGTCCAAAAAAAGATACTGATGGAAAGTATGTCCTCACATTAGTTGTAAAATCATCTTCAGGAGGTCAATTGAATAATTCTAATGATAGCGTCTCAAGCGATATTGAATTTAAAAACTAGCAAAACTATACGGGGATTTTAATGATTTATTGAAGTTTTTAATCCAAAATACTACTAAGGTCAACTTCCTAACCTACGACTACTAAAATCTTTTTATCTTGTTATAGCACTACTTTTTGTCAGATAGATATCATCTGAAACACATCAGCATGTTTTAAGAATGACAACCAAAATAATTACACTCTATACTGCTTTACATAATAATTTTTTATAAATCCTACCTGGATTAAAAATGCAACAAATAACCCGATCAAGCTATAAATAACCGTTTTTGACAAAACAATTGAAGTATCAAGATTAAATGAAATTTTTTCTAAAAAACTATAATCAAAAGAAGAAATAGCCGAAAAACTCCCCATATCTATAAAATACATGGCAGTAACAATTCCCAAAACAAATAACACAGCTACTGCCCAGCCCTTTTTAGAAACTAATGGAGCTAAAACTTGCTTCTTTTCTTCTTCAAGAATTAAATTCATAACATTCGCCTCAAAATCCACAGATGGTTTTGAGACCTCCATACTTTTTAATATCGCTTTTAACTCTTCTTCCTTAATGTCTTCAGTACTCATTATTCTGTAGTTAAAGGTTCTTTATATTTTTCTAGTAAATCATAGAGTTTCTTTCTACTTCTATGTAATTTTACTTTTACGTTTGCTTCAGTAAATTTTGTTATCAAAGCAATTTCTTTCAAAGATAATTCTTCAAAATAAAACAACGAAATTATTACTTGCTGATCTGCTGGTAATTTATCTATTGCTCTTTTAATTAAATCTTTCCTAAAATCTGTCCCTTCTGATTCAGTAACAACAGTATCATCAGCAATTTCTTGCTCATTTATTTCATCTAATCTTCTAGAATGCTTATACCTACTACTTTTTACCTTATCCAAAGCTGTATTATAAGCAACTCTATATATCCAAGTAGAAAATTTAGAATCTCCTTTATATTTAGCCAAAGATTTATAAACTTTTATAAAAACCTCCTGAGCCAAATCTTCTGCATCATTGCTATCATTCAAAAACTTTAAACCAATACCATATACCATGTTTTGGTATCTGGATACCAAATGGCTATACTCCCGGGTGTTTCCAGAAAGCACTGCTGCAATAATATTAATATCGGTTTTCATAGTTGATGTTAAACATAGGACGACAAAAACAATATAAAGGTTACACTAACTTTACAAAAGATACAAAAAAATGTTCAGAATCTCTTTAGCGTAGATAAAACTAAAAACTTCAAATCGAAAAAAAAATAAAATAAGTGTAACCTTAATCTTTTAATAATCGTCTTATCTGCGAACAATACAATTAATCAATTAAAAATCGAAAATTATGGTTGCAGGAGTATTTATAGTATTAATCATTGCGGGGAGTATTTTAGGTCTTTTTTATTTATTTATCACAGCAAGAAACAAAGAGCGTATGTCACTTATTGATAAAGGAGCTGAGGCTACTATTTTTTATAGCAAAACAAAACGCATTACACCAATATGGAAGGTTCTGGTACTTAACCTGTCTTTACTTGCTATGGGTATTGGTCTTGGAATTTTTATTGCAGGAACTTTACATTATACGTTAGATATCAAAGAAGACATTGCTTACCCAGGTACCATATTCTTTATGGCTGGTGCAGGCTTGTTTACTGGTTTTAAACTTACTAGCAAGTTAGATTAATAAAAAAGATCCCCTTTTTTTATGCAGAGGTTTCATTATATGGAGCCTCTTTTTTTGTTTTTACACCCTAAGATCATAAAACATTAACATAAAAAAACATTATGATGTAAGTTTCTTCTTTATTTTACAACAAATTAAAAGCAACATTCCGTATCATTAAACGAATATTTGGAATGACTAAGGTGTAAAAAACTTAA
The DNA here is from genome assembly GCA_965247735.1 of Flavobacteriaceae bacterium. Classification (GTDB taxonomy): domain Bacteria; phylum Bacteroidota; class Bacteroidia; order Flavobacteriales; family Flavobacteriaceae; genus JAOXRU01. Next base: position 193,040 of record CBDFHN010000001.1, on the reverse strand, counting down.
TCCCATGAAGACAACTACAACATTTATAATTTTCCTTTTTGGACTTACTATTAGCTGTAATTCTAATACCACAGCTCCAAAAAAACAAATAAATACCATAGCTCCATTAGAATTGCAGCACTATGAAACTGCATATTTTGCATCAGGCTGTTTTTGGTGTGTGGAGGCAATTTTTGAAAGTGTAAAAGGCGTAAAAGAAGTAATTTCTGGTTATGCTGGTGGAGAAAAAAAGAATCCAACATATGAAAAAGTAGGACGTGGATTAACCAAACATGCAGAAGCTGTTGAAATCTATTACAATCCTAAAGTGATAAGTTATGAAACCTTAGTACTCATCTTTTTTGGTTCTCATGACCCTACAACACTTAATAGACAGGGGCCAGATAGGGGACCACAGTACCGATCTATAGCTTTTTACAAGAATGAAAAGGAAAAAAATATAATAGCGACTACAATTGCAGCATTAACAGCAGAAAAAATATATGCTAAACCAATTGTTACTGAAGTAAAAGCATTTACTTCTTTTTATAAAGGAGAAAAATACCATCAAAATTATGAGAAGAGAAATCCTAATAATCCATATGTCAGAAATGTATCTGTACCAAGATTAAACAGATTTAAGAAAAAATTCCCTTCCTTACTTAAAAATGGGCATTAATGTAGTACAATATTACTATGCTTGGCATTAATGGTAATTGACTTATCTGTGTTTTTTGATTTATGATGACCTTTAATCAATGTTGTTGAATCATTCTCATATTCAGATACAACAAGTCGTTCTGGGTAATTAATTTTTGTATAATCACCATTTACAGATATAGTATAGGCACTTTTTGGCAATAATAAATTGGCATCTGAATGTTCTAAAACAATATCAATTGTTGAAAAAGTATCATTAATTTTATCAATAGTAAGAGTTCCAATTGTTCCGCTAATTATGGCACTTTTGGCAATAGCCGCAATGGTAATATCCGATGAATTTGCTTTTAACCTTAGTTTTCCTACTTGTGATAATTTCACATCTTTTACATAATTAACCTTCAATTGTCCATCGCTCCAATTGTAAATTTCTACAGGAGCGTAAGAAGATTCTATAAACGTATCTTCTCCTTCTACATTAGCAGCAAACAACCTTGTATGAGACAAGGTTGCTTTTATATTTTTTACTGTATTTGCCAATTTTACTTCACCATGCCTAACATTTATTTTAAGCTTGCTTCCCTTAGGCATTTTTATAATAATCTTCTTTTTTGCATTTTTATGCTTCTTATCAGTATCGATACGATAAAAATGAACATCATTCCCTTTTTTCATCATCCGTCTTTGCTCAACACGTACTCTATTGGCCATTCTAGATTTTACTCTTGCTACTTCTTTAACTTCTCTAACAACTTTACGCTGTTCTTCTCGCAATTCTCTTTGATGCTCTTTTAACTCTATTATTACCTCTTGGCGTTCTTTTTCATTATTTCTTAACTCAATTATCATTTCTTTCTGATGCAATTTCATTTCTTTTTGATGCGCTTCCATCTCCTGCTTCCAAGCTTCAATTTCTTTCTTAAAATCATTATCGAAATTCTTAGAAAATTCTTTCTTCCATTTTCTTAGGTATTTATCACCATCCTTTTTATAAGCATCATAATCAAAATTATTATTACCCATTAACATTGGCATTGGTGGCATTGGTGGCATTTCTGGAATTACAATATTTTCAATAATAGTTGGTACCATTTCTGTTAATATTGGCATTACATTTTCGTGTACATCAAAATCTCTGAATACAAAATTATTGTTTGATAATACCATAGGATAAGAATTTCCTGAATCTGTAGAAATGCTTATTTTTTTACTATTTCCAATAGCTTCAAAATTCCAATTATCAAAAATCTGTTGCGCTTCTTCTGCTGTAACATCTGTTACATTAATTTCTGCTTGTACTTCAACAGTATTCTTATTCCACGTTTCAAAAACAACATCGGTATAACTTGTATTTACATCTATTATAATTTCCGGAGTTGCATTAAAACTTTCACGATATGTTTTGGTCTCTGTTTGCGCAACCATGGTCATCACCATAAAAAATGCGATGCCTGCGGTCCAATTAAACTTGCTGATCTTTAAAAACTTCATTTTTAGATTTTTTTAATTCGTTTATTTTATCTTTTAACTTAAACAACAATTGTAACCGCAATTGTAAGTTATCGATAAGCGCAGTAACGGTCTGTTCGTTAGGCCCATCTGTATTTAATTCTTCATTTAATTTTGCATATTCATCATTAAGCTCAGAAAGGCGAGTCATAAAACTTTTAATAAGTGCATCGTTATCTTTAGAGCTTTCTATAGAAGCTAATTCCAAATTAATACTTGCCAAATAATAATCTTCAACTTTTTTTAACCCTGGCGAAAGATTTCCTATAGATATTTTGCTACTGTTATCTTCCTTTACTGGCGCTACAACAACAACTTCAGGAATAACTGTAACGTTGTTATTAAAAGTATATACAAGTGTTCCGACTCCTACTAGTAAAAGAATTGATGCCGCAATTTTTAATATCCAAAAATTGTTGCGTTCTTTCTTTTTCGGAATTTCTATTGCTAATAAATCCAAAAACCGCTGCTCATGCCCAGATTTCATCCTATCTGAAGGCATTTTTTCATTTTTCATTAAATCCCTAAGATCCTGTTCCATTTCTTTGTTGATTTAAAAGTTCTTTTAATTTTTGTTTTCCTCTTAATAACCGTGTTCTTGATGCTACTTCCGAAATTTCCAATATCTGGGAAATTTCTCCATGGTCATATCCTTCAATTAAAAATAATTTTAAAATGCACTGGTATTTATCTGATAATTTTTCAATAGTGCTTTTTACTTCCGCTATAGTAATACTAGCAGCTACATTCCAATCTTCTTCTTCCGCCAAATACAAATGTCCTTCTTCAATATCAACAAAACGTGCTTTCTTTTGTTTTAAGAAATCCAAACATTTATGAATTACTATTTTTTTTAACCATGCTCCAAACGTTACTTCTGATTTGTACTGTTCTATTTTTTGAAATGCATTAATAAACGCTTCTTGTGTAACATCTTCTGCATCCTGTGTGTTTTTTAAATACCTTAAGGATACACAAAACATAGCATCACAATACTGTTTGTAAAGCTTTAATTGAGCTTTACGGTCGTTATTTTTACATTGATTGATTAATGTTACTTGGAACATGCCGGCAGTTTCCTAGTTTGGTTACAATTATTATTCACTTTAAAAGACGATAAAAAAAATACACTGTTGCAAAAAACATCTTATTTTTACATAAAATTTTAAAATTAAAATAACAAAGTCTATTAGTAGAGTTCTAAAATAAGGAAACAGCTTCCTTATTTCCAATACATTACCAAAAAACAAAGATTAGTGTATCACTATAAAAATTAGTAACTTATTACTTTAATTAAATTTAAAATAGACATTATGAGTAAAAAAACCAAATGGATTCTTGGAAGTTTAATAGTTATAATTGGTTTAGTTTATTTTGTTTTAGTCCCAATTGCAAAATCACAAACAAAAGCACACAGTCCAGAAACTAGTGCTAGCTACACAAAAAATGGATACCAGCTTGAAGTAAACTATAGCAGTCCTTCTAAAAAAGAGCGTGTTATTTTCGGAGAACTTGTTCCTTATGGACAGGTATGGAGAACTGGAGCCAACGAACCTACAACTTTTAGTACCAAAACAGATTTAACTATTAATACCAAAAAATTACCAAAAGGTACATATTCGTTATGGACCATACCTAATAAGGACAAATGGACAGTAATTTTTAACAGCGAAATTCCAGGTTGGGGAGTAACTTTAATAAGTGGTGGGAAAACAACAACTAGAGATGAAAGTAACGATGTTTTAAAAATTAATATTCCATCACAAGCTACCACAACAACAATCGAAAAATTCACCATAAATTTTGAAGGAGAACAACCAAATTTGAATCTTAGTTGGGATACCACAAAAATTTCTATTCCATTGAAAAACTAAATTGAGCACAACAAAAAACACCAGTAACCAAAGTATTTCTAAAATTAAATCGTTTAGAAAACGTATTCCATCTGCAGCAGAATTAATAAAGGGTATTCTTGCTGGAAATAAAACGGCACTAAGCAGAGCTATTACCTTAATAGAAAGCACAAACCCCCAACATATAAAAAAAGCCAATATAGTCGTAGAAGCTTGTCTATCTAAAAAAAATGAGAGTAAAAGAATAGGAATTACTGGGGTTCCTGGAGTTGGAAAAAGCACCTTTATAGAAGTTTTGGGGAAAATGCTTATTGCTACAGGAGCAAAAGTGGCAGTATTAGCAGTAGACCCTAGTAGCAGTATTACCAAAGGGAGTATTTTGGGCGATAAAACCAGAATGGAAGATTTAGTAAAAGAGCAAAATGCGTTTATACGACCATCTCCATCTGGTGACACTCTTGGTGGTGTCGCAAAAAAAACAAGAGAAACTATTATATTATGTGAAGCCGCAGGATATGATACTATCATAATAGAAACCGTAGGCGTTGGTCAAAGTGAAACTGTTGTGCACAGCATGGTAGATTTCTTTTTACTTTTAAAAATTGCTGGTGCTGGTGATGAACTTCAAGGTATTAAAAGGGGTATTATTGAAATGGCAGATAGTATCGTTATTAATAAAGCCGATGGTACTAATATTAAAAATGTAAAAAAAGCAACTATTGAGTTTAAGAGAGCGTTACAACTTTATCCTCCGAAAGAAAATGGTTGGATTCCTGAGGTTTTAGGATGTTCTGCCATAGAACAAAGAGGTATTGACGATGTTTGGAATTTAATAAATACCTATATCACTAATACAAAAGAAAATGGATTCTTTATTAAAAAGAGGCAAGATCAAAACGAAAAATGGCTATTGCAAACTATTGATGAGCATTTAAAACTTCATTTTTATCAAAATAAAAAAGTAAAAAAAGAATTAAGCAAAAAGCTAAAGGCTTTAGCAAATAATGAAACTTCTCCTTTTATTGCTGCACAACAACTGTTAGAGTTATTAAACTCCTAGTTTCAATTAAATACATAAAAACACTATTATTTTTTTTACGAAAAAGACAAAAAACCATTTCTATTTAGATAAAAAAGCACATCAAACTTGTTATAACCAACTAAAAATGAATAATTTCCGAGAAATTTAATAAATTATTATTTGCAACTGACCCCTTTAAGAATCACTATTCAGAAAAAAAGCATCCTTTTTTTAATGTTGTAGAAAAATATAATACAAAAAAAAACAAGCTATTAAAATTATATATCCTTATATTTGTAGCAAATAATATTTTTTAATTTTTTACAATGAATAAAGGTACAGTAAAATTCTTCAACGACTCTAAAGGTTTTGGATTTATCACTGAAGAAGGATCGAACAAAGAACATTTCGTACACATCTCTGGATTAATCGATGAAATTCGTGAAGGTGATGAAGTAGAATTCGAATTAACAGAAGGTAAAAAAGGATTAAATGCTGTAAATGTTAAAGTTCTTTAATATTTATAAGTAATAATTTCTTTCAAAAAGCAAGCCTGTCAATATTGATAGGCTTTTTTTTATTTACAAATATCAAGTTATTAAATAATATTCTTATATTTGCATTAAATAATATTTATAATTTTTTTAAAATGAGTACAGGTACAGTAAAATTCTTCAACGACGCTAAAGGTTTTGGTTTCATCACTGAAGAAGGATCAAACAAAGAACATTTCGTACACATCTCTGGATTAATCGATGAAATTCGTGAAGGTGATGCAGTAGAATTTGAATTACAAGAAGGTAAAAAAGGATTAAACGCTGTTGATGTTAAAGTAATTTAATATTAATAGTAATAATTTTTTTCAAGAAACGAGCCTGTCAATATTGATGGGCTTTTTTTATTTCCCATTTTTACATGAGTATTACCAAAAAAGATTATATCAGTAGAATTAATATTGTTTTGCAACATATAGATCAGAATTTAGATACTGACCTTTCCTTAGAAAAAATAGCCATTATTGCAAACTTCTCTCCTTTTCATTTTCATAGAGTGTTTTCTGAAATTGTAGGCGAAACCACAAGCAACTACATTAACAGAAAAAGAATAGAACGTATTGCCTCCTTACTGCTTAATGGTTCAGAAATAGCTATTACTATACTTGCCGAAACCTATGGTTTTAAAAGCGTTTCCTCTTTTTCCAGAGCTTTTAAAAAATTTTATGGCATCAGCCCCAAAGTTTTTAAGGAAAATAGCAAAGAAGAATTTAGCAAGATCGGTAAAGTGATTAGCAAGAACGGACAAGAATATATCACTTTCGAGAAATACATTTGTAACATTACTAATATTAAAAATTGGACTGTTATGAATACAGAAATTAAAGTACAAGAAATGCCAAAATTAGATTTGGCTTATGTAAAACATGTTGGTGCGTTTAATAAAATAGGAGATGCTTATAACAAATTGTTTAAATGGGCAATTCCTAATGGTTTACTAGGTGCCTCCAAAACGATCACCTTATATCACGATAACCCAAAAGTAACTCCAATTGCAAAGGTTAGACAAAGTGCATGTATTACCATTAGTGCTGATATAAAAGTAACTGGAGAAATAAACAAAACTACTATCAAAAAAGACAAGTTTGCAGTTGGTAGATTTGAAATTAATGATGTCGATTTTTCAAAAGCCTGGGATAGCATGTTTGTTTGGATTGCCGAAAATGGTTATTTTAGTAAAGACGGTGATTATTATGAAATTTACCATAACAATTATATGGAGCACCCTCAAAAGAAGTTTATCCTTGATATCTGCATTCCTGTAGAATAATAGGTTCCCATAAATAACCTTGGCTGTTAATTTACATGTCCAAGGTTTTTTTCTTCCTTATAAAATTCACCAAAAAAACTTATGAAACATCCATTAACAAAGGACTCTTCCCCAAGAAGATGACTAATAAGGATGTGCCATATGACTGTTTTATCAAAATAAGTACATATATGAAATTAAAACATATCGCAATTGCGACAGGAATACTGTACCTTATTGTTAACCTATGCCAACTACCTGCATTTATACATATTAACCTCAACCTTCTTATCGGAGTTTTTCCAGTAATACAATTGACCTATCATAGAAGCAAAACAAGTTATTATTAACAATACAGAATTGGGAAAACAGTTAATAAATATTACATTAGTAAAAAAAAGAATGTACTACGCACTAACCTATATAACAATACCAGACTACGCAGAAAAAAAACTTCCTTTTCGAAAACTACATTTAAAACATGTTATGGAAGCCAAGAAAAAAGGACAGTTATTAATTGGAGGGCCATTTACAGCTCCTGATAAAAATGCGCTCTTAATTTTTAAAGCAGAAAACAAGACTATTGTTGAAGATTTTGCAAAAAATGATCCCTATATTATAAATGGCCTTGTGAGTACATGGGAAGTTAATACTTGGACTATTGTAGTTGGAGAAGAACTGTTGTAAACTACTTATCTTTTTATTTTCTGATTAAAAAACATCCACATTAAGCAAAATAATTTCAAACCACATTTATGAATTCAATTGAGAATAAGAACAGGCTTCATGTTGTTGATGCACTACGCGGACTAGCCATTGTTTCTATTATGTTACTGCACAATCTAGAGCATTTTGATGTCTATTTTTTGCCAAAAAACTTACCAGAATGGATGGTAAATCTTGATGGAATTATCTGGAAATCGCTATTTTTTGTTTTCGCTGGTAAATCTTACGCAATTTTTGCCTTATTGTTTGGTTTAACCTTTTATATACAATCTAAAAACCAAGAAGATAAAGGAAACGATTTTAGACTCACCTTTGCTTGGCGATTGCTGTTATTGTTTCTTTTTGGAATTGTCAATTCAGCATTTTTTCAAGGTGATATCTTAACGATTTATGCTGCAATTGGTATTTTTCTAATTCCTTTTACCAAATTGAACAACACTTTGGTTTTTGGAATTGCGCTCTTTTTCTTAATACAACCATTAGAGTTATATCACCTTTATAAAGCTTTTCAAACTCCAGATGCTATAATTGGAGATCCAGAATCTTGGGCTTATTTTGGTAAAATGAATGAGTATATAAAAGAACCATCTTTTATTGATACCATAATTGGAAACTTAACCAATGGAAAAAAGGCCGTATTGTACTGGAGTGCAGAAAGCGGTAGGTATTTTCATATTATTGCCTTATTTATGCTTGGTATGCTTGCTGGACGAAAAAAACTGTTCGTTGTAAATTCTGAAAATAAAAAGTTTTGGATAAAAACATTAATTATAGCAACTCTGGCTTTTATTCCACTTTTTTACTTTCAAAAAAATATTGATTCTTATATTACAAGTGATATCATAAAAAGATCGGTTGCCACTATAGAAACATCATATACAAATATTGCATTTATGCTGATATTAGTTGCTGGTTTTGTACTCCTGTTTCAAACAAAAGTTTTTAACAAAATACTTGCTATATTTTCTTCTATGGGACGTATGAGTTTAACCAACTATATTATACAATCAATATTAGGATCAACACTATATTATGGGTTTGGATTTGGACTATACCAATATACAGGAGCTACATATAGCTTTCTTATTGGAACAATACTTGCCATAGCAATGGGCATTTTTTCTACATGGTGGTTAAAAAACCATAAACGTGGTCCTTTAGAAGAGTTGTGGCATAAAGCAACTTGGGTGTTTTCTAAATAATTTTTTTTTAAATTAGCTTCTATAATAAAACATGCCAAAACCAATAAATAAGAAAGAATTACAAGAGTTAAGTCTAACAAATTATGATAGACTACTTGCCATCATAAAAAAGAAAGAAGGTTTAGCACTTCATGAATTTCCTGAAGGCACATTAAACAGAAATATTAGAGATGTTCTGGCACATATTCATCATTGGCATCTGTTATTTTTAGAATGGTATGCCGTTGGAATGGCTGGCGAAAAACCAGTAATTCCAGCAAAAGGATATACATGGAAAACAACACCCCTACTCAATCAAAGTATTAGGAAACAATACAAAGAACTGCCTTTCAATAAAATTGTATCACTACTTGAAGCATCGCATACAAAAATTCAAAATTTAATTGAAAGCCATAGTGATATAGAATTATTTGAGAAGAAAAAATACCATTGGACTGGAAGCACATCACTTGGAGCTTATTTAATTTCAAGTACATCTAGTCATTATGACTGGGGTTATAAATTGATTAAAAAAGCAACGAAGAATTTCAAGAATTAGTCATGAACAAAAAACTACTAGCAGCTGTTTATCAAAATCCCTTGTTTACACAACAAGAACTAGATGAAGTAATACGGGCTCATAAAAAAATAAGTTATAAAAAAGGAGATTCCATCTTACGTGAAGGGCAAACTGCTCATCATTTTCTAGTAGTTGAATCTGGCTTATTACATGCTTTTGTTCGAGATTATAATGGAAATAATATTACGACCACTTTTTTTAGTTCAGGAAGTATTGTCATTGAAGTTGCTTCATTGTTTCAAAGAATAGCTACAAAAGAAAATATACAAGTACTAAGCGACTCCGTTTGTTATAAAATAGAATTTGAAGATTTCCAAAATTTATTTCATAGCCTTAAAAGTTTTAGGGAATGGGGACGAGCATGGCTTTCTAATAGTCTTTTTCAACACAAGCAGCACTCCGTAAGTGTTTTTACAGATACTGCAACAGAACGTTATTTAACCCTTATAAAAGAAAACCCTGAAGTTGTAAAGCAAGCTCCTCTAAAACATATTGCTTCTTATTTAAGGATTACTGATAGCTCCTTAAGTAGAATCCGAAAGGAGATTGCTGAAAAAATTAGGCGCTAAGCAAAAAAGCTTCTCATTACCCTTTTTATTAAAGACAACAAGAAACTTTTTTATTTAATTATCAACACTAAATCCTGCTCTGATAGGTATACAAATCGTAATACCTGCCTTTTTTGGTTATTAAATCATCGTGTTGACCACGCTCTACGATATTTCCGTCTTCAACCACCAAAATTTGATCTGCTTGCTGAATAGTACTTAATCTATGTGCAATAACAAAAGTGGTTCTGTCTTTCATCAAAACATTTAAACTCTCCTGAATATATGCTTCACTCTGCGTATCTAAATTAGAAGTTGCTTCATCTAAAATTATAATCTTTGGATTTGCTAATAATGCTCTAGCGATTGAAATACGTTGTCGTTGTCCGCCTGAAAGTTTTACACCACGTTCACCAATTACGGTCTCTAAACCATCATCAAACTTATCTGTAAATTCATCGACATAAGCTCCTTTTACAGCCGCTAATAGCTCTTCTTCAGAAGCGTCTGGCCTTGGAAATAATATATTTTCTCGTATTGTTCCTTCATATAAGAAATCATCTTGAAGTACTACTCCTAAGTTACTTCTATAACTACTAAGATTTACTGTAGATAAATCAATGCCATCAACAGTTACTGTACCATTTGTAGGGTTTAAAAAAGTAGCTGCCAAACCAGCAATTGTTGATTTTCCTGATCCCGAAGATCCTACAAGCGCTGTAACACTTCCTTTAGCCGCTTCAAAAGAAACATTATGTAATACCTCTTTATTTTCCTCATATGCAAAAGACACATTATCAAAAACAATATTTCCAGTAATAGGTCCTAATTTTACTGTACGTTGTTCTGGATTATCTTCCTCTTCCATATTCATAAGCTCCTGGGTTCTATCCAATCCAGCCATTGCTTCTGTAAGTTGACTTCCAATATTACTCATTTGTACTATTGGCGCAATCATAAAACCTAAAAAGAGCGTAAAGGATACAAAATCACCATAAGTCATGGTGCCATCCATAATAAAATATCCACCAATCCCCATTATACCTGTAGATGCTAACCCCAAAAGAAAAGTTGAAGAACTTGTCATAATAGCTGTTGCAGTTAAGCTCTTTTTCACATTCAAAAACAAACGTTCCACACCTTTCTCAAAAGCTTTATTCTCCTGATCTTCAGCATTAAATCCTTTTATAACACGAACACCATTTAACGTTTCTGTTAGCCTTCCAGTAACCTCAGCACTAATCTTTCCTCGTTTTCTAAAAATTGGTCTAATATAGGAAAACGCTTTTAAGGCGATAAAAGCAAAAATCACTACAGGCACTAACACAAAAAGCGTCATGGTCGCATTTATCTTTATTAAAATAACTAATGATAATATTGCGGTAAAGCTCCCTCCTATTAACTGTACCAATCCAGTACCAACCAGATTACGTACACCTTCTACATCTCGCATTACACGGGATACTAGTGCTCCAGATTTATTATTATCAAAAAAGCTAATGGGTAAGGTTAGTAATTTTCGTTGTACTTTGGCACGTAACAACGAAATTAGATGCTGTGCTTCTACGCTCAACAATCGTGTTAATGAAAAAGAACTCAGTGCTTGTACTAATATTGAAGCACCAACAACAACTAACATTAATGTTAATCCTTCCATATCCTTTTTAGGAATAATATCGTCAATAAATAACTTGGTGGCATAAGGCAAGACTAATCCTGCTAAGGATTTCATTATAATCAAAACCAAGCCCAATAAAACTATTTTCTTTCTAGGCCAAATAAACTCTTTAGCCGCCCAGATAAATGATACTTTTTGTTTACTCATGATTTATCACAGTCGAATATCACGCCAAAATCATATAAATGACAATTAGACAGGAAAAAAATAGCATTGAGTTTTGAGTACAAAGTATTAAGACAATTAACAATGGAGCATCAGAAAAAATAAACTCACCATCAATAACTATAAAAAATGCATAGTACATTATAGACTGAACTATTAATGCCAATCAACATTTATTTTTGCATTAAAATCATACAAATGACACATAACGCACAAATAAAATGGAACAAAAAAGCAACAGAAAACTTTATAGACAATACCTATAGTAGAGTTCATAACTGGCTTTTTGATGGCGGATATCAACTTAAAGCATCAGCCTCACCCAATATTGTAAGGCCTCCTATGTCTGATGCATCACTTATAGACCCTGAAGAAGCTTTTATTGCTGCAATTTCGAGTTGTCATATGCTGTTTTTTTTATCAATTGCAGCAAAAAAAAGATATATAGTTACCACATATTCCGACAAGGCTATAGCCAAATTAGGAAAAATAAATAATGGGAATATGGCAATAACAGCATTAGAGTTAAATCCAAAAATAACTTTTGATGAAACAACTATTCCAAATTCAAAACAATTAGAAAAACTACACGATTTAGCACATCAACAATGTTTTTTAGCAAATAGTACAACTGCATCAATAACTATTAATATATAAATATGAAAGATTTAGAAATTCAATTAGAAAACACTCCAGGAGCATTAGCAACTATGGGAGAACTATTAGCAAGCGCCAATGTAAGTTTAGAAGGTGGTGGCGCATGGTTATCTGCTAACAATGGTATTGCTCATTTTTTAGTAAAAGATGCCGAGGCTGCTAAGGATGCCTTATTAAGTAAAGGAATTAGCGTAAACAAAATCAATAATGTGCTGATACAACGCTTAAAACAAGATATTCCAGGGCAATTGGGCAAATTCACTCGAAAAATTGAAGAAGCTGGTATCAATATAGAGGTTTTATATAGTGATCATGACAATCAATTAATTCTTGTAGTAGATGATTATGAAAAAGGAAAAGTAATTTCTGAAAATTGGACTAAGGGAATGTATGATTAGTATAATGGTTAAATCGTTTATTTGTTTAACTGGTTAAACACAGTACATCTCCTTAACAATTACCTTTTGATTTTATTTTTAAGTAAATTAGCATAACAATGGAGGCATTAGAAAACGAATTCAGTCATATTGCAAGTTTGGTTGGTGATAAATCCAGAGCATTAATGTTATGGAACTTATTAGATGGTAGAGCATATACTGCAACTGAATTGGCTGTATGTGCTAATATTTCTACACAAGCTGCAAGTAATCATTTAGCTAAGTTAAAAACTGCCAATATACTCGTGGTAGAAAAACAAGGTAGGCATCGGTATTTTAGATTTGCAAATGAAAATGTAGCTCAGGCCATTGAAACTATGGCTAGTCTAATTGTTACTCCTAATGATAAACTTAAAAAAGAAGTCCTAGCAATCACATCTGGAGTTAAATATGCAAGAACCTGCTATGACCATACTGCTGGTAAGCTAGGTGTTGCTATTATTACTGCCTTAATTAATACCGATATTTTAACTATAAATGCAAAAACATACCAAGTTAGCACAAAAGGCAAAGAATGGTTTGCTAGTAACGGTATTAAAGTTGAAGAGCTACAAAAACAAAAACGATCTTTTGCCCATCAATGTTTAGATTGGAGCGAAAGAAAACATCATCTTGCTGGAGCACTAGGCGCAGCTTTATTATCAGAAATGCTTAAAAAAGACTGGTTAAGAAAAGTGAAAAATTCCAGAGAGTTAATTATCACTACAAAGGGTAAAACCGCTTTTAAAACACAACTAAATATAGACATCTAACACAATGAACAGTATTGAAATTATACTACTTAACTTTTCCGAAATTAGAAGGAGAAGCATAAAACTATGGACCAATATTCCTAACGATCAACTCCATTGGAAGCCAGACAACAATGCGCTTTCTAGTATTGAAATGATCCGACATGTATTGGAAAGTGAGCACCTTTTTCATAAAATAATTGAAAACAGAGGTAATCTTGGTGATTATAGCTCTCCTTGGAAAAACCTTCCATATACAGACATTGAAAATGAATTGACTATAGCAAAACCCTACCGAGAAGCTTTTATAAATATGATAACAAATTTATCATCAGAAAATTTAGCAACCATTACCATAGATAGAAAGGAAGTAAATCAAGTAAAAAAACTAGGCGATTACCTCAACAGAATAGCTTATCATGAAGCAGTACATACTGGACAATTATTGGATTATTTAAGAACTGCAAACGTAGAAAGACCTCTTATTTGGGATTAAAAAAAGCTGAATTTCAAGGTAAATAATTATTCCCTTGAAATTCAGCTTAACAATAGGTTTGTCTAGCTATTTAACTGAAACCGTTTCATAGCATAGCCTCTAATTCCAAAAAATAACCATCCATTTAGCAAACCAATAGCAATACCAGTACACACATCTAGTGGAAAATGTACTCCAATATAGATTCTACTATAGGCTACTATTAGCGCCCAAATAACTAATACAGGAGCCAACCATTTTAGGTAGTTTTTAAACACTAAACTAAAAAAAGTAGCAACAGCAAAAGAATTGGCTGCATGTGCAGAGAAATATCCAAATTTGCCACCACAGTATGGTTTTACCAAGCGCATTAGCATATTTATAGATTCGTCATGACATGGTCGCAATCGTTCAAAACCATATTTAAACGCATTTGCCAACTGGTCTGTAAGTCCAATTAAAGCAGCAATACACAATACGATAACCAAAGTTCCTTTCCACTTAAATTGTTTTACAGAAAAAAATAAGAGCATTACATACAAAGGAATAGAATTGACTTTATTGGTCATAAACATCCAGAATGCATCCCAATCTGTAGTTCCCAATTTATTAAGGAACAAAAACAGCTCTTTATCGTATTGTATTAGATCTTCCATGCTAATCGTTATATCTACTTACCTCTCTATCATAAAACTCAGAAGCTGCTTTAATCATGTTTTCTGTTTCGGCAGTTAGCTCTTTTTGATCTTCTTTATCAAAATCTTCTAACCATTCTATTTCATCATCTTCCAAATTGATAATAAACCTTGGAAATTCGGTATGAATCACAAATATAGCATTGGGATGATCTGTATTGTCGCCTAATATAAATTTTGGAAGCTCCATTTTCTAATTGAATATTTAATATTGTTTATTTATTATTTTTAATGCTTACTATTGAATTGTAAATGTATAACTCAAGATTAAAACACTTAACTTTTTATCTATTTACGATAAGCTCTCGGCTCGTTCTTCTATCTTTTCACTTTCATTATCTTCTTTCTCAGCAATCAATTTTTTAGTCAAATAATTAAATCGCATATAAAGTAATATTGAAGAAACGGTAAGTCCAGCAAGAAGTCCAATCCAAATACCTTGACTTTCCAAACTAGTATAGAGTCCCAAGTAATAACTTATTGGAAAACCTACAACCCAGTACGCAATAAAGGTTATTATTGTTGGAATTTTCATATCCTGTAGTCCTCTTAATGCTCCTAAAACAACTACTTGAATTCCGTCAGAAATTTGAAAAAAAGCAGCAATAAGCAACAGTTTTGCTGATATGGTTATCACCTCCATATTATCTACTTGTTTAAAGACATCACTCTCGTCCAAATACACAGTTGGCACCCAATATCTAGAAACCACAAATAATATCGCAAAAACAACCTCTACAAGAGTGGTTAATAAAAAAATAGAAAGTGCTATTCTTCTTAAATCTTTAAAATTATGCAGGCCTTTTTGATTTCCAACACGTATCATTACAGCAACACCAAATCCCATAGCTACCATAAATGTTAAACTAGATAAATTAAGTGCAATTTGGTTGGATGCTTGATGGTTTTCGCCCAATACTCCACTGAGCCAAACAGCAGCAGTAAAAATACCGACTTCAAAAAACATTTGCAATGCAGAAGGAAAACCAAGATTCATGATTTTCTTTAAAAAATTGCTGTGTATGGTTTTAAAATTAAAATTGCTTACAAAAAAGCTGTATTCCTCTTTTCTTTTTAACAACCACCAAATAATGGCTACCATTAAAAAACGTGATACAATAGTACCTATTGCTGCCCCAATAATTCCTAATTTAGGGAACCCAAAACTTCCAAAGATAAAGAGGTAATTAAGTATTATATTAACCACATTCCCCAACAACACTGCATACATCGGATATTTTGTTTGTGATAATCCATCTGAAAACTGTTTAAATGCTTGAAAAACTATTAAAGGGACTAGAGAAAAAGCCACCAAGTTTAAAAAAGGCATTGCCAATGCTACCACATCTTCTGGCTGATCCATTACATACATTAATGGCTTTGCCAATAGCAACAACAAAAATAGTACAATACCTAGAATAGTGCATAAAACCAATCCGTGTTTTAATACATTTTTACTTTCTTGGCGATCTCCCTGCGCATCTGCCTCCGCAATTAATGGTGTTATCGCTGTAGAAAAACCAATACCAATAGACATTGCAATAAACACAAAACTACCACCCAAAGAAACGGCAGCAAGTTCTGTTGTACCCAACTGTCCTACCATAATATTATCTACTATAGATACCACGGTATGTCCTAACATCCCTAAAATTACAGGAAAGGAAAGTTTTATATTATATCTAAATTCTTTGGTATATGATTGTAATGACATTGCGCTAATTGAAAAGCAAATATAGTGGAAATAGTTAGGGATTATTATAAAATTACATAGAAAATAGAAGTTAAAAAACTGCTGCTCTTATCAGTAAAAACAATTCTTGATCTGCATGTTAAATTCTTCATATTTAATCTAATATAATTAAGATTAACAAACAGTTAAGGGCAAGTATCATCAAAATAAAAACCTCCCCAACAGTGGTGAAAGCAATTGCAATAAAACATTAATACCAGACATATTGCAAAACAAAATTGTTTGTTACTGACATATGTTTCAATGCTTTTTATTTATTAGCATTATTTTTTCATATTACATCTTTTTCTAAACATAAGAATAAACAACAGTAATAATATCGCTACTAAAAAAAGGCTCAAATAAAAGGTTGGATTCAGCACCAATATAAAAAACTGAGCAATTAAAAGCACAGTGTTAGGTACTAAAATTTTAAGCCAGTTATTTGTTGAAAAAACAAATACAAAACCAATAATAATTAATAAAAATACTGATATCAACCATACGAAATCTGTTGTCTTAGTATAGTTTTTACCATTAGTTTCGGCTATATCTTTTGTCCCCAACAGCATTCTTTTTTCCATAACATAATGCATTAAATCAAAAATAGGAAACCCTATTTTTTCTATAGTGCTAGTCGCTGTTTTAGCATGACTCCTAACTATTAGCTTGCATGTAGTATTATCAATCTTTTTAAGATAAAAAGTTCCCCAGCCATCTAATACAAATGACTCTCCTTCCATAATATCAATAACGCTAAACCCAACTGTATAATTACCAGATGCATCTGCCGACTGTATTGGCACCAATCTATTCAATTTTATATCATACCTTTTATCACTTGAATAGTTTTCTATGGTACAACCAAACAAGTACTCTAAAAAAGAATAACTGTAAAAACCATTTCGATCTGCTCCTAAAGCTGTTAAATACCCCCAAACCTCTTCTTTAGGCTTAGCAATGCTTATTGTTCTTGTTGATACTATCTCTTCTGCATAATCATCTCCAGGCAAAGTCATTGCTATTTCGGTATTAGTCGCTCCCCATTTTGCGAAATAAGGGTAAAAAAACACCAAAGCAATTACAAGTTGAAGTATAACTACAGCAAATAAAACAACTATTGACTTTACTATTTTATGACTTGTATACATCTACTTTAAGGAAGTCTTGGTTTTTAAATAATTACGAACCAACATATAAATAGCCTGTGGCAACATAAAAATAGTAATTCCAGAATTTGGAATCATATAACATCCAATAAGAACAGCAATAAAATAGGAAATAGTAAAGGTATGAGGTAAAATCCTTTTATCTTTTTCTATGGAATGTACCAGCAAACCTAGAGGAATAAGAAAAACACCGAAAATAAAAAACCAAAAGGCAGCAAAGCTCTCAAAATTTGTTTTCCCTGCTGCGGCAGGAAGCTCGTCCATTCCTTGGCTTATTCTAAAGAAAAGTGAATCAGAAAATTTTGAAAACTGCTTTCCAAAACCACCACTAGATAGTACAAATTGTGTGTGCAACAATCCTATAACAATAAGCAATACTCCGTTTGTAATCTTCTTTATTATTTTCATCTCTTACGCTCTTTTTAAATTAGAGTGTAAAAATACCGACCAAATAAAAAGCACTATTTGACCTAGATCAAATTATAATTTAAAAGCTCTTATTCTACTTAATGTTTCTTGGCTTATTCCTAAAAACGATGCGATATCTCCTAATGGTGCTTTTAATTCAATCTGTGGATATTGAGTAATTAGGCTTATATAGCGTTCTTTTACTGTTTTAAACTGAATAGAAAACACACGTTGTCTAAACTGTACTATTACTTTTGATAACACAAGGCGAAATAAGTGTTCAAAATCGTGATGAAGTTCACAAAGCAACTCTACATTATCTTTTGTAGTTTCTAGAATAATGCAATCTTCCAGTACTTCAATAACATGAAGACTGGGTTCATCTGTAAAATAACTGGTACTTGAAGTAATAAATTCGTTTTCAAAAGCAAACCAATCAATTATGTATTTATCACTCGTATTATAATATGCCTTTAAAGATCCTTTCACCACATAATATAGCTTATGATGATATTGCCCTTCTCTAACCAAACATTCTCCTTTTTTATAGCTAACTATATTACTTTTTGTTTTCCAAGAAGCAATTGTTGGCTCACTAAGGCTACTATATTCTTTTGCTATTTGATCAATTATCTTATTCAATATTTTGTTTCTTTTTTGCCTCTTCCCAATAGACATCCATTTCGCCAAGAGTCATATCTTGTAGTGACTTTCCTAATTCAGCCGCCTTTTTTTCCAAATATTGAAAACGACCTATAAACTTTTTATTGGTGCGTTCTAGTGCATTTTCTGGATTGATATTTAAAAAACGAGCATAATTAATCATGGAGAATAACACATCACCAAATTCATCTTCCATTTTATCAGCATCACCTTTAGCAACCTCTTCTTTAAACTCTTGTAACTCCTCTTCTACCTTTTCCCAAACCTGTTCTGGACGCTCCCAATCAAAACCAATACCAGCAACTTTTTCTTGAATTCTTCCTGCTTTTACTAATGATGGTAAACTTCTAGGTACACCTTCTAGCACACTTTTTTTACCTTCCTTAAGCTTTAATGCTTCCCAATTACGTTTTACCTCTTCTTCATCCTTTACCTTTACATCTCCGTAGATATGTGGGTGACGATGTATTAGTTTATCACAAATACTATTTGCTACGTCAGCAATATCAAAGTCATTGGTTTCACTACCAATTTTTGCATAAAAAACAATATGCAATAATAAATCTCCTAGCTCGTTTTTCACCTCCTTTAAGTCATTATCCAAAATTGAATCGCCAAGCTCGTAAGTTTCTTCAATAGTTAGATGTCTTAAACTAGCCATAGTTTGCTTTTTATCCCATGGACATTGTTCGCGCAACTCTTCCATTATAGTTAGTAATCGGTCAAAGGCTTGCAATTGTATTGCTCTAGAGTTCATATCTTACATTTAGTCTTCAAAAATAAGGATTACTATGTTCTTTATTGTTATTTAGTAGCTTTATATATCCTAATGGATGTAACTGGTCTATTATTATTAATTAACATAAATAAAAATCATATTTTCACCTTATGCCATTAAAAGAAAAGCTAAACAACGTCTATTCTAATGTAGCACCATACGTGCATAATACTCCTGTATTAACATCATCGCAATTGAATGCTATTTCTGGAGCTAAGCTCTATTTTAAATGCGAGAATTTTCAACGTATGGGAGCCTTTAAAATGCGCGGTGCTACCAATGCAATGTTACAACTCTCTAAGGCACAACAAGAAAAAGGCGTGGTAACACATTCCTCAGGAAATTTTGCCCAAGCCATAGCATTAGCTGCTAAAAACCTTGGTATTAAGGCCTATATAGTAATGCCTAACAATGCTCCAATAGTAAAAAAACAAGCCGTATTGGGATATGGTGCTCAAATTATAGAATGTCCGCCTACATTAGAGGATAGAAACAACTATGCGCAACAGCTTGTTAAAGAAAAAGGAGCCACTTTTATTCATCCCTCTAATGACATTGCTGTAATACACGGTAATGCCACTGCTGCAATAGAATTACTAAAAGAACATCCAAAACTAGATATTATCTGTACTCCTGTTGGTGGTGGTGGGTTAATTGCAGGGACAGCTTTGGCAGCAGCGACCTTTTCTTCTTCTTGCAAAACAATTGGAGGTGAACCTTTTGAGGCTGATGATGCATACCGATCTTTGCGTAGTGGTAAGATTGAAAATAATGTTACGACCAATACTATTGCCGATGGATTAAGAACACAATTAGGAAATTTTAATTTTCCGATCATTCAAAAACATGTTGATAAAATTATAAGAGTAACCGAAACAGAAATTATTGCAGCAATGCAATTGATTTGGGAGCGTATGAAAATAATTGTAGAACCTTCAAGTGCTGTTGCACTAGCTGCTGTTTTAAAAAATAAAGAAGATTATAAAGGGCAACATATTGGTATTATCCTTTCTGGCGGAAATGTAGATTTATTACAATTACCATTTAATACTAGTTCGTTATGAAAAATTTATTAATACTACTCTTCTCCTTTGCATCACTATTATCTTATAGTCAAAAAGAACATTTTTTGTACAATCAGGTTCAAGAGATTAAAAAAAGGCATGAAAATATAGACCTCTCCAAAAACTTAATTGTTTTTACTGGAAGTTCTAGTGTTAGAATGTGGCACGATGTGCAACAACGTTTCCCAAATAAAAATATTATTAATACTGGTTTTGGACATTCACAAATGTACGATTTAGATCTCTTTGTAGAAGATTTGGTTATACAATACAACCCTAAGCTGGTATTTATCTATGAAGGTGATAATGATATTGTATCTAAAAAATCCATCCTGGATATTATGGAAACTTTAGATAAAATTATTAAAAAGATAAAAACCAAAAATAAGGACACCAAAATTGTATTAATCTCGGTAAAGCCAAGTATCAAAAGATGGCATCTAAAACGAAAGTACAGGAAACTTAATCGAAAATTTAAACGCTACAGCAAACAGGATGGTAATATCTACTATGCTGATATTTGGAATATAATGTTAGAACGAAGAAATAAAATTAACTCCAGCCTATTTTTAAGTGATGGACTACACATGAATAGCATAGGCTATGACCTATGGACACAAGTATTAACTAACTATATAAATTTATAAGAATGAAGATCACAAAAACGCTATTAGCATTTACCGCGTCTTTGGCATTATTTTCTTGCCAAGAAGAGGTGAAAATACCAACTGTAAAAACCGATTTAACAAAAACGGCACTTATTCCTAAACCTGTAAGTATCACAGCAAGCAACTCATCATTTTTATTAACAAATACCGTTAATATTATTACAGAAGACAATGCTGAATTAAAAGAAGTAGCCACCTTTCTTCAACAGCAAATAAAACCAAGTACTGGATTTAGTTTTGATATTAAAGATGACGCTACTACTACCAGTAAAAGGAATATCAATTTAGCTATAGTAAAAAATGATACTTTAAAAACAGAAGGCTATAAACTTGATGTTTCAGAAGACAACATTACTATAAACGCCAATACTGCTGAAGGTGTTTTTAGAGGTGTGCAGAGTTTTTTACAATTACTACCTCCTACTATTCATAATAATCAATTGCAAAAGGATAGTATTTTTGTGCCTACAGGTGCAATTACCGATTATCCAAATTTTGAATACAGAGGCACTATGATAGATGTTGCCAGGCACTTTTTTACTGTAGCAGAAATCAAAAATTATATAGATGTTATTGCCTATTATAAAATTAACAAACTACACCTACACCTTTCTGATGATCAGGGATGGCGAATAGAGATAAAATCATGGCCAAAGCTAACTACACATGGTGGTAGCACACAGGTTAATGGTGGCAAAGGTGGTTTCTATACCCAAGAAGAATATAAAGACATTGTTGCCTATGCTGCAAAACGTTTTATAACTGTAATACCAGAAGTAGATATGCCAGGACATACCAATGCGGCATTAGCTTCATATCCTGAACTTAACTGTGATGGAAAAGCACCAGAATTATATACGGGAACCAAAGTTGGTTTTAGTAGCCTTTGTGTTAGAGATGAAAACACTTATAAATTTGTTGATGATGTTATTAGAGAACTTTCTGAAATAACACCTGGTAAATACATTCATGTTGGTGGTGATGAAACACATGCTACTCCACATGACGATTATGTATATTTTATGAATAAAATGCAAGATATTGTAACCAAGCATGGTAAAACAATGATTGGATGGGGAGAAACTGCTGGAACAGAAATTAGCGGTACAAGTGTTGTGCAACAGTGGCATGCAAAAAAGAATGCTACTATTGCTGCGGAGAAAAACCTAAAAATGATTTTATCACCAGCTACACATACCTATTTAGATATGAAATACGATACTATAAACAAAATAGGATATACATGGGCAGGAATTATCAATGTAGAGCATGGATATGACTGGGATACCAAAACACTTTTCCCTGATGTACCAAACGAATTGATACTTGGTATTGAAGCACCACTTTGGGCAGAAACATTGAGTAATGAGGCTGATTTACAATTTTTAGCGTTCCCAAGACTATTAGGTTATGCCGAATTAGGATGGACAAAAGCCGAACAAAGAACACTTGAAGATTATAAAACTAGACTTGCCATCCACGGTAAACATCTAGACAATATGGGAATCAATTATTATAAATCTCCAAGAATATCTTGGGGAGAATAAGTAATATCATTACTTAAATCATAAAAAGGAGCTAAAGTCATAGCTCCTTTTTTACTTAAATGCATTTTTTTTATAGGCTTTAAAATTTACCCATTTACTCCAGCCCTCTTTTATAGTTGGTGCTTTTACGCCCAAATGCATGTTTATTTTGGCAATTTTAGCACTAATTCTCCAACTATGTAATACTACTTTCCATGCTTTCCATAACTTAAAACTTGGATCATAAATATGTGTAGGTTCTGCTCCAATGCCATTAATTTCTAATATTTTGAAATTAGTTCCATTTTCTAAATCTTCAAATGATGCGGTTTTAATATCAAATCTAGCAAAAAAAAGACCCTCAGTTTTATAACTCAGATCATCAAATATTGCTACTAGTTTTTCAGATATCAAAGAATTAGCATTTACAAATTTTGTACCTCTATTATGGTTTCCTATTGGTTCCAATACTATTTTCTTTCCTTTAGGTACGACTACATTCCAAAGTTCCAAAAATTCTTTCTTTTTTTTCTCCAATTGCAACACCGCTCTTGGGCTCTTTAACATTAACTCTTCTAATGTATGTTTTCCATCTCCCGTTACCTTTAGAAATTCTTTTAATGTTAACGAAAATATTGCCCCTGTTTTCTGATTAGGAAATCTATAATAAAACACACCAAATTCTTCTTCATAAGAAATATATTCTTGAATAATATGATTTACCTTAATCTTAGATACTAAAAACTCTAGATCCTCCAAAGTCTCAACCTTATGTACTAATAATCCTCTAAACCCAATATCTGGTTTTAAAATTAAAGGAAATTTTATTTGTATAAAATCTAATTCTTTTACAACATCCTTAAAATCTGCATTAGCTAGAACAAAAATAGCTTTAGGCCTTAGTTTTTCTGGAAGTATTTTCAATGTCTCAAATTTTGAATCACTAAGAATAAATCCGTCAATTTTAGGGTTGGTAGCCAAGAAAAAAAACAAATTTTTAGTTTTTATAGTCAACCACACATGTTGAATATAGACAGGGACATATAATATCCAAGAGGGCCAATATTCCCAGCTTGATAGCTTTATTAAAAAATGATTTGTTTTTAGTTTTCCCAACATACGATCATATTTATATCATACAATTTTAAAACAATATTTGGTATTATTCATAGTTAGAGATATACTTATTAAAAAATAAGATTATTATATCCTTTTTACTAGAAGATAGTATCATCGATTATGACAAATAGAATTGCACAATGTTAAGATAATTAGATACTAAAATCTTATGTCTTAAAAATCAGCAGCTTGCCAAAATCATCGTTATTAGTGTCTAAAAACATACAATATTCATTCTGTTAAATATAACTGCTTTTATAGAAAATTATTCAAAATACATTTATTATTATTGTTTTTTTAGATATTTTAGCTTCATAAAATCATGTATAATCTAACTAGTTCTAAAAAATGAAATAACAATCTCTTTTGTTTTATACAATTTCTAATAATAAATACAAGAATCTTTTAACATTTAATTATTTCTTAAGTGCTTTTTACTGGCATTGAATAGTTCAGAATCCTATTGCTCATTTTTAAACAAATCTTTAATGAAAAACTCTTTTACATTTTTACTCTGTACTTTTATTTACACTACACTTATTGCTCAAAACAAGCTAAATACCACCAATTGGATAGCAGGACCTGCAACCACTATTCCTAACTTTAATATACAAGGGACAGCTTCGCAAAATAGTTTGGTTAATTATGCTGGTCCTCACGGTGATCAAATTGTAGCATGGAAAGCATCCTCTAACAATGCACCTGAACTTAATGGAGGTTTTTCTCATGATGGGGTTATTTTAGACCCTTCAAAAACTTATAGATTTACATTTTGGGTAAAATCTACTGGGACAAATGCATGTGCAGATTTTATTGGTTTTGTACCATATAATAACAGTGGAACACGAATATTAAGTTCTAGTCCAGTTTCAGGAGCTAACGTAGAATGGCCAGATTTTTATTCCAATGCACTTCCTAGTAACAAATGGCTATTACTAGTAGTGTATATGCATCCTGCAACTTATATAGGGGGAAACATCGGAGGTGTATACGATCCTTCACAAATTAATATGACAGCTCCTACTTTACCATCTATTTCCGATGCAACAACCGACTTTAAGTTTCCAAATGCAAACCTTGGAAATGTAAATATAAGCATCCATAATTTTATGTGGGCATGTGCAACAGGTGATGATTTTTATGTTTATGAACCAAGGATTGAAGAGATCTCTGGTCAGGAACCTAGTGTTTTAGATTTATTAACAAATTCGAGCAATTCTGGAGGAGGAAATACAGGTGGGGGAAATACCACAGGAGGTCATTGGGCAAAAACAGGAACAGTAGTTTCTTATGCTGGTGGTAAAGTAGGTATTGGCACAACAAGTCCAGATTATGAACTGACAGTAAAAGGAAAAATTCATGCAGAGGAAGTAAAAATAGACTTGTCAGTACCAGCGCCAGATTATGTCTTTAAAAAAGAATATAAGTTGTTGACTTTAGAAGAAGTACAAGTTTTTATTAACAAAAATGGACATCTACCAAATATACCATCTGCTAAAGTTATGGAAACTGAAGGTGTGGAATTGGGTGCTATGGAGATGAAGTTGTTGGAAAAGATTGAGGAATTGACGTTGTATATCCTAAAGCTTAAGCAAGATAATAAAGAATTAGAAAAACGAATTACCAAATTAGAAAAAACAAAATAATTTGACTAAACAAAATAAGATAAAAAAAACAATACTTAATATCTTTTTATTAATAGGATACTTTTTGACTTATGGGCAAGATTTACCAGTTGTGGTGCCTAAGACCCCTAACGTAAGTGCCTTGATGAAATTTCTAGAGACTCCAGTCTCTTTAAGCACTGGGATTCCGTCGGTTAACATCCCCATTTTCACCATAGAAAATGGTATGATTACTGCACCTATAAGTTTAGGGTATCATTCAGGAGGTGTAAAGGTAAATGATGTAGCGTCATGGGTAGGTATGGGATGGAATTTGAATGCTGGAGGGCTTGTTACTAGAACCGTTAAAAGCTCCCCAGATGATTTGCCTAATGGCATTATGAACAATGTGCACTTTGACGTTTATTTTGCAGAAGCTAGTACAGGAACTGAATTTATTGAAAAAGTAATTTCAGGAAGAGATTTTGAACCCGATGAATTTACCTTCAACTTCATGGGATATAGTGGAAGCTTTATTTATAATAGTCTTAATAACGAGCTTATGCAAGCTCCATTATCAAAAATAAAAATAACACCACGGAAAGATGTCGTTGGTGGTATAATTAAAGGATGGGAATTTACACTGCCTAATGGAGTGATCTATTATTTTGGTCAAACAAAAAATAAAGATAGAATTGCGGTTCAGGAAAATTTAGAAAACACCCTTTTTACGATAAAAGATCATGACGACTTATTAATTAATTCAGGTGGAAGCTTTAGTAATTTTATAAATACTTGGCATTTGGTAGAAGTAATATCTTCTGATAATAGGGATATAAGTTTTCATTATAAAGCAAATGATACCTCTGAGAGAATATATAAAAGGATAGGAGATACTTATGAACAGCATTGTACAAATAGTAATAATTATACTTTGAGACAGTCAGTAAGCAGTTCTATACAAAATCAATTACAGTTAACAGCTATATTTTTTAACGAAGGGAAAATTCTTTTTGAAGAGCAACTCACCAATCGTTTAGACACTAAATCTAAAGCGCTAAAATCTATATCCATCTATGCTAAAAATCAGCTAATTAGTAAAGTTTCATTAGACTATTTTTATTCTGAATCAGTAGCGGAATCAATATCGGCCATGGAAGGTATTGGTGACTCGAACATGAGGAGATTTCGTTTGTTTTTAGATAACGTTACATTTAAACATACAAACAAAACAAACCCGCCTTATGCGTTTTTTTATACGAATGTAAATCAATTACCAAGTCGTTTTTCTAATGCCCAAGACCATTGGGGCTATTACAATGGAAAACTAAACAACAATAGCTTAATTCCTAAAATGATAATTTCATCCCATGAAGTTGGCATTAGTGATTATGTAATTGGCCATGCCGATAGGACTGTAGATACCATTAACAATCAGGCAGGAATTTTAAATAAGGTTGTTTACCCTACAGGAGGCTACGCTTCTTATGAATATGAAAGCAATACTATTGCAGAAATCGAAGATTACCTTATTAAAAAAGCAGAATATACTGGGGACTATAGTTATAACCTTCGGAATAGGGAAGAATCTTTTGCCTTAGTGTTTTCTAAGTCTCCTGGGGATGTAAGTACAGTACCTGCTTATGATTATGCAACGGATTTTACAGTATCTACAAATGTTATAGAGACGCTATATAATATAGAAATAAATAGTCAGTTAACTGGTTGTAATAACTGGGATGAGCCCAGTTGTGATTATTTGGTGAGAATAATAGGAGTTTCGAATCCAAGTTATGAGAAGATAATTAATAGGAGTTTAATACAATTTGTAATACCTCCAGGAGATTATAAAATAGTAGCTAATCTTAATTCTGGGATAGGGATTGATACAGGGTCAGGAACAGGCGCAACGGAGACAGCAAATTTTAATGTTGTGTTAAAGATGATAGAAAACCCTTTTCCTGATCATATAACGGCTGGAGGACTAAGAGTAAAAAAAATAATTATTTTTGATGGAGAAAAGGAAATTGTAAAAAAATACAAATACCATGGAAGCACTGAAACCGTTACAAGTGGAATATTGCAAAATTTCCCTTCATATGTTGATTACTTCGCCAAAGTAGGGTCTTCATATAATTGTAATAGTACTCTTGGGAATAAAAAAAAGATAACATCATACAATAAAGGTTCTGGAGTTTATGGAATTAGAAAAACTGTATTGTACGAAAAAGTGATGGAGTTTATTGGAGATAAAATTAAGAAGGAATATCAATTTACCAGGCCACAAATTTATATTTCTTCTGATTACGAAAGCATCTTTCCAGACCAGAAAACGATATACCCCAATATTATATTAGATTGGGAAAGCGGAAGAGAATTACAATCAAAATATTTTATAAAAAAGCCTTTAGGAGAGTACATATTAACAAAACACATAGTTAATAATTTTAATAGAATGTACCAAAATGAGCAAGTAAAAATAGGGTTTAAATTAATAAGATATGAAGGTCCTGAATCACGATGGGCTGAATATTCCGCATTTACAGCATGGCATACCTTAAATTCTACTACCACAACAAATTATTTTGATAGCGGTAATATAAGCACCACTAAAAACTTTTTATACGACTCTGACACATTTAATGTAAAGCAAAAAAATACTACAACTAGTTTAGGTGAAACTTTTAAAACCAAGTACTACTATGCTAGAGATTTAAACGAGGTAAATTTGGATAATCAATACCGGATTTCAGTGCCTCTCAAAACAGAAGTTTATAAAAATGAGGCATTAAAATCATCACAACTAACTACTTACAAGAATTGGGGTAATAATATATACTCTCCAGAATTTGTTTTTAGCAAAAAAGGAGCTATTCAAATTGATGAGTTATCAGATGAAGATAAAAAACTTATTTTCCATAGTTACGACAGTATTGCAAACCCATTGGAAGTGAGCAAAAAAGATGGTACTCATACTTATTATATCTGGGGTTATAACCAAACTAAACCCATTGCCAAGTTAGATAATTTTACAGCAATAGAAGCTTTATCAATGCAAGTACAAATAGAAACTGCAATTGCTGCTTCCAATCTGGATACCGATAGAACCATAGGGGCAACTGGTTTAGAAGGGAATTTAAGAACTGCGTTAGAGGCTATAAGAACTGCGTTACCTAATAATGCTACAATGTCTTCTTATACCTATGATCCACTCATTGGAGTAACCAGCATAACTGATATTAGAGGACAAACAGTCTATTACAAATATGACAGTTTTAACCGTTTACAATCGGTAAAAGATATCGATGGGAAACTGGTTACAGATTATATCTATCACTATAAAAACCAGCAGTAAGATGAAAAGAGACCTTAATTATATATTGCTTTTAATAGGATTGTTGCTTTTTAGTCAACAAAGTTATAGTCAGTTTGGTGATTTATGTGAAATTCAAGAGCTTTCACAAAGTTTTAATTTTCAAACAAGTGGAGGAACCATCACAGCAGATATTATTCTTAGTGATGATGGTTTGTGCAGTTTTTATGGCTCTACATTTACTAAAACATGGATTAGTGGTACACCGCAATCTTTTACAATAACTATTGTTTCTGCAAACAAGATACGGGTAGTTATGCCTTCCAATTTATTTGTTGCCAGACGGGTTGTTAGAGTCACTATGAATTACACTGGAGGTTCCTATCAATTTAATGTTGAGCAACAAGGAGAACCCTTACCTGCAACACCAAGTACTCCAGGGATATCTAGTATTGCCTGTAACGGTACAGCGGTTTTATACCGAATAGGCACACCCTCAAGCGGTGTTACTTGGTATTGGCAAGGAAAAAACAGTTTAGGAACCAGTACCAGTAAAGGGTCAGGATCAGCTTTTACAGCTAACGAAGGATCTGGAAATTACTATATTAGAGCTAGAAAAAACAGCAATCAAAAATGGAGCAGTTCTTCAGCAAAAATATATGTAAGTATGAATGTGGGAGTGCCAACACCAAGTTTAACTTATGTTACCGTAAATAATTATTGCGGAAATAGCAGCTTGGAACACAATTACTTGCCGGGAGAGCAAGGAATCACATGGTATTGGCAGCAGAATAGCACAGGCACCAGTACTAACAGTAGTTCTTCTAGCTTAATCCTCAATAAAACTTCTGGAAGCGTAATTTACCTTAGAGCAAAAAACAATGCAAAAAACTGTTGGAGTAGCGCATTGACTGTATCTTATACCATAAAAATGATTCCTGGATTACCATCAGTAACGGTAAGTAATGAATGTGGACGTAGTGTACTTACAAGAGCTAATCCACCAAGTGCAGTAACTTGGTATTGGCAAAACAGTAGTATAGGCACTAGTACCTCTAATAACTCTAAAACCATCACCAGAAATACAGGTAATTCATATTTCCTAAGGCCCAGAAGCAGCTCTGGTTGTTGGGGAATAGCAAAAACGGTAAACTATCAATATATTGTTCCTGTTGTTTTTTATGAAGACACTGATAACGATGGCTATGGAAACGCATCTAGTAGTATTAGCGCTTGTAGCAAACCTGTCAATTATGTATCCAACAACAATGATTATGACGATACTACTTCAAATATTACAAATATAGCACCGCAGTATTTTTATAGAGATATCGATGGAGATGGTTTTGGAGATCCTAATGATAGTGTATACTATAGCGTTAAGCCAAGCACATATGTAATTGATAATACCGATGATTGCCCTTCTGAATACGGTATAAATAATGGATGTGAATATCTGGCACCAACTTTAAGTAATGAAAATTATGTATTTACTAGAAGTTATCAAAAAGCCATGCCTAGTTCTTTGAATATTACTAAAAATAGCGATGTAACAGAGAGCGTCACTTATTTTGATGGGCTAGGACGCACAAAACAACAAATAGGAATTAAGCAAAGTCCAAACGAATCCGATATTATTTCTCATATTGCTTATGATGATCTGGGAAGACAAGAAAAAGAATGGTTACCCTATGTCCCAACAACAGCTGGAGCAGAAGGCAGTTATAGAACAAACAACCAAGAGGTGGCAATCAATAGCTATTACACCACAAATTTCGCTAATGATTTAGGAGTTACACCAAATCCATATTCGCAAAAAACTTATGAAAACTCTCCCTTAAATAGGATTCTAGAACAGACAGCCCCAGGAGAAAGCTGGAAAATAGGAAATATTGTGGATACTAATGGACATTCGAATGGACATAGCATAAAGTTTAACTACGAAACCAATATTAATACTGAAGTACGTTCATATACGGTTTCTTTAATTCTTGTTAACGATAGTTATACCCCTACCCTAATTGATGATGGTGGTTATTATAATGCAGCAGCGCTCTACAAAACCATCACAAAAGACGAAAACTGGACTGTAGGCAAAAACCATACTACAGAAGAATTCAAAAACAAACAAGGACAAGTAGTATTAAAACGTACCTATGCAGACATTAACAGTATCTCAACAGCACACGACACCTATTATATCTATGATGATTATGGAAATTTAACTTATGTACTGCCACCAAAAGTGGATTTAACAAATGGAGTTAGTGTTGACGAATTAACAAATCTAGCCTATCAATACCAATACGACAACCAAAACCGGTTAGTAGAAAAGCAAATACCAGGAAAAGCACGCGAATATATTGTTTATGACAATCTAGACCGTCCAGTGATGACCAAAGATGCCTTAAACGATTGGTTATTTACAAAATACGATGTTTTAGGAAGAGTAGTATATACAGGTATTTACCAATCTACGGAAAACAGAATCCAGTTGCAAACTAGGTTTGATGATAAATCTGGTAATGCCGAAGCCAATTATGAAGAGAAAGTAAGTACAGGGACTGGTTTTACAAATACCTATTATAGCAATATAGATTTTCCAAACACAAATTTAGAAGTACTTACCGTAAATTATTATGATGATTACGAGTTTAACCGTGCAGGTACAGCAACTGCTGTTTCTTCTTTTACAATTGCTAGCACCACCAATGTAAATGGACTAGCAACAGGTTCTAAAGTAAAAGTATTGGATACTGATACATGGATAACAACCGTAAGTTATTATGATGAAAAAGCAAGAAACATATACGTTTATAGCAAAAATGACTATCTAGAAACTGTTGATATTGTAGAGCAAAACCTAGATTTTGTTGGAAAAACTATACAAAGCAGAACTCAGCATACAAAGGCAGGAACAACTATTGTAACCCTAGATAATTTCACTTACGACCATGTAGGGCGTTTATTATCACAAACCCAATGTATTGGAGATGAAACTTTAGGATATAACTGCCCTACAGATGGTACTACAGTAGCAGATTTACCTCCATTAACAGGTACAATAACAACTACTACAAATGCAAAAGCTACTAAAAGCATTGTTTTATTGCCAAGCTTTAGAGCTGTAGCAACACCAACAGTAAGCTTTACTGCAAAAATTATCTCTAATGCTAAACAAGAACTTATTGCAAGCAATAGCTATGATGAATTAGGGCAGCTAGAAAGTAAAAAAGTTGGGAATAACGAAACTACTCCATTACAGGTAGTTAATTATAACTATAATATCAGAGGATGGTTAACTGGGATAAATGATATTGTAAACATCAATAAATTGTTTAACTTTAGCATTGGTTACAATACAGGTCAAAATCCACTGTATAACGGGAATATATCCCAGACACAATGGAGAACAGCCAATACCGACAGTTCTTTGAAATCTTATACTTATTCTTACGACGCCCTGAACCGAATCACCGCTGCGAGCGGAGCGAATTCTTTTAGCAATTATGATGTGTCCAACATCTCTTATGATAAGATGGGGAATATCCAATCACTCACAAGGAATGGTTGGCAAGATGGAGCGCCTTATGTCAATATGGATGTATTGACTTATGATTATGGAATTGAGAATGCCAATAGGTTGTTTAAAGTAGATGATGCGGGGAATAAGGCACATGGTTTTAAAGAAGGAGTTACCACAGGGAATGATTACCGTTATGATACCAATGGCAACATGGTGATGGACAAAAACAAAGGTATTGGATCTTCTACTGTTGATGGAATAACATACAATCATTTAAATTTACCAACACAAGTTACTATTGCAAATACTGAGCATAACGGAAACATTCAATATATTTATGATGCTACAGGAGTAAAACAACGTAAGATTGTTAGTGATGGAACTACCCAATCTTATGCTGGAAACTACATCTATAAAAACAACGTTTTAGAATTCTTTAACCATGCGGAAGGTTATGTGAATAACGATAATGGTACTTATGAATATGTGTATCAATACAAAGACCATTTAGGCAACGTAAGACTGTCTTACCAAGATGCGGATAATAATGGCGTTATTGATGCCGCTACTGAGATTATTGATGAGAAAAACTACTATCCCTTTGGGCTTTCTCATAAAGGGTATAATTTTGTAAATTCTTCCCTTGGGAATAGCGTGGCTGGGAAGTTTGGGTTTGGAGGAAAGGAATTAGGAGAAGAGCTTGGGTTAGATTGGTATGATGTAACTGCACGTAATTATGATCCAGCTATAGGCAGATGGTCTGTTATTGACCCCAAAGCAGATGACATTATGCAAATAGACATAACACCTTATAATTATAGTTGGAACACCCCTACTAATATCAATGATCCAGATGGCGAATGCCCATGGTGCTGGGGAGCTGTTATTGGTGCAGTTGTAGAAATGGGTACTCAAGTTGCGACAAACATGATTGTTGGGGATCAAAGTTTTGGTGAAGCTTTCATGAATATTAATTATGAAAAGGTTGGTATTGCAACAGTGACAGGTGCGTTAACTGGTGGTTTGTCAAGTATTAAAGTGGCTGGTTCAGTTGCTAAAGTATACAAAGGCATGGCAGTATCTTCAACAGCAGCTGGAGGAAATATTTTTACTCAAAATTATGAAGGAAATAAAACAATAGATGCAACAAAATTGGCTATTGATTTGATTTCAGAGAATATTCCAGTTCCGAGGACACCTAAAATTCCAGATGTTTCAGAAAATATCATTAAAGCTGCTGAAAAAAAATTGGATAGAGCAACTAGAGTGGCAGGTGATAAACCAAGGCTATCTCGAGCAGAAGCTGTTAAAAAATCAAAAGAAGAAGTGAAAAAACTAAAAAAGGAACAAAAAACAATTGATAAAACTAATGAAGTAAACGAAGCTATAAAAGCCGCTGCTTTATCTAGTTTAGAAAAGGCAACAAGAGAGTATAACAAAAACCTTCAGGCAAAAAAAAGACAGTAAGTTAATGAGAAGTTATTTTTTGAAATTATATATTAAAGGTTATATCCATATTATTACGGGTCTAATAGTTGTATTCATTTCCGGGCATTCTTTTTATGTTACTTGGGAAGCAAAGAGCATAATAGAAAAAGGAAAAAAAGTAGAAGTATTTGTTATAGAAACCCCTATAAATTGTCAAAAAGTTACTTCGAAAACAGGATTTTGTAAATTACAATATCAGCAGAAAATTTTTTCAAAAAAAACTCTAGGCAAAAAATATTGCAGTTATATTTATGGAAAAGAAAAAGTCGTTATGTTAACTAATGATAAAGGAGATAGAATTTTATTTCCTGGAGAATATAATCCAGCTGTTTTTTTGTTTAGTTTTTTCATGATGGGATTATCATTATGGTTTTTTTTAAAAGGTGTAAAAATAAATAAAGATATCAATGAGTAAATCTTAATTAGTATTCTCTAAGCAGATTGCCATTTGCAATGGCAATCGTTAAAATGGAATAGCATAGCATAAGCCACCTTTAGCGAGGTGGTTTTTTGCTTTTTAAGAATATATCTTTCATTCTTGTATCAAAAACAAAGTCAAAACTACTATTCCCAAAGCTTTGCCACTTTTTTATCCCGATGTCGCGGACTTGTAGTCCGTGACTATCTTGTACTTGTATAATAAAACAAAGAAGTAAGCCACCTTTAACGAGGTAATTTTTTATGCAAGTTGTTTTTGTATGTCTTTTTGAAAGACAAAAGCTTTTAGCATTGCTTTTATGCTTGTAATATCTTGCTCCCCTGCTGGTGCAAGCGTCACGCTTGTTACCCATAACGAGTAAGAAATACAAAAAGATAAACCACATCAGCAATGTTGTGGCTTATCTTTTTTAAGAATATGCATTTTTAGTTTTAGCGTCTCTAATCAAAGCATCAATAACATTAAATATTTGGTTTTGATCCCCTCTGTAGATTGACATTTGCAATGGCAATCGTTAAAATGAAATAGTAAAGCATAAGCCACCTTTAGCGAGGTGGTTTTTTGTGTTTTAAGAAGCGTAAGCTACTCTAGCTTTAGCATCACGGAGAAAAGTATCAATAACACTAAAAAGAGTACTACGTGTGTTAGGATCAAGGTTCTCTATGTCTTCTAATCGTTTTAAAGTCTCTTTATCAAAGGAAGCATGTTTACCTTCCCAGGATGGCTCGGATGTACCGTAAACGTGATAGCGCAGAAATGTTTTCTGTGCCGATTATGAGTAGTAAAACATAGAAATAACCACCTTTAACGAGGTGGTTTTTTGTGTTTTAAGAATAAGCTTTTTTAGCTTTAAAGTCACGAATTAACGCATCAATAACCATGAATATTATATTTTTT
Source organism: Flavobacteriaceae bacterium (assembly GCA_965247735.1). Taxonomy (GTDB): domain Bacteria; phylum Bacteroidota; class Bacteroidia; order Flavobacteriales; family Flavobacteriaceae; genus JAOXRU01. Next base: position 157,948 of record CBDFHN010000001.1, on the reverse strand, counting down.
TCTTCCTTGTTAAGTTTAAATACTTCTTCTACTCTTTTAAATGTATCGGCAGTCTTCCTAATCACTCCAATAAACAGCCCCATAACACCATGTTCATAACGTCCAACAACACCTACTTTTCTACCTAATGCAGATTGTGAAAGATTAAGAAGTTTCTTTCTTAAAATTAAAAGATGTTCAACTATAGTCATACATTTACGTAGTTGAAAAGTAAATTTCAGCAAAAATAGGTGATTTATAGATCTAAAACAAAATGATTATCTCCTTGCTGGTGTGAGCCTCACACTCGATACAAACAAAGAGTAAGAAAAATAAGCAATATCAACCCCGCAGTAATGTTGTGGTCCATATTATTTTAAAAATACACTTATTTAACTTTAACCTCTATCTAGTTAAAACCCCATTAAACTACTTAAAACAATATCTAAAATGAATAAATGGTATACAATAAGTAATCATCACAAAAACAAATGTGGAAATTGCAGTAAAACTTTTGAAGGACTGGCAACTTTAGATCATCACTATGGAATTTGTCCAAATTGTAAAATACAGTGTATTTGGTTCGGCTTAAAAAACAAGCAAACACTTCAAATTATACCTAAACATGCTCCTAAAAGCTTTTCAAGATTTCTCAAATGGACTCAAAATGAGCTTGATGAAATAGAATTTCTAGAACTAATTGTTTCATTTGAGGAGATAGCCAGCTCTATATCCACTCAAACAAATTGACTTTTCCTATAGCAATCAGTAAACTAGTACATAAAAAATCTCTTCCCTTGTTGGAATTACCACACATCTAAACATAAAACCCCTATAAAGCAGCACTTTATAGGGGTTTTATAACTTATAAAAACAGCTAAAATTTAGTTCTCTTTAGCTTCTTCTTTTTCAACTTCCTCAGGAGCGGCAAATTCAACCACACCTTTATCATGAAGTAAGTTATACCATTGTATTATTTTTTTAATATCAGAAGCATATACTCTATCCTCGTCATAATCAGGTAAAACATCAAAGAAATACTCTTCTAATTTTACTTTTTCTACTTTATGACCAATAGATGTTTTTCCGCCTTCTTCTTTTTCTTTTATCTTATTGAAAACTTGCCATAACGGCACCTCTTCAGAAAGGGTATAAATTGCAATCTCAGAAAGTAGACTTACATTACTTTTTAAGCTCACACTTATTCTTTTACCATCTAATAATGATTCTGCTACAAAACCAGCTCTTGTTTGGGTTTTTAATTGAAATAATCCAGGCTTTCCTCCTATTGCTAATATCTTGTCTAAACTCATACTTTTATTTTGTTGGGCAAATATTTAATCTTTAAATGAAATAAAAAAATTATCTCGCTTTTTTTGCATTTGGAAAACGCATTCTATAGTCACATTTTATCTTTCCTTTAGAAATATTCGATAATTTAGATTTTATCAATCGTTTTTTCAAAGGAGAAAGTTTGTCTGTAAACAACACGCCTTCTATATGGTCGTATTCATGTTGTATTACTCTTGCAATTAATCCAGAATACTCTTCTTTGTATTCCTTAAAATTTTCGTCGTAATAGGTAATAGCAATAGTATCCTGTCGTTTTACATCTTCTCTAACATCTGGTATACTTAAGCAGCCTTCATTAAAAACCCATTCTTCTCCTGTTTCGGCAGTTATTTCAGCATTTATAAAAACTTTTTTAAAGTTTTTTAATTGTTCCTGCTCTTCTTTACTTAGCTCCTCATCTTCAGCAAAACCGGTTGCATCAACTAGAAACAAACGAATAGGTATTCCTATCTGTGGAGCAGCCAAACCAACACCATAAGCATTGTACATGGTCTCAAACATATTCTCTATTAAAACGGAAAGTTTTGGATATGCATCATCTATCTCGTCTCCTACTTTTCTAAGTACAGGATCTCCGTAAGCTACTATGGGTAATATCATCTAATTAATTTTTACTGTCTAAATATGATTGTAATATTATTGTTGCACTAATTTCATCTACTAGTGCTTTGTTTTGTCGTTGTTTTTTCTTTAATCCACTATCTATCATAGTCTGAAAAGCCATTTTTGAGGTAAAACGTTCATCAAATCTATGAATTGGAATTTCTGGAATAGCATGTTTAAGCCGTCCTATAAAAGGTAAAATTAAACTTTCACTCTCCGATGCTGTATTATCTAACTGTTTAGGTTCGCCTACAACAAAAGCTACCACTTGCTCCTCTTTACAATAGTTTTGTAAATAGGCAATTACAGTCTTGGTCTCAACCGTTGTCAATCCCGAAGCAATCATCTGGTAGGCATCAGTAACTGCCAAACCAGTTCTTACCTTTCCAAAATCTATGGCTATTATTCTTCCCTTCATTTTATAACTAGACTTATTTTAACTATCAGTAGCATATCACAAATACAACTAACTGTTAATTATTCAGCTTTTATATTTTTGACAAAAATAAGACTAAAATTGTTATATGTATAAATTTGGAAGATTAATTAATTCCAAGCCATTATATTTGCCTGAAAATAACACTTAGAAAATGACAGAAATTCAAAATATAATAGAAAGTGCTTGGGATAATAGAGCATTGCTAAAAGAAGAAAAAACACAAGATACTATCAGACAAGTAATAGATTTATTAGACGATGGTAAATTACGTGTAGCAGAACCTATTGCAGACGGATGGCAAGTAAACGAGTGGGTAAAAAAAGCTGTGGTATTGTATTTTCCAATTCAGAAAATGGAAACATTAGAGGCTGGTATTTTCGAATACCATGATAAAATCCCACTAAAAAGAGGCTACGAAGCCAAAGGAATACGCGTGGTTCCTAATGCTATTGCAAGACATGGTGCCTATATCTCAGCAGGGACTATATTAATGCCTAGTTATGTAAATATTGGTGCCTATGTAGACAAAGGTACTATGGTAGACACTTGGGCTACCGTTGGGAGTTGTGCTCAGATTGGTAAAAACGTACACCTTAGTGGTGGTGTTGGTATTGGTGGTGTTCTAGAGCCCCTACAAGCTGCACCAGTAATTATTGAAGATAATGCTTTTATAGGATCTAGATGTATTGTGGTAGAAGGTGTTCGTGTTGAAAAAGAAGCTGTTCTAGGAGCTAATGTGGTACTAACCATGAGTACAAAAATCATTGACGTTACTGGAGATGAACCTATTATTACAAAAGGGGTTGTACCTGCACGTTCTGTAGTTATTCCAGGAAGTTACACTAAAAAATTTCCAGCAGGAGAATACAATGTCCCATGCGCACTTATCATTGGTACACGTAAAGAAAGTACTGATAAAAAGACATCATTAAACGATGCTTTACGTGATAATGATGTGGCTGTATAAACCATATAAACATAATATATTGATTAGGAAACCGAGCAGTTAATGTTCGGTTTTTTGTTTTTTGGCATATCTCAAAAGGATTGTACTATTACTGCTCGATCTCTACTCAAAAAAGAAGTAAAACAGCTCATAAACAGAAACTTAACCCTTATTCAATTTTATTTCATCCACTAAAAATAGCTATCTTTTTACAAGCAATTTTAATACAGAAATTAAAAACAAGGGTTTTACCTAGTTTTTAAACTTCAAGAAAACCCCTCTTACACACATCTTACTTTATATATATATTTGAGTATCCTATTAAATCAATAACTAAACTATGTTCTATGCTACCATTCGTATTTACTGTACTATACCTCTTTTTACTTTTTTTAATTCTACTTAAGGAAAAAAAATAAAAATAAACAAAACCATTCATCAACCATTAAACTACAAAATCATGAATTTCATTTATCAAACCGCTAACGAATATTACTTATTACATATTCCAGAGAAAGAAATTAACACCATTTTAGAGTGCCCTGAATTAAATTAAACACACTTGAGGCAACAATTATTCCTTCCTTCATTTCTTTTCAATAAAACATAAAAGTGAAAGTTTGCCTTTTTAACTTGTTACTTTTATGGTTTAAAAGAAAATAAACCTTTTAGTGTCAGTTATTTTCTTATAAGCCTTTGTATGTTAACTCTAAGGGTTTTCCTCAGTATTTCCATTTCAGTTAATACCCCTATCTATTTATTAAAGCTATCTAGTATCTTTGAGTAACTTTTTACATCATCATATTTTTAAAGGCATTCTACTTATTTGTAGTGTGCCTTTTTTACATTGTAATACGGTATTTACCTTTAGCTATATATTCTAACAGAAATCTGTTGTTTCCCTTTAACTTAAGTTCCATTAATAATGATTTCTTTGAGGTCGTCCAAATGCTAATGATCATAAAAATGAAGTACTAACAGGTTAATTCAAAGCAATGCTCGTTAAAATATTGCTGTTTAGACAGCTTGAAATTGGAAATTGATTGAACTCACTAACTGTGGGATTAATATTAGTAAAACTTAGATCTATGGAAAGTATCATTAAAAATGAGAAGTAGTATTATAGTGCTATATATATTTTTTTTATCTTACGCCCATCAAAAAACACTACTGTTTTGTGATCATTTTTGTGCTTTTATCATGGACATTTAAAACAATAATTATGAACCTAGAGCCTCATAGAACAAATCTAATCTTAAAAGAAAAAAATATTTCTATCTATATTCAAAAATGACATCGCTCTAAATAAAAATAAATCCCCATCAGTAATAAAACATAATACACACTAACTAACATTAGTTACGACAAAAATATAATGAAAAACTACCTTTCTAGTATAAAACTACTGCTAAAACGTTTGGCCATAATAGTATTAATTTACCAACTATGTAGACTTGCTTTTTATCTATTAAACATTTCATCTTTTACCTCCGTTTCTCTAATAGAATTTGTTGCAGGCTTTAGATTTGATCTTTCAGCTATTGTATATACCAACTTACTAATTATTATTGGGCATCTTATTCCTGGAGATTTTAAATACAGAAGTGGATATCAAAAAGCATTAAAATTTCTATTCTTTTTTATAAATATTATTTTTATTGCGACCAACCTAATTGATATTGAATACTTTAAATTCACCTCAAGAAGAAGCACATTTAGCTTAATTACGGCTCAAGGTATGGAAGAAGAAATTAAAAAACTATTTATTTCTTTTCTAAAAGAATTTTGGTATTTAGCGCTAGGTTTTATCATACTGGCTGCTGCTTTTTATAAAAGTATCCCCACAATTACATTCAAAAACATAAAGAAAGAAGCTCCATTAACCTATATAAAACAATTTGGAATATTAGTATTAGGACTTGCTCTTAGCATTTTAATCGGTAGAGGTGGTTTTCAGGAAAAAGTGCTAAACAGAGTCTCAGCCGTAAAATATACTTCTGCTGCAAATGCACCATTAATACTTAATACTCCTTTCTGTATCTTAAAAACCTTAAACAAAACGGTAGCATTAAAACAATACCATCACCATACAGAAGAAGAAGCTATTGCATTATTCAATCCTGTTATAACACCAAATGATAGTCTTGCACTAAACAAAAAAAACATTGTCTATATTATTCTCGAAAGTTTTGGAAATGAGAGTGTCGGATATATGAATACTGGTAAAGGATATACTCCTTTTTTAGATTCATTAATAACAAAATCTACTTTTTATAAAAATGGGTTTGCTAACGGAAAACTATCATCCGATGCAGTTCCGTCTACTGTATCCAGTATTCCACGACTCATCAGTAATAATTTTATTGAATCTAACTATTCTTTCAATAAAACTAGAGCAATGCCAGTGTTATTAAAAGAAATGGGATATCATACTGCATTTTTTCATGGTGCTTTTAATGGAAGTCAAAACTTTGATGACTATGCCGAAATTATTGGTTATGAAGAGTACTATGGAAGAGATCAATATCCTTATGAAGGGCATGATGATGGTTATTGGGGTATTGTGGATGAAGAATTTTTACACTATTTTGGAGAAAAACTAAGCTCCTTTGAAGAACCGTTTTTCGGAACAGTTTTTACATTAAGCTCTCATAATCCCTATTTGGTTCCCGAAAAATATAAAGGAAAATTCCCAAAAGGAAATAAAAAAATAACCGAAAGTATTGGATATACTGACTATTCTTTACAGCAGTTTTTTAATTATGTCAAAACATTACCATGGTATGCTAATACTATATTCGTAATTACAGCAGACCATACCTCTTCTGAAGGTGATGGATATTATAAAACTCCCATGGGTAAATTTTCCATTCCTATTTTGTTTTTTGAACCAGAAAGCGAAGAAGCTCCCATAGTATCTGAAGAAATATTTCAACAAACAGATATTATGCCCACTGTTTTGGGGAAAATTCATTATCCAAAAAAATATTTTAGCTTTGGAAACAAACCTAATAGTAAAAACAGATTTGCCATTTCATATTTAAACAATATATATCAATTTGTAACAGATAATTACTTACTTCTTTTTGATGGAGAAAAAGTGATAGAAGCATATAACTGGAAAAATGATAAAATGCAAAAAAATAATGTTGTAGACTCTGCAGACTATTCAAAAGATTTTGATTTAATGATGTCTGTTATCCAAACCTATAACAAAGCTATGGAGACTAATAAAATAACAGCTGAATAACAAGACAAAAACATTCCTATATGGACTTCAATAGTAAGTAAGAATGTCCCATTTTATCTGTGTAATAAATAATAAAAACGTATGAAAGTAACGGCAATTATACCAACCTTTAATGAAGAAAAGCATATTGCTGCTGCAATTACTTCGGTTTCTTTTGCTGATGAAATTATAGTTATCGATTCTTTTAGCACAGACAAAACAGCAAAAATCGCCAAATCTCTTGATGTTAATTTTATGGAACGGCAGTTTGATGATTTTTCCTCTCAAAAAAACTATGCCATATCAAAATCAAAAAACGAATGGATTTTTATCTTAGATGCTGATGAACGGGTAACTCCAGAGCTAAAAAAAGAATTACAAGAAACAATAAAAAGTAATAATGATGTTGTAGCATATTGGATTTACAGAACCTATCATTTTATGGGTAAAAAGATAAAATATAGTGGTTGGCAACGCGATAAGGTTATTCGGTTAGTTAAAAAAGAGCATTGCAAATACGATGGGAAATTGGTTCATGAAGAAATAGAAACATCAGGTAAGGTTGCATTTCTAAAAAACAAACTAGAACACTATTCTTATAACGGGTTTGACCATTATATAAGTAAACTCAATAAATATGCTTGGTTTCAAGCCAAAGAATTACAAAAAAGAGGTAAAAGACCTAATCTTTTTCATTTTTTAGTTAAACCTCCTTTTCGGTTTTTTAGTCATTATATTATTAATCTTGGTTTCTTAGATGGACTTCCAGGTTTTATGATTGCTATATTGCAAGCATATGCTGTATTGACACGATATGTAAAATTATGGTTGCTTAACAAGAATACCAACTAATTCCAAGAAATAGTGTTCTAGAAACCTCAACTTATACTACGAAAAGTTTTAAATAGAAAGAGGGAAACTAGCTTAAAAACATTAAATAAAAATACTATTCTGTTTTTAACTCATACAAGTCGTACAAATTAAAATCTGTTGAGTTTTTATTGTAATTAGAAAGCATTTCACTTTCCCAATCTTTCTTAACCAGTACATATTTATTAGCAAAAGGAACTATTGAATCTACAGCCGCATTAGTATATCTACTAAAAAAACCTTGAAAATCAATATCTTCGCGTAATTCTGGTTGAATAGACACCTTTATATTATCATCTGGAAGTATTTTTTTAATTGCGTGCATATCTTTCACATAGCTAACATCTCTCCTTATCTCGCCGACTTTTGACAGAACTAATCCAATGCTCAACAACAAAACCAAACTGCTAATTAGTAAAAAAACATTTTTCTTTAAATTAATTTTTAACACCAAATAGTGTATTAAAGGTCCAACCACCAATGCAATAGCAATACTAAACAAAGGAAAAGAAGGTAAATTGTAAAAACTTCTTTGCTTTAAACTTATCATCATTGGGACAACGCCAGATAAACCCACAAATAAGAATACTAAGAACCATTTATTCTTAAAATTTAAGGATACTCTTTTTCTTAGAATAAAATAAAGAATCCCAAAAACACCTATTACTGGTAGAAAATCTAAAAACAACGATTTTAAAATATAAAACCTTGAATCCACAGTAACCTCATTGTTAATACTACCTATAACTTGTATTTCAATGTATTTAACAATACTAACTATACCATTAGGAGCGACCAAATAGAGTCCTAAAAACAACAATAGCATCACCAAAATTAAAACAGTTGTATCAATTAAAAAACGAGAAAAGCTAATGTCTCTTTTTAAAATATAGACTGCAAAGAAAAACGATAGTGGAAATATGCCAACAAAACCCTTAGTTAAAAATGCCAAAAACAAGAAAAAACCAGAAATTGTTAAATTTAACCATCGATTTTTATTCAAACTTTTAACCATATTAAAAATAGCCCATGTTGAAAAAATAACCATAGTATTCTCTAACATGTTATTAGGAACAGACCAAGATAAAGTTGGAATTGCTGCTAAAATTAACAAAGGTAGCCACCCCAAGTACTTATTTTTTTCTTCTGTTATAGCATTCCATATTTTAACTATTATAATGCCTGTAAATACAAAAGTTAGAAATGAATACACACGTTCAATAAATATACTATCTCCAAATATCTTAAATAGCAAGGCCTGAAATCCAAATGCCAGAGGTGGATGTTCATGAAAATGAGGGAAAAGTGTACTTGTAAAGTGTAAATCCCAAAAACTACCAATTCCATTGGCTAAGTTTTTTGAAATAGCTGCATACCAGACTCCATCTGCAAACATGCCTTCAGAAAACAAATCTGAACTAATTAAAATTAAGAATAAAGATATTGTTAAAAAGTATAAGGGCAATTGTCTTTCCTTTAGCATAAATCAAAAAATAATTATCGCGTAAAATTAATAAAATAAACATATTTTTATAGCGGAAAAATCATTTTTAATCTACTATTCAAAATAACTGTAACACAGTCTATTAAAACATTATGCAACAAGAAATAAACACAGTCATAAAAATACTTGAAGAAGGTGGTATAATTCTTTATCCAACAGATACTATTTGGGGAATTGGCTGTGATGCTACTAATGAAGCTGCTGTAAAAAAGGTATATGAACTTAAACAACGTTTAGATTCTAAAGCATTAATCTGTCTAGTTGCTAATGATTTTATGCTAGAACAACATATTACAACTGTTCCTGATGTTGCCTACGATATTATTGACCTGGCTATTAAACCAACTACAATAGTATATGATGCTCCAAAAAAAGTAGCCAAAAACCTGATTGCTAACGATAATTCATTAGCAATACGCGTTGTAACTGATGATTTTTGCAAACGATTAATCACAAAGTTTAGAAAACCTTTGGTATCAACCTCTGCGAACATCAGTGGACAAGCAAATCCAAACTCATTTTCAGAAATAGCTCCTGAAATTTTAAAAGGTGTAGACTATGTAGTAAATTTGCACCGCGATAAAAAAAACAGTTCCCCATCAGCAATTATAAAGCTAACAAATAATGGAACTGTTACCGTGATACGAAAATAAGAATGCAAGAGAACTATAAAGAGGCCATTTCACAACCGATATTTGAAACAATTTCTGAGGCTGCAGAAACACTAAACCTAGATACCTATGTTATTGGTGGCTATGTTCGTGACTTTTTCCTAAAAAGAGGAGATGCAAAAGATATAGATGTAGTAGCTATTGGAAGCGGTATCTCTTTGGCTAAAGAAGTTGCCTTAAAACTACCAAATAAACCTAAGGTTTCTGTATTTAAAAACTTTGGTACAGCAATGGTAAAGACAGATACTTTAGAATTAGAATTTGTTGGTGCTAGAAAAGAAAGTTATACTAAAGAAAGTAGAAAACCCACAGTAGAAAACGGTTCGTTAGCAGATGATCAAAATCGTAGAGATTTTACCATCAATGCGCTTGCCTTAGATTTAAGAAAAGAAAATTTCGGAGCTCTTTTAGATCCTTTTAATGGAATTGAAGACCTTAATAATGGAATTATAAAAACACCATTAGAACCAAACATTACCTATTCTGATGATCCACTTCGAATGCTACGTGCCATACGTTTTGCTTCTCAATTAGACTTTACTATTGAAGCTGCATCCTTACAAGCCATTAGTGATAATTGCGAACGTATAAAAATTATTTCCAAAGAGCGTGTTACAGAAGAATTACATAAAATACTGCTCAGTAAAAAACCGTCAAAAGGGTTTAGTTTATTGCATAAAACTGGCTTGCTAACAATTATCCTGCCAGAGCTAACTGCATTGGAAGGTATTGAAGAGATTGAAGGACAACGCCATAAGGACAATTTTTGGCATACTTTAGAAGTTGTAGATAATATTTCAGAAAACACAGATAATTTGTGGTTACGCTGGGCTGCACTATTACACGATATCGGAAAAGCTCCAACAAAAAAGTTTCATAAAAAAAACGGATGGACATTTCATGGTCATGAATTTATAGGTGCAAAAATGGTTTTTAAACTATTCAAAAGACTACGATTGCCATTAAACGACAAAATGAAATATGTTCAAAAAATGGTCTTTATGAGTTCTAGACCTATTGTACTTTCAGAAGATTATGCTACAGATTCCGCAGTTAGAAGATTAGTTTTTGATGCTGGTGAATATGTAGATGATTTAATGACACTTTGTGAAGCAGATATCACCACTAAAAATGCTCATAAACTAAAAAAATACAAGAACAATTTTAAACTTGTTCGCCAAAAAATAATAGAAGTTGAAGAACGAGACCATATTAGAAATTTTCAACCGCCAGTAAGTGGAGAGGAAATTATGAAAACCTTCAATCTAAAACCTTCTAAAGAAATAGGTATCATTAAAGATGCCATTAAAGAAGCTATTTTAGAAGGAATAATACCTAATGAATATGAAGCTGCTAAAAGTTTTATGATTACAAAAGGAAAAGAATTAGGACTAGAAACTCAATCATAAATAATATATAGTTTTCCTAGTCAATAACCTCGAGGCTAATCTGCGAGACATATAATGGGAACAGACTATAATTATTTCGATGTAAGCATTGAGGAATTGAAGCCACTAGTGGGATTAAATTAGTTTAGAAAACAACAATCTAAGGGAATGAAAAAAGACAATAAATATGTTATCTACTGGTTACTTACGGGTTGTGTATTAATTTTTATAATGGTTATTGTTGGTGGTATTACCAGACTTACACATTCTGGATTATCCATTTCTAATTACAAGCTTATTTCTGGAACAATTCCTCCAATGAATCCTACTGAGTGGAAAGAAGCTTTTGAGTTGTACAAACAATATCCTGAGTATCAAAAACTAAATTCTAGTTTTACCATAGAAGATTTTAAAAGCATTTACTTTTGGGAATGGTTACATAGAGTTATTGGCCGTTTTATAGGAATGGTGTTTTTTATTCCTTTTTTAGTTTTTCTTTTGCGTAACAAACTAAGCAAATCGACCATTATAAAATCTATAGTTTTACTTGTTATGGGTGGTTTTCAGGGTTTTTTAGGCTGGTATATGGTAAAAAGTGGTTTAGTAGATCGTCCAGATGTATCACACTATCGACTTGCTGCCCATTTAACCATGGCTTTTTTAACCTTTGCCTATAGTCTTTGGGTAGCATTAGATTTAAAATACCCTAGTAAAAAGCAAGTAGATCACAAACTTAGAAACCTCATTCGTTTTACCTACATTATATTGGTGTTACAAATTATATGGGGTGCATTTGTTGCCGGATTAGATGCGGGGCTCATCCATAATTTTTGGCCATTTATGAGCGAAGGAAAACTGATACATGAAACCGTCTATATAGAACAAGAGACACTATTAAAAAACTTTACTGAAGGTAGAAGTGGTGTGCAGTTTATTCATAGATATATGGCATATATTGTGGTGGGACTCATTGGTTTAATATGGTTTAAAGCTAGAAAAACAACTACCACTGCCATTCAAAACACAAGTGTTCAAGCTTTATTGATTTTAGTTCTGATACAATTTTTATTAGGAATACTAACATTAGTATATGCTGTTCCATTATGGTTGGGAATTGCACATCAAATATGTGCCTTTTTCTTATTGAGTGCAATGACATTTACTTTACATCGTTTTACTAAATAAAAGTGTTAGTAAATAAAATACTACAACAACAAACAAAAACTTATAGTTCGTAACTTAGCAATTGAAAATACCAATACAAATGATTTATAAATTTAGGGTAATCCTAGACGCAACGGATGATATTTTTAGAGATATAGAAGTAGAATCTGCTACTAATCTTGAAGAATTCCATGACGCCATCACACAAGCTTTTGGTTTTGATGGTAATGAGATGGCATCCTTTTATTTAAGTGATGAAGAATGGAATCAAGGAGAAGAAATCTCTCTTTTTGATGTTAGCGAAGGCAACACAGCTGTGCGTTTAATGAACAGTACTATACTTACAGATATTATTTCTGAAGATAAGCCTCATCTTATCTATGTATATGACTTTTTTTCCATGTGGACGTTTTTTGTAGAACTGGCAGAAGTAGCAGAAGCTGATGGTGGAAAAACCTATCCAAATTTAATGTTTGGCCATGGAATTTTACCAGATGCTCCTCCAGAAAAGAAATTTGAAGCAGATAGCAATGATGATGATCCTTTTCAGGATTTAGACGCAGATTCTTTTGGTGAAGAAGGCTATCAAGATCATGATGATATCTGGAACTAAGTCCAAAAAAATAAATTTTCCAAAGAACAAAAAAATAATATAATATATGATTAATTTATATCCTTCGCAGATAGAAACACTTTCCATCCATAAGGTTGGAAACCAAAATAAAGGTGAAGCCGTTTTTTTATCTGAAGAATCTTATAAACTCAATGATGAACTTATAGGACTACTAAAAGAATATTTTTTTAAGCCATTTAGAGAAAAAGAAGAAAACTACTATACTTTTGCAAATGAAGTAGATGTAGAGTTCAATACCCTATATGATATGGTTGGTCATGTTTTTAATGATCCAACAACAATACATGAACATTCAAAGAAAATTGCACAACATCTTTTTGAGCAATCAAATCATCCACATATTAAAAGCGGAGAGCTATATGTAGCACATTTTTCAGAAGTTGTTATTGATAATGAAAAGGTTGATGCCATTGGTATTTTTAAGAGTGAAATCATGCACGATTTCCTTCAATTTGAAGAGAAAGAAAACAATATTGATATTCTAATTCAGCAAGGAATTAACCTTAATAAATTAGATAAAGGTTGTATTATCTTTAATATAAACAAAGAAGAAGGTTATAAAGTATTATCAGTAGACAGTAACCGATATGATACTAAATACTGGTTAGAAGACTTCTTAGGTGTAGCACCACTTGCAGATAATATTTTTTACACTAAAAAATACTTGAAATTCTGTGAAGGATTTGCTAAAGATGTGGTATTGCCTGCTGAAGATAAGCAACAAGAAGTTTTGTTTATGAACAAAGCCATCAACCACTTTGCAAAAAATGATGAATTTGAAGAAACCGCATTTTTAAATGAAGTTGTTGAAAATCCAGAGCTAATTCCTGAATTTAAAAATTACAAAGTTGAAAAAGGGCCTAAATATAGTGTAGAAGATATTTCTACATTTGACATTGCAAACAAAGCCGTTTCTGATGCTAGAAAAAAGATCAAAAATGTAATTAAGCTGGATACCAATATCCAAATAAAAATGGATTTTATAAACCCAGAATCTGCTGATAAATTTGTAGAAAAAGGTTGGGACGAAGAAAAACAGATGTATTACTACCTAGTTTATTTCAATAAAGAAGAAGCATAAAGAAGTAAAACAATTATATTAAAAAGGAGCATAAAACGTAGTTATCCACTATCATTTTGCTCCTTTTTTGTTTTAAATCTTACTATCGATAATCTGTTTCATACTTACATCTTGGTAATGATCTTTTACATAATCTAAGGCTCTTTCCATTGTTTCCCCCATGTTATTACAATCATCAAACACAGTACTTTTTGCCATCTCTCCTATTTCTTTTTTAAGTAATTCCACATTACCAGAAGTAGAAATAGTATCTCCTTTCATAATTGCTATTAACTTGTTAATTCTAGATTCCCAACTTAAAATTCGTTTGGCAACAATAGAACGTTCTTCTATTTTGTATTGATCTACAGAAAAATGCTGCAATCGTTTCCTAACCATTTCTACCATTAAATAATTCTCTTTAAAAAACTGAGGTCGATATACCTTTAGCTTCCCTTCATAACACTGCTGGTCAAAATCTATTGCTCTAATACGATACACGACATGGTCAAAATCGTGAGTAGGTACAATTACATAATTATAGGAACGCATATCTCCCAAAAGACGTATCATACAACGTTCATTAAATTTTACAAACTCTTTCGCTATCATGGCTTTTTCAGAATCGGAACATGTAGGTAAAATGTCTTTTATAAAAACATCTCCCGGTATTCCAGCAATATGCTCTTCTATTAAAGTATCTTTATAAACCAAAAAGTTAAGGTTGTATGGAGACAACATATGTTCCAGCTCTAAACCATATATTCTAGAAGCATCCGTCTTTTTTACATAAAAATAGGTGTAATTATCATTTAAAATATTACGTATTTTTATTCTAAAAGGTTTAGAATTCCCAAAAGTGCAATAATCTACTGCATCTACATTTAGGTATTCTATTATATTATCAGATCCATCTGAATGAAGAATTGAGTATACTTTTTTAAGACTTAAATCTATTTCTTGCCGTTCATATTCTTGGTAATACACCCGTACCCATAAGGTATCTTCATCATTAGCATCGTAAACCACAATAGAACCAGAAAAACGAAGCAAATCATCATAAAAAATTGGGATTTCAATATTTCTATTGTAATAATCTAAATAGTCGCTAAGTGCATCATTTACAGGATAAGCAGGCTTTTTTTTGGACATCAATTTCTCTTCCATCTACATTTTTTTAGTAAGATACCGCTGTCATATGTAACAAAACAGCTATATTATCGTCAAGTTAATATAATCAATCAAAAAAAACATAATAATTTGGAAACAATTTTAACCATCAACAACCTTACAAAAAAGTACGGTTATATTACTGCTGTTAAAGATTTGTCTTTTACCATACAAAAGGGAACCGTGTATGGCATACTAGGTCCCAATGGAAGCGGTAAGTCCACCACACTTGGTATTGTGCTTAATGTCGTAAACGCTACCCATGGAAACTTTGCTTGGTTTGGCGGTAACGCTACAACACATGAAGCCCTAAAAAAGGTAGGAGCTATTATAGAACGTCCTAATTTTTATCCATATATGACTGCGGTAAAAAACTTAGAATTGGTTTGTAAAATAAAAGGTTCTTCTACAGCAAAAATTAAAGAAAAATTAGAACTAGTAGGTCTTTGGGATCGAAAAGATAGTAAGTTTAGAACCTTCTCTTTAGGGATGAAACAGCGTTTAGCTATTGCTTCTGCTCTACTAAATGACCCTGAGGTATTAATATTAGACGAACCTACAAATGGATTAGATCCACAAGGAATTCATCAGATAAGAGAAATTATAAAAACAATTGCTGCTACAGGCACAACAATACTATTAGCCTCTCACCTACTAGATGAAGTAGAAAAAGTATGTAGCCATGTAATTATTCTTAGAAAAGGAGAAAAAATATATGCTGGTCGTGTTGATGAAATGATTGCAACACATGGTTTCTTTGAAGTAAAAGCAGAAGATAATGAGGCACTACGTGTTTTATTAAAAGATACCTCCGAAATAAAGTCAACCAAAGAAGAAGACGGTATTATTACAGCATATCTAAATACCCCTATGGATGCCGTAACCTTTAATAAACTGGCCTTCGAAAAAGGAATTACCTTATCTCATCTTGTCAAAAGAAAAGAAAGTCTAGAGGAACAATTCTTAACACTTACCAAAAATCAACAAAATTAAAAACCAACAATTAGCTACACTTTTGTGATCGCTATAATTTATAATATATGATACGTCTTTTACACATAGAATTCATAAAACTCTGGAATAACAGAGCCAGTAAAGTATTAATTTTTGCATACTTTATTTTACTTACATCCATTGCACTTATTGCGGCAATAAGATTTGACATTGGTCCAATAAAATTTCATTTGGCAGAACAAGGTATTTTTAACTTCCCATACATCTGGCACTTTAACAGCTTTGTGATGGCATGGTTTAAACTATTTTTAGCCATCGTTATTGTATCTATGATGGCCAATGAGTACAGTAATAAAACCATAAAACAGAACCTTATTGATGGTTTGTCAAAAAAAGAATTTATCCTTTCAAAGTTTTTAACAGTACTTACTTTTTCTGCGATATCAACAGTTTTTCTTTTTGTAGTATCACTAATTTTGGGCCTTGTATATTCAGATTATACCGAGGTGGGAATCATTTTTTCTGATTTAGAATACCTTCTGGCCTTTTTTATAAAGCTACTTGGTTTTTTCTCTTTCTGTTTATTTCTTGGAATTTTGGTAAAACGTTCTGCTTTTGCATTAGGGTTCTTAATCATATGGCAAGCAATAGAAGGTATTGTATATGGTCTTTTAAGATGGAAAGCTCCAGATGGTGTTGCCGAAGCAGTGCATAATTTTTTCCCATTAAATGCAATGGCCAATTTAATAAAAGAACCAGCAACACGACTTAAAGCCGTAAAATCTGTTGCGAGTCAAATTGGAGAAGAATTTACTAAGGATTATGGTGTGCATTGGCATGAAATTGCCATTGTACTGGGATGGACTGCTTTATTTATTTACCTATCTCATGCATTGCTAAAGAAAAGAGATTTATAAGTTTATCTATAAAATAAGTAATCTTATCCATTTTTTAAAAGAAGAAAAGTAATTAGCTTATCTTGGTGCCCGTTAACTAACGAAACACTAATGAAATCCTTAATTACATTTCTTCTTTTTTTTTGTAGCACATTTTTAGTAGCACAAACTGCAAATGATTGTGCTAATGCTATCTATATCTGTGGTGATGGACAAATAAGTACTGGAGCTTCTGGTGTTGGTACTCAAGAGCTAGCTGGAGTAGCTTGTTCTAGTCAAGAAAACAATAGCTTATGGCTTCGAATTGATATTGCAAAGGATGGTACATTGGGTTTTAATTTAGTTCCTACAAGTTCAGACATCAATGTTGACTACGATTTTTTTATTTTTGGTCCTAATGTTAGTTGCGGAAATATTGGTCCAGCAATACGCTGTTCTACCACAAATCCTGCTGCTGCAGGACTTAGCAATAACCGTACTGGAATGAATGCTTCTTCTACAGCCACAACACAAGGCCCTGGCCCTGATGGTACTGGTTATTTAAAAGAACTAACTGTTAATGCTGGAGAATCCTATTTTATCGTAATTGACAGACCTATAGGTAATAGCCCTTTTGATTTAGAATGGACAGGAACAGCTACTCAAGGTACAGGAGCTTTTCCAGAAGGCCCCATTGCCAATAAACCCAATAATCTAGAATTGTGTAGCAACACAGGTACAGCTATTTTTGATCTTTCTCCAACAGCCAATCAAATAACAACTAATGCAGCGTACAGCTTAAGTTACCACGATAGCAATGCAGATGCTGTAGATAATATAGACCCTTTGGTTAATTCGTATCAAAATACAAGCAATCCACAAACTATTCATGCCAGAGTTTTTAACCCAGTAACCAACTGCTTTACCATTACCACCTTTAGCCTAATTGTTACAGATAGCCCAAATATTAGTGCTCCAAGCCCATTTTCTAAATGTGATATTAGTTCTGATAATACAGAATTTTTTGACCTTAGTACTAAAGAAACTGAAATCCTAAATGGGCTTAATCCAGCAAATTATAGCATTAGTTATTACAATACAGAACCAGATGCAAACCAAAAATTAAACCCTATTGCAAATACGCTTAATTCAGGAGGACAAACCGTTTATACAAGAGTAGAAGGCATAAGTGATCCTGATTGTTTTAGCGTTGTTCCGTTACTTTTAGAATTATTTGCACTGCCTGTAGCTCAAGCCTACATACTAGAACAGTGTGATATTGATATCATAAATTCTATGGATGGTATCACTCAGTTTAATTTAGAAGAAGCAAAATCAGCAATTACTGCTAATGACTCAACAACCAATGTATTTTTCTACAATTCGATCACAGATAGAACGAATGATATTCAGATAACAAATACTATTGGTTATACCAATACCATTAATAACCAAACACTATATACCAAAACTACAAATCCTAACAATTGTGAAAATTACGGTACACTTACTCTTTTTGTAAGTCCTACCTTATCTAGTACCACCCTAAACACCAGCACTTTTTATACCTGCGATGAAGATGTAAATGATAGCATCCTTTCTGGTACTTTTGACTTAGAAATGATAAAGACAACTAACTACCCTGGTTATGATGTTTATTTTTATGCTTCTTTAAATGATGCTTCTCTGGAGCAAAACCCTATTTCTGGGAATTTTACAACTGAACCATCAACACTATATGTTAGGCTAGAGAATAACAATACCTGCCAAGGAGTTGAGCAATTAGATTTAGAAATACATCCGACACCAAAAGTAATTTTGGAAGATGAATATATTCTTTGCACCAATAGGCCTCCACTTGAAATAAATGCCGAAACAGGCTTTAGCACCTATACATGGGTATCTGTAATAAATGGACAAGAAAATGTGATTGATAACAACGAAACATTATATGTTTTTAGCCCTGGTGAGTATAAATTATACATTGGCAACAATTTTAATTCAGGTGGAACAACAACAACCTGTACTAGTTCTAAATCATTTACTGTTTTACCTTCTAACAATGCAACTATTAAAAACATTGATATCAATGACCTAAGTAATAATAATACTGTAAGTGTTTTTGTTACTGGAGATGGTGATTACGAATATGCTATTGATAACGAAACTGGTCCATATCAAGACGACCATGTATTTAATCACTTATCAGCTGGTGTTCATAAGGTATATATTAGAGATAAAAACGGATGTGGAATTAGCCAAAAAGAAATTTCAATTATTGGTTACCCAAAATTCTTTACTCCAAATGGTGATGGAGTTAATGATACATGGCAGCTTGTAGGAGTTAATGAGTTATTGCAAAAACAAGCAGTGGTTATGATTTATGACCGATATGGAAAACTTTTATTACAACTTCCGTCCTCCCCATACGTAACCTGGAATGGTACTTTTAAAGGAAAGCAACTTCCTTCCTCTGATTATTGGTTTAAAATTTATGTAGAAGATGGAAGAATCTATAATGGTCATTTTAGCTTAAAAAGATAACACACACATCTTCTTTATGAGCGTTTTTCTGACTACTAAAGTTTAATTTTTTGTAGTTTTAGCTTGTCGGAAATAAAAATAAAATGAAATTTAAAATACAATCAGAATTTTCCCCAACTGGAGATCAACCACAAGCCATAAAACAATTGGTGGAAGGTTTGGAGAGTAACGAAAAGTATCAAACACTACTTGGAGTTACTGGTTCTGGAAAAACCTTTACTGTTGCTAATGTTATTGAAAAAGTGCAACGTCCAACGTTAATACTAGCCCATAACAAAACACTAGCAGCACAATTGTATTCAGAATTTAAACAATTTTTTCCTGATAATGCCGTAGAATACTTTGTGTCTTACTATGATTACTATCAACCAGAAGCCTATCTTCCAGTAACAGGTACTTTTATCGAAAAAGATCTTTCCATAAATGAAGAAATAGAAAAATTAAGACTAAGCGCTACCTCTTCTCTACTTTCGGGACGTAGAGACGTTCTTGTAGTTGCCTCAGTATCTTGCATATATGGTATTGGGAATCCTGTTGAATTTCAGAAAAATGTCATTACCATTGAAAAAAATCAGGTTATTTCCAGAACCAAGTTATTGCATCAATTAGTTCAAAGTTTATATTCTAGAACTACGGCAGAGTTTTTAAACGGAAATTTCAGAGTTAAAGGCGATGTTGTTGATATTTTCCCAAGTTATGCTGATCATGCATATCGAATTCATTTTTTTGGAGATGAAATTGAGGAAATTGAAGTTTTTGATCCGATTAATAATACCATAATTGAAAAATTTGAGCATTTAAAAATATATCCCGCCAACATGTTTGTTACATCACCAGATGTATTAAACAATGCTATTTGGCAGATTCAACAAGATTTAGTCAAACAAGTAAACTATTTTAAAGAAGTTGGAAAACATTTAGAAGCAAAAAGATTAGAAGAGCGCACCAATTTTGATTTAGAAATGATAAAAGAATTAGGTTATTGTTCTGGTATAGAAAACTACTCTAGGTATTTGGACGAGCGTCTTCCTGGAACAAGGCCATTTTGTTTAATAGATTATTTCCCAGATGATTATTTAATGGTGATTGATGAGAGTCACGTCACCATATCACAAACACATGCTATGTATGGCGGTGATAGGTCTAGAAAAGAGAATTTGGTAGAATATGGATTTAGACTTCCTGCTGCAATGGATAATAGACCTTTAAAATTTGAAGAATTTGAAGCCATTCAAAATCAAGTTATATATGTGAGTGCTACTCCTGCCGATTATGAACTGCAAAAGACCGATGGTGTATATGTAGAACAAGTAATTAGACCTACAGGACTTTTAGATCCAATTATAGAGGTAAGACCAAGCCTAAATCAGATTGATGATTTAATTGAAGAAATACAACTTAGAGTAGAAAAAGATGAACGTGTTTTGGTAACCACACTTACCAAACGTATGGCAGAAGAGCTTGCCAAATACTTAACACGAATTTCTGTACGATGTAGATATATCCACAGTGATGTTGATACTTTAGAGCGTGTAGAAATAATGCAAGATCTTAGAAAAGGAATCTTTGATGTACTTATTGGTGTTAACCTGCTTAGAGAAGGACTGGATTTACCTGAAGTTTCTTTAGTTGCAATTTTAGATGCTGACAAAGAAGGTTTTTTGCGTAGTGCTAGGGCATTAACACAAACTGTTGGTAGAGCTGCACGTAATCTTAATGGTAGAGCAATAATGTATGCTGATAAAATTACAAAAAGCATGCAAAAAACTATTGATGAAACCAATTACAGAAGAGAACGCCAAATTGCCTACAATACCAAACATGGACAGACTCCAAAAGCATTAAACAAAAGCCTAGATAGTACTTTATCTAAAAACTCTGTCTCTACCTACCATTATGAAGTAGAAGCCATAAAAGCTGCCGAGCCAGACATGGAATACATGACTGTACCACAAATAGAACAAAAAGTTAGAGATACCAGAAAAGCAATGGAAAAAGCAGCAAAAGATCTTGATTTTATGGAAGCAGCTAGACTTAGGGACCTTATAAAGGCATTAAAAGATAAACTAGCAAAAAAATGAGTAATACCTATATTAAACATATAATGTTGCATGTTGGTATACTACAGAATTAAGCAACAGAAAAAGAGATCTTTTTTCTCAGCAGTTGCTAAAAAAAAATAAAAATCCAATTGACACAAAAAAACACCCTAGCTGCAATAACTAGGGTGTTCTTAAACTAACTAACTAAAAACTATTTATGAAATAGTGTAGGTATTACTGGTCTGAGACCCTTAATTGCTACGGTACAAAAGTCCGATATTATTTTAGATTTTCAATACCTCTTAACAATCTTTTAATCTTAAAAGCGGATTTTTATCTTTTTCTTAAGAAAAGAAATCCAAGTTCCTAAATATGAGTTTTATTTTCACCATTTCTTTGTCAAAATGACAAGAAAACAGCATTATTTTTAACAACACTTTTTAACATCTGCATTCTTCTGGGCTGGAAGTTATAAGTAAGCCCCTAATATAGTCTTGAAAAAAGAAAATCTATACTTAAAAACTGAGTATTTATCTCCGTTACTAAGATTATAGTATCTTTGCTCAAAAATTACTGTTGATGACAAATAATGATGTTTTTAAAAAGCTAAGAGTTGCTATCCAATTAAGGGATGATGAAATTGTAGAAATTCTAAAATTAGTAGATTTCAAAATCAGTAAAAGTGAATTGGGTGCTTTTTTTAGAAGTGAAGATCATCCGAAATACAAAAATTGTGGAGACCAGATACTCAGAAACTTTTTAAATGGTCTGGTGATTCATATGAGAGGCACAAAAGAAAAACCAAAACCAAAAATTAACTTCTAGTTGTGTTGGGCTTTAAATAGTGCTAAAAGTACAGCTGATGGCACCACTTTGTTTGGGTAGTTATGCATTTCTTCTAATACTTGTGAGATTGCATCTAGAGATAAGCCCATTTTTATACCAAATTCATGAATTTGTTTTAGTTCTTTTGCATGTATTTCTTGATCAACATTCATAAGTAATACTAATCTGTGAAATTGTAAAATACGTTCTGCCTCAGTTGAAGGAATTATTTTTTTAGGTTTTCTTACCAAAAGTGATTCAAAAGTATCATCATCTATTTTCAATTGTCTTGCTACCGTTTTAATAAAATGGAGTTCCATTTCTTTCAACTTACCATCTGCGTTGGCAAAAGCGATCATTTCTAATACTAAATTTTGATTTTCGTTAGTTATACTCATACAAAAGATTAAAACTAGATAACTCCTTTAGGTAAGCGTTTAGTATCCAAAAACAAAAAAACTCCCTTACGGGAGTCTTTTTTTGTTTTTAGATTGATGATGATTGTTATTATTCGGCAGCTATTCTAACAGGAACAGTATATGTTCTTCCTTCCTTATACTCAGCTACATTTACTTTTTTATAATTTAGTTTTGCCTTAACAAAACTAGCCAAATCTGAATCTTTTGTATCTATAGAAAGTACTACTATCTCTCTATTTTCGTTTAAGGTAAATAATACCTCACCTTTTAAATCTTGACTTGCTACTATAAAAGAATTATCCTTTAATAATTTACCAATTTGTTTTGCTAACGTTACCTTTTTTACCGGATCTACATTATTGATTGTTGTTGCAGAAATTGTTCCTGCCATTAAAAAAGCAGCTCCTAATAATATTACACTTAATTTTTTCATGATTATCATTTTTTTAATTGTTCGTTGTTATTGATTGTTGATGTTATGATTTGTATTGATGAATTTATAGTTGATATTTTATTGTGCAGCAATTCGTACTGGAACTGTATAGGTTCTTCCTTCTTTATATTCTGCAACGTTTACTTTTTTATAATTTAGTTTTGTCTTAACAAAATTTGCTAAAGCATCATCTTTTGTAGTAACAGAAAGCACCACTATTTCTCTATTTTCATTTAAGGTAAATAATACCTCACCTTTTAAATCTTGATTTGCTACTATAAAAGAATTGCTCTTTAATAATTTTCCAATCTGTTTTGCTAATGTTACTTTTTTTGTTGGCTCAACATTATCAATTGTTGTTGCGGAAATTGTTCCTGCTACTAAGAAAGCAGCTCCTAATAAAATTACACTTAATTTTTTCATGTTTATCTTTTTTTAATTGTTCGTTTTTGATAAATGATTACACCTAAAAGACGTTCTAAAATTAAAAATGTTACAGTAGATAATTACTTTAACAGAACTATAACTTTTTTCTGATTTCATTAACTAAACTTCACTTAAGCTCAAAAAAAAAAAACACAATACGCTAAAAAACACTATATTACGATATGATTCCCAAAATACAACGCATAAAAAAACTCCCAAATATCGGGAGTTTAAATGATTGAGATTGATGAATTATATTTTTACTCGGCAACAATACGAACTGGAACGGTATATGTTCTTCCTTCTTTGTATTCTTGCACATTAACCTTTTTATAGTTTAATTTAGATTTTACAAAAATAGCTAAATCTTCATTTTTTGTATCCACATAGAGCACTACTATTTCTCTATTTTCATTTAGGGTAAATAACACTTGAGCTTTAAGCTCTGAGTTTTCCATATCAAACGAATTTTGCTTTAGCAAAAGTCCAATTTGTTTTGCTAAACTAACTTTTTTTACTGGATCAACATTATTAAAATTGTTTGCTGAAATTGTTCCTGCTGCTAAAATAGCTAGCCCTAATACTAATGTTTTTAATTTTCTCATGATTGTTCGTTTTTTAAATTGATTACACTTAAAAGACGACAACAAGTACTACTTTGTTACACAAAATCAAGTCTTTAACAGAATTATAACTTTTATTAAACTTTCTTTAACTATTGAATAAACCTCTTTAAACTAGTGTTTTTTCCTTCAAAAGGTAAAGTACTATACATTATAAATCATAAAAAAAGCCCCCACATATGAGAGCATCATTCAAATTTTATATTTAATTTCCTATTTTATCTTTGCGGTGATAACCACTTTTATTTTATAGTTACCTACTACTCTATTTTTAATGCTTTTTACCTTTTTATAATTTAATCTTGATTTTACAAAACCTTCCAAAAGCTGGTTTTTTGTCTCAATAGACAATACAACTATTTCATTAGATTTGTTGATTGTAAACTCTACTATTCCAACAAGATCATCACCTATAATATTTAAATTATTGTTGTGAAGCAATTGATAAATTTCTGTTGATAAAGTGTCTTTTACAGGTGTTGTCTTTTCAATTGAATTTGCAGATACTATTCCTGAAATGGCTAATACTAGTACTAAAATAATGTTGTTAATTGTTTTCATAATTTTTGTTTTTTTACTTCTTATTTTCTTTTTGTTATGCAAATATAAGTGCTAAAAACAAACATAAACAACTCAAAAACAATTGTTTACTTTATGATAATTTTGATAACATTCTGCTCATATCAAACTAAAACTGAACTATAATTTCCAATATCACATCTATGCTATCTTCAGTATTTTATTACAAAAACACCAACCAAACAAGTAAAAAAATATTAATATGATAGCTTTTTACTAAAAAGACCTTACACACGATAATAAGCTAAGTATTTACGTTCTGGTAACTTAACTAGTATTTATTAATTTATTGGTTGGTACTATTTTGAAGCAAGCCTGAAGATTAATGGTACTTCAAAAGTAATTAACAAAAAAAGACTGCCAATTAAGACAGTCTTTTTATATATTAAAAAGGTAATAGCTTATGCTAAAACTTCTTTTACTTTATCAGCAGCTTCTTGAAATTGTACTACAGAGTGTACAGCCAAACCTGCATTATCAATTAATTCTTTTGCTTGCTCAGCATTAGTACCTTGTAAACGTACAATAATAGGCACTTTAATTGCTTCTCCTTGCTCGTCCATGTTCTTATAAGCATCTACGATACCTTGAGCAACACGATCACATCTTACAATACCACCAAAGATATTTATCAAGATAGCTTTTACATCATCATCTTTTAAAATGATTCTAAAAGCAGCTTCAACACGTTTAGCGTCAGCAGTACCACCAACATCTAAAAAGTTAGCTGGTTCACCACCTGCCATTTTAATTAAATCCATAGTTGCCATTGCCAAACCAGCACCGTTAACCATACATCCAACGTTACCATCAAGATCAACATAGTTAAGTCCTAATTCTTTAGCCTCTACTTCAATTGCATTTTCCTCACGAATATCACGCATCTCTACATAATCTTTATGACGGTATAATGCATTTTCATCTAAAGAAACTTTAGCATCAACAGCCATAATTTTATCATCAGATGTCTTTAATACAGGATTAATTTCAAAAAGACTAGAATCACTACTTACATATGCCTTGTACAAACAAGATACAAACTTCGTCATTTCTTTAAAAGCTGTTCCGGAAAGACCTAGGTTAAAAGCAATCTTTCTAGCTTGAAAAGGCAATAAGCCCGCTGCTGGATCAATTTCTTCTGTAAATATAAGGTGTGGTGTATTTTCAGCTACAGTTTCAATATCCATTCCACCTTCTGTAGAATACATAATCATATTTCTACCAGTCGCTCTATTTAAAAGTACTGACATATAAAATTCGCTCGTTTCACTATCACCAGGATAATAAACATCTTCGCAAACCAATACTTGGTGAACTCTTTTTCCTTCTGCTGAAGTTTGAGGAGTTACCAAATCCATACCTATAATTTGTCCTGCAATAGTTTCTAATTCAGTAAGGTTCTTGGCAAGTTTAACTCCACCACCTTTACCACGTCCACCAGCATGTACCTGAGCTTTAATCACGTGCCATCCAGTACCTGTTTCTTCAGTTAATTGTTTTGCTGCAACAACAGCTTCTTTAGCGTTATGTGCTACAATACCTCTCTGGATACGTACTCCAAAACTTGCTAATATTTCTTTTCCCTGATATTCGTGTAAATTCATTTTTCTAAAACTTCAGTTTTTAATACAACAAATGTAGCAAACCCACTTTAATTACACTAATAATTTTAAAAATAAGCAAAAACAAAATCTACAACTCCGTTATACATCACGTAGTTACCCATTTTTAAAAATATTATATTTTTTGGGCTAAAAAAATGTCAGTTTATCGGATGTTTAAAATACAAACCTTTATCAAAAAAAGTTTAATTGACCTATGTTATTTTTATTTAAAATAAATCTTAATAATGTTTTGTTATTGTGAAAAACATAGTAAGTTTGCGCTTAATTTAGACTTAATCTTAATTAACAATAAAAAAGATGAAAAGAATTTCGAAATTATCAATTATTGCAATTGTAGCATTAGTAGCTTGGAGTTGTTCTAGTGATGATGACAACAGTTCAGCTGCTAATGTAACTAAGGCGGATGTAATTAAAAACTACGCTAATATTGTTTACCAATCTTATAAAGATTCGTATGATAAGGCAATTGAATTACAAGATAAAGTAAATGCATTTACTACTGCTCCAACAGAAGCAGGTTTTAACGCTGCAAAAACAGCATGGTTGGCTGCTCGTGAGCCTTATGGACAAACAGAAGCGTATAGAGAATCTGATGGACCGATAGATTCAAATGCTGGTCCGAACAATGAAGGTCAATTAAATGCTTGGCCAATAGACGAAGGTTATATCGATTATGTAAAAATTGGTACAGAACCATATGCTGGTAATTATACTAGTATTATTTCTGATGCTACTATTACTTTAGATGAACTAACCATTATTGGTAAAAACACAGCTGCAGGTGATGAATCTGTGAGCACTGGGTGGCATGCAATTGAGTTCTTATTATGGGGACAGGATAATACTATACCAGCAGAGAAGAAAAAAGGCTTACGTACTTATATGGATTATACTACTGCAGCTAATTCCGATAGAAGAACAACTTATTTAAAAGTAGTTACTGATTTAGTAGTAAGTGATTTGAAAAAGCTTGTAGATACATGGGCTGTTGGTGGAACTTACAGAACTATCTTTGAAAAATTAGATGAAACTACAGCACTAATAATCGCAGTTAAAGGTTCCTTTTTTATCGCTAATGATGAATTAGCGCATGAAAGAATGCAAGTTCCTGTTGATGAAACATCAGGAATTGATGAATCAGGTCAAGAATTAGAGCATTCTTGTTTTGCTGATAATACACACAGAGATATTTTGGCCAATGCACAAGGAACTGTTAATGTTATTTTTGGTTCTTATGGTGACATTAAAGGTGCTTCTTTTTACGATCTTGTAAAACAAGCCGATGAAACACAAGCGCAAAAATTAAAAGATGCAGCTGATGCTGCTATGGAAAAAGTAACTGCTATTGCAAACCATTCAGATCCTTTTGATTTATTAATTGTAAGTGAACTATCCACCGATGCTACTCAAGGCCCAGTAATGCAAGGTGTTACTGCGCTAAAAGCATTTGCAAATGAAATTAGTGCATCCGCTAGTACAATTGGTATAAATCTTAAGTAAGAAGCTTTATACAAGACACTAGTCCATTATTAATTAATCCCGAAGAATCATCTTCGGGATTTTCCAGTTTTTAAAATACCGGGATATGCCAATTTTTTATCGATTATTAAGTCTATTTATTATAATTATATCTTTTTATAGTTGTAAAGATGATGATAACAACTATACTCCTGTTTATGCAGAAGGAGAAGAATTCTTAACCGCCCACCTTAGCGTCAATTCTACAAGTAATAATGCCTTTGGACATGCTATAGATGGATTAACTTTAGTAGAAGAAAGTGCTTTTGGTTCTGGAAATTCATTGTTTAATACCTCTTGGGTTTCTTCACCAGCATCCACTACCTCAATAGATGGTTTGGGGCCTACATTTAATTCCAGAGCTTGTGCCAGTTGCCATTTAAAAGATGGAAGAGGTAAACCTCCATCTACAAAGGGGCAAAATTCTTCAGGTTTTCTAGTAAGGCTTAGTCTTTCAGGTCAAAATCCACATGGAGGACCAGTTGCTGTCCCTTTTTATGGTGATCAATTACAAGACAGAGCCAATATTGGAATATCTTATGAAGCCAAAACAGAAATTACTTATGAACTTATCAGTGGGACATACCCAGATGGTACCGCATATGAACTAAGAAAACCAACATATACCTTTTACGATGAACAATTTGGATCCTTATCAGGTGTGTTAATTTCACCAAGAGTTGGGCAACAAGTTATTGGTCTTGGACTTATTGATGCATTATCTGAACAAGAAATATTAAGCAATGAAGATGAATTTGATGCCGATAATGACGGAATATCAGGAAAAGCAAATTACGTCTGGGATGCTGTACAAAAAACTACAAAAATTGGAAGATTCGGATGGAAAGCAAACCAACCAAATCTTAGACAACAAATTGCAGGTGCATTAAATGGTGATATGGGATTAACCACATCAATATTTAAGGATGCCAATTGCCCAGATCCACAAAATAGTTGCCAAACTGCTGCAAATGGAGGCGATCCTGAAGTTACCGACAAACAACTAGATGCTTTTCATTTTTATCAAAGTGCATTAGCTGTACCCAAAAGACGGAATTATAAAGAAGAAAATGTATTAAACGGTAAAGCCTTATTTACAGATGTTGGCTGTGTCAAATGCCATGCTACTGATTTAAGGACAGCAACATATTCCTTTAATAAACACTTAGAAAACATTTCCATACATCCCTATTCTGATTTTTTATTGCACGATATGGGAGCAGAGCTTGCTGATAATAGACCCGACTTTAAAGCTACAGGATCTGAATGGAGAACGCAACCTTTATGGGGAATTGGTCTCATAGAAACCGTAAACAAACATACCTTTTTATTACATGATGGTAGAGCCAGAAACATTGAAGAAGCAATTTTATGGCATGGTGGAGAAGCTGAAAAAACAAAATCGAAATTTATGAAGCTAAGCTCAAAAGAGCGAGAAGACATAATAGCTTTCATTAATTCATTATAAAATTACAAATCTAATCTGATGAAAAAATCAATACTTACCTTATTATTTTTAGCATTACTATCTTGTTCTAGTAGTGACGACTCCCCTACTTTTGATACAAAAAAAATGATTTCGGATATTACAAATACTATAATAGTCCCAAAAATAAAAACATTTAACAAAGAAGCTGCTTTACTAAACGATGTTATCAATACATTTACAAATCAGGTATCAACAATAAACCTAGAAGCAGCAAAACAACAATGGAAAATAACTGCAAAAGCATATGCCAATATTTATACCTTTAATATTGGACCATCTAGAGCGCAATACTACAATCTAAAATTGTATAACTGGCCAACAAATCCAAATGCTATTGAAAACTTTATTACAAATAATGCAACAATTACTCCTGAGTTAATTACAAGTTTTAGCACACAAGTAAAATCATTATCAGCCATTGAATACTTTATATTTAACACTAATGAGACTAGTACACTTACCTCATTTGAAGATGGAAAAAGAAAACAATACTTAAAATTAATCGCAGAAGAACTAGCTACAAATGCCAATAGTTTAGAATTGTTATGGGGATCTGGTGATAATTATGCAAATACGCTAATTGAAAATACAGGAACAGGAATTGATGCTTCTCTAAATCTAATTTATAATGGAACATACAATGTAATTGATACTTCTAAAAAGACCAAAGTTGGTAAGCCTGCTGGTTTAGAGAAATCATCAAATAGAGATCCAAAACTTATTCAAGCACAGTTTAGCAAAACCTCGATCGCTTTACTTATTGAAAATATCAACAGTATAGAACAGTTGTTTTTCAATACAAATGGACTTGGTTTATCTGATAAAATAGCATCAATAACCAAAGATGATAAACTTAGTAATGATCTGAAATCGCAGTTATCAGCCACAAAAAGTTCACTAAATGCTATATCAAATCCATTATTCGATGCCATTACAACAAATCATGATCAAGTAACAGCTGCCTATAATGAATACAAAAAACTAATCGTATTATTAGGAAACGATGTACGAAGTACCTTGTCAATCATCATAACCACTACTGATACTGATGGAGATTAAAAAACAGTATAAAAATATAGTTATACTCCTTGAATTTAATGCCATTTTCTTACTTTGCAGCTGCCAAACATACTGACAAAAACAAATGATTGTTATAAATATAACATTTTGTTTAATTATTATATTTTTTGTTTTTTATTTTGTGTTCTCATACAGAACGTATTAGATTTGCTTTTTAAAATATATAAAAAAGATGATGACAGAAAAAAACCTTTTAAAAATTGCTTCGGAATTTGGAAGTCCATTATATGTGTATGATGGAGGAAAAATAACTAGTCAATACAACAGATTGACAAAAGCTTTTTCTGGTGTAAAAAAGCTAAGGTTAAACTATGCTGTAAAAGCATTATCAAACCTTACGATTTTGAAATTGATGAATTCGTTAGGTAGTGGTTTAGATACCGTATCCATACAAGAGGTAAAACTAGGATTATTAGCAGGTTTTAAACCTGAAAATATAATATTCACTCCAAATGGTGTTTCCTTAGAAGAAATAGAAGAAGCATCAGTTTTAGGCGTACAAATTAATATTGATAACTTATCGATATTAGAACAATTTGGAAGTAAACACCCAAAAGTCCCTGTTTGTATTAGAATTAACCCACATGTTATGGCTGGTGGTAATGCCAACATCTCTGTAGGTCATATCGATTCTAAATTTGGTATTAGTATTCATCAGATACCACATTTGTTGCGTATTGTTGAAAATACAAATATGAATATTAACGGGATTCATATGCATACTGGTAGTGACATATTAGATATTGATGTTTTCTTATATGCTACAGATATACTTTTTGAAACTGCAAAAAACTTTGATAATTTAGAATTTATCGATTTTGGTAGTGGTTTTAAAGTTCCATATAAAGAAGGAGATATTGAAACCAATATTGAAGAATTGGGAGAGAAACTAGGGAAAAGATTTAATGAGTTCTGTGCTGAACAAGGAAAAAATTTAACCCTAGCTTTTGAGCCTGGTAAATTTTTGGTTAGTGAAGCTGGTCACTTTTTAGCAAAAGTAAATGTTGTAAAACAAACTACTTCTACCGTTTTTGCTAGTATCGATTCAGGTTTTAATCACTTAAT
This sequence comes from Flavobacteriaceae bacterium, assembly GCA_965247735.1. Taxonomy (GTDB): domain Bacteria; phylum Bacteroidota; class Bacteroidia; order Flavobacteriales; family Flavobacteriaceae; genus JAOXRU01. The sequence continues at coordinate 126,441 of CBDFHN010000001.1, read as the reverse complement.
AAGACCAATGTTATATGGATCTGAACATAAAATTCTAAATATTTCTAATCCAAAAGGAAGAGAACGTTTCTATTCTGTGGTAGGTTATATTTGTGAAACAGATACATTTGGTACCAATAGAAGAATAAGTGAAATTAACGAAGGTGATGTTTTATGTTTTAAAAATGCTGGAGCATATTGCCATACAATGTCTAGTAATTATAACTCTAGATTTAGGCCTCCTGAAGTACTTTGGCATAACGAAAAAGCATATCTAATTAGAGAGCGAGAAACTTTTGATGACTTAATTAGAAACCAAGTAGATCATGAAAAGTTATTTGCTCCTGTAAAAAAAACCAAAGCATCTGTAAAATAAAACACTCTTTTTTTTGTTGTATCTTTACCACAAATTGATAAAACAATGAAAACCCTAAATCGAATATTGATAATAGCCTTAATTATAGGTAGTTGTCAAATAACAAATGCACAACAAAAAAGTAAAGTAGTCAATTGGATTAGCTTTGAAGAAGCTGTAGCATTAACAGAGTCTGAAAAAAATCCTAAGAAAATTTTTATAGATGTATACACAGATTGGTGTGGATGGTGTAAAAAAATGGACAAAGATACTTTTCAGAACCCAGAAGTTGCTGCATATATGCAAACCAAATTCTATATGGTAAAACTAGATGGTGAGCAAAAAGAAGATATTACTTTTAGAGGAAAAACATTTAAATATATTGCATCAGGAAGAAGAGGTTATCATGAGTTGGCCGCTACTTTAATGCAAGGAAAATTAAGCTATCCTACTGTGATATTTCTAGATGCTAATAAAAAAGTGTTGTCTCCAGTTCCTGGATATCAAAAACCTGATGGTTTTATGAAAATTGCCAGATATTTTGGTGATGATATATATAAAGATAAAGACTGGAATACCTATTCCTCTAAATCAGATAAGTAAATAATAAAAATAACTATTAATACCCTTTCTAATACTAGTTAGGGTATTTTTTTTGTTTCTAAGTTAATCCAAACTAGGGAAAAGTAATTCTCCTAAAAAATATCGATTTGTATTTTTCTGATCTATGGTAAAATTAAACCTGCCATTAGTTTTTACTTTTAATGATATCGTTTCTAATGATTCAAATGCTGTTATATCTTCTATATAACTAGGAATCCACAATCCTGAAGTCTTATAATTTTCTATATTAAAATAACAATCTAGAAGCAATTCGGAATTAATATTTTTTGATATATTACTATATTTTGATGTCATAATTTCTAAAGGAGAATGGTTGACATAAAAAGTATATAAAGGTATTAATGTAAATAATGTGTCCGTTTCTGCTATTTTGATTGCTCCTTTTGTTGCCAAATAATCATACAATCCATTCTTTTCCATTTCTCCCAATCTTAAATGCATTTTAGGAACAATTTCTTGATGAACAACTTTAGCTTCCACCTTATTAAAATCATCATCATAACTATACGTTACAATCGTATCTATTTTAGTACTTACATCATTTAGTTCAAAATCAAAGCTTCCATTCCAGCTATTTACAATACTATCTGTATTAAGCTTTGCATAGTTTGATAATACCTTCATCCCTTTCCAATCTTTTAACTGCTCTCTTGCTTTTTTTGTTTTAAGATTAATATGTGTCTTAAAAAAAGCAATATCCTTCTTAGAAGACATCGTTAAAGAATTGGTTCTAAAATAATTTTGGCTATTATTTACAATTCCATTAGCAACAAATTTTCCTTTTTTAAAATTAGCGGTTAAAAACAATTCTGGAGTTACTATAGTAATTTCACTTTTACTAGCTTCCAGTTGCTTAAAAGACTCATCATCTTTTGTTAAAAATTCTGTGGTAACAAACAGTTCAGAAAATACTTTTTCGATACCTTCTATGTTATCCTCTAACTTGTACGCAATAATTAACTCTTCTGCCCTAGTAGCAAATATGATATTACCTTTATAAAATAACTGCAACTCATTTTTTTTGTCCAATTCAAAACCTTCGTTAAGCAAGTACTTGTGTAGTTCTTCCACATCTTTTAACGACAAGACACTACTATAAAAGCCTTCTTTAAGTGATGTGCTATTTGCATATAGAATAATATTTCTAGGAATTTTCACTCCTTTTGTTATTCCAAAGTTATGCTCATCTTCTTCATCAACAATTATTTCGTCTTCACTAGAAGAAGAAAATACAGTACTTGGATTTTTAACAATATCTTTTAATAAGGAATTTTCAATCTTACGAAGATCAATATTGATAATTGTAGTTGCAGAACTTGGAATGCGATCTTCAAAAAAAGAAGCCTGTCTATACCTATAAAAATAACAACAAAGTATAATTATTACAATGCCGACAAGGGTATAAACAAGCTTTTTTTTCATTTGTAATTATCTTATAATTTTACCAACTCTTCTATTACATCAAAAATGTACTTAAAAGAATTTTCTTTTGCCATAGGTGTATCTAATACTATTTCAGAAGTCATTTTATTTCCTTTAAACTTCCCTACTGTAATCTGCATTGTACTTACATGTTTGTTTGCAAACGAAAAAATCTCTCTCTCACTTTTTCTTGAAAATTCTTCTTCAGGAAGTTTTTCTAATATCTTTTTCCCATTAACAAATGCTACGGTACTATTTTTTCTAATTGTATTTTTATGCACACCTGATGAGCTCAGCATTGTACCTGTTATAATTTGTTTTACCTGAGTTTCAGAAGTCGTTACAAAAAGGATGTCGTCTTTAACGGTTAAATAGATATCCAACAATTCTTTTTCTGGTATGTTTACTTTAAAATAGCTTCCAAAACCCTCAAGTATATTATGCTTTACTCCCAGTTTTGCTAATTTTACAAGTAAGTTTTTCTTTTTAGAACCAATCATTGCAATAAACTCTGGTCTAAGTTCACTTTTAGTTTTTGTAACTTCAGTTCTATTGTAATCTGCATCATACTCATACCCTTGGTATGTAATTTCTTTTTCTTTAATATCTGTAAGTACAAAAAGTGCCTCTCCAGTGATAAGTTCGCCAATAGCCTCTTCATCTAACGCTATTTTAAGAAATTCTGACATCAATTCAATTTCTTCAGCATACTTAGGTGCTATTCCACCATAGATATCAGCCATCATATCTGGATATTCTTCTAAAACAGCAGTAGTATTTATGGCTGTACTGAAATATGCTAGAGCCTGATTTTCGTTAAAATATTTAAAGAACTTACTCCCCATTTTTTTATTGTAAATACTTTTAAAAATAGGTTGCCATTCTTTTGAAATAGTGGCGCTAGTTGCTAACCTTACTTCATCTTTTTCAAAAAACAATGATCCTGACATTGCTTCTATTCCATATTTATTAACAGCATTACCCAAATCAGCACCTAATACTTTTCTATACAAACCCATTCCAGAAATTAATTTGGTCATAGATTCTCCATAATTTTTAATCCAAACCGAGGCAGCAGCTTTCTTTTCTCTAGTTCCTGTATACTCAGAATTAGACAAAATTGACTTTACGATAAGCCCACTAAACAACATGTTTCCACGTGCTAAAGCCAATTGTGATCCTTTTATTTTTTTTAAGGTATACTTTGTATTGTAATCATTATAATAATTGTTGTTTGCTTTTGGTTCAACTGTTTCCTCTACTATTTCTACTTCTTCCGTAGATTCAATAACTGTTTCTTCAACTTCTTCTGTAGCATCAACTGCAGTTTCCACTACCTCTTCAATTTCTACAACTTCGGCTTCATCTAACAATTCTACTTTTGCAGTATTATAAGTCTCTTCATCATCAAAATAATCGTCATCTAACATCGCAACAGTAAACAACAAGCTATTATCATTCCATAGCCAATAAAGTTCATCTTTACTAAGATGAGAAACTCCATTAGTAGTTACTATTTTTTCCTTTTTATCGTTTGAAAACAAACTCATAAATTTTTGTTGGTCTTCTAAAGCAATCCATATATTATGATAAGTAACTTTATCTTTTCTTTCTAAAAAATAATATGCTTTACTATCCAGATTAACTCCAAAATCTTGGATTTTAGATATAGTTCCATCTCTATTAAATTCTTTAAATAACTCTTTTGCTATAGCATAATCATTAAACTCCTCCAGAGAAAGTAGTTCTAATAAATTATCACCATTAACTCCAACTACTAGGTCGCTGGAATTTGGTATTCTACTTTCAAAATTTTGGGCATAGCCAACTACTGATATGGCAAATGCCATAACAAACATTGTAATTTTATTCATATTACTCTTTTTCTAATTCAATACTATTTTTAACGGATTCTTTTCCTGTAACCATATCAGCTACATCAACACGAAGCATTATTGCTTTTCTACTTGGAGATATTTTTGCTGTTTTATTTTTTGAGCTTTTAATGGGCTGTGCAAACCTATAAATTGTTGCTATGTTTGCCTTACTAAAAACTGTTTTGTCCTTGCTTTTTACCTTTTTAAACTCTTTTACAAGATCATAATGGTAATTTCTTGTAAACACATTTTTCTCTTTATCAAAAGTAAAATGTTTATTTGCATTTATTTTTTTTGATTCTGAAACTGTTCCAAAATTAGAAATCACCGTATTTAATACATCTACATTACTAAAATTACACGAAATTGAAAATATAAATTCCTCATAATTACTAGTTTTCTTTACTTTGGTTATGCCTTTTGTTTTTGCAATTGTTGCAGCAATTTTATCAAAATGATGTTGAATATCTTTTTTTGAAGGTATTTTATAATCATTAACACTGTCCAATAGCATTAATGAATTAATTTTTGACCTACTACTGCTTAAATTAAAAGTTAGTTTTACAGCACCAGATCCATCTTTATTAAAAGTAACTTCTTCTACAATTTCGAAACAACCAGTAAACAACAATAAACTGCAAAGTGTTATAATTTTTATTATATAATTTTTCATGTGTCTATATCTGTTTTTTATTAAATCTGTCACATGTTGTTCGCTATTAGTCATTCCCTTGGGTGATAAACTCTTTAGCATGCTCGTTTCATGTGTTTCTTTTTATTGTTTTTCTAACTGTCACATGCTGTTCGTTATTAATCACTCCATAGGTCATAAACTACTTCACATGCACGTTTCATAACTAAAATTCAACCCTATAAACAATATATTTTTTGAGTAAAAAAGATAAATCCAACTATAGTATAATTAAGACAGCAAAATTAAGCAATTCGAAATATAAAACAATAAATATATTGAGTAAATTTAACATTCCAAATCATAACATTTTGTAAATAAACAAATCGTTATTCTTACAATTAACGAAGCTTTTATTAACATATTCTACTCTCTTGATTCTTTCTTTTCCTTTACGTACATTAATTAATTTTGATTACTTCCCTATTTAACTAATCTATTACAAATGTATGCCAACTAAAATAGTATCTAAAATATGTTTTATAGCTGAAGTATTTTAATTGATATTCGTCAAAATATAAATTTATCCTTCATTTACTTAACCTATAATCTGCTGGTATGTAACTAAAATAGTTATTGACATAATACTGAGCTCATAATAAAAAACACTGCAAAACTTTACAATTTTTGTATTTAAAAGTTAGGAGTTATTTTTTTTATGTAAATTTCAAAATATTAGACTAACACCTTAATCACTATTAATAAAATATGAGTATAAACAATTCAATTCCTAATACTGGTATCAAAGGATTAAAAGAAAATTGGCGAAGCGACCTTTCTGCCGCTTTAAGCGTATCATTAGTAGCATTGCCTTTAGCACTAGGAATTGCCGTGGCATCAGAAGTATCGCCCATGGCTGGTATACTTTCGGCAATTATTGGTGGTGTAGTAACAACTTTTTTCAGAGGAGGACATGTTGCAATAAATGGTCCTGCAGCAGGATTAATTGCTGTTATTCTTGGTGGTCTTGTAGCTTTAGATGGAAATATTAATTATGTTTTAGCTGCAATAGTAGTCTCTGGTGCCATACAAATACTGCTTGGAGTTTTAAAACTAGGAAGTTATGCAAAACTCTTGCCTTCTTCTGTTCTTCATGGAATTTTAGCAGCAATTGGAGTAATTATTTTTGCCAAACAAATACATTTTGCTTTAGGTACTAGTTCTAAAGCTGATACTACTATTGGAGTTCTTTTAGATGTTTTTAATAAACTTACCGAAATTAACCCTTTTGTTTTACTTATTTCTTTAAGTGGTATTTTATTGTTGCTTTTTTACAAAAAAATAAAATCAAAATTTATCCAAATTATTCCAGCTCCAATGTGGGTATTAGTACTAGCACTACCTATAGTATTTGGATTCGATTTTTTCAATGCTCATGATGTTTCTTTATTTGGAAGTAACTATTCTATTGGGCCAGAATTATTGATAACCATACCGGAAAATCCTCTTGATAGTATTATGCATCCCGATTTTGGAATGATAGCAACCCTTCCATTTTGGCTCACTGTATTATCAATAACGACTATTGCTTCTGTAGAATCTTTAGCCAGTGCAAGAGCAATAGACAAGCTAGATCCATACAAACGTACAACAGATCTCAACAAAGATTTGGTAGGTATAGGGCTTAGTACAATGGTTTCGGGTGCTCTAGGTGGACTTCCAATAATTACTGTTATTGTTAGAAGTACTGTAAACGTAAATAGTAATGCAAAAACAAAATGGTCCAATCTCTACCACGGAATTTTTCTAATTCTATTTGTACTTATCTTGGCTCCTGTTCTAAGAAGTATTCCATTAGCAGCCTTAGCAGCAATATTGGTTCATACAGGATTTAAATTGGCATCACCCAAAGTTTTTAAACATGCATATGATCAGGGAGTAGAACAATTATTATTTCTTTGTGCTACACTTTTTATTACTCTTTTCACAAATCTGCTCTATGGAATTATAGGTGGTATTTTAGTAACGCTTATACTTCAAATGCTACTTGCAAAAGTTGGATTTATTACCTTTTTTAAAAAGATATATAAATCTGGATCCAAAATTTATCATTTAGAAAATGATACTTATGATCTAAAGTTAAAAGGAATTAGCAATTTCCTATATGCCTTGCAACTAGATAATTTACTTCAAAAAATTCCAAATGGCGCAACAGTTCGTATAGATCTGTCTCAAACGCGTCTTGTAGACCTTTCCATAATGGAAAATATTATCGAATATAAGCGTATTCAAGAAAATCATGGAGGTAACGTAAAACTAATTGGTTTAGAAAATCATGTTTCCTCTTCTAGCCATAACCGTGCTTTAAAAATTATTACTGGTCGTGTAAAAAAGAAAATTACAAAACGACAAATACGATTGCAAAAAATGGCAAATACAAATGGTTGGTCTTTTGAACGTGAAGTGGATTGGGATACCTCCTATTTAAAAAACTTTCATTTTTTCGATTCCCGACCAATTGAAATGAAAACAAATTCTTTACAAGGACTAGATACTCAAAATAATTCAAGTTGGGAAATTGCGGATATTATTTTTGATGAAGGTGCTATGTTAGCCTTAGAAGTGTACCAAACCACGGTATTAATTGTTAAGCTCCCTCCTAACTCTATGCCAAGTTTTACAATTCAAAAAGAAGGTCTTTTTGATAAAATTTTTAGTCGTGTAAAAGTCTTTTCAGGAGCAAACAAAGACATAAATTTCACAAAACATAGTGGATTTTCAGCTAAATTTATTTTAAGCGGTGAAGACGAAAATGCTATTCGCGACTTTTTTAATGAAGACCTTATCAACTTTTTAGAGAAAAATAAAATTCATCATATAGAAAGCAATGGTGAAGCGTTAATGATATTTAAATACCTCCATATTGCCCATACAGATGAAGTACAAAGTATGCTTTCTTTTAGTTCTAACATGATAAAACATATGAACTTAAAAAAATAACTTTATTCATTTTTAATAGTTATACCTAAAGTAACAATTCCGTAAATAATATTAAACTTTCAATAATTACTGAAAGTTTAATATTATTTACTATCTTTGTGTTATGGAATACAAAGAGGCAAAAGAAAAATTTATTCAAACCTGGGGAGCTTTAGGTACTTTATGGGGTATCAATAAAGCCATGGCACAAATACACGCACTGCTATTTGTATCAGCAGAACCACTTTCTATGGAAGACATCATGGAAGAACTGCAAATATCTCGTGGAAATACTAGTATGAATCTTAGAGGACTGATTGAATGGGGTATCGTATATAAAACCTATAAAGCTGGACAGCGTAAAGAATATTTTACCTCTGAAAAAGATGTGCAAGAATTAGCCAGACAAATTGCAAAAGAACGTAGCAGAAGAGAAATTCAGCCAACAATGAAAGTACTTAAAGAAGTAAGTACGATAGAACCAGATGGAAGCGAAAAAACAGATGAATTGATAAAAAAAACAAAGGAACTTTACGATTTGGCGAGTATGGCAGATACCTTAATGAAAAAGATGGTCAATCAGGAATCATCATGGTTTACAAAAACAATCTTAAAACTAATAAAATAAAAAAGGAACTCCTTTTTTATTTGCTTCTATGTTTCACAAATTACTGAAAGTTCAGAATAAACATAATGACTTATAATACTCTAGCATATATCATATACATTCCAATAGTGTTTTTTATCACTATAAAAATTGGATGGGTTTTTTATAACAATGGAGCAATAGTATTAAAGTCGTTTTTTAAAAATGATCCAAACTTAATTAGTAGTGTCAACACTTTATTATTAATAGGATATTACTTAGTAAACTTAGGGGCTGCAGTATATTCTATTGCATACTGGAAACAACTAAATAATGCCTATCAAATGTTAAGCACGTTAACAGAAGTCATTGGCAGCATAATGTTTTTCCTAGCCATATTGCACTATAACAATATTTTTTGGATCATTAGATTAAGTAAAAAACAATATTAATTAACATATATATCATGGAAACAACAAAAATTACAATTGCATATCTTATTTACTTACCAATAGCTATTGGCTTAACTATCTATGTGTCAAAAACACTATTCAAAAATGGAAAAATTTTCATGATTGATATCTTTCATGGAAAAGAAGACATCGCAATAGCTACTACTAAATTATTCGAATTGGGTTTTTATCTGATAAACCTTGGTTGGGCATTATTAATCTTAAAAATCAATTCTTATAACATTGAAGCAATGACATATCAAGAAATGATTGAAATATTAAGTAAAAAAATTGGTGGATTTTCTATTTACCTAGGGCTGATGTTATTTTTAAACCTATTACTCTTTTTTAGAGGAAGAAAAATATCGAAAAGGAATACAATAACTCCTCAAAGCTCTTAACCTAATAGTATTAAGAAATTAATACAAATTAAAAAAAGAAAAAAGATGAAAAGTATTTCAATACCATTATTAGCAGAAGAAAACACAAACGAAGATAAAGTCATAGAGTTTTATAATGAAGCTACTGAGGATTATAAATTTTGGAGTAAAGATTTAAATATGCATTTTGGATTTTATAAATTATTAAAAACAAATCCTTTTAAAAGAGACAGCATGTTAAATGCCATGAATGCACATTTATACGAACTACTGACGTTAAAGGACAAAAACAATCATATTGCAGACCTGGGCTGTGGAATGGGTGCTACCATACGATATGGAATTAAAAACATCGCTAAACTAAAGGTCACAGGTTTTTCAATCTCTTCTTTTCAAGTAAAAAAAGGTAATGAGTTTATAAATTCTGAAAAAGGAACTATCCTAAACAGAAATTACAAAAACACAATGTGCAGTAAAAACACTTTTGATGGTGTAATTGCTATGGAGAGTTTTTGCCATTCTGGATGTGATAAAGATTCACTTCAAGAAGCTTATAATATTCTAAAACCGGGTTCAAAGTTTGTAATGGCTGATGCTTTTACAAAAAAGGATGCCACAGAGATGGATCCTATTTCTAATTTTATTTATAACGGCTTATGCAATTCTTGGTCTTTAGAAAAATTAGGAAATATCAATAAGGTAAAAAAAGAAATGAAAGAAATAGGTTTTAAACATATCGATGTTAAAAACATATGGTATCGCGTAGCTCCTTCTATACTACATGTTCCTTTTGCCATAACCGGTTTTATTATAAAACAGATCATAGAAAGAAAAAAGATAAAAACGGAAAGTATTAAAAACTTGAAAGGTTCTTTTTTTGCTCTATTAACCAGTATTGCTCTAAACAATTTTGGGTATTACACTATAACTGCTACAAAATAAGCTATGGAAAAAATTATCATTTTTGGAGGAACTGGCTTTATAGGAATGAGTTTAGCAAATCATTTAGTCAAAAAAAACATAACTCCAATATTAATCGCAAGAAACATTCCTGAAAACACTTCAAAGCATAAAATTGTTCAATGGAACGTTACTAAAATAGATTCTTGGATACACGAATTGGAAGGAGCAAAAGCCATTGTAAACCTTGCAGGAAAATCTGTAGATTGCCTAAAGACGCCAGACAATTGTGATACAATTCTTAGATCAAGAGTTGATGCTACTAAAACAATTGGAAAAGCATTAAAACTGGTCAAAGATCCACCAAAAATATGGGTGCAAATGTCAACGGCACATATTTATGGAGATTCTCTTACTCAATATTGCACAGAAAAATCAGTTGAAGGCTATGGTTTTGCCCCTTATGTGGGAAAAATATGGGAAAAGACATTTTTTGATGCATTACCAAATACTACCAGAGGAATTGTATTGCGGACAAGTTTTGTAATAGGAAAAGATGGTGGCGCCTTAAAAAGCCTAAAAAAAATTGTGAAACTTGGTTTAGGTGGTAAAGTTGGAAGTGGAAAACAAGGCATTAGTTGGTTACATGAATATGATATGAATGAACTAATCTATCAAGCTATACAAAAAGACAGTTATGTAGGCACTTACATTGCCTCTGCTCCAAACCCAGTTTCAAATGCAGTTTTTATGAAAACACTTAGAAAAACAATGCATTATCCAATTGGTATACCCCTTCCTAATATACTAACAAAAATAGGTGCGAAATATATTTTTAAAACCGATATTGAACTTGCTCTTTATGGAAGATATGTATTGTCTGATCGGTTAAAATCAGTCAACTTCAATTTTAAATATCCAACTCTTGATTCTGCATTAACAAATTTACTTGGATAATACAAAAACAGATTTGCAGCTTTTATCAAATAGTTATTAATAATAAAAATTGTAAAGTCAATAAGCTCGGGAAAGCCCACGAGACATGGAAAAAGAAAAGATCTTGATTATTTCGATGCAAGCATTGGGGAATTAAACCCACTGGTGGGATTAAACTTTTATCTTTTTAATATGTCTAACCCTCAAACTACAAATCATGAGTATAAAAATATCTTTTTTAATCCTATGTTTTTGCCTATTATTGAGTTGTCAACAAGATGATGATTCAGCTACAATAGTTGAAGACGGCTACGAGCTTAATGAAAATGGAAGCCATCAAGATTTTTTAACACCTGCATACTATACTTTAAGTGAAACTGCATTAAGAGATAAAATCAATACTTTTATTCACTTTTCAAGAATTCAAAAGTATCAACATCCATTTGAAAATCCTAATGGTGAGGTTGCTGAATATACTACTAAAAGAGAATTTGGCGATGGTATAGGATTAGGAGGAACTGCTCAACACCACCCAGCCATAGATATGTACCTTAACAACTCCGTAGACACCAATATCTATGCAATACACGATGGAATTGTAAATACCTACAGAGATGATCCAAAATACAGGAATTATCTATCCATTACCAAAGAAATAACAGATTCAGAAAATACTACAATTGGAAAAATAGTTACGATTTATGCTCATATCGATTTAGACCTAGATGAAAACTCTTCAATACAACTTAATGGAGTAGTAATAAAAAAAGGAGATTTGGTCTCTAAAAACCTATATTCTAGCACCATGGGAGGAGCGCATTTGCATCTCGAGATTAGATTTTATAAAACTTCAGAATTTGGAAATGAAGAATTTTATAGCTGGGAAAACAACAATACCTTTACCAACTTATCATCAGGTATTTGGAATTATGGCTATTGGAATACTAAAAAAGGGCTTGGTTTTGGAAATCCAATAAATTTTGGGATATAGAAATTATCACAAAATAAAAAAGCACCTCATTATTTTTTTAACGAGATACTTTTATAATAATCAACTGTGGTTCACAATCTATTTACAATTTTTAAATTGCAAATAATCATGATGAAATTTTTATAATGCGCGATCTGTCTGTTCCTTTTAAAGAAATCAAATCGTCACTAAAATATGTAGTTCCTAAAGAATGTAATGTATTTAATATCTGAATATTCTCCTCTTGATAATCATTATTTTTAAAACGGCTCCTAAGAGTGGAAATTGCAGCTGTTATTTTCAATTTTTCTATTAATTTTAAGCTAATAATTCTAATTTCAACCTCTTCATGATAAAGTAAGGCTATCAAAGATTGTTCATACACCACAAGACTGTAGACATCTACTAATTTTAATGCAAACTTAACTACTGAAATATTTTCTGAAGTTAGCCATATTCTTATATGTGTCAGTTCAACATCTTCAAGTTTGGAAAGCGCTTCAATAATCTCCAATTGCTGCCATTCGTGCAAAGAATCTTTATAATCATCCAAAAAACTAAGTCCATTGTTACCAAACAACTTTACCATTGCTAATTGTATTTCTACTCGAAAAAATCTATTCTCATGATCTAAGTATGAAACAAGCTCCTTTAATACATTTTTAGTAATACCCAACTGAACCAGTTCTCGTAACCCTTCCATTTTTTTACGACATTGCTTATTTTTAAGCTTTTTTATTGCATACACCTCCAATCCAATATCTACATAAAGCTTTTCTAACCTATCACAGTATACTCCAGATAAATTAGTGTGTAATCTTAAAATTACTTCCAATAATACTTTTCTATTAAAATCATATTTTGCTATTGATTTGATTTGCTTTAACACCTGTTTTTTTTCTTTGCTCTTAATATCAAAAGCGATATAGTTAACAACAAACTCTTGAAGTTCTTCCTGAAATCTCAAATAAAACTTCTCCCTATAACCAACGATTATATCTTTTAAGTAAAAGGCCGTAAATAGCACCAAAATCATCGTTATAATCAACCATTTATTATGCACTAATAAAGAAGCGCTTATAAATTCATTAAAAACAAAATATTGAAGACTTACTCTTATGATTTCCATAATACATTTTTTAAACTATAATACAGTTAAAACCAAACTACCGGCAAATCGGCTGTAAATAAACTTATTGTCTTATAACATTTGTTAACTTACACTTATGGAGATTATTTAGTTATAGATTATTACCTGTTATAAAAGCAATTAAAACAACAGAGAAACTCAATCTCTCATAAGCATAAGTTTACCAGTGGTTGTACAAAGTAGGTTACCTTTTTCTAGTTACTGATAGTGATTTAATTAGAGACATATATTTTTGCTGAATCATTAAAAAAAAGATAGGCGAAATATCATCTGTTTTATTTTTTTGCAATTGATTAAAAACAAAATTTTTAGCAATTTTCATTTCTATACCATTAGCGCTACTGAGCTGATTCTGATTTTGTTCAAGTAAAGAATCGCACATTCTTGTAATTATATCGTTTCGTTCTTCCAATAACATTTTTATCCGATTATTCATTTTACAATTTTTTTAGATCGTTACACTTATTTTCCCAATAAATACTTAAAGTGCATAAATATTTACAACTACAAGTTCTAAAACATTTGCGTATTTTACATCAGTCGTAATGCCCAAATAAAAAAATAGGGGTTTACCCCAATAAAAAAGAAAAGAAAAAGTGATACAGCTTTATTCAAAGAAAATGTAGCCTAGCAGCCAAATAAAACCATTTCGCCTAAAAATATTTTTATAAAAAACCTATAGCAACCGCTAGTAGGATGCGAAAAATAGAAAACTACCATTAAGTAGCTATATATGGATTTCTTAAATTGGTAGTAGTATACACCATCTTAGTCCTATTCTAAATGATGGGGCTTTTAAAAATGAATGTTTTCCCGTAAAATTAAGGTAAGATCTTTTAACTTAAAACGCCTTTAAAATAGGCTTCTTTTATTAAGCCAGCCGTATTTCTTACTGCAAATTTTTGCAGTAAATTATTCCTATGACTTTCAACCGTTTTAACACTGATAAATAGTTTTTCAGCAGTTTCGCTATTGGTTAACTCCCCTGCTATACATTCCAAAACTTCTCGTTCTCGCCGTGTTAATTTCGGAATGAATTTTTGAGTTTTAATTCCAAAACTTTCGTTTAATAATTGATTTTTTAATACAGTAGGTAAAAAAATCTCTCCGCTACTTACTTTATTTATTGCAGTAATTAACTCATCTTTAGATGTGTTTTTTAATAAGTACCCTTTTGCACCATTCTTCATTAAACTTTTAATAAAGCCAGTTTCGCTATAGTTTGTAAGCCCTATAATTTTGATATATGGATACGATTTTGTAATTATTTTACACAACTCCATCCCATTAATATCTGGTAAGTTAATATCCAATAAAAGTACCTCTGGCTTCTCCTTTTTTAGATAATCCAAAAGATCTTGGCCAAGACTAAAAGTACCACATATTTTTATATTATCAACATCAGTTAACATGGAAACAATTCCCTTTAACACCAATGTATGATCGTCTATAATAATTAACTTTATCATTTATTAATATTTACAAATGCTTAGTTTATGGTTTTAGTTTATCAAAAAAATAGAAAACACAATAGTAATAAATACTAGACTATTCACTTTCTAAGATTCAATTCTCTAGCTTATATTCAATGAAATTACAAAAAATCCTACAATTTACATATTGGAAAAATTGCAATTCATCATCACTTTTTATCTACTCATCGTAAGTTCGGTAAAAAAAAAGTCAAATCCAATTTTACATTATGTAAATATCTTTTATAATCAATCTTAGATTTAAGTAAAAACAAAAACACCTCTTTATAAAAATAAAGAGGTGTTTTATTAAAACGGATGTCCTTTGTGTATTATAATCCTTTTTTAAGGTCTTCAATAGTTTTAGCCATTACAACTCCTGGTAATTTTACTGGAGCAGCAACTTGTGCTAAGAAAGTACCTTTTACTTCACCTTTTTTGTATGTTGTAAAACCAATACGGTATAATCCAGCTGTTAATGCTTTTAATGGATCGCTAACTTGGCTTTTGTATCTCAATAAAGAGTTGTATTTTCTTCCGCTAGGTTGTTTTGGCATCTCACTACTATCATCATTACTTGCCAATACCGTCCAAGTTGCACTTTTAGCAGCATCTACGCTAATACCATCTTTGGTTAATATAGAAGATCTTTCTAAGGTGATATAAGTATCAAAATAGTCACTTGAAGAAGCGTTTGCTTCAAATGCAGCAGATTTTATTGCTTTTTTAATTTTTGTTTTACCTACAGGAGAAATCATTCTTACTCCCAATTCTGGAGCTACAGCTGGTACCCAAACATAGATATAATAGAATTTTTTTCCATCTTTTACTTCATCTTCATTTCCTGAAGCTGCATATCCTTGGTACGAAATTACATCTGTATAAGGAACTTTTACTGTTTTTGGTCCAATCTTCTTTTCAATTGAACTTCCAAACTTTTTTAATTTTTGTGCTTCCGCGTTAAACAAACTACAAAATGCAAATACGGTTAATAGTGCTAATTTAATTCTCATGGTTAATTTTTTAAAATTGTATTTAGTTATGATAGACATCCTTTATTTTTAATTTAATTCAAACACTACGGTAACATTATGCACTTGTTCTGCAGAAGTTGCATAACTATTTACATATTGTGTTTTAGAATTATTGTCAATTACATTTATTATGGCTCCAACTTTTTTATTCATTTTCTTTGCCAAAATTTTTGCAGCTTTTGTAGCATCTTCTATTGCTGTGTTAGATAACTCAGCAAGTTGTTCGTAGGTTAATTTATCAGCTGTTACTTCAACGTTTACAACAGACACACCATTTAATCCTATTTGAGATACACTTCTAATTTCTTCTGCCTTAGTTGTTTCAAATAAGTAGTATGCACTTTCTCTTTTATCTGAATAAGCAGCAGATACTTCGTATCCAATATTCCTTTTAAACTTGCTAAAGTCTAAATTGCTTTCTTTTAACTTAGCTGCATACGTTTTTTTCATCTGCTCTAATGTTATTGGTTCCATTTGTTGGTAACCATCTGCCATTACTTCATGTAATGAAACAATAAGAGCATATTTATTTCCAGTTACCATTTTTTGAGCTTCTCCAACTACAGTAATCGTTTTTTGTTTTTCTTGAGCAATTGTTGGCATAGCAATCAGTATTAATATTAGATATATAAACTTTTTCATAGCAATTTTTAATCTATAGTTAATTTTTTAAAAGAAAAGAATAGAAGCAACAATCATCCATCCACCTACGAACAATCCAATGATTCCTAACTTACCTTGCTTTGGAGCCAATTTTTCTCTTAAAACGATTGCTTTTTCTTTAGCAGCTTCATTTTTAGATAAGAAGTACTTGTTAATAAGGCCAAATCCTAGCATAAATCCTAATGCTGCCTGAATAATGCTTCCTGCAAGTAATGTTACCCACCAAATTGGGAAAGATGTTATCCATCCAAGGTTTAAAATTGAAGAAACAATTCCCCATACTCCATAAAAACATAAGATAAGTCCTATCCAACCTTGGTAAGGTTCAATTTTTTCTAAAAGCGCTTTTGCATCTGGTTTTTTTGATAATAATAAAGATGGTACTGCGATAATACTTAATAAAATTAGTGTAATTCCGAAACTCATAATTCAATTGGTTTTAATGTTAAAGTTTTTATTTTTATACAACGCCATTCAAAGGTGATTTATTTTACCCCGACATGTTTTATTCTTGGACAAAGATACCGTAGTAATCCCTTTATAATAACCCCGTTTTAAGTGAAAAACACACCCCTGTTTTCAGGGACACAGTACATAATACACTTGTTGCTAGCAAGATAACTGTGTTTGCATTATAAAAAATAGCTGTCTTTATTTTAAAAGAACTGAACAATAAGTTTGTTCCTATTGCATTATAAATGAACACTTTATTTTCGGCTATTCTTTCCAGAAAAAAAAATAATTAAACGGAAAAAGCCTTATTTTATTTCTAAAATAAGGCTTACAACTATTTATTATGATAACTCTAAAATATTAAGAATCTAAATATCCTTTTTTAATGGCGTATTTAGTTAATCCTGCCAAATTTCTAACATTTAACTTCGTAATAAGATTCTTTCTGTAACTTTCAATAGTGTGTTTGCTTAAAAAAAGTTTGTCAGCAATCTCCTGAGTCGTAAATTCTTCAGCAATAAGTGTTATAACCTCAATCTCTCTTTTAGTTAGTTTAACCTCTGCTTCTTTTTTCTTAGTAAACTTATTTTTAAGATAAATATCAGTAATCTCTTTAGAAAAATACTTTTCTCCTCCCAAAATAGTTTCTATAGCTTTTAAAAACTCTTCTTTTTCAGCATTTTTAGGCACATATCCATCAACATCGCTTTCTATTAACTGATCGATAATTTCTGGAATATTGTGCATACTAACGACTAAAGTTTTAATGTCTTTAGCATTGCTTTTTAACCATTTATTCAATGCAATACCATCTACCTCTGGCATAGTAACATCTGTAATTACCAAATCAACTTTTTCTTCAGAATTTACTGTTATATATTTTTGCACATGACCGCCGTGTTTTGCCGTATATACAATATTATAATTACGCTCTGAACTGAGAATACTTAACAAACCATCTAAAAACATTTTATGGTCATCTGCTATGATAAGATTGTGTTTCATTTATTTTATTATTATACCAAATATACTTTTGAAAAAGCTATTTGCCAGTAATTGGTATTTCTATATTAATAATGGTTCCTCTATTGGGATGTGAATCTATATGCAGTACACCGCCAACATTTGCAACTCTATTTTTTATATTTGTCAACCCTATTCCTGAGGTTGTTGCCGTAACATTAAAACCTACACCATTATCCTCAAAAACAAAAAAGATACTATCGTTTAATAAATCTAACTGCAGATCTATAGAAGTTGCCTTTGCATGTTTAATTGTATTGGTCGTTAATTCCTGAAAAATAGCATACAGCTCATTTTGTAATTCTTTATCAAGATTGTTCAATTTTTCTTCGGAATAGAAAGCTGTACTTACCTCTATATTACATGCATGAATGACATTTTTAATATACTCCTCTATCAAACGCACAAAATCTGTTTCTCTTACTCTTTTTGGAAGGAGATTATGTGATAGACTTCTAACCTGCTCATAAGTATCATCCAACTGGCTATAAATTAAATCAATTTTTTCTGGATTTTCTGAAAGCTGACTGAACTGTAATTTTATGGCTGCTAAATTCCCTCCAATACTATCATGCATTTCTTGAGCTATTTTTTTTCGTTCCAAATCTTGACCTGCTATAGATGCCTTAATCAATTTTAATTCTTGATCTTTTATCAGGGCATTTACCTTTTGCGCACTTATTTCTTTTTCTTTTAAATGAAGTAATCCTTGTGCGTTCAATTTTTGATAATAGATTACCAATAGCGCAATAGTTGGCACCATCAATATAAAAAAAGCAGTAAGAACTATGTATTGAATAGTTTTTTGACGGTCTAATTCAAGTTCTTTTAACTCTTCTTTTTCTTTTAGTAATGCAATTTCATTCTTCCTTTTATCTGCCCTATTTTCAAACTGCAATAATTTATTTTCATTTTGTTTGGTTAGAACGCTTTGCTCCAGTTTTATTTTTTCTATTGCAACATCTTTATTCTTGATTTTCAGGCTTTTATTTAAACTTTCTACCTGCAATAACTTTATAGCCTTTTCTTTTTCTAAAGTTTGAAATTTAACCTCTAAACGATTAATTTCTTCTCCTTTTTCTAATTTTGCTATAGAATCTTTAATAGAATTGTAGTTATTTCTATTGATATAAGCGTTCTTATAATCATTTTTCTTTTCAAAAATCAATGACAACATCTTGTAACTATTCATTTGAGAACTTAAGATTCCCAAATTAATAGATTTATATAGGCATTCTGTATAAATCAAGGTAGCTTCACTATATGCTTTATCCTTATACAAAATTGATCCAATTTTATCTAAAGCAGTTAACTCTATGCTATAAAACTTATTATCAGAACTTTTCTTCTTTACTTCATAATACGTATTTAACGCCTCGTTTAACATTCCTTTGCTAAAAAAATTATCACCAATACTTAACAAAATACTTACTAAGGCATTGCTATTGTTTGTGCACATCTCTTTTGCTCTTAGCAAATAGCGATTAGACAAATCGTACTGTCCATATGAAGAATATATGGCTCCAAGATTAATACAGCTTCCTAAGACTACCTCTTCGTCTTTTGTGTTGTTAAGACATTGTTTGAACATTACTAATGCTTTATCCAGCTCACCTAACCTCATATAGGTGTTAGCCAAACCATGCAAATGCCAAAATTCTAAGTTCTTTTCATTAAATTTATGGCTTAGCTCTACACCTAACAAATGCCATTTTTTACTCTCTTGGTTTAGCCCTTTTACTTTATTATTTAAAGCAAATAAATTGTACGCTAGTATGGTAAGTCTGGCTTTTAGAGAATCGTTTTTAATCTCTTTATATTTAAGTGCATTTTTAGTGTAATAAAGAGAAGAATCTATACGAGATGTATTGTGATAATAATAACCCAAAAGCAAATTTAAATTGGCTTTTGATTTATTGGTTTTCAATATTTTTAAGTTACTTTTTGCCAATTCAAAAGCTTCGTCAGCAGCACCATTATTAAACAAATAAAAAATGCTATCTACCTTCTCTTTTTCTTTGTCTGCTACAGATTTTACTTGCGCCATACTGGCATAAGTACTGCAAATAATGATATAAATGATTATGTTCTTTAGCTTAAAAGGCATATTGCAAATATATTGTTTATCAAGGGAGAAGCTCTCCCTGTAAACAGGGTTTTGTAAAATAACTTACAAAACAAATTAATACATAGCTATGTTCTGCTTGGCTTGTGTATATTCTGTTATTAGTTTAGTTACAATTTCAGAAACTGGTCTAATCTCATGTATCAATCCTGCTACCTGACCAATTTCCAATTCACCATCTTCTAAATCGCCTTCAAACATCCCTTTTTTCGCTCTAGCACGTCCTAAAAGTGTTTTTAGCTCCTCTGTAGAGGGTCCTTGTTTATAGAGTTCTTGCACCTGGTTGTAAAATTTGTTTTTAAGCAACCGTACTGGAGCCAATTCTTTTAATGTTAAATGAGTATCACCTTCCTTTGCATCAACAACCATTTGTTTAAAATCAATATGAGAAGAAGCCTCATCACTTGCTACAAACAAGCTTCCTATTTGCACCCCATCAGCACCCAAAACCTGAGCTGCCAAAATACCAGCACCTGTAGCTATACCTCCTGCAGCAATAACTGGAATACTAACTTGTTCTTTTACCATTGGTATCAATGTAAAAGTAGTCGTTTCATCTCTTCCATTATGACCTCCTGCTTCAAAACCTTCTGCAACAATAGCATCTACTCTTGATTCTTGAGCCTTTAAGGCAAACTTTACACTACTTACCACATGTACTACTATAATCCCTTTATCTTTTAAAAAGGAAGTCCAAACTTTTGGGTTCCCAGCCGAAGTAAAAACAATTTTCACCTCTTCTTCAACTATAATATCCATTATTTCTTCAATATTAGGATACAGCATTGGTACATTAACAGCAAATGGTTTATTCGTTGCTAATTTACATTTCTGGATATGCGTTCTTAATACCTCCGGATACATAGAGCCTGCCCCTATAATACCTAAGATACCAGAATTAGAAGCTGCAGCAGCTAGTTTCCATCCACTAGCCCAGATCATACCCGCCTGAATAATTGGATACTCTATATTGAAAAGTTCGGTAATTCTATTTTTCATTTTAATTCTATTAAGCTATTACTCCAGATCCTACCAATTCGTCTTTTACATACCAGGCAGCAAACTGTCCTTCTGTTATTGCACTCTGTGCATCTTCAAAATCGACATACATACCTGAATCAACACGATACAACGTTGCTTTCTCTAATACCTGTCTATAGCGGATTCTTGCCATAACTTTCATAGATTCTCCTGCCTCTATTGCTAAATCTTCTCTAATCCAATGCAACTCATCATTGGCTATAAATAATGCGTTTTTATATAAACCAGGATGTGTTTTTCCTTGGCCAACATAAATAACATTGGCTACCACATCGGTATCAATTACAAATAACGGAAGTGGAGTTCCACCTACATCTAACCCTTTTCGCTGTCCTTTGGTGAAATAATGCGCTCCTTGATGTTTACCTACTATCTTACCGTCTGAAACCTTATAAGCTTGTTTTGTTGCTTTGTAACACAATTCATCTTCTAGGCTTGTAAACTCTGTACGTTTTTCTTGATAAGGAATATATGTACTAGGTATCTCAACAATTACTCCTTCTTTTGGCTTCAATTTTTGCTGTAAAAAATCTGGAAGCTTTACTTTTCCGATAAAACATAATCCTTGAGAATCTTTTTTATCTGCCGTAATTAGACCTTCTCTAGCAGCTATTTCTCTAACCTGTGGTTTCATTAATTCTCCAATAGGAAATAATGTTTTTGATAACTGTTCTTGAGAAAGCTGACATAAAAAATAAGACTGATCTTTATTACCATCCGCTCCAGAAAGCAATTGATAATATTCTTTGCCTTCTTTTTCCAAAACTCCTTTTCTGCAATAATGTCCTGTTGCCACATAATCAGCACCAAGACTTAGTGCTATTTTCATAAAAACATCAAACTTTATTTCTCTATTACAAAGCACGTCTGGATTTGGTGTTCTTCCACGTTCGTATTCCATAAACATATAGTCAACGATACGCTCTTTATATTCTTTACTTAAATCTACGGTCTGAAAAGGAATCCCTAGTTTATCAGCAACAATCATAGCATCGTTACTGTCTTCTAACCATGGGCACTCATCAGAAATGGTTACTGAATCATCGTGCCAATTTTTCATGAATAGTCCAATTACATCATAACCTTGTTCTTTTAACAAATATGCTGTAACACTAGAATCTACCCCTCCTGAAAGTCCTACTACTACTCTTTTCACTTTTTCTTTTTTTTACTACTACAAATTACATTTTTACTTTTAATTTTTTCTTTCGGAAAAACAAAAAAGGGCTACTGTTATAGAGTAGCCCTTTTTATAAAAATATAAATACTCTATTTATTTTCTTTTATTCTTTTCTTGAGCTGTTTTCTGCGCTTCTGCCTGCTCCATTATCTCAGCCAATTTACGCTGAAACTTTCCTTTTTTCTTAGGTGCTTTTTTCTTTTGTTCCTCTATCTGCGCATGAATTTTATCTTCATCAAGAATAAAATTCTTAATAGTCAACATTATCAATATTGTAATCAGGTTAGATACAAAATAATACAAACTTAATCCAGATGCATAACTATTAAAGAATACCAACATCATTAATGGAGACAAATACATAATAAATTTCATGTTCGGCATCCCTGGTTGTTGTTGCATTTGCATGCTTTGTCCTGTAGTCATCATCATGTAAAAGAATATCGCAATAGATGCTAATATTGGAAATAAACTTACGTGATCTCCATAAAAAGGAATCGTAAATCCTAATTCGTAAATAGAATCATAAGCAGATAAATCGTTTGCCCAAAGGAAACTCTTTTGACGTAATGCAAAAGACGATGGGAAAAACATAAACAAAGAATAGAATATCGGTAATTGCAACAATGCTGGTATACAACCTTTCATTGGGCTGACTCCCGCCTTGCTATACAGCTTCATGGTTGCTTGCTGCTTTTTCATTGCATTATCCTTAAACTTATCATTAATCTCCGTAATTTCAGGTTTTAACACCTTCATTTTTGCTTGAGATAGATATGATTTATAAGTTACAGGAGACATTGCTAAACGTACTAAAACTGTCATTACAATAATAGCAATACCGTAAGGTAACATTCCACTTAAAAAACCATAAAGCGGTGTAAATACATACCTGTTTATAATTCCAAAAATACCCCAACCGTAAGGAATAGAATCATCCAAATTTAATTCGGTATACTTATCTAGAACCTTAACATCTGTAGGGCCATAGTACCAATTAAAATTATAATTTAATTCTCCACCTGTAAATGCTAATGGAGCTATTGTTTTATTTCCTTTAGAATATACCTGTGTTTTACTTTCATCTTCAACAAAATTTTCTGATGATAATGCTGCTGTTTCAAAAGGTGTTTTTGTAACTAAAATTGAGCTAAAGAAATGCTGTCTATATGAAATCCAAGTTACTTTCGCTTCTTTTTCTTCATCATCACTAGTTTCGCTAAGCTTATCAATTTTTCCGTCTTCATACTGATATGTTAACTCTGTATACCTGTTTTCGTACTGTAAACTCTTAGATTCTCTTCTTGTTTTTAAATCCCACTCTAGGCTTGGTGCCTTAGAAGTATTAAAAACAGAACTAAGTCCTTGAGAACGCATTGTAAAATCTACCAAATAATCATTTGGTTTCAGCTCGTATCTAAATTCTAAAAATTGATTTTCGGAAGCTTTTAACTTCATAGAAAGCACTGTATTCTCTCCATTTTTTGACAGTCCTGGAGCAAATACTAAATCTTTAGTATTTAAAACTCTATTGTCTGTAGTTCCGAAGTTGATATTGAAACTAGCATTACCATCTTTTATTAAATAAATAGGAAGAGAATCGTGACTAACAAAGTTTTTTAATCTTGCCTCAACAATTTGACCACCTTTATTGCTAATTTTAAAATATACTAGCTCATTTTCTAATACGGTAGTTGCACTTACATCTGAAGCATCAGAAACAGAATATTGAAATGCTCCTAAAGAACTTTTGAAATTTTGAAGCTGTAACGAATCTTTAAAATTAACAACCTTTTCTTCTGGAGTTTCAGTTATTACTTTATTAGCTTCCTCTTCTTGATTCTTTTTATCTAGTTGTTCTTGTTTTGCTTTTTCAGCAGCTACTTCTTCATCAGTTGGCTTCTGGTTGTACATTACCCATATTAGGATAAGGAAAATTAATCCAAATCCGATTATCGATTTTACATCTAATTTCTTTTCTTCCATGTACTGTTTACTATTGAGTTTTATTTATGATGATGAATAGTAGCATATTGCTAGCAAAAATATGTCCAAAACTATTACTTATGCCATTGTGGCATTATTTTCTTTTTTTATACGCTAAAGCTGCATTAACAAAACTTACAAACAAAGGATGTGGATTTGCTACTGTACTTTTATATTCTGGGTGAAACTGCACTCCTACAAACCAAGGATGGCTAGGTAATTCTATAATCTCTACAAGTCCTGTTTTAGGATTTACACCAGAAGATTTCATCCCTGCATTTTCTAGTTGTTTTTTATAAACACCATTATATTCATATCGATGTCTATGACGTTCAGATATGGTAGTTTTACCGTCATAAATAGATTTTGCTAAAGAATCATTTTCTAATTCACATTCCCAAGCACCAAGTCTCATGGTTCCTCCCATATAAGTAATGCTTTTTTGCTCTTCCATAATATCTATAACAGGATTAAGAGTATCAGCATTCATTTCTTTAGAATTGGCGTCTTTTAGGCCCAATACATTTCTAGAAAATTCAATTACTGCCATTTGCATTCCTAAGCATATTCCTAAAAACGGAATATTATTTACTCTAGCATATTCCACTGCCTTAATTTTTCCTTCTATACCTCTACCACCAAAACCTGGAGCCACTAATATACCATCTAAGCCTGCCAATTCTTTTTCAATATTGGCTTCATCTATATGTTCTGAATGAATACTTATTACATTAACTTTAACCTCATTAGTTGCACCAGCATGTATAAAAGATTCTAAAATAGATTTATAAGAATCCTGTAACTCTACATATTTCCCAATTAAACCAATAGAAATTTCATTTTTTGGATTTTCAAGTTTTTCTAAAAAACTATTCCAAACTTTTAAATCTGGCTCTACAACATCAGGTAGATTGAGTCGTTTTAATGTTACGGTATCTAATCCTTCTTCCCGCATTAGATTTGGCACCTTATAAATAGTAGATGCATCAATAGATTGTATTACTGCTTCTCTTTTTACATTACAAAACAGCGCTAGTTTGCGTCTGATATCATCAGATATTTCATGTTCTGTTCTACAGACTAAAATATCAGCCTTAACACCACTTTCCATTAGTGTTTTAATAGAGTGTTGTGTAGGTTTTGTTTTTAATTCTCCTGCAGCTGCCAAATAAGGAACTAATGTTAGGTGAATTACCATTGCATTATCATCCCCAAGTTCCCAAACCATTTGGCGAACAGCCTCTATATAAGGAAGTGACTCAATATCACCAACTGTACCACCTATTTCGGTAATTACGATATCATAATCCCCAGTTTTTCCAAGAAGTTGAATACGTTCTTTAATTTCGTTTGTGATATGAGGAATAACTTGAACTGTTTTTCCTAAAAATTCTCCTCTACGCTCTTTATCTATTACACTTTGATAAATTCTTCCAGTAGTAACATTGTTTGCCTGAGAGGTTTTTACATTTAAAAAACGCTCATAATGTCCTAAATCTAGATCTGTTTCTGCTCCATCATCGGTTACGTAACATTCTCCATGCTCATAAGGGTTTAATGTTCCTGGGTCTACATTTAGATAAGGATCAAATTTTTGAATTGTAGTTTTGTATCCTCTTGCTTGTAATAATTTGGCTAATGAAGCCGCGATTATACCTTTACCTAATGAAGATGTTACCCCACCGGTAACAAAGATATATTTAGTAGTTGTCATGAAAAATGCGTTGAATTCTTAACGCATGCAAAAGTACAACTTGTGAATAGATTATTAGCCTAGATCTGCTTTTTATTTCGGAAATTCTTTTTGAATTCTATAGATCAAGGGTTCCAATCCATTTAATTTTATCTCATAAATAGCGGCCAAATATCGTCCAAGCTTTCCTTCTGGAAATCCTTTACGTTGATACCAAACTAAATAGTATTCTGGAAGACTTATTAAAAAGCTTCCTTTATACTTTCCGAATGGCATTCTGTAATGCGCCAACTCTACTAATAATTTTTTATCTAGAAAGGGAACATCCATTGCTTATTGGGTTTTATACTTTTAGAAGTAAGCACTAACAAATTATTATTTTTTTTCCAATAACTTATCAATTTTAAGCTGCCAAAGCTCTTGTTTTATCTTGTTTCTTGAAAAATTAGTTTCAAAATCGTAAAAAGTTTGGGCGCTATCTAGCTCTTTATTAATTCTAATAAACAGCTCTTTTACTTCCCTTTTTACTTTTTTGGTAAATTTCTTTTTCGCAATCTGTTTTCTTAGTTTGGATGCAAAAAACGCAGTAATATCAAAATGCAGCTGCTCATGAGCTAAAATTTCATTATTTTTTAGTTCTTCTTTAAACCATGATTTTTGAGGATAAAAATAGGCATGAACTTTACAGTCTACTTCAATTTCGTTTTCAAAAAGTTTCGCTGATAAATCATACGAAATTCCACTAGCAGTTATTGCTGCCGCTTCTGTTGTATAATTAGGGGCTGCCTTAAAATTATTCCAAACTAGTTTATTCTCAGCATCCCAAACAATAAGCTCTTCTCTTGAAGAACTATTGTTTAAACAAAACAACACTATAATGAGGAAACCTATTTTCACTTTTAATTTTTATTTTATTACTTTTCTAATCCATTTTCATTTTCTTCATTAGAATAGACAACTTCTTTAATTCTCATATCTTCATACATCATTAAATAAGTGGAGGTATTATAGTAGCTTTTATACAAGTCTTTACTGTAACTAAACTTACTGCCAATATATTCTGTTTCGCCAATACTATTACTTGCTTCAAAAATAGTTGATTTATATGCTAATCTAAGCAATACATCCATCGTTAAATCAAATCCTCTAGTAGCAAACCTATCCGGGCTCTTACCAAATTTTTCCTTATACATTTTTTTAAACCCACTTGCTGCAGTACTCCTTTTAGTAGCTGAAGGATAATGTAAATTCATGTTTGATAAATAAGAATTACTTACTTTTTCATAGATACTTCCTTTTTTGGTAGTAAACAACTTAATTTTACGTTTATCACTATTAACAGAATTTAAAACTGTAGTTAACGTACTTAATGTATTGACATCATTGGTTGCTATCAAAACCCAGTTTTCTACTTTATTAGAAAAAAGAGGCAAGACATAATCTATTTTTTTATCTAAGCTTTTTGGTGTTAAAAATACCGCTTTAGGGAATTTTTTTAAGAGTAATTCTTTTGTTGCTTCACTTGTTTTGTCCGTAATTATCATCAACTGCTCTGATTTTATTTTAGCAGCTATAAAATTTACCATTTTAGCGCTTAATACTTCATCAGAGGGTACACTATAAAAAACATTATCTAAGGTAGCTTCACCTCCACTAGAAAAAGGAGAAAATACTGGAATATTTTTACTCTTAAATGAAGGAGCTAATTCAGAAAACAACTTCCCATTTAAAGGGCCAATTACCGCTTTAATATTATTAAATTGTTCATCTAATAATAGTTCTCTTGATTTTTCAATATTCATTTCTGTATCAAAAATAACAACATCTGTTGTAATCCCAAGCTTCTTAATAGAATCTAAGGCTACTAATGCTCCTGTATACAGTCCTAAGCTATATTTTAGAGGTACATTGCCTTTAAACTTCCTTTTTATGTTTTCATTTGATGAAAAATCTATTTCATTAATTCTAAAAGGTAACATTAAAGCTATACTTGGTCTATTTTGGGTATTGATACTATCTATCAATCTAAAGTTGTCTACAATATTGGAATTTCTAACATTAAATTCAATAGCTCTATTTTTTGGTATCTTCAATATCATTCCAGGTTTTAACCCACCTTGCTCAACAATAATTGGATTTAGTTTTTGTAACTCCTCTTGGGCATAGCCTAATTTTACTTTAAGTCTATAAAAACCTTCCCCTTGTTTTACAGCATAAAAAATATAGTTTTCTGCATTCACTAAAAGTGATTGGTTTGTAACTTTAGGTATTCTAATTTCCATACCCTGTTGCAATCCTCTTTCCTTTAACTGAGGGTTTATTTCCTTTAGTAGTTCTTCTGTAACTCCAAATTTTTGCTTTAATTGAAAGAAATTATCTTTTTCAGGAACAATATATGAGGTATACACGGTTACTTCTTCTTGTTCTGGTGTTTTGTTTTCTACTGCTTTTAGTGGCAATACTAATTCTTGTCCAATAGGTAATATTTTACCCATTTCAGGATTCAATACCTTAAGACTGTCTATAGAAATACCATATTTATGAGCAATACTCCAGCTAGTTTCACTAGGCTTTACAATATAAATTTCTGTTGGAATGTTTATACCTCCATTAGTTTCTTCAACACTTTCTTCTGATTTTGCTGGAAAGACTGGAATGTTTAATATCATTCCTTTTTTAATTTCATCAGCATATAATTCAGTATTATACTTCTTTATATCTGCTACTGAAACATCATACTTTTTTGAGATCCTAAATAGATTATCTCTTCGTCTTACTTTATGACTAATAAAATGCAGCGGCTTATTGACTGTATCAACAACTATGGTTTTATTTTCTTTTTTGGCTTCATTTATTGTACTAGATTCTAAATCCGAAGCTGATGAGATCACTAGTAAATTACCTACAACAAGTTTTCCTCTTGCTTCTGGGTTGTATTTATAAATATTATATGGTGTTACACTATATTTAGTAGCTATACCTTCTATAGTTTCTCCTAATAATATCTTATGCGTAACATAACTTTGTGCAGTTATTATACCAGTACAAAAAAGTACTACCAATAGAACAAAATATTTTTTCATCAACTTATAATTTCCTAGTTTATATCAATCTAAAGCATTTTTGAAGTAATTACTCCATTAAAACACTAATTATTCCCATTCAATAGTTGCAGGTGGCTTAGAACTAATATCGTAAACAACTCTATTGACCCCTTTAACTTTATTAATAATATCATTAGACACTTTTTGCAAAAACTCATATGGTAAATTTACCCAATCGGCAGTCATTCCATCTGTACTTTCTACCGCTCTAAGTGCAACACATTTTTCGTAAGTACGCTCATCTCCCATTACTCCAACGCTATTAACAGGAAGTAACATTGCTCCTGCTTGCCATACCTTATCATACAAACCGTGCTCTTTAAGCCCATTTATAAAAATAGCATCCACTTCTTGTAAAATAGCCACCTTATCTCTGGTAATATCACCTAAAATTCTAATGGCCAGTCCTGG
The DNA here is from genome assembly GCA_965247735.1 of Flavobacteriaceae bacterium. Classification (GTDB taxonomy): domain Bacteria; phylum Bacteroidota; class Bacteroidia; order Flavobacteriales; family Flavobacteriaceae; genus JAOXRU01. Next base: position 97,015 of record CBDFHN010000001.1, on the reverse strand, counting down.
ACCAGGAAAAGGATGTCTACCCAGTAGATCTTTATCCATCCCCATACTTGCTCCTATTCTTCTTACCTCATCTTTAAACAACATTCTTAAAGGTTCAACTACCTTTAGTTTCATGAAATCTGGTAATCCACCTACATTATGATGACTTTTTATTGTTTGCGATGGTCCACCTGTTACAGAGATTGATTCAATTACATCTGGATATATGGTTCCTTGTGCTAACCATTTTGCATCTGTAATTTGGTTGGCTTCATCATCAAATACCTCAATAAAAACTCTACCAATTGCTTTTCTTTTCAATTCTGGATCTTCCAATCCTTCTAATGCATCCAAAAAACGTGCCGAAGCATCTACCCCTTTTACATTAAGTCCCATTCCTTCGTATTGTTTTAATACTTCAGAATATTCATTTTTTCGTAACAATCCATTATTAACAAAAATACAATGCAAGTTGACTCCTATAGCTTTATGTAACAAAATAGCAGCTACAGAAGAGTCTACTCCTCCAGACAATCCTAATACCACTTTATCATCCCCTAATTGTTCTTTTAAAGATTGTACTGTAGTATCTACGAAACTATTGGGTGTCCAAGACTTCGCAACCTTAGCTATTTTTACTAAAAAGTTTTCTAATATAGTTTTTCCATCTGTAGAATGGTATACTTCTGGGTGAAATTGAATTGCAAATGTTTGCTCGTTTTCAAATTTATAAGCTGCAAATTCTACATCGCCAGTACTGGCCAGTTTTACTGTAGAAGCAGGTAGCTCTTTAATGGTATCGCTATGGCTCATCCAAACCTGACTTCCTTTGGAAACCCCCTCAAACAACAATTCATCTTCTTTTACAAAAGCCAAATTAGCTCTACCGTATTCTCTTGTTTTTGATGGTGCTACTTTTCCTCCATTAAAATGTGCCAAATATTGAGCACCATAACAAACCCCTAATAGCGGTACTTTTCCTTTAATTTCAGATAAATCAGGATGCAAAGCATCATCTCCTCTTACAGAAAAAGGGGAACCCGATAATATAACGGCTTTAAAGCTTGAAAGATTTTTAGGTAACTTGTTAAAAGGGTGAATTTCACAGTAGATATTCAGTTCTCTTACTCTTCTTGCAATTAATTGTGTGTATTGCGATCCGAAATCTAAAATTAGTACGTTGTCTTGCATGCGCAAAAATACTAATTTGATTGGTTTTCAAAAACACTTTTCAACTTATTATTTTACTTTTTTTTATTAGCACGCTTTGTTGGAAGAAACATAAAAAAAGCCCCGAAATTTCGGGGCTTAAACCATTGCTTTTTTAAGTTCTCTTTTAAATAATAATAACCAATATATATTTACCTTACATAATAAACAAGAGATGCTCGTATATAGAACAACTAAGTTATAAAATACCCTACCTCCTTTTTTTTATTATTTTCAGCTTTATTTCATTGTACTCAAAATCAACTCAATATCTTCAATTTTTGTATGTGGATTTATAAAACAAAAACGAGAAACCGTTTCTGAGCTTCCATTTTTTTTCCATTTAGTTGGGGTGACCAATGCAATACCTTCTTTGTGATTTTTATAAGTCCATTCTTTATAATCTTCTGCATTCCATCCTTTTCTTCTGAATAGCACACAGGATAAACTTGGTGATCTTACCAATTCCAAATGACTAGCAACAGTAATTAATTTTCCTGCTTCATTGGCTAAAAATATACCTTTTTCTATTGCTTCAGAATATTTTTGGGTACCATGTGTTGCTAATGAGAACCATAAAGGCATTCCTCTAACACGTCTTGTCAATTGAATTTGATATTCAGCAGGGTTAAATCCAACTGCACCATCGTCTTTAAAAATATCTAAATAAGAACCTTCTTGTGCATGAGCTTTTTTTGCAAGTTCTGGTTTTTTATAAATAATGGCTCCACAATCATAAGGGGTAAATAACCATTTGTGTGGATCTATTGTTACACTATCTGCTTTTTCTATTCCGTTAAACAAATGACGAACAGATTTTGCAGCTAGCGCACCACCACCATAAGCGGCATCTACATGAAACCAAACATCATTAGCTATACATACATTTGCAATTCCGTCTAAATCATCAATAATACCAGCATTGGTAGTTCCCCCTGTTGCCACAACAGCAAATAGTCGTTTTCTTTGTTCGGTACTAAGGTTAGCAATAGTGGTTGCTAACTCTTCTCCTAATAATTTTTCTTCTGATTTTATAAGAATTATTTCGGCATCAATTACTTTTGCCATAGCTTTTAATGAAGAATGAGCACCTTCAGAAGTAATCATTAGTCCTTTTTTGTTTTCATTTTCTGGATCTATTGAGCGCCAATATTCTCTAGCAGTTACCATGGCTGACAAATTTGCAGCTGTACCTCCACTTGTAAATACACCAAAAGTTCCTTTTGGCATTCCTGTTAAGGAAACTAACCAGCGCATCGCTTCGTTTTCACAAAAAATACCACCAGCACCTTCCATCCAATACGCACCATGTATAGATGATGCAGAAGTAACCAAATCGAACATAATTGCTGCCCTTGTGGGAGAAGCAGGTACAAAGGCTAAATGTCTTGGATGATCAATTGGAACAACTGCTTTTGACAATACATCGTTCCATAATTTAAAAGCAACTTCACCTCCAATTCCTTCATTTGTAACAGTTTCACCAACAATACTTTTGAGTTCTTCTTCTTTTTTTGGCACTCCAAGTTCTGGTAATGTGCTGGTTACCCTTCCAACAGCATATTTCATGACATCTAAAGTCATTTCAATCAAATCAATATCTATACTATGCATTTTTGATTTTTTTCGCAAAGATACTCAAAAGCATCTTTCAAAAACTAATGAGCGCTATTTATAAAATGGAATTTCCATCTTTAGGAATTAAAAAGCTCTAACTGCACGCACTCTTGCTGAGTAATTTTTTAAGATATAATTTTCTTGATCATATCCAATAACTTGATACCATGCTCTATTATCATCAAATTCTGTAGAACTCCAATATGCACCATCTACAAATATTTCTCCATTATTCCCTAAAGCAGTTTCATCAATTTTAGCTCTATTGTTACCCATGTGAATTAATTCATCTCTACTTGGTAAAAACCAATCTGAATATCCATTAGAAACCAAATCTACACATATTCCGGCTGCACTATCATGCATATCATTATCATCATCATCACTATTATGAGTACAGCTTTCCATTAATGCTTCTGTATTTTTTGATCCAGTACCAACAGCTGAGCCTGTAGCTCCATTAACTTTTGACCCTAAACATCCACTTTTAATACCTTCACTTTGATCTTTTACTGCACAAACAAATCCGTGTTCTCCCAAATCATCTACATAAAAGATAATACCTCCTTGATGATATTCTCCTACCAATAATGGTTTTAAAGCCGTTATTTCTACAGCAAAGGGGGACCCAGAAATATGTTCATCTGTTTCTGAATTATATGCACTTATTGCTATATTTTGAGTTCCTATTGTTTTTCCTAGTTCCCATGCTACATTAGCTTTTCCACTTTCTCCAGTTACAATTTCTTCAGTTGTAATCTTACCCTCTTCAACAGCAAAATGTATTAGTGCTCCTTTAAAAGCATTTCCATTCTGGTCTTTAACCATAATTTCTATTGCTTCTGGAGCTAAAGTATTTATTTTTGTCTCTTGATTATCTCCTTTAATTAACTCTATACTCGTTGGTATAAGTGGTTCAGCAGATGCTACCGCAGAAATAGAAATATCAGCATCTCTTAGCGCAGTAATACCATCTAACTGGTAGGATATAATTTCCAAATTTTGTATTCCTTCCATTGGTCCCAAAACCCAATTAATAGTAACAATACCTTCTTCATTACTAATAGTTTCTGTTTCAGAAATTTCTCCATCTTCAGTTTTAAAATATACTGGATGTCCAGAAAAAGGCATACCATGCTGATCTTGTACCATAACTTCAATTGCCTCTGGCAACACCTTTTCTACTATTGCAGTTTGGCTGGTTCCATTTATTATTGCAATTCTAGAAGCAATAGGTGGAGCATCTTCTTTAACACATGAACTTAAAATGAATACAAAGCATAGCAATACTATACTATTTAGTTGTGTAATTTTACATTTCATATTTTGGTAATTTTACTCAAAAACTGAGTATATACATAAGTGCAATCTTACATATTTGTTATTGAATCCAAAATATTATGTTGTCTATGGTAGAAAAAACGTTGCAAATGTAATATTATTCCTACTTTTTAGTTGGTTAAGATCAAAAAGTCAGTGTTTAATGGTTTTAAATTATCCAATAAATAACTAATTAACTCATTTCCATAGGCTAAATAGAATTCTGAAAAATTAGTATTTCGCTCTTGTAAGGACTCATTAGGAAATAATTGAGTTTGTAAGTCCGTCATTCTAGTAATCTGATCTGCCAATTTTTTCCGCTGTGCTTTCAACAATCTTTTCTCCAAGGTTGCAAGTCCTTTTAATTGTTTTACCTCTTGTGCTTTTACCGTTCCCAAAAAAGATTTATCAGTTTCGTTGGCAATTGTATACATGGTTGAAAACTGCTCTTGCAACAGTTCTTTTTGTTGTGAGAAATCGATATTAATATTAGAAATTTCTCTTACCTTTTTATTTATAAAAGTGGATTTTTTTAAAAATAGATCTTTATTGGTTATGTCTAATTTTTTGAGTTTGCTTTTTTGTAACTCAGTCATAATTAATGCTGAATTACGAACCAACACCATTGGAAAGGTTACCTTGCTTTCTTCAAAATATGCTTTTAATTGCAACCAATATGCAATTTCTCCTCCTCCTCCAATATAACACAAGTTTGGAAGTATGGTTTCTTGATAAAGTGGGCGCATTATTACATTTGGAGAAAATCGTTCTGGATGCTTATCTAACAACGACAGCAGTTCTTCTTGAGAAAATCTAATTTCAGTGTCGTTAATATAATATCCTTTATCATCTTTAATTATTCTGGATCTTAAGTTCTTATCTAGATAAAAAAGATTGATTTCTCTTGGATTTACCTGTACTTTATATTTAGAGTTTACAGCAGTCATTTTTGCTACAGTAGCAGTAACTTTTTGATAAGCTTCATGCGCTATCAATTCCTTTTTAACATGAGGAACAAACAATTGTTTTAAAGCAATATCATCTCCATCTACAATTACCAAGCCCTGGTCTGCAAAAAGCTCGTTTGCCAAAAAGCGGGTAGCATCAGTAAGGTTATCGTGTTTTAGATATGAGGCTTCAAATAGTGATTTTAGCCTATCAGCATTTCTTCCGACTCCTAATTCTTTGGAAAAAACGTCAAAAACTTCTTGTAGTCCTTTGGTTTCTAATTTCCCAACGGCTCCTGATGCATCTTTATTCCATTGTACTTTCTTTCCTTTAAAATTAAAAAAATTAATTTCATCAAAATCATGATCTTCTGTTGCCATCCAATAGATAGGAACAAAATTAGAAGAAGGGTATTTAGTTTTTAATTCTTTGGCAAGGTTAATAGTAGCAATAATCTTGTATAAAAAATAAAGCGGACCAGTGAATAAATTTAACTGGTGTCCTGTTACTACAGTAAATGTATTTTCTTTTGCTAAACTGTCAATATTAGCTTTTGTTTGGCTGCTTAATTCAAAATCAACATACTGCGTGTTTAATGAAGAAACAAGTACTTTTCTATATTCTTGCGGGAAATTTGCTTTTTTTTCTGCAATTTGAGCTTCAAAATTTTCAATTTTTGGAAACCTATTGTATAATTCTTTTAGCCCTTCATGTTCTTCTACATAATCACAAATCAATTGAGAAAAATAACCTGTTTCTCTAAATGGTATACAGTCTGTTGGCATATTAAAAAAAATGTATTAAAAAATGTAAATATAAAATTATAGCTTAATTGGTCTTCCCAAATTTACGTTAATGTATTAAACTAAGCTTTGGCGCTAATAACCATTCAACAGTTTACAAATGGCTCTTATAATTATCAAGTACCAATTGTAAATGTGTGAGACAATAGGTAATCTCTTCTTTATTAATATTTGAAAACCCCAAACGCATTCCATTATGATCGGCTTTTATAAGATCATATTTCTCATGAGTTCCCATTACAATATCATAAGTTAACATGGCTTTCCTTACCACTTTCCAATCATACTTTTTATCAAGTAACACCCATACAGCCATACCTCCATTCGGAATCTGAAACTCGATATAGTCATTTAGCAGCTCTTTTAATAAGGTACAGAATAAATCTCTACGTGTTTTATAAATTTTCAGCACTTTTTTAGTGTGCCGTTGCATATCGCCTTGGTTGATCATCTTTGCCAGCGCCATTTCTAATATAGCATCGCCTTGACGATCAATAATTCTTCTTAAATTGGCTGCTTCATCTATGACTTCCTTTGGTCCAATCATATAACCAACTCTAAGTACTGGAGCCAGCATTTTACTAAAAGCCCCAATATAGATTACATTGCCACAATGGTCGTTACTTGCCAGTGGTAATATTGGAGCATTACTATAATGAAAATCATAATCGTAATCGTCTTCTATAATAGCAAAATTATATTTTGTTGCCAAAGCCAGTAATCGCATTCTACGTTCCGCACATAAAGTTGCTGTAGTTGGATGATGACGATGAGATGTTACAAAAACTGCTTTTATTGTTTTTTCTTGACATAATTCTTCTACTTCATTTACCACCAATCCATGATAGTCTACTGCTACTCTATTTAAAACTGCTTTATGTTCTAAAAAAGTTTGATCTGCAGCGATATAATTAGATTCACCAACAATAATATTGTCACCAGGAGAAAGCAGTAACTTACTTGATAGGTATATTCCCATTTGACTACCTCTAGTAATTAATACATTTTCATCACTAAACTGTAATCCTCTGGTATCATTTAAAAAAGAAACCAATGCTTGTCTTAATTGCAAATTTCCACGGGGATCTGTATATCCAAAATGCACCTTATTATGTACTTTGGATACAATATTTCTGTGCAATCTTGCTAAATCCTCAATAGGTGCAAGTCTAACATCTGGGACTCCATCATCTAAATGATAGGCATTTTCTGTTGGTTTATAACTCGCATATTGTGGAATACCTTTATTTATCTTAAAATTTGCTGTTATTCTTTTTTTACAAACCACCTCCTTATCAGAAATGGTCGTATAATTTACAATTGGGAGCTTACAATGTACAAATGTACCTCTTGCGGGAAATACTTCTATCCAACTTTGCATTACAAGCTCATCATAAGCTTGCACTACAACTTTTCTATGCACACTAAGCAGGCTAGCCATAGATCTTGTGCCTGGAAGTTTTGCCCCAGTTGACAATGCTCCAGATTCTATAAGTTTTATCATTTGATGGCTCAATTGCAAATACAAAGGTTGTCCACCACTTTTTGTTAAATTGATACTGGTTTGATATGGAAACATACTGGACTATTGTTTTTATTTAAACTGGACTACAATTATAGTCCAGCAAGCTAGTAAATTTGTACCACAATCAGATTGTTAATTTCAATATTTTTTACAAATCATTAAAAATAAATACAATGAAAACATTCATAAAACTTAGTATTATAGTCGTGACATTTGTTTTTTACTCAAATAGTTACGCACAAAACACTCCACATATTGGTCATTTTTATTCTTGGGAAAACGAATTGCTTTCCAAAGACTTATCTATAGTAAAACAGCTAGATAGTAAAGTAAAGGTATATGCTGTAATGCACAGTATTAAACCTGATTTTAAAAGGAGTGAAACCCTCAAAAAAATATATCTTAATTTTATCACAGAATTAAATGACAAAGAATCTAAACTTGAAGACGCAAAAGAGAAGCTAGGGTATTTTGTAATTTACCATCATAATAAAAGGAGTAAAAATTTGTTTGCAGCACTTGCATTACTATAATTTTTAGCCCCGATAGCAGTGTTAGCTTTTATGGAGGCTTTTTCAAACCTCCATAAAACTTTAACGGATAGCGGGAAATAGCTCCAGATAATTTGTAATATACCTGTTTCCATGTCAATAAGAACAAAAAAATGTACTGCTATAGATATTCCAAATTTGGTTGCTATATCAATAGAAACGTACAGAAATCACTATCCCTACCTATGGTACGATAATGGAGAACAGTATATAAAAGATAATTTTAGCACTTCTTTATACGAAGAACAATTTACTAATGAGCATGCAGAATTTTATTTGATTTATGATGACAATGAAATTATTGGTATGTATAAGTTGTTGCATCTAAATATTGAAACATTAGAATTAGAACGCATCTATATTTTAAAAAAGGCTACTGGTAAAAGTGTTGGCAAAAAAATGATTGCTGCTATTGAAAACTATGCCACCGCTATTGGAAAAAAAGAATTGATTCTTAAAACCATGGACAGTAGTAATGCTTTTGAATTTTATAAAAAAGTAGGATTTGAAATCAGCAAAAAAATTGAATTTCAAAGAAAACATCTTATTCAAAAATACAAAGGCATGTATTTAATGGTAAAAAAAATAGAATGACGGCTTATAAAACAAGAAAAATATGTTTTAAGGAGTTGGTTACCATAAATGGTTGGAGAATAAAGATCTATACCATTTCTCAGGTAGGAGAATTTAAACACCCTGTTTTTTACCAAAATGTTATAAACGAGCTCCCAGATTGGTTAAAACTGAAGAATAGTTTTGATTTTACTACTGATAAAATTGCTTTTTTAATTCTTCATTCTGGAACAGAAGGCATTTTTTCAATAATAAACTGGTGGGTTGGAAAGAATATGCTGAATACCAATATATTTATAACAACACCAGAAAAACCTAACGAATTCACAAAAATATCTGGAGATGGATTGGCTCCTTGTATTTGGGAATTAGAAATCATAAATCACGAAAGAATTTCTTGGACAAATAACATTTTAAAACAATTGTCTAGTCCCAATTATGAAAAATACCTAAATGATATAATTAACAAGGAACTATAATGAAAGAACCAAACATAAGAGTTGTTCAGCAATCAGATTTAAAAGAACTGGTTCACCTATGTGAACTTCATGCTGCTTATGAAAAAGCAGCTTTTGACTCAAAAGATAAAGTACAACACTTAGATAAATACTTGTTTTCTGATAACCCAAGTATACATTGTTTAGTGGTCGAAAAAGAAAATAACATTATTGGCTATAGTACATATATGAAACAATTTTCAACTTGGGATGCTGAATATTATATCTATATGGATTGTCTATTTCTAACTGAAGAATCAAGAGGGTTTGGAATTGGTGAACAATTAATGAATCGAATTAAAAAAGAAGCAAAAAAAATGAACTGCCATACCATTCAATGGCAAACACCAAGTTTTAATGTAAAGGCAATGAAATTTTACGATAGAATTGGTGGCGATTCAAAAACTAAAGAACGGTATTTTTTAAATGCATAAAATACGATGTTAGAAATTAGATTAACCTGTGAAAATTGTGACAAACCGCTTCCAAACAATAGTGATGAAGCAATGATTTGCACCTATGAGTGTACATTTTGTCAGGATTGTGTAACTGATGTTTTAAAAAATGTTTGTCCTAATTGCGGGGGTGGATTTGAAAAAAGACCAACAAGACCTAAAAACCAATTAGAAAAATATCCTCCAAGAAAAGACAAGGTTATAAAACCTGTGAAGGAAAATAAGTATTTTGAAAAAAATAGAACTATTGCTCCTAGAGAAAGGTGAATTCTAAAATCAGAAACAAATTGTTTTTTCAAAAAACAGAATACCTTCTTAAAAAATACATAAACAAACAATTACAAATCGTAAACAATAGTTCTTAAAACCACTAGTTAGTTTACCAATACTATTTACAATATGAAATACCCAATTAGTGATCTAAACAAAGTAAAAAGAGGTCCAAAAAGAGCTTCCTATGATGTAACACTTGTACACGAAATTTTAGATGCCGATTTTATGTGCAATATTGGTTACGAATACGATGGTCATATTATTGTAATTCCAATGGCTTATGGTCGCAATGGAGACAAAATCTATATCCATGGTTCTATAAAAAATAGAATGATGCTTTCTATGTTAGCAAAAGGAAAAGGTAGTATATCTGTAAGTCTTTTGGACGGTTTGGTTTTGGCACGTTCTGCATTTCACCATTCTGCTAATTATAGATCGGTAACCGTATTTGGCTCTTTAACGGAAGTAACTGATGCTAAAGAAAAAATGGAGGCATTGGCTTGTATTACCAATCATATGTTACCTGGAAGATGGGAAGATTGTAGACAACCAAACGAAAAAGAGTTTAAAGCTACCTTGGTTATTTCATTAAGTATAGAGAGTGCTTCTGCCAAAGTTAGAGCCGAAGGTGTTGTTGATGATAAAGAAGATTATAATTCTGATTTTTGGGCAGGAATTGTTCCCATATCTAAAAAGATTGGCGTCCCTATATCTGATGATAGATTACCTAAAAATATTGACATTCCTAAAAGTGTTTTAGCTTATGCTGAATAAAATACAGTTTGCCATATCCATAGCTATATTTTAACCAGAAACTGCAATAAATTACTTTTAGCGAAAACGAATACTGATTCATAACATCTTATTTTTTAATTTACAAACTCAAAAAAATAATAGGTAGGAATATCTGTAATTCCATCGTTTTCATCCGCTCTATTATAGGCAACTCCGTCTTCTATATATGCTTCCCAATTGAGGGTTATAAAATAAGGGTTTCTACCAAAAAAGGTATTAAAGATAATTTTAAATGGTAATTTCTGATGTACCTGAAGTACTCTTGTGTTTCTTCTCATCGCTAGTTATAGTTTTAAAAATAGTTCGACAAATTATCAAACAAAATAACAGATGGGATTTTTTCCTTATTTACTTCACTAAAAATACGATTGTGAATTGCATTCATACGAGAGTTAATTGTCAGCAAACAAAAAATATCTGTTTTTACTTCCATATACATTCCTATTTCATCAACTTGATACAACTGAAATTTCTCATCATCTAGGAAAGTATCAAATATTCTTTCAAAAGTCTGTTTTTCGATAATTAACACTATATTTTTCTTTTCTTTCATTACTTCTACCTGCTATTTTTTCTTACTACAAATTCCAAAATATTTTACTTAAATACATCAGGTTTTATTCCCAATGTGAAAAATGGGGTTTTACCCTAATTGATAAAAAAAGAAGAAATAAAAAGTAAAGATCTAATTAGTGGTCGCTCTATTATAATGGTTCTTCCCTAAATTTTAACAGCATAAAACATAAACTAACTTCGCTTTTATCTAAAATTTGTATAGCTTTGGGAATCAACTAAACGAACTAACACTATGAAAATAAAAAGCTTTTTAGTAATTGCGCTTATAAGTCTTACCAGCTTTGCTCAGCAGCTAAAATCACCTTCAGATTTTTTAGGATACGAACTAGGTACACGTTTTACCAGACACCACCAAGTAGTAGATTATTACACCTATTTAGCAGCAAATGCGAACAAGAATGTAATTTTAAAAAAATATGGTACTACCAATGAGCATCGAAAGCTTCAAATTGCAATACTTTCTTCAGTACAAAATATTGCAAATATTGATGTCATTAGAGCAGAGCATCTAAAAAGTACTTCGGGAAATTCTAATGCGGAAAAAGCTATTGTATGGCTAAGCTATAATGTACATGGTAATGAAAGTGTAAGTACGGAAGCTTCTATGCAAACTGCCTACGAACTACTAACATCAAAAAAAGAATATTTAAAAAATAGTATTGTAATTATAGATCCTTGTATTAATCCAGATGGGAGAGATAGATATGTAAACTGGTATAATGAAAATGTAAATTCGCCAAATAATATAGACCCCAACAGTAAAGAACATCATGAGCCATGGCCAGGAGGAAGAGCCAATCATTATCTTTTTGATTTAAATAGAGATTGGGCTTGGGTTACACAAGTAGAAAGCCAACAGCGATTAAAAGTATTTAATAAATGGTTGCCTCATGTACACGTAGATTTTCATGAACAAGGTGTAGACTCGCCTTATTATTTTGCTCCTGCAGCAGAACCATTTCATGAAGTAATTACCAATTGGCAGCGCGATTTTCAGGTTGAAATTGGTAAAAACCATGCCAAATATTTTGATGCCAATGGATGGTTTTATTTCACCAAAGAGGTTTTTGACCTACTCTATCCTAGTTATGGAGATACTTACCCAACTTATAATGGTGGTATTGGAATGACTTATGAACAAGGAGGAAGCGGTAGAGCTGGTTTAGCAATTACCAACAGAAATGGCGATATTCTTAGCCTAAAAGACAGAATAGCACATCATCATACTACAGGATTATCTACTGTAGAGGTTGCTGCATCAAATGCAATAAAACTAAATCAAGAGTTTAAAAAGTTTTATACCGATAAAAAATTCAAATATAAAAGCTATGTTCTTCGTGGTAATAACGATCATATAACTGCATTAACAGAGCTGTTAGACAAACATGAAATTACTTATGGGGCTGCAAAAAGTAGTACCGTTAAAGGATATAATTTTACTACAGGAAAAAATGGAAGTCTAAAAACTAATGAAAAAGATTTAGTAGTCTCTACAAATCAAGTAAAAGGAACATTGGTAAAAGTTCTTTTTGAGCCTAAAACTATGTTAAGCGATTCCTTAACTTACGATATTACTGCCTGGTCCTTGCCATATGCCTATGGGCTTAATGCAATTGCATCAGAACAAACCGTTGCAATGGATCCTTATACACCTAAAACGAATGTTAATAAAGACCTACCTTCAAGTGTATACGCATATGTTACTGATTGGAATAGTATGAATGATGCCCGATTTTTAGCAGACCTATTTAAGCATAAGATTAGAGTACGTTTTTCAAGAAAGCCTTTTCGTTCTAGCGGAAAGAAATTCGAAAGAGGAAGTTTAATTATTACCAGCGCCGATAATACAACATACATTGATTTTAAAAATACAGTTCGAAAAATTGCTGACATCCACAACAAAACATTAACGGCTACCAATACCGGTTTTGTAGAAGAAGGTAAGGATTTTGGCTCATCGGCAGTAAAAATGCTAAATATTCCGAAAGTAGCGGTATTAACAGGTGAAGGTACTTCCTCTTTAAGTTTTGGCGAGGTATGGCACTTTTTTGAACAACAACTAAAATATCCAGTTAGCGTTATTGATACTGAGTATATGGGAAATGTTGATTTTTCTAAGTATGACGTTATTATTCTTCCAAATGGATATTATGGAAGTGTTTTAAACAAAGATAGATTGTCTAGCTTAAAATCATGGGTAAGAAAAGGAGGAAAACTTATTGCCATTAGTGGTGCCATCAATTCGCTTGAAGCAGATGATAGTTTTACTATAAGTAAAAAGAAAAAAGAAGATGAAGAAGATGATGAAAAGGATGTAACCCCACCTACTTCTCATGAAAATGGAGAGCGAAACCGCATTAAAGATGCAATTACTGGTGCTATTTTTAAAACAAAAGTAGATCCTACAAATCCTTTAGCATATGGCTATTCCAAATCTTATTTCACCCTAAAACTAGGAAGCACAGCATATGACTATTTGGACAATGGAACTGCAGTATACTTAGAAGATAATACTACTCCCATAAGTGGATTTGCTGGTAGCGAAGCCAAGAAAAAAATAGGAAATACTTTGGTTTTTGGAACACAAAGATACGGTAGAGGAAATGTAATCTATATGGTAGACAATCCATTGTTTAGAGGGTTTTGGGAAAACGGAAAACTCTTTTTTGCTAATGCCATTTTTATGGTGAAATAGTAAAATTAGATACTATTATAATTGCCCCAACTGCTTTGTAGTTAGGGGCTTTTTTATGGCCAAAATCAAAACATAAAACTACCAACCAGCTGATTAACTATAAAATAAAGAAATATATACCGTTTAAAACTAAGGAAGAAATAATAATTTAACACAATTTGTACCAAGTAATTCGTATTTTGTAACTTTAGACTAATTGCTTTTAAAACTACTAACACATGCTGGACACAACCATATTAGCGGCCTTAAAAAAAGGTTCTGCATTACTTTTTTTACTTCTTTTTACCAATGTACTTAGCGCCTTCCAAAACGACAATAGGTCTTTTGAAGAATACAAAGGTACTGTTGAAGATTTTAATACGGGAAAAGACCTTGTTTTTGCTTCTTTAACTGTGCAAAGCACCAATATTAGCACTATTACAAATACAGATGGTGAGTTTTCTTTAAAAATACCAAAAAATAGCAGTCAAAAAAATATTGTAGTTAGTTTTTTGGGGTACCAGGATAAGGTTATTAAACTTTCTGATTTAAAAGAAAAAGGCAACAAAATCCAACTTAAAACTTCCGTTACGCTACTTTCAGAAGTTGATGTTTCCATTCCAAAAGATGCCAAAGCCATCGTAAAATCTATGCTTAACAAACGAGGCAGCAACTATATGCAGAAGCAATTAACAATGACTGCTTTTTATAGAGAAACAATCAAAAAAAGAAAAAGAAATGTTTCGCTCTCAGAAGCTATTGTTACCGTTTATAAACATCCCAATAAAACCAATAAAAAAGATTTAGCAACACTATTTAAGGCCAGGAAGAGTACCGATTATAAAAAATTAGATACCATAGCTTTAAAACTTCAGGGAGGTCCATTTAATGCATTGTATACTGATTTAATGAAGTATCCAGCGTATATGTTTACTCCTGAGACTATAGATTATTATAATTTTTCTTTTGAAAAATCTACGCAGATCAACAATCAGCTCATATATGTTATCAGTTTTAAACAGTTACCAAGTATTGCAGATCCACTTAATTATGGAAAACTATATATAAATGCAGAAACTTTTGCATTAACTAGTGCGGTCTTTAACCTTAATGTATCGAACAAAGAAAAAGCAAGTAAGTTATTTGTAAAAAGAAAACCTAGTAGTGTTAAGGTATATCCGACAGAAGCTGCATATCGTGTAGATTATAAAGAAAAAGGCGGAAAATGGTACTACAGTTATAGCAACATTCAATTAGCATTTAAAGTCAAATGGAAAAACAAGCTTTTCAGTTCTTCTTATAAATTAACCTGTGAAATGGCTGTTACCGATTGGAAAATGAATGAAACTGTGCAAGTTGTTAAGAGAAAAAACCGAATATCTCCTTCTATTATTATTATGGATGAGGCTTCAGGCTTTTCTGACCCTAATTTTTGGGGAACCTATAATGTTATAGAACCTGAAAAATCTATTACATCTGCAATTAAAAAAATAAAGAAACAATTGCGAAAACTAGAAAAATAAAGGCAATAAAAAAAGCGATTGTTTTAGTATAACAATCGCTTTTATCAGCTAAATAGTGCTTATTATTATATCTTATCTGTTACCACTTTATATGTAGGGTCTTCAATAATATTTACATCAATAATCTTTTCTGCGTTTTTTAATAAACCTATACAATCTGCGCTTAAATGCTTTAAATGCACCTTTTTATTATTCTTATGGTAACGTTCTGTAATTTTATTTAAAGCCTCTATACCAGACATATCCATTACCTTACTTTCTTTAAAATCTATAATTACCTCTTCCGGATCATTAAGTACATCAAATTTATCAGAAAAAGCAGTAACAGAACCAAAGAATAATGGACCGTATATTTCATAATGTTTTATCCCATCATCATCTATATATTTTCTTGCTCTAATACGCTTTGCATTATCCCAAGCAAATACTAAAGCAGATATAATAACACCTACCAATACCGCTAATGCCAAATTATGAAGGAAAATAGTGATTAGCGTTACCAAAATCATAACCAAAATATCAGATTTAGGCATTTTATTAAAGGTTTTTAAACTTGCCCATTCAAAGGTACCAATAGCAACCATTATCATTAACCCCGTTAATGCAGCCATCGGCATACGTTCAATTAAAGGAGCACCATACATTATAAAAACCAGTAACATTACAGAGGCAACAATACCAGACAATCTGGCTCTAGCTCCTGAAGAAACATTGATTAAACTTTGTCCAATCATAGCACAACCACCCATTCCAGAGAAAAAACCAGATAATACATTAGCAGCACCTTGAGCTACCGCTTCCTTATTTCCTCTACCTCTAGTTTCGGTAATTTCATCAACAATATTTAGAGTTAATAAACTTTCTATCAATCCAACCCCAGCAACTATTAATGCATATGGAAATATCAATACTAATGTATCCCAATTATATGCAATATCTGGAATATTAAAAGGTGGAAACCCACCTTGAATGGAGGCAATATCACCTACTGTTTTTGTGTCAATATCAAAACCAACAACAAGTGCAAATATTACTACTATTGCTGTTAATGTAGCAGGAACAACTTTTGTTATTTTTGGCAATCCCCATATGATTACCATAGTAACCAATACCAAACCAAAAAACAAGTATAACGGCGTACCAGAAAGCCATTCTAATTCTCCTGCCGCGTTTTTAAACTTAAACTGATCTAACTGTGACATAAAAATAATAATTGCCAGTCCGTTTACAAATCCAAACATTGCTGGGTGTGGTACTAAACGTATCAACTTTCCTAGTCTTAAAAACCCTGCAATTAATTGAATAATACCTGCCAAAATAACCGTAGCAAAAATATATTCTGCTCCATGAGATTTTGCCAATACAATAATTACTACAGCTACTGCTCCTGTTGCTCCAGAAATCATTCCAGGTCTACCACCAAAAATAGAAGTTATTATGCCCATCATAAAAGCAGCATACAAGCCTGTCAGGGGAGACAAACCAGCAATTAACGCAAAAGCAACAGCCTCTGGAACTAATGCTAATGCAACTGTTAGCCCAGAAAGGACCTCGGTTTTATAATTTACTTTTTGACTAAAATCAAATAGATTTAAATACTTTTTCATTTGTGCCGATTAATTTAAGGCTGCAAAAATAGCCATTTTTAAGGTAAGATTTACATTTATACAGAAGATTAGCAAATTGGTAACAAATGTAGTATGCAAATACGATTAGTACTCAATTAGTCAAAAATATATCCCAAATTATTAAAAAGTAGAAATCCAACATTATGTTAGTATAATATGGCCCAAAGAAAAACGCAATAACCATTCAGTTTAGCTAAAATTTGACAAATGGCTATTGTTTTTATAATTTAGGCCTTTCAATCAAGATAAAACTATGAAACCTTTATTTAATCTCTTATTTACAATAACACTTTTTGCGTTTACTAATTCTTGTACTAGTAAGCAAGCTACATCTGGAGTCATAAATTCAAGTGCTTTTGAAAATAAGATTGCAACACTTGTTAATGGACAATTAATAGATGTAAGAACACCAGAAGAATTTGTAGAAGGTCATATTGAAAATGCAAAAATGATTAATTACAAAGCAACAGGCTTTGAACAAGAAATAAGCAAATTAGACAAAAACAAACCTGTTTTTTTATATTGCAGATCTGGTAGGAGAAGTGCTCGTGCCTATGCTCTTTTTATTGAACTTGGTTTTACTGAAGTTTATGATCTAGAAGGTGGATTTAATAAGTGGAAAACAGACGGTAAAAACATAAGCAATTGATTAACTACTTAAATACTTTTAATATCTTTTCTGAACAAGAATTAGAAGAGTTCTCCAAATTGGGTGTTTCCATAACACTTAAGAAAAACGATTATTTTATAAAGGAAGGTAGTATTTGTAAAAACATTGCATTTATAAAGTCTGGAATATTTAGATCCTATTATTCATCATCTAACGAGGAAGAAAACACCTATTGTCTTCTTTTTCCAAACAATTTTGTAACCGCATACACATCATTTATTACTCAGGAAAAAACAGTAGAAAACATACAAGCAATTTCCGATGTAGAACTTATAATGTTTCCAAAAAAAGCATTGGATAATCTGGTAGCTACAAACAACAATTGGTTATTGTTTTTTAAAATTGTTGCCGAGCAAGAATATATAAAACTAGAAAAAAGAGTTTTTCAATTGCAAAACGAAAAAGCAGAAAAACGATATTCTGAATTGTTCAAAAATCATCCAGAATATATTCAAAATGTACCACTTGGTTTTCTAGCTTCTTATTTAGGAATTACCCTTCGTCATTTAAGTAGAATACGAAAACAAATTACGAATTAGACAAATGTCTTATATACACTTAAAACTTCTCTTTTTCTTTGCCTAAAAAGAAATTAGATGAAAAATATTTTAATTATCAATGGACATCCTAGCAAAGAAAGCTTTAATTATGCCTTATCAACTGCGTATTTAGAAGGTGTTAAAACTACGGGTGAACCTGTTTCAATTTTAAACATTGCAGACTTAAATTTTAGTCCAAGCTTAACCTATGGTTATCAAAAAAGAACGGAATTAGAGCCAGATTTATTAGATGCTATTGAAAAAATAAAACAAGCAACGCATATTGTATGGGTATTTCCAACATGGTGGGCTGGAATACCTGCAATACTAAAAGGCTTTATTGACAGGTGTTTTTTGCCAGGAATTACCTTTCAGCCTGTTGATAATAAACCGTTTCCCATTAAACTTTTAAAAGGTAAAACAGCAAGACTTATTATTACTTCCGATTCTCCTAGATGGTACGACTATTTATACCTTAAAAGCCCCGTAATAAACCAAATGAAAAAGGGAGTGTTAAACTTCTGTGGAATACAAAAAGTAAAAACCACATATTTATCTCCTATTAAATCGTCTACATCAAAAAAAAGAACACTATGGTTACAAAAGGTAAAACAGTTAGGTGTTGCTCTAAAATAGCCATTTTTTAAAAGTTATTTCTTACAAATAGTTTTATCTTTGATATTGTCCCCCAAAAATTATATTAGATGAAGAAACTTTTTTTACTTGTACTTATCACTATCTGCCTTGCGGCTTGTTCAGATGACAAACATACTTTTTACAACATAGAAAACAATGAAGTTATCTATCATTATGTTGAACGATTAGGACAAAACTATTATTCTGCAACATACCATACTAAAAAAGTTAAAGAAGCTGATGTTAATAGTTTTGAATCACTAAACAAGGAATATGGAAAGGATAAATCTTCTGTTTTTTTTGAAGGAAATAAAATTGCTAGAGATCCAAGTACTTTTAAAATCATAGATTATAGAATTACCAGGGATAAAAACGGTGCGTATTGTAAAGATTATAAAATAGAATATAGTGACGGACTTAGTTTTAAAATTTTAAGTTCATATTATGCCAAAGACAAGCATAATATCTACTACTATACTAATACTTGTTATACAAAACTAGAGAGTACAACAGTTGCCAATTTTGAACTTATAAATAACGCTTATGCTAGAGATGCATCATATGTCTACTATAAAGGTGATGTTTTGGTAAATGCTAATCCAAAAAAAATAAAATTATTATCATACAGCTATAGCATAGATGAAACGAATGTCTATTATGAAAACACATCTGTAAATGAAGGTGAAGCTAATTCTTTTAGTGTTCTTTCCTATGGTTATGCAAAAGACAATGCTCATCTTTTTTTTGAAGGAAAGCTTTTAAGTGTAGACTACAACTCCTTTATTGTTTATGACAAACCTGTAAAATCTCCAAAGGGCATATATTATTATGCAGAAGATGATAATTATTACTATTATCAATTGACAGCAGTTAAAAAAGAGAATAGTAACACTAAGCAATAATAAACAAAAAAAAAGCATTTACTTTGTGTGACAAAGTAAATGCTTTTTTTGTACTATCTATAAAAGGTTAAGAAACTGGCACTGCATACAAATCAAAATCTGTTGCTTCTATAACTTTTAAATTTATATATTCTCCTACCTTAAGGTATACATCTTTAGCCTCTACCCTAATTTCGTTATCTACATCCGGAGAATCAAATTCTGTACGTCCTACAAAATAGTTTCCTTCCTTTCTATCGATAACACATTTGAATGTTTTTCCTATTTTCTCTTGATTTAATTCCCAAGAAATTTGACCTTGAATATCCATGATCTCAGATACACGTTGTTGCTTTACATCTTCAGGCACATTATCTTCGAGTTTATAAGCATGTGTGTTTTCTTCATGTGAATAGGTAAAACAACCCAAACGCTCAAAACGCATTTCTGTAACCCAGTCCTTTAAAGTATTGAAATCTTCTTCCGTTTCTCCAGGATACCCAACAATTAGTGTTGTTCTAATAGTCATTTCAGGAACCATTGCTCTAAAATCCTGCAATAATTTCGTCGTTTTTGCCTTCGTAGTTCCTCTTCTCATACTTTTAAGAATAGGATCAGCAATATGTTGTAATGGAATATCTATATAATTACATATCTTAGGTTCGTTCTTCATCAATGTTAGCACATCCATAGGAAATCCTGTTGGAAATGCATAGTGCAAACGAATCCACTCAATACCATCTATTTTTACTAAAGCCTCTAGAAGCTCCGCTAAATTTCTTTTTTTGTAGATATCCAGTCCATAGTAAGTTAAATCCTGAGCTATTAAAATTAGCTCTTTAACACCGTTTTTAGCCAATTTCTCTGCCTCAATTACCAATTCATTTATGGGAGTACTTTTGTGCTTACCTCTCATAAGTGGTATTGCACAAAAACTACATGGTCTATCACAACCTTCAGCAATTTTTAAGTAAGCATAATTTTTTGGTGTTGTTGTTAAACGCTCCCCAATTAGCTCATGTTTATAGTCTGCTCCTAATGCCTTTAAAAGTGTAGGCAGCTCTGTAGTACCAAAATATTGATCTACATCTGGAATTTCTTTTTCCAAATCTGGCTTATACCGTTCACTTAAACATCCTGTTACAAAAACCTTATCAACAGTTCCTTCTTCTTTTTTCTGAAGATACTCTAAAATTGTATTTACACTTTCTTCTTTAGCATTTGCAATAAAACCACAGGTATTAATTACAACTACATTGCCCTCTTCTTCATGAACAACCTCTTTTCCATTGGCTTTTAATTGCCCCATAAGAACCTCACTATCATATACATTCTTGGAACAGCCAAGTGTTACTACATTAATCTTGTTCTTCTTAATTGATTTTGTACGCATGCCTTCTAAAATTGAGTGCAAAAATACAACTTGATATAGGAAAGGTAAAGGTTATTGTGCTTTATTTAATAAAAAGAAAGCAAGTCATCGTTAATTATAAAATATTGCAGCTACAATTTACGTTACAATAACTCCAAATCTAATATACATGAATTATGAAAATCATTAATTTTAAGAAAGTATTTATTTTGTTAAGTGTTTTAGTTATTAGCATTAACACAACATCTTGCTCAAAAGAATCTATCACAGAAGAGCTTGAAAAAGAAGGTGGTTCTAACAATATTTCTCCTGATAACAACTCTTTAAATGAAAAAATAATAACGCTTGAAAACAACTTTGTCCTCTATAAAGACTATAGTCTTGTTAATTTTATTTTGTCAACAACAAATTACAATGCTTTTTTAGAAGGAAAAGGAGACTTCAAAGCCATTTCTAAAAAGGTGTATTCACATTTTAAAGATGATTTTGATTTTATTTTTATCCTATCTGTAGAAGATGTTATGCCTGATGATCTTTATTATGGCGTTTCTGAAAAAGTACAGAATAATATCTTAGGTAATGGTCTTGAAAAGTATTCAAATACTACAAATTATGGATCTGAAGAAAAACTAAAAAGCGTAATCTATTTACCAATTCCTAGATTTATAAAAACGGGTCCTTTTTTACATGAAATTGTACATTATTGGGGCAACTATGGCTTTATATCATCTACTGTTGGTGGACATTGGGGTTACTCTAGTGTAGGTGGACAGCTAGGCGGTTTTGATGAATTACTTGACCTAGGAAACAACAGTTATCAAGGGAAACTTAATGGGGAAAACAGTTTTGGAGGTAATGCAAATGGTGGAAACACATTAGCCTACGGAAACACGGAGATGTACCTAATGGGACTTATTGAGGAAAGTGAATTACAAGATATTAAGATTGCTGAAAACCCAAAATGGGTAGGAAATGGTAAATTTACAGCAAGCTCAATTAAAACTATAACAGCAAAAGAACTTGTAACTGCTAATGGAAAAAGAGAACCCTCTTATGCCAATTCACAAAAAGAATTTAAAGGTATAACCGTTGTCATTTCTAAAGAAAGTATAAAACAAGAAAACATGGAAAATATAAAACTTGATCTTGATCAATTTTCTTTAAAAGAGAGTCCTACAGTGTGGAATGAAATATTTTTTAACTTTTGGAAAGCCACAAAAGGAAAAGCAACATTTGATATTTTACTTTCTAATGAAAACCTTAAAGAATAAAAATTAGTTTCAATATGTACTAAACAAAAACGCCCATAACTTTAAGAGTTTTGGGCGTTTTAATTTTTTATTATGGCTGAAATATTACAATAATCAATTAAAAAAAGAATCTACAAACTCGTGTTTATTAAATACCTGAAGATCTTCAATACCTTCCCCTACTCCAATATACTTAACAGGAATTTTAAACTGATCTGAAATACCAATTACAACGCCGCCTTTTGCAGTACCATCAAGTTTGGTAACTGCTAATGCAGTAACATCTGTAGCTTTGGAAAAATGCTTGGCTTGTTCATATGCATTCTGTCCTGTAGAACCGTCAAGAACCAATAATATTTCATTTGGAGTATCTGGAATAACTTTTTGCATTACCATTTTCACCTTAGTAAGCTCGTTCATTAAATTAACTTTGTTATGTAACCTACCAGCAGTATCTATAATTACTACATCGGCATCTTGAGTTAAAGCAGAACTTAACGTATCAAATGCTACAGAAGCAGGATCGCTTCCCATTTGTTGTTTTACCATAGGAACATCTACGCGTTTTGCCCATATTTCTAATTGCTCAATAGCGGCTGCCCTAAATGTATCTGCTGCACCTAGCACAACTTTTTTCCCTTGTTTCTTAAACTGATATGCCAATTTACCAATAGTAGTTGTTTTTCCAACACCATTAACTCCAACAACCATAATTACATATGGTTTTTTATCTTGAGGAACTACAAAATCTACTTCCTCACCAACATTAGTTTCTGCTAATAAACCAGTAATTTCTTCTCTAAGAATTTCATTTAACTCTTCGGTACCCAAATATTTATCTGTGGCTACTCTTTTCTCAATACGTTCAATAATTTTTAATGTGGTATTTACACCTACATCAGAAGAAACCAAAACTTCTTCCAAATTATCTAAGACATCATCATCAACTTTGGTTTTACCAACAACGGCTTTACCTAATTTTTCAAAAAAACTACTTTTGGTTTTTTCCAACCCTTTATCTAAGTTCTTCTTTTTATCAGATGAAAATATTTTCTTTAAGAAACTCATACCTTAATTATATATCTAAAGACAAAAGTAGCGCATTTCTAGTGAATAGAAAAACAACTAACTCTGTAAACGAAAAAAGCTACTTCTCAATAGAGAAGCAGCTTATATTTTATAGTAGAAAAAGACTTATTTTTTTAACCAGTCTTTTACTAAATCTGGTGCCATCACAGACTCAACGAATGTGTAAGATCCTGATTTTGGAGATTTTACCATTTTGATAGCCTTAGCTAATCTCTTTGAACTACTCTGTAACGATGCTACTGTTTTCTTTGCCATGTCCTCTTAAAATTACTTTATTTCTTTATGAACTGTCATTTTCTTCAAGATTGAGTTAAATTTCTTAACTTCTAATCTATCTGGTGTATTCTTTTTATTTTTTGTCGTGATATAACGAGAAGTTCCCGCTTGTCCAGAAGCTTTGTGCTCTGTACACTCCAAAATAACCTGAATTCTGTTACCTCTTTTTGCCATTTTCTATATCTTTTTTTCAGAATTATTTGATAAATCCTTTTGCTTTTGCTTCTTTTAAAACTGCAGTGATACCATTTTTATTGATATTCTTCAATGCAGAAGTAGATATTTTTAACGTTATCCAACGGTCTTCTTCTGGTAAGTAAAAACGCTTCTTCATAAGGTTAGCGTTAAATTTACGCCTGGTCTTGTTCATAGCGTGAGATACGTTGTTTCCAACCATCGCTTTCTTTCCAGTAAGTTCACATATCTTTGACATTATTCTTAACTTTTGTGTTATTAAAAAACAGAGTGCAAAATAAAGGATTTTTTACGGCTCTAGCAAGCTTATTCACTAGAAATTTAAAATTTCTTTTTGCAATAGCTCTAAAGCTTTGTTTACACCTTTGTTTACCACTCGTTCTCTATGTTTTCCCATATTAAATTTCTCCGAGTACACTCCCTTAGAAGTTGCAATTGCAATGAATACAGTTCCAATTTCTACATTAGAATCTCCTTTTGTAGGTCCAGCGTTACCAGTTGTAGCAACTGCAACATCTGTTTTCAATAATTTTCTTACGTTAATTGCCATGGCTTCCGCAACCGATGCACTTACCACAGAATCTTTTTCAATTAGCAGTTTAGGAACATTTAAAACTTCAATTTTTGTTTCTGTAGCATAACTAACTACGCTGCCCTTAAAAAATTGAGATGCACCTGGAATTGCAGTTAATTGTTCTGCAATTTTTCCACCAGTAAAACTTTCTGCAGTAGCTAATGTTTTTTTATTGGCCACGAAAGCGTCTTTTACAGCAATTGCTATACTTGCTTCATCATCTTCTCCGTAAATTATATCTCCAATAAGAAGGTATAATTCTGATACTTGCTTTTTAATTCCTTCTTTCAGTAGTAGTCTATCTGCTCCTTTTGCTGACAACCGCAGCCTTACACTACCCAAACTAGGTAAATATGCTAATTTTATAAAATCTGGTAATTTATTTTCCCAATCTTCAATTTTATCAGCTAGATCACTTTCTCCTATTCCAGAAGTAAGTATTGTTTTATGAATAATATGGGGCCTATCAAATCTTTTTTGCAATCGAGGAAGCACCTGATGTGTTATTAAATTTTTCATCTCAAATGGAACCCCTGGTAAGGAAATAAAAACAGTCTTCTGGTGTTGCATCCACATACCTGGTGCTGTACCCCATTCATTGGTTAAAACTTCGGCTTTTGAAAGCACCAATGCTTGATCTTTATTTAGAGCAGACATGGGTTTACCAATGTATTTCTCAAATAATTCCTCTACATTCCTCAGTACATCTTTATTCAATACTAAGGTATCATTAAGGTACGTGCAAAGTGTATGTTTGGTAATATCATCTTTTGTCGGCCCTAGTCCCCCAGTAATTATTACTAAATCTGCACGTTGTTCTGCCTCTTTTAATGCGGAGAGAATATGTGCAGTACTGTCTTGAACTGAAGAAATCTGATAAACAGAGATTCCTATATCGTTCAATTCTTTAGCTATAAAAGCGGAATTGGTATCAACAATTTGTCCGATAAGAATTTCATCGCCTATAGTGATGATTTCCGCAAACATTATAACTTAAAATCTGTTTTTAATTCTTGCATTACTTGCAAGATATCTTTTTCTAAAACAACAAATAGCTCTTTAATTTTTGAGATATCTGTTGTTTTTTTTCCTAATGTTTCTATCTCGTAGGCATTGGCTCTAGCATATTCCATACCTAATAAATCTACATTTGGTTTTATTTTATGTCCAAATTGATAAATTTTTGTAAAATCTTCTTCTTTTACAGCTACTCTCAGTACATTGAGATCACTGGGTGTTTCTTCCAAAAAAGTTTCTATAACCGAAACTAAAAATTCTTGGTCACCTCCAGATAGGTCATTTATTTTTGATAAATCGTAAATCATTTATTTTATTTTTAAAGAAAACATCTTTTCATCTTCAATATACCCAGCAAGATAATCATTTATAGCTACTTTACCAACACCAGCTGGTGTCCCCGTAAAAATAACATCTCCTTTTTTCAACATAAAGAACTTAGAAACATAAGAAATTAAAGCATCTGTTTTCCAAAGCATCAATTCCGTATTTCCTTTTTGAACTATCTCCTCGTTTTTATGCAAAGAAAAATCAATATTGTCTATGCTAGAAAAATCTTTTTTGTTTAACCATTTTCCAATAACGGCAGATCCATCAAAACCTTTTGCTTTTTCCCATGGCAACCCTTTTTCTTTTAATGCTGATTGTAAATCGCGTGCAGTAAAATCAATTCCAAGACTAATTTCATCATAATATTTATGTGCAAACTTCTCTTCTATATGTTTCCCTACCTTAGTAATTTTCACCAAAAGCTCTACTTCATAATGAATATCGCTAGAAAAATCAGGAATATAAAAAGCTTGCTCTTTTGGTAAAATTGCAGAATCTGGCTTTAAAAAAACTACGGGCTCTTCTGGTTTTTCATTAGATAGCTCATCAATATGAGCTGTATAATTTCTGCCTATACATATGATTTTCATACTCTATTCTTAAATCTTTTGATAGCAATTAACCTAACTTATTATTAAGCTTTCTTAATTTTATTTGAGTCAGTACTTTTTTGGTATACAATGGGAAATCTGCATTTAGAATCCAGCCAAAATAGCCAGGCTCCTTTTCTAAAACATCTTCTACTTTCCTTCCTTTATGCTTTCCAAAAGAAAATTCTTCTTCTCCCTCTTTGTTATAACCAATAAAACCAGCAAAATCTGCGGAATGTCTTCTTGTAGTGTATTCAGAAAGAGATTTAACATTATTCTCTAATTCCTCATACCTATCCAATTGTGATAAAAGTACCTCATAAGTAGCATTGGTATCTGCTTCTGCACCATGTGCTCCTTCCAAATCCTTGGCACAGTAAAACTTATATGCAGCAGTTAATGTTCTTTTTTCCATTTTATGAAAAATAGTTTGTACATCTACTGATACAGAATTTTTCATGTCAAAATCAATATCTGATCGTAGCAATTCTTCTGCTAATAACGGAATGTCGAATCTATCGGAATTAAAACCAGCCAAGTCACTATCTTTTATCATAGCATATATTTGCTTAGAAAGTTCTTTAAAAGTAGGTTCATCTGCTATTTTTTCATTAGAAATACCATGAATAGCAATAACCTCAGCTGGAATTTCCATTTCTGGATTTACCAACCATGTCTTACTTTCCTTATTTCCATTAGGAAAAACTTTAAGAATTGCGATCTCTACTACTCTATCTTTTGCAACATTAGTCCCTGTTGTTTCTAAATCAAAGAAACAAATTGGTTTGGTTAAGTTTAATTCCATTGGTTTTCTTTATTATTTCAAACAAATATAAAACTATTACGAAATAGAAGGCTATAAATTGAATTGGATTATTTTTTTTCAGAAAATAACCAAGTCAATAATTCTGGTTCTGCAAAAGCATTATGCCAGCTATCATGTCCCACTTTAGCAAAGAAACTGCTCTTTACCTTAGCATTTTCTTTTTCTAATGCAGCTACCATATCTTTTGAAAAATTGGCAGAAACTACCGTATCATCTTCACCATGAAAAATCCACCAACTCGTATTTTTCAATTTTCTACCTGACAAAGGATTTCCTGCTCCACAAATAGAAAATGCAGCTGCAAAGGTTTTGGGCTTTCTCCTTACGAGTTCAAAAACTCCCATACCGCCCATCGAAAGTCCTCCTAAATATATTTGATCGGTATTTATCTTGTATGTTTTTTTAACCTTTTTTAAGAGCAAGCTTACCATCTTTAATGGCTTCGTTGCCCTTACATTCAATGGAAACTCTATAATACGTCCTTCGACCGTTTTTTTAGATCTTCCAGTATGCCAAGTATCACCTTTAGGACATTGTGGAAAAACAACAATTGCAGGATATTTCTCTCTGTACTCTTGTTTTAGAAATAATTTCCCTCCATGAATAAGTTGTGCTTCGTTATCATTGCCACGTTCTCCTGATCCATGTAAAAAAATCACAATTGGATAAGTCTTTGTTGCATCAAAATTTTGAGGTAACAAAAAACGATAAGGCAATGTATCTTTTCCTTTAACAAGAACTTCTTTTTTATATAAAGACAAATCTTGTGCATGACCACAAAAACTACCTATAAAAAATAAGAGAAAAAAGATTTTTGAATATTTCATATTTTTCTTTTTTCTCTAAAAGTACATCTTTTTTAGATTTCTCTATTAGGATCCCAAGCTTGTAGATAATCGGCAACAAATTTAACAAACATACCTCCAAGAGCGCCATTCACAACCCTGTGGTCGTAACTATGCGATAAAAACATCTTACTACGGATACCTATAAAGTCTCCTTCTGGTGTTTCTATTACAGAAGCCATTTTTCTTATTGCCCCTAATGCTAATATTCCAACTTGTGGCTGGTTGATAATTGGTGTTCCAAAAACACTTCCAAAAGTCCCTACATTAGTAACGGTATAAGTACCACCTTGAATATCATCTGGTTTTAATGCATTGTTTCTTGCTCTAGCGGCTAAATCATTAACTGCTTTTGCCATGCCTACCAAATTAAGTTGGTCTGCATTTTTTATAACAGGAACAATAAGGTTACCATCTGGTAAGGCTGCTGCCATACCAAGGTTTATATTTTTCTTTTTTATAATAGTATCTCCATCTATAGAGACATTCATCATAGGAAACTCTCTTAATGCTTTAGCAATAGCTTCCATAAATATTGGAGTAAAGGTTAACTTTTCTCCTTCTCTTTTCTGGAATGCATCTTTATTTTTATTTCTCCAGTTTACAATATTGGTAACATCTACTTCTATAAAACTTTGCACATGAGCAGCTGTACTAATGCTATCTACCATATGATGAGCAATTAATTTACCCATTCTACTCATTTCAATCACCTCATCACCTGCACTAGTAACTACTGGAATAGCAGTTTTTGCAATTGCCTTTTTAGCAGCTGGTTTTACAACCACTGCAGCAGCTGGTGTTGCTATTGGAGCAGCACCTCTATTAGCAATATAATTTTTAATATCGTCTTTTGTAACTCTACCTTCTTTTCCAGAACCTACAATAGCTTCTAATTCTGCCATTTCAATTCCTTCTTCTTTAGCTATATTTTTAACTAGAGGGGAATAAAAGCGTTCACTATCTGCATAATTATTAGCTACAGCACTAACTTCTTCTTGTATTTTTGCTATGTTTTCTTCCAGTACCACTGCTTCAGCCATAGCAGTTTTATCCGCAACCACTTCATCAGTATTATTGCTATTTACAGCAACATCTCCTTGTATTTCAATAATTGCTATGGTTTCTCCTACCTGAACAACATCATCAACCTCAAACAATTTTTCCACCAAAACCCCATCAAATTCGCTAGGTACTTCAGAATCTACTTTATCGGTGGCAATCTCCAAAACTGCTTCATCCATTTCTATAGCATCTCCTACTTCTTTTAACCATGATGTAAGTGTAGCCTCTGTTACACTTTCTCCCATTTTGGGTAATTTCAATTCAAATTTTGACATATTCTTAAAATAACAACTGTTTTATACTTGATAATTACAAAATTAACTAAAAAAAATGCTTTTTATTGCTTTTAATTTAATTTTTAACGATTTCTTATTCTTTCCCTTTATAATCTGTTTAATCTTAGCTGATTCCCTCTTTTAAATACATAATTCTAATTTGGAGAAAATTAATTTTTAAAAACTTAATTCCCTTTTAATGTATTTTCAAAGAGTATTCTGTTTATAATACTTCTTCCTAACGTAACTTCATCTGCATATTCCAATTCATCTCCAACACTAATACCTCTGGCAATAGTAGAGATTTTTACATTATAAGCTTCTACTTTTCTATACATATAAAAGTTAGTAGTATC
The DNA here is from genome assembly GCA_965247735.1 of Flavobacteriaceae bacterium. Lineage (GTDB taxonomy): Bacteria > Bacteroidota > Bacteroidia > Flavobacteriales > Flavobacteriaceae > JAOXRU01. The sequence goes on along the minus strand of CBDFHN010000001.1, from coordinate 67,283 downwards.
TCCTTCCATTGTTGAGCTTAATGCAAAAATAAGCTCTTTTACTACTCCTTTTTCAACCTTATCTATTAAAGATCCTATTTTTAAATCATGAGGGCCAATTCCTTCCATCGGTGAAATTTTACCTCCCAAAACATGATAGATTCCTCTATACTGTCCTGTGTTCTCTATTGCCATTACATCCCTAATATCTTCTACTACACAAACTATTGCTTTATCTCGTTTTGTATTAGTACAAATTTCACATACTGTAGTATCAGATATGTTATGGCATTCTTCGCAAAAATTAATTTTTCCACGTACATCCTGCAATGCTTTTGCCAATAACAAGGTGTTATTTTCGGGCTGTTTTAATAAATGTAATACCAATCTTAATGCCGTTCTCTTACCAATACCTGGTAGCTGAGAAATCTCGTATACTGCGTTTTCTAATAATTTTGATGAAAAATCCATTGGAGCAAAAGTACAAATAATGCCGTAGTAAGTACAAATAAATTTCTTAAGTTAGCCACGAAAATTAAATCATATGCAACCGATACACATCCTCCTGCTAATAGCTGGTTATTTTGGAATTCTAATTCTTATTTCTTTCCTTACGGGTAAAGATGACAGTAACGAAACTTTTTTTAAAGCTTCAAGGCAGTCTCCTTGGTATGTTGTAGCATTTGGTATGGTTGGTGCCTCTCTTTCTGGAGTTACCTTTATTTCTGTACCAGGTTGGGTAGAAGGTGCGCAATTTGGATATATGCAAATTGTTTTTGGATACTTAGTTGGTTATTTTGTTATTGCTTATGTATTAATGCCTATTTATTACAAACTTAACGTTACCTCTATATATCAATACTTAGAAGATAGATTTGGCGTGGTAAGTTATAAAACTGGTGCTTTTTTCTTCTTTATTTCTAGAGTACTAGGAGCTTCATTCCGGTTATTTCTGGTCGCCATTGTATTGCAACAATTTGTATTTGATGCATTCGGAATACCCTTTGAAGTTACCGTTATCTTATCAATACTATTGATATGGATATATACCTTTAGAGGTGGAATAAAAACTATTGTATGGACAGACACTTTGCAAACCTTATTTATGCTTGTTGCAGTTGGGTTATCTATATATTTTATAACTGATAAACTAGATTGGACGTTTAGCGAATTTTTAGCTTCTGAAGAATTGGAACGCTATAGCAGAATAATTTTCTTTGATAATTTTTTGGGCAAAAGCTATTTTATTAAATCTTTTATAGGAGGAATCTTTATTGCCATATGTATGACTGGACTTGATCAAGATATGATGCAGAAAAATTTAACCTGCAAAAATCTGAAAGATGCTCAGAAAAACATGATTTCCTTTAGCCTTGTTCTAGTTGTTGTTAATTTTGTATTCTTACTTTTAGGTGCATTATTATTTATCTATGCTGAGAAATTCAACATTGCAACACCATTAATGGAAGGAAAACCTAAAACTGACTTATTATTCCCAGAGATTGCATTAAATAGTGGATTAGACATTACACTTGCTATTACTTTTATGCTTGGACTAATTGCTGCTGCTTATAGTAGTGCAGATAGTGCACTTACTTCTTTAACCACCTCTTTTTGTGTAGATTTCTTAAATATTGAAAAAAAGGCAGAAAATAAACAGAAAAAACTAAGGCAAAAGACACATATAGCCATGAGTGTTTTGCTCATTATTGTTGTAATTATCTTTAAACACGTATTGGACAGAAATGTTATAGATAGCCTCCTAACGGTTGCTACCTTTACTTATGGTCCTTTATTAGGTTTGTTTGCCTTTGGTATTTTTACCAAATATCAAATAAAAGATAAATATGTATGGATAATTGCAAGCATGTCTGTTCTAATTATTTATTGTATTTCTAAAATACCGAAAGAGTTATTATTTAACTATGAAGTAGGATACGAATTACTACCTCTAAATGGTTTGTTAACTTTTATTGGTTTGTTATTAATTCGTAAAAGGAAGCATTAGCTCTATTATATATACTAAAAATATTAATTTTAACAGCCTTTTTTTATCAAGGCTGTTAAAATTTTAATAAAAAGACAATATTAGACTCGTCATCAAGTTAAATAATACACAATATTTTTTTTGAGAAAAGGAAAAAATATAAATTCGTTGTAGATGAGCAAATACCCCAAAAAAAAAGTTTTAAAATCTTTTCTAATTGTGTTTCTAACCATAAACACTTTTAATATCTATTCTTTTTATAATCTTTCTATAGCAACGTCTTCATCTTCGCAAGAACTAGAGTTAAAGGACAAAAAGACCTCATGCAGAAAAAGTAAAAATTCTGACTTCAAAAAGGTTGTACACCATCACAACGCTTTTAAAAGCACAAAAAGTTAAACTGTTTCTCCCAACCAAGCTTTCATCATCCACACTATTTTTTCTTGAGCAGCTATAAAATCGCTCATCATTGCATTAGTTCCTTCATCACTACTATCACCAGCTTTTTCTAATATTTTTCGTTCTATTATTAATAACTCGCTTATAGATTCAAGTACTAATCGTACAGCATCTTCATCTTTAGATATGTTTTTCCCAACAGGAATCTTACCAATATGCATATACTCTTCAAAGGTATGCAATGGCACACTTCCTAATGTTAATATACGTTCTGCTATTTCATCAATACTTACGGTAGCTTCTGTATATAATTCTTCAAACTTTACATGCAAATCGAAAAAACCTCTTCCTTTTATATTCCAATGAATTCCTCTTAAATTTTGGTAATACAATTGAAAATTTGCCAACAATTCGTTCAGTTCAACTGTAATTTCTTGTGTCTTTACACTGTCTAATCCTATACTATTTAGTTTCATATTATTCTTGTTTAATTATTCATTTTATAATCTATCACAAAGTTAATTAAGATTTAGCTCGCATAACTATAAGTTTTATCGATTAATTTTATATTTTTATAATCAAAACTTATACCAATGACGATAACTCAATTACAATATGTTTTGGCAGTGGCCGAACACCAAAATTTTACATTGGCAGCTCAAAAAAGCTTTGTTACCCAACCAACATTAAGCATGCAAATACAAAAATTAGAAGATGAGCTTTCCATTTTAATTTTTGATAGAAGCAAAAAACCCATTCAACTTACCGAAATCGGTAAAAAAATTGTGGAGCAGGCAAAAAACATTGTCAATGAAGCTGGCAGAATGAAAGATGTTGTTGACCAGGAAAAAGGATTTATTGGTGGTGATTTTAATGTTGGAATTATTCCTACAATAATGCCTACTTTATTGCCCATGTTTTTAAAAACATTTATCAATAAGTACCCAAAGGTTAATCTTATTATAAAAGAGCAAACTACAGAACAAATTATTGCAAATATCCGAGATGGCCATCTAGATGCTGCTATTGCTGCAACACCATTAGAAGTTCCGTTTATAAAAGAGCGCCCATTATATTATGAACCATTTGTTGGTTATATTCCCGAAAACCATCGTTTGTTTGATGCTAAGCATATAAATCCCGATGATCTAAATATTGATGATATTTTACTATTACAAGATGGACACTGTTTTAGAGACGGAATCCTTAACCTTTGTAAGATTTCTAAAAGCTATAAAGACGATCATTTTCAATTACAGAGTGGTAGTTTTGAAACTTTGATAAACTTATCCAATGAAGGATTAGGAATGACGCTACTTCCCTACTTGCATACCTTAACTATTAATGATTTAAAAGACACACATTTAAAACAATTTACCGCACCATCTCCAGCTAGAGAAGTAAGTTTATTGTATCATAAAAACGAATTAAAAATTCAGATTATTGATGCCTTAAAAGATGTTATTGCTGGTATTGTAAGAGGGGCTATTGCTTTTCAGAATGTAAATATTATTAGTCCACTTGCAAAAAACTAATTGATTTTTGCTTTGATCGAGGCAGGAATGCTATAAATAAACTTAATAGCATTAAAAAACCACCGTTTCCGGTGGTTTTATTTATTGATTAATATAAATTACATAATGTTCTAATTCTGGCTTTCCTTGAACAAATTGTGTAAGCCAAAATTTAAGTTCTTCAATTTCATAGGGCAATAGACGTTCTACTGCTTTTTCAATTTCTTTGTAAAAAAGTTTCGGATTGAAACTCACTTTTTGGAGTACTGTTTTTGTGTACTCATACATAGCTCTTGCCATTAATAATAATACTGTTTATTTAAAAGTTTGATACCCTAAATATAACAAAAAAAAGTATTGTTTATTGTAAAACAAAAGTTAAAAGAAACTAAAATCTATTATCACCGTCTAATAAATCCCCTATTCCCCCTAAAACACTGCCTTCTCCCTTTCTAGTTCCTCCCGCTCTTGGTGCTGATGCTAACACTCTTGTTGCTAACCTACTAAAGGGTAAAGATTGTACATATACTGTGCCTGGTCCTTTTAAAGATGCAAAAAACATTCCTTCTCCTCCAAAGATTGTATTCTTAATTCCTCCAATAAATTCTATATCATAGGATACAGTATTAGTAAAGCCAACAATACATCCCGTATCCACTTTTAAAACCTCACCTGCCTGTAATTCCTTTTTTGCCATTGTACCTCCAGCATGGACAAAAGCCATCCCATCACCTTCCAATTTTTGCATGATAAAACCTTCACCTCCAAATAAACCTCTACCCAATTTTTTAGAAAATTCAATACCTATTGTAACTCCTTTAGCCGCACATAAAAAAGCATCTTTTTGACACACAAACTTTCCACTGAGTTTTGACAAGTCTATCGGCACTATTTTTCCAGGATATGGCGATGCAAAACTTACTTTTTTCTTTCCATGTTCTTCATTTAAAAAAGCAGTCATAAACAAACTTTCTCCTGTCAATAATCGTTTACCTGCCGAAAACATTTTCCCTAAAATTCCAGAATCCTGATTGGAGCCATCTCCAAAAATAGTATCCATCTTAATTCCAGTATCCATCATCATAAAACTCCCTGCTTCAGCAACTACAGCCTCTTGAGGATCTAGTTCTATTTCTACATATTGCATTTCCTCTCCAAAAATATGGTAATCGATTTCGTGTGCGTTCATTTTTTTCTGATTTGATTAATGATTATTTATCTACTTTATCTGTAGCTAATTTTTGAAAAATGTTACATCATAAAAAATATTATTTGTCATTAGCACATCTGTTTACGCTCCATACTAATTTATCTGCTAGCTCAAATTAACTTTGGACTAGCAATACTTACTCAAAAATATATGGCATAGATAATTTAACAGACAACTATTCACTTTTAACCTTTAATGTCCATTCAAAATTAAAGGTCGATACTACATCTCCTTGTTCATCAGTTCCTATAGTTTTCATCCAAACTGTTTCTCCTTCGCCACTAGTAACGGTTTTTTCTATTGTTGCTAGTAGTTTATCACCATCTTCACAAATAAAAGTGATTCTCCCAACCGCTTTTTTAGAAAAATTGGCACTATTATTAAGTACCAGCATGGAGATTTTTTTATTACTTTTTTTTATTGCAGCAATAACAATTGCTCCTGTAGAAAGCTCTGCTGCCATACCTTGTACAGCCCAAAACATAGATTTAAATGGATTCTGATTCCTCCAACCTAGTTTTACTGAGGTAACACAACTTTTATTATTTAAGGCCTTTAAACGTACACCACACCACCAAGCTGAGGGTAATTTAAAAAACGTATACGTATTGAATTTACTAACTGTTCCAGACATATGATTTAAGTTTTAAAGCAGTAAGATATTGAAAATTAATGAAGCAGCAAAGCAATGCTTAATGTTAAAAAAAAGTTAAATTATAGTACTATGTTTTGCATAATACCTTTTAAAAGATATATATTTGCATAAGAAAATAATAGGTTATGGACTCATCAATCAACAAACATCAAACAAATTTAAGTGCAATCATTCATGCATCAACCTTTAGCAAGTACTTTATTCCATTTGGAAATTTCATTATTCCATTAATATTATGGGTTTCTAATAAGAACGATTCTAGCTTTGTAGATCATAATGGAAAGGAAGCAATTAATTTTCAAATCAGTATTTTACTCTATAGTATCATTATTGGTTTTGTAACAATTCCAATGTTTATTTTTGGTGCCTGGGATTTTATCGGGATGCACAATCTTCTGGATCATAATTCGCATAATATCGATTTTGATTTTCATGATATTTTTAAATTTGGAAAAGGCTTAATCTTTTTTGGAATTGCAGGTCTATTTGGAATTGCACTCTTTATTCTGGACATCTATTGCACTATTGTAGCAACCATTAGAACCAATGAAGGTATTCATTATAAATATCCGTTAAGCATTAGGTTTATCAAATAAAAAATCAATCAATCAATCAATCAATCAATCAATCAATCAATCAATCAATCAATCAATCAATCAATCAATCAATCAATCAATCAATCAATCAATCAATCAATCAATCAATCAATCAATCAATCAATCAACGAGAATCCCGATAGTCGGGCAATCAAAAAACGAACAGTTTAATTTTAAAGCATTATGAAGTTATGAAGATAGAAAACACAAAAGCACAAATGCGAAAAGGTGTCTTAGAATATTGTATTCTTAGTATCTTAAGAGAAGGAGACAAATATGCTTCTGAAATTTTAAGTACATTAAAAGACGCAAAGATGCTGGTAGTAGAAGGTACTATATACCCGCTACTAACACGACTTAAAAATGCAGGTTTACTCAATTACCGCTGGGAAGAATCTACATCTGGACCACCACGTAAGTATTATGCACTTACAGAAACAGGTATTATTTTTCTAAAAGAATTAACCAATACTTGGACAGAACTTAGCAATGCAGTAACACTAGTAACAAAAAAATAACAGAACAAATGAATAAGACAATAAATATAAATCTAGCAAATGCGCTTTTCCATATTGATGAGAATGCGTATCACAAATTGCAACGTTATTTAGAAGCTGTAAAACGTTCTTTTGAAAACACCCCTGGAGAAGACGAAATAATAGCTGATATTGAAGCAAGAGTAAGCGAGCTTTTTGCCGATAAACAAGAAGATTCTAGACAAGTAATTACAGAAAAAATTGTTGACGAAGTAATTACAATAATGGGGCAGCCTGAAGACTATATGGTTGATGAAGATATTTTTGACGATGCTCCACAACAAGCAAAAAGATCAAAGAAAAAAGCATCAAAAAAACTATATAGAGATGTAGACAACAAGTTTGTAGCTGGTGTTTCTTCTGGATTAGGACACTATATGGGTATAGATTCTCTTTGGATAAGACTTGCTTGGGTACTATTGGTATTACTTGGTATGGGAAGTCCAATTTTATTGTATTTCCTTTTATGGATACTCGTACCTGAAGCAAAAACTACCTCGGAAAAAATTGCAATGACAGGAGAACCTGTTAATATTAGCAATATTGAAAAAAAAGTAACCGAGGGTTTGCATGACGTTACTGACAAGATCAAAGAAGGTTTTGAAGGTGTAAAAGAAGGATTTGGTACCGCAACGGATAAAGTAAAAAACGCAGATTATTCTGGAGTAAAAAATAGTTCAAAAACATTTTTTGACACTATTGGCGACCTTATATTGTTCCTTTTTAAAATCTTTGGAAAATTTATAGGTATACTACTTATTATTATAGGTGCATCTACCATTATTGGCCTATTTGTTGGGCTAATTTCTGCTGGAGTTGCCGATATGTTTCATCTTCCAGGATTAGATATTGTTGATCTCCTGAACACTACAAGCACACCAGTATGGTTAGTATCTATATTAGCGTTCTTTGCTGTTGGTATTCCTTTTTTCTTTCTTTTTTACTTAGGATTAAAAATATTAGTTACCAATTTAAAATCTATTGGAAACATTGCAAAATATTCTTTATTAGGGCTTTGGATTATTTCTGTAATTACACTGATAGTATTAGGCGTAAAACAAGCTGCAGAATTTGCATACACAGGTACAAGTTCAGAGAAAAAAGAGCTTTATATAAATACAGCAGATACGCTAAAAATATCCATGAAAGATAGTGAATACTATGAAAACGGAAATAGCTATATGCACATTGGAGATGTAGATGTTTTTATTGATGATAACGGTAAAAAAACGTTAGTTTTTGACGATGTTCGTTTCAATATTAAGCACAGTAAAGATAGTACTGCCAGTATAAGAGTAAGAAAAGAAGCCAGAGGTAATTCTTATGAAAGTGCAAGTAGTAGAGCAAAAAATTCAAGCTATAACTATCAGTTAAACGATAATCATTTAGTTTTAAATAGCTTTCTTACTACTGATTCAAAAAACAAATTTAGAGATCAAGAAGTATTCTCATCTGTATATATACCAACAGGTACTATTCTTAAATTAGATAACTCTACCCGAAGACATATTGGAGGAAACACCTCTACTGACCAAGATATTTATAGAAGAGAAATTAGCGAATATCTCTGGAAAATGGGAGAAGATGGAGAGTTAAAATGCTTAAACTGTGAAAATGAAGACGACTTTGATGACGAAGATATAGATATTGATGATGTAAACGGACATATTAAAATTGATGAAGATGGTATAGATATCGATATCAAAGGTGAAGATGGCGAGGAGTTTAAAATGAAAATTGACGAAGACGGCGTAAATATTAAAACAAACAATAATTAAACAAAAAAACAATCAATCAAAATCAGAATAGTTATGGGAACCTTAGTAAAAGTAGCAATCGCAATACTTATTTCTTTATTCTTTACATCATGTGCATTTGACATTAATTTTGGTGATGGCATTAAAGGAATAGGTGAGGTCAATATCGAAAATAGAAATTTAAACGAAAACTTTACTGTTATTAAAGCCAGCGAGGGGCTTGATGTATTTGTTACTCAGGCTGACAAATACAGTGTTAAAGTTGAAGCTCATGAAAACGTTATTGACTATATCGTTACAGAAGTGCACAATGGTGTTTTAAAAATACACACAGAAAAAAACATTGGTAATGCCACAAAAACAATATATGTTTCCTTACCAGAAATTGATGCATTGGACAGCTCTAGCGGAGCAGATTTAGTTGCAGAATCTAGTATTAAAGCAGAAAAAATTATCTTAAATGCTAGTAGCGGAAGTGATATTAAAGCTACCATTTATGCAGATGAAATTGAAGCTGATACCAGTAGTGGTGCAAGTATTAGAATAGAAGGAAAAGCAAATGTACTTGTTGCTGATGCTAGTAGTGGCAGTAATATTAGAGCCAAGGAACTTATTGTAGAAAAATGTTATGCAGATGCTAGTAGTGGTGCTGATATTTTGGTAAATGTTTCAAAAGAACTAACTGCAGATGCTAGTAGTGGTGGTGATGTACGTTATAATGGTGATCCAAAAGTACATACAAAAAAATCAGTTTCTGGTAGTGTTCATAGAAACTAAAAAATCAATAACCTCAGAGCAAGTCAACTAGGCATAAAAAAGGAATAACACTTTAATCATTTCGATGCAGGCATTGGGGAACTAAACCCACTGGTGGAATTAAATTTATCAACCAAAAGGAACACATAATCAACCATTAATAAAAAACCGTTGCTTGCATTTTAATGCTAGTAACGGTTTCTCTTTTTTATTAAATTTGTATCTTGCTTAGCTTATGAAACTACATCTAAAAAGCTATACACTTATCTTAAAAAATTCCTTTCGAATTGCTAGATCTGTTAAAAACACCCAGGATAATTTAATTGTTAAACTTACTTATAAAGGCAAAACTGGTTATGGTGAAACAACACCTAATACTTACTACAACAATAGTATTGAAAGTCTAAACACAGAAATTGAAACGCTAAGAACTGAAATTGAAAATTTTGACTTTACAACTCCTCAATATTTTTATGCGATGCTTAGTAAAAGCACTATTTCTAACTTTGCCAAATGTGCCTTAGATATTGCAGCTCATGACCTCTATGGGAAATTACAAAATAAACCATTATACAAATTATGGGGATTAACTATTGATCACTACCCGACAAGCAATTATACTATTGGACTAGATACTATTGACAATATGATTGCAAAAATGAAAGCCAAACCTTGGCCTATTTACAAGATCAAATTAGGAACAAAAGATGATATTGCAATTGTAACAGCTTTACGAAAACATACCAATGCTATTTTTAGAGTAGATGCCAATTGCGCATGGACAGTAAAAGAAACAATTAAAAATGCTATTGCTTTAAAAAAATTGAATGTAGAATTTATAGAACAACCTTTAAAAGCAATAGATTTGGACGGTGCTAAAGAAGTACTTCAAAAAAGTGTATTACCTATTATTGCAGATGAAAGTTGTATAATTCCTTCTGATGTGCAAAAATGCAAGAATCATTTTCATGGCATTAATATTAAACTTGTAAAATGTGGTGGTATTACACCAGCATTGCAAATGATTAAAGAAGCTAAAGAGCTAGGCTTAAAAGTTATGGTTGGTTGCATGACAGAGTCTACCGTTGGTATCTCTGCCGTAGCACAATTATTACCATTATTAGACTATGTAGATATGGACGGTGCTATGCTACTAAAAAAAGATATTGCTACAGGTGTACGCTTATTACCTGATGGAACTGTTGTCTTTTCTGAGCTTTCTGGAACTGGAGTTGGCCTACTTGATGAGGTATATTCTTAAATATAAAAGTTAAGAAATGTTAGTTTTATCAAAAAAGTACGTCTGTATTTGATAATAATAGTACATTTGAAATCTTAAAAAAACCAAACCTTTATGTCAGATACAATAGAACGTATAAAATGCCTAATCATAGGTTCAGGTCCTGCTGGATATACTGCAGCTATATATGCCGCAAGAGCAGATTTAAAACCTGTAATGTATACCGGGATGGAACCTGGTGGACAATTAACAACTACTACCGAAGTAGATAATTTCCCTGGATATCCTGATGGTATCGATGGACCAACAATGATGATTCAGTTGCAAAAACAAGCAGAACGTTTTGGAACAGAAGTTCGTATTGGAATGGTATCCAAAGTAGAATTCAGCAAAGAAGTTGGTGGTATCCACAAAGTAATTGTTGATAGCAAGACTGAAATAGAAGCAGAAACAATCATAATTTCAACTGGAGCCACAGCCAAATATCTTGGTATAGAAAGCGAACAACGCCTTAGAGGTGGTGGTGTTTCGGCATGTGCAGTATGTGATGGTTTCTTTTATAGAAAACAAGATGTTGCTATTGTAGGTGCGGGGGATACTGCAGCAGAAGAAGCAACTTACCTAGCTAATATCTGTAACCATGTTACGATGTTGGTTAGAAAAGATCATATGAGAGCTTCTAAAGCCATGCAACATAGAGTAAACAATACCAAAAACATTACGGTAAAATACAATACCGAAGTGGATGAGGTTTTAGGACAACAAGTTGTAGAAGGACTTAGAATGGTTAACAACCAAAATCAAGAAAAAGAAGATATTGATATTACTGGACTTTTTATTGCTATTGGACATAAACCAAATACCGATATCTTTAAAGAACAACTAGATATGGATGATACTGGATATTTAATTACAGAAGGAAAATCTACTAAAACAAATCTTCCAGGCGTATTTGCATCTGGAGATGTACAAGATAAAGAATACAGGCAAGCAGTTACTGCTGCAGGAACAGGCTGTATGGCTGCATTAGACGCAGAACGTTATTTATCTACTTTAGAAGTGTAGTTCTAAAACAAACCCATAAAAAAAACCAGACTGAAAAGTCTGGTTTTTTTATGTTCTATTTTATTGTTTATGATACTATATTCTTCTCTATTTTTCGTACTCGCAGCAATAACACAACACCAATAATAAAGAAAACGGCCAAAAATAAAATTGCATCTCTCATACTTCCTGTCTGCTGAGAGACAACTCCATAAATAAACATTCCTATTACAATTCCAATTTTTTCTGCGATATCATAAAAGCTAAAAAATGATGCGGTGTCCTTAGTTTCTGGTAAAAACTTAGAATAAGTAGATCTGGACAATGCCTGTATTCCTCCCATTACTAAACCTACAAGACCAGCAACCATATAAAACTCAACTGGAGTTTCTACAAAATAAGCCAACATACAAATTACTACCCAAGCTCCATTTACAACTATTAACGTTTTAATATTTCCAAATTTCTTAGATGCCATTGCCGTAAGTATTGCGCCAACAACTGCTACTATTTGTATTAGTAAAATACTAACAATTAAGCCTAAGGTACGTTCATCATCTCCTCCCCATTCAATTTCTTGTTCCCCAAAATAAGTAGCAACAAGCATTACCGTTTGTACCGCCATGCTGTAGACAAAAAAGGCAACTAAATAACTTTTCAACCGAGTTTCAGTTTTCATTTGTTTCCATACCAATTTCAATTCTTTGAAACCATTAAAAACAACATCTTTGGTTAATTTTCCACCAGTCTTAACTCCTTTAGGTAAATGATAAAATGTATATTGACTAAAAACAATCCACCAAATACCAACAGTTACAAAAGAATATTTCATTGCTAGCATTTCTGCTGGCTCAGTTGCTGTTCCTTCAATTCCTAATGTTTCTGGATACATTACCATTATTAAATTTACAACCAACAACAATACACTACCAATATACCCAATTGAAAATCCTTTTGCACTTACGGCATCATGCTGTTCTGGATAAGCAATATCTGGTAAGTATGCATTATTAAAGGCAAAACTCATCCAAAACCCAACTAATGCAAAAAAATAACAGCCTAAACTAAAATAAATATGCTCTAAGGAAAACCAATACAAACCTATACAGGAAAGTGCACCTAGATAGCAAAAAAACTTTAAAAAAACTTTTTTATTTCCAAGATAATCTGCTATCCCAGACAATAATGGCATGATCAAAACTATAAAAACAAAAGCAAAAGAAGTTACATAAATTATTAATGGAGCTCTGGCAATCATCCCACCAAAAACTTCAACTTCTTCTATCTTTTTTAAACGAAACATCAACCCGTAAAAAATAGGAAATATCGCAGATGATATTACTAAATTATAAACAGAATTGGCCCAATCATAAAAAGCCCATGCATTTAATAATTTTTTACTTCCCTTTTCTAGTTGTTTTCTCATAGTATTTTTGCATAAAAAAAGCTGCCCATAATGGACAGCTTCGAATATACAATTTATATTTATACCGCTAAATTTTGCAGTAAAATATTAGTATTATCTTTTTATTTTCTAAAACTAGTAACACCAAACTTTTTAGCCTCTGCAACAGCTGCCGGTGCTAATTTTGTAAGATTAGCAATTCTTGTGTCATTAGAAGGATGCGTACTTAATATTTCTGGTGGTGCTTGTCCCCCACTATTTGCTTTCATTCTTCTCCATAAATTTGCCCCTTCATAAGGATCGTAACCTGCGATAGCCATAATTTTTAATCCAATTGCATCAGCTTCACTCTCATGACTTCTACTAAAAGGAAGCATTATACCTACTTGTGAGCCTACACCATAAGCCTGATTAAACAAACCTCTAGACTTTTCATCTTTTATTGCAATATTACCCGCTACAGCACCCAATTGTTGTAAGGTTCCTGCACTCATACGCTGTGCTCCATGATCTGCTAATGCATGTGCCACCTCGTGCCCCATTACAACTGCAATACCAGTTTCTGTTTGAGTTATTGGTAATATCCCTGTATAAAAAACAATTTTCCCTCCAGGCATACACCAAGCATTTACAGCATCATCTTGTACCAAATTATATTCCCATCGGTAATCTTTTAAATAACCTGCATATCCATTTGCGGTTAAAAAACGTTCAGCCGCAACAGCAATTTTTTGTCCTACTCTTTTAATAGTTTCAGCATCTTTTGTACCTTTTACCACCTTGTTCTCAGTCAAAAATGTTCCATATTGTGAAAACGCTGTTGGAAACATCTGGCTATTACTATACATATTAAAAGTAGATTTACCTGTAAACGGGTTCGTTTTACAAGCAGTTACTACCATACATGCTAATACTATAAATACTATTTTTTTCATTGTGCTATTTTATTTAATTGCAAAATTACAAAACATTAAAAATTTCTTATCAAAAATAAGTATAGAAATACCTTTATCGACTAAAAGTAGACTATCATCGGTAAGTTAAGAAAAATTTGCAATATTACTATTAAGCAATTATAAATTCACCATTAGTTTAATTCCATTATTAGTAGGACGAAAAATTTTATAAATACCCTATCTTTCGTCAAAAAAGATAACTGAATTCCAAAAACACACATATGGCTAATAAAAAAAATAAGGGGATTCAAATTCCTAAAATCATCATTTATATCGGTAAAGTATTATATCTCTTATCTCCTGCCCTTGCCACCAAATATGCAATAAAGCTTTTTGCCACTCCAATCAAACACAAAAGCCCAAAACGAGAATGGCATATGGAAGAAGAAGCAGTATTGGAAAAAATAAAACTTCCAAATTCTAATAAGGAAATCACAAGTTATCAATACGGAAAAAGTGATAAAAAAATATTGCTAGCACATGGCTGGAGCGGTAGAGGAACACAACTAGTAAAAATTGCTGATGCCTTATTAAAAAATGGATATAGCACAATTAGTTTTGATGCTCCTGCACATGGGAAATCTGCTGGAAAACAAAGTAATATGGTAGAATTTATTGAAGCCATACACCTGCTCGAGGAAGAACATGGCCCTTTTGAATTTGCCATCGGACATTCTTTGGGCGGTATGGCAGTTCTTAACGCAATTAGTCAAAATTTAGCTGTCAAAAAAGCCATATGCATTGGTTGTGCAGACCTAGTTTCTGATATTGTAGATGATTTTATTACCAAATTAAAGCTAGATAATTCAATCTCCAAAAAAATACAACAATTTTATGAAAACAAAATAGGAAGGACTATGAATAGCTATTCTTCTTCTACAGTTGCTACAAAAATAAAAATTCCAGTTTTAGTAATTCATGATCATCAGGATTTGGAAGTTCCGTATAGTTGTGCAACAAATATTTGCAATACATTAAGTAATGGAACACTTTTTGCAACAAGTAATTTAGGGCATCGAAAAATACTAGGAGATACTCAAGTAATAAAGCAAATAATAACTTTTATAACTAAATAAATTATGAAAAAACTTAGCACTGTAATAATCATTCTTGTAGCAATAGTAGCATCTTCTTGTTCAGGATCAGATGGATTAGACGGATTGGATGGAAAAGATGGAGTAGAAAACATAGGTACAGTTTTTGAAATTACTGGTGATTTTAATGCGGCAGGTAATTATGAAATTTCTTATACTTTTCCATTAACAACAGAAGTTTTTGAATCTGATGTTGTTACCGCATATCGTTTAGATGGAGAAACAGATAATGGAAACAAAATATGGACTGCATTACCACAAACCATTTTCTTTAATGATGGTTCTTCTTTTCAGTACAATTTTAATTACACTTTTAATGATGTAGTAATTTTTATGGATGGTGCTTTTGACTTAGCTACTTTTCATTCTGATTGGAAAACAGGTCAAACATTTAGAGTCGCTGTATTACCCGCAGATTATGCCTCTAGCACAAATTTAAACACAAATAATCTTTCTGATGTAATGAATAGCCTTAATATTACGACCAATGATATAGTTAAAGTCAAAAACTAATATTATGCGATTCCTAATTTTATTATTTTCTTTTCTTGTATTCAGTTGTACTTCTAATGCGCAACAAAAAACTAAAAAGAAAAAAGAAACCTATAAAGTTACAAAAACAGATAAGGAGTGGAAAACACAACTTACCCAAAAACAATACTTTGTATTAAGGCAAGCGGGAACGGAACGTGCTTTTACAGGAGAGTACAACAAACATTATAAAAAAGGTGTTTATCAATGTGCTGCCTGTAAAACTCCGTTGTATGCCTCTAATCACAAATTTGATAGCGGTACAGGATGGCCTTCTTTTGATCAAGAAATAAAAGAAAATGTAGCCTTTGATGTTGATTATAAAATTGGATACAAAAGGGTAGAATTACTTTGCGCTACCTGTGGTGGTCACCTAGGACATATGTTTGCAGATGGCCCATCAGAAACTACAGGGCAGAGACATTGTTTAAATTCTGCTTCTTTAACCTTTATTCCTTCTACTAATTAGGAATAACTATTACCATCGTTTTTTATTATCTTGTAGAAATATCTTTTTTATATGGATAACAATTACTTGGCAAGTGCTATTTCCGAATTTAAGCGGTATAAAAAACTTGGAGATGCAACTTTTTCACAATTAAATGAAGAGCAATTCCATTGGCAATACAATGCCGAGAGCAACTCTATTGGCACAATAATTAAGCATATTTCAGGAAATATGCATAGCCGTTGGACAAATTTTTTTAGTGAAGATGGAGAAAAATCGTGGAGAAATAGAGAATCAGAATTTGATGCAGATTTTACCTCCCATGAGCAAATGATGGCTTATTGGGAAAAAGGATGGCAATGTTTGTTTGCTGCCTTGGCTGAAATCAATTCCGAGAATTTCAATTCTACCTTCTATATTAGGTCAGAAGCGCATAGTATTACGGAAGCTATCAATAGACAATTGGCACATTATGCACATCATATTGGTCAAATAGTATATATTGGAAGAATGCAAAAAGGCAAGCATTGGAAATCACTTTCTATCGCTAAAGGAAAATCCGAAGAATTCAACAAAGAAAAATTCAACTATTAAAACTTATTCCGTAACTTCGTATCCGCAAAAAAACACAAGAAAACTTTAAAAAATGAGTGCATACGACGTTATTGTTTTAGGTAGTGGCCCAGGTGGGTATGTTACCGCTATTAGAGCTTCACAATTAGGATTTAAAACTGCTATTGTAGAAAAAGAAAGTCTTGGTGGTGTATGTTTAAACTGGGGATGTATCCCAACAAAAGCATTATTAAAATCTGCTCAGGTTTTTGAGTACTTAAAACATGCAAGTGATTACGGTCTTATCGTAAATGATGTTGATAAAGATTTTAATGCTGTTGTAAAAAGAAGCCGTGGTGTTGCTGAAGGCATGAGTAAGGGTATTGAATTCCTTATGAAAAAGAATAAAATTGATGTTATCAATGGTTTTGGAAAAGTAAAAGCTGGTAAAAAGCTTGATGTTACTGCAACCGATGGTACTATTACCGAATATAGTGCAAAACATATTATTATAGCAACTGGTGCTCGTAGTAGAGAATTGCCTAGTTTACCTCAAGATGGTAAAAAGGTAATTGGTTATAGAGAAGCATTAGTATTGCCAGAACAACCTAAAAAAATGGTTATTGTTGGTAGTGGTGCTATTGGTATTGAGTTTGCATACTTCTATAACTCTATGGGTACAGAAGTTACTGTAGTAGAGTTTTTGCCAAATATTGTTCCTGTAGAAGATATAGATGTTTCTAAACAACTAGAACGTAGCTTTAAAAAAGCAGGTGTTAAAATAATGACTTCTTCTGAAGTTACTAAGGTTGATACTGCTGGTGATGGTGTTAAAGTTACCATTAAAACTAAAAAAGGAGAAGAAATTATTGATGCCGATGTAGTACTTTCTGCTGTAGGTATTAAAACCAACATTGAAAACATAGGATTAGAAGATGTAGGTATCGCTGTTGATAGAGATAAAATATTGGTAAACGATTATTGCCAAACCAATATCCCAGGCTACTATGCTATTGGAGATATTACACCAGGACAAGCTTTGGCACATGTTGCTTCTGCTGAAGGTATCCTTTGTGTTGAAAAAATTGCAGGAATGCATGTAGAACCTATCGATTATGGTAATGTTCCTGGATGTACTTATGCAATGCCAGAAATTGCTTCTGTAGGCCTTACAGAAAAGCAAGCAAAAGAAAAAGGTTACGAGCTTAAAGTTGGTAAATTTCCGTTTGCAGCATCAGGAAAAGCAAAAGCAGGTGGTAATTCTGATGGTTTTGTAAAAGTAATTTTTGATGCCAAATATGGAGAATGGCTAGGATGCCATATGATTGGTGTTGGTGTTACCGATATGATTGCGGAAGCAGTTGTAGCTCGTAAGCTAGAAACTACTGGTCATGAAATACTAAAAGCAATACATCCACACCCAACCATGAGTGAAGCTGTTATGGAAGCTGTTGCTGATGCTTATGATGAAGTAATACATATTTAACAACTGTTATCATAAATACTACAGAGCGCAGTTGATTATTTTCAGCTGCGCTTTTTTTCTGAAATAAACCCTCTATACAAATCACAAAAAATTATGATTACTCAACTACTAAAAACAGCTTTCGGACAATTTAAAATTGTAGCCATATTAGAAGGAATATCTTACCTATTACTTTTTGGAGTAGGAATGCCTCTAAAATACCTAGCAGAGATGCCTACACCCAATATTTACATTGGCTATGCTCATGGCTTCTTATTTATTGCCTATGTACTATTAGCAGCTATAGTATGTTATCAAAAAAAATGGAGCATATTAACATTTATTATTTTCTTTATTGCTTCTCTCCTACCCTTTGGAACTTTCTATATCGATAAAAAATATTTGAAAATTGAAAAATAATTTATCAGTTACCAAAAGCAGCCATAGAACAAATGAACTATCCGTAAATAAATTACTATTAAACTATTAATTAAGGTGAAAATTCCTTAATAATAAAAGAATATCGAATTATTAATGTTAATTTTTTGTTATATTTATATAAACATTAACACTATATACTTGTCGATATGAAAAAATTATCTTTCCTAATTGTAATCGTTAGCCTTCTTTTATCATGTAACGATGATGCCACAGAACCAATAGAAGAACAATCACAAATAGACATGAGTGATTTTTATGTGTATACGAGTATTGAAACTGACGATTTAACGTCTAAAAACAGTAATTCAGCAACAACACAACATTGTTACACAATGAATGTCCTGAATAAAAAATTAATCAAAAACCCAGGACTTGAAAAAAAAATGTATGCTATAGAATACCATACCAGAAAACTTATTGCTGCAAAAAAACCAAGTGGTACTGGTAATGGCAACGGAAATGGTAACGGAGGAGGTAATGGTGGAGGCGATCCTGCCCCCACTCCATATGTTGGAAAAATAACAATTCAAGTGGTTATAAATATTATTGAAAACAACCTAGGCAATGTTACTCAAGCTCAGATAGATTCTCAAATTGATATTTTAAATGAAGATTTCAATAATTTAAATCCGAATAGGTCTAATCTACCCAACGAATTTTCTGATGAGCTGACGGACGCTAATATTACTTTTATCATTTTTAGTATTAACAGGAAGTTATCTTCAAAATCTAGCTGGGGAACTAACGATGCTATGAAAGATGCTGGTCAAGGAGGAATTGATGCTACAAACACTTCTAAATACTTAAACATTTGGGTTTGCAATATTGGAGGTGGAATTTTAGGATATGCACAATTTCCTGGTGGAGCAGCTAATACAGATGGTGTTGTTATTGGCAGCGACTATTTTGGAGAAACCACAGCAGGTGGAGAATATGGCCATGGTCGTACTGCTACTCACGAAGTTGGACATTGGTTAAACTTACGTCATATTTGGGGAGATGGAAGATGCCGCCAAGATGATTTTGTTAGTGATACTCCATCTTCAGATAGAGCTAATTATGGATGCCCTTCCTACCCTACTGTTCATTGTAGAACTAACGATATGACAATGAATTATATGGATTATGTAAACGACAATTGTATGTACCTGTTTACCAATGGACAAAATGATAGAATGAGAACATTGTTTGCTGCTGGTGGTGCCAAAGAGAGCTTTGTAAACTAATACGCACTAGCTAATAAAGATAGAAATGAAATCCCTCCTAAACGTCTTTGCAAATTATTTGATTCTCCTTTTATGTTATGGGACATTAAGGGCAATTGAAGGACAATGGATTTCTTTTGAATGCTATTGATTTAAAAAAGTAAAAAGAACACTTTTTGTCAGTCTATAATTCCTTTTAAAAACCAATACAGCTAATTTACGCAATTACTTTAGATTTAATTCGTTATAATTCTAATACTCGCAATTAAAACTAGCCTCCCAATGAAGTATCCTGCCTATCTTACACTTATTTTTATCAGCTGTTTTTTCTATTCGTGTAACAATGAAGATCTAAATGAAAGTGAAAATGAAATTGTAGCAGACATACCAGAAAACACCATTACTACACCTTGTAATTTTGACCTTTCAAAATTAACAGCGAATAAAACCATAGTTATTGATTGCCTCTTAGATTTAGGTGGAAAAACAGTAGTAATCCCAGAAAATGTAGTTTTAGAATTTGGCAAAGGTGATATTGTTAATGGAACTTTAGATTTTAGTAAAACAGGAAAAATCGATGGTAGGTTATTAAGTTCAAAACTTCAGCTCAAAGGTGATGTAAAGCTAATAACTCAAGAATTTAAATTGTATGCAGTACGATGGGATATTATAGAAGGAAAAACTACATCAGATATTGCTTTAAAAAATAATGCTGAATTAGAACGATTACTTTTCTATACTAAAGAATTAGGAGCAAATACTTTTATTATTGATAAACTAGATGCCTATTTTGAAGTCACCAAAGTAACGAGTACTACAACAAATGCAAATTATTATCCTTCCTTAGAGTCTGTAAATATCCCTTCAGATTATCACTTAAAAATGAGTGATAATACTCATTTACGTCTCTTTCCTGCGGATCAATACAATAGAACAGGTGGAGCTATTCTTGCAGTACGAGATGTCGAAAATGTAACCGTTAGTGGAGGTAATTTATATGGAGATAGAGATGAGCGTGTTTTTTCTTCCGATGATGATGGACAAGAAGGATGCCATCTTTTCCTAATTCATTCAGGAAGAAATATAACAGTAGACAATATTAATTTTGAAAATGGATCATCAGGTACATTTGCCATTTTTTCTTTCGGTTTTGCTTTTAAACCAGATTATAATCCAACAAAAAAAGTAACTATAAAAAACTGCACTCTTAAAAACTCCAGAAGAATGGCAATTGCTCTTGTTGATGGACACGATATTACTATTGAGAACAATACCTTTATAAATGCAGGGCAGCCATCAGCAAATACAGATGGTGGTGAAGTTGGTTATGCTATAAATATTGAACCTGTACGTTATAGAAATGATCAAGGCGAATTAATAGAACAACAAAAAGTTACTAATGTTCTTATCAGAGGGAATAAAGAAACTGGTAGTAGAGGTGGTTTTCTTACCTTAACTATTGGTCAGGATATTACAGTAGAAGATAATGATATTGAAACCAGAGTGGTATATTCTCTTGTAAATGGTGTAAAAATACAAAACAACAATTTTAATGCTACTGGTGAAGCAGTAGACAGCTGGGCACTATTTGCCGCTGGAACTGGAGAAACTGTTTTTAATAATGAAATAACAAACAATACCTTTAGTGGCTATAGTCTTGGAATGGTTATTGGGTCCAATGATGCCAATGTACATCATAATACAATTACAAACTGTGGTGCTGGTATACAAATAAGCAAAGCTTTTGATGCAAAAATTAACAACAATACTATCGATGTATCTGGAAATGGTATTCAGGCAACAAATACACATACCAACAATACAGTAGTTAAAGAAAACACTATTACTTCAGGTAGTAATTTTCATGTCTATTTTGCACAGCTTAATAATAAACCAGAACATAAGGACTATACCATTATTTTAGACAACAATGAATTTACAAATGATAAACAGGTAGTATTATCTAATAGTTCAGGAATTACATTTAAAAACAATAGCCTTACTGGAGGAATACAAGTAGGAAATGCAAGCAACATTAACGTTTCATCAAATACTATAAAACCCAATGAAAGTGATGGAATTCGTTTACATGATGCTCATACAACAGTTTCCATCTTAAATAATACTATTACTGAACCAAGTGGAGCCGAAAGATTTGAATGTATCAACAACAGTTCTACAACACCAAACGCAGTTACCATTACTGAAAATATATGCAATGAATAATTTAAATTCTTTTTTCAGCAATTCTATTAAAAAAATTCTTTTTAAAAGTATTACCGATGGGCAACTGAACATCTCCAATCCAAAGCACATCGTTTTCTATTTTGCTAACATGTCTTAACGATACTATAAAGGATTTATGAATCTGAACAAAATTAGATGCGGGTAAGTTTTCTTTAAAATATAGTAAGGTGTTGTGTGTAATAACACGTGCTAAGTTTATATAAACTGATACATAATTTCCCGATCCTTCTATATAGTTAATGTCATTGAGCATTACCTTTTTAAAGTTATTTTTCCCATCAGTTTTTAAGAAAAAGTAAATATCATCCTCTAAAACTGCTTTAGTTACACCTGCCATTTCTTTTATTTTTAAAGCAGCAGTATAGAAGCGCTCAAAACTAATAGGTTTTAATAAATAGTCTACTGCATTTAACTCAAAGCCCTCGATAGCAAATTGGGGATACGCTGTTGTAAAAATAACCTTTACTTTAGTTCCTATAATTTTAGACAATTGTATTCCTGTTATTTCTGGCATTTGAATATCCAAAAAAACAACATCAATATCATTTTCTTCTATAGCTTTCAATGCAGCAATGGCGCTGGTAAAAGTACCAATACAATCCAAAAACGCTATTTTCTCTACAAATTTCTCTAATAAACGTATCGCTGGCGGCTCATCATCTACCAATATGCATTTTAAGACTGTACTCATAATCAATAGTTTTTACTAACGTTCACTTGGGTTTTTAATGTTATTATCATTAGCAGGGTTTTTCTTAAAAGGAAAGGCAAATTGACGAACAAAACCCTTTGGGAATTTAACATCTCCTAATCCTGTGCTTTCTGGCCATGTTTTACCCATTGGATAATAAGTACCAAATAGCATATCAATAAAAGGAAAATGAATGGCAAAATTTTTATCATATGCCTTAGGGTCATCAGAATGATGCCAATGATGATACTGTGGTGTTACAAATACATAACGTAAAAAGCCAAAATTAATTCTGGTATTTGCATGTGCTAATACTGCTTGTATTGAAACAATTACAATATAGGTACTAAATACCGAACTGCTAAAACCAAAAACATAGAGCGGTAAAAAAGAAATTGAACGTACCGCAATAAGGTCCACAAAATGAGTTCTGGAACCTGCCAACCAATCTATATCTTTTGTAGAATGATGTACCGAATGAAAACGCCACAGATAAGGTATCTTATGAAAAATATAATGTCCTAACCATTGGAATAAATCCGAAACTAGCAATGCTAAAAATAGCTGTGGTATAAACCATATGCCTTGTATCCATTCTTGGAATCCTCCTAAACCAATTCCTGAAAAAGCAACCACTGCTGGCAACTGAACTAAAACACCTGTTACTTGTATTAATAAATGACTAATTACAAAGTACATTAAATCCGTTCTCCATTCTGAATGAAATTTTGTCTGCTCCGTTCTTTTTGGCAAAAACAACTCTATCGGAATAAATATAACAGCCGAAATAAGAATGTCTAACAACAGCCAATCCATTCCTATTGTGAAAGATCTAGATTCAATTTCCTGATAATTAGGTAATCCAGAAGCCAAGAAAATTGCCAAAGCAATAATTAAAACAGCTAAAAAGCCGAGCCTAGTTTTTTTACTTAAAATAAAACTTGTGATTGCAAATCCAAACGATAACACTAGCACAACTAAAAACACCCATTTTATATAAAAAGGCTGGTATAATTCTCTAAAATCTGCTGTAGTTAAATATTCAGGATAATAGGCACAAACTGTTGTTCCTAAGCATAGGATTGCCAAAAAAATTGATAAATAACCACTTATCTTTCCTTCTCCTATTTTAAGTCTTTTATTCTGATCCATTAATTGCTTTATTTACTAATTTTAAAACCAACAACCTCAACCTGAGCAGGCGAGATATGTTTCCGAAAACCATTTTAATTTCTAGGTATTCCTTAAGGAATTACTCCCTTTAATACCAAATTAAAACTATTGGTTGACTTATAACGGGATTTTAAGATAACTGTTGTACTGTGTATCAGTTTTTGTAATGTCCAAAGAATAATTATTAGGAAACAAAACGTCTAATCTTTTTTGAATATTAACAGTTCCTATTCCTGAATCCATATACCGATCTCCACTATTGATCTTATTACTTGTTTTAATCTGAATATCCTCTTTTCCAATTAATATTCGAATTTCAGCAGGATTATTGGTATCATTAATAATACCATGTTTGCATAAATTCTCTACAAAATTGATCAATAGCAATGATGGAATTTGTTGATTTGACACCTTACCTACTATTTTAAAATTCACATAAAAATTGGTTTCATATCTTTTTTTATAAAAATAAAGGTAGTCTTTTATAAATGTTATCTCTTTATTTAAGGGCATAAAATCTTCAGTAGATTCGTACGTAACATAACGCAACAACTCAGATAGTTTTAAGATATCATTTGCCGTTTCTGGCTTGGTATCAAACAATTCTGAATAAAAACTATTTAATGTATTAAATAAAAAGTGTGGACTTATCTGAGATTTTAATGCTAGCAATTGCGCTTGTTTATTCTCTATTTCTAACTGATGAATTTTATCTTTATTTTTTATAAACTGAAACAATAAATAAACAATACTACTATACAAACATGCTCTTAATGTGTAGTAGAAAGAGTCGAACATATACCGGTTAAACAATGTATCATTAAAACCATAATTATGATGTCCTGTGAGGTTAAAATATATAATTTCTTCTAATAAAAAGCGTGCTCCTGCAAAAATAAAAATCATAACCACAAATGAAAACACATAAAGGAATAACTTCTTTTTTGCAAGCAATTTTGGCGCAAAAAACAAATAATTAAGTGCGTATATACCATAAAAGCATATATTAAATGTAAATGTTAAAATAAAAAAAGGGTACCTAAATTGGTAATAACTATCTTTATTAGAGCTTAAATTATTCCACAATAAATTCATCACTATTAAAACTATAGCAAGAATAATATTGTATTTTAATTCTTTTTTCATCTACCTGTACTTATTGTTTCTTAACCATTATGCTGTTCGCTATTTATCAATTCTATCGGTAATAACTCCTTAAACAAGCTAGTTTCATGTCCTATTGTTTTATCAAATTAGCCACATTGCTTGTCCTTTTCTTAAGCTTAGAAAGCTAAAACTATATCGCAAATACAAAAAACAAGACTAACTATATTCCTGCTTCAAGGTCGCTAATATAAAATACTTACACACTTTTTATACAAAATTAGGACGACTGCTGCTTTTCCTTACACCAACGCCATTTTTCTAGCTGCAAAAAAAGTAATAGCATAATTATAAGGTGTTCACATAAAAAAACTACAACAATATAAAATAAAAAAATCTGCCATACACAAATATGATATTCTTGCATCATCAATTTTAAAACATCAAAAAAATGAAATCTCTTACGTATATCTTTTTCTTATTGCTATTTTCTACTGCTTGGGCTCAACAATCCATTATAAAAGGTACTATATCTTCTTCTAGCACTTCAGAAAAACTAGACATAGTAGCAATTACAGTCTTTAATAGTACAACAAACAAATTACTAGCATATACATATTCAGATGCTAATGGAACATATACTGTTACTATTGATGATAACAATTCGGTTTATTTAAAGGCAGATTTACTTGGCTATAAAACCTATACTTCTAAAAAAATAGAATTAACAGAGAAAACTACAAACAAGAACATTCAACTTCATGAAAACACAGAAGAATTGGCAGAAGTAGTTGTGTTACAAAAGAAAAAACTAATCAGACTCCTTGGCGATAAAATGATCTACGATGTAGAAAACTCAGGAGTAGGTGAAGGAAATGATGGTCTAGAAGTTATCAGAAAAATTCCAGGCATGCGTTTAGACAAAGATGAAAACATTGTGTTTAGAGGAAGTACTAACCTACAAGTTATGATTAATGGCAAAGTTTCCTTAATAACAGGTGATGCTCTTACTCAATATTTAAAAACTATTGGGGGTGAAAACATAAAAAATATTGAAATTATTGCCAATCCCTCTGCACGTTATGATGCTAAAGGAACGGCAGGTATTATCAATATTTTACTAAAAAAAACACAGAACAATGGATTAACTGGTACTATTAGTTCTTCTGTGGCTCAAGCTGATTTTTTTAGGCACTCTAATGGTTTAAATCTTTTTTATCAAAAAGGAAAATGGAGTCTTAATGGTGGTGGTCGTTTTGCAAAATTCAATTCTGTTAATAATCGAGAAATTGTACAAACAATAGATAATCCTAATAACAAGATTGTACTAGAGCAGCTCAATGATTGGTTTCCAGAGTCTGGATCTACCTCAGCAAAATTTGGTCTGGAATACAGCATCAATAAAAACAAGACTATTGGTACTTCTGTAAACTACAGCAACTATACTAGTGATGAAAATACAGAAGGGCGTACCAACGAATATTATAATAATGATTACTTACGTTATACCATTTTAGATAAAAAGGGAGATATCAAACAAAAAACACTAACCAGCAACCTCTATTATAATTTTGCATCCGATAGTTTAGATACCAAATTTACGATTCAATTAAACTATGCTCATTATAACAATACCAATAATACAATAACCAAAAATCAATACTTTTTAGTTGATAATACTACATATAAAGACGATTTTAACTTAAAACATAAAAACCCTGCTCAATACCATATTTTTAATACCAAACTAGATTACGAGCATAAATTAGGAAAAGGATACACTGTAGAAACTGGGCTTAAGTACAGTTATGTAAATAATGATTATAGCAATAACTTTACTATTTTAAATACTGAAGGATTATGGATACCCAACGATGCAAGAAACAATCAATTAATATATAAGGAATCAATTACATCTGGTTACGGTCTTGCTTCTTGGAATTCTAAAAAATGGAATTTACAGGTTGGATTACGAGCTGAATACATAAACTATAAAGCAACTTCTGTTACCATAGATGAGACAACAAAAGATAATTACATTTCGTTCTTTCCATCTTTTAGTGCTAATAGAACTCTAGAGAACGACAAACTGCAATTTTCTTATAGTAGAAGAATAAACAGACCCAGATATTTAGACTTAAATCCTTTTTACGAATATATAGACACCTATAATATCAATGTTGGTAACCCAGACTTAAAACCTCAATATTCTAACAACTTTAATTTCACATGGGTGCATAAACAAAATACTTCTATTAGCCTATATAGCAATTTTAGTACAGATGACATCTCATACATTGTAGACTACGACCCAGATACAAAAATAACGACTTCATATAATGATAATATCTCAAAATCAACAGCTGTAGGTTTATCATTAACAACATCAATAAATCCAACCGAATGGTGGACTATTCATTTTAATGGAGATCTTTCTTATAATCAATCAAAATCTGATATTCCAGATTATAAATACAATACAGAAGGACATAATTATTACCTAACACTTACCAATAGCCTTAATTTAAAAAATGATTGGTCTATTAATCATGATGTCTTTTATGACAATGGAGGAACATATGGTAACTGGGATAATAAATCTTCTTATGACATGTCTTTTAGCATTAAAAAAATGTTTCTTAATAAAAAACTTAGAGTACAATTTAAAGGAGACAACATTTTAAAAACAAGCTTTTTTAGCTCTACTATTACCCAAGGTAATGTTAGTACAGACTGGACAAACAAATGGGAAACAAGAAGGTTTACCTTAGCGCTAAACTATAACTTTGGTTCTGGTAAAAGAAAATCTGCCAAAAAAACAGATTTAAAAGATGAAAAAAATCGGTTATAGCAATTATCAGAGCAATAAAAAAAAAACAGCTCCAAATTTTGAATCTATATTTCTTATAATACTGCACATATGCCTACTTTAAGGCATCATACGAAGACTATAATTATCAACAATACTAATTTTTAGATAGGTTCGAGATCGGAAACATGAGTCTTTTCGGCCTCGAACTCACTTGATTTCATGGTCTTTAAGTACATTTTTATCTGCCATAGATCCACATAGTTTTGCTTGGATTCCTAGAGTCTATTGAAGGATAGAAGCGTTATTACATATGCGAAAGAAAATTAGCAAACCCACAAAACAATAAATAAGCATAAGACTAGGTATTATAGAAAATTTAAATTATTTTTCGACTCACTAAAACTGCGTAAAAACCTGAATATCAACAAAAAAAACAACTATTATTATAAGAGGTAAATCATTTTTCTCAAGCAAAAAACAATAAATGGAACAATAAAATAGTTTTAAATATTATTTTATAAGTTAACATTGAATGCGCTATTTTAATAAATTTGCTAACTAATCAAGGGTACTATTTTTTATGATAAAAGATAAAAAAATACTAATTGTAGAAGATGAGTTTTCTATAGCCTTAGATATTAAACTCAGCTTAGAAGAGATAGGATATATTGTAATCGGGATTGCTCATAATAATGCCGAAGCAATAAAATACACTTTGGAAAACAAGCCCGATCTTATTATCATGGATATAAATATTGCTGGAGAGAAAGATGGTATAGAAATGGCTAACGATATTTATAAAAACCATAAGATTCCTGTTGTTTTTCTTACAGGAAATGGGGATAATGATACTTTTAAAAAAGCATTGGCAACTAAGCCTTTTAGTTTTCTACTAAAACCTTTTAATAGCAAAGAACTTTCTTATACGATACAGATAGCATTAAATAAGCAAGAAGAAAATAATAAGAATACTACAGTATTAACACCAGATATTAACACTTCTGACACATTATTTATTAAAGATAAGTCTCAGTTTATTAAAGTTAAAATAGATGATATCTTATGGGTGGAGGCAATGGATAATTATGTACAGATTATAACTGCAGAAAAAAGAGTGATTGCTAATATGTTTCTTAAGGATTTTCATGAGAAAGTTTCTAATGACAAGTTTTTTAGAGTGCACCGTTCATTTACAGTTGCTATTGATAAAATTGAAAATAGATCCGTTTTTATTGGTGATAAAAATATTCCTATAAGTAAAGCTTATAAAAATCAATTACTAGAACGTTTACGCATTTTATAATAACTATGGTACTACCTTTTTCTATTATTCATAAATACAGTTATTTAATACTATTATTTTTTTGTACTTCACTAGTTGCACAAACAGATACAGATAGCCTTGAACAAAAATTGCTAAGCGCTTCAAAAGATGAAAAAATAAAAATATACAAAGAGCTACTAGTTATTCATAGTAATACAGATACAGAGCGTGCACTTAACTATGCCCAAAAAGCTATAAAATTATTAGGTAAAAAACCAACTAAAGATGCTGGTTTTATCTATCTAACATTGGGTAGACTGCACAATGCGCAGTCAAAACCAAAAAAAGCATTAATTGCATATACAAAAGCATTAGTGGTTGCCACCGAGATGGATTATAAATTAGGGATTGCAAAATGTTATCATAATATTGCCGTTACTCATGTAAAAATGGGAAAATTTGATCTTGGATTAGAATACTACCTAAAGGCTATTCCTCTTTTTGAAACATTAGATAGAAATGATTTATTAGCAATGGTTACTGGAAATGTTGGATCCTTATATTCATGTAGATTAGATGATCATGACAACGGACTAAGCTATTTTAATAAGTCATTAGGCTATACAAATAAGACGGATAAGCCCAATTTAAGAGGACTAATACTTACCAATATGAGCGAAGTATTTGTGCGCAGAAAAGAACACCAAAAGGCTGAAGAAGCACTCTTAGAGGCACTACAAATAACTGATAGAAAAACTAGGGTTCATTTGGTTGCAACGATACTAAACAAATTATCTGAAGTTAATATTATTACAAAAAAATATACTGAAGCATTAGCATATACAAAAAGGGCTATATCTCTAAAAAAAGAAACAGGAAATACTATTAATTATTCCGCAGACTACTTAAAATTAGCCAGAATATATGAACATCTTAATAAAGATAAAGGTGTTGCTGAAAATTATGAGAATGCATTGCGTATTGCCAATGAAGCAAAAACATTACCCGAATTGTCTAATGTGTACAACAACCTTCATGAATACTACAACAGAAAAAAAGAGTATAAAAAAGGCTATGATTACCTTCTTAAATACAATGCTATTAAAGATTCGTTATTTTCTAAAGAAAACACAAAACAGCTAAAAGAAATACAAGCTACATTTGATTTGGAAAGCAAAGAGAAAGAAGTACTTTTATTAACCAATGAAAACAAAATAAAAGCGCTAGAAAATAAAGCACATGAAACTACCAGATTATTATTAATACTGGGGGTAATTGCGCTACTTTTTATAATAGCTACCTTGTATTATGGATATAGCAGTAAGCAAAAAGCAAACATCATTTTGGAAGAAAAAAACAATACAATTTCACAAACATTAAAAGAACGTGAGGTTTTATTAAAAGAAATTCATCATCGAGTAAAAAACAATTTGCAAATTATATCCAGCTTATTAAGCCTACAGCATAAGTTTAGTGATAAAAAAACCGCTGAAACAATTTTAAAAGAGAGTCAGGATAAAATACATGCCATGTCCATTATTCATGAAAAACTGTATAAATCGAATGATTTATCGCTAATAAGCTTACAAACATATTTAGAAGAGTTAGTACTGCATTTTAGAACCAGTTATTCTCTTTCTGAAGAGCAGATAATATTATCTTCCTCTGGAGATCCAATCAACTTAGATATGGATCATCTTGTTCCTTGTGGTCTTATTATTAATGAAATTATTACCAATAGTATAAAACATGCTTTTCCAGACAATAAAAAAGGGCAGATTTTTATTGAAGCACACAGTGACAAAAATGAATGTTTTTTAACCTTAAAAGATACTGGAGTTGGTTTTCCAGAAGAAATATCCTTAAAAAACAGTAGCTCTTTAGGAATGCAATTGATATATGGGTTAACACGTCAAATAAATGGATCAATAGAAACATTTTCTAATCCTGGAGCTTCATATACTATTAAATTTACGATCTAATAAATCCACCACCTTGTTTTTACAACAATTCACCATTAAAACGATCTGCTAGACCATATTAATTTATAGAAGAGAACAAAACAAATTACTTTTGTCCCCAAACAAAAAATGTTACTAATGAAACGTATATTTAACACCCAAACTATAGCCTTTGCTATATTATCACTTGTTTTTACCATAAGTTGTACTTCTGATGATACATCAGAACCTACACCATCTGCGGCTATTAAAATAGAAGAAGCCAAACTTGAAGATTTTCCGTTGCTTGAAACAGCATATAGTAATATAGAAGTTATTGCTCCAGAAATTGTTGATAATAAAGAAACTAAAAATGGTGAAATCAGCATTACTGTTCCTGCTACCACCAACCTATCTCGTTTGAGTTTAAAATCTGTTGGCTTTGATCAAAGTAAATTTAGCATTTCTCCAGATGTAAATGAAGAACAAGATTATACAGATGGATCAACAAACACATACACGATTAGTACAATAGCTCCAGAAGCTGCTGTTTTACATTATACTATAACTGTTGTTAAAGAAGTAGAGCTACCTGTAGAAACGTTAAAAATAACAGGATTTAAATTTGAAAAGAGTAAGAATCCTAGTTTGCCAAATGATATAGAAATTACAAAAACTATAGAAGATGTTGGAATGAACAAAATATATCTTTTTGTACCAGTTGGAACTGATTTTACCAAATTAACACCAACAATTACCTACGACGGAACAAAATTATTATACACAACGCAATCTACAACTAACGAATATCCTGAGGCTGGAATTAGTGTTGATTTTAAATACCCTAACAGTTTTATTTTAGAAGTTAAAGATAGAAATGATTCTGAGTTTAAAAGAACTAATGTAATAGTAGATGTTATCAACCCAATTAAACTAGAAACAGAAACAGTTATAACGCCAGATGCTTCAAAAGCAGATTCTGCTAGTACACTTACAGTTGTTACCAAATGGATTAATCAAGGAAACCACGTTCTTTTATACAGAAAAGCGAATACTCAAGAAAATCAGGTACCTACTACCCCTACAAAAGTAATTACAGCTAGTAGAACATTACCTGGAGGCGGATTATATCCTGGTGATAGTGCCAATGTAAGTACTATTGTTAATAAGAGAGATTACCCAGTAGGAACATATAAGACTACTGTTGTGATTTATCCAAGAATACAGTACCATAATGAAATAGATGAGCTATTGGAACCCGTAAAACTAAATGTTACGGCTACTATTATTGATTAAAGATTAATTTCATTTAATTGCTCTAGTCTTTTAAGTCAAAAGCTCCCCCAATAAAAATAATTCTATTTTTATTGGGGGAGCTTTTATATTCTAATACTAATGAGTTTAATTTTATTACATGACAATACAGGAATTCTGTTAAATCAAAAAATACGAATTCCGTATTTTTATAACTTTAGACAAGTGACTCCTATTTTGGCTATTCTCAGTATACTTTATTAAAGGGTATTCCTCTATTTCTATTTTAACAAGACTCAATGTTATTGGTCTTCAATATAATCGTCTATTTTAGATCTTTTAAATTAAAAAAAAACCTCAATCTAAAAATGATGTACTGGAGACAATAATTTGATGTTTCTTCTTCTCTATTTCTCTTATTATCTCAAATGCTTTAAATTGATAAATACAACATTAATATTATTATATAATTGATATAAGTACACAATAGAAACTGGTAATAGCTATTATCAAAATTAACAAAACCAGCTCCAGATTTTTTAACTTAAATTTTTCATAATCCTGTACTAATATAATTTTAGCACTTGTAAAAAGCGCATATTAACTAGTTACAACGAATTTAATGTATAAAATGCTTAAAAACAACAACTTAATAAAACATTAATATACTTTCATATAAGTTAACACTAGGATATTCCTATATTTAACGAAGGAAGTTTAGTACACGAAATTTTCTGCCTTTTATACTCGTTTTGAGTAGAGGTTTTTAAAAACAAACCACAACAGTATTACTAACCAGATTTATTGAACATGTAAAAAGCAAAAAGAAGGCCATCTATTGTATGACTTATAACTACAATACTTTTAAAATTAATACACTTTTATTTGGTTTATTAATCTGTTTTTTTGGTTATGCCCAACATAGTAAGACTAAAGACACTTTTAATTATTTAGCTTTAAATGAAAAAATATATGATCTTCTAAAAAAAGATAGAATTCCTGAAGCCAGATATTATTTAGATAATATTAAAAAAGAGGTAGATTCAAGTGATATAAACTTCAAAATATCTTTTCATTTAAACAATGCCTTTGTTTTTTTATCCTCCTCAAAATACAAACGTAGTGAGTATCACTTACTAAAGGGCTTAGCATTAATCTCGTCTAGCAATAATAATGCGCTTGAACACGAAATGCAAACTCTTTTGCTTCGTGTATATAAAGAAACCAATGTCCATAATAAAGTAGATAGTTTATTTGGCCTTCTTGAACAGAAAAAAGGGCTAGAAAAAAGCGGTCTTATTTTTTTTAACTATGACGATCTTATCCAAAGTTGGATTTCTAGAAAAAGATACGATGCTATTATTCCTTTAGTAAAAAAAATTATATTGGAAATTAATACTTACGATTATGAAAAAGTACGTCATCAGCGGCAATCTATCATAAAAAAAAGTATTAAAAGCGAGTTACAACTCTTCTTAACTAAAGCACTAATTGAGACCAAACAAGACTACAAGTACTCCTTAGCCCTTCTAAATAAAATTG
Organism: Flavobacteriaceae bacterium; assembly: GCA_965247735.1. Lineage (GTDB taxonomy): Bacteria > Bacteroidota > Bacteroidia > Flavobacteriales > Flavobacteriaceae > JAOXRU01. The sequence goes on along the minus strand of CBDFHN010000001.1, from coordinate 33,486 downwards.
AACAAGATTCTCTAAATTTTGTCAAACGAGAACGTCATTTTTATTTAAAAGAAATATACGAATATAAAGCACGATTTTATTATGAGTACCAGTCAAATATAGATTCTGTTTTTAAATATAAAAGCCTAGCCTTAAGTTATAATAACTCTAATATTAGAAAACTTCAAAAACGTTCAGAAATAGCTAACGATTATAGCTATGAAAACAAAAAGAAAGAAAGAAATTTTAAAAATTTAGTAAAACTAAATCAAAAAAATACAGAATTGAACAAAAGCAATTTATATGTCACTTTGTTAATCGCTGTATTATTGCTCTTTGCTATAGGTTTTATTATTTATGTATATACTACCAACAAAAAAATTAAAAAGTACAACACTACGCTCAAAGCCAAAAACAGACTATTAACGAGTATTGATAAAGAAAGAGCAAAATTTTATGCTGTTATTAGCCACGAACTAAGAACACCAATATTTACTATTAAAGGGCTTACCGAAATTATTAGTGAGACAACAGATCTAAAAATTAAAGAAGAATATAACAAATCGTTATTACTTGCTAGCAATCATCTTAATTCTCTAGTAAATAATGCACTAGAATATTCAAGACAAAATTTCAAAAAAGAAAGTTTAATAAAAGACACTTTTTCATTAAAAGATATGCTATTGGATATTGAGCATATTTTTAAATTTCAATTCAAAAACAATACTATTTCTTACAGCACGATCTTTACAGAAGATATAGACCCAATTGTAAATACCGATCGATTAAAGCTATCTCAGGTATTTATTAACCTTATTTCTAATGCTGTAAAATTTGCTCCAAATGGTATTATTACACTTACTGTTACCCAAACAGCATCAAGTAAAAATACCACAACACTTCTTTTTACTATTGCAGATAATGGCATTGGAATTTCCAAAACAAAAATTGCTCATATTTTTGATGGTTTAAATGATAACAAACATGTGAATGAAACAAAAGGCGGTGCTGGTTTGGGACTCTATATCGTAAAGAAAATACTTCAGGATTTGTATCAAACTAACATTATGGTAACATCCGAATTAAATAAAGGAACTAGTTTCTCGTTTGAATTGGAAATGGAAAAAACAGAAGTACCCAATGCAATTTCTATAAAAAACGATAAAATACTTGAGCAGGAGCTAAAAAAAGAAGTTGAAATATTAGTGGTAGATGACAATAAAATTAACCTAGTCATTACCCAAAAGAAATTGGAGAAAATGGGAATAACATGTACCGTAATTGATAATGGAGTTGATGCCATAAAACTGGTACGTAAACAACATTATGATATGATTTTTATGGATATAAACATGCCTGAAATTTCTGGAATTGACACCACAAAAAACATTAGAGCATTTAATACTTCCGTAATTATAGTTGCATTAACAGCTTCAGATAAAGAGGCATCTGTGGATCTTATAAAAAAATCTGGAATGAATGACATCATTACCAAACCATATTCGGATGAAGAATTTGTTGAGAAAATTACTAGATTGCTACACTCATAAAACAAAAAACATGCTTTCTACCTTAGAAAACATGTTTTGATATCAATAGCGTCCTAAATAAGTAATCATTTTCATTTTTTTCATTGATAAAAAAACGAAACAAAAAAATCTAGTCTGACTATATTTTGCCTAAATTTATTATTCATCCCATAAATTATAGGAACTCACTATCGTTCAAACAGCCTATAATTTTACTGGAATTTCACTGCAAATTTTACGACAAAATCTAGATAGGACATAAAAACAATAGCATTCAAAACGAACCCCTTTCTTATTATAATTCCTCTTAGATTCTATTATACCAAGGAAATTCACATAGTTAACAAAACGTTTAGGACGGAATTGGTTTGATACTATATTTTTCATCCAGAAAACCTAATTACCATTTTATAATAGCACTTCCCCAAGTAAATCCACTACCAAAAGCTGCTAATACAACGGTATCTCCTTCTTTTATTTTCCCTTCTTCCCAAGCCTCCGTTAATGCTATAGGTACAGAAGCTGCTGTAGTATTTCCGTACTTTTGAATATTATTAAACACTTGGTCATTGCTCATACCAAACTTCTTTTGAATAAACTGTGCTATTCTTAGATTAGCTTGATGTGGTATTAGCATATCAATAGCTTCTTTTTCTAAATTGTTTGCCTTTAAACCCTCCATAATAACCTCACTAAAACGAACAACTGCATTTTTAAACACAAACTGTCCATCCATATAAGGTAGATATGAAACATCATCTGGATCATTATCCTTAATAATATCATTAACCCAGCGTTTTCCCATACCAGGAGCTATTAATGCTAATTTTTCTGCATGTTCTCCTTGCGAATGCAAATGTGTAGATAGAATTCCTTTGCTATTATCTTCTTCTCTTGTTAAAACAGCAGCACCAGCGCCATCTCCAAAAATTACTGAAACACCACGACCTCTAGTTGTTTTATCCAAACCATGAGAATGGACTTCAGAACCAATAACTAAAATGTTTTTATACATTCCTGTTTTAATAAACTGATCAGCTACTGATATCGCATATAAAAACCCAGAACATTGATTACGAACATCCAACGCTCCTACTGTTTTAATATCTAAGGCCTTTTGAACCTGAACACCGGGACCAGGAAAATAATAATCGGGGCTTAGTGTTGCAAAAATTATAAAATCTATATCATCTTTATCTATTCCTGCTCTTTCTATTGCCACTTTTGCTGCCTTCACTCCCATTGTAGATGTTGTATCTTCTCCACCAGGAACTACCCATCTTCTTTCTTGTATACCTGTACGTTCAACAATCCACTCATCATTGGTATCCATCAATTTTGCAAGATCACTATTGGTAATTATATTATCTGGGACATATTTTCCAAGACCTATTATTTTTGAATTGTACATATAATTTATTATTCTGTTATAATGCAATTTAAGAATTCATTCCTAAACTAGTATCATTATCCTATAATATTCAATGATTCTAAAGAAGACCTATCAATTACTAAATCAAAACCATTTAATGGTAAGTCTTGTTAATTTCTCTTTAAATGAAGTATATGGTGGAAACAACAACTCTGAAATGGACGGCAAGTGCTGTTTATAAAATGCCCGTTCATTAGAAAAAGCCTTAAAGCCATAAAAACCGTGACTTCTTCCTATACCGCTTGTATTAACCCCTCCAAATGGTAAGTTATAATTACTAAAATGTAACACGCAGTTATTGATACAACTACCTCCTGCCCTAGTTTGTGAAACTACTAAGTCTATATTTTTTTTAGATTTACTAAATACATATAATGCCAAAGGTTGTTCCTTTGTATTAACATAAGTAATAGTTTCTTGTAAGTTATTGTATGTTTTTATTGGCAAAATAGGCCCAAAAATTTCTTCGTTCATTAATAAACTATCATCACTAAGATTAGTCACAATAGTTGGCGCAATATAGTTAGTACTATCATTAGTATCTCCTCCAATAACTACAGTAGCCTTTTTAGCTTTGGCATCATCCAAATAAGAAAGCAATCGCTTGTAATGTTTATCATTAACTATAGTACAGTACGATTTTGATAACGATACATCTTTAGTATAAAACAAATTCAATACCTGTTTTAGCTCTTCTATAAAGGCTTCCTTTTTAGAATGATGTATTAACACATAATCTGGCGCAATACACGTTTGTCCAGCATTAAGAAACTTGCTCCATGCTATTCTTTTTACTGCTTTTTTTATGTTTGCTGTTTCATCTATTATAACAGGGGATTTTCCTCCGAGCTCTAAAGTAACAGAAGTTAAATGTTCGGCAGCAGCCTTCATTACTATTTTTCCAATACTAGGTGCTCCAGTAAAAAAGATATGATTAAATGGTAATTTTAATAATGCCTGTGCTATGGAAACTCCACCTGTAAACAACACTACTTCATCTTCAGAAAACACATCGGAAATTAGTTTTTTTAACACATTACTTGTGTGTGCTGTTAATTCTGAGGGCTTAATAATTACCGTATTTCCTGCAGCAATGGCAGATACTAATGGACCAAGGGTAAGGTTTATTGGGTAGTTCCAAGGTGATATTAGCAAACAAATACCTTTAGAATCGTACTTTACCCAAGAGGAAGACCCCAATAATGATAATGGTGTTGCTACTTGTTCGGCTGCCATCCATTTTTTTAAATGTTTAATAGCATGTTTAATTTCGCCAACAACATTGTATATTTCTGTAAGATCTGTTTCTAGCTTTGGTTTCTTGAAATCAGCATATATCGCCTCTTGTAAACCTGACCTATATTTCTCTTGAACAGCTACTTGCAATGCTTTTAGTTTTTTAATTCGTTCTTTATAGGAAGACATGCCAATTCTTGTTTTACTAGCCAACTGAAGATTAAAAACTCGTTCAATGTTAATGATTGTTGTTGTATCCATGGCTATTAAATATTTATCGTGACTATAAACATGACGTTTTCAAGATATAAAAATAAACAGCATAAAAAAAGTGATTTTCTATGGTTCAAAAAAAACAATAAAATGCCAGTTTGTCACTTCAACAAGATTGGTATTTTTTTTGACAAGAGTATAAACAGATAATAAATTAAAAAAATTACAATTATGGCAAAAGGAAATATTAATGTTTCGGTAGAAAATATTTTCCCTCTAATAAAAAAGTTTTTATATAGTGATCATGAAATTTTCTTGCGAGAATTAATTTCTAATGCAACAGATGCAACTTTAAAATTAAAGCACCTTACTAATATTGGTGAATCTAGTGCAACTTATGACAATCCTATGATTGAAATTAAGATTGACAAGGAAAATAAAAAATTGCATATTATAGATCAAGGTCTTGGTATGTCTGCTGAAGAAGTAGAAAAGTATATCAATCAGATCGCTTTTTCTGGTGCTGAAGAGTTTTTAGATCAGTATAAAGACAAGGTTGATGATGCAGGTATTATTGGACATTTTGGTCTTGGTTTTTATTCTGCATTTATGGTTGCAGAGAAAGTTGAAATTATAACAAAATCTTTTAAAGATGAACCAGCAGCACACTGGACTTGTGATGGATCTCCAAAATATACTTTAGAAGCTCATGACAGAACAGAGAGAGGTTCTGAAATTATTTTACATATTGCAGAAGACTCTACAGAATTCCTAGAAGAAGCACGTATTTCTTCGCTTTTAGCGAAATACAACAAGTTTATGCCTATTCCAATTAAATTTGGAACTAAGGAAGAAACATTACCACTTCCAGAAGATGCTGAAAAGGATGCAAAACCAGAAACAATTACGGTTGATAATATCATCAACAATCCAAACCCAGCTTGGACAAAGTTACCAACAGAATTAAAAACTGAAGATTACAAAGGTTTTTATAGAGAGTTGTATCCTGCACAGCTAGAAGAGCCACTCTTTAATATTCACCTTAATGTTGATTATCCTTTTAACCTAACAGGTATTTTATACTTTCCAAAATTGTCTAACGACATGAGTGTTCAAAAGGATAAAATACAATTGTATCAAAACCAAGTGTTTGTTACTGATAATGTAGAAGGTATTGTTCCTGAATTTTTGACAATGCTTAGAGGTGTTATTGATTCTCCAGATATTCCATTAAATGTTTCGCGTTCTTATTTACAAGCGGATGGTAATGTAAAAAAGATCTCTAGTTATATCTCTAAAAAAGTTGCAGACAAATTAAAATCTTTATTCAATACTAATAGAGAAGATTTTAATGCCAAATGGAATGACATTAAAGTAGTAATCGAGTACGGAATGCTTTCTGATGATAAATTCTTTGAGAAAGCTGACAAATTTGCATTATACCCAACTGTAGATGGAGATTTCTTTACTTATGAAGAGTTAATTGCAAAAATAAAAGACAAGCAAACAGATAAGGACAATAAGTTAGTTGTATTATATGCAGCAAACAAAGAAGATCAACACAGTTATATCACTGCTGCAAAAGGAAAAGGATATGAGGTATTGTTGTTAGATTCTCCTATTGTAAGTCATTTAATTCAAAAATTAGAAACTACTAAAGAAAATATGTCATTTATCCGTGTTGATAGTGATCATATTGACAACATCATCAAAAAAGATGAAGAGCAAATTTCTAAGCTATCTGATGAAGAAAAAACAACTCTAGAAGCTTCATTAAAAGAGATTATTCCTCAAGAAAAATTTACAGTACAGTTAGAAGCAATGAATTCTGATGCTGAACCTTTTATAATAACGCAACCAGAATTTATGCGTAGAATGAAAGAGATGCAACAAACTGGAGCTGGTGGTATGTTTGGAAATTTTCCAGAAATGTATAACTTAATCGTGAATACCAATCACGAATTAGTTGGTCAGATTTTAAATACAAAAACTGATAAAAAGAAGGAGAAATTAATTAACCAAGCATTAGATTTAGCACGTTTGTCTCAAGGGTTACTAAAAGGTGAAGAACTTACCGCATTTGTAAAGAGAAGTTATGAAATGATAAAATAATCATTTTAATCATTCTAAAATAACAGACCTCGGGGGATACCTCGAGGTTTTTTTATACTTTTTCAATCGCCAATAAAGGCAAATTAATCTCGTATTTCTTTAAATATCTTAGCAATCCAATTTCTTACAAAATAGTACTATTCTACCTATAACTAAAACAACTTGCTAAAATTGTATTACAAAATCAGAATAAAAACATAGTTTATTTTATAGCCATCATAAGAAATTTACGACAGCATAAAAAAAGTCAAATAAAATCCAAAACAGACTAAAAAGCAATACATTAACGAACGACAAAGCGGTTAATTTTCCTCTCAATAAAAAACATTTAACAAAAAAAAGAAGTTTTAAGAGTTTTTATTCTAATATATGCATATATTTGATACACTTAAATTAAACCTCTAACCTAATTATGCCATCTCTAAAACAGCATAAACCTTCTACTACAATTGATGATGAAAAGGACAAGCTTTGTGAGAGTCAATCAAAGGAGACGAGTACTACATTTAAGTTTAAAAACTTTTTTAGGGTATTAAATGCTATTGACTACAAAAACATAAGAGAAGAACGTAAGGTACAAACTCCATATTTAGCTAGTTTTACAGCTTTAGGCTTTGCAATATTCTGTGCATTGCTAATGGCTATCTTTTATTTTAACTTTGGTCTTATTTCAAGTGTTTTTTCAATTGGTACCGCTTTTATTATAGGAGTATCCATAAGAGCTACTGGAAAAAGTAGAGAACGTATTTTTGGAAAAGTAAGTGCTGCTTTTACCTTTTTCAGTTTTCTTATAGGCCACTTTTTTATTGTAATACATGAAGCTGCAAAACAAGAAAGCATTGGCTATATAGACACCATACTTTTAATTAGTATGGAAACCATAACCAAATACACCAGTTTTACCTATCGTCTTATGGATTTTGTTTTTTACTTTATAGCATTATTTATAGCTTATAACCTAGCATTCAGAAAAGAAAAACACTGATCTTTCCAATTTCCACTTACCTTTTTTAATACAAATGTTAAAACTATCAAAAAACCAATACCGATTGGTATTTATACGTATCTTTGTGGGCAATAAGTCATTTTAACAATGAATACAAAAGAGTTTATTTTAGAAAAAGTAACACCTATTTTTAATAAAAAGGGATACGTTGCAACCAGTCTTTCTGACTTAACAGTGGCTACTGGCTTAACAAAAGGGGCCATCTACTGCAATTTTGAAAATAAAGAAGATTTGGCAATTCAGGCCTTTTCTTTGAATGTAAAAAGAATAATTTTACCATTGGCAGAAAAGATAAATAAAGAGACAGGTGCTATTCAAAAACTATATGCTTTAACACATTACTATAGGAGTTATTATACAAACACTCAAGAAATTGGTGGGTGTCCAATACTAAACATTGGAATACATACCAGTCATACACACCCAAAATTGTATGAAAAAACCAAGGCCATTTCTAAAAAATTAGAGCTAGGTCTTGAAAGCATACTAAACGAGGGTAAAAGAAACAATGAAATTAACACTGCTATAAACCCAAAATCTATAGCTAGAAAAATATATGCCATGATTGAAGGTGGCATATTTATGAGTTACCTGCATCAAGACCAATCTTATCTTCAAGAAATAATTAACGAAATTGAAAACATTATCATAACGAAAATTAGTAAATAACTTTTTTTTAACCCATCACATACCGATAGGTATTTGAAATATATCAAATATGAAAAAAATAATATCAAGTACATCAAAAATTAGATTCCAAGATTGTGATCCATTCAACCATTTAAACAATTCAAAGTATATCGATTATCTTATTAATGCTAGAGAAGATCAATTGATAGCAAATTACGACTTGGATATATACAAGCAAGGAATGTTAACAGGAAAAAGCTGGGTTGTGGCTAGTAACCAAATTGCTTATTTAAAACCTGCCTTTACCATGGAGACCGTCTACATAGATTCGCAAGTTTTAAAGTACAATGAAAAAAGTCTATTTGTAGAATTGCGCATGTGGAATGAAAATCAAAAACACTTAAAGGCAGTAATGTGGTCAAAGTTCACACATTTTGATATTAAAGCACAAAAATCTGCACTACATTCGGAAGAATACATGACACTTTTTGAAAACGTGGTATCACCTATACAAGAAAAAACATTTGAAGAGCGTATACTCCAGCTCTTAAAAAAATAAACATCCAGCGTTGCACAACGGGTTTAATACTAAAGTCTCAAATTTTATTTGAGGCTTTTTTTTTATGTGTTTTGAAAATTGGAATTATTTTAATACCTTTATGATATCATTTTAATATCAAAACAAATAACATGACAAAAGAAAAAGCAGTAACGGCAATTAATGGCTATCTAATGCTATTGGTGCAATTTTTATTATTAGCAACATTACTTTACGGGGTAGCATTACGAGAAGAATTGGAATTTCTTTTATTAATAGTTCCTATAATCTTAATTATTCCAGGCTATGTATTGGTTAATCCAAATAATTCCAGAGTACTACTACTATTTGGAAAATACATTGGAACAATTAGAAAAAATGGTTTGTTTTGGACAAATCCACTTTATAACAAACGCAAAATATCGTTAAGAGCGAGCAACTTTGACAGTGAACGCTTAAAAGTAAATGACAAGCTTGGAAATCCAATAATGATAAGCACTATATTAGTATGGAGAGTTACTAATACCTACAAAGCAGCTTTTGATGTAGATGACTATAAAAACTTTGTAAGGGTACAAACTGATGCCGCAGTTCGTAAATTGGCTAGTTTATATCCATATGATAATTTTAATGATGAAGGGCATGAAGAAGAAACTACATTAAGGTCTAGTGTAAATGAGGTAAGTGAAGCATTAGAAAAAGAAGTACAAGAGCGTTTAGCTATGGCTGGCATAGAAGTGCTAGAGGCAAGAATTGGATACTTGGCTTATGCACAAGAAATTGCAAATGCCATGTTAAAAAGACAACAAGCCACGGCTATTGTTGCCGCAAGACACAAAATAGTGGAAGGAGCAGTAAGCATGGTAGAAATGGCAATTGATCAATTGAACAAAAAAGAAGTAGTGGAGCTAGACGAAGAACGTAAAGCCGCAATGGTAAGTAACCTTATGGTTGTACTATGCTCAGACAAAGATGCTGCACCGGTACTAAATACGGGAACATTAAACCATTAATCATGATGGTTTTATACAACCTGGTCTTAATTTTTATAATAACTATAACTTTACTGCTACTAAAGGTGGTAAAGTAAAATACTATATTAGCTCGTTAAAAAACAGCACCATGAACTATAAATTCCTTCTTATTCTATTACTTAGTACTACTATTTTTGGACAAGAAATACTTGAAGAAGAACTGGTACTTTATAATAATCAAATAGAGCTACCAGGTACGTTAACTTATAGGAAAAATAGTGAGAGTGCATCTTTAGCCATATTTATACATGGCTCAGGAAATATTGATAGAAATGGAAACCAGCCAGGTGTAAATAGCAATGCCAATTATATAAAACTGCTTTCGGACAGTTTGGTTAAAAATAATATTGCTTTTTATAGATATGATAAACGCACTTCAAACAAAAAAAATTTAGCGCTGTGTATTAATGATATGACGTTTAATTATTTGGCAGATGATGTTAGATTAGCTTTGCGGTATTTTAGAAAGGATGACCGTTTTAAGAATATTGTATTAATTGGTCATAGCCAAGGAGCTTTAGTAGGTTTACTTTGTGCTAATAATTTAGCCGATAAGTATATTTCTTTAGCTGGCTCTAGTGAAAATTTTGAAGATATTGTTGTTCGGCAAATAACAGCTCAAAACAAAGATCTAGGATCAATTACCAGTCAGCATTTTAAAAGTCTAAAAGAAAAAGATACCATCATCAACACCAACCCTCTGTTGGCAAGCATATTTAATCCTATAAATTATGATTTTATAAAAAGTTATATTAATGTTGATCCTATTGAAAAAATCAAAGAAATAACCATTCCAACACTTATTGTTAATGGAGATGCTGATTTGCAGGTCAGGATATTGGATGCTAAATTATTACAAAAAGCTAAACCTGATGCCAAATTGGCAATTATTCCAAAAATGAACCATGTTTTAAAACATGTAAACACATTACAAGAAAATCAACAATCTTACTATTCAAAAGAATACAATATTTCTCCTGAATTGATAACAGTTGTTGTTGATTTTATAAAAAGTTAATAATGGCAAAAAAGAAAGCATTTGCATTACGGATTAATGAAGATATGCTAAAAGCAGTCGAAAAATGGGCTAATGATGAATTCAGAAGTACCAATGGGCAGTTAGAATGGATGCTTATGAAAATTTTAAAAGAAGCAAATAGAGCACCAAAAAAAGAAGAATAATTACTTTTTAATTATAACACCTATTTCACTCAAACGCTGAAAGATATCAATTATAAACTTTAAGGTTTTATTTTGAATTTTAAGTTTTAGTTAACATACTAAGATTTACATTTGTTGAAAATCAACACATCAACCACATCAACTTATGCGCAAATTTACCCTTGCCTTCTTTTTTATAGCATCATTTTATTTCCTTAATGCACAGAGCAGCAAAACTATTACTGTAAAATATACCAATACTCCCATCACTCTAGATGGAATATTGGATGAAAGTGATTGGAACACATCAAAAGGAGGAGACAATTTTTGGCAATACTTCCCTACAGACACCATTAAAGCAAATCAACAAAGTGAAATTAAGATGCTTTTCGATGACAGAAATCTTTATATAGGTATAAAGGTCTTTGCAGCAGGTAACAACTATGTAACACAATCATTAAAAAGAGATTTTAGAGCTGGAAATAGCGATAACATTACCTTATTGTTTGATACCTTCAATGACGGAAACAACGCTTATCTGTTTGGAACTAACCCCTACGGAGTAAGAAGAGAAGGTTTGGTATCTGGTGGAGGTACAGATTTTAGCAGCTTTAGTTTATCTTGGGATACAAAATGGAACGGAGTATCAAAGATATATGACAACTATTATATTTCTGAAATGACCATCCCCTTAACGGCATTAAAATTTAAAGAAGGCCAAACCAAATGGAGATTTAATAGTTACAGGTTTGATACCCAATCTAACGAAAGAAGTACATGGACAAATACTCCAAGTAATCAGAACATTGCAGCTTTAGCCTTTATGGGTGAAATGATTTTTGAAAAACCGCTAGGAAAGCCAAGGACTCCTATTGCGATAATTCCATATATAAACGCACAAGGTGTTAAAGATTATTCTAACGATGAAACTGATAGTAAGGTTAAATTTGGAGGTGATGCAAAAATAGCGATTGGAAGCAGTATGAATTTGGATATCACCATAAATCCAGATTTTTCTCAAGTAGAAGCAGATGACCAGGTTACCAATCTTACTCGTTTTGAAGTGTCGCTCTCTGAAAAAAGACAATTTTTTATTGATAATAGTGATTTATTTGCTGGATTTGGAGGCTCTAGAGATGCCAATCCATTTTTCTCTAGACGAATTGGAATTGCACAAAACAAAGATGGTGATGCTGTAGAAAACCCAATAATTGCTGGAGTAAGACTTAGTGGAAAACTAACTAATAATCTTAGACTAGGTTTTTTAACCATTCAAACAGACGAAGATAAAACAGCAGAAATAGCGAGTAATAACAATACTGTATTTGCATTAGAACAACGTGTTTTTTCACGTTCAAATATTAGCGCTTTTGTTATTAGCAAACAATCTTTTAAAGATTATGATTTTCTGGAAGAAGAAGAAAAATACAATAGAGTTATTGGTATTGACTATAACTTAGCGACACTAAACAATAGGTGGTCTGGAAAAGCATATTTACATAAATCATTTACACCAAAAACAGAAGACAAGGATTTATCTGGAGGACTTTTCTTGGCATATAACAATCGTAATTTTGAATTTTTTATTGATGGAATATATATCGGAGAAGATTTTAAATCGGATTTAGGTTTTATTAGAAGAACAGATATCCTAAAAGGAGTCTATAAATTAGGATACACCTTCTGGCCAAAAAATAGTAGTATTACAAGCCATAGCTTTGAGTTATTTAATGCCAATACCTGGAGACCTGGTTTAGACCATAAACTTACAGATTACACCTTTAACACCTCTTGGTCTGCAAACTTTAGAAACCAATCAAGATTGAGCATCAGAGTTAATAATAAGTATACGTATTTAACAGGTGGCTTCGATCCTACTTCTTCCTCAGATGAGGTAATAGCAAATATTATAGAACTACCTTCAAATGTTGGTTACTATTACAACAACTATTCTTTTAATTATAGATCAGACCAGCGTAAAGTATTCTCTTATAATATTTCTCCCTCTTTTGGAGGCTTTTTCAACGGATATAAATCATCCATTAGTGCGCAATTAAACACTAGGATTCAACCAAAATTTAGTACTTCTATTAAAATGGAATACCATAGAATAGAATTACCAGAACCGTATCACTCCACCTCAATATGGCTTATTGCACCTAAAGTAAACTTTACTTTTAGCAAATCTATATTTTGGTCAACTTTTGTCCAGTATACCTATAATAAAAATAAGGATTCAGATAATAATTTTGGTATAAACTCTAGACTCCAATGGCGTTTTGCACCCTTATCTGACCTTTATCTGGTATATAATGATAATTATTTTGTTAATAATTATTCGCCAAGGGTTAGGTCAATCAATTTAAAACTTACCTATTGGATAAATATTTAATGATTAGAGAATTATTGGGCTCAACAGTCTGCAAATTCTTAATCCAATTCAAAAAACAATGTCATATAAAGTTTTATGTTCTGATCTAGACGGAACATTATTAGGTGCTAAAGGAGCACTAACTATTCCTACTATTGATGCCATCAAAAGCATAAAAGAGCAACTAGATGTAATTTTGGTTTCTGCCAGAATGCCACAATCTATGACCTATATTCAGAATCAATTAGGCATTCTTAATCAACCAATTATATGTTATAATGGAGGACTGGTTATTAAAAATAATAAAATAATAAGCTCACTAACAATACCTATTGCTGCTGTTGAAAAAATATATCAATTAGCAACAAAACATCATGTTAAACTTGGCTTATACCACAATACAGAATGGTATGCTGAAGAAATAACAGCACGTATTGAAAAGGAAATTAGAAATACAAATACTAGTCCGATTATAAAGCCAATAGCCATGGTTATTGACGATTGGAAAGCCAAAGGCATATCTGCACATAAAATAATGCTAATGGGGACTAAAGAAAGTGCTGATGCATTAACTCCTGAGTTAACAATAGAGTTTAAAAACCTATTGCACCTCTACCGATCTAATGACACCTTAATTGAGGTTGCAGATATTAAGGTCTCTAAACTAAAGGCAATAACGCAGTTAATTGCTAACGATCCAAATATTAACCTTAGTAATGTTATTGCCTTTGGCGATAATTATAATGACATTGAAATGCTAAAAGGTGTTGGACACGGGGTAGCTGTTGCAAATGGAAGAGCAAAAGCAATAGCTGTTGCTGATGCTTTAGCCCCAAAAAACACCGAAGATGGTGTTGCGAGTTATTTGACTACTATGTTTCGTTAATTTTTACTAATTTACGGCAAAATTATAATTTATGGCCACAGCACCACTTATAGAAAACGATACTATTGCTATTGGTATCGTTGCTTTTTCATTAGGTTTTGTATTACTAACATCTGGAATAGAAAATCGATTTTGGAAAACATTTTACAAATTTTTCCCTGTCGTGTTGATGTGTTATGTGATACCATCAATATTTGTAAGTTTAGGTGTTATCTCTTCAGACACATCTAATATTTATTATTTTGCAAGTAGATATTTACTGCCAGCTGCTTTAGTTCTTATGACATTAAGCATCGATCTAAAGGCAATAGCCAATTTAGGCCCAAAGGCATTAATTATGTTTTTTACAGGAACAGCAGGTATTATTATTGGAGGACCAATTGCCATTTTAATCGTTTCTATTTTTTCACCAGAATCTGTTGGTGGAAACGATTTTGACGCCATATGGAGAGGATTAGCTACTATAGCTGGTAGTTGGATTGGTGGAAGTGCTAACCAAGCAGCAATGTTAGAAGTTTTTCAGTTTAACCCAAATCGATATAGTGGAATGGTGCTGGTAGACATTGTAGTTGGTAATATATGGCTCGCTATCATATTACTTGGTGTTGGAAAAACGAATAAAATAGATCGATGGCTAAATGCAGACACTTCTTCTATTGAGCGCTTAAAAGAAAAAGTAATTGCTTTTTCTAAAAAGGTAACCAGAGTACCAACCACAAAGGATTATATTATTATGTTTGGCTTAGCTTTTACTGTTGTTGGCCTTTCACATTTTTTTGGTGATTACCTCAGTAATTTTCTTACTACCAATTTTGAAGCTGTAAAAGATAAAGCAAGTTTTGCTTCGTTCTTAGGCTCTCAATTTTTCTGGATGGTTGTTGTTGCCACTATCTGTGGCGTACTGCTATCTTTTACAAAAGCCAAAACCTATGAAGGAGCTGGTGCTAGCAAAATAGGAGGCTTATTTATCTATATTTTGGTAGCAAGTATTGGTATGAAAATGGATTTAACACAAATATTTGACAATCCTGGGCTAATTGTAATTGGTTTTATCTGGATTATTATTCATGCAGGCTTAATGATTGGCGTTGCAAAACTTATAAAAGCACCTTTTTTCTTTATGGCAGTTGGAAGCCAAGCTAATGTTGGAGGTGCTGCTTCTGCCCCAATTGTAGCGGCAGAATTTCATCCATCTCTAGCTTCAGTAGGTGTACTACTTGCTGTTTTTGGCTATGTAGTTGGTACGGGTGGTGCTTTATTTTGTGCCTATCTCATGGAAATTGCATCAAAAGTTTAATTTCTAATAAAGATTATTGATATTTGCAGACTTTAAAAAAAATCACAACATATGAAAACAACTAAATTTGTTATCCTTTTAGGAGTACTATTAACAATTGTTGCTTGTTCTAAAAACGACAGCAATACCATGACAGTTCAAGGAAATGTAAAAGGGCTTAAAAAAGGAACTATTTACTTGCAAAAAATTCAAGACACTACACTTATTACGCTAGATTCTTTATTAGTGTCAGGAGATGCAAATTTCAAATTTAATGTCCCAATAGAAAGTCCTGAGGCTTTTTATTTATACCTAAACAAAGAAGATCATAACGATTATAACGATAGAATCTTATTTTTTGGTGAAGCTGGAACAATTACAATTAATAGTACTTGGGACTTATTTGAATTTCAATCAAAAATTTCTGGCTCAAAATCAAATGATAAACTGCAAGAATACAAAGGTATAATTGCAAAGTTTAACAATAGAAACTTAGACCTTATTAAAAATTCTTTTGAAGCTAAAAAACAAAATGATAGCCTGTCATATGATTCTATTCAAAAACTAACAGATAAAAACCAATTAAGACGTTACCTGTTTTCTTTAAACTTTGCATTAAACAACAAAGACTCTTATGTAGCTCCATATATAGCACTTTCTGAAGTTTTTGATGCAAGAGTAAAATATTTAGATACGATTAATAATGCCTTATCTGATGAAGTCGCTAATTCTAAATATGGTAAAGAATTGAAAAGATATATTACGAAGATAAAAGCAGATGCAGAAAAAAACAAAACATCTAACTAAGTTAGCACAAAATTGTATACTCTTCTAAGTATAATTTAGATCATAAAAAAAAGCGCTCATGGAGCGCTTTTTTTTATGATCTAATACGGAAAGAGTGTCTTATAAACTATTTAAACGTTCAACTAAAGCAGTTGCTTTCTCTTCCAACTCTACAGTAACACCTTTTAAGTGCTTCTTTCTGTTTTCTACTTTTCTATCATTAACCTTAACAATTAAAGCATCAAAATCAGCAATAGCACTATCAATAATAGCTCCTCCTTCTTTAGAATTTGACTTATTATTTGCAAATTCCCATAAATGAACTGCTTCGATAATATCACCGAAAACAAAATTTAAATCCTTCTTTAGATTTTTTATACTTGCCATCTTATTTTAATTTTTTACAAAAGTAAGCAATTATATGATTACCTCTAAGAGTTTTGCACTTTTAGCTTCTAGAGTAACCTTATTAGTATTTGCAGCAATTAAAATAGTTTCTCCTTTAGTAATGTTTTCGCTTGAATTTTCATCAGTAATAGTAACAGATCCTGCTACACACATATAAATTATAAAAGAGTCTATAGCTGCAGTATCTTTTTCTACTATTGAAGATACCTCAATATAATTGGTCTTAAAATACGGGCAATTGACCATTTCATTACTAGTATTTACTGTAGTACTATAGTCAACTTTAAAATCTGCTTTATTTTCGTAATCAATTGCATCTAGTGCCTGCTCTGTATGCAATTCTCTAAGATTCCCATCTTTATCTTTTCTATCGAAGTCAAAAACTCTATAGGTAACATCAGAAGTCTGTTGTATTTCAGCAAGCAATACTCCTGCACCAATAGCATGAATTTTTCCTGTATTGATAAAAAAAGTATCTCCTTCATTTACCTTTTCATAGTTCAATAACGAAGTCAGCTCTCCTTTTCCTAAAGCCGCAGTATATTCTTCTTTAGTAACATCTTTATTAAAACCTACAATAAGCTCGGCATTTTCATCAGCTTGCATTACATACCACATTTCAGTTTTCCCAAACGAATTGTGACGTTTTTTTGCCAATTCATCATTAGGATGTAATTGTATAGACAGATCTTGTTTGGCATCGATAAATTTTATCAATATCGGAAAATCAGTACCAAAACGATCCACTACACTTTTACCCAATAAGGCTTCTGGATATTTTTTTAATAACTCTTTTAATGATGTGCCAGCTAGTTCTCCATTGCTAACAACAGATACATCACCAGATACATCAGATAATTCCCAGCTTTCTCCAGTAGTAGTACTTTCAATATTTTTATGTAAAACCTCTTTTAACTTTGTGCCTCCCCAAAGGCGATCTTTTAATATAGGTTGAAATTTGATCGGATAGAAATTCATAAAATTTATTTAGTTACACATATTATTTACTTCAATCAACGAATTTACAATCATTTTTTGAAGTCTTTATTATTCCTTCCTTATTTTCTACTAATAACAATAGTACAAGTCTCAACAACTTCTGCCAGACTATTAATGTATTGTCTTGAAAAAGGAAAAATTAAGATCCGGTATAGGTTACAAAATTGCGTGGCGTTTCATAAAGCACCACTTCTAATTCTTTTTTAAGATCGATATGAGGTCTCAATTTGTTCCATATTACTACGGCTATATTTTCTGCTGTAGGATTTAAGTTTGCAAACTCCTGCACTTCTATATTTAGATTTTTATGATCAAAAGCATCTTCAATTTCTCTTCTGATTAGCGATTTTAAAATTTTTAAATCCATAACAAAACCCGTTTCAACATCTATATCACCAATAACACTTACCACTAACTCATAGTTATGCCCGTGGTAATTGGGATTACTGCATTTTCCAAAAACGCTATAATTTTTTTCATCAGACCAGTCTTTTCTATACAGTCGATGGGCAGCATTAAAATGTGCTTTTCTACTTGCTTTTACTCTCATTATCTTGTGCTAAAAAATTATAAAACTTCTGAAATATTATTTTAAACCAAGCCGTATAGTTTTCTGGATTTTTAGAAATATCATCTTTAACATCTTCTACTTTCATCCATTTCCAATCCGCTACTTCTTCTGGATTAATAGCTGGTGCATTATTATACTTACCAATCATAACATGGTCCAATTCGTGCTCTGTTAGTCCATTATCAAATGGCGCTTTATAGATAAAAGAAAACAGTTCTTTTAGCTCTGCTGTAAATCCCATTTCTTCAAAAAGCCTTCTTTTTCCCGCTTCAATATTAGTTTCTCCATCACGTTGGTGACTGCAACAGGTATTGGTCCATAACCCTGGTGAATGGTACTTATCTAAAGCCCTTTGCTGTAACATTGTTTCTCCTTTATCATTCATAATAAAAACGGAAAAGGCACGATGCAATTTGGCTTTTACATGAGCTTCCATTTTAGGCATTAACCCTATTTGCTCATCATTTTCATTAACTAATATTACCTGTTCTTCTTTCAAGTCTTTCTGCTTTTATACAAGTGACATCAAACAAACATTAGAGTGTCTATTTGCTTTTTTATAAAACATTAAAAAAGATTATACTTTTTTCAATATTTTAACTGCTCAAAAATACTATTAATCTTTGATTAATTTAGAATGAATGTAATAGAATTATAATTGGAAGTTTCAATAATCGGTACTATATGTTAAGTGCAACAAGCAGCTATTTTATGATAATATTACCTTGCAATTGCCTAACAAAACCTAGAATACCATTACCCTCAAGCTCTTTTTGCCTTTTAAGTGCATCTGCTCTATTCTTGAATATTCCAGAATAAAACCGTGTAAAACCGTCTTCATAACGATAAGACATTAGATCTGGCACTGCAGTAAAGGCATTTTTAGTATTGGTGCTTTTTACTGCCCCCACTTGTATCGTAAAAATAAGTTCATTTGCTAATAAAAACTCTGAACGTCTATTTAATTGATGTTTTCTCTCTGAACATCTAACACCATCTGGACAATCAGTAACCAATTCGATTTCTCCATATCCTTTTCCTGAAATTCGCAAATCAGAAACTCCATTTGCCTTAATAAAATCAACAGTACTTATGGCTCTACGTTCTGATAACTTTTTATTATAAACTGCGGATCCTCTGCTATCGGTATGGGATTTTACAACCACCATTAGATCTGGATTATTAATTAATACTTCAGCTACTTTTGCCAATTCGTTTGCAGCGTCTTTTCTTATTCTTGCGCTATCAAAATTAAAATATATTGGTCCTAACTGAATTAATTTTGCTAAATCGTAACCTCCCATTGGAGTTTCTATTTCTTTTATCAGCTTTAAATCAATCTTTATCGTATCTGCTTTTATACCTAAATTGATATCCTTCTGCTCGCTTATGAATCCTAATTTGGCCCCATGGATAATACGTTCTTCTTCTTCACAATCTACAGTAAACAAATATTCTCCCTTTTTATTGGTCTTAACAGCTTCTAGTTCATTTCCTTTTTCATCTAATAATGTAACAGCTGCATTTAAGAGCAACTCATTAGTCTCTAGATTAGATAGTAATCCTGTGATGATTTTTTTACAAGAAATTTCAAAATCATCAGAGATCTTAAAAACATATAGATCGTCTTTTCCTTTTCCTCCTTTTCTATTGGATGCAAAATAGCCTGCTTTACTTTCTTCATTGATTATAAAAGTAAAATCGTCATATGGGCTATTGATAGGTTTTCCAAGATTTGCTACCGTACCCATATCTGCTTTTAATATTTTTGAAACAAAAATATCAAATCCTCCCATTCCTGAGTGACCATCAGAAGCGAAATACAAATTATTTTTACTGCTTACAAAAGGGAAACTTTCTCTTTTAGACGTATTTACTTCTTCTCCTAAGTTTACAGGTTTACCGTAAGATCCATTACTAAGAATGTCTACACTATAAATATCTGACATTCCAAAAGAACCAGGCATATCCGAGGCAAAATACAGTTTTGTTTCATCAGGGCTTAAAGCAGGATGAGCCGTTGAATACGAGTCTTTATTAAAGGGTAATGCTTTTACATTTGTCCATTTTCCATCAATTAATGATGCTTTATAAATATTGAGCCGTACAACACCTTTTGAATCTCTCCTTTTTCTTCCTTTTTTGGAATTATTTCTTGTAAAGTAAATGGTTTTTCCATCTTTTGTAAAAACGGCAGATGACTCGTGCAATTTAGAATTTACTTTTCCTTCTAGCTTTCTAATCTCTGATTCTAAAAAATCAGCATCCTCACCTTTAGGTAATGGTACAGCATACAAATCAAGAAAAGGATTTTTATTCCATTTGGATCTTAATTTTCTATAAGATCCTGTATCCCTAGCGGAAGAAAACATTAATTCTTGTCCACTTATTGATGGAGAGAATTCTGAAGCACCAGAATTGATATTCAAGTTTTTTAAATTGTATAAACTCGATTGTGTTTTTATAGAATCTATATAATTTGGTGGACGTTGTAATCTTGAGTCTCCAGACTTAAATTCGCCTGCTTCCTTGAGAATGATTTTGGCTTGCTCTAATTTTCCTTTAATTTTTAATGTTTGAGCATATTTGTAATAATATTCTTGTTCAATATCTTTAGCTCCACTTTTGAAAAGCATTTCGAACCACTTATGAGCATTTTCATAGTCTGAATTGAAATAATATGAATTCCCTAGTTTTTTATATAGGGATGCAGCATCTTCTCCTTTATCAATAGCTCTTAAGTAAGATCTAATTGCTAAAGAATAAGACATCTTGCTATATTCACTATCGCCTTTTTTAATATGACGACTTTGTGATATAGATAAAACAGGGGTAAATACCAATAGTATTACTATTACCCAATACCTCATATAGTGTTCTCTTTATGAAAGAACAATTTATGTATATATTTTTTTCTATTATACCCTTAAGCTATATAGTTGTCAACTTAGTTCTTAACAATTTAGCAACATATAAAAGCACAATTATTTCACTAAAAGAACCTAGGAGTCAGTATGTTATCTAGATACCTAATAAAATCGAACCTTAGAAAAACTTCAAATGATCCATTATTAAAGGCTGCATTTCCTAATTCTGTAATCTCTCTATCGTAAGCTATACCTACCATAAAGGACTCTGAGGCCTGAAAACCTGCAAAAGCACTAAAGGCAGCACTCCATCTATAAGCCAATCCTAAAGAAAGTTTTTCACGCAGTAAAAAACTTGCAGAAACGTCTACTTGTACTGGAGCACCTGTAACCATCTTGGTTAAGATGGCTGGTTTAAATAACAAATCGGGGTTTAATTCAAAAACATAACCTCCAATAATATAATAATTGGTTTTTTCGGCTGCCAATATACTGACTGAATTCCCACTAGTATCATTGAAATTGGAATTAGAAAAATGTTTAGTTTCCAATAAATTGGGAGCGGAAATTCCTACATAAAATTTATCTGTATGATAATAGATACCTGCTCCGACATTTGGAGAAAATTTATTCTGAATATCTGTTTCCAATAATGGATCTGTTCCGCCTTCTTTATACTGATTTAACTCTGAAAATTTAATATCTAAAAGATGTCCACCACCCTTAACTCCAAAAGATAACTTACCTTCATCTGAGGTTTTTATGGTGTATGAAAAATCTACATCAAAAGATGTTTCTTGAATAGGCCCAATTTTATCATTTACAATAGATAATCCCATTCCAACTTTATTAAGTCTCCCCATTGGAGAGTGAATATTAAGCGTTTGTGTTTGTGGAGCTCCATCTAAACCAACCCATTGAGACCTATGTAATGCTGCAATACTAAGCATACCTCTAGAACCAGCATATGCAGGATTTACAGTCATGGTATTGTACATATATTGGGTATACTGAGCATCTTGCTGACTGTATAGCTGAATACCGCTACAGAAAATCAATATGAGTACTATGTTTTTATACATTTTTGACATTACTTTATCTATTAATATACAGGTAACCAGATTCGTTATGCATTTTTCCATTGACTTCAAACTCTATAACAAAGAAATAAGTACCTACTGGCAGCATTTTATTTGCTTGTAAGGTAGCTCTTCCAGTAGACACACCTCTAAACACATTACCTTCTGTATCATAGGCTCTAGTAGCAAAAACTAAAACTCCAAATCTATTGAATATCTGAACCGAGTTATTTGGGTAATCAGTTATTCTATCTATACGTAGATAATCATGTATTCCGTCACCATTAGGAGTAATTACATTATATACTTCTATAAGCTCGTTACCCGCTACTTCTCTATTGTCTTCTAAATAATTTGGTATGCCATTAGCATCATCATCATCTGGTCCATTACCATCAAGGTCATATTCATCTTGAGTTAGGATACCGTCATCATCATCATCTGTATCTCTATAATCTAGCTCATTATCTCCATCGGTATTAGGCATATCGTTGATAGGATCGTCTATTTCATCATTAACATCAATATCAATAGTAGAACTACCTTCATAGCCATCATCTAACCCATCGTCTTCTTTATCTGATCCTACATAGGTAACATCTGCCACTCCATCTTTATCATGATCATGACCCTCTATGGCATCAAGAACAGTATCGTTATCGCTATCATCATCTAGATAATCTGGTATTCCATCATTATCAGTATCTACTGGGATAATACCCACTCCAACACCAGTACCTTCATAAACATCCTGTAAACCATTGGCATTGACATCCACTCCGTTTGGCGCTATATAACCAGCTGTAGTTTGTGCTTCAATATTATCTGGTATACCATCATCATCACTATCAATATCTAAATAATTAGCAATACCATCACCATCTGTATCTGTTGGGTTTGTTGCAGGATTATTATCTCCGTCTAAATTTAGATCTTCAAAACTATTTATAATTCCATCGCCATCAGCATCAAGTGCTATAGCTACTTCGTTAACTATTATTGTTACTGTTGCTGTATCACAATTACCATTAGTATCACAAATTTGATAGGTAAATACATCAGTACCATCAAAATCTGCATTCGGGATATAAATAACCGTATCGTCTGAAGGATCTGTTGCTGTTCCTCCAGTATTAATAGTTGCAACACCATTTGCTGGATTAGCAGTAATTAGCAAGGTTCCTAAATTTGGAATATCATTATCATTTGCATAAATCGCTATTGTTAATGTTTGGTTTTCTAACATTGAAACTGCATCATTAACTGCGTCTAATATTGGACTTACCGTTACATTAACTGTTGCAGTACTACACCCTCCTGTAGTATTATCACAAATCTGATACGCAAATGAATCTACTCCATTATAATCTGGATTTGGAATATAAGTAAGGATATCATCTGTAGGATCATTTGGTGTTCCATTAGGGTCAGTAATTACAACATTTCCGTTTGTTGGAGCTGTTGCTGTTGGTATTGCTAATGTACCATTTGTAGGTAAATCACTATCGTTATCATAAATTGGTACTATTACTTGCTGATCTTCATCAACAGTAACTACATCGTCTACCAAATTAGCTGCTTGCTCTAAACAAACAACTGTAAAATTAGGTAAAGATTTACTATTTCCGAGTTTTGTAATAGTGGCTGTATATTTTACCACTCCCGTAGTTGCTGTAACTGTAGGCTGTGTTTGATCTCCTGCAACTGCTGGAGACCAAGAGATTATTGCTCCTGTTGGTACACTATTTTGAATATCAAGGATTACTTGATTATCCGGAGCTGTACAATCTGTAAGAATAAAATACCCCGTTGCATTGCTACCACATAAAGTACCATCATAAGTTGCATAATATACCCCAGGTAGCGTTACTTCAAGAGTTGAACTTGTTCCAATGACTGAATTAGGTGCTTTAGCTTCATACCATTGGTAATTATTTTCATCGGTACTACTTGGTGCTTTTAATTGAAATTGCGCACTTAATGAATTGATACTAAGTAACACTATTCCGATGAACAGTAGTAAAAACCTATATGTTGTGATATGCTTCAAAACGTTTTGCTTTTTTATTACTGTTCTTATTATTTTACTACAAATACCACATTAATTAATGAGTTGTAATCTGCTGGTGCAGCAATTATATCATAAGTCATCACTCCAGTTGCATTAATACTTACATTAGCAAACACAGCTGGATCGAAATAAGTAACATAATAATACAAATCTCCTGCTGCATATGTTGGTATTGCAGGTGCCAATGCCCCTGTTGAACCTACTAAAAAACTTGACACAGCTGGACTACCAAACTGAGTTATATATTCTGTATATAAATTTTTTGTCAATCCTGTTCCTGTGGCAGAAGCATCTATTGAAATAGATGGCGGATAGAAGATCCTAGCTGCTTTTGCCGTAATTCTTTCGATTGCTGTTACTACTTCTTGTACGTTAGTTTCATCTGTACCGTCACCATCAGTATCTTTGTTTGTTGCTAATGCAACTTCTGATGCATCCTGTTTATCAATCCAATTAGTTCCTGTTCCTGTTGAGCTTAATATTTGCCCAGCGGTACCAACATCAGTACTACTATCTGCATAAGTACCAGTTACACTTAAATTACCAGCAACGGAAGTATTATTCTGCAATTGAATACCAGAAGCACCTGAAATTTGTGTTGCTCCACCTGTTGATTGCAATTGAATGCTAGAACTACCAAACAATTGTAAATTAGCAGCATTTACTTGATAAGCACTCACCCCAGTAAACGCAAGGCTATTTCCTGCTCCAGTTACTGTTCTAGCTCCGGTAAGTGTACCATTTGTGGTATAGACGTTATTGCCAGCAGCTAATTCTGCCAAGGCCCCTTCAACATGTGTTGCTGTAAAGTTCCCTCCTGCATCTGTTATTGCAACTTCTGTTGCAGTTTGGTTGTCAGTAGATGTAATCGTGAAATTAGGATATGCACCTGTTACACTAGTACTACCTGCTCCTGTCAAAGCTACTGTTTGGTCTGGAGCATTATTTGTTATGATATAATCATCTGTACCTGTTGGTGTAACCGTTATTCCTGTTCCTGCTGTTATTGTTTGGATTTCGTTTGTTGCATCTTTATCTAAATCTAATGCTGCACTTGCTGCTACTTCCGCATCCGTTGCAAAACTCGATAAACTTACAGTTTCGTTTGTCCCTCCTTCTATTCCGATTGTTAAATCTGTCCCTGATAATCCTGATCCACTTATATTCTGATTATCTGTACTTACATAAGCACTTAAGTCTACTGTTGTATCTGAGCCTGTTCCGTTTCCTAATGTCAACGTGTTTGATACTAAAGCTATCGTCTGAGCATCTGTATTGTCCAAATAAGCACTTAAATCTACTGTAGTGGATGTTCCGCCTTCAATAGCTATTGTCAATATGTTTGATGCATCTATACTTGCTCCTGTTAAATTTTGATCGTCGGTATTATCCAAATACGAACTTAAATCTACTGTTACTGGATTTCCATCTTCTATTGCTATAGTTAAGACATTTGAACCATCTATAGTAGCACTTGTTAAGTTCTGATTATCTGTACTTACATAAGCACTTAAGTCTACTGTTGTATCTGAGCCTGTTCCGTTTCCTAATGTCAACGTGTTTGATACTAAAGCTATCGTCTGAGCATCTGTATTGTCCAAATAAGCACTTAAATCTACTGTAGTGGATGTTCCGCCTTCAATAGCTATTGTCAATATATTTGATGCATCTATACTTGCTCCTGTTAAATTTTGATCGTCGGTATTATCCAAATACGAACTTAAATCTACTGTTACTGGGTTTCCATCTTCTATTGCTATAGTTAAGACATTTGAACCATCTATAGTAGCACTTGTTAAGTTCTGATTATCTGTACTTACATAAGCACTTAAGTCTACTGTTGTATCTGAGCCTGTTCCGTTTCCTAATGTCAACGTGTTTGATACTAAAGCTATCGTCTGAGCATCTGTATTATCCAAATAAGCACTTAAATCTACTGTAGTGGATGTTCCGCCTTCAATAGCTATTGTCAATATGTTTGATGCATCTATACTTGCTCCTGTTAAATTTTGATCGTCGGTATTATCCAAATACGAACTTAAATCTACTGTTACTGGGTTTCCATCTTCTATTGCTATAGTTAAGACATTTGAACCATCTATAGTAGCACTTGTTAAGTTCTGATTATCTGTACTTACATAAGCACTTAAATCTACTGTTGTATCTGAGCCTGTTCCGTTTCCTAATGTCAACGTGTTTGATACTAAAGCTATCGTCTGAGCATCTGTATTGTCCAAATAAGCACTTAAATCTACTGTAGTGGATGTTCCGCCTTCAATAGCTATTGTCAATATGTTTGATGCATCTATACTTGCTCCTGTTAAATTTTGATCGTCGGTATTATCCAAATACGAACTTAAATCTACTGTTACTGGATTTCCATCTTCTATTGCTATAGTTAAGACATTTGAACCATCTATAGTAGCACTTGTTAAGTTCTGATTATCTGTACTTACATAAGCACTTAAGTCTACTGTTGTATCTGAGCCTGTTCCGTTTCCTAATGTCAACGTGTTTGATACTAAAGCTATCGTCTGAGCATCTGTATTATCCAAATAAGCACTTAAATCTACTGTAGTGGATGTTCCACCTTCAATAGCTATTGTCAATATGTTTGATGCATCTATACTTGCTCCTGTTAAATTTTGATCGTCGGTATTATCCAAATACGAACTTAAATCTACTGTTACTGGGTTTCCATCTTCTATTGCTATAGTTAAGACATTTGAACCATCTATAGTAGCACTTGTTAAGTTCTGATTATCTGTACTTACATAGCCACTTAAGTCTACTGTTGTATCTGAGCCTGTTCCGTTTCCTAATGTCAACGTGTTTGATACTAAAGCTATCGTCTGAGCATCTGTATTATCCAAATAAGCACTTAAATCTACTGTAGTGGATGTTCCGCCTTCAATAGCTATTGTCAATATGTTTGATGCATCTATACTTGCTCCTGTTAAATTTTGATCGTCGGTATTATCCAAATACGAACTTAAATCTACTGTTACTGGATTTCCATCTTCTATTGCTATAGTTAAGACATTTGAACCATCTATAGTAGCACTTGTTAAGTTCTGATTATCTGTACTTACATAAGCACTTAAGTCTACTGTTGTATCTGAGCCTGTTCCGTTTCCTAATGTCAACGTGTTTGATACTAAAGCTATCGTCTGAGCATCTGTATTGTCCAAATAAGCACTTAAATCTACTGTAGTGGATGTTCCGCCTTCAATAGCTATTGTCAATATATTTGATGCATCTATACTTGCTCCTGTTAAATTTTGATCGTCGGTATTATCCAAATACGAACTTAAATCTACTGTTACTGGGTTTCCATCTTCTATTGCTATAGTTAAGACATTTGAACCATCTATAGTAGCACTTGTTAAGTTCTGATTATCTGTACTTACATAAGCACTTAAGTCTACTGTTGTATCTGAGCCCGTTCCGTTTCCTAATGTCAACGTGTTTGATACTAAAGCTATCGTCTGAGCATCTGTATTATCCAAATAAGCACTTAAATCTACTGTAGTGGATGTTCCGCCTTCAATAGTTATTGTCAATATGTTTGATGCATCTATACTTGCTCCTGTTAAATTTTGATCGTCGGTATTATCCAAATACGAACTTAAATCTACTGTTACTGGATTTCCATCTTCTATTGCTATAGTTAAGACATTTGAACCATCTATAGTAGCACTTGTTAAGTTCTGATTATCTGTACTTACATAGCCACTTAAGTCTACTGTTGTATCTGAGCCTGTTCCGTTTCCTAATGTCAACGTGTTTGATACTAAAGCTATCGTCTGAGCATCTGTATTGTCCAAATAAGCACTTAAATCTACTGTAGTGGATGTTCCGCCTTCAATAGCTATTGTCAATATGTTTGATGCATCTATACTTGCTCCTGTTAAATTTTGATCGTCGGTATTATCCAAATACGAACTTAAATCTACTGTTACTGGGTTTCCATCTTCTATTGCTATAGTTAAGACATTTGAACCATCTATAGTAGCACTTGTTAAGTTCTGATTATCTGTACTTACATAAGCACTTAAGTCTACTGTTGTATCTGAGCCTGTTCCGTTTCCTAATGTCAACGTGTTTGATACTAAAGCTATCGTCTGAGCATCTGTATTGTCCAAATAAGCACTTAAATCTACTGTAGTGGATGTTCCGCCTTCAATAGCTATTGTCAATATATTTGATGCATCTATACTTGCTCCTGTTAAATTTTGATCGTCGGTATTATCCAAATACGAACTTAAATCTACTGTTACTGGATTTCCATCTTCTATTGCTATAGTTAAGACATTTGAACCATCTATAGTAGCACTTGTTAAGTTCTGATTATCTGTACTTACATAAGCACTTAAGTCTACTGTTGTATCTGAGCCTGTTCCGTTTCCTAATGTCAACGTGTTTGATACTAAAGCTATCGTCTGAGCATCTGTATTATCCAAATAAGCACTTAAATCTACTGTAGTGGATGTTCCGCCTTCAATAGCTATTGTCAATATATTTGATGCATCTATACTTGCTCCTGTTAAATTTTGATCGTCGGTATTATCCAAATACGAACTTAAATCTACTGTTACTGGATTTCCATCTTCTATTGCTATAGTTAAGACATTTGAACCATCTATAGTAGCACTTGTTAAGTTCTGATTATCTGTACTTACATAGCCACTTAAGTCTACTGTTGTATCTGAGCCTGTTCCGTTTCCTAATGTCAACGTGTTTGATACTAAAGCTATCGTCTGAGCATCTGTATTGTCCAAATAAGCACTTAAATCTACTGTAGTGGATGTTCCGCCTTCAATAGCTATTGTCAATATGTTTGATGCATCTATACTTGCTCCTGTTAAATTTTGATCGTCGGTATTATCCAAATACGAACTTAAATCTACTGTTACTGGGTTTCCATCTTCTATTGCTATAGTTAAGACATTTGAACCATCTATAGTAGCACTTGTTAAGTTCTGATTATCTGTACTTACATAAGCACTTAAGTCTACTGTTGTATCTGAGCCTGTTCCGTTTCCTAATGTCAACGTGTTTGATACTAAAGCTATCGTCTGAGCATCTGTATTGTCCAAATAAGCACTTAAATCTACTGTAGTGGATGTTCCGCCTTCAATAGCTATTGTCAATATATTTGATGCATCTATACTTGCTCCTGTTAAATTTTGATCGTCGGTATTATCCAAATACGAACTTAAATCTACTGTAGTGGATGTTCCGCCTTCAATAGCTATTGTCAATATATTTGATGCATCTATACTTGCTCCTGTTAAATTTTGATCGTCGGTATTATCCAAATACGAACTTAAATCTACTGTTACTGGATTTCCATCTTCTATTGCTATAGTTAAGACATTTGAACCATCTATAGTAGCACTTGTTAAGTTCTGATTATCCGTACTTACATAAGCACTTAAGTCTACTGTTGTATCTGAGCCCGTTCCGTTTCCTAATGTCAACGTGTTTGATACTAAAGCTATCGTCTGAGCATCTGTATTATCCAAATAAGCACTTAAATCTACTGTAGTGGATGTTCCGCCTTCAATAGCTATTGTCAATATATTTGATGCATCTATACTTGCTCCTGTTAAATTTTGATCGTCGGTATTATCCAAATACGAACTTAAATCTACTGTTACTGGATTTCCATCTTCTATTGCTATAGTTAAGACATTTGAACCATCTATAGTAGCACTTGTTAAGTTCTGATTATCCGTACTTACATAAGCACTTAAGTCTACTGTTGTATCTGAGCCCGTTCCGTTTCCTAATGTCAACGTGTTTGATACTAAAGCTATCGTCTGAGCATCTGTATTATCCAAATAAGCACTTAAATCTACTGTAGTGGATGTTCCACCTTCAATAGCTATTGTCAATATATTTGATGCATCTATACTTGCTCCTGTTAAATTTTGATCGTCGGTATTATCCAAATACGAACTTAAATCTACTGTTACTGGATTTCCATCTTCTATTGCTATAGTTAAGACATTTGAACCATCTATAGTAGCACTTGTTAAGTTCTGATTATCCGTACTTACATAGCCACTTAAATCTACTGTTGTATCTGAGCCTGTTCCGTTTCCTAATGTCAACGTGTTTGATACTAAAGCTATCGTCTGAGCATCTGTATTATCCAAATAAGCACTTAAATCTACTGTAGTGGATGTTCCGCCTTCAATAGCTATTGTCAATATATTTGATGCATCTATACTTGCTCCTGTTAAATTTTGATCGTCGGTATTATCCAAATACGAACTTAAATCTACTGTTACTGGATTTCCATCTTCTATTGCTATAGTTAAGACATTTGAACCATCTATAGTAGCACTTGTTAAGTTCTGATTATCCGTACTTACATAAGCACTTAAGTCTACTGTTGTATCTGAGCCCGTTCCGTTTCCTAATGTCAACGTGTTTGATACTAAAGCTATCGTCTGAGCATCTGTATTATCCAAATAAGCACTTAAATCTACTGTAGTGGATGTTCCGCCTTCAATAGTTATTGTCAATATGTTTGATGCATCTATACTTGCTCCTGTTAAATTTTGATCGTCGGTATTATCCAAATACGAACTTAAATCTACTGTTACTGGATTTCCATCTTCTATTGCTATAGTTAAGACATTTGAACCATCTATAGTAGCACTTGTTAAGTTCTGATTATCTGTACTTACATAAGCACTTAAGTCTACTGTTGTATCTGAGCCTGTTCCGTTTCCTAATGTCAACGTGTTTGATACTAAAGCTATCGTCTGAGCATCTGTATTATCCAAATAAGCACTTAAATCTACTGTAGTGGATGTTCCGCCTTCAATAGCTATTGTCAATATATTTGATGCATCTATACTTGCTCCTGTTAAATTTTGATCGTCGGTATTATCCAAATACGAACTTAAATCTACTGTTACTGGATTTCCATCTTCTATTGCTATAGTTAAGACATTTGAACCATCTATAGTAGCACTTGTTAAGTTCTGATTATCCGTACTTACATAAGCACTTAAGTCTACTGTTGTATCTGAGCCCGTTCCGTTTCCTAATGTCAACGTGTTTGAAACTAAAGCTATCGTCTGAGCATCTGTATTATCCAAATAAGCACTTAAATCTACTGTAGTGGATGTTCCGCCTTCAATAGTTATTGTCAATATGTTTGATGCATCTATACTTGCTCCTGTTAAATTTTGATCGTCGGTATTATCCAAATACGAACTTAAATCTACTGTTACTGGGTTTCCATCTTCTATTGCTATAGTTAAGACATTTGAACCATCTATAGTAGCACTTGTTAAGTTCTGATTATCTGTACTTACATAGCCACTTAAGTCTACTGTTGTATCTGAGCCTGTTCCGTTTCCTAATGTCAACGTGTTTGATACTAAAGCTATCGTCTGAGCATCTGTATTGTCCAAATAAGCACTTAAATCTACTGTAGTGGATGTTCCGCCTTCAATAGCTATTGTCAATATGTTTGATGCATCTATACTTGCTCCTGTTAAATTTTGATCGTCGGTATTATCCAAATACGAACTTAAATCTACTGTTACTGGATTTCCATCTTCTATTGCTATAGTTAAGACATTTGAAACCATCTATAGTAGCACTTGTTAAGTTCTGATTATCTGTACTTACATAAGCACTTAAGTCTACTGTTGTATCTGAGCCTGTTCCGTTTCCTAATGTCAACGTGTTTGATACTAAAGCTATCGTCTGAGCATCTGTATTTACTGTATGATTTAAATCTGATATTTGACTTTCTGTAATAGTTAAGTTAGCTTCATTCACATCAATATCAATTTCATTGTTAGCAGCATCATTAGTAATACTTATCCTATTAGATCCTGCATTTATATTTTTAAATTCTAAATCTGCTCCTGTTTTTTGTAAAAAGGTTCCTACTCCTGCGGTTCCCTGATTTGATGCCGTATTAGTTTGTCCCGCTACTGCAGCAAAACCATCAATATCAGTTTGTAACTCTACTATTGCTGCTTGTACATCTGCACTTGCAGTATTTCCTGTTGGTGTAAAAAACTACCTCTGAAGCATTTTGATTATCTGTATTTACATAAGCACCTAAGTCTACTGTTGTATCTGAGCCTGTTCCGTTTCCTAATGTCAACGTGTTTGATACTAAAGCTATCGTCTGAGCATCTGTATTATCCAAATAAGCACTTAAATCTACTGTAGTGGATGTTCCGCCTTCAATAGCTATTGTCAATATGTTTGATGCATCTATACTTGCTCCTGTTAAATTTTGATCGTCGGTATTATCCAAATACGAACTTAAATCTACTGTTACTGGGTTTCCATCTTCTATTGCTATAGTTAAGACATTTGAACCATCTATAGTAGCACTTGTTAAGTTCTGATTATCTGTACTTACATAAGCACTTAAATCTACTGTTGTATCTGAGCCTGTTCCGTTTCCTAATGTCAACGTGTTTGATACTAAAGCTATCGTCTGAGCATCTGTATTGTCCAAATAAGCACTTAAATCTACTGTAGTGGATGTTCCGCCTTCAATAGCTATTGTCAATATGTTTGATGCATCTATACTTGCTCCTGTTAAATTTTGATCGTCGGTATTATCCAAATACGAACTTAAATCTACTGTTACTGGATTTCCATCTTCTATTGCTATAGTTAAGACATTTGAACCATCTATAGTAGCACTTGTTAAGTTCTGATTATCTGTACTTACATAAGCACTTAAGTCTACTGTTGTATCTGAGCCCGTTCCGTTTCCTAATGTCAACGTGTTTGATACTAAAGCTATCGTCTGAGCATCTGTATTATCCAAATAAGCACTTAAATCTACTGTAGTGGATGTTCCACCTTCAATAGCTATTGTCAATATATTTGATGCATCTATACTTGCTCCTGTTAAATTTTGATCGTCGGTATTATCCAAATACGAACTTAAATCTACTGTTACTGGATTTCCATCTTCTATTGCTATAGTTAAGACATTTGAACCATCTATAGTAGCACTTGTTAAGTTCTGATTATCCGTACTTACATAGCCACTTAAATCTACTGTTGTATCTGAGCCTGTTCCGTTTCCTAATGTCAACGTGTTTGATACTAAAGCTATCGTCTGAGCATCTGTATTATCCAAATAAGCACTTAAATCTACTGTAGTGGATGTTCCGCCTTCAATAGCTATTGTCAATATATTTGATGCATCTATACTTGCTCCTGTTAAATTTTGATCGTCGGTATTATCCAAATACGAACTTAAATCTACTGTTACTGGATTTCCATCTTCTATTGCTATA